>CAWICB010000011.1:0-44215 GCA_963834515.1 uncultured Actinomycetes bacterium | reverse complement strand
CGAGCGGTACGCCACGAACGTGGCCACATCGTCCGGGTGAAACCGGCGCAACATCACGCGCGGCCCGGCCAGCTCGGTGAAGCCCTCATCGGGCATGACGTTCCCTTCGCGCATTACGCCGCCATGGGCTGAGCGGTTGGCCCCGGTCGGCCCGTGCGGCGCCGGCAGCAGATGACGAACCCAATTCAACCTGGGTGGCGGCCGAGGTTGTTGCGGGCCGGTCGTGGCGTGGGGCGCCAGGCTTGTGCGCCAGGGCAGGCCCAGAACGCGGCTGCGGTAACCGCCCGGCTGACCGGCGGGTGATTTTCTAGGCCGCTCTCGATCGCGCGGTAGCCATCCCGATGATGAACCCTCTGCCGAGCAGCCACCAGGCTAGGCCGGGGGAGCGTGCTTAACCAGGGCGTACCGCCCACTGCGCCGGGAGCCTGCCCCGGCGGCGGGCGTTGCGTTGGAAACCAGCGCCTTACACCGCATCTGGGGAGGCGCCCGCGGGGCTGGCTGGCTGCTGCGCTCGCCGGTTGCGCGCAGTTCCCGGCGGGCGCGCTCGGCCCAGGCGTCGGCGCCGAGCGCGTCGAACGTGTCCCTTGCGGCGCGCAGCGGCGCGCGGGAGTCGCCGGCCTGCTGGCGGCGGCGCAGCCACCTGCCGTATGCGAGCTGCAGCCGCGCTGGCCGCATTCCGGGGCGCCGAGCCGCTGGCCCGGCAGCTCGCCGCGCCGCACTACACCATCCCCCGGGCGCGGGCGCTACTGGTGCACGTCCTGGTGCGGCTGGGCGATACCGAGGGCGCTGAGCAGGCCCTGGCCGAACTCGGCAGCCAAGATCGCGAGCACGGGAGACGCGCATCGCTACCGCGGTGCTGCGGCTCGCCCGGGACGACCCGGACGCGGCGGTCGCCGCAGTTGCGCCGGTCCTGCACGGCGCCTCCTCCGTACTCCGTGGATTGGGCTGGCTCACGCTTTCCCTGCTCGCGGCGATCGCCCGGGACGCGCTCGGCGACGAGGGCGCCGCCGGCCAGGCGCTGGAACGCGCGCTCGGCCTCGCCGAGCCCGACGGCGCGCTCTCGATGTTCCTGCTGCACCCCGCGCCGGACCTGTTCGAGCGCCATGCCCAGTAAGGCGGCCCACGCCGCTCTGATCGCCGAGATCCTCAGCCTGCTGGCCGGCCAGGCGCCCGCCGCGCCCCGTCCGGGGCCGCAGCCGCTGACCGAGCCGTTGAGCGATGGCGAGATCCGGGTGCTGCGCTACCTGCCGACGAACCTGACACGGCCGGAAATCGCCAGCGAGCTGTACGTCTCACCCAGTCCGGGATGGACATGCTGAACGGCAGGACGAGCCGGTCCGGCTCGGCGAGGACGAGGGCGCGCTCGGAGGTGTCCACCACGACCGCCGACATCACTGGCCAGCCGCCCGGAGGACATCGGCCAGTTCACTCGCAACTACGCCGCGGCGTTCAGCGCCTGCACCGGGCGCGCCCAGGCGGGAGCAAGGTTGGGGCGCCTTGGCGCTGCGGTCCGAAGGTGCGAGGGATTCTCTGGCGAGCCGGGTAGGGCATCGATAGCCGGGGCGGTAGGTATCTGCTCGATGCAAGCCGCGGTCCCAGCGACGCAGGCCGGTGTCGGTGTCGGTGTCGGTGACGACGCCGTGCGAGAGGCGACCCGTGCCAACCTCCCCCTCGTGACCTCAGGCCCCACAGTCGCTGTCGGCGCTCAACGCCTGCGGCCGCGAACCGTACGCCGGGCCAAACACCACGAGCAGCGCCAAATCCTCGGTCACCCTGGCAAAACGGTGCTCCTCGCCCGCCGGAACAAAGATCACCGACCCGGGACCGACCTTGGCCGAATTGGACGGCGTCACGATCGTGGCCTGTCCGGCGGTGACCACATAAACCTCGTCTTCAGCGTGCGGACTCTGGTCGTCCAGCCCGCCAGCCGGAATGCAGTACGTCCCCACCGACAGGTCCGCCACCCTGAGGTGCTCCACCCAGTCGTTCGCTGTCGCCACAGGCGGCCGCCACGCCCCCGCACCCTCGATGATCTCCATGGCGGAAGGGTACGCGCCCAGCACCATCACGGGTTCCAGTCACCCTGCCGTGGCCATGGACTCGCCTTGAGCAGTTACCGCCTGTCGGCACGGCCATATGGCGGACAGGGCCCGGTTGTTCATGTAATCCGTCAGCTGACCTATAGCGGACGTACGGCCTCGAAGGGCCGCCCACATTGGCCGCCCGATCTGCCTGCCGCAGGCTCTCATCCCACGGATTAAGAGCTGCTGACCGAGAAGCTGATCTGCCGCGGCGTCCACAAGTTACGGAACTGACTGTCGTTCTTCAACTGCGACGGATCGGCTCGACGGCGGTAGGGCCAGGTGGCGCCGGTAGATACGGTGGGCGAGTCGCAGGTAAAGTTGATCGCGGCCATTCCAGGAGATCCGGGCTTAGCTCCTGCCGTTAGGACGTGACTGTAACATCACCAGTACCAGCCACGTCGAAAATGCCTTCGCATGTCGCAGCAAGATTAGCGATCATCCACAGGTCTGCGACATCGGTATAAACCGTCCAATTATCTCCTGGCGCTACCGTAGTGCGTGTGTAGCGGGCGCCGCCATCGGTGATCCATATGATCTCAAGAGAAGTCGCCGAGTTGTTGTAGAAAGTAAATGTCGCCTCCTCCCCGCTCGTGAGGGAATGAATCGTGCCCTCGGCGGAGCAGGGATACTGGCTGGCGTCATTGAATGAGAAGCTGTAGCTCGCCGGAATCGCCGCGGAAGTCGCGGGTTGCGTGTCGGGCTGAGTCGTAACTGGTGTTGTCGCAGGGGTCGTGGCTGGTGTGGTGGAAGAAGTGCGTATGGACGCAATAACGGGTTTCTTGGTGGCTTGGTAGGTCAAGTACGCGACTACCAGGAGGAGAACGGTGCAGACGGCTGTAATGCCAATCCAGAATGAATTGCTCCGCCCAAGGAAGGGCTTTCCGTCTTCCTTAGAGTCTTCGCCCATACCAGTGGCCCCGGCCTTCCCTCGGTGGGCAAGAGGGCGCGACAACAACCCCCCAGTGGTCAAGTCAAGCAGATTATTTCATCGTGTCAATGGCGACTTATGGGATGTTTTCGGCCTGACATGTTACCGTTACATATTCGTGATCATGCTCGCCGCGAGCGAACCATCGGGATCGGTGAGACTCGTGATTACCTCCCGCGGAGGCTGCGGGAGATCCTGAGGCGCCTTTGTCCCGCCTGGAACAATCTGCAGGAAAGGCGCACAAGGGACATATGGTCGCAAGATCTGGCAGGTGGCGGGCCGCGGCCGTTTCAAGCACAACCTCAGCCGGGTTCGGGACGGCCTTCCCCACGGCTATTGCGCGCGCCCAGCCCAGCAAGACGGCCCGCACCCAACGTCTGCCTAACTGCCCGGACTTCCAGACCACGTCCGTGTTCCTGGAGATTCACCCGCGGCATGCCAAGGCCAACCGGCGTCTCCTCGTCCGGGCCGAACGCCAGGGACCAGCTCCGGCTCGCCGACAACCTGCGCCGCGTCCAGGCCGGCCTGGACCCGATCATCCCCGCCATCGGAGCATCCGGAGAGGACGGTCCCGGCGATGGCCCGCGCCCAAGCCAGCGCCTGGCCTCACCGGGCGGCCCTCGCCGCAGCAGGCCATGCCATCGAGCACTTCCAGCGCAGGGGAAAAGCCATCAACTACACCGTGATCGCGCTCTCCGCCGGCGTCTCCCGGACATGGCTCCACCGCCAAGACCAGATCCGGGATCAGATCAGCGAGCTGCGCCAGCAGCACGCCGCCCCCGCGGCCCGCGGCGGCCAAGGGGAGCTGGCCGCGACTACGGGTGAGCTTGCGCGGCCCGGCATCCACCGCGCGGGGCGCCGCTCGATATCCTTGGACGCCGTTGACCGGCCGTGCAGGACTAGCCAGCCGCACAGCCGGACGAAGGTCCCCAGGCGATCCTCTCCGCTGTGATCAGCGGAGAGGGTCTGAGCACCTCAGTGCGCCTGCGGTGACACGCGGTCATGAATAATCGTGCGGCCCACCGGGCCGCTCCTTAGGCGTTGACGGCACGGCGCGGACCTGGCTGGTTCAGGCTTGGCATCCGGCTGGGCCTGGCGCCCGTCGTGGCAGCGCGGCGGCAGGACACAATCACCGCCAGCGGCCATAGCGCCTGCGCGGCGCCGAATATGCGCTCAGCCAGGCCAGCCTGCCCGCCCCCGGTGATCAGCTCCACACCGAACCAGGCCAGCAGGGCCAGCAACGCCGCCACGGCCCCGGCCGATACCGCCGGCCGCAGGCCCCACGGTACCGACGGCCCCCGCCGCCACGCCCCCGCCGGCCAGGCCACCAGCGCGGCGCACCCAGCGGCGGCCCAGATCATGTGCGGCAGCGGAAACCTGGTCCCGGGATGCTCCGGGTTCGCCGCGACCAGCAGGCCCGCCACGGCCCCGGCCATCAGGATCAGCCGCCCCGGCGCCCTGGCCGGCCGCAGGGCAAGCCCGGTGACGACATCACACGCGCCGACCACCACGAACGTCAGCGTCATCACCCACCGGTCAGCCGCGCCCAGCGCGGCCAGCGCGCTGACAGGCTGGGCAACAGGATCGTAGGAACGCGGCTGCAACCCAGCGGCAACCGTCCACCCGGTCACCATCAGCACCGGGGCCGCAGCCGACGAGACCACGCCCCACCACGGCACACCCCGCACAGCCACCACCGTAGCCGCAGCTGCAGGACAGCTCCAGCAGCCAGATGGCTGACTAGTTAGCGAGCTCGAGTCGCGGCTGGGCCTGCTCGGCTCCGCCCGGCCGGCTCCGCACGGCGCCGGCCGGGCGGCCGGGCGCCCGAACCGAGGAGCAGCACACCCGACCATGCACAGCACGCGGATCATCCGCCGGGCCGGTACAAGACCCGGTTCCGGTGAGTGCGTCTGGTCCCCGATCGACCGGCCCCGGCACCGCGGATCGACCCGGGCGGCATGCGCGGGCAGTCGGCTAGCCAATCACCCACCGGAGCTGCCTGGCACATCCTGGATTAACCCGGCAATGGGAAAAAGGAGATACATCACTCCGTAAAACCCCCGCGATGGGCCTGACCGAGGCCAACAGAATCGAGCGGCGTATCAGGCAGGGCACGCCGGACTCTTACCGGGTGTGTCAGCTCAAGAGTCAGTACCTACACCGGGGATCTTCTCCTGTGTTGTGGACCGCGACCCGAAATACTCTGCGGAGGTCGGGCGCTGGTTCGCGGTCCTCACCCGGGCTGCCCGGGTCAACCCGCGCGATCTGACGGTCCACTTCATTGGCGAACCCTCGCTGGTACTGCTCCGGCTGACCCGGTGCGGGGTGCGCCTGGTCGAAGTAGAGCCCTTCGACACCAGGGTTCCGACCTGCAACAAGATCGCTGGGGTCCTGGAGCTGGCCAAGCGCCGGTTCGATGACGACGACATCGTGATCCTCTCCGACACCGACGTGGCCATCGTCGAGGACCCCCGCCGCCTGCCGGTTCCCCCGGGTGCTGTGGGTGGCAAGATCGTGGACGGCCCGAATCCGCCCATCACCGTTCTCGCCGACGTCTTCGCCGCGGCCGGGCTGGAGATGCCCCGAGCCGTACAGACGGGGTACCAGGCCGACGCCGTGACCCTCGACGGGAACTTTAACGGCGGCCTCTACCTGCTGCGGGGCCGTCTGGTTCCCCGGGTGGCCGCGGCGTGGGCCGCCTTCGCCCGGTGGTTGCTGCATGTCAACTTGCTCGGACCGCACCGCTACTTCACCGACCAGGTGGCCATGTCCCTGGCGCTCTGCTCCGAGGGGATCACCCCGTGGTCACTGTCGAGCGAATGGAACTACCCGGTGCACGTGCCCCAGTGGATCGATGCCCGCGCCGTTCCCCCGGCCGTGATCCACTACCACCGCCATGTCACCCCCTCCGGCCAGCTCCACCTGACCGGAGCGGCGGCCATCGACGACGTCATCTCCAAGGCCAACGGCGCCATCACGGCCCACCTGGAGCGGGAGGGGGTGCTCCCGTGTCCCGGAACGTACTCGTAGTCGGGATGCACCGCAGCGGCACCTCGGCCACGACCCGGCTGATCAACCTGCTCGGCGTGTCGATGTGCCCGGACGAGGACCTGATCGAGGCCGGGTCGGGGAACGAGGCCGGGTACTGGGAGAGCTCTCGGCTCACCGATCTCAACGAGGAGCTGCTCGGCACCATGGGCGGCGCCTGGTGGCGGCCACCGATGCTCACCGGGGACCGCCTGGCCGCGGCATTCGCCGAGCAGGGGGGTTGCGCCCTTGACCGCTTCCGCGAGAGCTATCCGGACGAGCCCTGGGTGTGGAAGGACCCCCGGAACTGCATCCTGCTTCCCTTCTGGCGCCGGGTGCTCGGCCAGGACCCGGTCGTCGTCCTCGCCCTGCGCAACCTGCACGACGTGTGCCGATCCCTGAATGCCCGCAACGGCTTCTCTCTGGAGTGGTCGCTGGCCATGTGCGAGCGCTACCTGGGGCAGGCGTTGCGGGCCCTGGACGGCATGCCCGTCGTAGTGACCCGCTACGAACAGCTCGTTGATGACCCCCGGGCCTGGATCGAGAACACCGCCGACGCCCTCAGCGCCCTGGGGGTTCGGGTTACCCGCCCGCCCGCAGCGGAAGTGGCGGCGTTCGTACGGTCCGATCTGCGGCACAGCCGCCACGAGGACGAGACCATGCGGGACCTGCCCCTCACCCCGGCGCAGCGGGCGCTCGTTGACACCGCGTTCGGGCTCCGGGGGACCTACCGATCCTTCCCGAGGCTGCCGATCCCGGCCGAGTTGGCCTCGACCACGGCCACGCTCGGAGGTGCTGAGCCGTACGCCGCTCCGGGACTCAAGGAGCGGCCCGTCCGGGGACGGGCCTCCCGTGCTGGGCGCCCACCGGTCACCGTCGTGGTCGACGTCGGACCGGAGCGCGGCCTCAGTCGGCGGGCCTTGATGACTTGCGTCGCGACCGCGCCTGAGCACAGCGAGGTGCTGCTGGTCGGCTGGCCATCCCGTCAGCTCGAAACGGATCTGAGCCGGATCTGTGCCGACGTCACGGTCGGCAGTTGCGATCCTGCGGACCTGGTTGACGTCGTCGCCGAGGACGCCCCCCGGCCCGCCCCGGGCTACGTGGTCTTCACCTCCGACCTCGCCCACCCTCACCCGCGGTGGGCTGAATCGCTGGACGAGGCTTTCGCCGACACCGGCGTCGGGGCCGCGGGGCCCGTGCTCCGGGCCTGGCACCAGCCGGGGTGGTCCACGGCCGGCCTGAACATCACCGATGCTGCCCTGAATGGCGCGTGGCTGGATACCGGCCCGGAGGGCATCCATGATGTGCCCCTGCTCAGCCGGCACTTCATGGCCGTGCGGCGGTCGGTGCTGGCCGGGGTCGGAGGCCTCGATGCGGCCATGACCTCCGACGGTGTCTGGGACTGGGAGCTCTGCGCCCGGGTCTGGCGCGGCGGCCACCGGATCGTGGCCGTGCCCGGGGCCACCGTCACGGTGCGGTTCGCCGACGCCAGGCCCACCTCGGTGCCCGCGTTCCGGCGAAACCTGTTGCGGTTCGCCGCGCTCCACCTGGGCGCCGAACCCCTCTCGCAGCTCATCACCGGTTTGGACGCCAGGAGCGATCCGGACCTCGTTCTCGACGTGCTGGCAACGGAGGCGCCCGCCCGTCGGCAATGGCTGCACACGTCCCTATCCATCAGCAGCGATGGCTACTCACGGCACCTCCTGCCCGCCTGAGGCAATGCCACCGCACCTACAGAAGTCACAGGGGAGAGGAAATGAACAAGAGCCCAGAGGCCATGGTCCCGCTGGCTGGCAGCAACGTCGTGGCCCCGCGCGGTCACCGGGTGATCGGCCGCCCAGACCCGGACGCGCGCATTGTGGTCACCGTCTATCTCCGCCCACCGCCGGGGGTCGATGACAGCACCCTCCGCGCAATGGCTCATCAGGCCCCGGCGGATCGCCGCTACCTGACCCATGAAGACTACGAGCAGACCTACGGGGCCAGCAGCGCCGACATCGAGCGCGTCCGCAGCTTCGCCCAGGAGCACGGGCTGGTCGTCCAGGAAGTCAACCGGGCAGCCCGGACGGTCGATCTGGCCGGCCCCATCTCGGCCGTCGCCCAGGCGTTCAACGTCGAGATGCACCTCTACAACCACCCCTCGACGGGGACCTACCGCGGACGGGTCGGCCCGGTCTGGGTGCCAGCCAGCCTGCGCGGCGTGGTCGAGGCGGTACACGGATTCACCGATCGCCCGTTCGCCGAGTCCTATGCCCGCCGGGCCGGCGGCGTGCTCACGCCGGAGATAGCGGCGGGTGGGTTCACCGGGCCCCAGCTGGCCTCCATGTACGACTTCCCGACCGCTGTGTCCGGCGCCGGTCAATGCATCGGCATCATCGAGCTGGGTGGGGGCTACACCCCGGCTGATCTGACCAGCTTCTTCCAGGGAATCCACGTGTCGCCCCCCACGGTCGTCGCGGCCGGCGTTAACGGAGGCGCCAACACCCCCCAGCCAGCCCACTCGGCCAACGATCCCGACCCCGACCTCGAGGTCGCACTGGACATCGAGGTGGCAGGGGGCGTCGCCCCGGGAGCGAAGGTCACGGTCTACTTCGCTCCCAACACCCTCAACGACTTCATCAAGGCGGTTAATGCGGCGGCGACCGACACGGTCAACCGCCCGACCGTCCTGTCCATCAGCTGGGGCTCGGCCGAGTCGAAATGGGGCAGCGCCACCACGCAGATGGACCAGGCCATCCAGGCCGCAGGCGCCAAAGGGATTACCGTGTGTGTCGCCTCCGGCGACGACGGCTCGGCGGGCGCCTTCCCCCCGATCGACTCGGCCGCCCACTGTGGCTTCCCCGCCTCGTCGCCCAACGCACTCGGATGCGGTGGCACCCAGGTGACGACTTCCGGGACGACCATCACGTCCGAGGCGGCGTGGCAGGACCCCCCGGTCAGCTCCGGGCAGCGGCGGATGGCCACGGGCGGCGGGATCAGCGACGTTTTCCCAGTGCCCGGTTACCAGGCCTCGGCCAATCTCCCGGCCTCGGCCAACCCGAACCACAATCGGGGCCGGGGTGTCCCGGACGTGTCGGGGGCAGCCAAGCTCTACGCAGTCACCAGGGACGGCGCCGACGTCCTCGCCGAAGGAACCAGCGCCGTGGCGCCTCTCTGGGCCGGGCTTATCGCCCTGGTCAACCAGAAGCTGGGCTATAACGCCGGGTTCATCAACCCGACCATCTATGGCGCCAGCAGCCAGGCATCCGGCGCCTTCCACGACATCACGACGGGGACCAACGGGGCCTACAGCGCTGGCGCCGGCTGGGATGCCTGCACTGGGCTGGGCTCACCCGACGGCAACAAGCTAGTGCAGCTCCTGGCCGCGTCCGGCCCCTCCCCGACCCCGACGCCGACCCCCACACCGACCCCGACCCCAACTCCCACCCCGACCCCAACTCCCACCCCGACCCCAACTCCCACCCCGGTCCCGAGCCAGGCGCCGTCGCAGCAGCCGAGCAAGGAGCCGTCGCAGGCACCCTCGCAGGAGCCGAGCAAGGAGCCGTCGCAGGCACCCTCGCAGGAGCCGAGCAAGGAGCCGTCGCAGGCACCCTCGCAGGAGCCGAGCAAGGAGCCGTCGCAGGCACCCTCGCAGGAGCCGAGCAAGGAGCCGTCGCAGGCACCCTCGCAGGAGCCGAGCAAGGAGCCGTCGCAGGCACCCTCGTCGCAGGAGCCGAGCCAGCAGCCCTCCCAGGCACCGTCCGGCGCGCCGGACCCCAGCCCGTCGGTGACCCGGGCCCGCTCGGCCCGGTCCTCGAGGAGGTAGGCCTTCATGGACGAACGCCAGGTTTCCATCGTGGTGATCAGTCACAACGAGGGCGACCGCCTCCGGATGACCGTCGACGCCATGCGGGACACGACGCCGGCATCGACCGAGATCGTGATCGTCGACGACTTCTCAGTCAACGGGAGCACCGGCTTCTTGTCCGGGCCCGAGTACCGTGACGTCCGGCTGATCCGGCCAGATACCCGCCTCGGCATCTCCGCCGCCCGGAACCTGGGTGCGGAGCGGTCTGGTGGCGAGGTCATCGTCTTCAGCGATGCCCACGTTGTGCCTGGCCCCGGATGGCTGCCGCCCCTGGTCGACGCCCTCGGCGACGATACGGTCGGGGCGGTCGCCCCGACCGTGAGCGCCCTCGGGAACGAGTCCAGCAAGGGATACGGGTTCACCTGGTCTGATCCGTCGCTCACCATGCGGTGGTGCTACGACCGGCCGTCCCGGGTCCACTCCGTACCGTTCCTCTGCGGGTGCTTCCTCGCCTCCCGCCGGGAGGTTTTCAACCGGTGCGGGCGATTCGACGAAGGCCTCATCAAATGGGGATTCGAGGACTCCGAATACTCCCTGAGGCTGTGGCTGTCCGGCTACCGATGCGTGATCCAGCCGGCCAGCGACATCGCCCACCTGTTCCGGGCCAAGTTCCCCTATCAGGTCGAGTGGGAGAGCACGACGCACAACCAGCTGCGCACAGCCCTGCTTCATCTGTCCCGGTCCCGCTGCAAGCGGGTGTTCGAGCAGGCGCGAGGTAACCCGCGTTTCGAACTGGCCGTAGCCCGGCTATTCGATTCCGACCTCGACGAACGCAGGCAGTTCTGCTCGGCGATCCAGAAGCACACCGACGACGCCATATTCGACTTGCTCGGGATCCCCTGCTGGTAGCGGCAGCCGTCCCCGCAATACCGATCAACCAGGAAACTCACCCAAGGAGCAACAATGCCGGACTTCATATCAGCGAACGGACCCATCTGGGGTCCCGACTTTGTCATCGTCACCGTCGAGCAGGGCGGTACTTCGTACGCCCTGCAGGTGTACCCCGACGCCAACAATGCGGCCCTCCGGGCCGCTGGGCTCCCCACACAGTACTACTGGCAGCCGAGCCAGGTCTACGTGGCCAAGCGGCCAGATGACCCAGCTGTCTACGACTTCGGGATGACCGTATTCAAGGGCCTCATGACGTCCGACCGTGACGTAGGCGTGACGTCGGCGGACCAGGAGATGGGCGGGGGATGGCTCACCTTCTCCACCACGTTCGCCGTCCCCGACGCGGTGATCCCGGCGGCCATCACCCAGATCCAGAACGCCAGCTACACCCCGCCGCCCCAGACCATCGCCCCGTACTTCAACTACCAGAATGGCGATCCCGCGCCGCTCCTCGGCATCGTCCCGATCTCCGAGGACGACGTGACCATCAATGTCCCCGACCTGACCAAGGCCACCCCCGGCATGTTCATCGAGGCGGTGGCGCCCAAGAAGGGGAGTATCGACGCGGATGGGATCAACTCGTTCCTCGTCACGTGCAACCAGGACGCTGCGGGCGCCATCGCCAGCGGCCTGACCGCTGGCGGGGCACCTCCCTTCACCGTCGAGTGCGATCTCCACGAACAGTTCTGGATCGACGCTTGCACCGTGACCGTGACGGCCGATGCGGACAAGGTCTACGACTCGATGTCGGCTGCCCTGTCGGAAGATGGGTTCCTCGGAATCTGCTCCGCATCCCTGCAGGCGGCCTATCGGGACATGCAGACGAGCGGCGTGATTCAGACGACCATCCAGATGAACTCCGGTGCGCTCACCGCGGCCCAGCAGACGTGGATCCAGCAGTACGTCGACAATGTGCAGACCGAGTTCTGGAACACCGCCAAGTCGGTCATCTTCGACTGGGACCCGACCAAGTCCGACCCGACCGGCACAGCGACGGCGTCGCAGGGCGCCTTTTCCAGTTTGTTCGGCGGAGCCTCGGTATCCATGAAGGCGGACTACCAGCGGGAAGGCCTGACCCTGCAGGCTTCCCTGACCCTCGAGGGGGCCATGTCGGCCACCCAGGGAGTCTCGGGAGACCTCAGCGACGTGATGCTGGCGGTGAAAGCCAGCCCCCAGACCTATCTCGCAGTCGTGGACATCGGGCAGTACTTCGAGAAGGTGCAGGTCGCGGCCACGAGCGCGGTCCAGTTCTCCGAGGTTCTGGCCGATGGCACTGATGTCCATGATCCGCTCACCTCCGTGCAGCTGGTGGCGAGCTACCCCGACTTCGATCAGCCGACGAACTCCGACGGCACCCCCAACCTGGTGGCCACCGCCCAGGGGTACCACTACACGATCGGCCAGACCCAGGCACCCCCCGCAGCGGCGGCACCTTTCATCTGGACCCAGGTCGACTCCGCCGATGCCATCAGCGCGGGCTGGCTCCGGCTGGCGAGCGACGGGCCGCACTGGCCGGCGGGCCAGGTGCAGCTGACCCAGACGCTGGTCTTCGACGGCAACGACCCGCGGGTCGACCTGACCGGTGGCGGAGTCACCTGGAGTTCGACGAGCCTGACGTCAACCAACCTGGCTCCCATCCTGGTGGCATCCGCCGTCGGGTACGTGTACGCCCACTTCATCCTCGACCGGGTATTGCCTACGCCCAACATCACGTTGACGGTGACCCTGGTCCTCGGCGGCGGCACAGCGGCGCCCGCCCCATCGGCGGCGCCGGCCCCATCGGCGGCGCCTACGCCATCAGCGGCACCGACTCCGACCCGGACCGACACGCTGACCGTCACGTCGCAGAACCAGCGGAACATCCTGTGGGAGATCTTCTCCGACAAGTACTTCGACGTGACGTCCTTCACCTATTCGATCCAGGTGGAGGTGGCGGGGCCCAACTTCACCGACAACCCAGTGATCTGGCAGCACGCCGAGCCGGTGCAGGTCGACATCCCGGCTGGCCGGATCAAGTACCTGAACCCGGCGCTGCTCAGCCTGCCGCCCTGTCCTCCCGATCAGGTGGCGACCGTCAATCAGTACATTCTGGGTTACGCCGCACTCGGTGTGGCGGCCGCTCCCATCGGCACGACCTGAGCCGGCCGTGAGCGACCAGGGATCGCTTCCCGTTCTCAGCACCCAGAACGGGAGCATCTTCGACGATCGGGACGACCAGAACGTGTTCTGGTACCTGCCCGTCCTCCAGCCTGCCGACCCCACCAGCGCCTTCTCGTTCGCGGCGACGGTGGGACCGCAGGTGGACAGTGCAGGCAACCCGTTCGACAGCGCGATGGTGTCGATCCCGCTCACCGTCGTTGACCCGCCGGATGTCGTAGCCGCGAGGCAGGCCAACCCGGCCTCGACCTACCAGGTCATACCGGCGGCGTCATACGACGTCACCCTCGCCGTCCCGTACCTGGACGGCGAGGGTGACGCTCAGACATCCAGCGTCAGCGGAACGATAACGATGCCGGGCGACGGGACCCTGCTCGCCGTCTTCCCGGCCTTGCTTGGGCCGACCGTGGTCCAGGAATACGTAGCCCTGACCACCGGTGGGAACTCGACGCTCGTAGTCGGGTACAGCTTCGAGGGCTGGGCCCACATCGTGCGGCTCCTCTTGCTGAACCCGGTGGCCCCGGCCCCGGCCCCGGCCCCGGCTCCGGCCGGCCGCGCCGGGCTGCCGGCCGAGCCGGCGCTGCTGCCCACGCTTCCGGTCCGAAGGCCGATCCCGGTACTGCCCCCGATCCAGATCCGGCCACCGATCCTGTTTCCTCCCATCCCGCCAGAGCTGTGGGTCACGGTCACCACCCGCCAGGCCGTGACCGTGGACCTCGGTATGACCTATGCCCAGCAGCCCTACCTGCCGCTGTACACCCTGACCCAGCCGCCGGCGACGATCGCTCGCCCGATCGGGAACGTCTCGGATCTCACCACGTTCACCAGTACCGGGACGGAGTACGTCCAGCTGTCGTCGCTGGGCGACGTCCCGGCCCGCTACCCGTCGCTCACCAGCGTCTACCTGGGGCGGGTGAGCGGGACCGTGGTGGCCGTGCCCGCGGCCTACGGCATCGTCCACACCAGCAGCGGCTGCGAGATGTCCATCAGCGCCGTCGTGGACACGGATTCGGTCAGCGGATCCCAGTTCCAGGTCAGCCTTACCCTGGGGCCGATCATCGACCCCTGTGACCTGGCTCAGCTCTCCGCCGACGTCCAGGGCATCCCGGAAGCCAGGAACCTGCGGCTGACCGTGACCCCGCCGGCCGGCCTGGCCGCTGCCCCACCGCCGACGTTCAGCCTCAGCGAGACCGTCACCAACCTGGTGGTCGCCGACGGCCAGGTGCCGGGCACGGTCGACGTCTCGTTCGTCATCGCCGACTTCCAGTCGGACGGCACCGTGATCCCGGCCTGGGTGACGATTAACGAGCTGATCCTGCAGCTGACCTCGAACCTCATCCCGCCACCTCTCCTCGGCTCCCTGGGGCTGAAGCTCGACGATGCCTACCCGGAACCGCCGCAGGCCAGCTTCTTCCTCGCCCTCACCACGACTGCGTCGTCGGAGGACACCACGGTCACGATCGGGCCGGCCGGGAGCAGCCCGACCCCGGTGACCGTGACCAACCAGAGCCCGAACGACCTGCTGCTGCTCCGCCTCGGGCTCACCACGGCAGCTGGGCAGGCCGACCAGGACCTCGCCCAGCAGGTGCTGCCGGCCGGCCAGGCCACCTCTATCTCCGCCTCGCAGCCGGAACCGTCGGCGGCGGTTGTGTTGACCACCCTCTCGGTCCCCTCGCCGTTCCCCCGCGGGGCGCTGCAGAGCTACGTCATCGTGACCGCCGAGTCGGTCCAGCAGATCGAACACCAGCTCACCGTCAATGCCACGGCGGTCGACTTCGCCGCCCTCGGCATCGCTTCGGTCACGGTCCAGATAGCACTGACCGCACTCCCAGCGGTAGTGGTCCCACTTCTCACCCTCGACCCCACGAGCAACGTGGCCAGCGCCACCGTCACTATCCCCATCGGCGCGGCGCTGATCGGGCTGAGCGCATCACTGGCCATCGCGGTCGGGATGCCCGATGGTTCGAGCGGCGGTGCGGACTCGCTGACCACAGATTTCATGACCAGCCCGATATTCGTCCTGACGCCGGGCGATCTTCCGGGTGCATCCTGAGCGCTGCGACCTGATCGTGCAGCGCAGCCTTGGTCGCCGAGCAGAGAGCCGGTGACGTCATCGCCGAACACGATCCCAGCGTTGTTTATCAGCCCGATGCCGGACCTCCCGCCGGTGATCAGGATCGTGTTGCCGGTGAGCTTCACCGGCCACCATTCCGCAGGAAGGCGTCGTGCTGATGGCGAACGTAGGCCCCGAAGGTCGTGGGCGGCCGTCCGAGCAGCCAGGTGAGCACGTTGGGGTTACCGACGAAGTCGTGGCTGCTGTAGCGGGCGGTGATCGCGCGCAACACCCTGGCCTGGTGCGCGGCCTGCCGCGGATCCGCGTCGCCGACCCACGCCTTGAGGTAGGTGTCCGCATCAATCTCCCGCACGGCAATCGGCCGGCCGAGCACTCGCGAGATGATGCCGCCCAGTTCATGCGCCGTGTAGCGGCCCGGCGCCGCCAGCTCGTAGGTGGCTCCGGCATGGCGCTCGCTGTCGATCAACGCCATGCAGGCAACATCTGTCACATCACCCAGGTCCACCAGCGACTGGCGGCGATCGAGCGACCAGGACAGCTCGAACACGCCCTGCTCGATGGATCGTCGGGCCGATGTGGTACACCTTCTGGACGCTGCGGATGGCCCCGGCCAGCACGGCCGGCTCGCTGACATCACCGACCACTACCTGGTGGACGCCCAGGCCACGCAGCTGCTCGGCAGAAGCTTGCGATCGGACGCAGGCTCGAACCAGCTGGTCAGCCGCGAGCAGTTTCGGGACCAGCAGCTTGCCCTGATTGCCATTGGCGGCAGTAACCAGAATCATGGCGTTCCGTTCACCCGTGGTCTCAATTGCGTAATTCGCCCGGAGTCCCGGGTCCGCGCGATGGTGCTACTTCACCCGGAGGCCACCGATCCACACGCCGCGGATGTTCCGGGTAGCGAGATGTCGAGTCCTCGTGCAGTGACTCGCCGTGCCCGACCTGATACGGAGCTGTGAGATCGTGGTTGGAGTCTGTGCCCGTGAGAACGATGGCACCAGCATCGCGGAACGTGGCGACGGTTGACTTCGCGTGCCGGTAGCTCAGCCGGACCGCGGGCACGAACGGTGCCAGCACGCGTATCGCAAACTTACGGCCGATGGCGAATTTGGCGGCGTGGAGCGCAGCATGGACGACATCTACGACGACCACCGCGCGTTCCACATGGCATTGCTCGCACCAGCCGCCTCAGCCTGGGACATCCGGATTCTGATGATGACCTGGCGAGCGAGCGAACGGTATGTGCGGATGGGTTTCGGGCTGCTCGATCCGGACCCCAGTGAGCACGACCGCCGGCGCGAGGCGCACCAGCTGCTCGTAACGGAGTTCCGCAAGCGCGATCCCCAGGCCGCCGCCCGGGCCTTGGACGACCACCTGGCCCGCAACGAAGAGCTGGCCCACACCGCACTGTCCGGGTCCGTGGCTCGTGACCACGGTGCGGAGCAGGTCGGTCCTTGACATCATGAGCGGTGGTTGAGCGCCCTCATCGGCGATCGGCGGACGGGTGATGCCGGGATGGGCAACTGGCCTGCAGACTGGGGTATCGGCATTCGCCTTGCGCCGCGGTCTGGGAGGGAGGGCTCACATGAGCTCACCGGAGGATTTCGGCCTGCCGGTGGACGGCGCGGACCTCGAGCGTCTGGTCGCTGGTCTGCACCACGATCCGCACAGCGTGCTGGGCGCTCACCCTGCGCGGGACCGCCTGAGCGGTGGTGGTGTGGTGGTCCGCGGGTGGCGTCCCGATGCGGCCGGCATGGTCATCATCGCCGGTGAGCAGCGGATCGAGATGCGCTGCGTGCACCCGGCGGGCGTGTTCGCCGGGGTGCTGGACGGGATGGTAGCGGGGCCGGGGATCCCGGACTACCGGCTGGAGGTGACTTATCCGGATGGGGTCGTGGTGGTGGTCGATGATCCTTACCGGTACTGGCCCACGCTAGGGCAGCTTGACCTGCACTTGCTGGCCGAAGGCCGGCACGAGGGGTTGTGGCGGCATCTCGGGGCGCAGGTGAGAGTGCATCAGGGGACGCCTGGCACGTCGTTCGCGGTGTGGGCGCCCAGTGCCCAGGGGGTGCGGGTTGTTGGTGACTTCAATGGCTGGGATGGCCGCGTTCACCCGATGAGGGTCCTGGGCAGTTCCGGGGTCTGGGAGATCTTCCTGCCTGGGGCCGCCCCGGGGGCTCGCTACAAGTTCGAGGTGGTGAGCCCGCACGGGCAGGTGAGTCTGCGAGCGGACCCGTTCGCCTTCGCCGCCGAGGTTCCGCCGGCGACGGCCAGTGTAATCACCCAGAGCAGCTACGAATGGCAGGATGCAGGATGGTTCGCTGGTCAGGAAACCACCGACCTGCTGCATGCTCCAGTGTCGGTCTATGAGTGCCATCTGGGCTCGTGGCGGCTGACCCAGGACGCCGACGGCGGGTGGCGGCCCCTAACCTACCGCGAGGCGGCTGAGGCGCTGCCCGAGTACGTGAGCGACCTCGGTTTCACCCATGTCGAGTTCCTCCCGATCGCGGAGCACCCGTTCTCCGGTTCCTGGGGTTATCAGGTCACTGGGTTCTATGCGCCGACAGCACGGCACGGCAGCCCCGACGACTTCCGCTATCTGGTTGACCGGCTGCACCAGGCAGGCGTTGGGGTTCTGGTCGACTGGGTCGCCGGGCACTTCCCCAAGGACGACTGGGCACTAGCGCGCTTCGATGGCACGGCGCTGTACGAGCACGCCGACCCCCGGCTGGGCGAGCACCCCGACTGGGGCACGCTGGTGTTCAACTACGGGCGGCATGAGGTCCGGAACTTCCTGCTCGCGAACGCGCTGTTCTGGATCGAGGAGTTCCATGTCGATGGCCTGCGCGTGGATGCGGTTGCCTCGATGCTCTACCTGGACTATTCGCGCAAAGAGGGCGAGTGGGTCACCAACCGGTTCGGCGGCCGGGAGAATCTGGAAGCCATCGACTTCGTCAAAGAAGCCAACGAAGTGGTATACCGCCACCACCCCTCGGTCATGATGGTCGCCGAGGAGTCCACCTCCTGGCCGGCTGTCTCCCGCCCCACTTACCTAGGCGGGCTCGGTTTCGGATTCAAATGGAATATGGGGTGGATGCACGATACCCTGATTTATTTCGCCAAGGATCCGGTGCACCGGCGCTACCATCATCACGAACTCACGTTCGCTTTGCTGTACGCGTTCAGCGAGAACTTCATGCTGCCGCTAAGCCACGATGAGGTCGCACACGGAAAGGGATCGCTGCTCGGCAAGATGCCAGGTGACCGGTGGCAGCAGTTTGCGAACCTGCGCGCATTGCTCACCTGGATGTGGGCTCATCCCGGGCGGCCACTTTTGTTCATGGGCGGCGAGATCGCGCAGAACGATGAGTGGCGGCATGACGGCAGCCTCGATTGGCACCTGCTTGACTACCCTGAGCACGCGGGAGTACAGGCACTGGTCCGCGCGCTCAACGCCGTCTACCGTCACGAGCCCGCATTGTGGGAGCAAGACTTCGACTGGCCCGGTTTCCGCTGGATCAACCCCAACGATTCAGAAAACAGCGTGCTGTCATTCCTCAGATTCCCGGTCACCGGCGGGCGCCCCGTTGCATGCGTCGCGAATCTGACGCCGGTCTCCCGCCATGACTACCGCATCGGACTCCCGCAGCCGGGGCGCTGGGTGGAAATCCTCAACTCCGACAACGCGAAGTTCGGTGGCAGCAACACCCTCGTCGGTGCCGTCACCGCCGAGCCCACCGGCTGGGACGATCTCGGCTACTCCGCTACCCTCACGCTGCCGCCCCTGGGCGTCCTGTGGCTGGCCCACGATCCGGAGACCAGCCCGTGAGCTACCACCGGTGAGCTCGTCGGGCTGCGGCAGGTCGTCGCCCGCTGAGCGAAGGCAGTACGTATTGGTAGCGGGCCCAGCGTCAGACTGCGACGCTGGCGCCCTGCGCGTCCCGTGCGGGGGCGGTTTCGTCGTCGAACCACTCCCCGCCCTCGGCGAGGTAACGGAAGCGCAGCATGCTGCCGACCGGGACGGTCACCGTGGCGCTGCGCGTGCCATTCGCCCGCCGCCGCAGTGGGTGCGCGAAGGGGTTCCAGTCGTTGAAATCGCCCACCACGGACACCGCCCCAGGGGGCTCATCGGCGGGTAGTGCGAAGGTGACGCGGACAGTGCCGTCACGGCCGGGCCTGGTTGTTTTGATCAACTGCTGCTCTCCAACTTGCGCGCTACTCGAATTGATTGGAACCATCGCGCTCGGATCATGAAGGCGAGTAAGCCCTTGCGGGCAGGAATTACTGAGCCCCTTTACTAGCCTCTACGCCCGGGAAAGCGCGACAACCGGAAGTGGCTCTGCGGCGGCACTGTGATCAGCGCGGCTGAACTGGACGATAACGAGATCGTCTTCGCTCACATCCTCCAGCTGACCGGCCGACGCGACGAATATCGTTGGCTGCTTGCCGGTCTGCCTCTCGTAAGCAGACTGCAAGCCGAAAGCTATCTTGCCGCCGATCTCCGGGCCGAGCCCGGTTATCCGGCCGGCTTCGGCCAATATTTCGGTCATTGTTGATCTTCCTTCCTTGGTGACGGGACTGGTGATGGCTTGCTATTTCCAGGCCAGCCTGCTGGGGTCCTCCAAAGATCTCCGACCGGTTCAGCGGCATATTGCGCTGAGAGTTCAACGTAGCCAGGACTGGCAGGTTGTGCAAGCTCCTGACTGATCCCACTGGCCGCTTCAAGGCACTTAAGTCACAGCGCACACGCATCGTTTCCCAAATTGTTAGTAACTACGAGGTAAGCGGCTCGTATGCTGCATTCAAAGTCAGCAGCTCAGCCGGCCTTTCCCGAGTCACTACCAGCAGTTCGCTGGCCCAGCTCAGCACGGAGTGCGCTGTCGCGCCGGCGGCGGACGGGGCTTCGGTATGGCCTGGCCAGCCCAGTGGGCCGAGCAAGGCCGCCGCGTGCGACGATTCCGCGGTCTCCCGTACCGGATCGAACGGCTTCCGGCCGGACCCGGTGCCGGAGCCGTGCGCGGTGCCGCGGCCGGGACCCGATGGCCACCGGTTGGCGGCGAAGGGTGGATGCCCGGACACGCGGGAGTAGCCTGGCGCCGATGGCTGCGCAACCGTACGCCGTGCCGGCCGTGCGACTGGGAGAGAGCGGGCCGACGGTATCCAGGATGGGACTCGGGCTCGCGGCTCTGGGCCGCCCTGCCTACATCACCGGCGGCCGGGCCGGTGATCTGCCCGACCGGAGCGTGCCCGGGATGCGGGCCAGGACGTACGCGATGCTGGACGCGGCATACGAGGCGGGCATCAGGTATGCGGACGCGGCGAGGTCCTACGGCCTGGCGGAGGAGTTCCTGGCCGGCTGGCTGGCCGATCGCGGCTACCCGGACATGACCGTGGGCTCCAAATGGGGCTACCGGTATACCGGAGACTGGCGGCTCGATGCACCCCGGCAGGAGGTCAAGGATCACTCGCTGGCGGTCTTCGAAAGCCAGCTGGCGCAGACGCGTGCCAACCTCGGCAGCAGGCTGGCGCTGTACCAGGTGCATTCGCTGACCGAGGATTCCGGCGTGCTCAGCGACACCGCGCTGCTGGCTGCGATGGCGCGACTGCGCGGTGACGGGGTGATGATCGGCCTGACCACCAGTGGCCCGCTGCAGGCCACGACGTTGCGGCGGGCACTGGACACGATCATCGACGGCCAGCCGTTGTTCTCCGCCGCGGAGGTGACCTGGAATCTCCTGGAGCCATCGGTCGAGCCCGCAGCCGCCGAGGCCGCTGAGGCTGGCTGGGCCATCCTTATCAAAGAGGCGGTGGGGAACGGCAGGCTCGCGCCCGGCGGGGACAAAGCCGGCCCGTCTTCCCGGCTCGCCCGGCTGGCCGCGGCACACGGGCTGACCCCGGACGCGATGGCGCTGGCTGCCGCGCTCGCGAAACCCTGGGCGGCCGTCGTGCTGTCCGGCGCCGTGACCCGTGAGCAGCTGGCCGCGAACCTGGCCGCCCTGACGATCAGCGAGCTCAACGACCTGGACCTCGATATGGCCGAGCCTGCCGGCGCGTACTGGTCGGCCCGGTCGCACCGGCCCTGGAGCTAACGGCAGCAAGCGGCTCGCCGCTGACCTGCAGGCCATCGAGCCAGCCCGATCAGGCTGTTCGCCGTGGCGCTTGATCGGCCACGATTGGTGATTGCGTTGCTAGCTTGGCCGCTGCCCGGCAGGACCGTCTGGAGCTGTGTCGCGGTGACCCGGCGGCGGCATGCCCGGTTCGCCCGGCGGGATGGGCACGGCGATCTCGCCGCCGAGCCGGAAGCCTGCGCAGAGGCCGAGGTGGTCACCGCTCCAGAAGCGGCCGGCGTCATACCAGTTCGGCTGCCGGGCGCCGGGCAGCAGTCCCATGGCCTGGTAGGTCGCGGCTAGCACCTCCGCGCAGTAGGCGGTTTCCAGGTCGGTGCCGCGTGCCTGGTGCCTGATAGCTGGGGCGCGGCCGAGCAGCCACCGCGACGCGAGCCGGGAGGTGGACGGGAAGGGGGTGCCATCCAGCCGGGCGATCGTGCGCAGGACGGCATCCTGCATCTGCTGGGTGGCCGGCGGGTCCAGCTGACGCAGCCACGCGCGCTGGCCGTACCTGTGCGCCCAGCTGAGGATGGCCTCGCGCAGGTCGTGCAGCTGGACCCCGCGATGCCGGGTACCGGTCCACACGTCGGGCAGGGAGCGGCCGAGCTCGGCGTGCCACATCAGCGGCGGGAGGTCCTCGATGACCACCGACATACCGACGTGGTTGACCGGGCTGTTGGTGGCCACCTGGATCGCACGGTCGGCCATGGTCCGCCCGCGGAACAGCCACACATCACCGGTGCGGGCCAGCTCCAGGGCCTCGTTCAGGGTGATGCTCACGGCGGGCACGCTTTAGCCTATGCAGATGCGCTGGCCGAAAATGCTGGGACTGGCCGCCTTCGCAGGCGTGGCCGCCACCGGGGTGGTGATCGCCCGCGCCGAACGGCGCCGCCGCGCCTACACCCCGGACGAAGTCCGGGAACGGCTGCGCGCCCGGCTCGCCGAAACACCCGGTACTCGCCCGGCACGGCCAGAATCCCGGCCGTAGCGTCACCACTAGCTCTGGCAGCGGCCGGCCCAGCGGATTTGCCCGGGGCCGTCTGGCTGCAGGCGCCTGCTACCAGGCGTAGTGCTCCGGGGCTGGCCGGTAGCCGGGGAAGATGCTGTCGAGGCGTTCCAGCACTTTGTCGTCGAGCTTGAGCGACACCGCGCGCTGGGCATCCTCGAGCTGCCGGGCGGTACGCGGGCCGATGATCGGCCCGGTTACGCCAGCTTGGTGCAGCAGCCAGGCGAGCGCGACGCTGCCCGGCTCCTCGCCGATCTGATCGCACAAGTTCTCATACGCCTCGATCTGTGCGCGGCTGCGCTCGAGTGTCTCCTGCGCCCGGCCCGACAGGCGCCGGCGCCCTTCGCGCTCCTTCTTGAGCACTCCGCCGAGCAGGCCGCCCTGCAGCGGGGACCACGGGATGACGCCGACGCCATAACAGATCGCCGCGGGCAGGACCTCAAGCTCAATGTCGCGGGTCATCAGGTTGTAAATGGACTGCTCGCTGACCAGGCCGAAAAAGTCACGGGCCGCTGCGGCGTCGTTGGCCCGCGCGATATGCCAGCCCGCGAAGTTGGACGATCCGGCGTAAAGGATCTTGCCCTGAGCGACCAGGACCTCCATCGCCTGCCAGATCTCATCCCACGGCGTGCCCCTGTCAACGTGATGCATCTGGTATAGGTCGATGTAGTCGGTCCGCAGGCGCCGCAGCGAGGCGTCGCACGCGCGCCGGATGTTGAGCGCCGAAAGCCTGTCCTCATTGGGCCAGTCGCCCATCGCCCCGTACAGCTTGGTAGCCAGCACGGTGCGCTCGCGGCGCCCGCCGCCAGCGGCCAACCAGTCGCCGATGATCTCCTCGGTCCAGCCCGGATGCGACTGGGCGTTGCCCGCCACCTGGCCGGGCGGGCTGAACGCGCCGCCGTAGCGGTTGGCGGTGTCGAAGAAGTTGATGCCAAGCTCATGCGCCCGGTCCATGATCACGTGCGCGTCCGCGGGCGGGGTCAGCGGACCGAAGTTCATCGTGCCCAGGCACAGACGGCTAACCCGGAGACCAGAACGGCCAAGATGCGCGAACTCCATGCTCCCAGCCTTTCACGCCCACGCCTGACCGGCACGCCGGGCCGGGAAGAACACCACGCCTGGATCAGCCGGCCAGCCGAACTCGCGGTCTGGGTGTGGGTCAGCGGAGGGCGGTGAGTAGTTCTGTGTAGGCCTGGAGGTAGCGGTCAACGTCGGCGCGGGTAGCCGGGATGGGCACCGTGGGGCCTGCTCCGGGGAGGGCTTCCCAGATCCCGCGGTTGGCGAGCCAGATGCGGATGAGCCGGGTGAGCTCGTCGTCGGTGAGCGCATATGCTTCGGCGCCGGTGTGCGGTTCTGGCCCGTACCACTGGCCGGAGCGGGGCCCGAGCCGGATCGCTGTCCAGGGCAGGCCAGCTGAGCTGATGGCTGCCTCGATCCCGTCGGCGAGTTCGGCGCCCAGGGCCGTGGCGTGGGCGTACGCGCCGGGGACAAGCACGCGGGTAAGCGCCGCTTTCGCGGCTGCCGCGGACAGCGGGTTACCGAACAGCGTGCCGCCGGTCGCCACATTGGCGGCCGCGCCCAGTTCCTCGCCGAGGGCATCGGTGACGCCGTAGGCGCCCATCGGCAGGCCACCGGCGACCGCCTTGCCGATGGTGATGATGTCCGGCTGCAGCTGCCACAGTGCGGTTGCCCCGCCGGGCCCCACCACATGAGTGTGCGTCTCGTCGATAGCCAGCAGGGTGCCGTGCTCGCGGGTCAGGGCACGGAGGCTGGCGTGCCAGCCAGGCTGGGGCAGCAGCATGTGGACGGAGTTCGTCATCGCCGGCTCGGTCAGCACGAGGGCGACGTCGCCAGGCTCCAGCGCACCGCGCAGCGTGCCGGCGTCGTTGAACTGGGCGATCCGGACCCGGCCGGTCACGCCCTTGGGCAGCCCGCGCTGTACCGGCCTGGCCTGACCATTCTCGAGGTCCACCAGGCCGTCGTCAAAGTGGCCGTGGTAGTGCCCCTGGAACAACACGATCACGTCGCGGCCGGTGACGGCCCGGGCCAGCCGGATCGCCTCGGTGTTGGCCTGGGTGGCCGACAACGTGAACTGCCACTGCCCGGCCGGGTAACGGCACGCCAGTTCCTCAGCCACCTCCACCGAATCCTCGGTCGGCAGCAGGAACTGCGTGGACCGCGCCACCTGCGCGGTAACCGCCGCCACGATCTCAGCGTTGGCATGACCGCAGAACATGGCCATGTCCGAGGCATTGAAGTCGACGTAGCTGAACCCGTCGAGGTCAGTGAAACCCGGGCCGGCGCCATGAGCAACATAGACCGGCTGGTCGTTGCCGGAGGCCATCCACGCCATCGGCATGCCATCGGGCATGTGCGCGCGGGCCCGGCCGACCATGGCCAGCGTCCGCGGCCGGCCCGCCCGGAAGCGATCCAGCTCCCGCCTGCGCAGCTCACCGATCCTGCCGCGATCCAAATCCCCCAGGGCCGTCATACCAGGATGCTACGGCGGCCAGCCAGCCACAGCTCCCGCAGGCTCCCTGGTCGTGAGGGGCGTGCGCCGGCCCTGGATGCGCTGCGTTGGCCGGCCATCACGATTTCCTGGCCGCCGGCGGGCGGGAACTGGGCCGCGGCTTGGGCGGCGGGGCCAGCGGGGTCCCGGCCACCGCGCAGTGTCGCTGAAGAGACGGCGGGAGCTGCTTCGCTACTGGTGTGGCGTCCGCTCCGGGGCGGCTCAGCGCGTCGTCACGGATCGTGGTCCAGGCGAGCAGCGCGGCCGCGAACGACGCCCCGGCGGCGATGGTCATGGCCACTGGGAAGCCGGCGGCCAGCTTGACGGGGTCCTCGAAGTCAGCGCCGGAAAGCCCTGCGGCAAGGGGAAGAGCCGCGACTGCGATCATCTGGCCGAGGCGGGACAGTGCGTTGTTGACGGCGGAAGCGATCCCGGAGTGGCGCGCATCGACGCTCGCCAGCACGGTCGCGGTGATGGGGGTGATCAGCGCGGCGAGACCGGCCCCGAATACGACCAGCGAAGGCAGCACCGCGGCAAAGTAGCTGTCGCCGGGGTGAATCCGTGCCATCAGCAGCAAGCCCGTGCCGGTCAGGACGGCTCCGGCGGTCAGCGGGATCCGCGGGCCGATGCGCTGGGCGATCGCCCCCGATGGGCTGGAGAGGATCAGCAGCAGGATGGTGATCGGCAGCGTGGCGGCCCCGGCCTGAAGGGCGGTATAGCCGAGGCTGATCTGCAGGAACGCGACGAACAGGAAGATCACGCCGCCGAGCGCCGCATAGGTCACCAGGGCGAGCACGGTGGCGCTGGCGAATTGGCGGGAGCGAAACAATTCCAGCGGAAGCATCGGGTGGCTGCTTCGCCGCTCCACGGCGGCAAAGGCGCCGGCGGCGGCCAGGCTGACCGCCGCCGCGGTAATCACCGCGGAGGTCAGGCCCCCAGAGGCTTGGATCAGCGCGAAGCACAAACCGGCGATGGCCAGCGTGGCCAGCGCAGCACCGCGTAGATCAAGGCCCCCGGAACGCGTGGAGTCCCGGGACTCTGGCACCCGGACAACCGCGGCCACGATGACGAACGCCCCCAGCGGCAGGTTGATCAGGAAGACCGCACGCCATGACAGTGCATCGGTCAGGTAGCCGCCGACGGGCGGGCCGACTGCGCCCGCGACCGCGGTCAGGCCTGCCCACACGCCGATCGCCTGGGTCCGGTCATCGGGATGAAAGACCGCGTCGATGATGGCCAGGCTGCCGGGGGTGAGCAGAGCCCCGCCAACACCCTGGACAAACCGGGCCGCGACGAGCAGCTGGATTGTCGGGGCGGCCGCGCACAGCGCGGAGGCGGCCACGAAAGCCCCCACCCCCAGGGTGAACATGCGACGCCGGCCATAAAGGTCGCTGAGCGAGCCGGCTGGCAGGATAAGTGCCGCAAGGGTGAGCACATAGCCGTCCAGCGTCCACTGCAGCCCCGCGACGCCCCCACCGAGATCACGGCTGATCGCTGGCAACGCCACGTTGACAACCGTCGCTTCCAGCAGCACCATCGCCTCGCCTAGCACCGCCACGGCGAGTACCCAGCGACCGGCGGCCGAAGCGAGCCGCACCGAGCCGGGCCTCCCGTCCTCATTGCCCACCAACTGCACCCTTCCTGGCGGTCCTCGCTACCTGGCCCGGGTGACCTTGGCGGAAGAGTTGGGCGCGCGGCGGAACAGGCTAGCGCGGAACGGACGGCCACGCCAGCGTCCGGCTTGACGCCAGATCAGCGGCCCGGTGCGCGCGATACGCAGCCTGTAGCTGGCCCAGCCCACGCCGCCGTGACCCCAGCAGGCCCGGGCGGGACAGCCGGGCAGGCTCAGTTCGTGAGCTGGTGGATGAGCAAGCTCATCGGGAAGTAGATGCGCAGCGCGCTGATCTGATCACCGCGCAGGTCGTAGACCACCGAGTAGGGGACCCGGACCGGCCGGCCGGTGGGCTGGATCCCGGCGAACTCGGCCGTGTGAGTGCCGACAAAGTCCGCCTCGATTGCTGCCTTGCCGTCGTCGGCCAGCAGGTTCTTCAGCTCCATCCGCGCGTCGAACGCGCCCTCATGCACGTACCGGATCAGCTGCCCGGCGGCCTCCCGGCCCTCGGCCCGCTGGTCGGTCCCCTCGAACGTGGCGGCGACGTCCTCGGTGAAGTAGCTCGGGAAGTCGGCACGCTTGACGAGCGCGTCAAGGTACTCCTGCATCACTTGCCGCTCTGTACCCATTGGCGTTTCCCTCTCTCGCAGGTGATCCGGCGAAAGGGCCGAAACAGAAGCTTGCGCTGGCTCCCAGATGACACCGGATTATCGGCCTTAGGCTCCGGCCCGAACGAAGCCAGTATCTGCTTTCGGCTTCATTATGAGGTGACGGTGGCTGCTAAGCCAGGGACGGCCGTCACTGCCGCCAGGCGGGCCTGCGTGTTGCATGGTCACTGTCCGCTGCTCCGGGCGGCAAAGGCCACGACATGGCCATCGGGATCCAGGCTGTAAGCCGCACTGTCTCCCCAGGACCGCCGGGCCAGCCCGGACATCTCGGTCGCTCCGGCCGCCAGCGCCCGGGCATGATATCCAGCCGCATCATCCACGACCAGGTAGATCTCGGCCCGCGGGATACCCTGAGCGCGGGCCGGATCGGGGCAAGAAGGGCCCAGCAGCGCCCTGATACCGGCTTCTGGCATGAGGCCCAGCACAATCCCGTCAGCTACGGCGAATTCCGTCATCCCGGGCACATCCAGGGCTGGCTGGCAGTCCAGCACAGCCTGCCAGAATGCCGTCGCAGCACCCTGATCACGGACGTAAAAGATGATATGCACCGGGCCGATCACGCCAATGACGATAGCGCCGCCAGCCGCACCCTGGCGCCGCCGTTGCGACCAGCGGGCGCCGGCGCCAACGGCTGAGCCAGGGCGGCCCCGGCACCCTGCTGCCCACGGCATCCGCCGCAGGCACACCCCCTGGCCGCGGGCTGGGCCGCGAGCCTGGATCAGCCGGCCCTGAGCCCGGGTGCCGGGCCCGGGACCCGCCGGAGGCAGGTCGCGCTCTCGGCGGCAGCCGCGGAAGGGGCGAGCAGGTGGCGGGTGAGCACGCCGCTCACCGCGTTACGGAACTCACCGGGGTGGCCCATGACCGCGGCCGCCCCGCTGGCCCGCTGGGCCGGCCCGGCCCACCGGGCCGGCCCCGGCCCGCCGGGCCAGCCCCTCCCGGGCCCGGCCTGGCCGCGCGGCCGCCCAGCGTCGTGGCGCCTGTCCTGCTGGGCAGGGCGCCCGGGGGACTCGCTGCTGCGGCGCTGACGGTGGGAAAGCTGGGCAGGTGCTGGGAGAGCCCGGTCAGGTGCAGTATCCGGTCGGCCGGTGACGAGACCGCGGCCAGGCGCAGGAACCCGCCGAGCAGCCTGGCCCGGTGGCCGGCGCCGACCAGCACGGCGAGCCCGCTGGCGTCACAGAAGGTCACCCCGGACAGGTCGATGATCAGCCGGCTGGAGCCCTGCCGGAGCAGGCCCAGGAGCTGCTCGCGGAGGGCCGGGGCGCTGGAAATGTCGAGTTCACCGGCCAGTTCGGCAACGATGATGCCGTCCCTGGCCCAGGCCGACATGTCCAGGCGGGGGCTGGCTGGGGTTCCGGAGTTGTCCATGGGATCCTCGATCAGGTTGAAGCGGGCCGGTCCTGCCTGCTGGTCGGCTGTCCCGGGGTGCACCCGCGTTGCGGTCCACGCCGGATCGGCGGTGTCCCGCCCGCTAGCCGGCCTGTGCCGTGAGCAGGGCCAGAACTTCCCCGACGGTCCGCTCGCGGCCGGTGGGCTCGGGCAGCGGCTGGTGCGCTTCGATGTGGTAGTGGTTGCGGCGGCCGTCCTTGCGCTTGGTGATGTAGCCGGCCGCGGTCAGGTCCGTGATGATGCCGTAGGCGCTCCGCTCGGTGATGTCCAGCCTGGCTGCGATGTCACGCAGCCGCATCCCCGGGTCGTGCGCGAGGAGCAGCAGCACACGCCCGTGGTTGCTCAGGAAACCCCAACTCCCCATGCCCAGGATCCTAGCACGCTTTCTAGAAATTCATTACTAGTATTCCTGTGCGGGCGTTAATGTCGCCGGCGGCCAGAGCGGTCCAGACCGGGGATGACCCGCGGCGTCGCCACGGCGTGCGGTAGGGTGTCCGTGCACGGTACCTCGTGAGGCGGCGCCATTAGGGCCCGCCGGTCGTATCTCGCTCGGCGTGAGCGAACTGGTTTCCACGGATCTCATGTGGTGGCCTCCGAAAGCGGCCACCCAGATCCGAAAGAGATTCTTTTGACTACTGCGCCTACCGGCAGTTCGCATACCCGCCCGCCTCAGCGCGGCCGGCGGAGGCCTGGATCCTCCGCGCGTGTCGCCAAGCGGATGAGCCTGGCCCAGTCCGCCCCGGCGGCGCGGGACCAGACGCACGAACGGGACCGGGTGCAGGAAGCCGGTCCCGCCCGCACCATGGCCGGGGAAACCACGCTGCACGCGAGCTTCGCGGAGCTGGGCGTGCCCGGGCCACTGGTCGATGCGCTGGCTGGAGACGGCATCACCGTGCCGTTCCCGATCCAGGCCGCAGCGCTGCCGGATGCGCTGGCCGGGCGGGACATCCTGGGCCGTGGCCGGACCGGGTCCGGCAAGACGCTCGGTTTCTCGATCCCGCTCGCCGCCCGGCTGGCCGACGGCTATACCAGCGCCGGCCGCCCGCGGGGCCTGGTGCTGGTACCCACCCGGGAGCTGGCCAGCCAGGTCCACGCCGTGCTCGTGCCGCTGGCCCGGGCCATGGACCTGACGGTGGCCACCATCTTCGGCGGCACCGGGCAGAACGCCCAGGTAACGGCGCTGCATAACCGGGTGGATATCGTGGTGGCCTGCCCGGGGCGGCTGGCCGACCTCATCGAGCAGGGGCACTGCCACCTGGGCGATGTGGAGATCAGCGTGCTGGATGAGGCCGACCACATGGCCGACCTCGGCTTCCTGCCGGTGGTGCGGCGGCTGCTGGCGGCCACCCCGGCCGGGGGGCAGCGGATGCTGTTCTCCGCCACCCTGGACAACGCCGTGGATGTCCTGGTGCGGCGGTTCCTCAGCGACCCGGCGGTGCACTCGGTGGACTCAGTCACCGCCGCTCCCAGCGCCATGGTCCATCACCTGCTCACCGTGGACCCGGGGGACCGGGTCGGCGTGGTCGCCGCGCTGGCCGGTGGCCACAACCGGTCGCTGGTGTTCACCCGGACCAAGCACGGCGCGCAGAAGCTCACCCGCCAGCTGGCCCGGGCCGGTGTGTCCGTGGCCGAGCTGCACGGCGACCTCGGCCAGGGCGCCCGGGAACGGAACCTGGCGTCGTTTGCCTCCGGTGCGGCCCGGGTCCTGGTGGCCACGGACATCGCCGCCCGTGGCATCCACGTGGACGGCATCGGCCTGGTCATCCACGCCGATCCGCCCGCCGAGCACAAGGCCTACCTGCACCGGTCCGGCCGGACCGCCCGGGCCGGCGCGGACGGCGTGGTCATCACCGTGCAGAACCCGGCCCAGGCGGCCGACGTGCGCGGGCTGATGCGCCGCGCGGGGGTGAGCCCGCTGGCCACCAGTGTCAGCCCCGGTTCCGCGCTGCTGCGCTCCATCGCCGGCCCGCCCGCCGCCCCGGTCGCCCCGGCTGAGCGGCCGGCCGCCGTCGCGGCGCTGACGGCCAGCCCGGCGACCGGCCGTGGCGCGGTGGCCCTGTCCGCCGGCTACCGGGGGCGCCGCAGGCGGTAACACATCGGCCCGTTCCGAACCCCCTGGTCCCGATACCGGGCAGGGCTGGAGGCGCGGGAATACGCTGGCCACCGGCGGGCGTTCAGCAAGAAGTTGTTGTCGAGGTTTGCGATCGTGAAGGCGCCGCATTTTCGGCAATGGGCGTCTTGCTGTCTGGCTGTGGACTTCTCCCTCCGGTGGCGGGCAACCAGCAGCTGATTCGTGCGAAGGGCACGGATCTGGGCTCGTCTTAGAAGGAGACAAGCAGATGGCACAGGGAACCGTTAAGTGGTTCAACCCGGATAAGGGCTTCGGTTTCATCGCCCCCGACGACGGCACCGCCGACGTCTTCGTCCACCACTCGGCGATCGACATGGGCGGCTACCGCACCCTGGAAGAGAACCAGAAGGTGGAGTACACCACCCGCCAGGGCCCCAAGGGCCCCCAGGCGGACCAGGTCCACGCGATCTGACGTGATGCGGGTGGCAGGTCCGCGCGCGATGCGCGGGCTTGCCACCTGCCCGTCTTAGCAGCCGCCCGGACCCTGCGGCGTTCCTCACTCCCCGCGCGGCTGAGCACCGGCCGCGCACCGCTCGCCGCAGGAGGACGAAGTTGACCGTTGACGCGGCACATCCACTAGCCGAACGCCCTCTGGTAGCCGAGCGGGACCCGGCGCTCACTGGTTCAGGCAGTGACTACGCACATCTCTCGCGCAGCATGCGGGCCGCCGGGCTGCTGCGCCGGCGCCCGGCCTATTACAGCGTCAAGATCGCTGTCAACCTGCTCCTGCTGGCCGCTGGGTGGGCCGCGTTCTTCCTGATCGGGCGCTCCTGGTGGCAGCTGCTGGTGGCAGTCTTCCTGGCCGTGATGTTCACCCAGACCGGGTTCATCGGCCACGACGCTGGCCACCGGCAGATCTCCGGTTCCAAACGCACCAGCGACCTGATCGGCCGGATCCACGGCAACCTGCTGATCGGGCTCAGCTACGGGTGGTGGACCGCTAAGCACAACCGGCACCACGCCCGGCCCAATCAGCTGGGCCGGGATCCCGACATCGGTGGCCGGGCGATCGCCTTCACCCCCGGGCAGGCCCAGGCCCGGCGCGGGCTCGGCAAGTGGCTGGCCGCCCACCAGGCCTGGCTGTTCTTCCCCATGCTGCTGCTCGAAGGCTTCCACCTGCATACCGCCGGGGTCCGGACCCTGCTGGACCAGCGTGGCACCGGGGTCAAGCTGGTCGAGGGGATCCTGCTCGGTGCGCATATCATCGGCTACCTGACCGCCGTGTTCCTGGTGCTGTCCCCGGTCCAGGCGGTGGTTTTCATCCTCGTCCAGCAGGGCCTGTTCGGGATTTACCTAGGATGCTCGTTCGCGCCCAATCACAAGGGCATGCCCGTGCTGGACGAGGACGAGAAGCTCGATTTCCTCCGCCGCCAGGTCATCACCGCGCGCAATATTCGCGGCGGGTGGCTCACCGACTTCGCTCTCGGCGGCCTCAATTACCAGATCGAGCATCATCTGTTCCCCTCCATGCCGCGGCCCAGCCTGCGCTACGCCCAGGAGCCGGTGCGCGAGTTCTGCGGGCAGCATGGCATCGCCTACCGGGAAACCGGCTTCTTCGACTCTTACCGGCAGGTGCTGCAGCACCTGCAGACCGTGGGCGGCACGCTGCGGCCGGAGCTCGAGTACTGAACCGCGGCCGTAACGGATGAGCTGGAGGTGGGCCGGTGAGCACGCCCAACGTGTGGGTAGCGAAGGACGACGGCAGTGACATCGTCCGGGCCGAGGCGATCGCGTCCGTCGGCCGTGACTACAACGGCAACGTCACCGTCCGGCTGGCCGGCGGCGAGGCATTGGCCGTGACCCTGGTCGCAGTGGCCCCGCATGAGGGCAAGCACACGCCTGAGGACTTTCACCGCCAGCTGATCCGGATCATGTCCCAGCTGTCCGACACCTCGGACTCCACCGTGGTCTACCCGGTGTGGGACAAGCAGAACGGCTGGCACTGGATCACCGCTGGTCTGTGAGCGGACGGTGCTGGCCGGCCCTGCGGTACCGACTGGGCTGGCCCTGCGCTGCCGCTTGGGCCCGATCTTGCGGTCGTGCTCCTCCCATTGCCGGGGCGGGGAGCGCATACTGGTGGTAATGAGAAACGAGCCTGCGCCATGACCCGGCGCCCACTGCCCGGAAGCCCGTTCAGCAAGCCGCCGGCCGCGCCCGAGCCCGTCAAGCAGTTCGCGGTCCAGGATCTTGTGACGCACGACCGGTACGGCCTCGGCCGTGTCATCGCCAGTGAGGCTGACACGGTCCTCGTGGATTTCGGCACTGTCACATACCGGATCAGCGCGCCGTACAGCAAGCTGACCAGGCTCTGACCGACGGCTGGGCGCCAGCGGACGCAACCGCGGCAGCAGGTAGGGCCGGTCAGCCTGGGCTGACCGCAGCCTGGCTTTTCTTCAGAACCCGTGCCGGGCGTAGCCTGCGCGTGGCGGGCGGGAGGAGCTTCATGTGCAGCTGACGATTATCGGGGCCGGGGCCATCGGCGGCACGATCGGCGCTCATCTGATCCGTGCCGGGCACGACATCCTGTTCTGCGACGCGGATCCCGCTCATGTCCAGGCCATCAACCAGCGTGGCCTGACCATCTGCGGGCCGGTGGAGAACTTCACGGTGCCGGCCCAGGCCGTGCTTCCGGACGGCCTCCCGGCGTCGCTGCCGCGGGCCGCGGTCGCGGTGAAGAGCCACCACACCGCGGCCGCGGCCGAGTTGCTGCGCGGGCGGCTCGATCCCGGCGGGTACGTCGTGAGCTTCCAGAACGGGCTGACCGCGGACACGCTGGCGGCGGTGGTCGGGCCGGGCCGGGTCGTGGCCAGCTTCGTCAACTTCGGTGCCGACCTGCTCGAGCCGGGCCGGATCATGCAGGGCAACGTCGGCACATTCCGGGTCGGCGAACCCGGTGGCGGCATCAGCGAGCGGGTGCTCGAACTGGCCGACGCGCTGCCCTACGCGGTGGCCACCGGCAACATCATGGGCTTTCTGTGGGGCAAAGAGGCTTACGGGGCCATGCTGTGGGCGGGGGCGGTGTCGGATCTGTCCATCGCCGACTCCCTGGACGACCCGAAGTGGCGGCCGCTGATGCTGGCCATCGCGCGGGAGGTGCTGGCCCAGGCACCGGTCCGGCCCGAGGGTTTCGACGGCTTCGAGCCCGACGATCTTGAGGGGTCCCTGGACCGGCTGGTCACGTTCAACCGGCTGAGCGCGAAGTCGCACAGCGGTATCTACCGCGACCTGATGGTCCGTAAGCGCAAGACCGAGGTCGATGGCCAGCTCGACGAGCTGACCGGGCCGCTGACCACGCTGACCGCGGAGCTGATCCGGGCCATCGAGCGTGGCGAGCGGACGTGTGAGGTCGCCAACCTCGAGCTGCTGGCCGCGTACGAGGCCACCATCCGGCTCGGGGAGCCGCTGAACGCGGTGGTCAGCGTGTTTCCCGCCCCCGCCCGCCGGCCGGGGGGCGCCCTGCACGGCGTCCCCGTCGCGGTGAAAGACCTGATCGACGTCGCCGGGCACCCGCGCGGTAACGGGAACCCGCACGACATGAGCGGCCCGGCGGCGGTGCGTGACGCCCCGGTGATCACTGCCCTGCGCCAGGCCGGGGCGGACGTGTTCGCGGCCACGTCGCTGCTGGAGTACGCGGCCGGGGCCACCCACCCCGGCGTGCCAGAAACCCGCAACCCGTTCGACCCCGGGCGGACCGCAGGGGGGTCCAGCGGCGGCTCGGCCGCCCTCGTCGGCGCGGGGGCTTGCCCGGTGGCCCTCGGCACCGATACCGGGGGCTCGGTCCGCATTCCCGCGCACTACTGCGGGATCGTCGGCTTCAAGCCATCCTTCGGGGCCATCGACGTGGCTGGTGTCCAGCCGCTGGCGCCCGCACTGGACCATGTGGGGATCCTCGGCTCCGACGTCGAGATCACCACCAGGGTCTTCGCCGCCATCACCGGCCAGGCGGCGGTACGCCCGCCGGCCACGCTGCGGGTGGCCGTGGCCCAGCCGCAGCTGGCCCACCCGGGGATCCAGCCATCCGTCGCCGCTGCCCTGCAGGTAGCGGTTGACCAGCTAGCCCACGTGTTTCCGGTCACCGAGGTGGACGGGTCGGCCCTGATCGAGATAGCCAGCACGTTCGACGACATCCTGCTGTGGGAGGCGTGGCAGGTGCACCGCAGCCAGGTGGAGCAGCACCCGAAGCGGTACGGGCCGGAAACGCTCCGGCTGCTCGCCGCGGCCGCCACGGTCAGTCACGGCCGCTACCAGGCCGCCTGCCGCCGCCGCGATGAGCTGCTGCCGCGCGCAGCGGACGTGTACCGCGATGCGGACGTGCTGCTCACCCCGGCCGCCCCGTTCACCGCCCCGGCCACCACCCCGCCGGTGGATACGCCGGAGGGAGAGCTGGAGGGGCTGTTCACCGCCGTGTTCAACGTCACCGGGGCACCGGCGCTGGTGCTGCCGTGCGGGTGGGATTCCCGCGGCCTCCCGATCGGGCTGCAGCTCTCCGCGCCGCTGCACGCGGACCTGCCCCTGCTCGCCGCGGCGACCCTTGTCCAGAACGCCCTCGCGTTCCAGCGGCGCGCCCCAGCCATGCTGTCCAGCGGTGGCTAGCCGATCCAGACGGACTGCAGCGCCCGGTAGACGTTTCCGCCGAGCACGGCCCGCACCTCATCGTCGCCGAACCCGTGCTGGACCAGCCAGCCGCAGATGTTGCTGAAGTTCTCGGTGGGGTTCTCCAGCCCGTCGACGTAGGGCACCGGGTCGAACGCAGGCCCCCCGGTGGCGCGGCCCAGGCCGAGCAGGCCGGCGAAGATCCGGTGCAGCTGCACGTGGTCGCCGTACAGCGTGTCCGGCCCGAACGCTACATGGTCGATCCCGACCAGATCGACGCAGTACCGGAAGTGGTCCATGACCGACTCGATCGTGTGCCGGGGATGCGCCACCGACAGCGTCGTGTGCGGGGCGGCCGACATCCCGATCACGCCCCCCGTCCCGGCCACCGCGCGCAGCACGTCGTCGGGTTTCATCCGGGGGGTAGCCCAGACCGCGCGGGCCCCGGCGTGCGTCATGAACACCGGCCGGTCACTGTGCCGGCATACGTCGAGCGTGGTGCGGTCGGCCGAGTGGGAGACGTCGATGGCCAGGCCGAGCTTGTTCATCCGGGTCACCGCCCGGCGGCCGAACGCGGTCAGCCCGCCATCGGTCTCCTCGCCCAGCCCGCCGCCGAGCGCGTTGGCGTCGGAGTAGGCGATCCCGATCTGGCGCAGGCCGAGGCCGTAGAGCACGTCGAGCCGGTCGATCTCGTTCTCGATCGGCGTCGCCGCCTCCAGCCCGAAGACCAGGCCCACCCGCCCGGAGCGGTACGCCTCGTCGATGTCCGCCACCGTGCGGATCGTCAGCACACCGCTGGCGTGGGCCAGGTCGGCCTGGCGCATCCCAAGGTCGGTGATGATGTCGTCCCACCGCCACGGCGCCTTCCCGGTGACGCAGGCCGTGCCGTCCATCATGTTGTCGAACACCACGGTCATGCCCGATGCGGCCAGGCCGGCGTAGCCGGCGTGCTGCCGGCCAGTGCGGTAATAGTCGGGGGTCTCCTCCATCCGCAGCGGGAACCGGGCCGGATGGTCGTGCAGGCTGATCACGAGGCTGTCCCGGAGCAGCCGCTGGGCTCGCTCCTGCTGCTCGGCGGTCAGCCCGGCGGCGTATGGCGGCACCCGGCCGAACTCGGGCGCGAGCTCGAAACTGCCGAAGTCCGCACCCGCGGTGAGGTAGGAGTAGGCGGTGTAGCCGCGATCAGTCACGCTGCCCCCGCTGTCCGGCCGCGGCCAGCCGGTGCGGGCCGCCGGCCAGCAGCCGCCACAGTTGCTCCCACGCCCGCATGCCCTCGCGCAGCCGGCGGATGCGCAGGTACTCGTTGGGTGCGTGCAGCTTCTCGTCCGCGGTCGAGAACGAGAAGAACAGCGTCTTGGCCCCGAGCACCCGCTCGAACAGCGCGGTGGCGGGCAGCGTGCCGCCGATGCAGGCCAGCAGGACGTGCTGGCCGGGGTAGACGTCTTCGAGCGCGGCGGCGGCGGCCCGGATGGCCGGGTGATCGGCGGCGATGGTGTAGGCCGGCACCCGGGCCTCGTCCGGGCGCACCGTGACGCGCACGCCGGTGGCCGGCTGCGCGGCGACGTGGGCTGCGACCGCCTCGATCACGGCGTCCGGGTCCTGGCCGGGCACCAGGCGGCAGGACACGTTGGCCACCGCGACATGGGGGATCACGGTGTACTTCCCGCCGCCGTGCACGCCGTTGATCTCCAGTGTCGGCCGCTCCCACAGCCGTTCCAGGGTGCTGAACCCGGCCGCACCGTACGCCTCGGCCAGGCCGAGTTCGCGGAGGTATTGCGCGTCGTCGAACGGGACACTGGCGATCTCCCGCCGGCGCTGCGCGGTCAGTTCCGGAATGCCGTCGTAGAAACCGGCCACGGCTACGCTGCCATCCGGGCTGTGCAGGCTGGCCAGGATCTCGCTGAGCGCATGCAGCGGGTTGGCCACTGTCCCGCCGTACCGCCCGGAATGCAGGTCCGTGCTGGCGCCTTCGACGGTGATGTCCATCGAGACGAGCCCCTTGGAGGCCAGCGCGAGCGACGGCTCGCTCGGCCGCCACATCGCGCCATCCGCGGAGATGACCAGGTCAGCCGCTAGTTCCCCGGCGTGCTCGCGGAGGAACGCCGGAAGGTGCGGGCTGCCGATCTCCTCCTCGCCCTCGAACAGGAACTTGACGTTGAGCGGCAGGCCGCCCTCCTGGGCCAGGAACGCCTGGGCGGTCTTGAGCACGATGTACACCGGCCCCTTGTCGTCCGTGGCGCCCCGGCCGCGGACCACGTCGCCGTCCACGGTGAGGTCGAACGGGGGGGTCAGCCACTCCGCCGCCGCACCGGTGGGCTGCACGTCGTAGTGCCCGTAGACCAGGATGGTGGGTGCCCCGGCGGCGTGCAGCCACTCGCCCCGGACGACGGGATGGCCGTCGGACTCGACCACCCGCCCGCCCGCGAACGCGAGCTGCCCGGCCAGCCACTGCGCCGCCGAACGCATCGTTTCCGGGCTCGCGTCCCGGCTGACGCTGGGCACGGCGACGAACTCGGCCAGCTCCCGCACGTAACGCGTGTCGTCGGGATCAAAGGAAAGCATGGCCGCCGTCGATCGAGATGGTCTGCCCGGTCACCCAGGAGGACCGCGCCGAGGCGAAGAACTGCACGCCGTTGGCGATGTCCGTGGGCTGGCCCAGCCGCCGCATCGCGATGCCCTGCACCAGCTCGGCCTGGCCCGCCGCGCCGTAGCTGGCCCACTGCCGCTCGGTGGTCGGGTTGGACAGGATGAAGCCGGGCGCGATGCAGTTGACCGTGATGCCGAACGGCCCGAGTTCGTGCGCCATCTGCCGGGTGAACCCGATCTGGCCCGCCTTGGCGCTGGCGTAGGCCTGGATCCCGGTCAGGCTGACGGTGCGGCCAGCTCCCGAGGAGATGTTGACGATCCGGCCCCAGCCGCGCTCCTTCATGCCCGGCACCGCCGCGCGGGTGCACAGGAACGTGCTGGTCAGATTGGCGTCGACCACCGCCCGCCAATCGTCGTCGGTGACCTCCTCCACCGGGTGGCCAACCTGCCCGCAGACCCCGCCCGCGTTGTTGACCAGGATGTCCACGCCGCCAAGCCCGGCGAAGAACCGGCGTACCTCGTCGGCGCGGGTGAGGTCGGCCTGGTCCTTGTCCACCCCGTGCACCGTGGCGCCGTCGCCGCGCAGCGCCTCGGCGATCGCGGCGCCGAGGCCGTGGGCCGTGCCCGTAACCACCGCGGTCTTCCCGGCCAGCCCGTCCGTCATTGGACCCAGCCGTCCTCGAGCAGGGCGCGGACCTCGGCCACCCCGGCCGCCCAGACGGCCTGCATGTCGCTGTCCGGGCGGGCGTAGGCGCCGCCCAGCACGCCGTCGGGCGCCGCCACCCGGATCTGCTCCGGGTCGAGCTGGCCGGCCAGGTCACGGGGGATGACCGGCGTGGCGCCAGCCGGCAGTTCGGCCCCCGCCACCCGGGTCCAGGCGAAGTTCTCCACCCAGCCTCCGTGCAGCTGATCGGGGTCGAACTGGTCCGCGGCGGCCGCCGTCTGCGGCGCGTTGTACCAGCTGTGGAACAGCACCTGGACCCGCTCCGGGCGCGGCTGGCAGATCCACTCCCGGATGAACCCGGTGACCGGGGAGTTGCCACCATGCCCGTTGACGATGGCGATCCGGCGGAAGCCCTGCGCCGCCAGGCCGTCCAGCAGATCCCGGAGCACCTCGATGTACGTGGTGATCCGCAGGCTCATGCTGCCCGGGAACGCCGCGAAGTAGGGCGCCATGCCGAACGGCAGGACCGGCAGGACCGGGACGCCGAGCGGCTCCGCCGCCTCGGCCGCCACCCGCTCGGCGAGGATGGCGTCCGTGCCCAGCGACAGGTAGCCGTGCTGTTCGGTGGAGCCGGTCGGCAGGACGATCCGGTCGTCCCGGGTCAGGTAATCCTCGATCTGCATCCAGTTGGCGTCAAACACCCTCACTTGACGAAGTACCAGTTCTCCGGGTTGATGCTGAGCGTCGGGCTCTGCGGCAGCACGCCCTTGAGGTTGTTGGACACCTCGGTCAGGGTGTAGGCGGCGTTGGGCTGGTACTCGACCGGCAGCTGCGGCGCCAGGTAGTCCTGCCAGCTGTACATGTACTGCAGGTTAGAGCTGGTCAGGGTCTTGTTGATCATCGCGTCATTGGTCGGGTTGCAGTACCCGCCAGAGTTCGCGACCGCCCCGCACTGGAACAGCTCGTCGCCGGTGGGCAGGTAGTCGGGCGAGAATGACCAGCCGAACCCCCAGTTGGCCAGGTCCCAGCCACACGAGGACTTGGTGACCACACAGTTGCCGCCGGCCACCGCGATCACCTGGGCGAACGGCTTGGGCTGGAGATTCAGCTTGATGCCGACCGCCGCCGCGTTGGACTGCAGCTGGGTCATCTCCGACCCGACCCAGGAGACCCCGGATTCGTAGGCGAAGTTGAAGTTCAGCGCCGACCCCTTGCTGATCCCGGGACCGCACTTGGCCGGGTCAGCGCAGGTGGTCACGCCATTCGGGACCACGGTCCAGCCATGGCTGGTCAGCAGGCTCTTGGCCTTCCCCGGGTTGTACGGGAACGGGTCTCCCTGCTTGCCCGTGGCCGACAGCCACTTGGTCACCGGGGTAGCGGCTACCGGGCCCACGGTGACCGCCCCGTACCCGCGCAGCGGGCCCTCGACGATGGCCGACTGGTGCATGAGATAGGCCATGGCCTGGCGGAAGTACAGCTGCTTGAAGATGGCCGCGTGGTCGGAGACGGTGGACTGGAAGTTCATCACGTAGTAGTCGATGCCCCATGGGTACAGCGGGGCCAGCGTATAGCCCTTGAGCGGGTTGCTGCCGGCCGCGGCGTTGGCCGGCTTGGCCGGCGCGTCCTGATCCGGCAGGTAGCCAAAGTCGATCTTGGTGCTGGAGCTTGGCGCCTGCAGCACGTTGTATTCGGCGGCGTCGGTGGTGAACGGCACCTCCTTGAACTCCGCCAGCTTCGGCTTCACCGGGCCGGAGTAGGACTTGTTCGGCACGTAGGTCACGTGCCCGTCAGAGCTGAACGAGCTGAGCCGCCACGGCCCGTCCACGATGCTCCAGATCGGCGACGACGCGTAGGTGGTCTCGTCCTTGGCCTGCGCGTTCAGGTAGTTGTACACGGCGGCGCAGTCGCTGACCTTGGTCGCGCAGCTGCTCGGGCCGCTGGCCGTCCGGTCCCAGGCCGCGGGCATCGGCGTGATCTGGCTCAGCTCGTTGTACAGGAACCAGGTCGGCGAGTACGGCTTGTCCATGGTCATGGTCAGCATGGTCGGGCTGACCACCTTGATGTTCGACACGTTCTTCGGGAAGCCGGTGTAGGCCCCGTAGTTGTCCGGCTCGGCCAGTTCCATGTTCAGCCAGAACATCACGTCCGTCGCGGTCACCTGGGTGCCGTTGGACCACATGTAGTGCTTCAGCGTGATGGTCAGCGTCCGCCCGCTCACCTTCGGCAGGTTGGCCACGCTCAGCGTGGGGTTCACCACCGGCTGGCCGTTCTGCCCGAACCAGTACAGCGGCCGGTACAGCAGGTACTGGAAGTCGAACAGGTTCAGGTTGCTGATGTTGGCGCTGTCGACGTACGGGAAGATGTACGTCGGCGGGCTGGACGGTGGTTCCGCCCACACGGCGGTGCCGCCCTTGACCGGGGTGTTCCCCGACGACGTAGAGCTGCCGCCGCTGCTGCCGCCGCAGCCCGCCGCGACCAGCGCCAGCGTGGCCGCCGCCGCCGCTGCAGCCAGCAGCCGACGGTGGAACCTGGACCGTGATGTGATTCGCCGCGCTGACCTCATGGCTGCGGTTCCTCCCCGGTGACGCTCAGAACGCAATCGTTAGCACACAGCCCAGCACGCCTGAGATGCACCCGTCTAGGGGCGTGGTCGCGGATAGTCCCAGCTGGGACGCTACCGTGACGTGCGCGTGATCGTTTCCGGCCGTACGGCCGCAGCGCGTATCCGGGCCTGCCCAGGCTGTAGCGGGCCGGAGGTCGCGGGCCGGGTGTCGCGATCGGCGGGTTAGCGTGCGCCCAGGCCGAGCAGCAGCCCGTCCGCGGCCACGGCTGGCGAGCTGGTCACGAAGATCAGGACGCCGTCGGACGGGGCGGTGATGGTCTCCAGGATCTCGGTACCGTCGATGCTGCTGACGGTGCCGAGGACCTGCCCCTCGGTCACCACGCCGCCCGCCTGCTCCGCGGGCTCCCACCAGCCCTCGTGCCGGCCGTGCAGCCAGACGAAGCGGCCCAGCGAGCGGGGCGGCGGCCGGTCGCCGTCCGGCGGGCCGGCCGGGTCACCGGACATGCCCAGCCGGGCCAGCACCCGGTTCAGGCCGCGCACGTGCGCGTCCACCGCCGCCTGCTCCACCAGGCCGCACCCGCCCGCCTCGGCGATGATGGCCGGGATCCCGATCTCGGCGGCCGCCGCGCTGGTCGTGCCGGCCACGGCGCGGCCCGGCCCTGGTTCCTGGCGGATGACGTACCCGAGGCCATAGGCCTCGGCCAGGTCCCGGGCCCGCGCCTCGGCCGGGCCCGCGTCGTACAGCGCGAACGGCTCCAGGGCCTCGACCATGTCCCCGGCGTGCATGTCGATCAGGGCATCCGACCCCTGGATGACCTTCGTGAACGTGTCGTAGGCCAGCCGCTCGGCCAGGCTGCCCGCCGGGTGCCCCGGGAAGCACCGGTTCAGGTTCTTGCCGTCATCGGGCACCACGAACGGGGTCCGGGCCCGGAACGCGGGCTGGTTCAGCACCGGGATGGCCAGGATGCGGCCGCGCAGCTCGCGGGCGGCCAGGCTCCGGGCCCAGCTGCGCTGCGCGGCCATCGGGGCGTATTCGCAGCCGTGCACACCGGCCAGCACAGTCAGCCGCGGCCCGTCCCCGGTCCCGGTGATGTCCAGCGCCGGGATGTCCAGCCCGGCCAGGTCGAGGCGGCGGCGGGTCAGCGTGGGTAGCGTGGTCACCCGTTGATTGTGACCGGTGCGCCACCTCGTGCACCAGGTGCCGGCCCGGTGCACTGGGCCGGCCGCGGCCGCTGACCCGGGAATCGTTGACCAACGCCAGCCCGTGGTTCATGCTCTCTGCCGTGCGGGAGGTAGCTACCGGGCCGGCCAGCGGGCGGCTCAGCCGGATCTGGCGGGACTTCGGCGCGAACGAGTGCGGCGCGTACTCGCCGCTGTACGCGGCGATCTGCCGCTCGGTGGCCGACGACCCCGAGCTGCTGGCGCTGGCCGCCGCCGCTCCGCCGAGTGGGCAGCAGCCCAACGTCCTGCTCGCGGCGGTGCACTATCTCGCGCTCAGCGGGCGGGCCGGCCCGCTGGCTGAGATCTACGCCGGCCGGGCCGATCCGGGTCCGGCGCCGGCCCTGTTCCGTGACGTGTGCCTGGCGCAGCGGTCCGCCGTGAGCCGGATGCTGGCCACCCGGCATACCCAGACGAATGAACCGGGGCGGGCGGCCCTGCTGGCCGCCGGTCTCGCCGCCGCCGCGGACCAGCTGGGTGAGCCGGTCGGCCTGCTGGACGCCGGGTGCAGCGCCGGGCTCAACTTGCTGATCGACCAGTACCGGCTCGACTACGGGGCGGCCGGCCGCCTGGGCCCGGCCGGCTCGCCGGTGGTGATCAGCTGTGCGCTGCACGGCCGGCCCCGGCGCGGCTGCCGGTCATCGCCGCCCGGCTGGGCCTGGACCGGGCACCAGTCGACCTCACCCGGGCCGATGACGCGCGCTGGCTGCTGGCCTGCGTGTGGCCGGACACCGGGCGGCTGGCCCGGACAGCCGCGGCCATCGACCTGGCCCGCCAGCACCCGCCGGACGTGATGCCCGGTGACATGGTCACCGACCTGGACGCGGCGCTCGGCACGTTCGACCCGGCCCTGCCGGTCGTCGTGGTGACCAGCTCGGCCTGCTGGTACCTGAGCGTGGACCAGCGGCACGCATTTCTCGCCGTGCTGGCCCGGCGGGCCCGCCGTCAGCGGCTCGCCTGGCTCAGCGTGGATACCGCGGGGGTCGTCGGCCCCGTCCCGGTCCCGCCCGCGATAGCCGGGGCCGGACCCGGAGCCAGCGTCATGGGGCTGGTCACGTTCGGAGCTGGCCCGCCCGCTGGCCGGGCCCTGGCCGTGTGCCACGCCCACGGCGCGTGGCTGGACTGGGTCCGCAGCTAGCCGCCGCGCCAGCTCAGCGGTTCACGTACCTGACCCGCGGGTCGAGCACCGCGTACGCGATGTCGGCCAGCAGCGACCCGACGACGGTCGCCACGGCCACTACTACCGTGATGCCGAGCTCGACCGGGTAATCCGAGCTGTCCGCGGCCAGGTTGAACAGGTAACCAATGCCCGGGTAGTTGAACACCGCCTCGGTGATCAGCGCCCCCGCGAAGATCGCGGGCAGGCTCAGCCCGAGCAGGGTGACGATCGGGATCAGCGAGTTGCGGCGCACGTGCCGGACCAGTATGTGCCGCTCACTGCCGCCTTTGGCCTTGGCCGTGCGCACGTAGTCCTCGGTCAGGTTGTCCAGCACCGCCGAGCGCATGTACCGGCTGAACAGCGCGAGCGTGACCAGGGTCAGCGCGGTGATGGGCAGGATCAGCGCGCCGAAGTGGGTGAACAGTACGCCCAGGCTCTCCCCCTGCGGGGCCTCCGCCGGGAAGAGCGGGATCTTGACCGCGAAGACCATGATCAGCAGAATCCCGATCAGGAAATCCGGCATGGCGTAGAAGATGGTGCCGAACCAGTTGAAGAAGTGATCCTCGAACTTGTTCCGGCGGACGGCCTGGAGCACGCCGATCGGCACGGCCAGCAGCAGGGCCAGGATGGTCGAGATGCCGACCAGGAAGATGGTCTTGGGCAGGTAACTGCCGAGCAGCGAGGCCACGCTCTGGTTCAGCCGCCAGGAGAAGCCGAGGTTGCCGGCCAGCAGGTGCCGCAGCCACAGCCAGTACTGGCTGTACCACGGCAGGTCGAACCCGTACTGCCGGTCGAACTGGCGGATGGCCAGCGGATTGCGGAACGAGTTCGGGCCCAGCACGGCGATGGCCGGGTTACCCGGGATGGCCCGCAGCAAGGCAAAACTAATCACCGTCACCAGCAGGAGCACGACCACCGACTGCAGCACCCTGCGCAGCAGAAAGATTGTCACCACGTCCCCCTTTCAGGTCATGGTGACCGGATGCGGTGGCCGTCCTCCTGTCT
>CAWICB010000010.1:0-96402 GCA_963834515.1 uncultured Actinomycetes bacterium | reverse complement strand
AACCCGCGCGGGCCGCCGCGTCCGCGGACGGCAAAGCCGTGGTCAGCTCCGGGCTGGGCTGGACGACCAGCACGTCGCAGGGCGCTTCGCTGGCCAGCTGCGCAGTGGCCAGCGCGCCGGCCCGGCCATCAGCGGGCCCTGGCCGGTGGGCGCACCGACCGCGATCAGCCCGGCCTGGATATCCCGGGCCCGGCGGGCGATGAGCCGGCCCACATCGGCGTGATCTCCGGTGCTGGCGACCAGGTACGTGCTGGCCGGCACGCCCAGTTCCTGGAGCTGGACCAGCCGCTCGTGGACAACGCGTTCGGACTGCTCGGCCGGTTCCAGCTCGATGGCCTCGGTGTCCACGACGTCGGTCTCCCGGACGTGCATGACCTCGACCCCGACGCCGCGGGCGGTGGCCACCGCGGCGGCCCGGCCGGTGACGGCGGCAGCCCCGGGCGAGCCGTCGATGGCCAGCAGCACCCAGCCGGGTTCGGCCGGGCGGGTGGCTGGCTCGCTGGCGGCGACGCTGGCCGGGTGGTCCGCGGCGCTGGCCGGCCCTGCACCTGTGGGGTGGCCACGTTGAGCAGCCGGTGCCCGGTGGACAGGATGATGAGCCCGACCACCACCACCCCGGCGCCGATGTAGAACGGCAGGTGGACGTTGTACGCAGCGGCCAGCGCCGGCCACGTACGGGGCCAGCCCGGCGCCGATGAACCGGATGAAGCCGTAGGACGCGGACGCGACCGGCCGCTCAACCGGGGCGACGGTCATGACCGCCTGCGTGGTGACCGTGTTGTTGATGCCGATGAATGCGCCGGACACGATCACCGCGGCGATCAGCACCGTCCGGTTGGTCGTGTACAGCGCGATGACCAGCACGTCGATCGCGAACAGGGTCAGGTTCAGGTACAGCGCCTTGGCCACGCCCAGGCGGCGTTCCAGCCGGGGCGCCACGAAGATGGCGAACACGGCCACCAGCACGCCCCAGCAGGTGAACACGTAACCGAGCTGGTGGGTGCCCAGGTTCATCGGGAACGGCGCGTAGCCGAGCACAGTGAAGAACGCCCAGTTGTAACACAGCGCGGTCAGCCCCATGGTGAGCAGCCCGCGGTGCCGCAGCGCGCGCAGCGGGTCCAGGATCGACGTGCGGTGGGCGGGTTTGGGCGTCTTCTCGACCAGCACCAGCGTGGCGATGAGCGCGATCGACATCAGCGCGGTGACACCGAAGAACGGGCCGCGCCAGCTGATCGCGCCCAGCTCGCCACCGACCAGCGGGCCGAGTGCTATGCCGACGCCCAGCGCGGTCTCGTACAAGATGATCGCCCCGGCGAACCCGCCGCTGGCTGAGGCTACGATCACGGCCAGCGAGGTGGCGATGAACAGCGCGTTGCCCAGACCCCAGCCGGCCCGGAAGCCGACGATCTGGCTGATGCCGCCCGAGCTCCCGGCCAGCGCGCTGAAGATCACGATGAGGACGAGACCGGCCACCAGGGTGCGTTTGGCGCCGATCCGGGTGGATACCCAGCCGGTGACCAGCATGGCCACCGCGGTCACCACCAGGTAGCTGGTGAACAGCAGCTCGACCTGGGCCGGGGTGGCGTGCAGCTTGTCCCGCAGCGCGGGCAGGATCGGGTTGACCAGGCCGATGCCCATGAACGAGATCACGCAGGCGAACGCGACCGCCCAGACCGCCCTGGGCTGGTGGAACGGGCTGCCCCTGGTTGCTGTGGCCGTGGTGCTGGCGCCCACTGGGCGGGCGCTCACTGGGCGCTCACCTTGGCCAGTGCGTCGAGTGCGGGCTGGGCCAGGGCCAGCGCCGTCTGCTGCTGTGGGGTGAGCAGGTCGAGCAGTTCGGTGAGCTTGGTCGCGCGGGCCGCCCGCCGGCTGGCCACCAGGGCCTCCCCGGCCGCGGTGACCCGGACGTTCGCCACCCGCGCATCGGCCGGGTCGGGGAACCGCTCGGCCAGCCCCTGGGCCTCCAGCCGGGAGATCAGCTGGGTCATGGCTGGCTGGGTGACGTGCTCGCTGTTGGCCAGGTCGGTCAGCCTGCTGGAGCCGTCCCGGGACAGCCGGGCCAGGGTGAACGCGGCAGTCGGGCTCAGCTCACCGGGTACTGACAGCCGGCGCCAGGCGGACAGCAGGCGCTCCAGGACGGCGGAGAACTCGGCGGGGTCGATGGGCGGGGCGGCGCTCGTACCGGTGCCAGTGCTCGCACCGGTGCCCGGCCTGGGCGGGGCGGTGCCCGGGCTGACCTCTTGCGTAGCATTCACGCGGAGAACTATATCACGCAGTTATATATCCTGCTTATGCTCTCGTGCCGGAAGGCCCATGCTGGCGGTGCCGGGCCAGATCACCCCTCAATGGGGACAAGATCCACAACGTCGTGATGCAGCTTGGCCATACCCTCGTCAAACGTGGCCAAGCGGCTACGATGGGCGCGGGCGAGGTACGCCAGATAGGCGTCAGTGACCTGCCGGTGACCGATGATGCCCATCGTAGGCAAGTCTGAGTAGCTGACGTCGTCGGGCCAGAACTCGTGGCGCGGATGAGCCGCCACGTCGCGGACGACACCCCGGGCGGTTTCGGCCGGGCGACCTTCTCGGACTAGCAGTCGCACCAGGCTTCCCTGCGTAATAGGGCAGGTGGCAAATGAGACCGTACCGTCCGCAAACCAGGCCTCAGCCGAGCGGTGATGCACATGGTCCGCGACCAGCAGGGCAATCAGCACGTTGGCGTCCAGCAGCACAGTCATGTGTCGTCGTCATCCAGTGCACGGACGTCCTCGGTGGTTATCACGGTGCCGAGGTGTACTACAGGCAGGCCAGTGACCTTGCTGCGCGATAGTTCCTCGGTACTGCCCTGTCTTAGTCCACGGCGCATCAGATCGGCAACCGTCTCACTCAGCGTCCGTGACTTGTCCCTGGCGATCGCTAGGGCCTGCTTGTGAAGGTCATCCGGGAGGTCAATGGTCGTCCGCATAAGGACATCTTAGCATCACCGCATCATGATGCTAAGATGATGCGACTCGGCTCCGCGCTGCCAGGTCGGGTCGGGTCACCCAGCCGCCCGCTCCCCGGCTGGGTGACCCGACCCCGGCGCCTCCTGGCGGAAGTCGCCGCGCTCCCGGATGGCCCGGATGTTCTGGGCATCCAGAAGATGACCATGAGGCTCCCGAAAAGGCCTTACAGCAGGTAGACGCGGGACCCGGTCCGGGAGATGGCGGCCTAATGGCAACGGAACGGTAACTTAGACCGGCAGTGACCCGTCCGATAGCATCAGTGACATTGCACAGCTAACAGCCGCTATTGACGTGGCTCGTCAAGCCGACGGCGAGTGCGGCACCGATGAACACATAAACCAGTCGATTAATGCGCATGCGCATAATAGGCCTTTTCTAGTGATTCTTTGGCATTAGCACTACGGCCGAACTTTGCTAGAGCTGTCTCCTAACCTGATACTGATGATCTTCGGAGGCGCTGCCACGCTCTGCGGTCACGTGGCAGACACGTTTCATTATGGCCACACGGGCTGCGGGTCGTAGTACGGTGCGCATGCTACGCGTAAGGAAGAGTTCCTGAAATCTGCACGGCGACCGAGGCTATGCACAACTCGAACATCCATTGGCCGCGTCCCTCCCATCGCGACAAAGGAGAAGCCGCAAGAGGTTACTGCGGCGTATCCAACCCTGATGACACCTTGATATAACAAGACGCCGACCAGATGATGACTGCTTTACGGAAAGTTTGATCGCCGCAACATCTGCGTTAGAACGGATTCGGACTTACAGGGCAATCGGATAGATTCCAGCATTATGTGAAACTCCGGTCCACGCCGCCCGACTCCTCTGGGCACGCCGACCCCGGCGATGCCTGCCGGGCCAGGCGCGGCGCATGCCGAACCTGACCCAGGAAGCTCATTGGCCTCGCGAAGGAGTCCACCGCCTTGCGGCGCCCTCGCCGAGCGCTTGACAACACGGGGAAACGGGAACCCAGGGCCTGAACAAGAACGCCACCACCTGTGCGCTGGTCTACGCGATCGTTGAGATAGATCCGGACCGGGCACTCGATAAGACGACATGCCCGTCGGGCACATCATTCACTGTGACTACCCGCTGCACCATGCCACAAGCCTGCGCTCATTACGGCGCAGCCGGGAGCCCCGAAGCCAGCCCGGGCCCGGCGCCCAGCCGCCCCATTATCTGCACGAATGCACCCAGGCCAGCCGCGGGAGACTCGCTGGAAGCCAGGGCTAGCGCCCACCAGTGACCGTGCCCCGGTTGCCGCCAAACGATCGGTGGTGCAGGCGTGAAACGGCCAGGCTGGTAAAGCTGAGCCAGGAATGGCCTTTGGATCATTCTCCTGCGCTTCGGCAGGGCACCGGAACCCATTGCCCAGATCGTACGATCCGGTGTAACCGGAAATGTTTAGGGCAAAAGAGGAGTAAAGACGCTCATGGCCAGCCAGTCGGACTGGGTGCCACCCGGGGGCGTCAAGCGTGGAAAGCAAGCTGCCGCTGGCGGCAGGTGAGCGCCGCCACCGGCAGCCACCGGCCACTTGGACTCAGCGGGGGTGCGGCCCGAGTCACGGGGCTCGCATCCGGCAGCTACCTCGGGCTGAGCCACGCGGCCGGCCGGAGAAGGCCCGGACCACCGAGACGGTGTACAACCGCAGCGTGCCACCGGCGTGCACATCCGGTCGCACGCGGAGATACCCCGTTTCTTCGACGGCTTCGAACTGCTAGACCCCGGCCTGGTCTACATCCCGCACTGACGGCCCGCCTCCCCCGCTGACGTGCCAGCCGACCCGAGCACGTTCTGGGTCCTGGTCGGCGCCGGGCAGAAGCCAGCCTGATCCGCCGGGCGCGCTCAGCGGCGCACAGCCGCTCACACAGCACAGAATGGCCGTTTTGCGACGCACCGCCCAGCCCAGTTGCGTGCACCGGAAATGAGCTCGGAAATGATTGACTAGCCTGCGGCAACGCTCCCGCCGGCCACCGGAAGGCAGGTCATGGACGCAGCGGCACTGGCCGGGCTCAATTCGTTTGGCATATTCGATGTGGAAGCGGACCGTCTCGACCATTTCTTCGCCGGGCTGGACGAGGCGGGCTGGGCCCAGCCGAGCCGTTGCGCGGGCTGGTCGGTGCAGGACGTGCTGGCCCACCTGGCCGGCGCGGAACTGTACAACCACGCCTGCCTGAACGGGGACCTGGACGGGTTCCGGGCCATGCTCCGGGCCGCGGGCATCAGCGGTGGCTTCACCGAGTTCAACCAGTGGTGCGTGCGGCAGCGCCGCGGGCTGCCCGCGGCCGAGGTGCTGGCCGAGTGGCGCGAGGCGAACGGGGAGACCCGGCAGCGGCTGACCGAGCTTGGCCGGGACGCCCCGCTGCTCACCGCGGGTGGCCCTTACCCGGCTGGCCTGCGCGCGTTGCGCTGCGGCTCCGACTACGCCACGCACGCCGACGACGTGGGGGCGCCGGTGGCAGCGGCGGAACAGCCGGGCCGGACCGCGTGGCGGGTCAGCGTGGGCCGGTTCACGCTCGACGAGCAGAACTCGCCCCTCAAGATCTCATATACCGAACGCTGCCTAGCCGTGCAGGCTGACCCGATGAGCGCGGAGCTTGCCGCCGGCTGACTTCGTGGCGGCCACCGTGGGCCGGCTGCCGCCGGGCTACCCGCTCGATCCGGCGCTGCGCGAGGCGCTGCGGTGCCTGGCCTGATGGCGGCCGGGTGTGCGCGGTGGGCTGACAGCAGGCAGGCGCCCACCGTGGCCTGATGGCGGTCAGGTGTCCGCGGTGGGCCGGCGGCGGCTCAGCAGGTAGGCCACGCCGCCGAGGACGAGCAGGATCGCGGCGCCCAGGGCGATCCGGATGGCCGGGCCACCCAGCCCGGTCGCCGGGGGCCAGGTTGGCCGCGGCGCACACCGAGGTGGCCAGGATCAGCTTCTGGTGCTGGCCGAGCAGGCGGATCCGGATGGCCTCCACGGTCAGCGTGCCGCGCCCCCCGGTGAACTGGCGGTTGAGCATCATCACAGCGACCCCCGGGATGACGAGCCGGGTGTTCGGCCGCGCGCTGGCCGGCAGCGCGATCGGGTGCCGCCCGGCCTGGGTGATCTGGCCCTGGTCGATCCGCGACGTGCCGGACACCTGCCGCGCCCCGGTGTCGTACCGGCATGCGGACGAGGCCAGCCGGGCGTGCAGCGCGGCCTGGCCGGGCAGGCTTACGGCCAGCCCGGGAACCCGGGACGCGGCGCTGGCCGCACCGGCCGAATCAGTGATGAGCCCGGTGCCGAGCAGGCCGGCCGCGTCGGCGTTGGGCAGGACCACCGGGGAGCCGCCCGAGTACGAGGCCAGCCCTACCGGCTGGGTGCTCGTCCGGCCGGTCGCGTAGACCGCGTACGACTCGTTCATCGGGGTGGCCGCGGCCGCCGGGGCCACGCCCGTCATCGCCGCGGCGGCCACCAGCGCCACGCACCCGGCCGTCCGTGCCGCACCGCTGAGCATCCGTTTCATCGCTGTCCCCCGCCACACCCGGCCCGGCCGATCTAACCTTTGGTAGTCGTACCATAGCTTAAAGTCACGAAAGGGATGGCGGAACAGCGCACGCAGTGCTCATATCCAATGCCGAGGGTGCCGGCCCCGCGGGCCGGCACCCTCGGCCGGGTATGCCTGCTCAGCCAGCTAGCCGACGACGTCGTCGTCTGCGTTGCACTGGGAGACCCCGAGATACAGCCTCTCGGGACCGGACCTGCACGTAGATCGCCGTGACCTGAAGCTGGCCTTTCACGATGACCTGCTTGTTGAAGATGACCGTGAACCCGCCTCCGGACACCTTGGTGTTGGGCGCGGGGTTGGTCAGCGGGTTGTAGCTGCTCCTCGCCGATCTGCGACACCGACCCGCTGAAGATGCTGGCCCCGCCGTATGTGCCCCGGCGCCCGATGTGGCAGTACGAGGTGATCTGGTCGGCCTGGATCGTGGCCTGCAGGAAGGACAGGTTGACCAGCGGGGAGTTCACCCGCGAGTACGCGGTGCTCGTGCTGGCCCGGTCCAGGATCATGCCGGTGGTCAGGAAGTTGGTGTAGTTCGCGTTGGACGCCACGGCCGGGGTGTGGCCGGGTGTCGCGTAGGCGACCGGGGGGAACGAGGCCGGCCCCATCGCCTCGGCCCCCCAGGAATGGATCGGCGGCAGCGGGCCGGCGCTGGCCGGGAGGGCGGTCATGGCGATCCCGCTGGCCACCCCCAGCGAGCTGACCGCCAGCACGGCCCGGCGCAAGATTCGGTTCATAAATGTCCCCATTCGGTGTGTTGGGAGAATGAGCAAATCCCGGTGACTTTGGGTAATCGAGTGGGAGCATACAGTCATCAAGAACGGCCGGCAAGCACAATGCGAGTTCACCGCCGGATGATCTGGCCGCCACCCCGACCCGGCACACTGGTGCCATGAACGTTCCGGTGAGCTACCACGAGCCCCCGACCCCAGTGTTCCTGTTCGACCTGGACGGCACGCTCATCGACAGCGTGTACCAGCACGTGATGGCCTGGCACCGGGCGCTGTCCCAGCTGGATATCGAGCTGTCGGTGTGGCGCATCCACCGCCGGATCGGGATGAGCGGCGGGCTGTTCGTGTCCGCGCTGATCCGGGAGACCGGGGTGGCGCTGTCCGAAGCGGACATCGAGATGCTGCAGCAGGCCCACGCGGAGGGTTACCTGGAACAGGCGGACACGGTCCGGGCGCTGCCTGGGGCGGCCGAACTGCTGCACGCGCTGACCAAGCGCGGTGTCCGCTGGGCCATCGCGACCAGCGGGCGGCGGGCCACCGCGGGCCACGCACTGGGCCTGCTCGGGCTGCCCGAGGACACCCCCATGATCACCCGGGACATGGTGCGCCGGGCCAAGCCCGACCCGGACCTGTTCCTGGCCGCGGCGGCCCTGCTCGGCGTGGAGCCCCGGTACGCGTTCGTGGTCGGCGACAGCGTGTGGGACCTGCTGGCCGCGCGCCGGGCCGGCGCCATCGGTGTCGGCCTGATGTCCGGTGGTTACGGCCGGGAAGAACTGGAACGGGCCGGCGCCTACCGGGTCTACGCCGACCCGGCCGACCTGCTCACCCGGGCCGACGAACTCGGCGTCCGCGACCTGGTCGTCTAGCCCGGGGCGGGCGGCCTGCGCAGCGAGCTACTCGACCGTTGGGCCGCACTGGGCGGCGCCGAGCTCCAGGATCTCCGGTCCGAGTGAGACGTAGATCGCTATGGCCATCAGGTGACCGCCCATGTCGCCCTGCCACTTGAGGGTGACCGACCCGACGGGGTTGCCGGCCCGGTTCCTGATGACCAGCACGGTGTTGAGTTCCGGGTGGACCGGGAGGTGAGTGCCGTCCATCCACCCACCGGCGATGCTGGCCCCGCGGAAGGCGTTGTCACCGGACGCGCGGCACCAGGAGGTGATCTTGCTGGCACTGACCGTGCTCCCGGCCGGGGCGCCGAAGGCAGCCAGGTTCACTCGCTGGGACTTCACCAGCGAGTGCGAGGTGGCCGGGCTGGCCCGGTCCACGATCAGCCCGGTGGCCAGGAAGTTGGTGTATTTCGCGTGGGCGGCCACTGCCGGAGTGTGCTGGGGCGTAGCCAGGGCGACCGGGTTGATGACGGCGGGCCCGGTCGCGGCGGCGCCCCAGGCGGCGCTCGACGATGTAGCCGCGCCGGCCGGGAGGGTGCTCAGCGCGAGACCGCCCGCCACCCCCAGCGAGCCGCCCAGCACGCCAGCCCGGCGCACGATTCGGTTCATTTGCTGTCCCCGTTCGGTGTGGCGGAGAGCTAAGAAAGGCCTCTACGTGACCTAGAGTAGTTGACTAGCAGCATCTAGTCACGATCTTCCGCCAGCGCCGATCACCCACGAGCAACCCGGTCTGCCCGCGGCGCATGGGTTCTGTTAGGAACCGCTGGCGCCGCGCATGGGAGCTGTTTGGACCGGAGTTACCTGCCTTTCCTGGGTTTTCACTGAGAAGCGCCAGAGCGTCAGCTACGCCCTGGGGCCACCTGGAAGGTGCCGGTGCACGCCGGCACCCCCCCGCCGCCCGTCTCCCCCCGTGCCGGGCGGCCGGCCAAGCGGCGCACGCAGTGAACGCCTAGGAGGGCGACGTGTGGGACCTGTTCTACATCGGACTGACCATCGTGGTTTTCGCCGCGCTCTGGCTTCTGGTCAAGGGGGTCGAGCGCTTTGAGCGTTGAGAACTGGATCGGCCTCATCGGTGGCGTCCTGCTCACCGTCTACCTGTTCCTGGCCCTCGTCCTCCCGGAGAAGTTCTGATGAGTAGCACCGGCGCGGGCTGGCTGCAGTTCGCCCTGCTGTTCGCCGCCCTGGCCGCCTGCTACATCCCCCTGGGCAACTACATCGCGCACATCTTCACCAGCGACAAGGACTGGCGGATCGAGCGCGCGTTCTACCGGCTGATCGGCATCGACTCCAAGGCCGACCAGAAGTGGAGCACGTACGTCCGGAGCATCCTGGCGTTCTCCGCGGTCAGCGTGATCTTCCTGTACGCCTTCCAGCGGCTGCAGCACTACCTGCCACTGTCCGAGGGCATGTCGGCGGTGACGCCCGATACCGCGTGGAACACCGCCGCCTCGTTCGTGACCAACACCAACTGGCAGAACTACGCCGGTGAAGCGACCATGGGCTACCTGACCCAGATGTCCGGGCTCGTGGTACAGCAGTTCATGTCGGCCGCAGTCGGCCTGGTGGTAGCCATCGCGATGATCCGCGGTTTCACCCGGTCCCGCACCGACAAGCTGGGCAACTTCTGGGTGGACGTGACCCGCTGCGTGATCCGGCTGCTGATCCCGCTGTCTATCGTCGGCGGCCTGATCCTCATCGCTGGTGGCGCGATCGACAACTTCAACGCCTACCACACGATCACCACCCTGTCCGGCGCGCACCAGACGATCCCGGGCGGCCCAGTGGGCTCCTCAGAGTGGATCAAGGACATGGGCAACAACGGCGGCGGCTGGTTCAACACGAACTCCGCGCACCCGTTCGAGAACCCGAACCCGTTCACGAACTGGTTCGAGATCTTCGCCCTGCTGCTGATCCCATTCGCCACGCCGCGGGCGTTCGGCAAGATGGTCGGCGACAACCGGCAGGGCTATGCGCTGGTCGCGGTCATGGCCATCATCTGGATGGCCGCGGTCGGCGGGATCAGCCTGTTCGAGGCGCACACCAGCGTCGGCGGCACGGCCACGGTACTGGCCGGGCACGCGGCCGAGGGAACGGAGACGCGGTTCGGCACGCCCGGCTGCTCGGTGTTCGCCGCGTCCACCACGGTGACCTCGACCGGCGCGGTGAACTGCTTCCATGACTCGCTGACCCCGTTCGGCGGCGGCATCGCCCTGTTCGACATCGCACTGGGCGAGATCGCGCCGGGCGGCATCGGGGCCGGCATGTACGGCATCCTGATCCTGGCCATCGTCACCGTGTTCGTGGCCGGGCTGATGGTCGGCCGGACGCCGGAGTACATCGGCAAGAAGATCCGGCCCACCGAGATGAAGTACGCGGCGCTGTACTTCCTGACCCTGCCGGTGATCATCCTGACCGCGGCCGGGCTGTCCATCGGCACGAAGATCGGCCAGAAGGCGATCTTCAACCCGGGCCCGCACGGGCTGACCGAGATCGTGTACGCGTTCGCCTCGGAGGCCAACAACAACGGCTCCGCGTTCGCCGGCCTGGGCACATCAGCCACCTGGTATCAGATACTCGGCGGCATCGTGATGCTGCTGGGCCGGTTCGCGCCGGAGATCTTCGCGCTCGGCCTGGCCGGCTCGCTGGCCCGGCAGCAGCCGGTGCCGGCCAGCGCCGGGACGCTGGACACCCGGACACCGCTGTTCGTCGGGATGGTGGTGGGCGTGATCCTCGTCCTGGTCGGCCTGACCTACTTCCCCGCTCTCGCACTGGGACCGTTCGCTGAGGGGTTGCACTGATGTCCGTCACCACCACTCCGGAAACTGGGGGCCGTGCCCCCGAGCAGGCGGGCGGCCCTGAGCACCGCCGGATCGGCGGCGGCTTCCTCGACCCGAAGATGCTGCTGAGGTCCACGCCGGACGCGTTCAAGAAGCTGGACCCGCGGGTCCAGCTCAAGAACCCGGTCATGTTCGTGGTCGAGGTCGGCGCGGTGCTGACCACCGGCACGGCCATCGCCAAGCCGACCGCCTTCAACTGGACCATCGTGGTCTGGCTGTGGCTGACCGTGGTGTTCGCCAACCTGGCCGAGGCGGTGGCCGAGGGCCGGGGCAAGGCCCAGGCTGACACGCTGCGCCGGACCAAGCAGGAGACCGTGGCCCGGCGGCTGGTCGGCTGGCAGCCGGGCCAGACCGATACCCACGAGGAGCAGGTGCCCGGCACCGGGCTCACCCTGGGCGACTTCGTGGTCGTCGAAGCCGGGCAGATCATCCCCGGTGACGGCGACGTCGTCGAGGGGGTCGCCTCGGTGGACGAGTCGGCCATCACCGGCGAGTCGGCCCCGGTCATCCGCGAGTCCGGCGGTGACCGGTCCGCGGTCACCGGCGGCACCAAGGTGCTGTCCGACCGGATCGTGGTAAAGATCACGTCCAAGCCGGGCGAGACGTTCATCGACCGGATGATCGCCCTGGTCGAGGGGGCGTCCCGGCAGAAGACGCCCAACGAGATCGCGCTGAACATCCTGCTCGCGGCGCTGACCATTATCTTCATGCTGGCCGTGATCACGCTGCAGCCGATGGCGTTCTACTCCGGCGATGGGCAGAGCCTGGTCGTCCTGGTCGCGCTGCTGGTCGCGCTGATCCCGACCACGATCGGCGCGCTGCTGTCGGCCATCGGCATCGCGGGCATGGACCGGCTGGTGCAGCGCAACGTGCTGGCCATGTCCGGCCGGGCCGTTGAGGCGGCCGGCGATGTTAACACGCTGCTGCTGGACAAGACCGGCACGATCACCATCGGCAACCGGCAGGCCACCGAGTTCCTGCCGGTGGACGGGGTGACAGCGGCCGAACTGGCCGACGCGGCCCAGCTGTCCAGCATGGCCGACTACACCCCCGAGGGCCGGTCGATCGTGGTGCTGGCCAAGGACCAGTACGGGCTGCGCGAGCGGCACGAGGGCGAACTGAAGGGCGCCGAGTTCGTGGAGTTCACCGCGCAGACCCGGATGAGCGGCATCGACCTGGCCGACGGCCGCCAGGTCCGCAAGGGCGCGGCCTCGTCGGTCGCCCAGTGGATCCGGGACAACGGTGGTACTCCACCGGCCGGTCTGGGCCAGATGGTGGACAGCATCTCGGGCGTCGGCGGCACGCCGCTGGTCGTCGCGGAGAAGGCCAACGGCACCGCGCGGGCGCTGGGCGTGATCTACCTCAAGGACATCGTCAAGGAGGGTATCGCCGAGCGGTTCGCCGAGATGCGCAAGATGGGCATCCGCACCGTCATGATCACCGGGGACAACCCGCTGACGGCCAAGGCCATCGCGGACGAGTCCGGCGTGGACGACTTCCTCGCCGAGGCCACGCCGGAAGACAAGATGGCGCTGATCAAGAAGGAGCAGGAGGGCGGCCATCTGGTCGCGATGACCGGGGACGGCACCAACGACGCCCCGGCCCTGGCCCAGGCCGACGTCGGGGTGGCCATGAACACCGGGACGTCCGCGGCCAAGGAGGCCGGGAACATGGTCGACCTGGACTCCAACCCGACCAAGCTCATCGAGATCGTGGAGATCGGCAAGCAGTTGCTGATCACCCGCGGTGCGCTGACCACGTTCTCCATCACCAACGACGTGGCCAAGTACTTCGCCATCATCCCGGCCATGTTCGAGGGCGTGATCCCCGGCCTGGCCAAGCTCAACATCCTGCACCTGCACAGCCCGGCCTCGGCCATCACCTCGGCGATCATCTTCAACGCGCTGATCATCGTGGCGCTGATCCCGCTGGCGCTGCGCGGCGTGCGGTACAAGCCGGCCTCGGCCTCGTCGCTGCTCCGCAGAAACCTGCTGATCTACGGCGTCGGCGGGCTGATCATCCCGTTCGTCGGGATCTGGGCCATCGACCTCGTCGTCCAGTACATTCCAGGATTCCGGTGATCTGATCATGAACCGTCTTCCCAGCATCGTCCGGCAGCACATCGCGGCCTTCCGGCTGCTCCTGGTGTTCACCGTGCTCACCGGGCTCATCTACCCGGTGTTCATGTGGGGCGTCGCCCAGGGGCTGTTCCACAACCAGGCCAACGGCTCGCTGGTCAGCTACAACGGCCGGGTGGTCGGCTCCAGCCTGCTCTGCCAGGAGTTCGTGGACGCCAAGGGCAACCCGCTGCCGCAGTACTTCCAGCCCCGGCCGTCTTTCGCGATCGTGGGCTGGTCACTGGTCGAGAAGGACGGCAAGTACGTCGTCACGGGCACCGGGCCGGACAACTACGGCTGCAACCCGCTGTACTCCTCCGCGTCGAACCTCGGCCCGAACAACCCGGCCCTGGTCCAGTTCATCAAGCAGCGGCAGCAGCAGATCGCCGCGTTCGACCACGTCAAGATCTCGCAGATCCCGGCCAACGCGGTGACCGCATCCGGCTCGGGCCTGGACCCGGACATCTCCCCGGCCAACGCGGCCATCCAGGTGAACCGGGTCGCGGCGGCGCGGCACACCACCCCGGCCGCCATCCGGGCCCTGGTCAGCCAGTACACCACCGGCCGCACGCTCGGCTTCCTGGGTGAGCCCGTGGTGAACGTGCTGCTGCTCAACCGGGCCCTGGACGAGAAGTACCCACTGCACTGAACGGAGGACGATCTTGGAGCTCATCGCGGGCGCACCGGACAGCCAGACCGGTGCGCCCGCGCCCGTATCTTCGGTGCGGCCCCGCATTCTCATCGTCGAGGACGAGCCCGCCCTGCTCCGCGCGCTGCGTATCAACCTGCGGGCCCGCAGTTATGAGGTGTTCACCGCGGCGGCGGGCGGCCCAGCGCTGGCCGAGGCCGCGCAGCATCCGCCGGACGCCGTGATCCTCGACCTCGGCCTGCCTGACCTGGACGGCGTGCAGGTGATCCGCGAGCTGCGCCGCTGGTCTCAGGCCCCGGTCATCGTGCTGTCCGGGCGGACCGGGTCCGGGGACAAGATCGGTGCCCTGGACGCGGGCGCCGACGACTACGTGACCAAGCCATTCTCCATGGAGGAGCTGCTGGCCCGGCTGCGCGCCGCGCTGCGCCGCGAGGACACGGTACCGGCCGGCAGCCGGGTGATCATCGGTTCCTGCGTGCTGGACCTGGCCGCCCGCAGCGTGTCCCGGGACGGAGAGCCGGTCCGGCTCACCCCGACCGAGTGGCGGCTGCTGGACATCCTGGTCCACCACCCCGGCCAGCTGGTCGGTGGCCGCCGGCTGCTGACCGAGGTGTGGGGGCCCGGTTACGAGCAGATGGGGCATTACCTGCGCTTCCATATGGCCGGGCTGCGGCGGAAGCTGGAGGATGACCCGGCCCGGCCGCAGCACCTGCTGACCGAGCCGGGCATGGGCTACCGGTTCCAGCCGTGACCGGGTCTGCCCAGGTGGGGCACACTGATAATGACGACCAGCGGACGGACAGGAACCAGATGAGCGACGAAGAACCGGTATCGGCGCGGGACAAGATTCCCGAGCAGGAACCCGGGCAGCTGCGCATCTACCTGGGCGCCGCGGCCGGGGTGGGCAAGACGTACGACATGCTCTGCGAAGGCCACCGCCGCGCGGAACGCGGCACCGACGTGGTGGTCGCGTTCGTCGAGACCCACGGCCGCAAGCACACCGCGGCGCTGCTGGACGGGCTGGAGATCATCCCGCGCCGGAAGATCAGGTACCGGGGCAGCGAGTTCGAGGAGATGGATCTCGACGCGGTGCTGGCCCGGCGGCCGGAGATCGCCCTGGTCGATGAGTTCGCGCACACCAACGTGCCCGGCTCGCGGAACGAGAAGCGCTGGCAGGACGTCCAGGAACTGCTCGCGGCCGGCATTGAGGTCATCTCGAACGTCAACATCCAGCACCTGGAATCGCTGAACGACGTGGTCCAGAAGATCACCGGGGTGCCGCAGCGGGAGACCGTGCCGGACGCCATGGTCCGCGCGGCCGACCAGGTCGAGCTGGTGGACATGACCCCGGAGGCGCTGCGCCGCCGGATGGCGCACGGGAACATCTACCCGCCGGAGAAGATCGACGCCGCGCTGACCAACTACTTCCGGACCGGGAACCTCACCGCGCTCCGCGAGCTGGCCCTGCTCTGGCTGGCCGACAAGGTGGACGAAGGCCTGCAGCGCTACCGCGAGGCGCACGGCATCCACGGCACCTGGGAGGCCCGGGAGCGGGTGGTCGTCGCGCTGACCGGCGGCCCCGAGGGCGAGCAGCTGATCCGGCGCGCGGCGCGGATCGCGGCCCGGTCGGTAGGCGGCGACCTGCTCGCCGTGCACGTGACCCGCTCCGACGGGCTGACCGGGGCCGACCCGGCCGCGCTGGCCGGGCAGCGGCGGCTCACCGAATCCCTGGGCGGCACGTACCACCAGGTGATCGGGGACAGCATCCCGGACGCGCTGCTCAGCTTCGCCCGGGCCGAGAACGCCACCCAGCTGGTGCTGGGCGCGAGCCGCCGCTCGTGGCTGGCCACGGTGCTCACCGGCCCAGGGTCGGCCGCGCGGACCATCCGCGGCTCGGGCGACATCGACGTGCACATCGTCACCCACTCCCGGATGGCCCGCGGCCGCGGCCTGCCCCGGCTTCGCGGCGGCCTCACGCTGCGCCGCCAGCTGATGGGCTACGTGCTGGCCGCACTGCTCTGCCCGCTGCTCACCCTCGCCCTGGCCAGCCTGCGCGGCCAGCTCAACCTGACCAGCGACGTGCTCGCGTTCCTGGTCGCGGTCATCGTGGTCGCCCTGGTCGGCGGCTTCGTGCCCGCCATCCTGGTCGCCATCGCCGGGTCGCTGCTGCTCAACTACTACTTCACCCCGCCGGTGCACCAGTGGACCATCGCCGAGGCGAACAACGCGCTGGCTCTCGGCGTGTTCATCGCGGTGGCGCTCATCGTCAGCACAGTGGTGGACCAGGCCGCCCGGCGCACCCGGCAGGCCGCCCGGGCCAGCGCCGAGTCGGAGCTGCTGGTCACCACGGCGGGCAGCGTGCTGCGCGGCCAGCGGGCCGTCGAGGCGTTGCTGGACCGGGTCCGCGAGGCGTTCGGCATGCAGTCGGTCACGTTGCTGGAGTGCGCGGGCAGCCAGAGCACCGCGGCCCGCAGCCCGAACGCCGGCTGGCGGGCGGTGGCCCACTCCGGCGAGCCGCCGGTGACCAGGCCGGGCGACGCGGACGTGGAGATCCCGGTGGCCGAGACCATGTCCCTGGCGCTGCGCGGCCGGGCGCTGCCGGCCTCGGACCGCCGGGTCCTCGGCGCGTTCGCCGCGTACGCCGCGGTGGCGCTGGAGCAGCAGCGGCTGGCCGCGGAAGCGGAAGCGGCCCGGCCCATCGCCGAGGCCGACCGGATGCGCACCGCGCTGCTGGCCGCGGTGAGCCACGACCTGCGCACCCCGCTGGCCTCGGCCAAGGCGGCGGTGACCAGTCTCCGGTCAGCCGACGTGCAGTGGGACGAGGCGGACCGAGACGAGCTGCTGGCCACCGCGGACGAGTCGCTGGACCGGCTGACCCACCTGGTGGACAACCTGCTGGACATGAGCCGGCTGCAGGCCGGCGCGCTGTCCGTGTTCCCCCGGCCGGCCGGGCTGGACGAGATCGTGGCCCGCGCCCTGGACGACCTTGGCGCGGTGGGGCACATGGTGGCGGTCGAGATCCCGGACTCGCTGCCCGCGGTCCGGGTCGACCCCGGCATCCTGGAACGGGTCATCGTGAACCTGACCCAGAACGCGCTGCGCTACTCCCCGGCCGGCCGCCGCCGCTGCTGATCGCCAGCTCACTCGGGGACTGGGTCGAGCTGCGGGTGGTGGACCGCGGGCCGGGGATCCCCAAGTCGCAGCGGGACCGGATCTTCGTGCCGTTCCAGCGGCTCGGTGACACCGACAACACGACCGGCGTCGGGCTCGGCCTGGCGCTGTCCCGCGGCCTCACCGAGGCCATGGGCGGCACCCTCGAACCGGAGGAGACGCCGGGCGGCGGGATGACCATGACTTTGTCGCTGCCCGCCGCGCCCACGCCGGACGGCCCCGCCGCCGGCGAGCCCGGCCAGCGGGAACGGCAGGATGCCGCGCTGCCCGCCGCGGGGGGTTCCGGGCCGGATGGGGTGTGAACCTGGCAGGCTGGTCAGGTGACCCGTGTTCTGGTCGTCGATGACGAGCCGCAGATCCTGCGTGCGCTGCGGATCAACCTCCGGGTGCGGCAGTACGACGTGGACGTGGCGGCGACCGGCTCGGAGGCGCTGGCGGCGGCCGCAAAGCACCCGCCCGACCTGGTGATCCTCGACCTCGGCCTGCCCGACCTGGACGGCGTGGAGGTCATCGAGGGCCTTCGCGGCTGGACCCAGGCGCCGATCATCGTGCTGTCCGGGCGGGCCGACAGCACTAACAAGGTCGACGCCCTGGATGCCGGGGCCGACGACTACGTGACCAAGCCGTTCGGCATGGAAGAGCTGCTGGCCCGGATGCGGGCCGCGGTGCGCCGGGCCGGGCCGGCCCCCGGCGAGCCGCGGGTCCGGCTCGGCCGCCTGGTGGTGGACCTGGCCGCCAAACGGGTGATCCGGGACAGCGATGGCGGGGCGGAGGTCGGCGACGGGGCCCCGGACATCCGGCTCACCCCGACCGAATGGCATCTGCTGGAGGTCTTGCTGCGCAACCCGGGCAAGCTGCTCAGCCAGCGCCAGCTGCTCACCGAGGTGTGGGGCCCGGGGTATGCCGACGCGTCCGGGAACCTCCGGCTGTACATGGCCCAGCTCCGGCGCAAGCTGGAGCCCGACCCGGCCCGGCCCCGCTGGCTGATGACCGAGCCCGGCATGGGCTACCGGTACCAGCCCAGCCCGGACGGGGAACCGGGGTAGCGCCCGGTACGCTGCCCCGGTGAACCGGGACCGGATCGAGGTGCGCTACACCAAATGGGGCGGCATCGGGCACTGGCATTTCGTCATGGAGCAGCTGGGCCACGACGAGCATGGCCGGTGGCTGTTCGGCCGTCAGGGCATCACCCTGCAGCGGGGCACGGAGCCGGCCGTGCTTCAGCCGCGGGATTTCGTGCTGCTGGTGCCGGCCGACGGCTGCTGGACGGCGTGCTTCAACGTCGAGGGCGACCTGGACATCTACGCCGACGTGACGACCCGCCCGGTGACCGGCGCGGATCAGGTCACGATGGTCGACCTCGACCTGGACGTAGTCCGGTACTGGGACGGCCGGGTGGCGGTCTGGGACGAAGACGAGTTCGCCGAGCACCAGGTCCAGCTCGGCTACCCGGCCGGGCTGATCGAGCAGGCCCGGGCCACCTGCGACTGGCTGGTCGCCGCGGTGTCGGCCCGCCGCGAGCCGTTCGGGCAGGCCAGCGTGCCCTGGCTGGCCCGGGCCCGGTCACCGGGGTGATCAGGCCGCCGTCTGGCCCCAGTCGCGCATGGCCCGGTCCAGGGTCAGTTCGCGGTGCCGGAACGCCCAGCCGCGCAGGCCGCTGCTGCCGCCCAGCACGGCCGGCGGCACGGCCAGCACCGGGCACTCGGCGTGCCGCACGCAGTACCGGGTCACCCGGCCGCTGACCAGGCAGGACCGCAGGCCCCGGCGGCCCGAGCCGAGCACCAGCAGGTCGTCGGCGGAGTCGGCCACGTTGACCAGGACGGGGCCTGGCTCGCCGCGCCCGATGATGGCCCGGACGTTCAGCCCGTCCGGGAAGCCACCCCAGGCCGCCTCCAGGGCGGCCCGCAACTGGTTCCGCGCCGCCTCGGACCAGGCGCGGCGCAGTTCGCGCGAGGGCGCACGGCGGTCGGCCATCTCCCCGCCGGGCGGCGTCCACGCGATGACCGGTATGAGCATGGCGTGGCTGAACTGAGCCAGATCTTCCGCGTAGCGGAGCGCCCGGATGCTGCCCGGGGAGCCGTTCGCGCCAATGATGATCCGACGCGGGCCGGACATGATCGAACTTCCTTCCTCACAACACGTTCACAGTCACTATCCAGGTAACCTGCTGGGCCCGGATCGAACCTGGATCCTGACGAAATCTATGCGGATCCGGGCCGGCTTCACGCGGGTTGCATATGCCGCTGCCGCCAGAGATCACCGCTGCCGATGACCAGCAGCACTAGGGCGGGCAGGAAGACCAGGCCGATATGCAGGATCCCGCCCACCAGGCCGGCGGCCACGACCACGACGGCGGCGGCCGCCGCCACCCGGGCCAGCGCGGCCGGGGCGAACGCCGCGACCGCGGCCAGCGGGGCGGGCGCGATGGCCAGCAGCAGGGACCACCAGGTCACCGCCAGCGGATCCACGCTGAGCAGCGCCGAGATGATGATCAGCTGCGCCCCGCCGGCCAGCAGGAACGCCCCGACCAGCCAGGGGCGGCGCGGCGCGAGCCTGGTGTGCGGCTGCCGCCGGGCGGGCGGGGCACCGGTGGTGGCGGGCTCGTCGGCGGCGGCGCTGGGCTGAGAGGTGGCGGCGAGGTTGGTGGTCATGGCGCGCTCCTGGGCTTGGCTGCGGCGGCTATGTATATTGCGCCGACCAGGCTTCCCGGCTCACCTAGATACGAGACTAGACCGCGGCGGGGTGGCTGCCAAGACAGCCCGGCCCGCGCCCGCGAGCGGCCGGCCATATCCATATGCGCTGCATATGCGCGTGATGACAGCCGGGCCTGCCGAGCTTACTGTCGAGGTGTGATTATCGCGGCCGCGCTGGCTGGCGTGATCGTGCTGATGGCCGCCGGGCTGGCCTGGGCCGCCTGCCTGGTGCACATCGGCAATCTGGACATGCAGGCGCTGGCGGACAAGCTGGCCACGCCGGAACCGGTGTCCGCGCTTGACTGGCCGGAACTCCGGGTGCAGGCCGTCATCCCGGAGCCGGACCGGCAGTCCCTGGTCCTGCTCCAGGTCGGCTGGCCGGCCCACCCCCGGCAGGCGGCCACCCTGCTGGTCGCGCTCGACCGCGGTGACCAGCGGTCACTGCCGCTGCTGGCACAGTGGTGCACCGGCCAGGCGTCGGTCGCACCGGTCCGCCAGGAGGGGTCCGAACTGGAGTTCCGCCGCCGCCAGAGCCTGGAGCGGGTACACGCCGTGCTGGTCGCCGAGCAGACCAGATGCTGATCCTGTTCGGGATCTGGCTGGCGGTGGCCGGCGGCGTCGCGGCGCTGGCCGGCCTGTCCGGGCTGCACCGGGTCCGGCGGCTGCGCCGGGACGGCGTGACGGCCTGGGCGCTGGCCGTGCCCGAGCCGGTACCAGCCGGCCAGCCGCCCGCCGACCCGCCGGGCCGGACCATCCTGCAGTACACGCTGGCCGACGGGCGGGTGGTCGAGCGGATCGGCCCGGTACCGCGCCGCCGGGCCGGCTCGCCACGGCCCGGGGACAAGGTGCTCATCTGGTACGACCCGGCCGATCCTGACGACGTGCTGGTCTACGGACGCTGGGGGCGGACCGCGGACCGGGCGTTCCTCACCACCGGGCTGCTGCTCATCGCGGCCGGGATAGCCATCGCGGCCGCCGCGCACTGAGCTGCTCAGCGGCTCGCGGTCCGGCGTGGCCTGGGTAGTGCGGGCAGCCGGAGAACGGTGAACCGCCCGGCTATGTCCCGGCCGGCGGTGTCATGAACGCACAGCGCAGGCCAGCCGCCCGGGCCAGCTTCGCATCGAGCGTGCCGAGCCGGGCGCCGAGGAACTCGGCCAGATTATCAGCTGCGGTCAGCTGATCTCGGAGGCGAGCGTGGACAGCTTCTGCAGGCGGGCCACGATCTCCTCGTGCACGGCATCGGGTGGCCGAGCGCCGTCCACCGTGAACAGCCATTCCCGGCCGGCGTAGTACTCGAGCAGCGGCACGGTCCGGTCCAGGTACACCTGCAGGCGGCGCTCGATCACCGCCTCGGTGTCGTCCTGGCCGCGGCCCCGGGCCAGCAGCCGCCGGACCAGCTCCGCCCGCGGCACGTCGAGGTGCACCGCCGCCTGCACCGCCACGCCGAGCGCCTGGGCGGTGCGGAACGAGACCTGGGCCTGCTCGACCGTGCGCGGGAACCCGTCCAGCACGTAGCCGCCCGCCTCAGCCGCGGCGACCACCGGCTTGCGCAGCATGTCCAGCACGAAGCTGTCCGGCACCAGATCGCCCCGGTCCAGGTAGGCCTTGATCTGCCGGCCGAGGGACGTCTGCTGCTCGACGTGCTGGCGCAGCAGGTCACCGCTGGAGATGTGCGCGATGCCGAACCGCTGGGCCAGCCGTTCCGCCTGCGTGCCCTTGCCGGCGCCGGGCGCGCCGATCAGCAGCAGCCGCATTACGTGTTCCTCATGGCGAGATGTTCCTATAGTTCCCGCAGTTCAGCAACGGTTCACCTGGGGCGCCACATTCCCCGGGCTCAGCCGCGGATCTGCTCCCGGATGACGGCGGTGATCTGGCCGGCCCGGGTGATGATGTCCTCCGCCTTGCCCGTCTCGGCGATCATGTCCAGGCTGGCCTGCTCGTCCGCGATGCCGGCCAGGTTGACCTCCACGTTGACCCGGGCCGTGGCCGCCGCGGCGCGGGCCGATTCGGCGGCCGCCGCCACGTCGCTGATCACGTTGCGGTTGCCGATCACGGCCAGCGCCTCGGCCAGGTCCACCACCATCCCGGCCACACTGATCACCTGGGCCGGCGGCCAGGCCGCGTTGGCCAGGGCGTGGCTCACCGCCGCCGAACGCGCCGTCCGCTGCTCGTCGGTGGACTGGGGCAGCCGGTAGGCGTCCATCACCGCGGTGAACGCGTCCGCGTCCGCCTCGGCCAGCCGCAGCGCGATCGCGCGCAGCTCGTCCACCTCGGTGATGATCCGGCTGATGGTCTCCTGGTGCTCGGCGTACCTGTCCCCGGTGGTGTATCTGGCCACCATGCCCAGCAGGGCCGCGCCCTGGGCGGCCTGCAGCGCGGCGGCGGCCCCGCCGCCGGGGGCGGGCACCCGCCCAGCGAGCTGGTCCAGGAACTCGCCGATCGTCTCGTCGCGGATGGGCACGCGTCCTCCGGTGCTGCGGGTGGGCCTGGCTGGGCAGGGGCCGTGTCGGGCAGGGCCGTCGCTATCGTCTCAGGCCCGGCCGGCCGGGGCGGCGCCCGCCTCCTCGTCCGGGGCGAGATGGGCCAGCCGGAACCGGAGCCGGCAGATCACCACGTTCTCGGTCCCGCTGGTGATGGCCCGGTTCAGCACGGCGCCCCGCTGGTTGTGCAGGAACCACCGCCACCAGTGCTCGGGCTGCACCTCCGGGATCAGCGTCACGATCCGCCGGTGCGGGTCCTCCTCCTCCTTGGCCCGCAGGAACTGCACCACCGGGGGGCCCAGCGACCGGCGCTTGGAGTGCAGCGTGACCAGCGGCACGTCCGGATCCCACGCCTGCCACGCCGCATCGAAACTGGCGTGATGCTGCTGGTCGGCCTCGTCGTCGGGGTCGTCGTAGCAGACCGTGATGGCCACCACGTGGTCGCCGAGCGACAGCGCCGCGGAGATTCCCTCCCGGGTCAGCCGGGACAGCCCGTAGACCGGCACCACCACCAGGGCCGGGATCCGCTCCGGCGGCTCCGGTGTCTGGCCGATGCCGAGCTGGACACCGATCCGGTCGTAGGCCCGGTGGATCCGGGTAAAGAACCACACCAGCAGCGGGATGACCACCACGACCAGCCAGGCACCCTCGGTGAACTTGCTGACCAGCTCGATGGCCAGCGCGGCCGTGGTCAGCACCGCGCCCAGCCCGTTGATGAACGCGCGCCCGGCCCAGCCGTCACTGTGCTGTTCGTGCCAGTGCCGCACCATGCCCACCTGGGACAGGCTGAACCCGACGAACACCCCGATCGCGAACAGCGGGATCAGCGCCTGCGTATCGCCCCGGGCCACGACCAGCAGCGCGGCCGCCGCCACGGCCAGCACGCCGATCCCGTACCGGAACACCTGCCGCTCGGCCTTCAGCGCGAACATGTGCGGCAGGAAGTTGTCCCTGGCCAGCAGGCTGGCCAGCACCGGCAGCCCGCCGAACGACGTGTTGGCGGCCAGCGCCAGCAGCACCGTGGTGATCAGCTGGATGGCATAGAACAGCACATTTTTCCCAACGCCCGCCAGGGCGAGCTGGGCCAGCGTCGTCTCGGTGGCCGACGGTTCGGTATGGAACTTCTTGATCAGCACGGCGATGCCGATCAGCATCAGGCCGAGGATGATGCCGAGCATCATCTCGGTGTGCTGGGCCCGCCGGGCGCGCGGCCGCTTGAACTCGGGCACCGCGTTCGCGATCGCCTCCACCCCGGTCAGCGCCGAGCAGCCGGAGGCGAACGCCTTGAGCAGCAGCAGGATGCCGACCGATTCGGTGACTGAGGGCAGGTGACCGAGCGACGAGACGACCGGGTGGGAACGCAGCAGCCCGCTGACGATGACGATCGCGATGGCCAGGATGAACAGGATCGTCGGCACGATGAATACCCGGGCCGACTCGGCCACCCCGATCAGGTTGATCCCGGTGATCAGCGCCAGCACGCCCAGGCACAGCCACACCCGGGCGCCGTACAGGTGCGGGAACGCGGACGTCAGCGCGGCCACCCCGGCCGAGACGCCGACCGCGGCGTTCAGGATGTAATCGACGGTGAGCGAGGCGCGCGGCGATCAGGCTGGGCGTCCGGCCCAGGTGCCGGCTCGCCACCGCGTACGCCCCGCCGCCGCCCGGGAAGGCGGCGATCACCTGCCGGTACGAGATGACCAGCACGACCAGCAGCACGACGATGGCCAGCGTGACCGGGAGCGTGTAGTTCAGCCCGACCGCGCCCGCCGCGGCCAGCACGATGACGATCGCCTCGGGACCGTAGGCGACCGACGAGAGCGCGTCGAGCGAGAGGGCGGCCAGGCCCTCCAGCGCGGTCAGCCGGTGCGCGTCCTCGCCCTCGTCCTGCGCGGCCGGCGGGTGCGGCGTGGCGTGGCGGACCCTCATGACTGCTCATCCTGCCTTGTCCAGGTGACCGGCGCCCGGCTGCCCCTCCCGGCCCGGCCTCCCGGCTGGGCCTGAGCCCAGCCGGGCGGGGCCGGCTAACTCACCGCCGGGGGCACGTCCCGGCGAACTGCGGGTTGGGCCGCACAGCGCTGATCAGCGTGCCGCCGTAGAAGGACAGGTCGGGCGCGCCGTACTGGGCGTCCCGGCCGAAGTCCCGGACGGTCTGCCCGGGAATGGTGGCCCCGAAATTCCACAGGCAGGCCCGTGCTGCCCCCGGCACCCCGCGCAGGCTCTGCCGGCGGGCCAGTGACCAGTACGGGTAGAACTTCGCCGACAGCGGCGGCGCGGTGCAGTTCAGCCCGGTGCTGGTGTTGCACAGGAACTCCGAGCCGCCGATGTCGGTCTCGAACTGCACCTGCGGGTACGGCCGCCCGGCCGCGTCGAACGGGCCCAGGTAGCTCACCGGGGTGGGCTGGTTCGCGGTCCCGTTCGGCCAGCTGCCGCGCTGGTACGGGGTGCCGTCGAAGTCCAGGTCCCCGTTCTGGTACTGGTCGGCGAAACAGCCCGCCACCCGGGCGCTCTCCCGGGCCGGCCTGGCCGTTGATCAGCACCCGGCGGCTGCCCTTGGGGAAGCAGTAGCCGTCGGCGAACTCGCACAGCTGGCCGGTGCCGGCATTCCGGGTCGGGCACGCTATCGGGCCCGTGGTGCCCTGGGTCTCCGCATGCCTGCAGATATCGGTGCGCGCCCGGCACGGCCCCTCACCCCGGGCACGCCGCCCTTCCGCGCCGCCCATGCAGGTCTGGTACACCCGGCGGTCGCGGAACGACTGCCCGGACCCGGTCAGCGTGAAGCCATCCCGGTAGCGCACCGAGCCGCAGCTCTCGAAGTGCCCGATTTCCTGCTCCATCAGCACCCCGGCCTGCAGCGCGGCCCACGGCACCAGGTTCTGCTGCCGGGCCGTGCTGTACTCCGCATGGAACGTGAACGGGTGGCCGTCGCAGTTCGTGAGCGACGTGTTCATGAACCCGTTGCGGGCGCTCGCCGTCATGTAGCCGGTCCGGCCGGTGGTGATATCCCGCACCACCGTGGTCAGCCCGGACGGCGGGTCGCTGATGGACACCTTGAGCACGTCACCCGGGTTCAGCTTCAGCGTCTTCCGGTTGCCCAGCATGGACGCCACGGTGGCCGTCTGCGGCCCGGGCGGGCCGGCCGGGATGCCGTTGGTCTGCAGGAACGCGGCGTTGACCGGCTCGATGCAGTTGTTGTTGCACTTCGCGAAGCCGTACGTGCACTCCAGGCTGTCGATGGTCAGCGCGCTGCACCACCGGGTCGCGCTGCAGCTCTCGCTGTCCGGGAACGGGGTGAACCCGGGCGGGTAGAACTGCAGCTCCATGAGCGCCGACCCGGCCGCGCCCGTGCTGTTCGTCCCGATGTTGCGGTCACTGTCCGGTGTGCACGGGTTCTGCGGGTAGGACCGCGGGTCACAGATGGGCAGCCCGAACCAGGGCGCCACGCTGAGCTCCCCGTAGCTGGTCACGCTGCCGGACGCGGTGGGCGCCCGCCGCGGGTCGACCGGGAGTTTCATGAAATAGGTCATCGTGTTGCCAGAACCCGGTGCCTGCGAGATGAATTTGACACTTGGCTCGTCATGCCCGACGTACCAGCCATTGTCGGTGAACCGGGCCGCTTTCTTTCCTGGCCTGCGCAGCACCGGGTCGGCGCACAGCGCGCGCATGGCGGGCCGGACCGGCTTGTACTTCGGGCTCCAGCCGTTGCAATCCACCTCGCTGGTGGCTTTCGGCGCTATCCCGGCGGCGGCCGGTCGGCGCTGGGCCGCGGCACCGGTGGCCCGGGTGGCCGAGGCGGGCCCGGCCAGGGCCAGCTGGGCGACGATGACGATGACCGCGGCCGATATCAGCGCGGGCCGCCAGACTGGGCGCCGTAGCGCCCTGGGCACATGAATTCGCACGTATATCCCCCGTAACCAGAAATAGGCCGCACCATAGTGCAGCATGGTCCTGCTGCACGGCAGAATACGGCCATAATCCGCGGGGATTTAGCTAGCCACGCATTAGCCCGGGCAAATATGTAGCAAGGAAAGCACTGCCGGGGGGAAATCGCCCGGCTAGATGACCAGGAGAGCGATCAGGAAAAGGACCACCGCCACGGCGATCACGGCCGCGGCGAGGACGGCCACCCGGTTGCGGGAGGTACGCATCTGCCAGGGCGCGGAGTCAGCACCGGCACGCCCGTCCGCGAACGCGCGGAACTGCGCGGTGCTGCCGGACGGGTCCAGGTCAGAGTCAGGCATGGGCTTGACTGTAGCGGCGTGACCTGGCCATCGCGGGCCTTATTACGGATTCGGGCCGAATTTCCGGACCCGGCCGGCCAGCCAGCGATCCGCGCTTACCGTGCGCCATCGCCCCGTGGCTGGATGTCGGTCCGGCTGACCAGCCGGGAGAGCACAATCACGCTGCGGGTGCGGACTACGAACGGTTCCGCGCCAATCTGTTCCACCACCCGCTCGAAATGCTGCACGTCGGCCGCCCGGATGTGCAGCAGCGCATCGGCCTCCCCGGTGATCGTGACGGCGCCGGTCACCTCGGGGTATTTGCTGAGCGCGGCCCCGATGCTGCTCAGCGGGGTCCGGCCGCGGAAGAACAGTTCCACGTACGCCTCGGTGGTCCAGCCGAGCGCGGCCGGGTCCACGGTCACGGTGAAGCCGGTGATGGCGCCGGTGGCGCGCAGCCGGTCCACCCGCCGCTTGACCGCGGACGCGGACAGCCCGACCCGGGACCCGATGTCGGCGTAACTGGCCCGGGCATCCTCGACCAGCGCGGCCACGATCCGCTCATCGAGCTCATCAAGGTCGGCAGCACGTCCAGGCACGATCCGATCTTGCCAGGCCGGCCGCGGGCCAGGCGCGGCGATACCGGTACGAGACCCGGGCGCTACCGGCGCGACCCAGCCGGCCAGGCATGCTTAGCGGGGACAGCGTGGCTATTAGCGCCAACTGCCCGTTTCGCGTACCTTTCCCCTCCAGCCCGGCCAGTGAGTGCCACCAGCCCGTGAAGGCCGGCATGACCCGGGAAACCGGCACGCTCTGATCACGAGCACGGACGGCCAGCAAGGGGATCGTCATGCGAGTCTGCACCAGGTGCGGAAACGTGGCCACCGGGCAGCAGCGCTACTGCACCCGGTGCGTAGCGCCGCTCGATCCGCCCGAGCCGCCCGATGGCCAGGCCGCCCCGTGGTGGGCGGACGATCCGCACTGGGGCGGCCCGGAACCCCCTGGCGACTGGCTGGCCGGCGGCGAGGCGGAGACCAGCGTGCTGCCGTTGCTGATCGGCGACCCGGCCCCGGACAGCGGCCCGGGCCAGGCCAGTCACGGGGGGCGGCTGTACTACCCGTCAGCCGATCCGCGGCATGCACCGGCCGGGCGCCGGGCCCAGATGGCCAGCGCCATCCTGGCCGCGGTGATCGCGGCGGCCGGCGCGCTGACCGCGTGGGCCGCGTTCGGCCAGCAGCACCAGACCGCCTCCCCCGGCGCCCGGCTGTCCAGCCAGAGCACCGCGGCCTCGCGCCGCGGCCAGCCCGCCGCGAGGCCCGCGCCGCGCCGCCCGGATTCCGGGTTCCCCGTCCTGCTGGCGCCCGGGCTGGAGCGCAGCCCGGCGGCCAGCCGGGTGGACGGTTTGCTGGCGGCCTACTTCACGGCCATCAACGCGCTGAACTTCCGGCAGTACGCGGGCACGTTCCTGCCCAGCGTGCGGCACCAGCTCAGCGGGGCCGCGTTCACCACCCGGTACCGGTCGACCCGGGATTACAACGCCAGCCTGGCCGGCATCGCGCCCGCGCCGGGACACCGGCTGGCCGTCACCGTGACGTTCACCAGCACCCAGCCGGCCAGGCCCAGCGCCCAGGTGACCGGCTGCACGTACTGGGCCGTCACGCTGTTCGTCAGCCGGCTGGGACCCGGCTTCCTGATCGGGGCGCCGCCCGCCGGGTACCAGCCCTACCATCACGCCTGCGACTGACGGCCTGGGCCGGCCCGGTCCCGGCAGGGCATACTGGCGCGGCAACGGCGCACGGATGAACGGGGAGAAGCCATGGCACGGCTGGGCGGAATGTACGGACCGGACGCCACGTTCCTCGGCGTGCCGCGGGCGGAGCTGGCCGACCCGTCCTCCTGGGCGGGCACGGACATCCTCATCATCGGCGCGCCGTTCGACGGCGGGACCTCACACCGGCCCGGCGCGCGGTTCGGCCCGCAGGCCATCCGGTTCACCGACTACCTGCCCCACGACGGGTCCCGGCCGCACCTGGCCCTGGGGGTGGATCCGCTGACCGAGCTCCGGGTGGCGGACGCGGGCGACATCGAGATGCCGTCCGGCGACACTGAGCTGTCGCTGCGCCGCCTGGAGGAGGCCGTTAAGCGGGCCGCCGAGGGCGGCGCCATCCCGGTCATCCTGGGCGGCGACCACACCATCGCGTACCCCGACGCCACCGGCGTGGCCCGCCATGTCGGCTGGGGGCGGCTGTCGGTCATCCACTTCGACGCGCACGCCGACACCGGCGACACCCAGTTCGGCTCGCTGTACGGGCATGGCACGCCGATGCGCCGCCTGATCGAGTCCGGCGCGGTGCGCGGTGACCGCTTCCTGCAGATCGGCCTGCGGGGTTACTGGCCCGAGCCCGAGACGCTGGACTGGATGGCCACCCAGCGGATGCGCAGTTATGAGATGACCGAGCTCGTCGCGCGGGGCCTGGATGACTGCCTGAGCGAGGCGTTCGGTATCGCGGTTGATGATTGTGACGGGGTGTTCCTCTCGGTCGATGTGGATGTGGTCGACCCGGGCATGGCGCCCGGGACCGGCACGCCGGAGCCGGGCGGGCTGACCGGGCGGCAGCTGCTCGACGCGGTCCGGCGGATCACCATGGAGCTGCCCGTGGCCGGGATAGACGTGGTGGAGGTGGCCCCGCCGTACGACCACGCCGAGGTCACCGCGTTCCTGGCCGGGCGGGTGGTGCTGGAGGCCCTGTCTGGTATCGCCTGGCGGCGCCGCCGCGAGGCCGGGCAGCCCGGCAAGCCGGCCCGCGACCCGCGGCGGCCGCTGCTGGAGGACCGCGGCTGACCGGCCGTTCCGGGCTGGTGCCACGCTGGCCCAGCTGGTCGTCACCGGGCCACCCGGCCTGGCCGCTACGGTGGCTTCCCGCAGTCCGTGCTGGCCTGCCACTGACCTGGGCACTGTCTTCGCCGGGAGCAGGGAAGCTACTCCACGCGGAGTACGCCAGGCGGAGCCGGCGCCGGTCAACTGCCTCCGCTGGCAGGACGTGCCGGAGGCCGCCGGTCACGAGGATCGGAAGAGCCAACCGTCCGCTGGACCGTAGGAGACCGACATGCCTGGCTCATCCACCGCGCTCCGCCCCGGCGGCCCGCCGCGGACGCTCCGTCCCGGGCCGCTGGGCACGCTGGGGCGCGCCTGCTTCCGGCACCGCTGGCTCGTCGTGGCCAGCTGGCTCGTCCTGGTGGCTGCCCTGATCACACTGTGGACCAATTTCGGTGCGCCGGCCCAGGACAACTTCACCGGCAACGACCCTGGGCAGACGCTGCTGAACCAGCACTTCCACCGGCAGTCCGGGGACACGCTCATGCTGGCCATCCGGTCCGCCGGGCCGGTCAGCTCCCCCGCCGTCCGGGCCCGGGTCACCGGCGCCCTGGTCCTGTTCGCGCACGCCGCGCACGTCACCGCGGTGGGCAGCCCGTACCAGGTCCCGGGCCAGATCTCGGCCGGCGGGCACATCGCGTTCGCTACCATCCAGTTCGGTGTCCCGGGCAGCAGCATCAGCAACGCCGAGGCGCTGGCCCTGATGCACGATGCCCGGGCCGCGTCCGGGCCCGGGGTCACGTTCGCGCTGGGCGGCGACGTGGTGGACCAGGCCGAGACGCCGTACGGCGGGCCGACCGAGGGTGTCGGGGTGCTGGCCGCCGCGATCGTGCTGCTGATCGCGTTCGGCTCGCTGCTGGCCATGGGGCTGCCCGTGCTCACCGCGGTGCTGGGTATCGGGGCCGGGCTGTCCCTGATCGCGCTGCTCGGGCACATCGCGCCGGCACCGTCGTTCTCGCCCATCGTCGCATCCATGATCGGTCTCGGCGTGGGGGTCGATTACGCGCTGTTCATCGTCACCCGGTTCCGCGAGGGGCTGCGCGGCGGCCGCCCGCCGGAGGACGCCGCGGTGCTGGCCATGCGCACCGCAGGCCGGACCGTGCTGGTCGCGGGCACGACCGTGATCATCGGGATGCTCGGGCTGCTGGTGCTGCGCGAGTCCCTGATGAACGGGGTGGCCGTGGCGGCCGCCGCCACCGTGGCCATGGTGCTGCTCGGCTCGCTCACCCTGCTGCCCGCGCTGCTTGGCTTCACCGGCACCAGGCTGGCCCGCCCGTCCCGGCTGCGGCTGCCGCGGTGGCTGGGTGGCCGCCCGGCGCGTGACGGCCAGACCACCGGGCGGCCCGCCGCCGAACGCTGGGCTGGGACGATCCAGCGCCGGCCGGCGGTGGCGGCGGTGCTGTCCGCCGGGCTGATCCTGGCCCTGGCCGCCCCGGCGCTCGGCATGAAACTGAGCATGCCGGACGAGTCGAGCCAGGCCCGCGGGACCATGGGCTACGCCAGCTACGCGACCATGGCCAGCGGGTTCGGCCCCGGGTTCGACGCGCCGCTGATCGTGGCGGCCGCGCTGCCCGCGCCCACCGCCAGCACGGCCGGGCTGCGCGCCGCCATCGCGGCCACCCCCGGTATCGCCCGGGTCACCCCGGCGCAGGTCAGCCACGACGGCCAGGCGGCCATGATGATCGCCTACCCGGTCACCGGCGAGCAGGACCCGGCCACTAACACGCTGGTCAACCAGCTGCGCGGGCAGGTGCTGCCGCGGGCCACCGCGGGTACCGGCATCCGCGCGTACCTGACCGGCCCGAACGCTGGCAACGTGTCCTTCGCCAACCTGATCGGCCAGCGGCTGCCCTGGCTGATCGGCGTGGTCGTCGCGCTGTCCATGGTGCTGCTGCTGATCATGTTCCGGTCCGTCACCGTGGCGGTTAAGGCGGCCTTGATGAACCTGCTGTCCATCTCCGCCACGTACGGGGTGCTGGTCCTCATCGTGCAGGACGGCTGGCTGGGCCGGCTGTTCGGGTTCCCGGAGAAAATGCCGGTGACCACGTGGGTGCCGATGTTCCTGTTCGTCATCCTGTTCGGCCTGTCCATGGACTACGAGGTGTTCCTGCTGTCCCGGATCCGGGAGAGTTACGACGCCACGGGCGACAACGCGGCCTCGGTGGCCACCGGCCTGGCCCGCACCGCCCGGGTGATCACCGCAGCCGCGGCCATCATGGTGGTGGTGTTCCTCTCCTTTGTGCTCGGCGCGAACGTCTCGGTGAAGCAGGTCGGCCTGGGCCTGGCCGTGGCCGTGCTGATCGACGCGACCGTGGTGCGGATGGTGCTGGTGCCCGCGGTGATGGAACTGCTCGGCCAGGCCAACTGGTGGCTGCCCCGGCCACTGGCCCGCATCCTGCCCGCCGCCCCGCTCGCCGAGGCCGATCTCGGCGCCGGCGACACCCCGGCCCCGGCCTCCGGGGACTCCCCCGTCCCGGCGTCCGCCACCCGGTAGCCGCCACCAGCGCGGCCTGGGTGCCCACCGGCGACTGGGCACCCAGGCCGTACGTCGTGATCAACCGATTGGTGTCGTTATAACGACACCAATCGGTTGATCACGTTTTATTGCCAGCCCGGCGGCAGGCCAGCCTGGCCTTTGCTCGAGCATGATCGCTTTCCGTTAGTCCCGGAGTTGGTAAATTACCGGTGGCCAGCCCGGCCGGGCGTAACGCATGTCCGATAATCCCGGAGCTGGGGAGGGGTCGGCATATGTGGGAGAAATGCGTCAGCTGCGGTGAGGGATTGTTCGCCGGCGATGCGTTCTGCGGCAATTGCGGGCGGCCGACCACGCCGGCCGTGCCCGCGGCGCGAGCACCGGAGGGGTCCGAAACCGCGCCGCCTGAGGCCGTGGCGCCGGCCAGTCCGGCCCTGGTCCGCATCCACGCGACCCCGGCCCGCCCGGAGGCGGCGGCCGGGGCGCCCGGCCCCGCCGCGCCGGCCATGACCGCGGAACTGGCTGATCAACCGCAACTGGACCTGGGCCTGCCCGTGGAGCCAGTCGCGGCCGCTCCGGCGGACCCGGACCCGCCCGCGGTGGACGCACTGGCCGGGGCCAGGCCAGAGCACGCGGCCGGGCCGGGGGCCGGGGCCCCGGCCCGGCCGCACTACGGCTCGCCCGGACCGGACACCGAACAAGCTGACCAGCCCGAACCCGGTGCGCCGGACATGCTGATCAGCCCGGCTCCGGGCGGGCGCGGCCAGCCCAGACCGGATACCGGGCCGCGTCCGGTGCCTGCCCAGCCGCCCGATCGCGCGCTGCGCCGGACCAGGCTCACCGGCCAGGCGAATCCCGACCCGGCCGGGAACACCCGCGTCCTGCTGCGGGTACTGCGCCAGGCCGCTGTGTTCGCCGGGATCTACGTTCTCGTCGAGACTCTGCTGCTGATCGTGTTCCTGGTCCTCGGCTTCGCCGGGAAGGGCCTGCCTGACGCGTTCAGGCTGGAAACGCAGAGCCTGTGGATAGCCGCAGTAACCCTGGTCACCGTGTTCTGGGTCATTCCGGTCCGGGCATTGCTGGGGCAATGGGCCATGCTGGTGGAAAACCACGCCGAGACGGCCGGGGTGGCATTCGAGCATATTGCCGTAGCGCTCCGGGAACATGACGCACCGCTCAATTTCCTTGAGGTATGCACGGTGTCGCCGCGGCAGGAGAGCACGCGGGATTATCTCGAACTGCGCCGCGGCCGGTTCAGCGGGTTTATCTCGTGTTTCCCGCATGGACGTGACCTGTACGTGGGCTGGACGTTCTTCCTCCAGATGTCCCCGGCCCGGCTGATCCTGATGAGCATCGGCCGCGGCGACATCCGGCGGACGCTGCGCTTCGAGTCCAGCCGGGCGCTGGTGGCGGCGATGCACAGCGCCACGCTGACCGGGATCGACTCTGTGGTCAGCGCTCCGGGGCCGGCCGGAGCCGGCGGTGCCAGCGCGGACCACGATGCCGTCGTCAGGTTCGGCTGACGGCGATGAGATTCTGCACGGCGTGCGGAACGCCGGTAAGCGGGACGCGCCGGTACTGCACCCACTGCGGGGCCCGGATCCGGCGCATCCCGGATCCCGAACTCGAGGCGGCCCGGGTCGGCGCGGCCCAGGCCGCGGTTCCGGCGCCCTCCCCCGGCCTGCCGGTCGCCGAGTCCCAGGGGCCAGAACCGGCCAGCCCAGAACCGCCCAGCCCAGAACCGGCCAGCCCAGAACCGCCCAGCCCAGAACCGGCCAACCCAGAACCAGCCAGCCCAGAACCAGCCAGCCCAGAACCAGCCAGCCCGGATCGCTCCGGCATCCCGCTCAGCACCACCTGGCTGGCCGACTTCGCCCGCGAACCTGAGCCACCAGCCACGGTCCAGGATCCGCTGCCGCCCACCGCACCGGCCACCGGCCGCACCCTGCTGGCCGTAGCGGTGGTGGCGGTGCTCATCGCGCTCGGCTCGGTGGCCTGGATGGCGGGCAGCAGCCGGCCCCGGCCGGACAGCCAGCCGTCCGTGGCCAGCAGGCTCAGCCGGGGCAAGACGGCCCGGCCCGGTACCCGCCATCCGGCGGCCCGCCCGTCCGCACCCCGGCCGTCCGCGCCCTGGCCGTCCGGCTCGGCTGCGGTCACCCCGCTGCCCAGCAGCAGGCGCGGCATCGTATCGGCCAGCCGGGCGCTGGCCGGGCGGGCTGATGCCCAGCAGGTGGTCGGGTTCCTGGACAGTTACTTCGCGGCCGTGAACCACCGCGAGTACCAGGAGTACTCCAGCTTGTTCGAGCGGGGGCACCACCTGACCCCGGCCGAGTTCACCCGTGGGTACGCCACCACGCATGACACCTCGGCCCTGCTGGCCGGGCTGGCCAGCACCAGGGACGGCCTGACCGCCACCGTGACGTTCACCAGCCACCAGGCCCGGACGGCCAGCCCGAACCACACCCTGTGTACTCACTGGTGGGTCGTCCTGTACCTGCGCCAGGTGCGGGGCGTCTACCTGATCGGGCCGCCACCCCCCGGCTATCACGCCCGCTACCGCGGCTGCAATTAACCACACCCGAACAGGTCAGATAGGTCCGCTAGGGGAAAGAAGGCGGACAAATCGAGCGGATCTATACTTGGTGAATGCTAGACGTGACCAGGCTGCGCGTGCTGGTCGCGGTGGCCCGGCACGGTTCGGTGACCGCCGCGGCGCGGGCACTGAACTACGCGCAGCCCTCGGTCAGCCACCACCTGTCCCGGCTGGAAGCCGAAACTGGTGCGCTGCTCACCCAGCGGGCCGGCCGCGGAGTCCGGCTCACCGACGCTGGGCGGCTGCTGGCTGAGCGGGCCGAGGAGATCCTCGGCCGGCTCGACGCGGCTGAGAATGAGCTCGCGGCCCACGTGGGCCTGCGCGCGGGCCGGATCCGGCTGGCCGCGTTCCCGTCGGCGCTCAGCACGATCGTGCCCGCCGCAGCCATCCGGCTGGAGGCCGAAACCCCGGGCCTCGACCTCAGCCTGGCCGAGGCCGAGCCGCCGGAAGCGCTGCACATGCTGCGGGCGGGCTACGCGGATGTCGCGCTGGTGTTCCGGCACTACCAGGACGGCGTGGCCGCGGGCCCGCCCACCGGCCAGCAGGACGGCACCCGGTCCCGGCTGATCCTGGACGACCCGATTCACCTGGTGGCCCAGGCTCCAGGTGGTGATGCCGGGCCGCTGCCGGACCAGCCGGACCTGGCCGGGTATGCGGACCGGCGCTGGATCGGCGGCTGCGAGCGCTGCCGCAGCTACCTGGTCTGGCAGTGCGAGCTGGCCGGCTTCTCGCCGAAGATCGCGTTCACTACGGACGACTTCGTGGCCGTGCAGGCTCTGGTGGCGGCCGGGCTGGGAGTGACCACACTGCCTGGCCTGGCGCTCCGCGCAGCCCGGCACCCGGGCATCCAGGCCGCCGCGCTGCCTGGCTCACACCGGGAGGTGCTGGCGCTGACCTACGGCGACGGCCCCGACCCGCCGGCCGTCGCCCGGCTGCTCGACGTGCTCAGCCAGACCGCCGGAGCAGACCGGCCCGCCGACCCGGCGCTGACCGGCCAGCCGCCGGCGCGGCCCTAGATCGACCGGCCCGCCTGCCAGTAGGGCTCGCGGAGGCGGCGCTTGAGCAGCTTGCCGCTGGGGTCGCGCGGCATCTCGGTGATGAAATCGATGGTGCTCGGCCACTTCAGCCGGGCCAGCTTCCCGTCCAGCGAGGCCAGGATGTCCGCCGCCAGTTCCGGCCCGGCCGACTGGCCGTCGGCGGGCTGCACCACGGCCATTACCCGCTCCCCCCACTCGTCGTCCGGGATGCCGAACACGGCCACATCGGCCACAGCCGGATGCATGATGAGCTCCGCCTCGATCTCGGCCGGGTAGATGTTCACCCCGCCGGAAATGATCACGTCCGACTTCCGGTCGCAGAGGAAGAGGTACCCGTCCCCGTCGAGATAGCCGATGTCCCCGGCGGTGAAGAAGCCGCGCAGCCGGTTCGCCTCGGTCTTGGCCGGGTCACCCTTGTACTCGAAGTCCAGGCCCATCTGCAGGTAGACCGTCCCGGGCTGGCCGGGCGGGCACTCGGTCCCGTCGTCGTCGGCGATCATCACCTTGCTGACCGGCCAGGCCCGGCCTACCGTGCCCGGCCGGTCCCGCCAGTCCTGCGGGGTGGCCAGCGTCCCGCCGCCCTCAGTGGCCGCGTAGTACTCGTATACGACGGGCCCCCACCAGTCGAGCATGGCCTGCTTGAGCGGCACCGGGCACGGCGCCGCGGCGTGCAGCAGCCAGCGCATCGACGACAGGTCGTACCGCTGCCGGGTCTCCGCGGGCAGCGCCAGCATCCGCTTGAAATGGGTCGGCACCATGTGCGTGCTGGTCACCCGGTACCTTTCCACGCAGGCCAGCGCCTGCTCGGCGTCCCACGCGTCCATGTACGCCAGGGTGTGGCCGAGGTGGCTTGCCGCCGCGCCGAACAGGGTGACCGCGGTGTGATAGTTCGGCGAGGTCACCAGGTGCACGTTCGGCTGACCAGCCGGAACGCCGAATAGCTGGAGCAGGGCGGTGGTCAGCTCGGCCGCCTCGTCGGGGTCAAGCCCGCTGAGCGGGCGGCGCACGCCCTTGGGGCGGCCGGTCGTCCCCGACGTGTAGTGCATGGTCGAGCCGGCCGTCCGGTTCGCGGGCATGCTGGCCGGCTGCCCGGCCAGCAGGTTGGCGCACCGGCGTGAACCCTGGGACGGTGCCGTAGCTGAGCCGCCCGCTGGCCGGCACCCCGGCCTGGACGGCCGCGGCCCCGCCGACGGCGGCGTACCGCTCGTGCACGAAGAACGCCCTGGCCTCGCTGTCAGCCACGATGTACGCGATCTCGGGCGCGGTGAAGTGCCAGTTGATCGGGGTGTAGTACCAGCCGCCCTGGAGCGCGGCCAGGTACACCTCCAGCGCTGGGGACCCGTTCGGCAGCACGGCCGCGATGCCGTCTCCGGGGCGCAGGCCCAGCGCACGCAGCACATGGGTCAGCTGGTTCGCCCAGGCCAGCACCTCACCCGCCGTGACCTGGGTACCGTCCGGCTCGATCAGTGCGGTCCAGCCTGGATCCTGCTCCGCGCGGCGCCAGAACGCGAGCGCCATGGGCCACCTCCCCAGAATTCTTACTCAGGAGTAGATCACGGTCCGTCCCACCCGCCCAGGCCGCCGCGGACTTTGCCCGATAACTGGCACCCGGCCGGCCGCCGTACGGTACAAGGGAGCGGATACGGACGGCGCTGAATGAGAGGCGGGCATGGGGCGGATGCTGGCACGTACCGGCCGAGCCGGGGCCGCCCTGGCCGCGGTCGTCACCCTGGCCGGCTGCCATTTCGCGGTCGTGCCGCCCAAGCACGGCGCGGCCAGCACCCGGGCCAGCGCCAGCCCGGCCATGGCCGACCCGTTCGGGGCCCGGGCCGCCGACGCGCCCGCCCTGCTGGTGCAGTGCGCGGTGGACCAGGCCGGGCTGCACCCGGGATCCAGCCTGGACTGGTTCAGCCACGGCCGGGTGAGCATCAACACCACGAACGCCAGCAACTTCACCAGCTGGTGGTCCGGGCACAACCGGCCGGGCCCGTACCCGCAGACGTTCACCATCGACGGGCATCGCACGCACTACCTCGAGTTCGGCACGCCGTGGGTGAAGCAGGGCACACTCTGGGCACCGGTGCACACCGGCAACAGCAACCCGAAGGCGCTGCAGTACTCGCTGATCGCCTGGGCCAACTGGACCGCGGTCAACGACAAGCTGCCGTCACTGGTCTGCGGCACGTCGGCTACCGCACGGCAGCTCCAGGACCAGGTCTACGGCAGCTCCACGCCCAACCCGTGGTGAGTTCAGCGCAGTCAACGCTACATAGGTAGCCTGCGGCGCCGGCCGACCACGCCGATAGGCTGGGCCCGAGGTGAGCCGGGAAGACCCGAGGTGAGCCGGGAAGACTGGTCGGCGTCCGTGCCCGCATCCGCAAGGGACGCAGCCCAGTGCCGGTTCCCGCCGAGGTTCTCGTGTTCTGCCTCGGCGCGGCCACCAGCCTGGCCACCAGCTACCTGCTGGTCACCCGGCTGGAACGGATCGGGGAACGGCTCGGCCTGTCCGAGGCGCTGCTCGGCATGCTGGCCGCGCTGGCCGCGGACGCACCGGAGATCACCTCGGCGGTCAGCGCGCTGGCCGCGCACCAGCAGAAGGTCGGCGCGGGCGTCATCATCGGCTCCAACGTGTTCAACCTGGCCGCGCTGCTCGGCCTGGGCGCGGTGGTGGCCGGGCGCATCGCGCTGCACCGCAAGGTGGTGATGCTGGGCGGCACGGTCGGGCTGTGGGTGGCGGCGGTCTGCCTGGTCACCACGACCGGCACCATCCCGCCGGGCGCCGGGCTGGCCGCGGTGCTCGCCGTGCTGCTGCCCTACCTGGTCCTGCTCGGCGGGGGCCGGGCCCGGCTGGCCCGGCTGCCGGTGGCCCGGCGCTGGGAGGACTGGCTCGCGGTGGCCATCCACGAGGAGGAGCAAGAACTCGAGGAGGTCATCCATCCGCCGCACGGCCGCCGCGCGGACGTCGTGGTCGGGGCTGCGGCCCTGCTGGTCGTGGTCCTGGCCAGCGTGCTGATGGAACGGTCGGCCACCGCACTCGGCACGCACTTCGGCGTGCCGCAGATCATCACCGGCGGGGTGGTGCTGGCCGCGGTGACCAGTCTGCCCAACGCGGTGGCGGCGGTGTACCTGGCCGCCCGCGGCCGTGGGGCGGCCATGCTGAGCACCACGCTGAACAGCAACACGCTGAACGTGACGGCCGGGCTGCTGCTGCCCGCCACCATCACCGGGCTGGGCCCGCCGTCCGTGCACGCCGTGCTCATCGCAGTCTGGTACCTCGGGCTGACCGCGGTCTCGATGGCATTCACCTACCGCGATGGCGGGGTGCGCCGGGCTACCGGCGCCCTCATCATCGGCTCCTACCTGGTCTTTCTCGGGTCGCTGCTGGCCACCGCGCACACCAGCGCGCCCGGGCTGCGGCTCACTGGCGTTCCGCTGCTGCTGACGGCAGCGGGGTGGGCGGCCGGCCTGGCCCGCCGCCCCGGCCGGCGTCCTGGCCGGGGCCCGCCGGGCGGACAAGCTCAGCCGGCTGGCTCGACCGAAACCTCCGGGCAGAGGAGCTCGTAACCGTCCAGGTCGACCTCGCCCGCCGGGTCGGCGGCGGCACCCAGCGCGACCGCGTGCCGCAGCGCGTCCGGCCACGGCCAGCCCTGCGCCACGGCCGGCAGCAGGCCGGCCACCACCGCCTCGCCGGACAGGGACAGGCCGGGCAGTTCGTCCAGCGCGGCCCGCCAGCCGCGGCCGGCCGTGGCGGCCAGCACCGCCGGGCCGGACACCATGGCCGCCGCGGCCGCGCCCCGGTCCACCAGCCCGGCCGGGCCGGCCGAGGTCCCGGCGCCGGGCGCGCCCGCGGTCGACGCGGCGAGAACCAGCGCCGGATGCCGGTCCAGGCTGTGCCACAGCACCGGGCCGCCGGCCTGGATGAGCGCTGGGACGCTGGCCTCGCCGGCGTACCGGGCCAGCGAGGCGTAGATGTCGGTGGGCAGACCGGCGGGCAGCCCGCCACTCAGCACCACGGCGGCCATGCCGGGCAGCAGCTTGCGGTACTCGCCCGCGAACCGGCCAAGTTCCTCGGTGGTGATGAACGGGGCCGGCTCGGTCAGCCAGGTGTGCTGCGCGCGGGCTTCGTCCAGCACCTCGACCATGCGGCGCGACTCGTGCCCGATCCGGGTGAACGCCGTGACCACGCCGGACCGGGTCAGATCGGCCTCGATCAGGTCCCCGGCGCCGCCTCCGGCGAAGCCGGCCGCCACCACGTCCTCGCCCAGGCCGGCCAGCACCCGGGCCACGGCCAGGCCGCCTGTGCCTGCCCGGGCGAACATCCGGCTGACGTGGTTCGCCGCGCCCCAGGCGACCTGCGGTGTTTCGTAGCTGACGTGCAGGGTGGCGTTCAGCGAGACGGTGAGGATCACGTGGCGAGTTCCGCGGCCACGGTGGCACCCAGTTCCCAGCACGCCTCCCGGTCGGCCGCACTGGGCTCGCCCAGCACGGTGACCGGTGGCCGGGAACGCCGCCAGCCCAGCCCGGTGGCGATGGACTCGACCGCGCGGACCGCCCCGCCGGTGTCGCTGTTGCCGTGCACGTACAGCGCATACGGCCGGCGCTGGGTGGCGGACAGGCACGGATAGTAGATCCCGTCGAAGAAATGCTTGAGCGCGCCGGACATGTAGCCGATGTTGGCCGGCGTGCCGAGCAGGTAGCCGTCCGCGCCGAGCACGTCCAGGGCGGTCGCGGCCAGCGCGGGCCGGACCACCACGTCGACATCCTCGATCTCGTCGGTGGCCGCGCCAGCCAGCACCGCCTCCAGCATGAGCTGCATCGACGGCGAGGCGGTGTGGTGCACGATCAACAGCCGGGCCATCGACCACCGGCAGCCGGGCAGCCTGGTACGGGCACCCCGCGAGTGTACGCCTGGGCTGGCCCGGGGAACGCCGGTGCACGCCGGGCCCGCGGGACGTTCGGCGCGGGCCGCGGGACAGGTCCCCCGGCCGTGGCCCGGAGCGGGTACTGCCCAGGACAGTGCGCATGCGGCACGGCGGGTCCGCGGCCGGCCGGTGGCCGCTCAGCCCGGGCCGAACGCGGGCTGTGCGAATGGCTGGCGGGCGGGCGCGGGCAGGGTGATGATCACCGTCCGGCCCTCGCCCGCGATCTGCTCGCAGCGCAGCGTGCCTCTGGTCGCCTCAGTGACGTCGAGCGCCAGCCGGACGGCCAGGCTGTCACTCCCGCCGTCCGGCGGCCCGGCCGGCCCGCGGTCGGCGATCCGGATCTCGACCTGCTTACCCCGCGCGGCCGCGCTGACCACTGGCGGCCGGCCGGCCGGGCTGCGGTGCAGGGCATCAGCTATCAGGCTGATGAGAACCCTGCTCAGCAGGTCGGCGTCAGCAATCACGTCCGGCACGTCATCGGCGATGCGGACGTCGATGTGCTGTACGCCGGGTCCGAGCTCTTCCAGGCAGGTGGCCAGCACGTCGTCAAGATCGACCGGGCGCAGGTAGGTGTCCAGGGCCCCGGCGTGCAGCCGGGTGAGGTCACGGAGATCGGTGACCAGCCGGCCGAGACGGCGCACCGCCCGCTGCGCCGACCTGATCAGGGCGGCCCGCTCGGCCGGGGTCTGGGCGGCGGGGCCGGCCAGGCTGGCCAGCGCGCGGTCGGCCACCGCGATCTGCTCCCGGGCATCCCGGCCGGTCGCGGCCAGCATGGCGGAGCGGGCCCGGTGACCCACCGCGCGCTCCTCAGCCCCCGCGCCCGGCCTGTCGCCGCGGTCGCGCTCGAACGCCGTCGCTAGCTGGCCGGCGCACGCGGTGAGGAGCCGCTGTTCGTCCGGCCCTAGCGAGCGTCCCCGGCCGACCACGGTCAGTGCGTCGGTCAGCGGCAGGACCACGTCGGTGTCGGGGGTCTCCGGGGGCCGCTCACCCGCACTGGCCAGGACGTACCATCGCGGGCCGGCGTGCGGCTCGCTTTCCAGCAGGCTGACCGCGGTCAGCCCGAAGAGCTTGCGGATCTCTTCCAGCAGGGCGGGTGGGTCGCCGTGGCCGCGGAGCAGGCTGCCTGCGAGCCGGGCCAGCAGGGTGCCTTCGGCGCTGGCCCGTGCCGCGTGCGCAGCCTGGTTTCCGGCCCGCTCGGCCAGCAGGCTGGCCGCCGTGGCGGCCAGCAGCACCAGGGCCACGGCCAGGATGCCGAACGCCCGGGCCAGGCCGTCCGGCCGCGGCATGAGGTACCCGGCCACGGCCAGCACGGCCGCCAACGCCGCGGTCAGCACGACCACCAGGTATCGTGCGCCGTGTGGCCGCGCCCCGGCCAGCGACCTGCCCAGGTAGGGCAGGTTCGCGCGGCGGCCGGTCTCGCGGGGGACCTGGTGCACGTCGATGGCCCCGGACCGGCGGGTGATCCGGCTGCCCGTGTCCTCCCCGGCCAGCAGGGCGTGCAGGCGGCCGTGACGGCTGGCGCCGATCACCACCTGGGTCACGTTCTCCGCCTGGGCGAACTCGATCATGGCCCGGGCCACGTCGTCTGCCGCCACCTGCCGGTAGCTGGCCCCGAGTGACACGGCCAGGTCGCGGTGGGCGTCCAGCATGCCCCGCGATCCGGCGACCGCCGCGTCGCCGGCCGTCACGTGCAGCGCGAACAGTTCGCTGCCGGGGGTCCCGGCCGCGATCCTGGCCGCTCGCCGGATCACCGCCTCTTCGCCCGGCACCCCGTCGATGCCGACCAGGATCCGCTCCCGGGTCTCCCACGAGGCGGCGATACCGTGGTCCGCCCGGTATCGCTGCAGTCCCTCGTCCACCCGGTTGGCCAGCCAGAGCAGGGCGAGCTCGCGGAGCGCGGTCAGGTTGCCCGGCCGGAAATAGTGAGTGAGCGCTGACTCGACCCGGTCCGGCGGGTAGACGTTCCCGTGCACCATCCGCCGCCGCAGCGCCTCCGCGGTCATGTCGACCAGCTCGATCTGCTCGGCCCGGCGGGCCACCTCGTCGGGCAGCGTCTCCCGCTGCAGCGTCCCGGTGATCTGCGCGACCACGTCGTTGAGCGATTCGAGGTGCTGGATGTTGAGCGTGCTGACCACGTCGATGCCCGCGTCGAGCAGCTCGCCGACGTCCTGCCAGCGCTTCGCGTTCCGGCAACCGGGCACGTTGGTGTGGGCGAGCTCGTCGACGAGCGCGACCTGCGGGCGCCGGGCCAGAACTGCATCCAGGTCCATCTCGGTGAACTCGCTACCCCGGTAGCTCATGACCCGGCGGGGCACCACCTCGAGTCCCTGGGCCATCTCCGCGGTCAGCCGCCGGCCGTGTGTCTCGAGCAGGCCGATCACCACGTCGGCGCCACGGCGATGACGGCGCTGGCCCTCGGCGAGCATGGTGTAGGTCTTCCCGACGCCAGGCGCGGCGCCCAGGTAGATGCGCAGCTGTCCCCGCGACATCGGCCTCACCTCCGATGGGGGCATCAGTCCCCTGCAGCCCAGCCCACCAGGAAGCGGTCAGCCCGGTCAGAGGCGTAAGTGCCCTGGCCCAGTGACGTTTGCCAGGAGCCCGGGAACAGCCCGCCGGGCTGCGGGTAAGCCGCCCCGGGCCTCGGCCGCCACCTGCCGGATCGCGCCAGCCACCACGTCCGGCCGCTGCCGGTGGATCTGATGGCCGGCCCGGTGCACCACGATGTGCCGGCCGCGCGGGGCCGAGGCGGCCAGGTCTGCCTGCAGTTCCGTCCAGTGCGCCCGGAACCGGCGGGGAAAGCCGCGGCTGGCGCTGAGCACCACGACCGGCACGTCGGGAAACGGCGGGCTGGTGCGGCGGAGCTCGCGCAGCAGGCCCAGGCTGGCTGCGGTGTCGCCACCACGTAGCTCGTCGGGCCGCCCCAGCCGGGCCAGCCGGGTCCCCCACCGGGCTACCTGGGGCAGCGCCTCGGTCATCTGCTCGTGGGCCGGATCGACCAGGACCAGCCCGGCCACCAGGTCCGGCCGGCGCACGGCCAGCAGCTGGACCAGGATGCCGCCCCAGCTGTGCCCGGCCAGCACGCACCGGCCGGCGGCTGCGGCGGTGATGATGGTCGTGAGGTCGTCCACCTGACGGGCCAGGATGGCCGGATCGGCGGCAGGCGGGCTGGCGCCCAGCCCGGCCCGGTCGTAGGCCACGACATGCAGCTGCGGTGACAGCAGGTCCATGACCGGCCGCCATGAGGCGGCCACGTCGTTCCGCCCAGCCTCCAGCAGCACGTCAGGGCGGCCCGTTCCCGCCTCGATCCGGCGCAGCATCCGGCCGCCCACACCGGGAGCCTACGCGGTGCCGGTAGGTTGGGTCCGCAGCCGAGCCGGGTGAGGAGAGTCATGCGTTCTGCCGCTGGGGCGGCCGCCGCGGATCTGGGCTGTGTGCTGCTGTTCGTGCTGATCGGCCGGGCCAACCACCACGCGGGCGGCGGGCTGGCCGGGTTGTGGGACACGTTCTGGCCGTTCGCGGCCGGCGCCGCGGCCGGGTTGCTGGCCACCCGCTGGTGGCGGCGCCCGGCCGCGCTGCTGCCGACCGGGGTCGGCGTCTGGCTCGGCACGGTGGCGGTCGGGATGACTCTCCGGGTGCTGGCCGGCCAGGGCACGGCGTTCGCGTTCATCCTGGTCGCCCTGGCCTTCCTCGGCCTGTTCCAGCTCGGCTGGCGGATGGCCTGGCACCGGTTCGGCCCGGTCCGGCGCCGCCCCGCGTCCGCGCGCACTCCATGATCATGGGCGATTACTGCCGCATGGCGCCCGGGGGTGATCACTCCGCCTGCGGGCTGGATGCCGGGCTAGGTGCCGGGCTGACGGCCTAGGCCAGGCCGCCGGCGGTCCGCGGTACCGGGCGGCGCCGGCGCCGGGCCAGCCGCTGCCGGGCTGACGGCTTAGGCCGGGCCGCCGGCGGTCCGCGGCACCGGGCGGCCCCGGCGCCGGGCCAGCCGCTGCCGGGCGGCGTCGGCGTTGTGCTGCAGGCGGGCCGCTTCCTGCTCCAGTACTCCCGCGCCGGAGTCGGTGAGCCGGTAGTACCGGCGCAGCCGGCCCTCGATCACCTCTTCCCGGTCCGGCTCGAGCAGCCCCTCGGCGGCTAGCCGGTCCAGTGCGCCGTACAGCGTGCCCGGGCGCAGCTCCAGCCGACCGCCGGACAGCGAAGCCACCTCGCCGATGATCGCGTAACCGTGCAGCGGCTGCGGGGCCAGCGCGGCCAGGATCAGGAACGTGGGCTCACGGAGCGCGTCACGCATGAGCGCAATGTAACGGTGATCAATGTATCTTGGCAAGGAGCCTGTTACCAGCAGTAGCGGATAGCCCCACTGGGCGCCACGGAGAGTAGCGGGCGTGGTGGCTGTGTCATCAGCGCGGTGCATTTGTGGTCACCGGTGACCACAAATGCACCGCACTGATGGAAAACGCGGCCCGTCCGGCACGGGCGGGCGGGCGGGCGGGCGGACGGGCGGCCGCCCGGCACGGGCGGACGGGCGGACGGGCGGAGTCTTGTCAGCGGCCGGCCACCCTCGTAGACTGAACGTTCAGTCAAGGCAAGGGCGATATGCCACGCCACGCCAAAGGAGCTGTACCGTGCCGAGCTCACAGGACGGCCGCCCAGGACCACCCGCCAATCTCCAGGACATCATCGCCGAGCAGGAAAAGATCTTCGTCGAGCGGCAGCCGGAATCCGCCCGGATGGCCGGCCTGGCCAGCCACAGCCTGGCCGGCGGGGTCACCTCGAGCTGGCAGATCACCATCCCGCAGGCGGTCTGGCTCAGCCACGGCAAGGGTTCCAAGATCTACGACGTGGACGGCAACGAGTACGTCGACCTGCACGGCGGGTACGGGGCGGCGCTGGCCGGCCACGCGCACCCGGCCATCGTGGACGCGGTGCGCAGCCAGGCCGGCCTGGGCACGCACTTCGCCCAGCCGACCCGCAGCGCGGTCGCCGTCGGTGAAGAACTGGCCACCCGGTTCGGCCTGCCGCTGTGGCGCTTCGCCAACTCAGGCACCGAGGCGACCATGGACGCCATCCACCTGATGCGCGCCATCACCGGCCGGGACCTGATCATCAAGGTCGAGGGCTGTTACCACGGGCACCACGACTCGGTACAGGTGTCGGTGACGCCGGAAGCGGAGGATGTCGGCCCGGCCGACGACCCGGCCCAGGTGCCGGCCAGCGCCGGCATTCCCGAGGCCATCATGCGGCTGACCCTGGTCGCCACGTTCAATGACCTGGCCTCGGTACAGCGCCTGCTGGAGCGGCACCCGGGCCAGGTGGCCGGGATGATCATCGAGCCGGTGATGATGAACGCCGGGATCATCGAGCCCGAGCCCGGCTTCCTGCCCGGCCTGAAGGACCTGCTGCACGCGCACGGCGCGCTGCTCACGTTTGACGAGGTCAAGACGGGCCTCACCGCGGGACCGGGCGGCGCGACCGGGCTGACCGGGGTCACCCCGGACCTCATCTGCCTGGCTAAGGCGATCGGCGGCGGTGTCGCCATCGCGGCCATCGGCGGCTCGGCCGAGGTCATGGAGCACGTGGCCAACAACGACTACGAGATGGTGGGCACGTTCAACGGCAACCCGCTAGCCATCGCCGCCTGCCGGGCCATGCTCACCGAGGTGGCCACCCCCGAGGCCTACCAGCGGATCGACCTGCTGCGCGAGCGCGCGGTCAGCCGGCATCGAGCGGGAGATCGCCCGTACCGGGCTGGCCGCGCACGTCGTCGCGGTCGGGGCCAAGGGCTGTGTGGTGTTCTCCCCGGAGCCGGTCCGCAACTACCGCGGCTTCCTGGGCATCGATGACCGGTACAGCCACGCGCACTGGCTCTTCCAGCACAACGGCGGGGTGTTCCTGCCGCCGTGGGGCAAGATCGAGCAGTGGCTGATCTCGGTCCAGCACGAGGAGTCAGACATCGACCTGCTGGTAGCCAACTTTGCCGCGTTCGCCACCGCGGTCACCAGCTGAGCGGCTAGGTTTCGGTCATGTTTCGCCTGCTTAGTGACCCTTTTGTCAAAACGCCCTTGCGCCTATGCTGACGCAGTAGTACCTGTTATTGACGGACTGTTCAGTCAGGGTTCGCCGCGGTGCTACCCGTTGCGGGACAGCCCGGACCGGGCCGCAGCCGGGCCGCCCCGCAACCCGGACCGGCCGCGACCCGGACCCTGGCCAGCAGCTGCCACCCTGGGCCGACCCACAGACCACAGAGGAATCCGCCAAGGAACCCTGAACAGGAAGAAGCGATCTGGTGCATCCGCGAGAAGGCTGGCCCAAGGACGGGTCCCGCCCGCCCCTGTTCTCCCGTCCGGTCTCCCGGCGGAGTTTCCTGGCCCGGACCGGCGGCGCGGGGCTGGCCGCGCTGGCCGGCGGCGCGCTGATCGACGCGTGCGCGCCCGCGCTGGCCGGCTCGGGCCATTCGCCACTGCCCCGGCCCAACAACCCGGTGACGTGGCCGGTGTTCCACGACAACAAGGCGATCGCCAGCGGCCTCAAGCCAGAGACCGGCGCCACCCTGCAGATCTTCAACTGGGTCGCCTACGTCAACCAGGCCTGCCTGAATCACTTCGCCAAGAAGTACAACTGCAAGGTCGAGGTGACCACGTTCAACACGATGAACGAGGCCCTGTCCAAGCTGCGCAGCGGGCTGACGTTCGACGTGTTCATGGGCGTGACCGTGGACGTGCTGGGCCAGCTCATCGAGTCCAAGCTGGTCCAGCCGCTGAACCACAGCTACATCCCGAACATCAGCCAGGCCTGGCCGGACTTCACCCACCCGTTCTATGACCGGGGCTGGCAGTACACCACCCCGTACACGATCTACACCACCGGTATCTCGTGGCGGAAAGACCTGGTGCACGAGAACCCGTACGCGATGCGCAACCCGTGGGCCATGCTCTGGCAGGGCAAGTACAAGGGCAAGGTCGCCATCCTCGACGACTACCGCGAGGGCATCAGCCTGGGGCTGATGAAAAACGGGATCTTCAACCTGAACACCACCGACCGGAATCAGATCGCGCTGTCCCGGCGGTCACTGCAGGACCTGTCCAGCCTGACCGACGTGCACATCGACAACAACGACTACACCGAGATCCCCACCGGCCAGACGTGGATCCACCACGCCTGGTCGGGGGACATGGCCTCAGCCCAGTACTACATGCCCAAGGGGGTGCCGGTGGACGTGGTCGGGTACTGGTTCCCGCCGGACGGCCGCGGCCCGGTGGCCAACGACACGCTCACCGTGCTGCGCTCGTCAACCAACCCGGTGCTGGCTCACCTGTTCCTCAACTACCTGCTGGACCTGCCCAACGTGCTGGAAAACATCAGCTTCAACGGCTACATGCAGCCGCTCACCGCCGTCACGCCGCAGCGGCTGGTCAAGGAGCAGCTGCTGCCCAAGAGCCTGATATCCACCGCGGTGCTGCCGTCCTATTTCCGCCGCGGGGTCAGCGAGCTGCAGTTGCCGGTGGACGCGGATGCGCTGTGGCAGCAGGCCTGGCTCGTCGTGAGCAACGGGATCTAGCCGTGACCGCCGCCACCGCGCCCCCGCAGGCCAGCAAACCGCAGCCGCCCGGCCGGGCGGGCCGGAAAGGCCAGAGCAAGCTGTTCTATGTACTGCTCGCCCTGCCCGGCATCCTCTGGCTCACCCTGCTGTTCATCGTGCCGTTCTACGCCGTGCTGGCCATCGCCATGGGCCAGCTGGACCGGCTGTTCGAGTCGCCGATCGCGGTGTGGAACCCGTTCGGGTGGAGTTCCTCCAACGTCATCAACGTCTGGCACGACCTGGTCGGCAGCACCTCGTTCGCTGGTCCCATCGTGCTCCGCACCATCTGGTACGTCGTGCTGGCCTCGCTGATCTGCCTGGTCATCGCGTACCCGGCGGCGTACTTCGTGGCCCGGTTCGCCGGGCGGCGCAAGGGGCTGTTCCTGATCCTGCTCATCGCGCCGTTCTGGATCAGCTACATGATGCGCATGCTGGCCTGGATCGACCTGCTGCAGACCGACGGCTACGTGAACAAGGCGCTGACCTCGATGGGCATCATCTCCACCCCCATCGACTGGCTCGGCGGCAAGTCGTTCACCGTGATCCTGGGCCTGGTCTACGGCTACATCCCGTACCTGATCCTGGTGCTCTACGCCGGGCTGGACCGGATCGACCCGTCGCTCATCGAAGCCGGCCGTGACCTGGGCCTGAACCGGGTGCGCACGTTCATCCACGTCACGCTGCCGCTGTCCCGGCAGACCATCCTCACCGGCATGCTGATCACCGTGCTGCCGATGATCGGTGACTACTTCACCAACCAGCTCATGTCCGGCTCGGCCAACACGTCGATGATCGGCAACCTGATCCAGGGCCAGCTCGGCACGCCCGGCCTGGAGGGCCAGGGCGCAGTGCTGTCGCTGCTGCTGCTGCTCGTGCTGCTGATACCGATGATCTACTACGTGGTGGCCACCAACAGGTCCAGCCGGGAGGCAGGATGACCGCGACCAGCGCGCCGGCGCAGGCCCAGGGCCGGGCGCAGGCCGCGCCGCGCAGCGGCCTGCGGCGGATGATCCCGCGCCGCAACCCGTGGGGCCACCCCTGGTTCCTGGAGGGCTTCACCTGGCTCTACCTGATCTGGTCGCTGGTGCCGCTCGCCATCGCGGTGCTGTTCTCGTTCAACAACGGCAAGTCCCAGGCGACCTGGCAGGGCTTCTCCTGGCGGTGGTACTTCAGCGACCCGGTGAACTCGGTGCTGCACAACCCGCAGCTGCACGCGGCGGTCATCCAGACCGTGCGGCTGTCCGTGCTCACCACGCTCATCGCGGTGCCGCTCGGCGTCGCGTTCGCGCTCGGCATCAACCGGTGGCGCGGCATCACCTCGTCCAGCTTCAACTTCGTGATGCTGCTGTCCTTCGTGGTCCCGGAGCTGATCTTCGGTGTGGCCATGTTCTTCGCGTTCACCGTGCTGTTCAGCACCGTCCACCTGGGCACGCTGGCCGAGGTGCTGGGCCTGGTCACCTGGAACGTGAGCTGGCCGGCCATCATCGTGCAAGCCCGGCTGGTCGGCCTGGGCCGGCAATACGAGGAAGCCGCCGCCGACCTGGGCGCCAATCAGCTGCAGACCATGTGGCGGGTGATGATCCCGCTGCTCGGGCCGGCCATCTTCGCCAGCGCGGTGCTGGTCTTCTCCGGGGTCATCGACGACTTCGTGATCGTGGACCTGCTGTCCTCCAACGCGAGCAACACGCCCATGTCGGTGATCATCTACTCCACGCAGCACGGCGGCAACGGCGGCCCGGCGCTGAACGCGCTCGGCACCATCATGCTGGTCATGACGCTGATCGCCGCGATCATCGGCTTCCTGGGCTACCGCTGGATGACCCGCGGCGAGCGGGGCAGCCGGGTGGAGGCGCTGACCACGATCGCCGGCACCGACTGAGCCCACCGCGGCCCAGCCCGGCCGTCAGCACACCAGCCCAGCCCGGCCGTCAGCACACTGGGTCAGCCGACCCGGGCCACCCCGCAGTACCCCCACCGCGAGCTGTCGCTGTCCGCCAGCGTGGGGTCCTCACAGCCCCACAGGCCGAGGTGGACCAGGGCGGCCTCGGCCGCCTCGTACGGCGGTACGACCTCCAGGCCGTCGAAGAACCGGGCGATGGCCGCCTGCGGCCGGGGGTGGAACTGGACGTTGGCGTGCGCGTACACGTCCTGCCAGCGCTGCACGGCCAGCGGCGGCACGCCGTCCGAGGTGCCGTGGGACAGCGCCAGGTAGCTGCCCGGCGGCAGCAGGGCCAGGTAGTCCCGGACCAGCTGCCACGGGTCCGACCCATCCGCCACGAAGTGCATGACCGCGGTCAGCACCAGGCCGACCGGCTGGCCGAAATCGATCAGCCCGCGCAGCTGCCGGTCAGCGATTAACGGCGCCGGGTCGCGCAGGTCGGCCTGGATCAGCGCGGCACCGGGGTCGCCGTGCAGGGCGGGACCGGCCTGCCGCGCGACCATCGGGTCCAGGTCCACATAGACCACCCGGGCGTCCGGCATGACCTCACGGACCACCTCGTGCGTGTTGCCCACGGTGAGCAGCCCGCAGCCGAGGTCGAGGAACTGGCTGACGCCCTTTTCCGCGATCCACCGGGCGGCCCGCTGATGAAAGCCGCGATTGGCCCAGGCCACCTCGCGGTACTCTGGCACCACGTCCATCACCCTGGCCGCGGCTTCCTGGTCAACCGGGAAATAGTGGCAGCCCCCCAGCATCAGGTCATAGATGCGGGCCGCGCTCGGCCGGCTCGTGTCGACGTGGGGCAGCACCGGGGGGACCTCGGTCATCGTTCCTCCAGACACCCCGCCCGGCACCTCCAGGTGCCCGCCCGAAAGGCGGCGAAACCGACCCAAAAATCACTCACAGCCGCATCGCAACTACATCGCAGATCTTACCCCGGCCAGTGCTTCCACTGCTCCGGTCCGCACCCCGAATCACCCCCGCGCACCGCACCCGCGCGCTTGGCTCAGCCGGCCTGGGCCGGCGCGCTGGTCACCCGCAGCTCGTCCTCCTCGGCCGCCCCCTGCGCGCTGCCGCGCAGCACCCGGAGCGCGTCCGGGGCCAGGTAGACCTGCACCGGTGTGCCCTGGGCCAGGTGCTGCGGGTGATCGCCATCGTTCTGCACCAGCGCCTGGAGCTGGGCCCCAGGGGCCAGCCGGAGCAGCACCTGGGTGGCCGCCCCCAGGAACACCAGGCGCTCGACCATGCCCGGGATCCGGTTCGGCCCAGCCGAGCCGTGCTCCTCGACGCGCACCCGCTCCGGGCGGATGACCGCGTGCGCGGTGCCCAGCGCGGTCACGTCGGACCGCTCCACGTCCAGCGCGGAGTCGCCGACCCGGACCGAGCACCGGGTGCCCGGGCCCTGCTCGACGACGTCCACTTCCATCAGGTTGGACACGCCCAGGAAGTCGGCCACGTAGGTGTCCGCGGGCTCCTCATACACCTGGCGCGGGCGCGCCGATCTGCACGATCTTGCCTTCGTGCATGACGGCCAGCCGGTCCGACATGGTCAGCGCTTCCTCCTGGTCGTGGGTGACGTAGAGGAACGTGATGCCGACCCGCTCCTGGAGCGCCTTGAGCTCGACCTTGAGCGACCGGCGCAGCTTGGCGTCCAGCGCGCCCGAGTGGCTCGTCGAGCAGCAGCACGGCGGGGCCGAGGACCAGGGCCCGGGCCAGCGCCACCCGCTGCTGCTGGCCGCCGGACAGCGCGCCGGGCCGGCGCTTCGCGTAGGAGCCCAGCTCGACCAGGTCCAGGGCCTCGTTTACCTTGCTGGTGATCTCACGCCTGGGCAGCTTCTGGTAGCGCAGCCCGAACGCCACGTTGTCGAACACGGTCATGAACGGGAACAGCGCGTAGCTCTGGAACACCGTGTTCACATTGCGCTTGTGCGGCGGGACCCCGGACATGTCGGTCCCGTCGAGCATGATCTGGCCCGCGGTGGGCTGCTCGAAGCCGGCGATCAGCCGCAGCGTGGTCGTCTTGCCGCAGCCGGACGGCCCGAGCAGGGAGAAGAACTCGCCGCTGTCCACGGTGAGGTCGATGTCGTCCACCGCGACTTCCGTGAACCGCTTGGTCAGCGAGACCAGCTGGATGTGTCCACCGGCCACCGGGGCCTCCTTAGCGCTTACCTGCCGGGCCGCCGCCCGGTCCACTCGAAACCAAGCTGTCCGGCCGCGAACCGCATGCTCAGCTCGAACGCGCGGTTGGCGCCGACGGCGGGATCCTTCAGCGCGATCTGGATGGCCAGCCCATCCAGCAGCGCGGACAGGGTGACCGCGAAGTCGTCCGGCGTTCACCGGGCCGAACTCGCCCGCTTCCTGGCCGGCCAGGACCAGCTCGATGATCGTCTCACGCCAGCGTTCGTCGAACTTCTGCCGGACGCCGGCCACCTCGGGCAGCCGCACCGACTGCGCCCACAAGTCCAGCCAGAGCAGCCAGGTGCCGGTGGGCTCGCCCTCCACGTCCTCGACGAACTTCATGGCCACGTATTCCTCGAGCCGCCTGGCCGCGCTGGGGATGGCCGCCATCCGCCGCATACCCGCCTCGTACCAGGTGTCCTCGGCGTACCGCATCGCCTCGGTGAGCAGCTGGTCCTTGGTCTTGAAGTAGTAGATGACCAGGGCTGGGCTGGTCCCGGCCCGGGCCGCGACATCCGCGATCCTGGTCTCCGGGAAGCCCCGCTCCTCGATCACTTCGATCGCGGCGCGCAGCATCTGCACCCGCCGCTGGTCGGCGGTGTCGGCGACAGCGCCAGCACGTTCAGTCATGCGAACATCCTCGCCCACTCCGCGCGCCAGAGTCGCAGACTCCGGAGCGTTCATCCGCCGTCCTCCACGAGACCGATTGGGCGCCGGCCCCTTGTGGCAACCGTATCAGGTTTCTAGACTGAACATTCAGTCAATGTCGCGGGATTCCTCCCGCGAACGTCTTAGCACACCTGTATGGAGGATGGACAGATGGCCGCAACACAGGCCGGAACCTACGATGCGATCGTCGTCGGCGGGGGACACAACGGGCTGGTCGCGGCGGCCTACCTGGCCCGCTCCGGGGCCCGCACGCTGGTCCTCGAGGGACGCGGCAAGACCGGCGGCGCCGCCACCACCGAGGCGCCCTGGCCGGACGCGCCCGAGTTCCGGGTGACCCGGCTGTCCTACGTGATGAGCCTGCTCCCGCCGACCATCATCAACGACCTGGACCTGGCCCGGCACGGCTACAAGATCTACCCGATGGGCCCGTACTACCAGGCGTTCCCGGAGGGCGGCTCGATCAAGCTGTACGCGGACGACGCCAAGCGCAACCACGAGGAAGTGTCCAAGTGGTCCAAGAAGGACGCCGACGCCATGCCGCGCTGGGACGCCTGGCTGGCCGGCCTGGCCGACGTGCTCGGCCCGCTGCTGCTCACCGTGCCGCCGAACCTGGGCTCACGCAAGCCACGGGACCTGGCCGAGACGCTGCGGCTGGCCTGGCGCAACCGCGGCCTGGACGTGCGCACGATCGCCGACGTGACCCGGCTGATGACGATGAGCATCGCCGACCTGCTCGACGACTGGTTCGAGTCCCCGCAGGTCAAGGGGGCGCTGGCGGTCAACGGCGTGATCGGCACCTGGGCCGGGCCGTACGAGCCGGGCACCGCCTACGTGATGGCCCACCACTCGATCGGCGACGTGGGTGACGGCCACCTGGGCAACTGGGGCTTCCAGGAAGGCGGCATGGGCGCGGTGTCCAGCGCCATCGAGGCGGCCGCCCGCGAGCACGGCGCCGAGGTCCGGCTGAACGCCAAGGTGGCCCGGGTCATCGTGCAGGACGGCCGGGCCCGCGGGGTGGTGCTGGACAACGGCGACGAGCTGCGGGCCAGCGTGATCGTGTCCACGCTGCACCCGCGGACCGCGTTCCTGGACCAGATCGGCCGGGAGCACCTGCCACCGGACTTCGCCCGGGACATCGAGCACTGGAAGACCCGCAGCGGCGTGGTGAAGATCAACCTGGCCCTGTCCGAGCTGCCCGACTTCATCGCCGACCCCGGCTCCAACCTGCAGGAGCACCACACCGGCTCGGTGGAGATGGCGCCGACCATGGAGTACATCGAGCGGGCCTTCCAGGACGCCCGGGACGGCCAGGCAGCCGTCCGGCCGTTCAGCGACGGGGTGATCCCGACCGCGTTCGACAAGACGCTCAGCCCCGAGGGCACGCACATCATGTCGCTGTTCACCCAGTGGGTGCCGGCCGGCTGGAGCGAGGAACCGCACACCGCCGAGCTCGAGGCCTACGCGGACCGGATGATCGACTGCTACAACGAGCTGGCGCCCAACTTCAAGGCATCCATCCTGCACCGGGACATCGTCGGCCCGTACGAGATGGAGCAGGAGTACGGGCTGGTCGGCGGGAACATCTTCCACGGCGAGCTGTCCCTGGAGCAGCTGTTCCACATGCGCCCGGCACCGGGTTACGCCGACTACCGCACCCCGCTGGCCGGCCTGTACTACGGCAGCTCGGCTACGCACGCGGGCGGCGGGGTGTGCGGCATCCCCGGCTGGCAGGCGGCCCGGGCGGCCATCGCCGACCAGAAGGCGGCCAAGCGGTCACAGAGCGTGCGCCGGCTCACCCGGCGGTCATGACCACCAACCCCTATCCCGCCGAACGCCCCACCCCGCGGCTGCCGTCCGCCCCGTACTCCCCCGCCCCCGGCTGCTGCAACGGCGCAGCGGCCGGGGGCCGGGGGCCAGCGGTGGCCTGGCGGGCCCCTCGGCGGCCCCACCGCACCACGCCGGCCCTCCCGGCGGCCCCACCGCACCACGCCGGCCCTCCCGGCGGCCCCACCGCACCACGCCGGCCCTCCCGGCGGCCCCACCGCACCACGCCGGCCCTCCCGGCGGCCCCACCGCACCACGCCGGCCCCCTCGGCGGCCCCACCGCACCACATGAATGTTTCATTCAAGCGGTCAGGACCACGTGAATGAAACATTCATGTGGTGCGGAACGGGTGACGGACGACCGCGCGGCGCTGACCGCGATGCTGGCCGCCCGCAGCGTGGCGCTGGTCGGGGCCAGCCCGCGGGACGGCAGCCTGGGCCGGCGGATGATCATGGAGATGGCGCGGAGCCACCCGGAGCCGCGGACGTACCTGGTCAACCCGCGGCACCAGCAGATCGCCGGGACGCGGTGCTACCCATCCCTGGCCGACCTGCCCGAGGAATCCGTCGACCTGGTTCTGCTGGCCGTCCCCGACACCGCGCTGGCCGGGCAGCTCGCGCTGGCCGCCCGGCGCGGCGACCGGTCCGCGGTCATCTTCGGCAGCGCGCACGAGCCGCCCGGCCCGCGCCCGGCCGGCCAGCCCAGCCTGCGCGGCCGGCTCGCCGCCACGGCCCGGGCCGCCGGGATGGCGGTGTGCGGGGCGGGCTGCATGGGGTTCGTCAACGTGACCGGCGGGCTGCGCGCGGTCGGCTACCTGGAACCCGATCCGCTGCCCCGCGGGCCGGTCGCGCTGGTCACCCACTCCGGCTCGGTGTTCTCCGCCCTGCTGCGCACCCGGCGCGGGCTGGGCTACACGCTGGCCGTGTCCTCCGGCCAGGAACTCGTCACGACCGCCGCCGAGTACGCCGAATGGGCGTTGGGCATGCCGGGGACGCAGGTGCTGGCGCTGGTCCTGGAAGCGGTCCGGGACGCCGGCCGGCTGCGCGCGGTGCTGGCCGCGGCCGCGGCCAGGGACATCCCGGTGGTACTGCTCACCGCGGGCCGGTCGGCGCGCGGCCGGGCCATGGTGTCCGCGCATTCCGGGGCGCTGGCCGCCGCGGACGGCGGCTGGGAGGCGCTGGCCCGCGGGTACGGCGTGCACCGGGTCGGTGACCTGGCCGAGCTGGCCGACACGCTGGAGCTGTTCGCAGCCGGCCGCCGGGGCGGCCCGGGGGCGGGCGTGGCCGGCACCGGCATCGCCAGCGTGCACGACTCGGGGCTGGAACGCGCGCACGTGGCGGATGTCGCCGACGAGCTAGGTGTGCCGTTCGCGGCCATCGGTGAGCCGACCAAGGCCCGGCTGGCCGGGCTGCTCGACCCCGGGCTGGAGCCGGCCAACCCGCTGGACATGTGGGGCACCGGGGCCCGGGCCGGGGAACAGCTGTCCGGGTCGCTGGCCGCGCTGGCCGACGATCCGGCGGTGGCCGCGGTGGCGCTGGCCGTGGACCTGGTGCCCGAGTTCGACGGGGACCGGTCCTACCCGGCCGCGGTGACCGACGCCGCGCGGCGCACCGGCAAGCCGGTGGTGGTGCTGAGCAACCTGCCCGCCGCCATCGACGCGGGCACCGCCGCCGAGCTGCGGGCCGGGGGCATCCCGGTGCTGGAGGGGACCCGCACCGGGCTGCTCGCCCTGGGCCATCTGCTGCGCCATGGCACGGCCGCGCCCCCGGCGCCGGCCCTGCCCATCGACCAGGCTCGGCGGGCCCGCTGGAGCGCGGTGATCGCGGCGGGCCAGGCGCGCGGGGCCGAGCTGGCCAGCCTGCTCCGTGACTACAGCATCCCGGTGGCCCGCGCCCGCGCGGCCACGACCCAGGCTGGTGCCGTGGCCGCCGCGGCGGCCATCGGCTATCCGGTGGTGCTGAAGACCGACGAGCCCGGGATCGCGCACAAGTCGGACGCGGGCGGGGTGGTGCTGGGGCTGGCCGGGCCGGCCGCGCTGACCGCGGCGTACCAGGACCTGGCCGAGCGGCTCGGCCGCCGGGTGCTGGTGTGCGAGACGGTGCCCGCGGGCCCGGAACTGTCCCTGGGCCTGGCCCGGGACCATGAGCTGGGGCCGCTGCTGGTGGTGGGCGCGGGCGGGCTGCTGGTGGAACTGCTCGCCGACCGGGCCGTAGCGCTGCCCCCGGTCAGCGCGGAGCAGGCCCGGGACATGCTGGGCGGGCTCCGGGTGGCCGCCCTGCTGGCCGGCGCCCGCGGCCAGCCCGCGGCCGACCCGGACGCGGTGACCAGCGCCGTCACCGGGCTGTCCCAGCTGGCCACCGAACTCGGCGGCATGCTCGAAGCGCTGGACATCAACCCGCTGATCTGCGGCCCGCGGGGCGCGGTCGCGGTGGACGCCCTGGCCATCCCGCGCCAGCCCTCCACCGACCGCTGACCAGCCCAAACGCCCAACCGGCAAATGCCGGGTTAGCGGCACCGCAGGAGAAAACCGGATTTCCGGGCCACTTTTCCGGGAAGTTCACATTACGGATAGAGGACCGTTGCCCGGTAGCCGCGCACTCACCCCAGCTCACCTGGGATAATCGGTCAATGCTGCAGGAAAGCACCGGGCGTCTCGGCGCGCTGATCCGGGACGGCCTGGCTGCGGCCCGGGCGGTCGCCGGGCAGCAGGGCCTGCCCGCCGGTGACCCGGTGATCCTGTCCTTCCGGGGGAATCTGATCGTGCACCTGGCCCCGGCCCCGGTGGCGGCCAAGGTGGCCACGCTGACCGCGTGGACCCGGCGCAGCCCGTTCGACTGGCTGGCCCGCGAAGTGTCGGTCGGGGATTACGCGGCCCGTCATGGCGGCCCGGTCGTCCCGCCGACCGGGCTGGCCGATCCCGGCCCGCACCGCAGCGGCGGCTTCGCGGTCAGCCTGTGGACGTTCCTGCCGCCGGCCAATCCGCCGGGACCGCGGCCCGGGCCCGCTGACGTGGGGGCGGCGCTGGCCGCCCTGCACCACGCGCTGGACGGCTACCCAGCCGGACAGCTGCCCTGGCTGAGCCCGGCCCTGGACCAGGTCACCGAGGGCCTGGCCGCGCTGGAGGCGGCGCATGCGCTGGACCCAGCCCGGGTGGCCGCACTGCGCGCCCGGCACGCCGAGATCCGGGCCGGGCTGGACCGGCTGGACGGAAACCCGGTGGTGCTGCACGGGGACGCGCACGGCGGGAACCTGCTGTCTGGCCCCGACGGCTGGCGCTGGATCGACCTGGAGGAAACCTGCCAGGGGCCGCTGGCGTGGGACCTGGCCACGCTGGCCGCCGCGTACGGCACGGCGACCGAGGAGAGCCAGGCCGCGCTGGACGGCTACGCGGCGGCCAGCGGCCAGCCGGTGCCAGGTCCCAGCGTGCTGGCCCGGTTCGCCCGGGCCCGCGAACTGGAAGCCGCGGTGTGGGCGCTGGGCATGGCGCACCAGTACCCGGCCCGCTACCGGGAGCTGGCCGGTTCCTGGCTGGCCCGCATTCTCCGTTAGACGCCGCGCACCGGCCCGTGCGCGGTGATCACCTGCTGGAATGCATGCGGCCGGACCGATTGCGAGCACTTGCCCTTTTTGTTGCGGCCCAGCACGCCGAGAATATGGGCGGTAAACGTGCCGTGGCCTTTTATATGCCGGAACCTGCCGGTGCCATTGCCGATACGGTAGCTGCCCCGCTGCAATACCGTGAGCAGGCACGTGTGCCGGTTCACCTGGCTCACCGTCTGGGTGGGCCGCGGGTACGCCCTGAACGTGCCGCCAGGAAACCGCAGCATGCCGACCGGGGTGTTCAGGTTGATGCTGCCACCGGCCGTGAACGCGCCGGTGGCGACCGCGCTGGCCTGGCCCGAGGGCAGCCCGGACACGAACCGGAAGTACTCCGTCCGGCCCGCATGGCCGGCCGCCGCGCTGGCCGCGGTCAGGCTGCTGCCGGTTATTGCTGCGGCCGCCGAAAGCGCCCCCGCCGCGGCCATAATTTTCCGCATAATACCCCCCAGTAATTGTGCGGCTGACTGCTGGGACGTTAGCACAGCGCACCTGGGAAAGGCCGGCACCGGTACCGGGAATTGGCGCGTGCGCCGTGCCGGGGCTTGCCCGGCCCGGGGCGGACCGGGCCGGGGCTACGCCGGGCCGTTCCGGCGCAGCCCGGCGCGGGCCGTGGCGGCCAGGGCCGCCCCCCGGCGGCGCAGCTGCTGCGCACGGCGGTCGGCCAGGACCTGATGCACGACGTTGCGGCCCGGGATCCCGGTCACCCCGCCACCGCCGTGAGTGGCCGAGCCGGCCTGGTACAGGCCGGCCACCGGGGTGCGCAGATCGGCGTAACCGGCCGCCGGGCGGGCGTGGAACAGCTGGCCCAGGCTCAGCTCACCGTGGAAGATGTTGCCGCCGACCAGGCCGTACTCCTGCTGCATCTGGTGCGGCCCGATCACCTGCCGGTGCAGCACCGAGCTGGTGAAGCCGGGCGCGACCTGCTCCATCCGGGCCAGCACCCGGTCCGCGTAGGCGGCCAGTTCGGTCTCGTCCGGGGCGGCCGCGTAGCTGTGCGGCACCCACTGGGTGAACATCGACATGACGTGGTGGCCGGGCGGGGCCAGCGAGCCGTCGAACACGCTCGGGATGCAGATGTCCGCGAACGGCCGCTCCGACGGGCGCCCGCTGACCGCCTGCTGGAACGCGGTCTCGATGTCGTCCAGGCTCTCGGCCAGCACGATCGTGCCCCCGTGGATCTGCGGGTCCGGCTCCGGATGGCTGGCGAACACCGGCAGCCGGTCCAGGGCCAGGTTGATCTTGACCGTGCCGCTGCGGGTCTGCCAGCGCTGGATGTCCGCGACGAACTCGGGCGGCAGCACGGCCGGGTCGAGCAGCCGGAGGAAGGAGATCTGCGGGTGCGCGGTGGTGATGACCGTGCCCGCGTCGATCTCTTCGCCGTCGGCCAGCGTGACCCCGGCCACCGACCGGGCCGGGCCGCGGCCGGGCTGGGTGCGGATCTGGGCCACTTCGGCACCGGTCCGCAGCTCGGCGCCGAACGAGCGGGCCGCCGCGGCCAGCGCGCTGGTCACCCCGCCCATCCCGCCGCGCGGGAACCCCCACGCGCCGGCCTGGCCGCCGGTGTCGCCGATGTGGTGGTGCAGCATCACGTAGGCGGTGCCCGCGGAGCGCGGGCCGGCCCAGGTGCCGATCACCCCGGACACCGAGAGCAGGCCGAGCATCGCGTCGCTCTCGAAGTACTCCTCGATCAGGTCGGCGATGCTGGCCGCCAGCAGCCGGGTGACATCCACCATCCCGCGCTCGTCCAGCCCGCGCAGGTGGCGCAGCAGCAGCGCCTGCCGCCACAGGTCGGCCGGCCGGCGAGAGCCGAGCCGGGGCGGGATCTCGTCCAGCATGGGACCCAGGACCCGGGCCAGTTCGGCCAGGTGGGCCTCGTAACGCGGGTAGGCGTCCGCGTCCCGGGCGGAGAACTTGGCTATCTCCGCGTGCCGCTCCGCCGGGTCAGCCGGCAGCCGCAGGTAGCGCCCGTCCGCCCGGGGCGCGAAATACGGGCCCTGCGGGAACACGTGGTAGCCGTGCCGGACCAGGTCCAGGTCGGCGACCAGGGCCGGCGGCAGCAGCGAGACCACGTAGGACAGCGACGTCACGGTGTAGTCCGGGCCGAACGGGTGCTCGCTCACCGCCGCGCCGCCCAGCACCGGCCGCCGCTCGCAGACCAGCACGTCCAGCCCGCTGCGGGCCAGGTAGGCGGCGGCCACCAGCCCGTTGTGCCCACCGCCGATGATCACTACGTCGTGGCGTGCTGTCACCGCCGTGATCCCTCCTCGCTGTGCCTGCTGCCCGGCCGTTCAGGGTACCCACTACCCGCGCTGGGGGTCATCCGCGCTCTCCTGACCGGGGTGCCGCGCGGGCAGCTGGGCGCGGACGTAGCGGCCCACGTCGGCACTGGGCTGCTCCATCGGCGCCAGGTAGCCGGCCGAGAACCGGCGGGATCGCATGCCGTCCTGGACCTGCTCGCAGATGAGCCAGTCCTGCCGGTTGACCAGGTCCCAGAAGCTGACCGCGTCGCCGGGGTCGAAGCCGGCGCGGGCCAGCTCGCCGGGGTGGAACAGGAAGTCGCACAGCACGGTGGTGTGCCCGGCGGCCCGGGGCCACACCGTGAACGCGGCCACGTGATCAGCGGACAGGCTGAGCATCAGGTTGGGCAGCACCAGCTCGCCGAAGTGGCGGCTGCGCTGGACCGGGGTCAGCCCGGGGAACGGCGCCCGGCGGGTGGTCCCGGTGACCGTGAACGTGCTCGCGCCGTCGCGATGCGGGATGCCGGCGTCCCAGTCCAGGCCGCCGCCGCCGCGCCGGAAGGCGGGCACCAGCTCGCACAGTTCGGGGTGGACCGGGCCGCAGTGGTAGCACTCGTTGTAGTTCTCCAGGATGACCTTCCAGTTGGAGGCCACCTCATAGCACAGCCGGGCGCCGGCCCGCAGTTCGGCCAGCGGGTAGCGGGCCAGCCGGCCGTCCGCCCCGGCCAGCTGGCCGTGCAGCGACCCGGCCGGGTCCGGTCCCGGGTCCAGCCGGGCGAACACGAACCCGCCCCAGCAGGCCACGTCCACCGGGTGCAGGGCCAGGCTGGCCCGGTAGCCGCGCAGCGAGGGCAGGAACGGGGCGGCGCGCAGCTGGCCGTCCAGCGTGTAGGTCCAGGCGTGGTACGGGCAGCGGATGCAGCCGTCGAACTGCCCGGTGCGGCCCGGGTCGGGGCACGGCTGGCTGCCCGCCACCGGGACCAGCCGGCTGCCACGGTGCCGGCACAGGTTGTAGCACCCGGACAGGGTGCCGTCCGGGGCCCGGACCACGAGGATGCTCTCCCCGGCCACGTCCGCGGCCAGGTAGTCTCCCGGGCCGGCCAGCCCGTCCGCCCGGCCGACGCAGAACCAGCCGGGATACAGCACCGCCGCCCGCTCCCGGGCGAACTCGGCCTCATCGGTGTAGCTGCGCCGCGGCAGGCTGCGGTCCAGCGGCAGCTGCGGGTCCTGCTCCACGGATGGGGACATCGGCCTGCTCCTCGGTCAGTCGTCCGAGTACGGGAACGGGGCCACTACCGGCTGGCCCTCGGCGAACCGGCCCGGCCGGAACGGCCCGATGTCCACGTGCTGGGCCCGGCCGGTGGTGATCAGCTCGGCGACGGCCTCACCGACCGCGGGCGAGATCTTGAACCCGGTGCCGGAGAACCCGGCGGCCAGGATGAGCCCGGGCAGGCCGGGGACCGCACCCAGCATCGGCCTGGCGTCCGGGGTCATGTCGTAGACCCCGGTGACGGCGTGGCCGAGGCCGGCCTCGGCCAGCGCGGGCACCCGGTGCGCCGCCGCCCCGACCAGGCCGGCCAGCCCATCGTCGCCGCCGCCCAGCGCGCCGGCGGCCAGCCCCGCACTGGAGGCCAGGGCGGCGTCCGGGTCCACGCCGCGTGGCCCGGTGAAGCTGCCCACCAGCGTCATCCGCCCCCCGGCCTCGGGCCGGAAGTAGGTCTGCGTGGTCGAGTCGATGCAGGCCACCGGGGCACCGCGGCCGGGCAGGTGGCTGAGCACGGCCACATGGTGCAGCTCGGTCTCGATCGGCAGCCGGGCCCCGGCGGCGCGCAGCAGCGGCGGGGACCACACCCCAGCGGCCAGCACCACCGTCCCGGCCGGGACCGGGCCATCCGGGGTCAGCACGCCGGTCACCCGGCCCCCCGGGTGGAGCAGCGCAGTGACCGGGGTGCGCGGACGGTACCGCACGCCGCGCTCCCGGGCCGCGGCCAGCAGGTCCCCGGCCACCACGGCGCCGTCCCCGTACCCGCCCCCGGGCTCCCACGCCACCCGGGTCAGGTCGTCCGTGCGCAGCCCGGGCGCCAGCCGGGCCAGCGTGGCCGCGTCGATGACCTCGGCCAGCGCGCCGCAGCGGCGCTGCATGGCCACGTTGGCCGCCAGGGCGTCTTCCTCACCGGGCCGCACGATCCGGGCGAACCCGGTGCGCCGCAGCACCGGCGGGGCCCCGGTCAGCTCCGGCCAGGCGGCCAGCATGCGCTCACTGCGGACCGCCAGCGCCACCTCGGGCGGGAACGTGTAGTGCATCCGGACCAGGGCCGAGGACCGGCTGCTCATCCCGGCCCCGGCGGTGTCCCGGTCCAGCACGAGCACGTCGGCGGCGCCCAGCCGGGCCAGCTGGAAGGCGATCGAGGCCCCGATGACCCCGGCCCCGACGATGACGGTGCCCGCGCCGGGCTGGCCGGTCACCGGGACCGCCGCTTCAGGTCGGCCAGCACCCGGTGGGCGGCGTTGTAGCCGGGCGCACCGGTCACCCCGCCGCCCGGATGCGCCCCGGCCCCGCACAGGTACAGCCCGCGCACCGGGGTGGCGTACCGCGCCCAGCCGGGCACCGGGCGCATGTGGAACAGCTGGTCCGGCTGGATGTCGCCGTGGAAGATGTTGCCCTCGGTGAGCTGGTAGGTCCGTTCCAGGTCGGCCGGGGTCAGCACCTGGCGGGCCAGCACCGCACCGGGCACGTTCGGCGCGAACCGGCCGATCCGGGCCAGCACCCGGTCACCCAGCTCGTCCCGCCTGGTGTCCCAGCTGCCCTCGGCCAGCCGGTACGGGACGTACTGCACGAAGCAGGTCATGATGTGCCGCCCCGCGGGGGCCAGCGACGGATCCACCGCCGACGCGACCACGCAGTCGACGAACAGTTCGTCGGCGCCGGCCAGCTCGCCGCGCTTGGCCCGGTCGTAGCAGGCGTCGGCCACGGCCAGGTCAGGCGGCAAGGTGAACAGCGCCCGCTGCCCCGGGCCCGCCTCCGCGGGCATGCCCCGCACCTGGGGCTCGGCGTCCAGCACCAGGTTGACCTTGGCGCACGGGCCGTCCATCTTGATCCCGGCCACCGCGGCCCGGAAGTCCTCCGGCAGCTCGGCCTTGTCTACCAGCTGCAGGAACGTGCGCTTGGGGTCGGCGCCGGACAGCACCGTGCCGGCCGCCAGCTCGGTGCCGTCGGCCAGGATGACCCCGGACACCACGCCGCCGGTGACCGCGATCCGGGCCACCGGCGCACCAGTGCGGATCTGCAGGCCGTGCCCGCGGCCGGCCGCGGCGATGGCCTGGGTGATGGCGCCCATCCCGCCCAGCACATGCCCGAAGAACCCCTGGACCGCGTCGTCGCCGCCGGTCAGCAGGTGGAACAGCAACCCGATCAGGCTGCCCGGCTGGTACGGGCCGCCGTGCTTGCCGTACAGGTTGTTGGCCAGCAGCAGCGCCTTGGCCTGCCGGGACTCGAAGCGGGTGTCGATGAACTGGCCGAGACTGCCGGTCAGCATCCGGGTCAGCCCCTCGATGTCGGTGCCGCGCAGCCCGCGCAGGTGCCGCCCGAGCCGCACCGCCTCACCCAGCCCGCGCAGCCGCCCGGCCCGGGTGTCCGGGGGCAGCTCGGTGAACAGCGGCTGCAGCCGGGCGGCCAGCTCGCGCAGCTCGGCGTGCACGGCCTGGTAGGCCCGCGCGTCGGCTGGGGAATACCGGGCCAGGCCGGCCGCGGTGCGGGCCGGGTCGGCCCAGTCGGCCACCACCTCACCCCCGTCCAGGGCCACCTGCAGGGCCGGCTCGCACGGCACCATGCGCAGCCCGTGCCGTCCGAGGTCCAGGGCCCGGATCACCTCGGGCCGCAGCATGCTGGCGATATAGGAGGTGGTGGAGGCCCGGCAGCCGGCCGCGATCTCCTCGGTCACGCAGCAGCCACCGATCACGTCCCGGGTCTCGACGACCAGCGTGGCCAGGCCGGCCCGGGCCAGCAGCGCCCCGGCGGTCAGCCCGTTGTGGCCCGCGCCGACCACGATGACGTCCCAGCGCGGCGCCGGGGTTCCGGGGCTGGTCACAGCCGCTCCCCTATCTGACCTATGGTCACTTCTAAGTCGGCGCGATGTTCACGAGTATGGTTAGATGCCCTGGAAGGTGTCAACAATCTGGGCTGATCAGAGACGGGTCAGAATATGACCAGCGGTCAAGCAATTGCGGAGCTGCCCCGCGGCCGGGCGCTGCGGCGCGCGCCGGAGCGGCAGCGGGCCAGGCAGCAGCGGATCGTCGAGGTGGCCATGGAGCACTTCGCCACCCACGGTTACGAGGCGGCCCGGATGGAGGAGATCGCGGCCGCGGCCGGGGTGTCCAAGGGCGCGGTGTTCGGCTACTTCGAGACCAAGGCAGGCCTGTTCCTGGCCGCCTACCAGGCCGCGGCCCGGTCCTTCCAGCCGTATCTGGCCGCCCCGCCCGAGGTGTGCGAGCAGGGCTTCTTCGCGGTCATCAGCTACTGGATCCAGCGCACCCCGCACCTGATCCACGAGGACTGGATCCCGTACCGGGTCACCCTGATCGGCAACTACTGTGCCGGCCTGCAGCTGCGCCGGGAGATCAACCAGTTCCTGCTCCGTGACGACCCGTACGGCACCCGGGCGTTCGTGCGGTTCGGCATCGAGCGCGGCGAGGTGCGCGGCGACATCGACCCGCGGATGATCGTTTCGATGGTGGACTGGCTGATGGACCGGTGCCAGGACGCGATCGTGACCGAGGAACTCGACCCGGGCCTGTTCGGCTACCACACCCAGCCACCGGACGTTCGCGAGCTGCGGGTCCGCGAGTTCATCGAGCTGCTGCGCGGCGCGGTGGGGGCGCGGTGAGAACCGAGCGGGCGGTCATCCCGCTGCCCGACGGGGCCGCCCTGGCGGCCACCCTTTACCTGCCGGACGACCCGGGCCCGCCGGTGCCCGCACTGCTGGAGTACCTGCCGTACCGCAAGGACGACGCGATGCTGGCCCGCGACCATGACCTGTACAGCTACCTGGCCGGGCGCGGCTACGCCGGGGCCCGGGTGGACATCCGTGGTACCGGCCGCAGCGGCGGCACGCTGCCCGCGGGCGAGTACACCGAGACCGAGCAGCAGGACGCCGAGGTGGTCATCGCCTGGCTGGCCGCCCAGCCCTGGTGCACCGGCGCGGTCGGCATGTGGGGCATCTCCTGGGGTGGCTTCAACGCGATCCAGGTGGCGCTGCGGCGGCCGCCCGCGCTCAAGGCAATCATCGCGGTGGACGCCTCCGACGACCTGTTCCATGACGATGTGCACTACATCGACGGGCTGCCGCACCTGGACGAGTACGCCCTGATGATCGACCACCTGAACATGCTGCCGCCCGCCCCGGACTTCCCGCTGGACGAGGCGGCGCTGGCCCGGGTGGACACCGAGCCGTGGCTGATCAGCGTCCTGGGGCAGCCGCGGGACGGCCCGTTCTGGCGGCGCGGCTCGCTGCGCCCGGATTACGGCCGGCTCACCATCCCGGCGTTCCTGATCGGCGGCTGGTACGACGGCTACCGGGACTCGGTGCCCCGGATGCTGGCCCACGTCCCGGCCCCGGTGAAAGCGCTGATCGGCCCGTGGAACCATGCCTTCCCGCACGACGCGGTGCCCGGCCCGGCCATCGAGTGGCGGGCGGATGCGGTGCGCTGGTGGGATCACTGGCTGAAGGGCATCGACACCGGGATCATGACCGAGCCGCCGGTCACCGTGTTCGTCCGGCACTGGCATCCGCCGGACACCGGGCTGGCCGAGATCCCCGGCCGGTGGCGGCGGGAGACCGCGCTGCCACCGGACCGGACCCGGTGGGAACGCTGGTTCTGCGGGGCGTCCGGCTCGCTGGCCCTGGATCCGCCGGAGCCGGGCACCCGGCAGCTGCGCTACGTGCCGTCGGCCGGGGTGGCGGCCGGGCACTGGTGGGGGGAACTCACCCCCGACCAGCGTGCGGCGGATGCGTGGAGCCTCACGTTCGACTCCGCGCCACTGCCCGCGGACACCGAGATCCTCGGCTCACCCTGGGTCGACGTGCACGGCCGGGCCGACGGCGCGGCACTGCACTGGTTCGCCCGGCTCTGCGACGTGGCCCCGGACGGTACCTGCACGCTGGTCACCGGGGCCGGGCGGGGCAGCGGCCCGGACCCGCTGCGGGACCTGGTGCATACCACCGACCGGGTCCGGCCGATCGAGCTGCACGCCACGTCGTGGGTGTTCCCGGCTGGGCACCGGATCAGGCTGGCCATCAGCAACGCCCTGTGGCCGATGATCTGGCCGACCCCGGCCCCGGCCCGGGCCACCACCATGATCGACGTCGGTCCCGGCCAGACGGCCATCATGCTGCCGGTGGTCCCGGCGGCGGCCGGCCCGGGCGCGGAACCGGCCGGGCCCGAGTTCCCGGTGCCCGGGCCGCCCTGCTATCCGGACGGGGTCCGGCCCTGGGGTGGCATCCTGCCGGTGCGCTGGCTGGTCGAGCGGGACGAGGACGGCACGGCCGCGGTGTCCTGGCGGGGCGCGTCGGGCACGGACTTCCCGTGGGGCCGGATGGCCGACGAGGAGTACCTGCGGTACGAGGTGAACGACGCGGACCCGGCCGGGGCCCGGGCCCGCGGTGAAGCCCGGACCGAGATCCACCTGCCCGGCCGGCTGCTGACCGCCTCGTCCACGCTCGACCTGGCTGGGGACGGGGCCGCGCTGCACTACCGGTTCCGCCGGGAACTGCGCTGCGACGGCCAGCTGGTCCGGGCCCGGGAGTGGGCCCGCCGTTTCCCCCGCGGACCGTGGTGACGGTTCCGGCGCCGGTGCTGAACCACTACGGGCGGGTGAGCCAGACGCCCGCGTGCGCGGGTTCCAGGGTGTGCTGGACCACGGCTAGCAGGTCGGCCCGGATGGTATCCAGATCGACGGCGTCCTGGAGCCGGGCGGCGAACGCGGCCACGGCCGCGTCGGCGTCGTAGCGGGCCCGGTTGAAACGGCGGTCCACCAGCCGCTGGATGCGCCGCCGCAGCGGGCTGAACAGTGCCGCCACGACCAGCGTAGCGGCGGCCACGGCCACCGCCGACGAGCGCGGCACCGCCCAGGAGACGAGCAGCACCAGGCCCGTGTACAGGCCGGCCAGCAGGCCGGTGAGGATGGTGTAGGCCAGCGTCCGGCTGATGATCCGGTCGATGTCGTAGAGCCGGTACTTCACGATCCCGATGCCGATGCCCACCGGCAGCGCGGCCGCGCCGAGGTCGGCGGCGTCCTGGATGACCCGGGCCGCTGGGGCGTAACTGGTGCCGGACGCCACGGTGACCGCGGTGGCCAGCACGCAGCTGACCGCACCGGTGATGAGCCACTTCAGCTGCTGGCGGCGGTTCCCGGTGGCCCGGGTGTAGCTGGCCGCCTGGCGGCCGGTGAAGACCAGCAGCAGGATGACCGCCAGCCAGCCGGCCAGCGGCCCGGCCAGCGCCAGCAGGCCCGCCGCGCCGCCCGGGGCCGGGCCTGGCCCCAGTGGGCTGCCCGCCAGGTCCACCCGGACCGGCGGCCGGCCGATGGCCTGGGCCTGGCCGAGCACCAGGTGCGCGAGGAACACCGCCGCCGCGGCCAGGAACACGGCCACCGCCCAGCGCCAGCGCCGGGACGGCAGCGTCCCGTCCGGGAACAGCACTACGACCAGCCCGGCCAGCACGGCGATGAGGAACTGAGCCGGTTCCAGCAGCAGCGCGGCCGCGCCGAGGGGCAGCGTGCCGTGGTGCCCCCGGTAGTCGGCCACCGCGTACAGCGTCACCAGGCCACACGCCGGGATCAGGAACGCCCAGCCGAGCAGCAGCCAGCCGGCCGGGTTGCCCGGCTGGCGGCTCGCCACCAGGACCCCGACGGCCAGGCAGACCAGGCCGGCCACGGTGCCGCCGGCCCCGTAGCCAGCCTGGGTGTAGTCGCCCGTCAGGTACAGCAGCGACAGGCAGGCCACGTACCCGGCCAGTACCAGCCAGGCCGCCACAGTGGCCGGGGTGGCTGCGGACAGCCGGCCACGCCAGTGGTTCAGGCCGTCCGGCAGCGCGTACCCGGCACCACGTTGCCCCGCCGCCATGGCTCACCACGCTACGCCCCGGACCGTCCCGGGAACGTTACGCGGCCGTGGCGTTCAGAAAAGAACGTAGAGCTTGCGGATGGTCTCGTGGATCTGCCACGTGCCGGCCCAGCCGCGGGGGAACACTGCGCTGTCGCCGGCGCCGATGTCCTGCGGCTCGCCGCCGTCCGGGGTGCACGTCATCCGGCCCGACACGATGTGGATGGCCTCGTTGGTCTCGAGCTTCCAGTAGGACGGGCCCGGGGTGCACTCCCAGACGCCCACCTCCAGGTCGCCGTCGGCCCAGGTGGTGACGCCCGAGGTGTGCATCGGCTCACCAGTGGCCTCCGCGAGTGGGCCCCAGTCCTCCAGCTCCCCGTGGAGCGCGGCGGCGGACAGGAACGGGGTAACCGGGGTGGTTTCGGTCATGGTGCGGCTCGGTCCTCTCGGTAGCCGGCTCGTGACTGAGCCGGCGGGCTGCGTGGGTGATGGTTGGGTTACGGGATGGTCAGCGTGCCTGACGATTCGCCGGGCGCCGGGTCCAGGTAGGCCTGTTCCGGGAACGGCAGCGCGATCGGATCGGCGGCCAGCTTGCTGTGGCCGTGCTCGTCGAACCGGTCCAGGCCCAGGCCGGCCGTGTCCACCACATCGGACCGGCCGGACAGCACCAGGTCGGCGGCGGCCCGGGCTACCCCAGGGCCCCACATCATGCCGGCCCCGCCCGGTGCGGCCACGGTCACGCCGGGCAGCACGCCGCCGTCCGGGGTGAGCGCCGGGCCGATGATCGGCAGGTGGTCCGGGGTGTAGTCGATGGTGGCGGCCCACAGCCGGCGCAGTCCCAGCCCCGCGGTGGCCGGCACCAGCTCGGCCAGCCGGGCCCGCATCCGGGCCAGGTAGCCCTCGTCCACCTCACGGGCCCAGCCGGGCGGCTCCTCCGGGTTGCTCATGCCGAACAGCAGGCCGCCCTCCTCGGGGCGCCAGTACAGGCCCGCGGTCAGGTCGAAGACCATGGGCACCCGGGACGGGTTCAGGCTGGGGTGCGGTTCGGTCACCGCCACCTGGTGCCGGGCCCCGCCGACCGGGATGCGCAGCCCGGCCAGCCGGCCGACTTCGGCCAGCTTGGGCCCGCCGGTCAGCACGACCGAGCCGGCCGGGACCGGCCCGTCGCTGGTGTGCACGCCGGTAACCCGGCCCGCCTCGCGGAGCAGACCGCGGAACCGGACCCGCTCGCGCACGTCCACCCCGCTGATGGCCAGCGCAACCGCGTACGCGGTGACGTTGCGCGGCGGGGTGATGTAGCCGTCGGCCGCGTAGAACGTGCCGCCCAGCGTCTGGCCGGGGGCCAGCGTAGGGTTGCGCTCGTCCACCTCGTCCGGTTCCAGCCACTGGACGTCCAGGCCCAGCGAGTTCTGCATGGCCATCCGCTGGTGGGCCACCGGGACCTCGGCCTCGGTGAAACAGGGCAGCAGGTATCCCTGGGCCACGAACCCGGAGTCGATGCCGATCTCGTCCCGCTGGGACTGATAGAAGCGCTGCGACCACTGGGCCAGCTGAACCGCTTCGGGCGTGCCGCCCTGGGCCCGGACGACGCCGGCCGCCCGGCTGCTCGCACCCTGGCCGAGCATGCCCTTCTCGATCAGCGTGACCCGCAGGCCAGCCCGGCGCAGGAAGTAGGCGCACCAGGCACCAATCGTCCCGCCGCCCACGACTACGACGTCGGCGGTGCCCGGCTGGCCGGTAGAGGGCATTGGCACGAGACCGATGCTGGCATAAACTGAACAGTCAGTCAAGCATCGGAGAGCATCACCAGCAGGCACGGCTCAGCGCACTGCGGGCGCGGCTCAGCGCCACAGCGGCGCGGGTCAGCGCCCTGCCCAGCCAAGGGAGTAGAGCGTGTACGGGTTGTCGGACGAGGACCTTGCCATCCAGGCGCGGGCGCGCACGTTCGCGGACGAGCTGATCCCGTTTGAGCTCACGGCCGAGATGGACAGCGGCGACCTGCCCGCGGACGTGACCGCGGGGCATGCCAAGCGGGCCCACGAGCTCGGCCTGCACTCGGCCAACATGCCCACCGAGCTCGGCGGTGGCGGGCGCAGCATGCTCCAGGTGGTCCTGGTCCAGGAACAGATGGGCCGGGTGACGAACGCGCTCGGCTGGGTGGCGGCCACTCCCCCGTCGTGGCTGCCACCCATCGCCACCCCGTACCAGATCGAGCGCTTCGTCCGGCCGGCCATCGCCGGGGAGCGCGAGGAGTGCTACGCGATCACCGAGGAAGGCGCCGGCTCCGACGTGGCCGGGCTGGAGGCGACCGCCCGCCGGGACGGGGACGAATACTTGCTGAACGGCGTCAAGTGGCACGTGACGTCATACAACACAGCGGACTTCGCGTTCTTCCAGGGCGTGCTGGCCGACGGGCCGCATGCCGGGGAGCACGCGATGTTCCTGGTCGACCTGCCCAGCCCGGGAGTGACCGTGCTGCGCAACCCGGCCTACTCGCACACGATCAGCCACCACCACCCGATCGTCGAGTTCGCCGACGTCCGGGTGCCGGCCAGCCACCTGATCGGCGCCGAGGGCGACGGGATGAGCTTCGCCTACGAGTGGTTCCGCTTCGAGCGGCTCATGGTGGCGGCGCGCTGCCTGGGCGCCGCCGAGCGGCTGACCGGCGAGATGACCAGGTTCGCCACCGAGCGGCGGGTGTCCGGGCGGCCGATCAGTGAGTTCGGCACGGTGGCGGCCATGCTGGCGGACAGCCTGACCGAACTGTTCGCCGCCCGCTCGCTGGTCTACGAGACCGCCCGCGGCATCGACCGCGGCAACGACGTCAAGATCGCGCACGCGCAGTGCTCGATGGCCAAGCTGTACGCCTCGGAGATGGCCGGGCGGGTCGCGGACCGGGCCGTGCAGGTCTTCGCCGGCCGCGGCTACATGCGCGAGAACGTGGCCGAACGCTTCTACCGCGAACTGCGCGTCGAGCGGATCTGGGAAGGCACCAGTGAGGTGCAGCGGGCCATTATCGCCGACCAGATGGCCAAGCGCGGCCCGGCCGCCCTGGCCTGACCCGGCGGGCGGGCCGCCGGTTACTGGTGGCCCGCCCGCCGGGTCGCTCAGGCCCCCGGCGTGTAGTACGCGAGCGCTGGCACCCAGCGGACGTTCGGCATGGCGGTGATGCCGCCCGCGCCCAGGGCGGGGCCTAGCCGTGACTCCATGAACGCCGCCTGATCCGCCTGGGACGCCCACACCTCCGTGACGACGAACGAGTCGTCGTCAGCAACGCCGGCCGCGTGCGCCAGCAGCCCCGGCGGCCAGTCCCCCTGGCCCGTCTCCGGGTCGATGCCGAGCTCGCTGTTGACCGCCCGGTACTCCTTCTCACCCACGCCAGTGAATTCCAGGATGAGTACGTCAGCCATCGGATCCCCCCTTGCGTCGGGAACGCTCTTCAGTGGCGCCCCATGAACGATCGTGCCCAGAGCGGGCCGGGAGAGCAAGCGGCTGCCCCAGTTATCTCGCCAAGATTGACCGCACGCGATTACTCGTGCGAGAGTAATCGCGTGTCGTCAATCCGAATTTTCATCCTCGGCACGCTCGCTACCAGCGGGCCGCTGCACGGTCATCAGATCCGCCATCAGGCCCAGGTGGACCACACCGAGCTGTGGGCGGACGTCCGGGTCGGGTCGCTGTACGGCGCGCTGAAGCGGCTGGCCAACGAGGGCCTGGTCCAGGAGGTCCGCACGGAACGGGTCGGGAACCGGCCGGAACGGACCATCTACGAGATCACCCCGGCGGGCCGGCGGGCCCTGGCCGTGGTGCGTGACCAGGCACTCCGCCAGCTCGACCAGTACAACGACCCGTTCGACCTGGCCCTCACCGAAGCCCGCGATCTCCCCGAGGAAGCCCTCACCCAGATCGCCGGGAACCGGCTGGCCGGGCTGCGGGTCCAGGAGGCGTCGCTGCGCAGCCGGGCCGAGAGCGCCGACATCTACCTCAACGAGGCGGAGCGAATGGCCCTCCAGCACCAGATCGACCGCGCGGCGGCTGAAGTGCGCTGGCACGAGGAGCTGCTGGCCAGGATGCCCAAGATCGCGGCTGACTTCCGGGCCGGAGTGGGCGGGCCGGTGGTTAGCTCAGCCGGCCAGGCTAAGGAGGAGACGTGACCACGAGCGCCGGTCCGGGCCGGGCCAACCCCACCCCCGGCGCCAACTCCAGCGCCAGCGCCGCACCGGCCGGGCACGGCTGGCGCGCGGTCTCGATCGTGCTGGCCGGCGCGTTCATGGCGCTGCTCGACACCACGATCGTGAACGTCGCGCTGCCGTCCATCCGGACCGGGCTGCACGCCTCCTCGGCCAGCCTGGAATGGATCGTCGCCGGGTACGCCCTGGCTTACGGCCTGGCCCTGGTGCCGGCCGGGCGGGCCGGGGACCGGGTCGGCCACAAGTGGATGTTCCTCATCGGCCTGACCGTGTTCACCCTGGCCAGCGTGGCCTGTGGCGTTTCCCAGCAGCCCGGCGAGATCGTCGCGGCCCGGATCGTCCAGGGCTTCGGGGCAGGCCTGTTCTATCCCGCCATCTCGGCCACCATCCAGCTGTCGTTCACCGGCCCGGAACGGTCCCGGGCGTTCAGCATGCTGGGCGCCACGATCGGCGTGTCCACCGCGCTGGGGCCGCTGCTCGGCGGGCTGATCATCGCCGGGGCCGGGGCCGACCAGGGCTGGCGCTGGGTGTTCCTGGTCAACCTGTTCATCGGGGCGGTCATTGTGCCGCTGGCCGCCTGGCAGCTGCCCCGGTCGCCGGCCCGCGCCCGGCGTGGCTTCGACCCGGTCGGGCTCGGCCTGTTCACCGCGGCCCTGCTGTTGCTGCTCATCCCGCTGGTCGAGGGCGAGCAAGTGGGCTGGCCAGCCTGGTGCTGGGCCTGCCTGGGCGCCAGCGTGCCGGTGCTGGTCCTGCTCGGCTGCTGGGAAGTGGCGCAGGAGCGGCGCGGCGGCGACGCGCTGCTGAAGCCGGGGCTGCTCCGGCAGATGTCGTTCTCGGCCGGCGCGATCTTCGCCGTGGTGTACTTCGCCGGGTTCGCCAGCGTGTTCTTCACCCTGTCCATCCTGTGGCAGGAGGGCCTCGGGCACACCGCGCTGATCACCGGCCTGGTCATCGCCCCGTTCTCGGTCGGCAGCCTGGTCGCCGCGGCCCGCAGCGACGTGCTGTCTGCCCGGCTGGGCCGGATGGTCCTGGTCACCGGGTGCGTCCTGGTCATCATCGGGCTCGCCTGCACCGCCCTGGTGGTGCACCTGACCTCACCCGCGATCAGCGGCTGGTATCTGATCGCGCCGCTGCTGGTGGCCGGCCTGGGCAACGGCATGACGATCGCGCCGAACCAGGACTTCGTGCTGGCCACCGTGTCCCGCCGGGAGGCGGGCACGGCCAGCGGCATCCTGGGCACCGCGCAGCGCATCGGCACCGCGCTGGGCATCGCGGTGATCGGCACCGTGCTGTTCGGCAGCCTGCGGGTGCATCCCGGGCCGGATGCGGTCGCCGTCGCGTTCAGCCGCAGCGCCCAGCTGGCCCTGCTGGTCAACGTCGGGTTGGTGGTGCTCGCCCTGCTGCTCGTGCTGGCTTTGCCGCGGCGCATCCCCGGCCACGACTGAGCGGCCGGGGCGGCGGCTACTGGGCCGCGGCGGCCGGCTGGGCGGCGGCCGGCTGGGACTGGTACTCCCCGGCACTGCCGCTGTTCCACACCCGTTCGCCCAGGTAGCCGCGGGCGACCATGGTGACGAACTGGTAGACCGCGTCCTCCTCGGCGGACAGCGGACCGGGGATCGCCTGCGGCGAGGCCAGCCCGCGCTGCACCGACTCACAGGCGTGCCAGTCCTGCTGGTTGGTGATGTCCCAGAAGTCCACCGCGTAGCTGGGGTCGAAGTCGGCCTGCCCGGCGGCCTCCGGGGCGAACGCCCAGGTGCACTCGATCCGGGTGCGGCCCGCGGCCAGCGGGGTTAGCCGGTGCGTCATCACGTAATCCGGGTGCAGGCTGAGCAGCACGTTCGGCCAGACGTTCACATAGATGACCGTCCGTAGCCCCTTCGCGTCCAGATTTCGCAACGCCACGCCGCGGCTGGTGCCGTCCAGCGACATCGTGGCCATCCCGTCGCGCAGGTCCATCCAGCCGCCGACCCAGGTCCCGGGGGCGGAGTAGTTCTCGCCGCTCCTGGGCGGGCTGACCCGGCACAGTTCCGGGTGGATCTGTGGGCAGTGATAGCACTCGTGGTAGTTCTCGGTGAGCACCTTCCAGTTGGCGGCCACCTCGTAGTCGTGCTGGCCGCGCACCACCAGCCGCTCCACCTCGTACCCGGCGATCACCTCGTCCAGGGCGCCCAGGGAGCTGGCCAGCGGCCCGGCGTGGCCGGAACCGTCCGCGAACACCAGGCCATGCCATTCCTGGACCGGGAGCTCCACCAGTCCCCACTGGCTGGCCTCGAAGCCTGGCTTGTTCTTGAAGCCCGCTGCCGCGCGCAGGTTGCCGGACAGCCCGTAGGTCCACGAGTGGTACGGGCAGATGATCACGTTTTGCTTGCTGGCCGCGCCACAGGGCAGCAGTTCGTGGCCGCGGTGCCGGCAGAAGTTCGCGAATCCGCGCAGCACCCCGTCGTCGCCGCGGACGATCAGCACGCTGCCCGGGCCGACCTGCTCGGCGCGCATGTCGCCCGGGTCCGGGGTCTGCGCGCTGCGCCCCACGCACATCCAGCCACCGCCGAAGAAGTGCCGCTGCTCCCAGGCGAACACGTTCTCATCTTCGTACGCGGCCGGGGGCAGCATCCGGCTCTGGCCGAACGGCCGCAGGGCCGCACGGACCCCGGCCAGGTCCAGCGGGGCCGGCGGGTACGCGGTGGAGGTGGGGGCGGACTGAGCCGAACGAAGATCCTGACTGACCATACAGTCAAGGATAAGCTGCCGCATCCGGGCATGTCCAGAGGCGGACGGTCAGCCGACCGTGACTCCGGCTGGCCACCTGCCCTCCAGCCAACCTCAAGAAGCGGTACGGCACAATGCCGCCGGGGGGCTTCGACGTTCCGGAGACTGATGCGATGCGACACGCAGTGGCGGCCGCCGCCGGGCTACTGGCCCGGGCCGGGGCGCTGACCCTGGCCGCAATGCTGGCGGCCTGCTCCGGGCCGGGCACGCCCGCCACCCCGGCCTCCGGTCACCCGCTGTCCAGCCATCCGCTGTCCAGTGACGCGCAGTCCAGTCATCGGGCTGCCGCTGCCCGGCCTGGGCCAGCTGACCCGCCGAGCGTGGGCGCGCTGCTGCGCATCGCCCAGGCGTTCAACACGGCCTACGACAGCGGCCGCTACGGCGCCGTCTACGACCGCTGGGACGCGCGCAGCCAGGCCATCATCTCGCGGGCCGAGTACATCCGGCGGCATCGGGAGTGCCAGACCGCGCCGGCCGGCGCCCCAGTCCGGGTGGAGAGCGCGGCCCGGGGCCCGGACGGTCGCTGGCTGGTCCGTTACGTGGTGCAGGGCGCCCAGTCGGTGGACACCTGGTTCTACCTGGATCACCACTGGGTGTTCGACATCATCCTGAGCAACCCGGCGGCGGCGGCGGAGTACCGGCTGCCGTTCGCCAGGTACGCCGCCGCGGTCGGCTGCCACCCGTAACGCCCCGGCCGGCTGCCCCCGCAACGCCGCCTGCCGGCTGCCCCCGCAACGCCGCCGGCTGCCCCCGTAACGGCCCTGGCCGCTGCCCCGTAACGGCCCTGGCCGGCTGCCCCCGTAACGGCCCTGGCTGGCTGCCCCCGTAACGCCCCCGGCTGGCTGCCCCCGAACGGTCCTGGCCGGCTGCCACCCATAGCCGGCCAGAGCGGCCCGCTTCGCTAGGTTGGTGCACGTGAGCAGCCCACTCAAAGTCACCGCCCAGGTCCGGGTGCGGGCCGACGCCGAGCGGGTGTGGCAGGCCGCTACCGACTGGTCCCGGCAGGGCGACTGGATCTGGGCCACCCGGGTGCACGGCGGCCAGGGCGTGGGGGCCCCGGTGACCGGCTGGACCGGGCTGGGCCCGGTCGGCTTCACCGACACCATGGTGATCACCGAGTGGGATCCGCCGCGCCGCTGTGTAGTCGAGCACACCGGCCGGGTAGTCCGCGGGGCCGGCATCTTCGAGGTGCGCCCCGACGGCGGAGAGTGCGAGTTCCGCTGGACCGAGGACCTGCGGCTGCCGTTGCCGCCCTGGCTGGGCAGCCTGGTGGCCGGGCTGGTCCGGCCCCTGGCCGAATGGGGCCTGACCTCGTCGCTGCGCCGCTTCGCCCGGCAGTTCTAGAGCCGCCGCCGGTCAGTCACGGAATCGATCTCCGCTCAGTCACGGGCTCCGCCGAACCGCAGGTAGGCGGTGAGCGCCGCGATGAACACGGCCACGCCGACCCCCAGGTACAGGATGTCGATGGTCTCGTTGAACTCCAGCACGACGTCGGTGAATGTCACCGCCGTGACCAGGATGATCATGGAGATGACCCGCGCCTTGAGGTCGTTCAGGTCGTTCATCGCCAGCCACGCCGGGAGCGGGAGCGGGCGCTGCGCGCCCGCCTGGCCGGTCTTGGCCACGAACAGGGCGTAGAAGCCGAACGCGGCGATCATCAGCGTGGCGCCGATCAGGTACAGGTCGATCTCGGTGAGAAACAGCCGCAGGTTGTGCACGGCGAACGGCTCGTGCGCGATGTCCACCGCGAAATGCACCACGACCACAGTGCCGTAGATGAACGCGCCCACGGCAGAAAGCAGCAGGACGAGCACCGGAAGCAGGACGGTCAGCTGGGCCAGGGCCAGCCACCGCTCGAAGCCGCGCTGCAGCCGGTCCCGGCCGGTGGATTCCGGTTCCGTCATTCGCCTCCCTCCGTCACGGCTACCGCGGCGGGCCATTCGCCATCTGGCTCGGCGTGACCACGGCGTCCGCCGTCCAGACGGTGATCGCCAGCACGGCCGGCGCGTTGCTCATGCCCATACTTCCCCATCGGGCGGTGGATCTCGCCGTTGCATTGCTGCTCACGCTGGGCGGCCACGCGGGCTGGACGGCCTTTACCTGGACTTTTGCCTTATGCTCGCTACTCATGGCAGGCCGCAACCCGGGCCACTTCGGCGAGTCGCTCAGCCCGCGCGGGAAGTGGGTACTGGGCGCCATCGGCGTGGCCCTGCTGGCCGTGCTGGCCGGCGTGGTGGTGTGGTCCACGGTCAACCAGGGCAGCTACAACCGGTCGCAGGACGGCTGCATCAACGTGACCGTAGTCAGTTCCACCGGGGCCGGGACCATCCACGCGTGCGGCGGCAAGGCCCGCGCGCTGTGCCAGAACGCGTTCCGCCACAACGACAAGCTGTCCCGGCTGACCCGGACCCAGTGCCAGCTGGCCGGCCTGGGCGCCAGCCAGCAGCCCTGACCCCAGAGCGGTTGTGCAGTCATGATCATGACTTTGATGTCGTCCCCACGACACCAAAGCCATGATCATGATTCATGGGCCATCATGTGCCGGGACAGGACCCGCGAATAGCACGGCCCATGGTGCCGGGCGACGAGAGGTCGCCCGGCACCATGGGCCGGTCGTGGAGGTGGCGGGAATCGAACCCGCGTCCTTCAGTACATCACCAGGGCTTCTCCGAGCGCAGCCTGCGTCGATTTTCTCAGCCCCGGCGATCCTGCAGGCAGGCCGCCGACGGGCTCAGTCGCTGTTAGATGTCCCGCTCAGCCCCGCGACCGGGCCGAGCGGTGGATCCTCCTAGCTGATGCCAGACACCGGGCCGGAGGCGCTCCCGGGCTGACAACCCCTAACTCGCGTCAGGCCGCGAGGGCGAGGTGAGTGCGCTTAACATTGGCACTTATTAATGTGCGGTCACAGGATTTACGAGGTTATGTCCGCCGTCCTCGGCTCGCTTCCCCTGGTTCAACCACTGAAGTCGAAGCCTGTCACCCCCTGTGGGTAACTCCTATTGAGTTATCAAGCTGCCGTGCGCCACGCCAGTCAGAACACGGTGACTCACGACGGTACTCGAGTCAACACCTGAGGGCCAACCGGAATTCCGTCCGGCCCCGTCCCGTCCGGCCCGGTCCCGTCCAGCCCGTCCCGTCCCCGGGCAGCAGCCCGGAAACCACAAGATGCCCGATGGGCGGCCCGCGAAGCGGGTCCCATCGGGCATCTCACATGGTGATGAGATACCCCCGTGGGCGCTGGCGGTGGCCGAAGTACGCCCACGGGGGTCGACCGGCAGGGTCGGGGCCGGTCTCACACCCGGACCTCCCCCGAGATGAGGTCCGGTTCCCATCACGGCGACTGGGGCGCAACCCCCCAAGCGGCTCCCAGTCATTAGGTAAGACGCCGGCAGGTAGCCTCTTGGTTGCTTAGGGTCACCAAAATCACGGTCAGGTTCACGCTATGCAATCGCCGGCTGGGCGTTATCCGCCCATACCACTCAGGAACGAGGCGCCCAGCGGGACCGCCGAGCCAGCCGGGGACCTGGTCAGCTGCAGCACGGCGAACGCCACGCCGCCCCGGTAGCCGACGAACCAGTGCGCCCACCGCTTGGCCCCCGGGGTGGCCTGGGCTGTGCCTACCTGCCCAGACACCGGGATACCGGTCAGGTTGGCCGACTGGGCGGCGCCCTTGGCGACCACGGCCCGCATCAGCTGGCGCAGCGCCACCACGGTCTGCACGCCCGCCACCGCGCGCGGGCGCAGGCCGGGGTCGGGCGGCGAGGTGATCAGCACCGGGGGGTGCCAGGTGCCCGCGTCCACCCCCGCCGCTACCAGGGCCATGTCCAGCGGGCTGACCTCGACGCCCTGCTGGCCCACGGTGTCCGCGGCCAGCCCGCCCTGGGTGCTGGCCGCCCGGAACGATCCGGTGAACGCGCTCAGCGGCAGCCGCCAGTCCAGGCCGAGGCCGAAGTTACTGGCGCTCTCGGTGAGCCGGGCCCCGCGCAGCCCCAGCGACAGGGTGGTGAACGCCGTCCCGCAGGACTGCTCGAAGTCGGTGCTGAACGGCGGCTGCGCGCCCAGCCGGGGCACCGCGGGCACGTTGGTGAACGTCCGGCCGCCGACCAGGGTGCTGGACCGGCACGGGATCGGCGTGGACAGCGACAGCCCGCCGGACAGCAGCGCGGCGGTGGACACGATGGTGAACGCGTTCCCGGGCTGGTAGTGACCGTCCAGCGGGTCTACCTTCGGCATCCCGGCCGCGTTGCGGTCGGCCACGGCCAGGATGTGCCCGCTGGACGCCTGGACGGCGATGATGGCCCCGGCGGATGGCTGGCTGCCCAGCGCCCGGTCCGCGGCCGCCTGCACGGCACCGTCGATGGTGGTGCGCACCGGGGTGCCCGGCTGCCCATCCCACTTCTTCAGCACGGCCATCTGGTGTCCGGCGCTGTTCTCGGCGATGATCTCGGTCTGCGCGGTCCCGGCCAGCATGCGCTGGTAGACCTGCTGCAGCCCGGACACGCCGACCGTAGTGCCGGGCCGGTAGGAGATGCCCTGCTCCTGCAGGGCGGGCGCGATCTCGGTGCCGACCGTGCCGGTCACGTCGCTGGCCACGCTGCTGAACAGCTTCCGGGAGACCCGGCGCATGGTCAGCCCCGGCACCCGGTCGAGCTTGTGCCGCAGCTTGCGGTACTGCGCAGGATCGAGGGTGAGCAGGGGCAGCGGCGACGACTGCGGGGCGGCGCGGATCACGCTGAGCACCTGGTCCTCATCCAGCCCGGTGGCGGTGGCGAACGCGGCGGCGGTGGCCACCGGGCTGGCCAGCCTGCCCGGCCGCACCTGGGCGATCCAGGCCGGCGAGGGCCGGATCAGCGAGCCGCCCTCCGCGTCGAGCACCGGGGCCCGGGCCGGTATCCGGCTGACCACGGCCATCCGCGCGCCCTGGCGCAGCCCCGGGTTGATCACGGCCGGGCTCCACTCCACCCGCCACGACCCGGATATCTTGCGCAGCGTGAAATGGCCCTCGTAGTCCCAGGCCGCGCCGTCCTGGCCCAGATCGACCGACGCGTGGAAGTACGCCACCGCGACCCCGGCGTGCTGGCTGATCTGGCCCATGGACAGGTAGTAGGCCGCCGCGCCCAGCTGCTGGTAAGCGGTGCGCAACGCCACCGTCACCGGGCCAGCCGACCCGGTGGTCAGCGCGGCCGCCTCCTTGTACTGGCCCTGCGCCCAGGCCAGCAGGAAGTTCTGCGCAGCCGGCTCGGCGGACGGATCGCCGCTCCCGATGCCGGTGGCGATCCCGGCCACCAGGAGGGCGAACGCCAGCCCGGCGGCCGCCAGCTTCAGCTGCCGCGACCTCGAGCGCAGGCCGCTCACTACTCCCCCGACGCCGCCGCTGCGCGGTGCGCGTCCGCCGACGGCAGGCTGCGGATCACGCTTAACTGAGACGAAGGGCGTTACGGACCGGCGGGCAGCCGCGTGCGCCCCACGCCTACGGTAGGAGGCCACGGCCTGCCACGCCATCAGCCCCGCCGCCGGAAGGCACGTTCCACCTCCCGGGCGGCATCGCGTTGCGCCAGATCGTGACGCTTGTCGTAAGTTCGTTTGCCGCGCGCCAGGGCCAGTTCCACCTTGACCCTGCCATCTTTAAAATACAGCGCCAGCGGCACGATGGTGAGCCCGCGTTCCGCCGCCTTGGCCGCCCACCGGTCGATCTCCTTGCGGTGCAGCAGCACCTTGCGCGGCCGGCGTGGTTCATGGTTGGTCCAGGTGCCCTGGGTGTACTCGGGGATGTGCACCCCGTGCAGCCAGACCTCGCCGTCCTGGATCTGGGCAAACCCGTCGGTCAGCGATGCCCGCCCGGACCGCAGCGACTTGACCTCGGTACCAGTGAGCACCAGCCCGCCCTCGACGGTGTCCTCGATCTGGTAGTCGTGCCTGGCCCGGCGGTTCCGGGCGATGACCGTGGACTGCTGCTGCCTGGAGTTGGCGGCCATGGCTTAGCGACCACCGGGCTCAGGCGCGTAGATAGCGCCTGAGCGTGAGGAAGGACGTGACGCCACAGAGCAGCACTCCCATGACCATGGCCAGCACGATGACCTCGATGAGATCAGACAGACTGAGCTGCACGTTGTAGGGGAAATACTGCTGCAGCGCATCCAGGCCCATCGTCTTGACCGCGACGAGCAGCGCGGCGGCGATAACCCAGCCGAACAGCCCCGCGATGACTCCTTCTAGCAGGAAGGGTAGCTGAACGTAGAAGTTGGACGCGCCTACCAGCCGCATGATGCTGGTCTCCCGGCGGCGGTTGAACGCGGACAGCCGGATCGTGTTGGCCACCAGCAGGATGGCCGCGATGACCAGGATGATCGCGGTGATGATGACCGCGTCCCGGGCCCCGTTCAGCAGCTTGTAGAAGTTGGACAGGATCGACTCGACGTTGACGATGTTGTCCACGCCCGGGCGGCCCTGCACGGTACCCGCCACCACGTTGTAGTCGGCCTGCGCGTTAGCGAGCTTGACCTGGAAAGAGTCCGGGATCTCGTTCTCGGTGACCAGGCTGGCGAACGACTTGTCCTGGGCGAAGTCCTGCTTGAACCGGGCGAACGCCTGGGCCTGCGACTCGTAGTAGACATGCTCCACGCCGTGTGAGCGCAGCGAGAGCAGGTCGTCGTAGATCTGCTGCCGCTCGGCCACGGTGGCCGGGCCGTTCTGCTTGCACTGCGGGCTCACGCTGGTCGACGTGCACAGGTAGATCGACAGCTGGACGCGGCCCTGCCAGTAGGTCCGGGTGTTGTCCACCTGCTTGACGAACAGCAGCCCGGTGCCGAGCAGCGACAAGCTGATCGCCACCACGACGACCAGCGCAACCGTCATGGTGAGGTTGCGCCGGAGGCCGGTCCAGACCTCCTGAAACAGGAACTGTCCACGCATGGTTGTCTGAATCCCTCGGTAATTCCTCGGTACCGGTACCGCCCACACCCCGTCAGCCGTCCTTGACGCGTCAAGGACGGCTGAGCTGGTCAGTACGCCTGGCCGTACACCCCGCGTGACTGGTCGCGCACAATCTTCCCGAACTCGAGCTCGATGACCCGCTTGCGCATGGAGTCCACGATCGCCGCGTCGTGCGTCGCCATCACGACCGTAGTGCCTGTCCGGTTGATCCGGTCCAGAACCTTCATAATCCCGATGGACGTGGCCGGGTCGATGTTCCCGGTCGGCTCGTCGGCCAGCAGGATCATCGGCCGGTTCACGAACGCGCGGGCCATCGCGACCCGCTGCTGCTCACCACCGGACAGCTCGTGCGGCATCCGGTCGTGCTTGCCCTCCAGGCCGACCAGGTCCACCACCTCCGGGACCACCTTGCGGATGAACCGCCGCGGCTTCCCGATCACCTGCAGCGCGAACGCCACGTTCTGGTACACGTTCTTGTTGGGCAGCAGCCGGAAGTCCTGGAACACGCAGCCGATCCGGCGCCGCAGGTAGGGCACCTTCCAGTTGGTCAGCCGGGCGAGATCCTTGCCGGCCACGTGGATCCGGCCCTCGGTCGGCTTCTCCTCCTTCAGGACGAGCCGCAGGAACGTTGACTTGCCCGAGCCCGACGGCCCGACCAGGAAGACGAACTCGCCCTTCTCGACGTCGATGGTGACGTTCTCGAGCGCCGGTCGGCTCTGGTTGGCGTACGTCTTAGTGACGTTATCGAAGTGGATCACAGGCCCATCACTACGCTCGACAGAAATGCAGACCAGGCGGCCAGATCCGGCTGCCACACGGCCTTCCGGGCGCTGCGGGGCTGTCCGGTTTGGCCAGGGGCTAGTCTAGGGGGGAATGCGGCTCGCAGCGGCCAACACTACAGAACTGGCCCCGGGCGAGCGCGGACCGGAGGGACCCAGGTGAGTTGTGAAGACTTGATCTGCGCACAGTGCGCGGGGCCTGTGGTCGAGGCGCGCTGCCCGGCCTGCCAGGCCGCCCGGGCCCAGGTGCATCACCACTCCAGCCTGACCAAGCCGGTGATCCTGGCCGCCCTGCTCGTACTGCTGCTGCTCGCGCTCGCGCTGCAGCTCGCACACTAACTACCCAGCACGCTGCTTAACGCCCGCCGGGGGCCGGTGGCCCGCCGGCGGTGCGCGGTCACACGGTGGGGTTCTTGCGCAGCCAGCGGATCTCGGCCTCGATGAAGTCATCGATCTCGCCATCCATCACGGCCGCCGTGTTCCCGGTCTCGTAGCCGGTCCGCACATCCTTGACGTTCTGGTACGGGTGCAGCACGTAGTTCCGGATCTGGGTGCCCCAGCTGCCGGACGAGTCACCGCGCAGCTCGGCCATCTTGGCTGCCTGCTCGGCCCGCTTCCGCTCCAGCAGCTTGGCCTGGAGCACCGCCATGGCGGTGGCCTTGTTCTGGATCTGGCTGCGCTCGTTCTGGCAGGACACCACGATCCCGCTGGGCAGGTGGGTCAGCCGGACCGCCGAGTCGGTGGTGTTCACCCCCTGGCCGCCCGGGCCCGCTGGACCGGTACACGTCCACCCGGATCTCGTCTTCTGGGATGTCGATGTGATCGGCCTGCTCCACCACCGGGATCACGTCCACCCCGGCGAACGAGGTCTGCCGGCGGCCCTGGTTGTCGTACTTGGAGATGCGCACCATCCGGTGCGTGCCGTGCTCGCCGCGCAGCGTCCCGTAGGCGTACGGCGCCTTGATCGCGAACGTGGTGGACTTGATGCCCGCCTCTTCCGCGTAGGACGTGTCGTAGATCTCGCTCGGGTACCCGTGCCGTTCCGCCCAGCGCAGGTAGATGCGCCGCAGCCCCTCGGCCCAGTCGGCCGCGTCGGCCCCGCCCGCCTGGGCGTTGATGGTGATCAGCGCCTCCCGGGCGTCGTATTCGCCGGACAGCAGCGTGCGCACCTCGAGCTGGTCGATCTCCTTGCGGAGCGCGGCCAGGTCACGGGTGGCTTCTTCACGGGTAGGCTCGTCGTGCTCGCTGGTCGGCCAGCAGGAACATCACCTGGGTGTCGTCGAGGCGGCGCCGCAGGCTGTCCAGCCGGCTCAGTTCGCCCTCAAGGTAGGACAGCCGGCGGGTGACCGCCTGGGCTCGCTCCGGGTCGTCCCAGAGGCCGGGGTCGGCGGCGCGGGCCCTCAGGTCGTCGGCCTCGTGCCGCATGGCCTCAGGGTCGAGAACGGATTCCACACTGGTAAGCGTTGACGACAGTTCCGAGATTTCATTTGCGGGATCGGTACCTGCCATGCGGGAAAGCCTACGCGAGCGCGGGCATTCGAAAGGACGATCGCCCGCCAACTCACCCCCGATGTTCGGGAAGCGAACTCGCGGTGACCAGGGTCCGGACGGCCCGGACCGCGACAGACAGCATGGCCACGGTGAACCGGTCGCTCTCCCAGATCTCGGTCAGGGTCTGGGCCGCCCGCTGCACCGCGGTGTCGTTGCGGCCGACCCAGTCCGCGAGCCGCTCCTCCGGGCTGCCCGGGCCGGTCACCTCCAGCACGTCCCGGGTGATCGCCGCGTGCGCGGCGTACAGGTCGTCGCGCAGCGCGGCCCGGGCCATCGTGTTCCACCGGTCGTCCCGGGGCAGTGCGGTGATCCGGTCCCGCAGCCGGGTGATCTGCAGCCGGTCGGCCAGGTCGAAGTAGGCCTCAGCGGTCTCCTCAACGCTGCGGCCGACCGCCGTGGCGATCTCCACCAGGTCGAACGCCGAATAGGCGGGCACCATCCCGGCCACCCGCTCGGCCAGCGCCTGCGGCACGCTGCGGGCGGTGAACTGCTCGAGGCGGTCGGTGAAGGAGGACCGGTCCCGGCCGGTGAGCAGCTTGGGCAGCCCGGAGGTGACGCTGAGCACGCCGCCGGAGAAGAAGTCGATGGTGTCCGCGATGTCGAACGGCAGCCTGCGGTTGTGCAGCAGCCACCGGGTGCCCCGCTCGGTCAGCTTGTGCCCCTCCAGCAGCATGTCCAGCTGGGTGGGCACGTCGACTATGCCGTCCAGCGCCTCCACCTGGGCCCAGAACCCGGGCAGGTCGAAGACCCGGCGGGCGACCAGGAACGCGGCGGTGAGGTCCGGCACCGACGCCCCGGTCTCCTCGTTCATCCGGAACAGGAACGTGGTCCCGGACCGGTCCACCATGTCGTTGACCACCGCGGTGGTGATGATCTCCCGGCGCAGCGGGTGGGCGTCCATCTGGCTGGCGAACTTCTCCCGCAGCGGAGCGGGGAAGTAGCTGGTGAGCACCGACCGCAGGTACGGGTCGTCGGGCAGCGCCGAGGCCAGCATCTCCTGCTCCGCCCCGATCTTGACCTGGGCCAGCAGCACGGCAAACTCCGGCGTGGTGAGGCCCAGCCCGGCCGACCGGCGTTCGGCAACTTCCTTGTCGCCGGGCAGCACCTCCAGGCGGCGGCTGATCCGCCCGTCCCGGGCCATCTTGCGCATCATCCGGCTGTGCACGTGCAGCATTTCCGCGGCCTGGGCCCGGGACGAGGCGAGCGCGCGGTTCTGGTGGTAGTTGTCCCGCAGCACCAGGTCGCCGACCTCGTCGGTCATCTCCTGGAGCAGCCGGTTGCGCTGCTCGCCGGTGAGCTCGCCGCGGCTTACGCTCTCGGCCAGCAGGATCTTGATGTTGACCTCGTGATCGGAGGTGTCCACCCCGGCCGAGTTGTCGATGAAGTCGGTGTTGATCAGGCCGCCGGCCAGCGCGTACTCGATCCGGCCGGCCTGGGTCACGCCCAGGTTGCCGCCCTCCGCGATGACCTTGGCCCGGACCGCGGTGGCGTCGATGCGCACCGCGTCGTTGGCCCGGTCCCCGGCGTCGGCCTGCGCCTGGGTGCTGGCCTTGATGTACGTGCCGACGCCGCCGTTCCACAGCAGGTCCACCGGCGCGGCCAGGATGGCCGAGATCAGCTGGTCCGGGGACAGCGCGCGGACGTCCTCGGCCAAGCCGAGCACCTGGCGGGCCGGCGCGGACACCGGGACGGACTTCGCGCTGCGCGGCCACACCCCGCCGCCCGCTGAGATGAGCGTGGGATCGTAGTCGGCCCACGACGACCGGGGCAGCCCGAACAGCCGCTGCCGTTCCGCGAAGCTGACCTCCAGGTCAGGTGCCGGGTCGAGGAAGATGTGCCGGTGGTCGAACGCGGCGACCAGCTTGATGTGCCGGGACAGCAGCATCCCGTTGCCGAACACGTCACCGGACATGTCGCCGACCCCGGCCGCGGTGAAGTCGGTGGTCTGGGTGTCCACGCCGAGCGTGGCGAAGTGGAACTTGACCGACTCCCAGGCGCCGCGGGCGGTGATGCCCATCTTCTTGTGGTCGTAGCCCTCCGACCCGCCGGAGGCGAACGCGTCGCCCAGCCAGTACCCGTAGCTGGTGGCGATCTCGTTGGCCGTGTCGGAGAACGTGGCCGTGCCCTTGTCCGCCGCCACGACCAGGTAGGGGTCATCCCGGTCGTACCGGACCACGCCCGGCGGCGGCACCACCTGGCCCGCGTGCAGGTTGTCGGTGACCTCCAGCATGGCGCTGATGAACGTGCGGTAGCAGGCCAGCACCTCGGCCTGGTACGCCTCGCGGTCCGCGGCGTCGGGCAGCCGCTTGCAGACGAAGCCGCCCTTGGCCCCGGACGGCACGATGACCGAGTTCTTCACCTCCTGGGCCTTGGCCAGGCCGAGGATCTCGGTGCGGAAGTCCTCACTGCGGTCCGACCAGCGCAGCCCGCCGCGGGCCACCGCGGCGAACCGCAGATGCACGGCCTCCAGCCGCGGCGAGTAGACGAACAGCTCGAACCGCGGCCGGGGCGCGGGCAGGTCCGGCACGGCCTGGCCGCGTCCAGCTTGACCATCAGGTAAGGCGTCTGGGCGGGGTCGTCAGCGCTGGCCCCGGCCCGGGGCGCGGCGAAGTAGCTGGTGCGCAGCGTGGCCAGGATGAGGGCCAGGTAGGCGCGCAGCACCCGGTCGTGGTCGAGCACCGCGACGTCGTCCAGTTCGCCGCGGATCTCCTCGGTGATGGCCTCGCTGCGCTCCGTCTGCCCGGCCTGCCGGGCCGGGTCGAACCGGGACTCGAACAGCCGGACCAGCAGCCGGGTCACCGTGGTGTTGGAGCGCAGCACCCGCTCGATGTAGTTCTGGCTGAACCGGGTGCCGACCTGGCGCAGGTACTTGGCGTAGGCGCGCAGCACCATGATCTGCCGCCAGCTCAGGTGGGCGTCCAGGACCAGCGCGTTGAACCCGTCGTCCTCGATGTGGCCCCGCCACAGCGCGGCGAGCGCCTCCTCGAACAGGCCCTTGACCGCGCTCGGCGCCGGGACCGCTTCCGGGCGGCCCACACTGCCCCGGCGCAGCCCGAAGTCGTAGACCCAGAACGGCGTGGCCAGGCCCGGGCCCTTGAACTCGTACGGGTGCTCGTCGACCACCTCGACGCCCATGTGCTGCAGCCGGGGCAGCACGTCGGTCAGCGTGATCGGGGAGCCGACCCGGTAGATGGTCAGCCGCCAGACCAGCGGGCGGCCGGGCGGGGCGTGCTCCACCGGCACCCCGCCGGAGAACCCCTCGGCCTCCCACATCTCGAACGCGATCTGCTCGCCGGTCTCCAGCATGCGGGTGATCTGGGTCAGGTCGTCCAGCGCGTACACCGCGGGCACGTCGGCCTTGTATGTCTCCGGGATGGCCGACGCGCAGATACCGAGCAGCGCCTGGGCCTCTGCCTCGCCCAGCCGCTCGTGCGCGGCCGCGGCCAGGTCCTCGTCCCAGGACCGCACCGCGGCGGCCAGCTTGGCGTCCAGCTCGGCCGTGTTGACCTCGGGCAGCTGGGTGCCGGGCTCGGCCCGCACCACCACGTGCAGCCGGGCCAGGGCCGAATCGCCGACGGTGGCGCTGTACTCCACGGCCACCCCGCCGAACGCCTGCCTGAGCACGTCCTGGGCGCGCAGCCGGACCGCAGTGGTGTACCGGTCCCGGGGCAGGTAGACCAGGCAGGACATGTACCGCCCGTACCGGTCCCGGCGGAGGTACAGCCGGGTCTGCCGCCGCTCGCGCAGCGCCAGCACGCCGAGCGCGATCGGGATGAGCTCCTGCGGCGTGATCTGGAACAGCTCCTCGCGCGGGTAGCCCTCGAGGATCTCGGCCAGGTCCTGCCCGTCGTGGCTGTCCACGGTCATCCCGGCCGCGTCCAGCACGCTGGCCAGCTTGCGCCGCAGCACCGGGATGCGGGTGATGCTCTCGTGGTAGGCGGCGTGCGTGAACAGGCCGAGGAACCGGTACTCGCCGTTGATCTGGCCCGCCTCGTCCACCCGCTTGACCGCGATGTAGTCGAGGTAGGACGGCCGGTGCACGGTGGACCGCGAGTTCGCCTTGGTGATGATGAGCCGGGCCGGCTCCTTGGCCCGGGCCCGCACCTCGGGCGGCAGCGTGCCGAACGCCTTCGAGCCCGCCCGGTCGTGCCGCAGGATGCCCAGCCCGGTCCCGGGCACGGCCCGCAGCGACATCTCCGCCGCGTCGTCCACCAGGTCGTACTCCCGGTAGCCGAGGAACGTGAAGTGGTTGTCGGCCAGCCAGTGCAGCAGCGCGATGGTCTCGGCGGGCGCGCTGGCCCCCTCCGCGGACAGCCGGTCGGCCAGCCAGGTTGCCTTGGCCTGCATCCGCGGGTAGTCCTCGACCGCGACCCGCACGTCGTGCAGCACCCGGTGCAGGTCCTTTTCCAGCCCGGGCAGCGGCACGTCGCAGGCCCGGCTGTCGAGCTCGATGTGGGTCCAGGACTCGGCCAGCTCGTCGTGCCCGGTGTGGCTGGTATCCACCGGCCCGGACACCTCGCGCAGCGCCCCGGCCACGTCCCGGCGGACCAGCAGCTGCGGGTGCACGATCTGGTAGCTGCTCACGCCGTGCCGGGCCAGCTCCATGGTCACCGAGTCGACCAGGAACGGCATGTCGTCGGTGATGATGTCGACCACCGTGCGGCCCGGGTCGAACGCGGCCACCGAGCCACCCTGGCCGACCCGGACCAGGGTGCGGCCCTGCGGCCGGCTGGCGGCCAGCCGGGCCTGGTCCAGGGCCACCGCGGCCACCGGCCCGGCCCCGGCCGCGGCCAGGTCCTCGTCCGGGACGTGCCGGTAGTAGGCCCGGAAGTAGGCCAGCAGATCGCCGACGCCTACGTCAGCCGACCCGGCCGACCCGGCCAGACCCGCCGCCTCGGCCAGCAGTGCATCCCGGTTATCCGACATATGTAGTCACGCTCCCTGTGGTCACAGCACATCCCGTAGCTCCCACAGCAGGGGGTAGTAGCGCACCGGTATCCGGGACCGCAGGTACGGCGCCCCGGTCAACCCGCCGGTGCCGGATTTGGTGCCGATCTGCCGCTCCACCATGGCCACGTGCCGGGACCGCCACAGCCCGGCCAGCTCGTCATGAGTGAGCAGGTCCTCGGCCAGCTGCCAGAGGTCGTCATAGTGGGCCCGGTCGCGGGCCACTACGGCCAGCGAGTCCAGCACCTCCGCGTCGGACCCGGCGGCCAGCCCACGGGCGGCCAGCAGCTCCAGGTAGGCGTCCCAGACGCTCGGCTCGGCCAGGCGGCGGCGCAGCCGGGCCTGTTCGGCGTCGCTCATCCCGCGCAGCCGGGCCAGGTAGCGCTCGTCCTTGAGCCCGGACAGGAACTCCAGCTCACGGTACTGCACCGACTGGAACCCGCTGGCCGGCGACAGGACGGCGCGGAACTCCAGGAAGTCCTGCGGGGTCATGGTTTCCAGGATGTCCACCTGCGCGATCAGCAGCCGGTCCACGGCGTGCACCCGGCGCAGCAGGTGCCGGGCCCGCCAGGTCTCCCCGGCGGTCATTGCGTCCCGGATCGCCGCCAGCTCGTGCAGCAGCTGCCCGAACCACAGCTCGTACACCTGGTGCACGGTGATGAACAGCAGCTCATCATGGGCAGGCGGGTCGGCCTGCGGCACCTGCTGGGCCAGCAGCCCGGGCAGCCGCAAGTAGCTGCCGTAGGTCAGCAGCCCGCCTTCTTCGCCGAAGTTGCGCGGGCTCGGCGGAGCCAGCCGTGCTGGGGAGGCTGAACTGGATACGCCCGCACCACGCCGTTGTGGTGTTGTCACCCGATAACGCTCCTCAGTCACCCTTCTTGCCGTGCTGCACCTGGTCCCGACTGTAGCCGGGGTCGGCCTGACTCGCGAACAGACCCAGCACCTCCGGGTTGGCCAGTGCGTCCGGATCGGCGGCCTGGCCGACCGGTGTGCCAAGCAGGATCTTGCGCACCGGGATCTCGAGTTTCTTGCCGGACAGCGTCCTTGGCACCCCGGGTACCTGGTGGATCTCGTCCGGCACGTGCCGCGGCGACAGCTCGGCGCGCAGCGCGCCCCGGATCCGACCGGTCAGCTCGTCGTCCAGGTCATGACCCTCGGCCAGCACCACGTACAGCACCAGCCGCCCCGGGCGGCCCAGCTGCCCGGTGTCCACCACCAGGCTGTCGGTGACCTCGGGCAGCCGTTCCACCACCCGGTAGAACTCGCTGGTGCCCATCCGCACGCCGCCCCGGTTCAGCGTGGCGTCCGAGCGGCCGGAGATCACGCACCCGCCGTCCGGCAGCATGATGATCCAGTCCCCGTGCCGCCACACCCCGGGGTAAACGGCGAAGTAGCTGGCGTGGTAGCGCTCGCCGCCGGGGTCGTTCCAGAAGCCGACCGGCATAGACGGCATCGGCTCGGTGATGACCAGCTCGCCGACCTGGCCGGTGACCGGCTTTCCGGACTCGTCGAACGCCTCGACCCGGGCGCCCAGGCAGCGCCCGCCGATGATGCCCGCCCGCACCGGGAGCAGCGGCGACGGCCCGACGAACCCGGTGCACAGGTCGGTGCCGCCGGAGAACGAGCCGAGCAGCAGGCCGGCGCCGACCTCGCGGTACACCCAGTCGAAGCCCTCCGGGGGCAGCGGCGACCCGGTGGAGCCGATGCCGCGCACCGCGGACAGGTCCAGGTCGCGGCCCGGCGCCAGCCCGGCCTTGGCGCAGGCCATCAGGTACGGGGCACCGGTACCGAAGTAGGTCACCCCGGTCCGCGCGGCCAGCCGCCACAGCGCGTCGGTGCCCGGGTAGGTGGCGCTGCCGTCGTAGAGCACCAGGGTGGCCCCGGCCAGCAGCCCGCCGGACAGGTAGTTCCACATCATCCAGCCGGTGGTGGTGTACCAGAAGAACACCGAGCCCGGGCCGAGGTCCTGGTGGAAGACCAGCGCCTTGAGGTGCTCCAGCACGATGCCGCCGTGCCCGTGCATGATCGCCTTGGGCAGCCCGGTGGTGCCGGACGAGTACAGCACCCACAGCGGGTGGCCGAACGGGACGTCCTCGAACTCCAGCCGGGCCTCATCCAGGGCGGCCGGGAGCTGGTCCCAGCCCAGCAGGTCCGCGCCGGCCGCCGCCACCGCGCCGGGCACGGCCGGCCCGGCAGGCCGGCCGCCCACCATGATCACCGCGGCCAGGCCAGGCAGCCCGGCGATGATCTCCGCCAGCGCGTCTTCCCGGCCGAACGCCCGCCCGTTGTACCGGTAGCCCGGCACCGCGACCAGGACCTTCGGGGTGATCTGCGCGAACCGGTCGATCACGCTGTGCGCGCCGAAATCCGGGGAGCAGGACGACCAGATCGCGCCCAGGCTCGCCGCGGCCAGCAGCGCGATCAGCGCCTCGGGCACGGTCGGCAGGTACGCCGGCCACCCGGTCACCCCGGGTCACGCCGAGCCGCACCAGGGCCGCCCGGACCCGGGCCACCTCGGCGGCCAGTTCGCCGTACGTGATGCTGCGCGGCTCCCGGTCCTCAGCGGCCGCGATCACGGCCACCCGGCCGGGGTCGGTGCTGGCCGTGCGGAGCGCGTTCCGCGCGTAGTTCAGCGTGGCGCCGGGGAACCATTCGGCGTCCGGTAGTGCGCCGGTCAGCGCCGGGCCGGTGCCGCGCTGGCCGAGCACGCCGAAGTAGTCCCACACCGAGTCCCAGAACGCGCCGGGCTGGTCCACTGACCAGTCCCACAGCTCCGCGTAGCCGCTGGTCGCGACGCCGCGCTGACCGGCCAGCCAGCGCTGGTACCGGGTGATCTGGGCGTGCTCGACGACCTCGGGCCCCGGCTCCCAGAGCACCGCGCCGTAGTCGGCGCCGAGCAGCGCGCTGACATCCTCGTCTCGTGGCATAGGCCCCAGCATCGGACGTCAGCCCCGGTCGCGCAACGTGCGTGTCCGCTATCGACCTGGTGATCTACCCCACTGGGGCGCCAGCCAGGAACGCCAGCACGCCCAGCCCGGCCGCGCCCACGATGCCGCTGACCACGCCGCGGCGCAGCGCGACCAGCCACGCCGCGGCCAGCGCCAGCAGGCCGAACTGCCATAGGTGAGCCAGCGCCAGGGCGAGCGGGATGGCCGCCCCGGCGATGGCGCCGATGGCGGCCGGCCCGGCCCCGGTCAGGAACGCCTGGACCCGCTGGTTGGCCCGCAGCCGGTCGAAATACCGGCCGCCGACGAGCACGAACGCGAACGATGGGGTGAACGCCACGGCCGAGGCGAGCAGGCCACCGCCCACGCCGTGGACCGCGTACCCGACCACCGCCACGGTCTGCACCACCGGCCCCGGGGTGACCTGGCCCAGCGCGACCGCGTCCAGGAACTGCGCGGCGGTCATCCAGTGGTAGGTGTGCACGGCGTCGTGCTGCATCAGCGGGATGATCACGAAACCGCCGCCGTAAGACAGCGCGCCGACCTTGAACGCCACCCAGGCCACCGCGAGCAGCCCGCCGGTGGCGGGCACTGCCAGCGCGGCCAGCGGCAGCAGCACCCCGGGCCGGCCCGGCCGGGACGGCCACGGCCGGGGGGTGGTCGCCGCCACCTCGGCCAGCCCGCAGGCGGCCAGCACGAGCACCAGCCACGGCCCCACGGTGGCCGCCGCCACCCCACCCGCCAGCGCGTAACCCACCCACCGTGCCTTCCGGGGGGACGACCCCCCTGGACCCCCCGCCATTTCATCCCGGGCCGACGACCCCCCTGGACCCCCCGCCATTTCATCCCGGGCCGGCGACCCCCCTGGACCCCCCGGGATCGCCGGATCGGCGGGAACACGCCTGCGGCCCGCGCCGCCTCGCCAGCGAAATACTCCACCGGTCCCGTCAGACCGCCCACCGGTGCCGACCAGCCTCCGCCAGGACGCCGGGACGAGGCCGACGGCGGCGGCTACCGCTACCGCCGGTACCGCCGCCCCCGCGCCGTCGGCGGCACCCCGGATCCAGCCCGGCGGGTGCTGGGCCAGGAACACCGCGGCCAGGCCGAGGATGATGATCAGGCCGGGCACGATGAAGCAGAGCCCGCCGATCAGCGCCCCGGCCGGGCCGCGGAGCCGCCAGGCGCAGAAGATGGCCAGCTGGGTCGAGGCCGGGCCGGGCATCAGGTTGCAGGCCGCGACGCCGTCCTCGAACTCGCTGGCCGGCAGCCAGCCCCGGTCCTCGACGCAGAGCTGGCGGAGCAGCGCGATGTGCGCGGGCGGCCCGCCGAAGCCGATGCAGCCGATCCGGCCCCACTCCCGGGCGATGGTGCGCAGCGGGACGGCAGGCGGCAGCCCGGGCCCAGCATCCTCGGCCGGCCGGTCCCCAACCACGGGGTCAACCTACGCCCGCCGTGGTTACCCCGCGGCGGCCAGGGTGAGCCGGTCCACCGCGGCCAGCACGGCGGCCGTGTCGGCCAGGTCGCCGAAGACGGCATCGGCGCCGGCCGCGCGCAGCTCACTGACCGGGGACCGGCCGCTGGCCACGGCCAGGCAGCGGGCGCCGCCGGTGCGGGCCGCCGCGACATCCCGGATCGAGTCGGCGATATACACGGTGGCGTTCTCACTGAACGCGGTGCCGTACTTCTCGGCCGCCCGGGTCCTGGTCATCAGCAGCTGCGCACCCTTCGGGTACACCTGCGAGCCGTACCCGCCCACCTCGGTGTCGAAATACCCGTCCAGGCCGAACGCCCGCAACTTGAGCTCGGCGTTCGGCTTGATGGTGCCGGTGAGCACGGACTGCACCACGCCGGGCCAGGAACTCACCTCGGCTACTGCCTCGGCCGCGCCGGGCAGCAGCCGGCCCTGCTCGGTGAGCTGTCCGCGGCGGGCGGCGAACGCGGTGGCCAGTTCGTAGCTGAACCGGCCGAGCAGTTCCTCACCAGCTGGGCCGCCGGCGCCGTTCAGGGCCATTACGTCGAAGATGATTTCCGACTCCATCCGGCCCGCGAGCTGCGGCAGCTGGATTAGTGGCCGCCCGGTGATCCGGCGGAATGCGTCGACATAAGCGTCCCTGGTGACCCGTCCGACGTCCATCAGGGTCAGGTCGATGTTCCACAGAACCAGGCGGTGAATGGCAGCCTCCGGTGAGTGATCGGGCACGCCGGGCTCAGCGTAGCGCGAAGGGCCCAGCCGGTCCGGCTAAGAACCAGGTGACCGGCGCACCGGATGGAGGACGGGACTCTCAGTGGCCCCTTTCACCTCACCGCCCACACCAGTACAGGACGGCGACAGAAACACCCCCCCCACCCCGGCCCGCATGACGAGCACCAGAACCGGCGCGCGTGCAAAGAAGCCGGCCAGCAGGTCACCGATGCGCAGGCCGGGCCGGACGGCACGCTGGAGGTATGGCCGGTCACGGATTACCCCGCCGCGGCGGCGTGCTCGGACTGCCAGGCTGTCTCGGCCCGCCGGCATGACACGGTGCTGGCCCGGCCGCGAGATGTCCGCCGGGCCGGGTGACCCGGTGGCGGTGCGGTGGGTCAAGTCCCGCTGGAAATGCGATGAGCCGGGCTGCAATCGCAAGACGTTCACCGAGTGGCTGCCGTAGGTGCCGCCGCGGTGCCGGCTGACGGCCCGGCCGCGGGAGCAGGCCGGAACCGAGATCGCGGACCGGGGGATCACCCCGGCGGAGGCGGCCTGGCACGCCGGGATCTCCTGGCCGGCCGCCCCTGACGCATTCGCCGCCGCCGCGGGCCCAGTGCTGGAACAGGCCCCCGCGCCGGTGGCCCACCTGGGGATCGACGAGCACCGCCGCGGCCGGCCGAGATGGCGCACCGATGAGCAGACCGGGGGTATGAGCTGCTGGCGGACCGGTGGCACACCTGCTTCTTCGATCTGTCCGGGGATCAGGGGCTGCTGGGGCAGGTGGAGGGCCGCACCGCCGATGACGCCGCGTACTGGGTGGCGCAGGCCGCCCCTGCCTGGCGGGACGCGATCCAGGCCGTCGCGATCGACATGTGCGGCATCTATGCCTCCGCGGTCCGCCGGATGCTGCCGGGCGCGCGAATCGCGGTGGACTTGTTCCACGTCGTGCACCTGGCCGTGAAGATGACCGGGGACGCGCGCCGCCGCGTGAGCCGCGGCAAGTACGGTCGGCGGGGCCGGTCCGGCGACCCGGAATACGGCATCAAGGACCTGCTGGCGCGCAACCTGGAGCAGCTGTCACCCGGCCAGTTCGCCAAGATCACCGGCACCCTGCAGGCGGACCCGGCCGGGCAGGACATCGCCGCTGCCTGGATCGGCAAAGAGAAACTCCGTTACGCGCTGAACCTGCGCGCCCGCGTTACCAGCTCCACGCCGTGCGAGCGCGGCGTCCGCGACCGGCTCTTCGCCTTCTCTGACCGGTGCGCCTGCAACGACGACATCCCTGAGCTGGTAAGCCTCGCGCGAACGGTATCCCGCTGGGAGGAAGAGATCGTCTGCGCGGTCCTGACCGGCGTCACGAACGCCGCCGCCGAGAGCCTGAACCGGCTCGCCAAACTCGAAGCCCGCCTCGCCTATGGGTTCCGGAACCCCGCGAACCAGCGCAGGCGCGTCCGCATCGCCTCCACCCGCGGCCGCCGACGCAGTCACGCACCGCAACCAGCAAGAGAACACACCGCGGTAACCGGGCCGAAACCCCATCCCCGGTTAACTTCGAAGAACCCGTTTACCGCCGGGCATCGGCTCAGCTGCATGCCCGGTCACTGCCGGAGATCCGGCGATTCTTCGACGGCTTCGATTTCATCGACCCCGGCTCGTGTGGATGCCGGGACGGCGGCCCGATCCCGGCACGGCGTCATCGGTCCGCGTGCGATCGCTGCGCTCCGGAGCCGGATCCAAACCCTAGGAGCCTTCTCCCTCTGCCGGGAC
>CAWICB010000009.1:0-500297 GCA_963834515.1 uncultured Actinomycetes bacterium | reverse complement strand
ACTCGTCCCGGGTGAGGCGCCCAGCGCGGCGCCTGCCTAAGGTTCGCCGTGGGTCACGGACGGATAGTGCGCTGGCGGACACGACGCGGTGGCGGATGCTACGCACAATGGACAGGAGGGCACGTGGCCATGGAGATTCGCTCCTATGTCGCGCTCGGGGATAGCTTCACCGAAGGACTCGACGATCTCACCGCGCCGGACGGCGGCTACCGCGGCTGGGCCGACCGGCTCGCGGAACGGCTCGACGCCGGGCAGCCGGGGCTGCGCTACGCCAACCTGGCCATCCGCGGCAAGACGCTCGGCCAGGTGGCCGGTGACCAGGTGCCGGTGGCGCTGTCGCTGCGGCCCGATCTGGTCAGCGTGGCCGCCGGGGGAAACGACATGCTCCGGCCGGGTGCCGATCCCGACACGCTGGCCGAGGCCTTCGACGAGATGATCGTCACGCTGCTCCAGGCGGGCTGCCCGGTGCTCATGTTCACCGGGTTCGATCCCCGGTTCCCGGTGCTCCGGCTGATCCGGGGCAAGGTGGCGGCGTTCAACATGCACCTGCGTGCGATCGCCGGCCGGCATGACTGTCGCGTCGTCAACCTGTGGTCGATGAACGTGCTGCGTGACCCGCGGGCCTGGAGCGCCGACCGGCTGCATCTCACCGCCGACGGCCACCGCCGGGTGGCGCTGCGGGCCTGCGAGGTGCTCGGCGTCCCGGTGGACGAGAACTGGCGCGACCCGTGGCCGGCCCTGGATCACCAGCCGAGCTGGCTCGCCGCCCGCCGGATGGACGCCCGCTGGGCTCGCGCCCATGCCGCACCGTGGGTCACCCGGCGGATCCGTGGCCGTTCCTCTGGCGATGGCATCCCGCCGAAGCGCCCCCAACTGCTCCCATTTAGCTCAACGCCCGCTGGGCCGGCCGTCCTCGACCTGGGCCTCGGTCCCGTGGGGCACTCGACGTCCTGACCAGCCACACATGACTGCGGTGACGGCGCTGAAGCGCCGTCACCGCAGTGCTGATGGCCAGACAGCACGCCGGCTGAGAGCTTGATCTCCAGGTACTGCTTGGGCGACTTCGATGGGCTGAAGATCGCGTTGCCCTCGTAGTCGGCCTGCACGAGGTCGGGCAGGCGCCCAGGATCTAGCTCATTCTGCTGCAGCTCACAACTTCCCGTTCCCCCTGAGAGCCTGATCGTGCATAGGACCTCCTTCCGCCACACAATTTCGACGGTGCCCACAGGCGCCTTGCCGATGTCCCCCGACTGCGGATCAACCGTAACGGTGAAGACCGCTCGCCGCTCCTCGCCGTAGATGACTTCGTGCGTGGACAGCGAGAGCGTGGTCTGCGTTGGGCAGGTGCTGTAGCACGACCCTGGGCTGGTTTGATGCTCGGCCGCGACGGCCACCGTGGTTACCCCGGCCGCCAGGAGGGCTGCGCCGATAAGGGACAAAAATACCTTGGTACGAATGAAATGCATGTTGATTGACCTCCTGAGCCCTAGACAATAGTGCCACCCTCTTGACTTACGCAATCCGAAGCGCGGTCGGCGTGGACATATCCGTTTTTACAAAACGGATATGTCCACTCTTAGGAGCAAGCAACATAATTTCCTCCTGAGACGACAATCAATAGATCTGCTTGCATTTATTGAGTGGTCCCCCTAGGCTCACCTACCATCCAAACGAGTAATGCAATTGCTCCTCGTCCCGGAGTTCCTCCAAGGCCTTGACCAGGGGCTATTCATCCCTGTGCTGGCTCCTGCGGTTGGTCCGCCCGGCGATGGGAGCGATTCCGACGAAATAGGCACAATCCGTTCGCGGCTGCATGGTCGACTGCCCTGGCGGCGTGAAGCTGCCTTTGGTGGGGCGTCTTTCTGAGACGTCGACCCGAGCCTCGGCGGAAGGGGGATTACCTTTGCGGATCCTTATGGTAAGCCGGGGTGTTATGTCCGTGGGCAGAAGTGCCGGCGGGGCGGAGCTGGTCGCTTTCGAACTGGCGGAACACCTGGCTCATCGCGGTGAGGAAGTCGTGCTCGTGTCGGATGTTGACGCCTCGTTGCATGACCGATTGCCGGAAAACCTGTCCATTGCGGAAGTTGGGACTTATCGCGGTCTTGGGCAGCTGGTCCGGCTAGTGCCCATGAAGTTCCCACGCTGGGTCTTGCAGCATCTGCTAGGCAATGTCCGCGTGGCCCGGCGAGCGCGAAGCATCATTCAAGCTTCCGAGCAGGGCTTCGACGCCGTCCATGTGCACGGTGCCCTGGCCGCGATCTTGCTGCGCCGGGCGCTGCGGACGCACTGGGACTGGGTCCCCTTGGTCTACACCGAGCATGACTCGACACCCTGGGCATGTCGCTACCGGCGTCGCTTCGAGCGCGCAGTGCGGCGCTGCGTATACCGCAGGGTGAATCTGAGAGCCTGCCGAGCAGCTACGACGATCACAGTTAACTTCCCATCCCTCGGGGACGAGTTGGCTGAGCGCGCCGGAATATCTCGCTCTCGTTTCAGCACGGTCCGGAACGCTGTGACAGCCGGATGGCCCTCCGACCGGCACAGCACCGAGAGCGTGATAGAGCGACATGGTTTCGTGCGGTACTGCCTGTATGTTGGCTCACTTGTTGACCGCAAGTGTCCGGACGTCTTGCTGCGTGCGCTCGCCAAGGTGAGTATGCCGTGCATCTTTGTAGGCGACGGGCCCATGCGAGCCTCGCTCGAACGTCTCGCATCCACGAGTGGGGTCTCCGACCGCGTGGTCTTCACCGGAGCTATCGAGCACCACGACCTGCGCCACTACTACTCAGGCGCGGAGGCTCTGGTCCTGCCTTCAGTATCGGAAACTGCGGCTCTGGTGGCCGTCGAGGCGCTTGCTGCGGGTGTTCCGGTGGTCGCGAGCAACCTGACGAGCATTGCGTCTTTCGTTCGCGATCGCGAAAACGGACTCTTGATCAAGCCAGGGGACGAGACCTCGTTGGCTCATGCTCTATCTGTGCTTGAGTCTGACGACGCCGCGCGTACAAGGTTGCGGCTCGGTGCGCAGAGAAGTGGCCAGGTCATGGCGAATTGGCCGGACGTGGTTGATCAACTGTGTGCGATCTATGCGCGACACCGGTCGGCTCGGGAGACCGTTCTCGTCGGCGCGGAGGCCGTAGCCGAACTGAGCGCGGCAGACCTGCAAGTCGTGGATGATCTCGCGCTCGAGTCATCGGCCGCGATCGTGCCATCGCAACCAGGGTAGGCGAGCCATGTCTGACACCGGTCCCCCCCTTCTTGTCTTCCTCGTGGACGCGTTTCGCCACGACTTCCTGGTCGAGGAGCACACGCCGAACCTGGCCAAGCTTGCGGCGGGAGGGCTCCATCGTCCCCTCAAGCCCATTCTCGGGTACAGCGACGCGATCCGGGCAACGGTCTTCACCGGCCACTACCCAGACGAGACCGGCTACTGGATGGAGTACTGCTACCGGCCGTCGACCAGCCCGTGGAAAGGCTTCTCCAGTTTCGCGCCCATCGACCGGGTGCCGAGCGACTTGGCCCTGCGCGGGCTGAAGTTGGCGGCGTCGGCCACCGCGATGAAATACCTGGCCAAGCAGCGCCGTGTTCCGCACCTCAGCCTGCGCAACATGCCCTTCAGGGCGCTGGACCAGTTCGACTTCACTCTGCACGAGCCGATGACCGCGCCGAAAGCGCTGGGCTACCCGAGCATCTTCGACAAGTGCACGGCTTCAGGACGCCCTTGGGCCTACCTCGATGCGTCGAGGGTCAAGGGAGGAAGCGACCTGCTGGCACAGATCGACAATGTGCCCAGAGACGTCGGCCTCATCTTCGTGTACCTGCACCAGATCGACATGGCGGCTCATCTATTTGGCATCACCTCGCTAGCCTTCTGGCACCGGGTGCGATCCACTGACGATCTGCTGGGACGGATCTGCGGCAGCGTCCGGCGCCGCTTCGGGGACGTTGCGACTCTCGCGTTCTCCGACCACGGGATGTCCATTCTGTCCCGCCAGATCGGCATCCCTGAGCTGACCCGTCACCCGGCTTTCCCCGAGCGCTTCTTCGTCGCGCTCGACGCCACCATGGTGCGTCTCTGGTACCTCGACGGGGATGACCGGCTACGACAGGAACTGCGCGAACGCGTCGCCATCAGGTATCCCGGTCACTTCCTCAGCGGCACCGAACTTGCCGCGCATCACCTCCAGTTCAGCGGGCGGCTGTACGGCGATGACATCTACCTGCTCCCGCCGGGGACCGGGATCTTCCCCAACTTCCACTCCTTCATCAAGCCGAAGGCGATGCACGCCTACGACCCGGCCGACCCGGACCAGTGGGGCATCTTCATCGGCCCTCAGGCTTCGGCGCCGCACGTGTCTGAACTCGTCGACCTCACCGAGGTCACTGGTCTCGTGATGCACGCGCTAAACCCCGACGGTGCGTCGTGACGGGATTCCACCAGGGTACGCTGATGGGTCACGCGGCTGGTGAGCGCGCCGTATGAGCCAGTCGGTCGAGACCCTCGACGGTGGGACCGCGCTCCGTGACCGAGAACCGAGCCGCGGGTCGGCCCGGTACGTGCCGGTCCGCCTACGGCGGATGATCAACGGCGCTATGCTGGTACTCGGCGGCACTCTCATCGGCCAGATAGCCGGCTTCTTCTTCAATGCCCTAGCTGCTCATGCCCTCGGGCCTGCGCGGTACGGGGTGCTAGCGGCTAGCGTAGCGCTGCTTAGTCTGGTGATCCCGCTCCTCGCCGCGCTGCAGACGGTCGCCAGCCGTGAGGCTAGCTCGCTCGCCGCGAGGAATCAGTTCGGCCTGATACGGCCGATGCTCCGGCATTACGGGCTCCGCGTGGCAGCTTGCTCGCTGGCGCTCGCCGTGCTGTCCGCATCGGCCAGCCAGTGGATCTCCAGCGTGTTTCACCTCGGCTCGCCCTGGTATGTCGTGATCGTCGCAGCGATCATCCCGTGCTACATGGTTGGGCACCTGCTCGGCGGCCTGCTTCAGGGGCTCGAGTGCTTCGGCCGGTTCGCGGTGGAGAGCATCGTCGAGGGGCTTACCAAAGCAGTCATTGGCATTCTGGCGATGGGGCTGCTGTGGCACTCGGCGCTGGCCGGAATGACGACCGTCGCAATCAGTAGTGCCGCGGGACTCGTCACGTACCTGCTGCTGACAATACCCGTGCTTAGTCGGGGGATGATTGGTCCGCCCACGGGAGAGGAGGCTCCCACGGCAGCCGTGCGGGGGTGCACGAGTTACCGGCGCAATCCACGTCGAGGTGTGCCCGGGGTCGTCGGATACTCAGTGACCGCCCTGGTGACCTATGGCCTGCTGGCCCTGATGCTTTCGTCGGACACGCTCATTGCCAAGCACTACCTTTCCGGCCACCAGGCCGGCCTGTACGCGGGTATCTCGCTCACCGGGAAGATCGCCTATTTCGCCGCCTCATCCTTCTTCGTGATCGCTTTCCCCGTCTTCTCGCGTCACCATGATCAGGGGGTCGCCAGCGGGAAGTGGATTCTGGCTACTGGTGGTGTGATATGTGCGACTGCCGGGGTCATTGTGGCGCTGTTCGCGGTTGAGCCGGGCTGGGTGGTGATTCCCCTTCTCGGCGGCCGGTACCGGGCCGCCGAGGGCTATGTCCCGTGGATGGCCGCGATCTTCGGGCTATACGCGCTCGGTTACCTCATGTCTATCTATCTGTTGGCTCGTAAGAGCCGGGCCGTCATCGCCGTGTTGGTCATTGCCGCCATTGTCCAGTTCGCCGGGTTCTTCGCCGTGCATGCGACGGTAACCCAGCTGATGGACGTGCTCGCCTTGGCGTTCGGCGTCATGGTGGTTTTGGAAGTGCCGCTTGTCATGTTCGGCGCAGGCCGGGATCGTGGTATCCGGGAAAGCGGGGCATCAGCCCGGGGTCGTATCCCGGCTCCGGCACCGCAGTCCGCGCCGGTACGGCGCCCGGCACATGCGGTAAACCCGCCCGTGCTCCCCTTCCCGCGGGCTGCTTGGCGGGAGCAGATCGTGACCGAGGTGGCCCAGCGGGTGGGCTCCGTACCGGTTCTGCTGGCCGGTAGCCGCGCGCTCGGTACGGCCAAGGCCAGCAGTGACTATGACGTGTCTGTTGTTCTGCCATTGCTTCGTATCCCGTGGGCGGCCCCCCGTCTCGCGGCAGCGTCCGTTTCCCTCAGCGCGAGTCTTGGCGCGCCTGTGTCGGTCAATGCTGTTCCGAGGTTCCGGATGCGACGACCAGGAGGAAGCCTGTTCGTGCGCAAGCTCTCGGCCGAAGCGCTGGTCCTAGCAGCTCCAACGGGATGGTCTCTTCGCCGTCAGCCGTTGACTAGCTTGACGACATTCGCCGCCGGCTCTGTATTGGTCTCGGCAGTGCGGAGTCTCCTGGAGGCTTTCGACACCTGTGCCATACGCGGCGCCTGCCCGCCCATCCGCGGACACGACGCCCTGCGCAAGGCGGCTCTGCATGTGGCTCAGACCAGGTTGCTGCGCTCTGGCTGCTACGCCTCGGATCTGGGCCGGGCGCTGGACCAGCTGTGCGCACTACCACCAGACGGAGGCAACTGCGTTTCGGGGACTGAGCTAGCGGCGGAACTCAGCTCTGGTCTCGCCGCGGCGAACGAGGTGGAGGGATTCGTGTGCCTTAGGAAGTGCATTCTCCGCGAGCTGGCGGTGATCAGTGATGCGCCGTTCAGCCTGTCGGTCCCCAAGAGCCTCATCCGCAACGCCCAGTACGCCGCGCTGGCCTGGCTACGGGGACGTAAGCGCTGGCGGGTCGCGCTCGGCCGGAGGCCTGTCGAGGCCGCACTGGCCGACACCCAGCTCGCGCTGCTCAGGGCACTCGATCCAGGTGCGCCCGATGGCTTGGACACCGAGCACTTCCGCCTCGCCAACGAGGCATTGCCGGTGCCACTCAGCACGGATGACAGGCACAGCTGGGAAGACCTGCGTGATCTCGCCTTGGCCGAGTGGCTTGATGCTCATCCACTAGTGGGGTTTCTGGCATGAGAGTTCTCCTTGTCTACGCGGGCCTGAGCCCGGGTGGGATCACCGCGGACCTGCGCAACCTCGAGCATGGGCTGCACGCACACGGAGTAGATGTCGCCGTCGCGGGAGAACTGGCCGAAGTGCATCGGCAGACCCGGGAGGGGGACGTACTGGTCCACGTGTTCTCCTGCCTCCCGTCAGCTACGACGTTCGGGGCCATGGTGCTGGCTAAGGCCCGTAACCTGCCCCTCGTCTGGACACCGGTGTTCCACCCCAGCCGGCCGCGGAGCTGGGTGGGCTACGGGCCGTTGCGGGTCATGGAAGTGTTCGACCGCATTGCGCCGCGCGCGGCCCGTTTCGCCGACGGCGTGATCGCTGCCACCGAAGCGGAGGCTGAACATTTCCGGCGTCTCGGTGCGCGGTGCGCGGTGACCATTGCTCCTGCGGTGGAGAAGGCAAGCGCCCGGTCGGGCGGAGTAGAGCGGGCGCGAGCACGAGCTAATTTCGGTCTTGGTGACGAGCCCACGGTGCTGGTCGTCGCACGGCCTGAGAACTCCCGGCGCAAAGGGCTGCCGTTCGCGCGTGCTGCGTTCCGGGCATTGCGGACCCGTCTTCCCAATGCGCGGCTGCTGCTGCTCGGCCATCAGCCGGGCGATGGGCTGGCCCGAGAAATGGGTGCGCTAGCAGCAGGATGGTGCGGCCCCGCTCGTGTTGCCCAGGCCTATGACGCAGCGGACATGCTGATGGTGTCCTCCATCTACGAAGGGCTGCCGCGGGCAGTAGTCGAAGCGTGGTCCCACGAGCTGCCCGTGGCGGTAACGGACCGGGTTGCTCTCGCGCCCCTGGTGCAGGGCCGGGCGGGGAGAGTGGTGCGCTTCGGGGACGTGCCGGGTATGGCCAGCGCGCTCGAGATGGTGCTTACCAGCGACAGTCTGGCTCGCCGGTACGGTGCAGGCGGGCGGGCGCTTGTCGAAGGCCGTTTCCTGCTGACGGATCACGTCCGGCGGACGATGGCCCTGTACCGCTGGGTAGGTGGACTGTGATGCGGTCGGTGCCAGTTGGCTGCTGAAGCCGCAGATGAGGCTCTGGTCCCGGTGGTAGCGCGAGCTGTCCGGGCCCGTGCGTGGGTCGCGTCGCTCCGGGTGCGCCTTGGCTGGCACGCCCCCGGGATCGGGCTGCTGGTGGCGGTGACGCTCTGGACGATGCACCGGTTCATCTTCACCGAGGGCGTGCCGGCAGGCACGGACATGCTTGGCTTCATCTCCCGAGCCGCCCAGAACGCTGCTCCTGGTCGGGTGGTTGACGCGTGGAGCCCGAGTTCGTTCGGATCGCGCCGGGTGTTCACGTTCGACAACATTCTTGGTGCCCTGACCGTGCTCACCAGAAGCCCCATGGCCACCGTGAAGCTACTAGATGTATTGACGCTATTTGGCGCCGGGCTCGCTGCCTACGCGCTGGCTTGGTTCTGGTATCGGCGCCGGCTGGTCGCTACCACTGGCGGGCTGCTGTACCTGGCGTCGCAGGCGTCGCTCAGCCGATGGGGTAGTGGGCAGCTCAACGTGGAGATCATCATCTCGCTAGCCCCGGTCATGATTCTCGCCTGGTCGGCCTGCCTGCAAAGGTTCACCCTGGGCCGGGCCGTAGGCTTCACCTTCGCCTTGGGCATCGGCTTTCTCATCCGGGCCGATCTGGTGCTGTACGTCGTGCCGTTCCTCATTATTTATGCAGCGACGGTACTCAGCACGCGGGAGGGGTTGCGAGCCGGACTGGCTGATACGGCCCGGACGCTCGCGGTTGCCGTCCCCGGTGTGCTGTTGATGAACGCTGCTTGGCTGCTGCCTTCGCTTACCGGGTACCGTGCGCAGTACGAGACACTGAACCAGATCTTCAGCGTGGCTCAGCTTTCCACACGGAGCCTCGACTTCTATCCCTCGCTGCTCGGGTTCAGCCGGGAAATCGGGTACTTCGGCTTCACCGGAACGGAAACCTGGTACTCATTCCCCGGACTTCCACTCTGGGCCTACTATGCGTTCGCCACCATCATCCCGGTATTCGCGTACCTGGCCCTGCGATGGAATCGCGATCGGCGGACCATATTCCTGGTGCTGGCAGCGATCCTGGCGACCCTGATAGCGCCAGGAAGCAATGCACCGTTCGGCTCGGCTTACCTCTGGGCGGTACGGACGCTTCCCATCGTCGGGAATCTCCGTGATCCCAACAGGTGGCTCATCGTCCAGGCGATCGGCTATGCGCTTCTGGCTAGCCTTACTATCGAGCACATATTCATGGCGGTCTCGGGGCTGTCGGCCCGTCATTCGCGGCGGAGCCATCGGCGCGGGTTGGCTACGGCGTCCGCTTGTGCGGTCGCGTTCTCCGTCCTGGGGGCCGCGCTCGTCCCGGTTCTGCCCACTCTGGTGACAGGGCTACGCACCTGGCACGTGACCGGGCTACAGCAGGCGCTTCTCGACCAGGTGCGTGACGCGCATGTGCCTGGCGCGGTCGCGTCGATTCCGTTCGACCAGGATTACCGGTACCTGGTCCAGGGCTCGTACCAGGGCTATGAGCACGATCTCGGCTATGAGAGCGCTCTGTTCACCGGTCGGCCAGACGTCGGCGACGGTAGCTGGAATCAGCGCTCGGCGAACTTCGTCGCTTATGAGGCGAATCTCCTCGCCCGGCGTGATCCTGCATTCGCCGCGATGCTCGCCAGTGCGGGTGTAAGCCGCATAATGAGCTTCCGCTATCCTCAAGTCTCTCCTGGGTTGCTGAGCCGGCCCGCTAGCCCGTACTCTCAGCAGCGCGATGCGTCGCGTCTGCCCGGTCTCACCCCGCTGCTCTCTAACTCGGCAGGTACTGACTATCAGGTAGCGGACGCAGCTGCGCCGCTAACCTTCCGTCCGAATTTGGCCGTGGTGCTTGGTGGTAGCCAGGGCATTGCGGCGCTTGCTGACCGGCCTGGCCTCAAGCTCTCGGACTGGGCGGTCTTCACGGCCGACGACGTTGTCGAGACCGAGGGGTTCAACGCACTCCTCGCCCTTATCCGCCGAGCGGATACAGTGCTGCTCGCGGATGAGCGGCCGGTGGACATCGCGGTTGAAGGGACAACGCCGCTCGCGAAACTGGTCGGCATCACCAGTGATCCGCAACCGGACCGCCTGGAAACGGACGTCCCGACCGACCAAAGTGCACAGACTGGGTCCTTGGACGATACGGCAGTTCCAATTCCTCAGCCTCAGTCTACGTCGAGCAGTACCACTTTCTCTGTGTCCTCACCGCGGCAAGTTGAGATCTGGACCCGTATTCTCGTCTCACCACACGCGGCAACGATCCAAGCGCACATGGACGGAGTACTGGAGGGTTCTGTGACGCCCGTTACGCTTGGGACGGGTGGCTTCGAGTGGCTGTGTATGGCGACCGTTCACGTCGGCGCCGGGACTCATCGGATCACGATCTCGGCGGTGCCATCAAGGTTTGGTGACAGCTACGAGGTGGAAGAGGCGCGGGCGCTCGACGCGGATTCTCTACGTTCCGTGGAAGGGCAGCTGAATCGAGCCCTCGCGGCCCGAGCCGCCCGAGTGGCCTACTCCTTCAACCTCGACGAGGTGGCGAAGTGGTCGTGGGCGTCGCTTTACCGTCGGCTCGCCGCCACAAAGGCCCCCACGTACTCAACGCGTGGGTGGGGAATACCGAGGGGTTCCTGGACCAAGATAACGTCCACTCCTGCGCCCGGGGGCGCAACCGCGCCTGAGTTCACGGCCCAGCCAGGCCGCGCCGTTTACGCCATCACCAAGCTCAACTACAAGCGACCGCAAGACTGGGCCGACAGGCCGTACATATACCTCGCCTTCAAGGGAACCGACAGCCGCCAACGCTATGAGGTCATCTTCGATTTCGGGCTCGGCTCGAACGGTGAGGCTCGGTACGCAATCACTGACGACTCCCGCCAATGGCGGACACTCGCCTTCCCGACCGCCGATCCTGGGCCACGGAGTGGAAAGCCGAACTGGGCCAGGCTGAAGTCGGTACGGATCGCGCTGCCATCGAAGGCCCAGTCCGGAACCTTCGCCGTGAGTCTGCCCCGACCGTCGAAGTCGGTCGATCGTCTGACGGTGCCGTTGCCGGTCCTGCACGGCACGAGAGGTTTCGTGACGGCCGCACCCAGGCCAGCCTGCCTCGGCGGCATCCGTAGTCGCGCGCCTCATTGGATCGCCGCCAAAGACCAGCTTATGCTGTCCGTCTCCAGCCTCAGGGCTTCGTGTGACATCTTTGCGCGCTCGCAAGCCGGCTACCACCAGTTGCCCGCGAAGCCGGTTCGGATACGCCAGACTGGCTTGGAGAGCTGGTCGTATGCGCTGGCCACGCGCCATCCGGGCGTACTCGTGTGGACCCAGGCCTACGATCCGCTCTGGACCACATCGGGAGTTGGCGGAAGATCAGCAGCCATCCCGGTCCTCTCATTGCTCAACGGTTATCTCGTCGGCCCTGGACATCACATCGGAAGTATCGGCTTCGCTGGGGAAACGAGCACGATGGTGGGTGTTGGCATCACAGTGTTCGCCACAGTCCTGTTGCTGGTCATCGCCGGGCTGAGTCTCCGCCGAGGCTGCGCGGCTCACCGGACACGCCGCGTCGGGGTCATTCATGGGGAGTATTCTGACCGCTGGCCGCTTGCGGCACCGCTGGGGCGGATACCTGATCACTGCCTGACCGCGGGCGTGGTGCTGCTGGCCTTGTGCCCAGTTGCCAGCCTGGTCGGGCTCACTGGGTTGCTTCTCCCATTCGGCTTGCTCGGCATCCTGGCGTGCGCAGCATCGGCAGTCCTGGTGGCCACTCACCGCCCGATCGGTCCCTATGCCGGACCTGGCCCAGGGGTACCAAGCGAGCAGCAGGACCTCGATGATGCCGTCCTCTGATCGAGGCCGTAGCAGTGCACGGTTGATTCCGAGCGGTGCCGTCTCTGCGGAAGCTATACCGACTAGGTCCAAACGCGGGGCCACTAGCGCCCACTGCGGGGCGGCAACCTCCGGCCGACTGGGCCGGCGACAGCGCTGGTACCTAACCGCGTTGGTTACTGCCCTCGACGCGGCTCTCATAATGCCCATGATCGGTCACGGCAGCTTGCATCTGCTCGACTTTGGCGACTATCCGGAAACCCCTCATCCTCCCTTTGCACCTTCGGCCTTCGGCTTCCCACCGGGACTAACCAGTCGCGCGCCGGTCGAAGCCCTGCTTTACTGGACCTTCCAGGGAATTCACTGGACGCCGCTCTACCTGTTGCCGTTTGCCACGGTCGCCCCACTCGCGTGTGTCGGTTTCGCCCGCCTATTCCCCGCAAACGCCCCGGCCATTGGGGCAGCCACGGTGCTGTTCACCGTAAATCCGTTCGTGTACCAGCGCATGGCGAGCGGTCAGGTATACGTCGTGATGGGCTATTCGTTTCTCCCAATCCTTCTCGCGCTGGTCGTCCGGCCCTTCAGTTCTCTGGCGGCGACTGCTGCTCTCGGCGGCCTTGTATTCACCCTCGACGTCGCCGTGTCTGTTCATTACCTATTCATCTCCGGTGTCTTGCTAGGAATCGTTGTGATTGTCCATCTTGCCTGCCGCCAAGTGATGGTGGTCCGGACTGGCGCCGCCATCGCCATATGTGCGGCTGTCATGAATCTGTATTGGCTGATCCCAGCTGCGCACGCCAGCCGCACAATGCAATCCCACGTCACGAAGGTGGACCTGTCGGTCTTCCAGACGCTGGGTGATCGGACTTGGGGGCTCGCGGTCAACGTCGCAGGACTTTATGGATTCTGGCGACTGGGGCCACCTCTCGTTAAGGACCAGATTTCCGGCTGGCCTTTCCTGTTGCTGGCGATACTCCTCATCGCGGTTTTCGGCTGCTTTGAGATATGGGCGGGAGGTGCGACGGGTCGGGCGCTCGCGCTGTCGTGTGTCGCGGTGGTCGCCGTCGGAAGTCTGCTAGCCGCCGGCAGCCAAGGACCAACCGGCAATCTGTACTCGTGGTTGTTCGAGCACCTTGCCGGCTTCAAGGTGATGCGGGAAGCGGACAAGTTTTCCGCTTTGGTAGCGCTTGGGTACAGCGCCTGCTTCGGTGCGGGCATTGCAGCGCTCGTTCGTGTGCTCACAGAGCAAAGGCTGAAGATCCTGTGTGTATGTTGCGCCGCCGCCTTGCCAGTCCTCTACGGATATACGGAACTATGGGGATTCGACGGCTACGCGAGGCTCACGGACTATCCGGCCAGTTGGGTAGCTGCCGATCGGTCGATGAGTCCAGGGGCCGCGGCACTGGCGTTGCCATGGCGGTCCTATGTTCGGGTGCCGTGGGATGGGAACCGCGTCGTCGACAACCCGATTCAGGGGTACTTTGCCCGGCCAATAATTTCCGGCGATGACCTGGAGGCAGGGTCAATAACGACTGAGACGAGCGATCCGCGATCCCTATTTCTTCAATTCTGCCTCAGCGAGGGTAACCGACTGAGTGACTTCGGTCGCCTGCTCGCTCCGCTAGGCATTCGTTACGTAATCCTCGCCAAAGTACCTGGAGCGCAGAGCTTCGACTGGCTCGGCCGTCAGCGTGACCTGCGAAGAATCTTCGAGTCGGGCAGCGTCAGCATCTATCGCAATGAGGAGTCTGTACCAGACGCTTATGAGCCACTCCGGCGGATCATGCTCCAGAACTGGGGTCAGGTAGTTGCCCTGGCCCAGCAAGTTCCACTGACCAGTTACCTGATCGACGTGCGTGCTGCGCGTCCAGGTCCATTGGAGATGCCTGCAATAGCGGCGGTTCAGCCACCCATCAGGCCGAAGGTCATACAGGCGGTAGATGACACCCCTGTTTCCGAGTCGGTAGATCTGCCCGGCTCAACCCGGACCATCGTGCTCACCCACCCAGCGTATGAGGGATGGCGGATGGCAAGGTTCCGTGCCACCTCGCAGTTCGGTGTAACGGTCGCGTTCACCAGATCGCGCAGCCTGGGCCATAGAGCGACATTGGCTGCTACCTACGGCCCCTGGCGGCTCGTCGCGGCATGTGACATAATCGGCGCCTGTCTTGTCGGGGGCGACATGGCCCTGATGACGGCTGCCTTCTTCCGTCACGGACGCCGCGGCCTGCCGGGGGCGCCACCCCGTGCAGGCGCGTAATTCATGGCTTGTGGGCGATCCAGCGGAATTCGCGCACGAAGGGACCTGCCTTTACACTCCAGCATTTTACCGAGAATCCCGCGGCTTCCAGTATCCGAGTGACCTGCCTGCGGTAGAGAGGGCGGACTGGTACACGGAAGATCATGGAATATAGCCAGCTCGTCACAGGTGTTCGGCGCCACATGAAGCCGAAGAGCGCTGTCATCACCTCGTTGACGGCGGTCACAGCGGCGAGTGCTAGTCGACCAGCCGGGTGGGCCCCCTTTCGTGATGGCTGAGTGAGGCGGGAGAGCGGATTGGCCCCGTTCGTGGTAATGACCAGGCGGCCGCCCGGAACGAGCACGCGGTGCAGTTCGTCAGCCGCTCCCCACGGGTCGTCCAGGTGCAGCATTGCCTCAAGGCAGAAGGCCACATCGACTGTTTCATTCGGCACTTCGAGATTTGTGACACTTCCGTACCTGAAGTCCACTGCGATGCCAGCCTGGGGCGCGTTTGTCCGAGCAACGGCCAGCATGTCCTGGGAAATGTCGATACCAATGACCGATGTCGCGCCGTGTCCGGCGGCAGCGATCGCCATCCGTCCGCGTCCCGTGCAGCAGTCCAGAACTCTCATGCCTGCAACCGGGCAGTGCATGAGCAAATCTCTCTGCTGAGCTATCAAATATTGCCTGAAAGGTCCATCATCGCTGCCGAGCGGATCCCACCAGGAAACGACCGTTCCGCGTGACGCGAAGTAATGCTCCGACATCACGCCATGCGGGATTCCTCTGCTGCTGTGATCAGATTCTGCCACACGGTGACAATACCACTAGTGAGGCGCAGCGTATCGGATTCCCAGTGCGGAAAATAGCTTAACCTGGACCTCTTCGCCGGTTTTTCTACGATGGCAATACTAACCTCGGTGTTTCGCGACCTTGATCCGCCCGGTTGAGGCTGCGGCCGTTTGCTGTTTTCAGCGTCTGGCTGTGCCTGGCGGCCCGGCTGTCGCGCCGGGTGGGCAGGGTTCCACGGGCCCGCCGATGTCCTTTCCTGGTCGTAGGGTGGTTCTGGCTGGTCAGCCTGGGGCAAGGGACTGCAGGCGGGTGATCGCGGCGGTCAGCTGGGTGGCCCAGGGCCAGGTCGCGGCGAGGCGCAGCCGGCGGTCGCCGCGCGAGGCGCCCGGCGGCGGTGAACAGTCTCAGCCCCAGCCGCTTGGGTTCCCAGGCGCGGGCGGGGCCGTCCACGGCGAGCATCTGCATCCAGGCCAGCAGTTCGCTGGCCATGGCGACGAGCTCGCTCGGCGTTACCTACAAGAAGGACATCGCCGACCAGCGCGAGTCACCAGCCGCGGTCATCGGGCGCAAGCTCAGCGACTGCGGCGCGGATCTCGTCTACCACGATCCGCACGTGGCCACCTGGTCCCCAGCGGGCGGGCCGGTCCGCCGGGCCGCGGATCCCTACGCCGAGGCCGCGGCCGCGGCCCTCGTCATCCTGCTGCAGGATCACAGCGACTACCACCTCGACCTGATATCGCGGGCCGCGGGCCGGGTCCTGGACACCCGCGGGTGCCTGGCCGGGCCCAACGTCGAGCGGCTCTGACCGCGGTGCCCCGGGACAGGACGCGACCTGGGCCAGCTTGGCGCAGACTACAATAAACCGATGGGAACACGGACAGTGGTCGCGCTTTACGTGCTCACGCTGATAGCTGTCGTGGTCGGCGTGGACCTGCTGTTCTTCAGGCACGTTTTCTGGGATCGGCTGATCGTGAACGTCGGCATTGTGCTGGTATTTGCCGCGTTCTATTGGAGGTTGCTGAAGCGCTCATAAGCGCGCGGCCAGCCAGCCGGTGATGACGCGGGCGATCCGGGGGGCGGATGCGCCGTCCCACAGCGGTGGCAGTTCCCCGGCGTACGGCCCGGCGGCCAGGGTGGCGTGAACGGCGGAGGCGAGTTCGTCGGCGCCGACCAGCCGGTTGCTGCCGCTGGTGACGGTGACCGGCCGTTCGGTCACCGGGCGCACGGTCAGGCACGGCACCCGCAGGAACGTCGTCTCCTCTTGCACCCCGGCCGAGTCGGTGATCGCCGCCGCCGCGCCGCGCACCAGGGACATGAACTCCAGGTAGGCCAGCGGCTCGCACATCCGGATCCCCGGGTGCCCGGCCAGCCCCGCTGCCTCGAACACGGCCCGGCCGCGGGGGTGCACCGGCATGATCACGTCCGCCTCGTCCGCGACCTGGTGCATCGCCTTGACCAGCAGCGCCGCCGCTTCCGGGTGGTCCACGTTGAACGGCCGGTGCAGCGTTGCGACCAGGTACCGCCCGGGCAGGCCATGCGCCATTCTGGCCGCCTCGGCGTCCAGCCGGTCCAGGCACGCCACCAGCGTGTCGATCATCGTGTTCCCGACGAAGTGCACCCCGCCCGGCGCGATGCCCTCGTTGGCCAGGTGGCCGATCGCCTCGGGTGAGGTGACGAACAGCAGCTCGCACAGCTGATCGGTGAGCCTGCGGTTGATTTCCTCGGGCATGGTGGGGTCGAAGCTCCGCAGCCCGGCCTCCACGTGCGCGATGGGCACCTGGAGCTTGGCCGCCGCCAGCGCGGCCCCGAGCGTGGAGTTCACGTCACCGTAGACGACCAGCAGCGCCGCGCGCCGGGCCAGCAGTTCCCGCTCGACCCCGGTTATCACCGCCGCGGTCTGCTCTCCGTGCGGCCCGGAGCCCACGTGCAGGTTCACGTCCGGCTCGGGCAGGCCGAGGTCGGTGAAGAACACGCCCGACATCTGTGCGTCGTAGTGCTGGCCGGTGTGGATGAGCAGCTGCCCGACACCGGCCTGGCCAAGCGCGCGGACAACAGGTGCCGCCTTCATGAAGTTCGGGCGGGCACCGAGCACATGCGCAACCAGAGGCTGCATCGCTGTCCTTTACCCGGCCGACACGAGGAATGCATCTCACAGCGCCGCAGCGGTCGCGGCTAACCGCTGGCCCAGCCTACCGGTAATGGCGCCTGCCGGGCGTCCCATTGATTTACCCGGCGGCCGGGGAAGGCTGGCCTATCCCATGTCAATAACCAGCAAACCGGGACTATCCACCCGTGCTCCTTATAAGCGAGAATCCGCCGCCAATGTGGCAGGGACGCCAAAATGTGCTGCCGTCCGGATCGGGCTCGCAGCTAACCAAAGTTCTGTCCACGCAGGGTAATGGGGCTGCTACTGTGAGCCGCGGCAAGGCATCGGCGTATGCCTTAATTCCGCGCTACTCAGAGTGGGAGATATTCACCATGCCGCGTGTTAAGCGGTACAAGCTGGCGTCCAAGCTAGCCACCGTGGCTCTGGGGGGCGCCACGCTAGCCATCGCCACCGGCCAGCTCCCCGCCCTGGCTTACGGGCCGCCGGTCCTGCCGCCACCGCCGGGTGGTTACCACAATGTCGTGACCAGCCAGATGTGCGGCCCCGGGGGCTGCGTTATCGGCGCCCGGATCGATGGGCTGGACGTCGCGGTGACCGTGCCGGCCGGCGATTTCGTTAAACCGGTGCAAGTCACCCTGCTCGCGCCTAACGTGCTTGACCTCGGCGATGCGGGTCACCCGAGTTACCGCTCCGTGGCTGGCGTTGGAATCCTGATCCAGCTCAACGGCGAGGCCGACACCGGGACGTTCGCCCAGCCCCTCACCGTGGACCTGTCCGGGCGGGAGATCAGGCCCGGTGACCAGGCGGCGGTGTGGGACGGCTCGACGTTCAGGTTCATCGGCGGCAGCGTGACCGCCGGCACCGAGGAGTTCAGCTACCACCGCGGGATCGAGCAGGACTTCGCGGTCCTGGCCCCGGTCCGCGGCGGGAGCGGTCACCGTCCCGGGCAGGCGCAGGGAACTGGCGCGACGACCCGGTTCAGCCGGGGCGGCTACCTCAGCGACGTGGTGCTGGAGAGCGTGTTCTTCGCTCCGGCGGGCGCATTCCCGGCCGGGTTCGGCGTGCGCTCCGCCGGGTGGCTGGCGGCGCGCAGCCACTGAGCAACGTCGCGGTTACCGCCAACGTGGGTGACGGGGAAGGAAAACGGGACATGGCGAGCGCGGTGCGCCGCAGCACAGCGGTGATCGGGGTCACGGTAGCGGCGCTCACGCTGGCCGGATGCTCCGGCGGCAGCTCCACGGCGGCGGCGCACGGCGCGGCGGCGATCAGCATGCTGCCGCAGCGCATCCTGCACGGGCCGAAGAGCATGCTGTCCGTGGCCGGGCCGCGGGCTGACGGCACCATGTGGGCGCTCGCCGGGCCGTCGAGCGCGGGGCTGTTCCAGATCAGCTCGGCGACCGGCCAGGTCAAGACCAGCTTTTCGGTGAGTGACACCGCGCGGTCGGTCGCCGAGTCGGCCAGCGGCATCCTGGCGCTGGCGCTGGGCCGCGGCCACTCCGGAGCGCTGGACCTGATCGGCGGCCGGGCCAGGAAGGTCATCAGGACCGTGCCGCTGCCGGCGCCGGCCAAGCAGGTGGTGGTCGGCAGCGACGGGATCACGTTCTACGTGCTGGCCGGGCGCGCGGCCACCGCCAGCGTCACGATCGTGAACGGGCAGACCGGCCGGGTCAAGGGGACGGTCCCGATGCCGGGCGACACCGTGTCGGTCGTCCCGGCTGGCCAGCAGGACGCTATCTATGCCCTGGGACGGGACGGCCTGGTCAACCAGATCAGCACCGCTGACGGAATGATCCAGGGCGAGTTCAGGGTCGGCGATACCGGCCAGTCGATCGCGATCAGCCCGGACGGCGGCACGCTGTACGTGCTCAAGAAACTCGGCCGGATCTCGAACGTCGCGGTCGTGGACACGGATACCGAAGCGGTCACGAAGGTGCTGCCCGCGCCGGGCAACTGTGTCGAGCTGATGGTCTCCCCGGGCGGCGGCCAGCTCTACGACGTGGTGGGGACAGCCGGGTATGGGAACATCCAGATCTTCGCGGTCTAGCCTCGTGCGGACTGCGAGGCGATGAACACCCCGGCAGGACGGCACAGATCAACCGGCGGCCGGGCCGCCAGCCTGGGCAGGCGGCCCGCGCTGCCCGCTGCCCTCGCGGACCTGGACGCCACGTCATGGGCCGAGCGCGCGGTCCGTGCCCTGGCCGCCGTGTTCGTCCTGACCTGGTCGTTCCGGCTGTCCGGGTATCTCACCGTCGCGCCGTGGCTGGCTGTCCCGGTCGCGCTGCTGGGGCTGACCGGGCTGCTGGCTATCGTCGTGGCCTGGCTTCCGGCCCACGTGCTCAGCGGCCGGCGCCAGCAGCGGGCCGACGTGGCGGTGCTGATCGCGGTGATCGCCGCCCTGGCCCTGTGGACCTACTTCCAGGTCTACCTGGCGCCTGACTACGGCACGGACGAGATCGCGTTCGACCAGTACGCCGCGCAGCTGGCGCTGCACGGGATCAACCCGTACCTGCATTCCATGGCGGGCGCTTTCCCGCTCTTCCACGTCTCACCCAACGGGTACACGTTCCTGCTCAGCGGTCAGCCGGTGACCAGGCTCTCCTACCCGGCGCTGGCCTTCGAGGCGTACCTGCCGCTGCTGGCGCTGGGCGTGACCACCCAGGCTGCCGTCTGGGTGGACGTCGCGGCCTGGGCGATCGGCGCGCTGGTGCTGTACGCGGTGCTGCCGCGCCGGCTGGCCCCGCTGGCCACGGTGCTGGTCAGCCTCGACGTGTTCACCGGGTACGCGGTCGGCGGCGTGACCGACTTCCTGTTCGTCCCGCTGCTGATCGGGGCCGCGGCCGGCTGGGACCGGTTCGCCTGGACCCGCGGGCCGGCCGCCTGGCGCGGGCCGGTCCTGCTCGGGCTGGCCATGGCGGTCAAGCAGACCCCGTGGCTGATCGTCCCGTTCGTGGTGGCCGGGATCATGCTGGAGTCCCGGCGGCTGCACGGCTGGGCCCGCGGGATCGGGGACGGTCTGCGGTACGCCGGCATCGCGCTCGCGGCGTTCCTGCTGCCGAACCTGCCCTATGTGGTGGAATCGCCGGCCGCCTGGCTGCGCGGGATACTCACCCCGGTCCTGGCCCAGACCGTGCCGGCTGGCCAGGGCCTGATCAGCCTCACGCTCTCCCTCGGGGCGGGCGGGGGATCGCTCCGCGACTACAACATCGCCGCGATCGTGGTCCTGGTGGCCAGCCTGGCCTGCTACGCCACGACCTATCCGGCCCTCAAGCCGGCCGCGTTCCTGGTCCCGTCGATCGTGCTGTTCTTCTCGGCCCGCTCGTTCGGCAGTTACCTGGTCATGCTGATCCCGGCGGCGGTCGCGGCCGCGGCCACCACGGTGCGGCCGCAGGCCCAGGCCTGCTGGCGGCACTGGAAGTGGGTGGCGTCCGGCGGCGCGGTAGCCAGCGCGGCGGCCGTGCTGGCCGCGCTGGCCAGCCCCAGCCCGCTGGCCATGACGATCAGGGCGGTGCGCACCACCGGGCAGCTGGCCACGGTGGAGCAGCTGACCATGTCGGTCAGCAACAACTCCCCTCATGCCGTGCAGCCCGCGTTCACCATCGAGAACGGCCTGTCGATGACGGCGTTCTGGACCCGGGTCCGGGGCCCGGCGCTGCTGCCAGCGCATCAGCGGGCCAGCTACACCATCCAGGCGCCGAGCTACTTCGCCATGCCCTCGATCGGCAGTGGGTTCCAGGTGCTGGCGTTCACGCACGGCCCGCCGTCGGTCAGCCGGACCGCGGCCTACGTGCCCAGTGTGTGGCGCGTGGTCCTGCGCCCGGCCACCCTGGGCCAGCCGGTCCGGGCCGGCCAGGTGATCACGGTCAGCGCCGGGATCGTCAACCGGCTGGACCAGCCGGTGCACGTGGCGAACGTGCCCGTGTACCTGGGCCAGGTCATCTACGCACAGGACGGCACGCAGTTCAGCACGGCCAGCATCAACAATGGCCGCATCGGCCAGACCCCGGTCCCGGCGCAGACCAACCCGGATGGCGTGGCCACGTTCGCGATCCGGGTCCGGCGGAAGGGGTATCTGCCCGAGACCGGGGACCCCATTTATTTCGAGGCCAACCTGGTCAAGCCGCCGTCCGGCTACCCCTACGGCTACTCCCCGATCCTGGCCGTGCGGTTCCACCGGTGAGCAGGGTGACCGCTACAGCAGCGCCAGCTGCTCGGCCAGCGTGCCGACGACGGCGGGATCGCCGGGATCCTGCTGCAGCCAGAGCGCGTGCCGGAGCCGGAAGGCGGTCTCCACCGGCCGTGAGTCGGTGTCGAGACCACGCCGCTGCGCGTACGCGCGCCAGCCACGCGCCCACAGGGCGCTGAAGTCGCGCCGCCGGCGCCGCCACAGCCCGGTGCCCCACTCGCCCAGGTCGAAGTCCCAGTACGGGTGATCCACCCGGACCGTCTCCCAGTCGATGACGCCGGTCAGCCGGCCGCCGTCGGCCAGCAGCTGATCTTCGTGGATGTCGCCGTGGACCAGCACCGGGCGCAGCTCGGCGGCCCGGCCCAGCAGGTCGGTCCAGGCGGCGGCGCGGCCGGGCCGGCCCAGCCGGCTGGCCGCCTCGGCCGCTGCCGCCGCGCTGGTGGCCGGGTCGAGCGCCCGGCGCAGCCAGCGATGATGTGCTGCACCGTGATGGCGCGGCGGCCGCGCCCCGGCCAGGGCCTCCGGCGGCTCGAGTTCATGCCAGCCCGCGATGGCCTGGCCCAGCTGGCCGGCCAGGGCCTCCGGCTCGGCCGGCACCCGGCCCGGGAGCCGGGTCACGGCCGCGAACGGGAACGGGTAGATCTCCGGGTCCGCCCAGCGATCCAGCAGGCGCGGCACGACGGTCAGCGGCGTCTGGGCCAGCGCCTGGTACGCGGCCAGCTCCCGCCCGAACCACTCCAGGCCATCCGCCGAGCGCGGGAACAGGAACACCCGATCGGAACCGAGCAGGACCAGCTTGTTCCACCCGGTCACATTCAGCATCAGCCGGCTGGGTCCACGCCGGCCAGCGCCGCGAACCGCTCCGCCTGCGGCGGCACCAGCACCGCGCTGATGGGCGGCCCGATCAGGTCGTTGCTCACCGGCCCAGTATGGCCGCCAGGGTGGTCTTGACATTCGGCTAGGCCAGGCTGCACGGTGGTTCAGCTTTGCTCCTGTGGGAGGGGAGGTGCACCGGCGTCGTGGGCGTATCAAAGACGATCCCCGCTGGCCGGCTGGCCGGGCGGATGTCCAGGCTGGGCACGGAGTCGGCGTTCGAGGTGCTGGCCCGGGCCCGGGCCCTGGAGGCCCAGGGCCACAAGATCATCCACCTGGAGATCGGCGAGCCCGACTTCACCACCCCGGCCCACATTGTGGCCGCGGCGGCTGAGGCGCTGGACGCCGGGTTCACCCATTACGTCCCGGCGCCCGGGCTGCCCGAGGTGCGCGAGGCGGTGGCCGCGTGGCTGTCCCAGGCCGGCCGGCTCGAGACGGCCCCGGACCGGGTGATCATCACCCCCGGCGCCAAGCCCATCATGTGGTACCTCATGCTGGCCACCTGCCAGGAGGGCGACGAGGTCATCTACCCCGACCCGGGATTCCCGATGTACGAGTCCATCGCCCGGTTCACCGGGGCCACCCCGGTCCCGCTGCCGCTGCGGGAGGAGAACGGGTTCCGCCCCGACCCGGAGGAGCTGGCGTCGCTGGTCAGCCCGCGGACCCGGCTGCTCGTGCTCAACTCCCCGCACAACCCGTGCGGCTCGGCCCTGGCCCGCGAGGACGCCGAGGCCATCGCCGACATCGCCATCCGCAACGACCTGCTCGTGCTGGCCGACGAGGTGTACTGGGCCATCCGCTACGGGGGCGAGCACGTGTCCGTCCTGGACATCGACGGGATGGCCGACCGCACCATCCTGCTCGACGGCTGGAGCAAGACGTACGCCATGACGGGCTGGCGGCTCGGCTTCGGTGTGTTTCCCGCGCCGCTGGTCGAGCCGATCTCCCGGCTGGTCATCAACTCGGTCTCGTGCACCAGCGCGTTCAGTCAGCGCGCCGCGGTCGCCGCGCTCACCGGGCCGTGGGAACCGGTCGAGGAGATGATCGCCGAGTTCCGCCGCCGCCGCGACGTGATCGTGGCCGGGCTGAACGCCATCGACGGCGTCAGCTGCCAGCTGCCGGGCGGGGCGTTCTACGTGTTCCCCTCGGTCAAGGCGCTCGGCCTGCCGTCCCAGAAGATCGAAGAGCACCTGCTGCAGCGGGCCGGCGTGGCGGCCCTGTCGGGGACCGCGTTCGGCCGTTACGGGGAGGGTTACCTGCGCTTCTCGTACGCGAACTCGGTCGAGGCCATCAGCGCGGCGCTGGACGCGGTGACCGCCGTTCTCCCGGAACTGCAGGCCTAGCCGTGGCCGGGACTCCTAAGCCGGTGCTGGTCACCCGGCGCCTGCCGCAGCCGGTGCTGGACCGGATCGCGGCCGGGTGCGACATGACGTTGTACGACGGCGCGGGGGCCTTGCCCCGCGACCAGTTGCTGGCCCAGGTGGCCGGGAAGGCGGGCGTGGTCACGCTGCTCACCGACCGCGTCGACGATGAGTTCCTGGACGCCGCCGGGCCGCAGCTGGCCATCGTGGCCAACTTCGCGGTGGGCTTCGACAACATCGACGTGGCCGCGTGCACCAGGCACGGCGTGCTGGCCTCGAACACGCCGGAGGTACTGACCGAAACCACCGCGGATACCGCGTTCGCGCTGATGATGGCGGCGGCCCGGCGGGTCGCCGAAGGCGACCGGTTCCTGCGCGCCGGTACCCCGTGGATCTGGGGGCCGCTGATGATGCTCGGCCAGGACGTCCACCACAAGACGCTCGGCGTGGTGGGCTTCGGCCGGATCGGGCAGGCCCTGGCCCGCCGGGCCCGGGGGTTCGCCATGCGGGTGCTGTACTACGACACCTACCGGCCACCGGCCGAGGTCGAGCAGGAGCTCGGCGCCGAGTACCGCGACCTGGCCGACCTGCTCCGCGAGGCCGATTTCGTTTCGCTGCACACCAACCTCACCGGGCAGACCCGGCACCTGATCAACGCCGAGCGGCTGGCCATGATGAAACCCACCGCCGTGCTGGTCAACACGTCGCGCGGCCCGGTCATCGACGAGGAAGCGCTGGCCCGGGCGCTCGCCGACGGCGAGATCTTCGCGGCCGGGCTCGACGTGTTCGAGCGCGAGCCGGACGTGCATCCCGCCCTGCTCGGCTGCGAGAACGCGGTGCTCATTCCCCATCTGGGGTCGGCCACGGTGCAGACCCGGCTGGCCATGGGCAACCTGGCGGCCGACAATCTGCTGGCCGCGCTGGCCGGCCGCCGCCCGCCGACCCTGCTCAACCCGGCGGCCTGGGAGCAGCGCGCCCCGGCCTAATCCTTGACGCCGACCCCGCACAGGTGCCACGCGGTCCCGGGATCCTCCCCGGGCGGCTCGGCCACGATCAGCTTCAGCGCCGGCTCCTCGTCGGCCACGTCCGGCCGCCGCTCGCGGAGCGGATTGTCCAGCTCGGGATGCCACTGCGCGGGACGCACCAGACCCGGTTCAACCAGCGTGAACCCGTCGAAGAACCGCGCGATGCCGGCCCAGCTGCGCGAGATGAGCGGTGTGTTCCAGTGCAGGTCCTGGGTCATCCGGAACAATCCCTCGGCCGCTTCCGGGTGAGCTTCGTCCGTCATGGAGCTGAGGGCCAGGTAGCTGCCCGGCACCACCGCGTCCCGGAACTGCCGGACAACCCCCACGGGTCCTCGCGATCCCACAGGCAGCCATCCAGAGCCCGCCTAACCCGTTCGCTAGCTGCTCTAACCCGAGCTACGCGAGAAAGCATGACATCTTGTGCTAGGACGTCCCGGCCACCATGGCCGGGTAAGGAGGGGGAAGATCCATGAAAATCAAGATCGCCGCTGCCGGGACAGCAGCCGGGATGATGCTCGCGTTCGGGCTGGCGCAGGTGCCAGCGTCCGCGAGCACTGCGCGCACCAGCACCACCGGCCCGGTCGTTGGGGAGACCGTCTTCAAGAATGGCCGCTGGCACAAGTTCGAGGCCACTTACTCAGCACTCCCGACGCAGATCGCGCTCATCGAGCCTGACGGCCGTGAACTCGCGGACGTGCAGTGGGACTCGTGGACGCCCACCGGGGGCCTTGGCGAGGCCACCCTGAAGGACGCGGGTGGCTGCGGCTGTGGCGTACCCGCTGCCGTGCAGGTCGGCCGCCCGCGCAACGGGCACTTCACCCGCCTGATCGTGCGCCCGCAGACATCGGCCAACAAACCCATGAAGTTCTGGTGGCCAGCGGTGGCCAGCAAGAGCACCCGCAAGGTGTGGTCAGCGTCGTAATCACCACCTGACCGAACATTAGACAGCAAGAGACCCGGGTGTCCTTGGCGGGGCGGCCCGGGTCTCTTGCTGTCCGCAGCTCTCAGCCAGCCTTAGACGTTCTCCACTGCGCCAGGCTCACCACTCCACTGCCCTGGCTGGCTCCGCTGGCGTCTCGATGGCCTGCTCTGGCTCTGCTGGGCGGATTGGCGTGGCCAATCTCAGCCGCGCGCCGGTACAGGTTGTCGGCCCCGCCCCTGCGCAAGGCATGGCAGGCGAGCCCGTGCACGTAGATCCCGGCCCCCTTGGCTGCCCGCCGGGCTATCGAGTCGGGCTGCCCGATGGGCTGTTCTGGCTCAAGCACGAGCCGCCTGCGCTGGCCCGGGATGGTGAGCCCGTCCGGGCGCAGCGCGGAGCAATGCTTGAAACCTGTGCATCTGCCGGGAAGGCCATGAAGGAGGGCGCACCTTCCCCGATGATCGAGTAGTTGAGGTCTCAAGCATGGTCGGCGGGCTAACGCCGGTCGGGAAGGTACCACCCATGCTCACAGTAGTCCCTGACCTGTCCGTCTCGCTGCCCGCTGACGGCCCGTCGTCGCTGATCGGCCAGATCGTGCGGGAGGGTGCCCGGCAGATGCTGGCCGCGGCGCTGCGGGCCGAGGTCGCGGCCTACACCGATCAGTTCGCCGGCGTGCGGGGCGAGGACGGCCGCCGGCTGGTAGTCCGCAACCGGAGTGCCGGGCCGCGGACGGTGCTGACCAGTGCGGGCGCGGTGGGGGTGACCGCGCCGCGGGTCAACGACAAGCGCACCGATCCGGAAAGCGGGCAGCGGATGCGGTTCTCCTCAGCGATCTTGCCGCCGTGGGCGCGCAAGACCCCGCGGGTGAGCGAGGTGCTGCCGCTGCTGTACCTGCACGGGCTGTCCTCGGGGGACTTCGTCCCGGCGCTGGGCCAGTTCCTGGGCACTGGCGCCGGGCTGTCGTCCTCGACGGTCACGAAGCTGACCGGGACGTGGAAGGCCGAGGCCGCGGCGTTCATGACCCGGGACCTGTCGCAGGTGGACTACGTGTACCTGTGGGTGGACGGGATCCACCTGGGCATCCCACTGGAGGAGGACAAGCTGTGCCTGCTGGTGATGATCGGCGGGGCGCTGGGGTTCTGGAAGGCCGCACGAGAAGTGTTCCCGCAGGCCAGGACGCAGCGCTGCTGGTTCCACAAGATCGTCGACGTGCTCGGTGCGCTGCCGGAGTCCGCGCATCCGGGCGCGAAGAAGGCGCTGGCCGAGATCTGGAACGCCGAGGACAAGGACCACGCCCGCGCCGCAGTGAAGGCGTTCCCTGCTACGTACGGGGCGAAGTTCCCAAGGCCGCGGCCAAGGTCACCGGCGATGAGGAAGAACTGCCGGCGTTCAACGACTACCCGGCCGAGCACTGGGTGCACCTGTGCACGACCAACCCGATCGAGTCGACCTTCGCCACGGTGCGGCTGCGGGCGAAGGTCACCAAGGGGCACGGGTCGAAGGCCGCCTGACGATCCCCGCCCGGAGATGACCCCAGGACACCGGAACCGTCTACACGTTCAGCGGCACGAAGCGACCAAGCTGGAGGACCCGTGCGGAAGATGCTCTCGTTCATGATCATCAGCGCCGACGGCTATCACGCCGACCCGGGCCAGGCGCTGGACTGGCAGACCATCGACGAGGAGTTCAGCCAGTTCGCGCTGGCGCAGCTCCGCGAGGCCGGCACGCTGGTGTTCGGCCGGGTGACCTACGAGCTCATGGCCGCTTTCTGGCCCACGCCGACCGGCCAGGAGTCCGACCCGGACGTCGCGAACGCGATGAACACCACCCCCAAGATCGTCATCTCGCGGACGCTGGCACAGGCCAGCTGGGCCGGCACGCAGATCATCAGCAACCATGCCGAAGAAGAACTGGCCAAGCTCAAGCAGCAACCCGGCAAAGACATCGTGATCCCGGGCAGCTCGACACTGACCGCCGGCCTGTTGCAGACAGGCCTGCTCGACGAACTGCGGATCATGGTGAACCCGGTCATCCTGGGCCAGGGCAGGTCCCTGTTCGCAGGAGCCGGGAAAACCAGCCTCAAACTGCTGAAGACCCGGCAGTTCACCTCCGGCAACGTCCTGCTCCACTACCAGCCCATCACACACTGATCCCCACTGGAAAAGTTGATCCATAGGTCTTGACAATTCCTCCGCAGCGCGGGGAGCAGATACCAGCGTGGCTTGGGCTGCTTGCCGCTCCCGCTGCTCGTCGGTCTCGCCGTACAGCAGCGCGGTGGCCACCCGCCTCCGGGCCTGGGCACGATCATGTCCCGGGTGTCCCGCGGCATCGGGGTGGCCGCCGCGCCTGGCGCTGGCCGCGGGGCAGGGCCGGGTCGTGGTGTGTGAGCTGCCCGGCTCCGGCGTGGCCCGGGACGTCTACGCGGTGGCCCGCACGGCTAGCGTACGCCGCCCGTCGGTGGCGGTAATCCTGGCCGCGCTGCACAACGGGGCCCGCCACCTGCCCGGCCGCCGGGCCAGCGGCGAGGCCTGGGCCGGCCACTCAGGCCCGGCCTGATCACCAAGGCCTGCTCAGCGGGCCGGTTGCGGAACGTACCGTGGTTGCCGTGCCCCAACTGCCTTATGCCGACAGCGGACTGGACCGCGGCGGGCCGCGCCGCGCCGACGAGCGCTGGATCTCGGGGCTGCTGGCCGGGGAGGCCACCGTCATCATCCCGATGTGGCGGGACAGCTGCCTGATCGACGGCGCTGGCCGGGTGCGCCGGTGCGCGCCGGACACGGCGGGCCTGCTCGCCGCGTGCGGCCAGCCGGTGTTCCTCGGCGTCCGCGCCGAAGGCGCGGTGTTCGCGGCCGATCTGTCCGGGCTGGACGAGCCCGCCACGCTGGCCGGCTTCGTGGAGATCGGCGAGAGCTTCGAGGACACGGTGCGCCGCGAGGTCGCGGAGGAGACCGGCGTGACGGTAGGCGAGGTCGGCTACCGGGGGTCGCAGCCGTGGCCGTTCCCATCCGGCATCATGGTCGGGCTTCCGGGCGCAGGCGCTGACCGACGCCATCGACGTGGACGGCGATGAGCTGAAAGAGGCGCGCTGGTTCACCCGCGGCCAGGCCCGCGCCGCGAACGTCGGCCAGCGGCACGACTCGATCGAGCACTACCTGATCGAGGGCTGGCTCAGCGAGGGCGATTAAACCGGCTCGGCCCGGCCGGGTGCCCCGGTCCGGCGGTTATCCGCGGCGCACGTGTCCCGGGTGGGCGTGTCCCGGCGGCCAGGCATCACGTGGCCGCCGGAGCGGGCTGGCCGCTAGCCGGCCGTCTCGTCCTGCACCTCGGCGTCGGGGGCGTTCTTCTTGACCGACTCGATCCCGTTCAGTGCCGCTTCCTTGCGCTCGTAGGCTTCACTGGTCGCGATCACCTGCCCGTTCGCGGCCACCAGGTTGAAGTGGAACTTGCCGCTGGAACCCTTCTTCAGCACGAACTTGCCAGCCACCGTTGGCCTCCTTGCCGTCGCGGCGCCGGACTCACCGGCGTGGCGCCCGTTTCGGGTGTCGCACGGGCCACAATGGTCGCATGTACCCAGTCAAACGGGCCGGAACCGGCTGGCCTAGCCCAGTTCCCCCCCCGGGCGCGGGTGCCGTTTGCCGGGGACGGCCGCACCGGTGACCTTCTGATCGTGCCGGACAGCCGGCACGCGCTGGCCGCCATCGAAGACTCCGCCATCCTGCTCACGGTGAGCAAAGCCGCCTACCCCGGCTCGCCCTAGCGGCCACGCGGGGCGTTTCTCCCAATATCCGTGGACCAATGCACCATGCAGCGAGGGCGGCGCGGCCGCGGGTCAGGCGTCGCGCTCGAGCGGGCAGGTCATGCAGCGCGGGCCGCCCCGGCCGCGGCCCAGCTCGCTGCCCGGCACGGCGACCACGTCGATGCCGTTGTCGGCCAGGTACTGGTTCGTGGTCACGTTCCGGTCGTAGGCGACCACCACGCCCGGCTCGATGGCCAGCACATTGCAGCCGTCGTCCCATTGCTCGCGCTGCGCGGCCGGGATGTCCTGGCTGGCGGTCAGCACCCTGATGCTGGGCAGGCCGAGCGCGGCGGCCAGCGCGGTGTGCATGTCCTCCGGTGGATGGTCGGTGACCTTCAGTTCCCGGGCCGAGGCGCCCGGCTCGATGGTGTACGACGGCAGCATCCCCAGCCCCAGGTACTTGGTGAACACGCCGTAGTCGCACATCGTCATCACGGTGTCCAGGTGCATGAACGCCCGCGCCTTCGGCATGTCGATGGCCACCAGGCAGCGCGCCGCGCCGGCCGAGAACAGCCGGTGCGCCAGCATCTCGAGGGCCTGCGGGGTGGTCCGCTCGCTCATCCCGGCCAGCACCGCGCCGTTGCCCATGACCAGGATGTCGCCGCCCTCGATGGTGGCCGGTGCCGCGTCCTCACCGTGGTACCAGACTTCGAAACCGCCGCCCGAGAACATCGGGTGCCAGCGGTAGATGGCCTCGTCGTTGACGGTCTCCCTGCTCCGGGCGGGCATGGCCATCGCGTTGACCGACACCCCGCCGTAGATCCAGCACGAGGTGTCCCGCTGGTACAGCAGGTTGGGCAGCGGCGCCAGCACGAACTCGTCTAGGCCCAGCGAGTGAAACGCGATGCTCTTCGGCTCCGGGGCCAGCTCCAGGATCTCCCGCTTGGTGATCCCGCCGGTCAGCACCTGGGCCAGCAGCGGGGACTCCAGGCCCTCCACCGCCTCGCGCAGTCCCTGGCAGGCCAGCGGCCCGTTCAGCCGCGGGTCGAACACCCGGCCCAGGATGTACTCGCGGGCCTGCGAGATGTTCAGTGTCTGGGTCAGCAGCTCGCCGTAGTAGTGCACGATCACCCCGCGGGCGCGCAGCGCGTCGGCAAACTCGTCGTGCTCGGCCTGGGCCCGGGCCGCCCACAGCACGCCGTCGAACAGCAGCTCGCTGGCGTTGTCCGGGGTCAGCCGCCTGAGTTCCAGGCCCGGCCGGTGCAGCACGACCTGGCGCAGCCGGCCGACCTCGGAATCGACATGGAACATGGCTCCCCCGTTCACCGTGGGTGGTACCTGACCTCATCCCATGATCCCCGAGCTAGGCTCGCCGCGTGGACCAAGACCTTGACCTTTCCCTAACCGGGGCGGCGCTGACCGCGGCGCTGGTTGACGTCCCCTCGGTCAGCGGCGACGAGAAACGCCTGGCCAACATGATCGACGGGGCGCTGCGCCACATCCCGCACCTGGACCTGTACCGGGACGGCAACGCGATGGTGGCCCGGACTACGCTGGGCCGGCCGGAGCGGGTGGTACTGGCCGGGCACATTGACACGGTGCCGATCGCCGGCAACGTCCCGTCCCGGGCCGACGGCGCACTGCTCTACGGCTGCGGCAGCTGTGACATGAAGTCCGGGGTCGCGGTCCTGCTGCGGCTGGCCGCGTCGCTCCACCAGCCGCGCTGCGACGTGACGTACGTCTTCTACGACGGCGAGGAGGTCGAAGCCGAGCGCAACGGCCTGCTCCGGCTGTCCCGGAACTCGCCGGACCTGCTGGACGGCGACTTCGCGGTGCTGCTCGAGCCCACCGACGCGAAGATCGAGGGGGGCTGCCAGGGCACGCTGCGGGCTGAGGTCCGTGCCACCGGCCGGCGCGCGCACTCGGCCCGATCCTGGAATGGGCTGAACGCTATTCACCAGGCGGCTGCCATCCTGGAGGTGCTCCGCGGATATCAGCCGCGGGAACCCGACGTGGACGGGCTGCGCTACCACGAAGGGCTGAACGCGGTCCAGATCAGCGGGGGAGTGGCGGGCAACGTCATCCCGGACGGATGCGTGGTCACGGTGAACTACCGGTTCGCGCCGGACCGGTCGGTGGCCGGGGCGCAGCAGCACGTGCGCGACGTGTTCCGCGGTTTCGAGGTGGAGTTCACCGACTGGGCGGCCGGCGCCCGTCCCGGGCTGGCCGACCCGGCGGCCGCGACCCTGCTGGCCGCGGTGGGCGGCGCCCCGCGGGCCAAGTTCGGCTGGACCGACGTGGCCCGCTTCGCTGAGCTGGGCATGCCCGCGGTCAACTACGGCCCAGGCGACCCGGAGATCGCCCATTCCCGGGGTGAGCACGTCCCGGTGGCGCAGATCGCCGAGGTCGAGGACCGGCTGCGGGCCTGGCTCACCGCGGATGCCGGCTGACCCGGCCCGGACCGGGTCAGCCGGGCATCCGGCGGTGCGGGTTACTTGGCCGGGCCGCTGATCAGGGTGAGCGATGACGTGTGGCTCTGCCGGCTGGTGTTCACGTAGCCGAGCGAGATCGTGCTGCCCGGCCTGTACTTGCGCATGATCGTGGTCAGCCCGTTGGCCGAACTGACCTGCTGGCCGTTCACCGAGGTGATCACGTCGCCCGCGGCCAGGCCGGCCTTGGCGGCCGGGGTGCCCTGGTACACGCTGCACACCAGCGCACCCGACTTGGACGGGACGTGGTAGTTGAAGCCGACGCCGCTGCTGGCCAGGCACTGCTGGGCGTCGCTGACCGAGTCCACGCCGACACCCATGAAGCCACTGGGCCCGAGCAGGATGCGCGAGCCGGCCTTGCCCCCGGCGATCTGCCTGGCGATGGCCAGCGCGTGGTCGATCGGGATGGCGAAGCCCTGGTTCGTGCCCGCCCCGCCCAGCGTCTGGCTGTTGGCCGCGGTGTCCATGCCGATCACCTGGCCCGCCGCGTTGGACAGCGGGCCGCCCGAGTCACCGGCCGCGATCGGCGCGTTGGTCTGCAGCATGCCGTGCAGTGTCTCGCTGTTCGCCCCGCTACCGGAGTCGCTGGCCGTGATGGTCCGGTTCAGCGCGGTGATCGACCCGCTGGTCACGGTGGGGCTGCCGCCTCTCCCGCCGGCGTTGCCGAGGGCCACCACGCCCGTGCCCAGGGTGACCTTGGCCGAGTCGCCGACCTGCACCGTCTTCAGCCCGGACGCGCCGACCAGCTTGATCAGCGCCACGTCGTCCACCGGGTCCACGCCGATCACCTTGGCCGTGTAGGTCTTGCCGGTGCCGACCGACGTCGCGTGCAGGCTGGTGGATCCGTCCACCACGTGGTTATTGGTCAGCACCAGGCCGTTGGCGGACAGCACCATCCCGGTGCCCGCGGCGGCGCCATTCTCGTACTTGAGAACGGAGTTGATGTCGACCACGCCCGGCTCGACTTTGCTCGCCACGGACTGCTCGTTGATCGTGGTGGTGTTGGCGTTGCCCGCCGAGTTCCGGCCCGGCGACGGGATCTGCTGCGAGGACACAGAGCCGGGGTTCTGCGAGTTCTGGTTCAGCGCGACCACGGCGCCCGCGCCGGCCGCCGCGGCCAGCGCGGCGACCACGACATAGACCAGGGCCCGCGGGCCCCGGCGGCGCGGCGGTTCCTGGCCCCAGCCGACGACGTCACCGGGCAGGCCCCAGTTGCCCGAGCCGCCCGGCGGCTGCTGCCACGGACCCGGCCCGTAGCCTTGCGGCCCGTAGCCTTGCTGCTCATAGCCGGACTGGCCGTAGCCGGACTGGCCGTAGCCGGACTGGCCGTATCCGCTGGGCTGCCCGTAGCCCTGCGGCCCGTAGCCCGGCTGGCCGTAAGGCTGCTGGCCGTACCCGGGCTGGCCGTAGCCTGGCTGGCCGTAGCCGGCCGGCTGGCTGTACCCGCCCGGCTGAAGCTGCCCACCGGGCTGGCCGGAACCGGAGCCGGGCTGGCCGGGCTGGCCGGAACCGGAGCCGGGCTGGCCGGGCTGGCCGGAACCTGAGCTGGGCTGGCCCTGGCCGGGCTGGGCCTGGCCGGGCTGGGTTACCTCAGGCTGGGCCGGGTCCGACGGGACGACCCAGGTGTCGTGCCCGGGCGTGTCCGGCCCGGCCGGGGTGCTGTCGGAGGGCTGGTCCGGCTGGTCCCCGGCCGGAATGGGTGACCACGCACCCATGTGCTCCGGCGACTGGTCGCCACTCCGGTCCTGACCTTCTTGCATCCGTATCACCTTTGTCCGGCTTGCAGCCTATGTGCCTGCTCACCCTGAGGGTGTCCGCGCGCTCGTGGCCTAACCGGCCCCCCAGAGGGTTTTCTCAACTAAGCACCTGAGCCTGGACATTAGCTGAACGCGCCCTGGGGATTCCTCATCCATGCTCGGCCAGCGGCCCGGCCCTCAGCCCGCGCCGGCCACATTCCCCGAGTAGCCACGGCAGCGCGCCGAGCGCCGCGCTGGCCGCACCCGGCGGGCTGGTGCAGCAGGAATCGTGCAGCAGCACGGTGGCCCCGCCGCCCAGGGTCCGGCTCAGCGTGGCCTGCACCGAGGACGGGGTGGCGCCGGGCGCCCATTCGCGTCCCCAGCAACTCCACAGCACGGGCCGCAGCCCGAGCCGTCTGGCCGCGGCCAGCGCGCCCGCGCTGAGCACGCCGTACGGCGGCCGGTAGAGCCGGGGCACGGTGCCGGTCGCCCCGGCCAGCTCGTCGCTGGCCCGGGCCAGGTCGTCGAGCAGTGCCCGCGGGCCGCGCAGCGTGGCATAACGGTGTTCCCAGCCGTGCACCCCGATCTCGTGGCCGGCCGCAGCGACCTCGGCGGCCAGCCCCGGGTCGGCCCGCACCATCGGGCCCAGCATGAAGAACGTGGCCCGGACCTGGGCCCGGTCCAGCTCGGCCAGGACCCGCGGGGTGTAGCCGCGATCGGGGCCGTCGTCGAACGTGAGGGCCACGTGGCCGGGGCGGCCCAGCCCGGCCAGCCGGGGGAACAGGGCCCGGCGCACCGGGCCGATCCCGGTCAGGCCGGGCGCGCCCTGGCCGGCCGTGACCGCCGCGGCGGCCAGCAAGGCGGCACCGAGTGCGCGGTTCACCACCGGGCTCCTTTATCAGCTCTCAGCGAACGCACGGCTGGCCTGCCGGGGATCTTCAGCGGTTACCTGGCCGCCTCTCAGGGTATTCAGCCACGAGCGTTGGCGTGACGCTACGGTACGTCATGACAGTCCTGACCCGGGCACGCCCCCTACCGCCTGGGACAGCGTTTTCTCAGCCAGCCTTTGTCATGATGACTGAGGCCAGATGGCGCCATGCCGGGGTGGCGGGCCGGCCGCGCCCGCGCCTCATCCGGGGAGAGCCGTTGGGAGTCCCAGCCGCACGGATCGTGTTCCCGGCTGCCGACCGGGCGGAGATAGCAGCCGCGGTCAGTGAGATCCTGGGCACCGGCTCGCTCACCCTCGGGCCGTACACCCGCCAGTTCGAGGCGGCGTTCGCCGCCGCGCACCGCGCGCCGCACGCGGCCGCCACGGCCAGCGGCACGTCCGCACTGGATATCGCGCTGCGGGTGACAGGCGTCCAGGGCCGGGACGTGATCGTCCCAGCCAACACGTTCTTCGCCACCGCGGCCGCGGTCCGGGCGGCTGGCGGCACCCCGGTGTTCGCCGACATTGACCCGGCCACGTTCGCGCTCAGCCCGCAGACCGTGGCCGCGGCGCTCACCCCGGGCACGGCCGCCGTGGTACTGGTGCACGTCGGCGGACTGATCAGCCCGCAGGCGGACGCCCTGGCCCGGCTGTGCACGGAGCACGGGATCACCCTGATCGAGGACGCGGCGCACGCGCATGGGGCCACCTGCCAGGGCCGGTTCGCCGGGTCATTCGGGGCGGCGGCCGCGTTCTCCTTCTACCCGACCAAGGTGCTGACCAGTGGCGAGGGCGGGATGCTGCTCACCTCGTCGGAGCGGACCGACACCGAGGCCCGGATCTACCGCGATCAGGGCAAGGGGGCGTTCGGCGCGAATCATCATGAACGGCATGGTTATGCGTGGCGGATGAGCGAACTGCACGCGGTGACCGGCCTGGTGCACCTGCGCCACCTGGACGAGTTCATCAGCCGGCGGCGCGAGGTCGCGGCCCAGTACACCACGGCGCTGGCCGGGCTGGACGGGCTGGCCCCGCTGGCCGAGCCGGATGGCTGCCGGAGCAACGTCTACAAGTACATCGTGCTGCTGCCGCCCGGGGCGGACCGGCAGCAGTTCAAGCGTGCGGTCGCCGCACGGTATGACGTGCACCTGGCTGGGGAGGTGTATGACCTGCCGCTGCACCAGCAGCCGGTGTTCGCCGAGTACGCCCGGGGCCCGCTGCCCGCCACCGAGGACATCGCGGCCCGGCACATCTGCCTGCCCGTGCACTCGGACATGCGGGACGACGAGATCGACCAGGTGCTCACCGCGGTGACCGCGGTGTATGGGGCCGTCACGCGGGTGTGAGGTCCAGGGTGCTGACCGGGCCACCGGCCCGGCAGCCCAGCGGGGACGACAGAGGAGGACTGTATGCGGGTGGCCGTGACCGGGGGGTGCGGCTTCATCGGATCGCATGTGGTGGACCAGTTGCTGGCCGCCGGTCACCAGGTGCGGGTGCTGGACGTCGGGGGCGGGTACCGCAATCCAGCCGCCGAGTACCTGACCGCCGACCTGTTCGACCCGGCCGCGCTGCGTCACGGGCTGCACCGGTGCGACGCGGTGTTCCACCTGGCCGGCGCGGCCAACGTGAACGAGGTGGCCGCCGACCCGGTGGCCGCGGTCCGGCTCAACGTGGAGGGCACCACCCGGGTGCTGGATGCGGCCCGGGCAGGCGGCTGCGGGCGGGTGCTGCTGGCCAGCACGGTCTGGGTGTACGGCGCGGCCCACGGGGATGGTGACCTGGCCGAGGACACGCCGGTCGACCTGCGCCGGGCCGGGCACGTGTACGTGGCCACCAAGCTCAGCGCGGAACTGCTGGTGCACAGCTACCGGGAGATGTACGGCCAGCACTTCACCATCCTGCGCTACGGCATCCCGTACGGGCCGCGGATGCGCGACGAGCTCGTGGTGGCCCGGTTCGTCCGGGCCGCGCTGGACGGGCAGCCCATCACCATCGCCGGGACCGGCGAGCAGCAGCGCAGCTACGTGTACGTCGAGGACCTGGCCGACGCGCACGTCCGGGCGCTCGACCCGGCCGCCGAGGACCAGACGCTGGCCCTGGAAGGCGGCCGCGCCGGTGTCGGTGCGGGAGATCGCCGACACGGTACGCGAGCTGGTCCGCCCCGTCCCGGTCGAGTTCGTGCCCGCCCGCACCGCCGACTACCAGGGGGTCAGCGTGTCCGGGGCCCGGGTCAAGGAACTGCTGGACTGGGTCCCGGTCACCCCGTTCGCCGAGGGCGTGCACCGGTACCTGGAATGGCTGGAGGCCGGCCAGCGCCAGGAGCGGCCGCGATGAGCACCCCGGCCCGCCGCGCGCTGCTGCTGTCCGGATCGCTGGGCATGGGGCACGACGTGCTCGCCCAGGCCTGCGCCGGATCGCTGGCCGCCCGGGGCTGGAGCACCGAGATCATGGACGCGATGCGGCTGCTCGGCGACCGCGGCGGCGCGGCCGGTGAGGCCGTGTTCCGGGCCATGCTCACGGTGCCGGGCGTCTACGACGCGGTGCACTTCGGCGCGCTGCGCACCGGTGCCTGGCCCGCGCTGCTGGCCGACGCGGCCGCCCGGCGCCAGCTGGTGCCGCGGCTGCGCGCGCACCTCGACGCGAACCCCGCCGACCTGGTCATCTCGGTGTTCGCCACCGGCGCGTCCGCGGCCAGCGCGCTGGCCGGCCGGTACCCGGCCATGACCCACGTGGTGTTCTGCACCGACGTGACCCCGCACCGGCTGTGGGTGCACCCCCACGTGGACGCCTACCTGGTCACCTCGCAGGCCGCCGAGGCGGCCGTGCAGCGGTTCCAGCCCACGGCGCGGGTGGCCGTGGTGCCGATGCCGGTCCGGCCCGGGTTCTACACCCCGCTCAGCCAGAGCGAGGCCCGGGCCCGGCTCCGGGTGCCCGGCCCGGCCCGCTGCGTGCTGTTGATGTCCGGGGCCTGGGGCCTCGGCCCGGTGTCCGAGGCAGCTGCCGGGCTGGCCGCGGCCGGCTTCGAGGTGCTCGCCGTGGCCGGGCGGAACGAGCGCCTGGAACGCAGGCTGCGGGCCGCCGCCCGGCAGCAGCCGCGGCTGCACGTGTTCGGCTTCACCGACCGCATCCCCGAGCTGATGGCCGCGGCTGACCTGGTCATCACCAGCTCGGGGGACACCTGCTCGGAGGCGCGGGTGGTGGGCCGCCCGCTGCTGCTGCTGGACGTGGTGCCGGGGCACGGCCGGGACAACCTGCAGCACGAGCTGGAGCGGGGCGGCGCCTGGGTGACGTCGGCCCGGCCCGCCGCGGTGGTGCGCAACGCGCTGGCCGCGGCCGACCGGATCAAGCCCGCGGCCGAGGGGCTCGGCCCGGCCACCGCCGCGGCCCAGTACCAGGCCGCCTGGGAGTCGTCCTTCTCGGCCGCGCTGGCCGCGCTCGGGCTCGAGGCCGGGTTGTGCTAGCCGGTTCCGCTGGCTGGTTCCGCTAGCCGGGCAGGTTGGGCAGCCGGGCCTGGGCACCGGCCGCGCCAGTGGCGGTGACCGCGTTATGCAGGATCTGGTCGATGGCCGCGCGCTCCCGGTTCAGATCCCGGGTGTCCCGCTGCAGCGTGGCCGCGTAGCTGGCCCGGCGGGCCGCGGTATGGGCGCCGGCCAGGTTGGCCACGTCGTTCTGCACCCGCTGCGCGTACGGGAAACACCAGGTGACCAGATCGTTGACCGCGGTGGCCAGGTGGAAGGCGGCCAGCGACTCGGTCACCTGGTACTGCGCCAGGTCATCGAGCTGCATGTTGTTGGCCGGGGAGCAGTTCGACGCGCCGTACCGGGCGATCTGGACGGTGTCCGCGGCGTTCTGGGCCACGGTGCCGCCCGAGTGGATCTGGTGCAGGGCGGTGAGCGACTCACTGACCCCGGCGGCGCACGACTCGGTATCGGTCCGCATGTCGGTCAGGAATCCCTTGAGGTCGCCAGCCTGCTCAGACTTGCTTGGCTTGTGCACCAGGGCGACCAGCACGATGCCGACCACGATCAGTACCCCGGCCAGCAGCAGCCAGCGCGGGGTCTTCGCGTGCGGCGCCCAGCCGCTGGTGCGGATGGGCACATAGGGCGGGTCGGTCCGGGTCGGGGATTCCACGGCGCTCAGCTCCGGTTGCTCTGGCTGCTGATCAGGGCCACACCGGTGCGCAGGTCGCTGAGGGTCACCGCCTGGATGACCCGCTTCACGATGTGGTGCTGGGCATTGAGGAAGAACGTCTGCGGCAGCGCCACCACGCCGTAGGACAGCGTCATGGCCATCGGGGCCGGATCGGACAGCACCGGGTACCGGACGCCGGACTTGCGCATGAACCCGAGCGCGGCCGTGGTGCTGTCGTTGACGTCCACGCCAAGGATGGTCACCCGGCCACGGCTGGCCTGGTAGAAGCGGGCGATCAGCGGGGTCTCCCGCTGGCAGGGTGCGCACCAGGACGCGAAGAAGTTGATGATGAGCGGGCGCCCCGCGTACTGGGCCAGCGAGATGTGCTGGCCCGGGTGGCCCAGCACAGCCAGGCTGAACCCGGGGGCGCGCGGGTGGCTGACCGGGGGTTTCGCGCTGCCCGCCGACGTGGCGCCGAGCGCGAGCAGGGCTGCCGCCACCGCGAGCACCGCGGCCGTGCCGGTTACCGCCAGCCGGCCACGCCGGCTGAGCCGGCGGAAGAGGGCCAGTGGTGTGCGGCCGGCCGGGCCAGCCTGCACCTCGTCCGCGGCTGGCTGCTCGGCGTGGAGCGGCGATCGGGGAGCTCCCGGGGGTCGCCCCGGGCTGGCACCGCCGCTCGCGCTACTCATCTGTTTCTGCTCGGCCATGCGTCGTCCTTCAGCGTCCGGTCCGGTTCAGGATCCTCGGTTACGGCCGCCCAGCTCAGTGCGTGGCCCGGATGCACCGAGCTGGTGCTCACCGCGGCGGCCGGCGCGGGCAGCACCAGCTCGAACTCGCTGCCCTCGCCGGGTGTGCTGCGGACCCGGACGTCCCCGCCGTGCGCGTGCGCTACCGCGCGCACCAGGGCCAGCCCCAGCCCGGTCCCCTTTGACCCGCCGCTGGCCGGGCGGACCGGGGAACCGGTCCGGAACCGGTCGAAGATGTGCGCCAGCTCGGTGGGCAGGATTCCCGTCCCGGTATCTGCGACGATCATACGCACCGGCTGGCCCGGGCCGGGGGCCAGCACCGAGAGCTGGATCATGTCGCCGTCGGCGGTGTGCCGGACCGCGTTCTCCAGCAGTGCGTCCACGGCCAGGCCGAGCCGTTCCCGGTCGGCGCTGACCGTGACCATGTCCAGCCGGCCGATCCGCCACTGCCGCTCCGCGGTCGGCCGCCACCGCCTGATCACCTCCATGGTGAACCGGTCCAGGGCGACCGGCTCGGGCCGGAGGAAATCCGGGTCCTCCGAGGCCGCGATGACCAGCAGCCGCTCGCCGAGACGGCGCAGCCGGGTCAGCTCGCCGACCACGATCTCGATGTCCCGGCGCTCGGTGCGCTCGGTCAGTTCCCGGGCCAGCAGCTCGGCGTGGCCCAGCGCGATGGTGATCGGGGTGCGCAGCTGGTGCGAGGCGTCCTGGAGGAACCGGCGCTGGGTGGCCAGCAGCCGCGCGTTCTCGTCGCTGACCAGGTCCCGCTCCCGGTCCGCGTCCAGCCGCCGCTGCGCGTGCCAGACCATCATCCAGAACATGGCCGCCAGCAGCGGGACCTCGTTCAGCTCGTCCACCGACTGGGCGCCGATGTACACGTCCCAGCCGATGGCCAGGAACGTGGTGACCATGACTACGGCCAGCACCCACAGGGTGGGCCGGGTGGCCCAGACCCGGAAGCCGTAGAGCAGGGTGAGGCTGATCCAGATGAGGTGGAACGGGATCGTCTCCCAGCGCGAGAAGATCACGATGCAGGCCAGGCTGGCCAGCGAGAAGGCCACCCAGACCAGGTCAACCCAGCCGCCCTCCCGCCAGGGCCAGGAAACCGCGCGGCTGCCCCGGGGGGACGGCCCCCCGGAACCCGCTGGGATCACTGGCCCAGCGGGGACACGCCTGCGGCGCGCCCCGGCCCGCCAGTCGATGTCCCACCACGGCTCGCGGCGCCGCGACCGGCTCGTCTCCGTCGGGTCGGCCGCCCCGACCTCACGCGGTGAGCTGATACCCCTCACCACGCACCGTCTTGATCAGGTCGAAGCCGAGCTTCGAGCGGAGCCGGCGCACGCACACATCGACCACGTTGGAGCCGGGGTCGAAGTCGTAGCCCCACACCGAGGCCAGCAGCTGGCCCTTGGGCACCGACTGGCCTGCGTGCTCCATCAGCTCCCGGAGGAGCAGGAATTCCAGCCGGGTCAGCGGCACAGCCCCCTGGCCGATGTTGGCTTCCAGGCGGCCGAAGTCCAGCACCAGCTCCCCGGCCCGGAGCAGTCCGCTCAGCGGGTGGCCGTCGTCACGCAGCCGGACCCGGACCCGGGCCAGCAGTTCGGCGAGCGAGAACGGCTTGGTCAGGTAGTCCTGCGCGCCGAGCTCCAGGCAGTCCACCTTGGTCGTGACATCGGCCAGGCAGGACAGCACCAGCACGGCCTGCTCCGGCCGCTCCCGCCGCAGCCGGGCCAGGATCTCCCGCCCGTCCATGTCCGGCATGACCAGGTCGAGGATCACGAGATCGTAGTCCTCGCTGGTGGCATGCTGCAGGCCCTCCTGGCCGTTCCTCGCGAAATCGATTGCATAGCCGGCCGCCGCCAGAGCGCGGGCGATGAACTCGCGGATCTGCGGCTCGTCGTCCACCACGAGGATCCGTGCCATGGTGGCGCTTGGCCCGGGCGGGTGGATCGTCTTCGCAGGTGAGTTACGTTCCATGGGTTATCTGGGCGACGCGGCAGCGCGGTGCGGTGGCAGCTGCGCCACCGCCTGGGCGATCCCCTGTGCAGAGGATGTACCGCGCAGCGGCGCGCGGTCAACCCTCGTTATCGAGGGCAAACCATTGCATCACAGGACTGTGACCTGGGACGGCGCAACCCGGAGATTAGTAACCGTCAGTGCTGGGCACTCACCTTACGTAGTCATGGCCTTCTTCCAGGGGAAACGCTACCGGGACGAGGTTCGCTGATCATGACAATTTCGTCATTCAGGCCCTGCGTGGTTGCCGTGGCGAGGCGAACGATCGCAAGATCAGGATCAGACGAGACTTCCGGCCCGGAGTCATGGGGACATTGCGGCCGGCCCCAGTCGTGTGCGCGAGGCGCCGCGAAGAAGCGAGGTGGTGACTGGTGTCTCTGCCGGCCCGTATCGTGACCCTGCTGGTGGCCTTCGCCGCCGTGGTCGCCGGTGCGGTCTTCATCGTCGTGCACTACATCGGGAGCGCTCTTCCGGTGGTGGACTACACGCCGGAGGCCTCCGGGGGCGCGGTCAACGTGGTGCTCCAAGAGGCCCCGGTGAACTCGGTTACAGCGAGGCCGGACTGGGTGAGCTACTTCGTCCAGGACCCGAAGACCAAGGCGTGGGTGCACACCACCTTGTTCCAGGTGCCGGAGAACACCCGGGTCAACATGACGATCCTGGGCTACGACGGCTGCACGCCGCTGCGCAACAACTACTGGAGCAAAATCCAGGGCACGGTGGGCAACCGGGTGACCGTGCAGCAGTTCAAGACCCTCTCCCAGCCGGTCGGGCCGACCAGGACCTATTCGCTGATCGACTCGTGGGCGAACTGCAGTGTGGCGCATACGTTCGCGATCCCGAGCCTGCACGTGTTCGTCCCGGTGGCGTCACCGGTCACCGCGCTCTTCAACAGTTCGGCCTGCGGCACGGCGCCGTGTACGAATTCCCCGCATTCGATGGAGAAGTTCAGCTTCTACACGCCGAAGACCACCGGGACGTTCCGCTGGCAGTGCTTCATTCCATGCGGCGGCGGGTTTATCGATGGCAACGGCGGTCCCATGCAGACGATCGGTTACATGATGGGCAACATGGAGGTGTCAGGCTGATGGCCGAGTCCCAGGCCCCGGCCGCCGCCCCGGCCAAGGCGGAGCCGAACCACGGCATCCGGATCTTCACTGTCTGGATCGTGCTGGCCCTGATCGCCGACCTGCTCATCTGGTTCCTGTGGAAGCCGCACCTGCCGCCAGGTGACATGTCATCGTCGGCCCGGCACCAGCAGTTCGACATCGCGGTGCTGGCTCTGGCGGCCGCGCCCGTGATGATCTTCGTCTGGGTCTACTCCGGGTATGCGCTGGTCAACTGGCGGCACCGGGCCGGCGACGACGAGGACGGGCCGGCGCTGTTCGGGCACACCGGCATCCAGGCCGCCTGGATCGGCGGTACCGCGGTGATCGTGCTGGCCGCGTTCGTGTTCGGCACCGTAGAGCTGATCGTGCCGGCCGGCGCGGGTGCGGGCGAGGGCCCGAACCCGGTGTGGAAGCCATCCGGCAACAACCTCCTGCAGGTCCAGGTCATCGGCCAGCAGTGGCAGTTCACCTACCGCTACCCGCAGTTCGGCGGTATGGAGACCACCCAGCTGGTGCTGCCGCTGAACCGCCCGGTGGCGTTCCATGTCACGTCGCTGGATGTCATTCACAGCTTCTGGGCCTACCAGCTCGGGGTGAAGGCGGACGCCAACCCGGGTGTGGACAACGTGGCCTACACCACCCCGGAGCAGACCGGCGGGTTCACCGTCCGGTGCAACGAGCTGTGCGGGATCTGGCACGGTGCGATGTTCAACTCCGGCCGGGTGGTGACCGCCGACGCGTTCCAGGTCTGGGCCAGAGCTAACCAGGTCGCCGAGGCGAGGTCAGGCCTGCTGCGGTCGCTCCCGCCCTACGCGCTGGCTTACGACCCGACGGTGATCCCGCAACTCGGCAAAGTCCTGGTCAAGCTCGGTATCACCGGCGCAGCCGGTTACTACTACCCACCGCAAGACCCGGTGCAGCCGTGAGCGGCGGCACAGTCCTCATGGCCGACACTGCGACGAAGAGGTGACCGGATGTCCATAGACATACAGCCGGACAAGGCGCAGGAGCCCGCGGGATCTGGGCCTGCCGGTCCGCGCCCGGCCCGGTCGTGGTGGATGCGGCCGGCCTTCCACACGGGCATCATCGGCGCCGTCATCGGCTACTTCCTGGGGCACTGGCTGGGCAACGCGCTGTCCTGGCAGTACGCCCGTAACTCGCTGTCTGACATGAACGACTTCCCGCTCGTGCTGGGCTACCTGTTCGGGACGGTCGGCTGGCTGGGCGGGCTCGGCGTGTTCAACGACCTGTTCCGGCAGATGCTGGGCAGGCCGGTGCCGGTCGCCGAGGAGGAGGCTGAAGCCGCCAGCGGGCTGGCCAGGTATTTCCGGTACACGCTGGACCACAAGGTGGTCGGCATCCAGTACCTGGTCGGCATGATCGTCTACTTCTGCACCGGCGGCCTGTTCGCGATGGCCATCCGGACCGAGCTGCTGTCCCCGACCTACCACATCATGAGCGCCAGCTCGTACCTGATGGTGGTCGGCGAGCACGGCACCATGATGATGATGATGATGTCGTCGGTCGTGCTCGGGCCGTTCGGCCAGTTCCTGATGCCGCTGATGATCGGGTCCAAGCGGATGGCGTTCCCCCGCCTGGAGGCGCTGGCGTTCTGGCTGACCCCGGCCGCCTACGTGGTGCTGCTGTCCGGGGTCCTGCTGGGCGGGTTCCCGACCGGCTGGACCGGGTACGCCCCGCTGAGTGTCCAGGCCACCGAGGGCATGGACTCGTACGCGGTGGCGTTCGGCCTGATGGGCATCTCGCTGATCCTGGCCGGGTTCAACATCTTCGTCACGGTGGTCAACTACCGGGCGCCCGGCATGCGCTGGAGCAGGCTGCCGGTCTTCGTCTGGTCCATGCTCACCGTTTCCTTCCTGATGGTGCTGTCCGTGCCGGTCCTGGTCGGCGGGCTGTACATGCTCCTCACCGACCGCACTGTGGAGACCGCGTTCTTCGCCAACCAGCTCGGCGGCAGCAGTTACCTGTACCAGAACCTGTTCTGGTTCTTCGGCCATCCGGAGGTCTACATCCTGGCCCTGCCCGGGTTCGGCATCGTCTCGGAGCTCCTCCCGGTGTTCTGCCGCAAACCCCTGTTCGGCTACCGGGTGGCCGCGGCCGGCATGATCGGGGTGGCGCTGCTCAGCTTCTTCGTGTGGCAGCACCACCTGTTCGACAGCGGCATCAACCCGGAGATGCGGCCGCTGTTCATGCTGACCACCGAGCTCATCTCGATTCCGACCGGGTTCATCTACCTGGTTGCCATGGGCACGTTCTGGAAGGCGAAGATACGGTTTACGGTGCCGATGTGCTTTGCCCTGGCCTTGTACTTCAATTTCCTGATCGGCGGCATCTCGGGGGTGTTCCTGTCCGACGTGCCGGCCGACACCACCGAGCACGGCAGCTTCTTCGTGATGGCGCACTTCCACTACACGATCATGGGCGGGCTCATCTTCGCGTTCATGGGCGCGGTCTACTACTGGCTGCCCAAGATGATGGGCATCAAGCTGAACCAGAAGCTGGGCTACCTGCACTTCTGGACCATGTTCATCTTCTTCAACTCGACGTTCCTGCCGCTGTTCGCGGTCGGCATGGCGGGCCAGCCGCGCCGGGTGTTTGAGTACGCGCTGAATCTGCAGCCGCTCAATGTCTGGGTGTCGGTCTCCTCGTTCCTGCTCGGCGGCTCGATCCTGATCTTCCTGATCAACTTCATCTGGTCCACGGTGATCGTCCGGGAACGGGAGACCGGCAACCCATGGCAGTCCCGGGGCCTGGAATGGCAGGTCTCCTCGCCGCCGCCACCCGGTAACTTCGAGCACATCCCGGTGATCCTGTCCGGCCCGTACGACTACGGCGTCAAGGATGCGCCGCCGGTGGCCGACCTGCACCCGCCGGTCGGCGTGGTGAGCGCGTCGTACGCCACCGCCGGCGCCGGAGCGGAGGCATAGCAGCCATGGCTGACCAGACCACCCAGCCGTCGTCCGAACTGGACCGTGCGGCTGAAGAGGCCGGCTTCTACCACGAGGCAGCGCTCAACGCCAACTGGACCGGGTCCCGGTTCGCGCTCGGCGCCCTGTCCTTCCTGTACGGGGCGTTCGCGTTCGCCTACTTCTACCTGCGCTCGGTCAACTCGAGCGGCCGGTGGGAAGGATCCGGCTACCACGCGCCGCAGAAGGGCTACGGCTGGGCCATCCTGGCCTGCGTCGTGGTCAGTGCCATCGTCCAGTACGTGGGGCTGACCCGGATCAAGGCGGGGGCTAAGAGCGTCTGGCAGGGGGCGGCGCTGGTGGCGTTGCTGCTCGGCCTGGCCGCGGTCGTGCTGCAGATCCTGCAGCTGCTGAGCCTGCCGTTCCAGCCCGGCAGCTCGGGCTTCTCCAGCGTGTTCACCGGCTTCTACCCGGTGATGCTGGTGAGCTGGCTGGCCGCGATGATCTGGCTGGAGATCCTGCTCATGCGGGCCAGGTCGCTGCCGGCCATCTCGTTCGTGGAGCAGCCGCCGACCTACGCCGAGGCGTTCGCGGTGCAGCGCTTCCAGTCCTCGCTGAGTGGCTTCACCCTGGTCTGGAATTTCCTGGTCATCGTCAGCATCGTCTTCTTCATCCTGTTCTACCTGGTCGCCTGACCCGGCCAGCAGCGACATGAATACGGTTGTCTCGCACTGGTCGGCCAACGTGGCTGTGCTGGCCGGGTGCCTGGTGGTCACCGCCGTGCACCTGGCCGGCCTCCGTGGGCTGCGGGCCGACGCCCGCCACGGAGGTGCGCCGCTGCCGCGCGGGCTGGGCTGGGAGGCGACCGCCTTTTACGCCGGGGTGCTCACCGTGCTGCTGGCCCTGGTGTCGCCGCTGGGCTACTGGTCGGGAACGTTCATCTGGGTCCGCGTGCTACAGGACATCATGCTGGGCGTGGTGGCGCCGTCGCTGATCGTGCTGGGCGCGCCCTGGCTGGTGCTGCGGCGGGGCCTGGGCCGCAGGCCCGCCCAGCCGGCCGCGGCGGTGCTGGCGGAAGCGGAACAGGCCGCCGCGGCGGCGGCCCCCGGCCCCCGCCCAGAGCCGCCCCGGCTGCGCAGCTGGCCGGTCGCGGTGACCGCACTGTTCATCGTGGTCTGGTGCGGCTGGTACCTGCCGGTCCTGTACGACGCCGGGCTGCACCACCCAGTGGTGCTGGCCGCGCAGGCGGTTAGCTACCTTGTGGTGGGGGTGCTGTTCTGGCTCCAGCTCATCGGCTCCCGCCCGTTCACCCCCCGGTTCGCGCCGCTCTACCGGGTCATGCTCATCGCGGCCACGGTGCTGGCCAGCACCGTGCTCGGCATGGTGCTCGGCTTCGGTGCCAACGTCATCTACCCCGGCTACCGGAAGGTAGGACATAATCACCTGCTCACGGTCACCGGGGACCAGCAGCTCGGCGGGGCCGAGTTGTGGGTGCTGGTGCTGCTGCCGTACGTTATCGCAGGAGTTTCGCTCCTCATCAAGTGGCTGAACGACGAGGAGTCCGAGGCTCTGTCGGCCAGCCTGGACCGGATGCTCCGGCCGTCCAAGTCCGCTTGGCCCACCCGGACGGGGCTGAGATGATCAGTGAACCCACTCCTGCCAGGAGGGTGTGATTCCCGTGATGCTGTCCTACTACCCGCTAGGTGCACAGGTGATGACGCTGGTGCTGCCGCTCGGCTGGTTCATCGTGGTCATGATCGCGATGTACATCGTGTTCAGCCGGCCGCACACGGTCCCCGGTCACCAGGCCATCGGCGCGGCCCGGCCCGTTGCCCCGGCCGCCGGGGCGGCGGCACCGGCCGCGGCCGCTACTGGTTTCCCGCTCGCTACGAGCACCGGCGGCACCGAGCCGCTGGCCGACCGCGCCACCCCACCCGTGGTTGGCGCACGGGCCGATGACACCGCTGCGGACGAGCAGCCTGCCGCGGACAGCAGCACCGACGAGACCGCCTCGGCCGAGGCGCCTGAGCCTGGAAAGCCGGAGGACCCCGAGTGACGCCAGCGACCGACGCGCTACCCGCTGCCGCGGGGCGCCGCTCCGCCCGGGTGGTCGCCCGGTCGCTGTTCGCGCTGACCAAGCCGCGGATCATCGAGCTGCTGCTGGTCACCACCATCCCGACCATGCTGCTCGCGCAGCGCGGCCTGCCGTCCATCCGGGTGCTGCTGGTCACCCTGGTGGGCGGCGCGTTCGCCGCGGGCAGCGCGAACACCATCAACTGCTACATCGACCGGGACATCGACGCGGTGATGCGGCGCACGTCCCGGCGCCCGCTGACCGGGCACGGCAAGCTGGCCGTCATCAGGCCGCCCGAGGCGCTGGCCTTCGGCATTGCGCTCGGTGTGCTGTCCACCGTGCTGCTCGGCACGCTGGTGAACTGGCTGTCCGCGGGGATGGCCGACGCCGCGATCCTGTTCTACGTGTTCGTCTACACGCTCGGGCTGAAGCGCCGCACCCCGTCGAACATTGTCATCGGCGGGGCGGCCGGCTGCATGCCGGTGCTGATCGGCTGGTCCGCGGTCACCGGCACGGTCGCCTGGCCGGCCGTGATCCTGTTCGCGGTGATCTTCTTCTGGACCCCGCCGCACACCTGGGCGCTGGCCATGAAGTTCCGGGACGACTATGTGGCGGCGGGCGTGCCCATGCTGCCCGCGGTGGCCACCCCGGCCGAGGTGGCCCGCAAGATCCTGCTCTACTCCTATCTGATGGTCGCGGTGACCCTGGCCCTGGCGCCGTACGCGGGCTGGATCTACACGGCCTGTGCGGTCGGCCTGGGCGGCTGGTTCCTGATCGAGGCGCACCGGCTGCGGGCCCGGGTGGCGGCCATGCCCGGGGCGGACGAGCCGGTCGGTGCCGGGCGTCCGGCCGGGCCCAGCCCGGCGCCAGCCGCCGGCGTGACCGGGAGCCTGGCTGGCACCCCCACCGCCACCGCGACCGCGGTGGACGTGGCGACCACGGTCGCGGTGGCCGCCGGGCCAGCGGACGCCGCGGCCAGCCGCAGCGTCACCGAGGGGGCCTGCGCCGGGCTGATCAAGCCCAGCGCGAACCCGGCCCCGATGCGGCTGTTCCACCTGTCTATTGCCTACCTCACGCTGCTGTTCGCGGTCATCGCGGTCAGCGCGCTGCTGCCGTGGGGCACGTGGTAGCCCACCTGGCGGTTCGGCCGGCCGCGCTGTTCGGTTACAGCACGAGTGGCGCCGTGCTGACGCTGGCCCTGCCGCTGGGCCTGTTCATTGTGGTCATGATCGCCGTGTACCTCGTCTTCAGCCGGCGGCACGCGGTCCCCGGGCGCGGTCCGATCGGCGGCGCCAAGCCGGTGGCGCCGGAGCCGCAGGCGGCCCGGGACGCAGCCGCCGCCACTGGTTTCCCGACCGCGACCTCGGGCGGCGGGGTGGAGCCGCTCGCTGACCGGGCCACGCCGCCCAAGGCAGGCGCGCTCCGCGAGGACAACCCAGCCCGCGACGACAACACCGAGGTCAACGACAACACCGAGGTCAGCGACACGGCCGTCGGCGGCCCTGCGGCCGGCGGCACCGAGCGGGCTGACGGCGCGGCCGGTGCACCGGCACCGGGCGGAAAGCCCGCCGATCCCGGGTGACCGCGGCGGTCAGCGCGGTGACCGCGGCGCTCACCGCACGGTGGCGGCGGCGGACCGGGTAGCGCCGGGCAGCAGCACCACCGCGCGCAGCCCGGGCGCCGCGTCTTCCAGCCACACCGAGCCGCCGTGGGCCCGGGCCGTGGCCCGCACGATGGCCAGCCCCAGGCCGGCCCCGCCGGCGTCGTCGCCGTCCCGGCTGCGGGCCGCTTCCAGCCGGGTGAACCGGCCGAACGCCCGTTCCCGGTCCCGGGGCGGGATGCCCGGGCCGTCGTCGGCCACGCACAGCCGGGCGGCCGCGCCGTCCATGGTCACCGATACCGCCACCTGAGTCCGGGCGTAGCGGGCCGCGTTGTCGATGAGGTTGCCGAGCATCCGGCGCAGCCCGTCCGGGTCACCGGCCAGCTGGCACGGCTCGGCCTGGGCCAGCACCACCGGCACCGGCGCGTCTGGGTACCGGCTGACCACGTCGGCGGCCAGCGCGTTGAGCTCGACGCGCTGCGCGGCCCGCGGCTGGTCCGCCTCGTCCAGCCGGGCCAGCACCAGCAGGTCCTCGGCCAGCGCGGACAGCCGCATCGTGTCGGCCAGCACATCGCCCGCGGTCTGCGGCCAGTCCTGCCCGTCCGGGTGGTCCAGCGCCACCTCCAGCTGGGCCCGGATGCTGGCGATCGGGCTGCGCAGCTCGTGCGCGGTGTCCGAGATCAGCCCGCGCTGCCGGTGCTGGGCCGCGCCCAGCCGGCTGAGCATGTCGTTCAGCGTGACGGCCAGGCTGTGCACCTCGTCGTGGGCGGCGGGCACGGGCAGATCACGTGGCCGGCCGGTCCGGGTCACGTCCTGCGCGCCGCGGCGCAGTTCCGCGATGGGGCGCAGCGTGCTGCCCACGATCAGCCAGACCGCCCCGGCCAGCAGGACCAGCAGTACCGGGGTGCCGATGACCAGCGCCCGGCCCAGCGTGGCCAGGCTCTCGGCCACCGGGCTGTAGGCCACCGCGGCGATCACGGTGCCGCCGCCGCGGATCGGGACCGCGGCCACCCGCACCTCCCCGGGCAGGCCGAACGCCGGCCGTTCACGAGGACCGCCCGGCCGTCCCGGGCGTTGGCCGCGGCCACGGCCGGCGGCAGCAGCGGCACCAGCCGGTCGGCGTCCGGCGACACGTCCACGATCCGGCCCTGCGGGCTGAGCACCTGGATGGTGTCCGTGCCGGGCAGCACCGGGCGGGGCAGCCGGTGCGCCTCGGCCAGCGCCGCGACCTGGCGGGCGCCCTGCCGGGCCGAGTTGTCCAGGCCGCGGATCAGCGACAGCCGCAGCGCGCTGGCCAGCAGCAGGGCGGCGGCGGCCAGCGCCACGGCCAGGCCGGCGGTGGAGGCCAGGGTGACCCGCCCGCGCAGGCTGCGCCGCCGCCACCAGCCGGCCAGCACGCCCCGGGCCGGGCGGTCCCGCCGCGGCCTGCTCTCCGATTGCTTCGCGTCCACCGGTCCGCCCTGGCTGCCTACTCGCCGCCCGCCGCGGCCAGGCCGGCCAGCAGCGCCCGGACGGCCTTGCCCACGTCGGCCCGGGCCTGGGCCGGCTCGGCCGAGCTCGCGATCAGCATCCCGCCGCGGACCAGCACACCCAGCAGCAGCCGGGCCAGCGTTTCCGGGTCGTCCACGTGCAGCCGCCCGGCCGCGGCCGCGCCGCGCAGCGCCTCGGCGATGGCGGCGGCCGCATAGCGCTCGTCGAGTTCGGTGAACCGGGCCAGGCCGAGCACGGCCGGCGCGTCAGTGATCATGATGCGCTGCACATCCGGCTCGAGCAGCGCATCGAGAAACGCGTCGAACCCCCGGGCCAGGGACTCGATCTCGTCCGGCGCCCCGTCCGCGGCCTGCGCCGACGCCATCATCAGGTCCAGGTGCAGCGCCTCGAAGACGGTTTCGAACAGAGCCGTCTTGGTCGGGAAGTGGTGATACAGGGCGCCGGTGGTGACCCGGGCGGCCCGGGCCAGATCCTCCACCGAGGTGGCCGCGTACCCGTGCTGGCCGAACAACTGCCGGGCGGCCGCCACCAGAGCGGCCCGGGTCTGCGCGACCTGCTCGGCGCGCAGCGACCCGGGCGGGACACCGGAGGAGGACAGCTCGGCCACGTCCTCTGTATAGCCCGTCGGCCGCGGTGTTGCGTGCCACAGCTCACTCACATAGCATCACTATGTTAGATTACATAAATATTCTGGATCTTATCCAGATGCGCCGGAGAGGGATGCCATGACTGCGACCGCCGTCGACACGCTGTGCGCGGACCGGGCTGCCCTGCTGGACATCGGCGCCCGGCTCACCGGCCCGCAGTGGGCGGCCAGCAGCGGATGCCCGGGCTGGTCGGTCAAGGACCTGGTCAGCCACCTGGGCGCGCTGTACTGGATGACCGTCAACCCGGCTGCGCTGCCGGACACCACCGGGCTGCCCACCGAACAGGCCCAGGCGGCCCTGGTGGCGGCCCGGCGGGAGATGCCGGCGGCCGAGGTGCTGGCCGACTACGAGTCAGTCAGCGCCCGGGCGGTGGGCGTGCTGGCCAGCCTGGCGCCCCTGCAGGACGAGGTGGCCCTGGGTGATCTCGGCCGCTACCCGGCCAGCCTGCTGCCCAGCGCGTACTCGTTCGACCACTACACGCACATCCGGGCCGACCTGTTCGCCCCGCGCGGGCCGCTGCCCGGCCCGGCGCCGTCCGCCAGCCCGGCCCGGCTCGGGCCGGTGCTGGACTGGATCGAGGCCGCCCTCCCGCAGCAGAACGCCGGCCGCCTCGGCGCGCTGCCCGGCAGCGTGCTGATCACCCTGGATGGTCCCGGGGGCCGGGTCATCCGGCTCGGCCAGGGCGCGCCGGCGGCGCACATCAGCTCAGGCCCGGACGCGTTCGTGCGCTGGGTCACCCAGCGCGGTAGCTGGGCCGAGCTGGGCGTCCGGGCCACCGGCGGCGAGGCTCAGCTCGGCGTGGCCCGCGCGCTGCACGTGTTCTGAGCTACCTGAGCGTGGTCAGTCCGGGGGGCGGCCGGGCACCGGCCGGCCACGGCCGTGCTGTTCCGGTGCGCCAGCCGGGACCCGGCGGCCGGGGCCGGGGACCGGGGACAGGCCGGGCACTGGTGGCAGCTCCTTGAGATAACCGCCGCGCAGGATGGCGGGCAGCTCGTCGTCCGGGTGCCGGCCGCCGCCGTCCGGGGGTGGCGGCTCCGGACGGCGCGGGCCGCCGCCCCCGCCGCCCCCGCCGCCACCGCCAGGCCGCTGCCCGGGGCGGTCCGCGCCGTACATCCCGCCCCACGCGCCCAGCCCGGCGAAGATCACCGGGAAGATGATCAGCGCGATCAGGTAGCCCGCCGCGGTGTTGGCCGCGCCCATCTCGAAGCGGTCCAGCACCGGGTAGGTGCCCTTGTACCGCCCGGACGTGGTGGCGAATGTCCACCGCAGCGGCTCCAGCACGTGCGGCGCGAGCACGATGGTTCCGGTGCTGAGCAGCACGAACAGCAGCGCGGCCGCGCCCCCCGCGCACAGCCCGGCCGCGAAGCCCTGCCGGGACCGGTGGCCGGCCACGGTGAGCCGCCCGTGCCGGGTGGCCGGGGTGCGCCGCGCCGCGGTCAGGCCGGCCGCCACCCCGGCGCCGAGCAGCAGCGGCACCGCCAGCAGCCGTCCGGCCAGGTACAGGTCGGTCAGCCAGCCCGCCGGGACGCGCAGCGGATGGACCGGCGGCAGCGCGTAGCTGACCAGGCCGGCCGCGACGCCGGCCGCGGTGCCCATGACCAGCGCGGCCCGTCCTGCGGGCGGCCGCCGCGCGGTCACCGCGAGCAGCCCGGCCGTGTAGGCGGTCAGCACGACCAGGAACACGATTTCGCCGGTCCAGGCGCCGGCCACCCCGGCATGGCTGCCGGCCCCGCGCTGGCCCGGCGTTCCACCACCGCCTTGGCGGCCAGCAGGGCGAACACCGCGGCGTAGCCGACGGCCCGGATCAGCTGGGCCAGCCAGCCCGGCCCGACCGGGCCGAAGCGCCGCCGGGCAGGCCACGGCAGCAGGGCCAGGATCGCGGTCGCCACGACCACATCGACTCTGGTCAGCGTGGTGGCCGGGTGGCCGGCCGGGCCGGTCCAGCCAATCCAGAGCACACCGGCAGCAGCGGCGGCGAACGCCAGCCAGCAGGCGATCCGGCGAGGCATCCGAACCTCCTCGCAACCAGCCACGATCCTCCAGATAAGGGTAACTTGCCGGGCGGCCCGGCGGCACCGGCCGGGCCAGCGGTCACCCGGTCAGCCGGCACCCGCGGCCAGCCGGTCAGCCGCCGTCCGCGGCCAGCCGGTAGCCGGCCCCGCGCACCGTCTGCAGCGCACCGCGGCCGAACGGCACGTCGATCTTGCGCCGCAGGTAGCCTGCGTACACCTCGACCACGTTGAGGTCGAGCGAGTCGTAGCAGTCCCAGACGTGCTCGAGCAGCTCGGACTTGGCCACTACCTGCCCCGGCCGGCGCATCAGGTACTCCAGCATGGCGAACTCCCGGGCGGTCAGCTCCACGTCGGCGTCGCCCCGGCGCACCCGGTGGCTGGCCGGGTCGAGTACCAGGTCACCGGCCCGCAGCAGGGCCGGCCGGGGCACCGCGCCGCGGCGCAGCAGGGCCCGCAGCCGGGCGGCCAGCACCACGTAGGAGAACGGCTTGACCAGATAGTCGTCGGCGCCCAGGTCCAGGCCGTCGGCCTGGTCATACTCGCCATCTTTGGCCGACAGGATGAGGATCGGCACCCAGTTCTCATCGGCCCGCAGCTGCTGGCACACCACGTAGCCGGACACCTTGGGCAGCATCAGGTCGAGCACGACTGCGTCGTAGCCGCCTTCCCGCGCGGCGTGCAGGCCGTCCTCCCCGTTGTGGGCCAGATCGACCGCGAATCCCTCCGCCATCAGGCCGCGGCGGACCGCGGCGGCCAGCCGGCGTTCGTCCTCCACGACGAGCACTCGCACGGCCCGAGGCTACCCGCCCAGACATACCTCACCGGGCCGGCTCAGACGCTCACAGGGTCCGCACAGCCCGCCTGCGGCAAGATGAAGCACAGCGAGTGCACGAAGGAGTGAGGTTTGCCATGACTGCGCTGCCGACGTTCTCCCGCCGCGCGCGGTGGGCGGTGCCCGCGGGCGCCGTGGCCATCGCGGGCGCGGTGACAGCCGGCGTTCTGATCAGTGGGGCCGCGTCAGCGTCCCCCGAGCTGCCGCGCCAGGACCCCGGCCCAGCTGCTGGCCGCGCTGGCCACCCGAACCGGCCCGCCGCCGTCGTTCACCGGCACGGTGGTGGAGACCGCGTCACTGGGCATCCCGCAACTCCCCGGCATCGACAACCAGAACTCGGCCGTCTCGCTGCTGGCCGGCTCGCACACGGTCAAGGTCTGGTTCGCCGACCCGGCCCACGTCCGGCTGGCCATGCCGGTGACCATGAGCGAGACCGACGTGATCCGCAACGGCCGCCAGGTGTGGCTGTGGCAGAGCAGCAACAACAGCGTGACCAAGCTGACCCTGCCCGCGCACCCGTCCCCGGCCCGGTCCGGTGCGGCCGCCCAGGCCACCCCGGCGCCGAGCCAGGTCCCGCTCACCCCGCAGCAGGCAGCCAGCCAGGTACTCAAGATGGTCGGCAAGAGCACCCGGGTCAGCGTGCAGCGCACCGTGACGGTGGCCGGCCAGCCCGCTTACCAGCTGGTGCTCAGCCCGAGGTCCAGCCAATCCCTGATCGGCCGGGTGAACATCGCCATCGACGCCAGCAACAACGTGCCGCTGCGGGTGCAGGTCTTCGCCCGGGGTGGCAGCAGCCCGGCGTTCCAGGTCGGCTACACACTGATCTCGTTCGTGCGGCCGGCCGCGGCCAACTTCGCGTTCAGCCCGCCGTCAGGTGCCAAGGTCAAGACCGTCACCGTGCCCACCGACGCCGCGGGCAGCCGGCAGCCGTCGGCCGCGGAACGCAAGGCGGCCGGCCAGTTCCAGGTCATCGGCCAGGACTGGCTGTCGGTGGCGGTACTGCCGGCCTCGGTGCTGAGCGAGGTCACCGGCGGCAGCGCGGCCGGTGCGGCCAGCCAGGCGGCCCAGTCGGCCGTGCCCGGCGGGCCGGCCGGTGGCGGCAGCGGGGAGACCGCCGCGATCCTGCACGCCCTGGTCGGCTCGGCCACCCCGGTGCACGGCGCCTGGGGCAGCGGGCGGCTGCTGCACACCAGCCTGGTGAACATGCTGATCACCAGCAACGGGCATGTGCTCGTCGGGGCTGTCACGCCGGCCGTCCTGGAGCACGCCGCGGCCCAGGTCAAGTGAGCACCCCCCGGTGAGCGCCCCGGCCCAGGCGGCCAGCCCGGCCGCGGCCGGCCCGGACGTTACCCCGGCGGTGGTCACCACCGGGCTGACCAAGCGGTTCCGCGGTGGCCAGCTGGCCGTGGACGACCTGGGCATGGTGGTGCCGCGGGGCAGCGTGTACGGGTTCCTCGGGCCAAACGGGTCGGGCAAGACCACCACGATCAGGATGCTGCTCGGCCTGGTCTACCCGACCCGGGGCAGCCACGCGCTGCTCGGGGTGCCGATGCCGGCCGGCACGGTGCGGGTGCTGCCCCGGGTGGGCTCACTGGTCGAGGGGCCCGCGTTCTACCCGCAGCTGTCCGGCTGGGACAACCTGGCCCGGGTGGACGCGGCCGACCGGACCGCCGACCCGCGCTCGGCCAAGGCCCGGATCGGCACCGCGCTGGACCGGGTCGGCCTGCTGGCCGCGAAGAAGAAGCACTACCGGGCGTACTCGCTGGGCATGAAACAGCGGCTGGCCATCGCGGCCAGCCTGCTCCGGCCGCGCGAGCTGATCATCCTGGACGAGCCGACCAACGGGCTCGACCCGCAGGGCACCCGGGAGGTGCGCGGGCTGATCCGGGAGATCGCCACCGGCGGGATCACCGTGCTGGTCTCCTCGCACCTGCTGGCCGAGGTCGAGCAGATCTGCACGCACGTCGGGGTGATGCGCACCGGTCACCTGGTCTTCCAGGGCACGCTGGACGAACTGCGGGCCCGGGGCGCGGCCCGGATCCTGGTCCGCACCAGCGAGGCACCGCGCGCCGCGGAGATCCTGGGCAAGCTCGGGCTGGCCGACGTGCAGGCAGCCGGCGGCGAGGTCACCGCGGCGCTGGGCGACCGGGAGCCGCAGGACATCTGCCGAGAGCTGGTCTATGCCGACATCCCGGTGGCCGGGCTGGACACGCCCCGGCCGAGCCTGGAGGACCTGTTCGTCGGGCTGACCGGGGAGGGCTTCGATGTCGACGGCTGAGCTGGCCGCCGCGCCGGACGGCGGCGCGCTGGCCGGGGCGGACCGGGCACCGGGGAGCGTTCGGCAATGGACGAGGTTGCTGGCGTCGGAGCTGCGGCTCATCTTCCGGCGGTGGCGGAACCTGGCCCTGCTGGCCGTGCTGGTGGTGCTGCCGGTGGTGCTGGGCATCGGGCTGAGAGTGGCCGTGCCCGAGCGGGGGCGGCGGGGGCGGGCCGGACGCTACGTTCTTCGCCCAGCTGGCCGGGAACGGCGTGTTCCTCGCGTTCATCGCGCTGAGCATCCTGCTCACCCTGGTACTGCCGCTGGTCATGGCGGTGGTATCCGGGGACTCCGTCGCCGGCGAGGCGGGCGCGGGCACGCTGCGCTACCTGCTCACCGTGCCCGCCGGCCGGACCCGGCTGCTCAGCGTCAAGTACGCGGCGGTGGTCATCTTCGGCCTGGTCTCCTGCCTGCTGGTGACGGCGGTGGCGCTGATCATGGGCGTGATCCTGTTCCCGGTCGGGCCGGTCACGCTGCTGTCCGGGACCACCGTGTCGCTCGGCGTGGGCCTGCTGCACCTGCTCTACGTCGCGCTGTACGTGGCCGCCGCGATGGCCGCGCTGGGCGCGATCGGGCTGGCCATCTCCACCCTCACCGAGCACCCGATCGGTGCCATCGCAGCCGTCCTGGTGCTCGCGGTGGCCAGCGAAGTGGCTGACCAGGTGTCCCAGTTCGCGGTGATCCACCCGTATCTGCCGACGCACTTCTGGCTGTCGTTCGACTCGCTGCTCCGCACCCCAATCGATACCAGCAGCCTGCTGCACGGGCTGCTGTCGTTCGCGGTCTACATCGTGATCTTCTGCTCGATCGCGTGGGCCCGGTTCGCCAGCGCCGACGTCACCAGCTGACCGGCGTCACCGGCTGACCGGCGTCGTCAGCTGAGCGGCGTCACCGGCTGAGCGGCGTCGTCAGCTGAGCGGCGTCACCGGCTGAGCGGCGTCACCAGGTCAGCCGTGGGCCGGCCGGGCGCAGGTCCGGGCCGAGCTGGTAGGCCAGCGGGGTGCCGGTCGGGATGTCCAGCCCGGCGATGTCCGCGTCGGCGATCCGCTCCAGGTGCTTGACCAGCGCGCGCAGCGTGTTGCCGTGCGAGGCCACCAGCACGCACGCCCCGGTGCGCAGGTCGGGGACGATCTTGTCGTACCAGTACGGCAGCAGCCGCGCGGTCACGTCGCGCAACGACTCGGTGCGCGGCCGCTCCGCGGGCGGGATGGCCGCATAACGCGGGTCCGCGAACTGGGAGTACTCATTGTCCTCGGGCAGCGGCGGCGGTGCCGTGTCGTAAGACCGCCGCCAGCGGGCCAGCTGGCCGGCGCCGGCCTCCGCGCGCACCTCGGCCTTGTTCCGGCCCTGCAGCGCGCCGTAGTGGTTGGAGTTGAGCCGCCAGGACCGGCGGACCGGGATCCAGTCCCGGTCACACTCGGCCAGGGCCAGTTCGGCGGTGCGGATGGCCCGGCGCTGCACCGACGTGTGCGCGAAGCCGGGCCGCAGGCCGTGACTGGCCAGCAGCCGCCCGGCGCGGATCGCCTCCTGCTGACCGGCCGCGCTCAGCGGCACGTTGACCCAGCCGGTGAACAGGTTCTGCGCGTTCCATTCACTTTCCCCGTGCCGGAGCAGGACCAGCGGGCCGGGCGCGGCTGTCATCCCTTGAGGTCCGGGAAGTCTTCCTCCCAGAACTCCAGCGTGCCCCGCACGCTGCTAGGCCCGGGCGGGGTGCTGGGCCCGGGCGAGGTGCCCGGGCCGGGCGGGCCCAGCCGGCCGGTTTCCTGGGCGCGCAGCTCGACCCGGCGGATCTTGCCAGAGATCGTCTTGGGCAGCTCGCTGAACTCCAGCCGGCGGATCCGCTGGTATGGGGCCAGCCGCTGCCTGCTGTAAGCCAGGATGGACAGCGCGGTCGCCGCCGACGGCTCGGCCCCCGCGGCCAGCGTGACGTACGCCTTGGGCACCGCGGTCCGCATCGGGTCCGGCGACGGCACCACCGCCGCCTCGGCCACCGCCTCGTGCTCGATCAGCACGCTCTCCAGCTCGAACGGGGAGATCCGGTAGTCCGAGGCCTTGAACACGTCGTCGGTGCGGCCGATGTAGGTCAGGTACCCGTCGGCGTCCCGGCTGGCCACGTCACCGGTGTGGTAGTACCCGCCGCTCATCGCCGCGGCGTCCCGCTCCGGGTCGCCCCGGTAGCCGGTCATCAGGCCCAGCGGGCGGTGCGCCAGGTCCAGGCAGATCTCGCCCTCGCCGGCGGGCTGCCCGGTCAGCGGGTCGACCAGAACCACGTCGTAGCCGGGCAGCGGCCGGCCCATCGACCCCAGCCGCAGTTCCTGGCCCGGGGTGTTGCCCACCTGGGCGGTGGTCTCGGTCTGCCCGTAGCCGTCCCGCACCGTGCGCTGCCAGGCCCGCCGGACCTGCTCGATCACTTCCGGGTTGAGCGGCTCACCGGCGGCCACGCACTCGCGCAGCGAGGCCACGTCGGCGGCGGCCAGGTCCTCCTGGATCAGCAGCCGCCACACGGTGGGCGGCGCGCAGAACGTGGTCACCCGGTGCTCGCCGATCGCATTCAGCAGCCCGGTGGCGGAGAACCGGTCGTAGCCGAGCACCAGCGCGGTCGCCCCGGCGTTCCATGGCGCGTACACGTTGCTCCAGGCGTGCTTGGCCCAGCCCGGGGAGGAGAGATTCAGGTGCACGTCACCGGGCTGCAGGCCGATCCAGTACATGGTGGACAGGTGGCCGGCCGGGTACGAGGCGTGGGTGTGCTCGACCAGCTTGGGCTGGGCCGTGGTGCCCGAGGTGAAGTACAGCAGCAGCGGGTCGCTGGCCATGGTGGGGGAGTCCGGGATGAACCGGGTGCCCGCGGTACCGGATTCGGCGAACGAGTGCCAGCCCGCCGGCGGCGCCTCGGCGAAGCCCAGGCTGACCGCGATCCGGGTCCAGCCGCCCGGGACGCTGGCGAACCGGCCGGTGAGCGCGGACTCGGTGACTACGTGCCGGACGTCGCCGCGGGCCACCCGGTCGGCCAGGTCGTCCGGGCCGAGCAGGGTGCTGGCCGGGATGATGACCACGCCGAGCTTCATCGCGGCCAGGATGACCTCCCACAGCGGGGCGATATTGCCCAGCATGAGCAGCAGCCGGTCGCCGCGCCGGGCGCCCAGGGCGCGCAGCCAGTTTGCCACCTGGCTGGACCGCTCGGCCAGCGCCGCGTAGCTCAGCTGGGCGGCGGCTTCGCCGTCGGCCACGATGCGCAGCGCGTCCCGGTCCGGGTGCTCGGCCGCGATCACATCGAACCAGTCCAGCGCCCAGTTGAACTCGGTGAGGTGGGGCCAGGAGAACCCGGCCTGCGCCGCGGCGAAATCCTCGCGATGACGGAGCAGCAGGTCGCGGGCGGCGCGGAAAGCAAGCGTCGGTGATTGCTCGTCGGTCATGAGGCCATCGTGGCAGGCGGGCCGGGGCGACGAGGAGCCGGCCGGGGTTGCGGAAGCCCAGCTTTTACTGTAAGTAATTCTTCGGCTACGTAAAGACAGCAAGGCCGGATTCCGGCCGCCGGCTGAGCGGATACCCCCACCATGAGCATCACCAGCGCGCTGACCAGGACGGCCGGGGCGCACCGCGCGACCCGCCGGGCCACCCGGGCGGCTGACCCGGTGCGGCTGGTCCGCCGGGCTGGGTACCTGGTGCTGGCCGTCCAGCTGGCCGCGTTCCTGGCCTGGAGCACGCTGCTCTACTCGCGGTTCGCGCTGACCCCCGACTTCGCCCAGTACCACCAGGCCTGGTACCTGATCGCACACGGTGACCTCGATCCGCACGACACCCTGGGCCGGTTCGCGTTCTGGCAGAACCACAGCGAGTTCATGATGTGGCCGCTGGCCCTGCTGTACTGGGTCTGGCCGCACTCCGTCGTGCTGCTCTGGCTGCAGGACCTCGGCGTGGCCGTGGCCGAGGCGGTCGCCTTCACCTGGCTGTGCGAGATCGCCAGCCGCCGCCTGGCCCCGCTCACCGCGAGTACCAGCATGCTGAATGCCCGCCGCGACGCGCTATGGCTGGCCGGCGCGGGGCTTGCGCTGCTGGTGGTGAACCCCTGGATCTGGTGGGGAATCTCGTTCGACTACCACTTCGAGACCATCGGGATCGCGTTCACCGCGCTGCTGGCCTGGGATATGGCCAATGGCCGGCGGCGGGCCTGGTACTGGGTGATCCCGTTGCTGGCCTGCGGCGACGTGACCGGCACCTACCTGGCCGGCATCGGGTTCGGCGCCATGCTGAGCGGCCGGGCGCTGCGCAAGCGGGGGGCCGTGCTGGCCGGCCTCGGCCTGGCCGCGGTGCTGGCCATCACGCTCATCCACGGCAACCGCGGCTCCGCGCACGGCCTGCAGGCCTATGCCTACCTGGCCGTCCCGGGGGCCAGGGCCACCGGTCACCTGCCGCTGACGTCGCTGGCGGCCGGCATCGCGTCGCACCCGGCCCGGGTGCTCGGCGTGCTGTCCGGGAAACGGGTCAACCTGTGGGCCAACCTGGCCCCGTCCGGGCTGGTCGGCCTGGCCTTCCTCCCGCTGCTGCCGCTCATCCTGATCGTCGAGCTGGCCAACAGCCTGTTCCACGGCGTCCTGTTCGCCGAGCCGCTGTTCCAGAGCCTGCCGGTGTACGTGTTCCTGCCGGTGGCCTCGGTAGCCGTGCTGGCCGGGCTGACCGCCCGCCGCCGCTGGCTCGGCCGCGCGCTGACCGGGCTGGTGGTGGCGCAGGCCATCGGCTGGGCAGTGGTGTGGGGCGGGCACACCGCCGGCTGGTGGCTGCGGGTGCCCGCCGGGCCGGCCGCCGTCCTGTCCCGGATCGAGCCGATGATCCCGCCCTCGGCCGAGGTGGTGGTGTCGCAGGGGGTGGCCGGCCGGTTCGCGGGCCGGGCCGATGTCCGCATCCTGCTCGGCCCCGGCTATCAGCCCGTCAGCCGGCCCGACGTCTGGTTCATCGTGCTGCCCGGCTCCGGGGTGGAGACACAGGGCACGGGCAGTGCGATGGCCCTGGTCGGCCAGCTGGCCGGCCCGATGCATGCCCGGCTGGCCGTGCACGCCAGCGGCGTGTGGGCCTTCGACTGGCACCCCCCGGCCGGGGTGCGCCGGGTTGACGTGCCCGGGCTGGCCCCGATCCGGGCCTGGACCACGCCGGGCCGGGCCGGCCGCGCCGTGCTGGCCGGGCCGGTCAGCCAGTGGCATGTGATCTCGACCGGGCGGCCCGGCTACGTGGTCTCCGGCCTGGCCTGGCAGGTGCCGCCGCAGCGCTACCAGGCCACCGTGCGGCTGTCCTCGTCCGGGCCGGTCAACGTCGAGGTGTGGGACGACACCGGCGGCGCGCTGCTCGCCCGCCGGACGCTCCCGGAGACCCACGGGACTGAGACGGTCGTGCTGCCGGTGGCGGCGACCACCCGGTACCGGGCGCACGAGTTCAGCGGCTGGGGGCCGTTCCAGGCGCATTTCATCAATCCGCCCGCCGGGCAGCGGATCGAGCTGCGGATCTGGTCGCCCGGCGGCAGCAGAGTAACCGTCTACAGCGCCACCCTGAGGGGGCCGGCCCCGGCCCACTGACGCAGCGGCCGCCCGGGATGGCGAGTCCCCGCGGATGGGGGTTCCCATTGGCCCCACTGACCCACCGGCCACTCAGACCACACCAGCACCAGCACCGGTCCAGCCCGGACCCCGCCCGATCCCACATTTCACGGATCCGGCGCAGTAGCTGACCGTTTTGTCCCGGTTTTCGTGGGCCGGGCGCGTGAAGAGTGGCGGCGGAGCTAGGCCCGCCGGCCGGCCCGAGTGACGGCAGGTACCGGTAGCGTTACCCGACATGCCCCCCGAGGAGCTCGCGCTGGCCGAGGACAAGCCACGGCCGCCCGGCGGCACCGATCCGGGGGACCTGGGCCTGCCCGAGGTCCAGGTGCTGCTGGCCGCCGCGGTGGCCAGCATCGGCGGTGCTGAACGGCCCGGCCAGGTGGCCATGGCCGAGGCCGTCGAGCGGGCGCTGCGCGAAGGCGGGCACCTGGCCGTGCAGGCCGGCACCGGGACCGGGAAGTCGCTGGCCTACCTGGTGCCCGCGGCCGCGCACGCGCTGGCCAGCGGCACCGCGGTGGTGGTGGCCACCGCGACCATCGCGCTGCAGCGCCAGCTGGTGGACCGTGACCTGCCCCGGCTCACCGCCGCGCTGACCCCGCTGCTCGGCCGGCCCCCGGTGTTCGCCATCCTCAAGGGCCGCCGCAACTACCTGTGCCTGCACCGGCTCCGTTCCGGGGCGCCGGAGGACCCGGCCGACGTGCTGTTCGACCCCGCCGCGTTGTCCGCGGTGGGACGGCAGGTCCAGCGGCTGGCCGAGTGGGCCGACCGGACCAGCACCGGCGACCGGGACGAGCTGGTGCCCGGGGTGGACGAGCGGGCCTGGCGGCAGGTCTCGGTGCCCGCGCCGGAGTGCATCGGCGCGCAGCGCTGCCCGTTCGGCTCACGCTGCTTCGCCGAGCGGGCCCGTGAGGCGGCCGGCCAGGCGGACATCGTGGTGACCAACCACGCCCTGCTGGCCATCGACGCGCTGGAGGACTTCCCGGTCCTGCCCGAGCACGACGTCGTGATCATTGACGAGGCACACGACCTGGTGAACCGGGTCACCACGCAGGCCGCGGCCGACCTGTCCGCTGCCGCGCCGGAGACCGCGGCCCGCCGCTGCGGGCGGCTGGTGGCCCAGGACACGGTGGGCCGGCTGCGGGCCGCAGGCGAGACCATCGGCCAGCTCTTCCCGGACGTCCGGGATGGCCGGATCGACGTGCTGGCCGAGCCGCTGGCGGCCGCGCTGGCGGCGCTGCGCGACGCCGCGGCGGGCTGCGCGGCCGGGGTCCGGGCGGTAGCCAAGGAGCTGGGCGAGGACGCGGGGGAACTGGCCGCGATACGGGCCGCGCTGGCCTCGCTGGATGACATGCAGCGGACCGCCGAGCGGATCCTGGCCGCGTTCGGCCCGGACATCGCGGACCGGCGCGAAGTGGTCTGGATGGACCGCCCACTGGTGCCCGACCCGCGGCGGCCGCCCACGCTGCGGGTCGCCCCGCTGGAGGTGGGCGGGCTGCTCGCGGACCGGCTGTTCCGCCGCCGCCGGGTGGTGCTGACCTCAGCCACGCTGGCCCTGGGCGGCTCGTTCCAGCCGCTGGCCCGGCAGTGGGGGCTGCCCGCACCCGCCGCCCAGGGCGCCGCCGGTGCGGAGCACGGGGGCGGCGCGGAGCACGGGGACGGCGCGGAGCACGGGGACGGCGCGGCGGATGTGCCGGACCGGGCCGGGGCGGCCAGCCTGACCTGGACCGGGCTCGACGTGGGCTCGCCGTTCAACCATCCGCGCAGCGGCATCCTGTACGTGGCCCGGCACCTGCCGCCGCCCGGCCGGGACGGGCTGCCCGCCGAGTACCTCACCGAGCTGCGCGAGCTGCTCACCGCGGCGGGCGGGCGCACGCTGGGGCTGTTCTCCTCGATGCGGGCGGCCCGGCAGGCGGCCGCGGACCTGCGGGCCGAGATCGGCCAGCCGCTGCTCTGCCAGGGCGACGACGCCACCGCGGAACTCGTCCGCCAGTTCGCCGCGGACGAGCCCACCTGCCTGTTCGGCACGCTCTCGCTGTGGCAGGGGGTGGATGTGCCCGGCCCGTCCCTGCAACTGGTGGTCATCGACCGGATCCCGTTCCCCCGCCCGGACGACCCGCTGGCCTCGGCCCGGCAGCGGGTGGTGGCCGCGCACGGTGGCAACGGGTTCATGGCCGTCGCGGTGTCGCACGCCGCGCTGCTGCTGGCCCAGGGCGCGGGCCGGCTGCTGCGCACCATGGAGGACCGGGGGATGGTCGCGGTGCTTGACCCGCGGCTGGCCACGGCCCGCTACGGCGGGTTCCTGCGCGCCTCACTGCCGCCGTTCTGGGCCACCACCGACCCCGCCGTGGCCCGGGCCGCACTCCGCCGCCTGACCACCCAGGGCTAGCGCGCGCCAGCCGGGTACCGGACCGGGGCCGGAGCGGGCCGCATGGGGGAAAACCGGCCTCTCAAGTTGGGTGCTGGCCTGCTGCCGCGCCGCGCGCTCACTCCGTAGCGTGCTGGCTTGTGACAACCACACGCGTGACGGAGAATCCCCGGTGATCGAGGCCCGCGGGCTGGCCAAGCGGTACGGTGCGACGCTCGCCGTCAACGATCTCAGCTTCACGGTCCGGCCCGGCATGGTGACCGGTTTTCTCGGCCCGAACGGCGCGGGCAAGACGACCGCGATGCGGCTGATCCTCGGCCTGGACTATCCCACCGCCGGGGCTGTCACCGTCAACGGCCACCGCTATGCGGAACTGGCCAGCCCGATGCGGGAGGTCGGCGCGCTGCTGGACGCCCGGGCGGTGCACGGCGGCCGCAGCGCCCGCAGTCACCTGCGCTGCCTGGCCCAGACCAACGGCATTGCCGAGCGCCGGGTGGACGAGGTGCTGGGCACCGTAGGACTGGCCGGGGTGGCCGGGAAGCGGTCCAAGGGCTTTTCTCTCGGCATGAGCCAGCGGCTGGGGATAGCCGCGGCGCTGCTCGGCGATCCGGGGATCGTGATGTTCGACGAACCGGTGAACGGGCTGGATCCCGAGGGCATTCTGTGGATCCGCACGCTGATGAGATCGCTGGCGGCCGAGGGCCGCACGGTGTTCGTGTCCAGCCACCTGATGTCCGAGATGGAAAACACCGCTGATCACCTGATCGTGATCGGCCGCGGCCGGCTCATCGCGGACTGCAGCATGGCCGAGTTCATCGCCCGGGGCACCGGCCAGGCGGTGCTGGCCCGGGCCCCGCGGCCGGACGTGCTGCGCCGGGTGCTCACCGCCGCCGGCGGCACCGTGACCCAGGCCGGCCAGGGCGACCTGGAGGTACGCGGCCTGCCTGCGGCCCGCATCGGTGACCTCGCGCTGGCCAGCGGCATCGCGCTGCATCACCTGGCCCCGGCCCGGGCCTCGCTGGAGGAGGCCTTCATGGAGCTGACCGCAGACAGCGTGGACTACCAGGCCGGCCGGGTGGCCAGCCCGCGGGCGGCGGATCGCGTGGCCAGCGGCCGCGGGACGGGGGCCTGACATGACTGCCATCACGGCCCGTCCGGGCCAGGCCAGCGCCGGCCCGGCCCGGGGGCGCCGGGCCGACCTGGCCGGGGCGCTCCGGTCCGAGTTCACCAAGCTGCGCTCGGTCCGGTCCACTTACTGGTCGCTGCTGCTGCTGGTGCTGGCCGGCATCGCCTGGTCGGTGGCCAACTGCGCGGGTGTGGCCGCGCACTGGGCGCAGACGCCACCCGGGCAGCGGGGCTTCCTCGACAGTACCCAGGACAGCGTGGCCGGGCTGGCCTTGCTCGGCCAGCTCATCGTCGTCGTGCTGGGCGCGCTCGCCATCACCTCGGAGTACTCGACCGGGATGATCCGTACCTCGCTGACCGTGCTGCCGCGGCGCGGGGTGGTGTTCGCGGCCAAGGCCATCGTGCTCGCCGCGGTCACCCTGCTCATCGCCGCGCTGACCAGCTTCGCCGCGTTCTTCATCGGCCAGTACCTGCTGCGCAGCACGCATGAAGCCGCCACGCTCGGCCAGCCGAACGTGCTGCGGGCCGTGCTGGCCACCGCCCTCTACATCGCGCTGTCTGGCCTGTTCAGCTTCGGTATCGGCACGATGCTGCGCAGCACGGCGGGCGCCCTCACCGCCGCCTACGGGCTGTTGTTCCTGCTGCCGCAGCTGGCCAAGGCGCTGCCCAGTCAGTGGTACGCGGATCTGGTGCGGTGGTTGCCGGGCGGTGAGGTGACAAACGCGATCACCACTACGCAACGCCAGCTGCCGCAGCACCTGTTCACCGCCTGGGGCGAGTTTGCCGTGTTCGGCGGCTACACGGTCATCGTCCTGGTCGCGGGTGCGCTGCTGCTGCGCCGCCGCGACGCCTGATCCGGAACCAGTCAAGGACATGCACATGCTCAGGAACCGCCCGGCCGCCGTGTTCGGCACGGCCGTGCTGACCGGCGCGCTCGCCGCCACCGGCTGCGCCGCGTCCGCGGCGGCCACCGCCGCCCGGGCCACCGGGCCGGCCCGCGGCGCCGGGCCGTCCAGTACGGCTGGGCCAGCCCGCGCGGCCAGCCAGGCCCACCTGATGCTGTACAGCATCAACAGTGACGGGCCGGACCTCCGGGCCATAGTGTCCGGGGCGATCGGCGATTACGGGCCGGCCGTGACCGTCTTCCCCGACGGCACGGTCGACCCGTCGCACACCCACGACGTGGAGCTCAAGCTGACCCGTGGCTCGTTCAAGCTCAGCATCACCGGCCTGGACAGGAAGTTCGTAGCGGTCACCCGGCACGAGCCGATCTACCCGCGCACCTGCTCGGATCACATGACCGCGACCGCGGTGACGCCGGTCGTGCCGGGCTCCGGGCCGGCGCGTACCGCGGGATCAGCGGCCAGTTCCGCCTCACCATCACGGCCGACGAGGTGGAGAAGAAGCCGTGCCAGCCGGCCGCGGCGTTCCAGTGGCAGGCCCTCGTGCTGGACGGCCCCGGCACCGTGTCGCTCGGCTGATGACGTTGGCGTCCAAGCCCCCCGCGCGGCGGCCAGCGGTGCGCTGGCCGGCCGCGCGGCCGGGCCGTGCGTACCCTTGGCCCATGCTCACCGCGCACATTAGGCTGCGCCATCACCCCGCGCGGCTGGATGCCGCGCTGGCCGTGCTGCTGTTCGCGTTCAGCATCGGCCAGTGGCCGACGTCGCCCCCGGCCGCGGTGATCGCCACGGCGGCGGTCAGCGGGCTGCTGGCCGCCACCGTGCTGCTCCGGCGGCGCTACCCGGTGGCGGCGTTCGGTGCCGCGCTGGCCATCGCGGCCGGCCAGATCGCGTTCGGCGTGCAGCCGGGTGGCACGGCCATGCCGGTGCGCGCCCTGGAACCGACCGTCACCGACCTGGTCATCCCGGTGCTGCTGTACACCCTGGCCGCGCACCGGCCGCGGCGGATCTCGGTGACCGGCCTGGCGGCCTGCCTGCTGCTCTCGGCGGTGGCCATCGCGCGCTGGGCTCCGGCCCACATTCCGTACGCCCAGAACGTGTTCTTCGCCGCGGCGGCCGGGCTGGGCGGAACCGCGCTGGCCGCCTGGGTGCTGGGCGACTCCATGGCCTACCGCTACCGGCGCGAGTACTACGCCTCCCTGGAGGAGCGGGCCGCCCGGGCCGAAGCTGAGCGGGACGCCCAGGCCCGGATCGCCGCCGCCGCCGAGCGGGCCCGCGAGCTGCAGGACCGGCGCGCCCGGGCCATCGACGACTCGGCGGCCCGGCTGCGCCGGATCGAGCGCGACCTGCACGACGGGGCCCAGGTCCGGCTGGCCGCGCTGGCCATGACCCTGGGCGAGATCAAGGAGTACCTGGAGACCGCGTCCAGCCCGGCCGGTGCCGCCGACCGCACCCAAATGCTGGTCAGCGCGGCTCACCAGAACGCCAAGGAAACCCTGGCCGAGCTGCGGCAGCTGGCCCGGGGCATCCACCCGCCGGTGCTCGACCGGGGTCTCGGCGCGGCGCTGTCCAGCCTGGCCGAGACGAGCGGGGTGCCGGCCGACGTGCGGGCCGGGAGCGCCGAACCACTGTCGCCGGCCATCGCGGCCATGGCCTACTTCTGCGCCGCGGAACCGCTGGCCAACGTAGCCAAGCACAGCGGGGCCAGCCGGGCCACGATCACCGTCGGGGACCGGGCCGGCCGGCTGCTGATGACGGTCACGGATGACGGGACGGGTGGTGCGCGGCTGGTTCCCGGGGGCGGGCTGGCCGGGCTGGTCGAGCGGGTGCAGACGGTGGACGGCCGGCTGGACGTGACCAGCCCGCCCGGGGGCCCCACCGCGATCACGATCGAGCTGCCGAGGCACGCCTGATGCCGCCCGGGCTGCGCATCGTGATCGCTGAGGACGCTGCCATCATGCGGGACGGGCTCACCCAGACGCTCACCCGTCGCGGTCATGACGTGGTGGCGGCCGTGGCCGACGCCGGGTCGCTGACGCAGGCGGTCGAGCAGCACCGGCCTGACGTGGCCATCGTCGACGTGCGGATGCCGCCCACCCACACCGACGAGGGCCTGCGGGCCGCCCGGTCCATTCACCGTGACCATCCCCAGGTCGGCGTGCTGGTCTTCTCCCAGTACATCGAGACCCGGTCCGCCGCGGAGCTGTTCACCGGCGCCCCGGGTGGCGTCGGCTACCTGCTCAAGGACCGCGTCGCCGACGTCGGCGACTTCATCGAGGCGATCACCCGGGTGGCGGCCGGGGGCACGGTGCTCGACCCGGAAGTGGTCAGCCAGCTGCTGAACGCCAGCCGCCGCGCCGACGCGCTAGCCGTGCTCACGCCGCGGGAGCGGGAGGTGCTCGCGCTCATCGCCGAGGGCCGGTCCAACGCCGCCATCGCGGGCGCGTTCACCATCTCGCCCCGGGTGGTGGAGAAGCACGTGGCCAGCATCTTCGGCAAGCTGGGCCTGCCGCCGTCGCAGAACGACAACCGCCGGGTGCTGGCCGCGATCAAGTACCTGGAGTCCTGACCGGTCACCCCGGGTGCGTGACGAGGTCTTCCAGGTAGCGCAGCACCGGGTACGGGCCGTCCAGGCCGAACTCCACCCGGCAGCCCAGCGGGAAGTGGATCTTGCGCTGCTGATGGCCGAATTCGACCCCGGCGATGACCGGGAACTGGCCCCGGACGCAGCGCAGCACCAGCTGGTCGGGGCCGGGATCGGGGGCACTCCCGGCTGGCCAGCCGGCTGGCGCGCCGATGACCAGGGCGGCGATGCCGTCGAACACCCCGGCCAGCCGCAACCCGGTGAGCAGCCGGTCCACCTCCTCGAACGTGGTGTCCACCGATTCCACCAGCAGGACGGCGCCGGTGGTGGACGGCATCCAGCGGGTCCCGGCGATGGCCGCCAGCTCCCACAGGTTCCCGCCTACCACCGGGCCGGACACGGCCGGGGCGCTGGCCCGGTACACCCGCCAGCCCGGGCCGGCGATCTCCAGCCCGGTGATGGGCCCGGACACCATCCGCCAGAACGCCGACTCGGTAGGCTCATCGGCGTCCGGCCAGCCGAAGAACTGGAACCCGCTGATGCCGTGCACGCTGGGCAGGCCCGCGGCGGCCAGCATCGAGTTGTTCAGGACCGACGGGTTGCTGAACCCGGCGAACAGCTTCGGGTGGGCCCGGATCAGCGCATAGTCCAGCAGGTCCACCAGGTGGCCGGCGCCGGTGCCGCCGCTGGCCGGCATGACCAGGCGGACCTCGGGGTCGGCGAACATCTGCCGCACCCCGGCGGCACGCTGCTCCGCGCTGCCCGCCAGGTAGCCGTCCCGGTCCAGCACCCCGTCGGCCATCCGCACCGGGTAACCCCGGCCAGCCAGCCGGGCGGCCAGCCGGCCGAGCTGGCCGGCGGTCACCGGCGAGGACGTGGACACGATGCCGATGCGGTCACCTGGCTGCAGCGGCCGCGGCTTCACCAGCTGCATGAGACCACTCAACCACCGGCCGCCGACAGCCCGCGGCCAGGAAACGGAGCGTGACGGCCGGGCGGACGGGGTCCCGGCCGGGCCTGGTGCCGTAGCTCGCTGATACAGACGGTGGCGACCGCCCGGGCTCACCGCGCAGCAGATCGCCCGGCCAGCTGCGTGTAAGGCGCGGGACCTCAGCTGTGGAGGTGTTGATGACGTTTGAGGAGTTCGCGGCCGGGCGGCTGCCGGCCCTGCTGCGGTTCGCCGCGGTGCTGACCGGCGACCGGGCCAGCGCCGAGGACCTGGCCCAGGAAGTGCTGATCCGGGCGCATGCCCGGTGGCGCACGATCGGCGGTCTGGACCGGCCGGAGTACTACGTCCGCAAGATGATCCTCAACGAGTTCCTGTCCTGGCGCCGCCGGTCGTGGCGCCTGGTCCCGGCGGGCCGCGGCAGTGAGGTGGACCGCCGTCAGGCCCCGGACCACGCGGCCAGCTACGCCGAGCGGGACGCACTCGTGGCTGAGCTGGGCAAGCTGCCCGCGCGGCAGCGCGCCGTGCTCGCCCTCCGCTACTACGAGGGGCTCTCCGACACCGAGATCGCGGACGTGCTCGGCTGCACGCCGGGCACCGTCCGCGGCTACGCATCCCGGGGGCTGGCCGCGTTGCGGATCGAGCTGTCCGCCCCGGCGGCCCAGGAACCGGGCATCCTGAAGGAGGCACGATGATGCGGACCGAAGACGACCTGCGCGCCGCGTTCCGCGCGCTGGAACGGCACACTCCCGACGTCCCCGGCGTGCTGCGGCACGTCTACGGCCGGCCGCGGCGACCCGGCCGCCTGGCCCGCGGCCCAGGCCGGCGCTGGCTGCGGGCCGGCCTCATCCTGGCCGCCGTGGTAGTGACCGCGGTGTCCATCACCGTGGCCGTGGCCCGCGGCCCGGCCACCAGCACCCGGCCCGCGGCCGGGCCGTCGCTGCGGGCCCGGCTGCTCGCGGCCATCCAGACCGCCCGCGGTGACATCCTGGCCACCCAGGTGCAGCTGTCCGGCCCGGGCGAGGCCGGCCCGGGCAGCGGAACCGGCCACGGGCAGACGCTGACCTACCCGTGGTACCCCCGGCCCGGCCAGCAGGTGAAGGTGCACACGCTGTCCTGGGGATCGGACGGGAAGCTGGGCAAGGACTTCGAGTACGTCTTCACCATGCCCGCCGGGTCAGCCGGGACGAGCAGCAACCCCATCGACTCCAGCGTGTGGGGCGGGGCTGACCTGAACGTGGCCGGCGCGTTTATCGCGGTGTTCCCGGCCACGCACACCTGGGGCGAGTGGCGGCACCTGGCCCTCACCGTCGGGCTGTCCGCCGACGCCGCCGGGATCCGCCGCGCCATCAGCCAGGGCCGGCTCACGGTCATCGGCCATGCCGTCCTGGGCGGCCGGCCGGTCATCGAGCTTGGCGTCACCGTGCCGCCGGGCCGCGGCGCCCCGGTCCAGGTCAGCACGGCGGAGCTGTGGGTGGACGCGGCCACCTACCTGCCGGTGCGCCAGGTGCTGGTGTTCTCCGACGGGAAGCGCGATCAGGCCGACTACACGTTCTTGCCGCCGACCGCCGCCAACCTGGCCACGCTCCGCCCGGTGATCCCGGCGGGCTACCACCGGACCAGCCTGCTGCCCGGCCAGCGGCCGCCGAAGTAACGGGGCGACCCGGTGGCCGGAAGCCCAGGGGGCGCCGGCCACCGGGCCCGCGGCCAGTCACGGAGTCAGTGCCGGTCCATGGCGAACCCGAGCACCTGGGTCAGCCGGATGTTGTTGCCCGAGGGGTCGCGGAACGACGTATCGATGCCGTAGGGCTGCGGCGTCGGCGGGTCGTTGAACACCACCCCGCGCGCGGACAGCTCGTCGTAGGCGGCCTGGCAGTCGTCGGTCTCCAGGAACAGCGTGCCGCCGTCACCCTTGGCCACCAGGTCGGCCAGCAGGCTGCTCTCTGCGTCCCCGGGTACCGGCATCAGCACCAGCCCCACACCGTCCTGCCCGGGCGGCCCGACGACCAGCCAGCGGAACTTCCACTCGTCGAGTGTCACGTCGGCCCGGACCTCCCAGCCGAGCTTGCGGGTGTAGAAGTCGAGTGCCTCGTCCTGGTCGTGCACCCAGAACTGCGAGTTGGCGATCTTGATCACTTTGGTCTCCCCTCGTGCCGTCTGCAGCTGACGCTATGGCCCGCAGCGGCGGTCAGGCTTCTCGAAACGTGCGGTTCTGCGGCCGGCCGTAGGCCCGGGCCACGCAGTCGGGCACCCGGATGTGCCGCCGGGCGGGCGGGAAACCGGCCCGGTACGCGCTGGGCGAGGTGCCGTAGACCCGCCCGAAGCTGGTCGTGAACGAGCCGACGCTGGTCAGGCCGACCGCGTAGCAGATGTCGGTCACGCTGCGGTCGGTGTTCCGCAGCAGGGCGGCCGCCCGCTCGAGCCGCCGGGTGAGCAGGTACTGATGCGGCGCCTCGCCGAACGCGCGCCGGAACTCCCGGCTGAAGTGCGCGGCCGACAGGCCCGCGGCCCGGGCCAGATCGTGCACGGTGAGCGGCTCGAAGTACCGGGCGTCGGCCAGATCTTTCGCCCGCAGCAGGTGACGGGCCAGCGGCAGCACATCACCGAGTATTGCTTAAGAGCTGGGCGGCGCCATCCAGGGAGGTGCCCCGGTCAGAAGGAGGGACCGTGCAGCCGTTCGATACGGCGAAGCCGAATATCGCCCGGGTCTGGGATTACTGGCTGGGCGGGAAGGACAACTTCGCCGCGGACCGCGAGCTGGCCCGGAAGCTGCTGGAGATCTACCCGCTGTCGGCCCAGATGGCCCGGGAGAACCGGCAGTTCCTGGGCCGGGCCGTGAGCTACGTGGCGGGCCGCGGTATCGGGCAGTTCATCGACGTGGGCGCGGGCCTGCCGACCGCGGTGAACACCCACGGCGTGGCGTGCCGGGCCGCCCCGGGGGCCCGGGTGGGCCTACGTGGACAACGACCCGGTGGTGCTGGCGCACGCCCAGGCCCTGCTGGCCACCGCACCGGGCGTGGTGGCGCTGGCCGGCGACCTGCGCGACCCGGACGCCATCCTGGCCGATCCCGCCCTGACCCGGCTGATCAGCCTGGACGCACCGGTCTGCGTGCTGCTGTCTGGTGTGCTGCACTTCCTCGACCCGGACACCGCACGGCGGGTGGCCGGCGCGTTCACCGGCAAGATCCCGCCCGGCAGCTATGTCATCATCTCGGCGGGCACCGGTGAGGAAAACGCGCTGGCCCAGGACTTCCGGGCCGCGTACACCGCCGCCCGGCTGTACTTCCACACCCCAGACGAGATCGTGAGCTTCTTCGCCGGCCTCGATCTGGTGCCGCCGGGCGTGCTGCCGGTCCGCGGCTGGCACGGGGACGCCCCGCGGCCCGAACTGGAACCGCGGCAGGGCACGTTCCTGGCCGGGGTGGGCCGTAAGCAGTCCTGACCCGCACGGCCTTCACCGCGGCGGGCACGGCCGGTAGCCTGTAGCAATCCCCTTGTGATGCTGGGCAGAAGGGGCCTACCAGGGTAACTGGCACACCGCAGCGGGGGGACCGTGGTGGCAGCCGAGGAGCGGGGCTACGACGCGTTCGTCTCCTACAGCCACCGCCTCGACTCGGCCGTGGCGGCGCGGCTGCAGTCCGGGCTGCAGCACTTCGCCCGGCCCTGGTACCAGATGCGCGCGCTGCGGGTGTTCCGGGACCAGACCAGCCTGGCCGCGTCGCCGCACCTGTGGACCACCATCGAGCAGGCCCTGGCCAGTTCGCGCTGGCTGATCCTGATGGCCTCCCCCGAGTCGGCCCAGTCGCCCTGGGTCGGCCGGGAGATCGGCTGGTGGCGTGAGCACCGTCCGGTCAGCCACGTGCTCATCGCGGTCACCGGTGGTGAGCTGGTCTGGGACGCCAGCGCGGGCGACCTGGACTGGGCGGTCACCACCGCGCTGTCCAAGGAGGCGCTCGGGCACGCGTTCGGCCAGGAACCACGGTGGGTCGACCTGCGCTGGGCGCGGGCCCAGGAGGGCAGCCTGCCGGCCGCCGACCCGCGGTTCCAGGACGCGGTGGCCGACCTGGCCGCGGCCATCCGCCAGGTGCCCAAGGACTCGCTGATCGGCGAGCACATCCGGCAGCGGCGCCGCACCATCCGCTCCCTGGTGGCCGGCCTGGCCGCGCTGGTCATCCTGCTGGCCGTGGCGGTGTCCGCCGCGTTCATCGCGCACGGCCAGCGGAACCGGGCCATCCAGGAGGAGACGGTGGCCACCGCGGGCCAGCTGGCCTCGACCGCCATCTCGCTGACCGGCTCGCACCCCGACCTGGCCCAGCTGTTCGCGGCCAAGGCCTACCAGCTCGAACCGGCCGACCCGCAGACCCAGGCCGCGCTGTTCGCCACGGTCCAGTCCGATCCGCAGGTGCAGCGGTTCCTGCCGGCCAGCGGCCCGGTGTCGGCCCTCACCACCGCCGCGGACGGCCGGTTCATCGTCGCGGGCACCGCGACCGGCTGGGTGCAGCGCTGGGCGCTGCCCGGATTCCAGCGGGTCACGGTGGGCCGGCTGGCCGGCCCGGTCAGCGGGGTAGCGGTGAGCGCGGACGGCTCGGTGATCGCCGCTGCGGCCGGCCACGTGGCCCGGGTCTGGGCCCCGGGCGGCGCCGCGCGGCCGCACCTGGCCCCGCCCGGGCACCGGTTCACCGCGGTGGGGCTGTCCCCGTCCGGCCGGTTCGCCGCGTTCGCCGCCTACCCCACCCTCGACGTGCTGGACGCCACCAGCCGGACCTGGTCCCAGCGGCAGCTCAGCGGCTTCACGGCCCCGGCCCGGGGGCGGCCGGCCACGGTCACCGGCATCGCTGTGCCCAGCGACTCCGGGCTGGTCGCCTTCAACGGGTACTACGGCTCGTGGCAGCGCCTTACGCTGCCCGGGCTGACCCCGGCCGGTTCCGCGCACAACGTGTTCGGCCTCGGGAAGTTCCCGGCCTACGCGTACGCGCTGTCCCCAGCCGGGACGCTGGCCACCTACAGCGGCGTGGCCGCCAGCCCGGCGCTGCGGGTGTGGTCCACCACCCGGCCCGGCGCCCCGGCCGGCCGGGCCCGGCTGGGTGGCCGGCTGGCGCTGGCCCTGGCCATCAGCCGGGATGACCGCTGGGTGGCGTCCGAGGACGCCAGCGGTATCCATGTGTCCCGGATCTCCGCCACCGGGCCGGGCCGCCCGGCCACGTCCTACCCCGGCGCGGAACCGATCTTCGTCACCTCGCTGGCGTTCCTCGGCGGCAGCGACACCCGGCTCGTCTCGGCCTCGGGCAAACTGGTCACCCTGTGGAACCTCAGCCAGTACTCGCGGATCGGTAATGCGGCCCGGATCCGGATGCCGTGGCGGTGCGGGCAGGTCTGCCCTGGCCCGCGGCTCGCCATCCGGCCCGGCGGCCAGGAAGCGGTCATTACCGACAGCAACGGCGACCTGCTCCAGCGGGCCGGCCTGGGTGCGGCGTTCGGGAAGATCTCCCAGCTGGCCACCGGCACCACCCAGCAGTACGGGCTGCCGCACTGGAGCTCCAGCGGGCGCCAGCTCTACCTGTACGGGACCAGGACCTACACGATCACCATGCCGGGCAGTGGCGCCGGGTTCGCCGGCCAGCCGCTCTCCGGCCGCGCGGTCACCGCCCGGGCCGACCCCGATCCCCCGCAGTACGTGGCCAGCGTCGGTGCCGGGACCCGGCTGGCCTGGATCGACGCCGCGGGCCGCATCAGGGTCGGGACCGGCGGATCAGGCCCCGGTGCCGGTCTGGTCAGCGCACCAGCCGGGCTGCACCCGAACCCGGGCCTGTACCAGCACCAGGCGGCGGTCAACCCGGGAGGCACCCGGGCCGCCGTCATCGACCAGGTCACCAGGCAGGTCTATGTGATCAGCCTCAGGACAGGATTCAGCCAGCGGCTGCCCGGCCTCCGGGCCTACCAGCTCGGCTACGCCGGGACGCGGCTGGTCATCCAGCGCGAGAACGGGGACATCGACGTGCGGGCCACGGACGGCACCGGGCTGATCCGCTCCATTCAGGCGGGCACCCCGTGGAACTACGGGAACTTCGCGCTCAGCGGCCGGGCCAACGGCGACCCCGGCCTGGTCGCCGAGGAACGGGCCAACGGGCAGGGCGTGGTTGCCGATCTCGGCACCGGGCAGGTGCTGGGGGTGTTCCCGGTCGGCAAGGCGTCGCCCTACCAGCAGACCACGATGGCGTTCACCCCCGGCGGCCGCAGCCTGGTCACGGTGACCGAAGGCAACGACAGCTCACCCGACGGGCTGCTCACCCAGCTCAGCCTGGATCCCGCGCAGTGGGTCCGGGTGGCCTGCACCACCTCGGGGTACAGCCTGACCGTGCAGGACTGGCGGCGGTACATCTCAAGCCCGCCGCCCGCGCAGCTGGGATGTGCCGGATGACCCGGGTCGCCGAGACCGGGCGGCGGGCGGCCTGGTGGCCGGCAGGGGAGGGGCGGCTCCCGTTCGTGCTCCGCATCGGGGTGACCGGGCACCGCGAGCTGGCCGACCCGGGCTCGCTCGGGCCGGCCGTGCGCACCGCCATCCAGGGCCTCGTCGAGCGCCTGCTGGGCCCCGGGGCCGCCCCCTCGCTGCTGGTCATCTCGGCGCTGGCCGAGGGGGCCGACCGGCTGGTGGCCCGGGAAGTGCTGGCCCGGCCGGGCGCGGAACTCGAAGCCGCGCTGCCACTGCCCGCCCGGGAGTACCTGGCCGACTTCGCGGCCGAAGCGTCCAGGACCGAGTTCACCGAGCTGCTCGGCCGGGCGGCCCGGGTCTGGCTGGCGCCGCCGGGCAGCAGCCGTGCGGAAGCCTACGAACGGGCTGGGCGGCACGTGGTGGACCGGGCCGACGTACTCGTGGCGCTGTGGGACGGCCAGCCGCCGCGCGGCCGCGGCGGCACCGCGGCCATCGTGGCCTACGCCCGCGACCATGGCGTGCCGGTGGCCTGGATCAGCACCGCCGCGGCTGGCCCGGGGGAGCGGCCCCCCGCAACCACGGTGTTCTGGTACGACCAGGAGCGGGTGGCCCGGGTCGAGGAGGCGGCCCGCGAGTTCCGGGAGTACAACACCACCGCGGTCAGCGAGTTCGCCGCGCGGGAGCGCGCCGAGTGGGAGCGGCTCGCGCCGGCGGCCGGCGGCACCGGCCACGAGGAGGCGTTCAGCCAAACGTGCGAGAGCGTAGGCCGGTGGATCATCCCGTATTTCGTGCGGGCGGATGCGCTGGCCACCCGCCTGGAGCGGGTCTTCAACGTGGCCAGCTGGGCCATGTTCCTGGCCGCCGCGGCCGCGGTGGTCGTGGTAACGGCCCAGGTCACGTTCGCGCCGCAGCAGACCTGGATCACCGCGCTGGAGGTGCTGCTCCTCCTGCTGCTGGTGGTGACGCCGCTGGTCAGCCGGCGCCGGCGGCTGCTGGACCGGTGGATCTCCTACCGCTACCTGGCCGAGCGGCTGCGGTCCGGGTACTTCCTGGCCCTGGCCGGAGCCGGGGACCGGCCGACCCAGGCCGGCCGGCGGGAGCGGGCAGCCTACTCGTCGGACCCGACCGAGGTGTGGCTGCGCCGGGCGCTGGCGGAGGTGACGGCGCTGCGCCCGGACGTCCGGATCGGCCCCAGCGACGTAGGGCCGCTCCGCGACTACCTGTGTGACCGGTGGATCGGGGCGCAGATCCGCTATCACGAGAAGTCCGCGCGGCAGCAGGGCGGCTGGGACAGCCGGCTGTTCGCGGTCACCGGCGTGCTGTTCGCAGTCACCGCGGTGGCCGCGTTCCTGCACCTGCTGGGCTGGGGCGAGCACGCTGGCGAGGCGACCAAGTTCGGCCTGGTGCTGGTCGTGCTGTCGATCTGCGTGCCCGCGGTCGGCGCGGCGCTGCACGGGATCAGGACCCAGTCCGAGTTCCGCCGCCACGCCCAGCGGTACCAGCGGATGGCCGTCCTGCTCCGGGGGCTGGAAGCCGAGCTGAGCCGGGCGCAGTCCATCGAGTGGATCCACGAGATCGCAGCCGACGCCGAGCGGATCATGCGGGCCGAGAACAGCGACTGGTTCGGCGTCATGCGCTTCCACGACGTGGAGCTCATTACCTGAGCCGCGCCGTCCCGGCCTGCGGCGGCCACGCTGCGGTCAGCTGATCGGTGCCACTGGGGCAGCACCGATCAGCTGATCACGAGCGGTGGGCCGGTGCGCTAGCGGGTGAGCACGACCTTGAGCGCGCCGGTGTCGGCGGCCCGGCCGAACACGTCGTAGGCCTGGTCGAACTCGTCCAGCCCGAAGCGGTGCGTGATGAACTTGGTGGCGTCGAGCTGGTGGCTGGTCACCAGTTTGAGCAGCATCGGGGTGGAGTACGCGTTGACCAGCCCGGTGGTGATGGTGACGTTCTTGATCCACAGCTCTTCGAGGTGCAGGGTGGCCGGCTCGCCGTGCACGCCGATGTTGGCGATGTGGCCGCCAGGCCGGGCCAGCCGGGCCGCCAGCTCGAACGTGGCCGGCACGCCGACCGCCTCGATGGCCACGTCGGCCCCGAGCCCGTCGGTCAGCGACTGGACCACGTCCATCGGGTCCTGGCCGGCGTTGTTCACCGTGATGTCCGCGCCGAACTGCTTGGCCGCGTCCAGCCGTGCGTCGGCCAGGTCGATGGCCACGATGTGGCTGGGGCTGAACAGCCGCGCGCCCATGATCGCGGACAGCCCGATCGGGCCCGCGCCGACGATGGCCACCACGTCACCCGGCCGGACGGTGCCGTTCAGCACGCCGACCTCGAAGGCGGTGGGCAGGATGTCCGCCAGCATCAGGATTTCCTCGTCGGTGACGCCATCCGGCACCAGGTAGGTCGAGGCGTCGGCGAACGGCACCCGGACGTACTCGGCCTGGGTTCCGTCGATCTTGTGGCCCAGGATCCAGCCGCCGCCGCCCAGGCACTGCCCGGGGTGCCCGTCGCGGCAGTACCGGCAGGTGCCGCAGGCCGAGATGCAGGACACCAGCACGCGGTCGCCGGCCTTGACCGTCTTGACCGCACTGCCGACGGCCTCGACGGTGCCGACCGCTTCGTGGCCGAGGATCCGCCCGTCGGTCACCGCGGGTACGTCGCCCTTGAGAATGTGCAGGTCAGTGCCGCAGATCGTGACGGCGTTGACGCGGACGACCGCGTCGGTGTCGGCGCTGATGCCCGGCTTGGGTACGTCTTCCCAGGCCTTCTGACCTGGGCCGTGGTAAACGAGCGCTCGCATGACCATCTCCTGGTAGCTATCCGGCCTTGCTTGACAGCCGGCCACCCTTCAGAGTGCGCAGCAGATAGCCCGGCCGGACAGAGCCGGATGGCCCTCCCGGCTGGGCTGAACGTCACCCGCCCGGCACCGGGCCGGCCGGCCGGATCGGTGCGGCACCAGGCCCCCGGAAATATCTACCGGACAGCGTGCGCTTTACATGCTGAAGGATCACATGCGAAGGCGGCCGCACTGCACGGGCTAGTGCTCGGGGCTGCTGGGTCATCGCGGTGTTTGCAGTCGCTCCGAGTGGGCCCAGCCCGGTGCTCGTTCGGAAAATGTCTTCCTTCTGTGCACGCGCGCTGTGCACGCGCGCGACGACTTTGCCGGCTGCCCTGGACCTCGGCGGTACTTTTCGAATTTCTTAGAGCCGAGGCTCGCATGGACGTAATTTTCCGCTCCACCGACTCCATCCGGGCATGAGGACCGCCCACCGGTCGGCCCCGGTCGGGCAGGGTCCGCCGAACGGGATAAACAAGCTGAACAAGCGGCCGCCCAAGCCCACGCCCACGCCGCCGACGTCCTCGCGGTGGCTGCTGTGGGTGCTGCTGGGCGGAGCCGTGCTCGCGGGCCTCCTCCTCTTCCACCCCGGTATCAAGGGCTCGACGACCAGGGACTTCAGCTACAGCGGCTTCGTCAGTGAAGTGACAGCCAATAAGGTCTCGACGGCGACGATCAGCTCCACCGGCCTGGTGACCGGCAAGCTTGCCAACGGTGTGGCGTACAGCTCGCAGATTCCCACCGCACTGAGCGACAACACTCTCTCCCCTCTCCTCCTCAAGCACCGGGTCCAGGTAACGGGCGCCAGTCCGAGCACGTACTCGGTAGCGACTCTGCTTTTCTCGTTGTGGCCACTGCTGCTGCTGGCGGGCATCTTTATCTGGTTCGTCCGCCGTGGCCGCAAGCAGGTCGGCGGAATTATGAGTTTTGGCCGGTCGAAGGCCAAGCTCTACGACGAGGAGAGACCTTCCACGCGTTTCACCGACATTGCCGGTTATGAAGGATCCAAGGCCGAGGTCATGGAAGTCGTCGACTACCTGAAGCACCCGCAGCGCTACGCGCAGGCGGGCGCGGTCGGCCCTAAGGGCGTGCTCATGGTGGGCCCACCCGGGACCGGGAAGACGCTGCTGGCCAAAGCGGTCGCCGGCGAGGCGGGCGTCCCATTCTTCGCTCTCAGCGGGTCGAGCTTCGTGGAGATGTTCGTTGGCGTCGGCGCATCCAGGGTCCGGAGTCTCTTCACCGACGCCCGCAAGCATGCTCCATCGATCATCTTCATCGACGAGATCGACGCCATCGGAGGGCGCCGCGGTCCCGGTGGGTTCGGCTCGAACGACGAGCGCGAGCAGACTCTCAACCAGTTGCTGTCCGACATGGATGGCTTCGAGCCGGGGGCCAGCGTGGTCGTGATGGGTGCGACCAACCGCGCCGAGATCCTCGACACGGCCCTGCTCCGGCCCGGCCGCTTCGACCGGACGGTGGAGATCCCGCTGCCCAACCAGAGGGAGCGGAAGGCGATCCTGGCTATCCACGGGAGGGGCAAGAAACTCGGCCCCGATGTGGACCTCGGCACGGTCTCGCGCGGGACGCCCGGATTCTCGGGCGCTGATCTCGCCAACCTCGTGAACGAGGCGGCCATCAACGCTGTGCGGGATGGGCGCGATGTCCTTTCCGCCGCCGACTTCGCTGCGGCGCGGGACCGCCTGCTGATCGGCCGGCGCGATGGCTCCAACGCGTTGCTGCCCGAGGAGAAGCGCTCGGTCGCCGTGCACGAATCCGGCCACGCGCTCGTAGCCTTGCTGTCCGAGCACGCTGACCCGGTGGCGAAGGTCACCATCCTGCCCCGCGGTGCGGCGCTTGGCGTGACCGAGCAGCTGCCGGAATCCGAACGCCACTTGTATCCCCGGAGCTACCTCACCGATTCGCTCGCGGTGCGGCTGGGCGGCCGGGCCGCGGAGATCATCGTGCTCGGCGAGCCATCGACCGGCGCGGCGGATGACCTCGCCAGTGCCACCGATCTGGCCACCCGCATGGTGCGGGAATGGGGCTTCTCCGCGGAGGTCGGTCCCATCGGCTACGGCCCGGAAGGGCCGAGCCGTGATAACCCGTTTGCGGGCCGGCCCTATGCCGAGGAGACACAGCGAGCCATCGACCGGGAGGTAGCGAAGCTGCTCCGGGAGGCCGAGAGCAGGGCGACGCTGCTGCTGCGCCAGAATCTGGACACCCTCGACCGGGTCATCGATCTCCTTCTCGATCGGGAGACCATTGACGGCGCGGACCTCGCCGCCATCGTGGGGGGGCCGGAAAAGCACGCGGAGCCAGAAATGGTCCTGGCGCCGCGGGCCGTGGCGATGACCCGAGCAAAGACGGAACAGGGCGGAACTGGCGCGGCCAACGGGAAGGCCGCGCCGGTCAGCTGACCCGGCGGGCGTTCAGGGCCAGGCGGGCACCGCGTTACAGCACGTCGTGCCCGGGGTGTGGCTCGGCCGGGATGGTGCCCAGCCGGCCAGCCTGGAAGTCCTCGAACGCCTGGACCAGCTCGTCCCGGGTGTTCATCACGAACGGCCCGTACGCGGCCACCGGCTCCCGGATCGGCTCGCCGCCCAGGACCAGGATGTCCAGTTCCCGGCCCGGCCCGTCCTGGGCCGGGCTGGCCTGGACGGTCAGCGCGTCGCCCGCGCCGAACATGGCCAGCTGGCCGGTGCGCACCGGGCGGTGGTCCGGGCCCACCGTGCCCGACCCGGCCAGCACGTAGACCAGCGCGTTGAAATCGCGCCGCCACGGCAGCCGGAGCTGGGCGCCGGGCTGTACGGTCGCGTGCAGCAGGGTGATCGGCGTGTGCGTGATGCCCGGGCCCGGGTGCCCGCCCAGGTCGCCGGCGATGACCCGGATCAGCGCGCCGCCGTCTGCGGACGACAGCAGCGACACCTGCTGGGCCCGGATGTCCTGGTAGCGCGGGTTGCTCATCTTGAGCCGCCGGGGCAGGTTGACCCAGAGCTGGAAGCCGTGGAACAAGCCGCCGCTCAGCACCAGTTCCTCGGGCGGCTCCTCGATGTGCAGGATGCCGCCGCCCGCGGTCATCCACTGGGTGTCACCGTTGGTGATCAGCCCGCCGCCACCGTTGGAGTCCTGGTGCCGGAACACCCCGTCGATGATGTACGTGACGGTCTCGAAGCCGCGGTGCGGGTGCCAGGCCGTGCCCTTGGGCTCGCCCGGCGCGTAGTCGACCTCACCCATCTGGTCCATGTGGATGAACGGGTCCAGCCGGGCCAGGTCCACGCCGGCGAACGCGCGGCGGACCGGGAAGCCTTCACCCTCGAACCCGGACGGGGCGGTCGTGACCGACAGCACCGGGCGCTCGGGCGCCGTGGCGGCGTCCGGCTCCGCGACGCGCGGCAGGACCAGGATGTCCTCGACAGTCACCGCAGGCATGGCATCTCCTCTGTGGCAGGTTGCTGGCCAGTCCTCTATGGCAGGTCGCTGGCCAGGTGCCTAGGCCAACATTAGTTGACCTCTCAACATTCCCGCCAGGGCCGGGCGCGACCGGCTAGGGCAGTTCCCAGTCGACAGGGCTGGCGTCCTGCTGCTCGAGCAGCGCGTTGGCCCGGCTGAACGGGCGGGAGCCGAAGAAGCCGCGGTCGGCTGAGTTCGGGCTCGGGTGGGCCGACTCGATCAGCGGGACACGGCCGAGCAGCGGGGCCAGGCTCCGGGCGTCGCGCCCCCACAAAATGGCCACCAGCGGCGTCTGCCGGGCGGCCAGGGCCCGGATAGCCTGGTCGGTGACCTGTTCCCAGCCCTTGCCCCGGTGCGCGCCGGGGTGCCCGGGCTGCACGGTGAGCACCCTGTTCAGCAGCAGGACACCGCGCTCGGCCCACGGGCTGAGATCGCCGTTGGCTGGCGCCGGGTAGCCCAGGTCGGCGGTGTACTCGCGGAAGATGTTGATCAGGCTGGGTGGCAGGCGGCGCACATCCGGTGCCACCGAGAAGCTCAGCCCGACCGGGTTCCCCGGGGTCGGGTACGGGTCCTGGCCGACGATCAGCACCCGCACGTCGCTCAGCGGCTGCTGGAACGCCCGCAGCACCTTGTCGCCCGCGGGCAGGTAACGGCGGCCGGCCGCCAGTTCGGCGCGGAGGAAGTCGCCCATCGCGCTGATCTGGTCCGCGACCGGCGCCAGCGCCGCCGCCCAGCCCGCTTCCATGATCTCGCTCAGTTCTCGGCCTGCCACGGGATCACCCTACGGCTCCCAGCCGCCGACGTGGCGCCGGCCGCCCGATCCGCGCTCGAACAAATATTTGAGAAGTTTTGTATGCTCGCGGTATGGACGGTGCTCTGCAGGGATCGCTGCTCGACCTGGCTGACGAGCCGGCCCCGGGCCGCTGGGCCGGTCGGTGCGCCGGGCCACGCTGGCCCACGGTGCCTGGGTGGACATCCGGCCGGGCTGGATGACCGGTGCCGGGGTACTGTTCGACCGGCTCAGCGAGACCGTCCCGTGGCGCGGGGAACGCCGCCGGATGTACGAGCGCGTGGTGGACGTGCCCCGGCTGCTCTGCTTCTACGGGGAGGATGAGCCGCTGCCCGATCCCGCGCTGGTGGCTGCGCGGGACGCGCTCGACCGCGCACTACCGGCCGGAGCTGCGCGAGCCGCTGTGCACCGCCGGGCTGTGCCTGTACCGCGATGGCCGGGACAGCGTGGCCTGGCACGGCGACCGGATCGGCCGCGGCGCCACCGAGGACACCGTGATCGCCATCGTCTCGCTGGGCACGCCCCGGGCCCTGCTGCTCCGGCCCCGGGGCGGCGGCCCGGCCCTGCGGCACGAGCTGGGCCACGGCGACCTGCTGGTGATGGGCGGCAGCTGCCAGCGCACCTGGGAGCACGCGGTGCCCAAGACAGCCCGGCCCACCGGCCCGCGGATCAGCGTCCAGTTCCGCCCGCGCGGGGTGCGCTGAGCCGGTGCGCTGAGCCGGTCGACCAGGACCAGGCCGGCCTCCAGTCCGGCCAGGCCCTGGTCGATCAGGGCGAAGAGGTCATCGATCTCGACCGGCCCCTGGTCCAGGACGGGCAGGGCAATGGCCATGATCACGCCGAAGATCGCGCCGGCCATGGTCCGCACCGCGAAATCGCCCGGGTCCCGGCCGGCCCGGCGGGCCAGCAGGGCGGCGAACACGTCGATGGTGCGGGCGAACTCGTCGATCGCGCGGGCCCGGATCTCCGGCACCGCGAGGGTGAGCGCGGTCGTCGCCTGGAACCGCTGGCGTTCTTCCGCGGTGAACTTGGGCAGCGCCGCCGCCATCGCAGCGCGCACCGCCGCCAGCGGGCTGAGCTCGGCGGGCTGTGACTCGAACTCGCCGAACGCCAGCACGTCCAGGTCGTCCTGCAGGACCACGTCTTCCTTGGTCGGGAAGTACCGGTAGAACGTGGCCGGGGAGACCTCGGCCGCGTCGGCGATCTGCTCGACCGTGGTGCCGGCGTAGCCCTGCTCGGCGAACAGCCGCAACGCGTGCTCGCGGATCGCGGCCCGCGTCTTGGCCTTCTTCCGTTCCCGCAGCCCAGCGGGCCGGTCAGTGGTGCCGGTCTCGGTCATGACCCTGATTCTGCCCGGAATGCGGCCCGGTGGCGACCGGCCGCGCGGCGCCGTCACCTGCGGCCATGCCGGGCAGGCCGGTGCCGTCCGTGGCCAGCTCGGGCGGCACCTGGCCGGCCGGGACCGCCAGGGCCGCCGGGGCTGCCGGCGTCGCCGGGGCAGCGGGCGCGGCGGCCGGCGTCACGGTGCGGCGGGGCAGGAAGAGGAGCGCGAGCAGAGCGCTGGCCAGGGCGATGACCGCGCACACCGCGAGCATGACGTCCAGGCCATGCACGTAGGCGGCCCGGACCATGACGAGCAGGGCCGGTGAGCCCACGGCGTGCGCCACCGCGACCCCGCCGGCCACGCTGCTGCGCGCCGCGTCCGCCGCTACCGCGGGCAGGTGGCCCAGGCTGAGGTGACTCCGGTAGCCGGACAGCAGCACCGTGCCCAGCACCGCGACCCCGATCGTCGCGCCGACCTGGCGCAGGGCGGTGATCAGCGCCGAGCCGGAGCCGCTGCGCTCGGTAGACAGCGCGCCCAGCGCGGCGTTCATGGCCGCGGGCAGGGCCAGGCCGAGGCCCAGGCCAGCCACCGCGAACCAGCTCAGGGCGAACCCGGTGCCGCTGGTTACCCGGGTGGCCGCGCCCACCGCCAGAGCCGCCGCCATCACCGCGAAACCGGCCGTGACCAGTGGCCTGGCGCCGAGCGGAGCGGCCTTGGCCGGCTCGCCGTCCGCCGCCTTGCGCGCCGTCTGCAGCCGGGTGCCGGCCAGCATGCCGAGCACCATCCCGCCGATCAGCGGGAGTATCCGCAGCCCGCTGCCGAACGAATCGAAGCCCAGCACTTCCTGGAAGTACTGCGGCATCGCGAACAGGATGCCGAACATCGCGAAGGACACGAACGTGGTCAGCACGGTGCCCCAGGTGAACCCCGCGGAGCGGAACAGCGCCAGCTGGATCAGCGGCTGGCCGCCGCGGCGGGTGATCCAGCGCTCCCAGGCCACGAACGCCACCAGCAGCACGGCCCCGGCCACCATCGTGACCACGGCCGTGGTGTCGCCCCAGCCATCCTGGCCCGCCTTGATGAAGCCGTAGGTCAGGCTGGCCAGGCCGAGGCTGGACAGGGCGATCCCAGGGATGTCAAAGCTGGTGGTGCGGGCACCGTAGGACTCCGGCATCAGCAGGACTACGGCCAGCAGCGCGAGCACCACGACCGGCACGTTGATCAGGAAGACCGAGCCCCACCAGAAGTTGTCTAGCAGCCAGCCACCGAGCAGCGGGCCGATCGGGAAGCCGATGAACGTTGCGCCCATGATGACCGCGATGGCCCGCGGGCGCTCCTCGTCGGTGAACAGCACCGGCAGCACGGCGATGGACATCGGGAGGATGGCCGCGGCGCCGAGTCCCAGCACCGCCCGGGCCGCGATCAGCTCGGCCGGGGTACGCGAGAACGCGCACGCCGCGGAGCTGACGCCGAACAGCACCAGGGCGACCAGCAGCAGCTTCTTCCGGCCGATCCGGTCGCCGATCAGGCCGGCCGGCAGCAGCGCCGCGGCCAGCACCAGGCTGTAGGCAGCGGAAAACCACTGCAGGTCAGTGGTGGAGGCGTGCAGCTGGGCGGACAGCACCGGCAGCGCCAGGCTGAGCACGGTCAGGTCGAGCCCGACCACGAGCACGCTCGCCGCGATTGCCACCAGGGCCCACCACTTGCGGGTATCCGAAGCGCTCATGGCCACCACCCTCGATTCACTCGCCGTTACTTGGTAGCTGTTCTAAAAAGAAAGTTACCCTCACTTTTGAGTTGATGTCAACTGAGTGCCGCAAGCGTGTTGCCCGCGCCCGGGGCCTACTATTCACGTCCCCGGCTCGCCCAGAGCGGGACGAAACGGGCACCTCGCGCACCATCCACGTGAACAGTGCGGCTGGCCCGTCCGGGGGCTGGGGCTGGGGCTGGGGCTGGGGCTGGTGCTGGTGCGCGTGTAGCGGTTAGCCGAGGACGGCGCGGACCTGGTGCGCGATCTCGACGTCCTCGCGGGCCGCGATGACCAGTGACCTGACCGCCGCCCCGTGGCGGCCGATCTCGCGGTCAGCCGGGCCGGCTGCGTTGCGCTCCGGGTCGACGCTGACGCCCAGGAAGCCGAGCCCTTCGGCGGCCAGCGCGCGCACCTGCGGCGAGTTCTCCCCGACGCCGCCGGTGAAGACGAGCCCGTCCAGCCCGGCCATGGCCGCCGCCATGGCCGCGATGGACCCGCGCAGCCGGTGCAGGAACACACCCAGGGCCAGCTCGGCACTGGCGTCGCCGGTGGCCGCCCGGGCCAGCACCTCCCGCATGTCTGCGGTTCCAGCCAGGCCGAGCAGCCCGGAACGGTGCTCCAGGGCGGCGGCTAGCTCCGCGGTCGGCATCCCGGCGTGCTCCTCCAGCCAGAGCGTCAGCCCCGGGTCGACCGCCCCGGACCGGGTGGCCATGACCAGGCCGTCCAGCGGGGTGAACCCCATCGTGGTGTCCACCGAGCGGCCGTCGTGCACCGCGGCCAGCGAGGCCCCCGCGCCGAGGTGGCAGGTCACCAGGCGCAGCCCAGCTGCCCGGCCGAGCAGGTCGGCGGCCCGGCGGGAGCAGTACGAGTGGGACAGGCCGTGAAACCCGTACCGGCGCAGCGCCCACCTTGTGCGCCATTCCGCGGGCAGCGCGTAGGTGGCCGCCGCCGGTGGCAGGCTGGCGTGGAACGCCGTGTCGAAGCAGGCCACCACGGGAACCGACGGCAGGATCGCCTGCACGATCCGCAGCGCGCTGAGTGACTTGGGCTGGTGCAGTGGCGCCAGGTCGGTGAGCGCCCGCAGCCGGTCCTGCACCTGCTGATCGACCACGATGGGCGCGGTGTACTGGGTACCGCCATGCACGATGCGGCAGCCGACTGCCTGCGCCTTGGGCAGCCCGGAGATGGCCGCCTCGACCGCGGGTATGTCGCCCGGGCCGGCCAGGGCAGGCAGGTCGGCGCCGCCGACCACGTCGTCGGCGGCATCCAGCACGCTCAGCTTGAGGCTGCTCGAGCCGGCGTTGACGACCAGGATCCGCATCGGGTCTAGTACGGCCACACCCAGTCCCTGATGTCCGGCATGTCCTCACCTTCGGCCCGGGTGTACGCGCGGGCGGCGAGCCTGCGGTCGGTCATCAGCTGGCGCACGTGGCCGGCCCGCGCGGTCAGCCCCGGCACCCGGTCGACGACGTCGATGACCAGGTGGAACCGGTCCAGGTCGTTGAGCATCACCATGTCGAACGGCGTGGTGGTGGTGCCCTCCTCCTTGTAACCGCGGACGTGGAAGTTCGGGTGCCCGTGCCGCCGGTAGGTGAGCCGGTGGATCAGCCACGGGTAGCCGTGGTAGGCGAAGATCACTGGCCGGCTGGTGGTGAACAGCGCGTCGAACTCAGCGTCGGACATGCCGTGCGGGTGCTCGGTCTCCGGCTCCAGCCGCATCAGGTCGACCACGTTGACCACACGCACCTTGAGCTCCGGCAGGTGCTGCCGGAGCAGGTCCACCGCGGCCAGCGTCTCCAGCGTGGGCACGTCGCCGCAGCACGCCATCACCACATCCGGCTCGTCGGGCTGGTCGTTGCTGGCCCATTCCCAGATGCCGGCGCCGCGGGTGCAGTGGATGACCGCCTCGTCCATCGACAGCCAGTTCGGCTGGGGCTGCTTGCCCGCCACGATCACGTTGACGTAGTGCCGGCTGCGCAGGCAGTGGTCACCCACGGACAGCAGGCAGTTCGCATCCGGCGGCAGGTATACCCGGATGATCTCTGCCTTCTTGTTGACCACGTGGTCGATGAACCCCGGGTCCTGGTGCGTGAACCCGTTGTGGTCCTGCCGCCAGACCAGGCTGGACAGCAGGTAGTTCAGCGACGCGATCGGCCGCCGCCACGGGATGGTCCGGGTGACCTTGAGCCACTTGGCGTGCTGGTTGAACATCGAGTCCACGATGTGGATGAACGCCTCGTAGCAGTTGAACAGCCCGTGCCGGCCGGTCAGCAGGTAGCCCTCCAGCCAGCCCTGGCACAGGTGCTCGGACAGCACCTCCATCACCCGGCCGTCGGGGGCCAGGTGGTCGTCGCCCGGCCGGATCTCGGCGTCGAACGCCCGGTTGGTGACCTCGAACACGTCCCCGAGCCGGTTGGAGCTGGTTTCGTCCGGGCCGAAGAGCCGGAACGTGGTGGGGTTGGCCCTGATCACGTCCCGTAGCCAGCTGCCCAGCAGCCGGGTGGCCTCGGCCTGGGTGGCCCCGGGCTTGGCCACTTCGACCGCGTAGTCGCGGAAGTCCGGCAGGTCCAGCCCGGTGAGCAGCAGCCCGCCGTTGGCGTTCGGGTTGGCGCTCATCCGCCGGTAGCTATGCGGGGCCAGCTCGGCCAGTTCGCCGGCCAGGGTGCCATGGTGGTCGAACAGTTCCTCCGGCCGGTAGCTGAGCATCCACTCCTGGAGCTGGGCCAGGTGCCCCGGGTTTCCCCGGACGTCGGCGATCGGCACCTGGTGGGCCCGGAACGTCCCCTCGACCTGGACGCCGTCCACGACCTTCGGGCCGGTCCACCCCTTCGGGGTATTCAGCACGATGGCCGGCCAGCGGGGCCGGGTCAGGTCCCCGTCCTCGCGCGCCCGGCGCTGAATCTCGTGTATCTCCTGCACCACGTCGTCCAGGGTGGCGGCGAGCTGCTGGTGCACGTCCGCGGGGACGTCGCCCTCGACGACGTGCAGCTCGTATCCGTAACCGTGCAGCAGGTCGGTGAGCTCGCGGCCGGGAATCCGGGCCAGCACCGTGGGATTGGCGATCTTGTACCCGTTGAGGTGCAGGATCGGCAGCACCGCGCCGTCCTGCGCCGGGTTGAGGAACTTGTTGGAATGCCAGCTGGTGGCCAGCGGGCCGGTCTCCGCCTCGCCGTCGCCGATCACGCACGCCACGATGAGGTCAGGGTTGTCGAATACCGCACCGTAGGCGTGGGCCAGCGAGTAGCCCAGTTCGCCGCCCTCGTGGATCGAGCCGGGCGTCTCCGGTGCGACGTGGCTGGGGATCCCGCCAGGGAACGAGAACTGCCGGAACAGATGGGCCATGCCCGCCTCGTCCCGCCTGACGCTCGGGTACAGCTCGCTGTACGTGCCCTCCAGGTACGTGTTCGCGACCAGGGCCGGCCCGCCGTGGCCCGGCCCGGCCACGTAGATCATGTTGAGGTCCCAGTTCCGGATCACCCGGTTCAGGTGGGCGTAGAGCAGGTTCTGGCCGGGGGTGGTACCCCAGTGCCCCAGCAGCCGCGGCTTGACGTGCTCGGGCCGCAGCGGCTCGCGGAGCAGCGGATTGCTCATCAGGTAGATCTGGCCCACCGACAGGTAGTTGGCCGCCCGCCAGTACGCGTCGATGAGCCGCAGTTCATCCGGCCGCAGTGGCTGCCGCCCGGCGCCCGAGGCCCCGGTGGCGGCCGTCTGGCCAGCTACGGTGTCTGTCCCATCCATATGTCAACCTTCCCCCGGTGCCGGTGTCAGCATTCCGGCGCCTGCTGCTCGTTCGCCAGGATGACGGGCCTGAGCCCCGGCCGGCGCCGTGGTCGGGTCTCAGCTGGCAGGGCCATTGGCTCAGGTTCCGCCCTGCCTGGGCACTGGCAGCTGGCGGAGGAACGGGTCGGCCGGTGCGCGCGCCGTGACCCGGATCCGGGCGTCCACCGCCGTCACCCCGTCGGCGCGGGCGATGACCGGGTTCAGGTCCAGCTCGGTGACCTCGGGCAGGTCGTCGGCCAGCCGGGACACCCGGAGCAGGGCGTCGCGCAGCCCCACGATGTCCGCTGGCGGCTGGCCGCGGTGGCCGAGCAGCAGCGGCGCGGCCCGGATCGAGTGAATCATGTTGTCGGCGTCGGACGTGGTCAGCGGGGCCAGCCGGGCCGCGTGGTCGTCGAGCACATCGGTGGCCACCCCGCCCAGGCCGAACACGACCAGCGGGCCGAACACCGGCTCCTGCACCACGCCGATGATGACCTCGGTGCCGCCGCTGATCATGGGCTGCATTACCGCGCCGGAGAACTTGCCCGCGAACCGCTCGGCCAGCGCGCCGAACGCGGCCCGGGCCGCGTCCGGCCCGTCCACGTCGAGCAGCACGGCGCCCGCGTCGCTTTTATGCACCAGGCCAGCCACCTCCCCCTTGACCGCCACGCAGCCACCCAGCTCGGTGGCGGCCGTGGCCGCCTGGTCCGGGGTGGTGACCAGCCGGAACGGCGCCATCGGCAGCTGGTAGCAGCGCAGCAGCCGGTCGGCCTCGGCCGCCGGGCAGCCAGCCGCCGCCGGGCATTTTCGCCAGGAAGGACCCGATCAGCGCCCTGGCCTCGGCGACCTGCAGGCCCGGGAGCTCTGGCACGGTCTCGGCGGGCCGGGCCCGCCACGAGCCGTACCGGGCGGCCCGGTTGAGCGCCCGGACGGCGCTTTCCGGGTAGGCGTAGGCGGGCACCGGGCGCCCGTCATCGGCGCCGGGCAGCAGCCGCACCGACTGGGGCTGGTCGAGTATGACCGCGGCCAGCGGGACCGGCAGCCGGGCCGTGGTCAGCACGGGGATCAGGTCGGAGGCCGCGGTCGGCACGATCAGCGCCAGCACCGCGTCCACGCCACGGTCCCGGGCCACTATGCCGAGCGTGGCCGCGTAGTCCTCGGCGCTCACCGCGGCGGTGGTGTCGATCGGGCCACCCACCGCCGAGGCCGGCGGAAGCAGCGCGGTGAGCTGTTCCTGGGCCTGGTGGCTGGGCGTGGCGACGGACAGGCCGACCTCCACGCACGAGTCGGCGGCCAGCACGCCGGCCCCGCCCGCGTTGGACACGATGGCGATCCGGCCGCCCGTCGGGACGGGCTGGGCGGCCAGCAGCACGGCCGCGTCGATCAGTTCACCGAACGTGGTGGTGGCGATCACGCCGGCCTGCTCGAACAGGGCCTGGCGGGTGATCATCGGGGCGGCGGCGGCCGCGGTGTGCGAGGCCGCCGCCCGCTGGCCCACCGCGGAGCGCCCGGCGTGCACGGTGAGCACCGGCATGGTCGCGCCGACCCGGGCCGCGGTCCGGGCGAACTTGCGCGGGTTGCCGAACGACTCCAGGTAGAGCACGGCCAGCTGGGTGATGCCGTCCTCGGCCCACCACTGCAGCATGTCGTTTCCGGACACGTCTATCTTGTCGCCGACCGAGGCGAACGAGGTGATGCCGATGCCCAGCCGGGAGAAGTGCTCCAGCAGGGCCACGCCGAGCCCGCCGGACTGCACCACGAGCCCGGCCCGGCCCGGTGCCGGGTGGTGCACCGCGAACGTGGCGTCCAGGCCGATGCTGGGTACCGCCACGCCGAAGCAGTTCGGGCCGACCAGCCGCATGCCCGGTGCGCCGGCAGGTGCCCAGCAGGCTGGCCGACTGTGCCGCGCTCAGTCCGGAGGTGATCACGACCAGCGACCGCGCGCCGCGCTTGCCGCATTCCTGGGCCACGTCCAGCACAACGTCCGCTGGCACCGTCACCACGGCCAGGTCCGGCGCCTCAGGCAGCGCGCTGGCTGACGCCACCCAGGGAATGCCCTCGATATCGATGCGGTGCGGGTTCACCGCGTAGAGCGACGCCGGTGAACCCCGCGTGGCGGATGTTCAGCAGGACGGACCGGCCGATCGAGCTGGCCCGGTGGCCGGCCCCGATCACCGCGACGGACCGCGGCGCGAACAGCGGCTCCAGGCTGGCCACGTCGGCCCGCTGCTCGCGCTCCGCCACCGCGTCCAGGTAGGTGCTGGACTCGCCGAGCGCCGCGCTGCCCGGAATGGGCATGGTCAGCTCGACCACGCCGTCGTCCAGCCGCCGCGTCGCGCTCAGCCCGGCGTCGGCGAACACCCGCAGCATGGCGGAGTTCTCGGGCAGGGTGGATGCGGTGAACATCCGCACGCCGTGCGCCCGGGCCAGCGAGACCAGGTGCTCGAGCAGCAGTGTGGCCACCCCGCGGTCGTGCATCTTGTCGGCCACCACGAAAGCGACCTCCGCGGTGTCCGCCGGGCCGGCCGGCTCGTAGCTGGCCAGGCCGACCAGCTCGTCGCCCAGGAAGCCGAGCAGCGCGCCGTGCTGCGAGTCGTCCTCCCGGGTCACCCGGCGGGCCTCGTGCTCGGCCGCGGACCGGCTCATGCTGAAGAAGCGGAGATACAGGTTGTCCTTGGACATCTCGTCGTGCAGCCGCTTGACTAGGTCGAAATCGTCCGGGCGGGCAGGCCGGATGGTGATCGTAGTGCCGTCGGCCAGCAGCGCGTATGAGCACCCCGGCGCGGTGAGCGCAGTCAACGTGGTATCTCCTCGTTCTCCCGGGGACTCTGCGGCCAGAGCTGCTGGCGGGGATGGCCGGCGATGAGGGCCCAAGGCCCCGGAGCCGCCGCCCACGGGCCGGGTTCTGGTTCAGCCTGCCTGGCCGCGTTGCCGGGCCGCCGGAAGCGTGCATCACCATCATGGCTTGCGGGCCGCCCGGGCGCACGCTGGCGAGCCCGTTCCGGGCCGTCTGGACGAGCAGTTTCCGGACCTGGCACCCGGGAGCGCGCGGCTGGTCACCTGTTATTAACCGCGCGGCCAACTGACGCCCAGCCCGCGGTCGTGCGCCTGGCGGCACCAGTCAGATGGCGGCCGGCCCGCAAGCCGGGCACCCATCAGCAGCGGCCGGCCCGCGTTTGCCCCGGGCCTGGGCGGTCGGAGCCGGGCGTGTCTCTCAGCGGGTCCTTCCGCCGCACCACCTACAGCAGTACGGGGGCGGCCGGTGGCCACAACTTTCACTTGGCCCGCAAAAGGGACGCTTTTCCCTCCCTCGGCCGGGATCAGCCGCACCGGACAGGTGAGAAGAACCCGGCCACCCCGGGCGGCAGTTACCGGCCGTGTTCGCGGCCGGGGCCGGCTGTGTTCGCGGCCGGGGCCGGCTGTGTTCGCGGCCGGGGCCGGCTGTGTTCCCGGCCGGGCCGGCTGTGTCCCCGGCCGGGAACACGGCCCTGTTTCCGGCCGGGGCCGGCCCTGTTTCCGGCTGGTACCGGGTCAGTCGCCGGTGCCGCCGTGGCCAGGTGGCGGCCCCTTGCCGTGCTTGGCCCGGCCGCGCGGCGTGCCCGCGTTGCCGGGCGAGACCGGCCCCGCCGGGCCGGCCGGTGTGCTCGGCGCGGCGCGGGCCGGCTGGGCAGCGGGGCTGAACGCGACCGTGAGCCACACCGGCCGGCCGACCGGCAGCAAGCCGGTCGGGCTGACCCGGAGCACGGTCCCCGTCCTGGTGTCCTGATCCGGCTGCCGGCGGACCAGGACGTGCAGGCCGTAGCCGCGCAGTTGCTGGCGGACCGTGCTCAGCGGCTGGCCGACCAGGGCCACCGTGACGCTGACTGTCCGGGCCGCGGCTGGCCGTGACGCGGTGGCCTGCGGCGTGGCCGGGGCTCGGGCGCGGCCCGGGCTGCCCGCCGTCCACCAGGCCAGCAGCCCGGCCACCAGGCACCCGGCCAGGACGGCCCCGGCCCACGGGCCCGGGACGCGGCGCCGCCGCGCGGTGCCCGGCCCCGCGACGGCGGCCAGCCCCGGCTCGCGCCCGGTCACGCCGTGTCCCGATGGCTCGCGCCCCGGCCGCCCGGCGCTGGGCAGCGTAGCTGGAAATCCCCGGCCGTCCGCCTGCGGGACTGGCCCGCGTCCCGGCTGGCCGGCGGGCCAGCCGGGTCCGGCGGGCCAGCCAGGTCCGGCGGGCCGGCCAGGCCCCGCTGCGCGCGAGGCTCCGTCCCGGATCTGCCGGGCGCGCTCCGCAACCTCGGCCGCGGAGGACGGCCGGGCGGCCGGGTCCTTGGCCGTCATGTCCGTGATGAGCGCGGCCAGGGCCGGCCCTTCCGGCTCAGCCAGGCACCAGCCGGGGAACCCGGGGAACGGCTGGTCCCGGTGGGCCAGCGCGACCTGCAGCGGTTCGCCCTGGAACGGCGGGTGGCCGGTCAGGCACTCGTAGCCCACCACGCCGAGCGCGTACACGTCGGTGGCCGGGGTGGCGGGCCGGCCGCCGGCCCGTTCCGGCGCCAGGTAGGCCATCGTCCCGATCAGTGACCCGGTGCTGGTCAGGCTGGCGGCCTGCGGCGACTGGGCGATGCCGAAATCAGTCACCTTCACCCGGCCGTCGGCCCCGATGAGCAGGTTGCCCGGCTTGATGTCGCGGTGCACCACCCCGCTGCCGTGGGCCGCGTGCAGCGCCAGCGCCGCCTGCGCCAGTACGTCCGCGGTCCGCCGCGGCGGCAGTGGCCCGGCCGCCAGCGCGGCGGCCAGGGATGAACTATCCACCAGTTCCATCACCAGGTAGGCCGGGCTGGCCGGGCTGGCCTCCGCGTAGTCGTAGACCTGGGCGATGCCGGGATGGGTCAGCCGGCCCACGTAACGCGCCTCAGCGCCGAACCGGGCCACCGTGACCGGGTCATGCACGTACTCCGGCCGCAGCAGCTTGACCGCTACCTGCCGGTCCAGTACCTGGTCCACGGCCCGCCACACCTCGCCCATGCCGCCGACCGCGATCAGCGACTCCAGGCAGTACCGGTCGGTGAGCTCCGAGGCCGCCCTCACTACCCGTGGGGTGGCATCTCATCCCGGCCCGGCGGGGCTATCGCGTGCACCAGCCGGGTGTACGGCCCGGGAAAGACCAGCGCGATGTGCCCGTCGGACAGCCAGCGGACCACATAGGGCGGCGAGCCATCCGCGTGCTGCAGGCGAATGATCAGGCACTCCCGCTCCCCCTCGGCGCCTTCGGTGACCAACCGGTCACCCACCTCGGCTTTCATGCCGTGTCCCTCCCAGCGTCGGCGCCCGGGTCACGGGCTGGGATGCGCGGAGTTCCCCGATGCTTACTGCTCGCTTCCAGGTTGGGCCCGGCCGGCGGCGCCCGGCACTGGGCCGACGTCCCAGTCCGCCGGGCCATTAGGCCCCGGCAGGCGGCCACGGCGGGTGACCAACGTCCTGGGCCGCCGGGCGCGAACGTCTCACCCTGAACGGCCGTACGAAGATCCACTTGGGGCGTCCCGCCGCACCGCCCACCATGCGTCGTCGTCGCATTACACTCTCACCGTGATGACCTGGGTCGCCCTGATCTTCACCCCGGTGGTGCTGGCCTGCCCGGGCTGGGCCGGCTGGGTCTTCCGGCGCCGGGTCACCGGTGCGCCGCTCACCCCGCCCGCGGCCGGCCCGGTCACGCACGCCCCCAGCGCTCCATGAGGCCAGTAGACCCGCGGCTGCTCCGTTACGCCGCGGCGGCCCGGGGCTACCTCGCGGTAGTGGTGGCTCTGGGCCTGGTCACCACCGGGCTGATCCTGGCCCAGGCTGGACTGCTGGCGCACGCCCTGGCCAGCGCGGCGGCCGGTACCGGCGTGGTGGCGCTGGCTACCACGCTGGGTGTGCTGCTGGCCGTGCTGGCCGCCCGCGCGGTGGCCGCTTACGGCGGGGAGATCGCCGCGCTGCGCGGTGCCGCCGCGGTCAAGTCCCAGCTCCGCCGCAAGCTGACCGCGCACGTGGTCCGGCTCGGCCCGGCCTGGCTGGGCGGCCAGCAGACCGGTGAGCTGGCCGCCGTGTCGACCAGGGGGCTGGACGCGCTCGACCCGTACTTCGCGCGCTTCCTGCCCCAGCTCGTGCTGACTTTCCTGGTCCCGGTCGCGGTGCTGATCCGGGTGGCCCTGGCCGACTGGATCTCCGCCCTGGTCATCGCGGTGACGCTGCCGCTCATCCCGGTCTTCGCGGTGCTGGTCGGGCTGCAGACCCGGGCCAAGACGCAGCGCCAGTGGCAGCTGCTGGCCCGGCTGGGCGGCCACTTCCTGGACGTGGTGGAAGGGCTGCCCACGCTCAAGCTGTTCGGCCGGGCCGACGCCCAGGCGGACGTGATCCGGGACGTCACCGACGCGCACCGCTCGGCCACCATGGCCACGCTGCGGATAGCATTCCTGTCCTCGCTGGTGCTCGAGCTGTCGGCGGCGCTGGCCACCGCGCTGGTCGCGGTCGAGATCGGGCTGCGGCTGCTGGCCGGGCACGTCAGCTACCAGACCGCGCTGCTGGTGCTGCTGCTCACCCCCGAGGCCTACCTGCCGCTGCGCGCGGTCGGCACCCAGTTCCACGCCAGCATGGAGGGCGTGACCGCGGCCGGCCGGGTGTGCGACATCCTGGACACGCCGCTCCAGGGGAGCGTCCCGGTCCCGGCCGGGCTGGGCGCCGCGGCGCCGGTCCCGCCCGACCTGCGCTACGGCACCATCAGGCTGAACGCCATCACCGTGGCTTATCCCGGCCGGCCGCGCGCGGCCCTTGATCACGTGTCCTGCTCGATCCGGCCCGGTGACCGGATCGCGGTGTCCGGGCCCAGCGGCGCCGGGAAGAGCTCCCTGCTGGCGCTGCTGCTGCGGTTCACCGAGCCGGCCGACGGCCGGATCACGGTCAGCCGGGACGGCGACGGGGTGGGCGCGGTGGACATCGCGAGTGTCGATGTGGCCGCCTGGCGACGGCAGATCGCCTGGGTGCCGCAGCATCCGCACCTGTTCGACGGGACGGTGGCCAGCAACATCGCGCTCGGCCAGCCGGACGCCACGGCGGCGGACATCGAGCAGGCCGCGGCCGCGGCCGGGGCCGCGGAGTTCATCGGGGCGCTGCCGGGCGGCTACGGCACCCCGCTCGGGGAGCGCGGTACCCGGCTGTCCGCGGGCCAGCGGCAGCGGATCGCGCTGGCCCGGGCGTTCCTCCGGGATGCCCCACTGCTGCTGCTCGACGAGCCGGTGGCGCACCTGGACCCGATCACCGCCCGGCAGATCATGGACACGATCGAGCGGCTGATGGCGGGTCGGACCGTGCTGCTCGTAACACACCGGATGGGCTGGTCCGGTGACGCCAGCCGGACGATCCTGCTCGATCAGGGCCGTCTGGTGCTGGCCACCGGCTGCTTCGGCACCGTGCCCGGGGCGGGCACGCTGGCGGTGCCGTCATGACCGCGGCCGGTGTCCCGGCGCCGGGCGGCACGCATCCGCTGCGCCGGCTGCTCCGGCTGGCCCGGCCGCTGCGCGGCCAGCTGGTGCTGGCCGTGCTGGCTGGTGCGGCGTCCACCGGCTGTGCTGTCGCCCTGCTCGCTACGTCCGGGTTCCTGCTGGCCCGGGCCTCGCTGCACCCCAACATCGTGGCTATTTCGGTCGCGGTGGTGGCCGTCCGCGGGCTGTCGGTCGGCCGCGGGGTGTTCCGTTATGTCGAGCGGCTGGCCTCGCACGACGCGGCGTTCCGGGTGCTGGCCGACGTCCAGGTCCGGGTCTACCGGAAGCTGGCCCGGCTGGCCCCGGCCGGGCTGCGTGATTTCCGCTCCGGCGATCTGCTGGCCCGCCTGGTGTCCGATGTGGACGCGACCCAGGACCTGTTCATCCGCGGGCTGGCCCCGCCGCTGACCGCGTTCCTGGTCGGGGTGGCGGCGGCTGCGGTGACGGCCCTGATCCTGGCCCCGGCCGGGCTGGTACTGGCCGCCGGGCTGCTGCTGGCCGGCCTGGCCGTGCCCTGGCTGGCCGCGATCCGGGCCCGGCACGCGGGCCGGCGGACCGCGCCGGCCCGTGGCGAGCTGGCCGCCCGGGTCACCGACCTGCTGACCGGGTCGGCCGATCTGCACGCGGCCGGTGCCCAGGACACCGCGCTGGCCGCCGCAGACGACGCTGACCTCGAGCTGACCAGGCTGGCGCGCGGCAGCGCGGCGGGCGCCGCCCTGGGCAGCGGGCTGTCCCAGGCGGTGGCCGGACTGACGCTGTGGGGGGTGCTGATGCTCGGCGTGGCCGCCGTCGGCGCCGGTACGCTGACCCGGGTGCCGCTGGCCGTGGTCACGCTGACCGCGCTGGCCGCTTTCGAAGCGGTGACCGGGCTGCCCGCCGCGGCCATCCAGCTCGGCCAGGCCCGGTCCAGCGCGGCCCGGGTCGGTGCGGTGCTGGACGCGCCGGACCCGGTGGCCGAGCCGGCCGCGCCGCAGCCGCTGCCGGCCGGCCCAGTGCGGGTGGCGCTGCGCGGCGCCCAGGTCCGCTATGAGGCGGGCGGGCCGCTGGCCATCGACGGGGTGGACCTCGACCTGCCCCCCGGCCGGCGGGTGGCGCTGATCGGCCCGAGCGGGTCCGGGAAGTCGACCGTGGTCGCGGTGCTGCTGCGGTTCATCGACCTGGCCGGTGGCACGGCCACCCTGGACGGCGCCGACCTGAGCCGCTTTTCGGCGGCCGACGTGCGTACGGTGATCAGTGGCTGCGCCCAGGATCCGCACCTGTTCGACACCACCATCGCGGACAACATCCGGCTGGCCCGGCCAGAAGCCAGCCAGCAGGAGCTGGACGATGTGGCCGCCCGGGCCCGGCTGCTGAGCTGGATCCAGTCCCTGCCGGCCGGCTGGGACACCATGGTCGGCCCGGGCGGCACCGCCGTCTCCGGTGGGGAACGGCAGCGCATCGCGCTGGCCCGGGCCCTGCTGGCCAACCCGCCGCTGCTCGTCCTGGACGAGCCGACCGCCCATCTCGACCCGGACAACCGGCGGGCGCTCACCGCGGACCTGCTGGCCGAGACGCGTGGCCGGGCCACCCTGCTCATCACGCATGACCTGGACGGGCTGGACCAGGTGGACGAAATCGTGGTGCTCGATCACGGCCGGGTAGCGGAACGGGGCAGCCACGCAGACCTGCTCCGGGCCGGTGGCCTGTACCACCGGATGCAGGTGGCGGCCCAGGACCGCCCGGCCGGCTGAGCAGAGCTCAGACAGGCGTCTCGATCAGCCGGAACCCGTCCACCATGTCCGCCTGGATGGCGATGATGTCATCCCGCCCGCCGGCCACCCAGGGCCGCAGCAGGTCCCGGTACCGGGCCGTCTCGGCCGATTCGGTGAGGCGGCTGGCCCGGCCCACCACGATCACGCTCCAGCCCAGGTGGATGTCCGGGTCGATGAGGTCGGCCTCGTAGGCCAGGATCGTGTCCGGCCGCCCGCCCAGCACGGCACCGATCGCCGTGCCCAGGTAAGCCCGGATGATGATCCGATCGCGGTCCACGGCGTGGTTGACGGGCCGGACGGCTGGCAAGGCCAGGTGGGTGAACACCACGCGGCCCAGCGACACGCTGCTCAGCAGCCGTAGCGAATCTGCCCGGGGCAGCGCTTGCATTTGCCGCAGCGCAGTCATGGTCCCGGTACCTCCTGCCGGCCGGCTGTGCGCGCCGGGCTAGAGCGACACTATCCAGCCGGCCCGCTTCAGGGGGATAGGGACCAAAGTCCCGGCCGGCAGGCCCGGTGGGCCCTAACTGACGGGGCAGAACGGCAACCTGCGGGGTCTGGGTGGATCCGGGACCAAGGTCCCGGGCGGGCCTGCCGTCCGCCGGTGGCGGGCCGGGCGGTGCCGCAGCAGACTGGGGTGCTGGGGACCGCCCGCTCCAGGGACAGGGGGATCGCGATGGCCCCGACCCAGGTGACGCCCGCCGCACTCGCGGATCACCAGTTCCTTCGTGGCATGCCTGAGCATCAGCTGGCCCGGCTGGCTGCGGTCGCCACGCTGGCCAGAGTGCCCGCCGGTCACCGCTTCTTCGCGGTGGGTGAGATGCCCCGCCAGTTCTGGCTGATCCGGGCGGGTCAGGTGGCACTGGACTGCGACGCGCCCGGGCGCCAGCACATCGTGGTGACGACGCTGGGCCGCGGCGAGCTGATCGGGCTGTCCTGGTTCCTGGCTCCCGCCCCGTGGCAGTTCGGGGCGGTGGCCGTGCAGCCCACCGAGGCCTTCGAGTTCGACGCGGCGGCGGTCCGCCGCAGCTGCGACGAGGATGCGGCGTTCGGCTATGAACTCACCCGGCGGATGCTGGCCGAGGCGGCCGGGCGGCTGCAGGCCACCCGGGCCAAGATGCTCGGCCTGTCCGTCCAGCTAGCCGCCGAGGGCAGCTGACAGGCAGGGCTAAACCAGGCGGGCCAGCTCGGCCAGCCCGCGGGCCAGGTCCCGGCGGCCCTCCGGGCTGAGCGAGGCCAGCGTCCGGTCCAGGGCGGCCCGGCGCTGCTCCCGCACCCACTGCGCCACCCGGTGCCCGGACTCGGTGCTGCCCAGCGTGATCTCCCGCCTGCTGGACGCGGCGGGCCCGCGGGCCAGCAGGCCCGCGGCCACCAGCCGGTCGCACAGCTTGCTGGTGGCCGATGTCGAGGCGCCCAGCATGCGGGCCAGCCTGGTCAGGTTCATGGTGCCGGCCCCGTCGACGATGAGCAGCGCGCGCAGCTGGGCGGGCGGTGTCACGGAGCCCAGCTGCTCGACGGCGCGCTGCCACGCCTCGGCCAGCACCGATAGCCCTGCCTCGGCCCGGGTCAGGTCGGCCGGCTCGCCGGGTGGATCGCGGATCATATCGCTGTGCATCTGCCGGGAATCGTACTTGGCCGGCCGGCGGCCCGCCCCCGGGCTGCGCTAAGCCTCCCGGGCGTCTTCGGCGGGGACCTGCCCGCCGACCCGGGTCACGATCTCCATGGCCAGCTCGCGGAGCTTCATCCGGCGGTTGTTCGACGCCCGTCGCAGCGCGGCGAACGCCTGGCCAGCCGGGCATTTGGACTCGGCCATGATGATGCCGATGGCATGGTCGATGACCGCCCGCGAGGACAGCGCCTGGTTGAGCTGGGCGGCCAGCTCCCGGGCCTGCTGGTAGCGGCTCACGGTCACGATGGCCGCCGACGCGAGCGGGACGAACAGCGCCACCAGCCCCTCATCCAGCCGGTCGAAACCGTCCGCGCCGCGGCTGCTCAGGTTCAGCGCCCCCAGCCGCTGGCCGCCCAGGCCCAGCCCGGCGGCGAGGTAGCTGTGCAGCCCCATGTCTTCGGCCAGCAGGGTGAAGTCCGGCCAGCGCTGCTCGGCCTCGCTCATGCTCCAGCTAGTGATCTGCTGCCGCCGCGCCGCGTCCATGCAGGGCCCGTCCCGCAGCAGGTACTGGCGGCGGTCCATTTCCTCCTGTTCCGCATCGGTGGCCGCCACCGTGGCCGGCTTCCCGTCCTCGTCCAGGACGGTGACGCTGGCCGCGTGGCAGCCCGGGACGAGCCGGGTAGCCAGGGTGAGGATGCTGCCCAGGGTTTCCTGGACCGATTCGTCTTCAGCCAGCGTCCGGCCCAGCTCGGTTAGCGACTCGAGCAGGTCGTCGTAGCGCTCGCTGGGCAGTGCGGCGGGCTTCTCATGGGCAACCAACATGTCCTCCTCTCGGCCTGGTCAGGCCGGCTGGCAGCCGGCGGCTGCCTGGTTATCTGCCGCCGACGGGCCAGCTCAAACCGGCCGCCTGCCTGGTCCTCCCAGGACGCCGCCCCGGTAAGGCGTCCTGGCGAGCGCGTGCGTCATTGCGGTTCCGGCCGGCTGTGCAGGGCCAGCAGGCGGTCTTGGGCCTGGGCCGCCGGGATGCCGATGATGGCGGCGATCAGGTCCCAGCTCATGTCCGCCTGCTGGGCCAGGTCCAGCAGGCTGGCCTCCAGCCGGTTGACATACAGGCGGACGTTGCAGAGCAGCACCAGCGCCGCGCCGACATCGAGCGGCTCGGCGGGCCGCTGGCCCGGCGGCCCCGGCGTCTGTGCCACCGCGCTGGCGGCCCGCAGGTCGTCCAGCGGGCGGGGGAGATGCCGCGGGCCGGCCGGACCGGCGGCGTGCCTGGCGTAGCCGGGCCGGCTGCGGCCAGGGGCGAGGCGGGCGCGGGCGCTGTCGAGGACATCGCGATCCGGCGCGGGGAGCGGGCCGGGGAGAGGTACGCCCGGGGCGGCACCGGCCGGGGGGCCGTCGGTTTCCATTTCGAGCACGGCTGACTCCTGCTGCCACGAGTGACAGAGGTAGCCACGCTGCCGGGCTACGTCCTGGGCGCGCTGGGCGCTTTGGGGGAATTATGTTCATCCGGGCAGCCGCCGTCAAATGAGGCCGCGGCGCATCTCTCCCAGGTAGGAAGTGCGCCGCAGCCCTGAACCGGGACCGGCCTTATGGCAGCAGCACAATGCGGGCCCGGGCCTTGCCGTGCAGCACTTCGTCGATGCACTCGTTGACCGAGCCGAGCGGCCGGGTGTCGGTCACCACGCGGGTGCGGCCCAGCCGGTGCAGGTTGAACACGGTGGCCAGGTCGGCCCGGGTGCCGACGATCGAGCCGATCACCGACGTGCCGTTCAGCACCGTGTCGAACACCGGGATCTGCAGGTTGCCCCCGGCCGGCAGGGCGACCAGCACCAGCCGCCCACCGCGGCCCAGGCCCGCGTACGCGGCGGCGAACGACTTGTCGTCCACGGCCAGCCCGATGGCTACCTTGGCCCCGCCGTGCGCCTGCAGGATCGAGGCCGGGTCCTCGGCGCGAGCGTCGATCACCAGGTCCGCGCCCAGCTCACTGGCCAGCTGGAGTTTCTCGTCGGTGATGTCGATGGCCGCCACCGTGCCGCCGAAGATCTTGGCGTACTGCACGGCCAGGTGGCCGAGGCCGCCGATGCCGGAGACAGCGACCAGGTCGCCGGGCCGCACGTTGCCGACCTTGACCGCCTTGTAGGTCGTCACGCCCGCGCAGGTGAGCGGTGCGGCGTTGACCGGGTCGATGCCGTCCGGCACCAATGCGGCGAATGCGGCCGGGGCGGTGAAGTACTCGGCGAAACTACCATCGACCGAGTAGCCGGTGTTCTGCTGCTGCTTGCACAGCGTCTCCCAGCCGGTCAGGCAGTACTCGCAGGAGCCGCACGCGTAACCCAGCCAGGGCACCGCCACCCGCTGCCCCACCTCGGGGGCGGTCACGCCCGGCCCGGCCGCGTGAACGATGCCGACGCCCTCATGCCCGGGCACGAACGGCGGCTTCGGGGTGACCGGCCAGTCGCCGTGCGCGGCATGGATGTCGGTGTGGCACAGCCCGGTCGCTTCGACCCGGATCACCACCTGGCCGGGCCCAGGGGTGGGGATGAGCCGGTCCTCGATCACCAGCGGGGCACCGAACTCACGGACTACGGCGGATTTCATTGTTCCCTCTCCTCGGGAATATGCCGGGCACCGAGCGCCCGGGGCTGGTCACGGGAGTCAGGACTTGCCAGCGGTGGCCGTGCCGACTGGGCCGGATGCGTCAGCCGGGGGCGGCCCGGAGTCGGTGGACGGCTCCTTCCAGCCCCGCCAGATCAGCCGGTGCACCGGGATCAGCCGCGGGATGTCCCGCAGGCCGGGGATGAACGGCACCAGCAGCAGCAGGATCGTGGCCACCCCGGTCATGTAGATGGCGATCATGTCGATGTTGGCCGAGTTGGTCCAGCCGGGGACCTGGTACCACAGCGTGTACAGCCACAGCCAGGGCTGGCCGGGGTAACTCCCGGTCTCATTCATCACGCCCCACTGCGCGCCGGACAGGTGCATGGCCGTGGCCTGGTTGACGAAGGTCGCGCCGTCCTCGATGAACAGCAGCGGCCGGGTGAAGTTGGTGCCGTAGAACGACTGCTTGGCCAGCAGGTCGGCGTCCAGCGCGCCGCTGCGCGCCATGGTCAGCTCGTTGGCCAGCATGACCGGGACCGGCCCGTCAGCCGCGGCCGGGACCACTGGCACGCTACCCACGAACTTCACCTTGGTCACCGCGTTGGCGTACGCGTTGGCCCACTTGAGCTGCTGGGCCGGGGAGGCGGCGCGGTAGACGGCCAGCGCGGCGCCCAGCCTCGGGTTCCCCACCGCGTCCGCGGCCAGCGGGGAGAGCACGAAGTCCTGCGCGGCGTTGATCGGCTGGGTCACTCCGGTGATCTTGGCCGGGGCGAACAGCAGGCTCTGCGTGCTGCCGTTCTGGTTGTTGTACGGCGGGCCGTAGGTGGCGGTCTCGCTGGTGCCGTTCAGCTCGGTCGCCGCGGTGGCCAGGAAGTCGGCCGGGGCCACCCGGGCCCAGGTCTGCACGGACAGCGACGGGACGTCCGGCGAGGACAGCAGGGCGGCCAGGCCGAGCGTCAGGGCCAGCACGATCACCCCGGCGATGGTGCCTTCCTTGAGGATGTCGTAGCGGCGGGTCGCGCCGCGCCACGGGGCCGCGTCCGCGGTGGCCATGGCCCGGCGGCGCAGCCGGGCCGTGCCCCGGCCCGGGGTGCGAATGGTGGCGGGCAGCGGGTGCGAGACGCCGCGGACCCGGACCAGCAGGATGTGCCCCCCAATAATCGCGGTCAGCACGATGGGCAGCAGCACGATGTGCCACATCAGCATCTGGCCGAAGTTCATCACGTTGAAGAACGCGCCCACACCGACCGAGTTGAACGCGTCCTTGCCGCTGGTGGAGATCCACTGGGAGTCGAAGTTCTGCTGCGACACGTACCCGGTGAAGCACTCGAGCACCGAGGCCACGAACGCGACCACGCCGGTGATCCAGGTCCAGGCCCGCTTGCCGCGCCAGGCCGCCATCCAGAACTTGCCCCACAAGTGGATGACCAGCATGGCCATGAACAGCTCGACGCTCCACAGGTGCAGGCTGTTGAAGAAATGCCCGACCGGGTTGTAGTGCCACCAGTCCGGGCCGCCCAGGGCGAGCGCGAAGCCGGACACCACGGCCACGCCGAACGCGGCCAGGCTGGCCACGCCGAACACGTAAACCCAGGACCGCACGTAGGCCGGCTGCCGGTCCGGCAGCAGCTTGCCAGGCGGCAGGAGCCGGGTGGCGAGCCGGCGGGTCTTGTTCGTCCACATGTCCCGGTCCTCGTCCGCGCCGTCGTAGGCGTGGCTGTCCGGGCCGGCCGGCTCGGGAACGGGGGGATACGTGCGGCCCTTGGGGAACGGCAGGATCAGGGCCACCCCGAAGATCACCACCATGACCGCGATGAGCGCCAGGTTCGCGACCGAGACGGTGAAGATGGACCAGTGCAGATAGGTGCCGGGCTGGTCAAGGTTAATTGGTGCGGAAGCTATGTGCACGGGCAGCGGGTTCATTGCACTCTCTCCATAGCGGCAGGCCCGGAAAAACTAGTGACTGCCACAGAATGAATCAGCCAGGGGTGCGGCCGACAGGGGATGTCGGTCACCGGCCAGTGGGACGTTGGTCCCGCCGTAGGGAAGAGATCTCCCGGCCGGGGCGCATGGGCCGGCCGGCCGGGACCTGTGGTCCTGGCCGGCCGGGTGGTGGCTGGGCCGCTCAGACGGTGGCGGCGGTGGGGTGGGCGGTGGTGGTGAGGACTTCCTTCTCGGCGGGAACCCGGCTGCCGTGGGCCAGGCCCACAATGGACAGGATGAGCAGCAGGCCGGCCCGGTGAAGGACGCGATCGCGCCGAACAGGGCGATCTGGCCGATCTGCCAGAACCCGTAGGCCTCCAGCAGCATCGAGCGCAGCGTGGTGCCGCGGAAGACGGTCTGGACCAGCTGGGCCAGCGCGACGTTCTTCGGCGCGGCCAGCGATTCGGCGGACAGCTGGGAGTAGGTCTTGCCGTGGCCGAACTCACCCAGGTGGACCGCGATGAAATGGTCGGCGTAGGTCTTGGCCTGCGCGCCGGTGGTCATCAGCTGGCCGGCGTAGGCGCCCATGGCGGCCTGATCCGAGGCGGGCAGCGCCTTGAACTCCGGGTTGCTGGTGGTGGGGAACACGATCTTCTGTGCGGCGAGCTGGTCGTGGACTTGCCCGTTAGCAAACGAGTACCCCCACACCAGCAGGCCGCCCGCGACGAGCAGGACGGCGGCAAGAACCAGCCCGCCCACGCTGACCAGCACGTCAAATGTCTTGCGGCGCATTGTGATGCCTCCTTCTAAGGCCGGCCTGGGGGCCCGGCCAGGAACTTCCGTCCCTTGAAGGTTCTCTCCGCCCCGGGGGTGCCGGGCAGGGCCGCGCGGCCTGCCCTGGGAAGGACTTCGGTCACCGCCGTAACGGCCTTTTGGCTGCCGCCATTCGCCAGGCCGGGCTGCCGTTCACCGCGTTCTTTTCGTCCATTGCGGCTCGACAGCCGACCATTCGGCCGCCCAATCCTTGAGCCGCCGCCGGTCCAGCACCGATCTGGCCAGCCACGACACCATCATCAGCAGCACCCCGAGGGCGGCCGGGGTGAGTGCGACTACGGCGATGACCCGGCTCGCGATCTGGCTCTCCCCGATCGGCGGATAGACCAGCTGGCCCGCTGTGTCGACCCAGATGGCCACGGTCCGGCCCGCCCGGCTGCCGACCGGTGCGGGCACCTCACCGGTGCGCCGCACCCCGTCCGGGGCGGTCCACCCGGCCCGGGCCCAGACGAAACCGGCCGCGCCGTACAGCGGGTCGTCGGCGGCCCGCGCTACCTTGTCCAGCAGGACTGCGTTCACCTGGCGCTCGCTGGCCGCCTGGGACCGGGCGGCGGTGGCCGAGGCGGCGCTGGTCAGCTTGCCCAGGCCAATCGCGGCCAGTGGGCTGGCGATCAGGAACACGACTACCAGGCCGATCCGCAGCCACGCCTCAGCCCGGTCCGAGCTGCGGCGGAGCGGGTTGGCATCCAGTCCGGCGCGGCGGGCTAGCGCAGCTAGCCAGCGCATCGGCGTCCGCGTCACAGCACCATCATCCCTCTAGCCGCGCCGGCCCGCTCGGCGGCCTGCCACGTCATGGGGGAGGGCCGGCGGTACAGACAGCTGAACGGCCAGACGTTACCTTTGGTTCAGGCTTACGCAGCAGCTTAAGGGCTTTGGGAGAGAGGCCGTGGAGTCGCCGGATCCGCATCCGATTTTGCCGCAACTGCGGCTCGACGACCTGCTCACCGAACTCCAGTCCCGGCTGCAGACCGTGCTGGCCACCCGGGACCGGGTCTACGCGCTGCTCGAGGCGGTCGTCTCGGTGGGCGCCAACCTTGACCTGGAGATGGTGCTCAAGCAGATCGTGGAGGCGGCCAGCACCCTGGTCCGGGCCCGGTACGGCGCGCTGGGCGTGATCGGTGAGGGTGGCCGGCTGGCCGAGTTCGTTCCGGTCGGCCTCAGCGACGACCAGATTGCCGCTATCCATCACTGGCCCGAAGGGCTGGGCCTGCTCGGCGCGCTGATCAGCGAGCCACGGCCGCTGCGCCTGCCGGAAATCGCGGGCAGCCCCATGTCGCACGGATTCCCGCCTGGTCACCCGCCGATGCGGAGCTTCCTCGGGGTGCCCATCCGGGTCCGCGACGAGGTGTACGGCAACCTCTACCTGACCGAGAAAGTGGGCGGCGCGGACTTCGACGAGGAGGACGAGGCGCTGCTGGTGGCGTTGGCCGCGGCGGCCGGTGTGGCTATCGACAACGCCCGGCTGTACCAGGAGGCGCGGCGCCAGCAGCGCTGGCTCCGGGCCAGCAGCGAGGTGACCAAGCGGCTGCTGTCCGGGGCCAGGTCCGACGAGGTGCTCGCGCTGATCACTCAGCAGGCGCTGGACATTTCCGGGGCCGACCTGGTGGCGCTGGCCGTGCCCACCCCGGACCGGCAGCAGCTGGTCATCCAGCACGCTGCGGGTGCGAACGCGAGCGGTGCCATGGGGCTGGTGCTGCCGGCCAGCCGGTCCCTGTCCGGTGAGGTGATGACGAGCGGCGAACCGGTGGCGGTGGCCGATTTCGAGCACGACCCGCGGGTGGCGGGCCCGGCCCGGGAGCATATGCCGCTTGGGCCGGCCATCCTGCTCCCGCTCGGCGAGCCGGGCGACGTCCGTGGCGTGTTCACCGTGGGCCGCGATCCGGGCGCCATGCCGCTGCACCCGGAGGCGGTCGAGATGGTCAGCACGTTCGCGGCTCAGGCGGCTATCGGGCTCGAACTGGCCGAGCACCGCAACGACGCCGAGCGGCTGGCCATCCTGCAGGACCGGGACCGGATCGCCCGGGACTTGCACGACCTGGTCATCCAGCGGCTGTACGCCACCGGGATGTCGCTGCAGGGCGCGATGCCGCTGCTGACCCGGCCGGAAGCGGCCGGCCGGGTCAGCAACGCGGTAGACGCCCTGGACGAGACGATCCGGGAGATCCGGTCAGCCATCTTCTCGCTGCAGGCGCGGGGCGACAGCAGGCAGCATGGCCTGCGCGCCCAGTTGCTCGGGGTGGTCGACGAGCAGACCGCCGCACTGGGCTTCGCGCCGTCGCTGCGGCTGGTCGGCCCGCTCGATGAGACGGTGCGGGCCGACGTCGGCGAGCATCTGCTCGGCGCGCTGCGCGAGGCGCTGTCCAACGCGGCCCGGCACGCACACGCCTCGCGGGTCGACGTGACAGTGCAGGCCGACACGGAACTGGTCTTGCGGGTATCCGACAACGGCACCGGCATGGGCTCCACCACCCGGCGCAGCGGCCTGGCCAATCTGGCCGAGCGGGCCACCGAGCTGGGCGGCAAGCTCGAGATCAGCCCGGCCGAGGGCGGCGGCACCCAGCTCGACTGGCGGGTGCCGTATTAGCCCGGGGGGGCGCCCCCGGACCTCCCCGATCGCCGCTGCGCGCCGAACGCCGGCTCGGCGAGCACCCGCCTGCGGCGGGCCTCGCCTCGCCAGCGCGAGCGTTCCTGGCTTGAGCCCGCTAACTTGCGGCCGGGCTCGCCTCGTCGGCGCGTGTTCCTGGCTTGGGTCCGCTAACCTGCGGGGCTCGCCTCGGCGGGGCGTGTTCCTGGCTCGCCCCGAAAACGTTCCGACGGGGTTTGCGGGGTCCTGGCACAGTGGCGCGCTATGCGGAACTTCGAGCTGGTTACCGCCGCGGACGTGCAGCTCATGCAGGGTCTGGCGCAGCGTGTCACGGCCACCCGCCTGGACCTGGTGAACAGCGAAGCGACGTTCGGTGAGCTGGCCTGGAACTGGGGTAAAGGGCACGCCAGCGACGGCGCAAGAGCGACGGCGCAAGCTGGCCGCGCCGGCTGTGGTTTTCGGCCGGGGATCTGGTCGCGTGGGGCTGGGCCCTTCTTCCGCACCAGGTGCGGCGGAGCGACGGGTCGGTGCAGGATGTCACCGGCGCCTATCTGGTGTATCAGGTCCATCCCGGCCACGCCGGGCTGGTTGACGCGTGGAACAGCCGGTACTGCCAGCCGGATTGCGGTTCCGCACCGCTGACGAGGCCGGGCCGAAGGCCGCGGTCCAGGCCCATCTGGACGCCTGGGCTCCCTCGACGTACACGGCAGAGGGCTACGAGGGTGTCCGGCAGACGGCGGCGTATCGCGGTGACCTGCACATCCTGGTACAGGCGCCGGACGGAACGATGGCATCCTCGACGATCATGTGGCTCGACGAAGCGAACCAGACCGCTGAGTTCGAGCCGGTCGGGACGCATCCGGGCTACCGGCGGCTGGGGCTGGGCACGGCCATGCTCGGGCCCGGCTGCGGCTGGCGCGGGCGGCGGGGGCCACTCATATGACAGTCGCCTGCCTGGGGGCGCCGGGGCGTCCCGAGGCGCGCGGGCTGTTCTACAGCGTCGGGTTCCGGGAGTTGTCCCGGGACGCGCCGCTCATCAAGACCAGGACCGCGGGCTGAGGACTGGCCGTTCGGGTGGCCGCTGGTCAGCCCTCGTTGGCCCAGGCGACGACCTGACGTGGGCGGGTGTCGTCTACACCAACCTCCGCATTAGCCGGCGCCACCAGCCCCGAACTAGCCGGCGGCATCAACCAGGCACTAGCGGCGGTGCTCGTGTTCGTGGTCGGCGTGCTGGTCGTCGAACACCCGGGCGGCGTAGGCGGCGGCCTGGGCGCGGCGCTGCATGCCGAGCTTGGCGAACAGCGCGGACACGTAGTTCTTGACCGTCTTCTCGGCCAGGAACAGCCGGTCGCCGATCTGCCGGTTGGTCAGCCCTTCGCCGATCAGCTCCAGGATGCGGCGTTCCTGGTCGGTGAGGCCGGCCAGCGGATCAGCGCGGGCGGCCTCGTCGCGCATCCGGCGCATCACCCGGCTGGCCGCCTCGGGGTCGAGCAGGGACTGGCCGGAGGCGATGGTGCGGACGGCACCGACCAGGTCGGTGCCGCGGATCTGCTTGAGCACGTAGCCCGACGCCCCGGCCATGATGGCGTCGAACAGCGCTTCGTCATCGGTGAACGAGGTGAGCATGAGGCACCCGATCTGGGGCATCCGGGACCGGATCTCGCGGCAGACCGTGACGCCGTCGCCGTCCGGCAGCCGGACGTCCAGGACGGCCACATCGGGTTTGAGGGCGGGGATCCGGGCCAGCGCGGAGGCGGCAGTGCCGGCCTCGCCGACCACGGAGATGTCGGACTCCGCTTCCAGCAGGTCCCGCACCCCACGCCGGACAATTTCATGATCATCCAGCAGGAAGACTGCTATCTTCGCGGATCCGGCCTGGTCATTCGACGCCTCTGTCACCTGAACAGGGTAGCTGTACCCAGGCTCAGCGCACCATAGACCAGCGGACGGGCCGAAGGTCCTGAGGCTGGTCACCGTGTTCCGTGGCCGGGCCCGGGCCCGGCCTGGCTGGTGGGTTAGCCTGAAGACTGCGGCGGCGACGATGCAGGGAGGCCGGTCATGCCACAGCCCCAGGGAGCCGAGCTGGAGAAGGTCCGGGCCCGCCGGGCCGAGCTACGCGAGCGGTACTTGCGCCCGATCGGCGAGCGGCCCCCGACGCCCGTCCGTGGTGTGCACCACATCGCGCTGATCTGCCGCGACGTGGAGGAAACCATCCAGTTCTACCAGGAGTTCCTCGGGTTCCCGCTGGTCGAGCTGGTGGAGAACCGGGACTATGCGGGGTCGAGCCACTTCTTCTTCGACATCGGCAGCAAGAACATGCTCGGCTTCTTCGACTTCCCGGGGCATGAGCACCCGCCGTGGCAGGAGACCATCGGCGGCGTGCAGCACCTGGCCATCTCCATCCCGCAGGAGCAGTACGAGGCGGCTAAGAAAAAGTTCGATGAAGCCGGGCTCGAGTATCTTGGCCCGGACCGCGGGGTGGAGGAGAGCATGTACTTCCGCGACCCCAACGGCGTTGGGCTGGAGCTCTACCGGGAGGACCTGGGCGAGTTCGACGGCCGTCACCTGATCTGACTCAGCCTCGTCACCTCAGCTCGCGGCGGATGACCAGGCGCAGGCCGGTCCACGCCTGGTCGATCGCGCACACCTTGTTGTCCACCAGACCGGTGGGCAGCGCGACCTCCCGGACCACGTGCTCCGTCATGTCGGTCGGCACCCTGGCCGCGCGCTTCGGCCAGGCGATCCACAGCCCGCAGGCCGGGGCCATGCCCGCGCGCAGCGGGCCCAGCTCGACCTCGTACTCGGCCCGCGAGGTGGTGAAGAACACGATCACGTCCAGCGGGACGCCGGTGCCGGGCAGCTCATCCAGCAACTCCACGCCGGGCAGGTCACCGAGCAGGTCGCGGAACCCCGGCGGCGCACCGACCAGGGCGACGAGATACCCGGGCCGGATGCCGAGCTTGGCCGGCAGCGGGGTCCCGGAGTAACCAGCGGATGTGCTCACCCAGGGCAGGCTAGCCGCGGTCCCGGAGCGCCGCCACGCCATCCCCGGACAGGTCGGCGAGCACGGCCTGGCGGCCGGTCATGGCCATGATCAGGGCCAGCAGCGGCCCGGACACCTCCGGGCCGGAGCCGGTGGACCAGCTCGCGTCGGTGGCCCGCAGTCCCAGCCCGTCGATCCGCTTCTTGGCCCCGATCAGCAGGTTGGAACCCTTGAAGAAGTCGGCCACCTGGACCAGGGCCTGCTCCGGGAAGTCCCGGGTCAGGCCGAGCGGCCGGCGGATGTCGGTGCCGTGGATGATGGTCTCGCCCAGCCAGCTGGTGGCCGGGCCGGGCGGGTGGCTGGACGCCTGGGCGTACCGGCGGAACTCGGCCAGGTTGTCGGCCGGGGTGCCCGCGGTCTCCCGGGCTATCTCGCGCGCCGTCATCTCGTTGAACCGGAACCCGGTGCCGGCCAGCGCCAGGAAGAACTTGGGCGGTGTCATCTTGGCCGTCGCCGTCATGTGCCCGAGCACGTCCCGCACCGTCCAGCCGGCGCACAGCGAGGGCGTGGCCCACTGCTCGTCGGTCAGCGAGCTCAGGTCCTTCGCCAGTACCTCGCGCTCTTCGTGGATTGTCGGCCACGGATCAGCCATTGGTCATCCCCCCTTGCTGATCACGGTAACGCACCGGAGGGGAGTAGTGGCCCAGCTCACCCGGCCGGCGCGCAGTCCGTTCAGCGGATGGCGGCGCCAGTGGCCGGATCGAAGAAGTGCAGCCGTTCAGTGTCCACGATCAGCACCGTGCGGCTGTGCGGCTTGATCCGGGCCCGCAGGTCCACCGACGGCGAGCCGATGAACGTGGCCACCAACACGCTGGCCGGCCGGTCGTAGAGTTCCCGGGACGTGGCGACCGGCTGCGACTGTGCGGTCGTGCTCGTTCCCGGGGCAAACGTTTTCTCTGGCCGAACGCTCGGTCGCGCGATTCACCCGCCCCCTGGCGCGAATGCCGGACCGCCGCAGTGCCCAGCGCCCCGCGTTCCCGGGCCGCGCGGCCGTCCTGGACTCTTGCGGTGACTTGTTCCTAAATACGTGGACAAAAGGCACTGCACGGCGGGTGCGCCCCCAGGCCCGGCACCCAGAGCATCGTGATCAACCGGGCGGCCCAGGGCGCGGGCCCAGGGCGGCCCAGGGAGCGGCCCGCAGGACGCTCAGACCTGGACGAACTCGATGCCGGCCAGCTCGCAGAACACCTTCCAGTCGGCTGCATGGTGGCCCAGGTTCATCACCTCGTGGTGCGGCCCGCCCGCGGCCAGCCAGCCGTTCAGGCAGGCCCGCACGCCGGACGTGGGGCGGAACTGCCCGTACGGCATCTCGAGGGCCGGCAGTTCCTGGCTGTCCAGGTTCTCGCCTTCGGCGCACACCAGCCGCCACCGGGTGCCCTCCAGCGAGACCAGGGTGGCCAGCGTGGCCGGGCCGGGCTGGTACTGGAACAGGAACGTGGGCGGGTCGGCCAGCCGGCCGATGCCCAGCGGGCGCTTGATCAGCTTGACCCGCCGGTCGGTCCGGGCGATCTTCCAGTTGCCCTCACCCATGTGGCTCTGCAGGATTGAGTCGGACGGGAAGTCCATCGCGTACATCTCGGTGAAGTGCGCGTCGCCGATCAGCTGGTGCCCCGCGTAGACCAGGCACGCAGTCAGCACGTCGCCCTCAGCCGCGTACCCGTAGCCCTTGGCCATCAGCGAGGACGCGGCGGCCAGCGGCAGCCGGCTGAACCGGCCGTCCTCGCCGATCGCGTCGAAGTGCGCGGTGTACGCGCCGAACCCGCGCTCGGTCAGGATCTGCTCGATGGCCACCTGCATCCGGGCGTGGTCGGTCCGCTCCGCCGCGGACAGCCGCGGGTCGATGTCGAAGTTGTCGTCCTCGAACGCGATCACGTCGGCGACCTGCTTGTCGGTGACCGCCTGCATGCCCCGGTACAGGTCGCCCTGCGCGACCGCCAGGACCTCCGGGCCGAGCGACCGGATCAGCGCCGACTCATCCACCCGGATGTCGCCCATGTCGTTCATGGCGTAGCCGAAGATGGCCGTCTTGAGCGACTTCCACGCCGCGGCGGCCCGGGCCGCCCGGGCGAACCGGCCCACGTCCGCCTTGAACGCCTCGCTCTTCCAGTCGTCGGTGAGCACCGCGAACTGCTTGCCCGCGCGGACCATCGCGTTGGCCGTGTCCTGGGCCCCGTGCACGCCCTGGTTGTAGGTCATGTCGGCCATGTCCCAGGCCGGCGTCACATTCGGCTCGGGCTGGATGTTGGCCAGCAGCACCGGCAGCCGGGACTCGGCCAGCAGCCGGGCCACCCGCATGGCCGGCCCGTAGGTCAGCATGACCACCATGACCCCGTCGAGGTCCGCGTTCTCGAACTCGCGCATGGCGCGGACCGCGTCCTCCCGGTACTTGATCGCCTTGCTCGGGATGAACTCCCCAACGTCGGCCAGGTGGTCGGCCAGTTCCGCCGCGTAGCCCTCCTGGCGCTGCGCGATGCCGGGAATCATGTCGTCATACAGGTCCTGCATGACGCCCAGGATCCCGATCCGAGGCTTCCGTCCGGTCATGACAACCCTTCCTTGGCTTCTTAACGCTCGGCTGATGGAACCGGCCCCCGGCCCGCGCGGTCAGCGCTGGCCGTACTGCTCGGTGTACCGCTTGTGCAAGGCGTCGATCTGGTCCGGCTCGAGGGGCTTGAGGTCGCCGTAGGCCCGGGCCAGGTGCACGGTCCGGGCCACGTCTTCGCACATCACCGCGGCCTTGACCGCGTCCCGGGCGGTGCCGCCGATGGTGAACACGCCGTGGCTGCGCATCAGCACGGCGGGGGAGCGGTGCCCGGTCAGCGTGCCCACGATGCCGCGGCCGATCTCGTCGCTGCCGATCAGCGCGAACGGGCCGAGCGGGATCTCCCCGCCGAACTCGTCGGCCATCGCGGTGATCACGCACGGGATGGCCTCGCCCCGGGCCGCCCACGCGGTGGCGTACGTGGAGTGGGTGTGCACCACCCCGCCCACGTGCGGCAGGTGCCGGTACACATAGGCGTGCGTGGCGGTGTCGCTGGACGGGCTGAAGCCGTCCTCGACCGGCTGGCCGTCCAGGTCGCAGAGCACCATGTTGCCCGGGGTCAGGTCGGGGTAGGCGACGCCGCTCGGCTTGATCACCATCAGGTCGGTGCCGGCCACCCGGGCCGACACGTTGCCCGATGTCCAGGCGACCAGGTTGTTCTCCACCAGCGCCGCGTGCAGGGCACACACCTCGGTGCGGGCTCGCGAGATGGCCGTGCGGATGGCCTGCTCGGTCACGGGTCCGCTGCTCACGGTGCCTCCTCAAGTGTTCGCGATCCGGTCAGCGGTGCTCACCGGCCGGTCGTCTCCTCGGTGTGGTCGGCCAGGTAGGCCCGCTCCCGGCTGGGCTCGCCGCCCAGCACCCGGTCGCGCAGCGCGCGGAGCCGGTGCATGACCTCGTTGCTGCCGCGGCCGAAGTAGTCGTGCAGCCGGGTGTACTCGGCGTACATCTCGTCGTAGACGTCCGCACTGGCCTGGTCCGGGGTGTACACCGCGGACCGGTTGCCGCCCATCGCCGCGGCCGCGGCCGGCACGTCCGGGTAGGCACCCGCGGCCACCGCGGCGTGGATGGCCGAGCCCAGCGCCGGGCCCTGCTCGGACACGATGACGCTGAGCGGGCAGCGCAGCACGTCCGCGTACACCTGCATCACGAACGCGTCCTTGACCAGGCCGCCGGCCACCACGAACTCGGTGACGCCGACCCCGGCCGCGCGGAAGCTGTCGATGATGACCCGGGTGCCGAACGCGGTTGCCTCGACCAGCGCCCGGTAGATGTCCGGTGGCCTGGTGGCCAGGGTCAGCCCCACGATGGCGCCGGACAGGTGGTGGTCCACCAGCACCGAGCGGTTCCCGTTCAGCCAGTCCAGGGCGATCAGGCCGTGCGCGCCGGCTGGCTGCCCGGCCGCCTGACCGGACAGCAGGTCGAACAGCGAGATGCCCCGGCGGTCCGCCTCGTCGCGGTAGGACGCGGGCACCGCGTGGTCGAGGAACCAGGCGAAGATGTCGCCCACCCCGCTCTGCCCGGCCTCGTAGCCGAACTTGCCCGCCACGATGCCGCCGTCCACCACCCCGCACATGCCGGGCACCTCGGCCAGCACGGCGGCGTTCATCACGTGACACGTCGAGGTGCCCATGATGGCCACCATCTGGCCCGGCCCGATGGCGTCGGCCGCGGGCGGCGTGACGTGCGCGTCCACGTTGCCCACCGCGACCGCGATGCCTTCCGGCAGCCCGGTCCAGCCGGCCGCCTCGGCGGTCAGCGAGCCCGCCCGCCCGCCGAGCGGGGAGATTGGGTGCGCCAGCTTGTCCTCGGCGAAACCGGCGAACCGCGGGTTCAGCGCGGCCAGGTAGTCCCGCGACGGGTAGTGGCCGTCCTGGTAGATGCCCTTGTACCCGGCGGTGCAGGCATTGCGGGTCTCGGTGCCGCACAGCTGCCAGATGATCCAGTCGGCGGCCTCGATCCAGCGTTCGGCCCGGTCGTAGATCTCGGGGTCCTCCTCCAGCAACTGCAGCGCCTTGGCGAATTGCCACTCAGCGGAGATCTTGCCGCCGTACCTCGTGATCCACGGTTCGCCGCGCTGGTGGGCCAGCGCGTTGATCCGGTCGGCCTGCGGCTGGGCGGCATGATGCTTCCACAGCTTGACGTAGGCGTGCGGCCGGCCTGCCAGGCCGTCCAGCTGGCACAGCGGGGTGCCGTCCCGCAGCACCGGGAGCACCGTGCACGCGGTGAAGTCGGTGCCGATGCCGATGACCCGGGCCGGGTCGATGCCGGCCGCCCGGACCGCGCCTGGCACGGCCTGGCGCAGCACGTCCCGGTAGTCCTCCGGGTCCTGCAGCGCCCAGTCGGGCGGCAGCGGGTCGCCGGTCGCGGCCAGCTCGGCGTCCATCACCGCGTGCGGGTACTGATGGACGGCCGAGCCCAGCTCGGCGCCGTCGCTGACCCGGACGACCACGGCGCGCCCGGACAGGGTGCCGAAGTCGACGCCCACGACGTACCGGTCCGACCCGGCGCCGTCCGGGTGAGCTTCGTCGCGGTGAGCGCTAACAGTCATCGTTGTCCTGTTCTGCGAGTTTCCGCCGGGTCAGCTCCGCGGCGGCCCGGTACTGGACCGGACCACCAGCTGCGGGGCGACCGGTTCGGCCGATCCGGCCTGGTCGTGGCCGTGGATCAGGCCTACCAGCACGTCCAGCGCGCGGCGGCCCAGCTCACCGAAGTGCTGCCGGACCGTGGTCAGCGGCGGCAGGAAATAGGCCGACTCCGGGATGTCGTCGAAGCCGACCACGCTGATGTCCTCCGGCACCCGGCGGCCCCGCTCGGACAGCGCCCGGAGCAGGCCGAGGGCCAGCGGGTCGTTGGCGCAGAACACGGCGGTCACACCGTAGTCCGCGGCGATCTGCAGGCCCAGGTCATAGCCGGCCGCGGCGGACCAGTCGGCGGCCAGCAGCGGCGGCTCCTCGGCCCCCGCCGCACACAGCGCCTGCCGCCAGCCGTCCACCCGGGCCTGGGCGTCGAGCCAGCCAGCCGGCCCGGCCAGGTGATGGACCGTGCGGTGGCCCAGGCTGAGCAGGTGCCGGGTGGCCAGCGCGGCCCCCCCGGCGTTGTCCACCGCGACCGACGCCACCGGCGGGTCGGTCCGGCAGCCCACCGCGAGCAGCGGGATATCGTCCCCGACGTGGTAGAGCGCGTCGACCGCGGAATCCTGCGGGGCGATCACGATGATGCCCTCGACGCCCTGGCCGGTGAACCGGTCCACGGCCTCGAGCACGGAGCGCCGGTCCAGTTCCGGCACGCTGGCGATGGCCACGAAGTAGCTGTCCCGGGCGGCCCGCTCGATGCCGTAGAGCATGGAGGCCGGCCCGTACAGGGTGGTGTCGAAGCTGATCACGCCCAGGGTGTGGGTGCGCCGGGTGACCAGGGTGCGGGCGGCGGCGTTCGGCCGGTACCCCAGCTGGGTGATCGCGGCCAGGACCAGCGCCCTGGTCTGCGGCCGGACGTTCGGATGATCGTTGAGCACCCGGGAGACGGTCTGGTGGGAGACCCCGGCCAGCTGGGCGACGTCGGTCATCACCGGCGGCCGGTTCCGGGTACGCTCCGGCAGTTCCACGCCCACCTCCCTGCCTCGTCGCGGGCTGCTGGCCCGGCCGGCCCCACGCCGACCAGCCGCCGCGCCGCTCACCGGCCGGTCCGGCGGCCTAGCCACGGCGGCGCCGCCTAACCACGCCCGGCCGCCGCGCTGCTGGCGGGCAGGCGCGCCCGCGTGCGGGCGTTCCCATTCCGCACCTGATGGTCCCCAATGTAGATGCACGTGGGCAATCCCCGGTCGGCTGCTGGAGAGATTGTTATCGTTCACATCCTCCCAGGTCAAGTGCCGGTCGGCCAGGGCCGGAGTGCTCCCAGCGCCAGCACCGGGACCTGCAGCAACCGTTCTCACCGGCCCTCCCCGGGCGGGCCGGGCAGGCTGGCCGCGGGCTCCGCTGGCCGCCCGTCTGGGCTGGCCGTGGAGTCCCGCGGGACCAGGCGGCACGGCACAGTGTGCACGCCGTGCGTGGGCTCGCCGTTGATGGCCAGCAGCAGGTGCTCGGCGGCCACCCGGCCGACGCGCTCCAGGCACATGTCCACGCTCGTCAGCGGGGGGTCGGCACCGAGCACCATGGGGCTCCAGTTGTCGTAGCCGACCACCGCGATGTCCTCCGGCACCCGCTTGCCGATCAGCCGCAGCGTGTCGCTGACCCCGCGGGCGATCTGGTCGCTGCCGCAGAAGATGGCGTCCACGTCCGGGGTGTGGCCCAGCACCACCCGGACCGCTTCCCGGCCCCACCGCTCGCTCCACTCGCCGTACAGCACGTCGTGGGCGGCGAAGCCCGGGCCGGCCTCGGTCACCGCGTCGCAGAACCCGCGGGCCCGTTTCCGGGCGCACAGGAACCGTTCCGGGCCGGTGATGTGGCCGAACCGGCTCCGGCCCAGGCTGAGCAGGTGCTCGGCGGCGAGCCGCCCACCGCCGGTGTCGTCGGGCAGCACCGCGGGCTCGTCGCTGTCCATCGACTGGGTCATCGCATACACCACCGGGATGCCCAGGCCCAGCCCGATGCTGGGCCGCGGCTCGATCCGCCGCCCGGCCACGATCAGCCCGTCCACCCGGCGGCTGAGCAGCATGTCCAGGTACTGCTTCTCCCGGTCCGGGTCGTCCCGGGTGTCGCACATGAACACCGAGATCTGGCCGGCCCCGAGGGCGCCCTCGGCGCCCAGCATGACCGGGATACTGAACCGGCCGAAACTGTCCGTGGTGATCACGCCGACCGTGTAAGTCCGCCCCGCGAGCAGCCCACGGGCCAGCACGTTGGGCGCGAAACCGAGGTCCCGGGCGGCCGCCGCCACCCGGTCCCGGGTTTCCGCGCGCAGCCTGCCCTGACCGTTGAGCGCTTTGGAGGCGGTCCCGATCGAGACGCCGGCCTGGGCGGCGACATCCCGGATGGTCACCCGCCTGGCCGGCGGCCCGGGTGCGGGCCCGGTCACCGGCTCAGCGGTCACCGGCTCAGCGGGCGGCGTTGAGCCGGTCGGCTCAGAGCTAGGAGGCAAAGGATTGCTCCGTCATCCAATCCGGCCTGGCTGACCGGTATATGTAATCAAATCGGGACTATACAGGCTTGACGCGTCCGGAAACGTCTCCTACCTTGCTTGGGAAAACCTATTCCTTCGGGCTGGTAATCCAGACGCGGCGGCCATGTGAGCTGCCGCCGCGTCAGCAGCATCATCCCGCCCGGGAACTGGGGTGCGCCAGGTGAGCAGAGCAGAGGCCATGCTCGTGGCCCGTGGCCCAGTCAGTCCCAGCCCGGCCTCGGCAGTCGCGCACCGGCCGCTCGGTGGCCAGGCCGTGCGGCTGGGCACCGGCCTGCTGGCTGACTGGCAGCGGCGCAACCGCGCGTCGAGCCTGCCGCTGGCGCTGCGCCAGCTGGAGGCGGCGGGCAACCTGGGCAACCTCCGACTGGCCATCGCCGGCGCGCACGACGGCTACCGCGGCCCCGTGTTCATGGACTCTGACATCTACAAGACGCTGGAGGCGGTCGGCTGGGAGCTGGGCCGGGGCGCCGGCCAGGAGCTCAGCGCGGGCCACGAGCTCAGCGCCGGCCAGGAGCCCAGCGCGGGCCAGGAGCCCAGCGCGGGCCACGAGCTCAGCGCCGGCCACGAGCTCAGCGCCGGCCAGGAGCCCGAGGGCAGCACGGACGAGGAGCTGGCCGACTTCGCCCAGCAGACGATCGCGCTGCTGGAGAAGGCCCAGCAGCCGGACGGCTGCCTGAACTCGGCCATCCAGGCGTTCGGCAACTACCAGACGCTGCTGTCCGGCCAGGACGACATCCTGCGCAACGTGGTCAACAGCCTGATCGTGGCCGTGCTCACCACCGCGATCCTGACCTCGCTGGTGGCGTTGCTGGCCGGGTACGGCTTCGCGCTGTTCCGGTTCCGGTATTCGGGCCTGGCGTTCGGCGTGGTGCTGCTCGCGTTCATGATCCCGTTCCAGGCCGTGCTCACCCCGCTGTTCCTGGAACTGCACTTCCTGCACCTGCTGAACAGCCTGATCGCGCTGGCGCTGTTCTACACCACGTTCAACCTGCCCATCGGCGTGTTCGTGATGCGGAACAGCTTCCTCCAGGTGCCCGGCGAGATGGTAGACGCGGCGCAGATCGATGGCGCGTCGGTTGCTGCGCACCCTGACCTCGGTGTACCGGCCGCTGGTCATGCCGGGGATCGCGACCACGGCGCTGCTCGCGTTCCTGTTCTCCTGGACCGAGTTCCTCGGCGCGCTCAGCTTCCTGACCAACGACAGCCTGTTCACCCTGCCGGTCGCGCTCAGCAACGTGGAGACCGGCACCTATGGCTCGGTCAACTACGGCCTGCTGCTGGCCGGCGCGGTGATCGCGATGATCCCGTGCATCGTGGTCTACGTCGCGCTGCAGCGGTTCTACGTTCGCGGCCTGGTCTCCGGCGCCCTGAAGGGCTGACCGTCAGGCCCGCCCCAGCGCGGGCGCTGGGGAGTGACCGGAGTGACGGGGTCCGGTGTACGGTCGCGGCATGGCCGCAGCACCGCTGATCATTGCGCCTCAGCAGGGCGACGCGCCCGGCCTGGCAGTGCGGGGCGCGAGTCTGGTGATTCAGGACTGGCCTGCTGCCGGGCTGGCCGGGGACGTCGCGCCTTTGCATGTTCACCATGCGGATGACGAGGCGTGGCACGTGGTATCCGGGGCGCTGCGCTTCCGGTTCGCCGGTGCAGAGACCATCGCCGGGGCTGGTGCCACGGTGCTGGTGCCAGCGGGCGTGGCGCACACGTTCGGGAACGCTGGGCCTGAGTCGTCGCGGTACATCATCATCCTGCCCGCCAGGCTGGATGAGATGATCAGCCTGCTGCACGAAACGGACCCAGCGGAGCACGCGGCGATATACCGCCGGTATGAGTCTGAGCTTCTGGAATGAGTAGGCATCGAGCAGGCCGGCCGGAGCGCCGCCGTCCTGGCCGGTGCCCCGGGATGGTCATCTCACCGTCCTGAGGCACCTTCACCACGAAGGTGCCCCGTCCGTGCACGGTCTGGCTCAAGCCAGGCTCACGCAACAGCGCGGTAGCCCGGCGGATGGTGTCGTAGGCCACGCCATACTCGGCGGCGAGATCGCGCTCGGCACGCAGCCGGGCAGCGGCATCAGCGGAGGCACCGCGCAAGCCGGGCTGCCCTGATCAGAACTCGAAGCCGCCGGGGCGGCCGTTGCGGTCCGCGATCAGCCCGGCCAGGGTGGCCACGGCGATCTCCGGTGGGGTCCGGGAGCCGATGTTCAGCCCGACCGGCCGGTGCACCCGGGCGATATCCGCCTCCGGCACGCCCAGCCTGGCCAGCGCCGGGATGTGCGGCGCCGGATGCCGGGGGTTGCCGAGGATCCCCACCCAGCGGGCCTTGCCGGCCAGCGCGTCGCGCAGCACCACGCCCAGCTCGGGCCGGTGGTGGTCGGTCACCACCACGTCCGTGGTGTCGTCCAGGTAGTCGCCGAACTCGCCGGTCACCGGGTACCGGGCGGCCCAGCTGACGCCAGCCCGGGCCAGGTCCGGCTCGACCAGCAGCACCCGGTACCCGGTGTCACTGGCGAAGTGCAGCAGGAACTCGGCCACCGGGGAGGCGAACGCCGCAATCAGCGTCCGGTCCGCACCCGCTGCTGCCCGGTGGCCATGCGCGACGGCGCAGGCCGCGCTCTCGGTGTTTTCCCCCTCGTATGCCATAGCCCTGAGCTTGCCACGACCCGCCCGGCCCCGCCACGGCCGGCCGATCGCGTTAGCGCGGTGAATTTGTGGTCACCCGTGACCACAAATGCACCGCGCCAATGAAGAGCCGACCGGGGGGCGGGTCAGACCTGCCCGGGGTCCGGGGCCAGCAGCGCCCTGGTGCTGGACCGCAGCGGAACCAGCCTGGCCGCGGCCCGGTCACGGGCGGCGGCCAGGCCGTCGGCGCCGGTCTCCTGCACGACCTCCAGGTAACACTTGAGCTTCGGCTCGGTGCCGCTGGGCCGGACCACCACCCGGCTGCCCGCCAGCCGGAAGATGAGCACGTCGGACGGGGGCAGCGGGCCGCCGCCGGCCAGGTCGGCCACGTCCAGGACGGGCTGCCCGCCCAGCTCGCCGGGCGGTGCGGCCCGGAGCCCGGCCATGATCTGGCCCGGCGCCCGGGTGGGCACGGTCAGCTGCGCGCGCAGGTGCACCCCGTACGCCGTCTCCAGCGCGTCCCACCGGCCGAGCAGAGTCTGCCCGCTGGCCCGGGCCCGGCTGGCCAGGCTGAGCAGGGCCAGCGCGGCGCCGATCCCGTCCTTGTCCCGGACCAGGTCGCCCACCGCGTAGCCCAGCGCCTCCTCGTACCCGAACACGAACCGGCTCCCGGGCTGATCATCCGCGGCCCGGACGATCCACTTGAACCCGGTCAGTGTCTCCCGGTACCGAACGCCCGCTGCGTCCGCGATGCGGGCCAGCATGGCCGAGGACACCACGGTGGAAGCGACCAGGCGCCGCTGCGGGTCCGGGTCACCGGCCGTGACGTCGAGCAGGAACGCGCCGAGCAGCGAGCCGACCTGGTCGCCGGTCAGCGGGCGCCAGCCACCGGGGGCGGCCGGGTCGGGTACGGCCACGGCCAGCCGGTCGCCGTCCGGGTCGCTGGCCAGCACCAGGTCAGCGCCCAGCCGGCTCGCGTCGGCCAGCGCCAGGTCCAGGGCCCCGGGCTCCTCCGGGTTGGGGTAGGACACGGTCGGGAAATCCGGGTCAGGTTCCGCCTGGGCCGCGACCACGTGCGGCGCCGGGTACCCGGCCCGCTCGATGGCCCGCAGCATCAGCCCGCCGGCCACGCCATGTAGGGGCGTATATACGGTGCTGATCCGGGGGGGCGACCCCCCGGAACCCCCCGGTCGCCGCTCCGCGCCGAGCGGCGGCGAGCCGCCGCGAGCTTTGTCCCCGGCTGGGCCTGGAACCGCCCTGACGACGGCCCTTACATAGGCGTCGGCGATCTCGGTGCCGTGCCGGGTAACCAGCGGGCCGTCCAGCGGGCCCAGCCGGGCCTGGCGCAGTGGCCCCACCGCGCGGATCGCCGCCTCGATCTGGGCATCGACCGGCGGCACGATCTGCGCGCCGTCACCCAGGTACAGCTTGTAGCCATTGTCCGCGGGCGGGTTGTGGCTGGCGGTGATCATCACGCCGGCCCCGGCCGACAGGTTCCGGACCGCAAACGCGAGCAGTGGGGTCGGGCTGCGGCCGGGCAGCAGGTGGACCCGGATGCCCGCCCCGGTGAGCACCGCCGCCGCCTCCTCGGCGAACTCGGCCGAGTGATGCCGGGCGTCCCAGCCGAGCACCACGCCGGCCTGGGCGGCGGACGGCCAGTACTCATGCAGCCAGTCGGCCAGGCCCATGGTCGCGGCCCGGACCACCGCGCGGTTCATCCGGTTCGGCCCGGCCGCCATCGCGCCGCGCAGCCCGGCGGTGCCGAACTCCAGCCGCCCGGCGAACCGGTCCGCCAGTTCGGCTCGCGCCGCCTGGCCGGCGGCATCCGGGCGCCCGGCACCGTCCAGCAGGGCGGCGAGTTCGGCCTGGTCGGCCGGGCTGGGGTCGTCGGCCATCCAGGCCCGGGCCCGGCCGGCCAGCTCGCTGCCGGTCACCGGACCGTGGGCAGCACGCCGGCCAGCAACGCGCCCATCTGGCCCGCGGCGGCCCGGCCCGCCTCGACCACCTCGGCGTGGTCCAGGCCGTGCCCGGACAGCCCCGCGGCCAGGTTCGAGACCAGCGAGATGGCCAGCACCTCAGCTCCCAGATGCCGGGCCGCGATGGCCTCCAGCGCGGTGGACATCCCCACCAGGTCGGCGCCGAGCGTGCGCAGCATGCTTATCTCGGCGGGCGTTTCGTAATGCGGGCCCGGCAGCGCGGCGTACACCCCTTCCGCCAGCCCCGGGTCGGCCGCCCGGGCCAGCGCGCGGAGCCGGGCCGCGTACAGGTCGGTCAGGTCGGTGAACCGGCCCGGGTAGCCGCTGGGCGGCGGCGGGCCGGTGAGCGGGGAGCGGCCGGTCAGGTTGAGGTGGTCGCGGATCAGCACCGGCTGGCCGACCCGCAGCCCGGCATGGATCCCGCCCGCCGCGTTGGTCAGCACCACGACCCGGCAGCCGGCCGCGACCGCGGTGCGCACGCCGTGCACCACCACCGGCACCGGGTGCCCTTCGTACAGGTGCACCCGGCCGACGAAGACCAGCAGGCTGAGCGGCCCGGCGCGCAGCGACCGGATGGTGCCCGCGTGCCCGGACACGGTGGCCGCGGGGAAGCCGCCCAGCTCGGTGGCGGGGATCTCGGTGACGTCCGCGCCCAGCCCGGCGGCCAGCACGTCGGCGGCCGGGGCCCACCCGGAGCCGAGCACCACCGCCGCGTCGTACCGGTCCTGGCCGGTCAGCCCGGCCAGCCGGGCCGCGCTGGCCGCCGCCGCCCGGTACGGGTCGGCGGCCGGGCCGCCGGGTGGCTGCGGGCCGGTCATGCCCGCACGTACGGTTTACCGTCGGCGGCCGGCGCCCGGACCCGGCCGACCAGGCCCGCCACGGCCACGATCGTGGCCACGTAGGGCAGCATGCCGAGCAGGAACGGGGAGATGGGCACGGTGATGCTGCCCATGAAGCTCTGCAGCGCCTCGGTGAAGCCGAACAGCAGCGCCGCGGCGGTGGCGCCCAGCGGGGTCCACCGGCCGAAGATCATCGCGGCCAGCGCGATGTAGCCGAGCCCGGAGGACATGTCCTTGCTGAACGTGCCCACCGACCCGATGGTCAGGTAGGCGCCGCCGATGCCGGCCAGCATGCCGCCCATGATCAGATTGCCGTACCGGATGCCGTTGACCTTGATGCCGACCGTGTCGGCGGCCGTGGGGTGCTCGCCCACCGCGCGGACCCGCAGCCCCCACCGGGTGCTGAATAGCCCGACCTGGACCGCGATGATCGCCGCGTACGTGATGTACAGGAACAGCGTCGAGTCGAAGAAGATCGGCCCGAGGATCGGGATGTCACCCAGTCCCGGGACCTTGATCGCGCTGAACGTGCTGGCGTTGTTGTACGTGTTCGCGTCCGGTACCAGCAGCCGGTCGTAGAGGTAACCGGTGAGGCCGCTGATCAGCAGGTTGAGCACCACACCGAGGATGATCTGGTTGACCAGCCAGCGGATGGCGAACAGGGCTAGCACCAGGCCGACCAGGCCGCCGGCCAGCGACCCGCCGATCAGGCCGAGCCAGAGCACGCCGACCGCGCTGGCCACGATGGCGGCGGTGAACGCGCCGAGCAGCAGCTGGCCCTCGATGGCGATGTTGATCACCCCGGCCCGCTCGCCCATGCAGCCGGCCAGTGCGCCGAGGATGAGCGGGATCGACGCGGTCAGCGTGCCCTGCAGCAGGCTGACCACGTTGACCGGGATGCCGTTGGCCCAGCTCCCGGTGTCGGCCCAGCAGAGCAGGGCGATGACGAAAAACAGCAGCACCGCGCCGATGCTCAGCCGCTTGGCCCACGGCGGCTCGTCGATGGTGGCGCGCAGGATGCCGAGCGCGATCGAGATGGCGCCCAGGATGATCGCCACCAGCCGGGCGGGGGCGTAGATGCTCGGCACGTGCACCGACGAGGTGGGCAGGGCGAGCGCGAACGTGGCGTCGCCCTTGTGCGCGAACATCCCGAACAGGAAGATGTCCACCAGCCCGAACAGGATGAACACCCCGGCGGCGATATACCGGCGGTTGACCGTGATCGGGCTGCGCGCGCTGGTCACGGTGGCGAGCGCGGTCATCCGTTCCACCCCTTCGCCACTGCCTCCAGCCCGGTGGCCCGGGCCTGGCGGAGCCGGAACACCGCGCGGATCAGCGGCGGCGCGGCGACGAACAGCACGATCAGCCCCTGGATGACCTCGGTGATGTCGACCGGGACCGACGTGGCCGCCTGCATCACCGTGCTGCCCGCGTCCAGCGCGCCGAACAGCAGCGCGGCCAGCACCACGCCCAGCGGCTTGGCCCGGCCGAGCAGCGCCACCGTGATGCCGTCGATGCCGTATGTGCCATAGCTCTGGAAGTTGAGGCTGTAGAACGTGCCCTGGATGGTCACCGCGCCGGACAGGCCGGCCAGGCCGCCGGCCAGCGCCATGGCCAGTACCCAGGTCCGGCCCACGCTCATCCCGGCCGTGCGGGCCGCGCTCGGGTTGGCCCCGACCGCGCGGAACTCGAACCCGGTGGTGCTGCGGGCCAGCAGCCACCACATCCCGCCCGCGGCGGCCAGCGCGACCAGGAACCCGACGCCGACCTGCGGCGGCGGGCCGCCGACGTGCGGCAGCTGGGCGCTGCTCGCGATGGTCGGGCTGATCAGGTTGGACTGGTGCGGCAGCTGCAGCGCGCTCGGCGTGCCGAGCAGGTAGGACAGGAAGTCGTACATCACGTAGTTGAGCATGATCGTGACGATCACCTCGTGCGCCCCGGTGCGCGCCTTGAGGTCGCCGACCAGCCAGCCCAGCGCCGCGCCGCCCGCGAAGCCGCCGATCAGGCAGACGATGGCGTGGATGACCAGCGGCAGGCTGACGGCGAAGCCGAGGTAGGTAGCCACGATGGCGCCGCCGATCCACTGGCTGGCCGCGCCGATGTTGAACAGGCCGGCCCGGAACGCCAGCGCCACCGACAGCCCGGTCAGGATCAGCGGGGTGGCCTGGGACGCGGTCTGCGACAGCGGGTAGAAGATGGCGCCGACCGAGCCGCCGTGGAACGCGGCCGCGATCGTGTGCGGGTTGACGATCGCGCCCTCGAACAGCGCCGAGTAGGCGGCGGCGACCGCATCCCAGGCGGCGGAGATCGCGGCGCCAGGGTTGGAGAAGAACGTCGACCACTCGTGCAGCACGGTGGTGTCGCTGAACGCGATGATCAGTGCGCCCACGACCAGCGCGGCGAAGATGGCCAGCGTGGTCGTGACGGCCGGGCTGCCCTGGGTGATGGACTGGATGATGATGTGGTTCAGGCCCTGGCCCCGGGGCGGCTCGGTGGCCTCAGCGGCCGGCCCGGCCGGCTGCGTGGTCACCGCGGCACTGGGGCCGCCGTCCGCCGGCTGGCCCGGGCCCGGACTGCCTGGGCCCCGGCGGCCCGGCCCCGGCTGCTCCGGGTCCGGGCCGCCGCCCGCCCCGGGGCCCGGGGGAGGGCCGCTGTCATCATCACTCATGTCTGCCCATCCTGCCCATCCGGGCCGTCCGGGCCGTCCGGGCCGTCGTCCCCGGCCTGGCCGTCGCCGGGACTGGCCGCCGCGTCGCCGTCGGCCGGGTGCGTGGTGACCACCGGTTCCGTGGTCATCACCGGCACCACGCCGAGCGCCGGGTTGGCCGCCTCGATGGCCGCGCCGCTGGCCTCCAGGCTGCTCCCGTCGGTACCGCCTGGCGCCGTCCCATCCCCGGTGGTGGCCCCGGCCATCAGCAGCCCGAGCTCGGCCACCGGCACGGTGGGCGGCCGGAACCCGGTGATCTTCCCCTCGTACATGACGGCGATCCGGTCGGCCAGCGCGTAGATCTCGTCCAGCTCCGAGGAGATGATGATCACCGCCACGCCCTGGTCGCGTTCCTCGACGATCCGGCGGTGCACGAACTCGATCGACCCGACGTCCAGGCCGCGGGTCGGCTGGCTGGCCAGCAGCAGCCGGACCCGGCGGCCCACCTCCCGGGCCAGGATCACTTTCTGCTGGTTGCCGCCGGACAGCGTGCCGACCGGCGTGTCGATGGAGGAGGTCCGGATGTCGAACTCGGTGACCAGCCGGGTGGCGTCCTGGCGGATGGCCGCCAGGTCCATCGCGATCCCCCGGGCGTGCGGCGGGCGGTCGTAGGTGTCCAGCACCAGGTTGTCCGCCACCGAGAAGTCCTTGACGATCCCGTCTTGCTGCCGGTCCTCCGGGATGTAGGCCATCCCGCCCCGGAGCCGGTCCCGCGGGCTGGCCCGGATGATGTCCCGGCCCTCCAGCCGTACCGACCCGGCGGCCGGCCGCAGCCCCATGAGCGCCTCGCACAGCTCGGTCTGGCCGTTGCCCTGCACGCCGGCCACCCCGAGGATCTCCCCGCCCCGGACCTGGAACGTGACGCCGTCCACCGCGTTCCGGCTGTGCCCTTCCTCGTCCGGGATCAGCTCACCGGTCACGGTCAGGTCGCTGACGTCGAGCACGACGTCCTTCGGCCGGGCGGGCTCCTTGGTGACCCGCAGTTCCACCGCCCGGCCGACCATGAGCGCGGCCAGTTCGGCGTCGGTGGCGGTGGGCGGCCGCTCGCCGACCACCTTGCCGCGCCGGATCACGGTGATGTGGTCAGCGATGGCCTGCACTTCCTTGAGCTTGTGCGAGATGAAGACGATGGACCGGCCGCCTTCCCGCAGCTCACGCATGATCCGGAACAGGTCCTCGGTCTCCCCGGGGGTGAGCACCGCGGTGGGCTCGTCCAGGATCAGTACGCTGGCCTGGCGCAGCAGCGCCTTGATGATCTCTACCCGCTGCTGCACGCCGACCGGCAGGTCCTCGACCAGGGCGTCCGGGTTGACCTGCAACCCGTACCGCTCGGACAGCTCCCGCACCTGGCGGCGGGCCTTCCGCCGGTCGAGCAGGTCCAGCGCGCGGGTGGGCTCCACGCCGAGGATTACGTTCTCGGCCACGGTGAACACCGGGACCAGCATGAAGTGCTGGTGGACCATGCCGATCCGCGCGTTGATGGCGTCCTTGGGCGAGTGGATCACCACTGGCTGGCCGTCGATCAGGATCTCGCCCTCATCGGGCTGCATCAGCCCGTAGAGCACGTTCATCAGCGTGGTCTTGCCGGCCCCGTTCTCGCCCAGCAGGCCACGGATCTCGCCTGGCGCCACCCGGAGATCGATGTGGTCGTTCGCCACCAGGCTGCCGAAGCGCTTCGTGATGCCGCGCAGCTCGAGTTCCACGGCCGTCCCTCTGCTGGTGGTCCCGGTGTTTACCCGTCAGTGTGACGCAGGCTGGGCCGGGGCAGCCATGACGGCCCCGGCCCAGCCTGGCGCAGCGGCTTACACCGGGCTCTTCGTGGCCGGCTTGATCTTGCCGCTGATGATCTCCCCCTTCAGCGTGTTGATCTCGGCCTGCAGGCTGGCCGGGACCTTGCTGGCGAAGTCGTGGTACGGCGCCAGCGTCACGCCGCCGTTGGCCAGCGTGCCGATATAGGTGCCGCCCTTGAACGTGCTGTTGGCCGCGTCCAGCACCGAGGTCTTCACTGCGGTCTGGATGCCCTTCTCCACACTGGTGATGAAGTACTTGCAGTACTGCGCCGCGCTGATGCAGCCGTCGGTGTCCACCCACATCGCGTTGACCTTCTGGGTGCCGGCGGCGTTGTCCGCGTCCTGCACCGCCTTCATGGCCCCGAGGCCCACGCCGCCGGCCACCGGGAAGATGATGTCCGCCCCCTCGGTGATGAACTGCTGCGTGATGGTCTGGCCCATGGTCAGGTTGGTGAAGCTGTTGGTGAACTCACCGGACTGGGTCTTCTCGTTCCAGCCCAGCACCGCCACGTGCGTGTGGTGCTGCTGGTTGTAGTACTGCACGCCGTCCCAGAACCCGTCCATGTAGATGGTCACGGTGGGCAGCTTCTCGCCGCCGAACGTGGCCACCTTGCCGGTCTTGGTCATGCCGGCGGCCAGGTAGCCGCCGAGGAACCCGTCCTGCACGGTGTCGAACACCAGCGAGTCGACGTTCTTCGGCGGGGTGGTCGGCTTGCCGGACGCGCTGGACGGGCACGACGCCGAGGCGAGCGCGCAGTCCACGATGGCGAACTTGGACGACGGGTTGGACGTTGCCGCCGTCCCGGTCGCGCCGGCCATCAGGAACCCGACGGTGACGATGATCCCGCACTTCTCGCCGAGGAAGGCCGAGATGTTCGACGCATAGTCAGCCGGCGAGGTGGACTGCAGGTACTTGACGGTGACCTTGCTCGGCTCGGCCGCCTGCGCCTGCTGCATGCCCTGCCACGACGAGGCGTTGAACGACTTGTCATCGATGCCACCGGTGTCGGTGACCATGCAGCCGGTGAACTTGGCCGATGTACTGGTGCCTGAGGATTTGCTGGACGAGCTGCTGCTCGGCGAGCTGCTGCTGCCAGATGAGCCACTGCTGCCGCACGCGGCCGCCAAGAGCGCCACGACGGCGAGCGCGGCTGCAGCCCGGACGGACTGTCTCACGGTTACCTCCTGTTCCAGGGGCGGCGTGTCACCCGGTCCGGGCGCTATCCCCCTCCGCCCCGAAGCGGGTGAACCGGTTCGAAGATCCAGAACGCCCCGCTCTGCGATGTCCGCAGGTTAGACCGGGTAGCCCGGGGGCGGAAGGAGGGACGGCATGCCGCAGCCGTCCCGTTGCCAAATCGAAACCCGCCCAGCGGTCAGCGGGCCGGGTCAGCCGTCCCTGAGGCTGCCGATGCTCAGCGACCCGTCCGCCGGGCGGCTGGCCGGCGGCCCGTCCGCGGCCCGGCCGCGATCCGCTCTTCGACCGCGCGCACGTAGCCTTCCGGGTCCTTGTCCACCGGGGCTACGCCGGCGTAGTGCTGCGTCTCGTACCGGATGAAGGCCACCCCCAGCTCGTGCCGCCGCTGCAGGCTGGCCAGGTGGCGGAAGTCGGTGAGTCCCTCCCGCTCCTCCTCGGCCATGTGATCGCTGTTGGCCGCGTTGGCCGCGGTGACCGCGGCGTGCCACTCATCGGAGCCCACCGGGTGCAGCCCGGCCTGGGTGACCGCGTCGCGGATGTCGTTGTGGTCACCGATCGCGTCCACCGTTTCGTCTTCCACCTGCCCGGTCCGCCGGGCGCTGGTGCCGACCAGCAGCAGCTCGGGGTAGAAGATCTCTTCCTCGGCCGCGGCGTGCAGCTCCAGGAATGCGGCCAGCCGGCCCCAGACCGCGCGCAGCGTCTCCCGGTCGGCCGGGTCGACCTGCTCCAGCAGGGCGAACAGCCGCCGCTGCTCGTGGTGGTCGTCGAGGATGAGCTGGGTGATGTCCACCCGCCCATCATCTCAGGGCAGCAGGACGATCTTCCCCTGGACGTGGCCCTGGGCCAGCCGCTGGTACGCGTCGCGCACCTCAGCCAGTGGGAACGTGGCCGCGACCGGGACGTCCAGCTCGCCGGCCGCGATCAGCCTGGCCAGGTCGGCCAGCACGGCCGCGCTGGCCCCGGCGGCGTTGCCGTCGCCCTTGACGCCGTACTCCGCGATGGCCGCGAAGTCGGCGATGGTGTCGATCCGGTCCGGGGCGACGCCCAGGCCCAGGGCCAGCCGCACGTAGCCCTCGCCGACCGTGTCGATGAACGCGGTCACCTGGCCCGCGGCCTGCCGGATCCGGTCGGCCACCCCGTCGCCGTAGCTGACCGGGATGACCCCGTGTGCGGCCAGCCACTCATCGTGCACCGGGCTGGCCAGGCCGATCACGGTGGCCCCGGTGCGCCGGGCCAGCTGGACGGCGATCGAGCCGACCCCGCCAGCCGCGCCGGACACCACGACCGTGTCCCCGGCGGACAGGCCCACCGCGCGGACCGCCGCGTACGCAGTCGCCCCGGCCACGAACAGCGCCCCGGCCACCGGCCACGGCACCCCGGCCGGCTTGTCGGTCAGGTTGCCCGCCTCCACGACCACGAACTCGGCCTGGCTGGCCCGGTTGTCGGTGTAGCCGATGACCTCGTCCCCGGCCGCGAAACCAGTCACCCCGGGGCCGGCCGCGGCCACGATCCCGGCCAGGTCGCTGCCCTGGCCGGAGGGGAAGGTGGCCGGCCACCGCTCGGCCAGCAGGCCATCCCGGATCTTGGCCTCACCGGGGTTGATCCCGGCCGCCTTGACCTGGACCAGGACCTGGCCCGGGCCGGGCAGCGGCCGCGGCACGTTGACCACGTTCAGGACGTTGACCCCGCCGTAGCTGTCGAACCGCACCGCCTTCGGCATGGCTGCTCCGTTCCTCCGGGCCGGGCCGCCCCGGCCTGTCCGGTTGGCGCTAACCACGGCCCGCGGCCGGATATGCCCGGGCTACCGGAGGCTCACGGACCAGTCCGTGATGCTGGTCACCTCGGCCTGCCGGGGGAAGACCTTCCCGACCAGCACCCGGTGCACCTCGGGGTCGGCGTCCAGGCAGCCGTCGGCCAGCACGGTGAGCTGGTAATCCAGGTCGGCGGCCAGCCGCACGGTGGACAGCACCACACCACTGGTGGCGATCCCGGCCAGCACCAGGTGCCTGATGCCCTGGGCGCGCAGCACCACCTCCAGGTCGCTGCCCGCGAACGCGGACACCCGGCGCTTGGTCACGATCACGTCGCCGGCGGCCGGGGCGACCGCGGGGTGGATCTCGCGGCCCGGGTCGCCGTCGGTGAGCCGGCCGGTCCCGGCCACCGCGGCGAAGATCTTGTTCCCGGGGCTGATCTCGGGATAGCCGTCCCGGAACCCGGCCGTGACGTAGCAGACCGCGAGCCCGGCGTCCCGCGCCGCGCGGACCGCGCTGGCCAGCCCGGCCAGGTAGCCCGGTGCGGTGCCGAAGCGCTCCACGATGCCCCGCTGCACATCCATGACCAGCAGCGCGGTCGATGCCATGGCTGGTTACTCCTCGCCCGGGCGGGCGCCGGCCAGCTGGCGCCACAGGTCGGTGATGGCCACCCCCAGCCCGGCCAGCATCCGCCGGAGCAGGGGCAGGGACAGCCCGATCACGGTACCCGGGTCGCCGTCGATGCCCTCGACGAACGCCGCACCGCGGCCGTCGATGCTGAACGCGCCAGCCATGGCCAGCGGCTCGCCGCTGGCTACGTACGCCGCCAGCTCCGCCTCGCTCGGGGTGCCGAACCGCACTGTGGTCCGGGCCACGTCGCGGACCCGGCCGCCGCCGGGCGCGATCAGGCAGTGCCCGGTGCACAGCGTGCCCGCCCGGCCGGCCAGCTGGCGCCACACCCCGGCCGCCTGCTCAGCCGAGGCTGGCTTGCCCACCGGCGCGTGGTCGAGATCGAGCAGCGAGTCGCAGCCCAGCACGAGGGCGTCCGGGCGCAGCCGGGCCACCGCCGCGGCCTTCCGCTCGGCCAGCATGACCACCAGCTCAGCCGTGCCCAGCTGCCCGTCGTGGCTCTCGTCCACGCCGCTGACCACCACCTCGGGATCCAGGCCGGCCGCCTGGAGCAGGCGCAGCCGCCCAGCCGACCCGGACGCGAGCACGAACGCCGGACCGGAAGGGGGGATCACCCGGCCACCCTAGCAACGGCGGATCAGCCGGCGCTGCGCGTCGAGCCGCTGCCCGAGCCGGCCGCGGACCGGGCTGATCCGAGTTCAGCGTTCGCGATCTTGTCGAGCGACTTCTCTCGAGCGACTTCTCTCGAGAGTGTTCTCTTGACAAAAGTCTCTCGAGAGTCATATATTGAGATATGCCTCTCGACGATCCCGCGGCCACGCCGGCCGGACCGGGCACCCCGGCCACGCCGGGCCTGTCCGCCGTCCGCACCGTGGACGACGCGCGGACGCTGCGTGCGCTCACCCACCCCGTGCGGATCGCGCTCCTCGAAGCGCTCGGGCTGGGCGTCGCGCTGACCGCGACACAGCTCGGTGAGCAGATCGGTGAGTCCCCGACCACCTGCTCGTTCCACCTCCGCCAGCTGGCCAAGTACGGCTTCGTGGAGGAAGCAGGCGGCGGCAAGGGCCGGGCTCGGCCGTGGAAGCTGACGTCGATCGGCATGAATATCTCAGGCCGCCCGGGTGACCCGGAGACCGAGATCGCCGCGGCCGCGCTGGGCCGGCTGCTCACTGACCGCCAGATCGCCCGGTACCAGACCTGGTGGCGCAGCCGCGCCAGCTATCCGCCAGCGTGGCGGAAAGCGGCCGGCAACAACGAATGGGTGCTCTTCCTGACCCCCGGCGAGCTGGAGCAGCTCAACGACGAGCTGGCCGAGGTGATCATCTCCCGGTTCCGGGAGCGGCTCACCGACCCGTCAGCACGCCCGCCCGGGTCACGCCCGGTGGAGTACCTGCTGTTCTCCTACCCAATGGACGTCCCGCCCGCCGAACACGGCCCGGCCTGACGCACCCCCCCTCCTGCGACCGGAAGGTTCCTCCCATCATGCATCCCTATATCTATGACCAACTGATCAGCGCCCGGCGCGACGACCTGGCCCAGGCCGGCCAGCGCGAGAAGCTGCACGACCGGCCACCGGCCCGGCACCAGATGCGGCAGAACGCCGGCTGGCTGCTGGTGCACCTCGGCCTGCGGCTCGCCCTGGGCCGGGCTGCTAGCTTCGGTGCGTAAAGCGCCATCACCGCGATACAGCCGAGCGGAGGCAGCAGCGTGGCCGCTGACGTGGCAGTTGACTGGGCGGGGCTGCGGGCCGCGGCCACCGAGGCGGCCGGCCGGGCCTACGCCCCGTATTCCAGGCTGCGGGTCGGCGCCGCCGGCCAGGCCTCGGACGGGCGGCTGGTCACCGGCTGCAACGTGGAGAACGCCTCCTACGGGCTGACCCTGTGCGCCGAATGCGGGCTGGTCAGCGCGCTGCACGCGACCGGCGGCGGGACGCTGGACGCGGTCGCCGTAGTCGCCGGGGACGGCGCCCCGCTGCTGCCCTGCGGCCGCTGCCGGCAACTGCTGCTGGAGGCGGGCGGCCCGGGCCTGCTGGTCGACACCGGCAGCGGGCCGCAGCCGCTCAGCGCGCTGCTCCCGGCCGCGTTCAGCGGCACCGACCTGGGTGCCCGCCGCGATGGCTGAACCGCTGGTCACCGTGCCCGACGCGGTCGACCTGATCCGGGCCAAGCGGGACGGCCGGCCGCTCACCGCGGCGCAGATCGGCTGGCTGATCGAGGCCTACCTGGGCGGCGAGGTGGCCGATGAGCAGATGTCCGCGCTGCTCATGGCCATCTACTTCCAGGGCCTGGACCAGGCCGAGCTGCGCGCCTGGACCGCAGCCATGATCGACTCGGGGGAGCGGCTGGCGCTGAGCACTGGGCGGCCCACCGTGGACAAGCACTCCACCGGCGGCGTCGGCGACAAGGTCTCGCTGATCCTGGCCCCGCTGGTGGCCAGCTGTGGGGCCGCGGTCCCGCAGCTGTCCGGCCGCGGCCTCGGGCACACCGGCGGCACGCTGGACAAGCTGGAAGCCATCCCCGGCTGGCGGGCGCTGCTGTCGCCGGCCGAGATGGCCGCCGTGCTGCGCCAGGCCGGCTGCGTCATCTGCGCGGCCGGCCCCGGGCTGGCCCCCGCCGACCGCCGCCTGTACGCGCTGCGTGACGTCACCGGCACGGTCGAGTCGATCCCGCTGATCGCCAGCTCCATCATGTCCAAGAAGATCGCCGAAGGCACGGCCGCGCTGGTCCTGGACGTCAAGGTGGGCAGCGGGGCGTTCATGCCCGACGAGGCCGCCGCCCGGCGGCTGGCCCAGACCATGGTGGCCCTCGGCGCCGAGCACGGGGTGGCCACCTCGGCCCTGCTGACCCGGATGGACACCCCGCTCGGCCGGGCCGTGGGCAACGCGCTCGAAGTCGAGGAGGCGGTGGCCACGCTGTCCGGACAGGGCCCGGCCGACCTGGTTGAGGTGACGCTCGCGCTGGCCGGTGAGATGCTCCGGCTGGCCGGCCTGGACGCGGACCCGGCGGCCGCGCTGGCCGACGGCCGCGCGCTGGCCGCCTACCGGACGATGATCTCGGCCCAGGGCGGCGACCCGGACGCCCCGCTGCCCGTGGCCGCACACTCTGACCAGATGCTTAACGCCCCTGTCACTGGCTGGCTGCGCAAGCTCGACGCGTACGCGGTGGGGGTGGCCGCGTGGCGGCTCGGCGCCGGGCGGGCGCTCAAGGAGCACCCGGTGAACCCGGCCGCCGGGGTGCTCTGCCTGGCCAAGCCGGGGGAGTGGGTAGAGCGCGGCCAGCCCGTGCTGGAGCTGCGCACCGACGACGAGACCCGGTTCGCCCGGGCCGCCGAGGCGCTGGCCGGCGCCATCGAGATCGGCCCTGACCCGCCGCCCGCGTGCTCTCCGGTCATCGACCGCATCGATCTGTGAGAATGACCTGATGACCCCCACGATCGAAGAGATCAGGACCGTTCCCAAGGTGCTGCTGCACGACCACCTGGACGGTGGGCTCCGGCCGGCCACCGTGGTGGAACTGGCCCGGGACATTGGTTATGACCAGCTGCCGGCCCAGGACGTGGACGAGGTCGCCCGGTGGCTGCGCCGCGGCGCGCATCGCGGGCACCTGAAGTTCTACCTGGACGCGTTCCAGCACACGGTCGCGGTGATGCAGACACCTGAGGCGCTGACCCGGGTGGCAGCCGAGTGTGCGGAAGACCTGGCCGGTGACGGCGTGGTCTACGCGGAGGTGCGGTTCGCGCCCGAACTGCACGTAAGCCGGGGGCTCACCCTGGAGCAGGTGGTGGCCGCGGTGCTGGAAGGGTTCCGGATCGGCAGCGCCGGGCGCGGCATCACGGTCTATGCCCTGCTCACCGCGATGCGCACGGCGGCGCGCTCGCTGGAGATCGCCGAGCTCGCGGTCCGGCACCGGGACGAGGGCGTGGTCGGGTTCGACATCGCCGGGGCCGAGGCGGGCAGCCCGCCGACCCGGCACCTGGACGCGTTCCAGTACGTGGCCCGGGAGAACTTCCACATCACCATCCACGCCGGTGAGGGCTTCGGCCTGCCGTCCATCTGGGAGGCGCTGCAGTGGTGCGGCGCGGAACGGCTCGGCCACGGGGTGCGGATCGTGGACGACATCCGGATCGGGGCCGACGGCACCGCCTCCCTCGGCCGGCTGGCCAGCTACGTCCGCGACCGGCGGGTGCCGCTGGAGATGTGCCCGACCTCGAACGTGCAGACCGGCGCGGCCCGGTCGATCGAGGAGCACCCGATCGGGCTGCTCCGCCAGCTGTCCTTCCGGGTCACCGTGAACACCGACAACCGGCTGATGAGCGAGGTCACCCTGTCCTCGGAGTTCCACCGGCTGGCCGAGGCGTTCGGCTACGGCTGGTCCGATTTCGAGTGGCTGACCATCAACGCGATGAAGAGCGCGTTCGCCCATTTCGACCAGCGGCTGCGGATCATCAACACGGTGATCAAGCCCGGGTTTGCCACCGCCCGCGCGGCGAGTGATGCTGTGATCCGGGTGCACGGGACGAGATAAGGGGAAACCGGCAGCGTGAGCGGATCGGTACCGGCCAGGCCGGCAGCGGCCGGCCAGGCGGGTCAGCCGGCCCCGGCTGGGCAGCCGGGGTCCTGGGCGGCCGGGATCGTCGGCTCGGACGGGGCGCTGCGCCAGGTGCTGCACGGCCTGCCCGGCACCGACCTGGTCGGCGTTCAGCAGCGGGCGGCCGCGCTGGCCACCAGGTCCATCAAGCGCGAAGCCAAGCTGTGGGCGCTGGACGCGGCCATCCGGATGACCGACCTGACCACGCTGGAGGGCGCCGACACGCCGGGCAAGGTGCGCGGGCTGTGCGCCAAGGCGCGGCGGCCCGACCCGCAGGACGCCGGCGTGCCGCCGGTCGCCGCCGTGTGCATATACCCCGACCTGGTCGCGGTGGCCCGCACGGAACTGGCCGGCAGCCGCGTGGCGGTAGCCTCGGTGGCCACCGCGTTCCCGTCCGGGCGCGCGTCGCTCGCGGTCAAGCTGGCCGACGTGGCCGACGCGGTGGCCGCGGGGGCCGACGAGGTCGACATGGTCATCGACCGGGGGGCGTTCCTGGCTGGCCGGTACGGCCAGGTCAGCGACGAGATCCGGGCGGTCCGCGAGGCCTGCGGGCCGGCCCACCTGAAGGTCATCCTGGAGACCGCGGAGCTGGCCACGCTGGACAACGTGGCCCGGGCGTCGTGGCTGGCCATGCTGTCCGGCGCCGACTTCATCAAGACGTCCACCGGCAAGGTCTCACCCGCCGCCACGCCCGCGGTGGCCCTGGTCATGCTGGCCGCGGTGGCCGACTTCGCCGCCGCCACCGGGCACCGGGTCGGCGTCAAGGTGGCGGGCGGGGTGCGCACGGCCAAGGACGCCATCCGCTACCTGGTGCTGGTCAAGGAGACTGCCGGGCCCGGCTGGCTGACCCCGGAGCTGTTCCGCATCGGCGCGTCCAGCCTGCTCAACGACCTGCTCATGCAGCGCCGCAAGCAGCTCACCGGGGCCTACGCCAGCCCCGACTACTTCACCCTGGACTGACCGAAGCAGGGCCCGGGTCAGTAACGGGTATCTGCTCCCGCAGGCAGGGGTTCTCGCCCGCGAACTGCCCGTTGCCCCGTCCCGGAATCGTGATCATGACTTTGGTGTCGTCCTAGCGACACCAAAGTCATGATCACGATGGTCAGCTGCCGTCGGGGTAGCCGCCGCGGTGGGAGACCATCGGGTAGTGCGGCAGCGCGGCGGCCGGGCCGGCGATCATCGCCTCGGTCCGGGCCAGGTAGGGCGGCTGCGCCCGCCAGCCGTCCGGGTAGGGCACCAGCCCGGCCGCGATGCGCTGCTGCCCGCCGGCGTCGGCGAACAGCCCACGCAGCGTGCCGGCCAGCCCGGTGACGTGCCCGGCACCGAACCGGTCTCGCCAGCCCTGCTCGACGGCGCTGACCAGCCGCTGGTGGTCCTGCTGGGCGCGCAGGCCGCGCGCGGTGAGCCGGGCGGCCTGGCCCCGGCTGGCCGCGGGATCGGGTTCGGCCACCGCGTAGCCGCCCCGTTGCAGCAGCCCCAGCGCCGCGCTGATCCCCTCCTTGGACAGCCCGGCCAGCCGCGGCACATCGGCCACCCGCACCGGGTCCGGGCCGAGCACGCGCAGCGCGCCTTCGCTTACCACCATGGTCAGCGGCGACTCGCGCTCCACGTCGATGGCGAACGCCAGCAGCACCTGGGACAGCAGCCCGGGCAGATCAGGGTCCGGGCCGCGGCCGGCCTGGCGGCCCGCGGCCAGCCAGCTGCCGTGATCGGACTGGTGCACGCCGACCACCGGCAGGTACGGGGGCAGGACCAGGCCGGTCTGGCCGGCCAGGGCCCGCAATGACCCGGCCAGGGCGGTGATCTGGTCGGTGCCGAACCGGTCCCGCCAGCGCTGCTCGATCCCGGCGGCCAGTGGGCGCAGGACGGGCGCTGCGCGCCGGGCTGCCGCGGTGGGCCGGACCACCCAGTCCCGGCGGGGCGGCGTGGCCCGGCTGTCGGCCGGGTCCGGGCCGAGCGTGACCCAGCCCCAGCGCTGCAGCCCGGCCAGGTTGACGATGCCGGCCAGCGCGGCCAGGTCCCGCAGCGGCACGCCGTCCGCTGGGATGAACTGCAGGAAGTTGGCCCACATGGCCTCGGAGATCAGCCACGGCCCGCGCGCTGCTGCCGCCGGGCCGCGGGTCGTCCGGTGCTGCAGCTGGTGCTCGGACTCGTTGTCGAACTCGATGGTGAACGCGACCAGGGCCTGGGCCAGCAGCGCGGGCAGCGGGCGGTCCGCGGCCACCCCGCCGCCGGGCTGCGCGGCCGGGTGCGGCCGGGGCGCGGCGCTGGCTGGCCTGCTGCGCCGGCCCGGCGGGCGGGTCCGGGGTAGCGCGGGGTCCAGCGCCGCGCTGACCAGCAGGGCCCGCGGCTGGTGGGTGGCCCGGCGGCCGCCCGGGACGTCCGGGACCGCGCGGCCGTGCGCCTGGAGCACCTCCCGGGCGCCGGTGAGCTGGGCGGCCCAGCCGTGCCCGGCCAGCCAGCCGACCGGGTCGTCCGGGGCCGCTGACCGGCGCAGCGCCACCGCCGGGGACGTCTGGTCGGCGGGCGCGCGGCCGCGGAACGTCAGGCCCAGCCCGCTGCCCGGTGCGGACAGGCTGGTCACCCGGTCCAGCAGCTCGTCCACGCCGCGGCGGCTGAGGTAGACGAGCAGGCCTTCGGCCACCCAGGCGGCCGGCTCGCCGGGCCGCAGGCCGGCCGCCCGCAGCGCGGCCGGCCAGTCGTCCCGCAGGTCGCCGGTCACGGTGATCCGCTCGCAGCCGGGCACCGCGTGCTGTGCGGCGAGTACCTGGTCCTTGACGTCCAGCACGTCGCGGGTGTCCAGCTCGAAGCAGCGCACGCCGGGCGGCCACGGCAGCCGGAACGCCCGGGTGTCGAAGCCCGCGCCGAGCAGCACCACCTGCCGGACGCCGTCCGCGCAGGCGGACATGAGCAGCTCGTCCAGGAACACGGTGCGGGCCACGACCCAGAGCCGCAGCGTGGCGCCCGGCGGGCCGGTGGCCTGGCTGGGCGGGGCACCGGCCGCGGCCACGAACGCCCCGGCCAGCGGGTCGGCGAAGAGCCGGTCCGCCCGCTCGGTCTCCGCGGCCCGGATCCCGGCGATGGTCAGCCCGGTCCCGCCCACTCCCGCCAGCATCCGGCGGGCAGTCAGGCGGCGGGCGCGACGCTCACGTCGAGGGTGATCGCCTCGGCGTCGGGGTCGAAGTCGTGTGGGTCACCTTGCAGGGCGAACGCGATGGCGTCCAGGCAGTCACGCTCAGCTTCTTCGCGAGTCGGGGTGCCACCGCCGTTGATGTGCAGGGCTGGCACGCGATAGTGCCAGTTGCTGGCCTCGTCGTCATAAAACAGCTCCACCCGCAGCAGGCTCATTCGGCGATCGTCCTATAGTCTCCGCAGTTCAGCAACGGTATAACCGTAGTCCCGGGCAATCCGGGCCAGGGCGGGACCGCCTAAGTCCACACCGTCATGGTAGGCCCAGATACGTTGCTCGCTTCCTTTGGTGAGGACGCGGTGTGAGCCAGAGCGCCTGGTCTCGATCCACCCGTCCCGCTTCAGCGCCGCGAGGATGCGAGCAGCCCTGGCCTTGACCGCACCATAGTGGGGATGGCCGACAATTCGGACTGGCGGAGAGGACGGCGGATGAGCGCGGACAGGGACGGCTATATCGATCTGCGGTCGGACACGGTGACCAGGCCGTCGCCGGCCATGCGGCGGGCCATGGCCGAGGCGGAGGTGGGCGACGACTGGTACGGCGACGACCCCACGGTCAACCGGCTGCAGGACGCCGCGGCCGAGCTGACCGGCAAGGCGGCGGCGCTGTACCTGCCGACCGGCACGGCGTGCAACCAGATCGCGCTGCACGCGTTCGCCCGGCCCGGCCGGTTCGTGGTCTGCGAGGCCACCGCCCATGCCGGCGGGACCGAGGCCGGGTCGGCGGCCACCCTGTCCGGGATCGCGTTCCGCCGGGTCGCGGCGCGCGAGCGCGGGCTGCTGGACGCCGACCAGGTCGCGGCGGCGCTGCAGCCCGACCCCTACGACGTGGACGTGGTCGACCTGGTGACCCTGGAGAACACGCATCAGGTGGGCGGCGGTTCCGTCATGCCGGTTGAGAGCCTGGCCGCTATCTCCGGCGCGTGCGCCGCCGTGGGCACCCCGCTGTACCTGGACGGCGCGCGCATCTTCAACGCCGCCGTGGTGACCGGGGCCGCGGTGGCCGAGTACGCCGGGCAGGTGGACGCGATGATGTTCTGCCTGTCCAAGGGGCTCGGCGCGCCGATCGGGTCGCTGCTCACCGGGGACGCCGAGTTCATCAGGGAAGCCCGCCGGCTCAAGGTGCTGTTCGGTGCGGCCTGGCGGCAGGCCGGCCTGATGGCCGCGGCCGGCCTGGTCGCGCTGCGCGACGGGCCGGGCCGGCTGGCCGACGACCACGCCAACGCGCAGCGGCTGGCCAGCGGGATCGCGGAGACCATGCCGGGCGCCCTCGACCCGGCGGGCGTGCAGACCAACATCCTGTTCGTGGACGTCACCCGGACCGGTCACCCGGTTCAGGAGTGGCGGCAGCGGCTGGCCGCGCACGGCGTGCTGGTGACCATGGTGGCCGGGCGGCTGCGGATGCTCACCCACGCCGACGTGAGCGCGGCGGACATCGGCACCGCGCTGGACGCGTGGCGCAAGGTGGCCGCCGAGCTGGCCGGCCCGGCCCCGGGCGGCGCGTGACCGCCAGGCTGGCCGGCCCGTCTCACCGGCCATGACCGTTCGGTGGTTTCCGGCTCCGCCGCAGCAGGAAGGCAATAGCGGCGCCGATGATGAGCACGCCGAGGATGATCGGGACGGCACCGAGGTTATGCGTGCCGTAGGTCATCGCGATGTTCATGGCTGGCGTTGTCCTTTTCCCTGGTCGTGCGTGCAGGTGCGGGTCAGGCGTCGCGGGTGGCCATCTTCCAGGCGCCGATGGCCGACCAGCCGATGATCCAGCCCGCGATCACGGTGATCATGGCCCAGGTGGGCATGGGCGGCAGGTGCAGCCCGCGCGGGCCGCCGCCTGGCCCGACCGTGCTGCCGCCGGCCAGCGCGGCCGGCTTCAGCTGATCCATGGCAACGCCGGCGACAAGGCGCTCGCCGTTGACGAAATGGGGCAGTGCGTGATCGGCCAGGGCCGGGGTGATGATGATCTCCAGCACGATAAGCAGGATGACCGGCACGGTCCGCTGGCCCATCAGCGAGCCGAGGCCGAGCCCGGCCGTGAACCCGATGACCAGATCCAGCTCCAGCCACAGCCCGGAACGGAGCATGTCGCCCGCCGTCACCGTGACCGCGGTGGCCGGCTCCGGGCTGCCGAGGAACGCGGTCACCAGGCAGGCCACGGTGAAGCCAGCGGCGGCCAGCGGGAGCAGGATGGCCAGCCCGGCCGCGATGCGGGCCAGGTAGAGCGCGAGCCTGGGCCGTCCGGTGATGACCAGGTGGCGGAACATGCCGTCGGTCAGGTCGGCCGTCCCGGCGGTGGCGCCGAGCGCGGTGGCGATGATGAACCCGAACTCGTCCATCAGGGTGCCGGCCGTCGCGAAGGCGTTCGGGGCGCGGCCGGCGCGTAGCGCGCCGGGTCGCCCAGGTGGTAGATCAGCCGGATGCCGTAGAAGACGACCGGCAGGGCCACGGTGAACGCCACTATGACCGTGGTGAGGACGCGGCGGTTGCGTAGCTCCAGGAACTTGGCGCCGATCAGGGGCCAGGGCGGCATCCATGAGTCCCGCCCGCCGGTGGTGAGGCTGTGCCCGGTCACTGTTCGCCTCCGAAGCGGCTGGTCACGGACAGGAACCAGTCCTCCAGCCGGGCGTGCGTCTGGCGCAGTCCGTAGACGGAGATCCCGGCCCCGACCAGGCGGCGGTTGATGTCGGCTGCCTGCTCCCGGGGCGGCCCGGCGGCCAGCGTGACCGTCAGCCCGTCCTCGGTGAGGATGATCCGGGATGCGGTCGCAGGCTGGCCGAGGACGCGGGCCGCCGCGGGCGGGTCGGCGCACTGGACCTCGACGGTTAGGCCGGACCACGACATGACCACCCGCAACCTCATCAGGCAATACGCCCGGCGGATGACCATCGAACAGCGCCTCGCCGAGATCATCCGCGCCTTCAGCGCCGACGCGCTGTCCAGCACCGTAAACCTCAACGCCGACCTCGACATCATGCTCGCCGTCCTCGCCCAGGCCCTCCTCGCAGCCTTGCGCGCCCGGCTCCCCGGCTACCACGCCGCAACCCCCGACACCATCCAGCGCCGCTTCCTCGAAACCCCCGGGCAGATCATCACCACCAGCGACCAGATCACCGTTCGCCTCGAACGCCGCGCCTACTCACCCGTGCTGCGCAAGGCCGGGCTGCCCGAGGCCACCACCGTTCCCTGGTGGGGCAACCGGACCCTGCACTACGAGTTCACCTGACCTTGCCCCGAACCGGTTGCGTGGAAATCCGCGTTCGCCGGCTCCTTCGGTCAGCTCGCCGATCGGACCCTGGCGGATGACCCGGCCGTGGTCGACGATGGCCACCTGATCGCAGGTGCGTTCCACCTCATCCAGCAAGTGTGACGACAGCACGATGGTCCGGCCCTCGTCGGTCAGGCTGCCGAGCATGTCCCGCATCTCGCGCATGCCCGCCGGGTCCAGGCCGTTCATCGGCTCGTCGAGGATGAGCAACTGCGGGTCGGCCAGCAGGCAGGCGGCCAGGCCCAGGCGCTGGCGCATGCCCATGGAATAGGCGGAGACCTTGTCGCCGGCCCGCTGGGTCAGCCGGGTCCGGTCCAGCGCCGGGCCGATCTGCCGCCCGGCGTCCCCGCCCCGGGCCGCGGCCAGTATCTCCAGGTTCTGCCGACCGGTCAGGTGGCCGTGGAACCGGGGCTCGTCGACGATCGCGCCCACCCGGGCCAGGGCGCGGCTGCGCTGGGCGGGGACGGGGATGCCGAGCAGCGACATGGTGCCGCTGTCGGCTCTGGTCAGGCCGAGCAGGACCCGGATCAGGGTGGTCTTGCCTGCCCCGTTGGGCCCCAGGTAGCCGAACGCGGATCCCCGCGGGACGAGCAGGTCCACGTGGTCGACGGCGGTCTGGGTGCCGAAGCGCTTGGTGAGCCCGTGTACCTCGACCGCCCACTCGCCAGCCGGGCGGGGACCGGGCTGCCCGGCCCGCGGCTGCGGGCGGTCGCCGTATCCGGAAATAGTGGTCATGGGTCTCTTCCTGGTTGGGTTGCTGGCTGATGCCACGGTCGCTGACCACCGGCTGGTCTGGCTGCGCCCGCGGGAGCGAACCGGTTCATCCGCAAGGATGAATCCGGGGCCGCCTCGGGGCTGATGCACATGGCCTGGCGCGGCGCTACGTTCAGTGCATGCAGGCCGTTCGGCGCTTCCCGGGCCGGGACCCGGCCCTCGCCATGGATGCGGCGATAGCGATGGCCGGGGCCGGGCTGACGGCCGTCGCGGTGTGGGACCCGGCCGGGCTGGGCGGCCCGGCGATCGCCGGGCCGCTGTGGCTGCTGGCGCTGCTGCCCCTGCTCATGGGCGCCGCGCTGGCGCTGCGCCGCCGCGCGCCGCTGGTCATGTGGACCGGGATATGGGCGGGCATAGCGCTGCAGAACCTGATCACCAGGCACCCGCCGCCAGGCCTGGAGTTCTTGTTCGTGCTGTTCGCCGGCGGCTACTCGCTGGGCGCGCACGCCAGCCTGCGCCGCGGCGCCGTCGCGCTGGCCGTGACCGCCCCGGTCATGGCCCTGATCAGCCGCCTGGGCGGCGTGGGCATGGGCCTGTCGGCCATCCCGGTCCTGGCCTTCTGGCTAGCCGGCGTGCTCGTCCGTGCCCGCCGCCGGGCCACCGCCCTGGCCAGGCAGAACGCGGCGCTGCAGCGGCAGACCGAGCAGGCCGTGGACGCCGAGCGCGCCCGGATCGCCCGGGAGCTGCACGACATCGTCGCCCATCACCTCAGCGTGATCGTGCTCCAGGCGGCCGGGGCCCGGGCATCGGGGAAAGCCGCCGGGGCCGCCCTGGAGAAGATCGAGACCAGCGGACGGCAGGCGCTGGCCGAGACCCGCCGCCTGCTCGGCGTGCTGCACGACGCTGGCGAGGAGACCGGGCTCACCCCGCAGCCGGGTATCGGCGAGCTGGGCGCGCTGGCCGCCAGCGTCGGTGCCGCCGGGCTGCCGGTGAACCTGGTCATCAGCGGTGACCATGCGGGGGTGCCCGCGGCTGTGGACGTATCGGTCTACCGCATCGTCCAGGAGGCGCTGACCAACATCCTCAAGCACGCGGGCCGGGCCCGCGCAGAGGTGACCATCGGCTGCGCGGATGAAGCGGTCACGATCGAGATCACTGACGACGGGACGAGGCAGCCCGGTGCCCGGGTCCCGGCCGGCGGGCATGGGCTGGCCGGGATGCGCGAGCGGGCCGCGATATTCGGCGGTGAGCTGCACGCCGGGCCGCGGCCCGGCGGCGGGTTCGCGGTGCACGCCCGGCTGCCGCTGGGCGACTGCCTGGCGCGGGGCGACGGGCTGTCGTGATCAGCGTCCTGATCGCCGATGACCAGGACCTCGTCCGCGAGGGCCTGCGGATGCTGCTGGAAGCCGAGCCGGACCTGACCGTGGCCGGTGAAGCCGGCACCGGCAGCCAGGCGCTAGCCCAGGCCCGGCTCGTGGACCCCGACGTGATCTTGATGGATGTCCGGATGCCCCAGATGAACGGCATCGAGGCCACCACCCGGCTCATCCAGGCCGGGTGCCGGGCGCGGATCCTGATGCTGACCACGTTCAACCTGGACGAGTACGTCTACCACGCGCTGAAGGCCGGGGCGAGCGGCTTCCTGCTCAAGGACGCCAGCCGCGAGCAGCTGACCGGCGCCGTGCGCGCGGTATCGGCCGGCGAGACCCTCCTCGCGCCAGCCATCACCAGGCGGCTGATCGAGGACTTCTGCCGCGGCCCCGCCCCCAGCACCACGGCCGCCACCGCGGCCGGCCGGCTCAGCGAGCGCGAACTCGGCGTTGTGCGGCTGGTCGCCCAGGGCCTGTCCAACGCCGAGATCGCCGCCGGGCTCTACCTCAGCGGGGCCACCGTGAAGAGCCACATCGCCCACATCCTGGCCAAGCTCGGGTTGCGCGACCGCGTCCAGATCGCCGTCTACGCCTACGAACACGGCATCGTCCGGCCCGGCCGGACGACTCCGCCGCCCAGCCGGCGGGCGGAGCAGTAGCACCGGTACCGGGCGGACCGCTGCCCCGGCCCGGTGCTGGGATCTGGCCCGGGGCGGGCCGGCAGGCGGCCCTGCGCTTAGCTCGGCTGGGGTATCTGCTGGGGCAGCGGGCCCCGGTGGGGCAGCGGGGCCCGGCCATTCGCGGCCGGGCCCGCCGGGGCGGCCGGGGCGCGGCGGCCGGGACCGCGGGCACCGGCCGGCTGCACCGACAGCCCGGCCGTCTCGGTCAGGAACTTCCAGCCACCCAGCGTGTCCCCGTTCGGGTAGATGGCAGTGCGCACCGTGCTCATCAGCTTGGTCACGGCGAGCTCCAGGCTGTCCTGGTCGATGATCATCGAAGCCGTGATCCAGCCCTGGGCCAGCGAGGCGGTGAGGTCGACGTCCTCGACGGCCGGGTCGGTCTCCTCGATCTCGGCCAGCGCGTAGGCCAGCGCGTCGAAGCGGGCTCCGTCGAGCGGGCCACTGCCCTGCACCCGCATCTCGCCGTAGAACCTCATCGCCGTGCCCCTTGCCCTGCTCCTGCGCTCAGTCTGCGCAGGATGCTAGCCCAAACCGGCCGGTGGCGAGCCAACCGTGACGAACCACCCGGCCACCTGGTGCCGTTCTTTCGTCAGCGCGGTGAGTTTGTGGTCACCGGTGACCACTTTCTCACCGCGCTGATTTCTCACCGCGCTGCCGGAGAACCAGGGTGGAGCAGGGCGGCGACGGCGGCGCGCCGGGCGGCGGCGTCGGCCAGCGCGTCGGTGCTGTCGGTGAACTGGTCAACGCCCCCCGCCATCGGCAGCGCCCGGATGGCCGGGTCGGCGATGGCCCCGCGCAGCGCGGCGGCGAACCGGCCGCCGCCCAGCACCAGGTAGGGCCGGTCCCAGAACGGCCGCATGGTGGCCGGGACCGGCGCGGTCAGGCCGAGCCGGTTGTGCGCCGCGGCCGCCGCGAGCAGTGCCTCGGACAGGTGCTGCTCGCGGGCCGGCCAGCGGCCGGCGGCCAGCGCGGCGCACAGCGGCGGCCCCACCGACGGCCCGGCCGCGGACCGGGCGAACGCGGTGCCGAGCCACTTGCTGTACGGCGGGTAGCGGCGGTCCATCAGCAGGCACAGCCGCATCAGGTCCCGGGCCAGCCGGGCGGTGAGCACCACCGAGCCCAGTTCGTCACCCGCCTCGGCGCACCGGCCGGGAAACGCCTCTTCCTGGCTGATCCGCTGCCACTGGCAGGCCAGCAGGTAGCACCAGATGTCAGGGGGATACCAGGCCAGGCGGGCCCGGGCCGGGGCCAGCGCAGCCAGGCCGTCGTGGAAGACCGCGCCGCCGGCCAGCTCGGACAGCCGCTGGGCCGGCGTGGCCAGCCAGTCCAGCGTGCTGATCCCGGCCGCCGGGTCGAAGCCGAGCTGGCCGCGCAGCCAGTCGTCCAGCGTGCTGACCCGGACGTGATGCCGGGCCGCCGCGGGTGGCTCGCCGCTGAGCGGGAACCGGACCGGGTACCCGCGGAAGCTGGCCGGCAGCCCGCTGCCCAGCGCCGACGTGATCCGGCCCGCCGCGGCGCGGGGCGTGCCCGCGGCCAGCAGGACCAGCAGCCGCGGGCCCCAGTCGTGGTCGGTGGACCGCGGTGTGTCGAAGCCGAGCACTTCGGAGCCCGGGCCGAGCAGCGCCGCCGAGTAACGCAGCCCGGGGAACTGGCTGTCCAGCAGTGGGCGCACCACGCCGGTGCAGAACAGCCGGGCCAATTCCAGCCCGGGCAGGAACGCCCTTCCCATCCCGCCGATCCTGCCCTGGCGGCGGGCCGGCGGCAGCTGGTTTTTCCAGGCCGGCCAGGGTCAGCCCGTGGTGAACGACCTGAGCACCTGCTCGCTGGCGATGCCGCTGCTGAGCGGGCCCTCTTTCGTGCTGACCTCGGACTTGACCGGCCCCACGCCCGGCGCCAGCCAGGTCCGGATGTCCATCGTCACCTTGAAGCCCATGACCTTCTCGGTCATGGTCTCGTCGATCACGGTGGCCTGGTACGTGCCGGCCGGCACGTGGACCGTCTGGGTGCCCGCACCCCGGACCACCATGTTGGCCCTGACCCGCACCGGGTGACCGGCTTCGGTGAACGCGACCCGCAGCGTGCTGGTGTACGGCTGGCCGGACGCGAGCTGGGCCGTGCTGGGCCAGATGATGCTGCCCGACTTGACCGTGACCGTGGTGCTGCCGACCTGGGTCAGCGGGACGGTGATCGACCCGTCCGGGTGGATGACGAACATGGACCTGGTGGCCGCGTGCGTGATCCCGGCCACGTCGTCCCGGCTCTTCATCATCACCTGCTCGCCGCCGCCCGGGTCCGGGCTGACCGAGGCCACCTGGTTGGTCACGGTGCCGTGCATGCTGCTCAGCTTCTCCTGGTACACCCAGGTGTCGCCGACGGCGACCGGGAAGATGGCCGGGGCGCTGACCGGGCCAGGCGGCCGCCGCCGGGCTGGCCGCGCTGCCCGCGGCCGGCCGGCTGGCGGAACTGCCCGAGCCGGTGCCGCTGGATGCAGTGGACGTGCCGCCACATCCGGCCAGGGCCAGCCCGGCGGCCGCGGAGATGGCGAGTACCGGCCGGGTGCGAGTGCGGGCCGGGCGGTCCGGACGCTTCATGGTTCCTCGGGATGATGAGAGAGGGCTGACGTCTGGCTCAGCCCGAGGCAGCCGTGCACCCGGCGGAGCTGGACCGCAGGCAAGCCGGCCATGCCGGGCGGCTCGCCGTTGACCAGCGCAGCCTATGACCTGGATGCCCGGTATGGAGCTTGCTTCACGAATCCGTTCAGCTTGCTTGCGGAGTGCTTTCAGCCAGCCTGCGGCAGCCGCCTGAACAGCCAGCTCGCGCGGGCCGTCTGTGCGGCGGCCCGGCCCGTGGCCCTCGGTCTGGCCAGGCATGCCAGAGTCGACCCCGGGCGGGCGTCCCGTCCCGGGCAGCGAGCGCCCCGGCCCCGGCCGCGAGCGCCCCGTTCCCGGCAGGAGGAGGAACGCTATGACGCGTCTGGTGGACGGGCGGGCCATCGCCGCCGCCGTGGCCGGGCGGTCGGCCGCCGCCACGGCCGCGCTCCGCGCGGTGGGCGTCCGGCCGGCGCTCGCTGTGCTGCTGCCCACCGGCGATCCCGGCGCGGCCTGGTATGCCCGGTCCATCGAGCGGGCCGCGGCCCAGGCCGGCGTCGCCTGCCAGGTGCACCGGCTGGACGGGATAGCCGGGGCCGCGGATATCGCCGGCCGGCTGGCCGGGCTGTCCGCCGACCCGGCCGTGCACGCCATCATCTGCCAGACCCCGCTGCCACCCGGCGCCAGCCTGGCCGCGGTAGCCCGGGCCATCGACGTGGCCAAGGACGTGGACGGCGCCAGCCCGGCCTCGCTCGGCCAGCTTGCCGCCGGGCTGCCCGGGACGTTCGCGCCCGCCACCGCCGCGGCCGTGCTGGAGATCCTGCACCACGAGGACGTGGCGCTGCGCGGCCGCCGGGCCGTGGTGGTCGGCCGGTCGACGGTGGCGGGCAAGCCCATCGCGCTGCTGCTGCTGGCCGAGGACGCCACCGTTACCGTCTGCCACTCGCGCACCAGGGACCTGGCCGCGGTGTGCCGCGAGGCCGAGGTGCTGGTGGTGGCGGCGGGCCGGGCCCGGCTGATCGGGCCGGACCACGTCGCCCCGGGGGCGGTGGTGATCGACGTGGGCACCAATCCGCAGCCCGGCGGCGGCCTGGCCGGCGACGTGGATAGCGGCGCGGTCACCGGGGTCGCGGGCCTGCTCACCCCGGTGCCGGGCGGCGTCGGCCCGGTCACCACCGCGCTGCTCATCGAGCACACCGTCGCCGCCGCCCAGGCTGCCCCGGCCCGGTAAGGCCGGCCCGGCGGCCGGCTGGTGGCCCAGCCCGGCCGCCAGGCGGCCTGCTCCGGCCCGGCGCGGGGCGGGGCGGGGCGGGGTAGGTTAACGCCATGGTCAGCACCTCATCGGTGGCCCCGCCGGACTGGGACTACGCGCCGGCCCCCGAGTCCACGAACGTCGTGTCGATCGCGCCCAGCTATGACCTGTTCATCGGCGGCGAGTTCGTGCCGCCGGCCGCGGGCCACCATTTCGCCACCGTGAACCCGGCTACCGAGCAGCCACTGGCCGAGGTGGCGCAGGCCACGGAGCAGGACGTGGACCGCGCGGTGGCCGCCGCCCGGGACGGCCTACCAGGGCGCCTGGGGCGGCCTGCCGGGCCGGGAGCGGGCCAAGTACCTATACCGGATGGCCCGGCTGCTGCAGGAGCGGTCCCGCGAGTTCGCCGTGCTGGAGAGCCTGGACAACGGCAAGCCGATCCGGGAATCGCGGGACGTGGACATCCCGCTGGCCGCCGCGCACTTCTTCTACTACGCGGGCTGGGCGGACAAGCTGGAGCACGCCGGGTTCGGCCCGGCCCCCCGCCCGCTCGGGGTGGCCGGGCAGGTCATCCCGTGGAACTTCCCGCTGCTGATGGCGGCCTGGAAGCTGGCCCCGGCGCTGGCCGCGGGCAACACCTGCGTGCTCAAGCCGGCCGAGACCACCCCGCTCACCGCGCTGCTGCTGGCCGAGGTCATCCAGCAGGCCGGGCTGCCGCCGGGCACGGTCAACATCCTCACCGGCGACGGGGCCACCGGGCAGGCCCTGGTCGCGCATCCCGGCGTGGACAAGATCGCGTTCACCGGGTCGACCGAGGTGGGCAAGGAGATCCGGCGGGCGGTCGCGGGCACCGGCCGGAAACTCACCCTGGAACTCGGCGGCAAGGCGGCCAACGTGGTCTTCGACGACGCCCCGCTGGACCAGGCGGTGGAGGGGATCGTCAACGGGATCTTCTTCAATCAGGGCCACGTCTGCTGTGCGGGGTCCCGGCTGCTGGTCCAGGAGTCGGTGGCGGACACCGTGCTGGACCGGCTCAAGCGGCGGCTGGGCACGCTGCGGCTGGGTGACCCGCTGGACAAGAACACCGACATCGGCGCGATCAACTCGCGGCAGCAGCTCGACAAGATCACCGAGCTGTCCGCGGCCGGGGAGCAGGAGGGTGCGGAGCGCTGGTCGCTGGCCTGCCCGCTCCCGGACCGGGGCTACTGGTTCCCGCCCACCGTGTTCAGCCGGGTCAGCCAGGCGCACCGGATCGCCCAGGAGGAGATCTTCGGGCCGGTGCTGTCCGTGCTCTCGTTCCGCACCCCGGACGAGGCGGTGGCCAAGGCCAACAACACGCCGTACGGGCTGTCCGCGGGTATCTGGACCGAGAAGGGCAGCCGGATCTTCTGGATGGCCCAGCGGCTGCGGGCCGGCGTGGTCTGGGCCAACACCTACAACCGGTTCGACCCGGCCAGCCCGTTCGGTGGTTACCGGGAGTCCGGGTTCGGCCGGGAAGGCGGCCGGCACGGGCTGGCGGGGTACCTCGATGCCTGACCGCGGCCAGGCCACCCGGCTCGACGTCCGGAAGACCTACAAGCTGTTCATCGGCGGCGCGTTCCCGCGCTCGGAGTCCGGCCGGTCCTACCCGGTCACCGGGCGCCGCGGGGGACTGCTGGCGCACGCCGCGTGGGCCTCGCGCAAGGACGCCCGGGACGCGGTGCTGGCCGCCCGCAAGGCCTTCCCGGGCTGGTCCGGCGCGACCGCCTACAACCGGGGCCAGGTCCTGTACCGGGTGGCCGAACTCCTCGAGGGCCGGTCCGCGCAGTTCGCCGACGAGGCCGTCAGGGCGGGCGGGACCGGGCCGGCCCGGGCCGCCCAGCAGGTCGCGGCGGCTATCGACCGCTGGGTCTGGTACGCGGGCTGGCCGGACAAGGTCGCGCAGATCAGCGGGGCGGCCAACCCGGTGGCCGGGCCTTACTTCAACCTCAGCGTGCCCGAGCCGACTGGGGTCGTGGCGCTGCTGGCCCCCGCCGAGGCCAGCCTGCTCGCCCTGGTCAGCGTGCTCGCGCCGGTCATCGCGACCGGGAACACGGCCGTGCTGGTGGCCAGCGAGCAGGCCCCGCTGGCCGCGATAAGCCTGGCCGAGGTGCTGGCCACCTCCGATGTGCCGGGCGGTGTGGTCAACGTGCTGACCGGGCGGACCGCCGAACTGGCCCCGGTGCTGGCCGCGCATATGGACGTCAACGCCATCGACCTGACCGGCGCCGCCCCGGCGGACCGGGCCGGGCTGGAGGAGGCCGCGGCCGGGAACGTCAAGCGCGTCTACGCGGCCGGCCGCGACTGGGCGGCCGAGGACTGGGCCGCCACCCCCAGCCTGGGCCGGATGCTGGCCTTCCTGGAGACCAAGACCGTCTGGCACCCGATCGGCACATAGCACCGGGGCGCCACGCCGCTGCTGCGTACCCTGGGCGGGGCGAACTGGACGGTGCGTGAGACCGTCCCGGGGAGGGCGGGATGAACGAGCTCGTGGTCAGCCACGGCGACCAGCGTGCGGTGCTCGAGCCAGGCCAGGTCGGCTATGTGGGCCGCCGGGACGGCAGCGTCGTGGTGGTCACCGATCCCCGGGTGTCCCGGGAGCATGTCCGGCTGAGCTGCGGCGCACAGGGCTGGGTGCTGGAGAACGTGGGCCGGAGCGGGACGTTCGTGTCCGGCCAGCCGGTCGCGCAGTATCACCTGGGACGTCCGGTGGAGGCCCGGCTGGCCGTGCCGGACGGCCCGTCGGTGCGTTTCGAGCCCGGGCCGGCCCCGGCGGGTAGGCCCAGCGCGCCAGCCGTTCCGGCAGCTTCCGCCGCGCCAGCCGCTCCCGCCGCACCTCTCGCGGCGGCCAAGCCGCCCGCGCCCACTCCGCACCCGCCGGCCACTCCGCACGCGCCGCCCGCGCCGCCCGCTCCGCCCACTCCGGCCGCGGCACACGCGCCGCCCACGCCGCCTGTTCCGGCCGCGGCGGGGCCGCGTGGGCACGCCGCGCCCAGGAAGCCCAGCGACCCGCTCGGCGGTCAGCTCATCGGCGCGCTGCGCATCCTGGTGCCGATCGGCACGTGGCTGCGCGACCCGGCCATGCGGCAGTGGCTCCGGCTGCTGGTCGCCGCGTACGCCCTCACCCCGCTGGTCCTGCTCATCGTGCTGCAGCACAACGGGGACCTGGTCACGCTGGGCTGGGTGTACTGCCTGTACGTGGCCCCACTGTGGGCGCTGGTGTTCTGGTTCCTGATCCGGCCCGGCCCGCTGACCCGGCTGCACATGATCATCGCGGCCATCATCATCGCCGCGGAACTGGTGCTGATCCCAGCGCTGACGCTGCCCTGGGAGCACGCGCTGGCCCCGCCCACCACCAGCCACAGCCTGCCCGGCTGGATCGTCGGGGTCGCCCTGCCCGAGGAGCTGACCAAGGCCCTGCCGGTCATGGTGCTGGCCATCGTGCTGCTCAAGGCCCGGCACATCAAGCTGGACGTCCGGATGTGGATGTTCCTGGCCACGCTGTCCGGGCTGTTCTTCGGCGCGTACGAGGCATCCAAGGTCTACGTGCCCAGCGCGATCCTGGCCATCGCCCGCGGGTCGGCGTTCGGCATCCCGGAATTCGCCGAGCGGGTGTTCGTGGACGGCCTGCAGCACGCGCTGTGGGCCGGCATCGCCGGCTTCTTCATCGGCCTGGGCACCAACTACCGGCGGCAGCGGATCCCGCTGTGGCTGCTCGGCATCGCCGTGCCCACGGTCCTGCACGGCCTCAACGACTGGATTCTGACCTGGCCGTCCACGTCGGCCGAATGGGTGTGGATCCTCATCCAGGCGTTCTCCCTGTTCCTGTTCCTCGGTTACACGGCGTCGGCCGCGTCGATCGAGAACCGGGTCCGGCACACGCCGGTGTTCCGCGGCGACTCGATGCTGATGGACGCCTCGCGGCTGCGCGGGCCGGCGGCTGAGTGACTGCCCGGGCCGCGGCCGAGTGACCACGCCCTGACCACCGCCAGCGGAACTCCGCGGGTTCAGATCACGCCGAACAGCCGGTCGCCGGCGTCGCCCAGTCCCGGGATGATGTAGCCGCGCTCGTTCAGCCGCTCGTCCAAGGCCGCGACCACCACCCGGACCGGGATCGGGTCGTCGCCGGGGAACGCGGCGGCCAGCCGGTCCACGCCCTCCGGGGCGGCGAGCAGGCTGACCGCGGTGACCGAGGCCGCCTCCCGCTCGGCCAGCATGCCGACCACGGTCTCCAGCGTCCCGCCGGTGGCCAGCATCGGATCAAGCACGAATACGTCGCGCCCGGCCAGGTCGGCCGGCAGCCGGTTGGCGTAGGTCGCCGCGACCAGGGACTCCTCATCCCGGGCCAGCCCGACGAAGCCCACGTCGGCGCTGGGCAGCAGCCGGATCATGCCGTCCAGCATGCCAATCCCGGCGCGCAGCACCGGTACCACGAGCGGCCCCGGCCGGGCCAGCCTGACCCCCTCGGCGTCGCCCACCGGGCTGCGGACCACTACGGGCTGAACGCGCACTTCGCGGGTGGCCTCGTAGGCGAGCAGGGTGACCAGCTCGTCGGTGAGCCGCCGGAACGTGGGCGAGTCGGTGCTCTCGTCGCGCAGCGTGGTGAGCTTATGCGCGATCAGCGGATGATCGACGACCAGAGTTTGCATGATCAGTAGTGTCGCAGGCGGCGGCTGGCCAGCCGGTGAACACCTGGTAATCCGGCGGCCACCTGCAGGATCAAATGTCATCGAGCGTTCTACCGCTGGCCACGGCGTGGCCGGCGCGGCCGCCATGCCGGGGGCTCATGGTGGGAGCGTGCGGATCGGGATCATCGCGGAGTCTTTTCCGCCCGATGTCAACGGCGTGGCCCACAGCGTGCTGCGGGTGGCCGAGCATCTGCTGGCCAGGGGTCACGAGCCGCTGGTCATCGCCCCCCAGCCGGCCCGGGGACAGCGGCCGGGGCGGCCCCGGACGGCGGCCAGCTCGGCTATCCGGTGCGCCGGGTGCCGTCGGTGCCGCTGCCCGGGTACCGGACGTTCCGGCTCGGGCTCGGGTCGGCGGCCATCCGCCGCTGGCTGACCGAGCACCAGGCCGAGGTGGTCCATCTGGCCAGCCCGTTCGTGCTCGGGGCCCGCGGCCTGGGCGCCGCCCGGCAGCTGCGGCTGCCCGCGGTGGCTGTGTACCAGACCGACGTGCCCGGCTACGCCCGGGCCTACCGGCTCGGTGCCGCCGCCGAGGAGGTGGCCTGGCGCTGGGTGCGCCGGATCCACAACGCCGCCGACCGCACCCTGGCCCCGTCCACGGCCAGCGCCGAGCGGCTGCGCGCGCACGGCATCCAGCGGGTGTGGCTGTGGGGCCGGGGCGTGGACTGCCAGCGGTTCAGCCCGGCGCACCGCAGCGAGTCGCTGCGCCGGTCGCTGGCGCCGCGCGGCGAGGTCCTGGTCGGCTACGTCGGGCGGCTGGCCAACGAGAAGCGGGTCGACCTGCTCGGCCCGATTGCCGGGCTGCCCGGGGTGCGGCTGATCATCGTGGGCGGCGGCCCCGCCGAGGACCGGCTGCGCAGGCAGCTGCCGGCCGCGGTCTTCCTCGGCCAGCACCGCGGCGAGCAGCTGGCCCGGATCTTCGCCAGCCTCGACGTCTTCGTGCACAGCGGCTGCCATGAGACGTTCGGCCAGACCATCCAGGAGGCCGCGGCCAGCGGGCTGCCGGTGGTCGCGCCGGCCGTGGGCGGCCCGGTCGACCTGGTCGAGGACGGCGTCACCGGGTACCTGGTGCCGCCTGGCGACGCGGCCGCGCTGGCCCGGGCGGCGGCCCGGCTGGCCGCCGATCCGTGGGCCCGGGCCGGGCAGGGCCGGGCGGCCCGGCAGCGGGTGCTGGCCCGCAGCTGGTCCGCGGTCGGTGACGCGCTGATCGGGCACTACGCGGCGGTGCTGGCGGGTGGCCAGGCGGACGGCGAACCAGGCCAGGGGCCAGAGCCGGACCGCGGCGCGACGGGTGAGGCGCTGTCCGCCGCCTGAGCGCACCCGCCCGCGGTGGCCGGCCGGGCCGGGCCGGGCCGACCGGGCCGACCGGGGCCGGGCCGGCTGAGCCATTGCCCGGCCCGCTACCACTCGACGAGCGTCCAGACCTCAGGCCGCGGTGTGCCGCCGGTGTCCAGCGCGGCGAAGCCGCGGGCCGCCTCCTTGAGGTGGACCAGGGCCGCGTCCCGCTGGCCGGCCGCGTGCAGCAGGTCGGCCAGGTTGGTGTGCAGCGCGGCCACCCGGTGCTGGTCGCCGAGCTCGCGGCCCAGCGCCAGCGCCTCCTGGGCCAGCGGCAGGGCCTCGGCCGGGTGGCCGTTCTCGGCCAGCAGCCGGGCCAGGTTGTTCAGCGCAGCCACCGCCGCGCCCCGGTCCGGCAGCTGGCGGGCCTGGGCCAGGCTCTCCCGCAGCTGGGCCGCGGCCGTGACCGGGTCACCGCGGCGGGCGGCCAGCATGCCGAGCACGTTCAGCGCCTGGGCGACCGCGGCCGGGTCGGCCGCGGCGCGGGCCGCGGCCAGCGCGCGGGCGGCCAGCCGGGCCGCGTCCGCGGTGGCGCCGCGCCGGTAGCCGAGCACCGCGCGGTCGGCCTCGATCCGGGCCCGGCGGCTGGTGTCGGCCGGGTCCAGCAGCTGGGCCGCGGCGGCCAGGTGCGCCTCGGCCAGCGCCCAGTCGCCCAGCCGGTGGTGCACCTCGGCTAGCTTGTGCTCGATGTCGGCGGCCACGCTGCCCGGGGCGTCACCACCGGCCGCCGCGGCCGCCTCGAACTCGGCCAGCGCCTCCCGGTAGCGGCCGAGCATGGTCGCCGCGTCGCCCAGCGCCACGGCCACGTCGACGGCCGGGTAGCCGAGCGCCTCGGCCTGGCGCAGGTGCGCGTACTCCTCGGCGTGCGCGTACAGCTCCCGGGCCCGGGCTGCGGCCCGCCACCACCACACCGCCGCCTCGGCGTCCCGGCCGGCCCGCTGCAGGTGCTCGGCCACGGCCGCGGCCCGGGTGGCCACCGGGTCCCGCTCGTACCGGCGGGCCAGCGTGTCGGCGGCCCGGCCGTGCAGCAGCCGCCGCCGGGCCAGCGTGGCTGATTCGTACACCACCTCACGCAGCGCCTCGTAGGGGAACTCGTAGCTGGGCTGCCCGTGCTCGCCCGCGGGCGGCACCTCGGTGATCAGGAACCGGCGGACCGCCTCGTCGAGCGCTTCCACCGTCTCTGCCTCGCCGCGGCCGCTGACCGCGCGGAGCAGGTCCGCGTCGCAGCCGCTGCCCAGCACGGCCGCGGTGGACAGCATCTGCTGGGTCGGCTCGCTGGCCGCCTGCAACCGCCGCCGGAGCAGCTCGCGGACCGACGCGGGCGGCCACCACCGCTCGGCGCTCTGGCCGGCCGCGCCCGGCTGGCCCGCGCCGGAGCGCAGCCCTTCCACGTACTCCCGGACCAGCATGGGCAGGCCGCGGGTCTGGGCCAGCAGACGGCCCACGTCCGCGTCGCTGACCCCGGACCGGTCCAGCAGCTCGCGGATCTGGTCCGCGGCCAGCGGAGCTGGCTCGATCAGCGTGCAGCGGCCCGCGTCGGACGCCTCGCCCAGCGCGGAGCGCAGCCCGCGCAGGCGTTCGGCATGATCGGTGGACCAGCTGAGCACGAGCAGCAGCGGCCAGCCGGCCAGCCGCCGCACCAGGTAGCCGAGCAGGTCGAGAGACGGCCCGTCGGCCCAGTGCACGTCCTCGACCAGGACCACCCCGGCCGGGCCCGCGGCGCCGCCCCCGGCCGGGCTGGCCGCGGCCCGCAGCGCCTCGCCGATCGCCCCGTACAGCCGGGTCAGCGCCATCGGGCTGTCCAGCGGGGCCACGTCGTCGGGGTAGTCGGCGGCCAGCCCGGGGCACAGCCGCCCGGTCATCGCGGCGGTGTGGGCGGGCAGCCGGGCGGGCAGTTCCGGGCACACCGAGAGCGCCGCCGCGAGCAGGTCGGCGGCCAGCACGAACGGCAGCCCGGTCTCCCCGTCGTGGCAGCGCGCGGCCAGCAGCACCGTCCCGGCGGCCTGCGCGCGGCGCCGGAACTCCTCGACCAGCCGGGTCTTCCCACAGCCGGCCGGGCCCAGCACCGCGGCCACCTGGCCCGCCGCGCCCACCTCCCGCCACGCCTGGTGCAGGGCCTGCAGTTCGGCGGCCCGCCCGACCAGCGGAACCGCGTCCGCTACCGAACGCCCCGCCCGCGCCGCTGGCCCCGCGGCCTGCGGCGGCGGCGCCGGGGCAGTGACGGCTTCGCCGGCCCCGGCGGCGGCGGTGCGCGGCGGCGCGGCCAGCCGCCCGGCCCGGACGTCGTCGTACAGCTGGGTGGTCTCCGGCAGCGGCCGCACCGCCAGCTCGGTGTCCAGGATGCGGACCAGCGCGCGGTAGGCGCGGAGCGCCGCGGACCGCTGCCCGGTCCAGGCCAGCAGCCTGATCAGCGCCTGATGGGCGGGCTCGTGCAGCGGGTCGAGGCCGAGCCAGCGCCGGGTATGGCCGGTGGCCCGGTCCAGGTCGCCGGCGGCGGTGCACGCCTCGGCCAGCCGCTGCAGCGTCCCGGCCAGCCGCTGCCGGAGCCGGTCCGCGGTGGCCGCCTGCCAGTCGTCGAACTCCGGGCAGTCGCGCAGCGCGAAGCCGGCCAGGAAGTCATCCCGGTACAGCCCGGCCGCCCGCTCCAGCCCCGCCACGCCCGGCCCGGCGGCCAGCGCCTCGAACTCGGTCACGTCCACCTGGACCTGGCCCAGGTCCAGCGCCACCGTGGCCCGGCTGACCAGCAGCCCCGGGCCGGCCGCGGCCGCGGCTACGGACAGCGTGCGGCGCAGCGAGGCGCGGGCCCGGGCCGAGTCCGCGTCCGGCCAGAGCAGGGCGGCCAGCTGCTCCCGGCTCAGCTCGTGCTGGCGCTCGTGCTGGCCCGCCGCGAGCAGGGCCAGCACGGCGGTGGCTTTCCGGGTGTCGAAGCTGACCGGGATGCCGCCGCGGGAGATGACCGGCGGCCCGAGCAGCGCGAGATCCAGCTGTGTCATGTCCCCCCCAGACCAACCCAGGCCACCGTAACGCAGCAGCGTGAAATTCGCTGCCCAGCCCGGCTGCGCCGTAACGATCCCGTATCGCCAGCTCCCTAAGCTGGCCGTGAGCTTGGGGGACCCGGGAATTTCGGGAGGGGAGCTATGGCGCAACAGCTGGACAGGGCCAGCGGCGGCCGGGACGGGGCCGCCGCCGGAACGGCCACCAGCGGCGGTGGTGACCCCGCTGTTCCCGGCCCTGGCCCGGCTGACCTGGCCGGCCGAGCCCGGCCGGCACCAGCCCGGCCGGCCCCGGCCTGGACGCCGCCCCGGTCAACGGCCAGTCCCAGCCCCGCGCCTGGGCGCGCGGCTGGCGGCGGCGCCGGCCGGCCGCCCCGGCGGCGCCGGCCGCGGTCACCGTGGCCCCCGCCGACCAGGGCCCCCAGTTCGAGCTGGCCTCCAACGACCCGCTGGTCGGCTACCTGCTGAGCGCGGCCGGCGCGGTGGACATCCGCGGCCTCGAGCTCGACTCGCCCGCACTGGCCGCGCTGAAACAAGCCGGCGTGGTGCTCACCGTGCCGCTGATCTCGTCGGGCAGCCTGATCGGCCTGGTCAGCCTGGGCCCCCGGCTGTCTGAGCGGGACTATTCGTCCGAGGACCGCCGGCTGCTCAACGCGTTGGCCGGCTACGCGGCCCCGGCCATGCGGGTCGGCCAGCTGGTCCGCCAGCAGGAAGCCGAGGCCCGTAACCGGGAGCGGATCGAGCAGGAGCTGAAGATCGCGCAGATCATCCAGCAGCAGTTCCTGCCCAAGGCCGTGCCCGACCTGCCGAGCTGGCATGTGGCTGCGTTCTACCGGCCGGCCCGGACGGTGGGCGGCGACTTCTACGACTTCATCCCGCTGCCAGACGGCCGGGTCATGTTCGTGGTCGGCGACGTGACCGACAAGGGTGTGCCCGCGGCCCTGGTCATGGCCAGCACGCACGCGCTGCTGCGCGGGGCCGCGCCCCGGCTGGTCTCGCCCGGTGCGGTGCTGGCCCACGTGAACGACCTGCTGTGCGCAGATATCCCGGCGCACATGTTCGTAACCTGCCTGGCCCTGGTGCTCGACCCGGCCAGCGGCAGCATCGTGTTCGCCAACGCGGGGCACGATGTGCCGTACGTGCGCACCACCGGCGGGGTGGCCGAGCTGCGGGCCCGCGGCATGCCGCTCGGGCTGATGCCCGGCATGGACTATGAGGAGAAGACGTTCCAGTTCCAGCCGGGTGACTGCGCGCTGCTGCACAGCGACGGGCTGGCCGAGGCGCATAACCCGGACCGGGACATGTTCGGCTTCCCGCGGGTGGCTGAGCTGGCCGGCCGGGGCCCGTCCGGCGAGGAACTCATCGACCTGTGCCTGACCGAGCTGGCCGCGTTCACCGGGCCGGACGCCGAGCAGGAGGACGACATCACGCTGGTCTGCCTGCAGCGATCGCTGCACGCCGGGTACGCGGGAGGTGCCGAATGACGTCGGTGGCCCAGCCGGCCGGCCATCAGCTGGCTTCGTTCGCGGTGGCCAGCGAGCCGGGCAACGAGCGGGTCGCGAGGGCCCGGGTGGCCGAGGCGGTGGCCGGCCGCGGGCTGACCGCGGCCCGGCTGGAGCGGCTCAAGACCGCGGTGGCCGAGGCGACGATGAACGCGATCGAGCACGGCAACCGCAACCAGCCGGAGATCCCGGTCGACGTCGAGGTCACCCAGGACGGCGCGGACATCATCGTGGCCATCACCGACCGGGGCGGCGAGCACACCCCGGCCGGGACTGCCGTGACCCCTGACCTCGAGCTCAAACTAGCCGGCGAGCAGCCACCCCGCGGCTGGGGGCTGTTCCTGATCCGGAACATGGTCGATGCCATGCAGGTCAGCACGGACGGCCCGTGGCACACCATCCAGCTCACCATGCGGACCGGCGCGGGGGCACCGGAAGAGGACTTGCCGGGAGGCGGTCAATGAACAACAAGACCTGTGCGGCGGCCGTGCACGCGGTGGACGGCACCGCAATCATCGAGCTCACCGGGGAGGTGGACGGCGGCGCCGCTGCGGTGCTGACCGGTGCTTACCAGCAGGCGGTCGAGGACGGCTCGGCGCAGACCGTGGTGCTCGACTTCGCCCGGGTCGACTACATCAACTCGACCGGGATCGCGCTCATCGTGAGCGTGCTGGCCCAGGCCCGGTCACAGCGCCGCAAGGTGGTGGCGAGCGGCCTGTCCGAGCACTACCGGGAGATCTTCGACATCACCCGGCTGTCCGACTTCATCGAGGTCTTCGGCGACCTGGATACAGCGCTGCAGATGCAGGGTCACTAAGGGAGGGGTAGTGATGGATGGACCAGAGGTCACCATGCAGGTCAGGCACGTGGCGGACGCGGTGGCGGTGGTGGACATCAAGGGCGAGGTCACCGCGGGCTGCGAGCCGGTGCTGATGTCGGCCTACGAGGAAGCGGGCGGGCCGGGCACCAGCCGGCTGGTGCTCAACTTCGGCGGCCTGGAGTACATGAACAGCGGCGGCATCGGGATGCTGGTCACCCTGCTCGTCCGGGCCAACCGGCAGCGGCAGCAGCTGGCCGCGTACGGGCTGAGCGAGCACTACCGGGAGATCTTCGAGCTCACCCGGCTGGACGAGGCGATCACGATCTACGACGACGAGGCCGCCGCGCTATCCGCCGCGGGCGCCTGAGGGGGATGTCATGACTGAGGCAGCGGGCCCGGAGCGGGCCATCCCGGCGGAGCAGATCGAGCTGAGCGTGCGCGAGGCCGGGGCCGTGGTGACGCCCCCGGGCGCGGTGCCCAGGGACTACGGCCGGTGGGCGGCCAAGGTGGACCGGCTGGACGTGCAGCAGCGGGCCGGGGTGCGCGGCACCAACGTGGCCGGGCGGCGGCTGACCGGCCCGGTGCAGGGCTTCGGCAAGATGTGGCAGAAGACCTACCGGCTGGAGCTGCCCGGCGACATCACGCCGCAGCAGGCCATCGCGACGTGGAAGGCGCACTTCCCCGAGTTCTGGCCGCCCGGCAACCGGTTCGCGGGCGCGCTGACCGGGATCAGCCCGGGTGACGTGGCCCTGCTGGACCTGGCCATCGGTGGCGGGGTGAAGCTGTCCACCGGCGTGTTCGTGCTGTACGCGGACGAGGAGTCATTCACCCTGATGACCCCGCAAGGGCACATGTTCGCGGGCTGGATCACGTTCTCCGCCGAGCGCCCGGCCGCCCGGACGGCCGTCCAGGCGCAGGTGCTGATGCGGGCCAATGACCCGCTCTACGAGCTGGCCATGACGTTCGGCGGGCACCGGAAGGAAGACGTGTTCTGGGCCCAGACGCTGACCGCGCTCGGCACCTACCTGGGTGCGGTCGGCGCCCCGGTGAGCACGCGCACGGTGTGCGTGGACAGCAAGCGGCAGTGGCGGCACGCGGGCAACGTGTGGCACAACTCGATGATCCGCAGCCTGCTGCAGACCGTGGCCGCGCCGGTCACTGCGCTGCGCCGCCGGGCCCAGCGCACCAGCTGACCCGTCGCTAGGGGGGACGACCGGTGGCTGGTGACGCCGACGCAGTGGTGGTGGGCAGCGGCCCGAACGGGCTGGCCGCCGCGGTCACGCTGGCCGCGGCCGGGCTGCGGGTGCAGGTCATCGAGGGCGCGGCCACGATCGGCGGCGGCTGCCGCACCGAGCAGCTCACGCTGCCCGGGTTCTGGCACGACGTGTGCTCGGTGGCGCATCCGCTGGCCGTGGCCTCGCCATTCTTCCAGCGCTTCGGCCTGGCCGCGCGGGGGGTCAGGTTCGCCGCACCGGACGTGGTCGTGGCGCATCCGCTGGACGGCGGCCGGGCCGCGGTGCTGACCCGGTCGGTGCCCGGCACCGCGGCCGGGCTGGGCGCCGACGCGGCCGCCTACCAGCGGCTTTACGGCCCGCTGGCCCGCGACTGGGCCGGCCTGGCCGGCCTGGTGCTGGCCCCGATCCGGCGGCCGCCGCGGCGGGTGACCCCGGGGATGGCCGTGTTCGGCGCGCACGCGCTGAGCTCCGCGGCCGGGCTGGCCCGCCGGTTCCGCACCGACGAGGGCCGGGCACTGCTGGCCGGGGTGGCCGCGCACGGGATGATGCCGCTGGGCCGGCCGCCCACCGGGGCGGTGGGCCTGATGCTGATCGCGCTGGCCCACGGCACCGGCTGGCCGGTGGCCGAGGGCGGCAGCGCCCGGATCACCGGCGCGCTGGCCGCCGCGCTGACCGCGGCCGGCGGCCACATCGAGACCGGCCGGTGGGTGCGCTCGCTGGCCGAGCTGCCGCCCGCCCAGGCCGTGCTGCTGGATGTCGCGCCGCGGGCCCTGCTGGCCATGGCCGGTGACCGGCTGCCTGCCGGGTACGCGCGCGCGCTGCGCCGGTTCCGCTACGGCGCCGGGGTGTGCAAGGCCGACTTCGCGCTGGCCGGCCCGGTGCCGTGGGCCAATGCGGCGGCCCGCCGGGCCGGCACGCTGCACCTGGGCGGGACGTTCGCGGAGATCGCCGCGGCCGAGGCCGACGTGGCCGCCGGGCGGCATCCCGCCTCGCCGTATGTCCTGGTCACTCAGCCGGGGGCGGCCGATCCGGGCCGGGCGCCAGCCGGCCAGCACACGCTGTGGGCCTACTGTCACGTGCCGGCCGGCTCGGACGTGGACATGACGCCCCGGATCGAGGCGCAGATCGAGCGGTTCGCGCCCGGGTTCCGTGACCTGATCCTGGCCCGGCACGTGCGGACCGCGGCCGGTGCGGAAGCGGCCAACCCCAACTACGTCGGCGGCGACATCGCGGCCGGGATGCAGACCGTGTGGCAGACGCTGGCCCGGCCGGTGCCGCGGTGGAACCCGTACCGGACCCCGCTGCCCGGCGTGTACCTGTGCTCGTCGTCCACCCCGCCGCTGCCCGGCGTGCACGGCCGGTGCGGCGAGCTGGCCGCGCTGACCGCGCTGCGCGACGTGTTCGGCATCCGCCAGCCGCCCGATGTCAGCCCCGCCGGGCTCAGCCCGGCGGCGATGGCCGGGGAGCGGCGGTGACCGTACGCCGGGCGCCCCGGCTCACCGCGCTGCTGCTGGCTGGGCTGGTGGTGCCCTTGAGCGGGCTGGTCGCGGCGCTGTCGCTGACCGGCCACCCGGCCTCGCACCCCACCGCGGGCCAGGGGACCGCGCTGTTCCTGGCCCTGTGGGCGATCGCGGTGGTGGGGCTGGTCGTGGCCTGGCACCAGCCGGCCAACCCGGTCGGCTGGCTGCTGCTGGCCCTGCCGGTCAGCCTGCTGCTCACGTTCGCCGGCGATTCCTACGACCAGGCCTACCGGCCGGGCCAGCACGCCCTCCCGGTGCTGGGGCCGGCCGCGCTGGTCATGGCCCAGCTGTTCTTCTTCCCGTTCATCGCGCTGCCGCTGATCATCTGGCTGTTCCCGGACGGGCGGCCGCCGCCGGGCCGGTGGCGCTGGGTGTTCTGGGCCTGCCTGGCGGTCATGGTGCCCGCGCTGCTGTCGGTGTTCGTCCTCACCGGCGCGGCACTGGCCAGGCCGCACCTGCACGTGCTGGCCGACGGTCAGCTGCCCCAGGTGGAGAACCCGCCGCCCGCCGCCCAGGTGCTCACCCTGCTGTTCTTCGGCGGCCTGCTGGTCAGCTGGCTGGGCGCGCTGGCCTGGCAGATCACCAGCTGGCGGCGGTCGTCCGGGGAGCGCCGCCAGCAGCTGAAATGGCTGATGAGCGGGGCGGCCATCTGCGGGCTGTCGGCAGTGGCCTCGTTCGCCAGCACCGCTGCGCTGTGGGAGGTGCTGCTGCTTGGCATCGTGGCCCTGCCGGTGTCGATCGGCACCGGGATTCTCAAGTACCGGCTGTACGACATCGACCGGATCATCTCCCGGACGCTGGCCTACGCGCTGGTCACCGGGCTGCTCCTGGGGGTCTACGCCGGGCTGGTGCTGCTGGCCACCGGGGTGCTCGGGTTCACCTCGTCGGTGGCGGTGGCGGCGGCCACGCTGGCCGCGGCGGCCCTGTTCAACCCGGTGCGGCGGCGGGTGCAGCACCTGGTGGACCGCCGGTTCAACCGGGCCCGGTACGACGCGGACGCGGCGGTGGCCGGGTTCGCCGCCCGGACCAGCGGGGCGGTGGCCCTGGACGAACTGCGGGCCGACCTGCTCGGCGTGATCAGCCGCGCCCTGGAGCCCGCGCACGCGGCGCTGTGGCTGACCGAGGACGAGCCGTGACCGCGGTGCTGACCGCGAAGCGGGCCCTGGCCGTCTGCGCCGTCGTGCTGCTGGCCGCGACCGTGGCGCTGCTGCCCCTGACGCTGCTGTCTCACCTGCAGTTCGACGCGGTCGTGGCGCTGGTCATCGGGGTGCCCAGCGGAGTGGTCGGCCTGCTGGTGGCCCGGCGCCAGCCCGGTAACCCACTGGGCTGGCTGCTGCTCGGCATCGCGCTCTGCCTCATCCTGGCTACCGACGGCTCGGAGTACGACGTGCTGCGCTACCGGCTGGGCTACCACCTGCCGCTGGGCGTGGCCGCGCTCGCGGTCAACCAGCTCTGGGGCCCCGGGCTGGAGCTGTTCGGCCTGGTCGTGCTGCTGTTCCCGGACGGGCAGCTCAGCTCGGCCTGGTGGCGCGCCGCGCTGCGGGCCTACCTTGGCCTGTACGTGCTCAGCCTGCTCAGCCTCGCGGTGGCCACCGTGCAGGCCATCGCCCACCACCCCATCCAGGTGGACGCCACCGGTGGCCTGACCGCCACCGACCACCCGGCCGGCTGGTACGCCAGCGTCACGCTGCTGCTGCTGATCATGGTGCTGTTCATCGTGGCGTTCATCGGCCGCCAGGTGCTGAGCTGGCGGCGGTCCTCAGGGGAGCGCCGCCAGCAGCTGAAGTGGCTGGCCAGCGGGGCGGTGGTGACGGTGGCCAGCGCCGGACTGGCCGCCACCGCGCAGCCCGCCTCGCCGGCCACGGTGTGGCAGGTGATCAGCGGGCTGGGCTGGTTCGGCTTCGCCGCGCTGCCGGTGTCCATCGGGGTGGCCATCCTGAAGTACCGGCTGTACGACATCGACCGGATCATCTCCCGCACCCTGGCCTACGCGCTGGTCACCGGGCTGCTGATCGGGGTGTACGCGGGACTGGTGCTGCTGGCCACCGAGGTGCTCCAGCTCACCTCGTCGGTGGCCGTGGCCGCGGCCACGCTGGCCGCCGCGGCCCTGTTCAACCCGGTGCGCCGCCGGGTCCAGCGCGTCGTGGACCGCCGGTTCAACCGGGCCAGGTACAGCGCGGACCAGCTCGTCGCGCGGTTCAGCACCCGGCTCAGCGAGTCAGTGGACCTGGAGTCGGCGGGTGCTCAGCTGACTGGCGTTATGCAGGAAGCGCTCGAGCCGGCGCATGTTTCGCTGTGGATCTCCGGCGGTGCGCGGTGACCGCGCGGGCGGTGCGCTGGGCCCGGGGCGGCGCGCTGGCCGGGGCAGCCGTGGTGCTGGCCGCGATGGTGGCCCAGGTCCCATTCGCGCGGCTGGCCCGGCAGGGCCTGCTGGCCAGCGACGGGTCGCTGCCGTTCCCGTTCACCCTGGCCTACGGCGTGGCCGGCCTGCTGGTGGCGTGGCGGAGACCGGGCAACGTGGTGGGCTGGCTGATGCTCGGCGTGGCGGCGTTCGGGACGCTGGGCGAGACGGCCAGCTTCTACACCGTGGCCGACTACCGGGTGCACGCCGGCCGGCTGCCGGCCGGCTGGCTGGCCGTGCTGGCCCAGCCGGGCTGGGCGCCGGCCATCGTGCTGATCGGGCTCATCGTCCTGCTGTTCCCGGACGGCCGGCTGCCCGGGCCGGGCTGGCGCTGGTTCGTCGGCGGCTTCCTGGCGCTCGGCCTCGTCTGGCTGGGCGGCGCGTACCTGCTCAGTGCGGGGGCCATCGTGGGCCACCACATCCAGGTGGATGCCGGTGGGAACCTGGTCCTGCTCGGCCACCCGACCGGGGACGCGGCCTGGTGGGGTGTGGCGCAGAACCTGTTCCTGCCGGTGCTGCTGTTCAGCTGGCTGGCCGCGCTGGCCGGGCAGGCGGCCAGCTACCGGCGCTCGTCCGGGGAGCGCCGCCAGCAGCTCAAGTGGCTGCTGGCCGGGGCGATCGGCGGGGTGGGCGGGTTGTTCCTCGCGTTCGCCGAGTCGGGCCTGCGGGGACTGCCGTACCTGGCGCTGCATCTGCTCAGCTGGGCCGGGCTGCTCGCCCTGCCGGCCTGCCTCGGGGTGGCCATCCTGAAGTACCGGCTGTTCGACATCGACCGGCTGATCTCCCGGACGCTGGCCTATGCGGTGCTGACCGGCGTGCTCATCGGCGTGTACGCCGGGCTGGTGCTGCTGGCCACGGAGGCGCTGCGGCTGTCCTCGTCGGTCGCGGTGGCCGTGGCCACGCTGGCCGCGGCCGCGCTGTTCAGCCCGCTGCGGTGGCGGGTGCAGCGGCTGGTGGACCGGCGGTTCAACCGGGCCCGGTACGACGCCGAGCGGACCGTGACCGCGTTCGCGGCCAGCCTGCAGGACGGGGTCGACCTGGACGTGCTCCGGGCCGGCCTGGCCGGCACGGTGCACGCGGCGCTGGAGCCGGCCCGCGTCTCCGTGTGGATCCAGGGCGGCGCCGGATGACCGGGCCTGGCCGCCCCGGTGCGGTCCCGGCTGGCCTCGCCTGCCACGGCCCTCGTCCTGGGCGGGGTGGTGCTGGCCCTGGCGGTGGCGGCGTTCCCGCTCAGCCGCCTGGCCCACCAGGGCCTCGGCTCCGGCGGCGGGGGCGTGTACCTGGCCCCGGTGTTCGGCGTGGTGGGCTTCGTGGTGGCCTGGCGCAAGCCGGGCAACCCGCTCGGCTGGCTGCTGCTCGGCGCGGTGGGCTTCCTGGTCCTGAGCGGCGACGCGAGCTCCTACGGCGTGGCCGACTACCGGCTCCGGCACGGCACGCTGCCGGCCGGCTGGCTGGCGGTCCTGCTGCAGCCGGGCTGGGCCCCGGCCATCGCCTTGTTCGGGCTGACCGTCCTGCTGTTCCCGGACGGCCGGCTGCCGGGGCGGCGCTGGCGCTGGCTGCTAGCCAGCTACCTGGCCGTCGCCGGGCTGTGGATAGCGGGCACCATCGTCATCTCGGCCGGGGCCATCATCGGGCACAACATCCACCTGGACAGCACCGGGGACCTGCACGCCCTCAACCACCCGGCCGGGTCGTCCGCCTGGTGGGGCTCGGTGCAGCACGTGTTCTTCCCGGTGCTCGGGGCGTGCCTGCTGGCGTCCGTGGCCGGCCAGGTGCTCAGCTACCGGCGCTCGTCGGGCGAGCGCCGGCTGCAGCTCAAATGGCTGCTCGGCGGGTCAGCGATCGCCGCGGCCGGCAGCCTGCTCGGCGTCCCGTTCTCGGACAGCCCGGACCGGGTGCTGCAGATCATCGGCGGCCTCGGCATCGTGGCTGTGCTGGCCCTGCCGGTCAGCATGGGGGTGGCCATCCTCAAGTACCGGCTCTACGACATCGACCGGATCATCTCCCGGACGCTGGCCTACACGCTGGTCTCCGGGCTGCTGGTCGGGGTGTACGCCGGGCTGGTGCTGCTGGCCACCGAGGTGCTGCGGTTCTCCTCGTCGGTGGCGGTGGCGGCGGCCACGCTGGCCGCCGCGGCGCTGTTCTACCCGCTGCGGGCCCGGGTGCAGCGGGCCGTGGACCGCCGGTTCAACCGGGCCCGCTACGACGCGGACACCGCGGTGACCGCGTTCGCCGCCCGGCTGCAGGACCACGTTGACCTGGACAAGGTCCGTGCCGACCTGCTGGCCGTGGTGGCCAGCGCGCTGCAGCCCACGCACCTGTCGGTGCATATGCACGGCGGGGACGGGATGCGGCCCGGGGACGGGGTGCGGGGCCGCGTGCGGGGCCAGGACGGGGTGCGGGGAGCGGAGCGATGAGCAGGCTGCTGCGGGGCCGGCCACCCGCGCTGGTCTGGGCCTGGCTGCTCGGCGGGCTGACCCTGGTGCTGATCGCGGCCGCCGTCGTGCTGACCGTGGTCACCGGCAGCCTGACCGCGTCGTCGGACGGCTCGGTGATCGCGCTGGCGTTCGTGTTCCTGGCCGTGGGCTTCCTGGTCGCGGTGCGGCAGCCGGCCAACCCGATCGGCTGGGTGCTGACCGCGACCGGGCTGTCCACCGCGTTCACCATCGCGGCGTCGCTGTACACGCTGCAGGACTTCAGCCAGGCCCGCGGCGGGCTGCCGCTCGGCCGCACCCTGCTGTTCGCGGAGAACACCTGCTGGCCGCTGGCCATCGTGATCGGCATGACCACGCTGCTGCTGTTCCCGGCCAGGCCTGTCCCGGCGCTGGCGCCGGGTGCTGGCCGGCTACGCCGCGGCCAGCCTGCTCGTCCTGGCCAGCCAGGCCGTCTCGGCGTGGTACCTGGTCACCCGGCCCCGGCTGCAGATGGACGCCGGCGGCACGGTGCTCGGCGTGCACCACCCCGGTGGCATGATCGGCTTCTTCAGCACCGGCCTGCCGGTGCTGCTGCTCGTCCCGTTCTGGCTGGCCTGGATCGCCCGGCTGGTGATCGAGTTCCGGCGGTCGGCGGGCGCCGCCCGGCAGCAGTTCAAGTGGTTCACCGCGGGCGCGGTGATCAGCCTGCTCGGTGTGGTCGTCATGACCGTGGCCGAGTCGGGCGCGAGTCAGAGTCAGGCCGCGCTGACCAGCGTGGTCAACGTGGCCGCCACGTACGCCGTGGTCGCGTTCCCCCTCGGCATGGGGCTGGGCATCCTGCGCTACCGGTTGTTCGAGATCGACCGGATCATCTCCCGGACCCTGGGTTACGCCCTGGTCACCGGGCTGCTGATCGGGGTCTACGCCGGGCTGGTGCTGCTGGCCATCGAGGTGCTGCGGTTCGGCTCGTCGGTGTCGGTGGCCGTGGCCACGCTGGCCGCGGCCGCGCTGTTCAGCCCGCTGCGGCGGCGGGTGCAGCGGGTGGTGGACCGGCGGTTCAACCGGGCCCGCTACGACGCCGACCAGATGGTGGCCGGGTTCGCGGCCCGGCTGAAGGACGCGGTCGACCTGGACACGGTCCGCGACGACCTGGCCACCGCGGTGCAGGGGGCGCTGGAGCCGGCCCGCGTCTCGGTGTGGCTGACCCGGGACAGCGAATGACGCGCACCGCCGGCCGCCCCGGGCGCAGTCGGCCCGGGCCCGGCCGGCCCTGGGCCCGGCTGGCCAGCCCGCGGACCGCGGCCGTGCTGGGCGCGCTCGTGCTGGTCCTGATCGCCGCGCTGCCGGTGGCGGGCGCGCTGACCGGCCAGGCACACAAGCTCACGCTGGGCACCCTGCAGCAGTTGGCTGGCCCACTGGTGGTGATCCTGGTGATCGGCGCGGTGGGCCTGGTGGTGGCGCGGCACCAGCCGGGCAACCCGATCGGGTGGCTGCTGCTGGGGGCGGCCGGCTGGATCCCGCTCACCGTGGTCGCCGGGGCGTACGCGACGTACGCGTACCGGCCCGGCCACCGTGGCCTCCCGCTGCTGAGCCCGGCGGCACTGATCCTGAGCCAGCTGTTCACGTTCGTGATCGCCGTGTTCCCGCTGGTGACCATGCTGTTCCCGGACGGCCGGCTGCCCTCCGCGCGGTGGCGCTGGGTGCTGGCCGGGTATCTCACCCTGTCCCTCATCCTCCCGGTGAGCTTCGCGGTGACCGCCATCGCGGCTATCCTCCAGCATCGCCTCGACGTGCTGCCCGACGGCAGCGTCACCGGGGCGGCCAGCCCGCCCTCCTGGGTCGGGCTGGTGTTCTTCGGCACCGTCGGCCTGGCCTGGCTGGGTGCGCTGGGCCGTCAGGTGGCGAGCTGGCGGCGCTCGTCGGGGGAGCGGCGCGAGCAGCTCAAATGGCTGCTGAGCGGGACCGTGGTCTGCGCCGTCCTGGGCATCTTCGCGCTGGCCACCAACTCGGCCATCTGGGAGGCCGCGATTCTCGGCCTGGCCGCGCTGCCGGTGGGCATCGGGGTGGGCATCCTGAAGTACCGGCTCTATGAGATCGACCGGATCATCTCGCGCACCCTCGCGTACGCGCTGGTGACAGGCGTGCTGATCGGCGTCTACGCCGGGCTGGTGCTGCTGGCCACGCAGGTGCTGCGGTTCTCCTCGCCGGTGGGGGTGGCCGCCTCGACGCTGGCTGCGGCGGCCCTGTTCAGCCCGGTGCGCCGGCGGGTACAGCGGGCCGTGGACCGCCGGTTCAACCGGGCCCGGTATGACGCCGACCGGATGGTGGCCGCGTTCAGCGGCCGGCTGAAGGACGCGGTCGACCTGGCCGCGGTGCAAGCGGACCTGGCCGGCGTCGTACACGACGCGCTGCAGCCGGCGCATGTCGCGGTGTGGATCCGGCCGGGAGATCAGTGAAGCGGGCCGCGGGGGCGGGTGCCGGTCAGCCGGCCAGCGTGGGACCCCGGTAGCGCCCCGGGCCGGCCGGGATCCGGCAGAACGCCCAGATGCCGTGCTGGCTGACCGGGACCTCATAGCGGCGGCCCGCGAAGCTGACCGTGACGGCGGCGCGACCGGGGGCGTGGCCGTAGGCGTAGTGAGCGTCCCCGCTCCGGCCGCCGGTCCGCACCGGCCCGACCCAGTCCAGCGGCCCGGCCCCGGACGAGGTACCCGGCTGCCACTGCCCGCGGTCCCAGGTCCATGCCTCGGCCTCGAGTTCTGCCCCGTCGCCGTTGCCGTTGACCAGGGCGAACCCGTAATCGCCATCGCTGGCCACAGCCAGCACCCGGACATAGCGGGGGTGCCAGCCGCCCCGGGCCATCACGTCGGCCGCGCGGAGGCCCGGGTGGCGGCCCGGCGCAGCTGCCGTCATGCTGGCCGCCTCCCTCCGGGCCGCCCGCTGGCCTGCTGGCCCGGCTCACCTGCTGTGCGTACGGTTCAGCGGAACGGGTTGGCGACCCGGACGCCCGCGTAGTCCTGATCGTGGCTGAGGTCTTCGGACAGGACGTGAGTGCAGCCCATCGCGCGGGAGGCCTCGATGATCGCGGCGTCCCAGTAAGAGAGCTGGAATCGCCGGCGAGTGTCGAAGGCCGCCATCATGATCCCGCTCGTGAGGTCTTGGACCGGGAAACGCCGGAACGACTCGATCAGCCGGACCGCCTGCGAGTGCCCGATGCCATCCGGACGGCTGGCCCGGGTCGCCTGCACGTAGAACTCCTGCAGCACCTGCACGGACAACCCCAGGTCGTGATCCGCCAGGATGTCGTTGGCGCGGTTGGCCTTGTCCTGCTCGGCTGGGTCGCGCGAGATGGCGTAGAGCAGGATATTTGTGTCAATGAACCGCACGATCGTGGACCTCGTCCCGGCTCAGCCGATCGGCGGCGTGGAACTGGCCGATCTCGGCTTGGACCTCGCGTTGCAGCGCCTCAAGCCGGCCGAACTCTTGCATCCGTCCGGACAGCCGTTCAAGGTACGCCACGACCAGCGCGCTCACCGACGTGTCACGCTGCGCAGCGACGACCCGCGCAGCGCGGTAGACGTCGTCGGGAACGGTCACCGTAAGGTTCTTCACAGTTCCACAGTAACACAGTTTCTGTGATAGTGAGTCGGGGCCCGATAAGCCGGGCCGTCCGGTGGCGGTGAGCACGCCACGCGAGGCGGCCGCGCTGAGCTGGCCCACGCCAGCTGGGCTGGGTGCCACTAAAGCCGGCTCACGGCGGAGCAGCAGCATCGCGGCGTCGTCGTCCAGGGCATGGCCGACGTGCCGGAGCACGTCCTGCTGCAGCCGGTCGAGCACGGCTTCCGGCGCCTGGCCGCCGGTGAGCGCCTCGTGCTCGGACAGCGGGTAGAACTCGCCCGCCGTGTTCCGCGCCTCGCTGACCCCGTCGGTGTAGAACAGCAGCTGGTCGCCCGGGCCGAACGGGAGCGTGGTCACGTACCGGGGAAATTCGGCCAGGTGGGCCAGACCCAGCGGCAGGCCCGGCACGGCCGGCTCGACGAACCGGCCGGTCCCGCCGGCGATCAGCAGCGGCGGGGGATGGCCGCAGCTCAGCAGCTGGATCTTGGAGCCGTCCGAGCTGACCTCGGCCAGCACCGCGGTCACGAACTGCTCCGCGGTGAGCTGCCGGGACAGGCTCTGCTCGATCCGGTCCGCGATAACGGCCAGGTCAGCGGCGTCGTGAGCGCTCTCACGGAACGCGCCGAGCACAGCCGCCGCCGTCTTCACCGCGATCAGGCCCTTGCCCTGGACGTCGCCGATGATGAGCCGGCAGCCTTCCATGGCGGGCACGACCTCGTACAGATCACCGCCGATCTGGGCGCGTGAGGTAGCCGACATGTAGCGCACCGCGAGCCGGACCGAGTTCAGCTCGTCCGGGATGGGCCCGAGCACGACCTGCTGGGCGACTTCGGCGATGGCCCGCACCTCGGCCAGTTCCCGGGCCCGGCGGGCGCGGAGCGTGCTGGCCATCACGGCGGCGACCGTGACCCCGGCCACGGTCGCTGAGTCGAGGGCGTAACTGTCCCAGGAGCCGATCATTTGGTAAGCGGCCATCAGTGCGCAGAGCGCGAAGGCCACCGTGCCGGCTACCACCGTCTTGCGCACGCCACCGGACACGGCCGCGAAGGCCGGCCCGAGCGCCAGCAGCGGCAGCAGCTCTGAGCCCGAGTCCACCCAGGCCGCGGCCACGGCCACCGCGGCCATGACCACAAACGGCAGCGCGTCCAGTACGTACTTACGGGCCAGCCGCAGCGGCAGATCCGGCCCAGCATCAACTCGCGGGCCATGACTCGCCGTGCGATCCCGGCCGGTCCTGCCCCGCCTGCCCCGAAGTTTCCCCTGTACCCCGAACAACCCTCTATTACCCCGAAAGCGAGATATCCCCGTGTCCGCCGCCTGATCCCCCGATCAAGCGGACGAAAGCAACCAAAAGGTTATCAGCAGTCATAACTCGTGGCTGGCAACTTCGCATCATCCACGAAGAACCCAACCTATAACACTTCGCAAGCAGACGGTTACGGGGGGCACGCGCAGAACCGGGTGGCCGCCCGGTCGGCCCGCTGGCAGCAGATCGGCCCATAACGGATCAAATCGTGTTTTGCCGGTCAGCTGCTCTGCGCGGCCTGCACCGCGTCCGTGATCGAGTTGTATTCTTCCCCGCTGAGCTCGATTGAGGCGGCGGCGATGTTGTCGGCCACGTGCCCGGGCGACCCGGAGCCGGGGATCGGCAGCACCACCGGCGACCGGGCCAGCAGCCAGGCCAGGGCGATCTGCCGCTGGGTGACCCCGTGCCGCTCGGCGGCCGTGACCACCGGGATCACCTGCTCGGTGCCCTGGATCGGGGCCCACGGCAGGAAGACCAGATCCTCCTGGCTGCACAGATCGACGATCGGCTCGGACACCCGGTCGTTCACGTTGTACCGGTTCTGCACCGACACGATCGCGGTGACCTGCTCGGCCTCGCGGAGCTGGTCTTCCCGCACGTTGGAAATGCCGATATGCCGGATTTTCCCCTCTGCCTTGAGCTCGGCCAGGGCGCCGATCGAGTCGGCGATGGGCACCCGCGGGTCCGGGCGGTGGAACTGGTACAGCGGGATCCGCTCCAGCCTGAGCCGGCGCAGGCTGCCCTCGCACACCTCGCGGAGGTGCTCCGGGCGCCCGTCCGCGTCCCAGCGGCCCGGGCCCGGCCGGACCAGGCCGCCCTTGGTCGCGATGACCAGGTCGTCCGGGTAGGGGTAAAGAGTCTCCGCGATCAGGATCTCGCTGACCTCCGGGCCGTAGGAGTTGGCCGTGTCGATGAAATTAACTTCCAGCTCAACAGCCTTCCGCAACGCTGCCCTGGCCTGCTCCCGGTCGGCGGGCTCACCCCAGATGCCCGGCCCGGTGATGCGCATCGCGCCGTAGCCCATCCGGTTGACGGTCAGATCGCCGCCGATGTCGATGGTCCCGGCCGCCGCAGCCGTCGGTTGGCTCGTCATGGGAAACCTCCTCGCACCGGATTCCAGCTTGGCAGCCCGGGTCACGCCGCGCGCAGCGGGGTGGGGCTAGCGCGGGGTGGCAGCAGGGCCTATCCGGCGACTACGCAGGGTAAATGTACAATGCTCAGAGTGATCACCCTCGACTCTGTCTGAGGTAGTGCCGGCTGGCCGCGGCCGTGGTGCACCCGTTTGACCAGGCGGATCTCGCCGCACCGGGCCAGATGTGCGGGATCCCGGTGGCCGTCTACCGTAAGGAGGCGGTATGAAGCGAGGCCTGACGCTGCGTGCCCTGCTGGCCAGCCTGATCCTGGGTGCCGTGGTGGTGGGCGGGTTCGTGGTGCTCACCGTGGCCTACGTGAGCCTGCACAGCGAGGAGCAGCACGACGACCAGGCGGCTGACGTGCTGGCCACGTCGCACGCGCTCGAGGAGTCCGTGCTGAACCTGGGGACCGGGCTGCGCGGCTACCTGCTCAGCGGCAAGCCACTGTTCCTCCAGGCGTACCAGGCCGCCAGCTCGGCCTACCCCGGCCAGTCCCGCGAGCTGGCCGCGCTGACCGCGGGCCACCCGGCGCTGCATGCCCGCGCGCTGCTCCTCGGCGCCGAGGTGCAGAGCTACGTGCGGACCTGGACCGGCCCGGTCATCCGGCTGGGCCGGTCCGACCTCGCCGCGGGCCGCCGGGCCGAGGCGGACGGGGGCGGGCGGCGCCAGGTGGCCGCCATCAGCCGCCAGGTCACGCTGCTCAACGATCAGGAAGTCGCGCTGGTCGCGGCTCAGCGCAGCGCAGCGGACCACACCGTCACGCTGACGTTCGTGCTCGGCCTGGCCGGGTTCCTGCTGTCGGTGATCCTGATCGCGATGTTCGCGGTCGCGCTGCACCGCCGCGTGGTGCTGCCGGTGCACCGGCTGGCTGGGGCCGTGTCCCGGCTGCGCCGCGGCGACCTGTCCGCCCGCGTCCCGGTGCGCGGCGCGGCCGAGATCGGCGAGCTGGCCGCGGGCTTCAACGCCATGGCCGAGGCGCTGGAGGCCGGGCAGGACGAGGCCGAGCAGCGCAGCCACGAGCTGCAGGGGCAGCGGCGCGAGCTGGAACGCGCGCTCGCCTCGGTCCAGCAGCAGAAGGATCAGGCGCAGGGCCGGCAGCGGTTCAGCGCCCGGCTGGCCGAGCAGCGCGGCGTCGAGGCGGTGGCCCAGGTCAGCCTGCGGGAGATCGCGGACCAGGCGGCCGCCCAGGTAGGCGTGGTGTACGTGCTCAACGAGCAGACCGGCGCGCTCACGTTCCGGGCTGTCCGGGGGGTACGGGCCACCGATTTCCCGGCTGGGCTGGTGCCCGGCGAGGGGCTGGCCGGGCGGGCGGTGGCCGAGCGGCGGCCGGTTGGGGGCAGCTCCCCGGAGACCTCGCTGCGGCTGCCCGCGCTGACCGGCGTCCGGGCCGTCCGGCACGAGGTGCACCTGCCGCTGCAGCACCGCGACCAGGTGATCGGTGTGCTCAGCCTGGGCCGGTCAGCGGATGTCCCGTTCGGCCAGGCTGAGATCGCCGCGCTGACCGAGCTGGCCGAGAGCGCGGCGCTGGCCTGCGCCGAGGCGCTGAGCCTGCGCCGGCTGGAAACCGTGGCCACCGAGCTGCAGTCACTGATGGACGCCACCGACGAGGGTATCTACCGGCTGGACCTGAGCGGGCGGATCACGTTCATCAACCAGGCCGCGTTGGACCAGACCGGGTACACCGCGGGCGAGCTGCTCGGCCAGGACTCGCACCAGGTGCTGCATCACAGCCACCTGGACGGCAGCCCCTACCCGGCCGAAGACTGCCCGCTGTCCCAGGTGCTGCGCAACCGGGTCGGCGCCCAGTTCCGGGGTGAGGTGTTCTGGCGAAAGGACGGCAGCCCATTCCCCATCGACTGGTCCGCCTTCCCGCTATCCGACGGGGACACGGTGACCGGCGTGGTGGTGAGCTTCCGGGACACCAGCGACGCCAGGCTGGCCGAGCACCAGCGGGCCGTTCAGTATCAGACGGCCCGGGTGCTGGCCGAAGCGGACAGCGTCGCGGATGCGGCGCCGCAAGTCCTCGCCCTGCTCAGTGAGCAGCTCGGCTGGCAGATCTGCATCGTCTGGCGGGTCAGCGCGGACGGCCGTGAGCTGCACTGCACGGCGGCGCATGCGCAGCCTGGATACGGCGACCAGCTGGCCCTGCTCAGCCACGAGACGGTGACCATGGGGCAGGGCACCGCCGGGCGGGCCTGGCGCAGCCGCGAGCCAGCCACCACGCCGGGCGGCCAGACGCCGCCCGAGGTGGCCATCCCGATCGTCCGGGAAGGCCGGCTGGCCGCGGTGATCCAGCTGATCGGCAACCAGAACCCACGGATGGAGGGCCTGGCCGAGACGATCCAGACCATCGCGGCCCAGCTGGGCCAGTTCGCCGACCGCAAGGAGTCCGACGCCGCGGCGGCGCGGGTCAAGGACCAGTTCGTGGCCACGGTGTCGCACGAACTGCGCACCCCGCTGGCCGCCATGGATGGCTGGCTGCACATCCTGCTCGACGGCGATCCCGGCCCGCTGAACGCGGATCAGCGCAAGTTCCTGACCACGATCAAGCGGAACAGCGACCGGCTGATGCGGCTGGTCGGGGATCTGCTGCTGATCGGGCAGATGGACGCGGGACGGTTCAGCCTGGAACTCGGCCAGGTGGACCTGGCTGAGCTGGCCAGCGAGACCGTCGCCCTGTTCGGGGGCCCGGCTTCGGAAAAGAACGTCGAGCTGACCGCGGTCACCACGCCCGGCGCGCTGGTCAGCGGGGACCGGCTCCGGCTCGGCCAGCTGCTGTCCAACCTGGTCTCCAACGCGGTCAAGTTCACCCCGGAGGGCGGCCACGTCCGGGTGAGCGTGGCCGAGCACGGGGGGAGCGGTCAGGTGCAGGTCAGCGACAGCGGCGTCGGGATCCCGCCCGGCGAGCGGGGCCGTCTGTTCGAGCGGTTCTACCGGGCCTCGACCGCGAGCGGCACGGCCGGCTCGGGGCTCGGCCTGGCCATCAGCAGGGCCATTGCCGAGGCGCACGGCGGGACGCTGCGGCTGGCCGATTCGGCCGGACCGGGCACCACGTTCATTCTGGACATCCCGCTTCTGGTCAGCGCCGGGGCCCGGCGGTGACCGGACCGGCGGTGACCGGACCGGCGGTGACCGGCCCGCCGGCCACCATCCTGGTCGCCGATGACGAGCAGGACATCCGCGAGCTCGTCGCCTACCGGCTCAGCCGGGCGGGTTACGCGGTGCTCCAGGCCCGGGACGGCGAAGAGGCGTTCCAGCTGGTCACCGTCCAGGTGCCGGATATGGCCGTGCTCGACGTGATGATGCCCCGGCTGAGCGGCTTCGACCTCACCCAGCGGTTCCGCGCCACACCGGCCACCCAGCGCATGCCGGTGCTGCTGATGAGCGCCAGCGTCCAGGAGGCCGACATCTCCCGCGGCCTGGCGGCCGGTGCGGACGGTTACCTGACCAAGCCGTTCACCCCGGATGAGCTGCTGGCCCAGGTGGAGGAACTGCTGGCCCGGCGGCCGGCTTAGCCAGACGGGGCCCAGCGGTCAGCCCCGGGCCAGTTCCTCCAGCCGGCGGTGCAGCTTCGGCACGTAGTCCTCGGACTCCGGTTTCATCAGAACGCTGCGCAGGATCCGGGCGCCGTCGGCGTCGCGGGCTACGGCCGGGTGACGGGCCTGGAACGCCGCCGGGCTGGCCCGCAGCGTGCTGACGAAGACTGGGTCCGGGCCGGTCATCCCGGCCTGCAGGATGCGCGCCGAGGCCTGGTCGATGCGGGACAGCGCGGCCGGCTCGGTGACCGGGAAATAGGTCACGATGTCCAGCCCGGGTGGCTGGTACAGGTCCAGCACGGCCGATTCGCGGAGCAGCGCCGCCCAGTCCAGCGCGGCCCGCCGCCCGGCCGCCAGCACCTGGCCCAGCCCGGCGGGGGTGGGCGGCAGCAGCCGGAACGTGAGCCACAGCGCGGCCGCCGCCGCCCCGGCCCGGGAACACTCCAGGCTGATCTCGCCCAGGTGCAGTTCGTCGGACGTGAAGTAGGTGTACGGGGAGTCGTGCAGGTAGAACCGCCCCACGCTGGGATCGCGGAACAGCACCGCACCGCAGCCGTAGGGCTGCAGCCCGTGCTTGTGCGGGTCGACCACGACCGAGTCACACTCCGCGATGGCCCGCCACGGCGCGGCGGGCAGCCCCGCTGGCCCGTCCGTGCCCGCCAGCAACGTGAAGAAGCCGCCGTAGGCCGCGTCCACGTGCAGGCGCACCCCGTGCCGGTCCCGCAGCGGCAGCGCCTCGTCGATCGGGTCGATCGCGCCCAGCCCGGTGCTGCCCGCGGTGAGCACCACGGTGCCGACCCGGCCGGTACGCAGCACATCCGCCAGCGCGCCCAGGTCGATGCGGCCGCTGCTGTCGGTGCGCACCGGGTACCCGCCGATGCCCAGCACGTGGCACATCCGGCCGTGCGTGTAGTGCGCGTCCGCGCTGAACGCCACACCCCGCCCGGGGTGCAGTTCGCGGGCCACGAACAGCGCCTCCAGGTTGGCCATGGTCCCGCTGGTGGTCAGGTGGCCCAGATGGCGGTCCAGGCCGAACATGGTGGCCAGCTGCGCCGTCACCTCGCGTTCCATCCGCGCGGTGGCCGGGCCGCCGTCCAGCGCGTGGTTGTTCGGGTTGATCAGCATCGCGGCCAGGTAGCCGGCCACCGCGGCCGGATGCGGCGGCTTCAGCATCTGCCCCGCGTACCGGGGGTGGAAGAACGGGTAGTTGTCCGCCAGCCGTCCGGTCAGCTCGCCGAACGCCGCCGCGAACTGCTCGTCGCTGACCCGCAGCGAGGGATGCGGCTGGTAGGGGCCGAACCGCTGCGACCAGTCATCGATGGCGCGGACCGCCTCGCCGAGCCAGTACTTCAGGTCCACGCGGCCCTCCGGCGCAGATGATCGAGCATGCCGCGGCCGGCCGGGCCGCCGAACCACCTTGCGTGCCCGAGCAGGTAGCCGTCGTAGGCCAGATCGGCGCGGCCAGGAGAGTGCACCACGTCGTGAAAGTACTCGATCTCGGCCAGCGCGTACTCCACGTGCACCACCGGGAGGACCCCGGCCAGTGCGGCGGCTTCGCCGGGGCTGAGCGGCCGGACCGCATGGTAGCCGTCGAGCAGCGCGTCCACGGCGGCCAGGTCCGCCGCGGCCCGGCCGGACTCGGCCAGGTCGAGCCAGCTGACCGTGCTCCGCTCCAGCGCGGTGGCCAGGTCGTGCACGGCCAGGGTCCGGTTGGCCAGCCCGAAGTCGAACACCCCAGCCACGGCCGCGCTGACGCCGGCCGCGGTCCAGGTCAGGTTAGACGGATGCCAGTCACCATGGCCCCACTGCCGGGGCAGCCCGGCCAGCAGCGGGGCGGCTCGCCTGATCGCGGGCAGCACATGCCGGGCCAGGTCGGCCCGCCAGGACCTGGCCGTCAGGTAGCCGGCCAGCCCGGGGCGCTGGCTGAGCAGCCGGCCGAGCCGCTGCACCGGATCGGCGGCCAGCACGATGTCACACCCGCTGAGCAATACCCCGGGCGGCCGGGCCGGCCACGGGAAGCTGGCCGCCGCACGGTGCAGCCTGGCCAGCTCGGCGCCCGCCGCGCGGGCGTGGTCCAGGCTGATGAACGGTGTCCAGGACATCGCGTCCCGGTACAGGTCGTGCCCGCCGGCCAGGTCATGCACCTCGTAGCAGAAGTCCCCGCGGCGGACCGTGGTCGCCCCGTCCGTGGTGCGCAGCACCGCCGGGGCCGGGATGCCGCGGTCCCGGAGATGGCTAATGAACGCGTGCTCGGCGGCCAGTTGCCGGGCGGTACGAACCCGCACGTGGTGGCGCTTGACGAACACCGCGCGGCCCGGCCAGCGGGCCACGGCCGCGGCTGACCACGGCCGCGGGCTGTGCCAGGTGATGTCCGCGGCGGTACCGCCGGAGTAGCCGGCCAGCACGGCGCGCACTTCGCCGCTGGTCAGCGGGGGCCAGTCCGGCGGTACCAGATCCTTAGCCAGGCCGTGCACCAGCTCCGGCCGGGCCGCATCCCCCTTGCTCCCGGTCTCCGCGTTCCCGGTCTCCGCGTTCCCGGTCAGGGCGCTGCCGCTCTCCGGCGTTCCCGTCATGCCCCGGCCGGCCCGCGCCGGGGCAGCAGCCGCCCCATCCCGCCGGTCAGCAGCGTGGCCAGCGCGGCGGCCAGGAAGGACAGGATCGACGCGGACATCCAGCTTTCCGCGGTGAAGCCGAGATGGCGGCCGATCCACCCCCACATGGCCACCCACCAGCCGATGTACCCGGGGTTGATGAGCTGGTACACGACGAAGCCGACGGCCCACGGCAGCAGCATCAGCCAGCGCGCCCGCGCGTGACCAGACAGGTCCCAGCGGCCACGGGACAGCACGAAGAAGTCCACCACCAGCACCGCGAACATGGGCACGAACACCGAGCCGAGCAGCACCAGGAAGTTCTCGTAGTCGGCGATGTTCAGCAGCAGCGCGCCCGCGGTGCAGCTGCCGGCGATGACGCTGGCCAGCACCCGGCGGTCCCACAGCGGGCGCAGGTTCTGCGTGGATACGGCCGTGGAGTACACGTTGGCGAAAGACTGGTCCAGCTCGCGCGCGGCCAGGATGGCGAACCCGATCGCGCCGGCCGGCAGCGCGATGAACGCGCCGTAGATGTCGGCCGGGTCGCGCGCCACGGTGACCAGGGCCAGCAGCCCGATGACGTAGCACAGCACCTGGGTGATGCTGTAGCCGATCAGGGTGCCCGCGAACGCCGCCCGCTCCGACCGGGAGTGCCGGGTGTAGTCGGCGGCCAGCGGCGCGAACGAGATGGCCGCGGCCACCACGGTGTCGGTGGCCGCCCAGTAGCCCGACCAGGTGCCGTGGCTGAACGCGGGCAGCGGGTGCCGGAGCAGCTGGATGAACAGGTAGGCCAGCACGACCACGACCGCGCTGGTCACATAGCGGCGCAGCACCCGGATGGCGCCGAGCGGCCGGACCGCGAGCACCCCGGTGGCTGTCCCGGCGAGCAGCACGTATGCCCAGCGGGGCAGCGCCGGGGCCACGGTGTGCGCTGCGGTGGCGATCGTGACCAGCTCGAAGATGCCCCAGCCCAGGCACTGCAGGATGTTCAGTGCGGTCGGCAGGTAAGACAGCCCGGCGCCGAACAGGCCGCGCAGCAGCACCATGGCGGGCGCGCCGGTCCGCGTGCCGGGCAGGCCGGACAGCGCCACCGCCGTGGTGCCGAGCAGCGTGCCGACCACGATCGCGGCCAGCCCGGCCGCGAGCGACAGCTCCGGCGTGCCGCTGCCGCCCGGCTGCAGCACGAAGATCGCGCCGGTAAAGCCGAGCAGGCTGACCCCGAGGTTGCCCCACAGGCCGAGCTGGTCGACCAGGCTGAGCGCTTGGGGAACCGGCTCGGCCAGGGTATGGCCTACTTCAGAACGCTTGTTTCCGGGAACTGTGGTGAAGCCGTCCGGAGCGGTCGTGCTCGATGTAGCCGTGGCCACGGCGCCTCCCTACGCCGGCATTACCCGGTCAGGTTCAGACGGTCGGTGGCGCGCGGCCGGTGGCCAGCCACCCTCTCAGCCCGGTCAGCCCGAGCTCCCGTGTTGTCCAGTCTGATGCTACCCGCTGTCGGCTCAGTCCAGGCCGTCGCCGTGCTCGAGAATCTCGGCCGCGCCGCGGACCACGCAGCGCAGCGGGTCGTCCACCACCAGGACCGGGATCTCGGTGGCGGCCTCGATCCGGTTGGCCAGCCCGGGCAGCAGTGCCCCGCCGCCGGCCAGCCTGATCTTGCCGCGCACCACGTCCTCGGCCAGGTTCGGCGGTATGTCGGACAGCATCTCCTGCACGCAGTCCACGATCGCCGTGATGATGTGCTCCAGCGCCCGGGCGACCAGGCGGCCGGGCACGTGCTCGACCCGGGGAGTGCGCCGCGCGGCATCCACGCCGACGGCTTCCATCCACCCGGTGCCGTCCTCGGCCACGCCGAGCGTGGTCTTCAGGCTCCGCGCCGCGTTGCGGCCGAGCAGCAGGCCGAGCTCGGATTTGACCGCGGCCACGATGGCGTCGTCCATCGCGTTGCCGCCCATCCGCAGCGACTCGGCCCGGACGATCTGGCCCCCGGCCACCACCGCCGCCTCGGTCGTGCCGCCGCCCACGTCCACGATGAACACGCCGGATCCCTCGGCGAGATCGAAGCCGGCCCCGGCCGCCGCCGCCACCGGCTCGTCGACGAGCTGAACCGTGCACCGCGGCCGGACCGCACCCAGCGCGGCCACCAGCGACCGCCGTTCCACCCAGGTCGCGCCGCCCGGCACGCAGATCACGGCCGACGTGCGCAGCAGGCCACGGCGTACCTTGGCCCGGCGCAGGAAGCCCTGCAACATGGCCGACGCCGCCTGCAGGTCGGCTACCACGCCGTTGCGGAGCGGGTGGACCACTTCGACGTTCTGCGGCTCCTTGCCGGCCAGTGCGTCCGCAGCCAGGCCGACCGCGGCCACGTGCCCGTTAGCCCGGTCTATCGCGATGGCCGACGGCTCGTCGATGATCAGCCCGCGGCCGGCCACGCTGACCAGCGTGTTCACCGTGCCCAGGTCGATCGCTACCGCAGATCGCAACCGCATGGCGTCGCCCCTGCCCCGAAAAGCCGGTAAAAGTCGTCAGTTTCCCCCAGTATTGTGGCCTGCCGCCAGGGGCGGGGTGTGGCGGGAGGTAACTCGACGGTTCAGGCGTGCCGGAAACCCCAGTTCAGGATCCTGGTGGCATCGCTGAAACTGGCCGTGTCGTCGGTGGCCGAACTGTCCAGCACGACCCCGATCAGCAGCACACCGCCGCGCTGCGCGGCGAAGAGCAGGCAGTACCCGGCGGCCAGCGTGTTGCCGGTCTTGATCCCGACGACGCCCGGGTAGCTGCTCAGCAACATGTTGGTGTTCTGCCACAGATAAGCATGGTGCCGGGTGTTCCCGGCCAGCTGGTAGCTGCGCTGGTCCACGATCGAGCGGAACGCCGGGTACTTCATCGCCACCAGCCCGAGGGTGATCAGGTCGGCGGGCGTGGAGTACGTGGTGTACTCGGTGGGCCAGGGCAGCCCGTCAAAGTTGGCGAAGTGAGTGTGCGCCAGGCCCAGCGCGGCCGCCTCGGCGTTCATCTTGCCGATGAACGCGGTCAGCCCGGGCCCGTACGCCTTGGCCAGCGCGTAAGCGGCATCGCACCCGGAGGGCAGCAGCAGCGCTTCAAGCAGCTCCCGCGCGGTCAGCCAGTCGCCCGGGTGCAGCCCGGCGTTGCTGGCGTCGTATTTCCTGACGTACCCCAGCACCGCGTAGGGCACCTTGATCCGCCGCCTCAGGTCGCCGGCCTGCAGCACGATCACGGCCGTCATCACCTTGGTGATGCTGCCCATCGGGCGCTCGGTGGCCAGCTTCCGGCTCCACAGCATGGTGCCGGTGCTCGCGTCTTCCAGCGCGGCCCCTTTGGCTCGTACCCCGCCCGGGTAATGCGCCGCCGCGTCGGCGGGCGCCGCCGCGGTCAGCGAGGCCAGGGCCAGTCCCAGGGTCACGGCGATGGCACTCAGGCGGGCAGGCAGGCGCATGACACTCCCGTCGCTCGGACGACACCATCCGCAGCCTGACAGCAACCCACCGCGACATCAAGTGGATCGCTGGTCACAGCTCTGCTAACACCCAGCCGGCCCCGGCAGATGGGTGCCGAAACCGTCGCGATCACGACAGTCTGAGCACACATTCGCCGCTGGGCCGGCCGCCGCGCACGGGCCCGGAATCAGCGCTGGGCGGCGTGCCGGGTGCGGTAGGCGGCGACGTTGGTCCGGTTCGCGCAGGCCGTGCCGCAGAATCGCCGGGACCGGTTCTTGGACAGGTCGACGTGGACGTTGCTGCAGCCGGCCGCGGCGCACCGGCGCAGCCGGTCCAGCTGTTTGGCCCGGATCACGTCGGTGAACGCCATCGCCGCCTCGACTGCCATCCGGTCAGCCAGCGGGGCGTCCGGCGAAGTGGCGTGCAGGTGGTAGTCCCAGTTGTCGTGCTTGACCAGCTGAGGGAGTGCGTTGGCCTCCCGGAGGAGGGTGTTGACCAGCTCAGCCGCGTCGTCCTCGCCGAGTTCCCAGAGCCGGGCCAGCCGGGGCCGGAGCCGCCGGACCGCGTCGAGTTCGGCCTGGTTATGACTGCGTGACCCGGTCCACCGCCAGGCTGCGGCGAACTCGTCCAGGGCGGTCACGCCAGTGAGCTGCTCGACGCGGCGGCCAGTGTTGACCAGCGCCGCGGCAGCGGTCAGCGCCACCTCGGTGTCATGGGCAAAAAGCACCTTGACTCCTTTCGGGCCACGCCGATACCGTCACCAGTGTAAGTAGCTTTTACCACTTACGGATCCCTGATGGAGTAACCCCAGTGACCATCATCGGCCGCCCTCGCGCCGGAACCAGCCCCGCCGCGCCAGCCCGCCCCGGATCCCAGGCCGGATCCCAGGCCGGATCCAGCCGGGCCGGCGCCGGGCTCGCGCTGGCGCTGCTGTCCGCGGCGACGTTCGGCACCTCGGGCACGTTCGGCTCGGCGCTGATCCAGGCGGGCTGGAGCCCGGCCGCCGCGGTGACCGCCCGGATCAGCCTGTCGGCGCTGATCCTGACCGTCCCCGCGATCGTGCAGCTGCGCGGCCGGTGGGCCCTGCTGCGCCGGGACGCGGCCCGGGTGGCCGCGTTCGGCCTGATCGCGGTGGCGGGCTGCCAGCTGTTCTACTTCAACGCCATTCAGCGGCTGCCGGTCGGCGTCGCGCTGCTGCTGGAGTACCTGGGCGTGCTGCTGGTGGTCGGCTGGCTGTGGCTGCGGTACGGCCAGCGGCCCCGCCGGCGCACTGTGGCAGGCACGGCCGCGGCGCTGGCCGGGCTGGCCCTGGTGCTCGGCCTGACCGGGACGGCCCGGATCGACCCGCTCGGCGTGATGTGGGGCCTGCTGGCCGCGGTCGGCCTGGCCATCTACTTCCTGCTCTCGGCCGGCACCGGCCACGCGAGTCGCGCCGAGCCGCTGCCGCCGATCGCGATGACCTGGGCCGCGATGTGCACCGGCGGTGCCGCCCTGGGCCTGCTCGGCTGGGCCGGCCTGGTGCCGCTGACCGTCCGCACCGGCCCGGTGACCCTACTCGGGCACCAGGTCAGCTGGGTGCTGCCGGTGGCCGGGCTGGCCCTGGTGTCCTCGGTGGTGCCGTACGTGGCGGGCATCGGTGCCGCCCGCCGGCTGGGCGCCAAGCTGGCCTCGTTCGCCGGGCTGGCCGAGGTGCTGTTCGCCATCCTGTTCGCCTGGCTGCTGCTCGGCCAGCTGCCGACGGGCATGCAGTTCCTCGGCGGGGCGTTCATTCTGGTTGGCGTGGCGCTGGTCCGGCTCGACGAGCTGGGCGCGCCCGCCGCGGCCGGGCCGCAGTCAAGTGCGGCCGGGCCGCAGTCAGACGGGGCCGGGCCGCAGTCAAGTGCGGCCGGGCCGCAGTCAGACGGGGCCGGGCCGCGGCCAGACGGGGCCGGGCCGCGGGCCGGCAGGGCCGGGATCGAGGGCGTCGAGCCGGCCTGGGCCGGCGAGCGCCGGCAGGCCACCGGTCAGTCCAGGCCGTCGCGGTCCGCCCAGCCCAGCAGCGTGCCGAGCGAGTAGGCCGCGTCGTCGATGCCCGCGTGCAGGTCGCCCAGTTCGGCGAACCGCGCGGGCACGGTGGCGATGGTGCACTCCCGCGGCTCGACGGAGTCCACTTCGTCCCACCGGAGAGGGGTGGACACGGTACCCTCCGGCACCCCGCGCACCGAGTACGCGCTGGCGATGGTGTGATCGCGGGCGTTCTGGTTGTAGTCCACGAACAGCTTGGCCGGGTCCCGGTCCTTGCGCCACCACACCGTGGTCACGTCCCCGGGCGCCCGGCGCTCCACTTCCCGGGCGAACGCGTGCGCGGCCCGGCGCACCTCGGCGAACCCCCAGCGCGGCTCGATCCGCACGTAGACGTGCAGCCCGTGCCCGCCGGACGTCTTCGGCCACCCGGTGATGCCCAGCTCGTCCAGCACCTCGTGCACCACGTGCGCGACCCGGCGGACCACCGGGAACGGGCAGTCCGGCATGGGGTCCAGGTCGATCCGCCATTCGTCCGGCCGTTCGGTGTCAGCCCGCCGCGAGTTCCACGGGTGGAACTCCACGGTGGACATCTGCACCGCCCACAGCACACTGGCCACCTCGGTCACGCACAGCTCGTCGGCGTGCCGGCCATAGCGCGGGAAGCTCACCCGCACCGTCTCCAGCCAGTCTGGCGCGCCTGCGGGGATCCGCTTCTGGTGCACCTTCTCGCCGCTCACCCCGGCCGGGAACCGGTGCAGCATGCACGGCCGGTCACGCAGCGCGCGCACGATGCCGTCGCCCACCGACAGGTAGTAGCGGGCCAGGTCGAGCTTGGTCTCGCCGCGGGCCGGGAAGTACACCCGGCCCGGGTTGGTGATCCGCACCGTCCGCCCGCCGGCCTGCAGCTCAGCCACGTCCCCCGCCATAGCCAGACGATAAGCTCCGCGGGCCGGCCCTGGCCCACCCGGACAGCCCTTCCTGCGCAACGCCCGCCCGCCGCTGGTGCGCCCCGGGCCGCCCGGCGGACCGCGGTCCTGCCGTCCATACACTCGCTGAGCTGTATGTACTACGCTGAGTATTATTCTGTGTACTCATAGTACGCTAATCAGTGGCGGACGGCTCGGTGTGGGGCGGCTGTGAGAGATGGGGGTCCCCATGAGTCAGGAACCCGGCGCGGAGGCCGATAGCACCAGCAGGCTGACCCGCGTCTTCCTGCTCGATGATCACGAGGTGGTGCGGCGCGGCCTGCGCAACCTGCTCGAGGCCGAGCCTGACATCGAGGTGGTCGGTGAGGCCGGCACCGCGGAGTCCGGGCTGAGCCGGATGCGGGCGCTGCGGCCGGATGTCGCCCTGCTGGACGTCCGGCTGCCGGACGGGGATGGCGTGACGGTATGCCGGGAGATCCGGTCCGCCCTGCCCGGCACCGCGTGCCTGATGCTCACCGCGTACGGCGACGATGAGGCGCTGCTGGGCGCCATCATGGCCGGGGCGGCCGGCTACGTGATGAAGCAGGACTCCGCGGCCGAGCTGATCGGCGCGGTCCGGGTGGTGGCGGCGGGCGGGTCCACGCTCGACGCCGATGCCGCCCGGCGGCTGATGCGCCGGCTGCGCGAAGGATCAGCCAGCGAGCAGTCCGTGTCGGCGCTGTCCGCGCAGGAGAAGCGGGTGCTCGACCTGATCGGGGACGGCCTGACCAACCGGCAGATCGCTGAGCGGATGTTCCTGTCGGAGAAGACGGCCAAGAACTACGTGTCCGCGGTGCTCGGCAAGCTGGGCCTGCACCGGCGGTCCCAGGCGGCCGCGCTGGCCGCCCGGCTCGCCTCGCCCGGCGGCTGACCCCGGCGGGCCTGGGCTGGCCCGGTGTGGCCGGGCAGGCCGCGGCCCCGTCGCGGCCTGCCCGGGTCACCGTGCGGGCTCAGTCGGCTGGCGTGGTGGCCGGCCGGGACCGGGCCAGCCGGGGCCCTGGCCTGCGGTCCGCCCCGCCGGGCCGGGACGGCCACCAGGCCCGCTCGCCGAGCGTGAGCAGGGCGGCCGGCACCAGCACGGTGCGGACCAGCAGGGTGTCGAGCAGCACGCCCACAGCCACCGCGATGCCGACCTCGGCCACGGGCACGGACGGCAGCTGGGTGAGCGCGGCGAACGTGCCGGCCATCACGATCCCCGCCGCGGTGATCACCCCGCCGGTCACGGCCAGCCCGCGCAGCGTGCCCTGCCTCGTGCCGAGCTGCCGGGCTTCCTCGCGGATCCGGGCGCTGAGGAAGATGTTGTAGTCCACCCCGAGCGCGACCAGGAAGATGAAGATGTACAGCGGCAGCTGGGCCTCGACGCCCGCGTAGCCGAACCCGTACCGCCAGATCAGGTCGGCCAGCCCGAACGCGGCGGCGAAACTGAGCGCGGTCGTGGCGACTAGTACCAGCGGCGCCACGATGGCCTGAAGCAGCACCGCGATGATCACGAAGATGACCGCGAAGACCAGTGGGAACAGCAGCCAGGTGTCGCGGTGGGCGGCCTGGGTGATGTCGTACTGGATGGCCGGCCCACCGCCCACCAGCGAGCCTGGCGCGGCGCGGTCCAGGCGGCGGCGCAGGTCCTGGATCGCGGCCGATCCGGCTGGCCGGTATGGCGGCACGGACAGGGTGACCGAGTAGCTGGCATAACCGCCCACCGGCCCGCTGGGCGTGACGGTGGCGACGCCGCCGGTGGCCCGGGCCGCCGTGGCGGCTGCGCTCCCGTCGGCCGGCCGGGCCAGCACGGTCAGCGGGTCGTTGACCCCCGCCCCGTAGTGCTCGGCCAGCAGGTTCGCGCCGGTCACGCTGCCCGGGCGACCCTTCACGGTGTCCAGCGGATTGTTGGTGATGCGCACCGCGGCCAGGCTGAGGCACACCGCGCCGAGCAGCACCGCGGCCACCAGGGTGGTCCAGCCGGGGTGGCGGGCCACCCGCTGGCCGGCCCGGGACCACAGCCGGGACTCCTCGTGCCCGGCCTGGCCGGCCCGCGGGATCCGGGGCCAGAACGCCGCCCGGCCGAACACCAGGAGCAGCGCGGGCAGGAACGTGACCTGGGCCAGCAGCGCGGTCGCGATACCGACCGCGCCGACCGGGCCGAGGCCGTGCAGCGAGGCCGATTCCGCGGCCAGCAGGCAGATCATCGCGCAGATCACAGTGGCAGCCGAGGCAGCCAGGGTCGGGACGGTGCGGCGCAGCGCGGCCGCCATCGCGTCCTCGGTGGCTGCGTGGTGCCGCAGTTCTTCCCGGTAGCGGTGGGTCAGCAGCAGCGCGTAGTCGCTGGCCGCGCCCAGCACCAGCACGGTCAGGATGGCGGCGGACAGCGAGCTCACCGTGAGCCCCGCGCTGGCCAGCCCGTGGGTGGCCGCCTTGGCCACCACGATGGCCCCGATCGCGCCGAACAGCGGGAGCAGCCAGAGCAGTGGGCTGCGGTAGACGAGCAGCAGGATGATCACCACGATGATCAGCGCGGCGAGCAGCAGCTTGGTCTGGGTCTTGCTGCTGATGCCGCTGTCCGCGTTCAGCGCGGCCGATCCGGTCACGGTGGCGCGCAGGCCCGGGCTGGCGCGGCTGGCCGTCCCGGTTACGGCCCGCCGGATGGCCTTCACCGCGTCGGTATCAACGGTCGTCACGTCGTCCGACGGAGCGGTGACGCCGGCCGTGAACGCGTCGGCCTGGCCGTCGGCCGACCGGCGCGGCCGTCCCGGCGCGGCCAGCCCGCGGACGTGGCCGGCCAGCCGGGCTACGGCGGCCCGGGCCGAGCCGACCGTGGCCAGGCCGGCGGCCGTCAGGCCGGCCCGGTCGGTGAACAGCACCACTGCGGGGTCGGTCTCGGGCTGGCCGGGGCCGTGCTGGGCGGCCTCCTGGAGTTCGGCCACCCGGGTGGACGGCGCCGAGGCGGGCAAGTAGGCCGAGGCGGTGTCGTTGGTCACTTTGGACAGGCCGCTGGCCAGCGGTTCGAGCAGCACGATGGCGATGACCCAGGCGATCATCACCGGCCAGCGCAGCCAGCGCAGCCAGGTGGCCAGCCGGTCGCCGGAGGCCGGCCGTTCCGGCCGGTGGGCAGCAATGGACATGGGAACTCCTCAGGAACTGGTTCGCTGCCTTCACGCTCCCGGGAACCGGCGGCCGGCCGAATCGGCCCGCCGGTCTGATTCGGCGCGGGCCCGGTATGAGCCCGGTATGAGCGGCCGGGCCGGATCTCATACCGCAGTTAGGCCCGCGGGCCGACGCCGGCCTACCGGGCGCGCTCGTAGCGTCGGGCCATGTCCCCGCCCAGAGGCTGGCGGGCAGTGCGGAGGAGCGGCGTTATGAATGATCTCGTGTTCGCCGTGGTGATCGCGGCCGTCGTCGTGGCCGTGATCATCAGCCAGGTCAAGGGCGTCACGCTGTCGTGGAAGCGGGTGGTGATCCTGCCCGCGGTTCTCGTCCTGTTCGGGCTGGAGAACCTGGCCGGGATGGCCGTCCGGCCCATCGATGTCGCGTGCATCGCGGCCAGCGCCATGGTCGCCGCCGTCATCGGGCTGGGCCAGGGCGTGACCATGCACCTGGAGTCGCGGGGCGGCCAGCTATGGGGCCGGCTGCCGCTGCGCGGCCTGTGGTGGTGGGCGGCGCTCGTTGTGTCCCGGGTGGCGGTCATGGCGGTTGCGCTGTCGCTGCACGCCAAGGCGGCCGCGTCAGTCGACTCGGTGCTCCTGGTCCTCGGCATCAACCGGCTGGCCCAGGCGGCCATGATCGGGCTGCGCGCCAGCCGGGCCGGGCTGCCGCTGAGCGTCCCGGGCCGGACGGCGTTCACGGACGGGCGATGATCGGTGTCGCACAGCGTGCCCGGGGTTCCTCCCGGGCCGCGGCGCGCGACAATGAGGTCATGCTGCGGGCCGCGAACTGGACGGTGCGGGTGGCCCTGCTTGTCCTGGTCGGCTGCCTGACGTTCACCGCGCACTGGTCGGGCCGGGTGGCATTCGCCGCTCAGGTCGTCGCGTTCACGTTGGGCACCCTGGTCATGGCGTGCTGGGCCCTGGGCGACCTCCGGCCGTCGTTCCGCGCCCGGTACGCCCGCCTGCAGCCCTACGCCCTCGGCGCGGTGACGCTCACCAGCGCCGCGGCCAGCGCCAAGGGCGGGTCGCTCATCTATCTCGGCCTGGCCGCAGCGCTGGTCGCGGCCAGCGAGACCAGCCTGGTCACCGCGTGGACCGTGACCGGGCTGGGCATGCTCGGCGCCGTGGCTGCCGGGCTGGCCGTCGGCGCGGGCATCTGGGTGATCGCGGCCAACTGTGGCGGCCTGCTTATCTTCCTCCTGCTCGGCCTCAACCGGCGGTCCAGCCGGATCCAGGCCGAGCAGTCGGCTGCGCTGCTGGCCAAGGCGGAGCAGCTCAATGACGAACATGCCAGGCTGGCCACGCTGCAGGAGCGGACCCGGATCGCGCGGGAGATCCACGACGTGCTGGCCCACTCGCTCGGCGCGCTGGGCGTGCAGATCCAGGTCGCCCGGGCCGTGCTGACCGACCGCCACGACGTGCCGCGGGCGGTGGAACTGCTGGATCAGGCGCACCGGATGGCCACCGACGGGCTCACCGAGACCCGCCGGGCGGTGCACGCGCTGCGCGGCGAAACCCTGCCCCTGCCCGCTGGGCTGGCCGAACTCAGCGCCGGCCATCAGCGGCGGCACGGGGCGCCGGTGAGCTTCGAGGTCCGCGGCGTGCCCCGGCCGCTGTCCCCGGACGCTGGGCTGGCCATCACCCGGACCGCGCAGGAGGCGCTGGTCAACACGGCCAAGCACGCGCCGCACCAGCCGGTCGAGATCCGTCTCGACTACACGGACGCGGACACCAGCCTCCGGGTGACCAACCTGCTCGGGGCGGCTGGCCACGATGCACAGGAAGCGGGGCTGGCCACGGTGAACGGCCGGTACGGGCTGGCTGGGATGCGGGAGCGCCTGCTCCTGCTGCACGGCACGCTGAGCGCCCGGCGGGACGGCGGCACCTGGGTCGTCGAAGCGCGGGTCCCGCAGTGACCGGGCCGCTGCGCATCATCGTGGCCGACGATCAGGCCAGCGTGCGGGAGGGACTGGTCGTGCTGCTCGGCCTGCTGCCGGACATCGAGGTGGTCGGGGCCGCGGCCAACGGCGCGGAAGCGCTGGACCTGGTGGCCGCCCAGCACCCCGATGCGATTCTGCTCGACCTGCACATGCCGGTGCTGGACGGCATCGAGGCCACCCGGCGGCTCAGCCAGCTGCACCCCGACGTTGCGGTCGTCGTGCTGACCACCTACGCGGACGACACCTCGGTGCTGGCCGCCCTGCAGGCCGGCGCGCGTAGCTACATCACCAAGGACGCGGACCGGGCGCATATCGCCCAGGCCCTGCGCAGCGCGGCCACCGGCCTGGCCGTCCTCGATCCCGCCGTGCAGTCCGTGCTGCTCGCCGCGGCGGCCGGCCAGCCGGGGCAGCTAGCCGGTCGGAAGCCACCCGCGGACCTGCCCGACGGGCTGACCCAGCGCGAGGCGGAGATCCTGGGCATGATCGCCCGGGGGATGACCAACCCGGACATCGCGGCCGAGCTGTTCCTCAGCGCGCACACCATCAAGAGCCATATCAATCGGATCTTCGCCAAGACCGGTTCGGCCGACCGCGCCGCCGCCATCCGGTACGCCCGCGAGCACGATCTCGGTTAACGGGGCCGGCTGGGGCTGGGAGCCGGCTGGGCCGGCCGGGAGCTGGCTGGGCCGGCCGGGAGCTGGCTGGGCCGGCTACCCGACGGCCGGGCCCAGGCTCACGATCAGGTTGATAGCCGTGGCCAGGATGATCGAGCCGAACAGATAGGACAGCAGGGCGTGCTGCAGGGCGGTGGAGCGGACGGTTGAGTTCCGCAGGTTGGTGTCCGACACCTGGAACGTCATCCCGATGGTGAGGGCCAGATAGGCGAAGTCGCGGTAGCCGGGCGGCTCGTCCTGGTTGAAGTCGATCCCGCCGGCCGGCTCGGCGTAGTACAGCCGGGCGTAGCGCAGCGTGAAGATCGTGTGCACGCTGAACCAGGACAGCCCCACGCTGACCAGCGCCAGCAGGGCCAGCATGCCCCGGGTCAGCCCGGCCGCCTGATGGGCATAGACGAGCAGCAGGCCCAGCGCGCCCAGGCTGGCTACCGAAGCGCCCAGCACGACCAGTTCCCGGACGGCCCGGTTGGGGTCCTCGGCCGTGGCCCGGGCGGCCGTTCGCTGCGGCGGCAGCGGCCAGATTTCCCGCCAGACCCAGCCGCAGAACACCACCGCGGCAGCGTCCCAGCCCGCACTCGGCGCGTAACGCCAGTTGCCCACCAAGACCGTCAGGAGCGTCGCGGCCACCCCCGCTGCGGCCGAGATGGCTGTCCGCGCGGTCATCGTGGGATGCCCCGGGGGAGTCGCCACAGTCACGGATCGGGCTCCCGGTCAGGTCAGCCCGTAGCTGCGGTGCACCCTGAATTCGTAGATCAGCCGGCCTTCCTCGGTCATGGTGCGCAGGAAGGATGCCTCGTCGAGTTCGCCGCCGAACCAGCTCAGCGGCCCGCTGGGACGGTTCTGCATGACCCGGAACAGCGCCAGGTTCAGGGTCGCGGCGTCCGGGCCGTCCAGGATGGTGACCGTGGTTTCCAGCGTGAGCCAGGCAAAGCCAGGATCGAACACGAAGAGCGTGCAGCGCGGATCGCGCCGCAGCCGGCGGGTGCGGACCCGGTCCTGGGTGCCGCTGCTGCACAGCTTGCCTTCGACCAGGGCCACCCCTACCCGGACCGCCTTGGGCAGGCCGCCGTCGCCGATCGTGATCATGGCCGCGGAGTAGTGGGTGTCCAGGAACCCGGATTCCGCCGCGCTGAGGGTCATGGCTGCGAGCATAAGCCGGCCCCGGGGACGTGCGGCGGTAGCGACACTCCGGCTGGCCCGCGACCGCAGCCGGACCAGGCCGCGGCTCACGCACCACGTTGCCCGGCGCATGGACCGCCGATGCGATCCCGCAGGAAGGCGGGGGGCCGGCTACCGCGTCTGCCCAGCGAGCCGGCCGGTGCCTGAGCCGGGAATGAGCTGGTGCGGAAGTGGCTGGCGATTATGCCTGGTGATTGTTGCGCCGGACTGGTGCGCCGCCAGGAACTCGAACCCCGGACCCGCAGATTAAAAGACAGGCTCGGTCAGGGGTCGCGCTGGTCCGAATCAGTCCGTATGCTCGGCTGACCTGCGGTGGTCCTGACGGTCTGGTCCGGCGTCGTCCGAGATAGTTCAGCGGCGTTGCTGCTCGTTTTGCTGCCTCGGCCCTGGCCCTGCGAGGGTTCCTAGAGCTACGCATTACGAGCCTGTCACGTGCGCTGCGCGGAGAACCGAGGCCCGCATGTATGTCGTGGTTTGCAGGGTGGTGGTGTTGGCAGTCATCGGCTGCTGACGACTCTTCGGGGGCACGCTGGGGGCATGCTCACCAGGCCGATGTCAAATGCCGTTCCAGCCATTCGTCGATCTCTTCCCTGGCAGCTGGACCGTGACGGTGTTCTGCGATCGTTGAGGCCTGGTGACGGGAGTATCTAGGCTGGTGGCATGCCTGCTGAGGATCCGCACCCGGCACCTTATCCCCGGCCACGCATCAATCCCGAAGCGCCGATGGCGTCTGCCGCGCTGCCGGTCAGGCGGGCCAGGGACGGCAGGACCTGGCGCATCGGAACAGGCGCCGAGGTCGCGTGGATCGCTAATGGCACGTCCATGGGCCGGACCATCACAGCCGCCATCCCGCCGGTCTTCGAGGCCTACGCCACCGCCGTGCTGCCGTACGGAGAAGAGCAAGGCAAGCATGACCGGGCTGTGCTCGCTCTGCTGACAGAGCAGTCGGCACGCGAGCCGTGGTGGCTCGGGTATCTCGACACCGGCCCGGATGACATCGTCTTCCCCGACGTGCCGAAAGTGACCCTGTACTCGGGGTGGCATTACGTGCTGGTCGAGGCCGGGCCAGAGCAGGCCGCCACCTGGCGCCGGGACGACCCTGGAGCGTTCTGGCCGGGCACCTTGCCCAACTTGATGTTCCCCGCCGACCACTCCTGGCTGGTGTCAACGCTGTGGGACGACGACTGGAGCTGCATCGGCGGACCGGCCGGGCTCGTGGGCAGATTCCTGCGCCACCCTGACTTGCGGGCAAGGCCGGTGGCCTTGGGCCAAGACGCCACACCACCGGGCCACCAGGAGCTCTAACAGTGCTTCGACGCGCTCGGCCACCTGGCGGCGGTTTTCAAGATCGCTATTGGAACTTACGTCCTACAGCGCTGACCTGCACTGTTAGTGTCCGGCTGGCCAAGCCAGACCCGTAGGTGTACAGGTGTGCGCGTCCCCGTCGCAGGCGCATCCCAGTGCGGGCCCCAGTCGGCCGCCCTTGCAGTCCTGGCAGTGATCCGTGCGGGTCATGATCGCTCCTATGCGAGTGGCCTCCCACCTGGAGAGCTTCACCCGATAGGCGCCGATCACCGCCCGGAGCGGGAGCCGTCAAGGGCCTGGTCCGCAGGACTTGCAACATGCTTTGGCCGCGGAGAGGCTCGATAGGCGTGAGGGGTTGTGCGAGCGGGCAGGATGCGGCCAAAGGATCTTGGAACCCTTGACGGGTCCCGTGGAGGGCTGATACTCCCGCGCCGGGTGAAGGCCGCCCCGACCTCACGTACTAAGAGACAGGTGGTCACCGTCGGACCGGGGTCTGGGGTGGTGTCCCCATGCAGGTCTACCCCGCTGGGTGATCAACGTCCACGGACGGCAGGTCTTTCACCTGGCGTTTGGTGAGGCTGAGATGGATAAGAAGAGTCCCGATCTTAGTCACAGCGCCGATCGGGACCGCCACTTCTTTGCGGCCCCACGTGTGCCCGTCCTGGAGGAGCACGTGGGTTACATAGTGGCCGCCAGGTTCCACGACCAGTCCCTGGACCTGCCCTATCTCGCCGTCGGTCGCACAGACGGTCAGTTCGCGGCGTATGTCTGCCTCGCCGAATGGGACGGAGTCGACGGTGACTTCCTGCGGGGCTTCCGGTCGGCCAGGGCCGCGGTCGGGCCGGACCTCGACCGCACCGGGCATCGCGAAAACTCCTTGGAACGGAGGAAGAAAGTTCACGCTAGGGGGGGAGTGGGACTCTTGGGGCCCGCTGGGGTCGAGGTCCGGCACGACCTCGGTCTCCTGGGCGGGTCGGAGCGCCTGGAACTCGGCTAGGGTGCAGCGAAGCCGGATCTGACCCGTCGTAGCGTCCACAAGGTCAACAGGAACAAGCCGCCCTGGGCCATTCCGGTGCTTCTGGTCGACTACGAGATGAGTGACCTCCCGGGCGACCGGGTTGACGATTATGCGGCTCACATGACCGCAGGCTCCATCGCTGCAACTGGCGTCGGCCCCGATCCTGAACGGCATCTTCCGCGCCATACCCACCCTCCTCGTTTCCTTGGACCTTAACAAGCCCAGCCAGCAGCAGCGCCTCTAAACTCCCGGGCCGCGAACAGCCGCACCTGACCGAGCATTCGCCAGGCCACCGGTAAGCCGTGCAGACGGCCACGCGGCGCAGCAATGTGTACGAGGAGTGAGCCGGTCAGGTCAGCGCGACCGCCAAGGCTGGGGCGGCGCGGACGCGCCGGGCGGGGCCTCCTCAAGGCCAGAGCCCGGCGCGGGGAGCGCCGGACGCGGTGCCGCGGCGCTGCTGTGGGGCCTGGTCCGCGCCCTGCTGTCCGCCATGCAAGCGGGACTGGTCCGCGTGCTGGCGGCAGCATGACGGTGGGGGAGTGGTTCGCCACCTACCTCGACCAGGTGGCCAAGCCGACGCCCCGGCCGCGCACGTTCGATGTGTACTCGGTCAACATCTCCCGGCATATTCTTCCGGCAATCGGCCGTCACCGGCTGGACAAGCTGCGCCCGGCGCATCTGGTGGAGCTGTACAACGCCAAGGCGGCCGCGGGCCTGTCAGGTGCCAGCGTCCGGCACATCCACGCGGTGATCCGTCGTGCCCTGAACGTCACTGTCAAATGGCAACTGATCGCCGTCAACCCTGCCAACCGGGTCGATGCGCCCAAGGCCGGGCAGCACGAAGTCACCCGCTATCGGCAGCTCAGGCGCGGCGGCTGATCCGGGCTGTCGAAGCCGATCGGCTGGCAGCGCGCTGGCTGGTGGGCCTGGCGCTCGGGCTGCGGCAGGGTGAGGCGCTCGGCTTGTGGTGGGAGGACATCGACCTTCGGACTGGCCTTCTGCGAGTTCGTCGAGCCTTGCAGCGCCAGCGCGGCGGCGGTCTGGTGTTCACCGCTCCGAAGACGGCCCGGTCGAAGCGGACCATCCCACTCCCGGCCCAGCTCGTGCACGCCCTGGAGGACCACCAGGAGCGGCAACACAAGGAGCGCATCGCCGCGGGCTCGCTATGGGGCGGTCATCCCTGTGTCTTCACTACGTCAACAGGCACGCCGGTTGATCCGCGCAACGACTACCGCGAGTTCAAGAAACTGCTCGGCAAAGCGGGCCTGCCTCCCGTCCGGCACGCATGATCTGCGGCACACAGCGGCCAGTCTGCTATTCGCTCAGGGCGTGCCGCCCGGGTGGTGATGGAGATCCTTGGGCACAGCCAGATCGCGCTGACGATGAACACCTACAGCCATGTGGCTCCCGAGGTCTCACGCGAGGCGGCCGACCGGATCGCCGAGACGCTCTGGCGGGACGACAAGGACCAGGCCGAGGAGCCCGAAGCAGCCAAGCCCGTGGACGGCCAGGAGGACAGCGAGTGAGGGACGTTGCTGTTCGCGTTGGCGCTTGGCTGCCAAAGCGGGCATCCGGGCAGCACGGCGGATTACCTGTGACCTGGGAAGAAGCTGGTGCGCCGCCAGGGACTCGAACCCCGAACCCGCAGATTAAGAGTCTGCTGCTCTGCCAGTTGAGCTAGCGGCGCGTCGTGCCGGGCCATGTTATGACGTGCCGGGCTGTACAGCAAACCGGGAGAGGCAGTGCCGCGTGGTGCCGCCTGCTACCGGGCCGTACCGCGACATCCGAGCGAACATCGCTGCAAGGGTCTAGACCACCATGGCCCCAGACGTCGGGCCATGGCGGGCAAAGGTATAGACGCGATGGACGAAATTCACGTTGGCCGTGCCCGGAGTCCGGCGGAAGCCGCCGTGACGGTCCGTGATCCCTGCTGGAGCCGATGCCCCGCGATGCCGTCTGCTACCGGCCCGTACCATGACGTCCGAGCAAACATGAGTGGCGTCGTTCGCTCAGCCGGTGGATACGGCCTGTAACGCTCCCTGCTTGTGCGTCTGCGGCTACGCACGGCCCGGCTGCGGCGCGGCATGACCCAGACTGTCCTGGCCGGCCTGGCCTGTATCTCGCCCGCATTTGTGTCCATGTGGAGACCGGCCAGCGCGAGCTAACCCCGCGTCCGCGACATCGCCGCCCTGGCCAGCGTGCAAAAGGTCTCCCCGCTCTTCGTGGCCGACGGCCGGGAAGACACCTCAGTGCCCAGACAGCAGCTGATCAGTGCCCTTCCCCGCCGGCACAGACCCGCGCACCTTGGCCCGCCACCAGCAGGACGCCCCCATGACGGTAAGGGGTGGCTGATCTGGCCGGGCCTTTCGAGCACTTCTCGCGAAAGGCCGTGACAGCGAGCTGGTAGTCCACACGGTGGCTAGCCCCGGACGTACGCCATCAGCGGGCGCGCTGGCGCGGCAGTGACCGTGGCCGCCGGGGCAGGCTTGAACCGCCGGTAAGAGTGGCTCTAACCTGCCTGGGCGTTTACCCGGCATTCCGGGGGCGGGCCGCCGCAGTGCGCCAACACTGTGGCGGCCCTAGGAACCCATCTCGAGCTAGGAGACAGGATCCATGACTGAATTCAAGCAGAGCGCCAGCCTCGTGGAGCGGGCCCGCGTACCTGGCGGATGTCCAGATGGGGCACGTGTCATTCGCTGACGAGAGTGCCCCATTCATCACGCTTGCCGGTTATCTCGCGGACCTGCTCGCGGTGATCGATGGGACCGGGGAGGCCCGCGCGTGCCGGGCCGCAGCCCGCCGCGCGCTGCGGCAGCTGCCAGCTGCTGGACCGCTGCCGTGTTGCGGGCAGCCGGGCCAGCCTGTGTCTTGCTGGATAGACCAGCTCCGGAGGTTACTGCTGCAGATGCTCGGCGTCACCGCAGTGCAGCTGGCGGAGGTGGATGAAGGGGAGCGTGGCGTCCTGCACCAGGCGGTGGCCGATGCGATCGCCGTGCGGGCTGCCGCAGCCGCTGAGCCGTGCCCAGGCTGCCTGACGCATCCAGCGCTGCTGTGCCCGCGCCACGCGGCTGAGCTGGACTGGGTCTCGGCGTACCGGACACTGGCCGGCGACCTTGATCTCGACCTCGCCCAGGCTGGACCTACCGCTGTCTGAGTCAGCTGGCGATGGGGTTTAACCCAGCTGAGGCGCCCGGCGGACGGACTGGTCTCCGCCCGGCGCCGGATCACCCCTCCGCCTGGCCGGTGGGGTACTCATGCCCCCTACGCGGAGGACTCAGATGGTCAGCGCCAGGCAAACCGGCCAGGTAAGCCCAGCGCATCCGCTGATCCGGTCGCTGATACCCCGTGGGGCCGGTGGCAGGTGGGTGAGCAGGGCCCGCGATTGCGGCCGGGCCGCCCGCCAAGGACGACCGGTCACAACTCGCAAACTACAAGGGCGGATGCTGATGACTGCGCACACGATCTCTGGTTCGGGCGTGGCACGCCGGCTGCTGGGCTGGTGCCTGCGCGATCTGCGCCAGCAGGCCAGGCTCAAAGTCAAAGCCGCTGCAGCGGCGCTGGAATGGTCCGAGCCAGCTGTGGCGGATCGAGACCGGGCAGACAACGGTGCGCGGCTTGGACGTCGAGGCCATGTGCGCCGTGTACGGCGCTGCCGCCCGGCCTGGCCCAGGACCTGGCCGACCTGGCCAGCCCCGCCAGGACAGAGGGCCGGTGGCACTCCCATGGTGAGGCTACCCCGGATATCCGGCCCGAAATACACGCAGTAAGGAGGGAGGGCCGGGTCAGGGAACTTCGGTGTACTCGCTGCGGTCTAGCTGCACGAGGTTGGTGTAGTGGCTGCCCTCTGGCTCGGCGGCGTCGGTGTAGTGGCTGCCGTCCAGCCGCACGGCGCGGAAGCTGCCCCCGGCGAGCAGCTTGCGCAGGTGCCGCATCCCGCTCATGCCCGCGAGCGCGACGGCTATGGCGGCGGCGAGGACCGAGCCGCCGAACAGGGCAAGCCCGCCGGCGACGTAGCCCAGCATCATCATGACCACTGCGGCCAGCAGGGCCACCGGCACGGACGCGACCAGCAGCAGCGCGAGCAGCGTCACGGCGATGATGGCCTTGGCCGGCCTGTCCGGCGTCCGCTCTGCGTACCAGCCGGTCATGACGCTCACCTCTCAAGGCCCGGAACCTGGACCCACACCTACCCAAACGACACGATATGTCGTGTTCTCTATCGTCAACGCGTCTCTCAATTAGAATCATCCCGCAACCATCCGCGGCGCTGACCGCGCGCGAACACCCACCACGCGCCATGCCGCGTGAGGGCGCGTTTGCCGGCCAGGAACCCGACGCGGCGCCGATGCGGTCAGCCTGGTGTTCTCCTGGCAGGAGCGTGGTAGAAGCGATCTGCTGGGTACCTTTCGTGCACGTCCAGGAGGCCGGGATGGAGCAGCAGGCCACAAACCCGCTGGGCGCCGACGTTGCGGTCACGCACATCCTGGTGGTCGGCGACCCGGTACGCTCACGGGACTTCTGGGTGAATGTGCTGGGCGCGGAGCTGTATCGCGAGTATGGCGGAACCAGCGTGGTGCTGCGGTTCGCTGGGAGCTGGCTGCTGCTGGTCAGCGGCGGCGGCCCGACCGCCGACAAACCTGCCGTGGTGTTCGCACCGCCCCGTGATCCTGACCAGGTCAGTCATGCCATGACGCTGCGGGTGAGCGACTGCCACGCCGTCTATGCCGCGTTGCGGTCGCGCGGAGCGGTGTTCCTCACCCCGCCGCATGACTGGGGCTCGGAGATCCGCTGCTTTCTGCGAGACCCCGATGGCCACCTGGTGGAGATCAGCCAGTCAGCAAGCACCTGACAGCGACGTTGATGAGCCGACGTTCATCCCGAGGGCGGCGCTGCATGGACATGCAGTCGGCCGATCGTGCGCTGAGCTATGACCGGGCCGTCAGCAACGCGAGGCTCGCTGGATAACCGCGCGCCGACCCGCCGCTATGGGTGGATACCGGCTCAATTCCGGCCGGGACGCTCAAGTTCCCGATCTGGGCAATCTGTGCACCTGTCCCGTGCTAAAAGTCCCACACTGGCCCTGAGCTGGTGCTCCCAGTGCTCGTCAGGCCGCTCTCCGGTATTCGCTGATCAGGCCGTGGACTACGTGGTTGCGCTTGATCCGGCCGGTCATATCGATCGGCTGGCCGGGCTCGTGCAGCGGAGGTCGTTGCTCCCGCGACTGGTGCGGCCGATGCTCGTTGTAATGCCGCGAGTACTCGGCCAGCAGGTGCCGAAGGTGCTGTTCGCCGTAGACCAGCATGTGGTCGAGGCACTCGCGGCGTAGCGTCCCCACATACCGCTCCGCGAAAGAGTTCGCCCGCGGCGACCGGACTGGAGTCTTGATGACCCGCGTGCCGTTGCCGGTGAACACCGCGTCGAACGCCGCACTGAACCTGCTGTCGCGGTCGCGGATCAGGAACCTGAACTGAGCGGCGCGGCCGCCGAGGTCCATAAGAAGATTACGGGCCTGCTGTACGGTCCACGCACCGTTGGGGTGCGCGGTGACGCCCAGGACGTGCACGCGGCGGGTCTGGATCTCCATCACGAAGAACACGTACAGACGTTTGAGGAGCACTGTGTTGACGTGCAGGAAGTCGCATGCCAGGATCCCCGATGCCTGCGACGCCAGAAACTGCCGCCAGGTCGGTGACGTGCGCCGTGGTGCGGGCGTGAACCCGGCCGCGGCCAGGATCCGCCGGATGGTTCCTGTGCCGACGCGGTAGCCGAGGCCGAGGAGTTCACCTTGGATGCGCCGGTGTCCCCACCGCGGGTTCTGCCTAGCCAGCCGTCTGACCAGCACGCGGAGCTCCTCCGGGACCGGTGGGCGTCCCGTGGAATTCGGATAGGTCCACTTGTCCTTGATCAGGCGCCGGTGCCAGGCGAGCAAAGTGCCAGGTGTCACGATCCGGTGCAACCGCAAGTGCCTGGGCAGCCGCCTTGTCAAGGCGGCGATCACGGCCCGGTCAGCCCAGTCCAGCTTCGGACGAGCGACCTGACGGCGCAGCACAGCGTGCCGCAGCACCAGGATCTCCATCTCTTTCGAGGTGTCGCTGCGGGCGAGCAGCGCCAGCCAACTGAACAGCCGGGCCATCAGCAAGTAGAGCAGGCGGAAGAGCACGAGCGCCGAGGATAGAAGCCCAGTTCAGATGCTGTGCGCCAGTTCTGGCACTTCACAGGGCTCTGCGGAAACCTTCAGGGACGAGGATGTCAGTTACGCCAGCCGGATCTGGCAGACGGGCGGGATCGCCGAGTTGCACGTGTGGCCCGGCGGTTTTCACGGCTTCGCGATGATTGCGCCCGATGCCGCGCTCTCACGCGAAGCGACGGCAGCGCAGCTGAGCTGGCTGCGTCGGCTGCTCGCCGACTGACCCGCGCGCTTTCCGCCCCGCGCTTGACTCTGACACCTCGTCACGCGTAGAGGCGCAGCCGTGGCCATAGCTGGGCCCATGGGTGGCGGGGACCGGTGCAAACGTATACGTGGCCATCCCATTCCTGGTTGTGGATGCCGTACGGATTCGACAGCGTGGCCGCCACTCGCACGTTGGTGAAGAACTGTCTGAGGTAGGCGGTCGCGGCGGAGCTGGTGATATCGACGGGTCCGGGCATGACGGCAACCACGGTGGTGGCGCGGCTGTTTCCTGGCCCCCACCACCATTCGCTGTTGTGCCCGCTCACGGCAGTCGGCAGCCCGGTTCCCCCGCCGAGCTCGTTGATGGCGCCGGCTTCGCCGTAGTCGCCAGCGAAGATCACCGCGCTGGCCCGCTGCCGCGCCGGCAGCGACTTCCACACCCCGTCAACGGTGCGCACTACCTGCGGCCAGCCGACGGTCTCGCCCGGGTTTTTGTTGATCTTGTAGGTCCAGCCGATGTCATCCACCGGGAGCACAGGCAAGACGAGCGGGACCGCCACCGCGGTGGTGAGCGCGCTGGCCAGCAGCAGATTACGCAGCCGGCCGGGCCGGGCCTGTAGCCATGCGTCGATAGCCACGGCGCCGGCGGCAAGCAGGTACACGTACGCGGCGCCCAGGTAGTACGTCTGCGCGCCGGTGGTGACCGCGAAGAGTACGAACAGCAGTCCGTACGACCAGGCCATCGCCCGCCATAGCGGCCGGCCGGACCGCCAGAGGAACCGCAGCCCGGCTACCCAGACCCGGGCCAGCGCCAGGGTCACCACGGCGAGCTGGCCGGCGACCCAGGTGCCGATATTGGCCAGGCCGCCGTTTTCCCTGTTCAGCGCTTGGGTCATGGCGATCGTCGCCCACCCGTGCTGTGCCTGCCACCACAAGTCGGGGACCTCGAAAGCCACCGCTATCACGGCACCGGCGACGAACCAGCGATTCCCGATCATCCGGCGGCCGCCGCTCAGCAGCGCGCCGATGACCAGCGCGATGGCGAAGAAGCTCATGCTGTGGTCGTCAGCCACGCCAAGGCCGGCGATCAGGCCGCCGGCCAGCCACCAGCGGCAGTCGCCGGTCCGCCCGATCCTCGCCACCACGAGCGCCAGGCCTGCCCACGCCAGCAGCTCGTAGGCGGTCGTGTTGGCGAAATGAGCGGCGCCAAGCAGCACCGGCATCGTCGCGGTGCCGATCGCCGCCAGCAGTTGCGCGCGCTTGCCGCCGCCGAACTCGCGGGCGGTCAGCGCGCCTACCACGACCGTGGCCCACGCCGCGAGCGCGGGCCACAGTCGCAGCCCGGGCAGCGACACGCCGAACAGCTTGAGTGACACCCACGCTAATAGCGGCCCGAGCACCGGCTGATCAACGTAGCTGGCCTGCAGATGCCGGGCGCAGTCCAGGAAGTACAGCTCGTCGCGGTCAAAGCCATACCGCGCCGACAGCGCCATCAGCACTGCGAAGACGATTCCGCCAACCCAGATCACGCGCCGGTCGAACGGGCCGGCGTCCGGCAGCGGCACAGCAGCGCTCGCGCCCGTCCCGGAGAGAGCCTCGGTGGTGCCCGTGCCAGCCTGCCGTTCTTGTGATCTAGCGGGAAGCCCGTCGGCGGAAGCGTCCGCAGAAGTCATGACAGGAGGTTCTCGTGCCGCGCTGCAGGCGGGGTAGTGCTGTGGGTCAGCGGCTCACGATGACAAATGTCAGCAGCGGTCAAGGACGACTGCCTGGCCGGACCAGGCCGTGCTCGTAGGCGTACACGACAGCTTGCACCCGGTCCCGGAGCCGGAGCTTATTCAGCATCCTGCCGACGTGTGTCTTGACTGTGACCTCGGCCAGGAAGAGCTTGGCGGCCATCTCGGCGTTAGACAGGCCCGCTGCGACCTCGATGAGGATCTCCCGTTCACGGGAGGTGAACGCGTCGAACCCGGCCGGCTCCGCCAGCTCAGCCGGAGGACGCGTCGTTGGTGGCGTTGCCGGGGCTGCTCGCTGCCTCCGATGAGATTGCCGAACGGGTGGTAGCCGTAGGGGCCGCTGAGGGTGTTCGTGCCGTCCATGGTGGCGATGACATCACCGTTTATGTCGCTCGGTGAAGCAGTCTGCAGGCTGCACCGGCCGGTCCGGGACGGCTGGTGAGGCTTAGGCTGGTCAGAACACCCCCAACCCAGTTCCTCGCCGCAGGGCTCGCAGACGAGCTGCAAGCGAGTGATCGCCTCGGACGCTGCAAATCGGCCCAAATCGGGCCTGAGCTGCCGCAGCACGGGGCGGTGTCAAGCGGCGGTTGCAACGAGCAGGTTGTTGAGGGCTTCGGCGGGGGTGGCGTAGTGCAGGGCGGCGCGGGGGCGGGTGCTGAGTTTGGCGGCGATGGCGTCCAGGTCGTCTTGGGTGTGGCCGGACAGGCTAGTGCCTTTGGGCAGGTAGTAGCGGATCAGGCCGTTGGTGTTTTCGTTGGTGCCGCGCTGCCAGGGTGAGTGGGGGCCGGCGAAGTAGACGGGGATGCCGGTGGCGACGGTGAAGGCGGCGTGGTGGCTCATTTCTTTGCCCTGGTCCCAGGTCAGGGAGCGGCGCAGCTCGGCGGGCAGGGTGGTGATCTTGGCCGCGACGGCGGCGGCGACCGCCTCGGCGGTGCGGCCGGCCGGCAGGGCGACGATCATGGTGAACCGGGTCGCCCGCTCGGCCAGGGTGGCCACCGCGCTCTGCACGTTCTTGCCGATGATCAGGTCGCCTTCCCAGTGCCCGGGCACGGCCCGGTCAGCGGCCTCAGCGGGCCGCTCGCTGATATTGATCATCCCGGGGATCTTCCCGCGGGCCTCGCCCGCCCGCGGCCGGCGGCGGCGGCGCCGGGCCCGCCCGCAGCGGACCGCGGTCTCGACCTCGGCGCGCAGGCTGCCCTTGTCCTGCACGAACAGGGTCTGGTAGATCGTCTCCGCGCTCACCTGCAGCTCCGGCCGGCCAGGGTAGTCCCGCTTAAGCCTGCCCGCGATCTGGCCCGGTGAATAATCCTGCCGCAACAGCCCGGCCACCACCGCCCGGACCGGGCTGCCCGGCGCCAGCTTGCGCGGCCGCCGCCGCCATGCCCGGGCCATCGCCCGGGCATGCGCCGCCAGCGCCCGGTAACGCCGCGGCGACGGCGACAGGTTGCGCCGCGCCTCCCGTGACACCGTCCCCCGGATCCCGCCCGATCCGCACTGCGATCTGCCGGATGGGTTCCTTGCGCTCCAGCCCGATCGAGATCTCTTCGCGTTCGGCCAAACTCAGCCGCCTGCCCGGCATCCACCCTCCCCAGACTCACCAAACCTTGATCATCTCAAGGCGTTGCAACAGAGTCTGGACATCAAGCGGCTAGTAGCAACAAGCCAGAAACTCTAGAGAACGAACGGGCCCGGCTTGACCAGCCTGCCATCGGCGCTGAGGCGCTCGGCCGGGTCGGAGAACATCACCAGCGCGCGCAGGCCGGTCGCGGCTGCCAGGCGGGAGCACTGGCCCAGGAACCAGGACTCCCGGCAACGAGCACTATTTGCCTCGGACGAATGGGTGGCCCAGTCCGGTTTGGCTCGTGCGAGCACCGCGCTCTGGGTTCGGTCAGCCCAACCCGGCCACGGGCCCCGGGCCGCCGGCCAGATCCGATTGCCCGGCCTGCGGCCGCCACGCAGCAACTGCATCCAGGCCGACCTCGAGGAAGGCGTCGCAGCCGCAGGCACGAGCTCACCGCAGCAGGCCCGAGGAGCTGACCGGGTACGCCGGCCCGGACACTGCCCGAGCCCCGCCCTGGCCGACCCGCGAGCCCCGACCGCCGACCATGGTGGACAACGGGATCCAGGCCGGCCCGCCCAGGGCACGGGCAATGCGGGCCGCTGTACGCGCGGATCCCCGCCGCCCAGGTCAACCGCCGGACCCAACCGACTACGCCGCCCCGGGCCCGCGGCCGCGTACCCGGTCGGATCGCCGGGCCCGGTCAGATCCTCGAGCTCGGGGTGTGCCTGCGGCTGCGGCGCCTTGTCCAGGTGTGCCTGGCGCCCGGCCCGGCCCCGCTCGGCTGCGCGCCGCGGCGGACTGGGCCAGGTCCTGGAGCTCGCCTGACGTGCCCGAGGCCGCGGCGTCTCCCCCGGTGGATCCGGGTGCGCGCCTGGGCCATCGCCGGCGGTGCGGCCGGGGTGGGGGCCCGGCATCGGGTGTGGGTTAGCCGCAATTGACGGGGGCGGGCTTGGTCCTGGGGCGGCCGGGGCCCGGTGGCCGCCGCGGGCGTGGGGAAGGGCGGTTGCTGGTGGTGGCCGCGTGCAGGGCTGGCTATGCGGGCCCGGGCTCGGGCTGGGTGCTGGGAAGCCAGGGCCTGCTGGCCGCGCCGGGCCTGGGGCCGCTGGTGTCCCGCGACCGCAGTCAGCCGCCGCCCGGCTGGCTCCCGGGACCGGGCCCGGGGTGCCGGCCCAGCTCGGCGCCGGGCCGACCCCGCTCCGTGGAGCTCGTTGACGGCCAACTGGACCACGCCTCGGAGGTCCGCCTCGACCCGCTCGATCATGTTCATCTCGCTGCCGGTCAGCATCCACGGCTCACCCTTGCGGAGTTGCCAGCCGGGCTCGACCCCGGTGATCCCGAAGACATGCCAGCAGAACCGGATCAGGGCAAAGCGGCGGCCGGCTTGAGGGCTGTCTACAGACCGCGACTGCGGCCCCGGCGCACCGCGGTGCTCTGGTTTGGCTGGTAGGTGGCGCTGGGCGGCCAACGGTCGGCCTGCGCCTGGTAATCACCCTGTTCCCTGCACGGGCCGACGGCCAAGTGGAGCATGGACCGCATCGCGACAAATACCTGACCTCGCCCACCGCAGCCGACCGCCTGTTCATCGGACTCGGATCCTCCCAGCGGGAACTCGTCCTGGTCAGCAATCAGGCCACGGCGCGACGAGGAATAGGCAGCGGGACAAGCCAGCGCGGCGACACGGCGACAAGATGCCGACCGACCCGGCGCCGACGACAGGCGCCACCGCCCAGGGAAATACCTATCAGCCGCCATGCACCAAATGGCATCCCGGCCAGCTCTCGCCGGTGCAGCCATCCTGGGAGCGGCGTTTCACCAGCACGTCTCACGCTGTGTGACGACATCGGCAGGGGCGGCTCAAGTCCGGTTCCGGCGAACATGGCGGTTGGGCTCGCCGGGAGCGGCCCTCGCTATGGCCGTTTTGCTGGATCCGCGACGACCCGGTCCTAGCTCGCGAGCCAACACGGATCCAACACAGGGACAAAACGGGCACATGGAAAATAACCTGAAGGACAAAACTCCAGGTCAGAACGGGTGGATACGCGAAGTCTGGGACGCGGAACCAGGGGATTAAGAGTCTGCTGCTCTGCCAATTGAGCTAGCGGCGCTTGATGCCGGGTCAGGCTATAACGTGCCGGGCCGTACAGCAAACCGGGCCAGCCGCTCCCGCACTGCCGCCACGGCAAGTCGATCTTCCTGGGTCAGGCGTGGGCCATGCCGGCCGGATCGTCCCGGCCGGCGTGGCCCTGGGTGGGGTGCCGGTCTGTCCGCGGCCGGCCTGGATGCGGCTCAGAAGGCCGCCTTGTAGGCGGCCGCGGCGTTCGGCAGCGAGGTGGTGGGCCAGTAGGCCCCGTCGGTTGAGGTGCCCTGCAGGTTGGCCTCGAAGGCCAGAATTCCCGCGTTGGCCTGGAAGAAGTTGTACATGTCCGTCACGTAGCCGGGGTCGTCACCGCCGGCCGCGGAGGAGATGCTGGTGGCGACGTTGCCCCACTCCGGCACCGCGAACTGCTTGCCGTGAGCTTGCGCGAAGTTGAGCCAGTACTGCAGCCCCTGCGGGCCATTGAGCTGGCTGTACGACCCGCTCCACCCACCGGTGGTGTTGGCGGCGGGCCACCAGTCGTAGCTGTCCACGCCGATCTGGTCCACGTACGCGTCACCGGGGTAGGCCTGGGTCGGGTCGGCGAGCCCGGCGGAGACCCCGCGGTTGACGTTCCAGTCCCACACCAGGTTGGGCGCGGTGGCCCGGGCTGAGATGACGATCTGCCGCCAGCATTGCGCCCATGTCGCGGGCTGGGTGGCTGTCCACGCGTACCAGTTCCCGTTGAACTCCCAGCCGAGCCGGATGATGGAGTGGCCGAGGCCGTAGGAGGAGATGTTGCTGCCGAACTGATTCCAGTAGGAATTGTAAGCCCCGCTCGCGCAGGCGGCGATTGATACCCCGGAGACACCGGTGGGAATCATGGGCACCGCTATGGCCAGGGTGTAAGGCGATCCCTGCCACTTCTGGTACATCCAGGTCGGGTCGATCACGTCCTGCCAGGTGGAGGTGAGCGTGAATTCATCGACCACGTTCAGCTGGGAGCCCCGCCAGCTGCCGAACTGCGAGGCCACCGAGGGTGAGTCGTTGGCCAGCCAGGCCCCGCTGGACCAGGGGACCTTGCTGCTGCTGGCGAAGGCGGCCCCACTGAACGCGAGGCCAAGTATCGTAAGGCCCCCCATGGCGAACGCAGTGAGGACGGCGATGAATCCTCTGCGCCGGGCCCTGGAGGCCTCCCGCCAGCGCCTGGGACCAGCCCGCGAACCCCGGGGCGTGGTCCCGGGAGATTTATCCGGATTCCGTGTAGACATTTCGCCCACCCGCTTCTGCTTCTGGATGTTTTCGTTGATATCACTCTCCTTAGATTTGCCTGGGCGGCACAGGGCTGAATTACCCGAAAAGAAAGCCATGTAGCTCGGTCCACTTGGCACAACCGGCTCGAGCCATCTGGCCCGGGCCATTAGTCCTTGGACGTTAGTCCCTGGCCGTTAGGCCGGGGCTACGCTGGCCCTGAGACCTCGTGCTGACCTGGCCGCGTCTGCGGTGAACTCGTCCCACGGAAGCGTGGGAACAGGGCCGGACCAGAGCCGGGCGGCCAGAATCAGTGCCACCCGGCCCCGGCCGGCCTAGCTCACCGCCGTGATTAGCCGCCCGCAGGCGCTAGTCCCCGGCTGACCGGCCGGGATCGCCCTGCGGCTAGGACGGACGGACGCGGGCCCGCGGATCCTGGCCGGCCCGGCGCGACAGCTTGACCGCCGCCGCTGCCCGCCAAATCCAGATCACGACAGATCGAGGCTGGGCAGGCCGCACTGAACGTCCCGGATCTGCTATTCAGTGTTCGCATGCGCAGTTAGGTTCCCGCTGAAATGAGCCTTATGCCAGGAGATCAGCACATTTATGCCCGTCCCGGGTTCCGGGTAAAGCTAGCCGGCAATTATTGAGCCCTTGCCGCGCCTATGGTACAACCGGAGATTAAGCTTGGAAGGTGAGCAGCCAGGGCTGGGCCAAGTTCCATCCAACCAGTACATTTCGCCCGTCTTCAGGGATCAAAATTCGGCCCCCGCGGGAGGCGGAGATCGTCCACTTCAAGGATGATGGCTGGCGCGAGGATCACGGGGCCAGGTCGTTTGTCCGCTGCGCCACGAGTTCCAGCCCCGGGCTGGCTAAGCACGGCTACGGCAAGCCTTTCGAGTCGCTCATGCCCTCGCGCCACCGAGAACGCCGTGCGACCGGCCGGCCGGGGCTGCCCGACGGCCATCGGCGGCGGCGCACGCCGTCGCAGCCCGGCCCGCATCCACGCCGGGCCCGGTGAGCTGCCCGCACAGCAACGTCAGCCGGGACCGGGGACGGAACCCGTTGGCGGCATGCCCCGCCCCGGGGCCCGGCTCAAGCGAGTATGCCCAGCCGGCCGCACTAACCCTCCGGTTCTGGCCAGTGCCCGGCACGACGAGCTTTCCTGGGCCGGCCCTGGGAGAGTCACGCTGGCTGTCCGGGCCGACAGGCAGATCGCGGCACCGTGCCGCTGACCACAAATGGTCACAACGCACAGTAGGGAGTGTGTAATGCGGCGCATCCAGTTGGCACTGCTGGTTGTAATCGTCGTGGTCATGTCCGTCGGAGTTGTCTCCGCAGCGACCATCCCGCACACCAAATGGAAAGCGTCTGCGGCGAAGGCGGTATGGAAGAGCGGCGGATTCCTGATAAATAACAACATGTGGAACCCGTCTGCGGGCCCGCAGACGATCTGGGCCGACTCCTACGACTTCTGGGGTGTCCAGTCCGCTCAGCGGATGGGCGACCTGCGGGTGAAATCCTTTCCCGAGGTGGAGCGGATTTTCAAGAACGTGCCGGTCTCTTCGCTCCGCACCCTCCGCAACGGCTTCACCCAGTTCATGCCGGCCCTCCACGGCCAGCGGGGTGCTGAGGCGGCAGACGACGTGTGGCTGGACAACAGCCACATAGAGGTCATGATCTGGGTGGACAACGAGGGCCAGACCCCGGCCGGGCATATCATCGCGCACGCCACCATCTCCGGCCAGCACTTCGCGGTCTGGAATATCCGCTCCTACTATGTTTTCGCGCTGGACCACAACGAGCACAGCGGCCAGACAAATATCCTCGCGTCCCTCAGATGGCTGATCAATCACCACTACATCCCGGCGAGTGTCACCCTCGGGCAGGTCGGCTTCGGGTGGGAGATCGCCTACACCGGCGGCGTGCCCAGGAAGTTCGTGATGACGAGGTACTGGCTGACGGCCCAGTATTCCTAGCCTGTCATGCGCGATGGCCGCGCACCCGCGGGCCGCGCACCCGCGGGCCGCGCACCCGCGGGCCGCACACCAGGGCTGATCATCTGGCCCGCTTCCCGGGGAAGACTACCCGGGCGATGGCGGCCAGGTTGACCAGGCCAAGCACGGTGATGGCCGCGAACCGAATCGAGTCGGTCTGGTAAAAGCGCCAGCCGGCCAGCCCGAGCCACAGGATGGCCAGGCTGCCGTTCCAGCCGCAAACCATCTTGCGGAAGTCATTGGCCGCATCGCCCGGGCTCCGGGACGGGGTCCAGGACATCACCTTGCCGCGGGCGAAGTCCCATAGTGCGAGAGCCTGGGCCCAGCCAACCGCGACGCCTAGCGGCCAGGCGTGGAACGACCAGCGGCTGTTGTGCCATAGCGGGTACAGAAGAACCCCGGTGATGATGGGCGGGATCAGCAGAATGGCGTTGCGCAGCTTGATCTCGCCGGGGAGGAAGGCAAGCAGAGTGATGGGAATGAGCGGCAGGACAAGCGTACGCAAGGCTGTCGTGAGATTCCACAGCCAGCCTGCGATATAGGGCAGCCGCGATTGGAAAGGCATCCTTACCCGCCACATGTGCCGCGTCCAGATCAGCGACGTTGCCCCGCAGCACCAGCGGTACTGCTGGCGCATGAACGAGCCGATGCCCGCTGGGCAGACCCCAGCCGCGAGGACGATCGGCACGTACACCAGCTCGTAGCCGAAGCGGCGCATATCCAGGCCGGTGTGGGAGTCCTCCGCGTAGGGAATCTCGGTGAATCCCCCGACCGCCGCCAGGCCTGCCCGCCGGTAGACGGCATTGGAGCCAACGCACAGCGCTGAGCCGAACCGGTCCCTCGAGACCTGCACCGAACGGTAGAAGACCTCAAGAGATGCCCCTGCGCAGCGCTCGACCCAGGTCTGCTGCCTGCTGACCCGGAAGTACTGGGGTGTCTGCACCAGCCCGACAGCTGGGTCATCCAGATAAGGCAGTGTCTCGTGCAGGAAGTCGGGACGGGGACGGAAGTCGGCGTCGAATACGACGACGTGCTCCCCACTGGTGCGCGCATACCCATAATTGAGATTCCCGGCCTTCTTATGCATGTGTTCTGGTCGCCGCCAGTAAGTGAAACCGAAGGATGGAGCGAGCGCAGCGGCTTCGTCGCTGTCCCCGTCATCGAGCACGATGGCGCGCGCCACGCCTGGGTAGGCGTGGACAAGCTCGAATACTCCCGTCCACGTATTGTGCAGCACCTCGATTGGTTCGCCGCAGATCGGCAAGAAGATATCGACATCCGGATAGCGTGACGGTTGCCAGCTCTGGACCAGATCGTTGTGCCCGGCCAGGTCAAAGCTCCGGCCGGCGAAATTCACCGGCAGGCTGAGCGCCTGGTAAAAGAAGTAAATGCCCGTGTAGAGGCCTAGCGGGATAGCTATGGGGTTATCGATTTCGAAGAACACTTGGGCGGCGATAATGAACGCGGAACTGATCGCCAGCGCACTGGTCAGGTAGGGCAGCGAGCGCCACACGTACGAGACCTTCTCGTCGTCGTCGGGAGGCGTGGGCAGCACCGTCCCGGGTATCCGGTGACGGCCGGTGCTCCGTATGACGGTCACTTGCCACTCCCACTGCTGCCGGGGCTGCCGATGCTCCTGTCCGGGTGCCTGCTGATGGCCCTGTTCCTGTCTCTGTGCTGGTACCGGTCCCCGAACCTGCGCCGGTCCCCGAACCTGCGCCGGCCCCCGAACCTGCGCCGGCCCCCGAACCTGCGCCGGCCCCCGTGCCGGTGTGTATGCCTGTCCCGGCCGATCTTCTTGTCCTGGTGTCTGCTGATGCCGCGGTACACCCAGATCGCATAGCTTCCGGTAGCGCCGTGGTTACTGTAAGGAACTGTTCCGGCGAACCTGTAGGCACGGTCCGTCAACAAGTACCTGGCAATCGCGTGATCGAGAGGGGGTTTATCAGTGAAGGCGAGCACCACCACGTTGAAGTAGTGCGCCGCGAGCCTGGCCTGGTAGGGACCGAACGCATCACTCGTCATGGGCTCCCGTTTTCCGGACGGCAGCGTGATGCTGTAAACGCTGCTCCATTGCCGCCAGGAAGTGCGCGACAAGTAATATTCCAGCGGCGGGTCGTCGTCAGCCAGAAAGCGGCCGCCGTGATCCGTGAGCGGCCGCAGCACGGGAATGAGGTTCCTCGTCCCTGGCCAAACAAAAAGGCTGTCCGCCTGAGCCGTTCCGGCCAGTCCCACCGGTACCAGCAGCAGGCTGACCGCGACGGTTAGTGCCCACCGCCGCCCCCGGCTCCTGATCCACCGCAATCCGCGGTCAACCGCATATCCCGCCGCGATGGCAACGAACCAGGCCCCGAAGTCAACGTGCTTGCTCAGCGACGTGTAGGTGTGAATCCGGGCCTGCTCGGTTGGCACCAGGGCGGCCGTTCCGACCAGAAGGAGCAGCAGCCACCGCCCGGCTACCGGCTCGGCCTTGATGCTGATGGCCACGGCCAGCATGCCCAGCACCACCACGACTGCGGTCCAGTCCCAGGAGCTGCGCAGCACCAGCGAGGTGGGCGTCCCGCCATACTGCCTGGTCAGGGTGGTCTGCTCGAGCCCGGTGAGGTACCAGCCGTGGCTGGTCTCGAGCAGTATGATGATCAAGGCAATCGCTACCGCCAGGAGGTAAGCGGCCCGGCGCTGGGCATCCTTCCGGTCGGCCGAAGAACCGCTCAGGAAGGCGAGCCCGACAATGGTCGGATCGAAAATCCCTGTCGCGTATTTCGTCACGTTCGCGAAGGCCATCGCACCCGCTGCGGCGAGCATCCACCGGGTTGCCGACTGCCGCCCTGTGCCGCCGGTCGCGAACCACGCTGCGAGGGCGACGAAGAACAAGGCCATGGGGTCGAATGTGGCGAACGCGCTGAGCCGCTGAGTCGGGCCCATCGCCGCCCACAGCCCGGCGGCGAAGAAAGCGGCGCGCTCACCGTACAGTCGTTTTGTTGTCGCCCACAGCAGGACAGTTGCCCCGAGTATGAAGAACATGGACAGGATTCGTGCGCCAGTGAGCCCGCCTACGCTGTCCGCGAGCGCGCCGAGAGGGGGATAGAGGACCGGTGCGCCGGAGAAGTAAGTCGGGAACAGGGGAATGCGGGCGCCATGCAGCCAGGACGCCCACTCCAGATGTCCGGCCCACAGGTACAGGGCCTCGTCCTCGAATGCCGTGTTGGCCCGCACGAGACGCAGCGCCAGCGCTGTCTGGACGACGAGGATGAGCAGCAGGGGCAGGTACCGCGGAACGATTCGCTGCCAGGTAGGGCGAGATGGCGGAAGCAGATGTGACGGCGCAGCGTCAGGCTGCCTGGGTATGAGCCGGTCGGACTCGAGGGTTGGCAGGGGTCCGGTGTGTGCCATTTCGTTGACGAACGTCCTTCCTTCGGGAGCCGCGCCCTGCGATACTTTTGTCCGTACCTTGGCTGCGGCGGCTTTCCCGTCTCGGCGGTAGCCAAGGCCGGAACGCAAGACGCGACGGTCTCCACCTTGGCGATAATCGCGGGATGACCGCGTGGAGTCTCCGCGGTTTATCAAGAATTCGTCCTTTTCTGGCATCCGGGGCGCCCTGTGGGAGCGATCGATTCGCACCTATCTGGGTGGCTGGCCAAAATAGCACTTTCCGGGCCATGAGAATGAAACTAACGTGCGACCTGACGGTCGTCAGGCTATCACGCCAGTTAATGTTCTGAACCAGTGATACCGCTGAGGGATAACTATGCGAGATCTGCGTATGCCGTCCTGCTTAAAGGGCTATGACACGTTATTCCCGGATACGGAAAGACTACTTGCGTGCCGCTCACGGCAGCCAGCCACAGATGGCATAGTGAGTATTTGGCAAGTCTGGCGGGGGTGGCCTCCGGAGGCTGCCCGAAGCGGGCTGGCGGCCCGGCGAGTGCGCAGTCATCGGGCGCTGCTGCCCGGCCGCGCCGGCTGCACCGGCCGGGCCCCGGCCGCCAGTGCGCCACCGCCGGGCTGGTCCTCGGGGTAGTGGTCGCGGCTCCGGACCAGGACTGCGACGCCGCCCGGCCCGGCTCTGGAACTGGCCTGTGCCCGCGCCCTATCCGTCCTTCCCGCCCTGTGGCGGGCGTGGCACGTAATGGTGAGCCAGGTCCAGGTCCAGGTCCAGGTCCAGGTCCAGGTCCAGGTCCACGGGTTCACGTCGCCGGGTCCGGCGCCGGCCGCCGAGCAGCACAGCTAATGCCAATGGGGTAAACCCGCTATAAGTTCTCGGTCTTGTCCTAAAAGGACATTTATGGCGGCGCGACTGCCAGATTCAGGGAATTAGGCGTATAGCGGATATTGATTTCCCGAGGACGGTAATGCGCTACGCTGTCGGGCGGCTGTCCAGCCAGGCCATGGCCGGAGCGCGAGCTTCGCCCCATTGCGGCTGAATTTACGGTTTAACCGCACGAATGGCCGCGGGTCGGCGGCCGATTGTGGCGCGAGAGCGGCATTAAAACCAGCCGCACGCGCCGTCGGCAACGGAGATAACCGAAGCTAGGAGCATCTCATGCTAAACCTATGTCCAGCCAGGCTGGCGCTGGCCGTCGCTGCGGCCGCCGCCACTCTGGGCGGGGCGCTCGCGGTGGCGGGTCCCGCCGCCGCGGCCGCCCAGTCAGGCCACGAGACCGGGCGGCCGGCCCCCACCGCCGTTACGGCCAACTGGCCGATGTTCCGCGGCAATCCCGCCCATACCGGTTTCTCACCGGAGACGGCGATCAACACCACGACGGCCCCCACGCTGAGGCAGAAGTGGTCCGCCAAGGTCAGCACCACCAGCGCCTCCTCGCCTGCCGTGGCCACCAGCTCCGTACTGCACAAGGCGGTGGTCTACGCAGGGGCCAACAACTACTTCGACGCCTACCCGGCGGGCGGCGGCGCGGCGATCTGGAGCTATAAGCTCACCGCCGGCACGGTCGTGGCCTCACCCGCGGTGTACCAGGGTGTGGTGTACTTCGGCTCCACGTCCGGCACGCTCTACGCGCTGAACGCGTCCACCGGCGCCCTGGTGTGCTCGTTCTACACCGGGGGGTCGATTTTGGCGTCCCCCGTCGTGGTCAGCGCGGCTGACGGATCGGGGCCGGTGGTCTACGACGGCACCGTCCCAAGCAGCAGCGCGCCGGGCGCAGAATGGGCCCTCTACGGCGCGGGCAGCAAGCACGGCGGCTGCAAGAAGGACTGGGAGTTCACCGGGTTCAAGGTCGCTCCGGGGGGCACCTGGTCGTCTCCTGCCTACGGCACCGACGCTGACGGTGTGCCGCTGCTCGTGTTCGGCAGCAAGGACAGCGACGACTCCGTGTACGCGCTCAACGCCACCACCGGTGCGCTGGTCTGGCGGTACCGGACCAGCAGCCGGGCCGACCTGGACGTGGGCGCGGCCCCGACCATCTCCGCGCCCGGGCAGAACCGTTTTTCCCAGGGCGTTGTCTACGTCACTGGGAAAGACAAGATCGTTTATGCCCTCAACCTCACCACGGGCAGCGTGATCTGGAAGTACACCCTGGCCTACAGCACCAACGCTGACGTGTCGGGCAGCTCCCTGGTCGGCAACCGGCTCTACGTCTCCTCCGGCACCGGTGTCTACGCGCTCAACGCTCTCACCGGAGCGCTGGTCTGGCACGCCCTGCCCACGGCGGCGTTCAACGCCTCTCCCGCGGTAACCGGGCCGTCCGGCAGCCGGGTCCTGCTGATCGGGGACCTCTCCGGGAATCTGTATGCGCTAGCGCTGTCGAACGGCGCCACCCTGTGGACGCAGAAGCCCGTCTATGGCTTCTGGGGCTCCCCGGCCGTGTCACAGGGCGCGTTCTACGTGACGGGGCTCGATGGTGTGCTCCGGAGCTACGCGCCCGGCGGCGGGCTGGAACTTCGCGGGCCCGCGGGCCGCAGGTAACGCTGCTGTGGGCCCGGGCCCGGCCGCCAGGCGCATCCAGAGCCTGGCGGCCGGGCCCACAGCGGATCAGGATGGCTGGTAGCCGCCCTGGCTCAGCATCCGGCGCAGGTCCAGGACCATCTGGGTATCGATGTCCTTGCCCCGGGGCGGGTCGAGGAACTCCTGGTCCCCCCCGAGCTTCACGGCCACCTTGCCGTCGTGCCGGGTGGTGACCGTGCCGACCGCCTCGAGCAGCGAGACAACCGCGCGCCACTCGACGTTGTGGCTGGTCGGATGCTCGAAGATCTGGCGCAGCGTGTCCCGGTGCCGGTTGTCCAGGTGCTGCGGTTCAGGCTGAGATGACATGCGTTCCTCCTGTGCTGACCCTGCTGACCCTATGCCTGGCCGGCTCCGCCACCACGCCAGGCATCCCGGCCGGTGTGCGCGGGTGGCGGCCGCGCGGGGCCGGCTGCCCCAGCGCGAATGGCCCGGAACATCGAGCGAATCGGCGGATTCCGGCGGCAGTCTGGAGCGACTGGTGGGATAACTGTGGCAACCGAGCAGCACCTGAGGAGAACAGATGGTAAGAGCAGCCCTTCAGCTGACGGCCGCGGCCAGCGTGCTCGCGCTGGCCACCGCGGCCACTCCCGCCGCCGTCAACCACGCCGGCGTGGCGACCCCCCGGCCCGCGCTGAGCGGGCCGATCCTGACCAGCAAGCAGTTCCCGGCGCCGGTGTCCACCACATCCTGCCAGGCCGAGCTCGGCATCAACTGCTACACGCCCGTGCAGTACCGGGTCCACTACGACCTGAACCCGCTGTATCAGCGGGGCGTGACCGGCCGGGGCGAGACGATCGTGATCGTCGATTCCTACGGCTCGCCGACCATCCGGCACGACCTGGGCGTGTTCGACCAGCAGTTCGGCTTCCCCAACCCGGATCTGCGGATCGTCAAGTTCGGCAACATCCCCCCGTTCGACTCGACGAACTCGACCATGGTCGGCTGGGCCGAGGAGACCACCCTCGACGTGGAGTACGCGCACTCCATCGCGCCGGGCGCCAAGATCGTGCTGGCCGAGACCCCGGTGGCCGAGACCGAAGGGGTGACCGGCTTCCCGGAGATGATGAGCGCGGAACAGTCGCTGATAAACGCCGGGGTGGGCGACGTCATCTCGCAGAGCTTCGGGGCCACCGAGAACACGTTCCCCGGCTTCGCCCAGGGCAACTACAGCAGCCTGCTCAACCTGCGGTACGCGTACAAGGACGCGCTGGCCCACCACGTGACCGTGCTGGCCGCGTCCGGAGACGAGGGCGCCACCAACGATGAGCTGGACGGCTCGACGCTGTACCCGTACCGGGTGAACTCCTGGCCGTCGTCCGACCCGCTGGTCACTTCGGTGGGCGGGTCCCAGCTCTACCTGGACAACTCGGGTAACCAGCTGCAGCCCGACTCGGTGTGGAACGACGGGTACGGCGCGGGTGGCGGCGGCGTGTCCGCGGTGTTCTCCCGGCCGCTGTACCAGGCCGGGGTGCGCAGCGTGGTGGGCAGCCACCGGGGCACCCCGGACATCTCGATGAGCGCGGCGGTGAACGGCGGCTGCTGGGTCTACATGTCGTTCGCGGGCATTGAGACGTCGGGCGTGGACAATCCGGGCTGGTACATCTTCGGCGGGACCAGCGAGGCCACGCCGATCTTCTCCGGCATCGTGGCCCTGTCCGACCAGGTGGCCGGGCACCGGCTGGGCCTGATCAACCCGGCGCTGTACGCGCTGGGCTGGGCCAGCCAGCACGGCGACAGCAACACCGGCCTGGTGGACATCACCGCGGGCAACAACAGTTTCGCCGGAGTGACCGGATACGACGCCGGCCCCGGCTACGACCTGGCCAGCGGCTGGGGCACCATCGACGCGGCCAAGTTCGTGCCCGCGCTCGCCCGGGCCGCCTCAGCTGGCCGCCATTGATACCGAACGCCACCTAGCTGAGCGGGGCCGCCAGCCACACCCCGGCTGGCGGCCCCGCCGCTGTGCTAGCCCGGGGGGCGATCCCCCGGACCCCCCGATCGCCGCTTCGCGCCGAGCGGCGGCTCGGCGAGCACCCGCCTGCGGCGGGCCCCGCCGCACCGCCGCGGCTGGCGGCCCGCGGGCTCAGTCGCCCAGGAACCGGCCGGCGAAGCCGGCCAGCCGGGACTGGTGCCCGGTCCGGTTCTCCCACCGGTCGGCCCAGCCCATCGCGTGCAGCCCGGCGTTGGCGCCCAGCCAGCGCAGCGGCTCGGTCTCCCACTCCGGGGACCGGTGCCCGACCCAGGGCAGCCGGGTGATCTCGGAGTCCTTCCCCAGCACCAGGTCGGCCAGGGTGCGCCCGGCCAGGTTGGTGGTGGACACCCCATCCCCGACGTAGCCGCCGGCCCAGCCCAGGCCGGTTGCGCGGTCCAGTCCGGCCGATGCGCACCAGTCGCGGGGCACGCCGAGCGGGCCGCCCCAGGTGTGCGTGACCGCGACATCGCCCAGTGCCGGGAACAGCTCCTGCCAGCGTCCGCCGCAGGTCGCCGAACACCGCGGGCGACCGGTCGAACTCGGGCCGGACGGTCGAGCCGAAGTGGTACGGCGCACCGCGGCCGCCGAAGGCCAGCCGCCCGTCCGCGGTGCGCTGGCCGTAGATGATCAGGTGCCGGTAGTCGCCGAACGTCGGCCGGCCGGCCAGCCCGATCTGGGCCCAGACGGAGTCCGGCAGCGACGCCGTCGCGATCATCAGCGAATACACCGGGGCGATGGCCCGGTGCAGGCCGGGCAGCAGCGGGGTGTACCCCTCGGTGGCCCGGATCACGTACTCGGCGCGGACCGTGCCGCGCGGGGTGCGCATCCGCCCCGGTGCGATCTCGGTCACCGGTGTCTGCTCGTACAGCCGCACGCCGTGCTGGCGCACTGCCGCCGCCAGGCCGCGGGCCAGCCGGGCCGGGTGGATGGCCGCGCAGTGTGGGGTGTACGTCGCGCCGAGCACCCCGCTCGCCGCCACCCGCTCCGCTGCCTCGGCCGCGGTTCAGCAGCCGCAGGTCGGCCTCGCCGAAGCCGAACGCCCGGTACTCGTCCGACCTCCTCGAGGGCCCGCTCGAGCTGCGCGGGAGAGCGGGCCAGCTGCACCGTGCCGCCCTTGGCCCAGTGACAGTCGATCCCCTCGGCCGCGGTCACCCGGCCGACCTCGTCCACCGTCTCCTGCATGGCCCGGTACATGGCGACGGCCGCGTCCCGGCCGGCCATCCGCTCCAGCTTGGCCAGTGACGCCGGGAAGTAGCGCGGAACACCAGCCGCCGTTGCGGCCGGACGCGCCGAACCCGGCGATCTCCCGCTCGCACACCGCGATACGCAGGCCCGGGCTGGCTTGGCCAGGTAATACGCGGTCCACAGCCCGGTGAAGCCGGCCCCGGCGATGGCCACGTCCACGTCCTGGTCACCGGGCAGCGGATCGCCCGGGCTCAGCTCGCCCGGCACCGTGCTGAGCCAGTAGGACAGTGACCGGTACGGCTGATCTTGTGACATCCACTCAGAGTATTAGTCCGGGGAGACGACCCCCTGGACCCCCCGATCGCTGTATCAGTCCGGGGGGACGACCCCCCTGACCCCCCGATCGCCGCTGTGCGCCGAACGGCGGCTCGGCGAGCACCCGCCTTCGGCGGGCCCCGCCTGGTCGCGCGGCACGAAACACATCCTCCGGGTGCTTCGCATTGGCGCCAGCGGCCAGGTTGGCGGCATGAGCACCCCGCGCGTCGGGCATGCTGGTCCCATGCCCGCTGACAGCCCGGCGCTGCCGGTCCCACCTGCCCCGCGCCGGGTGTCCGGCCCCTACCGGGTCTGCTTGGTCTGCCTCGGCAACATCTGCCGGTCGCCGATGGCCGAGGTGGTGCTCCGTGCCGAGCTGGACCAGGCCGGGCTGGCCGGGCTGGTCGAGGTGGACAGCGCGGGCACCGGCGACTGGCACGTTGGCGGCCCGATGGACCGACGGGCCCGGGCCGAGCTGGCCCGGCGCGGCCACGACGGGTCCGCGCACCGGGCCCGTCAGTTCGAGCCGTCCTGGTTCGGCCACCGGGATCTGGTGCTGGCCCTGGACCGGGCCAATCTGGCCGATCTGCGCGAGATGGCGCCGGACGCGGAGGCCGCCGGGCCGCGGCTGCGGCTGCTCCGCTCCTTCGACCCGGCGCTGGCGGGCCAGGCCGCCGACGAGGACCCCCATCAGGGCCAGGTCCCGGACCCGTACGGTGGCTCGCCCGAAGACTATGCGGCCGCGTTCGACCTGGTGCAGGTGGCCGTGCGCGGGCTGGCCGGGCAGCTGGCCGGGCTGCTCGAGGTGCCTGCTGAGCCGGCCCCGGGGCCGGCCGGAGGGAACACCCGTGCGGGGCGTCTCCCTTCGCCAGCGCCTGGGTGAACGGTGAGCCCGGCGGCCCTGGCCGGGTCCGGGCTGGCCGAGCGGCTGGCCCGGATCACCGGCAGCAAGGTGCGCGAAGTCCGGCCGGCCGGGTCACAGCATCAGTGGAACCACTATCAGGTGACGCTGGCCGACGGCCGGCTGGTGTTCGCCAAGGCGGCCGCTGCTGACCTGGGCGGGGTCTTCGAGGCTGAAGCGCGCGGGCTGCGCTGGCTGGCCGAGGCGCACGCCGTCCCGGTGCCCGAGGTGCTGGGCTGGGACAGCGCCACGCTGGCTGTGGCCTGGGTGCCGGAGCAGGCCGCAGATGAGCACGCGGCTGAAGCGTTCGGCCGTGACCTGGCCGTCCTGCACGCAGCCGGCGCGCCGCGGTTCGGCTCCCCGTGGCCGGGGTTCATCGCCACCCTGCCGCTGGGTGACCGCACCGGCGACGCGCCCACCGTGGCCGGCGCGCTGGACGGGACCGGGGACTGGGCCAGCTGGTACGGGAGCAAGCGGCTGCTGCCGTACCTGCGCCGCGCCGCCGACACCGGCGCGCTGACCACGGCCGATGCCCGGCTGGTGGAGCAGGTGGTGGATCGGCTGCCCAGCCTGGCTGGGCCGCCCGAGCCGCCCAGCCGCATCCACGGCGACTGCTGGTCTGGCAACGTGCTGTGGTGGGGCGGCCGGGGCTGGCTCATCGACCCGGCGGCCCAGGGCGGTCACCGGGAGACCGACCTGGCCATGCTGGCCCTGTTCGGCGCTCCGTACCTGGACCGCATCCGGGGTGCGTACACCGACGTTGCCCCGCTGGCCGAGGGCTGGCAGGACCGGATCCCGCTGCACCAGCTGCATCCGCTGCTGGTGCACGTCTGCCTGTTCGGCAGCGGTTACGCCGATGCGGTCCGCCAGGCCGCCCGGGCCGCGCTGGCTTAGTCCGGGGGCCCCCGGGATCCCCTGATCGCCGCTCCCCGCCGGCGGCGCGCCCCGCCGGTGGGCCAAGCAGGCAGAGGCTAACCAGGCGTGCTGAACGAATCGTCGTCGGCGGGGTCGTCGCGCTGGGCTTCCGGGGCGAGCGGCAGCGTGACCCGGAACGTGGCGCCCTTGCCCGGCGCGGTCTTCAGCCCCACACTGCCGCCGTGCGCGGCGACCAGCGCGGCCACGATGGCCAGGCCCAGGCCGGTCCCGCCGGACTTTCTGGTCCGGGCCTGATCGCCGCGGTAGAACCGCTCGAATACGTGCTCGGCCTGCTCCGGGAGCATGCCCGGGCCCTGGTCGGTGACCTCCAGCACCACGCTGGGCACCGGCTCACGCGGGCCGGGCAGGATCCCTACCGTCACCGGGGTGCCGTCCGGGGTGTGGTTGAGCGCGTTGCTCATCAGGTTGCCGATGACCTGGCGCAGCCGCGACCTCGTCGCCGAGGACCAGGAACGCGGCACCCGAGCCGACGTCGAGCTCGATGTCCCGGTCGGGGGCGATCATCCGGGCGTCCTGCACCGCGTCGGCGGCCAGCGTGAGCAGGTCCACCGGACGTTGCTCCAGCGGCCGTTGCTGATCCAGCCGGGCCAGCAGCAGCATGTCCTCAACCAGCACGCCCATCCGGGCCGACTCCTGCTCCACCCGCTGCATGATCCGGTCCAGGTCGGCCCCGCTCAGCTGGCCGGTCCCGTTGTGCGGGGCGATGGCGCCAGCGGTGTCGCGCGCGGCCGGTTCGGCCCCGGCCGTGCCGTTGCGGTCGGCCGCGTCGTCGTCCTGCACGCCGCCGCGCTGCCGGTAGTACTCGGCGTAGCCGCGCATCGCGGTGAGCGGGGTGCGAAGTTCGTGGCTGGCGTCCGCTACGAACTGGCGCATCCGCTCCTCGGAGCGCCGGGCGGCCTCCTCGGACTTGGTCCGGGCCCGGAACGAGGACTCGATCTGGGCCAGCATCCGGTTCAGCGACCGGGCCAGCCGGCCCACTTCGGTCCGCGGGTCCAGGTCGGGGACGCGGCGGGACAGGTCACCGGCCGCGATGGCCTGCGCGGTCTGCTCGATGTCGGTGAGCGGGCGCAAGCTGGCCCGGACGATGGCCACGCCCACCACGGCCAGGGCGATCACGATGATCAGGCTGACCAGCAGGTCGATCCGGGCCAGCCAGCCGACGGTGTTGTCGATGTTGGCCAGGCTGGTCCCAACGACCAGGATGACCTTCTGCGGCGAACTGCTCAGGCCGAACACCGACAGCGAGCCGGTGAACGACTTGGTGATGACCTGCCAGTCCGCGCCGCCGCTCGTACCGGGCACGGTGGTGAGCTGGCCCGAATTGTCGGTCAGCCAGGACGTGCTGGTCGGCACGGATGGGCCAGGGCTGGTCAGCGCCATGCAGGACCCGAGGCCGGAGGGCAGGATAACCTTCCCCGACGCGCTGAGCAGTTCGACCAGGTAAGGACCGTAGCAGCCGAAGTCATAGGAGTTGAGGCTGCCATGCTGCGGGCCCAGGCCGAACGGTTGCTGGGTGTCGAGCCTGGCGATCAGCCCGCCGTACAGCGAACTTACCTGGGTGCCCGACTGGTTCTGCAGGTAGCCGCGGAACTGGGTCAGGCTGGCCGCGCTGATGATGGTCAGCGCGATGATGACCAGGGCCAGCAGCGCGGCGATGATCTTGACCCGGATTGGGGTACGCCCGGACAACCGGCGCAGGTTCCCCTGCGTGCGGTGGAGCCAGGACGCTGTCGTCATCTCCGCGGGTTAGGAAGAGGGCAGCCGGAGCACGTAACCGACCCCACGCAGCGTGTGGATGAGCCGGGGTTCGGTGGTGTCCACCTTGCGGCGCAGCACCGACACGTACGACTCCACGATGCCGGTGTCGCCGCGGAAGTCGTAGTCCCAGACGTGATCCAGGATCTGCATCTTGGACAGCACCCGGTTGGCGTTGCTCATGAAGTACCTGAGCAGCTTGAACTCGGTGGGGGAGAGCTGCACGTGCTGCCCGGCCCGCCACACCTCGTGGCTCTCCTCGTCAAGTTCCAGGTCGGCGAACTTGAGCCGCGGGGTGGGTTCCGCCCCGTCGCCGTGCGTCCGGCGCAGCACGGCGCGGATCCGCGCGATGACCTCCTCCAGGCTGAACGGCTTGGTCACGTAGTCGTCCCCGCCCAGGGTCAGGCCGCGGACCTTGTCCTCCATCGCGTCCCGCGCGGTCAGGAAGACCACCGGGATGCGCGCACCGCCGCCGCGCAGCCGCCGGACCACGTCGAAGCCGTCCATGTCGGGCAGCATCACATCGAGCACGATGAGGTCGGGCCGGTGCCGCTGCGCGGCCTGGACCGCCTCGGTCCCGCCGGTCGCGGTGAGCACGTCAAATCCGGCGTAGCGGAGGCTGGCGGACAGCAGCTCAAGGATGTTGGGCTCGTCCTCGACAACGAGCAGCCGGGCAGCCGGCTGTGCTCGCCCATTCGTCGACGGCATGGTCATGACCTGCATCTTCCGGGCTGAACCTGAGGGTTTCCTGAATGCCCCCTGGGGCTGAACTTACTATCAGGCTAGCTGCAGGCGGAACCTGGCTGGGACGTCAGGTCGACGGGCTCCGGGCGTCATCCCAGCGCGAGATGGCCGCCGCCCGGGACTCCGCGCCGAGCTTGGCATAGATCCGGTTGACATGGTTCTTGACGGTCTTCTCCGCCAGTACGAGCTTGGCGGCGATCTGGCCGTTGGAGTGCCCCGCCGCGATCAGCGACATGATCTCGGCTTCGCGCAGCGACAGGCCGAGCGGGCGGGTCACGCTGGGGATACTGCCGGCTTTCAAAGCCACCTCCGGGCCATGGCTACCAGCGGGTTTAATTCGACGCATGGTACGGACGCGGCCATGGTGTGCGCAAGGGGCGGGAATGCCACCAGGGGCCGGGCTGGATAACGATTTTGGCTCAGCCGGCCGCGGCCAGCTTGGACCCGGTGATCAGGCTCTTGGGCACCGGCGTGTCGTTTTTCATGGCGTCGAACAGCTCGGTGGCTTGCGAGTGGTTCCAGATCACCACGTCGCCCACAGCCAGCAACGGCTCACTGCCGATGGGCACCGTCGTCGTCTCCGGGTGCCGCAGCGCGAACGCGACCCGGACCAGCTGGTAGAGCTGGGTGCCCTTGTCCACGGTGAGCGAGTCGGCCGCGCCGAACGCGGCCGGGAACGAGGCGAACGGGTTGATCAGGCTGCCCGGGCTGGTCATCTTGGTCAGCAGCGCCTTGATGAACACCCGCTGGTCCTGCTCCCGCTGCAGGTCCTGGGTGGCGAACAGGTGCCGGGTCCGGACGAAGCCGAGGGCCTGCGCGCCATCCAGGTTCTGGCAGCCCTTCTTCAGGTGCAGGCCAGACGCCGGGTCGTTCAGATTGGACGGGATGCACATCCGCACCCCGCCGACCGCGTTCACCACGTTGACCAGGCCGCCGAAGCCGATGCCCATGTAGTGGTTGATCTGCAGGCCGGTGGCGTTCTGCACGGTCTTGGCCAGCAGTTTGGGGCCGCCGAAATCGAACGCAGCATTGATCTTGTTCATGCCGAAGCCCGGGATGTCCACGTAGGAGTCACGCGGGATGCTGACCAGCACTGCGGGCAGCCCATTGCTCGGGATGTGCAGGATCATGATCGTGTCGGAGCGGTGCCCGCCGATGCCCCTGCCGGTGGCCAGCTGGCGTTCCTCTTTGGGCGTCAGTCCCTGACGGCTGTCTGAGCCGGTGATGAGCCAGTTCTGCCCAGCGCCCGCCACCGGGCGGCCGGCGTAGTCGACGAGTACGTTGGCCCGGGTCAGCTTGGAGTTCAGGTAGAAGTACATGACCCCGGTGAACACCAGGACGAGCACGACCAGCAGCGCGACGATGCCCAGGATCCGGCGCGGGCGCAGCCAGCGCCGCCCGCCACCGCCGCGGTAGGCCCGCCCGGAGGAGCCGCTGCCCTGGTCCTGACCGGAGCGCTGGCCCGGGCTCTCGGTGCGCACCGGCGGCTGGTCCGGCCAGGCGCCGCCAGTGCTGCCTGGGTGGCCCGAGCCTCCGGGCCTGGGGCTGGCCGGCCCGGATGAGCGCGGCGACGGGTCACGGAACCAGTCATCCATGTTGCTCACGCGGAACCCTCCCACCAGATCGTGACGACGGCACGCCCAGCCGTGCCCAGGTCAGCCGCGTGGCCGGTGAGCCCGGTGAGCCCGGTGTCCCGGAGTGCGGCCTCTACCTCAGCTGTGCGCTCGGCCGGCAGGCACAGCCTCCGCCTGGTCACTTCCGCTAGCTCCTTCACGGTGGTGTAATCCGCCTCGCCCGGCCGATCCCAATTAGTGTGCCCTGCCCGGACGCCCATTGCGCCCAGGATGGCCAGGACGTCAGCCGCGGTGGGCCGTTCCGGCCGCTGCAGGCCGTGGAAACGCAGCCACAGCGGGTTGAGCGCGGTCAGCGGGTGGGCGGCGGTGAGTTCGAGCACCACCCGGCGCCGGGCGTGCCCGGTCAGCGCGGCCAGGAACGGCCCCAGGTCCGGCACGTTGTACAGCACGTTATGGCAGGTGACCACGTCGGCCGGTGCGGTCTGGGCGGCTACCTCCGGCCACGTCCCGGCCACTAGCCGCGGCTCCAGGCCGGCCCCGCGGGCCCGCTCCGCGAGCAGGTCCAGCATGCCGGGATCGGAGTCCACCGCGGTCAGCGCCGCGGTCCGGGGGGCCAGCGGCAGGCAGGCGGCCCCGGCCCCGGAACCCACGTCCAGCACGCTGCCCGGCGGATCCAGGGTGTCCCACTCGCGCTGGAATGAGGGCCCGGCCGGGTCGCGGCGCAGCCGGTCGGCCCGGCGTGCGAACACCTGCCGCGGCAGCACCCAGGGTGAATCCGGTACCGCGGCGGTGATGTCGGCCGGGATGGCCCAGGCGGCCAGGTTGTCCTGCCACTGGCCCAGCAGGTCACTCAGCGATGGCACGGCGTCACCCCCGCCCATAGGATGGCCGGCCAGCTGACGGTCCCGGACCGCGCGGCCCGCCAGAAGCCGTCCCCAGACCCCGGTACCGGGGCGTTGGCCCAGGTCAGCAGCCCAAATTCCAGAATTCTGGGAGTATCTCAAACCGATGGCCCCGAACCCTGACGTGGGTTCGGGGCCATTCCGATGTCTTGAGGCATCACATGGGGTGAGCGAGGGGACTCGAACCCCCGACACCCAGGACCACAACCTGGTGCTCTAACCAACTGAGCTACGCCCACCATCGCCGTACGGCTGCATGAAGCATAGCGGCGCGCCCGGCCTTCTTCGAACCGGATACCCGGTAACACGAGCGGGTCAGCTGGACGCCTGCCCGGACTGGCCGGCCGGCTCGGCATGCCCGTTGCCGGGCGGGGCGACGCCGTACTTGCTGGCGATCTCCCGGGCTGTGGCCGAGTCCGGCCCGGGCTCCGGGACGAAGATCGCCTCCCGGTAGTAGCGCAGCTCCTGGATGCTCTCCCGGATGTCAGCCAGTGCCCGGTGCCCGCCGTGCTTCTGCGGGCTGGCGAAGTACGCCCGCGGGTACCAGCGCCGGGCCAGTTCCTTGATGCTCGACACGTCGACCATCCGGTAGTACAGGAACGCGTCGAGCTCGGGCATGTCCCGGGCCAGGAACGCGCGGTCGGTGGCGATGGAGTTGCCGCACAGCGGTACCCTCCGGGCGTCGTGCACCAGGCGGCGCACGTAACCCAGCACCCGCTCCTGGGCCTCGGCCAGGGTAACCCCGGACGCCAGCTCGTCGATCAGGCCCGATGCGGTGTGCATCTCCCGGACGACCGGCACCATCTGGTCAACCGCCTCCGCCGGCGGCTTAATCACGAGATCCACGCCCTCGTCGAGCACGTTCAGGTTGCCGTCGGTAACCAGGCAGGCGATCTCGATAAGGGCATCACGGGCGAGGTCAAGCCCGGTCATCTCGCAGTCGATCCAGACGAGCCGGTCAGTCATCCCCCAAGAGTAGAGCCTTACCACAGCCAGCTTGTCCAGGTCCCCCACCTGGATCGTTCCGGGGTTTAGCCGCGGGGCCGCCCGGCGACGGCATGGATGTGCCCGGGCACGGCCACGCCGGGCGGCAGCGCCGGGTCTGGCTGCTGCTCGCCGAACGCCAGCGCGGCGGGCAGCACCCCGGCCCACACATCGAGGTCGTAGTCCGCGGGGTCGTCGGCGGGTGGCCCGGTGCGCACCTTGACCGAGGCGTCGGTCAGCGGGACGGCCAGCACCGATGTGGCGGCCATCTCCTTGCGCGACGGCCGCCGGGCCGCTGCCCATCGGCCAGGGATCAGCTGCTCGGTGATCACCCGCAGCGCGGCCAGCCGTTCCTGCTCGTCGGTGACCAGCCGGGCCTGCCCGAACACCACCGCGCTGCGGTAGTTCATCGAATGCGCGAACACGGCCCGGGCACAGACGATCCCGTCCAGGTGCGTCACCGTGACGCAGACCTGCTGGCCGTCGGCGGCCAGGTTGCTCCGGTTGGCTGACGACCCGTGCAGGTAGAGCACGTCGCCGTCACGGCCGTAGGCCGTCGGCAGCACCACCGGCAGGCCGTCGATGACCACGCCGAGATGGCAGATCAGGCCCGCGTCGAGCACGGCGTACAGGTCGGCCCGGTCGGACCGGCCGCGCTCCTTGTGCCGGTGCAGCGTGGTCCGGGAGGTCGCGGACAGTGGTGCGGTCAGGGTGTCTTCAGCGCTCATGATGGCCTACCGTACTTATCAAGTGGACTGATGACTGTAGCCACTTTACGGGAAGAACGAATGACCACTTTTCCGCGGACGGCCATCGAGCTGCCGCTGGCCGCCGAGCGGGGCGGCCCGCTGCCGCTGTCCGAGCAGATCTCCACGCAGCTGCGCGCCGCGCTGGCCGACGGGCGGCTGGCCGCCGGGGAACGGCTGCCCTCCACCCGGGCCCTGGCCGAACTGCTGAGCGTGAGCCGGACGGTGGTGACCACCGCCTACACCCAGCTGTTCGCAGAGGGCTGGCTGGAAGGCCGGCACGGTTCGGGGACCTATGTGGCGCCGGGCGCACCTGGCCCACCCGGCGGCGCAGCTCGTCGGCCCGGGCTGGCCCCAGGCAGGCCGGGCAGCACCGCTGCCCCCACCCTGCGCCGGGCGGCTCAGCCGGCCGGGCCGGCCCGGGTCAACCTGCGGCCGGGCATCCCCTGGGTGCGCGGGATCGACCAGGCCGCGTGGCGCCGGGCCTGGCGGCGGGCGGCGGCGCAGCCGGTGTCCAGCTGGCCGGACCCGCTGGGCCTGCCCGGCCTGCGCGATCAGGTCGCCGGGTACCTGCGCCGGGGCCGCGGCCTGGCCTGCCCGGCCGGCCAGGTGCTGATCACCCGCGGCGTGGCGGCCGGGCTCGGGCTGATCGCGCGCGGCCTGCTGCGGCCCGGGGACCGGGTCGGCGTGGAGGAACCCGGGTACCAGACCGCGCGGTCGGTGTTCGCTTCCTACGGCGCCCAGCTGGTGCCCTGCCGGGTGGACGCCGATGGGCTGGTCGTGGACGAGCTGCCTGCCGATCTCCGGCTGATCTACACCACGCCCGCGCATCAGTACCCGCTTGGCGGGCGGCTGCCGGTACCGCGCCGCCAGGCGCTGGCCGCCTGGGCCCGGGCCACCGGCGCGCTCATCGTGGAAGACGACTACGACAGCGAGTTCCGCTACGACGTGGCGCCGCTGCCGACCCTGTTCGGCCTGGACCCCGACGTGGTCATTTACCTGGGCACCACGTCCAAGACGCTGACCCCCGCGCTCGGCGCGGGCTGGCTGCTGGCCCGGCCGGACCTGATCCCGGTGCTCACCGCGGCCGCCGCCGACCTCGGGGTCAAGGTGCCCGAACCGGTACAGCACGCGGTGGCCGAACTGCTGGCCCGGGGTGACCTGGACCGGCACGTGCGGCGGATGCGGCACGAGTACGCGCGGCGGCGTGGCGCCATGACCACGGTCCTCGGCCAGGCCCTGGCCGGCCAGCCCGCGCTGCCCGCCCGGCTCACCGGCGACACCGCGGGCATGCACATGGTCTGCGAGCTGCCTGGTTCCCTGGTGCCCGGCCTGGTGGCAGCCGCGGCCGCGCAGCGGGTGGATGTGGCCAGCCTGGACCGGTACTTCACCGGGCCGCCCAGCCGCCATGGGCTGGTGCTCGGCTACGGCGCGGCCGACCTGGCCGCGGTCAGCCACGGCTGCCGGGTCCTGACCGCGATTCTGGCCGGGCGGCCGGCGGCGCGGGCCGGCCTGGTGCGGCGCTGATCCCTGCCCAGCTGGCCGAGATCGATGGAGCCCGCGCCGGCGGCGCATCCGGGAACCTGGGCAGCGGCGAAATGACCGCCCTGGGCCCAGTTCCGCCGGCTGCCCGGCCCGGTTCCAGCCGCGGCGCCGCCCGCCGCCGGCCCGGCCGCGCCACCGGGCCGGGCGGACTGGCTGAACACTCTTACCCAATTCAGGTCCGGGAGCTGGGCCGGCGGCCGGCCCGCAGGCCAGCTCCGCGGCACCTGCCAGGAGTCGAGCCAGCTGAAGATCTCCTGTAGCCGCTGGGCCGGCATCGTGCAGAACGGCCACCACGTCCCGGCGATCACCGCGATCTGCACGCAGACCCGGCCCTCGGTGTTGATCCCGGGCAGGCCGTCCCGGGCGGCGGGCACGACCGGCTCGGCCGGGGATAACGGCGGGACCGGGCACGACTCCGGGCCCGACGGCCAGCCCGGGCCGTCCAGCCAGTTACGGCTTTCCGGCCAGCCCAGCGCCCGGCCGGCCCGGACCACCGGGATCAGCTGGGCCACGTCGCCGTAGAGCGGGTTCCAGACCAGGTGGCAGGGCCGCCCCAGCTGGACGAGCCGCTGCGCCACGGTGCGCGCGGACAGCAGCCGCGCGTTGGCGCGCACCGCCAGCCAGACCACCCGGGGCGCGCCGCCTTTCAGGCAGCCGCCGTCCGCGGGCGCGGGGATCCGCTCGGCGCCGGGCATCCAGGCGTCAGTCACAGCGATCCTCCTGGAGGTCTAGGCCAGTGGTCGGCCGGCTCATGGTAACTAGCTATGACACAGCGTGTTAAGTGAGTCCAGGGCCGGACGTCCCCGGGCCAGCCGGCCCGCTGGTGCGGCCAGCGGGCCGGGGGGCCTGGTGACGGCATGCCCAGACCGCATCACAGCGGGTCACCGCCCGGTCGGGCGGCCGGCTTCCGGCCCGGGCCGGAGTTCGTCATCCTGATGGATACTTTCCTGATACGTGCCCGGCCCCGGGCACGCGGACGGGAGTGAGAACATGCCGGACGGAGCTGTTCCAGGAGCCGATGCGGTACCCGGATCCGGCCCGGCCCCCGCCCCGGGCGGCGGATCCGGCCCGGTAACCGCCCCGGGCGGCGTGCCCGGCATCGACGACCTGCCCAGGCTGGGCCACTGGCTGTACCGCAACAGCGTCATCCCGGTGGATGCGCCCCCGGACGTGCGGCTGATCGCGGGTGGCCGGTCTAACCTGACCTATCTGGTGGACGCGAGGGCCGCGGCCGGCCCGGAGGCGCCGCTGCTGGTGCTGCGCCGGCCCCCGCTCGGCCACGTGCTGCCCACCGCGCACGACATGGGCCGGGAGTGCCAGGTGCTCAGCGCGCTGCGTGGCACGGCCGTCCCGGTGCCCCCGGTGGCCGGGAAGTGCACCGACCCTTCGGTCATCGGCGCCCCGTTCTACGTCATGGGCTACGTGCCAGGGCTGGTGCTGCGGACCCCGGCGGACGGGGACCAGGTCAGCCAGGACCAGGCCCGGCAGCTGTCGGAAAACTTCGCCGACATGCTGGCCGCTATCCACGGCGTGGACCTGGCGGCGGCCGGGCTGACCAGCTTCGGCCGGCCGGATGGTTACATGGAGCGGCAGCTGGCCCGCTGGCAGCGCCAGTGGGAGCTGTCCAACACCCGGGACATGCCTGGATACGACGAGCTGATCCGGCGGCTGTCCGCCGCGCTGCCGGGCGCGGTGGCCGCGGCAGGCCCCGGCACCCTGGTCCACGGCGACTACCGGCTGGATAACATGCTGGTCACGCTGGGCAGCCGGCCGTTCGATCGCGGCCGTGCTGGACTGGGAGATGTCCACACTGGGCGATCCGCTGGCCGACCTGGGCCTGGCCCTCGTCTACTGGGCCCAGCAGGGTGACCAGGAATCCATCGACCTCACCGTGGCCACCGCAATCACGGCTGGGCCGGGCTTCCTGACCAGGGCCCAGCTGGCCAGCCGGTACGCGGCGGCCACCGGCCGGGACGTGTCCGGGGTGGGCTTCTACATGGCGTTCGGCTGCTTCAAGCTCGCCGCCGTGCTGGAAGGCATCCACGCCAGGTTCCTGCAGCGCAAGACCGTGGGCGAGGGGTTCGAGCGGGAAGGTCAGGCTGTGCCGTCGCTCATCCAGCGGGCGCACCGGCTGCTCGACGAAGCTGGCTGAAAAGGGCGCCGGGACCCGTCTGGTCAGCTCAGCGTGAGCTGGGAGACGATCCCGGGCGGGATGCCGAGATCCGTACTGCGCAGCAAGCGTGGCGCCGGCACCTCGGCGGTGACCGAGACCGAGGTGATCCGGTCGGTGCGGAAGACTCGTACCGCGCGGCGCAGCCGGCACCAGGCCACCAGGTACCAGTGGGTGGCCGTGCCCACGTAGCCCAGTGGCTCGATCTCGCGCCTCGTGCTGGCGCCCGCGCGGTCGCCGTACCCGATGCGCAGCACCCGGCGGGTGGACAGCGCATCGGTCACCATGTGCGGCACCGACGGCGTGGCTGCCACGCCGCCGAGCAGGTGGATGCGGCCAGCTAGTTCGTGGGCCGCGGCGGCGTCGTCACCCGGCATGGCCGCGACCAGCTTGCGCAGCGCCGAGCCCGCGGTCGCCCGGAACGGCGTGCCCTCCATCCGGCGCAGCGCCACCGCCATCGCGACGGCCTCGGCCGGCGTCAGGTTGACCGGCGGCAGGGTGCGCGCCTTATCCAGGCAGTAGCCGCCAGTGCGGCCGGGCTCGGCCCAGATCGGCACCCCCGACTGCTGCAGGGCGCTGATATCCCGCTCCACGGTGCGCACGCTGACCTCGAAATGCCCGGCCAGCCAGCGCGCGCTGCGCGGCCGGGGCGCGACCGCCCGCAGCTCCTCGACCAGGGCGTAGAGGCGATCGGTGCGGTTCACCCGGCCCAACCTAGTAGCCAGGTCCGACAAACCGGAGCGAGCCTGCTACGGGGCCCGGAAACGGAAATGAGGCCCGGCACCCCGCTCTTGCCGGACCTCACGTCCCGTCCCCAGCTAGTGGCCTGGTGAAAGCTCGCGCCAGGCCGACCGTGCCGGGGAAGAACTGTCGAGGCCCGACGCCCCGCTCTCGTCGGGCCTCATAGACAAGACGCACCGTCCCCGGCGGGGGTTGTCATGGATCCGTAAGAGATTTTGGGCCGGGTTTCCCGACGTCAGGTGCCGCAGTTGGGGGAGCACAGCCGCCGCGCGATGGCGCTGAAGAACGTCCCGCGGATCTGGCTCGGGCTGGTGATGTCGAACGCTTGCCCGCCGGTGGCGCTGGCGATCTGCTGCAGAGCGGCGAAGTTCCCGGCGTTGCCGAACATGAGCGGGATGATCTCGACCCGGCGCTTGGGGTTGTACAGCGTGCCCAGCTGGCGGACCAGCGCCGCCGGGCTCATGTCGCCCTTGGCGTTGTCGATCCCGGCCGTGAGCACCAGGACGGCGTTCGCGTACCGGGGCTGGTAGCTGGCCGTCATGTCCTTGAACGCGGCCAGGATCGAGCTGTACAGGGCGGCGGGCGCGCCTGCCACCGGCTGGCCCTGCTGGGTGGCCTGGGTGATCTGCTGCCGCCGGGTGATCAGGCCCAGTGGCGCGGGCAGCGGGCCGACCGGGACGAGCTGCTTGTAGGGCAGGCTGCCATCCAGATGGCTGGCGAACGCCCACACGCCCATCTGGGTGCTGTCCGGGAACTGGGCCAGGCCCAGGCTGGCCGCCTTGGTCAGCACCTGCTCCAGGGTGGTCCCGTCCGGGGAGACCGGGGTGGCCATCTGCTCCGAGACATCCAGCAGGACCAGGTCGCGGGAGCCCAGGCTGAGCCGCTCCCAGGCCTGCAGGCTGGTCTCCGCCTGGCCGGGCGCCGCGGATTCGGTCAGCTTTGGCTGGCTGGTGTCCAGGCCGTACTGGCCGATCCAGCCCGGCGCCGTGCCGTCCGCCGACCGGAAGCCCATGTACTGCACGTAGGACGCGGCGTAATCGGACTTCAGCGCGTTCTCGAATTCCTGGCCCGCCTTGACCATGAGCTGGTTCGACGAGGTGAGCACATACGGATAGTCCAGCTCGGGGGTGCCCTGGACCGGGTACCGGCCGGACAGCAGGTCGGCCGGATGGGCCCGGTCGAACTGAGCGATGGCCTGCTCCGGGGCGATGGTGACCGGCCGCTCGTCCCGCGGCGGCTGGGCCAGGCTGGCCAGCGAGGTCAGCGATCCGGTCCGGCCATAGCCCGGGGTCACCTGGATGTTGAATACGAAGTCGGCGAAGCTGGCCAGGGCGGTCGAACCGTTGCCCAGCAGCTGCTGCAGCTGGATGAGCGTGGCCAGCCCGGCCGAGCTCCGCGCCGGGTCGGGGAACTCCACGTGCAGCCCGAGCCCCGTGGCCGGGCCGCCGACCCGCTGTGGGAGCAGGAACTGCCAGCCAACCGAGGAGCCGAACGCGGGTACCTCGGACGCCACCGATCTGGGCATCACGATCATCAGCGGGGATCGGGCCACAGATATCCCGGTGGGCTGGACGAGCTGGGCGCCGACCGGGAAGCTGCGGGCCACGTTGACCCACAGCGTGGAGTCCGGGATCCAGGCGTCGAACGCCGGGGTGCCTGCGGCCGACTTCGTGCCGGAAATCCGCGCCGCGGCGGCGGACGACTGCTCGCTGAGCACGTGCACCTCGGCGCAGTGCCCGTTCACGTCGTTGTGCTCGGCGTTGAAGTACTTGGCCACGTGGCTGACCGCGGGCGCGATGTCCGGGGAGGCGGCCAGGTTGACCACGACCGGGTGCGCGGTGCAGGAGGCTCGCGACACCACGGCCTCCGCGCCGAAGGCGACCAGCAGCGTGCAGGCGATCACGCCGGCCAGCGCGCTGAGCCCGATCACGATCCCGACCCGGCGCGGCCGCCCGCGCTGGTTGCGGCCCTGCGGTCCGGGCTGCCCGATGGTTCCAGCGTTCACGTCATCCCTCGATCGCGAGATCCGGGTCCCCCCGGCCTGGCGGCTCGACTTTATCCGGGCCATGCGGCACAGATCAGGCGGTTACTGAGGTTGTCATGACTGCGGCTGGTGGTGCTGCGCCGGGGAGGCTGGGGCCCGCCCCAGACGTCTGCGGGCGGGGACCGGGTATGCGCCGGCGAGGCGGGGCCCGCCGCAGGCGGGTGCTCGCGAGCACAGCGTTCGGCGCGCAGCGGCGAGCGGGGGGTTCCGGGGGGTCGTCCCCCCGGGCTAGCACAGCGTTCGGCGCGCAGCGGCGAGCGGGGGGTTCCGGGGGGTCGTCCCCCCGGGGTAATACAGCAGGGTGGCTAGCCCGATCGAGATCACCGACCCCGCCGACCCGCGCCTGGCCGACTATGTGGCGCTGACCGACGCCGAGCTGCGCACCAGCCTGGAGGCACGGTACGGGCTGTTCGTTGCCGAGGGGGACAAGGTGATCCGTCGCGCGCTGTCGGCCGGGTACACCGTCCGGTCGATGCTGCTCACCGCGGCTGGCCTGACCCGGCTGGCTGAGCTGGCAGGCGACTGCGCCGCACCGGTCTACCTGGTTGACGAAGACGTGGCCCGCCGGCTGACCGGCTACCGGGTGCACCGGGGCGCGCTGGCCGCGGTGGCCCGGCCTGCGCTGCCGACCGTGCGCCAGGTGCTGGCCACGGCCCGGCGGGTGGTGGTGCTCGAGGATCTGGTCGACCACGGCAACGTGGGTGCGGTGTTCCGCTGCGCTGCCGCATTCGGCGCGGACGCGGTGATCCTGTCCCCGCGCTGCGCCGACCCGCTCTACCGGCGGGCGGTCAAGGTGTCCATGGGCGCGGTGTTCGCGGTGCCGTACACCAGGATGGATGACTGGTACGGCGGGCTGGCCCAACTGCGCGGGGCGGGCTTCCGGCTGCTGGCCCTCACCCCGGACCAGTCAGCCGTGCCGATCGGTGCCGCGCTGCCCGCCGGGGCGGCGGCACCGGACCGGGTCGCGCTGCTGCTCGGCTGTGAGGGCGACGGGCTGTCCAGCCGCTGGATGCGCGAGGCCGACCAGGCGGTGTGCATCCCGATGAGCACCACGGCCATCGCCCTGGGGGTGGACTCGCTCAACGTGGTCGCGGCGGCCGCAGTTGCCTGCCACGCCCTGGCCATGCCCTAGGCGGGCGGCCTAGCGCTTTTTCGATGCCGTGAAGTAGGCGCTCGACTCGCGCTGGTACAGCAGCACGATCGCGCCCAGCCCGATCAGCCAGATGACCAGCGTGACCACCCGGCTCAGGATCGGCTCGGCCTGCCGGAAGCTGGTCAGCACGGACAGGGTGTCCAGCCCGAAGAACACGGTCGCGGTGATCCGGGCCCAGTTCTTGCCGGCCTTGTTCGCATAGCCCATCCACAGCCACAGGCCGATCCCGATCAGGCCGAAGATCACGGCGACGGCCACCGCCGCCACTTCGGCGGAGTGCAGCTTGGTGGCCGTCAGCGACGGATCGGCGTTATGTATCGCGGTCTTCAGGCTGCCGATGGTCAGCAACGTGACGATGAGGCTGATCGCGCTCACCGCCGCGCCCGCGTACATCAGCTTCACGGCCTGAAGCACGGGGGTCGGCGGTGCCGGGCGCTGCTGCTCCGGCTCCGCTGGCCCGCCGGTCGGATAGGGCTGGTACATCGCTGCTCCCTGGGTGATTTCCGGACAGGCGTGCCGTGCGGCTCACCACGGATCACCGGGGCGGCGGCGCCAAGGAGCTTAGCCGCGCGGATCACCGTTGCCTAGGCCGAACTGTGCCCGTTTTCAGGTATCAGGATGCAGCAGCGCCCAGACCACCTTGCCGCCCTCGTCCAGCAGATGCCAGCCCCACCGGACGCAGCACGACTCAACCACGTTCAGCCCGCGCCCGTTCTCGTCACAAGGGTCCGGGTCGCGCAGCACCGGGATGCCGCGGCCGGGGTCGGTGACCATGATCATGACGTACGGGGCCTGGCCAAGCAGCCGGAGCCGGATCGGGCATTCGTCGGGGCGCCGCCGGGTCTCGGCCATACCGTGCCGCAGCGCGTTGGTGACCAGCTCGGAGACCACCAGCCCGGCCACGTTGACCAGGTCAGGCAGCTCCCAGTCGAGCAGCACGGTGCCGGTGAAGTCACGGGCCGTCCGGACCGCCTCGGGCACGGCGCGCAGGCCGCAGGTGGCGGACGGCTGCGTCGCGGCCAGCTCGTCGAGCGCGGGCACGGGCGGGCGCAGTGGGCTGGTGTAGCGCTGTCCGGCGGGCTCCCCGGGGGAGGAAAGGAGCCACTCTTGGCCCACGCTGTTGACCTCCGTTGTGACTGGCGAGGCCGCCCGGTGTGCGGTCATCGGGTTCCCGTCTGTCTCCTGGCACTTAGTCGTACAGGTGGCGCGCAAGCGCTATCATCCTCGATATACCTTGCAGGCGCAAGGGCGGATGCACGTGCAGATGAAAATGCGAATCGCACGTGCGAACCGTTTAGGAGCCTCAAGCGGGAGGAGCTGCTGACGGATTTCTGAGGGAATAGCTGGGGGGTTGGAGTGATCTCAGTACAGCCGGGGAGCGGACCCACGGTCCTGCGAATCCTTCTCGGCACCCAGCTGCGGCGGTTGCGTGAGGCCAGGGGAGTCACGCGCGAGGACGCCGGGTACGCCATCCGCGCATCCGGGTCCAAGATCAGCCGCATGGAGCTCGGCCGGGTCAGCTTCAAGGAGCGTGACGTTGTTGACCTGCTGGAGTTGTACGGGGTAACCGACGAGACCGAGCGGGCCACCTTGGTGGCGCTGGCCAGGGAAGCGAATTCTCCAGGCTGGTGGCACAAGTACGGCGATGTGCTGCCGGACTGGTTCCAGGTTTATGTCGGTCTGGAAGAGGCCGCGGCTCTGATCAGGCTCTACGAGGTCCAGTTCGTCCCCGGACTGCTCCAGACGGCCGACTACGCCAGGGCGGTCGTCAAACTCGGCCAGCCAGGGGCGTCTGCCGAGGAGATCGAGCGCAGGGTGAGCCTGCGCGTGGCCCGGCAGGAACTGCTGGGCAAGCCGGACGCACCGCGCCTGTGGGCGGTAGTGGACGAAGCCGCGCTGCGGCGGCCGATTGGGGGCAAGGAGGTGATGCGCGCGCAGCTCGAGCGGCTGATCGAGGTGACCAGGGAGCCGAACATCACGCTCCAGGTCGTCCCGTTCAGCTCCGGGGGTCATGCGGCCGAAGGCGGGGCGTTCACCATCCTCCGGTTCCCCGAGGTTGACCTCCCCGACGTCGTCTATGTCGAGCAGCTCACGAGTTCCCTCTACCTGGATAAACGCGACGACGTGGAACGCTACACCGAGGTCATGGAACGCCTCAGTGTGGAGAGCGAGTCGCCTGAACACACCACGGAAATCCTGAGCGGGATGCTTGAGGAAGTCGGATAGATGAACACATACAACGGAATGCCTGCCACCGACTTGGTGGATGCGTGCTGGCGCAAGAGCAGCATCAGCAACTCCCAGGGGACGTGTGTCGAGGTAGCCCGGCTGAACGAGGGCGAGTTCGCGGTGCGCAATTCGCGTAATCCGGAGGGCCCGGCCCTTATCTACACCCAGGCCGAGATCGCCGCGCTCATCGAGGGCGTCAAGCTCGGTGAGTTCGACGACCTGCTGGTCTGAGACAGACCTCTATATAAAGAGCCTGCGCGGTCGGCTGACCGCGATCAGCGCCGAATAGCCCGTAGCCCAGAGCCACTGGCCGCCGTGTTCCTGCGCGACACGGCGGCCAGTGCTTTGCGCGCTCCACCCCGGGTCTGTCCGCCGCCACTCCGCCTTCGCCTCCGCCGCCCGCCTCCGCCTTCGCCTCCGCCTCCGCCTTCGCCTTCGCCTCCGCTACCCCACCGCATCGCCGGGCCCCGATCACCGACAAGGACTGACATTTCACGTAGGAGGTGCGAGTTCTGCGTGAATTGTCCGGATTTTGCGCACCGGACACGTGATATGTCACCGTTGGCCGGTGAATCCGGCCTCTCGGCCGGTGAACCCGCCCACCTGGCCGGTGAACCCGCTCCCTGGCCGGTGAACCCGCCCTGAACCTGAAGATTGGCCGAGGTTGACCTAAAGGACAACTGTGGACTAGCTGGAAGAAAACTGCGGAACTGCTGCAGGTTGCCCTGTGCAGGCCGCGCAGCGGGCAGGCCAGCCAGATCGCACGGCTAAAGTCCTCACGTGACCCAGCTGCAGGAAACCAGCCTCAGGCCGCTGACCAGGCGCCTCATCGGCTGGGAGATCGTCGTCGTGTTCGGGGTGTCGCTGGGCGCGAGCGCGCTGTTCGCCATCATCAACCTGATCGGCTCGCTGACCGCCAGCAAGTCACTCGGCAAGCAGCAGGCCCTGCTGGTCGGGTCGCTGGCGCCGGGCCGGCCGTGGCTGGACCTGACCCTGCAGCTGGCCAGCATCCTGACCACGCTGGTCCCGGTGGCCCTCGTGTTCTACCTGCTGGCCCGGGAAGGCGAGACGCCGTCCTCGGCGCTGGGCCTGGACGCCAGCCAGCCCGGCCGGGACCTGGCCAAGGGCGCCGTGCTGGCCGCGCTGATCGGCGGCTCGGGGCTGGCCCTGTACCTGGCCGCGTACAAGCTCGGCATCGCGCTCAACGTGGTCCCGGAGAACCTGCCCGCCGTGTGGTGGCGGATCCCGGTGCTGATCCTGGACGCCACGCAGAACGGCGTCCTGGAAGAGATCCTGGTCCTCGGCTACCTGCTCCGCCGCCTGGACCAGCTTGGCTGGACGCCGGGCAAGGCCATCCTGGTCAGCGCGCTGCTGCGCGGGTCCTACCACCTGTACCAGGGCTTCGGCGGGTTCATCGGGAACGCCATCATGGGCTTGATCTTCGGTGTGCTGTACCGCCGCTGGCGCCGGGTGACGCCCATGATCATCGCGCACGCGCTCATCGACACCGGCGCGTTCGTGGGCTACGCGGCCCTGCACGGCCACGTCTCCTGGCTGCCGTAGCCCGGTTCTTCGTCAGCGCGGTTACTTTGTGGTCACCGGTGACCACTTTCTCACCGCGCTAACGCGATTCGCCGGTCAGGCCGGCCCGGCCAGGCCGTTAATGACGGCTGCGCCGGGCAGCTGGCCTACCAGCGCACCGGGCAGGACCAGCTTGGACCGGCGCACCCCGCTGCCGATCACCACCTGCGGGGTGGCCGCCACGGCGGCGTCGACCAGTACCGGCCAGCCGGCCGGCAGCCCGATCGGGGTGATGCCGCCGTATTCCATGCCGGTCTCGGCCACCGCCACGTCCCGCGGCGCGAACGAGGCCTTCCGCACGTCCAGCTCCCGGCGCGCCACGCCGTTGACGTCCGCGCGAGTGGTGGCCAGCACCATGCAGGCGGCGAACCTGGTCTCTCCGCCGCGGCGGCCGCTGATCAGCACGCAGTTGGCCGACTCGGCCAGGCCGACGCCATACCGCTCGCAGAACGCCGTGGTGTCGGCCAGGTCCGGGTCGATCTCCGCCACCGCTACCTGGCCCGCCAGCCCGGCCAGCGCGGCCAGCGCGCCGGCCACGGCCGAGGCCAGCAGGTCCGGCCGGTCCAGCGCGGGCACCGTAGCGAGCTCACCCATCTGTATCTGCACCCCGTTATCCTGCCACCATGCCCGCGCCAGACCCGGCCGGCCCGGGCCAGCCGGTAGCAGTGCTGCGGCAGGCCATGGCCGGCGGCACTCTCACCTCGGCCGCGCTCACCGGGCGCTGCCTGGACCGGATCGCCGAGCTGAACCCGCTGCTGCGTGCGGTGATCACGGTCAGCCCGGACGCGCTGGCCGAGGCCGCGGCCCGGGACCAGCAGCGCGCGGCGGGCCACCCGGCCGGCCCGCTGCATGGCATCCCGGTGCTGGTCAAAGACAACATCGCGGTGGCCGGGCGGCCCGCCACGGCCGGCTCGCCCGCGCTGGCCGGCGCCGAGACCGGGGACGCGTTCTGCGTCCGCAGGCTGCGCGCGGCGGGCGCGGTGATCGTGGGCAAGGCCAACCTGTCCGAGTGGGCCAACTTCCGCTCGCCCACGTCCAGCAGCGGCTGGAGCACGCTGGGCGGGCAGACGGCCAACCCGCACGCGCTGGACCGCAACCCGTCCGGGTCCAGTTCCGGCTCCGGCGTGGCCGTGGCGGCCGGCCTGGTCCCGCTCGCGGTCGGCACCGAGACCGACGGCTCGATCGTCTGCCCGGCCAGTGCCTGCGGGGTGGCCGGCATCAAGCCCACCCTGGGCCTGGTCAGCCGGCACGGGATCGTGCCCATCTCGGCCGAGCAGGACACGGCCGGCCCGATGGCCCGCACCGTGGCTGACGCCGCTGCGCTGCTCGGCGCGCTGGCCGGGACCGACGACGCCGACCCGGCCACGGCGCAGGCGGCCGGCCACCGCACCGACTACACCCAGTTCCTGGATCCTGCCGCGCTGGCCGGCGCCCGGCTGGGCGTGTGGCGGGACGGCTGCCGGGAGGCCGGCCAGGCCACGCTGGCCGTGCTGGACGCCGCGGTCGCCACGGCGCGGGACGCGGGCGCGACCGTGTTCGACCCGGTGGAGCTGCCCGGTGCGGGCGCCCTCGGCCAACCCGAGTTCACCGCGCTGCTGCACGAGTTCAAGCGCGACCTCAACCGCTACCTCGCCGCGCTGCCCGGCCCCGGCCCGCGATCCCTGGCCGAGCTCATCCGATACAACATGCTTAACGCCCGCCAGGTGCTCGTGCACTTCGGCCAGGAGCTGTTTGAGCAGGCCGAAGCGACCAGCGGGGATCCGGCCGACCCGGCCGGACTGGCCGCCCGGGCGGAGGCGGCCGCGCGGGCCCGGGAGGCGCTGGACGGCCCGCTCACCGCGCACCGGCTGGACGCGATCATCACGCTCACGGCCAACCCGGCCTGCCTGACCGATCACGTGCTCGGCGACCACGACGTGTTCCACACCTCCAGCCCGTCCGCGGTGGCCGGGTACCCGGCGGTCAGCGTGCCGGCCGGCCTGGTGCACGGGCTGCCGGTCGGCCTGTCCTTCCTCGGCCCGGCCTGGAGCGAGCCGCGGCTGATCGCGCTGGCCTGCGCGTTCGAGCATGCCCGCCCCGGGCTGCGGTACCCGGACCTGACAGCTCACGTCGAACGTGCCGGGGCCGGCCAGGCCGCGCCGGCGCAGCGATAATGTGCGCTCATGGATTCCTGGCGTGCCGCGAACGTTCCCCAGCTGCCCGGGCAGGGCCCTGACACCCTGCTCACCAACACCGCAACCGGTCAGCTGACCGTGGCCGCGGCGGGCCCGGCCGCCACGTTGTACGCCTGCGGCATCACCCCGTACGACGCCACCCACGTCGGGCACGCGGCCACGTTCCTGGCCTGGGACCTGCTCGTCCGGGCCTGGCGGGACGCCGGCCACCAGGTGACCTACGTGCAGAACGTGACCGACGTGGACGACCCGCTGCTGGAGCGGGCGGACCGGGACGGCGAGGACTGGCGGGCGCTGGCCGGCCGGGAGACCGACCGGTACCGGGCCGACATGATCGCGCTCCGGGTACTGCCGCCGGACCACCTGGTCGGCGCGGTGGAGGCGCTGGGCATCATCGAGCCCTTCGCTGGCCGGCTGGCCGCCCGGGGCGCGGTGTACGAGGTGGACGGGGACGAGTACTTCTCCCGGGCCTGCGACGACCAGTTCGGCTCGGTGTCCGGGCTGGGGGCGGCCGAGATGCTGGAACTGTTCGCCGAGCGCGGTGGCGACCCGGGCCGGCCGGGCAAGAAGGACCCGCTCGACCCGCTGGTCTGGCTGGCCGCCCGGCCCGGGGAACCGTCCTGGCCGGCCGGTTCGGCCCCGGCCGCCCCGGCTGGCACGTGGAGTGCGCGGCCATCGCCACCCACTACCTGGGCACGGCGTTCGATGTGCAGGCCGGCGGCACCGACCTGATCTTCCCGCACCACGAGATGAGCGCCTCGCACGCCAGGGTGGCGCTGGACCCGGCCGCGTTCGCCCGCGTCTACGCGCACGCCGGGATGGTTCGGCTGGACGGGGAGAAGATGTCCAAGTCCCTGGGCAACCTGGTGTTCGTGTCCGGGCTGCTGGCCGACGGGGCTGACCCGATGGCCATCCGGCTGGCCATCATGGCCCATCACTACCGGGACGACTGGGACTGGACCGCGGCCGGGCTGGCCGCGGCCACAGCCCAGCTGGCCCGCTGGCGCGACGCGGTGCGCACGGCCGCGGCGGATGGCGCGGCGCCAGTGCCCCCAGCTGAGGAGGTGCTGGCCGGGGTGCGGGTGGCGCTGGCCAACGACCTGGACGCCCCGGGGGCGCTGGCCGCGGTGGACCGCTGGGCGGGCGCGGTGCTGGCCGGCCAGCCCGGCGACGGCGACCCGGCGGCTGCTGCGCGGCTGGTCCGGGACACGGTGGACGCCCTGCTCGGCGTGGCCCTGTAACGCTCCGGCGTCTTCCCGTACACGGGCCGTGGCGATAACGTGATATCGCTGAGCGATATCACTCGTGGACCCGGAGCGCACCATGACCGACCCCCCGGACGACCCGGCCCCAGGCGCCGCCTACTCCTCGATGGACGCGTCCCGGCTGCTTGTCCAGGCGCTGGCCGGGCTGCCGCCCGCCGACCGGGATACCGTGTACACCTGGCTGCTCGGCACCAGCCTGCGGCTTCAGCCGGGCCTGGCCAGCCAGCTCGGCGGGCCGCTGACCCGGGCCGCCCGCCAGGCTACCCAGCAGGACTTCGGCGAGGCCGGCGCCGAGGTGGTGCGCAACCTGTTCCGCAGCCCGGCGGCGCAGGCCCAGCAGATGGTGCCGGTCCGGTTCTCGGCCGAGCAGCACACCCGGCTGCGGGCCTGGTGCACCGAGCACGGCTTCTCCATGGCCACCGTCATCCGCGGCCTGGTTGACCGGTTCCTGGACAGCCAGCAGGCCGCCGGGGACTGACCGCCGCTCAGCCCAGCAGCGCGATATCCACCCGGCGGACCAGCCGCAGCGCCTGGTCCAGCTCCACGGACAGGCTGAGCCGCGCGTGCTCGCCGTCCAGTTCCAGCGTCACCGAGGTCAGCCCGTTCCCGGCCCGCAGCGCCCCGGCCCGGCACTGGCCGGCCCAGGCCCCAGCCGTCCGCAGCCGCCGGCCCAGCAGGGCCGTGTCCAGCAGCTCAGCCACCGGGAGGTCGGCAGGCCAGCCGGGCGCACCGGAGTTAAGCAAGGAAATGAGCGCCTCGGTGCCGCGCCAGAGCGGGGAATCCCAGGCCGGCGGGACGGCCAGGGACAGCGACTGGACCCGCGGCGGGTCCTCCGGGGTGAGCTTGATCTCCACCGCCGCGTCGCCGTGCTCACCGTGCAGCCACCAGCGCAGGTGGGCCGGGGAGTCGGACTCGGCCGGGCGGGACCCGGTGCCCCGCGGCGGGCCGAGGCGCTCCCAGGTCACCGCGGCCTTCTCCCGGCGGGCCGGGTACGGCTCGTCCTGGGCCACGTTCGGGGTGAACAGCCGGGCCGCGGCTGCGTCGTCCCACGACTGGAGCAGCTCGGTCACCGCCCGCTGGGCCTGCAGCGTCTCCGGCCACGGGGTGCCGGGCGCGGGCACCGGGCCACGGCTGCGGGGCTGGCCCGCGGGCGGGGCCGGGGCGGCCCGCAGCAGCATGTCCAGCAGCTGGCCGGCCAGCGCGTGCGCGCCAGCGTAGGTGCTGTTGGCCAGCACGATCACGGCCCGGCCGGAAGCCGGATGCCAGCGCATATGACTGCCGAAGCCGGGGTAGCCGCCGCCGTGGAACACCAGCCGGCCCCAGTCCGGGTGCTCCTCGATGAACAGCCCGAAGCCGTAACTGAGCTGGCTGCCCAGGCCGGCCCCGCCGGGCAGCGGCAGCGCCGGGTAGGGCGGGATCGTGACCTGGGGCAGCTGCATCTCGCGCCGGGTGGCCCGGCGCAGCGGGTGCGGCCCGCCGTCCGTCTCGGCCCCGGCCGGGAAGCCGGCCGCCAGCCCGGTCACCCAGCCGGCCAGGTCGCGCACGCAGCTGAACACCCCGCCCATCGGGGCGAACGCGCCGTCGCCGTCGGGCACCAGTTCGGCCCAGTCGGCCGGGCCGATGCCGCGCTGGTAGCCGCGGGCCAGCCCGGCCAGGTCGAACTCCGCGCTATCGTACCCGGTCCGGTCCAGGCCGAGCGGGCCGAGCAGCCGGCTGGCCACGTAGTCCTGATAGCTGGTCCCGGCGGCCGCCGCGATGACCCGGCCGAGCAGCGCGTAACCCAGGTTGGAGTACTCGAAGCAGGTACCCGGGGCCCACGCCTGGCGCATCCCGCGGCGGAGCAGGGCGGCGAACTCGGCCAGGGGCAGGCCCTGCTGCCGGTCGCCCCACGGGTCATCGGTCGGGAAACCGGCGGTCATGGTCAGCAGGTGCCGCACGGTGATGTCGGGTGCATCCGCGCTGACCTGCCGCATCCCGCTCAGCTCGGGGACAAAGCGGAGCACCGGGTCGGTTAGCCAGAGGAGGCCGTCGTCGCGCAGCGCGAGCACGGCGGCGGCGGTGAAGCTCTTGGTCATCGACGCGATGCGGAACACTGTCCCGGCATCGGGCGGCGGGCCGCCCAGCCAGCGCTGCCCGTACCCGGCCGAGTGCACCAGGGCGCCGCCGGCCACGATCCCGTAGGCCACACCAGGGGCGCCGCCGCTCCGCTGGAAGTCCGCGACCAGATCATCCGCGGCGGCGAGCACGGCAGGCGGCAGGTGTTCGTCCACACCGTGACGGTAGCGGAATAGCCCCCGGCGGCCAGGAGTTCCCCCCGCATGGGGACAGCGTTGTCCGGCCGCCGGGCCAACTGGGCAGGCAACATCGTGTACCGGGCCAGCGAGCTGAGCCGGCCCGCCGATCTGGCCGGGCTGCAGGCTGCAGTCCGCGATCACCCGCAGGTGCGCGCGGTGGGCACCGGTCATTCGTTCAACCGCATTGCCGACACGCCAGGTGCCCTCGTCTCGCTGGCGGCGATGCCCACCGACATCAGCATCGACGCGGAGCGGGCCGCGGTGACGGTGCCCGCCGGGATGACCTACCAGCAGCTCGCCCCGCGGCTGGCCGCGGCCGGCTGGGCGCTGCGCACGCTGGCCTCGCTGCCCCACCTGACCGTGGCCGGTGCCTGCGCCACGGCCAGCCACGGCTCGGGGGACGGCAACGGCAACCTGGCCACCGCGGTGTCCGGCATGCAGCTGGTCACTGCGGATGGCGAGCTGCGCACGCTGCGCCGGGACACCGACGGGGACCGGTTCCGCGGCGCGGTGGTCGCACTGGGCGCGCTGGGCGTCGTGGCTAGCCTGACCCTGGACCTGGTGCCCACGTTCGAGGTCCAGCAGTACGTGTACGAGGGGCTGCCGGCCGCCATGCTGAGCAGCCACTTCGACGAGATCTTCGGCAGCGCTTACAGCGTCAGCGTGTTCACCGGCTGGCAGGGCACCCGGCACAGCCAGGTCTGGGTCAAGCAGCGGGCCGGCTCCGCCGGGTCGTGGCAGCCCGAGCCGCGGTGGATGGGCGCCACGCTCGCGGACCGCCAGCTGCACCCGATCCCGGGGCAGCCAGCCGAGTACGCCACCCAGCAGCTCGGCGTGCCCGGGCCGTGGCACGAGCGGCTGCCGCACTTCCGCGGCGAGTTCACCCCGAGCAGCGGGCAGGAACTGCAGTCCGAGTACCTGCTGCCCAGGCAGCGCGCGGCGGGTGCGTTCGACGCGCTGGCCAGCCTGGCCAGTTCCCTCCGGCCGGTGCTGCAGATCTGCGAGATCCGCACGGTCGCCCCGGACGACCTGTGGCTGAGCCCGAGCTACCAGCGGGACACGGTGGCGGTGCACTTCACCTGGGTCAAGAACGCCGCCGCCGTGACACCGGTCATCGTGGCCGTCGAGCAGCTGCTCGCCCCGCTGGGCGCCCGGCCGCACTGGGCCAAGCTGTTCAGCACCGCACCGCACGCGGTGCGGGCGCTGTATCCCCGGTCCGCTGACTTCCGGCGGCTGATGCACGACAGTGACCCGGCGGGGAAGTTCCGCAACAGTTTCGTCAGCAAGTACTTCCCGGGGTACTAGCCCGGCGGACGGCCCCCGCCCGCGCGGCCGCGAAGACCAGGATCTGTTGCCTGCGGGTCACCGGCGGCCGGCGCGGAATTCCCCTCGTGGTCCAGGGCCTGCCGGGTTACCCTGGTGACCGGCGCCCGGGGCGCCTCCGGTTCGCGGAAAGGGCGCAGCCCACCTGCCTTCCTAGGCCAGCCTGCCGGTCAACCTCCTTTTCGCCTGAGCATGCGGACGCCAGGCACGCGGAAAGGAGGCCATCGTGCCCACCCGCCAGCTTCCCGGCCAGTCCAGCCTTGAGCACCTTAAGAACCAGGCCCGGGCCCTGCAGCGCCAGGTCCGCGCGGCAGACCCGCAGGCCACCGCCACGGTGCGCCAATTTCACCCCCGGTTCGCCCGCGCGGCCGCTGGCTCGCCCGAGCTAGCCAGCTTCCCGCTCACGGCCGCACAGCTGGTCATCGCGCGTCAGTACGGCTTCGCCTCATGGCCCAGGCTGCGCCAGCACGCCGAGGTCGTGATCCGGCCCGTCACCTCACCCAGAGAGCTAGCCCGTGCCTTCGAGCTGGCCGGCGCCCGCACCGCCCCCGCGCTGGCCCAGGACCGGTACTTCCTGGATCTGGCCCGCCGGTTCCACGACGACCGGCCGCTGCTGCTGGCGGCGGAACTCCGCGGCCAGGTCATCGGTGCCGCGTTCGCGTTCCGCCCGCACGGGCCCGGAGACCGGGAAGCCACGCTGCGCAACGTCACCGTCCTGCGACCACACCAGGGCCAGGGCATCGAACGGCGCCTGGTGGAGGCGATCGAGCAGGCGGCAGCAAGCCTCGGGGTCATCAGCGTCAACCTCGGCGGCGCCACCGGCGACGAGCGCGACTTCTACCTCGCCCTGGGATACCACGGCCGGCACGCGGGCGGCCTGATGAGCAAGCAGCTGCCGCGCCCACGCCGGCCCCCAGCGGGCCCGCGGCCGCTGCCCTGAGCTTTCCGCACCGGCGCTGAGCGGACGGCTACTGGCTGGGCTGGGGCACCTTGCACTCGACCTTGGGGTTAACGCCGACGTAGTTGAGCGGGCCGGCCAGAATCGTCACCGCGATGGTGCTCGCCTTGGTGCAGCTCGCGATCGAGCCGCTGTAGTAGTGCCGTTGTGCCCCGGCTATCGCGCCGATTATCAGCCAGATGATCAGAATGGCCGACCCTAGCCGCACCGTTACCTCCGGGGTGCGAGACCCGCTGGAGCGCCCGCTGCGCTGGCCAGCCTGGGTGCCGGGTCAGCTTAGCCGGACGGGGCAGGTTTCGGCTGGTGCGTGATCATTTCGTTTCCGTCCGGCCGGCCGGGAGCGCCCGGCGGCCGGATGTCAAGGCCGGAATTTCCGCTGTGCATGAACCGGCCCAAAGTGCGGCCTTAGCCAGCCGCCATTACCGCGTGCTGGGCATTTATCCACAGAACGTAATTCCAGGCTGGCCCTCGCCGTTCGGCCGGGCGACGGTAACGGCATGAATAACATCCCTTCCGACCCCGACCCCGGCCGCGGTGTGTTCTCCCGGCCGCCCCGGGTCCGCGTCAGCTCACCCGGCGACATCCTCGCCGTCGTGCCGCACCTGCTCGGCTTCCATCCCACCGACAGCCTGGTGGTGGTGGGCACCGGGCCAGTGGCGGCCGAGGGGAGGCGCACCCGAGGCGGGCCCCCGCCGGGCCAGCCATCCCGCGAGGCCCGGGGGGGCCGTGCCGCCGGGGGAGCGCAGCGGATCGAGCTCGCGTTCCGCTATGACCTGCCCGACCCGCCAGATGCCGCGACCGCGGCCGGCATCGCCACGCACGCCGCCGCGGTACTCGAGCAGCGTGCGCTGAGCAGCGTGATCGGCATCGGCTACGGCCCAGGCGCGCTGGTCACCCCGGTGGCCGACGCGCTCGCGGCTGCGGTGCGCGATCGCGGCCTGCGGCTGCACGAGCTGATGCGGGTCGAGGCCAGCCGCTACTGGTCCTACCTGTGCGCCAACCCGCAGTGCTGCCCGCCCGACGGGGTACGGTTCGACATCCAGGCCAGCCCGGCGGCCGCGGCCATGACCGTGGCCGGCCTGGTCGCCTGGCCCGACCGGGCGGCGCTGGCGGGCACCCTGGCCCCGGTCACCGGCGCCGCCGCCCGGGCCATGGAGCAGGCCACCGCCCGGGCCCGGTCCCGCGCGGCCAGGCTGATCAAGCTGGGTGCCGGCGGCGGCGTGGACCCGGTGACCAGGCTGTTCGCCGACGCCGGGCGGCGGGCCGTGCAGGACGCGATCGCCAGCTACCGGGCCGGCCAGCCGGTCACTGGAGACGATCCGGTGGCCTGGCTATCGGTGGCGCTGGCCCACCTGCCGGTCCGGGATGACGCCTGGGCCCGGATGGACCCCGTATACCGCGACGCCCACCTCCGGCTGTGGTCCGATGTGGTCCGCCGGGCCCGGCCGGCCTACCTGGCCGCACCCGCGTCGCTGCTCGCGTTCACCGCCTGGCAGTCCGGCGAGGGGGCGCTGGCCAATATCGCCATCGACCGCGCGCTCGCCGCCGATCCCGGCTACTCGCTGGCCCGCCTGCTGCGGGACATCCTCGATGCGGGCGTGCCGCCGTCCGAGGCGCGGCTGCCGATGACGCCGGAGCAGGTGGCGGACAGCTACGCGGTCACGCGGGCCGCCCCCGGGCCGCCGGGCGAGCCCGTTCCAGGCCGTCCCACCCCCACCCGGCCGCGCCGGGCCGGCGGCAAGCGACGGGCGGCCGGCCGTCATGCGGAAGACTGAGCGCACCCGGCGCCGATCCGGCAGCGGACGGGCCCAGGTCGGCTGGGCTGGGCGGCCTGCGGGTTTCCAGATCGGCACGGCCTGGGTACATCAGCGGGCAAACCGGGATCTACTCTCCGGTAAACTTCCGTGGCCGCTCGTCGGCCCGGGCCGGAACTTGCCCGGATGGGGCTGGGGCGATCATCCTCTTCCCCAGGGCCGACCTGGCCAGCAGCGAACGGGAGGGCGCAGTGACTCAGCTGGGCGCAACGGAGCGGCAGCCTGCCGCGCGGCAGGCGCATGCCGCGGCGGTGGCCAGCCTCCAGCAGGCCTACGCGGCGATTCCCCCCGGGACCTCGGTCCGGCTGGCCAAGCGCACCTCGAACCTGTTCCGGTTCCGCGAGGCCGGTCCGTCGGCCGGGCTGGACGTGTCCGCCTTCGGCAGCGTGATCTGCGTGGACCCGGACACCAGGACGGCCATGGTGGGCGGCATGACCACGTACGAGGACCTGGCCGATGCCACGCTGCGGCACGGCCTGATGCCGCTGGTGGTGCCACAGCTCAAGACGATCACGCTGGGCGGGGCGGTGTCCGGGCTGGGCATCGAGTCAACGTCGCTGCGCAACGGCCTGCCGCACGAGTCGGTGCTGGCCATGGAGATCCTCACCGGGGACGGCCAGGTGGTCACGGCCACCGCGGACAACGAGCACGCCGATCTGTTCCGCGGCTTCCCCAACTCCTACGGCACGCTGGGCTACACGCTGTCGCTGACCATCGAGCTGAAGCCGGTGCAGCCGTTCGTGCACGTGCGGCACTTCCGGTTCGGTGACCCGGAATCATGCCTGGCGGCCATCGCGCAGATCGCCGCCGACGGCAGCTACCAGGGGCACCAGGCCGACTTCGTGGACGGGGTGATGTTCAGCCTGACCGAGCTGTACCTCACGGTCGGGGCGTTCAGCGAGGTGGCGCCGTGGCACAGCGACTACACCGGCAGCCAGGTCTTCTACCAGTCGCTGCGCGGGCCGCGGGAGGACTTCCTCACCATCCGCGACTACCTGTGGCGCTGGGACACCGACTGGTTCTGGTGCTCCCGGCCGTTCGGGGTGCAGAACCCGGTGCTCCGCCGGCTGTGGCCGCGCCGGTACCGCCGGTCGGACGTGTACCGGTCGCTGGTCGCTTTCGACCGGCGGCACGGCCTGTCCGCCGCCCTGACCGAGGGCCGCCGGCAGGCGCCCCGGGAGTCGGTCATCCAGGACGTCGAGATCCCGGTCGGCCGGGGCGCCGAGTTCCTCCGCTTCTTCGCCGCGGACGTGGGCATGACCCCGGTGTGGCTGTGCCCGCTGCGGCTGCGCAGCGCCACCGGCTGGCCGCTGTACCCGCTGGCCCCCGGTGAGGTGTACGTGAACTTCGGCTTCTGGGGCATGGTCGCGCTGCCGCCGGGCCGCGAGGACGGCTATTACAACCGGCTCATCGAGGACAAGGTGGCCGCCCTGAGCGGGTCCAAGGGCCTGTACTCGACGTCGTTCTACAGCCAGGAGCAGTTCTGGGCCACGTACAACGGGTCCGCCTACGCGGCGCTTAAGAGCCGGTACGACGCGGGCAGGAGGCTGGCCGGGCTGTACGAGAAGTGCGTACGCGGGCAGTAAGGCAGCAGGGAAGGGATAGCAGATATGGCGCTGGCCGACGTCTTCCAGCGGATCGCGGGGCCGGATGCCCCGGTGGAGTTCCGGGCCTACGACGGGAGCAGGGCGGGCACCCCGGGGGCCCCGGTCCGGATCACCGTCCGGTCCCCGGTGGCCGTTTCCTACGTGGCCCAGGCACCTGGCACGCTAGGGCTGGCCCGGGCCTACGTGTCCGGGCATCTGGATGTCGAGGGCGACATGTACACCGCGCTGCGGCGGATGATCCAGGCCCAGGAGGCGACCCTGTCCACCGCCGACAAGGTCCGGCTGCTCCGTGAGCTGGGCGGGGCCAGGCGGCTGCTGCCGCGGATCCCGCCACCCCCGCAGGAAGTCCGGGTCAACCGCCGCTGGCTGGCCGGGCAAGCGGCACTCCAGGCACCGGGACGCCTCGGCGATCTCGCACCACTACGACGTGTCCAACACGTTCTACGAGTGGGTGCTCGGGCCGTCCATGGCCTACACCTGTGCCTGTTTCCCGCGGCCCGACGCGTCACTGGAAGAGGCGCAGGCGCACAAGCACGACCTGGTGGCCAGGAAGCTGGGCCTGCAGTCCGGGATGCGGCTGCTCGACGTCGGCTGCGGCTGGGGCGGCATGGTGCGGCACGCGGCCCGGGAGTACGGGGTCAAGGCGCTCGGCGTGACGCTGTCCGCGCAGCAGGCGGCCTGGGCCCAGCAGGCCATCGAGGACCAGGGGCTGGCCGGGCTGGCCGAGGTGCGGCATCTCGACTACCGGGACGTGACCGAGGGCGATTTCGACGCGGTCAGCTCGATCGGGCTCACCGAGCACATCGGCAAGGCCCAGTTGCCCGGCTACTTCGGGTTCCTGCACGGCAAGCTGCGGCCGGAAGGGCGGATGCTCAACCACTGCATCACCCGGCCGGACAACACCGGCCCGGCCCGGGTGGCGGGCGGGTTCATCAACCGGTACGTGTTCCCGGACGGGGAGCTGGAGGGGCCGGGTTTCCTGCTGTCGATGATGAACGACACCGGCTTCGAGGTCCGGCATGAGGAGAACCTGCGCGAGCACTACGCGCTGACCCTGGCCGGCTGGTGCGCCAACCTGGACGCGCGCTGGGACGAGGCGGTGGCCGAGGTGGGTGAGGGCACCGCCCGGGTGTGGCGGCTCTACATGGCCGGCTCCCGGCTCGGTTTCGAGCGCAACGTGGTCCAGCTGCACCAGATCCTGGGGGTCAAGCTGGGCGCGGACGGCCAGGCAGCCATGCCACTGCGCCCCGACTGGGAGAGCACGGCTGACACTGCGGACCGGGCGATGGCCTAAGCGCCGGCGAGGCGGGGCACGCCGCAGGCGTGTGCCCGCCGGCGGCGTCGGCGCGCAGCGGCGAGCGGGGGGTCCAGGGGGGTCGTCCCCCGGACAGATCAGCGTTCGGCGTGCAGCGGCGAGCGGGGGGTCCGGGGGTCGTCCCCCGGACGATCAGCGTTCGGCGTGCAGCGGCGAGCGGGGGGTCCGGGGATCGCCCCCCGGATGAGAGCGAGCGGGGGCCCGGGGGGTCGCCCTCCCGGACTACAGAGATGGACCACAATGGGCGGCATGGACGCAGCGCAGCCTGAGCCCGGCCCCGGCCAGCGGGACATCGTCGTCCTCGGCTCCACCGGGTCGATAGGCACCCAGGCGGCGGACATCGTCCGGCGCAACCCGGGCCGGTTCCGGGTCGCCGGGCTGGCCGCCGGCGGTGGTAACCCGGACCTGCTGGCCGCCCAGGCCGTCGAGTTCGGTGCTGATGTGGTCGCGGTGGCCAGCGAGGCCGCCGTGGACGCGGTCCGCGAGGCGCTGCGCGGCGCGGCGGCGGCGGCCGGCTCCACCCGGCCGCTGCCCAAGCTGCTGGCCGGCCCGGCCGCGGCCGCCGAGGCGGCGGCCTGGCCCTGCGACGTGGTGCTCAACGCGGTGACCGGTGCGGTCGGCCTGCCGGCCACGCTGGCCGCGCTGGACGCGGGCCGGGTGCTCGCCCTGGCCAACAAGGAATCCCTGATCATCGGCGGCCCGCTGGTGGCCAGCCGGGCCGCGCCGGGGCAGATCGTGCCGGTCGACTCGGAGCACTCGGCCATCGCCCAGTGCCTGCGTGGCGGCAGCGCGGATGAGGTGGCCCGGCTGGTGCTGACGGCCAGCGGCGGCCCCTTCCTCGGCCGCACCCGGGCGGAACTGGCCGACGTCACGCCGGCCCAGGCGCTGGCCCACCCGAACTGGGACATGGGCCCGGTCGTGACCATCAACTCCGCCACGCTGGTGAACAAGGGCCTGGAGCTGATCGAGGCCCACCTGCTGTTCGGCCTGGGCTTCGACCGGATCGAGGTGGTGGTGCACCCGCAGTCGGTGATCCACTCCATGGTCGAGTTCACCGACGGCGCCACCATCGCCCAGGCCAGCCCGCCGGACATGCGGATCCCGATCGCGCTCGGCCTGGCCTGGCCGGACCGGGTACCCGGCGCCGGCCCGGCCGTCGACTGGACCCGGCCGAACAACTGGACGTTCCAGCCCCTGGACGAGGAGGCCTTCCCGGCCGTCGCGCTGGCCCGGGAGGCGGGCCGCACCGGCGGCACCGCGCCCGCGGTCTACAACGCGGCCAACGAAGTGTGCGTCGGGGCGTTCCGGGCTGGCCGGATCAGCTTCCTGCGAATCGTGGACACTGTGGCGACGGTAGTCTCGGAGCATGAAAGCACGGCCCGGGACGCGGTAACCCTGGATGACGTGCTCGCGGCGGACCGCTGGGCCCGGGTCCGCGCGCAGGAACTGACTGGCGCGGGAGCGGACAGCGTGCGTGCCGCATGGGATGCGGCACCCGGGGAGGGAGAGTCGGCCGGATGACGCTGCTCGGCTGGATCATCTTCCTGTTCGCGCTGCTGTTCTCGATCATGCTGCACGAGTTCGGGCACTTCGTTACCGCCAAGAAGTTCCATATGAAGGTCACCCAGTTCTTCGTGGGCTTCGGGCAGACGCTGTGGTCGCGGGTCCGCGGCGAGACCGAGTACGGGATCAAGGCGCTGCCGGCCGGTGGCTACGTCAAGATCGTCGGGATGACCGCACTGGAGGACGTGGACCCGGCCGACGAGCCGCGGTCGTTCCGCCGCCAGCCCGGCTGGCAGCGGATGATCGTGCTCGGTGCCGGGTCGTTCATGCACTTCGTGCTGGCCTTCGTGCTGCTGGTCATCCTGGCCGGGAGCATCGGCCAGGCGACCAGCAGCACGAAGGCCAGCATCGGGGCCATCGACCCGTGCGTGCCGAAGAGCGAAACCGCGGTCAGCTGCGTCAAGTCCGATCCGGAGTCGCCGGCCGCCAAGTCCGGGTTCCGTCCCGGCGACAAGATCATCGCGCTGGCGGGCCAGCCGGTGCACAGCTGGAACCAGCTCGGCGCGGCCATCCGGGCCCAGCCCGCGGGCATTCCGGTCTCGGTCACCGTGCTGCGCGACGGCCATCAGGTCACGCTGCACCCGGCGCTGGCCACGATCCACGGCCGCAAGGGCTCCTACCTCGGCATCTCACCCGTGATCGTGTACCCGACAGTGGGCCCGATCAGCGCCGTCCGGTACGCGGGCTCCGAGTTCGGCCAGATCGTGGTCGGCTCGGTGCAGGCCCTGGGCGACATCCCGAAGGCCATCCCGGACCTGTTCGCCAGGGACCGGAGCAGTACCGCGGGCGGCAACGTGACCAGCGTGGTCGGTGCGGGCGAGTACACCGGCGAGGCGTTCGCGGCTAAGGTCGGCTGGCAGACCAAGGTGTCGGTGGTGCTGTACATCGTCATCTCGCTGAACATCTTCGTCGGGCTGTTCAACCTGCTGCCGCTGCTCCCGCTGGACGGCGGGCACCTGGCGGTGGTGATTTACGAGAGCATCCGGTCCTGGATCGCCCGGCTGCGGCGTCGGCCGGACCCAGGCCTGGTGGACATGCGCAAGCTGCTTCCGGTCAGCGTCGGGGTGTTCGCGCTGCTGATCGGCTTCGCCCTGCTGCTCATCGCGGCTGACATCATTAACCCGGTACATCTACCTCAATAGGGGATTCACACCATGACGGTTGATCTTGGCATGCCGCAGCCCGCCGCCGAGCCGCTGGCCCCGCGGCGCAAGTCACGTCAGATCATCGTGGGCAAAGGGAAGCACGCGGTCCCGGTCGGCGGCGGCGCGCCGGTATCCGTCCAGTCGATGACCACCACGGTCACCGCCGACGTCAACGCCACCCTGCAGCAGATCGCCGAGCTCACCGCGGCCGGCTGCCAGATCGTCCGGGTGGCGGTGCCGTCGCAGGACGACGCGGACGCGCTGCCAGATATCGCCCGGAAGTCGCAGATCCCGGTCATTGCCGACATCCACTTCCAGCCCAAGTACGTGTTCGCGGCCATCGACGCGGGCTGCGGCGCGGTCCGGGTCAACCCGGGCAACATCAAGGCGTTCGACGGCAAGGTGGCCGAGATCGCCCGGGCCGCCGGGGACGCCGGGATCCCGATCCGGATCGGCGTCAACGCCGGATCGCTGGACAAGCGGCTGCTGGCCAAGCACGGCCGGGCCACCGCCGCAGCGCTGGTCGAATCCGCGCTGTGGGAGTGCTCGCTGTTCGAGGAGCACGGCTTCACCGACATCAAGATCTCGGTCAAGCACCACGACCCGGTCGTGATGATCTCCGCCTACCGGCAGCTCGCCCAGGCCTGCGACTACCCGCTGCACCTGGGGGTGACCGAGGCGGGCCCGGCCTTCCAGGGCACGGTCAAGTCCGCGGCCGCGTTCGGCGCGCTGCTGGCCGAGGGCATCGGGGACACCATCCGGGTATCGCTGTCCGCGCCTCCGGTCGAGGAAGTCAAGGTGGGCACCGCGATCCTGGAATCGCTCGGCCTCCGCGACCGCGGCCTGGAGATCGTGTCCTGCCCGTCCTGCGGGCGGGCCCAGGTGGATGTGTACACGCTGGCCGATCAGGTCACCGCGGGCCTGGAGGGCCTGGAGGTGCCGCTCCGGGTGGCGGTGATGGGCTGCGTGGTCAACGGCCCCGGTGAGGCCCGCGAGGCGGACCTGGGCGTGGCCTCCGGGAACGGCAAGGGCCAGATCTTCGTCAAGGGCGAGGTGATCAAGACCGTGCCCGAGTCGCAGATCGTGGAGACGCTCATCGAGGAGGCCATGAAGCTGGCCGAGTCGGCCGCGGGTGAGCTGCCGCCCGCCGCGCCGGAGGTCACGGTCTCCTGACCGCCGTCCTGCTCCCAGGACGGCCTGCTGGGCCCAAGCCGGCCGGCGAGCTGCGGTCGGTCGCGGCCCGCACCGTGGCCGCATGGTCGTCCGCCGCCCCGTCGGCCACGATCAGCTCGCCGACCTGGTCGGCGAGCAGTTCCCTGGCCTCGGGGTGCAGCTGGCTGTCAGTGATCATGGTGTCCACCTCGTTCAGGGCGGCGAACGAGCTCAGCCCCACGATGCCCCATTTGGTGTGATCGGCGACCACCGTCACCCGGCGCGCCGCCAGCACGAACGCGCGGTTGGTCTCCGCCTCGGCCAGGTTGGGCGTGGTCAGCCCGGCCGCCGGGTCGATGCCGTGACAGCCGAGGAAGAGCTGGTCCACGTGCAGCGACCGGATCGCGATGTCGGCGATCGGGCCGACCAGCGCGTCGGACGGGGTGCGTACCCCGCCGGTCAGCACGACCTGGGCCGTGGCGCCGAGCGGGCCGGCCGGGCGGGCGGTGCCGAAGATGCTGGCCACCCGTACCGAATTGGTAACGATGGTCAGGCCGGGCACGTCCAGCAGTTGCTGGGCCAGGGCGAACGTGGTGGTGCCAGCCGACAGCGCGATCGCGGTGCCCGGCACGACCGCCGCCGCGGCGGCCCGGGCGATCGCCTCTTTCTGCGGCTTCTCCAGCACCGACTTGGCCTCGAAGCCGGGCTCGTGGCTGCTGGGCGCGCCGGGCAGCACCGCGCCACCGTGCACTTTCTCGATCAATCCGGCCCGGGCCAGCGTCTCAAGGTCACGCCGGATCGTCATGTCCGACACGCCGAGGCGCTGGGTGAGATCGCTTACCCGGGCGCTGCCAGCCCGCCGGATATCCTCCAAGATCAGCGACTGCCGGTGCCTGGCGAGCATCCTGGACCTTCCTTACCCCCTCGGCGGCCTGCGGTGCGCGCAGCCGACCTGTGATGACGCCGGAATCGGATCTTTATATCTTGTTCGTTGACGATCGTGTCTGTGTGATTTAGCTTAAGGCTCCAGCGAGGGGTGCAGCGCTCTGGGTCAATCCGGTTGAGAGCGCTAACTAGGGGGCCTAGCAGCCCTTCTGGAACACCCTGAGCGTGGCTGAGCACCGGTGCTCTGCGGCCGCCCAGCCTCGGAAAACGACAGGGATTCGAGGGCGGTCGCGATGCAGCGAATGCGGACCCAGGGTTCGCTGTGTGGCCTGCCACACGGGCCGCTGGCCAGGGCCGCCAGGCGGATGTCCGATCATCGCTCACCCCGGCGCGCCGCGCCGTGGCGTCACGCCGAGCACTGCGAAATTCTCCTGGAGGTAGATAGATGAAGAAGATCGACCCTACGGTCGACGAGGCCATCCAGACACTGAACATGAAAGACGGGCCCTCCCGTCGCCGGCTGCTCAGCAGCGCCGGAATTGTCAGTGCCTCGGCGGCGGCGGCCGGCTTGATCGCGGCTTGCGGGGGGTCCACTCCCAGCAGCAAGGCGGCGGCGAGCACCGCGGGTAACTTCCCGAAGACCCCGGCGTGGCAGTTCTGGTACGTCAACCACGTCACCACTAACCCGTTCTTCGTGCCCACCCAGTACGGGTTCCAGGACGCGGCCGCGCTGCTCGGCCTGCCCACCCCGAAGTGGGGCGGCTCGCAGACCTCGCTGGCCTCGGAGATGGTGAGCTACTTCAACACCGCGATCGCGGCCAAGGCGTCCGGGATCGCCTACGCCGGGATCGACGCCACGTCGTTCACCACGCCGACCAAGAACGCGATGAACGCCGGCATCCCGGTGATCAGCTACAACGCCGACGGCCTGATCAACAAGGGCGTGTCTGACATCGGCACCAACCGGCTGGCCTACGTCGGCCAGGCGCTGTACATCTCAGGCCAGCAGCTGGGCACGAAGATCAAGTCGCTGGTCTCGGGCGGGAACATCGCCATCTTCATCGCCACCCCCGGCTCCGGCAACATCCAGCCCCGCTACGACGGCGCGGTGTCGGTGCTCGGCAGCGGCTACACCGTGCACGAAGTGGCGACCGGCGCCGCGACCGGCGCGGAGCTGTCGGCCGAGAAGGCGTTCCTGACCGGGCACAAGACGATCAAGGGCGCGTTCGCGGTGGACGCCGGCTCCACCGAGCTGCTCGGCCAGGCGCTGGGCGAGACCGGGCTGTCGCACATCCCGAACGGCGGGTTCGACACCACGCCGACCACGCTGTCCAACATTGAGGCCGGCAAGACCAACTTCACCATCTACCAGGACCCCTACCTGCAGGGCTTCCTGCCCACGCTGTACTTCTACCTGTACAACATCTCGGGCGGCACGATCAGCCCGTCCGACACCGACACCGGCCTGACGTTCATCACCAAGACGAACGCCGCGCCGTACACGAAGAGCAGCCGGTTCCAGGGCTCCACCGCGGCGCAGAAGTACATCCCGCGCCCGTCCGGCGCGATCAACAACCCGGTGGCCACCACCAGCACCTGATGGTGCCCTCCTCTAGCAGTTGAGACCGGCGGCGGGGCAGACTGGCTACTAAGGCCAGGCTGTCCTGCCGCCGATTGACGTGGTGAGCCAAGGGAATCTGGAGTCGACATGAGCGAGATCACTGAGCGCACACCACAGTCCGTGTCGCCGGCTGCGGGGCCGCCGGGGCGTGCGCCGAATCCGCTCGGCGCCGCGCTGGGCGTGCTAACCCGGCAGCGCGAGGCGACGGTGTTCATCGTGGCCGTGGTGCTGCTGCTCTACTTCGGCATCAGGTACAACTCGACGTTCATCAGCCAGGTGAACCTGTCCAACCTGCTGTCCGAGACGGCGGCGCCGATCATCGTGATCGCCATCGGCGAGGTGTTCCTGCTGATCTGCGGCGAGATCGATCTGTCGGCCGGTTTCGTCTACACGTTCGCGCCGTTCCTGATGCACTACCTGATCAACTTCTACGGCTGGCCGGCCTGGCCTGCCATCATCGTCTCGCTGCTGTTCGGGGTGGTGGTCGGCTGGTTCAACGGCTTCCTCACCGTCACCATGGGGCTGCCCTCGTTCATCACCACGCTGGGCACCGGCTTCATCCTGCTCGGCCTCACGCTGACCACCTCGCACGCCTATCCGGCCAACATCCCGACCACCACGATCGGCATCGGGCGCTGGCTCGGCGCGGCGCCGTGGTCGCAGTTCATCATTGCGGTCATCCTCACCGTGATCTTCTACATCGTGCTGACCCGGACCAAGTGGGGCCTCTATACGATCGCGACCGGCGGGAACGCGCTGGGCGCCCGCGAGTCCGGCATCAAGACCGGCCGGATCAAGTACGGCAACTTCATGCTCACCTCGACCCTGGGCGCGCTGGTCGGCCTGCAGACAGCCTGGTACACCCAGACGATTGACCCGAGCGCCGGCGGGTACCAGCCGATGTTCTACGCCGTGACGGCCGCGGTCATCGGCGGCACGGCGATGCTCGGCGGCCAGGGCACCATCCTCGGTGCGTTCCTCGGCGGGATCGTCCTGGCCACCCTGATCGACGGCCTCAACGTCGCCGGGATCAGCGCCAACCCGCTGGACATCGTGTTCGGCGCGGCCATCCTGCTGTCCATGATCGCCAACGTCCGGCTCGCGCGGCTGCGAGCTGCAGGGAGGAACTGATGACGGCCGAGCCAACACCGACCCCGCCCTCGGACGGCGCGGTAGCCGATGCCCAGGGCGACGTGCTCCGGGCCGAGCACATCAGCAAGCAGTTCGGTGCGGTCCGCGCGCTGCACGACGTGAACCTGCACCTGAGCCGGGGCGAGGTGCTCGGCCTGCTGGGCGACAACGGCGCGGGCAAGTCCACCTTGATCAAGATCATGTGTGGCTTCCAGTCGCCGACGTCGGGCAAGATCATCCTGGAGGGGCAGGAGGTCACGTTCAAGTCGGTGGACCAGGCCCGCGCGGCCGGTATCGACACCGTGTACCAGGACCTGGCGCTGATCAACGAGCTCACCGTCTACCACAACATGTTCCTCAACCGGGAGCGGACCCGCTGGACCCTGTTGAACAACCGGAGCATGCGGCGCACGGCCAAGGAGCAGCTGGACCGGATCGGGGTGAACATCCCGTCGGTGGACGCCGAGGTGGCCAAGCTGTCCGGCGGCCAGCGCCAGGCCATCGCGGTGGCCCGGGCGGTGACGTCCAACGCCAAGGTGCTGCTGCTGGACGAGCCGCTGGCCGCGATGGGCGCCAAGGAAGGCGCGATGATCCTGGAACTGGTCAAGGACCTGAAGGCTCAGGGCCAGGTCTCGATCATCATGATCATGCATAACTACGGCCAGGCGCTGGAGGTCTGCGACCGGATCAACCTGCTGCAGCACGGTGAGATCACGTTCGACAAGCTGGTCAAGGACACCTCGGTGCAGGAACTGAACGACATCGTGATCGAGGAGTACCGGCGGGCCCTGCAGGAACGTCAGCAAGCCGAAGCGGCCGGCTGATCCCGGGCTTCGGCGGACCACCGCGGAGCAGGGCTACGGAAGCCGGAACCGTCCGGAGCAGGGCTAGCGGGACCGTCCGAAGCATTTGCCTGGTCCCGGGGGGCGCCCCGAAGGGGTGTCTCCCGGGACCAGATATTCCGGGGGGTCCAGGGGGTCGCCCCCCGGACAATAGAGTGGCGGGGTGCGGATACTGCTGCGCCGGGCTGCCCGGCTGACCGCCTGCTGCGCCGTGCTGGCCGTCGCCGGGTGCACCGCCTCGGCCAGTTCGGGTGGCAGCAGCTCACCGACGGCCGGACCCGGCACACCGGCCGCGGCGCAGCCGCTCCGCTGGCACCCCTGCACGGTGCAGGGCGCCGGCCTGCAGTGCGCCAGCCTCCGGGTGCCGCTGGACTATGCCCGGCCGGGTGGCCGGAAGATCACCCTCGCGCTGTCCCGGGTGCCGGCCACCGCGCCAGCCAGCCAGCAACAGGGTGACCTGCTGGTCAACCCGGGCGGCCCGGGCGGCCCGGGACGCGGCCTGGCTTCGTTCGTAGCCGAGGGCCTCAACCCGCAGGTGGCCGCCGACTACAACATCATCGGCTTCGACCCGCGCGGGGTGGGCGGCAGCGTGCCCGCGCTGAGCTGCGACCCGTCCTTCTTCACCCAGCTCCGGCCAAACTACATTCCGCCTAACGCCAGCGCCGAGCAGCTGCTCGTCAGCCGGGCCAGGAGTTACGCGGCCGACTGCGAGAAACGGTACGGCTGGCTGCTGCCGTACATGACCACCAAAGACGCGGCCCGGGACATGGACTCGATCCGGGCCGCACTCGGCGTGCCGAAGATCAGTTACTTCGGCTACTCGTATGGGACCTACCTGGGCCAGGTGTACGCCACCCTGTTCCCGCACCACCTGCGCCGGATGGTGCTGGACTCCGTGGTGGACCCGGCGGGCGCGTGGTACGCGGACAACATCGGCCAGGACTACGCGTTCCAGGGCCGGATGGAGGCGTTCTTCGCCTGGGTCGCCGCGCACAACGCCACGTACCGGCTGGGCAGCACCCCGGCCCAGGTGCAGCGGGCCTGGTATACGGCCCGGGCCCGGCTGCAGGCCCACCCGGTGGACGGCGTCATCGGCGCGGACGACTTCGACGACACGTTCCTGCAGGGCGGGTACAGCAACGCGCTGTGGCCCGGGCTGGCCGCGGCCCTGGCTGTCTACCTGCACGACGGGTCCACCGCGCAGATCGTGAGCCAGTACCAGCAGGAAGGCGTTCAGAACGAGAATGAGTTCGCGGTCTATAACGCGGTGGAGTGCAGTGACGTGAACTGGCCGCGGAGCTGGGCGTTCTGGAACTCCGACACGCGGAAGGTGTACCGCACCGCACCGTTCCAGGCCTGGGACAACGCGTGGTTCAACGCGTCCTGCGCGTTCTGGCCGGTGCGCGGCCCGGCCCACCCGCTGCAGATCAGGGGGGCCGGGCTGCCCGGCATCCTGATGATCCAGGGCACGCTGGACGCGGCCACCCCGTACGCGGGCGCGCTGGTCGCCCGCCGGCTGCTGCCCACCGCCCGGATGGTGGTGGTGCAAGGCGGCGGCAACCACGGGCAGTCGCTGGCCCAGCCGCCGAACTCGTGCGTGAACGGCTACCTGAACCGGTACCTGGCCACCGGGGCGCTGCCCACCCGGCCCGGGCTGGTCAACGCGACCTGCCCGGCGCTGCCGCCGCCCGCCCCGTCCAGCTGAACTGTGCTGGGCTGGCCCGGGGGGCGACCCCCCCCCGGGACCCCCGCGAGCTGCTGGCTCGGCGGGAACACGCCTGCGGCGCGCCCCGCCTCCCCAGCCGCGCTGGCCCGGGGGGCGACCCCCCGGAACGAACCCCCCGCGAGTTGGGCCGGGAGCGTTCCGCGTGACGGACCGCTACCCTGGAAGAGTGCTGCGCACTAAGGCGCTGCGGTCCTCGTCGCTGCGGCTGCTCAATGACCGCGACCTCGGCGACGTGCTCGGGTTGTGCGACCGTGACCCGGTGGTGAACGTTTTCGTGAGCTCCCGGGTCCGCGAGGCTGGCCTCGACCCGGTCCGGCTGGGTGGCCAGATGTGGGGTTACCTGCCGGGCGGCAGGCTGACCTCGGCCTGTTACGCGGGCGCCAACCTCGTCCCGGTGGCGGCGACGCACGCCGCCGCGACCGCGTTCGCCGGCCGGGCCCGGCTGCAGGGGCGGCGGTGCTCGTCCATCGTGGGGCCGGCCGAGGCGGTCGCCCAGATGTGGGAGCTGCTCCGGCCGTACTGGAGTGAGCCGCGCGAGATCCGGGGCCGCCAGCCGGTCATGGCCATCTCCAGCCCGCCGCGGGTGGCCGCCGATCCGCTGCTGCGCCGGGTCCGGCCGGACGAGCTGGACGTGCTGCTGCCCGCTTCAGTGGCCATGTTCACCGAGGAGGTCGGCGTGTCACCCCTCGGCCCGGACGGTGGCATCGCGTACCGGGCCCGGGTGGCCGAGCTGATCGGGCTGGGCCGCGCGTTCGCCCGGATCGAGGACGGCCAGGTCATGTTCAAGGCCGAGATCGGCGCGGTCACCCCGTACGCCTGCCAGGTCCAGGGTGTCTGGGTGCGGCCCGGCCTGCGTGGCCGCGGGCTGGCCGTGGCCGGCATGGCAGCCGTGGTGCAGGAGGCGCTGCGCTCCATCGCACCGGTCGTCTCGCTGTACGTGAATGACTTCAACGCGCCCGCGCGGGCGGTCTACCGGAAAGTCGGCTTCACCGAGCTGGCCACGCTGACGTCGGTACTGTTCTGAACACCGGCGGCACCGGGAACCCCCTGTGCCCGCCCCCCGGAACAGCGTTGGGGGGCGGACCCACCTGCGGCAGCCCGCCCCCCGGCCCCCTGTCGCCGCCTCGCCCGTAGCCCATACCCCCCCGGCGAGACTTGCGTCATAGGCTAGGGCGGGTAAGTCGCAGTAAGTTCGCAATCACCTGATTGGGCCACCCATTGACCGAGCCGCAGCTCGCCGCGGGACGCCAGGCCGCCGGGCAATACCTGCACGAATTACTGCTGCGGCCCGGGCGGTACCGCCAGTTGTGGGAATCACGCGCGGAGCGCACCAGGCCCGGCGCGATCAACCACCTGGCCGTAGCCAATGTGCTCGCGCATCACCTGTGGGACTCGCCGCGCGCCACCGGCAGTTCAGACGTGCTCGCCCGGCAGCTTAAGGACACGGTCGGCCGGGCCCTGTCCGGCCGGGTGCTGAGCCGGGCCACACTGGCCCTGTTCGTCGCGGCCTTCGGCTTCGCCCCGCAGGAGGAGGACCGGCTGTGGCGGCTGTGGCGGGGCAGCGGCCGGATCACCGTGCTGGCCGGGCCACGGGCGATGCGCCCCGGGGCGGCGGCCACGGTGGTCAGCCGGCTTGGCCCGCGCCGGCACCAGACCGTGTCGCTGCACGACCACGTCAACGTCGGCGCCGACCGGAGACTGACCCGGACCCGGACGCTGCAGGTCGTCGAGGCCATTGTGGACGGCCTGGACGCCATTCCCTACCTGTACGACACCAACGCGGTATCCCTGGAACTCGGCCAGGGCTGCGCCGGGCCGCCCGGGCCAATCCGCCAGATCAGCGACTCCGTGTACGCGACCGACATCCCGCTGACCCGCACGCTCGGCCTGGGCGAGACGCTGACCCTGGAGTACTGGACGTCCTATCACTACAGCGGGGACCTGGCCGATCCCGGGGAACGGGAATACCGCCGCGGGGTCATGGCGTCCCTGGAGAACTTCGACATGCGCATCGAGTTCCACCCGGAGGAAGTGCCGGCCGCGGTCTGGTGGGCGGTCTGGGACGGGGTGGAAGGCAATGTGCTGGACCAGGAACTGGCCGTGCCGGACAGCCAGCATTCGGTGCACCGGTACCTGAGATCACTGGAGCGTTCCGTGGTCGGCTTCCACTGGACCTGGGACGGCTCCGCGGCGACGTAACAAGCCCCGGTGCGGCCCCCGGCCCGTAATAAGCTCACCTCGTGGCTGACGCACAGAAAGCAGTGATGGCTTGCGGCGAGGCGGCCGCCGCCGCGGCCGGGAGCCTGGCCGCGGCGCCCGACGCGGTCATCGACCGGGCGCTGCGCGGCATGGCCGGGCTGCTCACCGAGCGGTCCGCGGAGATCCTCGCGGCCAACGTCACGGACATGGCCGAGGGCGAGCGGGCCGGGCTGGGCCGTGGCCTGCTGGACCGGCTCCGCCTCGACCGGCCGCGGCTGGCGGACATGGCCCGGCAGATCGGGCTGCTGGCCGAGGCCCCGTTCCCGCCGGACGCCGTCCCCGTCCGCGACCTGCCTGGCGGGCTGCGGCTCACCGAGCGCCGGGTGCCGGTCGGCGTGATCGGCGCGAACTTCGAGGCCCGGCCCAACGTCACCATCGACATCGCGTCACAGCTGCTCAAGTCGCGCAATGCCGGGGTGCTGCGCACCGGGGGAGCGGCGCTCCGGTCGGCCGCCGCACTGGCCGACTACGTGCTCGGGCCCGCGGTGGCCGGGGCCGGGCTGGATCCGGCCGCGGTGCAGCTGGTCCGCTCGGCGGACCGGGACGCCGCGGTCGAGCTGGTCCGCCAGCCCGGGCTGATCCCGCTGGTCATCCTGCGCGGCAGCGGCGAGACCACCCGCACGCTGGCCGCCGAGGCCGCGGCGCACGGCGTGCGCACGCTGGCCCACGCGGATGGCGGCGGGGTGCTGTACCTGGACCGGGCGGCCGACCCGGCCCTGGCCACCGAGCTGATCACGGCCAGCCTGGACCGGCTCGGCGTGTGCAACCGGCTGAACCTGCTGCTGATCTGCTCTGACGTGTGGGAGCAGCGGCTGCCCGGCGTGCTGGCAGCGGTCGCTGGGCTGGGGGTCACCCCGTCGCTGCCGCCGCACGGTCACCCGCTCGGTCACGAGTGGGCGCTGGACACCGGGCACGAGGCGACCGTCACCATCGCCCCGGCCGGCGGCCGGCCGCGGCCGCGGGCATCGCCAACGCGTGCACGTCCGGGCTGGCGGCCAGCATCGTCACCGCCGACCCGGCCGCGGCGGCCGAGTTCCTCCGCAGCTACCGGGGGACGGGCGTGTTCTGGAACGCCAGCACCCGGCTGCTGGACGGTTTCAAGCTGCGCGGTGTCCCGGAGACCGGGATCAACGTAGACCACGTGCCCGGGCCGCGCGGCCCGGTGACGTTCCAGGACCTCTGCCTCCGGCAGTACGCCGTGACGCCAGCCTGACCGGTCTGTCCCGCTGACGTCTGGCTGAGCCCAGCCGGCCCGGTTAGGCTACGCCGCAATAACCGCTGCGTTCACCGGGCGGTAACACGTACGTGATAACGCCCCCGGTAGTGACGGAGACGCTGGTGAGCTGGTCCGGTCGTGGCGCGGCACCCACTGGCCGGGCCGCGCTGCTCGACGTCCGCGGGCTGACCAAGACGTTCGGGCCGCTCACCGTGCTGCGCGAGGTCAGCCTGCAGGTCGGCCACGGCGAGATCGTCGCCGTGGCGGGTGGCAACGGGGCCGGGAAATCCACCCTGATCGGCACCATCGCCGGGGTGCACGACGCCGACGCCGGTGCGGTGCTGCTCGCCGGGCGGCCGATGCCGGCCCGGCCAGCCCAGGTGCGCCGGGCCGGGGTGGAGACCGTGTGGCAGGAACACGGGCTATGCGACGACCTGGACGCGGTGGCCAACATCTTCCTCGGCCGGCCCGGCCGCTGGGTGGTCTCCGAGGGCGCGATGCGCGAGGAGGCGGCCGCGGTGCTGCGCCGGGTGGGCGCGCACGACCTGCACCTGGACGTGCCGCTGCGGGTGCTGTCCCGCGGCCAGCGGCAGCTGGTCGCGCTGGCCCGCGCGCTGCTCACCCCACCCCGGCTGCTGGTCATGGACGAGCCGACCGCCTCACTCGGCGTGGCCGAGACGGCGCTGGTCGAGTCGATCCTGCGGGAGACCCGTGAGGCGGGCGCCAGCGTGCTGCTCGCCTCGCACGACCTGGAACAGGTCTTCGCGCTGGCCGACCGGATCATCGTGCTGCGTGACGGCCGCGCGGTGGCCGACGTCTCCCCGGTCGAGGTGCAGCGCAGCGACGTGGTCGCGCTGATGTCCGGCGTGGACGTTCAACTCGATCGCCAGCCGCCAGATCAGGCGGCTGCAGAGCCTGGCCGACCAGCTGTCCGAAGCCGAGCCGGCCGCCTCGCTGCCGCTGATCGTCTCGGCCATGGCGGGCGCGCTGGATCAGGACATGCTGTGCGTCCACCTGCTGGAGACCACCGGCGAGCAGCCGGTGCTGCGCCGGATGGCGGCCACCGGGCTGCCCGCCGAACTGCTCACGGTGAACGCGGCCCTGCCGGTCGGGGCGGACGGGGGCCCAGCCGGGCTGGCCGCGGCGGGCGGCACCGTGGTGGTGGTCGATGACCTGCAGGCCCGGTCGGCCTGGCCGGCCGGCACGGCCGCGGCCGTCGCGGCGGGCATCCGGAGTGCCTGGGCGGCGCCCATCGTGGGCAGCAACGGGGTGCTCGGCACGGTCTCCGGCTACGCCGCCTCGCCGGGCAATCCGGCCCCGGAGCGGCTGGAACTGGCCACCATCTACCTGAGCTACGCGGCGTCGGCCATCGAGCGGGAACGGCTGCTCACCGAGGTGTCCCGGCGCAACCGGGTGCTGGAGTCGCTGCGCGGCCTGCTGGAGACGCTGGCCGGCCCGGAACGGGTGCAGGGCGGCCTGGAGATCTCCCTGCTGGCACTGCTGGACGGGCTGGGGGCGGACAGTGCGGCCGTGATCGGGACGGGTGGCCAGGGTGTGGAATGCCGGTGCATCGCGCACCGGCCGGCCCGGGCGGATCCCGGGCGGCCGGTGCAGGTGCTGCCCCGGCTGCACGAGGCGGCCGGGGCGGTGCTCGGCGCGGACGGTGACGTCCCGGCCCGGCTGATCGAGCCCGGGCTGGCCGCGCGCTCGCTGCGGCTGCCCGGCCAGCGCGGTGCCCTGGTCGCATGCTGGGGGGAGGGCAAGGCAGTCACCGCGGACGCGCTGGAGCTGCTCGACGACGCCAGCCGGTCGCTGGCCCTGGCCCTGGAGCGGGAGTCGCTGGAGACCGCGCAGCGCGAGGCGGCGGCGCTGCGCCGGTCGCAGAGCATCCAGCGGGAGATGCTCTCCTCACTCAGCCACGAGCTGCGCACCCCGCTGACCGCCATCCACGGCTACGCCTCGACGCTGTGCCAGCCCGACCTGACCTGGAACGCCGAGTCCACCCGGCGGTTCCTCGGCTCCATCGCGGCCGAGTCGGCGCGGATGGAACGCCTGGTCGGCGACCTGCTGGATGCCACGGCCATCGAGTCGGGCGTGCTGCGGCTGCAGCGGGACTGGTGTGAACTGCCGCTGGTCGTCGGCGCGGCGGCGAACTGCCTGTCCGGCCAGCGGCCGGCCCGCATCCGCCTCACGGCCGGGGTGGAGCCGGTCTGGGCCGATCACGACCGGCTCGAGCAGGTGTTCGTGAACCTGCTGGAAAACGCGGCCAGCCACGGCGCATCGCCCCGCGGCACCGATGTGACCGTGCGGGCCGGCGCCACGGGCTGGGCCGAGGTCGAGATCCGGGACTACGGGCCGGGCATCCTGCCCGGGCTGGCCGGGAAGATCTTCGAGCCGCGGGTCCGCGGCACCAGCGACGTGGCCGGCACCGGGCTGGGGCTGCCCATCGCCCGCGGCATCGTCGAGGCACACGGCGGCACCCTGGTCGTGACCGCGGCCCAGCCCGGCGCGGCCTTCCTGGTCTCGCTGCCAGCAGATCCGCCACCCGGCTCCGCGGCCGAGCCCGCCGGGGCATCCTGGAACGTGGTGGAGGAACCGGAGGGACGCCGTGGTGGCTGACAACACGGTCGTGCTGATCGTGGAGGACGACCAGAACATCGTTGACCTGGTCAGGTCCAACCTGTCCGCCCGCGGCCATGACGTGATCGTGTCCAAGGACGGCAGCCGGGTCAGCGAGATCCTGGCCGAGCGGGTGCTCGACGTGGTGCTGCTCGACCTGATGCTGCCCGGCCAGGACGGCTTCGAGCTGTGCCGCGAGATCCGCGAGCAGTCCGGGGTGGGCATCATCGTGCTGTCCGCGCGGCGCGCCGAGACCGACAAGGTGCGCGCGCTCAACCTGGGCGCCGACGACTACATGACCAAGCCGTTCGGCATCGAGGAACTGCTGGCCCGGATCAACGCCACGCTGCGCCGCAGCAAGCCGTCGCCGGAGGGCCGCCCGGAGCCGAGGGTGGTGCGGATCGCTGACGTGGAGATCGACCTGGAGCGCCGCCGGGTCACCAAGGACGGCACCCTGGTGCACCTGACCCCGACCGAGTTCGCGCTGCTGCGCCAGTTCGCGATCAGCCCGGGCGAGCTGCTCACCCACGCCACGCTGCTGCGCCGGGTCTGGGGACCCGGCTACGAGACGCAGACCGAGTACACCCGGGTCTACGTCGGGCGGCTGCGGGCCAAGCTGGAGACGGCTGGTGACGAGCCGCTGTTCATCACCGAGCCGCGATCGGGTTACCGGTTCGCGACGGCATGACCGTGCCCCGCCGGATCGCATCCGGGCTGCTGGCCGCGGCCGCGGCGGCGGCCGGGCTGACCGCATGCGGCAAGCCCGTCCACTCCCGGTCCGCGGCCGCGCTCGGCTCGGTCATCCCGTCGGTATCCGCCGCGTCGTTCACCGACAGCTTCTCGGCCATGCGCAAGCTGGCCGGGCTGGCCCCGCTCGGCACCGGCAAGATCGGCGTGCTGCTGCCGGACACCACCACATCGCCCCGGTACACCGAGTTCGACGCGCCGTACCTGGCCCGCGCGCTGCAGGCGGCCGGGCTGAGCCGCAGCCAGTTCATCATCACCAACGCGCAGGGCAGCGACGCCACCGAGCAGGCGCAGGCCCAGTCAGACATGACCCAGGGCGCCACCGTGCTGCTGCTGGACCCGATCGACTCGGGGGTGGGCGCGTCCATCGAGTCGGCGGCCGCGTCACTCGGCGTCAAGGTGATCGACTATGACCGGATGACGCTGGGCGGGAAGCGGGCCTACTACGTCAGCTTCGACAACGTGGCGGTGGGCGCGCTGATGGCCCGCGGGCTCATCGCGTGCATCCAGGCCTGGCACGTGCGCAAGCCGGACATCCTGGTCATGCGGGGTGCGCCCACGGACAACAACGCCACCCTGTTCGCCCGTGGCTACGACAGCGTGCTGCAGCCCTACTTCGGCTCGGGCCAGTACCGCAGCGCGGGCCAGCCGCCCGGGACCTGGGACCCGGACACCGCGCAGACCACGTTCGAGGAGCAGTACACGGCCAACGACAAGATCACGGCCGTGCTGACCCCGAACGACGACACGGCCAGCGCCGTCATCTCCTACCTCAAGACGCTGAACACCCCGCCGCGCACGTTCCCGACCACCGGCCAGGACGCGACCCCGGCCGGGCTGCAGAACGTGCTGGCCGGCTACCAGTGCGGCACCGTGTACAAGCCGATCTACGCCGAGGCGCAGGCGGCCGCGGCGCTGGCGCTGTACTTGCGGGCCGGGCTGCCCCCGCCGGCCAGCCTGGTGCACGCCCGGACCTACGACCCGCAAGATCACGTCCGGGTGCCGTCGGTGCTGCTCAAGCCGGTCTGGGTCACCACCGGCAACATGGCGGCCACGGTGGTCAGGGACAGATTCGTCCAGGTCGGCCAGTTGTGCGCGGGCGCGCTGCGGGCCGCCTGCCGCCGGGCCGGGATCTCCGGGTGACCCGGGTGACCAGGCTGGAGGTTACCGAGGGCCGCCCGGCCAGCACCCGCCCGGCCAGCTCGCGCCGTGGCTTCCGCGCCTACCTCGCCCCGGGGGAGAGCGGCGCGCTGTCCGTGATCATCGGCCTGGCCGTGATCGGGGCCATCTTCCAGTCGCTGAACAGCCACTTCCTGTCCCCGGTGAACCTGACCGACCTGCTGGTCCAGGGGGCCGTGTTCATGCTGCTCGGCATGGGTGAGGTGTTCGCCCTGCTGCTCGGCGACATCGACCTGTCGATCGGCTTCGTGTCCGGGCTGGGCGGGGTGGTGGCCGCGGAACTGATCGCTGGCCCGCGGAACTGGCCGTGGTGGGCGGCCATCGCCGCGGCGCTGGCCGTGACCACCGCCATCGGCGCGCTGCAGGGCACGCTGATCTCCCGGCTCCGGCTGCCGTCGTTCGTGGTCACCCTGGCCGGCCTGCTCGCCTGCGAAGGGGCGCTGCTCTGGATCCTCGGCTCCGGCGGCACGCTGCCCATCCCGAGTAACGTGATCGACGACCTGGCCAACGGCTATCTCACCCCGGTGGCCGGCTGGCTGCTCACGGCGGCCTTCGTGGCCCTGTTCGCCGCGCTGACCATCCGCCGCGACGCGGAGCGCCGCCGCGGCGGGGCGGCCGGGCCGCCGGTCAGCCTCACCGTGGCCAAGATCGGCGCGGCGGCGGTGGCGGGCGTCGCGGTGGTCACCGTGTGCAGCATCAACCGCGGTGTGCTCAGCCCGGTCCGCGGCGTGCCCTGGGTCATCCTGATCGTGCTGGGCGTGCTGGTCACCTGGTCGTTCCTGCTCAACCGGACCCGCTTCGGCCGGGACGTGCACGCCATCGGCAGCAACGCGGAGGCGGCCCGGCGGGCCGGGGTCAGCATCGCGCGGGTCAGGACGGTGGCGTTCGCGCTGGCCGGGCTGACGGCCGGGGTGGCCGGCATCATCTACGCCTCGGAGTTGCGGTCGGTGTCGTCCAGCATCGACGGTGCCACGCTGGTGCTGTACGCGGTGGCCGCCGCCGTGATCGGCGGGACCAGCCTGTTCGGCGGCCGAGGCAAGCCGCTGGACGGGGTGCTCGGCGGCATCGTGATCGCGGCCATCTACAACGGCATCTACCTGCTCGGGATGAGCGCGGCCGCGCAGGACCTGATCTTCGCCCTGGTGCTGATGGCGGCGGTGAGCGCGGACGCACTGGCCCGCCGCGGCCGGGCCCGGCGCTGATCGCCGGCTGAGGGCCTGGCCGGGCCCGGCGCTGATCGCCGGCTGAGGGCCTGGCCGGGCCCGGGCCCCGGCCTGGCTGGCCACACCCGAGCCCCGGGCCGCTGCCCGGTTTGTCATAGGCTGCCCGGTAAATGACCGCACCCGCCCAGCCGGCCCAGCACGCGTGGCGCGGCGCCGGGCACGGAAACCAGGTGACCGGGGTCGCGGGCATTGCTAGGCTCGTGGCTCTTGTGCCCACCCCCGGCGCCATCGAGGTGATGACCCATGCCCTCGGCCAGCGGGACCCAGCACGACCCGCAGCCAGAGCCGACCACCGACCATCCTGCCCGCCGCCCCGCCGGGCCCACGGCCAGCCCCGATGCCGTCCTGGCCGCCGAACGGGCGCATCTGGCCCAGGCCCGGGAGTTCCTCCGGCAGATGCGCGAGGACGTCTTGTCACTCCGCGCGCTGGGCGGTGACCCGGTCTCCGAGGAGTACCTCAGGGCTGACCTGTACCGGCGGGCTGAAGCGCTCAGCGACCTGCCGGACACCCCGCTGTTCTTCGGCCGGCTCGACTACGCCGCCGGTGAGTACGCCGGGGACCGGTTCCACGTGGGCCGGCGGCACGTGCACGACCCGGCTGGCCAGCCGGTCGTGGTGGACTGGCGGGCGCCGGTGTCCCGGGCCTTCTACCGGGCCAGCCCGGCCGAGCCGATGGGGCTGGCGCTGCGCCGCCGGTTCGGTTTCGCCGGGGGCCAGCTCACCGCGCATGAGGACGAGACGTTCACCGGCGGCCTGGGAAGCACCCCGGCCGCCGGGGTGAGCCGGATCCTGATCGAGGAGATCGAGCGGCCCCGGTCCGGGCCGATGCGCGACATCGTGGCCACCATCCAGCCCGACCAGGACGACATCGTCCGGGCCGCGGCCGGCCAGACGGTGTGCGTGCAGGGCGCACCCGGCACCGGGAAGACCGCGGTCGGCCTGCACCGGATTGCCTACCTGCTGTACGCCTACCCGAGCCGGATGACCCGCGGCGGCGTGCTGGTCATCGGGCCGAACCGGGCCTTCCTGTCCTACATCCGCAACGTGCTGCCCGCGCTGGGCGAACTGAACGTGACCCAGACCACGCTGGCCGACCTGCTGGCCCAGGTGCCGGTGCGGGCCTCCGACGCACCGGAGACGGCGCGGGTCAAAGGGGACACCCGGATGGCCGGGGTGCTGCGCCGGGCGCTGTGGGCCGGGCTCCGGCCGCCCGCGGAGCCGGTGCTGCTGGCCCGCGGGTCACGGCGCTGGCGGGTGCCGCCCAGCGAGCTGGACGGCGTGGTGGCCGAACTGCGCGGCCGCGGTGTCCGGTACGCGGCCGGCCGGGACATGCTCGGCCACCGGATCGCGCACGTGATCCTGACCCGGATGGAAGCGGCCGGCGAGACGTGCGACGACCGGACCCATGAGGCGGTGCGGCGGAGCCGCCCGGTGCGCGCGGCGGTGGACGCCATCTGGCCCAAGGCCGACCCGGTCCGGCTGGTGCTCCGGCTGCTGTCCGACCCGGCGCTGCTGGCCAGTGCGGCCGGCGGGCTGCTGGACGCGGCCGAGCAGTCGGCGATCAGCTGGGGGAGGGTGCCGCGCGGCCCGGCCGCCGCGCCCTGGACCCAGGCCGACGCGGTGCTGGTCGATGAGGCCAGCGACCTGATCGAGCGCACCCCCAGCCTGTCCCACGTGGTGCTGGACGAGGCGCAGGACCTGTCGCCGATGGAATGCCGGGCCGTCGGCCGGCGGTGCGCCACCGGCTCGGCTACCGTGCTCGGCGACCTGGCCCAGGGCACCTCGCCGGCCGCCACGGCCAGCTGGCCCGCGATGCTCGGCCACCTGGGCAAATCCGGGGCCGACCTGCGCGAGCTGCGGACCGGCTACCGGGTGCCGCGGCAGATCCTCGACTTCGCCAACCAGCTGCTCGGCGCGCTGGCCCCGGGCCTGGCGCCGGCCAGCTCGCTGCGCCAGGACCCCGGGGCGCTCACCGTGCTGCCCAGCACCGGGCCGGCGCTGCCCGGCACGCTGGCCACGGCGTGCGCCGCCGCGCGGCGCACCGCCGGGTCCACCGCGGTGATCGCGGCCGACGGCCAGGTGACCGAGCTGGCCGGGCTGCTCGGTGCCGCGGCGGTGGCCCACCGCGTGCTGGACGGCCAGCCCCCGGACCCCGGCGACCGCGGGCTGCTGCTGGTCCCGGTCACGCTGGCCAAGGGCCTGGAGTTCGACCATGTGATCGTGGTCGAGCCGGCCCGCATCGTGGCCGCCGAGGCACGCGGGCTGCACCGGCTGTACGTCGCGCTCACCCGCGCGGTATCCCGGCTCACCGTGCTGCATACCGAGCCGCTGCCCGCCGCCCTCCGCCGGGCCGGCTAGCGCTAGAAATCCTTCATCACCGACGTGATCAGCGCGGCGGACTCCTCGAAGGACAGCGCGGTGGCCCGCAGGTGGTTGAAGAACACGTTGTAGCGGTCCACCTCGTCCACGTTCTCCACGTACAGCGCGCTGGTCAGGTCCTCGAGGTAGACCACATCCGGATCGGCCCGCTCCGGGAAGGCCAGGATGACGAACGGGCGCCCCATGGCCGGGTGCGCGCCCGCCCCGAACGGCAGCACCTGGATGGCCACGTTGGGCAGGCCGGCCACGTCGAGCAGGTGGTCGAGCTGCAGGCGCATCAGCCCGGAGCCGCCCACCTGGCGGCGCAGCGCGGCCTCGTCCAGGACCGCCCACAGCTGCGGCGGGTCCTGGCTGGTCAGCGCGGGCTGCCGGGCCATCCGGAAGGCGACGTTGCGGTCCACCGCCTCCGGGCTGCCGTCCACCGCCCCAGCGGCGATGACCGCGCGCGCGTAGTCCTCGGTCTGCAGCAGCCCGGGGATGAGGGTGACCTCGTAGATGCGGATCTCTGAGGCCGCGCTCTCCAGCCCGATATACGTCGCGAACCGGGGCTCGATGGTGTCGCTGTACGCGTGCCACCAGCCCTTCTGCCGGGACTCCCGGGCCAGCTGCAGCAGGCTGTCGCGCTGCGGGCCGGGCACGCCGTAAAGGTCGAGCATGTCGCGGACGTCCCGTGGTGACACGGATACCCGGCCGGTCTCGATCCGGCTGATCTTGGACGTCGAGCACTCCAGGTGCTCGGCAACCTCTTCGCAGGTCATCCGCGCCGCCTCGCGGAACCTGCGCAATTCCAGCGCCAGCCTGCGGCGCCGGACGGTGGGGCTCTGCTGCGTGCCCGTCGGTGTTCCCCCGTTCCAGGTGAGACGCCCTGTGCCGACCGTAATTCAGTGTGGCAGCCCAGGTCGGTGAGCTGTGGCGAAACCACCTCTGCGCAACTGTAGGTGCGAAATACTGAATGCATGTTGCAAACCGCAATCGCAACCGTCATCCTGATCTAGGAACTCTCAGCGATCGTCCGACTACCAGAGGTGATACAGATGGTGGGCGCCCAGTGGGCACGCACCCTGACCCCGTCCGGGTCCGGGCCAGACCAGGCCTGCACCGACCGGCTCGATCAGCTCGCGCCGGCCCTGGCCCAGCACGGGATGAGCACGAGCCTGCTGGCCCCGGCCGGGCGGGTGCCCAGCCTGCGGGTCGTGAACCCATCCGCCCCGGCACTGGCCGAGGACGTCTACGCCGGCTGCTGCGAAGACGGCAGCTGGTGGTTCTGGTGGTCGTGGGCCGAGCGCATCTCGGCGGCCAGCGACCTGAACCAGGCGGCGTCCCGGATCGCACACGTGCTGGCGGCCAGGGGCTTCCGGCCGGAGGGTTAACCGGCCCAGGGGTTAACCGGCCGGGGTTAGCGGCTGGCGGCCGGCGAGGCCGTGCCCGCGGACCGCGCCGGGCCCGTCTCCGCTGTGGCCAGCCCGGGGAAGGCCAGCGTCCGGCCCAGCCAGCTGGCCGCGCGCACCGCGCACACCTGGGCCTGCCGGGCGCCCCACGTGCGCAGCGCGGGATCGTCGAGGGCGACCAGGCCGAGGTAGGCGCCGGCCAGCCGGTTCTGCAGGTCGCCGGCCAGCGACACGGCCGCGGTGGCGCTGTGCACCGGGAACGGCAGCTGGTAGGCGTCCCGCGCAGCCGGCGCCGCCGCGCCGCGGGCGGCCAGCATCGACACCAGGGAGTCCCGGGCCCGCTGCAGGTCAGCCCAGTCCCGCTCGGCCGTGGCCCGGCCCGCCGCGGGCAGGTGCGCGCCGGCCACCCCGTAGCCGTAGCTGGCCGCGTCCACGGCGGCCAGCGCCGTCTGCAGCGCGCCGCGGGTGACCGCGTCCGCCGAGCTGGTCACGGGGTCTCCTCAGATGGTCGCGTCGCCCGGCGCAACCCAGGCACCGGCCACTCGCCCGGGCCTGACGGCCCGGGCTCGCCGGGCCGGGGCCGGGCGGCGCTCACCGGGCGCTCCCCTGCGTCCGCAGCAGCACGGCATGGCTGGCCTCGGATGCCGAGATGCTGGCCAGCAGCTGGGCCAGCGACGGGCTGGCCGCGGCCAGCCGGCTGATCAGCGCGTCTGCTGCGGCCTGTTCGGCGGCGGCCAGCGCCGCGAGCTGGCCGGCCCGGCCGGCCGGGGGCGGGCTGGGCAGCCGGGGCCGCGGTGTCGCGGCCGGCCCGATGAGCCGGGACCGCAGCGCGGCCAGGTGGGCCAGATGCTGGCCGAGCACCGGGTCCAGGATGCCGCGCAGCCCCGGGTCGGCGGCCAGCACCGGCCGGTACCTGGCCATCAGCAGCCGTTCGGTGCCGATCGCGCCGCGCAGCACGGCCACATCAGGCTGTGGCCTGGGCAGCGCGCCGAGCCCGCCCACCCCCTTGCAGCCGGCCGCCAGCAGCGGCACCGCCGCGCCAGCCGCGGCGAGCACGCTGCGCCGTCCTAGGTCTGCCCGCACCGATCCTCCAGCCGCGGCCCGGATGCTCCCGGCATCGCCCTGTCCCGGGTGCTCCCGCCCGAGCGTAGGGCCTTGCCCGGGGGGGCCGGCCCAGCCCCACGCCAAGGCCGGGCCAGAACCTGGTCGTGGACCGGCCAAGTCTCCCTGGCGGGCCGGTTAGGCTAGATCACGCGAGACAACAGCACAGGTCGCGGACGAGGAGGTCGTGATGCGTGGTGATACCCGTCACGTACCGTCACGTCCGGCTGACACTGGGCGGCTCAGCCGTGTGCTCAGCCCGGTGGTCGCCGCCGCGGGCTTCGATCTGGAATCGGTGCGGGTGACCACGGCTGGCCGGCGCCGCCTGCTGCGCGTGGTGGTGGACGCCGACGGTGGCCCCAGCCTGGATGACATCGCGCTGCTCAGCCGGTCGCTGTCGGCGGAGCTGGACAGCTCAGGGGTGATGGGCGAGGACGCCTACACGCTGGAAGTCAGCTCTCCCGGTGTGGACCGCCCGCTCACTGAGCCGCGGCACTGGCGGCGGGCCCGGGGCCGCCTGGTCCGCGTCCCGCTGACGCCGTCCGCGCCGGGCGGCCCGGGCAGCGTGACGGGCCGGGTCAGCGAGGCCAGGGCGGACGGGGTGACCCTGGACATCGACGGCAAGCCGCACGACTTCGGCTACCGGGGACTGGGTGCTGGCCAGGTGCAGGTGGAGTTCGGCGGCGCGGCCGGGCCGGGCGCGGACGCCGGGCCCGGGGACGAGGGGGAGCCAGATGGACATTGACTTGAGCGTCCTGCGCAGCCTGGAGAGCGAGAAGGACATCTCGATGGACCTGGCCATCAAGGCCATCGAGGACGCCCTGCTGGTGGCTTACCACCGCACGGATGGCGCCGCCCCGACCGCCCGGGTGCAGATCGACCGCCGGACTGGGCATGTCACGGTGTGGGCCACCGAGGCCGGCCCGGACGGCGTCCCGATGCGGGAATACGACGACACACCGGACGGTTTCGGCCGTATCGCCGCGACCACCGCCCGCCAGGTGATCCTGCAGCGGCTGCGCGACGCCGAGGACGAGCTCACCTTCGGCGAGTACGCCGGCCGGGAGGGCGACATCGTGGCCGGGGTGATCCAGCAGGGCAAGGATCCCCGGGCCGTGCTGGTCGACCTCGGGAAGATCGAGGCGATACTGCCGCCGACCGAGCAGGTGCCGGGCGAGCGTTACGCGCACGGCGAACGCCTCCGCTGCTACGTGCTGCGGGTGCACAAGGGTTACCGGGGTCCCTCGATCACCCTGTCCCGGACCCACCCCAACCTGGTGAAGAAGCTGTTCGCCCTGGAGGTGCCGGAGATCGCCTCGGGCGCGGTGGACATCGTGGCCATCGCCCGCGAGGCGGGCCACCGGACCAAGATCGCGGTCAGCTCGCATCAGCCCGGCGTGAACGCCAAGGGCGCCTGCATCGGGCCGATGGGCAGCCGGGTGCGGAACGTGATGGCCGAGCTGCACGGCGAGAAGATCGACATCGTGGACTTCTCCGACGAGTCGGCGCAGTTCGTGGCCAACGCGCTGTCGCCGGCCCGGGTGCTGCGGGTCAATGTGATCGACCCGCAGGCCAGGGTGGCGCAGGTGATCGTGCCCGACTACCAGCTCTCGCTGGCCATCGGCAAAGAGGGGCAGAATGCCCGTCTCGCCGCGCGGCTGACCGGTTGGAAGATCGACATCCAGCCGGACAACCCGGCTGGACCAGCGGCCCCGGATGACCCGGCCGGGGATCAGCCGGGTGCGGCGGACACGGAACCCCCGGCAGGCACGGCGGGCACTGGTCGCGGTGTTGCCGACGCGCCGACGAGGTAAGCTTACGTAGGCCATGACCAGACGGTCCCTGGGGCCGGTGCGGCCCGCGTCCGCGGTTCGCACCTGTGTAGGCTGCAGAGTTCGTGCGGTCAAGTCTGACTTGCTGCGTTTGGTGGCAGCCGGAGACGATATCGTCCCCGACCCGCTAGCGCGGTTGCCCGGCCGGGGCGCGTATCTGCATCCCAGCCAGCAATGCTTCGAGTTGGCTCAGCGCCGCAGGGCACTCCCGCGGGCGCTGCGCCGGCCGGCCCCACTGGGTACCGGCAGGCTCGCGGGCTACCTGGCAGGGCAGGACGACGGGTCAGCAGGTGGGGCAGGCAGGTCGGAAGGAACGGCAGCAGTGCCGGGAAAGCGGGATCAGTTGTGATGAGCGCGCGATGAGAACGCGGCGATGAGAACCCGAAGCTGAGGCCGTCCGGAGCACGCGCTGCCCCGGATCGGCCACGAGGGCCCGGAGGAGCCGGGCCGTGAGGGAGCGCAGTGGCGAAGGTCCGGGTATACGAACTCGCGAAAGAGTTCGGGGTAGAGAGCAAGGCCGTGATGGCCAAACTCCAGGAAATGGGCGAGTTCGTCCGTTCGGCGTCATCCACCATTGAGGCGCCAGTAGTTCGCAGACTTAAAGACGAGTTCGGGGCCCAGGGCCAGAAGGCCCAGGGCCGGCGGCCACCGGGCCAGCCGGGCGCGGCCCCGGCGGGCCGGGCGGACGGCAACGGGAACGGCAGCCGTCCCGTGCCACGGCCCGGGCCAGCCGGGCCTGCCGGGCCTGCGCGCCCGCAGGCCCCGGTTCCGGCACCCGACGCCGCGGCCGGCCCCGGCCCGCAGGCCCAGGCCGCGGCCAGCCCGTCGGCCACGCCGGCTCCGGCCACCGAGCAGGGACCCCGCCCTGGGGCCTCGCACCCAGCTGGCGCGGTGCCGCGTGGCCCGGTCCCGCCGGTGCCCACCGGCGGCGCACCGGCCAGCCCGGCGGCGGCGCCGCAGCGCGGCCCGGTGCCGGGCCCGCGCCCGCAGGCCCCACGGCCCGCTCCCGGTGGGGCTGGGCAGGCCGGCTCCAGCCAGGGCGGCCCGCGCCCGGCGGCGCCCCGGCCCGGTGGCCGCGGCGGTCCCCGCCCGGGCCCTCGCCCCGGGAACAACCCGTTCGCCCCGGTGGCGTCCGGTATGGGCTCCGCGCCACGGAACGCCCCGCCCCGCCCTGGCCAGGCTGGCCCGGGTGGTCCGGCGTCCCCGGGCCAGGGTGGCCCGAGGCCCGGCGGGCCGCGGCCCGCGGGCCCGCGCGGTCCTGGCCGCCCGAGCCCAGCTGACATGGCCCGGCCGGGTGGCCCCCGGCCCAGCCCGAGCAACATGCCGCCCCGGCCCGCCCGTGGCCCGGGTGGCCCCGGTGCTGCCCCTGGCCGTGGCGGCCCCGGTGGCGGCGCGGGTGCCGGGCGTCCCGGCGGTGGCCGTGGCGGCCCCGGCGCGGGTGCGTCCCGGCCCGGCGGCGGTGGCGGGGCTGGTCCCCGTCCCGGCCTGGGCGGCGGCGGTGGCCGCCCGGGCGGTGGCGGTGGCCGCGGCCGCAGCGGCACCCAGGGCGCGTTCGGGCGCCCCGGTGGGCGGCCGTCCCAGCGGCGCAAGTCACGCAAGCAGCGCCGCCAGGAGTTCGACAACATGCAGGCGCCGGCCATCGGCGGGGTGCAGATCCCGCGCGGTAACGGCCAAGTGATCCGGCTGTCCCGAGGTGCCTCGCTGAGCGACTTCGCGGACAAGATCGGGGTGAACCCGGCCTCGCTGGTCCAGGTGCTGTTCCACCTGGGCGAGATGGTGACGGCCACCCAGTCGGTGAACGACGAGACCCTGCAGTTGCTGGGGGCCGAGCTCAACTACAACGTCCAGGTGGTCTCCCCGGAAGAAGAAGACCGGGAGCTGCTGGAGTCGTTCGACATCGAGTTCGGTGAGGACGAGGGCGGCGAGGAGGCCCTGGTCCCCAGGCCGCCGGTGGTTACCGTGATGGGTCATGTCAACCACGGCAAGACCAGGCTGCTCGACGCGATCCGGCACACCAACGTGGCGGCCCGCGAGGCAGGCGGCATCACCCAGCACATCGGCGCCTACCAGATCACGACCGAGGTGGACAGCCAGGAGCGCAAGATCACGTTCATCGACACGCCTGGCCACGAGGCCTTTACCGCCATGCGAGCGCGCGGTGCGGAAACCACCGACCTGGTGGTTCTCGTAGTCGCCGCGGACGACGGCGTGAAGCCGCAGACCACCGAGGCGCTGAACCACGCCCAGGCGGCCGGCGTGCCGATCGTGGTTGCCGTGAACAAGATCGACAAGGAGGGTGCGGACCCGGCCCGGGTGCGCTCCCAGCTCACCGAGTACGGCCTGGTAGCCGAAGAGTTCGGTGGCACCACCCTGTTCGTGGACGTGTCCGCGCGGCAGGGCACCGGCATCGAGGACCTGCTCGAGGCGATTGTCCTGACCGCGGACGCCGAGCTCGACCTGCGGGCCAACCCGGCCCAGCAGGGCCAGGGCGTGGCCATCGAGGCGCACCTGGACCGTGGCCGCGGCCCGGTGGCGACGGTGCTGGTGCAGCGGGGCACGCTGCACGTCGGCGACTCCATCGTGGCGGGCGAGGCGTTCGGCCGGGTCCGGGCGCTGCTCGACGAGAACGGTGCCTCGGTGCCGGACGCGCCGCCGTCGCGGCCGGTGCTGGTGCTCGGCCTGACCGCGGTGCCGGACGCCGGGGACAGCTTCCTGGTCGTCAACGACGACCGGGTGGCCCGGCAGATCGCCGAGCGCCGCGAGGCGCGCGAGCGCAACGCCATGTTCGCTCAGCGGCGGCCCCGGGTCACGCTGGAGGACCTGGAGTCCGCGCTCAAGTCCGGCGAGCGGGAAGAGCTGCTGCTCATCATCAAGGGCGACGTGTCCGGGTCGGTCGAGGCCCTGGAGGACGCGCTGCTCAAGATCGATGTCGGCGACGAGGTCAGCCTGCGGGTCATCGGTCGCGGTGTCGGCGCCATCACCCAGGACGACGTGAACCTGGCCATCGCCTCCGAGGCGGTGATCGTCGGCTTCAACGTCCGGCCCGCCGGCCGGGCCGGGGAACTGGCCCAGCGCGAGGGTGTGGACATCCGCTACTACTCGGTCATCTACCAGGCGATCGAGGAGATCGAGGCGGCCCTCAAGGGCATGCTCAAGCCCGAGTTCGAGGAGGCCCAGCTCGGCACGGCGGAGGTCCGCGAGGTCTTCCGGGTGCCGCGGGTCGGCAACGTGGCCGGCTGCCTGGTCCGCTCCGGCACGATCAACCGCGGCAGCAAGGCGCGGCTCATCCGCGACGGCGTGGTGATCTCGGACAACCTGACCGTGGACTCGCTGCGCCGGTTCAAGGACGACGTGACCGAGGTCCGCGAGGGCTACGAGTGCGGTATCGGCGTCGGCTACAACGACATCCGCATCGAGGACGTCGTCGAGACGTTCGAGATGCGGGAGAAGCCGCGGGCCTAGGATAGGACGCCGGCTACAGCTAGGCCTGACCGAGCACCCGGACGTGTACGTGGGTGCACTGACCCTGGATGTGCTGCTGGGCGACGTACGGTCGCTCAAGCAGAAGAGGTCGGCGGTGGCCTCGGTGGTCGCCGAGGTCCGCCGCCGGCATCCGGGCGTCTCGGTAGCCGAGACCGGGCACGCCAGCCTGCATCGCCGGGCCGAGATCGGGGTAGCGATAGTGTCCTCGACGGCCGCGCACGCGGCCCAGGTACTCGACGCCTGTGAGCGCCTGGTGGCGGCGCGCCCCGACATCGAGCTGCTGTCGGCCCGGCAGCGGCTGCTGACCGAGGAGGAGTGAGCGAGCCATGGTGGATCAAGCCCGGGCACGGAAGCTCGCCGACCGGATCGCCCAGATCGTGGCGGAAATGCTGGAGTGGCGGATCAAGGACCCGCGGCTCGGCTTTGTCACGGTGACCGAGGCCCGGCTCACCGGGGACCTGCGCGAGGCGACCGTCTTCTACACGGTGTACGGGTCGGCCGAAGAGCGGGCAGCCAGTGCGGCCGGGCTGGCCAGCGCGACCGGGGTGATCCGGTCCGAGGTCGGCCAGCAGACCGGGCTGAAGCACACGCCGTCGATCACGTTCGTGCCGGACACGCTGCCGGAAGGGGCGCGGCACATGGAGGACCTGGTGGCCCAGGCGCGCGCCGCGGACGCCCGGCTGGCCAGCGTGCGCGAGGGCGCGGTGCCCGCCGGTGACCCGGACCCGTACCGGGAGCCGCCGGGGAGCGCGGACGCGGGCGATGCTGACGCTTAGCGATCTTCTCGGCGGAACCCGTGCCGCTGGTGATCACGGCGCGGGATACTCAGCCCCGTGATGGAGCGCGCCAGTGCGCTGGCCAAGACGGTGTCCTTGCTGGAAGGGGCGGACGAGGTCTGCCTGGCCTGTCACGTCCGCCCGGACGCGGATGCGCTCGGCTCCATGCTGGCCCTCGCGCACGCGCTGCGCACCCCCGGGCGGCGGCCGCAGCGGGTCATCGCGTCGTTCGGGGACCAGCCGTTCGAGGTGCCGGAGATCCTCCGTTTCCTGCCCGGCCTGGACCTGCTCAGCCCGCCCGGGGCCGTCCCGGGGCGGCCGGAGCTGATGATCACGTTTGACGCGGGCAGCATCGACCGGCTGGGCCAGCTGGCCGGCCCGGCCTGCCGGGCCGGGGAGCTGGTGGTCATCGACCATCACGCGTCCAACACCGGGTTCGGCACGATCAACCTCGTCGACCCGGCCGCAGCGGCCACCGCCATCCTGGTCCTCGACCTGATCGACGCGCTGAACGTCGAGCTGACCGCCGATATCGCGCTCGGCCTGTACGCCGGGGTGGTCACCGACACCGGGTCGTTCAAGTTCCCCGCCACCACCCCGGCCGTGCACCAGGTGGCGGCCCGGCTGCTCAGCACGGGGATCGAACCGGGCGCGGTGGCCCGGCAGCTGTGGGACCGCGCCCCGTTCGGCTACCTGGGCCTGCTCTCCGACGTGCTGGCCCGGGCCGTGCTGGAGCCGGCCGCCGCGGCCGGTCACGGCCTGGTGTGGACCACGGTCAGCTGTGCCGACCGGGCCGCGCACGGGCTGAACCTGGACGCCGTGGAGCCGGTCATCGACGTGGTACGCCGCACCGACGAGGCCGGCCGTGGCCGTGGTTCTCAAGCAGTCCGACGACGGGCTGTGGCAGGTATCCGCCCGGTCCAAGGGCGCGGTGGACGTGGGCCGGGCCTGCGCCGCCCTGGGCGGCGGCGGGCACCGGAACGCGGCCGGGTTCACCGCCACCGGCGGGCCGGCCGAAGCGCTGGCCCAGCTCCGGCCGCTGCTGGCGGAAGGCTAGCCGGTGGACTGCGCGGATCGCGGCGGCGTGCCGCCGCTCGGCGCGGAGCGGCGATCGGGGGCCGGGGGCTCCGGGGGTGGTCCCCCGGGGGAGCAGAGCGGGGGGTCGCCCCCCCGGGCTAGCACCGGCGGGCTGCTCGTGATCGACAAGCCGTCCGGCCTGACCTCACATGACGTGGTGGGACGGGTGCGCCGCCTGGCCGGCACCCGCCGGGTCGGGCACGCCGGGACGCTGGACCCGATGGCCACCGGGGTGCTGATCGTAGGGCTGGAGAAGGCCACCCGGCTGCTCGGCCAGCTCACCCTGACCGAAAAGGAGTACCAGGCCACGGTCCGGCTGGGCGCCAGCAGCGACACCGGTGACGCCGACGGCACGGTCGTGCCGGGCGGGCCAGCGGCCGGCCTGGGCATCGCCGCGGTCCAGGCGGCGGCGGCCACGCTGACCGGGCCGATCCAGCAGGTGCCGCCGGCCGTCAGCGCGATCAAGGTGGGCGGCAAGCGGTCCTACCAGCTGGCCCGGGACGGCGCGCCGCCGGTGCTGCCACCGCGCCCGGTCACCGTGTGGTCGTTCACCGTGCAGGCCGTGCACCCCACCGGGGACCTGCTGGACGCCGACGTCACGGTGCGCTGCTCCAGCGGCACTTACGTCCGGGCGCTGGCCCGGGACATGGGCGAGGCGCTGGGGGTCGGTGGTTACCTCACCATGCTCCGCCGGACCCGGGTCGGCCCGTACCGGCTGAGCGCTGCGCACACCCTGGACGAGCTGGAGCGGGCCCGGCCCGCGCTGCCCGTGCTGCCGCTGGCCGAGGCGGCGGCCGCGGCCTTCCCGGCCCGGCAGCTGACCGCGGCCGAGGCGCGCACACTCGGGCACGGCGGGCGGCTGCCCGGGCTCGGCGAGCACACCGGCCCGGTGGCGGCGTTCGGCCCGGATGGCGCGCTGATCGCGCTGGTGCAGGAGCAGGACGGCCAGGCCCGCCCGCTGGCCGTCTTCGTTCCATGATCGTGGCCGGTCGCGGGTCAGCCTGGCCCCGGCTGACCACGATCACCTAACCGGCCCGCACCCGCGCCGCCGGAGTCACCCCCGGCGGTCCGGCAGAATGGGGGGCGGACTTTCCGAGGAGGCGTTGATGCCGCACACCAGCGATACCCGGGTGCTCGGCTACGAGCCGCTGCTGTCACCAGCCGGGCTGCTGGAGGAACTCCCGCTGGGCAGCGCGGCCGCAGGCCTGGTCGAGCAGTCCCGGGCCGAGGTGCGCGCAGTGCTGGACGGGGCGGATGACCGGCTGCTGGTGGTAGCCGGGCCCTGCTCGGTGCACGACCCGGTGGCTGGCCTGGACTACGCCCGCGAGCTGGCCGGCGTGCGCGACACGCTGGCCAGCGACCTGCTCATCGTGATGCGGGTCTACTTCGAGAAGCCGCGCACCGTGACCGGCTGGAAGGGCCTGATCAACGACCCGGGCATGGACGGCAGCTACGACGTGCACCGCGGCCTGCGGATGGCCCGGCGCTTCCTGCTCGACGTGACCGGCCTGGGCCTGCCGGTGGGCTGCGAATGGCTGGACCCGATCACCCCGCAGTACATCGCGGACGCGGTGACCTGGGGAGCCATCGGGGCGCGCACCACGGAGAGCCAGGTGCACCGGCAGCTGGCCTCTGGCCTGTCCATGCCGGTCGGCTTCAAGAACGGCACCGACGGGGACGTCGGCGTCGCGGTCGACGCGTGCCGGGCCGCGGCCACCCGGCACACGTTCTTCGGGGTCACCCGGGCCGGCGCGGCTGCGGTGGTCACCACCATGGGCAACCCGGACTGCCACGTCATCCTGCGCGGCGGCCGGCCGGGGCCCAACTACCAGGCCGGGCAGCTGGGCGCGGCGCTGGGCATGATCACCGGGGCCGGGCTGGCCCGGCGGGTGATGGTGGACGCCAGCCACGGCAACAGCGGCAAGGACTACCGCCGCCAGCCGGCCGTGGCGGACGACCTGGCCGGCCAGGTCGGCGCCGGTGAGACCGGCATCATCGGGGTCATGCTGGAGAGCTTCCTGCTGGCCGGGCGGCAGGAACCCGGCGACCCGGCCACCCTGGCCTACGGGCAGAGCGTCACCGACGCGTGCCTGGACTTCGGCACCACCGCGGACGTGCTGCGCGGGCTGGCCGCCGCGGTGCGCCGCCGCCGCGGCGCGGTCACCCTGGCGGCCGCTGACCGCGCCGCCGCCCCGGCCCCGTGATCCCGGGCGGCCGCCGCGGCATGGCAGGCTTGATAGTCAGGACATGAGTCACGGGCGGCAACCACAGCGACGAGGAGCAGCAGGTGCAGCGCTGGCAAGGCCTGGCCGAGGTGCCAGGGGACTGGGGGCCTTCCGTGGTCACCGTCGGCGTGTACGACGGGGTGCACCGCGGCCACCAGCGCATCGTGGCCCGGGCCCGGGCGGTCGCGTCGGCCCGGCAGCTGCCGGTCGTGGTGGTCACGTTCGACCCGCACCCGGATGAGGTCATCCGGCCCGGCTCGCACCCCCCGCTGCTGGTGACCGTCCGCCGCCGGGTCCAGCTGCTGGCCGAGCAGGGTAGCGCGGCGGTCTGCGTGCTGCCGTTCACGCTGGACTTCTCCCGGCTCGGCCCGGACGAGTTCGTCCGGACCGTGCTGGCCGACCGGCTGCACGCCCGCTGGGTGGTGGTCGGGGAGAACTTCCGGTTCGGCCACCGGGCGGCGGGCGACGTGGCGCTGCTGGCCGAGCTGGGCGAGAAGTACGACTTCGGCGCCGAGGCCCCGCCGCTGCTCACCGATCACGGCGTCACCATTTCCTCCAGCCAGATCAGGGATTTGCTTAACGCCGGAGACGTGGCCGGTGCCGCCCGCGACCTCGGCCGCCCGCACCGGGTGGAAGGCGTCGTAGTGCGCGGTCACCAGCGCGGCCGCGCGCTGGGCTTCCCGACCGCCAACCTGGAGACCACGCCCTACCCGGCCGTGCCCGCCGACGGCGTGTACGCGGGCTGGCTGGCCAGCCTGGACAGCGACGGGCTGGAGACGGCGCGCTGGCCCGCCGCCATCTCGGTCGGCACCAACCCCACGTTCGAGGGCCGGGACCGTACCGTGGAGGCGTACGCGCTGGACCGGGACGACCTCGACCTGTACGGGGTGCACGTCGCGGTGGACTTCGCGGCCCGGCTGCGCGGCATGGTCCGCTTCGACTCGGCCGCCGCGCTGATCGAGCAGATGTACCAGGACGTGGACCAGGCCCGCGCGCTGGTCGGCAGCCGCTGACCGGGCTGCTGCTCAGCCGCGGCGCCGGTGCGGCGCTCCCCTCCCGGGCCGCACCGACGCCCGGACCACGAACTGCTGCCCCGGCCCGGCTGGCAGCGACCGCCCCTCGGGGCAGCCGGGCGCCACGTCCAGCAGCAGCTGCGGCTGGCCCCAGGCCGCGTCCAGCTGCCCATCGATGTAGTACGGGCAGCCTTCGACCTCACCCAGCAGCACGTCGCCCCGGCCGAGCCCGAACTCACCGCGGCGGAAGCACATCGGGGCGCTGCGGCCGCCCCCGCTGGCCGCCTGGATGAACATGACCGGGCTGCCGCGGGCGTGCAGGCCGACGATGGCCTGCCGCGCCGCGGCGGTCGCGGTGACCCGGCGGGTCGGCCTGGTCCAGGTCATGGCCGCTCCTTCCGTGCCGCTCGCGGGCCCTACCGGCACTATGCCGCCGGCCCGGCGGTTCCGGCAGAGACCAAGGTCAGGCCGAACGTCCCCGGTAGTGGCTCAGGCTGGCTGGCGGGGCCCGGCGCGGCGCCTGCGCACCGTCCCTCGTGGTACCTTTGATGACGGTCGGCGAGTTCCGGCCAGGGTTAGCTGCACCCTCAAGCGGCTGGCCGTGGGGCCTCCAGCACCTCCAGTGATCCGGACGGCGCTGAGCCCCGTTCCATGACATGTCACGAAGATAGGGATGCCACGTGCCGCTGGACACCACCGTAAAGAAGGAGATCATCGCGTCCAACGCGACCAATGAGGGTGACACCGGCTCGCCGGAGGTCCAGGTCGCACTGCTGACGCGGCGGATCAACGATCTGACCGAGCACCTCAAGGTGCACAAGCACGATCACCACAGCCGCCGCGGCCTGCTGCTGCTGGTCGGGCGCCGCCGGCGCCTGCTGCAGTACCTGGCCCGGACCGACATCGAGCGCTACCGTGCGCTCATCAGCAAGCTGGGCCTGCGCAGGTAGGGCCAGGACAACTCAAGAACTACCATCCCGCGGCCCCGTTCCGGAGCGCACGGCGCAAGGACCGGTCCTCGGTAGTGGTTCCCGGGTCGCCGCCCCCCGAGGGGGCAGGCGGGCCGGGAGCTTCGATCGAAGACCGGGCCGGCCGCTGGCCCGGGCAGGCTGGGATCAGCCACACGCCACCGGCGAGGGGTAACGCGGGACCTCAGTCAAGGAGGTCTCACCCGTGGAGGGTGTGTTTACCGCCGAAGCCGTTATCGATAACGGGGCCTTCGGCACCCATACCATCAAGTTCGAGACCGGCAGGCTGGCCCGGCTGGCCGCCGGTTCCGCCGTCGCGTACCTGGACGAAGAGACCGTGGTGCTGTCCGCTACCACGGCCGGCAAGCACCCCAAGGAAGGGCTGGACTTCTTCCCGCTCACCGTGGACGTGGAAGAGCGGATGTACGCGCTGGGCCGGATTCCTGGCTCGTTCTTCCGCCGCGAGGGCCGCCCGTCCGAGGACGCCATCCTCACCTGCCGGCTGATCGACCGGCCGCTCCGCCCCTCGTTCGTCAAGGGTCTCCGCAACGAAGTTCAGGTTGTCGAGACGATCCTGGCGCTCAATCCTGAGCACCTGTACGACGTGGTCGCCATCAACGCCGCGTCCCTGTCCACCATGCTTGCCGGGCTGCCGTTCTCGGGCCCGATCGCGGGCGTGCGGGTCGCCCTGATCAAGGGCCAGTGGGTCGCGTTCCCGACCCACGAGCAGCTGAACGAGGCCACGTTCGACATGGTGGTCGCGGGCCGGATGCTCCCGGACGGCGACGTGGCCATCATGATGGTCGAAGCCGAATCCACCACCGGCACGCTCGGCCTGCTGGCCGACCCGGGCAGCGGCGCCGTCGCGCCCACCGAGGACACCGTGCCGGAGGGCCTGGAGGCGGCCAAGCCGTTCCTCAAGCTGCTCTGCGAGGCCCAGCAGCGGGTCGCCGACCAGGCCGCCAAGCCGACCGGCGAGTTCCCCGTGTTCGCGGACTATCAGCCGGACGTCTACGACGCGGTGGCCGCGGAGGTCTCCGGCGAGCTGGCCCGGGTGCTGACCATCGCGGGTAAGCAGGAGCGCGAGACCGAGACCGACCGGGTCAAGGCGCTCGCCCAGGAGAAGCTGGCCACCCAGTTCGAGGGCCGTGAGAAGGAGATCAGCGCGGCCTTCCGGGCGCTGACCAAAAAGCTGGTCCGCGAGCGGATCATCCGGGACGGCGTCCGCATCGACGGCCGCGGCCTGACCGACATCCGCCGGCTGTCCGCCGAGGCGCACGTGCTGCCCCGGGTGCACGGATCCGCGCTGTTCGAGCGGGGCGAGACCCAGATCCTGGGCGTCACCACGCTCAACATGCTGCGCATGGAGCAGATGCTGGACACGCTCAACCCGGAGCGGACCAAGCGCTACATGCACAACTACAACATGCCGCCGTACTCGACCGGGGAGACTGGCCGGGTCGGCTCGCCCAAGCGCCGCGAGATCGGCCACGGTGCGCTGGCCGAGCGGGCGCTGCTGCCGGTGCTGCCCAGCCGGGAGGAGTTCCCCTACGCCATCCGCCAGGTGTCCGAGGCCATTGGGTCCAACGGCTCCACCTCGATGGGCTCGGTGTGTGCCTCGACCATGTCGCTGCTGGACGCGGGCGTCCCGCTCAAGGACATGGTCTCCGGCATCGCGATGGGGCTGATCAGCGAGGGCGGCCAGTACGTCACGCTGACCGACATCCTCGGCGCCGAGGACGCGTTCGGCGACATGGACTTCAAGGTGGCCGGCACCAAGGACGTCATCACCGCGCTCCAGCTGGACACCAAGCTGGACGGGATCCCGGCGGCGGTGCTCGCCGCGGCGCTCAAGCAGGCCCGCGGGGCCCGGCTGACGATCCTGGAAGTCATGCGCGAGGCCATCGACGCCCCCGGCGAGATGAGCCCGCAGGCGCCGCGCATCATCACCATCAAGGTGCCGGTGGACAAGATCGGCGAGGTGATCGGGCCCAAGGGCAAGATGATCAACTCGATCCAGGAGGACACCGGGGCCGAGATCACCATCGAGGACGATGGCACGATCTACATCGGCGCCACCGACGGCCCATCCGCTGAGGCCGCGCGGACCACGATCAACGCCATCGCCAACCCGCACATGCCGGAGGTCGGCGAGCGGTTCCTGGGCACCGTGGTCAAGACGACCACGTTTGGCGCGTTCATCTCGCTGCTGCCCGGCAAGGACGGCCTGCTGCACATCACCCAGCTGCGCAAGCTGCACGGTGGGGCCCGGATCGAGAACGTGGACGACGTAGTCAAGGTCGGCGACAAGATCCAGGTCGAGATCCGCGAGATCGACGACCGGGGCAAGCTGTCCCTGGTCCCGGTCGAGGTGGTCGAGCGCGAGGCCGCTGAGGCCGGTGGTGATGGCGCTGGCGGCGCCAACGGTGACGGCGGACCGTCCGGGCGGCCCCGGGATGACCGGGAGGCCCGCGCGGGCGCCCCGGGTGGCGGCGACAGCCACCGGACGCGGCATCGCGAGCGCCGGCGCCACGACAACTCGTGAGCATGGGCGACGGGCCAGCCGGGCACCAGGCTGACGGCACCGGGCCCGTCCGGCGCACTGTGCTGCCGGGCGGGCTCCGGGTCATCACCGAGGCGCTGCCCCATGTCCGGTCGGCGGCGTTCGGCATCTGGGCGGGGGTGGGGTCCCGGGACGAGGGCCCCGCTCACGCCGGTGCCACGCACTACCTGGAGCACCTGCTGTTCAAGGGGACCAGGCAGCGCACCGCGCTGGAGATCTCGGCGGCCATCGACGCGGTCGGCGGCGAGCTGAACGCGTTCACCGGCAAGGAGTACACCTGCTACTACGCCCGGGTGCTGGACGCCGACCTGCCGCTGGCCATCGACGTGCTGTCCGACATGGTGACCAGCTCGCTGATCGCGCCCAAGGACGTAGATGCGGAACGTGGCGTGATCCTCGAGGAGATCGCCATGAACGACGACGATCCCTCGGACACCGTGCACGAGGCGTTCGTCAGCCAGCTGTTCGGTGACACCCCGCTCGGCCGGCCGATCCTCGGCACCGTGGACTCGATCAACGCCATCACCCAGGCCCAGATCGCCGAGCACTACCAGGCCCGGTACACCCCGGACAACCTCGTGGTGGCAGCCGCGGGCAACCTCGAGCACGAGGAGCTCGTCCAGCACGTCCAGCGGGCGTTCGGCCATGTGCTGGCCCAGGTCCGGAAGCCGGCCCCGCCGCGGCTGGCCGGGCCGGGCACCGGGGTGCCGGAGACCGAGCCCGGCGGCACCGGGATCCGGCTGGTGTCCCGTCCGCTGGAGCAGGCCAACCTGGTGCTCGGCTGCCCGGGTGTGCGGCGCACCGACGACCGCCGGTTCGCGCTCGGCGTGCTGAACGCGGCGCTCGGTGGCGGCATGTCGTCCCGGCTGTTCCAGGAGGTCCGGGAGAAGCGCGGCCTGGCCTACTCGGTGTACAGCTTCACGGTCCAGCACGCGGACAGCGGGATGTGGGGCATCTACGCGGGCTGCCTGCCGTCCAAGGCCGACGAGGTGCTGGCGATCTGCCGGGACGAGGTGGCCAAGGTGGTGGCCAGCGGCCTCACCGACGCCGAGCTGGACCGGGGCAAGGGCCAGCTGCGCGGCTCGATGGTGCTCGGCCTGGAGGACCCGTCCTCGCGGATGAGCCGGCTGGGCAAGTCGGAGCTGGTCTACCCGCGGCTGGAGCCGGTGGACGAGATCCTGGCCGCGGTCGAGGCAGTCAGCCACGACGACGTGCGCGCGGTGGCCGCGGACATCCTCACCCAGCCCCAGGTGCTGTCGGTGGTCGGGCCCTACGATGACAGTGCGGTGTTCGCCGGGGTGCTCGGCTAGCACGCCACCGGAGGCGGGAAGCGGGGCGCGATGATCAAGGTCGGGGTGCTCGGCGCGCAGGGCCGGATGGGCAGCGCGGTGCGCCAGGCGGTGGCCGCCACGGACGACCTCGAGGTCGTGGCCGGGGTGGACGCGGGGGACCCGCGGGAGGACCTGGCCGGCTGCGCGGTGGTCGTCGACTTCACCCATCCCGGTGTGGTCATGGACAACCTGCACTGGTGCATCAGCCACGGGCTGGACACGGTGGTCGGCACGTCCGGGTTCGACGAGGCCCGGCTGGCCCAGGTACGGGAGTGGCTGGCCGCGGCGCCGTCGGTGCGGGTGCTGATCGCGGCCAACTTCTCGGTCGGCGCGGTGCTGATGATGCGGTTCGCCGCGCAGGCCGCCCCGTTCTTCGAGTCGGCCGAGATCATCGAGCTGCACCACGCGGCCAAGCTGGACGCCCCGTCCGGGACAGCGGCCCGGACCGCGGCGCTGATCGCCGCGGCCCGGGCCGGGGCCGGGCTGGGCCCGTCGCCGGACGCCACCACCACCGCGGCCGAGGGCGCCCGGGGCGCCGAGCTGGACGGGGTGCATGTGCACTCGGTCCGGCTGGCCGGCCTGGTCGCCCACCAGGAGGTGCTGCTGGGCGGGCACGGTGAGACGCTGACCATCCGGCACGACTCGCTGGACCGGGCCTCGTTCATGCCCGGTGTGCTGCTCGCCATCCGCCAGCTGGCCACGCTGCCCCCCGGCCTGACGTTCGGCCTCGAACCCCTGCTCTTCTAGTCTCTTTAGTCCGCGGGGGCGCCCCCCTGGACCCCCGATCGCCGCTGCGCGCCGAACGCGGCTCGGCCGGAACACGCCTGCGGCGCGCCCGGGCCCGGCCGCGCGTGCTGCGCCCCCCTGCCCCCGATAAAATCTTCACCATGTGCCGCAGCATCAAGACATTGCGCCCGCCGTACGCCGAGCAGGTCACTGACCAGGACGTCGAGGCGGCGGCGCGGCAGTACGTGAAGAAGATCAGCGGGTTCCAGCGCCCGGCCAAGCACAACGCGGAGGCTTTCGAGCAGGCCGTGCAGGATGTGGCCAATGCCACATCGGTGCTGCTCAGCCAGGCTTGAGATACGGTAGCGGGTAAGGCAGAACGGTCAACCGGCCGCAGCCCACCGGGGGGTGGACATGCTCAGATTCATCCTGAACATCATCTGGCTGGTGCTCTGCGGGTTCTGGATGGCGATCGCGTACGTGATCGCCGGGCTGCTGTGCTTTGTCTTGTTCTTCCTGGTTGTCACGATTCCGTTCGGGATCGCGGCGTTCCGCATCGCCGGCTACGTGCTGTGGCCGTTCGGCCGGAGTATCGAGCGGCGCGGGGGGGCCGGCATCGGCTCGCTGATCGGGAACATCATCTGGATCATCCTGTTCGGCTGGGAGCTGGCGCTCGGTCATCTGGTCACCGGCATCCTGCTCTGCATCACCATCATCGGCATCCCGCTGGGCCTGGCCAACTTCAAGATCATCCCGATCTCGCTGGTCCCGCTCGGGGTGCGCGTGGTGCCCTCCAGCCAGCTCTACCCGGGGTATCGCTGACCTGGCGCTACGGCCCGCCCATGGTGGCGGCGTGCGTGATGTCCAGTGAGTTGGGCGGGGTCAGGTTGACGCCATCCGGGTCGCTGAGATAGCCCGGCGCGGTGCCGGCGACCCCTTTATGGCCGTACTGCCAGACGATCCGGTTCGTCACCGGGTCGATCACGATGACCCGGTCGTTGAAGTCGTCATTGACCAGGATGTCCCCGTTGGGCAGCGGCAGGCCCAGCGACGGGTGATTGAGCCCGCCGAACCGCCAGAGCCGCTGGCCGGACGCGGAGAACTCCACCACCTGGCCCGCAGCGGAGTAGTCCACGGTCAGGTAGCGGCCGGGATAGATCTCATTGCTGTCCGAGGGGTAGGCGACGCCTGGCGGGTTGGCCGACCAGGACACGTGGCCGGACAGGCTCAGCGCGTCCACCCAGTCCCCGTTGATCTCGGTAACCAGGTACTTGCCGTTGGTCATCGGGAACGCGCCGTTCGGGCTGCCCCAGGTGACCGGCGGGCTGTGCCAGCAGCCGTAGCCGGCCTGCCCGATGACCCGCTGCGGGTCATGCGCTGGCGGCCGGATCAGCAGCACCCGGCAGTTCTTGATGTCCGCGGTGATCAGGCTGCCGCTGGGCAGCATCATCGCGTCGTCGGGGTTGGACACGTGGTTCGCGCTCGACCCGGGGTGCCACGGGACGCCGTACCGGTAGACGATCCGGTGGCTGGCGATGTCGATCACGCTGATGACTGAGGCGTCCTCCTCGGTCGCCACGATGTCCTGGCCGTCCGGGGAGAAGAACGCGTCGTCCGGGACCGGGAACGTCTGGCCGTGGGCCAGGTCCCCCGGCTGCGGGAACTGCCAGCGGATCCGGCCCTGCGGATCGACGATGAGCAGCCGGTTGTTCTTATGGTCGGCGATCAGGACGTCGCCTGGCAGCGCTGCGGGGTCCGAGCCGGGCATCAGGTGGCTGCCGCTCAGCGGCGTCCTCAGCCACGGTGCTGTGGCCTGCTGGGCGGCCTGCCCGCCGGCTGGCGGGTCCTTGGCCAGCTGGATGCGGGTCACGGCGGGCACCGGGCGGACCCCGTCGTCCCCGCCGACCAGGAAGGCCGTGCCGTCGGTCACCGCCACTGCGGCGTTGGCCACCGGGACCGGCAGCTGGCCCGCCACCGTGACCGCCTGGCCGGGGTGGTAGCTGAGCACCTGGCCGCTGACCGGGGTCCCGGCCGCCGCGGCCGCCTGGCCCGCCCGTGCCGGTGAGCTGGCCTGGCCGCCCGCGATGAACAGCGTCCCGCCCAGGGTGAAGGCCGCCGCCCCGGTGAGCGGCCGGGGCAGCCGCCCAGCCACGGTGGTGGCTTGGCGGCCACGCTGGGTGCTGCCGGGCACGCTGATGCGCTGGATGTCGCGGGTCGGGCCGCTGCTGGCCAGCCCGCCGAACACCCAGAGCTGGTGGCCCAGCGTGGCCACCGCCGCGTCGCGCACCGGCACCGGCAGCCGGGCCACGGTGCGGAAATGACGGCCGTCCGTGGTGGCCAGCACGTCCGCGGCATAACCCGCCCCGGTGTAGCCGCCCAGCAGGTACGCGGTAGCACCGATGGTCACCGCGGCCAGGCCGGACCGGGGCCCGGGCAGCCTGGCCACAGTGGCTGCGTGGCGGCCGCTGATCTCCTGCACGGTGGCCAGGCCGGCCTGGCTCCCGCCGCCGAACACGAAGTCCCGGCCGGACAGCGTGGCCCCGGCCGCGTCGTGGGTGGGCGCGGTCAGCCGGCCCGCCGCGGTCGTGCTGCCGGTAACCGGGTTGAGCACGGTGATCGCGGCGCTGGCCGCCGACTGCTGGGTCAGCCCGCCCAGGATGAGCAGGTCCGGGCCGCGCGGCAGCACGACTTCCCGGGACACTCCGGACGGGAGCTGGTACGGGGCCGGGACGACCCGCAGCCGGGGGGCGTCCGCGGCCCGCGCGGCCGGCGCTGTTGCTACCGCGGGTGCCCGGGCCGGGCTGCTGCGGTGAGCGGGCGGCGCCGGCCGGGGGGACGCCGAGCAGGCGGCGGCCAGCAGTGACCCGCCGGCCACGGCCGCGGCGAGCCAGGCCCGGTTGCTGCCTGGCCACCTGGCCCGGGACGGGTATCCGGCCGGCACGGCATCAACCTGCTGCCCCAGACTCTCATCCGCGGCCCAGTCCCATGACCAACCGCCGCCCCAGTGCACGCCCACCCTGACACCCATCACGTATCGCGCACATCCCAATACATAAAGTAGGACCCCTCCGGGGCTCATCAACCACCAGCCCCACCAACCGCGCTGATCCCAGCTCTCGGCGTCTCTCGTCACGGATCCGGGTGCGGTCCGTGGGGTGATTCGTCCCCTTTTGTCCGGGCCGGATACGTGAAAAGAACTCATTCCGGTCCCGGTGCGGGTCAGGCGGTCTCGGTGCTGGCGGCGCCCTCCAGGCCGAGCTCGGTGATGGACGTCTCGCGCATCTTGAACTTCTGTACCTTGCCGGTGATCGTCATCGGGAACTCGGCCGTGATCCGCAGGTACCGCGGGACCTTGAAGTGCGCGATCTGGCCGGTGCAGAACTCCCGGAGCTCCTCGTCGGTGAGCTGCTGACCGGGCCGGAGCTTGATCCAGGCGCAGATCTCCTCCCCGTACCTGGCGTCTGGCACCCCGATGACCTGGACGTCCTCGATCGCCGGGTGGCTGTACAGGAACTCCTCGATCTCCCGTGGGTAGACGTTCTCCCCACCCCGGATGATCATGTCCTTGATCCGGCCGACGATGTTCAGGTACCCGGCCTCGTCCATCACGGCCAGGTCCCCGGTGTGCATCCAGCGCGCCTGGTCGATGACGTGGCTGGTCTGCTCCGGGTCGTCCCAGTAGCCGAGCATCACCGAGTAGCCGCGGGTGCACATCTCGCCGGTCGCGCCGCGGGGCACGGTCAGGCCGGTCTCCGGGTCCACGATCTTCACCTCGACGTACGGGTGCACCCGGCCCACGGTGGATACCCGGCGTTCCATGTCGTCGTCGGCCCGGGTCTGCGCGGACACCGGGGACGTCTCGGTCATCCCGTAGCAGATCGTCACCTCGGACATGTTCATCTCGCTGACCACGCGCTTCATCACCTCGACCGGGCACGGTGACCCGGCCATGATGCCGGTGCGCAGCGAAGACAGGTCATAGGACGCGAAGCCGGGCAGGGCCAGCTCGGCGATGAACATGGTGGGCACCCCGTACAGCGAGGTGCACCGCTCCGCGGCCACCGCCTGCAGGGTGGCTGCCGGATCAAACCCGGGGGCCGGGATCACGATGGCCGCCCCGTGCGTGACGGCGGCCAGGTTGCCGAGCACCATGCCGAAGCAGTGGTAGAACGGCACTGGGATGCACACCCGGTCCTGCTCGGTGTAGCGGCAGCCCTCTCCGATGAAGAAGCCGTTGTTCAGGATGTTGTGGTGGGACAGCGTGGCGCCCTTGGGAAACCCGGTGGTGCCGCTGGTGTACTGGATGTTGATCGGGTCGTCGAAGGACAGCGTGGCCTGCCGGTCGGCCAGCTCATCGCCGCCACCCGCGATCGGCATCCGGCCGACCACGAACAGCTCGTCCCAGTCGGCCGAGCCGAGGTAGATGACCCGCTCCAGCGCGGGCAGCGTGCCACGGACGTCCTCCACCATGGCCCGGTAGTTGCTGGACCTGAACGACTCGGCGCTGACCAGCAGCTTGACCCCGGACTGGCGGAGTACGTAGCTCAGCTCGTGGCTGCGGTAGGCCGGGTTGATGTTGACCAGGATCACGCCCGCCTTGGCCGTGGCGTACTGCAGCAGCACCCATTCGGCACAGTTCGGCGCCCAGATGCCGACCCGGTCACCGGCCCGGATCCCGGCGCCGATCAGGCCCCGGGCCAGCACGTCAGTGTCGGCGTGGAGCTGCGCATAGGTCCACCGCCGGCCGGCCGGCACGTCCACCACCGCCTCCCGGTCACCGAACGCGGCGGCGACCCGGGTCAGGTTGGCGCCGATCGTCTCGCCCAGCAAGGTCTGCTGCGCGGTTCCCTGGCTATAGGACAGCTGGGCTGGCTCGGTCATGTCATCCCTCCGGCGTTTGATGGGGTCCATAATTCCGGTTCAGGTCCTCCGGTGTGAATGGCAGGGGGACGGTCCGCTGACCGTGCTGGTCATTTACACCGCCCGGGTGGCTCGGCTGGACTTGGAGCCGACCCGAAGGGAGACGGCGTGGCCGACGAGCTGTCGTTGTACGGTGCGTTGCTCGGTGACCAGGGTGGCCGGGTCGGCCGGCTGCTGGAAGGCATGATGACGTCGCAGGTCACCTCGGCGCTGGCCCGGCTCGGGGTGCCGGATCAGCTGGCCGGCGGCCCGCTGGCCGTGGACGAGCTGGCCACCCGGGCCGGCGCGGCAGCCGGCCGCTGCGCCGGCTGCTGGCTGCGGCGGCGGCCTACGGGCTGGTCAGCCAGGACACCGCGGGCCGGTACACGCTCACCCCGGACGGTGAGCTGCTCCGCTCGGACGTGGACGGCTCGGCCCGGGCCCTGGCCATCGGGTTTTTCGGCCCGCCGATCTGGGCCAGCTTCGGGCGGACCGCGGACGTCGTACAGGATCCGGTGCCGGTCAATCCGGCCGCACCGGGCGGTGTGTTCGCCTACTACGCCGCGCACCCCGAGGAGGCCGCATGGTTCGCCCAGGGTATGGGCCGGGCCACTCTCATCCTGGTGTCAGAGCTGGCCAGGGCCGAGTTCCGGCCACTGGCCGGGGGCCGCATCGTGGACGTCGGTGGCGGCCAGGGCACCCTACTCGGCTACCTGCTCCAGGCCGTCCCGGATGCCACCGGGGTGCTGCTGGACCGGCCGGAAGCGCTGGCCGCGGCGCCGGCTTACCTGGCCGGAACCGGGGTGGCCCGCCGGGTCGAGCTGGTTCCCGGTGATTTCCTGCGTGACGTGCCCCAGGGTGACCTGCACGTGATCTGCCACGTGCTGCACAACTGGGCCGACGAGCAGGCGCGCACCATCATCGGCAACTGCGCCCGGGCCAGCCAGCCCGGGGGCGGCCTGATGGTGATCGACCAGCTCCTCCCGGACGGCCCGGAACCATCCGTGGCCCACCTCATGGACCTGATCATGATGATGGCGGTCGGCGGCCGGGAACGGACCCGGGCCGAGCACGAGGCGCTGCTCGGCCCGGCCGGTTACACCCTGGTCCGGGACACCCCGCTGACCGGCGTGCTGCCCTGGCGGGTCCTCGAGTTCGAGCGCACCTAGCGCGTAGCCAGGCCGGCGGCGGGTGGCCGGCCGCGAAGAGGCGTTCGGCAGGTGCGGTTTGGGTTGTGGCGGGGTTACTGTCAGATAGAGGACGGGCGTAGGCTGCGCAGCCCGTGCAGGCCGCCGCTCCCGCCCCGGGAGTAGCTATGGGGTCGTGGATTGTCTGGCTGATCCTGGCCGCGGTGCTGGGCGTGGCCGAGGTGATGACCACGACCCTGGCCTTCGGGCTGATCGCGGTGGGCGCGGTGGTCGCCGCCGTAACCGGCGCGCTGGGTGCTGGGCTGCCGTTCCAGCTGATCGCGTTCGCCGCCGCGGCGGGCGCCGGGCTGGGCGTGGTCCGGCCGATCGCTGTCCGGCACATCAAGCAGCCGCCGCCGCTGCGCACTGGGACCTCAGCCCTGGTCGGGCGGTCCGCCAAGGTCATCGCGGAAGTCTCGGACGATGGCGGGCAGGTCCGCATCGGGGGCGAGCTGTGGTCCGCCCGCCCGTATGACGAGTCCCAGGTCATCCCCGTGGGCTCGACCGTCGACGTCTTCGCGATCGAGGGCGCCACCGCACTTGTTCATCCTCGGGAGTAGTCATGGAACTTGCGGGGCTCGTGGCCGCGCTGGTCGCGGTCATCCTGGTCCTCATCGTGGTCAGCCGGACGGTCCGGATCGTGCCGCAGGCACGGGCCCGGAACGTGGAGCGGTTCGGCCGGTACCGCAAGACGCTGGAGCCGGGGATGAACTTCATCGTCCCCATCGTGGACCGGGTCAAGCCGCTCATCGACCTGCGGGAGCAGGTGGTGGCCTTCCGGGGGCAGCCGGTGATCACCGAGGACAACCTGGTGGTGAGCATCGACACGGTGCTGTTCTTCCAGGTCACTGATCCGCGGGCGGCCGACTACGAGATCGTCAACTACATCCAGGCCATCGAGCAGATCACCGCGACCATGCTGCGCAGCGTGATCGGGAACATGGACCTCGAGGAAACCCTGACTTCGCGCGACAAGATCAACACGATGCTGCGCAGCGTGCTCGACGACGCGTCGGGCAAATGGGGGCTCCGGGTCACCCGGGTGGAGATCAAGGCCATCGACCCACCGAAGAGCGTCATCGACGCGATGGAGAAGCAGATGCGGGCCGAGCGGGAAAAGCGCGCTGCGATCCTCACCGCCGAGGGTGTCCGGCAGTCGAAGATCCTGACCGCGGAGGGCGAGAAGCAGAGCCAGATCCTGCGCGCCGAAGGGGACCGGCAGGGCCAGATCCTGCGGGCCGAGGGCCAGTCCCAGGCGATCGGCACCGTATTCCGCGCCGTGCACGAGGGTGACGCGGACCCGAAGGTGCTGGCCTACCAGTACCTGCAGACGCTGCCGCAGCTGGCCCAGGCCGAGGGCAACACGTTCTGGGTCATCCCCAGTGAGGTGACCACGGCGCTCAAGACGCTCAGCGGCGCATTCAGTGGCGCGGGCGAAGGGGCCGGCGGTGCCGCGGGCGATGGCGCGGGGCAGCGGGCCGCACCGGGCCGCACCCCCGCCGGGCTGGATCCGGCCGCGCTGCCCGATCACGCCGCCGGGCCGGGTCAGGCTCCGGCGCTGGATCGGGCGGCTGGGCCGGATCAGGCTTCCGGGCCGGATCAGGACCCGGCGCTGGATCAGGACCCGGCGCTGGATCAGGACCCGGCGCTGGATCGGGCTTCCGGGCCAGATCAAGTTCCGGTGCTGGACCCGGCTGCGGTGCTGGACCCGGCTCCGGTCCTGGATCAGGCGCCGACGGCCAACGGTGCCGCCGCGGACAAGCGCTGATCCAGCCGGCGGCCGTGCCGCCGGGCGCCCGGGGGCAGGCCGGTGGCGGGTCCCGGCGTGCGGCTGGCTGGGCATCCCCCGCCGAGGGTGATGCGGGCCCGGCCTGCGGGCGGCATCGTCTGGGATGGACAGCAGGGCCGGGGAGTGCTGCCGGAGGCGGTGCGGCGGCCGGGTCCGCGATGGGCGCACCGGCACCGGGCGCCTGCGGAACAAGGAGGCGCAAACAATGGCAATAGGTCCAGTGCAGCTGATCGTCCTGGGGTTCACTCACCCGGACTTCCACGGTGAGATCATCGCCGAGCTGGAGCGGCTGCGGGAGAGCGATATGGTCCGGGTCATCGACTCGATGGCCGTGTACAAGGACGCCGACGGCAACATCGAGGTGGAGCACCTCAGCAACCTGACCCAGGACGAGGCGATCGAGCTGGGCAGCAAGATCGGCGCGCTGGTCGGGCTGGGCATCGACGGCGAAGAGGGCGCGGCGGAAGGTGCCCTGGCCGGGGCCGAGGCAGCCGCGGAAGACGGCGTGACGGTGTTCGACGACGCGGCCGAATGGGACGTCATCGAGGACATCCCGAACGACTCTGCCGCCGCGCTGGTCCTGATCGAGCACCACTGGGCCGTCCCGCTGCGCGACGCGGTCGCCCGGGCCGGCGGCTTCCGGATCAGCGACGGCTTCATCAGCCCGCTCGATCTGGTCGAGATCGGCCTGCTGTCCGAGGCCGAGGCCAATGAGCTGCACCAGATGGAGACGGCCGCGAACGCGGGCTGATCCAGGCTGGCACGCCACGTTCAGCACCGTTCTACCCTAGTCGGCAGAGCACATCACGATGGAGGACAAGATGTTCGGATCACGCAGAGTTGCCAGGCGGACCGGCCGCCGTACCGCCCGCCGGGTCAGCCGCCGCGTCTGACACCGTTGGGTCGCCCTGGCCCGCCCGCCCCGGCCCGGGGCGGGCGGTTCCAGCCCGTAGTCCCCCGGCGCTTCATGATCGTGGTCGCCGCTGAGCGGCGATCAGAGGCGGACAGCCAGCCCCACGGTGAGCAGCGCGCCGAACGCCAGTTGCAGGCGGCCGGTGCGGCCCAGCGCGCCGATCAGCGCCGGCCCGGCCGCACCCGCGTGCACCGAGCGCACCGGGGTCACCGCGAGCGGCAGCGCGGCCACCGTGAGCAGAGCCAGCGGCCGGGCGGCCACCATGGCCGCTGCGACCGCGAACGGGATCAGAGCGCACGCGATATACAGCGCGCGGGTCCGGGAGTCACCAAGCAGCACGGCCAGCGTCTGCTTGCCCGCCACGGTGTCGGACGGGATGTCCCGCAAGTTGTTGATGACCAGCAGCGCGCAGGCCAGCAGGCCCACCGGTAGCGCCGCAGCCACTCCCAGCCAGGGCAAAGAGCGCATCTCGACATAGGTAGTTCCGGCCACCGCGGCCAGCCCGAAAAACACGAACACCGCGATCTCGCCGAAGCCGTGGTAGCCGTACGGATACCGCCCGCCGGTATAGGTCCAGGCCGCGGCCACGGCGGCGGCGCCGAGCAGGATCAGCCACCAGGACGTCACCGCGGCCAGCACCAAACCAGCCACGCAGGCCACCGCGAAGCAGGCCAGCGCGGCCGCCCGGACCTGGCGCGGCGGCGCGATCCCGGCCGCGACCAGGCGGACCGGGCCGACCCGCTGTTCGTCGGTGCCGCGGACTCCGTCGCTGTAGTCGTTGGCGTAGTTCACCCCGACCTGCAGCGCCAGCGCGACGATCAGGGCCAGCACCCCCCGCCAAAGCGAGAAATGGCCATACCCGAACGCGACGCCTGAACCCACTGCGACGGGGACGACCGCCGCGGGCAGGGTGCGCGGCCGCGCACCACCGACCCAGTCACGTGCCGCGGCCACTAGGGAATGTCCAGCGTCACGGTCACCGGCCGGGCCCGCTGGCCGCCGTCCCGCCGGCTGCCGTCCCCCCGGCTGCCGTCCCCCCGGCCGCCGTCCCGCCGGCCGCCGTCCCCCCGGCCGCGGCCCCGCCGGCCGCCGTCCCCCCGGCCGTGGCCCCGCCGAGCCTGCCGATGTCCCGGACCGCACCGGTGGAGGCCGAGGTGGCCAGCGCCGCGTAGACCCGGAGCGCCTCGCTCACCGGGCGGTCCCGGTTCGCGGCCCGGTAGCCGCCCAGCGCGGCCAGGACCTGCTCCCGGCGGCGGCGCAGTTCGGTGCCCGGCACCACCAGCTCCAGCGACCGGGCCGGGATGTCGATGTCGACCTGGTCGCCGTCCTGGGCCAGGGCGATCGCCCCGCCCGCCGCGGCCTCCGGCGCCGCATGGCAGATGGACAGCCCGGACGTGCCGCCGGAGAACCGGCCGTCGGTGACCAGCGCGCAGGCCCGGCCCAGGCCCTTGCCCTTGAGGAAGCTGGTCGGGTAAAGCATCTCCTGCATGCCCGGCCCGCCGCTCGGCCCCTCGTACCGGATGACCACCACGTCACCCGGCTCGACCCGGCCGCCCAGGATGCCCTCGACGGCGGCCTCCTGGCTTTCGAACACCTTGGCCGGCCCGGAGAACCGCCACAGCCCCTCCGGGACGCCGGCCGTCTTGACGATGGCGCCCTCCGGGGCCAGGTTGCCGTACAGCACGGCCAGCCCGCCGTCCCGGGTGTACGCGTGCGGCACGTCCCGGATGCAGCCGGCCTCCCGGTCCAGATCCAGGCTGGACCAGCGGGACGCCTGGGAGAACGGCCGGGTGGTGCGCACCCCGCCGGGAGCGGCGTGGAACAGTTCGGCCACGTCGTCGCTGGCCGTGGGGGAGCGCAGGTCCCAGGTGTCCAGGAACTCGCGCAGCGAGCCGCTGTGCACCGTGTGCACCTGCGGGTTGAGCAGGCCACCCCGGTCCAGCTCGGCGAGGATGGCCGGGATGCCGCCGGCCCGGTGCACATCCTCGACGTGGTAGCGGTCGCTGCTCGGCGCGACCTTGCACAGGCAGGGCACCCGGCGGGACAGCTCGTCGATCTCCTTGAGCCCGAAGCCGACGCGCGCCTCATGCGCGGCCGCCAGCAGGTGCAGGATCGTGTTGGTCGACCCGCCCATGGCCACGTCCAGCGCCATCGCGTTCTCGAACGCGTCCCGGGTGGCGATGGACCGCGGCAGCACCGACTCGTCGCCGTCCTCGTAGTACCGCCGGGCCAGCTCGACGGTCAGCGCGCCAGCGCGCTCGAACAGCGCGCGCCGGGCCACGTGCGTGGCCAGCGTGGTGCCGTTGCCGGGCAGCGCCAGCCCGATCGCCTCGGTCAGGCAGTTCATCGAGTTGGCGGTAAACATCCCGGAGCACGACCCGCAGGTCGGGCACGCGTTCTCCTCCATGACGGCGAGCTGATCGTCGGACACGTTCGGGTCGGCCGACGCGATCATGGGGTTGATCAGGTCCAGCTTTTCCGGGTCGCCGGACTCGGTCACGTCACCCGGCTGGACCCGGCCGGCCTCCATCGGGCCACCGGACACGAACACGGTGGGGATGTTCAGCCGCAGCGCGGCCATCAGCATGCCGGGCGTGATCTTGTCGCAGTTGGACACGCAGACCAGCGCGTCAGCGCAGTGCGCGTTGACCATGTACTCGACCGAGTCGGCGATCAGCTCCCGGCTGGGCAGCGAGTAGAGCATGCCGCCGTGCCCCATGGCGATTCCGTCGTCCACCGCGATCGTGTTGAACTCGCGGGGCACGGCGCCCGCGGTCCGCACCGCGTCCGCTACCACCTGGCCGACCTCGCGCAGGTGCACGTGGCCGGGGACGAACTCGGTGAAGCTGTTGGCCACGGCCACGATCGGCTTGCCGATGTCCTCCCGGGCTACCCCGGTCGCCCGTAGCAGCGCCCGTGCGCCTGCCATGTTCCTGCCGTGGGTGACCGTCCGGGACCGAAGCGGTGGCATGACCTGCTCCCCTCGCGACTGTTAGATGCTTCAGCGTACCGGCGGCGCGGCCTGCCGCGGCGGGGAAGGTGATCAGCCGGCCAGCCAGGCGGTCCTGGCTCAGCGCACGGGCCGGGCGTGCTCCGCTCTGGTTCAGCGCGCGGGCCGGGCGCGCTCCGCTCTGGTTCAGCGCGCGGGCAGGGCGCGCTCGGCGGCGGCGCGGATCCGCTCGACATCCGGCTGGTCCAGCCGTTGCGCCCGGCTGGCCCGGGCCTGGGTCCGCAGGTACCGGCGCAGCCGCCGCCCGCCGAACACGTCCACCCCGCTGATCCGGGCCACTGTCCACGGCACGGTCGGCCCGTAGATCACCATGGCAGGCCGGACCCGCACCGTGCGGCCCAGCCCGGTACTGATCAGCCGGGCCGCTTCGGCCGCTTCCAGCTGCGCGTGCCGGAGCCGCCCGGTCTGGCTGTACGGGCCGTGGAACAGCTGGTCGCCCTGGGTGGCGCGGACCGGCAGCCGCCGGTCCCAGCGTTCCGAGTCGATCGCGAACACCCCGGCCGGCCCGATCACCAGATGATCGATGATGCAGTTGCTGCCGGGCACGGCGCGGGTGTGCAGCGTCCGGTAGCCCGCCCGCTTGAACCGCCGCAGCCGCCGCCGGGTGCGCCGCTGGGCCGAGGTCACCCGGACCGCGGCCGGGATCACCGCGGTGGTCCGGGACCGGTGCACGGTGTCGAGGATGGCCAGCACCACCGCCGCGGTCAGCCCGAACCGCCAGTCCAGCAGCACCCCAGCCACGATGCCCGCCGCCGCCGACAGCACGGCGCGGCGGACCCAGATTGGCATCCGCGGGTCGGCCATCAGGCTGGACAGCGCGAGCCGGGTACCGGGCACCCGCTCACCGCCAGGCTGGTCACCGCCAGGCTGGTCACCGCCAGCCGGGTGAGCGCTGGGCCGGGCACCGCCCGGCGGGCCGCCGGCCACCCCGGAATCACCCGCCTGGTCCGCGCTCACCGGCCCGGCCGCGCTCACCGGCCCAGGGGCGCTCATGGGCCCAGCGGGGCCCACCGGGCCGACCGGATCGGCCATGTCCGGCTCATCCACGGTCCCGAGCGTAACTGACGCGATGCGTAGCCGCCCGGGAACAACACGTGACACGCGGGTGGCACCCGGCGCGGCCGCTTCTGGACCGGCGCGGCCAACCAGACTACGGTGCGGAATCGTGACTGAGATTCACGATCTCACCGTGACTGAGCTGGCCGCCGCTATCCGCCGGCGTGAGCTGTCACCCGTGCAGATCACCGCGCACTACCTGGACCGGATCGAGCGGCTGAACGCCACCGTCGGCGCGTTCTACACCGTAACCGCGGAACTGGCCAGCGATCAGGCGGCCGCGGCCGAGAAGGCGGTGGCCCGGGCGGATCAGCCCGGCGCGCTGCCCCCGCTGACCGGCGTGCCCATCCCGATCAAGGACCTGAACATGGTGGCTGGGGTGCGGCAGACGCTGGGCTCGGCCGTGTTCGCGGACAACGTCCCGGACACCGACGACTACGTCACCGCGCAGTTGCGGGCGGCCGGTGCGGTCATCACCGGCAAGACGGCGACGCCCGAGTTCGGCCTGCCGTGCTACACCGAGACCGCGGTCGGCCCGCCGGCCCGGACCCCGTGGGACCTGAACCGGTCAGCAGGCGGCTCGAGCGGCGGTGCGGCCGCGGCCGTGGCGGCCGGCCTGGCCCCGGCCGCCCAGGGCAGTGACGGCGGCGGCTCGATCCGGATCCCGTCCAGCGTGTGCGGCCTGTTCGGGATCAAGCCGACGCGCGGCCGGATCTCCGGCGCCCCGCTCGTGCCGGACCTGTTCGGCCTGGGCATCGACGGGCCGATCGCGCGCACCGTGGCCGACGCGGCGCTGCTGCTGGACGTGATGAGCGGGAACCTGCCCGGCGACATGTACACCCAGCCGCCGCTGCCCCCCGGGGAGAGCTTCCTCGGCTATGCCACCCGGCCGCCCGGGCGGCTGCGGATCGGCCGGATCCTCCGCCACCCGGTTGGCGATGGGACGGTGCACCCGGACTGCGCCGCGGCCTACCAGGACGCCAGCGAGCTGCTGGCCAGCCTGGGCCACGAGGTGGTCGACCTGGACATGCCGTTCGGCGCCGACGCGGTGCCGCCGTTCGAGGCGCTGTGGTACGCGCACGCCACGCTGGTCCCGGTGGACCCGGCCCGGGAAGACCAGTTGCTGCCGTTCACCAGGTACATGCGCGAACAGGGCCGCCAGGTGACCGCCGAGCAGCTGGTCGGCGCGCAGGCCTACCTCCAGTTCGTGGTCCGCGGCGCGCTGGCCGTGCTGAACGGCTACGACGCCGTGCTCACCCCGACACTGGCTGCGCCGCCGGTGCCGGTCGGCTACTTCGAGGAGGTCTCGCCGCCGGCCAACTTCGAGCGGCAGAAGCACTTCACCCCGTTCACCCCGCTGTTCAACGTGTCCGGGCAGCCCGCGGTGAACGTGCCGCTGCACTGGAACCCGGCTGGGCTGCCGATCGGGGTCATGCTGGCCGGCCGGATGGGCGAGGAGGGCACCCTGATCTCGCTGTCCGCGCAGCTCGAGTCGGCCCGGCCGTGGAAGGACCGTCATCCGCCGCTGTGGTAGCCAGCCAGAATGGTGACATGACGCTGGAGCGCAGCCGGTCGGTGTCCAGGCTGGCCTGGCGGGTGATCCGGGTACTGATCCCGCTGCTCGTCTGCGCGGTGCTGCTCGGCGTGCTCGCGTTCGGGTACGGCCCGGTTCCGGCGCTGGGCCGGCCCTCGACCCCACCCACGGCGTGTGGACCTCGGCGTCCGGTGCCGCCCTGCCCACGTCCGGCACGCTGACCCTGCCCGGTCTGGCCCACCCGGTCCAGGTGTCGTTCACCAGCGACGGCGTGCCCTCGGTCCGGGCCGCCGGCGACCACGACCTGTTCCTGGCCCTCGGCTACCTGCACGCCCGGTTCCGGCTGGCCGAGATGGACCTGGAACGCCGGCTCGGGGAGGGGCGGCTGGCTCAGCTGGCCGGGCCGTCCGCGGTGGGCTCGGACAAGTTTGAGCTGCGGCTCGGCCTGCTGCGCACCGCCCAGCAGGAGTGGGCCGAGATGCCGAAGGCCAGTCCCGCGGCCCAGGCCCTGATGGCCTACTCGCGCGGGGTGAACGACTACCTGGCCCAGACCCGGAAGGACGGTCAGTGGCCGGCCCTGTTCTCGCTGGCCGGCGTCTACCCGGCCAGCTGGACCCCGGTGGACAGCCTGGTCATCCAGGGCGATCTCACCCAGGAGCTGGACTTCACCACCGCACCGCTGGACTACGAGCTGCTGGACCAGACCCTTGGCCCGGCCAGGACCATGGCCTGGTTCCCGATCCTGCCGCCGAACCAGCAGCATCCCTACGATCCGGGGCCGTACCGCCAGGCTGGTATCGCCCCGATCGCCGGCCAGGCAGCGCTCACCGCTGCCCCGGCCGCGCGCACCGCTGCCCCGGCCGCCGGCACCGCTGGCCAGGCCGCCCGCAGCGCCGCCGCCGCCGGGCCGCCAGCCCGCCCGCGGCGCATCCCGGCCGCGGAGGCGACCGCGGCGGCCGCGCTGCTGGCCCAGGTGGCGGCGCTGCCCACCGGCCAGGTCCACGCCGGCCCGGACAGCAACGCGTGGGCGGCGAATGGCCCGCTGGTGGCCGGCCACCGGGCCATGCTGGCCGGGGACCCGCACCTGCCGCAGACCATCCCGTCGGTCTGGTACCAGGTGGCGCTGGCCGCGCCCGGCCTGACCGTCAGCGGGGTGAGCGTGCCCGGCCTGCCCGGCGTGCTGCTCGGGCACAACCAGCACATCGCCTGGTCACTGACCAACACGCAGAACCAGGCCGTGCTGTTCTACACCGAGCGGACCAGCAAGAGCCGCCCGGGGCAGTACTTCTGGGACGGCGCCTGGCGGCGGATGCGCCAGGTGCACTACACGATCCCGGTCCGCGGTGGCTCGGCCGTCAGGCTCACCGTGGATATCACCGTGCACGGGCCGGTCATGACCCAGGCTGGCCAGACCACGTCGGTGGACTGGATGGGCAGCATCCCGTCGCCCGACCTGGCCGCGCTGCTGGCCGTCAACCAGGCCACCGACTGGGCCCAGTTCCGCGCCGCGCTGGCCAACTGGCGGGCGCCCACCCAGAACTTCGTCTACGCCGACGACCGGGGCAACATCGGCGCCATCTCGGCCGGCTACTACCCGGTGCTGCGGCACGGCGACCCGTGGCTGCCGATGCCCGGGACCGGGGCCGACGACGTGGCCGGGGTGATCCCGTACTCGGCGGAGCCGCACGTCTACGACCCGCCTGGGCACGTGGTGGCCACGGCCAACCAGCGCCCGGTGGGCGACTCGTACCCGTACTACATCGGCACCACCGCGAACTTCTTCGACCCCGGCTACCGGGCCGGCCAGATCTACTCCTCGCTGCTCGGCCGGCGCGCGATGACGCCGTCCAGCTTCGCGGCCGTGCAGGGCAGCGTCACCGACCCGCTGGCGCTGCGCATCGTGCCCAAGCTGCTGGCCGCGCTGCACGGCGCCACGCTGACCGCCAGCGAGCAGCAGGCCGTCCATTTGCTTAACGCCTGGCCAGGAACGATGACCGCCAGTTCAGCGGCGGCCGCGGTGTGGTGGACGTTCTGGACCGATTACCTGTCGGCGGTGTTCCAGCCGTGGTGGAACCGGGCCGCCGTGCCGGTGCACAAGGACCGGCCCGGGCTTCAGGCGTCGCCGGAAGACCAGTTCAGTCTGGACGAGGTGCTGGAGCAGTGGACGCTGGACGACCCGCACAACAGCGCGTTCACCGCCCCCGGCGGCCACCCGCGCACCGCCCCGGACGTAATGCGCAGCGCGTTCGGCACCGCGGTCGCCCACCTGGCCAGGAAGCTGGGAGGTGCCCCGGCCAGCTGGACCTGGGGGCGGCTGCACAGCCGGGAGTTCCCGTCGCTGACCCAGGCCCCGGCGCTGGGCTACGGGCCGCGGGCGGCGGGCGGCGATTCATGGACGGTGGACGCTGCCTACGGCTACCCGGTGTCCCGGTCCGGGCCGAGCTGGCGGATGATCGTGCAGTGGACCGGCCGGGGCCGGTACACGGCGGAGGGTATCTATCCGGGCGGGCAGAGTGAGAACCCGGCCTCGCCGTGGTACGAAGATCAGGTGGCCGACTGGTGGAACCTGCGCTACCTGCCGATGCCGTCGGCTACCGGGACCACCCCGGGGCCGATCAGCTGGGTGCTCAGCCCATGAGCTGTGCTGGCCCGGGGGGACGACCCCCCGGCACCCCCCGCCAGTCACCGACTCGGAGGGCGCGCGCCCGGCGCGTCCCCTTCGCCAGCGAGCGTCGCCGTGGCTGATCTGCGCAGGCTGGGGAAGCGGGGCGCGTACCGGCTGGGCATGCTGGGCAGCCCGCCGTCCGCCCCGCGCAAGCCGCCCGGCCCGCACTATCCGGCCTGGGTGCCCGGGCACCGCGGCCCGCTGACGCTGTGGCTGCTCGGCTGCCTGGCCACGGTGGCGGTGATCGCCGCCGCGGCCGCCATCGGCTGGTGGTTCATGCCGTTCGTGGCCGGCCTGGCCGGCGGGGTGGCCAGCCACCTGGGCCGCTGGCGGCTGCGCACCGCGCTGCTGGCCACCGTGGTTGTCGCCGCCCTGGGCTGGGCCATCCCGCTCGGCTGGCAGGCCTGGCGGGTGGGCGCGGTCCGGTCCACGGCCCGGGTGGTGGCCGCGCTGGCCGGCCTGCCCGCCCACTCCTCGGTCGGTATCGCGGCCACCCTGCTGGTCGCGGTGCTCCAGGCGCTGGCGGGCCTGTGGCTGGGCCGCGCCGTGTTCCCCCGGCTGCCCCGCGCGGCCTAGCGGCCCAGCCGGCCCAGCCGGCTCAGTTTCGGCAGTGCGGTGAGTTTGTGGTCACGCGTGACCACAAACTCACCGCACTGTTTGGGTCGGGTCAAGGATTGTGCGGTCTGGTGCCGATTGGCCCGATCATTGAGGGGTGACGAGCGACGAGACGCGGCGCCGGGCCGAGGCCTACGGCGTGGCCACCAGCTACCGGGACTGGCACGACCGGCGGGTCGAGGTAGCCGACGAGACGCTCGACGCCATCGTGAGTGCGCTCGAAAGTCCGGGGGGGCGACCCCCCTGGTCGGTGAGCGGTACCCGGGCGCCTCGCGCCGGCGAGGCGGGACCCGCCGCAGGCGGGCTGCCGCCGAGCCGGCGTTCGGCGGGTAGCGGCGATCGGGGGGCTCCGGGGGGTCGCCCCCCCGAACTAACAGAGCGTCAGTGGGGGTTTTCAGTCCAGCTGTACTCGGTGCGATCCCGGCAGTCCTGGGGGCACGGCGACCTGGGCGACCTGGCTGACCTGGCCACCTGGAGCGCCTCCGACCTGGGCGCGGGGTTCATCCTGATCAACCCGCTGCACGCGGTGGAGCCGGTGCCCCCGCTGAGTGCGTCCCCGTACCTGCCGATGACCCGGGCCTACACCAGCCCGCTGTACCTGCGCATCGAGGACATCCCGGAGTACGGCACGCTGACCGCGGGGGACCGGGTGCGCATCGACTCGCTGGCCGCCCCGCTGCGGACCCGCAACGCGACCAGCGAACTGCTCGACCGGGACGACGTCTGGCGGGCCAAGCGGGCCGCCCTGGAGATCATCTACCGGCAGCCGCTGACCGCGGCCCGGCGGGCCGAGTTCGACGCCTACCGCGCCCGCGAGGGGCAGCCACTGGAGGACTGGGCGCTGTGGTGCGCGCTGGCCGAGATCTACGGGCCGGACTGGCGGGCCTGGCCCGGGCCGCTGCACGCACCCCGGTCCGCCGCCGTGGCCGCGGAACGGTCCCGGCTGGCCGGCCAGGCCCGGTTCCACGCCTGGCTGCAGTGGCTGGCCGACGCCCAGCTGGCCGCGGCCCAGCAGGCGGCCCGGGCGGCCGGCATGCGCACCGGGATCATCCGGGACCTCGCGGTCGGCTGCCACCCGGGCGGGGCGGACGCATGGGCCTGGCAGGATGTGCTGGTCCCCGGGATGAGCGTGGGCTCACCGCCGGACGAGTTCAATCAGCGGGGCCAGGACTGGAGCCAGCCGCCCTGGCACCCGCAGCGGCTGGCTGCCCAGGGCTACGCGCCGCTGGCCGGGCTGATCGGCGCGGGCCTGCGGCACGCCGGCGGGCTGCGGGCGGATCACGTGATGGGCCTGCTCCGGCTGTGGTGGGTGCCCGCGGGGATGCGGCCCGACCAGGGCACGTACGTGCGCTACGACCACGAGGCCATGGTCGGCGTGCTGACCGGCCAGGCGGCCGCAGCCGGCGCGCTGGCCATCGGTGAGGACCTGGGCACGGTGGACCCGTGGATCCGTGACTACCTGGCCAGCCGGGGCGTGCTGGGCACCTCGATGCTGTGGTTCGAGCGCGGGCCGGACGGCAGCCCACTGCCACCCGGCAAGTGGCGGCGCAACTGCCTGGCCATGGTCGGCACCCACGACCTGCCACCGGTATGCGCATTCGTCACCGGAGAACAGGTCGAGCTGCGCTCCCGGCTCGGCCTGCTGACCCGGTCCTACCAGGCCGAACGAGCCGAAGCTGAGCGGGCCGTGACGGCCTGGCAGGACGCCCTGGCCGCCGAGGGCCTGCTGCCCGCCGGGATCAGGCCGAGCCCGGCCGCGTTCACCGAGGCCTGCTACGCGTTCCTGGCCCGCACCCCGGCCGTGCTGGTCGGCGTGTCGCTGGCCGACGCGGTCGGCGACCGGCGCCCGCAGAACATGCCCGGAACCACGACCGAGTACCCGAACTGGCGTGTCCCGCTGTGCGACGGCGAGGGCCGCGCGGTCTCCCTCGACGACCTGGCCGACTCGCGGGAGGTGCGGACGGTGACCCGGGCCGTGACCGGCCAGCCGCGGGCCTGATCGTCAGCCGGCCTGACGGTCGCGGTCCTGGCAGCGCAGCGCCCGGCGGATGCTGTCCTGCCCTTCGATGAGCAGCCGGCGCAGCGCGGTGGGCGGGTCAGCCCGGGCGATGTACTCGTCGGTCAGCAGCACGGTCCGCTCGCTGATCTGGGTCAGCGGGTAGCCGTTGCTGGCGAAGTACTGGGCCATGTCGGTGCCCCAGGTCGCCCACACGTCGCCGACCACGTCGAAGAACTTCTCCGCGTAGGGGGCGAGCAGTTCCGGGTAATCCGGGTCCTGGAACCCGGTGAGCGTAGCCCGGAACGTGGCGTTGGGCAGCGTGCCGCTGACGATCGCCTGCCAGGCGGCCTCCTTGGCCGCGGCCTCAGGGACCGCGGCCCGGCAGGTGGCGGCCCGCCGCTCACCCGCGTCAGTGGCGTCCCGGGCCAGCTCCGCGCCGATCTCGGCCAGTCCCGCGGCGCCCTGGCTGACCAGCCGCTGCAGCAGCCGCCAGCGCAGCTCAGTGTCCACCACCAGGCCGTCCAGCTGGGCCGACCCGTCCAGCAGGCTGGCCAGCAGCGCGAGGTCGGCGGGCTGGGTGGCCACCCCGGCGAACGCCTGCAGATAGGCCAGCTGCCGGTCCGAGCCCGGCTCCGCCTGCTCGGCCAGGCGGCGCAGCCCGGACGCCATGAAGCCGCCGATCCCCGCGGGCCGCCAGGCCGGGTCGGTGAACCGGCGGGCCGCGCCGGAGGCCTGCCGGAACGTGGTCTGCACCACCCCGATGTCGGCGATCGTGCCGGCCTGCTCGATGACCATGCTGATGTAGTGCCGGGCGGCCAGCTCCGCGTCCCGGCACATGTCCCAGGCCGCGGCCCAGCACAATGCGGCGGGCAGCGACTCGGTGAACTCGCCGATCGAGCTGATCAGCGTGCCCAGCGAGTGCTCATCCAGCCTGATCTTGGCGTAGGTGAGGTCGTCGTCGTTGACCAGCACCAGGTCGGGCTGGCGTTCCCCGGCCAGCTCGGGCAGCACGGTGCGCTCGCCAGCGATGTCCGCCTCGACCCGGCGCCGCCGGGCCAGCCCGGCCCCGGTCCGGTCGTACAGGCCGACCGCGATGCGGTGCGAGCGGAGCACCGGGTGCTCCGGCCGGGCGGTCTGCACCACCGCGAACTCGGTCATCCGGCCATCGCTGTCCAGCACCAGGTCCGGCCGCAGGGTGTTCACCCCGGCCGTTTCCAGCCACTCCTTGGACCAGCCGGACAGCTCCCGGCCGGAGGTCTCCTGCAGCGCGGCCAGCAGGTCGGTCAGGGTGGCGTTGCCCCAGGCGTGCTGGCCGAAGTACAGCCGCACCCCGGCCAGGAACCGGTCCCGGCCGACGTAGGCTACGAGCTGCTTGAGCACCGACGCGCCCTTGGCGTAGGTGATGCCGTCGAAGTTGACCTCGACGGCCGCGATGTCCGGGATGTCGGCCGCGATCGGGTGCGTGGACGGCAGCTGGTCCTGCTGGTAGGCCCAGGCCTTCTGCAGCTGGCAGAACGTGGTCCAGGCGTTGCGCCACCGGGTGGCCTCGGACTCGGCCAGCACCGACGCCCAGGTCGCGAACGACTCGTTCAGCCACAGGTCGTCCCACCAGCGCATGGTGACCAGGTCGCCGAACCACATGTGGGCCATCTCGTGCAGGATGGTCTCGGCGCGCATCTCCCGGGCGAAATCGGTGACCCGGGACCGGAACACGTAGTCCTCCAGGAACGTCACGCAGCCCGCGTTCTCCATCGCGCCGGCCTTGAACTCCGGCACGAACACCTGGTCGTACTTGCCGAACGCGTACCGCACCCCGAACGCGCCGTGGTAGAAGTCGAAGCCCTGCCTGGTCACCTCGAAGATCTCGGCCGGGTCCAGGTAGCCGGCCAGCGACTGGCGGCAGTAGATGCCCAGCGGGATCCCGTCGTGCTCGCTGGTGACCTGGTGATAGGGGCCGGCCACGATCGCGGTGATGTACGTCGACATCAGCGGCGACGGCGGGAAATGCCAGCGCCGGCCGCCGCTGGCCGGCTCGCCGGGACCGTCGGCGGCCATGTTGGACAGCACCAGCCAGCCGTCCGGGGCGAGCACGGAAAACTCGAACGTGGCCTTCAGGTCCGGCTGGTCGAAGCACGCGTAGATCCGGTGTGCGTCGAACGTCTCCAGATCCGAGTACACGTAGACGCCGCCGTCGGCCGGGTCGGTGAACCGGTGCAGCCCCTCACCGCTGCTCGAATAGGCGCAGTCGGCCACCACCCGCAGTTCGTTCTCGGTAGCCAGCCCGTCCAGCGCGATCCGGTTGCCGTCGAACGCGCCGAGCGGCACCGGCGTGCCGTTCAGCACGATCTCCCGGACCGCGGGCGCGGTCAGCTCGATGAAGCTGCCCGCCCCGGGGGTGGCGCAGCGGAACCGCACCACGGTGGACGAGCCAAACGTTTCCCCGCCCCCGGTGAGATCGAGTTCCACCTGGTAGGAGCGGACCTCCAGGAGCTGCTGCCGGTCACGGGCCTCGTCACGGGTGAGATTGTTCGCCACCTGCCTGGCACCTTCCATGTCTGGGTGTCCACATTTTTGCCGCACCGGGTTCGGCCGGTTTGGCGACCCACGGAATCCTTCCACCATCCGGTGCGGAATGCGGTCGGCCGCGGGCCAGTTGTCAGCAGGAGAGCCAGGCGCACCCCCGCGCGCCACGCTCCCAGCGTGAGGTGAATCAGCCCCCCACCAAGTGAAGGAGCCTCATGACCGAGCAGGAGCTTACCCCGGTCGATTTCTGGTTTGACCCGCTGTGCCCGTGGGCCTGGATCACGTCCCGGTGGATGCTCGAGGTCCAGCAAGTCCGGCCGGTGCAGGTGCGCTGGCACGTGATGAGCCTGGCCGTGCTGAACGAGGGCAAGACCGACATGCCGGAGCGGTACGCGGAGCGGATGAAGCAGGCGTGGGGCCCGGTCCGGGTGGCCACCGCGGCCGAGCAGCGGTTCGGGCCTGACGTGCTCGGCCCGCTGTACACCGCGCTCGGCACCCGCTTCCATCACGAGAAGCTGCCGCGGGACCGGGCCACCATCGAGGCCGCGCTGGCCGAGGCCGGGCTGCCCGCCGACCTGGCCGACGCGATGGAGTCCACCGAGTACGACGAAGCGCTCCGCGCTTCGCACGCCGAGGGCATCGAGCGGGTCGGCTACGAGGTGGGCACGCCCATCATCTCGATGAACGGCACGTCCATCTTCGGCCCGGTGGTCACGCCGATCCCGCGCGGCGAGGCGGCGGCCAGGCTCTGGGACGGGGTGAACCTGGTCACCCAGACCGACGGCTTCTTCGAGCTCAAGCGGAGCCGCACCCGCGACCCGATCTTCGACTGACGCACCCGGGCAGCCGGTCTGGGCGGGCGCCGCACCGCGCGGTCTGCCAGACTGGCAACCGTGCGCGTCTATCTGGGATCTGACCACGCCGGGTTCGAGCTCAAGGCCGCCCTGGTGGACTGGCTGGAATCAGCCGGCCACCAGGCGGTGGACTGTGGCCCGGCCACGTACCAGCCGCAGGACGACTACCCGGTGTACGTGATGCGGGCGGCCAGCGGCGTGGCCGCGGACCCGGGCAGCCTCGGCATCGTGATCGGCGGGTCGGGGAACGGGGAGGCCATCGCGGCCAACAAGGTCCGCGGCATCCGGGCCGCTATCGCGTGGAGCACCGAGACGGCCCGGCTGGCCCGGCTGCACAACGACGCCAACGTGCTCAGCCTGGGCGCCCGGATGTACCCGGTCGCGGACGCGGTCGGCTTCGCCCAGGTGTTCCTGGAGACCGCGTTCTCCGGCGAGGAGCGGCACTCGCGGCGGCTGCAGATGATCGCGGAGTACGAGAAGACCGGCCAGCTGCCGGCCAACCCCAGCGACCCCTAACGCCCCTGGCGGCGGGGCCGGTGCCGCCGGCCGCCCGCGCCGCGCTGCCCGCCGCCGCCGCCCCGGTCCCAGAACCCTGCTGCCGAACGCCCTGGCCCGGTGCTGAATCGGCGGCTGGATCCCGGGCGGCCGGGGCGGGGGTGCCCGGGGCCGGGCGCGGGCCCGCCGGGCCGGTGCGCGAGGCCGGCCCGCGGGCCGGGCCGCGCGGGCGGCCGCCGGGCGCGCCCTGGGCGGCGGGCTCCGTGGCGTCGGCCGCCCGGGCCGCGGTGTCGTGCTGCGGCTGCGGCCGGGACACGTCCCTGGCCCGCATGGCCGAGCTGAGCGTGATCTTCATCCCGGCCATGGCATCCCCTTCAGAAGATCACCGGGCACCACGGCGCCGGGTCCCAGGTCATCGCGGCGGACAGCGCGTTCAGGGTGCCGGAGCGCAGTTCGGTGACCTGCCCGGCCCCGGCCAGCGTACCCAGCCGGGTACTGCCCAGGTAGGCCGCGCCCAGCGCGGCCACCGGCAGGATGAGGTCAGCCGGCTCGCCGGTCCGCTGGCAGCTGGCCGCCACCTCGCCGGAACCGGCGGTCAGCCGCCAGCGGCCCTGGTTCCATGGGCACCAGTCGTCGGCGACCTCGATGACCACGTCGACCGGGCCCGGGTAGCGGCGCAGGCTGAGCGCCCCGGGCACGTCCACCACCCGGACCCACAGCCCGTCCGCCACCGCCGGGCGGGCCCGCCGGGGGTCGGCCAGCAGGTGCAGCAGCGGGTCGTCCTCGGGCCGCAGCCGGGCCACCGTCTCGGTGATCAGGTCCCGGTTCAGCAGATCGGCCCACAGCGCCGCGTTGGCCGCCGGGTCGGCCGCACCCAGCTCGCGGATGTCGAGCCGGGAGTCGGACAGGAACGTGTCGTCGTCCCAGCGGCCGTGCCCGTGGTAGAGGGCGTAGCCGCGCGGGCCGGCGTCGTCCTCAGCCAGCAGGCAGCGCAGCGGGCCGCCCCCGTGCCGGTCTTCCTCCGGGTCGGCCAGCACCCGCCGCCACCAGGCGTCGTTCCGGCTGAACAGGCCGGGCTGGGCGGGCAGCAGCGTGTCGTAGACCTTGGCCAGCTCGGCCGTGACGGCGTGCGGCTCGGCCACCCGCAGCCGCAGCCGCGGGTCGGCCGGGGCGCCGGGAACGAAGCCGCCCTCGCCCCGGTGCACGGTGAACTTGGCCTGCCGGGAGGCCCGGCCGTAGCCGAACCGGCCGTAGATCCCGGCTTCTGACGCCCACAGCGCAGCCAGCGTCTCGCCCCGGTCGTGCATGTCGTCGAGCTGGCGGCGCATCAGGGCGGACAGGATGCCGCGCCTGCGGTAGGCGGGATGCACCGCGATGAACGTCACCCCGCCCACCGCGGCCAGCGCGCCCGGCACGCACATCCGGAAGCTGTAGATGGCGGCGCTGCTGACCGGGGTGGTTCCGTCGAACGCGGCCAGGGTACGGTCCAGCTCGGTCCGGCTCAGCATCCCGGCCCGGGCCCGCTCGGACGGCGGCCCCTCGTGGAAGGCCTGCTCGGTGACGTGGTGGAAGGCGTCGAACTCGTCCGCCGCGATGGGCCGCATGGGGTAGCGCTCTGCCATATTCGCATTCCTACCTTGCCCGGCCCGGCCTGCGCGAATCAGTTTCACCTGTGCCTGACCGCGGAGGGCCGGATACAGTGCCGCCATCATGGTTTCCCGGCCGCTGACCCGTCCCGTACGCCTGGCGCGTACCGCGGCCGCGTGGGCGCGCGACCAGATCCGGCGTCAGTTCATCACCCGGAACCGGCGGATGGCCGCGGTGCTCACCGTGGCCACGGTGTTCATCGGCGTGGCCACGGTGCACGTGTCCGAGTGGTGGTTCTCGCCCGGGATGATGATCCTGCCCGTGCTGGCCGGCGGCCTGCTGCTCTGGCCGCGTGCGCTGCGCATCCTGTTCGGGCTGGTCGCGGTCATGCTGGTGTACGACGCGCTGTACCACCGGGCCGGGGCGGGCATCATCGCCACGGTGGTGATCACCGGGGTGTTCGCCGACGTGCTGGCCCGGACCCGGTGGAAGCTCGGTGTGCAGGGGCTGCGCGGCGACCGGATGCTGATCGAGCTGCGGGACCGGCTGCGGGCCCAGGGCCGGATGCCGCCGCTGCCCACGGGCTGGCGCTCCGCGGCCGTGCTCCGGCCGGCCGGCGGCTCCTCGTTCGGCGGCGACTTCCTGGTGTCCGCGTGTGACGGGAAGACCCTGGAGGTGGCGCTGGTCGACGTGTCCGGCAAGGGGGTGGACGCGGGCACCCGCGCGCTGCTGCTGTCCGGCGCGTTCGGCGGCCTGCTCGGCTCGGTGCCGCAGGGCGAGTTCCTCAACGCCTGCAACGCCTACCTGCGCCGCGGCCCGGCCACCGAGGGCTTCGTGACCGCCGTGCACCTGGCCCTGGACCTGACCACCGGCGAGTACATGCTGACCTCAGCCGGGCACCCGCCGCCCGCCCAGTTCGACGCGGGCAGCGGCACCTGGAAGGTGACCCAGGCCCGCGGCATCGTCCTGGGCGTGGTGCCCGATCTGCGCTGCGTGCCGGCGCACGGCGCGCTGCGGCCCGGGGACGCGCTCATGCTGTACACCGACGGCCTGGTCGAGGCGCCCGGCCGGGACATCGACGCGGGGACCGACCGGCTGCTCGGCGAGGCCACCCGGCTGGTAGCGGCCAGCTTCCAGGACGCGGCCGCGGAACTGGTCCGGGTGGTCAAGGCGGGTGGCGGCGGTGGCTCCGATGACTGCGCGCTGGTCATGATCTGGCGGATTTGACTGTGTTAGCCCGGGGGGATGCCCCCCGGAACCCCCCGATCGCCGCTGTGCTAGCCCGGGGGGACGACCCCCCGGACCCCCCGATCGCCGCTTCGCGCCGAACGCCGGCTCGGCGAGCACCCGCCTGCGGCGGGCCCGGCCTCGCCGGCGCGTCACGTGGCTGGCTGCGGCGTGCGGTTTCCCTCCTGCTCCTCCGCGCTGCGGGTGCGCAGCACGTGCAGCGCGTGCTCGACCAGGGCGATCAGCGCGTCCCGGCAGGACGCGCGCTGCCGCGCGTCACACATCACGATCGGGATCCGGGGATCCAGGTCGAGCGCGGACCGGACCGACTCGCTGTGGAAGCGCCGGGCGCCGTCGAAGCAGTTCACCCCCACCACGAACGGGATGCCGCGCTGCTCGAAGTAGTCCACCGAGGCGAAACAGTCGGCCAGCCGCCGGGTGTCGGCCAGCACGATCGCGCCCAGCGCGCCCCGGGCCAGCTCGTCCCACATGAACCAGAACCGTTCCTGGCCCGGCGTGCCGAACAGGTAGATGACCAGGTTCTCCCGGATCGTGATGCGGCCGAAGTCCAGCGCCACGGTGGTGGTGGACTTGCGCTCCACACCATCGAGGCGGTCCACGTCCGTGCCCCGTTCGCTCAGCGGCTCCTCGGTGCGCAGCGGCCGGATCTCGGTCAGCGACCCGACGAGCGTGGTCTTGCCCACCCCGAAGCCGCCGGCGATGAGGATCTTGATCGTGACTGGCATGCGCCCGGTGCCACCGGCCCGGTCAGAGCCGGCGTAGGCCATCGACTACCTCCTTGAGGATGTCCGCGTCCGGCAGCCGCGCGGGCGGGATCGGGTGATGGATCGCGATGAGAGACAGCTCGCCCAGATCGCCGAGCAGGATGCGGACCACGCCGAGCGGCAGGTCGAGGTCGGCCGCGATATCCGCCACCGAGGTCGGCAGCCGGCACAAGCGCAGCACCGCGCGGTGCTCGGGACCCAGTTCGGCCGGGTCGACCCGGGCGCCGCGGACCGCCGTGATGATCGCGATCAGGTCGAGGGCTTCCCCGGCGGCCCGGGTCCGGCCGCGGGTCAGCGCGTAAGGCCGGACTACTGGACCGGCCTCCTCGTCCAGCCAGTGATCATCAGGCGACGGCATGCCAGCTCAGTCCGCGCCCTCCCCGGCCAGCGTCGGCCGGGGGTTCACCGACAGGTGCTGGCCTACCCGCTTCACCAGGACGGCCATCTCGTAGGCGACCAGGCCGGCGTCGGCGCTGGCCGGGCTGAGCACGGCCAGGCAGCTGCCCTCGCCCGCCGAGGTCACGAACAGGAACGCGGTGTCCATCTCCACGATGGTCTGGCGGACATGCCCGCCGCCGAAGTGCCGGCCCGCGCCGCGGGCCAGACTCTGGAACCCGGATGCCACGGCGGCCAGGTGCTCGGCGTCCTCCCGGGTCAGCGCGCCCGATGCGGCGATGGCCAGGCCGTCCCGGGACAGGATCACCGCCTTGTCCACGTCGGGTACCCGAACTACCAGGTCATCGAGCAGCCAGTCCAGGTCATTGGCGGAACTCGTCGTCACGGCGTTCTCCTGCCCTGTCGCGCTCATTGGCTTGTCCTGCCTGCTGTCCCGTCCTCAACCAGTGCTGGGGCCGGCGGCATCCTCGTCCGGCTCGGTGCCGCCGGGATCCGCGACCGGCCCGGTCGGCTGGCCGGCCGCTGGCTGGCCGGGCGCTGGCTGGCCGGGCGCTGGCTGGCTGGCCGCTGGCTGGCCGGCCGCTGGCTGGCTGGCCGCTGGCTGGCCGGGCGCTGGCTGGCCGGGCGCTGGCTCTTCCGCCGCCCGGGTGGTGGCCGGCTCATCCGGGACCAGGTCGGTCTCGATCCGCCCGGTGGGGGACGGCTCAGCCAGGTCCGGGAACGGGCCGCTGCTGGGCAGCGGGCCCGGGCTCTTGTCCGGGGGGTCGAACAGGGACCGGCCGCGCTCCCAGCCGCGCTGGATCGCGGTGATCGTGCTTCTGGCCTGATCCGGGGAGCGCTGCTCCAGCTCGTCCAGCTCGCCGGCGGGCGGGCCGGCACTGCTGTCCGTGCGGGGCATCGCGGGGTAACCGGTCTCCCGCAGCTGCGGGGCCAGGCTGGCCTGGCGGACCCGGCGGGGCAGCGAGCTGAGCTCGTCCAGATCTGGTTCGGCGGGGCCGTCGTCCTGGGCGGCCAGCCCGTTGCCCAGCCCGCTGTGGGCCAGCCCGTCCGGCTGTGCCGTGTCCCGGTACCGCGTCTCCGCGTACAGCGCCTCTTCGAGGTGCCTGGTGTCGGCGGGCACCCGTTCGGCGGCTGGCGCCCACAGCTCACTGCCCGGCGCCGGGTACCCGTTCGGCCCACTGCCGCCTGCGCCAGCCCACACGTCGGCCCCGGTGTCCTCGGCCCACTGGCGGGCCGACGTGCCGGCCGTGGCGGCCGGCTCGGCCCAGCTGCCGAAGCTGCCCGCGTCCTCCCGGGCCGCGTGCCGGCCGGTGAGCTGCATAGGCCACTCGGTGGCGGGCTCGGTGCCCAGCTGCCGGAAGCTCTCCTCGGGCACCACCAGGGTGCTCGGGATGAGCACGATGGCGGTAGTGCCGCCGTACGGGGACGTCCGCAGCGAGATCTGGATGTTGTGCTTCCTGGCCAGCTGGCTGGCTACGAACAGGCCGAGCTGGTCGCTGCCGGACAGGTCGAACTGTGGCGGGTTGCTCAGCAGCTCGTTGATCTCGGCCCGCTGCTCCTCGCTCAGCCCCAGCCCGCGGTCCTCGATCTCCACCGCGAAGCCGCGGCCGACCACGTCGCCGGACAGCAGCACCGGGGTGTTCGGCGGGGAGAACGTGACCGCGTTCTCGGCCAGTTCCGCGATCATGTGAATGACGTCGGCCACGGCCGGGCCGCTCAGCGCGGCCCCGGTGTCGGCAGTGACCTTGATCCGGGTGTAGTCCTCCACCTCGGCCACCGCGGCCCGGAGCACGTCCACGAACGGGACCGGGCGGCGCCAGCCCCGGGCCGGGGCGTCGCCGGACAGGATGATCAGGCTCTCCGCGTGCCGCCGCATCCGGGTGGTGAGGTGGTCGATGCGGAACAGGTCCTCCAGCTCGTCCGGGTCGTTGGTCCGGCGCTCCATCCCGTCCAGCAGGGTCAGCTGGCGGTGCAGCAGCGACTGGCTGCGCCGGGCCAGGTTGCGGAAGATGTCGCTGATGCCCTGCCGCAGCCGGGCCTGCCCCACCGCGGCTTCCACGGCCGTCCGCTGCACCGCGGAGAACGCCTCTTCGACCTGGGCGATCTCGACCGAGCTGGACGGCAGCGCGGGCGCGTCGGCGGGCACGTCCACGTGCTGGCCCGCGGCCAGCCGGCGCACCACGTCGGGCAGCCGCTTGGTGGCCAGCTCGCGGGCGGAGTCGCGGAGCGCGGCCAGTTCGCGGATCAGCCCGCGGCCCACCCAGATCGAGACGAGGATGGAGAGCACCACGGCGGCCAGGCCGATACCGCCCGCCAGCAGCAGGACCAGGTAGGTGTTGCGCGAGTCGCCTCGCGCCTGGGCCGTGATCTCGTTGGAAGCCTGGGTGGTGGCCTTGGTGATGCCCGCCGTCACCCCCCCGGCGGCCTGCAACCAGGCGAGTGGGCTGACGGCCGGCGGCCGGTTAGTGGCCGTGTCGCCCATCAGCGTGTTCTCCAGGGTGGACAGCGCGGCCAGCGCCTGCGGGCTGATGTTGCGGGTGAACAGGGCGCGGTACTGCGGCGACAGGTCGCCCAGGTTCTGGCCGTAGCTGACCCGGCGGGCCCCGGCCAGCTGGGTGAACTGCTGGCGGTCGGCGGCCGGGAACTTCCCGGCGGCCAGGTCCGACAGCACCAGCGCGTCTTCCTGGCCGAGCAGGTCCTCGGACCGGCCGACCCGCAGCACGGCGAGCGACTGGGTGCCCACGTTCATGTTGGTTTCCTGCAGTACCACCTGTTCCAGCAGGGTGAAGCTGTCCGAGATGAGGACGTTGTAGTCGGCCAGCGCCCGGTCCCGGGTTACGATCTGGGCCCGGATCTGGCTGTGCAGCGCGGGCAGCCCGGCCGCGTCGCCGAGCAGCACGGTGATGGCCTTTTTCTCACCGGTGGACGCGTTGCCGGTGGTGGCACCGGACGTGAGTGCGGTGCGCATCGTGGCCGCGGTGGCACCGGTCCTGTTCTCGGCGTTCTCGAGCGCGGCCAGGTTGGCCCCGGTCGGCCGGGACAGGTAGACCAGGGCCAGCACCCGTTCCGTCTCGAGGGCACTCACGAAGTTCCCTGCGGGCAGGGCAGTGGCGTTCTTCAGCGTGTTCGTCCGGGACAGGTTGATGGCATTCCTGGCCGTCAGGCTCAACGCGAAGATGTAGAGCCCGATCAGGGACAACACGGGAACGAGAACGAGAAGCAGGATCTTCTGGCGAATCGACCGGAGACGCAACCCCATGGTCCAGGCCTAACAAGTAGTACGGAATGTGACCGTTCAGCTACGAAGGAGCTTCGGAGGCCCCCCCGGAGCAACGGAGCGTAGCAGTGACGCGGGTTACGGGCCGGCAAATTGCACTAATTACCCCCGTGTTACATGCGCGTTTTGCCGCGTTTACCGGGAATCTCTCTTACCGTCCGGTCTGGCCAACGGCGGGGCGGCCCCGGCCTGCTGGCGCCGGCCGCCGCGACCGGCCGCGACCTGCGCTGCGGCCAGGCTGCCGGGTCCCCCGGCTATGGCCGTCTAGCCGTTCCCGCCCCAGCCCCAATCGGCCACACAATGCTACCCAGCAGTAACTATATCGGGGCCAGGAAATGCGCCGCCCAGCCAATCGTGATCATGACATTGGCGGGATTAGATCCCCGCCAATGTCATGATCACGACCCGGACGGCGGCCGGGCCGGGGAGCCGCGGGTGCCGGGGGTGCGGCCAGCCTCCCCGGGCTGGCCGCCGGGGAGAGCGAGGGGCGGCCGGACACCCGGGCTGGTATGGCGGGCACCGCTCTGGCATAGTTGCGGTTTGCGAAACAGCGTCCGGGCCCGTGGCGGCCGCTTGGTGGTCCCGGCGGGCAGGCGCCGAATATGACATTAGCGTCAGCTAATGCGGCGCCGTGAGCGCGCCGAGTCTGTACAACGCGGTGCTCCGGCCTTGCGTCCGGCGGCCGCCCCGGCATTGCGTTGGGTAACCATGCCCATGCAGTCGGAAGCGGTCGGCCGGGCGCCGTGAATTTTGACGATTTGAATCCAGTTCGTAACCCAGCTGAAACATATCCAGCCTGCCCCGGCAATAAGACTAAATCACCGGCCTGACCTGGGGAGACAGTATGGTTCGAAGATCATCTCCTGGGGGTCCTGGAAACTCCGGGAGAGTCACGTCGCAGCACGTTGCGAATGGCCGGAGCAATGTGCTATGAGGGACCGGGGCCGACCCGATTGTGATCGCCGGACCAGGGGTGGGCATAATGAGAGGCACGCTGTTCTGGCGGGCCTAGTGCGGAACCAGGCTGCGGTGTGCCGCTGATCTGCGACACCCGTGTCAGGTGACGCTCATGTCATTGTTTGCATTTGTTTGGCGAGTGTGCGGAGATAGCTGGTGTGAGCCAGGGGGTAGCAGGATTGGGAGAACCGCGCGGCCCGGCTGCCGTTCACCCGACCGCGGAGCGGATCGGGGCTGCTGCCGGGGACAAGGCGTCCGGGGAGAACTTCCCGGTTGCGCTGCGCCTGCTGCCTGCCCGCTACCGGCGCCACCTGCAGGCCGTGTACGGCTATGCCCGGGCCGTGGATGACATGGGCGACGAGGCGCCGCCCGGCGAGCGGGCCCGCCTCCTTGACGATCTGGAAGCCGACCTTGGTCGGCTTTACCGCTTCCAGGGCACTGATCCGGCCTGCCGAGGCCCGCCGAGCCGCCCCGGCTCGGTGTGGTCCGCGCGCTGGCCCCGGTGGTGGCTGAGTGTGCCGTGCCGCGGCAGGCGTTCACGGACCTGATCCAGGCCAACCGGCAGGACCAGGTGGTCTCCCGGTATGCCACGTTCGCCGACCTGGCCGGCTACTGCGAGCTGTCCGCCAACCCGGTGGGCCGGATCGTGCTGCACGTGTTCGGCGCTGTCACCCCGGACCGGCTGATCCTGTCCGACCGGATCTGCACCGCGCTGCAGCTGGCTGAGCACTGGCAGGACGTGGCCGAGGACCTCCGGGCGGGCCGGATCTACCTGCCCGGCGAAGATCTGGCCCGGTTCGGGGTCAGCGAGCATGACCTGGCCGCTCCCACCGCGTCGCCGCAGGTCCGGGAGCTGATGGCGTTCGAGGTACGGCGCGCGCGGGAACTCCTCGACCAGGGCGCCCCGCTGGTCGGGAATTTGCGCGGCGCGGCCCGGGTTGCCGTGGCCGGTTATGTGGCCGGCGGCCGGGCCGCCCTGGCGGCCATCGCCGGCGCTCGGCACGATGTGCTGCGCGCGACACCGAAGCCACGCCGCGGCCGGCTGGTACGGGAAGTGCTGACGGCTTATGCGGGCGGGAGGTGATCAGATGGACGTGCCCGCCGCGTACCGGCACTGCGAAGAAATCACCTGGTCGCAGGCCCGCAACTTCTCCTACGGCATCCGGCTGCTGCCGCCGGCCAAGCGGCGTGCGCTGTCCGCCGTGTATGCGTTCGCCCGGCGTGTCGACGACATCGGGGACGGCTCGCTGCCGGCCGGCCAGAAGCTGGCCGAACTGGGCCGGGCCCGGGCCGAGGTGACCAGGCTGGCCGCGGAAACTGGCTCGCCAGCCGGGACCGGCCCGGGGCAGGATGATGCTCGGCAGCAAGACCCAGTGCTGATCGCCCTGGCCGACGCCGGCCGCCGGTTCCCCATCCCGCTGGCCGCGTTCGGCGAGCTCATCGACGGATGCGAGGCGGACGTGCGCGGTACCAGCTACGCCACGTTCGATGACCTGCAGCATTATTGCCGCTGCGTGGCGGGCTCCATCGGGCGGCTGTCGCTCGGCGTGTTCGGCACCCGGGATGTGGCCACCGCCGCGCCGCTGGCCGATGCGCTGGGGGTGGCCCTGCAGCTCACCAACATCCTGCGGGACATCCGCGAGGACTACGGGACCGGCCGGGTCTACCTGCCGGCCGAGGACTTCAAGCGGTTCGGCGCGGAGCTGCGCCCGAATGGGTCAGGTGGCCCGGCCGCCGACCCCAAGCTGGTCGACCTGGTCGTGTTCGAGGCGGACCGGGCCCGCGACTGGTACTCCCGCGGGCTGCAGCTGATGCCGATGCTGGACCGGCGCAGCGCGGCCTGTACCGGGGCCATGGCCGGGATCTACTACCGGCTGCTGCAGGCCATCTCGGCCAGCCCGGACGCGGTGCTGGACCGCCGGGTGTCACTGTCCGCCGGGCAGAAAGCCGGGGTGGCGGCCAAAGCGCTGGCCGGCGCGGCGCTGCGGGCGGGGGCGCGCTGATGGCCGCTGAGACGAGGACTACCCCACCCAGCCGCCACGTGGTGGTGGCAGGTGGCGGCCTGGCCGGGATCACCGCGGCCATCGGGCTGCGCGAGACGGGCATCCAGGTCACGCTGCTCGAGGCGCGGCCCAGGCTGGGCGGGGCCACCTGCTCGTTCAGCCGGGATGGCCTGATCGTGGACAACGGGCAGCACATCTTCCTGGGCTGCTGCACCGCCTACCGGGAGCTGATCGCACGGCTCGGCATGACCGGCTCCGTGTCCGTGCAGGACCGGTTCGACGTGACCGTGCTCAGCCCAAGTGGCCAGGCCCGGCTGCGCCGCACCGCGCTGCCCGGCCCGCTGCACTTCGGCCAGGCGCTGGCCGGCTACGGGCTGCTCTCCGCGGCCGAGCGGCTGCGGGTAAGCCGCGCCGCGCTGGGCATGCGCTTCCTGGACCCGGCCGACCCGGCCCTGGATGGCCAGCGGCTGGGCGACTGGCTGGCCGCCCACGGCCAGGGCGAGCGGGCCCGCCGGGTGCTGTGGGACCTGTTCACGGTGTCCGCGCTCAACGTGGCCGGCGACGACGCCAACCTGGCCCTGGCCGCCACCGTGGTCAAGACCGCGCTGCTCGGCCGCCGGGGCGCGGCCGACATCGGCACGCCCGCCATCCCGCTGGGCGACCTGCACGGCCGGGCCGGCGCGCGCAAGCTCGGCGAGCTGGGCGCCGAGATCCGGCTGAATGCCAAGGCAGCCGGGATAACGCCGCTGCCTGGTGGCCGGTACCGGGTCGAACTGGCCGACCGGGGCGGGTCCGCCCCGGACGCCATCGAGGCGGACGGCGTGCTGCTGGCGGTGCCGCCGGAAGTGGCCGCCCGGCTGCTGCCACCCGGCGCGGCCGGGACGGGACCAGGCCCAGAGCGCTGGCCTGAGCTGGGCGCATCGCCCATCGTCAACGTGCACATCGTCTATGACCGGCGGGTCACCCGGCTGCCGTTCGCGGCCGCCGTAGACTCGCCGGTGCAGTGGGTATTCGACCGGACCGGGCCGTCCGGGCTGGCGGCTGGCCAGTACCTGGCCATCTCGGTGTCGGCGGCAGACGGCGTGGTGGACACCCCGGCCGCGGTGCTGCGCGACCGGTTCCTGCCCGCGATGGCCCAGCTCTTCCCTGCGGCGCGCGGCGCGCAGGTCACTGATTTCTTCGTCACCAGGGAGCGCCGGGCCACGTTCCGGCAGGTTCCCGGGTGTGGCGAGCGGCGCCCGGGAGCCGGGACCGGGCTGGCCGGCCTGGTACTCGCGGGCGCCTGGACCGATACCGGGTGGCCGGACACGATGGAGGGTGCCGTGCGAAGCGGACTGATCGCAGCCCGTGAGCTGCGACGCGAGATGGCCCAAGCAACCCGTGGCGGGCCCGCGGGCAGCCAGGCGGCAGCGGTGGCTGGAGTGTCCTCATGACCGCCGTCATGCCGGCCGGCGTGGAGACCGCCCGCGACCTGGTCGGGCCGGCGCTGGCCGCCACGGTGGACCGGCTCAGCCCGGAGGTGCGCACGGTAGCCGCGTATCACCTGGGCCTGGACGGCGGTGGCGCGGGCAAGGCGCTGCGGCCCGCGCTGGCCCTGCTGTCGGCGCGCGCGGCCGGGGCGGCGCCGGACCGCGGCGTCCCGGCCGCGGTCGCGGTCGAGCTGGTGCACAACTTCTCGCTGCTGCACGACGACATCATGGACGGCGACACGGAGCGGCGGCACCGCCCGACCGCGTGGACGGTGCACGGCGTGGGCGCGGCCATCCTGGCCGGTGACGCGCTGCTCGCGCTGGCCCAGGACATCCTGCTCGAGGACGCCGCCGCGCAGGGCGTATGGGCGGCCCGCTGCCTGTCCGCCGCGGTGCTCCGGCTGATCGCCGGGCAGGGCGCCGACCTCGCGTTCGAGCAGCGTGACGATGTCACGCTGGCCGAATGCCAGACGATGGCGGGTGACAAGACCGCGGCCCTGATGGCCTGTGCGTGCAGCATCGGCGCCATCCACGTGGGCGCGCCTCCCGGGCTGGCCATGGGCCTGGCCGGGTTTGGCGCGCACGCCGGGCAGGCCTTCCAGCTGACCGACGACCTGCTGGGCATCTGGGGCGCCCCCGAGGTGACTGGCAAGCCGGTCCGGGCCGACCTGCGGGCCCGGAAGAAGTCGCTGCCGGTAGTGGCCGCGCTGACCAGCGGGTCGGCCGAGGGTGAGGAACTGGCCGCGCTGCTGGCCCGGCCGGGTGAGCTGACCGAGGACGACCTGGCCCGGGCCGCGCGCCTGGTCGAGGACGCCGGCGGCAAGAGCTGGACCGAGAGCGAGGCCGCGGACCAGCTGGCCGCGGCGGGGAAGTGCCTGAACGAAACCGACATGCCCGATGACGTGCGTGCTGAGTTCGCTGGGATCGCCGAGTTCATCACCGCGCGGCAATGGTGACCGGCTTGGCCAGCGAGTAACCAGGCCCGCCCCGCCGGGACGGGGGCGGCCCGGTGTTGTTGCGCGGCTTTGTGGTGATGGTGAGGAGAGACGATGACAGTGACGCACGCGCGATCCGGCGGGTCTCCGGCGCTCTCCGGCGCAGAGTCCGCGCTGGCCGCGGCCCGCGATCACCTGCTCGGCCTCCAGCATGCCGAGGGCTGGTGGCAGGGCGAGCTCGAAACCAACGTCACGATGGACGCGGAGGACCTGCTGCTCCGCCAGTTCCTGGGCGTCCGGACCGACGAGGAGACCGCGGCGGCCGGCCGGTGGATCGCGTCCCAGCAGCGCGCGGACGGGACGTGGGCCAACTTCTACGGCGGCCCTGGGGACCTGTCCACCACGGTCGAGGCGTACGTGGCGCTGCGGCTGGCCGGGCACCCGCCGGAGGCCCCGCACATGACCCGGGCGGCCAGCTGGATCCGCGACCAGGGCGGTATCCCGGCCACCCGGGTGTTCACCCGCATCTGGCTGGCCCTGTTCGGCCAGTGGTCCTGGGATGACCTTCCGGTGATGCCGCCCGAAATGGTGTACCTGCCGGGCTGGTTCCCGCTTAATGTGTACGACTGGGCCTGCTGGGCGCGGCAGACGATCGTGCCGCTGACCGTGGTGGGCTCGCTCCGGCCGGTCCGGTCCCTCCCCTTCGGCCTGGCCGAGATCCGGGTGGCCGACCCCCCAGGCCACCCGGCGGCCCGCAAGCCGGCTCAGGCCGCGGACCGGACCGGCTGGGGACTGGCGTTCGGCCAACTGGATCGCGCGCTGCACGTCGTCGAGAAGCACGGCCCGCGGGCCCGGCCGGTGCGGGCGGTGCGCCGCGCCGCGCTGCGCCGGTGCGCGGAGTGGATCATCGCCCGGCAGGAGCGGGACGGCTGCTGGGGCGGGATCCAGCCGCCCTGGGTGTACTCGCTGATCGCGCTGAACCTGCTGGGTTACGGGCTGAGCCACCCGGTGATGCAGCGCGGCCTGGCCGGCCTGGACCGGTTCACCATCTGGGCAGACACCCCGGCCGGCCGGGTGCGCCGGCTGGAGGCGTGCCAGTCGCCAGTGTGGGACACCGTGCTGGCCGTAATCGGGCTGGCCGACGCCGGCCTGCCGCCCGATCACCCGGCGCTGCGCACGGCGGCCAGCTGGCTGCTCAGCGAGGAAATACCCGGCCCGGGGGACTGGCAGGTGCGGCGGCCGGACCTGGCCCCGGGCGGCTGGGCGTTCGAATTCGACAACGACGGCTACCCAGACATCGACGACACCGCGGAAGCCGTGCTGGCGCTGCGCCGGACCGCGCCGGGCCAGGCCGGCCCGGGCGGGCGGCACCCGGCCATCGGCCGCGGGCTGCGCTGGATCACCGGCATGCAGTCCGCCGACGGCGGCTGGGGCGCATTCGACGCGGACAACACGTCCGCGCTGGTCACCAAGCTCCCGTTCTGCGACTTCGGCGCGGTCATCGACCCGCCGTCGGCCGACGTGACCGCGCACGTGGTCGAGGCGCTGGCCGTGGCGGGCCAGGCCGGCAGCCGGGCCGTCCGCCGTGGCGTGGTCTGGCTGCTCCGGGCCCAGGAGCCGGACGGGTCCTGGTTCGGCCGGTGGGGCGCGAACTATGTGTACGGCACCGGTGCGGTGGTGCCCGCGCTGATCGCGGCGGGCGTGCCTGCGTCCAAGCCATCCATCCAGCGGGCCGTGCGCTGGCTGGAGGAGCACCAGAACCCGGACGGCGGCTGGGGCGAGGACCTGCGCTGCTACGACGACCCTGGGCTGGCCGGGCAGGGCACGTCGACCGCGTCGCAGACCGCGTGGGCGCTGCTTGCGCTGCTGGCCGCCGGGCCACCGGGCCCGGCCGCGGAAGCCGGCATCCGCTGGCTCGCCGAGCACCAGCGGCCCGATGGCAGCTGGGATGAGCCGGAGTACACCGGGACCGGCTTCCCCGGCGACTTCTACATCAACTACCACCTGTACCGGCTGGTCTTCCCGCTGAGCGCGCTCGGCCGTTACCTGGCAGGCCGGGCATGACCCGCCCGGTGCTAGCCAGCGCGCGGACCCGGCCGCCGGTGGTGGATCAGTCCGGGCTGCTGGTCTGCGCGCCGCTCCGGCTGGAGGCCCGGGCCGTCCGCCGCGGGCTGCGCGGCACCGCCGCCGCGGTCGTGGCCACCGGCTACGGGCCGCGCCGGGCCGCGGTACGGGCCGGCACGCTGGCCCCGCTGCCGTTCGGCGCGCTGGCCGTGGCGGGCACTGGCGGCGGGCTGGCCCGTGACCTGGTCCCGGGTGACCTGGTGGTGGCCAGCGAGGTCAGCGACGGGCACACGGTCACCCCGATCCCGTCGGCGGAACTGCTGGCCGGCGAGCTGCGCCGGTCCGGGCTGCGGGTACGCACCGGCCGGGTGGTCACCGTCGATCATCTGTTCCGGCCCGGGCAGCGGGACCAGCTGGCCGCCGGCGGCGCGATCGCGGTGGACATGGAGTCGGCTGAGCTGGTCAAGGCGGCCCGGGGGCGGCCGGTGGCCGTGCTGCGGGCCGTCTCGGACACCCCGGACCGGCCGCTGCTCCGCCCGGGCGCCCTGGGCGGCGGGGTGGCTGCGCTCCGCTCGCTGCGCGCGGCCGGGCCCGCGCTGGCCCGCTGGGCCGCGGCGGCCGGGCAGCGGCAGGTCCTGCTGGCCGGGCCGCGGTCGTTCTGCGCCGGCGTGGAGCGGGCCATCGAGATCGTCGAGCGGATCCTGGAGCAGCACGGCCCGCCGGTCTACGTGCGCAAGCAGATCGTGCACAACTCGCACGTGGTGTCCGGGCTGGAAGCCCGCGGCGCGATCTTCGTGGACGAGCTGAGCGAGGTGCCGGACGGGGCCCGGGTGGTGTTCTCCGCGCACGGCGTGGCGCCCGCGGTCCGGGCCGAGGCCGACCGGCGCAGCCTGACCACGGTGGACGCGACCTGCCCGCTGGTGGCCAAGGTGCACGCCGAGGCCCGCCGGTTCGCCGCCGATGGCTACCTGGTCGCGCTGATCGGGCACGCCGGGCACGAGGAGGTCGAGGGCACGCTGGGCGAGGCCCCGGACTCGGTGGCGCTCGTCGAGACGGCCACCGACGTCGCCGGGCTGCGCCCCACCGACCCGGGCAAGGTGGCCTTCCTGATGCAGACCACGCTGGCCATGGACGAGGCGGCGGACATCGCCGGCGCGCTGCGCGAGCGGTTCCCGGCCGCCCGCGCCCCGGGCAGCGACGACATCTGCTACGCCACCACCAACCGGCAGCGCGCGGCCCGCGCGGTGGCGGCCGAGTCCGGCCTGGTGCTGGTGGCCGGATCGGCCAACTCCTCCAACTCGGTGCGGCTGGTGGAAACCGCCCGGCGGGCGGGCACCCCCGCGTACCTGATCGACGGCCCGTCCGACATCGAGCTGGGCTGGCTGGCCGGGGTGTCCACCATCGGCCTGACCGCGGGCGCGTCCGCGCCCCCGGCCATCGTCCAGGACATCATCAGCGCGCTCGGCGGCCTCGGCACGGTCGAGGTCAGCGAGCGGGTGATCACCACTGAGAACATCCGATTCAGCCTGCCCAAGGAGGTTAGGCAGTCATGAGCGTGTCCATGCGCCAGAGCCTGCGCATCGGCTCCTACCTGATGCGCCAGAAGCTCACCGGGAAGAAGAAGTTCCCGCTGCTGGTCGAGCTGGAACCGCTGTTCGCCTGCAACCTGAAGTGCGCGGGCTGCGGCAAGATCCAGCAGCCGCACACCCTGCTCAAGCAGCGGATGCCGGTGGAGCAGGCGCTGGCCGCGATCGACGAGTGCGGCGCCCCGATGGTGTCCATCGCGGGCGGCGAGCCGCTCATGCACCCGCAGATCGACGTGCTGGTCGCGGAGCTGCTCAAGCGGAAGAAGTTCGTCTTCCTGTGCACCAACGCGCTGCTCCTGCCGAAGAAGATCGACAAGTTCAAGCCGTCGCCGTACTTCGCCTGGGTGGTGCACATCGACGGGCTGCGCGAGCGGCACGACGAGTCGGTGTGCAAGGAAGGCGTGTTCGACGACGCCGTGGCGGCCATCAAGCTGGCCAAGGAGCGCGGGTTCAAGGTCAACACGAACACCACGTTCTTCAACACCGACACCCCGCAGACCGTCATCGACGTGCTCAACTACCTCAACGACGACCTCGGCATCGACGAGATGCAGATCTCCCCGGCCTACGCCTACGAGAAGGCGCCGGACCAGGTGCACTTCCTCGGGGTCACCGAGACCCGGGAACTGTTCCGCAAGGCGTTCGACCACGGGAACCGGAAGCGGTGGCGGCTCAACCACACACCCCTGTTCCTGGACTTCCTCGAGGGCAAGACCGACTTCAGCTGCACCGCGTGGGGCATCCCGTCCTACTCGCTGCTCGGCTGGCAGAAGCCGTGCTACCTGATGGCCGACGGGTACGTGCCGACGTACCAGGAGCTGGTCGAGACCACGGACTGGGAGTCCTACGGCCGGGGCAAGGACCCGCGCTGCGCCAACTGCATGGCGCACTGCGGCTACGAGCCGTCGGCCGTGCTGGCCACGACCAGCTCGCTGCGCGAGTCACTGCGGGCCATGCGGAACGTCTGAGGTCACCGCGGGTTCTCGGTTTTCCCCAGCAACGGCCAAGTTTCTCCGGGTAAGGGTCAAGACAGGAGGTCTGCGGCGGATCGCCTGCCCGGCGGCACATAAGCTGCTGGCAGCGACGAGAATTCCGGCCCTCGGGGGTGCTGCCGCACCGCGATGCCGGCAGGCGACAGCACTGGGGTAGGGACAGCAATTGCACGGCTCCGGGCAGCCGGCCGTTATCGACGGCCCAGGCGGGACAGGCCGCACCGGCCATTCCACCGCGGCGCAGCCGGCTGGGCACGCTGAGCTGAGCGGGCCGTGGCTGCCGCTGCTGCCCGCGGCGCTGACCCTGCTGGCCGGGCTGTACCGGATCTCCGGGCCGTCGTTCTCCAAGGACGAGACGGCCACCCTAGCCGCGGTGCACCGCAGCTTCCCCCAGCTGATCCGGCTGCTCGGCAACGTTGACGTGGTGCACGGCGCGTACTACGTACTGATCTGGGTGGTGGCCCGTGCCGCGGGCGGCAGCAGTGAGCTGATCGTCCGGCTGCCGTCCGCGCTGGCCATGGCGGCCGCCGCGTACGCGGTCACCCTGCTGGGCCGCCGGCTGGTGTCCGGCTGGGCCGGGCTGGCCGCCGGGCTGGTCTTCGCCATCCTGCCCTCGGTCAGCGCGTACGCCCAGGACGCACGGGAAGGTGCGATCCTGGCCGCGCTGGCCGCCATGGCCAGCTACTGCCTGGTCCGGGCGGTGGACGCCGGGCCGGGCCGGGGCGCCCGCGGCCGGGTCGGCTGGCTGGCCGGGTACGGGGTCACGCTGGCCCTGCTCGGGTTCGGCAACCTGTTCGCCCTGCTGCTGGTGCCGGCGCACGCACTCACTCTCTGCTTGCTGGCCCGGGGTGACGGCCCCCCGGACGCCCCGGAACCCCCCGCCGGCCGCCGTCTGGGCGGGAACACGTCTTCGGCGGGCCCCGCCTCGCCGGCCGCGGTCCGGCCGGACCGCGGCCGGCCGGACCGCGGCCTGGCCCAGGGCTGGCTGATCGCGGTGGCCGCAGCCGTCATCGCGGTGAGCCCGGTGGCGGTGGTCGGCTACAGCCAGCTGCACCAGATCCACTGGATTCAGCCGCCCGACCTGAAGGACCTGCTCAGCGTGCAGCGGCTGCTCGGCCGGACCACGCTGGTCCTGGCCAGCCTGGCCGTGGTGGCCGCCGCGGTCGGTTACACCGCGGCCCGGCACGTCCCGCTGGGCCGCTACTGGCCGGGCCGCCTGGTCGCGCTGTGCCTGCCCTGGCTGTTCCTGCCGCCGGTGATCCTGCTGACCGCGTCGCTGATCCATCCGGTGTACACATTCCGCTACATCGTGTTCTGCATCCCGGCGGCCGCGCTGCTCATCGGGCCCGCGCTGGCCGCGCTCGGCCGGTACGCCGGGCCTGCCGCCCTGATCGCCCTGCTGGTCATCGGGCTGCCCACCCAGACGTTCGAGCGCAGCGCGGTCGGCCACGGGCTGAACATCCGGCTGGCCGACCGGATCGTGGCCCGGCACCACCGCCCGGGTGACGCACTGCTCAACGTCAGCGCGCGCAGCGGGCCGGACAAGGGGACCGGGGAGCACACCCTGGAGGCGGCCTACCCGTACGGCCTGGCCCGGCTGCGCGACATCAGCACCGGGCTGTCCCCGCAGCAGTCCGGCACGCTGGGCGGCACGTACGCGCCCCGCCGGGTGATCCGGGCGCGGGCGGCCACGGTAGGCCGGCTCTGGGTGGTGGAATGGACTTCGCCGCGGCCGGTGCCGATCCTGGACGGGCTCGGCTTCCGGCTGGTGCACCGCTGGGATATCCAGGGACTGTGGCTCCGGCTCTACGTCCGGGACGCTGGCCCGCGCCATCCAGGCCGGTAGTCATTCCGGGGATTACGGCTTTCCCGTAGCCGGCCTGGAGCAACCTTTCAGGAATGACGGCCATGATCTAGCTGGCGCAACGCCGCGCCGGGCGGGACGTTGCCCGGGGCGCCGGCGCCGTGCCGCTTTCCAGCATCAGGATCTGCCCGCCGGGCTGATGCGGGCATTCCCGGAGGAGTCCCATGTTCTTCACCTATCTGCGGCGCGAATTGCGCCGGCGGATGCGCCAGGCGATATTCATAGCCCTTGGCCTGGCCCTGGGAATTGGCCTGGTCATTACCGTTACGGCCGCGTCCTCCGGGGTCAAGGACGCGCAGGCCGACGTGCTGCACTCGCTGTACGGGGTGGGCACCGACGTGACCGTAACCCAGCCGCCCACGGCCGGCTCCGGTGGCCCGTTCGGCTTCGGCTTCCGCGGCCGGGTCGGCTCGGGCACGCGGCCCGCGGCCGGCACGAAGATCAACGTCAACCGCCTGGTCAGCTTCAACCTGGGCAGCCTGTCCTCGTCCGCGGTCACGTCCATCGCCCGGCTGCACGGGGTGGCCGCGGCGGCCGGCGGCCTGAGCCTGACCGACATGAAGGTCAGCGGCAAGATACCGGCGTTCAACAGCTCCGGTGCCGGGGCCACGGGCGGCGGATTCGGCGGCGGCGGATCCACCGGCGGTGGCGGGTTCTTCCACGGCAACTTCAACACGTCGTCGTTCACCGTCGAGGGCGTGGACCTGGCGGCCGGTGAGGTTGGCCCGCTCAGCTCCGGCAAGATCAAGTCGGGCAGCACGTTCAGCACCACCGACGCGAACTCGGACGTGGCTGTGCTGGATGCCAACTACGCCACGCAGCAGAAGCTGAAGACCGGCTCCACGATCACGGTGGGCGGCACCAGCTTCAAGGTGATCGGCATCGTCAGCGTCCCGCAGGGCGGCAACCCGCCCAACGTGTACGTCCCGCTGGCCCGGGCGCAGCAGCTGGCCGGCCTGACCGGCAAGGTCAACACGATCTACGTGGCCGCGGCCAGCGCGTCGGACATCAGCGGGGTGGCCAAAGAGATCTCCGGGCTGCTGCCCAGGGCCACCGTGACCACGTCGAGCAGCCTGGCCAGTGAGGTGACCGGGTCGCTGGCCAGCGCGGCCAGCCTGGCCAACAACCTCGGCAAGTGGCTGGCCATCGCCGTGCTGGTGGCCGCGTTCCTGCTGGCCAGCCTGCTGACCATGGCCGCGGTGACCCGCCGGGTGCGGGAGTTCGGCACGCTCAAGGCGTTCGGCTGGCCAAGCTGGCGGATCGTCCGCCAGGTGATGGGCGAGTCGATCGTCATCGGCATCATCGGCGGGGTGGCCGGGGTAGTGCTGGGCTTCGTGGGCGCCACCCTGGTGCAGAAGCTGGCCAAGCCGCTCACCGCGTCGCTGGGCCAGAACACCGGCTCGGCCACGCCGGGCGGGGCGCAGACGTTCGGCGGCGGCCGGTTCCCTGGCGGCGGTGGCGGGTTCCCCGGCGGGGGCGGGTTCAGCCGGGCTGCGGCGGACGCCGCGCACAGCGTGACTGTTCACCTCACCGCGCCGGTCACCGCGGGTGCCGTGATCCTGGCTGTGGTGCTGGCCATCGCCGGCGGTCTCATCGCCGGCTCGTTCGGCGGCTGGCGGGCCGCGCGGCTGCGCCCCGCCGCGGCGCTGGCCCGGGTCGAGTGAGCACGGGCCGAGTGAGCACGGTCGAGAGAAGGAAACCATGTACAAGCTGACAGGCGTCACCAAGCGGTACCAGAAAGGCCGGGTCACGGTGGACGCGCTGGCCGGCGTGGACCTCGTCATCGAGGACGGGGAGTGGCTGGCCATCCAGGGCCCGACCGGCCACGGGAAGACCACCCTGCTGCAGATCCTCGGCGGCCTGGACCGGCCCACCTCGGGCGTGGTCGACTTCGACGGCCAGGACCTGGCCGCCATGCGCGAGGCCCAGGTGACCAGGGTCCGGGCCGAATCCATCGGGTTCATCTTCCAGACCTTCAACCTGATCCCCACGCTGAACGCCCGGGAGAACGTCGAGGTGGCCCTGGTCCCGCTGCGCGTCGGGGCGGCCGAGCGGAAGGCCCGGGCCAGCCGGGCGCTGGCCAGCGTCGGGCTGGCCGAGCGGGAACGGCACCTGCCGTCCGAGCTGTCCGGCGGACAGCAGCAGCGGGTGGCGATCGCCCGCGCCCTGGTCAAGGACCCCAAGGTGCTGCTGGCCGACGAGCCGACCGGCAACCTGGACGAAGGCACCCGGGACGACATCATGGGGCTGCTGGAGAAGCTCTGGCGGGAGACCGGGCTGACCCTGATCCTGGTCACCCACGACACGTCGGTGGCCCGCCGGGCCCAGCGGATCGGGATCATGCAGCACGGCCAGCTGGCCATCCGGGCCGACACCCGGGGTGCGGCCACCTGAGCGGCTGAGCGGCGCCCGGCCCGGGCCTGGCCCGGGCCTGGCCCGGGCCTGGACCTGGCCCGGCCCCGGCCCGCCCGGGCCGGGCCTGGCCCGGCCACGCTCACCGTTCGGCGCGAGCTCCGGCCAGTTCCGCGGTGGCGTCCTCCGGCTTGTCCGGGATGGCCTGCTCGCACCAGACGATCTTGCCGTCCCGGGTGCGGCGGGCACCCCAGCGCTGGGCCAGCTGGCTGACCACTTCCAGGCCGCGGCCGCGCTCCTCGTCGCGCCCGGCGTGCCGCAGCCGGGGCAGTGCCGAGGAGTTGTCCAGCACCTCGCAGACCAGCGAGCCGTCCAGCACCAGCCGGATCGTGAGGTCGCCGGTAGCGTACCGGATCGCGTTGGTGACCAGCTCGGACACCAGCAGTTCGGTGGTGAACATCAGCTCGTCGAGGTCCCACCGGGCCAGCGGCTCGCGGATCAGGTGCCGGGCCTCGGCCGCTGACGTCAGCTCGGCGGGCAGCGACCAGCTGGCGTGGTGATCGGCGGGGATCTTGCTCAGCCGGGCGATCAGGATCGCGATGTCGTCCCGCTGCTGGTGCGCATACACCCCGGCCAGCGCGGCCCGGCACAGGTCATCGAGCGGCTGCCCGGCCGCGTCGCCGTCGAACACGGCGCGCAGGAAGTTCAGTCCGTCGTCGATGTCCCGGTGCCGGTCCTCGACCAGCCCGTCGGTGTACAGCACGAGCAGGCTGCCGTCCTCGATCTCCAGGGTGCGGCTCTCGATGGGCATCTCACCGACGCCCAGCGGCGGGGCCGGGGAGGTGTCCACGAACTCGCCGCTGCCGTCCGGCCGGACCAGCAGCGGCGGGAGATGGCCGGCCGAGGCGATCTGGCAGCTCCCGGTGACCGCGTCGTACAGCGCGTAGGCGCAGGTGGCGAAGTGCGGTTCGCGCTCGCCCAGCGACGTCATCAGCTCGTTGAGCTGCTGCAGCGACTCATCCGGCGGCAGTTCCAGGGTGGCCAGGGTGTGGATCGCGGTGCGCAGCCGGCCCATGGTGACGGCGGCCCGCACCCCGTGGCCGGCCACGTCCCCGACCACCAGGGCGGCCCGCGCCCCGGGCAGCGCGATCGATTCATACCAGTCCCCGCCGACCTCGATCAGCTTGCTGCCCGGCAGGTACCGGTGCTTGACGTCCACCGAGGACGGCGCGGACAGCCCGGTGGGCAGCAAGCTGCGCTGCAGGGTCAGCGCGGTGGTCCGCTCCCGGTTGTACTGCCGGGCGTTGTCGATGAAGATCGCGGCCCGGGAGGCGAACTCCATGCCGATCTCGGAGTCGTAGTCGTCGAACGGCCGGTAGCCCGCCGTGCGGGTGCACACCAAGAAGCCGAGCGAGGTGTCCTTGGTGGCCAGCGGGAGGAGCAGCATCGACGCGCCGGCCAGCAGTTTGGCCACCGGCAGGCGCAGCCACGATTCGGCGATGCTGACCGCCTTGTCGGTGTCCATGGTGGTGATCCGGACCGGTTTGCCGGTATCCATGCACTCCACGTACGGCGTGTCCGGCGGGTAGAGCAGTACTTCGCCGGTCGGGAATGCGGCGTCCCAGCCGGCCGAGCCATCGTCGGTGGCCACCGCGAGGCGGCGCATCAGCTGCGACCCGTCCGGCGGGTTGACCGGGAACTCGTCGCCCCCGGCCACGCTCTCCAGCACCAGCAGGCCGGCCGCGGTGCAGAAGTGCGGCACCAGGATGTTGATCAGGCCGCGGGCCACCTGGTCCAGGTCGAGCGTCGCGCCGATCTGGCGGAACGTGTCGTCGAGCAGTGAGTGCCGCATCAGCGCCGGGTCGACGAACCGCTCGGCCCGGGTGGGCGGCATGCGCAGCACGGCCAGCGCGGTCAGGCCCGGCCGGCCGCCGTCGGCGGCCGGGTCGCCGAGCATCGGCTGCACGCTGGCCACCGTCTCCACCCGGCGTCCTTCCCGGGTGTTGATGGGCAGCACGGCGGTGGCTTCCCGGCCCGCCTTGACCGCGTCGAGCAGCTGGGTCAGCGCTGGCTCGGCCGTGGTCCGGCCGGCCACCAGATCGCCGAGCTGCGCGCCGACCAGCGAATCAGGGTCCAGTGGCAGAATCTCGGGTGCGTTGCGGTCATGCTGGATAATCCGTCCGTCCTCATCGATACCGAGGATGAGAGTCCGGACGGAGACGTTGGATAGCAGCGCAGTGATCTTCCCCACCGTACCTGATGTCGGGTTATGCGTCTGGCTGGTGCGCTCGTTCCGGAGTATGTCCTATTCGCTTAAGTTATGCACTATCGGCGGCCCACAGACCAGAGATTCGCAAGCCCTGGCGGCCGGTTCCGGCCGCTTCGTGATCGTTCCGGAAATGGCGGCCGGGACGCCGGCTGGCCGCGATCATTTGGGGCAGGGCGCGACGAGGGAGAGCTGATGCCGCGGGTGACGGTGCTGGGCAGCCTGAATATGGACATTTCGGTCAGCGTGCCGCGGCTGGCCGGTCCCGGCGAGACGGTGCTCGGTTCCGCAGCCCGGCTGCAGCCCGGGGGCAAGGGTGCCAATCAGGCGCTGGCCGCGGCCCGGCTGGCCGCGTCGGTGCGGATGGTGGGCTGCTGCGGCGCCGACGACTTCGGCATAGCCTGCCGGGCCGCGCTGCGCGACGGCGGGGTGGACGTCAGCGGAATCCGGGTCGTCGGCGGGGCCAGCACCGGGCTGGCCCTGATCAGCGTGGACCAGGCCGGCGAGAACTCGATCATCGTGGCGCCGGGGGCCAACGCGCTGGCCGGCCCGCCGGAGGTCACCGCAGCGCTGGCCGCGCCGGGCGACGCGCTGCTGCTGTCCGCGGAGATCCCGGTGGCCGTGCTGGCCGGGGCGGCGGGCCGGGCCCGGGCGGCCGGGATGCTGACCGTGCTCAACCTGGCGCCGGTACCACCGGGGGCCGGCCCGCTGCTCGCCGCCGGGGTGGACTGGCTGGTGGTGAACGGGCCGGAGGCCGGCGGGCTGCTCGGCCAGCCGGTGACCGGCCCGGACCAGGCCCGGTCCGCCGCCGCGGCGCTGGCCGGGAACGGGCCGCGGCACGTGGTGATCACGCTGGGCGCGGCCGGGGCGGTGCTGGCCGGGGCGGCCGGCCCGCACACCGTGCCCGGCTTCACCGTGCGGCCGGTGGACAGCGTGGGAGCGGGGGACGCGTTCGTGGCCGGGCTGGGGGTGGCCGCCGCGGCCGGGGTGCCGCCCGCCGAAGCGGTCCGGCTGGCCTGCGCGGCCGGCGCCACGGCCGTAACCCGGACCGGCGCACAGGACGGCCTGCCCACCCCGGCCGACGTGCTGACCGCCACCGGCGTCCGCTGGCCCGGCTAGCCCGCCGCAGCACGGCCGGCCGCCCCGGGACAAGCAGCGACGAGGCCCGCGGAGGGTTACTCCGCGGGCCTCGTCGCTAAGCGCTGGTGTGCGGTCGCCTCTCGGCGAGTGGCACGACGCGGCTCCAGCCGGACGGTATTCCGCGAAGGCAGATGAGTTGCGGCCCGGGGGACACGAACACACCAGCGATCATTAGTAACGTGACCCGCCGGCGGCTATTCCAGCCGCCCGGATTTCTTTCCCGGCCGCCGGCGCGCGGACGGCCGGGCGCGGGCCGGGGGGCAGCCGGCCGCGCGGGAGTTCGGGAAAAAGGATGGCCGCCGGACGCGGCGCGGTGCAGCGCGCTGGCCCGGTGCCGGACGCGGCGGGGCCCGATATCCGATTGATGCCGACCTGGCCGCCAGGCAGGCCCGGGCAGGACCGGCGGGGGGCTAATGTGAAGTCGTTAACCGGGGTGATAGAGGAGTTGCGCGGGTGCCTGGGGACCCCTCCCTGATCGGCAGCGTCGGCGTCCTGTGCGTGGCCACACGAGGGCAGGCCGGGCCGGGCGAGGTGCTGCTCAAGGTCCGCGGCGGCATCGAAGCCTACATCGCCTGGTCCATCGAGCCGATTCCCAGGGGCAGCACCGTTCTGGTCATCGAATCGCGCGGCACGCGGACGGTCGACGTCAGCGAGTGGACCGACCCGCTCGACCCCTTCCCGGAACCGTTACCGCAGTCTGCTGTCTGAAGGAGCTCGATCATGCTTGGTTACCGCGTTCCCGCGCCCGACGAGGCCATGCTCATTTCCGGTGGGAGGCACGGCCGCAACGGCGCGCCGTTCCGCGTGATCACCGGGCACGGCGCCTTCGTGCTTCCCTTCTTCCGCAAGGCCCGTTACCTGACCCTGGCCATGAACGAGGCTGAGGTCGCCGAGCAGTGCGTGACCAAACAGGGCATCACGCTGAACGTCCGCTCGGTGATCGCGTTCAAGGTCGGCAACGACGAGGAGAGCATCATCAACGCGGGCCAGCGCTTCCTGTCCGACCAGGACCAGATGTCCACGCTGACCGGCCGGATCTTCGCCGGCCACCTGCGCTCCATCATCGGATCCATGACGGTGGAGGAGATCGTTACCGAACGCCAGAAGCTGGCCAGTGAGGTCTTGGACGGCTCGAAGGCCGAGATGGTTAAGATCGGCCTGACCGTGGACTCGCTGCAGATCCAGTCCATCGACGACATGAACTCGGGCTATATCGACGCGATGGCCGCCCCGCACAACGCGGCCATCCAGCGCCAGGCGCAGATCGCCCATTCCCAGGCTAACCAGGCGTCCGCCCAGGCCGAGCAGGAGTCGCAGCGCAAGCAGGCCGAGTACGCCCGGCAGACCGCGGTCGTGCAGGCCCAGTACAAGGCGGAGATCGACAAGGCGCAGGCCGAGGCGGCGCAGGCCGGGCCGCTCATGCAGGCGCAGACCCAGATCGGGGTCATCAACGCTCAGGCCGAACTGGCCCAGCGCCGGGCGGAGCTGCGGCAGCGCGAGCTGGTGGCCGAGGTAGTCAGGCCGGCCGAGGCGGAAGCGGAGAAGGTGCGGGTCCTGGCCAAGGCGGACGCGGAGCGGATGCGGATCCTGGCTGAAGCGGCCGCCTCCAACAACCGGGTCGCGCTGGACCGGATGCTCATCGATCAGCTGCCGCTGATCGTCAAAGAGGCCGCGAGTGGCCTGGCCGGGGCGAACGTCAACGTGCTGAACGGGGCCGAGGGGCTGAGCGAGATCGCCGCGGGCCTGGTCGGCCAGGGGCTGACCATCCTCGACTCGATCAAGAAGAACCTGTCCACCGGCCCCGAGGCGACCGCCGAGGTGGTCCGGCTGCCGGAGGGCCCGCAGGACAGCCGCCCACAGGACGGCCGCCCGCGCGGCTGACCGGTGCCCGCCGCGCGGTTGGCCGGTGCCCGCCGCGCGGTTGGCCGGTGCCCGCCGCGCGGTTGGCCGGTGCCCGCCGCGCGGTTGGCCGGTGCCCGCCGCGGATGAGCAGCGCCCGCCGCGCGGCTGACCGGCCGCCCCGTCTTCGTGATCGACGTCTGGTGTCATGATCGACGTCTGGTGTCGTGATCGCGCAGTGCTGTAGCGGCCGCCCGGCGCGCGGGCGGCCCGCCACGGCATGGGGCGGCCACCCGGTATGGCCGACGGCCGCGGATGGCGGATCCCATCGATCCCACCGGCCACACGGGCCACACCAGCACCGGCGCCGGGGCAGCCGGGTCCTATCCGATCCCACTGTTCACGGATCCGGTGCGGTAGATGCCCGTTTTGCCCCAGTCTTAGCGGGCCGGGCACGTGAAAGGTGCCTCACCTGGCAGCAGCACCAGACGTTGATCACGTCCGGGATGACTCCTTTACGCTTAGCGGATGCCTTTCCTGGCCGGCGCGGCCGTGCTGGCCGCGATCGCGTGGGTTTACCTGGTCGCTGGCCACGGTGGGTTCTGGCGCACCGATCAGCGGCTGCCCCGGCTGGCCGGGGATCCGCGATGGCGGCCGGAGCGGTGGCCGAGCGTGGTGGCCGTCGTGCCGGCCCGGGACGAGGCGGCCATCCTGCCGCTCACCCTGCCCAGCCTGCTGGCCCAGGAGTATCCGGGGGAGTTCTCGGTGCTGCTGGTGGACGACGGCAGCACCGACGGCACGGCCGGGACCGCCGTGACCCTGGGTGCCGCCGCGGGGACGGGTGGTGCTGCCGCGACCGGGCTGGGACTGGAGGCTCCCGGGCCGGGGCTGGCGGCGGCTGCGCCGGGGGCGGCGGTGCGCGTGGTGCCCGCCGGTACCCCGCCGCCGGGCTGGGCAGGCAAGGTGCACGCGATGGCCACTGGCCTGGCCGCTGCGGGGGACTGCGACTATGTGCTGTTCACCGACGCCGATATCAGTTACGCGCCGGGCACCCTGACCTCGCTGGTCCAGGCGGCCGTGGCCGGGGACCGGGCCCTGGTGTCGCAGATGGCCCTGCTCCGCGCGGACACCGGCTGGGAGCGGCTCATCGTCCCGGCGTTCGTCTACTTCTTCGCCCAGCTCTACCCGTTCCGCTGGGTCAACCGGCCCGGCTCCCGGACGGCCGCTGCGGCCGGCGGCTGCATGCTGGTCCGTCGGGCTGTGCTGGACGCGGCGGGTGGCCTGGCCCCGATCAGCGCGGCCCGCATCGACGACGTCGCGCTCGGCACGCAGCTCAAGCGGCCGCCGGCGCGAGCCCGGATCTGGCTGGGCTTCAGCACGGAGGTGCGCAGCCGCCGCCCATACCCCCGGCTGGCTGGTTTGTGGGACATGATCGCGCGTAGTGCCTACGTCCAGTTGCGCTACTCGCCGGTGCTGCTCGGGCTGACCCTGATCGGCCTGCTCTGGCTGTACGCCGTTCCGCCGGTGGCCGCGGTCGCCAGCCTGGCCGGGCTGGCTGCCAGGGCGGGGGGCGGGATGAGTGGCTGGGCCGGCCCGGCCGCCGCCTGGTGCGCGACGGCGGGCCTGGCCGGCTGGCTGCTGATGAGCATCAGCTTCCTCCCGGTGCTGCGGCTGTACCGGCTCGGCTGGTGGCGGGCACCGGTGCTGCCCGGTATCGCCCTGCTATACGCCGCGATGACCGCGGATTCCGCGCGCCGGCATTATGCGGGGCGCGGTGGCGAGTGGAAGGGCCGGACGATACCGCTCGGTCACAGGGCAGATTAGAGAAAGTCGCCCAGACCGGCGTGAGGTTCTTTCAGGGCGTTGATCTCTTCATAGCGCGAAATCATATCAACTGCTGATATCAGGGCTATTAAGCGAACCCTTCTGATTGCCGTTTCAGCCTTTAGAGTGCCCAGGTCACAGAGCTGTGACATGCTTAATGTCGCGCACCGTGCGGCGGTAACTACTCGTGGTATGGTCTCTGCTGGACTCGGCGGGGCGGGAGTCAGCGTGTAGCGCAGGCAACTACGGAGGCAAGCCCGGGCCGGTTGTAAGTCACCGCCTCAATACCCCGTGGAATGTTCTTTATCCGGACCCTGGGCAATTCAAAAGGGAAGGAAGTACTTAGATGCGTAGACGCATCACCCGGACGCTAATCGCCGCTGCTGCGGCGGGCGTCACCGCTGGCACCCTTGGCCTTACCGCCGTGGGTGCCGCTAACGCGGCCGTGTCCCACCGTCACCACCACCACCACCACAAGGGGATTACGTCGCCTATCTACGCTCCCACGATGGCGACGCGGAGCACGGCGGGCTACGAGGCCAGCGGACGCGACTTCCGTTACATCTCCGCCACCATCACGGTGCCGGACACCGCGTTCCTGACCGGCCTGTACCCGCAGGAGTACATCCAGCTGTCCAACGGCTCGCTGGGTGGTGGGGACCAGTACGTGCGGGCGGGCATCGAGGCCTGCGTGGTGGCCGAGTCGTTCGGCTACATCTGCACGCCGGGTAGCTGGGTGTCGTACGTCGAGGCGTTCAACAACTCGCTGAACGGGCCGTACTTCGCGCACTACGCGGAGCTGTCGGGCGTCAACCAGGGCGATGGCGTCAACTTCAGCATCTACAGCGACGAGCAGGGCAACGAGCTGCACTTCGTGATCACGCCGCCGTCCACGTCCGGGCCGGCGGAGTACTACAAGACGCAGGCCTATGGCCCGATCTTCGATCACGCCGCGGCGGTGGACGACTTCACCGACAGCACCGGCACGCCGATCGCGCTGCCGCCGTTCGTGAATGCGTTCCGTATCAACCAGTTCCTGCAGGGCGCCATCACCACCGAGAACGGCCAGCGGGGCTCGTTCGTCGGGCCGTGGACGATCACGCCGATCGACGCGACCAGCAACGGGCTGCCCTACCCGTCGGGGACGGTGCGCGTGTCGCCGACCCCGCTGTGGACGAGTGGCCTGCCGGCGAACGGCGCGGCCCGCTCGTGGGACTCCTTCGGGGTCTGGGGACGCTGAATCCCGCTGACGCTTGGGCCACTGGCCCATAGCGGACGCGACCTGTGAGGGCTGCTGCCCGGGCCGGAGAATCGGCCCGGGCAGCACGCCGTTTGGCCTGCAGAAATCCACCGCATGGAGTAATCATTAGATTACGCAGAGTAGGGAAGGTGTACGGAGGGCGGTCAGGGCCAACCTGAATAACCAAGTACGGGAGCACGCCTGGCACCAGTCCTGGAAACACTGCCCAGACCGTCAACAGTGCTGCTCCCGCGCGTTACAGGAGGGGATCCGACCGATGCGAAGCCGCATCATCAGAACGCTCGTCGCCGCTGCGGCGGCGGGCGCCACCGCCACTACGCTCGGCTTCACGGCCTCGAGTGCCGCGAGCGCGTCCGTGAGCCGCCCGGCCCGGGCGGACATCGTCTATCCGAGACTCGGGACCACCAGCCAGGCCGGCTACGAGCTGAGCGGGCGGTACTTCCGCTACATCTCCGCCACGCTGACCGTGCCGGACACCGCGTTCCTGACCGGCCTGTACCCGCAGGAGTACATCCAGCTGTCCAACGGCTCGCTGGGTGGTGGGGACCAGTACGTGCGGGCGGGCATCGAGGCCTGCGTGGTGGCCGAGTCGTTCGGCTACATCTGCACGCCGGGTAGCTGGGTGTCGTACGTCGAGGCGTTCAACAACTCCCTGAGCGGGCCGTACTTCGCGCACTACGCGGAGCTGTCGGGCGTCAACCAGGGCGATGGCGTCAACTTCAGCATCTACTACGACCAGACGGGCAACGAGCTGCACTTCGTGATCACGCCGCCGTCCACGTCCGGGCCGGCGGAGAGCTACAAGACGCGGGCCTACGGCCCGATCTTCGATCACGCCGCGGCGCTGGACGACTTCACCGACAGCACCGGCACGCCGATCGCGCTGCCGCCGTTCGTGAAGCCGTTCCGCATCAACCAGTTCCTGCAGGGCGCGGCGACCACGTACAGCGGTTACCGCGGCTCGTTCATCGGCAAGTGGACGACCAGCCAGGTCGTCGCGACCAGCAACGGACTGCTGCCGCCGTCCGGGACCACCCGGGTGTCGCCGACTCCGCTCTGGTCCGATGGGCTGTCGGGGAACAACCAGGTGCGCCTCTGGGACGCCTTCGGCGTCTGGGCGCGCTAACCGTCCTACCCACCGCACTGCTGCCCGGGCCGGCCAGCCGGCCCGGGCAGCAGGCTGTCTGGAGGTGCCCGGCCGGGCACCCCGGCCGGTTTGATCGGGCACCCCGGCCGGTTAATCGGGTGCCCCGGCGGGGGCGAGCTCCGATAATCGGCCAGATGACATCGATGCTGAACTGGCCACTGTTCGGGCTGCGCCTGCGGACGCCGCGGCTGGAACTGCGGCTGCCGTCGCTGGCCGACCTCGACGAGCTGGCCAGCCTGGCTGATGCCGGGGTGCACGACCCCGCGGTGCAGCCGTTCGGCGTGGCCTGGACGGATCTGCCGCCAGGCCAGCTCGGCCGCAGCGTGGTGCAGTTCCACTGCCGGATGCTGGGCGAGTGGTCGCCCAGCGACTGGACGCTCAATCTGGTAGTTGATCTCGGCGGGACCATCGCCGGTACGCAGAGCCTGGCCGCCCGCGACTTCGCCCTGCTGCGCGAGGCCCGTACCGGGTCCTGGCTGGGCCAGCGCTTCCAGCGGCAGGGGATTGGCACAGAGATGCGGGCGGCCGTGCTGCACCTGGCCTTCGCCGGGCTGAATGCGGAGTACGCCACGTCGGACGCGTTCACCGACAACGCCGCGTCGCTGGCCGTGTCGCGCAAGCTCGGCTACACGCGCGATGGCATCGAGCGCCAGGTGATCCGGGGGCGGGCCGCGGCGCGGCAGCGACTGCGCCTGGACCGGGCCAGCTGGCAGGCGGGCCGGCTGACCCAGGTGGAAATCACTGGGCTGGACGGGTGCCGTCGCGACTTCGGTCTCCCTGGCTGAGCGCTGCCCCGGGGCCGCCCGGATTGCGCGTATCGGGCCGCTGCTGGCGCTCGCCGCGCCGCTACCTCATTAGCGCGGTGAGTTTGTGGTCGTCGGTGACCACAAACTCACCGCGCTAACCTAGTTGCCGAATAGTTTTGATGTCTTGACAAGAAAAATTTTCGGCGGCAGGATGGCGGCATGGTGGATGACAGGGCGCGGGCTGGCCTCGGCGCGGGACCCGGCGCGGGAAGCCCCTCGGGACCCGCCCCGGGACCCGCCTCGGGAACTGGCCCGGGACCCGCCTCGGGAACCGGCGCGGGAACCGGCGCAGGACCCGCCTCGGGAACCGGCCCGGGAACCGGCGTGCGACGGAGCGGAGGTCCCGGCACGGCTGTCCGGCTCGAACCGGTGGCGGTGATCGAGGATCCGGCCGCGGCCGAGGCGTCGCTCGACCCGATGCGGGCCCGGCTGCTCGCCCTGCTGGCCGAGCCAGGCTCGGCCAGCACGCTGGCCGCCCGCACCGGGCTGGCCCGGCAGAAGATCAACTACCACCTCCGTGCGCTGGAGCGGCACGGCCTGGTGGAACTGGTCGAGGAACGCAAGCGGGGCAATTGCACCGAACGCGTGCTCCGGGCCACCGCCGCCTCCTACGTGATCTCCCCGGCCGCGCTGGCCACGGTGGCGCCGGACCCGGACCGGGCCCCGGACCAGCTCTCAGCCCGCTGGCTGCTGGCCCTGGCGGCCCGGCTGGTACGCGAGGTCGGCGAGCTGATCACCCGGGCCCGGGTGGCCGGCCGGCCGGTGGCCACGTTCGCCATCGACAGCGAGATCCGCTTCGCGTCGGCCGTGGACCGGGCCGAGTTCGCCCGCGAGCTGAGCTCAACCGTCAGGGACCTGGCCGCCCGGTACCACAACCAGAGTGCCCCGGGCGGGCGCGCGCACCGGCTGGTGATCGCGCTGCACCCGGCCATCACCCGGCCATCACCTGGCCACGACAGCACAGCAGGATAGGAGTAGTCATGGCACGCGAATTCGAGATCAGGCGCGAAGTGGAGCTGCCAGCCGCCCCCGAGCAGGTCTGGGCGGCGGTCGCCACCGGGGACGGCACCGCGGCGTGGATGTTCCCGGTGGCCGAGGGCGCCCCAGCCGGCCTGGGCGAAATGTGGGCCGGGCACACGGTGACCGCCTTCGACCCGCCCCGGCACCTGGCGGTGCGGGCGGAGGGCCCGGACGGCCAGCTGATGAACGCGCTGGAGTACCTGATCGAAGCCAAGGACGGCAGCACCGTGATGCTGCGCTACGTGCACAGCGGCGTGTTCGCCGACGACTGGGACAACCAGTACGACGCGACTGGCCAGCACACCGACTTCTACCTGCACACGCTGGGCCAGTACCTGCGCTACTTCCCGGGCCAGCGGGCCACCTACATCGCCGCCGAGGGACCCGAGGCGGCCCGGGCCGCGGACGCGTTCGGCAAACTCCGCCGCGAGCTGGGGCTGACCGCGGCTAGCGCCCCCGGTGACCAGGTGCGGCTGACCCTGCCGGGCCTCGACCCGGTGGACGCGGTGGTTGACTACGCGACGCCAAACTTCATCGGGGTGCGCGGCCCGGCCGGCCTGTACCGGTTCTTCGGCCGGAACGCGTTCGGCATGCCGGTCGGCCTCAGCCACCACCTGTTCGCAGCCGACGTGGACAAGGACAAGACCCAGCTGGCCTGGCAGTCTTGGTTGGATGGTCTCTACCAGTAGCGTGTTCGGTGCTAGCTGGGCAGCACGCTCACCGAGCCGCGGAACGCGGCGCGCAGCTGCTCCTCGGCCCCGGGTGGCGCGCCGGCCTGGTCCAGGCCGAGCAGCGCCGCGCCGGCCACCGGGGAGACGTCCACGATGCGCGGTACCGCCTCCGGCGCGCCCGCCGCCAGCCCGGCGGTGACCAGCCCGGTGAGCAGCGGGTCGGCCGCGGCCAGCAGGCTGCCACCGAGCACCACCGGGACCGCCGTGCCGTCCAGGCCCAGCCGCCGCAGCGCGGTCAGCGCCATCGCGCACACCTCGTCGGCCTGCCGGCCCACCAGGTCGCGGGCGGCCTGATCACCGGCACGGGCCGCCGCGAGCACCACCGGGGCCAGCCTGCGGATGTCACCCCGGCCGAGCTTGTCCCGGTACATGGCGAGGGTCACGTCCCGCACCGAGGCCAGCCCGAAGTGCCGGGGTACCTCGGCGCGCAACAAGGTGTCCGGACCACGGCCGTCCTCAGCCCGCGCGGCCAGCCAGAGCGCACCGGCCCCCAGGTCGCCGCCGCCGCCCCAGTCGCCGCTGATGTGGCCGAGGGCCAGGAACCGGGTGGTCCGGCCGTCCGGGGTCACCCCGACGCAGTTGATACCCGCCCCCACGGTGACCCCGATGCCCCAGTGCGGTCCGCCCGGCTGGTCGAGGCCGGCCCGCAGCACGGCGAACGTGTCGTTGACCACCGACGCCTGCGCGGCCCAGCCCTGCCGCCGGACCAGCTCGGTGAGCTGCTCCTCCTCGTCCGGCAGGTCCGCGCCGGCCAGGCAGGCCGAGACCCGCTCCGCGACCGGGAAGGCCGTGGTCCGGCCGGCCGCCAGGGCTACCGCGGCGGCCAGGTCGCCGAGCACCCGCAGCGCCTGGTCCCGGCCGATGATCTGCCAGTTGCTGCCCGGGCCGCGCTGCTGGGACAGCACGGTCCCGTCCGCGGCCACCAGCGCGGCCTCCGTCTTGCTGTTCCCGCCGTCGATGGCCAGGACCGCGGGCAGCCGGGCGGCGGCCTGGCTCATGAGCCGCGGGCCCAGGGCAGGAAGGCCTGGTTCTCCGCCACCAGCCGGTCCGCCAGCTGGCCGGCCAGCTCGTACTGGCCGATCAGCGGGTGGGCCAGCAGCGCGTCCCGGACCCGCTGCACCCCACCCTGCCGGGCCGCGTCGACCGCGAGCTCCTCGTACGCCGACACGTGCCCGACCAGCCCGCGCATCACCGGGCTGAGCGGCGCGACCGGCACCGGGCTGGCCCCGTGCGCGCCGATCACCGCGGGCACCTCGATGACCGCGTCGTCAGCCAGGAACGGCATGGTGCCCGCATTCCGCACGTTCACCACCTGGGTGTCCCCGGTGTCGCCGACCAGCGAGGCGAGCAGGGCCACCGCGGCCTCCGAGTAGAACGCGCCGCCGCGCTGGCCGAGCAGCTCGGGCTTGCGGTCCAGCGCCGGGTCGGCGTACATCCCGAGCAGCTGCTGCTCGATCTCGGCTACCTGCTCGGCCCGGGTCGGCGAATGCTTTTCCTCTTCCACCACCGCGTCATGCGCCCAGAAATAGCGCAGGTAGGAGGACGGCACCGCACCAATTTCCGGCAGAACGCCAGCGGGCAGGCCGGTGTGCTCGGCGATCTCTCCGCCGTGCGTGGCGATCAGGCCCGGCAAGCGGTCCACGCCGTCCACCATCGCGGCCCGTTCCCAGGTCAGGTGGTTCAGCCCGACGTGGTCGAGGGCGACCTGGTCCGGCGGGACACCGAGCAGGCGGGCGAAGTTGCGCTGGAAGCCGATGGCCACGTTGCACAGCCCGATGGCCCGGTGGCCGGCGTCGAGCAGGGCCCGGGTCACGATGCCGACCGGATTGGTGAAGTCGATGATCCACGCGCCGGCGTCGGCCCGCTGCCGGGCACGTTCGGCGATGTCCAGCACGACCGGGACGGTCCGCAGCGCCTTGGCCAGCCCGCCCGCCCCGGTGGTCTCCTGGCCGACGCAGCAGAACTCCAGCGGCCAGGTCTCGTCCCGCTGCCGGGCGGCCTGGCCGCCGACGCGCAGCTGGAGCAGCACCGCGCCCGCCCCGTCCAGGCCCTCGTCCAGGTCGGACGTCCAGGTCAGCGGGGCCGGGTGCCCGTACGACTTCATGATCCGGGCGGAGAACGGGCCGACCACCGACAGCCGGGTGGTGTCCGGGTCGACCAGCATCAGCTCGGTCACCTTGACCTGGCCGGCCAGCCGGGCGATCCCGTCTACCAGTTCCGGGGTGTAAGTGGAGCCGCCGCCGACAACCGCTAGTTTCATCCGAAGGCCTTTACTTCCGCGCCCTGCTGGGCGACATGACAGGCGGCCTGGTGGCCGGGGACGATCTGGGCCAGTTCCGGGGTGACCTGGTGGCACTTATCGATGGCCAGCGGGCAGCGCTCGCGGAACCGGCAGCCCGGGGTCGGGTTGATGACCTTGGGCGGCTCGCCGCGGTCGGTCTCCGCGCCCACGCCCAGCGGGGCACGCGGGTCCGGGGCGGCGGACAGCAGCAGCTGGGTGTACGGGTGCCGCGGATTGGCCAGCACCTCCTCGGTGGGCCCGGACTCGGCCACCCGGCCCGCGTACATGATGACCAGCCGGTCGGCCACGTACCGCGCGCTGGCCAGGTCGTGGGTGATGTACAGGATCGACACGCCCTGGCTGTCCCGCAGGTCGGCCATCATGTTGAGCAGCCCGATCCGGATGGACACGTCCAGCATGGACACCGGCTCGTCGGCCAGGATCAGCTTGGGCCGCATGGCCAGTGCCTGGGCGAAGCCGACCCGCTGCCGCTGGCCGCCGCTCAGCTCGTGCGGGAAGCGCTGCAGCACCTCGTCGGCCGGCGTCAGCCCGACCACCTCGAACACCCGGCACGCCTCGGCGTAGCGCTCGTCGCGGGACAGCTCGGGGCGATGCAACTTGAGCCCGCGCAGCACCCCGTGCGACACCCGGAACACCGGGTTGATCGACGCGAACGGGTCCTGGAACACCATCGGCGCCAGTCCGCTGTACCGCAGCCGGTCCTTGCGCGACCTGGTCTGCGACAGCGGCTTGCCCTGGAAGTAGACCTCGCCGCTGGTCGGCTTGTAGATCTTGGCCAGCAGCCGGGCGATGGTGCTCTTGCCGCTGCCGCTCTCCCCGGCCAGCGCGACGATCTCCCGTTCACCGATGGTCAGGCTGACCTCGTCCACGGCGTGCAGCGTCTGCTGGGACAGCGCGTTGCCGATCCGGAAGTGCCGGGTCAGCTTGTCCGTGCGGAGCAGTACTTCCCCGGGGGAGCGCCGCCCCGGACCCCCCCGATCGCCGCTCCGCGCCGAGACCCCTCCGGGGCCGCCGGTTCCGTCGTCGGCTTGGGCTTGACCGTTTGGGCTCGGGCTCGTCATGGGTTGCTCCCCTCCGCCCCGCCGCCATCCTCGTGCAGCAGGCAGCGGACCAGGGTCCCGCCCACCTGGTACAGCTCCGGCGGGGTGCCCTCGCAGCGGGCCATGGCCTTGGGGCAGCGCGGCTGGAACCGGCAGCCCGGCGGGGGTGCGGCCAGGTTCGGCGGGCTGCCCGGGATGCCGGTCAGCTCGCGCCGTGGCCCACGGATGGACGGGAACGCGTCCATCAGGCCGGCCGTGTACGGGTGCAGCGCCTCGTCGAACAGCCGCTGGGTGGCGCCAAACTCGGCTACCTGGCCCGCGTACATGACCATCAGCCGGTCCGAGAAGTGGCTGATCAGGGACATGTCGTGGGTCACGAAGATGACGGCGAAGCCGAACCGCTGCTGCAGCTCCTTGATCTGCACCATGAGCGACCGCTGGGCCACCACGTCGAGCGCCGAGGTCGGCTCGTCCATGATGACCAGGTCCGGGGTGAACAGCATGGCCATCGCGATCATGGCCCGCTGCCGCATGCCGCCGGACAGCTGGTGCGGGTAGCTGCGCAGGTGCACCGGGTCGATGCCGACCATCCGCAGCACCTCGGCCGACCGGTCGGCGATCTCCGCCTTGCTGCGCACCCCGTGCGCCCGCATCGCGTCGGCGAACTGGGCCCGGATCGGCCGGACCGGGTTGAGCGCGTTCATCGCGCTCTGCATGACCACGGACAGGTCCTTCCAGCGCACCGCGGCCAGCTGGCGGTCGGTCAGCCCGACCATGCTGCGCCCCTCGAACGTCACGCTGCCGCCGGTGACGGCGGCGGGCGGGGCGAGCAGCTGGGCGATGGCGAACAGCAGGGTGGATTTCCCGCAGCCCGACTCGCCCACGATGCCCAGGAACTCGCTGGGCTCGACCGCGAAGCTGACCTGGTCCACCGCCACGACCGGGCCACGGTCCGCGGCGTAGGTCACGGACAGGTCGGTGACGTCGAGCACGGCACCCGGTGTCCGGGGTGAGGTGCCGCCGGTGGCGGGTTGCTGCTCAGCCGGCACGCTTGACACGGAGCCTCCTCACCGGCCGGAGCGCGGGGTTGCCGATCTCGTCGAACGCGTAGTTGAGCAGGGCGAACGCCGCGCCGAGCAGGGCGATCATGGCCCCGGGCACGATCGCCCACAGGTACTGCCCAGTCTGCAGCGCCTCGTTGTTCTCGGCCCAGTAGAGCATCGTGCCCCAGCTCACCGAGTTGGGGTCGCCGAGGCCGATGAACTGCAGGCTGGAGCCGAACAGCACCGCGTACAGCGCGTTGGTCAGGAAGCTGGCCACGATCAGCGAGGTCATGGTGGGGATGATCTCCACCATGACGATGTACATCCGGCGCTCGCCGCGCACCCGGGCCGCTTCCAGGAAGTCCCGCTTGCGCAGCGACAGGGCCTGGGCCCGGAGCTGCCGGGCCGTGTAGGACCACCCGGTCAGCGTCAGCACGACGACCAGCACCGCGGTGCCAGCGTTCTGCACGTACGTCGCGATGACGATGAGCAGCGGGAACAGCGGGATGACCAGCAGCACGTCGGTGATCAGGTTGAGCACGCCGTCCCAGGCGCCGCCGAGGTAGGCGGCGGCCACGCCGATCAGCACCGCGACGCCGGTGGACAGCAGCCCGACGCCGAACGCGATGATCAGCACCTGCTGGGTGCCGTACACCGTCTGGGCGAAGATGTCCTGGCCCAGCGCGGTGGTACCCAGCAGGTGCTGGGCGGACGGCCCCAGGCTGCGCGGGTAGATGGTGGCGGTCGGGCTGTCATGCGCGATCACCCCGGGGAACAGCGCGAGCAGGATGAAGATGACCAGCAGCACGGTGCCCACGGTGGCCTTGCGGTTGGACCGCACCGCGCGGAACAGCCGCGACCACGACTGGCCGCGCCGGCCGGCCGCGGGTACCGGCAGCGCCTGGTCGGGGAGCCCGGCCGGCGGCGCGGTGGTGGGCCCGGAGACTGGGAGCATGGCCATGGCTTAGTCCGCCGTCCTGGTGCGCGGGTCAAGGATCGCGGTGGCGATGTCGGCCAGCAGGATGGCCACCAGCACGGCAACGGTGATCAGCAGGAACAGGGCCTGCATGAGCGGGTAGTCCTCGTTGCTCACCGCCTGGAGCAGCATGTAACCGACCCCGGGGTAGTTGAACACGTACTCGACCAGGATGGCGCCGCCAACCACGAAGCCCAGCGACATGGCGAACCCGGTCAGGTTGGGCAGGATCGCGTTCCGTGCCGCGTAGTCCAGCATGATCCGGTGCCCGGGCAGCCCCTTGGCCCGGGCCATCCGCACGTAATCCTCGGCCAGCGTGGTGACCATGGTGTTCCGCATGGTCAGGATCCAGGTGCCGATGGTCGTGATGAGCAGCGCCGTGGCGGGCAGCACGGCGTGCTCGATGATGTTGACGATGAACGCCAGGTTGAAGCCGGGCGCCATGTTGATGCTGAAGCCGAACGCGGCCGGGAACCACTGCAGCCGGACGGCGAAGACCAGGATCAGCATCATGCCGACCCAGAAGTACGGGATGGCCGAGGTGATCACGAACACCGGCGGCGCGATGCTGTCCAGCCGGCCGCCGCGCCGCCAGGCGGCCACGATGCCGATGCCGGTGCCGAGCAGGAAGGCCAGCACCGTGGTCACGCCGACCAGGCCGAGGGTCCACGGGATGGCGTCCAGGATGACCCGGCCCACCGACTGCGGGTAGAAGTACAGCGACGTGCCGAAGTTCCCGGTGGCCACGTCGCCCAGGTAGTGGATGTACTGCCCGAAGATGCCTTCCTTGGTGCTCACCCCGAAGGCTGCCTCCAGGGCCTTGAGCGCCTGCGGGTTCACCGGGCCGCGGAACTTGCCCATCATGGCCTCGGCCGGGTTTCCCGGCATCAGCCGGGGCAGGAAGAAGTTCAGCGTGAGGGCGGCCCACAAGGTGATCGCGAAGAAGCCCAGCCGGCGGAGCACAAACCTCATGTCATGTTCCTGGCTCTCATCGGAGGCCTCCTTTCCGCCTGCTGGCGGCCCGGGGGGGGAGCGGTGTGCTGATCCCACGGTGACCCGTGGCCGGGGCGCCCGGCAAGGGTGGGCGTCCCGGCCACGGGCCGGCCGCGGCTTACTTAGGCGACAGGTGCAGCATCTGCTGTCCCCAGTCCGGGTAGTTGTAGGCAGCGGGCTGGGCGTACGGGTTGCCCTTGGTCACCCACCCGTTGAAGCTGCCGGTGTCGTACTGGAACCAGTCCACCTGCTCGGTGATCGGGATGACCGGCACCTGCTGCAGCATGACCTGCTGCAGCTGGTTCACGATCGAGTGCTCCTCGGCCGTGCTGGTGGTCTTGGGGTACTCGTTGATCAGCGCGTCGGTCTGCGAGTTGCTGTACCGCTCGAAGTTGGACCCGGCCGGCTGGCCGATCGGCGCCGAGTTACCCGAGTACAGCCACTGCCGCAGCTCGTAGTACGGGGTCGGGCCGCCCGTCTCGGCGTAGTAACCGAGCTGGTAGGTGCCGTTGTACATGGCCGCCTGGTACGCCGGTGCGGCCAGGTTCTTCGGCGTGACCTGGATGCCAATCGCTTTGAGGTCGGTCTGGATCACGTTCACCGCGGCCACCCAGTCAGAGAACCCGCCGTTGTTGGTGATGGTGAAGGACAGCTTCTGGCCGTTTTTCTGCATGATCCCGTCGGACCCCTTGGTGTACCCGGCTGCCTTCAGGATCGAGATCGCGTGCGACGGGCTGTACGAGTAGGCGTTGCCGAACTTCGCGGCCTGTGACGTGTCCTCCCAGCTGGAGAACGTCGGCGTGACGATCCCGGTCTGGTTGGACGGCGGCTCGTAGCCGTACTCACCGATCTGCGACGCCTGCTCGCGGTTGATCGCGTAGGCCATAGCCTGCCGGACGGCCACGTTCTTCAGGATCGGGTTGGTCAGGTTGATGAACAGCGTCACGTTGGCCACCGGCGGGAACCAGTAGTGATAGTTGGGGCTCTTGTCCAGGTAGAACTTCTGGATGCTGGGGATGAACTGGCTGCCCCACTGCGCCTGCCCGTTGGCCAGGTACGTGTTGGCCGTGTCGTTGCTGGTGAAGGCGGGGTAGTTGATCGTCTTCACCTTGGGCAGGCCGGGCTGCCAGTAGTGCGGGTTGGCCTTGTAGGTAATGTTCTGCGGGGTGCACGGCTTGACCAGGTACGCGCCGGTGCCGACCGGGTTGGTGTCCGGGTACTTGACCGGGTCGCTGATGGTGGACCAGATGTGCTCGGGCACGATGCCGATCTGGTCGGCGATGTAGTAGAAGTACGTCACCGCGGGGGCCTTGAACTGCATGACCACCTGGTCCGAGCCCTTCTGGGTGACGCTGGACAGCACCGACCAGACCGCGTTCAGGTCGAGTGCCTTGAACTTCTTGAGCAGGTTGAACGTGAACACCACGTCGGCCGCACTCATCGGCTTGCCGTCACTCCACTTCACCCCGTTGCGGATGGTGAAGGTGAGCGTCTTGTTGCCGTTGCTCCAGCTGTAGGCGGAGGCCAGCCACGGCGTGACCTTGGCGCTCTGCAGCGTGTTCACGAACATCAGCGGCTCGTAGACCGGGCCCAGCGAGTAGCTGATGTCGGACAGGTTGAACGGGTTGAAGTTACAGGTCCACAGGCTGCCGCTCTCGTTGTCGATGGTCAGCGTGGAGCTGCCGCCCGACGACGAGGAGGAGCTGCCGCCGGATGAGCCGCCCCCGCAGGCGGCGGCCAGCAGGCAGGCGGCGAAGAGGACCACGAGGATCTTGATGCGTCTCATTGGTTAACCCTTCGTTCGGAAATGAGCGTGCTGAAGAGGGTCATGAGCAGTCCCCCGCCAGCCATGCGGGTGATGGCCGCAGGTGGCCATCGAGGTCGGCGGCCGCGTTCGGTGCGTCACGGCCGGTCTGGTTGTCCCGGGCGGCGTCCACCGCCAGCGCCACGGCACCGATCAGCGGCGCCTCGTGCGGGAACCCGGCCAGCACGAGCTGGGGCGGGAACGGCACGCCGGCGTTCAGCGCCCGCTCCAGGCCCGGCTGCAGCCGGGCCCAGGAACCGGCCATGCCGCCGCCCACCGCGATGCGCGCCGGGTTGATGACGATAGCGAGGTTGACCAGGTGGAAGGCGAGTTCTGTGACAAAGCCAGTGGCCAGGTCGGTCAGGTCCGGGTCGCGGCGGCCGGGCCCGAGCACGTCCGCCGCGGACAGCGGCCCGGTGCCAGCCGGCTGGGCCAGCCCGCGCGCCGTGAGCTGGCGGGCCAGCCCCAGCCCGCTCACCGCGTCCTCCAGCGGGACCCGCTGACCCAGGGCCAGGCCGACGTCGGTGATGTCCCGCAGGTTGTAGCCGATCTCACCGGCCGCACCCGCCGCGCCATTGATCACCCGGCCGCCGGCCACGATCGCGGCGGCCAGCCCGGTGCCCAGGTTGAGGTACACACCAGGGTCGCAGCCGCGCAGCGCGCCCCACCGGTACTCGGCCGCCGCGGCCGCCTTGACGTCGGTGGCCATCCGGACCGCCGCAGCGGGGAAGGCGGCGCGCAGCTCGCGGCCCAGGGCCAGCGATTCCCAGCCATCGATGGCCGGGGCCAGCAGCACCTGGTCCTCGGCCGGGATGCCGAACGTGGCCACGCCGACCGCGGCCAGATCGCGGCCCGGAGCGGCGGTGGCCAGCAGCTCACGGGTGGCGCGCACGCCGCGCTCGAAGATGCCCCTGGCCCCGTCCGGCCCGGTGGGGGAGGCGTCACGGGTACTGACCCGGCCGGAGGCCAGCCGGTTCCCGCTCAGGTCGCAGACCGCAACGGCAATCTTGCTGCCGCCGAAGTCGATTCCGGCTACGACCGGAGGATCTGTCACGATGCCACCCAGGGATTCGGTGTAGGCCTCAACCAGGGGTTCTGCGAGTATTTAAGTGGTTTGCGCCGGAAGTAGTTAGGACAGTATCCTAACTAATTGCCTGGCAACAGTCCCGTAGCCGAACTGTGATCCATGATCAGGACAGCTCGAGGGAGCATTCGGTTGGACATGATCTCGTTCGGCTCGGTGTTCCTTGAGCTTGTCTTCGGCCACCTGGCTGAGCTGCCCGGACCCGGCGAGGAAGTGTTCACCGACGAGTTTGGGGTGTCCTGCGGCGGCGCGGTCACCTGTGCCAGCGCGGCCGCCGGAGCGGGCGCCCAGGCCGGGCTGTGCACGCTGCTCGGCAACGACATCGGCTCCCGGGTGGTGCTGACGCACTGCGCCCGGGCCGGGGTAGGGCTGTCCCCGTCCGCGCTGCTGCCCCGGCGCTGCGCCGGGATCACGATCGTGCTCAACTTCGCCAGCGACCGCGGTTTCGTCACCCACCTGCCGCCCCGGTCCCCGGGCGAGCAGCCGGAGCTAGAGCGCTGGCACGAGGTGCTGCGCCGGGAGCGGCCGCAGTGGTGCTACCTGCATGCCGGGCCCGGCATCGCCGGCTTCATCCGGGACGCCCGGGCGCTGGGCGCCAAGGTGATGCTGGACATGTCCCTGGGCGACGAGCGGAACGTCCGGGACCCGATCCTGGAGTGCATCGCCCTGGCCGATGTGTTCGTGCCCAACGAGGACGAGCTGATCCGGCTGACCGGCGCGGGCAGCTTCGAGTCGGCGGTCGGCACCGCGCTGGCTTGGGGCACCCCGCTGGTGGTCAAGCGGGGCGCGGCCGGCGCGGTGGTGGCCGGGCCGGACGGTACGGCCGAGGTACGGGACGGCGTTCAGGATGTGCGGGTCCGGGACCGCACCGGGGCCGGTGACGCGTTCGCGGGCGCGCTGATCGGCGAGCTGCTGCGCGGGGCCCCGCTGACCCGGGCCGTGGTCGCGGCGAACGCGGCCGGCTCGGCGGCCGTGGCCCGGCTAGGCGGGGTCGGCGAGGTCGACGTGGCCGGCATCAGCACGGCCGGCCCGGAAGGGATGCTCGACGACGTGCTGGCCGTGGCGGCCAGTCTCCAGGCGGCTATGGCGGCCCAGGAAGGGAAACCGGCGATGGGATCTGAGAGATGAAGCTGACCATCCTGGGCGGCGGCGGGGTCCGGATGCCCGCGTTCGTGCGCGCGGTGCTGGCTGGCCGGCCCGGTACGTTCAGCGAGATCTGCCTGTTCGAGCCGGACCCGGGCCGCCGCGATACCATCTGCCGGCTGGCCGCCGGGATTGCCACCGCCCTCGGCCACCCCGATGTGATCCGGGTCAGCGGCGATGCGGCCGACGCGTTCACCGGCGCGGACTACGTGTTCTCCGCGATCCGGGTCGGCGGGGACCGCGGCCGGGTCATCGACGAGGAGGTGGCGCTGGGCCGCGGCCTGGTCGGCCAGGAGACCACCGGACCGGGTGGCTGCGCCATGGCGCTGCGCACTATCCCGGTCGTGCTGTCCTACTGCGAGCTGCTGGCCCAGGTGTCGCCGGGCGCGGTGCTGATCAACTTCACCAACCCGGCCGGCCTGATCACCCAGGCCATCTCCACCCAGGGCAAGGTGCGGGTGGCCGGGGTTTGCGACACCCCCGGCGGCACGGTGCAGCACCTGGCCGCGTTCCTCGGTGCCGGGGACTACGGGGTGGCCGGCGCGTACGCCGGGCTGAACCATCTCGGCTGGGTGTGCTCGCTGCGCGACGGCGGCCGGGAGCGGATCGGCGAGCTGCTGGACCGGTTCGAGGAGCTGCAGCAGGCCGACCACCGGTTCGCGGCCTTCGACCCCGATCTGGTCCGCCGGGTGGGCGCGATCCCGACCGAGTACGTGTACTACTTCTACGACCCGGCCCGGTACGTGGCGGATATCCGCCGGGCCGGCACCACTCGCGGCCAGGACGTGCTCCGGCTCAACGAGGAGCTGATGGCTGGCCTGGCCAAGGCGTTCGCCGACGGCGGGGTGCAGGACGCCTGGACGGTGTACGACACCCTGCTCGGGGTGCGCCGGGACACCTATATGCGGGCCGACATGCAGGGCGATAACGGGCAGGGCGCGGCGCGCGCCCGCCGGTCGGCCCAGCCGCCCACCGAGATCGCCGCGGCGCGGATCGGCGGGTACGAGGGGCTGGCGCTGCGCGTGATCGACGGGCTGGCCGGCCGGGCCACCGGCGAGGTCATCGTCAACATGCAGGCCGGGGCCAGCCTCGGCCTGGACCCGGCCGATATCGTCGAGGTGCCGGCCCGGGTCGATCCCAGCGGGCTGACCCCACTGCCGCTGCCCGAGCTGCCCCGGTCGGCGCTGGGCCTCATCATGCAGGTCAAGGAGTACGAGCGGGGCATTGTCCAGGCGGCGATGACCGGCGACGCCGGGCTGGCCGCGGTGGCGCTGGCCGAGCACCCGCTGGTGCCCGGGATCACCGCGGCCCGGGAGCTGATCGCGGAGTACCGGGACCAGCACGGCGCGCACCTGGCCTACCTGACATGACCGCTGGTACGCACCCGGCTGGCGCGCCGGATGATGAGGAGCCAGCCGGGACAAGCGGGCTCGCGCCCGAGGAGGTGAGCGTGACGACGACGGCCGGCCCAGCCGCGGTCGCCCTGGTGCCGCCGGGCGGGCAGGCCGCGCGCCCGCAGCTCATCAGGGAGCTCAACGAGCAGCTGCTGCTCGGCAAGATCCGCCAGTTCGGCCCGTGCTCACGGGCTGAACTGGCCCGGCTGTCCGGGCTGTCCAAGCCCACCGTGTCGCTGGCCATGTCGAACGTGGAGCGCTCCGGCCTGATCCGGACGGCCGGCCACCGTACCGGGGTGCCCGGCCGCAGCGCCCGGCTGTACGAGATCCGGCCCGACGCGGGATTCGTGCTAGGCCTGGACATCGGGCAGCAGTACCTGCGCGGGGCGCTGGCCGACCTCAGCGGCGAGGTCCGCGCCCGCCGGTCGGAGCGCAGCCGCGCGTCCAGCGTGAGCAGCCGGATCGCCGAGCTGGTCGGCCTGTCCGACGGGCTGTGCGCGGAGGCCGGCGTGGCCCGGGCCGCGATCACCCAGACCGTGATCGGCAGTCCGGGCGTGTACAACCCGCGGCTGGGCAAGCTGACCATCACCGGCGGGCTGTCCGGCTGGGGCAAGGCCGCGGTGCTGGGCGGGCTGCGCGACGCGTTCGGGCCGGACCTGGTGGTGGAGAACGACGCGGACGCGGCCGCCCTGGCCGAGCGGACCCTGGGGCACGGCCGCGGCGTGGACAGCTTCGCGTTCGTCACCGTCGGTACCGGCATCGGCATGGGCTTGGTGCTGAACGGCCGGCTGCACCGCGGCTTCCACGGGGTGGCCGGCGAAATCGCCTACCTGCCCATCTCCGAGGGCACCGGCACGGACGAGGGAGACGCGCGGCGGCGCGGCGTGCTGGAGGCAGCCGGGTCCGCGGCCGGCGTGGTCCGGGCCGCCCGCCGGGCCGGCCTGCGTGGCCCGGTGTCCGCCCGACGGGTGTTCGCCGCTGCGGCGGCCGGTGACGCCCGCGCCGCGGCCGTGGTCGCGGACGAGGCCCGGCTGGTGGCCAAGGCGATCTGCGCGGTGGTCATGGTCGTCGACCCCCAGCTGGTGGTGCTCGGCGGCGGGATCGGCCAGGCCCCGGGCTTCGCCGACGCGGTGCACACCGAGCTGCGCGGGATGGCGCCGGTGGTACCGGAGATCCGGGTCAGCGCGCGCGGCATCGACGCCGTGGTGGACGGCTGCATGGCGGCCGGCGCCGACCTGGCCTGGCAGCGGCTGCTGGCCACACTGCCCGGGCCGGTCCTGGACGGGTCCGTGCCGGACGGGTCCGTGCCGGACGGGCCGGTCCCGGATGGTGCCGCCGCAGCCGGGGCGGATGGCTGAGGGCACCCGGCGCTACGCGGGCATCGCGTGGACCGCGGCCGGGTTCGAGGTGGCCGTGCTGGATGCGGCGGGCCGCCCGGTCCGGCCGCTGGCCCGGTTCGGCCCGGGCCAGGCCGCCGGGCTGACCCAGTACCTGTCCGGCCTGGCGCCCGATCCCGGCCAGCCCGTGGCGGCCGTGCTGGACAGCACCAACGGCATGCTGGACGGCGCCCTGGTGGCGGCCGGGCTGCCGGTTTACCGGGCCGACCCGTGGCAGCTGCCCGGGCGGCCGCTGCTCGGCTCGGTGCCGGCCGGCGCGCTGGCCGAAGCGGGCCGCCAGGACCTGGCCGCGCTGAGCAGGCTGACCGCCCGGCACGGCACCCTGGCCGGCCGCGGCGCCGAGCAGCGGGCCGGCCGGGCCCGGAGCCAGCTGCAGGCCACAGCGCTGGCCGGGGCCGGGTGGCTGGCCCGGCACGGCCGCCGGGAGGTAGCCGACGTCGCGCTCACGTTCGACGACGGGCCGAACCCGCCGTACACCGGGCAGATCCTCGGCATCCTGGACCGGTACCAGGTGCCGGCCACGTTCTTCTGCGTCGGGCTGCCCGCCAGCGCGCATGCCGCGGACATCGCCCGGATGGCCGCGGACGGGCATGGCCTGGGCAACCACACCTGGTCCCATCCGTTCCTGCCCGACCTGTCCCAGGACCAACTGGCCGAGCAGCTGGACCGGACCGACGAGGTCATCGCCCGGGCGGCCGGCCAGCGGCCCGGGCTGTTCCGGCCGCCCTACGGGTCGCGCAGCCCAGACGTGCTGCGCTGGCTGGGCGGGCGGCCCGCCCCAGTGGTGCTGTGGGACGTGGATCCGTCCGACTGGGCGCGGCCCGGCGCCGCGGTGATCGCGGGCCGGGTGCTGCTGCGGGCCCGGCCGGGCACGATCATCCTGCTGCACGACGGCGGCGGCGACCGGTCCCAGACAGTGGCGGCGCTGCCGCTGGTCATCGAGGGGCTGCTGGACCGGGGCTTCCGGTTCACCCGGGCCGCCGACCTGCTGGCCGCGGCCGCGCCGCCGGCCCCGCCCGGCCCAGCTTCGTGATCAACTGATTACTGTCGTTATAACGACAGTAATCAGTTGATCATCAACGGATCACGGCCAAAGTAAACCTGCGCAGGCTGGTCGCGATTCCTGGTCGACGCGGCGGGCCACGTGCAGGACCGCCCCCCAGTGCCGCCGTACCCGGGCCGTCCGGCCGGGTGGCCAGCCGCCGCCGGGCCTCGCCGTACAGCCGGTCCCGCGGCCCGGGCGGCAGCGCGATATGCGAGGAGAACGTGCAGCAGCCGGTCGCCGGCCCCGCAGGCCGGCCAGCCGGATCAGCTCGTCGTACAGCACAGCCGGGTATCCCGGCCGGGCCTGCTGATAGCTGGCCGCAGCCGGCTCAAAGGTGGTCCGCAGCCGTTCGCGGTCGGTGCTCATCCGGGTCATGATGGCCGGCGCCGGCGTCGGCCCCGGCCTGGCCGCCGTCGGGCTGGCCTGCCCCGTCGCCGCGGCGGACCGCGGCCCGGGTGCGGTACACCTCCACCCCGATGGGGATCAGCGACAGCACCACGATCACGGCGATGGCGGGCAGCAGGTAGGTGTCGATGCTAGGGATGGCCGAGCCGAGCGTGTAGCCGGCCAGCGTAACCCCGGCCGACCACACCAGCCCGCCGGCGACCTGCCACATGGTGAACGTCCGGGCCGGCACGTCCAGCGCCCCGGCCAGCGGGTTGACCACGGTGCGGACCACCGGGATGAACCGGGCCAGCACGATGGCCTTGCCCTGGCCGTAGCGGTCCAGCAGCCGGGCGGCCCGTTCGGCGCCGGTGCGCAGGTAGGCATTGCCGGTGCGCTGCAGCAGCGGGCGGCCACCCGCCCGGCCGATGTAGAACCCGGTCTGCGCGCCGAGCAGCGCGCCGCCCGCGGCGGCCAGGATGACCCATGGCAGCGACAGGTGAACGGTGTGTGAGGCGGTGCCGGTGCACAGCAGGCCGGCCGTGAACAGCAGCGAGTCGCCGGGCAGGAAGAACCCGATGAGCAGCCCGGTCTCGGCGAACATGACCAGGAACACGCCGAGCGCGCCGAGGCTGGCCAGCAGCGAGGTGGAACTCAGCGGGTTGAGCGCAGCCACCATGGGCGCGTGCCCGGTCAGCATCACCGGTGCCTCCTTCGTGACGGCCCGGGATGGCCGGGCCAGGTGACCCCGCTCCGTACCCGGGCCGGCCCGGGCCGAACGGATCGTGGCCCGTTTCATACGCGATGCAGAGGTTCGCCGGCCCGCGCGTTGGCCTGCGGCGGTGCCGGGCTGATGATGAGGTATGGATCCGGATGGGGACCTGATCAGCTTCGGCTCCCCGGGCCGCCCGCCCCGGCGGGCTGGCCGGCCCGCTGGGCCGGCTGGCTGCTGGCCGGCGCGGCCGTGGCGGCCGGGGTCATCGTGCTGGCCGCCAGGCTCGGGTACCGGCAGCGGCCGGCGGCGCCCCCCGCGGTCACCGTGACCGACCTCGGTCACCGGCTGCTGGGCGCCACGGCTCGCTGGGAACTGTTCGGCCGCGGCCCCGGTGCCATGGTGTCGGTCGTGCCCGCCACCGGCCGGGTGACCTGGACCCGGGTCCCGGTCCTGGACAGCAGCGGGCCAGTGTCCTTCCTGGTCGACCCGCATCAGGCCATCATCCGGCCGCTGGACTTCGTGCCTGGCTACCTGGTGCCCGACGGTAAGCCGCCCCGCGGGCTGTCTGGCCTGCTCAGGCACGGCGGCCCGGCGCTCCCTGGGCCCCGGCCCGGGCAGGTGTGGGTGGTGACGGCTGGCGTGCGGCACGCGGCACTGACGCTGACCGGGCTGGACGGCACCCGGCAGGCCTCGGTGCCACTGCCCGCGGGCGGGCCGATCCCGCTGAGCGCCACGGCCGATGGGTCCGGGGGCGTCCTGCTCACCGGTCCCAGTGGTACTTTCGACGCCGGCCCGGCCGGGCTGCGCCGGCTCAGCCTGGAGCCGCTCGCCGTCGGGGCCGGCCGCTGGCTGGCGGTGACCTGCCCCGGCCACCGGCAGCACTGCCACACCGTGCTGGTCGACAGCGCCACCGGGGCGCAGCGGACGCTGCCCGGCCCGGCGCTACCGCGCACCCCGCTGACCCCGTGGCCGCCTGGGCTCATCGCGCCGGACGGCGCGGCGGCCGCGGTCCTTGAGCTGGGGCGGGACAGCCAGCTCAGCGCGCACCTGCTCGACCTGCGCTCCGGAGCGGACCGTGTGCTAAGCCTGCCGATCAGCCAGGACGCGGTCAACGAGACCATGGCCTGGTCACCGGACAGCCGGTGGCTGTTCGTGGTGACCGATACCGGCGCGGTGCGGGTCGTCGACGGCCGCACCGGCCAGGTGGCCAGCCTCGACGTCCGGCTGCCGTTCATCAGCCAGGTCGCGGTGCGGGAGGCCCCCGGCCGCTGATCAGCCGGGGACGGGCCAGGCGCGGGCCCGGGCCTGGGTGTACTCGGCGAAAGCCAGCGTCTGCGCGGCGCTGCCCGGCCGGGCCGGCGCGCCGTCCGCCCAGCCCAGCGGCCGGTCGTCGAGGACCTGCTGGATCAGCCCGGCCCACTGCGGGTCCAGCACGCCCTGGGCCCACAGCAGCGCGGCCCGCTTGGACGTCACCTGCCCCGTGTCCAGCGTGTGCAGGATCCGGCAGAACGTGGTGACCGTGTACCGCTGGCCCCACGCCACGTCCAGCCCGATCCAGCCGAGCATGCCGGGCAGGAACTCCCGGGCGGAGCGGCGCATCCGGGCCCGGAGCACGGCCGCGGGCACCTCGTCGACCAGGTGCGCGGGTCCGGGCCGGCAACCCGGCCACCGGGTTGTGCATCGCGGCCGGCCTGGCGCTGCTGGTGGTGTTCTACTTCGTGGAGAAGCGCACCGCGTCGCCGCTGATGCAGGTCAGCATCTTCCGCATCCGCGCGTTCAGGGTGGAGAACATCGTGCTCGGCGTGGCCATGCTGGCGTTCATCCCGGTGTTCTTCTTCGCCAGCGTGTACGCGCAGGTCGCGCTGGCCAAGCCGGCCCAGCAGGCGGGCATCTACCTGCTGTATTTCTTCATCGGGTTCGTCATCGCGGCGCAGATCGGCGGGCGGATGCTGGACCGGGCCGGGGCCAAGCGGCCGGTCGTGCTGGGCTGCGCTGGCCGCGGTCGGGTTCTGGCTCTGGGCCGGGAAAGCCACCGACCTCAACTTCGGCGCCCAGCAGTGGTACGTCATCGTGGCCGGGGCCGGCATGGGCTTCATGCTCGGCCCGGCCAGCACGGACGCGGTCAACCAGGCGTCCCGGCTTTCCTACGGCGAGGCGACCGGGATCACCCAGACTGTCCGCAACTACGCGGCCAGCCTGGGCCTGGCCATCCTGGGCACGCTGCTCGTCTCGCAGTTGCGCTCGCACGTCACGACGTCGCTGCAGGCACTGGGCGTGCCGCCCGCCCGGGCCGCGGTCGAGGCGCAGCAGGTCGCCCCGTTCCCGCACAGCAGCACCAGCACCAGCACCGGGTCGATCCCGCATTTCATCCGGCTTGACTTCGCGGACGCCACCCAGGCCGTGTTCTACGCCATGGCCATCTTCATGGCCGTGGCCGCCATAGTTGCGCTGATCGGCCTGCGCTGGGGCGTGCAGGAGGCCACCGGCGGCGAGGCCGGCCAGGCCGCCCGGTCCCGGGCCGGGGCGGCCGGGGACACGGCGCCGGCCGCCCCCCCGGAGGCCTGAACGGCGGCGTGGGCCAAGTCACCTGGCGCCCGGCATGGACCGATAGGCGCCGGCGTGCCAGACTTCCGGGGGTCGGTTGTTGAGCCAGCCGCGTTTCCTGGGCTGGCTCGTGCCGTGCTGCTGGGGGCGCGGCCGATTGACTTCCGGAGGTGAGCGTTGACCATGACAGACGAGGAGCGCCTGGCTTTCCCCGCGATGCGGACCGCTGGCGTTCAGTCCTGCTGGATGTGCGGGACCCGGCTGCCGACCAGCAGCCTGGTGGCCGATGGTGGCAGTGCGTGCGCCGACGTCCGGTGGTACTGCCAGGACACCCGGGGATGCACGGAGCGGTGGACGGCCCGGCGGGCCCTGGCCGCCCAGGGCGGCAACGGGTCCGGGCTGGCGGACACCCGGGAGCGGCAGTTCGGCGGGCCGCCGACCGGCCCCTCGCCGGTCTGGCGCCCGGCGGCCCGGGCGGCCCGCGGCTTCGGCCCGCCCTGAACCTGGGTTCGCTACCAGGTCTCGTAGCTGACGTTGCTGTCGGCCGCCGGGGTGAGCCGGATCAGCCTCCGGTGGTAGATCAGGCCGTTGGCCGGTCCGCTGCTGGGGCCGGTGTCGAGCATCAGGTAGCGGCCGGATGGGTCTGAGCTGAAGAACTGGAACGAGAACCCGTTGCCGGTGACCACCCGGTACAGTACGCGCAGCGGCCGGCCGGTGGCCGCGGAGATGTTGACCACCGACACCGAGGTCGGCCCCTGGCCTGGGCTGTTCACCAGCACCACGTTCACGCTCGCGCCGCTGGGGCTGACGATGGCGCCGTCGAGGTAGCTGGCCGATAGCCGGGCCAGCGCCGCCTGCCGGGCCACGAGCTGGCTGCTGCCCAGCTGCCCGCCCTGGGCCGCGGGGCGCGGCGCCCGTATCTCCTGGCCGTTGCCGGTGGGCGGGCACCGGCAACGGATGCGCCGTGGGCAGGCGAAGTACATCAGCTCACGCCCGTCCGCGCCGCGCCCGCATTGAGCGGCCTCGGCGTCCACCGCACCTCCGCTCAGTGCACCGCGTCGGTTATAGGACTACCTGGGCCCGGCAAAGGTTCACGCTTGTTCACTTGTCGTGTGGGCCACGGGCCGGCCTGGTCACCGGCGCGGTCCCAGGCTGCCTAACGCCAGCAGGGCGGCCACCGTATCCCGCACGTTCCGGCCGTTCGGCGGGCTGGCCACCAGCCTGCCCCGGTCGGCTGGGTCACGTTCGAAAACGTGCAGCCGGCCGTCCCGGCGGGCCAGGACGAGGTCGGTGCTGGCCCCGGCGATCTCGGCCGATCCCTCCGTGGTGTAGTGCGTCACGGTGACCAGCGCGGACCGCTCGGCGGTACCCAGGACCTGGTCAGCATCGGTGGCTGGGCTGCTGTCCGCCCGTGGTCCCCGGGGCAGGATGGCGCCGAGCTTCCGCAGTGCCTCGTCCAGCGTGAACAGGCCGAGTTCGTGCACACCGAGCGTGTCGATGCGGACCACCAGGCAGATCCGCTCCGGCTGCGGGAGCAGCAGGATGCGCCACGGCTCGCCCGGCCCGGTGCCGGTGACCCGGGCGTCCAGGACCAGCCGGGCCCGCTGCTGGAACGCCACCGCGATGCCCAGGTCCCCCCGGACCTGGATCTGGTCGCCCGGCGGCCCGGCCACCAGGAGCTGGCGGGCGGCGAGCGAGCGGACCGCCTCGGCCAGCACCTCGTCCGACGGCCGGGCCTCCAGGAAGTCGACGATCGCGTCGACCGCGGTGAGCTCGGCGATGGTGTACGCGCCGAGCAGCACGGGCCCGGTGTGCACCAGCTCCACCACGGAAGCGACCAGCCCTTCGGGTACCGATGCCTGGCCGGCCGGGCCCGGGCCGGGCGCACCGGAGCCGGGCGCACCGGAGCCGGGCGCACCCGGGCCGGCGCCGCTCATGACGGCCCCGTTCCAGCCCAGAGCGAGCTGGCCGGCGGCGCCGCGTCCCGCTCGCGCAGGACCGCGATCGCGGCCCGGGACGGCGTCTCAGTGACCCATACGTCGGAGTTGCCGAACAGGCCCCGCCCGGCGCGCTCGGCCAGCGCGGCGCCCAGCTCGTTGGCCGGGTCCAGCTGGCCCGGCGGCTTGAACCGGGCGGCCAGGTCCACCGACACAGCGGTCACATCGTCCTCCTCCTCGAGCCGGCGCAGCGTGGTGGCCAGCGACTCCGCGACCGGCCCGGACAGCGAGGTGGGCACGGCCACCGCCGGTGACAGGTACATCGGCCGGCGTTCCGTCATCCGGGACAGTCCCCACGGGCCGACATTGCTGCGGGTCACCCGGTAGACCACGTAGTCCATCAGGTGCCGGATATCGGTCAGGCTGGGCAGCTTGCGCTGGCCGAACGCGGCCGGGGTCTTCTCCAGCTGGACCCAGGTGCCCTGGGCCGTCCGGCCGTGCAGTTTCTCCCTGACCACCGGCCCGCGCATGCCGATGTCGGGGTAGACCGTTTTGTCGATGTCGTGGTGATGGCTGGACACGCGCAGGTGGCTGACCTTGCTGAACCGCCACGCCTCGTACAGTTCGGGGTCGTCCACCAGCACGTGGCCGCCACACAGCACGTCACGCAGTTGCGGGACCTGGAGGCCGTTCCGTTCCAGGTCGGAGATGATGGTGGCTTCCTCCGGGCTGAGCTGCGCGGCCGCGGCCAGCAGCCCCTTCCGGTACGAGCCGGCCCGGGCGGTGATCTCGATCATCAGCCGGACTCTGTCCCGGACCTGCCTGGTCCGCTGGGCGGTCTGGCGCTTGAGTTCTTTTTTCCGGTGCCGCCGGTGCCGGGCGGGCGTGGCCTTGGGCTCATCCTGCACAGGTCCAGTAGAACACAGTGCTCACCTGCGAGATCATCCCGTCCCGGGAGCGGTGGTACGGTCCGGGTATCCGCCCGGTGGGCCACCATTGGCCGGGACAGTGCTCATTAGCCGGGAGAGTGCGAAGAGGCCCTGATATGAGCTCATTCGAGCGGCGAGTGCGTAACACGATCAATCCGTACTCGACGGCGTTCAGCCGCTGGTGGTGCCAGTCCGGCCGGTACCTGGCCCCGGTCCGTATGATCACCGGCCATTACCGGGCAGGCCGTTACGCGGCCGGCCCGGCCCGGCCCCGGCCCCGGGCCACTGCTGGGTCCGTCCCGCCGCCCGCGGTCATGGACGGCCGCCGGGCCGCTCTCGACGCACAAGCCATGAGAGCGGTGAATTGTGCCCCGCCCGGGCAGGCGCCCGGTAGGGCATAACTCACCGCGCTCATGCCGTAGCTGGGATACCGGCTAGCCGGCCGGCAGCGGCTCTCCGCCGAGCCGGCCGTCCGGCAGCGTCCGGCCGCACATGGCCAGGGCCAGGTCCCCGGCCTGGCCGCGCAGGGCCGCGCCTGATCCGTACGACCAGTCCAGGTCGGTGGCTTCCAGGCGGCGCCCGGCGATACCGGTGCCGAAGTGTGCGTGCCCGCCGCCAGCGGTCAGGTCGTCGAGAATGATCCGGATGGCCCGGTCCGCGGACCGGCGCGGCACCCCGAGCGGCACGGTCACGTCCAGGCCATGGATCACCACATGGTTCAGCGCGCCGTGGTGCCCGCCGCCCGGCGGCGTCCAGTGCTGCATCACGTCGCTGCGCAGGTTGGCGACCAGTTCGCTGGCGGGCAGTTCGGCGTCCTGGGCGGCGATCTGGTTGGACAGCCGGGTGAAGTCGAAGTCGCAGCGGCGCAGTTCGGCCATGAACTTGTCTTCGGAATACCGTGCGGCCATGGTCATGTGGGCGACCACTTCGCGGACTCGCCAGCCCGCGCACAGCGACGGCGTGTCCCACTGCTGCCTGGACGCCCCGCCGAGCAGGTCGGCGAGGGCCAGGAACTCCACGGCTACGGCAGGCTGTAGGTCGGTGTCAGCGGTCACGGCGATCTCCCCGTCAGGTGCGTCCGGCATCATCAGCAGATCAGACGAGCGGCCCGGGCCGGACTCATCGGCCCGGCACGGGCTGGGGCATGCGGCTCAGGGGCAGGTTGCGTGAGCAGCGGCCAGCCGGAGCCGCCCGGCCAGTTCATCTATACCAGCGACGATGTGCTGCGCATGCTCGACGACCTGCCCGGCAGCCGCGGCAGCGCGTGGTGGGGCGAGTTCTTCGCCGACCGGGCCAGGCCGTGCCCATTCTTCACCGAGTGGCCGGACGAGAATCTCGCGGGATGGTTCGGCGACGGCACCCTCGCCCCGGGGCGGGTGCTCGAACTGGGCTGCGGCCACGGGCGCAACGCCCTGTACCTGGCCAGCCTGGGCTGTGCCGTCGACGCGGTCAACTTCTCAGCCCAGGCCATCGAGTGGGCCGCCGACCGGGCGCGAGCGGCCGGTGCCCGGGTGGCGTTCCAGCGCTGCTCGATCTTCGACGCGGCGTTCCCCGGGGGCCACTACGACCTGGTCTATGACAGCGGCTGCTTCCACCACCTGGCCCCGCACCGCGGAAAGATTATGTGGCGCTGGTGAACCGGGCACTGAAGCCTGGTACAAGCTATGGATTGGTGTGTTTCCGGCCTGAAGGCGGCAGTGGTTGCACGGATCAGCAGGTCTACCAGCGGGCCAGCCTGGGCGGTGGCCTGGCTATACGGCGGGCCGTCTTCGCGCACTGGCGGACCGCCCGGCGGTCGCTGTGCGCCAGCTCCGGCAGATGAGGAAGACCGCCGCCCGCGAGCAGCGCTTCGGCGAGGAGTTCCTGTGGGTACTGCTCGCCACCAAAGCTGCCTGAGCCGCGCTGTTGCGGGCTTCTTGCAGTCGCGCCGCGCGGGTTGTTGTCGGGATGCTGCAGGCGGGTTCTTCGAGCATGCTGGCAGGCATGGGCGAACCGCACCTGGACTCAGGCCGGCCGGGGCACGGCCATGAGCCCGGGCCCGGGCCCGGGCACCGGCACGGACCCGGGCACCGGCACGGACCCGGACACCGGCACGGACCCGGGCACCGGTACGGACCCGGGCCCGACGGGCCGCCGGGGCCGGCCGGGCGGGTCCGGCACGCGCTGCGGCCGCACTCGCACCAGGCCGCGGACCAGGTGGACGCCGCGCTGGAGGCCAGCGCCGCGGGGCTGCGCGCACTGTGGATCTCGCTGGCCGTGCTGGCCGGCACGGCGCTGCTCCAAGCCGGGGTGGTGGCGGTGTCCGGCTCGGTCGCGCTGCTCGGGGACACGCTGCACAACGCGGCCGACGCGCTCACCGCGGTGCCGCTGGGCATCGCGTTCGTACTGGGCCGGCGGCCGCCGAGCCGTCGCTACACCTACGGTTACGGGCGGGCCGAGGACCTGGCCGGGGTGGCGGTAATCCTGGTCATCGCGGCGTCCGCCGCGCTGGCCTGCTATGTGGCGGTGACCCGGCTGGCTCATCCCCAGCCGGTGCCGGACCTGCTCGCGGTGGCCGGTGCGGCGCTGACTGGGTTCGTCGGCAACGAGGTGGTGGCCCGGTACCGGATCCGGGTCGGGCGCAGGATCGGTTCGGCGGCGCTGGTCGCGGACGGCTGGCACGCCCGGGCCGATGGCTTCACGTCGCTGGCCGTGCTGCTGGCGGCGGGCGGCGTCGCGGCCGGCTGGGACTGGGCCGATCCGGTGGCTGGCCTGCTGATCACGGTGGCCATCCTGGCCGTGCTGCGCGACGCGGCCCGGGAGATCTGGCGGCGCCTGATGGACGCGGTCGACCCGGCCCTGGTGGACCAGGCCGAACGGAGCCTGCTCGGCACGCCGGGCGTGCTCGGGGTCGGCCAGGTCCGGCTCCGCTGGATCGGGCACACGCTCCGGGCTGAATGCGAAGTGACCGTAGCCGCCGAGGCCAGCGCGGTGCAGGCGCACCAGGTCGCCGTCGACGCGGAGCACGGCCTGCTGCACGCGCTGCCCCGGCTGACCGCCGCGCTGGTGCACGCCGACCCGCAGGCCGCCGAGGGCACCGACCATCACGCGGCGCTTGCCTCGCATCGATGACCAGATCCCGTGGCTCAGTGCAGATGGGTGCCTGGTGGCTGATGATCTGGCGGCGCTGGCCGGTCGATCAACAACGACACCATCTACTCCATCGCCCGGGCCGATGCGAGCGGCGGCCCGGTTCTGCTGCAGGTGCCGGACGCGGCTGGACGCTATTACGTGCTCCAGTTCGTGGACGCTGCGCACCTGGCTGCAGGCGTTCCCGCTGTCCGGGCCGGACCAGGACGACCAGCAGCGGTTCGCGCCGCTCGGCCTGCTCAGCCCGCAGTCCGGCTACGCGGCGGCGCTGGCCCAGGCGCTGACCGCGGGCGAGGACGCCGCCAAGCAGCAGATGGAAGCCACGCTGCGGGCGGGCGACCTGGCGCCGGTGGTCAATGGCTGGACGCTCACGTGCCACATGTTCGACTACAACCTCGACCACCTCGGCCCGGGCACGATCGATGACCAGGCCTGGAAGATGCGCGACCGCACCGCCAGCTACCTGGCCTGGGCGCTGGCCGCCCGGGCGGCCCTGTGGGGCAACCATGGCTACGAGGCGGCCTAACTGGCTGCCCGCCCCAGGAGCGCCGTTCCGCCCATCATGCGCCTGTACCAGCCGCGGTCCGCCATCCTGGCTGGGACGTACCAGCTCCCGCCCATCGTCAAGGCCGGGCGCTGACCGGCCGCTACCCGTTGCTCAGGAACCCCAGGGCCGAGGCCGGCGTGGCCACGCTGCCCCGCAGAAACGAAATGAGCAGCGGGTTGACCACGCCGGGCAGCTCCAGCGGCAGGGCGTGGGTGCCGGGCAGCACGGCCAGCCTCGCGTCCGGCAGCGCGGCGGCCACCGCGTCGCCGTGCTCGAGGGTGACGGCGTCCCGGTCCCCCTGCAGGACCAGGGTGGGCGCCGTGACGGTGCCGAACGTGGCCAGGTCGAGCTCGGGTTCGGACTCGATCATGGCCAGCGTCTTGCCGTACACGACCGGGAAGTGCCCAGGCCCGTCCGGGGAGAACGGGTCGTAGCCTTGGCGGAGGAAGCGCTGGGCCGCGTCACTGCGTAGCCACTGGTCCAGGTCACTGGCCGCGGCCCGGCCGGCTGAGTTGTAGTACTGGCCGATCAGCACCAGCCGGGCGGCCAGATCTGGCCGCCGCTGCGCCACCAGCAGCGCCACCACCGCCCCGTCGCTCCAGCCGACCAGGTGAGCGGGGCCGTCATCCAGCACGGCCTCGAGGTAGGCGATCGTGTCCCCGGCCATCACGTCGTAGGTCAGCGGACCAGCCACATCCTGGGTGTGCGCATGCCCGCGCCGCTCTGGCACATGCACCCGGAATCCCGCGCCGGCCAGCGCCGCGCCTGGGCTGACCAGGCGGCCGCACCAGAGAACGCCCCGTGCAGCAGAATCACGGCTGGCCCCGCGCCATCCACCTCATGCCAGGTGGGCAAGCCCGCAACATCCAGGTAGCCCGCGGTGAAACCGGGGATGGTCGGCACGGCGCGCTCGGTCACGGCTCCCTTGCTATCAGATGTCCCGGGCAGGAAGATCCGCGGGCCGGTTTAGTCACCCGCTGACTGGACAGCCGACGGTGGTGCGAGCGGTGCGGGTTGGCGTGGTGTCGCTGTGCCTGGTTCAGTTCGCTGACGTCCTCGGCGTGACGGTCGTGGTGACCGCCCTCCCGGCGATGCTGGCGGACTTGCGGGCACCAGCCGGTACGGCCAGCCTGATCTCTACCGGTTACGCCATGTTCTTCGGCGGGCTGCTGATGCTCGGCGCGCGGCTGGGTGACCGGTTCGGCCACCGGCGGGTCATCCTGGCCGGCCTGGCCATCCTGGCCGCGGCCGCGGTCCTGGGGGCCACCGCGCCGTCGGTGGCCGCGCCGGCGGCCGGTCCGGCTCAGCGTGGCCAGCTTCAGCACGTTCACCGCGGCCGTGATGGCGTTCGTGGTCGCTACGACGCTGCTACCGGAACCGGGCCGGGCGCCGGCCGGCGCCCTGCTGCTCGGACTGGCCGTCCTCCTGGCGGGCCTGTTCGCCGTCATTGACCGGCGGGCGGTGGCGCCGCTGCTGCCCACTGCGCTGCTGCGTGAGCGGCCGCTGCGGCAAGGCGCGGTCGGCGGGCTGCTGAACACGCTCACGAGCAGTTCGGCCATCACCCTGGTCACCCTGTACCTGCAGAACACCCGGGGCCGTAGCCCGCTCGCCGCCGGATTGATGCTGCTGCCGTTCAGCGTTGCCGTCATCGCCGGTTCTGCGCTGGCCACGCCGGCGCTGGCCCGGCTTGGACCACAGCGGGTCATCGCGGCCGGCCTGGCCATCATCGCCGGGTCCGATGCCACGCTCATCCCGGCTTCGCTGAGCCCTTGGGCGCTCCCGGTGTGCGTCGCGGCGGGGGGTCTGGGCATCGGCCTGTCTTCAGTCGCGGCTACCGGGCTCGGCACCAGTGTCGCGGCCAGCACCAGGGGCACGGCCTCCGGGATCATCAACACGGCCGCGCAGCTCGGCACCGCGCTGGGCATTGCCGCGCTGCTGCTGGCCGCCGCGCTGACCACTGGTGTTCCGGAACGGGGCCGGCCCGCCCCGGCGGTGGCCTGGGGGCTGGCCGCGGTGATCAGCCTGTGGCTGGCGCGCAGCCTGCATCTGGACCCGATCCATCACCTGCAGTGCCGCTGGGGAAGAACCTGACCGTCTTTACCGCCTGCTCCAGCACCAGTCCGGAGCCGTGAGAGCCTGGCCGGTGCCCCAGAGTAGGGTTGGGCGGTGCCTGAGCTGCAGCGCCTGCGCGCCGACCATGCCCCGGCCGTGCTGGCCTTCGAACTGGCCAATCGCGCCTACTTCGCCGCCTCGATCTCCGATCGGGGCGATGAGTTCTTCAGCCACTTCGCCGAGCGGCACGACGCCCTGCTGGCCGAGCAGGAGGCGGGCAGCAGCGCCTTCCATCTGCTCATCGGCGAGGACGGCTCGGTGCTCGGCCGGTTCAACCTCGTCGACATAGGAAATGGCACGGCTGAGCTCGGCTACCGGGTCGCGGAGCACGCGGCCGGCCGCGGCGTGGCGACCGTGACGGTCCGGGAACTGTGCCGGCTGGCGGCGGCGCAGTACGGGCTGCGCTCGCTCAGGGCGCGGGTCACTCCCGACAATGTGGCGTCCCAGAAGGTGCTGACCAAGGCCGGCTTCCTCCCGGCCGGCCCGGCCGCTATCGGCGGTAAGCCAGCCACCTGGTATGAGCGCGACCTGGCCGCCGGCTGACGCTGAGCCGCGAGCGCCCGTTCACGTTACGCCGCGGTGGGGAGCCTAATTCCCGCGGTCAGCGCATCAGGGAGCCCGGCTGGGTCAGGTCTCCCGCCCAGGCGACATATCCGTCCGGGCGGATCAGCGCGGCCGTGGGCGCAGTGACCGCGCCGAGCACCGGAAGCTCCACAGGCCCTCACAGGCGGGAGGTGAGCTCGGTCACGATGTCCGCCGCTGACTGTGTCTGCCTCGCGAGGGCGACGTCTTGCCCGGCCCACATGGAGAGTGCTTCGATGTCGCCGGTTGTTCCGGTCATGGGTGGTGCTGGCTCGTAGCGGACGATTGCTTCGCCGGAAGCGAAGTGCGCGATCACGTCGCCGGTTCCTGGCCGCTGGGCGAGTGGGGGGCGGCCCGCCGCTTCCCAGGCGGTGGCGGTTGAGTTGCGCAGCGCGCGGTGCGGGGAGTCGGGCCATCCGACTTCGTACAGGTTGGGGTAGAGCCGGGGGTCGGTTTCGGCTGCGGCTATCAGCGCGCGCCGGTAGTCCTCGTGGATCGGCATCTCGGTGGCGAGCAGGAACCGGGTGCCCAGCCACGCGGCCTGGGCACCGAGGGCCAGGACGGCGGCGACGCCGCGGGCGTCACCGATCCCGCCCGCCGCAATCACCGGCACGGGTGTGACGGCGTCGACGACGGCGGGCACCAGGGGCAGGGTCGCGACGGTGCCCCAAACGTGCCCGCCGGCTTCCCAGCCTTGCGCGACGATGACGTCCACGCCGGCCGCGACGGCGTGGCGTGCTTCGGCGGCGCTGCCGACGGTGTGCAGCACGAGCCCGCCGGCGTCGTGGACGGGTTTGATGTAGTCGCTGGGGTCGCCCCACATGAACGAGACGATCCGCAGCCCGGCGTCCAGGGCCTGGTCAAGGCCGCGGTGGTGGTCCTCGGTGAGGACGAAGTTGCCGCCGAACGGCGCCGCGGTCAGCGCGGCTGTCTGGCGGACCACAGCTGCGGTGTCATCAGACCAGGTGAGGGTGACCATGCCGAGCGCGCCGGCGTTGGAGACCGCCGCGGCCAGTTGGGGAATCGCGGCCATGGGTGCCTGGACGATGGGTTGTTCAATCCCGAGCAGGTCGCATACTGGCGTGCCCACTGCCTTCGCCCCTCCGTGATTCCTGGCTGGCCACTAGGTGACCCGCCGGCCATGGCCTGGCCGCGGCTAGCTCAGCACCGCGGCGGTGGGTGTGCTGTCATCCATACGAGGTGGGCGCCGACCCGGGGGAGCGCCGGTCCCAGCCGTGGAACTTGGAGTAGTCACCCGCGTCCCACGCCTCGCGCAGGCCCGGGGTGCTCAGGTCCCAGTCCGGGCGGATCTCGGCGGTGGCGGCGCGCAGGTCGTGCCACAGGTCATCAAACGAGGGGCGGCCCCAGAACCAGTACCCGTTGTAAACACTGTGGATGACCAGGCCGGGCTTCAGCACCAGCGTGTGCGGGATCATCGGGTTGTGCTCGGGGTCGGTGTACTCGGCGATGTCCAGATCCTGCTGCACGGTCCGCCCCGGGTCCGACAGGAACGGCCACTGGGCGCCGACGGAGGCCCGGAACTCCTGCACGCTGTGATGATCGTCGGTGGAGATGGTGGCGATCTGGGTGTAGGCCACCGCGATCTTCGGGTAGTTGGCTGCCAGCTCCAGGTGCTGCTGATGCTCCTTCGGGCAGTAATTTCCCCGGGCCAGCGTCAGCACCAGCGGATCACGGCCCTGCAGCTCACTCAGCGCGCGCACCACACCCGTATGATCCGGCAGCGAATAATCAGGAAACACCCCACCAGGCCTGATATCAGGACGCATAAGGTGACTGCCTCTCACGGCTTTGAGTGCTTAGCTGCATCGTGCCCTCTGTCAACTGCGTCACAGCAAGCCTGTTTGTACCCAGAGGAACCAGATTGACACCCGGGGGTAACGGGAACCTCTGGAGAGGGGTACCGGGCGGCGGCAGGAAGTCTGCAGGCCGACGGCCAGGCTGCCGGGCACCGTCGGCGATGCACGTGAGGAAGGCAAGCGCAATGGATCGTGACGCCAGGACCCGGGCCCGGCTGGAGGAGCACTGGGCGGCCTCTGAGCGCGGCGACATCGACACCGAGCATGCGATCTACGCCGATGATGCGATCCTGGACTACCCGCAGTCCGGGGAGCGCTTCCGGGGCCGGTCCAAGATCAAGGCGCAGCGTGGCGGTCACCCGGCTGAACGCCACTTCACTGTCCTGCGGATCCGGGGCGGCGGCGACCTATGGGTGAACGAGTGCGTGATCACCTATGACGGCGCGCCCACCTACTCGGTGAGCATCATGGAGCTCGCCGGCGATCTGGTCACGCACGAGACCCAGTACTTTGCCGATCCTTTCCCGGCGCCTGCCTCACGGGCGGCGCTAGCCGAGCAGATCCCTGACCACGACCGATGAAGCCATGCGCGCTCCACCGGGATCGCCCAGTGGCGACGGGAATCGAACCTTGATGACCAGCCTGGGAGCCACTGGCGTCAGCGTTGCCGTGACCGCTGCCCAGTCTTTCTGACGGTAAGCCTGACTCGGCGGCCCGCTTCTTTGGAAGCGGGGCTACCTAATATGCCTGTCTGGCTCCTTCGCCATGAGCTGCCTGACAGCCATGCCTCACCCCCGGGGCGTTTGCGCGCCGCCATCGTCGCAATGCCCTGGCTGGAACCCCGCTCCCTGTTGCTATCGTCGTCCCAGTCGCCCGGCTGCTGCACGCCCACACCGGCTCTTACGGCACCGCCGGCATTGCCGCCGCCGGTTTCGGCCTCGCTGAGGCTCTGATCGGCCCGGAGCTGGCCCGCCTGGTCAACCGGTTCGGCCAGACCCGCGTCCTGTCGGCCTGCCTCCTCGCCCACGGTGCCGCTATCGCCGGCGTCCTTGCCTCCACCACCCGGGCAGTGGAGATCGCCGCCGCGACGTGCGCTGGCGCGGTTGTTCCCCAGTTCGGCGCGCTCTCCGGAGCTCGCTGGGCGCACCTGCTGCGCGGCGAGCGGGCCGGCGAGCTACCCACCGCCTTTTCGCTGGAGTCGCTGGCCAACGCCACCGCTTTCCTGCTCGGGCCGGTCCTGGTCACCTCGCTCGGCGCTGCCGGTGACGAGGCCCTGGCCAGCGCCATCGCCGCGGGCCTGATTCTCGGCGGGGGAGCGTCGCTGGCCGCTCAACGCCGCACCGCGCCCCCGGCCCGCCCGCGAGCGGGCCGAACATGCCCGCACCGGACGGACCTTGCTTCAACCCGCCTTCCTTCTGCTCGCGCTGCTCAACCTGGCCGTCGGGCTGTACTTCGGCACCATGCAGGTCTCGGTGAGCTCCTTCGCCATCGGCCACGGGGAGCCGGGCGCGGCCGTGCCGATCATCGCCGCCTCCGGGCTCAGCGGACTGCTCTCCGGCTGGGTCTACGGGCTGTGCCGGCATCGCGCCCCGGCACGGCGCCAGCTCGTCATTGCCGCCGCCTACCTGACGGGCGCGGCGCTGCTGCTTCCCCTCGCCCCGTCCGCGATCTGGCTCGGCGCGGCCGTGGTGGTCACGGAGGCGGCGGTACCGCCCACGCTTGTCCTGCTGAATGTCCTCACTGAAAGGGCCATCCACCCGGCGGCCCTCACCCAGGCGTTCACCTAGAACAACTCCACCAGTGCGGCTGGCTTGGCCCCGGCGGCGACCCTCGCCGGGCGGGCCGCGGACGCGTGGGGTGCCTCTGCCGCGCTCGCGCAGGCTCCCGCGGCCGGGCTCATCCTCCTAGTTCTTTTGCTCGTCCTGTCCCTCGCCGCGCGGCGGTCGGGAGAGCGAGATTCCTGAGGGCAATCGCCTGAACGTCCGATACGGGCCTGAACTGGGCAATCCCGGTGGAGCGGGCGAAGGGAATCGAACCCTCATGACCAGCTTGGAAGGCTGGGGCTCTGCCATTGAGCTACGCCCGCGTGCCGGGCAGGCGTTCGGGGTTACCGCCGCCTGCTCGTCAACACGCGTAGCGTACCGGCTGGCCGAGGCCGGCGGGTGAACAGGACCCGGCCGGCACGCGCGGGATAATAGGGCTGGGGTAGCTGCGGGGCCGTCCACGGACCGGGGGTCACGCCCCGCGAATCCCGGTGGACGGGTAGGCTACCGTCGGTTCTGCGGGATGTGGCGCAGCTTGGTTAGCGCGCCTGCTTTGGGAGCAGGAGGCCGCCGGTTCGAATCCGGCCATCCCGACCAGACACGCAGGTCACAGTGCTTACGGGAGTCGCCAGGATGGCCTTCAAGATCGTCTGACCGTGATTTGACCGTGGACTTGAACGGCTGCGGGCAGAACGGCTGCGGGCGGCGCCCACTGTCACGGTTCGGACCTCACGGACAGGGTTGACCGGCATGTCGATGGCTCGCCTTGAACAGATTGGTTCAGTGAACCGCCCGAGTGTTCCGAGGCTCTGATGAGGTTACGAGCCATCGAGAGGTTCCAATCGGGCGGGGCACCAGTGCAAACTCGGGGGCATACAAATGTTCGGCCTGGGGGGTGGCGATGGGCCGATCGGTGGAGGGGCGGACACCGAGCTACGCCCGGGCCGCTGTTCTGTTGCACGGAGATCCGCCAGCGCGGGCCGGTTCCGGCCACCGGAGCCGCCTGCCTCAGGCCCTGCGGCATCGCCAAGGTAATGCATCATGCTGAACGCGCCGGGCGGCAGGAGCTGGCCTCCACGACCATCGCCGATCTCGTGGAGACGTCAGGCACCGCGGTCACCGTACGGGTGAGCATCTGGCTGGCCACGCTTCGCCAAGCGTCATGACCACTCCGGCCGGCCAGGTGCCAGCCGCGCCCAGGGGATGAGACAGTGAAAATCGATCGGCAGATCCGGGAGGCCGAGGCCCGGCTGTTTATGCGCTGTGGCCTGCAGCCCGAGGAGTCGTTTGTTGATCTCGGCTCGGCGCCGGTGCGCTTGCGGGTGCTTAGCGTCGGGGCAGGGCCTCCGCTGGTAATGCTGCACGGTGTGACCCTGGCCGCCGCCGTGTGGGCACCCTGGCTCGCCGATCTTGCCGGTTACCGGGCTCTCCTTGTGGAGCTGCCCGGCCATGGCCTGTCCGGGCCGGTGGCCTACCGGCGTGGCGCGGTGCGAGACCACACGCTGCGGTTGATGGACGACCTGTTCGACGCGCTCGGCCTGGACACCGCCCCGGTGGTGGGTCACTCGCTGGGCGGGATGTTTGCCTTGTGGCACGCCGCTGCCCGGCCGGGACGGATCGCCTCGCTGGTCGCCATCGGCGACCCTGCCGTCGCGCTGCCCGGTGTGACGGTCCGGATGCCCTTGTCGCTGCTGACCGTTCCGGTGCTCGCTGAAGCCGTGCTGCGCAGCCCAGCACCGCGGCGGGTGTACCGGTGGCTGCTCGGCCAGGGACTCAGCCCCGCTGCCGCTGCGGCCGCGCCTGACGAGCTGCTGGACGTGCTCCGCCTTGCTGGCCGCCGTCCAGGCAATGCCCGGACCGTCGCTTCGCTCATGCACGCGATCGACGGTTTCCGCCGGCCCCACGCGGACAACGTCATGTCCGCCGGCGAGCTCGGCCAGATCACCGCCCCCACCATGTTCTGCTGGGGTACCAGCGACCCGTTTCTGGCTCCCGCGCAGGCCCGTCCCGCCATCGCCGAGATCCCAGGAGCGGTGCTTCATGAGGTACGTGGCGGGCACGGCCCCTGGCTGGAGGACCCCGCTGGCTGCGCCCGGCTCACCACCGGCCACCTCGCCGCCACGGGATTCGCGCCCACCGCCCAGTCCACGTGATCCTGAAGTTAGGACAATAGCCGGGCCTGTGCGGTTCTGACTTGCAGGCGGGAATGTGGGCGGATTTGCGTGCCTGGCTTCCGGAGCCCTACCTGGGCGCCGTCTGGACGGCGTCCCACGGCCTGCCGAGAGGTGGAATGCAGGACAGGTCGAGGTTGCTGAGCGATCTCGCCGTGCCGGTGGCTGAGCAGAGCAGGATCAGCCCAGGCCAGACCACAGGTACCGGGCACCGATCGCGACTACCAGGATGCCGACCAGGCGGCGGATCAAGATGTCGGGCATGCGGGGTTGGATCCGGGCTCCGGTATAGGCGCCAGCCAGGCCACCGATGCCCAGGGCGATGCCTGTTGTCCAGTCCGGGGCCACGGAGCCGTGCTGGTGAATGGACAAGATGGTGAAGGTGATGACGCCCGCTACTGAGGTCACGAACGTGGAGGCCAGGGCGGCGGGGGCGACCTCTGCGGGGCGTCGGCCCGAGCCGATCAGGATGGGTGCCAGGATCGACCCGCCACCGATGCCGTAGATTCCGCCAACGCAGCCCACCGCGGCGGCCAGGATCACCAGGACCGGGACAGGGATCAGCCGGGCCGGGCGTTCGGGGTCCTGCGGGCGGGATGGCCGGGTCAGCGTCAGCCAGATGCCGAGCGGCATCAATACGCCGGCGACGACCAGGTCGAAGACGCGAGGGCCGGGCAGCAGTTCGACCCGGATGACCGATCCGGCGATGACACCGGGCAGGGTTCCGGCGATGAGGACCAGGGCTAGGCGGCCGCCGGTCTGTTGCTGGCGCCAGTACCGGTACAGCGCTCCCGGGGTGGCGACCACGTTGTAGAGCAGGTTGGTCGGGGTGACGGCCGGGCTCGGTGTACCCAGCACGCTGATCTGAAAAGGCAGCAGCAAGACCGCGCCGGAGATCCCCGCAGGAGTCGCCAGCACCGCGACCACGTAAGCCGCAACCAAGGCGACGACTTCAGTCCAGCTGGTCCCGAGCACCCGGTCACGTTAGCGGTCTTTGACCTGGTCAGCACCTACTCACTGGCCAGTTGCACAGGGCAGCGAACGGCGGATGCGGCGGATGCCAGCCGCTGTGATCGCCTCTGAGCCACCTGCCCATGAAGTCCGCCGCATCTGCGTTACAGTCCCAAGATGCCGACATTCCGGATCAAGGAGGCGGCCAGTCTTCTCGGGGTCAGCACCGACACGTTGCGCCGCTGGGCGGACGCGGGCCGCATCGACACGACCACCGACGCCTCCGGCCGGATGGCCGTGGAGGGGACAGCGCTCGCCAAGCTAGCGCAAGAGCTGGCCGAAGCGGCAGACCATGACCAGAACCGGCTGGTCGTGGCGTCCTCGGCACGGAACAGGTTCAGCGGCCTAATCAGCCGGATCACCCGCGACAGCGTGATGGCTCAGGTAGAGATCCAGGCCGGGCCGCACAGATTCGTGTCACTGCTCAGCCGCGAGGCCGCCGACGAACTCGGCCTGGAGCCAGGAATGCTCGCGATCGCCGCCGTCAAAGCCACCAGCGTCTCCGTCGAAATCCCCAAGAGCAGCTGAGCCGTCTAGCGAGGGCCGACTGGGCCGGCTGACCCGGCGGCGTGGACAGGCCGGCACCCTGGGATCGCCGTGCTGCGGTCGTAACTTGGGGTGATGCATGATCCTGCGGAGCCGCGGCTGTCGTTGACGAGTGGGTAGTGCTGTGGCCGCTGAGAAGCCCACGCATCACGGCTTTGCCAGTGCTGCTCAGCTTGGCCGCGGGTCAGCGCTCGGTGCTATCTGGTATGTCGCCCGGCAGCAGGTCTACCGTTCCCTGGAGCGGCTGGCCAGGCTGGGCCTGATCCGGAGGTCGGGCAGGAGCGCTCCCGTACCGGGCCCGTCCGCCAGCTGTGCGAGATTACCCCGGCCGGAAGCTGGCGGGAGTCTATGCGCCCTTGCGCGTGCCCGCCAGTACCCGTACGCCTGTCATCACTGCTCCCGTCTGCACCGCCAGGCGCGGCCGCGCCTGGACCCGGCTGGACATGACCACCCGCCTGACCTGGCCATAGCCGGCAAGCAGAAGATGTCACAGCCCGCTGACGTTCTGACGGCGAACGCACCGCAGACTCATCGCGGCGAGCGCAGGTAAATCGCCCTTACGGCTGGTACGGCGGGGCCACACCCCAGCCCCAGCGCGGGACGGGGGCCTGCTGCACGACTTCCGCGCCGGGCTGGGAGTTGTGCATGGCCAGCCGGGTGCCCCATTCCAGGTAGCCGACGAGCGCCGCGCGGAACTCCGGGTCATCGGGCAGGCCGGCGTCGTCGGCCGCCAGGCTCATCAGGGAGGCGAACCGGAACCGCTGCCCGGCCGTGATGGCGAGGTTGTGGTGGTGCGCCAGCATGGCCGGGTACCCGCCGAGCCGCTCGGTGTAGCCGGCCGGTCCGCCGAATACCTCGCACCACCAAGTCGTCACGTGCTCGCGGTGCGCCGCGCTGACCCCGCCCGGGAAGAACGGGCTGAGCAGATCATCGCGCTCCACGCGGTCGTAGAAGCAGCCGATCAGCCGGGCGATAGCCGGACGACCCCCGGTCCACTCATACAGCGGCGGCGGCTCGCTCATGGCGGAAGTGTAACAATGTAATCATGTACCGCCGCCCCAGGGATGGTTCCGAGGGCCGGTCAGCCATGGCGAGAGACCCGTTCAAGATCCAAGGTTGCGGAACGATGCTGTATCAGCCGCCGCAGTAGGCATCTCAGAGAGAGCGGGGCATTACCTCCGCATCAAGGGTCGGCTTAGCAGCGGAACGAATCTGTTTGTTCCGGGGCGGCGCCTGACTGGCGTGCTATGACGGCCTGCCGCGGGGCCTCCTGAAGGAGTGATGGCGGACCGGGCTATGGAAGGAGAGTGTCATGACTGGACAAGAAACCTCCGACAGGAACAGGGTGCGGCTCTGCCCGCCTCCGCCGAAGGACTTCGACCCGTTCAATGCCACCGAGGAGGACCTGAAGAGGCATGGGCTGCCGTTGCGGCCTGACCCGCAGACCCAGCCGGGCATGGCCGCGCTGTGGCAGCGAAAGGCGCGCCGTTACCGCACCTTCGAGCATCTCGAGCCGCAGTTCGAGCCCGCAACGCCGGTCATCGCCGCAGCTCCGCCTGCGGGGACTTTTGAGCTCTCACCCTACGAGTCGTGCGGCTACGAACTCGACAGTTTCTCGGCGCCGTTCACGGCCCTGTTCGTCACCTGGACGGTCCCCGACCTGCAGTACACGGCTAACCCGCCTGGCCCCGACCCCAACTTGTTCCGCACCTTCGTCACCCTCGGCTCGGTTCAAGGCGGGCTCGACGTCCACGTCGAGATGACCGTTGACTCAGCGAACACAGTCACCAGCCAGCTCTGGGCAGAATTTGTCGGGAACGTCAACCTGCCGGTCAGCCCCGGCGATGTGATCAGCGGCTCCCTGTGCCTCGACGCGCAGCCGCCCGGCGCAGGCGCCTACTTCTTCGCCAACGAGACCAGCGGGCAGACCATGAGCTTCCCGGTCACCACCGGACTTCCCCCTGCCACCTTCATCCTTGCGGGCGTCTCGCGCGCGGGGGACTTCCAGCAGGTACCCCTCCCCGCGCTGGCCCGGTTCGGGGTCGTCTACTTCGACGAGATCAGCGCCTACACCACCAGCGGCCCGCGGTCGCTCACCTCGGGCGACGCCGTCACCATGACCGACCAAAATGGCAGCGCCATCGCCACACCCGAAAGGCTCACCGACTGGACCTTCAAGGCTGTGTGGCAATGATGATCATGAGTTAGCTGCCGGTCTGGAGCTTCTGACCTGACTATCTGTTCCGATGTTCTTCGTGATCCCCATCCAGCAGCCGAACAGGCGGGTGGGTGCTGTCAACGAAGGGCACGCCGCGTGTCCCTTTTGAAGTGGACGATGAGAATCGGGTCTGTGGTGGCCGGGCCTGGAGGAACACAACTCGTTCGGGCCTGGTGCATGCGGCAGTTCTATGGCCGCCTCGCATGGGCTGGCGCCAGGGTCGCGATGTGCTCCCGCAGCGGGCCGGGTAAGTGCTCAACCGTCAAGGAGACGAAGGCCAGGCCGTAAGCGAGAGCGGCCGGCTCGCTCGCCACCCCTGCGTCGGCCAGCCCGGCCGCGATGGCGGCGGCCACCTCCAGGTGCCCGGTGGCGCGGGTGCCATAACCGGGCAGCTGGCTGGCCTCGATTCCCAACGTGGCCAGTTCGCGGTCGAGCACGCTGCGGGCCTCGGCGCCGGGCTCCCGGTTCACCAGCCGTGCTTGGCGCCTAGCCGGCGACGGCGTAGCCTCCCTCCGGCTCCGACTCGATGAGCAGCGATACGGCCTCGATCAGGGCCAGGTGGGTGAAGGCCTGGGGGAAATTCCCGAGGTGCTGGCCGGTGGTGGTATCGATTTCCTCGGCGTAGAGCTGCAGCGGGCCGGCGAATGACAGCAGCTTCTGGCACAGGGCGTGCGCACGCTCGGATTCGCCGATCATGGCCAGTGCGGACACCAGCCAGAAGGAGCAGATGGTGAACGTTCCCTCTTCACCCGAGAATCCGGTGTCGGTTCCCTCGACCCGGTAGCGCAGGACCAGGCCGTCCTTGGTCAGCTCGTCGGCGATGGCCAGGACGGTAGATCTGATGCGCTTGTCGTCGGGGGGCAGGAATCCCATGATGGGCAGCAACAGGAGCGAGGCGTCGAGATCGTCAGTCTCGTAGTGCTGCCGGAACACATCCCGGTCGGACACGCCCTTGTCCAAGATCTCGGACTTGATCTCGTCGGCGCCTGCCCGCCACCGCTGGGCCCGTTCGTCGTCCCCGCGTTCCTCGGCGAGATCGGCGCCGCGGGAGGCCGCCACCCAGCACATCACCTTGGAGGCTGTGAAGTGCTTGGGGTCGCCGCGGACCTCCCAGATCCCCTGGTCCGGTTCACGCCAGCGGTGCAGGGCGGTATCCACAAAGCTGGCCACCCCTTCCCATATCGGCATCACGATCTGGGTCGCGCCCCGGTGAAACTGGACGTCCAGCGCGTCGACAATCATCCCCCAGACGTCATGCTGCTGCTGATTCCAGGCGCCGTTGCCGACCCGGACTGGCCGCGCCCCCCGGTACCCGGACAGGTGATCGAGGGTCCGCTCGGTCAGGTCGCGTTCCCCGGCGATGCCGTACATGATCTGCAGCTCGAACTTGCTGTTGAGGTCACCGCCGCTGACCGCGTCGATGACGAAGCCCCAGTACTCGATCGCTTCCCAGGCAAAACCCAGGCGATACAGCGAGCGGAGCATGAACGCCGAGTCCCTGATCCAGGTGAACCGGTAGTCCCAGTTGCGTGCCCCGCCAGGCGTTTCTGGCAGCGAGGTCGTAGCTGCGGCCATGATGGCGCCGGTGGGGGCGTAGCTGAGCCCCTTCAGGGTCAGCGCGCTGCGGTCCAGGTAGGGCTTCCACGGATGGTCGGGGATCTTGGCCGAGCTCAGCCAGTCACGCCAGAAATCCACCGTGGTGTCCAGCGCGGCGAGCGCCTCCTCCGGGCTGCCCGGAACGCTGCCCTGGCCCCAGGACAGCGCGACGAACGCCGACTGGCCCTGTTTGAGCGTCGTGCGGCCGTAACAGCGGGCCCCCAGCACGCCGAGCGGGATGCTGCCCGCCAGCTCGAGCTGCACGTCCCCCTCTTTGGGGGCAATGGTCATGGCGCCGTACCCGTCGCCCTGGTAGCTCCACGTGCCGCCGGTCGCCCCGTAATTGAACAGCGGGCCGCAGTTCACGACCGCCTCGACCCGGCCGCTGATGCACGTCGCGACCCGGATCAGGGCGCCGACGGCACCGAAATCGGCCGGCGCCCGGTGATAGTCCGGCCGCCGCCCCTCGCGCTGGACCGGGCCGATGGCCAGGAAGTCCTGAACGATCATCCACCCCGTCGGCGTCTGCCAGGTGGTCTCCAGCACCATCGTGCCCGGGACGTACCTGCGGTGCTGTGGCACGTGGGCGTTGCCGGGACCGAACCGGAACGCGCCGGCCGCCCGGTCCAGCAACGCCCCGAACACGCTCGGGGAGTCGGGGCGGGGCAGGCACAGCCACTCGACCGACCCGTCCGGCGCTACCAGGCAGCTCTGCTCGCAATTCGACAGGAACCCATAGTCGGCGATCGGCGGAAACAAGCTCACCGGCGCGTCAGCTCTCGTAGTCAAGACCGAACCTCCTCAACCCCCGTCGGACAACAGAATGGTAACGACGAATCTGCGCGGCGGGATCACCCAAAGGAGATGACTTATCGCAGGACAACTCGCCTACGGTGAACTCGACGAGCCCGGCACGCCGACATCGCAGCAGCCCAGTTGGCGGGACAGGGCACCGGGGGCCAGCATGCTGAACCGGGAGCAGGAATGAACGCCGATGACCTGCCGGGCTGGCCTGAGACACCCGCGAAGCAGTTGATCATGGAGTTCGTCGCCGCCGTGACCGATCGTGGCTCGCCGGACTTCGTCCCCGAAGGCGACCGTGTCGCGGTGTTCGACAATGACGGCACGCTGTGGACAGAGCGGCCGGTGTACGCCCAGCTGGTCTTCGCGCCCTGGACCGGGCAGCCGAGCTGGGCCATCCCACCCGCCTCGAAGAGCTGCACGCGGGCGGCATGGCAGCCCTGATCGAGCTGATGAAACTCACCCACGCGGGCATCACCACTGATGAGTTCGACGCCGCCTGCCGGGGCTGGCCGGCGTCGGCCCGGCACCCGCGCTTCGGGCGGCGGTATGCGGCGACGGTGTACCAGCCGATGCGCGAGCTGCTCGCCCTGCTGGACCGCAGCAGCTTCTGCTACTGGATCTTCCCCGGCGGCGGCCCGGACTTCATGCGGACCTGGGCGGCCGACGTCTACAGCTTCCCGTGGACTGCAGCCAGCCCGTACCAGACCCTGCTGTCCGGGCCACCAGGGACAGCAGGAGCGCGGCGATCACCGCGAGCGTGAATCCGGTGATCAGCGCGGCCGCGCTGCGCAGCACCCGTGACGTGTCACGGCGGGTCACGCCGAACGCGAGGCTGATGATGGCGCCGTATTCCGGGCTAACCACCATCGCACCGACGATCAGGATCTGGGAGTTGGTGAGTATCCGTTGGCGGCCCCGTGCAGCACGTCGAAGCGCACCGCATCCCCGTCTGGGCCCCGGACCGCTCCCGGGAGCACGGTCAGGTTCATGACTGCGGACTCGGCGTCGGGCATGGGCACGAGGGTGGTGGTGACATCGGGCGGGCTTACCACGCGCAGATGAATCATCGCCTGCCTGTGGCTTATCCGGTGGTTGTCCCGGGTTCCCCGCCCGGCGGGCTGCCGTCGGGCCTGGCCGGGGAGGATGGCTCATCAGCCGCCACGGCCTGTGGCACTGCGGCGGCCTCCAGCGGGCCAAGGGGACGCGTATAGACGTCTCCCAGCGTCTCGATCTGCTGGGTGGTGAAGGTCCGCTCGCGGCGGATGTCGCGGGTGAAGGCGAACCACCAGGTGAACAGGGCACCGACGCGGTTGCGGAAGCCGGTCAGGAACGCGATGTGGATGAACAGCCAGATCACCCAGCCCACGAAGCCGCCGACCTTGAGGGGCCCGGCTGAGACGACGGCACGGCCGCGCGAGATGTAGGCGGCCGAGCCGAGGTCGTGATAGCGGAACGGCTTCTCCTCCACATCTCCGGTGACCCGGTGCCGGATGCGGTTCCCGGCGTAGAGCCCGGATTGCATGGCCACCTCGGCGACCCCCGGCAGCTTGTCCAGGCTCATCATGTCGCCGAGGACGGAAATCTCGGGGTGGTCGGGGATGGTCAGGTTCTTCTCGACGAGGATCCGCCCGGACCGGTCGCGCTTGGCCCCGGTGGCGGCGGCCAGGGCCTCGGCGACGGGCGGGGCTTCCACGCCGGCGGTCCACAGCACGGTGCCTGCGTCGTAGCGGGTCTCGGCGCCGTCGTGGTCGCGGACCAGCACATAGCCCTCATCGACGTGGGTGACGATCGAGCCCATGTGCTGCTCGACGCCCAGCGTGTCCAGGGCCTTGGCCGCCTTCTGCGACAGCTCCGGCCCGAAAACGGCCAGCGGCGCGCTGCCGCCGTCGAACAGCAGGACCCGGGCGTCCTCCGGTTTGATGTTCCGGAACTCGGCGCGGAGAGTCTTGGTGGCGACCTCCCGGATCTGCCCGGCTAGTTCCACGCCGGTCGGGCCAGCGCCGACCAGGACGAAGGTGAGGTAGGTGCGGCGTTCCGCCGGGTCACTCGCGGTGTCCGCCATCTCGAAGGCGCCGTATACCCGGCGCCGGATCGCGAGCGCATCAGAGACCGTCTTCATGCCCGGGGCCCAGCGGGCGAACTCGGGGTGGCCGAAATAGGATTGCCGGACCCCGGCGGCGACGATGAGGTCGTCGTAACCGAACTCGATGCGGTCGCCGCCGACCCGCCGGGCCAGGACACGCCGGCCGACGACATCGAAGTCGAAGACCTCGGCCATGACGCAGTCGACATTCTTATGCTTCTTAAGCAGATCACGCAGCGGCTCGGCGATCTTCCCCTCGGACATGATGCCGGTCGCGCACTGGTACAGCAGCGGCTGGAACACGTGATGCTGGGCGCGGTCGATGAGTGTCACCGAAGCGCTGCGCCGCAGCGCGCGGACCGCGAACAGGCCGGCGAACCCGCCGCCCACGATCACCACGCGGCGCGGCCCGGATTGATCAGTCATCGGATGCTCCGCTCCGTCCCTCAGCCGGCTGGATCGTGCCAGCTGTCCCGGCTGGGCAGCAGCCGGTCGGCTTCTTCCGGCCCCCAGCTGCCCCGGGCGTAGCGGTGTACGGGGGTGACGTCGCCCAGCACCGCGTCGACGACCTCCCAGGCGGCTTCGACGGTGTCCTGGCGGGCGAACAGCCAGCGGTCCCCGTCCAGGGCCGCGCCGATGAGCCGGTCGTAGGGACGCATGTCCGAGCCTTCCTGCCCGGCGAACGTCAGGTCCTCTAGCAGCGGCTCCAGGCCGCCGCCCGGCTTCTTGCCCGCGAGCGTGAGGCCGACCGCGGTTTCTGGCCAGATCCGGAACCGCAGCGAGTCGCGGACCGCGAACGGGTCGATGCCGAACACGTCATGCGGCGGCCGCCGGAACCGGATGTCGACCTCAGTGGCGGTGACCGGCATGCACTTGGCCGCGCGGATCAGGATCGGCACGTCCTCCCAGCGCCAGGTGTCGGCGGCGAGCCGGACCGCGACATAGGTCTCCGTGGTCGACTTCGGGTCCACGCCCTCGACGTCGAGGTAGCCCTGGTACTGGCCCTTTACCGTGTCCTCGGGGGTCAGCGGCCGCAACGCGGAAATGACCCGCGCCTTGGCGTCCCGCCAGTCGGCCAGGCCCGGCCGGTCCGGCGGGTCGGCCAGCACGGTGGCCAGCACCTGGAGCATGTGGTTCTGGACCACGTCCCGGATGGCGCCGGTCCGGTCGTAGAACCGGCCACGGTCGGCGACATCGAACGCCTCGGCCATGGTGATCTGGATGCTCTCCACGTAGGTCCGGTTGAGCAGCGGCTCGATTATCGAGTTGGCGAACCGGACGAAGAGCACGTTCTCCACGGGATCAAAGGCCAGCCAGTCGTCGACCCGGAAGATCGCGTCTTCGCCGAAGTACTGGTGCATGGTGTCGTTGAGCTGCCGCGAGCTGGCCAGGTCGGTACCGAACGGCTTTTCCACCATCACCCGCGCGTCCTTGGCCCGCCCGGCCGTGGCGATCCCCTGCGCGATCCGGCCGAACAGCGGCGGCGGCACCTCCAGGTAGAACAAGACCTGAGTGCCGGACCCGATCTCGTCCGACATCGCCTTGTAAGTGGCATCGTCGCCGAGATCCCCATCGACGTACCGCAGCAGGCCCAGCATCTTCCGCGCATCGGCACTGTCCGGATCCATGTGGTTGAGCCGCAGCGAGTTGACCGCGTAGTCGCGGAACTGCGGCAGCCCCCAGCCGCTCTTAGCCACCCCGATGACCGGCACATCCAGCACCCCGCGCCCAACCAGCCCCACCAGGGCCGGGAATGTCTCGATCTTGGCCAGGTCACCCGTGGCCCCGAAGATCACTAGTGCGTCAACCTTATTTGCCGCCATCTCCGCTCCCTTGCCTTATTGCGCTTTATCCATTACCGCCGCGGCCGACCCCGCGCGCCACCCGGAATGGGTGACATGACCGCACCGATCACCAGATCGCCGGATTGCTGCCCGTCAGCGCATCGCTTGCCACCCTTCTCGGTTGGTCAGGTCCCCTGCCCGGCCGGCGGGGCCGCGCCGTCGGGGGTTGCTGTGGGCGGTGCCGCCAGGGGTGCACTCTGCTGCGCGATCGGCTGGAATTCCTGGGTGCTGACACGCCGCCGGAACACGTAGTAGGTCCAGGTCTGGTAGGCCAGCACGAGGGGCAGGAAGATGATGACGACGACTGTCATCACCTTGAGCGAATACGCCCCGGACGCGGTGTTGTGCACCGTCAGGTTGTAGGCGGCGCTGGTGCTGGACACCATCACGTTGGGGTACAGGCCGGTGAAGATCGACACGATGCAGGCCGCCATGGTGACCGTGGTCGCGGCGAACGCGAAGCCGTCGCGGTGCTCGTAGACGAGCCAGACGGCGGCGAGCACGGCGAGCATGGCGAGCAGTTCGACCGGGTTGACGAAGAAGGTGGTGCTGGACGTCACGTGGGTCCAGATGGCGAAGGCCAGGACCGCGGCGGCGGTCAGCGGGGCCACCCGGCGGGCCAGCCGCCCGGCCCGCTCGCGCAAGTCGCCGGTGGTCTTCAGGCACAGGAAAGTCGCGCCGTGCAGCAGGCAGATCAAGACGAGCGTGACCCCGGTGAACACCCCATACGGCTGCAGCAGGTCCCAGAATGACCCGGTGTAGTTCTGGTGGGCGTTGATGGGCAGCCCGTGCAGCAGGTCGCCCAGCGCCACGCCGATCAGCAGCGGGGCCAGCAGGCTGCCCACGGTCAGCAGCATGTCCCAGGTGCGGCGCCAGCGCAGCGCGTCGCGCTTGCCGCGGTACTCAAAGGCCACGCCGCGGACGATCAGTGCCGCCAGCACCAGGACCAGGGCGAGGTAGAAGCCCGAGAACATGGTCGCGTACCAGCCGGGGAACGCGGCGAAGATCGCGGCGCCGGCGGTGATCAGCCAGACCTCGTTGCCATCCCACAGCGGCCCGATCGAGTTGATGGCCGCCCGGCGGCCGGCCTCATCCTTGCCGACCACGCTGTGCAGCATGCCGACGCCGAAGTCGAAGCCTTCCAGGACGAAGAATCCGGTCCACAACACGGTGATGACGATGAACCAGAACGGGATGAGATTGTTCATCGCGGGCCTCAGTACTGGATGGCAGGGACCGGCACGTCCGCGTCGGCCTCGGCGCGGGCGGGCGGCAGCTGCTGGCGTGAGTACTTCAGCATCAGCAGAAAATCGACGGTGCCGAGCGTCCCGTACAGCAGGACGAATACCGCCAGGCTGATCGCGATCCAGGTGGTGGAGACGGTCGGCGAGATCCCGTTTTTGGTCAGCATGATGCCCTGCACGATCCACGGCTGCCGGCCACTCTCGGTGAGCAGCCAGCCCGCGGTGTTCATCACGAACGGCAGCACGGCCGCCCACACCGCGACCCACAGGAACACCCGGGACGTCGCCAGTTTCTCCCGCCGGATCAGCCACAGCCCCCACAGCGATAGCAGCAGCACCAGGCCCCCCAGGTAGGCCATCACCCGCATCGACCAGTACTGGATGAACACGTTAGGCACGTAGTTACCCGGCCCGTACTTGGCGCTGTACTGATTCTGCAGCGGGGTCAGCCCGGTCACCTTGCCATCCCAGTGGTTAGTAGCCAGCAAGGACAGCAGGTGCGGGATCTCGATGATCTGGGTCGGGGTGTGGTCGTTGTTACCACCGCCGATCTGGAACAGCGAGAACGAGCACGGCTGGCAGGTGGTCCACTGCGCCTCGGCCGCCGCGATCTTCATCGGCTGATACGTGCCCTCGATCACCCCAAGCTCGTCGCCGACCAGCATAGTGAACAAGATCGCCGGGACCAGCACGATGAGCGCCAGCCGCGCCGACCGGGTGAACACGCCGCGGTCCCCGCCGTGCCGTAGCTGCCACGCGGACACCGCCAGCATGACCACCGCACCGGTGACCAGCGACGCCAGCAGGACCTTCGAATACCCCCACACGAACACCGGGTTGGTGAACAGCGCCCAGATGTCGTTTAGCTGCGGCTTCCCGTTAACCATTGTGTAACCGACGGGATGCTGCATCCACGAGTTGGCCGCCAGGATGAACAACGCCGAAAAGGCGCTGCCGAACGCGACCGCCCAGATTGTCGCCAGGTGTACCCGGCGTGGCAGCTTGTCCCAGCCGAACAGCCACAGCCCCAGGAACGTCGACTCCAGGAAGAACGCCCCCAGACCCTCCATGGCCAGCGGTGCGCCGAAGATGTTGCCGACCAGCCGCGAGTACGCCCCCCAGTTCATCCCGAACTCGAACTCCTGCACTAGGCCGGTCACCACGCCTATCGCGACATTGATCACCAGCAGCGTGCCGAAGAACCTGGTCAGCCGCAGGTACTCATCACGCTTGCTGCGGTACCACGCTGTCTGCAGCAGCGCGGTCAGGAACGCCAGGCCGATCGTGATCGGGACGAAGAGGAAATGATTGATCGATGTAAACGCGAACTGCCACCGCGCAAGATCAACGTTCGCCATCTACTCCCCCGGTCAGGAAGGCTTTCCAGCGGACAGCCAGGCGACGAAACCGCCGCACGGCTACCGAACGGGTTGAATGTACCTGTACCGGTCTTGCCGGGTCCGGACCGGACCTGAGCTTGGCCCGCCACTGCGTCCCCCGGCGTTCCCCATCGCACCGCCCTCGGCTTAGTCCTTGATCATCGATCGTGATCGCACGAGAGCCCCTGCACATCACCCCTGAGAGGTGAATACTGATCCCGATCGCCAGCTATGTTCACCCCAACCCAGCTATCTTCACCCCAGCAGGGGGATTTCCGGCGGCCGCCCGGCGGCGATAGTAGATCAATGACCGAGAACTATGACGTGATCATCATTGGGTCGGGGGCCGGCGGGGGGACGCTCGCGCGCACCCTCGCCGATTCGGGCAAGACGATCCTGCTGCTGGAGCGCGGGGACTTCCTGCCCCGCGAGATGGGCAACTGGGATCCCGGGCCGGTGTTCGTGGACGGCCGGTACATCTCCAAGGACACCTGGTTCGACGCCGACGGCAAGGCGTTCCAGCCGCAGGTCCACTACTTCGTGGGCGGGGCCACCAAGCTGTACGGGGCAGCCCTTTACCGTCTGCGCCCCGGGGACTTCGGGGAGCTGCGGCACGTCGACGGGATCTCCCCGGCGTGGCCGCTGTCCTACGACGACTTCGAGCCGTGGTACACCAAGGCCGAGCAACTGTATCAGGTGCACGGCAATGGTGGCGAGGATCCGACCGAGGGCCACCGCAGCGGCCCGTATCCGTGGCCTGCGGTTTCCCATGAGGACCGGATCCAGCAGATATCCGATGGCCTGGCAAAGGCCGGCTATCACCCGTTCCACGCGCCATGCGGGATCATGCTGGACGAGACCGAGCGGGCTAGGAGCACATGTATCCGGTGCTCGTGGTGTGATGGCTACCCGTGCCTGGTGCACGCGAAGTCCGATGCGGAGGTCATCGCCGTCCGGCCGCTGCTTGACCGCGACAACGTCACTTTGCTCACCGGGGCCGAGGTGACGAAGCTGGAGACCGACGAAGCCGGGCGCAGCATCACCGGGGTGGTCGTCTCCCGGGGGGGTAACCGCGAGGTTTACCGGGCAGACATCGTGGCCGTGTGCACCGGGGCCGCCAACAGCGCCAAGCTGCTGCTCAATTCGGCCACCGAGCGGCATCCCCATGGCCTGGCGAACGGGTCAGACCAGGTGGGACGCAACTACATGTTCCACAATTGCAAGGCGATAGTGGCCCTGTCCAAGGAGAAGAACGACACGGTCTTCCAGAAGACGCTGGGGATCAACGACTTCTACTTTGCCACCAAGGACTATGAGTGGCCGGCTGGCAACATCCAGATGATCGGCAAGTCCAACGCCGAGGCCATGCGAGGCGAAAAGCCCAAGCTCACCAAGCTTTCCCCCGAGTGGACCCTGTCCGACGTGGCCGAGCATGCGGTGGACTTCTGGCTCACCACCGAGGACCTGCCGACGCCCGGGAACCGGGTGACGACTGACACCGACGGCAACGTCCACCTGGCCTATACCTCGACCAACGACGCCGAGGCGGACCAGCTCTACGGCGAGCTGAAAAAGATCTTGAACCATACGGGAATGGCTGAGCACCACGTCCTAGGCAAGAACTTCTACATGGACATGAGCATCCCGGTGGCTGGCTGCGCGCACCAGGCAGGCACCTGCCGGTTCGGCACTGACCCCGCCACTTCCGTGCTCGACACCAACTGCAGGGCCCACGAACTCGACAACCTCTATGTGGTGGATACCAGCTTCTTCCCTAGCATCGGCGCGGTGAACCCGGCGCTGACCGCCATGGCCAATGCAATGCGGGTCGGCGAGCACCTGCGGGAGCGGCTGACATAGGCCAGCCGGGGAGACTCGTCTGGACGGTGGCCGGTGATTCGTCTGCGTGTGGTTAGCCCGCCCGATGTGACCGGCATCCTCATGCCCGTGCTGCGCGCAGAGCCCGCGGTCATGAACCTGACCGTGCTCCCTGGGGGAGTCACTAACCCTGCCGGGGATGCGGTGCATTTCGATGTGCTGCACAGCGCGGCTAACGAGGTCATCGGGCGGCTGCGCGCCCTTGGGGTGGAAGAGCGCGGCTCGATCGTGCTGGAGAACGTGGACACCTCGATACGGCGCCATCCTCAGCCTCGCATTCGGCGTTACCCGCCGTGACCGCGCACGGGTGCGGCGCAGTACGGCCGCGCTGGTAGCCGGCTTCACGCTCGCCGTAGTCGCGGCACTCCTGATGTCGCTGCTCATCCGCTGGGCCGGACTGGAGCCCAAGGCCTACCAGCTCGGGCTCCGCCCGGTCTCCAACCTGATCAACACCCCCAACTGGTTCTCGTTCAGCGTCGCCGCGCTGGCCGGCGTAGTAGGCGTCGTGTCACTGACCGAGGCGCGGTCGAGCACCCTGATCGGGGTGTTCATCTCGGTCACCACGATTCCAGCGGCCTCGGACATCGGCGTGTCGCTGGCCTTTGGCAGTGGGAGCGAGGCCTGGGCTCCACACTGCAGCTCCTGCTGAACGTCACCGTGCTGACCCTCGTCGCGATCGCAGGACTCCCGGCGCAGCAGGCCATCTGGCGGCGAGCCACCCGCCGGAGCACTGCAGTGCCAACACAGTTAGCAACCCAGCGGCACGTGGCGATTCGCTGAGGCGATTCAATGCGACGGTTTCGTCACTTTGACCTGACGGCCGTTCAGTGACCGTGTCCGCAGCCACACCGTTGTACAACTCGCCGTCAAAGATCACGTGGCACAGGGCATCAATGTGGCTGTCCGCGTTGCCATGTACGTTCAGCGCGATGCGGTCCATGCTGAAGGCCAGCCCGGGGCCGACGTCTGCGCCCAGCGGCTCCTTCATCTGGTGCCGACAGATAGAGCGAGCGGAAGGCCGCCTCGTCATCTGCCCAGGTGCGGGTGTGGCGGGGCCAGCGTTCGTGCCCTGGGTACCGGTCACCCCATCAGCTTCCGAGTCAGCGGGCTGGCTGTCATCACCCCCTCTGGGTGGACGATGCCCGGGCCATCCACGTAGGCGGCTCGTGACGCCGATCCTTGCTGCTGATCGCAAGTCTGCTGGTGAGCGTCGCATCCTGATGTCGGCAGCATGCGCCGGGAACTTGCCGCAAGGAATGACACCGGCGCTATTTACCATGCTTATCCAGCACTATCACGGGGACCGGGTTAACGTATGCCTAGTGGCGCCAGTTCCGCATCAGGTGAAATCCTACTGGCGGCTGGTGGGCTCGCGTATTCGTGTGATGCGTATTCCGGGGTCATGGGCAGGGCGGGTTACCGACTGTGATCGCCGCTGGGTTCGGCTGGCAGAGGTCGTGGCGCTGCTGGCGGGGGTGGGGGTTAAAAGGAGCGGATGGCTCCGCCGTCGATGGGGATCATGGCGCCGGTGATGTAGGAGGCGGCGGGGGAGAGCACGAAGGCGGCGGTCTGCCCGAACTCGGTGGGTTCGCCGTAGCGGCGCAGCGGGATGGTCTGGGAGACGCGGGCGCGTATTTCGTCGGGGTCGCCGAGGAGGGCGTCGAGCTGGCGGACCCGGTCGGTGGCGATCCGGACGGGCAGCAGGCCGTTGATCCGGATCCCGGCCGGGCCGTGCTCGTCGGCGAGGGTCTTGACCACGCCGGCCAGGCCGGGGAAGAGCCCGTTGGAGATGGCCAGGCCGGGCAGGGGTGCGCGGACGGAGGCGGCGAGCACGAAGGCGATGGAGCCGCCTGTCCCGGTGAGGCCGCCGTCGTTGCGCTGGCCGGCCAGGCTGGCGGCGAGGGTGCGGGCCAGCCGGACGGCGCCGAGGAAGACGCTTTCGAACGCGGACCGCCACGCGTCGTCACTGCTGTCCGCGATGGTCCCGCCGGGTGATCCGCCCACGCTGATCAGCGCGCCGTCCAGGCGGCCGAAGCGCTCGCGGGCGGCGGTGATCAGCTGGCTGGGGGTTGTGGGGTCGGCGTTGTCCGCGACGGCCCAGGCGGCAGCGCCGGGCCCGGCGTCTTGCGTGAGGCGGGCGGCGGCCGCCGCTGCTGTGCTCTCGTGCGGGGCGCTGAGCAGCACGCGTGCCCCGTCCGCGACGAGGGCGTGGGCGGCGGCGAACCCCAGGCCCCGGCTGCCGCCGGTGACCAGGTACACCCTGTCCCGCAAGCCAAGATCCATGCGGACATTGTGCCCTGGCAGGCGGCTGGTCGGCGGGGCAGCCGCCTGCCGGTGCCAGGGCCGCCCCGGGGGTAGCTCCCGCTGCACCGGGCCGTCCCGGCGTCTGCGGTAACGCTCTAGCGGGGGCGAACGGCGATCCTCGGTTAGGAATGACAGCTGATGCTATTCGCCGTGCTCATCTGCCACTAATGGGAAATGTTCCCTGGCGTGTGTCAAATGATGCGAGTTCTGCAACAATGAAACTCGCACTTGTCCAAGCAAGATGTAGTTTTGCATTGTTTATCTCTGGACCGGGCCCGGCCCGGGCGTATCTATGGAATAGCGCCGCCCGCCTCCAGGGCTCTGGGGGGCTGGGAGGGTTACGGCAGCTGTAGTTCGTGACGGTGGGGTCGTTGCTGTAGTTCAGGCGGATGGCCGCGTAAAGGGTGCGGCTGTCGGCACACGCGGCGTATCTCATCCGCTGCCGACCTGAGCGCCGCCCGGAGTTCGCTGGCATCCCGGTTCCCGAGCAGCGCCAGCTCGACCTCGGTACGCAGCGTTAAACCTGATGGTTCCTTAGGGGATATGTATGCAGCTCAAGCTGATAGTTATTAATTGGCTGAGAAGACTATTTCATCATTGGCGTACTAGAAGTGCGGTGATTAGAGAAAAGGGCAAACTCGCGTGGCCGGCGCTGGGACTGGGGCGGGTCAGGACTCGAGGTAGGCCAGGACGGCGAGGACCCGGCGGTGGTCGGTGTCTGAGGGCGGCAGGCCGAGCTTGCTGAAGATGTTACTGATGTGTTTCTCGACCGCCCGTTCCGAGACGGCGAGCTGGCTGGCGATCGCGCTGTTGGAGCGGCCCTCGGCCATCAGGCGGAGCACGTTGTGCTCCCGCGCCGTCAGCCCGGCGAGCGCGCTGGCGTGCCGGGTGGTGCCCAGCAGTTCGGTGACGACCTCGGGATCGAGCGCAGTGCCGCCCGCTGCCACCCGGGCCAGCGCGCCGACGAACTCGGTGACGTTGGCCACCCGGTCTTTGAGCAGGTAGCCGACCCCGCCCGGGCGGCCGCCGGAGCGCATGCCGATCAGGTCGGCGGCGTACCGGGTCTCCACGTACTGGGAGAACACCAGGATTCCCAGGCGCGGATGGTCACGCCGGATCGCGATCGCCGCGCGCAGCCCTTCGTCGGTGTGGCCAGGGGGCATCCGTACGTTGACCACGGCGACGTCCGGCCCGTGCTTGTCCACCGCGGCCTGCAGCGCGCCGGCGTCGCCCACCGCCGCGACGACTTCGTGCCCGCGATCGGCCAGGATCTCGGCCAGGCCGGCCCTGATCACGGCGGAGTCCTCGGCGATGACTACCCGCATGCCGGAGCGGCCGTTTCAGGCATGGGAGGGCAGCTCCACGGTCACCACCGTGGGGCCGCCGGGCGGGCTGTCGATCTCCATCTGGCCGTCGACGGTCCTGATCCGGTCGGCCAGCCCGCGCAGCCCGCCACCGGCGTCCGGGTAGGCGCCGCCCTCGCCGTCGTCGATGACGCGGATCCGCAGCAGGCCAAGGACGTGCACAGCCTCCAGGCTAGCGCGCCGGGCGGCGCTGTGTTTGGCCACGTTGGCGAGCAGTTCGGCCGCGCAGAAGTACGCCATGGTCTCGATCGCCGCCGACGGCCGGTCGCCGATGTCGGTGATCAGCTCGACTGGGACCGCGCTGCGTGCGGCCAGTGTGGTCAGTGCGTCGGCCAGTCCGTTGTCAAGCACCGGCGGGTGGATGCCGCGGGCCAGGATCCGCAGTTCGGCGATGGCCTCGATAGCGCCGCGGTGCGCGGCTGCGACCAGCTCGGCGACCCGGTCCAGATCAGCCGGCGCCACCGCACCGTCCGGGTCCCGGGTGAGCTTCTCGCTGGCCAGGCCCAGCTTCATGGCCAGCCCGATCAACTGGGCCTGGGCCCCGTCGTGCAGGTCGCGCTCAATGGTGCGCAGCCGCGCTGCGGAATCGTCCACCGCGTGCGCCCGCGTCTGCTCCAGGTCGCGCACCCGCTCGGCCAGTGAACCCGGGCCGAGCAGTCCCCGGATCAGCGCCCGGTCGGCGGCGGACGTGGCGTGGGCCAGCCACGGGGCCGCGAGCAGCATGGCCGCACCGAGCGGGATGGCGGCGAACGAGTAGGCCAGGGTAATCCCCATCAGCGCGCCGAGCCCGAACGGGGTGCCTGGGGCCACGGATGGAACATGGTGCGCGATTTCCCACAGCACCGGGTACAGCAGGTACCCAAGGCCGAACATCCAGCAGCATCCCGAGACGAACAGGCCGACCACGCTGACCGGCAGTTTCAGCGCCAGGTAGCCGCGGGCCCGCCAGCCCGGCTTGTCGGTGAAGGCGGCTTTAAGCCAGCCCGAATGCGACCGGATGCCGCTGACCGCGATGTTCTCGGCCGTGGCTAGCCCGACGAGCCGGGCCGGGGGGATTCCGGTGATCTTGACGCGGCCGCCGTGCTGCCGCACCCGGCCGCCGTGCGCCGTGGCCAGCACGCTGAGCCGCGCCGGGTCCCGCGTCCGCAGGTGGACATGCGGCTTGACCCGCACCGGCGGCGGCGGTGACACCCGCTCGCCGGCCAGCTGGCGGGCCAGGAAGCGGTTGGCCTCACCCAGCTTCCGCATGGCGGGCATGGACACGGCGATCAGGATGGGGGGCACGAACGTGAGCGCGTTAGCGGCGAAGCCGGCTACGGCCAGCGGGAGGCCGGCTATCACGTACTCCAGGTCGGCCCAGACCCGCCGCGTGAACGTAGCCCGGAGGATGCGCCAGGACACAGGGGCGAGCCGGGGCCGCCTGGCCGTTACAACGCTCATGTTCCTATGCATACCTCGATGCTGGCGGCGCCGCCTACGCCCGTCGATCGTGCGGGCACGCGGCATCAGGTACGGCTAGCACGCGGACCGCGGCCCAGGAACGTCCGGGGCCGACTGGGCGGCGGGTGGCGTTGCGAAAATATTGCCCTGCTGATGGCCGGCCGGGAGCGCGCGGCAGCAGGTGTGCGGGTACCGTGCGGGCGCCGGGGTAAGTTACCGGCGCGGGCAAAACCGTGCGGGGCCGAGGTAAGCGATTCCGGTCACTGGTGGGTTAACAGGTGTGAGCCAAGACAACGCCGAGTTCGCCGAGTTCTTCGCGGCCAGCTGGGATCCCTGCCTGCGGGCGGTGGCCGCTGTCACCGGCAACATGACGCTGGCCGAGGACCAGCTCGCGGAGGCGTTCGCCCGGGCGTGGGCGTCCTGGCCCAAGGTCAGCCGTCATCCCGCGCCCAGGGCCTGGGTAGTCCGCACCGCGCTCAACGCTGGGGCGTCCGCGTGGCATCGGCGCAGCCGGGAAACCGCGCTCGCTAGTCATGACATCGCGGCGGCCGACAGCCAGCGAACCGGCCTGGACACGGCCGTGCTCACCGCGCTGCGCCACCTGCCGGCCCGCCAGCGCGAGGTGATCGTGCTGCGGGTCTTCCTCGACCTGGACATCCACACGACCGCCAGGCAGCTCGGCATCGCGCCGGGAACGGTCCGGGCTCACCTGTCACGGGCGATGACCGCCCTGCGCGGCGAACTCGCGCCCGCCATGATCACGGAGATCGGGCGATGAGCGACAACGAGCGCCCGACCGACGGCGAACTGACCCGGGAGCTGCGCGATTCGCTGTCTGAGCTGGCCGTGCCCGAGCGGCCACCGCTGGCCGCGATCACCGGCCGGGGGCGCGTGCACCAGCGGCGGCGGCGCGCAGGCTTCGCGGGCCTCGGCGGTGCCACGGCCGCCGTGGTCATCGCGCTGGCCCTCGGCCTGGCCGGTGTTTTCGGTACCGCCCCGCCCCGCAGCACCGGCACGGCGCAGACGGCGGACTTCATCCTCACCAGCTATGTCAACGGCACTGTCTCCCTGCGGCTGGGGCAGGTGTTCGACCCCGCCGCGCTGCAGCGGGCACTCGCGCAACACGGCATCGCGGCGCTGGTCAAGACCGACACCTACTGCTCGTCCAACCCTGCGGTGCCCGCCCGTGCCAGCCGTGACGTGCTGAACATGCCGGACCCCGGCGGGACGCGGCAGCAGCGAGCCACCCCGCCGAACATCCTCATGACCGCGAACTTCCCGGTGAAGCCCAGTCAGCTGGCCCCGTCCGTAGACCCGGTGACGACACTGCTCAGCCCCGCGGCGATGCCCCCCCGGACCGAGCTGTTCATCGGCAACTACGACCTCGGCCACACCATCTTCGTCAGCGTCATCTACACCGGCTCCCACACCTGCCAGTACAGCCAGGAACCGCCCGGCGCCCCGTGGGTCAAAAACTCCCGGGGCTAAAGGTAAGCGTTTTTGGTCCCCGGCCGGTTAACGGGTGTGAGCCACGACAACGCCGGGCTGGCCGCTGCGCCCGGCGCATTTGATGCTGGCCAGCCCCCGGCGGTCATGGTGGCGGTGGATGATATTTCCCGGACCTTCGGCAGCGGGCATACCGCTGTGCCCGCCCTGCGCGGGGTGTCGTTCACGGTCGGCCGGGGCCAGCTCACCGCCTTGCGCGGGCGGTCCGGCTCCGGCAAGACCACGCTGCTGAACATCATCGGCGGCCTGGACAGCCCGACGTCGGGCCAGGTGTGGGTGGATGGCCGGGAGGTGAGCCGGATGCCCGAGCGGGAGCGGCTGGCGCTGCGCCGCGACACGGTCGCCTTCATCTTCCAGTCTTTCGGGCTCATTCCCATGCTGTCTGCCGCCGAGAACGTGGGGATCCCGCTGCGCATCGAGGGCATGCGGCCCAGCGACCGGCGGGAGCGGATCGCGGCCATGCTGGCGCTGACCGGCTTGTCCAGTCATGCCGCGCACCGGCCGAACGAGCTCTCCGGGGGCCAGCAGCAGCGGGTCGCCATCGCCCGCGCGCTGGCCGGCCGGCCAGGCCTGCTGATCGCGGACGAGCCAACCAGCCAGCTCGACCTGGAGACCGGCCGGGAGATCATGCAGCTGCTGCTGAGCGTGGTGCGCTCCGAGGGAATCACCGCCCTGGTCGCCACCCACGACGAGGCGCTCATCGACCTGGCCGACAGTGTCATTGTGCTGGAGGACGGCCACGTCGTGACCGGGCAGCAGGCCCTGGCCGGGGACGGCGGGAGCTGATCGGTGCCTGGCCTGGGAATCTCCTTCCTGGCCCGCCGGGCCAGATCCTCGTGGCTGCTCCTGGCCTGCGTCGCGGCCACGGTCCTGCTCGCCACCGGGCTGACCGCCGTGCTCTGGACGTTCGCCACCGCGGTGATCCCGCCCGGCGCGCAGAGCATCCTCGCCGACCCGCAGGGCCGGGTGATCGGGCTCAGCGGCGTGGTGGGTGGCACCGGGCAGGCTGCCACTGACGCGCGCCAGATCCGTGCCTCGCTGCGTAAGGCATGGCCGGGGATCCGTTACCAGATGGAAGGCGCGCTGTGGGCGAGCCTGATCACGCTCTCGCCGCCCCGGGCCGTCCGCGCCGAGCCGAGCCCGGCGCTGGGACTTCCGCCCCCGGTCAACTGGCAGATTCAGGTCGCGGCGCTGGCCGGGATCCGCGCCCAGACGGCGCTGACCGCCGGGACATGGCCAGGTCCGCCGCACCCGGGCCGCCCGCTCCCGGTAGCACTGCCGGTAGCAGTGGCCAGCCGGCTGCACGTGACGCCGGGCTCGGTGCTGAAAACCGCCATCCGGTCGGGCCCGGCCGCGGCCGGGCTGCGGGTCACCGGCCTGTTCCGGTTCAAGAACCCGGCGTCGCCGTACTGGGCGCTGGACCAGGTGCCCTTCTCGGGGTTCGCCGCCAGTACCATCCCAGGGGTCGGCACCACCCTCATCCCAGGGGTCGGCACCCCGGGTTCCCTCGTCATATACGGCCCCGCGGTGGTGAGCCCCGCGGCGTTCCGCAGCGGCGTCGCCGCGCGCCAGGCCTCGTGGTTCGTGCTTCCGGCGGCGCCGGTCATGGCCCGGCAGAACATTGCCGCGCTGGCCGGCCGCACCAGCCACGTGGTGACGAAGCTGACCACCCTGATCCTGCCAGCCGGCCTGCAGGTGACCACGCGCCTGCCGCAGGCCCTGGACGGCATCGCCAGCAACATTGTGCTGGCCAGGTCGCTGTTCACGATCGGCGCGCTGGAGCTGCTGCTCGTCGCGGGGGCGGCCCTGGTGCTGGCCGCGCGGCTGCTGGCCAGTCTCCGCGACGAGGAGTCCGCGCTGCTGCGGGCGCGCGGCGCGACCAGGTGGCAGCTGACCCGGCCGGTGCTGGCCGAGGCGCTGGTCATCGGCGCCGTGGCCGGCCTGGTCGGCGTGCTGGCCGGCGTTCGCTTCACCGGTGTGCTGGCCCGTGCGGGCCGGCTGCGCCTGGACAGCTACCTGGCCAGCCGGATCAGCCCGCTGGCGTGGCTGTCAGCGCTGGTCATGCTGGCGCTGTGCGTCGCGGTGATGGCCTGGCCGGCGCTGCGCGCCGGGACCCCTGATGCGGCCAGGATCCGCCAGGGCCGGCAGGCCCGGCTCGCGGGGGTCGCCTGGGCGGGCGGCGATCTGGCCGTGGTGGCGCTCGCGGCGCTCGCGGTGTGGCAGCTGCGCGGCTATTCGGCGGTCGCGCACCCGGCGGCGGGGTCACTCGGGATCGATCCGGTGATCGCCATCGCTCCCGCCCTCGCGCTGGCCGGGGTCGCGCTCGTGCCGCTTCGCACGCTGCCGCTGCTGGCCCGGCTGGCCGATGGGGCAACCGAGCACGGCAGGCGGCTGGCCGCCGCCATGGTGAGCTGGCAGATCGGCCGGCGGCCGATCCGCCAGGCGGGACCGGTCCTGCTCGTCGTCGTCGCGACGGCCACCACCACGCTGGCGCTGGCTGGGTGGCGGAGCTGGCAGCAGTCGGCCGCGGACCAGGCCGCGTTCGCGGTGGGCTCAGACGTGCGGGTGGACGCCGGGGCCGGCGGACCGCTGGACCCCAGGGCGATCACCGGGCAGCCGGGTGTCACCGCCGCGACGCCGGCCAGCATCGCCAGCATCGGCAGCGGGGGCCAGCTGATCGCCGTGGGCGCAGGCACGGCAGGCCAGGCGATCCTGCTCCGCCCCGACCTGTCGCCGCTCTCGCTGAGCTCGCTGTGGCGGAGCATCATCCCGCGGCGGCCGACGGGGCTGGCGCTCCCCGGCCTGCCCGACCGGCTGCAGATCCTTATATCGCTCGGGGCGAGCCCGGGCACCAGCACGGCGGCGCTGCGGAGGGAACTTGGCTCAGTCACCGTCACGGCCTCGGTCCAGGATGCCGACGGCGTCAGCTACGTCCTGCCCGCCGGGGTGCTGCCCGCCGACGGCCAGCGGCATGCCCTGGTCGTCCAGCTGCCCGGCCCGCGGCAGGCCAGCTACCCGCTGCGGCTGCTCGGCCTGTCCCTCACGTTTGTCCTGCCGCTGTACCACCCGGCCAGCCCGCTGGCCGCTCCCACCGCCAGCCTCAGCATCTTCTCCCTCGCGGTGGCCGGGACGGCCAGCGGCCCGTTCGGCCGGCCGTTCAGCCACGGTGCCGACCTGGCGGCGTGGCAGGCCGCGGGATCCTCGCCGAATGTGCCGACCGGGCCGCCGGGCGTGTTCGAGACGTCGCCGCCCGCGGACGGCGCGCGGCCCGGAATCCTGAGCTGGCAAGGCGCCGCCGGGGGAAGCCAGCAGCTCATGTTCAGTACCGGGCACGATCCGTCGGCATCGATCATGAACAACGAGCTCCTCGCTCCGCAGAACATCATCGGGCAGGTCGGGATCACGGCGCAGCCGCCGTCCCGGATCGTCCCGGCCATCGCCACCAGCGGTTACCTGGCGGCCAGCCGGCTGCATATTGGATCGACCGTCTCGGTCCCGGTCGGCGGATCCTCGGTCCCGGTCCGGATCGTGGCCTCGGTGGCCAGGTTCCCGACCGTGTTCGGGCAGAACCGGGCGCTGATCGCCGACCTCGGGGCGGTCAGCGACGTGCTCGTCGCCGGTCAGGGGTCGCCCTTGCCGGTGACCCGCTTGTGGCTGCGCACCCGTGGCGGCCGGGTACCGCACGTGCCGGCCGGGGCGTCCGTCGCCGATCGCGCCCGCCAGCAGGCGGCCTTGCTGAACAATCCGCTGCTGAAGGCGCCCAGGCAGATCATGCTGGCCGTCGGGGCGGCGGCGTTGCTGCTCGGCGTGCTCGGATTCTCGGTCAGCGTCGCGGCGAGCCTCCGCACCCGGCGGACGCAGAGCGCCGTGCTGGCCGCGCTGGGTGTGGGCCAGCGAGCCCAGGCCGGCCAGCTGTGCCTGGAGCAGTTCGTGCTCAGCGTTCCGGCCGCAGCCGTGGGCCTGCTCGCCGGGATCGGCCTGGCGTGGCTGATGGTGCCCGCGGTTACGCTGAGCACTGGTGCGACGGACCCGGTGCCGCCGGCCCTGGCGGTCGTGCCACTCGGCCTGGCCGCCGCCCTGGCCCTGATCACGGCCGCCCTGCCGGTGGCCGCCGCCGCCCTGTCCGTCGTACGCAGGCCGGACCCGGCCGCGCAGTTGCGCGCGGAGGCCAGATGAGCACGCTGTGGCGGCGGCTGCGCGCCACCTGGGTCACGCTGACCGGCACCGGGGCCGCCGCTAGCGTCGCGTTCGGCCTGCTCGTGTTTGCCTCCGTGCTGGCCAGCCTGGCCATTCCGCGGGACAGCACTGGCTTGCGCACCGGGGCGCTGCGGCACACGGTCGCGGCTTCGCCGTTCGACAGCGCCGTCGTCGGGACGATCGGCCTGCTGACCGCGTCGGGTGCATTCAGCCAGAGCACGGGTGAGAGCCCGGGCCCCGAGATCACCGCGATCGGCGCGCGGCTGCGGTCGCGGCTGGCCGCGACCGGGATGCCGGTAGCCAGCGACCCGCCGCCCTGGTCCAGTCTGACCTCAGGCTACGGGCCGGTTACCGGAGCGGTCCGCGCCGCCGGGCGCGGGCAGCCGCAGTTCGAGGTGACCTACCGCACGGCGCTGGCCCGCTACAGCCACGTCGTGGCCGGGCGGCTGCCGTCCGCCGGCCCGGCGGCGGTGGCGCAAGCTGTGGTGACCACCGCCACCGCGGCCAGGTTCGGCCTGCGGGTCGGCAGCCGCCTCAGCATGGGCCCGACCCTGCGGCTGGTGATCACGGGGATCATCCGGCCGGTCCACCTGGCGGCCGACTTCTGGACTGACGATCCCGCGGTGACCCGGCCGACGCTCATCCAGGGCACGTCGTCCAAGCCCGCGCACTGGGCCGGGGCGCTGCTCATCGGCGCCGGCGGGCTCCCGCTGGCCGTATCCGGCCTCAACGAGAGCCTCATGCTGCTCACCTGGGTGGTCCCGGCCGACCTCGGCCGGCTCACCGCGGACCAGGCCAGCGGGGTGCAGGCGGGCATCAGCGGCCTGGACTCCTCGGGGCTGGTGATCAGCACCGGGGGAGGAGCCAACCTGGGCTCGGGCCAGCAAACGTGCCCAACGGCCTGCCCGTCCGCGACTCCGCCGGTCACGGTGGCGGTCAACTCGCAGATTCCGGCCATCCTCAGCCCGTTCATCACCGCGGACAACGCCGTCGCGCCCGTGCTCGGGCTGCTGTACGTCAGCCTGTCCGTCATGGGCGCGGTGGTGGTGCTGCTCGGCGCCCGGCTGGTGGCGCAGCGCCGCGCCGCGGAGTTCACGCTCATGCGAGCGCGCGGCGCGGCGCTGCACCAGCTTGGCTGGCTGGTGCTGCGGGCCAGCGTGGTCATCGCCGTGGCCGCCGGGGCGCTGGCCGCGCTGCTCGCCATCCGGCTGACCCCCGGCGGCGGCAATCGCGTGGGCTGGTGGCTGGCTGGCGTCACGATCGCGGTGACGCTGGCCGGGCCGGTGCTGATGAGCGTGGTCCCGCAGCGGGTGGCGGCTCCGGCCACCGGCAGGCCGGCCAGCCGGGTAAGCGGGCGGACGCGCGCAGCCCGGCGGATCGTGCTCGAGGCGGTGCTGGTCGCCGCGGCGATCGGCGGGCTCATCGTGCTGCGGAAGCAGGGCCTGTCGGCCGGGAACCCGTCCCTGTACCCGAGCGCGGCGCCAGTGCTCCTCGCCATCCCGGTGGCCGTCGTCGTGCTGCGCTGCTACCCACCGGCCGCCCGCGCCCTGGCCCGGGTCGCGGGCCGGTCGCGCGGGGTGGCCGCGTTCGTCGGGCTGGCCCGGGCCACCCGCACCCCGCCCGGCGCCGCCTTGCCGGCGTTCGCCCTCGTGCTGGTGCTCACCATGGTGGCGTTCCCGGCCATGATCAGCGCTTCGGTCACCCGTGGCCAGGTGGCCGAATCCTGGCGGCAGGTAGGCGCCGACGCGGTCATCGAAGCTCCCGTCCGCGGGGTAATTCCCCCGGCGCTGCAGCGCCAGGTCGCCGCCGTGCCGGGAGTGGCCGCCACCGCGACCGGGGTGGTCTCCGCCGCGGCGCTGCCGGCCACCGGGCAGGAGCTGACCGCGGTGTTCGTCAGCCCGGCCCGGTATGCGGCGGTGACCGGCCAGGCGCCGGGCGCACGGTTCCCAGTAGCCGCGCTGTCCGGGACGGCCGCGCGCGGTGCCACGGGTGTGCCCGCGGTCGCCAACGCGACGGCCGCCCAGCTCGTCGGCGCGGCACCGGCGCAGCTCGTCCTGGACAGCACCCAGACCATCACGATCCGGCTGGCGGGCCGGATCGGCGGTGTCCCTGGCGTCGGCGCGAACGCCGTCGTGGTGCTGCCCCTGTCGGCACTCGGGCCACCCCCCTACGCGCCGAACCTGATGCTGGTGGACGGTTCCGGGCTGAACGCGGCCCAGCTGCGCGCGGACGTCAGCCGCGAGCTGCCGGGCGGGTCGGTAACGCTGCGCGCCGCGGCCCTGGCCGCGATCACCGGGGCGCCGGTACCACAGGCGGCGCAGGTAGCCCTCGCGCAGGGGATGGCCGCGGCGGCCGGGTTCGGCGCACTAGTCCTGCTGCTGTCGCTGCTGCTCACCGCGCGAACCCGCGACATGACGCTGGCGCGGATGGCGACGATGGGACTGCGCCGCTGGCAGGCTCAGCTCATGCTGGTGGCCGAAACGCTGCCCGAGGTTATAGCCGCCGCCATCGGGGGCGCCGCCTGCGCCTGGCTGCTCGTGCCGCTGATCGGGCCGTCGGTGGACCTGGCCGCCTTCACCGAGGCCGGCCCGGCGTCACGGTGGTTTCCGCCCCATGGCCGCTGGCCGCCGCGGCCATCGGGCTGGTGCTGGCCTCGCTGCTCGTGCTGGCCGCCCAGGCCGTGGTCAGCTACCGTCGCGGCAGCGCCAGGGCGCTGCGGATCGATGACTGAAGGAGCCCAGGCCCATGACCGAGTCCGGCAGCACCGTCCCAGCACCCCCCGGGCGTGCCGGGCCTACCGTGGGTATCCCGCAGGATCAGCCGCTCAGCAGCGCCGACGGGATGATCGTCTGTGACCGGCTGGTCCGCATCTACACCGGGGACGGCATCGAAGTGCAGGCTCTGCAAGGGCTGGACCTGCTGATCGCGGCGGGAGAGCTGACCGCGCTAATCGGCGCGGCGGGCAGCGGCAAATCCACGCTGATGAACATCCTGGCCGGGCTGGACACGCCGACGGCGGGGACGGTGTGGGTGGCCGACCACAACCTGGGCGCGATGGCCGCCAAAGAGCGGCTGGCCTACCGGCGGCGTACCGTCGGCTTCATCTGGCAGCAGACGTCGCGGAACCTGCTGCCCTACCTGACGGCCAGGCAGAACGTGCTGCTGCCGATGCGGCTCGGCCGGCTTGGCCGCCGGGAGCGGCTGCGCCGGGCCGGCGTCCTGCTCGACACGCTCGGCATCGCGTACTGCGCCGACCGGACACCGGACCGGCTGTCCGGCGGTGAGCAGCAGCGGGCCGCCATCGCCACCGCACTGGCCAACGAGCCGAAGGTGCTGCTGGCCGACGAGCCCACCGGCGAGCTGGACTCGGCCACCGCCCAGGACGTCTTCGCCGCGCTGCAGACGGCCAACACCGAACTCGGCGTCACGGTGCTGGTGGTCACCCACGACCCGGCCGTGTCCTCGCAAGTTCGCCGGACGCTGGCCATCCGGGACGGCCGGACGAGCAGCGAGACCATCCGGCACGCGGCCACGGACGAGCACGGCCAGACCGCGCTGCACGCGCGGGAGTACGCGACGCTGGACCGCGCGGGGCGGATTCAGCTCCCGCGCGAGATGACCCGGCGTCTCCGCATGCGGACCCGGGTCCAGCTGCAGGAGGAGCCCGACCACATCGGCGTCTGGCCAGATCAGGCGGCCGACCAGGACCGGGACCACCGCCCACCGAATTCGTCACCACCCAGGTCATGAAGCCTGTGCGGTCGCATGCTGCGGTCCGGGCCCGCCCGGCGCTGGCCCGCCGGCGGCGGCCCGCCGGGCGGTGGCCCGCCGGCGGCGGCCCGCCGGGCCGCGGCCTGGTCCTGGCCTGGCTAGCTGCGTGCCAGCAGGGGGACGAGTACCTGCGCGTTGGGGCTGCCCCAGCCCGTCACCGGGTCCCATCCGGGGCCGGCCTGGTAACCGTCGCTGACGGGGCCGAGCGTCAGGTTGTCACCGGTCGTAATGTCGTGGAACGCCTTGTGGTAGCTGGGGCTGCGGGCGATGCGGTAGATAGCGGGGTTGACGAAGCCGAGGCCGTGATGGGCGGCCTGGTCGGCCAGCGCCATGAGCCCGGCCCACAGCGCGGTGGCGGCGCTGGTGCCCGGGGCTGTGTTGACTGCTGACCGGCTGCCGTCGGCCAGGACGACCGGGAGGCCGCCCTGCTGGTTGGCGTCCCCGGCGACGTCGGGCACGCCCCTCATCTTGGCGATACCGGGGACGCCATCCTGGTAGGCGGGACGGGCGTACAGGTGGCTGAAGCCGCCCCCCGATGCGCCGGGGGTCACACTGAAGCTGCCGGTGGCGCCGTTCCAGGTGGTCTCGCTGACGTAGCTGCCGGTCGCCGGGTTCGCGGTGAGCGTGGTGCCGCCGACGGCCAGCGCGAGCGGGTCGGAGGCCGGCAGGCTGACCTCCTTGACCAGCGCGCCCCCATAAGAGTTGCTGACCGAGCCGTCGTCCCCGGAGCTGGCGGCCACCGTGACGTGGTGCGCGGCCGCGCCCCGCAGGATGGAGTGCATCTCGGCCACCTGAGCGGGGCTGAAGAAGTGCTCTCCCAGGCTCCAGCCGATCGACGCCACGTCGGTGCCGGAGACGGCGAGCCGCAACGCGGCGATCATGTCCGCGGTCGCGGTCGCGCGGCTGTCCAGGACGGTGGCGGGCAGCAGGACCACGCGGAGGGTGGCAGCGGGGGCGACCGTGTGCACGACCTCGAGGTCCTGGACCTCATTGGCGGACGCCTGCCAGGGTGAGGCGCCCCCGGCCAGGGTGGTCACGACCTGGATCCGCGCGGCGGGCAGCCGGAACATGCGGTCGAACGCGGCCAGATCCTGGCGGATGTCAGTGGTCCCCGGGGCCGCACCGGTGGGCGGGGGGGCCGGGGCGCGGGGCGCCCCGGCCCCCGGCTGGTTGGGCGGCTGGGGCGGGGCCAGGTCCGTCACCGTTTCGCCGCGGCCATCGATCCCGCTGTCCAGCACGGGCTGGATGCCATACGCGACCTGGAACTGGCGCGGCGCATAGCAGGAGGAGGCCGGGGGAAGCAGGCAGCTGGAAGCGGTGCTGAACGGCGCGGAGCTGCTCGGCCCGTGCTTAGCCGGGTGGCCTGAGCTTCCCGTGCATCCTGCCACCAAGACCCCGGCCAGGAGCAGGGCGAGGGCGGCCAGCGGCGCCCGCTGTGACCGGGTCAGCCGTGCTGGAGCGCTGTCTTGGCTCACACCCGTTAACCCGCCAGTGGCGGCAAACGCTTACCTCGGCCCGGCCGGATTCCGCATGCCGGCGAGGCTTCCGGGGGTCAGCCTGGGACTACCTCGACATCGCCGATGCCAAGGGCCTGGACTGGGCTGCTGATCTGGGATGCGTCGCCGACCAGGATCGTGACCAGGCGGTTCTCCGGGAACGCGGCGACCACCGCGGCGGTTGCCTCGGCGGTACCTGTCTCGGTCAGCCGTGTGTACAGCCGCGCCTGGTAGTCGTCCGGCAGGTGCTGTTCCACCTGATCCGCGAGCGTGTCGGCGACCGGCGCCGCCCGCTCATACTCGAGCGGCGCGACACCGACCAGGTTCTGCACCGCCGTATCGCGCTCGGTCTGGGTCAGGCCTTCCGCGGCCAGCGTGCGCAGCACCGTCCGCAGGTCATTCAGCGCCGGGCCCGTGGACGCCGTGTCCACGGAACCGCTGATGGCGAGCACCGACGCGCCCGTGGCGCCGCCCGGGGCATCCGGCGCGGGTGACCGCAGCACCTGCTCGAAGGCCCGTACCCCGTAGGTGTAGCCCTTCTCCTCGCGCAGCACCCGGTCCAGCCGGGAGGTGAGCGTGCCGCCCAGGCAGTATGTGCCGAGCACCAGGGCCGGCCATACCCGGTCGTGCCGGTCCGGGCCGATCCGCCCGATGAGCAGCTGCGTCTGGACGGCACCAGGCCGGTCGACGATCACCACGCGGCCGCTGTCATCGGCGGTCACCGGTGGCGTGGGCGGGGGCTGCGCGGCCTCGCCGGTCCATCCGCCGAGCGTGCCGGCCAGCACCGCATCCAGGTCGGTACCGGTCAGGTCGCCCACGATGACCGCGGTCGCGGTGGCAGGCCGCACATGTGCCTGGTAAAGCGCGCGCACCCCCGCCGCGTCGATCCGCGCGACGGTATCCTCGCTGCCCTTGCGCGGCCGGGACAGCCGCGAGGACGCCGGGAACAGCTCCCGGGAGAGCTGCCGGGCGGCACGCCGGGCGGGGTTGGCTAGCTCGAGCGGAATCTCGTCGAGACGGTTGCGCACCAGCCGCTCGATCTCGCTGGCTGCGAACGCGGGCGCGTGCAGCGCCTCGGCGAGCAGCGCAAGCGCCTTGGCCAGGCGGGAGACGGGGACCTCCAGCGAGACCCGCGCGCCCAGGTAGTCGGCATGGGCCCTGAGTGTCGCGCCGCAGCGCTCCAGCTCGGCGGCGAACTCCTCAGCGGTGTGCCTGGCGGTGCCCTCGGACAGCGCATCTACCATGACCGTGGCGATCCCGTCGAGCCCGTCCGGCTCGACGTCGAGCGGCACGCTCAGGCAGACCTCCACCGCCACCACCTGCTGCCCGGGCCGGTGGCAGCGCAGCGTGGCCAGCCCGTTGCCGAGGCTCGCGCGCTCGGGTGTGGGGAACGCCCAGGGCCTCGGCTGTCCCGGGGCCGGCTGGGGGTGGAAATCCATGGTCACGGCGGCGTCCGTCACTGCCCGGCTCCTTCCGGCTGGCCGTTCTCCCCGGCGGCGCCAGCCTGGCTGGCCTGGGCGGCTGCCGGGCCGGCCGGTCCTTCCGTGGGCACCTGGTCGTACACCAGCACGGCACGGTTGTCGGGGCGGAGCCGCGCCGCGGCAATCGCCTGGACCTCCCCGGCCGTGATGTCCAGGATCCGGTCGATGGCGGTGAACGCGAGCTGCGGGTCGCCGAACAGCACCGTGTACCGGCACAGCGCGTCGGCCCGGCCTGCGGCCGTGCTCAGCTGGTCCAGCCACCCGCGCTCCAGCAGGGCCTGTGCCCGCTCCATCTCCCCGGCCGTCGGCGCCTGAACGCCCAGCCGGGCCAGCTCCTCGTCGACGGCGGCCTCGATCTGCGGGATTCCGGCGTCCCCCGAGGCCTTCACGTCCAGCCAGCCCAGCGACGGGGCACCGGCCAGCCGCAGCAGCCCGAAGCCCGCGCTGATGGCGGTGCGGTCGCGCCGCACCAGCCGGTTGTAGAGCCGGGACGACATGCCGTCGCCAAGCACAGTAAGCGCCACCTCGGCCGCGTCGCACTCACGCGTGCCGTCGCGCGGCATCCGGTAGGCGGCCATCAGCGCGCGCGCCGGGACCTCCTCCTGGACCTCCACCCGCAGCTCCGCGCCCATGACGTCGGGGAGCGCGCCATCGCGGGGCGGCACCTTGCCGCCATGGGACGGGATGGAGCCGAAGTACCTGTCGGCCCATCGGCGCGTCTGCTCCGGGTCGATGTCGCCGACGACCGCCAGGACCGCATTGTCCGGCGCGTAGTTCGCGCGGAAGAACGCGCGCGCGTCGTCCAGCGTCACCGCGTCCAGATCGGCCATGGAGCCGATAGGCGTGTGGTGGTACGGGTGGCCCTCGGGGTAGGCCAGCGCGGTCATCCGCTCGAACGCGGTGCCGTAGGGCACGTTGTCGTAGCGCTGCCGGCGTTCGTTCTTGACCACGTCACGCTGGTTCTGCAGCGATTCCTCATCGAGCGCGGCCAGCAGCGAGCCCATCCGGTCCGCCTCCAGCCAGAGTGCCAGCTCCAGCTGGTGGGCGGGCATGGTCTCGTAGTAGTTGGTGCGCTCGAAGCTCGTCGAGCCGTTGAGCGAACCGCCCGCGCCCTGGACCAGCTCGAAGTGGCCGTTGCCCCTGACTTGCGCGGAGCCCTGGAACATCAGGTGCTCGAAAAGGTGAGCCAGTCCCGTACGGCCCCTGACCTCCTGCCGCGAGCCGACGTCATACCAGAGGCAGACCGCCGCGACGGGAGTCAGATGGTCCTCAGAGAGCACCAGGCGCAGACCGTTGTCCAGACGGTGCTCGGTCGCTCTCAGGCCGCCGGAACCGGCCTGCCGGATGGCCGCGTGACCCACAGGCGTGCACGTCCCTTCAATCGCACGGAAATGAGGTACTGCCACTGTAGGCAAGGAACCTCCCAGGCCTGGCTGCGGCCAGGGTAACGGCCAGGGATGTTACGGGCGCGAGGTACCCGTCCGCTGGGCGATCCTGGGTCGGTCACCAGCTGTCCCACTGGCATCCGGGGAAAGGGAGCAGATCCCATGTCCAGCGAAGCTGAAATCCGCCCGTTCCGCGTCGACATTCCGGAGCAGGAGGTTGCCGAGCTGCGCCGGCGGGTCGCGGCGGCGCGGTGGCCCGAGCGCGAGACGGTGACCGACGATTCGCAGGGCGTGCCGCTCGCGATGATGCAGGAACTCGCGCGCTACTGGGCCGCGGACTACGACTGGCGCAAGTGCGAGGCGAAGCTGAATGCGCTGCCGAACTTCACCACCGAGATCGACGGGCTGGGCATCCATTTCATCCACGTCCGTTCCCGGCACGAGGACGCGCTGCCGCTGATCGTCACCCACGGATGGCCTGGCTCGATCATCGAGCAGCTGAAGATCATCGAACCGCTCACCAACCCCACCGCGCACGGCGCGAGCGCGGCCGACGCGTTCCACCTGGTGATTCCCTCGCTGCCGGGTTACGGATTCTCCGCCAAGCCGGCCGCCACCGGGTGGGATCCCAACCGCATCGCACGTGCCTGGGTTGAGCTGATGAAACGCCTCGGATACTCCCGGTTCGTGGCCCAGGGCGGCGACTGGGGAGCCGCCGTCACCCAGGCGATGGGCATCCAGGCTGCGCCGGAACTGCTCGGCATTCACTCCAACATGCCCGGTACCGCCCCCGCCGCCATCAACCGGGCGGTCCAGCGCGGCGACCCGCCGCCGCCGGATCTCTCCGCCGAGGAGAAAGCCGCGTACGAGCAGCTGAGCACGTTCTACGCCAAGCACGCGGCCTACGCACTGATCATGACGACGCGCCCGCAAACGCTGTACGGACTGGCGGACTCCCCCGTCGATCTGGCCGCGTTCATGCTGGACCACGGCGACGGTACCGGCCAGCCGGGGCTGGTCGGGAAGGCTGTTGAGGGACGCCTGGACGGCGCCCTGACCCGGGACGACCTCCTCGACAACATCACGCTCTACTGGCTGACCAACACCGGAGTCTCCTCGGGCCGTCTGTACTGGGAGAACAAGGCGGACTTCTTCGACGCCAAGCCGATCACGATCCCGTTCGCCATCAGTGTCTTCCCCGACGAGCTCTACCAGGCGCCGCGAAGCTGGGCCGAGCGCGCCTACCCCGGCAACCTCATCCACTACAACCGGCTCGACCGGGGCGGCCACTTCGCGGCCTGGGAACAGCCCGGCCTCTTCACGGCCGAAATGCGGGCGTCGTTCCAGTCGCTGCGCTGACCCGGCCAGCCGGAGGCCGGGGCGTGGGCACAGCCTGCGCGCCGCCCAGCTGACCCCGCGACACCACTGGCCGGGTCCCCCGGGCCCGGCCAGTGGCCGTCATAGGCCCGGCGTGCGCGGCGGGCCGGGCAACCGCTACCGCCACGCAGGTGGCCTGCTGGGCGAGCTGGCCCGGATGTGCTGCCACGCGGGATAATGCAGCCATGACAAGCGGGCTGATCCGGTGCGGGCACTGCGGCCAGGCCAACCGGGTGCCGGCCGCGGCGGCCGGGACGCCCCGCTGCGGCAAGTGCCATCAGCCGCTGCCGTGGATCACCGACGCCGACGACACGACGTTCGGGGAGATCGCGGACGCGGCCAGGATTCCCGTCCTCGTGGATTTGTGGGCGCCGTGGTGCGGGCCCTGCCGGATGGTCAGTCCCGCGCTTGAGCAGCTGGCCCGCGATCTGGCCGGCCGGGTGAAGCTGGTCAAAGTGAACGTGGACGTCTCGCCGCAGATCTCGCAGCGGTTCGAGGCGCAGGCCATCCCGACCCTGCTGGTGCTACGGGGCGGACGGGTGGCCGCCCGGCAGACCGGCGCCGCCTCGCTGGCTGTCCTGCGGGCCTGGGTCGAGAACGCGCTGCCCGCGGCCGCCCCCTGAGCTGCTCCTTACCCCCCCGGGCGCGATGAGTACCCGGGGGCCCGGGGACGGCGGTGAGATTCCCGGTCGCCGGCCTATCGCGACTCGCTCAGGTTCCCGGGATGGCCGCTCCTTCACTTGCCCCGGCGCGCGGGTGGCGGTGCACGAAAAGGCAGGCGATCACTGCGGACGCCGCCGCCAGCGCTAGTGCGATGAACGGGAACGCGTTGTAGGGGGCGGGCTGCCCGGGCTGGCACAGCTCGACGAACGGGACGATCAGGGTGATGGACCCAAGGGCCGGGGTCGCCACATGGCGGAGGGGCGAAAACGAGTCCCGGTGGCGGCGCCACATGAACACGGGCAGGGAGAGCATGGTGAGGAAGTAGACGAAAAGGATCACGATCGTCGCCATCGTCGAGCACTCGGCATACAGCCCGACCGGGTTCATCGATCCGGTGTCTCCGGTGATGACGCGGGATACCCACCAGATTCCGATGATGCCCAGCCCGCCGGCCGCCATGACCAGCAGCGCATTCACCGGCGTGCCAGACCGCGGGCGAACCTGGCCGAGCTTGGCCGGCAGCAGTCCCGTCCGGCCGCCGTCGAAGAGCATGCGTGACTGGGAATCGGCCCCGGCGACCAGGGTTGCGAGCACAGAGACGATACCGGCGATCCACGCCAGGACGGCCGCTCCGCCGAGATAGTGATCGGCCACGGTCAGGAACGGGACGGATGAGCGGCCAATGGAGGAGACGTCATAGCGAAAACCGGTAATGGTCGCGTAGGCGAAAAGGACGAACAGGGCAGCCGCAATCGCCACCGAGATGTAGAGGGCCCGGGGTATGGCGCGGCGCGGGTTGCGGGACTCCTCGGCCAGCGCGGGGCCGTTTTCCCATCCGATGAACATGAAGAGAGCCAGCGGGAAGCCTGCCGAAAGGCCGGCCAGGCCACCAGTGAGATGCGCCCAGGAGAATGGTATGCCGGACAGATCGGCACGCTGATCGACGAGGACAAGGAAGCAGACCGCGACCATGATCGCCACCTGAACGAGCACGGCCGCGCCTACCGCGGTGGTCAACAGCTTGACCCCGCGCGCGGTGAGCCAGATCGCGCCTGCGGTGAGGACCAGGGAAAATGGCCCCCACCAGGGATGCCATGAAGTGTACTGCGAGAGGGTCATGGCCAGCAGCCCACCCGACATCGTGAACACCGCCGCGATGGCGACCGTGTACCCGACCGTGACCAGCAGGGCCGTTGCGACACCGGCTCTAGCCCCCAGCGCGGTTTCGACATAAGTAATGAAGCTCCCGGCCGAAGGCTCCGCCCGGGTGAACTCGGCCACCGTGAAAGCCAGGAACGCGACGGCCACGGTAGCGGCGAGGATCGTCAGCGGCGCGGCCACACCGGCGGTTACCGCGATCACTCCGAACCCGAAGTAGAAGTCAATCCCCGGCCCGATGTTCGCGACCGTCGAGGCCGTCAGGGCCGCGGTACCGAGTTGGCCGGACTTGAGGCGGTCTCCACTCTGGCTCACCACGTCCCCCAGCCGGCAGCTGCCTGCCACGTTGATCGTGCGCTGGAGGCCACCTCCGCGATGCGCCCCTAATGCAGGCGCCGGAGCCCGCCGCGGGGACCTCGCAGAACCCCGCGTATGCGCCTTCGGAGCCTACCGGGCTGCCGCTGACCCTGCCCGATTTACCTGGGCAGCCGGATTGGCCGCGAGTTTCTGGCCCGGGCGGGCGTTACCTGAGCGGGGCGGGGAAGGACCTCATACTAACGGCGGCAGGACTGGTGTGCTGCGTCGTGAGGGGGTCAAGCTGATGGCCGGTGACGAAGAGCCCACACCCGGCATGGTTGAGGCGCTCATGGCGCAGCTGCGCGTCATCACCTCCGGGCTGGAGACCGTGGCCCGATCCGGTACGCGCGTGCCGTCGTTGCCGATCGCGTTCCCGCTGCCGGGCACTCTGTCAGCGACCCAGCTAACGTCGATCGCGGCCAGCGTCGCCGCGCAGCGGCGCAGCATCGGGGCGCTGCAAGCCCAGCTGTCCGCGTTCGACGAGCAGCTGGAGGTGCTGGAGCAGATCCTCGGCCCGCTGGTGGAGTGGAGCAGTACCTGGGCCGGGCTTGAACAGCGGCTGCTGAACATGCCCCGTCCCCCGGAATCCCCGGGTGGGTTAGCGGCTCGCGGCGGCGAATGACCCAGCTACCGTCGCTGCCTGCTGGCGCGCTTCTTGTGCGATGAGTGGGCCGTCTGCACGGCTGCGGCGAGCAGGGCTCCCATCATCGCGGCCACGAGCACGAAGAACAATTCAAAATGACCGGTCAGCAACGGTGCCGCCAGCACTAGGAGCGCGAGCGTCGCACACGCACATGAATTGACTACCTTGTTCTCCGGGTGCGGGGGCTGCACCCGGGCAGGCTTCCGCGGCGGCTGGGTTCCGATCAGCCCGGCGGGCATGTCGGCGGTGATCGCGGCCAGTTCTGCATGGGTCCGCGAAGCCAGCGTCTGGCTCACCCGCATATCGAACTCGTCCTTGGCCAGCCGGCCCTGGACGAACGCGGCCTTGAGCACCTCCAGCACCCGGTCACGGTCGGCATGAGACGCCCGCAGGCTGCCGCGGCGAGCCGCGGCTGCTGCCATGTCGTCTACCCGTTTTCCCGCCACCGGCGCCTCCCGATGCAAGAAAAGCGTAATGCGGTTTGCCCGCAGTAGCTATCTCGCAGCCGCCGGGCACGCCAGGGCGGTGGTCAGGGCCGGGCCCGACCGGCCACCCCGCGGCTGGGAAATAGCCGGCCGGAGGTCAGCTCTGGATCAGGTAGCCGTACCGCTGGCGGAAAGCGCTGGGCGTGAGCCCGGCAGCCTCGGCGATCGGGCGGAGCCGCTCCGGATCCTCGAGATCCTGGCGGTCCAGCCGGATCATGTACTCGCGCGCCACCTGGTAGGAACTCGACCCGACGTTCACCAGCCGGATCCGCACCCGCCCCGTGTCGGGGTCGGTGAACGACCCGAAGGGCAGCGGCACCAGGTGCCCCTCCTGGATCGTGACCATGCCGCCGGGCTCGCCGTCCCCCAGCCGCTTCAGGTAGTCCACGGCGCTGTAGCCAAGGTCGCGGGTGTACTCGATGTCGAAGGGGATGGGCGGCGCGCACCGCAGCTCGTAGCCGATGTTCTTGCCCTCGACCGTGACGCTGGTCCCGCGCTCTTTGAAGCGGTCCCTGACCTGCCTGGCCAGCAGGCGGTCGAGTTCGAGCTCGGCCAGCCGGACGTGGCCGTGCTCGTCCAGCTCGACCTCCGGCATGGCTGACCGCAGCTCGTCCTGGGGGAGGCGCAGACCGATGCCCTCGGCGAGTATCGCCACGCCGAACGGGCGGCCGTGGGCGATCCGCTTGAGCATCGAGGTCTCGAGGACGTCCACCAGGCGCGACAGCCGGATGGGCTCGTCGCGGGGGAACTCCTCGGCGATGACCGTGAGGGTGGCCCCGGCCGACTTCCCGATGCCGACCGCCAGGTGACCGGCCGAGCGGCCCATGGCCACCACCAGGTACCACCGCTGGGTGGTGATGGCGTCGGTCATCAAGTTGTTGACGAGCTGGACCCCCACGCTCCGGGCCGTCTCGAAGCCAAACGTGGGCACGCCGCCCGGTAGCGGCAGGTCGTTGTCGATGGTTTTGGGGACGTGGGCCACGCGGAGGCTCCCGGCGGCCGCCTCGGCCAGCCGGGACGCGGAGAACGCAGTGTCGTCCCCGCCGATCGTCACGAGCGCCTCGATCCCCAGCTTCTGCAGCGACTCGAGGCAGGCGTGCAGCCGCCAGTCCGGGTCGTCGGCGTTCTCGTCTCGCACCGTCGGGTTGGCCCGCGAGGTCCGGATGATCGACCCGCCCTGAACGTGGATCCTCGACACGTCCGTAATGGAGAGGGGCCGCGCCTGATCGGTCCGGCCCTCGATGAGGTGCTGGAAGCCGTCCATGATGCCCAGGACGTCCCACCCGGAATTCCGGGCCTCGATCGTGGCTGCAGAGATGACTGAGTTCATCCCGGGAGCCGGGCCGCCGCCGCACAGGATCCCCAGTTTCACGTCGCCCATCGTTTCAGTGCCGAAGCATCCTGACAAGCGCGCGCGCGTGCGGATGTGCGCCGCTCTGGATCCGGGCGGTTGGCGGCGCGCCCCAGCGGAGGGCACATCGGGCCCTGAGCGGACGTCCCGGCCTCAGGACCTGAACGTGGCCGGTTCTGGTGGTCCCAGACCGGTTGACCTCATCCTCGTAGTTCAGGGTCAGCTGTCGCCCCGGCTTCCTGGCCAGCGATTGCGCCGGGCCTGGACTTGCGCGGCGTCAGCGGGCGGGATCCGCAGTGGAGGAGCCGTTCAGTGCTGTAATCCCGGCTGTGCTGGCCGGCTCGCTTCCCGGCAGCGCTGCTGGTGGGGGCGGCAAGGCGGCGGTCTCCCCCGCCCCGGCAGTGATCTCCTCCGCCCCGGCCGTGGTCTCCTCCGCCCCGGCGTCCGGCGGGGCCGGCATGGCGGGCACGGACGCACGGTCGAAGAAGCGCAGCAGTTCCACCGGGAAGGGCATGACGAGCGTGCTGTTCTTCTCGGCAGCGACCTCGACAACCGTCTGCAGCAGCCGCAACTGCAGGGCGGCCGGGTCGGCAGCCATGACGGTAGCGGCCTGGGCCAGCTTCTTGGAGGCCTGGTATTCGCCGTCTGCGGCGATGATCCGGGCGCGGCGCTCCCGTTCGGCTTCTGCCTGCCGGGACATTGAGCGTTTCATCGATTCGGGCAGGGAAATGTCCTTGACCTCGACGCGTTCCACCCGGATCCCCCACGGTCCCTCGGTGGGGGCGTCGATCACGTCCTTGAGCTCGGCGTTGATGTGCTCCCGCTCGGACAGGAGCTGGTCCATGTTGCTGCGCCCGGTAACCGCCCGGAGCGACGTCTGGGCGACCTGCGAGACGGCGAAGTTGTAATTCTGCACGTTGATGATCGCCTTGAGCGGGTCCACGACCCGGTAGTACACGACCGCGTCCACCTTGAGGGTGACGTTGTCCCGGGTGATGGTCTCCTGTGCGGGCACACCTACCACGGCGATCTGCATGTTGACCTTGACCAGCCGGCTGGTGATCGGGTTGACCCAGATCAGGCCCGGCTTGCGCACGCCAGGCAGGGCCTGCCCGCAGCGGAACACGATGCCCTGCTCGTACTGACGGATGATCCTGAAGCCGAACACATCGGCCATCCCAACCCCCGGCACAGGCTGCCCCGGGTTAGCGGGCCCGCGGACGGCGCCAGCGTGACTGCCGGCGTTCGAGATGCCCACGGCCTGATTTCATCATCACATACCACGGTGACCGGTCAGAACTGGCTTGAGGTGGCTGCGCCGGCTCAGCTTGCGGGCAGCGCGGGCGGTGGCGGTGAGCCGGAGCCGATTTCGGCCTTGAGCGCGGCGAGTTCCTTGTCCACCCCGGCCGCTGCCCCGGCATCGTCGAGTTCCTGCTGGATGTCATCGGTGTCGCCGCCGACGTCTTCGAGCACTCCTGATGCGAGCAGTTCATCTACTGCACCGGCGCGCGCCTGCATCGTGGCGATCTTGTCCTGGGCCCGCTGGAGTTCTGCTCCTGAGTCACCCGCGGTCTGCGAGATCCCCGCGGCGCTCTCACCCACCGAACTCTCTGCCTTGGCTGCGGTGTACTGCGCCTTCAGTACTTCCTTCTGCGTCCGGAAGTTGTTCACCCGCTTCTGCAGCGCGTCGAGGGTGTGCTCCAGCTTCTCCTCCTGTTCGGCGAGCTGCTGGTGCTGCGGCTCCATGGCATCGATCTGGGCTTGGGCGGCGGCTTTGCGGGACAGTGCCTCCCGCGCCAGATCCTCCCGGCCCTGGGCGAGCGCCGCCTTAGCCTGGTCCTGGAGATGATCCACCGAGTGCTGGAGCTGCTGCTCCTGCAGCTCAATCTGCTTGCGTGACGCCGCGATGGCCACCAGCCCCCGGCGCACCTGGGTGATCTGATCGAGCATCTGCTCGTAGGACAGATCAAGCATTTCGTCGGGCTGCTCAGCGGCGTCGAGCGCCTTGTTGGTCTTCGCCTGGACAATGTCGTGGGCCCGCTGGAAAAGAGTCATGCCGGCCTGCTCTCTGTGGTGGTGGGCTGAGCCCGCGCCGATTCCCCACCCAGCCGGCCCCCGGGCGGCCCCCGGGCGGCGCCAGCGCTGCTACCGGCACGGATACCCAGAGGTTACCGCCCACGGCGGTCAGCTCCCATGGCCACCACCGGCGCTTGCTGTTGCGGGCTTACCCGGTGGGTTACAAGATGTGAGCCATGACGGGCGAGGTTTCCCCAGCCACTGGGCCTGGTTCGGGCGCCGGGCCGCAGCTGCGGGCCTCGGATGAAGACCGCGACCGCGCCGTGGACATCCTCCGCATGGCGGCCGGTGACGGCCGGCTGACCGCAGCCGAGCTTGACGAGCGGGTGGAGGCCGCGCTGACGGCCCGTACCAGCGGCGAACTGGCCGCACTCACCGCTGACCTGCCGGCCGTGCCCAGCCGGGCTGGCCCGGTCGCAGCGCAGGCCAAAGACGTTGTCCGGCTCGATTACCAGGGCGGGAACACCACGCGCCGCGGTCAGTGGGTGATTCCGGCGCGGATGGAGATCCGGGCCGTCGGCGGGACGGTGAAGCTGGACTTCACGAACGCGGTGATCACTCAGCCCACATTGCAGATCCAGGTCTATGTCCGGGGTGGCGGACTCGTCCTGGTCACCAAGCCCGGCATCGAGGTGGACGCCGACGGGGTCACAGTGCGCGGCGGGAGAATCAGGATCCGGCCGCGGAATGGCTGGCAAGAGCCGGTACAGCTCACCGTGCGGGTCTCGGGTGAGAACCGCGGCGGCCACATCACCGCCCGTCCACCGCGGCGGACGTTCCAGCAGTGGCTGCTGCGCAGGCCAAGACCACATGCCAGGTCATTCCGCGACTGACTGTTCGTGCCGCTCAGCGGTCTCCCGCGGGTCATGGAACGTGGTGACCTGGCCCGGTTCCGGCTCGGCGAGGTGCTGCTGGGTAGTGAAGCGGACCTCGTGGCCATCGGGGTCGTGCAGCATGGGCAGGATCCAGCCGATGCTGGCCCAGTGCACGCTGGCGTGCTGTTCGCCGGCCGCGGTCAGCCGGGTGGCCAGCTCCTCGATGGTGGCCTTGTCCGGCACGCCGATGGCGAAGTAGCCGAGGGCGAAGTAGCCGAATCCTGCGGCGGCCCGCGCGCGCTCGGGACCGAGCCGCAGGGCCAGCTGGGACCCCGACACCTACCAGGACTGGCTCGCCGCCACCCTCACCCGCCTGTCATCGCCGGCCCCCGGAGCGCCCGCCCACCGCCCGGCCGCTGACTACGCCACCCTGAGGCCGGGACGGCTCCCGGCCCAGACACGGGACGGCTCAGGCAGGCTGGCTGGCCCGGCCGATCACACCTCACGCGGTGCAGAAATCCACCAGGACCGGAGCGAGCACGCCTGGGTTAACGTCGTGCGGCTGGCCCTCCAGAATCCGCAGCTGGCCGTGCGGCATCGCCTTGCTCAGCGCCTGGGCCGCGGGCGGCATGAACGGCAAGCTCGCGCCGCCCGCCATCACCAGGGCCGGAACTGACACCTGCGCGGCCAGGCCGGTAGGCGGGGACCAGCGTTCACCGATGATGGCAGCGTGGTCGTAGGCCAGCGTCGGCGCGATGGCCTCCATGCCCGGCCAGAACGGCGCCTGGCGCATCCGCTCGACCTGATCGCTGGGCGTGCCAATGAACCGCATGAACAGGGCCACCGCGTCGCCCGGGTGGGCGCCGGCCAGGACCTGCCGCAGCTCCCGGAGGTACTCGCTCCAGGACTCCTGGGCATCGGGGTCGTCGTTGTGCGGAGGCTCGTACATGGCGAGCTTGCTGACCCGCCCGCCGAGCTGGACGGCCGCCCGCATGGCCAGGGTCGCGCCCGATGAGTGGCCATAGAGGAACGCCGAGCCGCCGGCCCGGTCGATCAGCACCTCGATGTCCTCGACCTCCCGGTCCACCGCGTAGGGCCGGGTGTCCCCGCTCCGGCCGCGACCGCGGCGGTCGTAGCCGTAGACGGTGAAGTGCGGCGCGAGCAGCCTGGCCAGCTCCGACTTACCACCGGACGAGTGGACGCTCAGCGCGCCGTCGACCAGGATCAGGGCGGGACCTTCACCGGCCTCGTCGTACGCGATCGTCGTGCCGTCGGGTGAGCTGACCGTATGCATCGTTGCCCTCTCCGGGGTGGCGTCCGGACCCCGGGCAAACGGCAGGCGCGGGTTCCACGGCACGAGTGAGATTACGTGCTGGGTCTGACAGTCAGCTGTCGGGAACCGGCCGGGCGATAGATGCCAGCAGGTCGCCCGCGGTGGCGGCCAGGCTGCTCAGCCCGTAACTGACCACGCCTGCCTCGGGAGCGAGGATGTCCTGGACGTTGTCGCCGAACGCGTCCTCGAGCCGGCCCAGGCGCGTCCCGCTGGTCACGAATGTCCCGGCGGGAACCTCAGGGAACCACAGGCCGGCCCGGTCGCTGAGCACGTCGGCAGCGTCTTCGAAGACGGGCAGTGGCGGCCGGTGGGCTCTTTCCCCGGGCAGGATGCCGGCCAGGGCCGCCACCCGGCGCAGGCCCGCCCGCTGAACGTCTGCCTCCGTCTGCGACCAGCGGCCTTGGCCGCCGACTTCGATCAGGACGGCGGGGATCCCGGCCGCAGCGGCCGTGCTGGTGGTGGATCCCCCGGTGTGGTCCACGATCAGCCGCGCGACGTCGAAGCAGTCCGCCATCGCCCGGGCCTGCTCGCTGATGGCGCCGTTCGCTCCGGGGCTGACGCCCGTGAACGGGTCAAGAGCCTCCGGAAGATCGCCGCAGTGGCAGTCGACGTAGTAGTCAGCCCGGGCCAGCAGGTTCTCCCAGAGCCAGGCGGCCAGCCGCGCTGTCGGCCCGCCGTGCGGGTCCCCGGGGAAGGACCGGTTGAGGTTCTGGCCGTCGAGCGGGTTGACGAAAGCCGACCGTTCGCGGAAGGCGACCGGGCTGGACTGCAGGCAAGCGACGATCGTTCCGTGCATCCGCGTGGCGTCGAGGTCGCGGATGAACTGGCGGACGGCCACGATGGGAACGTATTCCGCGCCATGGATCCCGGCGGTGACGGCGAGGACCGGGCCACGCGCGCTTCCGTGCGTTACGGCCACCGGCAGCGACACAGCAGTCGTACCGAGGCTGACGGTGCAGTTCCCGTGGACCTGCGACCCGGCCACGGCCACGAGGTCACCGACTGCGTAGGGCGGGATGTCGGTCACGAGGCTTCCAGGTGAGACCCGCGCGCCTGCAGCGGAAGAGCGCTGACCGCGTGCGGGGCGGCCAGGAAGCGGGCGGGATCCATGAAGCTGACGTCCGTGACCGTGGTCCCGTCCGTAATCAGGTCGGCTGCGGCGGCCCCCAGCGAGGACGCCATCTTGAACCCGTGGCCGGAGAAGCCGACGGCGACGACCACCCCGTCCATGCCCGGCACGAAGCCGAGCAGGCCGGTCTCGTCGACTGTGTACCCGTCCGAGCACAGCACCGCCCTGACCGGCTTGGGGACCAGGGCGGGCAGGTACGTGCCGACCCAGGATTGCACCGTGTCGAGATGGCGCGGGTCCCAGCTGAGCGGGCGGGCCGTTGAGACGGTCTCGTCAAGGTAGATGCTTGCCGCCACCTTCACGGTCCAGCCGTCCGTGCTGGGGAAACCGTAGAACTGGGCGTCGCGGGAACTGCGGATGAACACCTGCTCGGGCTGGCGGGCCAGCAGGGCGGCGTCGGCGATCGGGAACCAGGTGAGCACCTGGGGAAGCACGGCGAGGTGGGTTCCCAGCGCGGCGCACACCGGCCCCGCGCCTGTCCCGGTGGCGACCAGGACCCGTGCCGCACGAACCTCTTCCTGGTCGGTGCGGATCGACCACTGGTCACCGCGGCGTTCCAGGGCACGGACCTGCCGGTTGCCCAGGAATGTCGCTCCGTGCCGCTGAGCCAGCTGCAGGGCGCAGTACACCGCCTGCTCGCTGCGCAGGTAGCCCCCCTCGGGATCGAACAAGGCCACGTCACCATCGCGGATGAGATGCTGGGGCAACCGCCGTCGTGCCTCATCCCCGGTCACCACCTCGAACCGCAGGCCGCGCTCCCGCCCCGCCCGCAGCAGCGCTGCATGGTCGGGGTGATCGTGGTCCATGATGGTCACCACCCCGGTGACGGCCAGCAGGCTGGTCCCGGTGGCTGCTTCCAGGTCACGCCACAGGTCCCGGGCGCGCTGCAGCAGGGGCGTGTAGTGCCCGCCCTCGGCGTAGACCATCCGGAAGACCCTGGACTCACCCGCGTAGGCGGAAAACGGTCCCGGAACCGGGAACCGGTCGACGCCGACCACGCGCAACCCGCGGGCGGCCAGCTGCCAGCTGGCCATGCTTCCGACCGAGCCAGCCCCGACAACCGCGACGTCCGCCTCGATGACCGCCACCGCCGCCGTCCTTCCCGCCGCATCCCCGGGGCCGCTGCACCAGGCAGGCCCCGCGCAGTCCCGAGTACCCTAACGGCCCGGATACCGGCTGCGCCGAGTCAGGCCGGGCTCAGCGTCCGGCCATGGCGGCGCGCTCAGGCACGACGTGGCCAGGCGACTCGACCGGGACCTGCGGCCAGACCGCACCAGGCAGCGCGCTCGCCGCCGCCACCCATTTGACGGTGAGATCGCGGTTCATCGCCACCATCCGCTGCACGAACTCGAAGTACCGGTCAACCGCGGGGATCCGGTCGGCCTGGGGCAGCTTGAGCAGCAGATGGGTCTGGTCTATGAACTTCAGCGCGCCCTCGGCCCAGAAGTCAGCCACCTTCTCTGCCGCGCTGCGCGCCGGGGCCGCCGCGGGGAGGTCGACCGTGACATCGAGCACGCCCCGTTCCGGCCGGCCCAGCGACACGCGCCCGGCCCGGGCGAGCAGTGCCAGCGACGCGCGGTTGTCGGCGGCGACCAGCGTGCACAGCCGGGTGACCGCCGCCGGGCGCTGCTGCATGAGCGCCGAGACGAGCGCAGTGCCGGCGCCGCGCCCTTGCCAGTCATCGACGACGGTGACGGCGATGTCGGCGGTGGCCGGATCATCGGGATACTGCAGCAGCCGGGCGACCCCGGCTGGTCCCTCCCCGCCGCCGGCAGGCAGCACGATAAGCAGGAGGGCAATGTGATGGATCCCGTCAACGTTGTCCACCAGCCGACGGATCATCGGATCATCGAGTTCGGCGAGCGCCTGCAGGAACCGGTGCTCGCGCGATTCGGGCGACAGGCGGCGGAACATGGCGCGCAGTGTCCCCGCATCGGTGGGCAGCAGCGGCCAGATCAGCGCGGGCGTACCGTCCTGCAGCACGACCTCGCCGGGCAGTGCCTGGCCGGAGACGGGTCGCGCCTGGGCCTGCTGGGCCTGACCCGCGGTGATCGCGGTCCTGCCGGGTACTCGCTGGCTCATCGGCGCAAGCGCGCCGGCCTGCTTATTCATGATCTTATGTCCTTTTGATTTGGGGGTGCGCACTCAGGATAACCTCTTTGCCCGAGATCCATTCCCGGAATCTGACATCGCACGGCTTGTTTACCTGCGGGTTCCGGGAATGTCATCGATTTGTAAACATGTCCCGAAGCCGCCAAATTGCCCGGCTTGCGCCCGGCCGTCTTTTCATGGATAAATCCCGTGCCTGACCGGCTGAAGCGTAACAGTATTCGATCAGGACAAGTATAGACAACTTTCATCGAACATAATCACCAAATTCATGGTTGGCTAGGTACGATGAGGAACCTTGCCCGCCGCCCTGCAGGGGGAAGCCGTCCGGCGCAAAGATGGGCTCTGAGGTGAGCCGAGTCCAGCAGCCCGTCGATCCTGGCCAGCCGCGGCCTGCGCGCTGCGGGTGATTTCCGTCACGCTCGCGAACCCGCATTATATTCGTTTGCGTGCGGGGCTGAAAACCGGCTGGCTAGCTGGCTCGGCGTGCATAAGGCGGGTCGCCAGATCAGGCAGGCCGCCGTTTCCTTAGCTCTGCGGGCCGGGCACGCGGTCGAGGCTGATTCCGAAATGATCCAGGTAGGCGGTGAGTACGGCCTGGTCGTCACGCAGGTTCTCCTCGGTGCGCTGCCCGTCCACGGCGCGGATCAGCCTGTGCCCGCTGATCGAGATCCGGCCGTCGCCGGTGAGCCGGGAGCAGATGACGGACCGGGTGAAATGTGACTGGGGCGAGGTCTGCTGCCACCAGCAGGTAGGCACGAAGTCGGCCAGCGCCCGCTCGCGCAACTCAAGCCGGTACTGCGGCTGGCCGTCCTTGACCACGTCGATGTCGCCGTCGGGCGTGCCGGTGAGCAGGAACCGGCCGCCCGGGTCGGGCTGCCCGGCCCGGGCGTCAGCCAGCAGCGGGTATGTGCTGTGACTGCCGAACCCCACGTCGGCCAGCCACGGGCCGGTCCCGTCCGGCAGCCACACCAGGAGCGCCAGGTGGTCGAACGGCGGGCCAAGCCCGCCATCGCCGCCGTAGACGCGGGCCGAGACACGCCGGACCCGGGCGCCTAGCCACTCAAGCAGGCAACCGAAGGCCCCGTTGAGCTCATAGCAGAAGCCGCCGCGCCGACGGCCGGCGATCTTGTCGATCAGGTCCGCCTCGTGCAGCGAAATCGGCTCGCCCAGGTGAATGTTCAGATTCTCAAACGGCACCGCCACCAGGTGCGCCCGGTGCAGGTCGCGCAGCGTCTCAGCGTCCAGGCCCGGGGGCCTGGGCACGCCGATCCGGGCCAGGTAGCTGGCCAGCATGTCGTCGGTAAGCACCCCGCCAGTCTGCGAGCTAAAGCACGCTCCGAGTCAAGCGGCCGCCCCCCGCCAGCCAAGCCCCAGGCAGAACATCCTTCAGGCCGGCGGCGCCGTCATAGTTGCTCACGGTTTGCGGGCGACCGCGCAGAATTCGTCTACCTCGGCGGGCTGCTCGCCCAGCGGGCTGGGATCCGGCCGCCAGCGGGAACACGACACCACCCCGGGGGCCAGCAGGTCCAGCCCGCCGAAAAAGCCGGCGATCAGCTCCGGGCTGCGCAGGGTCATCGGCGGCGTGCCGACCTGGTTCCAGTGCCGCACCGCCTCTTCCATGGCCGCGCCGTGCACAGCGCTGGTCGAGTGGTTGATGACCACGAAGCTGCCCGGGGCCAGCGCCGCCACCAGCCGCTTCACGATCGAATGCGCCTCGCCGGTGTCGGAGATGTGGTGCAAGATGCCCAGCAGCATCAGGCCGGCCGGCTGGCCGAAGTCGAGCGTCCGCGCCGCCTCGGCCAGGATCGCGTCCGGGTCACGCAGATCGCCTTCGACGTAGTCGCAGGCCCCCTCGGGGGTGCTGGTGAGCAGCGCGCGGGCGTGCGCCAGCACCAGGGGATCGTTGTCGGCGTAGACGATCCGCGACTCCGGTGCCACCCGCTGGGCCACCTCATGGGTGTTGTCCGCTGTTGGCAGCCCGGTGCCGATGTCCAGGAACTGGCGGATACCCGCCGTACCGGCCAGGTACCGGACCGCCCGGCCCAGGAAGGCCCGGTCCGCCCGGGCCTGCGTCACGATGCTCGGCAGCATCCCGGCCACCTTGTCGCCAGCCTCCCGGTCGACGGCGTAGTTGTCCTTGCCACCTAGCCAGTAATTCCAGATCCGCGCCGAATGCGACACCGTCGTGTCCAGCTCAGGACCCGGCCCAGCCGGATCAGCCGCCCCGTCCGCCACCGGCATCATCTCCCATCACATTCGAGGGTCTTGCTACCGGCAACGTACCGGCGCCAGCTGCGAGACCATAACCGGCCAGAACGCCAGCCATCAGTGGGTGGGGACGGCACCACCTTGCCGCCACCCTCTAGTGTCCTGGGTCGTTAATTCGCCGGCAGCAGGCAGCGAGGGTGTCGAGGATCTGGCCGACCGCCACCTGGATCGGCGCAGCCTGTGATTGTGGCAGCTGCGGCCCCACCTGGCGTCCCGCCGACCGGGTCAGACCGGGACAGCTTAAGGTTGTCCGGCAGTCACGCTCATGAAAGGGCCGCCTCGATGCACGGATATGACCCCGCCACGTGGGCGGCGTTCTTCGCTGCGGTGACCGGGGCCGCGGCGGCGCTCGCCGGGCTGCTGTTCGTCGCGGTGTCGATCAACCTCGACAACATACTCAAGAACACCATGCTTCCCGCTCGCGCGGCGGAAACTCTGGCCATTCTGCTGTTCGTCATGATCAGCTCCGCGCTCGCCCTCGTCCCGCAGGATGTTGAACTGCTCGGCGCCGAGATCTTGGTCATCGCCGTGCCCTTGACGGCGATCACGGCCCGGAGCCAGCTCAAGTTCCAGCGGCAGAATCCGGACTCGCCGGTGCGGTGGTCGGTGTCGCGGGCGGCCGCAAGCGGCGTCGCTCTTGTCCCCGGCATGATTGCTGGCGTCTCCCTGGCGGCGCACTGGAGCGGTGGTCTCTACTGGCTCGTGCCCACCGCCCTGCTCGGCATCGCCGGCGCCGTCTATAGCGCCTGGGTCCTCCTGGTCGAGATCGTCCGGTAGCGTCGCCCGGAGCGGCCGTTCAACGGGATCCTCGACATCCTCCCTGCCTACTGCCGGCGAATTAACGACCCAGGACACTAGTGCCGGGCCTGCTGGCGCAGCAGGGTGTTGAGAGCCCGTGCATTCCGCACGGCATTCGCGTTGCCGTCGTTGTTGAAATACACGAACACGTCTTTGCCCGCCGCGTTCCACTCCTGAACCCGGTCAGCCCACCAGGTCAGGTCGGCATCGCTGTAGGAACCGGCGTACAGCTGATGATGATCTGGGCCATGCATTCGCACATAGGCGAAGTCGGTGGTAACTCGCAGTATGCACGGCAGGTTCGCGCCACTCATCACGCAATAACCGGCACCATGCGCCGCCAGCAGTGCGAAGACCTCCTCGCAATGCCAGCTGGGATGCCGGAATTCGGCGGTAAGCCGTATCCAGTCGGGGACCATCCGGAGGAAATAGGCGAGCCGCGCATCATCGCGTGCGTGTGACGGCGCGAGCTGGACCAGCAGCACAGCCCGCTTGCCACCCAGCTCGTGCCAGCCTGCGCCGATGCGCTCGATCCACACCTCCGGTCCGTACAGTCTGCGGCCATGGGTCAGCCCGCGCGGTGCCTTGACCGACAAGCAGAAACTGTCCGGCAATTTCTGCCGCCAGCGGCGGAACGCCGCTGGCCCGGGCCAGCGGTAGAAGCTGCTGTTGAGTTCAGCCGTGCTGAAGGCAGCCGCGTAGCGCGCCAGCCGGTCACCGGCCGGGAGCCCAGGCGGGTATAGCTCAGGCGCCCAGTGGTCATAACTCCAGCCAGAAGTCCCGATCCTTATCACGTGCCTCCCGGGGACTCGCCGTTGGCCCGCGCCAGCAAGCGCACCAAGCCTGACCTGCTCACCCTGGAGCAGCCCAGACGCCCGGCCAGCACGGCACACCGGCTGCCGCAGCCGCAGGTATTGCCGTGCCCGTCCGCTCCGGCATGAAACGGCTCCGGTCACCCACCTCGGCGCGGTGCAGGAGCCAGCTACCTGCTCAAGCGGGGTTACCGGTAGCGCCGGTGGCCGTGGCCTCCGGGCCGGCCGAACGTCCTGCACAGGAGTGACGTTGGCCCATGGCGGACGTTCCTGCGATGGGATGGACTGATGGTGACAGAGGACCCGGACAGACGCGGAGCAGCGGATCGGCTCGCGCACCGCGCAATCGAGATCCGCGACAAGCGGAGGCGGGTCCTCGTGTCATGTCCCGATAACGTTGACCGCATGCCTGCCCGGGTGGGCTGCTGTTCAGGCGTGCGCTCCTCGACGTAGTCTTCCGGGCCTGTCTCGACCCCAAGACGGTTCCAGCCGCGGCCAGGAAGCTGAGACCACTGCAGCGCGAAAGCGAAGCCGAAGCCCGCGCTCTCATCCACAACGGGATGCTGGGCCGGTCCTACATCCGCGGCGGCTCGACGTAGCGGCGCTGCTCGGTCACCTCGGTCGCCGTCTGCTGGCGCCGCCGCAGGTACATCATGCCGATGGACACGAACAGCCCGGCCACCCCGCCGATCATCAGGATCACGCCGATGACCTGCAAGTTGACGTTCTTAGGGGTCCAGGTGATGGCGAAGCGGAGGATGGCGCCAATGATGATCAGTGCTGCGCTACCGCCAATGGTCACCGGCGGCCTCCTTTCGGGCTCGCACCAGGAAGCGCACGCCACCCGGCTGGTGGCTTGCGCCTGGATGGACTATGACGGGCCAGGCCGGTCACTGCCTCACCCGTGAGGGGTGAGCCCGCCGACCTCATCCGCACCTGGCTCAGCCAGCCCAGTCTGACCATGTTATGGCCGCTGTCACAGTGGCAGCAATCGCCCAAATCCCTGACCCGGGCTGGATTCGCGCGAACTTCCGCCCTGGCCGGCCCGGCCAGCTTTCACCCGGTCCGGGGGAGGCGGCTGCCTGGCTGGCTCGGACACGGTAAACAAGCCTGCCGCCGAGGGGCACCCGCAACCGGGGGGCACAGGTGCCCGCGGCGGCAGGCTTGTTCAGGGTCCCCGGCCGCAGGAGGTGGCCTGATGTCTGAGGTCGGCAGTAACACAGGCAACCCGCCAGATGGGAAGACCCCGGTGAGCCCCGGTCTCTCCGCGGACGAGCGGGCCGAGCTCGAGCAGCTCCGCGCCGAGGTCGACGAGCTGAAAAACAAGCCGGCGGCGGCCGCGCCACCACCGCGCCGCCGGGTCGGCTGGCGGGCGCCGGTGGCCACCGTGCTCATCGTGCTGGGCTGCATCCTGGCGCCGATCTCGGTGCTCGCGGTATGGACCGCCAACCAGGTCTCGAACACCAACCGGTACGTGGAGAACGTGACCCCGCTGATCCACCAGCCGGCCGTGCAGAGCGCACTGACCGACAAGATCAGCGCCCAGATCGACGCCCGGCTGCCCATCCAGTCGCTGACCAACCAGGCTGCGGACACGCTGAACAGCAAGGGTTTCCCGCGGGTCGCCACGCTGCTGCACACGTTCTCCGGCTCACTGGCCGGCGCGATATACGGCTTCATCCACACTCAGATAGGCAAGATCGTCAAGAGCCCGCAGGTGGCCAACTTGTGGGTGCAGCTGAACCGCAGAACGCACGCCCAGCTCGTCAAGGCGCTGTCCGGCCAGGGCAGCGGGGTACTCACCACCAGCAACGGCATGGTGGTGCTGAACCTCGGGCCGATCATCGACACGGTCAAGAAGGACCTGGCCGCCCGCGGCTTCACGATCATCAACAGCATCCCGGCCATCAACCCGACGTTCCCGTTGTTCTCGGACAAGTACCTGGTCAAGGCGCAGACCGGGTACCGGCTGATCAACGACCTGAAGATCGTCCTGCCGATCCTCACGCTGCTGCTGCTGGGCGCCGGGATCTACATCGCGCGCCATCACCGGCGGGCCCTGGTCGGGGCCGCGCTGGGCCTCGCCGCGTCCATGCTGGTGCTGGGCATCGCGCTGGCCATCGCCCGCAGCATCTACCTGAACAGCGTGCCGAGCAGTGTGCTGCCGAGCACCGCGGCCGCCGTCTTGTACGACACCCTGGTCCGGTTCATCAAGGACGGGCTGCGCACCGTGCTGGTGGTCGGCCTGATCGTGGCCATCGCCGCGTTCTTCACCGGCCCGTCGGTCACCGCGGTGCGCACCCGGCACGCGCTGAGCAGCGGCCTGGGCTGGCTGCGGTCCGGCGGCGAGCGGGCCGGGCTGCGCACCGGCCCGGTCGGAGCGTGGACGTATGCGCACCGCACCGCGCTGCGCATCGCCGCGGTGGCGCTGTTCGCGCTGATCTTCGTGTTCCTGGCCACGCCGAGCGTCGGCTCGGCCATCCTGCTGGCCATCCTGCTGCTCGTGGTGCTCGGCCTCATCGAGCTCATCGGGCGTCCCCCGGCGCCGGTCCCGGCCACGCCCCAGGCGGCCGGTCACGGCGGCAGCTAAACCCGATGCTCGGCGAAGCGGCCGGCCTGGCCGTGCTGGCTGCGATCTCCCCGACGGCGCTGCTGGTGGCCGCGGTCTACCTCGGCTCGGCCCGGCCCCGGCAGACCCTGCTGTTCTACCTGATCGGCGCGCTGCTGATGAGCGCGGTCATGGGCGTCGTCGTGCTGCTGGTGCTCCGGGCCGGCGGCTTCGCTACGCCGCGGCACCGGACGCCCCGCTATGAGCTGCGGCTGATCCTGGGCATCCTGCTGGTGCTGGGCGGGCTGCTGCTGGCCCGCCGCAAACCGAAGCCGCCCGACCCGGACAAGCCGCCGAGCGGGCTGGTGAACCGGCTGATCGCCAGCCCGGCCCCGTACACCTCGTTCCTGGCCGGCCTGCTGATCTTCGCGCCGGGCGTGACGTTCATCGCCGCGATCCAGGTGGTGGCGACGGCCAAGGCCAGCCCGGACCTGACCGCGGTGGCCCTGGCGCTGATCGTGGTCATCAACGTGTCGCTGGTCTGGCTGGCGTTGCTGGGCTACCTGCTGGCGCCGGGACCGACCACCCGCCGGCTGGCCGCGTTCAACACCTGGCTGCGCCAGAACGGCCGGCTGATCCTGGCCGTCGCCATGGCTGTGGCCGGGCTGATCGTGGCCATCAACGGCCTGACCGGGCTGATCAGCTAGCCACAATCCGCAATCAGAGCATCACGGATTGTTCACCCAGGGTGGGTGATGCTTCTCAACCGCACGCTGACCAGCGTGGTAACTGGCGCAACTGTCCAGCTGGGCACGATCCCCCGTCACCGCAAGGGGAGTGGTGCACGATGAGCGACACCCACGCAGGCACCAGCCCGGGCACCGGCCGGCCCGCCGGATACCAGGCCCGCGGCGCGGCCCAGCCGGCGCTGGCCGGGCTGGGTCATCTTCGCCGGCGTGGTCATGATCACGCTGGGCCTGTTCCACATCGTCGACGGGCTGGTCGCGATCTCCGAGAAGGGTTACTACCTGGTTACCAGCAGCCAGCTGCTGGTGCACGTCAGCTACGCGACGTGGGGCTGGGCTCACCTGGTCATCGGCGCGACCTTCGTGCTGGCCGGCTTCGGCGTGCTGGCCGGGATGATCTGGGCCCGGGTGATCGGCATCGCGCTGGCCGTGATCAGCGCGATCGTGAGCCTGGCCTTCCTGGCCGCGTACCCGGTGTGGGGGGTCATCCTGATCGCGCTGGACATCGTGGTCAGCTACGCGCTGGTCAGGTACAGGCGGGAGCTGAAAGCGCTCTAGCGGCGGCCCTGATCAGCGGCGTCAGCCGGGCCGGGCCGGGATGGGCCCGGCCGCCGCCGGGCCGTGCCCGGTGGCCGCAGTCCGACCAGCCCGGATGCGCCCGCCCGCCGGGTGCTGGCCCGCCGCGCCCCGGCTGGCCTGCCCTGGCCGCCCGCCCGCCGGGCCGAGCCGCGGAACCCCGCGACCAGCCGGGCGACCAGGGTGGCCAGGAAGATCTGGCCGGTGATGGCCTCGATGACCGCGACCGCCTGGCCGCCGCTGGCGCCCGCGGTAAAATCGCCGTACCCGGTCGTGGTCAGCGTGACGAAGCTGAAGTACTGCCAGGTCCGGGTGTTCTCGGGCTGGCCCTTTTGGGCGAAGAAGTGGTCCCCGCCGAAGTGGTACATGGCTGCGTACACGGCCGCGAACATCAAGCCCAGGATCAGGTAGGCGCTCACCGCGCCGTAGATGCTCTGCATCCTGATGTCCGGCCAGGACAGCACCCGGCGCACGATGAATACCGCCGCGAGGAACAGCACCAGTGCGGTCCATATATTCGCAACGCCCGCGCCGGGGCCTTGGCTGTCCAGGGCCTGGAGGATTACGGCGAGAATCGAGCCGGCCACCAGGCCGGCCGCGACCGCCTGCAGGCTCCGGTGCTGCAGCCGGCTGTTCCGCAGCGAGATCAGCAGCGCGGCCAGGAACAGCGCGATCTGGAACGAGCTGACCAGGATGCCGGACACGAACGCGGACAGCAGGTAGGTGAAGATCAGGATCAGCAGCAGCACGCCGAACCGGCCGGCCATCCGCGACCTGGCCTGGCCAGCGGCGGCCCGGCCCGGCCCGGCCGGTGCGGGACTCACCTGGGACCGGGTCGTCATGGCGCAAGCCTAGGACGGGCCGGATCAGCTTTCGCTCATCCGCCCCGGATGGCGCGCCGGCCGCGGATGCAGGCCAGCGTGGCGGCCAGCCCGGCCTGTCCATTCGCGGGGCTGGCCCTCATCGTGCTCGGCGTACTGCAGAGCAGCACTTGGGGCTGGCTGAAGCCGCACAATTCCCCGGTGACCATCGCCGGCTTCTCCCTCACGCCGTTCGTGATCGGCGCGGGTGCGCTGCTCATCGGCCTGCTGGCCAGCTGGGAACGGCATCGGGAGGCGGCCGGCCAGGATGCGCTCGTCCCGCCGCGGCTGCTGCGCATCTCGCCGCTGCGCGCTGGGCTGTCCGTACTCACGGCGCAGAACCTGATCCTGCTGGGCCTGTTCTTCACGATCCCGCTCTACCTCCAGATCGTGCCGGGGATGAACGCGTTCGAGACCGGACTCCGGCTGCTGCCGGTGTCGCTGACCATGCTGCTGGCTGCGCTGAGCGGGCCGCCGGTCGGCCGGTACGCCAGCCCGCGCACGATCGTCCGGTGCGGCCTGGCTGTGCTGGTGGTGGCGGCCGGCTGGCTGCTGCTGAGCATCAAGCCGGTCATCGACGATCTGTCTTTCAGGCTGGCCATGGCCCGGCTCGGCCTGGGCATGGGCCTGCTCGCTTCCCAGCTCGGCAACGTCCTGCGGTCGAGCGTGGGCGACGCCGACCGGAGTCAGGTGGGCGGACTGCAGAACACCGCCCAGCAGCTCGGGTCGTCGCTCGGCACCGCGCTGATTGGGTCGATCCTGGTCGGGGCGCTGGCCGCCTCGTTGGCTGCCCGCGACCCGGCTGACCGCCCCGCCGTCCGCGGGCCGCGCCAGCCCGGCCGCGGCCGGTGCTGGTGCCGGAACATGATCGTGACCGGCCAGCCGCACCCGGACAGGCCTATGCGGTGCGTTTTTCCCGGATACGTGGAAAAACGCACCGCATAGCGGCAGTCGCAGCCAGCGGGCGATGGTCAGCTGGCCTGCTGGCCGTGCAGGGCCTCCTGAAGGTCCCGCTCGCCTTCCTTGGACAGCGAGGACTTGAGCACCGTGCCGCCGAACTTGCTGAGCGCCTCGGTGGCCTTGTCCGGGGTCACCTTCTCCACCATCAGGAACAGCGCCGAGGTACCCGGCTTGAGCATGCCGCGGACCTGCTCCTGGAATTCCCGGTCGATGCCCGACTTGGTGATCTTCCCCATCAGGGCACCCATGCCCGCGCCGATGGCCAGGCCGAAGAACGGGATGAAGAACAGCAGGCCGAACAGCAGCCCCCAGAACATCCCCCAGGTCGCCCCGGCGCCCACCGGATGGTGGCTGGTGTGGACGTGGAACTTGCCTTCCTTGTCGCGGATGATGACCGCGATCGCGTCGGGCTCGATGATCAGATCCTTGGCTAGCCGGCGCGCCTCGTCGGCTGCCAGCTCGGCCGTCCCCTCGTCGGGGTAACCGATGGCAATGAGGTCAGCCATGATGTCCTTTCCTCTCCGTAATGGTCTGGCGGACTCAGTCCACCGCCAGGGACTGCGGGCCGCCCCATCCCTGGCGGGTGAAGGCAGTGTCAGCCCGGGGGGACGACCCCCGGACCCCCCGATCGCCGCTGTGTTAGCCCGGGGGGACGACCCCCGGACCCCCCCGATCGCCGCTTCGCGCCGAACGCCGGCTCGGCGAGCACCCGCCTGCGGCGGGCCTCGCCTCGGCGGCGCGAGTTTCCGGCTTGGGCCAGTTGACCTGCGGCGCGTCCCGGCTCGGCGGCGCGCCCCGCGTCAGCGGGGGAACTACTGCTAGAGGCTGATGACCTCGGCCTCGGTGTCCAGCGCCGTCTTGATCCGGCCCATGACCAGCCCGGGCCCGGGCAGCGCCGCATAGGTGGCGAGGACCGCGCTGCGGAACGTCGGGTGAATGGCATCCCGGCCGATCTGCTGCGTGATCCCGGCGTCGGACAGGCATTGCTGCAGCTCGCGGGCGCTGGCGGCCAGCCGCAGCCGGGTGCCAATAGCGGTCAGCCGCTGGTGCACGGCCAGGATCGCGGCGCACGCTTCGCCGTCGATGGTGGTGATCGCGCCGAGGTCCAGCACCACGGTGCCGACCGCGCAGCCACAGTGCAGCACCCGGCGGACGATGGCGTCCGCCAGCCTGCTGGCCTGGCCGCCGTCCAGGGAACTGGTCACGGCCAGGCAGGCGAGCTGGGCCCGGACCTGCCGCGCGGCGGCCCGGGCCTTGATCCGGCCGGAAATGACGGCTGAGGCGCGCGCCGCGCGCTGCCCGAGCCCGCGGCCGCCGGTGGTTTCCGGGGCGAGCAGCGGCACGATGTGCGAACGGCTCATCGCAGCGGGCCTCCCCGGACCGGTGTCACCTGCCAGCGGCCACCAGCCCGCATCCGGGCCGGCCTCGGGGTGGCCGCTATTCAGCCTGGACGGGCCTGGACCGCCGCGCATCACCCAGACCGGGCGAGCACGCGCCGGTCAGTCCAGGCTCAGCGCGCGGGCCGTGTTGATGAGCTCGATGTGCGCGCTGGCCAGCGGATGATTGCCCGCGAACCGCCTGCGCAGCGGGTCGTATCCCTCGGCCAGCAGGCCGACGTCGTTACGCAGGCCGAGCACAGCCGTGAACACCTGCCGGGCCTGGGCCGGCCGCCCAGCCGCGGCCAGGGCGCGGGCCAGCCAGAACGAGCCGGGCAGGTAGCCCGCCGTGCCGGGCGGGAGCCCGTCGGCGTCCGCGGGGGTCTGGGCCTGGTAGCGCAGCAGCACACCGCTGTCGTCCAGGTCCCGGCTGACCGCCCGCAGCGTCCCGGCTATCCGCGGATCATCGGCCGGCAGGAACCCGAGCAGCGGCAGCTGCAGCAGCGCGGCGTCCGCCGCGGCGGAGCCGTAGTGCTGGGTGAAGCTGTTCCGCTGCACGTCGAAACCCCGGTCCAGCACGTCGCCCCGGACCTCGGCGCGCAGCTGCCGCCAGCGGCCGGATGGCTCCGGGCGGCCGGCCCAGCCGAGCAGCTGCACCGCGGCGTCCGCGGCCGCCCAGACCATGGCCTTGCTGTGCACGAAGTGCCGGGGCGGGCCGCGCATCTCCCAGATCCCGGGGTCGGGCTGCTGCCAGCGTGACTCCAGGAACGAGAGCAGATCGGCCGGCTCGCCCGGGCCCGGGATGCCGGGCAGCCCGGCGGCCCGGGCCGTCCGCCGGGCCTGTAGCAGGTAGCCGAACGTGCCGAGCTCGGTGCGGGCCGCGCTGGCATTGCCGATCCGGACCGGCTGGGCGCCCTGGTAGCCGGGCAGCCAGCCAGCCTCCAGCTCTGGGATGCGCCGCTCCCCGGCCACCCGGTACACCGGCTGGACCCGGGCCGCCGGGCCGGCCACCGCGTGGCCGAGCCAGTTCATCAGCTGGCTTGCCTCGGGACCAGCCCCGGCAGCCAGGAAAGCATCCAGCCCCGCCACCGCGTCGCGGATCCAGCAGTACCGGTAGTCCCAGTTGCGCACGCCGGCGGGCTGCTGCGGCAGGGACGTGGTCGGCGCGGACAGCAGGCCCCCGGTGGGCTCATAGCTGAGCGCTTTGACGGTGATCAGCGAGCGGATCACCGCGTCCCGCCACTCGTTCCCGCAGCGCAGGCCCGCCACCCAGGCCCGCCACCACCGTGCGGTCTGCCCGGCCAGCGTGCTGGCCGCCGGCCCGGCCGGGGCGGGCCGGTGGGCCGGGCGCCAGGCCACGGCCACCGGCACCTGGTCGCCGGCGGCCACGCAGAAGCGTGCCTGCACCGATCCGCCGTCGGTGACCACGTCCAGCGGGGTGAACAGCCACAGCGCGTGCGCCCCGGCGGTGATCTGCACCGCGCCGTCCCGCCGCCGCAGCTGGGGCGCGGTCAGCCCGTATTCGAACCGGGGGGCCAGCGTCATGCGCATGTCAACCCGGCCGGTCACTCCGTGGATCAGCCGGATCAGCACCGGGTCGGCGTCCCGCGCGGGCATGCAGTCGGTCAGCCGGACCGTGCCCGAGGCGGTGACGAACTCGGTCTCCAGCACCAGCGTGTCCGGCAGGTAGTGGCGGCGGACCTGGCCGGCGTCGGCGGCCGGGGCGATCTGCCAGTGACCGTTCCGCTCGTCGCCGAGCAGCGCGGCGAAGCAGGCCTCGGAGTCGAAGCGGGGCAGGCACAGCCAGTCGATGGAGCCGTCCCGGCTGATCAGCGCGGCCGTGTGCCGGTCACCGACGAGTGCGTACTCTTCGATCAGCGCCGGCATGCGCAGGCCTCCGGGGGGTGCGATGGCGAAGGCTGTTGGCGCCAGGTTGGCTGGCTGGCCGCCGGACGTCGTCATCCCTCACGGGTGACGCGCAGGCCGCCGCCTCAGGCGAGTGTGGTGGTGAAGCGGACGCCGGCCCTGCCCGGGATATGCCCGCGAGGGAGGTAGGAAGCTTGATGTCGCAGCCAGAGAAGCCGACCACGGCAGCCAAGAAGACGGGATCGGCCCGGCCGAGCACCAGGGCCACCGGAAGCCGCAGCACCGCGGGCCGCAGCAGCGGCAGCACGGCCAGCCGCGGCACCGCGGGCACCAGCCGGGCCGCGGCCGGGAGCCGCGGCGGCGGCACCGCCAGCCGGGGCACGACCACCAGCCGCGGCAGCACCGCGAGCCGGGGCGCGGCCGCGAGCCGGAGCACCGCGGCCAGCCGGAGCAGCACCACCGCCAGCCGGAGCGGTACCACCGCCGACCGGAGCAGCACGGCCAGCCGCAGCAGCACGGCGGGCCGCAGCGGCACGGCGAGGCGGAGCACTCGGTCCACGGCCACCGCGGCCAGGACCGCAGCGGCCAAGCCCGCCAAGGCGGCGGCTGGCAACGGGGCCGCGGCCGCCAGCCGGGTGCCGGCGGGCGTCCCGGCCGGCGCGGTCAAGGCCGTGCTCTTCGCCCGCAGCCCGGCGACCGGCCTGGAAAAGCCGCCGCGCCGGCTGACCCCCCAGGAGCGCCGGGTCCGCGGCAAGGCGGCCCGCGCCGAGGTGCCGCGGGAGAGCCACGCGGAATGGAAGCCACCGCCGGACCGGCCCGACCCGGTGGCGCTGCTGGAGTCCCAGGGCAAGACGCGTGTTCCGGAACTCGTGCCGGTCCGGTACGGCCGGATGATGGAGACCCCGTTCACCTACTACCGGGGCGCGGCGCTGCCGATGGCCAGCGACCTGGCCCACACGCCGGCCAGCGGGCTTATCGTGCAGGCCTGCGGAGACGCGCACCTGTCCAACTTCGGGCTGTTCGGCTCGCCAGAACGCCAGCTGGTCTTCGACGTCAACGATTTCGACGAGACGTTGCCCGCGCCGTGGGAATGGGACATCAAGCGGCTGGCCGCCAGCATGGAGGTGGCCGCGCGGGAGAACGGCTTCACGGCCAAGGACCGGAGGAAGATCCTCCTCGAAACGGTCGCGCAGTACCGGCAGGAGATGCGGCAGCTCGCCGGGCTGGGCAACCTGGATGTCTGGTACACCCAGGTGAACATCGAGGACCTGCGCGCGAGGTTCGACTCCGAGCTGCTGGGACGGCAGCGCAAGGCGCTGGACAAGGGCCTGGCCAAGGCACGGACCAGGGACAGCATGCAGGAGCTGGGCAAGCTGTGCCGGATAGATGACGGGCGGCCGCGGATCATCTCCGATCCGCCGGTCATCGTCCCGCTCCGCGATCTGCTCGGCGACCACCCGGAAGGCCCCGACTTCGAGTCTGAGCTGCAGAGCCTCATCGCCCAGTACCGGCGGACCCTGCAGGACGACCGGCGGGTACTGCTTGAGCAGTTCGAGTTCACCGACATGGCCCGCAAGGTGGTGGGCGTGGGCAGTGTCGGGACCCGGTGCTGGATCGTCCTGATGCTCGGCCGGGACGACAACGACCCGCTCTTCCTTCAGGTCAAAGAGGCCGAGGAGTCGGTGCTGGCCCGCTTCGCCGGGGCCAGCAGGTATGACCACCAGGGCCAGCGGGTGGTGAGTGGCCAGCGCCTGATGCAGGCCACCAGCGACATCTTCCTCGGCTGGCAACGGGTCACCGGGCTAGATGGCCAGACCCGTGACTTCTACGTCCGGCAGCTGCGGGACTGGAAGTTCTCGGTGAACATCGCGGCCATGATCCCGCGCGGCATGCGGCTGTACGGCCGGCTGTGCGGCGGCACCCTGGCCCGGGCCCACGCGCGGTCCGGCGACGAGGTCGCGATCGCCAGCTACCTGGGCAACTCGGTGGCGTTCGACAACGCCATCGCCGACTTCGCGGTGGCCTACGCCGACCAGAACGAGCGGGACCACCAGGAGTTCACCGCGGCCATCGCCTCCGGGCGGCTCAATGCCGAGCGCGGGGTGTAGCTGGCCAGGCCGGTAGCCGGGGGCCCAGCTTGCTGCATGTGCGGGTGGTCAGCCCGGCCGAGCTGACCGGTCACCTGGTGACCAGGCTGGCCGGGCACTCCGGCGTGCGCAACCTGGTGCTGCTGCGGGGCATGGCGCAGCAGCCGGACGGCGACGCGGTGCAGTTCGATCTGCACAACGCGAGCGCCAATCCCGTGCTGCACGACCTGCGCCGCCTGGGCCTGGACGAACGGGGCTCGATCACCGTCGGCGAGGTGAACGTGGCCCTGAACGGGCCGCCCAGCCCGGCGGCCGAGCGGCAGTACGCGCGCCGGGAGCAGGTGCCGGTGTGGGAGATGGTCGAGGGCACCATCCGGGCCAACGCCAGCTACCCGCCGAGTTTCTATCTGCTGCTGACGTTCGCCGGGCTGATCGCCGCGGTCGGCATCCTGACCAACTCCCAGATCCTGATCGTGGGGGCCATGGTGGTGGGCCCGGAGTACTTCGCGATCATCGCGGCGGCGCTCGGCCTGAGCACGGTGAGCCGCGGCCAGCGGGACTGGACCGCGGTCCGCGTCTCGCTCGCCGCGCTGTCCTACGGCTTCCTGGCCGCGATCGTGGTCACCCTGCTGTTCGGCCTCGCGGTGCGGGCCACCGGGACCGCGCCGCAGGCGTTCATCAAAGGGGTCAGGCCGGTGGCCGAGCTGATCAACTCGCCGAACATCTTCTCGGTCATCGTCGCCGTGCTGGCCGGCCTGGTCGGCGTGGTGTCGCTGACCGAGTCCCGGGCCAACGCGCTGATCGGCGTGTTCATCTCGGTCACCACGATCCCGGCCGCCGCGTCCCTCGGGCTGTCGCTCGCGTTCGGGAGCTGGCACGACGCCGAAGGCTCGCTGGCCCAGCTGCTGCTGAACGTGGTGCTGCTCATCGTGGTGGGCGCGGCCGGGCTCAGCACCCAGCGGGCCATCTGGCGCCGGCTGAGCGGCCCGCCGGGGGTCACAGAATCGCGATCGGATTGACCGGGGAGCCGGTGCCGGCGCACAGCCGCAGCGGGGCGATGACGCACAGGAAGGTCCAGCGGCCCGCCTGCTCGCAGGCGGGCAGCAGCTCCGCGAAGTCCAGGTAGTCGAGCAGGTGCACGCCCAGCGCGTTGATGGCCAGCACGTGCACCGGGAAGTCCACCTGGTCGGCGGCGTCGCCGGCCGAGTCGTTGTTGCTGTCGCTGCCCAGCACCGCCACCTGCCGGTCGGCGATGAACTGCATGGCGGCCGGGTGCAGCCCGGCGCGCTGGCCGGCCGCGTCCCACGGGCCGAGTTCCTTGCGCCGCCGCCGGTGCCCGACCCGGACGAACAGCAGGTCACCCCGGCGCACCTGGACCTGCTGAGCCCGCTCGGCCGCGGCCAGGTCATCGGCGGTCACGTGGTCGCCCGGCTCGAGCCAGGGCACCCCGCGCAGCCGCGGGATGTCCAGCAGCACGCCGCGCCCGGTGATGCCGTCCTTGGCCACCTCGACGGACAGCTCCAGGGCCCCGTCCAGGGTGACGGTGTCCGCGGGCACGCCGTTGTACAGGTGGCCGTCGTAGATGACGTGGCACAGCGCGTCCAGGTGCGTGTCCGCGTTGCCGTGCACGTTCATCTCTATCCGGTCGGTGGCGAAGGCCAGCCCGGACGGCCCGGCGTCATCCGCGGTGCCGGTCATCGGGTGATGAGCCGGATCCGGGTTGTCCGGGGTGACCTGGCCGACCACCGGGGCGGCCAGGCTGACCGGCTGGCCCAGCCGGACCTCGGCCGCCGCGGCGCGCACCTCGGCCGGGGTGATGTAGTTGAGCGCTCCGCGCCGGTCCTCCGGCGGCCAGGGCAGCTGCTTGCGCAGCCGGCCGTACAGCTCCCGGAAGCTGGCCTCGGTCATGGCTGCGGTAGACCTAGAGTGCATCGACACCCCCCAGGGAAAGAGGCCCCATGGCCCCGGAACGGCTAGTAGCGGTGAGCTACCCGGTAGACGGCGAGTACACCGCGATTAACACCGAGGTGCTTGGTGACGTGGCCCGGCTCAGCTTCCTCGACGGGCTGCCCGCGGCCGAGCAGGCCGCGGCGCTGCACCAGGCGGACGCGCTGATCGGCTGGCGGCTGGATCGTGAGCTGCCCGCGGGCGCGCTGGCCAGCGCGCCGAAGCTGGGCTTCCTGCAGCTGCTCTCGGCCGGGCTGGACAGCGTGGACTTCAGCGCGATCCCGCCCCGGACCGCGGTGGCTGGGAACGTGGGCGCCTACGCCGAACCGATCGCCGAGCATGTCATGGCCATGACGCTGAGCCTGTGCAAGCACCTGCAGGCCGAGCACGAGGCCATGGCCCGGGGCCAGTTCCGGCGCGGCGTGATGTCGCGCACGCTGCACGGCGCGGTCTGCGGCATCCTCGGGTTTGGCGGGATCGGCCAGGCCACGGCGCGGCTGATGCGCCCGTTCGGCGCGCGGATCCACGCGCTGAACGGCTCCGGCCAGACCACCGAGCCGGTGGACTGGATCGGCGCCGACGCCGACCTGGACCAGCTGCTGGCCGCGTCCGACGTGCTGGTCATCTCGATCCCGCTGACCGCCGCCACCCGCGGCCTGATCGGGAAGCGTGAACTGGCCCTGATGAAGCCGGACGCGATCCTGGTCAACGTGGCCCGCGGGGCCATCATCGACGAGCAGGCGCTCTATGACCACCTGCGGGCCAACCCGGGCTTCTGCGCAGCCATCGACGCCTGGTGGCACGAGCCGTGGAACGGCGGCGGGTTCCGCACCGACTACCCGTTCTTCGAGCTGCCCAACCTGCTCGGCTCGCCGCACAACTCCGGGGACGTGCCCGGGGTGGAGCAGCTCGCGGCGCGCCGGGCGGCCGAGAACACCCGGCGCTTCCTCGACGGCGAGCCGGTACGGGGCGTGGCCCGGCGGGCGGACTACCCCGGCTCCCGCTGAGCGTCCAGGGCCGTCGGCCCCGGCGGTGGGCCCAGGGCCGTTGGCCCCGGCGGTGGGCTCAGGGCCGTCCCGTCCGCTGTGTACACGTCGGTCACCCGGCCCACCTGCCCGCTGGTCAGCGTGCGTTCCCGGCGCAGGTCCCGGGTGAACGCGAACCACCACGACAGGATGGTTCCGGCCCGGTTGCGGAAGCCGGTCAGGAAGCCGATGTGAATGAACAGCCAGCCCCACCAGCCGATGAAGCCGGACAGGTGCACCCGCCCGGCGGACATGACCGCGGACCCGCGGGAGATGTAGGCGGCTGAGCCGAGGTCGTGGTACCGGAATGGCTTGCGCTCGGGCTGCCCGGCCACCTCGTGCTTGATGCGCCGGGCCACGTACAGCCCGGACTGCATGGCCACCTCGGCCACCCCGGGCAGCCCGTGCAGGCTCATCAGGTCACCGGCCACGGTGATCTCCGGGTGGCCCGGGATGGTCAGGTCGTCGCCGACGATGATCCGCCCGGCCCGGTCCCGGCTGGCGCCGGTCGCCTCGGCCACCACCGCGGCCAGCGGGGGCGCCTCCACCCCGGCGGTCCACAGCACGGTCCCCGCGTCGTACCGGGTGGTCGTGCCGTCCTCGCCGCGGGCCTCCACGCCGTAGCCGTCCACCTTGGTCACGATGGAGCCCATGTGCAGCTCGACGCCGAGCTTGCGCAGCGCCGCGGCCGCCTTGCCGGACAGTTCCGGGCCGAACGAGGCCAGCGGCGCTTGGCCGCCGTCCAGCAGCAGCACCCGGGCGTCCTGCGGGGTGATGTGCCGGTACTCGGCGCGCAGCGTCTTGGTGGCCAGCTCGCGGATCTGGCCGGCCAGCTCCACCCCGGTCGGGCCGGCGCCGACCAGCACGAACGTGAGCCAGTGCTGGCTCTCGGTGTGGCTGGTGGCGCTCTCCGCCATCTCGAACGCGCCGAACACCCGGCGCCGGACGGTGAGCGCGTCCTCGATCGTCTTCATCCCGGGCGCGAACATGGCGTACTCGTCGTGCCCGAAGTAGGACTGCCGTACCCCGGCGGCCAGCATCAGGTCGTCGTAGCCGAACTCGATGATCTCGCCTAGCGGCCGCCGGGCCTGAACCGTCCGGGCCGTGACGTCGATGCCGACCACCTCGGCCAGTACGCACTGAGTGTTGTGGTGCTTCTTGAAGATCTCGCGCAGCGGTGCGGCGATCTTCCCCTCGGACAGGATCCCGGTGGCGCACTGGTACAGCATCGGCTGGAACAGATGGTGCTCGGCGCGGTCGATGAGGGTGATGGAGACCGGGGCCCGGCGCAGCGACCGGGCGGCGAACAGCCCGGCGAACCCGCCGCCCACGATCACGACCCGGCGGCGGTCCTGGTCGGCCATCGTCCCTCCTCTGCCGGTCAGACCGGATTGAGCCACAGGTCGCGGGCGGGCAGCAGCCGGTCGGCCTCCTTGGGCCCCCACGTCGCCTTGGCGTACGGGTGGACCGGGGTGACGTCACCGAGGATTGGGTCCACCACCCGCCAGGCGGCTTCGACCGCGTCCTGCCGGGCGAACAGCCAGCGGTCCCCGTCCAGCGCGGCGCCGATCAGCCGGTCGTAAGGGCGCTGGTCCGAGCCGGGCCGCTCGGCAAACACGAGTTCCTCGTTCTGCGGTTCCCAGCCCGCGCCCGGCTTCTTGCCGGCCAGGCTGACCCCGACCGCGGTCTCCGGGTTGACCCGGAACCGGAGCGTGTTGTTGTCCGGCAGCGGGTCCAGGCCGAAGAGGTCGTACGGTGCGCGCTTGAACCGCACGGTGACCTCGGTCGCGGTGAGCGGCAGGCACTTGCCCGCCCGGATCAGCACCGGCACGCCTGCCCAGCGCCAGCACTCGGCGGCCAGCCGGACGGCCACGAACGTCTCCACGGTGGACCGCCGGCCCACCCCGGCCACGTCGAGGTAACCGTCGTACTGCCCGCGGACCACGTCCTCCGGCTCCAGCGGCTTCATGGACGAGATCAGCCGGGACTTGGAGTCCCGCCAGGAGTGCAGCCCGTTGCCGTCCGGCGGGTCAGCCATCACGGTGGCCGCCACCTGGAGCATGTGGTTCTGCAGCACATCCCGGATCGCGCCGGTCCGGTCGTAGAACCGGCCCCGGTCCGAGACGTCGAACGCCTCGGCCATGGTGATCTGGATGCTCTCCACGTGGTCCCGGTTGAGCAGCGGCTCGATGACCGAGTTGGCGAACCGGACGAACAGCAGGTTCTCCACCGGGTCCAGGCCCAGCCAGTGATCCACCCGGAAGATGGCCTCCTCCGGGAAGAACTGGTGCATGAGCTCGTCCAGCTTTATCGCGCTGTCCAGGTCGGTGCCGAACGGCTTCTCGACCATGATCCGGTTGCCCTTGGCCCGGCCCGCGGTGGCGATGCCCTGCGCGATCCGGCCGAACAGCACCGGCGGTACCTCGAGGTAGAACAGGATCTGCCGCCCGGCGCCGACCGCGTCCGACATGGCGTGGTAAGTGGCGTCGTCGTCGAGGTCGCCGTCCACGTACTTCAGCAGCCCGAGCATCTTCCGCGCCGGGGCGGCGTCCGGGTCCATGTTGTTCAGCTTGAGCGACGCGACCGCGTAGTCCCGGAACTGGTCCAGGCCCCAGCCGTTCTTGGCCACGCCGATCACCGGCACGTCGAGCACGCCCCGCTCCACCAGCCCGACCAGGGCCGGGAACGTCTCCAGCTTGGCGAGGTCGCCGGTGGCACCGAAGATGACCAGTGCGTCAACCTGCTCTGCTGCCATCCGAGCTCCTTAGCTCCGCTGTGCTTGCCGCATGGGGGTTATCTGAGCGCGGGGCGAGTACGTGGGCATCGCCTCACGCGGGTGATTCAGGTCCGCGGTCACCCTACTGCGCCGGCTTCCCGGTGTTCGGGCTCGGCTGACCGCCGGCCGGTGCACCACTGGCCGGCGGCGCCCCGCTGGGCCGGGCCGCGCGAGCTGGGCACCATCAGCCCACCGAGCGCTCGGTGGCCAGCCAGGCGGACAAGGGCGCCGGGGACCTGGTCAGCTGGAGGTATTTGGGCTGTTTGCTACAGGTGCCAGGCGGTTTGCGGAAGCGCGGTCAGGAAAGCCAGCCCAATCGTCACCGGGATGAAGAAGAAATGGTTGACGGTTACGAAACCGAACTGCCAGCGCGCCAGGTCAACCGCAGTCATGGCCCCCCTGACCAGACTTATCCCGACATATGTCGCCTGGCCGCCCCGGCGTCAGGACTGGGGAACGGACTCCTGGCCGCCGTTGCGCCAGGTGTTCGCCCCGGCCACGGTCGCCGCCCTGACCCGGTGCCAGTGGTGCTTGGCCACCTCGGTGGGCGGCACCTCCTGCCGGTTCGCCCAGTCCCGGGCGGCGGCCGCCACCGCCGTGCCGGCCACGGCCATACCGGCCAGCCCGAGCAGGCCGGCCAGCCCCATCAGCACGCCGCCGACAAGCAACGGCTTCGTATTCATCCGGAACGCCGTGTCCGCGCCGCTGGTGTTCGTCATGTTCCGGACTGTGCCGGGACGCGGTCCACCGGGCATCATCCTTGAGGGGTGATTGGCCAGTGCTCACCCGGGGCAGGCGATGTGCCGGGCGGCCCCGGGACGGCATAGTTGACGGGTGACCGAACGCTATGACGTGATCATCATTGGCACCGGTGCGGGCGGCGGCACGCTGGCACACACCCTGGCCCCGGCGGGAAAGAAGATCCTGCTCCTGGAACGCGGCGATTACCTGCCCCGCGAAATGGACAATTGGGACCCTAAGCCGGTCTTCGTCGATGGCCGGTACATAAGTCACGACACCTGGTACGACGCGGACGGCAAGCCGTTCCAGCCGCAGGTGCACTACTTCGTCGGCGGGGCGACCAAGATGTACGGGGCGGCGCTGTACCGGCTGCGGCCCGCCGACTTCGGTGAGCTCAAGCACGTGGACGGGGTCGCCCCGGCCTGGCCGCTCAGCTACGACGAGTTCGAGCCCTGGTACACCAAGGCCGAGTGGCTGTACCAGGTGCACGGTGCGCACGGCGAGGACCCGACCGAAGGGTCCTGGTCGAAGCAGTACCCGTGGCCCGCGGTCAGCCACGAGCCGCGGATCCAGCAGCTGGCCAACGATCTGCAGGCGGGCGGGTACCACCCGTTCCACTCGCCGTGCGGGATCCTGCTCGACGAGGCCCGGCGGGCGGCCAGCGACTGCATCCGGTGTACCTGGTGTGACGGCTATCCATGCCTGGTGCACGCCAAGTCCGACGCCGAGGTGATCGGGGTCCGGCCCATCCTGGGCCAGCCCAACGTCACGCTGCTCACCGGCGCCGAGGTGATCCGGCTGGAGACCGACGCCACCGGGCGGTCGGTCACCGGGGTCGTGGTGCAGCGCGACAGCGGGCTGGAGACCTACCAGGGCGACATCGTGGCCGTCTGCGCGGGCGCCGTGAACAGCGCCAAGATCCTGCTCCGCTCGGCCTCCGATGAGCACCCGGATGGCCTGGCCAACGGTTCCGGCCAGGTCGGCCGTAACTACATGTGCCACAACAGCAAGGCCATGGTGGCGCTGGGCGAGGAACGTAACGACACCGTCTACCAGAAGACGCTGGGCATCAACGACTTCTACCTGCCGGGCAACGGCCGGCCATGGCCGCTCGGCAACATCCAGATGCTGGGCAAGTCCAACGCCGAGGCGATCCGTGGCGAGGAGCCGCACCTGACCAAGCTGGCCCCGGAATGGAGCCTGGCCGAAGTGGCCGCGCACGCGGTGGACCTCTGGCTCACCACCGAGGACCTGCCTAAGCCGGGGAACCGGGTCCAGCTGGACCGGGACGGGAACGTGCACCTGGATTACTCGCCCAGCAACACGTCGGAGGCTGATGACCTCTACAAAGAGGTCAAGACGATGCTGAACCACGTCGGGATGGCCGCGCACCACATCCTGCACAAGAACTACTACATGAAGATGAACGTGCCGCTGGCCGGCTGCGCGCACCAGGCGGGCACCTGCCGGTTCGGCACCGACCCGGCCACGTCGGTGCTCGACGTGAACTGCAAGGCCCACGAAGTGGACAATCTCTATGTCGTGGACACCAGCTTTTTCCCGAGTATCGGGGCGGTGAATCCCGGGCTGACCGCGATGGCCAATGCGATAAGGGTCGGTGAGCTGGTGGCCCAGCGGCTCGGCTGAGGCTGCGGGTGAGTGCCCCGGGCCGGGCGTTAGGCAGCTAATGGGTGGCCGGTCAACGGCGCGGTAATAGCCCGCTGTGGGTGACGACGGGGCCTGACCGGCGGGGAAACCTGGCCAGCATGAAGGCTGGTCTGCTTGGCGCTGGTCTGCTGAGCGCCGTGCTGCTCGCCGCGGGCTGCTCGTCGGGTGGCGGCTCGGCCGCGGGCAGCCCGTCGCCGGGCACCTCGTCGTCCAGCGCGGCGCCGAGCGTGTCGTCCGCCGCGTCGGCCACCATCTGCCCCGAGGTGACCGCGCTGCGCGGCTCCGTGGCCGAGCTGGGCCATCTCAGCTTCGGCCCCAACGCACTGGACAAGCTGAAGGCCGACCTGGGGCACGTCAAGGCCAACCTGGTCACGCTGCACAGCACGGCCGGCACCGAGTGGCACACGCAGATCAGCGACCTGCAGACCGAGCTGGGCAAGCTGGGCAAGACGCTGGGCAGCCTGGGCAGCCAGCCCAGCGCGACCGCCGCGGCCAAGGCCGTGTCCACCGACCTGGCCGGGGTGACGGCCGCCGCCGGCAGCCTGCTGGCCGCGGCCAGCGTCCGCTGCCCGGCCCCCACACCCACCCCGTCGTCATGATCCCGCCGGATGACTGCCGTAAGGAGTTCGCCCATGCAGCGCTATCCGAACATCAGTGATCACGGGCTGATCGGGGACCTGCAAACCGCGGCGCTGGTCACCACCGACGCGTGCGTGGACTGGTTCTGCTGCCCCCGGTTCGACTCGCCGAGCGTGTTCGGCGCGCTGCTGGACGCCGACAAGGGCGGCTACTTCCAGGTCCGGCCAGACCGGGACGACTACGTCACCCGGCAGCTGTACTTCCCGGACACGGCCATCCTGATCACCCGGTTCATGACCCCGGACGGGGTCGGCGAGGTGCGCGATTTCATGCCCATCGCCGGCCAGCGGGTGACCAGCCACCACCGGCTGGTCCGGCAGGTCCTGGTCGTCCGCGGCACGATGAAGTTCATCGCCGACATCAAGCCGCGCTTCGACTACGGCCGCAAGGAGCACAAGCTAGAACTCACCGACGAGGGCGCGGTGTTCCACGCCGACGGCATGGAACTGACCGTGCACACCATGGGTCACCGCGGCACCACCCCGGCCGACCTGGGCACCGAATTCGAGCGGGTGGGCGAGGACCTGCGGATGCACCGCACGCTCAGGGAAGGCGAGAGCGCCGGCATGGTCCTGGAGTGGATGGGCGGCCTGCCGCGGCGGCTGCCCGAGGGCACTGTGGAGCAACTGTCACACGAGACCGCCACCTACTGGCGGAACTGGCTGCGCCAGTCCACCTACACCGGCCGGTGGCGGGAGATGGTGACCCGGTCGGCCATGACGCTCAAGCTGATGACGTACGCGCCGACCGGCGCGCTGGTCGCCGCGCCTACCGCCGGGCTGCCCGAGCAGACCGGCGGGGAGCGGAACTGGGACTACCGGTACACCTGGATCCGGGACGCGTCGTTCTCCGTCTACGCCCTGCTTGGGCTGGGGTACGTGGAGGAAGCGGCCGCGTTCGGCATCTGGGTCCGGGACCGGCTGGTCGAACAGGAAGACCGCAAGGGGGTGCACCCGCTCAGGATCATGTACCGGGTGGACGGCTCATCCGACCTGAGCGAGGAGACCCTCGACCACTGGGAGGGCTGGCGCGGCTCGCGGCCGGTGCGGATCGGGAACGGCGCCGCCGATCAGCTGCAGCTGGACATCTACGGCGAGGCGATGGACGCCATGGCCCACGCGGACGGCCAGGGCCTGCAGGCGGCGCACCGCGGCTGGACCGCGATCGTGCAGATGATCGACTGGCTGTGCGAGCACTGGGACCAGCCCGAGGAAGGCATCTGGGAGACCCGCGGCGGCCGGAAGGACTTCACCTACGGGCGGTTCCAGTGCTGGGTGGCGCTGGACCGGGCCGTCCGGCTGGCCGAGCGCCGCGGCCGGCCGGGCGACATTTCCCGCTGGCGGTCCGAGCGGGACCGCATCTACCGGCAGGTCATGGACCGCGGCTGGAAGCCCGACCAGCGGGCCTTCGTCCAGCACTACGACGACCCCGAGGTGCTGGACTCCTCGCTGCTGCTGATGCCGCTGATGGGCTTCGTGTCGCCGTTCGACCCGATGTGGATCGACACGCTGGAGGCGATGGACAAGAAGCTGGTCTCGGACAGCCTGGTCTACCGGTACGACCCGGCCGCGTCACCGGACGGCCTGCGCGGCAGCGAGGGCACGTTCTCGCTGTGCACGTTCTGGTATGTGGACGCGCTGGCCCGGTCCGGGCGGCTGGACGAAGCGTCCCTGGTGTTCCAGAAGATGCACACCTACGCCAACCACCTCGGCCTGTACTCCGAGGAGATCGGGCTGACCGGGGAGCAGCTGGGCAACTTCCCGCAGGCGTTCAGCCACCTGTCGCTGATCAACGCGGCCATCAACCTGGACTACCAGCTCGACCACGGTGTCGGGGACCTGGCCCCACTGCTGGACCGGGCCCGCCGGATGCCGGGTAGCCGGTTCTGACTCGCCGCGCTGCGCCCCCGGTCAGGCCGGCTGCGCGGCTCCGGTCACGCTGGCTGCGCGCTGACCGGGCCGCCATCCCTCTGATCCTCACCCGCCGCTCCTCACCCGCCGCGGGTGAGGGACGGCTGCCTGGGCGGACGAATCATGGGTGCAGGGGAGGCCGCAGGGACGGGCGGTTGATATCAGCCGGCCCCGGGTATGACCCGCAAAGGCGTCTGACCTGCGCATTCACCCCAACGGGATGAGGATGGCTGGCGCATGGCCGGCAGGCCGACGTTCTCGGGGGGATTTCGCATGACTAGCACTCTCAACGGGGCGGCCGAGCCCGCCCCGGCGCTGCCGGACGGCGCCGTGCTGGGCGAGGGACTGGCCGGCAGCACGTTTCTCCCGGACGGCGCCAGTGTCCCGGACGGCGCCAGTGTCCCGGACGGCGCCAGTGTCCCTGACGGCGCCGGGCCGGCGGACGGCCGGCCTGCGGCGGACGGCCAGCCCGCGGCGGACGGTGGCCCGGCACCGCGGTTCCTGGAGGCGAAACTGCAGGTTCCCCAACCGCATTTCCCGGTGCTGCGCCGCCGCAGGATCACCGGCCTGCTGGACCAGGCCGTCCGCAACCGGGTGACGCTGATCAGCGGCCCGGCCGGCGCGGGCAAGACCGTAGCGTGCGCGACCTGGGCCAGCGCGGCCGCGCAGAGTCGGCGGGTGGCCTGGCTGACCGTGGACTCAGCCGACCAGCAGTCCTGGTTCTGGGCATACGTGTGCGCCGGCCTGGCCCGGCTCCGCGCCATCCCGGCCGACGTGCTGCGGTCCCTGGAGGACACCAGCCCGGAACGGTTCCCGCTCCGCCTGGTCGAGGCGGCCCAGCTGTTCACCGAGCCGGTGGTGCTCCTCCTCGACGACGTGCACGAGCTGGCCGATCCGGCCGTGCTGAGCGGTCTCGACCTGATCATCCGGCATGCCCCCGGCACGCTGCGGCTGATCCTGTCGGCCCGGCAGCCGCCCGCCCTGCAGCTGGCCCGGCTGCGGGTGTCCGGGGAGCTGGCCGACATCGGCGGCCAGGACCTGGCCTGCACCGCCGATGAGGCGGACGCGTACTTCGCCATGCTCGGCATCGACGTGGACCGCGGCGCGCGGGACGAGCTGCTCCGCCGCACCCAGGGCTGGATGGCCGGCCTGCGGCTGGCCGCCATGCGGGCGCGCAGCGCCCCGGAGCCCGGCGCGAAGATCACCGATCTGGTCGGGGACGAGCCCATCGTGACCGACTACCTGTGGGACGAGGTGCTGGGCAAGCAGCCGCCGCAGACCCGCATGTTCCTGCTCCGCACCAGCCTGACCGCGGAGGTGTGCGGCGGCCTGGCCGACGCGCTGACCGGGCAGGGTGGCAGCGCGCGCACCCTGGAGCGGCTGAGCCGGGAGAACAGCTTCGTGGAGGTGGTGGACCGGGAACGCGGCGGGTACGCCTACCACCCGCTGCTCCGCGAGGTGCTGGCCGCGGAACTGCACCGGGAAATACCGCACGAGATCCCGGTGCTGCTCCGCCGGGCCGCCCGCTGGTACGCGGCCCACGACCAGCCGTTCGCCTCGGTGCGCTGCGCGGCCGGGGCCGAGGACTGGGACTACGCGGCGCAGATCCTGGCCGGGGCGGGCGCCGGGGTGGCCAGCCCCGGGTCCACCGCCGAGCTGGAAAGCGTGCTGTCGCTGTTCCCGCCGGACCGCTCGGCGGACGACCCCGCGGTGGCGGCGGCCTGGGCCGCGGCCCGGCTGTGGGACGGCGATCACGAAGGCTCGGCCGCGTACCTGGAGAACGGCCACCACGCCCTGGGCCGGGCGGCCCCGGCCATGCGCCGGATCATGGAGCCGACGCTGGCCGCACTGCGGGTGATGCTGGCTGGCTGCCGGTCCGATCCCGATCCCGGCCTGCTGGCCGGGGCGCAGGCGCTGGCCGAGCGGTGTACGGCTGCGGCCAGCGCCCAGCCCGAGCACCGAGCGGCCGGGCTGCTCTGGTTCGCCCTTGGTGTGTCGCGGCTGCGCCGCTGGGAGATCCAGCTCGCCCGGCACGCCCTGCGGCACGCGGACCGCCAGCTGGCGGCGGGCAACCTGGCCGCGCTGCAGGCCCGGGCCCGGGCCTGGCGGGCGCTGGCCGAGGCCTGGTCCGGCGACCTGACCGCCGCTCAGCGGTCGGCCAGTGACGTGCCCGCCACCCGTGGCCTGGACCAGGCCACGGCCGGGGCGGCCGCCGAACTGGCCGCGCTGGCCCACGCCCAGGTCAGCCTGCGCCGGGACGACCTGTCCGCAGCCCAGCGGCTGGTCGAGGAGATCAGCAGCCAGGGGCTGGCCGGCGAGTTCCCCGGCGAGCCGCCGGTCAGCGCGCTGACCGCGCTGATCCGGGCCCGGGTGCTGCTCGCGGACGGCGACGCCACCGCGGCGGCGGCCGTGCTGTCCCGGCTCCGCGAGACGTACGGCCCGGTGTACCTGGCCCTGTCCGACGTGGTCACCGTGGCCGAGGGGGACGCCGCGCTGCGGGTGGGCAACACCGGCCGGGCCCGCGCCGTGCTGCTGCTGGTCGAGGAGGGCGAGCATTTCGACCGGGCCGACGGGCGGCTGCTCCGGGCCGGGCTGCTGCTGGCCGACGGGGACTTCAAGGCTGCCCTGGAGGCCACCGGGCCGTGCCTGGACAGCCCGGGCGCCGCGGTCACCCGGCACGAGCGGATCAGCGGGCTGCTGATCGCCGCGGTGGCGCAGCGCCGCCTCGGGTCCACCGACGAGGCCGCCGCGCTGCTGGAGGATGCGCTGACCCTGGCCGAGCCGGACGGCGCCTACCGGGCGTTCCTGGACGCCGGGGCGGCGGTCCGGTCGGCCATGACCGTGCTGATCCCGCCGACCAGCCGGCATGCCGGGTTCGCCGGGCGCATCCTGGAGCGCTTCGACGCCCAGGTGCCGCAGGGCGGCAGCCCCGCGGACCGGGCCAGCGTGCCGCTCACCGACAGCGAGTGGGCGGTACTCCGGTTCCTGCCCTCGCACATGACCAACGAGGAGATCTCGCAGGCCCTGTTCCTGTCCATCAACACGGTCAAGACCCACCTGCGCTCGGCCTACCGCAAGCTGGGCGTGAGTTCCCGCCGCGAGGCCATCGCCCGCGGCCGCCGTCTCGGCCTGCTCTGAGCACCTCCGTCCGCTGGTCCGCCCAGGACCACTAGACTGGGCGGCCGTAACCGTCATTGGTTGCGCTAGGGTCGCGCGCGGAGCCGCGGATCGGCGCGGCGGGGGCGGCCTGGAACTCAGAGCGGCAATCAGGGAGTGACGGCGACGTGAAAACCGACGTCGAGGAGCTGAGCCCGACCCGGGTGAAGCTGACCATCGAAGTTCCGTTCGAGGAGCTGAAATCGAGCCTCGACAAGGCGTACCGCGAGGTCGCCCGGCAGGTTCGGGTGCCCGGCTTCCGGCCGGGCCGGGTCCCGCCGCGCATCATCGACCAGCGGTTCGGCCGCGGCGTGGTGCTCGAGCAGGCAGTCAACGACGCCGTCCCGCAGCTGTACGGGCAGGCCCTGCAGGACAACGACGTGTTCGCGCTGGGGCAGCCCGACGTGGAGATCACCAAGCTGGATGACGGCAAGGAGCTTGCCTTCACCGCCGAGGTGGACGTCCGGCCCAAGTTCGACCTGCCTGACCTGAACGGCCTGCCGGTCACCGTGGACAGCGCCGTGGTCACCCCGGACGAGGTCGAGGAGTACATCGGCGGGCTGCGGGACCGGTTCGCGTCGCTGAAGGCCGCGGACCGGCCGGTGCAGCCGGGCGACTACACCTCGATCGACCTGTCCGCCTCGGTCGGCGGCGAGCCGGTGGAGGACGCCCAGGCCAGCGGGCTGTCCTACGAGGTAGGCAGCGGGACCTTGCTGGAGGGCCTGGACGACGCGCTGGCCGGCATGTCGGCCGGGGAGTCCAAGACGTTCAGCACCGAGCTGGCCGGCGGCGAGCACGGCGGCGAGCAGGCGGACGTAACGGTCACCGTGCACAGCGTCAAGGTCAAGGAACTGCCCGAGCTGGATGACGAGTTCGCCCAGTCGGCCAGCGAATTCGACACGCTGGGCGAGCTGCGCGCCGGGACCCGGTCCCAGCTGGAGGCGGTCAAGCGCATGCAGCAGGCCCGCCAGGCCCGGGACCGCGCGCTGGACGCGGTGCTGGAAAAGGTCAACATCCCGCTGCCGGAGCGCCTGGTGGAGAGCGAGATCGAGGCCCGGCGGCAGAATCTCGACGAGCAGCTCGAGCGGGCCGGTGCCACCCGGCAGGCCTATCTGGAATCCTCCGGGCAGACCGAGCAGCAGCTCGAAGCGGACATGACCGAGAGCGCCCAGCGCTCGGTCAAGGCCGGGTTCATTCTGGATCAGCTGGCCCAGAATGAGGACCTGAACGTCGAGCAGGGCGAGCTCAACGCGTTCGTGATCGAGCAGGCGTACCGGATGGGCGTGCAGCCCGACCGGCTGGCCCAGGAGATCGCCGACCACAACCAGATCGGCTCGGTCGTGTCCGATGTGCTGCGCGGCAAGGCCCTCAACCTGATCACCGAGCGGGTCACGGTGACCGATGATGCCGGGCAGCCGGTGGATGTCAGCGCGGCGCTGCGGCCGGACGAGGACGTGGCGGACGCGGCCGGCGGCGACGTGGCGGACGGTGCTGACGTGGCGGACGGTGCTGACGTGGCGGACGGTGCGGACGTGGCGGACGGTGCGGACGTGGCGGACGGTGCGGACGTGGCGGACGGTGCGGACGTGGCGGACGCTGGTGCCGTGGCGGAGGCCGATGTGGCAGCTGATTCCGGCGCCGCGGACGCTGGTGCCGTGGACGCCGGCCCGCCGGACGAGACCGAGGCCGCCGCGGACGCACCGGAGGTCGCCGCGGACGCGCCGGCCACGGCGGACGCAGACCAGGACGAGACGGCCGTCCAGGAGTAACCACGGGCGGCGGCCTGCGCCGACAGCGAACAGGCCGCCGGCCGGGACGTTCTCGCTCCGGCCGGGCGTTATCGTCGCAATCAATGACGCAGGACATACCGAGGAGAGCAGAGTGAGCACGCCTCCGGCTTTCCAGGACCCGACCGGGATCCTGGCGCGGACCGCGGAAGCACCGCCCCTGATTACCGAGCAGATATTCCAGCGGCTGCTCCGGCACCGGATCATCTTCCTCGGCCAGCAGGTCAACGAGGACATCGCCAACCGGATGTGCGCCGAGATGGTGCTGCTCGCGGCCGAGGATGCCAAGCGGGACATCAGCATCTACATCAACTCGCCGGGCGGCTCGGTCTACGCCGGGCTGGCCATTTACGACGTGATGCAGTACGTGCCGAACGACATCGCCACTTACGCGATGGGCATGGCCGCATCGATGGGCCAGTTCCTGCTGGCCGCCGGGACCCCGGGCAAGCGTTACGCGCTGCCGCACGCCAGCATCCTGATGCACCAGCCGTCCGGCGGCATCGGCGGCACGGCCTCGGACATCCGGATCCAGGCCGAGCAGATGCTTTACATCAAGCGCAAGCTGGCTGAGCGCACCGCGTTCCACACCGGGCAGACTGTTGAGCAGATCGAGAAGGATGCCGACCGGGACCGCTGGTTCACCGCGGACGAGGCCAAGGACTACGGCTTCGTGGACCAGGTGATCCGCAGTGCCCTCGAAGTGGACTCCGCGGGGCCGGTGTCATGAACCTCGATCCCGGAGCGGAGGAACCGCAAGTGAGCACATCCGAGCGGAGACTGGCCGAGTCCCGTTACGTCCTCCCGTCGTTCGTGGAGCGCACCTCGTACGGCATCAAGGAGATGAACCCGTACAACAAGCTGTTCGAGGAGCGGATCATCTTCCTGGGCGTGCAGATCGACGACGCCTCGGCCAACGACGTCATGGCCCAGCTCATCACGCTGGAGTCGATCGACCCGGACCGGGACATCCTGATCTACATCAACTCACCCGGCGGGTCGGTCACCTCAATGATGGCGATCTACGACACGATGCAGTACATCCAGCCGGAGATCCAGACCATCTGCATCGGCCAGGCGGCCTCGGCGGCCGCCGTGCTGCTGGCGGCCGGCGCCCCCGGCAAGCGGCTGACGCTGCCCAACGCCCGCATCCTGCTGCACCAGCCGGCCACCGAAGGTGGTTACGGCCAGTCCAGTGACCTGGAGATCCAGGCCCGGGAGATCCTCCGGATGCGGTCCGCCATGGAGAAGATCGTCGCCCGGCACACCGGCCGGTCCGAGGAGCAGGTCCGCACCGACATCGAGCGGGACAAGTTCTTCTCCGCCGAGGAAGCTAAGGAATACGGTCTCGTGGATGAGGTTCTGACGAGCCTCAAGCGCAAGGCCGAGGTAGGGTCGTCCTAACCAGGAGGATTTCACCTTCCAGGTGGTCCGCAACGGGCAGGCTCTCGCGGCCGGGGGCCCGGAGGCGGTACCGTCTGAACTGAGAGCAGGATGGCACGGCGGGGACATACCCGCGGCTGCCGGCCCGCCAGGCGGGGGCCGCGGCCCCAGGTAAAGGAGTAGCTGGGTGGCTCGCATCGGCGATGGTGGTGACCTGCTGAAGTGCTCTTTCTGCGGGAAGAGCCAGAAGCAAGTCAAGAAACTCATCGCGGGGCCCGGTGTCTACATCTGCGACGAGTGCATCGACCTGTGCAACGAGATCATCGAGGAGGAGCTGGCTGAGCCGTCCGAGCTCAAATGGGACAGCCTGCCCAAGCCCCGGGAGATCTACGAGTTCCTCGACGCCTACGTGATCGGCCAGGAGAAGGCCAAGAAGGCCCTGTCGGTGGCGGTCTACAACCACTACAAGCGGGTCCAGTCCGGCGGTGATACCCGGCCCGGTGAGGACGGCGTGGAGCTGGCCAAGTCGAACATCCTGCTGCTCGGCCCGACCGGGTCCGGCAAGACGCTGCTGGCCCAGACGCTGGCCCGGCTGCTCAACGTGCCGTTCGCCATCGCCGACGCGACCGCGCTGACCGAGGCCGGCTACGTCGGTGAGGACGTCGAGAACATCCTGCTCAAGCTGATCCAGGCGGCCGAGTACGACGTCAAGAAGGCCGAGACCGGGATCATCTACATCGACGAGATCGACAAGATCGCCCGGAAGAGCGAGAACCCGTCGATCACCCGCGACGTGTCCGGCGAGGGCGTCCAGCAGGCGCTGCTGAAGATCCTCGAGGGCACCACCGCGTCGGTCCCGCCGCAGGGCGGCCGGAAGCACCCGCACCAGGAGTTCATCCAGATCGACACGACCAACGTCCTGTTCATCTGCGGTGGCTCGTTCTCCGGGCTGGAGAAGATCATCGAGCAGCGGGTCGGCAAGTCCGGGATGGGCTTCGGCGCGGTGCTCCGGGTCAAGAACGACCGGACCTCGGGCGACGCGTTCGCCGACGTGATGCCGGAGGACCTGCTCAAGTTCGGCATGATCCCCGAGTTCGTCGGGCGGCTGCCGGTCATCACCAGCGTGCACAACCTGGACCGGGACGCGCTGATCCAGATCCTCACCGTGCCGCGCAACGCCCTGGTCAAGCAGTACCGGCGGCTGTTCGAGCTGGACGGGGTGGACCTGGAGTTCACCGACGACGCGCTGGAGGCTGTGGCCGACCAGGCCATCCTGCGCGGCACCGGCGCCCGCGGGCTGCGGGCCATCCTCGAAGAGGTGCTCCTCTCGGTGATGTACGAGGTGCCCAGCCGCAAGGACGTCGAGCGGGTGGTGATCACCGGGCCGGTCGTCCTGGAGCACGTCAACCCGACGCTGGTGCCGCGCGACTCGGCCCAGCGCCGCACCCCGCGCGAGAAGTCGGCGTAACTCTCACCGCCGCGGCCCGCCGCCCCGCGGCGGCCCGTCGCCCCCGCAACGAATCAGTGCGGTGCATTTGTGGTCATCGGTGACCACAAATGCACCGCGCTCTTTCAGTCAGGGCCCAGGCCGGTGCCGGCGTGTCCCCCGGGACCAGTAGGGTCGCGGGATCTGCTCCGCCCATGCCCACCCGAACGCCGCTTCCCCCAGCAGGCCAGCACATCAGCACAGAGGCCACCCTCACCCGCACTAGACTCGGCTGTCGTGAGTGCAGATGTGACGCAGCAGCGAACCGAGCTTCCGCCGCAGTACGTGCCGGGCGAGGTAGAGGACCGGCTGTACGAGTTGTGGGACAAGCGTGGCTATATGCACGCCGACGTCACCGCGGTCAGCCCGGACCGGCCACCGTTCTGCATCGTGATCCCGCCGCCGAACGTGACCGGCTCGCTGCACATCGGCCACGCGCTCGATCACACACTGATCGACTCGCTGATCCGGCGGCGCCGGATGCAGGGCTACGTCACGCTCTGGCTGCCTGGCATGGACCACGCGGGCATCGCCACGCAGAACGTGGTGGAACGGGAACTGGCCAAAGAAGGGCTCAGCCGCCACGACCTGGGCCGGGAGGCGTTCATCCAGCGGGTCTGGCAGTGGAAGGAAGAGTCGGGCGGCAAGATCCTCGGCCAGATGCGCCGCCTGGGTGACAGCGTGGACTGGTCCCGGGAACGCTTCACCATGGACGAGGGCCTGTCCCGCGCGGTGCAGACCATCTTCAAGCGGCTCTACGACGACGGCCTGATCTACCGGGCCGAGCGCATCATCAACTGGTGCCCGCGCTGCCTGACCGCGCTGTCCGACATCGAGGTGGACCACAGCGACGAGGACGGCGAACTGGTCTCGATCCGGTACGGGGACGGCGACGACTCGGTCGTGGTCGCCACCACCCGGGCCGAGACGATGCTGGGCGACACCGCCGTGGCGGTGCACCCGGACGACCCCCGGTACGCCCACCTGGTCGGCCGCGAGATAACGCTGCCGCTGTCGAACCGGCGCATCCCGGTGGTGGCCGACCCGCACGTGGACCCGGAGTTCGGCACCGGCGCGGTCAAGGTCACCCCGGCGCACGACCCGGACGACTTCGAGATCGGCGGCCGGCACAACCTGCCCAGCCTGACCATCATGGACGAGCACGGCCGGATCACGGCCAAGGGCCCGTTCGAGGGCCTGGACCGGTTCGAGGCCAGGCCCGCGGTGGTCGCCGCGCTGCGCGAAGAGGGCCGGATCGTGGCCGAGATCCGGCCGTACGTGCACGCGGTCGGGCACTGCATGCGGTGCGGCACGGTGGTGGAGCCGCGGCTGTCGCTGCAGTGGTTCGTCAAGGTCGGCCCGCTGGCCAAGGCGGCCGGGGACGCGGTCCGCGACGGCCGGGTCCGCATCGACCCGCAGGACATGACGGCCCGCTACTTCGGCTGGGTGGACGACATGCACGACTGGTGCATCAGCCGCCAGCTGTGGTGGGGGCACCGGATCCCGGTCTGGTACGGGCCGGAGGGCCAGGTGGTCTGCGCCGGGCCGGGTGAGCAGGCGCCGCCGGGCGCGGGCTGGCACCAGGACCCGGACGTGCTGGACACCTGGTTCTCCTCGGCCCTGTGGCCCTGCTCCACGCTGGGCTGGCCGGACGACACCGAGGACCTGCGCGTCTTCTACCCGACCAGCGTCCTGGTCACCGGGTACGACATCCTGTTCTTCTGGGTGGCCCGGATGATGATGTTCGGCCTGTACGCGATGCGGCAGCGGCCGCCCGGCCAGGCGGTGCCGTTCCGGCAGGTCGCCCTGCACGGCCTGGTCCGCGACTCGCACGGCAAGAAGATGTCCAAGTCGCTGGGCAACACGGTGGACCCGCTGGACTGGATCAGCCGGTTCGGCGCCGACGCCACCCGGTTCACCCTGGCCCGCGGGGCCAGCCCGGGCGGCGATGTCCCGGTCAGCGAGGAATGGGTGACCGGCTCACGCAACTTCTGCAACAAGCTATGGAACGCCACCCGGTTCGCACTGCTCAACGGCGCTACCGTGCCGGACGGGGCCCCTGACCCTGCGGGGCTGCCGATCGCGGCGCGGTGGATCCTGTCCCGGCTGGCCACGGTCATCGCCGAGGTGGATGACCTGTTCGAGCGGTTCGAGTTCGGCAAGATCTGCGACACCCTGTACCACTTCGCCTGGGACGAAGTCTGCGACTGGTACCTGGAGCTGGCCAAGCCCGAGCTGTCCGGCCCGGACCAGCGGGCCGCGCAGCGTACCCGTGAGGTGCTCGGCTACGTGCTGGACCGGCTGCTCAAGCTGCTGCACCCGGTCATCCCGTTCGTCACCGAGGAACTGTGGACCGCGCTGACCGGCGGGGACAGTGTGATGATCGCGCCCTGGCCCGGCCAGCGGCCCGCGGCCGCCCGGGCGCCCGCCGTGGCCTTCCATGACGCTGTCTACCACGACCCTGGCGCGGAGGCCGAGATCGGCTCGCTGATGCGGCTGGTCACCGAGATCCGGCGGTTCCGCTCCGACCAGGGACTGCGGGCCGGGCAGCCGGTCCCGGCCGTCCTCGGCGGGCTCAGTGGCACCCGGCTCGCCCCGCACGAGGCCAGCATCCGCTCGCTGCTCCGGCTCACCCCGCCGGGCGACGGGTTCACGCCCACCGCCACCGTGGTCGCGGAGCAGGTCACCGTGGAACTGGACACGGCCGCGGGCATCGACGTGGCCGCGGAGCGGCGTCGCCTGGACAAGGACCTGCTGGCGGCGCGGAAGGAAGCCGAGCAGACCCAGCGCAAGCTGGCCAACGACTCGTTCCTGGCCAAGGCCCCGCCCGACGTGGTGGCCAAGACCCGGGACCGGCTGGCCGCGGCCAACGCCGACATCGACCGGATCACCGGCCGCCTCCAAGCCCTGCTAGCCCGGGGGGACAACCCCCCGGAACCCCCCGGGGGCGCTGCCCCGGAGGGAACACCCCTCCGGGGCGCCCCCCCTCGCCAGGGCCGGGGGGACGGTTGACCACCCCAGACGGGCTCGACCTCGAGGCGGAGCTGCACGAGGCGGAACGGGAGATCCTCATCCGCCGCCCCGAGCACACCATCGAGCCCACCCTGGACCGGATCGCGGAGCTGGTCTCGCTGCTCGGTGACCCGCAGCGGGCCTACCCGGTCATCCACGTGACCGGCACCAACGGCAAGACGTCCACGGCCCGGATGATCGAGTCGCTGCTGCGCGCCCGCGGCCTGCGCACCGGCCTGTTCACCAGCCCGCACCTGTCCTCAATCCGGGAACGGATCGTGATCGACGGCGAGCCGGTCTCGGCCGAGAGGTTCGTCGCCGGGTACCAGGAACTGGCCCCGTACCTGGCCATGGTGGACGGCCGGCAGCCGGTCCCGCTGTCGTTCTTCGAGGTGCTCACCGGGATGGCGTTCGCCATCTTCGCCGACGTGCCGGTGAACGTGGCGATCGTCGAGGTCGGCCTGGGCGGGACCTGGGATTCGACCAACGTGGCCGACGGTGCGGTGGCGGTGGTGACGCCGATCGCGCTTGATCACACCCGGTGGCTGGGGGACACGATCGAGCAGATCGCCGGGGAGAAGGCCGGCATTATCAAGCCGGGCGCGGTCGCGGTGCTGGCCCAGCAGCCGGTGACCGCGGCCGAGGTGCTGCTCCGCCGGGCGGTGTCGGTCGGCGCCAGCGTGCTCCGGGAGGGTATTGAGTTCGGCGTGCTGGACCGTGACCTCGCGGTCGGCGGCCAGCGTATTGACCTGCGCGGTCTCCGCGGCGACTACACCGACATCCTGCTCCCGCTCTTCGGCGCCTACCAGGCCAGCAACGCGGCCGTCGCGCTGGCCGCCGTGGAGGCGTTCGCCCCGGGCGGTGACGCCGCCGGGGACGACGCCCCCGGCCAGCTGGGGCAGGAGATTGTCCGGGAGGGGCTGGCCAGGGCGACGTCGCCGGGGCGGCTGGAAGTGGTGCGGCGCAGCCCGGTGGTGATCCTGGACGCGGCGCACAACCCGGCCGGGATGGCGGCAGCCATGGCCGCCGTGACGGAGGCGTTCACGTTCGCCGCGCTGATCGGGGTGCTGGCCGTCAGCGAGGACAAGGATGTGCCCGGGATCCTGGATCAGCTGGAGCCGGTGATGTCCGAGCTGGTGGTGACGCGGAACTCGTCGGACCGGTCGATGGACCCGGCCAAGCTGGCCGAGCTGGCGGCAGGTGTGTTCGGGCCGGAGCGGGTGCACGTGGCGCCGCGGCTCGACGAGGCGCTGGAGATGGCGGTGACTCTCGCTGATGAGGCGTCCGGGGAGGACGGGCTGACCCGGACCGGGGTGCTGGTGACCGGGTCGGTGATCACGGCCGGTGATGCGCGGGTCCTGCTGGCCCCGTCGGGCGTGCAGGCGGCCGGCCTGGAATGAAGAGGCTATGCGCCACCGTGCTGGTGATGGAGGCGATCGTGATCGCGCTGGCCATCCCGGTGGCCATCAAGATCGGGCACGACTCGCCGCACGCGGCCGGGCTGGCCGGTGGCTGCCTGGCCGTGGCGGCGGTGCTGCTTGCGGGCCTGGTCAGCCGGATGGTGTCGCCTGGGGTGCTGGCGGCTGGCAGCACGCTTCAGGTACTCGTCATCGGGGCCGGGGTGGTGGTGCCGGTGATGTACGCGCTGGGCGCGATCTTCGCCGGGTTCTGGGTCCTGGCTATCGTGATGGGGCGCCGCGCGGAATCGTCCTGACCCCGTGGCCGGCCGCCTCGGGCAGCTCAGCGCCCGGGCCGGCCTGCCCGGCCAGCGGGGCCTGCCAGGTCAGCTGGCTCATCCCGTCCGCCGCCGGGCCGGCCAGCGCGGTGCCGCTGACCTGCGCGGCGCGCTTGCGGAGCAGGGCCAGTTCGGTGCCGTCCGCGGTGGCCTGATTGGCCCACCACGGGCCGTCCTCGGTGACGGTCAGCGTGACGGCCACGGTGTCCACGGTCACCGCCACCGCCACCCGGCCGGCCTGCTGGTGCGCTTGGCTGTAGCCCAGCACTTCGCGCAGGCTGGCCAGCAGGTGCTGCGCGAGCGGCGGCGGCACCACCGTGTCGATCGGGCCCTCCAGAGTGATCTCTGGCACCAGGCCGGCGCCCGGGGTGAGCTCGCTGAACACGTCCAGGATGCAGCGCCGCAGGCCCGGGTCAGCTGCGCCGCCCAGCATGGCCGGATCGGCAGCCAGCGAATCCTGCTGCGGCTGGCCCTGCTCGAGGGCGAAGATGGACTGGCGGAGCAGCGTGATGGATTCGTCCAGGTTCTGCACCACCTCGTCGATCCGCGCGGTCAGGTCCGGCCGGGCCGCCCGCAGCGCCACCCCCTGCAGGGCCAGGCCGGCCGCGAACAGCCGCTGCACCACGTTGTCGTGCAGGCTGCTGGCGATGCGGTCCCGGTCGGCCAGGATGCTCATCTCGCGCAGCCGGTCCTGCACCCGGGCCGTCTCCTGCCGGGAGCGGCGGACCCGGCTGCGCAGCCCGTGCCCGACGAAGGCGATCATCGTGGCCAGCGTGGCCCAGAAGAATATCCGCCGGATCAGCACCGAGGTGGGTGCCATGTCCGGGTCCAGCGAGATATACAGCATGACGCCGAGAACGGCCATGGTGACCACGGCCGATTCCCACCAGCGGTGGAACAGCGCGGTCCAGACCAGCGGGCTGAGCAGCACGATGGCCACGCCGGAGTTGGTCCCGCCGGCCGCCTGGATCAGCGCGAGCACCGAGGCGGTGTACAGCAGCGGCACGGTCACGGTGAGCCAGCCCGGTACCCGGCTCCACGGCACGAAGGCAATGGCGGCCGCCACCGCGCCGAGCAGCAGCACGCTGGCGATGGCGTCGGGCAGCGAGGCCGGCCCGGGCGGGAGCAGCAAGCTCACCTCGGCCAGCACGGCCAGCACGGCGAACGGTGCGATCCGGACCAGCAGGCCATCCCGCAGCAACAGCGGGTTGTCGGGGCGGGCTGGCGGGTCCTGGGCGGGGGAACGGATCGCACTGCTGGGGATGTGGTCCACCTTTCACCTGTTCTTCATTACCGGCGGTTGGGACCAACGGCCCTTTCGAGCTTGCCGCAAAGATGGGACTGTGTCCAGGTCACAGGTGTATTGTGCGCTGCGGCGAGGGGCGGCGCACCGTGCCGCCGGGCCGGGCCCGGAGTGCGGCAACGGTAGGATCTGGGGGCCGGCGGGTTAGCCCTCGATCACTCCGGGATCGGCACCGTTACCGCCGGTCGGAGGAGCAAAGACTTGATCCAGCGTACTCTCGTCCTAGTCAAGCCTGACGGCGTGCGGCGTGGCCTGATCGGCGACGTGCTGGCCCGCATCGAGCGCAAGGGCCTGCAGATCGTGGCCATGGACCTGCGCACGATCGACGCGGAACTGGCCGGGACGCACTACACCGAGCACGTCGGCAAGCCGTTCTTCGAGCCGCTGGTCGCCTTCATCACCTCCGGCCCGCTGGTGGCCCTGGTCGTGCAGGGCCCGCGGGCCATCGAGGCGTTCCGCGGCCTGGCCGGCGCCACCGATCCGGTGCGCGCCGCGGCGGGCACTATCCGCGGCGATCACGCGTTGGATGTGCAGCAGAACATCGTGCACGGATCAGACTCACCGGACTCGGCGGAGAGGGAAATCAAGATCTTCTTTCCAGACCTCGTTTAGCCAGACCGGTGCTGGCCGATGTAAGGACACAGGAGGCTTCGGCTCACCGGCCGTGAGCCGCGGAAATAACCGCACAGATCATCCAGCAGACCCTTTTTTCCGGAAGGTTCTCGTTCCTTATGAGCAACGCGCTGGCGTTTCTGGGCCGTGACATGGCGGTCGATCTGGGCACCGCGAACACCCTGGTCTACGTCCGGGGCCGCGGCATTGTGCTCAACGAGCCCTCTGTGGTGGCACTGAATACGAACACCGGCCAGATCGTCGCCGTCGGGGTCGAGGCGAAACGGATGATCGGGCGGACGCCGGGCAACATCGTGGCCGTGCGGCCGCTCAAGGACGGCGTCATCGCCGATTTCGACGTGACCGAGCGGATGCTGCGCTACTTCATCCAGAAGGTGCACCGGCGCCGTCACCTGGCCAAGCCCCGCGTCGTGGTGGCGGTACCCAGCGGCATCACCGGGGTGGAGCAGAGCGCGGTCAAGGAAGCCGGTCACCAGGCCGGCGCCCGCCGGGTGTACATCATCGAGGAACCGATGGCCGCGGCCATCGGGGCTGGCCTGCCGGTCAACGAGCCGACTGGGAACATGGTGGTGGACATCGGCGGCGGCACCACCGAGGTCGCCGTGATCTCGCTGGGCGGGATCGTTACCTCCCAGTCGATCCGGGTGGCCGGTGACGAGCTGGACCAGGCGATCATCACGTTCGGCAAGAAGGAATACTCGCTCATGCTGGGTGACCGGACCGCCGAGGAGATCAAGATGGCGCTGGGCTCGGCCTACCCGTCGGTGGACGAGCCGCACGCCGAGATCCGCGGCCGGGACCTGGTCAGCGGCCTGCCCAAGACCATCGTGATCTCCGCCGAGGAGATCCGGCGCGCCATCGAGGAGCCGGTCGCGCTGATCGTGGACACGGTCAAGACGACCCTGGACAAGTGCCCGCCCGAGCTGGCCGGCGACGTGATGGACCGGGGGATCGCGCTGACCGGGGGCGGCGCGCTGCTCCGCGGGCTGGCCGACCGGCTCCGCGAGGAGACCGGGATGCCAGTGCACGTGGCCGACAACCCGCTCGACTCGGTGGTGCTGGGTACCGGCAAGTGTGTCGAGGACTTCGATACGCTGCGTCAGGTACTGGTTCCCGAGTCCAGGCGCTGAGCGTCCCGTCACAGGCGGGAGCAGGCTGCCTGGGCTGCGGCTGCTAACTGGGGCATTGGCCGGCTGCACGGATGAGGAGACCTGGTGCACGACACCCGGCGGACCCGAGTCGTTCTCGGGCTACTGCTGGCGGCCGCGCTCGCGCTGATCACCATCGATTACCGGGGCGGCATCACCACCCCGCTGCGCGGGCTGCGCTCGGTGGGCGGCGCGGTGTTCGGCTCAGCGGAGAACCTGGCCAGCCTGGTCACCCGGCCAGTGGCCGCGGTCGCGGACGGGGTGACCGGCAACTCCGGCTCGCAGGCCAGGATCGGCGCGCTGCAGCGCCAGGTGCTCGGCCTGCAGGCGCAGCTCAGCCAGCAGCGGCTGAGCAAGTACGACGACCGGCAGCTCAAGCAGCTGCTGCAGCTGGCCGGGCGGGGCCGGTACCGGGTCGTTACGGCCAACGTGATCGCGGCCGGCGGGAACTACGACGACTCGGTCACCGTCGACGCGGGCCGGAACGACGGCATCAAGCCGGACATGACCGTGCTCAACGGCCAGGGCCTGGTGGGCACGATCGCGTCGGTCAACGCGACCACCTCCACCGTGCTGCTCAGCACCGACGCCAGCGTCACGGTGGGGGTACGGCTGGCCGGCACCGGGGAGATCGGCGTGGTCAGCGGCACCGGCAAGTCGATGTCCGGCAACGGACTGCTCCGGCTCCAGGTGTTCGACGTCAACGCGGTGCTCCGCCCCGGGCAGCAGCTGGTCACGTTCGGGTCGGTGGGCGGCGGCACATCCTATGTCCCCGGGGTCCCGGTCGGCGTCATCACCCGGGTGGAGGGGTCGGCCACGTCGCTGACCAAGCTCGCCCTGGTCCGCCCGTACGCGGACGACACCGCGCTCGGCGTGGTCGGCGTGGTAATCGTGCCGCCGAAGGTCAACCCGCGGTTCGCTGTCCTGCCGCCGTCACCGACCCCGGCCCCGAAGGTCACCGTCACGGTGACCGCGGCGCCCGGTACCCACCCCTCCGGGGCCGCGACACCAACGCCCGGCGCCACCGGATCGGGGGGCTGACATGCTGCGGCGCGCGGCGCTGTCCGGCGGCCTGCTGCTGATCGCGATCCTGATCCAGCTGACCATCCTGGACAACCTCCGGCTGCCCGGCGGGGCCGGGCCCGATCTGGTCCTCGTGGTGGTGGTCGCGGTCGCGCTGACCGGCGGGCCGATGGAGGGCATGCTGGGCGGGTTCTGCGCCGGGCTGGCGCTCGACGTGGCCCCGCCCGCCACTCACCTGGTCGGCCAGTATGCGCTGGTGTTCTGCCTGGTCGGTTACGTGTGCGGGCGGCTCCGGGTCAGCCTCGAGCGCTCAGCCTGGGCCCCGATCCTGGTGGTGGCGGTGGGCTCCGCGGCCGGTGAGCTGCTCTACGCGCTGACCGGGATGATCTTCGGCGACCCGGACATCACCTGGACCGCGATCCGCCAGGTGCTGCCCGCCTCGGTCGTCTACGACGTGCTGCTCAGCCCGTTCGTGCTGTACGCGGTGGCCCGGGTCCGGGGCATCGCCGTCCAGGGCCTGGCCGCGCTGGGCGGCAGCGATGCCCCGGCCCTGCTCACGCCGGGTCTGGCCGCCGCCGCCGGGCTGCTCGGCACGTCCGGCGCAGTGGTCCGGGACAGCGGCACCGGGCGCGCCCCGCGGCTGAGCGCCCGGTCGCTGCGCGCGGGCGCGACCCAGGGCGGGTCGGCCAGTGGCGGCCGCGCCCCGAGCCGGCCGCCCGGCCGGCCGGTGCAGCTCCGGTTCGGCGGGGCGGGTGCGCTGCAGGGCGGGTCGGCCAGCAGCCCGCGGATCCAGCGCCAGCCCGCGGCCCGGCCGGTCAGCCTGCGGCTGGGCACCCGGAACTGGGCCAGCCGGTACCGCAGCGGGCTGCCGGCCCGGCCGGTGAGCCTGCGGCTGGGCACCCGGAACTGGGCTGGCCGGTACCGCAGCGGGTCGCTGGCCAGCGCGGGATCCGGCCTGCTCGGCGACGGCGGCGGTGGCCGGGCCCTCCGCCCGGCCCGTGGGCCCCGGCTGCGCGGCAGCGTGATGCAGGGCGGCTCGGCCAGTGGCACCCGGATCAGCCTGACCCGGCCGGCCCGCCCGGTTCATCTCCGGCTGGGCGGTTCCGCCCGGCGCCGTGACGGCGCGATCGGCGGCTCCGTGCTCGGCCGCGGGCCACACGGCCGCACCCGCTCGGCCGGCCGCGGCTTCAGCGGCCGGGCGTTCGGCAATAAAAGCGCGCTGGGTGGCCGGGGGCCGGTGGTGGGCAAGACGCATGTGCCGCGGTTCCGCGGCGTGAAGTCGGCCGCCCTGATCGGGCGCCGGGGGCCGCGGGCGGCTCCGGGCCGGGGCACGTTCGGCCGCCGCCGGCCTCTCTGGCGGGTCTTCAGCAAGCGGACAGGAGGGCTGGGATGATCCCCGCATCGCGGCGGCGGCTCGTGGTGCTGTACGCGGTGGTGGCCGCGCTGCTGATCACGCTCGGTGGCCGGCTGTGGTACCTGCAGGTGATGACGGGCAAGAACTACACCCAGCTGGCCGCCCTGGACCAGACGCAGACGGTGATCACCCCGTCGGTGCGCGGCCAGATCCTCGACGACGGCGGCAGCCCGCTGGTGGACAACTCCAGCTCGCTGGTGGTCACGGTGAACATGATGGACCTGGCCACCCAGAGCGACGGCGGCAAGGCGGTGCTGACCCGGCTGGCCAGCCTGCTGCACATGCCGCACAAGCAGCTCACCGAGAAGGTCCGGCTGTGCAACGCCCATACCGGGCAGCCGTGCTGGCCGGGCTCGCCGTACCAGCCCATCCCGGTCGCGGAGCACGTCCCGGACTCGGTCGCGGTCGAGATCATGCAGGACCACGACCGGTTCCCCGGGGTCAGCGCGGGCGTGGTCCCGGAGGCCAGGTACCCGCAACCGGACGGCGCGCTGCCCGCCCAGGTGCTCGGCTACCTGGGCCCGATCACCGCCCAGCAGGTGAAACAGGAGCACCTGCCCACGACCGGGTTCTCCGGCGTGGACCTGGTCGGGCAGGCCGGCCTCGAGGAGCAGTACAACAAGTGGCTGCAGGGCACTCCGGGCCAGGAAGTGCTCTCGGTCAACAGCGCGGGCCAGCAGCTCGGCACCGAGCGCACCGTGGCGCCGCAGACCGGCGATGACCTGGTCACCAGCATCAACGCGAAGCTGCAGGGGGACCTCCAGTCGGTCCTGGCCAGCACGCTGACCAAGGCCCAGGCGCAGGGTAACGTGCGCGCCACGACCGCGGCGGGCATCGTGATGAGCACCACCGGCCGGGTCGTAGCGATGGCCAGCGTGCCCACCTACAACCCGTCCATCTGGACCAACGGCATCTCCCAGCGGGAGTACCGGCAGCTGTTCGGCACCGGCCACGGCGAGCCGATCCTGAACCGGGTCACCCAGGGTGAGTACGCGCCCGGGTCCACGTTCAAGGTGGTGTCCACCGCGGCGGCGGTCAAGGCTGGCTACAGCCTGGACAGCACGTACAACTGCCCGGCCGTGTTCAAGATCGGCGGCCGCTCGTTCGCCAACGACGGGGAGCCGCCGATCGGGCCGATCAGCCTGCACGAGGCGCTGGTCATCTCCTGCGACACGGTGTTCTACGAGCTGGCCTACCAGATCTACTTGCGCGACCACCCCAACGACAACGTGGTCACCAGCCCCAGGGTGCCGACCCAGGAAATGCAGCAGATGGAGGTGGACTGGGGCTTCGGCAACGCCCCCGGCATCGACCTGCCGGAGCAGAACACGGGCAGCATCCCGACCCGGGCCTGGCTGTACTACTACTGGAAGCAGTACAAGAACTACTGGTGCAAGACGGGCCAGGCCAACGGCACGTACGTGCAGCAGATCGAGTACCAGGACTGCCACTACGGCAACGTGTGGGAACCCGGTGAGGCGGCCATCGCGGCCATCGGCCAGGGCTACGTGGCGGTCACCCCGCTGCAACTGGCCGACGCGTACGTGGCGCTGGCCAACGGCGGCACGCTGTACAGCCCGCGGATCGGCCGGGCCATCATCAGCCCGACCGGCCAGGTGGTGCAGCGGATCTACCCCCCGGTGATCCGGCACCTGCCGGTGGCGGGCGGCACGCTGGCCTACATCCGCGACGCGCTCGCCGACGTGACCGTGGGCGGCGGCACCGCGGCCGGGGCGTTCAGCGGCTTCCCGCGCAGCAAGGTCTGCGTGGCCGGCAAGACCGGTACCGCGGAGGTGTTCAACAGCTCGGTGACGTCGGTGTTCGCCTCGTTCGCGCCGTGCTACGACCCGAAGTACGTGGTCGTGGTCATGATCCCCAACTCGAACTACGGCGCCGAGGTGGCCGCGCCCGCGGTCCGGCAGATCTACGACGACATCTACGGCCTGGAAGGCCATCAGGCCGCGCTGCCCGGCGGCAACCTGCCGCACGGCCTGCCCAAGATCTCGGTCAACGGCACGATCACGGCCCCGGCCGGGTACGGGGGGAAGTGATGAGCCTCGGCACCCGCGACTACGCCTCGCCCCGGACCCCGGGTTTCGGCCCGGGTCACAAGCCGCTGCTGGCCAAGGTGGTGGCCAAGGACTCGGCGCTGCGCCGGTACGACTGGGTGCTGGTGCTGGCCGTGGTGGCGCTCAGCCTGATCGGCACGCTGCTGGTCTACTCCGCCACCCAGCCCAGCGCCGACCCGCGCGCCTACCTGATCAAGCAGCTGATCAACGTGGCGCTCGGGATCATCCTGATGGTCGTGGTGAGCCTGCTGGATTACCGGCAGATCCGGATGCTCGCGCCGATCGTGTACGTGGCCGCGGTACTGGGCCTGCTCGCCGTGCTCAGCCCGCTGGGCACGTCGGTGAATGGCGCCAAGGCGTGGATCAACCTGCCGGCCGGCTTCCAGGTCGAGCCGTCGGAGTTCGCCAAGATCGCGCTGGTGCTGGTCATCGGCGTGATGTTCGGCGACCTGCGGGACAGCGGCCGGGTGCCGCGCCCCCGGGACGCGGCCAAGGTACTGGTCGTGGCGCTGATCCCGGTCGTCCTGGTCGAACGCGAGCCAGCCCTGGGCGTGGTCATCCTGCTGCTGCTCATCACGAGCGGCATGATCGCCCTGTCCGGGCTGCCGCTGCGCTGGCTGGCCGGCCTGACCGTGGCCGGGGCGCTGGCCGTGTTTGCCGTGGTCAAGCTGCACGTGCTCAAGAGCTACCAGGTGGACCGGCTGACCGCGTTCCTGCACCCGGCGGCCGACCCGAGCGGCATCGGGTACGAGACGCTGCACTCCAAGATCATGATCGGCTCGGGCGGGCTGAGCGGCACCGGCTGGCTGCACGGCTCGCTGGTCACCGCGAGCTTCGTGCCCAACCAGCAGACCGACTTCATCTTCAGCGTGGCGGGCGAGGAACTCGGCTTCGTCGGCTGTGCCGTGATCATCGCGATCCTGGGCGTGGTGGTGTTCCGCGCGCTGCGCATCGCCCGCCGGGCCGACGACCAGTTTGGCCTGCTGGTGGCGTCGGGCATCGCGATCTGGTTCGGCCTGCAGTCGTTCATCAACATCGGCATGACGATCGGCATCATGCCGGTCACCGGGCTGCCGCTGCCGTTCGTGTCCTACGGTGGCTCGGCCATGTTCGCCGACATGATCGCGGTCGGGGTGCTGCTGTCCGTGCACCGGCGGCGGAAGGTCTTCGGCTGATGGTGACCTCAGCCTGGCACCTCCGGTCACTCGCGGGGGGCCGGGGGTCGTCCGCCCGGCGATAAGTCGTCCGCCTGGCGATAAGCTGTCAGGATGCCTGTGGAATCGGTCTACTCCCGCCTGGAGCCGTTGCTGCCCCAGGTGCGCAAGCCGATCCAGTACGTCGGGGGCGAGCTGAACTCGGTCGTCCGCGACTGGGATTCCGCCGAGGTGCGCTGGGCCCTGATGTACCCGGACGCCTACGAAGTGGGCGTGCCGAACCAGGGCATCCAGATCCTCTACGAGGTGCTGAACGAGACCGGCTGGGCGCTGGCCGAGCGTACCTACAGCGTCTGGCCCGACCTGGCCGGGCTGATGCGCGAGCACCGGATCCCGCAGTTCACCGTGGACGCGCACCGCCCGGTCGGTGCGTTCGACGTGCTCGGCGTCAGCTTCGCCACCGAACTTTGCTACACCAACCTGCTGACCGCGCTCGACCTGGCCGGCATCCCGCTGTCCGCCGCCGACCGGGCCGACGGGCACCCACTGGTGATCGCGGGCGGGCACGCCGCGTTCAACCCGGAGCCCATCGCGGAATTCCTGGACGGCGCCGTGCTCGGCGACGGCGAGCAGGCCGTGCTGACCATCTCCGGCCTGATCAGGGACTGGAAGCGGGACGGCCGCCCGGGCGGCCGGGACGGGCTGCTGGAGCGGCTGGCCGCCGGGGGCGGGGTCTACGTGCCCCGCTTCTACGACGTGGACTACCTGCCCGACGGGCGGATCAAGCGGGTCGCCCCGAACCGCAGCGGGGCGCCGTTCAGCATCGCCAAGCACACCGTGATGGACCTGGACGAGTGGCAGTACCCGCGCCAGCCGCTGGTCCCGGTGGCCGAGTCGGTGCACGAGCGGTTCAGCGTGGAGATCTTCCGCGGCTGCACCCGGGGCTGCCGGTTCTGCCAGGCCGGCATGATCACCAGGCCGGTGCGCGAGCGCAGCATCACCGCGATCGGCGACATGGTGCAGCGCGGGCTGGCGGCGAGCGGGTTCAGCGAGGTCGGCCTGCTGTCCCTGTCCAGCGCGGACCACAGCGAGATCGACGACGTGGTGACCGGGCTGGCCGACCAGTATGAGGGCACCGCTACCGGGCTGTCGCTGCCCTCGACCCGGGTGGACGCGTTCAACGTGACGCTGGCCAACGAGCTGGCCCGGGGTGGCCGCCGGTCCGGGCTGACGTTCGCCCCGGAAGGCGGATCGGAGCGGATCCGCAAGGTGATCAACAAGATGGTCACCGAGGATGACCTGATCCGTACCGTGACCACCGCGTACTCCAGTGGCTGGCGGCAGGTCAAGCTGTACTTCATGTGCGGCCTGCCCACCGAGACCGACGAGGACGTGCTGGCCATCGCCGCCCTGGCCCGCCGGGTCATCGAGGCGGGCCGGGAGGTGACCGGGCGCAAGGACATCCGGTGCACGGTATCCATCGGCGGCTTCGTGCCCAAGCCGCACACCCCGTTCCAGTGGGCGGCCCAGTGCGGCCATGAGACGGTGGACGAGCGGCTGCGCAAGCTGGGCACAGCGCTGCGTAACGCCCCCGGGTACGGGCGGTCCGTCGGCTACCGGTATCACGACGGGCGGCCGTCGATCATCGAGGGGCTGCTGTCCCGCGGTGACCGCCGGGTGGCCAAGATCATCCGGGCCGCGTGGCGGGACGGTGCCCAGTTCGACGGGTGGAGCGAACACTTCTCGTTCGACCGGTGGGCCCGCGCCGCGGACCAGGCGCTGGCCAGCGATCCGGTGGACCTGGCCTGGTATACCACCCGGGAACGCGACTACGGCGAGGTGCTGCCCTGGGACCACCTGGATGCCGGCCTGGACCGCGAGTGGCTGTGGCAGGACTGGCAGGACGCCGTGGACCCAGCCGGCGCCGCCGAGGTGGAAGATTGCCGGTGGACCCCGTGTTATGACTGTGGGGTGTGCCCGACGATGGGAACTGAGATCCAGACCGGGCCGACCGGCCAGAAGCTGCTGCCACTGAGCGTGGCCGGCCAGCGGGCCAGGCGGCCCCGGAGGCGTCGGCTAGATGCCAGCTCCCGGTACTCCCCGCGCAGGCCAGGGCGGGCCGCCGACACGCGGCCGTGATCAGGCGCCCGTCGTCCAGCGGCTTATCGTCCGGTACGCTAAAAGAAGCAAGATGCGATTCGCCAGTCACAGAGACATCGCGCGGGCCGTTGAACGGGCTGTACGCAAGGCGCAGGTGCCGATCGCGTACTCGGCCGGGTTCACGCCGCACCCGAAGATCTCTTACGCTGGCGCGGCCCCGACAGGAACGGCGAGTGAGGCTGAGTACCTGGAGCTTTCGCTGACCGCAGTGTGCGTCAGCTCCGAGGTACGGGACCGGCTCGACGCGGCGCTGCCGGACGGGATTGATGTGATAGACGTGACCGAGGAAGCCGGTTCCCTAGGCGCCATGACGTTCGAGGCGTCGCTGTGGGACGTGGTTCTCCCCGGGATCGGGCCCGATGAGGCGGCCGCGGCGGTCGAGGCATTCCTGGCCAGTGCTGGCGTGCAGGTTGAACGCCTGACCAGCAAGGGAATCCGGCGGATGGATGCCCGTGCCGCGGTAGTCACCATGCAGGCCGGCTGGCGTGCCGCGGAGCCGCGGGACGCCGGGTATGCGATACTTCGAATGGTCGTTCAGCAGCTGACACCTGCTGTCCGGCCCGATGACATCCTGGCGGCGCTTCGCCAGGTGGCTGGCCTGGTGCCGTCGTCACCACCGTTGGTGACCCGGCTGGCACAGGGACCGCTTGAGGCCATGGCTGACCTGGCCGGGCCCGGGGCGGATCAGGCCCCTGGAGGCGCGGCACAGGGACATGTAGAGACAACGCGCCTGGACGCGCCGCTGGCCCCGCGGGCCGCGGCGGGTCTAGCGAGCGCGTACGACCAGCTCCTGCGCGGAGCGGAGGGTTCCCAGCGAGCCCACGCGCCCGGGAGCCTGACGGGAGATAGCCCGGATGCTCGAGACCGAGCTGAACGATCAAGAACCCACAGCGAGCAGCAGTGCGGGTGACGGAGGTGCTGCGCCGTCCGGCATGACCGGACCGGCCAGGAGCGACAAGAGTGCGGCCGCACCGTCGGCCGGCCTGGCCGCCGACTCACCGGCCAGCACTGACGCTCCCGCGCCGGCCAGCGACGGTAGCCCGCCGCCGGCCGACGATGGTGCTGCCACCCAGCGCCGAACCCGGCGCCCGCGCCGGGCCGCGACCAGGGCGGCCGGCCCGCCGCCGGCCGGCATCGACGTGGCCCCGCCGGTCCCGCCGGCCGAGCCTGCCGTCTCCAGTCCGGCCGGTGCCGGACCGGGCGCGGGGGAGCCACCCGCGGTGCCCGTGGCCCCGGCCGCTGTAGCCGGCCAGGCCACCCCGGCCGGGCCGGTGGCGGGCGGTGCCGTGCCGCCGGCCACGTTCCAGCCCCCGCCGGTCATCTTCCAGCCACCGGCCGCGGGCGAGCCCGCGGCCGAGCGCGGCCAGGCCCGCGAGGACGCGGGCACCGCCGGCGGCGGCCCGGAGGAGCCGGACCGGGACGGCGAGGGGACAGCCCGCCGGCGCCGCCGCCGTGGCGGCCGGTCCCGTGGCCAGGACGCGGACGGCGAGGTGCCTGGCGAGGACACCGAGGGCCGCGAGACCCCGGACGGGGACGTGGCCGAGAAGGCCCGGCCAGAGCGCGGCGGCCGGCGTGGCCGGACCGCCGAAGCCAAGCAGGGCGACACCAGGCAGAGCGACGCCGGGCCAGCGGACGGCGGGCAGCCGGACGGCCCGCCGGGCGCCGAGGACGCGGCCGAGGACGGGCCGGACGACGGCGAGGGCGGCACCCGCCGCCGTCGCCGCCGGCGGCGCCGTGGCGCGGGTGCCGACGCCGACCAGCCCGCGTCGGATGACCCGCCGAACACCGTGGTGCACGTCCGGGTGCCCCGCCCGCACACCGACGAGCCAGTGTCGGCCAGCGACGTCAAGTCGGTGCGCGGCTCGACCCGGCTGGAAGCGAAGCGGCAGCGCAGGCGGGAAGGCCGGGAATCCGGCCGGCGCCGCCCGCCGGTCATCACCGAGTCGGAGTTCCTGGCCCGCCGCGAGTCAGTGGACCGGGTCATGGTCGTCCGGCAACTGGAGGACCGCACCCAGATCGCCGTGCTCGAGGACCAGGTGCTGGTCGAGCACTATGTGGACAAGGCCACCCACCAGTCCCTGGTCGGCAACGTCTACCTGGGCAAGGTGCAGAACGTGCTGCCGTCCATGGAGGCGGCCTTCGTCGACGTGGGCAAGGGCCGGAACGCGGTCCTGTACGCGGGCGAGGTCAACTTCGATGCGAGCGGGCTGGAAGGCGAATCCAAGCGCATCGAGTCCGCGCTGAAGTCCGGCCAGGCCGTGCTGGTGCAGGTGACCAAGGACCCGGTCGGGCACAAGGGCGCCCGGCTGACCAGCCAGGTGAGCCTGCCCGGCCGGTACCTGGTGTACGTGCCGGGCGGGTCGATGATGGGCATCAGCCGCAAGCTGCCGGACAAGGAGCGGACCCGGCTCAAGCAGATTCTCAAGCAGGTCATGCCGGAGGGCGCCGGCGTGATCGTGCGCACCGCGGCTGAAGGAGCGACCGAGGAGGAACTGTCCCGCGACGTGGCGCGGCTGTCCGCGCAGTGGCAGGCCATCGAGCAGAAGTCCAAGACGGCCAGCGCGCCCGAACTGCTCTACAGCGAGCCCGACCTGACCATCCGGGTGGTCCGGGACATCTTCAACGAGGACTTCGCCTCGCTGGTCGTGGCGGGCGACGAAGGCTGGGACCTGGTCCACGAGTACGTCCAGTACGTGGCGCCGCACCTGGCCGGGCGGCTCACCCACTGGTCGGAGGACGGGGACGTCTTCGCCCACTACCGGATCGACGAGCAGCTGACCAAGGCGCTGGAACGTAAGGTCTGGCTGCCCAGCGGCGGCTCGCTGGTGATCGACAACACTGAGGCCATGACGGTCGTCGACGTCAACACCGGGAAGTTCACCGGGCAGGGCGGCAACCTCGAGGAGACCGTGACCCGGAACAACCTGGAAGCCGCCGAGGAGATCGTCCGGCAGCTCAGGTTGCGCGACGTCGGCGGCATCATCGTGATCGACTTCATCGATATGGTGCTGGAGAGCAATCGCGAACTGGTGCTGCGCCGCCTGCTCGAGTGCCTGGCCCGGGACCGGACCAAGCACCAGGTGGCCGAGGTGACCTCGCTCGGCCTGGTCCAGATGACCCGCAAGCGGGTTGGGGTCGGGGCTGCTGGAGGCGTTCTCCGAGCCGTGCGAATGCTGCAGCGGCCGGGGCCGGATTATCTCCCTCGACCTGACCGAGCCCGGCGGCAGCGGCAACCGCGGCCAGTCCGACGGCGGCCGACACGCGGGCGGCGGCCGGTCCGACCGTAACGGCCAGCCGGACCGCAACGGCCGCCAGGACAAGAACGGCCGCCGCGACCGCAACGGGAACCAGGACCGCGGCCAGTCGGAGCAGAACGGCCAGGGCGCCGACCGGGATGCTGACCCGGCCGCCCGGGCTGGCCAGGGTGAGCCAGCGGGCACCGGTGGCAGCCCGTCGGCCGAGGAGCGCGGCAGCGGTAAGCAGGGCGGCCGGCGGCGCCGCCGGTCCGGCGGCGACTCAGCGGGGTCCGGGGCCAGCCAGTCCGGGGCCAGCCAGTCCGGGGCCAGCCAGTCCGGCACGGCCGTGCTGGAGCAGCCCGTGCTGGAGCAGCCCGTGCTCGACGACCCCACGCTCGGCGAGAGCCGGTCAACCGAGACCGTCCCGGCCGGGACCGTGCCCGCGCCGGCTGGGACCGCCCCGGATACGGCCGTGCCCGCGCCGGCCGGGACCGCCCCGGACACGGCCGGCCTCACTGCCGAGCCCGCCCCGTATGCCGAGCCCGGCCCGTATGCGGAACCGGCCATGGCTGCGGAGCCCACGCCGTATGCAGAACCAGCCATGGCTGCGCAGCCCACGCCGGCCGTGGACCTCGCGCCAGCCGCCGAAGCCACGCCAGCCGCCGGCCCGGCGCCAGTGGCCGACCCGGCGCCGGCTGCGGACCCGGCGCCGGGTACCGATGCCGCGCCGGTTACGGATGCCGCGCCGGGTACGGATGCCGCGCCGGGTACCGACGCCGCGCCGGGTACCGAGGACAGTCCAGGGACCGGCAGCCAGCCTGCCCCGCCAGATGACGAACCCGGCCCGCGCTGGCCGTGACGCAGCCAGCGCCGGACGAGGAGCCATGTCCGTCTGATAACCTGAGTGGTCGGCGCACAGAACGGATCCGGGGCGGTCATGCCCAGGATGACGTGTGCAACGCAGGCAGGCCCCCTCGTGATGCTTCCCGCTGCCGCGGGCAGCACAGTGGCGGGCCCGCCCGAGGCATAACCCGAACCAGGCGCGGTCAGCGGCCGTGCCGCCTGAGGTAGAGAGCGAGTTCTCGGTGTACGCGATCGTGCGCTGCGGTGGCAGGCAGGAGAAAGCGGCGGTAGACGACGTGCTCACCGTCGACACGCTGGCCGGTGAGGTCGGGTCGAGCGTCACGCTGCCCGCCCTGCTCGTGGTCGATGACGGCCAGGTCATCAGCGAGCCGGCCGACCTCGGCCGCTACCAGGTCACCGCGGAGATCCTGGGCTCGGTGGCCGGCCCCAAGATCAACATGATCCACTACCGGAACAAGACGGGCTACCGGCGCCGTCTTGGCCACCGGCAGCACTACACCCAGGTGAAGATCACCGGCATCAGCACCGCGAAGGCCGGGGCCGGGAAGACGAGGGACTGACGTGGCACACAAGAAGGGCGCATCGTCCAGCCGGAACGGCCGCGACTCCTCGGCCCAGCGGCTCGGCGTCAAGCGCTTCGGCGGTCAGCGGGTCAACGCGGGCGAGATCATCGTGCGGCAGCGTGGCACCCACTTCCACCCCGGGCCAGGTGTTGGGCGGGGCAGCGACGACACCCTGTTCGCGCTGGTCAGCGGTACCGTTGAGTTCGGCCAGGTGCGGCGCCGCCGCGCGATCAGCATCATCGCGGGCCCCGGGCCCCGGGACACCGCCGGCGGCGAAGTAGGCCGCCGAGGCAGCGGCGCCGGCCAGCCGCCGGGATCCGCTGCGCAGCAGCTTCCAGCAACACTGGCAGGGGCGGACCTGGTCTCGGTCCGCCCCTGACGCATGTCAGAGCTCCTGACGCAGGTCAGAGCCCAGGAAAGGAGGGCCATGGCAGAGTTTGCGGACCGGGCACTCCTGCGGGCCAAGGCGGGGGATGGCGGGCACGGCTGTGCCTCGGTGCACCGGGAGAAGTTCAAGCCGCTGGGCGGCCCGGACGGCGGTAACGGCGGCCGCGGTGGCGACGTCATCCTGGAAATTCATCCCAGCATGGCCACCCTGCTCGACTTCCACCGCCGCCCGCACCGCCGGGCACCCAACGGCAAGCAGGGTTCCGGGTCCAACCGGAACGGGGCGGCCGGGGCCGACCTGGTCATCCGGGTGCCGGACGGCACCGTGGTCAAGACCGAGGACGGCGAGGTGCTGGCCGACCTGGTCGGCGCCGGGACCCGGTTCGTCGCCGCTCAGGGAGGCCGCGGCGGGCTGGGCAACGCGGCGCTCGCCTCGACCAGGCGCAAGGCTCCCGGGTTCGCACTACGTGGTGAGCCGGGCACGGAGATCGCCCTGGTCCTTGAACTGAAGACGGTGGCCGACGCTGGCCTGGTGGGCTTCCCCAACGCCGGCAAGTCGTCGCTGATCGGCGTGCTGTCCGCGGCCAAGCCCAAGGTCGGCGACTACCCATTCACCACGCTCACCCCGCACCTCGGCATGGTCGAGGCGGGCGACACCCAGTTCGTGGTGGCCGACGTGCCCGGCCTGATTCCCGGGGCCAGCCAGGGCAAAGGGCTGGGCCTGGACTTCCTCCGGCACGTGGAGCGGTGCGCCGTGCTGGTGCACGTGCTCGACTGCACGGCACCCGCGCAGGACCCAGACCGCGGTCCGGTGGCCGACTACGAGGTGATCGAGGCCGAGCTGGCCGCCTACGCCGACGCCACCGGCGCCGACCTGAGTGACCGGCCCCGGATCATCGCGCTCAACAAGATTGACGTGCCGGCCGCCCGCGAGGTCGCCGAGCAGGCCCGGCAGGTCTTCGCCGACCGCGGGCTCAGCGTGTATCTGGTGTCCGCGGCCACCCGGGAGGGCGTCCGCGAGCTGGCCTTCGCGCTGGCCGCCGTGGTGGCTGAGGTCCGGGCGGCGGCCCTTCCCGCGCAGCCCAGCCGGGTGATCATCCGGCCCCAGCCGGCTGGCGGCCCGGACTTCGAGATCGAGCGGACCGGCGAGAACACGTTCCTGGTCCGCGGGGACAAGCCGTGGCGCTGGGTGCAGCAGACCGATTTCGCCAACGAGGAGGCCGTCGGCTACCTGGCCGACCGGCTGGCCAAACTAGGCGTCGAGGAAGCACTGGCCAAGGCGGGCGCGGACGACGGGGCCGAGGTCCTGATCGGCAACGGCGACGACGCGGTCGTCTTCGACTGGGCCCCGGACGTCCCGGCCGGGCACCGGCAGACCCACGGCCCGCGCGGCACCGACCGGAGACTGTTCCCATGACCCACGGACCTCATAGCCCCCACGGACCCCATAGCCCCCATAGACCCCATAGACCCCATAGACCCCGCAGGCCTACGGACCTACCGGCCCCACGGCGTGCCGCCCCTTCGTGATCAACTGATTGCTGTCGCTATAGCGACAGCAATCAGTTGATCACGAAGAAAGACTGAGCAGGAGCCGGGGCTGGTGTGACTGGAGTGGACCGGGAGGCCACCGCGAAGCGGGCGGACATTGCCACCGCGGAGCGGGCGGACATTGCCACCGCCGGAGCGGGTTGTGGTCAAGGTGGGGTCGTCATCGCTGACCACCGCCGGCGGCGGGATCGACCAGCACCGGATCACCGCGCTAGTCGACGCGCTGGCCGCGCGGGCCAGCGGCGGCACCCAGGTCGTGCTGGTGTCCTCGGGGGCCATCGCGGCCGGCCTGGCCCCGCTCGGGCTGCCGCGCAGGCCCCGCGACCTGGCTACCCAGCAGGCCGCGGCCAGCGTGGGGCAGGGCCTGCTGGTGGCCTCGTACAGCGCCGCGTTCGAGCGGCACGGGGTGCGCACCGGGCAGGTGCTGCTCAGCGCGGACGACCTGATACGCCGCGGGCACTACCGCAACGCGCAGCGGACGCTGAGCCGGCTGCTCGAACTGGGCGTGCTGCCGATCGTCAACGAGAACGACACGGTGGCCACTGACGAGATCAGGTTCGGCGACAACGACCGGCTGGCCGCGCTGGTCGCGCACGTGGTCCGGGCCGGTGCCCTGATCCTGCTGTCTGACGTGGACGCGCTGTACGACACCGACCCGCGGCGGCCAGGCGCCCGGCGCATCCCCGAGGTTCGCAGCCCGGCCGACCTGGCCGGGGTCACCCTGGGCAAGGCCAGCGCCAGTGGGACGATCGTGGTGGGCACTGGCGGCATGGTGACCAAGGTGGACGCGGCCACGATCGCCACCGAGGCGGGCATCCCCACCGTGGTGGCCGCGGCCGCCGCGGCCCCGGCCGCGCTGGCCGGGCAGCCGGTCGGCACCTACTTCGTCGCACCGGGCGGACGACGGCCCGGCGCCCGGCAGTTGTGGCTGGCCCACGCGGCGGTGGGCCGCGGCCGGCTGCTGCTCGACGACGGCGCCGCCGCGGCCATCCGTTCTGGCCGCGCGTCGCTGCTGCCGGCCGGGATCACCGGCGTCGAAGGCGGGTTCGACGCTGGTGACCCGGTAGACCTTTGTGACCCCTGGGGCCAGGTCATCGCCCGCGGGCTGGTCAACTACGACGCGGCCGAGATCCCGGCCATGATGGGCCGGTCTACCCGCGACCTGGCCGTACAGCGGGGGCCGGAGTACGAGCGCGAGATCGTGCACCGGGACGACCTGGTGCTGCTGACCACCCGCGCCGCTGACCCCCGGCCGTGACCGGCCTCGGCCGGCGCTGACCCGACCCCGCGCCGCTGACCCCCGGCCGTGACCGGCCCTGCCGGTAACTAAACCGCCTGGCTCAGTTGCTGCCGCTGCCGGTCCCCGGACCCCCGCCGCCGCGGCGGCCGAAGATGCCCTCGAACAGCTGCTGCCCGGCGCCCGCGGCGGTCTCAGCGGCGCTCTTGACCAGGCCGATGAACGGGTCCTCCGACCGGTTCCAGGACTCCTGGTAGGACCTGGCCGCGGCCAGGAACTCGTCGCCCATCTTGGTGTCCTGGTCCTCGTCCCGGCGCGGGTAGTTGCCGGCCAGGATCTCCTGGTAGGCCCCGTCGGCCACCCAGCGGTCCAGTTCGGCGAACCGGATCACCGCGAACGGGTGCGTGGTGCCCTGCATCTGCAGCAGCTTGAGCAGGCCTTCCCGCACGTCTGGTACCGCGTCGTACTCGCGAGCCTGCTCCAGGAACGCGTCTGGGCTCATCTCGGAGATGCGCGACCCGCCGGCCACCTTCATCAGCGCCCGCCGCGCCGCGGCCGGGTCCTGGCTGGCCAGCACGCCGGCCCGGTCGCAGGACAGCTCGGACTTGCGGTACCACTCCTCCAGCCCGGCGATGATCACCCGCAGGCCGATGTAGCCGATGGCGAACCAGGCCAGCCGGGTGGCCAGCCGGGTCAGGTGGTACAGCATGGTCCGGTAGACGGCGTGCCCGGACAGCACGTGGCCGAGCTCGTGCCCGATCACGTACCGGTGCTCCTCGGCGTCGAGCAGGTTCAGCAGCCCGGTCGTGATCACGATGAACGGCTTGTCCGAGCCGAGCGTCATCGCGTTGGGCATCGGGTCCTGCTGGATGTAGAGCTCAGGCACCTCAGGCAGGTCCAGGATGGCGGAACCGTCCAGCAGCAGCTGGTACAGGTCGGGGAACTGCTCAGTGGACGCGCGCACCGAGCTGGCCAGGAACATCAGCCGCAGGCTCCGGTCGCTGAACAGTGAGGCCAGGCGGCGCAGCAGCGCGTCGAACCCGGTGAGTTTGCGCAAAGCTACCAGCGCCGACCGGTCGGCGGGATGCTCGTAGGCTCGTGAGCTGATCCCGGGCAGGCGGACACGGGCACGATCCGGCACAGAGGTCATGCAGACATGCTAGGTCGTGCCCAGGGCCGCTACGGCCGGCCTAGCCCCCCAATTCCGCGGCCGGGGCGCTCGCCTTATCCATGATGGGCGGGTTTCGCCGGGATGGCCAGTAGGCGGCGGCCAGCAGGATCAGCAGCGGCCCGGAGTTGGGGTCGGTGGCCTGCCCGCTGACCAGCCCACCCAAGTTCTCCCCGAATACCCAGATGACCAGGGCGAACGCCGCGGCGAGCAGCACGGCCGGCCGGGTGGTGCGGGGCCACAGCACCCCGGCCCCGATGGCCAGGCACAGCACCGCGGCCGTGATCGAGATGGCCGCACCGGGCCCGGCCACCGCGCCGGCCACGGCTCGGTCCAGCCCGGCCAGCCAGCCGGGTTCGCCGGTGGCCAGCCCGGCAACGGCGTTATGCAGCGCGAAGGGGGTGCGGTTCGCGGGCTGCAGCAGGAAATAGGCGGAACTGGCCCAGAGCAGCAGCCAGAGCAGGCCGGCCGCGCGGCGGCCCAGCGGGCTGCCCGCGGCCACCGGGCCGGCCGCGCGGCCGGGCCAGGCCAGGACGGCCAGCAGTGCGTACAGCACGACCGCGCCGGGCGCGCCGGTCAGCGGGCTGGCCGTGCCGCTGAGCACGCCGCCCAGCCCCTCGCCGAACCACCACACGGCCAGCGCCCAGCCGATGCTGGCGGCCAGCGCGGCCCGCCTGGTACGCCGGTACAGGATGCCAAGGCCGAGCAGCAGCTGGGTGACGGCGAACGCGGCATCCCAGCCGGCCGGATCATGCAGCACCAGCCTGCCGAACGCCAGAGCGGGGCCGGTCACCCCGGCCGGGCTGCCCATGTAGGCGGGCATCAGGATCTGGGTGACGAACCCCCGGGTGAACATCAGCGGCTGGAGCTGGAGGGCGCCGTCGAGCAGCCAGAGCGCGCCCAGGGCGAGCTGCAGCCCGCGGCGCAGCCCGGTGGAGTCGTGGTCGGCAGCCCAGGCCGCTACGCCGCCGCGGGTGTCCCGGCGGACCAGGGTCCGCTGGGCGGACGCGGGCAGGAACAGGGTGCCGAAGGCCAGCACCGATCCCGCGGCCGTGACCCACAGTCCCGGGCCGCTGCGCGCGGCCACCATCGAGTCGGTGCTCAGCGAGCGCAGGCTGCCCGCCAGCTGGAGCAGCAGGAAGCCGGAGAACGCGCTGGCCACGAAGCCGGCCCCGCCGGCCACCCAGCGGGACACTGGGCCGCCGTGGATCAGGTGGGCCAGCCCGGCGGCCGCGATGACCAGGCCAGCCGCGGCCAGCAGGCGGCCATTGAGGCCGCGGATCCCCGGGATGCCGATCAGGCCGGCGAACGTGGTCACCCAGGGCAGCAACGTCCCGGTGACGATGATGGCCCCGGCCGCGGTGGCGGCCAGCCCCACGCCGCCGCGCCAGGAGCGCAGCGCGGCGGCGGGAGCTGTGTGCTGAAGCTGGATCACTTGACCGCGAAGAAGAGGAACAGGTTGGTCGGGATGTTGCCGGTCACCGCGGCCGAGTCGGTGCGCTGCAGGTACTGCAGCTCCCGGTCGCTCTTGGCCCACACGAGCTTGTTCCAGGCCGGCAGGCTCTTGACCCCGACGATGTCCACGTTCCACCACTCGGACTGGCCGCTGTTGGCGGTGGCCACGATGTGGCTGTGCGCGGGCAGCGGCAGGTCCCCGGTTCCGCTGCCGAGCACCGAGGTCAGGTCGATGGTGTGCGGGTGGTCGATGCAGCGGCCGGTGGGGCACTGCAGGGTGTTCTTCGGCGGGGTGAACCCGAGCGGCACGATCACGTACAGCGGGTCGAACGTGCTGGCCGGGGTCTGGGTGTAGTTGGTGCCGCCCTCACACTTCGAGGAGGCGGTGCTGGCCGGCGGCTGCTGGCAGCTGAAGTTGCGGGTGTAGTAGAACCGCACCGTGTGCCCGTTGTAGAAGCCCTTGGTGAAACCGACCCGGCCGTGCGAGGAACTCGTCATCCCGGCCATCCCGGCCGATGGTGACGAGGTCGACGCGAACGCCGTGGTGGATGCGAGGGCCAGGCCGCCGGCCAGCAGGCCGGCCAGGGCCAGGCCCGCCGCCCGGGTTCCCGGCATCCGGAACCGTTTGGTACCCATCATGTGAACTTCCTCCGTGGGAAGAAGTGGACCCACCCCCGTGGCGGTCCATCTGCCCGGGGCATTCGGGACCCGCCGGGGCCCGGATTGGTATGCGAAGCTGGTGGCGTCCGTGTGCCCGGGGTCGGCCCCGGGTGGCCGGCGGGCCGTAGCCGGGCCGAATCCGCAGGCAGGAGAAGGACGATGATGTTCGAGCCTGACGCCGAGTCGATGTCGGTCGGGCAGCGCGCCAAGCTGCAGGAAGAACGGCTGCGCGGCCTGATCGAGCGGCTGCTGGCGGCGGGCGGCCGGCAAGCCGAGCGGCTCCGGGCGGCCGGCGTGTCCCGGGGGGCCGATGTCGGCCTGGAAGACCTGCCCCGGCTGCCGATGGCGGAGAAGAAGGACCTGTGGGAGGCGTACCCGTTCGGCATGCTGGGCGTGCCGCGGTCCGAAGTGGTCGCGTTTCACGGCTCCAGCGGCACCGGCGGCCGGCCGACGCTGGTCGGCTACACCCGCCGTGACCTGCAGCTCTGGGCCCGGATGTGCGCCCGGGCGCTGGCCGGGGCCGGAGCCGGCCCGGACAGCATCGTGCACAACGCCTACGGTTACGGTCTGTTCACCGGCGGCCTGGGCCTGCACCAGGGCGCGATCGAGCTGGGCGCCGGGGTGCTGCCCGTCTCCGGCGGGATGACGTCGCGGCAGGTCACCCTGATCAACGACCTGCAGCCGGACATCCTGACCTGCACGCCGTCCTACGCCATCCGGCTCGGCGAGGCGCTGGCCGGGGCCGGGCTGCGGCCCGGGGCGGGCCTGTCGCTGCGGGCCGGCCTGTTCGGCGCCGAGCCGTGGACAGACGAGATGCGGGCCCGGATCGAGGAACTGCTCGGGCTGCGCGCGCTCGATATCTACGGGCTGTCCGAGGTGATCGGGCCCGGCGTGGCCGCGGAGTGCGCCGAAGTGGCGGACGGGCTGCACGTCAACGAGGACCACTTCCTGGTCGAGACGGTGGACCCGTTCACCGCCGAGCCGGTGCCGGACGGGAGCCAGGGCGAGCTGGTGTTCTGCACGCTGACCCGGGAGGCCGGACCGCTGCTCCGGTACCGCACCGGTGACATCGCCGCGCTGCGCCGGGACCCGTGCGCCTGCGGCCGAACGCTGGTCAGGATGAGCAAGATCACCGGGCGGCGGGACGACATGCTGGTCATCCGCGGGGTGAACATCTATCCCAGCGAGGTGGAGCGGGTGCTGCTCCGGGAGGACACGCTGAGCCCGGACTACCTGCTGGTGGTGGACGAGCGGGGCGACGCGCGGGACCTGGTGGCACTGTGTGAGCACCGGGTCGAGGCGGCCGGGTCCGGGGTGGCCTCGATGGAGCTGGAAGCGCGGCTGCGTGACGTGCTGGGGGTGCGGATCGCGGTCCGGCTGCTGCCCGGGGGGACGGTGCCGCGGGCCGAGGTGGGCAAGGCGGTCCGGGTGGTCCGCTGGGCCGGCGGGGAGCCGCCGGTGCCCGGGCTGGACTGACCGGGGGCGGACTGACCGGGCGGGCTTACCCGGGGCTGGTCTTTCCTGGGGCTGGTCTTTCCGGGCCTGACTTGCACATTAGAGTCAACAGATGGGCGATGGTGAGAGATCCGGGCTGGTGGCCGGGCAGCCAGGCCGGACGGTGGCCGGGCACGCGGGCCGGGTGGTGGGCGGGCAGCCGGGCCGGGTGGTGGGCGGGGAGCCGGGCCGCGTGGCGGCCGGGCAGCCGGAACTGTGCACGCCGGAACCCGATACGGGCCGGGTGCCGCGGCTCGGGGTGATGGGCGGCACGTTCGACCCGATCCACCACGGGCACCTGGTCGCGGCCAGCGAGGTGGCGCACTTCTTCTCGCTGGACGAGGTGGTGTTCGTGCCCACCGGGCAGCCGTGGCAGAAGGACGACCGGCAGGTGTCGCCGTCCGAGGACCGGTACCTGATGACGGTGATCGCGACCGCGTCCAACCCGCGGTTCTCGGTCAGCCGGGTGGACATCGACCGGCCGGGACCCACGTACACCATCGACACGCTGCGCGAACTGCGGGCCCTGCGCGGCGAGCAGGCCGACTTTTTCTTCATCACCGGCGCGGACGCGCTGTCCCGGATGATGTCCTGGCAGGACGCGGGCGACCTGTTCAAGCTGGCCCACTTCGTCGGCTGCACCAGGCCCGGGCACCGGCTGACCAGCCAGGGGCTGCCCAGGGACGAAGTCAGCCTGATCGAGATCCCGGCGCTGGCCATCTCCTCCACCGAGTGCCGGGAGCGGGTCGCGGCGGGCGAGCCCATCTGGTACCTGGTCCCGGACGGCGTGGTGCAGTACATCGCCAAGCGCCGGCTGTACTGTGCGGACTCCGGGGTCATCCGCCGCGGGTGATTGTGGCTGGCAGGCTTTGTCCGTGGCGCGGGTTACCCTGAATTGCCCTACTGCCCCGCCTGGCGGGGACGTGAGAGGCTTAGGGGGAAGGTCCCCAGCTTAGGAGGACGAATACCACACGTGACTGCCACCACCAGGGCCGTCGAGCTGGCGGAACTCGCCGCCGAAGCCGCGGCCGACAAGCTCGCCAGCGACATCATCGCCTACGACGTGAGTGAGCAGCTCGTCATCACCGACGTGTTCCTGCTCTGTTCCGCGGCCAACGACCGCCAGGTACGGGCGATCGTGGACGCGATCGAGGAGAAGCTGCGCAAGGCCGGAGCCCGGCCGGTGCGCCGCGAGGGTGAGCGGGAAGGCCGCTGGGTCCTGCTGGACTACCTGGACATCGTGGTCCATGTGCAGCACGCCGAGGAGCGTACCTATTACGGCCTCGAGCGGCTGTGGAAGGACTGCCCGCGGATCCAGCTGCCGGAGCCGGTCGGGGCGCGCCAGGGCGGGCCAGGTGGGCCCACTGGCGGGGACTTCCGCTGACCGCGGGCGACCACCCAGCGGTGGGTGAGCGCCTGCGAGTGAGTGAGCCCCCACCCGGCCGCGAGCGGGCCGGGGAGACGGTCCCAGGCCAGGAAGGGGCTGCGGCGGTGGCTCAGGTGGCCGCCGAGGAGCGGGCCCGGGGCAGCAGCGGGGGAGCGGCCGGCCCGGGCTCCCGGATCAGGCTGCTGCTCTGGCGGCACGGGCAGACGGCCTGGAACGTCGAGGGCCGGTTCCAGGGCCAGTCCGACATCCCGCTCGACGAGACCGGCCAGCAGCAGGCTGAACGGGCGGCCCGGCTGCTCGCCGCGCTGCGCCCGGACGTTATTGTCTCGTCGGACCTGAACCGGGCGCTGGCCACCGCCGCGCCACTGGCCCGGCTCACCGGGCTGACCGTGGCCACCGACAAGGACCTGCGGGAACGCCACGGCGGCGCCTGGGAGGGCCTGACCGACGTGCAGATCCGGACCCAGTACCCGGTCGAGCACGCGCAATGGCTGCCGCCCGGGGGAGAGTCGACGGCTACCGTCGCGGAACGGGCCGCCGCGGCGCTGGACCGGATCGCCGAAAGCCTGCCGCCTGGCTCGCTGGCGGTGGTGGTCAGCCACGGCGCGGCATTGCGGCTCGGCGCCGCGCGGCTGCTCGGCCTGCCCGAGGAGCTGTGGGGCGTGATCGGGCCGCTGGCCAACTGCTCCTGGTCAGTGCTGGCCCGGCGCAGCCACCGATGGCGGCTGATCGAGCACAACGCGGGAACGCTACCGGAGCCGGTGCTGAGCGACGACCGCTGAGCGGTCATTGCTGAGTGGTGGCTTACCGGTTCGGATCGTTGTCCCCAACCGGCCAGGGAAGTGGGCTGCGACGGCTCGATTCGAAGGCGCGCTCGCGAACCGGTATGCTGTCTGCGGTCCACATGCTGGCTAAGCACGTGGGCGATGCCGGGGCTATAGCTCAGTTGGTAGAGCGCTTGCATGGCATGCAAGAGGTCAGCGGTTCGAGCCCGCTTAGCTCCACTTCACGGTATTTCTGCAGCTCAGAGTCTTGCTGAGCTTAAGGGTTCGCGCGGCGCACTGGTTGACCAACGCGCCGCCCTGGACGTACACCATTGCTATTACTGCAGGTCACGGGTCTGCGCCGCTCGGATAGTGAGTGCTTGCGTGTTTCGCAAATGCCTGGTGCGTCATCTGGGGCACGTGTTCAAAGGTTACCGCTGCCCCGCGGGATCTAAGGAGTAGCTTGAGCAGTTTCCTTAAGCAGCGGATGGTTGCGGGGGAGCCAGATTAGGAGCCGACACCGGGTTCAGAGCCCGGCAGCAGCCGACGCCGTAGCGGTTTTCAAGACCGGTCAGTCAACTCGCCTGACCTGCGTTGTACCGCTCTCTCGCGCGGGTCTGGGGCACGTATTCGGCAGGTGATTGGTGCTGGCCGGAGCTGTTGGCGGCGGGGGCGGTGAGTATGCCGGTGCGGGGAGTGCAGGCGCATAATCGGGGCGCTGAGGTCCTGGGCGCTTGGTCCTGGCGAGCTCCCGCCAGGACATGGCTGGCCCGGGACACTCTTGGCCGCGATACCGGCCAGGCCGCGTGGCCTGGCCGGTATCCGCGATTGTGCGGGAGTGTTCAGCTGGTGGGTCCTGCGCCTGCCTGGTGCAAGGTCACTGCGGGGCTGCCCGGAGCGGGCGCTACGGCGTAGGTTGCGGCGGGGTCGTTGCCATGGCCGCGCGCGGACCGTTCGCGGACGAGGCTAACGGCGATCAGGGCGAGGTTGCCTCCTGCAGCAGCTCCGATCGTGGTGGTGACGATCGCGAACAGGCCGGATACCGCGGTGAACCCGAGCCACCCTCCGAGCAGGGCGCCGGCGATTGCGGCCAGGAGCCCGACTGACTTGGTGGCACGGTCCCAGTCGCGGTGAATCCAGGCCAGGTAGAGGCCCAGCGCGATCGGCCCGCTGATGGCGAGAATCCCGAGCAGTTCGCTGGACAGGGACAACGCGGGCCAGAACGTCAGGACGACCAGGGCTGCTCCGAACCAGCCGCCGAGCCCGAGCACGACCGGGACGATGGTGCGGGTCACGACGCTGGTCTTGCGCCCTGCGGCACCATGCTTGCGTACCCGGCGCGCTACCCAGAGCAGCCACAGGGCAGCCAGGAGAGCGAAGCCGATCATTGCCGCAAGGAGGTCCTTGGCAATCGCTGCCTGCGTGGACGATGTGGCGAAGCTGACCCGGTTCGGGGTGTAGCGGGACGTGTTGACCCGGCCGGTGGCGTAGAACGTGGTCAGCAGCTGCGTGCTGGCTTTCGGCTCGTAGGGCCAGAAGTCGTCCACGTGCCCGAGCCCGGACAGGATCACCTGATGCCCGTTGGGGAGGTGCGGCAGCAGCTGCTTCGTGGCGTTCTGGGCCGGCGTTTCGAAGTCGAGCGTCCCACCGATGAGCAGCGTCGGGACGTTCGAGTTCTGCACGCTGGTGTACTGGTTCTCGCCCGGGTTGGCCGGCCAGGCGTGCACAAGGCCTCCTGCCCCCCACAAGAACTCCGCGAGGGGATTGCCGATGATCGAGCCCCGGTCAGCGCCGGAGCTGTAATAGCGCTCGACGGGGTGCGCGTCGGCCAGCCCGATGCTGGCAAACTCGCCCCAGACGAACGACTGGGGGAGGACGAGACCGGACAACAGCGATAGAAACCACAGGCCGCTCGCGTCGCCGTGCGCGGCGGAGATCCACGAGTTGAGGGTCATCGGCCCGGTCAGTGGCGAATTCACCGCGGTCGCCTCCGTGAGCCCGAGGAACGTCCCGACCCGGACGTTGCCCGGCTTGATCGGCAGGAAGTACCACCGGCTCGGCATGTGCGCCGCCGTGTGCTGCATGCTCGCGGCGAGGTTGCCGGTGCGGGCGCGGCAGGCAGGCTGCTTCGCGCACAGCGCCGAGTAACGCTCGATTCCCTGATCGATCTCGGCTCCGCTGTACAGGAAGTTCCCGGGCGGGTTGACCCCGATCATCACCGAGCGGTTGACAGTTTTCGGGTACCGCCACGCGTAGATCATCGCGAGGCGTGTCCCGGCGCTTTCGCTGAGCAGGTCGATGCGCTTGTAGCCGAGCGCGACGCGAGCGGCATTGATGTCAGCGGCCTGCTCCGCCAGCGTGTAGCCGGCGAGGTCTACGCCGGATCGCTCAAGCCGCTTCGCGCACGCAGCGAAGGCCTGGGAGTACGCGCTCAGCGACGCTTTGCCGAGGAAGTCCGCGGAACTCTCCAGCGCCGCCGTCACCTCGGGACAGTTCAGCACCGAAGAACCGTTGACGCCGCGGTAGCCGACCATGACGACATCGTGCTGGGCGGCCAGGCGGTTCGCTTGGGGGAACGTCATGTTGGTTATGCCCGGGCCGCCGTTGAGATGGAAGATTGGCGCCAGCGGGTGGGATGAGCGAGCCAGGATCCGGGTCACCGGCAGCGCGATCAGCCGCGACCGGGGGTCTGCCCGGTCCTCGGGCACGACGAGCGTTCCGCAGTCGGCGCGGTAGCCGCCGTTCTCGGTGGGATAGGTGCACGGGTGCATGGTCAGCTGGCCGGCGTGCGCCCCCTGCGAGACCGAGACCGTTTCCGGGCTGGACGAGACTCGCAGGTAGGTAAGTCCCGTCAACAGGACGATGGACACCAGCAAGGCAGCGATTCGTGCCCAGGTGTTTCGCCTGGCTGTCGCGGTTCCCGGGGTGCTGGTCATTTCGGGGTCCTTCGTGGATGTGGGTTATCGGATGTCGGTGTTGACACGATGGGCTCCTTCGTTCAGGCCGCCCGGCACGACAGGGCCGCCGCCGGGAGTGGTGCGGGCACAAGGTTCCGGTTGCCGTACATCGATGGTGACCGGGCCGCGGGACGGTGTCGCTAGGGAAGGCACTAGGGTCTGCCCCTAGACCTCTTGCCGCAGGCCGGCTTCGGGCCCAGGCGGACGCTGCATTCCCGCATCGCCCAGGATCAACTTGGGCGTCGGCTGGCTGGTGGCGTCTCGGTCATCTGGGTGTCGATCCACTGGGCTATGCCGGTGTGGGCGGCTGCGATCAGGTCGAAGTGGCCCGCCCGGGGTAGCGGTGGTACGCGACGGGCGCGCCGCTGGCGCGCAGCGAGCGGAAGCGGGAATCCCCGTTTACTGGCGGGTGGAGCTGCAGGGCACGCCGAAGATTGTCGCGTGCTCGCTGAGCCGCGGCCGGTATGTCACCCGGACCACGCTCGTGGCAGGCACCCCCGGCCGCATCACCCGGCCTTTCGCGGTCGAACTAGATCCCGCTGACCTCACCCGCCGCACCACCTGAATCGGGTGCCCAAGACTGAGCAACCCTCTGGCTGATCTGGCGCTCGGCCACCACCGGAGCAGTAAGGCCGCAGCGAGTTGGCAACTCGAAGCGGGCTATGTCATCGGCGCCGCTACTTCAGTGATGCGGAGGCCGAGGAGAACGCGCGCGGAGCCGCCTAAGTGCTACATCCTGATCGCTCCCATGGCCGGTTGCGCCGCACCCGAAGTGGCGGATCTGTGTGCGTACGGACGCCGGGTGATGCCGAATTGAGTGCATCCTTGTCCGGCTTGCTGATTTGCCGGGGCGAGCAATCGCTTGCCGCTTGTGTTGATAGTGCCAGAATGGGGCCGGCTGCGCCGGTGGCGGGATCATCCGGTCCTCGGTGGCGACCAGATACCAGCTGGGCTTGGCCATGCTGGATCGGTCACCGCGCCGCCCAGCGCGCCGACGTTCCACGGGACCTGAGCGTCGGCCATGAAGGCGGCCAGGCCGGCGGGCAGGTCGGCGGCGGACGATCCGTCGCGGCTGGGCGAGTCGTAGACGCCCGCCGGGTGAGCGGTGAGCGTGAGCAGAACTAGTGCCCCACATCGGCACGGCCGGCTGGTTCACCCAGCACATCTGGGAGGGTATCGAGGTCACCGCCGGGCAACTTGCCCGGCTGGTGAGGCCCGGCCGAGCCTCACACCGAACGCCGCGAACCGTGGCAGCGCGGCACGGAATACCCATATCGGGTGATCGTGTGCCTTCGATCTCGCCCGCCCGGGCCCTCGTGCTCGGAATGCTCAGCCGGCGGCAGATGTACGGGCATCAGGTCCTGCGGGAAGCCGGACCTTGAGAGAGGACCGAGTAGGCAGGGAGCTCGCCGGGCTCCCTGTACGGGGTGCTCAGCCGCCTGGGCGACGTAGGGCTCATCCCGGCGATCTGTACCGAGCAGGAGGGGTGGCGGCCCGTCCGCTGGCACACCGAACTCGGCGAACAGCTGCGACATTGGCGGGCCGGCCCAGCTGGTGTCTGATAGAGCCTCGGCGCGGTAATAGTGGTTCAAATTTTTCCGGCTTCGCGCCGCGGGGGTGTCCTCTCCGGGCGGGCCCGTCCGTCCTTCCCCCGGGTGGCGCTCGCCACCACGCGGAGAGAGCCGAGGAGACCGATGACCAGCAAGACCGCCACGGCAGGGTCCGACGCCGACCGGCAGGCCGTTCTTGACGTGCTA
>CAWICB010000008.1:0-171946 GCA_963834515.1 uncultured Actinomycetes bacterium | reverse complement strand
ATATCCCCGGGCCATCTGGGATGACCAGCTGCGCTGCTGGGTCTCTGACGCCCAGGTCGCCGAAGTCCCGTATACCGCCTTCACCTCGAAGAAAGGGCAGGCGATCACCGCCCGGCTGATCGTCCGACGGGTCAAAGACTTCAACCGCCAGGCCGGGCAAGGCCAGGGTGAGCTGTTCGGCATCTGGCGCTACCACGCCGTATTCACCGATTCCCCGTTCGCGACCATCCAGGCCGAGGAGCACCACCGCGACCACGCCCAGGCAGAACAGGTATTCGCGGACTGGACCGACGGCCCGCTGGCTCATCTGCCCTCCGGGTCATTCCCGGCGAACGCGGCCTGGGTTGCCCTCGCAGCCATAGCGCACAACCTGCTGCGCGCCGCCGGGTCCCTGGCCAGTCTCGCCTGCGCCAAAGCCCGCGGCGCCACCTTGCGCCGCGACCTCATCGACGTCGCCGCCCGGACCGCCCGCCATGGCCGCGGCCACCTCACCCTGCACCTGCCCGAAGGCTGGCACCGCCAGATCCAATGGATGAACCTCTTCGAAGCCGCCTGCGGCCCGCCCGCCGCCGCGGCCTGACCAGCCCAGACCCGGTCACCACGACCCTGCGGGCCCCAGCGGCCACCCGGCAAACCGCCAGCCAGCCTCCCCGGGCAAGGACCTGTGGACGAGCCGCAGAAACGTAAGCGGCAGGAAAGCCACGCCCGCCACCACCATCAAGACCGCACCAGCCGGCCCGCCGACAGAACGCCGTCACCTAAATTCGGGCGGTGGATCGAGGCTAAGACCCAGAACGGTAACGGTGCGCCACTATAAGGACAGCTGCTGCGGGAGCTCTACCGAGTACTCTCCACCAGGCCATGCCTGGAGACGCTGCTGGCCACGTCGGTATAGATGATCTTGTCGTGCTGCCAGGCAGATGAGCCGAGTTGCCAGAACCGCAGGCCAATGCCAGCCACGATGAAGGTGAGGGGGGAGGCGGTGGTCCACAGCCAGCGACATGTCCGCTTCATTCCCCCGACGGCCACACAGCCACTTTGTGCGAGCAGTTGCGGGACAGCGCACCCCAGCCAGTCCGGGTCCATCACGATGTCACTGTCCGCCAGCGCCAGGACTTCGCCGGAGGCTTTATGCAGCCCTTGTCGCGTTTCACGTTGGGTCCCGAACTTTTTGGTGAGAGGAAGATCCACGGCAATCGGAGAATTCCTAACGAGACCTACATGGGTGGAGTTGCCTGGTAGAGGCGGAAGGGGCGCAACGTCATCCACTTGATGCCACGCCAGGCCAGTACAAACGTCGCCAAGATCACGAACACGACCGCCATGGTAGTCCCGATGACGGCTGCCGCTGTAACCACGAGGCGATCCTCGATTTGGTCCTCGCTCTCGTGCATGGATTACCCCTCTCCGAAGATAAGCGAGCAGCCCCGGATCGCGGCCGAGCCTGCATTGTTTATAAAGTACGCCGGGAAACTGAAAGGGTGCGCGGGGTCGTCGTTGAACGGGATCTCGTAGAAGTAGATGCCTTTCAGGTGGAAGTGCTTAACGGCCTGGCAGGCACCTGTGAACCACCGTGCCTGTACCGTGGGGTCGGCTGCGCCGCTGATATACCACGACTCTGGGTGCCGATACGCACCGACCGTGCCGCGGATGCCTTCCTCATCCAGCGTGGTGCGCTTCAGGAGCCAACGCGGCACCATATGCATGCTCTGCTCCCACGCTGCCGTGACCGTCGCCTGGGAGGCGTTGGCAGGGATGTGGAAGTGCACGTACCAGTCCACCCCAGGCGCGTTCCTCGACGGGAGGACGCCACTCCGATATCGGTCGACCTGGGACGCGATGCTGGTCGCGCACTGGCAGGCACCATGGGTCTTACGAAGCAGCCACAGCCACCGCGAGGAATCCGCTATCGCCCACGGCTCGCTCGCCACCGCCGCCTTTGACCCCGGGTAGAGGCGGAGGAGCTTCAAGTAGGGGGTTTCGGCGCGGAGCAGGTTCCGGAACCAGGCCTTCTTATCCGTGGGTTTAATGAAACCTTCCCAGGACAGCTGCGGGTCCGACCAGTTGCGTGGCGGCCCAACCCGGATGAGGGGCCGTAGCTGGACGTTCAGGCCGTAGGCCCGCGCCGCATCCGCTATGGCTTTCACGGCCGGAACGGACAGGGTCCGCGGGCACTTCCCGACATTGCTGGACGTGAACGACGGGTCGCAGAAGTCCCAGACGATCCCAATGGTGTTGGCGTGGAGTCCGTCGCGGACGTAGGCAGCGAGCCTGCGCCCATATTCCCGAGCCTTGGCTACCGAGTAGTAGCCGTCTGCTTCGACGTCGATCCCTAGGACTGGTCCCGGCTTGGGGTCGAGCTTCCACACCGTCGCCGTCCCGTTGAACCCGCTGCTGGACCATAGTTGGTGCGCGCCCTTCATCTCCACCTTGTATGCGCTGTCGCCTAGCTGCGCGGTCTTCTGGAGGTACGTGTTCCAGGTGATGGCGTATGTGGCGTGGTGCAGGCACGCACCTGCTTGCTGCTCCCGGCAGTACGGCTGATGGAGCAGGTCGCCGACCTGCTCGTCCGCCACGACTTCCGCTTTGACGGGGATGTGCGCGGCGGCATACTGCTGGACTTTCTGCAGTGGGTTGACCGACTGGGCATTCGTGCTCAGCCAGAACGATGTGACACCAGCGGCTACAGCCGCCCCGGCAAGCCACCATCTGAACGGACGGTCGCATTCTCCACACCTCAGTCCAGACGAGAAGATACAAGGGCACGAGCACAAGCGCGAAGTACTGCGGGAAACGCAGGTTAGACAGGCCGAAGGTCACTATCCCCATGCCCGCCCAGCTGAACAATAGTGCCTGATGCTGCACCGGTGTCCAGTCCCGTTGCCGGTAACACTTGAACATGTAACGGGCCGCGATACTTATCCCCGCGAGCGCTATCAGGAAACTGGGAATGAAGACGTGATACTGCTGGAATAGGAGATGAATCAGGGCACCCGGAGACGTGACTGTACCGCCGGAAGGCTGAATACCCAGAACGCGGGTCAACTGGAGTTCCGTCTGAGAAAGGTAGGAATGCCCCCACCATGCGAGCAGCGCAATCTGGTCTACAGCGATAACACCTAGCGCGGAAGCGACCATGATTCCGTGGCCGCGGTTCTGGCGCCGGAGGATTAGCCACGACAGCACGACTGCCGCGACCACATACAGGCCGGTGTACTTCAGGCAGCCCGCGAGCCCCAAGACCACACCTGCCACCGCGAACCGCTGCCAGGTCGGCCAGTCGAGCGCCCGCTGGTAGAGGACGAGCCCGGCCGCGATGACCGCCATGATCAGGTTCTCGATGTAAGACGTCACGCTGGATGTACAGCAGCCACCCGTCGAACGTCAGCGGCAGGATCGCGAACAGCGCAGCACGCGGGCCCAGTTGGCGGCGGATCAGATCCCAAAGCAGCACAAGCGTGCAACCCGACAGCAGCACCCCCAGGACACGGGCATTCATGATCGACGGACCGGTTGCCCTGAACCAGGCGGCCAGCAGATACGGGTACCAGGGCGGTTGGTACAGGAACGGCTGGTGCGGGAGCCCTACCGGGTACTTCTCCACCAGGCCATGCCCGGTGGCGACACTGCGGGCCACGACGGCGTAGATGATCTCGTCGTACTGCCAGGCAGATGAGCCGAGTTGCCAGAACCGCAGGCCGATGCCAGCCACGACAACGGGGGCGTAGGCGACGGCCCACAACCAGCGACGTGCGGATGGCTCTGGTTTGAGTGTAGGAACGCTCGTGACTGTGGCCACTACCTTTTGACTCCTAGCGCCCAAGCTGCAGTACCTGACTTCTGCTGCACTGATTCCACGTCGCGGCCGTCTTGGACAAGAGCCACTTCCCGGATGAGTCCCTCTTGCTTCGCCTCAGACCAGGCCCGTACTGGGCCCGCCCCCCATGGCTTCCATGGGCACAGGTCGTCCATGACAACCAGCCCTGCTGGATGTATGAGTGGGAGAACGTTGCGCACATCGGCGCTGGCTATCTCATAGTCATGGCCCCCGTCGATGAACGCCAGGTCGAAACTCGCCTCAGGGTGTTTCTGCTGGTAGAGAGGAACCGTAACCGTCGAGTCGCCGAGAATTAGCGTATGCCGTCCTGGAAAGCGGGAATCTATGAATGTTTTCGCGGAATGAATATATCCATGCGTTCCGAGGTCGAACGAGACCACGCTGATGTTGGTGCGCGCCTGGAGGAAAACTAGGCTAGAGTGCCCAGCGTTGAAGCCCACCTCTACAATTCGCCTGACTTCCAGGGTCTTGTTCAGGAGGTGTGTGAACCAGGCCCGTTGGTCTGGTCTGCTCCACCCTTCCAGGGTAATCACGCGCCAGCCGAGACTGCGGTGAAGTTCACCCGCTGCGCCGGGCGTGATCGTCGCCCGGATGGCCCTCAGCGAGTTCCGTGCCTGATTCGGAGCATGCGTAAGCTTCATTTAGCCTTCCATATGACGAATAGGCCCGTCGCCGCACTCGGATTACTAGTGGTGTAAGGCAAGACGTGCCAGATCCGGTATCTTGAACTATGGTCTAGCTCTTGGACCAGAGCAAACTGGCCGCTGCCTGCGGCGAGTTCGAGTACAAGGTTCACAAGCGAGTTCCCGTGCCTGTAGGCGGCCTTCTCGGGGAGGATTGACGAGTTAAGCGTTGCATTGAGCTGCATGGCCACGAAGGAGTACGAAGCGCGGGCTATCCCGAGCCGGGCCGAGCCAGTGTCCCATTTAGGCCAGTCGCTAGGATCACTGAGCAGGTAGTACTCCGGAATAGAATTGCCATCCGAATATGTCAATAGTGAGCCAGTACCCAGCACAGGCCTCACGTCCCGGATCAAGGCTGACTCATTCGGCCAGAGATGAAATGTTTCCCGTGCATACCAGAGACCAGTGATGGCCGGGTAAGAAAGAGCTCCGACGGCGGCCAGTGCAGCTACTGCAGGTTTGAGGTTTACCCGACTAAATGTGTAGCCAGCAGCCATAGCGAGGAACCATGAACATGCTGACATGTGCTTGTCCAAAGACCAACTAGTCCCGATATGCGCTTGGTAAAGAGGGACGATCAAGCCGGACACGGCCAGCGATAGCACGAGCAACTTCCGGTTCAGGCTTTTCTCTGTGGCGAAGGCTAGTGCTACACCGGCTATCGCTACTGCGAAGATCAGCCCATCCCAGGACCACGCACTGCTGGCCACGGCAGATATCCCCGCACCAAGGCCATTAACCCGCCCCACAGTGGAACCTAGCGCGTCATGCCATAGATGGAGCAGCGTCATACCCGCCACCACAAAGAATCCAGTCGCGCCTGTAAGCCAGAAGGTGAACCAGAGGGCTAGCCTCAGGCCAGCCTGTTCACGCCACACCAGGAAAGAGACGCCTGCCACGACAGGAATCATGATGGCGAATGAGAATGCTGTGATGCTGGCCAGGGCAAGGACGCACGCCGAGGCGGCTACCAGTTCAGCATGCCTGCGCCGCATACCCGCCTGCACTGCAAGCCATGCCGATAGGGCCACCAGAAGGCAGGCAAGAGGATCGTAAGTGGCGAAGGCCAAGCGTAGCGCCGGCTCACTCAGGGCCCATAGCGCCGAACCCATGATTGCCGCCCGGAATCCAAATAGCCTCCGGGCAACCAGGTACAGAAGCACCGTCGCAGCCAACATAAAGCATAGAGAGAGAATGCGGGCCCCGGCCAAGCCACCTATGGCATTGGCGAGTGCACCGATTGGGGGGTATATCTGCGGAGCGCCTGAGTCGTTCAGGGCGGGGATCGGGAGGCCATGCAGCCAGTGCGCCCACTCCAGCCTGCCCTGCAGGAGATAATCGGCTTCGTCGCCGAATGCGGTATTGCTCCACACTAGGCTCAGCGAGAATGCCGCCTGTACAACCAAAACCGCAATGAGCGGCCAAGAGAGTCGGCGCGCTGGTGGCCGGAGAGGTGATGAAGACGTTTCTGCCCAGACTGGCGCAGGTGTTCTCACGGTGCTTCTCCGGGCGAGGTTCGTCGCCAGCGTCCAGGTGAACACCATGCCAAGGGCTACACCAGCGTAGGGGTAGACGGCGGCCTCAAGTCTGCGGGCGGAGAACATCTCCCGGCTCATCAGGACCAGCGCCGTGAGTGACAGCAGGCCGATCACCGGCTTGGCCATGCCTACCGCAACGAGAGCGCCAGCGGCCCCCAGGCCAGCAGTGGCGGCCAGAGGCAGGCTGATCGCCTGACGGCGGCGCTTCGCCGCGAGCGGGCTGTCCGGGTGACGGCGGATGAAATGTGAGCAGCCCTCGGCGGACCGGCGGTACTCGGTGATCAGGTCACGGAACCGGCGGCGGTGATGATGAGCCCCGGTGATATCCCCGGCGAACCAGATCTTGTGCCCGGCTTTTGCGATCCGCCAGAACCACTCGTAATCCTCGTAGCCGTACGCCCATGCCACATCGAGCGGGCACGATTCGTACACGTCCCGGGTGAACACGGCGTTCGCAGTGATCGGCGGCCGACTGCGGTGGTGGCCGAAGTTCCCGGCTGTCACCGAATACGACCGCGGGACACGCGGGGTCTTGGCGGCGAGGACGTTGCGGTCCACGAACCGGCCCCAGAACGTGTCATGGATCCGCTTCATCCCCCCGGCGACCACACCGCCGCCCTGTGCGAGCAGTTGCGGGACAGCGCACCTCAGCCAGTCCGGGTCCATCACGATGTCACTGTCCGCCAGCGCCAGGACTTCGCCGGAGGCTTTATGCAGGCCCTTGTCGCGTTTCACGTTGGGGTCCCGCTTGCCCGGGGTTTTCTCCTGCTCCAGCAGGACCAGCCGCGGATCCCTGACATCCGCCAGAGCCGACCATGTCGAGTCGCCCGTGGATCCGACCAGGATGACTTCCTGCAGCGTCGGGTAGTCCTGACCGAGCAGCGAGTCAACCGTCGCACGGATCGTGGCCGCATTGTTTCGGCAGGGGATGATCACGCTGACGGTCGGCATCACCTCCACCGCCGTCCCGAAGCCACGCGCCGCGGTGGGCCGCGCGGGCATATGCACTGGCGGCGCAGCAGCGTCTTTCCTGGATGTGAACACCCACAAGTGGCTCATCACGTAGTTCGCGACCGTGAACACTGCCGTGGTCACCACGTTGGCCAGCAGGTAGTTCATCCCGAATTCGACCAGGGCCGCGTACACCACGAGATTCCCGACGCTTACCGCTACCTTCTGGGCGTTGAACTTCCCGCACGCCGGCCAGAACGCCACATCCTGGTCACGCCACGTCCAGTAGTAGTTGGCGACGAAACTCGCCTGTACCGAAACGATGCCCTGAAGCAGGAACGACAGGTACGCGTTCATGTGCAGCCGGCCGGTCAGCCACGCCTGTATAGCGATCCCCATAACGAAGATCGCTGCACCGATTACCGAGAACGCCGCGAACCTGGTGCGGTGCTCCATAAGGGTCGCTACGACGCCCGTCGGGTACTTGCGGTGGCTGTGCGCCCGTGGGCCCGTGACCGGGCCAGTCGCGGCTGTGACAATCGGCAGCGGGCCAGTGGTGGCTTCCGCCGCGAGCTGGGTCAGTTGCGAGAGGCCGGCACGCTGCCGTCGGGTAAACCCAAGGTCATTGGGAGGTAGCTGCCAATCTTCGCCGGACGCCGGTTGCTGAGACAACGCTGGTAAGAGCCTTCCCGTGAGGGCATGCCAAGCAGAGAATCGTCACGCTGTGCGTACGCATTGTGACACGACGTGAACGCCTCGCACATGGAAACGGCAAACGGCCGGGGCGCTGGAAAGCTGTGTAGCTCTTGACCTGCGCCCCGGCCCGTTCCGGAGATGTGGGGCGGTTATCCCGCTGGTGAAATGTGGAACGCTTTGTCCGGCCACGCCGCACCGTTCGTGGGACGCCCATCACCCTTGGGGATGCGCGGCTGCGCCTGCACCGTGTCCGAAATGAACGGCAGCCCGTTGGACGTGGCCATCACCTGATCAGTCGCCCGCGGCCGGTGCGCTGACTACTCAGGCGGCACGTATGAGCGGCATAGCCCTGAATGGCGTCCCTATCTGGAATGCCCGGCATTTCCACGAGATGGACCCACATGACTCACGTGCTCTGTGAATCGCCCACTCCGTGGGCCGACGGTTTGATAACTCTTGCCGCCGCAGCGAGAATTCAGACTGGCTTGATCCTGGCCTGACCATCACGCCTCGTGCCGAGGTAGGATACGCTCCGTAGTCAGTCGGCTACGTCATCGCCCGAGCGTGTGCCGCGATGAGTTCGGCCGGTTCCCCGCAGGGGGCCCATCGTTGAGTGGCTTCTTGGGAAGCGCAATTGTCTGGAGGCGGACGTGAAACGCATGCTGGCCGGTATCGTCGCTGTCCTCGCGGTGACCGCGGCCGGATACGGGCACGCCACGACGGCGGCCACGAACCAGGTGAGCGTGGCCAGTTCGGCCCCTGTCCTCGGTGTCGATGTCGAGTCCGACGTTGAACTACCGGGTGGCCGGCGCGCAGGCCTTCGGCAGCAGGCTCGCGGCCTACATCCACAGCACGCTCCACGCGCAGTCCGTGGGCATCGTCTGGGATTTCTGCGACCCATCGGCCGCCTCTGAGATCGTGGGCCAGTGCCGGCAAACCTTGTCTGTCGCCGCCGTGGAGGCGATCGCCCGCGAAGTGCGCCAGGATGGGATGACTGTGGAACTGCGGCCTCTCATCCGCATCGGGCCCCCAGCCGAGTGGGGGGAACCCCAGTACAGCTGGGAGGGTTTTATCAACCCACCGAACCAGTGGGAGTGGATGCGTAGGCTGCTCGCCGCTGAGACGCCGTACCTGAAGTTCCTGCATGGCTTCCGAGGGGCGCAGTTCGTGGTCGCGAGCGAGCCGTTCGCCATCGCGGCTTCGCCGTACTGGCCGTGGCTGCTCGGGAAGGCCCATGGGATCTGCGGCTGTGCGACGAGCGTCGCCTCGCAAATCTCCTTGTACCGGGCTGGAGTACTGCCGTCGAGGAAGGCGCCGGGCGTGGACTGGTACTTGCACCTGAACATCCCGGCCAGCGCTTCCCAGCGGACGGTCACAGCCGGATGGGAGGCGAGCATGAACAAGCTGTCGCCAGGGCTGCGGGCCCGGACAACTCTGGACGAGGAGGGGATCCGTGCCACCGCCGGGGCATACCAGCATCCCGAGTCGTGGAATATCGGCGGTCCGTATGACCCACAGGTGCAGGTGCGCTGGATCACTGGAGCCTGCCAGACGGTAGCGCGGTACCACATGCGGGGCGTCTACTTCTACGAGATTCCGCTGAACGACGACCCGGCGCACCCGTTCAACTTCCCGGCGTTCTTCGTGGGGAACGCCGGGACTAAGGCGATCCAAGGATGCGCGCAATTGTTTAGTGCGGCGCGTCATCGCACTTGAGCAGGGGTCCGGCCCGGCCTGGACTGTGGATCGCAGCTGAACTGCGCAGGACGGCCCGGTACCCAGGACCGAGTGGGGCATCGCGCGGATATCATCGGTGCGGGTGGGCGCGTCGTAGAGGGACGTGTTCTGCCTCTTCAGGGCGGCAGTGACCGCGATGAGTCGGCGAGAGGCCGGCCAGGTGATATTTATGCCGCACGGCGGTGCGTGGATGGGGGAGAATTGCTCATCGTGAGCCCACTGCGCGGAAGAACCAAGGAGCCGGACGAGACCTGTGCGCAGGCCGTCGATCTGGCTCGCGCCGCCGCCGAGGACATGGCGGGGCCGGCCGGGGTAGGCGAGCACCTCGCCGTCACGGCGGACGGTGATCGCGTGGTGACACATCTGTTCGGCAGTTTCGAGCCGGCCTACCAGGGCTGGTGCTGGGCAGTCACCGTGGCCCGGGCGTCCCGGTCCAAGCACGTGACGGTCAGTGAGAGCCTGCTGCTGCCCGGGCCGGAGGCGATCCTGGCCCCGGACTGGGTGCCATGGCGGGAACGGCTGCTCCCGGGCGACCTGGGGCCTGGTGACCTGCTGCCCGCCGCGCCGGATGACGCGCGGCTGGTTCCGATGGCCACCCTGGACGGGGACGACGGGCTCACTGACTGGGGAGAGTCCACCTGGGCCGGGCCGGCCGCGGAACTGGCCGGCCTGACGGTGGCCGACGACCCGAGCCCGGCGGCCGCCAGCGAAGCGGGGACCAGCGACGCCGGGGCCGGGGACGCGGGGGTCAGCGGCGCAGGGGCCAGCGACGCCGCGGACGATCCGGACGAGGCGGCGGAGGGCGGCGACGCGCCCGAGCGGGCCGATGCCGAAGCGGCGGCCAGCCCGGACCCGGGCGGGGCCGGCCCAGCCACCCGCATCGCGGCCCGGGCCCGGGCCAGTGCCGTCCCGGACACCGTGCCGCTCCGCGCCCGGGTGCTGTCCGCCCCCGGGCGGGAGGACACCGCGGAGCGCTGGTACACCAGCGAGCACGGGCCCAGGACCCCGCTGGCGCACGCGGCCCCCGGGCTGTGCGCGGGCTGCGGCTTCTTCGTCCGGCTGGCCGGCCCGCTGGGGCAGGTGTTCGGCGTCTGCGCGAACGCCTACGCGCCGGATGACGGCCGGGTCGTCGCCGCCGACCACGGCTGCGGCGCGCACTCCGAGGCGGTGTTCGCGCCCTCGTCGGGGCAGCCACTCCGCCCGGTCATCGACGAGCTCGGTTACGACCTGGTGGACATGCCCGGGGTTTCGGTCGAGGAGACCGTGTTCGAGTCGCTGGAGCACAACTAGGCCCGGCGCCAGCCGTCAGGTCTGGCCTTCCTGCTGTTCCCGGGCCCGGGCGCGGCGTTCGGCCGCCCTGGCCCGGGACCGCTTGAGCCGGGGCACGTACCACAGCGCGAACAGGCCCATGCACACACCCGTCGCGCAGGTCCACACCCACCAGCGCTGGCCGGGGGCCAGATGCTGGCGCAGCACCAGCACGCTGATCAGGCCGATCACCCAGGCTGCGGTGATGACGGCGGTGACCAGGCGGTCATTCGCCTCGAGGGGCGGCGGCGCGGGCCGAAGTTTCCTGGTCACCTGGTCCAGGCTAGCGGGTCGTGCGCATGGTGTACTTAACTCACGCCTCCACCGGGGGTGGTCACCTGTTCGCCCTGCTAACGGTTTGACGGAATGCTGCCGTCCGGCATACCGTTAGCAAGAGTAATGACTCAGGCTAATGAAAATGACGTCCCTGCCGACCAGGTCCGACGCGGGCCTGGCCACCCAGCTGCGAATCTCGGTGAGCCGCCTGGCCCGGCGGCTGCGGGTGGAGCGGACCGCGCCCGGCCAGGTGGAACCAGTGCTGTCGGACACCCAGTTCGCCGCGCTGGCCACGCTGGAGAAGCACGGCGCGATGAGCCCGGGCGAGCTGGCCGGTCACGAACGGGTGCAGCCACCGTCGATGACCCGCGTCATCGCCGCCCTGGAGGAGTGGCAGCTGGTCACGCGGACGGCTCATGCCTCCGACCGGCGCCAGGTCGTGCTGACGGTGACCGCGGAGGGCCGGGATCTGGTGGCGAGGGCACGCCGTCGGCGGGACGCCTGGCTGGCCCGTCGGCTGAACGAGCTGACCCCGCAGGAGCGGGCGACGCTGCGGGCGGCCGCCCCGATCCTGGAGAAGCTCAGCCAGTCCTGACCGAGCCCACCCGTCCGAGCCCACCCAGTCCGGGCGGTCCGGGCTGCGCACCTTCCGCTCGCTGCGCACCCGGAACTACCGGCTGTTCGCGACCGGGCAGGTCATCTCCAACAGCGGCACCTGGATGCAGCGGGTGGCGCAGGACTGGCTGGTCCTCGAGCTGACCCACGGCAGCGGCACCGCGCTGGGCATCACCACCGCGCTGCAGTTCCTGCCCATGCTGGTCAGCCCGTGGGGCGGGGCGGTCGCCGACCGGTACCCGAAGCGGCGCATCCTGATGCTGACCCAGAGCGCCATGGGCCTGCTCGCCCTCATCCTGGGCGTGCTCGCCCTCACCGGGGCGGTCCGCATCTGGCAGGTCTACGCGCTCGCGTTCGGGCTCGGCCTGGCCACGGTGTTCGACAACCCGACCCGGCAGGCGTTCGTCACCGAGATGGTCGGGCACACCGACATGCCCAACGCCATCGCGCTGAACAGTGCGATCTTCAACCTGGCGCGGATCGCCGGGCCGGCCGCGGCCGGGCTGGTGATCGGGGCCGTCGGCACCCCGGTGGCGTTCTTCATCAACGCGGCCTCGTACGGCGCGGTGCTGATCGGCCTCAAGCTGATGCGGCCCGGAGAGCTGTACCCGGCGACCCCGGTGCCGCGGGCCAGGGCCAGCTGCGCGAGGGGCTGCGCCTACGTGTGGTCCCAGCCCGCCCTGCTGCTGCCGATGGTGCTGATCTTCTTCGTGGCCACGTTCGGGATGAACTTCCAGATCACCAACGCGCTGATGTCCCGGCAGGTGTTCCACACCGGGGCCACCGCGTTCGGCGTCGCCTCCGCGGTGTTCGCGGCGGGCGCGCTGGGCGGGGCGCTGCTGGCCGCCCGCCGGGGTAAGCCCGGGCTGCGGCTGCTGGTCACCGCCGCGTTCGCGTTCGGGGTACTCGAAGTGGTCACCGCGCTGATGCCCTCGTTCTGGCTGTTCCTGGCCCTGCTCGTGCCGACCGGGCTGACCTTGCTCACGCTCAGCACGGCGGCCAACTCGATGGTGCAGCTGAACTCCGCGCCAGACATGCGCGGCCGGGTGATGGGCCTGTACATGCTGGTCTTCCTGGGTGGCGCCCCGTTCGGGTCGCTGCTGGTGGGCTGGGTGGCCGACCAGTTCGGCCCGCGGATGAGCCTGCTCGGCGGGGGCCTCATCTCGGCCGCCGCCGCGGCCGTCATCGGCCTGCTGGTGGCCCGGCGCCGCGGGGTTGGCGTGCTGCGCGCGGTGCGGCCACGCGAACTGGCCCGGATGGTCGCCTGAGCCCCTAGCGGGCGCCGCGGAGGTGCTACCAATGACCTATGCGGTTGTTCATCGCGGTCTCCATCCCGGACGACGTGGCCGGCGAACTGGAGGCCGTGGTGGAGCCGCTCCGCGACGCCTGGCCCGGCCTGCGCTGGACCCGCCGCGAAGCGTGGCACCTCACGCTGGCGTTCCTCGGCGAGGTCAACGAGGCCGTCGTGGCCCGGCTGATGCCGCGGCTGGAACGGGCCGCGGGCCGGCATCCGTCGCTGTCCCTGGCACTGGCCGGGGCGGGCGCGTTTCCTGGTGCGGCCCGGGCCCGGGTGCTGTGGACCGGCGTGCACGGGGACCGGCGGGCGCTCGGTGTGCTGGCCGCCTCGGTAGCGGCTGGCGCGCGGCGGGCCGGCGCACCGCCAGCCGAGGAGGGCAGGCGGTTCCAGCCGCATCTCACGCTGGCCCGCTGCCGGGCCCCGGTGGACGCCCGCGTTCTGGTATCGGGCCTGTCGGAGTATGCGGGCACGCCGTGGACCGCGGGGCGGATCTACCTGATCCGCAGCCACCTGCCGGGCCGGCCCGGGGACCTGGCGGCCGACTCGGCCCAGCCCCGGCACGAAACCCTGGCCAGCTGGCCGCTGCGCGTCCCGGCCGCGCCCCCCGGCCGTGACTCTGGCATAGGCTGCGAGCTGTGATCCGTACCAACCGGTGGCTGCTGCCCGCGGTGCTCGTAATCCTGATCGCCGTGGCGGTCATCGGCACGGCCCTGCGCTGATTACAGGCGCTCGATTACATAGTCGATGCAGCCGGTCAGCGCTTCGACGTCGGCCGGGTCCACCGCGGGGAACATGCCGATCCGCAGCTGGTTGCGGCCCAGCTTGCGGTAGGGCTCGGTGTCCACGATGCCGTTGGCCCGCAGCGTGGCCGCCACCGCCGCCGCGTCCACCCCGGCGCCGAAATCGATCGTGCCCACCACCTGGGACCGCTGAGCTGGGTCGGCCACGAACGGGGTGGCGTACGGTGCCTTCTCGGCCCAGGTGTACAGCCGGGCCGAGGAGTCCGCGGTGCGGTCCACGGCCCAGTCCAGGCCGCCGTGGCTGAGCAGCCATTCCACTTGCTCGGCCAGCAGCAGCAGGGTGGCCACGGCCGGGGTGTTGTAGGTCTGCTGCTTGGCCGAGTTGTCGATGGCCACCGGCAGCGAGAAGAACTCCGGGATGTACCGGCCGCTGGCCGCGATCTGCGCCGCCCGGTCCAGCGCGGCCGGGGACATCAGGGCCAGCCACAGGCCGCCGTCCGAGCCGAAGCACTTCTGTGGCGCGAAGTAGTACACGTCGCACTCGCTGACCTCGACCGGCAGGCCGCCTGCCCCGCTCGTGGCGTCCACGATGACCAGGGCGCCCGGGTCGGCGCCGGGCACCCGGCGGACCGGCATGGCCACCCCGGTCGAGGTCTCGTTATGGGTCAGCGCGTACGTGTCCACCCCGGCCTCGGCGCGCGGCTCCGGGTGGCGGCCCGGATCGGACGCGATCACGGTCGGGTCAGCCAGCCACGGCGCGGCCTGGGTGACCTTGCCGAACTTGGCCGAGAACTCGCCGAACGCCAGGTGCTGTGACTTGTCCCGGACCAGGCCGAACGCGGCGGCCTCCCAGAACGCGGTGGTGCCGCCGTTGCCCAGCACGACCTGGTAACCGGCGGGCACCTGGAACAGCTCGGCCAGGCCCTCCCGGGCCCGCTGGACCAGCGACCGGACCGGAGCCTGCCGGTGCGAGGTGCCCAGGTACGTGGCGCCGGACGCGGCCAGCGCGGCCAGCTGCTCCGGGCGCACCTTGGACGGGCCGCAGCCGAAGCGCCCGTCGCCGGGCCGGAGCTGAGCGGGGATGACGATGTCGGTCACCGGCTCAGCCTATAGTCCGGGGGACGACCCCCTGGACCTCCCCGGCGAGCTGCCGCGCAGCCCCAACCCCCGCCTTCAGACCTCGCCGAGCACCTGATCGGCGCCCGGGACGCTGCTGACCGGGCGGGACGGGGGGCCCACGTAGCGGGCGCTGGGCCGGACCAGCCGGCCGGTCTGCTTCTGCTCCAGGATGTGCGCGGCCCAGCCCGCGGTCCGGGCGCAGGTGAACATGGACGTGAACATGTGCGCCGGGACCTCGGCGAAGTCGAGCACGATGGCGGCCCAGAACTCGACGTTGGTGGCCAGCACCCGGTCCGGGCGGCGGGCGTGCAGTTCGGCCAGCGCCGCCTCTTCCAGCGCCACCGCCGCCTCGTAGCGGGGCGCGCCGAGGTCGCGGGCGGTGCGCCGCAGCACCCGGGCCCGGGGGTCCTCGGCCCGGTACACCCGGTGCCCGAAGCCCATCAGCCGGTCACCGCGATCCAGGGCTGTCTTGACGAACTTGACCGCGTCCCCGGTCCGGTCCACTTCCTCGATCATCGACAGCACCCGGGCGGGTGCACCGCCGTGCAGCGGGCCGGACATCGCGCCGACCGCCCCGGACAGGGCGGCGGCCACGTCGGCGCCGGTCGAGGCGATGACCCGGGCGGTGAACGTGGACGCGTTCAGGCCGTGCTCCGCGGCCGAGGTCCAGTACGCGTCCACCGCCTTGACGTGCCGCGGATCGGGCTCGCCGCGCCAGCGGATCATGAAGCGCTCGACGATGGTGCGGGCCTCGTCCACCCGGTACTGCGGAACCGGCGGCAGGCCCTGGCCGCGGGCCGACTGGGCCACGAAGGACAAGGCCATCACCGACGCACGGGCCAGGTCGTCACGGGCCTGCTTGTCGTCGATGTCGAGCAGCTGGTGCATGCCCCAGGCGGGGGCCAGCATGGCCAGCGCACTCTGCACGTCCACCCGGATGTCACCGGAGTGCACCGGGATCGGGTACGGCTCGGCCGGCGGCAGCCCCGGGGCGAACTCGTTGTCCACCAGCAGTCCCCAGACATGCCCGAAGGACACGTGGCCGACGAGTTCCTCGATATCCACTCCCCGGTAGCGGAGCGCGCCACCCTCACGGTCGGGCTCCGCGATGGACGTCTCGAAGGCAATGACGCCTTCCAGCCCCGGAACGAAATCGGACATTGGGCGGACCTCCGTGTCCTTGTGAGCCATGTGGAGTTCGTGCCTGGGTGGGGCACGGCCCCGCGCTAGTGCCGCCGCGCAACGACCGGGGCGTCCTTACCGGTTAAGTCAATCCTGCCCGAACCATATTCCGCTATGAGTTCGCATCGTGACACATCCCACGCTGCCGCCGGGCCGCCCCGGGCCCGCCCGGGCCGCCCGGCGGCCGGCCCTCCGGGGCGGCCCCGCCACCGCCTGCACTGTGTGAGGATCAGTCCCGTGGAACCGATCTCTCAGCCGCCGCTGTCCCAGCCGGACCTTGACCAGGCCACCGCGCCGGCCGACCCGCTCGCCCTGTTCGGCCAGTGGATGGCGGCCGTGCTCGGCGCCGGGCTGCCCGAGCCCACCGCGATGGTGCTGGCCACCGTGTCCGCGGCCGGCCAGCCGCGGGCCCGCACCGTACTGCTCAAGGAACACGGCCCGGCCGGCTTCGTCTTCTACACCAACCGCACCTCGACCAAGGCCCGGCAGCTGGCCGAGCAGCCCCGGGCCTGCCTGCTTTTCCCCTGGTACCCGATGCAGCGGCAGGTGATCATCGAGGGCACCGTGACGGCCATGTCGGTCAGCGAGAGCGAGCCCTACTTCCACTCCCGGCCGCACGGTTCGCAGCTCGCCGCCTGGGCCAGCTGGCAGTCCACAGTGCTGCCGTCCCGGGCCGAGCTGGACCAGCGTTACCAGGAGCTCGAGCAGCGCTGGCCGGAGGGGACCCCGGTGCCGATGCCCGACTTCTGGGGTGGCTACCGGGTGCACCCGGACATGATGGAGTTCTGGCAGGGCCAGCCGAACCGGATGCACGACCGGCTCCGCTACCGGCGCAGCGGTCAGGCGTGGGTAGCAGAGCGTTTGTCGCCGTAGCATCAGGTGAGGAGGGAGGTCGGCCGCACGGTGCATGGGCTCATCGACACCACCGAGATGTACCTCCGCACGATCTTCGAGCTGGAAGAGGAGGGCATCGTCCCGCTGCGGGCCCGGATCGCTGAACGGCTCTCGCAGAGCGGGCCGACCGTAAGCCAGACCGTAGCCCGGATGGAGCGGGCCGGGCTGCTGAAGGTCGAAGGTGACCGCCAGCTCGCGCTGACCGACGCGGGGCGCACGCTGGCCATGCGGGTGATGCGCAAGCACCGGCTGGCCGAGTGCCTGCTGGTCGGCGTGATCGGCCTGCCCTGGGAAGAGGTGCACGTCGAGGCGTGCCGCTGGGAGCATGTCATCTCGGAGAACGTGGAGCGGCGGCTGGTGCAGCTGCTCGACTACCCGGTCTGCTGCCCGCACGGCAACATCATCCCGGGGCTGGAGGAACTGGGCGTGCCCAGCGATGCCCGGCACCGGGCCGAGGTCGCCGGGCTGGAGCCGGCCGAGGCGATGACCACGGTCGCGGCGAGCCTGGCCGCACCGGTCACAGTGCGCCGGATCAGCGAACAGGTCCAGAGTGACCCGTCCCTCATGCTTAAACTCAAGCGGATCGGGATACAACCCGGACGCGAGGTCACGCTCGCGGCCAGCGATGACGGTGTGCGGGTGACCAGTGAGGACAGGGTCGGCAGTGTCACAGCGGAGTTGCCGCGCCTGGTGGCGTCCCACGTTTTCGTCACCAGGCGATGAGGGCGGCCCCGGTGTCTGACTGGGCCGACCCTGCGTACGAGTCCTACCTGCCGGCCGCCACCATCCTCAGCCAGATGTCCGCGGCCCTGGTCGTCACCGACCCGCTGGGTAACCTGCTGTACGCGAACCCGTTCGCCACCGGCTGTTCGGCTTTCCCAGCGACGGCAAGCTGATTGGCCAGCCGGTCCTGTCCCTCGCGTTCAGCGGCGGTGACGCCGGGAAGGCCGCCGAGCTGGCCCAGCAGGTGCTGCGCGGCCGTGACGGCGACGGCACGTTCGCGGTCGTCCGTGCGGACGGCTCGCGCGTGTTCGTCCGCGCCGAGGCGATGCCGCTGCGGCACCCGTCCGGCTCGATCGACGGCATCGTGATCATCGCCCGGGAGGCCAGCCGGCGGAGCAGCCGCCAGGAACGGGACCGGATCGCGCTGCTGGACCGCATCGGCGAGCAGCTGGCCGGATCGCTGGAACTCAGCATGACGTTGCGCCAGGTGGCCGAGACCCTGGTCCCCCAGTTCGCCGACCACTGCATCATCGACCTGATCCAGGGCGACAAGCTGGTCCGCCGGGTGCAGACCAACGCGGCGGGGTGGATCCCGCCGCCCGGCAGCTGGGCCCGGGTCGGCGAGCCGGTCCGGTACCCGGAAGGGCATTTCTGCCGGCAGGCCATGGCCCAGCTGGACACCGTGCTGGTGGAGAACCTGCAGGAGATCCAGCCGCCCCGGGCGCCCAGCCCGGCCAGCCTGGCCGCGGCCGAGGAGGTCGGGCTCTGCTCCGTGGTCGCGGCGCCGCTAGTGGCCCGCGGCGAGCTGCTCGGCGTGATCAGCCTGGCCCTGTCCAGCCTGACCAGGCGGCACGAGCGGTGTTACGACGCGGACGACCGCGATTTCCTCAGTGCCGTGGCCAGCCGGGTGGCGGTGGCCATCGACAACGCACTGCTGTTCGAGGAGGAACGCCGCACCGCGCTGGCGTTCCAGACCAGCCTGCTGCCGCAGGACCTGCCCGCCGTGGACGGCCTGGACGTGGCCTGCCGCTACGTGCCGGCCAAGCCACTGGAGACGCACGGGCAGGGCATCCAGACGCAGGTGGGCGGCGACTGGTACGACATCATCCCGCTGTCCGCGGGGCGGGTCGGCATCGTGATCGGTGACGTGGAGGGGCGCGGCGCCCGCGCCGCGGCCGTGATGGGCCAGCTGAGGGCGGCGCTGCGCGCGTTCGCCCAGGACGACAAGCCGCCCGCCGAGATCCTGCGCAAGCTGGATGACTGGTGCCGCACGCTGGGCCCGGCCAGTGCCCGCCCGGATGGCTCGCTGAGCCCGGACCCGCCGATAGTGAGCTGCACCTACCTGGTCTACGACGCCTGGGCGCGCACCCTGTCGTTCTCCAACGCGGGCCACGACGCCCCGCTGCTCATCGTGGGCGGTGAGGTCGGCGAACTGGAGATGGAACACAAGGGTGTCCTGCTCGGCGTCCGGGGCAAGGGGCTGCCCGGGCTGCCCACCTACCGGGAGGAGACCCGCTACCTGCCGGCCGGCTCGGCCCTGGTGCTGTACACCGACGGGCTCACCGACCGGCGGCACCGGCCGGACGGGCTCGGCGTGTACTCCGAGGATGACGCCCGGCTGATGCTGCACCAGGCCGTGCGCCGGGTGGCACACGGCGACGTGGAGGAGATCGCGCAGGCGGCCCAGGACGCGGTACCGGGAGACATCGACGACGACATGGCCATCGTGGCCATCCGCACCTCGCCGGTCGACCTGGCGTCGTGGGAAGGCACATTCCCGGCCGAACCGATCAAGGTCTCGGAGACCCGCAGGCTGGCCGAGGCGACGTTCGAGTCCTGGGGCATGGAGCCCGAGCAGGTCGGCCTGACCTGCCTGCTGGTGTCCGAGGTGGTGACCAACGTGGTGCTGCACACGGCCACGTCCCGGGCTCCCCGGCACTCGCTCGCCCTCGAAGTGGCTGGCGCCGCGGCCCAGAGCACGCCCGGGCTGGTAGCCGGGTGGGCGCCGGCCGAGGTCAGCGAAGAGGGCCCGGGCGCACCGGCCAGGACATTCAGCCTGCGGCTGCGCCGCGGCCGCGACGCGGTCTGGGTGGAAGTGTTCGACAGCGACATGCGGCTGCCCCGGATCCGCAGCGCCGCGGAGACCGACGAGGGCGGCCGCGGGCTGTACCTGGTCAACCAGCTCGCGACCAGGTGGGGCTCGCGGCCTACCCCGGACGGCAAGGCGGTCTGGTTCGAGATGCCGCTGCGGCGCGACCCGGTTGGTTAGCCGCCCGTCGTCTGGAACACCCAGAGCACGAGCAGGCCGAGCGCGATCCCGATGGTCGCGACCAGCCACATCCGGCCGCTGGCGGTGCCCATGCCCATCCGGCGGCGCACCCGGAACCAGCCGAAAGCCAGCAGGACGGCGATCAGCACCAGCAGAATGACCCCACTCGCCATCCCGGCCTCCGGGCTCACTCGGGGCGGCCCGGTCGGGGAATGCAGGGCCACCGCTCATAAGCAGGATAAGGCCGGCTGGGCGTCACTGCCGGTGCGCAGATCGAACAGGACGGCCGTCCCGGCCACGGCGTCCGGGTCGTGTACCCGGTCGCGGAGCCTGTGCAGCACCGCTACCTGGCGGTCCAGGGCCCGGATCCGGTCTTCGACCAGCTGGGCGGCCCGGGCCCGCTGCCCGGGCGCGATGACCCGGCCCAGGGCCAGGCCGGCCAGCGGCTTGACCTCCTCGAGCCGGAACCCCAGGTCCTTGAGGGCCAGCGCGGTCTCGATGTACCCGCAGTACTCCCGGGGGTACTTGCGGGTGCCGCCGCTGGTGCGCTGCGGTTCCGGCAGGATGCCGAGTTCTTCGTAGTAGCGGATGGTGCGGCTGCTTACCCCGGCTGCCTTGGCCAGCTGGCCGATACTGACCAGGCCGGTGACGTTCTCGGTGCTGTCCATGGCTGCGTGCCCCCCGGCTGCGCCGTGATCCGAATGCGTGCAGTAACCGCTCCTCACGGATAGTAGCCAGTTCATCAGCCGATCAGGGCGTTTCCCGGGCCAACGCGGCTGCGGACGTCACCCCGCCGCCCGGGTAACCTACTTGTCAGTAGGCCGGGGTGCCCAGCAGGCCGGCCGCCCCGCCGACATGCTGGAGGACGTCGTGGCTGAGGCATACATCGTTGACGCGGTACGCACGCCGGTGGGCAAGCGCCATGGCGGCCTGTCCCAGGTGCACCCGGCGGACCTGGCTGCGCACGTGCTGCGCGAGCTCATCACGCGCACTGGGGTCGACCCCGCAGCCGTCGAAGACGTGATCATGGGATGCGTGTCCCAGATCGGCCCGCAGGCCATCGACATCTCGCGGACCGCCTGGCTGTCGGGGGGGCTGCCGGAAAACGTGCCCGGGGTCACCATCGACCGGCAGTGCGGGTCTTCCCAGCAGGCCGTGCACTTCGCCGCCCAGGGGGTGCTGTCGGGCACCCAGGACCTGGTCGTGGCGGCCGGTGTGGAGAGCATGAGCCAGGTGCCGATGGGCTCGACGGTGACGCTGCCGATGGAGAACAACATGGCGCTGCCCTACGGGCAGGGCTGGCTGGAGCGGTACGGCAACCAGGAGATCTCCCAGTTCCGCGGCGCCCAGCTGATCTGCGAGAAGTGGGGGCTGACCCGCCGACAGCTCGAGGAGTACGCGCTGGAGAGCCACCGCCGGGCGGTCCGCGCCATCGACGAGGGCCGGTTCAGGGGCGAGATCACCCCGGTGGCCGGGCTGACCACGGACGAGGGCCCGCGCCGGGACACCTCGCTGGAGAAGATGGCCGAGCTGAAGCCGCTCCGCGAGGGCTGGGTGGTCACCGCCGCGGCCGCGTCGCAGATTTCCGATGGCGCGGCCGCACTGCTCATCGCGTCCGAGGCCGCGGTCGAGCGGCACGGGCTGACCCCCCGGGCCCGGATCAGGGCGCTGGCGGTGACGGGCAGCGACCCGGTGTACATGCTGACCGGCGTGATGCCGGCCACCGAGCAGGTGCTGGCCCGGGCCGGGCTGAGCGTAACCGACATCGACGTGTTCGAGGTCAACGAGGCGTTCGCCCCGGTCGTGCTGACCTGGTCGGCGGAGACCGGTGCGCCGCTGGACCGGGTTAACCCCAACGGGGGCGCCATCGCGCTCGGCCATCCGCTGGGCGCCACGGGAGCCGTTACGGCTACCAAACTGGTGCACGAGCTGGAGCGGGCCGGCGGCCGGTACGGGCTGCAGACGATGTGCGAGGGCGGCGGCCAGGCCAACGCCACCATCATCGAGCGGGTCTAGAGCCGCCGGTCCAGGGCCGCGGGTCTGCAGGTCGCGGGTCTGCGGGCCGCGAGTCTGCGGGCCGCGAGTCTGCGGGTCGCGGGTCTGCGGGCCGCGAGTCGGCGCGAAAGGAATATACAATTCAAGTTACAGGTTTCCTCTAGGTGAGATGAGTAGTGACCTGGATTCATAAACGGATGAATCCTCGTTTTCACCTGGAGGCGAACCTTCATGTTGCTGACCACGTTTGACCCCTTCACCGCGTTCGGCCCGGCCTCGCGCAACGGCTCGGCCATGCCGATGGACGCCGTGCGCACCGAGGACGGCCTGGTGCTCCGCTTCGACCTGCCGGGCATCGACCCGGCCAGCATCGACGTCACGGTGGACCGTGGCGTGCTGGCCGTCAGTGCCAAGCGGACCGAGGAGCACGCCGAGGGCGAGAAGCCGTTCATCCGGGAGCGGATCACCGGCACGTTCTCGCGCCGGGTCCGGCTGGGTAGCGCGGCCGACTCCGACAAGGTCGAGGCGGGCTACCAGGACGGCGTGCTGACCGTCCGGGTTCCGCTGGCCGAGACGGCGAAGCCGCGCAAGGTCGAGATCCAGGCCGGGGCGCCGAAGGGCCTCACCGCCTGATCGACGACCGCGCCGGTCAGTAGCTGGCCCATCCGGCCAGCGCTGACCAGAGTTCTGCCCTGCCGGGCCCGGACAGCCAGCCTGTCCGGGCCCGGCGCCATCATGATGCGGTTGTATAGGGAGCTAGCTATGCCATCGCTGCCGTTTGATGACGAGAACCTGCCGCTGTTCACGGTCGGGCAGGTGTCGAGCATGCTCGAGATCCAGCAGGCGTTCCTGCGCCGGCTGGATGCCCTCGGCGTGGTGCAGCCGTCCCGGTCCAGCGGCGGCCAGCGCCGGTACACGCGCAACGAGATCACCGTGGTGCAGTACGTGGTCCGGCTGGCCGACGAGGGGATGACGCTGCCGGCCATCCGCCGCATCCTGGAACTGGAGATGCGGCTGCATGAGCTGGAGGCCGAATGCGACGCGCTCCGCGCGGCGCTGCTGGATTTCCAGCGCCGTCCAGGCCAGCCGTTCCCGCCGGGCGCGGCGCGCACCCCCGAGCCGGAGAGCCGCCGGCGGCACTGAGCCTGCCGCCGGCGGCCCCGGCCGGCCGTCAGCCAGCTGCGATGCCCGGCTCAGGGCGTCCCGCCTCGTCGGGCCGGCCGGTGGGCGAGCCAGCGGCGGGGCTGTCCGGCCACGCCGTGGCGTTAGGCAAAATTGGTGCGCCGGGTCCGGGCAGCGGGCCCGGGCGGTGCCTGATCACATCGATGGTGACCAGATGGGCGTGCCGTTCGTCGGCGGTCACGGTGACGTCGGCTGCCCAACAGGCGGCAGCGAGGGTGCGGCGGGCGGAGCGGAAATCGGCCGCTGACACGCCGGCCGGGCACCAGGCCAGTACCCGCTCGCCGAACGGCTCCCCGGTGGTGCGCAGGATGGTGGGCAGCCGCCCGTTCCGGGAGTGGATGCGGGCCTGCACGCAGCCGGCCCGCAGCCGGTGCGGCGTGATGATGCGCCAGGCCGAGGCGGCGAACGCCCGCTGCGACGCGGGCCACGAGCCGAACACCGCCGCTGTGACCGCCACCCCGAGCAGGGCCGGGCCGGGGCCGACCGCCCGGGCCAGCAGATACATGCCCGCCGCCAGGCCGAGCGCGATGCCGATTTCATAACGCCACCACCAGGCGTAGCCGGCGATGGTGGCGCGCCGGCCTGGCCGGAGCGCTCGCTCGAGGTCGGCCAGCAGGTGTGCTTCGTGGCGCCGGTGGGCCCGGGTGCTACGCATGGCCAGCACCTCCCGGGACGGAGGGGCACGGCCTGGCCCAGGTGAGCCGGCCGGTGCCCGCGCAGGACGGGCAGGCGCTGAGCAGATCGAATCTCGGGTCACGGTAGCGCCGCCCGAAGCCGTGCTGGAGCCGGGTGACCTGCCAGCCGTGGTGCCGGGCCTGCGCATCGAGGTCGCCGAACAGACGTCGTTCCAGACTGGTCAGGGCTAGCCGGATAATTGGGATGGCCCAGACCTTGTTTCCGGGAAGGCGAGTGCTAGCCTTACACAAAGCACTGATCCTTTCGCTCGCCACGAGCCGGGAGTGTTGGTGTACGCAGCGGGACCGATGTGACGGCATCGGTCCCGCTTCTGTTACGGTTCGGCCTGGTCAACGCGGTGCGGGCCAGGTCGGCGAGACGGTGCGCGAGCGCCGCGGCGCTGCGTGCATCCTGGGACGTGACACCAGGCTGGTTGGGGGAAGAACTCCAGCAGCGCTCCTCTCCGTCGCCCGGGCCCCCGCGGCCTGGCGACGACCTCTATATGGCGGCCTCCTGGCCACCTATCGACCGCGCTGTCGGCGGTTCGCTTGAGGATGCACCCTGCGTTCTGCTCTAATGGTCGCCTGGGCAAGCGCCTGTGGCAAGTGCCATTTAGGTGTTGCCAACGAAAACTATCTGCGAACAGCTCCGACGTCGGTGCAGGTGGTGCTCTGTGAGCAAGGCGCGACTGGAGTGACTGGTGCCGACAGCCCCACCGTCCGCCGCCGGGAGCTGGGGGCCCTGCTCCGCGCTCTCCGGGCCGAAGCGGGCATGACGGTCGAGCAAGTCGCCGAGCGGCTCCTGGTTTCGTCGTCCAAGATCAGCCGGCTCGAGACCGGTCGGCGTGGGGCCAACGCGCGTGACGTCCGGGACCTCTGCGACATCTATGGCATCACTGATCCCGCGCGGCGCCAGCATCTGATGGAGCTGGCCCACGAAGGCCGGGACCAGGCGTGGTGGCAGCCATTCGACCTGCCGTATGACACCTACGTCGGCCTGGAAGCCGCAGCGGCCGAGATAAGCGACTTCGAGCCCGGGGTCTTCCCCGGGCTGCTGCAGACCCCGGCCTACGCGCGAGCGGTTCATGAGGGCGCGTTCCCGCGCCTTTCGCCGGAAATCATTGATCAGCGGATCGAGGTCCGTAAGGCGCGTCAGCGGATCCTGGCCCGCGACGGGCCGCCCCGGCTGGCGGCCGTCGTGGATGAGGCCGTCCTGCACCGGGTCATTGGTGGCCCGGCCGTGATGGCCGGGCAGATCGGTCATGTCATCGAGGCGGTAACCCGGTGGGACAACATCTCGGTCCAGGTAATGCCGTACGGTGTCGGGGCACACCCGGCGCTGGACAGCACTTTCATCCTGCTCGAGTTCGCGCCGCCTGTGCCTGGTGTGGTGTATGTTGAGGGGCTGGTCGGGCAGATCTACCTTGAACGGCCGCAGGACGTTGAGCGATACCAGCGGATCTTCGCCGAACTGACTGCTACTGCCATGAGCCCCGAGAAGTCTGTCGAGCTGATGGCACACGCCCAGGCGAGCCATCGCGACAATGAACCGCGGCCGGCCGATGATAGAGCAGGCTGAGAGGCGCTTCAGTGTCCTGGATCTCCGCCCGCGCGAATCGCCCGTCCCGTTCCACAGAACACGAGGAGCAGTAATGCGTCCGATCGGCTCGGTGTGTGGAGATCTGCCCTGGCGTAAGGCGCAGCTGAGTGTTGGTAATGGCGCTTGCGTCGAAGTAGCCCCATTCCAGGGCATGGTGGCGGTGCGTGACAGCAAGGACCCAGACGGTCCTGTGCTCGCATACACCCCGGCCGAGTGGGGGGCGTTCCTGCACGGCGCCAAAGCTGGCGAGTTCGACGACCTCTGCTGACCCCGGGCAGCGCTGGTTCCGGTCGCAGCGCTGGTTCCGGTCGCACAGCTGGCCGTGGCACCCCGTTCCGGCGAGATAGCCAGGACGGGGCCCCACGCCTATGCTGGCGCTCGGGCCAGGCTGGACCGGGGGTTGTCATGCCAGATGTCGTTGTGCTCGGCGGCGGGATCGTCGGGCTGAGTACTGCCATGCTGCTGGCCAAGCGGGGGCGCCAGGTCACCGTTCTGGAACGGGACCCGGCCGGCGTGCCTGGCTCGCCCGGCGGCGCCTGGCAGGACTGGGGCCGGCCCGGCGTCGCGCAGTTCCGGCAGCCGCATTACCTGCACCCGGCCGGCAGTCAGCTGTTCGGCACGCTGCTGCCCGAGGTCCAGAATTCGCTCGTTGCGGCCCAGGGCCGGCGCTTCGACGTGCTGAGCCTCATGCCGCCGTTCATCACTGACCGCAGCCCGCGGGATGGGGACGAGAAGTTCGTCACGCTCACCGGCCGCCGCCCGGTCATGGAGTACGCGGTAGCCAGCGCGGCCGACGACCGGCTGGACATCCGCCGGGGTATCCAGGTCACCGGGCTGCTGGCCGGCGAGCCAGCCGCGCCGGGTATCCCGAACGTCGCTGGTGTCCGGCTGGCCGACGGGTCCGAACTGCGCGCCGATCTGGTCATCGACGCCATGGGCCGGTGGTCGCCGCTGCCCGGCTGGCTGGCCGCCATCGGGGCCAGCCGCCAGCCGAGGACGCGGACGAATCCGGCTTCATCTACTACACGCGCTATTTCCGCCCCAGGGACGGTGCGGACCCACCGCCGTTCCGGACCGGGCTGCTGATCCCGTTCGAGTGCTTCTCCCTGCTGAGCCTGCCCAGCGACGCGGGCACCTGGTCGGTGACCGTGTTCGTGTCCACGCACGACCCGGCGCTCAAGGAACTTCGCCATCTGGGGAACTGGCAGGCCGCGGTCAGCGCGTGCCCGCTGCACGCGCAGCTGCTGGACGGCGAGCCGATCAGCGACATCGTGGCCATGGCCGGCCTGATGGACCGGAGCCGGCGTTATGTCGTGGACGGCACGCCAGTGGTGACCGGCGTGCTGAGCGTGGGCGACGCCATGGCCTGCACCAACCCGTCGCTGGGCCGGGGGATCACGCTGGGCGTGATGCACGCGGCCGGCACGGCCGACGTGGTCACCGGGCACCTCGGTGATCCGCTGGCGCTGGCCCTGGCGCACCACGAGATGACCGAGGCCAGGATCACCCCCTGGTACGAGAACACGCTGGCCCTGGACCGGGCCCGGCTGGCGCAGCTCGACGCGGTGGCGGCAGGCCGTCCCGCCCCTCCGCCGCCGCCAGGCCCGATGTCGGGTCTCGCGGTGGCCATGCTGTACGACGCCGACCTGTTCCGCGCGTTCATCGAGATCGTCGGGATGCTGTGCGACGCCGCAGGAGGTGCTGGCCCGGCCCGGGCTGGCCGACCGGATTGCCGCGGCGACGGCCGGGCAGGAGGACTTCGTCATGCCCGGGCCGACCCGGGCCCAACTGCTCGGGAGCCTCCAATGAGCACCGATGGGCCGCCAGTGAGCGCCGATGGGCAGCCGGTAGTGAGCGCCGGTGGGCGGCCGGTGCAGGTCAACGGGATTTCGCTGCACGTAGCGGAGCAAGGGGAAGGCAGCCCGGTGGTGCTCGTCCACGGCTGGCCCGATTCCGGTGAGCTGTGGCGCAACCAGGTCCCGTTCCTCGCCGCCCACGGCTTCCGGGCGGTGGTACCGGACATGCGCGGGTTCGGCCAGTCTGACCGCCCGGACGGGGTGGACGCTTATTCATTGCTCAACGCCGTGGCCGACGTGACCGGGATCCTGGACGAGCTCGGTATCGAGCAGGCGCACGTGGTGGGTCACGACTGGGGAGCGGCCGTCGGCTGGCTCACGGCCATGTTCGCGCCCGGCCGGGTCCGCCGCCTGGTAGTGGTGTCCGTGCCGCACCCGCTCGCCCCGCAGACGCTGCGGCAGCGGGAGATGGCCTGGTACCAGCTGTTCTTCCAGTTCGCTGGGGTCGCCGAGGCGTCGCTGCAGGCCGATGACTGGGCCCTGCTCCGGGAGCTGAGCCGCGGTGACGGGGACATCGACCGGTACATCGCGGACCTGTCCCGGCCCGGCGCGCTGACCGCCTCGCTGAACTGGTACCGGGCCAATCTGGCGCCCCGTATGCCCGGATCGCGCCTGGAACTGCCGCCGGTCACCGCGCCGACCCTGGGTATCTGGTCGACCCGGGACCACTACCTGGACGGCGAGCGGATGCGCCAGTCCGGCGAATGCGTGGCTGGGCCGTGGTGCTACGTGGAGATCCCGGATGCCAGCCACTGGGTGCCGCTGGATGCCCCGGACCGGCTGAACGAACTGCTGCTCGACTGGCTCACCGCCGACGAGAGTTAGCGCACCGGCCTGCTGCTGGCCTGCTGCGGGCGGGGGTGGCTGGCTGCTGGCCTGCTGCGGGCCGGGGTGGCTGGCTGCTGGCCTGCTGCCGGTGCGCTCGGCCCCCGGCCCACCCTGGCCGAGCAGGTCCCGGTGCCTTCGCCGCCTCACGCCCTGGCCGAGCGGGTCCCGGTGCGTTCGCCGCCGCCCGCCGTGGCCGAGGCCGACTCTTCACGGCTGCGGTGCAGTGGATGCCCGTTTTATCCTAGTTCCAGCGGACCGGATCCGTGAACAGTGATCCGGTCGCCGCGCTGCCCGGCGTTAGACGTCGGCGCGGTAAAAGTTGAGGTAGGACCGGGACGGCGTGGGACCGCGCTGATCCTGATACCGCGAGCCGTAGATGCTGGAACCGTACGGATACTCCGCGGGCGAGCTGGTGCGGAACAGGCACAGCTGGCCGATCTTCATCCCCGGCCATAGCTTGATCGGCAGCGTGGCCACGTTCGACAGCTCCAGCGTGACGTGCCCGCTGAACCCGGGATCGATCCACCCGGCCGTGGAGTGGGTCAGCAGCCCGAGCCGGCCCAGCGAGCTCTTGCCCTCCAGCCGCCCCGCGATGTCATCCGGCAGCGAGACGACCTCGTAGGTGGACGCGAGCACGAACTCGCCGGGATGCAGCACGAACGGATCCTTCCCGTCAGTCTCCACCAGGCGGGTCAGGTCGGGTTGCTCCACAGCGGGATCGATGTGCGGATAGCGGTGGTTCTCGAAGACGCGGAAGTACCGGTCCAGCCGGACGTCGACGCTGGACGGCTGGACCAGCTCGGGCGCGTACGGGTCCACCTTGACCCGGCCGGACTCGATCTGCGCCCGGATGTCTCGATCGGAGAGCAGCACCTTGGCAACCTACCGGTGTTTGGCCGTGCTGACATGGGCTAAGCCGGTGCGTCATGGCCGCTGCGGGGCTTCCGGTACGATGTCGTGACGACGCCAGTACGGGCCACCGCGGTCCCGTCCGGCGCCCGCGGGTGTAGTTCAATGGTAGAACGTCAGCTTCCCAAGCTGATAGTGCGAGTTCGATTCTCGTCACCCGCTCTAGCTAGGTTCGTACAGGTCAGGACCGGTAGCCTGAACCCTGGCCATGATCATCCTCGCGCCTTCTTTGATCTTGCGGGCCATTTAGCCCACTGGGGCGAGCGTCTCGATCTCGCCGTCGTCCTCGTCACTGGCCTGCTCGGCCTGGACGTGAGTGTCGATCGCACGGGTGATCGACTGGTCCGCGCCGCGCGCCTCGTGCTGATAGATCATGGCCGCACGCTCGCTGTCGTGCCCCATCCGGGCCATGAGGTCCCAGGCCGACATCTTGTTGAAGTTGCCCCGGCGCAGCGGGCCGCCCATCGCCCCCGGGAACGCCAGGGCACCTGGCTCATCCTTGACGTAGATCGACAGGTGCTTGCGGAGTACCGGGATGATCACCCGGGGGATGCCCACCACGCGCCGCCCGGCCCGCGATTTCGGCGGGCCAAGCAGATCTCACCCGTGGACCGCTCCACGAACGCCGCCCGGACCCTCACGGTGCCCGCCTCCAGGGCGATGTCACAGCACCGCAGCGCGGTCACTTCACCCCAGCGCAGGCTGGCGAACGTGGCCAGCAGGACTAGGGCCAGGTAACGGCGGTCGTGGTTGCAGTCGGCCCGGCCCGTCGGCCATCCGCCACAGTGCGCGCTCGGCTTCGGCCCGGACGGCGTAGACCTCGGGGGCCGTTCGCATCACCCCGTGCCGCCGGAAGCGGAGCCGGTAGCCGCCCGCCGGGAGCTTGCGGATGTTGCCGACCGGGCGGCGGCCGACCAGCTCGGCGAGCGCGAACACCTGGGCCACGGTCAGCACCGGCCGCTCGGGCGCATCCTCGTCCCCGGCCCGCGGATACGGCACGGGTTCCGGGCCAGGATCTTGTCCTCTTCCACGGCTGTCATCAGCACCGCCCGCAGCAGCCGGTATGTCTTGGCCGCCATCAAAGCGGCGCCTGCGGCGCCGCTGGCCCGGCGTCAGCGCCAGGCCTCTGGCCTTGGGAGGCCCGGCCTGGCGCACGCCCGGCCGCGCCCGCTGATCCCGCTGATCTGCCCGGCTCATCGGGTACGCGGATCGTGCGGCACGCAGCCGTCTCCCGGCGCTTCATTGTCCCGCTCACGGTCGCCGGGTCCTGGCCGCCCGGCGGCTCCGCTTCCCGATGGCTTTCGCTAGCCCAGAGCTGGCAGCGGCGTTAAAAGGGACCGGTGCTTATCAGAGCGGACAGGACAAGCGTGAACCGGCTGCGCCTGGAGACCCAGGGTCACCCCAGAGGGGGTGATGCCAGGCACCTATTCACGCGGGATGCTGGCGGTGTCCGGGCGCTTCGGGTCGGAGGCGAAATGGCGCGATCAGTGCAGGGTGCGGACGCCCGGCACGGGCCATCGCTGTGGAGGGCGGTACCAGGCCGGGGCCGCCGAGGGGCCCGGCCGGATCAGGTCACCAGACCTGACGATCAGGGGCCTAGCGGCGGCCAGGGGTCAGCGAGGTATTCACCATCGGCGCGCTCATGGCCAGCTGGGCGGTTACCAGGTGGAGGGAGGCGGCGATGCTCAAGCTGTTGTACAAGCCGGTGGCCATCGTGGCCGGGATCATTGGCGGCTTGCTCAGCGGGCTGATCTTTAAAAGGGTTTGGAAGATCGTCGGCCGGGGATCTGACGTGCCTTCGCCGATGGATTCGGAGCGCGGCTGGGGGGAGATCCTGCTGGCCGCAGGTCTGCATGGCGTGATATACGCGCTGGTCAAGACGGCTGTCGACCGCGGCGCCGCCGAGTGGACGCGCAAGAAAACCGGAATCTGGCCAGACGGTACACTCCAGCAACCTGGCCGGTCACCTGACCACCGCCAGGCTGAAGCCACCGCCCATACGGCCAGGTGACCGCGGCACGGTGATTTGCAGGTAGCTGATCTCCGTCCTCCTCGCTGCACGATTGTCTCGGCCGAGTCCTCCGAGTCCAGGCCGTGCCGCTGTGCGGCATTGCTGCGCGGTCGCTTCGCGAGCCTGGACACGACGGCCACGGCCAAGGGCGGTCAGCTACAAGGGAGAACGGGGGGGGGAGCAGGGCACGCGGAGTTGCCCGAACCGCCACGGTCTGCCGCAGGTCGGTGCATGATCGCCGGGCCATTAGCGGGCCATTAGCCAGGGTAACGAGGGGTCAGCCAGGGTCACTCGGGGCTGCCAGGGACGCCAGGTCAGCGCTCCTGACAGCGGTAACCGCTGCGCTTCCCAAGCTGATAGTGCGAGTTCGATTCTCGTCACCCGCTCCAGCTAGGTTCGTGCAGGTCAGCGCGAGGGTCCCGAGCGCGGCCAGTTCCCTCTTCCGGGGTACGTCGGTCTGCACGGCGATACGCTCGCACTCGGTCATCTTGCCGCGCGGAATTGTGACCTGTCATTGTTCGAGGCGATCCTCTTCCTCGTCAGTTAGGCCGCGCACGAGAACCTGCGCATCTCCTGTGCGGTACCTCTGGGAGTTGAACAACATGACGTAACCGCAAGTAGCGCACTCGATTTGTACCGCGAAGTACATCTGACGATCGCGGTCGGCTTCAAGGGGCACACCACCAACCGGGGGCGGGAACTCTCCATCGACTATCAGTACGGGACGGCGGCCTATCCCCAACTCCGCCGAGCCACACATGGGACAAGTCTTCACGCCGAGATTCTGAAGCGTCCCGCCGACTTCCGCATGAACGTCTTGCGTCACCGCATCCTTCACGACCTCCAGAGGGCGGAACGTGCAACCTACGTGCAACATCACCGGCCGAACGCGATCATGTACGGGCAGCGGCGGCCAGTGAGGCGTTCCCTGCACTGCTACAAGAACCACCCGTTTACCCAGGTCAGAGCATCAAGGGTTGCTACAGGGATTGAATAGCCGGGGTCTGTCTGCTTGATCACGTACGGCGCGGCTGCGTGATCGTGCCGGGTGGCCGGTCCAGGCCGGGATTATGAGGTATCGCGATGGTGGTGGCCTGACCGCTGCTGGGCGGGTCAGGCGTGAGCGCGTGCGGCTGCAGGCCGCGCATCTGTTTGAGCAGGATGTCAGTCCGGTGCAGGTGGCGCACCGGTTGCGGGTCAGTACTAAATCGGCGTATCAGTGGCGGCGGCGCTGGCATGCCGGTGGGCAGGCCGCGCTGGCGTCCAAGGGTGCGGGCGGGGCGGTGTGCCGGCTGAACGCCGGCCAGGTGGCCCGGCTGCGAGCCGCGCTGGAAGGCGGCCCGGCCGCCTGGGGCTGGGGCGAGGATCAGCGATGGACGCTGGCGAGGGTCACCACGCTGATCGCCCGGCTGTTCCATGTCCGCTATACCCTGCGCGGCACCTCCTACCTGCTGCACCGCCCCGGCTACAGCCCGCAGGTTCCCATCCACCGGGCTATCGAGCGGGATGAGCAGGCGATTGCCGCGTGGAAGACCGCGACCTGGGTCAAGCTTCGGGGCTAGCGGCGGCGACCGGGGCGTATATCTGCTTCGAGGACGAGGCCGGGCAGAACCTGCGCCCGCCCAAAGCCCGGACCTGGGCACCCCGCGGCCACACCCCCGTGGCCCGCGTGTCCGGCACGGGTTCGGGCCGGGTGCCGGTGGCCGGGCTGGCCTGCTACCGGCCCGGGGCGCGCAGTCGCCTGTTCTACCGGGCCCGCGTCCACCGCGGGCGCAAAGGCGAGCGCCGCCCGATGTCCGAAGCCGACTACGCCAGCCTGGTCACCGCCGCGCACAACCAGCTGCATTCCCCGGTGATTTTGGTCTGGGATAACTTGAACACACACATCAGCGCCGCGATGCGCGCCTTCATCGACGCACACCCGGACTGGCTGACCGAGGAGCGGCTGCCCGCCCGCGCTCCTGACCTCAACGCCGTCGAGGGCGCCTGGGCGAACATGAAAAACGGCCTCGGCAACCTTGCCGCCGCTGACGTGGACCAGCTCACCGCGATCATCAAGAACCGGCTCAAAAGCATCCAGTATCGGCCCGGACTCATCGACGGGTTCCTCGCCCAGACCGGGCTCAACCTCGAACCCGAACCGCCTAGACCTCAGCCTTTCAACCTCTGTAGTTGAAATAACGGTCAGGGGCGGGGTTGACCCGCCGACCTTCCGCTTTCACGGAGGGTGACGTTTCATGCACACTCGCCTCTGGCCGATGTGAGTGTGTAGCGGAGATGCGTGCCCACGTGGACGAGGTACAGACCAAGCGGCACGTGACGTGCTGACCTGGCCCAGCTAGCGGAACTATCCAACTACCTCCTCCGGAGCCGTGAGCGTGCCCGTGGCGTGCCCGATCGGACGGTGAGCCACGGTGATTCAGGGTCACTCACGGGCATGCCATGGGGCCGCTGACCTGGAGCCGTGCAGGTCAGGGCGTAGGCCGCGAAGACCTCCTAAGCAGTAGGTCGCGCGTTCGAGTCGCGCTCGGGGCGCTCACCTTCCCATGCAGGTCAGGCCCGGTTTCCAGGCCGCTGCGGGTGATCTTCACGAGGCTTGTTCCGGTTCCGGTTCCGGTTCCGGTTCCGTGCCCGTGGCCTGCCTGTGCACATGGGCTCGGTGAAAGCGGCGACAGAGATAGGTGCCGCGTAGGGGTTAACGTCAGGGTTAAATCCGGGGTTTCCCGGATGGCCGGAGGTTGATTCGCAGCGCCAGACTGGGCTCATGCCGCTAGGACAGATGCTGAAGCGGGACCGGCGACCTGGTACTCACCCCCCGGGTCCGGGGCTACAGCTTGGCCTGAACCAGACAGACTGTCCGTCTCGGATACCGGAACTGACCCTCGCAGAGAAAGCCGGCACCGCCATGTACGAAGACAACGAGGACCGCCTGGACACGGCCGAGCAGCTCGCCGAGCACAATCCGCATGCCGCCGCCGAAGCCTTCTCAGCCATCGCCTGTGACCAGGCGGTCGGCGACGAGGTGCGCTTGTCCGCCGCCGAGCAGCTTGCGGCCGTGGACCCGCAAGGGGCCGCTCCGGCCTGCCTGGCCATCGCCTGCGACGGGACGGTCGGCGACGAGGTGCGCTTGTCCGCCGCCGAGCAGCTTGCGGCCGTGGACCCGCAAGGGGCCGCTCCGGCCTGCCTGGCCATCGCCTGCGACGGGACGGTCGGCGATGAGGTGCGCTTGTCCGCCGCCGAGCAGCTTGCGGCCGTGGACCCGCAAGGGGCCGCTCCGGCCTGCCTGGCCATCGCCCGCGACGGGACGGTCGGCGACGAGGTGCGCCAGTCAGCCGCCGAGCAGCTCGCGGCTCTCGGTGCCAGCGGTTGAAATCAGCTCCTGCCCGAAGGTAGATGAGCGACAGCTGCACTATCGCCGCATGGGACATATGTGGGATGGAACATGATCGCCGATCGCGATCATGAGAAACACCGCAGACAAGAGAGGCGAGCAGACTTGAGCTGTACCGGTCTGTAAAACCACTCCCTCGTGCGGGTACCGCCTGTCGCTAATGGATCAGTTGATCCGCCTCCTCGCCGCTCGATAGTCTCGGCCGTGGCCGCCGAGTCAAGGCCAAGCCCGCGGACGCGGGTCGCTGCGCGAGCCTGGACACGGCGGCCACGGCCAAGGGCGGGCAGCTACGAGGAGGACGGGGGAGGAGCAGGCACGCAACACCCCGAACCCGCCAGGTCCGCGCATGATCGCCGGGCCATTAGCGGGCCATTAGCCAGGGTGACGAAGGGTCAACCAGGGTCACTCGGGACCGGCAGGGACGCCTGGTCAGCGCCCCTGGCAGCGGTAACCGCTGCGCTTCCCAAGCTGATAGTGCGAGTTCGATTCTCGTCACCCGCTCCACGCACGAAGGCCCAGCTGAGGCGCCAGGGGTTGCTCAGCCGATCCAGACGATGTCGAAGATTCGGATCAACTGGGCAGCCTCATCTACGTAGAACCCCAATAAGCCGTTGCCTGAGCCGAACACGGTCTCCCGGGAACCTCGTGTCCGTACCGGGCGGCCGTACTACGGCGTCCCATGGGTCGTCTGTGAGCTCCACAGCCCGGTCGATAAGCGCGTCCTGAGCATCCTCTGGCAGCGAGTGGTACTGGACCTGCGCGCCGCCGCCAAACTCAACCCGGTAGCTCACCGGGTTTGATGGCCGCCGGGCCAGCTGGGGATCAGCTGCGTGGCCGGGACGGCATCGGCGGCGTGTCCTTCGGGGGCAGCGCCCAGCCGATCGCGGTAGCCAGGACTGGTGTACGCGACGGCCCGGACCCGCCACAGACGCAACATCTCTTGGAGCTGGTGGAAGTCCTCTGGGCGCCGTGCATCCTCTACGGCTGCGACATACTCGGCTCGGAACTGCGCGTGGTACTCCTCGGGGAGGGTGTGCAGGATCTCAACCGGGTCGTCGGGATCCTGGTCGTATGTGGGGTGCGCAGTCACTGATTCGCTCCATGATTTCCCTGCAGAGGCAAGCATGGCTAGGCTCCACCGTAGACCAGCGGGCGGACAGTTCAGTCGCCGTACTCGCCCGGCGCTGGCCTCGGTGTCCTGGATGCGGCAGCGCGACGCAGGAACGACGGGCCATTAGCGGGCCATTAGCCAGGGTGACGAAGGGTGAACCAGAGTGACTCGGGACCGCCAGGGATGCCCGGTCAGCGCCTCTGGCAGCGGTAACCGCTACGCTTCCCAAGCTGATAGTGCGAGTTCGATTCTCGTCACCCGCTCCAGCTAGCTTCGTGCAGTTCAGCACAGGTATCCCGAGCGCGACCAGTTCCCTCTTCCGGACGGTTGTTGATCTTCCGTGCCATTAGCGTGCCATTAGCCCACGGGGGCGAGCGCGCCTGCCTGGCCGTCGTCGTCCTCGTGGCCGCGCTGCTCGGCCGCGGATCGAGCACGCAAGCGTCGCCGCAGGTCACAGCAGGCGAGCCAACCTATAGCGTGATGGTCTGTAAAATCCGTCGGCTCTATCGCGAGGCGCGGCCCTGGGTGTCGAACTTTGGCCCGAAACTCGATCACCTGCCGCGCGGCTGGTCAGCGTCGGTGGTGGCGTCCAGCGCTGTCCTGACCTGACGGGCCGGGGGAGCTACCCTGGCGGGGCGGCGTCCGGCCAGTCGATGAAAGGCCAAGTCATGACGATCTACCAGCACATACCCCACCCGCACATCGCCGCGCGGCGGGCCCAGCGCCCGGTGAAGGTGGCTGATCAGCTCCCCCGGAACTCGGTGGTCAACCGGTTCAACACAAAGGTCGCGCTCGTGATCACGACGGCGGTCGGCAGCATGTGGTGCGCCTACGCGTTCGCGCTGTTCGACCTGATCAGCCTCCCGGAGGCGATCCGCGGCGGCGCTTCGACGATCGTCTCCTGGGTGGCGCAGACCTTCCTGCAGCTGGTGCTGCTGTCGATCATCATGGTCGGGCAGAACGTGCAGGCCGCCGCCTCGGACAAGCGCGCGGAGGCGACTTTCAATGACGCGAGCGCGACCCTGCACGAGGTGGCGCACGTGCAGGGCCACCTCGCCGCCCAGGACGAGGTGCTGACCCGGATCGCCGCGAAGATCGGCCTCGACCCGGTGCCGGTCATCGACAACCCGGCCCCCGACCAGACGGCCGACCCGGTCCCGGGATGCTGACGAGCAGGCAGGTCTTTCCGTGTCGTCACAGCTCGCCTGCGATGGGGGCGGCAGATGTCTGCAACCTTGCCAAGCGGGCCATTAGCCCTGGTGTCACAGGGTCGATGACGGTCACTAACGGTGCATCGGTCGCCCAGGTCAGGGCGCTCAGAGACCCCGATCGGTCGGATTCCCAAGCTGATAGTGCGAGTTCGATTCTCGTCACCCGCTCCAGCTAGGTTCGTGCAGGTCAGGGCCGGTCGCCTGAACCCTGGCCATGATCACCCTCACACCTTCTTTGATCTTGCGGGCCATTTAGCCCACTGGGGCGAGCGTCCCGGCCCTGCCGTCGTCGTCGCAGGCCTGCTCGGCTTGGACGTGAGTTTCGATCGCGAGTGATCGACTGCCCGCGCCGCCCGCCTGGCACGGGCGTACCCGCCGGGGCAGTGTCCGCGGATCCGTGACGCTCACCCGACGGGCAAAATGGTGCGGCACGCAGGGCCATCTTCCTCGGCTCCCATTTCCGCTCGCTGGGTTCCGGCGCCTATGAGGAATTGGCTGCAGACCAGGCAGCAGGCTATGGGGAGGGGACTGAGGGTCCCCTCCCCATAGCGGTAACTGATGGCCGTTACCCCGGCTGGTTACGAGCCTGCGGGGCCGCGGGCGGTAGGCCGGTGCTGCACGTGTGGGAGCTGGTGTAGATGAGGTCGAAGAACAGGAGGTGGTTGCTGTTGAAGTAGCTGAAGAACAGTTCGGTCCCGGAGGGCATCGCCGCGGGGTTGATCACCGTCACGGTGTGAGCGACGATCCAGTTCCGGGCACTGGGCTTCAGGCCATTGGGCACCAGCACGGCAGCTCGGTGGGGCTTGAGCTTGACGGGCGGCCGGATGGACAGTACCCCGAGGCTGCCCGGATCGGGTGCCGCAAGGTTGGACGAGCAGTAGGTGTCGGTCTTGACCAGGGCCGGGATGCCGTGTTGCGCAAGTGCCTGCTGGAGCGTGGCGGGGTCGAACATCTGGCTGTGGGTCAAGGTCAGGGTGTCGGTGCCGTTGGCATTGCTGGTGAGGGTGAAGGCCGCGGAGCGGATCGTGCCGGTCCCGCCGATCGTGCCGGTCCCGCCGTTCGGTGCTGCGCCGAGCGCGCCGGACAGACCCAGGCCGAGCACCACTGATCCGGCGGCCGCTACGGCGGTGATGCATGCGGCGAACCTCCGGTGGCCGCTGGCGCGGATGGCGTGGCTGCGGCTGACGATCTGCTCCGCCGGGACGTTCATGCGCACCCCATCGACGGACTGCCGCACGGCGGTGATCAATTCTTGGTCGTTCATCGCTGATTCTCCTGCTGTGGTTCGGGAACAAGATCGCTGCGGAGTGTGGTCAGCGCGCGGGCCATGTGCGCCATAACCGTGTTCGGCGTGATGCCGAGCACCTGGGCGGTGCCACTGGTGTCGAGGTCGAGAATCAGCCGCAGCGCAATGACCTGCCGCTGACGAGCAGGCAGCCGCAGCAGCGCGGCCATGATCTGCGGATCAACCAGGTCCTGGGCTACCGTCCCAGCCGCGGGCCGGTCTGCCAGCATGCCCGGGTCAGGGACCGGTACTTCCCGGCGGCGGCGACGCCACCGGGAGATGTTCAGATTCAGCGCGGTGCGCACCACCCACGCCGCAGGCGCCGGGTGCCTGCTCACGGTGCCCCACGAGGCACAGGCCCGGGCGAAGGCCTCGGCGACAAGCTCCTGAGCGCAGTCCTGATCACCGACGATGACCAACACCGTGCGCAGGCAATCGTCCCTGAAACTCCGGTAGAACTCCGCGAAGTCCAGGCGTTGGGTTCCCACGCCTATTCAACGCGCAACCGGCGCTCGCGGGATTACTCAGACCGGCCAGGCAACCCCGGGACGGGGAGAAAGCTGACGCCGGAAACGGGTCACTCTCTCACAGCCCTCTCACGGATTGCCCAGACCGAACCCGGACCAGCATGACCCCGACTGGACATCGGGAGGACGTTGACCTGCGGATCCCGGTGCACGCGCTGGACATGCCGTACACGGACACGCCACGAGAGGGTTCACTTGTGGTGGCCAGGTCAGGCCGCCAGATCGACCACCTTTGCGAGCAGATGATCTCCGTCCTCCTCGCTGTTCGATGATCTTAGCCGAGGCCGCCGAGTCAAGACCAAGCGCAAGGCGGTCGCTTCGCGAGCCTGGACACAGCGGCCCGGCCGAGGGCAGGCAGCTATGGGAGGACGGGAGGAGCAGGGCACGAACCGGCCCGGATCGTCGCCGACACCGCTGACGTCAGCGCAAGATCGCCGGGCCATTAGCGGGCCATTAACCAGGGTAACGAGGAGTCAGTCACGGCTATCAGAGGCCAGCCAACCTGGCTGGTCAGCGCCCCTCGCAGCCGTAACCGCTGCGCTTCCCAAGCTGATAGTGCGAGTTCGATTCTCGTCACCGCTCCACACGAGTCCGGACCCAGGTCAGGGCCGGAATGCTGAGCCTGCGCCTAGACCACACGCCGAAGCGGGACAGGGGAGCCTGGCAACCCCCCCGAGACATGCGAGTGCCCCGGCCCAAGAGGTTACCGGGGCACTCTTACTGCGCGTCAAGGTTCGGGCTCTAGCTTCATAGGCTTTCGCCTGTCCTCCCGCATCGATGGCGGCTATGCGTACGGCGACCAGCGGTGCCACCGCTCCAAAAGATGACGGACAACGTGCGGCCTGTGCGGCCGGTGCGGATGAAGGGCCATCACGACCTCCCTTCCTTCATTGCACACATACACCTCAGGACGTTCTGGCATTAGAGGCCTTGGACTCGTTTCCAGCGTGATATGGAGCACAGTCGCCGTGGATGCAGAGCTAGCCGCGGGTCACTGGCTGACATCCTCGCCAGACCGAACCCAGCCCAGCCGCCGAAGCCCGGGCGGGCACAGGCTCAGCAGTCAGTTCTGCGGGCCGGCCGAATGATCACGACGGCAAGCGCGCTTTACGCAGGCGTGTGGGCGTTCCTGTTCATCTTTCCGGGGGAGGCGATAACTTCGCGACATTCGGGCTCTTCTGGATGAGCGCCCTCATCTATTTCATGGTTTTGATCATAGCCGGGTGGCAAGTGCTCGCCTTGCGGCATAAGAAGCGCTCCGGCGGGCAGATCCCGCGGCGGCCAGCATCTGGCACGGGCGGTCAGGCATCCCAGCGCCCGCCATCGGCCGACCCGGCTGGACAGCTCCTGCCGATCGGGCACGGTCAGCAGCACATCGCCGAAGCTGGTCCAAGCCGACTTCCCGCTCGCAATTGCCCGGCTCGCGGTCACCGCGCCGATGGCGCCCTCGCGGGTTTCTCGTCGCGGGCGGGCTATCGTCGTGCCATTAGCGTGCCATTAGCCAGGGTGACGAGGGGGCAGTCACGGTCACTGGGGACCGCCAGGGACGCCTGGTCAGCGCCCCTGGACAGCCGTAACCGCTACGCTTCCCAAGCTGATAGTGCGAGTTCGATTCTCGTCGATCGCGCTCATGATCGTCTTGTCCGCGCCGTCGCCGCGGATGCCTCTCGCCTCGGCGCGGGCCGGTGTGTCTGCTCAGGGCCTGGGAACCGGCGGCGGCTCGTTGAAGAGCATCCAGAACATGCCCACGGCGCGCATCGCCTCGGTGAATTCGCTGAAGGCGACGGGCTTGCGGACGTAACCGTTGGCACCGAGGTCGTAGGCGCTGCGGAGGTCTTCTTCTTCCTTGGAGGAAGTGAGGACGACGACGGGAACTGCCCGGGTCCGCGGGTCGGCGCGGATGCGGCGGAGGACTTCGCGCCCGTCGACCTTGGGCAGGTTCAGATCGAGCAGGATGAGCGCCGGGCTGTCCCGGTCGCCGTGGTCGTCCCCGAGAAGCATGGTCAGGGCCTCGGCGCCGTCCCTGGCGATGGTGACGGGGTTGAGAACGTTGTTTCTCTTGAACGCCCGGATGGCGAGGTCCCGGTCGTCAGCGTTGTCCTCGATGAGCAAGATCGGCCTGTTATTCATGGGCTGCCCTTCGCGTTGAGGGTGAAGTGGATGGTGGCACCACCATCGACAGCGCCTTCGGCCCAGATCCGGCCGTCGTGGCGGTCGATGATGCGCTGGACGCTGGCCAGGCCGATGCCGGTGCCGGGGAACTCGCTGACGTCGTGGAGCCGTTGGAACGGCTGGAACATCTTGCCGGCGTAGGCGGGGTCGAAACCGGCCCCGTTGTCGCGCACGTAGCAGCAGATGGGGGCGTCGCCGACGGGGGTGGTGCCGAACTCGATGGCGGCGCCGTCGCGGCGGCCGGTGAACTTCCAGGCGTTGTCGAGCAGGTTCTCCAGCGCGGACCGGATCAGGGAGCGATCCGCGGTGACCCGGACGCCGTCTTGCACGGTCACCCGGACCTGGCGGCCGGGGTCACGGGCGCGGAACTGGTCGCAGATGGCGATGACCTCGGCGCTGAGGTTGACGTCCTGGAGGTTCATCTCGGCCCGGGTCACCTGTGCCAGATGCAGCAGGTCATCGATCAGGGTGGCCATGCGTGCGCAGCCGGCCTGGACGCGCGCGGCGTACTCGCGGCCTGTTTCGTCGAGCCGGTCGCCGTATTCCTCCGCTAGGGCCTCGGCGAACCCGCTTATCCCTCGCAGCGGGGTCCGCAGGTCGTGGGCGACGGAGTAGGTAAAGGCCTCCAGGCTCTTGTTGGCCCGCTCCAGGTGAATGGTGCGCTGCTGCACCTGCTGTTCCAGGGTCGCGTTCAGTGACCGGACCTTCTCGGCTGCCCGGCGCAGGCGGCGACCAAGGCCAAGAAGGACACCCGCAACTGCGATGCCCAGGACGGCTGCCAGGACCGTGAAGACGGTCAGCTGGGTCCGTAGGTCCGACCGCCGCGAGGCGCCTTCCGCAGTGGCGGCGTGCTGGAGGTCTGCGATCACCCTCCGCGCGTGGTCCATGACTTGCTTGCCCTCGTTGGTGTCCACGATCCGTAGCGCACCGGCGTGGTCACCGCCGCGCGCCAGGCCGATGGTGGTGGCCAGCTCCGTCATCTTCGCCGTGACCAGGCTGTTGAGCGTTACGAGGTATTGCCGGCCGCCAGGGACCGCTGAGACCTCCGAGCCGAGCCGGCGCTGGTCGGCTGGGACCTCCGAGACCGCGGCGTCGTAAGGTTGGAGGTAAATGAGCCTGCTGGTCAGCAAATAGCCGCGCTGGCCAGTCTCGGCGTTGAGCAACGCGACCAGCAAGTCGTTGCTCGCCCCGAGGATATTGGTGGTAGTCGAGTCAGCCCTCTGATAGAGCACATAGGCCCGCACCGACAAGGCCGCGCTGACAACGAGCAGGATCAGGAGCAGCGCCGATGTGAGCGCGAGCGCACGGGGACCGCGTGCCAGCCGCGCAGCGTCACTGCTCGCGGTATCAGCGATAACGGGCGTCGGCTCCTCGGCGCCAGGCGCACCATCTGTCACCTGGACCTGGGGCCGGGTGCTAGTCACCCGAGAGCACCAGCGACTGCGCGAACGCCGGTGATCTTTGGGCTCAAGACAGCTCCTCCACGGACCGCGCACAAAGCGGCCGCGTTCTGACCGGGCCAAAGACCCGGGCACCAACCCCAATTCTCCTGCTATTCCCTGCCATCGCCAAAGTCAAAAGTCACAAAGCCTGGGTCAAGGCTACGCCCCAAATGACTATTTTTTCGACTTACTTCGTTTAGGCCTTTGAATCTTATTCGTGTCGAAAGTCACGAATGCAGCCCGTGCATGAAACCTTCCGGTTCGTCGTGTTTTATCCTCGTCGGTACTGCTGCACGTAATCCTGCCTGGGCCTGATGATTCACGCGGGCGGAAGGCTGGCCGGGGACAGCGGCTGAGCCGCTGAATGGTTGCTGATTTTACGATCTGGGTATGACGGTGGCCCGGCTGCCGGGCCGGGTGGCCGGGGTTCCACGGGCCCCGGGTTGGTCCTTCCGTGATCGCGGCCCGGCTTTCGGCTGGTCAGGGGCTTGCGGCGGGGGCGGTGATCCGGGCCCAGGCGGTGGCTATAGGGGTCCGCCCAGGGCCAGGTTCTGGAGATTTTCAGCCGCCGTCGGCGTCCGCCGCGGATCAGCTTTCCGGCGGCGTGCAGGAGCCGGTACCGCAGGGTCTTGGGTTCTGCGCGGGCGAGGGTGCTGTCCAGGGCGATGAGCCGCAGCAGGACAGCAGGGTCGCTGCGGTCAGGGACGCGGCCAGCCACGCGGAGTCGATCCCGAAGTCAAAGGATGGGAACCGGCCGGGCCCGCAGCCTTTCCCGGTGCGGATCCGGTCCTTGGCCCGGGTGTGGACCCGGTGGGCGGCGTCGATATAGCCCAGCTGGGCGCGCCAGCCCCGCAGGCTGGCAGGCACGTTGGAGGCCCACAGGCGGTAACGCCAGCCACCTCCGGTTTCGGACAGGGGTCAGCTGGGCGCCGGGATGGGGACGCTCCTGGCGGGCGAAGACCCGCATCGACGTGGGCCAGCCAGCTAGCTGGTCACCGGCCGGGCCTTCGCGCAGCAGCCCGGTCAGCTCGGTCACGTGCGCCTCTTGCACCCAGCACCCCGGGTCCGCGCAGCATCGGTCCGCGCAGGCGTCACCAGCACGGCGTTCCCGGACCTCGCCGCGATGATTGACCGCGAGGTGCCAGGCCTGCGCGGGCACAGCGGTGATCGCGGTGTGCTCGCGCTCGCCCCAGGTCCCAGCCGGCGGAGTAGACCAGCTGGTGAGCGGGCCGGGACGCCAGCGCATCGAGGCGGGCTATCAGCCCGTGGCTGGCCCCGGCCCCATCGGCAGTCACCATCAGCCGCCGCCGGTACTTCGGCGGCAGCGCCGCGATCGCATCACCGAGCACCTGCAGATGATCGGCGGCCGTGTTCGGCCCGGTGCTGCCGCGGCGCAGCATCCCCGCTAGCGGCTCGCCGGTGTTCTCGCAGTACCCGAGCAAACGGGTGATGGCCAAACCCTTTGTAGTTGGGTTCGGCGAGTTCCTTGTCTGTGCGCGAGCACAATCGTGGCGCCGAGGTCGACCGGGATCAGGCTCCCATCCGCGCCAGGTGCGCGGTCCCCGGCGAGCGCCCAGGCCCGCTCCCGGGCCGCAGCGCGGCTGCGCGGACGCTTTCAGTGCCCGCGGCCCCTCCGCGGCCAGCGCGGCGGCCAGCCGGGAGATCACCGGGTCCGAGGCGACCGCCCCGGCCAGTCCCGGCTGGGCGCGCAGGACCGCCGCATCGGCCAGGCAGTCGGCGCCCAGCGCGATCGTCATGGCCAGGTCAGAAATGATCTTCCCGTACGCCACCCCGCTGACCGGTGCAAGACCTATCAGCGCCTCGGAGCGTGCGGTCGTCACCATGAAGGGGCCGACTATCCAGCGTTACCTTTCCGGGCGCCGGGGGCTACAAGCTGGGGGAGTGGCGTTGATGCAGTGCGTACAGACCGGGGACGAGTTGAGGCACTTGTTGACGGTACCGAGGGTACTGCTCGGGGAAGGTCGCCAGCATCAGGTGCTCTTCCATGCGGATCTTGACTTCGAAGATAATCAGGCCGACCGGGAAGACCACGATCCACTGACCGACCCCGCTGAGCAGCGTGGCGCCGAGCATCATGCCGAGCAGACCGGTGTAGATCGGATGACGTGTCACTGCGTACGGCCCGTGAGTGCGGAGCCGGTGCTCATCTTTAACCTGGGGCGCCACGCTCCACATGGTGCCGAGCGAGAACCGGGCCCACAGCGTGAATACGGTCGAAGCGACCAGCACGGCAAGCCCGAGGACCCGAACCCACGAGCCCCCCACGGCCAGGCCATCAAAGTGGCCACGGCTGACAATCACCAGGCCCGCACACCCCGCTGCCACGACGATGAGCGCTGTCGACCCGGGCTGGCTCGGGGTCCGCTCACGCGGAGCATGAGAGGCGTTATGCGGAGAACGGAAGGCGTTGTACAGCGCACCGGCCACCCACACGACCACGACAACGCCGACGCATACGGCAATGCCAACCGCGGCGAGCACCTGGGCCACCTCAGGGAGCGGCGTTGTCAGTCGGTGCGTCCATGAGAATGCCTCCTGTGACCTGCGGGGCTGGCTACTCCAGGCTCTGTTGACCACGTTACGCCAGTAGCTTAAAACTAGCAATGAATTTCTAGAAAGATGGATCGAGCTTTCTGGCCTGCTGTGCTGGGCTGATTCTGGCCCCACGGTGACGCCAAGCGCTGAGTCCTATCGCACAACAGTGCGCGACATCCCAGCACGTCAGCGCCATGCCAGCGGATCGTGAGCACGCCCGCAGATCTACGATCAGATGGTTGCTCGCCGTTCGGTGCGGGATATATGCGGGATGAGCGCGACTCCCACGATCAGAGCCGCCTCTTATGTCTTGTTCAGGCATGCTGTGCTGGGCTGGGCCGTCATGGTCTGCAAAACCGTCGGCTCAGCCGGAGGGCACCGTACGCGATACGTCCTACAGGTCAGCGCCCTTCGTGCGGTTGCAGCCTCCGCAAAGCAGCTGGAGGTAGTTGACCGTCGTGGCGCCGCCCAAGGCCACCGGCAGGAGGTGGTCATATTGAAGATCGAATTGCTGCCGCACTCGGCGCATTGGCCGCCGTCTCGTTCGTAGACTGCACGGCGGACTTCGCGGGGGGATGGGCTGACGCTGTCCCGTGGCCGCTGCTCTCGGCCTTCGTCGACGTTGAGCAGCATGTGAGCGCGGTCCAGGCGCTGAGTGGCCGGCGCTGGCGGTCCCGGATCAGCGCTAGGACGTCGCGCTGCGAATAGGTACCTGACCCCCAGTAGAAGGAATCCTCGAACCACCACCTGACCCGGGGCCTGACCGGGCGACAGGCACTGGGTGCTGTCCCTGAGCGGTCGCGAGCTGGCAGTGGTGGGGGCCGTCGATACTGTCTGGCGGGCAGCATGTCCTGGCGAACCAGACACGCCTGCGGAACAGGAAGCCCCGGTCGTGAAGGGAACAGGAAGCCCCGGTCGTGAAGGAACCCGGCGTCCGCGTCTTGGCGCAGTTGCGGATGGCCGGGAAGAGGGCACGCGGCGGGCAAACGGCAGCGTCGCTGGCGTCTTCGACAGCACGAGGGAGAGGACGGCAATGACGAGGCCGACGGCGCAAATAATGATCAGGTCGCCGAGCGCAGCCACGTGACTTCTCCCTGCAGTGGCGCTACCGGGAGCGGGACATCTGGCTCTGGTCACGATGCCATTACAGCCCGCCATATTTTAGGGCATGGCGCAGGGCCTCGGCCGCGGGCGTCTGGGAGCCTCCAGGGGGCCGGTCCTGGACGTAGAGGTCGTAATGCGGATCTTGAACCGAACTGCGTGAACATCTCAAGTAGACTGGAAGACACCCACTCCGAGTCACCAGAGGCCCACCCGGAGGTACGAACGAGGACCAGGGTCTGCGACTCGCAGGGGACTCGCGTGATCGTATTCAGCTCATGCGGTCAGCAGCGGGCGGCATGGCAGGGAAGAGAAGATCATGCCCGCAATCAAGGCAATCAGCACCGCACCTCGCCAGCGCACCTCAGGACAGAATGGGCTGCCTGAACTTGTGCCATATGTTTACGGTCAGCAGACGCGCCGTAATACCTATGCCGCACGTATAGCTCGGCGAAATGTCCAAGGATGGTGGCAGCCATCTGTCGCTTTGTACAAGCCGAAGCTCACTCGGACGCAGGCGACGGGGGAGGAGCAGGGCATAAAGCGCCCCGAACCACGCCACGTCGGCCCATGATCGCCGGGCCATTAGCGGGCCATTAACCTGGGTGACGAGGGCAGCCACGGTCGCTCGGAGACCGCCAGGGACACCTGGTCAGCGCCCCCGGCATTAGCGTGCCATTAGCCCACGGGCGCGAGCGTGCCGGCCTGGCCGTCGTCGCCCTCGTCGCCACCCTGCTCGGCCCGGACGTGTGAGTCGATCGCGATCGTGATGGCCTGTCGGCGTCGCGCGCCTCGTGCTGGTAGATCATGGCCGCGCGTTCACTGTCGTGGCCCATTCGCGCCATGAGATCCCGCAGGCCTGCCCCGCTGGACGCGGCGAACGTGTTGCGCATATGCCGCAGATCGTGAAAATGCAGACGTTCGGCACCGACCGACCGCACCGCGTGGGGCCAGGCGGACATCTTGTCGAAGTTGCCCCGCCGCAGCGGGCCGCCCATCGCCCCGGGAACGCCAGGGCTCCCGGCCCGTCCTTGACGAAGATCGACAGATGCTCGCGCAGGAACGGCACGATCACCTGCTCCGCTGCGGCCCGCGTGCCGTAGACCCCGGGGGTGCGCGCAGCCCATGGGTAGGCACTGCGGCAAGTCTCCTCGGAGGAGATGGTCTCGACGGTAGCCTATACGGGCGCGCAGGTCGGGGAGGTATCACCCGCCGCCACGCGGATCGGCCTTGGCGGTGTTACCGGCCGGATCATTCGGCTAGTAACACCGCCGGTAATGGGGTCCCCTTAGTTCTCCGCCTCGGCCTCGAGTTCCTCCTCCTCGAGTTCAGCTTCGGCCATGGCGATCACGATCCCTAGTCCCTCGGCGATGTTCGCCGTCGCTGAGACGATGCGGGCGGTACCCACGACGGGCGCCACCGCGACGAGAACATCTTCTACGTCATCGACGGTGATGCCTGAGTCTGCTGCCGGTATGGCGTTGAGCGCGTAGGAAGCGGCGGATGCGTCTAGCGCGACTAGGGCGGCGATCCGGGCGATCATGAGCTCGCGGAGGCTCAGGTCGCTGTTATCCAGCGACGTGGCGGTCATCACCAGGAGCGTGTCGCTGACGGGTGTTTCGTTTTCTGTTTCGTTTTCGGACATGGCGGTTCTCCCTTTTTGACGGTTTGAATCTTGCAACCCTGTCAACCAGGCGGCCTTGGCTCACGCTACTCCGGCCAGGTGCGCCAAGTGCCGCGGGCCCGACCTCGCAAAGGCAGCCCCCGACCTTGGCGACCTCGCCCGTGCCGCCGGCCCCCCGCGCGGCCCGGGGGACCAGGGCAGGCAGTCGCCGGCAAGGCCGTGACCAACTGTTGGTCCCGGCGGCGAGCGAGACAGAGCCGACGGTGGCCATAGCCAAGGGCGGGCAGCTACGAGGAGGGCGGGGGAAGAGCAGGCCACGGATAGCAGCCCAGGCCCGTCTCGGAGAGACGGAAGCCGGCGCATGATCGCCGTCCCATTAGCCAGGGTGATGAGGGGTCAACCAGGGTCACTCGGGACCGCCAGGGACGCCAGGTCAGCGCCCTGGCAGCCGTAACCGCTGCGCTTCCCAAGCTGATAGTGCGAGTTCGATTCTCGTCATCCTCTCCAGGTTCGCAAACGGAGTCAGCGGGCCCGCCCCACCATTCGGTCGTCGCGGCTGCGGGGCTGGCCACCATAGCGCCACCGCGCTAGGCTTCGCTGCACCGTGCTGGGGGGAGGCGCCGGTGCCAGCAGAGCCGGAGGACCAGATGGCGGCAGCCGCGGCGGGCCGCAGCCACCTCAGGGCGTCTCATGCTGACCGCGAGCACGTAATCGACATGCTCAAGGCTGCGTTTGTGCATGGTCGGGTTACCAAAGACGAGTTTGATGCGCGGGTAGGCCAGGCATTCGCGTCGCGGACCTATGCGGAACTGGCCGCAGTCACCGCCGGTATCCCCGGCAGGCAGATCGCCGACCAGCCGCCGAGCAACCCGGCCTGCGCGCAGGGGCGGCCGGCGATGAGCCATGCAGCCAAGGCCCGCCGATGTGTGGTCATTGCGCTCGCCATGATGACGGTGGCCACGTTCGCCCCGGGTGGTCCCGCGCTGCTCCTATTCGCGCCTCTCTGTTTTACGGCTTTGGTGGTTGCCGCTGCCCAGATACTCGCCGCACAGCACGAGAAGCGCTCCCGTGGTCAGCTAGCGGGGCCCAGCACCTAGCGCAGGTGGTGAGCGTCCCAGCGCCCAGCGCCTGCCGCCGAGGCCGAACAGCTCCCACAGATCAACCGCGCTCCGCGACACAGCCGAATCTGGGTGAAGCCGGAGCCCCCGGATCGCTCCGGACCACCGCAGGTTGGGGCGTGATCGCCGTGCCATTAGTGAGTGTCGATCGCACGGGTGATCGACTTGTCCGCGCCGTGCGCCTCGTGCTGATAGATCATGGCAGCGCTCGCTGTCGTGGCCCATCCGGGCTATCAGGTCTCGCAGGCCCGCGCCGCTCGCCGCCGCGGACGCGTTGCCGTATGTCGCAGATCATGAATTCCAGGCCAGCGCCAGTTCGGCCACGGACGCAACCGGGGACATCAGCGTCATGCCCGGCACGGCCGGTGTCTAGTCCGCAGGACGGAGGAACGTAGTCATGACTGAGGCCACGCAGCAGACGAGCAGCGACAACACCGCCGTTCACACGTTTCAGGTCGGTTTTCCGGAAGCGGAGCTGACCGAGCTGCGCAGGCGGGTCAACGCGACCAGGTGGCCCGAGCGCGAGACGGTCACCGATGACTCCCAGGGAGTGCCGCTCGCGATGACGCAGGAGCTCGCGCGCTACTGGGGGACCGACTATGACTGGCGCAGGTGCGAGACGAAGCTAAACGAACTGCCGAACTTCATCACCAAGATCGACGGGCTAGACATTCATTTCATCCACGTCCGCTCCCAGCACCAGGACGCGCTGCCGCTGATCGTCACACACGGGTGGCCCGGATCCATCATCGAGCAGCTGAAGATCATCGAGCCGCTGACCAATCCCACGGCACACGGCGCGAGCGCAGCGGACGCGTTCCATCTAGTGATCCCGTCGATGCCGGGCTACGGCTTTTCGGGCAAGCCGGCCGCCACCGGCTGGGACCCGGCCCGCATCGCGCGTGCCTGGGTAGTGCTGATGAAGCGCCTCGGATACCCACAATTCGTGTCGCAAGGCGGCGACTGGGGTGGGGCCATCACAAATGTGATGGGGCACCAGGCGCCCCCCGAGCTGCTCGGCATTCACGTCAACTTCCCCGGCACGGTTCCGCCCGACGTCGCCAAGGCGCTCCAGTGCGGCGACCCGCCGCCATCGGGCCTGTCAGCCGACGAAAGACGCGCGTACGAGCAGCTGCACACCTTGTATACGAGGCGGCGCGCCTACGCGCTCATGATGGGGACGCGCCCGCAGACGCTGTACGGAGTGGCGGATTCCCCCGTCGGCCTGGCCGCCTGGCTTCTTGACCACGGTGACGGCTGGGGCCAGCCGGCGGCGCCGGTCACCTCGGCCGTGCTGGGGCACACCCACCACGGGCATCCCGCAGGCGACCTCACCCGGGACGACGTCCTGGACAACATCACGCTCTACTGGCTGGCCAACACCGGGGTTTCTTCGGCCCGCCTGTACTGGGAAAATAAGCTCAGCCTCTATAACGACGCCGACGTCTCCGTCCCGGCTGCCGTGAGCGTCTTTCCTGGCGAGAACTACCAGGCGCCGCGGAGCTGGACAGAGCGGGCGTATCACAACCTTATCTATTACAACGAGCTCGACAAAGGCGGGCACTTCGCGGCCTGGGAACAGCCGCAGGTCTTCTCCGAAGAGGTCCGCGCGGGCCTCAGACCACTGCGCAAGTAGTGCACGATGAAAGCGCGGGTTTGAAGTCCTCAAGCGGCTCGGGCCGATCTCGCGCGAACGCAGGACGGCTGGCCGAGGCACTGGCCGACGCTTGGGCCCGCCGGGTCCGGCCCCCCGGCAACCACCGCTACGCCTTCCGCCTCGGCCTCACCCGCGCCCGCTACAGCGTCGGCATCCCGCCGCCCGCCCGGCCCTACCCCCAGGCTCCCGGTGCCGCGGGTGGCGGGAATGGTGGGCGGCTTGAAGGGTCACCCGGTGGTCCTGTCCTACGGCATGCGCGCCGACCCGACCGCGATGCTGCCGCGGTGGATCCAGATGCGCCCAGCTCCGAACACATTCGGGCGAAAGGCCGACGCGTCTCGCGATCACTTGACGGCAGGGTAAGTGTGACCTTAGGTAGTTCGGTGTAGTGGTCGAACTACCTATCGGAGCATTCTTGTGCCCAAATCCATCGCTGTGTTCGGAGCTGGACCCGGCCTCGGCCAGGCTGTCGCCCGCCACTACGCGCGAGAGGGTTACGCCGTCACGCTGGTGGCTCGCCACTCGGAGCCACTTGACCGTCTGGCGAAGGATCTGACCAGTGCCGGGGCAACCGCGCACGTCGTCACAGCCGACCTATCCGACACCGGTGCCACGCCCCGGCTGGCCGAGCAGATTCGCGCTAAGGCCGGCCACCTCGACGCCCTTTACTATGCACCCACCCCAGCCACCGGGTTCGTTTCCGCAGCCAACCTGACCCCACAGCACGCCCAGAACTTCATGCCGCTGATCTTCTACACGATGCTGGCACTCGTGCAGGAGTTCCTGCCGCACATGCTCGAGCGGGCGGACGGCGCCATCCTGACCGCGCAGGGCGGCAGCACCGTGCACGGCCTGCCGAACATGAGCGGCCCCAGTCCCGCACAAGCCGCCCAGCGCAACTACCTGCAAGCCCTGCATGCCGAGGTAGCCGAGAAAGGCGTCTACGTCGGCATGCTCTACATCGGGGCAGCCATCAAGAACAGTGCCTTCCACGCCGAGATGGAGAAGGCCAGAGCTGCGGGCGACCCGGTCTGGGAGATGCCTACCGTCGACCCCGAACATCTCGCCGAGCTGCTCTGGACTATGCACGACACGAAGGGACCGCGGGAAGTCATCTATCCGTAGTACCGCCTGGATCGCGGCGTGCTACGTACGTGCCACACGCCACCGTGGCCGCACCAAGGCGCAGCAACCGGACCAGCGACGATAGTGCGAGTTCGATTCTCGTCACCCCTTCCACGCGAGAAGGCCCAGGCCAGGGTAAGAAGCCTGGATCTGGGCCCTGATCGTTTCTGGCGGTATTCGGTCTCCCGGGCAATTAGCCCGCCGGGACCAGCGCGCCCGCCTGGCGGTCGTCATCGTCCCGGCCGCCGTACTCGATTGTGAGCTGCGCGTCGATCGCGCTCGTCATCGTGGTGACCGCCGGCGGGCACTCATTCCTCAACTGCGGGCCATCCCTTTCGCGGCGGTGGAGAACACCCAGACGCTAACCGCACACACGGCCACGGCGGCAGGGAACAGAATCCAGCCCCAGGCGTGGCCTGCCGACATCAGCAGCGCGCCGAGGGCGATCAGCCACAGCACGACCAGCAGCCGGATGGTCAGGATGGTGACCCGGACGGGCCGGATGTACTCCCAGGACCGGATGAGGGTGCGCTGGATGCGCGGGCGGGTTCGCAGGGTGGCGCGCGTCGGCCTTGCGGCGGACGGCCACGACGAGGGAGCGAGGTTGTCAGTCTGTGCATACATGGGATGCCTCCTCAGGCCTCCGGTGTCCGGTTACTCCGGTCACCTATCAAATTGATATCACTTTGATAGGTGACTGTCAAGAGGGGTCGTCACACGGGGTCGGCTAGGTGGGTACGGCCGTGGCCGTGACGTGCCCGATCGGCCGGCAAGACAGGGCACTCACGGTCGCTCACGGGACCAATCCGAGCCTCGCGCATGATCCAGAGTCTGCGCCGCTATCGTCATGGAGCCCGCTTCGCCTTGGCTGCCAGCTGCGTGCCCGATGAGCTCTTGGGCCGGCGGCGTTCAGTGTCGGCCAGCTTGCTCATCCCGGCGGCGATGAGCCGGCCGCGTTCGGCGCACCCGCGCTGACAGATAGGCGCGGTCCGGATGGAGCTGAGGGTGCTCGGTGTGCCCCCGTGCCCCATGACCGGCTACCGGACGGGCCGTGAGCACGGCCATCGTTGCCCGGCAGGCGTCTGATCAGGCTCAGGTCGGGGCAGATGCGGAGCGAGCGACTGTGAGGTACCAGCAGCCACCCGCGAGATTCAGCGTCCCAAGAACCAGGAAGAAGGCTGCCCAATCGTAGACGCCGTACGAGAGGCACACGGCGCCCGCGCCGGCCGCGACACTGCCACCGGCAATACGCGTGACCCCAGAGAAACGCAGGTGGCGGTACTCCCATGGGCTGATCAGGCGGTGCATGCCGGATCGCGGGGAAGATAGCCACCACCCGCGCAGGCCTTGGGGAGCGGTGTTGTCGTTGGGTGCGTTCATCGGGATGCCTCCTGTGAGGCTGTGCCGCCGGTTACCCGATCATCTGTAAATATGCTATCATACTGATACCGAACGGGGCAAGCGCTGGCGAGCGGCAGGGCCGCACCCGTTCCAGAGCTGACAGTCCGAGTTCGATTCGTCACCCGCGCCAAGCTGTGCCTTCAGCCCTGCGCCTGCTCGCCACCATCGCTGGTGCCTGACGATGGCTCACCGGGACGCCCGCCTATCGTCGGCGACTGGCCGGCACGTGCCCGGGACGTTGCCCGGCCAGCTCAGCTTGCGTCGGCCCAGGCCGGCCCGAAGCTACCCGGCGGACGCCGGTCAGCGCTGCTGGGCGGCGGGGCGCATGAGCACGCGCCAGATCAGCACGCGCACCCACCGGACCGACGGGCGGTGGCTGGCCCGGCGGAGCACCCGCCTGGTCCAGGCGCCGTTCAGCACGGTCCACTCCCATCGGCTGGGCAGCTGCCGGAGCCCGGCCGCCGGCCGCGGCGGCCGGGCGGCGGAGCCGGTCTGCTCCAGGTACATGTGATGCAGCAGCGCGGCGGTGGCGTGCACGGCCGCGTCCACCAGCTGCCCGGCGGCGTGTCCGGCAGCCTCCCCGGCAGCTCGCCCGGCAGCCTGCCCGGCGGCCTGGCTAAGGGGCATCCCGGTGCAGGAGGCGTAGCCCCCGGCCAGCCGGTCCGGCTGCGGAACGAGTTCGCCGAGGTCACCCACGATGTCGTACTTGGCGTCGCGCAGCCCCTCAACCAGGATCGCCGACTGGTCCAGCACCCACCCGGCCCGGCCGGGCGGCAAGGCCAGCGGGGCCTGGGCCGGCCGGGCGCGGAGCAGATCCAGGGCCAGGATGCGCTTGATGTCCCGGGTGTAGAACCAGTCCGGCACGTCCGCCGGCAGGGCCTCGTTCACCTGGCGGAGAAACTCGGCTTCGGCCGGCCCCAGCGACGGATTCAGGTGCGCTCCGGCCAGGTCGGCCGGCCCGGGATCAATGCCCAGCACGGACGCGAACCGGGCCCAGAGCACGTCCGCTGGGCCGCACGGCGGCAGGGTGATCACGTGCACATGGTCCGGCGGGATGTGCTGCGACCACATGCCGAGAATGGCCAGCGTGTCGTGCACGGCCCAGAACCACGATCGCTTGCGCCGGTCAGCGGCTGGCGCGGCGCTGGCCACCTCGTCCAGCCAGTCCGCCCAGGGCGCGGTGCCGCGGCACTTCACCCGTTCCTGCCATTCGGCGGGCAGCACGGTGGCGAAATCCCGGACGGTCAGGATGACGTGCACGTCGGCGGCCAGCAGGGACCGGACGGCGCGGTCGGCCTGCCCGGGGTGGCAGGCAGCCAGGATCTCGTCCGAGATCACGGCCACGCCGGGGGCGCGCAGCGCCTGGCCGGTCAGCACGTCCCATTCGCCAGCCCACGGGTCGGACGGGTCCGAGGCCTCCCGCGGCGCCTCGCGCAGGTCCCGGCTGGCCCGGTTATGGTCCCGGTGACTGTAGCCGGGCAGCGTCACGCCCTGGGCGGCCAGCCGGGCGCGATTGCCCCACAGCGCGCGCTGCAGGAACGACGTGCCCGTCTTCGGCTCGCCGATATGCACGTAAATACGCGGCCGGGAGCCGCTCGGGGCTGGTCCCGGCCGGCCGGACGGTGTCCGGCCTGGCGTATCGCACGCGGTCAACCTGGCACCTGTTCCGGGGTTTGGCGCAGCAATAACACGTGGCAACGCGGTTGCTAACCAGAGGCAAAGCAGCGGTAATAATACTGAGCCGCACTCGCCTCAGGAAGCGAAACACGCAATGGCGCGCCACATTGACTGCCCAGTTCAGGTCAAACCTGCGCTAACCGAAATAGAAAGCTGATAAGCGCCGAACACAGTCGCGTGTGATACTCCCGTGGTGGCTACTCCATCCGGGCTGACGTCTTTCGAGGTGACCGCGGAACCGCTCAAGGTTCAGTTCGAGACGTTCCTCGACGAGCACCGGGCCGCGCTGCGCGCGTGCCTCGACGGCCTGACCGAGGAGCAGGCCCGCCGCCGCCTGGTCCGCTCCCAGACCACGCTGCTCGGCCTGGTCAAGCACGCCAGCTACGCCGAGCAGGTGTGGTTTGGCGAGGCGGTCACCGGGCGCCCGCGCCAGGACATGGGCCTGCCGCCGAGCGCCGCCGACGCGTTCATCCTCACCCCGCGGGACAGCATCGAATCCGTCCGCCGCGGACACGAGCGGGTGTGCCAGGCGTCCCGCCGGGCCACGGCCAGCCTGGGCCTGGATGACGTGCTGCGCGGCCACCGGCTGGGGCCGCTGCCGCTGCGCTGGGTCTACCTGCACGCGCTGCGCGAATTCGCCCAGCATTGCGGCCACGCGGACATCCTCCGCGAGCAGATACTGAGCCCGGGGATAGGCAGTTGACCGGCGCGCCGTGGACCATCCGGCCGGCCGCCCCGGGTGGCGCCACATTCCTGGCCGACATGCTCGTCGAGGCGGCCAACTGGTCCGCGGAATGGAAGCCGGTCAGCCGCGCGCGCATTCTGTCCGCCCCGGCCACCGCCCATTACATAAGCGGCTGGCCGCGCGGCACCGACCTCGGCGTGGTGGCTGAGGTGGCCGGCCAGCCGGTGGGCGCGGCCTGGATCCGCTTCCTGCCCGGGACCGATCCGGGCTACGGTTTCGTGGCTCCGGACGTGCCCGAGCTGACCATCGGGGTGGCCGGGCCGTGGCGCCGCCGCGGCGTGGGCCGGGCCTTGCTGCGGGCCGTGGCCAGCCAGGCGCAGGCCCGCGGCATCACGCAGATCAGCCTCAGCGTGGAGCGGAAGAACCACGCCCAGCGGCTGTACCTGTCCGAGGGCTACCGGGTCGTGGACTCTTCCGGCGCTCAGTCCGACACGATGATCAAGGACCTGGGCTAAGGGTGGTTGCCGGACCTGGCGAGGCGGGTAGCGGGGTGGCTGCGGGACCCGGCTACGCGGGCAGCGGGCGGTCCTGCACGATCCGCTTCATGACCAGCGTGGAGGTCATCCGCTGCATCCCGGGCAGCGCGGACAGCTTCTCGTCCTGCAGGCGCTGGTAGGCGGCCAGGTCGGTGGTCACGATGCGGAGCAGGTAGTCCGGGTCGCCGAACAGCCGCTGCGCCTGGACCACCTGCGGGATGCCGGCCACCCCCTCCTCGAAGCCCAGCAAGGTCTCGCGATCCTCCTGGCGCATGGTGACGAACACCAGCGCCTCGAAGGACAGGCCCAGCACATCCGCGTCCACCACGGCCCGGTAACCGCGGATCGCCCCGCTGCGTTCCAGCTCGCGCAGCCGGCGATGGCACGGCGAGATGCTGAGCCCGACCTGCGCGGCCAGTTCGGTGACGGTCAGGCGGCCGTCCTGCTGGAGCGCGGCAAGAATTTTGCGGTCCACGGCATCCATGACGCATATTCTTCCACGATCACGCCCTTTAGCCATAATACTTGGCAACACATTCTGGCCAACCGCGGATAGTTTCCTCCCAGAAGCCGTTTCGGAGGGAGCACTTTCCATGGCTGCCAGCTCCATCGCCGCGTTCTGGGTAGTCGCCTTCCTGCTCATCGTCGTGCCCGGCCCGGACTGGGCATTCTCCGTCAGCACCAGCCTGCGTGGCGGTTCCGTAGTCGCGGCCGTAGGCGGCCTGGCCATCGGTTACGCCACGCTCACGGCCGTGGTCGCGGCCGGGGTCGGCGCCCTGGTCACGCGCACCCCGGACGTCCTCACCGCGCTCACCGTGGCCGGCGGCCTGTACCTGACGTGGCACGGCGCCCGGACGTTCGCCCGGCCCGCGCCGCCGGCCGCCGCGGCGGCGCCGCCGGGGGCCGCGGCCGGCCCGCCGGGGGCCGCGGCCGGACCGCCGGCCAGCACCAGCCGGGCCCTGCTGATCCGGGGCATCGGCGTCAGCGGCCTCAACCCCAAGGGCCTGCTGCTCTTCCTGGCCGTGGCCCCCCAGTTCGCCACCCCGCGCGGGAGCTGGCCACTGCCCGCCCAGCTCGGCCTGCTCGGCCTGGTCTTCACGCTCACCTGCGCCGCCTTCTACCTCGGCCTCGGCTCCTCCGCGCGGAAGGTCCTGCGCACCCGCCCCGGCGCCGCAGCCGCGGTCACCCGCTTTTCCGGCGCGGCCATGACCGTGATCGGCGCTGTTCTGCTGGCCGAACGCCTGCTGGCCTGAACTCGCGCCCGGCCGGTACCGGGCCGTCCGGCACCGGGTCGCGCGGAGCGCGGCGGATCAGGCGGCGTCGTGCATGACCAGGCCGAGAGTGAACCGCTGGCCGGACCGGATCACCGACACGCCGTGCCGGACCGGGGCGGCCGTCCAGCCCCGCGCGGACCGGACCGGCCGGTCCCGGGTGGTGAAGATGAGGCCGTGCCCGTGCGGGATGAGCACGGCCGTCCCCCGGGACTGGGCCCGCGGCCGCTGCTCGACCAGCAGGAACTCACCGCCGGTGTGGTCGGTGCCGGGGCGGCTCAGGTTGATCACGGCCTGCAGCGGGAAGACCAGGTCGCCGTACAGGTCGCGGTGCAGGGCGTTCCAGCCGTACCGCTGGTAGCGGAGCAGGATCGGGGTGGGCTTGTCCTGCCCGGCGGCGTGGCACCTGCGCAGCCACTCGTCCAGCGTGCCCGGCCACGGCGCGGGCCGGCCGAGCTTGCCGGACCAGTCCCGGGCGACCGGCAGCAGCCGTGGGTAGAGCGCCTGGCGGAGCTGCTCGACCGGCTCCGGGAACGGCCGCCGGAAGTAGCGGTACTCGCCCTCGCCGAACCGGTGCCGGCCCATGCTGATGGTGGCCCGGAACCGGTCGTCCTGGCCGTACAGGGCCGCGATCTCAGCCGCCTCGCCCGGGGTCAGCAGCTGCGGGGTGAGCGCACAGCCGTAGTCGCTGAGGTCCGCGCTGATCTGGTCCCAGTCGGCGGCGCCGACCCGCTGCCGCCACGGGTTGCTGGCCGTCATGCCGCCTCCAGGCTGAGCAGCAGCTGCTTGGCGGCCGGCCCGCCGCGGTAGCGGCCGGGTGAGCCGTCAGCCCGGATGACCCGGTGGCACGGCACCACCACCGGCAGCGGGTTGGTCGCGCAGGCGGTGCCCGCGGCGCGGACGGCCCGCGGGCTGCCCGCCGCGGCGGCCACCGCGGCGTAGCTGGCCGTCTGGCCGTAACCGATGCGGGGCAGCTCACGCAGTACGGCCCGGCGGAACCCGGTCGCCAGCTGGAAGTCCAGCGGCAGGTCGAAGCGGTGCCGGGCGCCGCTGAAGTATTCGTCGAGCTCCCGGGCCACGTCGTCCAGCCGCTGCGGGGCGTTCAGGATCCGCGGGCTGATCTGGGTGGCCAGCGCGGCCAGCACCGTGTCGTGATCCTCGCTGGCGAAGGCCACCCGGACCAGGCCAGCTGGGGTGGCCGCCAGCAGCAGCCGTCCCACCGGGGTGTCCACGGTGCGGTAGGCCACGTCGAGCAGGCCCGCCGCGTCAGCCTGGGCGGCCAGCCGGCCGTGCAGGGCGCGAAGCTCCGTGCCGGTCACCGGGAGCGCAGCGCGCACCGCCGGTGGCCGCGGGTGAGTAGGGGCGTTCATCAGAATTCTCCATCCGGATAGCTGAGTCGGAGGCGGGCGATGCCGTCGGACGCGGCCTTGCGGGCGGCGTCGGCGCTGCCGCCGGTGATCGCGGCGACCTCGCGGTACGGCAGGCCGGCCAGGTAGTGGTAGGCGACCGCTTCCCGCTGCCTGCGCGGCAGGGCGGCCAGGGCGGCGCGGAGGTCCAGGTCGGGCCGGTCAGGGTGGGCCCGGGCCGGGTCCTCGGGCAGATCCGGGACCGGGACGGCGCGGCGGGCCGCGGCCCGGGTGACGTCGATCGCCTTGCGGTGCGCGATGGTCACCAGCCACGCCTCGACGTTGGCGTCCGCGGGCAGCCCCGGGTAGGCCCGGAGCGCGGCCAGGAACGTCTCCGACCAGGCGTCGTCGGCGTCGGCGCCGGCCGAGCCCAGCACGGCCCGGCACACCCGCAGCACCATCGGGCCGTGCTGGGCCACCACGGCCTCGAACGGCGGTTTGCCGGTCACCAGAGCTGGCCGGCCCGCTGCTCCAGATCGAGCAGGAACCGCTTCCGGGTCAGGCCGCCGGCGTACCCGGTCAGCTGGCCGTCCTGGCCGACGACCCGGTGGCAGGGCACGATCACGGACAGCGGGTTGCGGCCGACGGCCTGGCCGACGTCCTTGGCCAGCACGCCGTCGCCGATCTGCCGGGCCAGGTCGCCGTAGCTGGCCGTCTGCCCGTACGGGATGCGGCTGATCAGCGTCCAGACCAGCTGCTGGAATCCGTCGCCGCGCGGGTCGAGCGGCAGGTCGAAGTCCTCGCGCTGGCCGGCGAAGTACTCGCCGAGCTGCTGGGTGACGGCGCCGAACCCGGCGTCGTCCCGGGCGCCGAAGCTGGCCGGGTCCGGGCGGTACCAGTGGTGCGGGAAGTACAGGCCGGCCAGGCGGCCGTCGGTGGCGACCAGGGTCAGGTCCCCCAGTGGCGAGCCGGCCACCGTGTGCGTGCTGCTCATCTGATTCCTCTCGGTTCGCGGGTACACCTGGCAGACGTCCCGGACCGGCAGAATGTGAGGTCCCGGCTAGCCGCTCTTGTCCACCACGCAGAACCGGTTGCCGTCCGGGTCCTCGAGGACCACGAAATCGGCGTCTTCGGAATAGCCGGGCCAGTCCACGACCTCCCGCGCGCCCAGCCCGGTCAGCCGCCGCACCTCGGCCGCCTGGTCGGTGGCGTACAGGTCGAGATGGACCCGGGGCCGGTCCTGGGCCGGGGTGTCGCTCAGCATCAGGGCCAGCTGGGCGCCCACGCCGTCCGCTGGGACCAGCACGGCCCAGGTGCCAGCTGGCTCGTCGCGGGGCACGTAGCCCAGCGCGGCCGTCCAGAACTCCCGGGCCCGGGCCACATCGGTCACGCCGAGCACGGTCGAGCCAATGGTCAGCGGCCTGGTCAGCTTCGCCATGGGGCTAGCCTGGCACAGCGCCACGGCGGTGGGCCCGGCAGCACGAGCGAAGGCCCAGCCCCGGGACGGGTCCCGGGTCTGGGCCTGGATGATACGGCCGGTGAGCTGGCCGGTCAGGCGGACTGCCGCTGGGCCGGCTCGTGCCCGTAGTAGCGGGCGGAGTGCGGGTTGAAGATGAGCACCACGGCGGCCAGCAGGACGAGCCAGAAAACGCCGCTGGCGATCATGTCGGCGGGCACGATCGCAGGCCCGTCCTGAGCGAACGCGAACAAGATGCTGAGCGTGGTCAGGCCGAAGTACGCGCTGAGCACGAGCCGGGCCCAGTCCTGGCCCCGCCCGATGGCCCACGCCAGCAAGAGCACCAGCAGGATGCCGATCGGCAGCCCAATCTCGTCGATCACGATGTGGGCGGTCGCGGCTTGCACGTGGGCCGGGGCGATCTTGAGCACTTGCGCCCTGGCGCTGGCCGCGGTGAGCACCACGCTGACCAGCAGGGCCAGCTCGGCCGCGGCGGCCAGGTAGATCAGCTTGACCGCAGCCCGGACGGTGTGCGCGGAGCGCGGCACGGTGGGGCGCAGCCGCATCAGCGCCGCGCTGCGGAGCAGGTCGGCGGAGACGGCCAGCCCGGGCCGGCGGCGGCCCGCCTCGGCGGTGGCCATCAGCACCGCGAGAATCTCGTCTTCGTTCTCCCGCCGGAATGCGCGCGGGTAGCAGGCCAGCAGCCGCCGGTACCCGCGCTCCAGGCTCGCCGAGCGGTTCATGTGACCACCCCCAGGGGGCTCAGCCGCCGCATAGCCGCGGTGGCGTTGGCGTGCAGCCGGGCCGCCTCGGCGGCTAGCAGCCTAGTTCCGTCCGGGGTGAGCCGGTAGTAGCGGCGCAGCCGGCCCTCTACTACCTCTTCCCGGTCCACCTCGACCAGCCCGTCCACCCGGAGCCGGTCCAGGGCTGTGTACAGCGTCCCCGCGCGCAGCCGGACCCGGCCGCCGGAGATCTCGGCGACGTCGGTGATGATCCCGTAACCGTGCTGGCTGCTGTCGGCCAGCGAGGTCAGGATCAGGAACGTCGCCTCTTGCATCGCCCGTGCACTCATACCACCGTTATATACCGATCAACTGACGTTGGCAAGCCCCGTGTCCTTCTGTTCCGGAAAGCCATATTTCGCAAGCGTTTCAGGGCACTATTGGACGAGCACCGCACCGGTGCAAACCTTTGCGGGCGGCCGCAGGGGGCGAGGGCTGACGGCCGCGCGTTTTGACATCTGGGGGGCCCGATGGGCCAGTCCGCGCGCAAGGGCAAGAGTCTCGTCCTGCGGGGCACCGTCGCGATCCTGCTGCTGGTCGCGATCGGCGGCGCGCTGTGCGTGCCGATCTACTCGCGCTACCTGCCGAAACTGGGCGACTTCCCGTTCTTCTACTGGTACCAGCTCAGCTGGGTGCCGGTGGTGGCCATCCTGTGCTGGCTCTGCCACCTGTTGCTGAGACGCAGGCCACCACTGGATAGCGGGCACGGGCCCGGGGGACGGCGATGAACCACGTCGACCCGGTCGCGTTCGCCGTCCTCGCCGTCTCATTCCTGATTGTCACGTTAATCGGCTTCGTCGCGGCCCGGTGGCGCCCGGCGGAGGACCCGATGCACCTGAACGAGTGGGGACTGGGTGGCCGCGGTTTCGGCACGTTCATCAGCTGGTTCCTGCTCGGCGGCGACCTCTACACCGCCTACACGTTCATCGCCGTGCCCGCGCTGGTGTACGCCACCGGGGCGGCCGGGTTCTACGCGCTGTCCTACACGATCATGGTGTTCCCGATCGTGTTCGTCTTCGCCCCCCGGCTGTGGTCGGTGGCCCGGGCCCGCGGCTACGTGACCCCGGCCGAGTTCGCCCGCGGCCGGTACGGCTCGCAGGGGCTCATGCTGGCGGTCACGGTGACCGGGATCCTGGCCACCATGCCCTACATCGCGCTGCAGCTGGTCGGCATCGAGTCGGTGCTGACCGTGATCGGGATTAGCGGCAGCACCGGCAGCGCCCTGGGCCGGGACCTGCCGCTGATTATCGCGTTCCTCATCGTCGCCGGGTACACCTACCTGGCCGGGCTGCGCGCGCCCGCCCTGATCGCGTTCGTCAAGGACGCGCTCATCTACCTCACGGTCATCGTCGCGATCATCTACATCCCGGCCAAGCTGGGCGGCTGGGGGCACGTCTTCGCCGTCTCGGCCGCGCATCTCAAGACGGTCAACCCGGAGACCGGCAAGCCGTACGGCAGCCTGGTGGTGCTGCCGGCCGGCGAATGGGCCTACGCCACCCTGGCGCTCGGCTCCGCGCTGGCCCTGTTCATGTACCCGCACGCGACCACCGGGGTGTACGCAGCCCGGCAGCGCAACGTGATCCGGCGCAACGCGGCCCTGCTGCCCGCCTACACGCTGGTACTCGGCCTGATCGCGCTGTTCGGCTACCTGGCCCGGTCGGTACCGGCCGTGAACGCCGGCGTCAAGGCGGCGGGCGGCAACGCGCAGCTGTCCGTGCCGCTGCTGTTCAAGCACATGTTCCCGGCCTGGTTCGCTGGCATCGCCGACGCGGCCATCGTGATCGGCGCACTCGTGCCCGCCGCGATCATGTCGATCGCCGCGGCCAACCTGTTCACCCGCAACATCTACAAGGAGTTCCTGCGGCCCGCGGCCACCCCGGCCCAGGAAACGCGGGTGGCGCGGCTGATCTCGCTCATCATGAAGGTCGGCGCGCTGGGCTTCGCGCTTGAGCTGGACCGGACGTTCTCGATCAACCTGCAGCTGCTCGGCGGGATCTGGATCGTGCAGACCTTCCCGGCCATCGTGATCAGCCTGTACACCCGGTGGTTCCACCGCTTCGCGCTGATCATCGGGTGGGCGGTGGCCATGGTGTACGGCACCGTCGCGGCGTACCGGGCGCCCGGCAACGGGCAGGCCCACTTCGGCGCCTCGGCGGCTCCGGTGTTCGGGCACGTCACCTACATCGCCATCTCCGCGCTGGTGCTGAACCTGGCCGTGTCCGTGCTGCTCACCCTGGTGTTCCGGGCCATGCGGCTGCCGGACGGCTACGACGAGACCCGGCCCGCCGACTACCTGGCCGACCCGGTGGACGGCCGCGCCGTCCCGGTCGCTGCCCCGGTCCCCGCGCCGCAGGCCGTGCTGCCCGGTGCCGCGTTCTCGCCCGGCCCGCCCGCGGCGCCGGTGGCCAGCCCGGTGGCCACGAACAATCACCACTCCACCGCGTCCACCGCGGCCGGGAGCTGGCACCAGCTGCGCGGCGGACGGGGCAAGCACGAGATACGCTGACCTGGCCGGGTGAGAGCCCGAGGGCATGCTCAGGCTGCTCGCGTTCGTGCTTCCGCTGGGGCTGGGCATCTATCTGGCCACCGAGCAGGTCATCGCCGGACCGGCCCAGTGAGCAGCGCCCGGGCCCGGGGCGGCGGTGCCGGGCCGGCCGTGGTACTGCTCAGATGTGCCGACCGTAGTGCTGCTCAGATGTTCTGCGCCAGCCGTTCGAGCAGCGGCGCGGCCGCCGTCAGCACGTCGAGCTCGGCGCTGCTGAACGACGCGGACAGCGCCCTGGCCAGCTGCTCGGTCCGGGCGCTGCGCTTGTCCCGCAGCGATCGCCGCCCGGCGTCGGTCAGGGACAGCACGATCCGCCGGCCGTCCTGTGGGTCGGCGGCCCGCTGGACCAGCCCGCGCCCTTCCAGCGAGCTGAGCGTGGCGCCCATCGACTGCGGGCTGATCTGCTCCACCCGGGCCAGTGCGCTGGCCGTGGCCGGCCCGGTGCGGTCCAGCCGGGTCAGGGCGGAACTCTCCGGCAGGCTCAGCTCGCCGTCCGGCCGCACCTGGCGCATCCGCCGCAGCAGCAGGCCGATGCTCGCCCGCAGCGCCGCGGCGAGGTCAGCGATATCCGGGTCCTGGCTCATATCCTAAGGCTAACCTTATAAGGCTAAGCTTACAAGTTTGGCCGGCCCGGAAATTTCGCTGATCGTACCCGGGCCAGGCTCCCCGGCATGCTGCGGGGGAGCCTGGCCCGATGTGGACTAGCTGGCCTGCCCGGGCCTGGCCGGGGCCGGTGGCTACCGGTGCCTGGTCAGCACAATGCTGGCCAGGAAGCGTGCTACCGCGCCCCGGTTCACCGGCGTGTTGCTGGCGAAGTCGCACTGGCCTCTCTTCGGCCCGTGCTGGTACCGGGGCGCGAACGCGGCGAAGTAGATCTGCACCGCGCCCGGGCCGGACGCCCCGGCGAACGCGCCGGTGCTCTGGCCGCCCAGCACGCGGAACCGCTGCCGCTGGGCGAACGACTCCCGGCACGTCCGCGGGTTGGCATGCTGCACGTGGGTGGCCTTCCCGGTGATCAGCACGGTGAGCCGGCCCGCCCGGGTGCGCAGCGTGTGGCGGCGGCTGCCCTTGCCGTTCCCGTTCCCCAGCACGAACGTCGGGTCGCTGGTATGCACCAGGCCCCACAGCCGCAGCGGGATGCGCGGTGCGCTGGCGTTGGCCGCCTTGCCGTGCACCGCGCCGTACACGACCTCAGGCCCGGTGACCGGCCTGCTGGGCGAGTGCGTGCTGGCCGCGGCGGGCACCGCGCCGAGCACCAGTGCGGCCACGCAGGCCAGTCCGCTCGCGGCACCAATCTTCGCTCTAAGCAGGTGCATTCTGACTCCTTGTCGCCGGGCCGATTGTGACGGCAACATTACACTCAGTAATGGCGGGCCGCCGGGATATCGGGACGGGTCAAGGGAGTCTCATGCCCGCCGCGGGGCGGGATAAATAATGTGGTTAGGTGCATTCCCGGGCCGCCCGGTGAGTTCGGGCGGACCTGCCTGGATGATGGCTATTCGTGGCCCGTTTCCGGGATCGGCCGGCCCCGGGAATGCGAGGCCGCGGCCGGCCCCGGGGGGAGGGTGCCGACCGCGGCTCGCGGTCAATTCGGTGCGGTCAGACCCGGCGCCACCGCGCCTCGGTCAGGCCGTAGACGCCGAACGCGATCAGGCCCAGCGCCGCCAGGATGAGCAGGAACTCGCCGAACGGCTGGTTGCGCAGCGTGTGCAGAGCCTTGTCCAGGCCGCCCGCCTTCGACGGGTCGAACGTTACCGCCGCGTCGATGACCAGCGCCCCGGCCAGCGCAAAGACCAGCCCGCGGGCGGTAGTGCCGACCATGCCGAGCCGCCGTACGGTCTGCCTGGTGCGCGGGCTCATCTGCCCGGTCATCAGCTGCTTCATGAACTTGTGCCGGATGCCCTCGATGACCAGCGCCGCACCGATGATCACGATGATCAGGCCGATGATGCCGACCAGCCACTGGCCGCCGGTGTGATGCATGACCGACGCCGTGATGTCCTGCTGCTGCGCCTTCTGGTTGGTGTGCTGGCCGGTGACAACCTTGAACGTCAGCACCGCGAAGAACGCGTAGACCAGCCCACGGGCCAGCGACTTCACCCGGGGCCCGGCGCCGGTGCCCTCGCCCGGCACGCCGTAGATGGCCTGGCTGAACCGCCACAGCGCGTAACCGGCGAAGCCAATCAGCAGCAGCCACAGGGAGACCAGGCCCAGTGGGGTGCCGGCCAGCAACTGCAGCGCGCCCTGCTGGTCCGCCTGGTGCGACTTGTCACCGAGCGCGACCAGGATCGCGACCCAGCCGATGAGTATGTAGATGACGCCGCGTGCCACCAGCCCGGCCCGGGCTAGCAGCTGGGCGGGCCTGCTGGCCGACGCGCGCCGCGCGCTGCCGGACACACGCCGTGGTGTAGTTACCGATCTCATCTCGAGCACTACCTCTCGGCTCTCGAATGGATCCCAGTTGAATCCGCGCCACAAGTGCCCGCGAGGCCGGGTTTCATGCATCCATTCCTGCGGTCACACCGGGCCGGCGCCGGCGGCGCAGCAGCACGATCCGGCGTTCGGCTATCTGGTGGGTGTGATAGCTCAGCCACAGGCACACGGCGGCCAGCGGAATCTCGACCACGAAACAGAGCAGGACGGACTCCCAGCGCTGCGCCGCGGGGGTCGTCATGCAGTCGAACCAGGCGTCCACCACCAGCAGCGCGGCGGTCGCCCCGGCCGCGGTGGACAGGTACCGGGACCGGCGCAGGGCGAAGTACGCGGTGCCGGCCAGCGAGCCAAGCAGGATTACGTCGAAGCCGGCCCAGGCGATGTCGTAGTTCGGGGACAGTTGCCGGGCCGGGAGGCTGAGGCCGATGTAGACGACCCACGGCAGCAGGATGACGGAGAACAGGGCGAACACCGGCCCGGTCCACTGCACCAGCCGGGCGTTGTCGGTCAGCACCGCGTTCTCCGGCTCGGCGGCCACGTCGACGAGCTGATCGAGCTTCGCTACTGGGTCTTCGGCAGCGGGCGGCGGCTTCACGGGCTGCTCAGTGCCCGCGAGACGGGACCGCAAACGGCCGGCGGCTTACGCTACGGCCCGGGTGTCGTGGCGGACCGCCCGGGCCGGCCGGTGCCCCGGCATATCCTTTCGGTAAGGCCGGAACCTGAACCTGCGGAGGTGCAGTCATGGGACTGATGGACAAGGTCAGGGCGCAGAGCACCCAGCTGGCCCAGGTCGCCCAGGACGCGGCGCGGGAAGGCAAGGTCCGGCTCGACCAGGCGCAGGCCAAGCGGCGAGCCGACGCGCTGTTCCGCGACCTGGGGGCCGCGGTCTATGCCGAGCGCACCGGGCGGGGCACCCCGGACAGCAAGGGGCGGATCGACCGGCTGGTCGACGCGCTGGCCCGGCAGGAGGCCGACCAGGGCCTGGGCGACCCGGACGGCAAGGGGTCGCCGGGGGAGAGCCCAGCTGGGCCGGGCGGCGCTGACGGGAGCCCGGCCGGCGGGAACCAGGCCGGCGGGAACCAAGCCGGCGGGAACCAGGCCGGCGGGAACGGGCCCGGGCCGAGCTAGGCCGGCGGGAACGGGCCCGGGCCGAGCTAGGCCGGCGGGAACGGGCCCGGGCCGAGCTAGGCCGGCGGGAACGGGCCCGGGCCGAGCTAGGCCACGGCCGGGCCTAGTGGCAGGCGTCCTGGGCGGCGGTCCGGGACGGGACAGCGGACGACGAGGAGCCGGCCGCGCCGGACGTCCCGCTCCCGGCCGAGCCGGACGTGCCGCTGGTCCCCGACGTCACCGTGTAGCCGCTGGTACCCAGCAGGATCCTGATCTTGGCCAGCCCGGTGACCTGCTGCAGGCTGGCGCCGGACAGTACGTGCTGGACCAGCTTGGCCGCGGCCTCGTGCCCGGCCGGGTACTGGATAACCGTCTGGCTCAGATCCTGCGCCTTCCAGGTCAGCCCGTCCTGCACCGGGAAGCCCAGCTTGGCCAGGCTCGCGCCGGTGCCCGCGGACAAGCCGCCGATCATCGTCCCGTTCCACACCGCCACCGGAACCTGAGCCGGGCGTAGCTGGTGGCCCGCGTGGTGGCCGGCCGGGTGCGGGTGCGGCCTGGTCGCCACCTGATCGTTCTTCAGCTTGCTGAACAGTGCCTGGGCCTGGCTGGTGTCCCACAGCACGGCTGACTGGCCGGTCGGGGTCTGGTAGTTCAGGTTGGCCAGCGGCACGGTCATGAACTGCACGTTGTGCGGTGAGAGGCCGCGCAGCTGGTCGGCCAGGGCCGACACGTTGAGCCCCTGGTCCACCTTGACCGCAGCCAGTGCGGCCTGCAGGAACCTGGTCAGCTTCACCGGGTCGGCCAGCGTGCCCGAGCTGATCGCCTCGCTGAGCATGGACGACATCAGCCGCTGCTGGTCCTGGATCCGGGCCAGGTCGGAGAGCGCGAACGAGTGCCGGTCCCGGGCGTACTCCAGCGCGGTGATCCCGTTGACGTGATGCGGCCCGGCCGACATGTGCAGCCCGCTGTCCGAGTCGTCCACCGCGAACGGCAGGCAGATGTTGACCCCGCCCAGCGCGTCGATGACCTTGACGAAGCCGAGGAAGTTGACCTGGATGAAGTCGTTGACGGTCAGCCCGGTGACCTGCTCTACGGTCTGCACCACCAGCTTGGGGCCGCCCAGGCCATAGGCGGCGTTGATCTTGTTCATGCCGTGCCCCGGGATGTTCACCCAGGAGTCCCGGGGCAGGCTGACCACGGTGACGTGATCGCGGTCGCCGGACACGTGGATCAGCATCAGGGTGTCGGAGTTCGAGCTCACCGAGTCGCCCACGTGCAGCGCCAGCTGCTGGTGCCGGGTCAGCCCAGAGCGCACGTCCACCCCGGCCAGCAGCACGTTGAGCGGCCCGCTGGACGGGGTGCCCGCGGTGCCCGCGTTCACCCGGCCGATACTGTCGTTGATGTAGCTGGTGAATCCCCAGGCCGCCCCGGAGACGAACAGCACCACGGCGGACATGGCCGCGCAGACGACCAGGTAGGCGCGGCGGTGCCGGGCCCGGCGGCCGGCCGCGATACGGCCCATCAGCCGCTGTTGCGCGGCGGACGGCGCGGGCCGGCGGCGAGTGGCGCGGGGCGGGTGCGCGGGCGCCGGGTAGAACCCGGGCCGCGGCGGCGGCAGATCCGGGCCGCTCACCGTCCCATCGTCACTCTCGGTCATCGGCCCCCCGTATACCGGTTCCCAAGTAGGCTAGCGCGGCTGACCTGGATTACCCGCCGACCGCGGGCGTGTCCCGCGGAATACCTGCCGTATCCGGCGCAGCCCGCCCATCCGGTTAACCTCGTAGCAGGCAGTCGACTAGGGGCAAGAATGGTCAGATGAGGGAGTCAGGGCCGGCCCGTGGTGACGGGCCGCCGGAACAGGTGCCACCGGACGGGCTGACAGGCCCGCCCGACGGGAGCCGGCCGCCTACGGGGCGACCGCTGGGCGTGCCGCCGCACAGCGTGCTGGCGGTGTGCAACTCGGTCTGGTACGGCCTGATGACCCGGGCCGACCAGGTGGAACATAACGCGGCGCAGGCCGTGCACCTGCCCGCCTGGCAGCGCAAGACCCGGGGCGAGCTGCGCTGGCCGGTCAGCGTGACCGTGATCGTCGCCATCGTGCTGCAGACCCTGCTGCCCGGCCAGCTGTCGCTGCAGCCACTGCCGACCTGGCTGATGCCAGTCCTGGAGGGCGGGCTGCTGGTCGGGCTGGCCATCTCCAACCCGGTCCGCATCGAGCACCGGGCCCGGTTCGTCCGGTGGGCCAGCCTGGTGCTGATCTTCGTCATCACCGGGGCCAACGCCACCTCGGCCGTACTGCTGGTCAAGGAGATCCTGACCGGGCACGCGGGCAGTGACGCGGGACCGCTGCTGGCCTCCGGCGCGGCCATCTGGGCCACCAACGTGATCGCGTTCGCACTGTGGTACTGGGAGTTCGACCGGGGCGGCCCGGTGCACCGGGCCCACGGCACGTTCCAGTACCTGGACTTCCTGTTCCCGCAGATGACGGTCAGCGAGCTGGTCCCGCGGGACTGGGAACCGATCTTCGTGGATTACCTGTACCTGTCGTTCACCAACGCGACCGCGTTCAGCCCGACCGACGTGATGCCGCTGGCCCGCTGGGCCAAGCTCACCATGCTGGTCCAGTCCGCGGTCTCGCTGGGCCTGGCTGCCCTGGTCATCGCCCGGGCGGTCAACATCCTGCCCGGCTGACCCGTCCCGATCCGGCCCAGCTGGCCGTCCCGCGCCCCGCCCCGCCCGGCCGGGCCGCCGGGAGCCCCGCCGGGCCGCCGCCCGCCCGGCCGAGCCGCCGCCCGGCCGCCCCGCGGGCAGCCAACCCCTGCCTCGCCATCTAGGTTACTTGCCGGTACTATAGACTTGTTACTCACCGGTAGCACGTCTGCCGCAGCACACTCCCTACCCAGACGGGGGCGGCCATGGGTCACTACAAGAGCAACCTCCGGGACCTCGAGTTCAATCTGTTCGAGATGCTGCACCGCCAGGATCTGCTGGGCCGCGAGCCCTACCCGGAGGTGGACGAGGAGACCGCGCGCGGCATCCTCGGCGAGGTTGACCGGCTGGCCAGCGGCCCGCTCGCGGACTCGTTCGCGGACGCTGACCGCAACCCGCCGGTGTTCGACCCGGCGACCGGCGAGGTGCGCATGCCGGAGAGCTTCAAGAAGTCGTTCCGGGCGTTCATGGACGCCGAGTGGTTCCGTCTCGACCTGCCCGCCGAGCTGGGCGGCACCGGGGTGCCCCGGACCCTGGCCTGGGCCGTGGCCGAGCTCATCCTGGGCGCCAACCCGGCGGTCTGGATGTACTCCGGCGGCCCCAACTTCGCCCACGTGCTGTGGAAGATCGGCACCCCGGAGCAGCAGCGCTTCGCCCAGCAGGCCATCGAGCGCAAGTGGGGCAGCACCATGGTGCTCACCGAGCCGGAGGCGGGCTCGGATGTGGGCGCGGGCCGGACCAGAGCCGTCGAGCAGCCCGATGGCAGCTGGCACATCGAGGGCGTCAAGCGCTTCATCACCAGTGCCGAGCACGACATGGCGGAGAACATCTTCCACCTGGTGCTGGCGCGTCCCCAAGGGGCCGGGCCCGGCACCAAGGGCCTGTCCATGTTCCTGGTGCCCAAGTTCCTGGTCGGCCCGGACGGCGAGCTCGGTGAGCGGAACGGCGTCAAGGTCACCGGCGTCGAGCACAAGATGGGCCTGAAGGCATCCACCACCTGCGAGGTCACGTTCGGCGGGGACCGTCCCGCGGTGGGCACCCTGGTCGGCGGGGTACACGACGGTATCCGCCAGATGTTCATCATCATCGAGCACGCCCGGATGATGGTCGGCACCAAGGCCATCGCGACGCTGTCCACCGGCTACCTGAACGCGCTCGAGTACGCCAGGGAGCGGGTCCAGGGCGCGGACCTGACCCAGCTGGCCGACAAGACCGCGCCGCGGGTCACGATCATCCACCACCCGGACGTCCGCCGGATGCTGATGATGCAGAAGGCCTACGCCGAGGGCATGCGTGCGCTCATCCTGTACACCGCGTCCTACCAGGACACCATCCAGCAGGCCCGGGCCCGCGGCGAGACCGATGACCTGGCCGTCCGGGTCAATGATCTGCTGCTCCCCATCGTTAAGGGCGTCGGCTCAGAACGCGCCTACGAACTGCTCACGCTGTCCCTGCAGACGTTCGGCGGGTCCGGGTTCATCCAGGACTTCCCGATCGAGCAGTACATCCGGGACGCCAAGATCGACAGCCTGTACGAGGGCACGACCGCGATCCAGGGCATGGACCTGTTCTTCCGCAAGATCCTCCGGGATCAGAGCGCGGCCCTGGGGGCCGTGCTCGGCGAGATCAAGGACTTCGCGGCCGGCGAGGCGGGCAACGGCCGGCTCAAGGCCGAGCGGGCCGCGCTGGCCGCCGCGGCCACCGACGTCGAGCGCATCGTGACCGCGCTGTCCAGCTACACGCTGGGCTCGCTAGAGCAGCCCGCTGAGGTGTACAAGGCCGGCCTGAACACGACCCGGCTGCTGATGGCCCTCGGCGACCTGATCATCGGCTGGCTGCTGGCCCGGCAGGCCGAGATCGCGCTGGCCGCGCTGGACACCGGAGTGGGCCGGGACGAGGCCTTCTACCAGGGCAAGGTAGCCACCGCGCGGTTCTTCGCGCAGACCGTGCTGCCCCGGCTCGCGGTCGAGCGGGACATCGCCGAGGCCACCACGCTGGACCTGATGGAGCTGCCCGAAGCGGCGTTCTGAGCGTGCTGAGCCACCCGCCGCCACCCGGGCCAGCCGAAGCCCGGCCCGCGCCGCCGCCCGGCCCGCGACCCCGTCCGGCCCGCGCCGCCGCCCGGCCCGCGCCGCCGCCCGGGCCGCGATTGGTTAGCGCGGTGCATTTGTGGTCACCGCTGACCACAAATGCACCGCACTGCTGAACTCCCGACACTGGCCGCCCAGGTCAGCCCCAGGCCAGCATGCGCGTCGGGTCGTGCAGCATGGCGCCCACGTCACGCAGCACGGCCGAGCCGAGGTCGCCGTCCACGATGCGGTGGTCGAAGGACAGCGACAGAGTGGTCACCTGGCCGACCGCGAGCTGGCCGTCCACCACCCACGGTGCGTCCCTGACCTGGCCGAACGCCAGGATGGCGGCCTCGGGTGGAGTGAGGATAGGAGTCCCCGCGTCCACCCCGAACACCCCGACGTTGGTGATGGTGATCGTCCCGCCGGTCAGGTCGGCCGGTGACGACTTGCCGGCCCGGGCCGTGCCGGCCAGATCGCCCAGCGCGCGGGCCAGCCCGGGCAGGTTCAGCGTGCCCGCGTCCTTGATGTTCGGCACGATGAGCCCGCGGTCGGTGGCGGCGGCGATGCCCAGGTTCACGTAGTGCTTGACCACGATCTCCTGCGCAGCCTCGTCCCACGTTGAGTTGATCATGGGGTGCCTCTGGACCGCGATGAGCAGCGCGCGGGCCACCATCAGCAGCGGCGAGACCCGCGCCCCGGCGAACTCGGGCAGGTCCCGCAGCCGGGCCACCGCGTCCATCGTGGCCCCCACCTCGACCTGCAGGAACTCGGTGACGTGCGGGGCGGTGAACGCACTGGCCGTGACCGCGGCCGCGGTGTGCTTGCGCACCCCCCGGACCGGGATGCGTGCCTCCCGCCCGGCCGGGCCGGGCAGGTCCGGCACCGCGGTCAGGGCTGGCCCGCCCGCGGCCAGCGCGTGCCCGCCCGCGGCCCGCTGCACGTCGTCCCGGGTGATCGACCCGGCCGGCCCGGTGCCGGCCAGCCCGGCCAGGTCCACGCCCAGGTCCCGGGCCAGCTTGCGGACCGGCGGCTTGGCCAGTACCAGGCCGCCGCCGTTCACCGCCGGCCCGGCCTCGTTCCCGCTGGAAAACCCTGCTACCGAACGCCCGCCGGTGGCCGGTGCCTTCCGCGCCCGCCGGGTTGCCGAGCTGAGCTTGACCCCATACCCGACCAGCACGGCCTGCCGTTCCTCCCGGGCCGGTGTGGCGGCGGCCGGGACGAGCGGCTCATCCGCGGCTGGCGGCAGCGGCGGGACCAGGTCGTCCGCGGCCGGGCGCGGGCCCTCGGCAGCGATGGCGGCTGGGTCGGTCACCGGGGCCTCCGGGGCCGGCCGCCCGGCCGGGCTGGCGGCGGCTGGCCCGCCACTCTCCTCTTCGGTGACTACGTTGACCGCGATGATCGGGGTGCCCACATCCACCGTGTCGCCCTCGGCGACCAGCAGGCTGGCCACCGTGCCCTCGAACGGGCAGGGCAGCTCGACGACCGCCTTGGCGGTCTCGATGTCCACGATGATCTGGTTGATCTGCACGGTGTCGCCCGGCCGGACCCGCCAGCTGACGATGTCCGCCTCGGTCAGCCCCTCGCCGACGTCGGGCAGCCGGAACTCACGTCGTTGTGTCATGTCGCTCCCCTCAGACGGCGAACGTGCGGTTGACGGCGTCCAGCACCCGGTCCAGGTCGGGGAGGTAGTGCTCCTCGAGCCGGGACGGCGGGTACGGGGTGGAGAACCCGCCCACCCGCAGCACCGGCGACTCCAGCTGGTAGAAGCACTGCTCGGTGATCCGGGCCGCGATCTCCGCCCCGATCCCGCCGGTCACCGGCGCCTCGTGCACCACCACGCAACGGCCGGTCCGGCGCACCGACGCCATGATCGTCTCCTGGTCCAGCGGGGCCAGCGAGCGGAGGTCGATGACCTCCACCGAGCGCCCGTCGGCCCGAGCCGCCACGGCCGACTCGACGCAGGTGCGGACCATCGGGCCGTAGCACAGCACGGTCACGTCGGTGCCCTCCATCACGGTCCGGGCCCGGTCCAGCGGAACGGCCGCGGACAGCGGCGATGCGGTATCCACGTCGGCCTTGTCCCAGTACCGGCGCTTGGGCTCGAAGAAGATCACCGGGTCGTCCCAGGCGATCGATTGCTGGATCATGGTGTACGCGTCGGTGGCGTTGCCGCACGCCACCACGCGCAGCCCGGCGGTATGCGCGAACAGCGCCTCCGGCGACTCGCTATGGTGCTCCACCGCGCCGATCCCGCCGCCGAACGGGATGCGGACCGTGACCGGCATGGTGAGCTGGCCGAGCGAGCGCAGCCGCAGCTTGGCCAGCTGGCTCACGATCTGGTCGAAGGCCGGGAACACGAAGCCGTCGAACTGGATCTCGCACACGGGCCGGTAGCCGCGCAGCGCGAGCCCGATCGCGGTGCCGACGATGCCCGACTCGGCCAGCGGGGTGTCCACCACCCGGCTCTCGCCAAAGTCCTTCTGCAGCCCGTCGGTGACCCGGAACACGCCGCCCAGCTTGCCGACGTCCTCGCCCATGATGAGCACCTTGGGGTCGTCTTCCAGCGCCTTGCGCAGCCCCGCGTTGAGCGCCTTGGACAGGGTCATGGTCGTCATTGGGCTTCCTCCGGGACGAACGTGTCCAGGTACGCCGCGTACTCCGCCCGCTCGCTGTCCAGCAGCGCGCTGCGCTCTGCGTACACGTTCTCGAACATGGCCAGCGGCTGCGGGTCGGGCATCTCCAGGCAGGCCTTCCTGACCCGCCGGCCCAGCTCATCCGCCTGCTGATCCACCCCGGCGAAGAACGCCGCGTCGGCCGCGCCGGTCCGCACCAGGTAGGCCTTGACCCGCTCGATCGGGTCCTTGAGCTTCCACGCCTCGAGTTCGCTGGCCAGCCGGTACCGGGTCGGGTCGTCGGTGGTGGTGTGCGCCCCCATCCGGTACGTGAACGCCTCGATCAGCATCGGGCCCTGGCCTTCGCGGGCCGCCTGCAGCGCCTTCCTGGTTACCGCCAGGCAGGCGAACACGTCGTTGCCGTCCACCCGGACGCCGGGGAAGCCGAACCCGCTGGCCCGCTGGTAGAGCGGGATCCGGCTCTGCCGCTCTAGCGGCTCGGAGATGGCCCACTGGTTGTTCTGGCAGAAGAAAACCACCGGGGCGTTGAACACCGAGGCCCAGATGAACGCCTCGTTCACATCGCCCTGGCTGGTCGCGCCGTCACCGAAGTAGACGATGGCCGCCTCGCCGTCCTCGCCCACCGCGCCGTCCCGCTGGATACCCATCGCGTACCCGGTGGCGTGCAGCGTCTGCGCGCCGATCACGATCGTGTACAGGTGGAACCGGTGCTCGGCTGGATCCCAGCCGCCGTGGCTCACCCCGCGGAACAGCTCCAGCAGCCGGCTCGGGTCCAGCCCGCGGCACCAGGCCACGCCGTGCTCGCGGTAGGTCGGGAAGGCCATGTCCCGCGGCCCGAGCGCGCGGCCCGAGCCGACCTGGGCCGCCTCCTGGCCGAGCAACGAGGCCCAGATACCCAGCTCACCCTGGCGCTGCAGGGCGATGGCCTCCGTGTCGATCCGGCGGACCAGGACCAGGTCGGTGTACAGCCCCTTGATCTCGTCGGTAGTCAGCTCGAGCGGGTAGTCGGGATGCTCGGCCCGCTCACCCTCTGGGGTCAGCAGCTGGATGGTTTCGGTACGCGATCCCTGCTGCCCGTCCAGGCCCGCAGCGGATCCCGGTGCGGTTACCGCACCGTCAGCGTCGACGGTCACGTGCACTCCCTCTGGTGGTGGGGTTCACTAGCCCCCATGGTGGTGGGGTTCACTAGGGCCATCGTGACAGACCGAGCCACGGCCCGGGAAACCCGACGTGGATACGACGGGCACTGGCCTGGCCGCCGCCCAGGGAAGGCAGGGACACAACGTGGCCCGAATCGTGGTTGATGTGATGCTGCGCCGGGAGATCCACGATCCGCAGGGCGAGGCGATCGCCGGCGCGTGCCAGCGGCTCGGCTTCAGCCAGGTGCTCGGGGTCCGCCAGGGCAAGCGGTTCGAGGTCGAGCTGAGCGGCCCGGCCGACGAAACGGCGCTGGCCAGGGTGGCCGAACTGGCGGGTGAGGTGCTGGCCAATCCGGTCATCGAAGAGTTCACCCTCCACGAGGGGTGACAACGATTGCAACAGAACACCGAGAGTTCACGATTATCCCGGGCCGGGGCCGGGAAGGGACACAAGAGGCCAGCACGTACGCGAGAGTGAGGGAACCGAGGGGCGGATGCGGGCTCAGCTGAGACGCACCGAGGAGTCGATCGTGGACGTGGAGTTCTGCCTGGTGTTCCCGCACGAGGCGCTGAGCGTGCCGGTAATGCGGCGAGTGCTTGGCGACACGCTGCGGCGGCTGGGTGCCGACGAGGACGGGGTTGCCGACCTGCTGCTCGCGGTGACCGAGGCGTGCACCAACGTGCTCAAGCACGGTACGCCCGGCCCGCGTTATGAGATCGTGGCCCGGATCGGCCAGCGCGGCTGCCTGATCCAGGTGCTGAACGACGAGCGCGGCCTCGACCCGCTGCTCGTCCCCGCGCCGCGGCGGCCGGTGTGGGACGCCATGCACGCGCCGGCCCGGTTCCGCCGCCGTGCGGTGCGGCCGCCGCGGCGGCTGCCGCTGCCCGGCGGGCGGCGGCGGGCTGACGGGCAGGCGCGGCTGACCGAGGATCAGGTCATCGCGATGCTGCCGGAGTCCGGGCGCGGGCTGGCCATCATGCGGGCCTGCGTGGACGACGTCACGCTGAGCACCGACCCGGGCGTGGGCACGGTGGTGTCGCTGGAGAAGCGGCTGGCGTGGCGGGACGACGCGCTGCTCGGCCGCCCGGCCGAGTTCCCGCTGAGCGACGGCGCCACCGGTCTGGACGGTGGCAGTGAGCTCGCGGAGGGCCGGCTGAGGAACGTCGGCTGACACCCGGGTAGCCGGCCCGGCAGGGTAGCCTGCAGGCGGACCATCCCCGCTACCCGCTGCGAGGACGCGCATGACAGCCCGGGTGGGCGTCATTACTTTTCCTGGATCACTCGACGACGTCGATGCCGCCCGGGCGGTAGCCCGGGCGGGCGGTACCCCGGTGCCGGTCTGGCATGGTGAGACCGACCTGCGCGGGCTGGCCGCGGTCATCCTGCCCGGTGGCTTCTCGTACGGCGACTACCTGCGCTGCGGGGCGATCGCCCGGTTCGCGCCGGTGCTGGCCGAGCTGATCCCGGCCGCCCGGGACGGGCTGCCGGTGCTGGGCATCTGCAACGGCTTCCAGATCCTGTGCGAGGCGCACCTGCTGCCCGGGGCGCTGACCCGCAACGCGGGCCTGCGCTTCATCAACCGCGCGGTGCGGGTCCGCATCGAGGACACCAGGACGCCCTGGACCATGGCGTACGCCCGGAACCAGGAGATCACGGTGGTGCTGAAGAGCGGCGAGGGCGCCTACGTGGCCGACCATGCGACGCTGGCCCGGCTTACGGCCGGCGGCCAGGTGGTGGCCAGGTACGCGGGCGGCAACCCAAACGGCTCAGTGGGTGACATCGCCGGGGTGCGCAGCGAAGCCGGGAACGTGGTCGGGCTGATGCCGCACCCGGAGCACGCCATCGACCCGCTCACCGGGCCGGGTACCGACGGCCTCGGGTTTTTCACGTCGGTGCTGCGCTCGGTGACCGGAGACGTGCTGGTGCCGGACGGAGCCGGCGGATGACCGCGGCCGACACGGTGCCGCAGGCGGCGGCCAGCCCCGGGCGGCCGCAGCCGTACGCCGAGCTAGGGCTGACCGATGCCGAGTACGCCAGGATCAGGGATCTGCTCGGCCGCCGACCCACCGACGCCGAGCTGGCCATCTACTCGGTGATGTGGAGCGAGCACTGCTCCTACAAGTCATCCAAGGTGCACCTGCGCCGGTTCGCCGAGTCCGCGCCGTCCAGCCCGGCGCTGCTGGCCGGCATCGGGCAGCAGGCGGGTGTGGTGGACATCGGGCAGGGCTACGCGGTCACGTTCAAGGTCGAGTCGCATAACCACCCCTCCTACGTCGAGCCGTTCCAGGGCGCGGCGACCGGGGTGGGCGGCATCGTCCGCGACATCCTGGCCATGGGGGCCCGGCCGGTGGCAGTGCTGGACTCGCTGCGGTTCGGCCCGGCCGACGCCCCGGACACCCGCCGGGTGCTGCCCGGCGTAGTGGCGGGGATCTCGTTCTACGGCAACTGCCTGGGCCTGCCGAACATCGGCGGGGAGCTGTCGTTCGACCCCTGCTACAGCGGGAACCCGCTGGTCAACGCGCTCTGTGTCGGGGTCATGCGGCATGCCGACCTCAAGGACGCGGCCGCCCGGGGACCGGGCAACAAGGTCATCCTGTTCGGCTCCCGGACCGGCCCGGATGGCATCGGCGGGGCCTCTGTGCTGGCCAGCGCCACGTTCGGCGGTACCGACGCGGCCAAGCGGCCCAGCGTGCAGGTGGGTGACCCGTTCACCGAGAAGCTGCTGGTCGAGTGCTGCCTGGAGCTCTACGCGGCCGGGGTGGTGGCGGCTATCCAGGACCTCGGCGCGGCCGGCGTGTCCTGCGCCACCGCGGAGCTGGCCGCGGGCGGCGGCACCGGCATGCGGGTGGAACTCGACGCTGTGCCACTGCGTGACCCGGCCCTCGGCCCGGCCGAGATCCTGATGAGTGAGTCACAGGAACGCATGATGGCCGTGGTCGAGCCCGGCCACGTAGGGCGGTTCATGCAGATCTGCGCCCGCTGGGGCGTGCTGGCCACGGTGATCGGCGAGGTCACCGGCACTGGCCGGCTGCAGATGAGCTGGCACGGTGAGCCGGTGGTGGACATCGTGCCGGGCACGGCCGCCGACGAGGGACCGGTGTATCAGCGGCCGATCCAGCGCCCGGCGGGCCAGGACGCGCTGCAGGGCGACGACCCGGCCACGCTGGCCCGCCCGGTTTCCGGCCCGCAGCTGCGCGCCACCCTGCTGTCGCTGCTCGCCTCGCCCGGGCAGGCGGACAAGAGCTGGGTGACCGAGCAGTACGACCGGCATGTCCGGGGCAATACGGTGCTGGCCATGCCGGAGGACGCCGGGGTGCTCCGTATCGACGAGCAGACCGGCCTCGGGGTGGCCCTGGCCACCGACGGCAACGGGCGGTTCTGCCTGCTCGACCCGTACGCGGGGGCGCAGCTCGCGCTGGCCGAGGCGTACCGCAACGTGGCCGCCACCGGTGCGGTGCCGCTGGCCGTAACCAACTGCCTGAACTTCGGCTCCCCCGAGGACCCCGGGGTGATGTGGCAGTTCAGCGAGGCGGTGCGCGGGCTGGCTGACGGCTGTGCCGCGCTCGGGGTACCGGTCACCGGCGGCAACGTCAGCTTCTACAACCAGACCGACGCGGTGCCGATCCACCCCACCCCGGTGGTGGGGGTGCTCGGCGTGCACGCCGACGTGGCCCGGCGGGTGCCGATCGGGTTCGGCACCGCAGGCGCCAGCATCGTGCTGCTCGGCCGGACGGGCGCCGAGTTCGGCGGCTCGGCCTGGGCGCACGTGGCGCACCGGCATATCGGCGGCCGGCCGCCCGCGGTAGACCTGGCCGCCGAGCGGGCCCTGGCGGCGGTGCTCACCGAGGCGGCGGCGGCCGGGCTGCTGGAGGCGGCCCACGACCTGTCGGAGGGCGGCCTGGCCGTCGCGCTGGCCGAGAGCTGCCTGGCTGGCGGCCTCGGCTGCCAGGTGAGCATGCCCGGTGACCCGTTCACCGAGCTGTTCAGTGAGTCAGCCGCCCGGGCCATGCTGGCCGTCCGGCCCGGCTCGGAGCCGGCCCTGGCCAGCCTGGCCGCCCGGCACCGGGTGCCGGCCCAGGTGCTCGGCGCGGTCGGCGGGACCAGCCTGGTCATCACCGGCACGTTCGACATCCCCGTCGACGAACTGGCCGCCGCCCACCGCGGCACCCTGCCCGCGCTGTTCGGCTAACCCGCGCTGTTCGGCTAAGAGGTCCAGCATCTGGCGCCTCAGCCGCCGCCCGGCAGGCGCGGGCGAGGCGAGGCACGCCGCAGGCGTGTGCTCGCCGAGCCCACGTTCGGCGCGCAGCGGCGATCGGGGGGTTCCGGGGGGTCGCTCCCCCGGGCTAACACAGCGGCGATCGGGAGTTCCGGGGGGTGGCCCCCGGGCAAATCAGTACGCGCTCCAGAACATGACGAGCTGGGGCCAGGGTTTGCGTGGCGAGCACTGCTGAAGGTCGGCTACGGAAGCGCCGCCCGAGCCGGCCACGCCAACGGCCAGGCAGCGGCCGTTCGCGACGCTGCGCAGCTGCCAGTAGTCGCGGCCCATCGCGTCGGTGCCCTCGAACGGGTGCGTCCAGCGCTGATCCAGCCCGCTGCCGCAGCGATCCAGCTCGGCGACGGCCTGGCTACCGCTGCCCACCGTGGTCAGGCATCGCCCGTCCGGGGTGAACAGCAAGACGAACTGGCTCCCGCGCATCTCGTCTGCCTGCCACTGCTGGCTCGGCTCGACGTTCTCGCCCCCGCTGCTCGGGGTGAAGATCAGCCCGCCCGCGGTCGAGTAGAGCAGCGTGCCGGCCGAGTTGGCCGAGCCGGCCTGACCGGTCTGGCCCAGGTTGGCCAGCCCGACCGCCTGCTCGCTGGTGATCTTGCCAGGCAGCGGCTCGTGCCGCCCCTGCGCCACGTCGGAACCGCCGAAGTGCGCGAACGCGAATACCCCGATCCCAGCCAGCACGGCGAGCACCGCCACGGCTGTGATCAGCATGACAGCCGTGGCCCGCGACTGGCGCCTGGCGCGGCGCCCCGGCCCACGTGTCCCTGCCATATTGACGACGACTACCGGCTCCTGGCCAGTCTGGCCACCGATATCAGAAAATAGCCTAAATTATGAAATCTAGGACTGCGCTGCGCACGTGGCTATTCACCTTGAGTGCCTCTGACTGGCAAAATTGTGTACTCTCCGTGATCGAAACCGCAGCCCTCACCTCATCATGGAAGTGCTGATGCCCGCCCGTTCCCGCGCTCGTCCCGAACGGCTGCTCGCTGCCCTGCAAGCCCAGCGGGCCGACCTCAGCCAGCCGCCGTGGACCGGGCCCGCCGACGCCGGCCGGTACGGCCGGGCCCTGGTGCTGGCCGTGCTGGACGCGCTGGACCGCCCGGCTGGGCAGGCCCGGCCCGACGCGCTGCGCGCCGCGGTGACCTACCTGCTCGACGTGCTGGCCGCCGACGCGCCCGGCCGCGCGGTGGAGGTCCGGGTGCCGCCGTACGCGGCCGTGCAGTGCATCGAGGGTCCCCGGCACACCCGGGGCACCCCGCCGAACGTGGTCGAGACGGACCCGGTGACCTGGGTATCGCTGGCGGCTGGCCGGCTGTCCTGGGCCGACGCGATGGCCGCGGGCCGGATAAGCGCCAGCGGGCCGCGGGCCGACCTGTCGGGGCTGCTGCCGCTGCTCCGCGGCACGACCAGCCGCCCGGCCTCACTAGACTGACCAGGTGGTCACCCCCGATGGCCGACTCACGGACGACATAGATCCCGCGGACCGGCCTCCTCGGGACGCGTGCGGCGTGTTCGGCGTATGGTCCCCTGGTGAGGAAGTAGCCAAGCTGGCCTATTTCGGCCTGTACGCACTGCAGCACCGCGGCCAGGAGTCGGCCGGCATCGCGGTCAGTGACGGCGACCGGATCGTGGTCTATAAGGACATGGGCCTGGTGGCCCAGGTGTTCGACGAGGCGGCGCTGTCCACCCTGCGCGGGCACATCGCGGTCGGGCACTGCCGGTACTCGACCAGCGGTGCGTCGGTGTGGGAGAACGCGCAGCCGACGTTCCGGTCCACCCCGGTGGCCAGCCTGGCCCTGGGGCACAACGGGAACCTGATCAACACCCTGGAACTGGCCGCCATCGCCAGCGGCGCTGGCGGCACCCACCTGGGGCCAGGGCAGCGGGCCACTTCCGACACCGACGTGCTGACCGCGCTGTTCGCCGACCCGCGGATGCCCAGCGTGGAGGACAGCGTGCTGGCCACGCTGCCCCTGGTGCGCGGCGCGTACTCGCTGGTGTTCATGGACGAGCACACGCTGTACGCGGCCCGCGACCCGCAGGGCTTCCGCCCGCTGGTGCTGGGCCGGCTGGCCCGCGGCTGGGTGGTGGCCAGCGAGACGGCGGCGCTGGACATCGTCGGGGCCGCGTTCGTCCGGGAGGTCGAGCCCGGCGAGCTGATCACCATCGACGAGCGCGGCGTCCGGTCCCAGTCCTTCGCCCGGGCCCACCCGTCGGGCTGCCTGTTCGAGTACGTCTACCTGGCCCGGCCGGATACGGCCATCGCCGGGCGCAGCGTGCAGGCCACCCGGGTCCAGGTCGGCCGCATGCTGGCCGCCGAGCATCCGGTCGAGGCCGACCTGGTCATCCCGGTGCCGGAGTCGGGCACCCCGGCGGCCATCGGCTACGCCCAGGCCAGCGGCATCCCCTACGGCCAGGGGCTGGTCAAGAACTCGTACGTGGGGCGGACGTTCATCCAGCCCAGCCAGACGATCCGGCAGCGCGGGATCAGGCTCAAGCTGAACCCGCTCAAGGGCGTGATCGCCGGCCAGCGGGTGGTGGTGGTGGATGACTCCATCGTGCGGGGCAACACCCAGCGGGCCATCGTGACCATGCTCCGTGAGGCCGGCGCGGCCGAGGTGCACGTGCGCATCTCCAGCCCCCCGGTGTCCTGGCCGTGCTTCTACGGGATCGACTTCGCCACCCGGGCTGAGCTCATCGCGGGCAGCCTGTCGGTGGAGGAGATCAGGGACTCGATCGGCGCCGACTCGCTGGGCTTCATCTCGCTGGACGGGCTCACCGAGGCGACCACGCTGCCGGCCGGCCTGTGCCGGGCCTGCTTCGACGGCAACTACCCGATCCCGGTGGCCGAGGCCGAGCGGGGCAAGCACCTGCTGGAAGTGGCCCCGCCGGTGGCCACATGACCGACTGGCTCAGCTACCAGGACGCGGGAGTGGACATCGCGGCCGGTGAGCGTGCGGTGAACCTGATGCGGGCGTCGATCGCCCGGACCGCTGGGCCCGAGGTGATTGGTGGCCTCGGCGGATTCGCTGGGCTGTTCGACGCGGCCAAGCTGACCGCGATGCGGCGGCCGCTGCTGGCCACCTCCACCGACGGGGTGGGTACCAAGGTGGTCATCGCCAGCCGGCTGGGCCGGTACGACACGATCGGCATCGACCTGGTCGGCATGGTGGTGGACGACCTGGTGGTGTGCGGCGCGGAGCCCCTGTTCATGACCGACTACATGGTCTTCGGCGCGCTGCGCCCGGAGCGCGCCGCCACCATCCTGGCCGGCATCGCCGAGGGCTGCGTGCAGGCCGGGTGCGCCCTCATCGGCGGGGAGACGGCGGAGCATCCCGGTCACTTCGGGCCAGACGACTTCGACCTCGCCGGGGCGGCGACCGGCGTCGTGGACCAGGCCGACCTGCTCGGCCCGCACCGGGTCGAAGCAGGTGACGTGGTGCTGGGGATGGGCTCGTCCGGGCTGCACTCGAACGGCTTCTCGCTGGCCCGCCGCGTGCTGGACCGGGCCGGGCTCGGCCTGGACCAGGACATCCCGGAGCTGGGTGGCCCGCTGGGCGCCGAACTGCTTACCCCGACCCGGATCTACACCAGGGACTGCCTCGCCCTGGCCGGCCGCTGTGATGTCCATGCCTTCGCCCACGTCACCGGGGGCGGGCTGGCCGCCAACCTGGCCCGGGTCCTGCCCGCTGGAGTGGATGCCGTGCTCGACCGGTCCAGCTGGTCGCCGGGACCGGTGTTCGGCCTGCTGGCCTCCTGGGGCGGGGTCCCGGCGGGGGAGATGGAGCGGGTGTTCAACATGGGCGTTGGCATGGTCGCCGTGCTCAGCCACCTGCACACTGACCGCGCACTCAGCCTGCTGGCCGCCCGGGGTGTCCCGGCCTGGGTGCTGGGCACGATCGCGCCCGGGACCGGCACCGCCCGGCTGACCGGGCAGCATCCAGCCTGAACCAGCCGCGCCGCGGGCCGGAGTCTCAGCTACCAGCCTGCGGCGGCAGGTTCAGCGACGTGCGCCGGTGGGCGAATCAGGCTTAGGACGACCGCCGGATTGGTGACCCATTGCTGCGGCCGAGGCCGTCCTCGTCCTCGTCGTCATCCTCGTCATCGGCATAGTCGGCGTCCGCGTAACGCCCGGCGAGGTCTGCGTAGGGGTCGCCGCCATCCGCATCCTCGTCATCCCTGCCGACACCCAGCTCAGTCCGCAGCCGGTCAAGGTCCGTGCCGCCGCTGTTGTACTTCAGCTGGCGTGCCACCTTTACCTGCTTGGCCTTGGCTCGGCCGCGCCCCATTGGCTCGACCCCCTCGAACATGCGGAGCCGTTCTGCGGCCCCTGCTCCCTGCGCTGATGACTTGCGGCTCTACGCATGCCAGACCGCCCGTCGCCGCTCCACCGCTTGAAGCGCGACGTGCCCCCAGCTTGCGTACACAACCAACCGTACCTGCTTTGCGGCGTAAACGCCTCTGCCGGGTACGAGCTGCCCTCGTTTGACCGGCATCATACGCAGCCACGCGCCCAGCTGGGGCGCGAAGCCTCACCCTCCCAGCCAGATACCCCGCAGCCTACCTACCTCGGACATCCGGCGCTCCGCGAGCCGGTCGGCGGCGACCGCGGGGGGCACCCCGTCGGCGTCGGCAAGAGCGAAGATCTGCCTGGTCGTAGCGAAGATCTGGCTGGCACGCGCCTTGGCCCGGTCGAAATTGAACCCGCTCATCTCGTCGGCCACCTGGATCACCCCGCCCGCGTTCACCACGTAGTCGGGGGCGTAGAGGATGCCGCGATCGGCCAGGATCTTCTCGATGCCGGCGTGGGCGAGCTGGTTGTTGGCCCCGCCGCAGACGATGCTGGCGGTGAGCACACCCACGCTGCCGTCATCGAGCGCCCCGCCCAGCGCGCAGGGCGCGAAGACATCCAGCGGGCGGGTGATCAGCTCACGGGTACTGGCCGCCACGGTCACCCCGGGGTGGGCGGCCACCACCCGGGCCACCGCGTCGGGGTCCACGTCGCAGACCACCACGCTCGCCCCCGCCTCATGCAGCAGGCCGACCAGGCGCCGCCCGACCTTGCCCACGCCTTCCACGCCGACCACCCGGCTGTCCAGGCTGGCCGAGCCCCACAGGTGCTCGGCCGCGGCCCGCATGCCCTGGAACACGCCGAACGCGGTCAGCACCGAGGAGTCGCCCGCGCCGCCGTTCGGCACGGTCCGGCCGGTCACGTGCCGGGACTCGCGGCCGATGATGTCCATGTCCTCGCTGTACGTGCCGATGTCACAGGCGGTGATGTACCGCCCGCCCAGCGATTCCACGAACCGCCCGTACGCCCGGAGCAGCGCTTCCGACTTGTCCTTGGCCGGGTCCCCGATGATGACCGCCTTGCCGCCGCCGTGGTCCAGGCCGGCCAGCGCGTTCTTGTACGCCATGGCGCGGGACAGGTTGAGCACGTCGGCCAGGGCTGCGCCCTCGTCCGGGTAGGGATAGAACCTGGTGCCGCCCAGCCCGGGGCCGAGCGCGGTGGAGTAGATGGCGATGATGGCCCGCAGGCCGCTCTGCACGTCCTGGCAGAAGACGACCTGCTCGTGTCCCGAGTGGCCGCCCGGGCTGACGGCCCCCCCGATGGCGGCCGAACCTCTGGCCGGGCTGGTGCTGCTGTCCGCGGATCTCGCGAAAACGCTGGTCACGATCGTGACTACCTCTCCGGTCCTGGTTGGTGACCTGGGTAAACGCCACCCGGGGCAGCCCGGGGTCCGGAGCTAGCCCCGGCACAGAGACTATCGCCCCGGTGAGCGCCCTGCGGTGCCCGCGGCCGCCCGGCCCGATCATGCCGCCGGGTGGTGACGATCTCGTTATGCACTGGACATCCACCGCGGCCCGTGGTCGTGCCACGATGCGAACGTGCGACCCTACGCGGCCTATCTGCGCGTCTACGAACCTCTCTCCGCGTTCAGCGAGCCTGACGGGCGCCGTTGGGCCGAGTACTCCGCGTCGCCGCACCGGCCGCGCCGGGGCGCGGCGCTCGACGCCGAGCAGGCGGAGGCTCTCGGGCGGCTGATCGCCACGCCACCGGTCGCCGCCCCGGAGCAGGAGAGCGGGCACGCGTACGTGCGGTGGGCAGACGGGGTCACCTATATCTGCCCGTGGCAGACCCGGCTCCGGTCGTGGCTCGCGCTGACCCGGCTGCGGGCTGTCTCCCGCCCCCTGCTCAGCTCGGCGTTCGCAGCCGGCCAGGCGGATGCCGCGCTGCACGACTTCGCCCAGTGGCAGGGCCAGGGGTCCTCGCTGCGGGTGTTCATCCAGGCCGCTACCTGGTCGGTACCGACCGCATGGTTCGTGCCGTTCGCCGCGGAGGAGCGCTGGCTGGTGCTGGGCGGGGCGGGAGATCCGGAGCCCGCCGGGCCGGCGACCGCGTCGGCGACCCGGACGCTCAGCTACGCCACGGCCATGTCCCAGGCCCGGCGCCGCATCGCCCGGGCGCTGAATGCGGTCCAGGGGGCTGGCGACGACGCGTTAACCGGTCAGTGGGGCCGGCTGGCCAGCCGCCGGCATCCCGGGGGCGGCGAACCCGGGATGCTCGGCTCGTGGCCGGCCGGCCTGGAGATCGCACAGGTCGGCCGGTGGCTCGAAGAGTTCCATCCGCACTCCCTGGTGGAACTCGACTACGGCGGCCTGGTGCACCTGCTGGACGATGAATCACTGCGTGCGGATCAGTCGGTAGCCGAGGTTTCGGCGGCCCTCAGCGCCAGCCGGGAAGGCCAGCCAGACCTGGCCACCGTGCTCTACCAGCGGCTGCGTGGCAGGTGGCAGGCACTGGAGTCGCTCGAAGCCGCCAACTGACTACCAGAGGACGACTTTCCAGATTCCACCCGTTGCGACGATACGTGTCGCTAGAATCACGCAGCGTGACGCATATCAGTGGAGCAACGGGGGCGACCACTCACAGAATCTTTGCTCCTGGTGGTCGACTTGTCACCGCTGGTGATGGCAATATGGTCTCAGTGGGCCATATGGGACATCCACGGCAGGCTCCACACGGAGCCAGACAAAGCAACAACGCCGGATCACAAGACTGGTCCAAGAGGAGAGGCCGTAGACATGTCTGCACGTACACCCGAAGCTGAGCCGCTGTTGACGCCGGCGGAGGTAGCGACAATGTTCCGCGTCAACCCCAAGACGGTCACCCGCTGGGCGAAAGCCGGGAAGCTGACCTCCATCCGCACGCTCGGCGGGCACCGCCGGTACCGGGAGACGGAAGTCCGCGCACTGCTCGCGGGCATCCCGCAGCAGCGGTCGGAGTAAGAGGCGCAGTAACCGGCCCGTCCCGGGCGCAGTCCGGGGATGGCCAGGCCGGTATCCGTCACAGCGGGTGCCCGGCACCAAGAGAAGATGTAGTCCAGAACACAGTTCAGCGCAGTACTGAAGGGGGGGTCGGCCCCGGCGGAGGCCGGGCCGAGCCGAGCGGTGATCGCGCAGGCCGCTCGAGGGGGTCCGTACCAGCACTTGCCGGGGTCGATCCTGGGCCACGTCCCAGGCCGCGGGCTGACGTCCCGCCAGTATGCACAGCTCGTGCCGCTTTCTGATCCGCGGTCAGCCGGTGGCTCGGCCGGCTGGATCTCTCCGCCATCTTTCCTGCTAGGTCGGGCCCGCACCGGGCCGCGGTGCCGTCTGGGCAGCCCTCGCGATTACACGAAGTTATCTCGATCTAACTTTTCGTAACCGCCGGTCAGCGCTGGTACCGCTCCGCCATACTGTCCGCATGCCGTCGGCCGACACGGGGAGGACGACGCGCTAGGCATCCGCACAACACCAGCGACAGCAGGCGCCACTGGCGCGTGCCATCGGGGTGCGGACTGCCGCCGCCGGCCGGTGGCCCAGATGAGGCCCGGCGCGGCACTGCTTCTCAGGGGAGGATCGCACAATGCCTGATCCAAGGCTGGTATCTCGCGCGCAACGCGCCGCAACAATGTTGGAGCGGGCATGGGAGCGATGGCGCAGTGCACATGGCCTGGCGGCCGAGCCGCTGCCACCCGTCTCCAGCTACGTCGGTTACTCGATCGAGGAACCCTGGGGACGGCCCCGGGTCGTCTTCGGGGTAGCGGCCGAGGACGCCGAGCTGCTCGCCGAATTCCTGCAGGACAGCGTGGACCGCGGGGAAGAGGCAGGCCGGGTGCGGGACAGCGGCCAGTGGACCGCGGTGCGGGGCGGCCGGGCCCCGGACGGCCCAGCCGGAACCGAGCGGGGCAGCCTGCTCGATGACGTCCGCGGCCGGATCCCGGTGCAGGGCTGGCCCGAGTTCAGCGAGAGCCGCGAGCAGCTGAACAGCTCCGGGTCCGCCGGCCCGGGCCCGGCCCGCAACGGACCCGGTGCTGGCTGGCCGGGTGCCCAGCCGGGCCAGGCTGGGCCGCCGAACCCGGTACCGGGCCAGGCCGGCCCGGCCGCGGCCCGGCCGGGCCAGGCTGGGACGGCTGAAGCCGCGGCGGAGGCGGGCGCCGCCGCAGGCCAGGACGGGACAGCAGACCGCGGCCAGGACGGGGCAGCGGACCGCGGCCAGGACGGGGCCGCGGACCGCCGCCAGGACGGGGCCGCGGACCGCGGCCAGGACGGGGCCGCGGACCGCGGCCAGGACGTGCCCGGCCGGCCAGCCGCCGGGGCGGACCGGGCCGGGCTGGACAGCCGCCCGGATGACGGGGAGTTCGCCGACGATCTGCTGTACGACGACGAAGTGGAGCACGCGGCGTGGCTGTCCGGTATCCGGGACACCGGCGACACCGACGATGACGAGTACTGCGACACCGCCGACGACATCCCGGCCGCCCCGGCCGGCCGGTCCGGGGCAGCCAGCGCGGCCGACGCCCCGCTCAGCCCGGCTGAGCCCGCCGAACCGCCAGGGGGCCCGGATCCGGCGGACACCGGGGTGCCCGGCTGGCCGTCGACCGCCGGGCTGAGCCATGAGCCGTCCCGCCCGGCCAGCTCGCCGGGCGACGGTGAGCCACCCGCCGGGGGGCCGGCTGACGACCCGGCCAGCCACGGGCCGTTCCGGGGCCGGGCCGACCGGGCCCACCCTGACGGGCCGCGGGACGGCGCGCCGGGCGGGACGGGCCTGCCCGCCGATGACGTGGCCAGCCGGCCGCAGGATGGGCCGAAGGCGGCCGCCGGCCCGATAGCCGGGGCACCCGGCCGGGGGGCCGGCCTGGCCGACACGATGGCCGCCGAGCTGGCCGGCTGGGCCGCAGGTGAGCTCCCAGGCCAGGCGTCGGCCCGGCTGGCCGCGTGGGCCAGCGTGGGCGGTGCGGTCGCGCGCGGCCGGGCGCAGGCGCCGCACCCTGGCGGCGGCAGCACGGCCACCGAGCGGGTGAGCTGACCCGCCGCCGGGCCCGCCAACCCACACCGTCGTCCAGCCCGCTGGCCAGCCCGTTGCTCGTCCAGCCCTGCGCCGGGCAGCGACGGCCCGGCCGCGAGATAGTCCGGCAGGGATCCTTGAGCCGGCCTTCAGCTGAAGCTAAGCTGCGGCCGTTTCGATTGGTCTTGTGACCTCCGCCAGCGGCCTGCCGCCGAACCGCCGTCCCGGCGCCCCGCTGACGATGGGCGCGGTGGCGCTGGTGGCCGGTGCAGGCGGGACCGCACTCGGCACCGCCTCCCCGGCCTCGTCCGCGGCCGGTACTGGCATCGGCTCGGTCAAGGCTGGCCATCAGGCCGCCGTGCTGGCCACGGTCAGCGGTTCCACCGCCACGTCGGCCCGGGTCATCGACCTCTCGCTGGTGGGCATGGGCCCCCGCTGGGGTCGGCCGCCGGCTCCGGCTGGCTGACAGGAGACGTCTGGGCCCGGCCCGGCCTGCCCAGGGACCGGGCCGGGCCCAGGCACCAGTTGTCGGCAGGCAGGCGGAGAATCAGAACCGTGCGGGTTGCGGTGGTGGCCGGGCCTGGCCGCACGGCCCTGCTGACCGAGCTGGCTGACGACGGCAGTGACCACACGGCCGGCGTTCTGGTCAACGATCTCCCGGCCGCGGTGGCCAGCTACGAGCGGTCCAGCGCGGTCCGCTGGGTCTGGGCGGACACCGCCGGGACGTATCCAGCCCTGCTCCGCGCCGGGGTCCGGGTGGACCGGTGCCACGACGTGCGGCTGGTCGGGGCGCTGCTGGCCGGCCGGGACGGTGTGGCCACGCCGCCCGGCCCGGGCGTGCCCGTGCCCAGCGCGGCCGCGGCCGGAGCCACGGCCGGTGGCCCCGCCGTGGCCGGGCCAGGGCGGCCGGGTGTGGGCCAGCAGGCGGCGCTGTTCGGGCCGGCCGAGCCGGCGCTGGCCGACGCCGGTGCCGCGCTGGACCAGCTGGTCGCGACGCACGCTGAGCAGCTGCGCCGGATCTGCGCCGATCCGCATCCCAGCCGGTTTGGCCTGCTGGCCGCGGTGGAGTCGGCGGGCGGCCTGGTGGCCGCCGAGATGCAGGCCCGGGGCCTGCCGTGGCGGGCGGACGTGCACGGCGCGCTGCTGGGCAGCCTGCTCGGTGCGCGGCCGCCGGCTGGGCTGCGGCCGCCCCGGCTGGCCGAGCTGGCCAGCCAGATCTCAGCCGCGTTCGGCGGCCGGCCGGTGAACCCCGACTCGCCTGCCCAGCTGATCAGGGCGTTCGCCGCCGCCGGGGTCCGGATCCCGTCCACCCGTTCCGGGCTGCTGCGCGACGTCGCCCATCCGGCCGTGCCCCTGCTGCTGGAGTACAAGGAACTGGCCCGGCTGCACACCGCCAACGGCTGGGCGTGGCTGGAGGAGTGGGTGTCGGACGGTCGGTTCCGCCCGGAGTACGTGGTCGGCGGGGTGGTCTCAGGCCGCTGGGCGACCCGCGGTGGCGGCGCCCTGCAGATCCCCCGGGTGCTGCGCCGGGCCGTGGTCGCCGACCCGGGCTGGGTGCTGGTGGTGGCCGACGCGGCTCAGCTGGAGCCGCGGGTGCTGGCCGCGCTGGCCGGTGATCACGCGTTCGCGGAGGCGGCGGGCACCGGTGATCTCTACCAGGCGCTGGCCGGCGCATTCGGCGGTGACCGGGCCAAGGCCAAGGTGGCCCTGCTGTCCGCCATGTACGGCGGGGCGGGCGGCGAGGCGTCGCAGCTGCTAGCGGTGCTACGGCGCCGGTTCCCGCTGGCCGATCAGTACGTGGCCGCGGCGGCCCGGGCGGGCGAGGAAGGCCGGGTGGTCCGGTCCCAGCTCGGCCGGTGCTGCCCGCCGCCGTCCGCCGAGTGGCGCGACCTGACCGCCGCGCCTGATGAGCCGGACGCGGCCGATCCGCGGGCCCGCCGGTCGCTGCGCGCCCGCGGCCGGTTCACCCGCAACTTCGTGGTCCAGGCCAGTGCGGCCGACTGGGCGCTGGTGCTGCTGGCGGGCCTGCGCCGTCGCCTGGCCAGCCTCAGCGGCCCGCCGCCGGATGGCCCCGGGCTGGTCTTCTTCCAGCACGACGAGGTGATCGTGCACTGCCCGCAGGCCCAGGCCGGGGACGTGGTGGCGGCTGTCAGCGCCGCGGCCGGGGAAGCTGACCGGCTGGTGTTCGGGGACACCCCGGTGCGGTTCCCGGTCACCACGGCCGTGGTCAGCAGCTACGCCGATGCCAAGTGAGCCGGGCCACCCCCGGTGGGCGGGACCAGGTCAGGCCGTGGTCACCGACGGCTGCTCGGTCCCGCAGTACTTGCACTTCGACGCGGCTGCCGGGATGTCGGTGGACAGGCAGGCCGGGCAGGTCTTGACCGGTGCTGGGTCACCGAACACCGTCTGGCCGCGCTTGGCCTGCACGTGCTTGTAGGGCACCACGATGACGAAGTACACGACGGCCACGAAGATGATGAAGTAGATGATCGAGGAGATAAACGAGCCGAAGTCCACGAACGTCTTGGGATTGTGATCGCTGCCCAGCTGCACGCCCAGCCCGATCGAATCGCCACCCTGCAGCCTGGTGACGATCGGGGTGATGATGTCGCTGGTGAACGCGGCGATCAGGCCGCTGAAGGCCAGTGCGATCACCAGCCCGACGGCGACGACGATCACGTCACCGCGCATCAGGAAGTTCTTGAAGCCTCTCATGTTCTGTCTCCGATTCGCGGAATCCGTCCTGGCCCCGGTGTCGGCGGCTGGTCCCGCCCCCCAGTTTCCGGCTTGGCCATGGCTGAAACCCGGTTACCCCGTTGCACCGCCCGGGCTGTACGCCAGGCCATGCCGTACGATCCACGCCGGGGGCAGTGTCACGCAAGCGCTTCGGTTTATCTACCGGAAACGGTTGCACGGCCAGGTGGCACCCATTTCCTGCCGGTAACTCGCGTTTTATGATGCGCTTAGCGCCAACCGAGGGGGCCGGTGCCATGAGGCGGATGCTGCTGGCCATTGTGGGCGCGCTGCTGCTCATCGCCGGCGTGGTCTGGACGCTGCAGGGACTCGGCTTCCTCAAGGGCAGCGTGATGACCGGTTCGACCCTGTGGGCGCTGATCGGGCCGGTAGTGGCGCTGGGCGGTCTGGCCATGACCGTGGTCGGCCTGCGCAGCCCAGCGCGCCGGTCCCCGTGGCCCGGCAGCGGCCCGTGACTTGTCAGGAGAAGCCTGACAGCGTACCGTGGGTGCGGCTGTAAGGCATGTCCTGACAACCGTTCGGCGGAACAGGGAAGGTCCCCTGATGACTGCGAGCCCTGAAACGGCCGTGATCGCGTACTGCTCGTTCTGCCTCAAGCCGCACACCGACGTGACCAGGATGGTGGCTGGGCCAGGCGTGTATATCTGCAACGAATGTGTCGCGCTGTGCGGCGAGCTCATCGCGATGCCGCAACAGTCCACTGACCCGCCGCCACGGGTGGCGCCCTGGGAGCACGACGTTCCGCTGGACGACATCCTGGCCAGCCTGCCCCGGGTCGCAGCGGCCGGCCGCCAGGCCGAGGAGCACCTGACCCACTGGGTCCGCAAGGCCCGCTCGATGGGTGCGACGTGGGCCCGGATCGGGGCCGCGCTGGACATGACCCGGCAGTCCGCCTGGGAGCGTTTCTCCGGCGAGGAGTGAGGTCCGGCCCAGCCCGGCGGCCAGCATTAGTGCGGTGAGTTTGTGGTCACCGCTGACCACAAACTCACCGCACTAACGCCGGGCCCTCGTGTTTCAGTCGTCGGTGGAGCGGCGGAGGCGCTTGATCTGGGACCGGCGCTGCTTGGCCGCGAGCCGCCGCTCGCGCGATCCCCGGGTCGGCTTGGTGGGCCGCCGCGACGCGGGGGGCGGGGCGGTGGCCGCGGTCAGCACGGCGGCCATCCGCCGGGCCGCGGCTTCCCGGTTGCGCAGCTGGGAGCGGAACTCGGACGCGCTCACCGTGAGCACCCCGTCCACCAGCCGCCCGGCCAGCGCGCGCAGCGCGCGCTCCTTCAGCACCGGGCCCAGCGCGGTGGACGTGGCCAGGTCGTAGGACAGCTCGGCGCGGCTGTCGCTGGTGTTGACCGACTGCCCGCCCGGGCCGGATGAGCGGGAGAATCGCCAGGACAGCTCATCAGCCGGGATCACCGCGCCCCGGACCTGGATCGGATCGGTCACATCCACCATGATCTACGAGAGGTGGCGGAGAAAACGAGATGGGACGGGCCAGCGCAGTGCGGGCTGACCGGGCCGGGCCAGCGCAGTGCGGCTGACCGGGACGAGCCAGCGCAGTGCGGCTGACCGGGACGGGCCAGCGCAGTGCGGGCTGACCGGGACGGGCCGGGGCGGTGCGGGCTGGCCGGGGCGGAGTAGGGAGCGTGATGACCGGACTGGACACCGGCTGGATCCCCAGGCTGGTTGGGCCGCTGCGGGTACCGCCCGGCTCGGCGGTCAGCCTGCCCCGGGACTACGACCCAGGCGCGCGGTTCGGCGTGCGCAAGAAGCATGACGGGCTGCCCCTGCTCCGGCAGGGGGTGGAGCTGCTGGCCGAGTATCAGGACCGGCTGTCCGCCCAGGACAGCTACGGGGTCCTGGTCGTGCTGCAGGCCCTGGACGCGGCAGGCAAGGACGGCACGATCAAGCACGTGATGAGCGGGGTGAACCCGCAGGGCGTCACGGTGTCCAGCTTCAAGGCGCCGACCGCGGAAGAACTCCGCCATGACTACCTGTGGCGGCACGCCCGCCGGCTGCCCGGGCGCGGGCAGATCGGCATCTTCAACCGGTCGCACTACGAGGAAGTGCTGGTCGTCCGGGTGCACCCGGAGCTGCTCCAGGCCGAGCGGCTACCCGGCGGCGGTGCGTCCGGGGAGCTGTGGCCGCGCCGCTACCGCGAGATCAACGACTGGGAGCACTACCTGGTGGACAACGGCATCCAGGTGGTCAAGATGTTCCTCAACATCTCCTGGGCGCAGCAGCGGGCCCGGTTCCTGAAGCGGATCGACCAGCCGGAGAAGAACTGGAAGTTCTCCGCCAGCGACGCGCGGGAGCGCCGGTACTGGGACGACTACCAGCGGGCCTACTCGGACATGCTCAGCCACACCAGTACCGAGTGGGCGCCCTGGTACGTGCTGCCCGCTGACCACAAGTGGTTCACCCGGGTCTGCGCGGCCGCGGTCATCGCGGACACGCTGATCAGGATCGACCCGCACTACCCGGTGCCGGGCGGCAAGGCGCGCCGCGAGCTGCTGCGGGCCCGGGCCGAGCTGGAAGCCGAAACCCGGCCCTGAGCTGCCTGCCGGGGCCGCCTGCCGGGCCAGCCTGCCGGGGCCGCCTGCCGGGGCCGCCTGCCGGGGCCGCCTGCCGGGCCAGCCTGCCGGGGCCGCCTGCCGGGCCAGCCTGCCGGGGCCGCCTGCCGGGCCAGCCTGCCGGGGCCGCCCGCCGGGCCCGCGGGGCAGGCTGGTTCCGCGGCTCCCGGGCTGATCAGCCGGGCCGGGGCCCGTCCGCGGCCGGGGCAGCGGCCGGAACCGGGACCGGGCTGGCCGGCTGTGGCCGCGGGTGCAGCGACCGGGGCGAAGGCCGGCCATGCGCGACGCCGAACGACAGCACGCCCAGCAGCACGGCCACCACCGCGCTGGCCCCGAACAGCTCCGGCAGGCTGAGCCCGGCCCGCCGCAGCGGGCCCACGCCGAACGCGGCCAGCCCGTAGCCCACCTCATAAAACGCGATCAGCAGCCCGGAGATCACGGCGGCCAGGCTGACCAGCTTCTCCTGGCCGAAGCTGATCGTCAGCGGCAGCAGCGCGGAACAGCCGAATCCGGCCAGCGCGAAGGCCACGATGCCCAGCCCGCCGGCCCCGGACGGCAGCGCCGAGATCAGCGCGAACGCGCCGGCCAGCAGGAACGGCAGCAGGTGGTAGGCCAGCCGGCTGGGGAACCAGTGTTGGATGGCGGCGAACAGCACCCGGCCCAGGGTCACCGTGGCCCAGAACACAGTGAGCGCCAGCGAGGCCATGGTGGCGGACACCTTGAGCGAGGTCAGGTCGAGCTGCGACCAGTTCCCGTTCATCGTCTCGCAGAACCCGTACAGCACCGCAAACCCGGCGAACACCCAGAACTGGGCCGGGACCGGCGGCCGGCGCCCGGCCGGCCCGCGCCCGGCTGCCCGGCGCCCGGCCGGCCCGCGCCCGGCCAGGCGCCCGGTCTGCCCACCCCCCGCGGCGTCCGCCGCGATCCGCAGCGGCAGCCGCGCGCTGACCGCGAACAGCGCCACCACGGCGACCGCGGCCAGCACCGGCAGCGCCACCCAGGCGCCGAGCCCGACGAACGCGGCCACGAACACCGGGGCCAGCGCGGTGCCCAGGCCGAGCAGCGAGTTGAGCACCAGCACCGACCGGTCCACCGCGTCTGGGTGGAACGCGGCGGCGAACGTGTTGAGCGACGGCACGGTCAGCCCGAAGCCGGCCCCCAGGCAGCCGGTGGCGGCCAGCAGCAGCCCGTAGGCCACGCCCTGGTTGGTCTCCACGAACCGGCTCGCGATCAGCAGCAGCATGGCGGCCAGGTTGGCGGCCAGCCCGGCCAGGTAGACCTGCTTGGGCCCGAACCGCTCGGCCAGCCCGCCCTGCAGCAGCGCGCCGGTGACCGCGGTCACCGCCTGGGGCAGGAACATCGCGCCGTACTGGCTGGCGGACAGCCCGTACTGGGCCGGCGAAGTGAAGATGGTGCTGGCCGCCGGGAACGTGACCAGCACGACGCCCTGGACCAGCCCGGCGGCGTACACGGCGCGGCTCTCCGCCCGGCTGCTCACGGCTGGCCGGCTCCCCGATCAGCGGCCACAGGCCGGCTCGGGCGGGGTGATCTCCGGCATCCGCCAGGCGGCCGCGGCCGCGGCCACGAGTTCCGCGGTGGACTTGTCCCCGACCGGCTCGTGGACCGTGCCATTGGCCAGGAACCGGCGCACCATCCGCTTGACCGCCGGGGTGCCGAGCAGGTCACCGTGCAGCGCCGGGACCACGAACACGTTCCGCGGCAGCGGGCAGACCGGCAGCGTGACCGCGTCGGCCAGCGGCACCAGCAGCACCATGCGCACCGAGTGGTGCCGGGCCGCCGAGGCGGCGAACCGCGCGCCTACCGCGTTGACCGAGCTGATCAGGGTCTGCGCCCCGGAGGACCCGAACGGCGACAGGCCGCCGACGAACCAGACCACGGCGCGCAGTTCGTCCGCCGGGACCAGGCCCGCGCCGGGGCCGCTGCCCGCCGGGTAGCTCACCTGCCCGGGCGTGACGATGGGGCTCATCATCACCACCGAGCCCAGCGGCAGGTCCCGGTGGGTGGCCAGCATGGCGTCCACGCCCAGCGTGCCTTCGCTCTCCGCGATGATGTCCACCGGCCGCCCGGTGTCCTGGTGCAGCCGCTGCACCTGGGCCGTGATCCGGTTGCCCAGCTCGGGCAGCGGCAGGTCGCTGGCGGCGGCACCGTGTGGCAGTGGCTGGCCCGCCGCGTCCAGCCCGCGGTAGGAGAACTGCTGGAGGTAGGCGCCGGGCGCCACCGACTGCAGCGACCGGGCCCCGCCGCAGCAGGCCGACCCGAAGCCCAGGATGACCAGGACCGGGTCACGCTGGTCCCGGTGGCCCGCCCCGGTGCCGTGCCTGGGCAGCCGCCCGGCGGGGGCGCCGCCCCCGGTTCCGCCGGCCGCCCCGGCCTGGATGGCGGCCGCTTCGATGCTGACCTGGCGCGGCCCGCGGCCGACCACAAACGCCAGCCGGGTCATGCCGATGACCAGGGCGATGGACAGCACCGCGGCCAGCGGGGCGAGCGGCAGCCGGAGCAGCGGCCAGGCCGCGCCGGCCCGCCGGGCCGGCTTGCGGGTCGCCGCCCGGACCACGCCGAACCAGGCCCGGGCGTTGGCCACCCCGGCCAGCCCGGAGACCGGGATCGCGGCGGCCAGCGGGACCCGGCTGATGGCCGCGGCGGCCAGCGACAGCAGGGCGAAGTCGGCGAGCAGCCAGCACACCGCCCGGGGCGGCGGCAGGGTGCGCCCCCACGAAACGCGGATCCCGCCGTGGCTGAGCGGCATCGAGATCAGCAGCATCACGACCAGGGCGGCCAGGTACGGCCAGGAGAACGGCAGGATGGCCACCCCGACGGTGAGCGCCACGATAGGGGACAGCAGCAGGCAGGCCACCAGGGTCAGGGTGACCGCCGCGCCGAACGCCTCGCGGGCCGCGGGCCGCGGCCGGTCCGCGGGCCAGGCCAGCAGGACCAGCCCGGCGTTCAGCGCGGACCGGGCCGTGATCAGGCCGGCCAGCAGCAGGGCAAACCCCGGCCAGGACTGCTGGTAGCCGAACAGCCAGCGCAGATCGTGGAACACGGCCAGCGGCGGCACCGCGGTGACCTGGGGAGCCAGCGCCCGGGCGGCAGGCGCTACCGCGCAGAGCAGCGCCGCTTCGGCAGCGGCGCACCCCGCCGCGAACGCGATCAGGCCGCGATGAGCCAGGAATTCCCTGGCCGGCCATGCTCCCACGGTCAGCTTCATGGGCCCGCGCGGCTCCCTAGGTCTGCCCCGGCGGATCGGTATCGCTTCCCGGTGAACCGGCGACTACCGTGATCTCCATCCTAGGAAGGCGTACCGACGATCACTTACCGGGAGTGGCTGGATGCGATTCGCTGGCCAGACAGTCGTCATCACCGGCGCGGCGGGCGGTCTGGGCTCGGCCATAACCCGGGCGTTCGTGGCCGAGGGGGCCGTGGTGGCGGTGGTGGACCTGCCCGGCGGGCCGGGCGCCGAGCTGGCCGCGTCCATCGACGGCGGTGGCCCGGGCGAAGCGTTTTTCGCCCCCTGTGACCTGTCCGACCTGACCGCCGCCCGGGAGCTGATCACCGACCTCGCGGCCCGCCGCAACGGGGTCGACGTGCTGGTCAACAACGCCGCGATCTACCCCAGGAAGGAAGTCAGCGAGTACAGCACCGAGGACTGGCTCGCCGTGCAGCGGGTCAACGTGGACGCCGCGTTCGTCTGCGCCCAGGCCGCGCTGCCCGGGATGCGGCACGCCGGGGCGGGCCGGATCGTCAACGTGTCCAGCATCACGTTCTTCGGCTTCACCCCGTTCCTGGCCCCCTATGTGGCGTCCAAGGGGGCGCTGATCGGGCTGACCCGGGCGCTGGCCCGGGAGTGCGGCGCCGACGGGATCACGGTCAACGCGGTCGCGCCCGGGGCGTTCCCGACCGCCGCCGAGGCGATCCATCCCGATCTGCCCGCCTATAACCAGTTCATCCTGGATCAGCAGGCGGTCAAGCGGCGCGGGGTGCCCGAAGACGTGGCCCACGCGGTGCTGTTCCTGACCGCCCCGGAGTCGTCGTTCATCACCGGGCAGTTGCTGTGTGTGGACGGCGGCTGGGTGATGCACTGACCCCTGCGGCCGGGCGGAGCCCGGCTCGGCCGGCCGCCGGTTACAGCCGCCCGGCGTCGATGATGCGGCGCAGGAAGCGTTGAGTGCGCTCGTCTTTGGGGTTGCTGAACAGCTCGCCCGGCGGCGCGTCCTCGACGATCTGGCCGTCGGCCAGGAAGCAAACCCGGTTCGCGATATCCCGGGCGAACCCCATCTCGTGCGTGGCGATCAGCATGGTCATCCCGCCGGTGGCCAGCTCGCGGATGACGTCCAGCACCTCGGCCACCAGTTCCGGGTCGAGCGCGCTGGTCACCTCGTCGAGCAGCATGAGCTGCGGGTGCATGGCCAGGGCCCGGACGATGGCCACCCGCTGCTGCTGGCCGCCGGACAGCCGGTCCGGGTAGTCGGCCTGCTTGTCCAGCAGGCCGAACCGGCCCAGCAGCGCCCGGGCCTCGTCCTCGGCCTGCCGCCGCGGGGTGCCGAGCGCCTTGACCGGGGCCAGCGTGATGTTGCGCAGCACGGTCATGTGCGGGAACAGGTTGAACGACTGGAACACGATGCCCACGTGCCGCCGCACCCGGTTCTGGTCCACCCCCGGCCCGGTGATGCCCTGGCCCCACAGCATGATCCGCCCGGCGCTGATCGGCTCGAGCAGGTTGATGCAGCGCAGCAGCGTCGATTTGCCCGACCCGGACGCCCCGATCAGGCAGATCACCTCGTGCGAGGCGACGGCGAGATCGATCCCCTTGAGCACCAGGTTCGGCCCGAACGACTTCTCCAGACCCTCGATGCGCAACGCCTGGGCGGGGTGGCTGCCGCCGGCCGCCGCGATGTTCCCGGTCATACTGTGGCCCCGGCCAGCCGGCGCCGCCGGTCCCGGGCGATCAGGTGGTCGGTGAACCGGGCCAGCGGGATGGTCAGCAGCAGGAACAAGATGGCCGCCACCACGTAACTGGAGTAGTTGAACACCGTGTCGCTGTAGATCTCGGCCGCCTTGTTGGCCTCGATCGCGCCCAGGATGCCGACCAGCGCGGTGTCCTTCTGCAGGCTGATGAAGTCGTTCAGCAACGGCGGGATGATGTTGCGCACCGCCTGGGGCAGGATCACGAACCGCAGCGACGTCCACTGGGACAGCCCCAGTGAGCGGGCCGCGGCGACCTGGCTCTGGTGCACCGAGTTCAGCCCGGCCCGGTACACCTCGGACACGTACGCCGAATAGGACAGCACCAGCGCGGCCACGCCGTACACCGCCGCCGACTGGGTGGAGACGAAGCCCAGGTTGAGCGCGGGCACGCCGAACCCGATGGCAAAGATGACCAGGATCAGCGGCACCCCGCGGAACACGTCCACGTAGATCGTGCTGACGATGCGCAGCGGGAACATGACCGGGCTGACCGACTGCCGGACCATGGCGATGACCAGGGCCAGGATGAGGATGAGCACCTCGGCGGCCAGGAACATCCGGATGTTCAGCCACAGCGCCGCGCCCACCGAGTAGTAACCCGCCCTGGGGTCCCCGATGAACGAGTGCCACATGTCCTGGGGGTTGAAGAACGTGTGCCGCACCGCGGCGCTGCCGGGCGCCAGCCAGAACAGCGCGGCCAGCGCGGCCAGCACCACGATCGTGCTGGCCGTGGACACGGCCACCGCGCCCCGGCCGCTGCCGCTGAGCAGCCGCGGCCCGCGCCCGGTGGCGCCGAACGAGGTCTGCGGGACCCCGGGGCTGGTGAAGACGGGTGGCTCGGTGTCGTCCATGCGGGTTGCCGGTGCCGCCCGGGTCAGGGCTTGATGCTGGGCACGGTCAGGTAGATCTGCAGGTACTTCTTCTGCAGCGCGGCCAGCGTGCCGTTGCTGTGCAGCGTGGCCAGTGCCTTGTTGACGCAGGTCACCAGCGGGTCACCCTTGCCGAACAGCAGCCCGTAGTGCTCGCCGCTGGACGGGAACTGGGCCACCATGACCGAGTGCGGGATCTCCGACGAGGAGATGTACTGGGCGGTCGGCGTGTCGGTGACGAACGCGGCGATCTGGTGCGTCTGCAGCGCCTGCTTCACGTCGTTCAGCGTCTCGTACACCTTGGGCGTCTGGGTCGGCTGGATGGCGCTGTTGATGAACGCCAGGCTGGTCGTGCCGACCTGGTCGCCGAACACGTAATTCTTCAGCTCGGCCGGGGTGTGCTTGGTCACGATCGGCGTGCCCTTGATCGCGACCAGGGCCTGCTGCACGTCGTAGTAGCTGCTCGAGAACGTCACCGCCGTGGCCCGCTGCGGCGTCACCGAGATCTCGTTGATGTCGAAGTCGAACTTCTTCGGGCCCGGCGCGTACGAGTCGTTGAACGGCTCATACGCCCACTTGACCTGCGAGTTCTTGAAGCCGAGCTGCTTGGCCACGGCGTACGCCACGGCGCTCTCGTAGCCCTTGCCGTTGGCCGGGTTGTTGCTCTCGAACCAGGGCGGGTAGGCCGGCTTGTCGGTGGCCACGGTGAGCACGCCCTTGGTGTACAGGTCCTTCTGCACCCCGGCGTACGTGCAGCTGGCCGCGGCCGGGCTGGCCGAGCCCGCGCTGCTGGCCGAGTTGCCCGCTGAGCTGCCGCACGCGGCCAGCACGGTACCCAGCGCCGCCACGGCGGCGGTGATCATGATCCGGCGCATAGTTATCAGCCCGCCCCTGCCCGGATGCATGTCGCATCCGATGATGATTACGGCGCGTTAGCCTACCCGGTGACCAGCCCCTAAGGAGACCTCCGATGCCTGCGTGGATCTGCCGGACTTGTGGCGTGCAGTACCCGGACACCGATCAGCCGCCCGGAGCCTGCCCGATCTGCCTGGACGAGCGGCAGTACGTGGGCTGGGGCGGCCAGCAGTGGACCACCATGGCCGAGCTGGCCGCCGACCGGGTGGTGGTGATCCGCGAGGAGGAACCGGACCTGTTCGGGGTCGGGGTGGAGCCGTCCTTCGCCATCGGCCAGCGCGCCCTGCTGGTCCGCACCCCGCACGGCAACGTGCTGTGGGACTGCGTCTCGCTGCTCGACGACGCGGCCCGGGCCCGGCTCGGCGAGCTGGGTGGCGTCGCCGCCATCTGCCTGTCGCACCCGCACTTCTACGGCGTCAACGTGGAGTTCGCCGAGAGCTTCGGGGCGCGGATCCTGCTGCCCCGGGCCGACCAGCAGTGGATCCAGCGGCCCTCCCCGCGTATCGAGCTGTTCGACGACGAGGCCGAGCCGGTGCCCGGGCTGACCCTGGCCCGGATCGGCGGCCACTTCGACGGCGCCGCCGTGCTGCACTGGCCGGCCGGGTCGGGCGGCCGCGGCGCCCTGCTCACCGGGGACACCATCACCGTGGTCCCGGACCGGGACTGGGTCAGCTTCATGTGGAGCTACCCGAACCACATCCCGCTGGACGAGGTGACCGTGCTGGACATCGCCGAGCGGGCCGGGCGGTTCGGCTTCGACCGGGTGTACGGCGGCTGGTGGGGCCGGGTCGTGCTGCACGACGGGCCGGCCGCGATCCGCCGGTCGGCCGACCGGTACGTGGCCCGGCTGCGCGGCGAGCGGCCCTAGCCGCCGGCGCCTGAGGGCCAGCCGTCCCGGCCTGAGCTGCGGAAAGCCCGCGAAACCGGCCGCCGAGGGGGTATATCAACGGGATGAACGCTTTCGCCGAGCGGCACCCGGGGGACGTGCCCGGCCAGTGGTGGGACGGCCTGGACGCGGCCACGCCCGGGCCGGTGGACACGAGCACGGACGAGTCGCCGTTCCCGCCGATCGGGGAGTACGGGTTCCTGTCCGACTGCGAGACCACCGCGCTGATCGCGCCGAGCGGCAACGTGGAGTGGCTGTGCCTGCCCCGGCTGGACTCGCCGAGCGTGTTCGGCGCGATACTGGACCGCTCGGCGGGCGGCTTCCGGCTCGGCCCGGAAGGTGTCAGTGTCCCGTCGGCCCGCCGCTACCTGCCCGGCACGATGGTGCTGGAGACCAGCTGGGGCACGCCCGCCGGGTGGCTGGTGGTGCGCGACGCCCTGCTGATGGGGCCCTGGCACCACGACACCGAGCTGTCCCACACGCACCGCCGGACACCTACCGACTACGACGCCGACCACGTGCTGCTGCGCACCATCCGCTGCGTGGCCGGCGAGATGCAGGTCGCGTTCGACTGCGAGCCGGTCTTCGACTACGGCCGCCAGCCGGGCGGCTGGGAGTACACCGACCGCGGCTACACCCAGGCGGTGTGCCGGGCGGCCCGGCCGGGCGCCGGGGACGGGCTGACCCTGACCACCGACATGCGGATCGGCTTCGAGGGCGGCCGGGCCATGGCCCGGACGCTGATGCGGGAAGGCGAGCACCACTTCGTAGCGCTGTCCTGGACCGTGCACCAGCCCCCGTTCAGCTACCAGGAGGCGCAGCGGCGGCTGGTCTGGACCGCGCATCACTGGCAGCACTGGCTGGCCCGGGGCCGCTTCCCGGACCATCCGTGGAGCCGCTACCTGCAGCGCAGCGCGCTGACCCTGAAGGGCCTCACGTTCGCGCCGAGCGGCGCCGTGGTCGCCGCGGCCACCACGTCGCTGCCCGAGGTGCCGCACGGCGAGCGCAACTGGGACTACCGGTACTGCTGGGTGCGCGACTCGGCGTTCACCCTGTGGAGCCTGTACGCGCTGGGCTTCGACTGGGAGGCCGACGACTTCTTCTGGTTCCTGGCCGACATCGCCCAGCGGGACGACGAGGTCCAGGTGGTGTACGGGGTGGACGGCGAGCGCACGCTCAGCGAGCGGGTGCTGGACCACCTCGGCGGGTACGACGGGGCCCGGCCGGTGCGGGTCGGCAACGAGGCCTATACCCAGCGCCAGCACGACGTCTGGGGCACCGTGCTGCAGGCCATCCACATCCGGCTGGGCGGCTGGCAGCGGCTGGACTCACGGATCTGGCCGGTGGTGCGCCGCCAGGTGGAGTGCGCGCTGAAGTACTGGCGGGAACCGGACCTGGGCATCTGGGAGGTGCGCGGGCCGCCGCAGCACTTCACGTTCTCCAAGATTATGTGCTGGTCCGCGGTGCAGCGTGGCGCCCAGGCGGCCAAGGCCCGCGGCGAGCTGGCGCTGGCCAAGATGTGGCGGGAGGCGGCGGACGAGATCCGGGAGGACATCCTGGCCCACGGGGTGGACCAGCGCGGGGTGTTCGTGCAGCACTACGGCACCCGGGTGCTGGACGCCTCGCTGCTGCTGCTCCCGATGACCGGTTTCCTGCCCCTCGACGACCCGCGGGTCCGGGCCACCATCGAGGCCATCGCGGACGAGCTGACCGAGGACGGCCTGGTGCTGCGGTACCGGCCGGAGGAGACCGATGACGGGCTGCCCGGTGGCGAGGGCACGTTCACCATCTGCTCGTTCCTGCTGGTGTCGGCGTTCTGCGAGATCGGCGAGGTGGACCGGGCCCACCAGCTGTGCGAGCGGCTGCTGTCGCTGGCCAGCTCGCTGGACCTGTACGCCGAGGAGATCGACCCACGGACCGGCCGCCACCTGGGCAACTTCCCGCAGGCGTTCACCCATCTGGCGCTGATCAACGCGGTCATCCACGTGATCCGGGGGCAGCGCCAGCAGGCCGGCCTGGAACCGCCTTCGGCGTAGCCCGGGCCCGGCGGCGGGGGCTGGCCAGCCGCTGCCCGGGCTGACAGGATCGAGGCCAGGGAACCAACCGACGTACGGCGGAAACACCCGCTGCCCACCGTGGCGGTGCCAGTCAGGCAAGGAGGCACACGTGGCCGAGGTCATCCGGGCGGCGCTGGTCCAGCAGCAGTGGACCGGCGAGAAGGACTCCATGATCCGGGCCGCCACCGACGCGATCGGCCGGGCCGCGTCGGCCGGCGCCCAGGTGGTCTGCCTGCAGGAACTGTTCTACGGCCCGTACTTCTGCCAGGTGCAGGACGCGGACTACTACTCGTACACCGAGGCCATCCCGGGCGGGGCGACCACCCAGCTGATGTGCGACGTGGCCCAGCAGCACTCGGTCGTGCTGGTGGTGCCGATGTACGAGGAGGAGCAGCCCGGCCTGTACTACAACACCGCGGCCGTCATCGACGCCGACGGCAGCTACCTGGGCAAGTACCGGAAGACCCACCTGCCCCAGGTGAAGGGGTTCTGGGAGAAGTTCTACTTCCGGCCGGGCAACCTCGGCTACCCGGTGTTCGACACCGCGGTCGGCCGGATCGGCGTGTACATCTGCTACGACCGGCACTTCCCGGAGGGCTGGCGGGCGCTCGGCCTGGCCGGGGCGCGGATCGTGTTCAACCCGTCGGCGACCAGCCGCGGGCTGTCCCAGTACCTATGGCGGCTGGAGCAGCCCGCCGCGGCGGTGGCCAACGAGTACTTCGTGGGCGCGATCAACCGGGTCGGCGTGGAGCCGCTGGGCGACAACGAGTTCTACGGTCAGTCCTACTTCGTGGACCCGCGGGGCCAGCTGGTCGGCGAGGCCGGCTCAGACACCGACGACGACGTGGTCATCCGCGACCTGAACCTGGACGTGCTGGCCGAGGTGCGCGACCTGTGGCAGTTCTACCGGGACCGCCGTCCCGACCAGTACGGGGGGCTGGTCCAGCCATGAGCAGCACGGTGATCAGCGGCGGCGAGGTGCTGTCGCCGTCTGGCGCCGTGCCTGCGGACGTGCTGGTGGACGGCGAGCTGATCAGTGGCCTGGCGGCCAGTGGCAGCGAGCTGGCCCGGTCCTGGGCGGCCGGGGCGGATCGGGTGTTCGACGCCGCCGGGCGGTACGTGCTGCCCGGCGGGATCGACGTGCACACCCACCTGGAGATGCCGTTCGGCGGCACGTTCTCGGTGGACACGTTCGAGACCGGCACCCGGGCCGCGGCCTGGGGCGGCACTACCACCATCATCGACTTCGCGGTCCAGGCCAAAGGCACCTCGCTGCTGGCCACGCTGGACAAATGGCACGAAAAGGCCGATGGCAACTGCGTGGTCGACTACGGCTTCCACATGATCGTGTCCGACGTCAACGACAGCACGCTCAAGGAAATGGAGCCGTGCATCGGGGCGGGCGTGAACAGCTTCAAGATGTTCATGGCCTACCCGGGCGTGTTCTACGCCACCGACGGGGAGATCCTGCAGGCCATGCTGCGGGCCGCCGATACCGGCGCGATGATCATGATGCACGCGGAGAACGGCATCGCGATCGACCAGCTGGTGGCGCGGGCGCTGGCCGCGGGCAAGACCACCCCGGTGCAGCACGGGCTGACCCGGCCGCCGGAACTCGAGGCCGAGGCCACCCACCGGGCCATCACGCTGGCCAAGGTCACCGGCGCCCCGCTCTACGTGGTGCACCTGTCCGCCGCCCAGGCGCTGCACGAGATCGCGGCGGCCCGGGACAACGGGCAGAACGTGTTCGCCGAGACATGCCCGCAGTACCTGTACCTGTCCCTGGACGACCTGGCCCGGCCGGACTTCGAGGGGGCCAAGTACGTGGCCTCCCCGCCGCTGCGCCCGCGCGAGCACCAGGGCTCGCTGTGGCGCGGGCTGCGCACCAACGACCTGTCCGTGGTGTCCACCGACCACTGCCCGTTCTGCTTCAAGGAGCAGAAGGAGCTCGGCCGGGGTGACTTCTCCAAGATCCCGAACGGGATACCCGGCGTGGAGCACCGGATGGACCTGCTGCACCAGGGCGTGGCGGCCGGGGAGCTGTCGCTGGCCCGGTGGGTGGAGGTGGCCTGCACCACGCCGGCCCGGATGTTCGGGCTGTATCCGCGCAAGGGTGTCATCGCGGCCGGCTCGGACGCGGACATCGTGATCTACGACCCGCGGGCCAAGCAGACGCTGTCCGCCCGCACGCACCACATGAACGTGGACTACTCGGCGTACGAGGGCTTCGCCATCACCGGCCAGGTGCAGACGGTGCTGTCCCGGGGCCAGGTCGTCATCGACGGCGGGGAGTACCACGGGCGCACCGGCCACGGCCAGTTCCTGCGCCGCGGCCTGTCCCAGTACCTCAGCTGACCGGGGGGATACCAGTGGATTTCGGGGTGGTGCTGCAGACCGACCCGCCGGCCAGCGCCGTGGTGGACACCATGCGCCGGGCCGAGCAGCAGGGCTTCGGTTACGGCTGGACATTCGACTCGCACGTGCTGTGGCAGGAGCCGTTCGTCATCTACTCGCAGATCCTGGCGGCCACCTCGGCCATGATGGTCGGGCCGATGGTGACCAACCCGGGTACCCGGGACTGGTCGGTCACCGCCTCGCTGTTCGCCACGCTGAACGACATGTTCGGCAACCGGACCGTGTGCGGGCTGGGCCGCGGCGATTCGGCCCGCCGGGTGATCGGCCAGCGGCCGGTTACCCTGGCCCACCTGGCCGAGGCCATGCGGGTGATCAGGGACCTGGCCGAGGGGCGCGAGGTCATGCTGCACGGCGCACCGCTGCGCATCCCCTGGGTGCGGAACGGCAAGCTGGAGATCTGGATGGCCGCCTACGGGCCGAAGGCGCTGGCCGTGGTGGGCGAGCAGGCCGACGGGTTCATCCTGCAGACCGCCGACCCGGACATCGCCCGGTGGACGGTGGGCTCGGTCCGGGCCGCGGCCCGGGCGGCCGGCCGCGACCCGGCCGCGCTCACCATCTGCGTGGCCGCCCCGGCCTACGTCGGCACCGACGTGGCCCACCAGCGGGACCAGCTGCGCTGGTTCGGTGGCATGGTCGGCAACCACGTCGCGGACCTGGTCGCCCGGTACGGCACGGACGGGCCGGTGCCGCACGAGCTGACCGACTACATCAAGGGCCGCGAGGGGTACGACTACTCGCATCACGGCAAGGCCGGCAACCCGTCCACGAACTTCGTGCCGGACAGCATCGTAGACCGGTTCTGCCTGCTCGGCCCGGCTGAGGCGCACCTGGACCGGCTGCACGAGCTGGCCGAGATCGGGGCCGACCAGTTCGCCGTGTACCTGATGCACGACCAGCCCGCCGAGACGCTGGCTGCCTACGGCGCCACGATCATCCCGGCGCTGGCCTGACCCGCCCGCGACCCCGTGCGTCACACCAGCACCAGCACGCCGGCCTGACCCGGCGCCCGCCGCCCCGGGGACCCCGTGCGTCACACCAGCACCAGCACCGGCGGCGCCGGGGTCAGCGACGGGCAGGCCCGATCCCTCTTTTCACGGCTGCGGTGCGGTAGCTGACCGTTTTGTCCCGGTTTTCGCGGGCCGGCCACGTGAAGAGTGGCTCGCCGCCATCCGGCCAGTCACCTCGCGGGGCGTCCGGGCCGCCTGGGGGAGTTGGGCAAAAGGGCCGGTAACGGGGCTAAACGGTACGTTCGTGTGAGGTTTTTCATACGGCCGTCATCCCGGTTCCGCGGCCGGATTAGTGATCTCCCGGCATTCTTGGTTGCCGCAAGCACCCCGCGTAAGTGATGGCCGCCGCCGACCCGCGGCCTGGCGCCCTGTCCCCGCGCCAGCTCCTTACGCCGCTGGCCAGCCCCCTTCCTGACGGCTGGTCCTGTGCCCTGGGTGGAAACCGGATGGCGCCAGCGCGCCTGAGCAAAGGTTCATGTTGTCCCTCCGCAGACGGACCCCTACTCATCGCAAGCCCCGCAAGCACACCAAGGCCACGCTGATCGGCGCTGGCTCGGCGCTGGCCGTCGCGGGCCTGGTGGCTGGCACGACCGCTGCCTGGCCCGGGTCATCGGCCGCACCCGGCAACCTGGCCGATGCGGCGTCCTTGGCCGGGTCGCACGCCATCGCCAGTTCGGTCCCGCCGCAGACCGTGCAGGCGCAGACCGCACACGGGCTCCGGGCCATCCAGGCCGCGGCCACCGCGGCCCAGCTGCGGCAGGCCGCCCAGGCCCGGACCGCGGCCCGGGCACGGGCGGCGGCCCGGGCGGCGGCCGCGGCCAAGGCGGCGGCCGCGGCCAAGGCAGCCGCGGCGGCCAAGGCGGCCGAGGCCCGGCAGGCCGCTCCGGCCAGTACCAGCGCGGCGGCGTCCCCGGCCAGCCCGCAAGGGAACCCACAGCAGCTCGCGGCGAGCATGCTCGGCCAGTTCGGCTGGTCGTCGTCGCAGTTCAGCTGCTTGCAGCCGCTGTGGGACCGGGAGAGCGGCTGGAACATCACGGCCAGTAACCCGACCTCGGGCGCGTACGGCATCCCGCAGGCGCTGCCGGGCAGCAAGATGGCCAGTGCCGGTGCTGACTGGCAGACCGACGCGGCCACCCAGATCCGCTGGGGGCTCGGCTACATCCAGTTGACTTACGGCTCACCGTGCGCGGCCTGGGCGCATGAAGAGGCCTACGGCTGGTACTAGAACCAGCCGCCCGGAAGCAGCAGCGGCCGTCCCACACCCCCAGGGATGGCCGCTGCACAGGGGCGTGTGACCCATTTCATACCGTCCATATCCCGATTTAAGGATCATTTAGGACGGATTTCCGGCAATGTGGTCGGGCAAGCACCCCGCGTGCGTGATGGCCGCCGCTGAGCCGCCTGGCGCCTTGTCCCTGCGCCACGTCCGTACGCCCCCGCCAGCCCAGACCCGGATTTCCGGAGTGGCCTGGCCTGTGTCCGGGGTGGAAGCCGAGCGCGTGCCAACCACGCCGACCGAGGGTTCATCTTGTCCCTGACCAGGACGTCTAACCGCAAATCCGCTAAGTTCACCGCTGTCCTCACCGCTGTCGGCCCGGTCGTGGCCATGGCCGCCACCGCGGCCGCAGCACTCACCATCGCCGGCCCCGCGGCTGGCTCGCTGACCGGCCTGGGCTCAGCGGGCAGGCAGGCCCAGGTGCCCCGCGCAACCACGGTCACCCGGCAGGCCGCCCCCGGCCGCCCGGCGGTGACCCCGACCCTGGCCAGCACCGGCGCGCACCTGACCGTCGTTATCCGGCAGGGCAGCACGGCCCAGACCGCCCGGCTGGACGCGGCCGCCGGCCCGTCGGCCGCCGCGTCGGCCGCCCGGGCGGCCCGGCAGACCGCACGCAACATGCTCGGCCACTTCGGCTGGGGTGGGCGGCAGTTCTCCCCGCTGGACAAGCTGTGGAACCGGGAGAGCAGCTGGAACAAGTACGCCTACAACCCGTCGTCGGGCGCCTACGGGATCCCGCAGGCCGTGCCGGGCAGCAAGATGGCCAGCGCGGGCAAGCACTGGCGGAGCAACGCCACCACCCAGATCCGCTGGGGGCTGGGCTACATCAAGGGCCGGTACGGGTACCCGCGCGCTGCCTGGGAGCACGAACTGGCCTACGGCTGGTACTGACCTGGGACCCTGGTGGGCCCGGCCAGCTCAGAACCGGCCGCCCCAGACCCGGCGGCTGCGCTGGGTCTGGCCGGGCTCACCATAGGGGTAATCCGGTGCCACCGGCTCGCTCGCCTCGTCGAGCAGCTGGGTCTCCGCCGCGGTCAGCGTGAGGTCTCCGGCCGCCAGGTTGTCCGTCAGCTGATCCAGGCGGCGGGCACCCAGGATGACCGACGACACGGCCGGCCGGGCGGCCAGCCACGCGATGGCCACCTGGGCCAGTGACACCCCGCGGCCGCCGGCCACCTTGCGGACCGCGTCCACCACCTGCCAGGTTCGCTCGGACTGGCCGCGCTGGTTCCAGATCCGCATGCCCTGGTCGGCGTTCTCCAGCGCCCGGGTGCCGGCTGCGGGCGGCTCACCGCGCTGGTACTTGCCGGTCAGCCAGCCGCTGGCCAGCGGCGACCAGGCCAGCAGCCCGAGCCCGGCGGCCTGGCAAGCGGGCACGATCTCCCACTCGACCGCGCGGGCCAGCAGGTTGTACTGCGGCTGCGCGGTGACCGGGGCGGACAGCCCGCGGAAGCCCGCGATGTCCACCGCCTTCTGCAGCTGCCAGCCGGTGAAGTTGGACAGCCCGACGTAATTGATCTTGCCAGCCCGTACCGAGTCGTCCAGGAAGCGCAGCGTCTCCTCGACCGGCGTGAGCGGGTCCCAGGCGTGCGCCTGGTACAGGTCGATATGGTCCACGCTGAGCCGGCCCAGCGACGCGTCCAGCGCGCGGGCCAGGTGCTGGCGGGACAGCCCGTGCCCGTTCGGGGTGTCGTCGGTCGGGAACCGGCCCTTGGTGGCCAGGACCACGGCGTCCCGCATTCCCGGCCGGGCGGCCAGCCAGCGCCCGATGATCTCCTCGGAGCGGCCGTCCGCGTACACGTCCGCGCTGTCCACCAGCGTCCCGCCCGCGGCCACGAAGCTGTCCAGCTGGCTGAACGCCCCGGCCTCGTCGGTCTCGTTGCCGAACGTGAGCGTGCCGAGGGCGAGTGCGGACACCGCGCATCCGCTGCTGCCGAGCAGCCGGTACTCCATGACGCCTCCGTCGCGGGTGAGGATGCTCCGGCGCTTACTACCCCACCTTTCCGGGCACTACACCCCCGGTCTCCGGCAATAAGCGCCTGGAGGCAAGCCAGCGCCGGGCATTAAGCATTTACCGCCAATCATATATCGCACACCGAGGTTTACTCTGGGCCACCACTGCGGTGAATGGGAATCTTCCGCACCCGGCGGTAGCGCTCCGTAGCGGTATGGTCACACAGATCGAATCCGGGCTCCGTCACCACCGCACACTCGATCTCGGTGACCGTTCTGGCTTGGGTCATGGACCTTCGCCTCTGTCGCAAATGCGGGCGCCGTCATCAGCTGGAATGGTGCAGCGCGGTGCGGTGGCGGGGCAGTAAGGACCGGCCAGCCGGCCCGGGTGGCGGGACGGCTGGATGCCCGCCGTAACGATGTCCGCGGCGCACAGGCAAGACCGAAATCATGAACACGACCCTGCTGAACTGGGAGCGCTCCGGCACCGGGAGCGCTACAGCCAAGCGGGCGTCAAGAACGCAGTCAGTGCATGCCCCTGGAGGTCGCTATGGGTCCGGTTTCGCATACGGCGCTGTCGCCGCTGTCATTCCTGGAGCGGTCGGCTCGGGTCTGGCCCGACAAGATCGCGGTGGTCTACGGCGCGCGACGGCTCACGTACTCCGAGCTGGCGGCCGAGGCGCAGCGGGTCGCCCGTGCGCTGCAGGCGAGCGGGGTCAGGCCGGGTGACCGGGTCGCCTACTTCATGCCGAACCTGCCTGAGATGCTCATCGCCCACTTCGCGGTCCCGCTGGCGGGCGGGGTGCTGGTCGCGGTGAATACCCGGCTGACGGCCGAAGAGGTGAGCTACATACTGGCCCACTCGGGCGCGAAGATCGTGGTGGTCAACGCGGCCCTGCTGCCGACCGCCATGGCGGCCGCGAATGACGTCGAGGCGGTGGCTCAGCTGGTGGTGGCCGAGGACCCGGAGGCGCCAGCCAGTGCCGGGCTGGCCGCCCGGCGGTCGCTGGTGCCGTACCCGGAGTTTCTCGGCCGGGCCGCCGGGGGACCGCCGCTGCCCTGGTCGGTCGAGGACGAGCTCACTCCCATCGCGATCAACTACACGTCGGGTACCACAGGCCGGCCGCGGGGGGTGGTCTACACCCACCGGGGCGCTTACCTGAACTCGTTCGGCGAGATCATCCACTCCAGGCACGACGAGCACAGTGTTTACCTGTGGACGCTGCCGATGTTCCACTGCAACGGCTGGTGCACCCCATGGGCGCTGACCGCCATCGGCGGCACGCACGTGTGCCTGCGCGAGGTACGCGGCGACGCGATCTGGGAACAGCTCCGTCAGCAGGGCGTCACCCACCTCAACGCCGCGCCGACGGTGGTGACCAGCATCCTGAACGCGCGCGAGGCCGGGCCGCTGGACCGGCCGGTCCTGATCACCACGGCCGGCGCGCCGCCCAGTCCCACCACCATCGCGCAGATGGAGCAGATGGGCTTCCAGATCGTGCATGTCTACGGGCTGACCGAGACCTACGGCCCGATCTCGGTCTGCCAGTCCCAGCCATACTGGGACAGCCAGTCGCCGGCGGAGCGGGCCGTGCTGATGTCCCGCCAGGGCGTGAGCATGATCCAGGCCGAGGGGCTGCGCGTGGTGGACGACGACATGGCCGACGTCCCGGCCGACGCGAGCACGATGGGCGAGATCGTGATGCGCGGCAACAACGTCATGGCTGGCTACTACCTCGATCCGGACGCCACCGAGGTGGCGTTCCGCGGCGGCTGGTTCCACAGCGGGGACCTCGGCGTCATGCATCCCGACGGCTACATTGAGCTGCGCGACCGGTCCAAGGACGTCGTCATCTCCGGCGGGGAAAACATCTCCACCATCGAGGTGGAGCAAGCGCTGATGAGCCACCCGGCCGTCCTTGAGGTCGCGGTCATCGGCGTGCCCGACGACAAGTGGGGCGAGCGCCCGAAAGGGTTCGTCCTGCTCCGCGACGGGCAGAACGCGACCCCGGAGGAACTGATCACCCACGTCCAGACGAAGATCGCCCGTTACAAGGCCCCCCGGGACATTGACATCGTCGCGGAGCTGCCGAAGACATCCACCGGGAAGATCCAGAAATTCGTGCTGCGCGATGCCGAGTGGGCCGGGCACGCCCAGCGCGTACACGGGTAAGCCGCGTTACACGGGGTGATCAGCTTCGCGGCGTGCGCCGGGAAGCCCCAGAGCCGCTTCAGGAGGAGCACCAGTGCGTATCCCCGCGGAGAATTTGCCCGACAGCCCGGTGCGGGACAAGGTCGTCACCGCGGCCGAGGCGGTCCGGCTGATCCGTGATGGGGACTGGGTCGTGGCCGACGGGTTCATGGGCCAGTGCTTCGCCGAGGAGCTGGCGCTGGCCCTGGAGCAGCGGTTCCTGCTCACCGGCACGCCCCGAGACCTCGGGCTGGTGTTCACCATGGCCGCCGGGAACCGGCTCGGCCGGGGGCTGGACCGGCTCGCCCATCAGGGCCTGCTGAAGCAGGCTGTGGGCGGTCACTGGGCCATGGCGCCAGAGCTGGCCAAGATGGCGGTGAGTGGCGACATCGAGGCGCACAACCTGCCGCAGGGCGTTATCGCACAGCTGTTCCGGGACACCGCCGCGGGCAAGCCCGGCCTGCTGACCCGGGTCGGGCTGGGTACGTTCGTGGACCCGCGGCACGGCGGCGGGAAGATCAGCGAGCAGACGGCCGAGGACCGCGTGGAGCTGATCACCCTCGGCGGGGCGGAGTACCTGTTCTACAAGGCGCTGCCGCTCGACGTGGCGTTCCTGCGCGGTACCACCGCGGATCCCGGGGGAAGCATCACCATGGAGCGCGAGGCGCTGATCATGGAGTCGCTGGCCGTGGCCACCGCGGTGCACAATGCCGGCGGCCTGGTGATCGTGCAGGTAGAGCGGGTGGCCGAAAGCGGCAGCCTGAGCCAGCGAGAGGTGAAGATCCCGGGAATCCTGGTCGACTGCGTGGTCGTTTCCGGGCCCGAGCACCATTGGCAGACGTTCGGCACGCCCTACTCCGCGGCGCTGAGCGGTGAGCTGCGCCGGGTCCGCATTCCGATCCCGCCGCTGCCGCTGACCGAACGGAAGATCATCGCCCGCCGGGCGGCGATGGAGCTTCAGCCGGGCAGTGTGGTGAATCTGGGCATCGGCATACCGGAGGGCGTCGCCAATGTGGCCGCCGAAGAACACATCCTGGACTACCTCACGCTGACCGCCGAACCCGGTGCGGTGGGCGGCATGCCGACCGGAGGGCTGGATTTTGGCTCGGCCGTGAACGCGCAGGCCATCGTGGATCAGCCGGCCCAGTTCGACTTCTACGATGGCGGCGGTCTCGACGCCGCCGTCCTGGGCATGGCTCAAGCGGACCGGCTGGGCAATGTTAATGTCAGCCGGTTCGGGGCCAAGCTGGCCGGTTCGGGTGGATTCATCAACATCAGCCAGAACGCCAAACGGCTGGTGTTCGCCGGGACGTTCGTGGTGCGGGGCCGCGGCCGGGTGCAGGATGGCCGGCTGGTCATCACCGACGCTGCCGTGGCGCCCAAGTTTCTCGCCGATGTGGAGCAGCGGACGTTCAGCGGCGAATACGCGGCCACTGCTGGCCAGCCGGTGCTGTATGTAACCGAGCGGTGTGTCTTCCAGCTCACCCCGGACGGCCTCGAACTCACCGAGATCGCACCCGGCATGGATCTCGAGCAAGACGTGCTGGCGCACATCGGATTCGAGCCGGTGATCCGCGGCCAGCCGAAGCTGATGGACCCGCGTATCTTCTGCGCCGGGCCGATGGGCCTGAAGGACGACATGCTGAGCATGCCACTCGAGGCGCGGTTCGCCTACGACGCCGAACGCAACATTTTCTTCCTGAACATGGAGGGCTTGTCGCTGGCCAGCACAGCCGACGTCGAGGCCATCGCGGCCGCGGTCGGCCAGCGCCTGGCCGCCATCGGCAAGAAGGTGCAGATGGCGGTCAACTATGACAACTTTTACCTGGACCCGGCTCTGACTGACCGGTACATCGCCGAGGTCCGCAGGCTGGCCGAGCGCTACTACGCCAGTGTGACCAGGTACACGACGAGCTCGTTCAGGCGGCTCAAGCTGACCAGGCAGCTGCAGCACCGGGACATAACCCCGCACATCTATGAAAGCCGTGAAGAAGCCATAAGGTGGCTCGAGCATAACCAGCGATCGGCGTCATAGCGCATCAGGCGTCATAGCGCATCAGGCGTCATAGCGCATCAGGCGTCATAGCGCATCAGGCGTCATAGCGCATCAGGCGTCATAGCGGCATCAGCCCGTGCAGCGGGAAGACTGCGTTGCGGGTGGCCATGATGGCCTGATCCATGGGGTCGGCTGGGTTGCAGCCGGATTCGAACGGCACGAACTGGGCCGGGGCCTGGTCGGTCATCTCACCGGGTGCGGACAGGCCGGTGCGCCGCGCGACGTAGTCACGCCACGCCTGGGGGGTCGGCGTGCCCGGGTCGATCGGCTGGCCTGCGGCCTCGGCCATGAGGTGCGTCCAGGTCAGCGGCACGACCCGGACCAGCTCATATCCCCCGCCGCCGGTGAGCAGCCAGCGTCCGCCGGCAAAGTCGTGGGCGAGCGCGTGGATGGCGGCATGGGCGGCGCGCTGCGCGTCGATGCTCAGCTCCAGATTGGCCAGCGGGTCGAGCCGGTGGCTGTCGCAGCCGTGCTGGCTGACCAGGATCTGGGGCCGGAACTGGCGCAGCAGCGGCGGGACGATGGCGTGGAATGCGCGCAGCCATGCGGCGTCCCTGGCCCCCGGGGGCAGCGCGACGTTGACGGCCGACCCCTCGGCGCCGGGCCCGCCGGTCTCGGCGGGCAGGCCCGTGAACGGGAACAAGGTCGCCGGATGCTGGTGCAGGCTTATCGTCAGCACCCGCGGGTCACTGTAGAACGCAGCCTGCACCCCGTCACCGTGATGCGCGTCGATGTCCACATACGCGACACGCTCGGCGCCGTGGCTGAGCAGCCAGGCGATGGCGATGGCCGGGTCGTTGTAGATGCCGAACCCGCTGGCGTGCGCGGCCATGGCGTGATGCATGCCGCCCGCGATACTGGCCCCGTGCTGGGCCGAGCCTGACCAGACGGCCCGGGCCGCGGCCAGGGTGGCCCCGGCCACCAGCGCCGATGCCTCGTGCATGCCCGGGAATACCGGGTTGTCCTCGGTGCCCAGCCCGAACATCCGCGCCAGGCGGAACTGCCTGTCGTCCAGGACATCGCCGGTAAAGGGGTGCGGCTGAGCCCACCGGCTGACCGTCTGCACGGTCGTGACGTACTGCGCGTCGTGCACCAGCTGAAGATCCGTGCTGGTGGCCGGTTCCGGGACGGCCAGGGTCACGCCGGGCTGGCGCCACAGCCCGAACTCGTGCGCGAGCCGCATGGTCAGCTCTATGCGCACCGGTGCCATCGGGTGACCGGGCCCGAAGTGATAGTCGCTGAGCCGTTCGTCCCAGGCCACATGCAGGGTGCAGGTCACGAGCCACGACCTCTCCGTCGCCATCGGCTGCAGTGTCCCCAGCGCAGCGGATGAGCGCCTGCTGCCCACGCTGGCAGATAGGCCGGGCCTGGTCCAGCCCTCCGGCCACCGCCACCGTGGGCCTGCGGCCGGCCCACCGCGCTGGGGCGGCCGGCCTGGCCAGCCGAGGCGCGTTAGGCAGCTGATTCTGATTGGTCGCCGGGCAGCAGCCGGGCTGGTGCCGAAAATGCCAGCGCCAGCTAATAACCGTGGTTAGGTTTAGTCCGGCGCCAGGACCATTCCTGGTGCACAGAATAAGCACAGGGGGGCATATGAAGATAATGCGAGCTATTCCCATTCTTTCTGGTACCGCCGCCGCGGTGCTGGCCATAACGACGGCTGCGCCGGCCGTGGCCGCCCCGGTCAGCCCGGCCCAGCCGGGGGCGGGCCGCGGCACGGTCCGGCCCATCCTGCCGTCCGGCACCGTGGTGACCGGGGTGCGCGGTTACGGGGGCCGCAGCGTGGTCCTGACCGGGCTGTCCGACGCCGGCGGTGGCTCGGCCGCGTTCCTGTGGCGCGGCCCGCTGTCCCGCGCGGCGGGCGCGGCCGTGTCGGTGCTGCGGCCCGCGTTCCGCGGCGTCACCTCCGCTGCCTTCTACGGCCCGGACACCCACCTGTTCAATCCCCGGGCCATCCCGCGGGGGGACGTGCGGGCGGTGGGCAGTTACGTGTCGTCCGGTGCCCCGCCGGGCGTGCACGACCGGGGCATGATCTACCTGGGCCCGGTGAGCGGGCGTGGCGGCCGGTGGACCTCGATCGCGGTGCCCGCGCACGGGCGGCACGTTACCGGGCACGTCCGGGCCTGCCCGCCGCGGCGGCCGCACTGCGCCGTGATGGACACCATCCCGCACAGCACCATGGGTGACCTGGTGGCCGGCAACTATGACCTGACGCCGGCCGTGCGCGGCGGCGTGGTGTCCGGGAACGCGTTCATCTACAACATCGGAACGCGGCGGTACACGCTGCTGCGGCTGCACGGCAGCCTGTCCACCAAGAGCACGTTCTACGGCATCTGGCAGGACGGCGGCCCGGGCAGCCCGCGCTACACGCTGGCCGGCGGCTCGTCGGCGCGCGGTGGCCAGCGCGGCTTCCTGATCAATTACGACCAGCGGACCGGCCGGTTCGGCCGGCCATTCTTTTTCACGTACGCCAACCGGCCGGTGCCGACCCACTTCGAGGGGATCACCGCCGTTCCGGGCGGGTTCAACTTGGTGGCCATGACCGTGGGGCACGGGCCAGCCATGGCCCACGTCCGGGGCCTGCGCGGGGCTGGCTTCGGCCGGGCCCGGTGGTGGCCGGTGCCGGTCAGTTCCAGCGCGCTGTGCCCGTGCCAGGTGGTGACCGGGAACACGGTATGGCGTAACCGGGTGATGGGGCTGTACATGAACAGCAGTGCCCCGGTCGCCCGCACCTACCTGGCCGTCATCGACGGCCGGTAGACCCGCGCCAGGCCGGCCCCGCGGACTGTCCCGGAGGCCTGGGTACCCGGAGGCCCGGGTGCCCGGGGCGCGCCGCCCGGCCGGCCTGGCCCTGACCTGCGGCCAGGCGGAATCCTCTGCCGCCCCCCGGCGTGGCCACCGGGAGTGACCGGGTTAGCGTCGGTACGAGAGGGAGGGCGTTGCGGCATCCTGACCTGCCCGCGGCGGACATCCATGACCCAGCCCAGCGTGCCCAGCCATGTCCCGGCCAGCGCGACGGCCGGGGGCGACGGAGTCGTCCTCGGGACCGGCCCCGTGACGGTGGACGCCTACATCGACTTCCTGTGCCCGTTCTGCCGTCAGTTCGAGCTGTCCTCGGGCAGCACGCTGGCCGGGCTGGTCGCCAGCGGCCAGATCAGCCTGGCCTATCACCCGATGAACTTCCTCGACCCGGCGTCGAGCACGCACTACTCCACCCGCGCGGCCGCCTCGTCGGGTTGTGCGTCCGATGGCGGCCGGTTCGCCGAATATGCGCACGCGCTGTTCGTCAGCCAGCCGCCGGAAGGGAGTGCCGGCCTGACCGACGCCCAGCTGGCCGGGCTGGCCGGGTCGGCCGGCCTGCCCGAGCAGGCGTTCCTATCCTGCGTGCAGAGCGGCCGGTACCTGGAGTGGCCGTCGTACGTGACCGAAGTGGCGACCCGGCGCGGTGTGCAAGCCACGCCGACCGTGCTGGTCAACGGGGTGCCGGTGGCGGCCAACGCCCGCCTGATCGCCGCCGCGGTGGCCACGGCGGCCGGGGGCTGACCGGCGCTGGGCGGACGGGGTCCGGCGCCGGGCCCGGGCCCAGCGGGCTGGCCGGGGCCAGCGGGACGGCCGGGGCCAGCGGGACGGCCGGGGCCCGGCCGGGATCAGAACACGTCGGGTGGCAGGTCCGGCGGGACACCCAGGAAACCAGCCCGGGACTCATCGAGCCAGTCCTCGACCGGCCGGGCCAGCTGCCCGGTGAGCTGGGGCACGTCGTCGGTCACCGTGGCTGCCCCGCCTTCGCGCACCCAGGCGTACAGCTCCAGCGCCCCCTCCACCTCCCACGGGCCCAGGCCGCTGGCCAGCAGCTGCTCCCGGGCCTGCTGGGCCGGGAGGTCGGCGTAGCCGACGTCCCGGGCGAACACGGCGGAGATCCGCCGGGCCAGCTGTGCGCCGCTCAGCGCCTCCGGCCCGGTCAGCACGTAGCTGCCGTCCTCGCGGTCCGGGCTGGTGAGCAGCTGGGCGGCCACCCGGGCCACGTCGCTGGCGGCCACGTAGGCGGCCCGGCCCGGGCCGGCCGGCGCGTAGAACAGGGCCTCCCGGCGGATCCGCTCCGCGGCGGCCAGCAGGGTCTCCATGTAGATGCTCGGCGCCAGGTAGGTCACCGGCAGGCCGGTCGCATCCAGGTGGGCGGCGATCTCCCGGTGGCTGCGCACGAAACGGACGTCACAGCCCGGGTCCTGGAAGCCGTCCGCGGCCACCTTCACGATCCGCGGCCGGTGGCCCGCGGCCAGCACCGCGTCGGTGAACCGGATCTCCAGCTCGGCCTGCTCCTCCAGCGCCGGGCTGAGCAGGAAGATCTGGTCGAACGTGGTCAGCGCCTCGGCCGGCGGCGGGTCGTCGAAACTGCCCACGATGTACTTGGCCGTGCCGGGCAGATCGGCGCCCTTGGCCGCCACCCGCACCATGGCGGTGCACTCCGCGCCCGCGTCGGCCAGCGCCTCCAGCAGCGGGTAGCCGACCCGTCCAGTCGCTCCGGTCACCAGGATCACGGTGCAGCGCCTCCGGTAGTCGCGAGATTCTTCCGCCCTGGCCACCTGCACGCGGTAACGCGGTGCTGACCCTCGTTCCGGACGGCCGGGCAGTCCTTAGCGGCACATTACAGGTTCCGCTGAGGAACCTCTCAGCGGTGCATCCGGACGGCCCGGCAACGTACGGTGGGCTGGTGGCAGAAGCGGCGATGCGGCGCCGCCGGTGAGCCTGCTGAGCCCCCTGCGCCGCGGGGGTTGGCGCCGATGGTCGGTCGTGCTGGCGGGCACCGTCCTGCTGGGCTCGATCCCAGCGGTGATCGCGGCGCTCCCGGTGCAGGGCTCCACGGTCAGCGCGGCCGCGCTGCGGGCCCGCATCATGGCCTCGGCCGGCCAGCCGTTCCAGGGCTACGCGGAGAGCACCGCCGACTTTGGCCTGCCCAGCCTGCCTGACCTGGGCAACGTCAGCCAGCTGCTGGACGGCACCACCGACCAGTACGTGTGGTACCGGTCAGCCGCGTACTGGCGGGCCGACGTGGTCTCCGCGGCGGGCGAGAACGACACTTACGGCGACGGCGGCGTGACCTACCTGTGGAACTACGGGAGCAACAGCTTCATCCAGATCGTCGGCGCTGAGCCGGTCCGGCTGCCCAGGGCCGCTGACCTGCTGCCGCCGCAGCTGGCCCGCCGGCTGCTCGGCATCGCCGGGACCGCCGTGCAGCTCAGCCGGCTGCCGTCCCGCCGGGTGGCCGGGGTGGCCGCGGCCGGGCTGCGGGTCACGCCCACCGGCCCGGGCACCACGATCGGCGCCATCGACATCTGGGCCGACCCGCGGACCGGGCTGCCGGTCGAAGTGCAGCTGACCGCGCGCGGCTCGGCCCAGCCGGTGCTGCTCAGCAGCTTCCTGGAGCTGAGCCAGGCCCGGCCGTCGCTGACCGTGGTGACCCCGCATCCGGCCCCCCAGCTCGGCTTGGCCACCGCCCGGCAGCCGGACATCAACCGGGTGCTGAACGGCGACGGCGACGGGGACAACGACGGCGATCCGTTCCCGGGTGAACTGGGCGGGCTGCGCCTGGTCCCGGTCCCGGGCGGGCCGCCCGGCGTGGCCATCTACGGGTCCGGGCTGACCCGGCTGGTGGTGCTGCCGCTGCCGCACAGCGTGGGGCCGCAGGCGTTCAGCGCCGCCGTGCAGGCAGGCGCGGACCTGGTCCCGCTGACCGGGCAGACCGGCGCGGTGATCCGTACCCCGCTGCTGACCGTTCTCATGGTCACCGCGGGCTTCCACCACGCCACCTGGCTGTTCGCGGGCGCGGTAACCCCGGCGGTGCTGGAAAAGGCGGCCAACAGCATGATCAACGACCTGAACCACTTCCGGTTCTTCCGGTTCCGGAACCGGCCGCCGCGGGGTACCCGGTGATCGCCACCCGGGCGCTGACCAAGCGCTACGGCCGGCTGCTCGTGGTCGACCAGATCGACCTGGACGTGCGGGACGGCGACCGGTACGGGTTCCTCGGGCCGAACGGCTCCGGCAAGACCACCGTCGTCCGCATGCTGCTCGGCCTGGTCTACGCGACCAGCGGTGAGATCCAGGTCATGGGCAAGCAGGTGCCCAAGCAGGTCGCCGACGTGCTGCCGTCGATCGGCTCGCTGGTCGAGGGCCCGTCCGCCTACGGCCACCTGTCCGGGCGGGCCAACCTGGCCCTGATCGACGCAGCCGGGAAGGCCGGCAGCCGGCGCACCCGGCGCCGCCGGATCGCCGACACGCTGGACCAGGTCGGCCTGGGCGGCATCGACAACCGGCCGGTCAAGCGGTACTCGCTGGGCATGCGGCAGCGGCTCGGCCTGGCCGCCGCGCTGCTGCGCACCCCCCGGCTGCTCATCCTGGACGAGCCGACCAACGGGCTGGACCCGCAGGGTATCCGGGAGATCCGCGACCTGCTCATCGAGCTCAACCAGGCGGGCACCACCGTGTTCCTGTCCAGCCACCAGCTCAGCGAGGTGGAACAGCTGTGTACCCGGGTCGGCATCGTCAACCAGGGACGGCTGGTCAAGCAGGACGAGCTGGCCGCGCTGCGCGCACCCACCGGCCGGGCCATCGTCCGCACTCCCGACATGAACCAGGCGCGCGAACTGCTCGACGGCCGGGTCGAGCACAGCGAGGCGGACCGGCTGCTGGTCTCCGGCAACGACACCGCGATGCTTAACGCCCAGCTGGTGGCCGGTGGGGTCCGGGTCAGCGAGATCTCCGCGGAGCGGCGGTCGCTGGAGGAGGTGGTGCTGGCCGTGACCAGCTCCGGCTCTGACCGGGTCGGCGGGGCGGCCCGCCGCAGCCGTCCCGGGCCAGGGCTGGCTGACGGCGGTGACGTCCTGGACCAGGGTGACGTGGCCCGCAGGGAGCAGCTGTGATCCGGGTCGAGCTGGTCAAGCTGGTCCGCCGGCCGCGGAGCTGGGTCAGCATCCTGCTGCTGTGCGGGCTGCCGGTGGTGGTGGCGGTGTTCGTCGCGGTCACCCACATCGCCCCGCCGCCCGGCCAGGGGCCGGCCCTGCTGTCCGAGGTGCTGTCCAGCGGGACGCTGTACCCGGCGGCGGCGCTGGCCATCGTGCTGCCCATCTTCCTGCCGGTAGCGGTGGCCGTGGTGGCCGGCGACGCCATCGCCGGCGAGGCCAGCGCCGGGACGCTGCGCTACCTGCTGGCCCGGCCGGTGGGCCGGACCCGGCTGCTGGTGCGCCAAGCTGGTCACGCTGATCGTGTACACGCTGTCTGCCGTGCTGCTGGTGGCGGGCACCGCATACCTGACCGGGATCACGCTGTTCGGCACCAAGCCGGTGGCCGCCACCCCGGGCGGCCTGACCACGTCGAACATCGCGGCCAGCGCGGCGGCCACGTCGCTGTCCGGCACCGCGATGACCCCGGGTGACATCGCGCTGCGCACCATCGGGGCCATCTCGTTCATCGCGGTGTCCATGCTCGGGGTCGGCGCGATCGCGCTGTTCCTGTCCACCATCACCGACTCCGCGCTGGGCGCCGCGCTCGGCGCGCTGGCCGCGCTGATCACCAGCGAGGTGCTGGTCACGCTCAACGCCGCGTCCGCGGTCGACCCGTACCTGCCCACCCGGTACTGGCTGGCCTGGATCGACTTCTTCCGCGACCCGATCGTCTGGCGCAACATCGAGCGTGGTTTCGCGGTCCAGGCGGTATACGTGCTGGTGTTCCTCGGCGCGGCCTGGGCGCACTTCGCCACCAAGGATGTGACCAGCTAGGGTCCCCGGTCATGGCCAACCCGGTATACGTAGGCAACGCGGGCAAGGACGCCCAGCAGGACCGCGGCTGGCTGGTCGGCCACTTCAAGCCGGCCAGTGACCCGCGGCACAGCGGCGACGTCGAGGTCAAGTGGGCCATCCACCCGGCCGGCGACCGGCGGCCGCAGTGGGTCGCCGCGGAGCGGCGGTCCACGCTGCTGCTGCTGATCAGCGGCCGGTTCCGGGTCGAGCTGCCGGGCCGCAGCGTGCTGCTCGCCGAGCACGGCGACTATCTGCTGTTCCACCAGCTGAGTCATTCCTGGCACGCGGAGCAGGCCTCGGTGGTGCTCGCCGTGCGCTGGCCCTCCCTCCCCGGCTACGCCCTCCCCGCCCCTGGCCCCGGGCAGCCGCCGGACATTCGTTAGCGCGGTGCATTTGTGGTCACCGATAACCACATTTGCACCGCACTGAGGGCGAAGGCAGCTAGCCGGGGCAGTCGGCGGCGGTCGGGTGGACCGGGCCGGTGCCCAGGGCCTGCAGCACCATGGCCGTGACGGCCGGGTTGGTCGGCAGCTGCGAGTGGCTGACCTGCTGGGCCGGGCAGACCGACTGGATGGGCACGTTGACCGCGCCGGCCAGCCGGGCCGAATCCGGCGGGTCCACCGTCTTGTCGTCGATGCTCCACAGCGACAGCCAGGCCGGCCGCTGCGGCGTGATGCCCGCCGCCAGCTGGGTGAGCAGGCTGCTGCCCGGCACCAGCTGGCGGCACGCGGCCGGGCAGGCGCTGGGCAGGAACGCCTCCCCGTCGGCGGCCAGCTCCGCGCCGTGGAACGGGGAACCCAGGGTCACGATCCGCCGGGCCTTGTGTGCGCCGCCGTCCTCGCGCGCCCAGAGCAGGGTGGCCACCCCGCCCGCCGAGTAGCCGATCACGTCGACCGACGGCGCGCCGCGGCGCAGCGCGTGGCTGACCGCGGCGTTGAGCACGCTGGCGTCGTCGAGCAGGCTGCCGGTCCCGTTGCCGGGCAGCTGCAGCACGGTGGCCTGGCGGCCGGCGGCCCGGATCCGGCGGGCCAGGACGGCCAGCGAGCCGGTGCTGCCGCCGTAGCCAGGGACCAGCAGCACCGGGCCGGGCCGGTCCTGGGCCGGGTAGCCGGCCGGCTGCCCGGCGGCACCGTCCGGCCCGGCCAGCACCACGCTGAGCACCGCCGCCAGCCCGGCCACGGTCAGCAGCCCGGCTACGCCCGCCGCGAAGATCCGGCGCCGGGGGGAGAGCCGGCCGAGCCAGGACGTCATCCAGCCGGCCCGGGCGTAGTCCGGCCCAGGCAGGTCTGCGCAGCCCGGCCTGGACCGGGCTGGACCGTCCGCGACGGGTGCATAGCTGACACGGTATGCGTCAGCTGGCCGTGGCCGGGTCCGCGCGCACACCAGTCGTGGACGTGGACACCGAGCGCGGGTCGCGGGGCCGCCAGGCACCGCGCTGCACTGCGGCCAGGAACCGGTCCACGGCCGCGTTGAACACGTCCGGTTCTTCCAGGTTGGCGGTGTGCCCAGTGCGCGGCAGGATGGCCAGGCCGGCGGCCGGGATGGCCCGCTTGAGCATCAGCGCGGTGTCCAGGCAGCCCTCGTCCTCGTCCCCGGCCAGGACCAGCACCGGGACGGTGACCTGGGTGAACTGGTCGCGCAGCGGGTACAGCGACGGGCGGCCGGCCTGCACGCCGCGCATGGTCAGCGCGGAACCCAGCGAGGAGTGCCCGGCCAGCGCGGCGGCGAACTCGGCCCAGCCGCGCGGGTTCTTGTTCTGGAACTGCACCCGGGCCGGGCCGGCCGCGTACCACGACGCCACGTGGGCCGCCCCGTCGGCTTCGAAGGCCGCCGCGATGGCCCCGGACTCGGCCCGGAACGCGGCCTGCCGGTCCGGGGGCGAGCCGTAGCCCGCGCCGGCCGCCACCGCGGACAGCACCCGGGCCGGGTGCTGCAGTACCAGGTGCAGCGTGGTGAAGCCGCCCATGGACAGGCCGACCACGTGCGCGGCCGGGACGCCCAGCCCGTCCAGCACGGCCACCGCGTCGGCCACCGCGCGCGGCTGTGAGTAGGCGGCGGGGTCGGCGGGCACGTCGGACGGCGGGTAGCCGCGGGCCGCGTAGCTGATGCAGCGGAACCCGGCCGAGAAGTGCCGGACCTGCGGTTCCCAGCTGCGGTGATCCCCCGCGAACTCGTGGATGAACAGCAGCGGGGTGCCGCTGCCGGTGGTCTCCACGTGCAGTGCGACCCCGTCGTCGGCCCGGATCCGGTGGGTCTGGCTGGCGGTCATGGTTACCCGGCCCGCTCGGTGCCCATGATGTGCTGGTAGGTGCTGGCCGCCGCGGCGGCTGGGTCCGCGTCGCGCAGCGCGGCCAGGATGACGTCGTGCTGCCGGGCCGATTCGGCGTGGCTGCGGGCCACCTTGGGGCCGCCGTGCAGCGACGCCCAGAGCAGCCGCATCAGGGACAGCAGCAGCGGGCTGCCAGCGCTGGAGTACACGGTGAAGTGGAACTCCCGGTTCAGGTCGGCATACCGCGGGTCGCCCTCGGCCAGCGCCCGCATCTGGTCGTTCAGCTCCTGCAGCCTGGTGATCCCGGCGGCGTCGATCTTGCGGGCGGCCAGCGACGCACCCAGCGACTCGAGCGCGGCCCGGATCTGGAAGTTCTCCTCGACCGGGCCCTCGTCCGGCTCGACTACGGTGAACCCGCGGTGCGTGTCCCCGATGACCAGGCCTTCCGACTCCAGCCGGCGCATCGCCTCCCGGACCGGGGTCTGGCTGACCTGGAACCGGGCGGCCAGGTCACGCTGCCGCAGCTGCTCCCCGGCGGTCAGCTCGCCGGTGATGATCTGCTCCCGGATGAGCGCGGCCACCATGTCGGTCTTGCTCACGTATCCCGGGCCGGGCACCACCCGGCCCGCTGGGGCCTGACTCATCTGCCGCCTCCGCTGGCCAGTTCCTGCACCCGGGCCGCGGTCAGCGGCAGCCGCCCGACGCTGCCAGCCAGCCCCAGCGCGTCCCGGACCGCGCTGGCCAGCACGGCGCCGGCCGCGGACACCCCGCCCTCGCCCGCACCCCTGACCCCCAGCGGGTTCCCCGGCGCCGGCGAGTCCTGGGTGACCAGGACGTCGATCGGCGGCACCTCCGCCGCGGTTGGCATCCGGTAGTCCATGAACGTAGCCGACTGCGGCTGCCCAGCGTCGTCGTAACAGAACTCCTCGAGCAGCGCCCCGCCGATGCCCTGCGCCGCGCCGCCGCGAAGCTGCCCCTCGACCAGCGCCGGGTTGACCGCCCGGCCGACTTCGTAGGCCACCAGGTAGCGCAGCACCTCGACCCGGCCGGTGCCCGGATCGACGTTGACCACCGCGACGTGCACGCCATACGGGTAGGTCATGTGGGTCACCTCGAACCGGCGCCGGGCGGACAGCCCGGACGGCTCGCCGGGCCGCAGGTACTGGCTGGCTGGGGCGGTGGCCTGGGCGATCTCGGCCAGCGTGACCCGGGCCGCCGGGTCGCCGCGCACGCTGACCGCGCCATCCCCGGTGACCAGGTCGCCGGGGGCGGCCTCCAGCATCCGGGCCGCCACCTCGGTGACCCGGTCGCGCACCGCGCAGGCCGCCGCGTGCACCGCCCTGCCCGCCACCACGGTGGACCGGGACGCCCACGACCCGCCGCCGAACGGCTGCCGGTCGGTGTCCCCGTTGACCACGCTGACCGCGGCCGGGCCGACGCCGAGCGCGTCCGCCGCGATCTGGGCCAGCACCGTCTCGATGCCCTGGCCCAGCGACGTCCCGCCGGAGTACACGTGCACCGCCCCGGTCCCGCTGACCACCACGTCCGCGGTCTCCTGCGGGCCGAGGCCGCTCTTCTCCAGGAACGCGGCCACGCCCAGCCCGCGCCGCCGGCCCGCCCGGCGGCCCCGGGTCACCTCGGCCGGGTAGCCGAGCCGGGTGGCCTCGGCCGCCGCGGCGGCCAGCAGCCCGGGGTAGTCGCCCGCGTCCAGCACCACATCCGTGCCCAGCGTGCTCATCAGCCGCTGGCAGGGCAGCTCACCCGGGGTCAGCAGGTTGCGGCGGCGCAGTTCGACCCGGTCGATGCCGAGCTGGCTGGCCGCCACGTCGAGCAGCTGCTCGCGGGCCGCGGCGCCCTCGAACCGGCCCGGCGCGCGGTACGTGCCGCACGGCGTCTTGCTGGTCAGCACGGCCCGGACCCGGCCGCGGTAGGCCGGTACCCGGTACGGCCCGGGCAGCATGGCCACGGTCAGCTCGGGCACGATGATCCCGTGCGTGCGGCAGTAGGCCCCGTTGTCGTGCAGCACGTCGGCGCGCAGCCCGAGGAGCCGGCCGCCGGCGTCGAACGCGGCCGCCAGCCGGTGCTCCTGCTGCCGGGAGTGGTTGACCGCGACCAGGTGCTCGGCGCGGTCCTCCACCCACTTGACCGGCCGCCGCAGCGTGCGGGCCAGCCAGGGCACCAGGTAGTCCTCGGGATAGAACTCGCCGCGGGCCCCGAACCCGCCGCCCGCGTCCACCGCGTGCACGTGGATCATGGTCTCGTCCATGCCGAGCAGCCGGGCCAGCAGGTCGCGGTTGAACACCGGCACCTTGGTCATGCCAAAAATCGACAGCCCGCCGGTGACCGGGTCGGGCTCGGCGAGCAGGGTGCGTGGCTCCAGCGGGACCGCGCCGTGCCGCCCGATCCGCATCTCGGTCTGCACCACGTGGGCGGCGCGGGCAAACGCGGCGGCCACGTCGCCGTAGCCCAGGGTGAAGTCGGCGGCCACGTTGCCGCCCGGATGCAGCCGGGGGGTGCCGGGGCGGGCCGCGGCGGCGGCGTCCAGCACCGCGGGCGCCTCGTCGATATCCACGTCCACCAGTTCGGCCGCGTCCTCGGCCAGGTACGGGTCCTCGGCCACGACCACGGCCAGTGGCTCGCCCACGTACCGGACGGTCCGGGCCGCCAGCACCGGCTGCAGGTAGCCGCTCAGGTCGATGCCCTGGACATCGAGCCGGACCGGGATCTCCGGCCGGCCAGGCAGGTCAGCCGCGGTGACCACGGCCAGCACCCCGGGCGCCGCGCGGGCCAGGCCGGTGCCCACCGTGCGGAGCCGGCCATGGGCCACCGGGGAGCGGACGACCCGGGCCCACACCTGGCCGGGCGCGGACCGGTCGGCGCCGAACCGGCCGAGCCCGCGGAGCAGCCGGGGGTCCTCTTTGCGGGCCACGCTGGTGCCGACGGCGCCCCGCGCGGGCCTGGTCCGGAGCCCGGTCATCGCGGTTCCGGGGGCTGGGCGGCCCGCTGCCGCCGGGACCGCGCGGTGGCCAGGACCGCCTCGACGATGCCCTGGTAGCCGGTGCACCGGCACAGGTTGGCCGCGACCAGCTCGCGGATCTCCGCCTCGGTTGGCCCGGCCGGGTCCGCGCCGGGACGGTTCTCGGCCAGGTAGCCCTCGGCCAGCATGAGGAACCCCGGGGTGCAGTACCCGCACTGCAGGCCGTGCCGGTCGCTGAACGACTGCTGCAGGTCGGACAGCCGCTCCCCATCGGCCAGCCCCTCGACCGTGCTGACCTCGGCGCCGTCCGCCTGCACCCCGAACATCAGGCAGGACCGGGCCGGCGAGCCGTCCACCAGCACCGTGCACGCCCCGCAGATGCCGTGCTCACAGCCAAGGTGGGTGCCGGTGTAGCCGAGGTCGTCGCGGAGCATGTCGGCCAGCGTCCGGCGCGCCTCCACGGCCAGCTCGTGCTCCCGCCCGTTGACCCGGAGCCGGATCAGGTGGATGTCCTTCATGGCGTGCCGCCCGGGCCGCGGGCCGCGCCGGACAGGGCCGCGTGGATGTCCGACGGCAGTACCGGGATGTGGTCGAAGCTGGTCCCGGTGCCGGCCAGCGCGTCGTTGACCGCGTTCAGCACGGCCGCCGGGGCGCCGATCGTGCCGCCCTCACCCATCCCCTTGGCGCCGGTCTCGCTGTACGCCGATGGCGTCTCCAGATGGGTGACGTTGACCGGGCACAGTTCGGCCGCGGTCGGCGCCAGGTAGTCCATCAGCGTGGCGCTGCCCGGCTGGCCGTCGGCGTCGTAGCGGACCTGCTCGAGCAGCGCGGCGGCCACGCCCTGGGCCACCCCGCCGCGCACCTGGCCGTCCACGATCATCGGGTTGATCACCACCCCGCAGTCTTCAACCACCAGGTAGCGGCGCAGCCGGATCTCGCAGGTGCCCAGGTCGATGGCGACCAGGGCGGCGTGGCAGCCGTTGGAGAACGTGCCCGGCGGGTCGAACGAGGACCGGGCCTCCAGGCCGTAGCGCAGCGGCTCGGGCACCCGGTGCGTCTGGAAGTACACGATCCGGGCCAGCTCGCCGACTCCGATGGCCGCGCTCTCGTCGCCGCGGACCCGGGCGCTGCCCGCGGCCAGCTCGATGTCCGCCGCGCTGGCCTCCAGCAGGTGCGCGGCGACCGCGCGGAGCTGGCCCGCGACCCGCTCGGCGGCCCGGCTGGCCGCGCCGCCGCCGATCACGATGGAGCGGCTGCCCCAGGTGCCCCAGCCGTAGGAGGCCAGGTCGGTGTCGCCCTCGCGCAGCCGCACCTGGCCCGGGTCGATGCCCAGCCGGTCGGCCACGATCTGCGCGAACGTGGTCTCGTGCCCCTGGCCGTGGCCGCACGTGCCGGTAGTCACGATGACCTCGCCGGACGGGTCCATCCGCACCGAGGCGGTGTCGTACCCGGGGGTCATCCGCATCCGGCGCAGCGACATGGCAGGCGTGCCGTACGCGGTCCGCTCGGAGAAGCAGGAGTAGCCGATCCCGGCGCGCAGCCCCTGGCCGCGCAGCCGGTCCCGCTCCGCCGCCCAGCCCGCCTCGGCGACCTGTTTCTCGGCCCGGTCCAGCGACTCGGCGTAGCTGCCCTCGTCGTAGCTGATCCCGTTCACCCCGGTGTACGGGAACTCGCCGGGGCTGATCATGTTGCGGCGGCGCACGGTGAGCGGGTCCAGCCCGAGCCGCTCCGCCGCCTTCTCCATCAGCCGCTCCATCACCAGCACCAGCTGCGGCCGGGACACCCCGCGGTACGGCGCGGTCGGCGCCTTGTTGCTGGCGATGGCCCGGCCCCGGGCCCGGTACACGGGCACCTTGTAGATGCCGGGCAGCTCGGTGGCTGCCATCAGCGGCTCCACCCCGCAGGTGAACGGGAACACCGAGTAGGCGCCCACGTCGCAGTCGATGTCCGCGGCCAGGCCGAGCAGGCGGCCGTCGGCATCGAACGCGGCCTGCACGTCGTAGCACTGCTCATGCCCGTGGAACGACGCGGTCAGGTTCTCCTGCCGGTCCTCCGCCCAGCGCACCGGCCGCCGCAGCCGCCGGGCCAGCCCGGCCACGACCAGCTCCTCACGGCCCACCACGCACTTCAGCCCGAACCCACCGCCGACATCCGGGGCGATCACCCTGATCTCGCGTTCGGCGAGCGAAAAGGCCTCGGCCACCGCGGACCGGACCTGGTGCGGGACCTGAGTGGACACGTGCATCACGATCTGGCCGTCACGCTCGTCCCACTCGGCCAGGCAGGCGCGGCCCTCCAGCGGGAGGGCGGCCAGCCGCCCGCTGCGCAGGCGGCCGCCGACCACGGCCGGCGCGGCGGCGAAGATGCCCGCCAGCCGGGCGTCGTCGAACATGGTCAGGTCGACCAGGCAGTTTCCGGCCAGCCCGTCGTGCACCGGGCGGGCGCCGGGCGCCCGGGCGTCGTCCAGGCTGGCCACCGCCTGCTGCGCGGTGTACTCCACGGCGACCAGCTCGGCGGCGTCCTCGGCCGTGTACGGGTCCCCGGCCACCACCACGGCGACCGGCTCGCCGACATGCCGGACCTGGCCCATGGCCAGCAGCGGCAGCGCGGTGGGCACGGACTCGGGCCGCTCCAGGACGGCGAGCAGTGCGGGGTGGCCCAGGTCGGCCGCGGTGCAGGCGGCGATCACGCCGGGCACGGCCAGCGCCGCAGACAGGTCGATGGGGCCGAGCGCCGCGGCGGCGTGCGGGCTGCGCGCGAACGCCGCATGCAGCATGCCGCCGCGGGTGATGTCGCCGGTGAACCGGCCCCGGCCGCACAGCATCCGGCCGTCCTCCTTGCGCGGCACGGATGCGCCCACCCAGCTAATCCGGGGGGGCGACCCCCCTGGACCCCCCGCCATTTCATTCCGTGGCGGCGACCCCCCTGGCCCCCCCGGGACCGCAGGCTCGGGGGGAACACGCCTGCGGCGTGCCCCCCCTCGCCCGCGAGGTGCTGTGGTCATCGCGCGGCCGCCTCGGCCAGCGCGCGCTCGGTCAGCGTGGCGGCCAGCCGTTTCCGGTAGCCGGCCGAGCCGTGGCCGTCGGCCGGCGGGTCGATCTGCGCCGCGGCCAGCTGGCCGGCTTTGCGCCAGGTAGCCGCGGTGGCCGGCTGGCCGGCCAGGTCCGCGGTGCCGATGACGTGCGGGACGGGGCTGACACCACCGAGGACCACGCTGAGCTCACGGCAGCTGCCGTCGGTGTCCAGGCTGATGCTGACCGCGGCGGCGACCACCGCGAAGTCGCCCTGGCGCTGGGCGAACTCGGTGAGCGCGGCGTGGCGGGCCGGGGCCGGGAAGTGGATCTCGGTGATCATCTCATCCGGCCCGGCGGTGGTGGTGTAGAAGCCCTCGAAGAACTCGGCCACCGGGATGGTGCGCTGACCGCGCGGGCTGGTGAGCTGGATCCGTGCGCCCAGCAGCACGGCGAGCAGGCACCATTCGGCGGCCGGGTCGGCGTGCGCGATGCTGCCGCCGAGCGTGCCGCGGGCCCGGATCGGGTAGTGCCCGATCCACCGCGCCGACCGGGGCAGCACGCCGAAGCCGTCCAGCACGGCCGGGTCGCGGCACAGTTCGATGGCCCGGTGCCGGGTCAGCGGGCCGGCCCGCAGGCCGTCCGGCCCGGCTCTGAGGTAGTCCAGTCCCGGGACGCGGGTGATGTTGACCAGGGCGCTGGGCCGGGCCAGCCGGAAGTTCATCATCGGGACCAGACTCTGCCCGCCCGCCAGGATCTTGGCCCCGTCGCCCAGCTCGGCCAGCAGGGCCACCGTCTCCGGCACGGTCCGGGCCCGGTGGTAGCTGAACGGGGCTGGCTTCACCGGCCTCCTCCCGGGTGCCGCGGGTGGTGCTGGGTACCGGTAGTGGTGCCCGTGGTGCCGGTGCCGCGTACGCCGCCGCGGCGGGCCCACGAGCTTGGTATACCATATGTCAGGCCCCTGGCCAGAGGCCCTTTCCGGGGAGTTTGCCCATGCCGCACCCGTGCGTCCGGGTAGTACCGAGCCCGGCAGGCTATCTCCGGATCCGGCTGGACCGCCCGGGCCGGCGCAATGCCCTGGACCTGGGCATGGCCCGGGCCCTGCACGCGGCGTTCGCGGCCGACCCAGCCGCACTGGTGCTGGTCGACAGCACCGATCCCGGGGTGTTCTGTGCCGGCGCTGACCTGACCGTGACGGACGCGGAACGGGCCAGCATCTCCGATCTGCTGTACGACTGCTACGAGGTCATGATCACCCGCCCGGGCCCGGTGATCGCCGTGCTGAGCGGTGCCGCGGTCGGCGGTGGCGCGCAGCTCGCCGGGGCCGCGGACCTGCGCGTGGCCGGACCGGGCGGGAAGTTCCGCTGGACCGGGCCGCCGGGACGGCAGCTCGCCGTGGGTGCATGGCTGCTGCCCAGCCTGGTCGGCCGGGCGGCGGCGCTCGAGCTGATCATGACCGGCCGCTGGGTGGACGCGGCCGAGGCGGAGCGGATCGGCCTGGTGCACCAGGTCTGTGCCGATCCCGGGCCGGCCGCGGCCGCACTGGCTGGGCAGTTGCTGGACCGGGGCCCCGGCGTGCTGGGCACGGTCAAGCAGGTCACCGCGGCGGGTGGGCTGCTCGACCGGCTCCGGGCCGAGCGTGCGGCCAACCAGGCCGCCTTCGCGACGCCACCGCGCCCGGGGTGATGCGGGTCACAGGGGGGTGGGGAAGGACGCCGGATGGGGTGTGTTATGTGGGTAGTGAAGAGTCTTCCGCCACGGTGATATTTGGTATACCATCCAGCAACGCGGGGTCCGTGGGCCGTGGGCGGCCGGAGCGCAGCGTGCCAGCTTGGCCCGGCGCCCAGCTGGGAACGGTGGCCAGCTGGGAACGGTGGCCAGCTGGGAACGGTGGCCAGCCGGGAACGGTGGCCAGCCGGGAACGGCGGCCAGGCTGGCCGGGAAGGGGTCGCGGTGGATCTGCAGCTGAGCGGGAAAGTCGCTCTCGTCACCGGCGCCAGCAAGGGGATCGGCCGCCACGTGGCTGAGCAGCTCGCCGCGGAGGGCGCGGACGTGGCCATCACCGCGCGCACCGCCGGGCCGCTCGAGGTGACGGCCAAGGAAATCCAGGCCGCCACCGGGCGCCCGGTGCTGGCGCTGGCCGGCGACATGAGCGTCACCGCGGACGTGCAGCGCTGCGTGACCGCCACCACCGGCCGCCTCGGCCCGATCGACATCCTGGTCACGTGCGCGGGCAGCTCGCCCGGTGGCCTGCTCGAGGACCTGACCGAAGACCAGTGGCTGTCCAGCCTGAACCTCAAGTTCATGGGTTATGTGCGCAGCGTCCGCGCTGTCATCGGGCAGATGCGCGAGCGTGGCACCGGCTCGATCGTCCTGGTCGTCGGCAATGACGGGCTCAAGCCGAGCTACTGGGAGATGACCGCCGGGGTGGCCAACGCGGCCGACATCAACTTCGCTTCCTCGGTGGCCGAGCAGTACGGCCGGTACGGGGTGCGGATCAACACGGTCAATCCCGGCCCGGTGAACACCGACCGGTGGGACACCCTGGAGAAGGCGTTCGCCCGGGACAAGGGCGTCACCCAGCAGCGGGCGCACCAGCTGGCCGAAGAGTCGATCCCGGTCGGCCGCATCTGCGAGCCGGCCGAGGTCGCCGCGCTGGTGACGTTCCTGGCCTCGCCGCGGGCCAGCTTCATCAACGGCGCGCACATCCCGGTGGATGGAGCCCAGCGCAAAGCGGTCATGGACCGGTAGGGGCGCCCGGCGTGCAGCTGACCAGTGCGATCCGGATCGGCCGGCCTGCCCCGGAGGTTCTCGACGCGCTGCTCGATCCCGGGAAGGTGGCCGCCTGCCTGCCCGGCGGCCGGCTCATCGGCGAGGTGGCCGAGGGGACCTACGCCGGCGAACTGCGGGTCCGGATCGGCCCGGTGCACGCCGTTTACGCGGGCACCGTGCACCTCGTCGCCGCCGACCGGGCGGCGGGCACCGCGACGCTGAGCGCCTCGGGGCGGGAGCGCAGCGGCCAGGGCAGTGCGGACGCCAGCGTGACGTTGCGCGTCGAGCCGCATGGGGCTACCACCCGGGTGCTGATCAGCGCGGACCTGATGATCCGCGGCACGGTCGCCCAGTACGCCCAGGGAGCCATCGGCGACGTGAGCCAGCGCCTGGTGGAGCAGTTCGCCGGCAACGTCGAGGAGCTGCTGGCCGCCCAGGCGGCCCTGGCCGCAGAATCGCCCGCCGCCGCTCCCCGCGCCGCCGGGCCGCCCGGCTGGCTGGGCGGCGCGGGCCGGAAACGCGCGGCCGCGGCCGCCGCGGTGCTGGCCGGCGAACGCTGCCGGCCTGGCCGCCTGGGCGATGTGGCGCCGCCGCGCCGCGGCCGGCGGCTGGCCACTGGGCTCCTGGCCGCCCGTGGCCTGGCTGCCCGTGGCCTGGCCGCCGGCCGGGTGGCCGCCGGCCGGGTGGCCAGCGCGGGCCCGCGCCCAGGACCCGGCTGTTCCCCGGTACTCCTCGCCTGAAGGGTCTCGTCATGGCTGACAGTCACGCGCCGGACACTCAGTCACCATCCGCCGCCGAACTTCGCCCGATGCAGATCGAGGCTAACGGGATCAACGTGATCTCCGATGCCGAGCGCAAAGGTCATCCGCACGATCTGTTCTGGCCGTGGTTCGCGGCCAACGTCTCGGTCCTCGGCCTGGGCTACGGGGCGTTCGTGCTCGACTTCGGCGTCTCGTTCTGGCAGGCGGTGGCGCTCGGGCTGATCGGCATCATCGTGTCGTTCCTGCTCTGCGGCTTCATCGCGGTGGCCGGGAAGCGCGGCTCGGCGCCCACCATGGTGCTCGGCCGGGCGGCGTTCGGCGTCCGCGGCAACAAGCTGCCCTCGCTCATCTCCTGGCTGCTGACCGTGGGCTGGGAGACGGTGCTGATCATCCTGGCCACGCTGGCCACCGCGACCGTGTTCGAGCGGCTGGGCTGGGGCGGCGGAACCGGCGTCAAGGTGATCGCGCTCATCGTGGTCAGCGCCCTGACCGTGGCCGGCGGGGTGATGGGCTTCGACCTGATCATGCGCATGCAGTCCGTGATCACCTGGGTCACCGGGATCCTGACCGTGGTGTTCGTGGCGCTGGTCGCCGACAAGATCCACTGGCACACGGTGTCGGCCATCCCGGCCGGGTCGCCGCAGAAGTTCATCGGCGCCCTGGTATTCGTGATGACCGGGTTCGGGCTGGGCTGGGTCAATGCCGCGGCCGACTACTCGCGCTACCTGCCGCGCCGGTCATCGAGCCGGGGCGTGATCGGCTGGACCACGTTCGGCTCGTCCATCGCACCGATCTTCCTGCTCATCTTCGGCCTGCTGCTGGCCGGGTCCTCGGCCAAGCTGAGCAGCGCCATCGGGGCCGACCCCATCGGCGCGCTGACCACGCTGCTGCCCACCTGGTTCCTGGTCCCGTTCGCCTTCGTCGCGGTGCTCGGCCTGGTCGGCGGGTCGGTGCTGGACATTTACTCGTCCGGGCTGGCGCTGCTCACCCTGGGGCTGCGCATCCCGCGCTACGCGGCCGCACTGATCGACGGCACGGTGATGGTGCTCGGCACGATCTACGTGGTGTTCGTGGCGCACAACTTCCTGAACCAGTTCGAGGGCTTCCTGATCACGCTGGGCGTGCCGATCGCCGCCTGGTGCGGCATCATGCTGGCCGACATCATGTTGCGGCACAAGGACTACTCCGAGCCGGAACTTTATGACCGGCGCGGCCGCTACGGCGACATCCGGTTCGCCCCGCTGGCCATCATCGTGATCGGCACCGTGGTCGGCTGGGGCCTGGTCACCAACACCTACGCCAGCTGGCTCACCTGGCAGGGCTACCTGCTGGGCCCGCTCGGGCTGGGCGGCAAGACCGGGGCCTGGGCGTTCGCCAACCTGGGCGTGCTGGTCGCGCTGGTGTTCGGCTTCTTGGCCGCCTGGGCGCTGGACATCGCGCCGGTGCGGGCCCAGGAGTCCCGGCCCGCGGTGCCGTCCGCGGCGACCGCGTGAGGCTGGCCTCGTGACGGCACCCCGGGGCTGCCTGGCCGTCATCGACATGCAGCGGGTGTTCGCCGAGCCCGGCATCCCGTGGCTGACCCCCCGCTTCGCGGACGTCGTCGGGGCGGTCCGCCAGCTGGCCGGGGCGTTCCAGCCCCACGTGGTGTTCACCCGCTTCGTCGCGCCGGAGAAACCGCAGGGGGTGTGGCAGCGCTACTACGAGATGTGGCCGTTCGCGTTGCAGCCGCCGCACGCCCCCATCTATCAGCTGGTGGGCGAGCTCGCCCCGCGGGCGGGAGACCATCGACATGACGACGTTCAGCAAGTGGGGCCCGGAACTGGCCCGCCGGGTCGAGGGGGCCGATGGCGGGTCACTGGTACTGGCCGGGGTGTCCACCGACTGCTGCGTGCTGTCCACCGCGCTGGCCGCGGCCGACGACGGGGTCGCGGTCCAGGTCGTGGCGGACGCGTGCGCCGGCCTGACCGACGACAGTCACCGCGCGGCACTGGACATCCTGCAGCTGTATGCGCCGCTGATCGAGGTGGTCAGCCTGGCTGACATCCTGGGCGGATGACAGGGGCCCGGGCCGCGGGCGCGCTGTACGGGCTGGCGGCCGGTGACGCGCTCGGCATGCCGACCGAGTCACTGCCCCGGGCCCAGATCGTGGCCAGGTACGGGCCGCTGCTGGAGCGGTTCGAGCCGGGCGCCGCGGACCAGCCGCTGGCCGCCGGGCTGGCCGCCGGCACGATCACCGACGACACCGAGCAGGCCCTGCTGCTGGCCGGGCTGCTGCTAGCGGGCGGCGGCACGATCGACGCCGCGGAGTTCGCCCGCCAGCTGCTGAACTGGGAGGAGTCGATGCGGGCCCGCGGCTCGCTCAGCCTGCTCGGGCCGTCAACCAAGTGTGCGCTGGCCGCGCTGCTGGCCGGCACGGACATCGCCGAGACCGGCCGGTACGGCACGACCAACGGCGCGGCCATGCGGATCGCCCCGGTCGGTGTGGCCACCCCGTGCGATGACCTGGGCCGGCTGGTGGACCAGGTGGTCGAGGCCAGCCGGGTGACGCACAACACCAGCGTGGCGCTGGCCGGCGCGGCGGCGGTCGCCGCGGCGGTCAGCGCGGGCGTGGCGGGCGCGTCGGTGCCGGAAGCCACCGACACCGCGATCCAGGCGGCCAGCCTGGCCGCGCACCGTGGGCACTGGGTGGCCGCCGCCGACGTCGCGGCGCGGATCCGCTGGGCGGCCGGGCTGACCGGCGGGCTGGCCACCGGGGCGGCGCTGGAGGTCGTCTACACGCTGGTCGGCACCAGCCTGGCTACGCAGGAGTCGGTGCCTGCCGCGTTCGCCATCCTGGCCGCCGCCCCGGATGATCCCTGGCTGGCCTGCCGGATGGCCGCCTCGGTGGGCGGTGATACTGACAGCATCGCGGCCATGGCCGGGGCGGTCGCCGGGGCGTGCCACGGGGCCGGGGCGTTCCCGGCTGACGCGCGGGACACCCTAGCCGCCGTCAACGGGCTGCGGCTGGACGAGGTGGCGGCCGGGCTGCTGGCCCTCCGGGCGGCCCAATGACTGGCCGGGCTGCCGATCCGCCCGGCAGCCTGGTGACTGGCCGGCTATTCAGCCGCCTGCTGCATCTCGGCAACGTGGTCATCGACGTGGTGCTGGACATCCCGGCGCTGCCGGAACGGGGCGGCGACGTGCTGGCCAGCCGCACCGAACTCACCCCGGGCGGCGGCTTCAACGTGCTGGCCGCCGCGGCCCGGCTCGGGCTGCCGGCCAGCTACGCCGGCGGCCATGGCACCGGGCCACTGGGTGACCTGGCCCGGGCCCGGCTGGCCGGAGAGGGCATCGGGGTCCTGCAGCCGCGCAAGGCCGGCCTGGACACCGGGTTCGTGATCAGCATGGTGGACGCGACAGGCGAGCGGACGTTCGTGACCAGCCCCGGGGCCGAGGCGGAGCTGACCCCGGCCGACCTGGCCCACGTGCCGGCTGGCGGCACGGACGCGGTCTACCTGTCCGGCTACAGCCTGGTCCACCCGGCTAACCGGGCCGCGCTGCTAGGCTGGCTGGCCAGGCTGGGCAGCGATCCCACGCTGTTCTTCGATCCCGGGCCGCTGGTCCGGTCCATCCCGGCGGAGGCGCTGGCCGCCGCCGCGCACCGGGCCGACTGGGTCACGCTCAATGCCCGCGAGGCGGCACTGCTGACTGGCCAGCCGGACCCGGCCCCGGCGTTGCGCGCGCTGACCAGGTCCCCGCCCTGGACGCCCCGCCCGGGCCAGGGAGTGCTGGTACGCACCGGCCCAAAAGGCTGCATGCTGGCCCATTTCGAAACGCCCGGGACGGTGGTGCCGGGATTCCGCGTCACGGTGGCCGACAGCAATGGAGCGGGCGATACTCATACCGGCGCCTTCATTGCCATGCTGGCCGCCGGGGAGGACGAAGTAGAGGCCGCCAGGCGGGCGAATGCAGCCGCCGCGCTGTCGGTCACCAGGCGTGGCCCGGCGACCGCACCCAATGGGTCTGAGCTGGCACGTTTCCTTTACAGCCAATCGTGGAATAGCTCTTTCCGTAATTGATCAATACGGGGGGAGATCAATGCCGGTGCAAACCATGCCACGCACCGCCGTTCGCCGCAAATCGGCGACTGCCACGCGTACCGCAGCCAGCCGCGGTGCGGCTAAGAATGCGGCCAGCAATACGAAAGCCAAGACCACCGCTAAGTCAATAGCTGGCCACGGAACGCGCGGCGCGGCCACGCGGGCCACGGCGGCGCGCACGAACGTGGCTCCACGAAGCGCAGCGGCACGGACCGGCGCGGCCAAGCGCACGTCAGCCTCGCCGGCCCGGAGCACAGCCGCGCGGACCAGGACAGCGCGGGCAACAGCGAGCCGGGTCCGTACGGCCCGGACCCCAGCCGCCCGGACGCCGGCGGCCCGCCGTTCGGCGGCCGGGAGTGCGCGAGCCACGTCGGCGGCGCGGACTGTCTCGACGGCGGCCATGAAGGTTACCTCGGCCGCCTCGCAGATGGCGGCCGCGGCCACCAAGGCCACGTCGTCGGCCAAGACGATGTCCACGGCCATGCAGGCGATGAACACTGCCACCAAGACGATGTCCACGGCCATGCAGGCGATGAACACCGCCACCAAGGCCATGTCCACCGCGGCCAGGGCGCTGGCGGTGATGACGGTGTCCGACAGCAAGGCCCCGGCCCGGGTGCGGACGGCGGCCAAGCCGGGAACGCCGGCCGCCTCCCGGACGTCAGCTAAGCCGAAGACGGCGGCCAGGCCGCGGGCTACCGCAAAGCCGAAGACGGCGGCCAGGCCGCGGGCCACCGCGAAGCCGAAGACGGCCGCCAGGCCGTCGGCCACCGCGAACCGGAAGAGCGCGGTCAAGCCTCGCGCCACGGCCCGGCCGGCGACCGCCGCGAAGCCGAAACGGGCCAGCGCGTCGCGCGGCCCAGCCAGGCCGAAGACCGCGGCCAAGCTGCGGGTCACGGCCAAGTCCGCGGCGGGCAGCCGCCCGAGGACCGCGGCCCGGGTGACCGCGGCCAAGCCGCGGACGCTCGCCAAGTCAGGGACCGCCGCCAGGCCGAAGGCAGCCGCGAAGCCGCGGGCGGTCACCAGGGCTGGCCTGGCGGCCAAGCCGCGGCTGGCCAAGCGGCCGGGCACGGCGGCCAAACCGGGCACGATGGTCAAGCCGCGGGCGGTCACCAAGGCTGGCCTGGAGGCCAAGCCGAGGGCGGTCACTAAGGCTGGCCTGGCGGCCAAGCCAGGGCTGGCGGCCAAGCCGGGGCCGGCGAAGCGGCCCGGTACAGCGATGAAGCCCGGGCTGGCAGCCAAGCCGGGTACACCGGCCCGGCCGGCTATCCCGGCCCGGCCCAAGGCCGGGACCCGGGCCGCGATGACCCGCCCGGCGGCGGGTGTCCGGCCGGGGAACGTGCCGTTCGGCCACGCCAGCCCGGCTTCCGGGACGTCCGCACCGGCCAGTACGGCCAGCCCGGACCGCTACCAGGACATGCTGGCCGGCCTGCTGCGCTGAACCCGCGGGTTACCGAACCTGCTGTACTGAACCGCTGGACTGGGCCCGGCCCAGTCCAGCGGTCGGCCGGTGTCATCCGGCCGGGCCGGCCGGATGACACCGGCCGCCAATTCTCAGTCGGTCCGGGCTGGCCGGCGTACCAACTGCCCTGGCCAGGCACGCAGCGGCTGCGCGGCCCAGGGGTGTCCGCCGCGGTTCGGCGGCGCGGGAAATACCCATGGCTGTGCCGCCTGGGCAGCCGCGCCGCCAGGCTCACCGCCGCCCTGGCTGGGGTTCCCGGACCTCCGCTGTGATCGAACCTCCGCTGTGCGCTGAACCCTTCCCCACCTGACCTGGGCGCGGCTGGCATCCGGGGACCCGGGCATCAGGCCGGGATGGCGCCGAGTTGCTGCATCAGGGCGACGCCGTCGAACTGCGTCCAGATGTCGGTCACCCGACCGTCCCTGAGGCGGTAGAAGTTCATGCCCTCGACCCTGATCGCCTGGCCGGAAGCGGGTATCCCCATCAGCTCCTGCTGCTGAGAACCGGTCACGACCCACCGGGTGGCGACGGTGTTGGGCCGGTGCCTCGTGGCGGGCCGTGCCTGTGCTGCCACCTATGTAGCAACCGATCGGTTGCGATAGTATGGCAACTAATCGGTTGCGTCAAGGTCAGGTGCCAGGGGATGCAGCTGGGCAGAACAGCCTCGAAGCCCGGGACTGCCGGAGCCGGCTGCGGCCCGGACCCGGCTGTGGCCCGGAGGCCCGGCTGCGGCCCGGACCCGGCTGTGGCCCGGACCCGGGCCGCGGCCCGGAGCCGGCTGCGGCCCGGACCCGGCTGTGGCCCGGAGCCGGCTGCGGCCCGGACCCGGCTGTGGCCCGGACCCGGGCCGCGGCCCAGACCCGGCCGCGGCCCAGACCCGGCCAGCGCGGGTAACGGATTCGTAAGCGTCAGCGCGGCGCCCGGGACCCCCGGCCCGGCACCGGGACCCGTACCGCCAGCCAGACGATGAGCCCGGCCAGTGCCCACCCGGCCAGCACGTCGGTGGCCCAGTGATAGCCGCACCAGACCAGTGCCGCGCCGACCAGCAGCCAGACCGCGGCCAGGCCGGCCAGCCCGGCCCGGCGGAGCGCGGCGGGCCGGCCAGCGATGAGCAGCAGGACCGCGATCGAGTAGCACACGCATGCGGTAGCGGTATGCCCGGACGGGAAGTAGCCGAGGCTACCAGGCGCCACCCCGCTGTCGCCCGGGCCGGGCCGGGCAATAATGATCTTCGCCGGGGTCACCGTGACCAGCAGCAGGGCGACCCCGGCCGCGGCCACCAGCAGCGGCCGCAGCGTGCGGCGGCCGGCCGCCAGCACCACCGTGACCACAGCCAGCACCGGCACGGCCAGCGCTTCCCGGCCCAGATCGGCGACCAGCTGGGCGGGCGCCTGCGGGCGGTCACCCAGCCAGCGCCACGCCGCGGCGTGCGCCCAACCCTGCACGGTCGCCCGGATGTGCTGGTCCATGCTGACCAGCGGGCCGTGCACCAGGACGTTGATGGTCAGCACGACCAGGACGAGCAGCAGCCCGGCGGGCAGCAGCCACGGCCAGGGCCCGCGGGCGGCCGGCCAGGGCCCGCGGGGCCGGCCAGGGCCAGCGGCAGGCGGCGGCCGGGCCGCCTGGCTCGGTGCGGTCGCGGTGCTGCTGGCCTGGTCCACTCGGTGAGCGTACCGGTCAGCGCCGGTGCGCCCAGAACGCCGCGGCCTGGGTGTCTGGAATAGTGACCGGCGTGAGCACGCGCGACGGCCTGATCACGCACCCGGACAAGGTGCTGTTCGCCGAGCGGGGCGAGACCAAGGCCGACCTGGCTGCGTACTACCGGCAGGTGGCCGGGCCGCTGCTGCGGGCCATGGGTCGGCCGGCCGGTGCTGCTGCAGCGCTTCCCGGACGGCGCGGGCGGCCCGTCCTTCTTCCAGAAGCGGGTGCCCAGAACGGCCCCGGAATGGCTGACCACCACCATGGTGGCCACGCCCAACGGCACCACCTCGCAGGCGCTGGTCGCGGCGGACATCGACCACGTGCTGTGGGCGGTCAACCTGGGCTGTCTGGGTTTCCACGTCTGGCCCTACCTGGCCAGCGACCCCGGCCACGCGGACGAGTTGCGGATCGATCTCGACCCGACGCCGGGGGTGGAGTTCGCCCAGATCCGGGCGGCCGCACACGAGCTGCGCGGGCTGCTCACCGAGGCCGGCCTCACCGGGTACGCCAAGACGACCGGCAACCGCGGCCTGCACGTGTATGCCCGGCTGCAGCCGCGCTGGGACTCCTACCAGGTACGCGCGGCCGCGGTGGCGGTGGCCCGGGAACTGGAACGCCGCCGGCCTGACCTGATCACGGCCGCCTGGTGGAAGGAAGAACGCGGCCAGCGGGTGTTCATCGACTACAACCAGAACGCGCCGCACAAGACCGTGTTCGGGGCCTGGTCAGTGCGTGCCCGGCCGGGCGCGCAGGTGTCCGCACCCATCGCCTGGGCCGAGCTCGACGACATTCACCCGGACCAGTTCACGATCGGGTCGGTAGCGGCCCGGCTGGACCGGGCCGGCGACCCGTGGCAGGGCATGGCCGACGACCCGCAGTCGCTGGAGCCGCTGCTGGCCATGAGCGAACGGGACCGGGCGGCGGGCCTGCTGGACGCGCCGTGGCCGCCGGTCTACCCGAAGCAGCCGGGGGAGCCGCCGCGGGTGGCGCCCAGCCGGGCGCGCAAACAGTGATCAGGACTCGGAGTCATACCGGAAACCGCCGATGAAGCGGCGGAACAGCCCGCCCTCGTGGGGCAGCGGCGTGGCGGGCGGCGGCGCCTGGGCCTGCTCATGGCCCTCCGGCTGCGAGTAGTCGGCCCGCGCGATCGCGTCCACCACCTGGGCCTCGTCAAAGTCCGCCGAACCGGGAATCTGGGGGACAAAACCGACCAGGTCCCCGTCCAGCATCACTTCGGCTTCCAGGGCTGAGGTGCCCTCGTTGCCCCAGATCGCCTCGCGCCCGTCGCCGATCGTGACACGAACGCCGTAGATATCGACCCCAGCGTTCTCCAGGTGCGCGTCGATGCCGCGATCCCGGAGCGCGTCGGCGACCCGGCGGGCCCGGTTCTCATCCATGGGGGACAACCTACCTGCGGTGCGCCGGTGGTACGCCCGGACCCGGAGCGGCCAGCTCAGTCAGGCATGGATCATGGGCAGGCCGGCCGTCCCGGCGTTGCCGAAGTCGTCGTCCACGCAGGTCACCTGGCGGCCCCGGGCGGCGAGCATGGAGGCGGCGGCCAGCGCGCGGTACCCGCTGTGGCAGTGCACCCAGACGTCCCCGGCGGGCACTTCGCCGGCCAGCACCGGCAGTTCGTGCACCGGGATGTGCACCGCACCCGCGATGTGCGCTTCGGCCCATTCCAGCGGGCGGCGCACATCCAGCACTACCAGCCCGGCGGGCCCGCCGTCCGCGCTGGCCTGGCGGGCCGCGGCCAGGTCGCCGAACTTGGCCAGCCGCACGGTGCCCAGCGGGTGGCCGCCGGCCCAGTCGCCGGGCTGGCCGGTGGCCGCGGCGGCCGGGCGGTCGATGCCGATCCGGACCAGCTCGCGCTGGGCCGCACTGACCTGCTCCGGGGTTGCACCCAGCAGCGTCACCGGGGTGCCCCAGGGCAGCGTCCAGCCCAGATAGGTGGCGAAGCTGCCATCGAGCGGGAACGCCACCGACCCGGGCAGGAAGCCGGCCGCGAACGCGACCCGGTCCCGCAGGTCGACCACCCATTCGCCGGCCTCGATGCGGCGGCGCAGCTCGGCCGGGTCGGCCCGGTGCGGCGCGGACAGGTCGGGTGCGGCCGGCCCGGCGGCGTTGGCCGGGGCCATGTGCGCGTAGTAGGCGGGCCATACGTCCAGCCCAGCCAGCAGGGCTGCCACGTAGCTGCGCTCCTCGCGGGTGAGCGCCGGGTTGACCTGCTTCTCCTGGCCGATCGTGGAGGACAGCCCGTGGGCCCCGGTGGCGGCGCAGAAGCTGCCGAACCCGTGCGTGGGATAGATCGCCGCCGTGTCGGGCAGCTCGGTGGCCAGCCGGTGCGCGGACCGGTACTGGGCGCGGGCCAGCGCCGGCGTGCTGTCCGGGCCCAGCAGGTCCGGCCGCCCGGTCGAGCCGTAGAGCAGTGAACCGCCGGTGAACACCCCCAGCACGGTGCCCGCCGACTCCAGCACGTAGGCCAGGTGGCTGAACGTGTGGCCCGGCGTGGCCAGCACGCGCAACGTCATTGCGTCGCTGACCGGCACCTGGTCGCCGTCCTGTACCGCGGTCCGGCTGAACCGGACCGGGTCGGCCCCGTTGACCAGGTAGCTGGCCCCGGCCGCCTCGGCCAGCGCCAGGCCCCCGGTCACGTAGTCGTTGTGAATGTGCGTCTCGGCCACGTGGGTGACCCGGACCCCGAGCTGCGCGGCCAGGTCGCTGACCCGGTCCACGTCCCGCTGCGGGTCGATGACCACCGCGACATCCCCGTCGTGCGCCAGGTAACTCCGGTCACCCAGGGTGGGTGTGTCGATCGGAAGCACGTCAACCATGCGGCGCCTCCCCCCCGGCCCGGGAATGGCCCGGGCTTTCTCTGCTGACCCAAATGTACGATCATTCGGACAGGGGCTCAAGGAGGAGGGGCCGTGGTCGCAGGGATGACCGCCCGGGGCGCCGGGCCCGGTACCGGGGCCCGGGCCCTGGACCGGCGCAGCCCGCTGCCGCTGTGGGCGCAGCTCCGGGACGATCTGCACCGGCGGCTGGTGGCCGGCGCGTTCCGCCAGGCATTCCCCGGCGAACTGGCGCTCACCAGCGAGTACGCGGTGCAGCCGGCACACCGTCCGGGCCGCGTTGCGCGAACTGCGCGCGGATGGTGTGGTGGTCGCCGAACGCGGCCGCCGGCCCCGGCTGGCCGGGCCGGGGAGCATCGCCCAGCCGCTGGGCGCGCTCTACTCGCTGTTCGCCTCGGTCGAGTCGGCGGGCCAGCGGCAGACCAGCCTGGTCCGGGCCCGTGACCTGTGCACCGACGGCGTGGTCGCGGACCGGCTGGGGCTGGCCGAGGACACGCCGCTGTTCCGGCTGGAACGGCTCCGGCTGGCCGGCGGCGAGCCGCTCGCGCTGGACACGGTGTGGCTGCCCGCGGAGCTGGCCGGGCCACTGCTGGCGGCGGATTTCACGCACACCGCGCTGTATGCCGAACTGGCCGCCCGGACCGGGCTGCGGCTGGAGAGCGGCCGGGAGCACATCCGGGCCGTGCTGCCCACCCGGGCCCAGCGCCGCCTGCTGCAGATCCCGCCGGCGGCCGGGGCGCTGGCCATCGACCGGCTCGGCTACGCCGCGGGCCGCGCGGTGGAGTGGCGGCACACCCTGATCCGGGGAGACCGGTTCTCGCTGGTGGCCGAGTTCTCGCCGCGGTCCGGCTACCAGCTGACCCAGCCGCAATACCCTGCCGGGTATTCTGGAACGGTAGAGGCGGGCCCTCTGCAGGAGGGAGATAACTGATGAAGATCGACGATGACGCCGAAGGCCAGGTGCTCAACCGGCTGCGCCGGGCCCAGGGGCAGCTGGCCGGGGTTATCTCCATGGTCGAGTCCGGGCGGGACTGCGCCGAGGTGGTCACCCAGCTGGCGGCGGTGTGCCGGGCCCTGGACCGGGCCGGGTTCAAGATCGTGGCCAGCGGCATGCGGCAGTGCCTTTCCGCCGAGGGCGGCTCGCCGATGACCGAAGAGCAGATGGAGAAGATGTTCCTCACCCTGGCCTGATGGAGGGGGGCCGCGAGCCAGGGCTGGCGGCCGGGCGGGCATCGAGCCAGGACCGGTGGCCGGGGTGGCGCCGGGGCCCAGCCGGCCCGGGCTTGCGTTAGGTATAGATCATCAGAAGCAGGGCCCGGGTCCCGGGTCGCAGGCCCTGATACAGGTGCGGGTGCGCGGCGTCGTGGTGCACCGAATCGCCGGGCGCCAGCTCGACCGGATCGCCGGCCGGCCCGCAGCGGACCGCCCCGGCCGTAACCACCAGGCACTCCTGAACGCCCGGCCGGTGCCCGGCGGAATCCTGCCGGGCCTGGTCTACGGCCAGGTCGTAAACCTCGACCCGGCCGGGCGCGTCCAGCCGGTGCAGCAGCCGGGCGTGCACGGCCGCCCCGTCGATCCGGGCGCCCTCCCCGGCCCGGACCACCGCGGCCGGCGCGGGCCGGTCATCCAGCAGGTCGCCGAGCGGCACGCCGAGCGCGGAGGCCAGTGCCCACAGCGTGCTCAGCGTGGGGTTGCCGTCGCCGAGTTCGAGTGCGTGCAGGGTGGTTTTGCCGATGCTGGCCGCGCCGGCCAGGTCGGCCAGTGACATCCCGGCGGCCTGGCGCCTGCGGCGCAACTGGCCGCCGATGGTCGCCGCGATGGTCATGCGTGCCATTGTAACGATACGAGCGTTCTGTATATTGGTACGATGCCTGTGTCGCGGTTGCAGCACATCCCGGGGATCGGTGTGGACAAGGTCGGCGACGCGGCCGACGCGGCCGGGGACCCGCGGTTCCTGCGGCTGGAGAACCTGGACACCGATATCCCGCCCCCCGCGGTGGCCCGGCAGGTCACCCACGAGGCCGTCGAGCAGGACGCGGCCAACAGCTACCTGCCGTTCCAGGGCCACCGGGAGCTGCGCGAGGCCGCGGCCGGGCACGTCAGCGCGATCGCCGGGGTCGGGTACGACCCGGACACCGAGTGCGTCAGCGTGGCCGGCGGGCTCAACGGCATCCTGAACGTGCTGCTGGCCACCGTCGAACCGGGCCGCGAGGTGGTCATCTGTGACCCGATCTACGCCGGGCTGGTGAACCGGATCCGGCTGGCCGGCGGGGTGCCCCGGCATGTGCGCAGCGTGCCCGGGCCCGCCGGCTGGGCCACCGACCCGGCCGAGCTGGCCGCCGCCGTCGGGCCGCGGACGGCCGCGGTACTGCTGATGAGCCCGGCCATGCCGACCGGGGCGCTGCTCGGCCCGGAGCACTACGCGGCGCTGGCCGGCCCGGTCAGCCAGCACGGCGCCTGGGTCATCTACGACGCGGCCATGGAGCGGATCCGCTTCGACGGCCAGCCGCCCGCCCACCCGGCCGCTGATCCGGGGCTGGCGGCACGGACCATCACGGTCGGTTCGGCCGCCAAGGAACTGCGCATGATCGGCTGGCGGGTGGGCTGGGTGGTTGGGCCCGCCCCGATCATGGCTGACGTCGGCCTGGTCGGCCTGACCAACGTGGTGTGCCAGGTGGGCATCGCCCAGCAGGCCGTGGCGGCCGCGCTGCGTGCCCCGGACGCGGCGGCCGACGTAGCCGCGGCCACCCGGATCTGGCAGCAGCGCTGCGAGCTCATCCTCGGCCAGCTGGACGGCTACCCGTGCGTCCGGCCGCACGGCGGCTGGTCGCTGCTCATCGACACGGCCGCGATGGGTCTTCCAGCCGGGGCGGCGTCGGACCGGCTGTTCCGGGTGTCGCAGGTCGCGGCCACGCCGATGGCCGGCTGGGGGCCGACCGGGGAGCGGTACCTGCGCCTGGTCTTCGCCAACGAGCCGGCCGAGCGGCTCGGCGACCTGCGGGCCCGTTTCGACGCCGCATTTGGCTGAACGCCTGCTGGTGGCCGGGGCCAGTCAGCTGGTGGCTGGGGCCAGCACGGCCAGCAGGGCCCGGGCCCAGTCGCGGTAGCCGGCCTGGTTCGGGTGGAACGAGTCCGAAGCGAACTTGCCCCGCCACGGCGGCTGGAAGTGCGCGGATACCTCGGCCACCGGCAGGCCGCGCGCCCCGGCCTCGGTGTGGATGGTCCGGTTGATCCGGGCCACGTACGGCACGCAGAGCCGGCCGATGACACCCCACAATCCGGCGGGCCGCGGCAGGTCGAGGATGACTGTGTCGTCGGGCAGTGTGGCGACCAGCGTGCGCAGGTCGCGGAGCAGCCGGGCGGGCGTGGAGTAGAAGATGTCGTTGGTGCCGATCCCGCAGGTCACCAGGTCGGGGGCGGCGGGCAGCTGGGGCAGCTGGTTGCCTAGCACGTCGCGGATCAGCGCGCCGGAGGTAGACAGGTTCAGCGCCCGCCACGGCTGGCCGGTGCGCAGCCGCAGTTCGGCTAGCACCTGGCCGACGTAGCCGCCGTCCGGGGTGAGCGCGCCCAGTCCCTGTGCGGTCGAGTCGCCGAGCACCACCCAGAGCGGGCCGGCCTGGGCCTGGACCCGGTCGTTGTGCGCCTGCCAGTGGCTGGCGAACGTCGTGCAGTCGCCGCGCAGCGCAGCCACCCCATCGGTCCACCGGCCGAACCAGCCAGCCTGCAGCCCGGACACCTCCGCGGCCTGGGTGCGTACCAGGTAGGAAGCGGCATTGGCCACGATCTCGACCGGGGAACGGCGCGCCGCGCCCCGGCCGGCAATAACGTTCAGCCAAGCGGGACGGGAAACCGCGGGCAGCTGCTCCATCCAGGACCTCCCGGTAACCCCGGGCAGGCCGGGTCTCGCCGATGAACAGGGGCGGGCAGCCAGGCCAACGGCCGCCGTCGTGCCAGTGTACGTCGGGTAATCCGGGCCGCCGGGGGCCGTTGCCCGGGCCGCGGGCGTGCCCAGGCCATGGGCGGGGCCGGGGCCGCGGGCGTGCCCGGCTTGTGTGCTGGTGGTGCTGGTGTGACGGGTGCTGTCAGTCGTGCCCGCCGCTGACCACTCTTCACGGGCCCGGTCCGCCGTAACCGGGATAAAACGGGCATCTACTGCACCGCAGCCGTGAAGAGTGGGCGCGGGCCGGTCAGCGCTGGCCCGGCGCCGGTGCTGGTGTGACCCACGGGATCGCTGGGATTGATGGGATCTGCACCATGCTGCCGGGCCGGGCGCTCACCCGGCTGACGCAGTACCCTCGCCGGCTCCTGCGCTGGCGGTCCCGGCGCCACTCATCTCGGGGCGGGCCCGCCCAGCGTCGGCGGCACGCATCGGCCGGGTATGCCGGGCCTGCAGTGGCTCGCCGCACGCCTCGCACACCAGTTGCGGAACCAGTCGCTCCCCGCAGTGGTGTTCCAGCACCAGCGGCGGCTCGTCGTCACCGGCCAGATAGCGGTCGCCCCAGCGCATCAGGGTCTGGATGACTGGGTACAGGTCGCGGCCGGCCTCGGTCAGGTGGTACTCGAACCGGGCTGGGTGCGCCGAGTACTGCTGCCGCTTCAGAATTCCGGTGCCGGTCAGCGTGCGCAGCCGGGCGGCGAGGGTGTCCCTGGGGGCTCCGGTCCGCCGCACCATCTCATCGAACCGGCGGTTGCCAAGAAACACCTCGCGCACCGCGAGCAGGGCCCACTTCTCACCCACGATGTCGAGCGTGCGGGCCACCGAGCACTCTCGCGGCTGGGTGGTCAGAGCCTTCATGGTCCTACCTTACCTGGTAAGTCGGATTTCTGGACGTACTCGTCAGGCCGGGGTATGGTGAGTCCAGATTTCGTACCTACCCGATGCCCGGCCGCTTGCCAGGAGATCGCCTGTGAGTTCCCGCCCCGAGGCCACCCCGGAGGCCATCCCCGATGCCACCCCGGAGGCCATCCCGGAGACCATTCCCGAGGTCAGCGACGAGGCCACCCCCGGGGTCACCCCGCACGCCCGGCCGGTAACCACCGTCCCGGCCCCGGCTGCCGGATCTGGGACCGGGCCGAGCCCGCGCCGGGTGGCCGCGATCGTAGGCGTGCTGGCCCTGGCCGTGTTCATGTCCAGCCTGGACCTGTTCATCGTCAACCTGGCGTTCCCGTACATCGGCAAGGAATACACCGGCACCAGCCTCAGCATGCTGTCCTGGGTGCTGAACGCCTACACCATCGTGTTCGCCGCCGTCCTCGTCCCGGCGGGCAGGTGGGCTGACCGGGTCGGGCGGCGCCGGCTGTTCGTGGCGGGCCTGATCGGCTTCAGCGCCGGGTCCCTGCTGTGCGGCCTGGCCCCCGGCGTAGTCGCGCTGATCGTGGCCCGGGTCATCCAGGCGGCTGGGGCTGGCCTCATGGTGCCCGCTTCGCTGTCCCTGCTGCTGGCCGTGGTCCCGCCGGCCGCCCGGCCCCGGGCCATTGGCACCTGGGCCGCGGTGGGCGCGCTGGGCGCGGCGCTCGGCCCGGTGATCGGCGGCGCGCTGGTCCAGGCCGACTGGCGCTGGGTGTTCTGGATCAACCTGCCGGTCGGGCTGGCCGCCGTGCTGCTGGCCCTGCGCATCGTCCCGGAGAGCCGGGATGAGCAGGCCCGTGGCCGGCCGGACGTGATCGGGGCGGTGCTGCTCGCGGCGTCGGTCGGCCTGGTCGCCTACGCCCTGGTCGAGGCGCCCGGCTGGGGCTGGGGCTCAGCCAGCTTCCTCGGTGTGCTGGCCGCCGCGGTGGCCAGTGCGGCGGCCATGGTGTGGCGCTCACACCGGCACCACTCCCCGGTCATCGAGCTTCAGCTGCTCCGGTCCCGGACGTTCACCGGCGCGTTCGCCGCGTCGATCCTGTACTACGCCGGCTTCGGGGCGTTCGTGCTCAACTCGGTGGAGTTCCTCACCGGCGTCTGGCACTACTCCGCGGTAGTGGCCGGCCTGGCCATCGCGCCCGGCCCGCTGATGGTGCTGCCGTTCGCCCGCGCGGTCGCGCCCCGGCTGGCGGGGTGGCTGGGCGGGCCTGGCCGGGTCGCGGTGATCGGCTGCGTGGTCAACGCGGGTGGGCAGGCGCTGTGGCTGAGCCAGATCCAGCTGCACCCGGCCTACCTGACCCACCTGCTGCCCGCCCAGCTGATCGGCGGCGCCGGCGTGGGGCTCAGCATCCCATCCCTGCTCGCCGCGGGCAGCGCGTCGCTCACCCCGGCCCGGTTCGGCACCGGCAGCGGCATTCTCAACATGGCCCGCCAGGTCGGCACGGTGCTCGGCGTGGCCGGCCTGGTCGCCGTGCTGGCCCACGTCACGCGCGCTGACCCGCTGGCCGCGTTCCGGCACGGGCTGTGGCTGATCATCGCATTCTTCGCCGCCGCCGGAGTGGTCGCGGCGGCCCTGCTGACCCGGCGGGCGGCCCAATGACCCACCCCGAAACCCCCAATCCTGCCGAACGCTCCTCCGCACCCATGCCGCCCGGCTCGCCCCCAGTGCCCGGCGCCTGGGGAAAACCGCGGTCCAAGCCGGTCACCTGGTACGACCCGGCGGTCACCGCGGCTGGCGCGGACGGGCTGTCCGGCCTGGAGTTCATCACTGCGCTGGCCGAAGGCCGGATCGCCCCGCCGCCCATCGCCTCGCTGCTCAATATGTGGCCGGTCAAGGTGGAACGCGGGCTGGTGGTGTTCGAGTGCGTGCCGGACGAGTCGGTCTACAACCCGATCGGCGTGGTACACGGCGGCCTGCTGTGCGCGCTGGCCGACTCGGTGGCCGGCTGCGCCGTGCACACCACCCTGGCCGCAGGCACCGGCTACACGTCGGTCGACATCGCCGTCAACTACCTGCGGCCGGTCACCGTGGACAGCGGCCCGCTGACCGCGACCGGGCGGGTGATCAAGCCGGGCCGGCGAATCGCCCTGGCCAGCGCGGAGGTAACGGACGGCGCGGGCCGCCTGGTCAGCACGGCCACGAGCAACTGCCTGATCATCCCGTAGCCGCCCGCCAGCCGCCCGGCCGCCAGCGGAAATGGTCAGGTTCTGCCGCTGGCGCTGCGCCGCCCGCTGGTGTGGCGCAGCCGCCGGCAGAGCCAGCCGCCCGCGGCGATCACGATGAGCAGGCCCGGGCCGCTGTGCACGGCGAACACCCCGGCCAGGCTCGGGCCGCCCCAGGAATGCTGGTAGCTCGCCGGGCTGGAGTAGTCCACCACCCAGAACTCAGCGATGCCCCGGCCGACCAGGAAGGCCCCGGCGAGGCCAGCGACGGCCAGCCCGATGATGCGGGGCGCCTTCCGGCGCCACCGGGGCGAGACGATGCAGGCCACCCCGGTGACCACGATGAACAGCAGGATCACGAGGACGGCGATGCCCGCGATGGGCACGGCGTTAGCCGCGTCCTGCCGCCCGGCGGCGGGCCCGGGCCCGGACGATCAGCACGGCCCACGGGCCCACGGCGCCGAGCAGGGCAAGTGCCCGGAGCGGGCTGGCCGGCACCCACAGGATGTTGGCCGCCAGCCCGGTCAGCTGGGCGGCGATCTCGGTGGCCACCGAGACCACCAGCGCGGTGACCAGCAGCACGCTGTCCTGGTGGGCCTGCACCCGCAGCCCGGCGCCACGGACGGCCACGTTGGCCACGGCCGGCGGGGTGAGCCGGGTGTCTTCGAGCAGCGCGGCGAACTCCTCGCCATAACGCTCGCGCCAGTCCCGTGGGTGCAGCGCGACGAGCACGCGGATCAGGTCCATGCCAGCCGGGTCCTTCCGGTCTCCACGATCCGGGACCACTGCTGCAGTTGCGCGGTGAGCGCCGCCCGGCCGGCCTCGGTGATCTCGTACGGCCGGCGGCGGTCGTCGCTGGGCAGCGGGGCGATGAGGCCGAGCTTTTCCAGCTTGGCGATCGATCCGTACAGGGTCCCGGGGCCGAGCTGGATCCCGGTGCGCTCGGCCACGTCGGTGGTGATGGCGTACCCGTGCTTGGCGCCGCCGCTCAGCGCCAGCAACACCAGCACGCCTGGTTCGCCGAACCGGGCCAGACCGTCCGGATCCCGTCGCTGCTTCGCCATACGTTAGATCGTATGACGTAGTAATAATCAGGGTCAACCGGAGCGCGGCCGCTGGGCGGTCATGGCGGCACTCAACTGCCCGCCCGTCCCGTTGGCAGGCGGCCCGCCGACCGGCCGGGATGCGGCAGCCACATCACAACCGATCGGCAGACCCTCACTTACCGGACCGTGAGGTGCATGTCGTGGAACAGCACTACGGCGCCGAGGCCGAGCACGACCACGACGGCAATCACGATGACCATCAGGATCAGCCGCCACCACAGGATGACGGCGATCGCCAGTACCACGATGAGGGCGAAGATAGCGCCCGGGTCCTGGGCCGGTCCCTGAGCAGACAACATATGCTCCCTCCTCTCCCGGGTTGCCGCCGTCGAGAGGGGGACCGGTGCTGGCTGGCGCTACTTACCTATGGCCCTTTGACTCCGCTGTCGGGATGTGTAATATCGCCCCTAGCACCGGTCCCTGCCGCCTATGACTTGGTTCCGGTGACACACGGCCGGTGGCCCAAACACCGGCCGTGCTCGTGTTTGAAGGGCCCATAGCGGGGCTCGGGTCACCGGCGACATAGCCCCCGCTTGACCGGTGCTCGTCTTCTCTGCCTCGCCTCCTTGCAGCCGTCTGGTGTGGGGTTCGCTCGTCTTCGAGCAGAGGTAACGGTTCAGGAACGCTGTCGCCAAACATCCGCTACGGTCCTTGACAACGGTTCCTTACATCTGGGAGTGTCCCTCTGTCGCAGACGGCCGTCAACACACTGCTGGTAATTACCAACAGTTGGTTGACGATAGACTCGGACAGTAAGGCTGTTCCTTCTCTCAAATATACTTTCGAGAAAGTCTTCTCAAGTGGCAGGACCGAGTCCGACGCTCCGTCGCAGGGAGCTAGCCAACCGGCTTCGTGAACTGCGGAAGCAAGCTGGTCTGTCCATAGAGGACGTGGCGGGCGAGTTGCTGTGCTCGCTACCGAAGATCAGCCGCATCGAGACAGGGGCGCGCTCGCCGACTCTCCGCGACGTCCGTGATCTTTGTGTCCTCTACCGGGCCGGCGACGCGGAGACGTCCCGGCTGATGACCATCGCGCGTGAGGCCAAGCAGCAGGGCTGGTGGAACAAGTTCGATGATTTGGCCATCGAGTCGCTGATCGGCCTGGAAATCGAGGCAAAGAGGATCAGCTCGTATGAATCGTGCATCGTTCCCTGGGCCTTTCAGACTGAGCAGTATGCCCGAGAGGTGATCAAAGGGATTCTGCCTCGAATCGACGACCACATTCTGGAAGAACGCGTTACCGCGCGTATGACGAGGCAGGAACTCCTGCGAAGCGCGGATCCCCCTTACCTGTGGTCGCTTATCGACGAATCTGCGCTCCGCCGGGCTGTTGGCGGCAATAGCGTGATGCGCCAGCAGCTGTCCAAAATTCTCGACATGGCGGCTACTCCAAATGTCACGATGCAAATCGTCCCATTCGACGCTGGCGCTCACCCGGGACTAGATAACACGTTCACCCTGCTGGAGTTCGACAGCTATGTTCAGTCTCCGGTAGCCTACGTCGAAAATCTGGCTGGAACTTTTTACCTTGAACGCGAGCCGGAGATTGTGCGTTACCGGGAAGTTCTGGAATATCTCAGGGCGTGCGCTCTCAGTCCAGTTAATTCCGTGAAGTGCGTTCAAGAAGTAGGAAAAGCTCTCGAAGAGTCATCGTAGGCACTTCGGGAGTACCGTCGTAGAGCTGAGAGGAAGTAGCCGTGTCCCACACTGAGTCTTCGACAGATACACCCTGGCGTACAGCCGCCAAGAGCGGCGGAGGCAACTGCGTCCAAGTGGCGCGGCGCGACGGCGTGATTATGATCGCCGACTCCAAGCACCCTGGCGGTCCCGTCCTTTCCTACACGGTACAAGAATTCGATGCGTTTCTCGACGGCGCCAAGAAGGGTGAGTTCGACGATTTCCTCAGTCCCGCCTGAACCACCGCCGTTCTTCCAGAGGTAGGGCGCTAGAGCATCTGACCCAGAATCGGGTGCTCTAGTACCACAGCCGCAGCCCGAGATCTTTGTCCGGCGTGGCGGCCTGACAAGGGTGCGGCTACCGCGTAGGTCATCGAGGTGTGAAGGAACTCTCAGATCAGGCGGTGGCCGCGCCGCCCAGATTAAACCTTGCGGAGTGGCGGGCGGGATTCGATGAGCTATTCGCGCGGATCGCCGACCGGTTCGCGCAGGCGTGCTCGCGGAAGCGGCCGCGGGCGTATCTGCTGGGTCTGCTGTCCCGCACCGAGCGCAAGAACGGCTGGACGATCGCGGAACTGGCCGGGGATGCCACCCCGGACGGGATGCAGCGGCTGCTGAACTTTTACTCCTGGTCAGCGGACGAGGTCCGCGATGACCTGCGTGCGTACGTGGCCGCGGCCATCGGCGACGTCGGCGGGGTGCTGATTCCCGATGAAACCGGGTTCCTCAAGAAGGGCACCAAATCGGCCGGGGTTGCCCGGCAGTACTCCCGCACGGCGGGCCGGATCGAGAACTGCCAGGTCGGGGTGTTCCTGGCGTATGCGGTGCCCGGCGCTGGCCGGGCGCTGATCGACCGCGAGCTGTACCTGCCGCGGGCGTGGACCGATGACCGGGATCGCTGCCGCCAGGCCGGCATCCCCGATGACCGGTGCTTCGCGACCAAGCCGGAGCTGGCCCGGCAGATGATAAACCGCGCCCTCGAGGCGGGGATGCCGTTCGGCTGGGTCGCCGCCGATGAGGTCTACGGGCAGAACGGCCCGCTGCGGGACTGGCTGGAGGAACGCCACGTGAGCTACGTGCTGGCCGTGCCGAAGAGCTTCCCGGTGGCGACCGCCGCCGGCCTGGTCCGCGCGGACCATTTGGCCGCGCTGGTGCCCGCAGCCGGGTGGCAGCAGGTCTGCTGCGGCGACGGGTCGAAGGGACCCCGGTACTACGACTGGGCGCTGATCACCACCACCAGCCCGGACCGTCACCTGCTGGTCCGCCGGTCCCTGACGCCGGATGCCATGGGCAAGCGCGAGCTGGCGTTCTTCACCTGCCACGCCCCGGCCTGCGCCGCGCTGGCTGAGCTCGTGCGGGTGGCCGGCACCCGGTGGGCGGCCGGGGAATGCTTCCAGGCCGCCAAGAACGAGACCGGCCTGGACCACTACCAGGTCCGCCGCTACGACGCCTGGTACCGGCACGCCACACTGTCCATGCTCGCGCTTGCCTTCCTTCAGGTCTGCGCAGCTCAAAGGGGGCACCAGCGGCTGTGGACAACTTTCCCGGACACGCCTGCGGCATGATCACCATGGCCGCGACGACGTAGGCGACCTCATCGCCGTGACCGCCGCCGAGATCCGCCGCCTGCTGACAGCCTTCACGCATCCGCAACATCCGGGCAAGCACTACCAGCACTGGTCACGATGGCGACGCCACCACCAAGCCCAGGCCCGGCAGTCCCACTACCAGCGCAGGCTCACGAACCAGCCGCTGCCGATGAGGTGCTAACCGGCTGCGCCTCATCATGCGTCAGCGCCAGGCTGGCAGAGGTAGTCAGTCCGGGTTCAGGTACTGACCGCCCCACGTCTGCGGGTCTGTGTCCGCTAGCGTCTCGGTGAACGTCCACCGATGACCGGCGAAGTCCTCGGCGCCATACTGCCGCTCGCCATACATGTAGTCCGCCGGCTCCGCCAGGATGACCGCGCCATGTGCCTGGGCGCGCTCACAGTGAGACCGCGCGTCCGGGACCCGCACCATCACGTACTGGGCCACCGCCTCGCGACTCGGCGGGCGGTGGTAGCCGCCTGGCTCGGCCACGATCACGGCCCCGTCGCCGACCCTCAGCTGAGACCGGTGGTTCTCGCCGATCCGTAGCCGCTCGACAAACCCGAATGCCGCAGTCAGCCAGGCAACCGCCTCGCGGACGTCCGGATAGATCAGAACCGGGATGACGGTGGCCGCTGGGACCGAGCGGTTGACCTTCATTCCGCCAGGCTAACGACATGCACGCCGGCAGGCCACGGACCGCAGGGAAGCACTCGTCTAGATCGCATCACGTGCCCACACCGGACAAGATCTCGGGCTGCAGCTGTAGTACCAGCCGCTAGGCCTGCTGCGGTTACGGCAGCCGCGCGAGTCACTTGGCCTGCATCGGGCGCCGGTACAGTCTCCTGGCCCACAGGTAGGACAGCGCGGCGATGCCGGCGCCCCAGGCGATGGCCATGACCGCGTTGTCCCCGATCGGGCCGCCGACCAGCAGCCCGCGGAGGGTCTGAATCACCGGGGTGAACGGCTGGTATTCGGCGAACCACCGCAGCCCGGCGGGCATCGTGTGGGTCGGGACGAAGCCGCTGCCAAGGAACGGCAGGACCATCAGGAACATCGGCAGGTTGCTGGCGTTCTCCGGGTTGCCGCTGACCAGGCCCAGCGCCACCGAGAGCCAGGTGATCGCGAACGTGATCAGCACCAGCAGGCCGGCCGCCGCGAGCCAGGACAGCGGGCCAGTGCTGGTCCGGAAGCCCAGGGCCACGGCGACGCCGATCACAAAGGCGATGCTGAGCAGGGACTGGATCATGCTGCCGAGCACGTGGCCGGTCAGCACCGCGACCCGGGCGATCGCCATGGTGCGGAACCGGGCGATGATCCCGCTGCTCATATCCATGGCCACGGCGGTCGCGGTGGTGGCGGCCGCCGTGCCCAGGGTGAGCAGGGCGATCCCTGGCGTCACGTAGCGCAGGTAGGCGGCGCGGCCGTCGCCCAGGTGGCCGAGCCCGGCGCCGAGCGTATTGCCGAAGACGTACACGAACAGCAGCAGGAAGATCACCGGGATCACGACGATCATCAGCGTCATGGCCGGGTAGCGCTGCATGCGCTTGAGGTTGCGGCGGAGCATCGTCGCGGAGTCGGCGACCGCGTAGGACAAGGTAGTCATCGCTGGCTGGCTTTCTGCGAGTCGGGGTGGCTGGTGAGGGCGAAGAAGACGTCGTCGAGGTCGGGAGTGTGGATCGACAGCCGCTCGACCTTGACCGAGGCGCTGTCCAGCTGGTCGAGCAGCTTGCGCAGTGCCGGGATGTCGCCGTCGCTGGGCACCTGCAGGGACAGGCCCTCGTCGTCCCGCGAGGTCGCGGCGAGGACGCGCTCGGCCGACTCCAGCTCGGCCACGTTCTCGAACTGCAGCTGGATGTGCCCGCCGGGGAGCCGCCGTTTCAGCTCCCCGGGGGTGCCCTCGGCGACGATGCGCCCGTGGTCGAGGACCGCGATCCGGTCGGAAAGCTGATCGGCCTCTTCCAGGTACTGGGTGGTGAGGAAGATCGTCACGCCCTGGGCGGCCAGGTCACGGATGGTCTGCCACATGTTCCGCCGGCTGCGCGGGTCCAGCCCGGTGGTGGGCTCGTCCAGGAAGATCAGCCGCGGGCGGCCGATCAGCGTCATGGCGAGGTCGAGCCGGCGCTGCATGCCGCCCGAGTAGGTCGCAGCCGTCTTCCTGGCCGCGTCGGTCAGGCCGAACTGGCTGAGCAGCGCGGCGGCCCGCCGCCGTCCCTCCGCCCGGCCCAGGTGATGCAGGTCGGCCATGAGCAGAAGGTTCTCCTCGCCGGTCAGCAGGTTGTCGACGGCTGAAAACTGGCCGGTCACGCCGATCGCGGCGCGGACCGAGTCGGCCTCGGCCGCGACGTCGTGGCCTGCGACCTGTGCCTGGCCGCGGTCGGCGGGGATGAGGGTGGACAGGATGTGCACCGTCGTGGTCTTGCCCGCGCCGTTCGGACCGAGCAGGGCGAAGATCGTCCCTTCCTGGACAGTGAGATCGATGCCATCGAGCACGACCTTGTCGCCGAAGGACTTCTGCAGCCCGGTCACCGAGATCGCCGGCCTGGCCGCGGATGTCGTTGTCATCGGGGTTTCCTCTCAGGGCGTCAAGAGCGAGGGTTCAGGACCGCCGGATCACGATGTCGCCGAAGCTCGTCCGCGCGTGGACCTCGAGGACTTCGTCGGCCGGCTCGGGGCTGTCGGCCGTATCCATCGAGTTGCGGACGGCGCCGAAGCGCGTGTAGGCGTCGATCTTGGCCGCGGTGCCCGGGTGGACGCCGAACTGGATCTCGCCCATGCTCGTCTTGAGCGACGCCGAGCCGCGGGCGAGGTCATCGACGCGGATCGCGCCGTTCGCGGTGCTGGCCGTGACGTCGGCGCCCGCATGGGCGATCTCGATCGTGCCGTTGGCCGCGCTCACCCGCACGTCGCCGGTGACCGTGCCAACCCAGGTGTCGCCGTTGGAGTTCTTGATCACCGCAGGCCCGTCAACGTGGCTGACGCGCAGTCGGCCAGATCCGGTGGCGATCTCGGCGTAACCAGAGACGTGGTCGACAGTGATCGCGCCTGCGCCGGCCTGCAGGTCGGCCGGCCCGGTCGCCTCGAGGTCGATGCTGCCGGCGCCAATCTTGGCCCGGCACTTGCCGAGCTGGCCCGAGCAGTGCAGCGCGCCCATCCCGGCCTCGGCCTTAATCTGCGAGCCAGCGGGCAGCTCGACGGTCACGTCGACCGACCCGAACTTGCGCGGGCCAAGGCTGCGCTGCCTGGGTCCCTTGATCAGCAGGCCGGCGGCGGTGTACTCGACCCTGGTCTGCTCGGCGGCCCTGACATCCGGCTCATGTGAGCTGGTGCTGGGGCGGACCTCAACGACGGTGTCGCTGCGATCGCTCGCGAGCACGCGGACATCGGCTGCTGCCAGATCGATCGTCGCCTGGATCGGCTCAGGGGTGCTGAAGGTAGGCATGGTATTTCTCCTTAGTGGGTCTTGGCGGGGGTCTGGCGTCGTGGTGCGGGGGGCGCTCATCGCACCCAGCCGGTGAAGCGCTCGTCACCGCGAGCGCCGCGGTGTTCCGTACCGCGGGCTGGGGCGCCGGTTTCGATGGCGGCCGCCGCCGCCCGGGTGAGCCAGCTGTTGACTGACAGTCCGGCCCGGTCAGCGGCCTGCTCGATCCGGCCCTTGAGGGTGTCGCCCAGCCGGAAGTTGATGCGGGCGGTTGCTCCTTCGTCGGTGTCCGCCGGTGCTGGCGGCAGACCCGCTGGCGCCGGGGGAACCGGCTCGGCGAAGGAGTCGGGCAGCGCAGGCGTCACGACGAAGCTCGGCTCCCGCCCGCGCAGGCGGACGTGGACCGAACCCGGCGCGAGGTCGCGCGTGATCTCGTCGGCCGCTGCGGAAAGTGCCTCGAGCAGCGCCAGCCTGGCCGCCGACTCCAGCGGGGTGGCCAGGCGCTCGGCGAGCTCGCGAGCCTCGGGTCCCGCCATCTCGGCGGCCGCGGCCAGCTCCTGGCGGAGCGTTGCGACATACGGTTCAAGTTCCATGACGCCAGTATGGCACCATCATGGCGCCAAAGCAAATCTGTTTGGTGTCATAGTGATGTCACCGTGGCTTCGCAGCGGTGCCGCGGGCGTGTGCTATGTGCCAGCGGTGGCTTGATTGCTGGGCCTGAGCTGGGGCGGAAGCGCTGCCGGCTGACCGGCTCCATGATCACGCGGGGGTTCCCGCCGATCTCGTGACCGGCTCCTGGTGATCACGCCGCTGCACCCAGCAGGCGCGGGTCAACGGCGTGCTGGCCGGCACCGCGGAGCACGAGGGCCGGACCGGTACGGTCGCTCCATCGTGCTTTGCCTCACCATCGTCGGCCTCGGCCCGGCGACGGATTCTTGACCGCGCGTTTGCCCTCTGGTCGGGTTAAGTGCGCCTTTGTGTCATCCAATTGTGACCAACTTGCTCCAGGCGCGCACCCGCGCGCACTGGCGCCGAAGCCCCGGGCCCGGGGGTTCGCTGGGGCACATTCGGCAGCAGACTCGGGAGGCGAGATGGGCAAAGGTGCAGCTACAGTCCGTGCCCGGTACTGGAAAGTACGGTATTTCGCGGCCATCGCCGCCGCTGTTGTCCTGGGTGCCAGCGGCGCCGTCGGCACCGCAGGGGCAGCCGCGCACGCGGCGCCGGACACTATCAGCTCGATGTCCGTCCCCCTGGCCGGGGCGGGGGACAGCTGGACGTCCACGCCAAGGACCGCGACGCCGATCAAGCACCTGGTCGTGATCTTCCAGGAGAACATCTCCTTCGACCATTACTTCGGCACCTATCCCTACGCGCCCAACACCGACGGTAACCCCTTCCACGCCCAGCGCGGCACCCCGAAGGTGAACGGCCTGTACACCAAGATCACCCGCAGCGGCCCGGTCGGCCCGCTGCTGACCAAGAACCCGAACCTCTACAATCCCAAGCGGCTTACCCCCGCCGAGGCCCTGACCTGCGACCAGGACCACGAGTACACGCCGGAGCAGAAGGCGGTCAACGGCGGGAAGATGAACAAGTTCGTCCAGAACACCGAGAGCGCCCCGACCTGCGCCAAGGGCACGGACCTGTTCTTCAGGCCCGGCCTGGTAATGGACTACTTCGACGGCAACACCGTCACCGGCCTGTGGAATTACGCGCAGCACTACGCGATGAGCGACAACAACTACGACACCCAGTTCGGGCCGTCCACGCCGGGCGCGCTCAACCTCGTCTCGGGCAACACCGGCTCCAGCTACGCCGTCAGCCCGACCGACATCAACAAGGTCGTGCCGGATCCGGGTACGGTGAGCGCGCTCAACAGCGACGGCCTCGGCACCATCTACAGCGACCTCGACCCGGCATACGACGACTGCTCCAACGGCAGCCATGCCAGCGACGAGAACGCCTACCCGCTGGGGGTCTCGACCGGCCAGAACATCGGCAACCTGCTCAACGCCAGGAAGATCACCTGGGGCTGGTTCCAGGGCGGGTTCGCGCCGACCGGGACCAACTCCGCGGGCTTTGCGGTCTGCGGCTCCTCGCACAAGAACATCGGCGGCGCTGTCGTCCAGGACTACGTGCCGCACCACGACCCATTCCAGTACTACAAGTCCACCGCGAACCCGAAGCACCTGCCGCCGAGCTCTGAAGCCGCCATCGGCCGTACTGACCGGGCCAACCACCAGTACGACCTCTCCCTGTTCTACAAGACGCTCCAGGACGGGAACATGCCCGCGGTCAGCTTCCTGAAGGCGGCGGCCTACCAGGACGGCCACGCGGGCTACTCCAACCCGATCGACGAGCAGCACTTCCTGGTGAACACGATCAACCAGATCGAGCAGTCCAAGTACTGGAAGTCCACGGCGATCATGATCACCTACGATGACTCTGACGGCTGGTATGACCACCAGGTCATGCCGGTCGTGAACGGGTCTAACACGCCGGCGGACACCAAGTTCTGCTCCTCGGTGCCGACCACGCTGGACAGTTGGACCACCCGCTGTGGCTTTGGGCAGCGCCTGCCGTTCCTGGTGATCTCGCCCTGGACGCGACAGAACTACGTCAGCGGCAACCTGACCAACACCGCCTCAGTCGTCCGGTTCATCGAGGACAACTGGCTCGGCGGAGAGCGGCTCGGCAACGGCTCGTACGACGCCATATCGGGCAGCCTGTACGCACGGGGCGGCCTGCTCAACTTCCACACCAGGCCGAACTTCACGCCCGTCATCCTCAACCCGGATACGGGCGAGGTCGTGAGCGGCTAGCGAAACACGCGGCCAGCGGCTGCGATCGCGCCCAGCGATCGCGGCCGCTGGCATGCAGGCGGCCCGCAGCCGGGACGATCTACGCCGCCAAACTGCACTCTGGTTCGCTGGGCGCTGGACTACCAGAATGAACTCGTAGAGGTCGGGTCGTGACCTGGGGTGGGCGCTGGCCACCGAACCCTGGTGATCACATGCCCTGTGGGTTCAGCGGGTAGTACCGCTAACGTCCGCCGCGCTGACGGCGCGCAGTGGCGGCATGCCAGGCACCGGCTCCGATCAGGGCAGCTGACGCCGCCAGGTTGACGCCGATCGCCAGGCCGGTCGCCGGCGACCACGATCGTGGCCGGCGGGTCACCGGCTCGATGACAGTGCCGACGATGCATCCCAGGCCGATTGCGGCGCAGACCGCACCCGGGCCCGCGCCCGGCTCCCGGCGGTGGGCAGCCGCCGCTGCCGTGACGGCTGTGACCGGCATCGGCCACGGCGCCGCGACCGCGGCCCCCCATCCGGCCAGCAGCCCGGCAGGCACCGACAGCGAGATGCTCACCCCGAGCGGCTCGCCGGGAAGCTGATCGCGGATCGCCACCACGCTGCCCAGCACACTCGCGCCCGCGAAGGCCAGCGACGCGCCCAGCAGGACACGATCCGGGTCCGCCCGCACGCGATGCCTCCCCGTCCTTAGTACCGGCCGGACCTCAGGCTAACGGTCACCCGCCCTGACCTGATAGCTGGCAGTGCCCGGATTCGGTGGTGGGGCGCCAGGGGCTCGAACCCTGAACCTACGGATTAAAAGTCCGCTGCTCTGCCATTGAGCTAACGCCCCGAGGTGCCCATCGATGATGAGCGCCGTCGCCCGAAGCGTACCGACATCGCGGGCCTCATGCCGAGTGGGGCACCCAGCGCCCGGCACCATCGCGCTGGACGGCGGCGTGTCTCGGTGGCTCAGCCGGGTGGCCTTTTGGCGGGCGGCCGGCTCGGGTGCGTCCCGTCCTTGGCGGCCGCGTCTTTGTGCGGGTGCTCCTCGGCCGCGTGGTCCACTGGCTCGCGTTCCGTGGCCGGGCGGGCCTTCCCGGTCTCCTCGGCCGGGTGGTCTGGGGCCCCGTGATCCTCAGACCGGTGATTTCTCGCCGTGCGGGTCCGGGCTACCGGGCCCTTGTGCGGCTTGCCCGTGGGCGGCCGGCCCGGGAGCGGCCGGAACGGGGCCATCTGCTCGACCGGGTGGCGGCGCGGGCCGGACCAGAGGGCAGGGACGGCATCGACGGCCCGGGCGACCGCGTAGGCGGCCTGCTCGTAGTTGACCCGCCAGCCCACGAAGTCGGGCCAGGCGTCGGCCGGATCCCGCTCGATCGGGAAGTCGACCTTGCGGAGGTGAGCGATGCCCTTGAGAAAGTCGTCGTAGGTCAGGCTGATGCCCATCGACGCGTCGGGGTCTTCCGGCACCGTGACGCCCAGCGTGCGAGCGATGTCGTTGAAGCACTGGAAGCCGCTGCGCAGGCACAGCCGGGCCGGCACGGTGGGCGCCGCCTCCGGGGACACTGCCAGGTACATCGCGGCCGAATCGAGCACCGAGAGCAGCGCGGTCACCCAGGAGGACAGCGGCCGGGGCGAGCGGAACCGGACCAGCGGCGGGTACGTGGTGTGGCTTTCCGCGATGTCGGCGGCCCAGCGCTCCCACAACTCGTAGAGGTCGGGCAGGGTGCCGATGGTGGACTGCCCGGAGCCCAGCGCGTAGTGTGTCCGGGCCAGCAGTTCCGGGCCCCAGGACGGCACGCCCGCACGGCCGTTCAGCAGCGCGATATCGGTCTCCCGGCGGTTGAACGCCGAGTACAGCGTGGGCAGGTAGGCGATCTGCAAGGTGACGGTGACCAGCCCGAAGAACGCGGCGGCATACTGGATCAGCCGCTCACCCCAGCCGCGCACGCTGGAGTCGCCGATGAACCACAGCGCCGGGCCGGCGGTATCCAGGGCCTCGGTGAAGCCACCGCGCACGAACGGCCACAGCATGAACGTGAAGCCCAGGTAGGCGACCCCCAGCCAGACCAGCAACTGGCAGACCAGCAGCACGGCCGCTTCCGTGGCCCGGGTCCGGTCCCGCCGCCGGAAGTCGGCGATCGGCCTGGTGACCACTTCGAACAAGGCATGCACACCGCGGTCCACCCACACCATCAGCCGCCCCCCAGCCGGCCGGGGCACGATCAGTGTGCCAACCACGCTGATCCCGTCGATGACGACCAGGAACAGGCCGACGGCGAAGAACAGGTACCGGGCGAACAGCGGGACGGTCATAGCGGCCCGGCTACCTGGGCTCGTCGAGCTGGACCCGGGCCGCGACGTCTGGGTGGCGGTCCAGCCAGGACTGCGCGAACGGGCAGGACGGCACCACGACCAGGCCGGCCCCGGCGGCGTAGTCCACCGCCGCGGTCACCAGCTTCCCGCCCATGCCCTGCCCCTCCAGGTCGATGGGCACTTCGGTGTGGATCAGCACCAGCCGGCCGTTGCGGATCCGGTACAGCAGCTCGGCCTCGTGGCCGGGCGGCCCGGCCACGAACCGGGACCCGGCGGTGTCATTACGCACCTCGGACGAATCGATCACTGGTCCATCGTCGCAGAACGAGCCCGCGCTGGCCGGCCGGCCGCCAGGGATGCGATTCTGGGAGCACCAATACCGGTCGCTCAGGGGTGGCCATGACCGTGACCAGCGCCGGCCGCAGTGCCGCGGACCAGGCCGATCTGTCCGTGCTCGGTGAGATACAGCAGCGGGTGCTGTGGCTGGCGACCCGGATCATCGACGCCGCCAATCACGACCGCGACACCGGGGACGGGGTCAAGGTCGGCGGCCACCAGGCGTCCAGCGCCAGCCTGGTCAGCGCGATGACCGCGCTGTATTTCAGCTTTCTGGACGCGCCGGACAAGGTCAGCGTCAAGCCGCACGCCTCGCCGGTTTACCACGCCATCCAGTACCTGCTCGGCAACCTGGACCGCGGCTACCTGACCACGCTGCGCGCGTTCGGCGGGCTGCAGGCGTACCCGAGCCGGACCAAGGACCCGGACGCCCCTGACTTCTCCACCGGCTCAGTCGGCCTGGGCGCGGCCGCGCCGCTGTTCGCCGCGGCGGCCCGCCGGTACGTGGACGCGCACTTCGGGCCGCGGCCGCGGAGCCGGTTCATCGCGCTGATCGGTGACGCGGAACTGGACGAGGGCAACATCTGGGAGGCGGTCGCCGACCCGGCCACCGACGGCCTCGGCGATGTCATGTGGATCGTGGACCTTAACCGGCAGTCCCTGGACCGGGTCGTGCCGGGTGTGCGGATCGCCCAGTGGGAGCAGCAGTTCACCGCGGCCGGCTGGCACGTGGTCGAGGCCAAGTACGGCCAGCGGCTGCACGCGGCGTTCGGCCAGCCGGGCGGCAGCCAGCTCCGCGACTGGATCGATGCCATGCCCAACGAGCACTACCAGTCACTGTTCGGCCTGGGGCCGGCCGAACTGCGGGCCCGGTTCCTGGACGGGGCACCGGCTGGGCTGACCGAGTTCTGCGCCGGCATCCCGGACGCGGACCTGGCCACCCTGGTCACCGACCTGGCCGGGCATGACCTGGGCTCGCTGCTGGACAGTTTCGGCCAGTGCGACGCGGAGCAGGGCCGGCCCAGTGTGGTCTTCGTCTACACGGTCAAGGGCTGGGGGCTGCCGATCGCGGGCAACCCGCGCAACCATTCGGCGCTGCTGACCAGCGAGCAGATCGGCGAGATGCGCGCCCGGCTGGGGCTGACCCCGGAGACCGAGTGGGACCGGTTCGACCCGATGACCCCGGCCGGGCAGTGGACGGCGGCCCGGCGGGAGCACCTGGCCCGGCCGCCGCGGGCGCCCGCGCCCGCGTTGAGCATCCCCGATGCGACCGGGCTGCGGGCCAGCCGCGCACTGTCCACCCAGGAGGCGTTCGGCAGGATTCTGGTCGATCTTTCCCGGCAGCAGAGCGTGGCGCCCTACCTGGTGACCGTGGCGCCGGACGTGGCCACCTCGACCAACCTGGCCGGGTTCATCAACCGGGTCCGGGTGTTCAGCCCGGACGCGCGGCGGGCGTGGACCGAGGATCCGGTGCTGAAGTGGGCGGAGGGCCCGGAGGGGCAGCACATCGAGCTGGGCATCAGCGAAATGAACCTGTTCCTGCTGCTCGGGCAGCTGGGACTGGCCTGGGACCTGTCCGGCCAGCCGCTGCTCCCGGTGGGCACGGTGTACGACCCGTTCGTGCTGCGCGGCCTGGACGCGTTCATCTACTCGGTTTACTCGGGCGCGCGGTTCATCGTGGCCGGGACGCCGTCCGGGGTGACCCTGGCGCCGGAGGGCGGTGCGCACCAGTCCACGATCACCGCATCCGTCGGCCTGGAACTGCCCGGGGTCACGTTCATCGAGCCGGCCTACGCGACGGCCCTGGACTGGCTGATGTGCGGCGCGCTGCAGGCCATCGCGGCGGCCAACTCGGCGGCGCCCGGGACGCCGGTCATGGAAGACGGCTCGTACTACTTCCGGCTGACCACCCGGGGCATCGACCAGCAGCCGTTCGCCGCGGCCCGGCAGCGGCTGGGCGACGCGGTGCTCCGCCGCCAGGTGCTGGCGGGCGGGTACCGGCTGGTCGAGGCCGCGGACCTGGCCGGGGACGGGGCCGGGGCCGCGCCGCGGGTGCACCTCGCGGTCAGCGGTGCGGTACTGCCGGAAGTGCTGGCCGCCGCGGCCGAGCTGAGCGAGGAGGGCATCGCCGCCAGCGTGGTCGACGTCACCTCCGCGGACCGGCTGTACCGGGCCTGGCAGCGGACGCTGCGGCAGGGCGTGCGCACCGCGACCGCGCCGTCCATTCCCGGCGCGCTGCGCACCGCGTTCCCGGACCGGGCGCCCATCGTGACCGTGCACGACGCGGCCTCGCACACGCTGAGCTGGCTCGGCTCCGCACTGGGCGTGCCCGCGGTCAGCCTGGGCGTGGACGGGTTCGGCCAGTCCGGCGCGGTCGCCGACCTGTACCGGGCGCACGACCTGGACCCGGGCTCCATCGTGAACGCCGCCCTGGCCGCGCTGTCACTCGGCTGAGCCCTGCGGGCTGACGCTGGGTGGAGGTGGCGTCTCCATCCGGGCTGGCCCTGGGTGTGCTGGCCGCCACCCAGCGGCGGGTCAGTCCTGACCCCGAGCCGGCCAGCCGCCTCGCTGTCCCGGTCCCGGGACGGCGGGGCGGTGTCGCGTACTGGCGTTAGGCAATCTGGGGGTCAGCGGTAGGCGGGGATGCCGGTGATGAACTGGCCGAGGGCGAGTGTGTGGATCTCCTCGGTGCCCTCGTAGGTGAGCACCGACTCCAGGTTGGCCGCATGCCGGATCACCGGGTACTCCAGCGTGATCCCGTTGGCGCCGAGGATGGTCCGCGCCTGCCGGGCGATGTCCAGGGCGGCCCGCACGTTGCACATCTTGGCCAGGCTGACCTGTTCCGGGGTGACCTCCCCGGCTTCCTTGAGCCGGCCCACGTGCAGCGCGAGCAGCTGAGCGCGGGACAGGTCGGCCAGCATCCAGGCCAGCTTGCCCTGGGTGAGCTGGAAGCTGCCGATCGGCTTGCCGAACTGCTCCCGGGTGCGGGCGTAGCCGGCCGCGGTCTCCAGGCAGGACCGGGCCGCCCCAGTGACCCCCCAGGAGATGCCGTACCGCGCCTCGCTCAGGCAGGACAGCGGGCCCTTCAGCCCGGACACGCCGGGCAGCATCGCCTCCGCGGGCAGCTTGACGTCGTCGAAGTGCAGCTCCGAGGTGACCGACGCGCGCAGCGAGAGCTTCTTGTGGATGGACCGTGCCGTGAAGCCCCGGGCGCCCTTGGGCACCAGGAAGCCGCGGATGCCATCCGGGGCCTGGGCCCAGACCACGGCGATGTCGGCGACCGACCCGTTGGTGATCCACATCTTGGTCCCGTTGAGCACCCAGCCGGTCCCGTTCGGCTTGGCGCTGGTCGCCATGTCGCCCGGGTCGCTGCCATGATCCGGCTCGGTCAGCCCGAAACAGCCCAGTGCCTCACCGGCGGCCATCCGGGGCAGCCATTCCTCTTTCTGCTCGTCCGAGCCGTATTTCCAGATCGGGAACATGGCCAGCGAGCCTTGCACCGAAACCAGGCTGCGCAGGCCCGCGTCAGCCGCCTCCAGCTCGCGGCAGGCCACGCCGTAGGCGATCGCGCCCATCCCGGCACAGTCGTAGCCGGTCAGGTGCATGCCGAGCAGGCCCAGCTTGCCCAGCTCGGGGGCCAGCTCACGAGGCAGCGTGCCCGCTTCGAACCAGTCCGCGATGTGCGGCATCACCCGCTCGGCGGCGAACGCCCGAACCGTGTCCCGGACCAGGATCTCGTCCTGGCTCAGCTGCTTCTCGATCTGCAGCAGATCGAGTTCGGTACCTGGCTGGCCTGTGGCGTACGGCATGGCGGGATCCTTCCGGTCAACCGTTACCTACCCCGACAGCGTATGCGTGCGGCGTTTGGCTGTCTGGACCCATGCCCGGCGGGGATGATCGGGGCATGACTGAGGCGAAACCGGCCAAGCGGCTAATCCGGACGAGGAACGGCCGGCTGGTGGCCGGTGTCTGCTCCGGGATCGCCGAGTACGCCGGCATCGACGCTACCGTCGTCCGGCTCATCCTCCTGGCTGTGGCCGTGATCACGTTCGGCGTCGGCGCACTGATCTACCTGGCCGCGTGGATCGTCATCCCCGAGGAGGGGGAGACCGCGTCGATCGCCGAGAATCTGGTCAAGAAGACGGGTGGCCGCTAGCCGGGCTTCACCGGGCAGGTCACGCGGTGCGCGGTGAGCGTGCCTGCGGCCGAGCAGCTCGGGGGGCACCCGGAGCGAGCCATCCGGCAGCGTGTCCGCTTTCTGGGCCGGGCGTTCCGCCGACGGACAGGATGGCGGGGCTACCAGTGGCTGAGGGGCCTGCGGCTGGTGCACGTGCGGCTGAGGCACGTGTGGCTGGTTCACGTGCGGCTGAGGCACGTGCGGCTGGGCCGCGGGCAGCTCATCCGCTGGTTCGGTCACCTCTAGCAGGGTGATCAGCTCGGCCTGCCGGCGGGTCCAGTCGGTGGCCAGCGCGGCCGCCGCCATCACGCCGAGCAGGCCCGCTAGCGCCACCGCCGCCTGCGGCCCGAGACGCTGCGCGACCGCGCCCGCGGCCAGAATGCCGAGTACCTGCGCGGCGAGCAGCCCTGACTGGGCGACCGCGAACGCGCGCACCTGCTGCCCGGCGGGCAGCGCCTTGATAAAGGCCGCCGCGGCGGCCAGCTGGTACGCGCCGCCCGCACCCGCCACCGCCCAGAGCAGCAGCACCACCGGCAGCGGCGGGCGGAGCTGGCAGAAGATCAGCGGTGCGCAGGACAGCATGGCCAGCCAGCCCAGCGGCCGCAGCCGGTCCGAGGGCCGTACCAGCCGGCCGAGCACGAACGCCCCGATTACCGTGCCCGCCGGGAGGGCCGCCATCAGCAGGCCGATCGTGGCCGCCCCGCCACCCAGCGTGCGGGCATACGGCGCGGCCAGCCCCTCGGGCACCACGGCGAAGCCGGCCAGCCAGCCGAACAGCACCAGGATCCGCAGCGCCGGGCGGCCAAAGATGGTGCTGACGCCTGCCCAGGTGATCTCAGCCGGCGGCGGGCTGGCCGCGCCCCCGCCCCGCTCTGGGGCAGGGCGAGGCCGCGGGCGCACCCAGCAGGCCAGGATCCCGGCGGACAGGCTGAAGGACAGCGAGTCCAGCGCCAGCGCCCGGTACGGGCCGAGTGTGGCGACCAGGGCGCCGCCCGCCAGCAACCCGGCGATTTGGCCCAGCTGGGACGTCTGCCTGCCGAGCGCCGTGCCGGCCGGCCGCATGGCCGGGGGGAGTACGTCGGGCAGTAGCGCGGCCCGGGCGGCCGAGAACGGGACGCCGAGCAGCATGGTGGCGAAGAACAGTGCTGCTAACCCCGGTACCGGCATCCCGGGCAGCGCCATCAGCGCGACCAGCCCGGCCCGGGCCAGATCCAGGGCAATCATGACCTGCTGGCGCGGGAACGCCCCGGCCAGCCTGGCCAGCGCCGGGCCGCCGGCCACCGACGGCAGGTAGGTCAGGGCGTAGGCCAGCGCGGCCAGGAACGGTGACCCGGTCTTGGCGTAGACAACGAACCCGATGGTGACCTGGGCGAACTGGTCACCGGCCGAGGACAGCGCCTGGGCGGACCACAGCACGCGGAACTCGGTGACGGCGAGCACGTCGCGCCCGGAGACCGGCTGCTCACCGTGCAGCCGGTGCCGTCCGGACCGGGATCCATGCGCGGGCTGAGCGCGGGCCGGCTGCCCAACGGCCAGCCGTCCCTGGGTCAGCCGCCCGTGAGCCGCCCGGCGTCTTTGAGCCGCCCGTCCGCCAACCGCCCGTCCATGTGCTGCCCGTCCATGAACCGACGGTGTGTGCGCCGGCCTTCGGGGGAGCGGAGGGTGCTCTCCGTTCTGCACGGTGTTGCTCTTCTCTGCTCTGGCTCGGCCTTGCCATGCCATCGGCCTTGCGGGTGCCGTAGTGCGCAGCGCAACTCAGCTATCACTCTTCGCGACTGCTCCCGGGATGCCCTAACGAGGCCGGTAACAGGCAGTAGTGACCGTGAGTTGCTGGTCGAGTGCCTACCGTGTCGAATAATCGCTAATTGCGCAAGGGGTTCCGTCATGATCGTCTTAGTTCCTGCCGCCGCGGCGGCCGGCGGGCTGGAGGGCTGAGCCACCCAGGGCTGTCCGGTGACGGGTCCCAGGAGTGTCTGAGGTGGCCGCCGGGCCAGCTGACGCCGGGAGTGCCGCCGGGCTTGCCCGGTCACGCTTTGCCGGGCACGTCGGTTGTCCCCTATGCTGGGGCAGTCCCCGACGGCGGGCGCCAAGGGTGCAGGGCGGCGAAGGCCGTCGAGCCCCCATCGTCTAGTGGCCTAGGACACCGCCCTTTCAAGGCGGCGGCACGGGTTCGAATCCCGTTGGGGGCACTGCTGGCCACCCGGCCAGCGCGCATGGTCCTGTAGAGCAGTCGGTTAGCTCGCCACCCTGTCAAGGTGGAGGTCGCGGGTTCAAGTCCCGTCAGGACCGCTCGGCTGAGCCCGCTTGATCTCCCCGTTCGGGAGGAAGCGGCCCAGGCACGGTCAGGTAGCTCAGTTGGTATGAGCGTCCGCCTGAAAAGCGGAAGGTCGGCGGTTCGACCCCGCCCCTGACCACCACCTCTGACCAGGCGATACCCGTGGCCGAAGATCCTTTAGAGTCGGCCTCAGGTGTCGCCAGTCTCATTTCTAGTCTCATTTGACGCCCCACAGGAACGCGTTGAGCCGGTCAGCGATGTCCCGGCGCAGCCGGGCGGTGACGTGGGCGTAGCGCTTGACCATCGCGGCGTTCGACCAGCCCATGACGTCCATTACGGCTCGTTCCGGGATGCCGAGCAGCAGGAGAGTCGTGGCCGCCGTGTGACGCGCGTCATGCAGCCGCGCCTCACGGACTCCTGCCTCCTGGAGCAGGGCCTTCCACTCGTCGTGGTCGCGACGAGGATCGATCGGCTTGCCGTTCGGCTGAGTGAATATCCAGCCGCCCTCGCGCCATTCGGTACCAGCGTGCTCCCGTTCCTGACTCTGGCGGTGGCGATGCTCGGTGATCAAGGCGAACAGCTGGTCGGGCAGGGCGATGCCGCGACGGCCAGCCGCCGACTTGACCTCTACCTCGACGAGTCCGCCATCACGGCGATCGGGGCACCAGCGGGCATGGCCGGTGCAGTCTGGCGGACAGGGCGGCGGGCAGGGCCGTTGATGCCGTCTGCAGTCCCGCGGACACGGCTTGGTTTTGTGATACCGCGTCCCGCAGGCATGTGGGTCAGCACAGCCGTGCTGCCACATCTGCCGTTGCAGGCCCTTCCTGATCTCCAGGGTCTTGCTCGGGTCATGAAGCCGCGCCCACTTCAGCCCCAGTGCCTCGCCCTGACGGAGCCCGAGCGCGAGGGCAATGACGAACCGGACTCCATTACGTTTCCGCAGTGCGGCGGCCAGGATGCGCTCGACCTCCTCGGCCTCGAAGGGATCTACTTCTGCGTCTTCAACCCGGGGCG
>CAWICB010000007.1:0-2112992 GCA_963834515.1 uncultured Actinomycetes bacterium | reverse complement strand
CCCGAATCCGCGAGTAGCGCGCGGAGCTGATCTTCAGGGGTGTTTCTGATCTTCGCGGGTGCTTTTTCCGGTGTGGGGGCAGGTTGGATGCCCGGGTGTCGCGCCGGGTTCGCGGGCTCCAGGTTCCGGGCGGGGCTGTGGGGCCGGTGGTCAGGGCATCGCGGGCAGGGCGCGCAGGCGGGCGAGGACCTCGGCAAGCAGTCCGTGGCCGGGTGGTAGCCGCAGGATCAGCTGGCCGGCGTGGCGTATCAGCCGCGCGGGGACGGCGATGAGCCGGCGGCGCAGGGTGGTGATCATGGCTTTGCCGCCGCGGGTGCCGTGGCCGGCCAGGATCGTCTCGCCCCGGGCGGCGGCGGTGAGCTGGTGCAGCCAGGCGGCCATGCTGGCGGCGAGCAGTGCGCCCCACATCCAGGCGGTATTGACCTGGGGATATCCGGACGGGAGGTGCCGGAGGGCGGCTCCGTGCTTTCCATCGCGGAAGATGTTCTCGATGGTGGTGCGGTGCCTATACCAGTGCTCGGCCGCCGCAGCCTTATCCGGCGTGGTCACGTCCAGGTTCGTCAGGATGAAGCTGTAGCCGTAGATGGCATCCGCCCCGGCGAGCTCGGGAATCGGCAGGGCCCGCTGGCCGGGGTGCAGGGTGCGGCGCCGCCGCGACCGCGGGTCGGCGGAGACCTGCTCCGGTGCCAGCCGGGCCCGGCGGATCAGCAGGAAGGTGTTCGCCGGCCACCAGTCCGGCCGGTAATCAGCGACGGCGACCTGGGCATTGTCCATGTCAATCGCGTCGCGCCAGTCCTCTTCGGCGATGCCATCCAGCAGCCGCCAGAGCGGCGCGATCCGCCGGGCGCCGATCGCGAAGCAGATGTGCTCGTCGTGCGCGGCGCGGGCCACCTGCCCGGCGAAGTAGCCGGCGTCGGCGCGCAGCGCCACTCGCCTCCCTTCCCGGGCCCGCTGCGGCAGGCAGGCCAGCGCGCGGCGCATCAAGTCCGCCGCGCTGGCGCGCGGGTCATCAGTCCCGGTACCCAGGTCGGCGGCCAGCACGATCTCGGTCTCGGCCCAGGCCGCCACGTGCGGGCGGCCCACTCGCTGGCCCTGGTGGTTATAGGCGATACCGCGCTTCTTGCGGCCATACACCTCCACATCGGTGGCATCCAGGTCGATGGTGACCGGGCCCTCGCTCAGCGTGGCGGCGCGCTGCGCGGGCAGCAGCGCCAGCATCCGCTGCGTCACCGCCGCGACACCGCGTTCTGCTGCCTTCCACTGCTCGCCAGTGATCCGGCGGGCAATGCCCGCGGCGGTGGTCGAGCTCAGCCCCGGCACCGGCGTGATCCGCTGACCGGCCACATCAGCGCGCTGGCGGTCCAGCCCGGCCAGGAAGTCTTCCCCGGCCAGCTGCGCCACCGCGATCCCGGCCAGTAACTGCCCGGCCCCATGGCCGCGGTCCCGCTGCTTGACCGGGCCGATCGCCTGATCCAGCGCCTCGATCACGCCCAGCCGGTCACACAACTCGCTGACCGCCGCCATCCCCCCGTTCGGGGTCAGCGCCGCATCCGGCGCGCCGATCCGCGCCTGCCCGCGCTTCCGCTTCCTGCCGCGTATCCTGGCCACCAGATAGGTGCCTTCCCTGCTGAGATGATCGTCACATAGCAATGATCATCATCCCAGCTCAGGGCGGCACCTATCGGCATTTACAGGGCCGTGTCACCGGCTAACTCGCGGATTCGGGTCAGACCCGATTCCGCGAATAGCGCGGCGAGCCTCGTAAATGATCTTGATGGGTCAGGATTCCGGGTGCTGGCCATGGTGACAGCCCGGGGATCGGCGCCGGGTTCGCGGGGTGGCACGTTCTGCGGGTCAGGGCTGGTCTGCCGGGGGTAAGGACTGGGAGCGGGGGGCTCTGGGTGCGGGTCAGGCCGGTGCTGGCAGTTGCCGCAGCCGGGTGAGGACCTCGGGAAGCAGGTAGTGGCCAGGCGGGAGCCGCAGCACCAGGTGGCGGGCGTGGCGGGTCAGCCGTGCCGGGACGGCGATCAGCCGCCACCGCAGGGTGGCGATCATGGCCTTGCCGCCGCGCACCCCGTGTCCTGCCAGGATGTCCTCGCCGGCGGTGATCGCGGTGAGCTGGTGCAGCCAGGCGGCCATGTTCGCGGCGAGCAGCGCCCCCTGCATCCAGGCCATGTTCACCTGGGGGTATCCGCTGGGGAGGTGCCGCAGGGCGGCACCAAGCTTGCTGTCGCGGAAGATGTTTTCGATGGTGGTGCGGTGACGGTACCAGTGCTCGGCGGCGACCGCCTTGCCCGGCGCGGACACGTCCAGGTTGGTCACGATGAACGAGTAGGCGTAGATCGCGCCTGCCCGGGCGAGCTCAGGGATCGGCAGGGCCCGCTGACCGGGGTGCAGGGTACGGCGGCGCCGCGAGCGGGGATCGGCGGAGACCTGCTCCGGGTCGAGGCGGGCCCGGCGGATCAGCAGCCGGGTATTGGCCGGCCACCAGTCTGGGCCGTAGTCCGCCACGGCGACCTGGGCGTGCTCCATCCCGATCGCGTCATGCCAGGCGTCTTCGCTGAGGCCGGCGAGCAGCCGCCACAGCGGGGCGATCCGCCTGGCCCCGATCGCGAAGCTGATGTGCTCGTCATGGGCGGCGCGGGCCAGCGCCCCGGCGAAGTACCCGGCATCGGCCCGCAGGCCCACGCTGCCCGATGCCCGCACCGCCGCCGGCAGGCAGGCCAGCGCCCGGCGCAGCAAGGCCGGCGCGGTAGCCCGCGGGTCATCGGTGCCCGATCCCAGGTCAGCTGCCAGCACGATCTCGGTCTCGGCCCAGGAGGCCACGTGCGGGCGGCCTGCCCGCTGCCCCTGGTGGTTACAGGCCACGCCGCGTTTCTTGCGGCCGTAGACCTCCACGTCGGTGGCATCCAGGTCGATCGTGACCGGGCCCCCGGCCAGGGCCGCCGCCCGCTGCGGCGGCAGCAGCGACAGCATCCGCCCGGTCACCGCCGCCAGGCCGGCCTCCACCGCTAGCCACTGGGCGGGAGTAACCCGCCGGGCCAGGCCCGCCGCAGTCGTAGACGCCAGCCCCGGCACCGGCGTTATCTGCTGCCCGGCCACATCAGCGCGCTGACGGTCCAGGCCCACCAGGAAGTCCTCCCCGGCCAGCTGCGCCGCCGCGATCCCCGTCACCAGCTCCCCGGCACTGAAACCACGATCCCGCTGCTTGATAGGCCCGGTCGCGGCGTCGATCGCCTCGATCACCCCCAGCCGGCTGCACAGCTCGCTGACTGCCGTCAGGCCCGCGTTCGCCGTCAGCGACCGATCCGCCGCGCCGATCCGCGCCTGCCGACGCTTCCCTGCTCCGCCGCGTATCCTGCTCACCAGATAGGTGCCCCTCCGCTTGAGATGATCATTTCTTCGCAGCGATCATCATCCCAGGTCAGAGCGGCACCTATCGGCATCTACGCGCACGTGTAACTGGCTTATTCGCGGATTCGGGTCAGAGGGACTGCGGCCGCCCGTTGCGGGCCTGCCGCTGCCCGCTCGGCCGGGTCCCGACCAGCCCGCCAGTATCCCCGCGGGGACCGAGCCAGTCGCCGAAGTCCTCACCGGTGACCGATTCCAGCAGCCTGATATCGGTCTCGAAGCGCGGGATCAGCTCTTGCCGCTCCCGCGAGGTCAGCGGTCTTCTCGGCGCTGCGTCGTGCTGCAGAATCCGCTCGAGATGATCGACGACGCCCGATCCGGCCTGACGGGGCAGCGCCGCGGTCAGCGCGCTGCCTGCCCGCAGCGTAGTGGCGACGGCGCGGTGCCGTAGCGTCGGGTCGGGGTGCGCGGTCACGTTCTCGCGCGGCAGCTTGGTGAGTACTCCCAGGGGCACGCCCAGAAACGCGCAGACCCGATCCAGCGCCCGGGCCGGGTCGTCGATCAGCAGGCGGTAGCGGAATACCAGGATCTGCTCGCGCGGGAAGAGCCCGAACAGGTGCTGCAGCTGCTCCCCGTACCGGCCGAGCGCGGTGTAGTGCCAGAACACAGCCCAGCCGGCGGCGATCCGGCGGTCCTCCTCGGCGCACGCCCGGACGACGTCGTTTACCGGGTCCAGGCCCGCCGACCACAGGTGCGTCCAGTTCGAATGCGCGCGCTCCACCGGGTCGCGCAGCACCACGATCAGCCGGGCGTCCGGGATCTGGGCCCTGATTCGCCGCTGGGCGTCCCGGCTATGCAGGTAGAAGGGGGTCGACTCACCACGCAGCTGGCCAGCGGACGCGGGGTCGAACAGCGCCTCGTAGTCGGCGCGCCGCCAGATGTGCTCGCGGTAGGTCTTGGCGTCGCCAGGACCGCCGCGGGCGGGCGGCGGGCCGTCGGTCAGGAAGAACTTCGGTTCCTTAACTGCTGACATGTACAGCGCCGGATGCCGCCCGAGGGCTACGTGCAAGGCGGTTGTTCCGGCCTTGGGGACGCCAGCGATGAAGAAGTCTGGCAGCGCCACGGCTTCTCCTCCCGAGGGTCTAGGGGAGGTCAGGGCTCTCGGGCGAGAGCTTAAAAGAATTTCCCGATCTGATTAGTAGGATATCTTTCAGCATATCCTGAAAAGTGAGGTTGCAGCGTCCTCGCTGCTGACGGCGTCGCCACTTCCGCTGATGGCAGAATCCCCGGGGTGACCCAGGACTGGTCTTTCGGCCCAGTTCGTCGGGCCACGTCCCGGGAGGTGGTGTATGAGATGACCACCTCGCGATCGGTTTCTATTTAAGCACCAATGGCCTCTATTGTCACGTCATTCCCGCTAGGTTCTGTGGTGTTCGCTATTTTCCCGCTGGCGGCGAGGACTTCGGGGCCCATATAGCGCCGCGCCTCGGTCCATTCATCGTTCTGCTCGGCGAGAACGGCGCCGACAAGGCGCAGGATGGCGTCCCGGTTAGGGAAGATGCCGACCACATCGGTCCGGCGGCGTATCTCCTTATTGAGGCGTTCCTGGGGATTGTTGCTCCACACCTGGCGCCAGATCTCCCGGGGGAACGCGGTGAAGGCCAGGATGTCCTCGCGCGCGTCGTCCAGGTGCTCCGCCGCGGCGGGGAACTTTGCCTCCAGGGCGGTCACGACCTGGGCGTGCTGGGCGCGGACCGAGGCGGCGTCGGGCTGCTCGAAGATGGTCCTGACCAGGGTGGATACCCAGGGCTGCGCGGACTTGGGCACCCTGGTGGCCAGGTTCCGCGAGTAGTGCGCCCGGCACCGCTGCCACGACGCGCCGGGCAGCACCGCGGCGATCGCGTCGCGCAGCCCGTGGTGGCAGTCGGAGGTGACCAGCTGCACGCCGGACAGGCCGCGGGCGGCCAGGCCGCGCAGGAACGCCAGCCACCCCGCGCCGTCCTCGGAGCTGGCGACGTCCAGGCCGAGGATCTCCCGCTTCCCATCAGCGTTGACCCCGGTCGCGATCAGCGCGTGCACGTTCACGGTCCGGCCGCCCTCGCGGACCTTCTGGGTCAGCGCGTCGATCCACACGAACGCATACGGCCCGGCGTCCAGCGGCCGGGACCGGAAGCTGGCCACCATCTCATCCAGCTCCGCGGCCATCACGGACACCTGCGACTTCGACAGCTTCGTCACACCCAGGGACTCAGCCAGCTTCTCCACCCGCCGCGTCGACACGCCCAGCAGGTACGACGTCGCCACCACGGTGGCCAGCGCCCGCTCCGCCCGGCGGCGCCGCTCCAGCAGCCACTCCGGGTAATAGGTCCCCTGCCGCAGCTTCGGCACCGCCAGCTCGACGGTTCCCGCACGGGTGTCCCACTCCCGCCGCCGGTAGCCGTTACGGGAGTTCACCCGGTCCGCGCTGACCTCGCCATATGCCGCGCCGCACAGCTGCTCGACCTCGGCGTCCATCATCCGCTGCGCGAACCCCTTGATCATCTCCCGCAGAAGATCCGGGCCCGCCGATGTGAGGGTCTCCTCGAACTGGGCGCCAGGAACCGGCACAATGTCACCTACGGCCACTTCGTTCTCCTTCGTCTCGTAGTGAGCACTTCGAAGGATCACGAGGTGGCCGCCTCACGTCACGCCGACACGCCCGCCCAGGACGAAACGGTCACAGATGAGCAGGCACCCCATACACCACTCCAGTGGACGTGAACGTTCGTCGCTTTGGGGGCTGCTTGCCATGGGGCTCACCTCCGGTGGTGAGGCCCGGGAACCAGTGACAAATCAAGTGACTACGCAGCCAAACCGCAGCAGCCAGGGTCGGACGCAGCTGGACGGGGGTACCCGCTCGGACGTGCGGGTACCGGACATCCTGCTATCCGGCCAGACGATTTAGCCCGGAATGGCATGCAAGAGGTCAGCGGTTCGAGCCTGCCTAGCTCTGCCCAGGTCAGAAGCATAATTCGACATCCTGAGCCCAGGGTTCAATGGCCCGAATGCAGCAGGAAAGTACAGCGCCCGGGACCTCGTCAGATCCCGCACATCTGTATTAGGGCGCGCCATCTGCGCGCCATGGTGCACGTCGGGCGCGGCCCGGCGCGCTGCGGACTATGTAAGGCGCAGATCTGCGCGGCCCCGCGCAGGCCTGTCTCGGCCGGGAGCCTCAGTGCCGCGCTTGGCGAGTATCAGCGGCAGTTCCTCCTATACCACAGCCAGACACTTCGTAAGCGCGCCAAGCTTGTACCCGCGATCGCGGCGCGCGAGAGGCTAGAGAGACTGCCGAATCGGTTCAGCATCGCCGCGACCAAAGGGGGAGCAGCGACTATCTGGATCTTCCTGCTGATACTCATAGGTATTTTCGCGCCCGTGTTTAGCGTCATCCGCTGGCCTTAAGCCTCCCCCTGGGGTGCCAGAACTCTGCCACCAGGCTGACCTGGGCTTCTATGCAGCTCGCTCGTATTCGTTGATCGGGTCACTGAGGACCGGTTTCCGGCGGATCTGGCACGTGCCGGGGTCTGCTGCGGTGACGCGGAGAGCGGGCCAGGGTGCGGGACGCGCTGGCCGATGCACCTCCACCCAGCGCCGCCGCGGGATGACCCGGGTAACCGCGGTGAACCAGGCCCAGTCGGCGGGTTCGTGTCGTATCCGGCCGGCGTTCCGGCGCAGCGACGCGTTCTCTTGCCGAGCGTTTTACCCAGGGCCAGGTAATCGATCGTCCATGCGGGCAGAGGCTGGGCCTGGAAGGTGGCCCATGCCTGCGGGTCACGTGGGGTGTCGCGGTTGATCAGCGTCGGTGTAGTCGCAGCTTCGCTGGCAGAAGCCGGATCGGCGCGGCGAGGACCGCGCGGTCGGCCCAGTCCAGCCGGGGCCGCGGATTAGTACGGCGCAGCACGGCGACCTCATGGCGCAGCACGAGCAACTCCGCGTTCTTGGAGTCCGGCGGACGACTGAGCAGCACGAGCCAGCCGCAGACCCGGATGAAGATCAGATAGAGCAGGCGGAGGGACACGGCTGATCATCATGGTCTACCCCCGACCCTGGTGCATCGCGTCCGCTCACAGGCCAGGCATGCTTCTGGCACCCCACAGGGGTCTGGGATGGGGACGGGCGTGCCGCCCGGGTTAGCTGGCAACGGGCCAGGTGTGCACGGGCAGCCCGGTATCTGCGCACTGAAGGTAGTGGTCGAGCATGATGGCGAGCGCCAGCTCCCGGTCGTGACGGCGGCTGGCGGCGGCGAGCGTGGCGCGCTGCCAGGTGGCACCGGTCTGGCCGCAGGCCGCCCGGGCGGAGATCACTTCGAGCAGCCCCTCCGCCTCCGCCGCGGCCACGCCGGCCTCAACCAGTCCCTGCCGTGCTGCCGGGACCAGCTCGGCCACGAGTTTGGCGGCGGTAAGCGTGCGGATCTGGTCTGGGTACCCGGTCGGCCAGGTGAGCCGGGCGGACAGGCCTTGCTGGGCGGCGCGGTAGAAGTCGTGGTCGGCGCGCTCGAACGACAGCGCGTAGGTCCACTGCTGGTCCTGTTCAGCCAGCCATAGGGAAAGGCCGATCAGGAGGGCGGCGTTGGCCAGCATGTCGATCATGGTGGGGCCGGCGGGCAGGGCCCGCATCTCGATCCGCAGGTGGCCGCCCGAGGTGGGGTCGTAGATAGCGCGGTTCCAGCGCCACACGGTGCCCTGGTGCAGCCTGAGTTCGTCCAGCGGCGGCGCCTGCCACCCGCCGCCGTCGGCCGATAGGCCCAGGTCGCCGGGCACAGGCGGGGGCGGCTGGTGTAGTGCCGGCAGCAGCGGCTGGTGCAGCCGGACGGCCTCGGTGAACAGCTCCAGCGCTCCGCCGCGCAGCCAGCCCGTTCCCAGTGCCGTGCGGGCCAGTCGGCGGCGTGGCCCGGTGCCCTGGCGGTCGTCGACCGCCTGCTTGAACACAGCGATCCGTGTCTCGTCCCAGAGCCGGTGGCCCAAAAAAGTCGGCGAGTTGCCGGACACGGCCAGCGCCGGCGCCGTGGCCAGCTGGACCGCGTTGTAGGTGCGGGTGAACTTGGCCGGGTCGACCCGAAGATGGATTTGGAACGAGCTGTTCGCCCCTTCCAGCCCGACATCTGCGCTGGCGAGCTCAAGCGGGTCCGCGCCTGCGATGCGGATGCGGAACGGGTCGCGGCGGAGCCGGCGCAGGCCGCTGTTCAGCGCCCGGTACCGCGGTATATCGGTGATCATGCCGGGACCGAGGTCGGCCACCCTCAGGGTTGGCAAGATGCCGATCAGCGCGAGCCGGCCGCCGTGGTCCCTGGCTGCGTCGGCCACCCCGTCAAGCAGCACGTTCAGTTCGCCGCCAAGCGCGGCGAACGGCCGGCCGGCCAGCTGGACCGGTGAGGCGTTGAGTTCCAGGTTGAACCGGTCCAGCTCCTCGGTGACGCGTGGGTCGGCCACCGCGGCGCGGATGGCCTGATTGAGTGGCAGCGGCCGGGCCGCGCCGTCGACCAGGAACAGCTCGAGCTCGGCACCCACAGTCGCGGGGCCTGCCCCGAAGCCGGGCCGTTCCAGCAGCTGTCCGAGCGCGGACAGGCACTCCTCAAGCCGTTCAGCGAAGCGTGAGTAATCGCGCTCGTCGAACTCATCCTGGTCGATGTCGGTTCCCATGGAATGCCTCACCGTCTTCGGCGCGCTGCGTCCCCCGGCGGTGGTTCCCTGCCCTGATGCGCCATGCCGCCCGGTGTCTGGATCCGTCGGCCTGTCAGCACCGCGGGCAGGATGCGCACGTAGTGCGTCTTGGCGCCCGGTGCCCAGGGATCCGGCCGCAGTTTGCGCAGCCGCGCCAGCTCTGCCGGGCTGGTGACCTCGATGGCCTCACCGCGGACCAGCACGCTCCAGCCGGTGCGAGCCGCAGCGTCAATCCCATCGATCTCGAACGCGACCCGGCTGCCCCGGCACGCGGCGTCGAGCTTTGTTCCATCGTCGGTGCGGAACACCACCATGTGGCGGTCCACGACGAAGTTGACCGGAAACATCACCGGCCCGCGGTCGTCCAGCACTGCCACCCGTCCCAGATGCTCCCGGGCCAGCAGCGCGAAGCACTCCGATCTGGTCAGCTCCTGCCAGCGGGCCTGGCGCCCCGGTTCTTCATCCATGGCTGATGCCAGTGTTTTCGCTGCCGCTTGCGGACAAGACGTCTTCGGGCGGGCGCCGGACGCTGGCCGCGGCCTGGACGACTGCGCCCAACCGGAGCACCAGCTGCGGGTAGGCGCCGTCACTGAGTCGGGCCCGGATGGACTCGCGCAGCCAGCCAAGCTCAAGCGGCTGAGTGTGCAACGCGGCCGCGACCCCAGAGATGCTAGCGGTGAGCAAGATTCGCTGCAGCGCCTGCCCAGCATTGACCCAGTCCACCGGGAGGTCACGGGCGGTGGTGAGCAGGGCGACGGCACCGGCGGACCTGGGCCACGGCGCGGTGCTAAGCGGCGCCATACCCCAGCTGCGGCCGTGGGCGAAGTCCCTGGCAGGGAAGTCCGGATCCGTATGCTCGGACAGCGCCGGGTAGGAGGTCGAACGGCACACCATCGGTCGCTGCGCTGCCCGGCGCCGGTGCCCACCGCGCCAGTTCCCGGACGCGCCCGGTGTCGAACCGTTCCGCCCCTTCAGCTTCGGCAACGGCCGCGGCGAGTGCGGCCCGCCGCCCGTCGTCGGCGACGATGCGCAGCATCGCACCATGCCGTGCGGCGCCCTCGCGGAGGGTGGCCAGCAGGCCCGGCGGCAGCGGCACCACGTCGAACCCGCCGCGGTGCGTCCGCCGCTGCCGCACCTGGCCGAACAGCGCCTGCTCGAACTCGGTGCACTCTGCCCGCCGACCCCAGTGCACCCGCGCGACCAGCAGCGGCTGGCCCGGATCAGGCACAATGGAAGCCTGGGGAATGTAGCCGAGCGAGCGCAGCGCCAGCCGGGCGGTGAACAGGGCCGCACCGCAACTGATCATCATCTCCCGGCCCTCAGGGTCGGCCACCATCAGCTGCCGCCCGGCGTCGGCGCGCAGGCTGATCCGCCGGCCGACGGCGGTGAACCGCCAGGGCTGGGTGTTGTGCACCGAGGGTGCCCACACTGCCGCCGCCACCACATACCTGGCGATCTCTCCCGCGGCCAGCGGGGCGGGGCCCGCGGGCTGGCCCTCAGGCAGCGGCCCGGCGCCCATGGCTCCCCGGGGGGAGGGCAGGCCTAGATCACCCATGCCATCAAGCTCACCCCCGCACCCCGCCGCAGTACAGGTCCGAAGGTCCGCCTGCCGCGGGACGTTCGCCCAACCCGGCAGCGGCAAGCGCCAGCCCTGGCCGCACGAGGCAGAAGTAGCTGCCCGGGTTCCCAGTGAGCGCAAGGAGCGGGTGCTACGTCCCGGCTATCGGCTGAGCTGCCGGACGTCCGGCATGCCTGGCAGGGTAGCTCTGCGCCCTCCCCATGCGGCTAATAGATGAGTGGCCTGGCGGTATGAGCGGCAATGCGTTCGTCGGCGACCAGGTTCTGGTGGATGCCAGCTTTGATGCCGCCCGATGCCAGCTGCGGCACCTTGCCTCAGACGGCGTGCTGCTAGGCGCCTCCAAATACGCCTGCCGCGCAGGGATCACCGGCCTGATACAGGCGGCCGGACCCGCGGCAGCATTGCCCCCGCCGGCCGGGGTGGAGCCCGGAGTCCGGCGGAACGGCTGGGCGTGCCCGGCTGTGGCTGCGCTGGCCCGCGACCGGTTCCGACAGCGCCGTATTCCCGGGTCTAGATGCCAACCTGGCGCATTCCCCGGCCGGGGAGCAGACCACGGTCCCCGCGGTGGCAGGGGTATACCGGCTGGCTGGCCAGGTGGGAACCGGGCTGGACCCGGACATGGTGCGCTGCTTCGCCGCCGTGACCAGCTGGCCCTGAGCCGCACGGATTGGTTCCTGATGACAGGTCAGGCGTGCTCGTGTGTGGTGTGCGTTGAACATTCCGGTGATCGCGATGCTGTGGCTGGCATCAGCAGGACGAGGCTGGGGGCGGGCAGGCGGCTGAGCGCAGCGGGCCAGCATCGCTGCGGCGCTGGATGGTAGGACAGTGGCTGAGCAGGAGCCCGCAGGCGTTTGCGTCAGGCGCTCAGGGGTGTCCACACTGCTGAAGTGGACCATTTCGTCGGCCGGACGGGTGAGCTGGCGGTTCTCGACGCCGAGATGCGGGCTGTGCGGGGCGGCCGACCCCGGGTGGTGCTGGTCGAGGGTGAGGCGGGGATCGGAAAGTCCAGCATGATCTCGCGATTCGTCTCTGAGCACCCGGACGTTTGCCTACTGCGGGCCGTCGCCGACGAGGCAGAGATGCTACTGCCCTGGGGAGTCATCGACCAGCTCCTGGCCGGCACCGGCCCGGCGCCCGGCAGCGAATCTGCGCGTGCCGGGATGGCTCGGCGGAAAGACGCCGACCCGTTGGCCGTCGGCGCGCAGCTGGTGGAAGTTCTCGGCGACCTGCAAGGCGGTGACGGGGTCGTCGTCGTGGTGGTCGACGACCTGCACTGGAGCGATCAGCCCTCGGCCCAGGCCCTCCTGTTCGCCCTGCGGCGGATGCAGGCCGACCGGGTACTGGGACTGGTGTCCGCCCGCCCGGGTGAGCTGAGCCGCCTGGGCGAGGCATGGAGCCGCTTCGCCGGAGGCGACGACCGGGCCACCCGCCTGCGCCTGGACGGCCTGGGGGCACAGGAGCTGGTGGCCATGGCCCGGACACTCGGCGTCGGTGACCTGTCCGGCCGGGCGGTGACCCAGCTCCTGGACCACACCGGCGGCAACTCGCTGCACTGCCGGGCCTTGCTCGAAGAGCTGGGCCAGGGTGGCCTGGCGCGGGCCGGCGGCGAACTGCCCGCGCCCCGCGCACTGGCCGCAGTGGTCCTCGCGCGGCTGGAGGCCCTGCCCGGGCCGGCCCGGGGACTGGTCACGGCTGCTGCCGTCCTGGGCCGCCATTGCCCGCTGGCCGCCGCCACCACACTGGCCGGCCTGGCCGACCCGCTCACCGCCCTGGACGAGGCTGTCGCCGCAGGCCTGGTCACCGAGGAGCGGGCGGCTTCAGCCGCTGACATCGCTTTCGCCCACCCGCTGGTGCATGCCGCTGTCAGAGACAGTCTCGGCCCGGCCGAGCGCCACCGGCTGCACCGGGTCGCGGCCACCCTGGTCCCCGCCCCCGCCGCCCTCACTCACCGGGTGGCCGCCGCCGTCGGGCCCGATGACACTCTGGCCCGCGACCTGGAAAAGGCGGCGCGGGAGGCGGCGCGGGAGGGCAAGGCGGCCCAGGCGGCGACGTGGCTGGCCCAGGCATCGGCGGCCAGCGTGGCTCGCGCCGACCAGGAGCGGCTGCTTCTCGATGCGGTGGCTGAACTGCTGGGCAGCGCCGACGTGCCCGGTGCGCTGGCTCTGTGGCCTGCGGTCGCCCAGTTCGGTCCCAGCGCCCGGCGCAGTGGTCTGCTCGGCCACCTCGACCTGCTCTGCGGACGGGGAGCGGTGACGGAGGCCCACTTGCTCGAGGCCTGGCGGGCCCACAACCCCGACACCGAGCCGACGGTGGGAGCGGCCGCGGCCACCTCCCTGTCCGCCTACCTCTCCACCGCCGGACGGCTGGAGGAGGCCATCACCTGGGGCGAGCGGGCGGTCGAAGCCAGCGGTGATGACCTGACCGCCCGCCTTCAGGCCCTGATGCCGGTAGCCCTGACGCTGACTCTCGCCGGGCGCGGTCCCGAAGGACTGGCCCGGCTCGACGGGCTGCCCGCCGTGGCCGCCGAAGTACCGCTGGAGCACACCGGCGCCCTTGTCATACGGGGGAGGTGCCGAACGATCACCGATGACCCGGTCGGGGCCATGACCGACCTGTCGGTGAGCCTAGCCCGGCTGCGGGCCGGAGCGAACCTGCGCTACCCCGGCCAGTGCCTGACCTTCCTCGCCGATGCCGAGTACCGCCTCGGTGCCTGGGACGACGCCCTCACCCACTCCGAGCTGGCCGTTTCCCTAGCCCAGGGCAACGACCGGACATGGGCCCTTGCTTTCGCGCACGCCCATGCCGCCATCGTCCCTGCCGACCGTGGCGACTGGCAGCTGGCAGCCGCCCACGTCGAGGCTTCGCGGGCCGCGGCTCCCGGGGCGGGGATCGCGGTCACCCACGCTGCCTGGGCCGGCGCCAAGCTGGCCCTGGCCCGGGGGGACCTGCAAGGAGTGCTGGCGGCCACGTCAGCCGTGCGGGCACTCGGCCGGGATGAGGTCTACGGCCTGCCGGGCTGGGCAGACTGGCGTCCGCTGGAGGTCGAGGCCCTGATCGGCCTGGGCCGGCGGGATGAGGCCGAGGCGGCGCTGCAGGAACTCCTCGCCGCCATCCCCGCCTTCGGCCTGCCCTCGGCCAGCATGACGGCAGCCCGCCTGCACGGCAACCTGGCCGTCGCCAGGGGCGACCCGGCCGGTGCCGGGGAATCCTTCGCCGCCGCCTGGCAGCTGGCTCAGGGACTGCCCTTGCCCTTCCAGCTCGCCTTGCTAGAACGCGATGACGGCCGCCGCCTGCGCCTCGCCGGCGATCGCCAGGGCGCCGCCGTACGCCTCCGGCAGGCACGCGACCGCCTCGTTACCCTGGGGGCCCAGCCGCATGTGGCGGCCTGCGAGCGCGAGCTTCAAGCCTACGGGGCCGAGATACGGCCCGAGCCAGGGCCAGCCCGGTGGAACCTGACGGCATCGGAGATGGCCGTGGCTCGCCTGGTGGCCGCCGGCCAGTCGAACCGGGAGGTGGCAGCCGAGCTGTTTGTCAGCGTCAAGGCGGTGGAGTTCCACCTGGGACATGTCTTCGACAAGCTCGGCGTCCGCTCCCGCAGGGCATTGCCCGGCCTGCTGGCAGCACGAGCACAGCCCGAGGCTGCGGCCGCGGGCCAAACCTAGGGCCGAACCCCAGCGCCTCCCCTAGCGCCAGCGCTGCCTGGCGAGGTCATCATCGATAGATGAGCCCAGGTGACCTCACTGATGCCGCACAAGCCGCTGCCCCCGTCCTTGGCGGCCATGCCATGTCCCTCGGCACTAGCCTGGCCACCACCGTCGCCTCCCAGTACACGCGCCCTGGTCCGGCGGCCAGCCGCCCCGCGCGGCAGGATGGCGGAAAGCGCCCCGATAGCACTTCCCGTGCCGCCGGCAAATCGGCATGACATCCCTCGGCGGCACTTCATCGCAGCGGGCCGGTACCACCAGCGGGTCTCCTGCATCACACGACGGTGCCCTGAGCGGCACGCAGCCGGGGCCAACCGGCCTGGCCTTCTATGCGCCACCTTCGCCGCTGCCCGCCGGGATGGCTGGCCAGGTGATCTGGGCGCGGCTGCTGACTGGCGCGGCCGCCCTCGCCAGCGCCGGTGAGAACCTGCTTGTCCTCTACCACTCCCGGACCCTCGCCGGGCGAGATGCCGCGGTGTCCGGAACGGTGTCGATTCCGCGGGGCCGGCCGCCGCGTGGCGGCTGGCCGGTGCTCAGCTGGGCGCACGGGACCACCGGCGTCGCCGACATCTGCGCTCCGTCTCGCGACGCGCCCGGCCATCCCTGCCACATCTACACCCAGCTCGCCGACGCGATGCTCAACCAGTGGGTCAAACGCGGCTGGGCCGTGGTCAAAACCGACTACGAGGGCCTCGGCACCCCCGGGCCCCACCCGTACCTGGCGGGAGCCTCCGCGGCACGCGCGACCATCGACATCGTCACCGCAGCCCGCCACCTCCATCCGGGCATCGGCCGGCGCTGGGCCGTGATGGGCCACAACCAGGGCGGCCACGCCGCCCTGTTCACTGCCAGCCTGGCACCAGCGCGGGCACCCGATCTCGACCTGATCGGCGCCGTTGCCATCGCCCCCGCAAGCGGCGCTCACGACATAATCGCCCAGCTCCAGAACTGCTCCGCGCCCACCCCTAGGCTGGGATTCCTTGCCCTGACACTGATCGGCGCCGCCGCAACCGACCGCGCCCTGCGGCTGGACCAAATGCTCACACGCCGCGCCCTCCGCCTGCTGGCCATCGCCCAGACCGTCGGCATCGACGACCTCCTCGGCCCAGGCTTGTGGCCGCCATTGGTGCCTGCAGACCTGTTCCGGCCTGGCGCCGACCTTGGGCCTCTGCTGGCAATCCTGGCGGCCAACAACCCAGCAGCGCTCCGGCTCCGCACACCAGCGCTGATCGTGCAGGGCAGCAACGACCCGATCGCCGATCCGGACCGCACCGACCGCATCACACGCTCCCTCAGGGCCAACGGCGCAGCGCTCGATTACCACATGTATCCCGGCACGGGTCATTTCGATGTGATCGCGGCAGCACACGCGCAGAACGCGCAGTGGATCGACGCCCGGCTGGTCGGCATGCCCACCGCGGCAGGTCCAGGGCGACTCTCGTCCTGATCGTTGACGTAGTGCGGCCGTGGCGACCGCGGGAACCACGAGCCAATGCAGCCCGCAAATGATCACCAGCACCGCGCGGCGACCTGGGCCGGAGCCACCGCGCACCCGCCCGGGCTTCGCGCTTCGATCGTGCCGCCCACCCTGGCGCGGTGGGCTTCTATGACGAACTGTGACAAGTTTGAAGCTACGGATGCTGCCAACGGGCGTCTGCGCTGCGGCTGACCTGCGCGGCCCAGCCCGGCGAATGCCGGTCGTTACATGACCTAGGAAACAGATGACGAGACCTGCCTGTTCGGGCGCTGCGATGGCTGTTCTCGCCCTCGTCAGCGCGACCGTGCTGGCTGCATGCACCAGCGGCAGCCCGACTACGACGGGCTCGGCGGTGCCGGGTGTCTACGGCTCGGTGCCGACGCCCGCTACCGGCGCCCAGCAGGCCGGCACCGTGTCAGTGGCCCAGCCGCCGGACGCCGCGCCGACCTGGATCCTGCCGCTGGCCACTTCGGCGTCCATCTCGGTGTTCACAGTGCACCTGTTCGACCAGCAAATGTACCGGCCGCTGTACTGGCTGGTGAACGGGGTCAAGCCGACAGAGGACCCAGCGCTGAGCCTGGCCAGCGACCCCAAGGTGAGCAACGGCGGCAAGCGGTTCACGATAACGCTCAAGAGCAGCTACAAATGGTCCGACGGCAAGCCGATCACCTCGCAGGACATTCTCTTCTGGTATGACCTGATGAAGGCCGCGGTGAAGGCGAGCCCGTCGAACTGGGCCTATTACACTCCCGGCATCGGCATGCCGGACCAGGTCGCCAGCGTTACCGCGCCCAGCGCGAGCACGGTCGTGTTCACGATGAAGTCCGCGGTCAACCCGACCTGGTTCTGGCAGAACGAGCTCGGCGTGATCCAGCCGATGCCCGCCTTCGCCTGGGCCAAAGCCTCGGCCGCCTGCCCGATCCTGAACTTCGCCAATCCGGTGAACGCGGCGCGGATCTACAACTACCTCGCCGCCCAGGCCAGGCCATCGACCTCGTGGGGGACCAGCCCGCTGTGGAAGATCGTGGACGGGCCGTACAGTCTGTCCTCGTTCAGCACCGTCAGCGGCGCGTTCACGATGTTCCCCAATCGCGCCTACGGCGGCCCGCACGCCAAGACGGTGTCCAAGTACTCCAGCGTGCCGTTTACCTCCGACACCGCGGAGGTCAACGCGATCCGGTCCGGCAGCCTGGACGTCGGCTACATGCCGCTGGCCGACCTGCCGCAGATCAGCAAGATCAAGTCGGCCGGCTACAACGCGTTCGGCTACCCGGCCTTCGGCTGGCTGTACGTCGTCTATAACTTCAAGGACGCCACCGGCCACTTCAGCAAGATCATCAGCCAGCTCTACATCCGCCAGGCCATAGCGCACCTGCAAGACCAGCCGGGCGTGATCAAGGCGTTCTTCTACGGCGCCGCCGGTCAGGCCTACGGGCCGGTGCCCATGCTCCCGAAGAGCCCATACACGCCGGCGAACGCGCTGATCAACCCGTACCCGTTCAGCGTCCGCGCCGCGACCAGCCTGCTGAAGGCACACGGCTGGAAGGTCATCCCCGGCGGCACAGACACCTGCACCCGGCCGGGCACCGGGGCCTCAGACTGCGGCGCTGGGATCCCAGCCGGGACACCGCTGGCCTGGAACCTCATCTACGAAACCGCCCCGGTCAGCATCGGCGAGCAGATTACCGCGCTGGCCTCGGAGGCGAAGCGGGCGGGTATCGAGATCACCCCGGTGTCCAGCAACTTCAACTACATAGTCGCCAACTACGACGACCAGACCCCGGCCGGGAAGACGGACATCAGCAAGTGGGCGATGGCAGATTTCGGCGGCTTCGCCGACAATACCTACCCCACCACCTTCGGGATGTTCAACTGCGCCGGGTCGTCCAACTTCGGCGGGTACTGCAGTCTGCAGGCGGACAAGCTGATCGATGCCTCGGTGTCCAGCACGAACCCGTCCGCGGTGACCAGCGAGGCCGCGTACCTGACGACGCAGCAGCCGGGCCTGTTCGGGCCCACACCAGCCGACGCGCTGGAGATCGGCAACGTGCTGGTCTGGAAGAAGACCCTGTCCGGCCCGCCAGCATCGTTCGCGACAATCACCCAGTTCAACATCAACCCCGAGATGTGGTACTTCACGAGGTAGCAGCTCAGGGCACACCGGACGCTCCGCAATCATCGTTTGCGGTAGCGGGTGACCTGCGCGAGGCGGTCTTGGCCAGGCTGCGGGCTGGCAGGCACGGCCTCTTCCGTGCCCACGGTGGATAGCGGCGTTCATCGCCCCGTCCCGCAGCCGCTGCAAAACCTAGGGCCGACCCCAGGGCTTCCCCTAGCGACAACGCTTGCTGGCCCGGTCAGCCTTGGTACATGAACCCGGGACCAGCCGCGCGACGTGGCCCTGGCCCTGTTCCAGGTCACTCAGGTCAAAGCCTGACCAGCCCAAGTGCCACCACCGAACCTCTGTAACTCACACCCACAAAGAGGCAGAAATGGCCACCACGGTGCGAACCACTGCAACGAAAGCAGCGAACAGAATCCCGATGACCTCGACGAGGAAGACCGCGCTCGTCGCGGGCATCTTCTACCTGATTACCTTCGTCTCGATCCCCACACTCGCCCTCTACGGCGCCGTGGAGAACCACCGGGACTGGATCCTCAGCTCCAGCGGCCACACTGGCATTCTCGTGGGCGGCTTCCTCGAGGTAATCGTCGCCCTCGCCGGCATCGGCACCGCCGTCACGCTGTACCCGGTGGTCAAGCGGCAGAACGAGGGCGTCGCGCTGGGCTTTGTCACCACTCGCGTCCTTGAAGCCGGCATGATCTTCACCGGTGCCGTCAGCCTGCTTTCGCTGTTGACCTTGCGACAGGACCTGGGCGGGGCGGCCGGAGCGAACGCGGCCTCGCTTGTCACCACCGCCGCGTCACACGTCGCGATCTACAAATGGACGTTCCTGCTCTCGCAGAGCCTCATGCCGGTCATCAACGCACTGCTGCTGGGCTCCTTGATGTACCGGTCCCGCCTCGTGCCACGTGTCATTCCCATGATGGGACTCATCGGAGCCCCAATACTCCTCGCCTCTGTCATCACGACCATGTTCCGCACCGACCACCAGATCACCGTGCTCGCGCTGGGCTTCCTCCCGGTAGCTGCCTGGGAGTTCTCGCTTGGCGTGTGGCTGGCCGTCAAGGGCTTCAGGGCCTGCCCGATCACCGCTGAAATCGCCGCAGAGGCAGGCGGCCGGCACCAGGTGCCCGAGCGGCAGCTGGCGCAGACTCCGGCCCGGTGACGTTCCCGACGGCCGGCCTGGCCAGGTCCGGGCCCGGCCCGCGCCCATCGCGGGCCGGTGCCACGGACGTGGATCCGAATGCACAAGGAAACAAGGAGGAAAACCATGGAACACAGCTACCCGGTGGAGGTGCGGGCGCACCTGGACGAGCCGTTGAGCCGCTGGCTGTGGCTGGTCAAGTGGCTGCTGGCGATCCCGCACTACATCGTGCTGTTCGTGCTGTGGATCGCGTTCGCCGCCGTCACCGTCATCGCGTTCTTCGCGATCTTGTTCACCGGCCGCTACCCCCGCCCGCTGTTCGGCTTCAATCTGGGGGTGCTGCGCTGGTCGTGGCGGGTGGCCTACTACACCTACAGTGCCCTGGGCACCGACCGCTACCCGCCATTCAGCCTGGCTGAGGAGCCGGACTACCCCGCCGCGCTGGACGTCGCCTACCCGCAGCGGCTTTCGCGCGGCCTGGTCCTGGTCAAGTGGTGGCTGCTGGCGATCCCGCAGTACGCCATCGTCGCCGTGTTCGCCGGCGGTGCCGCCTACACCTCGGGCTCGGGACACACCTGGCAGGCCGATGCCCTCTCCGGCGGCCTGATCGGGCTGCTGGTGTGCTTCGCGGCGATCACGCTGCTGTTTACCGGCCGCTACCCGCGAGGGCTGTATGACCTCGTCATCGGCATGAACCGCTGGGTGGTGCGGGTCATCGCGTACGCCGCCCTGATGACCGACGCCTACCCGCCGTTCCGTCTCGACCAGGGCGGGACGAGCGCGGCCGCCGGCCCTGCACCCGATGACCTCGCACCCGCGTCGGCCGCTCCGGTCCCGGCTCCGGCCGCACAGGTCAGCTGACGGACCCTGCCCCGGGGCCTGCCCCTGGTCTCGGTCAATCACGTCGACCCGGCCATCCCCAGGCGCCCGCCGCGAGGCCCGGCAACCCAGCAGTTTCACGATAAGGAGACCCGACATGGCCACCTCCGCACAAAGCCTGGCAACGCAACGGGCGGCTGGGCATCTCGGCCATCGCAACCGCAAGGGGAACACCGCAGGTAAGGCCGGCCGGCAGCGCCAGCGGGTACTGGCTGTTTTCCTGCCGATCACTGCGGTGCTTTACATCGCTGCTGAGGCGCTGGACCCCCGGGGCACCGACCAGGTGGTCACCAGCACGGCCGTGGCGTTGCGGCTGCTGCCCATCGCGGCGGCCCACTCGTCCCAGCTGTACCTGTCGGGTTCGCTGTCGGTGCTGGCGCTCGGCGGCCTGGCGGTGTCGTATGCGGCGATCGCCCTGCTGGTCACCGGGCGCGGCTGGGTAATCGCCACGATTGCCGCGCTGCTGGGCGGCCTGGGCGCTTTCGCCGGGGCCATGCTCAACGTGCTGGGCGGGATCAGCCTCGCGGCCGCAGCCTCAGCGCACATGACCCAGATAGCGGCCGCCCGGTTCCTGGTGACCAGCTTCGGTTCCGGGCCGGCTCAGGTCGCCGGGTACGTGTACTTCGCCTCCGAGTACGCCGCGCCGGTGGTGATGGGGTTCGCGCTGTGGCGCAGCCGCGCCGTGCCGCGCTGGCTGGCCGTCTTGTTCACCGTCGGCCTGGAAATCGCCGAAGCGATGGGCGCCATCGGCCCCAAGGTCGTGCTGTTCATGCTGCCGTTCGCCGTCGCGATGATCCTGCTCGCGGCCCGGATCTGGCGGGCCGCCGCCCGCCCGGCCCCGATGGCCGGTGCCACGCCCGCACCGGCGGCCACGTCGCCGGACACCGCCGCCGCCCCGCTGCTGACCACTCCAGGGAGCTGACGTGACAACCGACGGCCCGCGCATGAAGCCAATCCGGAACAAGCTGGTTATCTGTGCTCGGAGGGGTCTGTGACGCGGAGAAGGGTCGTCCAGGGTATGCAGTGTCCGGCGGCTGTGTCTTTGTGCTAGGACGTGACGGGTGCTGGCGGTAGCGGAGCGGGCTGGTTCTGATGGTCTGGTGACCCGGTCGGCCGGGGGAGTTCCGGTCAGGGGTGGTCGATTTCGAGGCGGCGGCTGATGGCGGCGGCAATGGCCTGAAGGTCGCCGGGGTCGGAGCTGATGATCAGGTCGTGGCGGCGCAAGGCTCCCTCGACCACGCACGCGTGGACGATGTCGGTGATGGCCGACCGGGCGGCGAGCGCGCCGGAGGCGCGGGCCCGGGTGTCGTCCAGGGCCTCGGTATCGCAGCCGGTCAGGAGCCGGGATAGCAGGGCCTGGCGGCTGCCGCTGCGCCAGGCCTGGGCCAGGACCGGGGTGGGCACGACGGGGACTTCGCGGCGGTTCAGCAGGGCGCGGTGGCGGGCCCACTGGCGGCGCTCGCCGCGGTCAGCGGCGACCAGGGCGCCGGTGTCGTAGGTGACGCCCATCAGGCGCTGCGCCGCCGGGTGCTGGTGCCGCTGCGGCTGGCTCGCTCGGTGGCCTCGGCGGCCCACTGGTCGGCGTCGGCGAGTTCGCCGGGGGTGAAGGCGCCGTGCTCGTCCTCGAACTGGGCTACGGCGGCCAGGCCGGCACGGATAGTGAATTCCTTGCGGGCGGTGGCCGCGAGCCAGGAGCTGTAGGTCATCCCGGCGTGCTCGGCGGCGGCGGCGATTTCCGCGTCCAGGTCAGGAGGCAGCGAGATGGAGCGCTTTTTCCGGACAGCCATATGGCTACGGTAGCACAGCAGTAGGACAGTTTCCTGGAGTCACGAACCCAAGGCCCCTGCGGTGGATCGGCGGGGCGCGACTACCAGGCCGCCCACTAGCCCGGGCGCGGCACCGCCCTCTGCACGGGCGGGCTGTCCGACCGGGTGGTGATCAAGAGATGCTGCCTACAGCGGCGGCGATGGGGCTGTCTCCGCCGACTAGCTCAAGTGTCTGGTGCACGGTGCCCGGCTCATCGAGCAGGGCGGCGATGACTGCGGCGACGTCGGCGCGCGGGATGGGGCCAGCGGGGACGGGCGGGGCTGCGAGCCGGATCTTGCCGGTGGCGGGGGCATCGGTGAGGTGGCCGGGGCGCAGGATGGTCCAGTCCAGGTCTCGTGAGCGTAGGTCGTCCTCGGCAGCGGTTTTCGCCGTGATGTAGGCGGCCCAGACCTCCCCGGTGCCGGGCTGCGGCGGCTGGCCAGTGCCCATGGACGAGACCTGCACGAACCTGGCTACCCCGGCCCGTGTGGCGGCCTCGGCCATCAGCACGGAGGCAGCCCGGTCGACGGAGTCCTTGCGAGGGACGCCACTGCCGGCGCCTGCGCCGGCCGCAAACACCACCGCGTCAGCCCCGGACAGCAGAGCCGCGACATCCTCGGCGGAGGCTGCTTCCAGGTCGCAGACCACCGCGTCGGCCCCTGCGTTCTGCACATCGGCTGCCTGCGCCGGGTTCCTGATCAGCCCCACGGCCTGATCACCGCGCCCGGCCAGGAGGCGTTCCAGCAGCAGCGCGACCCGCCCGTGCCCGCCCGCGATCACTACACGCATGCCGCCAGCCTATGTACCGGGACCCCGGTCACAAGCCACGAGACCGCCAGCAGGACGTGCTGCGATCGGCAAGGACCTCCCGGCCTACCAGAGGTGTGGCAGCTGAGTAGACTCGCCTCCGCGACCATGACCGGGTGAAAGCGCGTCCCTTCCAGCCTCGGATCGCGGGCTGTCTGCAAGTCCAGGCTGCGCTGGCCGGCGTAGGTTCCCATGTCCGGAACCACTGACCGTGGCGACGCGCGTGCACGGTATGACAGTCACGGCCGAGACGGAAATGCCGGTGGCAGTCCTCTGCCCACCGAAGCAGGAGCAGCCCTTCGCGGCCCTCCCTGCTCGCCTGATCGCTTCAGCACCCGCCCCAGCGGCGGTTCCGAGCCTGATGCCCTCGCCTCCCTGGACGGGATGGGACCACCCCGGGCGACGACTGTGGCCCGACCTTGACGAACACGGGCACGACCTCAACATCGTCGCCGGGCCTGAGTGGGTTGATGACGCTGCCCGACGCGTGAGAGAACGACTGATCTCGACACTGGGGCGCCGACTTCATCACCGGTTACCAACGCTCCGCAGACCGAGAGTGGGAGGCCTCGGAGGTTCGAGATGCCTGGGCGGGTCTGTGGCTTGGACTCGTCTTTGCCGAGCAGGAGGCGGCCGAGGGCGGTAGTCAGCAATTGGATCGCCTTGCCGGCGAGATCGATGAACGGCTTCATCGGGCTGCCCTCAAATAGACGCTCATGCATGACAGGTCGTTCGGCGGGTCTCGTGGTGGGGGAGTGGGGTCAGGTGGGTGGTCGATGATGCGCTTGATCTTGCGACGGTCGATGCCGAGGTCGCGGGCGCTCAGGAGTGGGGAATTACGTGAGCGCCGACAGCGATGGCGCGCTGGCTGCGGCCCGCCGTGTGCCAGGCCCGTGCCGTCTGCTCCACCGCTATCGCACCAACTGGCGCGGGTGGTACGCCCCGCTCCACTATCGGTGCCGCCTGGCCACTCATGAGCTGCCGGGATAGTAGTCAGCTTCCACCCGGGACCGGCTGGAAGCGAATTGGGCCTGGCACCTTCATGACCAGTGCGACGGCGTCGTCGCCGCCGGGGTCGCCGGTGAAGGTCAGCCTGGCCCGCTGGATCGCCTCCGCCATCGCCTCGGCCGATATGTCGCCGAGGCCAGCGACGAGGTCGCGGAGCCGGTCCTCGCCGAAGAAATCTTGGCTGGTGCGGTCGCGGGCCTCGGTTATCCCGTCGGTGAAAAGGATCAGGCTGTCACCGGCCCGCAGCACGGCACGCGAGTCACTCAGCTCCGGCATGGGCAGCAGCCCGAGCAGGGTGCCTGGCCGGCCGAATTCCCGTACCCGCCCGTCGGCCCGGCGGATCAGGGCCAGCGGGTGGCCCGCGGAGCTGATCTGTACCGAGGACCCGCCGGGAACGGGCCAGATCGTGGCGTAGATCGCGGTCAGGAACCAGGGATCATCGGTCAGCCAGTCCAGCGCCGCCTGATTCAGGCTGGCCAGGATGACGCTCGGTCGGCTGCGGTGGCGGGCCTCGGCCCGCAGCGTGAAGCGGGCCAGCGCGGTGCCCTTGGCGGCGAGAACTCCCCGGCCGCATACGTCTCCGACCACCAGCCCCCAGCCCCCGCGTACCGACGGGAACACGTCGTAGAAATCGCCGAGAACCCGGGCCCCTGTTCCGGCGCTGTACCGGACCGCGACCTGCACGCCCGGGATGTCCTGCAGACGCTGCGGGGCCAGGCTCTGCTGCAGGGTCTCGGCGAGCGCGGCGTGCTCGGCTCCGCGGGCTAGCGCGGCCCCCAGCGCGACCTCGGCCGAGGCGAGCAGAGCCAGGGTTTCCAGGGCCGCCAGGTCGCTGATGCTCCATCGGCGTGGCACCTGATCGGCCACGCAGAGCACGCCCACCACACTGCGGCTCTGATCGTGGATCGGCAGCACCGCCCAGGCAATTGCGCCCGGCGACCTGGTCGGGGGGCGCGCACCGATCCGTGGGTCGAGCCGAGAATCCACGATGATCAGCCGCTGCCCCGACTCGGTCACCTGCTGGCACAGCGCCCGCTCGACCAGGTCCTGCGCGGCCAGATCCTGCCCGGCCGGGTCCTTGTCGGGCGGGTGCCCGCCGAGAAGATCCTGCCCGCCGGACATGGCGGGGGTATCGCGCCGTACCCCGCCGAGGGAGAATCGCCGGCCCGCGACTACGACCGAGGCAAATGGTGCGCCGAGAACTACGGCGGCGAGCCCCGCGACCCGATCAATCGACACACTATCCAAGACCGACATATCTGCCGCTTCCGCCGAGGTGAAGACGTTGGACGCCAACTTTCGGGCGAAGCGGGGTCTAGGCCTCTGCCAATAATCAAACCACGGATGTAGCGGCAAAGAATCTGTCTTTTGAGGACCGCGTACAACGTCACCAATAACACATTCATCACCAGACAGCCGGGTTAGTACCTGACTTTTCTCATAGCGCACGGGGATCCGGCGCCATCTGGGAAGCGGAGCCAGGCGGTGGTGTCCGGGGGTGAGCGGACCGTCACCGGGCGCGGCACTGGCGATCAGCATCGGACCGGGTTCGCGCTGTCCAAATGGCCGACGAGGAGGCGGGCTGGTCGCGGCGTCCCTCTCTCCACTCATCGCGGCCAACAATCTTTAGCGCCCTTCTCCTGGCTAATGTGGGTGATCTTCTGCTGGAGTTCTAGGTCATGATCAGGTGAAGGATCCTGTGCCAGGGCCGGTGTATGCGGTGCTGATGGGCCGCCCGCGCCCGGAGAGCTAGTGACAAACCACATGACAACGCACGCAGACCTGAGCGGTCGGCGCCCGACCCAGCCCGACACCGCACCTGGCCTGACCTGCGGACCCCGGGTATCCAGCACGTCGTCTTTGAACTCGGCGTCGCAGACCCTCCCACAGTGTCCACGTTCAGCACGCCGACCACTGACCGTGACGCTGGGGATAGAAGGCACGGTCGGCTGCCCGCGCTGGATCGCCGATTACGCGCGAGTGGTCAACGAGCTGACCAGCCGTGGGCCAGCGGCTAGCTCCACCAAAGCCACGCGAAGGCAGTGTCTGATATGCGGCGTTCCATGTTGCGGTCCTAGCGGGCGGATGGATCATATCGGGGTGGCTGGCACACCGGCCTGGGTTGGGCTGTCACCCTTGGCGGCGCCGTAGCGGTGTGCGTCAATGGGCTGGTCCCGGTGAGGGAGCGGCTGCGATGGGTATGGCTAGGTATCGGCTTCGGGCGGACGTGCGGGTCAGGTGGCGCACGCTGGCGCTGATCGCGGTGCTGGTGGGCGTTGGCGGGGGTGGCGCTGACCGCGTTCGCTGGTGCCCGGCGCACGGCGGCGGCGGTCCCGCAGATGCTGGCCTACAGCCGCCCGGATGACGGCCAGGTAGCCGTGGGCGGTTTTTCCTGCCCGCCGCGCCGGGTGCATGGCGCGGCGGCCAGGTCCCTGGCGCCGCTGCCCGCGGCGCGCCAGGTGCTGCGCCTGCCTCAAGTCGCGGCCTACCTGCGCCTGTTCTACTTGTTCTTCTCCTCCAGTCGCTCTGGCTTCGGCGTCGGCAGCGTCAACGTATTCGCTTCTGCGGACGCCCAGGGCTTTCGAGCCATCGACCGCCCGCTGATGGTCGCGGGCCGGTTGCCCGATCCCGGACGCCCCTTCGACGCCCCGGTGAACGGCATCGCAGCGCAACGACTCCATCTCAGCGTCGGAAGCCGGCTGACCCTGTACGGCTACTCGGAGAAGCAGCTGCTGAGCTGCGGCTTCGGTGCCGCGAACAGGCCTGCCGCGCCGGCGGGCCCGCGGTTCACGCTGCGTGCGGGTGGCCGGGATCGTCCGGCTCCCCTCCGATGTCAACGCGATCGCCCCGCTGGCCGCTGCCCAGGACGTTGACTACGAGGGACAGGCAGCGTCTTCCTGACCCCGGCCTTCCTGCTCCGTTACGCTGCCGCGCTGGGTGTCCCGGTCCAGGACGTGAGCGGGATGAACGCCTACGAGATACGCCTGCGTGGCGGGCTCGCCGGGTGGGATGCCTTCGGGGCCCGGGTCTTGCGGCTAGATCACGCCGCCTTGCTGGCGGCTGGTGGTGCCGGGGGTGGCGGCGAGGGGCTGCAGGTCGCCGCGGCCAGCGCCGAGCGGGGTACGCAGCTGGCAGTTGTGGCTTTGGTGCTGTTCGGGACACTCGCGGGGCTTGTCACCTTGCTGCTGGCCGGGCAGGCGCTGGCCCGGCAGGTGCTGCTGGAAGAGGCCGACCTGGCAATACTGGCCGGGCTGGGGATGAGCCGGCCCGAGATCGTGACCATGGTGGTGGTGCGGGCGGCGCTGACCGGGGTGACCGGGGGTGTTCTGGCGGTGGCGGTGGCGGTGGCGGCCTCCCCGCTGATGCCGGTGGGTTTGGCCCGCCAGGCGGAGATCTCACCAGGGGCCTCGGTTGATGCCCTCGTGCTCGGAGCCGGGTTTCTTCGCCATCGTGGTGCTGGTGGCGGCACTGGCCGGGCTGCCCGCCTGGCGGGAGAGCCGCCGCGGACCCGGGCGGCGCAGCGCGGGCGCCCGCCCGGCGGGCAGGTTGCGCCTGGCTGGCTGGCTCGCCAATTCGCCGCTGCCGATTGCGACCGTGCTGGGCGTGCGGTTCGGGCTGGAGCGCGGCCGCGGCCGGGCCGCGGTGCCAGTAGGAACCGCGCTGGCCGGGACGGCAGCGGCGGTTCTGGCCGTCACTGCGGCCCTGACCTTCGGCGCCAGCGTCAATCAGCTGGTGAACTCGCCCCGGCAGCAGGGCTGGAACTGGGACGTACTGGTCGGCAACCCGAACGCGGAGACGGACCCCGCGGGCCAGATCGTGCCGCAGCTGGCCGCCGACCCGCAGGTCGGCTCCTACTCGGCGATGACAGACTTGCAGGGAGGCGCCGCCGTCGATGGCACGGCCGTGGGAACCACCTTCGTCTTCGACCCGCTCAAAGGCACGGTGTTCCCGCCGCTCCTGGAGGGCCTGCCACCCCGGACGCCGGAGGAGATCGTGCTCGGCACCAGTACGCTGCGCCAGATCGGCAAGCACATGGGCCAGACGGTCAGGTTCGGCACACCCGCCGGGACGATCACCATGCGGATCGTCGGCCGCATGATCGTCCCATCGGTCGGGGACATCCTCACCAACGGCCTGGGCCAGGGAGCCTGGGTGCCACCCAGCTACTTCCGGCAGCTCAACGCCAAAGCTGCCCGCCTCCACCTGGCCAACGCGCCATCGCCGTTCTACCCGCTGTTCGCCGTCCGCTACGCCCCAGGCGTGCGTCCAGCCCAGGCCTTCGCCCGGCTGCGGCACGACTTCGGCCCACCGTGCTGCGCCAGCTCCCCGGCGAGACCATCGCCAACCTGCAAAGCGTTGACAGCCTCCCGCTAGTGCTGGCCGGACTGGCCGCCGTCCTGGGCGCCGCTGCCCTCGCCAACACGCTGACGATCTTCGTCCGCCGCTGCCACCGGGACCTGGCCATCCTCAAGACCCTGGGATTCCGGCGACGGCAGGTCGCAAGCGCCGTGGCCTGGCAGGCCACCTCCTTCAATGCTGGTCGCGCTAGCGCACGGGCTGCCGCTCGGCGTGGCCGCCGGACGCTGGGCCTGGGACCTGACGGCCGCGAAGCTCCAATCGGCCGCACCAGCGGCCGTCCCGGTACTGGCCATCGCGCTCATCGTGCCCGCCGCGCTGCTGGCCGGCAACGCCCTGGCCGCCCTGCCCGCCCGCACCGCGGCCCGGACAGCCCCAGCGATCTCGCTCCGGCAGGAATAACGGCCACCATCGCCAGCCCCCCGTCGCCCTGCTCAGAACGCGCTCACCCGCCGCCCAGGAGAACAACGCCTCTCGCCACGTGGCCGGCGAGTGGTTCGCGCCCGGGTAGGTAGTAACCCCGCTGCTGCGGCCGCTCCGCGGTGACGCCCCCCACCCAGCCGACCGGCCTGGCGGGCGTAAAACTAGACGCGGGGCCCGGCCTTCCTCCGGAAACGACTTACTCTGAGCTCACCTGCTCTCGTCGCTACTGGAGCCCGGAACGGACGGAGGTGATGCGCTGCGTGTTGAAGCCGAGCCAATGCATCCGGCCGGCGTAGCGCGCGTGCTCAACCTTCAGGCAGCGGTCCATGATCACCGTTACGCCACCGTCCTCGGCGATCCGGGCGCCGTCGACGTTGATCACGCCGAACTGGCACCAGAGGGCGCCAGCGTGGATCGCCACCGCGTCCCGCGCGATCCCCGGCAGGGCATCCGCTGAGCGGAAGACGTTCACGACGTCCACCGGCACGGGTATGTCCAGCAGGCTCGCATAGCACGTCTCGCCGAGGATCTCCGTCTCGCGGGGATTCACGGGGATCACGCGGTAGCCGTGCCGGTTGAGGTAGTAGCCGACGAAGTTGCTGGCCCGCAGCTCGTTGCTGGACAGGCCCACGATCGCGATCGTCCTGGCGGTGTGGAGAATGCGCTGGATCGCCAGTGAGTCCTGGTATCGCGCGAGATCGGCCATGCCGCCGCTACCTTCTTCCCGCTATCGCGGCGACCTGCGCGAATCCCTGCTGCAGATCCCAGATCAGGTCCTCGACGGACTCAGTCCCAACCGACAGCCGTACCGTCCCTGGCCCGACGCCGGCCGCCCGCAGTTCGTCGTCGCCCAGCTGGCGGTGCGTCGTGCTGGCCGGGTGGATGATCAGGCTCTTCGCGTCGCCGACGTTGGCCAGGTGGGACCAGAGCGTCACGCCGCCGATGAGGCCCTGCCCGCCGGCCCGGCCACCGGCGCAGTCGAACGAGAACACCGCGCCGGCCCCGCGCGGCAGGTACTTCTCCACGAGCGGCCGGTACCTGCTCCCGGGCAGGCCCGGGTAGGTCACGTTCGATGCCAGCTCGTGCGACTCGAGGAACGACGCAATCGCCCGCGCGTTCTCGACGTGACGTTCCATGCGCAGAGACAGCGTCTCGAGCCCCTGCAGGAACAGGAAGGCGTTGAGCGGCGCGAGCGCCCCGCCGAGATCGCGCAGAGTCTCGGCCCGGAGCTTCATCAGGTAGCCATAGGTCCCGAACGTCTCGTGGAATTGCAGGCCATGGTAGGCCGGCGAGGGATCAGCCACCACGGGAAACCGGCCGTTGGACCAGTTGAACGTGCCGGCCTCGACGACGACGCCGCCGATGCTCGTGCCGTGGCCGCCGATGAACTTGGTCGCCGAGTGGATCACGATGTCGGCACCCCATTCGATGGGGCGGCACAGGTAGGGCGTCGCGAACGTGCTGTCCACGATCAGCGGCAGTTCGTGCTCGTGCGCGATGGCCGCCACCGTCTCGATGTCCAGCACGTTCCCGGCCGGGTTGCCGATCGTCTCGCCGAAGAACGCCTTCGTGTTGGCGCGGACCGCCTTCCGCCAGGCGCCCGGGTCGTCGGGATCGACCCACGTCAGCTCCACGCTCATCTTGCGCAGCAGGTGCTTGAGCTGGTTCACCGTCCCGCCGTAGAGCGCCGAGGACGAGACGACGTGGTCGCCCGGCTGCAGTAGCGTGAAGAGCGCGGCCGCCTGCGCGGCGATCCCGCTCGCGAACGCCACCCCGCCAGCGCCGCCCTCGAGATTCGCCACCCGCTCCTCGAATACCGCGACGGTCGGGTTCATGATGCGCGAGTACGTGTTCCCGTACTCCTGGAGGTTGAAGTACGCCGCCGCGGATTCCGGGTCCTCGAACACGTAGCTGGTCGTCTGGAAGATCGGCACCGCACGAGCGCCTGTGTTCGGGTCGGGCCGTTGCCCGGCGTGCAGCTGCCGTGTCTCGAATCCGAACACGCGGGCTTCCTCGCTGCGGGCGGGCTGGTCGGTCACGAAGTCCCCTTCCTCGACGTCATCCGCCGACGCCGCCTTCGGCCAGGGTCTGTTTGCCCAAAAACTGGCGGATGATGGGCGTCTGCCGCGCTTCCTCCAGCAGGAAGCAGTCGTGGCCGTACGGCGCCTCGATCACGTGGAACTCGGCGGGCTTGCGGAGATCGCGGAGCGCGTCGGCGACCTCCCCCGACGCGGACGGCGGGTACAGCCAGTCGGAGCTGAACGCGATCATCAGTATGCGCGCTGAAATGCCTTCGAGTGCCCGGGTGAGCGATCCGCTGCCGTGCTGCCGTGCGAGATCGAAATACGTCAGCGCGCGCGACGTGTAGAGATAGGTGTTGGCGTCGAAGCGCCTGACGAACGAGTCGGCCTGGTGCCGCAGGTAGCTCTCGACCTCGAACTCTGGTTCGGTGATCGTGTAGCGGATATCGTCGGCGAATTGCAGCCGCCGGCCGAACTTGTCGTTCAGCGCCAGTGCAGAAAGGTACGTGACGTGGCCGACCATCCGCGCCACGCCCATGCCGGCATCCGGCGCGGCGCCCGTGCCGTAGTAGTGGCCGCCTTGCCAGGCCGGGTCGCGCATGATCGCATCACGCGCGATCGCGTTCCAGGCCACGCCCTGCGGGTGAAGGGCGTGCGTGCTGGCGATCGCCACGACGGCATCGACCTGATCCGGAAATAGGATCGCCCACTCGAACGCCTGCATCCCGCCGAGCGAGCCTCCGGCAACCGCCGCAAGCCGTTCGATACCGAGTGCGTTCAGGAACGCGCGCTCGGTCCGCACCATGTCCGCGACGGTGATCACGGGGAAGTCCGGCCCGTACGGCTGGCCGGTCGCCGGGTCAATCGACGACGGCCCCGTCGTCCCGCGGCAGCCGCCGAGCAGGTTCGTGGAGACGACGAAGAAGTGGTCCGTGTCGAACGCCTTGCCGGGGCCGATCATCCCATCCCACCAGCCAAGGCCCCGGCGGGCTGTGCCATCGCGATCCTCGGCCCCGAACCCGTCGCGCGTGCTCTCTTCGGGCGGCGTCTTCGCGAAGCCCGCGGCATGGGCGTCGCCGCTGAGCGCATGACATACCAGGATGACGTTGTCGCGCCAGGGTGAGAGGGCGCCGTATGTCTCGTACGCCACGCGAACCGGGTGCAGTTCCCGCCCGCAGTCGAGCCGCACCGGCTCCGGCAGGTCGAGGTACTGGGTTTCGACCGTCCCGACTGAGCCGGCCGTGAGCGTTGAGCCTGGCTCTGCCATGGGGGCTATGGTAACCCGCCCTGATCAGTGTATTGTCAACCATCTCCATGGGAATTCAAGGGAAGGGTCTAGGGGGTATGGCGGCATGACCGCAGTCACCAACGGAGTGAACGTCCAGGCGCTGCTCGACGCGCGCGAAGTGCTGAGGGGTGCGCCTGAGGCCGCCCAGTTCACCTGGCGCGCGTCCGCCAAGTGGCAGAGCGGCGTCCACAGCACGATCAAGGTCCAGAGCTTCTTCGGCCTCGGGGAGGAACAGAACCACAAGGAAGAGTGGACGTTCGAAGCTGACCACCCCGAGGTCTTCGCGGCGGAGGACAACGGCATCACGCCGATCGAGTACCTCCTCGTGGGCCTGGCGAGCTGCCTGACGGGGGGTATCGCGTCCGTCGCGGAGAACCGCGGCATCCAGCTCCGCTCGGTGGAGTCCACGGTCGAGGGCGGGCACGATATCCGCGGGATCCTTGGTGCCGACAGCGACACCCGCAACGGCTACAACGACATCAAGGTCACGTTCACCATCGACGCGGACGCGTCGCGGCAGGAGATCGAGGCGCTGGTCGCCCAGTCCCAGAAGCGCTCCGCCGTGTTCGACGCTCTCACCAATCCGACGAACGTCACTGTCGAAGTCGCCTGAGGGCCACACCATCGAGCGCACCACCACAGTCGTCATCGGCGGGGGGCACGCGGGTCTCGCCGCGAGCTGCTTCCTGAGCGACCGGTCGATCGATCACGTCGTTCTTGAACGCGGAGAGGTGGCCAACTCCTGGCGGCGTGAACGCTGGGACTCCCTGCGGCTGCTCACCCCCAACTGGCAGAGCCGCCTGCCGGGCCTTCGCTATGAAGGCCCGGATCCAGACGGTTACATGACAGTGCGCGAAGTGATCGAGTTCATCGAGCACTTCGCCAAGGTCTCGCGTGCTCCTGTCCGGACTGGCGTGAACGTCACGTCGGTGCGGCAGGCCGACGATGGATACCACGTGACGACAAGCCACGGCGAGATTCACTCCCGGACCATGGTCATTGCCAGCGGCGCCTGCAATCGGCCAGCGCAACCGCCGTTCAGCCAGGCCGTGCCGGTGTCCGTCGGGCAAGTGACACCGTTCGGCTACCGCGACCCCGCCCAACTGCCTGACGGCGGCGTGCTTGTCGTGGGAGCCTCGGCGACCGGCGTGCAGCTGGCCGCCGAGCTGAGGCGGTCGGGCCGGCCAGTGACTCTCTCGGTGGGGGAGCACGTCCGGTTGCCGCGCACCTACCGCGGACGCGACGTGCTGTGGTGGATGGACGCGTCGGGCGTGTGGGACCAGCGCTACGACGAGGTTGAGGATCTTACCCGGGCCCGGCGGTTGCCGTCGCCTCAGCTGGTCGGAACCCCTGAGCGGACGACGCTGGATCTGAACGCGCTCGCCTCGATGGGCGTCGAGCTCGTGGGCCGCTGGGCGGCGGTACGTGACGGCCGCGCGCTGCTCTCTGGTGGCCTGCGCAACGTGTTCTCGCTCGCGGACCTCAAGATGGAGCGCCTGCTGGACACGTTCGACGAGTGGGCCAGGGCGGAGGGGTACGACACTGAGGTCGGCCCCCCCGAGCGCTTCGCGGCGACGCGCGCGCCCGAGTCGGCGCGGTTGCAGCTCGACCTGCGAAGTGGCGAGATCGCCGCGATCGTGTGGGCGACGGGTTTCCGGCCTGACTACGGGTGGCTCGACGTGCCGGTGGTCGACGCGAAGGGCCAGCTGCGCCACGAGGGCGGTGTGGTTAGCAGCCCAGGACTGTACGCCCTGGGACTGCCCGTGCTGCGGCGGCGCAAGTCCACGTTCATCTGCGGTGTCGAGGACGACGCGCGTGAGGTGATCGATCACCTCGCGGGGTACCTGGCCATACGGCGGTGATCCCGGCCGCGTGCACGAGTACGGGGCGGTCTCCGACGACCCTGCGGTGAGGGTCACGTTCGTCGGCGGGGACGGGCGTTGAAGCTGCAGGAACATCTTCGACACCTGGCCCAGCAGGTAGTCCTCGTAGCTGAGGTTGCGGACCCGGTGCGGCGTCGAGCTGTACCAGCCTCCGGTGAGGCGGTCGAGCATGTCGCCGATGTTACAGATGAACATCCCCGGGATGGGCGGGGCGTCGATCCAGCCCTCCGGGGCTGCGATCTGCAGGCCGCCGTTGTTGTCCTGGGCGAGCAGGGTCAGCAGCCCGTAGTCGGTATGCTCACCGCAGTTATCGGCCTGGAGCGATGACGGCGGGTAGTGGAAGATCCGGGACAAGATTGTCGGATCTGCGGTGTACCTGGTAGCGAAGTACCCGGCGTCCAGGCCGAGACTCAGCGCCACGCCCCGGAGCACCGCTTGGCCCAGCTTGGTCAGGGCGTCGAGGTAGGAGAGCACCAGCGGTAGCAAGCTTGCTGCGCAAAGAGCCTCGTCCAGGAAGCGGTACAGCACGGAAGTACAGAACTCACCTGGACGTGTGCGGCCGCACAGGGCGCCGCCGGGCCCGAGGTTGACAGCCTGCCCGGCGAGTTATTCACTACGCCTTAGTAAGTAGCGCTTACTAAATGGGGGGTCTGGGGTGCATGGCACGTCCGATGGGCTCGGCCGGTTGGCCGAGCCGTGGCTGCTGGTCCTGACCAGCCTGGCCGACGGACCCAAGCACGGGTACGCGATCATGAGGGACGTGGCCGCGTTCAGCGGCGTCCAGATGGAGCCGGGCACCTTGTACCGGGCGCTGTCCCGGCTGGAGCGCCGCGGCTGGGTCCGGCCGCTGGCCACTGCCGGACGGCGCCGCCGGTATGAGATCGCCGCTGCCTGGCCGGGCCCGGCAGGCCGTGCGCGCCGCCCCCGGCGGGCCGTGCGCGGGCACCGCGGTTGACGGGCCCTCATTATATTCACTACAACTTAGTAAGCGGTGCTGCCGGGCGGGGGTGGGCATGCACGGCAAGTTCGATGGCCTGGGCCGGTTCGCCGACCCGTCGCTGCTGATCTTGACCAGCCTGGCCGACGGGCCCAAGCACGGCTACGCGATCATGACCGATGTCGCCACGTTCAGTGGCATCAGCATGGAGCCGGGCACCTTGTACGGCGCGCTGTCCCGGCTGGAACGCCGCGGCTGGGTCCGGCCGCTGGCCACCGCCGAACGCCGCCGCCCTTACGAGATCACGGCGGCCGGGCAGGAGATCCTGGCCGAGCAGGTCAGGACCATGCAGCAGATCGTGCACGTGGCCCGGCTGCGCACTGCCATGGCCTGGGGTGCGGGATGAGGCCCGGGCTGGCCGGCCGGCTGTCCCGCGTCCTGGCCGGCTGGCACCCGCGCCGGTGGCGGGAGCGCGAGCGAGGAGATGCTCGAGGTCCTGAACCAGCACCAGCCGACCGCGCGGACGGTGGCCAGCCTGGCCGCCAGCGTGCTGAGCACGCACGTTGACCTGGCTTACCGCACCGAATGGCTTTCGCTGGCCCGGCTGCGCCGGGCCGCCCTGATATCAGCCGCGGTGGCGGCTTTGCTCGCGCTGATCCTGGGCCCGGCCGGCTACCGGATGTGGCAGGGTAGCTATTGGCACCCGGCCGCCGATGAACCCCTCGAAACAGCGGCGTTCTCGCCGCCTAGGGGCATCATGGTCACCGCGTTCGGGGAAGCCATCGACGGCGTGGACATGGTGTGGCGCGTCACGGACCTGAGCCGGCCGCAGCGCCTGTCACAGTTCGAGGCCGGCCAGCCCATGGCGCTGTCGCCGGACGGCCGCACCGTGGCCACCATCGCCTACAGCGGCCAGATGGCCCTGTGGAACGTGGCCGACCCCAGGCACCCGGTCAAGATGACGACGCTGTCCGACGGCGATGGCAGCAAGCTGGAGGAACTTGCGTTCTCCCCGGACAGCCGGATCCTGGCCACCGCCCACTACGACAAGATCTTCCTGTGGGATATGGCCAGACCGGCCCGGCCCCGGCTGCTGCGCGCCCTGGACGCCCCGGTGACGTACCCGGCAGGCGACAGCCAAATACCGTTCAGTCAGCCGGACCTCGCGTTCTCCAGCGGGACCATCCTGGCCAGCGCCACCGGCACCGACCAGGTCACCCTGTGGAACGTGACCGACCCGGCGCACGCCTACCGCATGGCCGCCATCAACGGCGCAGGCGACTTCATCCAAGCCTTCACGTTCTCCCGCGGGAACCTGCTGGCCGCCGTGACCTACCACGGCACCGTGCTGGTCTACAGCCTGGCCGACCCTGCCCGCCCCGCACGCACCGCCACGGTCCGCGGCCTGCTGACCCGCGCATTCTACCCAAGCGGGTCCCCACAGCCGGAGGAGACGCCGCTCTGCGTAACCTGCGGTGGCCCGGCCAACTACGCGGTGGCGTTCACCCCGGACGGGCACACCCTGACCGTCGTCGTCGACCGCGAGGAGATGAGCGCCAACTCCGGGCGCGACACCATCTTCGACTGGCCCGTGACCGGCTCGGGAACCCTCAGCGCCGTAGCAACCTGATACGACGTAGCCGGGAACTACTTGCGGACGCGGAACCGAAGGATTGTGACGGCTCCCGACCGTGTGCTGTCGAGCGGTTCCAGGTCTATCCTGGCGAAGCCTGGGGAGGAGAAGAAGCGAGTCCCGTCGCCGAGCAGGACCGGCAGGACGTACACCATGATCTCGTCCACGAGTCCCCGCCGCAGGCACTGACCGGCTACGTTGGTGCCGAGGATTTCGACGTTCTTGCCGCCCGCGGCGCGGAGCGCGGTGGCGACGGCTTCCCCGATATCACCGGTGAGGAACGTGACTGCCGGGTCCGGCGGGTCTGGTGGCTCATGGGTGAGGATGAACTCAGCTCCCCCCTCGTAGGCAGGCGTGACCTCGTCCGGATTCTCGGTCATACGCTTACCCACCTCATAGGTCCGCCGGCCGACGAGCATGGCGCCGGTGGCCGCCATGATGTCCGGGAACTCGTCCTCGATCGGCCCCATGAAGTCGAAGATCCGGTTCATCGCGTCGCTGGGACCAGCGGTGAACCCGTCGAGTGACATCGACCTGTTCACGACCACTTTGCCGTTTCCCGTGCTCGTGTCGCTCACCATGCACCTCCGAAGGACCTTTCCAGGCCGTCATCCCGCGCTGCGAGTGATGACGTTACGCGCGCCCGGATCTCACCGTTATGGCCCGGACCGAAGGTGGTGCAGGCCGGTCACGGGGATGCTCGGGCTGTTAGTCCCCCGGTTGGTCAGCTTGGGGTGTCGGCAGTCGGCATGCAGGTGAGAAAATCGACGCGCGGGTGTGACCGGAGCGTGGCTCCATCATGGCGGCCGTCGCACCGATGCGGGGCTTTTCGTACCGTGCGCCGGGTTGGAGTTTAGAGGGTTTACGTCGAGGAAGGACACCCCCGAGGCTGCGGCCGGGCGGGGGAGGAGGCGACATGCGGGACGACAGACGGCGGGCCCGCATCATGGCGGCGGTCACCGAGCACGACACCGCGGCCGGTGTGGGCGAGCTGGTGCAGCGGCTCTGCCGGTTGGCCATACAGGAGATGGAACTGTCGGGGTGCGCCCTGGTGCTGATGTCGGGGGCAGAGTCGGCGAGCGTGCTGGCCGGTGCCGGGCGGCACGCCCGGACGGTTACCGGGCTGCAGATGGAGCTGGGTGAGGGCCCCTGCCTGCATGCTCACGCGTCCGGGATTCCGGTGCTGCTGCCGGACCTGTCAGCGGAGAACGCGAACCGCTGGCCGGCTTTTGCGGCGGCAGCCCTGGCGGTCGGCGTGCACGCCGAGTTCTCCCTGCCGTTGACTGTGGGGCCAGGCGGCATCGGCACGTTTGATCTGTGCCGTGACCGGCCGGGCATGCTCAGTGACGAGCACCTGGCCGATGCCCTGGTGGCGGCGGACATCGCCCGAGATGCTGTGCTGTGCCAGCAGTACACACCAGGGTGGCCTGGGCTGCCGGAGCTGCTGGCGACGGTCGGCACGGACCGGATCGTGATCCATCAGGCGACCGGGATGATCGCCGCACAGCTGGATGACAGCGTAGCCAACGCGCTGGCCCGGCTGCGCGCCGCGGCATTCGCCAGCGGGTGTTCGATGTACGACGTTGCCCAGGACGTGGTTGAACGGCGAGTGCGGTTCGATGTGTGAGACCAGCGCCGGGCGGCCCGTCTGGCCGGGGAATTCCGGTCCGGGTGACCGAACGGGAGACGTTACGCGCGAGGCCGTGCTGGCCCGGGCCTTTGTGCGCTTGGCGGACACGCTGGCCAGCGATTTTGACATCGTCGATTTCCTGCACGGTCTGGCCGAGGACTCAGTCGAGATTCTCCGCGCTGCGGCAGCTGGGGTGATGCTGGTCGACGCGCGCGGTGGGCTGCGGCTGATCGCCTCTTCGGACGAGCGGATGCGGCTACTTGAGCTCTTCGAGATCCAGGGTGCACAGGGCCCGTGCCTGGACGCGTTCTCCTCGGGCCGGGCCGTGCAGGCCAACGCCGCCGACAGCCGCGTCCGCTGGCCGGTCTTCGCGCCGCAAGCCTTCGGCGCAGGCTTCCAGGTCATGTGTGCCGTCCCTCTGCGAGTACGCACGGACGTGATCGGCGCCCTGAACCTTTTCCGTAGCAGCGACGAGCCGTTCACCGCCACCGAGATGGAGATAGCACAGGCCATGGCGGAGATGGCGGCGATCGGGCTGATCCAGGAACGGGCGCTCAGGGAACGCAACCTGCTCGCCGCGCAGCTCCAGGCGGCGCTGAACAGCCGGGTGATCATCGAGCAGGCCAAGGGAATGACCGCCGAGTACCTGACCGTCACGGTAGACGACGCATTCAAGCTGCTGAGGAATTACGCGCACTACCACAACCGCAAGCTCTCCGAGGTCGCGAGCGACGTGGTTGAACGGAGGATCCCGAGCGCCGCACTGGGCCGACCACACGGCCAGTAGTGCTAGCGCATCGTAAATCGCCCAGGCAGCCGCCGTACCCGGCGTCAACCCCGGACCGCACCTGAATGCACCTGTTACCGTGCTCACCCAGAGCTAGCCAGCACGCTCGAGTCCGACCCCTGCCCGGAGGGCTTGCTGGAAGTGACGCTCAGGCTGGCCCGCTCGTATCTCGCGGAGACGAGCTGGAAGAACAGGTTGGCGACCACCAGCCCCCAGCCCCCGCGTACCGGCGGGAACACGTCGTAGAAATCGCCGAGCACCCTGGCCCCCGTTCCGGTGCTGTACCGCGCCGCGACCTGCACGCCCGGGATGTCCTGCAGACGCTGCGGGGCCAGGCTCTGCTACAGGTAGGTGAGCTGATGGTGCGCCTGATCCGCGCTTTCCTGGCCACGCCCAGCTTGGCCCGGCCATAGGGCCCGCGCAGCACCCGGCTGGCCTGACAGAGGTGCATACGGCAGTGTACGGGCGGCCGCGGGCCAGCGTCAGGAGCAGGTGACGATGACGCCTAAACCGCCTCAGAATCCGGTCACCGAAGGAGTCCGCAGCCGCCGGGCCGGCTGCTCCGCCTGCTCGTCACGCCCGGGCCAGCCGACAGGGACGCCAGAGGCGACACCACCGCCGCCTTTCACATCGAGGTCACGAGCCTCTTCACCTGGCCATGCCGTCGCTACTGAGCTCTAGGCTCGTCCGGCCACGCGCTTCGCGCTCCCCCGTTTGTCCCAGGCCGCCAGGCGCGCGAACGAGCGAGCCCGGCTAGCCTGCCCAGCGCCTGCCACCGCGACGATCGCGATGACGGCCACGATCGCCAACTCGTGGGTGCGGGTATGGCGCGCCAGCCGCGCCGCCGCAGCCAGCGCGATCATCGCTATGGCCGCCTGGTGCCCGCTTCTCGCCCCCCACGACTGAGCCGCTGGCCCCGCAGCCTGCGGGGTCACGGCGATCCGCCCGGCGCGCGGGTGCCCCGCGGCTTAATGGCAGTGGACATTTGTCTCACTTCCTCTGAGGTTGGCTGCCCGGGCAGCACTCCGATTTCTTGTTGTGGCGGACCGGGACCAGCTGAGCTGGCAGGCACCGAATTCAGGTCTGCGGCCGGAAGATCGCCAGGGCAGCGATGGCGGGCCGCATGGATGTAACGGGCCTGCGCCTTCACCAGATACGCGGCGGAGAACAGAGTGACGCTCGGTGGATGGCCCGGGCTGCGTTCCCCAGGGTGAAACCACGTGCAATACAGGTCGTGCTTGACGACAGTGGTGAACGGGGCCAGAGCGGTAGTGACCTGGCGATCGCTGAATGGCTGGCTCGTGGGCGTTACCCGACACAATCCCCCCTCAGGGCCAGCCGCAGCGGCGTTGCTGCCACCGCCGTTGCGCCGCGTCCATTGCGTCGCTCAGCGCCGACCCTAAATAAGCATGCATGACCCGGCCGGGATGCGCGTCACCCTCGCCAGGGTGAATCGCGGCATTTGCAGGTGTTCAGGATGTTGACCGCTCGGTTGCCAGAAGTGGATCACACTGCCAAACTGGCCGGTAGCGTACTGCCCCAGACCCCGGCAGTGTCATGACCTACTGACCTAGGGGTGGCCCGGGTGAGTCCTGCAGACGCCGACATCGTTACCACCGTTCGGTCATCTGACCGGCCGGGTGCACTGCCTGTGCCGCATCTCATCCCGGCTTCAGCGGATCTGCGGGCCTACACGGATCGAGGCGGGTCATGCCGCGTATGAGAAGCACCTGGGGCTGACTAGCTGACGTCGCCGAGCCGTACGTTTCCTTCGGGGGCTAGCCCGGTCCCTGGATGTTCAGGGACCGGGCTCCCAGGACCCACGGACGGCCCGCGAAGCTCCGGGGACCGGGCTGGGCTTGATGACCCCGGGCATGTGCGGATCTCGCCACCTTCCCGAGGGAAGCGGGTCGCTGTTGACCGTGTCATCCCTATTCCCGTGCCATCATCGCCTGGGCCTCGCGCTCGAGGTTGAGGTAGGGATCACCGCTGACGTCAACCGCAACCCGCTTGATGGTGCCGCCGGTGAAAACGTGCGGCTGATCACCTGGGTAGTCGTCCGTCACTGGTTCACCGCTGTCGCGGCCGACGCACAGGCCCTCGCCCGCGAGTGAGAACATCCCGGGCTGGGTCCTGATGCGGCCTTGGCCGACTTTCTTATCCCCGTGGTACAGCGAAAGGACTCCGGTGGAAACGCCGGGCGGATCCTCTCCGTCCTTGCCGAAGGAAGCCGAAAGGATCAGGTTCTCCCCGGCCGGGATGTCCTGGTCGCCGTCAATCTTCTGCTCGGCCATGCCGACGAAGTTGTAGACGTAGTGCAGCCGGTTGTCCTTGACGTAAAGCGCGTGCCCGCCGAACCGCGAGCCGTGCGCAAAGAGGACGCCCTGCGCGCCAGGCGCAGGAATGTCGACCAGGGCGCCGATCGTGTACGAGCGGTTACGGACGTTCACCGCCTGCGCTTCGGGGACCTCCGCGGTATCAGGGAAGTAGACGTACCGGTCACGGGAGGAGGCCAGCTGCGGTCTAGGCGTCGTGATGATCTCCACTGCGGACCGGTCGTCGAGCGGGAACGCCGCGTTGTTGCCGGCCTCGGCGAACCACAGGTTGACCAGCTCACGGAGCTTACCGGGATGCTCAGCAGCGAGGTTGTGTAGTTCCGCGCGGTCAGTATCGGTGTGATACAGCTCCCAGGTGTCGTCGTTGAAGTCGCTCCAGCCACTGAGGGTCGGGTGGGTGGTGACGGCTTTCCAGCCGTCGTGCCAGATCCCGCGGGAGCCGAGCATCGAGTAGAACTGGGTCTTGCGGGCTGACGGGGCCGAAGCCATGTCAGCGCTGTAGCGCATGCTCACCCCGTCGAACCGGCTCTGCACGTGGCCCTTGATCGTCTCGGGGGGCTCGACGCCTAGGGTGTCCAGGATGGTGGGCACGATATCGATCGCGTGGTGGTATTGGTGGCGCAGCTCGCCGTTGCCCGCCGTCGCCGAGGGCCAGGAGATGATGCACGGGTCGGCGGTGCCGCCGTTGAACTCATACCGCTTCCACATCTTGAACGGGGCGTTGAACGCCATCGCCCACCCGTTGGGGTAGTGATTGTAGGTTTTCGTCCCCCCGAGATCGTCGAGCATCGCCAGGTTCGCCTTGATGTCGTCGGGGATGCCGTTGGCGAATTTCATCTCGTTGACTGACCCGTTGGGGCCGCCCTCGCCGCTGGCCCCGTTATCGGACACCAGGATCACCAGCGTGTTCTCCCGCTGCCCGGACTCCTCCAGGTAGTCCAGCAGCCGCCCGATGTGGTGGTCAGCGTGCGCCAGGAACCCCGCATACACCTCGGCCATCCGGCAGAACAGCCGCTGTTCCTCAGTCGGCAGCGAGTCCCACGGCCGGGTGAAGTCCAGCGGCGGGAACGGCTGGCCCTTGGGGCCCTGGCGGGTCTCGGGGGTGCCGATCGGGTTGATGGGCGGCAGCCCGGTGTCTGCCGGGACGATGCCCATCTCCTTCTGCCGGGCTAGCGTCTGCTCGCGGATCGCCTCGTACCCCATGTCGAAGCGGCCCTTGAACTTGTCCGCCCACTCCTTCGAGACATGGTGCGGTGCGTGGGCCGCCCCGGGTGCGTAATACAGGAAGAACGGCTTGTCCGGCGCGATCGTCTTCGCGTCCTTGATGAACTCGAGCGCCTTAACGGTCAGGTCCTCGGTCAGGTGATAGCCCTCGGCTGGGGACTTGGGCTGGTTGACTGGGTGGTTGTCGTACACCAGGTCCGGGTACCACTGGTTGGTCTCGGCGCCGAGGAAGCCGTACCAGCGCTCGAATCCGCGGCCCGACGGCCAGTTCCGCCGCGTGGAGGCGACGTTCATTTCCACCGTCGGGCACAGGTGCCACTTGCCCACCATGTAGGTGTTCCAGCCCCGCTCACCCAGGATCTCGGAGATCATGCCATTCTCTGGCGGGATGGTGCCGCTGGCGTTGGGAAACCCGACCGCGGCCTCGGTGATGCAGGCCATCGAGTTACGGGTGTGATTGCGGCCGGTCAGCAGGCAGGAGCGGGTCGGCGAGCAGAGCGCCGTGGTGTGCCACTGCGTGTAGCGGATCCCGTCCGCCGCGATCCGCTCAATGTTCGGCGTCTCGATCGGCCCGCCGTAACAGGACATGGCCGAGAAGCCGACATCGTCCAGCACGATGTACACCACGTTTGGTGCCCCGTCCGGGGCCTTGGGCGGCTCGAACGGCGACCAGTCCGGGATCGAGTCACGGATATCGACGTTGATCGTTCCCTTAAACGGCACGCTCATCCTGCACCCCTTGATGGGACCTCGAGGCCGGCGGTCACCGGCCGTTTGTGCCTAGCCGAGCAGCTTGGCTTTGGCCGAGCTGAACTCGTCATCGGTCAAGGCACCCTGCTCATGCAGGGCCGTGAGCTGGTTCAGCTGGTCGATCATCGAGGGCTCGGGCGCTTGCTGGTCCGGCTCGGGCGGCGCCTGCTGCTGCTCGAGGTCGCCAATCCGCTCGTTCTGCTCGTCCTCCAGTTGACCCTGCTCGGCGGATCGCTGGGCGACCTTCTTGCCAGCGACATATGCGCCGCCTCTACCACCGCCGCGCGCATCAGCGGACGCCGTCGTCTGAACATGGCAGTCTCCACACATTGGGGATTGGGGGCCAGGCCGTCTCTTACGGCCCGGGCGGCAGGGTCAGGACGGGGGCAACCGTCAGCTCTGCTGCCGCGGCCACGATCCTTGGCAGGCCGACCCAGGCTCGCCGGGGACTCCCTCGTGGCGTCGTCGGCGGCTGTCTTGGCCGGCATATTCATGACCAGGGATCCTTTCGCTGCGCGCCCGGACGGGACCGGCCGGCGCTCCAGCCAGGTTCACGGTTGCACCTCTCCGGACTCGGGGGATCACCCATCGGGGATGGCCGCTGCCGGTGCTCTCCTCCTCGGGAGGTGATCCAGTTGCCCCGGTGGCGGCGGAAGCTGGACTCGGTCACGGTCGGTGTGGCCAGCTGACCAGGGAGAGCGGGTGCCGACGATGACCAAGGCCACTGACGACGAGGAGGCGCGGCACGCCGCTGCGGTGGGCACGCGTTACCTTCTCCGGTTCGAGGCGGACAGACTGAAGCAGCGGCCCTATGGGTCCGGCTGATCATCGATTTTGCCGGCACGTTCCTGCTGGTGACGGTGGCCGCCGGGGCAGGGGTGATCAATCACTACGCTGGGGGCTCACCGGCTGGTGGGTGGACGTCTTCGGTGACATGATCGGCGCAGCTATCGCGGTGGTGATCATAATTCTGGTCCGCGGGATGCCGGACAGAGAAGAACCCGAGGCGGCTGAGGGCGACGCTTTGCCGTTGTGACCAGCCGGGGTGGATCCTGCCGCCCGTCGGGTAATAGCACCCTGGGCATCGCGCCCACGATGAACGGCATCATGCGGAGTGGACGGTGACACCTGCAGCCCTCTGGGTCATTCCGCGGATGGCGGCGCCACAACGCGCACTTCGATGAGCTCGAGCCCGAGCCCGGTGACCCGCTGCATCAGTTCCTGGAGGGCGCCCTGGTCGAGCTGCTCTGTACGGAGCGTAGTCGTGCCGGAACCCACACTGATCTCGCAGTCATCGAACTCCGCGCGCACTACCCGGCCCGCCTGGCCGACGAAAGTGATCTCGAATGTTCGTGATTGCACGCTGTTCGCCTCGTAGTCTGCTCGGGTTCACGCGTGCTGTGAGTCTGCGTGATAGCCCGGCCTGCGTCATCCCCTTCCTGGGGTGACCAGCGGGCCAGCGCCAGCGCTTTGCCGGGGACCGAAGCTTGCCTAACGACGGATTGTGCTGCGAGACTGAAGGTTCTCGTGCTGCACCGGACCCCGGCGGCTAGAACTACTGGCCAGGGGTGTAGGTGAGCCGTAAAGACCGGCAGGGGGAGGCCGGCAGCCAACCAGGCGGCCTTCCGGGCGTCGTCTCAGTGGGGCGGGGATTGCATCATGATCGCGACGCGCGTGAGAGCCCTGGGATTGAAGATGCCCGCGTGGTCGCTCCCATAGCTTCGCCGGCATAATCGGGGCGGGGGACGTCATGCCACATCGTCCGGCGGCAGAGCGGGGCGCTTCCCGCGACGTACGGTTCGCGCTGACGAAGTTCCGCCCGACGACGCTGCCTTCCACGCTGCTTACGAGGCCGGTGCTGCATGAACGGCTGGAAATGGGGGCAGGCAGGCGCCTCACAGTCGTGGTGGGCTCGGCCGGTGCTGGCAAAAGCGTGCTGCTGTCGAGCTGGATGGCCACCCGGGACGCTGGCGCGACGTCCTGGCTTTCGTGTGATGACGCCGACGCGGACCCGGTCCGTTTCTGGACCGGGTTCATCACGGCTTCCCAGGCGGTGGTGCCAGGCTTCGGCGCCGATGCGGCTGAGCTGCTCGCGTTGGACGGCGCGATGTCGGCCGACGTTACTGCCTCGATCGCGAACGACGCCGCGAGGCTGCCTGCCGGGTCAGCGATCATCGTTGATGACTTCCACGTTGCGGCGGCCACGACCGGAAGGACCATGGCCAACCTTGTTGAGCGGTGGCCGGCCGGGGCCGCGCAGCTGGTGCTAGCGGGCCGTAACGACCCGCCCGTGCGGCTGCACCGGCTGCGCCTGTCCGGTGAGCTGTGCGAGCTCCGCGACCAGGACCTGTATCTCTCGCTGGCCGAGAGTGGCGCTCTGCTTGAGAATTTCGGCGTGCAGATCGCCGATGCTCAGCTCGCGCTTCTTCATCAGCGAAGCGAGGGATGGGTCGCGGCACTGCAGATGGCCGCGCTGACCCTTCGCGGCACCAAAGACCCGGCGCGTTCCCTGGATGTCCGCAGTCATGCGATCGCGGAGTACTTCATCGGCGAAGTCCTGCAACAGCAGCCGCCCGAGGTGGCGGCGTTCATGCTCGAAACTTCCATCCTGGACGAGCTGACCGCTGAGGCCTGTGCGGCGGTCACCGGCAGGCAGGACGCAGCGGCGCTGCTGCGCAGCATGGAGGCGGCCAATCTGTTCGTGGTGGCGCTCGATGATGAGCGGACGTGCTACCGGTACCACCATCTCGTGCGGGACGTACTGCGCGCCGAGCTGCATGCCACCGACATGGCACAGGAGCTCGCGCTTCAGCTCCGGGCAGCCGAATGGCTGCAGGCTTCCGGTGACACGCGGGGGGCGACCCGCCATTTCCTGGCGGCACGGAAGGTAGACCGGGCGCTGGCTCTGCTGCAGGATCGCGTGATCACCGACTTCCTGCATGATCCGTCAGCGGCGGGGGCGCTGGATCTCAGCGTGGTGGACGTGTCGCTGCTGACGGGCGTTCCTGAGCGGCTGCTGGCGCTGGCGGCTGACCTGCTGCTCTGGGGTGACTGGGTTCGCGGCGGCGAGTACCTGGACCTGCTCGAGCGGTCCCAGCCCGCGATCCCGCCGGACTCGCGGCTCGCGGCCCATCTCGCGGGGCTGCGGTCCCTGCGCTGTGCACTCACCGGCGAGGCAAGTGAAGCGGTGCGCTATGGCCTGGCCGCGCGGGACATCGGGGAACGGGCCTTGCCCGGGGACGAGTGGATTGCTGCCCTGCCGCTGGTCCTGCTGCGTGCCTACACGTGGCTGGGGGACTTCGAGGCGGTCGACCGGGAGGTCGCGGCAGCGCTGGCGGCACCATCGCTCGCCGAGCCGGCCAGGCTGGTGGATTTGCGCGGGGCGCAGGCTTACGCATGGTTCGAAGCCGGTCACCTAAGCAAGGCCGCTCAGGCGGCCCGGGACGCTGACGCTGACGCGAAGCGCCTCGGATTCGATCAGCACTTCTTCGCAGGGGATTACCTGCGCGTCCTGGCCGGTGTCGCGCTGGAACGAAGGGACCTCGACGAGGCGGAACACCTCACCGAGCGTGCGCTGACAATATCTGAGCGTGGCCGACCGTCCTTTCAGTTTCTCGCCCTGCTCAACCGGGCCGCGATCTGGGCCGCCCGCGGGCGGCTCCACCAAGCGCTGGCCAGCGTTGAAACGGCACGCCTGGTCCTAGCTGGAACGAATTCCGGGCTCCTGGTGCGAGCCGACGAGCTCGAGGCAGTACTGCGTCTGTCGCTCGGCGACCCGCGCTTGCCGGTCGAGCTCGCCAGCGGGCTGCCCGCCGCCCGGCGCGGCCTGCTGCTGGCCAGGGTCGCGCTCGCGGCCAACGATCACCAGGCTGCTGTGCGGTACCTGGACGCTGGGTCGCTGGGGGACCTGACGCCGCGAGCAGCGCTGGTGCGCCAGGTACTCCTGGCCGGCGCTGCGATCGAGCGCGGCGACCGGGCGGTCGCTGGCATCGTTGGCGATGTGGTCCGGGCAGCACGCCAGGAAGGCTTCCTCAACACGGTCGTCACGACCGCGCCGCAGGTGACGCGGTACTTGGTCGAGCATTCGGCGCAGATGCAACCAGAGCCGTTTCTGGAGCGGCTCATCGGCGCAGCCCTGGAGGTCCGCGCCACGCAGCCGGAACGACCCGGTAGCATCCTCGTCGCGCCCCTGAGCCCGGCGGAGCTGCGGGTCCTGACATTGCTGCCGACCGCCAGTTACGTGCAGATGGCCGCCACTCTCTACATCTCCCGCAACACAGTCAAGACCCACCTGCAGTCCATCTACCAGAAGCTGGGAGTATCCTCCCGCTCGGACGCGATTCGGCGAGCCGTGGATATGCGCCTCCTCTGACATCGTCCGGCGTGGGGAAGGTGAACTTCGGTATCGCGGCTAGCCAGAAGGCCCGGCCGCAATGCGGGTCGCTGACCTGCCAGGGCGGACGTCCGCCAGGGCTCATGACCGCGCGGGCTGGCTGGGAGATGGGGCGGGCATGACCGGGGCTGTGTCGCCTGCGGGTTGCGGGGCAGCGGCCGGAGCCGGGCTCGGGGTCAGCCTCGCCGAGAGCACGTAGGCCACTACGACCGCCACGATCACGAGCGGCATGACGGCTAGGCCGTCCGAGGCCAGCAGCAGGGAGGCCAGCAGCACAGAGGTGAGTGGGAGCCTGAGCATCACGACTGACATCGCGCCGATGCCCATGGCGATGCCGTCGACCAGGGGCAGCCCGGGCAGGTGGGACAGCGCGACGCCACCCGCGGCGCCGAGGAACAGGGCCGGGAACGTGGGGCCGCCACGGAAGCTGCTCAGCGACACGCCGTAGGCGAGCCCCTTGCAGGCCAGCAGCAGGACCAGCGCCCCGACGGTATAGCTCGCGCTGTGCGCGACGAACGGGCCGAGAGCAGACTGCCCGGAGAACAGCACCTCCGAGGAACCCTTCCCGGTGGCCGCAGCGAACGAGATGGCCAGCCCCGCGACGACGAGGCCTACCACCGGCGTGATCAGCACCATCCGCCGCTCCACATGCGGCCGCAGCAACAGGCCAAGCCACCGGATCCCGAGGCCGAACGGGACAGCCAGCACCCCGATCGCCAGGGCCCAGCCGAACTCACCGGCAGTGGGGGACCCGACGTGCGGAAGGCCCGGAATGGCCAGCGAAAACGTCCCCAGTCCCGTCCAGGCGTTAAGGCCGATGAACACGAGCGAACCGACGCCGGCCGCCAGCAGGCCGGGGACCAGCACAAGCTCCAGCATCGCTCCGCCCAGCCCGGACGCCTCCATCAGCAAGAACGCTCCGGTCAGCGGCGAGCCGAGAAGCGTGCTGATGGCGGCGAAGCTGCCCGCCGCGGCCACCACAGTCTGCGTTCTGGCCGGCGCTTCCCGCTTGACGAGCCGGACGGCAAGAACACCGAGGCCGCCGCCCAGGGCGATCAGCGGCGCTTCGGGCCCGAGCACCACGCCCAGGCACAAGGTGGCGAGTGCGGCCAGCACAATGCCGGGAAGCTCGGCCGGCAAGGGCGGCCCGGCGCCTGCCTTGAACCCGTCGGCTGGTGAGTGGCCACCCTTGCCGGGCAGGTACCGGATAGTAAGAGCAACCAGCAGCCCGGCCAGCAGGAGCGGGGGAATGGGCCACCACAACGGCTCAGCGTGGAACCCCAGATCCTTAGGCAGGTCAGTGAAGATCCACCCTTGCAGCTTGCTGACCAGGGCCAGGAAGAAGTAGGCCGCCGCCGAAACGGGCACCCCGATGATCGCGGCCAGCACCAGAAGAGCCACATAGCTCCGGGATCGCAGCAACGCCAGCGGATCGGGCGGCGTCGTCACCGGGCGTCCTCGTCAACCTGAGCCAGCCGCGCTCAGGCAAAGCGGTGGCTGGCCCCTGTCGCGCACGGAAGGCCGCCACGGCGCGCGCCGGACTAGGCATAGCCGCGGATGCCACGCACACCGGGCCATGCGAGCCCGGGAAGCAGTGGCCGGTCCCCGGGGTCACGAGGGCCCTGCCGCTTCCGGCCGGGCGGGCGGTCTGGCGCCGATCAGCTCGATCAGCCCGAGGACCACCAGCAGCAGGACGGCGATCACAATGCCCAGGGCGGCGGTCGGCTGGCCCCAGAACACGAAGACCAGCGCGGCCAGGGCCACGGCGGAAATGCGCAGCACCCGGCGGTGCGCATAGGTCCACGTCCCCACCGGGCCGGTGCGCACGCCGGCCCGTTCGCCGCCGTGGCGGATCCAGCCCAGTCCGCGGGTGAAAGCCCCGCGGGTCCGGACCGCCGTCGCCGACGGCCCGGCCAGGAACGCGCCGGCCGCGACGACCAGGCCGACCACCAGCACCGTGCGCAGACTTTGCTTGATGAAGGCGACCAGCGTGTCGAACAGCGCGGCAGCGGCATCGGCGGGCAGCTTGCTGGGCGGCACGCTGTTCAGGTAGATGCCGCGGAAGATGAACAGCCCGACGGCAAGGACCAGCATCGACGCGGCGAGCCCGAGGCCAGCGCCGATCAGCGCGCGGCGGCGGCCACGGGCGGCGAACACACCCAGGGCCAGCAGCAGCAGCGTGAGCACTGGCAGCACGATCTTCAGGTCGTTGATCAGCCGGTATCCGGTCTGCGCCTTGACCAGGTAGGTGGCCGAGAACAGCGTCAGCGTCGGGTTGACGGCCGGGATTTTGCTGACCAGGCTAAAGCCGCGCTTGACCAGGTCCTGCTTGACGACATCGATGAACGGGCCCAGGTTCAGGACGACCTGGCCGTTCTTGACGCTGACCGAGCTGCTGCCCTGGCCGGACAGCACCTTCACCAGCTCCTGGTGGACGAGGGTGTTGGCCCGGACCCAGGCGCTCGCGAACCGCGGGCCCGTCACGATCTTGCGGACCTCGCTGTGAATCGATCCGTCGACCCCGCTGGCGATCGACGGGGCTACTGACTTGAGCAGCGTCCCGGCTTTGGGCAGCCCGGCGCTGGAGAGCGCGGCGGCGGCCTGATCGGCGTGACTGGTCACGTTGAGCCGGGTCGTGATCTCAGTCGTGATCTTGCTCGTCAGGGCATTCTGGATGGCCGGATCGTGGACCAGCGGCTCCATGGTCGCCACGTAGCGGCCAGTGTTGCCGACCTCGTTCGCCGCCCAGACGGCCAGCACCGAAACCGGGGCCAGCACGCAGCCGATCACGACCAGGATCGCCGCCGCCAGGGTCCGCCAGCCGATGCGCCGGCCCCGGACCCGGCCTGCGGGTGGCCCCCGCCGCTCGCCCCGTTCATCCTGCTGGCTGGACCCCGGGTCTGCCGCGGCAGAACCCGCCGTCGCGCCGATGTCAGACAGGACTACCTCCCGGTCGGCACCTCGCGGCAAACCCGCTCGCGTCGCGCCTCATCGCGCCGCGTCGCTCGCCGACGCTGCATCCCACTCTCCACGGCCCAGCCCCGATACGGCTCACCTCACACGGGTGAGTGTCACCAAACTCCAGGCCGGTGCTCACCCGGCCGCCGGGCCCGCATTGCCGCCCGTACCGGATCCTCTTTGCTGGCCGCGGCGGACGGCCCCGAGCAGTACCCGCGCGCCGGCGCCCAGGAGTGCGAGGTCGCCGAGCATCTGGAAAATGAGCACCACCCGGGCGGCCTCGGACTTGGGGGCGATGTCCCCGAACCCCACCGTCGAGAAGACGGTCACCGCGAAGTACAAGGCGTCCGTACGGGTCAGCGGCTGGGTGAAGTTCGCCGCAGAGGCTCGTTCCATCACGAAGTACGTCGAGGCGAACAGCAACAGGTAGAGGGGGAGGATCAGGCCCAGCGCCTCGATCGCCTTCACAGCCGGGTAGCGCGAGCCGATGATGCTCCTCACCTGCCACGTTGCCATAGCTGCGAAGATCAGGATGCCAATCAGCAAACGCACCGCGACCCCGGCATCCAGCCGCTCGTCAAGCGGAAGCACGTAGTAGAGAACCACCAGCACCGCGGTGAGCAGGAGGCTGCGCAGCGCGGTGCGGAAAATGAGCCACCTGCGCTTCGCCGGCGGCAGCTCCTGGTAAGGACCGTTAGTCATGGTTGTTCCCCCGAGACCTAGAGGGCGTCAACGCTAGCTTCCTGGCGGCCGCCGGTGAACGTTTCCGCCCGCGGCCATCGCCGGCGGCGGCCGACCTACGGGAAATGCGGCGAACTGCTCTCCGGGTGCGAATACTGTATTCACCCCCATAGGGGGATCGCGCCGCGGCCGGATGCTGCTTGCCTGGCCTGAGCACACGGGGGAGCGCGACCCGGTGCTCTACCGGCCAGCAGCGTCACGTGGCTGCGGCCCGGAGGGGAATAGTCATGACAGCAACGACCGATCAGGTCGCAGCACGAAGGTCTGCTGCGCCCGCATCTGCGCGGGGTCCCGCGCGGGCCGGGACAGCGGGGCAGCTTACCCGCGCGGACCGGGCAGCCCGGGGGAAAGACGCCAGGGGCGTGGCCCCGCTGGACTCGCATGCGCAATTCCAGCCGGGCGCATCCCGGGACCCGGTAGGGCTGCTGCTCGGGCAGGCGCAGTCGCGGGTGCCGGAGCTGGTCCCGGTCCGGCACGGGCGGATGCTGGTGTCCCCGTTCACCTTCTACCGGGGGGCCGCGCTGCCGATGGCGGCGGACCTGGCCAGCACGCCTGCCTCGGGTCTTCGAGTACAGCTGTGCGGGGACGCGCACCTGTCGAACTTCGGCGCGTTCGCCTCACCGGAGCGGCGCCTGGTCTTCGACGTCAACGACTTCGACGAGACACTGCCCGGCCCGTTCGAATGGGACGTGAAGCGGCTGGCCGCGAGCCTGGCCGTGGCGGGGCGGGACAACGGGTTCCCTGCCAAAGCCCGCCGCAAGATCACCCTCGCGGCGGCCGAAGGCTACCGCACGGCGATGCGCGCCTTCGCCGAGCAGTCCTTCCTGGACGTCTGGTACGCGCACATGGACATCGAGGCGGCCATCGGGCAGTTCAGGTCCCAGGTCAAGGCGAAGAGGTTCAAAGAAGCCGAGAAGCTGCTGGCCAAGGCCCACACCCGGGACAGCACCCAGGCGCTGGGCAAGCTCACCACGCTGGCCGGCGGCCAGCGGCGGATCATCAGCGACCCGCCGATGATCGTCCCCGTCGAAGAGGTCTTCAGCGACGTGCAGGCCGACGCTATTTATGCGCAGATCCGCAGCGTGCTGGGCAAGTACCGGCGCAGCCTCCAGTCCGACCGGCGGCACCTGCTGGATCAGTTCACGCTGGTCCAGGTGGCCCGCAAGGTGGTCGGGGTTGGCAGCGTCGGCACCCGCGCCTGGATCCTGCTGATGGACGCCGGGGACGGCGTTGAGCCGCTGTTCCTGCAAGCCAAAGAGGCCCAGCCATCGGTTCTGGCGCAGTACGCCGGCCGCAGCCAGTACACCAACCAGGGCGAACGAGTTGTCGCCGGGCAGCACCTCCAGCAAGCCCAGAGCGACATCTTCCTGGGCTGGACCCGCGTCACCGGCCCCGACGGGATCGACCGTGACTTCTACGTCCGCCAGCTGCGGGACTGGAAATTCTCCGTGCCGATCGAGGTGATGCTCCCCGCGGGCATGACGGTCTACGCCCGGCTGTGCGGGTGGACGCTCGCCCGGGCACACGCCCGCTCCGGTGACCGCATCGCCCTGGCCGCATATCTCGGCGGCTCCGCCAAGTTCGACCAGGCGGTCGCCGACTTCGCCGAAACCTACGCCGACCAGAACGAACGCGACTACGCCGCGTTCCAGGCCGCCGTCAAGGACGGCAAAGCCGAAGCCACCACCGAGATCTGAGGGCAGGCCAGCGCCGCCGTGGCCCCGGGCAGGGCTCATCCCCGAGACGCCTGGGACGGCTATCGAAAGCGAACGCTCTCACAGCACTAGGTGACGAGGTAGTAGATGCTGTTCGCGACCAGCCAGAAGCCGAGTACCAGGGAGCCGATGATGATGACCTGGTCGGTATGGGTGTCGATCCAGTGCCGCAACCGGGCCAGGAATTCCTGTGCTGGCTGGGGGCGGAAGCCGGCGTAGATCTCCATCGCGAGGATCGCGGATGTGGCGATGACGCAGAACAGCGCGAGTGTGAGGTAACTCTGCCAGGACGAGAGTTTCGCCTCGGCGATGACCGTGACGCCTGCGGCGACCAGTCCCCAGGGCTGGGTGAGCGGGCCGAGCCCGATGGCGTACCAGGGTGTCATGTTGTCGATGTGCGTCTGCCACCTGGGCGGTTTTTTCGGTGGTTTCGGCTTGCCTAGCTTCTGGTAGTACCGGATCGCGATGACCAGCAGCCCGGCGCCGATGGCGAGTTTGGCGGCGAGTGCGGCCAGCGAGGGAGCGGTGCTGGGCTTGGGGGGGTTGTTGCCGGTGACGAGCACCGTGAACGCGATCACGATCGCGAGCGACACGAGCCAGCCGAAGATGAACGCGGCGCCTTTCCGCACGCCGCCTTCCGACGCGAGGATAAGGATAAACGTGGTGAGCGGGATCGGTTCGAGGGTGATCGCCAAGCCGATCAGAACGAGGCTGAGGACGATCACGGGCGTCCCCATCTGGCGACCCGGGCGGCACCGCGGAGTGCCTTCATCGCGGGGACTCCTTCCGTGGCCATGCTCCCTTGTGCAGCCGGGTGGGCGCGGCGCACGGTCCGTGCCGGGGGCTCGCCCTGGGCCCGACGCAGGTTGCTGGCCGGCGGCAGTGCTGCGGTCAGCTCAGGCGAACCAGGCCGCTGATTGCTAGGTAGGCGCCGAGAACCAGGGCGATGCCGGCCATCAGCTGCAAAGCGTGACTCAGCAGCCAGTCCTGGCTGTGCTTGAGCAGTGCCTTGGTGGCCTCCGGCCTGAGCTCCAGGAACACGAAGGGAACGATGATCAGCAAAAAATCGATGAGGACGAATACGATGACGGCGATGACCTGGATTGCGGTCGGGGATTTCCCGGTGACCAGAATGTGCAATGCGGTGAGATAGCTGGCGCCCGGGATGCCGACCAGCGCGCCGATAAGCATGGCGAGCCCCAGCCGTGGCTCGCGCAGCACCCGCTGCGCCCAGCCGTCCGCCTTCTCCGGCTGTACGTTTCCGGCCGGCACGGGTTCCTTCCGCCGGCCGTGCAGGCGGCCGGTGGCAAGCAGCCCGCCGACGGCGAGCAGAAGCAGGCCGGTAGCGAGGTTGACGCCGGCGCTCACCGTGCCCTGAGTCTTGAGGGCATCGGCGTGCAAGACGAGCACATCCAGCAGGCCGATCGTCACAGCCACGGTCATGCCGCCGAGCAGCAGGCACAGGAACATCGCCCGCGACCGCCGGTTCTCGATCAGCAGCAGATCGATGGCCAGCAGCTTCGGGTTCAGCGCCGCGGTGAACGCCAGGGCGAAGAACTCGGCGTTCACCGCCGGTCAGCCAGCATAGGTCACCATCCCCTAGCGGCGCCTGCCACCTGCAGCCTCAGGTGTTTCCTGCCTGCTGCGACGGCGTCCGTAGGCACAGTCATGAGCCGAAGTTGGGTCACAGGTGGCTGAACCCGCCCGATTCCTCCTTGGTCATGGGCACGGTGACCGGGTGCTTGGTGAAGTGGGCCACGGCGTCCCGGAAATCGTCTATGAGCAGGCCGGCCATGTCCTGGCTCACCCCGAGGCGGACCAGGATGCGCTGGACGGGGATGTCGGACGCCGTCCCGGTGAGGGTGTAGGCGGGTACCTGCCAGCCTTTGGTACGCAGCCGGTCGGCCAGGTCGAACAGGGTGTAGCCGGGGTCCGCGCCTTCGCGGATCCGCCAGGTGACGGTCGGGATCCCGGTGGCCGGGTTGCTGTCACACAGCAGCTCGAACGGCCCTAGCTTGATGATCTCGGCCGCAAGGTACTGGCCGATCGCGTAGGACGCGTCGTGGATGCTCTTGTACCCCTCGAAGCCGAGCCGGAGGAAGTTGTAGTACTGGGCGATGATCTGCCCAGCCGGCCGGGAGAAGTTGATCTGGAAGGTTGGCATGTCGCCGCCCAGGTAGTTGACGTGGAACACCAGGTCGTCGGGGAGTTCGGCGCGATCCCGCCAGACGACCCAGCCGACGCCGAGGGGGGCCAGCCCGAACTTGTGGCCCGAGGTGCTGATCGACTTGACCCGCGGCAGGCGGAAGTCGAAGACCACCTCAGGCGCGCAGAACGGGGCCAGGAAGGCGCCACTGGCCCCGTCCACGTGAATGTCGATGTCCAGGCCGGTATCGGCCTGCAGCTTGTCGAGTGCGTTGGACATCGCCTGCACCGGCTCGTAGGCGCCGGTGTAAGTGACGCCGAACGTTGGCACGACCATGATGGTGTTCTCGTCCACGCGTTCCAGCATCGAGGCGGGATCCATGGCGTAGCTGCCGTGCGCCATCGGGACCTCGCGCATCTCGATGTCCCAGTACCGGGCGAACTTGTGCCAGACCACCTGCACCGGGCCGCAGACCATGTTCGGCCGGTCGGCCGGCTTGCCTTCGGCCTGCCGCCTGGCGCGCCACCGCCATTTGGCGGCCATGCCGGCCAGCATGCAGGCCTCCGAGGAGCCGATGGCCGAGGCGCCCACGGTGTTGGCGGCCTCGGGCGCGTTCCACAGATCGGCGAGCATGTGCACACAGCGCGCCTCGATCTCCGCGGTCTGCGGGTACTCGTCCTTGTCGATCATGTTCTTGTTGACCGACAGCGCCATCAGTTCCAGGAGTTCGGGTTCCTCCCACGTCTGGCAGAACGTGGCCAGGTTCTGCCGGGCATTCCCGTCGAGCATCAGCTCGTCGGCCACGACCTGGAACGCCTCCCGGGGCTGCGATTCCTCTCGCGGGAACTGGTATTTGGGCACCGGCCTGGTCAGGTCGCGCCCACAGAACACCGAGTCCTGCATCTGCTCACGGACGGTGTCACGCTCGTGCAACGGCATGGCTGGTAACTCCTCGATCAGGGCCTCCGCTGCGCATTCGTGGCGCGGCACCGCCATGAAGCGGAGGCAGCACTGCTGACCATGCTGACGGGGAGCGACCAGAATGTCCTCACCCCAGAAGGGTGGGCCGGATGTAGAAACAGCTGGGTAGTCTGCTGCCTAACGCGTGCAGGAGGGCCGGGCCGGTCAGCTGGGGCGCGGCCGCCGCCCGAGCACAATCCGCGAGGGTAGCGCCGGTCTTTCCGTGGCCTTCGCCGGCTCACTGCTTTTCGCGGCATTACAACGGTCATCGGCCGCACCAGTCGCGGGAACAGCGACCTCCGCTGTACGGGCAAGATGAACCAGCATGCGGACGCGATCCTCTGTAGATCACGCGAGTGCGCGGCGGTATTAGGTAGTGCTGTCTTGCGGCTGGTCGTCCTGCTGGCTGAGCAGGCCCCGGAGATGTTCGACCTCATCGCGCACGTTTTTGAGTTCCTCGGCCAGAGCAGGAAGATCCAGGTGCGCAGCTGCCCATTGGTCCTGGCGGGAGGCCTTCCGGGCGAGCAGGGACCGTTGCCGGTCGCGCAGCAGTGCCGCGTTCTCGTAATCCTGGGCCCCGGCGGCGGCTTCCCGGTCCCTGCGGGCCTGCTCTATCTGCTGGTCCAGTTCGGCCACGTCCGGTCCGGTACCCACCCGGCTCTCGACGGCCGCCAGCCGTGACTCCACCGAGCGGACGCGGCCGGGCAGCTCGGCTGCCCACCCAGGTTCCGCGCGGCCGGCTTCCGCATCGCGCGCCAGCGCGGGCCCGGCCTGGCCTGGATACCCAGGCAGCAGCCCGGTCACCTGCTCGCGGACCCGGTTCAGGTCGGCGGTCAGCCGCGTCAGCACCTGGGCGGCCGCGACCTGCCCATCGCGGGGCAGGCTCAGCGCGCCGAGGTGATCGCGGGCGTGCTGCAGCACTTCACGCAGCGAAGGGTCCGGCGTCTTGCTGGGCCGCGGCGGAGCCGGGAGCGAGCCGAATGGCGTCTGCTGGACCCAGCCGTTTACCTCTTTGATCAGCTGGACGTGCAGGCGGAACGCGTCCATGCTGATCCCCAGCGCCCCCAGCGCCAGGCCCGCCACGGCGGCCCTTCCCGGGATTACCCGCGGCATGACGCTGCCGGTGCCGATGTCGTTGCCGCCGTCCAGGCTGGCCGCTGCCTGAGCCAGCACGGGCCGGATCGCCCCCGAGTGTGCATGCCAGCCTCCTCTGCGGTGAAGCGCTGCAGATCTCCCAATATGCGTTCATTCCCAGGCTTCCCGCCAGGGGCCTTCGTCCCGGCCCGGCTGACTGCCCACAGTCCGTGGCCTACCCTCCGGCAGTCGGGAGGATGCCACTGGGTAGCCAGCTCCTGGGTCCGTCGAATACGGCCAGCCCTCCGGGCCGCCGCGGCCCTCCGGACCGCCGCAGACCGTGTCCGGTAACGTTCCTGGCCCCAGATCGCTACCCGGTAGCTGAGGGAGCTGGCGTGACCACTGGGGTGGACGAGTTCGCGCGGGCCGGGCTTGTCGCGGTCGGGGATGCCGACCTCGCCGGCGTCGTCCCGGTGGCTGGTTTCGGCGTGGCCTCGGCGGTTGGTCTGGGCGAGGTGGTAGGCGGTGCGGTGGTGGGCACCGGCGCGGGCGCGGCTGAGGACGGTGTTGTCGCTGGGGTGACACCGGTGGTGGCGGCCGGTGGGGGCCTGACCAGCAAGTAGGTCGCCAGGGTGATCAGGAAGACTGCGGTCAGGATCCAGGTCGAGGTCCGCACCCGCCGCATCAGGCGGTCCCGGCCGGCTCTGCCGTCTCCAGGCCGGCCGGCAGGTGGATGCCCTCGCGCCGGAACCCGGCCGTGATCCGGGCCCGCAGGATCCGCCCGACCTCGAACTGCTTGCCGGGCAGCGTCCTGGCCACCATGCGGACCTGGAATTGGTCCAGGTCGATGTTCTGCACGCCCATGACGGCCGGGGGGTCCAGCAGCAGCCGGCGCACGCCCGGCTCCTGGTACGCCTCATCCCCGATCAGCCGCAGCAGGTCGCTGACCCGGTTGACGTCCACGGCAGTGGGCACCGGCACGTCCACCACGGCACGCGCCCAGTCGCGCGAGAGATTGGTCACCTGGGTGATCTGGCCGTTGGGGGTGATGACCACCTCGCCGTCGGAGGTCCGCACCGTGGTCACCCGCAGCGTGACGTCCTCGACGGTCCCGATCGCGGGGCTGGGCAGGCCTGGCACCGAGAGGCTGATGAGGTCCCCGAAGCCGTACTGGCGTTCAGTGATGATGAAGAAGCCGGCCAGGATGTCCTGGACGATGCGCTGGGCACCGAACCCCAGCGCCACGGCCACCACGGCAGCGGGGGCGACCAGGCTCGTCACGGGAATGCCCAGGCGCGCCGCGATGAGCACCCCGGCTGCGCAGTAGATGACCACCAGGGTGGCCCAGGTGATCACCTGGGCCAGCGCGTGCCGGTGCTTTGACGCCTCCGAGCGGACCAGCGCATCCGTCTCCCGCGCGTTGGTGTCGATCCGGTCTGTGATCTTCGCGCCAGCCCAGGTGGCCAGACGCGTCAGCAGGATCGTCCCCGTCACGAGCAGTACAATCTCCAGGCCACTGCCCCGCGCCCACGAAGAGATACCGGTCAGAGACGTCACATTCGAGAACATGGCGTGCCATCCTTGCTGGATCGGGTGGTGGATGCGGGAGCTGCGGCTGGGGTGGCGGGCCAGGTTCAGTGGCGGCCGGTCCATAGTGGGCCGGTCAACGCCCACGCTGACTCCCAGGCGGCCAGGCGCCGCCGGTCGATCGCGAGGCGGCAGAGCCAGTAGGGGATGAGCAGCCCGGCCGCGGCACCTGCTGCGGCTGAGACGGCCGTAAACAGTGCGTCGAAGATCATGGATGCCTGGCCGGCCGGTGGGACGTCAGGCTGGTCGTCGCGATTCAGCCAGACAAGTATCCGGGTACCCGCGGCGGCGCCGGAGATGCCGGGCGCGGTCACGGAGGTGAGCGCGCCGGACTGTTCCTGCCCACCGTGGCCGGGCCAGCGGGCCTGGGCCTGCCCGGCCAGTGCCAGCCTGTCAACCACCGGCCCGGGCTGCATCAGCACGGCGGTGACCTGGCGCAGGGGTTCAGCCCTCGCCCGCTGCGATTGATAGACATGCATGCCGAGGATTGCCGATCCGGCCACAGCCCCGAGGAACGCGGCGGCCAGTGCCCCCAGGACCGCGCCCTCGATCCTGTCGCAGCACCGCCGGAGCTGATTCCGGCCAGCCAGCAGCCGGGCCAGCCGGGGGGCCGCCCCGCGCCCGTTGCCATTCATGATCATCACCTGCACAGGGCGATGCCGGTCACGCGGGCCTGCCGGAGCCGGCCAGCAGGCCGATCCAGGCGACGGAATCCAGCCCCCCGCTGCCGCTGCGGGCATCGACGCGGTTGCGCTGGCCGGCCCGCGAGCCGTTGCTCAGCCTGGCCCGCTGGAGAACGCTGGAGCATCGGTGCGCCCGTGATCGGCGCGCCCACTGCGCATATCCCGGTCACCGGTCATCCGCCCACCCGGTTAGCAGCGAGAGGGCGACGCGGAACTGTCCGGGTCGGTGGCTCCGACGATCCGCGAGCCGTTGGCGTGGCCCGGCTAAGCTCCCCAGCGAGCCGGCCATCCAGCGGTGCGATGTCCCGGCCTGCGGGTTCCCGCCGCTGGCAACCCGGGCATTCAGCCAGGGACAGCCGGATGGCTGACGGCCAGTACACGAACCTGTCCGTCCGGCAATAGACACACAGCGCGCATTGGTCGGCATCGGATGATTGCCCGGGCCGCCGCCGCTCCCCGGCATTACCTGAGGGGTGGCTGATCGCAGGGTGTCTCATGGGTCTCGCCGCCTTCGATGCAGGGCTGCTAGCGGCGAGGGAGCGCATGGTCCGGACCGATCCAGGCTCGCTAAGTGCTGCCAGGCTCGCACAAACCTGCGGCGAAAGGCAATCCGCCGTGGCGGGACCTGCCTGCCCGCGTTGCGCGTCAGCCGGCCGGGAGGTGCGGGAGGTAGCGCTGGATATACAGCGTAGGCGTGCCACGTGCGGGATGCCCGCGGTTAGGAGGCGGCCGACGCGCCATCGGCCTGCCAGACGGCCCGGACCGCAGCCGCTTCTGCCGCGGCCTGGGCCCGGCCAGCCGTCGCCGCCGCCGCCCGGCGCGACAAGTCAAGCACGTTGCGCCCGATGGCGTGCACGGCCGCACGGTCTGGCTGCAGAAGCACTACGCGGGCGCCAGCCGCGGTGAGCGCGCCCGCCTGGCGGCGGGGGCTGGTCATGTGGCCGATGCCCTTGGCCACCGGCGCCACGATGACCACCCGCTCATATCCGGCCGCCAGATCGGCGTTGGCTATGGAACGTACACCGCCGTCCACGAAACGGCGGTCCCCTATGGTGACTGGCGGCCAGACTCCGGGCACCGCGCAGCTGGCGCCAACCGCATCCACCAGGCTGGCGTTACCAGCGGCATCAAATACCACGAACTCGCCGGTCCGCGCGTCCACGGCGGTCACCTTGAGCGCCTTGGCGGGCCACTCGCTGACCGGCAGCCGAGCCTCGATTACCTTGCGCCGGTCGGCCTCAGGCATGGTGCGCGCGGCCAGCGCCCAGTTGCCGATCCGCGCCCGCGCCCGCACCGGGTCCCGGCTGGTACTCATGACCCAGAGCAGCCTGCCGATGATGTCCCAGCCCATCCGGGCGGCGGGCTCGGGAGCCGGTGGCATGAGCTGGGCCTGGTACAGCACCTGAAGCTCCTGCCCGGAGGTCATGTCGGCGCCGACGACCGAGCCAGCCGATGTCCCGATGATCATGTCAGCTGCGGCCAGGTCGATGCCCAATCCGGCCAGCCCGGCGATCAGGCCGATCTCCCAGGCAACGCCGGTGACACCGCCGCCGCCCAGAACAAGCGCGTGTCTGTTCATGACTGCCTTCTTTACCAGGCCGCTAAACTGTTCGACCACCTCCGGGCCGTCGGCATCACCCCTATCTAGGACCCGGATTAGTATCTAGGACCCGGATTAGCGAAACTTCCAGACCGACACCGAGGACGTTATAACCATCGCCGCTGGTCAGGGCCGCCGACATCCCGGCGACATCCAGCAGCGTTTTGGCAGGCAGGAGATCCATCGATGCGGCGCATTGTGTGCCGGGCCTTCGGTAGTCCCGACATGCTCGAACTGATCGACGAGCCCACTCCCGAGGTGGGACCGAGCGACGTCCTGGTCGAGGTGGAGACCGCCGGGGCGTCCTTCGTCGATGGCCTGATCGTCAACGGGAAATACCAGATCCGGCCCGATCTCCCGTTCACTCCTGGCTCGGTTTTCTCCGGGCGTGTCATCGAGCGGGGGGCCGGCGCCGACGCGCCGGCGGTCGGTGCCCGGGTTGCGTGCATCGACATGGATTTCGGCTGCTACACCTCACACGCCGTGCACTCCGCGGCCGCGGTTGTCCCCGTTCCCGATGATGTCGATATGGCGGTGGCCGCCGGCGCAGCTGAGAATTACTCGGCCATGATCTTCGCCGTCACCAAGCGGGTGGCGATCGAACCCGGCGAGCATGTCGTCGTTCTCGGCGCTGGCGGGAGCATCGGGCTGGCCGCCGTCGACGTCGCTCACGCCCTCGGCGCACGGGTGGTGGCCGTTGCGTCCACTGAGGAGAAGAGGGCCGCGGCGCTGGCCGCGGGATCCGACGTCGCCATCGGCTACGACAGCCTTAAGGACGCCATCCGCTCCGCGACCGATGGTGGTGCGGATGTCGTCATCGATCCGGTCGGTGGCCCGTCAACCGAGTCAGCCCTGCGCGGACTCACCGCGGGTGGGCGGCTTTGCGTGTTCGGGTTCGCCTCCGGTGAGATCCCGCGATTGCCCATGAATGTCGTCCTGCTGCGCAACCGCAGCATCATCGGTGTCAACTGGGGGGACTGGTCGCGTGGAAGTGGAGGCCCTAACGCCTGTCGTGACCTGTTGGCCGACGTCCTCGCTCGGATCAGCAAGGGTGAGATACACCCACCGGCTCCGCAATCCGTGCCTCTCGCCGAGGCTGGGCGGCTCCTGAAGAGCTTCGGTGAACGCAGAGTGACCGGGAAGTACGTCCTGGACCCCCGATAACGGTTGCGGGTGAACCTTTTTCTGACCGAGCGGAGCGATGATCCTGGGGATGTCTCCGTAGAACGCGCGCCGAGCCGCCTTATGGCGCTGATGCCAACGGGCTGGCGCATCGGCAGGGGTGGCACAAGAATGGGTTATCTGCGGACTGGCAGAACGTGTACCGTGCCCTGGCCGAGGGGCCACGGCAAGGGGATGACATGACCATACCGGCGGGCACGAAGGCGGACGTTCTGGTGGTCTTCGGCATCACGGGGGATCTGGCGAAAAAACAGACTTTCCGGGCCTTGTACCGCATGGAGCGCCGCGCGGAGCTTCAGTGCCCGGTCGTCGGGGTGGCCCTCGATGAGTGGTCGGCGGCCACTCTCCGGGACCACGCACGCCGGGCCATCGAGGATTCCGGTGAGAAAATCAGCGAGCCCGTGTTCCGGCGGCTGGCCGAGCGCCTGTCGATGGTCTCGGGCGACTACCAGGACCCTAAGACCTATGACCGCATCGCCCAGGCCGTCGAGGGGCGGCAGCTGCCTGCCTTCTATCTGGAGATCCCGCCGGCGCTGTTCGCCCGCGTGGCGGAGGGTCTGGCTGGAGTCGGCCTCACCAAGGAGGGCCGGGTCGCGATAGAGAAGCCCTTTGGCCACGACCTGGCGTCGGCCCGGGCCCTGAACGCCGAGCTTCACCGGTTCCTCAGGGAGCGGCAGATCTACCGCATCGACCACTTCCTCGGCAAGGAACCGACGATGGACATCCTGTACCTCCGGTTCGCTAACTCCGTTTTCGAGCCGCTCTGGAACCGCGACCACATCCAGAGCGTCCAGGTCACTTTGGCGGAGGACTTCGGGGTCGACGACCGGGGGGCCTTCTACGACCCGGTCGGAGCGCTCCGTGACGTCGTACAGAACCACCTGCTGCAGGTCACAGGGCTGATCGCGTCCGAGCCGCCGAGCGCCGCCGACGCCGACACGTTGCGCGACAAGCGGCTGGAGGTGTTCCGGGCCATGCCGCCGGCTGACCCGGACCGCTATGTCCGCGGACAGTACGACGGGTACCTGTCGGTGCCCGGGGTAAGCCCTGGATCGCAAACCGAGACCTTCGCCGCGCTGCGCCTCGAGATCGACAACTGGCGCTGGTCGGGCGTGCCGTTCTTCATCCGGGCCGGCAAGGAGCTCCCGGCGCGGGTTACCGAGGTGAGAATCATCTTCAAGCCCCCGCCCCGGCTGGTGTTCGCAGCGCGCACACCTCACCCCGACGAGCTCGTGGTACGGATCGATCCCACCCCAGGAGCCGACCTGATGGTCCAGGCGAAGGAGCCCGGTCCCGACCTGGCGCCACGGACGATCGATCTCTCACTGATCTTCGCCGACGAACTCCCGGATCCGCCGGAGCCGTACGAGCGGCTGCTCGGCGACTTCTTGCGGGGAAGCGCCGGGCTCTTCGTCCGCGAGGACAGCGAGGAGCAGACGTGGCGCATCGTGCAGCCTCTGCTGGACGCGCCACCCCAGGTGCAGCCCTACGCCCGGGGATCGTGGGGACCGGCCGGCGCCGACAAGCTGCTCACCGGGCACCCGAGTTGGCGCCGCCCCTGGCTCCCCTCGCACCCGGCGCGCCCCTAGTCCCAACTGGTGCACGATCAGGTACTCGTCGCGTCACAGGACGTGCAGATGCCACGTCAGCCTTCCCTGGCCGCATCCGTAAGACGTCGCCTACTCGCCGGTAAATCGGAATTCTGCCTGCCATGGACCGTCCACGTGGACAACCTCCCAGTAGCGTTCGGCGATGCGCTCCGGGTCAAAGGAAGTACCTGCCACGATCTTTCCTGCGATCGTCAGTGTGGCCACGCGGATGCCGTCCGGTTCCAGGTCAGCGCCGAGCATGGTCGCGGCCGACCGGAGAGCCGCCTTGCCGAGGGAAACGGTCGCCAGGGCCGGGATCGGGTGGTCGGCGAACCCGCCCCCGGTGACGAGGATGGTCCCGAAGCCGGCGGCCCGCATGGCCGGGGCGGCCACCTGCGCGACGACGATGGCGCTGATGACATCTACTGAATACGCCGCCTGGAGGTGGGCGACACTTGAGCTCAGCAGCCGGTCTGGAGCTCCCATGACGGCGTTATAGACGATGACGCCCGGTGCGCCATTTCCGGCATAGAACTCCCTCATCCGGGCGCCCAGGCCATCGGGATCGCTGGCATCGGCCGCGATGGTGCTGATCTTGGCACCGGTATCGGCCAGGGTGCCCGCGAGGTCGCCGAGGGCGTCCGCGCTGCGCGCCACCAGGGTTACCCGGTAGCCGCCCACGGCGAAGCGGCGTGCCACGGCCATTCCAAGGCCAGGCCCCACGCCGACCAGCAGAAGGTGGCGGCCATCGACCGAGCCGGGATCCGCGGTCCCGGCGAGGTCAGCGATCGTGCTTCCTCGGTTACCAGGGTCGCCTGCTCGCTCGTTAGGCATGGGTGCCGTTCCTTTCGCGTCGGCCGCCCCGGAGAGCGGCCCGGGCCGGTGGCTCTGCCGAGCCCCTGGTTCGCATGCCCATCGAGCCTACTGCCGGGCGTGATCGTCCCAGGGTTGGCAGAATCGCCATTGAGGACTGACCAAAGGACGTAGCACTGGCGGCCGTTGACCGCCTTGAGGACAAGCTGGCCGGCTATCACGCCTGCCATGCGACCCGCGCCGGCCAGCCGCGCCGGCTGGGCCGCGGTCACCATTGCCGTGTTGTCCCCGGTTCATGTCCGTCCCCGTCTCCTGCCTGCGTGGTCGAGCGGAGCGACGGCGGGCGGGCGTTGCGTTCGGGGAGCCGCCACCTGTGTTGCTGCTGCCGCTGCAGCAGGTCGGCTATCAGAGCGGTCAGCAGGGCGCAGGAGGTGCCGAGCAGGATCCCGGCCGTGGCGTCGGACAGCCAGTGGGCAGCGAGGTAGGCGCGGGAGAGCCCCATCAGGATGGAGAACGTGACCGCGGCCGCGCCCCACCAGGCGCGCTGCCTGCCAGCGGGAACCAGGGCGATGACCGCCGCGACGACGGTGACCGAGGCGGCGACGGCGTGCCCGGACGGGAACGACGCGCCGCTCGTGGCGACCAGCGACCCGGGCGGCCTGGCCCGGTCATAGCTGTCTTTCAGTGGGCCGATCAGCGCCTCCGATAGCACCACGGCGGCGGTGAAGGCGGCCAGGTGCCACCACCGGCGGCGCAGGGCCAGGTACCCGGCCAGGGCGATCCGCGCCGGCAGCGTCACGTACACCAGCCCGAGGACGTTGAAGACCTTGGCGATCGCCGTCAGCGGGGGCGCCCGGCCGGAGATCATCAGCCGCAGCCACGCGTCGTCCAGCCGCTGGATGCGGGCCAGCGCGCCGTGGCTGGCGGCCAGGGCGAACACCACGGCCGTGAGCGCCATCACCCCGGCGGTGAGGAAAGCGGCCCGCCGGGGGTGAGCAAGAAGCGCCTCCTCCTCCGGGCGGGCCGTGGCGGGCCGGGTCATCCCGGGCATGGCGCGCCTCGCCCGCACAGGGCCAGGCCCTCGGTCCGCCGCACGTAGCCGACCAGCGCCGACCGGGGCATGAACGCCACCGCGGTGTCGACGGCGGTAGCCAGGGCCGGGGACACGCCGGGGGCGAAGGCGAACTGATAGGTCGCGCAGCCGCCGGGGAAGGTGTAGTAGCGGACGTCGGAATACTGCGGGACCAGGCTCAGCGGGCGCTCGAACCGGCGCATGCCGTTCTGGTCGGAGGGGATCTGCTGGGCGCCGGAAATGTCGCAGATGGCGGTCAGGGTGATCGTCACCGTCTGCAGCTGCCCTGCCTGGCCGAGCACGAAGTGGACGCCGCCGGCCCCGGCCTGGGAGCCGGAGTCCAGCGCGAAGCTGGCCCGCCCGCTGGCGATATGGCCGAGGGACGCGGTCCAGCCCGACGGGAGCGCGGCAATGCAGGGCAGGAAGGCCGCGGAGGGCACCGCCTGAGCCGCCAGGATCATCGTGTGGCTCGTGCCGCAATCGGGCGCGGGATTAGATGGGCCGCTGGTCGGCAACAGCAGGCCGATGCCGAAAGCGGTGGGCACGGCGAAGAGGGCGAGCATCGCCGCGGCCAGGGTGACCCGCCGGACGCTCCAGCGCTGCAGCTTGATGGGCCGCCGCTGCGGGGCGAGCTGGCGGAACTCGGCGAGCAGGTCCCGGGGATCGCGTTTCATGAAGGCGCGCAGCTGCGTCGGGCTGGCCACCCCGCGGGTGGCGGCGAACGCCTCGCCCAGCTCGGCCTCGGTGAAGTAACGCAGCGCCTGCCGGTACACGCGCGCGGGGTCGGCGCGGACCGCGAGGACCAGCATCATGTTGCCCAGGTCGACCGCCTGCCGCCATGGCGACGGGCGGACCTGGGCGAAGGCCACGTCGATCATCAGCAGCTGCCCGTCGCGGACCATCAGGTTGCCCGGCTTGATGTCGCGGTGGGCGACCCCCGCGTCCCACAGCGTGCGGATCAGCAGCAGGCCCTGGTCGATGACCCGGTCGCCGACGTCGGCGTCGCCGATCTCCACGGCGCCGTCGAAGTACTCGGTGACCAGCAGGTACTCCCGCTCGGGCGTGATCTCCACGATGCCGTAGGGCTTGGCTACCGCGATCCCGACGTCCTGCAGCAGGCGCAGGGCGTAGTCCTCGTACTCGGCCAGGCGCCGTACGGTCTGGAAGGGGTGCTCGTCTTCCAGCGAACCGTACAGGATGCTCCGCCATAGCTTGTACCAGCGGTCGGCGCGGACGTGGCCCTTGGTGTAGAGCTTGCCGAACAGGTACTCCGCTCCCGGCCGCACCGGGCCACCCCGCCGCCTGCGCGCCGCGCTGCCCTCGACCTGCAGTCGCAGCGGGGTCGAGCCGGCCGAGGACGCCAGCCCGACCGGCGTGATGCCGGTGACGGTGAGCCCGAGCTGGTCGCGCACGCCCTGCCGGATCGCCTCGCCCCTCTGGCCGGTCACGTCCACATGCGCGGTGTTGCCGCGCCGGTAGGCGACCGGGAACACCTCGTTCGGGGCGAAGAAACGGAACGCGCTGACCGGGATCGCGACACCGAGCACCACCCCCAGGAGCAGGTCATCCACGTGATCGACGGCCAGGTACAGGCAGGCCAGGCAGAACACGGTCACGATGACCGCGGTAGCCGCCTTGGCATAAGAGCGGGCCCGCCCCGGAACGACCAGGCAGTAGGCGATGCCCATCAGGAACAGCGTGAGGATCATCACCGAGACCGCCGGCGCCGAGAACCCGGCCCAGCCCGCGATGGTTCGCACGCCGTAGGGGCGCGGCCGGGTCAGCCCGCTGGCGATCAGCTGGATGGCAATCTCGAGGACGAACAGGCTGCACAGGAACACCAGCAGATGCCGCCAGCGCCGGAACGTCATCGTGAGCACGACCGTCGACAGCCCGACCAGCGTGGCTCCCCAGCCAGAGCAGACCGCGGAGATCCCGTTGGCCACGTGGGTCAGCCACGGCGTCCGGGCTCGTGCGAAAAGCCTGAGCACCGCCGCGTTGACTTGATTATCGAGTCGTAGTGACGGTGCCCGCGCGGAGACGAGGACCAGGCCCGCCAGGATGACAACCGCGACGACCAGCCAGGCCCTGGTGGTGACCGAGACCGGGTGCGGCAGCGGCGGGGGCGCGCCGGTCGGGCGTCGATGGCGCGGCGTCCGCCGTACGGCGGGACCCAACGGAACGCTCGTTGCGCCGGCCCGTGTGGTTACCGTCTCCGCCCTCTCGCTCAATGCGACGCACCTCCCAACGAGGCCAGCCTCTGCGTCCGCAGCCAGCTCTCGGCCACCAGGCGCGGATTCTCCCTACGTAGTTGCACCCGCGCGTCCAGGGCGCGCAGCGAGCCGGTAGTCAGCCGCGCCGACACCGTATTAAGGACCGCGAGCAGCCGCGGGCCGTAGCGGGCGACGGTATCCCGGCGCACCAGCGGGACAACGCTCTCGGCCGGTTGCAGGCCGCGGTCGTCGGCCAGTACTACCAGATGGTCCGCGGTGATGGCCGGATCGGTGCTGAACAGCAGCGCGACGCCGATGTCCCCTGCCTCCAGGGCCTGCAGCGTCAGCGGGCCGCTGGCGTCGAGCGGGACGAACGTCCGGAAGCGGAGCCCGTATACCCGCCTTAGCCCTTGCAGGCAGTAGGCCCGCTCCGGGCATTCGGGCGGCCCGCCGAATGCCAGCCGGGGTGCCACCCGGGCCAGGCCGGCGATCGATCGCAGGCCGTAGCGCGCCGCGGTCGCGGCGGTGACCACGATGACGTTGCCGTCCTGGGCGGCAGACGGCCGTCCTGTCACCAGCCCCCGGCCGGCTGCCTGCTCGGCCAGGACCCTGCTGGTGGCCGCGGCATCGGACGTCGCGGACAGCCGTCCCACGCTGATGAATTCGAGGGCTGATCCCGAGTACTCCGGCACGACCTGGACAAGGCCGCTCATCAGCGCCGGGTCCACCAACTCGCGAGGGCCCAGATCCGGCAGGACACGGGTGGGGAAACGCTGCGCCGCGAGCGCGCCCGCGTAGAGGTCAGCGAGCAGCACGCTTTCCGGGAAATCGAATGACCCGACTGTGATCTCGGCGCCGGGCCGCCCAGCTTCGCCTGCCTGGCCAGTCGGCCCGCTGCCGCTGGCGGATGTGCAGGCGCAGCAGGCGGCGGCCAGCGCTAGACAGCCTGCGCGCAATATCTTCCGTCGTTCCAGCACTGCTCTCATCGCGTTCCGTGCGGGTCGGGAAGAAACGTTGCGCCGCATCTGCCCGGAGCCTGGGATCCCGTTTCTCCGGGCGGCGCGCCCGACCGGCGGCGCCGGCGGCCGGTCGGCGCCGCCAGCGCTCGCGCGCGCTGGGCAAGCCGCGGCGGGCTGGCGCTCACACGTATCCCCGGTGCTGCAGGGACCGCCAGCACAGCCAGCCCGGCAGCACCGGCAGCCAGTAGGTCGCCAGCCGGTACAGCAGCACGGCCGAGACGGCGGGTCCGGGCTGCATGCCGACGCCGGTCAGCCCGGCGACCAGCGCTGCCTCGATCGCGCCGAGGCCGCCCGGCGTGGGCGCTGCTGCCGCCAGCGCGGCGGCACCCAGGTAGACCGCCCCGATCACGACCAGGCCAGGGCCCCCGCCGAACGCCTGGACTGAGGCGGCCAGCGCGGCGATGTAGGCGAGGGTGATCAGGGCCGAGCCGCCCAGCAGCAGACTTAGCTTGACCGGGCTGGCGGCGGCCTGCCGCAGGCTGCCGGCCGCGGATCGGGCGCCGGGAACCAGCTGCTTGCGCGTCCAGCGGCGGCCGGGCCGGGTCGCCAGGACCACTCCGATGACCGCGATGATCACCGCCAGGGCGAGCAGGATCTTGCTGCCGGATGGCAGCTTGAACGCCTTGGTGAGGTCGTGGCCGGCCAGCGCGAAGAAAACCACCATCAGCAGGACGTGCATGACCGCGCCCGCGAGGCTGTTCACCCCGACCGCGGCCACGCTGGCCGGGGTGTCGGTTCCGCTCTTCTGCAGGAACCGGGCGTTCAGCGCCATCCCGCCGACGTTGGCTGGCGACACCCGGTTGATGAACGACGACGCGCCCTGTGCCAGTACGGCGGGAGCGAACGGGACATGGCCGGGGACCGAGCCGATCAGCGCCATCGCGCTGGCCACGTAGGTCAGCGCGGACAGACCGATGATCACGGGCAGCCAGGCCCAGTTCGCACTTTGCAGCGCGTGCCAGCTGCTGCTCACCTGGGCGATCTGCGGCAGCAGGAAGTAAAAGGCGCCCGCCAGCGCGGCGATCGCCAGCAGGGTGCGCGGCCGCACCCGCTGCAGCCGGACAGGATCCTGGTCTCCCTGATCGCCGGAGGCCGCGATCGCGGCCGCCCGCGTCTTCTTGAGCAGCCCGTCCTGGCCTTTGATCGCGCGCCGGGTACTGGCCGACAAGGCGAGCGGCTGCAGCAGCGGCACGGCGGCAGCGACGCCGTCGGCGCCAATCGCGGTCGCTGCGGTGGCGGCGGCGCGGTCCGGGCCGATCCGGCCGGCCAGCGAGGTGAGCAGCTCGGCCACGTCGATGGCCCGCTGACGGCTGGTCGCGGCGAGTTCGGCGAAGCTGAAGTCAACCAGCCATGGACAGCCGCTCTGGCTGATCATGATGTTGCCGCCGTGCAGGGACCGGTGCGCGATCCTGGCCCGGTGCAGCCGGCCGACCTCGCGCCACAGGCTAGCGGCGAACTGATCGGTGATGCGATCGGCCGGGACCTCGTCCAGCGACTGGCCCGCTACCAGTTCCATGGTCAGCAGTACTGACCCGTCGGCCGCCTTGAGGACCTGGCCGACGTGCGGCACCGTTACGCCGGCCCGCTCGGCCATCACGGCCAGCAGCGCCTCATGCTCGACGGCCTTGAAGAGTGAGGCTGCGGGCCTGGTATCGCCGACGCCGCGCAGCCGGATGCCACGGTAAGCCCGGTACAGCAGGTCGGCATCCCGCTGGTCCGAGCCGAAAACCTTGACGAACAGGGCACGGCCGTCGCCGGCCACTGCCTGGAATGGCCGGGAGCCCTTCGCATGACGGACGGGTCCGGTCACCTGGCTGACAGCAACGCCGCCCGCGCGGAGCGCCGCCGCCACCCCAGCCGGCCCCATCCGCCGGTCCGGCACCCCGAACACCACCAGCAGGCCCGCCCCCACGGTGACCCCGGCGGCCAGCGCCAGCACCAGCTGCATCGGCAGCAGCCCGCCGGTGATCAGCCGGGCCACGCCGATGAGCAGCAGTACCGTCCAGGCCGCCCGGCGCCAGGGCCGGCTCAGCCACGGCGCCGCGGCCACCGCGACAGCCGCCAGTCCAGCCAGAACGGCCGGATCAGGGAACCCTGCGCCGGTCAGCCACGAAGCCTCGCGCAGCCCGGCGGGCAGTGCAGCAGAGCGGCCCGGCCCGGCCAGATAAGAGATTCCAGTCATCAGCGCCGCAGCCGCCACGAACCCGCCCGCCACGGTGGCCAGCACCCGGAACCGGCGGTACCGCAGCGCGGTCACCAGCAGCACCAGGGCCGCCGCGGCGATCGTCACCTGCACCAGGCCAGTCAGCACCCGCCCGGCCGCGGTCGCGGGCCCGACCCCGGTGATCGCGGCCGCCGCCGGCCGCAGCAGGGCAGGCAGCAACGCACCGATCACGGCCGCCGCCACCAGCACCCCGGCCGCGGCGATCAGGCGGATCACATCGCCCGGATGGCGATACCGCGTCGGCGGCAGGACACGGCCCCGCGAACGCGGCTTCGGCTCACCAGCGGCCAGCCGCATCCTGGGCGAATCCGCCGTGGGCGGCTCTCCGGTGACTGTGCCGCTAGTGCGGGCATCGGCTGGAGAGGTACGCCTGGTCGCGGTCATTTCCGGTTCTGCGGCAGGGTTACCTGGCCGGCCATCCGCCCCCGTCTCCCCGGACACGCTGGGCCGGATGTGCCCTTCCCTAGGCACGGGCTTTTTCCGATTCCAGGAAGCGCAGGACTTGGCTTACTTCTAAGCTGTGCCGGGACATTTTCACCGGCTGCTCACCGGCACGGCGGCGGGCTCCGGGCTGCGGCTGGCCGGCAGCGCCGCTGCCCGCCAGATCCGGGCGGCCAGCAGGGTTGCGGGTGGTGTCGGGATGGTGAGGATGAACTGGCGGCCGGGCGCGGACGGTGGCGCCGCCCGGGCAGCGCCCGGGCTCAGGCCACGATGCCGGGCTGGCTATGACCAGGCCCGTGGCAAGCCAGCGGCCGGTAGTTGCGGGCACTGAGCCGCGACCCGGCGGGATGACTCGTGCTCCATAGCCGGAAAGCCGGACCCGCTGACGGAAAGGCGCTGCCATTTTGTCCCTCAGTTAGCTTCGCGCGAGGCGCCACCGAGGTCCGGAGCAGCCGGAATATTGATCTCGCTTACACGTGAATAAACGAGCGCTACTTCCTCTCGTGAAGTTACGCCCGATCCACCGGCGGCACAAGGAGCCTCGGGGCGATAACCCGGTTACGAGCAGGCCACGGCTGGACGGCGCGCCTCGCCGGCCGGCAGACCACAACTGCTGCCGGTCAGCGGATGTCCTGGTGCGGGGTTTTCAGCCCGGGGTGCGACAGCGGACGTTCCGGCCAGTGGTAGCTGGTGACGTGGCTGCCGGTGATGGTCACGATACCGACGGGGGTGGTGGCGTCACGCCAGATGATGTAGTCACCGGCGGTAAGCGCTGGGTAGACGGCCGCGTGCTGCGCGCTGCTGCCGGCCCGGCGTTCCCGGACTTGTGAGTGTGTACGCCGGGCGTCCATGCTGCCATGCGGGCTGATCTCGATCTCATGGCCGTCCAGGTCCGCGGGCGTGTGAAGCACCAGGGCACCAACATCGGCCCCGATATTGAGGACGACGCCGCCGGCGCTGGAGGGACCGGGGCCAGATTCGGTCATCGCACTGCGCTCCTGTCTTCTCTTTTTACTTATGGACTGAAGAGGGAGATGGCAAGAAGGAACCGAGGAAAGGGAAACCGGGCGCGGGCCGGTGCCTGTCGCGCCTGCCCACGCCGGTTATTCCCCATCCTTCTGATCAGGATGGGTTGTGATAGCCGTCGTATGGCACGCCCAGGTAGGGGAACGCGGGCAGTGGCTGGTTGGTGACGCTGCTGCCGGTCAGGCCGTCGGTGACATCCGGAACGACCGCGTTGACCACGTAGCTGGCGTCGATCAGCGGGAATACCGCACCGGCGATGGCCCGCAGCTCGATGGTGACTACGTCGTCACTCACCCGGCGGCCGTTCGGGAATCCGGCGGGGTCGCCGCCGATGAGCCCGAGGATGCTGAACTTCTTGGAGCTGGCCGGGGTGGGCGGAATCGAGGTGTTGAGCCGCAACATGTCGGCCTGCGCCTGGCCGGTGAAGTTCGTGAAGCCCTTGATCAGGCCGGGCGGGATGCCGGTGAGCAGGATCGCCTCCAGGTCGGCGCGGGCTGTCCCGGCCTTGTTGAGGGCCGCGAGATGGGGGAATGCCCCTGGGTAGAGGACGGGCAGCAGGTCGGCCAGTTCGGGGTGCGCGACGAACGGGGCGAACTGCTTGTCGTTCACAGGCTGCTGCTTGTTCCAGTAGTCCTTCTTGCCCAGCGGGACGATGACCTCGTTGAAGAGGGGGTTGCCGAGCCGCGAAACCTGGGCGAAGGGGCCGCTGGCGAAGCCGGAGGTGCCCTCTTCGCTGGCCAGCCGCACGCGCTGGCGGCTTGCGCTTGTCCACACCCCGATCGTCGGGTGGCCGGTGACGGTCAGCTGGGAGATCGGCGCCTGAATCGCGATGGAGTGCACGTTCAGGCGGTCGGTGGTGTTCACGCCGGGCGCGCTCTTGAGTCCGGCCTTCTTGGCGAAGACGTTGAACTGCTGAAGTGGGCGCAGGTTGCCCAGGTCGAAGATTGACCCCAGGTTGACGTAGAACTCTTCGGCTCGCTGCCCGGCAAAGACCTGGACGTTGCCGCCCACTGAGTGAACGGCCGGATGCCCGAGGTTTGCCTCGTAGTCCGGCGTGGACAGAACGCCGACGTTGCACGGCGGGCAGGCGAGCTTGCTGGCCAGGACGTGTGCCCCGGACTTGTTGACCCGGGTCACTTGGTAGAACTGCTTGCTGTTCCAGTTGGGATCGCTGAGCGATGCGATCGGCCCGGTGTTGTAGAGGAAACTGCCCGGCGTCGTCAGTATCGTCTCGAAGCGGAACTGGTAGGAGATGTCGGCTCGGCCGTCACCGTTGTTGTCCACGTGTATCTCGTAGAGCACATCGTCGCCGAACTCGTAGAAGTTCGGGCCGCCGGCCGGCTCCTGCAGCGGGATGTAGTTAGCGATCAGGGTGACCGTGTCCGGCCGGTCAGGGCTGACGAATGCGTAGATATCTGTGCTGTCGGCGACCGGATCCTTCGAGATCTCCGGTGCCTCGCGATGCGAAGACATCAATTACCTCACAGGTTCGTGCTGAGAATGGCAGGCCACTTGGATGGCCGGATCAGCGGCTTGCGCGTACCAGACGGGCGGCCAGGTCCAGGTCGCGCAGGCGCGTCTGGCTAGTGCCGCGGAATACGTCGATCTCTCCGGACCTTGCATCGCGCACATGCACGACGATCTGGTCCTCGTCCTTCGCCTCGGCCTTCAGGCCGCGCGCTGCGGGCACCGCCGGCCGGGCCGAGGCGGCGACGGCCGGGATCGCGGTACTAGCGAGGGCGGTTGCGGCGATTCCTGCGGCCCCGGCACCGGCCGCGGCCCGTAGGACCGACCGCCGGGACAGGCGCTGCTGCGCGTCGTGATCGGGGCCAGCGCTGCCTGCAGGCGAGCTCAGGTCATCTTGACCACTCATGGGTATCCCTTCCGGGGCTGGCGCGAAACCGCTTGCCCCTGCGGCGTACAAGCAAGACGGGGTGTCCTGCCGTGCTGGATCGTCTGCTGCGAATTGGAGATGCCAGACAGCGCGGCAGAGGCCTTAACGGATCCGTCGGACCCTCCACTTGAGGCCAGGCCGTGATCACCGAAGTCAGGTATCCAGGTCAAATTCAGGCCAGGGCGGTTGCACGGCTGATGGCCAGTAGCCGACCCGGGCTTTCCCCCCACGGCCGTACTTCGGCTCCGGCGATCGGGCAGATTGGCACCTGGCCTGCCGAGACCAAATCGTTACTGTCGGCCCAGGCTCCCCTGACGGTTTGTGTCTGCCACCTCGGGCGGCCCTGACTCTGCCACAGGCTGCGGCACGGGCAATTTCTTGGCTCAGCGTCCCGTTACTGTCGGCGCGATCTCTGACGATCGGCCTGCTTGAAGTGCTTGCCGTCAATGCATTCACTTCGGCTGGATGGGCTGACGCGGAGCCTTAACGACACCCTGACACGTGAGCCTTGTGTGCTCATCTGCCATGACCCCGGGTGGGCTGGGCTGCGGCGTCCGGGTCGATTCGGGCGGCGAGAGCTTGCGGGGAGATCAGCTCGCTCGCCGACCACAACACTCAACTCGCCAACTGAAGCGCTAAGTCACACTGACGGCTGGCCGTCCGCTGCGGTATCGCCGGAGACATGCGGTATCCACGGGGGGGGGCGGACTGACCGCCGAACGCCAGGAGTTTCGCGAGGGGTTACGGCTCCAGGCCGCGGAGCGGTTCGCTCGGGGTGAGGCGAGTGCGCTGACCGCCAAGGACCTGCGGGGCAGCGTCCGGTCGGTGCAGCGGTGGCCGCGGACATAGAACGACGGCGGTCCGCGGGCGCTGGGCCGGAGGGGCCGGCGTCGCTGCCGAGGCTCAGCCAGAAGCAGTTCGCGCAACTGGAGGCGGTTACCCGCTAGGGCAGGTAGAGGTGCAGCCCGGCGGGCATGTGGTCAGCGGCGGCGATAGTGCCGCGGAACACCCCGTTTATGTAGGCGGCGACGTTGGCGGGATAGGCGCCACCGGGACTGTGTTCGGCGGTGAGGCGCAGGATGGTGGATGGCTGGCTCTTGTGCCCGTCAGCTAGTTCGGCGAGGGACATCTTGCCCCCCGTGGTGTGCTCGATCATCTGGCTCCTGCCCTGGCCACGCTGGATTACCCGGGGTGAAAGGCTATCCCGCTGGGCGGAGGCGAACGCACGCGCGGCAGCGGGATCGGGCAGGCCGGCGATGTGCACGCTGCCGGTCGGCGTGTCATCGTGGCCGGCGAGGACCGGGCCACGGGCGATCATCTGCGGCTGGTACCGGTCCATGTAGGACTACTGCTCTTCCAGCAACTCCTCGCGCAACGTCACCGAGCCGGGCCGGTCGCGGCAGGTAGACGAGACAAGGTCAGCGGTGGCCATCAAAAGATGTCGAATTCGTTGCCCTCGGGGTCTTTCATCGCGACTGCGTAGTGGTCGAGGCCTTCGGTGTCCAGGCCACCGGCGAGCTGGGCACCGAGACCGGCCAGCCGGGCCGCCTCCGCGTCGACGCGCTGCCTGCGTGTCCCGATCGGGACCGCGCGGCCGCCACTGACACCGATATCGAGGTGCAGCCGGTTCTTGGCCGCTTTGCGCTCCGGTACCACCTGGAACCAGATCCGCGGTCCCCGCCCGCCGGGATCGATGATGCAGTCCGCCCCAGTGCCCAGCTCGTCCTCGGGCACTCCGACGTCGCGCCTGTAGGCATCCCTGCTGGCGAAGCCCTCGGGAGGCGGTTCAAGCTCGTATCCCAATGCGGCGGCCCAGAACCGTGCGAGCGGCTCAGGGTCAGCGCAGTCGATGACGAGCTGGAAGCTCACGGTATGACGCCAGCCGGCGCAGCTCATCGGGAGCCTGCAGAGCAGCGGCGATCGACTGGACCCAGGCCAGGTATTTGTCCTTCCTCCCGGGCGGGTAATCGATTTCGTAGACATACTTGATCACAGGAGAAGGCCCTTCCGCCGGTGCCGCGCCCCCCGGGCGACAGCGGTACCTGGCCATGATCTGCCCGGGCCCGGCGCCGGGGCAAGGCCGTGGCCGGGGACAGGCTGGCGGCCGCGCGGTGTCACCACGCGCCCAGATGGCCGGTTGGCCCGGCCGCTGTTCCCGGCGGGCCCCACCTATCCCGGGCCGACGCCCGCGCCGGGGAGACAATTGTGGTGTCCGCGAACGGGTGCGGGCGCTGGCGGAGCTCGCCGCGGAGATCAGGCCGGGGCCGTGTGAGCGGCGGTATGCCTGGTCGCAGTAGACGGGCGCGGGCGGGCCGGGAAGTCCACGCTGGCCCGGGGGAAGCCATTTAGCGGTGGCCTGGGGCGGCGCGCCGGTGGTCCGGGTAGATGACTTTCTGTACTGGGGCGACCTGCGAGGATGGTGGCCGCGGCCCGAACACCAGGCGCTGCGTCCGCTGCTGGCCGGGACGCCCTGCTCGGTAACCGTGGATGATTTCGCAGGGTCGGCCCCGGGTAAGGGAGCGCGCGTGGATCAGCTGAGCCTCGGAGTGATATCGCGGTCGCGGAAGGAGAACGAGCGGCGGCTCGCGATCCATCCGCTGCACGTCGAGCGTATTGATGCAGGGCTGCGGGAACGTGTCTATCTTGAGCGCGGTTACGGTGAGCGGTTCGGCGTGCCTGATGAGCAGCTGGCATCGTGTGTGGCCGGGCTTCGCTCCCGTGAAGAACTCCTCGCGGAATGCGATGTCATCCTGCTGCCCAAGCCGCAGCCGCAGGACTTCGCGCAGATGCGGGACGGGCAGGTCCTGTGGGGCTGGCCGCATTGTGTGCAGGACGGGGAGATCACCCAGCTGAGCATCGAGCGGCGGCTGACCCTGATCGCCTTTGAGGCGATGAACTACTGGAATGCCGACGGCTCGTTCGGCTTGCATGTCTTTCACAAGAACAACGAACTGGCTGGGTACTGCTCGGTGTTGCATGCCCTGGAGCTCATCGGGACGACGGGTGAGTATGGCCGCCGGCTCCGGGCGGCCGTCATCAGTTTCGGGGCTACCGGCCGGGGTGCGGTGACGGCCCTCAACGCGCACGGCGTGACCGACGTTGACGTCCTGACCCATCGTGACATCAACGCCGTCGCTTCCCCGATCCACTCCGCGCGCATGGTGCACTTCGAGCGGAGCACCGGCGATCCCAGCCGCTGTGATGTGCTGCGCGGGGCCAGCCGGATACCGCTGGCGGCGTTCCTCGCCGGGCACGACATAGTGGTCAATTGCGTGCTGCAGGATACCGACGCACCGCTGATCTTCGTCAGCACCGGCGAGCTGAGCGCTTTCGCGCCTGGCAGTCTCATTGTGGACGTGTCCTGCGACGTGGGAATGGGCTTCAGCTGGGCGCGGCCCACCAGCTTCGCCGAGCCCATGGTCACGGTCGGCAATAACGTTCATTACTACGCCGTCGATCACAGCCCGTCGTACCTGTGGAATTCCGCCACCTGGGAGATTAGCGAGGCTCTGCTTCCGCATCTGCGCCCGGTGCTCACCGGCCCCCAGGCGTGGGACACGAACGAGACGATCCGGCGGGCCATCGAAATCCGCGACGGGGTCATCCGCAATCCCCGCATCCTGTCCTTCCAGCACCGTTCACCGGACTATCCGCACCCCCCGCACCCGCACGAACGCCAAGCAGGCCACGACCGGCCCTGATTTCGCAGCAGATCACCCATCGCGGTGGTACCGGTCACCTGCCAGCAGCCGGGGGCGCCGCCATAGCACCAGCGCTGGTTCCCGCGCGGCGGTACGGCATCGGCGCACGGGTGGATCTCGGCCGTTGACCGGACTCCGGGCTAAGCGGTGCATTACTGGAGTAATGAACCACTGAAGTGAGTAGGCAGGAAGGTTGCGAATGGTGCGGGAAATGGCTGGCCTGGACGAGGGCGGCCCGCTGTTCGCGCAGGTCGCCGAGAGACTCGCGGGGGAGATCGCGGACGGCGGGCTGGCCGAGGGCGCGCGGGTGCCGTCCACCAACGAACTGGCCGCCTTCTACCGGATCAACCCGGCGACCGCGGCGAAGGGAATCAACGTCCTCGCCGACGAAGGACTGCTGGACAAGCGCCGCGGCATCGGGATGTTCGTGGCGGCCGGGGCGCGTGCGACGCTGCTGGCCCGCAGGCGCGCCGAGTTCACCGACCGGTACGTGGAGCCGCTGCTTACCGAGGCGACCCGGCTCGGGATCGACTCCGATCAGCTGATCGCGCTTATCAGGGAATGCACTAACGAGCGGGGAGGCGTCGCCGTATGACACCGGCGGTCTCGGTAATCGGGCTGACCCGGAGATACCCCGACCAGGTTGCCCTTGCTGACGTGCACCTGACGATCGGCACCGGGACGATTACCGGGCTGCTCGGCCGCAATGGTGCGGGAAAGACGACCTTGCTGCGCATCCTGGCGGGCCAGGAGTTCCCGTCGTCCGGCTCGGTGCGCGTCTTCGGCTCGTCGCCAGCCGAGAACGAGAACGTGCTGCGCCGCCTGGTGCTCGTCCGCGAGGACCAGGCGTACCCGGACTGGGCGTACCCGGACTTCAAGGTGTGCCACGCGCTCCGCGCCGCATCCTTCTGCTATCCGAACTGGGACGCGGGCCTGGCGTCCTCGCTGCTGGAGGACTTCGGCCTGCGGGCGAACAAGGCGATCAAGAGCTTGTCGCGCGGGCAGCGGTCGGCCCTCGGGATCACGATCGGGCTCGCCGCCCGCGCCGAGATGACGCTGTTCGATGAGCCGTACGCCGGGCTGGACGCCGTCGCCCGGTCTGGGAACGGCGCGGACTCGGCTCCCAGGCGTCGGTCGTCATGGTGGGGCAGGTGTCTGGTGAAGACCGCGAGCGGGCCCGGTCGCTGGGCCTGGACATGACCCCGCTGTCCCTGCAGCAGCTCGTGGTCCGCGCGTCCGGCGGGTCGGCCGCCGCCGGCTCCCGGACCGGAAGGACCAGCGCATGAAAAGCTGGGTCAAGGTGGCCCGCTACCACCTGGTGCGGCCGGTGCTATTCGTCACGCTCCCGTTGGCCATCCTGGCGTTTGTCTTTGCCGTGGACGTGGCACGGGGGGGCGACACCTTCCGCGACGGACTGGGCGGCATCTTCCTCATGTTCTTCATCACGGGCGTGCAGCGCATCGGCGGGTGGCTGCCGTTCGGTCTCGCGCTCGGCGCGACCCGCCGCTCCTTCTATGCTGGTACCGCGTTGCTCGGGGTGTCGATGTCCCTCCTATACGGCCTGGTCATAGCCGGGCTGCAGGCCATCGAACGGGCGACCGGCGGCTGGGGACTGTCCATCACCTTCTTCCGGGTGCCGCATCTCCTGAACGGGCCCTGGTACGCCACCTGGCTGACCTCGTTCGTGGGACTGTCCGCGCTGTTCGTGTACGGCATGTGGTACGGGATCGTGAATCGCCGGTGGGGCATGCTGGGCCTGATCGCGTTCGTCGCCGCCCAGGTGCTGGTCGTGCTCGCGTACTTCTGGGCCGGCCTCGGGCGGCCCGTCACCAGCGTGAGCGCCCTCGACCTGACCGGCGTCATCGCCGCCCTGACGGTAGTGTTCCTGGCCGGCGGCCACGCCACGATCCGCCGCGTCACGGTTTGAGAGAGCCCCGGCCGCTCGCCTGCATCCTCCCTGGCCCGCTGTTCCAGCCGGAGCAGCGGGCCTCGGACGCCGACCGGGGGGACGGTTACGGCATTTCGAAGCGGCACTGGGCGGAATGCACACGTTAGCGCGGGAGAATGTACGTCCCAGCGCGTATCGTCAACGCTGCGAACGCAGCGTGCCCATATCCGGTACCCTCGGCGCAGTGCCCGAGCCCTCTGCGCATACCGCTCATGATCATCTGGTCGCACAAGCCCGGTCCCGGCCGCGGAGGGGGGATTTTGGGCTGGGTACCTTGCTCCCGTAGCGTTGACTCACTGGACCTTTACCGTAGTGACACCGGGAGCAGGCATGACGCAGACCCCGCCTTATCAGGTAACCGACCCGGCGACTGGCGAGGTGACGGAGACCTTCCCCTTCGCCACGGACGCGGAGGTCGCGGCGGCGCTCGCCGCCGCGACCGAGGCGTTCGCGGCGTGGAGGCTGCGCCCGGTCGCCGAGCGCGCTGCGGTCGTGAAGCGGATCGCCGAGCTGTTCACCGAGCGGGCCGCGGACCTGGCTGCACTGATCACCAAGGAGATGGGCAAGCGGCCCGCGCAGGCCGTCGGCGAGGCCGAGTTCTGCACCGACATCTTCAACTACTACGCCGACAACGGCCCTGGGCTCATCGCCGACAAGCCGCTGCCTGGCCATGACACCGCGCGCGTCGAGTACCGGCCCGTCGGCCCGGTACTCGGCGTGATGCCGTGGAATTACCCGTATTACCAGGTGGCCAGGTTCGCCGCGCCCAACCTGATCGTTGGCAACACCGTCATACTCAAGCACGCAGAAAACTGCCCGACCTCGGCTCTGGCGATCGCGCAGATCATGAAGGACGCGGGCGTGCCGGATGGCGTGTACGTCAACCTCTTCGCGACCCACGAGCAGGTCGCCGCGATGATCGCCGACCCGCGGCTGCACGGCGTATCGCTGACCGGCTCCGAGCGGGCCGGCACCGCAGTCGCCGAGACGGCCGGCCGCAACCTGAAGAAGGTCGTCCTTGAGCTTGGCGGCTCCGACCCGTACATCATCCTCGACACGGACAACGTCGAGGACGCAGCTAAAACCGCCTGGGTCACCCGGATGGAGAACGTCGGGCAGGCCTGCAACTCCAACAAGCGGATGATCGTCATGGACGACATCTACGACAACTTCGTGGCCGCCCTGGTCAAGCGGGCCACCGCGATGTCACCGCGCCAGTCGGGCGATGACTCCCCGCGCTCCTACAGCCCGATGGTCTCCCGTAAGGCGGCGGAGAACCTCCTCGCCCAGGTGCAGGACGCGGTATCGAAGGGCGCCACGCTGCACGTTGGCGGCACGCTCGACGACGGTAAGGGCGCTTACTTCGCCCCGGCCGTGCTCACTGGCGTGACCCCGGAAATGCGGGCCTACCGCGAGGAGCTGTTCGGCCCGGTCGCCGTCGTCTACAAGGTCAGCACCGACGATGAGGCGGTCCAGCTCGCCAACGGGGTGGACTTCGGCCTTGGCGGCGCGGTCTGGTCGACCGACGAGGAGCGGGCAATCAAGGTCGCCGAGCGGCTGGAGGTCGGCATGGCCAACGTAAACACCCCGGCAGGCGAAGGCGCGGACCTGCCGTTCGGCGGCACCAAGCGCTCCGGCTTTGGCCGCGAGCTAGGTCCCCTCGGCATCGACGAATTCGTCAACAAGCGCCTCTTTTACGTCGAGAAGTAGCGCTTGCCGAGTAACGCCCTGCTGTCGCCCCAGCAGGCCACTCCCGGTGGCCCGCGGTGCGGCACCCGCTCGGCTCGCGCCCACGGCGCGTGCCCACCCTCGGGTTGACCTGGCCCGCTGGCCGCGCAGCGCGGCACTTCCGCGCCGCCGGTACACCGTTCAGCCAGGTGATCCCGGGTAATAACTGCGGCGCTGAGGTCGTGACGCCGGGTATGACGGGGGTTGCGTGACAGGACGGGCGTAGGTTGGGGCAAGTGCCGCAAGCCTCTATTCGCCCGTACCGGGACAGTGATCTGGACGACCTGTACCGGATCTGCTTGCAGACAGGTGACAGTGGCGAGGACGCCACGTCGATGTTCGATGACCCGCGGATCCTGGGCCACGTCTTCGCCGCTCCCTACGGGTTGTTCGAGCCATCGCTGGCGTTCGTCGCTGAGGACGAGGCGGGCGTCGGCGGCTACATAGTCGGAGCGCTGGACAGCCGGGCTTTTGAGGAGCGGCTGGAGGCGGGCTGGTGGCCGGCGCTGCGCGACCGGTACCCGGCGCCGCCGTCCGGGCTTCCGCCGGATCAGTGGACGCCGGATCAGCGCGCGGCCGCCTTCATCCATGTTCCGCTCACGGCCCCGGCCGAGCTCGCCGAGGATTACCCCTCTCACCTGCACATCAACCTGCTGCCGAGGCTGCAGTCGCAAGGACTCGGCCGGCAGCTGATGAACACGCTGATGCGCGCGCTGCGAGAGCAGGGATCGGTGGGGCTGCACTTCTTCGTCCAGCCCGCCAACCAGCAGGCAGTCGGCTTCTACCGGCATCTGGGCTGCACCGTGATCTCAGCCGAGGGCGCCGTCATCTTCGCGATGGATCTGCGCCCGGCCGCCTGAGGGGAGGCTTGTGAGGCGCGACATTGAACGCACACCGGACCGCCGATGAGCGCAGACTTTATCGCCTTTCTCATTACGGCCCAAGGGCGTATCGCCTCTTGAATTACGCCCAAGGGCCTATCGCCTCTCGGAACACATCTGCCGCCCCGGTCTTCTCGTCAGCCGGGATCCGCTTGTGAACGGCGAGATCGGGGCGTTACTGTCACGCAGAGCGTGGGTGGAACGGACCGGCGTTGATGGAGGGACAGGGCGTGCGGGACCCAAGGCATGACGTCCTCTTCGAGCCGGTGCAGATCGGGCCCATCACCACCAGGAACAGGTTCTTCCAGGTGCCTCACTGCAGTGGCATGGGCTATCGCGATCCAGCGCCGAGGCCGCCATGCGGCGCGTCAAGGCTGAGGGCGGCTGGGCCGTTGTGTGCACCGAACAGGTGGAGATTCACCCGACTTCGGACATTACTCCATTCATTGAACTGCGTATCTGGGACGACCAAGACCTGCCGGCGCTCGAGTTGATCGCGACGGCGATCCATGACGGTGGTGCTCTCGCCGGCATCGAGCTTGCGCATAACGGCATGAACAGCCCGAACCTCACCACCAGGGAACCGCCCCTTGGCCCCGTCAATCTCCCCGTGGCCACCTGGAGCCACGACCCGGTCCAGGCTCGCGCCATGACCAAGTCAGACATCGCCAGCCTGCGGCGCTGGCACCGGGATGCGGTCCGTCGCTCATTGGCGGTCGGCTACGACCTGGTCTATGTCTACGCCGGGCACGCGCTCAGCGGCATCCAGTACTTCCTGTCGCCGCGATACAACACTCGCACCGACGAGTACGGGGGCAGCGTGCGTAACAGGGCCCGGCTGTTGCGCGAACTGCTAGCCGACACGCGTGAGGTCGCCGCGGGGAAGGCCGCAGTGGCCTGCCGCATCACCGTCGACGAGCTGATCGGGGACGCTGGAATCACCCGCGCTGAGATCCAGGAGATCGTCGGCGATCTTGCCGAGCTCCCGGATCTATGGGATTTCGTTCTGGGCAGCTGGGAGGAGGACTCGGTTACCTCGCGGTTCGGCCCGGAAGCCGGGCAGGAGCCTTATGTGCGCGGCCTGAAAAACCTCACCACCAAGCCCGTGGTCGGTGTCGGCCGCTTCACTTCGCCCGACACCATGGCCCGCCAGGTCAGGGAGGGCGTCCTCGACCTGATCGGTGCCGCCCGGCCCTCCATCGCCGACCCGTTCCTGCCCCGCAAGATCGATGAAGGCCGGGCGGAGGACATCCGGGAGTGCATCGGCTGCAACATTTGCGTGTCCGGCGACTTCACGATGTCGCCCATCCGGTGCACGCAGAACCCGGCCATGGGCGAGGAGTTCCGCCGTGGCTGGCACCCCGAGCGGATCAGGCCCCGGCAGTCCAGCGCCCGGATCCTGATCGTCGGCGCGGGCCCGGCGGGGCTGGAGGCCGCCCGCGCGCTGGGCCAGCGTGAGTACGAAGTTGTACTGACGGAGGCCAGCAGGGAGCTCGGCGGCAGGGTCGCAGCCGAGTCGCGGTTGCCTGGCCTGCACGCGTGGGAACGCGTCGCTGAGTATCGCGAGCAGCAGCTGCGCCGGATGCCGAGCGTCGGGATCTACCTGCAGAGCCGCATGAGCGCCGACGACATCCTTGAGTACGGCTTCGACCACGTAGCCGTCGCCACCGGCGCATCCTGGCGGCGCGACGGAGTGGGGCGCTGGCACACGCACCCGATACCGGCGGACGGGCCACCGCAGGTCCTCACGCCAGATGACCTGATGGCCGGGCTGAGGCCCACCGGATCACGGGTGCTTGTCTTCGATGACGATCACTACTACCTCGGCGGGGTCCTGGCAGAATTGCTGGCCGCTGAGGGCTATCAGGTCCGGCTCGTGACCCCGGCCGCGAGTGTCTCCGACTGGACCGCAAATACCCTGGAGCTGGTGAAGATACGGCAGCGGCTGATCAGTGCCGGGATCACCGTGCAGCCGAGCAAGACCGTCCTCCGCCTCGAAAGGACCGGCGCCGTCACCGGCTGTGTGTTCAGCGGCGAAGAAACGATCACCGTAGCCGACGCTGTGGTCATGGTGACCGCGCGGCTGCCCGATGACGGGCTCTACACCGAACTGCAGGCCAGGAAGGCAGAATGGGCGCGGAGCGGGATCTCCTCAGTGTATGCGATTGGGGACGCGTGGGCCCCGGCCACGATCGCGGCGGCTGTCTGGGCGGGCCGGCGGTACGCCGAGGAACTGGACGCGCCCGTTCGCGGTGAGCCGGTGACGTTCCGCCGCGAAGTGACCAGGCTGGCCACGGACCCGGGTGATGGCCGACCGTAGCCGAGTTCGGTTACTTGGTGCTCCTCTATATCAAGACTCCTGTTTCCAGATGGTCAGCTTCCTGGCTACCGCACACCGGCCGGGCTGCTCTGCGCCGGGAGGCGGGAGGGCGGAAGCCCGACCTTCTCCCTGATGGTCTGCTGGACCTGTTCCTTGCCTGGCCGGGAATCCACCGTGATCACGTACTCCTTACGGCGGAAGATGTCGAGCACGGGATTGGTCTTCTCGTGGTATTCACGGAGCCGGACGGCCAGCGCCTCCTCGGTGTCATCCTCGCGCCTGATCAGCTCGCCGCCACACGCGTCACACCGGCCCTCGTTGGCCGGGCTGTTGTCGATCAGGTTGTAGTCCAGCCCGCAGTTCGCGCACAGCCGCCGGGCGAGCACCCTGCGCGCCACCTCGCTGTCCGGCAGGTCGAGATGGATCACCCCGTCGAGGTCGTAGCTCTCCAGGAAGAACTCCGCCTGGCGCTCGTTGCGCGGGAAGCCGTCAATGATGAAGCCGTAGTTCCAGTCGTGCTCGCTGAGCCGTACCCCCACGACACCCTCGACGAGGTCGTCGCCGACCAGCAACCCGGCCGCCATCGTGCGCCTGATCTGCGCGCCGAGCTTAGTGTGGTGCTGCACGTTCCACCGGAATATGTCCCCGACAGCGATGTGCTCGAGGTCGAACTCTTCGGCGAGCATCTTGGCGTGTGTTCCCTTACCGCTGCCCTGGATGCCCATGATGACAAATTTCCTCATACAGCTACCTTCGCACGGAATTAAGTCACAGGCTCGTCCAGAGACGGCTATACCGCTCTACCACGCGACGCTGCGGCACTACGCCGGAGGCGGAGGGTCCCAGCGGCAGGCACCTGGCGCGGCGGGACAGCGCACTGGATCCCTTCCCGGGTTAGGCTCGCTTCAGCGACAATGGGGGTCCTGGGATGGCGGCATTGCAGTACAGCCTGGTGCGGCCAGCGCTGGCGCAGTCGAATCTGACGACGGTCGCCCAGTACATGTTCTGGCTGATGCTCCGCAACGTGGCGTCGGACGGGTTCGTGTTCGAGGACCCGGTGAATGCGGGTGTCCTGTCGCAGCCAGGGTGTGTGCTCGCCTCGCCGTCGTGGGAGAACAGCCTTACGCACGTGTCGCAGGACTATGTCTACAACTGGACCCGTGACGCGGCGATCGTCGCGATCGAGCTGGCGGCGGGCACGCTTCCCACCAGCCAGCCGCTAATCGACTATGTGCAGTTCGCGCAAATCTGCCAGAACTCAGGTGGAGACTTCGACCGTGCCGCGTTCTTAATCAACGGCACTCCGCGGAACTGGACCGACCAGACTGACGGGCCGGCCTTGCAGACGCTGGCCATCTTGCTGCTGTTCGCCCAGCTCGACGCGCCGGCGCAGGCCGTGGCGCAGGCGCTGATCGCAGCCAACCTGAACTTCCTGCAGAACGCCTATCAGGGTGAGACGTACAACCTGTGGGAGGAGGAGTACGGCGCCTCGTTCTTCGCGCGCTCGGTCCAGCTGCAATGTTTGCAGGCCATCACGGCCAGCAACCTCGGGATCCCGGTCCCGGGCTGGCTGAGCGCCGCTACCGGGTGGCTGCAGGACGCGCTGCAAAGTCACTGGAACGGTCAGTACTACCAGTCGATGCTGCCTGTCCCAGCCGATTACCGAGCCCCCTATGACCCCAACATCGACATCGTCATGGCGGCGATCTACGGCGCCGTCTCAGTCACCGACACCAAGCTGCTGGCCACGGCCGCGCTGCTGCGCAGCCAGTGGGCTGACCCGGCCTCGGCGTACTTTTACCCGATCAACGGGGCCGATCAGCAACGTGGCATCGGCCCCATGCTGGGCCGCTATCCAGGGGACGTTTATGACGGTGACACCGATGCGCAGGTAGGTGATCACCCCTGGGCCGTGTCCACGGCCAACTTCGCCGAGCTCTACTACCGGCTGGCGCAGCAGATCAGCGCCGCCGGGGTGGTGCCGCTGGACGATCTTTCGGCCAGCTTTTTCAGCCAGGCCGGGGTCAGCGCGTCGGCCACGCCGGCCGCGGCCGCCGCGGCGTTGCAGGGCGCCGGCGATCAGATGCTGAAGGCGATCATTTTCCACAGCGATAATCTCGAGCTCAGCGAACAGTTCGATGCCACATCCGGCTACGAGAAGAGCGTCAGCAACCTGTCCTGGAGCTACGCCTCGTTCCTCTCAGCGGTCCGGGCGAGGAACGCCATCTGAGTAACTGCACCCGGAGCTGCTCAAAGACCGGGTGCGATCTCGGCCAGCAGGTCGTCCAGCGAGCGGGCCTGGTGGCCGGTGAGCCGCTCGACGGTGTCGGTGATCTGGGCCGCGTAGCCGCTTGGCCCTGAGCGCCGGTAGTCCTGGTACAGGCCGACCAGCGCGTCCGCGAACCACGCACCCAGGCCGGCGCCGAGAAGCGCGTCACGTACCGCCTCGTCGGGTGCATCGACATAAGTGATCTGGCGTCCCAGCACGCGGGTGAGCTTGTCGGCGACATCGCCATGGGAGATGGCCTCGGGACCGGTTACGTCGTAGTGAGCGCCGGCGTGCCCGGGCTCGGTGAGCACAACAGCGGCCACCGCACCGACGTCGCGGGTGTCGACCATGCTGATCCGCGCCTCGCCGGCGTCGGCGTAGAAGGTCCCGGACGCGTCGATGGAGGGGATCAGCGACGCAGGAATGTTCTGCAGAAAGAAGTTGGGGCGCACGATCACATGGGGGAGCCCGGAATCTTCGAGGTAACGATCGCAGGCGGTGTGGGCGCCGATGAACTCCGCCGGGGACTGCCGGTCGGCTCCGAGGATCGAGCTGCGCACCAGCAGCCGTACATCCGTCCTGCGAGCCGCGTCGATGGCGTTGCGATGCCAGCGGATCGCATCGGGGTGAGGGCTGGAGAGCAAGAACACCTTCTCGATCCCCTCCATCGCCGCCACCAGCGAGCCCTCGTCCGCCAGGTCGGCGGTGACCACCTCGGCCGCCGCCAGGCCAGCTGCGGGCTCACCGGCGCGGACCAGCACCCGCACCTGCTGGTCCCTTTCCAGCAGCCTGCCGATCAGCGCTGTGCCTATCTTGCTGCGACCTCCGATGACCAGAATCAACGCCCCGCCCTTCCGAGCCTGTCCCGCCTATGGCCCCAATCTGCGGCGCTGGAAGCGGCCGATCAATGGGAGATCACTGATCGGATCGATTAGAGTTTCTGATCGATGTGGCGAGACATTGAGCTGCGTGAGCTCCGGATCTTCCTGATGCTCGCCGGCGAGCTGCACTTCGGCCGCACGGCTGAGCGGATGGGGATCTCCCAGCCGGGCGTGAGCGAAGCCGTGCGCGTCCTGGAGTCCCGTCTCGGAGTCAGGCTCTTCTACCGGACGAGCCGCCAGGTCAACCTCACTCCGGCCGGCGAGGATCTCCGCATCAAGCTCACCCCCGCGCTGGCGGCCCTGGAACATGCCCTGGCCGAGACGAGCTATCTGTCCAGGGACATCCGCGGGCTGCTGCGCATCGGATTCGTGCTCACCACCGAGGGGCCGGCGCTCAGCCGGCTCGCCGCGGCATTCCGTGCCCGTTATCCCGACTGCGAGGTCCGTCTCCAGGAAGTCGAGACCTTCGATGCCTACCGGGCACTACGCCGGGGCGATATCGACGTCCTGTGCAACTGGCTGGCCGTCGACGAACCCGATCTCACCGCGGGTGCTGTATTTGCCCACTATGACCGGGCGCTCGCCGTAGCCCCATCGCATCGCCTGGCCGGCAGGAGCACCGTATCCATAGAAGATCTCGCCGACGAAGAGGTGGCATTGTTCCCTCCGTCCACTCCCTCGGCGGTCTACGACCTGCTCGTCCCCCCGCGTACGCCCTCAGGGCACCCGATCCGCCGCACCCAGCCAGTGCGGACCATCAACGAGATCCTCTCGTTCGTGGCCCGCGGGTGCATCGTTCACCCGACCAGCTCCACCGTCCCGATCTTCGACCGCGACGACGTCGTCCTCGTCCCCATCGATGACCTGCCCCCGATACCTCTCGGCCTGGTCTGGTGTACCAGCCGGGAGAATCCACGCATCCGCGCCCTCGATGAAGCGGCCCGGTCCATGGTCCCGGTATCCGGCCAGCAAGCTCACCGGCCAGAGCGCGGCGTCCGGAACGACCAGTGAGCCGAATCCGGTGAGCTGCTCCAGCGCAGAATGGGACTTTCGGCGCCTTGCCGGCGGCCAGCCGGGCCGTCATGGTGGACGGTAGGGACCGCGCGGCGGGTGACCGGCCGTTCTGGTGCCGGGGAAGTTCCTGGCGTGCGCGGAACATCATGAAGCGGTGATCGGCATGCGCAGGTACCTCGTGGTCGCGAACCAGACCCTGCACCGGGCTGAGCTGCAGGACGAGCTCCGCAAGCGGATCAGCGAGGGGCCCTGCTCGTTCTTCGTGCTGGTCCCGAACACGAAGGCGGCCCACTACGACGCCGTGGCGGTGGGCGCCGTCCTGCCCCCGCCGGGCATGTGGTGGTGGGTGACGGACTACGCGCCACCGGCCACCGACGAGCAGGCGACCGCGCAGGCCCGGCAGCGTCTCGGCGAGATGCTGGCCAGCCTCACCGCGCAGGGCGTCCCGGTGCAGAGCGTCCTGGGCAGCTCCAGCCCGCTCGAGGCCATGGAGCAGGTGCTCGCCGATCACCAGTTCGACGAGATCATCGTGGCCACCCTGCCCCAGCCGTTCTCCCGCTGGCTGGGAGCCGATCTGCCCCGGCAGGCGGAGCGCCGGTTCGGGCTGCCGGTGACCACCGTCATCACCCAGCGCTGACCGGGACGGCCGGGGCAGCCGCCGGTCAGGAACCCGGCGCGAGGCCGTCCGCGTCCGGCCGTACCGGGACTGGATGAGCCTGCCAGATGTCGCGGCAGTATTCGACGATCGTCCGGTCAGAGGAGAAGAACCCGGAGCGCGCGGCGTTCAGGATGGACATCTCGGTCCACCGGTCCTGGTCGGCCCAGGCCGGCCCGGCCGCCCGGTCGTGACAGTCGATGTAGGACCTGTAGTCGGCCAGGATCAGGTACTCATCCCAGCCCAGCAGCGAGTCGATGAGCGGCTGGACGGTGCCGTGGTCCCCACCGGAGAAGGCGTCCGAGGCGAGGGTATCGATGGCCGCCTTGAGCTCAGCGTCCGCCCGGTAGTACTCATCCGGGGAGTAGCCGTCCTGGCGGAGGGCGGTGGCCTGCTCCGCCGTGAGGCCGAAAAGGAAGAAGTTGCCCGCCCCGACCCGGTCGCGGATCTCGATGTTGGCCCCGTCCAGAGTGCCGACGGTGAGCGCCCCGTTGAGGGCCAGTTTCATGTTGCCGGTGCCGGAGGCTTCCTTGCCGGCCAGCGAGATCTGCTCGGAGATGTTGCCGGCGGCCACGATCAGCTCGCTGTTCGAGACGCTGTAGTCGGGCACGAAGACGACCTTGACCCGGCCGGCCACGTCGGGGTCGCTGTTGACCACGGCCGCGACTGAGTTGATCAGCTTGATGATGCGCTTGGCCTGCTGGTAGCTGGGCGCCGCCTTGGCCGCGAAGATCATCGTGTACGGCGTGACAGCGGCGGCCGGATCGGCCTTGATCCGGTTGTACAGGGTGACCACGTGCAGCAGTTTGAGGAGCTGCCGTTTGTATTCATGCAGCCGCTTGGCCATGACGTCGAACAAGGAGCTGGGATCGATGGTTACGCCCGTGGTGGCCTGCGCGAGGGCCGCCAGGTCGGCCTTGTTCAGCTGCTTCACCTCGCGCCACTGCGCCTGGAACTCGGCATCACCAGCAAACGCCTCGAGTTCGGCCAGCCGGTCCAGGTCGGTCAGCCATCGCTGGTCGCCGAGCCGGGCGGTGATCAGGCTGGACAGGCGCGGGTTGGCTAGCAGCAGGAACCGGCGCGGGCTGACCCCGTTGGTCTTGTTCCGGAACTTGTCCGGCCACAGCTCAGCGAAGTCGCGCAGCGTGGTCTCCGTGAGTAGCCGCGACTGCAGTTCCGCCACCCCGTTGACCGCGAAGCTGCCGGTCGCGGCCAGGTTCGCCATCCGCACCCGGCGGTCAGGGCCCTCCTGGACCAGCGACATCCCGGCGATGCGCTCGTCCTGGCCCGGGAAACGGGCGCGCACATCCTCCAGGAAGCGCTCATTTATGGCGTAGATGATCTCCATGTGCCGGGGCAGCAGCCGCTCGAACATCGGCACTGGCCAGGTCTCGAGGGCCTCGGGCAGCAGGGTGTGACAGGTGTAGGCGAAGGTGTGCCGGGTGATCTCCCAGGCCTGCTCCCAGCTGATCCCGTTCTCGTCCACCAGCAGGCGCATCAGCTCGGGGATGGCCAGCACCGGGTGGGTGTCGTTCAGCTGGACGGCGACCTTCCCGGGGAAGGCGTCCCAGTCACTGTTGCGGAACTGGAACCGGCGGATGATGTCCCGCAGTGAGCAGCAGACCAGGAAGTACTGCTGCTTGAGCCGCAGCTCCTGGCCGGCCGGCGTGCTGTCACTGGGGTACAGCACCTTGGTCAGGTTCTCCGAGCGCATCCGCGCTTCCACGGCCTCCGCGTAGTGGCCCGCGTTGAACAGGCCCAGATCGAAGGACTCCGGGCCAGCCCGGGCCTGCCAGAGCCGGAGGATGTTGACTGTCCCAGTCCCGTACCCGGGGACCAGCATGTGGCTGGGCTCGCCGAGCACCGTCTCGTCGGGCACCCAGCGCCGCCGGATACCGAGCGGGTCATCCGGGGCCGGCTCAGTGCGGCCGTAGAACCCGACGACCTGGCGGTCATCGGGGGCGGGAAACTCCCACGGGTTGCCGTAGAACGTCCAGTCATCTGGATGCTCCACCTGGTAGCCGTTCTCGATGACCTGCTTGAAGATCCCGAACTCATACCGGATGCCGTAACCCACCGCCGGTATGTCCAGGGTCGCCAGCGAGTCCAGCAGGCAGGCGGCCAGCCTGCCCAGGCCCCCGGTGCCCAGGCCGGGTTCGACATCCAGGGCGTCCATGTCGGCCGCGGACCAGCCGATGCGCGCCAGCGCCTGGCGGGCCAGTTCGGTGGCCCCGCTGTACATCGTGTTCTGGGCGAGCTGGCGGCCCAGCATGTACTCGGCGGACAGGTAGTAGACGAACTTCGGGTTGGCGTTATAGTGCGCCTCGGCCGTCCGGGCCCGCCGGTCGGCCAGCCGGTCACGGATGGTTACCGCCAGAGTCCAGTACGTATCCTGGGCGCTTGCCGATTCGGCAGTCGTGCCCCGCTCGTAACAGAGGTTGTCAGCCAGATCGCGCTCGAATTCGGCCAGCGAATTGCCGGCCCGCCGGGAATGCGGGTCGTGCCTAAGGGACATGAGCCGAATCTAGACGGTATGCCCCGGCCCGGGCAGGTCCCAAAGTCCCGTCTGGCCGGCCCGATGGAGCCCGGCGCGCGGGGTGGCCCGGTGCGGGAGCTCTAGGGTGGCCAGCATGGCCGTCGTGTTCGCGCTGCTCGCTGCTTTGTCTAACGCGGCCAGCGTCAGCACTCAGCACATAGCCAGCACTGCGGGTCCGCGCCGGTCGTCGGGCTGGCGGGTGGTCGTGTACTTGTTCCGCAATCCGCTGTGGCTTTTCGGCTGGGTAGCCCTGGCGGGAGCGTTCCTGTTCCAGGCGCTCGCCCTGCACGATGGCCTGATCTCGGTCGTGCAGCCGCTTCTGGTCACCGAACTCGTGTTCGCGCTCGTGCTGCGCCGGTTCTGGATTCACCAGACCATCCGCCCGATCACGTGGGTCGCCGCCGCTCTGACCTGCGTTGGCCTGGCCGTGTTCATCGTCGCCGGGGAACCTGAAGGTGGCCATCCCACCCCGACGAGCCAGCACTGGATCGTGGCCGCAGTGAGCTGTGGCGCCGCTGCTGCCGTCCTGGCCGTCGCGGCGCAACGAGGATCCCCAGGCCAGCGCGCGGCGCTGTACGCCGCGGCGGCGGCGACCATCTGGGCGCTCGAGGCGACGGTCATCAAGGCCACAACGGACACGCTCAGCCAGTTCGGCGTGACCGGAATGTTCGCCCGCTGGCCTGTGTACGCCCTGGCCGTGGGGGGTGCGGCAGGCACCTTCCTGCAGCAGGTGGCGCTTCACGTCGGGCCGCTGCGGGTCTCCCAGCCGTTCTTGGTGATCGTCGACCCGATCATCAGTATCGCCCTGAGCGTGTGGCTGTTCGACGAGCATTTCAAGCCTGACGCCGCGGTACTGGCCGTGGCAGCGATCGCCTTCGCGGTGATGTGCGTCGGAGTCGTCTATCTGACCCAGACCGCTCCGGCGACGATGAAACCCGATACCGGTGAATGAGGAGCCCGGCCGGCCCGCCCAATCCGGCGCGCGTAGGCGGCCGGCCCGCTGGGAGCGGTGCCGTTCCGGCCAGAATGTCCGGATTGCCATCCGCCGAGCAGCGGCCCGAAGTAGCCTGGATCGTCTCGCGCTTGCGTCTCCTACGACCAGGCGGAATCACAGCACGATCGGGTGGGTGGGCCGTGGCCATCTTCAGACCTGGCCTGCGGCCAGTGCAGGAGCCCAGGGATAAGGGCCTCAAGACAGGTGCTCTGGGCCTGGTATCCAGCGTGGTCATGGGGGTGGCCTCGACCGCCCCGGCCTACAGCCTGGCCGCGACGCTGTTCTTCGTGGTGGCTGCCGTCGGGCTGAAGTCCCCGCTGATCGCCGTGCTGGCGTTCGTGCCCATGCTGCTGTGCTCGATTGGCTTCAGCGAGCTGAACAAGGCCGATCCTGACTGCGGGACCACGTTCATCTGGTCGGCCCGCGCGTTCGGGCCGAAAACCGGCTGGGCCGGCGGCTGGGGCGTCGTGGCGGCCGATGTCCTGGTCATGGCCAGCCTGGCCCAGGTGGCCGGGCAGTACCTGTTCTTCCTCTTCCAGGGACCGAACAGCTCGATCGGTAGCAACGCCTCCAGCGGCTGGGTGCTGCTGGTCGGCATCCTGTGGATCGTCGCGATGACCTACATCTGCTACCGCGGCATCGAGGTCTCGGCCAACTTCCAGAAGGCGCTGCTGTCCATCGAGATCATCTTGCTGCTGGTCATGTCGGTCACGGCGCTGGTCCGGGTGCTGGGCAGTCACCCGCCGCCAGGGTCCCTGCACCCGAGCTTCAGCTGGCTGTCGCCGTCGCACCTGCCCGTCTCGGCCTTTGTGTCCGGGATCATCTTGATGCTGTTCATCTACTGGGGCTGGGACACCGCCTTGTCGGTGAATGAGGAGACGTCGAACAAGTCCCGGACGCCGGGCCGGGCGGCGATCATCTCAACGGTCCTGCTGCTCATCACGTACGTGATCGTGATCGTCTCGGTGCAGGCGTTCGCCGGCATCGGCAGCAAGGGCGTCGGGCTGACGAATCCGGCGCACCAGTTCGACGTGCTGTCGGTAACCGGGGGCGCGATCTTCGGCAACTCCGGGCTCGGCACGGTCTTGTCCCGGCTCCTGATCCTGATGGTGCTCAGCTCGGCCGCTGCCTCGACCCAGACCACGATCTTGCCGACCGCCCGCACAACGCTGTCGATGGCCGCCTACGGCGCGCTGCCCGAATCCTTCGCCAAGATCCACCCCAGGTACCTGACCCCGACGGTGTCCACCCTCGTGATGGGCGCGATCTCGATCCTCCTGTACGTCCCGCTGAACTACATCTCTGGCGGTAACCCGATCGCTGACGCGGTCACCGCGATTGGCCTGTACATCGCGTTCTACTATGGGCTGACTGCGTTCTCCTGTGTCTGGTACTACCGGGCCACGCTGACCAGCAGCGCCTGGAATCTGTGGATGCGCGGCATCCTGCCTGGGCTGGGCGGCCTGATCATGTACGCGGCTGGCTTCTACAGCTTGCAGAGCGACTGGGTCGCGTCCAACAGCTACACAAAGTGGACGGTGCCAGTCCTGCACTGGCAGATCGGCGGTGTCTTCATCATCGCGTTCCTGGCCGCACTGGCCGGGGTGATCGGCTTTGCCTTCATGCACGCCACCGCCCCCGCCTTCTTCCGCAGAGAAACGCTCTCCAGGACCACTCCCGTGCTCATGGTTGACCCGGACTCGCTGTGAGCCAGGCTGCCGCTGGGCCGGCCGCCACCAGACATCGGCCCGCGGCCTTACCAGCCGGGCCGCATCCGGATACCGCCCGGCCCGGGAGATGGTCCAGGCACTGCAGGGGATTGCCTATCCTCGCTGTTAATTGGCAGGCTAGGGCATGATGGCCAGTCCGGCCACCAGCGGATTTCGCCGGCCAAGGCGGACTCGGACGCGGGAAGCGGGAAAAGGAATCGTGCCTCTTCGGCTCGGCCGCGCCTGTGCGGCCCGCATACGGCGGGCCGTGGGCAGCCCGCCGTGAGCGGCGCGGTTCCCGGCCGGCCGTCCTGGCCCATCCGGTCCGGCATGATGCCGGCGCTGGCCGACGGGTTTATTGCCCGGCTGGAGACGTCCCCCGGCCTGACGGCTGCGCTGCCGGCCGGGGCCGCGGTTGCGCTCGTCCCCCATCGGGCGGCGGCACCGGCTACCGACCCCGGCCCGCTGGCGGCTCCCGATGCACAGGACTGGCTGAGGTCGTCGGGCAAGACCCAGCTCGCCGCGGCCTTCGCCGAGTCGCTGTGGCAATCAGGCGGTGTAGACCTGCTGGTCTGGATCGACGCCACGAGCCGGGCCTCGGTGCTGTCCGGCTATGCCGCGGCGACGGCCGCCGTGACCGGCCGGGATCAGGCGAGCAGCGCTGAGTCGGTCGCTGCCCAGTTCCTCAGCTGGCTGGCCGAGACCAGCCGTTCATGGCTGGTGGTATTCGACGACCTGTCCGACCCGGCGAACCTGGAGGGTCTGTGGCCGGCCGGCCCGGCGGGCCGGGTGCTGGTGACCTCCGCCCACGCCGCGGCCGTCCCGAGCGGCGTGCGGATCGTGCCGCTCGGGCCGTTCAGCCTGCGTGAGGCCATCACCTATCTGAGCGGGCGCCTGGCCGCCGACCCGGACAAGCGGCACGGTGTGATCGAACTAGCTCAGGACCTGGACTTGGAGCCGGTCGCACTGGCCCAGGCCAGTGCGCTGATCGCCAACGCCCCGCTGTCGTGCCGTGAGTACCGGTCCCATTTCGTGCGCCGGAAGGAGCAGCTGGCGGGATCGTCCAGCGCACAGCCGCCAGCAGCCGCGGTGACATGGACGTTCTCGCTCGGACGGGCGGATCAGCTGGCGCCAGGCCGATCGGCCCAGTTGCTGCTGGCCCTGGCTGGGCTGCTGGACGGGTACGGCATCCCCGAAACCATCCTCGTGGCTCCTGCGGCAGGCGAGTTCCTCGCGGGCGGCGGTGATGTCCCGGCCGACAGCGAGAGCGCCCGCGCGGCGCTGGCGGCCCTGGAACAGGCCGGCCTGCTGACCGTCGAGCCGGTGGCCGCACCGCCGGCCGTCCGGATCAGCCCGGTGCTGCAGGCGGCCATGCGGGCCGCGATGCCCGAGGGCATGCCAGATCAAGCGGCGCGTTCGGCCGCGGACGCGCTGCTCCAGGCCTGGCCAGAACAGGAGCAGCCGGGCTGGCCTGTCTCCGGCCTGCGGTCGTGCGTGGCGACCCTCCGGCGGATCGCCGGGGACCGGCTGTGGGCCGGCGGGTGCCATCCTGTGCTGGTGCGGGCCGGGGACAGCCTGGACCGGGCCCGCCTGACCGGGCCTGCGGTGGACCACTGGCGTGACCTGGCCACGACGAGCGGCCGCTTGCTCGGCGGCGAGCACCCGGATACGGCGCTGGCCGGGCAGCGGCTGGCCGACGCCTACCTTGCGGCCGGGCGCGCGGCCGACGCCATCCCGTGGTTCCAGTGGGTCCTCGACAGGCTGACCCACAAGCTCGGGCCGGATCACCGTGACGTGATCGAGGCGCGGCGCCGGCTGGGCCACGCCCTCATGGCGGCGCTCCAGGTCCCGGCTGCAATCTCCGTTCTTGAGCGCGCGGTGGCCCAATCCGAGCAGGTCGGCGGGCCCGGGCATGCCGACACGCTCGGCGCGCGGGACGAGCTCGCCGCCGCCTACCTGGCTGCGGGCCAGTACTCCGACGCCATCAATCTCTACCGGCGCACGCTGGCCGACCGGGAGCATGCCCAGGGAGCCCGGCACCCGCAGACGATGACTACGCGTCACGGCCTGGCCGACGCTTACCTGGCCAGCGGCCGGGCCAAAGAGGCAGTCGCGACCTACCGGCGGGTGGTGGCCGACCGGGAACGGGTCCTTGGGCCCGATCACCTGGACACCCTTACCGCGCGGAACAACCTCGGCGCCGCCTACCAGAAGGCGGGCAAGCCGGCCGCGGCGGAGCTGGCCTGTGAGCAGGCCTGGGCCGGGTTCGAGCGGGTGCTGGGCCCGCGTCACCCTGATACGCTGCGCAGCCGGGCGGGGCTGGCCCAGGTGTACCGGCAGCTCGGGCGCTATGGCGACGCCCGCGCCCTGCTCCGCGACACGGCTGATCGCCTGCAGCGCATCTTGCCCGATGGCGATCCGCTGATCACCGAGCTGCGCCAGAGCCTGGCCGACATCGGCGAGGAGTAACGCCCACCCAGGAAGCCCGCCCCGGCTCCGGGGCTGTGCTGTCTGGGTCATTAGGGTCACTTCCATGGGGCCCGTCAGCGGCTGGGCACCGGTACCGTGGCACCGGGCCGGGAACGGGGGCGCCGGGTGAGCGTGGTGATCACCATAGCGCTGCTCGGCCTGCTGGCCAGCGTGTCCCCGAGCACGATCATCGTGTTCATCCTGCTGCTCGAGACGGCCCAGGCACGCGTCAACGCGGCCGCGTTCTTGCTCGGGTGGGGCATCTCACTGGTCATTGTGTTCACCGCGAGCTACGCGGTCGGGGGAGCCGACACCCTTCGGCACGGCAGCGGCGACACAGCCGTGAAGGTCATCGAGATCCTGCTCGGTGCCGCCCTCACCGTCGCTGCCGGGCGGCAATGGAGACGCCGGGACCAGCCCAGGACCGGTTCCGGGGTGACCAAGAAGTTCACCGCCCGCCTGAAGGAGCTCCATCCGTGGGAAGCAGCCACCGTCGGGATCATCGAGCAGCCGTGGACCATCACCGCCGCCGCCGCCGTGCTCCTGGTGCGCCACCATGCGGCGCTCCTCATCGTCGTGTTTGCTTTCCTGGCCTTCGCCCTGTTGTCGACGGCCACTATCGGCCTGATCTTCGTGTACTTCGCCCGGCGTCCCGGGCAGGCTGAAGCGCACTTGTCCGAGCTGAGGGATCGCCTGGTCAAGGCCGGCCCTGCGGTCTTCGCGATCGTGTCCCTCGCGATCGGCGTCTACCTCATCGTCGACGGGGTTACCGGCATCGTGGGCAGCTAAGTCTCTGGGGGATGGATGGCGGAAGGCCCAGCGACCGTGCTGACGGCTGGGAAGATCAGGCCTGATTATCACTCCGGTGCTTCTTTCCGGCACATCGTCATTGTGAATGGCGCCGTGAAGGCACTGTCGAACACGCGGGAGGAAGCGAGCCGGGCGGCCGGGCCAACGGCGTGCTGGGTCGATCTGGGTTCTGCTTGTGCCGGGCCGGGGTTCATCGACACCCACGTCCACGCGATCCAGGCGGCGGCAGACGCACGGCTCGTCAGCCTGCGCGAAGTGACCACGGTCGCAGCCCTGCTGGCGGCAGTCCGGGCGGCCGCACTGCGCCGTTCGCCGGATGAGTGGACCGTGTCCGCGCGCAACTGGCACGAGTCCCAGTTGCGCGAGGGCCGGCTGCCCACGAGGAAGGAACTGGATGCGCTGGGTGTTCCCGGGCCCATCCTGTTGCGGCGGGGAAGTCATCTCGCCGTGCTGAACTCGCGCGCCTGGGCGGTGCTGGCCAAGCATGGTGAGGCCATGGCGGCAGGCGCCGGCCCGACCGTGACGGGCGGCGTGAGCGACGCGCCCGGTGCGGCGCCCGTGACGTCGGACACCCTGATCGCCCGGGCTGTCCAGCTTGCGGGGGCGCGTGGTCTTACCGGGCGTTGCGACGACCTGGCAACGGTGCTGGCGCGCTTCAACGCGCGCGGCATCACGTCCATCCGCGAGGCGGGGGTGGACGCCGGTGAGCTGGAACTGTTCCAGGCCCTCCGGGCGGACGGCAGGCTGTCGTTGCGGTGCGACCTGTTGTGGCGCGTTCCGGAAGGCAGCGATGTGGGGGCGGCGCGCCAGCGTATCCAGGGAATGCCAGCGGATGACCTGGCGGATCCTTATTTGCGGCTGACCGGCGTCAAGATATTCGTGGACGGGCGGATCGCGGACGCGGCGGTCAGTTGCCGGGCAGGGCCGGACTACGGATGCGCAGAGCCCTTCAGGGTAACCCGTTCGGACCTGTGGCTCATGGTGCGGGAATCGCTGGCGCAGGGCAGCGGGGTTGGCTGCCACGCGGTTGGTGACCAGGCAGTCCGGATGGTACTCGACGTCTACGAAAGAGCGCTGGCTACCGGGCTGGCTCGGGACCCGGGGCAGCTCATCGTCGAGCACGCCCTCAACTGCACACCCGAAACGATCCGGCGCCTGGCCGTATCCAGGGTCGGGGTATCCGCCCATCCGGGTATCGTCTACGAGTTCGCAGATGAGATGCGGCGTTACTGGGGCGCAGAGAATTCCGCGGCGGCGGCCCCGGTACGGGACATGGTCTCGGCTGGCGTTCAGGTGGCGGCGGGCAGTGACGGGGATGTGCCGCCATTTGACCCGATGCGCAATATCTGGTTCATGGTGACCCGCATGGACCGTACCGGTGGCCTGATCGGGCCGGATCAGGCTATGGCGCGGAGTCTCGCCTTTGACCTCTACACCCGGCGTGGTGCGGCCCTGCTGGGAGTCGCCGGGCGCCGCGGCGGACTGTGGCCCGGGATGGACGCCGATCTGGTCGCGTTCGCGGCCGACCCGCTATCGTGCCCGGCCAGGGCATTGCCGGATACTGAGGTCGTGCTGACCTTGCTGGCCGGCAGGCCGGTCTACGATCCGGCCGGGCTCATGGCGCGGGCCAGCTCGTAGCGACCTAGCCGGTGCGATGACCACCCGGCCAGGCCGGTGGTCAGTGCAGGCGCCGGGGAGCGGGAGGGGAGTCATGGGCGAACCGAAGGTCCTTGTCAATTGCCACGTGTTCGACGGCCGGAGCCCCGATGTGCGCCGTGACCAGTACGTTGTGGTCCGGGACGGCAGCATCGCGGGGATCGGGCCGGCAGCCGCGGCCAGCGCGGCCGAAGATGCCGCAGTTGTCGACCTTCATGGGTCGTACCTGATGGCCGGCTTGTTCAACATGCATACTCATTTTGGCCTTGCGCTGCCCGGGCCGCTGGGCGACTCGATCCAGGCCATGCCGCTTCATGAACTGGCGTTTTATGTCGCGGGCTGCGCGCGGGAAACCTTGCTCAGCGGTGTGACCACAGTCCGGTGCGTGGGGGAGAGCAAAGGCACGGACTTCGCGTTGCGGTCGGCGGTCGCGGCTGGGCACACCGCCGGGCCGCGTATTTTCACCGCCGGGCGGGCGCTGGTGTGCACTGGCGGGCACGGGCATGAGTCGTCAATCACACTCGAATGCGACGGGCCCACCGGGTTTACGCGCGGTACGCGGGCGCAGATTGGCGCTGGTGCCGACCTCATCAAGGTCATGATTTCCGGGGGCATCGCCGGGGCGAACGAAACCATGGAGACGATCCCGCTTACGCCGGGCGAGCTTGAGGCGGTGATCGTCACGGCGCACAACTGGGGCCGGAAAGTGACGGCTCACGCCGGCCCGGCGGAGATAATCGAAAAGGCGCTGGACCTTGGGCTCGACTGCGTCGAACACGGGTACCGGCTGACCAGGAATGCTGCGCAGAAAATGCGCGACCACGGCGCTGCTCTGGTGCCCACTCTTTCGGTGACCAGGTGCCCTGACATTTTCGACGCGATGCAGGTGCCGGTGTGGATGCAGGAGCGGGCCCTTGGTGCCGCCCCGGTCCATGAGGAAAGTTACCGCATCGCGCTGGAGGCCGGCGTCTCGATGATGCTGGGTAGTGATGTCCCGCCGTTCTGGACGACCGAGGGAACTTCGGCTACCGTCCGCGAGCTCGAGCACATGGAGGCGTTCGGCCTGCCGCCGCGCGATGCGCTGCTCGCCGCGACCCAGGTGCCGGCCGAGTGGCTTGGCATCGGTGACGCGGTGGGGACGGTCGAAATCGGGAAACGGGCGGATCTCATCGCGATGACCGACGACCCCACGGCCTCGGTGTCCGCGCTGCGGACGCTGCACTGGGTGATGAAGGACGGGGCTGTCTACCGGGATGATTCGTGGGTGAGATGAGCAGCGGCAGCGCGCCGGCCGGGGAGACCGGTGGGGCACCAGCCGGGGAAGAGGCCCAGGGCCGCGGTCCGGCCAAGTCGGCATCGCTGTACGACCTGCGGGTCGTGGTCGAGCGCATCGAGGGGCGCCCGGTGTGCGGCATGCGGCCCGGTGACTGGTTCGAGCTCACCGAGAGCAGCCACCTGCGCACCCGTCCCGGCCGCTTCTTCTGCGTCTACGCCCTCGCCGCGGTACTTCCGCTGCTCGCTGCGAAGCAGCGCCTGCTTCCCCCTGGGGACTGGCTGGAACAGGACGTGCACGTTGCCTGCCCCGACCCGGACGAGCGCGTGATCATGCGGATCGAGCGGACTGGCCAGCGAACTGTCACGCTTCATGAGCTGACATGACCCCCAGGACCGGCTGCGGCCGGCGTGAGCTGAGCATCGCGCTGCAATCAGACGAGGACCTGGCGACCTACACCAGCCTGGCCCCCCGGATCGAGGAGCTCGGCTTCGGGACCATCTCCGTCTACAGCGATCTGCTCTACCCCGCACCACTGCTCCCGCTGATCGCCATCGCCCGGGCCACCCGCAGTATCCGGCTCGGCCCCGCCTGCCTGAATCCCTACCTGCTCCATCCGCTGGAGATAGCGAATCAGCTCCACATGCTCGACACCGCCTCGGACGGCCGCGCGTATCTCGGGCTGGCCCGCGGGGCGTGGCTCGGCGCTGTGGGAGTCACCCAGGAGCGCCCGGTGCGGCGGCTGCGCGAGGCGGTGGGGGTGCTACGCCACCTGTTCTCCGGCAACGACGACGCGTACCGCGGCGAGATCTTCCAGGTGGAGCAGGGAACTTGCCTCGCCTACCGGCCGGTGCGGGCGGAGGTGGACCTGATGCTGGGGGCCTGGGGCCCGCTCGGCATGTCTTTGGCGGGTGAGCTTGCCGCCGAAGTCAAGATCGGCGGCACGGCGAACCCGGCGCTGCTGGGGCCAGCGAAGAAGTCACTGACACGCGGCGAGATGCGCGCCCGCCGGCCGCCGGGCGAGACCGGGCTGGTGTGCGGAGCCGTGACGGTCGTGGACGGCGACAGTGCCCGCGCCCGGCGGCTGGCCCGGGCCGAGGTGGCCATGTACCTGCCGGTTGTCGCGTCCCTGGACCCAGCGCCTGACCTGGAAGAGGTGGACCTGGCCGCGATGCAGTCGCTGGCCCGCGCCGGCCAGCACGACGAGGCCGCACGGCTCGTACCGGACTCCGTCCTCGACCGGTTCGCCTTCTCCGGGACGCCGGAGCAGGTGGCCACGCAGGTGGCCACGCTTTTCGAGGCCGGTGCCACGCGCGTCGAGTTCGGGACTCCCCACGGCCTCACGGCCGCGCACGGCATCGAGCTCCTCGGCCGGCGCGTGCTGCCCGCGGTCCTTGGCTGACAGACGCCGTCTGGCCGGGCAGCCGCCGGCTGGCCCTGTTGGGCGGGCAGCGCCAGCACGACGGTGGCCAGCCACCGGCTCTCCACGACCCCAGCGGAAAACCAGCGCCCGCAAGACCACGCTGATCCCGGGCTGCGCGGCCGATTCAGCTCCCGGCCCCGACTGGCATCACGACATCCGCTGGGGATGATCAGAGCCGCCCGGCCGGTCCTGCTGGCCCTGCACCGCGGCATCCCAGAATTCCTGCACTGGTGGGTAGATTAGCTCCTGGTCGCGGGACAGCTCTGTTTTGACGGTCCGGGTGCGCTCGTCGGCGAGCACCTCGACCTGGCCGGCCTCGACGGCATCGAAGACCTGCTGGACGACCGATTCCGGGCTGTCTTTAGGTGCATTGGTCAGGGCGGCCATGTCGGTGTCGATGAAGCTGGCGTGCACGCCGACCACGAGGGTGCCCTGGTGGTGCAGTTCGAGGCGGACGCCGTTGGTCAGCGACCACGCTGCCGCCTTCGAGGCACCGTAGGAGGCGTCGAACGGGTTGGTGTAGAAGCTGGTCACCGACAGCATGTTGACCAGCGCGCCACCGCCGTTGGCCGCGAGCACCGGCGCGAACGCGCGGCACATGCTCAGCGTGCCGAAGTAGTTGGTCTCCATCTCGAGCCGGGCGGCATCCAGGCTTGGCGCGTTGATGAACGTGCTGTATTTCAGCACCCCCGCATTGTTCACCAGCAGGTTTACGTCCGGGCAGTCCTTTGCCATCTGGGCCACCCGGCCGGGGTCGGTGATGTCGAGGGCCACCGGTGTCACGCCCGGCTCGGTGACCGCGGCTGGATCACGCGCGGCCCCGTAAACCCGGGCTGCGCCCCGGCTGACCAGCTCCCGGGCGTACACCCGGCCCAGCCCGCGGTTGGCTCCAGTGACCAGGGCAACTGATCCGCTGATCTTCATCCGTGTCCTCCTTACGCCTGGTCGGGAAAGGGTACCTGCTGCAAACCTGGTCCCTCCGCTACCGCCAGGCGCTGATCGCCGCGGGTCGTGGCGATTACGACGCGGCGGACGCCCTGACGGCCGAGATGCTGCGCTGAGCTGCGCCGAGACGGATGGGCCAGGTCGTCCTGGCTGCCCACCATGTCGGGTCAGTGGCCGCGCTGGGGCGGGGTGAGCACAGCTAGCCGCCGGCCCCGGGAGGCGACGTGGCCTGTCCTGGGACAGGATGGATGACAGGGACACGGTGGTTCCTATCGGCGTCAGGTCAGTCCGTCCCCGAGTCGGGAGGTTCACCGACGATGCGCACGCACCAGCCAGACCAGGCCGCCTTCAGGCCGGTCCTGCCCGAGGACATCGACTGGGAGCCCTTCCCGGCGTTCCCGCCGCCGGCCCGGCTCGCCGTCGTTGTGGGGCATACCGCCCAGCCCGCTCCGTACGTGGTCCGGGTCAAGGTGCCATCCGGTGTCAAGCTGATGCCGCACCGGCATCAGGAGGATCGGGTCTACACGGTCATGTCCGGCGTGTTCTATATCGGCTTGGGCGAACGGTTCGACGCCGGAAAGCTGGAGGCCTACCCGCCGGGTGCCGTCATCGTCCTGCCGGGCGGTACCCCTCATTTTCACTGGGCAAGATCTGGTGAGTACGTCACCCAGGTGACGGCGATCGGGCCGATCAGCCTCGACTACGTGGACCCGGACGACGACCCGCGGAACAAGTGAGCCATTTCCAGACAGCAATACCTTCATCCTGACCGTCATGCCGAGAGTCCGGGCGGGCACCATGCGTGAAAAGTCTAGTAATCCGACCTGATAAATTGGTATTGTCCTGGATGCCCGGGAAACTTATGGTTGGGGTGTCGCCGTGCCTGGCTCGCCGGCTGTGCCGCACCAGAGAGTAGGTCCACATGGCTGCTCCTGACGTCCCCACCCCGACGCGTTCTGACGCCCCGCCCGCCGGCCGAAGCGGCCTCGCGCGGCATACGGTTGGCCTGCCCGGGGTGCTGTTCCAGTCGGTCACGTTCATGGCTCCCGGTGCCGCGGTGGCCACCTCGCTGGCCGTCGCGGCCGGATTTGCCGGCGGGGCGCTGCCGCTCTCCATCGTGCTGACCCTGATCGCCGCGGTCATCGTGGCCAGCTCGATCGGGCAGCTCGCCAAGCACCTGCCGTCCGCGGGCAGCATCTACACGTACCCGGCGCAGGGCCTGCACCCGGTGGTGGGCTATCTGGTCGGCTGGGGTTACGCGATGATCACCGGCCTCGTCGGGCCGATTGTGAACCTGCTGATCGGATACTTCGTCGGCACCATCCTGAACACCGAGTTCGGGTGGGACTTCAAGGCCATGTGGATCACGTTCATGCTGGTATCGGCGGCCCTGACGGCGCTGCTGGGCTACCGCGGCGTCAAGTTCGGCACCTGGTTCGGCGTAGTGCTCGGTGCTTTCGAGATCGTCGTGTTCGTCGTGCTGTCGGTCTGGATGATCGTCAAGGCCGGCTCTAACGCGCAGACCCTCAGCGTTTTCACACTGAAGTTCGCGACGGTCAAGGGCTTCACCGGGGTGTCCGGGCTGATCGCCGGTTCGGTCTTCGTCATGCTGGCTTTCGTCGGGTTCGAGGCGGCCGCGCCGCTCGCCGAGGAGGCGCGGGAGCCGCGCCGGACCGTGCCGAGGGCCGTGATCGGGTCGTGCGTGCTGGTCGGCATCTTCTATCTGTTCACGACGTACGCGGCGGACGTCTACGTCGGGCCCACGCATCTGAGCACGCTCGGCTCACTCGGTGGCGGCAGTCCCTGGATCCTGTTCGCGAGGCAGCTGTGGGGTGTCGGCTGGGTGGTCGTCTTCCTCGCGGTGGTCAACTCGTTCTTCGCCAACGGTAACTCGGCTCAGATAGCCGCGACCCGTACCTGGTACGCGATGGGGCGGATCAGGCTGCTGCCGGCCGCTTTCGAGCGGACCAGCCCCAGGTACGAATCCCCGGTGCTGGGGATCGTGGTGCAGACCCTGGCCACGGTGGTGATCGCGCTCCCGCTCGCCCTTGGCTACGGGCCTGTGATCGCATTCGAGTTGCTCGCGACGATCCTCACCGCCGTGATGCTCTGTATCTACGTCGTGATCAATATCTCTACCATCGGCTACTACCTGCGTAAAGCCAGGGACGAGTTCAACCTGCTGCTGCATCTCGTGCTCCCGGCTATCGGCACCGTGATCCTCATCCCGGTGCTGGCCGCGGCGGTCGGCGTCGGCTCGTCAGTGCTGAAGTTCGTGTCGCCGCTGCCTTACCCGATCAGCTATGCCGGGCTCGTCGTCGGCATCTGGTTCCTGATCGGCCTTATCTACCTGGCTTACCTGCTGCGGCGGTATCCGGAACGGGTGCGCGACATGGATAAGGTCTTCGACTGAGGACGAAGACGTAGGTGCCGGCCGGGACCGGCCGGGCCGGGCCAGAGACCGGCCAGCCAGCGCGATGCCCCTCTAAGCTCGTCGCATGGCCAGGTACTTCGACATCCATCCGGCCACCCCGCAACGGCGGGCGATCGCTGCGATCGCCGATATCGTCCGGGCCGGCGGCGTGATCGCCTACCCGACGGACTCCTGCTACGCGCTGGGCTGCCAGCTTGGCAACAAGGACGGCATGACGAGGATCAGGTCGGTCCGCCACCTCGATGAGCGGCACCACCTCACGCTGGTGTGCCAGGACTTCGCCCAGCTAGGCCAGTTCGTGTACGTCGACAACCGGGTGTTCCGGGCCATCAAGGCGGCCACCCCGGGCGCCTATACGTTCATCCTGCCCGCGACCAAGGAGGTACCGCGCAGGTTGCAGCATCCGGGAAAGAAGACCGTGGGGGTGCGGATCCCCCGGCATGTGGTGGCCCAGGCGCTGGTGGCCGAGCTCGGTGAGCCGCTCGTTTCGAGTACCCTGCTGCTGCCTGGCCAGGACGAGCCCATGACTCAGGGGTGGGAGATCGACGGACAGCTCGGCCACGCCATAGATGCGGTGATCGACTCCGGCGACTGCGGCACCGAGCCGACCACGGTCATCGACTTCTCGCACATCAAGCCCGAGATCCTGCGGCATGGGGCAGGCAGCACGTCCGGGTTTGAGTGAATCACGGCCGCGACTCTGCTGCTGGGGCGGGCGTCTAAGCTCGCCTGGTGTGGGCAGGCATGAGGTCGTGTTGCTGCACGGCCAGCCGGGTTCGGGCGCGGACTGGCAGCAGGTGGCTGACCTGCTGCCGCCGGCGCTCCGGGTCGTGGCGCTGGACCGGCCCGGGTATGGGGCCAGCCGGCAGCCCGGCGGCTTCCGGTATGGCGCTCGTGCGGTGCTGGCCGAGCTGGATGCGCGGGGCATCGGGCGGGCGGTCCTGGTCGGCCATTCCTACGGCGGAGGGGTTGCCTTGTCGGTAGCCCAGCTGGCGCCTGAGCGTGTCGAGGCGCTGGTCCTGCTGGCCAGCGTCGGCCCCGGCTGCCTGACCGGCTGGGACCGGCTGCTGGCCGCACCGGTGGCCGGGGATGTATGCGCGGTCACCGCGTGGTGGCTGACGCCGTGGCTGGCCCGGGCCCGGCTCGCGGCCATCGCCCGGCTGCGCGGGCGGCCTATTACCGCCGGTGAGCACGTCAACTGGCACATCTGGGGCCACGCGCACCACGATTACGGGCCGTTGTGGCGCAGCTTCCTCGTCGAGCAGCGTGCGCTGGTGCACGAACTGGCCGGCCTCACCGCCGCCCTGCCGGACGTGGCCCAGCCCGTGCTCCTGATCGCCGACCCCGGGGATACACTCATCCCGGTCGGCACGACCCACCAGCTGGCAGCTGCTCTGCCCGACGCGCGCGTGCAGCTGGTCAGCCAGATCGGCCACCATCTGCCGCGTCGTGGGGCAGCCCAGATCGCTACCGCCATCGCCGAATTCCTCGCTGCGCTGGACGGCCGCCCAGCGCCAGCCTGACTCAGCCGCCAGCAGCCGGCGCGCTCAGGCCCGGATCGCAACCACGGCCGTCAGATAGCGGTGGTCGCTGCCGAACCCCGGCCTGGCGGTGATCTCAGTGACGGCCAGGCGGGTGCCGGTCAGCACATGATCGATGCGTACGAAGGGTGGCATCAAAGCTCCGTTCGGCCACGTCATCTCAGTCGCCTTCCCCCGTGCCGCGGCCCCGTCAGTCAGCCCGTCGTGCAGCAGGGCAGCGAAGCCCTGGTTACCCCAGGTGGCGTTGAAGTCTCCGATCATCAGCATGTTGCTGGTGCTCCCGGCGCGTACCGACTGGCCGACCCCGGCCAGCGCCGCCGACCACTCCCGCCAGGACGAGGGGAACGGCGCCAGCGTATGCACGAGGCGCAGGGCGACCGGGCCGCCTGGCGACCGCAGGGTGGTCTCCATCAGGTACGGCATCGATTGACCGTCCCATGACACGGTCCGCACCCGGCAGCCGGCCAGCCGCAGCCGGGAGGCGATCAGGAAGCCGGTCGCGCCCAAGGCCGGCGCCGCGCACCGGTAGGGGAACCTGCTCAGCACCCCCGAGGCCGACATGCTCTGCTGCGCCGAGGGGGTGAACTCTTCGAGAGTTACCAGGTCGGGGTGGTCCCGCTCGATGGCCCGTACGTAACCAGCCTGGAAGCGGTTGCTGCTGTCAATGTTCGCATCAAACACCTTGATCACCGGGGCGTGCCGGGCCCATTCAGGCACGGGAGCCGCTGCGGTCAGCTCGGGCAGCACGAACACCAGCTGGGCGGCGACGGTGACAGCTGCGGCTCCGGCCAGCCACCAGCGCCGCGCTATGAGCGCCCCGGCGGCGACGCCCCAGGCGGGCAGGTAAACGATCAGGGTCAGAGCGTTGAGCACGATCAGCGGCTCGGCCGCATCCCAGGCCACGAGGCGCAGCAGTGCGACCAGCCCGAGCACCGCCACGATCAGCCAGCCGGCCACCAGAAGGCCGGCCCCAGCCGCAGCCATCCCGCGGCGGCGACGGCGCGGCGGGTGGGTCGGTCCCGCCTCGATGGCACCAGATACGTCCGGCATGATCGCCCAACCTACCCTGGGGGGCGGCCATCCCCGGCGGACAGGCACCGGGCGGGGACCGGCCCGGCCGGCCTGACTATCGCCAGCGCGGCCCGCAGCCCTCAGCCCGCGGCCCGCGGCACGCACACGTGAGACCGTGGGGCCTGACCGGGGTCCCACGGTCTCACGCTCCGTAGTTCCGTCTCCTTAACGGGTCATGGCAACGGGATGAAGGTCTCCACGCTCGACGGAAGCGTCCCGCTGGTGCAGATGTGGCCCGGCGAGGGAACGACCGCGGGGTTGAGCATCTCGGTCAGGTTCACCCGCACCATCTCGGTGGCTCCCAGGTTGACGAGCAGGGCCATGGCATCCCCGCCGTCGGGCGACCGGTAGGCGGCCAGGGTGTGCGGATCATCACCCATGGAGAAACCGTTCCCCGTCTGGCAGGTGTCCCAGTTGCCGAAGGCGGGGGTAGCGCCGGTACCAGAGGTGGTGGGCATGGCCAGGGCCGTGAGGCCATCGCCACCGAATTCTCCGGACACCACACCCGTGTGTGTTCCCTGGGCCACCGCTGAACCGTCCGCTCCCGCGCTCAGGAACGAGCCGGTGAGCGTCTGGACCTGATTGGGGGCGGTCCAGGATCCCGGTGCCCCGGAGGTGAATTTCGCCTTGGCGATGTCTGCAATCTCCACCTGGGACGGGCTGCTGAATTCCGCGGGCGCGAAGATAATGCCGGTTGAGCAGTCCTCAGCAGAAGAATCCAGCTCAAACCCGCTGCTGATCGGCACCGGGTGCTCGAAGAACTGTGGTGAGGTGCTCTTCGCCACGTTGATCAGTTCGTAGTTGTTGTCTTCAGCGGCGGACAGGATGAGCCGGTGGACCGGATCGATGAGCGGATCTTCCGAGATGTCGCCGCCGGGGTCCCGGGTCGCGAACGGAGGCTCGAATTTATCGGTTGCCAGGTTAAGGAACTGGAATCCGCCGATATCGCCGACGCTGAGTGCGATGAGCGCTTTGTTGTCTGCGCCGTCCATCGACACACCTGTCGTCGTTGCCACCCCGCCGGAGAAGTGGATTGACCCGCTGCCCCCATCGACCAGGGGATTAGGCGAGACGCTCGGGTCCAGCCCGGTGCCCTTCAGCACGTAGACATCGTTGTTATTTGCGGTGCAGACCGTCTGCCCAGTAGCCGAGTTCGACGCACAGGAGTTGATGACGTCTGATCCCGTTGGAATCTGCTTGCTGGTGATGCTGGTGCCCTCTACATTGACGACATCGATCCCTGTCGCGGAGGAACTCCAGTTCCCCTTGGGAACGTATGAGATGACGTTCTTCCCCGAGACGAGGGTAGAAATTGATCCCGAGCCCTCGCAGGAGCCCTGCGGAACAGCCGAAGTCACCGTTACCGTCTCGTGGCCACAGGTGCTTGAGGCACTGTTGTTCCTGGAGTCACCGGTGTAGCTGGCGGTCCAGTTCCACGCCCCGGCCGTGCTGGCCGCAGTCTTGTTGGCGGTGTGATACGAGCCGTCGCCGGACACTGTCACCGTCTGGGTGTAAGCCGGGGTACCGGAGCAGCTGGTGTCAGCGGGGCCGTAGAGGCGGAACGTGACCGACCCGCTGGGATGATAGCCACCCGACACCGTTCCGGTGTCGTTGAGGATCACCGAGCCTGCTGTGCCACCAGGACTCGGCGTCGTCCGCAGCGACGGCGAGGCCTTGGTCACCGGCACCTTCTCCTGGCCGCAGCTGCTCGAGGTGGCCTCATTGCGGTGGTCACCGGAGTAGCTGGCGGTCCAGTTCCAGGTCCCGGCCACGTTGGCCGCGGCCGTGTTGGTGGTGTGGTAGGAGCCGTTGCCCGACACTGTTACCGTCTGGGTGTAAGCCGGGGTCCCCGAGCAATCGGCGTCGGACGGATCATAAAGCCTGAACGTGACCGACCCGGTGGGGCGCATCCCGCCCGACAGCGTCCCGGTGTCGTTAAGGACCACCGACTCTACTGCTCCCCCCCGGCTGGGAGTGGTGACGAGCTTGGGTTTGCAGATGTTTGCCGCCAATGCCGATTCGGCCGCTGGCACGAAGACCACGGCAAAGGTGGCGATTAAAGCGCCAAGAACCTTTATTGGGCGTCGCCGACCCATCACCATCTCCCATCGTCCTTTCGTCCGCTATGCTCCGATCCGCATTCCCACCGGATGCGGTCGCAGACATGGTGGCACACCATCCTCGGGTGGCGTCGGAACTTGAGCCGAAGGCTTTAGGGCCCTGGTCATAAGAGGGGCTGATATAGATAATTTGTGCCTTTAACGTCCAGCCGGGGGCTTGACTCCTGCTTGGCCGGGATCTCCTGATGGAGGGTCACCGGTGGGTGGACGGGATCAGCGGAGAATGCCGATCGACGTGGCCGCATAACGGCGCAGCGCGGCCCACACCTGATCGCGGGCCACCGGCCCGCCGGCCGCCGGCCGCCGGATGCCGAGGCGGCCGGGACGGCTCCGACTCTACGGTGGACAGTTACTGGCCACGGCGGGCTGAACCGGCAGCAGAAAGGCAAAGGTAGTTGTCATGGGAGTGACGATTCTGCGGAACGCGTCGGTGCTTGACCCGGACCAGGCAGAACTGGTGCCCGGGCAGACGGTGGTGGTCGAGGACGGCCGGATCGCAGACGTTGGGCCAGCCCTGTCCGGCCCGCCGGACGCGGTCATCCTCGACGCGGCCGGCCGGACGGTGATGCCGGGCCTGATTGACGCGCATACCCATCCTGCGGTCGTTGACCACGACCTGTTCGGCATGGCGGAATGGCCGCCGTCCTACGTGGCGGCGCGGGCCGGGCGGGCGCTCCAGGGGATGCTCGCGCGGGGTTTCACCACGATCCGCGACGTCGGGGGCGGCGATGCCGGGCTGGCCAGGGCCGTCGAGGAGGGCTACTTCACCGGGCCGCGCATCCGCTATGGCGGCAAGCAGCTCACCCAGACCGGCGGCGCGGGTGACTGGCGGGCGCCCAGCCGCCGGGTGTACGACGACAACTACTACGCCCCGGCGATCGGCGTGATCTGCGACGGGGTTCCCGAGGTCCGCCGCGCGGTGCGGGAGGAGGTCCGGCGCGGCGCGCATCACATCAAGGTCTACCTCAGCGGTGCCGTCGACTCGCCCAGCGACCGGGTGGACTCGACCCAGTTCTCCCTGGAGGAGCTGCGGGCGATGGTGGAGGAGGCCACCGCCGCCAACATCTACGTGACCGGGCACGCTTACACCTCGCGGGCGATCGACCGCGGCCTTGAGTGCGGTGTGCGCTGCATCGAGCACGGCAACCTGATGGAGGCGCGCAGCATCCCGCTGTTCAAGAAGTACGGCGCGTTCTACGTGCCGACGATCGTGACCTACCACTGCCTGGCCCGCAAGGCCCGGGACGGTGCGCTGCCGGCCGTCATCGCGGCCAAGCTGCAGGCCGTGATCGGCGGGGCGATGGAGGCCCTGGCCATGGCCCACGAGGCCGGCATTCCCATCGTCTACGGCACCGATCTGTTCGCCGACATGCATGATCACCAGCTCGACGAGTTCATCATCCGCTCTGAGGTGCAGCCTCCGGCCGACCTGATCAGGGCCGCCACCAGCACCGCCGCCCGGCTGCTGCAGCTTGAAGGGCAGGTGGGCGTGGTGGCTCCGGGCGCGTTCGCCGACCTGCTGGTGATCGACGGGAACCCACTGGCGGACATCCGGGTCCTCACCACCCCGGACCGGACCCTCAGGCTCATCATGAAGGCAGGCCAGATCTACAAGAACGAGCTGTAGCAAGCCACCGAATCACCGCTGCGCAAAAGCAGGCCAGGGCACGCCTGGCGGGCCCGGCTGAGCCATGGGGCACGATCAGCTGAAAGCCGCCGGCCAGCGGGGCTATGGCGCCGGCCCGAGGTGCGGCGTTCGGCTTGACAAGCCCTCATACGGCGCCCACACTGACTTTTGCATTACTGGGTCGCATATTGGCTAGACGGTTTCAGTCTGGCACGGAAGCTCCCGGCAGAAGCCGTCGGCGGGGCGGCCACACAGTGCGGCCCCGGCAGGTCCCAAACAGGGGGGTAGTAACATTTATGGGCACTTTCTCCTTCCCGTCCTGGGAAGAAAATGCGGAAGAGCAGTCATTGCGGGCCAGGCTCAACGCTGAGGAAGTGGAGCTCAATGCTCGGCTGAATTATTTCAGTCTGTCTTCGAGTAACGCTTCAGCCCAGCAGATCAAAGGCTATATCGATGAGCTCAACTCTTTTCTTGGCAGATTCAGCGCATGGCGCCCGATGGCAGCCAAGCTGAAGCTTAACGGACACGACTCTGTTGCACAGAAGCTCGAAGGACTCATTGAGCGAGTACAGTACAATTTGCAGACTTATAGTTACACCTATAGCAGCCGGAGCGCCTTCGAGCGCTTCCAGTATCAGCAATCACCGGTCCCCGGCCCGTACCCGCCATCCGGCTCATACCCGTCCTATGGTGTGCCGGCCAGCGGCGGGCCCGAACGCTTCCAGGCCGTGCTGGGCATGCGCTGTTACTGGTGCCAGGGAGATCTGGCCGGAATGCCGCAGCCGGTCGGGGTCTGTCCCTACTGCGGGCGGTTCCCTGCCCCGCCCCCGGCCTGACCCGAAGACGGGCCCCCGGCCCGGACGAGGCGAACCGTTTGCGGCCTGTCCCGCATTCGGGGCCGGCCTGCCTGGCCGGGCGCCCGGTGTTGCCTCCCGGCCCGGGCTTTGCGGCCATAGCCCAGATCACCAGCCACCGGCCAGCACCGTGCTTACTTGACGGCGCGCTGACGGCCATCACACTGAGGGTGTGACGTGGCCGCCACCTGCCCGGTTCTCGTGCCGTTCAGGTTGTGACTGTGAGGGGGGTAAGCATGTCAACCTATGTGTCTCTCATAAACTGGACCGAGCAGGGAATCAAGGAATTCCGGCACAGTGTCAAACGGGCCGAGAATCTCCGCGAGCTGGTAGCTAAAGTGGGCGGCACCGTCCGCGAACTATTGTGGACCATCGGCGAATACGATGCAGTCGTTGTGGTCGAGTTCCCAGACGAGGAATCAGGCCTTGCGGCCCTGCTCCAAGTCGGCTCAGGCGGCCACATCCGCACGACCACACTTCGGGCTTTCAATACCCGCGAGATGGACGCCATCATCAGCAAGGCCACTTGAAAGTGCGGTACCCGTGCTGCGGGCTCGCGTGCGCTGCCGGGCCGCCGCACGGGGCGCGAGGTGCGCCATCTGGTGCTAGCCGGCGGCGGGTTGCCGAGCATGCCCACGGACAGCTACGACTAGAGAGCCACGGAGATGAGAGACAGGATTGGGCGTGCACTGCGCGACTCGGTGACCCTGGGCACGATCAGGAATCTGGGTTACCTCTGGATTTTCCTGGTGCTGACCTTAATTGTGACGCTGGCCGCATATCATCTGCAGCAGAATGCCTTCCCGAAGTCGGGCGCAGCCGCCGGGCAGATCTCCGTAACTGTCTATACCAGGCTGAGCCCAGCTCGCCTGTCATTGAAGTCAACGGTGTACCCTAACGCTCCCCAGGACGACAGGCTCGATGTCACGGTAACCGGGCCAAAGGCGCTCAGTGATCCCTGGGTACTCGTCGTTCAGTGCCCAGCCCAGCCTGGAGTTTCTTCCCGTAATACCGTGCAGCTGTACCAGGAAGGCACCTCCGGCAGGCAGTCAGAAGGAAATGCGATTGTCTCGGTAAAGACCGGGCGCCATTGGCATGGCCTGCTGGGATGTTACCGGGGCCACCAGCTGAGTGCCCGGCCTGGTCAAGGACCAGAACATTAACGTCACGTTGCCTGTTCTCGAGCAGAATCCATCAGCGCAGTCAGCGCCAGGGGAAACACCTTTGTACGTGGAACGAAGCGAGACGTCAAGGAAGATAGCTGATCTGGTGGAAGTCCTGCAGGCTCCCGGTTCGGACTGCCCAGGCGCAGGATTGCACTCGAGTCCTGCCCCGGCTGCCCGGCCCTCCCCGGCAAGCTCATCCTCAGCTCCCAGCACTCCCGGCCCGGCTTGCTATGAACAGGTCGACCCGGGCACGATCCCTACTCAATACAGTTTCCCGACTTCCGTGGCCACATCTGAGACGCTGATGAATGTGGACCTGGGCGATGACCGTATTGACTCAATGTTCCCTCCCGGGCAGATAACAAGCGATTACAGAATTATCTGGCAGGGGGTGTCCGGGCTTAGTCCCAGCCTGAGCGCCACGAATCTGTCAACGGCCGAGAGCGCCAGTGAAGCCACGTTCTTCGCAGGCGTGTTCTATGGACTCGGCGCGGGGTTTCTGGTTCCTTTCTTCCAGGGCTTTCCGGACGCTATTGCCCGGGCCAGGAGTGACCGGCGGGTCTCAAACCACACGCCAGGCATGTGAGCTGCCGTTCTGCTCCGCTGTCAGGCGCCCAGCCGATCGGTTGTCAGGCGGCGCGGTCGATCGGTGTTCCTTCCGCCGCCCCCGCTTCCTGGGCCCGGGCCGAAGAAGGCCCGGGCCAGCAGCGACCCGCAGACGGCGGCCGCGAACTGGACGACCCAGTACACGGCGGCCATCACCCGGCCCATGTCGCGGCGCAGCGCGAACGCCAGCGTGGTGGCCGGGTTGAAGTGCGCGGAGATGTCCCTGAGGAAGTACGCCGCCACCACCAGCCGCAGCGCCGAAACGAGCGAGAGGACCAGCACGATCTCCCACGGCTGCAGACCGCGGCCGCCGTAGCGGGCCAGGATGGCCGCGCCGCCGGACAGCACGAACGTCAGCCCGGCCATCCCGATGAACTCGGCCAGCAGCCGCCGCAGCCGATGGTCGGGATTCGTCCAGTCGGCCTAGCCCCGCTGGCCACCGACCGACGCGATCAGGGTCGCCCGGCCGACCGGCATCGAGTTGCGTTCCTCCCCCCGGTGCGGGGCGGACTTCATGTCAGGCCTTCCCCGAGCCCGGCGGAACGTCGGCGGTGCCGGGGCGGGTGAGCGCGAGCGGGATGACGACCTTGTCGTAGAGGTCCTCGCTGACGCCCTTGGCTAGTGCGGCCTGCTTGAGGGTCAGGTCGTGGTCGATGGCGTAGCTCCACGCGGCTGCCTGCGCCTTCGCATGGACGCAACCAAGCGTGGCTGACCGGCCTGACCCCCGTCTTCTGTCGAATGACCTGATGTGCATGGGCGCGCGTAACGGCGCGGCGGATTCTTCCGCTTAACGCCAGCGGGCGCGGCTCACGCCTGGCCAGGAACATGCGGCGCCGGGCGGGCTGGACGGGCGGGGGAGTGCGCAGCCACGGTGCGCTGGCTGGCTCAGCCCGGGTCCGCTGGCCTATCCCGGGGGGCTGTCCCGGGGACGATCAGGGTGGATTCGTAGGCCAGCACCACGGCCTGGACGCGATCACGCAGCCCGAGCTTGGCCAGGATCCGGCCGACGTGGATCTTCACCGTGCCACCGGACAGGTGCAGCCGGGCCGCGATTTCGCTGTTAGACATGCCCGCCGCGATCAGGGCGAAGACGTCCTGCTCACGGCTGGTGAGAGCGTGCCGGATCTGGGCCGCCCGGCGGCTGCTGGGCGGCTCGGGCGGCTGGGCGGTGAACTGGCGGATGAGGCGCCGGGTGGCGCCCGGCGCGAGGACCGCGTCACCGGCGGCGATGGTGCGGATCGCGTCGGCCAGGTCGGCGGGCTGGGTGTCTTTGAGCAGGAAACCGCTGGCCCCCGCGCGCAGCCCAGCGTAGACGTAGTCGTCCAGGTCGAACGTGGTCAAAATCAGTACCTTCGACGGCAGCCCGGCGGCCACGATGTCGCGGGTCGCCTCGATGCCGTCCCGGCCGGGCATCCGGACGTCCATCAGCACCACGTCGGGACGCAGCGCGGAGCACATGGAAACAGCGGTGGCCCCATCGCCCGCCTCACCGGCCACCGCGATATCGCTTTCGGCGTCGAGGATGAGCCGGAAACCCTTCCTGATCAAAGGATGGTCGTCCGCCAGCAGGACGGTGATCATGACGCGGCCGCCGGGTCCGGGCCGAGCCGGGCGCTGACCCGCCAGCCCTTCGGCTCACGGGGACCGAAGTCCAGCTCACCGCCGAACGCGTTGACCCGCTCGCGCATCCCGGTCAGGCCGCCGCCCGCGGCGCCGGGCCGGGCGGTGCCGCCGGTGCCGTCGTCCTCCACGTCCACCCGCACTTCGCCCGGTGACACCTGCAGCCGCACCGCCGCGCTCGCGCGCGGGCCGGCGTGCTTCATCGTGTTCGTCAGGGCCTCCTGGACGAGCCGGAAGACGGCCAGCTGGACGCCGGTGGGCAGGTCCGCGGCGGTGCCGGTGCGTTCGTAACTGACCGGCAGGCCGGCCGCGCGGACGCGGGCGACGAGATCATCCAGGTCGGCCAGGTCCGGCAGCGGCTGCCGGAGTTCCTGGCCCGAGCTGGCCCGCAGCACCCCCAGCAGCCGGCGGGTCTCGGCCAGCGCCTGCCGGGCGGTGCCGGACACGTCGCGGATCGCATCGCTGGCCTCGGCAGGTGAGCGGGTGACGGCCCGGAGGGCGCCATCAGAGAGCGCCACGATGACCGTCAGGTGATGGGCCACGCTGTCGTGCATCTCCCGCGCGATACGGGCCCGCTCCTGCGCGGCCGCCAGTGCGCTGCTGGCGTCGCGTTCGCGCTCCAGCCGCTGCGCCCGGTCGCGCAGCTCGGCCAGGTAGGCCCGGCGGGTGCCGACGTACAGGCCCACCAGCAGCACACCGGCGGCCAGCCCGGCCGCGTCCGTGATGGCCAGCCCCCAGTGCCGCGTGCCGTCCTGCGCCACCGCCAGAACCAGGACACCGGCCATGAGCGCCGCTGCGGCCAGTGCCCCGGCCGGCCGCAGCGTGACGGCCACGGTGTAGAGGGCGATGGCCAGCGCGACGGGGAACAGTGTCCCGTGCGCGGGCCACTGGGCCAGCCCGGCCGTGGCCAGCAGCGTCCACAGGAACACCGGGCCGGGCCACACCCGGCGCAGCGGCAGCGCCGCGGCGGTCAGCACGGCCACGGCCAGGCTGGCCGCCAGCGGCAGGTGCACCGCGGGCGCTGTCTGGCCGAACGAGAAGTGCGCCAGCGACGCTGCGCCCGCGACGATGGCGCAGCCGATGTCGAAGGCCCACGAACGCGGTGGTCGCGTTCGCGGGTCTTCGGCCGGCTTCCAGAAAGCCACGTCTTATCCTCGCAGTTCCGTTGCTGGGCAGCGCTCCTGCGGAGCAGATTCTCAGGCCGGGACGGAGACCGGCTCCAGGGTGCGGCTCCGGTCGTCCGGAGCGGCGGCCCGGTGCCAGATCCGGGCGGACAGCAGGACCATGGCGGCCGCGAACGGCAGCATGTACAGGACGACGACCGGCCCGTACGAGCCCATCTGCTGGGCGACTTCCAGGCCGGCCAGGAAGAGCACCGCCAGCCAGCGTGGCACGGCCCGGCTTCGCCACAGGGCGATCGCCATCAGCACCGGGGCGAGGAATTCGCTGGCGAAATAGACGTACACGAAGACATGGCCGAACTCGGAATTGAACGCCGTCACGAGCAGCTTCGCGGCCGCGTCCCGGGAGACATGCGCGGTGGCGGCGGCGGCGAGGCTGGGATAGACCACGACGTTGACAATGGCCCCGCAGAACGCGCCGAGCCCGCCGAGCAGCGCGGCGATGGTGGCCAGCACCGAACCACGGCCCCTGACCAGCGTGGCGATCGCACCATACGACACGGCCAGTGCGCCGAGCCCGAGCAGGACGAGTGAGCTGGCCAGGTAGAGCTGTCCCGGGTGCTGCGCAGCAATGGGCAGCACCCGGAACGCGGTGGCCGTGGTCGAGAGCACCTGGTCGGTCCCCTTGGGGCTTAGCGCCTCACCCCCGATGTACAGCACGGCGGCTACGGGGAGGGAAAGAGCGAGCAGCCGCTGGCGCATCCGGGCAGCGTTATCCATTGACTTCTCCAATCGGGGTAGCGGCCGGACGTCCCGGCGAGCCGATGCCGCACGCCGTCAGGCGACGGGCTGGCACCAGCAATTACTGGCCACCTGAACGCTACGGACCCCGCCACCAGCGGGCATCTGCCCTGAGGCCACACTTTCCCGGCCGGCTATGCCCGCAGGCATAGACCATCCGCCTGTGCCCATCCCCCGCAGGCCACCGTCCCGGAGATCCATCGGTCGTCCGGGCAATGCCTTCAATCGGATTGCGCTGCACTACGACGAAATCCGGAGATATCTCGCTGAGAAAACGCACGGCGAGGCGAGAATCAGGCCAGCACCAGTGGGTTTCCGTCACTCCCGCATCCTGTGGCACAAGAGTCAGTGATCAGTTTGCTATCCGTTCATCTGCCGGTTACGCACGCTACCCCCGGGCTATTTACCATCTCCAAACGGGAGACACGATGAATGTGGCCGGGATAGTAATCATCACCCCGTTAGGGTGGTGAACGCGTGCCACCTGCCCGTATAGACAGGGCATAGAGGTCAACCCTGAAGTTAGCGGGCGCCACGATCATGGGCCGGCACGACGCAGGGTTGGAGCAGTACATCGGAACGCGACAGGGGCTGGCAATGAGTGCTGAACGGGATCGGGTGGCTGGGTTCGGGCGGCTGGAAGATGGGCTGCGCGCGCAGGACACCGACTGGTACCGGTGGGGGCCGTATGTGAGCGAGCGGCAGTGGGGCACGGTGCGGGAGGACTACAGCGCCGACGGCAACGCGTGGGACTACCTGCCACATGACCAGGCCCGGTCCCGGGCCTACCGGTGGGGTGAGGACGGCCTGGCCGGGTTCTGCGACATCGAGCAGCGGCTGTGCCTTTCCCTGGCGCTGTGGAACGGGCGGGACCCGATCCTGAAGGAGCGGGCGTTCGGGCTGACCGGCCCGCAGGGCAACCACGGCGAGGATGTCAAGGAGTACTGGTGGTATCTGGACGCGGTGCCCAGCCATGCCTGGAACCGGTGGCGCTACCACTACCCGCAGGGCGCGTACCCCTATCAGGACCTGATCGATGTCAATGGCGGCCGGAGCCGGTACCAGCCCGAGTACGAACTGCTGGACACTGGTGCGTTCAACGATGACCGGTACTGGGTCACTGAGGTGCACTACGCCAAGGCCGGCCCGGATGACCTGCTGATGGCCATCCAGGTCACCAACAAGGGCCCGGAGGCTGAGACGCTGCATGTGCTGCCCACCGCGTGGTTCCGGAACACCTGGTCCTGGGGTGACGACGAACCGCGGCCGGCCCTGCGGGCATCGGGGGACCGGTCGGTCACGATCGACCACCCGTTCCTGGGCACCCTGGAGCTTTCCGCCGCGGCCGGCCCCGACGGCACCGGCCCGCAGCTGCTGTTCTGCGAGAACGAGACCAACCTGGCCGGGTTGTATGGCGCCGAGCCGGTCACGCCGTATCCCAAGGACGGCATCAACGACCACGTGATCCATGGCGCGGCCACGGTCAACCCGGTCGCCACCGGGACCAAATGCGCGTTCTGGTACCAGGTCACCGTGCCGCCCGGCCAGACCGCCGAGCTGCGGCTGCGGCTGCGGCCGGCCGCCAGCGGGAAGCAGCGCAGCCAGGCGCAGGCGGACCCGCTGGGCAAAGACTTCGATCAGGTGATGGCGCAGCGCAAGGCTGAGGCCGATGAGTTCTACGCCGAGCTGACCCCGGCCGGCGCCAGCGCGGATGAGGCGCTGGTGCTGCGGCAGGCGTCCGCGGGGATGCTGTGGAGCAAGCAGCTGTTCTACTACGACGTTTCCCGGTGGCTGGACGGGGACCCGACCCAGCCGCAACCGCCCGACGTGCGCAAGAACGGGCGGAACTCCAAGTGGCGGAACTTCGACGGGTTCGACATCATCTCGATGCCGGACAAGTGGGAGTACCCCTGGTTCGCCGCCTGGGACCTGGCCTTCCACACAGTCACCCTGGCCCACCTGGACCCGGCGTTCGCCAAGTACCAGCTGATCCTGATCTGCCGGGAGTGGTTCCAGCACCCGCAGGGGGCGCTGCCGGCCTATGAGTGGGACTTCGGCGACGTCAACCCGCCGGTGCACGCGTGGGCGGCGCTGCAGGTCTTCGCCATCGACGGCGGCCACGACATCGAGTTCCTGTCCCGGGTGTTCGACAAGCTGCTGGTCAACTTCACCTGGTGGGTCAACCGCGAGGACGCGGGCGACAAGAGCGTGTTCGAGGGCGGCTTCCTGGGCCTGGACAACATCGGCCCGATCGACCGCTCCCACCTGCCGGCCGGCTACACCCTGGAGCAGTCCGACGCCACCGGCTGGATGGGCTCCTACGCGCTGGCGCTGGGTGCTATCGCGTCCGTGCTAGGCCGGTCCGGCGAGCGCAACGCCCAGGATCTGGTGCTGAAGTTCATGGAGCATTTCGCGGGCATCCGCAATGCCCTGGACCAGCAGGGCCTGTGGGACGACACGGACGGGCTGTTCTATGACCGGCTGGTCACCCCGTCGGGCTACAGCGTCCCGGTCAAGACCCGGTCCATGGTCGGGATCATCCCGGCGCTGGCCGCCGGGGTCATCGACGGTGACATGCTGCAGAACGCGCTGACCATGAACAAGAACTTCACCCGGTTCCTGCAGAAGGAGGGCGTCGGGGACATCCAGAAACTGGCCGAGACCCCGCAACTGCGTGGCGACAAGGGCAGCCAGCGGCTGCTGCTGTCGGTGGCCCGGCCGGCCCAGCTGGAGCGGCTGTTCACCAAGCTGTTCGACGAGAGCGAGTTCCTGTCGCCGCACGGGCTGCGGGCCCTGTCGGCCTACCACCGTGATCATCCGTACCAGTTCGACGCCGAGGGCTACCAGTCCTCCATCGACTACGAGCCGGCCGAGTCGACCACGTCCATGTTCGGCGGCAACTCCAACTGGCGCGGCCCGATCTGGATGCCAGTCAACTATCTCGTGGTCGAATCCCTCGAGCGCTACTACCGGTTCTACGGCGGCGACTTCGAGGTCGAGTACCCGACCGGGTCGGGGAAGCGGCTCACCCTGGACCTGATCATCGCCGACCTGCAGGACCGGCTGATCTCGCTGTTCACCCGGGACGCTAACGGGCGGCGGCCCTGCTTCGGCGGGACCGAGAAGATGCAGACCGACCCGGCCTGGAAGGACAACCTGATCTTCAGCGAATACTTCCACGGCGACAACGGCGCCGCGATCGGCGCCTTCCACCAGACCGGCTGGACCGGCCTGATCGCCGACGTGATCCTGCGCCGCCACGGCGCCGTACGCGCCCTCGGGGACGTCCTGCGCGACCCCCGGAAGGAAGCCCAGCCATGACCAGTAGCCAGACCACCACCGCGGCCGGCGCGGTCCCGGCTTCCCGGGCCACCCCGAATGGCCGCCCGGCCGTGCTGCCCGGCAGCCCGTTCCCGCTGGGCGCCACGCCCGGCGAGCACGTGGGCCTGGCGGGCACGAACTTCGCGCTCGCCTCGTCCGTCGCCGACAGCGTCACGTTGTGCCTGTTCGAATGCGGCCGGCACGGAAACCCAGATCCCGCTGGCCGATGACGACGCCGATGTCTGGCATGCGTTCGTGCCCGGCATCGGCCCGGGGCAAGCCTACGGGTACCGCGTCGGCGGGCCCTGGAACCCGGCCCAGGGCCTGCGGTGCAACCCGGCCCAGGGCCTGCGGTGCAACCCGGCCAAGCTGCTGCTCGACCCCTATGCGAAGGCGGTCAGCGGAACGGTCTCGTTCGGGCCGCAGGTGCTCGGCCAGGACGCAGCCGACCCCGACGCGCCGAGCACCCTGGACTCGGCAGCGAATGTCCCCCGGAGCCTGGTCATGGACCCGGCATTCGGCTGGCAGGATGACAACCGCCCCTGGTACCGGTACGCGGACACGATCGTCTACGAAGTCCACGTCAAGGGCTTCACCATGCGCCACCCGGACATCCCGCCCGAGCTGCGCGGGACCTACGCCGGCCTGGGCCACGAAGCCGCCATCGGGTACCTGCTTGACCTGGGCGTCACCACCGTTGAGCTGCTGCCGGTGCACCAGAACGTGCCCGAGTCGTTCCTGGTCGCGGAGGGCCTGACAAACTACTGGGGCTACAACACCATCGGCTTCTTCGCGCCGCACAACGGGTACTCCGCCGCGGTGCGGGCCGGCCGCCAAGGCGGCCAGGTCGGCGAGTTCCAGGCCATGGTCGACGCGCTGCACCGGGCCGGCCTGGAAGTGATCATCGATGTGGTGTTCAACCACACCGCGGAAGCCGGGCCCGACGGCCCCACGCTCTGCTTCCGCGGCATCGACAACCTGGCTTACTACCGGGTCGAGCCCGGCAACCCCGGCAACTACTACGACACCACCGGCTGCGGCAACTCACTGAACGCCGGCGACCCGATCATGCTGCAGATGATGATGGACTCGCTGCGCTACTGGATCACCGAGATGCACGCTGACGGGTTCCGGTTCGACCTGGCGCCCACGCTGACCCGCCAGGAGGGCGCCTTCGACAAGGTGTCGGCGTTCCTGGACATGGTCGCCCAGGACCCGCTGGTGTCGCGAGCCAAGCTGGTCGCCGAGCCGTGGGACGTCGGCCAGATGGACAGCTACGACCTGGGCCGGTTCCCGGCGCTGTGGCGGGAGTGGAACGGCAAGTACCGGGACAGCATGCGCGACTTCTGGCGCAGCCATCCGGTCGGGATAGGCGAGTTCGCCGACCGGTTCTCCGGCTCCTCGGACCTGTACGGGTCGGCCGACCGGCGGCCCACCTCGTCGGTCAACCTGATCACCGTGCACGACGGCTTCACCCTGCACGACCTGGTCTCCTACGACGACAAGCACAACGAGGCCAACGGCGAGAACAACCGCGACGGGACCAGCGACAACTTCTCGTGGAACTGCGGCGCCGAGGGCCCGACCGATGACCCGGACATCCTGGCGCTGCGCGCCCGCCAGTCCCGGGCCATGCTCGCCACCCTGCTGCTGTCCTTCGGCGTCCCGATGCTGCTGGGCGGCGACGAGATGGGCCGGACCCAGGGCGGCAACAACAACGCCTACTGCCAGGACAACGAGATGACCTGGTACGACTGGGCCAGCGCCGACACCGCGCTGCGGGACTTCACCAGGCAGCTCATCGCCCTCCGCAAGGCCCACCCGGTGTTCCGCCGCCGCCGTTTCCTGTCCGGGGCAGAAGCATCCGAGCTGCGCTGGTTCACCCCCGCGGGCAGCGAGATGACGGCCGCCGACTGGTCGGACGAGAACGCCCTGGCCATCGCGTTGTACCTGGACGGCTCCGATGACCCGGACCAGGCCGAAGACGGAACGTGGCTGCTGGATGACGACTTCCTGGTCCTGGTGAACGCCTGGTGGGAACCGCTCGACTTCGTCCTGCCCGCCACCAGAGGAAAGGCATCGTGGCGCACCGATATCGACACCTACAGCCCGGCCGCACCCGGCCGCTCTGCCGCCGCGCCGCGAGGCGCCGGCGACCACGTCACCGTTAACCCCAGGTCCGTCGTGGTGCTGTCCGACCCGCGTCACGACTGACGCGCCGTCAACAGGTCACCCGGCGGAGCGGGGGGTCACCAGGCCGGCCTGGTAGGCGAACACCACGAGCTGCGCCCGGTCGCGGGCGCCCAGCTTGATCATCGCCCGGCTGACGTGGCTCTTGGCCGTGGCCGGGCTGAGCAGCATGGCGCCCGCGATCTCGTCGTTGGACAGGCCGTGCGTGACCAGGGCCACCACCTCCCGCTCCCGGTTGGCGAGGAGCACCGGCATCTGGATGTCCACCAGGGCGATATCCGGGGGTGCTCGGCGGCCAGCGTCACCGCGTGCCGCCCGTCGGTGGCCTCCGCGACCACCTCGATGTCGTCTTCGGCTTCGAGCAGTGCCCGGATGCCGCTGCGGATCAGCGCCTGGTCGTCGGCCAGCAGGATCCTGATCAAGACCGGGCCCGGGTGGGGAATTCGGCGCGCACCTGGAAGCCGCCGCCGTCCTGCGGCCCGGCGTGCAGCCGGCCGCCGAGCCCGGTCACCCGTTCCCGCATGCCGATGATGCCCAGCCCGGGCCGGCCGGCCGGGGGCCAGCGCTGGTACTGGTGCCCGGGCCGTCGTCGGCGACCTTGATGGCCACGGCGTCCGGTGAGTAGCACAGCTGAACATCCGCGCTGGCCCGGCCCGCGTGACGGCTTACGTTGGTGAGGGCTTCCTGCACGATCCGGTAAGCAGCCTGGTCCACTTCGGGCGGCAGCGCCCGCTCGGCGCCGGTCACGGTCACCGTCACTGGGAGACCGGCGGCCCGTGCCCGCGCCACCAGGCTGTCCAGCTGGCCCAGGCCGCTGCCGTCGCCGTCCTCCGCGCTGCGCAGCGCGCTGAGTGTGGTGCGCAGTTCGCGTGCTGCGTCCGCGCCCGCCTCCTGGATGGCCAGCGAGGCCGGCGGCACGTCCTCGCCGCGCTTGCGAGCCAGGTGCACCGCCACGCCAGCTTGAACCCGGATCACGGAGATGCTGTGGGTCAGCGAATCGTGCAGCTCACGGGCGATCCGCAGCCGTTCCTCCATGGCCCTGTTGCGGGCCGCTTCGTCCCTGGTCCGCTCCGCCTCGTCGGCGCGCTGCTCGACCTCGCGGACGTGCAGCTGCCAGATGCGGAACGTGACGACCATGACGCCGGCCGAGACGACCCAGCCCGCCGCGTAGAACGCCCGCCGGCCGCGATCGGTGCGCATGCTCCGAGCGTACGCGGCTGGCCCGGTGACCGCGTTCGCCCGCCGGACCCATTTTCGGCTACTCCCTGCGGCGTACCCGCACCGCCACCGCATCCGCGCTGAGCAGGCAGAAGACGCTCCCTGGGCCGGACGACGGCGGGCCGCCCGGCCGGCAGCATCGGTGGCATGACAACGACGCTTCCTGCCCTCGGTACGGCCCGCGCCAGGAACAACCGCCGCCACCTCGGCGTGGCCCTGCTCGTCATCGCGACCGCGCAGCTGATGGTGGTGCTGGACGCGACCATCGTCAACGTGGCGCTGCCGCACATTCAGGCCGCCCTCGGCTTCTCCGGCAGCGGCCTGGAGTGGGTCGTCAACGCATATGCCCTGTCGCTCAGCGGGCTGCTGCTGCTCGGCGGCCGGGCCGGTGACCTGCTCGGCCGGCGCCGGATGTTCATCACCGGCCTGCTGCTGTTCTCGGCCGCGTCCCCCGCGGGCGGCCTGGCTACGTCGCAGGCGTGGCTGCTGGCGGCCCGGGCCGTCCAGGGCGCGGGCGGCGCGATCGTAGCGCCCACCGCGCAGGCCCTGATCGCCACGACGTTCCCCGAAGGGCCGCCCCGCAACCGGGTCATGGGCGTGTACGCGGCGATGAGCGTGGCCGGCGGCGCGGCCGGGCTGCTCGCCGGGGGCCTGCTCGTAACGTACGCGTCGTGGCGCTGGGTGCTGTTCGTCAACGTGCCGATCGGCATGGCAGTAGCGCTGGCCGCCGCGGCTGTACTGCCCGGCGCCGCGCGCCGGCCGGGCCGTCTCGATCTGCCCGGCACCATCACCGGAACGGCCGGCGTAGCCGCGCTCGTCTACGGCCTGTCCAACGCCACCACCAGCCCCGACGGGGCGTCGCACTGGGGCGACGGCACGGTGCTGGCCGCGCTTACGGCTGGTGCGATCCTGCTCGCCGCGTTCGCGGTCATCGAGACGCGCAGCCGCCATGCACTGCTGCCGGTGCGGCTGCTGCGCAGCCGGGACCGGCTCGGCGCGAACCTCATCATGCTGGGCGTGGGTACCGCCATCTTCGGCGTGTTCTTCTTCCTCACCTTGTTCGTGCAGGACGTGTGGGGCTACTCCACGCTCCGGACCGGGGTGGCGTTCCTGCCGCTGACCGTCGCGGTGCTGGCCGCCTCGGGCGCCGCCACGGCGCTCGTGCCGCGGATCGGCGCGCGCCCGCTGCTGCTGGCCGGCGGCGCGGCCAGCGCCGGGGGCCTGTACTGGCTGTCCCGGCTGACCGAGCACGGCACGTACGCGGGCGGGCTGCTCGGCCCGATCCTGATCACCGGGGCCGGGCTCGGCCTGCTGTTCGTCCCGCTGCCGCTGGTCGCGCTGGCCCGGGTGGCCGAGTCGGACTCCGGGGTAGCGGCCAGCCTGCTCAACGCCGGCCGGCAGGCCGGCGGTTCGGTCGGCCTCGCCGTGCTGGGCACCGTGGCCTGGACGGCGGTCGCGGACACCGCCCGCGCCGGGGCGGCCGGCCGCGCCCGGGCCGCCGCGCCGCGGCCGGCCGCCATCCGGCAGGCGGCGTACCAGCACGCGCTGGCCGTTGGCTTCGACCGGGCCTTCCTGGTCGCGGCCGCGATCGCGGTGCTCATTCTCGTGGTCGCGATCACCGCGATCCGCGTCCGCCGCGCTGACCTGGCCGGCGGGTGAGCCCCGGCCGTGACCTGGCCGCGGAGCGCTGGGATCAGCCGTTGAGGGTGGTGAGCGTGTCGCGGGCCTCGTCGGCGATGGGGGCCGGGACGTCGCCGAGGTCGAGCACGTGCCTGAGCGCTCGGCTGTAGGCGACGTTGTACGCCTGATCCGCGGGTACCGGGGTGTCTGGGAGCACGCCGGTACCCTGCCAGTTCGTGCCGGTGACCGGGTTGATCGAGCGGGCGAACGGGATGCCGATGTGGATCGCGGCGCTGATCCGGAACGGCCGGGTCGGGTGGGCGCCGCCGCCGGTAACCTCGCCGATCACCTCGGCCCGGCCCAGCGCCTGCAGCGTGTAACCAAAGTCCTCGCCGCCCGAGAACGTCCGGCTGCTGGTCAGCACGTACACCGGGCGGTCCAGGTAGCGGCTGCCCGGCAGGTACGGGTAGGACCAGAACTGCCTGGTCTCCCCGGTGTCGGCGTGGAAGATGTCGTTCAGGTGCGCGGGCTGCTCCTCGATCAGGTAGCTGCACCACAACGCCACCCCGTGTGGGGAACCGCCGCCATTGCGCCGCAGGTCGATGATGAGGGCGTAGCTCCCGGCGACCAGTTCCATCGCGGCGGTGATGGCCGGGCCGGCGTGCTCCGGCGGCGGCATCCGGCGCACGTCCAGGTAGCCGATGTTGCCGTCCAGGCGTTCGACGCGGTGGATGCCGAAGTTGTCCAGCTGGCCGATCTGGCGCGTCCGCAGCCGTCGGGCCGCCCGCTCCGCAGGCTCCGGGCGGTCCCGGTCCGCCTTGTCCCGGCCGGGCCGGCCAGGACCCGGTCCCGGCTCACCCGGCTCACGCGGCCCCCGGCCGGGAGCCCCGCCGAGCCGGACCCGCAGGTGCCGGTCGCCGCTGGCCTCCTGCAGATGGCTGGTCAGCAACTCGGTGAGCGTGATCTCGTCCAGGTTGTCGTACTCGCCAGCGGCGAGCCGCGCCTCAACCGCGGTGGCGACCTGCCCGGCCAGCTCTGGGAACACGTAGTTCTCGCGGAGCAGCGCCAGCGCCCTGATCACGATTTCCCGGCTGGGCAGCTGCTCGGCGGCCAGCGAGCCGTCATCGGGCATGCTGATCACGGCCGCGCCCGGGGCGCCGGAGGTGAACTCCAGTTGCCTGGCCGACGGCAGCCGCAGCGAAAGCTCCCGGCGCAGCTCGGCCATGCTCGCCCGGTGTTCCTCAGCCCAGCCGGCAACATCTTCTGTGCCGGGGATGAATACCCGGACGACCAGCTGGCCCGGATCGTCGCCGGGCCGCAGTTCGGCCCGCAGCACCGCGCCGTCCGGGAACAGTGCTTTCACCTCATGATCAAGGACCCGCTCGATCTCCGCCACGTCCCGTCAACGGCTCACGAGCACCGGAAGGTTTCCGGCCCCGGCTACCGATAGCGGCAGTGGGACACCGGCCGCGGGCAGGCTGCACTGGAGCGATGATCGTGTCCGCCGTAGGGTTGGGCTATGTGCCAGAGCCCCGATGAGGAATCCCGGTCGCAGCCAAGCGCAGCGGCCTTGTTCGCCAACTGGGCCACCTATGACGCCTCGTTCGCAGCCAAGATGCGGATGGCGGCGTCCAATACCCTGATCAAGCTGCGCAGGCACCAGAACTGCTGCGGCAACCACGGCCAGCCCGGTTGTTGAATGCCGGCCGATCCGCCCCGTGCGGGCGGCGCCGCAGATGACCATCCGCATGGCCACGACGGTCACGACCACGATCATCCAGCTGACGGGTAGCCGGGTGCCCGCCCGGCGACGGCTTTCTCCGTCTGCCGGGTGGGCGGATCCCGGTGGTGGCTTAACGCTGCTGCGCGGCGGGTGTCCTGTCTGGGTGGGCGCGGAATGAGGCGAGCTGCCGCAGTTGGGGCCATTCCAGTGGTGGTTTGGTGGTGGGCACGCCGGGGCGGTTTTTGGGGACGATGACGCGGAGTGCGCGGGGCTGGATGAGGCACCGGACGGGGGCTGGCATGAGCACGGTTTCGCCGTCGATGCCTACTGGGATGTGCGGTGTGTCGGCGTGGACGACGACTTCGCTGGCGGTGAGCGCGATTAGTCCGTGGCCGTGCCCGCGGCGGGCCAGTGCGGCTGCCTGCCGGGCGTTGTGGACCAGGACGGCGACTACGCCGAGGGTGCCGGTGTCGATCCGGGGGCGGCGGCCGAGCCCGGCGATGTCGCCCATCCCGTAGGGGTTGTTGCTGATCAGCAGGGCTTGCGGGCTGTCGATGCGGGCCGGGCCGGCCTGGGCGCTGAGCCGGGCGCCTTGCTGGCCGGTGAGCAGGGCGGGCAGCAGCTGCAAGGTGGTGCCGCGTTTGTCGTCGCGGTAGGCGGGGCTGCGTACCACCTCGGCGTAGGCGCCGAAGGAGGCGTTGTTGACGAACGTGCGGCCGCCGATGACGCCCAGGTTGACCTCTAGTTCCTCCCCGTCCCTCAGCGCGTCCAGGCAGGTGGCCGGGTCGTCGCGGTCCAGGCCCAGGTCGAGGGCGAAGTGGTTGCGGGTGCCCGCGCTGATGACCAGGAACGGCAGGCCGTGCTCGGCGGCGATGCCGGCCACCAGCGCCTGGGTGCCGTCGCCGCCGGCCACGCCGAGCAGGTCCGCGCCGCCGGCCACCGCGCGGCGGGCCAGCGCGGCCACGTCCACCACGCCCGGCCCCTCCAGCAGCGCCACCTCGGCGCCCAGCGCCTCCGCCTTCTCCGCGAGCCCGAACCTGGTCACCTTCCCGCCACCCGACCGCGGGTTCATGATCAGGAACGGGTGCCGCGGCCGGGCCGCGGGCACCACGGCCGGCCGGGGCCGCCCGCCGCCGGTGCGCAGCGCCATCCGGCCGGCCGTGGCCGCCGCCGCCAGCAGCAGCACGGCCAGCACCGCCACCCACAGCAGGTGATGCAGCGCGAACGTGACCACGATCAGCACCGGCGCGGCGATGACCAGGATGAGCGCCAGCCAGCGGACCACACCCCGGTGAGCCAGGAACCAGTACCCGCCGGCCAGCACCGCGCCCACCCCGATCACGGCCAGCCCGGCCATGGCCAGGCTGCGCCACCCGGCCACCGCCAGCACCAGCACCACCGCCGCGGCCACCAGCGCGAACGCGGCCCGGGCCAGCCACCGCCGGGCCCCGATCCCCATCCGGGGCCCGCTACTCCTGCCCGCCGCCATCTGGAAGCCCGGCGTCGGCCACCACGATCGCCACGCCCAGGGCACGCCGGGTATGGCCAGCCGCCGCGGCCACCCGGGCCGGGCCGGCCACCGGCGCGACAGCGATCATCACGCCCTGCAGATCCTCGGCCGTGACCCCCAGATCAGCGGCCGCCCCCGCATAGGCCAGGTACGACGCGGGCGGTGCACCCACCGCGATCAAGGCCGCGACCCGGGCCAGCATCAGCTCCCGCGGAGCCAGCGAACTATGCTCCACCGACGCGGCGGTGACGTCAGCCAGCATATCGAGAACAGGTGTTTCTGCGGTCATGGCTCTCCTGTTCAGGCGCCGCGGCGCAATGGCGGCCAGCCTTCGCGGGCCAGGTTCTAACCGATCACCGCTCCGCCCCGCCGGCATCGCCCGGCACGGGTGACCCGCCCGGCCCGTCCGGCCCCCCGGCGGCACTATCACGCGGCTGGCCCGGCCGAACCGGGATAAAACGGTCAGCTACTGCACCACATCCGGGAAAGGTGAGCCCGCGCCTCAGCCCGCGCCACCAGAGGCTCGTGTCAGGGCCGTCACCGTGGCGATGAGGTCCGCCTCAGCCTGGGCGTTGCGGGCCCGGCGGGCCGCGTTCCACCGCCGCGCCGCCGTGGCCCGGCGCCGCACCCGCCGGGCATGCTGCCGGACCCGGTCCGGGCTGGCGCTCCCCGGTGCCTGCCGGGCCGCCACCACCACCGCCGGGTCGGTCACCGTCTCGAGCAGGCCCGCGGTGACCGGGATCTCCTGCCCGGTGATGTCCCGGGCCGCGGACATCACGATCGGTGCGGTCAGCTCGCCGCTGCCGGCAGCCAGCGCGGCCGCCACGGCCCGGCCGACCACCCGGTACGCCGTCCGGTAGTCCAGCCGGAACCGCTGCGCCAGTTCCTCGGCCAGATCGGCCGCGGCGGTGAAGTGGCTGACCGCCTCGGCGGCCAGGACGTCGGCGTGCACGGTCAGCCCGGTGACCACGGCGGAGCCCAGCCGCACCAGCCGGCCCGCGAGCTCGACGGCGCTGGCCACCTCCCCGTAGGCGTACAGCCAGTTGTCGGTCCGGGCCGACGGGGTCAGCCCGGTAGCGAGCAGCCCGGCCAGCGGCCGGCCAGGGTGCCCGCGCCGCCGCGCAGTACCGGCAGCGCATAGGGATTGCGCTTCTGCGGCATCAGCACGCTGGCCCGGCACAGCGAGGCGTCCAGGGTCACGTAGCCGAACGCGGGGCTGGCGAAGATCTCCAGGTCCGAGGCGAGCTGGCTGAGCGTGGCCGCGGCCTGCGCGGCGGCCAGCACCGCGTCCGCCAGCACGTCCACCGACCACATCGCGTCGCGGGTATGCGCCCCGGCCGCGCCGAACCCCAGCGACTGGGCCAGCCGGGCCCGGTCCAGCGGGATCCTTGTGCCACCTGCCCCGCCGGCCCGGCCGGGGACACGTCCGTGCCGGTGTAGGCCGCCTCGATCCGGTCCAGGTTGCGGACGGCCTGCTCGGCGAAGCCGCCCAGGTAGTGGCCGAACGTGGACGGCTGGGCGGGCTGCAGGTACGTGGTGTCGGCCCACAGCGTTCCCGCGTGCCGGCCGGCCTGCCCCGCGACCGCGCCGGCGAAGCCGGCCACGTCGGCGTGCAGGCCCAGCAGCCGGTCCCGCAGGGCCAGCCGGAACGCGATGCGGCCCGCCTCGCGGCGGGTCCGGCCCAGGTGCAGCCACCCGGCCGCCGGGCCCACCTGCCGCTCCAGTTCGCGCTCCCGGCTGTTATAGGCGTCGCCGTACACCGGATCGTAGGGGAAGCAGTCGGCTGGCACGTCCAGCAGCTTCAGCAGCACCGCGCCCACTGGCGCCGCCTCGCCGCGGGTGAGCGCGCCACACGCCACCAGCTCGGCCAGGTGGGCCAGGTCGGCCAGGGTCAGCCCGCGGTGCAGCAGCGGCGCGTCACCGATTTCGAGCTCGTAGCCCGCCTCGACCAGCTCGGGTGCGGGCCCGCTGGTGATCCGCGCTGAGGTGCCGAGATAGCCGTCCGGGGGCGGCACGCCGCTCATCGCTCCCCGTCCCCGTCCAGCGCCGGCCCGGCGAACAGCGTGGGCGCACCACCACTGACCAGGAACACCTGCGGGCCGTGCAGGTGGCCCGCGCGTGCTTCGCTGATCACGGCGGCCATCGCCTTGGCGCCGAACACCGGGTCCAGGAACACGCCTTCGGTCACCGCGGTGAGCCGGGCCGCCGCCTGCCCGGCGGCCGACGGGATGCCGTAGCCGGGGCCGATCCAGCCGTCCCGGACGTCCGGGACGGGGATGACGCCGTCCAGGCCGGCCAGCGTGGCCACCGCGCCGGCCAGGCCGTGGACCCGGGGCCGGCATTCCGCCGCCGGCCGGCTCACCGTCACCCCCACCACCTGGTACGCCGCCCCGGTCAGAGCGGCACCGGCCAGCAGCCCGGCCTGGGTTCCGCACGACCCCGTGGCCAGCCACAACCCGGCCGGGGCCTGGTCCAGCCCGGCCAGCTGGGCGGCCAGCTCCCGGCTGGCCCGCAGGTAGCCGAACGCGCCCAGCGGTGTGGCCCCGCCCCGGGGGACCGGGTAGGGGCGGCGGCCGGCCGCCCGCAGCCCGGCGGTAACCGCGTCGATGCCCGCATCCACCGACGGCCGCTCGGCCGACCCGGTGAACTGCACATCCACGCCCAGCCAGCGGTGCAGCCGCAGGTTGCCCTCGGCCCGGCCGGGGGCGGTGCCGTAGCAGACGATGTGCGGCTCGATCCCGTAGCGCAGGCAGGCCAGCGCGGCCAGCATGGTCCAGTTCGACTGCGGGCCGGCCCCGGTGACCAGGCTGTCGCAGCCCTGCGCGAGCGCGTCGGCGACCAGGTATTCCAGCCCGCGCAGCTTGTTCCCGCCCAGCCCGGCGCCGGTCAGGTCATCCCGTTTGAAGAACAGCTCGACGCCGAGCTCGTGGGATAGCCGCGGCGCCTGGTGCAGCGGGGTCGGGCCGATCACCAGGTCGACCCGCGGCGGGCCGGGCTCACGCTCGCTGCCCGGCCGCTGCGGGCCGGTGACGGTCACTGGCCTGGTCCGGAACACGAGCGGCGGACCCGGTCCACGAACGCGGCGCATGAGCCGAGTGCCGACTGCACCCGCAGGGCCTGGTCGAGGTCGTCGTCCGGGACCGGATCCAGCCGGGGGTCGGCGCGCAGCGCGGTGCGGAAGTCCTGGCCGGCGTCCAGGCCGCGCATGGCCGCGGCGTAGACGGACTCGTGCGCCGAGTGCTTGCCGATCCGGTCGGCCAGCGCGCGCATCACCGGTTCGGACAGCAGGTAGCCCTGGTGCCCGGCGATGTTGCCGAGCATCCGCTCCGGGTCGGCCTGCAGCCCGTCCAGCATCTGGGCCGCCGACCCGACGCAGGCCGCGAACGCCATCGAGACCTCCGGCACCACCAGCCACTCCGCCTTCCAGGCCCGGCCGTCCCGCTCGTGCTCACAGATCATCCCGTCCAGCCCAACGGCGGCCTGGGCCCGGATCACCCGGGCCAGCGTGACCAGATGCTCGGAGATCTCCGGGTTGCGCTTGTGCGGCATGGTGATCGAGCCGACCGTGCCCGGGGTGAACGACTCCCGCAGCTCCCCGATCTCCGGCCGCTGCAGCTGGTAGACCTCGTTGCCGATCTTCCCGGCCGTGCCGGACATCGCGGCCAGCAGCCAGAGGAACTCCGCCACCCCGTCCCGGGCGGTGATCCACGGGATGACCGGCACCCCCAGCCCGAGCTGCCGGGCGAACCCGGCTAGCAGGCCGAGGGCCGCCTCGCCCCAGAACTCCATGGTGCCGAGCGCGCCGCCGAGCTGGACCACCTCCCACCGGAGCCGGCCCTGCCGCAGCCGCTGCAGGTGCCGGTCCAGTTCCGCGGCCCAGACGGCGGCCTTGAACCCGAACGTGACGGGCAGCCCGGGCTGCCCGTGGGTCCGCCCGCACATCGGGGTGTCCCGGTACTGCCCGGCGAGCGCAAGCGCGCGGTCCCGCATCCGGGTCACGTCCCGCTCGGCGATGTCCCCCATGGCCCGGAACACCAGCGCGAACCAGGTATCCGACAGGTCCTGCACGGTCGCCCCGTAGTACACCCATTCCCGGGCCTGCTCGGGCAGCACGGCGCGCAGCGCCGTGATCAGGCCCAGGGTGGAGTGCCCGGTCCGCCGGGTCTGCTCGGCCACCAGGTCCAGGTCCAGCGCGGACACGTCGGCGTGGGCCCGGATCGCCGCCGCGGCACCGGCCGGGATCAGCCCGGTGTCGGCCTGGGCCTGGGCCAGCGCGGCCAGGATGTCCAGCCAGGCCTGAGTCCGCCCTTCGTCGGAGAACAGCGCCGACGTCTCGGGCGTGGCCCACAGGTGCCCGAAGATGGCTGAATCGGCGGGGTGCCCGCTAGCCATGACCGGCCCGCTGCGGCGCCGCCGGTATCTCGGTGGCCTGCGGCTGGCCGGCCGGCGGGAGGCCGCAGAGCGCCCGCAGTGCGGCCCGGACCTCGTCCAGGCTCGCCCCCCACGGCACCACGGCGGTGGTCCCGCCGACCTCGATGCCCCGCTCCAGCAGGCAGCACTTGGTGAGCAGCAGCCCGTCAGCCGGCCCGCCGCCCGGGCCCGCGGGCACAGGTCGGCCTGGCGGGGCTCGGTGCGGTAGAAGTGCTGGTAGAACTGGCGGGACCGCTCACAGCCGATCAGCAGCCAGTCCGGCTGGTAGCCCGGGTGGGTGTCCAGGAAGCTGACCGCCCGGCCGGCCGGCGGGATCCCGCTGCCGCGGCAGGGCAGCAGGTAGTGCGCGGCCGGGTGGCTCACCATCAGGTCCTGCACGTTGACCGCGTCCAGCACCAGTTCCACCGGGGGCAGATCCTCGTCGTAGCCGACCACCTGCTCGGCCATGGCCAGTAGCTTGGGCGGCTGGGGCGGCACCACCTCGGTGACCCGGATCTGGACCGGTGCGGGCCGCCAGATGAAGTTGACGTGCTCGAACTTGCCCTGGATCACGTAGGCCAGCATCCCGTCGCGCTGGTGCTCGCTGGCCACCCGGGCCAGCGCGGTGGCGTTGCCCACGTCGGCCCCGGGATCGGTGATCCAGACTGTGGTGTCCGGGCCGGACAGCACGCGCAGCTCGGCCACCGGGGAGAACAGCGGCCCGGGATCAGCCGGGCGGACCGCGGCCAGCGCAGTCTGGCCCCGGTGCCGGAGCACCAGATAGGCGGTGCGCCGGTAGATCTCCCGGCTGCACAGCAGGGCGTCGATCGCGGCCGGGGTGAGCGGGATGTCCACCTCCTGCACGGACAGCCCGCGGTAAGGCCGGGTGATGGTGTTCGGCGCGGGGTCCGGGATCATGCCCGCCGCCTCAGCCCCGGGCGCCGGGCGCCGCGGGGCCGGCTGGCGCGGGGCCGGCCGCCTCGGGCCGGCTGGCGCGGGGCCGGCTGGCACAGTGTCGGCGCGCAGCCCGAGCCGCAGGGTCTCCAGCGAGAGCACCCCGGCGGGCGCCACGTTGCCGATGTTCACGTCCGGCCCGAGATGCTGGATGAACCAGGCCTGCTGGCCTTTCCCGGGCGCCTCGAAGATCACCTTGTCCTGGGGGACCCGGTCCACGATGGCCGCGACCAGGTCCTCGCGGATGCCCTGGTCGGCGTGGTACAGCCCGACCGTGCCGCTCTCCCGGCCCTCGGCGATGACCCAGGACGCGCCCGCGTCGAGGTCGGCGGCCATCTCCGCCGCCCACTCGGTCGGCGTCGGCGGGTAGTTGCCGGTCTTGGCGCCGGTCTCGGCCAGCACCACGAAGTCCGCGGCCAGCTCGCGGACCAGGGCGTGCTTCCGGCTCTCCGGCATCGCACGCAGCCCGTTGGACACCTCGATGTGCGTCATGCCGACCTTGAGCGCCCAGTCCCGCAGTTCGGCGATCCGGTCCTGGCGCGCCGCCACCTCCAGCAGCGTCCCGCCCAGCGAGACCGGGCAGTCATGGTCGGCGCAGATCTGGACCCGCTCCTCCAGCGTGGGGTCGACGTACCCGATGCCCCAGCCCACCTTGACGATGTCCACCAGCGCCCCGGCCTGGCCCAGGAATGCCTCGGTGCCGCCGGGGGTGAGGCCGCTGTCCAGCACGTGGGTCAGGCCGCGGGACCGGGGCTTGGCCGGCCGGGCCGGCAGGCGGAGGAAGCTGGGACACTCGGCCACGGTGCGCCTCCCGCTCGATGGTGTGACCGCACCATAGGCACGCGGGCCGCGCAGTTTCGCTGTCCTGGCGGGGTGAGGTTCCGCCGGTTCGTTGACCCCCGGGGCAGCCGGGCCCCGGGGGCCAACCGGGAGGGGTCAGCCGGGCGGCAGCAGCGGGTCAGCGCTGGACTTCGGCCCGGACGATGGCGGCGCCGTCGTGCAGGGCGCGCAGCTTGCCCGCGGCGATCATCCGGGGCAGGTTGATCAGCCCGCAGTCGGTGGACAGGCCCAGCCGGTCGGCCGGCACGTACTCCAGCACCTGCCGGATCCGGTCGGCGACCTCGTCCGCGCTCTCGGTCACGGTGGACTTCACGTCGATGACCCCGGCTACGAACGGCTTGGTCCAGTTGTTCTCGGACAGCGGCTTGAGGTCATCCGGCCCGGTCCGGCCGACCTCGTAGTTCAGCGCGGTGATGTTGGCGCTGTTCACGTGCGGGAAGATGGCGTGCGCCCGCTCCGGCGCGGGCGCGTCGGACGCCCGCTTGTCCAGCACGAACGCGCCGAACTCGGTCTCGGTGTTGTCCGGGAAGTAGGCCGGCGTGCCGGAGTAGTTGCCCCAGCAGGTGTGCACCCAGATGTCACAGTTCACGCCCTCGACGGCGGCGTTGAGCGCATCGATCTCCCAGTCACCCATGCCGTACGGCCAGACGAACTCATCCAGCTGGATGATGTCGCAGCCGTTGTCGGCGAGTTCCTTGAAGTCCTCGTTGAACGCCTTGGCCAGCGCCATCGCGACTTCCCGGGTGTCCTTGTAGTGCAGGTTGGTGGTGGCCGCGGCGATCACGCCCAGCCCGGTGTAGGAGACCTTGACCGGCTTGCTGGTCGCCTTCCGGACCGCGCGCAGGTTGACCAGGTGGAACGGGACCTCGCGGCTGATCTCGCCGACACACGTGGGGGAGAAGAGGGTGGAGTAGATGGGCAGCCCGATGGGCGGCCCGGAGAGCCGGTAACCCGACATGCGCTCCAGGTAGTAGTACAGGATCGTGCCGTACGGCGAGTCCCCGCCGTAGACCTTCCCGTCGCTGATCACGTCGAGGCCAGCCGCTTCCTGATCGCGCACGATCGCGCCGACGACGTCCTCGAACGCCTCTTTGCTGATCGAGTCGTGGATGAACTCACCTTTGGGCAGCGTGGCGAAGCCGTGCCCGTCATACCAGCGGGGGTTGGGGTAGTTGCCCACCATGGTGACGGGCAGCAGCATGTCCTGACCGTGGATGCGCATCGTCGCTCCTTCCATCGGGACCAGAGGTGGCAGGAGCGTAGGCCCGCTGATCAGTGCGTTTCTTCCGTCTCCGGGGACCGTTCTGGCCCCGCCGGTGCCCATGGCGGGGCAGATTTCCGGAATCCGGGGCCACCCCCGCAATCCGCCCGCCGGCGGGCTTGACACCGTCCTATCTAACAGTTATCTATATAGATAACTGTTAGAGGAGAGGCCGTGCAGCAGGAAGTCGTGCTGGCCATGCTGGCGAAAGAACCGTCCCACGGTTACGAGCTGCGGGCCCGGCTCGGGGAGGCGCTCGGCCCGCTCGGCGACGCGATGAACGCCGGCCAGATCTACGTCACGCTGACCCGGCTGGAGAAGGCCGGCCTGGTCAGCGTGGAGCACACGGCCGGGCTGCCGGACCGGCCGGACCGCAAGGTGTACGCGCTGACCCCGGCCGGCCAGCAGCGGGTCGCCGACTGGCTGGCCGAGGTCAGCTGGCCGCGGCCCGATCTGGCGGAATTCCATCTCAAGCTGGTCGCGGCCGCGGCGGCGCGGCTGGCCGACCCCCTGTCGATCGTGGACGCGCAGCGGCGCGAGCTGCTGCGGCGGCTGCGCGACGCACAGCGGGCGGCGCTGGCCGAGCCAGCCCGCTCCGACGCCGCCCTGCTGCTGGAGGGCATCGTGCTCCGGCTCCAGGCGGACCTGCGCTGGCTGGAAGCGTGCGAGCGGAACTGGACGACCCGGAAGGGCAGATCATGAACGACGATGGCGGCGCGCCGGTGCTGAGCGCCCGGGAACTGCGCAAGGACTTCGGCTCGTCCGACACGCTGGTGCGCGCGGTGGACGACGTCAGCCTGGAGGTGGCCGCGGGGGAGACGCTGGCCGTGATGGGGCCCAGCGGCTGCGGCAAGTCCACCCTGCTGCACCTGCTGGGCGGGCTGGACCGGCCGTCGGGCGGGCAGCTGTACCTGGCCGGGCAGCGCATCGACCGGCTCAGCGAGCGGGGCCTGGCCCGGCTGCGCCGCCGCGCGGTCGGCTTCGTGTTCCAGGCCTTCCACCTGATGGACGAGCTCACCGCGGTGGAGAACGTGGAGCTGCCCGCGCTGCTGGCCGGCGCCGCGCCGCGGGCGGCCCGGCGGCGGGCGGCCGGCCTGCTGGACCAGGTGGGGCTGGCCGACCGGGGCGGCTTCCTCCCGTCGGCGCTGTCCGGGGGCCAGCGCCAGCGGGTCGCGGTGGCCCGGGCGCTGGCCAACGACCCACTCGTCATCCTGGCCGACGAGCCCACCGGGAACCTGGACAGCGAAGCGACCCTGGACGTGCTCCGGCTGTTCGAGACGCTGCACGCCGCCGGGCAGACCCTGGTCGTGGTCACCCATGACTCGCGGATCGCGGCCACCGCGGACCGGCTGATCACCATGCGCGACGGGGCGTTCGTGGACGAGACCCGGCTCACCGGCGGCAGCAGCGGGAGCCTCGGGGCGCTCGCCGGGCTGGAGGGCTGAGCCATGGGCCGTACCCTGCTGATCGGCCGCCTGACCGCCCGGGACCTGCGGCGCCGGCCGACCCAGGCCGCGCTGCTGCTGCTGGCCATCACCGCGGCCAGCGCAGTGCTCACCCTGGGCCTGGTGCTGCACGGGGTCACCAACCACCCGTACCAGCAGACCCGGGCGGCTACCCGCGGGCCGGACGTGGTCGCCCAGTTCAGCGGGCCAGTCACAGCCGGGCCGTTCGGGCCGCACTCGCGCCCGCCCGGACAGGTGAAGTACTCGCCGGAACAAATCGCGGCGAACGCCAGGCAGGTCCGGATCGCGGCCAGCGAACTCATCCACGCGGCCGGGGTGACCGCCCACAGCGGGCTCTACCCGGTCGCCTCCGCGGTCGTCCGGGCCGGCGGGCGGCTGGCGGCGGTGGTAGCGGAAGGACGCGACCCGACCGCGGCCGCCGTGGACCAGCCCGAGCTGACCTCGGGCCACTGGATCAGCGCCGGCGGCATCGTGCTGGAGCGGACGTACGCCGAGGCGCTGCGCGTCGGGCTAGGCGACCGCATCACGCTGAACGGCCGGCCGTTCCGGGTGGTGGGCACCGCGGTCACCGCGGCCAGCGTGCCCATGCCGAACATGTGCTTCATCAATTGCAACTACGGCCTGCCGTTCGGGCCGCGGGGTATCTCCCCGCGGCACCTGGGCCTGGCCTGGATCACCCGTGCCGGCGCGCAGGCGCTGGCCACGTCGTCGGACCCACTGGGCTACGTGCTGAACCTGAAGCTCAGCGACCCGGGCCAGGCCCAGGCGTTCGTGAACCGGTACGGCCACCAGTTCGCCGAGAACTCCGCCACGTCCACCGCACCCAGCCTGACCACGTGGCAGGACATCCGTAACGTGGACGGCCTGCTGATCCGGGACGAGGCGGCTGTGCTGAACCCGGGGGCCTGGCTGGCCACGCTGCTGGCCATCGGGACCCTGGCCGTGCTGGCCGGCGGCCGGATGTCGGAACGCATCCGGCGGGTCGGCCTGCTCAAAGCGGTCGGTGCCACGCCGGGCATCGTGACGCTGGCGCTGATGGCCGAGAACCTGATCCTGGCGCTGGCCGCGGCCATCGCCGGGCTGGCCATCGGCCGGCTGGCCGCGCCGCTGATCACCAGCCCGGGCGCGGGCCTGGTCGGCGCGCCCGGCGCACCGTCGCTCACGCTGCCCACCGCCGGGCTGGTGGTCGGGGTGGCCCTGGTGGTGGCCATGGCCGCGACGCTGTGGCCCGCCATCCGGGCCGCGCGCACCAGCACGGTCAGCGCGCTGGCCGACCCGGTGCGGCGGCCCCGCCGCCGGGCCGGGCTGATCCGGCTGTCCCGCCACCTGCCGGTGCCGCTGCTGTTCGGGCTGCGCCTGGTGGCCCGGCGGCCCCGCCGGGCGCTGCTCAGCGCGGCCTGCATCGCGATCACCATGACCGGCGTGGTTACTGTGCTCGCGTTCCACGCCACGGCGGACGAGAAACTGTTCGGCAGCGGGAGTGGCCTGATCGACCCGGTCATTGCCCGGGATACCCAGATGCTGCTGGTCGTCACCGTAGTACTGCTGGCCCTGTCCGGGCTCAACGCGGTGTGCACCGCGTGGGCTACGGTGCTCGACGCCCGCCAGGCCTCCGCCGTGGCCCGTGCGCTCGGAGCCAGCCCGGAGCAGGTGACCGCGGGGGTGGTGGCCGCCCAGGTACTGTCCGCCATCCCGGGCGTGCTGGCCGGCATCCCGCTGGGCATCGCGCTGTTCTCGGCGGCCAACAGCGGTGGCATCACCACCGTGCCACCCGCCTGGTGGCTCCTGCTCGCCGCCCTCGGCACCCTGCTGGCGGTGGCCGCGCTGACCGCCATCCCGGCCCGGGCCGGCGCCCGCCAGCCGGTGGCCGGCATCCTGCGGTCCGAATCGGCCTGACGGACCGTGCGCCCGCCCCGCCCCGGCCCGGCCCGCTTCACCGCACGCTGATCCGCCAGTCCACCGCGACGCACCCCGTCCCGTCCGCCAGCACCGGGTTCAGGTCCAGCTCGGCGATCTCCGGGTAGCCGTCGATCAGCTCGCTGACCCGCATGATCACATCGGCGACCGCGGCCACATCCACCGCGGGCTGGCCGCGCAGCCCGCCGAACACCGCCGCTCCGCGCAGCGACTCCAGCATGGCCAGCGCCTGCGCCTCGTCTACCGGCGCGACCCGCAACTGCACGTCCCGCAGCGTCTCGACCAGCACCCCGCCCAGCCCGGCCAGTACCATAGCCCCGAACTCCGGATCCCGCACCCCGCCCACCACCACCTCGATCCCCTCATGCTGGTGCTGCACCAGCACGGCGGCCCCGTGCGCCAGCCCGAGCATTTCCTGTGCCGCGCCGACCACGTCCGCCGCCGACGTGAGGTTCAGCCGGACCCCCCCGGCGTCGCTCTTGTGCGTCAGCTCCGGATGATCGACCTTGACCACCGCCGGGTACCCGAGCCGCTCGGCCGCCACCGCCGCCGTATCGGCACCGCAGCACCGCACCGTCCGGATGACCGGAATCCCGGCCTCAGCCAGCAAGGACCGCGCGGCCTCCGAGCCGAGCAGCCCGTCCCCGGTCCTGGCCGCTCCGCGCAGCGCGGCCGCGAGCCGGGGTGTCCGGGTGGCCCGCGCAAGGCGTTCAGCCGGGTGCGGGTCCCCGGACGCTCCGGTCCCGTCTCCGGCCCCGACCCGGTAAAAGATCTGCTGTCCACACCGCACCGCCGCGCCCACCGCGTCTGCGGTGCGCCCAGGCCAGGCAAAAACCGGGATGCCGGCGTCCCGCAGCACGTCGGCATGCTCCTCAGCCGAGCGCGGCGCGACCCAGCACACATAGACCGGCACCGGCACCGCATCGGCCCGCAGCCGCGCGACCGCGTCCCGCACCGCCGCCGCCACGTCGGCCGACGCCGACCGCTGCAGCAGCACCGGCACCACCGCGTCGACCTCACCCGACCGGGCCAGCATCTCGATGGCCCCGGGGTACACCGTGGTGAACAGGTGCCAGGCCGGGGTCATGTCCACCGGGTTCCGCGCGCTGGCATAGCCGGGCATGATGGCCCGCAGCCGGTCCTGCAGCGGCGAGCTCAGCTCCGGCAGCACCAGCCCCTGGTCGGCCAGCAGGTCGGTCAGTTCCACCCCGGTGCCGCCGGAGTTGGTGACCACCGCGACCCGGGGCCCACGTGGCACCGGCTGGCCGGACAGCGCCCGGGCCGCGTCCAGGGCCTGCAGGCCGGTGCGCACCCGGACCACACCGGCCTGGCGCAGCGCGGCGTCGCGGACCGCGCCGTCGGTGGCCAGCGCGGCGGTGTGCGACAGCGCGGCCCGCTGCCCGGCGCTGGTCCGGCCGCCCAGCACCGCGACGACCGGCTTGCGTGACGTGGTCCGGCAGGCTTCGGCGAAGAACTCGCGGGCCTGGGTGATGGACTCCAGCAGCAGGCAGATCACCGTGGTGTCCGGGTCGTCGCGCAGGTAGCCGAGCAGTTCCGCGTCGCTGATGTCCGCCTTGTTGCCCGCCGCGAGCACCTTGGCCACCCGCAGGCCCTCGTCCTGGCCGAGCGCATGCACGGCCATCCCGTACGACCCGGACTGGGTGACGATGCTGACGCCACCGCTGCGGGGCAGCCCGGCCGCGATGGACGCATTCAGCGGCAGCTTCGAGTTCTGCACCCCGAAGCAGTTCGGCCCGACCAGCCGCACGCCGCCTGCCCGGGCCGCGGCCACCGCGTCGGCCTGCAGCTTCGCGCCCTCATCCCCGGCTTCGGCGAAGCCGGCGCTGAGCACGACCGCGGCGGCCACGCCCTGGCTCGCCGCGGCCCGGATGATGCCGGGCACGGTGGCGGCCGGGGTGGCCACCACGGCCAGGTCGACCGGGCCGGGGACGTCACCCAGGCTCGGGTAGGCGGCCTGGCCGCCGACCCGGCCGGACGGGCTGACCGGCACCACCTCGCCGGGGAACGTGGCCAGGTTGTCCCACAGCAGCCGTCCCACCGAGCCGGGCTTGTCGGACGCCCCGACCAGGGCGACCCGGCGCGGCCCGAACACGGCGGCCAGGCCGCGGCGGGTGGTCAGCATGCGCAGGCCTGGCCCTCATGGTGGGTGAACGTACGGGACAGCTCGTGGGCCGAGAACTCGGACTTGCGCACCCCCAGCGGGTCAGCCGAGCGCACCGCGGCCAGCTCGGCCGCGGACGGCGGCGGGACCGGCCGCAGGTCGCCGGCCACGTGCAGGCCGAAGCCGGTGGCCGCGCGGACCTCGGCCACGCTGACGTCGGGGAAGATCCGCACCAGCCGGGCCTGGCCGTCCGGGTAGTCGAACACGCCCAGCTCGGTGACCAGCCACTGCGGGCCGCCGCCGGTGAAGCCGGCCTCGGCCCGGGTGCCGAGCCGGGTGCGGTGGCCCATGTCGGTGACGAAGTCACACTCGGCCACCAGGGTCCGCCCGGAGCGGTGCCGGGTGGTCCACACGGTGAGCTGGCCGATGGTGGCGGACAGGTTGCAGCCGCCGCCCCCGCCGCCCAGCTTCACCTTGGGGCGGCCGGGCGGCCCGATCGCGGTGACGTTGGTGTTGCCGTACCCGTCGATCTGCCCGCCGGACAGGAACATCCGGTCCACGTCGCCCCGGACCGCGGCGTCGAAGAACTCCTCGAAGCGCATGCTGTACACCGCGCCCCGCTTCAGGCTGGCGTCGTTGCTGGTGGGCGGGATGAACGGGGGATCGGGATTGACCGCGTACATCGCCCCCTCGACCAGCGTCATATCCGGTGCGTGGGTGCGCCGGGCGACGTGCATGGCCACCTGGGCGCACGGGCTGCCGAACCCGTGGAACACGGTCTCGGCCGGGCCGGATGGTACGGGCCAGCGCCACCACGAACCACTCGTCAATGGTCCAGGTCATGAAAACAGCTCCTGCCAGGCGGCGGTGGACGTGGACCAGGTGCCCAGCGCGGCCAGCCGGTCGGCGCCGACCGCCAGCCGGTAGTCCTCCTCGGTCCCGCTGACGTAGGTGCCCACGTACTTCTCCAGGTCATCGGGCCCGGACTGGGCCGCGGACACGTACTCGCGCAGGTGGGCCCGGTCGTAGCTGTACCGCGGGTAGCAGGAGGACGGGTGCGCGCCGTAGGGCACCTCGGTCACCGCGGCCACCAGGTGGGCCGGGATGGTCACCCCGGCCGCGGTCACTTCGCCGGTGGACACCAGCTCGTCCACGGTCGCCAGCACCAGCCGGGACGCCGAGGCGAACCGCTCGTCGAGCACGTACGGCTGCTCCAGGTGCAGGTTGCCGTACCGGTCCCCGGCCGGCGCGTGCAGCAGCGCCACGTCTGGCCGCAGCGCGGGCACGGCGACCAGGATCTCCCCGGTGAACGGGCAGGTGATCTCGGCGTACTCGGGATGCAGCTGGAGGATGTCCGAGCCGCGGACCCCGCGGACGGGCAGGAACGGCAGCCCCATCTCAGCCGCCCGGAGCTGGGCCAGGATGGTGGCGCAGCAGCTTTCCGCCACCTCGATCGTGCCCGCCTCGGCCGCGCGGCGGTAGGCCGGGGCGAGCCCGAGATCCTGCTCGAAGCCGACGTAGCTCTCCTCCAGGCGGCGCACCGCACCGGCCGCCACCAGCAGGTCCACGTCGATGCTGTGTGCCGACCCGACCAGGTGCAGCCTGCGGCGGCCCTGCCGGACGAGCTCGCGGACCAGGGCCATCGGCAGCCGGGCGGACAGGCCGCCGCCCAGCGCGACCGTGGCCCCGTCGCCGACCAGGGCGGCCGCGTCGGTCAGGCTGGCCCGCTTATCGCGGGGCGGCTGCAGGCTCATGGGCTCCTCCGGCACTGCTCGGGACGGGCCTGGCCGGCCCGGCGGCTTTGATCGCGGCGGTCAGCACCGGGTCGTACACCGGCGCGAACGGCGGGGCGTAACTCAGGTCCAGCCCGGCCAAGTCGGCCACGGTGAAGCGGGCATGCAGCGCGGTGGCCAGCACGTCGATGCGCTTGGCCGCGCCTTCCCGGCCGGCCAGCTGGCCGCCGAGCAGCCGGCCGTCCGGGGCGTGCACCAGCCGGACGTGCAGCGGCTGCGCGCCCGGGTAGTACTTGGCCCGGGACCGTGCGACCACGTCGGTGGCGGCGGCGGCCAGCCCGGCGGCCTGCGCCTCGGCCAGGGTCAGCCCGGTGCGGGCCACTTCAAGGCCGAACACCTTCACCGCCGCGGTGCCCACGATGCCGCCGAACGACGCGGCGCCGCCGGCGGCGACCGTGCCGGCCACCCGGCCGGTCTTGTTGGCGGCCGGCCCGAGCGGCACCCAGGCCGGCCCGTCCAGGACCAGGTGGTGCAGCGCGGCGCAGTCACCGGCCGCGAACACGTCCGGCAGCGACGTGCGCATGCTCGCGTCCACCCGCACCGACCGGTCCGGCAGGTGCCCCGCGCCGGCCCGGATCAGCAGGTCGGTGGCGGGCCGCACCCCGGTGGCCACGACGACCAGGTCGGTGCGGATCTCGGTGCCGCCGGCCACCGCCGTCAGCCCGGGCCCGCTGCCGCGCACCTCGTCCAGCCGGGTGCCCAGCCGCACCGTGGTGTGCCGTTCCAGCTCGGCCTGGACGACCCGGGCGATCGGCTCGTCCACGGTGCCCAGCACCCGGGGCAGCGCCTCGATGATCTCCACCTCGGCGCCCGCGACGGCCAGCGCCTCGGCCGCCTCCAGGCCGACGTACCCGGCGCCGAGCACGATGGCGTGCCGGACGGCGCCCGAGTCGAGCAGCTCCCGCAGCCCAACCGCCTCGTCCAGCGACCGGATGGTGTGCACCCGCGGCCCGTCCAGGCCCGGCACCGGCGGCCGGGCCGGCACCGCGCCGGTGGCGGCGATCAGCATGTCGTAGCCGAGCAGGCCGCCGCCATCCGCCCCGGGCGGCTGCCCCTGGTGCACCCGCACCTGGTGTGCGGCCGGGTCGATGGCGCTGACCCAGGTGTGCAGCCGCAGGTCGATGCCACGCCGGTCGCGGAATTCGCTCGGCGGGTAGGCGAGCAGATCGGCCGCGCCGGGCACCACGCCGCTGAGGTAGTAGGGGATGCCGCACATGCCGTAGGCAGCGAAGCCACCCGCCTCGCACACCACCACATCGAGGCCGGGTGCGTGCCGCCGGGCGGCTGAGGCCGCCGACATGCCCGCGGCGCCGCCGCCGATCACCACCAGCCGTGCCACCCGCGCTCCCGTCGCCCGCTGCCCTGCCCGTCAGGAACGAGCATGCGGGCCGTCCCAGCGCGCCGGTCAGGTCTTGCCGGGACAAAGAAGCGGTCCAGGCTCAACCCGCCAGAACAGTGGAATCACCAGCCGGAACGGTCACGCTAAACGGCATGAGTGAGGGTAAGCAGGCGCCAGGCACCACGGCCGCGGACGAGGTCGCGGCCGTAGTGGCGCGGGCCCGCGCGGCGGCCCGGGCCATCGAGGACTACTCGCAGGAGCAGGTGGACGCGCTGGTCACCGCGGTGGCCTGGGCGGTGGTGCGCAAGGACCACGCCGAGGCGCTGGCCCGGCTGGCCGTGGACGAGGGCGGGTTCGGCAACTACGCGGACAAGGTCGCCAAGATCAACAAACGGGTGACCGGCGTGCTGGCCGACATGACCGGGCTGCGCACGGTCGGGGTCGTCGAAGAGGACCCGGCGGCCGGCCTGGTCAAGCTGGCCAAGCCAGTCGGGGTGGTCGCGGCGCTGATCCCGACTACTGGCCCGGACGCGACCCCGCCGGTCAAGACGCTGTTCGCGCTGAAGGGGCGGAACGCCATCATCTGCGCGCCGCACCCGCGCACCCAGCAGGCCACCGAGGCGGTGGTGGGGTTCATGCGGGCCGCCTGCGAGCAGGTCGGCGCGCCGGCCGACCTGGTGCAGTGGCTGCCCGCGCCGTCGCTGCCCAAGACCCAGGAGCTGATGCGCCAGGCTGACCTGGTGGTGGCCACCGGCGGGACGGGCATGGTCCGGGCCGCGTACAGTTCCGGCACGCCCGCCTACGGCGTCGGGGTGGGCAACGCGGTGCACGTGGTGGACGAGACCGCCGACCTGGCCGACGCGGCGGGCGCCATCCTGGCCGCCAAGACGTTCGACTACGCCACCAGCTGCCTGGCCGACAACGCCCTGGTCGTGCACGCGGACGTGTATGACGAGCTGGTCGGCCGGCTGGCCGGGGCGGGCGCCCACGTGTGTGACCAGCCGCAGAAGGCCGCGCTGCAGGCGGTGATGTGGCCGGATGGCGGCCCGGTACCGTCGATCAAGGTGGTGGCCAAGTCGGCGGCGCACATCGCCGGGCTGGCCGGGTTCGCGGTCGGCGAGGACTGCCCGATGCTGCTGGTCGAAGAGGGCGGCACCGGGCCCGGCCACCCGTTCAGCGGCGAGAAGCTGTCCGTGGTGCTGGCCGTCTACAAGTACCAGGGCGGCATCGGCGCGGCCGCCGACCTGGTCAACGCGATCACCGCGTACCAGGGGCTGGGCCACACCTGTGGCCTGCATACCAGCTCAGACGCGAACGTGGGCGAGCTGGCCCGGCGGACCCGGACGGCGCGGGTGCTGGTCAACCAGAACCTCAACGAGGGCGCGGGCAGCGTGCGCAACGGCCTGCCGTTCACGCTCAGCCTGAGCTGCGGGACGTGGGGCGGCAACATCACCACCGAGAACGTGAACGCCCGCCACTTCGTGAACCTGACCTGGGTGTCCCGCCCCATCGAGCCCAAGGTGATCAGCGAGGAGGCGCTGTTCGGGGCGCACTGGCACGCCCACGGCCGCTGACCCCGCCCAGCTGACCCCGCCCAGCTGACCCCGCTCAGTCACCCCGGCTGGCCAGGAACTCGTCCGGCTCCAGGTAGTACGGGTTGTCGATGACCATGCCGCCGAGCAGCGCCTTGGGGTGCGTCTTGAGCACGTCCATGATGAGGTCGCCTGAGCACCGGGTCAGGTCGTACAGGCACAGGTTGACCTGGGGGAAGTTGGCCATGATGCGGTTCAGCTCGGACTCGTAGCCGATCAGCTCGGTGACCGCGTCCTGGCTGCGGTGGGCCCAGCTCATGTCGCCGATGTTGCGGGCCAGCCCGGACCCGGTGAACGGGCTCTGCCGCGCCTTGGCCGCCCAGAACTGCAGCATGCGGGCGGGCAGGAAGCCGCCGTCGGCCAGGTAGGTGGCGTAGGAGTCGAGCACCTCGAGCTGGCAGACCGAGACGTAGCGGTCCACCTCGATCTGCGTGGACATGCTGGACAGCACGTCGTCCGGGGTGCAGCTGTCCACTACGCAGGTGCACTTGTCCCCGGCCCGGAGGCCCTCGACCAGGAACGGGATGAGGATGTCATCCCGCTCGGCGGGTTTGCGGTAGAAGCCGCAGATGTGATCGCCCACGCTCAGCTGCAGGCCGAGCACCTCATGCCGTGCTTCCGCGGTCATGTCCAGCCTCCCTGGGGCCGGTCCCGGGCGGCGCGCCGCCCGGGACCGGGACGGCAAATGTCAGAGCGTGCTCCGGCAGTGCTTTCAGAGCGTGCTCCGCACGGTGGCGGCGGCCTGCCCCATGTTGTGCAGCTTGGCGTAGGCCGCGGTCCGGCTGAAGTAGCCGAGGCCGCAGTCCGGCGCGACCAGCAGCCGGTCGGCGGGGACCACTTCCAGCCCGCGGCGGATCCGCTGCTCGATCTGCTCCACGCTTTCCACCTGCAGGTTCTTGGCGTCCACCACGCCCACGCCGAGCACCTTGTCGGTGGGGAAGTCGCGGAACGCGTCCAGCTCGGTGAAGCCCTTGCTGGTCATCTCCAGGTGGATCACGTCCACCGGGGACTCCTTGAACAGCGGCATCATCGCGGCCGCGTGATCGTCGAAGATGTCCCGCTGGCCATCCACGCTGCCGTAACAGACATGCCAGAACTTGATCGCGTCGACGCCGTCGAACAGGATGTTCTGCATCTCGATCTGCCACATGTCGGTGGTGTACGGCGGCAGCACGTCGATCAGCTGCACCGCCTCCAGGCCCATGCTGACCAGGTACTTGAGCTCCTGGTTGAGCGCGATGGCCAGGTCCCGGGCCACCGCGACCTGATCGCCATAGAACTCGTCCTTGACGATGATGCTCTGCTGGGCCGGGCCGAGGAACGCCACCTTGAACGGCTTGTCGGTGGCGTTCTGCATGGTCATAACCACGGGCTCGAAGATGGGCCGCTCCCAGGTGATCTTGCCCTTGACCAGGGCCTGGTAGAACGGCCGGTACTTGGCGCCCTCACCGGGCGGCCCGTACGGCACGAAGCCGCCCAGGTTCTCCGGGATGAAGTGGAAGATCGGCTCCAGCTGGAAGCCGGGCGCCTCCCATTCGTAGTACTGCGCGCCGTCGCACAGGATGTGCAGCCCGGCGTTCTCCTGCTCCCGGGCGCAGATCTTGCACGCGTCCTCGTAGGCCACCCGGATGCTCTGGCTCCGGTAGGCCGGCTCGCTCAGCGAGCCGAGCACCCGGCCCTGCAGCCAGTGCGGCCGGGGGAACGCCGACACCGCCGAGACGGGCAGCAGGACTTCCTCACCGCGAATCTCCATTGGTTTCTACCTTCCTGCGGGCGGTTTCTCTGTCTCTACCTGCGCTGCGCCGCTGAGCTCTCCGGCTTCCGCCGGGCAGCCCCCGCGCCCCGGGTTATCAGCCCGGCTGGCTCAGTTCGGCCCGGACGATGGCGGCTCCCTCGGCCAGCGCGCGCAGTTTGTTCTGCGCGGTCATCCGCTGGAGCATGACCAGGCCGCAGTCGGTGGTCAGCCCGAGCCGCTCGGCCGGCACGTACTCCAGGCACTGCCGGATCCGGTCCGCGACCTCGCCCGCGGTCTCGGTGATGGTCGACTTCACGTCGATCACCCCGGCCACGAAGTCCTTGTCCCAGTTGTTCTCGGCCAGCGGCTTGAGATCGTCCGGACCGGTGCGGCCGACCTCCCAGTTCAGCGCGGTCAGGTGCGCCTCCTTGACCTTCGGGAAGATGCCGTAGGCCCGATCGGGTGCGGGCGTGTGTGCTTCCCGGCTGGCCAGCACGTAGGCGCCGTACTCCTGCTCGGTCTCGTCCGGCAGGTAGCCCGGGGTGCCGCCGTAGTTGCCCCAGCAGGTATGCACCCAGAACTGCACCCCGGGGACGTTGTCCACGGCCAGGTTGAACACCTCGACCTGCCAGTCGTTCATCTCGTAGGGCCAGAGGAACTCGTCCAGCTGGATGATCTCGGCCCCGGCGTCCGCGAGTTCCATGAAGTCCTCGTGGTAGGCCTTGGCGATGGCGGTCGCCAGCTCCTTCGTGTCCTTATAGAACTGGTCGTTGGACGCGGCGGCGAGCACGTGGATGCCCTGGTAGGAGATCTTTACTGGCTTCTTGGTGGCCTTGCGCACCGCGCGCAGCGTGGGCATCGCGAAGGACGTGCGCCGGGACACCTCGCCCACCACGGTGGGGGAAAACAGCGTCGAGTAGATGGGCAGGCCCAGTTGCGGTCCGTCGATCTCATACCCGCGCAGCCGCTCGAAGTAGTGGTAGACGACCTGGGCGTACGGGCTGTCGCCGCCGTGTACCCGGCCGTCGGAGATGATGTCCAGCCCGGCGGACTCCTGGTCGTGGACCACGGCCAGGATGGCGTCCTCGTAGGCCTCGCGGGTCAGCGAGTCATAGACCAGCGCTCCCGGCGGCAGCTTCGAGTGCGCGTAGCCGTCGTACCAGCGCGGGTTGGGGTAGTTCCCGACCATAGTGGTGGGCAGCAGCAGGTCTTTCTGGCCAACGAGCATCTCGGCCTCCTTGCCGGATACGGACTCCCGGTTTCACTTTGTGACCGTTATTGGCGAACCGCTCACGACCGACTGGGCCGCCGCGATCACCCGGGCCGCCGATACATCGACCTCGGCCTCGAGGGAGGCGGCTACCGGCAGCGGCACGTTGCCCCCGCTGACCCGGGTGACCGGGGCGGCCAGCGAGCCGAACGCCTCCTGCGCCGCGATCGCCGCGATCGAGGCACCCCAGCCGAGCTGGCCCGGGTTCTCCTCCACCACCACCAGCCGCCCGGTCCGTGCGACCGACGCCAGCACCGTGGCCGTGTCCAGCGGCACCAGCGTCCGCAGGTCGATGACCTCGGCCTCGATCCCCCCGGCGGCCAGTTCCTGGGCGGCAGCCAGGCAGGTGCCCACCGTGATCGACAGCCCGACGAGGGTGACGTCCCGTCCAGTCCGCACGGTCCGGGCCTGCCCGAGCGGCACGACCTGCTCGCCGTCGCCGATCTCCTCCTTGCGCCCGTACAGCGCCTTGTGCTCGAACACCACGACCGGGTCGTCGTCCCTGATGGCCGCGGCGAGCAGCCCGAACGCCTCGGCCGGGTCGGCCGGTGAGGCGATCTTGAGGCCGGGCACGGTCATGGCCCAGTTCTCCACTGACTGTCCGTGCTGGCTGCCGAAGCCGAGCCCGCCGGAGCCGTTCGCGCCGCGCAGCACGAGCGGCAGGCTGACCTGGCCGCCGGTCATGTAGCGGACCTTGGCGATCTCGTTGGCCACCTGGTCCCAGCAGGTCGCGTAGAAGTCCGCGAACATGATCTCGGCCACCGGCCGCAGCCCGGCCATGGCCGCGCCCATGGCCGCGCCCGCGATGGCCTGCTCGGAGATCGGGGTATCCCAGACCCGGTCTGCCCCGAACCTGTCGCGCAGGCCCCCGGTCGTCTTGAACACCCCGCCGGACGCGACGTCCTCACCGAGCAGCACGACCCGGTCGTCGCGGGCCATTTCCTGGGCCAGCGCGGCGGCGACGGCCTGCCGGTAGGTCAGTTCCGCCATTGCCAGCTCCCATCGCTCCACACGTCGGTCCAGGCCCCGGCGGGGTCGGGAGCGGGCCGGGCCAGTATCTGCTGGGCCAGCTCGGCCAGTTCGGACTTGATCCGCGCCTCGATCTCATCCAGTTTCTCCGGGGCGGTGCCCGCGGCGGCCAGCACGGCGCGGGTGCGCAGCAGCGGGTCCCGCTCGCGCCACCGCGCGACTTCCTCCGCCGGCCGGTACGCGGCACCGTCCGCGGCCGAGTGTCCCTTGAGCCGGTAAGTCTGCGCCTCGACCAGGCTCGGGCCCTGCCCGTCCCGCGCCGCGGCGACCGCGTCGCCGACCACCTGGCGGACGGCCGCGACGTCGTTGCCGTCCACCACGATCCGGTCCAGCCCGTAGGCGGCGGCCCGGTCGGCGGCGGGCAGCGGGACGGGGATCACGTTGCCGATCGGGGTGTACTCCATGTACCAGTTGTTCTCGCACACGAACACGACCGGCAGCCGCCACACCGCGGCCAGGTTGACCGCTTCGTGGAACGCGCCGATGTTGGTCGCGCCGTCGCCGAAGAAGCACACCGTGACCTGCCCCGTGCGGCGGATCAGGGCGGCCCAGGCCAGCCCGCAGGCGATCGGCAGGTGCGCGCCGACGATCGCGTAGGAGCCGTAGTAGCCGTGCGCCACGCTGGTGATGTGCATGGATCCGCCCTTGCCCCCGCAGATCCCGCCCTCGCGGCCGAGCAGCTCGGCCAGGACCGCATCAGCCGGGGCGCCGCGGGCCAGCGCGTGCGCGTGCCCCCGGTAGGTGCCCAGCGAGTAGTCGTCCGGGCGAAGCACGGACGCGGCACCGACCGCTACCGCCTCGTGGCCGAGTCCCAGATGCACCGGGCCGTGAATCAGGCCCCGCCGGTAGAGCACGTCGGCCCGCTCCTCGAAATGGCGCAGGAAACACATCTGCGCGAAGAGTTCCAGGTCATCGGGGACGCCCATGGTCAGGACGCTACGGTGGTGCCGCGCACACAGCCTCGTCCTGGCCGGACCAACTGAGCGCCGGGCGTGCCTCGCCCAGGCTCAGCCGGACGTATCGGCGAGGGCCTGCAGGGTGACGTAGGCCCGGGTCGCGAGCTGCAGGTTGAAGTGGGTCTCCGGGTCACCCAGGTCCAATCCGGTCAGCTCGCGGATCCGCTGCAGCCGGTACTTCAGCGTGCTGCGGTGCACGGACAGTGCGCGCGAGGTGGCCTCGTACCCGCCGCCGTGCTGCAGGTACTGGATCAGGGTCTTGACCAGCTCGGTGTGCTTGCGCTCGTCGTAGGCGGCCAGCGTGCCGAGCCACTTGCGGACGAACGCCTCCACGTCGGTGAGGTCGTCCACCGCGGCCAGCATCCGGAGCACGTCGAGGTCGGCGAACAGCGACGTCCGCTCGGCCAGCGCGGACGCCTTCTGCATCCGCAGCGCGAGCCGGGCCTCGCGGAGCGAGCGGGACAGCTCGGATGGCCGCAGGTAGGCGTCTCCGACGCCCATCCGGCAGCGGGTTCCGCCACCCAGTTCGGCCACGATGCCGGCCCGCAGCGCCTCCCAGCCCGCGCCGCCCCCCGGGGCCACGATCACCACCGTGCCGGCCATGCTGCCCAGCAGGCACGGCCGCTGGTGCTGGCGCAGCACCCGGCGGGTGGCGTGCAGCACATCCTCCTGGGCCGGGCCGCCGCTGGGCATCTCCATCACCGCCACCTGGTGCGGCTGCCCCAGGTCATAGCCCAGCGCCTCGGCCCGCCGGTAGGCGCTCTCGTCGTCGGTGCCGGTGAGCAGGTCCTGCACCAGCTCCCGGCAAACCCGCAGCTCGGTGTCGGCCATGCCGCGCAGCCGGGCCAGCTCCACGGCCAGCACGGTGGCGCCGTGCTCCAGGGCCATCACGTCGGTGGTGCCCGCGCGGCGCCCCGGGTCGACCAGCGAGAGCAGCCCGAGCACCCCGGGCCGGGGTGAGGCCAGCGCGACCACGCGGTCGCCATCGCGGACCGACCGGCCCGCCGCCATCAGCCGGCGGAGCAGCTGCTCCCGGTCGTAGGCCGGGGATTTCGGGTACCGGGCGGGCTGGCCCGGGCCGGCCCACGCGGACAGGTTTCCGTAGCGGTCCTCCACCGCCACGGCCAGCCCGGTCAGGTCGTGCAGCGCCTCGGCGATGCCGGCCGCGCCCTCACCCGCCGCGGCCACCCCGGTCAGCCGCTCGTGGATGGCCATGCCCCGGCGCAGCGTGGCCACCGTCTCCTCGAGCGCCTCGTTGGTCGCGGCCAGCTGCGCGGCGGTGTCCCGCTCCCGGCCGTGCAGCTGCGCGTTGGACACCGCCACGCCGGTCTGCTGGGCCAGCACCTGGGCCAGGAACTGCTCCTCCACCGCGGGCTCGCGGGCCGCGTGCACGACCAGGAAACCGAGCCGCCCGGCGATGCTGCGCAGCGGGTAGGCCCAGGCCCAGGCGGCGTCCAGGGTCACCGGCCCGCCCGCCTCGGGCAGCGCCCGGAGCTGGGCGGCCAGTTCTGGTTCCACGGCGGCCCGGCGGCGGCCGTCGGCCCACCACGCGTTCCCGATCACGAAACCGCTGATCTGCCAGCTGCCCAGCGAGGCGGCCGCGGACGTGGCCAGCCGGAGGATCTGCTCGTCGTCCGGGCTCTCGGTCATCAGGATGGACAGCACCAGCAGGGCGCGCAGATTCGTCAGGTGGCTGCGCAGCACGCCCAGCTCATCACGGTGGCGGCTGCCTGCCGCTGGCTGGATCGCGCCCACGCTTCCACCGCCCCGTGGCTCAGGTCACCCGGAGCGTAGATCATTCCCAGGGCAGAACTAACCCAGCCCCAGGACGAAACCGGCCGCTGCTCCTGTCCCGGCAGGACAGGTTTATTGCGACGTCATGCCGCCGTCCGCGGTGAGCACCGACCCGGTCAGGAACGAGGATTCGTCGCTGGCCAGGAACAGCGCCACCGCGGCGATCTCCTCCGGGGTGCCGAGCCGGCCGATCGGGTACTTGGCCACGGTCAGCGCCAGCCCGGCGGCCATGTCGCCGTCGCCCCGCGCGGTCAGCATCGGCTCCATCAGCGGCGTGTACACGGTGCCCGGGCAGATCACGTTGACCCGCACCCCACGCGGCGCCAGGTCGACCGACATCGACCTGGTCAGCGCGACCACCGCGCCCTTGGCCGCGCAGTACGAGGCGAAGTTGGCGATGCCGACCAGCGCCGCGACCGAGCCCTGGTTGATGATCGACCCGCCGCCGGTGGCCACCATCGACGGGGCGGCGGCCTGGGAGCACAGGAACGTGCCCTTGGCGTTGACCGCGAAGCTCCGGTCCCAGTCGTCCTCGGTGGCGTCGAGCACCGAGCCGCTGCTGTTCACCCCGGCGTTGTTGTACAGCACGTCGACCCGGCGGTACTCGCCGAGCACCTGGCCGAACGCGCTCGCTACCTGGTCCCGGTCGGCCACGTTGGCGGCTACCGGGAGCGCCGTGCCGCCCGCCGCGCTGATCTGGGCCGCGGTGTCCTTGGCCGCGCCGCCGTTGACGTCGACGACCGCGACCGCGGCCCCCTCCTGGGCGAACCGGGCGGCCGCGGCGCGGCCAATCCCCGAGCCCGCGCCGGTCACCACGGCCACCTTGCCGTCCAGCTTCCCTGCCATCGAGATCCTTTCTGCCTAACGCCCGCTGGTGCCAGCTGCCGCCGGTCACCACGCGGACATGCCGCCGTCCACCACCAGCGGGTGGCCGGTCATGTAGCCGAGGCGGCCGGAGGCCAGCAGCGCAACGGCGTCGGCGATCTCGTCCGGCGTGGCCACCCGGCCAACCGGGATCCGGGCCTCCACCTCGGCCCGCAGCTCCGGCTGGTCCAGCCGCCAGCTGGTCATCGGGGTGTACACCATGCCCGGGCAGACCGCGTTGGCCCGGATCCCGGCCGCCGCGTAGTCCACCGCGATCGACCGGGTCAGCATCAGCGCCGCGCCCTTGGACGCGGTGTACGCGCACCGGCCCGGGAACGCGACCAGCCCGGCCACCGAGGCGATCGTGATGATGTGCCCGTGACCCCGGGCGGCCATCGACGGCAGTACCGCGCGGCTGCACAGGAACGGCCCGCGCACGTTGACCGCGAACACCCGGTCCCACTCCGCCGCCGGTGTCTCGTGGCACGTGGTAGCGGCCTGCGACCCGGTGATCCCGGCGTTGTTGACCAGCACGTCAACCGGCCCGAGCTGGCTGGTCACGGTGGCGATGGCCTGCGTTACGCCGGATTCGTCGGTCACGTCGCAACGCAGGGTCAGCGTGGCCGGGCCGGCCGCGGCGGCGGGCTGCAGGTCCAGCGCGGCCACGGCCCAGCCGTCCTGGGCCAGCCGGGCGCAGCTGGCGAGCCCGATGCCGGACCCGCCGCCGGTGACCACGGCCACCTTAGCCCCGGCGGCGGGCTGGTTTGCCAGGGGAGTCACAGGTTCACCGGGCTGGCCTGGCCCGCGCGCAGCCGGCAGAGCTGGATGAAGTGCTCAGGGTTCAGGAACAGCTCGTTCAGTTCGGCCATCTGGTCCATGGTGAAGCCTTCGGGCCGGCGGATCAGGTAGTCGATGTACTGGAACGCGTCCTTGGCCCCGTAACCGACGTGGTGCGCGCCGAGGATCTTGCGGCTGTCCGCGTCGATGATCAGCTTGAGCCAGCCGGACAGGATGGGCCTGGTGAACGCGTACAGCATTGACCCCTCGGCGGCGGGCAGCGCGAACGTCTCCGGGTCCGCGTCGTCCGGCGGCATCTGGATCTTGATGACGTTCCGGTACCGGGCCTGGGCCTCGGCCTCGGACAGCCCGCACCAGGTCACCTCGTACGTGGTGTGCAGGAAGTCCGGGTATTCGGTGAAGTCGAACTCGTAGTCCTCGCCCATGATGTTGCGGGCCGCGCCGACCCCGCACTTGCGGGCCTTGAACATCTCCATCGGCGGGCCGACCAGGTCACCGGCCGCGTACACCCCCGGCACCGAGGTCCGCATGTGGGTGTCCGCGATGACGAACCCGCGCTCGTCGGTGGCCAGCCCGAGCGGTGCGTACTGGCTGAGGTCGGGCCGTTCCCCGGTGCCCACGAACACGAAGTCGGTGTCGATGTCCCGGACCTCGCCGCCGGGCGCGCGGTACCGGACCCCGGTGACCTTGCCGTTGCCGAGTACCTCGACCAGTTCCGCGCCCTCGACGATCTCGACGCCCCGGTCGGCCATCATGGCCACCACGTACTCGCGCAGCCCGGCGTCCACGTGGTGCAGGCTGGCCGTCTCCATCAGCCGGCTGCGGCTCAGGATCGTGGTCTGGCACCCGGTGGCCTGGAAAAACGACCCGTACTCCAGGGCCACCTTGGAGCCGCCGATGATCACGCACCGGTTCGGCTCATAGTCCAGGTCCTCGATCAGCGAGGCGAAGTCGTACACGCCCTTGGCGCGGATGCCGGGCACGTCCGGGTAGACGGTCCGCGACCCGGTGCACAGCACCAGGTTCCGGGCCTGGAACCGCTGGCCTGCCACCTCCACGGTACGGGTGCCGATGATCCGGGCCGGGGTGTTCAGGATGAACTCCATGTCCAGCTGTTCCTTGGACTGCCAGTTCATGATGGCGTGCGGGTACATCCGGCCCGCCTTGAACAGCTGGACGATCTCCAGGATGCTGGCCCGCTTCTCGTCGAACGGCGGGTACCACAGCCGTCCCTGCATGTGCCGGGCCAGGTCCAGCTCGCGGGCGGCCTCGGAGAACAGGTGGTGCGGCACGCACGCCTGGTGCGGGCAGGACCCGCCCAGGAACGGCCAGGCGTCGATGGTGAGCTGGCGGCCGCCCCGGGCCCTGAGGAACGCTGAGCCGAACCGGCCAGCCGCGCCGCCGCCCACGAAGATCGCGTCGTACTCCCGGCTGTCCTCCGCCGGGCTGGCCACGTTCCACAGGCCCTCGGTGTTGTCCTGCGGGTGGTCCACGATGTCGTCGATCAGCAGCGCCCATTCGCCGACGGTCAGCGGGGCGCCCGGGGCGCCGCGGTCCCCGTCGGGAAGTGGCCCGAGCTGCCCGATCCGGGTGCGCAGTGACGCGAATCCGTCGCCCGGGTTCCGTACATCGATCATTGCTGACCCCTCGTGGCTACTGCGGCGGGCACCCTGCCTGCCTGTTCAGCATGGCTAGCGGCGGCCGGGCCGGGGGAGGTCACCAGGGGACGAAGAACCGCTCCGCCGTTACCCTGGCCTGGTTGTGCGCTGGCGAGGCGGGGCCCGCCGCAGGCGGGTGCTCGCCGAGTCAGCGTTCGGCGCGAAGCGGCGATCGGGGGGCTCCGGGGGTCGTCCCCCCGGACTAGCACTGCGCAGTGCCTCCAGGGTGCCCCAGGCCCGGGTGGCCAGCTGCAGGTTGAAGTGGACGTCGGGGTCGTTCAGCTCCAGGCCGGTGAGCTCGCGGATCCGCTGCAGCCGGTACTTCAGCGTGCTCTTGTGCACGGACAGCTCGGCGGCCGTGGCGTCGTAGTTGCCGCCGTGCTCCAGGTACTGGGTCAGCGTGTGCACCAGCTCCGCGTTCCGCCTCCGGTCGTAGTCGAGCAGGCTGCCGAGCCAGTCCCGGACAAAGGACTCCACGTCGGTGAGGTCGGGAATGGCGGCCAGCATCCGGAAGATGCCGAGCTTGGGGTACTCGCACGCGCTGCTGCCGGGCAGCAGCGTCTGCTGCAGCCGCAGGGCCAGCCCGGCTTCGCGCAGCGACCGCGGCAGCTCGGACGGCCGGGTGGCGGCACCGCCCACCCCCAGGCAGACCTGGCCGCCCAGGTCGGACATGATGGCGCGGCGCAGCTGCTCCCAGTCGGCCTGGCCCGCGGTAACCACCGCGACATCGCCTGACCACATCTCGAACAGGCCGTCCTGACGGGCCTGCCGCATGGCCCGGCGGACCGCGCTGAGCAGCGCGTCGTGCAGCCGGGCGCGGCCTTTGCCCTCGACGATCACCACCCGGTGCGGCCGCCGCAGATCGTAGTCGAGGGCTTCGGCCCGGGTCAGCGCGCTCTCGTCATCGGTCCCGGCCAGCAGGTCATGGACCAGGTCGCGGCGCAGCCGCAGTTCAGCGTCGGCGATCCCGCGCAGCCGGGCCAGTTCCATGGACAGCACGGTGGCGCCGTGCTCCAGCGCCACCAGGTCGGCGTGGTCGGCGCGGCGGCCCGGGTCGATCAGGGCCAGGACGCCCAGCACGTCGGTCCGCGGCGAGGCCAGCAGCATCAGCCGCTCGCCGTCCCGGGTCGCGGAATTGGCCCGCATCAGCCGGCGGAGCAGGTGCTCCCGCTTGGCGAAGGACTCCTTCGGGTACGGGTCCGGCTGGCCGGGGCCGGCCCAGGCGGTCAGGTTGCCGTACCGGTCCTCGATCGCCACCGGCATCCCGGTCAGCTCGTGCAGTGCCCGGGCGATGCCCGGCTGGCCCTCCCCGGACACCGCCACGCTGGTCAGCCGCTGGTGGATGTCCATGCTGCGCTGCAGCCGGGTGACGGTCGCGGCCAGCGCCTCGTTGGTGGCGGCCAGTTCGGCCGCGGTGGCCCGTTCCCGGGCGTGCAGCCGGGCGTTGGACACGGCCACCCCGGTCTGCTGGGCCAGCACCTGGATCAGGAACCGCTGCTCGATGGCTGGTTCCGCGGCGCACGAGGCGACCAGGTGGCCGAGCTGCCCGCCGACGCCGCGCAGCGGGTAGGCCCACGCCCAGCCGCGGCCGGCCACGGTGACCGGGCCGGCCGGCTGCCCAGCGCGATCAGCTGCCCGGTCAGCCCAGCCGGGGCGGCCGCGGCCCGGCCCAGGCCGGCGTGCCACTGGCCGTCGGTGAACCGGTAGCCCTCGATCCGCCACGGGCCGAGCCCGGCCGCGCTGGAGGAGGCCAGCTCCAGGATCTGGTCCTCGTTCACCGACTCGGTCATCAGCAGCGAGATCACCAGCAGGGCGCGGAACTCGCCCAGCCGTTCGCGCAGGTCCGCGTCGGCCTGCGGGCCAGCGCGAGTGGGCAGCGGCAGCACGGCCGCGCCGTCCGGCGGCACCGCGTGCCGGGTCGTGCGCTCGGCGGTCATCGCGGCGGATCAGAGCCCGCTGGCCGAGCGGAGGAACTCGTCCGGCCCGACGTAGTACGGGTTCTCGACCAGGATGCCCTGGACCAGGACCTGAGGATGGGTCTTCACGATGTTGACCACGACCTCGCCGCTGAACCGGTCGAGGTCGTACAGGCACAGCACGATGACCGGGCTGCTGGCCGTGACCCGGTTCAGCTCGGACTCGTAGCCGACCAGGTGCTCGACCCCGGGGGCGTCGCGCAGCGCCCAGGTCATCTCGCCGGCCAGCCGGTAGAACGAGTAACCCTCGACCGCCGCCTTGCTCATGTTCTCGGTCCAGAACGTGAGCATGTCGGTGGTGGTGAACTCGCCGCCGGCCAGGTACGTCGTTTCCGGCAGGTGGATATCCAGCTGGCCGTCCGGTGGCCCGGGCTGGCCGCCGGACCCGGGCAGCCCCTTGAGCCAGCCGGCCGTGTCGGCCGAGTCGACCACGCAGATGCACTTGTCCCCGGCGGTGAGGCCCGCGCCCAGGTACCCGCTGAGCAGCCGGTCCCGGTCGCTGTCCCCGCGGTAGAACGCGCAGACGTGGCTGCCTGGTGCCAGCCCGATCTCGTCAATTCCGCTCGATACGGGTCCGGCCATGACCCACCACCTTGTGACCTTGTGCCTCGACCCCGTTAGGGGGATGGTACGTCGCTGACCGAAGTTGTGGCTCGTCCTGGCGGGGTGAAGATCAGGGATTTTCTGCCTGTGCGGGACGACGCTCACTCTCGTGCGCCAGGCTGGCCAGCAGTGCCCTGGTCCGGCGCTGGCTGCCCGCCGGGTCGTCCCCGACCGGGAAGACGATCGGCCAGAACTCGGTGACGCCCACGCCAGCCAGCTGCCGTAGCTGCTTCTCGACCTGGGCCTCGGTGCCGGTGATGGCCAGGCCGCCCGGCGCGGAGACGCCGTCGCGCTGCAGCTGCCGCTGGTAGTTCTCCAGCCCCGCGTACCGGGAGAGAACCTCGTCGGCGGTGCGCCGGGCCAGGCTGGTGTCGGCGCAGACGGCCACCGGCAGCGCTGCCACTACCCGCGGCGCCGCCTGCCCGGCGGCCGCCGCCTGCAGCCGCGGGATGATGTGCTCGGCCAGGCTGCGGGGACCCGCCAGCCAGGTCACCACGCCATCGGCGAGTTCGCCAGCCGCCTGCACCATCAACGGCGAGAGCGCCCCGACCAGCACTGGCACCGGGCTGGTGCCGGGCACCACGAAGCCGCCGTCAACCTGGTAGAACTCGCCCGTGTAGCGGACGCTGCCGGCCCGCAGCAGAGGTACCAGCACCGACAGGTACTCGCGCATATGCGCGGCCGGCCGCTGGTAGGCGAGCCCGTGCAGGTTCTCGATGACCGGCCGGTGCGAGACGCCCACCCCCAGAGTCAGCCTCCCGCCGCAGAACGCCTGGGTGGTCGCCGCCTGCTGGGCGAGCGCCAGCGGATGCCGTGGGTAGGTCGGCACGATTCCGACGCCGAGGCCAATCTGGCTGGTCCGCGTCCCGGCCACAGCCAGCACGCCGAGCGCGTTGACGCCGCGCGAAAAATGCACGCTCCACGCCGACCTGAATCCTTCCGCCTCAGCGCGCACCACGTCGTCCACGATGTCCGGCGGGGACATCGGCGAGCCGACGACCTCACCGCCGGCCCGCATCGCGATCCGCATGCCGGCTCCCTTCAGGCTGGCTGGCCGGGTTCTGACCTGATCAGCCTTCGGGACGCACTGTCAGCCAGCAACGTCACGCGGGGCTAAGCCAGCCCGCCCAGTTTGCCTGGAGGTGGCTAATCGCATTCGGGCGGCTCGACAGCACAGCGTCGGGCCGCGCTGTGCTAGTGGCCTGCTGGCCGTGTTCCGCGCGGTTACCTGGCGCGTTGTTCGGGTGGGAGTGCCCGCCGGGTCATCTGGAGGAGGAACGACTTCGGCGGCTGCCAGACGTCGCGGTCCGCGAACGACCAGGCGTAGGTGAGGGCTCCGTCGCGGGCGCAATCGAGCAGGCCCGGTGCTGCGAGCTCGTGCGCTGACCACTGATAGAGCTGCTGCAGCCTCGGGACGATCACGCCGTAATCCAGCAGGCGGCCGAAGCCGAGTTCGGCCCGGAGGTAGGACTGCACGCTGCCGCGCGGGGGGTACTCGTTGGGGAGCACGCGGGAAAGCTGCAGGAAGATCCCGGTCATCCCGAGCCTCGGGTCGCCCAGGAACGGGGCGAGCGGGCGGAGCCAGCCCAGTGAGATCCCGGGGGGCGGCGACGAGGGCGTGGGTATAGAGCACCCGGCACAGTACGACGTTCATGAAGAAGCGCTCGGCGGCGTTCTCCGCGTCGGCCAGGTCGCGGTGCTCGAGGTACGCGGCGACCACGCTCCCGTTGTGCGCCCGGTACCAGGCCCGGGCGGTGGGATAGCCGGCGAACGACATCCAGTAGTGGACCGTATGTGCGGAGACCGGACCGGGAAGGTGCCCGCTCAGGCCCACGGCCTCGCAGCCATCACGGAGGATGCGCTCGTTCACCGCACGCCACCACGGGCTCCCCGGGCGGTCGCTGAACGGTGGTTGCAGCACACCTCGCCCGAGCTGCCAGCGCATGAACGACCGTGCCGCCCGGCGGTACGGCAGGTGCCGCGGGGCCGTGCCGAACGGGCCGTAATAACAGCGTTCCATCAGAGCGAGCCGGCCCGCCGGGTCGTCGCGGACGGCGGCGACCCGCTGGTCAGCCCAGTCGGCAGCTTTAACCCCAGACCTCACACCGGCAGGATCGCACGACGCGGCCCGGGTTCCTGGGGCCCGGCCGGCGGCCCAGGCGTAAACGTCCGCCGCCCCGGTGAGCTTGTCATGGTCGTGGCCGCTCTTTGATCCCCGCCGCGAGCAGGTCCACTACCTCAGCGATGCGGGCCGCACGCAGATCGGGGCGGCGAGTAGTCGCATCGATCCAGCGCAGGTAGGCCTTGCGGTAGAACTGGGCGAGCGTATCGAAGAACGCGGCCGCAGCCGGATTGGCCGCCAGCGCTGCGCCGATGTCGTCGGCGAGATCGCCGCGTTGCGGACCTTCCGGGGCCAGTTCGACCAGTACGTCATCGCCTATGGCCACGCCTATGCCGAGCAGCCGATTCGGGGCCAGGGTCAGCACCCATCCGCCGTCGGCCGGCACCAGCCTGGCGCGGATCCGGCAGCCGTCGATCGTGCCGCCGACGGGATGGTTGGCTTTGGCGCCCCACGCCTGATCCGGGTCGAACGGCATCGTGATGACCGCGCTGTCCCCAGGACCGGCGGCGATTACGGCGCGGAAACGCTGTGCCCGCATGCCCCTAGCGTGACATGACGGCGGGAGGTCAGCCCGGAGCGGCTGCTCCGGTGGGCCACGTCGCGTTCCGCAGGGCTCATGAAGCTCTGCGCTATCATGGGATATCAAGGAGGTGGACATGACGGACATGCTGATCAGGGATGTGCCTGATGATGTCATTGCCGCGCTGGATGCACATGCGGGGCGGCTGGGCCTTTCGCGCAGCGAGTACGTGCGGCGCCGGCTGGCCCAGGACGCGGCAGTATCCGTCTCCGCCGTCAGCGTCCAGGACCTGGCCCGGTTCACCGAGATCTTTGGTGACCTGGACGACCCTGACGTGATGTCACGAGCCTGGCCATGACGGCCTGGCTGATCGACAAATCAGCCCTTGTCCGCCTGGCCGCCAGCCCTGACGCCGCTGAATGGGCGGCGCGGATCGAACGCGGACTGGTACGGATCACCACCGTTACCCGCCTCGAGGCTGGCTATTCAGCCCGGTCCGGACCGGAGTTGCGGGCCGGCCTGCGGCAGCCGCCTTTGTCGGCCATGCCGGTGGAATACCTGACCCCGGCGACTGAGGACCGGGCAGTCGAAGTTCTCGCTCTGCTCGCCGACCGTGGCCAGCACCGCGCCCCGTCCATACCTGACCTGATCATCGCGGCGGCCGCTGAACTGGCCAGGCTCACGGTCCTGCACCTCGACAAGGACTTTGAGGTTATAGCCGAGATCACCGGCCAGCCCACTGAGCGCCTGACCGTGCAGCCATGAGTCCGCGCGGACGCGGGCGGCAGCAGATCCCCGAAGCCAGGCGAGGTATCAGGCCTAGGCCCAGAACGGTGCAATAGCCCCGCCGCACCGTTCACAGTGCGTGCAGCCGGGTGATATAGCCGTGGTCCAGGCGGCCGCCGCGGCCAGCACGGGCGGCAGCAACGGGTGCCCCTCCGCGGCCCGGCACAGGTACGCGGCACAGCAGAACGAACTGAGGGACACGAGGATCACGCATCAGATAAGCAGCAGCAAAGGCACGATGGCCAGTGTCATGAGCGTGCCGATCAGAGGGTTGGCGTCGAATTTGTCCCATACCTCGATGAGCAGGTAGACCACGAAGCAGATGCCCAGGTAGGCGAGGAATGTGCGGACGGGCCACTTGGAGGTGCCGCGCGGTACTCAGCCGCGCCCGGCCGCGGATGGCCAGGATCAGGGCGGCCGCGATGACCAGCGAATTCACGCCGACCACGACGGCGGTGATAATCAGCCCCTCCACCCGCTGGCCCAGGCTGAATTCCGGCTGTGCACTCCCTGGCACCGGAGCGCGACGGCGAGCACGATCAGCACGCCGAGCAGGCTCCGTGCGTAACTGAGCTTCATCATGGCCGTGTCCTCTTCGGCCCACCTATTCCGCTCGTTGGGCTTGAATACCCGTAGCGCGATCTTGCGTGGCAGGGCAAAGAAGGAAACAAGGAATCTCAACGCTGGCTCCCGCTCGGAATCGTGGGCGCCGGCCACCGCGCCCTTCTGCACGGATGACGCGCGGGACGGCAGACCGGATGCCCGCAGATCGGCGCCCGGTATGCCCCGCCTGCCGCATTGGCCCGCGCTATGGTGCTGGCGGCGGCAGGGAACCCGCAGCATCATGGGCATGTGATCACGGTGGCGTCATTCCCGGCCGACCTCGGCCAGTGGGACCAGGACGAGCATCCCTACTACCTCGAGGTGTTCGGCGAGGCTGAGCCCCAGCTCGATATGACTCACGCGGAGGTGATACCGGCCGGCGGCGCCACGGCGGCGAGTGCGAGCCCAACTCCGGTCTATGAGTACTGGTGGACGATCAGTCACGCTGGCAGCAAGCCTGAGCATCGGCATCTGTTCGGGAACCGGGAGAAGCTTGATCTCTGGCACCGGCTCGAAGACATCGCAGCGCGGGTGTACCTGTACTTCCCGATCTCAGGCGGATGGCGGATGCAGGAGCTGGCAGCAAGCGCGAAGTACCTGAGCCCGGTTGCGCACCAGTCGGACTGGACGGAGAAGGCCGCCGCGGACTGGCAGCGGATGCAGCCGATCCTGGCTGGCACCGGGCAGGCGGCCTCCGCTCTCGGCGTCGTACCGGGCGTGGGGACGGTCGCCGCCGCCGCGGCGCCGATCTTGTCAGCCATGTCCAAGCTGCAGGTGGGTACCGTGCCGCAGGATGTTAAGGGATTCGACTGGTACGTCGAGAAAGTGACGGTCCCGGCAGCCGCCCATCACGGCGTGATGCAGGGCGTTGTGTGGGCGATTCCCAAGGAGATGTTCGAGCAGCTTGGCGGCCGGCTCACCGGAAGCCTTGCGCTGAGCTTCATCCCAGCCGCAGCCGCGAGCCAGTCATCGTGGCAAGCACGGCCGCTGCCGATGCTGGCCCACGCGGCCGTCTACGCCGATGGGCAGACGTCCTGGGTACCGGCCCAGAACCGATTCGTCGAGCTGCCGCTGTCGCCACAGATGCCAGCCGCCCCAGCCCGGTAGCCAGAAACCGGCCGCGACCGGCCAGGGTGCGGCCAGGGTGTTTCACGGGCGCGACGGCCTGGCCCCGGGCGTGATGCTGACACCAGTGCCGGCCCGCTGGTGACCAGGGGGACCCGGCCGTGATCACTTCCGAGCGGGTAGCGAAACAGCGCCCGGACGGCACAGTGGCCATAGACGGGCTCAGCCCGAACGTGCCCAGCGGGAAGCTCACCAGGCTGATCATGACGCGACCGGGAGAACCGGCACGCCCGAGGAGAAGGAGAAAAGGTCATGGGTCTCGTCGACGAGGCGCTGAGTGCCAATGCCACCATCGCCAGCGGCTACGATCCCAGCCGTGGGAAGCCGCCGGCGCCCCGGATCGCGATCGTCACCTGTGCGGATCCGCGGCTAACCAACATCGGGCAGATGCTGGGTCGTCTTTGACGTCACCACCGGGCGGCTCAGCGCGGTGTTCCCCGACGGGCAGACCGTCACCGGTTAGTCAGGGCGCCGCCGCCCCGGCGGGTGCTGCGCGAGGACGGCCCGGGGCAGAGCTGGCGTTCAAGCCGCCCATGGCAAAGGAGGTGCCGGCATGCCGAGCCAGGCTATGCAGGACGTGATCGACGCCCTCAGGGAAGGGCGGAAGGCCAGTGCCAGCCAGGCCCCGGCGACGCTGGAAGAGCGCCGCGCCACCTTCGCCCCCGCCGGCCGCCTGCATCCGGTGCCTGACGACGTGCAGGTGACGGACGTGACGGCTGGCGGGGTGCCAGCCCACTGGCTTGCCGCCCCGGGAACCGACACCGGCCGGGTGCTCCTGTTTCTGCACGGCGGGGGCTACGAGCTCGGGTCGGTGCACAGCGACGGCGAGCTGGCCGCCCGGCTGGGACGGGCTAGCGGGACGCGGGTGCTGTTCCCTGAATACCGGCTGGCCCCCGAGCATCCTTTCCCCGCCGCCATCGACGACGTGCTGGCGGCATGGCGCTGGCTCCGCACTAACCAGGACCTGGGCGCAACATCCATAGCGGTGGCCGGCGACTCGGCCGGCGGAGGGCTCACCGTCGCCCTGCTCGTGGCCACCCGTGACGCCGGGCAGGCATTGCCCGCGGCCGCCGTACTGATGTCCCCGACGGTGGATCTGACCAGCTCGGGAGCCTCGATGACCGAGCGCGCCGAGCAGGATCCGATCTCCACCCCCGCCATGCTCGCTCAGTTCGCCTCCGACTACCTAGCCGGGGCTGACCCCAAGACGCCCCTGGCGTCGCCGCTGTTCGCCGCACTGTCCGGGCTGCCGCCGCTGCTTGTCCAGGTCGGCACGGCCGACCTGCTGCTCAGCGATTCCGAACGCCTCGCCACAGCAGCAGCCAAAGCCGGCGTCGAGGTCACCCTCGAGATCGGCGAAGGCCTGCCCCACGTCTACCAGCTCATGCTTGGCACACCCGAGGCAGCCCAGGCCACCGGGCAAATCGGGAAGTTCCTGCGGGCCCGGGTTCGCTAACCAGACAGCCCATAGACAGCGGGCTTCCCAGCGAGGTTGACAGATTCCGTCCGGAGGCAGCTGACCGGCCAGATCCTGGTCAATAACCGGCGGCCAGGGGGCCCGGCTCAGGGCGAGTCTGCTGGCGAGACGGCGGCGTCGGCCTGCGGCTACTGTGAGCTCATGAGGCAGACCACCGGCCTTGCGCGGCTGCCGGACGGGGGGCGGTCGCCTTTGCCGTGGTGGGGAGCGGCCCGGCGGTAATTCTGCCAGCGTGGTGGGGCGGCCGGAGCGCGTCGATCGCCTCCTGCTCTACGGCAGCTACGCCCAGGGGCACCTGCTTGGCCCACCGGAAGCGCGGACCGGCATGATCGACTTGGTGCGCTCGCACTGGGGGCTGGGCAGTCGCCTGCTGGCGGACGTGTTCGGCCCGAACTGGTCACCCGAGGACCGGGCTGCCTTCACCGCGTCCAGCGCAGCCGCCGACGCCGAAATTGCTGCCGATCTGCTCACCCTGATCTACGAGACCGACATTCGCGACGACCTGCCGAGGATTCGTGCGCCAGCACTCGTCGTGCATCGTGAGCACGACCGTGCGATGTGGCTAACAGGCGGACGTGAGGTCGCCGCGCTGCTGCCGCACGCCGACCTCGTGACGCTACCGGGTGATGCCCACCTGCCGTGGCACGGTGACGGGGACGCTGTCCTGCGCGCCATCGCACCGTTTCTTGGGATCGAGGGCCCACCCGTGCCAGCCAGCGAGGCCGGCGCCGACGCGCTGAGTGAGCTCAGTGCGCGGGAGCGGGAGGTGCTCGGGCTGGTCGCGCAGGGTCTGAGCGACCCAGCGACGCACGTCGTCGCTGGCATGCTCGTCGAGGATGCGTCGCGATGGCCAGATGAGCAGTACGCCATCGGGGTCGAAGGAGACCTTCAGTTCTACCTCTTTCCGCAGGGAGGCGGCCGGCTGACGTCTGTACACGTGCCACGCGAACGAGCAGGCGGCACCGTTTAGCGGCGAGCAGACGTGGTGCGACGAACCCTATGCGGACGGGGTCGTTCTTCTCGGCGACGCCGGGGGATTACGACGATCCAGTCGACGGCCAGGGCCTGTCGCTTGCGATGCGCGACGTGCGGCAGCTTTCTGAGTTGTTGCTTGCCACTGACGATTGGACCGTGGCGGGACTGCGCCCATACGGTCAAGAGCGCACTGAGCGGCTTCGCCGCATGCGGCGCGTATCCCGGACGTTTGCGGCTTTGATGACGACTTTCACCACTGATGGCCGCGCCCGGCGCAGTCGTTTCTACGCGGCGTCGCAAGCTCGCAGAGACGACGTTCGAATGGCACTTGGCGCGATCCGTCTCGGCCCGGACCGCCTGCCTGGCGAGGCGTTTACCGATCAGCTCCACGAATCAGTCCTGGCCTGACGATCGCGAACTCCCAGGCCTGGCGCCGTCCGGTCAGATGAGATTCAGATCTAGATCGCCCCGGCCGTGTCAGATCGCCATCCTGCGACAGTGGTCCAAGCATCGGGCATTAACCAGACGCCCGCCCGAGTCCCTCGGCACATAACCGAGTGATCGGTACACCCTGACGATGAAGAACCCAGATGCGCCGGCAGTACGGAATCGATCTGACCCTGCACTGGGCTCAAGCCATACTCACGCTGAAACAGCCGGCACCGGTCGCCTTCGCGCTCGGCTACAAGCCGCGGTCTTCGCGCTGTTATGCGTGGCGGCTCAGGGCGCCTGGGTGCGGCGCTGGTCCCGGACGATGGCGACCGCCTCCCGCTGGGTGAGCCCGGAGCCGGCCGAGAACGCCTGATCGAACCGGCTGCCGCCTAGCCTGTGGCGGACCCGGGCCACCAGCTCGCCCTCCACTCGCCGCAGGTGCGGCCACGCCGGCAGGCCGACCCGCCGGCGCAGGCCCTCAGCCGCGCCTTCCAGCAGCGCCGCCCGGTCCGGGTCGCCGTCCGCGAGGGCCAGCTGGGCGTACCCGGCCAGGCAGAGGGTCACGAAGAACGGGGTGCTGCGGGCCGCCATGCTCAGGTCCAGCGCCTCATCCAGCAGCGCCCTGGCCTCATCGAGCCTGCCCCGCAGGACAGCCAGGATGCCCAGCTGCACACGGGGGCCCGCGGCGAGCCAGTCACCGCCGATTCGCTCAGCCAGGTCACGCGCCTCACGCAGGTGTGGCAGCGCATCGTCGTAGCGGCTCAGCGCCATCTCCAGGGAGCCGGTGGTGAACGCGGCGATGGCCGTGAAGACGGGCTCGTCCTGGCCGCGGAGCTCCTCTAGCGAGACTGCCGCCTCCCGCAGAGCCCCATCAAAGTCACCGGCGATCGGCAAGGTCCACGCCATCGCCAGCTGGGCCACCGCGTGCAGGAAGGGGTCGGAGATCCCGGCCAGCAGCGGCGCCAGGCGCTGGCGGGCCGCCAGCGCCGCCGCGTCGTCCGCGACGTTGACGGCGAGCACCGCCGCTGCCCAGGCCAGCTCGGCCCGGGCTTGCGGGTCCAGCGTGCCGGCCGGGGGAAGCAGCTGCTTCACCCAGGACCAGGCCTCGCGCTCAAGGTCCTCCTGCGTCCAGAACAGCCACAGGACCCGGAACAGCTGGGGCAGCGGCCCAGGGTCATGGGCCAGGTACCAGCGCACCGCGGCGGCCAGGTTGCCCGTCTCGGCCTGCAGCCGCTCCAGCCATTGGCTCTCGCCGGGGCTGCGCAGCGGCCGGTCCGCCTGCTCGGCTAGCGCCCGGTAGTACCCGGCCTGCCGCCGTCCGACCTCGGCGGCGTCGGGCCGGGCCGCGAGCCGCTCGGCCACGAACTCGCGGACGGTCTCCAGCATCCGCGTCCGGGACCCGAGCCCGGTACTGTCGAGGTAGACCAGGCTGTGCCGGGCCAGCGCCTCCGACAGCTCCAGCGCCCGGTCCTCAGCCAGGCCCGCCACCTGGGCCACGGCCTGGATGGTCCAGCCGTCGACGAACACCGCCGCGATCTCCAGCAGCGACCGCTCGGGATCATCCAGCAGGCCTACGCTCCATTGCACCGTGGCCCGCAGGGTGCGCTGCCGCTCAGGAAGGTCCACGGCGCCGGTCCCGAGTGCATCCAGCGAGGACACGAGCCGGTCCAGCAGCGCGGGCGGGTCCAGCAGCCGGGTGCGGGCGGCGGCCAGCTCGATGGCCAGCGGCAGGCCCTCGAGGCGCCGGCAGATCTCAGCCACCGCCCCCGCGTTGCCCTCGGTCAGGGCAAAGCCGGGCCGCACCGCGCGGGCCCGGTCCACGAACAGCGCAGCTGCCGGCGAGGCCGCCACCTCCGCGACCGAGGCCGCACCCGAACCGGCAGGCAGCGGCAGCGGCGGCACCGGGTACTCCCGCTCGGCCCGCAATCCTAGCGCCGTGCGGCTGGTGGCCAAGATCGCCAGCCCGGGGCAGCGGGCCAGCAGCTCGCCCAGGCCGGGGGCGACCTGGACCACCTGCTCCAGGTTGTCCAGGATCAGCAGCCAGGCGCCGTCGCCGAACGTTTCGGCCAGCACCTGCAACGGGGAGTCCGTCCGTGCCAGGTCGGCGCCCGCCGCCCGGCCTATGGCGGGCAGGACCAGCCCGGGATCGGTGATCGCCTCCAGCGGCACCAGCACGGTGCCCGCGCCGAACCGGTCCCGCAGCCGCCCGCCCACCGCCACCGCCAGCCGGGTCTTGCCGACCCCGCCCGGCCCGGTCAGCGTCACCAGCCGTGCGCTGGACCGCCCGAGCAGCCTGGCCACCTCGCCGATGGTCCGCTCCCGGCCGATCAGCGACGTCGTGCTCACCGGCAGGCGGCCAGGGCCGCGCGGCCCGCCCGGCGGTAGCGGCTGTGCGGGTGCGACCCGAGCCGCCCCGCCGGTGGTGAACCGCTCGCTCAGCAGCACCGCCAGGTCATCGCGGACCAGCCGGCCCAGCTCGGCGGAAGTGCGGAAATGACGGTAGGAAGCCGGGGCCTCATCCTGGATGCGGGCCAGCAGACCGGCCAGCCCGGACTCGCGGTCCGGCGCCGGCGCCTTGACGTACAGCAGCCGCGGCAGCCCACCCGACAGCTCGAACTCCTCCTCCAGGCCCGAGACATGCGCGCCCGGGGCGGGCTGCCCGTACCGCTGCCAGTACAGCCCGATGAACACATCGCTTTGCGCCAGGTACTGCTGGTACACCTCCCGCGGCGGGTACGGTCGGGCGCCCAGTTCGAACATCACCGGGGTCAGCCGCAGCGCCGAGATCGCGCGCGCGACGGCTCGCCGCTCCTCGGCCAGCTCACCCAGCGTGGAACTCACGAACACCCGCACACGGCGGTCCGGAGTCCGGATGACCGCCTCATCCGGCGGACCCGTGCTGGCCGCCCGCCCCTGATCAGGGCCCACCACGCAAGTCTGCAACCAGCCACCCCGGCCAGCAACCCCAACAGGCATCCAACCCCTCAGCCAGCACCGGTGGTCCCAGCCGGCCAAGTGCTCAACGCGCCGCCACCCGGCCACGGTCCGACTGCCAACTCAAAGGCCACTCCTGGGCCATTCGTTGACCCTCTGCTTGAGCGGCAGCAGCCGGGGGACTGTAAGAACAACAACGGTGTGACTCCTGTGACAAGACGGACAGGATGGTCCGTCTGAGGAGGGAACACCATGAGCACGACGACGCAGGCGGATGCCGCGAAGACCGCTGGCCTGGCGGTGGATGATGGCCGGGTGGATCCGGTGGATGAGCAGCTGGTCCGGGAGCTGGCCGAGCGGGCCCGGGCGGAGGGCGTTTCGCTGACCGGGCCGGGCGGGCTGCTGGGGCGGCTGACCAAGGTGGTGCTGGAAAGCGCCCTGGAAGGTGAGATGGACGCCCATCTCGGCTACCGCAAGCACGACTCATCTGGCGATGGCAGCGGGAACTCCCGCAACGGCCGGCGGCCCAAGACGGTGCTGACTGAAGCCGGGCCTGTGGAGATCGAAGTGCCGCGGGACCGGGCCAGCTCGTTCGAGCCAGTGATCGTGGCCAAGCGCCAGCGGCGCATGGGCGGGATCGATGACATCGTCATTTCCCTGGTCGCCAAGGGCCTGACCACCGGCGAGGTGCAGGCACACCTGGCGGAGATCTACGGCACCGAGGTGTCGCGGGAGACGATTAGCACCATCACTGACCGGGTCCTCGACGGTCTGGCCGAGTGGCAGAACCGGCCGCTGGATGCGGTCTACGCGGTGCTGTTCCTGGACGCTATCCACGTCAAGATCCGCGACGGGCAGGTCGCTAACCGGCCCATCTACGTGGCCCTGGGCGTGACCGCCGACGGCGAGCGCGACATCCTCGGGCTGTGGGCCGGGGAGCATGGCGATGGGGAGGGCGCCAAGTACTGGCTGCGGGTGCTCACCGAAGTCGGCCACCGCTGGCACCCGTCAAGGCACGCTGCTTTCTCATGGCTGTGTTCCTTGTTTGTTGCCGGGTTGTTGTTCAGGCTGTGCCCAGCGGGCGCGGGTGTAGAAGCCCGGCGGGCGGGCTCTGCGTTCGCGTAGCTGGCGCATCTGCTCGTCGTCGGCGGTGATGATCCAGTTCCTGGTTCCGGTGGCGTGGCGGGCGGTGATCCAGCCGCGGTAGATCCAGTTGTAGATGGTGGCGGTGGGCATGCCCAGCTCGGCGGCCAGGCCGGGGACTGACCGTTGGCCGGGTGCCAGGCTGGTGAGCACGGCGGGCCGGCCCTGGCTCTGACCGCGGATGCCGCGCTGGGTGATCAGGGTGCGGACCTGTCCGCCGGTGAACCGGCTGGTCCGCTTGGGCGGGCGGAATGCCTCGGCGTTGAGGATGCCGGCGATCTGGCGGTTGTTCCGGCCGGCTGCGGCGAGTTCGGTGACGCGGGCGAGCAGGGCGGGGTAATACGACAGCTGGTCCAGGCGGGCGACCGGGCGGACGGCCCGCCCGGTGGTCTGGTGCCCGCCGGCCCAGGTGATGGTGACGTTGACCAGCTCGCTGTCCCCGGCGACGCTGACGGTGATGTCCTGGATGAGGATGCGCAGTAGTTCCTTGCGGTCAGCCTGCGTCGTTCGACGGAGCATGCCAGACCTGCGGAAGATCGCTGGCCAGGGCCTGGATCGCCGCCCGCTCGGCTGGGGTGAGGGTTGCCGGCTGTTCCTCGGTGAACCGCTGGTAGTCCGCTTCCAGCCGGGCCGCCTCGGCCAGCGCGGCTTCCCAGTCCGCTTCCAGCTGCCGGGCGACGAGCCGGTTTTCCGGTTCGGCGAGCTGGTACTGGCGGCGGGCCCGGCCGGCGGCGTAGCGGGCGCGCTCGATCCGCTGCCGCCACAGCTTGTCCAGCATGGCGCGCTCGGCCTCGGCCTGGGCGGCGGCGGCCATGGAGACCTCCAGCGCGGCCGGCGCCACCGCCTCCAGTACCTGGCTAGTGACATATGCGTCGAGCGCGGGGCCGGCGATGTGCTGGCAGCTCCCGCCGGTCCCGTAGTTGACCTGGTAGAAAGCGCACGTGTAGCCGTGCGGCGAGCGCGCGGCGCCCGAGCCGTCGTGGTAGCGGACTGTCATGCGGTGCCCGCCGCACCGGCCGCAGCGCAGCAGCCCGGACAGCAGCGCCGAGCCGTCCCGCGGCGCGCCCGGCGTGGCTGCGGTCTGCCGGTTGGCGGCCATCCGGGCCGCGTTGGCCTCGTACTCCTCCGGGGTGATGTAGGCCGGCAGCCGGCCCGGCAGCAAGACCAGCCACTCGCTGCTGTCTTTCACCACCCGGCCGGTGCTGGGGCGGCCCGGCAATTTCCGCCTCGGTCCGGCCTGCCGGCGGCCGTAGGCGTAGTACCCGGCGTAGACCGGGTTGTGCAGCATGATCTGCAGCGTCTCCCGGGTCGGCCGCCGCCACTCCAGTTCCCCCTTCGACGGGCCGGAATGCACCCGGACCGGCAGCTGGATCTCCTGACCGGCCAGGTAGCGGAGCACCCCGTTGAGGGTGCCCAGCGGCGGAAGGCGCTGAATACGAGACGGACGACATGCTGTGCCTGCTCGTCGGGGTCGAGGGTGACCTCGCCCGACGGGCGGCGGACATAGCCGATCGGCAGCGGGATCGCCAGCTCACCTCGCTCGGCCTTGGCCAGCTTGCCCGACAGCATCCGCTGCCGGATCAGGTACAGCTCTGCCTCGCTCATCGTTCCCTTCAAGCCCAGCAGCAGCCGGTCGTTATAGACCCCAGGGTCGTAGACGCCGTCAGGATCGGCGAGCAGCACGCCAGACAGCGAGCACAGCTCCAGCAGCTGATGCCAGTCCCGGCCGGTCCTCGCCAGCCTGGACATCTCGATGCCCAGCACGACGCCCGCACGTCCCATCGTGACCTCCGTGACGAGCCTGGCAAACCCCTTCCGGGAATCCGCCGTCGCCGCGGACACCCCCAGGTCGTCATCGATCACCACGACCTGCGACCGCGCCCAGCCCAGCGCCACGGCCCGCCCGGCAAGCGCGTACTGCAGCCGCGTGGACTCCGAATGCTCAAGCACCTGCTGCCTGCTCGACTGACGGACATAGACCACCGCGGCCCGGTCCAGATGCTCCGGGCGGATCTTCTGCTGCGGCTGTCCCTGCAGCCGGTACCTGCCCAGGCTAATCACGACTGCCTCCCGCCACGCGGGCTGCCGCTTTCGCGGCCAGCATCGCCAGCAGCGCCACCGCTGCAGCACGCCGTTCCGGCGGCAGCACCGCCCAGACCACGGGATCGGGAGTCACAGCCTGCCCGGCACTCGGCCGCATCGCGCTCACCTGCTGCCGCCGACCGCAGCCGGCGGACCAGGACCGCCGCCTGCAACAGTGCTCCCACGCTCAGTATCGCCCCGGAGCCCGAAGTGAGGCTAGAGATGATTTCCGCTTCACGGGCATCAGCGGTGGCTGATTGAGATCCGCAACCGCGGCACCAAAGACGTGCTCATGGTGATCTGCGACGGGCTCAAAGGCTTCCCCGAGGCGATCGCCCAGGTGTGGCCGCAAGCGGTCACCCAGACGTGCATCGTGCACCTGCTGCGCAACAGCTTCCGGTATGCCAGCCGCCGGGACTGGGCCGCCATCGCCAAGGACCTCAAGCCGGTCTATACCGCCGCGACCGAGGCCGAGGCCCTGGACCGGTTCGCCGACTTCAGCGGCATCTGGGAGGCCCGCTACCCGGCCATCATCAAGCTGTGGGAGAACGCCTGGGCGGAGTTCACCCCGTTCCTGGCCTTCGACCGGGAGATCCGCACAATGATCACCACCACGAACGCGATCGAGTCGCTGAACGCCCGGTTCCGCCGCTCGGTCAAGGCCCGCGGCCACTTCCCCACCGAGCAGGCCGCCCTCAAGCACCTCTACCTCGTCATCATCAGCCTCGACCCCACCGGCCGCGGCCGCCAGCGGTGGAGCAACCGGTGGAAAGCCGCTTTGAACGCCTTCGACATCACCTTCGACGGCCGCCTCAGCGCAGGCCGGAAGTAACCATCAGAATCGGGTTACACCGTTAACTTGACAGTCCCGCAGCCGGTCTTGAAACGGCAGATTCAGCACACTGCCCGCGGGCCGCTAGGCTAGGAGCCTAGATAGGCTCCGTATGTCCACTTATCGCGCAGGATCACAGTGTGCTTCTGTGTCGCGAATGCCCAGGCTCGCTGATCGTCGCCTCGGCGGAGAATGGCCGTCGGTTCTTGGTGAAGCTGAGGCAAAGTCCCGGTCAAACTGCATTTTCCCGGAGGGCTTGAGCCTGTGAGCGCAACGCCGATACGACGGGTTCGAACCGGCGGTCGCGCTGCATCTCGGTCTCCGCTGTGGCCGCCGCGTCGGTGAGAAGCTCCGCACTAATGAGCCAGGCCGCTTTGCGGTGCGGGAGAAGGTAGTCGGGCTGGTAGAACAGCTCGAAGGTCGCTCCTGCAGTACGTCCTGGATGTTCGGGCCCGACGGGCATGGTGCTGAGGATGTCGGCCAGTGGCCCGGTAACGTCGTTCATGATGCCTACGGCCACTGTCGCGAGCGTGCCGATCTGATCTGCCGACTCATCGATGTGGCTCATGAGCCGGTAGAACACGTGAAGGAGCGCCTCGTAGGTGACGTTGCACAGATCAGCAACGCGTGCGGTGGCCGGGTCGGTGATCAGATTCACCTGCTCGCCGGTCTCGGGTGGCCGCACCAGCACGGGAAGGACCGGACGTGTCACCTCGAGGCCGGGTTCGTTCTGCCTCATCTGGAGATACTCGGTCAGCACCGACAGGAAGCGGCCGAAGTGCGCGTTGCGCCAGTCACCGCGACACCCTTCACCCTGCTCGACGATCGCCTCGATGGCGCGTACCGCGTCCTCGGTGGTCGAGATCGGCGCAAGCTCCTTCCAGCCGAACAGTTCGCCCCGGGTCTGCGATCGGGCCGGGCCGAGGAAGAGGTTCTCCTCGCCCAGCTTCTCCGCCAGGTGGCGGAAGCCTGCTTCGATCGATCTGTACAGGTGGCCGACGGTCCGGAATTCCTGCAGGTGAGGTGCGATCTCCTCCTTCCCCGTGACCGGGATCGCGTTTTCTATCGCGGCCAGCCCTTCGGCATCGTTCAAATCCATACCTTCGGGTCGCTCGAGGAACAGGAAGTGGCGAAGTGCCTGCTCACCGAACGGAAGCAGCTCAAGGCGCACCCCACTGGGATAGTGCCGGGCCGGTTGGGGCAGGTTGGGCCGCGACAGATGGGGGCTTACCCCGATGGACGTCAGCAGGTTGCAGGCGATGGCCAGGTGGAGCATCTCCTGCTTGGCCACCGTCAGGATGGTGGACCGCCACCGCTCGACCGCAGCGAGTTGCTCGTGGGTGAGCCCTTCATCGGCGGAGCGTTTGAGCGAGAAGGCCGCAAAGAGGTACTCGCACATGAGCGCGTGCTCAAGCTCCGCGGCCGCGCAGAGCATGTAAATGAGCGGGCTGCGATGCTCGATGACGATGGCGCGTTCGCGCACATACTGTTCACTGCGCAGGTCGAGGACCCTACTCAGCCGACCCTCGATCGCCTCGACGCTCGCCGCCGGGGCCCCGCCCGGCTCTGCATGTGCGGCCGCCGCGGCGGCCGCATCAGAGGCTGTTTCCCGCCTCCCCGTGTCCATCCACCGGCGGAACAGCTCGACGCGTCCGGAAGGCCAGGCACCGTCGCACGGCATGGCGCCCGTGCTCAACTTCCCGAGGATCGCGGTCGCGTTGGCCGACACGTCCTCGTATGACCACAGGTCGAACGCGAAACGCATTGACTCGCGGTCGCTTTCCCTGAACAGCGGCCTGATGTGCTCGTCATAGCTGACGGGTATACCCGGCCCTGGGATGCCGGCGCTCACCTGTCAGCTCACCTACCCAGACGCATGCGGGCGGCCGGGGCCTGGACTCGCGTATTCGTAGACAGCGTAAGGCTCATGCCAATCTTGCTCAAGGCGCGGACCCTTGCTCTTTGAACAGATCCGCCGCGACCGCCAGCCGCAGGTGGACTCGAGGGCCACTTGGCGGTGTGGCTGCTTCGCCCATCACCTCGGCAAACTCCATGGCGGCCCTGGACGCGAGCGCAGGCGAACATCGTGCCCGACCCGCGAAGGCGTCAGCCAAAGTACGTAGCCGGCCGCTCTTGCAGCCGGCTCGTCCGTCTCAGGCGTGGTAAACGGACACGACCTCGCACAAGACCGGGTCGGGGGTGCCGATGTGCGCCAGACGGGACTGTCAAGTTAACGGTGTAACCCGATTCTGATGGTTACTTCCGGCCTGCGCTGAGGCGGCCGTCGAAGGTGATGTCGAAGGCGTTCAAAGCGGCTTTCCACCGGTTGCTCCACCGCTGGCGGCCGCGGCCGGTGGGGTCGAGGCTGATGATGACGAGGTAGAGGTGCTTGAGGGCGGCCTGCTCGGTGGGGAAGTGGCCGCGGGCCTTGACCGAGCGGCGGAACCGGGCGTTCAGCGACTCGATCGCGTTCGTGGTGGTGATCATTGTGCGGATCTCCCGGTCGAAGGCCAGGAACGGGGTGAACTCCGCCCAGGCGTTCTCCCACAGCTTGATGATGGCCGGGTAGCGGGCCTCCCAGATGCCGCTGAAGTCGGCGAACCGGTCCAGGGCCTCGGCCTCGGTCGCGGCGGTATAGACCGGCTTGAGGTCCTTGGCGATGGCGGCCCAGTCCCGGCGGCTGGCATACCGGAAGCTGTTGCGCAGCAGGTGCACGATGCACGTCTGGGTGACCGCTTGCGGCCACACCTGGGCGATCGCCTCGGGGAAGCCTTTGAGCCCGTCGCAGATCACCATGAGCACGTCTTTGGTGCCGCGGTTGCGGATCTCGGTGAGCACCCGCAGCCAGTACTTGGCGCCCTCCCCATCGCCATGCTCCCCGGCCCACAGCCCGAGGATGTCGCGCTCGCCGTCGGCGGTCACGCCCAGGGCCACGTAGATGGGCCGGTTAGCGACCTGCCCGTCGCGGATCTTGACGTGGATAGCGTCCAGGAACAGCACCGCGTAGACCGCATCCAGCGGCCGGTTCTGCCACTCGGCCAGACCGTCGAGGACCCGGTCAGTGATGGTGCTAATCGTCTCCCGCGACACCTCGGTGCCGTAGATCTCCGCCAGGTGTGCCTGCACCTCGCCGGTGGTCAGGCCCTTGGCGACCAGGGAAATGACGATGTCATCGATCCCGCCCATGCGCCGCTGGCGCTTGGCCACGATCACTGGCTCGAACGAGCTGGCCCGGTCCCGCGGCACTTCGATCTCCACAGGCCCGGCTTCAGTCAGCACCGTCTTGGGCCGCCGGCCGTTGCGGGAGTTCCCGCTGCCATCGCCAGATGAGTCGTGCTTGCGGTAGCCGAGATGGGCGTCCATCTCACCTTCCAGGGCGCTTTCCAGCACCACCTTGGTCAGCCGCCCCAGCAGCCCGCCCGGCCCGGTCAGCGAAACGCCCTCCGCCCGGGCCCGCTCGGCCAGCTCCCGGACCAGCTGCTCATCCACCGGATCCACCCGGCCATCATCCACCGCCAGGCCAGCGGTCTTCGCGGCATCCGCCTGCGTCGTCGTGCTCATGGTGTTCCCTCCTCAGACGGACCATCCTGTCCGTCTTGTCACAGGAGTTACACCGTTGTTCTTACAGTCCCCGCCAGACGCTCGAAGTAGGCGGCGACATCAGAATTTCGCAGCGATGAGGTGAACGCATCGACGCTCTCCCACTGCGCGTAGTTGATGACCTTGGTCCCGTCGAGACTGCGGTGCACGTTTGCGGAGTCGGATAGTGGTCTCGGCCATGGGGCTTGCTCCTTGATCGCGGCTTCGCTCGCCAGCCTGCGACGGGCGCCACATCGTACTGAGCATGAAGGCCCAGTTGGCGATCATGTACGACGTCGCGGGCGGTTGCTATGCCTGCCGCGCCCACTAACAGCATGGCCCAGACGTCGATCACAGCAACATGTCTGTCACTCGGCGACCGACGCGCAGGTAGCCGCCGTTCGGCGCGGCTGCGGGTTCCTCGCCGGTCATCAGGCCAGGGCGCACCGATCAGGTTGGTCTGTGCGCTGCTCTCATCCGGAGCTGCCTATGTACGCTCACCCGGCGGCGGCAGCACGGCGTCGTGGAAACTGGGCTGCGGATCATCCTTTGCGGCGACCCGCCTGGCCGGTCAGGCGTAGACGGCTGCGCAGAGTTAAGGGACGATGCTGGTCAGGGTGATCGTGGTGGTGTGGTGGCGGTGACGATCACCGCCACCGGAGCGGACCACTCCTGGTGGCTGGTGCCGTTGGCGCTTACCTCGAGGAGGCGCGGCGAGCGGTCTGAGATACGCGGCGGGCAGCAGCACGGCGGCCAGGCAGGTCAGGGCCTGTGCTCGCTTCATGGCGTTCTCCTGGTCGGTTCTGCTGTCAGCTTGGACGGGTCGGCCGAGGCCACGGTTCCCGCGAGTTACCGGCTAGCCAGCATCACCGGCCAGGCCCCCTGTATCTGCCCGGGATTCAGCGGGATCCCGGGCCCGGAGTACCCCCAACACCAGGATTGCCGAAGCAATCTCGCCTACTGGACCAACGAAACGGATCCCGAGACGAACTAAATTGGCAGATCATGGGACCTGAGCACCCGAACACTCCGGCCACCCGCAGCCACCTCGCCTTCTGGACCGGGATAGCGGGGGATGCGGCCGGAGTCAACCTCAAGACCAGCCCGCAGCGCGACGACCTGCACATGGCGCTGCGCCTGGCGGCGTTCCGGCTTGCCGCATCGTGATGAGCAGGCGGCGCTTCTCGGGAAGCACTCGTGGCCGGGTAAGCCGCCGGGACGGTCTCCGGCATGTGCCGGAGACCGTCCCGGTTTCTTCTGCGCCTGCGCCGAACCGTCGCCCCGCACGCCGCGCGGCCATCAGCTCACGATGGCCGGGACGGGTCGGCTGACTGGGTGCTCATGGCGTCCGCCAGGGCCGGGCTGCGCGCCGGAGCGACATCGACAGCAACCGGAGCCGCGTTCCTGAGCTCCTCCAGCCGGCTCTTGGACGGCACCAGCAGGGCCGTCAGCAGCGCGCCGAGGCCGAGCAGCGCCGCTGACACCGTGAACGCCATGGTGTAGCCGTGCACCGCGGCGGTGGCCGGCGCCAGCGGGCCCGCGCGGTGCGCGGCCAGGTAGGTTGCCGTCGCCGTCAGCGCCACTGTGCTCAGCGCTGCGGTCCCGATCGACCCGCCGACCTGCTGCATCGTGTTGACCAGCGCCGAGGCCACACCCGAGTCCTGCCGGGCCACCCCGGAAGTGGCGGTGTTGATGGCAGGCGAGAAGATCATGCCGAAGCCGAGGCCCATGGCCAGCAGCGCCGGCAGGACGCTGCCCGCGTAGCTGGAGGTCACGGTGAGCTGGGTGAGGTAGGCCATTCCGCCGCCGCCGATCAGCATGCCGACAGCGATCAGCGTCCGAGGCCCGAGCCGGGGCAGCAGCACGATGCTGGACGTGTTCGAGCTGAGCAGGATGCAGGCGATCATCGGCAGGAAGGCCAGCCCGCTGGCCACCGGGCTGTAGCCCTTGACCTCCTGGAGGTAGTAGGTGAGGAACAGGAAGACGCCGAAGATCGCGATCCCGGTCAGCCCGACCGCGACGTAGGCGCCGCCCCTGGCCCGGTTCAGGATCACCCGCAGCGGAAGCAGGGGGTGGCTGACCCTGCTCTCGGCGAACGCGAACGCTGCGAGCAGGATCACGCCCGCGACGAGCGAGCCGATGGTCAGGGCGGCGGTCCAGCCCGCCACTTCGGCGTGCGAGAACCCGAAGACGATGAGGAACAGCCCGGCCGAGGCGAGCACGGCCCCCGCCCAGTCCATCCGCGGACGGCTGTCCGGCCTGATGCTGCGCATGTAGGCCAGGGCGCCGGCGATCGCGATCCCGGCGAAGATCAGGTTGACGTACAGGCACCAACGCCAGGAGAAATACTCGGTGAGGACGCCGCCGAGGATCAGGCCCACCGCGCCGCCACCGACGGCGACCGACCCGAAGACGCCGAACGCCCGGCCCCGCTCGCGCGGCTCGCGGAACGTGCTGACCAGGGTGCCCAGGGCGGCGGGCGCGAGGATAGCGCCGAACGCGCCCTGCAGCGTCCGGGCGATCACGAGCATCTCGAACGAGGCGGCAGCGCCGCCAAGTGCCGAGGCGAGGGCGAACCCGGCCAGGCCGGTGATGAACACCCGCTTGCGGCTGAACATGTCGCCGAGCCGGCCGCCGACTAGCAGCAAGCTGCCGAACGCCAGGGCGTAGGCGGTCACCACCCATTGCCGGTCGCTGTTAGGAAACCCCAGCGCGTGCTGGGCCGACGGCAGGGCGATGTTCACGACGGTGGCGTCCAGCACCACCATGAGCTGGGCGACAGCCACGATCACCAGGATGAGCCAGCGGTGGTCGCTGGCTGCGGCGCGGTGGCCGCCTGCGGCAGAAGACACGGATGACATGACGGGCTATACCCCCGAGTGAGAAGCGTGACTGGTCTGGGTGGCGCGGGTCGTGCAGATCCCGGCGATCATGCCGGGACCATCGGTGTGCCGGGTGCGGCCGGCGAGGTGATCAGCGGCCGGGTTGCGTCGTCGAGGACGTCGAGCAAGCGGAGCAAGGTTGTCCGGTCCTCCTGGCGCAGGGCGCCAAAGATCTGCCTGAGCAGCCGCTCGCGGGCGGCCGACGCCACGCCCAGGCAGGCCTCGCCCGCGTCGGTGATGGCGACGAGCTTGGCCCGGCGGTCGGTGGCGTCCGGCCGGCGTTCGGCCAGGCCCAGGCGCTCGAGCGCGTCGACGATGTCGGTAATGGAGTGCGGAGACAGGCCGAAATCGGCAGCCAGCACGCTCTGCCGGGTGGGTCCCTGCTCGTGGAGCCGCATCAGCACCTTGGTCCGGGCCATGGACAGGCCGCATTCGTTCATCTGATCGTTGACGGCCCGGAACATCCGGTGATGGACCGCGAGGTACCGTTCGCCTACCTGCTCAGCCGTGATCATGACTGCCCTTCCGGCGTACACAGACGCTGACCCGCCTCATCATGAGCGGATTCACGTTCTTACTCCTCATAATGAGGAGCCTCACGGGTTTATTCCGGCGTCCGCGACCAGTTCGCGGCGCTGCTGCCCATCGAGGAGCGGGTGCTGGGCCCCGAGCACCCGGCCACCCTGGCCATCCGCGGCAACCATCCGCCATTGCATGATGAGCGAGCGTTAGCCGACTCGCCTGCTTTTGACTCAGGCGCTGGGATGTGGCAGGCCTGCCCATTTGCGGACGGGGGCGGGAGTGATTCCTGTGGGCCTAGCGCTGGCTGTCCTCATCCTCTGGGACGTTTGCCCCCTCGGCGTGCTGTTCAGGCGCACCCTTGATCGCGGTCGCCGCGTGGGGCTCGAGAGCCGCGTCGAAAAGCTCGGCCACCGACTTCCGGATCTCCTCGCACAGACCCGCCCTGTCCTTACAGAGGTTCTCGATGTTCCGCTGATAAAGAACGAACCTGTTCCCGAAGGAGACTCGCGAGCGTGCTCCCGCAGCGAAGTCCCCGCCCAGCCCGCGAAACAAACTGTCCGAATCGCCGCCCCCAGTGCTAGGCCCTTCCAGATGCCACCGGCGATCCGGATCTACGCCCCGCTTGACCCGCGACTTGTCCGGCAGCAACATCACATCCACAAGGCCGCCGGAGGAAGCGCCCGTGTCGGAGTCATGAACGCTGATCTCTGCCTCAGCCTGCGCCTGGAAGTCAGCACCCGCCATCCGGTACGGCACCACCCAGGTACCCGAACCGGAGGTCAGCGCCGCCGCAGCGGCGAAGTCGGCCCGCCCCGCCTCAGGGTTGCCCGCGTCGAGCCAGACCTTGACCTGGCCGCGTAGCGCCCACGCAGGAGCGAACCGGCTGGCCACCTTCAGAAGGTCATCGAGGCGTTCGCCCCCCTCCTCGAACCGGCCCTGGCGGTAAAGCGCGACCGCGAGGCGCCACAGCGCCTGGGCAGACGCCGGATCAACGTCGGCCGCTGCCTGGGCGGCCCTCCGTGCATCCTCAAAATGCCCAAGCCACCACAGCGCCTCCGAGGCGAGCACGAGCGACGCGATCCGGACCACTGGCACGGGGTCCCTTAGGTGGCGATGGGCCACCCACAGGGCCCCAAGCGGATGATCAGGGCAACTGCGCGTGTGTTCCCGCAGCGTCCCCAGAGCATCCTCCGCCGATTCCCGGCCCTCATGGCGGTGTTCGGGGGGAACAAGGTTGAGCCATCGTGCCGCGGCGCCTCTCAGTGGCTCGTCTAGTTCGAAGTCGGGCGCTTTGGCGTTCGCCACATAGCCAGGCCCGGAGTGGTGGGACGGCCGGGGCCCTGGAACAACGGAGGGTGCCACATCATCTCCGGGCATGGGACACATGATCGTTTCCTGCCTCGGGCCGCGCCCGCTAGAGAACGGCAAGATGCCCGTCCACTATAGTGGGCCGACGCGCGGTGCAGGAGTCGTCAGGTATTTTGTGTCTGGCCGGCGCGGCGCTTCGCAACGATCATCAGTTGATACATACGGGATTCGGGCACTACGCGCCGCCTTCGACCGAATCTGCCGAAAGTAGTGCGTTGCGTGTACGTATCTTTATGCGCTAACCGACATACTCACTCGTATTTTGCGGCGTGGCTGTAATGCGCTGGGGTGAGCTGGCTGACGCTGTCATTCATTCCGGAACCATCGCATATCGCCGATTCCGTACTCGGCCGTGCCGAGAGCGCTAAGGCGTCGCTCTCGCACAGAACAATCCGTTCTGGATGCGGGAGATCTGCCCAGAATCAGCCCTGGATGGCTGCAGGCGGGCCTCCGGCTTAGGCCCGGCATTTCGCCGACGGCAATGTCACGAGATTGGTTATGCAAGGCGCATGCGGGGCCGCGTCCGGCATCACTGCGATGGCGGTGCTCACTGGTCGCTGTCCTCGGGCCCCGGTGCCTGTGCGGCCGGCCGGGCATCGTTGGGCTGGTCGCCTGGCGGGCTGCCCGGCTCGGCGCGGTGAGGTGATGGCTGCGTGCTCTGCTGGGTGCGGGTGAGCAGGCTGACGTGGTCACCGGGGGCCAGGGTGACGCCGGGGTCGGGGTCGCGCAGGGTGCGGGCGTCCTGTACTGAGACCGGGACGCAGCCCGGCGGCCAGGTGATGTCGCCGAGTTTGCGGCCGGCGGCGGGTGAGCCGGCCGTGATGGCGATCTCCAGGACCTTGAAGCCGCCCAGCGGAGTAGGTGCCCGGTGGAGATCATCCTGCCGGCCGGGCAGGGCGGGTCCGGCGGCGGGCTGTGGCTGCGCGGTGCCGGCCTGGGCCGCGCTGATCTGGCGGCCGACGGCCTGTAGCACGTTCTGGCTGGTGAGCCAGCCCTGCAGGTGCTGGCCGTCGTCGGAGATGACCGGCAGGCCGTCGCGGCCGTAGAGCTCCAGCTGGCGCACGGCCTGGGTGAGGGATTCGCTGGCGAACAGCACCTGCGGGGAGCGCTGGCGGGTGACCGGTCCCGGCAGAGCCGGATGGCCAGCGGCCGGCGCGCCGGGCAGGCCGGACGGCCCGCTCGCCGCAGCGAGCGGCGCCGGGAAGCGGCGCATCGCATCGGCGGCGGTAAGGTCCTCGAACGGGTCAGCGGACGGGACGCGGTCGATGTCGGTGCCGCGGCGCAGCAGCTTGGTGGTGTAGATGGTGCCGTAGCTCAGTCCGCGGGAGGTGGCGGTGGCGATGGCGACGGCGAGCATGACCGGCAGGGTGAGAGTGAAGTCACCGGTCATCTCTACCACGCCGGCGACGGATGTCAGCGGCGCCCGGGCGGCGGAGGCGAACACGGCGCCCATCGCGACGACCGCGTACAGGGCGGGCTGCCCGGCCGCCGGGCCGATGACATTGTGGGCGATCTCGCCAAAGGCCATGCCGGAGGTGGCGCCGATGAACAGCGACGGGGCGAACACCCCGCCCGATCCGCCGATGCCGATGGTCAGGCTGCAGGCGATGATCTTCCCGGCGGCCAGGATGATCAGGAACCACAGGGCGTAGCTGCCGCCGACGGCCTTGTACAGGACGGGGTAGCCGACCCCGTACATCTGCGGGAGCGCGAGCAGCAGCAGCCCAAGCGCGATCCCGCCGGCCGCGGGCCGGGCCCACTCCGGGCGGTTGCCCCAGATCCGGTCGCACAGGTCCTCGGTCGCGTACAGGATCTTCGCGAACGCCAGCCCGATCAGCGCCGCGACGACCGCCAGGCCAGCTATCAGCAGGTAGCTGGTCAGGTGATGCAGCGCGATCCCGGACGGCAGCCCGGACAGGAACGGCGCATCACCGAGGAACTGGCGGCTGAGAAGGTCGGCGACCATCGCCGACAGCATTACGGTGAAGACCGCCTCGACCGACAGCTCTCGCAAGATGATCTCCACGCCGAAGAACACCCCGGTGATCGGGGCGTTGAACGTCGCGGCGATGCCGCCGGCGGCGCCGCAGGCGACCAGGATCCGCAGCCGGTTCTCCGGCATGCGCACCCACTGGCCGAGACTGGAGGCCAGTGCGGAGCCGATCTGCACGATCGGGCCCTCCCGGCCAACTGACCCGCCCACCCCGATGCAGATAGCGGAGGCGACCGACTTCACGGCGGCGACCTGGGGCCGGATCCGGGCGCCTTCGGCGGCGACGGCGAGCATCACCTCGGGCACTCCGTGGCCCCGGGCCTCGCGGGCGTAGCGGTAGATCAGCGGCCCGTAGATCAGCCCGCCGATCACCGGGATCACCACGAAGAAGGCCAGCCCGAGCCACGGCAGGTGCGTGCTGGGGACGCGGCCCTGCTGGCCGAACTGGACACGCCCGGTCGCCAGCCAGGTGAAGAAGTAGATCAGGTACCGGAACGCCACCGCGCCCAGCCCCGACCCGGCACCGACCACCACGGCGACTGCCAGCAGCCCGCCCCGCGAGCCGCGCAGCCAGCCGCCTGCCCGCCCGGTCCACCGAAGAGCTTGCGGCGCGGGCGCCGGCATGCCGCCGGTCATGCTCGTCCCTTCGCGTGAGCGGGATCCACCGGTTTGGGGTCGGCGGGATCGGCGGGCCACAGGCTGTCGGGGATCTCCCCGGCGGCCCGGGAGAATGCCTGCAGCGCATCGGCGATCGCGGGCTGCTGCCGGGCCGGGAGCTTGCCCAAGATGCCGGCGATGAGCTCCCGGCGCCGCGCGGTCGCCTGGTTGACAACCCGCAGGCCGGCCGCGGTGATGGAGACCTGCACGGCCCGGCGGTCCGCCCGCGCCCGCTGCCGGCGGATCAGCCCCTTGCGGACCAGCCGGTCGCACATCCGCCCGGCCGTCGAGGGCGTGACGGCCAGCGCCGCGGCCAGGTCCACCATCCGCTGCGGGCCGCGGGACGCGAGGACCACCAGCGCCCGGTACTGGGCGATCGTGGTGTCCTCCGCCGCGGCGCCCAGCGACATGGTCGCCACCGCGACCAGTGTCCGGCTCGCCGTCAGCACCGCGTCCACCGCGGCCTCGTCTACCTGGTGCTCTGCCACTGTCACTCCGGTCACTTTGCTCGCATACTGCGATTATTGTGCAGTGACTCTATCGGTCACTACAACTTGGCTCAGCCAGGCGGAACGCATCAGACGGCGGACGCGAGATTCCGGCCCGCGGCTTGGGCGCCCGGCGCCACGCGCCGGGCAGAACGACAGCTGTTTGCAACGACAGCAGCCAGCAACGCGGGAGGGACGACGAGCCCGGCCACGCAGACGCAGGCGCGTTCGGCCCAGAGCGCAGAACGACCATTCGGGCATGAGAAGAACATGCGGTGATGCCGACCAGCTTCCACGCAGAACGGCGGATCTCGCGTGACGGCCCGCAGACCAGCCGTAGTGGCTGAGCGTGATCGGAACGCTGGCCCGCCGAGTTCCCTGCCGAATATTTGTCGCTCTCGCGGGCCGAATATCCTGCCGCGACGGGGCGCAGATCGGCCTGCGGATCGCTGGTAGTGGGGCTGGGCCGCAGCCTGCCAGAACTTGGCTGCCAGCAAGACCGTCGCTACCGCTCAGGGCAGCATGAACGGGATGACCACGGGCCCTTTGGATGACTGCACTTCAAATAGAAGACGCCAGCGAGGAGCGCCGTCGTCCTCAATGAGTCCATCGGGGCTCTTTCGTTGCTGTGATCCGCATGGCGCCCTCCTTGGCTGGAGTGATGAGTTATCGAGGCTCGATGGTCGGGCACTCGGGCTGGCCGGGTTGGACCTGAGTGACCCAGGCCAGTGGCAGGCCTACGTCGCGCACTTACCCGCGCCGCCGCAGCGCCATCGGCGAAATACCTCATCGCCCTGCGGTGTCAGGTCATGGCGCCAGCCTGAACGGCGGGTACCGATCGGTGACCAGGACGAACGCGTAGGCGGCGACCCGGTTATGCCAGCGGAACACGCCTTCGACGAAGCTGAATATGCCACGTGGATAACGGCCGGTGAACAAGATCGCGAACCAGGTCACGATCACCGCGAAGAACGCCGCGATTTCCAGGAAGAAAAGCACGATGTAGTGCGGGATGGCCAGCAGCCATTTGACCAGCGGCAGCCACCGGTTGAGGTCGGTGGCCGCGTCCGGATAGGCGTAATCAAGCTCGACCCACTGGTGGTCGTCGGTGGACGGATAACTGTCGTTCATCAGGGCCAGGTAGGTCCACACCCGGTTGATGAAGCGCTGCAGTTCCAGGTTCCAGTCGAACCACCACCGGGGATACTTTTGCCTGAACAAGATCATCAGCAGCGGGCCGAAGAACAGCAGCCCACCCGCACCCGCGCCGTAGTACATGGTGGAGTGGTGGAGCGTGGAGTTGCTTCCCGCGGATTCCCAGGTCGCGGCGGAAACGGTGCCGAGCACGATCGAGATCGGGATGACCACAAAAATCCGGAAAAACGAGGTCAGCCGATTGAGTGGCCGGTCCGGGTACTCGACGGCGAACTGAACAGGATACTGAGCTGGATGCGGACCCTGATCCGTGGTCATAACGCCCTCCTTGTGGCTAGTCCCGCAGGCACGCAAGCATGCAGGAGCTGAGTGACCTCGGTGGTGCCCGCCGACGTTGCCCGCGGGACCACGGCCATCCCGCAGACTAAGAACGGAACTCGCTGGCCGCTGACGGGAGCGGAGCCCGATGAAGGCCAGGTGCTGCCACACGCCACCTCGGCATGGCTGCCTGCTAGGCGCCACCGAGGTCCAGAGCAGCAGGAAGGGAAATCTCAATCTCGTTTACACGCAGATAAACGAGCACACCTCCCTAATCTGGGAAGCTACGCCGCATCCACTGAAACAACAAGAGAGCCTTCGGCAACGCGGTCCGAACGGGCCGCGGTCCGAACAGATGGGGCCGGGTGACCGATCGCCACCGACTGCCAGCCCACGACAACGGATGTTGACGGACGGTTGCAGCAGGCTGGGGTCCGCCGCCGCAAGGTGGCGTGGAACAAACTTGGCTCCGGGACGGCGAGGTCAGCAACATCCGCATATCGACCGAACGGCAGCCGGACTGTGGGAGTGACTGGACGCAACGGCGGCCCTGCGAGAGTCGCGCTCCGCTCATCGCTTGAAGTCAGATTCACGCCGACCTCTGCACGGATCTGGCAGGCCCTGTCGGGAAGTTTGCGCACAGAACGCCACGATCTGCCCGCCTAGGTTGGTGATCACCGAAGAGCTACCAGCCACCCATATCGAACGCCTCTTTGTTTCAAGGTCAAGGGGGGAGGGAGCGCTGCTGTGATGCGGGAACGGGGGGGTCTCTGGCCCGGTAGCTGCCGTGTCCCGGGCGTGTTCCTTTCCCGGCCGCAGGCATTATCGGCTCGCGGGTGGCCGCGTCGAGGACGCCCTGTGGGCGCCGCTGCGCGGCCGGGCTTCGCCCGGTCCTTGACCCGGCCGCCCGCTCGCACGAGATGGCGGCGGTGCGGGAAAGGCAGCAGTGGCGGTCGTAGGGTGGGTGGCAGGCCCGGGAGTGGCTTGTCCGAAGAGCCGGTGGCGGGGGTGTGAGCCGGCCGCCCTGGATGCAGAGTGGTTCCCCGGTTGCCCTCCCGGGCTCTTCGCCGTGGCGGCGCGCCGGGCGTCGGCCTGGAGGCAGGCGAAGATGGCATCGCTGATCTGCCGTTTCAGGCAGCGGAGCGCCTCTTTCGGGGTCTTGCCCTCGGCCAGCTTTTTGTCGTAATAGGCCCGGCCCTGGCTGTGCCGGTAGCGGATCTGGGTGACCGCGGCCATGTGGATGGCATGGTTGAGGCGGCGGTTGCCGCGCCGCGACAGCCGGTAGACCTTCCGGCCCCCGGACGACACCTCAATGGGCGCGGTGCCGTCGTAGGCGGCGAAGTGATCCCGGCCGGGGAAGCGGGACACCTGGCGGACGTCGCCGACGACCGTGGCGGCGATGACCGGGCCGACCCCAAACAGCCCGGTCAGGCTGGTCCCGGCTGCGGCGACCGCCGTGGCGAGCTTCTTCCTGGTGTCGCGCAGCCGGGCGTCGATGCCGCGCAGATCCCCGGTGAGCTCGGCGGCGAGCTCGCAGCGGGCAGCCGCAACCGCGTCGGCGGGTGTGATCGATGCCAGGATGTGCGTGGCCTGGCTCGCGGTGATCTCCTTGCTGACGCCGCCAGGGATCAGCTCGCACAGCACCTGGTGCAACCGGCAGGCGGCCTGGGTGCGGATCCGGCCCAGATCCCGGTAGCGCTTGGACCACACCTTGAGCACCGCCGCGTGATCATCACGCTGGGCCTCCCGGATATCGTTGGAGCGCAGCGCCGCGACCGCCACCGAGCGGGCATCGTTGGGATCGTTCTTGTTGATGTCTCCCGTCGCGAGCAGCCGCACCCGGGCGGCTAGCTTGGGTGGCACGTCCAGCACCCGCTCACCCGCCGCCAGCAGCTGCTGGGCCAGCAGGTGGCCCACCCCGCCAGCGCCTTCCACCGCCCAGGTCCGCTCCGGCCACGCCTGCGCCCACGCCAGTAGCCGGTCCGCCTGGGCAGCCGAGGCGCCCACCCGCAGCTGGCCCAGCCGCTCCTCGGCCGCACTGATCACCACGGCGGTGTGCGAGGCCTTGTGCGGATCGATCCCGATCATCACTGCCACCACGGCAATGACCTCCTCCCTATCCCGTGACCTGGGGAACGAAGACCGTGGCGGGCACGCCTAATTCCAGGGATCGCATTGGCGCTCGCCCCTCTTTTGAGCCACGCCACGGCGAGGCCCCGGCACGCTGGCACGTCGTTAAAAAGCCAAGCCCTCACCAAGGGGGGCCAGCAGGCGGTTCGAGAGCCAAGCCCACCGGGGACCTCTCAACGCTACGACCCCCGGCTCACTGCCATCCCGGCCAGGCCCCGCAACGCCTGCCAACAATTAGGCGGATCTCGTGTCCAGGCCGCCGACCCGTCCGGTCACCCAGCGTGACTCGAGCTTCGAGCCTGGCGTGGCGGCTGATCGCCGACTCGGCGCGCTAGGGCGGCGTGTCAATCACTGCCGTGAGCGTACGCAGATTAGCCCGCTCTGCTTAGCGGCGCTGAGCACGGCGGCCCTCATCGCTCGGGGGACGAAGGGGTTGTGCCGGCCGGGTCTTCTCGTGCCGCAGGCCGGGACCTGGCGCTGCGACTGCTCGCAGGAGCGTGGCCGGGATGGCCAGCGCTTGACGTAACGATTTTCGTTAGTTACGATCCTCGTTAATATCGATAGTCGATAAGCGAGGCTCTCGATGTCCGCACCCATCAACGTCACGCCGCGCAACGGGCTGCAAACGCTGGCCACCGTGGTCACCTGGGTGTTCTGGCTCGCCGTCGCCGCCACCGCGACCACGCTGATCCGTACCCTGACTGGCCAGGGTCCGCTTTTCGGGGCCCACATCGGCGGCCCCAGCCCCACGCTCACCGGTGCCTGCGTGACCGCCGCGCCAGCATTGCTGCAGCATACGGGCAGCGGGCTCAGCCAGGCCGGGCTGCCGGCGGGCGTGCGAGCTACCTGGACCACGGCGACCGTGTGCGCCGCCCATCCAAGCTTCGTGCAGGCCCTGGCCAGCACGATCATCGCGCTGCCCATCGACCTGCTTCGCCTGGGCGCGCTCTACCTGGCGATGCGGCTGGCCCGCACCGCCGCGGCCGACGGCGTTTACACCACCACCGCCGCCCGGCTGGTGCTGATCTTGGGCTGGTGGCTGCTGGCCGGTGGGCTGGTGGCCACCGCGGCCCAGGCAATTGCCCGGATGAACCTGCTGGGCCAGTTGGTCACCTGGCACCTCAACTGGGCCCAGTGGCCTGCAGCCTGGTCGGTGTCGTGGCCGGTCGTCTGGATCGGCCTGGGCCTGATCATCTTCGCCCGCATCATGCGGATCGGCGCCGGCATGCGCGCCGACCTTGAGGGGACGGTGTAATGCCGCCCGCGGACCCTGATGGGCACGCCATCGCCATCCACCTCGACCAGCTCCTGGCCGAGAAGGGCATGACCTTGACCGAGCTTTCCGAGCGGGTGGGTGTCAGCGTGGTCAACCTGTCCATCCTGAAAAACGGCCACGCCAGGGCGATCCGGTTCAGCACCCTGACCCGGCTCTGCCAGGCACTCGGCTGCCAGCCCGGCGACCTGCTCAGCCATGACAGCACAGACAGCCACGCTGAGCAGCCGGCCCCCGAACGGCTGAACTGACCGGGCGGCCCCCACCGGGCTCACTCATCTAGAAGAGGTCACCATGTACCAGTCCTACCCGTCCACCGGCCAGCCGGCTAGCCCGCCGCGTCCCCCTGCTCCCGCGCCGGTGCTGACCGCGGTCAAGCTCATGTACGCGGGCGCCGCGGTCAGTCTCGTCGCCCTGATCCTCTGGCTGGCCATCGCCATCGGCGATGTCAACGCCGCCGCCCGCGGGCGATGGCTGGGCCACAGCCTCACCGGGGACCTGCTCAGCCAGCTGCAACCGCTCATCATCACAATGCTGATGGTGGCCGGCCTGGTCATCATCGCCCTGTGGCTGTGGATGGCGCGGGCGAACGGCCAGGGCCGCGACTGGGCGCGCATCTTGTCCACCGTACTGTCCGGCCTCGCGGCGCTGGAGCTGATCAGCATCTTGTCGCAGCCGGCAGTCCATGCCAGCATCGGCGGGCCGGCACTCGGCTGGATCGTCTCCGCGCTGACCTGGCGGATCATCCCCGTGCTGACCTGCCTCACCGGCCTGGCCGCGGTCTGGCTGCTCTGGCGCCCAGCCTCCAGCGCGTTCTTCGAGCCGTAAGGCACCCAGGCATATGGGAGGAGCGAGAAGCCGTGAAACACCGTTCGCCCGGCGGCCGGTGCGGCGGTCCTTCAGTGACGTCGATCGCCGCCTTGCGCAGGGCAGCGGCGGGCTGCCGGGGCGGCAGCACTATGGCCCGGCGGGTCTTGGTCGCCTCGCTCAGCGTGTCGATTGCGGTTGCCGGAGCCGGGTGCACTGGTTCGCCAGGCAGCGCCGGGCACAGTCGGGCCACCACGGCCGCCTCGCCAGCGCCGGTGTTCGTCTCGAAGACCGTTCCTGATGCCCCGGTAGGCAGGCAACTCACTTGGTTCCTCCATGCCGTAGCCGATCTCCCCCTGTCCCAGCAGGTCACCCGCGCGCACTTCGACCCCAGCGTCCTCCGGCAGGTTCGCCCGGACGAGTTCAACTCGCTCCTGGAGCAGAACCTGACATACGACGAAGCGTCCACGTCTTGGGGAGCGTCCCTGACCGGGCTGCTCTGGCAGGAGCCGGCACACCATCCGGTGTCACTGGCGGCAGTGGCCGCCTTTGGCGGCGTGAAGCTGACGATGAACATCTCGGTCGACCGTGCCGGGCGGATCAGCGAGCTGCTGCTCAGGCCATACCTGTCCAGCTGGGCCCAGATCGACCGGAAACTTGCGGCGCTGGCCCCGGACGCCAGCCTGCTGGTCGCCCGGGTGTCACCCGGCGGGAGCTGCACCCCGGTGCACCAGGTGGCTGCCTCGACCGCCCGCCCCCTGGCCTCGATGTTCAAGCTGTTCGTCCTCGGCGCGCTCGCACACCAGATCGCCGCAGGCCGGGTCTCCTGGAACCAGGAACTGACCGTCACCGGCGCGCTCAAGAGCCCGGGCGGCGGGTCCCTGCAGGACGTTCGCGCCGGAACCCGGGTGCCGGTGCGGCAGACAGCAGCCAAGATGATCGCACTCAGTGACAACACCGCCGCCGACATGCTGATCCAGCTGGTGGGCCGGTCCGCGGTGCAGGCCCAGGACCAGCAATGGTCAGACCATGCCGCGCTGAACGTGCCGTTCCTCACCACCCGGGAACTGTTTCTCCTGAAAGGAGCCGACTACCCGGTACTGGCGAACCGGTACCTGAGGCTTGCCCGGCCCCGGCGCGCGGCGTTCCTGACCTCCTCGGTGGACCCGCTGCCGTTGCAGGCCCTAGGCCCGAACCCCGGAGTAGGAGGATCGCCCATACACATCGGCACCATCGAATGGTTCGCTTCACCGGATGACATCTGCCGAGCCTTCGCCGGATTGCAGCATCTCGCGGCCCAGCCCGCGCTGGCACCGCTCGGTTCCATCCTGTCGGCCAACAACGGCGCTATCGGACTTGACCCGGCGCAGTGGCCCACGATCTGGTACAAGGGCGGCAACGAACCAGGGGTAGCCACTGGGGGCTACCTGGCCACCACCAGCAAAGGCCAAACCTTCGTGGTAGTCGGGTTGCTCAGTGATCCGGCAGCGGTACTGCCCCTGTCGGTCCAGCCGGGGGTTGCGGCCATTGCCCAGGCCGCCTTCGAGCTAGCCACATCGCCCCATCAGTAGCATTCCTGGCCCCTGACGACACCCCTACACCAGCGCGCAGATTATTCCGATCTGCATCCGCTCGAGCACGGAGTTGACCACTAGCCGAGGCGACCAGAACGGCGGCTCGGCGCGCGGTTATCAAGAACCTCCGCACCCTCGGCGATCCCGACCACGGCCGAGCAGGCAGGCGGCCGAGCCGTATGTTTATGCATTACCAGTGCTGGGGCGTGGTCGCCCGCTTCTGCCGCTGGTGGATCGAGTCCTACGTGATCACCTAGGTGCCAGGAACCTCATGTGCGGCTAGCTGTTGAATGTGTATAGCGGCAGACGTCCGAACCTGGCGCGGTACGCGCGGTGCAGTTCTTCCTCAGCGGCAGCCGGCCTGTCGGTCACAGCCCACCGGATTGCCAGCCGCGACAAGTCCTCCTGTGCGCGGATCCGCTTGCCCCCGGAGTGCGGCAGCTTGCCTTTCACTAAACCCTGACGGACACGCAGGCGGAGGTCTCCAGCTTTGCCGATATAGGTACGCTCGTCGCCGTCATTGTCCGCGGACCGGACTTCATAGACGCCAGCAACCTTGTTGGGGATGGACACTCCCGCGCCGCCGCGGTTGTCGGCGGACACGTCAGTCCATGGCACCCACGCGCTCCAGTCGAGCGTGATCGTGCCTATCTCCAGGATCGTCTGCTCACCCATGTCAGGCATCCTCCACGCTGCATGTGTCACCAGCGCCGCCCGGCCCGGGTTCACGTCCACTGGAGTGGTGTATGGGGTGCCTGCTCATCTGTGACCGTTTCGTCCTGGGCGGGCGTGTCGGCGTGACGTGAGGCGGCCACCTCGTGATCCTTCGAAGTGCTCACTACGAGACGAAGGAGAACGAAGTGGCCGTAGGTGACATTGTGCCGGTTCCTGGCGCCCAGTTCGAGGAGACCCTCACATCGGCGGGCCCGGATCTTCTGCGGGAGATGATCAAGGGGTTCGCGCAGCGGATGATGGACGCCGAGGTCGAGCAGCTGTGCGGCGCGGCATATGGCGAGGTCAGCGCGGACCGGGTGAACTCCCGTAACGGCTACCGGCGGCGGGAGTGGGACACCCGTGCGGGAACCGTCGAGCTGGCGGTGCCGAAGCTGCGGCAGGGGACCTATTACCCGGAGTGGCTGCTGGAGCGGCGCCGCCGGGCGGAGCGGGCGCTGGCCACCGTGGTGGCGACGTCGTACCTGCTGGGCGTGTTGACGCGGCGGGTGGAGAAGCTGGCTGAGTCCCTGGGTGTGACGAAGCTGTCGAAGTCGCAGGTGTCCGTGATGGCCGCGGAGCTGGATGAGATGGTGGCCAGCTTCCGGTCCCGGCCGCTGGACGCCGGGCCGTATGCGTTCGTGTGGATCGACGCGCTGACCCAGAAGGTCCGCGAGGGCGGCCGGACCGTGAACGTGCACGCGCTGATCGCGACCGGGGTCAACGCTGATGGGAAGCGGGAGATCCTCGGCCTGGACGTCGCCAGCTCCGAGGACGGCGCGGGGTGGCTGGCGTTCCTGCGCGGCCTGGCCGCCCGCGGCCTGTCCGGCGTGCAGCTGGTCACCTCCGACTGCCACCACGGGCTGCGCGACGCGATCGCCGCGGTGCTGCCCGGCGCGTCGTGGCAGCGGTGCCGGGCGCACTACTCGCGGAACCTGGCCACCAGGGTGCCCAAGTCCGCGCAGCCCTGGGTATCCACCCTGGTCAGGACCATCTTCGAGCAGCCCGACGCCGCCTCGGTCCGCGCCCAGCACGCCCAGGTCGTGACCGCCCTGGAGGCAAAGTTCCCCGCCGCGGCGGAGCACCTGGACGACGCGCGCGAGGACATCCTGGCCTTCACCGCGTTCCCCCGGGAGATCTGGCGCCAGGTGTGGAGCAACAATCCCCAGGAACGCCTCAATAAGGAGATACGCCGCCGGACCGATGTGGTCGGCATCTTCCCTAACCGGGACGCCATCCTGCGCCTTGTCGGCGCCGTTCTCGCCGAGCAGAACGATGAATGGACCGAGGCGCGGCGCTATATGGGCCCCGAAGTCCTCGCCGCCAGCGGGAAAATAGCGAACACCACAGAACCTAGCGGGAATGACGTGACAATAGAGGCCATTGGTGCTTAAATAGAAACCGATCGCGAGGTGGTCATCTCATACACCACCTCCCGGGACGTGGCCCAGCCCGGACGGAGCTTGACCCGCATCGGACGCGACCGGTCGAGCGTGGCTACTCCGGCGCTTTCCAATACGACAGCAACCCAGCCGGCAGTGGCACGGTTAAGGTACTTCTTCAGGTGCTGATCAAGGCTTCCTGGCTGGCTGCTCACCGAGTAAGAACCGCCAATCGGTACCCAGCCGCGCCCGCGCAGTACCTCCGGTATCTCCTCCAGCGCACGCCAGGGCGGCGGTGTGCGCGCTTCCTTTTCACCAAGCAGAAGGATGAGCCCATCGACTGTGTAGCGGGCCACAATGAAACGGCCTCGTCTCGATGGAGTCGTGAGCGATTCCCCGGGCAAGACCTCCCGGCGTACCGCGTCTTCGACCCTCCCCATCACGCTGCGATCATGACGCAACAGTCGTCCGATGTCGATGCGCGCTCATGCCGCGATCAGTCACTCGTAGGTGAGGGCGGTTAGGGGCGGTCAGCAGGCGGGGCCCTGGCTCGCCGCGACGGCGGTAAGCGTTGACCGGACAACGGTGAACTCGACTGTGCCGGCACCCGGAAGCCAGCCTCGAATTGGCCTCGAGCCGGACGCGCGCTTCTGCCGCAAACTCGTGACGGGCGCTGTCAGGATGGCCGGGTGCAGGCTGGCGGCGGTCTGTGGGCTGGGGTAGGTTCTGGCCGTGTCTTCGGGGAGTGCGCCGGGCATCGGCCCGATCATCGACTGCAACGTGCATTTGTGGAATCAGTCTGACAACCCGGTGTTCTGGCTGTCGGATCGCACCCTGGTGCGGGATATGCTCGGCGATTACGGCAGCCTGCCCGGTGCCTACGGCTTGCCTGACTACCGGCGGGAAACACGCGGCTATGACGTGCGCGGGGTCATCTGGTCCGACGCGGGGGCCGCTGATCCGCTGGCCGCGGCCGACTGGGTCAGCCAGCAGCAGGGCGGGGACGGGGCGCCACCGGTCATCGCCTTGGTCACCCTGGGCGACCTGGCGTCAGCGGACTTCGCCGGCCTGGTTGAGGGTTGCCGGCAGCGGCCACTTGTCCGCAGCATCCGGATCCGCCTGGTGCCGGAGCTGTCTGGACCAGTTGGCGGCGGGGATCTTCTCGATGACCGGCTGGTCCGGGACAACCTCACCTTGCTCGCCCGCGCTGGCCTGGTCGCAACGGTCGAGGCGGCCTCCAACCAGCTGGGCACCGTGACCCGGCTGGCCGCACAGTTCCCCGACCTGAAGATCGTGATCGACCACTTCGGCTGGCCGGCGCCCGGCCCTGATGGCGGCGGTCTTTCCGGGCACGCCGGCCGCCTGACCGGCCTGGCAGCCGCCGGCAACGTGGCGACCCGGATCGACGCCATCGGCACCATCTTCGGCGACTGGACGCTGGCCCAGATACGCCCCTGGCTGCTCGAGGTGACCGGCATTTTCGGCCCGCAGCGGTGCATGCTGGGCTCCGACCTGCCGATCGAAAACCTGCGGTCGGGGTTCGGGCCGCTGTATACCGCCTACGACGCGATCTTCTCCGGCTTCTCCGACGACGAGCGAGCCATGCTGTTCCACCGCACCGCGCAGCGCTGGTACGCGCCCAGCGCGACTATTGAGGATTACTGAGCCCGCTGGCCGCAGTCACCCGTGTGCACACCGGTCACGGCATAAGCGAAAAAGCGTGCGGTACCCGCCGCGCAGAAACGTCCGCTCATGCTTGATATGGAGGTGATGATCGGTTGCGCTGGGTGGAGTCTGCGAGTCGAACTGTCAGCCTGTCCGGGCGACGTGGGTACCGGCGCTGTGATCAAACCGCTCGTGATGCTGTCGGAGGAGATCGACACCGTAGTCACCGCCGTTTGGCGTGCGAACAAGGGTGTGGATGTGATTACGAGAGGGCACGACATTGTCGAACGCAACGCCAGGATGATGATCGAACTCGATCAGCACGACGGGGCTATGGACCCGGTAGTAGAAAGGACCATCATCGGCTACCGCGCCCATCCAGGCAAAGTAGGTCTCATCGAGATGTTGATCGACTTCGCGCATCTTCACCCCGGAGTGGCCTTCGGCGGCCCAGCCAACGTACGCGGCGACCAAGGCCCGCAGGCGGCGGCGTTGAGCATCGGTCAGGTCGGCGGCACAGACTCCAGCGAAGGGAACCACGGCGTTGTCCCGGAACGCGCCAGCCTGCATCCGGCCATCGAAGGGGTGCTGCAGCTCTCGGGGAAGGTCGTCGGGATGGATCGAGGATCGGAGGACGGCGCGGGCTACCTGCTGGTCATCGAGCGAGCGGATCAGTTCCAAGCCGGCCCGCTCCTCGGCGCAGAAGACCATCGTGCCGGCCAGTGGACCGTCGAACACGTGGCACGGTTCCGAGCCCATGAAGCTCGGCGTGAGCACGAGCTGATCGCCGATGATCGTGCCGTTGACGCACAGGTGATGACCGTCGATCTGCCACGCCCACGGCCCTTCGGCGCTCGGCTCACCGAAAACAGACAGGAAGTACGGCCACTCGCCGAAGTCGTCTGAGAGGCCTGTCACCTCCGATAGGAGGCGGTTCAGCCGCATGATGTCGCGGGCTTGGGCGAAGCCACGAGCCGACAGACTGGTTTCGAGGAGCCGCAATCCGAGCTGGCGCGCGGCGGGCGACAGATCCTCGAGCATCACGCCGTGACGGAACACGAAAGGATGAATGTTCAGCCACATCCGACGCTGCTCAGCATCGAGGGGGAACACGGCACGCTCTCGCTGCTCGGCGCTGAGCGCACCCAGGAAATCGAGGGCGGCATCGGTAATGGGCTCGGTGGTAACGCCAGAAGACCGGAGGGGAAACAATCCCGATCGCAGTGCCCCATCCGAGGTGAGCCCACGCAGCGGTTGTTCAAGGGATTCTGTCAGTTCACGGAACATTGCCTGCATCGGCGGGGGAATATCAACTGGCCGTCGCGCCGAGAAGGAGGGTAGTTGACCCACCTTGAAGTCAGTCCAGTGGTCCACGGTTAGCTAGCACCCCCCGACGGCACTGTATCAACGGTCACTCTACTTGGGCCGCGAGGCCGATGTGAAGCGTCCCGCTGCCCACCTTCCAGCGAGGGCCACGTCCATGATCGTGGTGTATGAAAGTGGCACCTCGTACTCTCGCTCGTACTCTCATAGGTGGAATCACCTCAATTGTCATATCGGAAAGAGGCTCCGGGTCAGCGCGGGGTGAGGACGCAGAACTCGTTGCCGTCCGGGTCGGCCAGGACCGTCCACGGGACGTCGCCCTGGCCCACGTCGGCGGGCGTCGCGCCGAGATCCTGCAGGCGCGCGACCAGGTCCGCCTGATGGGCCGCAGACGTGGTGGCGAGGTCGAGGTGCACGCGGTTCTTCACCGTCTTGGGTTCCGGGACGGCAATGACGTCGATGCAGACGGCGACGGGGTCGGGATAGGCGAAGCCCACGGGTTCGAGGTTCGTCACGCCGGGTTCCTCACTGGAAACACCCCAGCCGAGCGCCTCCGCCCAGAACCGGCCGACCGCGGAGTCATCCCGGGCATTCATCGCAATCTGAACAAGCCGCAGCGTCATGCTGCCAACCCTATGCTCAGCTGGCTGAATGTAATGAACCGGTCGAAGGGGGCCATACACCACTCCCGTGGACGCCAACCGCTGACGAACCTCATCATGCAGATGCGGACGTTTGCCTCTACCGTGCGGTCATCTACCCCCGTACGCACCTGACCTCAAGCCTGGAGAACGCCACCGCGCCAGTGCCGAAAATGGGTGCCTTCGAGACCGTCGTTCGCGAGATGGAAGGCCGTGCAGAACTCATGTCCCATCAAGAGGTGCTTGTACAGCAATTTCTGGAGAAAAAGAGACGCGGCGACACCGTGGGCTTCTCTGACCCGATTCCGCGAATAGCGCGGCGAGCCTCGTAAATGATCTTGATGGGTCAGGATTCCGGGTGCTGGCCATGGTGACAGCCCGGGGATCGGCGCCGGGTTCGCGGGGTGGCACGTTCTGCGGGTCAGGGCTGGTCTGCCGGGGGTAAGGACTGGGAGCGGGGGGCTCTGGGTGCGGGTCAGGCCGGTGCTGGCAGTTGCCGCAGCCGGGTGAGGACCTCGGGAAGCAGGTAGTGGCCAGGCGGGAGCCGCAGCACCAGGTGGCGGGCGTGGCGGGTCAGCCGTGCCGGGACGGCGATCAGCCGCCACCGCAGGGTGGCGATCATGGCCTTGCCGCCGCGCACCCCGTGTCCTGCCAGGATGTCCTCGCCGGCGGTGATCGCGGTGAGCTGGTGCAGCCAGGCGGCCATGTTCGCGGCGAGCAGCGCCCCCTGCATCCAGGCCATGTTCACCTGGGGGTATCCGCTGGGGAGGTGCCGCAGGGCGGCACCAAGCTTGCTGTCGCGGAAGATGTTTTCGATGGTGGTGCGGTGACGGTACCAGTGCTCGGCGGCGACCGCCTTGCCCGGCGCGGACACGTCCAGGTTGGTCACGATGAACGAGTAGGCGTAGATCGCGCCTGCCCGGGCGAGCTCAGGGATCGGCAGGGCCCGCTGACCGGGGTGCAGGGTACGGCGGCGCCGCGAGCGGGGATCGGCGGAGACCTGCTCCGGGTCGAGGCGGGCCCGGCGGATCAGCAGCCGGGTATTGGCCGGCCACCAGTCTGGGCCGTAGTCCGCCACGGCGACCTGGGCGTGCTCCATCCCGATCGCGTCATGCCAGGCGTCTTCGCTGAGGCCGGCGAGCAGCCGCCACAGCGGGGCGATCCGCCTGGCCCCGATCGCGAAGCTGATGTGCTCGTCATGGGCGGCGCGGGCCAGCGCCCCGGCGAAGTACCCGGCATCGGCCCGCAGGCCCACGCTGCCCGATGCCCGCACCGCCGCCGGCAGGCAGGCCAGCGCCCGGCGCAGCAAGGCCGGCGCGGTAGCCCGCGGGTCATCGGTGCCCGATCCCAGGTCAGCTGCCAGCACGATCTCGGTCTCGGCCCAGGAGGCCACGTGCGGGCGGCCTGCCCGCTGCCCCTGGTGGTTACAGGCCACGCCGCGTTTCTTGCGGCCGTAGACCTCCACGTCGGTGGCATCCAGGTCGATCGTGACCGGGCCCCCGGCCAGGGCCGCCGCCCGCTGCGGCGGCAGCAGCGACAGCATCCGCCCGGTCACCGCCGCCAGGCCGGCCTCCACCGCTAGCCACTGGGCGGGAGTAACCCGCCGGGCCAGGCCCGCCGCAGTCGTAGACGCCAGCCCCGGCACCGGCGTTATCTGCTGCCCGGCCACATCAGCGCGCTGACGGTCCAGGCCCACCAGGAAGTCCTCCCCGGCCAGCTGCGCCGCCGCGATCCCCGCCACCAGCTCCCCGGCACTGAAACCACGATCCCGCTGCTTGATAGGCCCGGTCGCGGCGTCGATCGCCTCGATCACCCCCAGCCGGCTGCACAGCTCGCTGACTGCCGTCAGGCCCGCGTTCGCCGTCAGCGACCGATCCGCCGCGCCGATCCGCGCCTGCCGACGCTTCCCTGCTCCGCCGCGTATCCTGCTCACCAGATAGGTGCCCCTCCGCTTGAGATGATCATTTCTTCGCAGCGATCATCATCCCAGGTCAGAGCGGCACCTATCGGCATCTACGCGCACGTGTAACTGGCTTATTCGCGGATTCGGGTCTGAACGGAGTCCGCGGGCGAAGGCGGTCTTACCGGTTGAGCATGCAAGCCAGATGACTACTTTAGGGTTACCTTCGTTCAGCATCGAACCAACTTCGGCTCCCGGGAGTTCCGTTCTCATAGCCAGCAAAGGATGAGGGCGTGCCGTGACCTATGAGGATCACGTGACTAAACGCCGCCCCGCCAGTGGTCATGAAGGCTCGCACCGTCGAAACCTTCACCGTGCCACCGCGTCCATCATCGACGACGATTGACCTCTCCTCCACAGCCAGGACCTCGCGTTCCATCAAGGCAAAGGGGGCAGGTGCGTCGACGAGACCCAGGCCGTCTCCGCCGTATTGAGGCGCTCATAGCTGCCGGTTCTGGCTATCTGGCTGCCACTGCACGAAGAACTTATCCACTTGGCGTATGGGGACGCTGGCGGTGATGGCGGGCGCGGTGGTGATGGTCAGGCTGGGGTGGCGGGCGAACAGGGTTCGTAGTGCTACCTGGCCGTGCAGCCTGGCTAGTGGGGCGCCGAGGCAGAAGTGGGCCCCGGCGGAGAAGCTGAGGTGAGGGTTGGGGTCGCGGCTCAGATCGAACCTGTCCGGGTCGGGAAAGGTCGCGGGGCCCCGGTTGGCCGCGGCCAGGAACAGCAGCCGTTGCTCCCCGGCAGCCATGGAGGTGCCGTGCACGGTGGCGTCTGTGAGGGCGGTTGCGCCGGTGAAGGTGACGGGGCAGATCAGGCGCAGCATTTCCTCCACAGCGGTCGGCCAGAGGCCAGGGTCTTCTAACAGGGCGGCCAGGGCCCGGGGGTGGGTGCACAGCAGGTGGGTACCGAGGGTGAGCAGGGTGGCGGTGGTCTGGTGCCCGGCGTTGATAAAGAACACGCAATTGGCGAGCAGATCCTCGCGGTCCTCACCGTCGGCGTGCCGGGCAGCAAGCATGCTCATCAGATCATCGGCTGGCTGGGCAGCGCGCTGGTCCATCAGGGCGGCGAAGTAGGAGACCATCTGCCAGGCAGCGTCGTTGGCCGCCTCCACCGCGGTGTGATCGGTGTCGCGCTGGCGGGCGAAGCCGCGGTTGAGAGTGGCGATCGCGCCGGCGAGCCAGTCGCGGTCACCGGCCGGGACGCCGACCACGTCGGCGATCACGGTGAACGGCAGCGGCCGGGCGAAGCCGGCGACCACGTCCATGCCGTCCTGGGTAGCTGCCTGGTCGATCAGCGCGGCGGTCCGTGCGGCGATGATCGCCCGGTAACGCTCAGCCCGGCGGGCGGTGAACAGACCGCCAAAGGCCTCGCGCAACCGGCGGTGCCGGTTACCGTCCAGGCGCATCATCCACCGCGCTAGCAACTGGAACGCCGGGGCGGCCGACGGGGGAATGGATGGTGCCCCAAACCGCGGGTCCCGCAGCAAGTCGCGGACGAACTGGTATTGGCAGCCGGGCAGCGGTGAGGCGCGCAAGAGCACATGCGGGTCGGCACGCCCGGCCGGGGAGAACAGGGCTCCCAGCAGGGCAGCCTCGGTATCGGGACCCTGAGGCGGCCCGGCAACATCGGTCATTGCTGCACAGTAGCGCCGTGCACCCGATCCCCGCACGCTGCGTGGCGGCATGGTCTCGGCGTCCTCCCCGCTCACTTGCGATGCGCGTGCCTGGCGGGCACACCACGAAGGGTCACCCCCGAGTCCAGCCGGTCCCGTGATCCGGCCTGGCCGCGACCTGAACTGGGCAAGGACCGCGGAGTTGTGCCGGGGCTCCGGCAATCTTGCCCGCCAGCCCAGCACTCCGGCCCAACAGCCCAGCCCACTGCGGCCGCGATTTGGCACAGAATTCCCAGATCCGGGCGCCGATGACGCGGCAGAGGACAACACCGCAGCCCGCGCCGAACGGCGGCTACCTGCGCGTGGGACCGCGCTGGCTATCTCCGCTGCGCCCGCCATGCCTGCGGCCGCGGCGACGAGCGGGACCGAGACGCTCAGCGGCACCATCGTGTTCGTAGCCGTGCCGGGTACGAACAGCCGGACGGTCATCGGCAGCGTGATGCGCGCCAGCGGGGTGTTCCGCGGCGTCGACCGGGTCGTCGAGCTCGTGCCCCCCGATTCTGCTGGTATCAGCCGGGACGATCTGGTCTTCCGCAGCGGCACCATGCACGTGGTCAACACGCCCGGGACCCCGTTGTCATCCTCGATCAACCCGCACAGCTGCCTGTTCACCGGGACGCAGCAGTTCACCTGGGACGTCACCGGCGGCAGCGGGCAGTTCGACGACGCGACCGGCAGCTTCACCGGGACGGTCAGCACCGTGGCGCTTTTGGCCCGCAACCCCGACGGCAGCTGCTCGCTCACGCAATTCCCACGCCACGAGGTGGACAAGTTCGCGGAGAGCGGGACGGTGTCCTTCTGAAACTCATCCTGAAATGAGTATCGCTGCCCGAAGGCTTGCGCGCGGCACGGTCATCCGGCTGGGCGAGGCGAGGGCGAGCAGGAGTCTCTTACAGCTTTCTCACGGGCTGACCGGACGGTGCCGGACCATGGCGCCTATTGCGGGCGAGCAGTTCGCTGACCGTCCGTCACGCGGAGACCGTCGCGTAGGAGGCCACCAGCCGCTAAACGCGGCATCGACCCGAGACCGCGGATACATCCGCTAGGCACGCCCACCCGGAGAACGCTCCTCGACCGCCGGTTTAGCATCGATGCCAGAACAGGGCGCGACGACACGAGGTGACCTGATGAAGGCGATCGTCCAGGAGCGGTTCGGCTCGCCGGAGGTCTTGCGGCTGGTGGACACCGACCTGCCCGAGATCGGCGCCGGCGACGTGCTGGTTCGGGTGCACGCCGCCGCGCTCAACCGTACGACTGGCACATCATGCGAGGCGACCCTCTCATCGCGCGGCTCATGGGGGAAGTGGGGCTGACCAAGCCGAGGGCCCGGGTGGCCGGGGTCGACGCGGCAGGTGTGGTGGAGGCGGCCGGCGCCAACGTGCGCGGGCTGCAGCACGGCGACCAGGTGCTCGGCTTCTGCCGGGGCGCGTTCGCCGAGTACGCGCGCGGGGCAGACACGGTGGTGCCCAAGCCGGTGAGCCTGACCTTCGAGCAGGCGGCGGCGGTCCGATGGCGGGGGCGACGGCGCTGCGGGGGAACCGGGATGTGGGTGCGGTGCGGGCCGGGCACCGGGTGCTCGTCAACGGGGCCGCCGGCGGCGTCGGCACGTACGCCGTCCAGATCGCGGCGGCGCTGAGCGCGGAGGTCACCGGGGTGTGCAGCACGCGCAACGCCGGGCTGGTGCGCTCGATCGGTGCCGCGCACGTCATCGACTACACGACGGGGGACTTCACCGACGGGCGCGCGCGTTACGACGTGATCCTCGACAACGTGGGCAACCGGCCGCTGAGCCGGCTGCGCCGGGCATTGACCCGAGGGGCCCCCGTGCTTAACGGCGGCGACTCACCCGGCCACGTGTTCGGGCCCGTCGCTGGCATCCTGCGGGCGGTCGTGGTCAACGGCCTCGTCCGGGAGCGGCTCCCGCTGATCCCGCACAACAGAAGCGGGGGCAACTGCTCACCCTCACAGGGCTCATCGAGGCTGGGAAGCTCACACCGGTGCTCGACCGGACCTATCCGCTGGCCGACACGGCCGAGGGCCTGCACCGCGTGGAGCAGGACACGCACGCGGCAAGGTCGTCATCACCGTGGACTAAAGGCCCGGCCAGGGCACACCGGAAGAGCGGACGTCCTCGCACGTCCCTCTGCGGGCCGCTCCTGAACGCACTCTTCTCGGCTAGAAGAGGAAGATCAAATAGGTGGCACGCATGGGCTCCGCGGCCAGGCCGGGCTGATCCCCGATCTTGCCGCCCGTGACTTCAGCACGGACGCTCCCGGCGCAGGGAATAGCCCAGACCCGTGTCGTGCTGTCGCGGAGGCTGGCTTGTTGCCAAAGCGAGGCCGCGAGGCACCCCATATCGGGTCTTTACGGCGCTGTCTGCCCGTGATCCGGGGCAGGCAACCCGGTTAAGGACGAACTGCGCCTCCTTCTGGCAGCCCGAGTCGATGTGGCCCTGGAGGCGCCATGACTCAGCTTGCGCGTCCAGACCTTGCGCGCAACCGATCAGGACGAGATCACGTACGCCCCGGCCCTGCTTCGGCCACCAGTGAACCATTGCCAGCCGATCGCTCAGGGCTTCTGCGGGCTGGCCGTCCAGTCCCTGGCTGGGCGGCAGGCACGGCCTTGCTGGCGCCCGTTGTCCTGGTCGGGGGCTGGCTGATTGCCGGCGCGCTTCAGCCGGCCTCTTATAGCCCGATGCGGCAGACGATGAGCGTGCTGGCTGGTCACTCGGGAACTGACCGGTGGGTAATGACCGCGGCCCTGCTGCTGGTGGGCAGCTGTCAGATGGCGACCGGGGCGGGTCTAACGGCCGTCCGCATCCCTGCGCGCATCCTGCTGATCCTGACTGGCCTTTCCACTCTCGGCATCGCCGCCACTCCGGAACCGGCCACGGGCCCGACGCCGCGCCACCTCGCCTTCGCGGTGAGCTGCGTCGTCACGACAGTGGTCTGGCCCGTACTTGTCGCCAGACGCGCGCCGGCGCAATCGTGGATCCTCAGTGTCTACGGCTGCGCGACGGTGACCGTGATCTTCGCCGGGTTGTCTTGCTGGCTCCTGATCGCAGCACGAGACGGCGGCGGTGACCTGGGCATGGTCGAGCGGCTGACGTCGGCGGTTCAAAGCCTGTTTCCGCTTGTCGTCGCGCTCGCTCTGCGGAAGACCGCACGGGACACAGGCAACCAGGGACAACGCGGCTAAGGGCGTTCCAGGCTGGCAAGCACTACGCCAATAGGCCGGAAGGACAGTTCTTACCGGTCGGACGGGGGTGCGTCAATAGGCCCGGCGCGGACATCCGGCGAGTGGCGCGACATTCCGCAGGCTCGTCGCCAAGACGCACGCTCGTCGCCAACGAACGGACGACTCGCGGCACACCAGAAACTGGCAGATCTGTACGCTCGCCGTCGGTAGGTAAGTCAGCGCCATCAGCGTCCAGACCGGCGGATCGGCGAGCGTAGCTCGACACTTTCGCAGTCCCCGTCAGCGGCGACCTGGGTATCTCGTATAAGTATGCGCTGCAGCCCGTCGGCGAACGCGCGGATCTGCCGCGAGTCGCGCGCAGCAGCGCGGCAGGGCGGCTGGCTAAGGTCTGTACGCTGACGGTGTCATGGAGAGCACCATGCCGGAGCTCGTTGCCGCTGCCGTTGGCCGGGCTCGCTCGGCTGGCTTCCGGTTCTCATACGAACCGACTGTCGGGAAGCTGCTGGCTGTCCTTGCCGCGCACCTGCCCTCGGGCGCCCGCGTCCTGGAGCCCGGTACTGGCGCGGGGGTAGGTACCGCATGGTTCGCCTGCTCGTGGTCGACGACATGACGGCCACCCCGGAATGGACCATCGAGCAGCACGCCAGGCAAAACCACGTACGGCAGGCCCTCCTCACCAGCCCGCTGCTCACCTCGGGCGAACTCGATCAAGGCTCCGGGGTCATCCTCGCCACCCGCAATGCATGAACCCAGCCGGGCTGATTCTGGCCACAACATCCGGCATCAGGTCATGCCGCGTACTGCTCGCGCACCGCGGGCCGACTGGGCGACCGTCATGTCAGTATGGCTACATGCTCGATCGGTCGCTGGCGCGGATCGAAAAAGCTGACCTGCTTCGGCTGGCAGCCCTGGCCGCCGACGCTGAGTCGGAGCTGTTCCGGCGGAATCCGGACAACTCCGGCCGGTATGCTGGCCGCCTCCTGGGTCGGGCTCTGTGCCAGGGTGCTGCCTTGCACTACGTGAACGGGCAGAACGGCCTCAAGGACTTCGACGTCTGGTCCTTCTATGTCCAGTACGATGACTGGCCCTTCCCGGCCACGTGGCGCGGAACGCGGGACTTCGGCCCGTCGAAGTTCGGCAGATACCCAGGTGATCCGCCGCGTTACACCGGCAGGCGCGTAGACCTTCTCGGGCGCTCGCTCCGGGTCGACCCCGGCGCCGACCCTGCCGAAGTCATTCGGCGCTATCTCGCCGCTCGGCGGACTCGCTCGGCGAAGGAGTTGGCCGTCAAGGCAATAGTACTGATTTACCCGGAGGACAGGGTTGGCGAGATCGTCTGGCCGGTCGCTGGCCATCGAGCAAGGCGCGCTCATGCCGCGAGTCGCGAATCCGCCGCGTCACAACGGGGATAGGACCATGAGGATCTCGTCGCGGTCGTCGCCAGGTGCCAGCCGCAATGCGCCCGGCCAGCGGCCGATCTCCCGCCAGCCGAGCCAGGCAAAGAAGTGCTCCAGCCCCATGCCGCCCCGCGCGGCGAGGCGCAACTGCTCCAGGCCCATCTCCTGGCGGGCCACGTGCCTGGCGTGTGCCATGAGAGCAGCACCGATTCCCTGGCCCCGGAAGGCCGGGAGGGTCCGCAGATGGCTGATCGAGCCCCAATGTGCGATGAGCGTGCTGGGAGTTCTGCGAGTTCAAGCACGGTCATCCCAGCGTGATCTTTGGTTCGCCAGAGTCAGCGATCTGCGCGCAGAGTCCCCACGCGATCAAGCTGGCGGGCGCCGATTCACCGCTCGGGCGGCTAAGTTAGTCGGCTGATGAACTCAGCCCTGTGCGATGCACTGCGGTCACCTGATGTGATGACCGTGGGCGTCCTGCAGCTGGGTTCTTGATGTTCGCCGGGGCCTCGGCTGGCCCAGCATCGGGGTCTCAGCCGGAACCCCGGAGGTGCATCGTGGCCACCGTGATCAGGTCCACCACCCTTGTCCCGTCACGCCTGGTTTCCCTAATACCGAGCGGCTGGCCTTAGCGGAGTTCCTGCCGGGAACGGCGGCCTGATCCCGCAGGCCTACGAGCTGGATCTGCGGCAATAGGCCAGCTGTGCCAGCAGCACCAGCTGTGGACGATCTGGCCAGCACGAGGACTGCAGATCCTCAGGCTGGAGAACCTGGACTTACCGGGCACCAGGAACCACTAGCCACGAGCCACGAGTACCCTCTCCTGCGCAGCGGATATTCTGGGTGGCATGGAGAGCCGGGCGAGTGACAAAATCCCCGGAGCCAGGGTGCGCGTTAAGCGATACGTGCCACCCCCGTCCACATCAGGTGCCAGGCCTCGGGAGTGGCTGGCGCTAGCTGACGGTGCTGTCCGGGAAGCCAGGACCGAGGGGACCGCTCTTGCCCTGGTCGGGCAGCCGCTGCCGTACCAGCCGGGTCGCGCCGAGCGGCGCAGCGGCGTGCCTACCGAGGTCATAACGTCTGACCACGTACCTAATCGCTGTACATGCTCGTGGGCGTATTCGCAGGGAAGGCTGACCTTGAAGCACTATAATGCGGCATGCCCGGTACACTCTGCGACCCTTGGCCGCTAAGGCCGGGAACACCATGCATACCATTCCTGGTGTGCGCCCGGAACCCGATCACGGTGGCGTCCGGAATCCGGTGTAAATCGTTGGGCGTGGTTCCCGGTTCCATGGTGATGTTAGGCGACGGCTGTGACAGTTTCGGGTTGATCATCGGGCTGGGTCACGGTGGCGGGCTGTGGCCGTAGCTGGCGGGGTGGTTCGAGCAGTGAGCGGCGCAGGTCCTGCAGGAGGCGCAGCCCGTCGGCGGTCATGGTCAGGCCGCGCCAGCCGCGGGAGGCCCGGTCCAGGACGGCCCAGACGAGGGTGAGGCAACTGGTCTCGCCGGGCAGCCGTCCGATGACCTTGACCCTCCTGCGGGTTTCGCCGAAGGTGCGCTCGATGAAGTTGGAGTGCCGTACGCGGTTGTGGTGCTCGGCGGGGAACCGCAGGTAGGCGGTCAGCCCTCCGGCGCCGGTGGTCAGGCACTTCATCGCCGAGGGGTAGGTGGCGCCGTACTTGGCGGCCATCTCGGTGATCCTCGCGTCGATGATCTCCACGAGTTCCGGGCCGGGCGGGGTCGCTAGCTCCCCGGTGTCGAAGATCTTCCAGTAGACGTCCTTGATCTCGGCCTGCATTCCTGCCGGGACCTTGGCCAGGATGTTTCTCGCGCGATGAACAAGACACCTTTGACGCAGCGCTTTCGGGTAGGCCTGCTCGATCGCGGCGATCAGCCCCGGCGCCCCGTCGGAGATGACCAGCAGCGGGGAGGCCAGCCCCCGCTCTTTGAGATCGGCCAGGAAGCCCGCCCAGGCGTCGGCGGACTCACCCGTGCCCGGCGCCAGGCCGATGAACGCCGGCTTGCCGCTGGTAGTGACGCCCCAGGCGGCCAGCACCGGCTCAGCCGGGGAGCCGGGGTGCATCCGGAAGAACGAGGCGTCCAGGAACAGGTAGTCGAGCGTGACGTCATCCAGGCGGCGATGCGCCCATGCCTCGTATTCGTCCTTGATCTGGCCGCAGATCGCCGAGACCGTGGACTTGGAGATCGCGGCCTGGTCGCCGAGTGCATCAGCCAAGGTGGCCTCCACGTCCCGTACTGACAGGCCCCGGACGAACGAGGCGATCACCAGCGACTCGAGGGCGTTGGTCTTGGTGACATGCGCGCCGAAGAGCCGGGAGGCGAACACCTCGGTGGTACCGCGCAGCTTGGGCCGGGCCAGGGCCACGGGCCCGGCAGTGGTCTTGACGGTCACATCCCGGTAGCCGTTGCGGGACCCGGGCCGGGCATCAGTGCAGGCCGCGGCCCGCTGGTAGCGGTCCCGGCCGAGGAACTCGGTGACCTCGGCCTCCAGCGCGGCCTGCATCAGCAGCTGCGCGCCGAGCCGGGCCACCTCCTCCAAGATCTCCGGCAGCGGCCGGCCCTGAGCAAACAACTCATCGATATGGCCGCGGATGCGGTCCGTGGGCGATACTCGTGCTGACACGGGCGTGGGTCCTTCCCTTCGTTGACTTGGTCGTCTTGAAGGGAACCTACGCCCGTCTCATTTACACCGGATCTTGGACGCGACCCCGATCACAGTGCCCATCTCAGCGGGTCTTCCGTGCGCCATCACGCAGTCCTGGCCAGGAGATTAGCGCTTGGGGTGACGCACAGCGGGTTTGGCAGCCGATCCGGCCGCTTATTCCGGTCTGGCCGACGGCCGGGCTGGTGGCAGCGCCGCGGGCGCGTCCCGCACCCCGCTTTGAACGTAAGGCGCGGCCATGCGTATCCTCCGGCGTAGCAGGCTTCCTCCGCCAGCGTTAGGCGCCTTCATGATGGACGAACGTCGCCGGGATACATCTCAGGGTGAGAAAGGCCCGGTCACGATCTTCGGCCCGGACTTCCCGTTCCCGTTCGATGACTGGATCGCGCACCCGGCCGGTCTCGGCTCGATCCCGGCCCGGCACCACGGCGTAGAGGTCGCCATCGTCGGTGCTGGCATCTCCGGCCTGGTAGCTGCATACGAGCTGATGAGGCTCGGTGTCAAGCCGGTGGTCTACGAGGCCTCACAGATGGGCGGGCGGTTGCGTTCGCAGGTCTTCGAGGGAGCCGAAGGCGTGGTCGCAGAACTCGGCGGGATGCGCTTCCCGGTGTCGTCGACGTCCTTTTACCACTACGTTGACATGCTGGGCCTGCAGACCCGGCCCTTCCCCAACCCGCTAACCGAGGCCGCCGGCAGCACGGTCATCAATCTCGAGGGCGTCACGCATTATGCGCGCACGCTTGACGACCTTCCCCCGCTGTTCACCGAGGTTGCTGACGCATGGGCGCAGGCTCTGGAGGATGTGCACTTCTCCGACATCCAGAACGCGATCCGGGCGCGCGACGTCACTACGCTGAAGTCGCTGTGGAACGATCTCGTGCCGCGATGGGACGACCGTACGTTCTACGACTTCGTGGCGAGTTCGAAGGCGTTCTCGTCGCTGTCGTTTCACCACCGCGAGGTCTTCGGGAATGTAGGGTTCGGGACCGGCGGCTGGGACTCCGACTATCCGAACTCCATGCTGGAAATCTTCCGGGTCGTGATGACCAACTGCGACGAGGACCAGCGCCTGGTGGTCGGCGGCGTCGAGCAGGTTCCCCGCGGGATCTGGCGGTATCCAGCGTCAGAGACTGCCCACTGGCTCCCCGGCACCTCGCTGGCCTCGCTGCACTCCGGCGCACCCCGGGCTGGCGTCGCGCGGATCGCGCGCGATGGCGATGGCCGGCTCATGGTCACCGACGCCTGGGGGCACACCCGCCGGTACGCGGCGGTGCTGGTGACGTGCCAGAGCTGGCTGCTTACCACGCAGATCGAATGCGATGAGGGGTTGTTCTCCCCGAAGGTATGGACCGCCCTCGACCGGACCCGCTACATGCAGTCCTCTAAGACTTTCGTGATGGTCGACCGGCCGTTCTGGAAGGACACCGACCCGCGCACTGGCCGCGATGTCATGAGCATGACGCTGACCGACCGGCTCACCCGCGGCACTTACCTGTTCGACAACGGTGACAACCAGCCTGGCGTGATCTGCCTCACCTACTCCTGGATGAGCGACGCGCTGAAGATGCTCCCCGAGCCGGTCGACCGCCGGGTCCGGCTCGCGCTCAACGCCCTGAACAAGATCTATCCAGATGTCGACATCGCCAGCCACATCATCGGTGACCCGATCACTGTGTCCTGGGAGGCCGACCGGCACTTCCTGGGCGCATTCAAGGGAGCGCTGCCCGGACACTACCGGTACAACCAGCGCATGTACGGCCATTTCATGCAAGATCGATTGCCGCCGGAACAGCAGGGCATCTTCATCGCCGGAGATGATGTCTCCTGGACACCCGCGTGGGTCGAGGGCGCGGTCCAGACCTCGCTGAACGCGGTCTGGGGCATCATGCATCACCTCGGCGGCCAAACCCACCCGGAAAACCCCGGGCCAGGGGACGTTTTCGCCGACATCGGGCCGATCGAGCTGCCCGACTGAGCCGAAAACGAGGCCCAGCCAACGCGGCCACTCGCACCACAGCGCCTCAGCTGATCATGCGATAGCCGCACCGTACCGCGGCTGGAAAGCCCCGTTGACGGCGGTGGCAGCATGAACCCCACGCTGGTGGCGGCGCGAGCGGGACTGTCCCGTGGCCGGATCGAGCTCAAGCAGACCCTGACCACGCCGGGTGACCTGATCGCGATCCTAATCATGACCGGCGGCTTCCTCGCCGCGATGATCTGGACCCGGCACACGCACGTGCCAGGGACGCACTTCTCGCTGGGCACCGCGATGCTGGTCAGCGTGGTCGGCCTGAACGTCGTGGTTTACGGAGTCATCAGAATGGGCGACCTGCTCGTGATCGAACGCGAGGACGGCACGCTGCTGCGGGCCAAGGCCATCCCGAACGGCACACTCGGCTACCTGCTGCGGCGGATGGCGCGCCGCGAATCCGGCTCGAGCGTCGCGGCCCGGCGCGAGAAAGCGATCGGGGGAATATGAGCAGTGAGGTCATCCATAACCCGATCGCGATGCCCACCGCGGTGGGCGATGGCGGCCTCGGTGCGGGTCAGAGCCAGCCTTGTTCCTCAGCTAGCCGCACCGCCTCGGAACGGTTGCGCGTCGCAGTCTTGGCGATCGCGGCGGACAGGTAGTTGCGGACCGTCCCCTCGGACAGGAACAGCTTTCCGGCGATCTCCGAAACGGTTGCTCCCGGCCTGGCGGCGACCAGAACGTCGCGTTCCCGGGCGGTCAGCGGCGACGCCCCGGTGGCCAGCGACTCGGCGGCGAGTCCTGGGTCGACGACGCGCTCGCCCGCCGCGACCCGGCGGATCGTGGCGGCAAGCTGCTCGGGCGGGGCGTCCTTGACCACGAAACCGAAGGCCCCTGACTCCATCGCCCGCCGCAGGTAGCCAGGGCGGCCGAACGTGGTGAGGATGACCGACCGGCACTGCGGCGCTTCGCGCGCGAGCACCCCGGCGGCAGCTAGGCCGTCGAGCCCGGGCATCTCGACGTCCAGCAGCGCCACGTCCGGGTGGTGCTCCCTGACCGCGGCAGCTACCTCGTCGCCGCGGCCCACCGACGCGACGACCTCGAAATCTTCTTCCATCGCCAGCATCACCGCCAGCGCGCTGCGGATCAGCTCCTGGTCGTCGGCGAGCAGCAGCCGGATCAACGTCAGCGTCCGTGCACAGCCGGGAGCAGCCTTCTCCTGGCTGCCCGGCCGGTGTCGCGGGCGGCCGGGGCGGTCCCGCCGGCGGCGGGCGGCGCGTCCACCGCGGGCACCCGCACCCGCAGCCGCCAGCCCGCGGGCTGCACCGGGCCCGCGTCCACGCCACCGCCTGCGGCGGCTGCCCGCTCCCGCAGCCCGCGCAGCCCGTTCCCGGGAGTGGCAGCGGATCCGTGACCGTCGTCGATGATCTCGACGTCATGAGCGGATACCCGTACGGCACATGAACGCGCCCGCGAGTGCCGGATCACGTTGGTCAGCCCCTCCCGCACGGCCCAGCCGAACAGCTCCTGGTGGGCTGGATCGACAACGTCGATGGCTGTCGGGAGGTCAGCGGTGATCCCGCAGACCCGCAGCAGCTCACGGCCGCGGGCGAGCTCACTGGCCAGGGTGACCTCGCGGTAGCCGGACACCGCGGCCCGGACGTCGGCGAGCGCCCGGCGGCACAGATCCTCGACCTCGGCGATCTGGTCCACCGCCCCCGCGGGATCGGCCGGCCGAGCCGGCGCGCCAGCCCCGCCTTGACCGTGATCGTGGTCAGCGAATGGCCGAGCAGGTCGTGCAAGTCGCGGGCGATCCGGATCCGCTCGTTCTCCGCAGCCAGCCGGGCCAGCTCGGCACGGGTCTGGGCGAGCGCCTGGTTGGCGCGTACCACCTGCATCACCGCGAACATCGTGAGCGCGACGACCGGGATCGCGACCGGGGTGACGTCGGCGAACGACTTGGCCAGGCTGACATGCCAGGACCCCACCGCGACCGGGACCAGCAGTGCCGCCAGCGACATCGCAGCCACGACCGGGGCCGAGCGGGCACCGAGGCGCGCGACGGTGAGTATGGTGATGAATACGCACAGCACGAAGCCTGCTGCGCGGGCGAACGGCACTTCCGCCGCGGCCAGCGCCACCAGGAGTGCGTACCAGGCCCAGAACCGCCACCCGCTCGTATTTGGCGGCAGCACCGCGGACGTGACCAGCCAGCATGCGGCAAACACCGCGAACAGCGCGTAGCCGGTGACCGCTGCGGCGCCGTGCGAGTTCTGCCGGACCGAGACGGCCACGTAGATGAGGTAGACGAGCGGGATCGCGAGCATGGCCGCCCGCCGCCAGCTTCGCGTCCACCTGGACTGAACCGCCGCCCACTCGGCCTCGGCCTCGGTGTGCGGCGCGGCCTCATCGCTCACAGTTATCCACGGTACCGGGGACTGGCCCATCGTGGCTCAGCCCCGGGCCGCGGATCGCCGGTAGGTGAGCGCGGCCGCCGCGACGAGCACCGTGGTCCAGACGGCGATCACGATCCAGCCCTGCGCGGGCCAGCTGCCGCCACCGAGCGCGGTCTTACCCGCCTGCACCAGCCAGTAGGACGGGATCGCCTTCATGACGTCAAACAGCGGGCCAGAGTGCGCCAGCTGGAATCCGTACACCCCGCCCACGAGCGCGAACAGGACAACGACACCGCCGATGGCGGGGGTCAGCGCGTCGGCGGGCAGCAGGTACCCGAGCGCGATGCCCAGGGCAATGAACGGGGTCAGCCCGGCCAGCAGCAGCCCGGCTATCTCCAGCCACTGCGCTGCGTCCAGCCGCACCCCGAGCGACGCGCCGGCCAGGAACACCAGCACCAGGCTGGGCAGCGCGATCAGGTAGCCGGTGAGCACCTTGGCCGCGACATCGGTGCGGGCCCGCAGCGGCGTGATCCGCAGCTGCCGGGTCCAGCCGCCGGACCTGTCGCGCGCGATGCGCGCCCCGGGTGAGACTGCGGCGAACATGGCCCCGTAGACCGCCATCGCGGTCATGAAGTACAGCGGGAAGCTGACGCCATCCTCGGTTGCGCCGCGCTGGCCCGAGGCCACCGCGTAGAACAGGACCAGCGGCAGCGCCAGGGTCACCGCATAGAAGATGCGGTTGCGGAACGTGCGGACAAGCTCGTACCTGAAGTGGGTGGCGCTGCTCATCATGCTTCTCCTCCGGCGACCGCGACCGCGGTCGCGTCTGCGCTGACGCCACCGGCCGTCTCCTCGTCGGCGGTCAGCTCCAGGAACGCTTCCTCGAGGCTGCCGCCCCGCACCTCGACGTCCCGCGCGGCGGGGAACGAGGCCAGCAGCGCGCGCAGCGCGGTGTCAGCATCCGAGCAGGACAGCAGCACCGCGTCGCCGTGCCGCTCCGCGCTCACCACGCCGGGGAGCGAGCCCAGCACCGCCAGGTCGCCGCCTGGCAGCGTCGCCCTGATCATGCGGGCGCCCGCCCGCGCCTTGATCTCGGTGGCCGGGCCGTCGGCGACAATGCGTCCCCGGGCGATCAGCACGATCCGGTCCGCGTACGCGTCCGCCTCTTCCAGGTAATGGGTCGCGAACAGCACCGTCTTGCCGCGGCTAGCGACCGCGCGCATGACCTGCCAGAATTCGTGCCTGCCCGCGACGTCGATCCCTGCGGTGGGCTCGTCCAGCACCAGCAGGTCGGGATCGCCGACCAGCGCGGCGGCAAAGCGCACCCGCTGGGCCTGGCCGCCCGACAGCTTCGTGGTCAGCTGGCCTGCGAACTCCGCCGCCCCCGTCAGCCGCAGCACGTCGGCCACGGCCAGCGGGTGCGGGTAATACGAGGCCATCAGGCTGACCAGCTCGCGGACCTTGAGATGCTCCAGCAGCGACCCGGTCTGCAGCATGCCGCCCACCCACCCCGCGCGCACGGCCGCCGCAGGCGGCCGGCCGAACACCGAGACCGTCCCGGCATCGGGGTGGGTCAGGCCGAGCATCATGTCGATCGTGGTCGTCTTGCCCGCACCGTTCGGGCCAAGCAGCGCGACCGTCTCACCGGCAGCGATCGTCAGATCGATCGACCGCACCGCGCGCACCTGGCCGTAGGACTTCGACAGCCGGGACAGGACGATCCCCCCGGCCTGAGCGTTGTGCTGAACCATGGCTACCAGCGTGGCCCGCCGGCGTCCCGCTGCGTAGTGCCGCGCCTCACCGGCCCGGGATGACAAATGTCATTTCCGCCCCGCTCCCCGCCGATGCCAGCAACTTCGGCGCCGACCCACCCGGCTCCATCATGCGGACCCGCTTATGGGGCGGCCGGGCGGTAGACATGGAGCACTGCGCCGTCGGTGTATGCCTGGGCTTCAATGAGGTCGAGGACGAAGGGCGCGGTGAGCCCCGCGAACAGCGGGAGCCCGTCTCCCAGCGCCACTGGCTGAAGCACGAGCCGGTATTCGTCGACGAGATGGAGCCTGGTGAGCGATTGCGCGAAGACTGCACCTCCCCACGCGATCATGTCCCGGCCTGGCTGGCGTTTGAGGGCACTGATCTCGTCGGCCAGGTCACCGCTCGCGATCGTTGACTGCGGCCAGTCCGCCTTGGTGAGCGTCCGGGAGAACACAACCTTGGGAATATCGTTCATCGGTGCCGCATACTCGTCGTCGGAGGTAGGCCAGAATCCGGCCATTTCCTCGTACGTAGTCCGGCCCATCAGATGCACGCTCGCATCACCGAGCCAGTCGAGCTTTCGTGCTTTCAGCGCTGAGTCCTCAGGCGGCAGCCCCCAGCCCCCGGCGCCGAATTTGCCGGGGCGCGCCACCAGGCCATCCAGCGAAACTCCCATCATCAATACGAGTTTCCTCATGGTGCGTCCTTTCATCGAGAGATCTTTCATCGCACTGTCGTTTCTTCGGGCGGACGACCGGTGCCATCTATGCAGACGTGCCAGACCGGGAAACTCATCGGTCCGCGGCAGGGCAATCTGGCCGGGGATCCCGCTCTTGTGGGGGACTTCGATGACCTGGTCCGCCGCTACCGGCGCGAGCTGCACGTGCACTGCTACCGGATGCTCGGGTCCTTCGAGGAGGCCCGAAGATCATGTGCAGGAGGTCCTGCTGCGTACCTGGCGCTCCCGGGAGCGCTTCGAGGGCCGGTCGAGCCCGCGCACCTGGCTGTATAAGGTCGGCCGTTGGCCCATGGCGGCTATTGCCGATCAGGGCCAACCGGCATCCGGGCGCAGCCGGGTACCTCCGCCGTAGCGGCCAGACCGCGTTCTCCCCGTTCGTGCTCACCGTACTGCGCGTCGAAGACAGCCGCCTGACCGACATCGCCGCCTTCGAGCAGCCATCAATGTTCACTGCGTTCGGCCTGCCCGCGGCGCTGACCAACGACCAGCCGGACTGGCCGGAAGCGGGCAGCTAGGGGAATGGACCAGCGGCGAGGCAGCGACCATTTCTGGCTACTGACGCTCGTTCCGCGAGCGCCGCCAGGTAATCTGCGCCCATGACTAGGTCCCGGTCGTGAGCCTCCGGTTCCTGGCCAACGCGGCCAGTGCGCCAGCTAAGCACCGGACGTGGGCCCGGCCTCCGCTGCGCTGCGGCCTGGCCGGGGGCCCGCTCTTCGTGGCGGTGTTCCTCGCTGAAGGTGCTGTTCGTGAAGGCTACAGTCCCCTTCGCCACCCGGTCAGCTCGCTCGCCCTCGGATCGCGGGGCTGGATCCAGGCCGGGAACTTTGCCGCGGCCGGTGGGCTGCTGCTGGCCGGCGCGGCTGGGCTGTCCCGCGCCGGTGACCCGGCGGCCAGTGGCCAGCCAGGGCCCGCCCTGATCGCCGCGGCAGGCGCCGGGCTCCTCGGCTCGGCTGCTTTCCGCACGGATCCGGTCAGTGGCTATCCGCTAGGAACACCCGATGCGCCGCTGAACCCCAGCCGCGCCGGCATCATCCATAACCTGTGCGCCATCCCGGTCTTTGCCGGGCTGCCCGCTGCCGCGCTCAGCTATGGCTGGCGGTCCTGGCGCACCGGCCAGCACAAGTTCGGGGTCTACAGCGCGGGCTCCGCTGTCACCATGCTGGCGGCGATGGTGCTGGCCGGTGCGGGCTTCGGCCAGTCACCCCGTCTCGTGAATCGCGGTGGGCTGTTCCAGCGCGTCAGCATCATCACCGGCTTGACGTGGCTCACCACGCTGTTCGCACAGGCGCTGCGGCGCAGCTGATGAGCCCGCTGGTGGGCGTCCCGGCCGGCCAGGCGCCCTAGCGCGGCCATCCGGGAAGATGGACCCGTGCACGCCAGCGCAAGATTCATCGTGGTCGGCGGCGGGGTCGTCGCGGCCGGTGCCGCCTACCAGCTGGCCCGCCGCGGCGCCGCGGTGGTCATCGTCGAAGGTAACCAAGCCGGAACAGCCACCAGCGCCGGGGCGGGCATCATCTGCCCGTGGACGGCACCGCTGGGCGGCGCCTGGTACCGGCTGTGCTGCGAGGGAGCACGTCACTACCCCCACCTGCTGGCCATGCTGGCCGACGACGGCGAGACGGAGACCGGCTATGCCAGGGTGGGCGCGCTGCGCGTGGCGCAGCACGAAGAAGCGCTGGCCGGCCTGGCCGGCGCGCTGCGATCCCGGCAGGCCAGCGCCCCCGGCATGGGGGAGGTCACCGCGCTGGCTCCCGGGGAGCCGTCCCGCCTGTTCCCGCCGCTCGCCCCAGGCCTGGCCGGGCTGCACATCGCCGGGGGCGCCCGGGTGGACGGGCGCGCCATCCGGGACAGCCTGCTCCGCGCCGCGGTGCGCCGCGGCGCCCGCCGGGTGCCAGGGAACGCCACGCTCGTCTGGGCCGGCGACCGGGTGACCGGCGTGCAGACCGGTGCCGAGCGCATCGGCGCGGACACGGCGGTGGTGGCGGCCGGTGCATGGACCGCCCAGGTATGCGCGGGGCCCGGTATCCGGCTGCCGGTCGGCCCGCAACGCGGCCAGATCGTGCACACCCGGCTGCCCGGCGCCGGCACGGCCAGCTGGCCGGTGGTGCTGGCCGATGGCGATCCCTACCTGGTCGGGTTCCCGGGCGGCCGGGTCGTGGCCGGCGCGACCAGGGAGGACGCCGGCTTCCAGTACCACAGCACGGTGGGCGGGGTGGGCGGGCTGCTTGCTGGGGCGGCCAGCCTCGCGCCCGGCCTGCGCGGGGCCGAGCTGGTGGAAACCCGGATCGGGTTCCGTCCCGTGACCAGCGACGGCCGCCCGTTGCTGGGCCCGGTGGCCGGCGGGCTGCTCGTGGCCACCGGCCATGGCGCGGAAGGACTGACCGCTGGCCCGTGGAGCGGCCTGGCCGTGGCGCTGCTCGCCCTCGGCGAGCCGCCCGTGACCGACCTCGCCCCGTTCAGCCCGGCCCGGTTCGCGTCCTGATGAGCCCGGCCGAGCCCGTCGTCCCGTTCAACCAGGGCTGGCTGTTCGGTGGCCGGTACGTGCCGGGTTCGGAGCAGCCTGGCTTTACCGACCGTGGCTTCACCGAGATCACCCTGCCGCACACGGTCACGCCGCTGTCCTGGGGAAACTGGGATCACGCCAGCTGGGAGGGGGTGTGGGTCTACCGCAGGCACTTCACCGCCCAGCCGGCCAGCGGCCGTGTCTTCGCCGATTTCGACGGCGTGCTGGCAGACGCCACGGTGGTGCTCAACGGGACCACCGTGGCCACCCACCGGGGTGGCTACCTGCCGTTCTCGGCCGAGCTGACCGGAGCCCTGCTGCCGGGCGAGAATGTGCTGGCCGTCGTGGTGGATTCCCGCTGGCTGCCGGTGCCGCCGGCGGGCCATCCCGGTGGGGCCCGCAGCATCGATTTCCTGCAGCCCGGTGGCATCTACCGGGACGCCGCCCTCCGCGCGGTACCGGACGTGTTCCTGGCCGACGTGTTCGCCCGCCCGGACAGCGTGCTCAGCGCGGACCGGACCGTAACTATCGAGGCGACCATCGACGCGGCCACCGTGCCCGGTGATCCCGTTCAGCTCCGCGCTGAGCTGCTTGACGGCTCGCGGCGGCTGGCCGGCACCGCGCTGGCGGTCACGCTCACGGCGCCCGGGCGGTCGGTGGCCCGCCTGATGCTGGCCGGCCTCGGTGACGTCACGCTGTGGTCGCCGGAATCGCCCCGGCTGTACCAGATCCGGGTCACGCTGGCGGCCCCGGCTGGGGACCAGCACGCGGTGACGGTCACGACCGGCTTCCGGCAGGCCGTCTTCCAGGCCGACGGCTTCTATCTCAACGGAGAGCGGTTTCAGCTTTGCGGGCTGAACCGGCATCAGCTCTTCCCCTATACCGGCATGGCGGCCGCCGCCCGGCTGCAGCGCAGGGACGCCGAAATCCTGAAGCGCGAGCTGAACTGCACCATGGTGCGCTGCTCGCACTACCCGCAGTCCCCGCACTTCCTCGACGCGTGCGATGAGCTCGGGCTGATGGTGTGGCAGGAGGCACCGGGCTGGGCCTATGTGGGGGACGCGGCGTGGCAGGACATCGTCGTGCAGAACGTGCACGACATGGTGGTCCGTGACCGTAACCGGCCCTGCGTGATCGTCTGGGGCACCCGGCTGAACGAGACGGCGAACCACGCCCGGCTGTACACCAGGACCCGCCGGCTGGCCCGCGACCTGGATGGGACCCGCCCCACGTCCGGCGCGCTGACCAGGCATGCGACCCGGGGCTGGGCCGAGGACGTGTTCGGCTACGACGACTACCACCACTCCGGCGGGAACGCCACCCTCAAGCCGCCGCTGCCGGGGGTGCCGTACCTGGTCAGCGAGGCGGTGGGCGCGCTAGCCGGGGCACCGGCCTACCGCTGGACCGACCCGGGCCCGGCGCTGGCCGGGCAGGCGCGGCTGCATGCGCAGGTCCACCACACCGCGCGCGTCAACCCCCGGTACGCGGGCCTGCTCGGCTGGTGCGGCATCGACTACGCGTCCATCAACGGCGGCCAGCGGATCTGGCGCGGGCTGAAAACGCCCGGCGTCCTCGACACGTTCCGGGTGCCCAAACCGGGAGCCGCCATCTACCGCGCGCAGCTCGACCCGCGGGTCCGGCCGGTGATCCTGCCCGTGTTCTTCTGGGACTTCGGGCCCGGCTCCCCGCCGCACGGCCCCGGCGCGGAGGCCATGATCGCCACCAACTGCGAGCGGCTCGAGATCTACGCCGGGCCGGAGCAGGTGGCGACCGGGATCCCCGATCACGCCAGGTTCGGCGGCCTGGCCTACCCCCCGGTGTGCACCGATCTCACCGTCAACGGATCCGGCCTGCCGGAGCTGCGCATCGACGGCTTCCTCGGCGGCCAGCTGGTGGTCTCGGCCCGGATGTCCGCCGACCCAGCGCGCGACCGGCTCGTGCTCACCGCCGACCATGAGTCGATCACCGCTGACGGCACCGACACCACGCGGATCACGTTCCGCGCCCTCGACGCGTATGGCAATCAGCGCCCGCACGTGACCGGGGACGTGGCCTTGCAGCTGACCGGCCCAGCCATCCTGGTCGGCGACAACCCGTTCCCGTTCGGCGAGTACGGCGGGGTCGGCGGCGCCTTCGTCCGCTCGCTGCCCGGCCGGCCCGGCCCGGTTACGGTCACCGCGCGGCACGGCTACCTCGGGCACGACACGGTCGCGGTCACGATGACACCCGGCGGGTGATCACCCTGGGCCGAGGGTCACCAGCCGCGGGGCGGCCCGTTCGGCCAGGGCGGCCGCGATGTCCGGCGGCACAGGCATCGTCGAGCCCTGGAAGCCGTGGAACGGCCTGAACGAGCCGAGCTGCGCGTCGGCGAGGAGTTCCGTCCGCAGCAGCGGCGGGCTGATCCGGCAGTCAAACCGGATATCAGTCCGTCAGCGCCCGTACCCTGGATAGGCATCCGGTGGCCCGGCGTGCTCGCCAGCCTGCTCCCCGGTGTGCTCGTAGGTCGGCCTGGTGATGGCCGCGACGTAGTAGAGGCCAGGGTGATCCGGCCCGACGATCTGCAGCCAGACGCGATCGCCGACCGCGGTCCGGTCCCGGTAGCGCGGCGTGTTCCACCACTGCTGCCAGGATGCAGCTACCGCCGCCTGCAGGTCGAACCGCTGCGGGTTGCCCTGGAAGATCCAGTCGGTCATGCCTCTCCGGCCGGTGCGGGCGGTGCGATGGCGGCCGTCGTCTCGGTGCGTTCCGGCAGCAGGAGGACGGCGCCGAGCAGGAAGCACAGCGCGCCGATCAGCGTGCCCAGGTTGGCGCGGTCCGGGTTGCGCACCTGGCCGGTCACCGGATTGACGTAGGCGGCGACCGCGGAGATGCCAAAGGCGACCGACCCGGCCAGGTTGACCAGCGTGATCCACCACGACCACGACGCTGGCCGCCAGGCGGCCCAGCCGTGGCAGACCTCGTACCAGGCCAGGGCGCTGGACACCAGGAACGCTACCGAGCCGATCGCATCGGGCCGCCACACGTGCTGATGCGCGGCCTGGGCCGACAGATCGGCTGCGACCGCGGTGCCGGTGCTGACGTTGAAGAACAAGGTGCCGGCCAGCTGCACCCCGGTGGCCCACCAGTCGATCCGGCTCGGCTGGTAGACGAAGAACCGGCGGTGCCCGGGGTTGTCCGCCGGGGGAGCGGCATCGACCGCCTCCCGGTAGGTCAGGAACGCGGCCGAGGTGAAGAACAAGGAGCCGATGAAGAACGTCACGTTGTCCCAGCGGGCCCCGGCCGAAGTGGCGTAGCTGGGCACCGCGCCGAGGGCGAACAGCAGCGACCCGACCGCGAACAGGACGCCGATCCACCAGCCCCGGGCGCGGGGCGCCCACCACGTCAACCCGGCAGCCCCGTCCCGGAGGTGCTTGCGGTGCCGGCGCGATCCCCAGCGGGCCACCGACCCATCAGGGAGCACGCGGTCGACGAACGTGGCCGGGGTGCCCACGCTCAGCTCGTGCCCGCCCACGTCCGGTCCCGGGTCAGCGGGTCTCATCTGCCCGGCGCTGCTCTCGCGCCGTCATCACCTGCGCCCACGGCCAACCTCCAGACGCCGTCAAGCCGATGATCAGTGCCGTGGCGGCGGTGCGCATCCCCCGGGCCGGATGAGGTGCCCGGACGCGCGGGCCGGGCAGCGTTACCGGGCTGCTGCCTGGCCCGGACGTCGCGCACCCCGGCCGCACATCGTCAAGTCGGCTGTCAGTGACCGGCCAGCCCGTCTCCCGGCCCGGCCGCGGGTGCGCAGGCACGAGGTTACGGTCAGATGGTCTCGCGCCGGCGCCTCCGCACGCCGCCGGGCCAGGCCGTCCCATGCGGGGAAAGGCGTGCCGGGGCGGCTCACCACGTTTGACGGTATGAGCCGCCCGGAACCGCGGCAGAGCGAGTCAGAACTCGTAGTGCCAGCGCTGAGCTGGTACTGGGGCTGCCTGCCACGCATCCGACGGGTGCGCGTCCTCGTAGGGGTGCGCGTCCTCGTAGGGGTGCGCGTCCTCGTAGGGGTGCGCGTCCTCGTAGGGGTGCGCGTCCTCGTAGGGGTGCGCGTCCTCGTAGGGGTGCGCGTCCTCGTAGGGGTGCGCGTCCTCGTAGGGGTGCGCGTCCTCGTAGGGGTGCGCGTCCTCGTAGGGGTGCGCGTCCTCGTGATGCAGCCCCGGCTGGGCGTGCCTGCCGGTGTCCCGGCCGGCTCGCACCGTGGCCAGCGTGGCCATGACGAGGGCGGTCTCCCGGTCCCACGCCACTACCGGGCGCGGAGCCCAGAAGCTTCTGGTCTGCAGGCAGCGCGGGCAGGTCAGCCGGCCGAGGCTGTCGATACGCCAGCCAGCGCTCAGCGCGCGGGCCCGGGCGTCAGCCTCGCCGAGCGCGGCGGGGTCGGCATGGTACGAGATGCACGACGTCATCTCACACCACATGATGGGCCTGCGGAGCTGGTCGCCGATGCTGGCCCGGGCGGTGCGGGCCCGTGCGCCGGCCCGGGCCGCGGTACGGGCCTGCGCCGGTGCGGCGGCCCGAGCCGGGGTGAAGGCCCAGGCTGAGGTGTCGGCCCATGGCCGATGAGTGGCCTGCGGCGGAATGGCCGGGGTGGCGCCAGAGGGCCACGGCGGGGCGCTCGCACCCGGGTGCGCGCTCAGGGCCCCCGGTGCGGCGCTGGCGGCTGCCAGGCCGCTCGCACCCGCCGGGGCGCTCGCACCCGCCGGGGCGCTCGCACCCTCCGGGGCGCTCGCACCCGCCGGGGCGCTCACCTCCGCTGGGGCACCCGTACCCGCTGCGGCGCTCGCCTCCGCTGGGGCGTCGGCGCCCGGCGGCCCGGCGTCATCGTCGGCGTCGTCGCGTAGTGCACCGAGCCACTGGTTCATCTCTGGCAAGCCGACGTCGTCGTGCCAGGTTGTAACGTTCATCCGTACCCCTCCCCGTTGGCTGGCCGGTGAACGCGTACCGTCCGGCATCGTCTTCCCGCGGCGCTGGCTGCCATTCATGCGGTTCGGATGCGCTTGCCTACTCCCCGCAATGCGACCGGCTCACCGTCCCTTGGTCCAGGCTTCCACAATCCTGAGTTCAAATCACAGTGGGATAACTAGACAATAAACATTCGACATATTGCTTGGTTATTTCGGCGTGGCATATGGAAAACAGAAATTTTCGTTTCATGCACAGGCTGTGGATTGTATTTTCGCAGGTGACGATGTTATTGGCGGTGGCCGCACGGTGGTTTAATCCCCAGTAATCCCGGGCGTGTGCACAGGCGGGGGCGCGTTTTGCACACGTCATCCACAGCAAGATGCACAGGGCGAGCCGGGATGGCCGCTGGAGTACGGTGACCATGCGACCCGGATCTGGGGAGGGCAGATGACCGCGACCAGCGACGCTCCCGTGGTGATGCCGGCCGCGTTCGTCGGGCACGGGAATCCGATGAACGCGCTCGAGGTCAACCGGTACACCACCGCGTGGCGGGCCTTCGGCCAGGCGGTGCCACGGCCGCGCGCGATCCTCGTCGTGTCCGCGCACTGGTACATCAACGCCACGGCAGTCACCGCGATGCCGCGGCCGCGCACCATCCATGACTTCTACGGCTTCCCGCCGGAGCTGTTCGAGGTGCAGTACCCGGCACCTGGGCTGCCCGGGCTGGTCGAGGAGATCAAGGATGCGGTGCAGCCGACCTGGATCGGCACCGATGTGGACAGCTGGGGCATCGACCACGGCACCTGGTCGGTCCTGGTCCATGCGTTCCCGGACGCGTCCATCCCCGTGGTGCAGCTGTCGATCAACGCTGACAAGGATCTGGACTACCACCTCGAACTGGGCCGCAAGCTGGCCCCGCTGCGCGAGACCGGGGTCCTGGTCATCGCCAGCGGCAACGTGGTGCACAACCTGCGCGCCGTGCAGTGGGCGCTGGCCGACGACGGCTACGACTGGGCGCAGCGCTTCGATGAGGACGCGAAGGCGCAGATGCTGACCGATCCGACGGCCGTGGCCCGGCTCGACGCGCACCGGGACTACCGCCAGGCCGTGCCCACCCCGGACCACTTCATTCCGCTGCTCTACCTGGCCGGGCTGGCCGGCGCCGTACCTGGTGCCGCTCCCGGCGCCGGCCCGCCCGGGGCCAGCCAGCTGGGCGCCAGCCAGCCCGGCGCGGTGGACGTGCTCGTGGACGGCTATGCCTACGGTTCGCTCTCGATGACCGCCTACACGCTCGGCCTCAGCTGCGCTCCGCCCGGCGGCGGCGCCGGGTCTCCCGAGCCGCCCGACGGCCTGCCCGCCGACGAGTCGAACATCTGAGCCGGCCCAGCCCCGCTGAGCCGGCGTGCGGGTGCAGTCTCTGACCGCCTATTTTGGGGTGCGCGGGAAGCTTGAGCTACCGGCGCCGAGGCGTACCCGAGGAGGAACGTGATGGCTCACATCAGTTACGTGGACCCGGCCACGGTCACCGATCCCGAGCTCGTAGCGATCATGGAACGGGCCAGGATGCTCGGTACGCCCCGCCCGGAGAGCCAGGCCATCCGGCTGCACCACCCAGACGTGATGAAGGCGTTCAACAACGCCTGGGAGGTCTTCTTCCGCCAGGGCGTCTGTGACCATGCCATCAAGGAGCTCTGCCGGCTGTACATCGCCAAGTCCGTGGACTGCCAGTACTGCGGCGGCCAGCGCTCGGTGCTGGCCCAGCAGCAAGGCCAGACCGAAACTCAGGTTGACGACATCCTGGACTTCGAGCGGTCCAGCCGGTTCGACGGCCGCGAGCGCGCCGCGCTGAGCTGGGCCATGGCCATCGCCTGGGACCCGGGCCTGGCCGGCGACGAGCTGTGGGACCGGCTGCACGAGCACTTCACCGAGGCGCAGCTCATCGAGCTCGGGCACTTCATCGCGCTGACGCTGGGGCAGCAGCGCTTTCTCAAGACCGTCGGCGTGCGGCACGGCGAAGTGCTCGCCGACACCGACGCCGGCCTGGCTCCCGAGGAGGCGCGCAGGCTCCGGGCCGGACAGCCCCGCACGGCGGCCACGTGACGGGGCCCAGCACACCGTCCGGCGCCCCCTCGGCCCCGCCGGGCTTTTTCAAGCCCAGGACCCGCCGGGCTTTCAGCCCAGGAAAGGCCTAGCGGCATGACAGCTGCACGATGGGACACCCACCAGCCCATCTTCGTGGATGACGTCGAGGGGTCCGCCCGCCCGGCGGCCTACTACCTGGCCGAGTCACGCGACGGCCTGTACGTGCCGTACGTGCTGCGTACGCCCGCCGACCGGGGGCGGTTCCCGTTCGTGTTCCTGGCCTACGGCAACGGCGGCGGCGGGATCGGCTGGCTGCGGGAGTGGGTGCACACCCGCCCGTACATCATGGAGCGCCTGCTGGCCGCCGGTTACGCGTGCGGCTGGGGGCGGTACCGGACCGAGGTTGACCTGGGCTTCAACCGCGGCGGCCCGCTCATGGTCGATGGCCGCCAGGGCATGGAGGTGATGAACCGCTCACCTCTCGAGTTCGAGGACGAGCTCGCCATCCTCGAGCACGTCCGCCAGCACCCCCAGGTGGACCCGGGCAACCTCGGCCACGTCGGCGTCAGCCACGCCGGCGAGATGCTGTTCAAGCTGGCCTTCCGGTACCCGGGCATGCTCCGGGCGGGGGTGGCCAGCGAACCGGCCAATCACGAGTTCCTCGACCTGAGGCTGGGCGATGCCGCGCCCGTCAATCCCGGCACCGGGCTGCGGGACATCGAGGAGATGCAGATGCAGGACCCGGAGTGGGTGCGGTCACACACCAACCTGCCGCTGGCCCGGGAGCGCATCGCCCCGATCGACCTGCCGGTTCGTCATGGGCCGGGACAGCGATCATCTGCAGGGGATCTTCCGGGTCAGCTACGAGCTGCTCGCAGCGGCCGGCAAGGACGCCGAGTGGGTGTCCTGGGATCACCCGCTGCACGGCTATATCCTCCCGCTGGCCGATGGGGACGGGCATCCGGACCAGATCCAGGAGCGCGCCATCGACGGCATCATCGCGTTCCTCGACCGGCACATGAAGCCGGGCCAGCAACTCGCTGGCGGCCGGTGACCGGCGCGGCGGTAAGCGGCCGGTGCTGGGCACCGCTCAGCGCAGGCCGAGAATGTGCTGGGCGGCGGGGCTGAGCCGGGCCAGCGTTCCGGGCCGGGCGTACGCGCGCTGGTCCAGCTGCTGGCGGAGGCCGCGGCGGCAGAAGTAGGAGTGCAGTGCCCGGCGTGGCCGGCCGGTGGTGTTGCGGGTTCCGCCGTGCCACAGGTGCGCGTTGAAGATCACCACAGTGCCCGCGCTGCCGAGCAGCCTGGCCTCGCCCGGGTAGGGGTCGGCTGGATCGGCCATCACCTCGCGCGGCAGCCGCCCGCTGCGGTGGCTGCCCGGGACGACCCGGGTCGGGCCGTTGGCCGGGGTGAAGTCGTCGATCAGCCAGATCGAGTTGCAGACCTGGTAGTGGCCGGCGGTCGCCGGCTCGCCCCAGTCGGTGTGCAGCGCCTGGTGGCCCGCGCCGGGCAGCGCGGCCCGGCTGTTCAGCGAGGAGAGCGTGAAATCGCCCAGCACGTGGGCCACCGCGGCCAGCACCCGGGGGCAGGTGAAGCACACCTCGAAGACCGGGTCTTTGTTGACCAGGTCGGCCAGCCGGTCGGTGCCCTCCTCCTGGTGGACCTCCAGGCCGGCCCGCTCGCCTTCCGCGGCTGACAGCTCGGCCAGCCGCTGGCGGATTACGTGCAGCTGCGCCGCGGACAGGATGCCGGGCAGCGGGAGGAACCCGTCCTGGTCCAGCCGGGCCCGCTCCGCCGCGGTCAGCAGCCCGGCGCGCACCCCCAGATCACGCAGCGCAGCACCAGAATCCAGCTGCCCGTCCCGGCCCGGCCCCGGGACCCCGTTCCGGCCCCGGTCCGGGACCCCGTCCCGTCCCGGCCCCGGTCCCGGACCCCGTCCCTGCATAACGACACGTTACGACAGCGGCCCGGGCTAACGGCGCCTCGCGGCGGGGGAGAGGGCCGGGCTGACCCAGCCGTTGTCGGCCGGGTTGAGGGTCACCCCGGGCGGCACGATCTCGTCGATGCGGTCCAGGACCTCATCGGAGAGCTGCACGTCGGCCGCGGTCAGCTGGGACTCCAGGTGCTCCATGGTCCGCGGGCCGATGATGGCCGCGGTGATCGCCGGGTGGCGCAGCACGAACCCGGTGGCCAGCTCGATCAGCGAGATCCCGGCCTGGTCGGCCAGCTTGGCCAGCTGCTCGGTGGCCTCCAGCTTGCGCTGGTTCTCCGGCCGGGCCAGGTCGAACCGGTTGGCCAGCCGCTGCCGCGCAGGGGACGCCGGGCCGGTCACCACGGCATCCTGGCGGTACCGGCCGGACAGCCAGCCACCGGCCAGCGGGCTGTAGGGAATCACGCCCATCCCGTACCGCACGCAGGTGGGCAGCACGTCGGTCTCGATCGCGCGGGTGAGCACCGAATACGGCGGCTGCTCGGTGCGGAACCGGTCCCGGCTGCGGTCCTGCGCGGTCCACTGGGCCTGGACGATGGCCGACGCCGGCCAGGTGGAGTGGCCGCTGTAGCGGACCTTGCCCGCCCGGACCAGGTCGGTGAGGGCGCCCAGCGTCTCGTCGATGTCGGTGCCCGGGTCGTAGCGGTGGATCTGGTACAGGTCGATCCAGTCGGTACCCAGCCGCCGCAGCGAGTTCTCCACCTCGCGGGTGATCCAGCGCCGCGAGTTGCCGGCCTGGTTGGGATCGTCGCCCATCGGCATGTGCACCTTGCTGGCCAGCACGACGTTGTCGCGCCGGCCGCCAGCCAGCGCCCGGCCGACGATCACCTCCGACTCGCCCTGGGAATAGATGTCGGCGGTGTCGATGAAGTTGATCCCGGCGTCCAGCGCCCGGTTGATGATCCGGATGCTGTCGTCGTGATCCTGGTTGCCCCACTCGCCGAACATCATGGCGCCGAGGCAGAGGTTGCTGACCGTGACGCCGGTACGTCCCAGACGGCGGTATTCCATGGCGTGCTGTCTCCTGTCGTCAGTGCTGGCCCGGGGCGGGCCGGGCGCCGCGGGCGATGACGTCGTACCAGGCATCACCGGTGAACGTCTCGGCCGGCGCCTTTACCTTCTCGGCGACGCCGAGGAACTCGTGCCCGATCCGCCGGCCCTGCTGCGACGGCGGCATCGACTTGGATGGCCACGGGTCGCTGCCGCAGTACACGCGCGCAGTACCCGCACCACCGCGTCGGCCGGCTCCTGCAGTTCCGGGTCGGGTACCTCCTCCACCCGCACGTCACCCGACCCGTAGATCACCGTGGCCCGCATGACGCTTCCCTTCACTTCGTTTTCCTTGGCTGAACGCCCGGCCGTGCCGACTGCCCGCACCCGGGAGCGCGGCCGCCGGCCCCACTTGTTCGACCTGGCCCGGGCGGCCAATAACACGGCCCGGGCGCCGCGCAGGCCCGCCCGGCCGCACGTCCGCCCGGGGTGCAGCGCATCCTGGACGCAATGATCAGCGCCCCGGCCTACCTGCGCAACGGGCGGATGGACATCGTGGCCACCAACCGGCTCGGCCGGGCGCTGTACGCTCCGCTGTTCGACGGCCCGGCCCAGCCGGCCAATCACGCCCGGTTCGCGCTTCTCGACCCGGCCGCGCGGGAGTTCTTCGCCGAATGGGAGCGTGCGGCCCAAGACACGGTCGCGCTGCTGCGGGCTGAAGCCGGGCGCAATCCGCACGATCGCGCCGTGGCCGCCGACCAGGCCGGCCCCGCGCCGCGGCCGTCCCCACGGTCAGCCTGAGGGGAGGAGCTGCTGGCCGCCGTCGATGTCGTAGGTCGCGCCGGTGACGGCCGTGTTGATCATGAGGTGCACGGCGAGCGCGGCGATATCGGCCGGGCTGACCACGCGCCCGATGGGCAGCGTGGCCCGCAGCTGCTGGCGGCGCTTGTCCAGGTCACCGCCGAGCAGCGAGGCGGACAGCGGCGAGTCGACGAAGCCCGCCGCGATGAGGTTGACCCGGACCGGCGCCACTTCGATGGCCAGGTTGGCGATCAGCGCGGGCAGCGCGGCGGTGCCCGCCGCCATGATCGACAGGCCGGGCCCACGGCTGCCTGCGATGCCGGCCATGAACAGCAGCGTGCCGCCGGGCCGCACCCGGCCGACGGCGTTTTGGGCGACCGTGATGGCCAGCCACTGGTGGTCGTCGAAGTCCCGGTGGGCCCGGTCGCGGTCCAGGTCAGCCAGGGCCGCGTAGTACGGGCCGGGACCGGTGACCATCACGTGGTCGACTGGCTGCGGCAGGCCGCCGAAGAACCGGCCGAGCGCATCCGGGTCGGTGGCGTCGAACGCCGCGCTGCTGCGCGCGCCGAGCTCGGCCGCGGCCTGCTCGAGCCGGCCGGGGTTGCGGGCGGCCAGGATGACCTCGGCTCCTTCGGCGCGGGCCCGCCGGGCGGTTTCCAGCCCGATGCCGGAGCTGCCGCCGATCACGACGACGGTCTGCCCGGACAGTTCGGCTCCGCGTGGGCTGGCCGCGGCATCGGGCGTGGTGGTCATGATTCCTCCAGTCGGATCCGGCCGGGCCGGCCTTCGGCTCGCCGAGGTAGCTCCATGATCGCTCTGCGGCCGTCCGGACGCGCCCGTTAATACCCGGGCCGTACCCCTGGTCAGCTGGCACCAAGACAGCACCCCCGCAGGGACGAATAAGAGACGGGAGCGGGACGGGGCGGCGTGAGAGCGCCGCCGACCTAGTCCGGCTGAGCCGGACGGAGGGGAAAGCAGATGAAGATCGCTTCAGGCCAGTGCTGGCGGCCGGCCGTGGCCGGCCTCGTGGGCGTGGCGGCCGCGTGGCTGGCCATCCCGGGGCCGGCGTCCGCGTCGGCCCAGACATCCCCGGTCGTGGGTCACGTCTACGTGAACGACAACACGGCGGGGACGAACACCATCGGGGCGTTCGACCGGCACGCGAACGGGACACTGACCGCCGAGCCGGGGTCCCCGTTTGCGGTCGGCGGCGCGGGCACCGGGGCGGGGCTGGCGTCCCAGGGTGCGCTGCAGATCTCGCCGGACGGCCGGTTCCTGATCGCCGTGGACGCGGCCAGCAACCAGATCTCGGTGCTGGGGGTCACGCCCGGCGGGTCGCTACGGCGGATCCGCGGCGGGGTGGTCTCCTCGGGCGGGGCCCTGCCGGTCAGCGTCGCGATCCACGGTGACCTGGTGTACGTGGCCAATTCCGGCCCCGGTGGCAGCAACTTCACCGGTTTCTGGCTGGCCGGTGATGGCCGGCTGCACCCGATCGCTGGATCGGCAGTAACGTTGCCGGCTGGCTCTCAGCCGGGCGATGTGCTGTTCAACGACCCCGGCACCAAGCTGGCCGGCACCCTGGTCGGGACCTCCATGATCGACAGCTTCACCGTGCGGCGGGATGGGCGCCTGACCGCCGCGCCCGGATCACCGTTCGCCGCCCAAGGGCTTGGGCCGTTCGGCAGCGAGTTCCGGCCCACGAACCCGGACCAGCTGTTCGTGTCCAACGCGCACAACACGGCGGCCGACTCTGGCACGGTCTCGGCGTTCCGCGCCTCCGGCAACGGGGCGCTGACCCCGATCGGTTCCTCACCGTTCCCGGACGGCCAGATGGCCCCCTGCTGGGTGGAGATCTCGCCTGACGGCCAGTTCCTGTTCACCGTGAACACCGCGTCCGGCACGATCTCGCGCTACTTCATCCACGCCAGCGGTGCGCTCACGCTGCTCGGCAGCACGCCGGTACGGGCCTCCGGCGGTGTAGGCGCGGTTGACGCCCGGCTCAGCCCCGACGGCCGCTTCCTGTACGTGAACGAGAGCAAGGCCGGCGCGGTCGCCGTGTTCGCCGTCCACCGCGGCGACCTGACCGAGCTGGCCAGCTCGCCGGTTCCACTGCCTGCGGGAGCGACCCCGGCCGGCCTCGTCGTCAGCTGACCGGCGGCGTCCAGGACCGGGCTGGGCCCGTTAAGCCCGGCCCGGCCCTGGTCAGCCGTCAGATGGCGGGGTGGGTGGCCCGCCGGGCGGGTCCGGCGGCCGCGGGCCGGCGGAGCTGCGCCCGGAGATGGCCTGCAGCACGGACATGCCCCGGACCAGCTGGCCGGCCAGGGCCCGGGCGCTGATGCCCATCGCCGCGGCGATCTGGGCGTCGGGCCACTCCGCGTAATACCGGAGCACCAGGGCTTCGCGCTGGCGCGCCGGGAGCGTGCGCAGCGCCGCCATCAGGAACGCTTCCGGCGTGCTCGGGCCTGGCCCGGCGGCGGGGGCGCCGTCTCCCGGCGGGCTGGCTGAACCGGCCGGGGCCGGGTGCGGAGCCCGTGCCCCGGTGACCACGGCCCGGCGCAGGTAGGCCAGCGCCCGGTCTTCGTCCGCCAGGTGCCGCCACGCCCCGTGCAGCGACACGAACGCGGCCTGGACGACGTCCTCCGCGGTCATGGTGTCGCTGACCAGCAGCGCGGCGATGCGGGCCAGTGACTGGTAGTGCGTGTGGTAGAGCGTGGTCACGGTCCGGTCGGCGGTCCCGGCTGCTGCCGGGGGCTCAGCCGGGTGTGCCGCCGCCGGATCACTGGTCCGGCGGCGCCGGTGCCGCCCGCCGGGTGCCGGTGGCATGTGTGCGCTGTCCCCTTCAGGATGGGCTCACACGGGCACGGGGCTGCGGGAGATCGTCCCGTACCCCTCGCCCGCGGCCGCTACCAGCTGACGAAGCACGGCGGTGACCTGGTTCCGCGCGGCTGGCGGGAGCTGCCGGACGATCCGGGCCAGCTCCCGCGTCCGCCAGGCCGCGACCTGGCCGACCAGATCCTGGCCGGACGCGGTCAGCTCCAGCGTCACCACGCCACGGTGCCTGGGCTCGCCGCCTCTCCGCACATGCCCCGCCGCGACCATCCGGTCAGCCAGCCGGGTCACGGTCGAGGCTTCCAGCCCGAGCGCCCGGGCCACCTGCGACGAGCGGGCCCGCCCCAGGTCCGCGAGAACCGCGAGCATCCGGAATTGCGGCAGGGTCACGGCCCCGCCCAGGACGTCAACGCTCCGCAATGCGACACCGGCCAGTACCCGGGTGGTCGCCTGCAGGGTCTCGATGGTCTCGGCCGGCAGTTCGGGCCCGGGCTGAGCTGCCGGAACGGGCGTTCCCATGGCCAGGCATTGTACGAGCGAACGTTTGCAACCGGCAACTTCGGGCCGGGCGCGGGCCGGCCCGGTACCCGGGCCCGCGGGCGGCCACGGGATGCTAGGGGAATGGGCGGGAGCGAGGAAGGCCAGCCAGCGCCATGATCGAGGAACTGGCCCGGGACCGTCTCGGCTTTGACCAGCTTCGCCCCGGGCAGCGGCCCGCGGTCGAGGCGCTGGCCAGCGGCCGTGACGTGCTGGCCGTGCTGCCGACAGGTGGCGGGAAGTCGGCCATCTACGAGCTGGCCGGGCTGTTGCGGCCGGGGCCGGCGGTGGTGGTGTCGCCGCTGATCGCGCTGCAAGACGATCAGCTCGCACATCTGCGGGCGGCCGGGCTGCGGTCGATCGTGCTGAACTCACAGCAGTCGGCTGGTGCGCGGGCCGCCGCGCTGCTCGCGGCGTGCGACCCGGACACGTTCGTGTTCCTGTCGCCGGAGCAGCTGGCCAACGCCGAGACCCGCGACACGCTGCGGCAGGCCCGGCCGGGGCTGTTCGCGGTGGACGAAGCGCACCTGATCAGCCAGTGGGGTCATGATTTCCGCCCGGACTACATGCGGCTCGGCGCGCAGGCCGAGGCGGTCGGCGCCCAGGTCCGGCTGGCCCTGACCGCGACCGCCGCGCCGCCGGTGCGGCAGGAGATCATCCGGCGGCTGGGCCTGCGCGAGCCGGAGGTGGTGATCGGCGACTTCGACCGGCCGCACATCCAGCTGTCCGCGCAGCACGTCCACACCGTGCCGGACAAGGAACGCGAGCTGGCCCGGACGGCGCGGGAGCTCGCCGGGCCGGGAATCGTCTACGCGGCCACGCACGCCGACGCCCAGGCGGCGCACGACACGCTCGCCGCGGCGGGGGAGCAGGTGACGCTGTACCACGCCGGGCTTTCCGGGCGCCAGCGGCGGGAGGCGATGGCGGCCTTCCTGGACGGCGCGGCGCGGATCATCGCGGCCACGGTCGCGTTCGGCATGGGCATCGACAAGCCAGACGTTCGCTGGGTGGCGCATTTCGACCCGCCGCCATCGCTGGATGCCTACTACCAGGAACTCGGCCGGGCCGGCCGGGATGGCCAGCCGTCGCACGTGCGGCTGCTGTACCGGTTCGACGACTTCGAGCTGGCCCGCCACCTGACCGCGAGGGGCGTCCCGGGCGGGCCGGTGGCCCGTGCCGCGGCGGCCCTGGCGGCCGGCCAGCCGGCCGGTCCCGGCACCCGGCTGGAGACGGCCGCGCTGGCCCGGCTGGCCGACATCGGCGCGGCGGCCTGGCAGGCGGACGGCGAAGTGCGCTGGACCGGGAAGCTGACCGTGGCGGCCGCGGTCGGGGCATCCCAGGCGCAGACGGACCGCGAGGACGAGGTGGAACGCACCCGGCTGACCATGATGCGCCGCTACGCCGAGCACACCGGCTGCCGCCGGTCCTTCCTGCTCAGCTACTTCGGGCAGGACTACCCCGGCCCGTGCGGGAACTGTGACAACGACCTCGCCCACCCGCAGCCCCCGCCGGATGACGTCCCGTTCCCGGTGGGCACCCGCGTGGTCAGCGGGCGCTGGGGCCCGGGTACCGTGCAACGTTTCGACGGTGACCAGGTCACGGTGCTGTTCGACGAGCACGGCTACCGCGAGCTGTTCGTTCCGGTCGTGCTCGAACGCGGCCTGCTCACGGCAGAATAGGGCCGCCCTGTCCTGGCCTGGGACTGCCGTTGCTGGCAAGGTAGTGGCCTGGCCGCTGGCACGTGAAGGAGGAACCGGATGGCGACTTACCGGATGGTCTACGGAGATGACGAAGAGGTGGTCCGCGAGACGTTCGCGGACATCTCCAGCGTGGAGCGCGAGGACGGCTGGGTGGTGCTGTTCCGCGGCCCGGAGGCGATCCTGCGCGTGCAGGAGGCACATGTGCAGGAGATGGAGCGGCTGGATGAGTGATGCTGCCCCGGTGGGGGGACAGCCAGCCGGTGCTGCACGCCGCGCCCGGCGCGGGCAACTGGATTGGCGCCGCCACCGCCCTGCTGCACGGTGATCACATTTACCTGGCCTACCGTGACCGGCATCCAATCGACCAGGGCCGGGGAAACCGGGCTTACGTAGCCCGTTCCCCGGCTGGCGACGGTATCCATTTCGACACGCTGTGGTCCATCGGCAAAGAAGACATGGACGCCGAGTCACTGGAGCGCCCAGCCCTGGATGTCACACCTGAGGGTCACTGGGATCTGTACCTGAGCTGTGCCACTTTTAACTCGAAGCACTGGCGGATCGAGAGATTGCGCGCGGACCGCGCACCGGATTTCAGCACGAGCACGCGCACGACCGTGTTCCCGGGCAGCGCGGAGTTCGGCATCAAAGACCCGGTGCTGCGCCGCGACCTGGGGCTGCGCATCTGGGCCACCGCGCACCCGCTGACCGAGGGCGACGAGAATGCCGACCGGATGATCAGCGTGGACGCGGCCACCGGCCAGCATGTGATGGAGCCCGAACCCGGAACCTGGTACAGCCGGGGGACCCGGCTAACGGCCGTAGTGGGTGACTACGCCTATTTCGATGGGCGGGCGTCGGCGGCGCAGAACTACGAGGAACAGACCGGGCTCGCCCGCTGGGACGGATCGCGCTACCAGGCCGTGGCCGGCCCGGTTTCCAGCCCGGTCGGCGGTGGCGCATTGCGCTACGTTTCTGCGGTCGAACTGCCCGGCCAGGGCCTGCGCCTTTACTATGAAAGCTCGACTGAATACGGCGGCCATGAATTGCGCACCGAGTTCCGGGTCTTACCGGGGCCCGTCGAAGGCGGCGGAAAACAGGTAGCTGGTGGCCAGGCTCCGGTAGGGCCGCCATTTCTCGGCGATGGCCACCACCTCTTGCTCGGTGGGCAGATGGTCGAGCTGATAGGCGGCCCGGACCGCTTTGCGCAGCGCGAGGTCACCGGGCAGCACGACGTCTTCCCGCTGCAGCGCCATGAGCAGGGCGCCCTGCACGGTCCACGGGCCTATTCCCGGGATCGCGGTCAGCTCGGCCATGAGCTCGTCGTCGGTCAGCCTGGTCAGCACGTCCGGGTCCAGCCGGCCGTCGGTGAACCGCTCGGCGAGGTCGCGGAGGGTACTGATCTTCCGCCAGGACAGGCCAGCCTCGCGGAGCCGGGCGGGAGCTACGCCCAGCAGCTCGGCGGGGGCCGGGAGATGGCCACCGAACAGGGCCTCGATGCGGCCCAGCGTCCGGCGGGTCGCGGCTACTGACAGCTGCTGGCCGGCCACCTGGAACAGCAGCGCACCGTACAGGTCCAGCGGCGGCAGCTGGGCCAGCCATGCCCGCGGGTCGAACTCCGGCCGCTCGTCGATCAGCCGGGCCAGCACCGGATCGGCGGTGCGCAGCCGGGCCCGGGCCTGCTGAAGCCACGCAGCGCGGCTGGAATCGTCGGTTACCGACATGGCGGGTGTTCCTTCAGCACGGTCGCGCCGGGGTGGCCGTTGATCCGGATCGCGTACCGGGCAGATCCTGCGTCCATGTAACCACGGTTGCGGGCTGGCTGGTGAACCCGCATCACCAGGATCCGGTGACGACCGCTCACCTGCCCGGCGGACAGGCTCGATCCATAACCAGGCCAGGCAAGGAGGAGTCATGGACGTACAGGTGGCCATCGTGGCTGGTGCGGGCGGTCCACTCGGCCGTGAGACGGCGCTGGCCCTGGCCGCGGGCGGGCGGACCGTGGTGGCGGTGGACCGTAACGAGCGTGGGCTGGACGAACTGCCCGGCAGCATCCGCCGTGAGGTGGCCGACACCACCGACCCTGAGGTGGCGGCGAAGCTCATCGACAAGATCGCCGCCGAGGCCGGGCCCCCGGCGGTGCTGGTGAACACCATCGGTGCGTTCCGGCTGGGCGATGCGCTCAGCACCACTCCCGATGCGCTGCGGCTCATGATGGACGTCAACCTGGGGCCGGCCCTGTGGCTGAGCCAGGCGGTGGCGCCGCACATGCAGCAGCAGGGTTCAGGTGTCATCGTGCACGTGACCGCCCGCCCCGGGATTGAGCCCGCCGGCGGCATGGCCGCCTACAGCGTGAGCAAAGCCGCCCTGGTCCACCTGACCCGCACCCTTGATGTGGAGCTCCGCCCGCACGGGATCCGGGTCAACGCGGTCGCGCCGCAACTGCTCGACACCCCGGTGACCCGGGCCGCGTTCCCGCCCGAAGTGCTGGCCCACGCGGTCGCGCCTAAGGCGATCGCGGGCATCATCGCGTTCCTGGCCAGTGACGCCGCCGCGCCGGTGAGCGGAGCGATACTCCCGGCCTATGGCGGCTGAGCAGCCGGGCGCGAATCACCATGATCCGGTGACGACCGCTCACCTGCCTGGTAGCCAGCCTGAACCTGTCGCGAAAGCCCGCACGGCCAGCCATGGACGTGCCCCGAGATTCCAGGGAGATACCGTGACATCACCAGCCACAGACGCCGCCGACCTGCCCGAATACGCGCCCGTCCCCCGGTCCTCGCTGGGCGTCGCCCTCAATGAGCAGGGGTACTACGTCGGGCGGGTGGAGCGGAACCTGTACTGGGTCACCGACGGCGTCTACCAGTCGGCGTTCCTGACCACGCCGGACGGCGTGGTGCTGTTCGACGCGCCGCCGAGCATCGGCCCCAACCTGCGGCGGGCGGTGGACGAGATCGCCGCCGCCAACGGCGTGACCAACCGGGTGACCCATCTCGTGTACTCGCATCATCACGCCGACCACGCCGGCGCGGCCGCGCTGTTCGACGGGGACGTGCTCCGCATCGGGCACGAGGAAACCCGCCGGCTGCTGCTGCGCGACGATGACCCGGGCCTGCCCGTGCCCGAGGTGACATTCACCGACCGGTACACCCTGGCGGTGGGCGGTGAGCGGGCCGAGCTGGCCTGGCACGGCCCCAACCACTCGCCGGACAACATCTACATCCACTTCCCCGGGCACGACACCCTGATGCTCATCGACGTCGTCAACGCCGGCTGGGTGCCCATCTACAACCTCAACCTGTCCGAGGACGTCCCCGGGTACATGGCCGCCCCGGCCACCGCGCTGTCCTACCCGTGGACCCACTTCATCTGCGGGCACCTCGGCCGGCTGGCCACCCGCGATGACGTCGCGGTGCACCAGGCCTACATCGCCGACATCGAAGCCAGCTCGGCGGAGGCGCTGGCTTCGGTCGACCCGGTGCCCTACTACGTGCACTACGGGGAGAACGTCTGGGCCGGGGTCAAAGCCCACCTCGACGCTGTCACCGACCGCGCCGCCGCGCCCGTCATCGCCAAGTACACCGGCGTGCTGGCCGCCGCCGACATCGAGATTTTCACCAGAACCACCACGTTCGCCATCATGCAGTCGCTCCGCCTCGACCGCGGGCTCGGCGTCAGCCGACCGGCCCGCCCCTGACCCCACGCGCACCGGGGCCGGGCCGGCGCTGGCCCGGCCCCGGTGCGCATGGCCGGTCACCCACGGGCGCATGGTCTTGCTATGGCGATTGATGGCACATCGGTGCCGGAAACCCTGCCCACCGTCATCGGCGTGCACGGGGCCCGGCACAACAACCTGCGCGATATCGACGTCGACGTGCCGCTGTGGCGGACGGTCGCCGTGGTCGGCGTGTCCGGGTCCGGCAAGACGTCGCTGGCCATGGGCACGCTGTACGCGGAGGGCCTGCACCGGTTCCTGGAGGGCCTGAGCACCTACAGCCGCCGCCGGCTGACCCAGGCCCAGCGGCCGGACGTGGACCGGATCGATCACCTGCCGCCCGCGCTGGCGCTGCGGCAGCGCCCGCCCATACCGGGGCTGCGCAGCACGGTCGGCACCATGTCCGAGACGCTCAACGTGCTGCGCCTGATGATGTCGCGGCTGGGCTCGCACCGGTGCCCGAACGGCCACCAGGTCGGGCCGTCGATCGCCACGTACGGCGAGGAGATCGTCTGCCCGGTGTGCGGCGCGCGTTTCACGCATCCCAGCGCCGAATCTTTCGCGTTCAACTCCTACGGCGCGTGTCCGGCCTGCCAGGGCCTGGGCGTGCGGTCCGAAGTTGACGTCACCGCCCTGGTTCCCGATCCGGGCCAGACAATCGCCGAAGGCGCGGTGCTGCCGTGGAACTCCGGCGGGCGGCGGCTGTCGATGTATGCCGCGGGCGAGCTCGGGGTCCGGCTCGACGTCCCCTACCGGTCACTGACCGAGCACGAGCGCGCCATCGTGCTGCACGGTGAGCCGGTCCGGCGGCAGGTGACGCTGCACTCGGGCCGGAATGGGCGCAGCGTGCAGCTGTCGGTCAACTACGACAACGCGGTCGCCGCAGTGGAACGGTCCCTGCGCAGCGACAACGAGCGCACCCGCCGCCTGGTGCAGCGTTTCCTCGTCACCCGCACGTGCTCGGTCTGCCATGGCACCCGGCTGCGGCCGGAGGCGCTGACCTCGCTGCTCGGCGGGCGGAACATCGCCGAGATCAGCGCGCTCCGGCTGGATGAGCTGCCGGGGTTCGCGGCCAGCCTGCCCGGGCAGCTGCCCGCCGAGCTGGACCGGCTGACGACCGGGCTGCTCGCCGAGCTGACCGGCTCCGTAACGCCGCTCCTCGACGTCGGCCTGAGTTACCTGACCCTGGACCGCCCGGGCGCGTCGCTGTCCACTGGGGAGCGGCAGCGGATCGAGCTGACCTCGACGGTACGGGCCAGCACCACGGGCATGCTCTACGTGCTGGACGAGCCGTCCGTCGGCCTGCATCCGGCCAACGTCCAGGGACTGCGCCGGACGATCGGCGCGCTGGCCGGTAACGGCAACTCGGTGATCGTGGTGGAGCACGAGCGGGAGATCATCCGCGCCGCGGACTGGGTCATCGAGCTTGGCCCGGGGGCCGGTACCAGCGGCGGCTCGGTGATCGCCCAGGGCACCCCCGGCCAGCTGGAAGCCGACCCGCACTCGATCATGGGCCCGTTCCTGGCCGGTGCCGTGGCCGTGTCCCGGGACCGGCCGCCGCGGCCGCCCGGTGACGGGCAGATCACCATGAAGATCGCCGACCTGTACAACGTGCACGGCCTGTCGGTCGCGTTCCCGGCCCGCCAGCTGACCGTGGTGGCCGGGCCGTCCGGGGCCGGGAAGACCGCCGTCGTGCTGGACAGTCTCATCCCGGCGGCGCGGGCGCTGCTGAGCGGGTCGGCGCTGCCCGCGCACGTCCGCGGCGTGGAGCTGGCCGGCATCCGCCAGGTCGTCCAGGTCAACGCCGCGCCGATCGGCCAGAACGCGCGGTCCACCCCGGCCACTTATTCCGGGGCGTTCGACCAGATCCGCCGGCTGTTCGCGGAGTCCCCGCAGGCCCGGCGGCGGCGCTGGAAGCCCGGGCACTTCTCGTTCAACACCCGCGAGGGCCAGTGCCCGACCTGCCGTGGGCTCGGCCACATCGACCTGGACGTCCAGTACCTGCCCGACATCAGCGTCGAGTGCCCGACCTGCCACGGCGCCCGGTTCAACGACGCCACCCTGGCCATCCGGGCCGGCGGCCTGACCATCGCCGACGTGCTCGGGCTGAGCGTGCAGGACGCCCTGGACCGGTTCGCCGGCCAGGCCGCGGTGGCCGCGGCGCTGCGGCCGGTGCGTGACGTGGGCCTGGGCTACCTGCGGCTCGGCGAGCCAACCCCGTCACTGTCCGGCGGCGAGTCGCAGCGGCTGCGCATCGCCTCCCGGCTGCGCAGCAGCCAGCGCGGCGTGCTGTACGTCTTCGACGAGCCGTCCACCGGCCTGCACCCGCTGGACGTGACCACCCTGGCCGGGGTGTTCGGCCGGCTGCTGGACGCCGGGGCCACCGTCATTGTCATCGACCACGACCTGGACCTGCTGGCCGCCGCGGACCACCTCATCGATATGGGGCCGGGTGGCGGCCCGGATGGCGGGCACATTCTCGCGGCCGGGACGCCGGAGGATGTCGCGCGTGACCCGGCCAGCGTGACCGGGCCGTGGCTGGCCGAGCACCTGGGCCTGCCGGACGCGGCCCAGCCTGCCGCCGCCGGGGCGGGGCCCGGTGGATGATTACAAGTGCTCCCACCAGGGCCTGGCCTGGCTGCTGCCGGCCGGCGCGCTGACCGGCCGGTGCGCCAGCGGCGCGGCAGGCTCGGCCTGGCGCAGCCGGAAAGCTGGCGGCAGGGCGGCGGAGAATTGCTGGTCATGCCGGGAGCCGACCCGTGCATAGCCGAGGAACAGGACGCCACTGACGATCACGACCAGGATCCACACCGGGCGACCGTTCACCTCGCTCCAGTCGTTCAGCCCGTGCAGGACCGCGGCCATGGCCAGCCCGATCCAGGCGACCTGGTACCAGCGGTAGCGGGTGGTCACGGCCAGCCCGATGAAGTAGCCGGTCAGACCGGACCAGCAGGCATGCGTGATCGGGTCGGTCAGGAACCGCCAGACGAATTCGATGATGAAGATCAGCACCGGCCCGATCAGCGTGGCGAACAGCGCGTTCGGCGCGGAGTGGCCGGTGTTGATCAGGTGCGTGATGGCCGGGATGGCCGCCTTGACGGTTAGGTAGAACTGGATGACTCCGCTGACCGTGAAGTAGCGCACGACCTCGCTGGCCCCGAACACCAGCCCGCTGACCGCGCCGAGGAACAGGTAGTCCCGCGGCATCAGGCCATGGCTGCGCCGGTAGATCAGGGCGATGGCCAGCACCGGAATCGCTTTGGCCAGTTCCTCTGGCACCCCGATGGTGAAGATGCTCGTGCCCAGGGCCGCGTTGCTGCTGTGCAGCGCCTTTTCCAGCGCGAGCGCCAGCGGGACCTGGGTCACCAGCGCGATCGCCACCAGGACCAGGAGCATCGGCCGGGTCACGTGATCCGGCCGGATGATGACCCCGAGGAGCAGCAGCCAGGCGGCCGCGTAGTACGCAGCGAACAGCCAGGCGGCGACGTCGAACGTGGTGGTGCCGGGGTTCCCGCCCAGCACGACCAGCGCGACCGAGGGCACGCAGATCAGCACCAGGAACAGCAGCACCGGCCAGCTGCGCAGCGCGTGGTGCCGGACCCAGTCACCGAACGGGAACAGGTCACCGAGCTGGCCGCCGCGGCGCTGTGGATCCGCCGGGTGGGATGGGTGGGCCGGCTGCATTGCATCCTCCCGCTCTCGCCGGGTCTGGTACGCCATGTCTATTCCCGCGGCCCCAGCCGGGTGATCCCCCGGATGTGCGGGGCCGGACGGACCCGCGGCCAGGTCCGCCTCGTCCCGTGCCGAGCCCACTCAAGTAGCCTGACGTCAACAGAAGCTCGCGAAAGAGGACAAGGCTGATGGCCGTCCTGGTCGGTCGCCGCGAATCATTCAATGCTGCGCACCAGCTGTGTGATCCTGACCTGTCCGATGACGAGAACCGGCGCCTGTTCGGGAAATGCGTGCATCTGCACGGGCACAACTACGTGCTGGAGGTGGTCGTGGCCGGCGAGGTCGATCAGGTCAGCGGCTACGTCCTGGACCTGAAAACGCTGGCCGACGTCATGAGCAGGCAGGTCATCCGCGACGTGGATCACCGCAACCTGAACACCGATGTCCCGTGGCTCAAGGGGTGCGTCCCGACCGCTGAAAACCTGGCCCTGGCCTTCTGGGACCGGCTCCAGCCCGAGCTTCCCGACGGGCTGCTGCGGTCCGTCCGGGTCTGGGAGACCGACAAGAACTGGGCCGAGGTCGGTGACCAGGCCTGAGGTCCCGGCCCGGGCTGGCCCGCAGTTGCGGAGCCGGTACACGCCGGCCGACCTGGGCGTGTTCACCCGGGCCGAGGCGAGCCGGTTTGTCCCCCGGGGAGACGGTGATCCACGGGACGACGAGGACCTGGCCTGGGAACTGCTGTACCGGCTGGAGCCGGAGCTCTATGACCGGCTGGCCACCGCCGAGCGGCTGCATCCCGGGGTCGTCGGCTGGCTGCCGCGCCACGTCGGCCGGATCGCCGAGGTCGGCGCGGGCACGGGACGGCTCACGATGCAGCTCACCGAGCGCGGGCAGCACATCGTGGCGGTGGAGCCCGCGCTGCCGTTGCGCCGGATTCTGCGCCGGAAGCTCGCCGCCGCCGGCCACGCGGACCGGGTCCGGGTGACCGGCGGGTTCTTCGACCAGCTGCCGCTGCCCGGCGATTTCGCTGACCTGGTCGTGGCGTGCTCGGCCTTCACTCCCGAACCAGGGCACGGTGGCGAGGCCGGCCTGGCCGAGATGGAGCGGGTATGCCGGCCGGCCGGGCTGGTCGCCATCATCTGGCCGAACCACATCGACTGGCTCGCCGCCCACGGCTACCGGTATGTGCGCTTCCCCGGGCCGATGTCGGTAGTGTTCGGCAGCCATCACGAGGCCGTCCAGCTGGCCGAGATCTTCTACCCCAGCGCGGCCGGCGAGGTCCGGCGGCGCGGCTTGTCCCAGGTCCCCTTCGAGGTACTTGGTATCAATCCGCCCCGCGACCTGGCCTTCAAGGTGCTGCCCGGATGAAGATCGCGATCATGGCGCCGCTGGTGACGGCTATCCGGGAGCCGCAGCGCGGCGGTTCGCAGGCGTTCGTGTCCGACCTGGCCCGCGGCCTGACCGGCCGGGGGCACGAGGTGCACGTCTATGCCGCCGCCGGATCGCAGATCCCGGGGGTCGAGGTGATCGACACCGGGATCGATCCCGCGTCTCTGGCGGGCACGCTCTACCGGGTGGCCGGGCCAGCCGGGGATGGGCCGGGGGAAGACGGGCCAGCGGGGGCCGCGGCCGAGTCCGCGTTCCGCGCCGCCTACCTGGCCATGCAGGCGACCCAGTATGACGTGATCCACAACCACGCGTTCGACGCGCCCGCGGTCCGGCTGGCCACGGCGCTGCAGGCACCAGTGGTGCATACGCTCCACCTGCCGCCGGACACGGCGGTGTCGGCGGCGCTTGGCCAGGCCGCCCGGCACCGCCGGCCGCCTGCGGTGGCGGCAGTGTCGCATTTCCAGGCCCGCGCCTGGCGCCGGGTCGTTCCCGTTAACGCGATCCTGCCGCCGTATCCGCGCACCAGCGTCATTCCCTGGTCGGCGGCCCCCGGGCCGGGCGCGCTGTACGCGGGCCGGCTGACCGCGGAGAAAGGCACGGCTGAGGCTATTGACATCGCCCACGCGGCTGGCGTGCCGATCGACGTCTACGGCGACGTCTACGACCCGGGGTACAGCCGGGAGCAGATCGACCCGCGGCGAAGCTGGCCAGGAGTGACCGTGCACCCGGGAGTCCCCCGGACACTGCTCTGGGAGGCCATGGCGCGGGCGGCCGTGGTGCTGTGCCCGGCCCGCTGGGACGAGCCGTTCGGGTTGGCCGCCGCCGAGGCGCAGGCGTGCGGCACGCCCGTTATCGCGTTCCGGCGCGGCGGGCTCAGTGAAGTGATCATGGATGGGGTAACTGGGTTCCTGGTTCCCCCCGACGACCTGGAAGCCGCGGCCGGGGCGGTGTCCAAGGTGGCCGGGATTTCCCGGCCGGCCTGCCGGGAGCACGCCCAGGACCACCTTGACCTGGAACTGACCCTGGATGCACATGAGCGTCTCTACCAGCGGGTGGCCGATGGGTGAGCTGACCGGGCCCGTGACCGGAGGGCCCCCGGCCGCCGCCCCGCACAGGTGGCTGCCGGGACGGCTGGCGGTGGTCACCGGGGCCAGCCGCGGGATCGGGGCGGCCACGGCCGCGGCCGTCGCCGCGGCTGGCGCCCACGTCGTGCTGGCCGCCCGGGACAGCCAGGCTCTCGATGGGGTGGCGGCCCGGATCAGGGACGCCGGCGGCCAGGCCACGCCCGTGCCGACGGACGTGAGCGACGAGGCCGCGGTCGGGCGCCTGTTCGCCGAGGTGACTTCGGCTGGCCAGCTGGGCGCGCTGATCTGCGCGGCCGGGGTGCTGACCCCCGCGCCGTTCGGCGCGACCACGTCCACCATCTGGGGCGAGACGCTCGGCGTCAACCTGACCGGCACGTTCCTGTGCTGCCGCGCGGCGTTCACCGCCATGGTCCGGGCCGGCCTGGGCCGGATCGTCAACATCGGGTCGCTGTCCGGCGTTTACGCGACCGAGAAATTCCCGGGGCTAGCCGCGTACAACGTGTCCAAGTACGGGGTCATCGGGCTCACCGAGGCGATCGCCGTCGAGGGCAGGAAGCACGGCATCAGCGCCATCTGCCTGAGCCCCGGCGCGGTCGATACGCAGATGCTGCGGCGGGCCAACCCGGCGCTGCGCCCGGGGCTGACCCCGGACGACGTCGCGGAGCTGATCGTGGCGCTGCTGGACAGCCCGCTGGCCCCGATCAGCGGGGCGAACATCCCGCTGTTCTCGAACGCCTAGGACGGCGCGGCCGGGCTGGCCAGCGACCACAGGTCGGTGCGGTCGTCGGCCAGCGTGGCCGGGGCCGGCCGGGCCCGTGCCGCCACCAGGCGGGCGCAGGCCGCCATCTCGCCGTGGCTGTCCAGCTCGGGATCACCGCCGCGGTCGAGGCCGGCCGCGGCCAGCACCACCCCGTTGGCCAGGTAAAAGCCGATCAGCCTGCTCTCCTCGACGCTGCCCCGGACCACGAAGTCGTCCCACTTGGCGGCGTGGCCGACGTACTCGATTTTGTGCTCGTACTGATCGGACCAGAAGCTGTGCAGGTAGTCGTAGGGCGCGGTCGAGCCGAGCATGGACCTGGCCGCGGCGGCGCCCTGCTTCTCCCCGTTGTTGAAGTGCTCCACCCGGACCCGCCCGAACAGCGGGTGGAGCTGGTTGGCCACGTCGCCGGCCGCGTAGACGTCCGGCGCGCTGGCCCGGCACAGTTCATCGGCCAGGATCCCGTTATCCTGCGCCACGGCGACCGGCGGGATGTCGGGTGCTATGCCGACGCCCGCGACCACGAAATCGCACGCGATCCGGTGACCGGCCGCGGTCACGACCGCGTTCACCCGTTCGGTGCCCTCGAACGCGGTGACCTGCTCGCCGGGCCGCAGCTCCACGCCGTTGGCCTGGTGAATAGCGCCGATCAGCGACCCGATCTCGCTGCCCAGCACCGCCGCTAGCGGGACCCGGCCCGGGAAGACCGTAGTCACCCGGACGCCCAGCTGGGTCAGCGAAGCCGCCACTTCGCAGCCGATGAACCCCATGCCCACGACGACGGCACGCCGGCCCGGCGCCGCCTCCCGCTTGATGGCATCGCATTCGGCCACGGTGCGCAGGTAGTGAATCCCGGGCAGGTCAGCCCCGGGCAACCCGAGCCGCCGGTTGCGTCCGCCGGTGGCTATCAGCAGCTTCTGGTAGCCGAGCTGGGTACCGGAGTCCAGCGTGACGGCATGCGCGGCTGGATCGACGGCCACCACTACGGCCTGGTTGTGAAGCTCGACATCGTGGTCGGCGTACCAGCCGGCCGGCCTGACGTACCAGGCATCGAGATCCTCTTCCGACCGCAGGTAGGTCTTGGACAGCGGCGGGCGGCCGAAGGGGACGCCGGGTTCCCGGCTGATGAGCACCACCGGCCCAGGGAAACCCTCCTCGCGGAGGGTCGCGGCGGCATTGCCGCCTGCCACGCCACCGCCGATGATCACAAACCCAGGCCCAGCGGCTTTCGGAGTCACACCCTGTATTGTGCCGCCAAAGCCGCTGACTGATGCCTCTCAGCGCCGGTGCGGTGCACCGGGCGCCCCGCGGCCCGCCGGGTCGCGGGGCCGGAACGCCCGGTCCGCCCAGGTGCGGAACGAGGTCCAGCCGATCGTGGGATAGTCGCGGCGCAGCGCCGTGGTGTCCGCCTGGTAGCCCGGGCCGCGCAGGAACCGCCACATGGCGGCCATGTCCGGGCTGGCCGGCAGCGGTACTTCGCGGAACCGCACCGGGCGGCGCAGGGCACCGGCCAGCGCCCCGGCCATCTGGGCCGGGGTGGGAGCGTCGCTGGCCAGCTCGATCCGGCAGCCGGTGAACCGGCCCGGATCGGCCAGCACGAGCGCGGCGAACCCGCCCAGGTCGGGCCGGCCGAGCTGCTGCAGCGGGTGGTCATCGGGCAGCGGGAGTTCCAGGGTGCCGGCCAGCAGGTCCTGGTAACCGCCGAGGGCGTTGTCGTAGAAGTAGGTCGGCGCCAGTATGGCGTGCCGCAGGCCGCTTGCGGCCAGCGCCCGCTCGACCGTGGCCTTGCTCTCGAAGTGCGGCACCCCGGTGCCCGCGGTCGCCCCGGCCACGGAGGAGAACACCAGGTACGGCAGCCCGGCCGTTACGGCCGCGGCGATGATCGCCTCGCCCTGCTGGATCTCAGCATCAGGCCCGGACCCGAACGGGGTGGTGAGCGCGAACGCCGCGGCCGCGCCGCGCATGGCCGCGGCCAGCGCGGCCTGGTCGGTGAACTCGCCCGCCGCGAGCTGGGCCCCGGCCGCCGCCAGCGTGCCGGCCGCGGCGGCGGACGGGTCGCGGACCAGGGCCCGGACCGGGCGCCCCGCGCCGAGCAGGGCCGCGGCCACCGCGCCACCCTGGCCGCCGGTGGCCCCCAGCACCAGCACCGGGCCCGGCAGGTCATCCTGGATGCCCATGCCCATAGTGTGCGCCACGCCCGGCTGGCACAGCATCAGTCAGGGCCGGCGGCCTGGACGCTGCATCTCACTCTCAACCCGGTCATCGAGGAGGACGATGATGCCGCCGTCGTCCAGTCGGTGCTGCTGATCATCGACCCGGTCCCGCCGGTCACCATCCGCGCCGCCGTGGCCATCACCCAGACGCTGCGCCGCGACGCGGGCAGTGGCTCATCGTCCGCCGGACCGTATCCGACCCGGGGCACGGTGGCTGAGGGCCCCGCTCGGGCGTTAGGCATCCAGGGTGTTACGGGTGTGCCGGGGACCGGGCGGGGTGAGCCAGTGCGTGACCGTGACCGGCTGCGCGGGATCGGTCATCGACCGGATCTGGTCGTAGCGTTCCTGGTCGCGGACGGTCACCCGGCCGTGCTGGCGGATGTGATCTGCCCAGGACGCGACCACGAACTGCTCGATGATCCGGTCCGGGTCGGCCGCGTCCTGCCACACCCGCCAGCTGCTGGCCCCGGTGCGCCGCCGGCTGAACCGGGCGTCCCGCAGCCCGGCCAGCAGCTCCGCTTCCTGCCCGGGGCGGGACCGGTACTCGACCGTCACCATGACCGGCCCGGTGGCGGGATCCCCGGTGGCCAGGTTGGGCACCGGCCAGTCGGCGGCGGGCAGCAGTTGCGCGGGCGGGATGGGCTGGAACCGGTAGCGCAGCCCGGCCAGCGGGCCGAGGGCCAGCCCGGCCGCGGCCACGGCCAGGGCCACCGCGGCCAGCGCGGTCACCGGCACGAAGCCGAGCACCAGGGCCACCCCGGCCAGCCCGGCCGAACCCCCGGTGAGCTGGGTTCCCGGGCCGAACCGGCCGCGGAGCCGGGGCAGCAGCAGCGCGCCTGCCACCGCGCCGATCCCGACGCAGCCGAGCAGCAGCCCGTAGCCGCCGGACCCGAGGTGCAGCCGGGACTGGGCGGTCACCGGCAGCAGCGCCCAGATCGCGGCGGCGAAGAACACGAACAAGCCGGCCCGGAGCAGGATGACGCGGAGCGCCGGGCTCGCGGCCACGTACCGGGCCCCGGCCCGGACCGCTTCGCCCGCGTGCTCGCGGGGCAGCGTGCGGGCGGGCTGGCTGCCCCGCCACCAGACCAGCACGCCGACCACGGCCAGGAACGTGGCCGCGTTGATCAGGAAGACAGTCCCGGCGCTGGTGGCGGCCAGGATGAGCCCGCCGATGGCCGGTCCTACGGCCCGGGCCAGGTTCTGGTTCACCGCGCCGAGCGAGATGGCCTGCGGGCGCTCGGCGGGGGAGACCAGTTCCGGCTGCAGCGTCTGCCAGGTGGGCGACGTGAGCGCCTGGCCGGTGCCCACGGCGAAGATCAGGGCCAGCAGCCAGCCAGCCCGGCCAGGACCAGGAACCCGAGCGCAGCCGCCGCGGCCAGCATGAGGGCCTGGGTGATGAGCAGGAACCGGTGCCGGTCGACCAGGTCCCCGATGGCCCCGGCCAGCACGGCGAACAGCACCACGGGCAGGCTGGCCGCGGTCTGGATGAGCGCCACATAGGCGGCGGACCCGGTCAGCGCCAGCATCAGCCACTGCGCCCCGACGGTCTGCATCCAGCTGCCGATGTTGCTGACGAACTGGGCGCCCCACATGGCCGCGAACGCCTCGTGGCGGAACGGCGCCCACGCCGACGCCGCGGCCGCCGGTGCCCGCGCGCTCATGTGATCATCCTGGCCCGGCCGTAGCCCGCTGTCATCAGTCACCTGGCTGCCCCAGTGACCGAATCCGGCGGCATGCGATGATCAGCGGGTGCGGCAGTGAGGAGCCAGGTCATGGGATCGGTGCGGGTCGTTGGCCTCGGTGGTTCCCTCCGTCCGGAGTCGACCAGCCGGACCGCGCTGCAGGCCGCCCTGGACGGGGCGGCGGGGAGCGGGGCTGACACCCAGCTGATCTGGGTCCGCGACCTCGGCCTGCCGCTGTACACCGCGGAGCACGCGCCGCCGCCCGCCGCGGAACGGCTGGCTGAGACGGTGTACCGCTGCGACGGGCTGATCTGGGCCAGCCCCACCTACCACGGCTCGGTCAGCGGCTCGTTCAAGAACGCCCTGGACTGGCTGATCCTGCTGGCCGACCGTGACCCGCCGTACCTGACCAGCAAACCCATCGGGCTGGTCACCACCGCGGGCGGGGTGCAGGGCCTGCAGGCCGTCAACACCATGGACTTCATCGCCCGGTCGCTGCGCGGCTGGAGCGTCCCGCTCGTGCTGCCGGTCGCGCAGTCCTGGCAGTCCTTCGACCCCGACGGGCACCTCAAGGACGAGGCGGTCGCCACCCAGCTGCGCAAGCTCGGCTCCGAGGTCGTGCGGGCGGCCCGGCAGTTCCGCGCCGGTGGCACGTGTGACTACGCGCAGGACTGCTCAGCCGGCGGCTTCGGCCGCCCCAGCTGACTCCAGCGCGCTGGTCAGTGCGCGGGCGGGTGCTGGCCCAGGGCCCGGCGCAGCTCGCGGCGTGACCGGATGCCGAGCTTGATGAACACGTTGCCCAGGTGCCATTCGACGGTCCGGGCGCTGAGGAACAATTGCGCGCCGATCTCGGTGTTGGTCAGCCCGTCCCGGGCCAGCCGGGCGATGGACGCCTCCTGCGCGGTCAGCTCGGTGCGGACCTCCAGCGGCAGCCTGGGCACCGTCTCCCCGGTGGCCAGCAGCTCGCCCGCGGCCCGCTCGGCAAACGCCTCGGCGCCGATCGCGGCCAGCGCCTCGTGCGCCGTCCGCAGCTGGGTGCGGGCGTCCGCGCGGCGGCCCGCCCGGCGCAGCCACTCGCCGTAGAGCAGGTGGGCGCGGGCCAGCTCGGGCCGCAGCCTGGTCCGGCCCAGCCGGCCGATCGCCTCCCGGTACAGGCCGTCGGCGGCCTGGCCCGCGGCGAGCAGCGCCCGGCAGCGCGCCTCGATGCCCAGGCCGTAATCGGTCCCGCCCGGCTGGGTGGTCTCCGCCAGCCGGCTCAGCGCCTGCCCGGCGGCCCGGGTGTCCCCGGTGCGGACCGCCGCCTCGATCAGCTCAGGCAGCGCCCACATGGAGACATACAGCTCGGGAGTGTGCTCGCTGGCCAGCCGGGCCACGGCCAGCGCGTCGGCGTAACGGCCCAGGCCGTTGTACAGGATCGCGGCCACACAGTGCGCGAAGCTCACCGCGTGCCCCTGGCCCGCGGCCATGCCCTCGTCGATGGTGGACTCGATCAGCGCCATGGCCTCCGCCTCCCGGCCGGCCAGGCACCCGAGCCACAACGGCGCGAACGGCGGGTAGCGGATCCCGGTCGCCTCCGAGACCACGTCAGCCTCGGCGATCAGCGACGTCGCGGCCGCGAAATCACCAGCGCGGATCACCGTCGCGGCCTGGGAGGCCAGTCCGACTGCACGCCCGCCACCCGCAGCAGCCGGCACCCCGACGCGCCCCGGGCCAGGTAGTCCAGCAGCACGGTCTTGCCCACGCCGGGGGCGCCGTGCACCACCAGCACCGGGCTCTCCCCGGCCCGCACCGCGTCGAGCAGCTGGTCGAGAATCGCGCGTTCGCTGCGCCGGTCAGTCAGCGCTGGCGCGCGGCCTCGCAGCCCGGACCGGATGGCCATCCGCCGGGGGCTACGCCTCGCCCGTAACGCCGGCCACCACGACGCGGCCGGCCGGGGCCGCAGTCCTGCCCCAGCGGCGCTCCCGGGTCGCCCGGCCGGGCGCAAACGTTCATGGGGCCTCGCATGTGCCACGGCTACCAGCAGCCCCATCAGTACGCCGGAGCTGCACCATCACCTGCCCCACAGCGTAACCTGGCCGGCCAGACCCGGGGAAGGCCGCCGCAGCGGAGCTCTGTGCCCGAGCTGGCCGTCTCTGCCGCTGCGATCAGCGCGAGCCGGGCTACCCGGGGGTGCGGCCCCCGGGGCGCAACCCCGGGACACGACCCGGGTATCCTCCGGGTCCGCTGCGCGCTGATCAGCGCAAGGCTGGGTACGGCCCAGAAACCGTCCCGGCCGGCCGGAAAAGGGGGGGACGATGAATGTCCTGACCGCTGGGCCTGCGCTGTTCGGCCGGGACCGCGACCTGTCGCTCATCGAGGCGCTGCTGGGCGGCCCGGCCGGCCAGCCCGGCGCACTACTGGTCCTGGGCCAGCCTGGCGTGGGCAAGACGGCGCTGCTGGATGCCGCCGCCACCGCCGCGGCCGCGGCCGGGGTGCGGGTGGTCCGTGCGGCGGGCGTGGAGTTCGAGGCTGACCTGCCGTTCTCCGGGCTGCACCAGCTCCTGCTGCCGCTGCACGAGGAGTTCACCGGGCTGGCCCGCGGGCACCGGGGCGCGCTGAACGCGGCACTGGGGTTCGGCGACGGCGCGGCCCCCGACCGGCTGGTCGTCTGCACCGCCGTGCTGACCGTGCTCCGGCGCTCGGCCGCCACCCGCCCGCTGCTCATGGTCGTCGACGACCTGCCGTGGCTCGACCGGGCCAGCGCGACCGTGCTCGGGCTCGTCTCCCGCCGCCTGGCCGGCAGCCGGGCCAGGTTCCTCGGCGCGGCCCGCACCAGCCGGGGCGGCTTTTTCCAGAACGCCGGGCTGCCGGAACTCGAGCTCCGCCCGCTGGACGACGACGCGGCCGGCCAGCTGCTCAGCGCGCGGTTCCCGGAACTCGTGGCCGGTACCCGCGAGCGGGTGCTGGCCGAGGCCCGCGGCAACCCGCTGGCCCTCCTGGAGCTGCCGCCCGTGCTGCGGCACGCGGGTGTCGCGGGACGCCCGGGCCTGCCCCCCGTGCTGCCGCTGAGCCGGCGCCTGCAGGGATTGTTCGCGGCCCAGGTCGAAGGTCTCCCGGCCGCCGCTCAGCGGCTGCTCCTGCTGGCCGCCCTCGATGCCACCGGTGACCTGCGGATCCTGGACGCGCTCGGGAAGTCCTCGGACGGGCTGGCCGAGCTCGCCGCAGCGGAACGGGCGGAGCTGGTCCACGTCGATGCGGACACGCACCGGCTGGCCTTCCGGCACCCACTGATCCGGTCCGCGGTCGTGGAGCTGGCCGCCGAAGCCGACCGCCGCCAGGCTCACCAGCAGCTGGCCGCGTTGTTCGCCGGCCAGCCCGACCGCCGGGCCTGGCACCTGGCCGAGGCTACCCAGGGACCGGATGAGCAGGTCGCCAGCCTGCTGGAGGACAGCGCGCAGCGGGTGCTGCAGCGCGGCGACGCAACCGGGGCGGTGGCCGCACTGGTCCGGGCGGCGGAGCTCAGCCCCGGCCGCGGCAAGAAGGGCCGCCGGCTCGCCCAGGCGGCCTACATCGGCGCCGACATGACCGGCGACCTGCGCCCGGCCGCCCAGCTGCTGACCGGGTCGCGGGCCAGCGGCTGGGTGCCGCTGCGCCGGCTCGCTCCAGGCGGCGGTGACGGCCGCGCACCTGCTGCTCAACGGCGACGGCGACATCGACACCGCGCACCGGCTGCTGACCGGCGCCGTAGCCGACCAGGCCATGCTGGCCGAGGCCGGGCAGGCCACGCTCGGCGAGGCGCTGTACACGCTGATGCTGGTCTGCTTCTTCGGGGGCCGCCCCGGTCTGTGGGACCCGTTGCGGGCGGCGGTCGCCCGGCTGCGCGCCAGCGTGCCGGCTGAGGTGCTGCTGAGCTGCCAGACGCTCGCTGACCCGGCACGTACCGCCGCGGCCGCCCTGCCGCAGCTGGACGCGGCGGTAGCCGGGCTGGTCGGGGAGGTGAATCCCTCCCGGGTGGTGCGGGTCGCCCTCGCCACCCAGTTCGTTGACCGGCAGGCCGCCTGCCGGACGGCGCTGTGGCAGGTGGTCCGTGCCGGGACCGATGGGGGAGCGGTGGCCTCCGCGCTGAACGCCCAGATGCTGCTCAGCCGGGACGCATTCTGGACCGGCCAGTGGGATGAGGCGCAGCGGCTCGCCGACGACGCGGCCGGACGGTGCCGGGAGCACGGATACGTGCTGCTGGCCTGGCCCGGACGGCACGTCCAGGCCCTGATCGCGGCGGCCCGCGGTGATTACGGGACGGCCGGCGCGGTGGCCGGGGAGCTGCTTTCGTGGGCCACCCCCCGGCAGGCACAGTTGCTGCGCTGCTACGCGTGGCAGGTGCATACGCTGGCCGCGCTGGGCCGGGCGGATTTCGACGAGGCCTACCGGCAGGCCAGCAAGATCAGCCCGGCCGGCACGCTCGCGTCGCACGTCCCGTACGCGCTGCTGGTCCAGCTGGACCTGGTCGAGGCGGCCGCCCGGGCCGGCCACCAGGCCGAGGCGGCCGCGCACGCCGCCGCGATCCGCACGGCGGGCCTGGCCCGGCTGTCTGCCCGGCAGGCGCTGATCGCGCACGCGGCCACGGCCATCACCGCCGCGGACGACCGCGCCCCGGGGCTCTTCGAGCAGGCCCTCGCGGTTCCCGGGGCCGACCGCTGGCCGTTCGACATGGCCCGGGTGCACCTGCTGTTCGGCGAGCGGCTGCGCCGCACCCGCGCCGTGACCGGGTCGCGCGCGCACCTGCTGGAAGCAGGGCAGATCTTCGGCCGCCTCGGGGCGGCACCGTGGGCCCAGCGGGCGGCCACCGAACTCCGGGCGGCCGGCCAGGCTGGGCCGCAGGCCGGCCCGTGCGCCACGCCGGCCCTCACGTCGCAGGAGCGCGAGGTCGCGCTGCTGGCCGCGTCCGGGCTGACCAACAAGCAGATCGGCGAGCGGTTGTTCCTGTCGCACCGGACGGTGGGCTTCCACCTGCACCGGCTGTTCCCGAAGCTCGGCGTCAGCTCCCGGGCCGCGCTGCGCGACGCGCTGGCCCAGCCGCCGTCCTGACCGGCCCAGACCGCCGGCCGCACGTCAGGTCATCTGACAGAAGAGCGGCCCGGGCCGGGCCTGGCACGATCAGCGGGTGATCCCGAGCAGCGCAGCACTCGCCGGACCGGCCGGTGAGGTCGTTACGAAGCTGAGCCCGTGGTCAGTCCGGGACACCGTGGCCCGGCTGTCGGCGGTCATCGCCGCCCGGGGCATGAAGCTCTTCGCCGTCATCGACCACAGCGGCGAAGCGGCGGGCCGCGGGCTCGACCTGCGCGATACCAAAGTGGTCATCTTCGGCAGTCCGGAAACAGGCACACCGGTCATGGCCTCGGCGCCGCTCGCGGCCCTGGACCTGCCGCTCAAGGTGCTGGTCTGGGCCGACGGCCACCAGACCAAGCTCAGCTACACAGCACCGGAGGCGCTGGCCGCCCGGTACCAGCTCAGCGACGAGCTGACCCGGAAGTTCGCCGTTATCGGCCTGCTGACCGACCGGGTCATCGATCGCTGAGCCCAGGTGCTTGTCACCAGAAGAGAGGAAAGTCCGTGTCGCACCATCTGGATACGCCGCTCGCCGCGCAGACCGGCCAGCTCTACCTCGACGACCTGTATGTGTTCCCGGGCCACGGGAGCACCGTGCTGGTCATGGACGTGAACTCCAACGTCAACGGCCTGCATTCGGAGCCCGGGTTCCACCCGGAGGCACGTTACGAGTTCAAGGTGCACTTCGATGGTGCCGACTTCGAGGACCTGACCTACCGGGTGTCGTTCGGTGAGCCGGACCCGCAGGGACGGCAGCCGCTGCAGGTGCACACGCTGGCCGGCGGCCAGGCCCGCGAGGACTCGGCCGGCGGCGAGCTGCTGCTGGCGGGCCGGACCGGGGAGGCGGCCAGCGCGGGCGGCAGCCGGGTGTGGGCCGGCCGGATCGCCGACTCGTTCTACATCGACCTGTCCCTGCTGGCCATCGTCAACGGGGCGGTGGCCAACGGAACCGCGGTGGACCTGTCCGGCTGGCGCGCGGACGGGGCGAAGAACAGCTTCGCTGGCAGCACGGTCGATTCGATCGTGCTGGAGATCCCGCACACTGATCCGCGGCTTCGGCCTGGCGCCCGCACCGGGGTGTGGGCCGCTACCAAATTGGCCACCGACGCGGGCGGCTGGCGGCAGATCAACCGGGCCGGGCACCCGATGATGTGGCCGATCTTCTGGCCCAACGACACCGACTTCACCAACCCGGCCAACACCCGCCACCCGTCCGAGGACGTCAGCGCCGCGGCCAAGTACACCGGCGAGCAGGTCGCTGCCGTGGTGGCGGCCACCGGGACGGCCGGTGACCCGGCCAGCTACGGCCAGGCCGTGGCCGGGGAACTGTTCCCCGACGTGCTGCCCTACCAGGTCGGCACCCCGGCCGTCTACAGCTTCACCGGGTTCAACGGCCGGACCCAGGCCGACAACGCCCCGGAAGCCATGCTGTCCCTGGTCGCCGGGATGGCCGTGCCGTCCGGGCTGCAGCCGTCCGGCACGGCGCAGCAGCGCAGCAGCGACTTCCCGTACGTCGTGCCCGCCTGATCATCCGCGGGTGCGTGCACCGCTACCGGCAAGGGAGGACTGATGGCAACGATCACCACCCGGGACGGCACCGAGATCTTCTACAAGGACTGGGGGGCGGGGCCGCCGGTCGTGTTCAGCCACGGCTGGCCGCTGAACGCCGACGCGTGGGACGACCAGGCGTACTTCGTGGCCTCCCAGGGCTACCGGGCCATCGCTCATGACCGGCGTGGCCACGGCCGGTCCAGCCAGTCGTGGAATGGCAACGACATGGACACCTACGCCGACGACCTGGCCCAGGTCATCGATGCGCTGGACCTGCACGACGCGGTGCTGGTCGGCCATTCCACCGGCGGCGGCGAGGTCGCCCGCTACCTGGGCCGCCACGGCACGTCCCGGGTGGTCAAGGCGGTGCTCGTCGGCGCGGTGCCGCCGCTGATGCTCAAGACCGACGCCAACCCCGGCGGCCAGCCGATCGAGGCGTTCGACGCCCTCCGCGAGGGCGTGCTGAAGGACCGGTCCCAGTTCTACCGCGACCTCAGCGCGCCGTTCTACGGCGCCAACCGGCCCGGCTCGGACATCTCCCAGGGGCTGCGGGACTGGTTCTGGGCGCTCAGCATCCAGGTCGGGCTCAAAGGCGCCTACGACTGCATCAAGGCGTTCTCCGAGACCGACTTCACCGGGGACCTCAAGAAGATCGACATACCGGTCCTGATCATCCAGGGCGACGACGACCAGATCGTCCCGCTCGACGACTCCGGGCGGCGGTCCGTCCAGATCCTCAAGGACGCCTCGCTCAAGGTCTACCCCGGCGCCCCGCACGGCCTGGCCAACACCGCCGCCTACAAGAACACGCTCAACGCCGACCTGCTCGCGTTCCTGCGCGGCTGACCGGCCCCTGGCTCCGGCCGGGCCCGGCTGGAGACCACGTCAGCCGGCCCGGCCCGGGCCGCAGCGGATCGCGGCGCTGCGGATGGCCCGCCGCTCCTCATCGGTGGTGCCGCCCCACACGCCGGACGAGATGCCGTGGCTGAGGGCCCATGCCAGGCACGGTTCCCGGACCGGGCAGGCGTGGCAGATCGCTTTGGCCTGGCCGGCCCAACGCATGCCTGCCAGTCTGCCCGGGGATGTCCGCAGGGATCTTCTGTCAAATGACCGTCATCTGCTGACCTGCCCGGCCAGCCGGGCGCAATGACGCCTGGACGGCCCACATCGCGGTAGTAAGGGCCTCGAACCTGTGCAGTTGCTGGCGCAGCGCGCCCGCGTCGCCGCATTCGGCGGCGGAGGCGGCGTCCTGCGCGGCGGTGGCCATCCGGGCCAGCCGGGTGGACAGGAACCGGGTCGCCTCCACGGCCCGGCGGCCGTCCGGCGCGCTGGCCGCTAGTGCCTGCGCGGCGGTCTCGGCCTCGGTGAGGATGGCGCTCATGACCCGGCTGAGCTGCTGGGCGAAGACAGGCGGCAGCGCTGCGCCGGCCTGTTCGGCGGCCAGCATCCGCAACCAGGCAAGCTCCGCCGCGCATCGTTCACGCTCTGCTCGCGGGCCGGGCACCGGCATCCACCATCCCCTCAGCTGTGGGCATCCTCCATCTCCATCACACCGGGAGTCGCACCGCCGGGGCAGGGCCCAACGTCCCTTACTGGCGGACTGGTGCCAGCCCGGGATCTTCGTTCTTAAATGAGGTGTTCGGGAAGCGGCTGGGCCACTTTTCATCACGGGCCTGGCCCGCGGTAACCGGGATAAAACGGGCATCTACTGCACCGCTGCCGTGAAGAGCGACGCCGGGCCCGTGCCCCGGGCGACGCCCACGACCCGGGCCACCCGGCCGTCGGCCGGCCGCCGGGGCATCAGGCCGAACCCGAACGTCCCGGTCGGGCCGGTCACCGCGACGGTCAGGCCGCGTTCCCCGGACGGCATGGCCGGCTAGCGGGGCGGCTCGGTACCGGCGGCCATGCCCCCACCCTGCCAGACCACCGGCGGCGCGCCGGCCGGGCGGCGGCAGGAGCACGGAGGGGCGTTCAGCGACCAAGGTCCCGGCCGGAAGGAACGACTGGCCGGGGCGGTCCGGCACGTCCGCGGCTTAGCCTCGGAGCAGGGGATAGGCGCAGGAAATGGGGGCCGACATGGACCGGCTGAGCCCGCTGGGCGCCCTGTTCGTCGATGCGGAAGACCAGGACCCGCACGTGTCCATGGCGATCGCCTCGATCGCGGTATTCGAGGGCCCGGCGCCCAGCCATGAGGAGTTCCTGGCCGCCGTGGCCGGGCGGCTGCCGCTGGTGCCCCGCTACCGCCACAAGCTGCGCACGATCCCGTTCCGGCTGGGCCGCCCGGTCTGGGTCGAGGACCCGCACTTCGATCTCGGCTACCACGTGCGGCGGACGGCGCTGCCCGCGCCGGGCGGGGACGAGCAGCTCAGCGAGCTGATGGGCCGGGTCATGTCGCAGCGGCTCGACCGGGATCACCCGCTGTGGGAGAACTGGGTGGCCGAGGGGCTCGCGCACGGCCGCTGGGCGCTGATTTCCAAGGTCCACCACTGCGTGGTGGACGGGGTCTCCGGCACCGACCTGTACCGGGTCATCTTCGACCTGACGCCGGAACCGTCGCCGCCGGCCCCGGATCACCGCACGGTGCACGGCGAGCCGGCCCCCGGCTGGCTGGCCGCCGAGGCCGCGGTCGATACGGCGCTGATTCCGCTGCGGGGCGCGGCGGCGCTGAGCGGCGTGGCCGCGGACCCGGGCCGGGCCGCCCGCCAGGTCACCGACACGGTGCGGGCGGCCAGGAAGCTGGCCCCGGCGCTGCGGCCCGCCACCAGGTCGTCGCTGAGCGGGCCTATCGGCCGCCAGCGGCGGTACACCTGGGCCCGGGCATCACTCGGCCAGGTCAAGGCGATCAAGCGGGAACTGGGCGGCACCCTGAACGACGTGGTGCTGGCCGCGATCAGCAGCGGCTACCGTGACCTGCTGCTGGAACGTGGTGAGCAGCCCGGGCCGCACACCCTCCCGTCACTGGTCCCGGTGTCGCTGCGGGCCCCCGGCGAGGAGAACATCTATGACAACCGGGTGTCCGCGGTGGTGGCCAACCTGCCCGTCCATGTGGCTGACCCGGTGCAGCGGCTGGCCGCGGTCCGGGCCGAGCTGACCGCCCTGAAGGACAGCCACGAGATGATCCTGGGCGCGGAACTCGCCGAACTGGGCAACTACTATCCGTTCCCGCTCGTCTCGCCCGGGACCAGGGCCACGTTCGCCCTCCCGCAGCGGGAGATCGTGACCGTCACCACCAACGTGCCCGGCCCCCGCCAGCCGCTCTACGGGCTGGGGCGCCGGCTGGAGGAGATCATCCCGTACGTGCCGATCGCGACCACGCTGCGCACCGGGATCTCGATCTTCACCTACTGCGGCAGCGTGACGTTCGGCATCACCGGGGACTTCGCCAGCAATCCCGATCTCGGGGTGCTGGCGCGGGGCATCGAGCGCGGTGTGTCCGAGCTCGCCGAGGCCGCCGGGCAGCATGCCTGACCGCCGCCTATGCTGGCGGAGGTGGACGAGGCGGACACTCCGGGACCTGGCCCGGCAGACGCACCAGCGATCGTCATCATCGGGGCCGGCTTCGCCGGACTGGGCCTGGCCATCCGGCTCAGGCAGGCGGGTTTCCACCGGTTCGTGATCCTGGAGAAGAACAGCGACCTCGGCGGGACCTGGCGGGACAACCAGTATCCCGGCTGCGCCTGCGATGTGCCGTCGCACTTGTACTCGTTCTCGTTCGAGCTGAACCCGGACTGGTCCGCGATGTTCGCCCCGCAGCCGGAGATCTGGGCCTATCTGCGCCGGTGCGCCACCACCCACGGCGTCACGCCGCACATCAGGTTCGGCCGCACCGTGCAGCGGATGGAGTGGGACGGGACAGCCCGGCGGTGGCACGTCGTCACCGCGGCGGGCGAGGTGTATCAGGCGCGGGCGGTCGTGTCCGGCATCGGGGCGCTGCATGTGCCCTCGATCCCGGAGATACCCGGCGCTGAGGAGTTCGCCGGCCGGGCCTTCCACTCGGCGCAGTGGGACCGGTCCTGCCGCCTGCCCGGCCAGCGGGTCGCGGTCATCGGCACCGGGGCGTCGGCGATCCAGTTCATCCCCGAGATCGCCCGGCAGGCGGCCCAGGTGCACGTCTTCCAGCGCACGCCACCCTGGATCCAGCCGCGGCCGGACGCCGAGATCCCGCCCGCGGCCCGGGCCACGTTCGCGGCCGCGCCGCTGACCATGCGTGCGTTCCGCGACGCGCTGTACTGGATGCTCGAGCTGCGCGCGGCCGGGTTCGCCGTGCACCCCCGGCTGATGGCCCCGCTCCGGTCGGTGTCCGAGCGGCAGATCGAGCGGCAGATCAGCGACCCGGTGCTGCGCGCGCGGCTCACGCCGGACTACACGATCGGCTGCAAGCGGATCCTGCTGTCGTCCAACTATTACCCGGCCCTGGCTCAGCCCCATGTCAGCCTGGTCACCGAGCCCATCGACCGGATCACCAGGACCGGGCTGGCCGGTACGGACGGCGGCCAGTACGGCGCCGACGTGATCATCTACGGCACCGGGTTCAAGACCGTCGAGGCGCTCACCGAACTCGACGTGGCCGGCCGGGACGGGGTCAAGCTGCAGGACGCCTGGCGCGATGGCGCCGAGGCGTATCACGGCATCACGGTGCCCGGGTTCCCGAACTTCTTCCTGCTGCTCGGCCCGAACACCGGCCTGGGCCACAACTCGGTGGTCTTCATGATCGAGAGCCAGATCCAGCACGTGCTGTCCTGCCTGCGGCTGCTGGCCAGGAACGACGGGGACACGATCGAAGTGCGGCCCGCGGCGGCGCGCCGGTTCAACGACGGGATCCGCCGCCGCCTGCGGCGCAAGGTGTGGAACGCGGGCGGCTGCACGAGCTGGTACCTGGACGCCGGGGGCGTCAACCGCGCGCTGTGGCCCGGGTTCAGCTTCGAGTACTGGGCCCGCACCCGGCGCGCCCGCCGGGCGGCGTACGAGATCCGCTGATCTGGCTGGCATCCTGGGCCTATGCAGAGCGTGTACGAGGCAGCGGGCGGCACCGCGGGGCTGCGCCGCCTGGCCGAGGCGTGGCATGCCCGGGTGATGGCCGACGAGGTCGTCAGCCACGCGTTCAGCCACGGATTCCATCCCCGGCACAGCGAGCGGCTGGCCGCCTACTGGGCCGAGGCCCTCGGCGGCCCGGCCAGCTACTCCAGCCACTATGGCGACGAGACCTCGGTCGTGCGGATACACAGCGGCAACGGCCCGCACGAGGAGATGGACCGGCGGGCGATCGGCTGCTTCGACCAGGCGCTGCACGACACCGGCCTGGACTCGGCCGGGCCGCTGCGGCAGGTGCTGCACGACTACTTCGTGTGGGCCACCACGACGGCGATGACGCGCTACCACGAGTCCGCGGACGACGTCCCCGAGGGCCTGACCATCCCGCGCTGGTCGTGGGCTGGGCTGCAGCGCTGACCTGGGGTACCGCAGCTAGCCTGCCAGCCCGAGGCGGCGCAGCCCAGCCGACGTGGTACCGAGCGGTGCGTATTCCAGGCCGATCGGGCCGCGGTACCCGAGCTGGCGCAGCCGTGCCACCCACCCGCCCAGATCGGCCGTGCCCGTCCCGGGCTCATGCCGGCCGGGCACGTCAGCCACCTGGACATGGCCGATCTGGGGGTGCACCCGGTCCAGCATGGCCGGGATGTCCTCGCCGTTGACCCGCAGATGGTAGAGGTCAGCCAGCAGCCGGACAGCACCGGCACAGCCGGCTGGCAGCCGGCCGAGCACGGCCAGCACATCCCCGGCCGTGCGCAGCGGGTAGGCCGGCTGCGCGCTGAGCGGCTCCACGACCAGTACCGCGCCGGCCCGCTGCGCGGCCCGGGCCGCGGTGGCCAGGTTCTCGGTGGCCAGCTCGTCCTGGCCGGCCGCGCGGCGGCCGCTGATCCGGTTGCCGTACAGCAGGTTGAAGCGGCGGCAGCCGAGCCGGGCCCCGAGTTCCAGCAGCACATCCAGATTGTCCAGGAATTCCCGCTGGCGGCCCGGCCAGGAGAGAATGCCCCGGTCGCCAGCCTGCAGGTCGCCACCGAACCCGTTCAGCGCGACGAGCCGCACGCCGGCGTCGCGGACTGACCGCTCGAACCTGGCCACCTCCGGCCCGGCCGGGACCGCCGATCCGAACGGCCACCAGGCCTCCACCGCGGTGAACCCGGCGGCCCGGGCCGCGGCTGGCCGCGCCGCCAGCGGCAGCTCGGTGAACAGCATGGATATGTTCACGTCCAGCGGGCCCCAGTCCGCGGCGGCCATGGCCGTCCCCATGGCCTGAATAGTACGGCCACGGCGGCGGGGGACGACGGTCCCTGGGTTGTGCCCAGATGGCCCTATGGCGCCGCCGTCCCGGCCCGCACGCTAGAAGTGGGGCCGCAGGCCAGCTGACCGGGCCCCACGTGAAAGGAGCACGAAATGACTGGGATTACGGTCGGATTCGACGGGTCGCACGGTGCCCAGCGGGCCGTGGAGTGGGCGCTGACGGAGGCTTCCATCCGCCGCGCCCGGCTGACCGTGCTGGCCGTGCACCCGGTGGCGGCCAGCGGCTGGACGGGCCATCCGATCACGCTCCCGCCGGATGAGCCCGCTGTGCAGCAGGCGCGGCAGGCCGCCGATGAGGCGGTGGCCAAGGCCGCGGCCGAGCTCGGCGAGTCCGGTGCCGCGGTCGTGCAGGTGCAGGCAGTCAACGGTTTCCCGGTCGAAGAGCTCATCGCCGCTTCGGAGGACGCCGATCTGATCGTGGTGGGATCGCGCGGGAGCAGCCCGTTCCAGCGGCTGCTGCTTGGCTCGGTCAGCGCCGCGGTGCTGCACCATGCGCACTGCCCGGTGGTCGTCGTGCCGGATGGCAAGTAGGCCAGCCGGCCAGCCAGCGAAGGAGTGATGGTGATGGAAACCCGGGTCAGCGATGTGATGACCAAGGATGTCGTGTCAGTCCGGGAGACCGCCGACTACAAGGACATCGTGGCCGTGATGCGCCAGTTGCACGTGAGTGCCTTCCCGGTGCTTGATTCCGCGGACCACCTGGTCGGGGTGGTGTCGGAAGCGGACCTGCTGCTCAAGGAGGTGGGCCAGGACGCCCTGGACGGGTCCCTGGTCGGGTCCGGGCGGCGTGGGGAGAGCGCCAAGGCGGCCGGGGTCACCGCCGCCGAGCTGATGACTACGCCGGTGGTCACCGTCCGGCCAGATGACAGCGTGTCCACCGCGGCCCGGCGTATGCACGACTGCCGGGTGAAGCGGCTGCCGGTAGTCAATGAGGCAGGCCGCCTGGTGGGCATCGTGACCCGGGTGGACCTGCTGAGCGTCTTCGACCATCCGGACGCCCAGATCCGGGACCGGGTGATCAAGGATGTGATCGCGGGGGAGTTCGCGCTCGATCCGGGCGGGTTCCAGGTCACCGTCCGGTCCGGCATCGTCACCGTGCTGGGGCAGGTGGAAAGCCGCGCCATGGCCCCGCTTCTGGTCAGCGCCATCCGGCACATGGAAGGCGTCGTCGGGGTGCGGGACCGGCTGAGTTTCCCGCCCGCAGGCTAAGGCGGGCCCTGGCCGGTCCCGGCGGACCGGGACATTGACGTGCCCCTGGCCGCGCTTGCGGCCAGGGGCACTGCGGTTAGCCCGGCGGCGCCGCGCCATGGCCACACCAAAGTTCCGCACTACCAGCGTCGTCGGCCCGCGCCGGGCCGGGCAGGGCTGATCGGCAGCAGCCCGGGGGACGTTCGTGGCCGGCCGGCGGGACCTCCGCCCCTGTGATCAAGACGGCGAGCGGCGGCAGGATGATCTTGAGGCAGGTGATCACCTGACCGGACCGCCTGCCGCGTGACAAGGGGGTCACCATGTCTGTTACCTCGAGTGATCACCGGCTGCACTGGGCGCACCGGGAGCCACCCGGAGACCTGTCGCCGCGAAATGAGCAGAAGGCGCGGGCCCTCGGGCTGACCTCGGCGACCGGGCTGGTTATCGGCAGCATCATCGGCACCGGAGTGTTCACCATGCCGGCCGTGCTGGCCAGCGCGGGCACCAGCTCGCTGCTGGTGCTGGCCGCGGTCGCGGTGGGGGCCATGCTGCTGGCCGTCCTGTTCGGCCAGCTGACCAAGCGGGTGCCCAACGCCGACGGCGGCCTGTACGCCTACGCCCGGTACGAGTTCGGCGACTTCGCCGGTTACCTCACCGGCTGGTGCTACTGGGTGCAGTGCTGGGCCGGTAACGCCGCCATCGTGGCGTCGTGGGTGTTCTACGTCGATGCCCTGTTCGGCTGGCACCCGTCCGGCCTGGGCAACTGGTGCATCGCGCTGACCGGCCTGTGGATCCCGGCCGTGGTGAACCTGGCCGGGGTGCGGCAGATGGCCTGGTTCCAGAACGTTACCGTGGTGCTGAAGTTCCTGCCGCTGCTGTTCGTCGGCGTCGTCGGCTGGTTCTTCGTGTCGTCCGGCCACTTCGGCGCGTTCAACGCGTCGGGTGGCAGCCTGTACTCGGCGATCGGGCTCGCGGCCGGCGTGGCGTTGTTCTCTTTCATCGGCGTCGAGGTCGCGGCCATCACGGCCAAGCGGGTCAAGGACCCGAAGCAGAACGTGGGCCGCGCGTCGCTGCTCGGCACCGGCGCCAGCGCGATCGTCTACCTGCTGGTCTCGGCCGCGGTGATGGGCCTGGTGCCGCACCACGCGCTGCTCAACAACGGCGCGCCGTTCGTGAACGCGTTCGAGACGATCTTCACCGGCGGGGCGTGGGCCGGTAAGCTGGTCGCGGCGCTGGCCGTGGTGTCCGGCATCGGCGCGCTCAACGGCTGGACGCTGGTCACCACCGAGGTGGCCCGGGCGACCGCGCAGGACGGCCTGTTCCCGGCCGCGTTCAACTGGACTGACCGCCGCGGCACGGCCTGGTTCGGCGTGCTGACCGCGGCCGTGCTGCCCTCGCTGCTCATGCTGTGGAGCTACACCACCAAGACCGGGCTGACCGTGTTCACCGAGCTGGTCGCCCTGACCGTGGTCACGGTGGCCATCCCGTACCTGTTCTCGGCTTGCGCCCAGCTCACCTACCTGGTGTCGAAGCGCCGCCGGGTGCAGGGCTGGCTGCTGGCCCGCGACCTGCTGATCGCCGGCCTGAGCGTGCTGTTCTCCATGTGGGTCACGTTCGCCGCCGGTTACGCGGCCGTGTACGAGGCCCTGGTGATCGTGCTGATCGGCGTGATCCTGTACGCGTTCCTCAAGGCGCACCGGGAAGATACCGGCCACGTGCCCGCGCCGCAGGACAGCACCGGGCTCGGGGGTGCGTCATGACCGTGGGCGTGCATTCGGAAGTGGGCCAGCTCCGCCAGGTGATCGTGCACCGGCCCGGACTGGAACTGGCCCGGCTGACCCCGCAGAACATCAGCAGCCTGCTGTTCGACGACGTGATGTGGGCGCGCAAGGCCAAGGAAGAGCACGACGTGTTCACCGAGGTGCTCCGCGAGAAGGGTGTCCGGGTGCACTACTTCTCCCAGCTGCTGGCGCCGACCTGCTGGAGACCGCCGAAGGCCGGGCCTTCGTGCTGGACCGGGTGTGCACCCCGGAGATCCTCGGGCCCGGCGCTGGTCGGCCCGGTCCGGTCGCTGTTCGAGGACCTGGACGGGCCGGGCCTGGCCGAGTACCTGGTCGGCGGCGTGCTGAAGGCTGACCTGAGCCCGCTCCAGGCCAGCAGCCTGCGCTGGGACACGATGCGGGCGGACGACTTCGTCCTCCCGCCGCTGCCCAACCACCTGTTCCCGCGGGACAACTCGTGCTGGGTGTACGACGGCGTCTCGGTCAACCCGATGGCCAAGCCCGCCCGGCAGCGGGAGACCGTGCACATGCAGGCCATCTACCGCTATCACCCGACGTTCACGACGGCCGGCTTCGTCACCTACTACGGCGACGATGACGCGAGCCACCTGCCGGCCAGCATCGAGGGCGGCGACGTGCACGTGCTCGGGAACCGGGCCGTGCTGATCGGCATGGGCGAGCGGACCACCCCGATGGCGGTGGAGATCCTGGCCCGGGCGCTGTTCCGCCAGCGAGCAGGCGGACCGGGTGATCGCCGTCGAGCTGCCGCAGTCGCACGCGATGATGCACCTCGACACCGTGATGACCATGGTCGACCGGAGCACGTTCGTGCTGTACCCGTACTTCGACACCGCGCCTGCGGTCGTGGACCGTGACTCCGGCGAGGACGGCACCGGCGCTGCGGGTGGCCCGGAACGACGACTTCTGGGCGGATGCTGGCCGCACGCGCTCGGCGTGGACGAGGTCACCGTGCTGCGCACCGACGAGGACATCCGGGCGGCGGAACGCGAGCAGTGGGACGACGGTACCAACTACCTGGCCGTGGCGCCGGGGGTGATCGTCGGCTACGAGCGCAACGTGGCCACCAACACGATGCTGCGCAAGCACGGCATCGAAGTGGTGACCGTGCCCGGCGAGGAACTCGGCCGTGGCCGGGGCGGCCCGCGCTGCATGACCTGCCCGATCGAGCGGGACCCTGCCCGTGAGCCGAGAGGGAATGCACGATGAACCTGCACGGACGCAACCTGCTGAAGGAGATCGACTTCAGCGCGGCGGAGTTCCGCTACCTCATCGACCTGGGGGCCCAGCTGCGCGCCGACAAGCGCGCCGGGCTCCCGGGGGCCGGCTGGCCGGCCGGAACATTGCGCTGATCTTCGAGAAGTCCTCCACCCGGACCCGGTCCGCGTTCGAGGTGGCGGCGCACGATGAGGGCGCGCACATCACCTACATCGGTCCCGGGGATTCGCAGCTGGGCCACAAGGAGTCGGTCCAGGACACCGCCCGGGTGCTGGGCCGGATGTTCGACGGTATCGAGTTCCGCGGATTCGCCCAGGAATCCGTCGAGATCCTGGGCGCCTATTCCGGGGTTCCGGTGTGGAACGGGCTGACCGACACCTGGCACCCGACCCAGATGCTGGCCGACATGCTGACCATGCGCGACCACGCCGCGAAGCCGCTGGAGCTGGTGTCGTACTGCTACCTGGGCGACGCCCGGAACAACACGGCGAACTCGCTGCTGGTGACGGGGGCGATGTTCGGCCTGGACGTGCGCATCTGCGCGCCGGCGCAGTTGCAGCCGTCCGCCGAGGTGCGTGACATAGCGGAGGGCCTGGCCGCCGGATCCGGCGCGACGCTCACGCTGACCGAGGACATCGACGCGGCCGTGCGGGGGGCCGACTTCCTGTACACCGACGTCTGGCTGTCCATGGGGGAGCCGCCCGGTGAATGGGACAAGCGGATCGATCTGCTGCTCGACTATCAGGTGAACTCGGCGGTGCTGGCCGCGACCGGGAATCCGGCGGTGAAGTTCATGCACTGTCTGCCGGCGCTGCACAACACCGAGACCGACATCGGGCGGCAGATCTTCGACCGTCGTGGCCTGGCCGAGCTGGAGGTCACCGACGAGGTGTTCGAGTCGCCGGCCTCGGTGGTCTTCGATCAGGCCGAGAACCGGATGCACACGATCAAGGCGGTCATGGTGGCTACGCTGGGCGGCCAGCCATGAAGGTTGTCGTGGCGCTGGGCGGCAACGCGCTGCTGGAACGCGGCGAGTCGGCCGACTCCGACATCCAGGAATCGCACGTGGCCCGGGCCGCCGCCGCGCTCGCCCCGCTGCTCCGGGACCACCAGCTGATCCTCACCCACGGCAACGGGCCGCAGGTGGGTGTGCTGGCCCTGGAGAGCGCCGGTGACCCGGCCCTGTCCCACCCGTACCCGTTCGACGTCCTCGGCGCGCAGACCCAGGGCATGATCGGTTACTGGCTGGTCCAGGCGCTGGAAGCGGCCAGCCCGGGCCAGCGGGCCGCCTGCCTGATCTGCCGCACCCTGGTGAAGGCGGACGACCCGGCGTTCAGCCAGCCGACCAAGTTCGTCGGCCCCGTGTACGGGGCGGCGGAGGCGCGCCGGCTGGCCGGACAGCGCGGCTGGCATATCCGGCCGGACGGTTCATCATGGCGGCGCGTGGTGCCGTCCCCGGAGCCAGCCGCGCTGGTCGAGCTGGACCTGATCGAGGTGCTGGCCGGCCAGGGGGTGACGGTGGTCTGCGCCGGCGGCGGCGGCATCCCGGTGGTGGCCGGCCCGGGCGGGCTGCGCGGGGTGGAGGCGGTGCTGGACAAGGACCTGACGGCGGCCCTGCTGGCCAGCTCGGTGCAGGCCGACGCGCTGCTGATGCTGACCGACGTGGCCGCGGTCGAGGAACGCTACGGCACCCCGGCCGCCCGGCCCATCCGGCGGATCACCGCCACCCAGCTGCGGAACCGGATCCAGGCCGGGGAGTTCCCGGCCGGCTCGATGGGGCCCAAGGTCGAGGCGGCGTGCCGGTTCGCGGCCACGGGCGGGATAACCGCCATCGGGCAGCTGGCGGACGCCGCCGCGCTGCTGGCTGGCCGGGCCGGCACCATCGTGGTGAGAGGAGACGAGTCACATGACTGAGACGGCCGCCGACCAGCCGCGCATCGTGGTCGGCGTGGACGGCTCGCCGGGCGGCATGGCCGCCCTGCGCTGGGCCGCCCGGCAGGCCGAGCAGACCGGCGGCACCCTGGACGCGGTGATCGGCTGGCAGTTCCCGGCGTTCTTCGGCTGGGCGCCGGTGGGCTCGGACGAGGTGGACCTGGCCAAGATCGCCGGGGAGACCCTGGCCAGCGCGGTCACCGAGGTGTTCGGGCCGCAGTGGCCAGCCTGGGTGCACACCGAGGTCGTCGCGGGACACCCCGCGGAGGCGCTGGTCAGGGCGGCCGAAGGAGCCGACCTGCTGGTCGTGGGCAGCCGCGGGCACGGCGGGTTCGCCGACGCCCTGCTCGGCTCGGTCAGCACCTACTGCGTGCATCACGCAGGCGTGCCGGTCACGGTCATCCGGCCCACGGCCCGGGCACACCACCAGGACCGCGGCAAAGTGGCTTAGTACTTTCACGATCGCTCGCAGCGGCCGGATGGGCCGCGCTGGCCTGGCGTAGCTGCCGATCAGGGCCTGCATCCGGCCCTGCCCTCATGCCCGGCCGCCGCCGCCAGCGCCCAGCAGTTCGCCCGCGTCCCCGGCGACAGCGCCGTCACGTAGGCGAACGCGACCTCCGCGCTGCGCCAGCACCCGGCCCAGAACGGCCCTGACCTGCGCATCCACTTGGGCAGCGCACGCCTTGGGCAGCGCACGCCGCCACATCCTCTATCCTGGCCGCTGCGGCCGTATCGTATGTGTCTTGGTTCCACAAGCCGGGCGAACTGAAGACCTATGGCCCTGAACGTGGCGTTGAGGACGATGAACGATGTGATCCGGTGCCAGGGAGCGTCTAACACCCCGAGCACGGGAGGATTCGTATGGCCTCGCTGTCTGAAGCTTCGGCTGCCTCGCTGCTGCTGAAGGCCCCGACCGGTATCCGGGGACTGGATGAGATCACCCGGGGTGGGCTGCCCCAGGGCAGATCCACGCTGGTGACGGGCGGCACCGGCACCGGTAAGACCCTGCTGGGCCTGCAGTTCCTGGTCGCGGGCGCCCGGGAGCACGGCGAGCCTGGTGTGCTGGTTACTTTCGAGGAGTCAGCCGAGAAGGTCACCGCCAACGTGGCCTCGCTGGGCTTTGACCTCGACGGGTTGCAGCGGGACGGGATGCTGATAATCATCGCCTTCCCGGTGGAGGCGGCTGAGATTGTCGAGACCGGCGAGTTCGATTTCGGGCCGCTGTCCCTGGTGCTGGACGACGCGATCAGGCGTATCGGGGCCAGGCGGGTCGTGCTCGACAGCATCGAGGTGCTGTTCGGGGCGTTCAATGCACGGGCGATCGTCCGGGCTGAGCTGGGCAGGTTGTTCGGCTGGTTGGAGGGCCGGGAGGTCACTGCGATGGTGACCGGCGAGCGCGCTGACGATGCGCTGACCCGGCATGGGATCGAGGAGTACGTGTCGGACTGCGTGATCGTTCTGGACCACCGCGTGCACGAGGGGGTCGCCACGCGGAGGCTGCAGGTGATCAAGTACCGCGGGTCGACGCATGAGACCAACGAGTACCCCTTCCTGATCTCGGTCCGTGGCTTCGAGGTACTTCCGGTGACGGCGGTCAGCCTCGACTACGGCGCTTCCAGCGAGCGACTGTCGACCGGCGTGCCCCGGCTGGACCGCATGCTGTCCGGCGGCCTGTACCGGGGGTCAACCGTCCTGGTCAGCGGGGCGCCGGGTACCGGCAAGACCACGGTGGGAGCACACTTGATCGACGCAGCGTGCGCCCGGGGCGAGCGGGCCCTGCTGGTCCTGTTCGAGGAGTCGCCGGATGAGGTGATCCGCAACATGGGCTCGGTCGGCCTGGACCTGGGCCGCTGGGTGGAGGCGGGTCTGCTGCGGATCTGGGCCGCCCGGCCATTGGCATTCGGCCTGGAGACGCACCTGACCATCCTGGCCCGGCTGATGGATGAGCAAAAGCCGGCCGTCGCGGTTCTCGACGGGATCGTCAGCCTGACTCACCAGCCCACCCAGGCCGACGTGGTCTCGATGGTGGCCCGCCAGCTTCACCTGCTGAAGAGCCGAGGGATCACCGCTGTGGCGACCACGCTGGTCCAGGGTGACGAGGCGAGCGGGGTGGGCGTGTTCTCGCTGATGGATACCTGGCTGCTGCTGCGCAATGTCGAGTCCAACGGCGAGCGTAACCGGCTGCTGTTCGTGCTCAAGTCGCGAGGCACCGCCCATTCCAACCAGGTGCGGGAGTTCGTGCTTACCGACCATGGGGTGGAGCTTGCCGACGTCTACGTGGGCCCCGGCGGGGTGATGACTGGTTCCGCCCGCGTCATGCAGCAAGCCCGGGAGCGCAGCGACCAGCTGAAGCGCGAGGAGCAGCTGATGCGCCGTAAGCGGGAGCTGAAAGCGCACGTCGCGCAGGGGCAGGCTCAGCTCGCCGTATTGCAAGAAGAGCTCGCCGCGCAGCAGGCCGAGCTGGAGCAGATCGGGAGCCGCGAAGCACGCCTGGCGGGTGATGCCAAGGCGGCCCGGGCTGCCCTGGCCGCTCAGCGCGGGGCAGATCCGGCTGGCCGCGATGACAGAGCGCAGTGATGACCCGCCGCGCGACGCCGGTGGCGACACCGAGGACGCGGTTCAGCCAGCGGTATCTGCCGAGGAGACCTGGGACCTGCGCCTGTACGTGACCGGCGGCACGCCTACGTGCGCCCGTGCGCTGGCCAACCTCCAGCGCGCCTGCGCGCGTTGGCTGCCGCGTGCGGGCTGTCGCGATGTGCCAGCCAGCGGGCGTCGCGCGGGAGCAACCTGATGTCTGACAACGCTTCTCATCCTCGTGGAGGCGCGGCCCGACCGGGGGCGGCTCTGGCCGAGATTCCGCTTGAGACCCGGCATTTCGAGGATCTCGGCCGCTACCTGCTGATGCCGATGATGCAGCGCGTGCGCGTGGCCCGGCAGCGCGCCGGTGAGCTGCTGGGCGGACGGACGGTGTGGATGGTGAACTCCACCGCTTTGGGTGGTGGAGTTGCGCAGCTGCTTCGTACGCTGCTGCCGTACTGGAAAGGGTCAGGGATCGACGTCCGGTGGGTGGTGCTGCGCGGCTCTGCCGAGTTCTTCCGGGTCACCAAGCGCTTTCATAACCATCTGCAGGGCCAGCCGGGCGATGGCGGCGTGCTGGGGACCGAGGAGCTGACGACGCTGGACCGGGCCGCCCTCTACCACGCCGAGGCGCTGGCGTCCCTGCTGTCCCCGGGAGACGTGGTGGTGCTGCACGACCCCCAGACCGCGGCCATGTCGGTGCCGGTCGAGCGGGCTGGCGCGACCGTGATCTGGAGATGCCACATTGGCGCCGACCACCACAACGAGTACTCCCGGAACGCGTGGCGGTGCCTGCGGCCGCGCCTGGCCGGCGTCCGCCGCTTTGTCTTCAGCCGCCGTACCTCGCTGCCGGAGTGGCTGGACGGGGCGGGGACGTCGATCGTGACGCCGGGCATCGACCCCGGGTCAACGAAGAACCTGCCGATGTCCTATGGCGCCGCCCGGGCGGCTGTGCAGCACCTGGGCCTGGCCGCCGGGGTCCCGGCTGCCGCCCCGCGCTACGCCCGCACAGATGGGTCGGTGGCGACGCTCGCCGCTGGTCCCACGGTGGTGGACTCCGACGGCCCTCCGGACTGGGGCCGGGACCCGGTGGTGGTCTCGCTGGCCCGATGGGACCGGATCAAGGACCCGCTGGGGATCCTGGATGGCTTCGCAGAACGGGTGGTACCGGCGACCGGCGCGCACCTGCTGCTCGCGGGCCCCGACGCGGGCCAGGTCGCCGATGACCCCGAAGCCGAAGCCGTGCTCGCCGACGTCCGGGAACGCCGGCGGCGGCTGCCGCCCCGCGCGCGGGCCCGGGTTCATCTCGCCTGCCTCCCGCTCACCCCGCCCGAGGAGAACGCCGCGATGGTGAACGCGATCCAGCGCCAGGCCGTGGTGGTGGTCAAGAAAAGCCTGCAGGAGGGGTTCGGCCTGGGAGTGACCGAGGCGATGTGGAAGGCCCGTCCGGTCGTCGCCAGCGCGGTGGGGGGCCATCTGGATCAGGTCCAGCACCGGCACAGCGGGCTGCTGGCCGACCCCGCCGACGTGGCTGCGTTCGGCGATGCGATCGTCGAGCTGCTGCGTGACCCACCGCTGGCCGCCCGGCTCGGCCAGGCCGGGCGCGAACGGGCTCGCGCGCTGTTCCTCAACGACCGGCACTTCGTGAGCTGGGTCGACGTCTTTGGCGCGGCGCTCGAGCCGCGGGCCGGTGCCGACAGATCGACAGGCCCCGGGGCGGGCGTGCCAGCGCCACCATGGCCCGGTGCCGCAGCGCTCGACCCGGCCGGCCACGACGCCCTGACCGGCCTGTGGAACCGCCAGCGCTTCGAGAACGAACTGGACCGCGCCCGGCAGAACGCCGAGCGCCTCGCGCTGTTGTCCATGGACGTGGACGGGTACCGCGAGGTCATCCGCCGCCACGGTGCGGCCGACGCGGAAGGAGTCATCCAGAGCATCGCACACGTGCTGGCCCAGCGCCTTCGGCCCAATGACAGGCTGGCCCGCATGGGAGGCGACGAGTTCGCCGCCATATTCCCCGCCGCGACGCCCTCGCTGATCCAGAGCCTGGCCGACGGGCTCTGCACCGCCGTGCGCGAGCAGACACACACCACCGGCACCAGCTCGATCCCCGCCACCATCAGCATCGGCGCCGCCTTCTTCGACCCGGGCACCCAGACCCACTACGAAGCGCTGCGCGCCGCCGGCGCCGCCCTGCATGAGGCCAAGGTCGCAGGCGGCGACCGCGCCATCGTGCACCAGTCCTTACCAGGCGGCTAGCGCCAGGGCGAGGATGCAGACGGCGTCGCGGAGCTGCTTGGTCCGCACGGGGGATGCAGCGTGGGGGACCGAGGTCCCAACCGGACAGGACATGCAGCCCTGACGCCCGGGGCGGGCACGCGAGAAAATGATCATGAGGGCAGTATGCCCAGATTCGACCGGAGGCGATTGCGATGACCAGGCGAGAAGAGAACCTGAACGCGATGCTCCGTCACCTTGGCGCTGCGTACTACGAGTCGCTGCACGGCCGGGCCAGCAGTGCTGACGTGGCCCGGGCCCTGGACGCGGTGGAGGAGCACAACGGGGATCGCGCGGACCCCACCGCTGCCGCGCGCCCGGCCCCAGCGGCCGGGGGCAGCCACCTGGCGCGCAAGGGCCCGGCGGGGCACCACGGCCGCTGGCACCAGCGGGTCCGGGACGTGATGACCACCAAGGTGATCACCGTCGACCGGATCACCCCCTACAAGGAGATCGCCGCGCTGCTGGCCGAGCACCGGGTCAGCTCGGTGCCGGTGCTGATCCTCGGCCGCCATGTGGCTGGGCTGGTCTCCGAGGCGGACCTGCTCCGTGCGCAGGAGAAACGGGAGCGGGCTGCCCACGCCGGGACGGCGGCCGGCCTGCACCTGACCCACCGCCACGACGAGCACTCCGGCCTGACCGCCGAGGAGCTGATGACCTCACCAGCGGTCACCATTCATCCCGACGCGTCGCTGCCGGCTGCGGCCAGGCTGATGAACAGCCACCACGTCAAGCGGCTTCCGGTCGTGCACCCCGACGGGACGCTGGCCGGGATCGTCAGCCGGGGCGACCTGCTGAGCGTCTTCCTGCGCTCCGACCAGGACATCGCCGGTGAAGTCGGCGAGCTGCTGGCCAGGGTGCTGCTCACCGACCCCGGCACGGTCACGGTCCGGGTGCGGGGCGGCGTCGTCACCCTGGGCGGCCAGCTCCCGGCCGACACCGACCCCGGCCTGGTCCGGGTCGCGGCCCGGCTGACCTGGGACATCGACGGCGTGGTGGACGTCATCGAGAAGATCGGCGTCCCCGCACCGAGCTGAGCACCGTGCACCCGGCGACGAGAGGGAGGCAGCGATGACCCGCCGCGATGGCCCGCCCGCCGCGACACCTGGAGACCAGCCGGATGAGCCACCGGAAGAGGTGCCGCAGCAGCTGGTGGCGGAGCTGGTGGCGGCGGCCACCCTGGCGCCGTCGATGCACAATACCCAGCCGTGGCGGTTCCGTTTCGAGCCCGCCCGGCAGACCATCGAGCTGTACGCCGACCCGGACCGGATGCTGCGGTTCGGCGACCCGCACGGCCGCGCCGTGCACATCGCGTGCGGTGCCGCGCTGTTCAACCTCCGGCTGGCCGCCGCGGTGGCTGGCCGCCAGCCGGTGACCCGGCTGACCCCGGCCCGGACGCAACGGCTGCTGCTGGCCACCGTCCGGCTGGCCGGGCGGTGCCAGGCCCAGCCCGACGAGGTCGAGCTGCGCGCGGCCATTCCGCGGCGCCGCACCAACCGGTCCCCGTTCAGCGCGCGGCCGGTACCGCCGGGAACGCTGGCTGAGCTGCGTGAGGCGGCCCGGCTGGAGGGGGCAGTGCTGAATTTCCCGGACCAGGCCGAGGTCCGCCGGCTGCTGCAGCTGGCCCAGGACGCCGAGCGCGAACTGCTGGCTGATCCTGGCTACCGCGCGGAACTGGCCCGCTGGGCCGGCGGCGCCCGCGACCAGGAGGGCATCCCCGAGGAGGCGCTCGCCCCGCACGATCCGGCTGGCGCCGCGCCGGTCCGTGACTTCGGCCCGGCCCGGCGCGGGCCGGCCCAGTACGCCTGGTTCGAGGAACGGCCGCAGCTAGCCGTGCTGTCCACTGAGTCCAGCAGCCGGCCAGGCTGGCTGCGCGCTGGGCAGGCGCTGCAGCGTGTCCTGCTGACGGCCACGGTCCGGGACATCGCGGTCAGCCCGCTCACCGCGCCACTGGAAACACCCGATGCCTGGCTGGTCCGTGATCCCGGGTCCGGCTTCGACTACCCGCAGATGATCCTGCGCTTTGGCTACGGGCTGCCCGGCCCGCGCTCGCCCCGCCGCCCGGTCTCCGAGGTGCTGGAGACCGGCGGCTGACCGGCCGTGCTCAGAGCGCGTTGTCGTCGCGCTCGCCGGTGCGGGCCCGGACCACGCATTCCACCGGGCTGACCCAGAGCTTCCCGTCACCGATGCTGCCGGTGCTGACACACTTCACGATGGCGTTGAGGACGGCGTCGGTGTCCTCGTCCCGGACCACGATGTCCGCCCGCGCCTTGGGCAGCAGAACCGGCTGGCCCGTCCGGGTGGCCTTCCTGGTGTACCCGTACTGCCGTCCGAACCCGCTGACCTTGCTCGCGGTCAGGCCCTGGGCCCCGGCATCGGTGGCCGCGTTCATCACTCTGGGCAGATCGTCCATCCGGACGATCGCGGTGATCAGCTTCATCGCTTTTCCCCTTTCGGCCCCTGCGCGGGCCGGCTGGGCTGCTCGTCAAGCCCGTCTTCTTCTATTGCAGCGGGCCAGGCTCCCGGGCAGTACCGCCGAATGACCCTGGATGGCGCGTGCGCAGGACCTTTCCGGCTGGGACCAACGGGCCGGCGGGGCCCCGGCAGGTCCTGCGCCCATCGCGGCGGAGACCTTCGGCCCTATCCGTACCGGCCGCCGGAAACGACCCTGGCAACTGAGAACGCGTACCTGATACCGACAGGCGCCGACGAACATGGCGCAGCCGGAAAGCTGCGCTGGAACCCAAGAGAGGCCGGCCATGAAGCACATCGCATTCGCCGCCCTGACCGCCACCATTTTCCTGGCCCTGCTGGCCGGTCAGGACGACATCCGCCGCTTCTACCGCATGAAGAGCATGTGAGCCCGGCGCCGTGGACCCGCCGCGCAGCCGGATGCCGCCGGCTGCCAGGACCATCGCCTCTACTTAGCTGCCGCCAGACCGGGTCTGATGAAGACCAGGCGGAGCGAGGAGGATAGCCGGCATGACAGCGTCCACGGTGCCGCGGCACGAGCGGCTGTACCGGCGGATGGCTGCGGACGCCGCCGCGCTGCGGCCACGCCCCGGCCCGGTCCCGGCTGGCCCGGTGACCGAGGATGACCTGGCTGGGCTGCCCCCGGCCGCGCAGCGGTACCTGCGGTTCATGGGCGTGCCCGGCCGGCCGCGGGACTGGTCGTTCGTGGTCCACGTCACCGGGCGGTTCCGGCTGCAGCCACGCCTGCCGTGGATGCGCTGCGCGGTCTGGCAGTACAGCACCGGCCCGGCCGTGGCCCGGCTGTACCACATGCGGGTGTACGCGGCCGGCCTGCTGCCGATGACCGGCCGCGACGCCTACTCCGGCGGCCACGGCCAGCTGCACGGGAAGCTGGCCGGGCTGGTAACGGTAGCCGACGGCTCCGGTCCCGAGTTCGATGTCAGCGAGCTGGTCACTTACCTCAACGACGTGGTGCTGCTCGCCCCGTCGATGCTGCTGTCCCTCCCGGTCCGCTGGGTCCCGGTCAGCGACAGCGCGTTCGACCTCAGCCTCACCGACGCCGGTCATCAGGTCACCGCCCGGGTCTTCGTGGACGGGCGCGGCGCGCCGGTCGACTTCAGCACCGATGATCGCTGGTGTGCCCGGCCGGGCGGCCTGGTCCGGACCCGGTGGTCCACCCCGGTCCGGGGCTGGATGAAGGTCAACGGGCGCTGGCAGCCGGGCCAGGGCACAGCCATCTGGCACCTGCCCGGCGGGCCGTTCCGTTATGCGGAGTTCACCTTTTCCCCGGCCGCGGTCCGGTACAACGTAGCCCCCGGCGACCAGGTCCGGCGCCGCGGGCGGATCATGTCCAGGAGCCGGGCCGCGCACCCGCGTGGCACCGCCCGGCTCGCCACTCCGATCATGGAGCCAGTGACGCTGATGATGACCCGCACCATGCAGGCCGGCCTCAGGCGCCGGGCCGAGCCCGATACCCCCCGCGACGCCAGGCCTTCCGCGGGCCGCGGCGCCCAGCCGGCCGCGGCCAGCCGGGGCCGGGCATGACCGCCAACGGGCCCGCGCCGGGTCACGGCGTCCCGGGCCTGGGTGGTCCCGACATAACCCAGCTGCCTGACCTGGCCCACGACGCGGCCCGGGCCGGCCCGGTCCGCACCCGGCGGCCGGTCTACCTGGACCTGCTGCCGCCGTGCAACGCGGGCTGCCCGGCCGGTGAGAACATCCAGGCCTGGCTGGCCCAGATCCAGGCGGGCCGCACCGAGCAGGCCTGGCGCCAGCTAGTCACGGACAACCCGATGCCCGCCATCCACGGCCGGGTCTGCTACCACCCGTGCGAGACCGCATGCAACCGCGCCCAGCTGGACAGCGCGGTGTCAATTCACGCCGTCGAGCGGTTCCTCGGCGACCAGGCGCTGGAGCAGGGCTGGGCGCTCGAACCGCCGCCGGCCCGCCGAGCGGGCGGCGGGTCCTGGTCATCGGGGCCGGCCCCAGCGGGCTGTCCGCCGCCTACCACCTGGCCCGGCGCGGTCACCAAGTCGAGATCAGGGACGCCAGCCCGGAGCCGGGCGGGATGATGCGCTACGGCATCCCCGCCTACCGGCTGTCCCGCGACGTGCTGGCGGGCGAGATCGCCCGGATCGAGGCCCTCGGCGTGACCATCACCTGCGGGCACCACGGTCACCGACCTGGCGGCCGAGCGGGCCGCGGGGCGTTTCGACGCGGTGTTCGTGGCGGTGGGTGCGCACCTGTCCAAGCACGTGGACATCCCGGCCGGGGACGCCACCCGGATCGTGGACGCGGTGCCGTTCCTGCGCGACGTCGCCTCGGGCGGGCACCCGGTGCTGGGCCGCCGGGTCGCGGTGTACGGCGGCGGCAACACCGCGATGGACGCGGCCCGGATCGCCCGCCGGCTCGGCGCCGACGAGGCGCTGATCGTCTACCGCCGGACCCGGGCCCAGATGCCCGCCCACGAGGACGAGGCCAACGAAGCCGAGCGTGAGGGCGTCACGCATCAACTGGCTGCACACCATCACCGCCTTCGACGGGCCGGAGATGACGGTCGAGGTCATGGAGCTCGACGACAGCGGCTTCCCGCAGCCCACCGGGAAGTTCGAGACACTGGCCGCGGACACCCTGATCCTCGCGGTCGGCCAGGACGCCGACACCGAGTTCCTGCGCCCGGTGCCCGGGCGTGGAGTTCAAGCGGGACGGCACGGTGGTCGTGTCCGCCTCGATGATGACCGGCTGCCCGGGCGTGTTCGCGGGCGGGGACATGGTGCCCGCGGAGCGGACCGTGACCGTGGGCGTGGGGCACGGCAAGAAGGCCGCGCAGTACATCGACGCGTACCTCCGCGACGTGGAAACCGGCCGCTCCGCCAAGCACGACGTGGCCGAGTTCGGCCTGCTGCACCCGTGGTACTTCACCGACGCGGCCCAGCGGCAGCAGCCGGAACGGGCCCCCGCCGAGCGGACCGCCGACTTCGCTGAGGTAGTCAGCGGCCTGCCGGAGCAGCAGGCCCGCTACGAGGCCAGCCGCTGCCTGTCCTGCGGCAACTGCATCGAGTGCGACGGCTGTTTCGGGGCCTGCCCGGAGGACGCGATCATCAGGCTGGGCCCGGTCCGGCCCTACGGCCACCTGGACGGCACCCCGTTCAACTACGAAATCGACTACGACCGGTGCACCGGCTGCGCGACGTGCTACGACCAATGCCCGGTGCACGCCATCGAGATGATCGAGGAGCCCCGCTGATGCGCGCCACGATGGACGGCAATGAGGCGGCGGTGTCGGTCGCCTACCGGCTCAACGAAGTGTGCTGCATCTACCCGATCACCCCCTCATCACCCATGGCCGAGCTGGCCGACGAGTGGTCCAGCCAGGGCCGCCCGAACCTGTGGGGCAGCGTGCCGGCCGTGATGGAGATGCAGAGCGAGGGCGGCGCCGCGGGCGCCCTGCACGGGTCGCTGCAGAGTGGGGCGCTGGCCACCACGTTCACCGCCTCGCAGGGCCTGCTGCTGATGATCCCGAACATGTACAAGATCGCCGGAGAGCTGACGCCGGCGGTCATGCACGTGGCGGCCCGGTCGCTGGCCGCCCAGGGGCTGTCCATCTTTGGCGATCACGCCGACGTGATGGCGGTCCGGCAGACCGGCTTCGCGCTGCTCGCCTCGGCCTCGGTGCAGGAAGCGCATGACCTGGCGCTGGTCGCGCAGGCCGCCTCGCTGACCACCCGGGTGCCGTTCCTGCACTTCTTCGACGGGTTCCGCACGTCGCACGAGCTGAACACGATCGACCTGCTGACCGACGACGACCTGCGCGCGCTCATCCCGGAGGAGCTGATCCGGGCCCACCGCGGCCGGTCGCTGTCCCCGGACCGCCCATTCATCCGGGGCACGGCGCAGAACCCGGACATCTACTTCCAGGCCCGGGAGACGGTCAACCCGTTCTACGCGGAGGTGCCCGGTGCGGTGTCGGCGGCCATGGACGCGCTCGCACAGCGCACCGGCCGCCATTACCACCTGGCCGACTACGCCGGTGACCCGGCCGCCGAGCGGGTCATCGTGATCATGGGGTCAGGTGGGCAGACCGCCGCGCAGACCGCGGAGTACCTGGCCGCCGCGGGCGAGGCGGTGGGCGTTGTGCAGGTCCGGCTGTACCGGCCGTTCCCGGCCGCGGCCGTGCTGGCCGCGCTGCCGGCCACCGCCCGCCGGGTCGCGGTGCTGGACCGGACCAAGGAACCCGGATCACTGGGCGAGCCGCTGTTCCTCGACATCCTCGGCGCGCTGGCCGAGGCGCACGCCGCGGGTGAGCGGGACATCATGCCGGTGGTCACCGGCGGCCGGTACGGCCTGTCCTCCAAGGAGTTCACCCCGGCGATGGTGGCCGGGGTGTACGCCGACTTGGCCGCCGCGCACCCGAAGACGAGATTTACCATCGGCATCACCGACGACGTCAGTGGCACCAGCCTGGACTACGGTGAGCTGGACATCGAGCCGGCCGGCACGGTCCGCGCGGTCTTCTTCGGCCTCGGCTCAGATGGCACGGTCGGCGCGAACAAGAACACCATCAAGATCCTCGGCGGAGACCGCGGGCTGCACGCCCAGGGCTACTTCGTCTACGACTCCAAGAAATCCGGCTCCCAGACCGTCTCCCACCTCCGCTTCGGCCCGGAGCCCATCCGGGCTCCCTATCTCGTGCAGAACGCCAGCTTTGTCGGCTGCCACCAGGCCGAGCTGATCGAACGGGTGGATGTGCTGGGCCGGGCTGCGCCTGGCGCGACCCTGCTGCTGAACACACCGCACCCGCCGGGGCAGGTGTGGGACGGCCTGCCCCGCCCGGTCCAGGAGCAGATCCTGGCCAAGGGCGCCACGGTGTACGCCATCGACGCCACCCAGGTGGCCCGGGACGCGGGCCTGCCCGGGCGGATCAACACCGTGCTGCAGACCTGCTTCTTCGCCATCTCCGGGGTGCTGCCCCAGGACGAGGCGATCGCGGCCATCAAGGCGGCCATCGCCAAGACGTACGCCCGCCGCGGCGCCGACGTAGTGGCGCGGAACAACGCCGCAGTGGACCAGGCCGTGTCCGCGCTGCACCAGGTCCCGGTCCCGGGCCGGGTGACCACCAACCGCGGGCTGCCCCTGCTGGTGCCCGCGGACGCGCCGGACTTCGTGCAGCGGGTGACCGCTGAAATGATGGCGGGCCGCGGCGACGCGCTACCGGTCAGCGCGCTGCCGGTGGACGGTACCTACCCCAGCGGCACCACCGCGTTCGAGAAGCGCAACATCTCCGAGCTGGTCGCCGAGTGGGACCCGGACCTGTGCATCCAGTGCGGCAACTGCAGCTTCGTCTGCCCACACAGCGTGATCCGGGCCAAGTTCTACGACGAGTCCGACCTGGCCGGGGCCCCGGATTCGTTCGCGTCGATGCCGCTGGACACCCGTGGCCTGCCCGACACCCGGTACTCGCTCGAGGTCTACGTGGAAGACTGCACGGGCTGTGCGCTCTGCGTGGAAGCCTGCCCGGTGCAGGCGCCGGGGGATTCAGGGAAGCGCGCCATCAACCTGGCGCCGCGGGAACCCCTGGTCGCGGCGCAACGGGAGAACATCGCGTTCTTCGAGGGGCTGCCCGCCAACGACCGGGCCCGGGTCGATTTCGGTACCGTGCGCGGGACCCAGTTCCTGCAGCCGCTGTTCGAGTTCTCCGGCGCCTGCGCGGGCTGCGGCGAGACGCCGTACGTCAAGCTGCTGTCCCAGCTGTTCGGCGACCGGCTGATGATCGCGAACGCGACCGGCTGTTCGTCGATCTACGGCGGCAACCTGCCCACCACGCCGTGGACGGTCAACGCCGAGGGGCGCGGGCCAGCCTGGTCCAACTCGCTGTTCGAGGACAACGCGGAGTTCGGGCTCGGCTTCCGGCTGGCCGCCGACATGCACCTCGGGCTGGCCCGGGCCCGGCTGGCCGAGCTGCGCGAGCAGATCGGGCCGGACCTGGTGGATGAGATCCTGGCCGCGCCGCAACGGCGGGAGTCGGAATTTTCCGCCCAGCGGGGACGGGTCGCCGAGCTGGGCCGCCGGCTGGACGGGCTGGTGACCGCCGGCCCGCTGGTCGCCGATCTGCGCAGTGTGCTGGGTCAGCTGGTGCGGCGCAGTGTGTGGCTGGTCGGCGGGGACGGCTGGGCCTATGACATCGGCTCGGGCGGCCTGGACCACGTACTGGCCACTGGGCGCAACGTGAACGTGCTGGTGCTGGATACCGAGGTGTACTCGAACACCGGCGGCCAGTCGTCCAAGGCCACCCCGCTGGGCGCGGTGGCCAAGTTCGCCGCCTCCGGTAAGCATGTGCCGAAGAAGGATCTGGCCCTGCAGGCCATCGCCTACGGCAACGTGTACGTGGCCCGGGTGGCCATGGGCGCCGACCCGCAGCAGACGCTGCACGCGCTGCGCGAGGCCGAGGCGTACGACGGCCCGTCGCTGATCATCGCGTACAGCCACTGCATCGCGCACGGCATCGAGATGCGGGACGGAATGGGCCAGCAGTACCGGGCCGTGGCCAGCGGGTACTGGCCGCTGATCCGCTACGATCCGGAGCTGCGCGCATCCGGCGCGAACCCGTTCCTGCTGGACTCGCCGCGGCCGCGCATCCCGCTGACCGACTACACCAGCCGGGAACTGCGCTACCGCATCCTGGCCCAGCGTGACCCGGCCGAGGCCGAGCGGCTGATGGGCCTGGCTGAGCAGGAGGTCCAGCAGCGCTGGGCCACGTATGAGGAGATGGCCACCCGCGGCCCGGCGTGGTTCCCGGCCGACGCGCGGCCGACCGCCACCGCTAGCGCCCCGGAGTAGTGAGGTGACCGATGGATCTTTCCTGCCGGTATCTGGGCCTGGAGCTGCGGAGCCCGCTGGTCGCGTCGGCCTCGCCGCTGGCCGGCGGTCTGGACGGGGTCAGGCGGCTGGCTAACGCCCGGCTGGCCGCGATCGTGCTGCCGTCGCTGTTCGAGGAGGAGGTGCGGCGCGAGGCGGCGCGGAACGAGACCGCCTGGGAAGCGGGCACCGACAGCTTCGCCGAGTCGCTGTCGTACTTCCCGGACATCGACGGCCTGGACCCGAACCCACGCCGCTACCTGGACCTGATCGAGCGGGCGGTGGCGGCCGTCGATGTCCCAGTCATCGCCAGCCTCAACTGCGTGAGCGCCAGCGGCTGGACAGCGTACGCAGCCGCGCTGGAACAGGCGGGCGCGGCCGCCCTCGAGCTGAATATCTATGACCTGCCGGCCGGGCCGGTCGGCTCCGGGCGGGAAGTGGAGGCCCGGCACATCGAGGTGCTGGCCGCGGTCAAGTCGGCCGTCCGCATCCCGGTCGCGGTCAAAGTGAGCCCGTACTACAGCTCGATAACCGAGATGGCGCTGCGTTTCGAGGCGGCCGGGGCGAACGGTCTCGTCCTGTTCAACCGGTTCCTGCATCCGGACATCGACCCGGAGAAGCTGGCCATGACGTCCGGGGTCGGGCTGTCCAGCCCGGCGGACGGGCGGCTGCCCCGGACCTGGATCGCGCAGCTGTCCGGCCGGGTGACCACATCGCTGGCCGGCAGCGGCGGGGTGGACGAGGCCGCGGATGTGGCCGCCTACCTGCTGGCCGGGGCGGACGTGGTGATGACCACCTCGTCCCTGCTCCGGTACGGCAGCGATCACGCGATGGAGCTGCTCAGTGGGCTGACGGGCTGGATGACCCGGCATGGCTTCGGCAGCCTGCGCGAGTTCCGGGGCCTGTTCGCCACCTCGGGCCAGGCCGGGGCCGGTGAACGGGCCGGTTACGTGCGGGCGCTGCGGGCGGCCGACCGCGGCGAACGCACCTGGTGACCCGGGCCCGGTGCGGTGGCACCGGGCCCGGGTTCAGCCGGGCCGGGTTCAGCCGGGCCGGGTTCAGCCGGGTCCGGTTCAGTCTGGCCGGGGCACGATCAGGACCGGCCGGGTGGCCATGTGCAGCAGGCGGGTGGCCACGCTGCCCAGCGGGATCCGGGGCAGGTCGGTGCGGCTGCTCGAGCCCAGCACGATCAGCCGCGCCTCGTGCGCCTGGCCGGCGGCCACGATGGCGGCCGCGATGTGCCCGACATGCGTCTCGCGGATCTCGGCCTCCGCGCTGACGTCGTGTGCCTTGAGGTCGGCGACGATGCTGTCCACCGTACGCTCGCCTTCGCCGTCTCCGCAGTCCACCCGGATGCGGCCGAACCGGCCCACCGCGAACTCGTGCACATGCAGGACGATGACGTGATCGCCGCTGTCCCGGCTCAGATCGCGGGTCATGGCCGCGGCGGCCGAGACATGCTTGGCCGGATCGGCGCCTGTCGCGGCGTCCACGGCCAGCACAATGTTCTTGCCCATCGGATCCTCCAGCTCAGCGTTAACCGGCGCCTTCAGTGTCCGGCCGGCTCGCGGCGCCCCCCAGTGAAATCGGTCATCGGGCCGGGGGACCTTCGGCCCGTGGGCAGCCGGAATGCGCGGTCCGGGCCTGCTGGCGGTGCCGAACGTCCCCGATATGGGGGCCGGTCAGCCGCTGCCCGGAGCACTGCTCCCGGCCATGCTGGAGATAAGGCACGGGCCCGGGAGGCGGGCCCGGGGCTCCCGGACGGGGAATAGGGATTGGTGCTGTGATGAGGGCGAACGTCGGTGACTTCCTGGTCGTGCCCGGTTCGGAGCGCCGGATTGGACTGGTCATCCGCGTCCTGGGCCAGGACGGTACCCCGCCTTATGTGATCAAGTGGCAGAGCGACGGTCATATCGCCATGGTGACCCCCAGCCCGTATGCCCGGATCGCGCCGGCCTAGGCTGCCCGCCCGCGCCGTGTCGCTCGGGCTGGCCTGGCCAGCCTATGATCGGGAGGGCGCCCACCAGGGCTCCTGGAGGGAGGGCGCCCGCGTGGAACCTGCTGAGCCACAGCCGCACCTGGTGCTGCCGCATCTGCGGCTGGACGATCTGCTCACCGAGCTGCAAACCCGCCTGCAGACCGTGCTGGACACCCGCGACCGGGTGCACGCGCTGCTCGAGGCGGTCGTCGCGGTGGGCAGCAACCTGCAGCTCGAGGCGGTGCTCCGCCGGATCGTCGAGGCCGCGGTCACGCTGGTCAACGCCCGGTACGGCGCGCTCGGCGTGATCGACCAGGACGGCCGGCTGGCCGACTTCATCCCGGTCGGCCTGGACGAGGCGGCCATCACCGGGATCGACCACTGGCCAGAAGGCCGTGGGCTGCTCGGCCTGCTGATCACCGACTCCCGCCTGCTGCGCCTGGCCGACATCGCCAGCCATCCGCAGTCGTCCGGCTTCCCGGCCGGCCATCCGCCGATGAAGTCGTTCCTGGGCGTGCCGGTCCGGATCCGCGATGAGGTCTACGGCAACCTCTACCTGACCGAGAAGCGCAGCGGCACGCCGTTCGACGAGGAGGACGAGATCCTGGTCACCGCGCTGTCCGCGGCGGCTGGCGTGGCCATCGACAATGCCCGGCTGTTCGAGGAGGCGCACCGGCAGCAGCAGTGGCTGACGGCCAGTTCCGAGGTCACGCGCAGGCTGCTGGCCGGGGCTGGGGTGGACGAGGTGCTCCGCTTCGTGACCCAGCAGACCCTGCAGATGACCGCCGCTGACCTGGTCATCCTGGCCCTGCCCGATGCCGACCGGCGGCACCTCACGGTCAGCCAGGCGGCCGGCCAGCAGGCGGACGCGGCCCTGGGCCTGCGGCTGCCCGCCGCGACGTCCATCTCGGGCACGGTGCTGGACACCGGCCAGCCGGTCACGGTGGAGGACTTCCGGAACGATCCGCGGGCTTCGCGGGCGGCCCGGGACACCCTGCAACTCGGGCCGGCCATCGTGCTGCCGCTCGGCGACGCGGGCAACGTGCACGGCGTGCTCACGGTGGGCCGTTCGCCCGGGTCGATGCCGCTGCCCGCGGCCGCCGCGGAGCTGGCCATGACGTTCGCGGCCCAGGCCGGGATCGGGCTGGAACTGGCCGAGCGCCGCGAGGACGCCGAGCGGCTGTCCATCTTCGAGGACCGCGACCGCATCGCCCGGGACCTGCACGACCTGGTCATCCAGCGGCTCTATGCCAGCGGGATGAAGCTGCAGGGCACCATCCCGCTGATCACCCGGCCGCTGGTCGAAGAGCGGGTCAACAGCGTGGTGGATGACCTGGACAAGACCATCACCGACATCCGGGCGGCCATCTTCAGCCTGCAGGCCCGCGGCCAGGACCTGCCCGGCCTCCGCTCGGAGGTCATGGACGTGGTCGACGAGATGACCGAGGCGCACGGCATGACGTCCTCGATAGAGCTGGATGAGCGGCTGGACCATGACGTTCCCGGCGAGATCGGCGAGCAGATGCTGCACGCGCTGCGCGAGGCGCTGTCGAATGCCGCCCGGCACGGACAGGCCACGCATGTGGACGTGACCGTGCTGGCGGACGGCAAGCTGAGCCTGCTGGTGCGGGACAACGGCACCGGCATCAAGGACACCGCCCGCCGCAGCGGGCTGGCCAATCTGTCCCAGCGGGCTGAACCGTACGGCGGCACGCTCGCCGTCGGGCCGGCCGACGGCGGCGGGACCGAATTGCACTGGCAGGTGCCGCTGCCGGTGGCCGGCTAGGCCACGGCCGGACCGGGTAACTGGGCTGGCTGCTCCGGGTAGGGCCGGCCGTGGCCCTGGAAGACCCGGGCGGCGTAGGCGGCGGCCTGCGTCCGCCGCTCCATGCCCAGCTTGGCGAACAGCGCCGACACGTAGTTCTTGACCGTCTTCTCGGCCAGGAACAGCCGCTCACCGATCTGCCGGTTGGTGAGCCCCTGGCCGATCAGTTCCAGGATCTTCCGCTCCTGCTCGGTGAGCCCGGTCAGCGGATCGTAGCGCGCCGACTGGTCACGCATCCGCTGCATCACCCGGCTGGCGGCGTCCGCATCCAGCATCGATTCGCCGGACGCTACGGTGCGGACCGCGCCGATGAGGTCGCTGCCACGGATCTGCTTGAGCACGTAGCCGGCCGCCCCCGCCATGATCGCGTTCATCAGCGCCTCGTCGTCGCTGAAGGAGGTGAGCATGAGGCAGGCCACGTCCGGCATCTTCGACCGGATGTCGCGGCATACGCTGACGCCGTTCCCGTCCGGCAGCCGCACGTCGAGCACGGCCACGTCGGGGCGCAGCGCCGGGATCCGGGCCAGCGCGGCCGCCGCGGTGCCTGCCTCGCCCAGCACGGTGATGTCCGGCTCGGCTTCCAGCAGGTCCCGTACCCCCCGCCGGACGATCTCGTGGTCGTCGAGCAAGAACACGCCAATCGGCCGCTGGGCCGGCGCCGGCCCGCCCGGGGGGCGCTTCCTCTTAAATCGCGTGGCCATGACAAAACCCTAAAACCGCCGGCCCGGCCTGGGAATGGACCGTGGTGCCCCGGCCGCGGGACCAACGACCCGGCGGAACGGGCCCAAGGCCGTTGGCCGCTGACCAGGCGATTCCGGGATCCTGAAGGAGACGAGTGAAGAGAGCGGAGAGGAGACGGCAATGCCGGTCCGGGTAGGAATCAACGGGTTTGGCCGGGTGGGGCGGGCGTTCGCGCGGCGGGCCCTGGAACGCGACGACCTGGACGTGGTGGCCGTCAATGACCTGACCGATGCCCGGACGCTGGCGCACCTGCTGGAGTTCGACTCTACTTACGGCCGGCTCAGCCAGCCGGTGAGCTACAGCAGTGACTCGATGACCGTGGGCGGCCGGAACATCGCGGTGCTGTCGGCCCGGGACCCGGCCACCATCAACTGGGCCGAGCTGGATGTCAGCCTGGTCGTCGAGTCCACCGGGAGGTTCTCCGCCCGTGATGACGCGGCTGTGCACCTCAAGGGCGGCGCCCGCAAGGTGCTCATCTCCGCGCCCGGCAAGGGCGCCGACCTCACTGTGGTCTTCGGGGTCAACGACGCGGAATACGACCCGCAGCGGCATGACGTGGTGTCGGCGGCCTCGTGCACGACCAACTGCGTGGTGCCCATGGCGAAGGTGCTGAACGACACGTTCGGGCTGGTCACCGGGCTGATGACCACCATCCATGCGTACACCGGTGACCAGATGCTGCTGGACGGCCCGCACAAGGACCTGCGCCGGGCCCGCAGCGCGGCGGTCAGCATCATCCCCACCAGCACCGGCGCCGCGCGTACCGCGGGCGTGGTCATCCCGGAACTGGCCGGCCGGCTGGACGGCGTGGCGGTCCGGGTGCCGGTCGAGGACGGCTCACTTACCGACCTGACCGCGATACTGGGCCGCGATGTCACCGCCGCGGACGTGAACAGCGCGTTCGAGCAGGCCGCCGCGGGCGAGCTGGCCGGGATCCTGCAGTACAGCACGGACGCGCTGGTGTCCCGCGACATCATCGGCACCACGTCGTCCTGCGTGTTCGACTCCGGCCTGACCCAGGCGTCGGGCCGCCTGGTCAAGGTGTTCGGCTGGTACGACAACGAGTGGGGTTACACCTGCCGCCTGGTCGACCTGGCCGGCCTCATCGCATCCCGGATCTAGCCCGGCCCGCGCCGGCCAGTTCGGCCCGGACCGCTGCCACGGCGGCGGGCACGGCCGCGCTGGCCGGCGCCGACAGCCCGGTCCCCTCGGCGAAGTCGGCGCCTTCGACGGCGATGACCAGCAGGCGGCCGGGCTGGCGGTTCAGGGCCTGGCCGAGCCGGAGCGCGTACGGGACGCCGAAGCCATGGCTGCTGGCTCCGGCACCATCGCGGTCCAGCTGGCTGGCCGTGAGCCGGTGCATGCGCCCGGGGCTGGGCGGCTCGTGCCGGGTGGCGTTGACCACGATAGCCAGGTCGGCGTCTTCCCAGGCGGCCAGCAGGCTGACCGGCTCGCCATCGGACAGGACCACCCGGACGCCGGGCAGCTGCAGCCGGCCGATCCGGTCGGCCACGGTGGGCCCGATGCCGTCGTCGTGCCGGTACGGGTTCCCGATCCCGATGACCACCGCCCTCCGGCCAGTCATGCGCGGTGCACGGTCAGCGTGAGAAAGTGCGCCGCGCAGGAGATACAGGGGTCGTAGTTGCGGATCACCCGCTCGCACAGCCTGGTCAGGCCAGCGTCGTCCAGGTGCAGGTTGGCCGCGGCCACCCGGCGCAGGTCGTCTTCGATCGCGGCCTGGTTCTGCGACGTCGGCGGGATGATCGTGGCCGAGCGGATCAGCCCGTCCGCGCTGATCGCGTACCGGTGATAGAGCACCCCACGGGGCGCCTCGCTGACCCCGTGCCCGGTCGCCGCCCGCGGTATCACCTCGACCGCTGGCCGGCTGGGCTGCTGGTAACCGCCGATGATGTGCAGCGCCTCCTCGACCGCGTAGACCACCTCGACCGCGCGGACCAGCACGCTGCGGAACGGGTTGCGGCACTCCGCGCCGAGCCCGGCCGCGGCGGCCGCCTGGCGCGCGGCGGGGGAGAGGTACCTGGAGTTGAGCGAGTACCGGGCCAGCGGGCCGGCCAGGTACCGGTGACCGTCCAGCGTGGCGTGCAGCGCGGTGGAATGCGGAACCTGCTGCTCGGTCACATGATCGGGGAAGCCGGCGGCCGGGAAGGACAGGCCGCTCGCCGAGCACAGGGTGCCCGATTCGAGCGGGTAGCGGCCGGGGTCCTGGGCGGACAGCAGGTCATGGCGGAGTTCGAGATCGGGGAAGTCGAACGAGGCGGCCCACTGGACCGTGCCCAGGGCCAGGTCCAGGGCGCGGCGTAGCTGCTCGGCGAGCGGGCCCAGCTCACTGGGCGCCGGCACCCGGTAGAACCCGCCGACCCGGACGTTGACCGGGTGGATCGCGCGGCCGCCCAGGAACTCCAGGATCGCGTTGCCGGCTTTCTTCAGCTCCAGGCCACGCTCGACGACGTCACGGTGGTCCTGGGCGAGCGTGATCGCGTCCGGGTAGCCGAGGAAGTCGGGCGCGTGCAGGAAGTAGGTGTGCAGCGTGTGACTGGAGATCCATTCCCCGCAGTACAGCAGCCGGCGCAGGTCAGCGAGCGGCTGGTCGAGCACCGCATCGCAGGCCTGCTCGATCGCGTTGCAGGCGCTGGTTTGGTAGGCCACCGGGCAGATCCCGCAGATCCGGGCCGTGATGTCCGGCGGTTCGGTGTAGCCGCGGCCGCGCAGGAACGCCTCGAAGAACCGCGGCGGCTCATAGATGTTCAGCTCCGCCCGGTCCACCTGGCCGCCGCGGACCGTGATCCGGAGCGCACCGTCGCCTTCGACCCGGGACAGGCCGCTGACCGTCAGTTCCCTACTGCGGTGGCTCACCACGGTGCCTTTCCAGGAACGCCGGGGCAGCCGCGTTGAACGTGGCGAACACCCGGCCGATGGCTGCGTCATCCATCCCGCACAGCTGGAGCTGCCGGGCCAGCGCGGGCACGTTAGCGTCGGAGGTGGGCCCGAAGCAGCCGTAGCAGCCGCGCGACTGCGCCGGGCACAGCGCACCGCAGCCGGCGTGCGTGACCGGCCCCAGACACGGCGTCCCGTCCGCCACCATCACGCAGGTCAGGCCGCGGCGCTTGCATTCGGTGCACACGCTGGCATCGGGAATGCCGGGCTTGCGCCCGGCCAGCAGAGCGCTGATCACTTCGAGCAGCTGCCGCCGGTCGATCGGGCAGCCGCGCAGCTCGAAGTCCACCCGCACATGGGCCGCCACCGGCGTCGAGGTGGCCAGCGTGTCGATGTACTCCGGCCGGGCGTACACCGTGGCCGCGAACTCGGCCACGTCACCAAAGTTGCGCAGCGCCTGGATCCCGCCGGCCGTGGCGCACGCCCCGATGGTCACCAGCACGCGGGACTGCTTGCGTATCTCCGCTATCCGCTGCGCGTCGCGGGCCGTGCTCACCGATCCTTCGACCAGGGAGATGTCGTACGGTCCAGGCCGCACCGCCGACGACGCCTCCAGGAAGTGGGCGATGCTGACCGATCCGGCCAGCGCGAGCAGCTCGTCTTCGCAGTCCAGCAGGGTCAGCTGGCAGCCGTCGCATGAGGCGAGCTTCCAGACGGCGAGCGTGGGCTTGGTCATCAGAGTTCCCCGATGGTCAGCAACGGCCCGGCCAGCGCGTAGCTGACCACCGGCCCATCCCGGCAGACCAGGAGCGGCCCCAGTTGGCAGTGGCCGCACAGGCCGATCCCGCACTTCATGGAGCGTTCCAGCGAAAGCTGGATGCTCGCGGCCGGGATCCCCTTGCGGAGCAGCACCTGGGCCGAGAACCGGATCATGGGTTCTGGGCCGCACAGGTAGACAGTGGTCCGGGCCGGGTCTACCGGGAGCCGGGCCAGCGGCTCGGTCACGAAGCCGACCTGGCCGTCCCAGCCCGCCGCGGGCTGGTCGATGGTCAGCTCGACGTCAACATCGGACCGCGCCGACCAGGCCGCCAGGTCGCCGCGGAACAGGAACTCGGCTGGCGTCCGGGCGCCAGCAATCAGGCCGATCCGGCGGTAAGCGCCGCGCCTGGCCAGCGCGCCCAGCACGACCGACCGCAGCGGGGCGAGACCCACCCCGCCAGCCACGATCACCAGGTCGCGCCCGGCCGCGGAGACCAGGTCCCAGCTCGTGCCGAACGGCCCGCGGACACCGACCGGAGAGCCCACCGGCGCATCGTGCAGCGCCCTGCTCACCGCGCCGACCGCGCGGATGGTCTGCGACAGGGTCCCGTCCTGATGGCCCGGGTCACCGCTGACCGAGATGGCGATCTCGCCGACGCCCGGCACGGCCAGCATGGTGAACTGACCGGGCTGGAACGGGGTCAGCCGCTCGCGGGTGGGCGCCAGCCGCAGCGTGACGGAGTCGTGGGTCTCGACCGTCCGGTCAGCCACCCGGTAGGGCACCGGCAGCATCGGCTGGACGACCAGCGCGGCACTCTCAGGGCTGGTCAAGCGGGCTCCGGTACAGGTCGAGCAGCCGGGCCCGGGTCGCCTGCAGCCGCTGCGCACACGCCTGGAACAAGCTGAGCGTCAGCGCGTAGCCGAACTGGGGGTTCTGCCCGGCCAGCGCGCGCAGCCGATCGGTGTCCAGCTCGGTGGCGGTGGTGGGGCGCACCGCGACCGCCCCAAAATGCCACTGGTACGGCGGGAGCAGCCAGGACCAGCCCAGTACATCGCCGTGGCCGAGGGTCTGCACCACCACCTGGCCGCGCCCGGGAATCATCACATCCAGGGCCACGCACCCGTCGTGGATCAGCCAGCACCCGCGGGCCGGGGCACCCTCGCTGAACAACCGCTGCCCCGCCCCGAACCGCACCGGCCGCGCAGCGGCGGACACGAGTACCAGCTCATCGGGGGACAGGCCCGCGAAGATCCCGGACCAGGCCGGGTCTGTGCCGTGCTCAGTCATCCTCCCTCCCGCTGCCGGTTGCCGCGGCCAGGCCCGCCAGGCGGCCGGCTTCGGCGGTGATGTCGATGCCGACCGGGCACCAGGCGATGCACCGGCCGCAGCCAATGCAGCCGGAGCCGCCGAACTGGTCGTGCCAGGTGCCCAGCTTGTGACTGAACCACTGCCGGTACCGGCTGGCTCCCGATTGCCGGACGTTCCCGCCATGGATATAGGAGAAATCCAGCTCGAAGCAGGACGCCCAGCGCTGCCAGCGCTCCGCATGGTCCCCGGTCAGATCGCTGACATCCTCGGTCGTGGTGCAGAAACACGTCGGGCACACCATTGTGCAGTTGGCGCAGGTCAGGCAGCGGCTGGCGACTTCCGCCCAGTGCGGTGACTCGCGGGATTCGCGGATCAGCGCGGGCAGGTCGCCCGGCGGCATTTCCCGGCCCATCCGGTGGGTCGCCGCGCTCACCTCAGCCTGGGCGGACTCCGCTTCGGCGGCAGACGCGCCGCGGTGCGGCACCCCGGCCAGGACGCGGGCTCCGTCCGGGCTGCCCGCCTCGGCCAGGAACCAGTGCCCGGAACCGTCGATCCGCTCGGTCAGCGCGAGATCGTATCCCGGCCCAGCGGCCGGGCCGGTCCCCATCGACGCGCAGAAGCACACCCCGCCGGGCTCGGTGCAGTTCACCGCCACGACGAACACGCCCTGCCGGGCCCGGGTGAAGACATCATCCCGGTACGCGCCGCCGCCGAGCACTCGGCCCAGGATGCCAATGGCGGCCAGGTCACAGCCGCGTACGCCGAGGAATGCGTACCGCGGCGGCGCCTCCGCCGCGGGGCGGAAGTCGCCGTCCGGGCCGGCCGACCACAACGGCCGCCGCGGCGGATGCAGGAACTGCTTCCAGGACCCGGGTCCGGCCGAATGCGCGAACACCGCGGCGTCGTCACGGCGCCGCAGCCGGTAGTAGCCAGGGCCGGTATCCACGCCCCAGCCAGCGGGCAGCCGGGCCGCGGAGTCCAGTTCCGCCAGCACGATCGCGCTGTCCCGCACGGTCGGCCCGATGACCCGGTAACCCTCAGTGATCAGCAGCTCCACCAGCTGATCAAGGCCAGCCCGGCCGAACACGGCCGGCCCGGGTCCCCCCGGTCCTGTCATGACTGATCCCTCCGCAGCGGCAACGGCGGTCTCACGACGGTGAATGCCCAGCTAATCAGCTCCCGGGACGTTGCGGTAGGACCGACGGGCCGCAGCCGGGGGACCTTCGGCCCCATCGCAGCCGGCCGAGGGCCCTGGCGGGCCGGTGCTACCGGAAGTAGTGCGGAATTGAGGGGGCACACGCGCCCCCCGGCTCCCAGCGTGAAGGAGGGGCCGAGATGTCGAAGATCATCGACGACCGGAGCGCGCACACCGCCCCGGATACCCCGGCGGATACCGGGCGGCTGGCCCGGGAACAGGCGATCAAGCAGATCGAGCGCAGGCGCCGTTACTGGATCGGCACCGCGACATCCACGCTCGGCATGATTCTGCTCACCGTGATCTGGGCCACGACGGAGTACCACAACGCGGGCGGCTGGCCCACCCAGGGATTCAGCCAGAGTTCCGGCATCCACGACGTGTGGAACATCTGGATCATCTACCCGGCCATCGCGTGGGCGTTCCTCACCGCCGCCTTCGGCCTGAATGTGTACCTGCGGAAGCCGATCCCGGAGAGCAAGATCCAGCGGGAGATCGAGCGCCAGTCGCGGTCGTCACACTGATCTCTACCGGGCGGGTCCGGGCCGGCGATGCGGCGGTTTGCAGAACCGGCGGGGTGTCCGCCACAATGGGAGCCCGGCGATGAGGCTCGCCCCATAAGCGCAGGCACAGTCTGCTGATGGCCTCTACCACGTAGCCCCGCGATGCGGGCGCATGGGAGAGGAGCCGTCCTGGTGAGCCTGGTACTGCCCATTCCGCTGGTCCAGGCGCTTCAGGTGGTGACGGTTGCTGCCGCCGCGCCCGGCGTGTCCGGGGTCATCGCCAAGGTCGAGGCCCGGATGCAGGGCCGGGCCGGGCCGCGGGTCCTGCAGCCGTACTACGACCTGGGCAAGCTGTTCCGCAAGGAGGCGCTGGCCCCGGACGGTGCGAGCTGGGTGTTCCTGGCCGCGCCGCTGGGCGCGATGACCTGCTACCTGACCGTGCCGCTGCTGATCCCGGTGCTGACCACGTTCGGGCTGCCGCTCGGCTACATGGGCGACATCCTGGGCGGCGGGTTCATCCTGTCGCTGGCCAGCTTCCTGGTCGCGGTGGCGGCGCTTGAGACCGGCAGCCCGTACGCCCAGCTGGGCGCGAGCCGGGCCAAGACGTTCGGCGCGATCACCGAGCCGGTCATCCTGTTCGTCGTGTTCACGGTGGCGCTGATCACCGGCACCGACCTGCCCTATGCGCTGGCCGCCACGGTCCGCTCGTCAGCCAGCCAGATCATCCGCCCTGCGCACCTGCTCGCGGCGGCTGCCCTGTTCATGGTCATCCTGTACGAGACCGGCCGGATCCCGGTGGAGACGCACACCGGCACGAACGAGTTCGGGATGATCGAGGAAGCCCGCCCGTTCGAGCATTCCGGGCCCTACTTCGCCGTGCTGAAGTGGGGCTCGGCGATGAAGCAGCTGATCCTCTACACGATCCTGCTCAACGTGTTCGTCGCGCCCTGGGGCCTGGCCGCATCCGCTCAGGCCGGGGCGGTGCTGCTGGCCATCGTCGCCCTGGTGGCCAAGGCGTGCGCGCTCGGCGTGGTGGTGGCCACGATCGACAACACGTTCGCCAAGCTCCGCCTGTTCAAGATCACTGAGTTCGCGTCCGCGGCCTTCCTGCTCGCCGTGCTGGGGGTCTTCACCCTGTACCTGGGAGGTGGCTGATGGCGGTGGCTACTACGGTCGCTCCACCGGGCGTGTTCTCCGGCAGCGCCAACGTGATCGCGGTGGGCGTGCTGCTGCTGGAGTTCGGCATGTTCCGCCAGGCGCTGCTGCGCGACCAGGTCCGGCTGTACGCAGCGCAGTCCGCGCTGATCTCGGTGCTCGCCCTGGTGGTGGCCGCGGCCCGGCACCTGCCTGACCTGTACGTGCTGGCCGGCCTGTCGTTCGCGCTGAAGGTCGTGATCGTCCCGCTGGTGCTGCGCCGGCTGCTCCGCGGGCTGGGCGCCGAGGGTGCGGGCCCGGGCTGGACCGACATCGCGGGCAGCGGCTCGGTGAGCCTGGCCAATACCGTGCTGCTGGCCATCGGCGTGGCGGCGTTCGGCGTGTTCAGCATGGCCGCGCTCGGCCTGCGCAGCCCGGTGCTGCCGGGCACCGCGCTGGCCATCTCGGTCGCTGTGGTGCTGGTCTCGTTCGTGCTGATGATCATGCGCAGGGACGTCGCGTCGCAGGCCATCGGGTTCTTCTCCCTGGAGAACGGGGTGTCGCTGACCTCGCTCGTGGTGGCGGCCGGGCTGCCGCTCATCCTGGAGGTCGTCTTCCTGTTCGACCTGCTGGTGGTGGCACTGGTGTTCGGGCTGCTGATCCGGGTCCATCACGGCCGGGTCGACTCGCTGTCCACCGCCGAGCTGACCAGTCTGCGCGGGTGACCCGGATGCTCACCGTCATGATCCTCATCCTGGTCCTGCCGCTGGCCGCCACGGTCAGCTGCGTCTGGGCGCCGCAGCGGGCGTGCGGGCTGGTCACCGGGGTCACCGGGCTGACCTGCCTCGGGCTGACCGTGGCGGTAGCGGGCACCGCCGCCCATCGCGACATCAGCTACGCGGGGGTGCTCCGGGCCGACGCGCTGTCGGCCGTGTTCCTGCTGGCCACCGGCTTCCTGTACGCGGCGGTGGCGATCTACTCGGTGGGTTACCTGGCGCATGGCCGGATCAGCCCCGGGTACGCCAGGTACTCCCGCCGGTTCTCGACCGGGCTGAATATCTTCGCCTGGGCCATGCTGGCCGCCCCGCTGATGGGGAACCTGGCCCTGCTGTGGGTGGCCATCGAGGTCACCACGGTCATCTCCGCGCTGCTGGTGGCGATCGAGGACACCGACGGTGCCGCGGAGGCGGCGTGGAAGTATGTGCTGATCGCGTCGGCCGGCCTCGGGCTCGCGCTGCTGGCGACGATCTTCGCTTACTATGCCGGCGCGCAGGTGCTGGGGCAGCACTACGATCTGGCGTTCAGCCCGCTCGTGCATGTCGCGGGCCGGCTGCCGCACACTCCGGTGGAACTGGCGTTTGTCCTGGCTGTGCTGGGCTATGGCACCAAGATGGGCCTGTTCCCGGTGCACACCTGGCTGCCGGACGCGCATTCCGAGGCGCCCACGCCGGTGTCGGCGCTGCTGTCCGGGTCGCTGCTCGCGGTGAGCTTCTACGCCATCCTCCGCTTCTACCAGGTGTCCGCGGCGGCGCTCGGTCCGCGCTTCCCCCGCGATGTGCTCATGGTGTTCGGCGTGGCCTCGCTGCTGCTGGCCGCGCTGTACCTGTACGGTCAGCGGGACATCAAGCGGATGCTGGCCTACTCCAGCGTCGAGCACATGGGCATCCTGGCCATCGGGGTCAGCTTCGGCGCGCCCATCGCCCTGGCCGGGGTGCTGCTGCATGTCCTGGCGCACGCCGCGGCCAAAGGCAACGCGTTCATGGGCGCCGGCGTGCTGGTGCACAAGTTCGGCACCAAGCGGCTGGCCGCGATGCGCGGTGGCCTGGACGTGCTGCCGTGGAGCGGCCCGCTGTTCCTGCTTGCCATCCTCGCGCTGGGCGCGATGCCCCCGTTCGGCATCTTCCGCAGCGAGTTCGAGATCGTCGAAGGCGGCTTCGCTTCGGCCAGCACCGTGACCGCCGCCATCCTCATCATCGGCGTCACGGTGGCGTTCTTCGGCCTGGCCACGACGGTCACCCAGATCCTGTTCGTCCCACGGACGCCGCCCGTCCGGCCGCCCGCCGTGCCCGCGGCCGCGCCCGCGCTGGCCGCGGCGGCCGGGACCGACGGCATGGCGTCCGCGGCTGCGCCGGAGTCGGCCCGGGCGGCCCCGGAAGCCGCAGCGGGCGTGGCCGCGGTGCCGCGGGGCGAGCCGAGCGCCTGGATGGTCGTCCCCGTACTGGCCGGTGCGCTGGTGCTCCTGGTCCTCGGCGTTCACCCGCCGGCCGAGCTGACCGGCCTGCTGGCGCGGGCCGTCCGCGAACTGAGCGGGGCGCGCTGATGGTGACGGACACCGGCACCGTGCTGGGCAGCGTGCCAGCCCTGTGGGATGAGGTGACCCGCCGGGTGGCGGCGGGCGGCCGGTTCGCGGACCTGTTCGGGACGGCCCGCCCGGATGGCCTGCTGCTGACCACGCACCTGGCCGGCCGGGCCGGCCTGGAGACGTGGCAGGCGCTGCTGCCACCGGGGACGGTGAGCTACCCGGCGCTGACCCCGCGGCTGGGCGCGGCGTTCTGGTATGAGCGGGAGATCCGCGACATGTTCGGCATCGTCCCGGACGGTCATCCCCGCCCCCAGCCGCTGATTCTGGCCACGGCTGGCGACCCGCCCCGGCCAGGCAGCGGCAGCCAGCCGGCCGCCGCCGAGCGGGTGCCCGAGGTGCTGCCCAGTCATGTGGCTGGGCCCGGGTTGTTCACCATCCCGCACGGCCCGGTGCGCTCCGGGGTCGTCGAGTCCATCGAATACCTGGTGGAGACCCCGGGCGAGGACATCCCACACCTGAACATGCGGGTGTTCTACAAGCACCGCGGTATCGAGAAGCGGTTCGAGGGCATGACGATCGCTGACGGTGTGCTGCTGGCCGAGCGGACCGAGGGGATCGCCACCGTCGCGCACACGCTGGCCTACTGTCACGCTGTGGAGCGGATGGCCGGCGCCGACGTGCCATGGGCCGCAGGCCTGGTCCGGGTGGTGCACGCCGAGCTGGAGCGGCTGGCCTGCCACCTCGACGTCATCGTCCGGCTGGCCGACGGCGCTGGCCTGGCCGTGGCGACGGCCCGGTTCGGCTGGCACAAGGAACAGGTGCTCCGCGTGGTCAGCCAGCTGTGTGGCAGCAGGTTCGGCCGCGGCGTGGCCGTCCCCGGCGGGGTCGGCGCGGCCCCCATGCTCGCGCCCGGCGACCTGCTCGCGGCGGTCGGCGAGTTCGACCGGCGGGTCAGCGCCGACCTGCGCGAGCTGACCGGCACCGCGTCGTTCCTGGACCGGCTGCGCCGGACCGGGCCGCTCACCCCGGACCGGGCCCGGGAGCACGGCGCGCTCGGCCCGATCGGCCGGGCGTCCGGGGTTACCGACGACGCGCGGCAGGCCCGGCCTTACGACGGGTACGGATCCCTGGCTGTGCGCGCCGCCAGCCGGCCGGACGGTGACGCACTGGCCCGGCTGGATGTCCGGGTCACGGAGCTCGCGCAGTCCTTCCGCCTGCTGCGGCAGGCGGCCGACGAACTGGCCGGGGCGGGCAGCGGAACGGTCAGTGGGCCGCTCCGGGTGCCGTGCGACGTCGTGGCTGGGCGCGACGTGGGCTGGGCGGAAGCGCCACAGGGTGAGGTGCTGTACGACGTGACCGTGTCCGGCGGGCGGATCACCCGCTGCCGGGCCCGCTCCGCCTCGTTCCACAACCTGGTCCTCATGCACGAGGTGTTCGCCGGTGACATTCTGACCGACTTCCCGTTCATCGAGGCCAGCTTCGGGCTGTCCGTGGCCGGGGTGGCGAGATGAGCGGGGTGACCGGTTAGGTGTGGGCGCTACGCGGCCTGCGCAACGGCGTGCTCACCACCAGGTGGCCCGCCCGGCCCGACGAGTACGCGGCCAGCACCCGGGGACCGGCTACCGTGCTGGCCCCGGGCCGCCAGCCACCCGCCCCGCCCGGCCAGGGCACCCTGGCCGGGCTGTGCCCAGCTGGCGCGATCAGCCAGGATGACCAGGGCGCGGTCTCGGTCGATCAGGGCCGCTGCATCCAGTGCGGCCGGTGCGTGGCCGCCCAGCCGGACCGGTTCGGCTGGCAGCACGGCCCGGGCAGCGCGGCGCTCAGCCGCACCGGCCTGGTCGTCCCGCCGGTCGCTGAGACACCAGGGCGGCTGGCCGAGGTGCGCAGCGATCTGCGCGCCCGGACCCGGGCGCTGCGCCGGTCGGTCCATCTGCGGCACGCCGACGCGGGGTCGGACGGCACTGAGGAGTGGGAGATCCTGGCCCTGCTGAACCCGGTGTACGACATCCACCGGCTCGGCATGTTCTTCACCGCCAGCCCGCGGCACGCGGACGTGCTGCTGGTCACCGGCGCCGGGGCGCGCGGCATGATCGAGCCGCTGCAGAAGACCTACGACGCCATGCCGCATCCCAAGGTGGTGATCGCGGTCGGCACCGACGCGGTCAGCGGCGGGCTGCCGGGCCCGTCCTACGCCACGGCGGGCGGGATCGGCGGCATCGTCCCGGTTGACGTTTGGCTGCCCGGGTCGCCGCCCAGCCCGTTCAGCATCCTGTACGCGCTGCTGCTCGCCCTGGGGCGGCTGCCCGCCCGGGAAGGGGGCTCCCGGTGACGCCATTCTCGGCCGTGCTCGTCGCGGGCCTGGTGCTGCTGGCCCTCGCCGCCGCCGTCCACTTGCTGGCCGGGGTGCGCTGGCGGCGGCTGCTCCCGGTGCCCTATCTGGCCGGCGCGGCCGGATCGGCCTGCCTGGCGGCCGCTGGGGCCGCCGCACTGGCGGGCCAGACCGTCGAGCTGCGGGTGACCGGGCTGCTCGGTGCGGGCACGACCGGGCCGGCCGCCGACCCGCTGTCCGGCCTGTTCCTGCTGATCGCGTTCGCGGCTGCGGTGCCCATCTCGCTGGCCCTGATCAGCTGGGCGCCAAGCCCCCGCGGCCCGCGGCGCCGCGGCCTGGCCGCGGCGTACGCGCTGGCCCTCGGCGCGGTCGCCGTGGTGCTCACCGCTACCGACGCGTTCACGCTGCTGTTCGCCTGGGAGTCGGTCACGCTCGCGTTCTACCTGCTGGCCGGGTTCCGCCGGGAGCGGCCCAGGCGCCCGGCGTCCGCGCTGATCACCCTGGTCTTCGGCCGGGTCAGCGGGGTGTGCCTGCTGGCTGGCCTGCTGCTGCTGGCCAGCCGGGCGCACTCGCTGGCGCTGACCTCGCTGGCCCACGTGTCCCCGGGAGGGCTGCGCTCCGCGGCCGAGGTGCTGCTGCTGCTCGGCTTCGTGATCAAGGTCGGGCTGGTGCCGTTCCAGGTCTGGCTGCCCCGCGGCTACGCCGCGGCCACCGGCCCGGCCCGCGCCATCATGGCCGGCGTGGCGGTCAACGTGGGCTTTTACGGCCTGTGGCGGACCCTGGCGCTGCTTGGGCCGCCACCGGCCGGGGTCACCGGGGTGCTGCTGGTGCTGGCCGGGCTGACCGCCGTGCTCGGCATCGCCCAGGCCGCGGTGCAGCCCGGGCTGCAGCGGGTCATCGCCTACTCCAGCGTGGAGAACTCCGGGCTGATCCTGGCCGGCTTCGGGGTGGGCCTGGTCGGCGCGGCCAGCCACGACCGCGGGCTGCTGGCCGTCGGGCTGCTCGCCGCGACGCTGCAGATCGTCGCGCACACGATCGCCAAGTCGCTGCTGTTCACCAGCAGCGCCCAGATCCAGGCGGCTGACGGCCGTGACAATATGGATGACCTGCGCGGAACCGTGCGGCGGCGGCCGTGGAGCGGCACCGGGCTGGCTATCGGCAGCCTGACCCTGGCCGGGCTCCCGCCCACGGCCGGGTTCGTGTCCGAGTGGTTCCTGCTGGAAGCGCTCATGCAGCAGTTCCGGGTCCCTGGTCTCGGCGACCGCCTGGTACTGGCCGTCACCGGCGCGGCGGTCGCGCTGACGGCCGGCTTCGCCGGCGTGACGTTCGTCCGCGTGGTCGGCCTGGTTGTCCTGGGCAAGCCGGAGCCCAGCGGAGCGCCCGGCCCACGGGACTACGGCCCGGTAGGCCGGGCCGGCGTCGTCCTGCTCGCCGTGGCCTGCCTGGCGGTCGCCGCGCTGACCCCGCTCGAGATCCGGGTCATCGCAGTCGGCTTGTCCCCAGTCGTGCCGGCCAGCGCGGTCATGGGCGCACTGCATTCCCCCTGGGTGCTGCAGCCGGTCTTCGCCGGGTTCTCGATCTTGTCGCCGTCCTGGCTCTGGCTGGTCATGCCCGCCCTGTTCGGCCTGGTGATCGTGGTGACCTGGGCGATCTCCGGTGGCCGGCTATTCCGGGTCCGCCGCGTCCAGCCGTGGCTGTCCGCCACCGCCGGGGTGTCTGGCCGGGACAGCTACACCGCGTTTGGTTTCGCCAACCCGACCCGCCGGGTTCTCGCCGCCGCCCTGCATACCCAGGCGGAAGTACGCGATATCGGCGGTGCCCACCAGCCGGCCAGCGAAGCGGAAGCCGTCTCGCCGCCCGGTGCGGACGCTGCCCTGGAGCCCGGTGCGGAGGCTGTCCTGGAGCCCGGTGAGCCGGACGGGGCAGCCACGCCCGGCGCGCACATCTGGTACCGGTCCGACGTGATCGAGGTCGTCGAGCAGTATCTTTACCGCCCGGTGCGGCGCCCGTTCCTGCGCCTGGTCCGGCTGGCCAAGCGGCTGCAGTCCGGCCGCCTCGACGCCTACCTGGCCTACATGCTGATCGCCCTGATCGCGCTGATCGCCGTCGTCACCGCGGTGCATTGAGCAGCGCTCCAGGCTCCGATCCGCTGCTGGCGGCCCTGGCTGAGCTGGCCGTACTGGGCACCGCGGATGACCGGACGGTGCTCGACGCGGTGCGCGGCCGGCTCCGGGAGGCGCGGCTTCGGGTGCTGGTCGCCGGGGAGGCCAAGCGGGGCAAGAGCACGCTGGTGAACGCCCTGCTGGGCCGGGTCGTGCTGCCCGCCGGGGTCACCCCGCTGACCGCGCTGGCCACCACCGTCCGGTACGGCCAGGACGAACAGGTCAGCGTGGTCTTCGCCGACGGTCACGCGGAAAGCTGCCCACTGTCCGCGCTCGACGATCTGGTTACCGAACGCCATAACCCGGGCAACCGCCGCAACGTCAGCTCGGTGACGGTGCGGATCGATGCGCCAGTTCTGGCCCGGGGCGCCGAGCTGGTGGACACTCCCGGCATCGGCTCGGTTTACGCGCACAACACCAGCGCGGCCGAGGCGGCCCTGGAAACCATGGACGCCGCGGTATTCGTGCTGACCGCCGACCCGCCGGTGTCGGCCAGCGAGCGGGAGCTGATGGCCCGGGTGGCGGCCCGGTCGGTCCGGATGTTCGTGGTGCTGAATAAGGCCGACTATCTCGGGCCGGCTGACCTGGCCGAGGCCCTGGAGTTCACCGGCCGGGTGGCGGCCGAAGTGGCTGGGCGGCCGGTGCAGGTCTACCCGGTGTCGGCCCGGGCGGCGCTGACAGCTGGCCACGACCCTGGCTTCGCGGTGCTCCAGGCCGACTTCACCGCCTATCTGGATCAGCGGCGGATGTCTGACGTGCGGCGGTCGGCGGCCGGGCATGCGCGCCGGCTGGCCGCTGCGCTGCGCGATGAGGCGGCGCTGGCGCGCCGGGCCGCCGAGCTGCGCAGCGGGGACGCGGCCGGCCAGGTGGAGGCGTTCGCCGCCCGGCTGGCCGCGGTGGCCGAGCGCGGTCAGGATGCGGCTGACCTGGTCCGGGCCGAGTCGGCCCGGATGCTCGCGGAGCTGAACGAGGCCGCCCAGCGGGCGGCCCGGGACCGGACCGGCCAGGTCACGGGTGAGCTGGCGGCGCTGCTGGACGGCCCCTTGCCGTCGGCCAGCGCAGCCGAGATCGAGCGCTCCGGGCGGGCCCGGCTGGCCGAACTGGCCGTGGCGGTCGCCGAAGCATGGCGCCAGCAGCAGGCCGCGCGGCTGCAGGACGGTCTGGCCCGGCTGGATCAGCGGATGATCGATGACCTGCAGGCTGAGCTGGCTGCCGTCCGGGCGGCCGCCGCCGGCCTGCTCGGCCTGGCCCTCACCCTGCCCGCAGGCGCCGAGCGGCTGCCCCCCGACCTGCGCTTCTTTTACGTCGCGGCAGCGGAGCCGGGGCAGACCGAGCTACTGGCGGGCGCCGTCCGGCGGCACCTTCCGGGGCAGACCGGTCAGCGCCGCGCCCGAGCCTACCTGCGCCGGGAGACCGCTGAGCTGGTGCCCCGGCAGATCGGCCGGGCGCGGGCAGATCTGCAGTACCGGCTGGCTGAAGCCACCCGCCAGCTGGTCCGGGCGGTGGCCGCCCGCTACGCCGAGGGCACCGGCCGCCTGGAGCACGCGCTGCATACCGCCACGGCCCGGTGGGAAGCTACCGCCGGTGAGACCGCGCAGCAGGACCGGGAGCTGACCACCCGGGAGCAGGCCCTGGACCGTATCGACGTCCTTCTCGATGCGGCCAGGTGAGCGCGCCTCCCGGGGCATGGCCCTCAGCCGATCGCTGACTGGTCCAGTTCTGCGGCGAAGATGCGCCGGTAGACGTCTTCGCCGTGGCTGGTAGGCCGCGGCTCCCCGGCGGTGATGCGGAATGTCCGCTGCCCGTCCGGCTGCCGCTCAGCGCGCAAGAACAGCGCCGTCCGCAGGTTCTGCTGGTGGAAGCCGTCGGCCAGATCGAACAGGTGCGTCACGTAGCAGACCTTGACCCCGCGGGCCAGCAGGGCCCGGGTGATCTGCCGGGCGATCTCGGAGCCCTCCCGCTCGTTGGTCGAGGCGAATGACTCGTTGCACAGGATGAGGGAATCCGGGCTGATCTGGTTGACGATGCGGCTCATCCGGGATAGCTCCTCATCGAGCTTGCCGCCCTGCATAGTGGCGTCTTCTTCCCGCTTGTAGTGGGTGAAGATGCCATCGCGGACGTCGGCCTCGAACTCGTGCGCGGCCACGAACAGGCCGGCCTGCATCATCAGCTGGCCCAGGCCCGCGCTGCGCAGGAACGTGGACTTGCCGCCCTGGTTGGCGCCGGTGATCATGATCAGTGACCTCCCGTCGGCCTGCACATCGTGGCCGCCCACGGCCGCGCCGGTGTGCAGCGCGAGGCACGGGTCGTACAGTCCGCGGGCGGACCAGGCCGGCTGGCGGCCTGGCCGGGGGACCGGGAAGCAAACCGGCTCGCCCAGCCCGGTCAGCCGGTCGTGCAGGTTGAGGCAGCCGATGTAGAAGGCCAGCTCGGCCCGGAGCATACGGAAGAAACTGAGAATGTGGTCGGCGGACTGGGCGGTCGCATTGGCGACCAGGTTGGTGCCCTGGCCCAGCAGCCTGGACAGGGCCTGCAGGCCGGCTTCGTCCCGGTCGGCGATCTGGAAGCTGTAACCGTCGTGCCCGCCCAGCGGCAGACGTTCCATCCAGCTCTGCTCGCGGGGCTTGCGCAGCACATAGCCGGTGCCCTTGTTACCAGTGCCCAGCTGCGCACTGATCAGCGTCCCGCGGCGGAACCGGAGCGTGCTCAGGTGGTTGCCGATCTCGGCGAAGTAGTCGTCGCTGAGCTCGGTGCCGAGCATCGCGAACAGCTGGCTGAACCCAGCCGAGCTGAAGTTCCCGGCCTGCTCGCGGGCTACTGCCCGCAGCGTCCTGAGGTGGCCGGTGAAGAAGTCCAGGACCTGCACCGACCGGTGCAGGATGACGTCGGGGGAATCGCGGAAGAACAGGCCGAAGAAGACTTTCCGCTCACCTTCCACCGCACTCACCGCCAGGTCATACAACCCCCTGACCACCGCCGGGCTGGCCAGGCAGTCGGCCAGGATCTCCTGCCGGTAGGCGATGGCTCCCGGATCGGTCAGCCCATTGCGGATGGCCCGCTGCGCCACGTCGAACAGGAACTCGTCGCCGGCCGCCATGGCGTTCCACAGCGTGCCCAGTTCCAGGTCCTGGGCCAGGTCCGCGGACAGCGGCGGCGGATCGGCGGCCAGGCCGAAGTCCGCCCCATCGTGCATGAGAAAGGCTTTCACCGGCTGATGCGCTCCTTCACCCGCTCGTAGCTGAGCCCGTATTTGGCGGCCATCGCGGCCGCGTAAGCAAGCCCATCCGCCGGCCGCCGCACGACCTTGAACGGCCGCTCCGCGGGCTGGCCCGGAACTATCTTCGCGACCATGCTGACGGTGGCCTGGCTGAGCGAGGCCAGTTCGTCGACGAACGTCACATACACGCACACCGGGCCCAGGTCGGTGACTCGCCGCATCACTTCGGTGCCCAGGAACAGGGCGTCGTGCAGCGTGGTCGACGTGAAGCTCTCATTCATCACCAGCACGCTGCTGGTGCCGGCCTGGCGCAGAATCTGGTGGATCCTGGTCAGCTCATCGGCCAGCTTCCCGTGCCGGGTGGTGATGTCCTCCTCGCGTTCGAAGTGAGTGAACACCTGGTCGGGGAGCTGCAGCTGGGCCTGGCGGCCCGGTACCGGCAGGCCCAGGCTGGCCAGGTAGTGCAGCTGGCCGAACATGCGGGCGAACGTGGTCTTGCCGCCGTTGTTGGGGCCGGTGACGACGAGGATGCGCTCCGGGCCGCTCAGCGAGAAGTCGTTGCTGACCACGGGTGACCTCGCCGGGACGAGCTTGCTGGCCAGGGCCAGGTCGAACGACCCGGCGGCGGACAGCTCCCTGGCTTCGGTGCCCACCTGGGGGTAGCAGAACGGCAGCCCGGCCCGCCTGAGCGGCGCAGTGAACTCGAGGTAGGCCAGGTAGAATTGCACCTCGCGGTCGAAAGCGCCGATCACGGCGTCCAGGTAGCCCTGATTGCGGGTGGTGTACTCGTCCAGTTCCGCGAACACGTCCGGGTAAAGCCGGGCCACCAGGTCCAGGATGCGGGCCTCGACGTGGCTCATGTCTGGCCCGTCCCGGAAGCTGACCCGGTAATCCTGCACCGCCCCCGGCTGGAACTTCGCGAATGTCTGCTCGACCTGTGCGCTGTAGTCAGGTTCTCCGTCGTACTTGCTGACCCGGACCCGGTTGCCCTTGATATGGATGCTGTAGCTCACCGTGCCCAGGTCGCGGTACAGCTGCTGAGTCCGGGCTGCCAGCGAGGTGAAGGCGTCCGACGCGGTGTATGCGGTCAGGTACTCGGTGAGGCCCTGGAAGCCACGCGAGCCCAGGTCAAGGCGGCCCAGCTCCCCGGTCAGAGAGCGGACGGCCTGGCAGTAGGTGTCCACCGCACCCGCGAACCAGCGTTCCTGCTGATAGCGGTAGTGCAGCTTGCTGGCCTGGGCCAGCCGTTCCCGCATCCGGCGCATGCCCGCGCCGAACGCCTGTACCGTCTGCCGCGTTGCCTCGTGCTCCAGGTCGCGCAGGATGTCATGGCGGTACTCCACGGTCCGCTGATCGGTCAGCGGGGTGTAGAAGAACGGCGTCAGCCGGTATTCGGCCCGCCCGCCGGTCATGGCCGCGACCGCCTGATCGAGGTTCAGGTCCGGAAAGCACGAAGGCTGCTTACTGTGCTCAGCCCGGGCGGCGTCGCCGGCCCCCTCGAACAGGATGCTGTGAAAACGACGATCAGGATCAGGCATGCGGCTCCCACCGTTTCTGTATCCGGTAGAAGCCATCAGCCGCGACGGCGAGTTCAGGCGGGCTTCATCGCCTCAGCCCACAATACCGGGCTGGCCGCGGTCCACCCAGCCGCCTGCCGCCCGGCGGTGCGGCCTGGTGGTCAGCGGCCTGGAAGCCCGTACGGCATGCTGGGCTGAGCGGCGGCGATTTCGAGCAGCCGGTTGTACTTGGCCACCCGCTCGCCACGGGCCGGCGCGCCGGTCTTCAGCTCCCCGCTGCCGCAGCTGACGGCGAGGTCGGCGATGAACGTGTCCGTGGTCTCGCCGGAGCGGTGCGACACCAGCTGTGCGTAGCCGGCCGCCCGGCAGGTGGCTATCGCGGCCAGGGTCTCGGTTACGGTGCCGACCTGGTTCACCTTGATGAGCGCGGAGTTGGCCACGCCGCGGCTGATGGCGTCCGCGATGATCCCCGGGTTGGTGACGAAGATGTCATCGCCGACCAGCTGCACCCGGTCACCCAGCCGGTTCGTCAGTGCCGCCCAGCCGTCCCAGTCGTCCTCGGCCAGCCCATCCTCGATCAGCCAGACCGGGAACCGGTCGACGATCTCCGCGTACCGTTCGATCATCTCCGCGCTGGTCAGGTTCTGCCCGGCCACGTGGTACCGGCCGTCCGGGCCACGGAATTCGCTGGACGCGGGGTCCAGCGCGATCGCCACCCCGTCCCGCCCGGCCGGGTAGCCGGCCTCGGTGATGGCGGTGGTCAGCACCGTCAGCACCTCCTCCGGCTCGGCCAGTTGCGGGGCGAAGCCGCCTTCGTCGCCCAGGCCGGTGGCGTGACCCTGGCTGGCCAGCAGGCCGCGCAGCGTGGCGTACACCTCGGCCCCGGCCCGCACCGCCTCCGGGAACGAGGCCGCCCCCAGCGGGGCGATCATGAATTCCTGGAAGTCCAGGGGGTTCGGCGCGTGCACGCCACCGTTGATCACGTTGAAGTGCGGTACCGGCAGCCGCGGCGACACCCCGGCCGGGGTGAGCCAGTCCCACAGCTCCCGGCCATCGGCCTGGGCCAGCGCGCGAGCGCAGGCCATGGAGACGCCGATGATCGCATTCGCGCCCAGCCGCGCCTTGTTCGGCGTACCGTCCAGCGCGATCAGGGCGGCGTCGATCTCGGCCAGGTCCGCCCAGCTCTGCGCGCGCAGCAGATCGGCGATTTCCCCGTCCACCGCGCCCACCGCGCCGAGCACGCCCAGCCCGCGGTAGCGGCTCTTGTCCCCGTCCCGGCGCTCGACGGCCTCCTTGCTCCCGGTGGAAGCCCCGGATGGCACCCCGGCCGTGCCGGTGATCCCGCCGTCCAGGGTCACCGACACCTGGACGGTGGGCCGGCCCCGGGAGTCGAGGATCTCCAGCGCCCCGGCCTGGATGATCCGGTGCGGTCCGGTCGCTGACGTCGGTGACGAAGGCATGCTCTGGTCCTCCCGGTAGCGGGTCCCTGCTAGCGGTCCCCGGCCGGGCCATCATGGCCGGCATCCGCCCGGGGCGCTGCGGGCGAAAGTCCCGCAGCAGGTCCTGATCGGTGCTGCGCCGGGGGCGGCCCCAGGTGCGCCGCGCGTCATCCTGGCGTCCCAATAGGCCCTTGCCGTGGGGTATAGCGCGGATCACAATGCGTCACGAGGACAGTTCCCCCGGCCGAGGAGGTCCGGCATGGTTCCTGACCCGAACGGCCGCCCTGACCAGGCAGCAAGCCCGGGTGGCCCGTTCCGCCGGGTGCTCGTGGCGTGGGACGGGTCGCCGGACTCGGTCGCCGCGCTGACCGCGGCGGCGGCCCTGGTCAGCGGCGGCGCGGGCCACGTGGTCGCGCTCACGGTGCTGCCGGAGCGCGGGCACGTCGAGGGCGGCGGCAGCGAGACGGGCCCGGAGTCCGGGGCTGCAACCCGGGTCCGGGAGCGCTTCGCCCGGGCTTGCACTGCCCTGCAGGAAACCTCGCCGGCCCGGATCGACCTGCGCACCGCCGCGGGCGGCCAGGTGGCCCGCTCGCTGTGCGGTTACGCCACCGAGCACGGGTTTGACCTGCTGGTCCTGGGCCGGCACGGCGATGGCGGCGTGCTGCACCCGCGGCTCGGCCGGGTCGCGGAAGCCGCGGTTCGGGAGAGCAGGGTCCCCGTGCTGCTGATTGGCGAGCACTGAGATAGCCGGGGCTGGGGGTGTGCTGCCCGGGTCACCGCAGCCGGGCCGGGCCCGACTCTGACGTTGACGTTAAGGTACGTTAGGCTGCTCATGCCCGGGCGACCGAGGGGAGCGGGCCGGGCTCAGCTTCGGACAAGGAGACCTGATGCCGGTGGCAGGACGAGCGCAGGACGAGGCAGCCCAGCCCGCAGCTGGCCGTGGCGTGCACTACAAGTGGATCGCGCTGTCGAACACCACGCTCGGCATCCTGATGGTCACGATCAACCAGTCCATCCTGCTGATCTCGCTGCCCGCGCTGTTCCGCGGCATCAAGCTGAACCCGCTGGTGCCCTCGAACACGTCGTACTTCCTCTGGGTGTTCATGGGCTTCCTGCTGGTCACCGCGGTGCTGGTGGTCAGCCTGGGCCGGGTCGGTGACATCTACGGCCGGGTCAGGATATACAACCTGGGCTTCGCCGTGTTCACCCTGTTCTCCATCCTGCTGTCGGTGACCTGGCTGACCGGCCCGGCCGGGGCGATCTGGATCATCGTCATGCGGGTGTTCCAGGGGGTCGGCGGGGCGTGCCTGTTCGCCAACTCCACCGCCATCCTGACCGATGCGTTCCCGCAGAACGAGCGGGGCAAGGCGATGGGCATCAACGGGATCGCCGCGATCAGCGGCGCGTTCCTGGGCCTGCTGCTGGGCGGTGTGCTGGCCCCGGTGCAGTGGCGGCTGGTGTTCCTGGTCTCGGTGCCGTTCGGCCTGTTCGGCACGGTCTGGGCCTACCTCAAGCTCCGGGACAACGGGATCCGTGTCCCGGCCAAGATCGACTGGCTGGGCAACGCGCTGTTCGCGATTGGCCTCGTCGCGCTGCTGACCGGCATCGTGTACTCGCTACTGCCGTACGGCGGGCACCCCACCGGCTGGACCAACCCATGGGTGCTGGCCGGCATCTTCGGCGGGATCGCGATCCTGGTGCTGTTCGGCTGGGTGGAGACCAAGGTGGAAGCACCGATGTTCCGGCTCGGCCTGTTCCGGATCCGGGCCTTCACCGCGGGCAGCATCGCCGGCCTGCTGGCTGCGCTGGGCCGCGGCGGTATCCAGTTCATGCTGATCATCTGGCTGCAGGGCATCTGGCTGCCGCAGCACGGGTACAGCTTCAGCCAGACGCCGCTGTGGGCCGGTATCGCGCTGGTGCCGCTGACGATCGGCTTCCTGCTCGTCGGCCCGCTGTCCGGCGCGCTGTCCGACCGGTACGGGGCGCGGCTGTTCGCCACCGGCGGCCTGATCGTCTCCGGATCCAGCTTCCTGCTGCTGGAACTGCTGCCGATCAACTTCAGCTACTTCGGGTTCGCGGCGCTGATCTTCCTGTTCGCGGTCGGCATGGGCCTGTTCTTCGCGCCGAACCAGGCCGCGTCCATGAACAGCCTGCCGGCCGACCAGCGCGGCGCGGGGGCCGGGATGCTGAACACGTTCCAGAACTCGGCCACGGTGCTGTCCATGGGCCTGTTCTTCACCATCGTCACGCTGGGCCTGGCCCGGAACCTGCCGTCGCATCTGTACCGCGGGCTGGTCAACGCGGGTGTGTCCCCGTCGGCCGCGCACCTGGTGGCCAGCGAGCCGCCGATCGGCAGCCTGTTCTCCGCGTTCCTGGGCTACAACCCGATCAAGGAGCTGCTCGGCCCGACCGGGGCGCTGCAGCGCCTGAGCCCGCACCAGGCCGCGTACATCACCGGGCGGTCGTTCTTCCCCAAGCTCATCGAGGAGCCGTTCGCCAGCGGCCTGCACCTGGCGTTCACGTTCGCGGCCATCGCGACCGCGATCGCGATCGTGGCCTCCGCCCTCCGCGGCCGGCCGGACGTGCACGCGACCGAGCCGGTCGCCGATGAGCTGGCCGATGGCGCGGCCGAGATCGGCGGCCTGGCCGGCCTGGAGCCGGTCGCGTCGGCCGATGTGGATGTCCCGGTCAACGGCAACGGCCATGGCAATGGCCGGGTGGCGGCCGCAGCCGAGCCGGCCGGACCGGGCGGCGGGGAGACCAGCCGCCCGCCTGGTGAGGGGTGAACCGATGCGCCCGACGGCCCAGCCCCCGGCCAACCCGCCGCCGCTGCTTGGCATCGGGGCCGCGGCCGCGCGGGCGGGCGTGTCCGAGCGCGCCCTGCGGTACTACCAGCAGATCGGCCTGCTGGTTCCCGCATGCACCACGCCGGGCGGGCTGCGGCGCTACTCTCAGGACGATCTGGCCCGGGTGGCCCGCATCCGGGAACTGCAGGCGCTGCTCGGCCTCAACCTTGATGAGATCGCCGTCGTGCTGCGCAACGAGGACCGGATCGCGCAGATCCGGCTCAGCTATAACAGCGAGCGGACCAGCGAGGATGAGCGCCGCCAGCTGACCCGGGAATGCCTCGCCCTGTCCGAAGACCTGCGGGGCACGGTGCAGGCCAAGCGGGACGCCCTGGACGGCTTCCTGGCCGACCTGGACACCCGGATCGAGAAGGCGCGGGCCCTGCTGGCCGGGGCCAGCCAGGGATCTGGGTAAGGGGGGTGGCTGCTCATCAAGACGGCGATTGTGCTGGCGCTCGCGGCCAGCTTCTGCACGGCCACCTCCTCGGTGTGCCAGCGCCTCGGCGCGCGCAGCGAGGCCGTGTCCGGGTTTGACGTGTCCCTGCTGCTGCGCCTGGCCCGCCGCCCGGTCTGGCTGGCCGGCCTGGCCAGCATGATCCTCGGTTTCGTGCTGCAGGTTACGGCGCTCCGCTTCGGGGCGCTGGCCCTGGTCCAGCCCATCCTGGCCGTTGAGCTGATCTTCGTGTTCGGCTACATGGCGGTGATCGGCTCGCGTGGGGTGCGGCTGCGTGACTGGCTGGCCGCGATCGCGATGTGCGCGGGGCTGGGCCTGTTCCTCCTCGCGGCCTCGCCGTCGGGGGGGCGGCTGCATGCGCCGGCCCAGCTGTGGTGGCTGGCCGGCCTGGCCTGCATCGCGGTAGTGGCCATAGCCCTGGCCGTGGCCTTCGGGCTGGGGCACCGTCCCGGCTCGGCGCCCGCGCGCCGGGCCGCGGTGCTTGGCGCGGCCACCGGTATCTCCTGGGGGTTCGTGGCCGCTGTGATCAAGGAATTCAGCTCCCACCTGGGGAACGGCCTCGGGGCCATCGCGTCCAGCTGGTCGCTGTACGTGCTGACCGGGGCCGGCGCGGCCACCCTGCTGCTGGCCGCCCACGCGCTGGCGGCCGGCCCGCTCGCTGCTTCGCAGCCCGGCTTCACCATCCTGGACCCGCTGTCCGCCGCCCTGCTCGGCATGTTCCTGTTCGGCGAGCAGATCCAGACCGGGGTGCTCGACCTGGCCGGCGAGGCGCTCGGGCTGCTGCTGCTCATCGTCGGCGTGTCAGCGCTCAGTCACAGCCACCTCATCGCGGGCGAGGATCCGCTGCCCGCGACCGGCACCACCCGGGTGCCGGCCGCGCCCGCGGAGAGCCTCACCGACTAGGGCGCGTTTGCCATGTCATTCCGGCCCCAGCAGCACGATCGCTGCGATGCTCACCCTGATCCTGGGTGGGCTGCCGATCCGTGGTAGTCAGTCCGCTCGGAAGTCACCGCCATCGGGGAGGACGTCATGGGAACGCTGGTCGTCAATATGTTCACGTCGTTGGACGGGGTCCTGCAGGGGCCCGGCGCGCCCGACGAGGACCGTGCGGGGGGATTCGAGTACGGCGGCTGGCAGGCGCCCTACGCCGACGAGGAGTCGGGGAAGGTCATCACCGATCACATCGCGGGCTTGGAGGCGCTGTTGCTCGGCCGCCAGACCTATGAGATCTTCGCGGCCTACTGGCCCAGGCAGCCGGCCGAGAACCCGATCGCGGCCCGGCTGAACGGCGCGCCCAAGTACGTCGCCTCGCGGACGCTGGACACCGTGGGCTGGGCCAATTCCAAGCTGATCCAGGGCGACGTGACCGAGGCGGTAGCGCAGCTCAAAGGGGAGTTCGGCCGAGTGGACGTCATCGGCAGCGGGAACTTCGTGCAGACGTTGCTGCGCAACGATCTGGTCGACCGGCTGAACCTATGGGTGTTTCCGGTCCTGCTCGGCAGCGGCAAGCGGCTGTTCGCGGAGGGCACGGTGCCGACCGCGCTGCGGCTGGTGGAGTCGGCGACCTTCCCCAGGGGCGCCGTGCACCTCACGTACGAGCACGCCGGCCAGCCGACCTTCGGCAGCATGGCCTAGCTGGGGCGTGCTTGCATTCTCACTCCAGCCGTAGCAGCACGATCGCGGCGATGGTGACCATGGCCAGGTAGCGTCGAGCAGATCCTGCTCGACGCGGCCACCGCCTTCGTGTATCAGCATTGTTCCCGGGGCCTCCTACCGGGCGAAGGCAACTTCAGCCTGCTGCTGAGCTGACCCTCCCCGGCGCTGAATGACCGCGGGGGTCGCGCGGGGTGGTGCCGGCGGCGGCACGGCGGATGGGGGAAATCCGTGGACGGCAATGCGGTGATGTTCCTGGACTGTCCGGCCTACCTGGACGCGCATGGCGCCCGGCGGTGCGGGCTGCCGGCCGAAGTCCAGGACCGGTACACGGTCGGCTCGACCGACGGGCCACTGGAAAGCGCGAAGATCCGGTGCCCACGCGGGCACTGGTTTAACGGCCCGCTTGAATCGCTCACCTGGGACGAGGGCCAGCGCCAGACGGCAGCTGCCGCGGAGCGGGAGACGGCCCGGGACCGCGCTGATACGTGAGCGGCCGCCAGCTCGTCCGGCTACGGCGATGAGTATCAGGACCGGGGACCGTCTCCAGAAACATGACGAGTTCCGACGCTGAGGAGACGTGATGTTCGCGGTGCTTGCGGTGTGCCCGGGACTGGGTGCGGCGGCCGCGTTCGGTGCGGCGTCGGTGCTGGAGCAACGCAGCACCAAGCAGGTGCCGCAGCGGGCCGCGCTGTCGCCGCGGCTGCTGACCGACCTGGTGCGGCGGCCGTTGTTCCTGGCCTCCATCGGGGTGAACCTGGCCGGTGCCGGGCTCCAGATTCTGGCCCTGCACCTGGGATCGCTGACCCTGGTCCAGCCGCTGCTGGTGCTGAGCCTGCTGTTCGCGGTGGTGATCGCGGCGGTGGCCACCCGGCGCCGCGCCCCGGATGCCGTGCTGCTGGCCGGGGTGGCCTGCTGCGCGGTGGGCATCGCCGGCTTCCTGGCTGTGGCCCGGCCGCACGGCGGCGCGGGCACGGCCGGGCCGGGGGCCGCGCTCCCGCTCGCGGCGGGGCTGGCCGTGGTGCTGGCCGGCTGCCTGGCCGCGGCCCGCTGGGGGCCGCGGGCGCTGCGCCCGCTGTGGCTGGCGCTGGGCTGCGGCACCGACTTCGGGGTGAATGCGCTACTGCTCAAGGTCGTGCCGGGCACGCTACCGGCCGGGTTCGCCGACCCGCTCCGGCAGTGGCCGCTATACCTGATGGTGATCGTCACCCCGGTCGGCTTCCTGCTCAACCAGAACGCGTTCCAGGCCGGCACCCTGATCGCGCCGGTCCTGGCGGTCATCACCACCGCCGACCCGCTGGTGTCGATGGCCGCCGGGGCCGCCTTCCTGCACGAGAAGATCGCCACCGCCCCGCTGGACCTGGCCGCCGAAGGGCTCTGCCTGGCCATCACGATCGGCGGGATCGCCGCCCTGGCCCAGCGCGCCCCCCAGGCCGCCCGGACGCTGGCGCCGGCCGGCCCGGCGGAGCCCGTGCCGCCGGGCGCCCGCGCCGAATGCTGGTGCATCACCCGGGCGGCCTGATCCAGCGCTCCGGCTATCCTGGAGCTAGCCTGCGGTCCCCGGTGGTGGCAGTGATGTGGTACCTGGTTGGCGCCGATCTCGTGCTGGTCGCTCATCTGCTGTTCATCGGCTTCGTGGTCGGCGGCTCGTTCCTGGCCTGGCGCTGGCCGTGGCTCATCTGGGTGCAGCTGCCGGCCGTGGTGTACGGCGCCCTCGTCGAGTTCGTCGGCTTCGCCTGCCCGCTCACCGGGCTGCAGAACTACCTGCTGCACCGGGGCGGCCAGGCTGGCTACCGTGGCGGGTTCATCTCGCACTACCTGATCCAGGTGATCTACCCACCGGGCCTGACCCGCGGCATCCAGCTCGCGCTCGGCGCCCTGGTGGTGCTCATCGCGGCGGCCGGATACGGCGGTTACCTGCGCCGGTACCCGCCGGCCCGGGCCTGGCGGGCAGGCCACTGATCAGCGTCGCCGCTGACTACGGCAGGGAAAGGACCGGCTCGTGCCCTCGGCCAGCCTGACGTTCCGGCTGCTGGACGGGACCCAGGCCGCCGCGCACGAAGACGACCTGCGAGCCTTGCGCGCCGAGGTGCTCGCCGCCCCGCCTTACCAGCGGAGTGAGGACGCCGCGACATTCGGTGACCGCTTCCGCGTTCAGCGGCGGCAGCCTGGCTTCGTGCTGGCCGAGGCCCGCCACGGCGGCTACCTGGTCGGCTATGCGGCCGGGATGCCGCTCCGGGCGTCAACGTCGTGGTGGCGGCACCTGACCACCCCGCTGGCGGCCGACGTCACCACCGAGCACCCGGGCCGCACGTTCGCACTGACTGAGCTGCTGGTCCGCGCCTCGTGGCGGCAGCAGGGCATCGGCCGGGCACTGCATGATGCGGTGCTGGCCGGCCTGGCCCGAGGAGCGGGCCACCCTCGCCGTGCGGCCGGCCGCCACCCCGGCGCAGCAGGCGTTCCGTGCCTGGGGCTGGCACCGGGTCGCGCGGACCCGCGAGCCGGGTCCCGATGCGGCGCTGCTCGATGTGCTCATCACGGATCTGCCGTCCGGCCGCGAGCTGCCGCCTGCGAACATGGACGGATAACCAGCCCACGGTGAAGGCAGCTGCAGTCGTCAGCCGCCGACCGGGACCGAGGAGCCGAGATGACGTCTCATACCGAGCCCGCCGATCACGAGCACCACCCCGGGGACGGGTGCGAGACCGTCCCGCACGGCGACCATGTCGATCACGTGCACGCCGGCCAGCACCACCCTGAGCAGGCGGTCCATGACAGCCACCCGGGCACGCATACCGAGGGAGACGGCTGCCCGACGGTCGACCATGGCGATCACGTGGACCACGTCCACGACGGCCACCGCCACTTCCAGCACGACGATCACGTCCACGAGCACTGACGCCGCCGCTGGCGGCTGCGTGGCCGGGCCGCGGCCGGCGGCCCGGCCGGCCGTCAGCAGCGCGGCGCCGGCCCGCTGTACCCGGTCCTGCTCGGCGTGGCCAGGTGGAAATCGGGGATCCACTGCCCGTTCAGCAGGTCATCCCACACGGGTGACGTCCCGTCCTTGGGCCCGGCCTGCTGGCATACCACCCAGGCCAGGCCGCCGTACGGCAACTCGCCGGACACCCGGTGCGACCAGCCCAGCCCGGTGCGCTCGCGGATCCCGCCCGGGTTCGCTACCTGGTAGGGGTAGGCGCAGCGGGGCAGTGGGACGCTGTAGCCGGTCTTGGACGGCGTGTTGAGGTAGTAGTCGCTGACGTAGCTGCCGTTGCTGAGCTTGTCCCACACGTCAGTGCTGAAGATGGCGGAGCCGGGCGCCTGGCAGACCACCTGAACCGTGGCATGCGGCGGGTAGGTCTTGACTATCCGGTACGACTTGGCCGGGCCGGTGCGCGCGTTGAGCCCGGCCGGGCTGGCTACCTTGTAGCCGTAGCCCACCGTGGCGGCCGGCGCGTCCACATTGTCGCTGGCCATGCGGATGGTGGTGCCGCCATAGCTGGCGTTGTGCGGGCCCTGGTACTGCTTGGCCCGCTGGTGCAGGGCCCACTGGCGGCCGGTAATGCCAGCCCACCCGGTCAGGGACCGGTCCCCGTCCCAGCTGGCCACCCAGATCGCGTCCGGCCGGCCGAACGATGCGACGGGATAGCGGCTGGCCACCGCGGCTCCGCCGGAGGCAAGCGACGCGTACACCCCGGCCAGGAATCCGAGCCGGTGCAGTTCCCGCGCCCAGCCGGAGACAAAGCCCAGAACAGCGCTCTGGCAGCGCTGGTGAGCCGGTGAATACTGCTCGATGTAGTCATAGATGATGCTCCCCGGGAGCAGGCCCAGGGCCCTGGCCCGGGCGGCGGCGCTGTCCGCCGCGGCGGCGCCCTGGCTCGCCGCGATGGACCCATCGATGGCCAGGGCGGAGTTCTTGGCCACCCCGGCCGGATCAGCCCCGGTGCGGCACGACGGCTGCAGCCCGACGTAGAGCGGCAGCAGCCGCCAGTGCAGTTCCGACACCGAGGTAACCCAGCTCGCCGTGAGGTGGGGCTGGCCGCATGCGCGGTTGATGCCACCGATGTACACGCCGGCCGCGTGGAACGGCGAGCTCCGCCAGGCCCTCATGGCGGCCAGTGCGGGCGCGGTGCAGGTATCGAACGCCGCCCCGCTGTACCGGCTCGACGCGGCCCCGGCCGGGTAGCCCGGGGTGTCCGGTGAGGACTTCGGCAGCAGCTCGATGTCCAGGTAGTCCTGATCGATCACGATCGTCGTGCCGCCATACGTCTGACTGACATTGCCGGTGTACTGGTGCGCCCGGTGCTGATGGGCCCACTGGCCGGCCTGCAGCACGGAATCCTGGGTGTTGGCCTGCCCGTTCCACAGCGCGTCGAAGATGACGTCAGGAACCGGGTAGTTGCCCGCCGCGGCCTGCCGGGCGAGGTCGGAGATGCCCGTGGACGAACTGCTGTACACCCCCGACAGGTACCCCAGCGCGTGCAGCCTGGTAGTCCAGGCGGCCAGGAACTGCAGGACGCGCCCGGACTCCTTGGCCGGGTAGCTCTCCATGTCGTAGTAGATGGGGGTCTGCGGCCCGAAGCCAAGCTGTTCCGCCTGGGTGGCTGCGTCGTTCGCCGCCGCCGTTCCCTGGCCGGCCGGCGCCTTCTGCAGTTCGCCGAAAGCGGCCTGCGGCCCGACGTACATGGGGATGAAATGCCAGCCCTGGGCGGCCGTGGCGGCCAGCCAGCCGGGGGTCAGGTTGGGCTGGGCGCAGGCTGAGTCTGAGCCGCCGATGTAGATCCCGACTGCCCCGTACGGGGAATGCGCCCGCCAGGCCTGCATGGCGGTTTCGCTGGGCGCGGTGCAGGTGTCGAAGCCGAGCCCGCGGTAGCTGGTCACCCCGGCCGGGAGCGAGGCGGCCAGGGTGGCCGGCTGCGGCCGGTCCGGGTCATCTGCCGGGTGCGGCAGGCCGGCGCTGGCCAGCATCCGGCGGATCTGCTCCGGGTGCTTATCGAATGTGGCCACGATGTGCAGGCGCCGGGTGGTGACCGTGATCCGTCTTTCCGTGGGGTTCTCGACCGCCCCTTGCGCCGCGTGCCGCGCGGCGGGCTCGATGAGCATTGCCTCGGTGGTCCCGATAGCCGAACTGGGACACGCCTGATTAGGTGAGGGTGTGCCCAGATAGATGATGTGCCGGTCGAACCGGACACAAGTTCGCGGGTGTTCGCGGAGGTTGATCACGCGCCAGTCGCGGGGAACGACGAACGAATGCCGGAGATAGGTCAGCCGCACAAACGCGGGATGGGCCGCGGCTGCCGCCGTCTGAGCGGGGAGCACGGCCGCAGCTGCCGCCGCAATAGCCATCGCGACCGGAACTGAACGCCGGAACCTTGCGGCAGTGCGCCCATGCCTGCAGCGGATCCGCGAATACATCGAGCTGCTCCCCCCACGTAACAGAATTCGCCGGATAGATGGGCGCGCCCCGTTACCGCATGGCCTTCATGATCACGGGGAGAGTACTGTCCCGATACGCCCCAATGCATGACGACACGCGGGGGAATCCGGCCAAACTTGGCGAAAGTACCGTTCGTCTGTGCCGCTGGGTAATGCTAAATACGGCGCGGCGGGCCGAACTGAATCTGTTGCTGGCGGTGCGCTACCGGCACACTTGGCGGATGGAGCAGACCGCGATCACCGCCTCCGGGGCGATCGACACCTTCCTCGTGCTGCTGATCGGGGTCGGGCCCAAACTCGCCCTCGTCCCGTTCCTGGAAATCACTGCCTCCCTTGACCCGGCCACCAGCCAGCGGGTGCGGCGGAAGATGCTGACCACTGCGGCCACGGTGGCCGTAGGCCTGGTCATCCTGGGTGAGCTGCTCCGCACGCTGCTGCACTTCAGTCTTGCCTCGCTGTCGATCGCGGGCGGCGTGATCCTGCTGGTCCTGGCGGTGTGGATGGTGCTCGGCCAGGGTGGCGGCAGCGAGCGCACCGCCGGTAAGGATCCGCTGCAGCTGGCCCAGTTCCCGCTGGCCGTCCCTTACCTGCTCAATCCCGTCGGTATCGTCGGCCTGGTCACGATCTCCGCGGAGGCGGAGTCGCTGAGCGTGCTGGCGCTGGCCGTCGGCATCCTCGTTGTCGTGCTGCTGATCGACGTCGTGGTCTTCCGCTGGGCCAACCAGGTCAGCGCCAGGCTGGACGAGAACCGCATGCTGGTGACCGAGAAGGTGTTCGGCTTCCTCATCGCCGCGATCGCTGTCCAGCTCATCCTCGACGGCCTGGCCTCGGCCGGGATCATCCACCCCGTGCACTGAATGGCCGGCCAGCCGCGGCTGCGCCCTTCTCGGGCGGGTCCTCGCGGAGTTACAGTCGTGGTCCCAGCAGGCCTCAGACCCGGGGGGTACGGCCATGGCATGGCAGCTGAGCGGCGAGTACCTGGAGAACTGCAACTGCGACATCCTCTGCCCCTGTATCACGTCATCACTGCTCGGCCCGGCGGACAACGACCGCTGCCTCGTGCCGCTGGCCATGCACATCACCGAGGGGCACTGCGACGGCGTGCGGCTGGACGGGCTCAACGCGGTGCTGGTGGTCGATTCACCCGCGGTCATGGCCGAGGGCGGCTGGCGGGTGGCCGTGTACATCGACGGACGCGCGGACGGAACACAGCGCGCGGCACTCGGTGACGTGCTGTCCGGCGCGCGGGGCGGCCCGCCGGAAATGCTGGCCGGCCTGGTCGGCGAGCAGCTGGGCGTGAAGTTCGTCCCGATCATGTTCACCGCCGGCCGGGACCGTAAGCGGGTCGAGGTGCCGGGGATCATGGAGTTCGAGGTCGAGGGCCTGCGGGCGCCGAATTCGGCCGCGGTGATGGAGATCGTCAACGTGTTCCACCCGATGGGCACCAGCCTGCCCATCGCCCGCAGCATCACTGGCCGGTACAGCGACCCCGACTACGGCCTCGCGTTCGACAATACGGGTAAAAATGGCCACTTCCGCCAGTTCGCCTGGCAGGCGTAGCAGCCCGGCGCTGTGGGCGGGGCTGCTGGTTGCCGCGGCCGCCGCCTGGGTGCTGCTGATCCGGCAGAGCCCTGGGATGCCGGGCTCGATGGCCGGCCCGTGGCTCGAGTTCGGCCAGTTCCTGCTGCTGTGGATAGTCATGATGGCGGCCATGATGCTGCCGTCGGTGGCTCCGGTGGCATCGATGTACGTGACCGTGCTCCGCTCCCGCGGTCAGGGCACCGCGGCCGGCCGCACCACCCTGCTCGTCACCGGTTACCTGCTGGCCTGGGCCGGGTTCGGTGTGCTGGCGTTCGGGCTTTCCCGTGCGCTTGGCACGCTGGCCCCGATGGGCATGAGCAGGGCGCCCTCGGGCCTGGCCATCTGGAGTGCTGCCGTCATCCTGGCCGTGGCCGGGCTGTACCAGTTCACCCCGCTCAAGGCGCGGTGCCTGCGGCACTGCCGCTCACCGCTTGGCTTCCTGCTCCACTTCGGGAACTACTCGGGCCGGCTGCGGGACATCCGGGTCGGTGTCTATCACGGCGGCTACTGCGTGGGGTGCTGCTGGAGCCTGATGCTGGTGCTGGTGGCGGTGGGCGTCATGAACTGGGCCTGGATGGTCGGCCTTACCGCGGTGGTCTTCATCGAGAAGGTGTGGCGCTCCGGCCAGGCTTTCGGCTACGCCGTGGGTGGCGCGATGATCCTCGCCGCGGTCGTGCTGCCCTGGCTGCCGCCGGCGCAGGGCGCCCTGCTCTAGCCGGCTGGCCGGGCCATCTGCCAGCCATCGGCGCGTTCCCCCTAGGCTCGCGTCATGGCGAACGCACTGCCGCGCAGCACGCCCGCGGACCAGCAGGTCGATCCGGCCGCGATCCTCGGCTTCCTGGACGCCATGGACCGGCACCCAGGTGCCGAGCTGCACAGCCTGATGGTGCTGCGGCACGGCCACGTGGTGGCCGAGGGCTGGTGGGCGCCGTACAGCGCGGACCGGCCGCAGTTGCTGTACTCGCTGAGCAAGAGCTTCACCGCCACCGCGGCGGCCTTCGCCCAGGCCGAGGGCCTGCTGGAGCTGGACGACCCGGTGGTCTCGCACTTCGCCGAGTTTGCCGCCGACATCACCGACCCGCGCAGCCGGGCGGTCCGGGTCCGCCATGTCGCCTCGATGGCCAGCGGCCATACCCGGGACATGCTGGCCGAGGCGATCGCGCACGACCGGGATGAGCCGGTTCGCGGCTTCCTGCTGGTCCCGCCCGACCAGGAGCCGGGTACGGTGTTCGCCTACAGCCAGCCCTGCACATACACGCTGGCCAGCATCATCCAGCGCAACGCCGGGATGCCACTCACCGAGTACTTGCGGCCCCGGTTGTTCGATCCGCTCGGCATCGGGCATGTCGGCTGGCACACGCTCCCGCCCGGGCGGGAACAGGGCTTCAGCGGCCTGCATGCCCGCACCGAGGACGTGGCCAAGCTCGGGCTGCTGTACCTGCAGCGCGGCCGCTGGGCGGGTACCCAGCTCATCCCCGACAAGTGGGTGGCCGAGGCGACCTCGAAGCAGGTGGACAACTCCGGCCAGCCCAGCGGCGACTGGCAGCAGGGCTACGGCTTCCAGTTCTGGATGTCCCGGCACGGATACCGTGGCGACGGCGCCTTCGGCCAGTTCTGCGTGATCCTGCCTGAGCAGCAGGCGGTGATCGTCACCACCGCCTACGCCACCGATATGCAGGCCGTGCTTGACGCCATGTGGGCCCACCTGCTGCCCGGCCTGGGCGCCAGCGTGCCTGCGGCGGGCTCCGCGCAAGACCAGCTCAGCGCCCGGCTCGCAGGCCTGGAACTGACCGCCTGCGCGGCCCAGCCGGCCCCGCCGGCTGGGCGCCATGGACCGCCGGGCCGTTCACCGTGGCCCCCGGCGGCGGCAGCGCCCAGGTCCGGCCCGCGCTCACCGCCATCGAGGTGGCCCCGGCGGCCGGCGGGTGGCAGCTCTCCCTTATCGAGCCCGGCAACGAACTGACGGTCCCGGTCGGCGCCACGGGCTGGACCGTGTCGGAGTCCGCCGACCGCCATGGCGACACCATCCCGGTCGCCGCCTCAGGCGGCTGGCTGGACCGGCGTACGCTCCGGGCCGAGATCATCTTCCTGGAAACGCCGCACCGGATGGACATCACGTGCGCGCTCCCCGGCCGGGCCGCCCTAGCGGAGTGGCGGCATCCGCCACTGCGCCACAACCGGCTGCAGTACCTGCACTGCCCGGGCTAGGCCGCGCTGGCCGCCGGGGCCGCCGTCAAGTGGTCGGCCCACTACCCAGGCTCATCACCGGTCAAGGCACTAAGCGTCGTCTGGGCGGTGCTGATCCTCGCTGACCTCGGGTACGCCTGGCGGCTCCGCCGCCGGTGATGCGTCGGGTACGGCTGACGGTTCCGCCGCCGGTGATGCGTCGGGTACGGCTGACGGTTCCGCCGCCGGTGATGCGTCGGGTACGGCTGACGGTTCCGCCGCCGGTGCGGCGGCTACTGCTGTTTTGGGTGGATCTCCGTGACTAGCCAGTCGGCCATGACGGCCAGCAGGCAGGCTGCGGCGGCCAGCAACAGCGCCAGGCGGGCTTCTTTCCCCATCACGTTCCCCCTTCGCAGGGTCCACGTCATGACTCAGCCTCTACCGCGGGCTGCGGACCCATATCCCCAAGGCTGCTAGTTCCAAATCTGGCCGGCCGAAGTTGTTGGCGACGTCGAAGGGTTCGGCACCGACCATCTCAAGGTCACCGAGCCGGGCGGGATCCAGCTGATCAGCCCGGGCGGCGTCGCGTCGTTCGAGTACCGGGTGGCGCTCAGCGCGGCGACCAGCGCGCAGGTCACCCGGGGTCTGGCCGACCTCGACGTCACGCTCATCGCGCTGCCCGGGCATCGCCCGATCGGCCCGGCACCGGCGGCCAGCGCGCCGATCGACGTGCAGGCCGGCCAGCCGCCAGCCTGACCCGGCCCGGCCTGACCCCGGCCGGCCTGGACGGCCGGACCGGGGCCGCTGCGGTTAACCGGCGGCCTGGCGCTCTGGGCCGGGGCCGTGACCGTCATCATCCGGCTCAGCCAGCCCGAAGCTGAGGATCCGGCCGGGATGGATCCGGATGATGGCGCCGCCGACCGGCGCCGCCGAATCGGCCGGCCCGGAGATGGCCTCAGCGTGCCCGCGGATCTCGACACAGCGCACCCGCCACGGGTCAACCGAGGCGATGTCGTTGACCACGAACGCCACCCGGCCGTTCTCGGCCACGTTGCGGAACTTGCGGCTGGCCGCCATGTTGAACCCGTCGATGTCGATCGTCCCGGTGCCGGGATTATGCCCGAACCCCACCGGATTGACCTGCAGTGTGCCGTCGGGCTGCATGGTGGCCAGCCGGCCCAGCCGCTGCGTCGCCAGGTAGCTCAGTTCGTCGTCGCTGAATGACATCTCCCCAACTTGCAACCTAAAGCTCACTTCAAGTCAAGCCGGTAGATCAGGCGGCCGTCGGCACCGCCCGTAGTGTCAGTGCTGGACGCTGCTGCCCAGCACGTAGCGCGGCGGTGATGTCGTTGACTACCTGGCCAGGCCGGGTGCGGATCTGGTGCGGGGTGAAGTGCAGCACGATGATCCCGTGGGCACTCATCCGGGCGTGCCGTGCCAGGGTGCGTTCCCAGTCCTCCGGCGACAGATGCCACTCCCGCGAATCCACCTCCACCGCTACTCCGGATTGCAGCCACCACGCGTCGGCCACCGCGATGAAGACCTGGTTGGCCAGCAGACGGGCGTTGAACATCGGTTTGGGCAGCCCGGCCTGGATGATCAAGTCCCGCAGATCGCCCTCGGCCACTGACCGCACCCCGTCCGCTACTTCAGCCAGCGCTCGCCGCAGCCAGCCCGAGTGCCGCATCGGCGTGGCCGCTAACTCCCGGGCCAGCACGTCCACTTTGCACTGACGCTGTTGCACGACGCTGGCCACCAGCGCGCGGAAGTCCCGGAAGCTGCGCAGCTCTCTGGCCGCGTCCGCGATACCGCGGGCGACCAAAGTGAACTCCACCGCCCCATCCACGCAGACGTATCCCGGCATCCGCGTCGTCGGCCACACCCGGACGAACGACCGGTCTTCCCGGGCCCGGCCGCGCGGGATGAGCACGGTGAGTACGCCGCTGTCCGGCGCCCTGACCTCGTGCAGGCGTAACGCAGCGACGCCGGTGAGAATGCTGCCCGGGCCGGCATAGCGCAGCGCGGCGATCTCCCGCTGCCGCCGGGTGGGGGTTCCGGTCACGGTTAGGTACACCCCAGGCAGCAACCGCTGCCATGGCCCCGCTGGACGGATGCGGTACCGCAGCTGACGGTCCGTCAACCCGCACCCGAGCGCCTCAGCGCGGGACAGAACATGGTCCTGCTTCTGCAGCAACCGGCGCAGTGCAGTCTGATCGGAGCCCGGCAAGCTTCCCACGTGAGTAGGCTGCCACCACCCTGTGACATTCCGGGCTTACACCGTTTGTGATGTTGACTTGGCCGACATCCCCGTGTCGGCCAAGTCAACATCACAAACCGGGGCGACGGTTGCGGGGGCATCATCATCCGTCGCGGGCACGCTCAGCGGGGTGCCCGTTGCGCGGCGCGGTACACGCTGACCAGTTCGCCGGTGGTGGTGGCATCGGTGGCGGCCTTGTCGTCGCGCCACCGGCCGGTGAACCGCGGGAACCGCATGGCCAGCCCGGCGTCCTGGTGGATCTGCCCCCAGCCGGCCCGGTAGTTGGGGGACAGGGTCAGCTCGGCGCTCAGGATCTCCAGCACCAGCCCGGGCTCGAACCACACGTCAGGCTGCTGCCGGGCGTCCACCCGGGCCAGGCCGGCCCGGGCCAGCGGCGCCAGCCGCTCCGGCAGCGCGGCCAGGTCGGCGTCGGAGAACCCGGTGCCGCACTTGGACACCGCGGCGAACACGCCGGCGTCCGGGTCGTAGGCGGCCAGCAGCAGCGCGCCGTACCCGCCGCGGCGGCGGCCCCGCCCGGCGAACGCGCCGACCACCACCAGGTCCACAGTGTCGGACAGCTCGGTGCGGTAGTCCCGCTTCAGCTTGATCCACAGCCAGCCGCGGGCGCCCGCCCGGTAGCTGGCCGCCGGGCTGACCGACTTGCACACCAGCCCTTCGCAACCCTCGGTCACGGCCTGCTCGAACGCGGCGTCCAGCTCGGCCGGCGTGGCCACCTGGGTGGCCGTGGTCAGCCGCAGCTGGGCGGCTGGCGTGATGGCTGAAGCCAGCCGGGCCCGGCGCTCCGGATAGGGCAGCTGGGTGAGGTCCTCGCCGTCGGCGTACAGCAGCTCGAAGCAGAACAGGCCGACCGGCACATCGCGCACGGCCTCGCTGATGCCGTACTTGCGCCGGCGGAACATGACCTCCTGGAACGGGCGCAGCTCGCCCGCGGCGGCGTCGTAGGCCACCACCTCGCCCTCCAGGATCGCCTCGCCCGGCCGCAGCCCGGCGCGGAGCAGCTCGACGACGTCTGGGAACTGGCTACTGACCCGTTCCAGCCGCCGGGTGTACAGCTCGATCTCCCCGTCCGCGGTGCGGTGCGCCTGGACCCGGACGCCGTCGTACTTGTACTCGGCCGCGCATTCGCCGCCCAGTTTGGCCAGGATCTCGCCCGCGTCAGACAGCCGCTGCGCGAGCATGACCCGGACCGGACTGCCCGGGCGGACCTGGATCCGCTCTACCGCGGGCAGCCCGCCCGCGACCAGTTCCGCGGCGACCCGGCCCAGGTCGCAGCAGATGTTGTAGGCGCGTTCCAGTACTGGCCGGCCAGCCTTCCCGCCCGCGTGCACCTGGGCCAGCGCGTCCAGGATGGTGGGTGTGCCGATGCCCAGCCGTAGCCCGCCGGTGACCAGGCGCAGCAGGTAGCGAGCCTCCACCGGGGTGGCCCGGGTGAGCAGCCCGCCGAGCAGGTCCAGTTTGCGGCCCTGTGCGCCGGCCCCCTCGGCCGCGGCGATCTCGTGCAGCGCGGCGACCACCTCAGTGACCGTCAGGGCGCCCGCCCGCTCAGTCCCGGTCCCGGCCCCGGCCTCGGGCCCGCTCCCGGCCCCGGCCTCAGTCCCGGTCCCGGCCCCGGCCTCAGTCCCGGTCCCGGTCCCGGCCAGCAGCAGCCGTTCGGCGGCCTGGCCGAGGTCGCCGGTCTCCCGCACCTGGCCGGCCACTTCCGCGGCGGTACGGCCGGTGGCCGTGGCCACGGCCCGGACCGCGAGCTTCTCGGCCAGGCCGAGGTCGATGCCCGCGAACTCCGGCGCGATCAGGCCCTGGCACAGGTAGCAGACCGTGGGCAGCAGGCCGTCCGGGGTGGCCGCGAGCAGGCCGGCCAGCCGGGCGGTCAGCGCCAGCCGGCCGCTGGCCTGCTCCAGGTCGCGGTAGGCCTCGGCCATCGTCTCGTACTGCACCGCACCCCCTTCGCTCACCCGATCATGACACGCCGTGCTGCCCAGGGCGCCCACGCTGCTTAACGCCCGGGCGGGCGACTGCGATCATGGACCCGGCACTGTCATTCAGCGCGGGCTGGCCAGGCTGTGGGACGGAGAGCGGGATGCGGATTCCGGCGGGTAGCCGTTATGTGGCCATGGGCAGCTCGTTCGCCGCGGGCCCGGGCATCCCGCCCCGGGATCCCGGCAGCCCGCGCCGGGCGGGCCGCTCGTCGGGCAATTATGCGCATCTGGTCGCCCGGGCGCTCGGCCTGGACCTGGTGGACGTGACCTACTCCGGCGCGACGACCAGCGACATCCTGGACCGGTCGGCGGCCGGCCAGCCCGCCCAGCTGGACGCGGTCACCCAGGGCACCCGGCTGGTCACGATCACGGCCGGCGGCAACGACGTCGGCTATCTGCCCCGGCTCGTGCTGACCAGCCTGCCCCGGCCGCTGCGGGCGGTGCCGTCGGTCCAGGCCCGGGCGGCCGGGTTCGCCGACCCGCAGGCCACCGAGGATCGCTTCGGCCAGCTGGCCCGCAACCTGGCCGAGATCGGGCGGCGGCTGCGCGACCGGGCCCCGGACTGCCAGGTGCTGGCCGTGGCCTACCTGACCATCCTGCCGCCCGAAGGCGTCGGCCGGAGCGGGCCACCGCCCACCCCGGTCGCAGCGTGGGGACGGGCCATCGCCGCCCGGCTGGCCAGCACGACCCAGGCCGCGGCACAGGCCAGCGGCTGGCAGTTCGTAGCTGCCGGGGCGGCCTCATCCGGGCACCATGCCTGGTCGGCGGAGCCGTGGACCCGGCGGTTCCACCTCTCGCTGCGCGGCGGCGCGCCGTATCACCCCAACGCGGCCGGGATGGCCGCGGTCGCCGACCTCGTGATCACCACCCTCAGCGGGGGGCCGGCTGACCCGGGCTGGGACCCGCTTCCAGTAACAAGTGGGTAACGCCGGGGCCAGAGAATCTTCTGTTTATCCACGCTTTGTACCGGAGAATCGGGCCCGTTCACCATGTGCGCACTGAAGAGTTTGGCCAGGAAGCCAGGAGGAGCCCCAGGAATGAAGAGACTGCTCGCCGTAGCGGCCGCTGCCAGCATGCTGGCCGGTGGCCTGGCCACCGCGGTGCCTGCCGTGGCAGGCACCGCCGCGCCGGCCGCCAGCAAAGCCCTGAAGTGGGGCAAGTGTGCCGAGAGTGACCTGCGCCAGGCCGGCGCGGAGTGCGCCATGCTGGCCGTCCCGCTCAACTACAGCGACCCGGCCGGGCCGGCCATCCACATCGCCGTCTCGCGGATCAAGCACACCTCGAGCGCCAAGGACTACCAGGGCGTCATCCTGACCAACCCCGGTGGCCCGGGCGGTAGCGGCCTTGACCTGAACGTCTTCCTGATCGACCAGCTCAAGGCCGAGGGCTCGAAGGCGGACCGGGCGGCGGTGGCGGACTACGACTGGATCGGGTTCGACCCGCGCGGTGTCGGCTCCAGCGTGCCCGCGCTCACCTGTGCGCCGTTCTACTTCAGCGGCGACCGGGAGAACTACAACCCGGTGACCAAGCAGATCCTGAACTACTGGCTGCGCCGTAGCGCCCGGTACGATCAGCGGTGCGCCACGCACAGCGCCGCGCAGTCGGCGCTGCTGCGCAACATGACCACGGTCAACGCGGCCCGGGACATGGACAGCATCCGCGCCGCCCTGGGGCAGCGCCAGATCACCTACTACGGGTTCTCCTACGGGACCTACCTGGGCCAGGTCTACTCGACCCTGTTCCCCCGCCACGTCCGGCGGCTGATCATGGACAGCAATGTGGACCCGCGGAACGTGTGGTACCAGGCCAACCTGAACCAGGACATCGCGTTCAACCGGAACATCAAGATCTGGTTCGGCTGGCTGGCCAAGTACCACTCGTACTACCACCTGGGCCGGACCGAGCAAGCGGTGCAGAACCGCTTCTACGCTGAGAAGGCCCGGCTGGCCAAGCACCCGGTTCAGGGTCAGGTCGGCCCGGACGAGTGGGTGGACATCTTCCTCGAGGCCGGGTACTACGAGCAGACCTGGCTGCAGCTCGGCAGCGCGTTCGCGAACTGGGCCAGCACACACAGCAAGAAGGCCGGCGCGACGCTGGTGAGCCTGTACCAGGCCACCGACACCCCGGGCAACGACAACGAGTTCGCCGTCTACAACGCGGTGCAGTGCACCGACGTGCAGTGGCCGACCAGCTGGGCGGTGTGGAGCCGGGACAACCACCGGGTCAACAAGATCGCCCCGTTCGAGACCTGGGACAACGCCTGGTTCAACGCCCCGTGCCTGCACTGGCCGGCCCCGGCCTCCCGGCAGACCCCGATGCAGATCAACGGCAACGGCATCCACAGTGCCCTGCTGATCGACGAGACGCTGGATGCGGCCACCCCGTTCGAGGGCAGCCTCGAGGTCCGCAAGCTGTTCCCGCACTCGGTGCTGCTGGCCGAGCCGGGCGGCACCACGCACGCTGACTCGCTGTCCGGTGATCTGTGCGTGGACAACACCATCGCCAACTACCTGGCCAACGGCGTCCTGCCGCCCCGCAAGCCCAACGCGGCGTGGGACAAGACGTGCCAGCCGCTGCCCAGGCCGGTCCCCGGGACCAGCAGCAACGCCGCGGGTGCCATCACCGGGATGGTCCCCGTGCTGCGCTAGCGGCGGGCCAGCCAGTATGCAGCGGGCCGCCCAGCCACCAGCTGGGCGGCCCGCTGCGTCCGGCCCAGGTACGGTGGCTGATGCGAGACGATGGAACGGTGGCCGAACCTGCGCTGAGTTTCGCCGGGTTGCTTCGGCAGTTCCGGACCGGGGCCCGGCTGACCCAGGAGGAACAGGCCCACGCCGCGGGCCTGAGCCCCCGGTCAGTCAGTGACCTGGAGCGGGGCATCAACCGCACCGCGCGCAAGGACACCGCGGTGCTGCTGGCTGACGCGCTCGGCCTGTCCGGGCCGGTCCGGGTGCTATTCGTGGCGGCGGCCCGGGGGCGGGCGCCGGCCGCGGACGTGCTGGCGGCCCGCCCGGACGGGGTGGCCAGCGGGCCGGTGGTGACCGCCACCCGGAGCCTGCCCCGGGACATCGGCAGCTTCACCGGCCGTGAGCCGGAACTGGCCCAGCTGCTGGGCTCGCTGGCCGGCCCGGCGGCGGAATCCGGGGCGCCACGAATCTGCGTGGTGGACGGGATGGCCGGGATCGGCAAGACGTCCCTGGTGGTGCACGCTGCGCACCGGCTGGCCGGGAGCTTCCCGGGCGGCCAGTTCTTCCTGCCGCTGCACGCGCACACCCCAGGCCAGCGGCCGGTCACCCCGGCTGGCGCGCTGGCCAGCCTGCTGCTCACGGCCGGTGTCGCCGAGCAGCACATCCCGCCCGGGCTGACGGCCCGCGCCGCCCGGTGGCGTGACCACATCGCGGGCCAGCGGATCCTGCTCGTGCTGGATGACGCGGCCGGGCACGAACAGGTCCGGCCGCTGCTGCCCGGCACGGCCGGCAGCCTGGTCCTGGTCACCAGCCGCCGGCGGCTGACCGCGCTGGAGGATGCCACGGTGATCAGCCTGGGCACGCTGTCACCGGACGAGGCGGTGGCCCTGCTGGCCCGGCTGGCCGGCCGCCCGGGCCTGGCTGCCGCGCCGGATGCGGCTGCGCCGCCGGGCCGGGCCACCGGGCCGGGGCCGGCCGAGCAGATAACCCGGCTGTGCGGGTACCTGCCGCTGGCCATCGGGATGCTGGCCACCCAGTTGCGGCATCACCCGGCCCGGACCGGGGCCGAGCTGGCCGCGGGCCTGGCGGCGGCCCGCGACCGGCTGGCTGTCATGCAGGCCGAGAACCTGTCGGTAGCGGCCGCGTTCGACCTGTCCCACCAGGACCTCACCGCGGGCCAGCAGCGGCTGTTCGGCCGGCTCGGCCTGGCCCCGGGCCCGGACCTCGACGCCTATGCCGCGGCTGCCCTCGACGGCACCAGCCTGGACCAAGCCCGGGCCCAGCTCGACGGGCTGTATGACCACCACCTGCTCACCGAGCCCGCGGCCGGCCGCTACTTGCTGCACGACCTGCTGCGCGACTACGCCCGCGGGCTGGCCGCGGCCGGGGATACCGCGGCCGCGGCCACCGCGGTGGCCCGGCTGGTGTCCTATTACGCGCACGTCGCCGCGGCCGCTGGCCGGCACATCGCGACCTGGACCACGGTCGGCGGCCGCCGCCCACCGCCCGGGCCACCGCCGGCCAGCGCGCCACCGGTGGCCAGCCCGGAGCAGGCCGCGGCCTGGCTGGAAGCCGAGCGCGCCAACCTGCACGCGGCGGTGGAGTACGCGGCGGCCACGGCGATGCCTGGGCACGCCATCGCGATCGCCACCGCGATGGGCGGGTTCCTGCGCGCCCGCGGCCACTGGGCCCAGGCCGCGGGCCAGTATCAGACCGCCCTGTCCGCCGCCCGCCAGGCCGGTGACCGCCTCGGTCAGGCCGGCGTGCTGGACGAGCTGGGCCTGCTGCAGGAACTGGTCGGCGACTACCGCGCCGCCACCGCCAGCCTGACCGAGGCGATCGAGCTGTTCCGCGACCTCGGCGATCTTCCCGGCCAGGTCTACGCCCGCAATCACCTGGGCCTGGCGCAGATGGAAACGGGAGACTACCCGGCTGCCGCGGCCAGCCACCGGCAGGCCCTGGCGCTGGCCCGCCAGGCCGGCGACCCGCTCGCGGAGGCCGTGTCACTCTCCGATCTGGGCCTGGTGCAGCTGATGACCGGGGACTACCCGGCGTCGGTGGCCAGCCTGGAGCGGGCCCTGGCGCTGTTCCGCCGCGTGGGCGCCAAGTTCGATGAGGCCGACGTCCTCGCCGAACTCGGCTGGGCGCACCAGCTCAGCGGGGACTACCCGGCCGCCGCCGACAACGACCGCCAGTCCCTGGCGTTGTTCCGTGCCCTCGGCGACCGGCTCGGCCAGGCGCGTGCCCTCGACGGGCTGGGCCAGGTGCAGCAGCTGACCGGGGACTACCCGGCCGCCGCCCGCAGCGCGGCTCAGGCGGTCGAGCTGTGCCGCGACCTCGGCTCGCGGCACGACCTGGCCATGGCGCTGATCAGCCTCGGCGAGCTGTCGCTGCGCACCGCGGCCACCGAAGCGGCCCGGCGCCAGTACGGTGAGGCACTGGCCATCGCCCGGGCGGCCGGCACCCGGCTCGAGGAAGCCCGGGCTCTGGAAGGGATCGGCCGCAGCGTGCTGGACCGGGACCCGGGCGACGCCGCCACGCACCTGCGGCAGGCCCTGGAGATCTATCAGGACCTCGGGGTCCCGGACACCCAGCGGGTGCGGGACACGCTGCTCGAGCGCGGCCTGTGACCGGCCGTCTGCCCGCCCGCGCCGTCAGTTCGCCCGCGGCCCGGCCAGCCGCCGGTGATCGTCCTCGGCCGCGACGGCGCTGCCCGGAGATCCGGCCGCACCGTTCAGCAGCGCCTGGGCGTTCAGCAAGGTCCAGAACCGGAGCCCGGTCCGCCGGTGGCGGCCGTCCCCGCGGCTCGCCGTCGCTGTCCGCTTGCGGGCCGCGCGCACCCGGGGAACTCGCCAAGTCTGCGTTTCACTCATCGCCGGTGCCTCCCATGTCAGCTGGCTAGTTCCACCGTCGCCAGAGCGGCCCGGACGTACCACACGTACCGGCCCACAGGAGTGCCCACAGGATCAGCCGGCGGCTGGTGTCCCGGTGGCGGTGGTCAGCGCGGCCGCGGCGGCCAGCGGGAGGAACTGGCCCACCCCGCCGGGGCGGCGCGGTCGTGGTGGGCTGCCCGGTCTCGCGCGGCGCGGCTGAACACCGCCGCCGCGCTGGCCGGCGGCGCGGTCAGAGCCTCAGGTGGCGCAGCCCGGCCTGCACGATGCGGGCGCCGAGCGCCCCGGCGGCGCCGGTCACGACGCCCCGGGTGATGACCGGCCCGTGCTCCGAGCCAAATTCCCGGCCCTTCTTGATGACCGGAGTCGCGGCCGCCGTGAATCCCTCGGCGAAACCGCCGTTATCAGTCGAGGCGTCATAAGTGCCCTTGGCCAGCCCCGCCGCGATAGCGACCGGCGAGACCACGACCATGCTTACGTCCGCCCAGAAATCGCTCGAATTGTCCACCGTTGTGTCCTCCTGTGTGCGCGCCGCACATAATCCTGGCCGGCCCGGCGGCACCGCGCCAGGGACCGGGATCCACATCCGTGGTGGGGCTGGGTCTACGTGCGCACTCTACCTAGCTACCGGGGGTGATCCGGCGCGCCGCGGCGGGCCGCGCCAGGTGGCGTTAAGCAAGCAAAGCCAGCGCAGCATCAGGCCGGCCGAGGCGAGCGGGGTGGCCAGCAGGAACACCGCGGTCGGCCCGGGCCGGGACCGCGATCAGCAGCGTCCGGCGTTGGTCTCAACCATGGCTCATATCGGCGGTCGTGCTGGCGGCTGGCGGCTGGGGCGACCTCGACGGGCCGGCTCCTGCAGCCCGGATCGTCAGGCCGGCGAACACGATGGTCACCACGGCCGCGCCGCGGGCGCGACGCGCGTGAGAATCGGGACCGGATCCTGGCTGCCGCCGCCCAGGCCTACGCTGACGACGGGCTGAGCGTCAGCCTGATCGAGATCGCCCGGCGGCCTGGGCTGGGCAACGCCACCGTGCACCGCAACTTCACCACGGATCAGCTCGTGGCGGCGCTGTTCTGTGGCTGGTACGCCCGGCGCCGCGCGTTCGCGGAGCGCGCCCTGGCCGACCCTGATCCGTGGCACGGCCTGGTGAGCTTCCTGGAGGACGTGCTGGACGGCATGAAGGCCGAGCACACCGAGCGGCTGCCCGGCCTGCCGCCGACCGCGGAGCAGCTCGACCGAGCTCAGCCAGTGGAGCTGCGACATGCTGAGCGCCCGCGCCATGAAGGCGGGGCCCAGCTAGCCGTGGCCGGTGGTGCGGCCCGGGGCCGGCTATCAGGCGGCGCTGTCGCGCGGTCCCGTGCCGGGCTCACGGAGCAGCTCGCGGAGCTGCCCAACCTCCTCGGCTAGCCGGTGCAGCTCGGCGGTCAGGGCGGCCAGATCCAGATGCTCCGCCGCCCACGCCTGCTGGCGGGCGGTCCGGTCCGCCAGCAACCGCCGTTCCCGGTCCCGCAGCGCCGCCGCAGCCTCGTAGTCCTCCTGGCCAGCGGCCGCTTCCTTGCCCCGGCGGGCCTGCGCGATCTGCTGGTCGAGGCCGCGCAGCTCCGGCCCGGCGCCCAGGCGCTGGCCGATAGCCGTCAGCTGGGTATCGATGGACTCGACGCGGTCCAGAACCGCCGGCCGCCGCCCCCGTGCCTGGCCGCCCCCCTGGCCTGGCCAGGCCCGCCGGGCCGTCCGCCTAGTCTGCCCCTCAGCGCCATGCAGCAGCCGGATCACCTGCTGGCGGATCTGGTCCAGATCCGCACCCTGGCCCACCAGCACCTGCCCGGCCACGCCCTCGCTTTCACGGATGAGGCCGAGCAGCAGGTGCTCGGTGCCGATGTAGTGCTGCCCGAGCTGCAGCGCTTCGCGCAGGGCAAGCTCGAGGACCTTCTTGGCGCGCGGGGTGACCGGGATATGCCGGGGCACGGCCTGCTGGCCGCGGCCAACCACGTCCTCGACCTGCTGGCGCACCGCCGGCCGGGTCATCCCCAGCGACTCCAGGGCCTGGGCCGCCACGCCCTCGCCTTCGCCGATGAGGCCGAGCAGGACGTGCTCGGTGCCGACGTAATTGTGGTTAAGCAGCCGGGCTTCTTCCTGGGCCAGGTCCAGCACCCGCCGCGCCTGATCGGTAAATCGTTCGAACATGCCCGTCCCGCCTTCGGGGTCCTGGCGGTGCCGCTATTGCGGTCAAGATACATCGCGTCTTTCGGATCAGCAAGATACATCGCGTCTTTCGCTGGACCGGCCTGGCCCGGCGATGGCCGGTGGTGCGGCTGTGATTTTCCTGACAGCCGGCCCGGTCGTGCAATCCTTTGCAGGCGTACCGGGTAGCCTCACTCCTGGCCATACGAACGTGACCCGGGCCCGGGAAGTGCGGGACTTCATCGCCGGAGGGGTCACCCGGCGAGGAGGGCAAACGGATGGCATTGATCGCCCCGAAGGTCATCGCCCGGGTTAGCAGCAACTCCGCCAGCGCGCTGGCGGTGATGTCCTTCGAGTGGGTCATGCGCGTCGACGGGCAGGTGTGCTACCGGCTGACCAAGGTCGACGGGCGCTCGGAACGGAACCCGTGGACCATGGTCACCCAGCTGCCCCGGGCCGAACTGCGTGCCCTGCAGGGCGACAAATCCAAGGCCCAAGCCATCCTCGAGGATCTCGCCCGGCAGCACGGGCACAAGCTCGGCTGAGCCATTCCCGCAGGTAGGCGCGGTATCCAGCGGAGCCGATGACCCTTGCCACGGTGGTTTGGCGGGCATCTGCCGAGTGTCCAATCCGGGTGATTTTGGCCCCGGTGGGTAGCCGGGAGCTTGCTCATTGTGGTGAGCTGGGACCCGGGTCATTACGGGGCCACTACCACACAGGGGGAGTTCATGAGCACCACGATCAAGCCATGGCCGTTGGTCAAGGAGGGGGACAACCAGCACCCGGTGCAGAGCGTGCAGTACCTGCTGCACCAGCGCGGTCACCCGGTCACCATTGACGGCAGCTACGGGCCAAAGACGACCGCGGCGGTTAAGGCGTTTCAGGCCCAGAAGAAGCTGGCCCAGGACGGCCAGGTGGGCCCGCTGACCTGGGCCCAGCTGGCATTCCAGGTAAAGGAGGGGGCCAGCGGCTACGCCGTCCGCGGCGTGCAGGAAGAGTTCGTGTTCCGCAAGCAGAAGCTCGCCATAGACGGCATCTTCGGGCCCAACACCGACGCCGCGGTGAAGGGCTTCGAGAAGGGGCTCGGCCTGCAGCAGGACGGATTCGTCAGCGACCAGATCTGGCAGGCGCTGGTCAGCGGCATGCTGCCCGGCTGACCGGGTTCAGCACCAGCGATCAGGGCGGTCACCGGGCCGCTGCCCAGGCCCGGCCTGGTGCCCGCTGATCGGTGCTGGCGCGGTGTCAGCGTTGGCCGGGCTCCGGCCCGGGCCAGTAGTACGACGGCCGGCCGCGGCGTCGCCGATGGGCGCGCCGTCGGCCCGAAGAACATGTCTTCACCGTGGCCGTCCGCGCCAGCTCCGATCCGCCTCGCTGACCATGCGCCACCCCGGGCGCGAGCGATGAGGTGGGGATGGACGTGCGCCGGGGTGACGGGACTGTGATCGCCTGCGAGGTGGTGGGGACGGGGCACCAGTCTTGTTCTGCCACGGGCTGGCTGATTCGCGGCTGTCGGCATACCAGCTGGCCGGTGTGGCCGGGCAGCTGAGCCTGCGGATCTGCGCGCCGGACCGGCCCGGTATCGGCCGGACCGATCCGCGCTACCTGAGCCAGCTCACCGACTGGGCAGCGGATGCCGCGCTGGTCCTGGACGCGCTGGGGGCGGACCCGGTGGCCGTGCTCGGGGTCTCCGGCGGCGGCCCGTTCGCCGCGGCCTGCGCAGTCCCGCTGCCCGGCCGGGTCCGCAGCCTGATGCTCATTTCGCCGCTCGGCTCGCCTGGGTGGCCCACCCGGGGCATGGCCACCGGGGAGCGGCTGTCCCTGGAGATCGCCCGGCAGCTGCCCGCGTTCGGCGGCTGGTTTCTCGGCCGGCTGGCCACGCTGGCGCGGCCCGCGCCGCAGCTGTTCCTGCGGCTGGCCGGCAGCGAGCTGCCCGGGGTGGACCGCCGCGCGCTCGGTCAGCCGGGCGTGCGCCACCCGTTCCTGAGTAACTATGTCGAGGCGTTCCGCCGGGGCAGCGCGGGCGTGGCCCAGGACCTGCGGGTGCTGACCCGGCCGTGGGGGTTCGACCTCGGGTCGGTCCAGGTGCCGACGTGGGTTCACCATGGGGACGTTGACACGACGGTCCCGGTCGGGCATGCCGAGCTGTTCGCCGCGGCCATCCCGGGCGCGAAGTTCCAGCTGCACCCCGGCCAGGGCCACTTCTCCATCCTGGACGCGGCGCCCGACATCCTCGCCGCGCTCACCGGATGACGGCGCCCACGATGAGCGCGACCCCCAGGCCGCCGACTACGGCGGTGACGGCCCAGCCGGCCGCGGCCAGCAGCCGGGAGATGGGCCGGCCGCCCATGACCTGCTGATCGCGGGCCAGCCGGATCAGGATGACCAGGCCGACCGGGGTGGCCAGCCCGCCGATGACACTGGCCGCCACGAGCATGGGCAGCACGGGGACGCCAGCCAGGGTGACGGCGACGGCCAGCCCGGCCGGCACGGCCATGACCGCGTAGAACCGGCGGGCCTGGCGGACCGGCTGTGACAGGCCGCGGCGCCAGTCGAACTGGGCGCCGGTCATGTAGGCGGTGCTGGCCATCAGCACGGGCAGCGCGACTACCGCCGACACCACGAGCCCGCTGGCGAACAGGCGGCCGGCCAGTGGCCCGGCCAGCGGGCGCAGCGCCTGGGCGGCATCCTGGGCCGAGGCCGCGGCCTGATGGTGCCGGCCGAGCGTGGCCGCCGAGGCGACCAGCATGGACCAGAGGATCACCGCGGTGAACACCGCGCCCGCAGCCGCGCCGGCCCGGGCCCGGGTCAGCTGGTTACCGGCGGGCCGGGAGTCCGGTGCCTGCTCGGCGCCCCGCTGCACGGTCTCCCACACGTAGACGTAGCTGGTTAGCGTGGTGCCGAGCAGTGCCACGGCGCCGGTCAGCTCACCGGGCCGCAGCGACAGGGCCGGTACCAGGCTGGCCCGCAGCAGCTGGGGCCAGTCCGGCCGGGCCAGCACCGCCGCCGCGGTGAAGGCCAGGAAGCCCGGCAGCGCCCACCGCAGTACGGCGGTCACCTGGCCGTACCGGCCGGCCAGCAGCAGCCCGGCCAGCCCGGCGGCCAGCGGCAGCACCAGCCAGCGCGCGCTCACCCCGGCCAGCAGCCCCAGGCCGGCCGCGCCCGCCTGCAGGTCGGCTGCGATGGTGACCAGATTGACCACCAGCACCGAGACCAGCAGGACGCCGGCCACGCCGCGGCCGAACCGCCTGACCGTAAGCGACTGCAGGTCGCCGCCGGCTGACCATGCCCAGCTGCGCGGCGATGGCCAGCACCACGCCGAGCAGCGGGGCGACGAGCAGCGCCGCCCAGGACAGCCGGTACATGCTCTGGGCCCCGACCACCGCCGCCGTGCCCACGTTGGTCGGATCGTTGTCCGAGGCCCCCGCGACTATCTCGGGGCCGATGCCGCGCAGGCCGCGCAGGCCGCCAGCTGATCACTGCTCCGGGACGGTACTCCGGGCACCCGGCAGATCCGCCCGCCCCGTCGCGGCAAGCGGCTGGGGCAGTACGAGCGGCTGGGGCAGTACGAGCGGCTGGAGCAGCGCGAGCGGCTGCGCCCGGTCAGAACCCAGCGCCCCGTGCCGCACGTTTGGCCTGGTCATCTGTTCAGTCTAGGGCCGGGCGGGGCGCATCCTGGTCCTGCTGGCCCCAGGATCACGGGGGCGCTGGCTGCGCTGCCGCGCCGGGTGCATGGTGGGCCCTGTTGGCGGGCCCTGTTCGCGGGCCCGTTCCGTGGGCAGGAAGGACGCCATGGCATCTCATGATCTGCCCGGCGGCCGGTTCCGGGTCGCTGATCTCGAACTCACCCGCGTTGGCTACGGCGCCATGCAGCTGGCTGGCCCCGGGGTGTTCGGGCCGCCCAAGGACCACGACGCCGCAATCGCCGTGCTGCGCACGGCGGTGGATCTCGGCATCAACCACATCGACACGGCCGATTTCTACGGGCCGTACGTCACCAACGAGCTCATCCGTGAGGCACTCGCGCCGTACCCGGACGATCTGCACATCGTGACCAAGGTGGGCGGGCGCCGGGACGAAACCGGCGGCTGGCCGCACGCCCGGACCCCAGCCGAGCTCCGCGAGCAGGTGCACGACAACCTGCGGCACCTCGGCCTCGACGTGCTCGACGTGGTCAACCTGCGGGTGGGCGGCGTGGAAGATCCCGAGCCCGGCTCGATCGCTGAGCAGTTCGGGGCGCTGGCCGAGCTGCAGCAGCAGGGGCTGATCCGGCACCTCGGCCTCAGTACCGTGTCAGCCGGCCAGCTCGCCGAAGCGCAGTCCATCGCCCCGGTCGTGTGCGTGCAGAACCTCTACAACCTCGCCCGGCGCGGCGACGACGCCCTGGTCGATCTCACCGCGCAGCAGGGCATCGGGTTCGTGCCGTACTTCCCGCTGGGCGGCTTCTCGCCGCTGCAGTCCAGTGAGCTGGACCAGGTCGCGGAGCGGCTCGGCGCGTCCCCGATGGCCGTGGCCCTGGCCTGGCTGCTGCAGCGGTCACCGAACATGCTGCTGATCCCGGGCACGTCGTCCGTGGCCCACCTGCGGGAGAACGTGGCCGGCGCCGGGCTGCGGCTGCCCGCCGACGTGCTGCCGGAGCTGAACGCGATCGGCGGCTGACTCCGGGCCGCGGGCGGGCCGGCGGCCCACTCGCGGCCGCGGTGACCGGGCAGCGGCCGCTACCCGCCGGCCGGGGTGAGCACAAAGACTGGGATGGTCCGGGTGGTCTTCTCCTGGTAGGACGCGTAGTCCGGCCACGCGGCCACGGCCCGCTCCCACCAGGCGTCGCGTTCCGCGCCGTGCACTTCCCGGGCCTGGTAGTCCTTCCTGGCCCCGCGGTCCTGCAGTTCCACGTGCGGGTTGGCAATCAGGTTGTAGTACCAGACCGGATGCTTGGGCGCACCGCCCAGCGACGCCACCACGGCGTACTCGCCGTCGTGCTCGACGCGCATCAGCGGGGTCTTGCGCAGCTTCCCGCTCCGGGCGCCCACCGAGGTCAGGATGATGACCGGCTTCCCGTTCAGCTCGGTTCCCTCGGTACCGCCGGACCGCTCGTAAAGCTCGACCTGATCGCGGGCCCACGGGGCTGCGCTGGGTTGGTAGTCACCAGTAAGAGGCATGGCAGCAGTATCCCAATGCCCGGGAACCGGCCGGCGCCGGGATCAGCACGGCGTGACCGCCCACCCTCCCGGCCTCCCGGGGTCAGCACAAGTAGCAGCTGACCACGCGACCCCGGAGGAGAACCGGCATGGGCAGGATCGTTATCAGCGAGAACATCACTGTCGATGGAGTCGTCCAGGACCCGACCGGCGAGGAGGGCTTCCGGCTGGGCGGCTGGTTCAGCCAGCAGGGGGAGAAGGACCACGCCGAGTGGGCCAAGGCCGGGCTCGCCGAGGCGCGGAGCGCCGAGGCGCTGCTGCTGGGCCGGCGGAGCGACGCGTATTTCGCGTCGCGGTGGCTGTCCCGCAGCGGCGAGTGGGCGGACCGGCTGAACAGCCTGCCCAAGTACGTCGTCTCGTCAACTCCCGGCCAGCCGCAGTGGAGCAACTCCACTGTGCTCAACGGCGACGTGGTGAGCGAGGTGACCAAGCTGAAGCAGGACCTGGCCGGGGACATCGTGGTCATCGCCAGCATTCAGCTCGTGCACACGCTGCTGGAGCACGACCTCGCCGACGAGCTGCGGCTGATGGTCTACCCGGTCGTGCTCGGGGCCGGGCGGCGCCTGTTCGGCGAGACCAGCGGCCGCAGCCTGCTGCGCCTCGGCCACGCCCGGGCCGTCGGGGACAACCTCGCCCTGCTCACCTATCAGCGCGTCCGGGACGCTTAGCGGCTCGGCGCCGCGGCCGGGGGTCCTGGGCGGTCCCCCCGGCCGGGACGCTATGGCAGGCTTACGCCATGCCCGAGCGATGGGAGTACGCCTCCCTATTGACCATTGCCCTTGCGCCGAGCGAAACCCAGTCCCCCGAGCACATGGTCGGCATCCTGGTCACCGCCATGCAGGCCCGGGTCGTGGCCGTGGTCGAGCTGGGGGTCCTGATCCCCGGTGAGCGGTACGCGGTGCTGAACGCGGTCGGCCAGGACGGCTGGATCGTGACCGGCCCACCGATACGCAATGACTTCAGCCGGGGCGCCGCGGTCACCGTGGACCGCATCCGGCTCGACCCGTGGATCGGGGAAGTGCTGTCCACCAGCCCGGTGGGCAAATGGGCCCGCGGCTACCTGGACTACCCGCTGCGCCGCCCGGCCGGGGCCAGCTGACCCCACGCCGCGTCAGCCGCGTCAGTACGTGATGAAAAGAGGGTCAGCTACCACCCCGGCCATCCCGGCCATTACTGCGGGCAGTGCGGTTAGCGGGGCCCGGTCACCGGGCATGACGTGGGCATGCTGCGGCGGATCCTGGGCGGCCGGGCTGACCGGGACGCCCGGCCCGGCATTCACCCGGTCACGATCACCGTCGGGGACGGGCCGCCCGGGCCCGCCGTCCCAGCCGACTTCGCCGGGCTGAGCTTCGAGCGCGGCCCGCTCAACCCGGGCAACGCCGGGGTGGACGGTTACCTGTTCCGGGCGGACAACGACTCGCTGGTCACCCTGTTCCGCAACATGGGGCTGCGCAGCCTGCGGATCGGCGGCGGCTCGGTGGATGATTTCATCCCGGCGGGCACCGGCCGGGACGGCTTCACCGGGGTGGACAACCTGTTCGCGTTCGCCGCCGCGGCTGGGCTGGACGTGATCTACTCACTCCGCCTGCTCAACCCCAGCGGCCGGGCCGTCCGCGACCTGAGGTCGGCCGATGCCCAGGCCGCCGGGTACATCTGGGACCGGTACCGGGAGAACCTGGCCAGCTTCGCGATCGGGAACGAGCCGGACTGGCACGCGTTCCACACCTACCCGGGACACGCGCACGACCCGGCTATCTACGAGGAGACCGGCGGTGTCCCGGGCAGTGCCTACCCGTCTTACCTGGCCACCTGGCGGAGCTTTGCCGACGCGGTGCGCGCGGCCGCCCCGGGCGCGCCGCTGGCCGGCCCGGACACCGGCGCTTACACGCCGCTCACCTACACCCCGGACCCGGACCGCGGCGTCTCGTGGACCGAGCGGTTCGCCGGCGATGAACGGAACTCCGGCCGGGTAACCGAATTCACCCAGCACTACTACGTGGGCGGAAGCCCGGGGCGGACGACCGCCCAGCAGGCGATCAGCAACATGCTGTCGGCGGAGTGGGTGACCGGCACCGCCACCGGGTCCCAGCCGTCAGGCACCACCTACATCCCGTATCCGTCGTTCTACGCCAGCCACCTGGCCCCGGTAGCGGCGGCCGGCCAGCGCTACCGGCTCACCGAGTCGAACGACTACCTCACCGGGGTCCCGGGCGCGAGCAACGCGCTCGCCGCCGCGCTGTGGGCCCTTGATCACCTGCACTGGTGGGCGGCGCACGGGGCCGCGGGGGTCAACTTCCACAACAAGCAGTGGATCTACACCGGCACCATCGTGCCCGACCCGGCCGCCACCGGGGCGTACACGGTGACCCCCAAGGCGTACGGCATCAGGGCGTTCACCCTCGGCTCGGCCGGCCTGGTCCGGCCGGTCACGGTCGGCAACCCGGACGGCATGAACCTGACCGCCTACGTGGTCGGCGACCATGTCACGATCATCAACAAGACCCACGGGCGGGAGGCCGCGGATGCGGCCGTGACCATCGTGCCGCCTGGGCCCGCACCGCACGGCGTGGACGTCATGACGCTGTCCGGCGGGGCACCGGGGGATGCCGGGGCGGCCAGCGCTACGCTGGGCGGCGCCGCGATCACCGGTGATGCGCCGTGGGACGGGCGGTGGAGCACGCTGCCCGCTGACCCGGAGGGCGGGATCAGCCTGACCGTCCCGGCCAGCACCGCCGTTATCGTCCGGATGCCCAGCGGCAGCTGAGGCCGCGCCACGTGGTTACGCTCGGTTCGTGATCACCGACCTGTCGCATGAGATCACCGCCGGGATGACGACATACCCGGGCCTGGCCGGCCCGGAGCTGCGGGTGGCCGTGTCCCGGGCCCAGTCGGCCGGCCGTCTGGCCAGCGGGGTGTCGTTCGAGATCGAGTCGCTGACGCTGGTCGGCAACACGGGCAGCTACATCGACGCGCCGTTCCACTATCACCCGGATGCGCCTGACGTGGCCCAGCTACCGCTGGACCGGCTGGTCAACGTGCCCATCGCGATGGTGCGCGCGGTGGGCGCCGGGCCGGTCACACCGCGGGAGCTGGGCCACCCCGCCCGGCTCGCGCACACCGCGGTTCTGGTGCACACCGGCTGGTCCGCACACTGGGGCACGCCGCGGTACCTGGACCTGGACTGCCCGCACCTGACCGCGGGCGCGGTCAGCGCACTGCTGGAGGCGGGCCCGCTGCTGGTGGGCATCGATTCGCTGAATATCGACAACCCGGCCGACCCGGCCCGTCCCGCGCATCAGGGGCTGCTGCGGGCCGGCGTTCCCGTCATTGAGCACCTCACGAATCTGGACCGGGTACCCGATTCCGGGGCCCGGCTCATCGCGTTGCCCGCGCCGGTGCGCGGCATGGCGTCGTTCCCCATCCGCGCCATCGCCGTGCACGAGCCCTGACGCCCCGGCCTGGTTATTCGCCGGCCGGGTCTGAGCTGTCCGGCGACAGCTCCGGCTCCACGCCGCCTTCGCGATGCTCCTCCTGCGTCCGCAGCAGCTCCCGCATCAGGGTGACCTCGCTGGCCTGGCCCGCGTCCGGACCCGGCTCGCCGCCGGGACCGGTCGGCGCCGGTGGCTGCTTACTCATGGCCTGGCCCTCCTCCAGCCCGGGGTTCTGGCGGTACCCGGGCCAGGACCATTGTGGGCCCGGAAGCAGGCCCGCCCGGCCAAGTGCCGCAAATCGGGCCTCATCGGTTGACGGCGGGCGCGGCCGCAGCAGGATGGAGAGATGGCGCCGGCCCCAGCGGCCCGCGCGGCTGTGACGCTGCCGCCGCTGGTGGCACGCGCATACCAGCTCGCCCGCGCGATCGGTTTCCCGCTGACCAGGGCGGAAGCCGGGGCCGGCCGGTCAGCCGCGTGCCTGCCCGGGACTGGGCCGTTCCTGGCCATGCTGGCCGCTGGATGATGTGACCCGGCCGGCCCGCTGCCGCCCGCTGCCGCCCGCTTCGCCGCCGCGATGACAAGCGGGACTTCTTCTTCCGTCACCCGGGGCTGGCCTCGGCCGAGGTCGTCCTGCCCAGCCGGCGTGACGCCCTCCTGGTCGGCACGCGGCATAGCTGACCGCGAGGTGGCCGCTGCGCCCCCACGCGCAGCCGCCCTGGTACGAGGTGGCCGGGCCTGGCCCCAGAACCAGGCGGCCCACCGGAAGCGAAGCCGGTTGCCCCGTGTTCGACTGTCCCCATGAACTGGGCCACCGGAGGCGCCACCTGGCGCGAGCAGACGCGGGCGCGCTATCCGGACGCGGAGGGCGTCGTGGGCCGTCCCGGGTCGCGCGTGCACTACGAGGTCTACGGGACCGGCCCGCCCACCGTGCTGCTGCTGCCCACCTGGGAAATCGTCCACTCGCGGGCGTGGAAGTTCCAGATCCCCTACCTGGCCCGGCGCAGCCGGGTGGTGACGTTCGACCGGCGCGGCAGCGGGCGCTCGGACCGTCCCGGCGACGTGCGCGCTTACGATCGCCGCGCGACCGTGGCTGACGCGGTGGCCGTGCTGGATGACGTGGGCGCGCCGCAGGTGGTGGCCGTGGCCTGGTGCGGTGCCGGGGAAGAGCTGATCCTGGCCGCCGAGCAACCGGAGCGGGTCACGGGCCTGGTCATGATCGCGCCCGACCTGCAGCTGACCGACGACCCGGCCGATGAGGAAGGCCTCTTCTCCTTCGATGAGGAGCCGGCCACCCTGGACGGCTGGGCCAAGTGGAACCGGCACTACTGGCTGCGCGACTGGCCCGGGTTCCTCGACTTCTTCTTCACCCGGGCGTTCACCGAACCGCACTCGACCAAGCAGATCGAGGACGCGATCGGGTGGGGGCTGCAGACCGATCCGGAGACCATCGTCCGCGGCATGGACGCGGAATGGCCCAACGACCGGGAGACCGTGCTCAAGCTGTGCGCCCAGGTGCGCTGCCCGGCCCTGGTCGTCCAGGGCTCGGCGGATGCCATCGTCGGTCCGGCCCGCGGCGCGGCCGTAGCCGCCGCCATCCCGGGCGCGCAACTGGTCACGCTGGACGGATCCGGCCACGCGCCGCACCTGCGCGACCCGGTCCGCGCCAACCTGGTGCTGCGGGACTTCGCCTGCCCGCCGCCCGCCCGGCCGCGCTGGGTGCGGGGCCGGGCCCGGCCGAAGCGGGTGCTGTACATCTCCTCGCCGATCGGCCTGGGCCACGCCCAGCGGGATGTGGCGGTGGCCGATGAACTGCGCGCGCTGCACCCGGGCCTGGAGATCGACTGGCTCGCCCAGCACCCGGTCACCGCGATGCTCGCGGCGCGCGGTGAGCATGTCCACCCGGCCAGCGCGCATCTGGCCAGTGAGTCGGGGCACATCGAATCCGAGGCGGCCGAGCATGACCTGCACGCGTTCCAGGCCATCCGGCGGATGGACGAGATCCTGCTGGCCAACTTCATGGTCTTCCATGACGTCACCCGCGCGGAAGACTATGACCTGTGGATCGGCGACGAGGCCTGGGAGCTCGACTACTACCTGCATGAGAACCCGGAGCAGAAACGCGCCGCCTACGCGTGGTTGACCGACTTTGTCGGCTGGCTGCCGGTGCCGGGGGCCGGTGACCGGGAGAGGTTCCTGACCGCGGACTACAACGCCGAGATGATCGAGCACATCGCCCGCTACCCGCGGGTGCGGGACCGCGCCATCTTCGTCGGCGACCCGGGCGACATCGTCCCGGGCACATTCGGCCCGGGGCTGCCGCTGATTCGCGACTGGACCGAGCAGCACTACGACTTCGCGGGCTACATCACCGGCTTCGGCCCAGGCCAGCTGGCCGACCGCCGGGCGCTCGGCTACCGGGACGGCGAGCGCGTGTGCATCGTGACCGTGGGCGGCTCAGGTGTCGGCGGTGACCTGCTCCGCCGGGTGATGGCGGCCTACCCGGAGGCGCGGAGGCAGGTTCCGGGGCTGCGGATGATCGCGGTGGCCGGGCCGCGGATCGATCCGGTAGGCCTGCCCGCCCCGGATGGGCTCGAGGTCCGGTCGTACGTGCCTGACCTCTACCGCCACCTGGCCGCATGCGATCTCGCCGTGGTCCAGGGCGGGCTGACCACCACCATGGAGCTGACCGCCAGCCGGCGGCCGTTCCTGTACTTCCCGCTCGGCCACCACTTCGAGCAGACCCTCCATGTCCGGCACCGGCTGGACCGCTACCGGGCCGGCCGGTGCATGGACTACGACCGGGCCGGCCCGGCGGAGATCGCCGCCGCGATCGCCACCGAGATCGGCCGGGAGGTCGACTATCGCCCGGTGGCCACCGATGGCGCAGCCCGCGCCGCCGCCATGCTCGCCGAGCTGCTCTGACCGCGGCCCCCCGGGCCGGCCCGGGGGCCACCGCATGGTTGATGCAACCACGCGGTCCTGAGCGGATGGCTGAAACATCCATGCGGTTGGCCCGGGTGCCGCGGGGGCCCGCAGTCCGCCGTGGCCGGGAGTCAGCTGGTGGTGGGCACCCTGACCAGGAACAGCCAGGCGTTGATCACGCCGCCGATCAGGCCGGCCAGCACGGCCGGGATGAGCCAGTACAAGCCGCCGCCGATCTTCAGCGTCAGGCTGATCCCGGCGATCCCCACCAGCACCGCGGTGACCAGGTTGGGCGAGGCCACCTCGACGTACCGGGCCACCCGGCTCTGCGAGTCATGCCCGGCCTGCTGATCGAAGACGAACAGCGCCACGCCGGCCACCACGGCCACCGCTATCAGCTCCGGGCCCAGGGCCTGTTTAGGCTGCGGCGCGACCAGCAGCACCGCGGCGATCGCCGACGTCATGAACAGCACCAGGGTCTGCGCCGCGCGCAGCCGGAGCGGGTGTGATTGGGCCATGGCCTCGCTCTTGATGGACACCGCCACGAACAGCAGGCCGGTCAGCGCGCCGGCCAGGCCAGCTACCGCGGTCCCGAAGTCCCGCCACATGCCGGGCAGGTAACCCACCGCGCTGACCTCCAGACCCCGCTACCGGGCGGCGTGCAGCGGCACCCGCCATATCCCGATCCTGCCAGCATGGCCCGGGCCGGCCGGAAGGAAACTAGCCATCTTGGGGATATGGACCGGGCCGGCGCCAACGAGGCTGAACCGTGTGACGGCCCGCGGCATCCGGCTGGGCCTGCTCATGGGAGGAAGCGATGGGGAAAGAAGCACGCGTGGCGCTACTGCTTGCTGCCTCCGCCTGCTTGCTGGCCGTGATGGTCGAGTGGGTCGTCTCGGAGCTTGCGGAAGAACAAGCGGGGTAGGGCATCTGATACCGGGCCGAGCCGCCCGGGGACGTTCTGCGGGCCATCGTCCAGGAGGAGACGCGGGTGCGGGACGCTGTGCTGCTGGCCGGGTCACTGGGCCTGGGCCACGAGATGATGGCGCGCAGCTGCGCCCACCTGCTGGGCCAGTCGGGATGGCGAACCCGCAGCCTGGACAGCATGTCCCTGCTCGGCCGGCGCAGCGGCGGCGCGGGGGAACGGCTGTTCGGCCGGCTGGTCGCCATCCCAGGCCTGTACGACGGGCTGCACTTCGCCCACCTGCGCACCGGGAGCCGGCTGGCTGACCTGATGGCCCGGGCGGCCAGCACCCGGCTGGTGCCGGCCCTGGAAGCCGAGCTGGCCCGGCAGCCGGCCGACCTGCTGTTCAGCGTGTTCGCGACCGGCGCCACCGCGGCCGGCCGGCTCAAGGCCCGGTCCCCGGCGCTGCGCACGGTAGTGCTGTGCACCGATGTGACCGTGCACCGGATCTGGGCCGCCCCGGGTACCGACCTGTTCCTGGTCACCTCGCCGGCCGCCGCCGAATCTGTCCGGCGCTACCTGCCCCGGGCGGCGGTCTCGGTGGTGCCGCCGCCGGTGCGGCCCGAGTTCTACGCCGCGCCCACCCAGGCCGCGGCCCGGGCCGCGCTCGGCGTGCCGGCCGGGGACTTCTGCGTGCTGGTCATCGACAGCGGCTGGGGCTTCGGGCCACTGGCCGCCACCGTGGCCGAGCTGGCCGCCGCGGGCGTGCACGTGCTGGCCGTGGCGGGCCGGGACCAGCGGGTCGAGCAGCGGTTCCGCGAGCTGGCCCGGCAGCTGCCACGGGTCATCCCGTTCGGCTACACCAACCGGGTCCCCGAGCTGATGGCCGCGGCCGACCTGGTCGTGGCCCTGCCCGGCGCCACCACGTGCAGCGAAGCCCGGGTGGTCGGCCGGCAACTGCTGCTGCTCGACGTGATGCCAGGGCACGGCCGGGACAACTTGCTGCATGAGCTGGAGCTGGGCGGGGCGCACGTGTGCCAGCCAACCGCGCGGGGGGTGACGGCCAGCGCGCTGGCGGTACGGGACGGGGTCCTCGGCCCGGCCCCGGCCGCCACCGCGGCACCGCGCTGGGAACCGGCCTTCGCGGCCGCCCTGCAGCAGATCGGCGTGGACGTCCAGCCGCTGGCCCCCGCCGGGCCGCCGGTCCCGGTGGACATCGTGACCGAAGGAGCCCCTACCTGATGATGCGCACCTTGTTTCTCAACCCCCCGTCCTACGCGGGTTTCGACGGCGGGGCCGGCGCGCGCTACCAGGCAAAACGGGAAATAAGGTCATACTGGTACCCGACCTGGCTGGCCCAGCCCGCGGCCCTGGTCCCGGGCAGCCGCCTGGTGGACGCCCCGCCGGCCGGCCTGACCACCGCCGACGTCATCCCGCTGGCCCGCGGCTACGACCTGGCCGTGCTGCACACCAGCTCACCCACGTTCGCCGGCGACGTCACGCTGGCCGAGGCGCTCAAGGCGCAGCACCCGGACCTGCTCATCGGCTTGGTCGGCCCGAAGGTGGCCGTGCAGCCGGGCCAGTCGCTGCGGGCATCGCCGGCCGTCGGCTTCGTAGCCCGCGAGGAGTTCGACTTCACCATCGCCGAGGTGGCCGAGGGACGCCCGCTGGCCTCCGTCCCAGGGCTCAGCTTCACCGCCCCCGACGGCCGCATTATTCATAACGCCAGCCGGCCGCCGGTGCCGGACATGGACCTGCTGCCGTTCGTGACGCCGGTCTACAAGCGGGACCTGCGGGCCGAGGACTATTACATCGGCTATCTGCGGCACCCGTATCTGTCCCTGTACACCGGGCGGGGCTGCCGGTCGCGGTGCACGTTCTGCCTGTGGCCGCAGACGGTCGGGGGGCACCTGTACCGGACCCGGAGCGTCGAGCACGTGCTGGCTGAGGCGGAACTCGCGGCCCGGCTGTTTCCCCAGGTCAAGGAGCTGTTCTTCGACGACGATACGTTCACTGACGACCGGCCCCGGGCCGAGGCCATCGCCCGCGGGCTGGGCCGGCTGGGCATCACCTGGTCCTGCAACGCCAAGGCCAACGTGCCGCGGGACACCCTGAAGGTGCTGCGGGACAACGGGCTGCGCCTGCTCCTGGTGGGTTACGAGTCCGGCAGCCAGCAGATCCTGATCAACATCAAGAAGGGCCTGCGGGTGGAGCGGGCCCGGCGGTTCGCCCGGGACTGCCACGACCTCGGCATCACCGTGCACGGCACGTTCATCCTCGGCCTGCCCGGGGAAACTAAAGAGACAATCGAGGAGACCATCCGCTACGCCCAGGAGGTGAATCCGCACACCATCCAGGTGTCGGTGGCGGCGCCCTACCCGGGCACCGAGCTGTACCGGCAGGCCATCGAGAAGGGCTGGCTCCCCGGCGATGCCGACGGGATGTCGCTGGTCAGCGACGACGGCACCCAGCTGGCCACGCTGTCTTACCCGCATCTCGGGCACACCGAGATCCTGGACTCGGTGGACACGTTCTACAAGCGGTTCTACTTCCGCGCGGGCAAGATCGCCGAGATGTCCGCCGAACTGGTCCGCCAGCCCGACATGGCGGCCCGGCGGCTGCGCGAGGGCGGGGAGTTCGTCCGCTTCCTGCGCCGCCGGCCGCGTGCCGCCGCAGCTCGGTGACCCCCTGATAGGGAGGACGGCCTGATGCGTGTCCTGCTGGTGCATCCCAGCGCGCTGATGTACTCGGAGATCTTCCTGCGGCTGGAACCGCTCGGCCTGGAGCGGGTGGCCACCGCGCTGCTGGCCGACGGCCACCAGGTCCGGCTGGTCGACCTGCAGGTCTACCGCCGAGCCGAACTCGAGCGGGAGGTGGCCCGGTTCCAGCCCGAGGCGGTCGGCTTCAGCCTCAACTACCTGGCCAACGTGCCCGAAGTGGTGAACCTGGCCAAGTGGATCAAGACGGTGCGGCCGGGCTGCACCGTGTTCGCGGGCGGGCACAGCGTGTCGTTCGTGGCCGAGCACGTGCTGCAGCACGCCAGCGGCGCGATCGACGCCGTACTCAAGGGGGAAGGCGAGGTCGGCGCCCCAGCGCTGCTGGCCGCGCTGCCGGACGGCGGGCTGAGCTCCGTGCCCGGGATCGTCACCGCGGACGGGCCGGGCCGCCCGCCGGCCATGCTGCACAGCCTGGACGACCAGCTCCCGGCCCGGCACCTCGGCGGCCGCCGCCGGAAGTACTTCATCGGGGTGATGGACCCGGCCGCGTCCATCGAGTTCACCCGCGGCTGCCCGTGGGACTGCTCGTTCTGCAGCGCGTGGACGTTCTACGGCCGCAGCTACCGCAGGCTGTCGCCGCAGGCGGCGGCCGAGGACATGGCCCGGATCGAAGAACCTGGTGTGTTCATCGTGGACGACGTGGCCTTCATCAAGGCCGAGGAGGGCGACGAGATCGCCCGCCAGCTGGAGCGCCGTGGCGTGCGCAAGCAGTACTACCTGGAGACCCGGTGCGACGTGCTGCTCCGCAACGAGGAGGTGTTCCGCCGCTGGCGGCGGCTCGGGCTGAACTACATGTTCCTCGGCCTGGAGGCGCTGGACGAGGACGGGCTGAAGGCGTTCCGCAAGCGGACCACGCCCAAGATCAACAACAAGGCCCTGGAGGTCGCCCGGTCCATGGGGCTGAGCGTGGCCATCAACATCATCGCCGACCCGGACTGGGACGAGGCCCGCTTCGCGTTCGTCCGGGACTGGGCCATGAGCGTGCCGGAGATCGTCAACATCACGGTGCAGACGCCCTACCCGGGAACGGAGACCTGGTTCACCGAGTCCCGCCGGCTGACCAGCCTCGATTACCGGCTGTTCGACGTGCAGCACGCGGTGCTGCCGACCCGGCTGCCGCTGCACCGCTTCTACGAGGAACTGGTCAACACCCAGGCCGTGCTGGCCCGCAAGCACCTGGGCGTGGCGGCGCTGGCCAAGACCACCGGCATCGTGGCCCGGCAGCTGCTGCACCGGCAGACCAACTTCGTCAAGATGATCTGGAAGTTCGACCAGGTCTACAACGCCGACCGGCAGTACGCCGAGCACCAGCGCCCGGCCGAGTACCTGCTCCCGCCGCCCGCGCCGCGGCCGGTGACCGCGCCGGAGCGGAAGGATCTCTACATCCACATCCCGCAGCGGCGGAGGGCCTGACCATGTCCGGGCTGGCCAGCCTGGCCGGGCTGCGGGCGCTGATCACCGGCGGGTCGAGCGGTATCGGCGCCGCCACCGCCCGGGCGTTCGCGGCGGAGGGCATGCAGGTGGCCATTGCCGGCCGCAACCTGACCGCGCTGCACAGCGTGGCCGCCGACACCGGCGCGGTCTGCATCCCGGGTGACCTGCGCGACCCGGGCTGCCCGCGGCAGACGGTCGCGGTGGCCTGCGGGGCGTTCGGCGGGCTGGACCTGATGGTGTCCAACGCGGGCATCGGCTGGGCTGGCCCGTTCGCGTCGATGGCCGAGGCCGACATCGACGCGCTCATCGACGTCAACCTGCGCGCCGCGGCCCACCTGGCCCATGCGGTGATACCGGAGCTGGAACCGGGGCGGGGCCGGATCGTTTTCGTCGGCTCCATCGCCGGCCTGGTCGGGGCGCCCGGTGAGGCCTGCTACTCGGCGACCAAGGCCGGGCTCGGCTGCCTGGCCGACACGCTCCGGGCCGAACTGCGGCCCCGCGGGGTGGGCGTGACACTGGTCAGCCCGGGCGTGGTGGACACCGCCTTCTTCGAACGCCGCAAGGTGCCGTATCAGCGGCACCACCCGCAGCTGATGAGCGCGCAGGTGGCCGCGGCCGCCATCGTGGATGCGATCCGGCGCGGCCGGGACGAGGTCGTCATCCCGCCCTGGCTGTCGTTCCCGGCCCGGCTCAAAGTTAATTTCCCCGGCCTGTACCGGCTGCTCGCCGCCCGCTTCGCCTGACCGGCAAGGGCTTGTGCCGTTTCGTCCCTGGCCGGCCGGGTAAAGGCTTGGCCAGCGTTAGTTAGCTGCCGGTTTGGACTCGTCTACACTCAAGCAGATGGCTGAGCACCTGGAGCTGCCCCGCCCGCTGTGCCTGCTGCGCACCGTGGGCTGGAGCGTCATGGAGTCTCTGGGGCTGCCGATCGCCGCGTACGTCCTGGGTGCCTGGCTCGCCGGGCGCACCGCCGGCCTGCTGGCCGGGCTGGTTGCCATCTGGCTCACGGCCATCGTCCGCAAGCTGGTCACCGGGTCAGTGCCCGGCCTGCTGATCCTCTCGGCCGTGGTGCTGACCATCCAGACCGTGGCCGCCATCGCCACCGGGAACCTGTGGATCTTCCTGCTGCACTTCCCGATGGGCAACTTGTGCCTGTGTGTGCTGTTCGCGGTCACCGCCCGCGGTCCCAACCCGCTCTGCGCCAAGCTGGCCGCCGAGGTCATTTCGCTGCGCCAGCCAGCCCGCCTGGTACCCGGCCTGCACCGGTTCTTCCAGCACGCCACGCTGGTCTGGGCGGGCATTTTCGCGCTGCTGGCCGCCACCCTGGGCGTGCTGCTGGCCACCGAATCGGTCCGCACGTTCCTGGAGCTGTCCACCGTGGCCACGGTCGTGCTGCTGGGCGCCGGGGCGGGCGGCTGCGCGCTGTGGTTCCGCTTCGTGCTGCGCCGGCTCGGTCTCGGGCTGCGCTTCGCGGCCGCCTGAGCAGCCGCCTTCCATCCGTCCGCCCGGGGTCACGAAACTAGCCACCTGGGGGATATGACCTGCCAGGCCGCCATAGAGGCTGAACCCTGTGGGCGGCGCCGGGGTCCGGCAGAGGGCGTCGCTGGGCGGTATCCCGGCCCAGCGCCGTGCGCTGCGCGCGCCGGGCCGGGCCACGGTGCGGCGGCTGCTGGCCGCCGGGCTGGCCGGGCCGCGCTGCACGGCTGGGTGCAGCGGTTCTGCGACAGCTACGCCGGGTATGCCCCCATGATGCGGGTGCTCAGCCAGGCTGAGATCGTGGGGCAGGAACTCTGGGGCCAGGGTCTCCAGGTCCTGTTCCGGCTGGCTGAGGGCATCGTGGCCGGGATGACCGCGGCCCGCCGGCCACCCCCGTCCCGGGCCGAACTGACCGCACTGGCCTGCGTGATGCTGCTGGAGCGCGCGAACTACCTGGTCAGCATGGGGGTGACCAGCCCGGGGGAGAACATGGCGGAGCGGCTCAGCGCGATTGTCGACGCCGCGTTCCGAGCGACGGGAACAGCCGGTTGTCCGCGCCGGTCGGAGTAGCGGCGGCGGTGGCCGCCGCCCTGGTCTTCGGGGTTACCTCCGTAGCCGAGCAGCGCAGCACCAAGCGGGTCAAGCAGGAGCGGACCGGATCGCCGCGGATCCTGCTCGACCTGGTGCGCCAGCCGCTGTGGGACATCGCCATCGTCGGCACCGTGATCGGGTTCGCCCTCCAGGTGGTGGGGCTGAAGTACGCGCCGCTGGCCGTGGTCGAGCCCATCCTGGTCTTCGACCTGATCTTCGCCGTGCTGATCAGTGCCTACCTGCGCCGGTCAGCCGATCCGGTCATGCTGGCCGGGGTGGTGGCCTGTGCGGGCGGCGTGGCGGGCTTCCTGGTCATCGCGCGGCCCACCGCGGGCACCGGCACGGTCAGCCTGGCCCAGGCGGTCTGGCTGGCCATCGGCGCGGTCGCGGCCGTGGCTGGCTGCCTGGTCGTGGGCCAGAGCAGCGAAACCCTGCGCCCGCTGGGGATGGCCCTGGCCACCGGCATCTGCTACGGCCTGTCCGCGTTCCTGATCAAGCTGGTGACGTCCGAGGCCAGCCACGGCGGGCTGGCCCACATCCTCACCAACTGGCCCATCTACGCGCTCGCGATAGCCGGCCCGATCGGGTTCGTGCTCAACCAGGACGCCTTCCAGTCGGGCACGTTCATCGCGCCGGTGATGGCCATCATCACCGCCGCCGACCCGCTCATCTCCATCGCGCTGGCCGCTGTGCTGCTGAACGAGAAGCTCAGCAGCAGCCCGGGGGCGATCGCCGGCGAGGTCATCTGCCTGATCCTGATGACGGGCGGGATCGTCGAAATCGCCCGGCACTCCCCGCAGGCCATCAAGAACGCGGCCAGCAAAGCCGAGGCCGCCGCCCAGCAAGCGTGAGAAGCCGGCTGGCCCGCGCCGGGCGCGCCGCTACCGGGGGCGGCCCGGCGCGCATCGGGGTGAGCTGCTCGATGCCGTGCCGGCCAGCCTGGCCGGCCAGCAGTGGCTTAGTGCACTGATGCCATGGCTTGACTGATTCCAGGCGTTGGGCCGGGTTCGGGGGCCCGGTGCTGGGCAGCTATCACCTCACCGGGCAAGCAGCTGACAGCTCCGCTGACCGGGTACAGCGCGACGAGGAGGTTACGCAGTGACAGACAACCAGCCAGCGACGACCACCGATGCCGGCGCGCCGGTGGAGAGCGATGAGTTCTCGCTGACCGTGGGCCCGGATGGCCCCATCCTGCTCCAGGATCACTACCTCATCGAGCAGATGGCCAACTTCAACCGGGAGCGGATACCGGAGCGCCAGCCGCACGCCAAGGGCGGCGGTGCGTTCGGTCATTTCGAGGTCACGAACGACGTCAGCGCGTACACCAGGGCCGGCGTGTTCCAGCCCGGTACCCGGACCGAGACGCTGATCCGGTTCTCCACCGTGGCGGGGGAGCGGGGCAGCCCGGACACCTGGCGCGATCCCCGTGGCTTCGCGCTGAAGTTCTACACGTCCGAGGGCAACTACGACATGGTCGGGAACAACACCCCGGTCTTCTTCGTCCGCGACCCGATGAAGTTCCAGCACTTCATCCGGTCACAGAAGCGCCGGGCCGACAACAACCTGCGCGACCATGACATGCAGTGGGACTTCTGGACGCTGTCCCCGGAGTCGGCCCACCAGGTGACCTGGCTCATGGGCGACCGCGGCATTCCGCGGACCTGGCGGCACATGAACGGGTACAGCTCACACACCTACCTGTGGATCAACGCGGCCGGGGCCAAGTTCTGGGTCAAGTACCACTTCAAGACCGACCAGGGCATCGAGTTCATCCCCCAGGCCGAGGCGGACCAGCTGGCCGGGTCGGACGGTGACTACCACCAGCGGGACCTGTACCAGGCGATCGAGCGCGGCGAATTCCCGAGCTGGACGCTGAAGATGCAGATCATGCCGTTCGAGGCGGCCAAGACCTACCGGTTCAACCCGTTCGACCTGACCAAGGTATGGCCGCACCGCGACTACCCGCTGATCGAGGTAGGGCGGCTGACGCTGGACCGCAACCTGACCGACTACCACACCGAGATGGAGCAGGCCGCGTTCGAGCCGAACAACCTGGTCCCCGGGATCGCGCTGAGCCCAGACAAGATGCTGCTCGCCCGGGGCTTCTCTTATTCCGACGCGCACCGGGCCCGGCTCGGCGTGAACTACAAGCAGATCCCGGTCAACTCGCCCAGGGTCGAGGTGCACAGCTACTCCAAGGACGGCGCGATGCGTGTTGCCAACGTGTCCGACCCGGTCTACGCGCCGAACTCGAAGGGCGGGCCGAAGGCGGACAGCGAGAAGTACCGGCCGGACTACTGGTACTCGGACGGCGAGCTGATGCGCTCCGCGTACACCCTGCACGCCGAGGACGACGACTGGGGCCAGGCCGGCACCATGGTGCGCGAGGTGCTGGATGACGCGGCCCGCGGCCGGCTGGTCAGCAACGTCGTCGGCCATCTGCTCGACGGGGTGACCGAGCCGGTGCTGGCGCGTGCCTTCGAGTACTGGCGCAACGTGGACAAGGACCTCGGCGACCAGATCGAGGCCGGCGTCCGGGCCTAGCAGGCCTGGCAGGACGAGCAGGACCCCAAGGCCGGCGGGCCGGGCAACCCGGCCCGCAGCGGCATGCAGGCCAAGGCCTGACTGGTCCGCCCCGGCCCGAGCCGCCCGGCCGCGGCGCCTGGGGCCGGCGCCTAGGTAGATACGCTAGCCGCCGGGGGATGAACCAGATATGGACGCAGCGGACCAGAAAGTCGCCATTATCACCGGCGGTTCGCAGGGCATCGGGGCCGGCCTGGTCGCCGGGTACCGGGACCAGGGCTGGGCGGTGGTGGCCAGCGCCCGGCGGATGAAACCCACCAGCGACCAGGCCGTGCTCACCGTCGAGGGCGACGTCGCCGACCCGGCCACCGCGGGCCGGATCGCCGATGCTGCACTGGACCGCTTCGGGCGCATCGACACCCTGGTCAACAACGCCGGCCTGTTCATGAGCAAGCCGTTCACCGACTACACGGCGGCGGACTACGCGGCCGTGATCGGGGTCAACCTGACCGGGTTCTTCTGGCTGACCCAGCGGGTCATCACCGAGATGGTCAAGCGCGGCCGCGGCCACGTGGTCAATCTCAGCGCCACGGTGGCCGACGTGGCCAGCTCGGCCGCACCATCCGTGCTGGCCGCGCTGACCAAAGGCGGCCTGGCCGCGGCGACCAGGTCGCTGGCCGTCGAGTACGCGTCCCGCGGCATCCGGGTCAACGCGGTGTCACCCGGCATCATCCAGACGCCGATGCACGCAGCGGAGAGCTATGCCGACCTCGGCCCGCAGCTCCCGCCGGTCGGGCACGTGGGCCAGGTCAGCGACGTGGTCGGCGCCATCCTCTACCTGGAATCAGCGCCGTACGTGACCGGCGTGACCCTGCACGTGGACGGCGGCCAGATCGCCGGTCACTGAGCCCGGTTCACCAGCCGCACCAGGTCACAGGTCCAGCGTGAGGTCGCCGCCGGGCTGCGCGCAGCAGATCAGCGTGTCCCCCGCGGCGGGCGGCTCGACCGGGTCGGGCGCGTAGCTGACCGACCCGGACAGCAGGCCGGTCTCGCAGGTATGGCACACCCCGGTGCGGCACGACCAGCGCACCGGCACATCGCACGCCTCGGCCAGTTCGAGCAGGCTGGCATAGTCCTGGCCCCAGCGCACGGTCAGCCCGCTGCGGGAGAACGCCACCCGCGGGCCATCCCCGGCCGCGCCCGCGGGCGGGTGCGGTGGCCGGGCCGCCGCGGCCGCGATCCCGGGGGTGGACGGCGGGGCGGCGCCGAAGATCTCGGTGTGCACCTGGGCCCCGGAAATGCCCAGGCTGGCCAGGCCGGCGGAGATCCCGGCCATGAAGCCGGCCGGGCCGCACAGGTAGGCGTCGGCGTCGCGGGGCAGATCCAGCGCGGCCAGCACGTCTGCGGTCAGCCGGCCCGCCGTCTGGTAGTCCCGGCCCTGGGCGTCGCCAGGGCCCGGCCGGCTGTAGCAGATGTACCGGTGCCCGTGGGCCAGCCCGGCCAGCAGCGACCGTGACTCCGCGGCGAACGGTTCCGCGGCCCGGTTGCGGGCCCCGTGCAGCCACCAGACGTCGCGGCCGGACCGGTCCGCGGCCAGCGCGTGCAGCATGGCCAGCACCGGGGTGGCTCCCACGCCCGCGCTGATCAGCAGGACCGGCCCGGCGCCGGCCTGGAGCAGGAACGTGCCGCGCGGCGCGGCCACGTCCACCTGGTCGCCGGCCCGCAGCCTGGTGTGGATGAACTGGCTGGCCACTCCGTGTGGCTCGCGCTTGACGCTGACCCGGTACGAGTCCGCGCCCGGCGCGCCGGACAGCGAGTAGCTGCGCAGCACGGGCTGCCCACCCGGCGCAGCGGGCAGCCGCAGGGTGAGGAACTGCCCGGGCAGCGCGGCCGGCACGGCGCCGCCGCCCGGGCCGGCCAGGTAGACCGAGACCACCGAGTCGCTCTCCGGCTCGATCGCGGTCACCGCCAGCGGGCGGAATCCCGGCCAGGCCGGCGGCGGGCTCACCGCGGTCAGGCCGGCGTTGCCCGCGGCCGGCCCGGCGGCGCCAGGCTGGCCGAGGATGGCCTCGAACGAGGCCCGCCAGCCGTCCGGCAGGGCCGGGATGCGCAGCGCCCGCTGCAGCTGCTGCCGCGGATGGCCGGGCAGGTAGAGCAGCGCGTCGATGTCGGCGACCGTCATGGCCTCCGGCCCGGCCGCGACCTGCACGATGGCGTCGCCCGCCTGGACCCGGCCCTCGTGCAGCACCCGGAAGTAGAACCCGGGCCGGTGCTGCGAGACCAGCAGCGCCGGGATGCGCGGGTCGGCCATCCGGATGCCGACCCGGTAGCAGGTGACCCGGGGCTGGGTCACCTCGAACAGTGCCTCGCCGATCTGGTACCGGTCGCCGATGCATACCTGGTCGTCGGGCAGGCCGTCCACGGTGAAGTTCTCGCCGAACTGGCCGTAGCTGAAGTCGTCCCGGCCCAGTTCGTGCTGCCAGTAGCGGTAAGACCCGATCTGGTACACGAACACCGCGCGGTGCTCACCGCCGTGCCCGGCCAGGTCGCCCTGCCCGTCGCCGTCGATGTTGAGCCGCCGCACCAGCCGGGGCCCGGTCACCGGCCGCTTCCAGACTGCCGTGTGCACCGTCCGGCCGTGCCAGTCCACATCCTGGGGCAGGCCCACGTTGACCGACAGCAGGCTGCCCACGCGCTGGTCCATGCTTTCCATCGGGGGCTATTGTCTCAGCCCGGCGCGGCGCGCGCCCGGCGGTGGCCCGGGTTGGGGCTAGGGTCTGAGGGGGCGGCGAGGAGGATGGTCATGGCCGACGAAGCGTTCACCATCGGGGCCAGCGTGAGCTGCACCGATGGCAGCTGTGGTGAGCTGGCCCGGGTGGTCGTCGACCCGGTGGCCCGCGCGGTCACGCATCTGGTGGTCGAGCCGGCCGGGCGGCAGGGGCTGGCCCGGCTGGTGCCGGTCGACCTGGCCGAGGCCACCGGCCTGGGGCAGCAGATCCGGTTCCGCGGCACGCTGGCCGACTTCGAGCGCCTGGACCCGGCCGAGGAGACCCAGTTCGTGCCGGGCACCCAGGGGTACGCGGCGTACGGGCCGGAACAGGTGCTGTCCTGGCCGTATGCCAGCCTGGGCGGCGGGCCGGGGGTGTCAGGGGACGCACTCCCCGGGACCTCGGTGACCGTAACGTACGACACGATCCCGGTCGGCGAGGTGGAGGTTCGCCGTGGTGAGCACGTGCACGCCACCGACGGCGCCATCGGGCACGTCGAGGGGCTGGTCATCGACCCGCGCAGCCACCAGGTGACCCATGTCCTGCTCCAGGAGGGTCACCTGTGGGGCCGCAAGGAGGTGGCCATCCCGGTCGGTGCGGTGGCCCGGACCGACGACGGTATCCGGCTCAGCCTGTCCAAACGCGAGGTGGGTGACCTGCCGCCAGTGGACATCCAGCACCCGGGCGGCGCTGGGTAGGCTGGCGGCGGAGGACACCGCATGTGCCGCTTGTTCGGGCTGACCGCCGGGACGGCCCGCGTCCGGGCCACGTTCTGGCTGCTGGACGCGCCCGATTCGCTGGAGGTGCAGAGCCACCGCAACGCCGACGGCAGCGGCATCGGGTACTTCGCCCAGGATGGCTCGCCGGTGCTGGACAAGCAGCCGGAGCCGGCGTTCCGTGACGAGGAGTTCAGGCACCAGGCCAAGGACGCCGAGTCGGGCACGTTCGTGGCCCACGTCCGGTGGGCGACCGCCGGTGGCCGCACGGTGCGCAACACGCACCCGTTCGCCATGCACGGCCGCATCATGGCGCACAACGGCGGCTTCGGCGAGCTGGGCCGGCTCGATGACCAGCTCGGCCGGTACGCCAGCCTGGTGCTCGGCGATACCGACTCCGAGCGCTACTTCGCGCTGATCACTCAGCAGGCCGACGCGCACGGCGGGGACGTGGCCGCGGGTATCGCCGCCGCAGCCCGCTGGATCGCCGCTAACCTGCCGGTCTCGGCGCTGAACACGGTGGTCGCCGCGCCCGGTGAACTGTGGGCGCTGCGCTATCCGGGCCAGCACGCGCTGCACGTCCTGGAGCGCCCGGCCGGGGCGGGGCCGCGGACCAGCCCCGGCCTGAGTGTCCGCAGTGCCACGTCATCGGTGCACGCACCCGCGCTGGACGCCGTGCCGAGCGTGGTCGTCGCCTCGGAGGAGCTCGACGGCGAGACCGGCTGGCGCATGCTGGCCGAGGGCGAGCTGCTGCACGTCCGGCCCGACCTGACCATCGAGTCGGCGGTGGTGCTCAGCGAGCCGCCCGCCCGCCTGGTCCCGCTCAGCTCAGCCAGCCCGAACATCGACACCTGACCACCGGCCGCGGTCGTGGATGCGTGACACGGGGCGAACTGTTATAGGACGGCATGAAGACGGGAACACAGACCAGATGAGCAGCGGCCAGCCGGATCAGGCCGCGGCGGTGCCGGGGCTGACCCGCAGCGACCCACACGGGCCCGGGATCACCCGCCAGGGCAGCCCGGGCCGCTTCCGGTACCTGGCCCCCTCCGGCGCCCCGATCTCGGCGGCCGGGACGCTGGCCCGGATCGCGGCGCTCGGCATTCCGCCGGCCTGGACGGACGTATGGATCTCGCCGGATCCGCTCGGCCACATCCAGGCCACCGGCGTGGACCGCCGGGGCCGGACCCAGTACCGCTATCACGACCTGTGGCGGCAGCAGCGGGACGAGCAGAAGTTCGCGCACATGCTCCGGTTCGCCGCTGCGCTGCCGGGGCTGCGCGCCGCGACCGTGCACGATCTGCGGCGGCGCAGCCTGGTCCGGGATCGGGTGGCGGCCGGCGCCGTCCGGCTGATCGATCTCGGCCTGTTCCGCATCGGCGAGGAGCGGTACGCCGAACTCGATCACCACTACGGGGCGGTCACGCTGGAGAAGCGGCACGTGCGGATGCGCCGCGGCGGCGCGGTGTTCGACTACACGGCCAAGGAAGGCAAGCACCGGGAGATCATGGTCACCGACAAGGCGGTGCTGCCCACGGTGCGCGCGCTGGCCCGCAGCCCGAACGGGCTGCAGCCGCTGTTCTGCTGGCAGGACGGGGCCGGCTGGCAGCCGCTCCGCTCGCACGAGGTGAGCAGCTATATCACCGCGCATGCGGGCGGGCACTTCACGGCCAAGGAGTTCCGCACCTGGAACGCCACCGTGCTGATGGCCCTGCTGCTGGCCAACGCGGGCCCGGCCCGGACCGAGCGCGAGCAGAAGAAGATCATCGCGGCCGGTGTCCGCGGCGTGGCGGGCTGGCTGGGTGACACGCCGGCCGTGGCCCGGGCGGCCTACATCGACCCCCGGCTGATCAGCCGGTACCAGGCCGCCGGGCAGCTGGCCACGGTCCCGGCGGTGCCCGCCGTGCTGCCCGCACCCGCCGAAGCGGAAACCGCGGTGGCCGCGGTGCTGGCCGCGCCGTGACCAGCTGTACCCGGCTGCGGCGCTGGCCATCGGCGGCCCGCGGGCATAATCTGCGCGCTAGCCCGATGGAATCCCGCTAGGCCGGGAATGGAGCAGAACATGACAGAAGCAGCTGCGCCGAAGCCGCCTGAGCACCCCGCGCCGGGTTCGGTGGCGGACGTGATGCATCCCCCGGTGACCATGGTGGAGCAGGGCGACCACGTGGCAGCGGCCGCGTACCTGATGAAGCACGCGGGCGCCACCGCCCTCATGGTCGTGGACCCGCAGTCGGCTGAGCCGGTTGGCATCATCACCGAGGCGGACATCGCCCGCGTGGTGGCGGACGGCAAGAACGTGAACGACGTCCGGGTCCATGACCTGATGACCTCGAAACCCACCACGATCAGCGCGGCCGCCAGCATCCGGAACGCGGCCCGGGTCATGACCGCCGGCCATTTCCGGCACCTGCCCGTGGTCGGCGACAGCGGGCTGATCGGGATGGTCAACATCACCGACGTGTGCCGCGCCCTGCTCGGCCCGGACGACGACTAGGCCCGGGACGCTGCGCGATGGCTGATCGCAACGTGCTGGGCGGGGAACTGGAGCCGTGCGGTACCGACCCGGTCACCGGCTTCTACCGCGACGGCTGCTGTAACACGGGGCCGGAAGACGTGGGCAGCCACACCATCTGCGCGGTCGTGACGGCGGAGTTCCTGGCCCACCAGCGCGGGATCGGCAACGACCTGACCACGCCGGCGCCGCAGTTCCGCTTCCCCGGGCTGGTGCCCGGCGACCGCTGGTGCGTGACCGCGCGGAACTGGCTCCGCGCGCACCAGGACGGCGCCGCCGCACCCGTGGTGCTGGCCGCCACCCACGAAGCGGTGCTGCACCTCGTCCCGCTGGCCGTGCTCCAGCAGCACGCCGTCGACGTCCCGGCTGATCCCCGCGGGCTAGAGACCTGACGCCGCCGGTCAGCCATGCGCCCGGCGCGGTGTGGCGCGGTGGGCGGGCAGCCTGGCCAGCGGGGCGGCGGGCAGGTCGGCGGTCAGGGCCAGCAGTTCCGGGAAGTCGCGCGACCGGAGCGCCCGGCCGAGCCGCTGGTCCAGTTCGTCCCGGCTCAGCCTGCCCTCGGCGAACGACTCCTGCAGGATCCTGATCGCCCGGTCGCGGTCCGCCACCGACGCCAGCATGCGGGCGTACATCATGGGCGCCACGGCTCACCCCAGGCTGATCATCGTCCGGGCCACGGTCCAGGCCGGCCCGTCCAGCGTAACGTCCCCGGCCGGCCGTGGCGCGCGGCCGGCGCGGTTTTGTCAGACCCGTCTGAGACGGTGGGGTGGTGGTTTCCCCGCAGCCAGCCAGCGGCACCGAGAAATCCCGCCGGGCCGAGCTCGGCAGCTTCCTGAAGACCCGCCGGGCCCAGCTGAGCCCGGCCGACGCCGGGCTGCCGCCCGGCCCTCGCCGCCGCACGCCGGGGCTGCGGCGGGAGGAGGTCGCGCTGCTGGCCGGCGTGGGGGTGAGCTGGTATACGTGGCTGGAGCAGGGCCGGCCGATCAACGCCAGCGCCCAGGTGCTGGACGCGGTGGCCCGCGTGCTCCGCCTCGATGCGGCGGCCCGCTGGCATCTGTACTGGCTGGCCGAGGCCATACCGGTGCGCCCCCAGGCGGGGACGTATGACGTGCCCGGCCCGGCGGCCCAGGTGCTGCGTGCGCTCGACCCGTTCCCCGCGGTGCTGGTCAACGAGCGGTTTGACGTCCTCGACTCCAACGACGCCCACGAGGAGATGTTCTGGGACTGGCACTCGCTGCCCTGCATCCACAGGAACCTGCTGTGGTGCGCGGTGACCGAGCCGCGGGCGCCGGACCTGCTGCTCAACTACGCCGAGGAGATCCCGCATCTGATCGCGCGGCTGCGCGCCGCGTACGCCAAGCACGTCGGCGACCCCGAGTGGGATGAGAACATCCGCCGGCTGGCCGCGCTCAGCCCCGAGTTCGCTGAGATCTGGGAGCGGCACGAGGTGGCCGGGCCAGCTGAGCGCACGCTCCGGTTCCGCCACCCGGTAGCTGGGCTGATGACGTTCACCCGGACCGAATACGAGGTGTCGGCGCGGCCCGGGCTGCGGATCTCGGTGTACAGCCCGCAGGACGCGGACACCGCGGCCCGGCTGCCGCTTACCCGCCGCTGCTGAAGGACACGTTGCGCAGCCCGGCCTGGCCCGGGCCGGCCAGGGTGAGCTCGAACCCCAGGTGCTCGGCGTCGCCCGGGACCGGCACGCTGAGCTCATAGCTGGCCCGGTCCTGGCTGCCGGTGATGGTCTCGCCCCGCTGCTCCGTGCCGCGCTGGGGCCCCGGCCGGGGCCAGGGGCCAGCAGCCGGGCCGTGGTCGCCGGGCCGGCTGACGACCTGCACGCTCAGCTCGGCGTGGCCGGCCACATCCTGCGCGCGTACCTCCGCGCGCAGCGTCACCACGCCGCCGCGGAAGTCGTCGGCCAGGAATTCCTGGCCCAGGAAGACATCCCCGTACGGATCCGGGACTGTGGCCGACAGGGTGGCCGTGCCCTCCGTGGCGGTCACTGCGTAGTCGTCCCAGTGCGCGCCGGTCACCTCGGCGCGGGCGCTGCCACCTACGGTCCAGCCGTCCAGGCCGCCCGCGAAGGACAGGTTCCGCGGTCCGGAGCGTGGCCCGGACGGGCGAGCTGGCGTCCGGTTCAGGAACGGGGTGAGCAGGTCGCCGTCGCTGACCGGGACGGCCAGCCGGTCCATCAGGTCGCTGGCCACCCGGACTGGCACGGCCAGCGTGACGGCCAGGGCCAGCGCGCTGCCCGGGTCCGCGGCCACCTGCTGACGGCCGGCCGGGCTGGACACGCCGACGTGCGCGGCCAGCAGGTTCGGGCCGACCTCGTCGATGTCCACCCCGGTCACCGTGCCGCTGACCGCGGCCAGCAGCCGGATGGCCAGGTCCTCGGGGCCGAACTCGCGGACCCGCAGATACCCGGCCCCAGCCGGCCGCGGCGGCCGGTCCTGCCCGGCGCCGGCCGGGTGCTGCTCCAGCGCCCGCCACAGCGCCAAGCCGTGCCGGGTGCGCAGCCACAGCCCCATGGCCCGGTGCCCGGGGTCGTCGGCCAGCACGACGAGGATGTGCCGGATCGCTTCCGACCCGTCCAGCCGGGTGTCGAAGCGGGGCTCGGCATGCGCGATGCGGACGGTGGTCATGGCGGCCCTCCCGGACACGGCGGGGATGAGATCGGGGCGGTGCACGGTGATGTGCTGGCGAAGCCGGCGGCGGGCCTTGTGCAGGCTGGCCTTGGCCGCGCCCGGCGATCCGGCGATCTGGGCGGCCGGCCGGTCGGCGTAGTAGTACTGCTGCACCGCACGCCGCTGCCCGGCCGGCAGCGCCGCCACCGCGGCCCCCAGCGCCTCGGCCCGGTCCAGGTCGTCCGCGGACGGCAGGCCCTGGGCCGACGCCGGGTGCAGCGCTTCCGGCCAGTCCGCCAGCAGCACCTCCGGGGCGCGGCGAGCCGCCGCGCGCTGCACGTTGCGCACGATGCCGGCCAGCCAGGCACCGAACCGGTCCGGGTCACGCAGCCGGTCCAGGGCCACGAACGCCTGCAGGAACGCTTCCTGCAGCACGTCGTCCACGTCATCCGGCCGGGCGCACAGCCGCGCCGCGCGGGCCCGGGCCGCGGCCCGGTGCCGCTCCACCAGCAGCCGGAACGCGGCTGTGTCGCCGGTGCGCGCCCGCCGGACCAGGTCACCGTCTTCCACACTGGTTAGTGTCGGCTCACCGGGCCGCGGTTACCCGTCCAGCCGGCCATCCGGCAGGCCCGCGATTACCTGGTCCGCGGGCTGCCCGGCGGCCCTTCCCGGCCCGGCGCGGTCAGGCCGCGCGGTGGCTGGCGGCCGGACGGGCCAGCTGGCGTTGCGCATGGTGGGGGAGAAGCGGGATCTGGACGGTCACGCTGTCCGCGGACCGGCCGGTGCGCGCGGCCGCCCAGTGGCCGGTGATCATGGCCAGCACGGCCCGGTTGCTGGGCAGCACGTCCATGCTGACCTCGGTCACGCCGCGGGCCCGGGCCCGGCTGAGCAGCGCACGGACCAGGGCGGCGCCCACGCCCCGGCCCTGCCAGGCGTCGGCCACCACCACCCCGAAGTCGGTGACCCGGCCACCCTCCGGGCGGCCCTGGTCCACGGCCATGGCGTGCCCGATGATCACCCCACCCCGGACGGCGACCAGCACATCGGCCGGGCCGGCCGTGCCGCACAGCCGGTTCAGCAGGGCCGGGCCCGGCGTGACCGGGGCGAAGAACCTCCGCACCCGGGACTCCAGCGACAGCCCGGCGAAGAAGGCGCTGAGCGCCGCCAGGTCGGCCGCGGCAGGGGGCCGGATGGTAGCGGCGGGGCGGCCGGCCAGCTGATGCCCCTGGGTTCGGCTCACAGACTCAGCTTGCGCCCGGATTGCTGAGTCTGTCAACCGGACTTAGCATACGATCATGGGACGGCCCTGGATCCTGGACTACGACTCAGCCAACTGCGCCATCGGCGCCACGGTGGCGATCATCGGCGAGCGGTCAACGTTTCTCGTGCTCCGGGAGGCGTTCAACGGCGTGCACCGGTTTGACGACATGCGGCGCCGGACCGGGATGCCGCGGCAGGTACTCAGCGACCGGCTGGCCCGCCTGGTCCGCGAAGACCTGCTGCGCAAGGTCCGCTACCAGGACTCTGGTCAGCGCACCCGCTGGGAGTACCGGCTGACCAGCAAGGGCCTGGAGCTGTACCCGGTGCTGGTGGCGCTGCTGGAATGGGGCAACCAGCACGCGGTCGGCCCGGCCGGCCCGCAGGTCGAGCTGCGGCACCGGGACTGCGGCGAGCCCATCCACCTGCAGCTGGCCTGCGAGGCCGGGCATGTGCTGGAGTCAGCCCGCGAGGTCACGCCGGTGCCCGGCTCCGGGGCCCGCAAGATCGCCTGATCTGCCCCGCTGGCGGCTGGTCCACGTGCCTGCGGTCACGAGTAGTGCCGCAGCCGGGGCCACATCTGGGCCCACGGATGCCGGGGCCCGGTGCACACGTACACGTGACCACCCCACTCCTGGTTGTGGATGTGGTACGGGTTGGACAGCGTGGCCGCCACCCGGACGCTGGTGAAGAACTGCCGCAGGTAGCTGCCGTAGCCCGTGACGTCCATCGGCCCCGGTGCGGCCGCCACCACCGTGCTGGCCCGCGGCCGGCCCGGTCCCCACCACCAGAGCGTGTTGTGCCCGCTCACCGCGGTGGGCAGGCCGGTGCCCCGGCCCAGCTCGTTGATCGCCCCGGCCTCGCCGTACTCCGCGGTGAAGATGACCGCGCCGGCCCGCTGCTGCGGCGGCAGCGACAGCCACACGCCACGGACCGTGCTGACCAGCTGCGGCCAGCCGATGGACTCGCCCAGCTCCTGGTTGACCGGGTACGTCCAGCCGATGCTGCCCGCCGGGAGCACCGGCAGCGTGAGCGGCAGCGCCACCACGGTGGTGATCCCGGTGGCGATGAGCACGTCGCGCAGCCGATGCGGCTTGGCGGCCAGCCAGCCGTCGATGGCCACCGCGCCCGCGGCCAGTAGGTAGACGTACGCCCCGGCCAGGTAGTAGATCTTCGAGCCGGTGGTCAGCATGAAGAACACGAACAGCAGGCCGTAGGCCCAGGCCAGCGCCCGCCACAGCGGCCGCCCGGACCGCCACAGGAAGCGCAGCCCGGCCAGCCACACCCAGATCAGCGCCACCGCGGACATGATGAGCTGGCCGAAGATCCAGCTCGGGATGTTGCCGAGGCCGCCGTTCTCCTGGTTGAGCTGGCGGGTCATGGCGATCGTGGCCCATTGGTGCTGCGCCTGCCACCAGAGGTCGGGAATGGTGAACAGGGCGGCGATCAGGACGCCCGCCGCGAACCACCGGTTCAGCACCAGCCGGTGGCCGCCGGACAGCAACGCGCCGATGAACACCGCCAGGCCGAAAAAACCCACGCTGTGCTTGTTGGCCAGCCCCAGGCCGAGGACCACACCGCCCGCCAGCCACCAGCGGGAGTCGCCGGTCCGCCCGATCCGGGCCACCACCAGGGCCAGCCCGGCCCAGGCCAGCACGTCGAACGCGGTCGGCCCGGCCAGGTGGTCGATGGCCAGCACGGCCGGCATGGTGGCGGTGGCGATCGCGGCCAGCAGCTGGGCCCGCCGGCCGCCGCCGAACTCGTGTGCGATCAGCCCGGCCACGATCACGGTGGCCCACGCGGCGAGCGCGGGCCACACCCGCAGCCCGGGCAGGGACACGCCGAACAGTTTCAGTGACACCCAGGCCAGCAGCGGCGTGAACACCGGCTGGTCCACGTAACTGGCTTCCAGGTGCCGGGCACAGTCCAGGAAGTACAGCTCGTCGCGGTGAAATCCGTAGCGGGCGGACAATGCCATCTCAACGGCGAAGACAACGGCGCCCACAATGACCGGCCGCCGGTCGATGGGCGGTACGGGGGGCAATTCGGCCGGCCCGGTGCTGGCCGCCGCGCTATTGGCCCCCGGTGACCCGGCCCCGGCCGACCCGGACCCGGCTGGATCGGCGCCCGGCGAACGGCCGGCTGCGGGCCGCCGGAACCCCGGAATCCGCATCGGGCCCGCCATGCTGCCCCCTCGGCTGGGTCTGTGCTGACGCCCTAACTATGGCCGGTTCCGCCCGCTGGGGGCAGCCGCCCAGGCTGAGTAATCCAGCAGATTTCACCGTCGTGCACGTCGCTGGTCGGCGACAGCCCGGCGGCCGCGGCCACCCGCTGCGAGGCCAGGTGCCCAGGATGGATATGGGCCAGCACCGGCCACCCGGCTGCGCGCAGCCGGCCGACCAGGCTGCGGGCGGCCTCGCTGGCGTAGCCCCGGCCCTGTACGTCCCGGGCCACCACCCACGCCACCTCGGCCGGGCCAGCCGCCGGGCCGCCGGCCGGCAGTGTGGCCTGCACCGTGCCCGCCGCCCGCCGGGTCGCGCGGACGCGGATCACCCAGTTCCCCCACTGCTGACTGCCGTCCGGTGACCGGCGCTGCGCCAGCCTGGCGTAGCGCGCGGCCAGCGCGGCTTCGTCCAGCGGCGCGCCCCCGGTGAACGCGTGCAGCGCCGGGTCGTCCAGGGCCGGCGCCAGCTCGGCGGCGTGCGCGGCCAGCAGCGGTTCGAGTCCGAGCCGCCCGGTCCGCCAGCCCTGGCTGACATCGATCACCGGGCCGGGGCATCGCGGCGCCCGGCTGCCGTCCGGCTCACGCGGCGCGGCTGGTGTGCCCGGCGGGCCCATGGGCTAGCGCGGGCCGGGCCGGCCCCGGCTGGCCGAACGCCCCGGCGGTGAGCCGCAGCGCCCAGCGCATCCGGGCGGCGGCCAGTTCCGGGTGCTCGCCGAACTCCGCCGCGACCTGCCCGGCGCAGCCCCGGCTGCCGAACTCGCGCACCGCCGCGGCCACTGCCTGCCGGACCTGGCCGGTACTGGGCTGATCGGATCGCTGCAGCGATGACACGAACAATGCGTCGGCCCGTACCACGCTGATGCTGAGGTGATTCATCGTGGGCCTCCCCAGGAATTTCTCCATCTGACTACAGCACGGGGGTACGACAGTTTCGGTTCGCCTGTCCCGGTCCGCAGGCTTACCTAGTAGGGGGGTGCAGCTCATCAGTTGAGACGTCCTGGGCGCAGAAAATTCACCGGCTGCGGTGCGGGCTCGGCGCAGGTTCGCCGCGCAGAGGCCGGCGCCGCCGGAGCGCGGGCCGGCCAGTGCGCACCCGGTCCATCCGTCACATTCCCCGCGCCCGGCATGTCATAGAGGTAGACCGCGGAACGCGCAGATATGACAAGGAGACTTCCATGAAAGCCGTCCGCCTTCAGCAGCCGGAGGGCTTCGAGGGCATCGACGGCCTCGTCTACGAGGACGCCCCAGACCCCCGGCCCGCGATCGGCGATGCCCTCGTGCGGGTGCGCGCGGCCAGCTTCACCCCGACCGAGCTGACCTGGCCGCTGCGGACCGACCGGGCCGGGCACGACCGGGCGCTGATCATCCCGGCCCACGAGGGGTCAGGTGTGGTGGCCGCGCTCGGCTATGGCACGGCCGGCCTGTCGGTGGGCGATGAGGTCTATGGCCTCATCGACGGGTACCGCGACGGGTGGGCCGCCGAGTACGTGGCCATCGAGGCCCGCAGCCTGGCCCCCAAGCCGGCCACGGCCGATTTCATCGAGGCCGCCGCGATCCCGCAGGCCGGGCTCACGTCGTGGCAGGCGCTGTTCGACCACGGCCACCTCGAGCCTGGTCAGACCGTGGTCATCCACGGCGCGGGCGGCGGAGTCGGATCGATGGGCGTGCAGCTGGCCCGCTGGGCCGGTGCCCACGTCATTGGCACCGGCCGGGCCAGCGCCCGCCGCCGCGTGCTCGAGCTCGGCGCCGACGATTTCGTCGACGTCGAGCAGGACGGCTGGGAGACGGCCGCCGCCGGCCAGGCCGATCTGGTCTACGACACCATCGGCGGCGACGTGCTGGCCCGTTCCCCAGCCCTGGTCAAGCCCGGTGGCGCCGTGGTGTCCGTGCTGGCCCCGCCGCCCGCCGGCCGAGCCGGCATCCGCACCGTGCACTTCGTCCGCGACCCGAGCGGTGCCCAGCTCCGGGACATCACCCGCCTCGTTGACCAGGGCACGCTGCGGCCCCAGGTCGGCGCGGTCTACCCGCTGGCGCAGGCACGTGAGGCGTTCCTGGCCAAGTTGACCCAGCACATCCCGGGCAAGGTCGTGCTGACGCCCTGATCAGTCAGGGCATCACCCACCGTGGCGGGCGCTGCCCCGGTGCGTGCCTCAGAACGTCAGGATGGTCTTGATGTCGCCGGGCTGGCGGGTGTACGCGTCGGCCCACCGGTCCAGCGGCACCTGCCGGGTAATCAGCCCGGCCAGCCAGTCCGGCTCGGCCTGGGCCAGCGCCTGGGCGGCGAGTTCGTAGTGCCGCCGGTTGGCGTTGACCGAGCCGAACAGCACCGAGTTGCGCAGCACCATGTTGCGGTTGAGCAGGCCCGGGTCGACGGTGGACTCCGTGCCCGCGCTGGACACCCCGGTCAGGCACGTGATCCGGTTGGGCTTGCCCTGCGCGTTCGCCTCGATCAGCATCTCCGCGAAGCCGGTGCATTCGATCACGATGTCCGTGCCGGCCGACACCCGGACCAGGTCGTCCCGGGAGAAGTAGTGCGCGCCGAGCCGGGCGCACCATGTCCGGCTTGGGGCCGTCGGTAACCAGGTCGATCACGTAGGTGTCGTAGGCCCGCTGGGTGGACAGCAGCGCGGCGAGCAGCCCTATCGGCCCGGCGCCGGTGATGAGCACCTTCTGCGGCGTCCAGGTGGCCCGGCGGCCGATCCGCTCGATGTGCTCCCATGCCTTGGCCACCACCGTGGCTGGCTCGAGCAGCACGCCGTGGATGCCCAGGGCGGGATCGACCGCGACCAGGTACTCCGGGTGGATGCGGTACCGCTCGGACGCGTACCCGTGCCGGTCCTTGATGCCCCGCTCGGTGTACTGGCCGTTGATGCACATGTCCCAGTCCCCGGCCGCGCAGGCCGGGCACGGTACCGGGTCGCGGCGCCGGACGATGCCGACCACGAGGTTCCCCGGGCTGAATCCGGAGCCGGGCGGTGCCTCGCTGACCCGGCCCAGCGATTCGTGCCCGATCACCAGCCGTTCCGCGCCCGGTGGCGCGGAACCGTACTCGCCGTTGATGATTTCCAGGTCGGTGCCGCAGATGCCGACGGCTAGCGTGTTGACCAGGACAGGCCCGTCACTATCCGGCGGTTCCGGCATGTCGGTCAGGGCAGCGGAGTCAGGTTTCCCGGGCATGACGGTAACGGCGCGCATGATGACACGGTAACTAACGGGGGCCGGGGGTGCCTATGACCGGAGCCGGGGAGCCGCCGCGCGATGACCTCGGGTATCCGGTCCCGGCGGTCCGCCCGGTGCGCCGGGTGGTGTCGCTGGTGCCGTCGCTGACCGAGTCGGTCGCGGTGACCCGGCCCGGGGCGCTGGCCGGCGTGACCGACTGGTGCACCCATCCGGCCGGCCTGGACGTGGCCCGCGTCCGCGGCACCAAGAACCCCGATCTGGCCGCGGTCAGGGCGCTGGGACCCGGCCTGGTGCTGGCCAACCAGGAGGAGAACCGGCGGCTGGACGTCGAGCGGCTGCGCGCCACCGGGGTGCCGGTGTGGGTGACCGATGTGCGCACCCTGGACCAGGCGCTGGCCTCGCTGGGCCGGATGTTCACCGAGGGGCTGGGCTGGCCCGCGCCGGACTGGCTGGCCGCGGCCCGGCGGGCCTGGGCCGGCCCGGCCCACGGCGTGCCAGTCCGGGCCGTCATCCCTATCTGGCGCGACCCATGGCTGGTGATCGGGTCGGACACGTTCGCCGGCGACCTGGCCGCCCGGCTCGGGCTGGACAACGTCTACGGCGGTCATGCCGCCCGCTATCCCAGGATCGACCTGGCCGATCTCGCCGCCCGGCAGCCGGAGATCGTGGTCCTGCCCAGCGAGCCGTACCCGTTCAGCGCGGCCGACGGCCCGGAGATGTTCCCCCGCCTGCGGGTGGCGCTAGTCAACGGGCGCGACCTGACCTGGTACGGGCCATCCCTGGTCACGGCCCGGTCCGCACTGGCCGCGCAGCTGGCCGCGGCCCGGCCCGGTGCGCCGGGATCCCACTGATCAGGCCTGGCTCCTGCTGGTCGAGGTCGTCCGCTGCACAGCCTCCCGATCACTCCGGGGTGAACCGGCGGGCGATGGCGGTGATTTCCACCAGCGCGTCGCCGAGCAGGACCGCGCCCACCGTGGTCCGGACCGGTCGTGGCTCGGCGAAGTGCCGCTCGTACACCGCGTTGAAGCGCTGGAAGTCGGCCAGGTCGGCCAGATGGACCAGGCAGGATACGACACCGGCGGCCGCGGCGCCGGCCTCGGCGAGCAGCGCGTCGACCTTGCTGAGCGCGTCCCGGGTCTGCGCCTCGATGGTGCTGCCCGCGCCAACCTGGCCGGCCAGGAAAACCCACTTGCCGACTACCAGGCCAGGCGAGTACGGGCCGCCCGGCGGGGCCGACGGCGATGCAATCAGGATCTTGCCCGTCACAGCTCCTCCGCGATTTTCCGTTTCAGGGCCGTGAGCCCCGCCTCGTTCCGCTTGTAGAACGTCCACTGACCAATCCGCTGGGCGGTGACCAGCCCCGCGCGGGCCAGCGCCTGGAGGTGCGCGGTGGCGGTCGGCTGGGCGACGCCGAGCTTGTTCGCGATGAACAGCACGCAGACGCCGTCAATCACCAGGTCGCCGTCTCGCTGCGGTGGGAAGTGGGCCGCCGGGTCGCGCAGCCAATCCAGGACTTGCAGCCGTTTCGGGCTGGCCAGCGCGGCCAGCGTGGCGGCGTCAAGCATCGAGTTCACCGTGCGCGATCACGACCGCCGAGCCGGCCACCTCGACACCGTCGATCCGGTTAGCTGCCCCGGTGGCGCGTGCGTAGAGCTTCGACGGGCGGCCGATCTCGGCGCCCTGGCTGATCTCGATCTCCTGGCCGAAGGTGATCCGGCCGTGCCGGGCCAGGTGCACGGCGAGCGGCCCGGCGGCCGACCCGGTGGCTGGGTCTTCTGGCACGCCGAGCCCGGGCGCGAAGTTCCGCACCTTCCAGTGCCGGCCGGCGCCGGCGCAGCAGACCACGCCGAACCAGGACAGCCTGGCCAGCACACCCAGATCCGGCTGCACGGCGGCCACTTCGTGTTCGCTGGCCAGCGTCACGTAGACGTGCCGTGGGCCGTTGCGGTAGGTCTCCACTGGCAGCTCAGAAGACTGCACGCCCAGCGCCGCTAGCAGTTCACCGGCCTGGTGATACGGCTCCCAGTCCGGGATCGGCTGCTGCATCCGGCCGGAGACGATGCGCCCGTTCTCCCGGGTGAGGTCGATGCGGATCACGCCCGCGCCGGTTTCCAGCCGGATCGTCTGCTCGCTCGCGGCCGCACTGAGCACGAACGCCGTCCCGAGTACCGGGTGCCCGGCGAACGGCAGTTCGGCGGCCGGGGTAAAGATGCGCACCCGTGCGTCCGCGCCTTGCTCGGCTGGAAGCACGAAAACGGTCTCGGAGAGATTGAACTCTCTGGCGATCTGCTGCATCCGCTCCGGCAGCAACCCGCGCGCGTCGGTCAGGACCGCCACCGGGTTTCCCTTCAGCGGTGTGCTGGTGAACACGTCAGCGAGCGCGTATTGATACATAGCCAACAAGCTATTTTCCTATACGTGGGAGGTCAACCGGGCGGCCACGAGCAACACCCAGCTCAACATCGCCAACCGCGATCAGGGCAGTTCCCGCCCGCGCCTGGCCGGTGCCATCAGCTCAGCGCGGTGCATTTGTGGTCACGGGTGACCACAAATGCACCGCGCTCCCGGGTCTCTCCGTCAACTTGAAAGGCGAGGCTTATAAGATTAGCCTTAGTATGTGACGCGGGAGCGGGCGGCGGGGGAGACGGGAGAGCTGGCGGCGGGAGACCGGTACCGGTGGGTGGCGCTGGCCAACACCACCGCGGCCATGTTCATGTCCGCGCTGGACGGCTCGATCGTGATCATCGCGCTGCCGGCCATCTTCCGCGGCATCCACCTGGACCCGCTGGCCCCGGGCAACGTCAGCTACCTGCTGTGGATGATCATGGGCTACCGGCTCGTCCAGGCTGTGCTGGTGGTCAGCCTGGGCCGGCTGGGTGACATGTTCGGCCGGGTGCGGATCTACAACGCGGGCTTCGCCGTGTTCACCGCGGCCTCCGTCCTGCTGTCCTACGACCCGTTCCAGGGAGCCCACGGGGCGCTGTGGCTGATCGGCTGGCGGGTGCTGCAGGCGGTCGGCGGGTCCATGCTGATGGCCAACTCGGCCGCCATCCTGACCGACGCTTTCCCGGCCGACCGGCGTGGCTTCGCGCTCGGCATCAACCAGGTCGCCGGCCTGGCCGGGATGTTCATCGGGCTGGTCGCGGGCGGGCTGCTGGCCGCGTGGGACTGGCGGGCCGTGTTCTGGGTCAACGTGCCGGTGGGCATTTACGGCACGCTGTGGGCCTACCTCAAGCTCCGGGACACCAGGCCGCGCGGCGGCGGCCGGATCGACTGGTGGGGCAACGTAACGTTCGCCCTCGGCCTGGGCGCCGTGCTGATCGCCATCACCGCGGGCATCCAGCCCTACCACGGCCAGGCCATGGGCTGGACCAGCCCCGAGGTCTACGGGCTGCTCCTCGGGGGCACGGCGCTGCTGGCCGCTTTCGCGGTGATCGAGAGCCGGATCGCGGAGCCGATGTTCCGGCTCAGCCTGTTCCGCATCCGGGCGTTCACGGCCGGCAACGTGGCCGGCTTCTCGGTCCGGCTGGCCCAGGGCGGCCTGCAGTTCATGCTCATCATCTGGCTGCAGGGCATCTGGCTGCCGCTGCACGGCTACAGCTACAGTGCGACCCCGTTGTGGGCCGGCATCTTCCTGCTGCCGCTCACGGCCGGGTTCCTGGTGGCGGGCCCGGTGTCCGGGCACCTGTCCGACCGGTTCGGCGCACGGCTGTTCGCCACCGCCGGGATGGCCGTGTTCGCGGCCAGCTTCGTCGGCCTGATGCTGCTGCCGGTGGACTTCCCGTACTGGGCGTTCGGCGGGCTCATCGCGCTGAACGGGATCGGCGTCGGCATGTTCAGCGCGCCCAACACGTCCTCCATCATGAGCAGTGTCCCGGCCAGCCAGCGCGGTGCCGCGTCCGGGATGCGCGCCACGTTCCAGAACTCCGGCGCCGCGCTGTCCATCGGCGCCTTCTTCTCGCTGATGATCGCCGGGCTGGCCAGCAGCCTGCCCAGGACGCTGGCCGCCGGGCTGACCAGCCACGGCGTGCCACCGGCCGTGGCCCAGCACGTCGCCACCCTGCCGCCGGTAGCGTCGCTGTTCGCGGCGGTCCTCGGGGTGAACCCGGTCCGGCACCTGCTGGCGTCCAGCGGTGTGCTGGCCACGCTCCCGGCCAGCGCCGCGCGGACCCTGACCGGGCGGGAGTTCTTCCCGCACCTGATCGCCGCGCCGTTCGCGCACGGGCTGTCCGTGGTGTTCGCGGCGGGCACCGTGCTGGCCATCCTGGCCGCCGCGGCGTCGCTGCTGCGCGGCGGGCGGTCCCGGGCCAGCGCCGCAGGCGGCGGGGTCATGGCCGCCGCGGAGCCGTCCCCGGCGGCGGGCAGCCGGGCAGATCGGCCATGATGCGCCGCAGGTCGCCGGCCGTCCGGGCGCACAGCGCCGCGGCGAGCCGCTCGTCAAGCTCGGGGTAGCTCAGCCGGCCCGCGGCGAAGTGGTCACGCAGCCCGGCCAGGGCCAGTTCCCGGTCCCGGTCCGAGACCAGCATCTCGTCCGGCGGCCGCAGGCTGGCCGCGCGGCCGGCCGGGTCCGGGCGGCCGAGCAGGCCGTCAGCGGCGTCCAGCCACCGGATCACCGAGTCGAGCCGGCACAGCTCGGCGTAGCCGGCCAGGGCCAGACCCGGCTGCCGTCCGGCCCCGGCCTGCCATTTCCGGGTGGACCGCTGCATCAGCTGGATCAGGTACCGGCGGTGGCCCTGGATCACCTCGTGCACGTCGGTGCCGGGCAGTTGCCCGGCGAGCAGGATCTTGTGCACCAGCTCATCGCCGAGCGGGGCGGCCGGATCCGGGGTGGTGCGCAGCCAGCCACCCAGCTCGTGCCGCCCGCGGGCGGTGATCCGGAACTCCGGCCGCGGATCTTCCGCCCCGCTGGACCCGGCCGGTTCGACCAGCCCGGCCCGCTCGAGCCGGGCCAGGGCCGAGTCCACCTGGCTGGCGTCCGGCGGATGCGGGCCGCCGGGACCGGCGGCTAGCTCGTCGCGCAACCGCGCGCCGGACCCGGGCCTGGTGGCCAGCTGCGCGAGCAGGGCAAAATGAACGTTCATGGCACCACACTCTGGCGATATGCGGCTGACTATACCGGGTATAACGAGGGCTGGGCCGCCGGGCGGCGTGGCCGGGGCACGGCGCACAGCGGGCTGGCCCGGGGCATGCCGCCGGTAGCGGACGTCCGGGCCCAGGCCGAGGAGGTAGCGGCCGGCTGGTCGGCGCCGGGCGCGCCCGAGTCCTGGCAGCTGACCGCCGCGCTGTTCCGGGCCATCGCCCGGCACGACGGCCTGCTGGGCCGGCTGGCCGGGCTGCCGGCTGACCGGCTGCCCGCCCTGCTGGCCAGCGCGGCCATCTCGTTCCTGGTCCGCCGGGACCGTCCGGCGCCGGTGGCCGGCTACTTCCCGGAACCGGGCCGGCCGCAGCCGCCGTTCGACGCCGGCTTCTACCCGGCGGCGAACACGTTCATCTCGGCCCGGCTGGACGACATCCTGGCCACCTGCCAGGGCCGCCGGTACCAGATGAACGAGGTGGCCCGGTGCGCCCAGATCGCCCTGGGCATCGCCGCCACCGCGCCCGGGCCCGGGCCGGTCGGGCTGGCTGACCTGGGCACCGGCGCCGGGCTGGGCCTGCAGCTGGACCGGTACCGCTACCAGGTCGGCGGGCAGGCGGCCGGGCCCGCGGCGGCGGCCCTGCGGCTGGACTGCGCGGTACGCGGACCGCACCAGCCGCCCCGGGCCGGCCTGCCACCCATCGCGGACCGGGCCGGCATCGATCTGCACCCGGTCGACGTGCGGGATCCGGCCGCCCGGTCCTGGCTGCAGGCCTGCGCCCCGCCGGAGGCGTCCGCGCTGGCCCGGCTCAGCGCGGCCATCGAGGTGACCCGGCGGCATCCGGTGCCGCTGGTCGCGGGCGACGTGGTCGACGCGCTGCCCGCGGTCCTGGACCGCTTCCCGCCCGGCCGGCCGGTGATCGTGGTGGACGCGTACCTGGCCGTGTTCCTGCCCGGGGAGCGGCGGGCCGCGCTGGCCGCCGCGCTGGCCGAAGCGGGCCGGGCCCGCCCGGTCACCTGGCTGTCCCTGGACCCGCTGGTCCCGCTCGGGCCCGGCGGCCAGCGCAGCGTGCAGGACCTGCCGCTGCCCGGCTGGCTGGTCCGCGACTACCAGCGCAGCGGGGTGTTCGCCGTGCTCGGGGCGCGCACGTTCCACCGCGGCACCAGCCAGGGGCGGCTGCTGGCCCGGGCGCACCCGTCCGGCCAGTGGGTCGAATGGCTCGCCCCGGGCTGACCGCTCAGCCGGCCCCGCCCACGGCGATCAGCACCACCGACGCGGCGGCCAGCGCCAGCCCGGCCAGCCGGATCGCGGTCAGCCGCTCACCCAGCAGCACCCGGGCCAGCAGGATCGTCGACCCCGGGTACAGCGAGGTGATCACGGCCGTGACCGCGAGCAGGCCGGCGTGCGTGGCCACGAAATAGCAGGTAGTACCGGCCGCGCTGGCCACGCCGGCCAGGGCGGCCAGCCCGGCCGCCCGGCGCGGCGGTGGCTTCAGCTGGCGGCTCACGACGGCCACCAGGCACACCGCGATCAGGCCGGTGACCTGCGAGATGAGCAGCGGCCACAGGTCATGGCCGGAACCGGCCCGGTTGAGGCCGATGAACAGGATGGCGAAGCAGGCCCCGGCGACCACGCCGTAGGCCGCGCCCGCCGCCCGGTGCCCCGGGTCGCCGCCCGCTGGGCCGCCACCGGGGCTGGCCGAGACGGCCACAATGGCGGGCAGGGCCAGCCCGATCCCGGCCAGCGACAGCGTGCTCGGGTGCTCGCCGAACAGCAGCCCGGCCAGCACCGAGAAGCCGGCCGACGCGACCGCGCTGAGCGGCCCGGCCACACTGAACGCGGCGTGCCGGAAGCCCAGGTAGAGCGTCATCGCGCCGATGATGCCGCCCAGCCCGGCGGTCGCGGCCCAGGCCACCGACGCCGGCGACGGCCACTGCGTGCTGACCCACGGCACCACCAGGAGCAGCACCAGGATGCTGGCCGCCTCGCCCAGGATGGTGATCCGGATGACGCTGGCCGCCCGCGCCGCCAGGCCAGCCGCGTAGTCAGACGCGCCGTACCCAAGCGCTGAGGCCAGCGCCCATGCAATCGCCAGCATCGTAGCGAGTATGGCACCGGGCTGGCCGGGCTGGTGAACGGGGCGCGGGCTGAGCGGGCCGGGCAGGCCGGCTGCTGGCCGCGGGCACCGCCGCCCCGCTGCCCAGGCGGTCAGGCTGCCGCCGCGCCGGCCCGGTCAGCGTTCTCCCGGACCAGCCGGGCGATGTCTGGCCACAACGGTGCGGGCAGGTCGTGGCCGACGCCGGGCAGGATGACCAGCCGCGCGCCGTCGATGGCCCGGGCCGTGGCCCGGGCCGCGCTGACCCGCAGGATCGGGTCGCGGTCGCCGTGCAGCACCAGGACCGGCTTATGCAGCGCGCGCAGTTTCGGGCCGTGCCAGGGCGCGCCCACCTGCCGGCTCTGCGCCTTGGTGTCCCGCGGGCCGCTGTCCACCTCGCGCTCGATCCACTCCCGCGCGGCGGCCTCGTCGAACGGGTACCCGGGGGAGGCGATCTCCCGGGCCAGCGTGAGGGACAGCTGGATGTCCCCCGCCCGCCCCTCGGGGAACTTCATCCGGGCCAGCCTGGCCAGCAGTCCGAAGCGAACGTACCGGCCGCCGCCGATGCCGGACACGTCGCTGGGCATGGCCATGGCCGACACCACGCTGAGCACCCGGTCCGGGTGGCGCAGCGCGATGCGCTGCGCGATGATGCCGCCGAGCGAGGCGCCGAAGATATGCGCCCGGTCCCAGCCGAGCGCGTCCAGCACGGCCACCGCGTCGTCCGTCATGTCCTCGGACGAGTAAGCACCCCGCTTGCGGGCCACCGCGGCGAACGGGTTGCTGCGCCCGGTGTCCGGCATCCGGGTGGACTGGCCCGCGTCCCGCTGGTCGTAGCGGGCCACCGCGAAGCCCTGGCCGGCGAACGCCTCCGCCAGCCCGGCCGGCCACCAGAACCGGGACACGGCCAGGCCCATGACCAGCAGCAGCGGGTCACCCGCCGAGCCGGCCAGCGTGTCGTAGGCGATCTGCACCGGGCCGTTGTGCGCGTACCGTGTCGGCGTCCAGGTGCTGGCCCACGCCCCAGCCTCGGCTGCTCCGCTCATCTCTGCTCCCTGTGCCCAGTCAAACTGCGATCGTCGTTCGCTATATGACCAGGCTAACTTACTGAATACAGTGTTCGCAATGATGGAGAAGCTGCCGAGCATCTGGACCCGGCCCGCGCGCGCCGCCCGCGGGCCGGCCCCGGAGCACAGCCGGGCCGAGATCGCCGCGGCCGGCGTGGCGCTGGCCGACAGCAGCGGCCTGGCCGCGGTGACCATGCGCTCGGCCGCCGCGGCCATCGGCACCGCCCCGGCGTCGCTGTACCGGTACGTGGCCACCCGGGACGAGCTCGTCGAGCTGATGGCCGATCAGGTGTACGGGGAGTACCGGTACGCCGAGCCGGAGCCCGGCCGCCCGGTGGCCAGCCTGCTGCGCCTGGCCCACCAGGGCCGGGCCATCTACCACCGGCACCCGTGGCTGCTCGACATCCCGGCCACCGGGAGCCTGCCCGGCCCGAACGCGGTGGCGTTCATCGAGCAGGCCCTGGCCGCGCTGGCCGGCACGGACCTGACCGGGCCGGCCAAGCTGGAGACGGTCGGCCTGTTCAGCGGCATGGTCCGGCTGTTCGCGGAGACCGAGATCAGCCAGCGGCGGGGCGGCCGGGACACCGCCCAGTGGCAGGCCGCGCTGGCTGGTTACCTGCCCGGTATCGCCGCGGACGGCCAGCACCCGCAGCTGGCCGCGGCGCTGGCCGGCCAGCCCGCGGGTGACCCGGAGCAGCCCCAGACCCTGTTCGACCGCGTGCTGACCCGTATCCTGACCGGGCTGCTCCCGGGCCGCTAATCACCCGCACAGCCGGAGCAGCCAGCCCAGCGTCCCGCCGTCCGCGGGCGCGCCGGCCGGGACGTGCATCATCACCGGCTGCCCGAGCACGGCGACCCAGACGCCCTGCGGCCCGGCCGCCACCGCGTACGGCCGCTCGCCCACCGGCACGGTGGCGGCCACCGCGTCCCGGCGCGCGTCGATGCGGGTCAGGGTCCCGGCCGCGGTGCTGGCCACCCAGACCGTGCCGCCGTAGGCGGCCAGCCCGGTGGGCTGGCCCGCCACGTGCACGGTGCGGACCCGGCCGCCGGTGCCGACCACGGTCACGGTATCGGTCCCGTCGGTGACCCACAGGCCGTCCGCGCTGGCGGCCAGGTGGGCCAGCGGGCCGGCCACGGTCACCACCGCGTCGACCCGGTTGCGGGCCACGCTGATCCGGGAGACGGTGCGCGTGTCCGGGTCGGCCACCCATACCCCGCCGTCGCCGGCGGCCAGCAGGCCGGCCGTCTGGCCCACGCTGACCGCGGCCTCGAGCTTCCCGCTGGCCGCCGCGTACCGGTAGACGGTGCCGTGCGCCGTGTCGTCGATCCAGACCGCCCCGGGCGTGGTGACCACGTCACCGATCAGGTCACCGTGCCGGAGCGTGGCGAACGGGCGGCTGACCGTGCGGCCGGACAGGCCCGGCACGACCTGGTACAGGCTGCCCCCTACAGCCACCCAGACCGCGCCGGACCCGGTGGCCACGTCGCCCGGGTTGATGACGCGGGGGGACGGCAGCACCACGGTGGCCTCGATCCGGCCGGTGGCCGGGCTCACCGCGTAGAGCAGGTGATTCTGCGCCCCGCTGCCGCCGGTGAGCCAGAGGCTGCCCAGCCCGCCGGCCAGGCCGTTGACCTCGGGCAGGCTGGGGCCACTCACCACCTGGTCGCGGCCGGGCAGGACCCGCACCAGGCCGGTGGCGCCGGCCGCCAGGCGCAGGCCGGCGCTGGGCGCGCGGGCGCTGGCTACCCCGGTGGCCAGCACGATCACGCAGCCGGCCACCCCGGCGACCAGGATGGCCAGCAGCACCCAGCGCAGCCCCCCGGCCGGCCCCCGGTCGGCCGGGGCGGCTGGAGCGGCTGGGGTGGCCTGGGCGGGTGGGGCCGCCCGGTCCGCCGCGGGGGCTGGCCGCCCGGCGGTCCGCAGCACGCTAGCTGACCTGCACCCAGCTGGCCACCGAGGGCACGCCGCCCGAGTTGACCAGGAACAGCATGTACCAGCCGGGCGGGGCGTGGTTGCTGTCCGGTGGTGACGTGGCGCTCAGCTGGCCGCTGCCGGCCGAGAACGTGCAGTCCACGTAGCGCTGGTCGAAGTTGTTGGAGTGGGTTACCGAGCCCGCCTTGACCAGCGCCACCCGGGTGATGCTGGCCGCGTCCGGGGTGCTGATGGTGAATCCCTGCCCATAGCCCACCGAGGCCGGGGCGCTGGAGATCACCGGCCGCGCACCCTGGAACAGGTAGGGCGGGGAGAAGATCTCGCCGGTCTGGGCCAGGCTGCCGTGGCTCTCCCCGGCCGACAGCACGCGGCCATCGGGCAGCAGCACCGCGGTGGAGTGATAGATCCGCGGCGCGGTCTGCGCGGCCATCTTGGTCCAGGCGCCGGTGGCCGGATCGTAGATCTCCGCGGTGGTGATGGGGTCACCGTAGGAGCCGGACTGGCCGCCGCCGACGACCATGACCGTGCCGTCGGCGAGCAGCACGGTGTTGGCCCAGACCCGGGCGAAGTTCATCGAGCCGGTGGGCGTCCAGGCCAGCGTGCCCGCGGACGTGTCGAGGATCTCGCACGTGGCCGTGGGGCCGGACGCGGTTGACCCGCCGATCTCCATGATCTTGGCCAGCCCGGGCAGCAGCACCGACGTGTCCACCACGCCGCGGCCCGCGGAATTGAGCTTTGGCCCCTTGGTCCAGGTCGAGGTGGCCGGGTTGAGGAAATACGTGGTCGCCAGGTTGGTCCAGGCCAGCAGGCCCTTCGTGGTGAGCTTCATCCGGGGATAGGTGGACATCGCCTTGCTGGCGCTGCTGGGCAGCGTGCTGAGCGTGTTCGTGGCCGGGTTGTAGTGATCGACCGTGGTCGCGTTGGCCCCGGTGTTCACCGTGCCCGCGCAGACGATCACCGTGCCGTCGCCGAGCAGCATCGTGGTCGGGTACCAGCGGGCCTGCGACATCGTCGGCCCCTCGGTCCAGGCATTGGACGCCGGGTCGAAGATCGTGGTGTTGGCCACCCCCTGGGTGTCGTTGATGGCCCCCTGGTAGATGTGCCCGCCCCCGATGAACACCCGGCCGTCCGCCAGCACGGTCATGCCGCCGCAGAAGATGTCCCGCTGGTAGGTCAGCGCGATATTGGTGATCTTGCCGGTGACCGGGTTATAAAGCACCGCGTCGCTGCCGACCGTCTTGTTGGGCCAGGAGAACAGCAGCACGTTCCCGGTGTGCAGCACGACCGCGTGGATGGAGACCAGGGACAGGCTGAACGGCGCGGTCCACGACCCGGTGCTGGCCGCATCGGCGGCGGCCAGCCGGGCCCGCACCGGGCGGCCGGCCTGCGCGGTGGGCGCGCCGAACAGGGACCGCGCCGAGAACCCGCCGGCCAGCATCGCGGCCGCGCCCCCGCCGATCAGGAACCGGCGCCGGTCCACAGCCCCGGAGCCGGCCTGCCCAGCGTCGCCTGGCTCATTGTCTGCTCGCCCACCCGTACCGCGCATCGGTAACCCCCCAAAGCACATGGCTCGGCGCGGCAAACGGGCAGGAAATACACTCTCCCGGCAACTAAAAATGAAGCCTGGACCACAGTCGGCGTGCAGCGAACACGGACCGCGGCCAGCCTCCCCACCTATTTGCTGGCGCTACTCCTGGACGCAGGTCGGACGTTACCCTCACGTAGGATTCGCGGCAAGAGTACCCTCATAACGGATCCGTATATGCTCAGGGTTAATTGAGCAATATTGATTAATCCGGCCGTGATCGCCCGGCCTAGGCCATTTGGCCTTTAGTGAGATGGCACGGCCAGCTGGTCGATTTCGGCCAGCATGGCGCGGCGGGTGGCCGCCGGGCAGAACGCGGCCCGGGCCCCGGCCCGGGCCCGCGCGGCCAGGCCGGCTGCGGTCGGCCCGAACTCGCGGTGGCAGCGCAGGTACTCGTCGTTCAGGCTGGTGTGGAACATGCCCGGGTCATCGGTGGCCAGGGTGACCGGACCCGGGCGGCCAGCAGGGCCGGCAGCGGGTGCTCGCGCAGCGAGGGCACCGCACCGGTGCACACGTTCGAGGTCGGGCACACCTCCAGCGCGATGCCGTGCCGGGCCAGGCAGGCCAGCAGCTCCGGGTCGGCGGCCGCGCCGATGCCGTGCCCGACCCGCTCCGCGCCCAGGTCGCGAACGGCCGCCCATACTTCGCCGGGGCCCACGGTCTCGCCGGCGTGCGGTCAGCGCCGAGGCCAGGTCGGGATAGCTGATCCCGGCCATCCGGTTGCGCACTGCAGTCACCTGCACCTCGGCGTAGCGCACCTGGTTCGCGCTCAGCCGGGCGGCCAGCCCGGCCAGCAGGGTGAGCACGTTGGCGCCCTCCGGGCCAGCAGGTTGACCCGCGGGTAGACGTCGAGGAAGTGCGGGAACGAGGTGAACGCGGAGAACTCGCGGAGCGCGGCCGGCTCGGTCGGCACCCCGCCGTCCGGGTGCCGGCGGGCCAGCGTCAGCACCGTCTCCGGGGCGGCCGACCCCACCAGGTGCAGGTGCAGCTCGGTCTTGGGCGGGGCGGCGGCGAATTCAGCGATGTCCATCAAGCCAGCATGGCGCAACCGGCCGGCCGCGCTGCGGACGGTTCACGCAGCCCGGCCGGCCGCCCGGTGGCTAGACCCGCGCCCGCTGGGCCGCGAGCCGGTGCAGCACGGCGGCGAGCGCATCGACCTCCGGGTAGGTGTTGTACAGGGCGAGTGCGGCACGCACGGTGGCGGCCAGCCCGTAGCGGCGCAGGACCGGCTGGGCGCAGTGGTGCCCAGCCCGGACGGCGATGCCGGCGTCGTTGAGCGCCGACCCGACGTCCTCCGGCCGGTACCCGTCCAGCACGAAAGACAGGATGCTGGCCTTGTCCGGTGCGGTGCCGACCAGCCGCAGGCCGGGCACGTCGGCCAGCGCCCGGATCGCGTAGCAGAGCAGCTCGTGCTCGTAGCTGGCGATGTCCGCCCGGCCGATCCGGTCCACGTACCGCAGGGCCGTGCCGAGGCCGACCGCATCCGCGATGGATGGGGTCCCGGCTTCGAACCGGGCCGGCGGCGGCTGGTACGCAGTGTGCTCGAAGGTCACGTTGCGGATCATGTTGCCGCCGCCCTGCCAGGGCGGCATGGCGTCGAGCACCTCGGGCTTCCCGTACAGGGCGCCGATGCCGGTCGGCCCGAACACCTTGTGCCCGGAGAAGACGTAGAAGTCGGCATCGAGCCCCTGCACGTCCACCGGCATGTGTGACACGGCCTGGGCCCCGTCCACGAGCACCCGGGCACCTGCCTCGTGCGCGGGCCCGATCACCTCGGGCAGCGGCAGGATCGTCCCCAGCGCGTTGGACACGTGCGCGATGGCCACCAGCCGGGTCCGGTCGGTGAGCAGCGCCCGGTATTCGTCCAGGATGATCTGGCCACTGTCGTCCACCGGGATGACCCGCAGCGTGGCGCCGGCCTGCTCGGCCAGCAGCTGCCACGGCACGATGTTGGCGTGATGCTCCAGGTGGGACAGCACGATCTCGTCGCCCGCGCGGACGTGCTGGCGGCCCCAGCTCTGCGCGACCAGGTTGATCCCCTCGGTCGCGCCGCGCACGAACACGATGTCCTCACTCGACGGTGCGCCGAGGAATCTCGCGACCGCGTCCCGGGCGTCCTCGTACGCCTCGGTCGAGCGCTCGGCCAGCTCGTGGTCGCCCCGGTGGATGTTGGAGTTCTCGTGGGCGTAGTAGCGGGCCAGCCGGTCAATCACCTCCTGGGGCTTCTGCGTGGTCGCGGCGTTGTCCAGCCAGACCAGCGGGTGCCCGTTGACGCGCTCGCCGAGGATCGGGAAGTCGTGCCGGACCGCGGCCACGTCGAACCGTGCCGGGCTGGAGCCGGTGACCGGCGCCGCGGCGGCCTGCGGCCCGGACGGATCGAGGAAGTAGAACTCCGCGCCCGGCGGCGGCGGGTAGCGGCCGGCCGGCCCACCGCCGGGCCAGCCGGGCCCGGTAGGCCCGGAGGGCGTAGCCGGTTCCACCGCCCGCAGCGGCGCGGCCGCCTGCTGCGGCCAGGTGTGCACGGTTATCGCCGGGTCGTCCAGCGAGTCCGGCACGCTGGCCAGCATGGCGGCCGTCGGTGCGGCCGGGCTGCCGGGGGTTTCCGGCGGGGCCGCCGGAGGCTCCGGGGCGGGCGCGGCCAGGCCGGGCAGGCCGTCCGGTTCGCCCGGCAGCGCGGTGAAGAACTCGTTGGCCAGCCGGGTCAGCGTCGCCTCATCAAACGGCCCGCTCAGCTCCAGCAGGCCGCTGAAGTCGGGCCGGCCGTTGCGCTCTGGCCGCCCATTGCGCTGCGCGTCCATATCGTCACCGGTAGCTGTAGTCGTAGTCGTGGAACTTGCCGACCTCGACATCGTCGAGCACGGCCAGCGCGTCGTTGGTCAGCACCGCGAGCGAGCAGTACAGCGAGATGAGGTAGGACGCGATCGCGCTGCGGGAGATGCCCATGAACCGGACGGACAGGCCGGGGCCCTGCTGGCCGCTGAGGCCGGGCTGGTAGAGGCCCACCACGCCCTGGCGCTCCTCGCCGACCCGGACCAGCATGAACTTCGTCCGGCCGCCTTCGAGTGGCACCTTGTCCGAGGGAATGAGCGGTATCCCGCGCCAGGTCAGGAACTGCGAGCCGTACAGGCTCACCGTGGCCGGCGGCACGCCGCGCCGGGTGCACTCACGGCCGAACGCCGCGATCCCGCGCGGGTGGGTCAGGAAGAACGCGGGCTGCTTCCACACCTTGGTGATCAGCTCGTCGAGGTCGTCCGGGGTGGGCGCGCCGGTGAGCGGGGTGATGCGCTGGGCGTCCGCGACGCTGTTGAGCATGCCGTACTCGGCGTTGTTGATCAGCTCGGATTCCTGGCGCTCCTTGATGATCTCGATGGTCAGCCGGAGCTGTTCCTTGATCTGGTCGTACGGGCTGCTGTACAGGTCGGAGACCCGGGTGTGCACGTTGACCACGGTGGTGACCGAGTTGAGGAAGTACTCCCGGGCGTTCTCCTCGTAGTCCACATAGGTCTGCGGCAGCTCGGACTCGTCGCGCGGCGGGCAGGCCACGTTGACGTCCTCCGGCCGGCGGACCTTGTTCAGCCGGTAGATGCCCGCCTCGACCGGCACCCAGGACAGCATGTGCACGAGCCACCGGGGTGAGATCGTTACCATCTGCGGGGCGGTCTTGGTGGCGTTGGCCAGCTGGCGGGCAGCGCTATCGCCAAGGGCCAGCGGTTCTAGGACAGTAGTCATGGGACGTCTCCTCGGAACGATGAGGGAAGTGGGAGTCCTCGTCCACCAGCGATCGTGTGCCGACCCACCGGGGCCATCCCACGGCCGTAGGTCCTGACACTCAGGACCTACGGCCCACCGCGCGCAGCCGTGGGCCTTACGTCCCGAGTGCCGGGACGTACGGCCCCTGCGCTCCAGGTCAGTGCCACACCAGCATTCCTACTGGAAAAGTCGTCAAACGGTCCGCCGGACTGGGGTGCGGCGGCGCGGCGGAGGGAACGCTGATGAGGATCGCCGAGGACATCACCGGCCTGATCGGGAACACGCCACTGGTCAGGCTGCGCCGGGTGACCGACGGGGCGGCCGCCGAGGTGGTGGCCAAGCTGGAGTCGTTCAACCCGGCCAGCAGCGTGAAGGACCGCATCGGCGTAGCCATGATCGACGCGGCGGAACAGGCCGGCCTGATCCGGCCGGACACCATCATCCTGGAGCCGACCAGCGGGAACACCGGGATCGCACTGGCCATGGTGTGCGCGGCGCGCGGCTACCGGTGTGTGCTGACCATGCCGGAGACGATGAGCATGGAGCGGCGGATGCTGCTCCGCGCCTATGGCGCTGAGCTCGTCCTCACGCCGGGCGCCGACGGCATGCCCGGGGCCATCGCCAAGGCCGAGGAACTGGCCAAGACCGACCAGCGTTGCTTCGTCCCGCAGCAGTTCGAGAACCCGGCCAACCCGGCCATCCACCGGGCCACCACGGCCGAGGAAATCTGGCGGGACACCGACGGGACGGTGGACATCGTGGTGGCCGGAGTCGGCACCGGCGGCACCATTACCGGCGTGGCCCAGGTGATCAAGGAGCGCAAGCCGTCGGCGCGGTTCGTCGCGATCGAGCCGGCCGCCTCCCCGGTGCTGTCCGGCGGGCAGAAGGGCCCGCACCCGATCCAGGGCATCGGGGCCGGGTTCGTCCCGCCCGTGCTCGACCTGGGCCTGGTCGACGAGATCATCACCGTCGGCAACGAGGACTCGCTGACCATGGCCCGGCGGCTGGCCCGGGAAGAGGGGCTGCTGGCCGGGATCTCGTCAGGGGCCGCGGCGTGGGCCGCGGTTCAGGTCGCGCACCGCCCGGAGAACGCCGGGAAACTGGTCGTGGTGGTGCTCCCGGACTTCGGCGAGCGCTATCTGAGCACCGCCCTGTTCGCCGACCTGGCAGGCTAGCCGTGCTGGCCGCGCTGGGCCGGGACGTGCTCGGCGCCTTGCGAAACGACGTGCTGGAACCGCTGCGCCGGGACGTGCAGGCGGTCCAGGACCAGGACCCGGCCGCGCGCTCCAGCCTGGAGATCATCCTCTGTTACCCCGGGGTCCACGCGCTGTGCGGGCACCGGGTCAGCCACTGGCTGTGGGATCGCCAGGCCCGGGTGCTGGCCCGGGCGTCCGCGGAACTGACCCGCGTGCTCACCGGGGTGGATATCCATCCAGCCGCCCGGCTCGGCCCGGGCGTGTTCATCGATCACGCTACCGGGGTGGTAATCGGGGAAACCGCCGAGGTGGGCCGCGACGTCACCATCTACCAGGGCGTCACGCTCGGCGGTACCAGCCTGGACCCGGGGAAGCGGCACCCCACCATCGGCGACCGGGTGATCATCGGGGCCGGCGCCAAGATCCTCGGCCCGGTGGAGGTCGGCGATGACAGCCAGATCGGGGCCAACGCCGTGGTGGTCAAGCCGGTGCCCGCGGGGTCGGTGGTGGTCGGCGTGCCCGGGCAGGTCATCACCCGCAGCCGTCCCCGCCAGGGCACCGCGGACAGCGGCAGCGCGCTGGCGCCCGACCTGGTCGGCACCACCCTGCGGTCCCTGCTCGTCCGGGTCGGCCAGCTGGAGTCGCGGGGTGATGGCCACATCCCGGCGCACGCCATCCGGCCGCCTGAGGCGGGTGTCTGGCACGGTGAGGACTTCTCCATCTGACCCGCCGGGCTAGGATCTCGGGCCATGAGCCGCGTGGTGGTCATCGGTGCCACTGGGCACATCGGCACGTACCTGGTACCGCGGCTGGTCCGCGGCGGCCACGAGGTGATCGCGATGAGCCGTGGCCTGCGCGGCCCGTACCACGGGAGCCCGCAGTGGGACTCGGTGACCCGGGTCACCGTGGACCGGGACGCCGAGGACGCGGCGGGCACGTTCGGCGCCCGGGTCGCCGTGTTGCGCCCGGATGTGGTCATCGACCTGGTCTGCTTCACCGCGGCCGCCGCCCAGCAGCTGGTCGGCGCGCTGCGCCCGGCCCGGCCGCTGCTGCTGCACTGCGGCACGATCTGGGTGCACGGCCCGGCGCTGCGGGTGCCGGTCACCGAGGACGAGCCGCGCACCGGTTACGGCGAGTACGGCGCGGCCAAGGCCGAGATCGAGGCGCTGCTGCACCGCGAGACGCGGTCCGGTGGCGTGCCCGCCGTGGTGCTGCACCCCGGGCACATCAGCGGCCCGGGCTGGCCGGTCATCACCCCGGCCGGCAACCTGGACCCGGACGTCTGGACCTGCCTGGCCACCGGGAAGCCGCTGGCCCTGCCCGACCACGGCCTCGGCGTACTGCATCACGTACACGCAGACGACGTGGCCCAGGCGTTCGAGCGCGCGCTGACCCGGCCGGCCGCGATCGGGGCCAGCTTCCACGTGGTGGCCGAGCAGGCCATGACGCTACGCGGGCTGGCCGGGGGGGTGGCCCAGTGGTTCGGCCGGGAGCCGGTGCTGGACTTCGTGGACTGGCCCGAGTTCGAGCGGCGGACCGGGGCCGAGCACGCCGCGGCCACCCGGGAGCACACGTTCCGCAGCATCACGGCCAGCATCGCCCGGACCCAGGACACGCTCGGCTACGCACCCCGGTACAGCACGCTGCAGGCGCTCCGCGAGGCGGTGGCCTGGCTGGCCGCGCACGGCCAGGCCGACATCGGCGGCGCGCCGCTGGGTGCTGACGCCTAGCGCACCACCGGAGCGGCCGGCATGGTGACCATTCTCACAATGCGTCCCGCAGGCCTGATTTATGGTGCGGTATACCGATGAGCCGGGCCGGTGACCCGGGCGGCGGCGCATTTAAATCACGGGCATTGCCGTCGCCCCGACCCGGCTCCGTGCCCCCGGCTGGGCCCGGTGCCGCGGGCGGGCGTTCAGAATGGAAGGCATGAAGCTCGGCAGGCTGGCCGCGGCGGGCGGGATCGCCGGGCCGGTGCTGTTCACCGCGGGGTGGATCGCGGGCACGCTGCGCCAGGCCGTGCCGCCGGCCGAGGTGCAGCTGAGCGGGCTGGCCGCCGACGACGCGCGGGACCCGCAGCTGATGATGGCCGCGTTCGTGGTGCTCGGCGCGTGCTCGATCGGGTTCGGCGTGGCGCTCCGGCCGGTGACCGGGCCACGTTGCGCCGGGCGGTGGCTGGTCCTGGTGGCGGGGGCGGCTACCGTGGCGGCCGGAGTGTTCCGCCGCGATCACGTGCTGCTGACCGGCCCCGGGTTCACCGGGGAGTCGTGGCACAACCAGGTGCACGACGTGGTCAGCGGGGTGGCCTACGCGGCCATGCTGGCCGCGCCGCTGCTGCTGGCCCGGCGGCTCCGCCGTGAGCCCGGGTGGGCGCAGCCGGCCCGGGCCGTGACCGGGCTGGCCCTGGCCAGCGCCGCGGGCCTGGCCGTGTTCGCGTCCGGGGTGGTGCAGCCGTGGAACGGCGCGGTGCAGCGGGCCGCCGTCACCCTGGCCCTGGCCGCCGAGGTGGTGCTGGCCGCGCGGCTGCTGCGCAGCTACCGGGGGGCCAGCGCCGGGCCGTGCTCGGCCGCCCACTTGGCGGCGAACGACGGGAAGCCGTCCACCCCCGATTCGAGCACGAAGAGCCCGCGCACCGGCACCGCCGCGCCCAGTTCCAGCAGCAGCGGCGTGAAGTGGACGTCCACCGCGAGCTGATGGTTAGGCGCGCCGCCGAGCAAGATGGGGACGGCGGCCTTCCCGGCCAGGCTGCCGGTGCCGAACCGGTCCAGGAACGATTTGAGCAGCCCCGAGTAGGTCGCCTTGTAGGTCGGGCTGGCCAGCACGAGCACGCCCGCGCCGAGGACCTGGGCCACGGCCGCGCTGGCGCCGGGGTCGTCCGGGTCGAGGACGCCGGGGCCGAGCACGGCCAGGTCCACGTCGCTGACCGTGCCGCCGAGGACGTGCGCGAGCTCGGCGGCCAGGGCCCGGGCCAGGCCGTGCGTGCGTGACTGCGGCCGGGGGTTCCCGGTCACGGCGGCGATCCGGGCTGGGCTCATGCTGCGCTGCCTCCGTCTTCCAGGGACGCGTACGCGCCGCGCCAGTACAGCAGCGGGGCAGTGTCCTGCCCGCTGGTCTCCACCTCGCGGACCCGGCCGACCACGATCTCGTGGTCGCCGCCGGGAAGCCGGTACTCGACCGTGCAGTCCAGCGCGGCCAGCGTACCCTCCAGCCGGGGACTGCCGGTGAGCCCGCGGCGGTGCCGGACACCGTCCCAGGCCGCGGCCAGCCCGCGCCGGGCGAAGTTGGCCGACAGATGCCGCTGCGGCGCGGCGAGCACATTGATGACGAACGCCCGGTGCGTGCACACGGCCGCCAGCGTGTGGCTGCCCCGGTCGAAGCAGACCAGGACCAGGGGCGGGTCCAGGGACAGCGACGTGACCGCGCTGGCCGTCGTGCCGACCGGTGTGCCACCGGCGCCGATGGAAGTCACCACGGTGACACCGGTGGCGAAGTGGCCGATCGCGTCGCGGAACGTGGCTGAGCTGAGCGTGCCCGGCCGGGCGGGGTCAGCGGGGTCAGCGGGCTCAGCGTGGGTCGCGGGCTCGTCGATGGCTGTCATCGGGGCAGTCGCACCGCCTCTCGGGCCAGGGCCCGCGGCGGCCAGCGGGCTCGGTGGAATCATTCACCCTACTATATTGATCGATAAAGCAGACTTAAGGGAAGCCCCCGGCTGCCTAGCATGGTGGCGGGGCCCGGCGCGAGGCTGGGACGGCGAGCAGGAGGCAGGCACATGACGGACGATCTCTGGCACCGGCCGCTGGCCCATGTCCGCGGCTCCGAGCTGCGCGCGGACACCGGGCAGACCTCAGGGATGACCCGGCGCGAGGCCATTTCGGGCCAGAGCACCGGGTCGGCGAAGGTCTGGATGGGCCAGACGCATGTGGCGCCGGGGGCCAGGTCCGGGGACCACCACCACGGCGAGGCGGAAACCGCGATCTATGTGCTGTCCGGCCATCCGGCGTTCGTGTTCGCCGAGGGCGGCCGGGAGGTCCGGCTGGAGCCCGAGCCCGGCGACTACATCTTCGTGCCGCCGTACGTGCCGCACCGGGAAGAGAATCCGGGCGACACCGAAGCGGTCGTGATCATCGCGCGGAGCAGCCAGGAAGGCATCGTGGTCAACCTGGACAGCCTGTGGCCGGACGGCCGTCCGGGTGCCGGGCCGGGTGCGGCAGGCTAACCGGCAGCCGGGCCGGCCGGGTCCTGGACCACGCTCCCGGAGGCCCGCGCCGGCTGAAATCCTACTTGACCAATCGGATTTATATGGTTTACAGTGCGGCTGCGTGCACCCAGGCCACAACGACGTGCCGGTGCCCTCTGGTAACCACCTGGACAGGAGCACGTTGATGTCACTTCGTTCGCGCGTTCGTTCGGGCGCGGCCCGCCGCAGCCTGGCCGTTGCCGCCGGGCTTGCCCTCTTGCTGCTCGCTGCTGCCTGTGGCAGCACGGCTGGCAGCACGGCCAGCACCGCTGGCTCACCGGCCGCGGCCGGCGCCAGCGGAACGCTGAACTGGGAGTGGGAGCTGCCCACCTCCTGGGACCCGGTCACTTCCACCGCCGGGTGGGACGTGCACGTGCTCGGCCTGGTCTACGCATCGATCACCACGCTCGACCCGCACGGCAACGTGGTGCCCGGCCTGGCCTCGTCATGGAAGTACGCGGCCAACGGCAAGAGCGTGACGTTCACGCTGCGGCCGGGCCTGAAGTTCTCCGATGGCACGCCGCTCAACGCGACGGCGGTCAAGGAGAACATCGAGCGCGGCCAGAAGCAGGCCAACTCGACCATTGCCTCGGAACTCGCGGTCATCTCGAAGGTCGTGGTGAACAGCCCGGCCAGCTTCACCCTGGACCTGGCCCAGGTCGACTACCAGGTGCCCTACCTGCTGGCCGGCAAGGACGGCATGATGGTCAGCCCGGCCGCGTTCAAGAACCCGGGCGCGATCCCCACCCACCCGGTGGGCGCTGGGCCGTTCAAGCTGACCAGCTACGTGCCGGATTCGCACGCCGACCTGGTGCGCAATCCCGGCTACTGGGACGCCAGCCAGATCCACCTGGCCAACTTCACCGTGCAATCCATCACTGAGCCGGAGCAGATCCTGGCCGCGCTGGAGTCCGGCCAGGTCAACGTGGCCTACATCGCCGGTAACCAGGTGGCCGCGGCCAAGGCCGCCGGGTTCAAGATCGCGGTGATCCCATCCGAGGTGGTCAACGAGCTCGACATCCAGACCACCACGGCGCCGTTCAGCAAGCCGCAGGTGGTCGAGGCGATCAACTACGCCATCAACCGGCAGGCCATCCTCCAGGTCCAGGCGTCCGGCTACGGTGCGGCCTCCTACCAGCCGTTCCCCAAGGGCTTCGTCGGTTACAACCCCAAGCTGGCCGACCTGTACCCGTACAACCCGGCCAGGGCCCGGCAGCTGCTGGCCCAGGCCGGCTACCCGCACGGCATCAAGATCACGCTGGACTCGATCAGCACCGACGACTCGCTGGCTGAGCAGCTGCAGAGCCAGCTCAAGCAGGCCGGCATCACGGTCACCATCAAGGACATCCCGGCCGACACCGAGACCCAGTACCTGTACCTGGACAAGACCATCCCGTTCGCCATCGACGGCACGGCCGGGCGCACCTCGCCGGTGGAGATGCTGGACGTGCTGTACAGCCAGCAGGGCCTGATGAACGTGGACGGCAAGGCGGCCACCGACTCGTCCTCGGTGAGCAGCGCGCTGGCCAAGGTGCTGACCGTGCCGCTCGACTCGGCCAGCTACGCGAGCACGCTGCAGAGCACGGTGGCCACGGCGGTGCAGCAGGACCCGATCCACATCTGGCTGTACACCAACCCGCGGATCTTCGCCTACAGCCCGAAGGTCAGCGGCATCCCGTACGACCTGGTCCAGCAGCGCTGGGAAGGCGTCCGGGTGGCGGGCTGACCCGATGACGGTCATCAACATGCCGCGCGCCGCGGCCGGGGGCGGGGCCGGGACCGGGGGGGCCCGGCCCCGCCCCCTGCGGGGCCGGGTCGCGCTGGCCCGGCTCGGCGGCGGGCTCGCCGTGCTCGTGCCGATCGTGCTGATCAGCACGTTCATCACCTACAGCCTGGGTGCGCTGTCCAACAGCAACCCGGCCGCCACCATCCTGGGCCAGGACGCCGCGACGCCGGCCACAGTGGCCCGGCTGGACCGCACCCTGGGCCTGAACCGGCCGCTCGTAGTGCAGTACTGGGACTGGCTGACCCAGGCGGCCCAGGGCAACCTGGGCCGGTCCTACTTCACCCAGATCCCGGTGGCACAGAGCATTGCCCAGCGGCTGCCGGTGGATCTGTCGATCGCGCTGCTGGCCGTGCTGCTGGCCGCGCTGATCGGCGGGACGGCCGGCACGGTGGCCGCGGTCCGCCGCGGTGGCTGGTTCGACCGCGTGGTCACCATGGCCTGCTCGGCGGCGTCCACGCTGCCCGCGTTCGTGGTCGGCATCGTCCTGGTCGTGCTGTTCTCGATGACCGTCCACCTGCTGCCGGCCAACGGGTACGTCGGGCCGAGCACCAGCATCCCGCAGTGGCTGGCGCACATCATCCTGCCCGCCCTGGCGCTGGCCCTGGCCGTGTCCGCCGACATCGCCCGCCAGTTGCGCACCTCGCTGGTCGAGGTGCTGGAGCAGAACTACATCGTGGGCGCCCGGGTCCGCGGCCTGCCCCACCGCCGGGTGCTGTTCCGGCACGCGCTGCGCAACGCGTCCGGCCCGGCGCTCACCATCCTGGGCAACGACTTCCCGCTCATGCTGGCCGGCGCGGTGGCCGCGGAGGCGGTGTTCTCGCTGCCCGGGCTGGGCCAGCTGCTGCTGGAGAGCGCGCAGACCCGGGACATCCCGGTCGTGCAGGGCGTGCTGCTGGTGGTCAGCTGCTTCGTCATCGTGGTCAACCTGATCGTGAACACCACGCTCAACTGGCTCTACCGGACCAGCGACGGGGTGGGCACGTGAGCGGCAGACGGGGCGGGCCGCGGCGGGTACTCCGCATGCCCTCGGTCTGGATCGCCGTCACCATCCTGGCCGGCGTCGTGTCCCTGACCCTGTTCGGCAGCGCGCTAGCCCCGCAGAACCCGCTCACCGTGAACGCTGGCGCCCTGTTCCAGGGCCCTAGCCTGCATCACCTGCTGGGCACCGACTACCTGGGCCGGGATGTGCTCAGCCGGCTGATGGCCGGCACCCGGCTGTCCGTGCTCACCGCGCTGGAGGCGGTCGGCATCGGGCTGCTGCTCGGCACCGCCCCGGGGGTAGCCACCGTGTTCCTGGGCCGGTCGTTCGACTTCATCGCGAACCGGTTCACCGACGCGCTGATGACGCTGCCGTCGATCTTCTTCGCGGTCGCGGTCACCGCCGCCCTGGGCAACGGCCTGGCCCAGGCCATGATCCCGGTCGGCATCCTGCTCGCCCCGTTCTTCTTCCGGATCACCCGCGCGGCCACCCTGGAGCACGCGCGGGCCCAGTACGTGGACGCCGCCGAGCTGATGGGCGCCTCCAAGCGGCACATCATCCGGGTGCATGTGCTGCGCAAGGTGCTGCCCACCATCGCGGTGACCACCGCGTCCATGACGGCGGCCGCGCTGCTCGCGGTGTCGTTCCTCACGTTCCTCGGCATCGGCGTGCAGCCGCCGGCGCCGACCTGGGGCGGCGTGCTGTCCTCCGACCTCGACTACCTGGCCCAGGCGCCATGGGCGCCGTTCATCCCCGCCGCGCTCATCGCGATCACGATCGGCGCGCTAAACGCCCTGGCCGACGCGTTCCGCGACCGGAGCGGCGCCGGGACGCTCGCCCCGGTGACCCCCGTGACGCCGGCGACCCCGGCGATCAAGACCCACTCGACTCTGGAGCCTGCCGATGCTGATCGACAATCGCAGTCCGTCGCCTGACGTCGCCGCTCCGCCAGCCGGCCCGGCCCCGGTGGCTGGCGACGTGCTGCGCCTGGACGACCTGCACATCAGCGTGCACCACGGCGCAGCCACCGCAGTCCGCGGCGTGTCGCTGCGGGTCCAGCCGGGCGAGATCGTCGGGCTGGTCGGGGAGTCCGGCAGCGGCAAGACGCTGACCTGCCGGGCCGCCCTCGGCGTGCTCCCGGCCGGCTGCGCCATCGGGCGGGGCGCGGTGTCGTTCGGCGGCCAGGACGTGACCACGCTGTCCCGGCGTGGCTGGGAGCGGGTGCACGGCAGCGAGATCGGCGCCGTGTTCCAGGACCCCGCGTCCTACCTCAACCCGTCGCTCACCGTGGGCAGCCAGCTGGCCGAGGTGCTGCGGGTGAAGCGGGGCGCCTCCCGGCGCGCGGCCCGGCACCGGGCCATCGAGCTGTTCGAGACGGTCGGCCTGCACCGCCCGGAGTGGGTCTACCAGCAGATCCCGGCCGAGCTGTCCGGCGGCATGCTGCAGCGGGTGATGATCGCCATCGCCATCTGCTGCGACCCGCGGCTGCTGGTCGCGGACGAGGCCACCACCGCGCTGGACGTCACCATCCAGGCCGAGGTCATCGAGATGGTGCTGCAGCTGCGCGAGGAGCGCGGGCTGGCCGTGCTGTTCGTGTCGCACGACCTGGCCGTGGTCAGCCAGCTCTGCGACCGGATCGCGGTGTTCTACGCCGGGGAAATCGTCGAGTCCGGCCCGGCCGAGGAGATCATCGAACGGCCCCGGCACCCGTACACGCAGGCGCTGCTCCGGGTGGCCTCGGTCGGCGACTTCGGGCGCCGCAAGCTGGGAGTCATCGCCGGCCAGCCACCCCAGGTCGGCGCGGACATCACCGGCTGCCAGTTCGCGGACCGCTGCCCGGCCGTGCTGCCCGCCTGCCGGGCCGGGTACGTTCAGCCGGTAATCGTCGGCGACCAGCATCAGGCCCGCTGCCTGCGCGCCACGGAGGCGTTCAGCGAACCGGCCAGCGAGGTGGCGGCGCGATGAGCGGCACCGCCACGGCAGCCAGGGAACCGCTGCTCGCGGTCGAGTCGGTGGACGTCGTGCTCGGCCGTGGCTGGCGCGCCACCCAGATCCTGAACGGCGTCGACCTGCGGATCTGGCCCGGCGAGATCGTCGGCCTGGTCGGCGAGACCGGCTCCGGCAAGACCACGCTGGCCCGCACCGTGGCCGGGCTGGTCGACCCGGTGCGCGGCCGGATCGTGCTCGGCGGCACGGTCATCTCCGCGCTGCACCGCGGTGCGCGGCGGGCCGAGCGCCGCCGCGGGCACCTGCAGCTGGTGTTCCAGGACCCGCTCCGCTCGCTGGACCCGGACCTGACCGTCGAGAACATCGTCGGCGAGGGGCTCCGGATCCGCGGCGATTCCGCCGCCGAGATCCGCGAACGGGTGACCGGGGCGCTGGACAAGGTCGGCCTGGACAGCACGGTGCTGCCGCGCACCCCGGGCCAGATCTCCGGTGGCCAGCGGCAGCGGGTGTCCATCGCCCGCGCCCTGGCCACCGAGCCTCAGCTGCTGATCTGCGACGAGCCGGTGAGCGCGCTCGACGCCAGCAACCGGAACTACATCCTGCGGCTGCTCGACGAGCTGCGCACCGCGCTCGGGCTGTCCATCGTGATCATCTCGCACGACCTCAGCTCGCTGGCCGGCATCGCCGACCGGGTCGCGGTGCTGTACCGCGGCCGGATCGTCGAGGACGGCCCGGTGGCCGACGTGTTCGCCGCGCCCCGGCACCCCTATACCGCGCTGCTGCTGGCGTCCGCGCCGAGCGTCCGGCAGGACCGGCCGTTCACCCTGCGCCAGCTGCGCCGCGGCGAGGAAGCGGACCCGCTCGGACCGGAGGCTTGCGTATTCAACGCCCGTTGCCGGTTCACCGGTCCGGCCTGCGCCGCGCAGCCTGCGCTGGAGACAGCCGCCACCCAGTGGCAGGTGGCCTGCCACCGGCGCGACGAGTGGCCAGACCTGGCCCGGAACACGACCTGACCCGCTCATCCTTCAGGAAGGACCATTCATGCCCGTCGAGTTCATTGGGATGATCGGCACCCGGGACCAGTCCGAGACCCGGCGCTCGGCCGGGCCGGTCGTGGACCGCGGCTACGTCCGGCGGTTCGCCCGGGCGCACGAGGACGCCGGCTTCGACCGGGTGCTGATCGGCTACGCCTCCTCGCAACCTGAGGGCACCCAGGTGGCCGCGTACGCGGCGGCGCACACCGAGCGGCTGAGCTTCCTGGTCGCGCACCGGCCCGGGTTTGTCGCGCCGACCCTGGCCGCCCGGACGTTCGCCACCCTGGACCAGTTCACCGGCGGCCGGATCGCGGTGCACATCATCACCGGGGGCAGCGACGCGGAACAGCGCCGGGACGGCGACGACCTGGCCAAGGACGAGCGGTACGACCGGACCAGCGAGTACCTGGATATCGTGAAGCAGGCCTGGACGTCCGACGCGCCGTTCTCCTACCAGGGCCGGTACTACCGGGTCGAGGACTACTACGCCGAGGTCCGCCCGGCGCAGCAGCCACGCATCCCGGTGTACTTCGGCGGCTCGTCGGACGCCGCCTACCGGGCCGGCGGGAAGCACGCGGACGTCTACGCGCTGTGGGGTGAGCCGCTGGCCGAGACAGCCGAGCAGATCGCCGCGGTGCGGGCCGCCGCGGCGGCCGCCGGGCGGGCCGGGCCGCCCCGGATCAGCGTGTCGTTCCGGCCCATCCTCGGCCCGACCGAGGAGCTGGCCTGGGAGCGGGCGCACCAGATCCTGCGGACCACCCGGTCCAACCTGGAGTCGTTTGGCGGCCAGTGGCGCTGGCCGGGGCTGGGCGGCGCCGAGCCGCAGAACCGGGGCTCGCAGCGGCTGCTGGCCGCGGCGGCCAAGGGTGAGCTGCACGACCGGGCGCTGTGGACCCCGCTGGCCGCCGCGACCGGTGCGGCCGGCAACTCCACCGCGCTGGTCGGCACGCCGGACACGGTGGCCCAGGCGCTGCTCGACTACGTCGACATCGGGGTGACCACGCTGCTCATCCGGGGCTACGACCCCTACGACGACGCTATCGACTACGGCCGCCACCTGCTGCCCCTGGTCCGCGAGGAAGCCGCCCGGCGCGAGGAAGCCGCCCGGCGCGGGCCAGCCGCCGGCCAGGACCAGCCGGCCGCCCTCGGCACCGCAGCCAGCCAGGCCTGACCGACACAGGAGAGGACCCGATCATGAGCAGCCGGCAGATCAAGCTGGGCGCGGTCACCATGGGCGCTGGCGGGCCCGGCCAGCATTACCTGTGGCTCGACCCGGACATCCCCGGCGACGCCAGCGTGAACATCAACTGGTACATCGAGCAGGCCCGGCTGGCCGAGGCGGCCAAGTTCGACCTGATCTTCATCGTGGACAGCCAGTTCATCACCCCGGACTCGCCGCCGCACTACCTGAACCGGCTGGAGCCGATGACGCTGCTGTCCGCGCTGGCCGTCAGGACCGAGCATCTCGGCCTGGTGGCCACGATGACGACCTCGTACAACGACCCGTTCAACCTGGCCCGCCGGCTGGCCTCGCTGGAGCTGATCAGCGGGGGACGGTCCGGCTGGAACGTGGTGACCAGCGGTGACGCGGGCGCCGCGGGCAACTTCAGCCGGGATGAGCACTACGATTACGACACCCGGTACGCGCGCGGCCTGGAGTTCGTCCGGGTCGCCCAGGGCTTGTGGGACTCCTACGAGGCGGACGCGTTCCCGCGGGACCGGGCCGCGCGGAGGTTCCTCGACCCGGCCCGGCAGCACCCGCTGCACCACCAGGGCGAGCACTTCCAGGTGGCCGGCCCGCTGAACATCTCCCGGTCGCCCCAGGGGCAGCCGGTCATCTTCCAGGCCGGGGACTCCGAACAGGGCCGCGACCTGGGCGCCACCATCGGCGAGGGCATCTTCACCCACGCCGCGTCGATCGAGCAGGGCCAGGCGTTCTACACCGACATCAAGACCCGGGCGGCGGCCAAGGGGCGCAATCCCGACCACATCATCGTGATGCCGGGGGTCCGGGTGTTCGTCGGCGACACGGACGCGGACGCCCGGGACATCGAGCGCGAGCTGCAGCTGGCCGAGCAGGATTTCGACCGGGCGCTCGGCGAGCTCGGCCGCCCGTTCGCCTGGCACGACTTCCGCCAGTACGACCTGGACGCGCCGTTCCCGGACGTGCTGCACGTGGCCGAGCGGGGGTTCCGCACCCAGGCCGAGAAGATCGTGCGGCTGGCCCGGGACAACAACTACACGCTGCGGGAGACGGTGCAGGCCATCTCGGGGCCGAAGCCGACCCCGTTCGCGGGCGCGCCGGCCACCGTGGCCAGCGAGATGCAGCGCTGGTTCGAGGGCCGGGCCCTGGACGGCTTCAACATCCACATCGGGCACCCGGCCCAGTTCCGCCGGTTCCTCGACGAGGTGGTGCCGATCCTGCGCGAGCGCGGCCTGGTCCGCGCCGAGTACGAGTCCAGCACGCTGCGCGGGAACCTGGGCCTCCCGGTGCCGGAGAACCGGTACACCCGCGCCCGGCAGGAAGCCACGGATGATCAGGTCGCTGTCGTTCCTGTCGCCGGGTAACTTCCTCGACGACGACCCGTACACTGGTCTCGAGGAGACGCTGCGGCTGTTCGAGCTCGGCGAGCGGCTGGGTTTCGACGGGGCCTGGATCAGGCAGCGGCACCTGGAACACGGCGTGTCGGCCGCGCCCGTGTTCCTGGCCGCGGCGTCGCAGCGGACCGAGCGCATCCAGCTCGGCACCGCGGTCATCCCGATCGGCTACGAGAGCCCGTTCCGGCTGGCCGAGGATCTGTCCACGGCCGACGTGCTGTCCCGGGGCAGGCTGCAGGTCGGGCTCAGTGCGGGCCGGCCACCGCACCTCGACCTCATGGGCCCGCTGGTGTTCGACGGGGACTGGCGCACGTACGACTTCTCGCACCGCCGCATCGCCCGGCTGATCCAGTACCTGCGCAGTGAGTTCCTGGGCGGCCCGGACACGGTCATCGTCTCGCCGGGCAACGTGCAGCGGCCCCGCCTGCAGCCGCACGCCCGGGGGCTGATCAGCCGGCTCTGGTACGGCGCGGCCAGCCGGTCCTCGGTGCAGTGGGCGGCCCGGGCCGGCCTCAACCTGCTGACCGGGAACATCGTGTTCGGCGAGGGGGGCACCGACTTCGCCCGGGCGCAGCGGGCCTACATCCGCGAGTACCGCCGCGTGATCGGCGGCGCGCGGCCCGCCCGGGTGGCGGTGGGCCGGGTCGTCGTGCCCTTCGACAGCGCCGACCGCGGCACCCGGCAGCGGTACCAGGCCTACGCGCGGAGCCGTCACGCGCGGACGCTCGCCCCGCAGGGGGAGCGGGGTGCCCTGTTCGCGGCCGACCTGATCGGGCCGGCCGGGGAAATCGCCGAGCGGCTGGCCGCCGACGTGGCCGTCCAGCAGGTCGCGGAACTGCGGCTCGAGCTGCCCTACGAGTTCAGCCACGAGGATTACGGGCAGATACTGCACGATGTGGTGCACGCGGTCGCGCCGCGGCTCGGCTGGCGGGCCGCCGGGGCCGTCGCGCCGTGACGGCCGGGCGGGCCGGTCGCGCGGTGCGGGCCGGCTGGTCGGGCCGCGGATTGTCCCCCGGTCATCGACAGGCATACCGGCCACCGGCATACTTGTTCCTTGCCTGTCCTGGTCATAATCTACTAATTCAATCGACATAGTGGACAGTCCAGCCCGCGATGGGGGGCCGGCCGCCCGCCTGCTCTGGCCGTGCCGGGGCAGCTAGGGTGCACCACACACACAACTCGGAGGACAACATGGCTCTCGCGCTGGGGGACACCGCCCCTGACTTCACCGCCGAAACGACCGAGGGGCCGGTCAGCTTCCACGACTGGATCGGCGACTCGTGGGCGGTGCTGTTCTCGCACCCCAAGGACTTCACCCCGATCTGCACGACCGAGCTGGGCTACATGGCCAAGATCAAGCCCGAGTTCGACAAGCGGAACGTGAAGATCATCGGGCTCTCGGTGGACCCGACCGATAAGCACGAGCAGTGGGCCAGCGACATCAAGGAGACCCAGGGCACCGCGCCCAACTACCCGATCATCGCGGACAGTGACTACAACGTCGCCAAGCTGTACGGGATGCTGCCTGCCAGCACGTCAGGCGACCCCGCCACGCGGACCCCGGCCGACAACCAGACCGTCCGCAACGTGTTCGTCATCGGCCCGGACAAGAAGGTCAAGCTGATCCTGGTCTACCCGATGACCACGGGCCGCAACTTCGACGAGGTGCTGCGGGTCATCGACTCGCTCCAGCTCACGGCCAAGCACAAGGTGGCCACGCCGGTCAACTGGCAGCCCGGGCAGGACGTGATCATCGCCGGCTCGGTGTCCAACGACGACGCGAAGAAGCTCTGGCCAGAGGGCTGGGAGTCGCCACGGCCGTACATCCGCATCGTGCCCGACCCGACCAGCTGACCGGGGCGGGCTACCTCAGTAGTAGATGACGCCGGGCGTGCCGCCGCCGGCCGCGATCGGGTCGCCGTTGATGGCGACGCTTCGTGGTGAGGCGAGGAACGTGACGACATCCGCCACCTCGGCGGCGGTCACGACCCGGCCGATGCTGGCCCGCGCGGCTGGCCAGCCGGCGGTCCGGGCTGGGGGGCGTTCGGTAATAGTCATCCCGGGATGCACGACGGTCACGTTGATGCCGGCCGGGCCCAGCTCGTCGGCGAGGTTCTTGGCCAGGGCGGCCACGCCGATATTGCGCACCGAGCCGGACGGCAGCCCGGTGCCGCGGGCGGCCAGGCCGCCGATGTTGATGATCCGGCCCCAGCCCTGGGCGATCATGTACGGGGCGGCGGCGCGGGCGCAGCGCAGGTAGCCCAGCACCTTGGCGTCGAGCGCGGCCAGCAGGTCGGCGTTGACCAGGTCGGCCAGCGCCCGTGGCGTACCCGGGCCCGCTGGGTCGGCGGCGTTGTTGACCAGGATGTCCAGGCCGCCCAGTTCCGCCGCGGTGCGGTCGGCCGCGGCCCGCACCGCGGCGTCGTCGGTGGTGTCCGCGGGCAGGGCAAGCACCCGGCGCCCGGCCCGGCGGAGCTCCCTGGCCGCCCCCGCGAGCCGGTCCGGGTCGCGGGCCAGCAGGGCGACGGCCGCGCCTTCGGCGGCCAGCGCGGTGGCGATGGCGAACCCGATGCCGCGGCTGCCGCCCGTTACGATGGCCCGCTTCCCGGCCAGCTGCAGGTCCACCGTGCTGCTCAGAGGTCGGCGTACTGCGGTTCGTCGGCGATCAGGATCCGCTCCAGCAGCCGGGGGAAGTCGCCGTAGTTGCGCACTGCGTAGTGCACGGCGGCGCGGTTGTCCCAGAACGCGATCGACCCGGGCTGCCAGCTGAACCGCACCTGGTATTCGGGCTTGCGGTACTGGTCGTGCACGATCGACAGCAGTTCCCGGCTGTCCGCCTGGTCGAGGCCGACGATCCAGGGATGCTGGCTGAAGTTGACCCAGAGGATCTTCCGGCCGGTCTCCCGGTGGGTGCGGACGACCGGGTGGGCCACGATCGGGTAGTCGTGCCCGGCGCCGGCCAGCGCATCCCGGTAGTCGTGCGTCACGTGCTGCCCGTCCAGGCGCTGCTTGACGTCGTCCGGCAGCCCGTCGTAGGCCAGCCCGGCATCGACCCAGATGGTGTCGCCGCCCACCTCAGGCAGGGTCACCGCGCGGAGCACCGCGCCCCAGGTCGGGACGAGCCGCCAGCTGGTGTCGCTGTGGTACGGGTCCCAGCCTTCCGCGTGCTGCTTCTCGATCAGCGCGGCATGCTTGCTGGCCTCGGTCGCGGCGATCTGGTGGATGGCCGGGACCTTCTCGGCGTAGGTCTTGGTCGTGCTCGGGTGGCTGTACAGCGGGCCGAACTGCCGGGCGAACGCCGCGTGCTGGTCCCGGTCCAGGTCCTGGCCGCGGAAGAAGACCACCTTGTAATCCAGGAGGGCGGACTTGATCTGATCCCGGGCGGCGTCGCTGAGCGGGTACCGCAGATCCACGCCGCTTATTTCCGCGCCGATCGTGGGCTGCAGCGGGCGGATGGTGATGGCTGACTCGGTTACGACGGACATCCTGATCCCTTTCCGTGGGTGGGCTGGCGTCTCATGTGCGGGTGGTGGCTTAGGCCGGCACCGCGAGCAGCGGGCGCACGGCATCGAGGACCGCGGCTGCCTCGGTCCGGACCAGCCAGTCGGGGTGCACATCGGCGAACTGGACCACCCGGTCCTGGCCGATCACCACGATGGTGGGCATGGGCAGCTCCCAGCGGCCGGTGCCGAGTACCTGGCCGAGATCGCCGCCGGCCGCCCTCAGGTGGGCCTCGGCGGCCGGGCTGGACGTGAACGTGATGCCGAACGCTCTGCACAGCGCATAGCCCGGGTCCGACGCCACCGGGAAGCCGAAGCCGAACCGGTTCTTGATCGCGATCAGCTTCTCCGGCCGCTGCGGGCTGATCGCGACCAGCGGGACGCCCAGCTCGGCCAGCGCGGGATAGAGCTCCAGCTGGTAGTGCCGCAGCGCGATGTTGCAGGCCGGGCAGCCCTCGAAGCGGAAGAAGAGCAGCACGGCCGGCCCGTGGGCCAGCAGGCCGTCGAGGTCGACCGTGCCGCCGTGCACCTCCGGCAGGGCGAACGGCGCGACCACGTCGCCGGGCGTGACGAACGCGGCCCGGTCGGCGGTTTCCTCGAGCTGGCGGCGCTGGTCGATGTTGACCTGAAGGTCTTCCGCCGCCATCGTCCGCACCCGGTACGCGTGCAGGTCGGCGAGCAGCTGGCAGACGGATGGTACGGGCCGGTCAGTCACGGAATCTCCCTGGCTCTCACACTCTTATCTACTATCTCTATCAGAAAAATAGGATTTGACAAGGCTGCACTCGGATGTGGCAGAAGCTGCTTAGCCGCTGGAGTTTCGCGGTCTTGGGGAACGGGGGCAGGCCGCGCAGCACCCTGCACGCGGTATCAGCGACGGGCGGTTGCTCGGTCCCAGGCGCACCATCGGCCGCCTCGGCCCGGGACCGGGACTAGTCACCGAGAGCGTCAGCGCCTGCGCGAACGTGGATGATCGCCGGGCTCGACACAGCTCCTGCGGGATCCCGCACGCACAGGCGCCCACCACGTCTGGCAGGCATCCCTGTGCGGCCGGGCCCCGCCCAGTCGCGGCCCGCGCCGCGGCGACGGTACCGCCCCATCAGGCGAGACCCTCGGCTTTCGCATTGAAGGTGAAGTAGAACGTGGCGCCGCGGCCGACGGCGCCTTCCGCCCAGGTGCGTCCGCCGTGGCGTTCGATGATGCGCTGGACGATAGCCAGGCCGACGCCGGTACCCGGGAACTCGCTGGCGGAGTGCAGCCGCTGGAAGGGCTGGAACAGCTTGTCCGCGTAGGCGAAGTCAAAGCCGACCCCGTTGTCGCGTACATAGCAGCAGATGGAGGCGTCGGTGGTGCTGGTGGTGGCGAACTCGATGGCGGCGTCGTCCTGGCCGGCGGTGAATTTCCAGGCGTTCTGGAGCAGGTTCTCCAGCACGATCAGGGCCAGGCCGCGGTCCGCGGTAATCCGGACGCCGTCTTCGACGGTCACCCGGACCCGGCGGCCCGGGTCATGGGCGTGGAGCCGGTCGCAGATGGTGGTGACTTCGGCACTGAGATCGACTTCCTGGAGGTTCATCTCAGCCTGTGACACCCGCGATAGGAGCAGCAAGTTGTCAATCAGGGTGGCCATGTGCGCGCTGGCGGCCTGGATCCGCCCGGCGTACCCGACGCCAGCGTCATCGAGCCGATCGCCGTACTCCTCGACCAGAGCTTCGGCGTAGCCGCTCAGCGCACGCAGCGGGGTGCTCAGGTCGTGAGCGATCGAGTAGGTGAAGGCGGCCAGGTTGTTGCTGGCCCGCTGCAGGTGAACAGTGCGCTGCTGCACCTGCCGTTCCAGGGTTGCATTCAGTGCCCGGATCTCCTCGGCTCCCTGATGCAGCTCACGTTCGGCGTCCTTCCGGCCGGTGACGTCACGGTTAATCTCCATGAATCTCTGCAGGGATCCGTCGGGCCCACGCTGTCCCACCCAGCGGCTGTCGACTGCGATCAGCCGGCCGTCGGCGCATCGGTGCACAAGCTCGCCCTCCCACCGGCCGTCCTGCGCCAGGGTGGCTTCGATGTCGGCGAGGGGCTCGGGGAACGTTGTGTGCAGAATCTCGTGGGAGATACGCCCTACCGCCTCGGCCCGGGTGTAGCCGTAAGTGTGTTCGGCGCCCGCGTTCCAGTACGCGATGCGGCTGTCCTGATCCATCACCAAGATCGCATCGTGGGCCAGCTCGAGCAGGGCGGCCTGGTCGGCTATCGTCCGCTCCCTGGCGTTGCGCTCCGACATGTCGGCGAACACGGCGAGGCCATAGTCGACCTCTCCGTTCGCCCCGTACAGCGGGCGGCCCCATACCTCGAGGGGGGTCACCTGACCATTCGGGTGGTGGATCTCTATATCGCCGATATGGGGCGACTCCCCAAGGAGGGCCCGGTGGCCGGGCAGCTGCTCATCCGGGTAAGGCTGGTCTGTGCCAGCAACGAAAGCCTGGTAAGTTTCGACGAGCCCACTGGCGTCCACGTTCGGTACAACGCCTCGGCCCAGCAAGCGTTTGGCATCGCCGTTGGCGTAGTAGGGCCGGCCACTAGCGTCGTTGATGAATACCCCGACCGGCATGGCGTCCATGAACTGGAACAGCCGCTGCTCGGCGTCCCGCGCCGCCCTCGCGGCCTCGGCCACCCGCGCCGCCTCCGCCACGGCCGTCCGGCGCCGCCCGTCCGCCTGCTGCGCCAGCCAGACCGCCAGCGCCACCAAGCCGGCCGTGAGGAGCCCGAGGACGGTGGATCCGTCCGTGACGGTGCTGCCGGCGCCGCGCTCCGCACCGATGCGGCCGCCCACGATGGCGAGCCACAGCACATCGGCCAGGCCGAAGGCCGCCACGCCGGCCGGGATGAGGAGCCACCCCGGCCAGCCCTGGTGGCTCTCGGGGATGCCGCGCCAGGCGGCGCTCAGCAGGGAAAGCGCAAGAATGAGCATGGCGAAAGCGGTGAGGAAGGCCATCGCGCCCCCGCGGAACCAGATGTAGGCCGCGGGAGCGCCAATGGCATACCCGGCGATCGATGTGATCGCGATACCGCCGATGAATGATCCCGCCACGGCCAGCGCGATCGGTCGCGGGCGGGAACGCCATGGACCCCACGCCAGCAGGGCCACGCCGACCAGCGCCAGGCTCACGGCGGTGATGACCGGCGGCCTTCCGGGGATGTCGGGCGGCGTGTTGATGTAAGGCTTCACGACTAGCTGATCGATGCCGAGACCGCGGCCCAGCGCGTACTCGCCCAGCACCACGATGCCCAGGGCGGTATCGAACACGCCCGCCACCAGCGCTGGCCAGCGCCGTCCCCGGGTGAACGCGACCAGCGCTGCCCCCGTCACCGTCACGGCGAGCGCGGTGTTGAACGCCATCGGATGCTGGCTGCCGAAGCGCAGAACGCCCGTGGCCCGCGCAAACCAGGACGCCATCACGGTCAGGCCGAGGGCGGCGAGCAGCAGGCCACCCATCAGCGTGATCGCGTCCAGCACCCTCCCGGTGCGGGACGGTCCCTCAGCCGGTCCGCCAGGGGCGCCACAAGGCGGTGCCGCGGGCGCGTCTTCGGGCACGGGTCGTGTCGCGTTGTCGCCCCGGGTCAGCATGACTTTCGACCTCCGGGAGATGACCCGAAACGGCACGAGGCCGGCCGCCTGGCCGGCCGGGGCAGCTCGGCCGTGACGCATGGTATCCACCAACCGCCCATAACGCACAGTATAACTTCGACCACTTATAGTAAGAAGCATGAGAGCACTCGCGGACGGCAGACTCGGCGCGTTCCTGGACGGAGCGCCCGATGCGATGCTGTGGGTGGACGCAAGTGGCCGGATCATCATGGTCAATGCCCAGGTGGAAGGCCTGTTCGGGTACCAGCAGGAGGAGCTGGAGGGCCAGCTGGTCGAAATGCTGGTTCCCGACGCTGGCCGCACGGTGCATCCGCAGCACCGGGCGCGGTATATGGCTGATCCGAAGCCCCGGCCGATGGGGGGGGCGGATGCAGCTGTCCGCTCGCCGCCGCGACGGCTCCGCCTTTCCCGCGGACATCTCCCTGTCGGCCACCGAGACTGACGAGGGGATGCTGGTCACAGTCGCCGTCCGCGACGCGACTAGCCGGCGGCAGGCGCTGGACGAGCTTGAGCGGGCCAATCAGAACCTCGAATCGTCCGCCTACTCGGTCTCTCACGACCTGTGTGCGCCGCTCCGGGCGCTGGCTGGTTACAGCGCCGCCCTGATGGAAGAGTGCGCCGACGATCTCGGCGAGGCCGGCCGAGGCTATGCCGGGCGGATCCAGGCCGCCAGCGAACAGATGGCGGAGCTCATCGACGACTTGCTGGATCTATCGCGGTTGTCCCGAGCAGAGATCAACTTCGAGGCGGTCGATCTCGGTGCCGAGGCGGCCAGCGTCGCCGGGCGACTCCAGCGCGACAAGCCGGGCCGGCGCGTCCGTTTCACCATCCAGCAACCAGTCTGGGTGCTGGCCGACCGCAGCCTGGTCCGCACGGTACTGCAAAACCTGCTGGACAACGCCTGGAAGTTCACCTCCGGCCGAGACGATGCCTCGATCGGCTTCGCAGCGACGCCGGATCGTGACGCCCGCGTCTGCTGCTACGTGCGGGACAACGGCGCGGGTTTCGACCCCGCTTACGTGGACGAGCTATTCCATCCATTCAAGCGGCTGCATTCGAGCCGCGAGTTCCCCGGCACCGGCGTAGGCCTGGCCAGCGTGCGGCAGATCGTGGAGCGCCACGGCGGCCGGGTGTGGGCCGAGGGGGCTGTTGGCGAAGGCGCGACGTTCTACTTCACGCTCCGGACGGCGGAAACTGTATGAGCGAACGGCATATCCTGCTGGTAGAGGACAATCCCGATGATGAGGCCCTGACTATCCGGGCCTTCCGAAAGAACAACATTGGCAACAGGATCGTGGTGGCCCACGACGGCGCCGAGGCCATCGACCATCTGCTCGTGATCGACAGCGGCGACGCACCGCCTCCCCGGCTCATCGTGCTCGACCTGAAGCTCCCTAAGGTAGACGGGGTCGAAGTGCTGCGCCGGATACGGACCACTGAGCGAACCCGGCTCATCCCCGTTGTCGTCCTCTCCACCTCCATCGAGGAGAAAGACGTACGGGCCTGCTACGACGGCGGCGCCAACGCCTACTTGCGGAAGCCGGTTAACTTCGCCGCCTTCATCGAGGCGATCGACCTCATCGGCAGGTTCTGGCTATTGCTGGCCGAGCCGCCGCCCGACGGTGCCGCACTGCGGCAGGCCAGCGATGCGCCCCAGGCCGCAGCCCCATGACAGGCTGACATCCCGTTCGGGAGATGGCGAACCCAGCGCTGCCGTGCGGGCTGCGCATTCTTAGCCTGGAGGACGAGCCCTCCGACGCTGAGCCTGAGCAGCGCCTCCTCGAGCGTGTGGGCCTGGACTTCACCGCCATCGTGATCGGCACGGAACAGGCGTTCAGCCGGCCGCACAACCAAGCTGCACAGCCACGGCCCACCCAGCCAAGCCGCCTGAGGTGGGCGGGTCTCAGGTCAGCACGGTGAAGCCGTGCGTTCCGTCCCGCTCCAGCTGCGCCACCAGCCCGTACTCCCAGTCCAGGTAGGCCTGCATGGCGGCCGCGCCCACGCCGGTGCCCTCGTAGGGCCGCCGGTACACGTCGGCCGGCGGGGACAGCAGCTCGCCCTGGCCGGCCTGCACCGGCCGCCCGGACGCGGCCCACCCGGTGGTTCCGCCGGCCAGCGCGGTCGCGCCCACCTCGGCCGCGGCGAACGCGGCCAGCGTGCCGTCCTCGCTGGTCAGGACGAGCCCGGGCGCGGGGTGGAGGTCGCCGCGCAGGGCCCACGCCGCGCCGGGCAGGTGCCCGGCCCGGTACTGCCGGCTGGTGCCGATGTCGATGACCCGCGCCCGGCCCGCCCGGAGCCGGTCGGCCAGCTCGCCCGGCTGGATCACGGGGACCGGCGGCAGGGCCGGCCGGGCAGGCCGCCAGGGCCCGGTCTCGGCCCGGCGCGCCGCCGCGCGGAGCAGCGCCACCTCCCAGCCCATCTGGGCCAGCCAGGAGGCGGTCATCGCGGCCCGGCCGCCGGTGTCATCGGCCAGCACGATCAGCGCGCCGCGGACCGGGGCGAACCAGTCGGTCTCCTGGACCAGCTGGCCGCCGGGGGCCGGGCGGAAGCCGGCCGGATGGCCGGCTGAGGTACTCTTCGGGCGAGCGCACGTCGAACCGGTACACGGTGCGCTGCTGAGCTACTGACCGCAGCCCGGCCCGGTCGATGTGCCGCACCCCGGCTTTCCTGGCTACCGCCTGGGCCGCTTTCCTGGCCCGGCGCACCTGCGCGGGCGGCGCGTCGGGGGCGCGGCGCTGCTGGCCATGCTCCAGCGCCTGCCCGGCCAGGGTCCAGCCGATAGTCCCGTTGCGCAGTGCCACCACCTTGTTCGGCAGCCCGGCGTTGATCAGCGACTGCGTCCCGATGATGCTCCGGGTCCGGCCGGCGCAGTTGACCACGACCAGGGTGGCCGGGTCGGGGGCGAGCGCGGCCGCCCGGAGTACCAGTTCCGCGCCGGGCACGCTGGTCGCGGTGGGGATGCTCATCGTCTGGTACTCGTCGAACCGTCGGGCGTCGAGTACTACGACGTCCCCGCCCAGCAGGCCGCGGAGTTCGGCCGCATCCACCGCCGGGGTCCCGGCGGTGGATGCGACCAGCTCCCCGAACGCCTTGCTGGGTGCGTTCACGTCGCGGAACAGTTCCCCGTCCCAGCCGGCCAGCCCACCGGACAGGGCCGACACGTCGAGGTAGCCGAGGGCGCGCAGCCGCTGGATGGCAGCCTCGGTGTCGGCCGGCCCGTCCCCGTACACCACGATGGGCACCGACCGCCGGGGCAGCCGGTCGAGAACCTGGGTCTCCAGGTGGCCGAGCGGGCACGAGGCCGCGAACAGCGGATGCCCTTCGGCGAAACGGCCCTCGGGCCGCACGTCCAGCAGCGCGATCTCGGCCCGGTCCCGCAGTGCGGAACGGACCGCGGTGGCTGGCGTCGCTGCGGGGGAGGTGCTGGGCATGGTTAAATCCTAGTTACTCGATCGGTTTAATTGACAGAGATTCGCCCAGCGTGCTTGCATGCGGGACAGAACAGGTCATCCCGGCGGAGGAGTCGGCTATGTCTTTCGAGCTCATCGGCATGGTGGGGACCAAGGAGGTCTCCGAGTCACGCGGTTCCTTCGACGGGCCGGCCATCGACCCGGATTACCTGGCCCGCTTCGCGCAGGCCCACGAGGCCGCGGGTTTCGACCGGGTGCTGATCGGCTACGGCGCCACCGGCCCGGACGGGTTCGCGGTGGCCGCGCACGTGCTGTACGCCACCCGCACGCTCAAGGTCCTCATCGCGCACCGCCCCGGATTCGTGGCCCCCACGCTGGTGGCACGGAAACTGGCCACGCTGGACCAGCTGACCGGGGGCGGGCGGGTGGCCATCCACCACATCACCGGCGGCGACGAGCTGGACCAGAAGCGGGACGGCGACTTCGCCGACCACGACCGCCGGTACGCGCGCACCGCGGAGTTCATGACCCTGCTCCGCCGCGAGCTGACCGAGACCACGCCGTTCGACTACGACGGTGAGTTCTACCGGGTGCACGGCGCCTACAGCTCGGTCCGGCCGCCGGCCGGCCGGATACCGCTGTTCTTCGGCGGCGCGTCCGCCGCCGCCATCCGGGTCGGCGCCGAGCATGCCGACGTGTACATGCTCTGGGGTGAGCCGGTGGTCCAGATCGCGGAGCGGATCGCGCAAATCCGGGCCGCGGCCGCGCGGCACGGCCGGACGGTGCGGTTCAGCCTGTCGGTCCGGCCGATCGTGGCCGGCACCGAAGAGTCGGCCTGGCAGCGGGCCGACGAGATCAGGGTGGCCACCGAGCAGCGGGTGGCCGAGGCCGGCGCCGCCCGGGGGCAGGCGGCCCAGCTGACGGGCCGTACCGACCCGGTGCTCCGCGGCCGGATGTTCGGCTTCCGTGAGTCGTCCTCGGTCGGGTCGGAGCGGCTGCAGCAGCAGGGCGCGGACCGTGAGGTGCACGACGAGCGGCTGTGGTACGGCGTGACCAAGCTGACCGGGCCGGGCGGGAACTCCACCGCGCTGGTCGGCACCCCGGGCCAGGTGGCCGACGCGCTGATGGCCTACCGCCGGGCCGGCGTGGACACCGTGCTCATCCGTGGCTTCGACCCGCTGAACGATGTCGTGGACTGGGGCCGTGAGCTGGTCCCGGTGCTCCGCGAGCAGGCGGCCCGCACGCCGCTGGGCACCAGCCCAGAGGCCCTTTCGGCATGACTGTCCCAGGCCCGCGGCTCGCCCCCAGGCGACTGCCCGAGGTAACCGCCACGCTCGCGTCGCACGCCGCCGAGTGTGACCGGGCCGGGTGTTTCCCGGCCACCGGGATCGCCGCGGTCCACGCGGCGGGCCTGCTGACATCGACCGTGGCCGGGCGTTATGGCGGACCTGGCTCCGGGCTGGCGCAGACCGTGACGCTGTTGCGCGGGCTGGGCCGCGGCGACCCGTCCGTGGCTCTGCTCACCGCGATGACCCTGTTCGCGCACGCCAGCCAGGCCCGGCAGGCCAACTGGCCGGCCGCGCAGTACGCCGACGTGCTCGGCGAGTCGGCGCAGCGGCCGGTGCTCATCAACGCGCTCCGGGTCGAGCCCGAGCTCGGCACGCCGGCCCGTGGTGGCCTGCCCGCGACCACGGCCCGGCCGGTGGCCGGGGGCTGGTCGCTGACCGGCCGGAAGATCTACTCGACCGGTGCCGAGGGCCTGCGCTGGATGCTGGTCTGGGCCCGCACCGAGGAACCGCAGCCCAGGGTCGGCAGCTTCCTGGTCCGGGGCGGCTCGCCGGGGATCACCGTCGAACCGACCTGGGACCACCTTGGCCTGCGGGCCAGCCGGAGTGACGACGTCATCTTCGACCGGACCCCGGTGCCCGGCGACGCGGTCATCGGCCTGGCCGGGCCGGCCTCGCAAGCCGCGGCTGACCCGGTGCTGACGGCCTGGAACTCGCTCGGCCTGACCGCGATCTACCTCGGCGTGGCCCGCGCCGCGCGGGACTGGCTGGCCGGCTTCCTGGCCGGGCGGACGCCCACCGCGCTCGGCCGGCCACTGGCCACGCTGTCCCGGTTCCAGCACGCGGTCGGGGAGATCAGCGCCACGCTGACCACCGCGGACGACCTGATCGACGGGCTGGCCGCCCGGGTGGACGCCGGGGATCCAGTGGCCGTCGAGCACGCCGGGATGGCCAAGTCGAGCACGCCGGGATGGCCAAGCTGACCGGGACCCGGGCCGCCATCGGGGCCGTGGAACAGGCCGTGGCCCTCATCGGCAACAATGCACTGAGCCGGAAGAACCCACTCGAACGGCACTACCGGGACGTGCTGTGCGCGAGGGTGCACACGCCGCAGGACGATTCCGTCGTGGCGGCGCTGGGCAGCTCCGTACTCCAGGCCCTGGCCAGGGAGGCGTCATGATCGAGATCGTCACGATGGCCACACCGTCGCTCGGCGACCGTAGCTACCTGGCCACCGACGGGCAGCACGCACTGGTGGTCGACCCGCAGCGGGACATCGACCGGGTGCTGGCCGTGGCCGCCGGGCGCGGGGTCACGATCACGCACGTGTTCGAGACCCACATCCACAACGACTACCTGACCGGCGGGCTGGCCCTGGCCCGGGCGGCCGGCGCCGCGTATCACGTGAACGCGGCTGATCAGGTGGCCTTCGCCCGGACCGGGATCACCGACGGCGACGAGCTGGCGGTCGGCACGATGCGGGTCCGGGTCATGGCCACGCCCGGGCACACGTTCACTCATCTCGCCTACGCGCTGGCCGGCCCCGCCGGTGACGTGGCCGCGGTGTTCACCGGCGGGTCGCTGCTGCACGGGGCGACTGGCCGCACCGACCTGCTCGGCCCGGAGCACGCGGCCACCCTGGCCGCGGCCCAGCACGCGTCGGCCCACCGGCTGGCCACGCTGCCCGGGACGGCCGCGGTGCACCCCACGCACGGCTTCGGCAGCTTCTGCGCCCCCGCCGCCCCCGCTGCGCCGGACGGGGCGGCCGCCGCGGACGGGGCGGCCGCCGCGGACGGGGCGGCCGCCGCGGACGGGGCGGACGGCCCGCCCGGGGCGGACGGCTCGACCATCGCCAGGGAACAGCGGCACAACCCGGCGCTGACCCAGGACGTGGACAGCTACGTCACGGGCCTGCTGGCCGGGCTGGATGAATACCCGGCCTACTACGTGCGGATGGGCCCGGCTAACGCGGCCGGGCCAGGGCCCGCCGAGCTGGCCCCGCCCGGGCCGGCCAGCGCGGCCGAGCTGAGGCGCCGGATCCACGCCGGGGAGTGGGTGGCTGACCTGCGGCAGCGGCGGGCGTTCGCCGCCGGCCACCTGCCCGGGACGCTCAGCTTCGAGCACGGCGACAACCTGGTGGCCAACCTCGGCTGGCTGCTCCCGGCGGGCACCCCGGTCACCCTGATCGGCGCCGATCCAGCCCAGCTGGCCAGCGCCCAGCGGGATCTGGCCCGGATCGGGGTCAACATCGCGGCCGTGGCCCCCGGACCGCCCGGAGCGTCGCTGGACCGGTACCCGGTGTCTGACTTCGCCGGGCTGGCCGCGGTGCGGGAACCGGTCACCGTGCTGGACGTCCGGCGCCGGCTGGAATGGGAGGGCGGCCACATCGACGGGGCGGTGCACATCCCGCTGCACCACCTGCCGGGCCGGCTGCCCAGCCTGCCGCCAGGCCCCGTCTGGGTGCACTGCCAGGCCGGCTACCGGGCCAGCGTGGCCGCGTCCCTGCTGCACGCGGCGGGCCACCAGGTCACCGCGGTGGACGACGAGTTCGGCCGGGCGGCGCTGGCCGGGCTGCCGGTCGTCCCGGCCCGCCCGGCCCGGCTGGCCAGTTAGAGCCGGCTGGCCGTTAAGCCGGTACCTGATGCGGGCGCGGCGGGCCGGCCGGATCGTCCCGGCCCGCCCGGCCGCGGCGGCGCGCCTGCCGGATCTGCCGGGCCCTCCCGGTCGCGGCGGCGGTGGCGTGGTGCCGCCTGATCTGATCGGTGGCCATGGCCTGTATCACGGCTGCATACATGACGAACTCCTCCGCTGTGCGCCGCCGTCGGCCAGCGGCCTGTTATGGGTTGGACCGTCCCGCGCCCGGCGTTCTCATCGGCCGGGCGACGGCGAATATTTCCAGGCCGGACACCGATGAATCCGGGCCGCCCGGCCCGTCCGATAGCAGGGATCCCGCGCAGCAGCGATCCCGAGCGATAGCACCGATCCCGAGCGATAGCACCGATCCCGAGCGATAGCACCGATCCCGTGCGCCCAGGAGGTTGTCATGGCCCAGATGAGCGCAGACCATGCCCGCGCGGACGAGCGCGCGCTGCTGGACCGGGCCCGGGCCGGGGACGAGGCCGCGTTCACCGAGCTGGTCGGGGCGCACCACAGCGAGCTGCGCGCGCACTGCTACCGGATGCTCGGCTCGGTGCACGACGCCGAGGACGCCGTGCAGGACGCGCTGCTGCGGGCCTGGCGTGGCGTGCATGGTTTCGAGGGCCGCAGCTCGGTGCGCTCGTGGCTGTACTCCATCGCCACCAACACCGCGCTGGACGTCACCCGGCACAAGTCCCGGCGCGAGCTGCCGGTCAGCTTCGGCCCGGCCGCCCCGCCCGGTGCCCGGCTCGGCGAATCGGTCAGCGAGCCGGTCTGGCTGGAGCCGTTCCCGGACCGGTGGCTGGCCGGCGCGTCCCCCGAGGCCCGCTATGAGCAGCGGGAGAGCGTGGAGCTGGCCTTCATGATCATGCTGCAGCAGCTGCCGCCGCTGCAGCGGGCCGTGCTCATCCTGCGCGACGTGCTGGGTTTCTCCCCAGCCGAGATGTCCCGCCAGCTGGGCACAACGGAGGCATCGGTGAACAGTGCCCTGCAGCGGGCCCGGGCCGCCGCCCGGGCCGGCCTGCCCGCCCGCAGTCAGCAGGCCACCGTGCGCGACCTGGGCAGCCAGCGGGTCGGCGCGATCGCGGCCCGGTATGCGGACGCCATCGAGCGGGGCGACGCCGACACGCTGATCAGCATGCTGACCGAGGACGCGGCCTGGTCCATGCCGCCGATCCCGACCTGGTTCCAGGGCCGCGCCGCGATCCGGGACTGGCTGAACTGGGGCCCGCTGGCCGAACGCTGGCAGCACCGGGCCACCTGGGCCAACGGGCAGCTGGCCGTGGGCTGCTACCTGGACGGCACGCACACCGGGCGGTACCTGGCCGCGGTGCTGGACGTGCTCACCCTGGACGGCGACCGGATCGCCGCCGTCACCGGTTTCCTGGTGCCGGGGAGGCCGGACCCGGTCCCGGCTCGCCCGGCTGGCGCGGCCAGCGCGGCCGGCGCGGAGATCTTCGCCCGCTTCGGGCTGCCCGCCGCGCTACCGTGACCCGCATGGGCACGGTGTCATGAGTACGGTGTTCGAGCATCCGGTCAGCGTCCGGTGGCGTGACGTGGACGCGCTGGGCCACGTCAACCACGCGGTGTTCCTGACCTACCTGGAGGAGGGCCGGGACGCGTTCTACGCCCAGGCCCTGGGCGCCGACCCGCTGTACGTGGTGGTCCGGCTGGAAGTCGACCTGCGCGCGGAGGTCCGCTACCCGGACCGGCACATTACGGTGCGGATCGCGGTGGAGCGGCTCGGCACAACCAGCCTGACCACCCGCGAGACCATCAGCACACCGGCCGGGGAGACGGCCGCCGAAGCCCGCGTGGTGACCGTCCGGTGGGATGCCGAGCGGCGCGAGCCGGTCCCGTTCACCGACGCGGAACGGGCCCGGCTGGCCGGCTGAGCTACCACCGGCCGCGGTGCACGACCTCGCTGAACGGCCGCCGTTTCGGGTTCCTGACCGGGGCCAGCGGCCGGCCGGGTAGCCCAGTGAGATGAGGAACACGAAGTCACGGTCGGCCGGGAAGCCCAGCAGCTCGCGGGCCAGGGCCAGATCGGCCACCCCCGCATGGCAGCTGCCGATGCCGAGGTCCGCCGCGGCCAGCAGCATGGCCATGGTGGCCTGGCCCAGGTCGAGCTGGGCCCGGTGGAACTCGTTGTCCGCGGCGGGCCCGATGACCGCGATGGTGGCCGCGGAGTGCGCCACATGACCGGCGCCCCGCCAGACCCCGGCCAGCTCCCGCAGCTGCTCCCGGCCGGTGACCACGATGAAATCCCACGGCTGCCAGTTCTGCGACGACGGCGCCCGCCGGCCCGCCTCCAGGATCCGGTCCAGGTCGGCCGCCGCGATCGGGCGGTCGGCAAACGCCCGCACGTTACGCCGCGCGGTAATAGCCTCCCAGGTCTGCATACATCCATCCAACATGCTGAACGCCCGCTGGGTGGCCTGCTCGCAGCCAGCCGCTCGCGGTGGCCTGGCGCGGCAGGCCCGGCCATCGTGCTCAGGGCGCGGCGGCCAGCTCGGCGGGGACGGCCGAGCGGAAAGCGGCACTGACGGCGGCCACCGCCGGGTGGCGGGCCGCCCCGTTCCGGTAGGCGATCCTGGTCCGCCGGCCGAGCGGCACGCGGGTAAGCAGCACGCCGGGTCGCGGGCCGGCCAGGCCGAGCTGCGGCACCAGCGCCACACCCTGGCCCGCGGCCACCAGGGCCAGGGGGGTGGTGAAGTCGTCGATGTGGTGCCGGGTGTGCGGCTGGAAGCCGGCCGCCTGGCAGGCGTGCACCGTCATCTGGTGGCACATCGTCCCTGGAGTGCGGTGATCCAGGGGGCGTCCCGGCAGCGGCCGATGGCGGCCGCGTCGGCCCGCTCGGCCCGGCCGGGCGGTGCATCGTGCGGCCCGCGCTGGCGGCCCCGGGCCATGCGGCCGCCAGCCGGTAAGTGCGCAATGCCGCTGACCTAGCCCGCCGAGGTCGGCGTACTGGCGCCCAGGGCCCGCAGGGGCCAGCCACCCCTTGACTTTGCGCCATAAAGTTGCTGGGCTCAGACCCTTGACTTTATGCCATAAAGCGCAGTCTACTTTATGGCATAAAGTCGATGAGGGGAGAAACCGTGAACCACGCATCTGACACCACGGCCGCCGGCAACGGCGGCACCTTCGGCCCTGAGCGGGCCGCCGCCCTGCTGGACCAGACCACCCAGCAGGCACGCCGCAAGTTTCAGCCCTCGCCGCCGTGGCTGCTGGTGACCAGGGCGGTCATGGTCCTGACCGCCCTCGGCGCGATCTGGCTCTCGGTGCGCGGACAGCACCCCTACCGGGGCCCGACCGCAGCGGACATCCCCGTCCTGGTTGCGTTCATTGTCGTCAACTTCGCCGCGACAGTCGCTGTCCGCAGCCACGCGACCGCCGGGCTAACCGGGCGATCCCGGTTTAGCCAGGGCGAGATCATGGTGCTGGTGCTGGCCTTTGCCGCCGCGGTCGTGGCCATGGTGGGGCTGGATGCCGCCGGGGTGAAGTTCGCCACGTACCCGACCTCGGTGCTGGTAATCCCCGGCCTGGCCTGGGCGGTCCTCATGGCGGCGCGGGCCAACTGGCGCGGCCTCGCTACCGGCCTCGCGATCGTCGTCATCGGCATCGTGGGCGCGTTCGCCGGACCGGCCGGGGCGTGGGCGGTCGCCGCCGTGGGCCTGTGCGTCATGCTCCTGGGCAGCGCTGCCGCCATCGCCTGGCGGCAGCACGCCTGACGGTGCGCCATGAACGATGACGGACTTGACCCGCTGATCCACGTCCCTACCCGGCTGAAGATCGTCGCGACGCTGGCGGCACTGCCCGACGGCGACGCCCTGTCCTTCACCCGGCTGCAGGACATGCTCGAGCTAACCCCCGGCAACCTGATCATCCAGCTGCGCAAGCTTGAAGAAGCCGATTACATCAGCAGCGAGAAGACCAGGAACGGGTCCGCACAGAAAACCACGGTGACCCTGACCAGCCGCGGCCGGGAGGCACTCGGCGCCTACACCAAGGCGCTGCGCGACCTGCTCGGCGGCCTGTAAACGGAGGCACGGCCGACCATGAGCACCGGCACACTTGACCCGCTGATCCACGACCCGGCACGGTTGCGCGTCGTCGCGACCCTGGCAGTACTGCCCGACGGCGACGGGCTCTCCGTCACCCGGCTGCAGGACTTGCTCGGGTTCACGCCCGGCGGCCTGATCACCCGCCTGCGTGAGCTGGCCCGCGCCGGATACGTGCAGACGGGACAGGCCGGCCGCGATGGAGCACAGGTCACCGTGGCGCTCACCTCCGACGGCCGGGCCGCGCTGGGTCGCTACACCGCCGTACTGCGCCAGCTGCCCCGCGTGGCCCGGGAGGACCATCAGGCACCAGCACCCTACGTGCGCGTTGGTGATGCTGACCGGGACGCGGCCGCCGCGGCCCTGGGTGAGCACTTCGCGCAAGGCCGGCTCACGCTGGATGAACTCAACGCGCGGCTTGATACCACGTTGACTGCTATCACGCATGGCGAGCTATCCCAGGCCGCCTGGGATCTGCCGGACCTGACGGTGGTGCCGGCCCAGGTCAGCCGGGCCAGACAGACACCCACTATGGGCGGGTCTGACCGGGTGGCCGGCGGCGTGGCCCAGGCCCCGCCTATCTAATCTCGGCGTCGGGGCCGGGTGGCATCGGGATCCAGCGCTTCTTCCGCATCGCCACCAGGCCACGGCAGGACACGGCGCTTAACGTTGGCGGCTGGCGCCGTAAGATCGGTGCTATGCCATTCGGTTGACTGTGATCTGACCGGGACCGGGACAGCCGTGCCGCGCTGGCCGGCGGCGCGGCGGTGGCCGCTGCGCTGGCTGTCGAGCTGGTGGACGAGCTGGCCGACGGCACCCGGGCCGCTGCGCTGCCGCTGATAAGGCACGACCTCGGGCTGAGCTACGGCCAGCTCGGCCTGCTGGCCGCGGCGCCGGTGCTGATCGGCAGCCTGCTGGAGCTGCCCGCCGGGGTGCTGGCCGGCCAGGGGCGCCGGCGGCAGCGGATCATCCTGGCCGGTGCCGCAGTGTTCCTGGCCGCGCTGCTGGGCACCGCGCTGGCCTGGTCGTTTGCCGGGCTGCTGATCTCGTTCATCGCGTTCTACCCGGCCTCCGGCGCGTTCGTCAGCCTGACCCAGGCCAGCCTGATGGACGCCGACCCCGGCCGCCAGGAACAGCACATGGCGCGCTGGACGCTGGCCGGTTCGCTGGGGGCGGTGGCGGGCCCGCTGCTGCTGACCGCGATTCTCGCGGGCGGGGGCAGCTGGCGGGACGGCTACCTGGTGGTGGCCGCGGTGGCCGCACTGGCCTGGCTCGGCGCGGCCCGGTGGCCGCTGCACGCTCATCCGGACGGTGCGCCCGGCCCGGACCGTGCGCCCGGCCGGGACGGTGCGCCCGGCCCGGCCGGGCCACGGCAGGTGATCCGCGCACTGCGCCGCGGCGGCGTGCTCCGCTGGCTGGCCCTGCTTGAGCTGTCCGACCTGCTGCTCGACGTGTTCACCGGGTTCCTGGCCGTGTACTTCGTGGCCGTGGTGCATGTCTCGCCGGTGCAGGCGGCGCTGGCCGTGGCTGTCCGGCTCGGGGCCGGGGTAGCCGGGGACGTGCTGGTCATCCGGGTGCTGGACCGGATATCGGGCCTGCCGGTGCTGCGCGCCAGTGCCGTCGCGGCCCTGCTGCTCTACCCGGCCTTCCTGGCCGTCCCGGGGTTCGCGGCCAAGGTCGTCGTGCTGGGCGTGCTGACCATCGCCACCGCGCCGTGGTACCCGGTGGCCCAGGCTCAGCTGTACGCCAGCCTGCCCGGGCAGAGTGGTATCGCGGTCACGCTGACCAGCGCGGCCGCGCTGCTGGGCGGGCTCGGCCCGCTGGCCGTCGGGGTGGCCGCCGAGCATGCCGGGCTGGCCGTGGCGCTCAGCGGCCTGGTCCTGGCGCCCGCCGCCGTACTGGCCGGGACGTGGTTCAGAACCGGTGGCTCGTGTGACTGAACGGCTCGCCCTTGCCGAACGCGAGGACCTTGACCGGGGTGACCGTGAAGATCAGGGCGGGGAAGCCTTCCATGTGCTGGAAGGCCCCGTCGCGGACCTGGAACTGCCAGCGCCCGTCCCATTTGCGGGCCCACGCCCCGGCCAGCCGCCGGAGCAGGTCCTCGTCGGTGGCCCGCACGGCGTCGCCTTCGACCACAACGTCCAGCCCACCGTCCCAGCGGTTGCAGCCGGTGGTCAGGATCACGTGCGGGTTGCTACTCAGGTTGACAGCCTTCTGCTCGGCCGCCCCGGTGCAGAAGTGCAGCGCCCCGTCGGCCCACACCGCCACCAGCGGGGTGACGTGCGGCCGGCCGTCGGCCCGCACCGTGGTGAGCCAGAACAGGTCGGCGTCCGCCAGCACCCGGCGGGTCTCCGCCCAGCCGGTGGCCGCCGCGGCCGGGTCGCTGAATCGCTGGTCGAGGGTGGTCACGGGCGTGTTCATCAGGGCACCTCTTCCCGGATCGCTGAACGTGTACGGCCGCCTACCCGAGGCCGGCCACGAAGTCCCGGAGCAGCTGGGCCAGGTCGTCCGGGCTGGCCTGGCGGACGGTGGCGTCCACCTCGGCCGCGTCCGCGCCGACTACGATCCGGGCCGGCGGCTCGCTGGCCGCGACGCAGTCCTCGATCGCCCGGGCCACCTCGTCCGGGTCCCCGGCCCGCTGCAGGGTGGCCGCGGTCCGCGTGCTCAGCGCGCTGAATGGCCCGGCGTACGGGGAATCGCCCGGCACCGCGAAGTGCGGCAGCCGGGCCGACATGGGAGTGCGGTACAGGCCGGGGGCAATCACCGTGACGGACACCCCGAACCCGTGCACCTCGGCGCCGAGCACCGTGCTCAGGCTGGCCAGGGCGGCTTTGGAGGCGGAGTACCAGCCGCCGAACGGCGCGGGCGCAGTGTCGTTCTCCGAGGTCACGTTGATGATCCGGCCACCGCCCTGGGCCCGCATGACCGGCAGCGCGGCGCTGGCCAGCCGCATCGGCCCGAACACGTTGACCTCGAAGATCCTGTGCGCCTCCGCGTCGGTGGCCTCCTCGAGCGGCCCCAGGCTTCCCGCGCCGGCGTTGTTGACCAGCACGTCCAGCCGCCCGGCCGCGCCGGTCACGGACCGGACCGCGGCCGGGGCGGCCGCGGGATCGGCCACGTCGAGCGGGAGCGGGGTCACCCCGGCGGGCAGCGGGACCGCGGCCGGGTGCCGCGAGCCGCAGAACACCTGATGACCGGCCGCGGCCAGCCGCCGCACCGTGGCCAGGCCGATACCACTGCTTCCGCCGGTGACCAGGACAACTGCCATGCCGTGACGGTAACAGGCCGGCTTTCGCCTGCTGCGAAAGCCCTTCTGCGGCTGGCCGGGGGGCAGGTAGCGTGGCCAGACCCAGACGGCCAGGAGGCGACGCGATGGCTGGCCCATCCGGACCCCGGCGGCGGCCCAGGCCGCTGCTCCGGACGATGATCGGCGAGGTGCTGCGCCGCACCCGGCAGGCGCAGGGCCGGACCCTGGCCGACGTGTCCCGGGCGGCCCGCGTTTCCGTGCCCTACCTGTCCGAGCTGGAACGCGGCCGCAAGGAAGCCTCCTCCGAGGTACTCGCGGCCATCTGCGACGCGCTGCGCATCGACCTGTCCGAGCTGCTGGCCGGGGTCGGCCGGGAGCTGGCGGGCCAGCAGGCCGGCACGGTCATCCGGCTCGGTGGCATCCGCGGCGGCCCGGCCGCCCAGCCCTCCCCAGTGCGCGGCGGCGGCGACGTGGTCTGCCTGGCCGCGTGAGCCGGCTCGCCTGGCCCGGCCGTCCCGCACCTCAGCCGGCCCTGGGCAGCGGCACCGTCTCGCGGCTGGTGATGACCTCATCGGCCAGGCCGTAGGCGACCGCCTCCGGCGCGCTGAACGTCTTGTTCCGGTCGGTGTCGTTCTTGATCTTGGCCACCGGGTGGCCGGTGTGCCGGCTCAGGATCTCGTCCACCTCGGCCCGCACCCGGACCAGCTCCTTGGCCTCGATGGCCAGGTCAGGCAGGGTGCCGCGGGCCTGGCTGGATGGCTGGTGCAGCAGCACCCGGGCGTGCCGCAGCACCGCGCGCCGGCCCGGGGTGCCCGCGGCCAGCAGCACCGCCGCCGCGGACGCGGCCTGCCCCATGCAGAACGTGGCCACGTCGGGCCGGATGAACTGCATCGTGTCGTAGATCGCGGTCAGCGCGCTGAACGAGCCGCCCGGTGAGTTGATGTACAAGCTGATCTCGAGGTCCGGGCTGACCGATTCGAGGTGCAGCAGCTGGGCCATCACCACGTTGGCCACGCCGTCGTCGATCTCGGTGCCGAGGAAGATGATCCGCTCGGACAGCAGCCGGGAGTAGATGTCGAACGCCCGCTCACCGGCCGCGGTGCGCTCCACCACGGTGGGGATCGTGTACTGGCTCATATCCCGGCCCTCCGGCGGCCGGCCACCGCCGGGCGCACGTCGTCGAGCTGTTCCACGATGTGATCGATGAGCCCGTAATCCAGGGCTTCCTCGGCGCTGAACCACCGGTCGCGCAGGCTGTCCTGCTCGACCCGCTGCACCGGCTGGGCGGTGTGCTGGGCGATCAGCCTGCTCATGGTGGCCCCGGTGCGGGCCAGCTGCTCGGCGTAGATCTCGACATCGGCGGCGGTGCCGCCGAAGCCGGCCGAGCCCTGGTGCATCAGCACCTGCGCGTGCGGCAGGCTGTACCGCTTGCCCGCGGTCCCGGCGCACAGCAGGAACTGGCCCATGCTGGCGGCCAGGCCCATGGCCAGCGTGCTCACGTCGTTCGGGATCAGCCGCATTGTGTCGTAGATGGCCAGCCCGGCGCTGACCGAGCCGCCGGGCGAGTTGATGTACAGGCTGATGTCGGCCCGCGGGTCCTCAGCCGACAGCAGCAGCAGCTGAGCGCACAGCCGGTTGGCCACCTGATCGTCAACCTCACGGCCAAGGACGATGATGCGCTGGTAGAGGAGCCGGGTCAGCAGCTGATCGTCGAGTGTCCCGGTGGCTGCTTCGGCAATGGCGGCCTGCATAGTCTCCCCGCTTTCGCGACGGTGTCCGGACTCTCACCATGAGCCGCCGGGAGGTCAGCAGCCAAGGGAATCTGCTGGCAGCAGACGGGTTAGCCGGGCAGCTGCGCGGCCGCGTAGGCGGCGGGCGTCTGGCCGGTCGCGGCCCGGAAGTCGCGGATCAGGTGGGCCTGGTCGGCGTAGCCGAGATCGGCGGCCACATCTGCCCAGGACACCGGCTGGCCGCCGCGCACCGCTTCGGCCGCGTCCAGCAGCCGGTACCGGCGGATCACCCATGTCGGGGACACCCCGGCGGACTGCAGGAAGATCCGCTGCAGGGTTCGCGGGCCGAGGCCAGCCAGCTCGCTCAGGTCGCCCAGCCGCCGGACGGACCGGTCGGTCTCGGCCAGCTGGGCCACGTCCGCCACCCTGCGGGCCGGGCCGGCCCGCTGCGGGTCCACCGCCGCCTCCAGCGCGGCGGCCAGCAGCCCGGCCCGCGCGGCCTCGTCCGGCTCGCGGGTGATCTCCGCGGCCAGCGCCGCGCCAGCTACGCCGATAGCCCCGGCCAGCGGGACGACCTGGTTGGTGAACCGCGCGGCTGACCCGGTGATGAACGCGCCCAGCCCGCCGGGCCGGGTCATCGCGGCCACCGTCCAGCCCTGCCCGGCCAGCAGGCGGCTGGACAGCCCGCGGGCCACCCCGTAGAGCCGGGCTTCGACCGGCCCCGGCCCGCGCTGGCCGGGCTCGGCATTGGCGTGGCCGACGCTGATGTTCGCGCCCGGGTGGGTGAGGACCTGCTGGCGGTGCTGCTGGCCCGGCGGCAGATCCCAGCGCACGGCCCAGAACCGGTCCACCAGCCCGGCCAGCGCGGGGCTGGCCGGGTACCGGGTCAGCTGGACGCGCTGGCGCAGCAGCCACGGGTCGAGAATGCCGCGGCTGTCCCGCTCGACCGGCTCTGGACGGCTCACCCCAGTGACCTTAGCCGGGCCGGCTGACGCAAATCTTCAAGCCGCCCCCGGGCCGCCCCGCCTAACGTTGCCGTCATGACCACAGCAACCAGGAAGACCGCTGACCTGCTGGCCGGGGTACTCGCCGGCCTGGCCCCGGTGGCCGGCGCGATCACCGGCGACCAGCTGCACGATCCGACCCCGTGTACCGAGTACGACGTGGCCCAGCTCCGCGAGCATGCGCTGGGCTGGCTGGCCATCTTCGCGGCGGGCTTTGCCGACCCGGCGGGCCAGGCCCCGCGGGCCAGCACCGACGGCTACCAGGTTTCCGCCGACCCGGCGGCCGAGGTGCGTGCCGCGGCCAGCATCCTGACCCGGGCGGTCCGCGCGGGTGCGGCCAGCCGGCCGCTCCGGCTCGGGGGCAGCGCCATGCCGGGGGACATGGCGCTCAGCATGATCCTCTGGGAGTACCAGGTGCACGGCTGGGACCTGGCCCGGGCCACCGGCCAGCCCTGGGCGCCGCCCGCCGCGGCGGCCGAGGAGTCGCTGGCCTTCGCGCCGGCCATGCTCACCCCTGACTACCAGGGTGACGGCAAGGCGTTCGGCCGCCCGGTCCCGGTGCCGGACAGTGCGCCGCCGCTGGACCGCCTGCTCGGGCTGTCCGGCCGCGACCCGGGCTGGACGGCCCGCTAAGCGCCGCGCCCGGCCGGGATGATGTCGTCCAGGAAGCTCATCGTGGCCGCCGTGGTGGCCCGGCGCCAGGCCAGCAGGGTGGTGTCGAACCCGGGACGGCCGGTCTCGGCGTGGATCGCCTCGGCGATCGGCGCCAGCACCGCCTTCTGCCGGACCAGCAGCCCGGTGGCGTCCCGGCCGGCCCGGTCCAGCAGGGCCAGCTTGACCAGCAGGTGCGAGCGGACGTCCCGGACGTGCTGCACCGGGGTGTCCAGCCAGCGTTCCGCGGCCTGGCGCCCCGGTCCGGTGACGGTGTACAGGGTGCGCTGCGGGCCACGGCCGGATTCCACCGTGTCCGCGGTGATCAGGCCAGCCTCGGTCAGCCGGCCGATCGCGCGGTAGACCACTGGCCGGGGGATGTGCCAGATCCGGCCCAGCTGCCCGCCCGGCGCGGTGAGCTGGGCGATGGCGAACCCGTGCGCGGGCCGCTCGCTGAACAGGGCGAGCACGGTCAGCTCGGCCAGCGACAGGGACGGCCCTTCAGTCATGAACCCGAGCGTAGCGGTCAGGCCGGCCGGGCCGCCCGGGGCCGGCCGGGGCGCCCGGGGCCGGCCGGGGCGCCCGGGGCCGGCCGGGGCGCCCGGGGGAGAGCAGGCGTGACGGCCGGCCCGCGCTTCGGTAGTCTTGATGTGACTACCCCCGCGGGAAGGGCCGGCCATGTCGATGATCCCCCTGGGCGAGCTGGCCGACGGTACCCCGTACTTCGCCCCGCCCGGGGAGGTCGTGGTGCAGGACAGCCGGGTGGTCTGCCACCTGTGCGGCCGGTCGCTGCGCTCGGTGACCGTGCACCTGCGCGGGCACGGCTGGACCAAGCAGGCCTATTGCGACGTGTTCGGGCTGGAGCGCAGCCAGTCCCTGGAAGGGCCGGCCACCCGCAAGCTCCGGGCGGCCGCGTTCACGTCGCGGCTGATCTTCGATCCAGCGGTCCGGGCCGGCAGCGCGGCCGGCCGGCAGCGGGCACGGGCCGGGCAGCTGGCCCAGGACGCGACGGCCGCGGCCACCGGCCGCCGGCATCCCGAGCAGCGCCGCCGGAAGGCCCGGCAGGCGCATGCCGGCCTGCCGGCCCCGGCCCGGTCCGCGGCCCGGCTGGCCGCGGTCGCGGCCCGGGTGGCCGAGCGGCAGGGCTACCCGGACATCGGCTCATTCGTGCTGGCCCGGGTGGCCGACGGGGACAGCCTGGCCGCCATCAGCCGGGCGGCCGGGCTGCACAAAGACTGGCTGTCCCGGCATCTCGCGGGCGTCGACCCGCGGGCCGCCGCGGCCCTGCCGCGGCTGCGCCCGGCCCGGCCGGACGCTCACTGGCGGCCCGCCCTGGACCGGCTGGGTTTCGCGGATGTGCCCAGCTACCTGTGTGACCGGCACGTCCGGCAGCACTGGACGGCCAACGCCATCGCGGCCGAGGCCGGGCTATCGCACGACGCCGTGCGGTCCGCGCTGCGCCGCCACGGGCTGGGCTGGGAAGCGCACGCGGCCAGCCGGCACGGCGCCCGCGAGCGGGCCGCCCAGGTGGCGGCCAGCCTGGGCTTCGGCAGCATGGCTGCGTATGTGGCCGAGCGCCGGGCCGCGGGCTGGACATGGCGGGCCATGTCGGCGGAATCCGGGCAGCCCGGGTCCTGGCTGCGGCGGCAGGCCGCGCGGCGCGGTGGCCCGCCGGGCCGGGACCGCTAGCGTGGGCTCCGGTAACCGTGCCGATCATGAGGAGCCCATGCCATGCAGCTGAGCGCGCGCAACCAGATCCCGGCCAGGGTCACCGGCATCAACGCCGGGGAGGCCATCGCCAACGTGGAGCTGGACGCCGGCGGGGTGCGCCTGGTGGCCTCGATCACGGTGGAGGCGGTCCGCCAGCTCGGCCTGGCCGAGGGCAGCTCGGTGGTCGCCGTGATCAAGGCGTCCGACGTCATCGTGGCCACGCCCTGAGGCCGGGACGGGCCGGGGCCCGTCCCGGCCCGCGGTTCAGAGCTGGGTGGTCACCGCCTTGACTTCGGTGTAGTTGTTCAGCACCTCGTGGCCCATCTCGCGGCCCCAGCCGGACTGCTTGTACCCGCCGAACGGCAGCGCCGCGTCGAACACGTTGTAGCAGTTGATCCAGACCGTGCCGGCCCGGATCTTCTTGGCCAGCGCGTGCGCCTTGGAGATGTCTTTGGTCCAGATGCCCGCGCCGAGGCCGTAGGGGGTGTCGTTAGCCTGCGCCGCGATCTCGTCCAGGTCGCTGAACGGCGCGGCCACCACGACCGGCCCGAAGATCTCCTCACGGACCACCTTCATGTCGCCGTGCGTGTTGATCAGCACGGTCGGCTCGATGAAGAAGCCGCGGTCGCCGAACCGGCCGCCGCCGGTCACCGCGGTGGCGCCCTCGGACTTGCCCGACTCCAGGTAGCCGCTGACCCGCTGGAACTGCTCTTCGGAGACCAGCGGGCCCATCTGGGTGCCCACCTCCAGGCCGGAGCCCAGCTTGATGGACTTGGCGATCTCGGCCACCCCGTCGACCACGTCGTCGAACCGGCTCTGATGCACGAACAGGCGCGAGCCGGCCACACAGCACTGGCCGTGGTTGAAGAAGATCGCGTTGGCCGCGCCCTCCACCGCGCCGTCCGTGGCGTCGCCGAAGACGATGTTGGGGCTCTTGCCGCCCAGTTCCAGGGTCAGCTTCTTCAGGTTGCTGGCCCCCGAAGCCGCGACGATCAGCTTGCCCACCTCGGTGGACCCGGTGAAGGCCACCTTGTCCACGTCGTCGTGCGCGGCCAGCGCGGCGCCTGCGGTCTCGCCGAAGCCGGACACCACGTTGACCACGCCGTCCGGCACGCCGGCCTCGGCCATCAGCCCGGCCAGCCGCAGCGCGGTCAGCGGGGTCTGCTCGGCCGGCTTGAGCACCACGCAGTTCCCGGTGGCCAGGGCCGGGCCGGGCTTCCACGCCGCCATCAGCAGCGGGAAGTTCCACGGGATGATCTGGCCGACCACGCCGACCGGCTCGCGCAGCGTGTACGAGTGCCAGTTGGCGCCCGGCATGTAGGGCACCGAGATGCTGATCGTGTTGCCCTCGATCTTGGTCGCCCAGCCGGCCATGTACTGGAACAGGTCAGCGGCCAGCGGCACGTCGGCCGCCTGGGCCACGGCGAACGGCTTGCCGTTGTCCAGCGACTCGAGCTGGGCCAGCTCGTCCAGGTGCTCATAGATGAGATCACCGATCCGCCAGATGATCCGGCCCCGCTCGGACGGGGTCATCTTGCCCCACGGGCCGTCCTCGAACGCCCGGCGGGCCGCCCGCACCGCCCGGTCGATGTCCTCGGCGTCTCCCTCGGCCACCCGGGCCAGGGTCTCGCCGGTCGCCGGGTTGGGGGTCTCGAACGTCCGGCCGGACGCCGCGTCCACCCACTGCCCGTCGATGAACAGCTGGCGTGGGGCGGCGACGAAAGCCTCGACGTTCCGGTCCAGAGTTACGGTCATGGCTGCTCCATCCCCTTTCGGTAGTCACAATGTGACATCTCCGGGCGGGCCGGCCCAAGAGGCCGGTGCGGATGGCAGCAGGGCGGCTACCGGTGGGTCCGGGCCGCGAACCACGCCACGATCAGCAGCGCGATACCGATCACGAACGAGACCGCGGCCCGGGCCAGGTGGTGGCCCTTGTGCACGCTGCCCACCATGAAGTGGATGGAGTTCGCCGCGCCGGCGATGTACAGGATGCCGGCGATGATGGCCAGGATGCCGATGATGGCCAGGACGATGGCCAGTGTGCTGCGGCCGGAAGAACGGTTGGACACGCTTGCTGAAGTCATCTGAGTCACCTGATCCGCTGCGAGGTTATGGTCGCGGCCAGCACAAGGGTATGCACTGCGGCCGGGCTCGGGGCTACGCCGCGTCGAGGTCGGCGCCAGGTTTCTCGCCACTGGCCGCGAGCTGGTGGGTGATCGTGGTGAGCAGCGCCTGGAGCTGGGGGTGCCGGTCCGGGTGCCAGTCCGCGCACAGCTTGCGGAGCTGGTCCTCCCGGGCCTGCAGCAGGCCCTGGTAGGCCGCCCGGCCGGTCGTGGTGAGCCGCACCGGCTGCCCGGCGTCGCCGTCGGCCACATACCCGGGCCTGGTCAGTTCGGCCAGCCGGTGCTGCAGGTCGGTGTCGCGCAGCTGCAGCTGCCCGGCCAGTTCCTGGCGGCTCAGCACCGGGTGCTCGCCGACCCGGAGCAGCAGCCAGCCGGCCCGGGGTTTCAGCTGCAGGCCGGCCGCGGAGATCAGCTCCCCGTACACCACGCGGCGGCGCTCCCGGGACAGCAGCGACGTGATGGCCCGTTCCATCTCCTGGCTGGTGTCGCGGACCGACGGCCGGGCGGTCGGGGCCAGCGTGTCCGCCGGGTCGGGCGACCGGGTGGTGGCCCGCAGCGGGACCTCCTGGAGCGTCCAGCTGAGCACGAACGCCAGCGCCCCGAGCGGGACCGCGGTGAGGAACACGGTGTGCAGCGAGGCGGCGTAGGCGTGCACGAACGCCTCGTGCACCGGCTGCGGCAGCCGGTCGAGGACCGCCGGGCTGGCCCCGGTGGCGGCGGTCAGGCCGGGCGGCAGGGCCAGGCCGTGCAGTTCGCGGGCCAGGTTGTGCGGCAGCACGTTGGTGAATACCGCGCCGAACACGGCGGTCCCGAACGAGCCGCCGATAGAGCGGAAGAACGTGGTGCCGGCCGTGGCCGTGCCCAGCTCGGCGTACGGCACCGAGTTCTGCACCGCGAGGACCAGGACCTGCATCGAGCCCCCGATCCCGGCCCCGAGGACCAGCATGTACAGCGAGCTGAGCAGGGTCCCGGTGGTCACGCTGAGCCGGGACAGCAGGTAGAGCCCGAGCGTCAGGACGGCGGTGCCGACGACTGGGAAGACCTTGTACCGGCCCCACCGGCTGACCAGCTGCCCGGTCGTGATCGAGGTGGCCAGCAGGCCGGCCATCAGCGGCAGCAGCCGCAGCCCGGATGAGGTCGGGCTGACACCCTTCACGATCTGGAAGTACTGCGGCAGGTAGGCCAGCGCGCCGAACATGGCGAAGCCGACCACCAGCCCGACCGCGCTGGCTGCGCTGAAGACCCGGTTGCGGAAGAGAGACAGCGGCAGCACCGGTTCCGCGGCCCGGCGCTCCACCAGCACGAACCCGGCGATCGCGGCCAGTGCGCCGACGCCCAGGCCGATGATCGGCCCGGACGACCAGGCGAACGTCGTCCCGCCCAGGGAGGTCAGCAGCACCAGGCAGGTGGCGGCGGCGGCCAGCAGTGCGGTGCCCACGTAGTCGATGGTGTGCTTGGTGCGGCGGAGCGACCCGGGCAGCACGGCCGCGACCACGATCAGGGCCACTATGCCGATCGGCACGTTGATGTAGAACACCCAGCGCCAGCTCAGGTTGTCCACGAAGAAGCCGCCGATGAGCGGCCCGAGCACGCTCGTCACGCCGAACACCGCGCCGAAGATGCCCTGGTAGCGGCCGCGCTCCCGGGGCGGCACCACGTCGCCCACGATGCTCTGCGCCCCGGCGAACAGCCCGCCGCCGCCGATGCCCTGCACGGCACGGGACGCGATCAGCTCGACCATCGAATGGGCCAGCCCGGAGAAGATCGACCCGACCAGGAAGATCACGATTGCGGCCTGGAAGAACTGCTTGCGGCCGTACAGGTCGCCCAGTTTCCCCCACAGCGGGGTGCTGACCGTGGAGGCCAGCAGGTACGCGGTGACCACCCAGGACAGGTGGGACAGCCCGTGCAGGTCCCCGGCGATGGTCGGCAGGGCGGTGGCCACGATGGTCTGGTCCAGCGCGGCCAGCAGCATGCCGAGCAGCAGCGCGCCGATGATGATCAGGATGCGCCGGCGGCCGAGCGGAGCCGGGCCGGCCGGGGGGGCGGAGGTCGCCGTCTGGGTCACGCTGGCACCTCCTCGCCCGGCTTCCTCTCACTTACCCTGACCCGGCTCGGGGCAGACATGCGTGTTTTCCGGTTTGTCGGGCTCTGTTCCGCCCCCCGTCACCCGGCTGGACCGGCTTCACCTGAAGCATTACGGCTAGCCAGCCAGCTACCATGCAGGAGAAGTGGGGAGGACAGGCACCCGCGCCTGATAGCCGCGTATGCACTCACACATCGGTTCCGGGCTGATCGACGTCGCCGCCGGGGTTATCGCTATCGCCCTGCTCGTCCTACTGGCGTTCCGTGGCCTGCGCAAGGGAAGCGAGAGGGATAAGGCGATGAAGGCGGCGGCGAACCCCAATGCCGAGCAGCCGGGCGGGCGCGTGCTGACCGCGCCAGCCTCCCGTCCCGGGCGGCGCCGCGGCCGCCGCCGCCAGGGCGACCTGCTGCCGCCGGACGCCACCGTCACGTTCGCGGCCGAGCGCAGCGCGGCGGACATCGACGAGGTTTACGCGGCCCTGGACCGGGACCTGGTCGGGCTGGAACCGGTCAAGCGGAAGGTCCAGGAGGTCGGCGCGCTGCTGCTGGTCGACCGGGCGCGGCGCCGGTTCGGCCTGGAGGCGCCCCGGCCGAACCTGCACATGTGCTTCACCGGCCCGCCCGGCACCGGGAAGACGACGGTGGCGCTGCGGATGGCGGAGATGCTGCACCGGCTCGGCTATCTGGAGGAGGGCCACCTGGTGCACGCCATGCGGGACGACCTGGTCGGCGAGTTCGTCGGGCAGACCGCGCCGCGGACCAAGCGGGTGCTGGACCGGGCCATGGGCGGGGTGCTGTTCATCGACGAGGCGTACTACCTGTACCGGGCCACGGACTCTCGGGACTACGGCCAGGAGGTCATCGACATCCTGCTCCAGGTCATGGAGAACGAGCGGGAGAAACTGGTCGTCATCCTGGCCGGCTATAAGGATCGGATGGACGAGTTCTTCCAGGTCAATCCGGGGATGAACTCACGGATCGCGCATCACCTCGACTTCGCCGCCTACGACCTGGACGAGCTGGCGTCGATCGGCCGGGTGATGCTGAAGGAGTCCGCCTACTATCTGTCCGGCGAGGCAGAGCAGGCCTTCCGCGAGTACCTGACCTGGCGGAAGGAGCAGCCGGAGTTCGCCAACGCGCGCAGCGTGCGCAACGAGCTAGAGCACGCCCGGCTGCGGCATGCGCACCGGCTGGCCACCGACGTGCACCGCAGCTGGACCCGGGATGACCTGATGCGGCTGGAGCCGGTAGACATCCTGGCCGACCTGCCCGCCGGGACGGCGCTGCCCGCCGGGACGGCCCTGCCCAACGGGCCGGCCTAGCGCCGCAGGTACTGATCTCTCAGCCGTGCGGGCGCGCGGGCCAGCCAGCCGTCCAGCACTGCCTCGCGCAGTGCCGGCCGGGAGACCGTGCGCAGCTGGATGAGGACCGCGGCGTAGCCGTCGAAGTGCGGGATGGTGAAGAACGCCCCCGGCTGCGCGGCCAGCACCGCCTCCTTCTCGCTGAGGTCACCGACCCGGACGGCCAGGATGGGCCCGTCCGGCGGGGTTTCGGTGCCGAACCGCTTCAGGTCCGCCTTGCTGAACGGCCGCTCCCAGGCGAACGCCTGGCCCGCCACAAACCAGGTCCGGGTACCGTGCCGCTCGCCCTCGGTGACTTCGGGCAGCTCCGCTGCCAGTTCGGCGACATTGTCCAGCGTCTGCACCGGTCACACGCCGAACATGGCCGCGATCGGCTCGACGTTGCCGGGCGCGTCCGCCGGGGCCGAGACGAGCAGGGTAGGGTCCCCGGCCTCCTCGGTCACCGCCCAGGCGACAAAAGAGCAGCACTCGGCCTCGGCCGCGGCCAGGGTGCGCAGCTCGTCGAGGACGCCTGCCCCCGGCTGGTAGCGGACCTCCAGCCGGCCCGCGGTACGGCGCACCACCGGAAGTGCCTCGGCCGCCAGCTGGCGCCAGCGGCGGGACCGTTCCGCGCCGTCGGCCGGCCCCAGCGTGCAGGCCAGCGGCAGCTCGGGACGCCCCGCGGGCTCGGTCATGGCATCCAGTGCATCACATCAGCCCGGCCGCCCGGGGCCCGGGTGGATCATCTGGTCCAGCGTCTGCTGCACGCTGTCCGGGGCCGGGGCCGGCCGGACGGCTCGGCTGGGCGGAGCCAGGCGGCATCCCGGCCCCGGGCCGGGCCGGGGCCCGGGTCAGCCGTGCCCCGGGCCAGCCCGACCACGCCGATCAACGCGGCCAGCGGTGCGGCCAGCGCGATGAAGTCCGCGCCGGAGAAATTGCCCAGCGCGTCCAGCGCGCCCGCGAACCCGATGACCAGCACCGTGATCACGATCAGCCCCCAGCCCTGCAGGAACAGCCGGAGCGGGAACGGCGGTGCGGGCGCGGCCACGTCTTCCACCGCGGTCACCGACTTGGTGCCGCGGCGTTCCATCATGCCATCGCGCACCCGCACGGTGAGCAGCAGCGTTCCCGGCTGTTCCGCGATCACCAGCAGGTCGTCGGGGTAGGCCGGGTCCGGGGCGTGGGCCACCGCGCCGCCGCCGACCGACCAGGAGGCCACCTTCCGGCTGCCGGACGGCCGGACCCGGTAGCGGGCCTGCTCGCCGGCCAGCACGGTGTCTGGCCCATCGATGACCACCGGGGGGGCCGGCCCGGCGCCGCCTTTCCCGTTGATGTGCTCCGCGGCCTCGGGCGGGTTCGGGTCGGCCGCGGCTGGGCCGGCCGCCGCGCCGGTCACGATGAACTGGCGCCGGGCCAGCTGCCCGGCCAGCTGGATCTGCCTGGTGTGCACGCTCCAGGCCATGCCCACCACCGCCGCGGCCAGCCCGGCGGCGCCGAAACCCAGCAACCCGGCAACGACGGGGTAGCTGGCGGCGATGACATCTGCCTGCATGCCGGTATTCAAACATACTTTCGAACAGATGGGAAGCCAGTTAGGCGCTCTCGTTCACCTGCTCGGGTACCAATCCGCTGACTGGGCCGGGCACCGCGCCGTCGGTGTAGGTCACGGTGTTCGCGTGGATGGCGGGCACCCGCGGCCCAGGCAGGATGATCCCGGTCAGGTTGAGCGGGTCGGCGGCCGACAGCTGGATGGTCTCACCCGTCAGCCGCTGCTTGCGGACCGCACGCAGCTGCTCCACCGCGTCCGGGTGGGCGAACTGCTCGCCGCTGAACCCGGTCACGAACCGGCCGCCCCGGATGGTGCCGCGGGCCTCCATGCGGCGCAGCGCCCACAGCACCTCCCGCCACGGCACGGCCAGGTTCTCCCGGCGGACCAGGTCACGGAACACCACGCCCCAGCGCACGATCAGCTGCTCCGCGGCCGCCTCGGCCAGCTCGTCCGGGTCACCGGCGGGCATCGGCCCGGGCAGCAGCGACCACCGCCCGGCCGGGCCGGTGCCCGGTGCCGCCCGGCGCAGCCCACCGCGGAGTCCGCGGCGCGGCGGGTAGCTGGGCCGGCTGCGGCTGCGCAGCAGCGAACGCACGGCCCGGAAGCCGTCCGCGGTGACCAGGCCGCGGGCCACCCCGTCCCAGAGTGCCTCGTCGACCTCGCTGGGCAGGCGGCCGGTCCGGGCGGCCAGATCCGGCCGGAACAGTGCGCCGTGCTGGCGGAGCGCTTCGAGCACGTCGGCGGTGCGACCCGGGCCCGGCTCGGCCGGGCACAGGTCGCCGCGGGCCACCCGCAGCAGCCAGGGCAGGTCGTCCCGGATGGTCAGCGTGATCGGGGTGGCCCGGGACGGGGCCAGCCCGCTGCGCCTGGTTCCGGGGGGTTGCCCCTCCGGGTCGGCACTGTCCCGCACCGAAAGCCGGCCCCAGCTGACCTGTCCCGATATGCACAGGTCGTCCAGCCATTCGCGGCGGTAGCCGGTGACCCGGGCGGCCAGCACATGGCTCTCCCAGGCCCCGGCGGCCAGCTCGAAGCCCTGCAGTTGCTCGACCACGCTGGCCACCCCGAACCGGCCCTCGCGCTGGGTGCCCGGGGCTACGTGCTGCCAGCGGAGCAGGAACCGGACGAAGTCGCGGGCGCTGACCGGCTCGATCTCCCGGCGCTGCCGCTGCCTGGTGTAGCCGTGGATCCGGGCCAGCAGCCGGCGGGCGCAGAACTCCTCCGGGGCATCGGGCGAGGTGAACTTGCCGCGCACCGCGAAGCCCTCGGCCTCCAGCCGGGCCACCGCGATCAGCACCAGGTCCGCGGGCAGCCCGGTCGCGTCGCTCAGCATCGCGGCGGTGGACGGCCCGCGGTACTCCAGGTGGCCGCGGAGCAGGTCGGCCGCGGCCGCGTCCTCGTCCACCTCGCCGGCCGGCACCGGGCACGGATGGTCGGGGGTGACCGGCGCGCCGGGGAACAGCGCCGCCACGGCGGGCCGCCGTTCCACCGCGCACCACAGCGGCCCGGCCGGCGACTGCACGGTGACCGCCCGCGCGGCGCCGGCCAGGGCCTGGAACATGTCCTGCCAGTCTTCCTCGGGCCGGTGCGCCAGCACCGTCATCAGCAGGTCGTGCAGCTCGTCAGGATCGCGCGGCTCCGGGCGGGCCTGGGCCACCACCCGCTCGATAGCGTCCGGGTCGAGCCGGCCCAGCTCGCGCGCCTCGACGGGCAGCCCGCGGGGCAGCGGCACGGCCCGGCTGCGGCGCTCTTCCAGCGGGGCGTCGTCCAGGAACGTGAACGGCTGCCCGTTGAGGATCTCGTGGGCCAGCACGGACGGCTCGGTGGTGTCCCGCACCTCAACCCGGATCTGGCCGGTCTCGATGCCGCGGAGCAGCTCACGGAGCCCGTCGATGTCCATCGCCTCGTGCAGGCAGTCGGCCAGCGTCTGGCGGACCAGCGGGTGATCGGGGATGTCCAGCGGGCCAGGGGCCACGTTCTCCTGGCAGGCGGCCAGGGTGGGGAATACCGCGGCCATCAGGTCGTCGGACTCCATCCGCTGGATGGCGGGCGGGTTCTTCTTCCCGCCGCGCATCCGCAGCACGGCCAGCGACCGGTTCAGGTTCCACCGCCAGCGCGCCTGGAACAGCGGCGAGGTCAGCACGGCCTGGCGGACCACGTCCTCCACGGTGGCCGAGGCCAGGAAGTGCGGCACCCGGTCCAGCGGGAAGCTGTGCTGCGGGCCGAGCGAGAGCAGGATCGCGTCGTCGCTGGCCGCGGCCTGCAACTCGAAGTCGAACGTGACGCAGAACCGCTTGCGCAGCGCCAGGCCGAGCGCGCGGTTGACCCGGGCGCCGAACGGGGCGTGCCCGACCAGCTGCATGCCACCCGCCTCGTCGAAGAACCGCTCCAGCACGATGGTGTCCATGGTGGGCAGCACGCCGAGCTGCGCATGGCCGGCCGACAGATAGGCCACGATCGTGGCCGCGGCCGCGTTGTCCAGCCCGCACTCGGCCATCAGCCAGCCGAGCGCGGCCGGCTCCTGGCGGGCGTTAATCAGCGGGGCTACCGCGGAGCGGAGCGCGGACACCTCCTCGGACAGCTCGCGGGTGCGGCCGGGGGCCTCGCCCAGCCAGAACGGGACGGAGGGCGGCGCTCCGTGCGCGTCCTCGACCCGGACGATGCCCGGTTCCACCCGGCGGATCCGCCACGAGTGGGTGCCGAGCAGGAACACGTCCCCGGCCATCGACTCGATGGCCCAGTCCTCGTTGACCGTGCCCACCATGGTGTTGTCTGGCTCGGCCAGCACCCGGTAGTCGCCGAGCTCCGGGATGGCCCCGCCGGAGGTCAGCGCGGCGATCCGGGCGCCCCGGCGGCCACGCAGCCGGCCGGCCACCCGGTCCCGGTGCAGCCACGCGGCCCGGCGGCCACGGCCGGTGCGGATGCCCTCCGAGACCAGCTCGGCCACGTCGTCGAAGTCGGCCGCGGACAGCCCGGCGAACGGCGCCGCCCGGCGGGCCAGCGCGAGCAGCTCGTCCTCGGCCCAGTCCGCGGCCGCGCACTCGGCCACCATGTGCTGGGCCAGGATGTCCAGCGGCCCGTCCGGCACGATCAGCGCGTCCAGCCGGCCGGCCCGGACCCCGCGCAGCAGTGCGGCGCACTCCACCAGCTCATCGCGGGACGTCGGGTACAGGCGGCCGGCCGGGGTGCCGGTCCGGGTGTGGTTGGACCGGCCCACCCGCTGCAGGAACGTGGCGAAGCTGCGCGGCGAGCCGATCTGGCAGACCAGCTCCACCGGGCCGATGTCGATGCCCAGCTCCAGGGACGCGGTGGCGACCAGGGCCCGCAGGTCGCCAGCCCGCAGCCGCGACTCGACCCGTTGCCGCCGGTCCTTGGACAGGCTGCCATGGTGCGCCGCGACCTGATCGTCGCCCAGCCGCTCACCGAGCTGGTGCGCGACCCGCTCGGCCATCCGCCGGGTGTTGACGAACACCAGCGTGGTCCGGTGGCCGGCCACGTGCCCCGCGATCATGTCCAGCACCTGGCCCATCTGCTCGCTGGACGCCACCGCGCCGAGCTCGTCGTCGGGCAGCTCGATGGCCAGGTCCAGGTCGCGCTGGTGCCCGGTGTCCACGATCGCGCAGCGCGGGGACCCGTCCGGTTCGGACCGGTCCGGGCCCGCGCCGACCAGCAGCCGGGCCACCGTCTCGATGGGCCGCTGGGTGGCGGACAGGCCGATCCGCTGCACCGGCTGCCCGGCCAGGTGGGCCAGCCGTTCCAGGGTGAGCGTCAGGTGCGAGCCGCGCTTGTTGCCCGCCACGGCGTGGATCTCGTCCACGATCACCACGGCGACCGGGCGCAGCATGGCCCGGGCCCGCTCCCCGGTAACCAGCAGGTACAGCGATTCGGGCGTGGTGATCAGGAAGTCGGGCGGCCGCTTGAGCATCGCGGCCCGCTCGGCCGCGGCCGTGTCCCCGGTGCGCACGGCCACCCGGATGTCCGGCGCGGTCAGCCCCATCCCGGCCGCCACCTCGGCGATCTCGGTGAGGGGACGCTCCAGGTTCTGCCAGATGTTCGACTGCGAGGGCCTTGAGGGGCGACACGTAGACGACCTGCGGCCCGCTGGCCGGCTGCTGGCCAGCCCCGTGGTCCCGGGAAATCCCGTGGTCCCGGGAAATCCCGTGGTCCCGGGAAATCCCGTGGTCCCGGTAGATCCGGTCGATGCAGACCAGGAACGCGGCCAGCGTCTTGCCCGAGCCGGTCGGCGCGGCGATCAGCGTGTGGCGGCCGGCGTCGATCTCCCGCCACGCCCCGGCCTGCGGCTCGGTCGGGCCGGCCGGGAACCGGCTCCCGAACCAGGCCCGCACCGCGGGGTGGAACATATCCAGCACCTGGTCACAGTAACTCCGGATACCGACAGGTGCGGGCCCGGCTGTGCGGCGGGGCGGGCAGCTACGCCGGTTACCTGACCAACGCCGGCGGCTCCGAGGTCGAGCTGGTGGCCAGCACCTGACCGGGCCGGGGCAGCAGCAGCGGGGTGCCCAGCAGCAGCAGGCCGGCCGCCGCGATCCCGATGCGCGGGCTGGTCAGCGTGGCCAGCAGCCCCCAGAGCGCGGTCAGCGCGGCGATGGTAAGGCTCTTGGTTATCTGCCACGCGGACAGCACCCGGGCCACCCGGTCCGGGCTGGTCTGCTCCAGCCGGTAGGTGGCGTACAGCGGGTTGAACACGCCCATGCAGGTGATCAGCCCGAGCTGGACCGCGATGACCAGCACGAGCCCGGCCACGCCGGGGCGGATGAAGGCCAGCCAGACCGGCCAGCCCGCGCTCAGCGTCCCGGCGGTGATCATGACCCGGTGCAGCCCGAACCGCGTGGTCAGCCGGCGGGCCATCCGGGCGCCGATCAGGCCGCCGACACACGGCGCGGCGAACGCCAGGCCGTACTGCCACGGGGCGAAGTGCAGCTGGCCGAGCATGAGCACCGCGATCAGCGGCTCGGTGGCCAGGATCAGGCCGCCGACCAGGATCGAGTTGGCCAGCAGCGGCCGCAGCGTCGGGTGGGCCAGGGTGTACCGCCACCCGTCGAGCAGGTCGGCGGCCCGCAGCCGGGCCGCCCCGGCCCGCTCCGGGTGCGCCTCCTGCCCGCCGATGGCGGTGATGCCGGCCGCCGACAGCAGGTAGCTGACCGCGTCGGCCAGCACGGTGACCACCGGCCCGAGCAGCCCGATCAGCGCCCCGCCGAGTGGCGGGCCGAGCACGGTGGCTGTCCAGCCGGTGGACTCGAACCGGCTGTTCGCGACGAGCAGGTCCGGGCCCGGCACGAGCGTCTTGAGGTACGCGCCGCTGGCCGCGTTGAACGCGATCTTGGCCGCGGCCACGATGACCGACACGCCCAGCAGCTGGGCGAAGCTGAGCCAGCCGAACGCGTACGCCGCCGGGATGGTGAGCAGCGCGGCGAACCGGATCACGTCCATCGCGATCATCACCGGGCGCTTGCGGCGGAACTCCACCCACGGGCCGAGCGGAACCGCGACCACCGCGCCGGCCGCCAGCCCCGCCGCGGCCAGCGCGGACACCTCGGCCGGCCCGGCGTGCAGCACCCGGATGGCAATCAGCGGGAACGCGCCGAAGCCGAGCCACGAGCCGTACGCGCTGACCGCGTACGCCGTGTACAGCCAGCCGAACTGCCGTCCCAGCGACCGCCTGCCCGCCATGTCCAGCCCAGCCCCCGTCGTCTCGCCCGAACTCCCGCACGTTGGTAGCGCGATCAAACCGGGACGGCGGGCGCAGATCAAACAACCGCCGCGCCGGCGCGTCACAACGCGGCGTTGTATGGCTAGGGTCGGTGGCCGTGGACCTCGATGCCGTGCGCACCTTCGTGGCCGCCGCGGACGCAGGCCAGTTCCAGGAGGCCGCGGCCGCCCTGTCGGTCACCCAGCAGGCGGTGTCCAAGCGCATCGCGGCGCTGGAGAAGGACCTCGGGGTCCGGCTGTTCACCCGCACCCCGCGTGGCGCCCAGCTGACCACCGACGGCCACCGGTTCCTGCCGCACGCCCGTGAGCTGCTGCAGGCAGAGACCCGGGCCGCCGCGTCGGTGCGGCCCACCCGCCGGCCGCTGCGCGTGGACGTGATCGGCCGGCGGCTCGCGCCCGCCGCCGTGCTGCGCGGCTTCCACCGCGCGCATCCCGGGACCGGGCTGGAGGTGGTCACCCACTTCGACGCGGCCGCCGCCATCGCCGCGGTCCAGGACGGCACCATCGACGCGTCGTTCCGCGCGCTGACCATGCCCAGGTGGCAGCTTCCGGACGGGGTGGCGGCGGCCCGGGCCTTCGACGAGCCGGTCCAGCTGCTCACCGGGCCGGCCCACGCGCTGGCCGCCGCCCGCGCGATCACGCCCGTCCAGCTCGCCGGGCACCGGATCTGGATGCCTGGCATCGTGGCCGGCACCGAATGGGCCGCGTTCTACGGCGAGCTGGCCGCCGCATTCGGGCTCACCATCGATCCCGTCGGCCCGCACTTCGGCACCGAGCCCCTGCTGGACACGCTGGCTGGCTCCCCGGCGCTGGCCACGCTCGTCGGCGAGCAGACCCACCTCATCTGGCCGGCCAGCTTCGGCCTGCGCCGTATCCCGGTGCGGGACCCGGTCCCGGTCTACCCGCACTCCCTGATCTGGCGCCGCGACAACCCGCATCCAGCCCTCGCCGCGCTCCGCCGCTTCCTCGGGCCAGCGCTGCCTAACGCCTGCACGTGGACCCCGCCGTGGGCGCACCGTGCGGATTAGCCCACCCCGGCCACGGGGGCCTACCGGCCACGGGGGGCTTAAGGGGAGTCCCAGTGCGGCGGGCGATCCCGGCCGTAGCGCTCGTCGTCGTCCGGCGCGGGCTGCTCACCCCAGCCGGCATCGGTTTCGTCCTGGCCCTGGACCGGGTCGTCGTCCGGCGTCGGCACGCTCATCCTCTCGTGAACAGGGCGCTGTAGGCGTTGAGCGCGGGCTGGCCGCCGAGGTGCGCGTAGAGCACGGTGGAGTCCTGGCCGATCTCGCCCGTGCGGACCAGGTCAATGAGGCCGGCCATCGACTTGCCCTCGTACACCGGGTCGGTGATCATGCCTTCGAGGCGGCCGGTGAGCCGGATCGCGTCCAGGGTGGACTGGACCGGGATGCCGTAACGGTCGCCGGCCCACCCCGCCAGCACGGTGATCTCATCGTCGCGCAGCGAGCGGCCCAGGCCGATCCGCGCCGCAGTGTCCTGCGCGATCTTGGCCACCTGGGCCCGGGTCTCCCCGATCGTGGCCGAGGCGTCGATGCCAAGCACCCGGCGGGGCCGGTCCTGGCCGGCGAAGCCCGCGATCATCCCGGCGTGCGTTGACCCGGTGACGGTGCACACGATGACCGTGTCGAAGAACACGCCCAGCTCGCGCTCCTGCTGCTGCACCTCATAGGCCCAGTTGGCGAAGCCGAGCCCGCCCAGCGGGTGGTCGGACGCGCCCGCCGGTATCGGGTACGGGACGCCGCCCTGGGCCCGGACGTCGTCCAGCGCCTGCTCCCAGCTCGAACGCCGATGCCGAAGCCGGCCTCGACCAGCTCGACCTCCGCGCCCATGATGCGGGACAGCAGGATGTTGCCCACCCGGTCGTTGAGCGGGTCGGGCCAGTCCACCCAGCTCTCCTGGACCAGCCGGGCCCGGAGGCCCAGCCGGGCCGCTACGGCGGCCACCTGCCGGGTGTGGTTGGACTGCACCCCGCCGATCGAGACCAGATGCGTCGCGCCCTGCCGCAGCGCGTCGGGGACCAGGTACTCCAGCTTCCGGATCTTGTTCCCGCCGAACGCCAGCCCGGAGTTGCAGTCCTCCCGCTTGGCCCACACCGTGGCCCCGCCGAGGTACTCGGTCAGCCGGTCCAGCCGGTGCACCGGGGACGGCCCGAACGTCAGCGGGTAGCGCGGGAAATCGCTCAGCGTCACATAACGCACCTTAGCCGCCGGTGCGCGACCGGTCAGTCCCCGTCGAGCGAGCGGCGCTGCGGCACGACGCCGGCGAAATCGGCCGGGGTCAGCGGCGCCGGGTTCAGATGCTGGGCGTGGATGATCCGGAGCAGCCGGGCCAGCTGCTGGCCCAGGCCCGGCACCCAGTGCAGCAGCACGATCTCACCCGGCTCGAGGCGCCGGCCGTCCCAGGTCTGCAGGCCGCTGCTGGTCATGGTGGCGCTCCAGCCGACCAGGGCCTTGAGCCCGCCGCGGTACGCCGCCACCTCGACCGTGCGGTCGAACGCACCGTAGGGCGGCCGGCCCATCACCGGGGTCCGGCCGAGCAGCCGGCCCAGGCCCAGCCGGGCCCGCCCCCACTGCGCGGTGGCCTCGCGCAGGGACAGTTTGGTCAGGTTCGGGTGGGAGACGGTGTGGTCGCCGACCGTCCCGCCGGCCGCCACGAACGCCCGCCAGTACGCCAGGTGCTGCTGCGCGGCTTCCTGGATGAGGAACGCGACCACCGGCAGGTGGGTCGCCCTCATGATGGCCAGTACCTTGGCGCTCGGCGTCCAGCCGTCGTCCACGGTGATGTAGATGGCCCGGTGGGCTGGGTTGGCGAACGAGTACAGCGGGATCGCCCGCAGCGCCGGGATGGTCACCCGGGCCGCGGCCTGCTCACCGTCCCGGGCGGTGACCCGCAGCACCGCGCGGCACACCGCCGGGCCGCTGGCCACCGCGGCCACCCGCGGGCCCGGGAAGCTGACCGGGTCCTGGCCGCACAGCGGCCGGGACGGCTGGCGGCGCAGCGGCCCGGACAGCGAGACGAGCAGGCCGGACGCGGCGCGCCGGGACCGGGTGACGCGGAGCGCCGGCGGCATGGCCACGGCCAGCGTGCGGTGTTCCGGGCGCGGCCCGTCCACCTGGACCAGCAGCTGGGCCCGGGTGCCGGGAGCGACGGGTATCCGGACCAGCCCGCCATCCGGGGACCGCCGCGGCGTCCCGGCGCCGGACACCACGAGATGGCTGCGGGCCAGGATCTGGCGGCCGGACGGCCCGGCGCCCCGGGTCAGCCGGACCGCCACCGTGTTCGACGCGGGGGACAGTGCCCAGGCCACCCCGGGCGTCCCGGACAGTGCGGCCGCCGCGTTCTGGCCGACCCAGGCCACCATCAGCCCGACGAAAATCAGCACCACCGTGGCCACAGCGAGCAGGAGGCGGCGCGAATCCGCATTCCAGCGCCGGTCATAGCCAGGGACATTCCAGCTCACGGGAATCCAGAATCACACATTCTGCCGGAAAAACGACCGTGCCGCGCCGGGCTGCCCGGAGCGCATGAAACCGCGCATCCCGGGACTTCCTGTCGCGGCGCAGGCCGCGCCGGGAGCCCAGCTCTGCCGGGGGCTGGCCATGCCTGGGCCCGGCCGCCGGACGGACAATAACGAGACGGAATAGCAGGACGGAGGAGCGAGGAGTGCTTTGTACCGGGACCGCTCGATCGAGCGCACGGCGGACGCCATTCTGATCCGCGGGTACTGCTTCCCGTGGGGCACGAAGCGCATTCCGTACCGCGCTATCCGCCCCGTCCGCCTGGTGAACGTGGGCACGTTCACCGGGTCGGGCCGGATCTGGGGCAGCACCACGCTGCGCTACTGGGCCAGCCTCGACCCGGACCGGCCGCCCAAGAGCACCGGCCTGGTCCTGGACATCGGCCAGCACATCCGGCCGTTCATCACCCCGGACGGCCCGGGCGGGGCGCGGCGATCATCAGCGCGCATTCCGCGGCCCGGACCGCCGGCGGCGGCAGCGTCGTAGTGTGATCGCGCGGCCGGTGCTCGGGCTGGTCAGCCATAACGCGCGGCTGGTGCTGGACGAGGGGTCGGTGCCCACCGCGGTGTTCGGCCTAATCTGCCCGGGCTCGCTGGCCACGCCGAAACCGCTGATGTACCGGCTGGCTATGGAGTTCATCGGCCCGGGCACCCGGCAGGGCCGCGAGTTCACCGGCCGGTGGCAGTACCCGGGCTTCCGGCGCGTCTTCCGGGTCATCACCACGGCATGGGGCACCGCCTACCTGGCCGAGGCCGTGGCCCGGGTGGTCATCGTGCCGAATACGTTGACCGGCACCGCGCTGGTCATCCCCAGGTGCTGCCCTACGCGGTGGCCGCTGCGCCGGCCGCCTGGACGGCCGGCTGACGGCCGGTATCACAAGCGCCAGGGTGAGCGCCTGGCCGCCGCAGCCGCCGCCTCCCCGCCAGCGCCGGGCCACCACGTCAGCCCCGGGAGCTAGCCGTCCGCCGCCGAGCCGAGGTCGCGGCGGATGAACAGCAGGATGGTCACGGCGAGCAGGCCCGCCACGGAAGCGAACAGGTAGCCGGGCGTGGCGCCGCCCAGGTCGATCAGCGCCGGCCAGCGGCGCCCCGGCCGCGGCGCCGGCCGAGGCCGCCGTGGTCAGCCAGGACATTCCCTCGGTGCGCTGCCCGGCCGGGACCATCAGGCCGGCCAGGCGGTAGGAACTGGTCAGCGTGGCGGAGATGCCCAGCCCGGCGGCCAGCAGGGCCACGGCCATCCAGCCCGGGCCGGGCACGAACGCCAGCGGCACGGTGCCCGCCACCACGGCCACCAGCGCCACCCGCAGCCGGGCCGGCTCTGCGGCTTTCCACTGCCTGCTCCCGTACCACACCCCGGCGGCCGCGCTGCCCAGGCCGTACAGCCCGAGCAGCAGGCCGGCCAGCGGCCGGGCGTGGTGCTGCTGGGCGAACGCGATCGTGGCCAGGTCCACGGCCGAGAACAGCGCGCCCAGGCAGATATGCATGGCGGCCAGTACGCGCAGGCCACGGCTGCGCAGTACGGAACCGGCGCCGCGCCGGGCGGGTACCGTGGGCGGCTCGGTGCGCCGCTGCCGGGTCAGCCCGGCCACCCCGGCGACGCCCAGCGCCGCGGTGATCAGCACACCGGTGACCGGGCGGAACCCGGTGGCCAGCGCGACCACCAGGGCCGGCCCGGTGACGAAGATGACCTCGTCGGCGATGCCCTCGACCGAGAATGCCGCGTCGAGCAGGGCCGAGCCGGCCAGCAGCGCGCTCCACCGGGACCGCACCATCGGGCCGAGCGAGGGCATCGTTCCCCGGCTCAGGCAGCCAGTCAGCAGCAGGGCCCAGTCCGGCGCCCGGTTCAGGGCACAGCCGGCGAAGCCCGCCGTGGCCACCGCGAAGACCACCGCCTGCGGGCGCAGCACCCGGGCCTGCCCGTAGCGGTCGGCCAGCCGGGCCGCACGCGGGGTCAGCACCGCGAACAGCACCGCTCCCGCGGCGGTTACCGCCCCGGCGATGGCGTACCGGCCGGTGACCGCGGCCACCAGCATCACCTGGGCCAGGCTGAGCATGCCCATCGGCAGCCTGCCGACCGCACCCGGCACGGCAAACCCGAGCGCACCGGGGGTGCGCAGCGCCGCCCGGTACCGGGCCAGGCCAGCGGGCACCCCGGGAGGGGGCGCCAGCCGCGAGGTAGTAGTCATGCCGCTGACGCTAGGCGGCAACCGGATCACCGGTAAGCTCCAATTCCATGCCAGTTGAGTGGTCCGGTTTGGGCCCGGAGCTGCCCCTTACGGTGCACCGTGGCGTGGCCGAGCCGTTGCGCGCCCAGGTCGAGCGCCAGCTCAGGGACGCGATCCGGGACGGGCGGCTGGCGGTCGGCGAGCGGCTGCCGTCCTCCCGGGAACTGGCCCGCGAGCTCGGCCTGTCCCGCGGCCTGGTGCAGGACTGCTACGCCCAGCTGCAAGCCGAGGGCTACCTGGCCACCCGGGCCGGCTCGGCGACCCGGGTGGCGGCCGGGGCTGGCCTGCCGCCCGCCGCCACCGCCCCGGCCGCCCCGCCGCGGCTGGCGGTGGACTTCGCCTCCGGCGTACCTGACCTGGCCAGCTTCCCGCGCGGTGACTGGGCCTGGGCGGTGCGGGAAGCCTGCCGGGGCGCGCCCAACGCGGCCCTCGACTACGGCGACCCGCGCGGCAGCGCGGTGCTGCGCGAGGTAGTGGCCGCCTACCTGCGCCGGGTCCGGGCCGCGGCCGCCGACCCGGACCGGATCGTGGTCTGCACCGGTTTCGCGCAGGGCCTCATCCTGGTGCTGCGGGCCCTGGCCCAGTCCGGGATCCGCGACGTTGCCGTCGAGAACCCGGGTTACTCGGGCACCGTCACCGCGGCCGCCGCGGCGGCCGGGGTGGCCGCTGTCCCGGTCCCGGTGGACGAAGCAGGCATCGACGTGGACCGGCTCGCCGCGACCGGGGCCCGCGCGTGCGTCCTCACCCCGGCCCACCAGTGGCCCAGCGGGGTGGTGCTCACGGCGGCGCGGCGGCGGCAGCTGGTTCGCTGGGCCGCCGAGCGCGACGCAGTGATCATCGAGGATGACTACGACGCTGAGTTCCGCTACGACGGGGAACCCGTCGGTGCGCTGCAGGGCCTGGCCCCCGACCGGGTCGCCGCGCTCGGCACGGTCAGCAAGTCGCTGGCCCCGGCGCTGCGGCTCGGCTGGATCTGCTGCCCGCCCGCGCTGGCCGGGCCGGTAGCCGCGGGCAAGGCGGTCCAGGACCGCGGCACGCCCACGCTGGATCAGCTCGCCCTGGCCACCCTCATCCGGTCCGGCCGGTACGACCGGCACCTGCGCCGGATGCGGGCCCGCTACGCGCAGCGGCGCGGCGTCCTGGTGGACGCGCTGGCCCAGCACGCCCCAGCCGTGCGGCTGACCGGGCTGGCGGCCGGTTTTCACGCCGTGGCCCACCTGCCCGGCCAGCCCGGCGAACGGGCGGTCGTCGCGGCCGCCCGGGCCCGGTCGGTCGGGCTGTACGGCATGAGCGCCTACCGCTCGTCGGGGGACGTCACGCCGCCGCAGCTCGTCCTCGGGTTCGGCAACCTCGGCGAGCGTGCCATCCGGTCCGGCATCGTCACCGTCGCGGACCTGCTCCAGGGCCGGAGGTGACCTCGGGCCCGTCCGGCCGGGACCTGTGGGCCTGACCCAGCCGGGGCGGCCTGGCCGAGGCTGGCAGTGACGGCGCCTAGCACCGACCGAGCTAGGAGGAGCTATGGACATCGCAGTGGTCTACGAGAGCATGTTCGGCAACACTCACGCGGTCGCCGAGGCGATCGCCGGCGGCATCCGGGAGGCGGATCCGGCGGCCCGCGTGACCGTGGCCGGGGTGGGCGCCATACCGCCAGCTGACCTGGGCGGCGTTGGCCTGCTCGTGGTGGGCGGGCCCACGCACACCCTGCGGATGAGCTCACCGCGCACCCGGCAGCAGGGCCTGCAGGCCGGGCATAAGGCAGCTGATCAGCCGCACCGGGCGCCCGAGCCGGGCGCGGCCGGGCCTGGTATCCGGGAGTGGCTGGACGGCCTGCCCACCGCGCAATATGGCGGCTGGGCCGCGGCATTCGACACCCGGCTGAGCTACCCGCTGGCGGGTGGGGCGGCGCGGTCGGCCGCGCGCCAGCTCAGGCGGCGCGGATACCAGCTCGCTGCGGACCCGGAGGGCTTCTACGTGACCGGCGCCGAAGGCCCGCTGCAGGACGGCGAGCTCCGCCGCGCCCGGGCCTGGGGGGCCATGCTGGCCCACCAGGCCGCGGTGCCCAGCGCTGGCTGACCGGCCCGGTGCCGGTGGCTAGGCGGCCGGCCAGTGCCGGAACCGGCCCGGCCGCCGCCCGTGCGGGCGGGCCGGATGGAGGAACCGCTCGATCACCGGGGCGAGGTGAGCGGACTCGGTGACCAGGCCGAGATGGCCGCCCCGGGCGCGTCGAACCGGATCACGGTCAGGGCGGGATCCAGCGCTTACACGAACGGCTGGAGCTCTTCCAGGCTGGCCCCGATCCCGTTGATCACCAGCAGCGGGACCCGGTCCCGCTGCTCCCCGTGGCGCACCGATACCCGCAGCCGCTGGCCGCCGGCCTCAACGTGCTGGATGGTGTGTGCACCCGGCGCGCTGCTTCCCGTCATGGGGCCTCCGCAGGCGACCTGACTTCACGGCGGAGGATCTTACCGCTCGGCCCCTTGGCCAGCTCAGGCACGATCCAGACGCGCCGTGGGTACTTGTAGGCGGCAAGCCGGTCCTTGACGAACGTGCGCAGTTCAGCTGGCTCGGCGGTCATCCCGGGCTTGAGCTTCACGGCCGCACCGATCTCCTCACCGAGGTCCGCGTCCGGGATGCCGATGACCGCGACCTCGGCCACGGCCGGGTGCTCGTAGAGGACCTCCTCGACCTCGCGTGGGTACACGTTGTAGCCACCCCGGATGATCAGGTCCTTCTTCCGGTCCACGATGAAGAAGTAGCCGTCCTCGTCCACCCGGGCCAGGTCACCGGTGCGGAACCAGCCGTCGGGAATGGCGTCCGCGGTGGCGGCCGGATTACCCCAGTAGCCGGTCATCACGTTGTGCCCGCGGATCGCGATCTCACCGACCTGGCCGGGTGGCAGGTCGGCTCCCTGCTCGTCCACGACGCGCATTTCCACCCCCTGGACCGGCGTGCCGATCGATCCCGGCTTGCGGGGCCGGTCCGGGTGATTGAACGAGGCCACCGGAGACGTCTCGGACAGCCCGTACCCTTCCAGGATCATGCAGCCGTAGGCCGCCTCGAAGCCACGCATGACCTCGACCGGCATGGCCGCCCCGCCGGAGATGCAGACGCGCAGCGACGAAGTGTCAGCCTGTGCGCCGTCCGGGTGATGCAGCATCGCGGCGTACATGGTGGGCACGCCCTCGAAGATCGTCACCTTGTCCCGGGCGATGATCTGCAGCGCCTGGCCCGGCTCGAACCGGGGCAGCAGGGTCAGCGTGCTGCCGCCGGCGATGGACGCGTTCAGCGCGCAGGTCAGCCCGAACACGTGGAACAGCGGCAGACAGCCCATCACCACCTGGCCCGGTGCCGTGTAGATCAGGGTCTCCGCGGTGAGCGCCGCGTTGCGGGCCATCCCCGCGTGGCTGAGCTCCGCGCCCTTGGGCTGGCCGGTGGTTCCCGACGTGTACAGGATCACCGCATCGGCCGCGGGCTCGGCGGCCCGCGCTGGGGTGGCCGCCAGCCCGGCCAGCAAACCAGCCGCGTCGGGGTCATCGACTTTGATGACCCGGGCGCCGGCCTCGGCCGCGCCCATGGCCGCCTCGCCGGCCACCGGGTGCCAGGCGAGCAGCACCCGGGCCCCGGAGTCACGCAGGTAGTAAGCGATCTCACGGCTCTTGAGCATCGGGTTCACCGGGACCACGATGGCCCCGGCGCCCAGCGCGCCGTAGAAGGCGATCGGGAACGCGGGCACGTTGGGCAGCATGATGCCCACCCGGTCGCCGGGCTCGACCCCCGCCGCGGCCAGCAGGGAGGTCGCCCGGCGGGCGGCGTCCCGCAGTTCCGCGTAGCTCAGCACCAGATCATCCAGGCGGATCGCCGCGCGGTCCCCGTGCCGGGCGACGGCCCGCTGGAACACAGAATTCAAGTCATCCATCACAGCCTCCGGGCAGTTGCCTTCCAGGCCACCAGGCCTGCGTCGGCCGGTGATGCCCTGCCGGTCAGGCCCGGTTCACCTACTGTCAGGTTGTGTGTACCGTCACTGCGCTCACCAGGGCCCAAGGTCTCTAGCCAGGTCTCTAGCAGGTCCCGGGCCGGGTGGCGGTAAGACTGGACGGCGCGGCGCCCGACTTTCCGCAATCATGGTCGTGATGGCCTGGCCGGACGAGCTCAGCGGGGCCGGGCGGCAGGCCGGGGAGGCAGCGGCCCGGCTGCAGGACCTGCTGCTGCGGACCGCCCGCCAGGAACTGGGCCGCAGGCATGACCAGCTGCCGCCGGGCAGCCCGGAGCCAGGCTCGCTGGCCCGGGAGGCCGCGGCGGGTGCGCTGGCCGCGGTCATCGCTGATCTGGGTGAGCGCAGCCAGGCACCGTTCCCGATCTGGGCGGCCAAGTTCGTGCTGGCTGAGGTCTCCGCGAAGATCGCCCAGCAGCAATGGCGGGCCGGCGCGTGGCCGGCCGCCGCCGCGGGGGAGTGGACGGCGCAGCTCCCGGGCCGCTTCGGCCTGGCCGCGGGCGCGGCGGTTGAGGACCGGGTGCTCAGGTCGCTGCGCTCCGGCATCGAGCAGGACCTTACCGGGCAGCAGCGCAGGGTATTCCAGGCCGTGCTGCTGGCCGGGGTGCCGATCGACGTGCTGGCCCTGGAGTCCGGTTCGTCGCGGAGCGCCATCTACAAGTCCCTGTTCGAGGCGCGGCGCCGGCTGGCTGAGCGGCTGGCCGCGGACGGCCATGATCCGGGCCCGCTCAGCTCGCTGCCGCAGGCCTGGCCCAGCGGCCTGGCTGGCATGCTGGACGTGACCCCGGGAGATCCCGGCTGTGAGGTCACGTTCCAGGAGGTGGACAGCTACGTCGCGGTGCAGCTGGGCGGTGGCGATCCGAGCCGGGAACTCGCCGCAGTGCGGGTGCACCTGGGCAGCTGCGCCGCCTGCCAGCTCGACTACCAGGGCCTGCTGGCTACCGGCCGGGCCGCGCGGTTATCCGCCGGGGTGTCCATCCGGGCGCCCCCGGTTCGTCGTGCTGGTGACCAGCCGCCCGGCTGGCCCACCGAAGGAGGAGCCCATGAGGTACATGCTGCTGATCTGCGTGGCTGAGGACGTGCAGCTCAGCCCGGCGGAAAGCGCCGAGATAGGTCCCGCCAGCGAGGCGTGGGCAGCCGAGATGGACGGCCGCGGCGTGCGGCTGCAGGGTCAGCAGCTGCGGCCGGCCAGCGACGCCACCACGGTCCGCAAGCGCGGCGGTGAGGTGCTGATCAGCGACGGGCCGTTCGCCGAGACCAAGGAGCAGATCGCCGGCTTCGACATCCTGGAGTGTGCCGACCTGGACGAGGCCCTCGAGGTAGCGGCCAGGCACCCGGTGGCCCGGATCGGCACCATCGAGGTGCGCCCGTTCTGGGCGGCTGAGGCGGCCGGCTGAGGCGGCCGGGGACCAGGGTCAGCCGGTACCGGTCACCTCGGCCAGCCGCCGGGTGAGGAAGCGGCGTTCGGCTCCGGACGGCGCCAGGGCCAGCGCCTCGCGGTAGCTGGCCGCGGCGCCGTCCCGCTGGCCCAGGCGGCGGAGCAGATCGGCCCGGGTGGCCGGCAGCAGGTAGTAGCCGGCCAGCCCGGCCGGGTCCAGCGCGTCGAGCAGGTGGAGCCCGGCGGCTGGCCCGTCGGCCATGGCCACGGCCACGGCCCGGTTCAGGTCCACCACCGGTGACGGGATCAGCCCGGCCAGCACGGTGTACAGCCGCGCGATCGTGGCCCAGTCGGTGTCGGCCGGGCCGGCCGCCGTGGCGTGGCAGCTGGCGATCGCGGCCTGCACCTGGTACGGGCCAGGGGGCAGGCCGGGCGGGATGGTCTCGAGCAGGCCGAGGGCCTCGCCGATCTGCGCGCCGTCCCAGCGGGTCCGGTCCTGGTCCTCCAGGGTGATGAGGTCACCGGCGGCGTCCACCCGGGCCAGCCGCCGCGAATGCTGCAGCAGCATGAGCGCGAGCAGGCTGCTGGCTTCGCGCTCCCCCGGCATCAGCTGGGCCAGCGCCCGGGCCAGCCGGATCGCCTCCAGGCACAGGCTCTCCCGGATCAGGTCTTCCCCGGCGCTGGCCGCGTAGCCCTCGTTGAACAGCAGGTACAGCACGGCCAGCACGCCGGTCAGGCGCTGCGGCAGCAGGTGCGGCGGTGGCACCTGGTACGGGATGCCCGCGTTGCGGATCTTGTGCTTGGCCCGGACCAGCCGCTTGGCCATGGTCGGCTCCGGAACCAGGAAGGCCCGGGCGATCTCCGCCGTGGTCAGCCCGGCCAGCGTGCGCAGGGTGAGCGCAACCCGGGCGTCCAGCGGGAGCGCTGGATGGCAGCAGGTGAAGATCAGCCGCAGCCGGTCGTCGGGGAAATCGCCGCCGCCGTCATCGCCCCCGCCGCCGCCGTCATCGGCGCCGCCGGGGGGCGGCCCGGCGCTCCCGCCGCGAGGCTGCAGCGCGGCCACCTGGTGCAGCTTGGCCGCCTCGGTGCTGCTGCGGCGCAGCCGGTCCAGCGCGCGGTTGCGGGCCACTGTGGTCAGCCAGGCGCCGGGCCGGTTCGGGATCCCGTCCCGCGGCCAGCTCCGCACCGCCTGGGCGAACGCGTCCTGGGCGCAGTCCTCGGCCAGGTCCCAGTCGCCAGTCATCCGGATCAATGTGGCCACCACCCGCCCCCACTCTTCGTGGAACGCCGCGGCGATCGCGGCGTCGGCCTCGGTCACGACGCCCGGAGCGGCCGGGCCCCGATGCCGCCCAGCCGGGCCGCCAGGTGCTGCGCGGCCACGTCGGGGGCCGTGTCCAGGTCCGCACACTCGATCACGTCGTAGCCGGCCACCTGCTCCCTGGTCTCGGCGAACGGCCCGTCCGCGATCAGCACCTGGCCGTGGCGGGCGCGGACCGTGGTGCCGTCGCTGACCGGCCGCAGCCGGCCGCCGGGCCGGCTGACTCCGCGGCTGATCAACTCTTCCGGCCAGGTCCCGCAGCCAGCCTGCACCGGTGCCGGGCCGGCCGCGCTCGGCTCCACGTCCTCGTCCGCCACGTAGATGAGCAGGTACTTCACCCCTTCTCCCTTGCCAGCCGCAGCGTCCCGGAGAGCGGCCAGGCCCCGCCGGCGCCGCACCGCGGCGCGCACGGCCGTGGCCGGCCGGGCCAGCCCGCGGCCCCACTGTGCCATGGCCGCGGCCAGCTCACCCAGCTGCGCGTCCGCCTGCCGCTGGCTGGTGCCGCACCCGGCGCGCTGCCCGGCCTGCGCGGCGTGCTCGGCCTGGACGATCTGGTAGATCATGTGCGGGTTCATCGTGGTCACTCCTCGCGTGGTCAGCCCGGCCGATCTGGCCGGTTCGCCCAGACGACGAGCAGCACGGCCCGGGATGGACCGTCCGGCCAGAAAATTTCCGGCCGGGTTTTACTGGCCGCCGGTCAGCCGCGCGCGTAGTTGCTGGCCCCGTACCAGTCCACGACGACCACCGGCTCGTCCCCGGCCACCCAGGCGTCATGGCCCTGCGGCAGCGCGGTGACATCCCCCGGCCGGGCGTCGAACTCGGTGCCGTCGGCCATCACGATGTGCAGCGTGCCCTGCACGTGATACTGGAAGTGCGGCGCCTGGCACAGGTCGGTGCCGGCCAGCGGCTTGACGTGTTCCGACCAGCGCCAGCCGGGCTGCAGGGTAAGCCGGCCGATCTCCGCGCCGCCGATCCGGACCAGGTCCAGCGTGCCGCGCTCGAAGCCGCGGGTCTCGTCTGGTGCCTGGAAGCTGGCCTGCTCAGCTGTTCCGTTCATCTCGCTCTCTCCTCCACGATGTGCGGCGTTCCTCTGGGCTGAGCGTGGCCGGCCCGGGTTGCAGCCACCTTGCAGCGGCTGAGCTGGCGTGACGCGCCGCGCCGCGGTTTGATACCGGCATGAAGTGGCTGGCCGTGCGGGTGCTCGGCGAGTTCGGTGTGGACGGCCTGGACCCGCATGCGGTGGGCAGCCGGAAAGCGCGGCTGGCCCTGCATCTGCTCGCGCTGGCGGGCGGGCAGGCTGTGCCCGCCGGGGTGCTGACCGACGCGATCTGGGGCGATGCCCCGCCGGGCCGGCCGGAGGACCAGCTGGCCGTGCTGGTGAGCCGGCTGCGGTCGGTGCTCGGCCGGGACCGGATCGGCCATGGCGATGACGGTTACCTGCTGCGCTGCGACTGGCTGGACGCGGCTGAGCTGGCCGAGTTGACCAGCGAGGTGGAACGGCGCCAGGCCGCGGGCAACGTGCTGGGCGCGGCCGCGGCGGCCCGGGTGGCGCTGTCCCTGGCCCGCGGCGACGGCCCACGTCCGCTGCCGGGGGACTGGGCCCTGCTCCGGCAGGCCGAACTGGAGCATCTGATCAGCCGCAGCCGCCGGGTGGCCGCCGGTGCCCTGCTGGACGCCGGGGACTGGATGGCCGCGGCCGACGGCGCCGCTGAGGCGCTGCGGCGGGAGCCCTACGACGAGGCGGTGCTGCGGATCCTGCTCCGGGCCTACGCGCTCGGTGGCCGGGTGGCGACCGCCCTGGCCGTCTACGCCAGCACCCGGGAGCGGCTGGCTGAGGAGCTGGGCACCGACCCGTCACCAGAAACGCAGCGGCTGCACGCCGCGATCCTGCGCGGTGACCTGGCCCAGCCTGCGCCGGGCGGGGTGGCCGGCGGCGCGGCGGGAGCGGTGACCGGCGGGCCGGGCGGGCCAGCCGTGGCCGGGCTGGTCGGCCGGGACCGCGAGCTCGCCTACCTGGATGCCGCCGCATTGCGGTCCCGCGGCGGCCCGGCCGAGGTCATCGTCATCGACGGCGCGGCGGGGATCGGCAAGACCACGCTGCTGCGCGCCTGGGCGGCCCGGCGAGCCGCCGCCGGGGACACGGTGCTGCTGGCTCCGTGCGGGCCGCTGGACCGGGCCATGCCGCTGGATGCGCTGCTCACCGCGCTGGCCGCGCTGCTGCACCGGCTCGGGCCCGAGCTGACCGCCGAGGTGCTCGGTTCCGACACCGCCGTGCTCTCCCCGGTGCTCGGCGCCGCGCCCGGCCCGCGGCCGGTCCTGGCCCTGGCCCTGGCCGACAGCATGCTCGGCCCGGCGGTGCTGTACGCGGCCCTGGTCCGGGTGCTGGGCCGTCTCGCCCGCCGGGCGCCCCTGGTGACGGTCCTGGACGACGCGCACCTGGCTGGCCCGGCGCTGGCCGACTGGGTCCGGTTCGCCCGGCGGGCCGGCCTGCCGGCCGCGGTCGTCGCGGCGGTCCGGCCGGGCGCGGGCGGGCCGCTGCCGGCTACCGGCTACCTGCACCTGGACGTGCTCGGCCGGGACGCGGCCGCTGAGCTGGTCGGCCCGGCCCGGGTCGACGAGCTGTACGCGCGGTCCAAGGGACATCCGCTGTTCCTGACCGAGCTGGCCCAGCAGGCCGCGGGCAGCGAACTGCCCGCGTCGCTGGTCGAGTCGGTGTCGGCGCGCTGCGATGAGCTCGGCGCGGCCGGCGCGCTGCTCCGCACGGCCGCCGTGATCGGCCAGGACCTGGACGTCGACCTGCTGGCCGCCGTGCTCGGCCGCCCCACGGTGCTGGTGCTGGACGACGCCGAGCGGGCCACCGCCGGGCAGCTGCTGGCCGAGGAGGGCGGGACGTTCCGGTTCCGGCACGAACTGGTCCGCGAGGCGCTCGCCGCCAGCGCAACGCCGGGCCGGGCCGCGCTGCTGCACCGGCAGGCGGGCCGGGTGCTGGCCCAGCGGCCCACCGCCGACCCGGTGACCGTAGCCGACCACGCGCGGCGCGGCGGCGACGTCGAGCTGGCCGCCCGGGCGCTACGGGACGCCGCCGGGCGGGCCGCCGAGCGGTTCGACCACGCGGCCGCCGAGGCATTGCTCGACGACGCGCTGCTGCTGCACGCCGAGCCGGAGGGCTGGCTGGCCCGGGCCCGGGTGCGGACCCGCCGGGCCCGCTACCTGGAGGCGCTGGATGACGTCGAGCGGGCCACCGCGGCCGGCCCGGCGGCCCTGGAAGTCGGCGCCTGGGCGTGCTACTTCGGCCGCCGCTTCGCGCAGGCGGCCCAGTTCGCCGAGGACGGCGCGCTGGCTGCGGCGGCCCCGGCCGACCGCGGCCGCTGCCTGGCCGCGGCCGGCCGCATCCACCACGCCGCCGGGGACCTGGCCCAGGCGGAGCTGCTGCTGACCGAGGCCTCGTCGCTGGCCCAGGGGGCGGACCGGGTGACCGCAGCGGCCTGGCTCGGCGTGCTCCGGGCACACCAGAGCCGGGCTGGCCAGGCGCTGGCCTTGCTGCGCCCCGCGGCCCGCGGGCAGATCGGTGCCGAGCACACCTCGGCCACGCTGCACGCGCTGCTGTTCACCGGGCACGCGCACGCGCTCGATGGCCGGCCGGCCCTGGCCCTGGCCGCGTTCCGCAGCTACACGGCCGAGGTGGAACGCCGCCAGGTGCCGCGATTCGCCGGCCGCGCGGTGAACTTCGCGGGCTGGGTGCTGCGCAACCTGGGGGCCTGGCAGGAAGCCCAGGACCACCATCAGGAGGCGCTGGAGGTGGCCCACCGGGACGGCACCGCGGAGGTCATCATCGCCGCGCTGGAAGACCTGGCCGAGCAGTGCCTGGCCGCCGGCGACCCGGACGGCGCGCAGGCCCGGCTGGCTCAGGCCCGGACGCTGCTGCACGGTGACCTGGTGTTCGGCTGGCGGCTGGCCCTCAAGCACCAGCTGCTCAGCGCCCGGCTCGCGCTGCTGCGCGGTGACCCGGAGGCTGCGCTGGCCGCGGCCAGCGACCTGGCCGCCCGGGCCGGAACGCTGGGCGTCCCGCGGTACACGAGCGTGGCCCGGCTCGTCGGGCACCGGGCCCGGCACCTGCTCCGGCTGCCGGTGGACCTGGGCGCCGTGACCGCCGACCTGGACGCGCTGGACCGCGCGGTGGGCATCGAGGCGTGGTGGTGGACCGGGGACATCGGCGCCGAGTTCGGCAACGCGGCCTGGCTGGACCGGGCCGCCGAGCGGGCGGCCCGGCTGGCCGGGGCCGCGGCCGGCTACGCGGACGGCCTGCGGCAGGCCGCGGACCTGCGGCTGGCGGGCTGGCGGACCGCGGCCCAGTGACCCGCACCGTGTGCTGGGTGGCGCCCTGCACACCACCGGCGGGCCGGTCACGGCCACTATTGGACGGGTACTATCAAAGTGATATCATATTAATAGGTGATCGGGTGGCCGACACCACAGCCACAGGAGGCATCCCGATGAACGCACCCAACGAGGGCATGCGCGGCTGGCGCCGGGTACTCGACTACACGCCTTTCGCCAACACTTCGAAAGGTCTGCGCGAGTGGTGGCTAACTCCGCCGGGCGCTGGCGCTCGCGGGTGGCTACTGGTACCTCACCATCGATCGCTCCGCACGTGCCCGAGCCTGAGCCTGGTCAACGCGCGCAATGTCGGCGACCACCGACGGCGACCCCGCAGGTCGGCGACGCGCAGAAGTGATCAGGGCCAGATCGTGGCCGAAGTCAGGTGTCACCCGCGGTGAGCAGCGCCATCGACACGACCAGCGGGCCGGTGCCGGCCACCGCGCGCTCAGCCGCGCGCCGGGCCGCGGCCCGCCCCGGCGCGTCCAGCGAGCCCAGGAACGGGGCGAACTGAGCCAGGCCCAGCCGCCAGGATGCCACCTCGGCGGGCGTGACCAGCCCGGTCGGCACCTGGATGGTGCGCACCCGCACCCGGCGGAATCCCGCCGCCCGGGCCTGCTGCGCCAGCTGGCCCGGGCGGCCGGCCGGGTGCCCGCCCTGGCCGGCCCAGGACACGTGCCAGGACGGCTCGCGGTAACCCAGCGGGCGGAGCGCCGCATCCACCGCGTCCTTGGCCGGGTGGGTCCAGCCCGGCGCGAACACGCTGGCCGCGAGTGCTCCGCTGACCCGGCGCGCCTCGGCCAGCCCGGTGGCCGGGTCCGGCAGGTGGTTGAGGCAGAACGCGGCCAGGACGAGGTCGAAGCTGCCCGCACGGAACGGCAGCGCGGCCGCGGCGGCCAGCACCGGACGCAGCGCCGGGCCGGCCTGGCGGAGCATGGCCACGGCCAGGTCCACCGCCACCACCTGGGCAGCGCCGGCGTCCCGGGCCGCCTGGCCCGCCGCCCCGGTGCCCGCGCCCAGGTCGAGTACCCGCCGGCCGGCCAGCGGCACCGGCGCGGCCGCCACCAGCTCCCGGGCCAGCCGGGTATACACCCGTCCCGGCCCGTCGCTCCAGCCGCCCGCCGCCGCCTCGTACCCGCCGCGCACGGCCGCGGTCAGCTCAGCAGCGGTCAGCTCGGCACCGGTCAGCTCAGCAGCGGTCAGCTCAGTGCCGGTCAGCTCAGCAGCGGCGCCGCCGCGATCGCCTTGTCTTCCCACCATGCGAGTTCCTCGTCGTAGCCGCCGAGCGCCTTCTCCCAGCCGAACTGGACCAGCGCGCCGAGCAGGCACAGCGCCAGCTGGCGATCCCACCACGGCTCGGTGGTCACCCCGGCCGCCTCCAGCGCCTCCCGGTAGTGCGTGATCGCGGCCACCTTGGACTGCGGCAGGCGGCGGCAGTTGATGGCCAGGTACCAGGCCAGGTCACTGAGCGGCGCGCCCAGCCCGGGCTGCTCCCAGTCCAGCAGCACCGTCCGGTCCCGGTCGTCGGTGCCGAGATTGTCCAGCTTCCAGTTGCTGTGCACGAACGTCTGCGGCGTGCTGGCCAGCGCGTCCACCAGCGGGCCCGGGTCGTAAGCCAGCGGGGTGACCACCGCGGCCGCGGCCGGGGCGACCTGGGCCAGCAGCGGCCAGCCGGTGGCCACCAGCTGCGGCACCAGGTGGGTGGATCCCGCGGCCGCTTCCGCTTCCGCCATCCAGGGCGAGAGCTCCAGGTAGCGGTGCATGACCGGGATGACGTCCACGTCGCGGCTGCAGTCCCAGAACGCCGCGTGCAGCTCGGCCATATGCGCCAGGAACCGGGCGTGCTGGCCCAGCGGGATCGGCTCGCCGGTGACCGGCACCAGCCACGGCGTGACGTCGTGCATGAGCACGGCGCACCCACCTGGCCGGCCGGGCCCGGCCCGGCTTCCGGGGCCGCGCCGACGATTGGCTGGTTGAAGCAGCCCGGCAGCCGGGCCAGGATGCCGCGTTCGCACAGCACCAGCGGCGCGCCGGGCAGGCAGCCGGACGCCCGCAACGTCCAGTCTCCGGCCAGGTCAAGGTGCTTGAGTACGTAACGCTGGCCGCCGATGATCACCCGCTCCAGGCGCGCCCCGGATTTGCCGGGGACCTCATCGAACGGCACCCGCTCACTCGCGCCGTCGAGCAGTTCGGCCACGTCACGGCAGCGGCGCGGCGGCTCAGCGGTCGCTGGCTCAGCCATCCGCGGCCTCCATCTCGGCCAGCAGCGCGGCCGGCCAGCGGCCGCCGCAGAACACGGTGTCGGCCACGATCCGCCCATCCCGCACGGTGAGCAGGTGCATGTGGTGGCCCGCGTGCGGCACACCGTTCTCCGTCCAGCTGAGCGTGTACTCGATGAGCTCGGCCGAGCCATCGTCCACCTGGCAGCGGCGCAGCTCGCCGATGTGGGCCGGGTCGGCGAACCAGCGCGCGTACTCCGCGCGGATCTCGTCCGGCCCGGTCCGGTGCAGCCGCCAGTTGGGCACGGTTGCGTCCAGCGTCGCGTCCGTGCTCCACACGTCGCAGCCCGGGATGTCAGCCTTCTCGATCGCCTGCAGGAACTCGTCCACCACGGTCGCGTTGTTCATCGTCGCCTCCTCATGGCTTGATGCCAGCCATGATCCGGGCACCGGGTTGCAGTCACCTTGCAGCGACGGTGCTCACCTGCCGCTTTTCCGCAGTGTAGGCGCACCTGCGGAACGGCTCAGGGGTGGCTGACCGCCGCCCATGCGGTGGCACTGATCTCGATGGGGTCCGCTGGCAGCAGTTCCCGGCACCGCTCGCGCAGCGCGGCCCGGTCGTCCGGCGCCAGCGACGCCACATACGCACCGGCCGGGCCGACGCCGAGCGTGAACGGTTCCCACCAGAGCTCGAAGCTGGCCTGGCGAACCCGGACGGTCAGCGCGGCGGCCCGCGCGCCGTCCAGCCCGGCCTGCGCGAACAGCCGGGCCAGGTCGCCTTCGCGGACCCCGGCCCGCCCGGACTCGTCGTCCGCCGCCGGATCCAGCTCATGCACCGCCCGCCAGAACACGGCCAGCGGCCCGCGGCCGCCCGCGTGATCCCACACGCAGGCGCCGACTACCCCACCGGGCCGGGTGACCCGGGCCATCTCCCGCAGGCCCAGCACCGGGTCAGCCATGAAGTGCACCACGAGCTGGGCCAGCGCGGCGTCGAAGGCACGATCCGGGAACGGCAGCTGCTCGGCCTGAGCCTGCCGGATATCCACCCCCGGCAGCCGGTTCCGGGCCGCGGCGGCGAACGACGGGGCGGGTTCCACCGCACTGACCATTTCAGTCCCGGCCCGCCGGGCCAGTTCAGCGGTCAGTGCGCCCGGGCCGCAGCCCACGTCGAGCACCTGGCACCCGGCGCGGATCCCGGCCAGGTCGGCGAACCGCACCGCCAGCGGCTCGGAGTACTTGCCCATGAACCGCAGGTAGGCATCCGCGCTGACATCGAAGCTCACCGTGGCACGCTACCCGCCGCCCGGCCCGGCTGAGGTGATCTCACTGTCCGCCTCGTTGACCAGCCTGGTGATCTCGCCGGAATCGAGCTGGGGGGAAAGCATTGTGGCCGCGCGGGGCGCCACCCGCTGGTAGAGCTGTTTCGCCCGGGCCGGGTCGCTGGTTTTGGTGGCAATGGCGGCCGCAATCTTCGCGCTATTCGCGAAATCGAGCTCATAGCCACCGGGAAGCGCCACCTTGCTGACACGGCTGAAGAAGGCCGCGGCCAGGATCAGCACGATGCCCGCCGCCACGCAAGCACTGATCAGGCTGGCGGGAGGGGCGGCCGGGCCAGTCACCGTCGTAATGCTGCCGCCGGTTCTGATGGTCTTGGTGGTGGAATGGTAGGAAAGCAGGACTATCTCGAGCACGGCCCCGGCCGCCAGGACCGCGACCCCGGTGACGAACAGAATGACCTGCCACAGGGATATGCTCCCGGTCTGGCGAGCGCTCGTAACGGCCATGGCTCGGTCCCCCCTGGTGATGGATACAAAGGATCACCCCGGCGCCGCTATGGCGTCAAGAAACAGGAAGCGCCGCGGTGAGCTGGGGCCCGCACGGGCCGGGTTATCGTGGGGCTGTGCGAGTGGAGGTAAGCCCGGACGCCACCGCGTTCATCGCGGCCCGCGGCGGGCGGCTGTGGGTGTGGGCAGCCCACCCGCGCCGGTGCTGCGCCGGGGTGCCCGCCTACATGCACGCGGCCACCGCGGAACCGCCCGGTCTGGCGGGCTGGGCCCACGTCCCCGTGCCCGGGCTGGAACTGTGCTTCCTCGCACCCGCGGGCGCGCAGCCTGACGTGCTGGAAATCGGGCTGCACGGCCGGCGGCGGCCCCGGCTCGAAGCCTACTGGGATGGCTGCCTGTACGCGCTGACCGGCTGAGGCCGCCTCGCGGCACCGGCCCGGCGGATGTGCTATTCCGGCGGCAGGTAGCCCGCACTGACCAGGCGCTGCGCCCCGGCGGCGTAGCGCGCCGGGTCGTCCGGCGCCATCGTGCCCAGCCCGTCCACGTACCGGTTGAACATGCAGAACATGGCCGCGATCAGCACCGTGTCGTGGATCTCCGGGTCTGTTGCGCCCGCGGACCGGGCCCGGGCCACGTCATCTGCGGTCACCTCCAGCCCGGACCGCTGGACCGCCGTCGCGATGTGCAGCAGTGCCTTCAGCTTCGCGGATACCGGTGCGCTGGCCGGGTCCGCGCAGGCCTGCTCCACCACGGCCATGCCACCCGGCAGCTGAGCGGCGGCGGTGGCCGAGTGCGAGGCGGTGCAGTACCGGCAGCCGTTCAGCCCGGACACGTACGCCCCGATCAGCTCCCGTTCGCCCCGGGTCAGCGTGCTGGGCCCGCGCAGCAGTACCTCGGCCAGTTCGCTCAGCGGCCGGCCGGTCTCCGGCCGGTATTTGAGCAAGCCGCGGATCCCCGGCTCGCTGGAGTTCAGCGTGATGTGCGGCATGAACACTCCTCCGTTGACGGACGGACGGTCGGCCGGTGAACCTGGACAGGTAGCTGCACGTGGGCGGAAGCCGTACCGCTGGTAGAAGCGGATGGCGGCGGTGTTGCCGGGCAGCACACCAAGCGACTCGATCTCGCCGGTCAGCGCACCAGTCGGCCACCCCGGCATCCTCGCATAGCGCGGAACCGGCGGGCGGGCCGGATAGCAGTGGATATTCGCTGGCTGCGCCGTGCCCGCCGTGTCAGTGTTGCGGACGGGGGGATAGCCCTCCGGGAAGCTGGGGAAAGGTGAACGAGGAACTCCGCACCGAACTGCTGGAGCGCGCTGGCCGGGACCAGACCGCGCGCAAGTCGCTGCCGCCCGGCCACCGGGCCGAGCAGTGGGGCCAGGCGGTCGCCCCGATCGACCGGGCCAACACGGCCCGGATGCGGGAGATCGTGGCCGAGTACGGCTGGCCCGGGCATGCGCTGGCCGGCCCGGACGGCGCGCATGCCGCGTGGCTCCTGGTCCAGCACGCGCCAGCCGGGTTCCAGGAGGAGTGCCTGCCGCTGCTGGAAGAAGCCGTCGCCCGGGCTGACGCCGCCCCGCGGGATCTCGCCTACCTGACCGACCGGGTGCTGATGCACCGTGGCGAACCGCAGGTCTACGGCACCCAGTACCAGGTCATGGACGGCAAGCTGACCCTGTGGGCGGTGCGCGAGCCGGGCACCCTGGACGAGCGCCGGGCCGCGCTGGGCCTGCCCCCCGAGGCCGAGAACCGGGCCCGGCTGCTGGCCGCCGAGAGACTCGCAGGGTGACGGGTTGCTGAGCGCCGCCTACGCCGAGACCAGGCTGGCCGCGCTGTACGACGCGCTGAACCCGCCGGACAGCAGCACCGCGTTCTACCTCAGCCTGCCGGCCGGACCCCGGATGACCATCCTGGACATGGGGTGCGGCACCGGGCAGCTGGCCTGCGCGCTGGCCGCGCGCGGGCATGACGTGACCGGTGCCGACCCGGCCGCAGCCATGCTGGCGGTAGCCCGGGGCCGGCCGGGCGGCGGGCGGGTGCGCTGGATCGAGACCGACGCCGCCAGCCTGTCCGTGCCCACCCGCTTCGGCCTGATCATCATGACCGGCCACGTGTTCCAGCTGCTGCTGGCGGACAGCGCCGTCCGCGCGGCGCTGGATACGCTCAGCCGGCATCTGGCCCCGGGCGGCCGGATCGCGTTCGAGACCAGGAATCCCGGGGCCCGGGAATGGCAGAACTGGTCGCCCGGGCAGACCCGGGAACAGGTGCCGACCGCGGGCGGGCCGGCCGACGTCCATTACGACATCAGGTCGGTGACCGGCCAGCTCGTAACGTATGAGACGTGCATCCGGTTCCCCGATGGTGAATACCTCGCCGTTCCCGACACGCTCCGCTTCAGGGGCCAGACTGAGGTGACCGGCTTTCTCGCCGGAGCCGGCCTCACCGAGGTCACCTGGTACGGCGACTGGGACCGGTCACCAGCCGGCCCGGTCAGCCCAGAGATCATCGCGATTGCCGCCCGGGCGGACGAGCCCCCAGGGCCCCGGCGTGTTCCGCGCCGTATGGTCGCGGCGGCCTTCGGGGATGTGCAGGTAGCCGGCGTCTTTGATAGCCGCGGTGATAGCCGCGCGGATGGTGGCGAGGTTGACGGGCCCGCTGCCGGTGCGGCTGGCTGAGGCATCTTCAGCCGCGTCACCCGCAGCCTCGCAGCAGTGTGATGGTCCCGCGGCCTGCGCGCGGTCATCCCGGCCCGAGATAATCAGACGATGGCGGGGAAGCCTGCCGACGACATAACTTCCCATCCCGTCGAAGAAAGGACCGCCGTGGCCCTCGGAACGCAGTAATCGTCGGCGTCGCCAGGGCCGCGGCCGGGAGATGCGCTTGGCGGATCAGCGAATAATGAGGACCGTCTTGCCGGGGGGTCGGGACCGTCCGCCGCTTTCGAAGGCCTGCCGTCCTTCGGCCAGCGGGAAGGTCTGGCTGATCACCGCTCGCAGCCGTCCCGTGCCGGCCAGTTCCGCCAGCCGGGCCAGCTCGCTGGCGTCCGGCTCGACGATGAAGAACATGGCGTGGACCTTGTACCTGCCCGCCAGCTCCTGGTCCGGCGGCGCGCCCAGGGTGACCAGCCGGCCGCCTTCACGCAGCAGGCCGTACGAGCCGTTAAGCACGGCACCGCCGACCGTGTCGATGACAACGTCGAACCCGCCCGCGGCTGGGCCGGGCTGTCCGGCTCCGGCGCTGATGAAGCGTTCCGCGCCGAGGTCCCGCACGAGGCCCGCGCCGGTGCTGCGGCCGGTGGCGGTGACGTGGCCGCCGAGGATCGCCGCGAGCTGGACGGCGAACAAGCCGACTCCGCCGGCGCCGCCCTGGACCAGCACCTGCTCGCCGGGTTGCAGGGCCGCGTGGTCCGCCAGCGCCTGCCAGGCGGTCAGCGCCGCGAGCGGCAGCGTCGCCGCTGCCAGGTGGGAGACCGAAGGCGGCTTGGCGGCCAGGCCGGCGGCGGGCATGACCACGTACTCGGCGGCAGCGCCATCGCGGTCGAAGCCGACCAGGCCGATCACCTCATCGCCCACGGCCAGGCCGGCGACGCCGTCCCCGAGACCCGCGACGGTGCCTGACATCTCATGGGACGGTATGACCGGCGTCCGGTCCTTACCGTCCCGGGTGGTCCACTCCAGATCCCAGGTCAGCTCCGCGAAGGTGATCGCCGCGGCGTGCACGGCGATGAGCGCCTCGCCCGGCCCGGCGGACGGCGTCGGCGCCTGCTCGTAGACCAGCTGCTCTGGCCCGCCGCGAGCATGCGCCCGCAGCGCCATCATGGTGCCCATCGTGGACCTTCATCTGTTCCTGCGATTGGCTACAGGCTTTCTGGCCGAGCCAGGCCAGGGGTCTGGTGCCGCGATCATCTTCCTCATGCCCCAGAAGCCAGAGCTTCAGTCACACACCTGAAGCGGTGCCGCTGCTGCCGGTCGGGCACTCGGTCACCTATTTTCTTAACGCCGATTCGGACGTAGCGATCGACGCGTTCGGCGGTGGGTCAGCGGTCATCGACTACCGGGGCCAGATCCTCGGGCGGCACGGCTACAGCGGCGGGCGGCCGTCCGGGGACGGCGGCTGAACTCGGGCCGGGCGCACCGGTCCCCGGCTCACAGCTCCAGGATGATGGTGACCGGGCCGTCGTTGACCAGGCTGACCTTCATGTCGGCGCCGAACACGCCGGTCTCCACCCGGGCGCCCAGCTCGCGCAGCGCCGCGACCACCGCGTCCACCAGCGGTTCGGCGACCGGTCCCGGCGCGGCTGCCTGCCAGGTCGGCCGGCGGCCCTTGCGGGTGTCGGCGTACAGCGTGAACTGGCTGATCACCAGCAGCGGCGCGGCCACGTCGGAGCAGGACTTCTCGCCCTCCAAGATGCGCAGCCCCCACAGCTTGGCCGCCAGTTTCGCGGCCTGGGCTGCTGTGTCGTCATGCGTGACACCCACCAGGACCAGCAGGCCCGGTTCGCCGATAGCGCCGACGACCTGCCCGTGCACCGACACGCTGGCCTGAGTAACCCGCTGCACCACAGCTCGCACAGCAGCACTCTAGAAGCCAGCCGCCATCCTTGTCGTTCACCCGGTTCCGCTGGCCGCGGCGCCCGGTCAGGCCGCGTAGCTGCGCAGCGCGCGCAGCGCGGCGGCGCCGTGCGGGCCCTCGGTGCGCAGCCCGGACTCCTCTGGCGCCAGCCGCTGCGCGGCCACCCGGCAGAACGCCCCCGCCGGGCCGGTGATCGAGGAATCCGCGTCCGCTGGGCCGAACCGCCACCGGCCCGTCCCGTCCGGCGCGTCCAGCTCGCACAACACGTCGTGGCGCTGGCCGCTGCCCAGGGCCAGCGCGTAGGGCAGCGTGCGGTGTGCCAGCCACGCGACGTGCCGCAGCCGGCCGGTGTCCGGGAAGCCGATGCCCAGCGGCCCGGTGATGTCCAGGCCGTGCGCCCAGTGCTCGGCCAGCCGGGTGGTGGCCAGCGTGGCCGGCTTGAGCGGGGCCTCCACCCAGGCCAGCGGCTGCTGCGGGTCGGCCGCGCGCAGCGCGGCCAGCGCGGCCACCCGGCCGTCCCGCCACCGGCGGAAGACCTCGGCCGCCGGTGTGGCGCGGTCCGCCTGGACGAGCTGGTTCATGATCTCGTCCACGCTGGCCCCGGGCCCGGTCCGGAGGCGGACCCCGGCCGCGCTGGCCGTCACCGCCTCCTCGCCCTGGGCCAGGTGCAGCACCACATCGCTGACCGTCCAGCCGGCCGCGGCCGACGGCGCGGTCCACTGGGCCGGATCCAGGCCCGCCAGGATGGCTTCCAGCCGGTCCTGCTCGGCTTCCAGGTCCTCGACAATGGCCATGCCCGGACTATGCCACAGCCCGCCGCACCCCTTTTGCCCGCTGCCAACCGCATGGATGCCCGGTAACGTTTCTGGAACGGTCCGGGCGTAGCGTTACGGTCTGTGGGGGAGGCGCAGCCAGCGGGCAGGCGAGCACGGCCGGACGGTGCGCTGTGATGCCGCACCGCGCGGTCCGGCCGCGGCTTGCCTCGCCATCAGCCTGGGCAGCAGTGCTGGCAGGCCTGGCGGTGTCGGCCCTGGTGGCCATCCCGCTGACGCTGCTGTCCCATCAGCTGTTCGACAGCCTGCTGGCGCTGGTGCTCGGCGTTCCCTGCGCCGGGACCGGGATGGTCGTGGCCCGGCGCCAGCCGCGGAACCCGATCGGGTGGCTCTTCCTCGTGACCGCGGCCTGCCTGTTCCTGAGCACCGATGGCGCCGACTACGCGTTCCTGACCTACCGCCTCGGGCATCATCTTCCGCTAGGCCCGCTGGCGCTGGTGCTGGACCAGTTGTGGGGCCCCGGCCTCGTGCTGTTGTTCGTGGTGATCCTGCTCTTCCCCGATGGCAGTCTGCCCTCCCGCTTCTGGCGGGCGACCCTGTGGGTCTTCGGCGCGGTATACGTGGTGCTGGAGGTGGCCACGGCCGTGGCGATCGCCGAGGCCCTCGCCGCTCACCCCATCCGCGTCAACGCCAACGGCGGGCTGTCCGCCCTGGACACCCCGGCCGGGTGGTACGCGTTCGTCCAGGGGCCCGCCATCATCGTGCTCCTCGTGCTGTCGCTGTGCTTTGTCGGCCGCCAGGCGCTGAGCTGGCGGCGCGCGTCCAGCGACCGGCGCCAGCAGCTCAAGTGGCTGGCCACCGGGGCGGCGGTCACCCTGGTCTGCGGGGCTGTATCAGGGGCGTTCAGCTCATCAGGCATAACGATCCTGGCTGTGATCGGCAACTATGCCTGGTTCGGCTGGGCGGCGCTGCCGGTGAGCATCGGGGTGGCAATTCTGCGGTACCGGCTGTACGACATCGACCGGATCATCTCCCGGACCTTGGCCTATGCGATCGTGACCGGCCTGCTGGTCGGGGTATACGCGGGGCTGGTGCTGCTTGCCACCCGGGTGCTGTCGTTCCACACCCCGGTGGCGGTGGCCGTCTCGACGCTGGCGGCGGCGGCGCTGTTCAGCCCGCTGCGGCGCCGGGTGCAGCAGCGAGTGGACCGGCGGTTCAACCGGGCCCGCTACGACGCCGACAAGACCGTGGCCGCATTCACGGCGCGGCTGAAGGACGCACTCGACCTGGACGCGGTCCAAGATGACCTGGCTGGCGTCGTGCACCAGGCCCTGGAACCCGCCCACGTATCGGTGTGGATGAGCCACCCGGCGCAGGCCAAGAAACTTGTCCCCTAAGCCCTAAAGGCCTGACTTCGTCCGGGAAGGTAGTTCTCGCTCGCGCCCATCACCCTACGACGGGGTGCGATGCTGAGCAGCCATATAGTGTGGCGCGGCCGGCGGGCTACCGGCGGACGGCGCGGAGCAGCAGGTAGTCGATGATGCGGTGCTGCCACAGCAGGTTGACCTGGCCCAGCAGCAGCCGGGCCGCGGCCTGCTGCCCAGCGGGTGCGCCGGCCGGGCTGGCCAGCCGCGCGGCGGTGAGCCGGACCGCCGGGGCGATCACCTGCTCGCCGCACAGCGTGACCTGCACGTCGGCCAGGCCCGCGGCGCGGGCGGTCGCCGCGATCTGGGCCGCGGTCATGGCCGCGCTGGGCCGCATGCCCCAGATGCGCAGCTGGGTCAGGCCGGCCAGTACCTCGGCGGGGGTGCGCGGCCAGCGCTGGGTCGCGATGTCCGACATGGTCAGCACGCCGCCGGGACGCAGCACCCGGGCGCACTCGGCGAAGAACGCCGCCCGGGACCGGAAGTGGAACGCCGCCTCCACGCTGATGATCCCGTCCACCGACGCCGTGGCGACCGGCAGCCGGGCGGCGTCCCCGGCCACCGGCGCGGCGGCCGCTTGCCGCAGCCGGTCCCGGCCGGCCGCCAGCTGCCACTCGGTGACGTTCACGGCCAGCAGGCGGCGCGGCTGGGCCTGCCCGGCGATCAGCGGGTCCTGGGTGCCGAGACCGTTCCCGGCGTCCAGGATCACGCCCCCGGTGGGCAGCGCGGACGCGACCGTCCGGACCAGCCGCTGGCAGGCCTCCGCGGCCTCGTCCTCCGTGCCCGGCCCCTGCCACAGGCCCAGATTGAGCCAGCCCGGGGCGATGGCCAGGAAGAAGTCGGACCCAATGCTCTCGTAGACCCGGGCCACCGGATTGCTGCCCGGCCAGAAGATGGCGGCGGCGTGCCGTAGCTGCTCGCTGGTCCACCCGGTTAGCCGTGCTGTCCTGGCCGCCATATCGTGCTCACTTTACGTGACCGGCCCGGCGGCGGCCGGCCCGGAGTAGGCCTAGGTCCCCTGCGATACTGGTGCAGGCACCATGGCCCGCCGCGGCTGCGCGGACGACGATGGACAGCATGCGATCGCTTTTCCGGTGGCTGCTGCGGATCCTCGGCCTGCGCGAGGCGGTCGAGGTGTACAAGGCCCTCATTCGCCTGCTCCGCCGCCTCCGCTAGCCGCCCAGGCCTCAGCTTGGTTGTTTCTGCCCCGCGCGTGAGCACAACTCACCGCGCTGACCCAGGACGACGAATTTGCCCAGCGCGGAACTGGCGGGCTGTCACCGCCGCGCCTGGAATCGCACCACGGCCACCATAGCCCGGCCTGCCCGGCCTGGGTACCGTGCAGGCATGGCCGCAGATCGGGACGTCGCCGCGTTCGGCGCGCGGGCCGCGGGCTACGAGGACGGCTGGCTGGGCCGGCTGCACCACGAGATAGCCGACCGCTGCGCGGATCTCGTCCTGGCCCGCGCCGCGTCGCCGCAGCGCATCCTCGACGTCGGCTGCGGAACCGGCTACCTGCTGCGCCGCCTGGCCCAGCGCTGCCCGGACGCCACCGAACTGGCCGGCATCGATGCCGCCCCGGCCATGGTCGGGGCGGCCAGGAACGCGGCTGCGGACGGCCGGCTGAGCTTCCTGGCCGGCCCCGCCGAGCAGCTGCCGTACCCGGCGGGCACGTTCGACGTCGTGGTCAGCACCACGTCGTTCGACCACTGGGCCGACCAGCGGGCCGGGCTGGCCGAGTGCGCCCGGGTCATGGCGCCCGGCGGGCACCTGGTGCTGGCCGACGTGTTCTCGGCCTGGCTGCTGCCCACGCTGGTGGCCGGGCGGCGGGACAAGGCGCGCACCAGGCGGCGGGCCAGCCGCCTGCTGGCCGCGGCCGGGTTCCACGACGTGGCCTGGCATCACGTGTATCCGCTCATCCAGGCCGCGACGGCGCGGAAGTGACCCAGGCTGGTGACGGCGGGCCCCGGCCGGCCAGCTGCGTGGTGATCGGCGCCGGGGTGATCGGCGCCTGCCTGGCTGTGCGGCTGGCCGGGGCCGGTGTCCAGGTGACGCTGCTGGACCAGGCCGGGCCGGGCCAGGCCGCGACCCGGTGGAGCTTTGCCTGGCTGAACTCCAACGACAAGGCGCCCCGCGGCTACCACGAGCTCAACCACGCCGGGATGCGGGCCTGGGCCGTGCTGGCCGGGGAGCTGGGCGGCGCGGCGTGGTACCGGCCGGCCGGGAACCTGGAGTGGGCGGCCACGGCCGCCGGGCACGGCCAGCTCACCGCGCGTGTGCACCGGCTGGCCAGCTGGGGGTACCCGGCGCGGATGATCGGCCCGGCCGAGGCCGCGGCGCTGGAGCCCGCGCTCCGGCGGCCCGCGGCCGGGCCGGGCGTGGCCTGGTTCCCGGCCGAGGGGTACCTGCTCACCGGCCCGCTGATCAGCCAGCTGACTGCGGCCGCGGCGCAGCGTGGGGTCACGGTGCGGACCGGCCCGGCGGGCCAGGTGACCGGGTTCGCGGCGGGCGGCGGCACGGTCCGCGCGGTGCGCACCGCGGCCGGCCCGGAGATCCCGGCGGACGCGGTGGTGTGCTGCGCGGGCCGCTGGTCGCCCGCGCTGGCCCGGCTGGCCGGCGCGGCCCGCCCGGTGCCGCTGGTCCCGTGGCAGCCGCCGGGCGCGGCAGCGCCTGGGCTGGTGGTCCAGGCTGGCCCGGCCGGGCCGGGCAGCCCGGACCGGATGGTGCACGCACCCGGCGTGTACTTGCGGCCGCACGCCGGCGGGCTGGTCCATCTGGAAGCGCCGGACGCGGCCGTGGACCTGCACACCCCCGACCCGGAGCTGCGCCGCTGGGCGGCCGAGCTGCTCCGCCGGGCCCGCCAAGTGACCGGTGGCCTGGACGGCGCGCACGTCGCCGCGTACCAGGTGTGCGTGCGCCCGATGCCGGCCGACGGCCAGCCCATCGTGGGCTGGCTGCCCGGCCTGCGCAACGTCTACCTGGCCGTGACGCACAGCGGCGTGACCCTGGGCGTGGGCCTGGCCCAGCTCATCACCAGCGAGCTGGTCACCGGCACTGCCCCGGCGGAGCTGCGGCCCTGCCGCCCGGACCGCTTCGTCGCGTAACGCCAGTCCCGCCCACTGTGGCCCGGCTGCGCTCCGTCCCAGTGCGGTGACCCGAATATATGTTCGCAATACTGCTGTGATGGCTGCGAAGCCGGTGCCGCTGCTGCCCATCACGGGCGATCCGCGTGGCTGGTCCCACCCCGCGCGGCGGCCCCGGGCGCACGCGCTGTACAGCGACGGGGTCTGGCGCACCTGCCAGATCCTGGGCTGGCTGGGTGCGCGCGGCCAGTGGTACCTGCACATCCGCTGGCCCGATGGGCAGCGCGACTGGCGCAAGTACGACCGGCGCTACATCCACCCGGCGTGACAGCTGGTCAGCCGCGCAGGCGGCCGAGCGCCCGGCGGGCCGCCCGCTCGGCGTCGGCCGCCTGGCGGGCCGCCCGCCGCGCCGCGGTGAGCTGCTCCCGGGCCTCGCTGAGCTGATCCTCCAGCCGGCGGACCTCGGCGCGCTGCTCCCATTCGGCCGTGGCCGCGGCTCCGGCGGCCTGCGCCGCTTCGGCCACCGCCTGCTCGGCCCCGGTGATGGCCCGCTGCCGTTCGCGTTCGGCCCGGTCCCGCTCGGCGCGCTCGCGTTCGGCGCGTTCGGCCCGGTCCCGTTCGGCGCGCTGGCGTTCGCGCTGGGCCCGGGCGGTCGCCGCTGCGCCAGCAGTGGCTGGCCCGTTGCCGCGGACCGGAGTGCTGGCCCGCCCCGTGGCCCGGGCGGGCGTTGGGCTGGCCGGGCGGGACTGGCTGGGCAGCGGCGGCACGAGCGTGAGGCCGGGGCCGGCTGGGGCGAAGTCGGCCCGGTGCACGGCGCGGACCAGGGTGCCAGCCGCGAGCTGGCCGGCCACCTGGGGGTCGGCCAGCGCCGCGCCGAACGTGGCGGTCAGCTCCTCGCGCACCGCGGCCGACGGCGGGCCCGCACCGGGCAGCCGCAGGGCCTGGCGGACCAGCGTGTCGACCAGCCTGCGGCGGGCCTGGGACAGTTCCCGGATCCGGGTCCCGTCCAGCGCCGCCCCGGCCGACCGCAGCTCCTGGCCCAGCTCGCTGAGCTGGGCCGCCACCCCGGGATCGGCCCGGACCAGCTGGTTGACCAGCCACGCCGAGTGGGTCGGCTTGCGCAGCGCGGCGATCTGCTTGGCCGCCACGGCCTGGCCGGCCGAGCGGGCCTGCGCGGCCAGCGTCCCGCGCCGCTCGGTGAACGCCGCGGGGTCACCGGCATACAGTTCGGCCGCCGCGTCGGCCACCAGGTCGGCATCGGTCATGCTGCCATCGTGCCCGATCAGCTGGCCCGGACGGCGGGGCGGGACGTTATCCTCGCGGTCATGCCGACATTGGCCGTGGTGGGTGCGGGACCGAAAGGGATCTCGATCGCGGCCAAGGCGCGGGCCCTGGCGGCGGCCGGCCTGCACGCGCCGCGGGTGGTGCTGGTGGACCGGGGCCCGCCCGCGGGGAACTGGACCGGCCGGCAGGGCTACACCAGTGGCCTGCTGCCGCTCGGCACGCCCGCCGAGAAGGACGTCGGATTCCCGTACCCGGACAGCTGGGGCGACGCGTCGGCCGCGGTCACCGCGGCCATGGCCGAGTACAGCTGGCCACGGCACCTGATCCGCCGGGGCGGCTACGCGGACTGGGTCGACCGCGGCCGGCTGCGCCCGACGCACCGGCGGTGGAGCAGCTACCTGCGGGACGTGGCCGACCGGGCCGGTGCCGAGATCGTCCCGGCCGAGGTGGCCGGCCTGGAAGCCGAGGGGCAGCGGTGGCGGCTCGAGATCCGGCCGGGTGCGGCGATCTGGGCCGACGGTGTGGTGTTCACCGGCGCCGGGCCGCCGATTACCGTGCCGGGCCAGCCGGAGCAGCATCCGCGAGTGCTGGACGGGCGGACGTTCTGGCTCCGGCCGCGGGCCGCCGCCCCGCAGGCCGCGCAGAGCGTGTGCGTGATCGGCGGCGGTGAGACCGCGGCCTCGGTCGTCGTCAGCCTGCTCAGGATGGCCCATAAGCGCTCCACGGTGGACGTGCTGACCAGCCGCGGGATTCTGTACTCGCGGGGCGAGAGCTACGAGGAGAACCGGCTCTACTCCGACCCCAGCGAGTGGCCACGGCTGGCCGAGGCGCACCGCCGGGAGTTCCTGGCCCGCACCGACCGGGGCGTGTTCTCCCAGCAGGCGGAGGCGACGCTGAACGCCTCGCCCGGGTTCCGCACGCTGGCCGGCCGGGCGGTGCACATCGCCGCGGGGGACCGGCAGGCGGTCGTGACCATCGAGTACGGCCGGGAACGCGAGCGGGTGAGCTACGACCTGGTGGTGGTGGCCATCGGCTTCCGGGCCCGCTGGTTCGAGCGGCTGCTCGGCCCCGCGGCCCGTGGCCGGCTGGACGCCGCGCTGGACGCCGACGAGCTGGACCGGCGGATCGGCATCGATCTGTCGGTCGCCGGGCTGGACCCGCCGCTGCACCTGCCGGTACTGGCCGGGCTGGCCCAGGGGCCGGGCTTCCCCAACCTGAGCTGCCTCGGTCTGCTGAGCGACCGGATCCTGCGGCGTTACGTTCCGCTTAACGAGCCCGCGCGCGCCGCGCCGGAACGGAAGGAGCGTGTCTGAGCGTGTCTGAGACGCCCGGGGAGGCGTGGGAGGGTGACGACTGCGTCCGCCGCACCGTAGTGCTGACCACGGAACTGGCTGAGCGGCTGGCCGCCCAGGCCGAGCGGCGTGGCCTGTCGGTCAGCGACCTGCTGGCCGAGTACGCCGAGCAGGGCCTGCGCCGCGACGGCGGCAGCGGCTGACCGGCTGGTCAGCCGCCCTCGGCCAGGATGGGCCGCAGCGTGTCGAGGACGGCCGGGTCCTCGATGGTGGACGGGACCGGCTCGTCCTGGCCGTCCGCGATGCTGCGCATGGTCTTGCGCAGGATCTTGCCGGAGCGAGTCTTGGGCAGGGCGGCCACCACGTTGACCCGGCGCAGCGCAGCGACCGGGCCGATCCGGTCGCGGATCAGCTGGACCAGTTCTGCGGACAGATCCGCGGGGTCGGTGCTGATCCCGGCCTTGAGCACCACGAAACCGCGGGGCACCTGGCCCTTAAGTGCGTCGTCCACCCCGATGACCGCGCATTCGGCCACCGCGGGATGGCTGGCCAGCACCTCCTCCATCTCGCCGGTGGACAGCCGGTGGCCGGCCACGTTGATCACGTCGTCGATGCGGCCCATCACGTACAGGTAGCCGTCGCTGTCCCGGTAGCCGCCGTCGCCAGTGATGTAGTACCCGCGGTACTGGGACAGGTAGGAATCGACGAACCGCTGGTCGTCCTGCCACAACGTGGGCAGGCAGCCGGGTGGCAGCGGCAGCCGCACCGCGATCTCGCCGGTCTGCCCGGCCGGCACCTCCGTGCCGTCCGGGCCGAGCACGCACACGTCATAGCCGGGCACCGGCATGGTGGGGGAGCCCGGCTTGGTCGGCATCGGCTCCAGGCCCATCAGGTCGGCGGCGATGGCCCAGCCGGTCTCGGTCTGCCACCAGTGGTCGATGACCGGAATGCCGAGCAGCTCCCCGCCCACCGGTAGGTCTCCGGGTCGAGCCGCTCGCCGGCCAGGAACAGGTAGCGCAGGCCGGCCAGGTCGTACTTGGCGGCCAGCTCGCCGGCCGGGTCTTCCTTCTTGATGGCGCGGAACGCGGTCGGCGCGGTGAACAGCGCCTTGACACCATGCTCGGCCACCACCCGCCAGAACGCGCCCGCGTCCGGGGTGCCCACTGGCTTGCCCTCGTACAGCACGGTGGTGCACCCGGCCAGCAGCGGGGCGTACACGATATAGGAATGCCCGACCACCCAGCCCACGTCGGAGGCGGCCCAGAACACGTCGCCCGGGCTCATGTCGTAGATGCTGGCCATGCTCCAGCGCAGCGCCACCGCATGCCCGCCGTTGTCCCGGACCACGCCCTTGGGCCGGGCGGTGGTGCCGGACGTGTACAGGATGTACAGCGGGTCGGTGGCTGCGACCGGGACACAGTCAGCCGGCCCGGCGGTGGCCATTACCGCGGCCCAGTCCAGGTCGCGGCCCGGGGTCAGGTCCGCGGGCCCCTGCGGGCGCTGCACGATCACACAGTGATCGGGCTGGTGGGTGGCCAGTGCCAGTGCCCGGTCCAGCATCGGCTTGTAGGGCACGATCCGGCTGACCTCGATGCCGCACGACGCCGAGACCACGACTTTGGGTGTGGCGTCGTCGATGCGCACGGCCAGCTCGCTGGCTGCGAAGCCGCCAAACACCACGGAGTGGATGGCACCGATCCGCGCGCACGCCAGCATGGCGATCGCCGCTTCCGGGATCATCGGCAGGTAGATGACCACCCGGTCGCCCTTGCCGACGCCGAGCCCGCGCAGCACACCGGCGAACCGGGCCACCTCGTCCAGCAGTTCGCGGTAGGTGTAGGTCCGGCTGGTGCCGGTCACCGGGCTGTCGTAGATCAGCGCCGCCTGCTCGCCGCGGCCATCGCGCACGTGCCGGTCCAGCGCGTTGAAGCTGGTGTTCAGCTCGCCGCCGGTGAACCAGCGGTAGTACGGCGCCCGGGCTCCTGTACGCCGGCCAGCCAGCGCATATCCTGGCCGGTCACGACGGCCGCCCGGGTTCGCGGCCATGGAGATGACCATCCCGGCCCGGTTCGGCGGGCCGATCCCGCATGTGCACGACGACTTCGACGAGGCCATCTACGTGATCACCGGCCGGCTGCTGGTGTCCGGGGACGGTGACCCGGAGGAAGCCGCCGAGGGATCGATGTTCGTCGCACCGCGCGGCGAGCGGCACAGCTTCAGCAACCCGCACCCGGAGGACGCCCGGGTGCTGGGCATCCGGGCACCGCCCGGCCCGGCGCTGGCCTTCATGCGCGACATCGGGGCCGCGCTCATCCCCGGGGTGCCACCTGACCCGGAGCAGATGCGGGAGATCTACACCAGGCACGCCAGCCGGCTGCTGCCCTAGCCTGGCGTGGCTCCGGGGACTGTCGGTGCCGGGGCGGAGGATGAGCACGTCCAGTCGGGCCAGCGGAGGAGGTGGCGGCCATGCCGGATGCCGGTGAGCGCGAGCGTCCCGCGGAGCCCGAAGATCTCGGGCGGCTGTTTCTGCAGCGGGCTGGGGCCGGCGATGTGGACGGTGTGGTCGCCCTGTACGAGCCGGGGGCGGTGCTGGCTGCGCCCGGCGGTGCCCTGGCCGCGGGCACCGACGCGATCCGCGCCGTGTACCAGGCGCTGCTGGCCGGCCTGCCGCGGTTCAGCGGCGAGGTCCGGCCGGCTCTCCGCCGCGGCGACCTCGCCCTGACGTCCACCCGGTTCCCGGGCGGTGCGACGGCCGAGATCGCCCGGCGGCAGCCCGATGGCGGCTGGCTGTGGGCCGCTGATCAGCCCCAGGTGTTTTCCGCGGCCGGATAACGCGGGCTTCCCGGCGCAATGCCGCGGCTCATCCCGTGGACCTGGCTGGCCGGATGTTCCCGCTGGTAACCCTGGGTCCTGCGGGGCGGCGTTGACGGATGCAGGCGGCCGGGGAACCATTAGGGGCCTGGACTGGGATTGCGGGCCCTGGGGGTCGTTATGCGCGATACGCCCGGAGACAGAGTTGTTTTCGGTTTGGGCGGCGCGTGGGGGTTCGCGCCGGGGGATCTGACCAGCCCGGCCCGGGCGGCGGCCGGGGGCTCCTTTGCTGATGCGATGCTGCCGGCTGACGCGCCGGACTTCACCGAGCTGCGCGTCCATGGGGTGTCCGGCTCGACCGGTCCGGTGATGCTGGAGCATCCGGCCGCGCTGCAGGTGGCCGGGGACAGCACCACCATGTTCTACCGGCGGTGGACACCGGCCGGCTGCGGCGGGGCCGGGGTGCCGTGGAAGCTGGAGGCCTACTCGTGGGGCGGGCTGACCGAGTCGCCGCTGGCCTCCGCGTGCTGGCTGCTGTTCGCCCCGTTCATGTTCTACAACGTGGCCCACTTCGCGCTGCCGCCGCAGCCGGGCCACGCCCTGCAGCGGGTACGGCAGCCAGCCCCGGCCCCGGCCGCCGATACGCTGCCCGGTGCGGCACTGCCTGCCGAGTCGGTGCTGGGTGAGGCGGCGCTCGGCGAGGCGGTACCGGGTGAGGCGGCGCTGGGCGAGGCGGTGCCGGCCGGGCCGCTGCCCGCCGGGACGGCGGCCGGCGGGACCGCCCCGCTGACCGGGAGTGCCGCGGGAGACGGCGGCCGGCCCGCGGGCCGCGCCCCGGCGCTGTTCCTGGACCGGGACGGCTGGCACGCGGTGGCGGCGGCGCTGCTGCGGCTGCTGGCGTTCTCGGCCACCTTGCAGTTCACCACCACGGTGGTGGCCATCCTGGTCAGCAGCGCGGCGCTGCAGGCGCCGAACGCGCACTTGTGGTCCTGGCTGGCCTGGTTCGCGGTGTGGCCGGCTGGCGGCCGGGTGGCGCTGGCGCTGGCCGTGGTGGCGCTGGTGATCGGGTTGATGTGGCTGGTCAGCGTGAAGACCGCGCATCTGTACGAGGCGCGGGTCAGCCAGGCCAGGCCGCTGGTCAACGAGCAGTGGCCGCTGACCCAGACCCGGTTCTGGCGGGGCCGGGAGCTGGTCCAGCGGCAGCGCAGCCTGCACGCGGGCGGCGCCCTGGCCTTCACCGCGCTGATCGTCTCGCGGCCAGGCCCGCACATGGGCAATGGCCGGCTGGCTCTGCTCGTGGTGTCCGCGCTGGTGCTGGCCCTGACCGCGGTGAGCCTGTGCCTGCCGCTGGCCGACCGGCACAACGTGACCATGGCGGACCGCACGGCCCGGGTGGGCGGGTCGCCAGGCGAGGCCACCCGCGGCACACTGTGGTGCCGGCTGATGCTGGTCGGCGGGGCGGGCGTGTTCATCGGGGGGTTCTTCACCAGCGGCTGGCCGGCCGAGAACCGGTTCAGCCACCGCACCGTGCCCGGATTCACCAACGTCTGTGCGTTCCTGCTGGCGGCCCAGGTCGCGCTGCTGGTGGCGCTGGCCCTGACCGGGTGGAAGCTGGCCCGCTCCGCCCCGGCCCAGGACAAGGCCACCCAGCCGTTCGCCGGCGGCCACCTGGCCGCCCTGTTCGCCCTGCTGGCGGTGCTGCTGGGCGGCGTGTTCGGCGCGGTGGCCACGCTGTTCGCCACCCGGGTGCTGGGCACCCCGGTGCCCAGCGGGATCGGGTTCCGCCCGCCGCCGGCCAACGCGCTGCAGGTGCCGTGGCCCATCTACGCGTTCGCCGCTGCCCCGCTCGGGCTGGCCGCCGGGCTGATCATCTCGGCGGCCTGGGTCTTCTACACCTGGAAGAAGCGGGCGTCAGGGTTCGCCGCGCCCGGGCCGGCCGGCAGCCCGGTGGCCCGGTTCTACGGCAGCAACTTCGGTGACGCGGACGCGGAGGGCTTTCCCGGCACCCGGACCCGGATCGCGCGGGCCTGGGCCACCGGCCTGCTCGTCGACCAGGCGGCCGTGGTGGCGCTGTGGGCGGCCGCGGGGATGACCGTCGCGGCCGGGTGGGCGGAGATCTACGCCGCGGTGGGCGCCGGCCACTCCGTAATCGACCAGCAGCTGCACGGGTTCGCCGCCCTGGAGAGCCTGCTCGGCCTGTTCCTGGCCGGCCTGCTGGTGGCCCTGCTGCGGGCCGACTACAGCGACCCGGCCCGGCGCAAGACGATCGGCGCCATCTGGGATGTCGGCACGTTCTGGCCGCGCGCCAGCCACCCGTTCGCCCCGCCCTGCTACGCCGAGCGGGCGGTGCCCGAACTGGTCGACCGGGTCCGCGTCCTGACCGGCACGGTCGGCCATGACCCCGCCGACCCGGCCTGGCTGCAGATCGCCGCGCACCTGCGCAACGCCAGCTACGCCGACTCCCCGCACCTGTCGCTGCCGCCGTCGCCGGTGCTGCTGACCGGGTACAGCCAGGGTTCGGTGATCGCGCCCGCGGTGGTCGGGCAGCTGCCCGACGAAACGCTGCAGCGCACCGCGCTGCTCACCCTGGCCTGCCCACTGCGGCGGCTGTATGGCCGGGCCTTCCCCGCCTACTTCGGCTTGGCGCCGCGCCGCACCCTGGCCCAGCTGCTGGACAACCAGGGCGGCCCGCCGGCCCGGCGGTGGAAGAACCTGGTCCGGCGCACCGACTACATCGGCTCCTGGATCTTCGCCGACCCGGCCCCCGGCGACCCGGACCCAGGCCAGATCCAGCCCGGAGTGGACCAGCCGTGCTGGGACCCGGTCACTCTCAGCGCCGACCTCGACCCCACCCCGCCGCCGATCCACTACCACTCCGGCTTCTGGCCCGACCCGCGCGTGACCCAGCTCGGCCGCCACCTCGGCGAGACTTCCTTCTGGCTGACCGAGCTGAGCCGGGACGCCTGGGACTAGGCCGCGGTCACGACCCGGTAGCCGAGGTCGAGCTCATCCAGGGTGAGCAGCTGGCCCCAGCGCCGGTGCCATTCGCCGCTGGCCAGATCGGCCCGGAGCCGGCGCAGGCCGCGGTCCCGGTCGGCGCCACCGATGAGCGCCAGCGCGGACATCGGCCGCCAGATGTGCGGGTCGAGGTAGGCCCACGGCCGCCGCCAGTACGCGGCGTTGAACCCGTCGGTGCAGTCGGCTGGGACCGGCACCGGGGTCACGTCCAGGCGCTGGCCCAGCAGGCGGCCGAGCTGCCCGAGCGGGGTCTCCCGGCTGGCCTCCAGCCGCGCGGTAGCCGGGAAATAGTGGTGCAGCCACCAGGTGGGCACGGCCCGGGGGTCGCGGACGAACAGCACCACGGCCCCGGTGGCGACCCGGCGCATTTCGGCCAGTCCCTGGGCCCGGTCACGCCAGTGGTGCAGGGTGAGCACGCCCATGGCGGCGCCGAACGAACCGGTTGCGAACGGCAGCGCCTCGGCCCGGGCCCGCACGGCCGGGGCGGCGCCCGGCTGGCGCTGGGCGATCATCACCGCCGACGGCTCGGCGGCCACGGCCGGCCGGTCCCTCGGCTCGTAGGAGCCACTCCCCGCGCCCACGTTGAGCACCGGTGACGCATCACCCAGGGCGGCCCAGAGTGGGGCGGCTATCCGCGGGTCCTCCTGCCGCCCGTGCCGGTACTGCCGGCCGATGCGGTCGTACACCGGCACCTGCTGAGCGGCCATGGCGCCAAGTTACCACCGGGGCCCCCGGGGCCGGCCGGGTCACGCCGCGGCCGGGACGGTGGCCCGCGGGCTGGGCCGGGTGGCCCGGGCTGGGCCCGGGCGGGCGGCCAGGAACGCCCCGGCCACCCCGGCGACCAGGACAGCCGCGATGCCGATGACCGCGACCGGGGACCACTGCAGGATGCCTGCGCCCGCAGCCGCGCCGCCCAGCATGGCCGCGGCCGAGCCGAGCCGCCGGTGCGGCCGGGCGCCCGGGCCGCGGGCCAGCGCGCTGTCCGCGGTCAGCCCGGTCAGGGTCAGCGTGAGCACGGTGGTGGTCAGGTCGGGTGCACCGAGATGGCGGACCGTGCTGTTCTGCACGCCGAGGGCGGCGGCCAGGATGGCGATGGTGGCGAACCGGCCGTGGCCGGCCCAGGGCAGCAGGCCAGTGCCGGCCAGCACCGCAACCACCCCGAGAATGAACGCCTCGGCGGCGAACGCAGCTGCCAGCCAGTGCGCGGGCCTGGTGCCGGCCAACGCGTGCGCGGCCCGGCCGCCGGCCAGTGCGCCGAGGGTGAACCCGGCGATCGCGATGACCGAAGCGGCCGCGGACAGTCCGGAATGCGGGTCAGTGCTGAAGCCGAGGAAGACCACATTGCCGGTCATGTTGGCCACGAACACCCGGCCCAGCCGGAGGTAGCTGACCGCGTCGGCCAGCCCGGTGACCACGGTCAGGGTGAGCAGTGCGGCCACCGTGGACCGCGAGCCGAGCGGGGAGGAGACAGCCATGGTAGCGGTCCCCGCTAATTAGATACTGAACTTATCGTTTTGTATATGGGCAACCAGGAAGGCGGAGCGGGCTATTCCACGGCCGGGCCCGGAGGTGTCCCCATGTTCGTGGTCAACCAGGCGAAGAAGCGGATGCCGCACTGGTCCTCATCGGGGCGTCCTTCGGCGCATTTGGGGCCGCCCGGCCCGGCACGCCGTGCATCCCAGTCCTGGGGCCAGGTCCGTTGCGTCAGCCCAGCATGGCATCCACCGGCCGGCCGGTGGCTCGCTGCAGCCGGCCCGGTAGCCGCTGGCCGCGCCGGGCGGGAATAGCCGGCCTGGCCTCAGCGCTATCCAAAACTGATAGTATAGTTTTGGTAGGCAGAACGGGAGCAACGGAGGAGTCATGCACAAGACGCAGCTGCGGACCAGCCAGCTGGGCCGCACCGGCCTGGACATCACCCGGGTCGGCTTCGGCGCCTGGGCCGTCGGTGGCGGTGGCTGGGAGTTCGGCTGGGGCCCGCAGGCCGATGACGAGTCGGTCGCCGCCATCCACCGGGCCCTGGAACTCGGGGTCAACTGGATCGACACCGCCGCGGCGTACGGCTTCGGCCGCTCCGAGCAGATCGTCGGCCGCGCGCTGCAGGGCCTGCCCGAGCGGCCGTATGTGTTCACCAAGAGCTCGCTGCTGGACGACGGCACCCGGCACGTGAAGCACGTGCTGAAGCGCGACTCGATTCTGCGTGAAGCCGAAGGCAGCCTGCGGCGGCTGGGCGTGGATGCCATCGACCTGTACCAGATCCACTGGCCCAACCCGGACGAGGACATCGAGGAAGGCTGGGCCGCCATGGCCACGCTGAAGGAGCGCGGCCTGGTCCGGCACATCGGCGTGTCCAACTTCACCGCCAGCCAGCTGCGCCGCATCCAGTCGATCGCCCCGGTGGAGACGCTGCAGCCGCCCTATTCGCTGATCGACCGGGCCGCGGAGGCGGAGATCCTGCCGCTGGCCGAGCGGGACGGGATCGGCGTGATCGTCTATTCCCCGATGGGTTCCGGCCTGCTGACCGGGGCCATCACCCGGGAGCGGATCGCGGCCATGCCCGGCGACGACTGGCGCAAATCCGACCCGCGGTTCACCGAACCACAGCTCAGCCAGCACCTCGCGCTGGCCGCCCGGCTGCGGATGGTCGGGGACCGGCACGGTGTCACGCCCGGCGCGGTCGCCGTGGCCTGGGCACTGCGCCACCCGGCGGTGGACGGCGCGATCACCGGATTCCGGCGGCCAGATCAGGTGGACCCGGTGCTGGCCGCGGCCGGCCTCGAGCTCACCGGCCAGGATGTGGCCGAGATCGAAGCGGCGATCTAGGAGGGATGACGATGACGAGGATCGGGTTCGTTGGCCTCGGGTCCATGGGCGCGCCGATGGCTGGCCGCCTGCTCGAGGGCAACCAGGTATCCGGCACCAACCGGACCAGGACCAAGGCCGAAGCACTGGTCTGGCAGGGGCTCATCTGGCGCGACACGCCCCGCGAGGTCGCCGCGGCCGCGGACGTGGTGTTCAGCATGGTCACCGACGACCGGGCGCTGGCCGCGATCACCGCGGGCCCGGACGGGATCCTGGCCGGGCTGCGGCCAGGCAGCGTCTATGTGGACATGAGCACGGTGCGCCCGCGGGCCAGCCGGGAGCTGGCCAGCCAGGTGCGCGCGGCCGGCGCCACCATGATCGATGCGCCCGTGTCCGGCAGCGTGCCGGCCGCCCGGGATGGCAGCCTGGCCATCATGGCCGGCGGCCCGGAGGAGGCGTTCCGGGCCGTTGAGCCGCTGTTGCACCGGCTGGGCGGCCGGGTCACCCACGTGGGCGGGAACGGCCAGGGCCTGCTGGTCAAGCTGGCCATCAACGTCAGCCTGGCCGCGCAGATGCTCGCGTTCAGTGAGGGCGTCCTGCTGGCTGAGCGCGGCGGCATCGATCCGGGACTGGCCGCCCGCACGATGAGCGAGAGTGCCATCGGCTCGCCGATGCTGCAGGCCCGGGTCCCGCTCCTGCTCGATCTGCCCGGGCCGGCGTGGTTCGATGTGCAGCTGATGCATAAGGACATCCGCCTGGCGCTGGCCGAAGCCGGGGAGTCGGGGGTCCCGCTGCCCGCCGCGTCGGCCGCCGACCGCGTGCTGAGCTGGGCCGAGGAGATGGGCTACGGGCACCGGGACATCGCCGCCCTGTTCCGGGTGCTGGCCCGGACAGCGGCTGCCCCGGCGGCGGGCACCGGCCGCCGCAGGGTAGCGTGACGGCACGATGACCACCGAAGCCATCCAGCGCGGGCGGCCCGGCCGCGCCACCGGGAGCGGCGGCGCCCCGGCGCGTGGCCGGCCGCGCAGCGAGAAGGCCCATAAGGCGATCATGGATGCCGCCGCGGAACTGCTGCTGGACCGCGGCCTGGGCGCGGTCAGCATGGACGCCGTAGCCGAGCGGGCCGGGGTCAGCAAGGCGACTATCTACCGCTGGTGGCCGACCAAGGAATCGCTGGCCCTGGATGCGCTGTACACCGAGTGGGCGACGGCCCGGCCGGCCCCGCGGGACACCGGCACGCTACGCGGCGACCTGCTCTCGCTGCTGCGCCCGTGGAGCAGGCTGGCCACCAGCCGGCCGTATGGCCGGGTCATCGCCGCGCTGGTCACCGAGGCGCAGACCGACCCGGAGTTCGCCGCCGAGTACCACCAGCGGGTAGTCGAGCCGCGCCGGGACCAGGCGCGGGCCATCTTCCGCCGGGCCATCGAACGGGGCGAGATCCCCCCGGACATCAAGATCGAGGTGGCGGTCGACCTGCTCTACGGCCCGCTGTATCACCGGCTGCTGCATGGCCACGCGCCGTTGAACGACCGCTTCGTGCGCGACGTGGTCGACATGGCGCTGAACGGCATCCAGCCGGCCAGGTGACCCATGCGGGCGGCCGGGCGTTCGGGAAAAGAGGGCCCGCCAGCCCGGGTGCTTGGCGCGCTGGGCGTGGCGGCGGATACGGTCACCGAGCTCAGCGACGTGCCCGGGGCGAACGGGAGCTGGCTGGCCGGCACGGCCGAGGGGGAGCGGCTGGTATTGCGCCGGTACCATGCCGGGGCGACCGCGGCCGGCCTGGCCTATGAGCACGCCGTGCTGCGGCATCTGGCCGCGGCCGGGTGGGCCGTCCCGGAGCCGGTCAGTGAGCTGGTCGAGGAGCAGGGGCTGTGGTACTGCCTGACCCGGTTCGTGCCCGGTGCGCCGGTAGCCGAGGAGGATCCCGGGCAGCAGCGCCAGCGGGGCGGTGACCTGGCCCGGCTGCACCGGGCGCTGCGCGGGCTCGGCGGCCTGATCGGGCAGCGTCCCGGCTGGCGGGCCCAGCACCAGGGGCTGACCGTGCACACCGGCCTGGACTGGGCCGAGTGCCTGCGCGGGCTGCGCGAGGCCAGCCCGCGGCTCGGCGCGCGGGCCGAGGCGGCAGCCGCGGGCAGCCGGGCCGAGCTGGCCGCTATCGGGGCTGATGAGCTGCCGGTCCTGGTCGTGCACGGGGACTTCGCCGAGTGGAACGTGCACTATCAGCGTGGCCGGCTCGCCGGGGTCATCGACTTCGGGCTGACCCACCTGGACTCCCGGCCCTACGAGCTGGCCATCGCGCGCGGCCACCGGGCGCCGGGGCTGATCGCGGGCTACCGGGCCGAGGCCGCCCGGGGCGGCTGGCCGCTGACCGAGCTCGAGGAGGCCGCGATAGGGCCGGTATACCGGGCGTTCCGGGTCAGCATGGCCGCGGGCCAGATGTCCCAGGGCCTGCGGGACGGGCGCTACGACCTGGCCCGGATCGAGCACCAGCTGGTCCGGGCCGCGCTGCCGCCGGCCTGACCGCGGGCCGGGCCAGCGGCCGGAGGATCCGGCCGGTTCCGCAGCCCAGCTCCAGGACCGGCGCGGCCGCTCATCTGCCCAGCATCGCAGTACCCGGGCTGTCGGTGGCCAGTGGCAGGATGCCGGGCATGGTGACAGACGAAACGACCGCGCCGCTGCGCGGCCGGATCGCGCTGGTCGCGGGTGCGACCCGGGGGGCGGGCCGGGCCATCGCGGTGGAGCTGACCCGGGCGGGTGCGGCGGTCTACGCGACCGGCCGGAGCAGCCGGTCCGGCGGCCCCTCGGAGATCGGCCGCCCGGAGACCATCGAGCAGACCGGCGAGCTGATGGCCGCGGCTGGCCGGGCCGGGGTGGCGCTGCGCGTCGATCATCTCGACCCGGCGCAGGTCCGGGCCCTGGCGGAGCGGATCGGCACCGAGCACGGCCGGCTGGACATCCTGGTCAACGACATCTTCGGCGGGGACCGGTACGCCCAGTTCGGCACCACCGTGTGGGAGCACGACCTGCCCGGCGGGCTGCGGATGCTGCGGATGGGCATCGACACCCACCTGATCACCAGCCACGAGGTGCTGCCGCTGCTGATCAGGCACCCGGGCGGGCTGGTGGTGGAGATGACCGACGGCACCGCCGAGTACAACAGCAACTACCGGCACGACGTCGGCATCTACTACGACCTGGTCAAGGCCGCGGTGCAGCGGCTGACCACGGCGCTGGCCTTCGAGCTCCGCCCGCACCGGGCCACGGCCGTCGCGGTCACCCCGGGGTGGCTGCGGTCGGAGAACATGCTGGAGCTGTTCGGGGTGACCGAGGAGAACTGGCGGGACGCGACGGCGCGGGAGCCGCACTTCTGCATCTCCGAGTCGCCCACCTACGTGGCCCGCGCAGTGGCCGCGCTGGCCGCCGACCCGGACGTGGCGCGCTGGTCCGGGCAGGCCGTGTCCAGCGGCCAGCTGGCCCCGATCTACGGGTTCACCGACACCGACGGCACCCAGCCGGACTGCTGGCGGTACATCACCGAGGTGCAGGACGCGGACCGCCCGGCCGGCGACCGCGGCTACCGCTAGCGCTTGACGGCCACGCCGGCCCAGGCGGGCAGTGGCTTCGGGCGCGCGCCCGGCCCGGGCCGCCACTGGCTGGTCGAGACCAGGCCGGGTGGCACGAGGTCGGAGCCGCCGAAGAACGCCGCCACCTCGTCGTGGGTGCGGAACGTGATCGCGCCGGCCAGCGACCGGTTCATCAGCGCCGCGCCGCGGGCCATCTCGTCCGGGTGGATGTCGCTGGCCGGGTGCGAGATGGCCAGGTAGCTGCCGGGCGGGACGGCGTCAAGCAGCCGGGTCACGATCTTGGCCGGGAAGTCCTGGTCGGGGATGCAGTGCAGCACCCCGACCAGCATCAGCGCCACCGGCTGGCTGAAGTCCAGAGTTCGCGCGGCCGCGTCCAGGATCGTGCTGGTGTCCCGGAGGTCGGCATCCACGTAGTCGGTGGCGCCCGCCGGGTGCCCGGTGAGCAGCGCCCGGGCGTGGGCCAGCACGATCGGGTCGTTGTCCACGTAGACGACCCGGGCGTCCGGCGCGGCCCGCTGCGCTACCTCGTGGGTGTTGTTCGCGGTCGGGATACCGGTGCCGATGTCGAGGAACTGCCGGATGCCAGCCTCGGCCACCAGGTAGTGCACCGCGCGGCCGAGGAACGCCCGGTTGCTGCGTACCCCGGCGACCACCGACGGTTCGGCCGCGATGAACTGCTCAGCCAGCTCCCGGTCGGCCGGGAAGTTGTCCTTGCCACCCAGCCAGTAGTCGTATACCCGGGCGATGTGCGGCACGCTGGTGTCGAGCGGTGGCAGCTGGCCGCCGTCCGGCGGCTCGCCCTCGAACCATTGCCCGGCCATTAGTCCCGCCTTTCCGAAGGGTGCGGCCTCAGCGTATCCGCGCGCCGGGCCAGCGGTACGGTGCGGGCCACCGGTACGGTGCGGGCCAGCGGTGCCACGGCGAGCCGGTCAGCAGCTAGGGAGGGAGCGAGATGAACGCAGCAGTGGTGGTCACCGGCGCCGCGGGCGCGCTCGGCGCGGCGGTGCTGGCCGAGCTGCGCAGCCGGGACCTGACCGTGCTGGCCCTGGATCTGGCCGGGCCACGCCTCGACGAAACCGGGTCGCTGCCCGGCGTGCACCCGGTCGCGGTGCAGCTGGCTGACCGGGAGTCGGTCCGCGTGGCCTGGCAGCAGATCGACGCGCTCGGCACCGGGGTGCCGGCCGCGCTGGTCACGCTGGCCGGCGGGTTCGCCCCCGGCTCACTGGCCGAGCTGGACGAGAAGTCACTGGAACGCATGTGGCACTCCAACGTGGAGTCGATGCTGTGGTCCTGCCAGGAGGCGGCGCCCCGGATGGCCGCGGCGGGCGGCGGCGCGATCGTGACGGTTGGCTCCAGGACCGCGGTCAGCGGCCCGGCCCCGCTGGCCTACGCGACCAGCAAGTCAGCCGTGCTCCGGGCCAGCGAGCTGCTCGCCGACGAGCTGCGGCCGCAGGGGATCCGGGTGAACTGCATCCTGCCGTCGGTCATCGACACCCCGGCCAACCGGGAATGGATGTCCCCGTCGCTGGCCGCCCGGGCGGTCAAGCCGGCCGCGATCGCCAAGGTGATCGCGTTCCTCATCGGGCCGGACTCGGCTCCGGTCAGCGGGGCTGGCATCCCGGTCTACGGTGACGCCTGACCGGGCCCCTGGCGGCTGGCCCGGCCGGGCCGGGCCGGGCCCGGTCAGGGTCAGGGTTTCCGGCCCAGGCCGGCGTAGGCGGGTATCCGGTCCGCGGTACGGGCCAGGGCGCGCCATTGCGGCAGCGGCACCAGGCCGGGCTCGACGAGCTCCAGGCCGTCGAAGAACCGGGAGAGCTCGGCCACGGTGCGCGGGGTGAACTGGCTCGGGCCGAGCCGCGCGTTGTACTTCGCGGCCCCGGTGGCCATCTCCTCGGGGGCGACGTCCCGGGTGGTATCGGACAGGGCCAGATAGCTGCCCGGCGCCATCCCGGCCATCAGGCTGGCCACGATCTGGTGCGGGCCAGCGGAATCCGGGACGTACTGCATGATGCACAGCAGCATGACCGCGACCGGCTGGCTGAAGTCGAGCGTCTCGGCGGCCTCGTGCAGGATCGTGCCGGTGTCCCGCGCGTCCGCATGGACGTAGGCGGTGGCGCCCTCCCGGGTGCTGGTCAGCAGGGCCCGGGCGTGGGCCAGCACGATCGGGTCGTTGTCCACGTACACGATCCGGGAATCCGGGGCGATCTCCTGGGCGATCTGGTGGGTGTTCTCGGCGGACGGCAGGCCGGTGCCGACGTCGAGAAACTGCCGGATGCCGGCCTTGCCGGCCAGGTACTGCACGGCGCGGCGCAGGAACGCCCGGTTGGCCCGCACCGTCGGCAGCACGCTCGGGCTGATCGAGATGATCTCCTCGGCGGCGGCCCGGTCAGCCTGGTAGTTGTCCTTCCCGCCCAGCAGGTAGTTATAGACGCGGGCCGGATGGGCCATGCTGGTGTCGAACGCGGGCGGCTCGGCGCCCTCGTCCGGGACATCCCCGCGTGGCGGGCCGGATGCGGCGTCCTGGCTGGTCACTTCGTCACACCTCTCAGGAGCGGGTCTGGCCCGCGCGGATCATGTCCACCGCCTGCTGCACCCGGCGCTGCCTGGTCTCGTCGCGTTTGGCCTCGGCGATCCAGCGGGCGTACTCCTTGCGGTGGGTGAAGGCCAGCGCGTCGAAGGCCGCCTGCACCGGCGGGTCAGCGGCCAGCGCCGCCGCCAGGGCCGCCGGTACGTTGACCTCCCGGGGCGCCGTGTCGAGTTCGAGGACCACGTTGACTTCGTCGCCGGCCTGTACCCCCGCACCGCCGCGCACCTCGCGATTCAGGCCGACCAGGAACTCGCCGCCCATCCGCGCCACGCTTGTCCGCCAGGTGTACCCGTTCACGGTGGCGACCACCGGGAACCGGCTGGCCCCCTCGCCGACCGCCGCGACCTGCGCATCGTCCAGCACCACCGCAGCCGCCGGGCCGCGGGCCTGGAGCTGCGTGGTGAACTCGACCGTGCCCATGGGCTCCATCATGCCCGTCCCGCGCCCCGCATGTCGCCGCGTACGCTACGGCCGCCGACTACGCTCGCGTAACCAGGGGGTAGACCGATGCCGGATGGCCCACGTCTTCTGATCGCGGCTGCACTGGGCAAGATCATTGAACCGTTCCTCCGCCAGTCCATGGCCGATGCCACCGTCCGGATCGCGGAGGACCGGGCCGCGGTGCAGCGCGCGGTCAGCGACCGGCTGCGGTTTGACGTGGTGGTTGCCGACCTGACCTGGAATGACTATGCCGTCGAGTACGCGTTCGACGGGCTTGACGTCCTGGACATCCTGCGCGCCGCGCGCCGGCCGGTGCCGGTGATATTCGCCGCCCAGGGCCACGGCATCGAGCGTGACCACCTGGATGAGGCAGTCGAGCAACCCGAGGTGGTGGGTATCCACCGGAAGGCGATGGGTCCCCAGCTACTGGTTGAGGCGGTTGATATCGCGATCGGGGGAGGGGACCTGGTGGGTCCCCGGTTTCCCACCGGCGCCAGCCCGGATGATGTGCCGCGCATCCATACCTACTTCAGCAAGGGAAAAGGGCTGACCGCGGCGCGGCTGGCCGGGGCCATCGCGTCCGGCCGGGCCGTCAATCACGAGACGCTGGCCAGGTCCGCGCACGTCGGGTACGACACGGCCGCGAAGCTGGTCGATTATCTCGGGCCGCTGATCCGTGACCGCGGCGAGCACAGTGCTGAGCTCAAGATGACGCCCGAGGTCGTGTACCGGTGGTGCGGTGAGCACGCGCGGTACATCCTGAGCTGGTGCCGTCGCCACGGCCATGACGACATCGCCGCCCGCGTCGGGGCGGCGCACCTCCCGGTGCCGGCCGGGCATGCGGATTCTTGCCTGAGCGGATCGGTCCCCGGCAAGGATCCGCCTGATCGTTTCCGGCAGTGACTAAGCGGCTTAAGTCCCAGATATAACTGAACGTGGCCGGCGCAGACGCCGAAAGGCACAGTTCGCGGCGCTCACCGGAGCGGGCCGCTGGGTTGGGGGCCTGGGTTGGGGGGGCGCGGCCCGCTGGGTGGCAGCCGACGCTGGGCAGCGTCTGGCTCGGTGCCGGGTAGCCGACCTCGCCATCCGCGGCGTCGGCTACCTGGCCCAGGTCCGGGTTCGGGTCAGCGCGGGATTAGCGCTGCATGCGCCGCAGGAACGCGTCCAGCTGGGCGATGGCGGAGCTGCTGGCCGTGACGTAGAAGCCGTCAACCTCGGCCGAGCTGGCCGCGGCGGCCATCTGATCAGGCGAGCCGTGGTTGGTGGACAGGCCGCCATAGACCTTGACGTCCCGGTTGGCGGCCAGTGCCTGCGGCCTGGTCCGGCTGACCAGGCCCGCGAATGCGGGCACGCTGGCCGTGTGCACCTGCGTCTGGACCTGGGCGATGTCAGCGGCCTGGGCGGCGGCACCAGCGATGTCGGTCCGCACATACCACTCGTCGAGGGTTTCGCCCGGGCGCTTCGGGTGCCTCGACGTGGCCACGTTGCCCAGGTCACGTGCGGGCGTGGCGATGTGCAGCAGGCCGTGGGCGTGGGCCAGCTGGCCAAACATGGCCAGGTGGGTCCACGGGTCCTGCTGCTCGGCGGCCGGCGTGCCGGGCCAGTTCTCGTTGTCGTACAGAACGGCCCGGAACCACGGCCCGATGGCGCCTGCGGCGATGTCGGCGGCGAACGCCGCATAGCTCTGGTAACCAAGCACCGCAGTGGTATGGAAGCCGTCGAGGACCGGGTTGCGCCCCGGGTCGTTACCCCGGGCATAGCAGGCCGGCGTGTCCAGCATGGCCGCCGTGGCCGGGGCGTACCGGTGCAGCAGATGAATGTTCCAGCCGGTCAGTATCCAGCCCAGCGCCATGGCCATCCTCCCGCCCGAGCGAACGTGCGGTCCCAACGTAGCCCTGGCCCGGCCAGCTGTTGCCCCGGCCTGACCTGGGTGGCAAGGCAGGCATCAGGGCAGCTGCAAGGCTGCCGTCCGGCGGCGTGCGGCACGCTGGCCCGCATGGACAGTCCGGGGCCCGGCTGGCGCAGGTCCAGCTACTGCGGCAGTTATCACAACTGTGTCGAGATCGCCTGGCGCCGCGGCGCGGAGGACATCACGATCCTGGTCCGGGACTCCAAGTTCCCGGGCCGGGACCCGCTGGTGTTCACCCCGGGGGAGTGGGCCGCGTTCCTGGCCCGGGTCAAGGCCGGCGAATTCGACGTGCTGGCTCGCCCGGTCGGGCATCACCAGGGCACGGCCGCCGCAGGCTCCAGCTCCGGGGTGTAGCGGGCCTCGATGGCGGCCACGTTCAGCGATACCCGCCGGGCTAGCGCGCGCTGGCCCGCCTGCCAGCGATCCGGCTGACCCCGCCAGGCGGCCAGCGCAGGGCCAGCCAGCGCCCGGCCGAAGCCGAACGTCAGCGGCCACAGCTGCAGGCTGTGCTGCATCGCGGCCAGGTTCCCGGTGGCGCGCTCCGGGCGCTGCCCGCCGGACAGGAACGCCACCCCGGCCAGCCCGGCGGGCAGGCTGCTGAGTGCGTCCACAGTGGCCGCGGCCACCTCGGCCGGGGGCAGCGGGCCGTGGGGCCCGCGGCCCGGCAGCACCATGCTCGGGCGGAGCACCACGCCCGGGAAGTCCACCCCGTAGTCCTGCAGGCTGGTTACCACCTCCAGCAGCACCAGCGATGTCACCGTGGCGCACTGGCCGGGCGACGATGACCCGTTCATCAGCACGGCCGGCTCGACCAGCGGCACCAGCCCGGTGGCCTGGCAGGCGGCCGCGTACCGGGCCAGCGCGTGCGCGTTGGCCCGGACGGCCAGCGGCGAGGGCAGCCCGGGGCCGATCCGCAGGACCGCCCGCCAGCTGGCGAACCGCGCGCCCAGCCGGGCGTAGCCGCGCAGCCGGGGCAGCAGCCCGTCCAGGCCCTCGGTGACCGTCTCGCCCTGTGTCCCGGCCAGCGGCCCGGCCCCAGCGTCGGCCTTGACGCCCGTCATCATCCCCAGGTCAGCCACCGCGGCCGGGAGCAGCCGCCCGTCGGCCAGCCGCTGGCCGAGCGCCTCACCGGCCACGATGACGCCGCTGATCCCGCTGGCCAGGCCGGGCGTCGTGACCAGCATCTCCCGGTAGGCCCGCCGGCTGGCGGCGGTGGCGGCCACGCCCGCCGACGCCAGCCGCCACGCCATCGTGCGGCCGCCCGCGTCGGCGGCCAGGATGCCCTTGCCCGGTGCCACCAGGGCCGCGGCGGCTGAGGTCATCTAGCCCAGCCCCGCCGGGGCAGCGCCGGTGCCGTCCCCGGCCCGGGATGCGGGCTGGCCGCCGCGGGCATCCAGGGTGCTGTCCCCGGCCCGGGATGCGGGCTGGCCGCCGGGGGGCTGCGCGAGGATCAGGGCGAAGTCGCGGCCCACGCCGGCCCGTGAATCCACCCCGTCGAGCAGCCGGTCCCAGCGGCCATGCCACCAGAACGCGGCCTGCCGCAGCGGCCCGGAACGCGGGCAGCGCGGATGCGGCCGGGTCGGCGCGTGGCCCAGCGCGCGCCAGTACGCATGGGCCAGCTGGCCGCAGCCATCCGGGCCGAGCCCGTCCTCGATCCAGGTGACCAGCGCCTGCTCGGCCGGCCAGTAGCTGTCCAGGTGCCGGGCCAGGGCCGCGGGCACGGCCATGGCCAGGCCGGCCGCGTACATCTCCCCGGCCAGGTGGCACTCCAGCCCGCGCATGACCCATTCGAGTTCGCGGGCCCGGGCCAGGCACGCCGCGCGGAGCTGGCCGCCCGGCCCGGGCTGGCCCGCCGCGTGCGGGTACACCGTCCGCCACATGGCGGCCAGGTGCCCGCTCAGCCGGGCGATCGCCTTGTAGCGGATGAGCAGCTCAGCGGCGTCGAGCACCTCGTGCACCGCGTGCCGGGTGATTCCGGTCGAGGCGGACAGTGGCCGGTGCGTGCTGCCGCCCAGCTCCGCACCGATCGCCACCAGCTGCTGCGAAGACATGGTCGCTACCTCCTCGGCTGACCGGGTTCAGGTCCGGACGCTACGAGCGCGCAATTAGGGAACCGTTAAGGACTAGCCAGCGCACGGTGAGGGCATGTGAACATGTGAACCATGAACGCGGCACGGATCCTGGTCGTCGACGACGAGCTGTCCCTGCGCCGGCTGATGCGCCTGTACCTGGGCCAGGCGGGCTTCGCGGTGCAGGAGGCGAGCACCGGCGCCCAGGCCCTCGCGGCGCTGCGCCGTGGTGATATCGACCTGGCCATCGTGGACGTGATGCTGCCCGAGGTGGACGGCTTCGAGGTGGTCCGGCAGGCCAGGCGGAACTCCTCGATCCCGATCATCCTGCTGACCGCGCGCGGCGAGGAGGCCAGCCGGGTGGCCGGGCTGGAGATCGGTGCCGACGACTATGTGCTGAAGCCGTTCCTGGCCCACGAGGTGGTAGCCCGGGTCCGGGCCCAGCTCCGCCGGGCGCGCGGGTTCGGCGCGGACGCCGCGGCGCTGCGGGTCGGGGTAGTCGAGCTGGACCGGCGGGCCAGGCGCTGCGCCGTCCGGGGCGAAGCGATCGAGCTCACCCGCCGGGAGTTCGACCTGCTGGAGACGCTGCTGGCCAGCCCGGGCCGGGCCTACACCCGGGACCAGCTGCTCGATGAGGTCTGGGGGTCCCGGTTCGTGACCGAGAAGACCATCGACGTGCACATCGTCGGCCTGCGCCGCAAGCTCGGCGGCGCGCTGCGTATCTCGACGCTGCGCGGCGTCGGCTACCGGCTGGAAGCCGATGCTTGACCGGCTGACCTCACTCCGGGTGTGGCTGCTGGTGGCCATGGTGGTCACCGCGGCGGTCACCATCGCGGCCGGGGCGGCCTACACCAGCCCGCATCAGGCCGGGCTGGCCGGCCTGGCCGCGGTGCTGCTCATCGGCGAGGCCTGGCTGGCCGCCACCGTGCTGGTGCGCACCGTCCGCCAGCCGGTGACCCGGGCCATCGAGACCGCGGACCAGCTGGCCACCGGGGACCTCTCGGCCCGGATGGGGATCTCCGGCCCGGAGGAGTTCGCGCACCTGAGCCGGGCGTTTGACGGCATGGCGGCCCAGCTCCAGCAGGCCGACACCGAGCAGAAGCGGTTCCTGGCCGACCTGGCCCATGAGATCGCCACCCCGCTCAGCGCGGTGTCCGGATTCGCGCTGGCCCTGGTCGATCACGCCGCCCGGACCGCCGCCGAGCGCGCCGAGGCGGCCACCATCGTGGTGCACGAGTGCGCCCGGCTGCAGCAGCTGCTGGACGACGTGCGGCACCTGCACCGGCTGGAACTGGCCGAGAGTGTCCGCCAGGAGCAGGTGAACATCGCCGTGCTGTGCGCCGAGACCGCCCAGCGGTTCCGGCTGGCCGCGGACGACGCCGGGGTCACGCTGGTGGTGTGCGCGGAGCAGCTGCCGGTGCTGGCCGATCCCCGGCTCATCGACGCGGTGGTGAACAACTTCGTGTCCAACGCCATCCGGTACACGCCATCCGGCGGCCGGGTCCGGATCGTGGCCCAGCGGCGCCGGCCCGGCACCGTGATCGCGGTGCGCGACACCGGCATCGGCATCGCGCCCGGGCACCTGGAGCGCATCTTCGACCGGCTGTACCGGGTCGATGAGGCCCGGGACCGGGCCACCGGCGGTTCCGGGCTGGGCCTGGCCATCGCCCGCCGGGCGGCGCAGTCGCTGAACGCGCGCATCGAGGTGGACAGCCAGCCCGGCGCGGGCAGCGAGTTCCGGCTCGTGCTGACGGCGGACGGCTAACCGGGCAGGTCGGCGCCGGCCCAGTACCGGGTGCCCGCCACGTACAGCTGGTCGGCCGGGAACCGGGTCAGCAGCTCACAGCCGCCCTCGGTGACCACTACTTCCTCCTCGATCCGCGCGGCCGACGAGCCGTCCGGGGTCGGCCAGTACGTCTCGATGGCGAACACCATGCCCTCGCTCAGCCCGACCGGGTGCTCGAACGAGTGATACCGGCTCATCAGCGGGCGTTCCCAGTTGGACAGCCCCAGGCCATGGCAATACTGCAGGCCGAACGCCTCCTCCTCAGTGCTGAACCCGAACTCCTGCGCGGCCGGGAAGTGGCGGACCACGTCGGCCGACGTCGCTCCCGGCCGGATCTCGCCGATCGCGTTGTCCATGAACTCGCGGGCCCGCCGGTAGGCCTCGCGCTGGGCCCGGGTCGGGCTGCCCACGTTGAGCGTCCGGTAGTAGCAGGTCCGGTAGCCGTTGAACGCGTGGATGATGTCGAAGTAGGCCGTGTCACCGGGCCGGATCAGCCGGTCGGAAAACACGTGCGGATGCGGGCTGCACCGCTCGCCGGAGATGGAGTTGACCGCCTCCACCTCTTCCGACCCGTTCTCGTACAGGTACCGGTTGACCAGCGCCACACAGTCGTTCTCCCGGATGCCAGGCCGGAGCTCGCGGTACAGCTCCTCGTAGGCCCCGTCGACCAGGGCGGCCGCGTGATCGAGCAGCGCGACCTCGTCCGCGGTCTTGATGGACCGGACATCCTGCATGAGCCCGTGGCCGTCTTCGATCCGCAGGCCCTCTCGTTCCAGCGCCCGCAGCACCGGCAGTTCGACGACATCCACCCCGACCGGGCCGCCGGCCAGGCCGGCGTCGCGCAGCAGCCCGGCCAGCCGGGCCGCGTTGCCCGCCTCCACGCCGACGTATTCCGGGATGGAGCCGCGCCAGCTGGAAATGCCCGCCTGCCAGCTCTGCTGGCCGTACCACGGGGCGTACCGCTGGTGGGTACGGGCCGACGAGCCGATGTCCCACAGGATCGGCTCGTGGCCGCGCATCACCAGCGCGCAGCGGAAGAACTTGTCCCGGGCCCAGTTCCCGATGTGCGTCGCGGTGGTGTAGCGGATGTTGTTCATGTCGAACAAGATCAGCGCGCTCAGCTCGGACTGGTCCAGGGCGGCCTGCACCCGGGCGATGCGCTGGCTGCGCAGCCGGGCGAAGTCGACCCGCTGCTCCCAGTCCACGCCGAGCACCGCGCCCGGTGAGGCGATGGGCGTGGACTGGCCCGAGGCTGAGTAGAAGGCGGTCATCGGCGGCTCTCCTCTGCGCTGGGATTTTTGCGGCTGCGTGGGCAGGGCGTCAGACCGGCGCGTACTCGCCGGGGTCGGCGGCGGGCAGCCGGACCTCAGGCACCGGCCCGGGGCGGCCCAGGGCCTGCCAGGCGGTGGCCACGATGGACTGGGCGGACAGGCCGTACCGGCCGAACAGGTAGCCCGCGCTGCGTGCCCCCTCGGCGAACGTGTCCCGCAGCCCGATCCGGCGCAGTGGGCGGCCCAGCCCGGCCTCGGCCAGCGCCTCGGCCACAGCCGTGCCGAGCCCGCCGCTGACCAGGTGGTTCTCTGCGGTCAGCACCACCCCCGCGGCCGTGGCCACGTCGAGCACGGTGCTGGTGTCCAGGGGCTTCAGCACCGGGACGTTCACCACCGACACCGCGGCGCCCTGCCCGCGGAGCACGTTCGCCGCGGCCAGTGCCGGGGCCAGCATCATGCCGCTGGCGAACAGGGCCGCGTCGCCGCCGCGGCTGAGCACCTGGGCCCGGTCCAGCGACAGCACATGATCGTCACCGAACATGACCGGGACCTCGCCGCGCTTGAGCCGGACGTACGCCGGCCCGGGCAGGTCGGCGATGGCTGCGCAGACCTGCCGGGCCTCCACCGCGTCGGCCACGTCGAGCACGGTCATCCCGGGTACCGTACGCATCAGCGCGACGTCGTCGATGGCCTGATGGCTTGGCCCGCCCGGGCTGGAGAGGCCGGGCATGAAGCCGATGATCCGGACCGGCAGCCGCGGGTAGCCGATGGCGCTGATGATCTGGTCTAGCGGCCGCCGGGTGGCGAACACGCCGAACGTGTGCACGAACGGGAGATGCCCGCTGCGGGCCAGCGCGGCGGCCACCCCCATCATGTTGGCCTCGGCCATGCCGGCCTGGATGAACCGGTCCGGGAACTCGGCCTGGAACAAGTCGACCTCGCACTGCCGGGTGAGGTCACCGCTCAGGCAGACCACCTCGGGCCGGTGCCGGGCCAGGTCGGCCAGCGCCTGCCCGTACGGCTTCAGCGCGACCGGGTAGGGCGGCTCACGCACCGGCCTGCTCCAGCCGGGTGGTCAGCTCACGGACCGCGGTGGCGGCCAGGCCGGCGGGCAGCGTGATGAAGTGCCCGTCGGCATCGGGCGGCAGGCAGTCCAGGCCGTGCCGGGTCGAGGTGCGGCCGATCACCACGGACGGCCTGGTGCTCAGCTGGGCGGCGGTCAGGGCCTGGGCCACCGCGGCCACGTCGTGCCCGTCCACCTCGGCCGTGCCCCAGCCGAACGCGGCCCACTTGGCCGCGATCGGCTCGATCGTGGTGACGCCGTCCACCGGCCCGTCGACCTGGGAGTTGTTGGCATCCAGCAGCACAGTCAGCCCGGACAGCCGATGGTGCGCGGCGAACATGGCTGCCTCCCATACCTGGCCTTCTTCCAGCTCGCCGTCGCTGACCAGTGCGAACGTCCGGGTGTCCCGGCCGTGCAGCCGGCTGGACAGGGCGAACCCGGCCGCCGCGGACAGGCCCTGGCCCAGCGACCCGCACACGTAGTCCAGGACTGGCGACCGCTCAGAGCCGATCGCCTCCAGTGCCGACCCGTCCTGCCCGTAGGAGGCCAGCGTCTCGGCGGGCAGCAGGCCGGCTTCGGCCGCCGCCGCGTAGAACGCGATCACGTAGTGGCCGGGGGAGCAGACGATCCGGTCCACGCCCGGCCGGGCCACCGCGAACAGCGCCGCCACCTCCTCGGCCGACGACAGCGCCTGGCCGAGATAGCCGAAGCCCTGCGGCGCCACCATCTGCACCGCCCGGAGCCGGATCCGCAGTGCGAGCCGGGCCGGGTCGGGCACCGCCCAGCTGGCCCTGGGATCCGACATCCGTGTCCCAAGTGGCATAGCCACATTGTCACTTTGCCTCTGCAGTAGTGTCAACGGCATGACGCAGCAGCGCCGCCCGGATGCGGTGACGCTGGCCGGGATCGGGCCGGTCAGCACGGCCAGGCGGGCCGACTCGGTCGCGGAACAGATCCGCGGCCTGATCATCAGCGAGCGGATCGCGGCCGGGGCCCGGCTGCCACCCGAGCGTGAGCTGGCGGAACGGTTCGGGGCCAGCCGGCCCACGGTCAGCCAGGCGCTGCGCAGCCTGTCGCTGATGGGCCTGGTGGAGATCCGGCACGGGTCCGGCGCATACGTGGTCCGGCGGCCGGAGGTCATGGTGGCCGCGTCGGTCACCCTGATGCTCGACCTGGACACTACGTCGGCCAGCCACCTGCTCCAGCTCCGGCTGTGGCTGGAGGGCATCGGCGCCGGGGAGGCAGCCACCCGGGAGCCTGCCCTGGCCGCCCCGGAAGCCGGCCGCATCCGGTCGGCGCTGGGCAAGCTGCACGACGCGGTGGGCAGCACGTCTGAGCTGGTCGCGGCGGATACCGTGTTCCACGCCGCGGTGGTCCGCGGCGCGGGCAACCCCTACCTGGCGGCGATCTACGAGAGCGTGCACAGCGCGCTGCTGGCCTATCAGCTCCGGGGCTGGGTGGACAGCGAGTCAGTGCCGCCGTGGCTGCGCGGCACCGGGCCGGCCCGGCACTGGGAGCTGCACGAGCCGATCGCCGCCGCCGTCCTGGCCCGGGATGCCGACGCTGCCCAGGCGGCCGTGCTGGCCCACCACCAGGCCATGGCCGAGCACCTCACCGCGGGTTAGGGGCGGTCTCAATGCGTGGTCCGGGTGCTCGGGCCGTGATCGGCCGGAGGACCTGCCCGAGTCCGCAGAAGAAGTTCGCGTACGGGACTGGGCGGCGGTTCGGGGGCGGGGGCTGCCTGGTGCAGTGCGACTCGATCCACCGCACCCGGGGGTCTGGGCCCGGCGGTGACACTGGCAGCACGAATCCCCGCACGTAGCCGCGGCTGATGTCGGCCCGCAACGTGGCCAGCGTCGGGGCGGGCACGTTGCCGAGGAAGCCGCCGATGGGCAGCACCTCCCGGCCGCTGTACAGGATGTAGTTCGCCGCGAGCCCGGACGTGTCGGTGCCGAACAGGGCGGCACCGGGTGGCGTCCGGAGTTCCAGCCGGTGGACGGCCCGGGTGAGGGCGGGCGCGGCGGCGGCCAGAGCCTGGTTATGGTGCGCGGTCTCCGGTGACTCGAACGGGGTGTCAAACGGGCCCAGCCCGTGGATGACGGAGCTCACGGACGCCGCCGCGGGCAGCAGCAGCACGGCGGCGGCGGCGAACGCAAGCGCGGTCAGGTGCCCGCCCTGGCCTGACGCGGGCAGCAGCAGCTGGGCGGCGGCGGCGGCCGCCACGACCAGCGCTACCAGGGTGAGCACGACCGGGCCGGATGCCGTCCCGGACATCAGGTAGGCGCCGTAGCCGACGCAGCCGAGCACCGTCGCGGCGACGAGCAGGCGCACCCTGGCCGGCCAGGGGCGCGGCCCGCACGCGGCGATGCCGGTGCCGCACAGCGCGGCGACCGCGGGGATGAGCGCCGCGACGTAGTACGAGTTCAGGTAGGTGCCGACGCTGAAGAAGATCGCGAGAACCAGCCACCAGCCGCCCCACAGCACGACGGCGGCGCGCAGCGGGTCGCGCCTGCCCCTTCGGCGCCGGGAGATGAGCACGCCCAGCGTGCCGGCCACGGCCGCGGGCAGCAGCCAGCCGCTGCCGGCCGCGAACGGTCCGGCCAGCAGCCGGTGCCAGCCCGGCTTGATGCCTATGGTCTCGGCGGTGAGCGACCGCCCGCTCTCTTTGGCCGCGACCACCAGCGGCGAGGGCGGCGGCCCGGCGACGCTCACCCAGTGCCCGGTGAGCCGGCCCAGGCCGTTGTAGTCGAAGACCTGGGTGTACACCGAGTCGTTCGCGCTGCCGTCCACGTATGGCCGGTCCTGGGACGGGACCAGCGAGACCGCGGTCATCCAGGCCAGCGAGACCACGGCGGTGACCAGCCCGGCCAGCGCGACGTGCGCGCACCGGGTACGCAGTTTCGCCGCGGGCCCGGCGAGCAGGTAGGCGGCGGCCAGCGCGGGCAGGGCCAGCCAGGCCTGGATCATCTTGGCCTGGAACGCCAGGCCGACCCAGACGCCGGCCAGCAGCAGCTGCCGCAGCGACCCGGTGAGCAGCGCGGCGGACGTGGCGTCGGCGGCGAGCACCAGCAGCAGGATCAGCAGTGAGTCCGATACGTTGCCGCGGCTCAGCAGCACCGTGATGGGGGTGACGGCGAGCACCGCCGCGGCGATCAGGCCGGCCGCAGGCCCGGCCAGCCGGCGGACCGCCCGGTACAGCACCAGGATGGTGAGCACGCCCTCGATCACCTGCGGCAGGACCAGGGCCCAGATGTGAAAGCCGAAGACCCGCAGCGACAGGGCCTGCACCCAGAGCGCGCCAGGCAGCTTGTCGACCGTGACGGTCCCGGCTGGATCGAAGGCCCCGAAGATGAAGTCGTGCCAGCTTTCCGCCATGCTGCGGGCCGCCGCGCCGTAGAACGGCTCGACGCTGGCGCCGGCCATTCCCCAGCCGTACGCGACTGCCGCGACGGCGGCGATGACGAGCAGTGCGGGCCGGGCCCAGCCGGGCTGATCCGCGGGCGAGCGCCATGGCGTCAGGAAGCGGTGCCAGCGAGGTGCCCCCGAGGCGGGCGGTGGCGCTGTTTCCGGGAGAATTTCCATTTCCGCCACCTGCTCAGTATGGCGGGAAGCGCGTGCCGTGTCCGCCCGGCGCATAGGGCCCGCCGCATTCGGGGGTGAAATTTGGTCAAGACATGATTCATTGATCCGTGTCCCGGGCCCGGTCACGCCACCGGCAGCCGGCCCGGGTCCGGGTCAAGATCCCGTTGAGCACCTGGCCGGCACCAGCCACCGCAGAAGATCCTCGGGACGCGCCCTGGCCCCGCGCGGGCCGCGGCAGCCGTTCCCGCGCCGTTCGGGTTCCCCCTTGCGGATTGGCTTGGCAGGCTACGGTCACGGCGTGGCTGACCCGGAGCAATTGGCTGGCCCGGAACAATTGGAGCCGGTCACGTTCCGCCAGACCAAAAACCAGCGTGGAACTAAGCTGACCGGCGGGATCGTTTTTGTGCCGGTGAGCATTTACCTGCTCGTGCAGGGCAGCAGGCCGGGTAAGGACGCGGCTGCCCTGGTCATCGCGGGAGTCCTGTTGCTCCTGCTCGGCATCGTCCTGCTGGCCAGCCGGAACGCCCGCGCCACCATTGACCTCAGCTGGCCACCATCGGGAGTTACTGGCAGAGCGCACGGTTATCGCCGTCTGGGTCATCCGCATAGCGACTGCCTGGTACCTCGTCCTTAATGGCCGCGTTGATGCAGGTCAGCGACGTGCATACGGTCAGGGTATGGTGTAACTCACCGCACTGGCGCCGCCATCCGGACGGGAGCAATGCACCTTCTCCGCACCACGCATCTCCGGCCGGCCAGGCACGCCCGGCCCGCCAGGCACCGGCCGGCCAGGCACGCCCGGCTGATTCTGCTGGTGGCCGGCCTGCTTGCCACGGCGGTCACGGGCTGCGCGGCACCCGCCGCCCGGCTGGTCGGCGCGGCCAGCCCGGCCAGGCACCAGGCCCCGCCGCCGGCCACCTACTATCTGGCCCTGGGCGACTCGCTGTCCCAGGGAGTCCAGCCGGACGCCGCCGGGGTCAGCGTGCCGACCCAGGACGGCTACGCCAACCAGCTGTACGGCATGCTGCGCCGCGGCCAGCCGGGCCTGCGCCTGGTCAAGCTGGGCTGCCCGGGGGAAACCACCGGCACCATGATCCACGGCGGCATCTGCCGCTACCAGGCTGGCTCACAGCTGGCCGCGGCGGCCGGCTTCCTGCGCGCGCACCGCGGCCACGTCCCGCTGATCACCCTGGACATCGGGGCCAACGACCCGTACTCGTGCGTGATCCAGCCGTCGCTGGCCAAACGGGCCAGCTGTGTGGCCAGCTTCATCCCGGAGGCCGGGCAGAACCTGGCCACGATCCTGGCCCGGCTCCGCCAGGCCAGCCCGGGAACCCGGATCGTGGCCATGAACTACTACCTGCCCGTGCTGGCCGAATGGCGGCACGGCTGGGTCGGCGAGATGATCGCCCGGGCCAGCGAGCTGGCCGCGGACGGTTACAACAGCCTGCTGGGCCGGGTCTACCAGGCGTACCGCGTGCCGGTGGCCAACGTGTTCAGCGCCTTCAACACGGCAGACTTCGGGTCCGACGTGACCGTGCCCGGGTTCGGCTCGCTGCCCCGCAACGTGGCCGCGATCTGCCAGTGGACCTGGGCCTGCGCGGCCGCGCCGCGCGGCCCCAACGAGCATGCCAACCAGGCTGGCTATCAGGTGATCGCGCGGGCCTTCCTGCTGGCCGGGGCGCGCTGACCCGGCCCCGCTGATCGCCGGGCCGGTCAGCGGGCTGAGCGGGTCTACTGCCCCTGGCCGCCCTGGCCGGAGTCCTGGCCACCCTGGTCGCCCTGGCCACCGGACTCCTGGCCGGCCAGGTCCTTACCTTCCTTCTCGGCCCACTGCTCGCCTTCCTTGACCTGGTCCGGGTGCTGCTGTGCGAGCTGTTCGGCCTCGTTCTTCAGGTTGTCGAACTCGGACATTCCGCCTCCCCCTGGGGCGTTGCCGGCTGAGATACGTGGGTATCGCCCTACCCCCAGCTGCGGGGCTGACACCTGGGCGGCTGGCCCGGGCTCATCCCGGTGACCGCGAGATGCCGGCCAGGCCCAGGCGCGGCTGCGTCGCCGTGACCGGGCGGCCGACCACCAGGCGGGTGAGCACGGCTGCACCTGCTCCGCGCCGGCCGCGCGATCTGCCGGCCTTCCTCGCCGAGGAACTGCGAGATCGTGGCGAGCAGCTGCGTCCGGTACAGCCCGCGGGCGGCGTTCCGCTGGTCGAGAACGTGCTCAGCGGCCGGGGCCGTCGCTTTCCGGGGCCGCCGCGGGCTGCACCTTGAACACCGGATTCTCGATCAGCCCGATGAGGTCGCCACCCGGGCTGCGGAACGTGCCGAGCTTGATGCCGTCACCGACCTCCTGCACGGCGTCCACGGCCACCGCGCCCAGCGCGATCAGGCGCTCCCCGGCCGCCGCGATGTCCCGCACCCCCCAGTAGCTGTTCGGGCCCGCTGCCGGGTCACCGGCCGGGTTCAGGCCAAGCTCGTAACCGGCCGGGTTGAACCCGACGTAGAACGGCTGGTCGAAGTAGGGCTCGATGCCCAGTACCTCCGTCCACCACGCCTTGCTCGCGGCCAGGTCGGGGGCGGGGTACACAACGGTGCGCAGTCCGAGGAACACGGTCGGCCCTTTCGTCGGTGGGCGGAGTCAGCCAGCCAACCAGAGTCCGGCCGCCCCCGTCTTGCACGAATCAGACACGGGCCACAGGCCGAATTCGGGCTGTCCCGGCTGGCCCTGGAATGGCCCGGGGAGCTGGCCCGCTGGCCGGCGCGTTCCTGGCCGGGGAGCCGCTGGGCGATCACGCGTACACTCCCGTCCGCGGCACCAGGCCCGGCGTCCCGATGGGCGCCATTCTTGCCCAACGCCAGCCGGGTGTGGCCGAGATCCGGATCAGTTACGGCCTGGGGACCAGTGGCGGGCCGGCCGGGACCGGGTTATCCGTCGCCGTGGGCCTGGCCGTACGCGTCGTGCCAGTTCCACCACGTGTACGGCGGGGACTGCGGATAGCCCGCGGGAGAGTCCTCCCACTCTTCCTGGCGGCCGAGCGGGGTCATGTCGAGGTAACTCCAGGTGCCCCCCATCGCCTCGTCGCCCCGGTTGTTGATGAAGTAGGTGCGGAACACCCGGCCGCCGTCGCGGAAAAACACGTTCGTACCGTGCCATTCGGCCACGCCGAAGTCGGCGTCGAACTCGTCGGTCATGGTGTACCAGGGCATCGTCCAGCCCATCCGGGCCTTAACCCGCGCGATGTCCGGCTGCGGTGCCCGCGAGGCGAACGCGAGCGTGGTGTCCCGGGCGTTCAGATGAGCTACGTCGGCGACCTGATCGGCCACCAGCGAACAGCCGATGCACGCGTGATCAGGCCAGCCGTACACGCCGGGCTCCAGGAACGCGCGGTAGACGATCAGCTGGCGGCGCCCCTCGAACAGGTCGGCCAGGCTGGCCGGCCCGGCCGGCCCGTTGAACGCATAGTCCTTGTCCACCGGCACCCAGGGCATCCGCCGCCGCTCCGCAGCCAGCGCGTCCTTGGCCCGGGTCACCTCTTTCTCCCTGGCCAGCAGCCGGAGGCGGGCCGCCTCCCATTCCTGCGGCGTGACGATCGGGGGAGCCTGCATCGGGACCTCCAGTTAGTAGCAACCGACCGGTTGCCACAATATGGCAACCAGTCGGTTGCGTCAAGGCGGCGGCAAGGGTGCCGCTGAACCGGGCCAGGCCGCGCCTGGGCCCGTGGCACTGCTCCCGGCCGTCAGTCCCAGCGCTGCGCGTTGCGGTCATCGAACGAGCCCGCGGGCTCGGGGAGCACGCAGAACAGCAGCCCGGCCGGATCGCGCAGCACCCACCAGGAGTGCACCTGCTGAACCCGTTCCGCACCGAGCCTCTCCAGCCGGGCCACCTCGGCATCCAGGTCGTCGGTGTGGATGTCGATGTGCACCCGGGCGGGCCCGGCCCCGAGCCGCTGGACCAGCAGCCAGAACTCCTGGCCAGGCAGCGCGGCGCCGTGGTACTCGGGATGCCGCTCGAACCGCGCCAGCGGCTGCCCGGTGGCCCCAGCCCAGAATGCCAGCTCACGATCGTGCTGGCCGCCTGGCACGTCAATGACGATCTTGGAGATCCGGCTGTAGTGCGCCACGCGGGCAAACTTACCGGTCTGGTGCCCCGCCAGGTGACCTGACGCGGACAGCCGCACCATTCCGTGGGGTGCCGGAATTACCAGGAAAAGCACCCGGAACGTCGTATCTGAGCTGCGGCAATAGAGTAGATAATGCGCAAGCGAACCTTCCCTCTTATTTGCTGACACGGCGTTTGCCGCCGTCTGCCCGCGGCGAAAATGCTGCTGTGCACGGAAAAATAGGAATGGTAAGAAAGCACGCGGGGCGGGCCCGGGGCGCGCTGGGGGCCGTGGTGATCCTGGCCACGGCCGGCACAGCCGGCTGCGGCATCTTCCAGCAGCCGTCCACGGTCACGGCCATGCAGCACCAGATCACCACCGGCGAGCAGGTCGGCGCGGCGACCCGGGCCGCGGCGGCCCAGGCCGAGGCGGCCCGGCTGCGGGCGGGCGTGGCGGCCGGGGCGCAGCCGCTGACCGGAGACCGCAAGGTGACCGGCAGCCAGGTCGTGGCGATCGGCGACTCGGTGATGGCGGCCAGCGCGCTGGCCCTGGCCGGCGCGATGCCCGGCATCTACATCGACGCCAAGCCGGACCGCGAGATGCCGGCCGGCCTGGCCATCCTGCGTCATCTGGCGGCCACCGGGCGGCTCCGCCCGGTGCTGGTGCTCGGCCTCGGCACGAACTACCTCGTAACGACCAGCCAGCTCAGCCAGGTGCTCCGGATCCTCGGCCCGGACCGCAGGCTGGTGCTGATCAACACGTACGTGCCCGACGGGTGGAGTAAGCAGGTCAACCGGACCGACGCTGCCTTCGCTCAGCAGCACCCGGCCGTGGTGCTGGCCGACTGGTACGACACGATCAGGAACCGGATGTACCTGCTCTGGCCGGACCACATCCACCCGGAGATCCCGGGCACCAGGGTCTACGCCGGCCTGGTCTACCGGGCCGTGCAGGCGACCCGCGACACGCCCGGCGCCTGATGGGTGCGGTCGTCCGGCGGCGGCAACCGGGTCACCGCGGCTGGCTGAGCCAGGCCGCGATCGCGTCGAACGCGGCCATGGTGGCGAAGTACTTCCACGCATCCTGCGGCAGCGGCCAGCTGGACAGCTTCACCGCGACCAGCTGCGCGGGCCGGTTGATGTAGATCATCTGGCCGTGGATGCCCAGGCAGAGCAGCACATCCTGGCCTGGGTAGGGGATCCAGAACTGGTTGCGGTACATGCCGCCGGGCATCCCGTTGTCCACCGGGCAGGCCGCGAACGCGGCCCGGGAGTCCGGGCCGCCGGTCACCGTGTCGTGGATCCATGCTGCGGGCACGACCCGCTCACCGGTCAGCGAGGTGCCCTCGGCCAGCACCACCGCGCCGAACCGGGCCAGGTCGCGGGGCACCGTGCAGATGCCGCCGTCGAACATCCCGGTACCGTCCGGGTCCACGGTGATGGCCGCGTCCCGCTCGGCGCCCAGGCGGCTCCACAGCAGGCTGGACATCAGCTCCGGCATCCGGGTGCCGGCCGCCGCCTCACACACCCAGCCGAGCACGTCGGTCTCGCAGCTCCGGTACTCGAACGGGCCACCGTGCGGGCCCTTCTGGCGCAGCGTGAGCAGGAACTCATACATCGAGCCCGGCACGCCGGGATGCCGGCGCGGGGCCCACCCGATGGCCTCCTCCAGCAGCCGGACCTCGGCCGAGGAGTCGAGGTAGTCCTCGGAGAACGCGATGCCGGAGCGCATGTCGAGCAGGTGCCGGACGGTCGCCCCGGCGTACCCGCAGTTGCCCAGCTCCGGGCGGCCCAGTTCAGGCACGTAGTCGGTGACCGGGCGCTCCGGGTCCAGCGTGCCCGCCGCGGCCAGCGCGCCGGTCACCATGCTGACCAGCGACTTGCTGACCGACATCAACAGGTGCCGGGTCCCCGGGGCCATGCCGCCGGGGTACTCCTCGGCCAGCACCGCGCCGTGCTGGGTGACCAGCCAGCCATCGGTGTGCGTGGCCGCCATCACCCCGGCCACGCTGCTGGCGCTGCCGTCGTGCAGCCGGACCGGCAGGTCGGTGAGCGGGGCCAGCCGGCCCGGCAGCAGGTGCACCGGGCCGCTGCCGCGGGAGATGACCGCAGTCGGGAACAGGTCCTCCACGTGCTGGAACGACCAGGACAACTGGGGTGCGGTCTGCCAGTTGTCCAGCGTTACGTCGCTGCTGGGGCGGCTCGCGTTCTCGCCGATCACGGCCGGAGTCTAGCGGGCCGGGCCGGCGGGCCCGGTCTACAGCGCCTTGCTGCCGCCCGGCCGGGGCGGGCCAGCCGGCGGGACCAGCGGCACGCCCGAGTACAGCGCCCGGACGGCGGCGATGAACTGGCGGGCCCGGATGGTCAGCGCCGGGCCGCGGGCGCCCGCGCTGGTCTGGAGCCGGCCCTTGGTCACCACGACGCCCAGGTCGGCCCCTTTCCACCGGTAGTCACCGGGCCCGTAGATGCGCAGGAAGAACGCCTCGGACTCGTTCTGCAGCTGATGCCAGTCCAGCGCCGCCCGGCGGAACACCAGCTCGCCGTCGCTGTCCAGCGTGTACTGCCCGGTCGGCGCGGCCGTCTCGAGGCGCTCGACCAGCGGCCGGGTCTCCTTGATGATCATCTGGCTCCACACGTCTTCCCCGGCCAGTTCCTGCCAGCGCTCGTTGATTTCGCCGAGGTCGAAGTCGAAGTCCACGTCCATGAACTCCAGCAGGTGGAACGCGAACAGCGGCATGTCCGCGTAGGCGCCCGCGGTCACGTTGGTGATGGCCGAGGCGCCGCTGATCCGCGGGTTCAGCTCACCCAGGTACACGTCGTCCGTGTCGGTGTCGACCAGCACGTCGACCTCGAAGAAGCCGCGGTAGCCCGCCGTGCCGAGCCGGCCGCCGAGCCGCCGGATCATCGCGGCCGCCTTGGACCGCAGCGCGCCGGTGATGACCTCGGGGTACATCTCGTTGCCGCACCAGCCGCCGCGGTACGGGGTCAGCTGGGGATGCCCGGTGAGCTCGGACATGAACGGGCCGACGATCGTGCCGTTCCGGGTCAGCACGGCTTCCACCGCCACTGAGCGGTTGTTGATCCGCTTCATCACCTTGACGTCCTGGCCAGCGATGTCCCGCCGGTGGCGCTGCCAGTCCGCCTCAGCCGAGATGAAGTACGTCGTCTTGCCGGAATCCCCGTACGGGGTCTGGATGACCAGGTCCTGGCCGAGCCCGGCCTGGGCGGCCACGTCGCTGAGCTCGGCCCAGTCGTGTACCGAGGCCAGGATGTTCGGCACGCTGGCCACCTCGACCTCGTTACCCAGCCGGGTGGTGACCAGCTTGGAGTCCAGGTGCGTGCGCAGCGCGGCGGGCGGCAGGATCAGGTCGTAGCCGAGCTCGTCGCAGATCCGCTCGGTCTCCTCGTCGAAGAACACCATCGCGATCTTCGGCCGCACCCGGGAGCCCAGCCGGCGGCGCGCGATGAACGCGCGGACCTCGGCGTTCTCCAGCAGCCAGTTGTTGACCTCCTCGCCGCTGCCGAACTCGAGGTAGGGCTTGTGCCGCGGGGTGAACACCCGCGGATGCGCGCCATCCCAGCCGTCGTAGTAGGTGATGTAGCTGAAGTTCCGGATCCACCGGTCCATGCCGAGCAGGTTGAACGGGGTCGCGCCGACGAAGTAGATGGGCGTGTCGTTGGTCCGGAAGAAATGCCGCATCTCCGACACGTTGCGCAGTGGCCCCGACCGGCCGGCTGCCCGGTCAGCTGGCCGGGCCGGGGCGTACGCTGCGTCGGTGCCCAGGGTCACGTGGGTGGCGTCCGGGGACGCCCCATGGCCGGAGTTCCCCACCCCAGCGGGCATGACCTGATCCATGGGGGGCCTCCTGGGTGAGCTGCCGTGCACCGCTAGCGTCTCTCGCCCCGGCGCAGAGTTCAACGGTCCAGGGCTGGTCCGGCCGCCTGCCCGGTGGCCCGGCCGGGGCGGCGGCAGGAGCTACCAGCCGGCACCCGGGCGGCGGGGCACGGCCCGGGCGGTCAGGGCCGAGCGCAGGATCGCGTCCCGCTCCCGCACGATCACCTGCAGCGCGCCGCTGAGCCGGCTGCCGCGCAGCGCCGCCGCGGTGGCGGCCAGCGTGCCCGGCGCGATCAGCGTGGCCGGGTAGAGCAGCCTGGCCAGGCCGCGCATGAGCCGCGGCTCCCGGCCGTCCACCGCGGGCAGCGCCTGGCTGAGATACCGGTCCAGGTAGCCGGCCATGAGCTCCTCCTGGCCGGGTACCCACAGCCCCTGGGCGTGCGCCTGGGCCAGCCGCCAGTCCCCGTCCGCGGCCAGGGCCATCATCCAGGCCGTCTCCTTGTCCGCCGGGTCGGGCCGCATAGCCTGGCACGTGGCGCGGTGCTGCTCGCCCTGGACCGGGTCCAGCCGGGCCAGCGTGTCCAGGTCGGCGTCGCTGGCCAGGCCGCGGGCGGCCAGCGTGCCCAGGATCCGGCGGCGCAGGCCGGCGGTGAGCACCAGCCCGGCGGGCAGCCCGTCGCCGGTCAGCCAGGCCCGCAGCAGGCGGAGCTGGCCGTCACTCTGCGCGGCCGTGGCGAAGCCTTCGGCCAGGGCCCGCTGCTGCGGGCTGCCCGGCCCGGCCTGCCCGGCCAGCCGGGCCGCGGTACCGGCCACCTGCTCCCGGATCCCGGCCCGGTCGCCTGGTGGCGCGAACACGTCAGCGCACGCGACCGCGCGCTCCAGCAGCACCTCGGTGCCGGCCAGCGGCAGGTCGGCGGCCCGGCGGATGATCAGGGCGGCCAGGTCGGCGGCGGCCAGCTCACCGTGGCTGACCATGTGCCAGGCCGCGTTCCAGCACACCGCCTCGGTCAGCGGGTCCCCGACATCCATCGCCGCCGCGGCCAGGGCCTGGAACGTCGCGTCGTCGAACCCGACGCGCGCATAGCTGAGGTCGCCGTCGTTGAGTACCAGGGCGGCCGGCCGGCGCTCCCCGGCCAGCCCGGGCACCTCGGTACGGGCCCCGCTGACCTGCACGCTGACCAGGCGCCGGCGGCGCAGCCCGGTCCCGTCCCGGTCGTACAGGCCGATCCCGATGCGGTGCGTGCGCGGGATGTCCTGCAGCACAGCGGCCGATCCGATGGTGCCGTCCGGCGTCACGGTCAGCTCCGGCCGGACCAGGGGCGCGCCCTCGGTGCGCAGCCACTCGCCGGCCCAGCCGGCCAGCTCCCGGCCACTGGCCTGCGACCAGCAGCCGACCAGATCGTCCAGGTCGGCCACACCGCCGGCCCGGTACCGGGTCAGGTACCGGCCCAGCCCGGCGTGCAGCGCCTGCTCGCCGATCAGCGCGCCCAGCTGGCGGACCACGCTGGCTCCCTTGGCGTAGGTGATCGCGGCCGGCTTCGACAGCGCCACACCCGCGTCGGCCACCGGCGCGGACACCGGCTCCCGGCCGGGCAGCTCGTCGGCCTGGTAGGCGCGTTCCTTGTCCCGGTAGCAGAACGCGGTCCAGCTGCCTTCGGGGCCGGCCGTCCCGGTGCCGGGCAGATAGCTCAGGTAGGTGGCGATGGCCTCGTCCAGCCACACGTCGTCCCACCAGCGCATGCCGACCAGGCCGCCAAACCACAGGTGGGCCACCTCATGCGCGTTCACCATGGCCACGAAGTCGTCATCCGGGTCGGCCATCCGGGCCAGCAGGCTCTCGTTGACCAGCATCAGGCCGGGCACCGAGTAGGCCAGTGCGCTCAGGTCGGGCAGGAACACGATGTCGTAGTTCGGGTACGGGCAGGGCACCCCGAGGACCTGCCGGTACCGCTCGATCACGTCCCGGGCCACCGCGCCGAACCGGCCCAGCCCCGCTACGCCGTCGGCCCCGGCCAGGGACTGGCGCCGCCGCACGGTCATGGCCAGCCGCCCGCCACCGCCAGCCGGCTGGCCGCTGGTGAAACCCATCGTGAAGGGCCCGGCGCAGACGGCCACCTCGAACGGCCGCATAGCCACGGCCCCGAACTCCCACACCCCGGCCTGCCCGGCGGGCGGGCGCCGCAGCACCGGCCCGTTTCCCAGGCCCTCCCAGCCGGCCGGCGCGGCCACCTGCAGCCCGGTGCGGGCGCTCAGGTCGGGCTGGTCGAAGCAGCCGAAGATGGCCGGCGCGTGCGTCGGGTAGCAGGTGATGGACACGTACCCGGCGCCGTCCGCCGGATCGCGGAACCGGGTCAGCCCGCGCCCGATGCCCGCGTAGTCCGCTTCCGCCTCGACGGTGAGCACGTTGACCGGGCGGAGCGCCGGCAGGCTGAGCCGGCCATCCACCGGCGGGCCCAGCCGCCGGCCGTTCAGTTCCGCCCCGGTCATGGTGGCGGTGAGGTCGGCGAACGTCGCCGCGCCGGGCTGCCGGCAACCGAACCGGATCTCGCTCCGCGACCGCACCGGTTCCCCGGTCAGGTCGAGGAACAGCTGGCACGACTCGATGTCGAGCAGGCTGGCCCGGGTCCGGGCTTCGGCTTCGGTCAGCGCGGGCACACCGCGAGCCTTTCACGAAACCCGGCCCGCGGAGCTGGCCGGAAAGCTGGCCAGCAGCCCGTGGGCCCAGTTGCCGTGGGCCGGAACGCGGGCCAGACTCGGGGGAACGGGGGACCCCAGCAGCGAGGGCTGATCGGCGATGCGCGATGTCAGGACGGCGGCACCGGCTGCGGCAGCGGCGCTGCAGCAGTGGTACGGCGCGGACCCGTACGCCCGCCGGGCCGGCTTGTACAGTTACCGCGATCCGGCGCTCGCGGTGCGCTGGGCGGACCTGTCCCAGGCCGGCCGCAACGTGCTCAACAGCGTGCTCGCGGTGCTCGGCCAGCGGGACCGGATGCAGGTCATGTCCCGCTGGTGGAACAGCGCCAACGCGATCACCGCGCTGGTCGACTACATGGCGGTGACCGGTGACCGGTCCTATCTGGGGCCGGTGGCAAACACATTCGCCCGGGCCCCGGGCACGCACCGGCCGGTGTACGCCAAGCTGGTGTCCCCGTCCTGGCCTTTTTTCCGGTTCAGCCGGGGCGCTTACCCGGGTTTCATCAATGGCTTCTACGACGATGAGGGCTGGTGGGCCCTGGCCTGGATAGCTGCTTACGACCTGACCGGCGATGACGGATATCTCGCGACCGCCAGCGATATTTTCCGCGATATGGCCGCTGGCTGGGACGACTACTGGGGCGGTGGCATTTACTGGGGTAAGCGCGACGGCCAGCCCGACCGCGCCGGGATCTGCGCGGTCCCGCCCGGCTGGAAGGGCGGATACAAGAACGCCATTGCCAATGAACTGTTTGTCGCGGTGGCGGCCGGGCTGGGCCTGCGCTACCGGGCCCGGAGCCCGGCCGGCCCGGACCAGGCCCAGTACCTGGAGTGGGCCCGCCGGGGCTGGGCCTGGCTCAGCTCACCCCCGCCCGGCGGGGTGGCGATGATCAATGAGGCAAGCCTGGTCAACGATTCGCCCAACCAGCACGGGGTGAACGACAACTCGCAGAGTGTCTGGTCCTACAACCAGGGCGTGATTCTCAGCGGGCTGGCTGACCTCGCCGAACTGAGCGGGGACCCGGCCTATCTGGGCTGGGCGGAGAAGATCGCGGACGCGTTCATCCGGAATCCGTGGCAGCCGCGCGCGGGTTCGGGCCGCGGGCCGGCCCACCCCAGCGAATCCGGCGTGATCGACGGGATTCTGCACGAGCACAATGATTGCGGCCCGGGCGGCTGCGCCCTAGCCCGGCTGCCGAGTGTGGACAGCACCCTGTTCAAGGGAATTTTCGTCCGGCATCTGGCCCGGCTGTACCTGAAATGCGGGAAACCGGCCTACCGGCAATTTATTCTCACCAATGCCGATTCGGCGCTGGCTCAGGCCGGGCCCGGGCATCTGTTCGGCGCTAACTGGGCCGCCCCGGCCGATGCGGCCGACTTCGTCCGGCAGACCGCCGGGCTCGACCTGATCAACGCGGCGTTGCGGGTCAGCCAGGGTTAGGCCAGGGCAAATTCCAGATTCCTGGAAAAGACCGGATGTAGCCCGCATACGGCGCCCGGCGGCGCCGCACCTGGGTAGGCTCCGGGCCAGTAAGGGATCACGATAAGGGCCGGGCAACCGGAGGCTGCTATGCACATTGGATCGGCACTTCTCACCATTTGGCTGATCATCGGCGCCTTCGCCGCCGGGCAGCGCGGCGATTACCACGAGCTGCTGGGCAACTGCAGCCGGGCCAGCACGACCGCGGTCACGATCCTGGCTGGCCCGCTCAACTACACGGGGGTGGACCCGAGTATCCACTGCACCGCGCCCCAGCCCAGCAGCTAGCCCAGCCAGCGCGCCGCAACGCCGTCGCTGCGGTGGCTGAGCCACCCAGGAAACCATTGGCCCGCCCGGCCGGGCTGGGCTACCGTCTGCCCTGGTGGCTTTCCGGCATCCTCTGGCCTTCCTGCTGGGACGGGGTGGACAGCTCACCCGACATGCTCGCCCGGGCCCGGCGGCAGGTTCCGGGGGCCGGGTTCCTGGCCGGCGACGTGCACGCGCTGCCGGTGGCGGAGGCCACGATGGACCTGGTGGTGTGTGCCCTGGCGCTGACCCACGTGCGCGCGCTGAGCCCGGCGCTGGCGATCATCTGGCACTTCCAGCGGCTGGGTGACTGACCTGGCGCCCAGCGCCGGCCAGGAACCGGCGGCCTGGCTGTCAGCCGGTGATCAGGGCGGCGAGAGCCGCGCCAGAACCGACCGTGCGGCCGGTGGTGCGCTGGTAGCGTCGGATGCGATCGTCGCGCCGGGGGCGCAGGCCGATCCGCCGCCCGGCGCGCAGCGCCGCGGCTGGCCGAGCCCGCGGGCCGCGGTCAGGCCACCGTGCACCGCACGGCACAGGTCGGCGTGATCGGCCCGGAACATCAGTCCCCCACGGCCGGTGAGCACAGCCCATTGTCGTCAGCATATGCTGACGACAATGGATCCGTCAACCGACGCTGACGGCCAGCCGTGCGTACTACGGGGCTTTCAGTGTCCCTGGCCGGCCGCCTCGTACTGCTGGACCACGCTGGCCGGGATACGGCCGCGCTCGCTCAGCGTCATTCCCTGGGCTTTAGCCCAGGCCCGGATGTCCCCGCTGCGCTGCCGGCTGGCTGACGTGCGCGTCCCGCGCCGGGACTGAGCCCGTCCCGCCTTGCGGGCGTGCTCGACGAACGTGGACAGCCGTTTCCGGAACGCGCGGGCGTTCTTCTTGCTCAGGTCGATCTCGTACTCGGCGCCGCCGAGCCCGAATCGCACCGTTTCCGCCGCTGGGCCGCCATCGAGGTCGTCTTCCAGCGCGATGCTCACTTTCTGGACCATCTCAACCCTCCGCTACCGCGGGAGATCAGGCGCACCATACCCGCCGAATTCGGTGCCTTCCTGACCACAACGCCGCTGCTCATCCGCCGTCTTTACCACCGCAAATTCGCCTGCTGGATGATTTATTCCGCTGACCGGCCTGCCCGCTGGAACAGCCGCGCTGGCCGTCACCGAATCGTGCGCATTTCCAGCCGCCCGGTAGCGTTGGCCGCATGAGCCTGGCCGAGTCCTGGGAGCAGCACGCGGCCGAGTGGATCGCCTGGGCGCGCACTTCCGAGCACGACGGGTTCCGGCCCGGGACCTGGCCCGCCTTGCGGGCACTGCTGCCCGCGCCGTCGGGCGGAGCGGTACTCGATCTCGGCTGCGGGGAGGGCCGGGCCGGCCGGGAACTGCTGAAACTCGGCTACCGGGTGATCGGCGCCGACCGGTCGCCAACGCTGGTGCGTGCCGCCGCCGCGGCTGGCCCAGCCATGCCGGTGCTGCTCACTGACGCAGCCCGGCTGCCGCTGGCTGACCGCAGCACCGATCTGGTGGTGGCCTGCATGTCATTGCTGGATGTGGACGATTTCCCCGGCACGGTGGCCGAGATTGGCCGGGTACTGCGGCCGGGCGGCCAGCTGTGCCTGGCCGTGGTTCACCCGTTCATCTCCGCCCAGGATGAGCAGACCATGAACTCGGCGCGGGCCCAGTTTTCCCAGCCATACCTGCGGCCGCGGCGTTACACCGAGCAGGTCGAGCGGGACGGCCTCAGCATGACGTTCACCAGCATGCACCGCCCACTCAGCGAATACACGTCCGCGTTGTTCGCTAACGGCATGGTGCTCAGCGCACTGACCGAATCAGGCGACGGCCCGATTCCCTGGCTGCTCGCTATGCGGGCCGGCAAAACCGGTCCTTAACCCACGATGAACGTGCAGGGATCGGGTTATCACGTGAGCATGCCTGCCAGCTCCCGGGGGCGGCTGAGCGCCACGCAATGGCCAGCGGCGATCTCATCGGGGACGACGCCAAGGCGCTCGGCGGCCACCCGGCGCATGAACCCGGCCGGGAAGAGCCGGTCCTCGGTGCACAGGATGAAGCGGGTCGGTATGGCGGGCCACGCGCTGAGCGGCCACGGGCTGCGGCCCGGGGTGTCCGACTGGCGCCGGCCTCCGTTGCGCACGGCCTGCTCGGCCAGGGCGCGGGGAACGTCATGGTAGAACGCGACGAGCGGATCATGGCTGCCGGTCTGGCCGCCGTCTCGCCTGGCCTGCTCGGCCATGACCTGCGCCAGGCCGGCATGGGCGGGCCAATCCAGTTCCCGTTCCACCAGGTGCCAGTACCAGCCCACGTCGGCGGCGCCATGGATCAGCGCGAACGCGGCCACTTCATCGCCTCCCTGGCCAGAGCTATGCCAGCGTCACGGCGCCCGGCGGGCGCCGTGACGACAGCCGTTCCCCGCAAGACGAGCCGCACACTACGAATTCAAGTTGGTTAGTGTCCGCGCCGCGGGCCAGCCGCGGCCGGCCACCCGCGGCTGGCCGGCGGTACGTTGCTGGCATGGAATTCCAGGACGTTGTCCGCCGCCGGCGGATGGTACGCAGTTACGAGCCCGGCCGGCCGGTTCCGCCTGACGTGGCTGATCGCATCGTGCGCAACGGATTGCGGGCCCCGTCGGCCGGCTTCTCCCAGGGCTGGGGCTTCGTGGTGCTGGATAACCCGGCCGACATCGGCCGGTTCCGGGACGCGGTCCGTCCCGAGGCACATCCCGAGGACTGGTTCGCGGCCAACGTGGACGCCCCGCTGCTGATCATCGCGCACTCGAACAAGGACGCCTACCTGGACCGTTACGCCCGGCCGGACAAGGGCTTCCCGGACCGGTCCGATACGTGGTGGCCCGCTCCGTACTGGGACATCGACACTGGGTTCGCTTCGCTGCTGATGCTGCTGACCGCGGTGGACGCCGGCCTGGGGGCGTGTTTCTTCGGCATACCCGCCGACCGGATCGGTGCGTACCGGGCGGCGTTCGGGGGTGCCAGCCGAGTTCAGCCCGATCGGCGTGATTTCGGTCGGCTACAGCAGCGAACCGCCGCGGGACCTGGGCGGCCTGGCGCAAACCGGCCGCCGAAACCGTGCACCACGGCCGCTGGAATCAGGCCGCCAGCCAGCCCGCGGCACCAGGTGCGGAGACCAGGCCGTGACCGTGGTCGCCCTGCGGCTGGTGACGGATCAGGACCTGGACGCGCTGTTCGAGCAGATGCGCGACCCGGCGGCGGTCTGGATGGCGGCGTTCACCGCGCCCGACCCGGCGGACCGGAACGCGTTCGACGCCCACCTGGCCCGGGTGCGCAGTTCACCGGACATCGTCCTGCGCGCGGTGACCTGCGATGGCCAGCTGGTAGGCAGCGCGGCCAGCTTCCCGGCCGGGGGCCAGACCGAGGTCACCTACTGGATCGACCGCGCCGCCTGGAGCCGGGGCATCGCCACCCAGGCGCTGGCCCTGCTCCTGGACCTGATCCCGGCCCGGCCGCTGTACGCCCGGGCGGCCAGCGACAACGCCGGCTCGCTGCGGGTGCTGCAGAAAGCGGGCTTCACGGCCGTTGGCACCGAGCGGTCGTTCGCCCCGGGGCGGAACCAGGAAATCGAGGAAACCATTCTCCGGCTGGACGGATAACCGTCGGCCGCGAGGCCGGCTAAGGAACCGGCCGCGCAGCGGCGCCAGCGTGACGCCGATCTGCTGCAGGTATTCCACGATGGGCGGCCGCATGGTGGTGCCGTGGCTACCTGGTGGCCCGGGCCAGCGCGGCGCGGATGGTGCCGGCGCTGGCCGGGGTGCCGTCCGGGTTGTCGAACGGCCCGTACGGCTCGCCGTAGACCGGCGTGCCCGGCTCCTGGCGCCAGCTGTCCGCGAGCGGGCCGGCATCGACCGCGCCGTACCCGATCGAGCCGAGGAACTCGGTCACCGCCGACTTGGCGGCCGCGTCGTCTCCCGCGATGGGCAGGAATGACCGGCTCGGGTCACCGGCCGGGCGGGCCAGCGACGCCAGGTGCTGGTAGAAGATGTTGTTGAACACCTTCACCACCGCGGCGCCCGGCAGGTCCCGCTGCAGCAGCGCGCTACTGGTCAGCGAGTGGTCGTCCAGCTCGGTGAGCTGCCCGTCGCGCTGCGGGTAGTAGTTGCACGTGTCCATGGTCACCCGGCCCGCCAGCGGGCCGGCGGGCAGCTGGCCGAACGCCAGCACCGGGACCGAGACCACCACCAGGTCCCCGGCCTGCGCCGCCTCGGCCGCCGTAGCGGCCCGGGCCAGCGGCCCGAGGTCCGCAGCCAGGTCCTTGAGTGTCTCCGGCCCCCGCGAATTGCTCAGCACCACCTGGTGCCCCGCGGCCACGCTGAGCCGCGCCACCGTGCCGCCGATATGCCCGCTGCCGATGAATCCCACCGTCGTCATGTCCGCGGCAACCCGGCGCCGCCGGGGATCATTCCAGCGGCGACGGATGCCGCGGCTGGTAGATCGGGAACTCGGTGCCGTCCGGCAGCCGGATCGCGGCCAGCAGGCCCCAGCCCTGGTCGGAGACATCCCGGGCCACCTCGGCCCCGGCGGCCCGCAGCTCGGCCAGGGTGGCGTCGATGTCGTCGCACATCAGGTACAGCTCGTGCCGGGGAGCGCCGTCGGCCGGGTGCACGGCCAGCTCGGCCGGGGGCAGCGCGAAGATGAGCCAGCCACCGCCCGCGTTGACCGAGGGCAGCCGCAGCACATCGGCGAAGAACGCACGGACCCGCTCGGCGTCCGGCGAGAACATGATGGCGTGCATGCCGGTGATCATGAATATGATCCTAGGACGGAGGAGCGGACCATGACTGGAAGCAGCGCCGTCACCGATCCCGCCGTGCGGGCGCTGATCTCGGCGATCAACGCTGGCGACCGGGCCGCGTTCTTCGCGGCGCTCGCCCCAGGGGCCACGATGTCCGACGACGGCACCGACCGTGATCTGGCCGCCTGGGCCGACCGGGAGATATTCACCGTGCACGGGCACCTCGACGTGGTGTCGGCGGCCGACGGCGGCCGGTCGCTGGTCGCCGCCTACCGCAACGACACCTGGGGCGAGATGCGGACCCGCTGGGCATTCACCGTGACCGGCGGCAAGGTCAGCCGGTTCGAGACCGGCCAGGCCTGACCAGTCAGCCGGCCCGGTGCAGGATCAGGGCGAACTCCGCCACGCCGTGACTGGCCAGCGAGCCGAGGAAGCCGAACCCGGCCGGCCCCTTGATACCCCAGGTGGCCAGCTGGACCGGGACCGCGCCCGCGGCCTGCAGCACGGCTCCGTCCCGGCGCGCGGCCAGGGCCACTGTGGCCGGCTGGGTGGCGCCGTTCATGGTCAGCTGGCCCGCCGCCCGCACCCTGACCGCCGCACCCGTGGCCAGGACCGGGCCGAGCAGGACCGGCCGGGTGAGGGTGAACGTGGCCACCGGGTGCTGGCGGGTGTGCAGGCTGTCCGCGACCTGGGCCGTCACTTTGCCGTTCACCCGGATGCCGGTCAGCGCGATGTGCAGCACCGCCCGGACGGCCTGGTCACCGGCGATCACGATGGTGCCGGTGACGCCGCTGGTCCGGCCCACGACGTCGGTGCTGAACCCCACGGCCGACTCGGCCAGCCGGAACCCGGCCACCGAGCCCGGGGCTACCGCCCAGGTCCCGTTCAGCGGCCCGGCCGGGGCGCTGGGCCGCCCGGTGGGCAGGGCCAGCGGCGGGGGAGCCGGAGTCAGCTTGATGAACAGGCCGGCCGCCAGCACGATCAGCGCCACCAGCGCGGCCAGGCCGGCCACGATCCACCGCCACCAATGCCGCTTCCTGGCCGGGCGGGCGCCTGCGCTGTCCGCCCGGACGTCCAGCCGCGCTTGATCCGCCATGTCGCACCTTCCTCACTGGGCTGACGCCAGGATGGCAGACATGAAACTTGAAACACAGTGTCTAAAGTCCCAACCCGGGCAGGGTCACCCGCGGCGGATGGGTCGCCGCGCCGTTCGCCCTGCTGGACTAGTCTTTAGGCCGTTCGCCCGGCTGGACTAGCCATTAGACAGAACGCCCGCCGGGGGAACCGGCCATTAGCTGCGCAGAGGGGTCAGCATGCGGCGCGTCATTCGGGTGGTGCTGGTTCCGGTGCTGGTCCTGCTCCTGGGTGGCCTGGTGGCTGGGTGCGGCAGCGCGGTCAAGAACGTGATCTCCAGCGTGGCGCCCAGCCACAGCATCAGCCTGCCGACCTCCGTACCAACCAGCGCGGCGGTGACCGTGACGCCGAGCCCGGTGGCGAGCCCCACTACCGTGCAGCCGACCACGCCGAGCCCCACCACGCCGGCTGCCACCACGGCCGCGCCGACGCCGTCGCCCACGTCAACCAGCAGCACGTCATCCACCCCGGGCTGGCTGTGGCTCTTGCTGGCCGCCGTGGTGGTGGCCGGGATCGCGTTCGTCTGGATCGCGCGTTCGGCCAGCCGGCGGACCGGCACCTCGGACCGCTGGCGGTCCGCCGTCATCGATGTGTACGCCCGCGGCTCGGCCCTGCACGACGCGATGGCGTCCATGGAATGGTCCGGCGGCCCGGCCGCCGACCAGGTCCGCGCCCGGTGGTCGGACATCCAAAACCGGGCTGATGACCTGACCCAGACCCTGTACCGGATGCGGGAGACGGCCCCGGACGAGGACAGCCGGGCCCGGGTGGACGATGTGCTCGCCGCGCTGCAGGGGGTCCGCTCGGCCATGGACGCCGAACGGGCCCCTGGCGCCGCCCCGGACCAGAACGAGATCTCGCGCAGCCGCCTGTACACGTTCGCGCGGTCGCTGCGCGCGCTGCACGGCGACCCGCCGCCGGGTCCGGGCATGGCATGACATTCATCCGTTGCGGATGAGCCCGGCCGGGCGGCGCTGGCCGACACTGGTCACGGCGGCCCGGTGCCCCGGGTGCCATCTGGCATGGACCTGCCCGGAAGGTCCGAAGGGGGAGCTGAGCGCAAATGGGCTGGATACTGCTGTCGGTCATCTACGTGGTGCTGCTGTTTACCGTGTGCATCATGACGTTCCGCAAGGGGCACTGGATCCTCGGCCTGATCGGCTTCATCTTCCCGGTGCTCTGGCTGATTGGGGCGGTCATCCCGTCCCGCCGCCATCGCTGAGCCCGCCGCCTGGCCGCTGAGCCCGCCGCCTGGCCGCTGAGCCGCCCGCCGCCCGGCCGCTGAGCCCCGCCCGGCCAGCGCCGCCACGCGGGCCGGCCACCACCGCCACGCGGGCCGGCCTGCTAAAATGGCAGATACCGAACTTGGAACCCAGAGTTCCTTTCTGCGAGGCAGGTGCGCGGTGCGGGACGGGGCGCAGGCGCCGACCGGGCTGGCCCGGCGCGGGCGCCGGCTGACCGACCGGGAGACCGAGCAGCGGATGCTGCGCGCGGCCGTGGCCATGGTGCACCGCACCGGGCTGACGGTGAGCCTGGATCACATCAGCTTCGAGGACGTCATCCGCGACGCGGACGTCTCGCGGAGCGCGGTCTACCGGCGCTGGCCGTACAAGGACCTGTTCTTCAGCGACCTGGTGAAAGAGCTGGCCAAGGACGCCACCCCGAACATTGCGCACGACGAGCTGGCCCTGCTGCACGAAGTGGTGGCCGGGCACCTGGACTGGCTGGACACCCCGGAGCTGCGGCACCGGCTGCTGCTGGAGCTGTTCCGCCAGCTGGCCGTGCTGGACTTCGAGGCGCTATACGGGTCGCCGGCCTGGCGGACGTACATCGCGCTGCACGCCACGTTCCTCAGCCTGGCCGACGGGGCGCTGCGCGACCAGGTCCAGGCGGAGCTGGCCCGGTCCGAGCGGGACCGGATGGCCCGGGTGGCGGCGGCCTGGCGGCAGCTCACCACGCTGTTCGGCTACCGGCTGCACCCGGAATCCGGGGTCACCTTCGACACCCTGGCCACCCTGCTCTCCGGCACCATGCGCGGGCTGGTCGTGCTGGCCCTGCCCATGCCCGAGATCGCCGCGCAGCGCGTCGCGGCCAGCCCGTTCGGGGCGGACGGCACCGGCCAGTGGTCGCTGCCCGCGCTGGGCCTGGGCAGCATCGCCGCGGCCCTGCTGGAGCCCGATCCCGCGGTGGACTGGGATGAGGACCGGATCGCCAGCGTCCGCCAGGCCCTGGTCAGTCTCACCCTCCCGGGGGCTTAGCCAGCCGGGCCGGGCTGGCCCAGCACCGCCGCCAGCCGCTGCGCGAAGCCGGCTACCACGTGCTCGTCCTGGCGGCCGTCGTCCAGATAGGACCAGGGCAGCGGCCGGTGCGGGGCCGGGTCGGCCAGCGGCCGGGGCACGATGTGCGCGTGCAGGTGCGGCACGGTATTGCCGAGCATCTGGTAGTTCATCTTGGCGTGCTCCACTACCCGCTCCAGCGCCGCGCCGACCCGCAGCACGTCCTGCCACCAGCCGCCCGCTTCGGCCGGGGTGAGCTGGGTCGGCTCAGCCACATGCCGGCCGTTCCACAGCACTACCGTGTACCCGGCCACCGACCCGGCCTTGGGCAGGTACGCGTCCGCGTAGCGGCCGGTGAAGAACCGGCGGCCCCAGTCGTTGTCCGGGACACCGATGAGCTGGCACAGCACGCAGCCATGGCCAGCCAGCTGGCTGGCCCAGTCCGGCCGCCACAGCTTCAGGTCAGTCTGCGCCACACACACCATCCTCCCGGCCGGGCCGGGGCAGCCGGTAGAGCACGTGGCGGCGGAGCGGGTGGCCCGGCTCGACGGCCGGATGGTCGAAGTAGCTGGACCGGGTCATGCCGATCCGGCGCATCACCGCCTGGGACGGCTCGTTGGCGGTGGCCGTCATCGACCACAGCTCGGCCAGGCCGGCCCCGTTGAAGGCAACGTCCACCGCCGCCGTGGCCGCCTCGCTGGCGTAGCCCTGATGCCAGGCCGGCCGGGCCAGCCGCCAGCCGATCTCCATGCCGCCCGCGCCGGGCACGCCAGCGGGCATCGGGTTGAGGCCGGTGAACCCGATGAACTCGGCGGTGCCGGGCACCTCCAGGGCCCACAGCCCGAAACCCTGCTCGCCGAACAGGGCCTCGATCCGGTCCGCCTGCCGGTCGCTGGCCAGCCGGTCCAGGGTGGCCGGGAAGAACCGCATGACCTCCGGATCGGCGTTCATCGCGGCGAACGGCGCCCGGTCCGAGTCCCGCCAGCGCCGCATCAGCAGGCGGTCGGTGCGGATGGTGTCGAACCGGCGGGCCACCCGGCCAGCCTAGCCAGCCCGCCAGGCCGGAGTTACATAAAATTCGCGGGATGGCAGTGACCCGCTTCCTGGGCGTGGACCTCGCCTGGCGGGAGGGCCGCGCCGGCCTGCGGCCAACGAGACCGGGGTGGCCGTGCTCGACCTGGCCGGCTGTGTCCTGGACGCCGGCTGGACCCGCGGCGTGCCGGACACCCTGGCCTGGGCGCAGGCCGCGGCGGGCGGTGCGGACGCGGTGATGTTCGTGGACGCGTCCCTGATCGTGCGCAACCCGGCCGGCCAGCGGTGGTGCGAAACCCAGGTCGGGCAGCGGTACGGCGCATGGAAGGTCAGCGCGCACAGCACCAACACACGCTCGCCGCGGCTAGCCGGCGTCCGGCTGCTCAGCCTGGCCGAGCAGGCCGGCTGGCGGTACTCCGACGGCAGCGACGGGCCGCCGGCCGGCGGGCGGGTGATGTCGGAGAGCTACCCGTTCTGCACTCTGGTTGGCGCGGCCGAACTCGGCTACGACCGGGAGCGGCCCCGGTACAAGCGCAAGCCGCGGTCACTGCCCACGGCCGAATGGCGCCCTGAGCGTGCGGCCAACTGCGACGAGCTGATCCGCCGGCTCGGCGGGCTGGCCGGCGCCGACCCGCCGCTGCGGCTGGACTCCAGCCCGGTCACCCGGCGGCTGGCCGCCGAGCCGTCACCGCTCGGCGACGCCGCCTACAAGCACCGCGAGGATCTGATCGACGCGCTGCTGTGTGCGTGGACGGCCGCGCTGTGGGTGCGGCACGGGCTGCGCCGCTGCCAGGTGCTCGGCCTGCCGGACGGGGCAGGCGCGGCCGGGACGGCCGCCCGGCCAGCCGCCACGATCATCGTGCCGGCTCGGCCCGGGCAGCGCCGCCCGGTCGTTGCGAAGGAAGGTTTCCTGCCCTCGTGCGAGGCGACGAAGCCGGGCCGCTGGTAGCAGCGGTGCGCGGCGCCGCAGGCAGATCCGGCCCCCGGGCCCGCCGCAGCGTCACCGGCGGCGGCCCGGCGGCAAGCGCGCCGGGGTGTGCCCCGGTCATCGGGATGTCCTGCCCGGTCAGCTGAACTGGCGGGCGCTCGGGTAGCGCTGCCCGCCGTCCACGACGATATTGCTGCCGGTGACCCAGGAGGCCCGGTCGGACAGCAGGAACGTCACCACGTCGGCCACCTCCGCCAGGTGGCCGAGCCGGCCGAACGGGAACTGGGTGGCCAGGAACGTGGCGAACTCCTCGGGGTTGTCCCGGCGGAACTGGTCCCATCCGCCGCCCGGGAACATGATCGATCCCGGGCTGACCGCGTTGACCCGGATCCGGTCCGGCGCGAGTTCCTGCGCGGCGGTCGCGGCCAGCTGGATCTCCGCGGCCTTGGCCGCCGCGTAGGCGGTGCGCGGGGCCGGGCGGAGGCCGGTGATGGACGCGACGATGACGACCGCGCCGCCACCCGCCGCGCGCAGGTGGCTCAGCCCGGCCCGGATCAGCTCCGCGGCATGGCCGCCGTTCAGCGCGAACGTGCCGGTGAACTCACCCGGCCCGGCGCTGGTCAGGTTGCCGGTGCCGACCGTGCCGCCGGCGTTCGCGACCAGCTGGTCCAGGCCGCCGAGCTGCCCGGCGATGTCGTCCACCGCCTGGTGCAGTGCTGCCGGGTCCATGACGTCGGCCGGCGCGGTGGCCACCGGTACCCCGCGGGGCCTCAGCCGGTCCGCCGCGTCGGCCAGGCCGCCGGCGTCCCGGGCGATGAGGCCGACCGCCACGCCCTCAGCAGCCAGCGCCTCGGCGATCGCGAACCCGATGCCCCGGCTGCCCCCGGTGATCACCGCACGGCGGCCGCGCAGGCCAAGCTCCATGATTGCCTCCTGTTCCCTGAACGTGCCGTCCACTACTAGCACGAGCAGCACGCGGCCGCGGCCGCGTGCCGGCGGTACGATCGCGCACGACCATGCGCGTACTTCTGAGCGACGGGTCCGGCCTCACTGCCCGCCAGGCCGCTACCCAGCTCGCCGACGGCGGCCATGTCGTGCACGTGCTGTCCCCGGACCCGATCTGCCTGGCCCGGTTCACCCGCCGGGTCCGCCGGGTGTGGCGGGTCCCGGCGTACAGCGCCGGGCCGCTGCCGTGGCTGGGCGCGGCGCTGCGCGTGTACCGGGACGCGCGCATTGATGTGCTGCTGCCCACCCAGGAGCAGGTGGCGGTGCTGGCCGCCCGGGCCAGCCTGCTGGAGCAGGCCGGGGTACGCACCGTGGTGCCCCCGTTCGCCGCGCTGGCCCAGGTTCAGGACAAGATCTCGGCCGCCGCGACGCTGGCCGCGGCCGGCCTGCCGCAGCCGGAGTTCACCGTGCTGCGCACCCCGGAGGAAGCCGCCGCGTGGGACCGGTTCCCGGTGTTCTTCAAGCTGCCCATCGGCACCGCGACCAGCGGCGTGTACCGGGCTGACGACCGGGCCGGAGCCGCCCGGGCGGTGTCGGCGGCGGCGGACGCCGGGGCGTTCCGCATCGGCGGCCTGCTGGCCCAGGTGCCGGCGGCCGGGCCGCTGCTCATGACGCAGGGCGTGTTCGCCGCCGGGGAGCTGGTCGCCTGGCACGCCACCGTGCGGGTGCACGAGGGCGCGGGCGGCGGGGCGAGCCATAAGCGCAGCCTCGCGCTGGCCGCCGCCCGCGAGGGCCTGCAGCGGCTCGGCCGCCACCTCGGCTGGCACGGCGCGCTGGCGGCCGACGCCATCCGCACCGATCAGGGGCTGCGCTACATCGACATCAATCCCCGCCTGGTCGAGCCGGCCAATGCCAGGCGGGCCGGGGTCGACCTGGTCGGCCCGCTGCTGGAACTGGCCCGCGGCGTTAGGCCGGCGCCGCAGCCGGCCGGCCGGGATGGCGTGCTGACCCACCAGCTGCTGCTGGCCGTGCTGGGCGCCGCGCAGCGCACCGGCCGCCGCTGGCCGGTGGCCGGTGAGCTGCTGGCGGCCGTCCGGCAGGCCGGCGCCTACCAGGGCAGCGCCGAGGAGCTGACCCCGCTGGCCGGGGATCCGCTGGCCGGCGTTCCGGTGGCCATGGCCGCGGTGGCCACCCTGGCCGAGCCGGCCGCCTGGCGGTGGTTCGTCGGGGGCAGCGTCCGCAACTACTCGATGAGCCCCGAAGGCTGGCGCGAGCTGCGGGACAGCCAGCCACCCGGCTGATCCGCCGGGTGACCCGGTTCGGCGTGGGAGCATGACTGGGTGGCCGAGTTCGACGCGGAACTGTACCTGCGGCTGGCCGGCGAAACCATGCTGCTGGACAGCCGGGGCGAGCAGGGCCAGGCGTGGGAGTCGCCGATGGACGTGACGGCGCACGCGCTGGTCGCGGTGGGCGCGCTCACGGCGGGCATGGCGCAGGCGATCGTGGCCGACTACTACCTGGCCCGGTCCTTCCGGTCCGGGGAGGTGGCCCACTTCCGCCGCCACCATCAGCTGCGGGCCCGGCAAGCCCGGGCGGCTGGGGCCAGGCCTGGCGGCGGGGCGGCCGCCGGTGCGGGCTGGTTCCGGGTGACGCTGACCATGATCCCCGAAGGTCGGCCGCCGAAGCTGACCCGCGACCCGGACGGCATCGCGGCGGAACTCCCGTTCGGCTGGCTCGCCGACGTGTGGGTGCCGGGCCTGAGCACGTGCTGGGGACGGTTCTGCCTGGCCGCGGCACCGTCGCCGGCCACCGACGGCTGGGTACTCAGCACGGTCGGCCCGGACCTGGACCAGCCCCGCCTGGTCACCATCGGCAACCCGCCGCCCGCCAGCTGAGCCCATACCGGCGTCCCGCGACCACACCAATGTTTCAGCCACTCGGCCGGATCCGGCCGGGCTACCGCATGGTTGTTTCATTCATGCGGCTGGGACCGCGTGAATGAAACAACCATGCGGTCAGGACCGGCGGGCTGGGCGGGCGCGGGCAGGCCCGGTGGCCAGGCGGCGGGACGGGCCGGGCGGGGGCCGCGGGACGGCGGGGGCTGCGGGAGGGGGCGGGGCTGTGGGACGGGGCAGGGCCGCGGGACGGCCGGTCCCGCGGGACGGGGCGGGGCCGCGGGACGGGGCGGCCCGCGGGACGGCCCGTCCCGCGGGGCGGGGCAGGGCCCGCGGGGGGCGCGGGGCGGGGCCGATGGGCGGCGGGACGGGCGGGGCGGGGGACCGGCGGGTGCCGATATACTTCTGTTTCAGAAGTACTTTCCCGCTGGCGGGTGGCCAGCGGGCTTCGTCCCAGGACCCGCGAGGGAGCGCGATGGTGTGGCCTGCCGCGGCACGGCGGCGCTGGGCCATACCCAGCCTGGCCCGGGCGGCGGGCTGGCTGAGTGCGGCCAGAGCAGCCGCTGCGGCGGGCGCAGCGACCGCGGCCCGGGCTGCGTGTGCGCCCGGGACAGCCACCGCGGCCCGGGCTGCGTGTCCGGCCGGGACAGCCACTGCGGCCGGGGTGGCGGGGGGCGCCGGGGCGGCCACCGCGGCGGGCGGGACTAAGGCCGAGGCACGGCCACGCCCGGCCGGCCGGGTGCGCGTCCCGCCACCGCTGATCAGCCGGCGGCTGCCGTCCGGCCGCGGTGCCACCGAGCAGCCCAACGTGACCGGCGACGGCGACGCGGCGCTCAGCCCGGTGTTCTGGGCCATGCTCGCGCTGACCGGGGTCGCGGCCGGGCTATTCGGGATCCTGATGATGTTCATCCTGTTCAGCGTGCAGCACCTGGCGTTCGGCTATCACAGCGGCACGCTGGAGGCGGCCGTCGAGCACACGCCGGGGCTGCGCCGGATCGCCGTGCTGCTGGTCGCCGGGGCGGTCGGCGGGGCCGGCTGGTATCTGCTCCGCCGGTACACGAAGGGGGAGAAGTCCGAGCTCGACGACGTGGTGTGGGGCAGCCGGGCGCACTTGTCGTTCCGCCGCTCGCTGGGCACCTCGGTCCTCTCCGAACTGGTCATCGGGATGGGTGCGTCGATCGGCCGGGAGAACGCGCCCAAGCTGATGGGCGGCGCGTCGGCCAGCGTGCTGGCCGGCTGGGCCGGGCTGTCACCGGCGCAGCGGCGGCTGCTGATGGCCTGCGGGGGCGGGGCTGGCCTGGCCGCGGTGTACAACGTGCCGCTGGCCGGAGCGCTGTTCACCGCGGAGGTCATGCTGGGCAGCGTCACCGTGCCGGTGGTGCTGCCCGCACTGGCCTGCTCGGCCATCGCCACCGCCGTGGGCTGGCTGTACCTGCCGGCCCGGGCCACTTACCTGGACGTGCCCAGCTACCACTTCACCGTGCCGCTGCTGGCCTGGGCGCTGATCGCCGGGCCGCTGATCGGGCTGATCGCCAGCGGCTACATCCGGCTGATCGGCTGGGTCTCGCACCATCAGGCCCGGAACAAGGCGGCCATCATCGCGCCCGTGCTGGCGTTTGGCATCCTGGGCCTGACCGGGCTGGCCTACCCGCAGCTGTTCGGCAACGGGAAGGACATGGCGCACGACGCGTTCCTGGGCCGGGACGGGCTGGTCCTGCTGCTCGCGCTGTTCGCGCTCAAGCCGCTGGTCACCGCCCTGTGCCTGGGCAGCGGAGCGTCCGGCGGGCTGTTCACGCCCACGCTGAGCACCGGGGCCATGCTGGGCGGGGCGGCCGGGATCATCTGGAGCCTGGCCTGGCCCGGCTCACCGGCGGGGGCGTACGCGCTGGTCGGCGCGGCGGCCATGCTGGGCGCGGCCATGCAGGCACCGCTGGCCGGGCTGGCCCTGACCCTGGAACTCAGCCACGGCGGCTTCTCGCTGCTGATCCCGATGATCGCGGCCACGGTCACCGCCACCGTCATCGCCCGGAAGATCGACGGGTACTCGATCTACACTGCGCGGCTGCGCGCCGGCCCGGACCTGCCCGGCCTGGCCGCGGTGGCCGGGGAGCCAGCCGCCGAGAAGCCGGCCACCGGGCCGGCCCGGGAGCCGGCCGCCGAGAAGCCAGCCACCGGGCCGGCCGGGGAGCCTGCCGCTCAGCGGGCCAGCAGCGCGAGCTCGAAGGAGTACCGCGAGGCGCGGTAGATGTGCGTGCCGTACTCGACGGCCCGGCCCTGGTCGTCGTAGGTGGTGCGTTCCATGGTGAGCAGCGGCGCGCCCCGGGTCTCGCCGAGCAGCCGGGCTTCGGCCGGGGTGGCCGCGCGGGCGCCGATCGTCTGCGCCGCCGCGTGCAGCGTCACGCCGCCGGAGCGGAGCAGCTGGTAGAGGCCCTGCCGCTGCAGCGTGTCGTCGGCCAGCCCGGGGACCAGGCCGGGCGGCAGGTAGTTCCGCAGCCGGGCCAGCGGCTCGCCGCGGGCGAAGCGCAGCCGGTCCAGCACGGTCACCGGGGTGCCCTCGGCCACGCCGAGCTGGCGGGCCACCTCGGCGGACGCCTGTTCCGCGGTGTTGGCCAGCACGGTGGTGGTCGGCTGCTGGCCGCGGCTGGCCAGGTCGTCCCACAGGCTGGACAGCTCGACCGGCCGCTTCACCTTGGCCTGCACGACCTGGGTGCCGATGCCCCGCTTGCGGACCAGCATGCCCCGGTCCACCAGGTACTGCATGGCGCGCCGCATGGTGGGCCGGGACAGGCCGAGCTGCTCGGCCAGCTGCACCTCGTTCTCCAGCTGGGCGCCCGGGGGAAGCTCGCCGCTCTCGATGGCGTGCTCCAGATGCTGGGCGACCTGGAAGTACAGCGGGACCGGGCTGGTCCGGTCGAGCGGGATCGGGCCAAGGGTGGACCGCACCGGCAGCCTGCCTTACCTCAGCGGCAGTTAGTCAATATGACAGGACTTACTGTACAGCGATCCGTGCTGGGCAAGCTGGTGCATCTAGCTGCTGCTTCTAGGCGTATCAGCTGGCCGCAGCGAGCATCCTATGGAGATAGTCAGTATGTCAGGACAAAGTGTTGACACTGCCTGACCAGCGACGTTACATAGCACTCATGGCAGGCGGGCCCGGCAGCATCAGCGCACCGGGCCGGCCCGGCCCGGCCGCGCCGGTGGTGCTGGACGTGCTGACCATGGGCCGGGTGGGAGTCGATCTGTATCCGCTGCAGAGTGGGGTCGGCCTGGCCGACGTGACCACGTTCGGCAAGTACCTCGGGGGCAGCGCCACCAACGTGGCGGTGGCCGCGGCCCGGCTGGGCCGCCGCGCCGCAGTGATCACCCGCACCGGGGCCGACCCGTTCGGCCAGTTCATCCACCGGGCGCTGCGCGGCTTCGGGGTGGACGACCGGTTCGTCACCGCGGTGCCCGGGCTGCCCACCCCGGTCACGTTCTGCGAGATTTTCCCGCCGGACCATTTCCCGATCTACTTCTACCGCTACCCGAAAGCGCCCGATCTGGAGATCCGGCCCGGTGAGCTGGACCTGGCTGCGATCCGGGCGGCGGGCGTGTTCTGGGTGACCGGTACCGGGCTGTCCGCCGAGCCCAGCCGGTCGGCCACGCTGGCCGCGCTGCGGGCCCGCGGCCGGGCCGGGATAACCGTGCTCGACCTCGACTACCGGCCGGTGTTCTGGCCGTCCCGGGACGAGGCCAGGCGGTGGATGCAGGCGGCCCTGGAGCACGCCACGGTCGCCGTCGGCAACCTGGACGAGTGCGAGACCGCGGTGGCCGAGCGGGACCCGGCGCGGGCCGCCGCGGCGCTGCTGGCCCACGGTGTGGACCTGGCCGTGGTTAAGCAGGGCCCGGACGGGGTGCTGGCGGCCGGCCGCGCCGGGACGACCGCCGTGCCACCGGTACCGGTGGACGTGGTCAACGGCCTCGGCGCCGGCGACGCGTTCGGCGGCGCGCTGTGCCACGGCCTGCTGGCCGGCTGGGACACCGGGCCGGCCGTCCGGTTCGCCAACGCCGCGGGCGCCATCGTGGCGTCCCGGCTGGCCTGCGCCGACGCCATGCCCACCACGGCCGAGGTCGAGCAGCTCCTGGCCAGGCAGCCCGATGCCCGCTGACCCGCGGTTCGCTGAGCGGCGGTTCGCTGACCGGCTGGCCGAGGTCAGGCAGGCCCGGGCCTGCCGGCCCGCGGCGGTGGCCGAGGCCGCGGCCTGCCGCGCCCGGCCCGGCGCCGTGCTCGGGCCGGCCGGGCGCCTGGTGCTCATCGCGGCCGATCACCCGGCCCGCGGCGCGCTGCAGGCGGGCCGCCAGCGGCTGGCCATGGCCGACCGGGCCAGCCTGCTGGAGCGGCTGTGCACCGCGCTGGCCCGGCCCGGGGTCGGCGGCGTGCTCGGCACCGCCGACGTGCTCGAGGACCTGCTGCTGCTCGGGGCGCTGGACGGCAAGGTGGTGATCGGCTCGATGAACCGGGGCGGGCTGGCCGGCACCGTGTTCGAGATCGACGACCGGTTCACCGGATACGACGCGGCGGCCCTCGACCGGATGGGCTTCGCCGGCGGCAAGATGCTGCTGCGCATCGACCCGGACGACCCGGCCACCGCTGCCGCGCTGCACGCCTGCGCGGGCGCGGTCAGCGAGCTGGCCGCCCGCCAGCTGGTGGCCATGGTCGAGCCGTTCATGGCCCGGCGGGTCGACGGCCGGGCGCGCAACGACCTCTCGCCGGGGGCCATGATCCGGGCCGTCACGGTGGCCTCCGGGCTGGGCACGTCCTCGGCCTACACCTGGCTCAAGCTGCCGGTGGTGGCCGACATGGAACACGTGGTGGCCGCGTCGACGCTGCCCGTCCTGCTGCTCGGCGGCGAGGTGCCGGCCGATCCGGGCGCGGTCTTCACGGACTGGCGGAAGGCGCTGCAACTGCCTAACGTCAGAGGGATCGTGGCGGGGCGGTCACTGCTGTATCCCGCCGACCACGACGTGGCTGGTGCGGTGGATGCCGCGGTGAGCCTGCTGTGAGCTGGGGGTTCCCGTCCGCCGCCCCGGTCCCGGTGCGCCCAGGGGGCAGCATGGAGAGCACACTGCACTGGCCGGCTGGCCGGCTGGCCGACGGCCGGTACCAGGTCAGCCTGACGCCCGGGCGGGCGGGCTGGTCGTACGCCGGGCTGCGCGTGCTCGGCCTCCCGGCCGGCGGCTCGTGCGAGCTCAGCACCGGGGCGGCGGAGATGCTGGTGCTGCCGCTGGCCGGCTCGGCCACCGTGCACTGCGCCGGCCAGCGGTTGGAGCTGGCTGGCCGGCCCAGCGTGTTCGCCGGGGTGACCGACTTCGCCTACCTGCCGCCAGGCTGCGCAGCCGGGATCCGCAGCGAGCACGGCGGGCGTTTCGCGCTGCCCAGCGCGTGGGTCCGGGGCGCCGCCGGCCAGCCCGCCGCGGCCGCGGCCAGACCACCGGGGCAGGCCCGGTACGGCACTGCCGCCGGCGTCCCGGTCGAGCTGCGCGGGGCCGGCTCGTGCTCCCGGCAGGTGAACGGGTTCTGCATGCCGGGCGCGTTCCCGGCCATCCGGCTGATGGCCTGCGAGGTGCTCACCCCGGCCGGCAACTGGTCGTCGTACCCGCCGCACAAGCATGACCAGGAGCGCCCAGGGGAGACGGTGCTGGAGGAAATCTACTACTTCGAGATCGCGCCCGGGCCGCCCGGCCCGGGCGGCGCGCTGCGGCCCGGCTCCGGCTTCCAGCGCGTCTACGGCACTGCGGACCGCCCGGCCGACCTGCTGGCCGAGGTCCGCACCGGCGACGTGGTGCTGATCCCGCACGGCTGGCACGGCCCGTCGATGGCGGCCCCGGGATACGACATGTACTACCTCAACGTGATGGCCGGGCCTGGCCCGGAGCGGGCGTGGCTGAGCTGCGACGACCCGGCGCACGCCTGGGTGCGCGGCAGCTGGGCCGGGCAGCAGGCAGACCCAAGACTGCCGTTCGGCCAGCCTGGCCAGCCCGGGCGGCCGGCATGACCAGGCTCACCGTGGCCCAGGCGGTGGTCCGGTTCCTGGCCGCGCAGCGCAGCGAGCGGGACGGCGCCACCCGCCCGCTGTTCGCCGGCTGTTTCGGCATCTTCGGGCACGGCAACCTGGCCGGCCTCGGCCAGGCCCTGCTGGAAGCCGGGCCAGCGGCCGGCGGGCTGCGCTACGTGCTGGCCCGCAACGAGCAGGCCATGGTGCACGCCGCGGCCGGTTACGCGCGGATGTGCGACCGGCTGCAAACCTGGGCCTGCACGTCCTCGGTCGGGCCCGGCGCGACCAACATGGTCACCGGGGCGGCGCTGGCCACCATCAACCGGCTGCCGGTGCTGCTGCTGCCCGGCGACGTGTTCGCGACCCGGCCCGCCCGGCCGGTGCTGCAGGAACTCGAGCATCCGGCCGGCTACGACGTGTCGGTCAACGACACGCTGCGCCCGGTATCAGTGTTCTTCGACCGGATCTGGCGGCCCGAGCAGCTGCCGTCCGCCCTGCTCGCGGCGATGCGGGTGCTGACCGACCCGGCGCAGGCCGGCGCGGTCACGCTGGCCCTGCCCCAGGACGTGCAGGCCGAAGCGCACGACTGGCCGGGGGAGCTGTTCGCGCCGCGGATCTGGCCGGTGGCCCGGCCGGCCCCCGAGCCCGCCGCGGTGCACCGCGCGGCGGCCGTGATCCGGGCCGCGGCCCGCCCGCTGCTGGTAGCGGGCGGCGGGGTGATCTACTCGGGGGCCACCGGCGAGCTGCGGGAGTTCGCCGAGGCCACCGGCGTGCCGGTCGCCGAGACGCAGGCGGGCAAGGGTGCGCTGCGCTACGACCACCCGCTGGCGGTGGGCGCCATCGGCAGCACCGGGACCACCGCGGCCAACCGGATGGCGCACCGCGCCGACGTCATCATCGGCGTCGGCACCCGCTACACCGACTTCACCACCGCCTCGCAGACCGCGTTCGCCGATCCCGGGGCCCGGTTCGTCAACGTCAACGTGGCCGCGCCGGACGCGGCCAAGCAGGCGGGCACCGCGCTGGTAGCGGACGCCCGCGAAGGACTGCGCGCGCTCCGCCAGGCCCTGGCCGGCTGGGCCACCGCGCCCGGGTACCAGGACCAGGCGGCCCGGCTGGCCGCGGACTGGGACCGGGCCGTGACCCGCGCGTACACGCTCGGGCATCAGCCCAGGCCCGCTCAGTCCGAGGTGATCGGCGTGGTCAACGAGGTCTCCGGGCCGCGCGACGTGGTGCTGTGCGCGGCCGGGTCGCTACCCGGCGACCTGCACAAGCTGTGGCGCACCCGGGACGCCAAGGGCTACCACGCCGAGTACGGCTACTCGTGCATGGGCTACGAGATCGCGGGCGGCCTCGGGGTCAAGCTGGCTGCGCCGGACCGTGACGTGTACGTGCTGGTCGGCGACGGGTCTTACCTAATGATGTGCACCGAGCTGGTCACCGCCGTGCAGGAGGGGATCAAGCTCATCGTGGTGCTGGTGCAGAACCACGGTTTCGCCTCGATCGGCGCGCTGTCCGAGACGGTCGGCGCGGCCAGGTTCGGTACCCGGTACCGGTACCGCGACCCGGCCACCGGGCAGCTGGACGGGGGAGAGCTGCCGGTCGACCTGGCCGCCAACGCGGCAAGCCTGGGGGCCCGGGTGTGGCGTGCCCAGCGGATCACGGAGTTCCGTGACGCGCTGCGCGAGGCCCGGGACAGCCGGCATCCCGGCCCGGTGCTGGTCCAGATCGAGACCGACCCGCTGGCGCCCGCCCCGTCCAGCGAGGCGTGGTGGGACGTGCCGGTGGCCGAGGTGTCCGGGCTGGACGCCACCGGCCAGGCCCGCCAGGCATACCAGGCCGCCAAGGCCGGCCAGCGCCAGTTCCTGGCCGCTGACCCGGGCCCGGGGCGGCCGCGACCGGAAGGAAGCGAGTGATGTCAGCCGTGCCGCAGCCCGCCGCGGCGCCGCCGGTGGCCGCCAACCTGTGCCTGGGCAGCGCCCCGGACTCGTGGGGTGTGTGGTTCCCCGCCGACGATCGCCAGGTCCCGTACTCCCGGTTCCTGGACGAGCTGGTGGCGGCCGGGTACCAGTGGTTCGAGCTGGGCCCGTATGGCTACCTGCCGACCGACCCGGCCCGGCTGGCCGAGGAGGCGGGCCGGCGCGGTCTCAGGGTCTCCGGCGGGACCGTGTTCGGCGCGCTGCACCGGCCGCAGGACTGGGCGGACATGCTCGCCACCACCCGCCGGGTGGCCGCGCTGACCGCCGCGGCGGGCGCACATCACCTGGTCTTCATCCCGCCGCTGTTCCGGGACGAGAAGAGCGGCGCGTTCACCGAGCCAGCGCAGCTCGGCGCCGCGCAGTGGGCCGCGCTCACCGCCGCCGCCAACGAGCTGGGCCAGATTTTGCTTAACGCCTATGACGTGCGGCTGTGCCTGCACCCGCACGCGGACACGCACATCCAGACGCAACCCGAGATCGAGCGGTTCCTGGACGGCACCGACCCGCGCTGGGTATCGCTGTGCCTGGACACCGGGCACGTGGCCTACGGCGGCGGCGACGCCCTCGACCTGATCCGGCGGTACGGCGACCGCGTCGGATACGTGCACATCAAGCAGATGGACCCGGCCGTGCTGGACCAGGTGCGCGCGGAAGGGTTGTCGTTCGGGGCGGCGGTCCAGCGCGGGGTGTGCGTGGAGCCACCCGCCGGCGTGCCCGACCCGGCCGCGGTGATCCGCGCGCTGGCCGGGCTGGACGTGCCGCTGTTCGTGATCGTGGAACAGGACCTGTACCCGTGCGGCCCGGGCGTGCCGCTGCCCATCGCCACCCGGACCAGGGACTACCTGGCCGGCTGTGGCCTGTCCGTGCCGCCCGGGATGCGGCCATGACGGTCCGGGTCGGCATCATCGGGGCGGGCATGATCGGGCAGGAGCACGCCCGCCGGCTGACCGGCGTGCTGGCCGGCGCCCAGGTGACCGCGGTAGCGGACGCCGATCCCGGCCGCGCCCGGCAGCTCGCGCGGTCGGTGCCCGGCGCGCTGCCGCTGGCCGGCGGCCACGACGTGATCGGCTCCGGGTCGGTCGACGGCGTGCTGGTCACCTCGTCCGGTCCCAGCCACGAGGAGTTCGTGCTGGCCGCGATCCGGGCCGGGAAGCCGGTCTTCTGCGAGAAGCCGCTGGCCCCGACCCCGGAGGCGTGCCTGCGCATCGTGGAGGCGGAGCTGGCGGGTGGCCGCCGGCTGGTCCAGGTCGGCTTCATGCGCCGGTACGACGAGGGCTACCAGGCCATGAAGCGGGCCGTGGCGGACGGCCTGATCGGCACCCCGCTGCTGGCCCACTGCGTGCACCGGAACGCCGTGTCGCCGCCCTGGTTCACCAGCGACATGCCGGTCACGGATTCGGCCGTGCACGAGATGGACATCATCCGGTGGCTGCTCGCGGACGAGGTGACCGCGCTGTCCGTGGTGGCCGCCCGGCGCAGCGGTTACGCGCCCAGCCAGCTGCAGGATCCGCAGGTCCTGCTCATGGAGACCGCGGCCGGGGTGCACGTCGACGTCGAGATATTCGTCAACTGCCAGTACGGCTACGACATCCGGTGCGAGCTGGTCGGCGAGACCGGCACGGTGTCGCTGCCCGCCCCGGCCGCACCGGTGCTGCGCCGCGGCGGCACAGCCAGCGCGCCGGTGCCCGCCGACTGGCGGACCCGGTTCGCGCGGGCCTACGACGCCGAGCTCCAGGACTGGGTGAACTCGGTGCCCGGCGGGCAGGCCGCCGGGCCGTCCTGCTGGGACGGCTACGCCGCCGCCGCGGTGGCCCAGGCGGCGCTGGCCGCGCTCGGCTCGGGCCAGCGCACGCCGGTGCTGATGAAGGGCCGGCCCGGGTTCTATGACTGACCGGGGATCAACCGGGGTGGCCGTGATCGGCGCCGGCCTGGCCGGCCGGGCGCACGCGGCCGCCTACCGCGCCGCGTCCACCCTGTTCGGCCTGGACCGGCCCGGGGTGCGGCTGGTCGCGGTGGCGGACACCGACCGCTCGCGGGCCGCGGACGTAGCCCGCCGCTACGGGTACACCAGGGCCGAGCCGGACTGGGCGGAGGTGGCCGCGGCCCCGGACGTGGACGCGGTCAGCGTGGCCACCGCGAACCATCTGCACCGGGACATGGTGACCGGGCTGCTGGCGGCCGGGAAGCACGTGCTGTGTGAGAAGCCGCTGGCCGCCTCGTACGCCGACGCGCAGGCCATGACGGCCGCCGCCGAAGCGTCCGGCCTGGTCGCCGTGGTCGGCTACGTGTACCGCCGGTGCCCGGCCATCAGCGCGGTCCGCGAGCTGGTGGCCGGCCGGGAGCTCGGCGAGATCATCCAGTTCAGCGGGCGGTACTGGGAGGACTACGCGCTGGACCCGGCCACGCCGCTGAGCTGGCGGTATCAGGGCGGCACCGGCTCCGGCGCGCTGGCCGACCTGGGCAGCCACCTGGTTGACCTGGCCGAGCAGCTGTGCGGCCCGCTCACCGCGGTGAGCGGGGCCATGGTGCGGACCGTGCTGGCCAGCCGGCCGGTGCCGGCCGGCCCCACCACCGGTCACGGCCCGGCCGGGCGCACCGGCCGGCCCGGCCCGGTGCAGAACGAGGACGCCGCGGTGTTCACCGGCCAGTTCGCCAGCGGCGCGGTGGGCACGTTCTCGGTGTCCAGGGTGGCGCACGGCCAGCCCGACGGGCTCGGCTTCGAGGTGTTCGGCACGGCCGGCTCGGCCGCGTTCGACCTGCACCGGATGGGCGAGTTCACCGTGTCCACGGCGGGCCCGCGGCCGGCCGTCAACGGCCCGCGCCGGGTGCTGGCCGGCCCGGAGCACCCGTACCTGCGGGACGGCCTGCCCATGGTCGCCGCGGGGGCCGGGTACGGCACCGGTGACATGTTCGGCTATCAGGCGCGCGCCTTCCTGGACCAGGTGGGCGGGATCACCGGGCTGCCGCCGTGCGCGGACTTCCGCACCGGGCTGCACGGGCTGGGTGTGCTGGCCGCGGTGGCCGAATCGGCCCGGTCCGGCGGCGCTCAGGCCCGGGTCTCGGCCCGGTAAGCCCGGATCACCGAGGTGAAGTCCAGGTCCGGGAGCAGGCCCAGGCTGGCCGCCCGCTCGGTGCGGAACCGGGCCGGCCAGCCGGTCACGATCCGGGTCACCCCGGGGTCGGGCACCCAGTCGATGAGCCGGGCCGCGGCCGGCCCGGCCGCCTGCTCCAGCGCGGCCACCATCTCGCCCACGGTCACGGTGAGCGCGGGCAGGTTGACCGCGCTCCGGCCGCCCCAGGCCGCGCCGGACGCTCCGGCCGCGCACCGCAGCCCAGCCAGGGCCCGCGCCGGGGAGGACAGCGCCACCGCGGTGTGCGGGTCCACCGGGCACACCGCGCGCTGCCCGGCCAGCGGCTCGCGGATGATGCCGGACAGGAACCCGGACGCGGCCGCGTTGGGCCGCCCCGGGCGCACGCACACGGTCATCAGCCGGACGGCCCGGCCGCGCAGGAAGCCCTTGCGGGTGTAGTCGGCCAGCAACTGCTCGCCGATGACCTTCTGCACTCCGTAGCTGGTCTGCGGGTTGGGCATGGTCTGGTCGTCCACCACGGCGGGCAGCGGGTGGTCGGGGGAGCTGCCGAACACGGCCAGCGAGCTGGCGAACACCAGCACCGGCCGGGTGCCTGCCGCGCGGCACGCGGCCAGCAGCGCCTCGGTGGCCCGCAGGTTGGCCCGGATGCCGAGGTCGAAGTCGGCCTCGCATTCCGCGCTGACCGCGGCGGCCAGATGGAAGACCACCGAGGCGCCGGTGAGCGCGGCCCGGCCGGCGCCGTCCGGCCGCAGCAGCGCGGCCAGGTCGCCGCGCAGCGCGCTGACCCGCCCGTCCGCGGCCAGGTCGGCGGGCACTGGTGCCTGGTCGGCCAGGACCAGCCGCTGTAATGGCCGCGGTGCACCGCCCGCCACCGCGAGCGAGCCGGCCGCCAGCAGGTCCCGGGCCAGCCGGGCGCCCAGGAAACCCGCCCCACCGGTGATCATAATGTTCGTCATGGCGTCTCCGTTCCCCGCCCGCCGGCCGCGCCGGGTCCAGCGGTCTGTGTTGCCGTGCGCGCACCTCCCGCTACAGTGAGCGCGCACCCTCCATCATGGGCCGTCAGACAGCGGAAGGGGGCCGTCGCTGCGGGACAGCCTGCCGGCCGCGCCGGCGGTGTTCGCCGGGCTACCGCCGGCCCGCCCGGATGACCACACGCTCCGGGCCTCGGTCCGGGCGCTGCGCGCCGCGGACGGGCTGCTGCTCGGTGTCCTCGACGACGACCCGACTGGCTCGCAGGCGGTGCACGGCCTCGAGGTGGTGACGGTGCTCCAGCCGGCCGCGTACCAGGCCGCGCTGGCCGGCCCGGCGGCCGCGTGTTTCGTGCTGACCAACACGCGCAGCCTGGACGGCCCGGCCGCGGCCCGGCTGACCGCCCGCGCCGCCCGCGACCTGCTCACGGTGGCGCAGCGGCGTGGCGCGCGCATCCAGCTGGTCAGCCGCAGCGACTCAACGCTGCGCGGGCACGTGCTGGCCGAAGTGGCGGCGGTGCAGGCGGCCCGCCGCGAGATCCTGGGCCACGGCTTCGACGGGGTGCTGCTGATCCCGGCGTTCATCGAGGCGGGCCGGGTCACCGCGGCAGACATCCACTGGGCCCGGGCCGGCCGCGGCCTGGTCGCGGTGGGCGAGACGGAGTTCGCCCGGGATCCGGTGTTCGGCTACCGCGCGTCGGACCTGCGCGAGTTCATCGCGGAACGGAGCAGCGGGGCGATCCGGCCGGACCAGGTGGCCAGCATCAGCCTGGACGACATCCGGCTCGGCGGCCCGGACCAGGTGGCCGCGCGGTGCTGGCCGGGGTGCCCGGCGGCGGCTGGGTGGTGGTCAACGCCACCGAGTACTCCGACCTGGACACGGTCGCGCACGGTGTGCTGCTGGCCGAGCGGGCGGGCCAGGCGTTCCTGTTCCGCACCGGGCCGTCGTTCGTCCGGGCGCTGGCCGGCCAGGACCCGCAGCCGCCACTGCGCGGTGCGCGGATCTGGCCGGCGGGCCCGCGGGCCGGCGGGCGCGGGCGGGCCAGCCGGGCCTCATCGTGGTCGGCTCGCACGTCGGCCGGACCAGCCGGCAGCTGGCCGTGCTGCGGGCCCGCGGCGGCCCGGCCGCCATCGAGCTGGACGTGCCCGCCGTGCTGGCCGGCGCGGCCGGCGTGGCCGCCGCCACCGCCCGCCGGGCCGCGGCCGCGCTGCGCCACTCGGACGTGCTGCTGTACACCAGCCGGGCCGTGGTGCCGGGCCGCGACCCGGCGGACAGCCTGGCCATCGCGCGCACCGTGTCCGCCGCGCTGGCCGCGGTGGTGAGGGACACAGTGGCCCAGGACACACTGCACACCCGGCCCGGCTGGATCGTGGCCAAGGGCGGCATCACCTCGCACGACGTCGCGGCCCGCGGGCTGGGCATCCGCCGCGCGGTGGTGGCCGGCCAGCTGTTCCCCGGGCTGATCTCGGTCTTCCACCCGGCCGAGGCGGCGCCGGCCGCGGCTGGGCTGCCCTACGTGGTATTCGCCGGCAACGTCGGGGACGACGGCACGCTGGCCCAGGTCGTGGACATCCTGAACCGAGCACGGGAGGACGCCTGATGCGGATCGGCTGGCTGGGCCTGGGCGCGATGGGTGGGCCGATGGCGGCTGGCCTGGCCCGTTCCGGGCATCAGGTGCACGGGTACGACATCGTGCCGGAGCGCGCCGCGGCCCTGGCCCGGGACGGGGTGCGGCCCGCGGCCAGCATCGCCGGCGCGGTGGCCGCCGCCGACCTGGCCGCGGTCATGGTGGCCACCCCGGACCAGCTCGAGCACGCACTGTTCGGGCCGGACGGCGCGGCCGCCGCGCTGCCCGCCGGGCGGATCGTGCTCATCATGGCCACGGTCGGGCCCGCGGCCGTGGCGGCCGCGGCTGGCCGGCTGGCGGGCCGCGGCATCACGGTCGTGGACGCCCCGGTGTCCGGGGGCGTGACCCGGGCCGCCGCCGGTGACCTGCTGATCATGGTGTCCGGCCCGGCCCGGGCCGTGGACCAGGTACAGCCGGTGCTGGACGCGCTGGCCCGCAGCGCCCCGCTGGTCGGCCCGGCGGCCGGTGACGGCCAGCGGATGAAACTGGTCAACCAGCTGCTGTGCGGCGTGCACATCGCGGCCGCGGCCGAGGCGCTGGCCTTCGCCGAGGCGCTCGGCCTGCGGCCCGCCGACTGCTGGCAGGTGCTGCGGGACGGTGCCGCGGCCTCGTTCATGTTCGAGGACCGCGGGGCCCGGATGGTGTCCGGCGAGTTCGGCCAGGTACGCAGCGCGCTGGACATCTTCGTGAAGGACATGGGCCTGGTCGCCGCGGCGGCGGGCCAGTCCGGGGCGGCCACGCCGCTGGCCGCCACCGCGGCCGGGCTCTACGCCACCGGCCACGACCGGGGCCTGGGCCAGCTCGACGATGCGGTACTGATCGAGGTACTCCGGTCCCGGCGCCGCCCGGTTTCGTCGCCCGGCGGGGTCAGTACCGGATGATGGAGCGGCCGACCAGCGAGGTACTGGCGTTATGACAGCGGATTTGATCGAGCGGGCACGGGCGGGGGACGGGGCGGCGTTCGGCCAGCTCATAGAGCCGCACCGGCGGGAGCTGATGGTGCATTGCTACCGGATGCTGGGCTCGGCGCAGGACGCCGAGGACGCGCTGCAGGAGACGATGCTGGCGGCCTGGCGCGGTTTCAGCGGGTTCGAGGGCCGGTCCTCGGTCCGGACCTGGCTGTACCGGGTGGCCACCAGCCGTTGCCTGAACGCGCTGCGCTCGGCCAGCCGGCGCCCGCCGGTGGTGTCGGAGCCGCCGCGGGTGGACCCGCCGGAGCCCACCCGGCTCGGTGAGGTGCTCTGGCTGGAGCCGCTGCCGGACACCGCCCTGGAGAGGCTGGCCGACAGCGCCCCCGGGCCGGAGGCCCGGTACGAGGCCAGCGAGGCCATCTCGCTCGCGTTCGTGACCGCGCTGCAGCTGCTGGCGCCCCGGCAGCGGGCCGTGCTCATCCTGCGTGACGTGCTCGGTTACCCGGCCCGCGAGGTGGCCGGCCTGCTGGACGCGACCGAGGAGTCGGTGACCAGCGCGCTCAAGCGGGCCCGGGCCGCGATCCGGCAGCGGCTGGCCACGACCGCGGGCCAGCCGCCCGCCCCGGCGCCCGGCTCGGCGGAGGAACAGGACCTGGTGACCCGGTTCACCCGGGCCTTCGAGAGCGGCGACGTGGCCGGCATCGTGGCCCTGATGACCGAGGACGCCTGGCTGCGCATGCCGCCGCTGCCACTCGAGTACCGGGGCCGTGAACCTGTGCTGCGTTTCTTCACCGCGGTCTGGCAGGGCCGCAGCTACCGGCTGGTGCCGGCCCGGGCCAACGGCCAGCCCGCGTTCGGGGTCTACAGCCGCGACCCCCAGGCCGGGGTGGCCCGGGCCAACGGCCTGCTGGTGGCCACCCTGGCCGGCCACCAGATGAGCGCGCTGACCCGGTTCGAGACCAGCGTGCTGGCCCGCTTCGGGCTGCCCCGGATGCTGCCCGGGTGACAGCCGGTCACCCGGCCGGCTTGGTCAGCTGAACCGTCACGCTGCGGACGGACGGCGGCAGCGTCACGGTCCCGGTGCTCTCGTTGACCAGGCCCGTGCTGGCGTGCGCGATGTTGCCCACGAACGCGGGCAGCTGGAACAGCACCGGCCCGGCCGGAACCTGCCCGGACAGCGTCAGCGTGACCGCGGCGCCGGTGCCGCGGATGGTCAGGCCCAGGTGGTGGCCGTCCGTGGTGGGCATGTTGGCCACGCTGATCGGCTGGCCGTGGCTGAGCCAGCCGCCCGGCACGCCGCGGCCGATGATCAGGCTGCCGTCCGCGCGCTGCGCGGCCAGCGAGTCGAGCAGCACCATGTTGGCGTTGGCCATGCCCCAGGCGTGCGGCGACGAGCCGTTGCCGGCTTCTGGGTGGGTGCCCGCCCACGGGGAGCCGGGGTTGGGGAACTGCTGGCTCTCCCACCACGAGTAGGGGCCGCTCTGCCCGTTCGCGATCATGAACTGGTAGCTGAGGATGCCCTGGTCCCGGTACTGCGAGCTGGCCAGCCCCCATTCCCCGTAGCCGGCGTTGTAGGCCGTGCTGTAGTACTGCGTCGGGTAGCCGCCGAACGTGTCGGGTGGCAGCTTGCCACGCAGCCGGCCGAAGCCGTAGTGGTAGGTGGCGTCGATCAGGCTGACCCCCGGCCCGGACAGCTTGGCCCCGAACAGGTAGCCGTCCCAGGCCCACCGGCCGAACAGGAACGGCGCCGCCCAGTTCGCGTCCTCGGCGTTGGCGCACCGGTTACTGGTGTTCGGCCCGGTCATCGAGCAGGGCAGGTAGCTGACGTGGCTGGCCGAGATCGTAGCGTTCAGCGTCTTGTTAACCGCGGCCAGCAGGCTCGCGTACTGCCCGGCGGCCCACCGTTCCTGGCTGGTGTTCCCCACCTGCCTGGCCAGCCACTCATAGGTAGCCAGGCCGGTCAGCGCCTCGTAATTGTCGATGGTCCAGTAGCCGTTGGCGTCGATGTCGTTGGTCTTCTCCATGATCCCGCCGGGCCCGGTCCGGTCGGCGGCGATCAGGTGCGCGGTGTCCTCGATGCTCGGCTCAGTCTTCCCGGCCGGGCCCTCGGTGGCGAAGTTGGCCTTGACGAAGCTCAGGTCACCGGTCTTGAGCAGGTAGATGGCCCAGATCCAGGGATAGGTCCACACCCCGTCGTCGTACTGGGTCTGGGTGCCGATGACGTACCGGGCCCGGTTCAGCAGCGCGTGCGCGCCGGCCGTATACCCCTGGGTGAACAGGTTGGCCAGGATGCCGATCACGTCGTGGCTGAACTCGGTGTCGTAACCGTTGGCCCCGGTCCGCAGCTCGTTGCCGGACCGGAGGATCTGGGTGTAGATGAACCCGGTCCGGTAGGCGTCGATCAGGCCCGGGTCGGGCAGGCTGGTGATCTGGGCGATGCCTTTCAGCTGGCCGGTCCAGAACGCCTTCATGTGCGCGAAGTGCTGGTCGTAACCGCCCGCCGCGGCCAGCGCGGCCGCCGCCGGCCACGGGTAGCTGGCGCCGAACCGGTCAGCCGCCACCACGTAGTCGTGGTCCACCGTGCCGTGCGCGGGCACCGTGTTGCCCTGACTGGGGTCGAGCGGGATCAGCCCGGCCGACGGCTGCGGGTCGATGCTGACCGGCTGGCTGGTCGGGTTGGTCACCCGGACCCGGCTGTAGATGGCCACGTAGGCGTGCCCACCGACGGTCACCCGGTCGCCGAGGTTGGTGATCTGGATGGTGGCGCCGCTGGCGTGGAACGTGGTCACCAGGGCGGGCAGGTAGCCGTCCGCGTTGGCCCAGGTGGTCCGGGTGTCGTTGTAGATCCCGTAGCCGTAGGTCGTGCCGGTGACCGGGGTGGCCGACCCGCTGCCCGGCTGGCCGCCGCTGATCACGAAGAAGCTGCCGCCCAGGCAGGCCACCACGGCCTGGTGGTTGCCGGCCCAGCCGAGCACGCTGGCGTCACCGAACGTGCCGTAGACGGTCTGGTTGCCGGCCGGGCCGTTGGCCGCGCAGCTGTACGGCGCCGTTGTGGTGGCGCCGGCCGCAGCGGGCATTAATCCCGTCAGCAGCGCGGCCGCGGCCACGCCGGCCGCCGTGGTTATCGTGGCGCCCGCGGCCCGGGCCCGCAGGCCGCCGGCTCGGCGGGTGTACCGGCTGATGAGCGTCATGGCTGCCTCCGCGGTTGCGGCCCGGTCAGGACTTGTTCAGTTTGGTGGTGTCCCGCAGCTCGGTGTACGGCTCCTGGCCCGGCGGCAGGCCGCCGGCGATGGCCCGGCCGCGGATGAGCTCCGCGTTGAACTCGGCGCCGAACAGGATCGCGATGTTGGAGATCCACATCCAGATCAGGAAGATGATGATGCCGCCGAGGCTGCCGTAGACCTTGTTGTAGTGCCCGAAGTTCGCGACATACAGGGCGAACAGGCCCGAGGCGACAAGCCACAGCAGGACGGCCAGCAGCCCGCCCGGGCTGACCCAGCGGAAGCCCTGCCGGGCGTTGGGGCTGGCCCAGTACAGGACGGCGAACATGATGCTGACCAGGATCAGCAGCACGGGCCACTTGGCGATGTCCCACGCGGTCACCGCGGCCGAGCCGATGCCCAGCCCGTTCCCCACCCGGCGGGCCAGGCTGCCGGTCACCACCACGATCAGCACCGAGGCCACCAGCAGGACCAGGACGAGCAGGGTGACGCCCAGCCGGATCGGGTACGTCTTCCAGGCCGGCCGCCCCTCGGGCACGTCGTAGATCGCGTTCGAGGCGCGCATGAAGCCGGCCACGTAGTTGGACGCCGACCATAGCCCGAGCACGATGGCGGCCACGGCCAGGGTCCCGGCCGCGGCATGGCTGCGCTGCAGATGCGTGATGGCGTTCAGCAGGATGTGCCGCACGTCGCTCGGCGCGATCTTGGCCAGCCCGGTGACGAAGGGCTGGGTGGCGGACTTGCCGATCAGGCCGAGCAGCGACACCAGCACCAGGAGGCCGGGGAAGATGGACTGGATGCCGTAGTAGGTCAGCGCCGCGGCCCAGTCCCGCAGGTTGTCCGCTTTGAACTCGCGGGCCGTCCGGCGGGCCGCCGCGGCCCAGCCGTCCCGGCCCAGCGCGGACGGCTTGTCCGGGGCGTCGCCCGGCCGGCCCGCGGTACGGCCCGCGGTAACAGGATCCGTCATGACGGCATGCCTCCTCCCCCCAGGCGGCTGGCCTGAGAGCCCCCCACTACCCGGCCACCCGGGCTGCTAACGCGAGAGGGGCTGGGACGGCGGGCCCGCGGTGATCATCAGCCCGGCGGGCCCGGCCGCACGGATCGTTCCCTTACGGATCCCCGGACCTTCGGCGGCTACGGGTCGGCCAATACCGGGTGATGTACGAGATCACCGGCGACGTAATCGCGATCGGGCATACCGCCCGGCGGCAGCCCGGCCGGTGAAGCTGGCGTCCGGGGCGGCTGCGGCTGAGCGTGGCCGCGGCGGGCGAGCGGCCGCGGCCACGGTTGATAGCCTGCACTGACACATGGCGGCGCGCGCCGCCGTGGCCGGCATCCGGAAGGTCGTCATGGCGGGCAGCGCAGCGTCGGCGCCCACGCCGGTGCCCACGTTGTCCCGGCGGCACGCGGCCGGCGCACCCAGCGCCCGCGGCCTGCTGCTCACCCTGCTCGGCGAGTGTGTGCTGACCGGCGACGGAACCGCCTGGACGTCGGCCGTGCTGGACGTGCTGGGCCGGCTCGGCGTCGAGGAGAAGGCGACCCGGCAGGCGCTGATGCGCACCGCGGCGGCCGGCTGGCTGGACGCCGAGAAGCTGGGCCGCCGGACCCGGTGGCGGCTGACCGGCAGCGCCCGCCAGCTGCTCACCGGCGGGGCCGAGCGGATCTACTCATTCACCGGCCCGGCCGAGCACTGGGACGGCCGCTGGCTGCTGATCTACGCCCGCGTCCCGGAAAGTGACCGGCGGGCCCGGCACGCGGTGCGGACCAGGCTGAACTGGGCCGGGTTCGGCGCACTGGGCGCGGGCCTGTGGATCAGCCCGCATCCGGAGCGGGAGGCCGAGGCGGTGACCGTGCTGCGCGAGGCCGGCCTGGCGGACGACGCGCACGTGTTCGTGGCGCGCCGGCCCGGGCTGGCCGACGTCCGGGTCATGGTCGCCGCCGCCTGGGATCTGGCCGCTATCGAGGAGCACTACGAGCATTTCATCGACGAGTTCCGGGTCGCCGCCCCGGCGGACCCGCTGGCCCGGCTGATCGAGCTCGTGCACGCCTGGCGCCGGTTCCCGTCCATCGACCCGGTGCTGCCCCGGGAGCTGCTGCCCGCCCGGTGGAGCGGGCTGGCCGCGGCCCAGCTGTTCGCCGACCGGCGGCAGCGCTGGGCGGCGGACGCCCGGCTGGAGTGGAAGCGGCTCAACGACGCTGTCTAATCCGGGGGGGCGACCCCTGGACCCCCCGGGATGGCTGGCTCGGCGGGAACCCGCCTTCGGCGCGCCCCGCCTCGCCAGCAAAATGCTACGGATGATTGACGTTACTACCTTCCAACGTAGAACATGGTCAGTGCGTACCCTGGACCGGAGGGCTGATCGACCATGACCAGTGAGGCCAGCGGCAGCGCCGCGGACCCCGGGCCGCTGCCCCAGGTGGAATTCCGCACCGAGCCTGCCCAGTACCAGCACTGGCGGCTGGCCTGCGCCGGGCCGGTCGCCACGCTCACCATGGACGTCGCCGAGCAGGGCGGCCTGGTTCCCGGCTACGAGCTGAAGCTGAACTCTTACGACCTCGGCGTGGACATCGAGCTGTACGACGCGGTGCAGCGGCTCCGGTTCGAGCACCCCGAAGTCCGGGCGGTCGTGCTGACCAGCGGCAAGGACAAGGTGTTCTGCGCCGGGGCGAACATCCGCATGCTGGCTGTGGCCCCGCACCCGTGGAAGGTGAATTTCTGCAAGTTCACCAACGAGACGCGGAACGGGATCGAGGACGCCACCGCCAGCTCCGGGCAGACCTACCTGGCCGCGCTGAACGGGACCGCGTCCGGCGGCGGCTACGAGCTGGCGCTGGCCTGCGAGCACATCATGCTGGTCGACGACCGGTCGTCCGCGGTCTCGCTGCCCGAGCTGCCGTTGCTCGGGGTGCTGCCCGGTACCGGCGGGCTGACCCGGGTCACCGACAAACGGCACGTCCGCCGCGACCTGGCCGACTACTTCGCCACCAAAGCCGAGGGCGTGGGCGGCCGGAAGGCGGTGGCCTGGCGGCTGGTCAACGAGGCCGTGCCGCGCGGGCAGTGGGCTGAGACCGTGGCCCAGCGGGCCCACGAGCTGGCCGCCCGGTCCGGCCGGGCGGCTGACCCGGACGCGGCCGGGATCGAGCTGACCCCGCTGGCCAAGACCCGCACCGGCCAGGAGATCCGCTACCGGTACGTGACGGCCCGGCTGGACCGCGACCGCGGCGTGGCCGAGATCACCGTCCGCGGGCCCGGCGCCAGCGTGCCGGCCAGCATTGGCGCGGTGCACGAGCAGGGCGCCGGGTTCTGGACCCTGGCCATGACCCGCGAGCTGGACGACCTGATCCTGGATCTGCGCAGCAACGAGCTGGAGCTGGGCACCTGGGTGCTGCGCACCAGCGGCAACGCCGAACTGGTCCTCGGCTATGACCAGCTGCTGCTGGACCACCGCGACGACTGGCTGGCCAGCGAGATCCTGCACTACCTCAAGCGGACCCTCAAGCGGCTGGACGTGACCAGCCGCAGCCTGCTCGCGCTGATCGAGCCGGGCAGCTGCTTCGCGGGCAGCCTGCTGGAGCTGGCCCTGGCCGCCGACCGCAGCTACCAGCTGGCCGGCGTGTTCGAGGAGACCGACCCGGACGCCGAGCCCGCCACCATCACGGCCGGGCCGGCCAATCTCGGCCCGCTGCCTATGGGCAACGGGCTGACCCGGCTGCAGACCCGGTTCCTCGGCGACGCCGACGGGCTGGCCGCGGCCGGGAAGCGGGCCGGCGACCCGCTGGACGCGGCGGACGCCGAACGGCTGGGCCTGGTCACGTTCGCCCCGGACGACATCGACTGGGCCGAGGAAGTCCGGATCGCGGTCGAGGAACGGGCCAGCTTCAGCCCGGACGCGCTGACCGGGCTGGAGGCGAACTACCGGTTCGCCGGCCCGGAAACCCTGGAAACCAAGATCTTCGGCCGGCTGACCGCCTGGCAGAACTGGATCTTCTACCGCCCGAACGCCTCGGGTCCCGACGGCGCGCTGCGCAGGTACGGCACCGGGCAGCGCGCCGACTTCGACCGAAAGCGAGTCTGACCAGCCATGACCACGGCATCCGACTACTCCGAGAAGATCCCCAACAACGTCGGCCTGCGCGAGGACCGCCGGCTGCAGCGGGCGCTGGAGTCCTGGCAGCCGAACTTCCTGCACTGGTGGGAGTCAATGGGCCCCACGCTGCCCACCCAGGACGTCTACCTGCGCACCGCGGTCAACGTGGGCCGCGAGGGCTGGGCCCACTTCGGGCACGTGGCCATGAAGGACTACCGGTGGGGCATCTTCCTGGCCGAACGCGACCCGGGCCGGGAGATCGGCTTCGGCGCGCACAAGGGTGAGCCGCCCTGGCCGAAGGTGCCCGGCGAGTACCGCGCCGACCTGCAGCGGCTCATCGTCATCCAGGGCGACACCGAGCCGGCCAGCGTGGAGCAGCAGCGCAACCTGGGCGCCACCGCGCCCAGCCTGTACGACCTGCGCAACCTGTTCCAGGTCAACGTCGAGGAAGGCCGGCACCTGTGGGCCATGGTCTACCTGCTGCACGCCTACTTCGGCCGGGAGGGCCGGGAAGAGGCGGAGGAACTGCTACACCGCAACTCCGGCAGCCTGGAGTCGCCGCGGATCCTGGGCGCGTTCAACGAGGAGACCCCGGACTGGCTGTCGTTCTACATGTTCACCTACTTCACCGACCGGGACGGCAAGTACCAGCTCGGCACACTCAAGGAGTCCGCGTTCGACCCGCTGTCGCGCACCTGTGAGTTCATGCTCAAGGAGGAGGCGCACCACATGATGGTCGGCACCACCGGCGTGGACCGGGTGGTGGAGCGGACCGCCCAGGTGATGGTGGAGAACGACACCGACGACGTGGCCGCGCGGGGCGCCATCCCGCTGCCAGTGATCCAGAAGTACCTGAACTTCCACTACTCGGTGTCGCTCGATCTGTTCGGCGGCGAGACGTCCACCAACGTGGCCAACTACTACACGGCCGGGCTGAAGGGCCGCTGGCTGGAAGGACGCCGCAAGGACGACCACAAGCTCACCGGCGACTCGATCATGGTTGACGCGCTGGACGATGGGCAGATAAGCCAGGCCGAGGTGTCCGCCCTGGCTGGGCTCAACACCGACCTGCGCCGTGAGTACATCGCCGACTGCCAGGGCGGGGTGAACCGGTGGAACAAAATCCTGGCCGGGGCCGGGCTGGCGCACCGGCTCGCGCTGCCGCACCCGGCGTTCAACCGCCGGGTCGGCGCGTTCGCCGGCATCGAGGCCAGCCCGGACGGTGAGGTGCTGACCGCGGGCGAGTGGGCCGGGCGCCAGGGCCAGTGGCTGCCCACCGACGTGGACAAGACGCACGTCCGCTCGCTGATGCAGCCGGTGCACGAGCGGGGCAAGATCGCCGCCTGGATCGCGCCGCCGCGCAACGGCATCAACGGCAAGCCATTCGACTACGACTACGTGCATCTCGCCTAAGGTTGTCCCAGCCCGCTGGCTGGCGTTCCCTCTGACCCGGAACCGGAGGCGGCCGCGATGTCGCAGCTGTTCAACTGTGCTGAGTACCTGCTCGACCGGCGGCTGGCCGCGGGCGACGGGGCGCGGGTGGCGCTGGCCGGGCCCGCGGGGGAGCTGAGCTACGCCCAGCTGCACGACCAGGTCTGCCGCACTGCGGCCGGGCTGCGCGCGCTCGGGCTGCAGCCGGAGCAGCGGCTGCTGATGCTGATGGCGGATTCGCCGCTGTTCGTCACCATCTACCTGGCCGCGATGCGGATGGGCGCGATCCCGGTGCCGGTGTCCACCATGCTGCATGCGGACGGCGTGGCCGACCTGCTGGCCGATTCCCGGGCCCGGTTCCTGGCCGCAACGCCGGAGTTCGCGGCGGCCGCGGTGGCGGCCGCGGCCAGCGCGCCCGAGCTGGCCGGGATCCTGGCCGACGGCCCGGTGCCAGAAAGCCCGGTCCCGGTGCACGCGATCAGCGCGCTGGCCGCCGGGCCGGCCAGCCCGGCGGTGTACCCGACCACCGCCGATTCGCCCGCGTTCTGGCTGTACACGTCGGGCACGACCGGCCGGGCCAAGGCCGCCATGCACCGGCACGGCGCCGTCCCGGTGGTCTGCGAGACGTACGGCCAGCAGGTGCTCGGTATCCGGCCGGAGGACCGGTGCCTGTCCGCGGCCAAGGCGTTCTTCGCCTACGGCCTGGGCAACTCGGTGCTGTTCCCGCTCTCGGTGGGCGCCGCGGCCGTGCTGGAGCCGGCCCGGTCCACCCCGGACGCCGTCGTGGACGCGGCGCAGAAGCACGGCGCCAGCCTGTTCTTCGCGGGCCCGACGTTCTTCGCCAACATGCTCCGGGCCGGGCTGCCGGCCGACGCGCTGCGTGGCGTCCGGCTGGCCGCTTCGGCCGGTGAGGCGCTGCCGGCCAGCCTGTACACCCGGTGGACCGGGCATTTCGGGGTGGACATCCTGGACGGCATCGGGATGACCGAGATGCTGCACATCTTCCTGTCCAACCGGCCCGGGCAGGTCCGGCCGGGCAGCACCGGCGTGGCCGTGCCCGGCTACCAGCTGCGGCTGCTCGACGAGGCCGGCCAGCCGGTGCCGGCCGGCATGCCGGGCACGCTCTACGTCCGCGGCGACTCGGCCGCCACCGGGTACTGGGCCCGGTATGACGCGTCCCGCCAGGTGTTCCAGGGCGAATGGCTGCGCACCGGTGACACCTACCTGCGCGACCCCGACGGGTACTACGTCTGCCTGGGCCGGACCAGCGACATGCTCAAGGTCAGCGGCATGTGGGTGTCCCCGGGTGAGGTAGAAGCCCGGCTGCTGGCCCATCCGGCGGTGGCCCAGGCGGTGGTGGTGGCGGCCAACGACACCGACGGGCTGGAGAAGCCGGTCGCTTACGTGCTGACGGAAGCTGGCCACGAGGTGGCCGAGGACGAGCTGATCGAGTTCTGCCGGGCCGGGCTCCCTTCTTTTGAACGCCCGCGCAAGGTGCTGTTCGTCAACGGGTACCCGACCACCGCGACCGGCAAGATCCGCCGCGTGGAGCTGCGCCGGATGGCCGCCACGGTGCTCAGCCGCGGCGACTAGGCTCTGCCTGGTGCGGGACGATAAAGCGTGGATGCGGTCTGCCGTCCCGGAGGACGGCCCGGAGCCGCCGAAGCTGGACACGACCGTCGCCTGCTCGGCCCGGGTGAACAACTACTGGCAGGGCGGCAAGGACCACTTCGCCGCGGACCGGGCCGCCGCCGACCGGGCGCGGGCCGCCTTCCCCAGCCTGCCCGAAGCCGTCCGGGCCGGCGGCCCGTGGCGCCGCCGGGTAACCCGGTTCCTGGTCATCAACGGTGGTATCCGGCAGTTCCTCGACCTGGGCGCCGGGCTGCCCGCCGGCGAGACGTTCCACCAGATGGCCGAGGTGCTGCGGCCCGGCTGCCGGGTGGTCTATGTGGATCACGACCCGATGGTGCTGGCGCACGCCCGGGCGCTCCGGCCGCAGGCCGACCCGGCCTGCGGCTTCCTGGACGCCGACATCCGGCACACCGGCACGGTGCTGGCCGGCGCGGCGCGGACGCTGGACCTGGGCCAGCCGGTGGCGGTCGTGCTGTCCTCGGTGCTGCACCTGATCCCCGATGCCGCCGGCCCTTCGCCATGGTGGCCGAGCTCATGTCGGCGGTGCCGGCCGGCAGCTATCTGGTTATCGCGCACCCGTCCTCGGACATCCGGCCGGAGGCCAGTACCCGGATGGCGGCCAGCCTCAACGAGAGCGTGGCCCAGAAGCGGACCTACCGCGACCACGAACAGGTGACCCGGTTCTTCGACGGCCTGGACCTAGTCGAACCAGGGGTGGTGCCGCTGCCGCAGTGGCGGCCGGACAGCGCGGACGAGGCCAGCGCGCCGACCATGGCCTGGGCTGGCGTAGGCCGGAAGCGCTAGCCTGCGGGGCTCCGCCCACCTCCCCATCCCCCTTCACCGGCCGGCCTCGGCCAGCACCGGGAACACGATCTCGTCCGCTACCCAGCGCACCGGGCGGCTGCCGAGCAGGGCCGCGATGACCAGGTGCGTGACACCCGCCTCGATCCGGTCCAGCAGCTGGCCCCGGGCGGCCGGGACCGCATCCGGCTCATCGCACCGGACGATCAGCTGCATGGACCGGGTGATCTCCGCCGGGTCCCGGCCGATGGCCGCGCAGTGCTCGCGGAGCACCTGATCGCGCTGCCGGAACCCGGCGCCGGGCGGCCCAGGGTAGGTCCAGATGTCGGCGTGCTCGGCCACCACCCGCAGCAGCCGCTCGCCCTGGCCGCCGATCATCACCGGCGGATGCGGGCGCTGCACCGGCTTGGGCTCGCACACCGCGCCGGTGAGCTGGATGGTCGGGCCGGTGTAGTCGAACGGCTCGCTGCTGGCCCACATCCGCCGGATGATGTCGAGCGACTGGGCCAGCTCGCGGACCGCCTGGCCGGGCGGGACCAGTGGCACCCCGTAGGCCGCGAACTCGCGGACCGCCGGGTTGTGCTCGGCGGCCAGCGCGCTGCCACCCGCGCCAAGGCCCAGGATGAGCCGGCCCCCCGCGATGACGTCCACGGTGGCCCCCATCTTGGCCAGCAGGGTGGGGGAGCGGAGCCGGTTGCTGGTGACCAGCACACCGAGCCGCAGTCGGCTGGTCTGCGCGGCCAGCGCGGCTAGCAGTGTCCACGCTTCCAGCGCCGCGGCCCGGATATCGCCGCGCAGCGGCACCAGGTGGTCCCACAGCCAGGCGTGCTCGAACACGGGTATCTGGTCGGCCTCCCGCCAGATCCGGCTGATCTCCGGGTAGCCGAGGCCCAGCTGGCTGGTCTTGATGCCGAAGCTGAGGGTGCTCTCAGTCATCAGGAAGTGCCCCCATCCTGAACGTCATGTTATCTGATCATCAGTATTACTGACGATCAGCTTACTCGTATAATACTCGGGTGTCAGCCCACACCCCGGAGGACGTGTCTCGCCCGGCCGAGCAGCTTGCCCAGCGGCCCGCGGTAGGCGGGCGGCTGGGCTATCTGCTCAAGCACGCACAGTTGCGGCTGGCCGAGTTCACCGCCCCGGCCCTGGCCCCGTTCGGCATCACCGGGCGCGAACTGGCCGTACTGATCACCATCGACGATCCGGTGCCGCAGTCCCAGCAGGACGTGGCCGGGCGGCTCGGCGTGGACCGGACCACGATGGTCGCGCTGATCGATACGCTTCAGGACAAGGGCCTGGTCGAGCGCCTGCCGGACCCAGCCGACCGGCGCCGTAACGTGATCGCCCTGACCGGGGCGGGCACGTCCACCATGACCGGCGCCATCGCCGCGTCGGACGATGCGGAGCGGCGCTTCCTCAGCGGGCTGTCCGCAGCCGAGGTGGCCAGCCTCAGAGCCGCGCTGCGGGTGATCGCGTTCTGAGGGAGCCGGCCACTGCGGCCCGGCCGGGGGCAAGCACCGCGGCCAGCACGCCCGCTCCGGCCGCGGCCGCCGCGGTCCACTCGGCGGGCCGGAAACCCGCGATGAATGACGCCGGGGCAGCGTAGCTGCCATGAGCCGCGAACACGGCGGCGAGGATGGCGACGCCGAATACGCCGCCCAGGGCGTTGAGCGCATTGTTCGTTCCGGCGGCCACCCCGACGTCGGGGAGCGGAACCGAGGCGGTCACCATGTTGGCCACCGTGGGGAAGCACATCGAGATGCCGGCCCCGGCGATGACCAGCGGCAGGACCAGGGCCGGGTAGCCCACGCCGGGGTGGGTGCTGGCCGCGAGCCAGGCCAGCCCGCCCGCCTGCAGGATCAGGCCGGTGACCATGAACGGGCGGTTGCCGATCCGGTCGGCCAGCGTGCCGGCCAGCGGGGCGATCAGCATCGGCATGGCCATCCAGGCCAGGATGCGCACCCCGGCCGCGAGCGGGCCGTAGCCCAGCCCGATCTGGAACAGCTGGGTGATGAAGAACAGCGACCCGATCAGCGAGATGAACTGGAAGAAGATGACCGCGTTGGCGGCGGCGAAGTCGCGGCGGCGGAAGTAGGCCAGCGGGAGCATCGGGTAGGCCGCCCGCCGCTCCCAGGCCAGGAAGCCGCCCATCAGCAGCGCTCCCGCGGCCAGCGCGCCGGTCACCTCGGCGCTGCCCCAGCCCACCGCCGGAGCCCGGACCGGGGCCCAGGTCAGCGCGAACAGGCCGGCCCCGGCCAGCAACAGGCCCGCGATGTCCAGGTGCGGCCGCGGGCCGCGGCTCTCCCGCAGCCGGGCCGCGGCCAGCGCCGCGGTGGCCAGCCCGACCGGGACGTTCAGCCAGAAGATCCACTGCCAGGAGATGCCCTGCACGATCGCGCCGCCGACCACCGGGCCGGCCGCGACCCCCAGGCCGGTGACGCCGCCCCAGATGCCGATGGCCGTGCCGCGCTGCTCGGCCGGGAACGCGTTGCTGATCAGGGTCAGGCTGAGCGGCACGACCAGGGCGCCGCCCGCCCCCTGCACCACCCGGGCGGCGATGAGCAGGCCGGTACCGGGGGACAGCGCGGCCAGCGCCGAGCCGAGCACGAACACGAGCAGGCCGGTGACGTACATCCGGCGGCGGCCGAACCGGTCGCCGAGCGCGGCGCCGGTCAGCATCAGGCAGCCGAACACCAGGCTGTAGGCATTGATGGTCCATTCCAGCTGGGACAGGCTGGCGCCGAGCTGGGTGCGCAGCGTGGGCAGCGCGGTCGACACCACCACCACGTCAAGGGCGGCCATGAACGCCCCGGCCGAGGCCAGGGCGAGCGTCCAGCCCCGGCCCGCCGAGCCCGGCCGCCCGGCCCGGGCCGGTCGGCTGGCCGGGGCTTCGCAGCTTGTCTCGGTCATCGCAGGAATGCCTCCGTCCGGCGGGATGGTCAGGACAGCGGGCTCAGGCCGCCCGCGGTGAGCAGGTAGGCGTCCTGATCGTGGCCGGGATCGGTGATCAGCTCGGTGACGGCGCTGCCGACCTGCTCGGCGGTCAGCGTGGGCCCGGCCGCGGCCAGGTAGCCGGGCACGTCGGTGCCCTGCCGGGCGGCGTAGGCGGCCACCGCGGCGGCGCCGAGCCGCGTCGCCGGGGTCAGCTGGGGCAGCACGGAGACAAACCGGATGCCCAGCCCGCCGCGCTGCGACTCGGCTGCGGCGTAGCTGGTCAGGAACCGGATGGTGGCCTTGGCCCCGGCGTAGCCGCCGCTCAGCGGCGACCCGCGCAGCGCGGCCCCGCTGGACATCGTGAGCACCACGCTGCCCGGCGGCAGCGGGGCCAGCAGCGCCTCGCGCACCCAGCCGAACGTGTGCTGCACGTTGACCGCCCAGTTCTGGCTGAACGTCTGCCAGGTGTGCCGCTGGATGGGCCTGGCCAGCGGGGCGGCGCCCGCGTTGAGCACCAGGACGGTCGGCTGGTACTCGTCGATCAGGCGGCCGGCCACAGCCGGATCGGCCGCGTCGGCGCCGACTGGGGTGAACGAACCGCCGAGTTCTGCGGCCAGTTCGGCGAGCGGGGCCGGGTCCCGGGCGACGCCGGTCACCTGGGCGCCTGCCTTGCTGAGCGCGCTGGCGATGGCCCGGCCGAAGCCGCGGCTGGCGCCGGTCACGATCGCACTGCGGCCAGTGATGTCGGTGCTGGTCATGGTGGTCTCCTGCGCTGGTCTGGGGGTCCCCCCGGTGCGGGGTTTGGATATGCAGACCGGGCAGGTGGCCGGAAATCGCCGTGCTCGTGCCGCGGGGCCCGGCTGGGCCGAACCCGGCACACCCATCTGCTCCCCGGGGTTGACGATTACTGACCGCCCGGACTACTTTTTTACCATGCGGTCAGAAAACAGTGCGGGCGGTCAGCGGAACGGCCGGACCTTCATCGAGACCGCACGGCGGGCACAGATCCTGGCCGCCGCCATCGACACCATCGCGGAGCTCGGTTTCGGGCAGGCCTCGCTCGCCCGCATCGCCGAGACCGCCGGGACCAGCAAGGGCGTGATCCTCTACCACTTCGGCGGCAAGGATGAGCTGATCAGGGAGCTGATCGGCGAACTGTCCGCCAAGGGCCGGGCCTACCTGGGTCCCCGCCTCGAGGCCGAGCCGACGGGCATCGGCATGCTGCGCACCTACATCGAGTCCAACCTGGCCTTCATCCGGGAGAACCGGAACCACGTGCTGGCGACCGTCGAGATCGCGCTCAGCGGTCGCAGCGCCGACGGCAGCCCGCTGTACGACATGTCCAGCCGCGAGGCCGGGGCGGCCGCGCTGCGGGAACTGCTCGCCCACTTCCAGGGCACCGGCGAGTTCCGGGCCGACTTCGACCCGCTGGTCGTGGCGCTGGCCATCCGGGCCACCCTCGACGCGGTGCCGGCCCGGCTGGCCCGCGATCCCGATCTCGACCTCGACCACTATGGCCGCGAACTGGCGGACCTGTTCCAGGCCGCCACCCAGCCCCGGGTGAGCCATCCCGGGACCAGCGCTCCTGAGTCAGTGGAGGAGACATGAATCCCTACTTCGAGACCAGCCACCCCGCCAGCCTGCTGCTCATGATGGTCACGATGGCCTGGGGAGCGATGGAAGTCGCCAAGACCAACAACACCCGGAATGGTGCGACCAGGGTTGGCGGCGGCGGCCGGATGTTCGCTGTCCTCCCGGCCATGATCGCCGCAACTGTGCTGCTCTACCTGGCCCCGCGCGTCGTGCCCGGCGCCGCGATCCGCCCGGCCGTCGCCGCTTTCGCCGCCGGGATGGTGGTCCTCAGCGCAGGCCTGGTCCTGCGCGGATGGTCGATCAAGACGCTCGGCAGCTACTTCACGGGCACGGTCATGGTCAGCTCCGACCAGCCGGTGATAACGGCCGGCCCGTACCGGGTGCTGCGCCATCCCAGCTACACCGGCTTCCTGCTGGCCTGTGCCGGGGTGGGCCTGGCCTCGGCCAACTGGGCGGGCGTGGCCGAGATGGTGCTGCTCCCGCTGGCGGTCTTCTTGTGGCGTATCCGGGCCGAGGAGAGCGCGCTGCTGGCCACCCTCGGCGACAGGTACCGCGCCTACGCCGCGCAGCACAAGCGCCTGGTCCCGCTGGTCTGGTGACCGGAACCCCGGCCCGATCCTCGAGGAGGCAGCAATGTCACAGTCATCAAGCCAGAGCCCCAGCACCCCCGTGTGGGAGCCGCAGGCCGCCGGGAACCGGCTCGCGCAGACGGCCGGCGCCAGCCCGTCCGGCGTCTTCACCTCGGACCTGTCCGTGTCGGAGTACGTGCTGCTCGGCGAGGCCGGATTCGAGCCGCTCGGCTTTGTCGTCGGCTCCTCGATCTACCACGTCGGCCTGCAGATCGCCCGCTGGGGCCGCAACCAGGAGCTGCAGGTCCTTACGCAGGCCATGTACGACGCCAGAGAGTCGGCTATGGCCAGGATGCGCGCCGAAGCCGATCAGCTGGCCGCTGACGGCATCGTCGGCGTGCAACTGCGGATGCAGATGTACGCCTGGGGCCAGGCCTGCCTGGAGTTCGTGGCCACCGGCACCGCGATCCGTCACCTGTCCGGCCAGGGCGCGCACCGGGCGCCCGATGGCCGCGCGTTCACCTCGGACCTGTCGGCGCAGGACTTCTACCGGCTGCTGGCCGCCGGGGCAGTGCCAGTCGCGTTCGTCCTCGGCACCTGTGTGTACCACATCGCACACCGCAGCGTGCTGCAGTCACTGCGCCAGGCCTACCAGAATCAGGAAATGATGCAGTTCACCCAGGGTGTCTACGAGGCCCGCGAGCTGGCCCTGTCGCGTATGCAGGCCGAGGCGGCACAGGCGCGGTCGTCCGGCATCGTGGGCGTCACGGTTGACGTCAAGAACCACGTGTGGGGCGAGCACGCCACCGAGTTCCTGGCCACCGGTACGGCTGTCCGCCGTCTCTCCGACGAGCACAAGCTGCCGGAAACCTCTCCCGCGCCGACGTTCACCCTCGGCCTGGATAGCTAGGCAACGGTCAGCTGGCTACGGCTGGCCGGGAGCTGCCGGGGAGCTGCCCGGGCAGGCCGAACGCCGGGAACAGGCCCGGGTCGAGGAACGTGTCGATGCGGGCGATGCCGGCCGTGGTCACGGTCAGCACGGTGACTGCGTGGGCCTGATACCCGCCGTGGCGGCCGCGGTGATACCCGGCCGCGGCGGGCTGCCCGTTGGCCGTGGTCGCGACCATCCGGAACTGGTTGCGCGGGAACACCTGGGTGGCGAAGAACCGGGTGACGTTGTCCCGGCCGGTGAACCAGGTCAGCAGCGGCGGCATCTCCAGCGCCACGTCCTCGCGCAGCAGCTGGGCCAGCGCGGCCACGTCGGCGTGCTCGAACGCCGCCATGAACTGGTCGAGCACGGCCCGCTGGGCCGGGTCGGGCGGCTCGGCCACCGCGCTTTCCGCGGGCAGCACGCCGGCTAGCTGGGCCCGGGCCCGGCGCAGCGCGCTGTGCACCGCGGCGGTACTGGTGCCCAGCAGGCGCGCCACCTCCGCGGCCGGCCAGTCCAGCACGTCACGCAGGATCAGCACCGCCCGCTGCCGGGCGGACAGGTACTGCCACGCGGCGACCAGGGCCAGCCGCAGGCCCGCCCGTGAGACGGCTACCGCGGCCGGGTCGGCCGCCTGGCCGGCCTGCCCGGCCAGCAGCGCCCCGGGCAGCGGCTGCAGCCAGGGCACCTCCGGCCCGGCAGCCGGCACCGCGGCGGCCGGGTCGTCGCCCGGGCCGCCCAGCCCAGACGGCAGCGGGCGCCGCCCGCGCCGGTCGATCGCGGTCAGGCACGCGTTGGTGGCGATCTGGTACAGCCAGGTGCGCACCGACGAGCGGCCCTCGAACCCGGCGTAGGACCGCCACGCCCGCAGGTAGGTTTCCTGGACCAGGTCCTCCGCCTCGTCGGCCGAGCCCAGCATCCGGTAGCAGTACGCGAGCAGCTCAGTCCGGAACTGCCCGGTTTCGCTGATGAAGTCCGTGCTCACCGTCATGGCCGTCCCCTGCTCACCAGCGCGGGCTCCGGCTGCCGCGGCTGCACTGTCAGTACAGACCAGCCGGCGGCCGGAAAGTCACCGCGGCGCGTCGGGCAGCCGGGACCTGACCTCGCTCTTGAGCACCTTGCCGGCCCGCGAGCGGGGCAGGTCTGACCACACCTCGACCTGCTTCGGTGTCTTCACGCTGCCCAGCCGGTCCTTGACGAAGGCACGGACATCTTCGCTGGCCACGTGCTGGCCGGGGAAGGCCTGGATGACGGCGGTGACCCGCTCGCCCCATTTGCCGTCCGGCAGCCCGATGACCGCGCAGTCCAGAACCCCGGGGTGGGCCAGCAGCACTGCTCGACCTCGGCGGAGTAGACGTTGAACCCGCCAGTGATAATCATGTCCTTGGCCCGGTCCACGATGTACAGGTCGTTACCGGGGCCGAGGTAGCCGATGTCGCCAGTGTGGTGCCAGCCGTGCCGGGCCGCCTCGGCGGTCGCGGCCGGGTCCTTGGCGCTGCTGCGGCACCTGGCGGGCAGCCCGGATGCCGCCACTGACCTCCAGGACAGCGTGCAGCGCGTCCTGAAGTCACTGACCATCCCGGGCTGACCGCCAGGCGGGCCGAGCATCACCCCGGTTCAGCCCAGCGCCGCGCCGACGTGGTCGCGGACCTCCTGCACGGCCCAGTTGTTCCCGTCCGGGTCGGCGAAGAAGACGAACTTGCCGCCGTCCCGCTGGTCCAGCGTCTGCACCGGCGATACCTCGATGCCGCGCCCGGCCAGCTCGGCCCGGGCCGTCTCGATGTCGGTGACCACCAGCTGCAGCGAGGGCTTTGGCCCGGCCGGTGCGTCCGCTCCGTAGGTCACCGGCCCGATCACGACCGAGCAGGCCGAGCCGGGTGGGGTCAAGTGCACCACCCGCATGCTCTCCGTGGGCCGGGTGTCCGCGTCCAGGTGAAAGCCCAGCTTGCCGGTGTAGAAGCGCTTGGCCCGGTCGATGTCAGTGACCGGGATGACGACGACTTCCAGCTTCCAGTCCATGGTTGGTGTCCCTCCGTAAGTCCGCCGCAGTGGCGCGTTCAGCCCTGTGTCGGAGCTGCCCGTGCCGTTTCGACACGGGCGGCAAATTTCCTGGCCGGGCCGGTCAGCTGGCCCGGTCGTCGGCCACGATGGTCACCCCGGGCGGCACATCCAGCGCGATCATGGTTTGCCGGGCCGCATCGTCCAGGTGGATCCGCGGCCGGGCCGGCGGGCGGTCCGGGTAGTACGTGCCCGGCCCCCAGAACTGGCCGTACCGGATCAGCACACCGCCGTCCGCCAGCACCGCGCGCTCGTAGGCCCCGGTGGCGGCCTGCGCCTGCTCGGTGGGCAGCTCCCAGGAAACGCTCTGCCCAGGTCACGCAGCATCCCGGCGCGGGCCGCCGAGCGGGTCATCCCGGCCACCACATGCCCATCCGCGGCCAGCGGCGGGATCAGCCGGGTGCCGATCACACCCGTCGCCCCGGCCAGGAAGATCCGCACGAGTCAGGAGACTACGCCAGCCGGGGCGTCCAGCACGGCGGCGGCCAGCGCGCGCAGCGCCGCGGCCAGCCGGCCCGGCCCGGAGCTGGCCAGTTCACCCAGGATCGGCTCGCTGTGCAGCGCGCCGAGCATGATGTGCGCGATCAGGGCGCTGTCTGTATCGGGGCGCTGCGCGGCGATCAGCCCGCTGATGTGACCGTGCCAGAACTCGTACACCGGGTGCTGGACGCGGTCTTCGCTGACGTGCTGCTTGGCCGGTGGCGGGAGAGCGCCCACGGTGTGCGCGAGCTCTGCCATCAGGCTCTTGTTCCGGCTGACCACCTCGACGATGGCGTCCAGGAACGCGAGCAGCCGGTCCCGGTCGGGCGCCCCCGGGCCGAGCGGCGGGGGGCCGGCCGTCACCGCCTCGTCCAGCGCCCGGGCACGCTGCACCATTAGCGCGTACATCAGGCCGTTCCGGTTGCCGAACCGGTGGAAGACGGTGCCCTTGCCCACCCCCGCGGCCGCCGCGACCTGCTCCATCGAGATGTCCTGTGGCCGGTGGGTGGCCAGCAGCCGCTCGGTGGCGGCCAGGATGGCGCGCCGGTTGCGCGCCGCATCGGCCCGCTCAGGCTGCCCGGCAGTCAGCAACGACGGCCCTCCGTACTCCCGCGCTAGACAAGTGGACCAGCGGTCCACTAAGGTCACACCTAACTCGACTGCTGGTCCACTTTAGCAGTCCACCCACCGGGAGATTCCTCATGCGACGCGTGCGCTTTCACGCCCACGGCGGGCCCGAAGTCCTGGCCATCGAGGAGACCGGCATTCCCGAGCCGGGTCCCGGTCAGGTGCTGATCCGGGCCGAGGCGATCGGGGTGAACTACGTCGATGTGCAGCTCCGCCGGGAGACCGACGAGAACTCGATCTGGTACCGGAAGCTGCCCGGCACGCTGACCGGTGATGTGGTCGGCATCGTCGAGCGGGCCGGCCCGGGCACCGACCCGGCCCTGACCGGCGCCCGGGTCGCGGTGCTGCACGAGGACGGCTGCGCCGACTACGTGGTGGCCGACGCGGGCTGGCTGGCCAGCGTGCCCGCGGGGCTGGACGCCGGCCCGGCCAGCATGCTGCCCACGGTCGGCGCGGTGGCGCTCGGCGCACTGCGCGCCGGGCGGCTGGCCGCCGGGGACACCGTGCTGGTCACCGCCGCTGCGGGCGCGATCGGCCACCTGGCCGTCCAGCTGGCCCGGCGGCAGGGCGCGGGCCTGGTCATCGGCACCGCGAGCCCGGCCAAGCTTGGCTTCGTCAAGGACCTGGGCGCCGACGTGGCCATCGACTACACCCAGCCGGACTGGCCCGGCCAGGTGCGTGCGGCCGCTCCGGGCGGCGTGCAGCTGACCCTGGAGGCGGTCGGCGGCGGCGTGCTGCACCAGGCCATCGGGCTGCTCGCCCCGCTCGGCCGGGCGGTCGTGTTCGGCGCTTCGGCAGGGGAGCTGACCAGCGTGCCGGTCCGCAGCCTGTTCGCGGTCAAGTCGGTGACCGGCTTCTCGCTGCTGGCCTGGCGGGCCATCGACGAGGCCCGGGCCCGGGCCGACATCGCCGAGCTCACTGCCCTGCTGGCGGCCGGGCAGCTCCGCGCGGCCACCACCACCCTGCCGCTGGCCGACATCGCCCAGGCCCACCGGCTGCTCGAAGACCGCGCCGTCCCCGGCCGCCTCGTCCTGGTCCCGTAACGGCTCAGGGCGGTGGCGGGGCGTCCAGCGCGCAGTGCAGCCGCGGCCCGTGCCCGGCGGCGGCCACCGCCGCCGCCTTGGCCCGCGCCGGGTTGCGGATGGTGACCGCGGCCAGCACCCCGCCGGCCACGCACAGGCCGCCGGAGATCAGCGACGCGGTGTGGAACCCGGCCGAGAACACGTCCGGATGCTGGTAAGCGTCCCCGGTCAGCCCGCCCGCGGCAGGCAGCAGCGCGACCGCGATCAGCGCCGCGGCCCGGGCTACGTCGTTGTTGACCGCGGACGCTATCCCGGCGTGCTCGGCCGGCACCGCGGCCAGCACCGTGGAGGTGAGCGGGGCCACCGCCACGGCCAGGCCGAGGCCGAGCACGAGCACCCCGGGCAGCACCTCGGTCAGGTAGTCACCCGACGCGGTGATGAGGGTGAACAAGCCCAGCCCGATGCCGACCAGCACGGGCCCGACGGACAGCTGCAGCCGTGGGCCGATCTTGTCGGCCAGCTCGCCCGAGCGCTGGGACAGCGCCAGCGTGATCGCGGTGACCGGCAGCAGCGAGATGCCAGCCTGCAGCGGGGAGTACCCGGACACTTGCTGCAGCTGGATCGGCAGCAGGAACAGTGCACCGCCGATGCCGCCGTAGACCACGAACGTAACCACGTTGGTCGCCGTGAACTGGCCCGAGGCGAACAGGTTGAGCGGCAGCATGGGTGACGGGGTCCGGCGTTCCCACCAGAGGAACGCGGCCAGCAGCGCCAGGCCACCGAACAGCCCGGCCAGCACCAGGGGCTCGGTCCAGTGCCCGCCCGGCCCGCCGATCAGCCCGTAGGTCAGCCCGATCAGGCCCAGGGTGACCAGCACACCACCGGTCACATCGATCGGTCCGGTGGCCGTCGGGTCGCGGGACTCCGGCACGTGCCGCAGCGTCACCGCGACCACCACGACGGCGAGGGGCAGGTTGATGGCGAAGATCCACCGCCAGGACGCCGCAGCTACCAGCCAGCCGCCGAGGAACGGCCCGATCGCGGTGCCCACCCCACTGAGCCCGGCCCACGCGCCGATCGCCTTGCCCCGGTCGTCCGGCCGGAACACCGCCTCCAGAATGGCCAGGCTGCCCGGGGTGAGCAGCGCCGCGCCGACCCCCTGCAGCGCCCGGGCGCCGACCAGGAACCCGGCGCTGGGCGCGATGCCACACAGCAGCGACGCGATGGCGAACCAGGACACGCCGATGACGAACACCTTTTTGCGGCCGTACTTGTCGCCCAGCGCACCCGCCGTCAGCAGCAGCCCGGCCAGCGTCAGCGTGTAGCCGGTTACCACCCACTGCAGCGCGCCCAGGCTGGCGTGGAAGTTCCGGCCGATCGCGGGCAGCGCGATGCCGACCACGGTGGCGTCGATGGACGCGATGGCCGAGCCCAGCACGGTGGCCAGCAGCACCCAGCGGCCCGGCCCGCTGGACAGCACCAGACCCGCGCCGGTACCGCCGGCAGTGCCGGAGGCCGGAGGCTGGCTCATGCTGGCACCCCTGCCCACCGCCCGGTCACGTCACGCCAGCCACTGTCGATGGTCAGCCAGGGCCATGCCGGACGGCCCGCGTCAGCCCTCCGCGCCGTCTGGGCCGGTAGGCCGCAGCACGATGGCGGTGCCGTGCGCGCCCCGCCGGACCTGCGCCAGCGCCTGCCCAGCCTGGCCCAGCGGGAAGCGGCCGCCGACCGTGACGCCCAGCACTCCCGCACCGAACAGCTGGGCCAGCCGGGCCAGCTGCGGCCCATCCGGCTGCACCTGGACCGCGGTGACGGTGATGGCACGCTCGGCCGGTGGCGGGTCCCCGGTGATGGTAGCCAGCCGTCCCCCAGGCCGGACCGCCCGCAGCGCGACCGCCGCCCCGGCCCGGGCGGCGTTGACTGCGGCGTCCGCGCCGCCGCCGGTCAGCGAGCGGGCCTGGCCTGGCCAGCCGGGCTGGTGGTAGTCCAGCACGCTGGCGGCGCCCAGGCCGTGCAGCCGTGCCATGCTGTGCGGCCCCCCGGTGGCGATGACCCGTGCACCGTAGTGGGTGGCCAGCTCAACCAGCAGGCCGCCGGTGACGCCGCCGGCGCCGTGCACCAGCACGCTCTCACCGGGCCGGATACCCAGCGCGCCGGACAGCGCCTGGTCCGCGGTAAGCGCGGGCACCGGCAGCGTCCCGGCCACGTCCCACGGCACATCAGGCGGGACCGGCGCGGCCTGGGCGGCGGCCGCGATGAACAACTCCGCCCAGCAGCCCTGGTCGGGCAGGGGCAGTGAATGCGTGGTGACCCGGTCGCCGGGCTGGAAACCGGGTACCGCGCGGCCCACCCTGGCCACCGTCCCGGCCGCCTCCACGCCCAGGGCCATCGGCGGCCGGGCCCCGGTGTCCCACGCGCCGGTGCGGACGAACTCGTCCCAGTTGCCGACCCCGGCCGAGTGCACCCGGAGCAGGATCTCGCCGTTCCGCAGCGGCCGCGGGTCAGGCAGGTCCAGCAGGGTGATGGGTCCGCCAGCCTGGTTCACCCCGGCAGCTCGCATGTGGACCACCCCTTCGGTGGCCTGGCGGCCGTGACGGGCCAGCCGCCTGCCACGCTGATGATGGTGCCCGCTCCGTCGGCCGGCCATAACCACCGCGATCGTGAACATCTGGCCGGCCCAACGCACGGAACGTGACCGGAACCCGCTCCGCGATCGACGGCGGCCTGATCTCAGCCTGGCAGCTGGCCGCCGCCTGCTGCGTCCTGCCGGCCCACCTGCTGCCAGGTGCGGCCGCTGCGCACGCTGGCGGGCTGCTCGGCGGTGATGTCAGAGCCCGGCCGGGCCGCCGCGTCCCGGGTCTTGACCAGAATCCAGCGCCGCGGGCCGGTGCGGGTCAGCGCAAACCCGCCGGACAGCTTGTGGCCGTGCAGCGTGACGGACAGATGCCCGGGCTCATCACGCAGCACGTCGGCTGGCCCTTCGTCCCAGATGATCACGGCGCCGGTACCGCGCCGCTGGCCCTGGTGCACGCCCTCGAACTCACCCGCGGCCAGTGTGTGATCCTCGACTGGCACGGCCAGCCGCCGGGCCGCCGGGTCCAGCGACGGCCCGCGGGGCACCGCCCACGACCGCAGCACGTCGCCGGCCCGGATCCGCAGGTCGTAATGGAGCGTGCTGGCGTCGTGCTGTTGCACCACGAAGCGGGACGCTGTCACCCGGGCGACGCTACCGTCTTGGGCCCGGGTCAGCCGGGGTACTCGGTGGGCGTTGACCGACATGCTCCCTCGCGGAGACCGCGGAATCCCCCGGCATCACCGACGACCTGCTGGCCGTCCTCCCAGGCACCGCTACGCCGTGCGTGACTTCCTGGACATGGCCGCCGGGCAGGACGACTCAGACCGGCCTGGTGTGACCCGCTTCGGGTCCGCCGAGTAGCTCCGTCAGGGCGGGCGAACCTGGAATCGTGGCTTCCACGTCGTGGCCCAGGGCCCGCATCTCCGCCTCGGCATGGCGGGCGTGCGCGGCGAAGCACAGCTCGCCCATTGGCGAGCGCATCGCCCGGGCCCAGTAGCGGACGGCAACCATCCTGAGCAGCGGGCTATGCAGCACGGCGAGGTTACGCGGTAGCCCGGCCGTGCCGTCAGCGCGCAGGGCGGCGAAGGCCTCGGTGATGGCGCGGCACATCAGCGTGAGGGTGGCGCGGTCCGCGGCAAGACGGACGGGATCGGTCCCGCACCGGTACAGGGCCGCGGTAATGCAGGCGACGAAGGCGGCGTGGAAGGCGAGCCATCCGTCCATGTCGGGTATCCGCTGGACAGCGAATCCGCGACCGGTTAACGCCGACTCGAACGCCGCCAGCCGGGGATCAGCTGTTTCCGGCAAAGCCGTGGGCTGCTGCCGGATGCGGACATACTCGGCCGTCCCGCCCGTCATGACGCCGCCGACGCCGGGGAACCCGAGGTGGACGTCACCGGGCATGCCGCCAGGGATGGCAGCCCGGCCTGCCGGGTTGTTACCCAGGAAGAGGACGGCTGGATTCCCGGCCAGGCAGGTGAGACCGGCGCAGGCCGAGGCCAGCTGATCACGCCGGACCGCGACCAGGACGATGTCGTAGGTGCCGCTGGCCACGGGAACTACGGCGGCTTCCGTGGCGGCGAGCCCTGCGCCGGTTACCTCCCGGGCGCAGAGGCCGCCAGCGGCCACTTCATCGGTCCTCGGCCCATGGCTTAGCACCTCTACTGTGCTCCCCGCTGCCGCGAGGTGGGCCCCGTAGACGGTCCCGACTACGCCCGCACCGACGATGAGCACCTTCATGCTGACTCCGCAGAATAAGAATGCCCAGCCTAATTTCTCGTTTCAATTATGGATGAGGTGACTCGTGCGCCGTCCGGGAGTGACCTGCTGCGGTATATCCCGCTGCCCCAGCACCGCAATGGCCCTCCTGGGAGAGCAGGAGTATGCGTTTGATCATCTTGCCGGTCGCGCCAACGCTGAACGTACGAGCGGGACTATGGCTGGCTCGGGACAGTGCTCGCCGAGGTGCGTCCTGGATGCGGGTGCGGGATGGGCCCCGTTCGCTACTCTGTGGTCGTGACCTACCAGCCGATGAGCCTCGCTGAGCTTGCCCGCTTCATCGCGGCAGAGCCTGAGTTCGACACGCGGTGGCGGCTGGTCGTCGAATTCCTGAAGGAGTATCACCAAGAGCCGGAAGAGACACGTCAGCGACTGCTCACGGATGCGCCGGGATCGACCGGCGATGAACGCTGGGACGTGCTCTTCGCGGGGATTGCCGAGCACCTCGCCATGCGAGACGGCAAGGATGCGCCGGGATGGGCAGCATCTCGCGGGCTGCGGCGCTTTTGGTTTCCCTTCGACACACCTGGCGCGCGCGCGCAAGCGCTGGTGCATGCCCCGGCCGCCCTGCGCAGACGGGGCGTATTCGTCTCCGACTACGAGATTGACGCTGCGTGAGCGATTCCTCACCACTGCTCGACCGCGCGGGCATCGAGGAGGCCTTCCGCCGTCTCGGCGTCCGGCTCGCCAGGCGCGGCGTGGTGGCAGACCTCTATGTGTTCGGTGGCGCTGCTATGGCTCTTGCGTACGACTCGCGCAGGGCCACCCGTGACGTCGATGCCCTCTTCAAGCCGCACGGCATTGTCCTTGAGGAGGCATCGGCGGTGGCTGCGGAGCTCGGCCTGCCCCATTGGTGGCTGAACGAGCAGGCCAGTTCCTATGTCGCGCCGGGCGGGGACTCGGCAGCCTCCCGGGTGTTCGACCACCCGGGCCTCCGTGTCTTTGCCGCCTCGCCCGAGCACCTCCTGGCTATGAAGGCGCTCGCGGCCCGGCCTCGCGATGCGGAAGACATCGGGCAACTTACTCGGGTGCTCGGCCTGCGCACTGTTGATGACGTTCTTGCATTGGTGCGCGAGATCTTCCCCGAAGAGGAGCCACCGGCGCGGCTCAGGCTTCTCCTTGAGGAGATCTTCTCCAGTCCGGACGGGTGATTGGGTCACCGCGGGCTAGCACGCAGCCGAAGTGACTTGTGTGGGCGAATTTCGAGCGTTCTATCGAGGAGTTAGGGAACCGCCGAGGGCAGCGGGTGCGGTGCGCTGGTGTGGTGGCCCTGGAACAGCATGGCCGCGATCTGGGTCAGCTTGTTGCTGCCGAACTTGAACCCGCTGTTGCCGTTCTCATCGAAACTGCCCATGTCGTACATGATGGCCAGGGTGTACTGCTGGTGCGGCCCGGCGAACCCGACCGTGTTGGTGATCCACACGCCGACCGGGCTGGGGTCCTGTTCCCAGCCGTCCTTGTTGCCCGGGTGATTGGCCGCCCCGGCGCCCCACACGCCCCACTGCTGGTCGAGGGCGCTCACGTGCTGCAGCCGGTAGACGAGGTAGTCACGGATGTGCGGTGGCGTCCTGGTGAGCACGTAGTTCATCAGGTTGTCCAGGTTCCGCGCCGTGGTGTCCACGTCGCCCCAGTAGGCCGCGCTGGTGAACTGGGTCCGCGACATGCCGAACGCCCGTACCCGGTCCATGAAGCTGGCGCTCTCGTAGCGGTACCACAGGTAGTCGGCGTCGTCGTCGTTGCTGGTGTACAGCGCCTGGAACATCGCCGCCCGGTCGGCCGGGGTGAGCTGGATCTGCCCGGCCCGGTTGCGCAGCAGGATGTCGGTCATCATCGCCAGCTTGATCGTTGACGCGGCCGGTATGAGCGTGGCCGCGTTGGCGTTATGCCAGGTCGCGCCCGTTGCGCGGTTGTGCAGCACGATGCCGAGTGTGCCGGGCAGCCGTTCGATGTACCGCTTGACCTCGCGGATCCGGCTCTGCATCGGGCACGGGAAGCCGGGCGCGAAGGTGGCCGCGCAGGACGTGGGCGTGGCGGCCGGCGAGGCCGACGGGGCCAGGCTGGACGACGCCGCAGCGTGCGAGGCCGGTGGCGTCGCGGCCGACGACTGGCCGCCCAGCCCGCAGCCGGCCAGGGCCAGCACAGCCAGCCCGGCACCGAGCACGACGGGCAGCCGCGCTCGCGGGCGTGTCACTACGGCCAGACCTCGCATGCCGGCCAGCATACGAGCCCGCGACGGCACGCGCAGGCCGCCACGCGCGGGCGGGCCAACCTCACCCGCCGGTGCGGCGCGAGGCCGGACCGCCCGGCCGGCCCGGGATGATCATGGCCGGGATGGTCAGCAGCCGCCCGCCGGGCCCGGCACCCCCGGGCCGGCCGCGGGCTGGTCAACGATCCCGCTAGCACCGCTGCGCAGCACCGCGCCGAAGTGCACCACGTACCACCGGCCGCGCCAGGAGATGAGCGACGCGATGCCGATCGAGCGGACCTGGCCGTGCACCCGGTAGACCAGCCGGGCGCCGCCGACGTGCCAGTAGCCGACCGAGTTGTAGCACACCCCAGGGTCGATCCAGGCCGCCTCGGCGGACGGCACGATCACCCGGAGCAGCCGGGCGCTGGCCGCGCCCCGGCCCAGGAACTGATGGGCCGCGGCCACGTCCAGCCGGAAATCGCCGAACAGCCGGGTGTGCCAGTCGGCCGCCGGGTCGTAGATCGCCTTGACCTGCGTGTACGCGTCCAGCGGGAAGAACGCCTGGACGGCCAGCCGGGCTTGGCCGGTCACCACGGCCGCCCACAGGTCGGTCATCTCGGCGTGAAATACCCGGGTCCCCGCGCTGGGGAACGCCCTGGTCTGGTGCAGGTGCCTGGGTGGCAGCGGGGCCGGGAGCAGGGTCGGCCCCCCACCCGGCCGGGCCGGGCTGGCCGTAGCCGGGCTGGCTGTAGCCGGGCTGGCCGCGGTGGTGGCCACGGGCGTGGCTGGCCGGCTGGCGGCCTGGTCCGGGGTGACGGCCGCGGCCGGGTGGCTGGGCGCGGCGCCGCACGCCGTGGCGAGCAGGCCCGCAGCACCGAGCAGGCCTGCGACGGCGGGCAGGCCCGCACCGGGCCAGCGCCGGCCGGGCCAGCGCCGGCCGGACCACCGCGAGCGCGCCGTCATCACCATCCCCGAACTGTCAGCCCCCCGGGACGTCAGACCCGGCCAGCGTACCGGCGGCGTGGCGCGCCCGGCGGCACCGCCGCAGCGGCGGCGTGCCGGGCCCGCTACTCGGTGCGCTCGGGGACGACCAGGACGGGCAGCGGCGAACTGTGCAGTACCTCGTGGGCCACGCTGCTGAGCAGCATCGAGGCCAGTTCCGAGCGGCCGCGGGTGCCGACCGCGATCAGCCCGGCCCCGCGCTCCTGGGCGATGTCGACCATGGCCCCGCCGACGCCGGTCTCCACTTCGCGGTGCACCAGGCCGGTGGCCGTGACGCCCAGGTCGGTCAGCTGCTTGACGTACCGGTTGACCAGCAGCTGGGCATCGTCCGGTGACTCCGTGGTGTACGGCTGGGCGCGGTTGGGGTGCAGCACCACGCCGTGGAAGACGAGCACCGCGTCACCGGTCGCGGCGGCCAGCCTGGCCACCTCCCGTACCGCCTTGTCGGCGTGGCCGGACTCATCCACCCCGACCATGATCGTTCCGTACATGGCGCCCTCCGGCCGCACGGGAGTCAGAGACCTTCGTTGATGAGCCGCCCGGCCTGCTCGTACTTCTCCGGCCGGCGCTTCTTGAAGTAGAACGCGGCGCCCACCCCGATCAGCACGACCGCGAGGTCGATCGGGCCGAACCACTTCGCGTAGCTGTAACCGCTGCCCAGGAACGTGATGTTGTCGAACAGCAGGTAGACGACGTAGGCCTGGCTGATCAGGGCCAGGGCGGGCGCCAGCCGGGTCTTCCACCAGTGCGCCTCGTCGCGGTGGTGCCGCTCGTAGTAGACCAGGATGGCCAGCGACACCAGCGCCTGCACGGACAGGATGATGATCACGCCCATCACCGCCATCAGCCCGTACAGCTGCAGGTAGGCCTGGGAGTTCGGGTCGTTGGTGCCGGTGAACACGGCGAACAGGATGATGATCACCGCGGCCACCACGGACTGCACCACCGAGGCGATGTGCGGGCTCTTGAACTTGTGGTGGGTACGGCCCAGCGCCGCGGGCAGCAGGCCCTCCCGGCCGAGCGAGTACATGTAGCGGGCGGTGGTGTTGTGGAACGCCATGCCGCACGCGAACGAGCCGGTGATGATCAGGTAGCTCATGATCGAGGCCACCCACGCCCCGGCGTAGTGCTTGGCCGGGGTCAGGTAGAAGTTGGCCGCGTTGGTCTGCGCCTGGGCGATGGCCGCGTGCGTGCTGGGGCAACCGAACAGCGGCGCCCATGAGGTCAGCGTGTAGAACAGGCCGAGCCCGATCACCGAGATGTACAGCGCCCGGGGCACGATCCGCTTCGGGTCGCGGGACTCCTCGGCGTAGTTGGGCGCCATCTCGAACCCGACCCAGGACCAGAACACGAAGAACAGCCCGATGCCGACCGAGCCGGCCACCAGCTTGCCCGACGCCGGGAAGCTGGAGAATGCCTTGGCCGGGTTGAGCGAGCTCCAGGTCACGTGACCCTTGCTGTACATGAAGATGTCGAAGATGATCAGGATCGCGATCTCGCTGATCAGCCCGATGGCCAGCAGCGTGGAGGACAGCCGGACGTCGAAGAACGTGAGCAGCGAGATCAGCACGACCATGCCCAGGGCCAGCCAGGGCCAGCCGACGTTGATCCCGAACGAGGCGAGCTTGAGGTTCAGGAAGTACGCGAACCCGCCGGCCAGGTCTAAAGGGTACGTATTTGGTCAGACCAAAGTGGGCCCGGGCCGGTGACATGGAGGCGGCATGGCTGAGGAGCTGATCGCCTACCCGTCCAAGGGCGAGATGCCCGAGGCGTCCCGGCAGTACTGGAACCCGGACAAGACCCAGTTCTGGGTCGACGCCGGGGTCCCGCTGGTCATCGACCGCCGGGAGGAGTACTTCATCTACGACGTCGAGGGCAAGCGGCTCATCGACGTGCACCTCAACGGCGGCACCTACAACCTCGGGCACCGCAACCCCGAGGTCATCGCCGCGGTCACCGCCGCGATGCAGCGGTTCGACATCGGCAACCACCACTTCCCGTCGCTGGCCCGGACCGCGCTGGCCGAGGCGCTGGTCAGTACCGCGCCGGCCGGGCTGTCCAAGGTGGTGTTCGGCAGCGGCGGCGTCGAGGCCATCGACATCGCGCTGAAGACAGCCCGGCACGCGACCGGCAAGCGCACCATCGTCTCGGTGGCCAAGGCGTACCACGGGCACACCGGCCTGGCCGTGGCCACCGGCGACGAGCGGTTCGCCGCGCTGTTCCTGGCCGACCGGCCGGACGAGTTCGTGCACGTGCCGTTCAACGACCTGGCCGCGATGGAGCAGGCGCTGCGGGGCCGGGACGTGGCCGCGGTGATCATGGAGACGATCCCGGCCACCTACGGCTTCCCGCTGCCCGAGCCCGGCTACCTGGAGGGAGTCAAGCGGCTGTGTGAGGCGCACGGCGCGCTGTACATCGCGGACGAGGTGCAGACCGGGCTGATGCGCACCGGCGAGCTGTGGGCCATCACCAAGCACGGCATCGCGCCGGACATCCTGGTCACCGGCAAGGGCATCTCCGGCGGGATGTACCCGGTCAGCGCCGGGCTGGTCAGCGAGGCCGCGGCAGGCTGGCTGACTGAGGACGGCTTCGCGCACATGTCCACGTTCGGCGGCGCCGAGCTCGGCTGCGTGGCCGCGCTCAAGACGCTGGAGATCACCTGCCGGCCGGAGATCCGGTCGATGGTGTTCTACATCGCCGACCTGCTCGGTGCGGGACTGCGCCGGATCCAGCGGGCCTACCCGGACTGGTTCACCGGCATCCGGCAGAACGGGCTGGTGATGGGGCTGGAGTTCGGCCATCCGCAGGGCGCCAAGTACGTGATGAAGCGGCTCTACGAGAACGGCGTGTGGGCCATCTTCTCCACCCTCGACCCGCGGGTGCTGCAGTTCAAGCCGGGGCTGCTGATGACGCCGGAGCTGTGCGGCGGGCTGCTGGACCGGGTGGCGGTGGGCATCGGTGCGGCCCGGGGCGACGCGGCGGCCGGGCGGAGGCAGCCATGACCGAGGTCACCGCGGGCGAGGAGGGGCGCGCCGAAGGCGTGTTCCCGCCGAGCCAGCGGCCGCGGGGGCCGGGGGTTCCGGGGGTAGTCCCCCGGGGAAGCGGCCCGGTGGGTCGTCCCCCCGGGCCGGCACTGCCGATCAGCGTGAACCTGCTGGCCGGCCCGGCCGGGGTGCCCCGGGCGCGGGCCATGCTGCAGCGGGCCCAGTGGGCGGCCCAGGCGTTCGCCCGGTTCGACAAGGCCACGGTGGACCGCATCGTGCAGGCCGCGGCACAGGCCGGCGCGGCCCGGGCCCGGGAGTACGCGGAGTGGGCGGTGCGGGAGACCGGGTTCGGCGTGGCCGAGCACAAAGTGGCCAAGAACCTGGCCAGCAGCACCGGGCTGGCCGAGGCGTACGCGGGCCACGACTACGTGACCCCGCGGCTCGACCCGGCGGCCAAGATCGTGGAGATCCCGCGCCCGGCGGGCGTGGTGCTCGCGCTGACCCCGTCCACCAACCCGGTCGCCACCGTGTTCCTCAAGGCGCTGCTCGCGCTCATGACCCGCAACGCGGTAGTGGTCAGCCCGCACCCGCTGGCCCGCGAGTGCTCCGCGGACGCGGCCCGCGCCCTGGCCGCGGCGGCGGTCGCGGCGGGCGCCCCGGACGGCGTCATCCAGGTCGTGGACGAGCCGTCGGTGCCGCTGATCAACGCGCTGATGACCGACGAGCGGACCAGCGTCATCGTGGCCACCGGCGGGGTGGCCGTGGTCCGTGCCGCGTACAGCTCGGGCAACCCGGCCATCGGGGGCGGCCCGGGCAACGTGCCGGTCCTGGTGGACGGGACCGCCGACCTGGCCAGCGCGGCCAGGCGCATCGCGGACAGCAAGAGCTTCGACAACTCCGTCCTGTGCACCAACGAGTCGGTGCTGATCGTGACCGAGGCGGCGGCGGGCACCTTGCACCGGCACCTCAGGCGGGAAGGCTGCCACCTGCTGGAGCCCGCGGACCGGGACAAGATCCGCGACCTGGTCTTCCCCGGTGGCCGCTTCGACACCCGTTTCGTCGGCCAGGACGCGACCTGGATCGCGGCCCAGGCCGGCCTCCGGGTGCCCGGCACCACCCGCGTCCTGCTGGCCCCGTTCGGCCTGGTCGTCCCGGAGGAGCCGCTGGCTCACGAGAAGCTCTGCCCGGTCCTCGGCGTGGTCACCGTGCCCGGCGAGGAGCAGGGCATCGACGCCGCGCGGGCGGTGCTGCGGATCGGCGGCAAGGGGCACTCGGCCGCGATCCACTCGGCCAGCCCGGCCACGATCATGGCCTACGGGGCCGCCCTGGACGTGCTCCGGGTCGCGGTCAACGCGGGAAGCAGCCTGGGCAGCTCCGGGATCGAGACCGGGCTGGCGCCGTCGATGACCATCGGGACCGGGTTCTTCGGCCGGTCGTGGGTGGGGGAGAACCTGCAGCCCAAGCACCTGGTGCAGTGGACCCGGCTGGCGTACAGCAACGACCCGGCCGAGGTGTTCGGCGACTTCGCCGGGCTCGACCCGTGGCACCCGCCGGCCGGCCCGGTGCCGCCCTACCCGGTCGCGTCCAACGCGGCTGAGCGGGCCTGGCCCCGAACGCCCGGGCCAGCTACTCACCCGGCCGCCACGCGCGGGGCTGAGCTGGAGTCGATCAGAGCGGAGATCCGCCGGATCGTCCTGGAGGAGCTGCGGGCACTGGCTGGGGGTGATGGCCGTGCCGGACGCTGAGCTGCGGTCGTTCATCTTCATCAGCCGGCTGCAGCCGCAGACGATGTGCTACCTCGGCTCGTGGCTCCGCGGCAGCCTGCCGCGGAGCGGCGACGCGGCCCAGGTCATCGAGATCGCGCCCGGGCTGGACATCGAGGCGCTGACCGACGTGGCACTGAAGCATGCTGGCGTTCAGGCTGGAATTCTCGTGGTGGAGCGGCATTTCGGGTACCTGGAGCTGCACGGCGGGACGGACGCGGTGCGGGCCACGGGCAGCGCGGTGCTGGGCGAGCTGGGGGCGGCCGCGTCCGATGCGGCCAGGCCCGAGGTGCTGGCGTCGGACATCATCACGATGCTCGACCCGCAGCACGCGTTCCTGATCAACCGGAACAAGCTGGGCTCGATGGCGCTGGCCGGGGAGTCGCTGTTCGTGCTGGAGATGCAGCCGGCCTCGTACGCCATCCTGGCCGCCAACGAGGCCGAGAAGGCGGCCCGGATCAAAGTGGTGGACTACCGGATGATCGGCGCCACCGGGCGGGTGTACCTGTCCGGGACCGAGGCCGACGTGCGGCAGGCGGCCGAGGCGGCCGAGGACGCGCTGCGGGGCCTGAGATGAGCGGCAGCCCGGACGGCGAGGCGCTGCGTGCACTGGTCCGTGAGGTACTCGCCGATCTCCTCCCGGCCACGCCGGTGGCCGGGGACAGCCCTTCTGTGGTGCGAAGTGCCACGTATATGGGGCACAGTGAGCACCCAGCCGGGGACCGGGCGGCCCGGCCGGCCCGGCCCGGGACGGGGCGGTGTTCACCCCGCGCGACGGGGTGCGCGACGTGCAGCCGGTCAGCCTGCGTACCGACGCCGAGCTGGCCGCGTTCGTGACCCGGTTGCTGCACCTGTTCGAGAACCCCAAGCACCGGGCGGATCTGCGGTCCGGCCGGCTCCGGTTCCAGCTGGCCGCGGCCGGGGTGGCCGGGTCAGCCCGGCCCACGCACCGGATCGAGCAGGGCGCGGTGACCGAGGCCGCGGTCCGCGAGGCGGCGCGGGCCGGCGCCCGGCTGGTGCTCGGCCGCCGGGCCGTGCTGACCCCGCTGGCCCGGGACCGGGCCCGGGCGGCCGGGGTAGAGATCGAGAAGGAGCGCTGATGCTGACCGCGACCGTGACCGGCAATGTGTGGGCCACCCGCCGGCTGGCCGAGATCCCCAAGGGCGCGTTCCCCGAGGTGGAGGCGGACGGGACCGGGCAGCGCCTGGTCGCGTTCGACGTGCTGGGCAGCGGGGTCGGGGAACGCGTCCTGGTCGCGCGGGGCTCGGTCGCGGCGGCCTGGTTCCCGGGCCAGCCGCCCGGTGGACGCGCTGATCATCGGCTCGATCGACGAGCCGTCCGGACAGACAGGAGAAGGACGTGGCAGATAACGCCATCGGGATGATCGAGACCAAGGGCTACGTGGCCGCGCTGTCCGCGGCGGACGCCATGGTCAAGGCGGCCAACGTGGCCATCGTGGGCCGCCAGGAGGTCGGCGACGGCCTGGTGTCGGTGACCATCGTCGGGGACGTGGGCGCGGTCAAGGCGGCCACCGAGGCCGGCGCGGAGACTGCGAGCAGCGTCGGGCGAGCTGATCTCGGTGCACGTAATCCCGTGGCCGCACGCGGTACTCGGCAAGCACTTCACCATCCGCGCCGAGTAGCCGGACCGGGAGCAACCGTGCCTCTGACCGCGCTGCCCGTGCCCCGAGCTGCGGGTTCACCTCCTGGTCCAGGACCTGCGGCGGCAGTTCGCCGCCTACCTGGGGACGCCGGTCCGGGCCCGCGGCTACCCGCCGATGGAAGGCGAGCACGCGCTGATCGTCGAGGTGGCCCCGGCCCTGGCCATCGAGCGGGTCACCGATCTCGCGCTGCGCGCGGTGCCTACGGTCGAGCCGGGCATCCTGTTCGTCGAACGGCAGTTCGGCGTGCTGGAGGTGCACGGGCCGGACCTGGCCGAGGTGCAGCGGGCCGGGCAGGCCATCCTGGCCGGGCTGCAGGTCAGCGCGGCCGACCAGCTCCGGCCGCGGGTGCTGTTCTGCGACGTGATCGAGGACATCACCGACCGGCAGGCCATCCTCATCAACCGGACCAGGGGCGGCTCCATGATCCTTCCCGGTGACGCGCTGCTGGTCTGCGAGGTCACCCCGGCGCTGTTCACCGCGCTGGCCGCCAACGAAGCCGAGCGGGCCGCACCCGGGGCCACCGTGGTCGACGTGTCCATGATCGGTGTGGCCGGCCGGATCTACCTGAGCGGGCCGGCCGGCGTGGTCACCGCGGCCCGGGACGCGATCATCGAGGCGCTGGACGGCGTGGAAGGCCGCGAGCACGCCGCCGAGGTGGCCCGGTGAGCCCGCCATGAGCACGCACGACCTGTCCACCGGCGGGGACGTGCTGGACCGGGTCACCCGGTTCGCGGAACGGGCGGCCCGGGCCTACGGCTGCGCCGCGGCCAGCACCGTCCGGCTGCTGAACGTGTCGGAGAACGCCACCTACCTGGTCGAGGACCCGGGCCAGGGGCCGTGCATCCTGCGGGTGCACCGGCTCGGCTACCACACCCAGGCTGAGATCGAGTCCGAGCTGGCCTGGATGGACGCGCTGCGCGGCGAGGCCGGGGTGCGCACCCCCCGGGTGCTGCCCGCCCCGGACGGCCAGCGGGTGCTGGCCCTGCCCGACATCGAGGAGGCGCCGGCCCCGGCCACCGGGGTGGAGCCGGGCTCGCTGCGGCACTGCGTCCGCTTCGAGTACCTGCCCGGGACCGAGCCGGCCGACGACGACGCCGCGCACTTCGCCGAGCTGGGTGAGGTCACCGCGCGGATGCACCGGCACGCCCGGGAGTGGGCCCGGCCGGCCTGGTTCACCCGGTTCAGCTGGGACCACGACGCGGCGTTCGGGCCGCACCCACGGTGGGGGCGGTGGCAGGACGGGATCGGGGTCGGCCCGGCCGAGCAGGCCGTGCTCGGCCGGCTCGACGAGGCGCTGGCCGCCCGGCTGGCCCGGTTCGGAACTGGGCCGGAGCGGTTCGGCTTGGTGCACGCCGACACCAGGCTGGCCAACCTGCTGGTGGACGGCGGCCGGGTCAGCGTCATCGACTTCGACGACTCGGGATTCAGCTGGTTCCTGTACGACGTCGGCACGTCGGTGAGCTTCTTCGAGCACCAGCCGCACGTGCCGGAGCTGGTGGACAGCTGGCTGGCCGGGTACCGCCGGGTGCTCAGCCTGCCGGCCGAGGACGCGGCCGAGATCTGGACGTTCATCATGTTCCGCCGCCTGCTGCTGGTCGCGTGGATCGGCTCGCACCAGGCCGCGGACATCGCGCAGCAGCTCGGCGCGGCCTACACCCAGGACAGCTGTGACCTGGCTGAGCGCTTCCTCAGCCGGGCCGGGAAGGAGTAACCGTGTTCACCTCCATCGCGGGGCGCGCCGTCGTGGTCACCGGCGGCACCCGGGGCATCGGCAAGGGCATCGCCCGGGTGTTCGCCAGCCGCGGCGCGCGGGTGCTGATCACCGGCCGCGACGCGGCCGCGGCCAAGGCGGCCGCGGCCGAGCTGTCCACCGGCGGCGCCGGCGTGTCTTACCTGCTGGCCGACGTCAGCGTGCGGGCTGACTGCGCGCGGATGGCCGAGGTGGCGGCGGACCGGCTGGGCGGCATCGACGTGCTGTGCGCCAACGCCGGGATCTTCCCGGAGAGCCGGCTGGCCGACATGACCGACGAGGACATCGACACCGTGCTCGGCACCAACCTGCGCGGCAACATCCTGTCCGTCCAGGCCTGCCTGCCCGCGCTGGCCGCGTCCGGGCACGGCCGGGTCATCCTGACCTCCTCCATCACCGGCCCGATCACCGGCTTCCCAGGCTGGGTGCACTACGGCGCGAGCAAGGCCGGCCAGCTCGGCTTCATGCGCACCGCCGCCATCGAGCTGGCCGCCAGCGGCATCACCATCAACGCGGTGCTGCCCGGCAACGTGATGACCGAGGGCCTGGCCGACCTGGGCGAGGAGTACATCCAGTCGATGACGGCCAGCATCCCGCTGCGCCGCCTGGGCACGGTGGACGAGATCGGGTACGCGGCGCTGTTCCTGGCTACCGACGAGGCGGGCTATATCACCGGCCAGAGCATCGTGGTCGACGGCGGCCAGGTGCTGCCCGAGTCGCTGGGTGCGCTGGATGCCGGCTGATGGCCGGGGAAGCGGCCGGCACCGCGGCCGGGCGGACGGCCGAGGACGTGCGGCAGGTGCTGGCCGAGCGGATCGCGGCCAACCTGCTCCGCGCGGTCCGCACACTGAGCCTCCCACGGCACCCGCAGGTGCTGGTCGTTGGCGGCCCGGCCGGGGATGATGAGCTGCTCGGCGTGCTGCTCCGGGTGCTGCCCGAGGGGGTCACGGCCGGCCGGGGCAACGTCGGCGGGACGCTGCCCGGCGCGCTTCCGGGCCAGCGGCCCGGCCCGCCGGCTGGCCACCGGTACGCCGCCGCGCTCGGCCTGGCCCTGGCGCTAGCCGAGGCCGGCTGAGCCGTCCGCTCAACCACGCGGGTCTTTCATTCATAGCCACTAGCGGGCTCCAGGATCCGCATGAACGTTTCATTCATGCGGTCAGGACCGCGTGAATGAAACATTCACGCGGTCCTGACCGCATGGCATGCGAAGCACGGCAGCGCCCTGCATCACCGGGTTGACCGACGTCCCTGGGCAGTACAGCTAGGACAGCACGCGGCGGCGGAAGTTGCGCAGCCCGATGGCCAGGAACAGCGCGCCGAAGCCCAGCACCACCGGGTAGATCACGTACAGGTGCATGTGCGGTGCCTCGGTGAACGCGGCCCGCATCCCCTCGTTCACGTAAATCAGCGGGTTGATCAGCACCAGCGTCTGCAGCCAGTGAAAGCCGCCCACCGTGACCGGCGCGAGCCTGGTCCACGAGTAGTACGTGCCGCCCAGGAACGTGATCGGCAGGATGATGAAGCCGAACATCAGGCCGATGTTGCGCGGCTCGAAGCTGGTGCCCAGCACCAGCCCCAGGCCAGCCATGGCCACGCAGGCCAGCGGCACGAACGTGAGGATGATCCACCAGTGCAGGGACAGGTGAGCGTGCACGCCCGGGGCGTGCACCACCGAGGCCATCGGCAGCACGATGATGGCCGAGATCACGCCCTGGGCCGCGCCGGACAGCACCTTGGCCACCGCCACCAGCCAGATCGGGCACGGGGCCTGCACCCGGTCCTCGATCTCCCGGGTGAACCCGAACTCCTGGGCCATGGCCAGCGCGATGGACTGCACGCCCTGGAACATGACCGAGATGCCGACCACCCCGGGCACCAGGATGGTGGCGAACGCGGACTCGGCCACCGTGCCGTGCCCGCCGATGCCCTGCCCGATCTTCGGGAACACGAACAAGAACACGAAGCAGAGCAGGAACGGCTGGATGATGGTGCGCAGCACGAACTCCCAGACGTGCTTGCGCAGCACGACCAGGTCGCGGAGCAGCAGCGCGCCGAGCGCGGTCCAGCTGGCCGCGGCGACCGACCGGGTGGGGCCGCCGCCGATCCGCGCCGTCGGTGCCGGGGTCAGCGAGGTGGTCATCAGTCCCGCAGCTCCTTGCCGGTCAGGTTGATGAACACGGTTTCCAGGCTGGGCTCGGCGATGGACAGGTCGACCAGGTCGAACCCGCCGCGCTCGGCCGCCTGCACCAGCCGCGGGACGAGCCGGTCAGTGCCCTGCATGTGCAGCTGCACCGCACCTTCGCCGTCCGGGCCATCGACGAGCCGGGTCCGGGTCACCCCGGCCACCTCCCGGCTGAGCAGCGCGGCCAGCTGGCTGGTGTCCCCGGTGGTCTTCACCGTGACCACGGTGTCCGCGCCCACCGACTGCTTCAGCGCGGCCGGGGTGTCCAGGGCCAGGATCCGGCCGTGGTCCATGATGGCCACCCGGTCGCACAGCTGGTCGGCCTCTTCCATGTAGTGCGTGGTGAGCAGGATGGTCTGGCCGGCCCGGTGCAGCTCGCCGAGCAGGTCCCACAGCGCCAGCCGGCTCTGCGGGTCGAGCCCGGCGGTGGGCTCGTCCAGGAACAGCACGGACGGCCGGTGGAAGATGGCCCGGGCCACCATAAGCCGCTGGGCCATCCCGCCGGACAGCGCGTACACCGACGCCTTGGCCCACTTGGCCAGCTGAAACTGCTCCAGCAGCTCGTCGGCGATGCGCCGGGACGCGCGGGCTCCCATCCCGAACAGCCGGCCGTGGAAGTACAGGTTCTCCCACACGGTGAGCTGCCGGTCCAGTGTGTTCTGCTGCGAAACGATGCCGCTCAGCTGCTTGGCCAGCGCCGGGTGCGCGGCCACGTCGATCCCGGCCAGGAAGGCCCGCCCCGAGGTCGGCACCACCCGGGTGGTCAGCATGCCCGCGGTGGTCGTCTTCCCGGCCCCATTCGGCCCCAGCAGGCCGAAGATCTCACCCGCCTGGACGTCCAGGTTCAGCTGGTCCACGGCGGCGAAGTCGGTGCCCGGATAGACCTTGGTCAGGTCCTCGGTATGGATGACCGCGCCGGGCTGGCCGCCGGGCCGGCCGGTGGTGTCGGTGGTTGCGGGTGCGGTGCTCATGGCCTGCACATCGTAGCCGCCGCGCGATAGGGCACCCTGGTAGGGACCGGCCGCCCGGCCGGGGAGAGGACCGGTGCATGGCTCGGGTATTGATCACCGGATCGGCGGACGGGCTCGGCCTGATGGCGGCCAGGCTGCTCACCGACGGCGGGCACGAGGTCACGCTGCACGGGCGCAACGCCAGCCGGGCCACGGCCGCGCAGGCCGCGCTGCCCGCCGCGGCCCACGTGGTGGCCGGGGACCTGGCCAGCGTGGCTGGCATGCGCGAGGTGGCCGCCCAGGCCAACCACCTGGGCCGGTACAACGCCGTGATCCACAACGCCGGGGTGGGCTACCGGGAGCCGGACCGCATCCAGACCGCGGACGGGCTGAGCCATGTGTTCGCCGTCAACGTGCTCGCGCCGTACCTGCTCACCGCGCTGATGACCCGGCCGTCCCGGCTCGTCTACCTCAGCTCCGGCATGCACCGGGCGGGCAACGCGGACGTGGCCGACCTGCAGTGGGTGGGCCGTCCCTGGAACGGGTCGCAGGCCTACGCGGACTCCAAGCTGTTCGACGTGGTGCTGGCGTTGGCGGTGGCCCGCCGCTGGCCGGACGTGCTGAGCAACGCGCTGGAGCCGGGCTGGGTGCCCACCCGGATGGGCGGCCCCGGCGCCCCGGACGACATGTCGCAGGCCCCCGTCACCCAGGCCTGGCTGGCCGTGAGCGACGACCCGGCGGCCACCGTGACCGGCCAGTACTTCTACCACCAGCGGCCACGCCAGTTCCACCCGGCGGCGTCCAGCCACACCGTGCAGGACCAGCTGCTGGCCAGCTGCGCCGAGATCAGCGGAGTCGAGCTGCCCAGGGAGGCGTGATGAAGGCGGTTGTGTTCGCCGGCCCTCGCGAGGTCACCGTCCAGGACGTCGCGGACGCGGCGCTGGAGGAACCCACCGACGTGCTGCTCCGGGTCACCTCCAGCGCGATCTGCGGCACCGACCTGCACATGTACGACGGCCGCACCGGGGCCACCCCCGGGCTGGTACTGGGCCACGAGCCGCTCGGCGTGGTCGAGCAGGCCGGCCCGGCCGTCGAGCTGGTCAAGCCGGGCGACCGGGTGGTCATCCCGACCCACCTGTACTGCGGCGTCTGCGTCAACTGCGCGCGCGGGCTGTCCGCCGACTGCCTGCGGGTCCGGCCGGGCGGGTTCGGCGCCGCCTACGGCTACGCCGGGATGGGCCCGTACCGGGGCGCGCAGGCCGAGCTGCTCCGGGTGCCCTACGCTGACGCCAACTGCATCCCGGTCCCCGGCCAGCCGGGCGACAACCTCGAGGACGACCTGGTGCTGCTGGCCGACGCGTTCGTGACCGGCTGGCACGCCACCGTGCTGGCCCAGGTGACCGCGGGCTGCACCGTGGCCGTGTTCGGGGCCGGCACCATCGGGCTGCTCGCCGCGTACAGCGCCCAGCTCAAGGGGGCGGCTGAGGTCTACATCGTGGACTATATTCCCGAACGCCTGAGCCTGGCCGGTGAGCTCGGCTTCGTCCCGGTCGATTTCCGCCATGGCGACCCGGTGGGGCAGATCCGCGAGCTGCGCCGGGCCCACGGGCTGCCCCCGGGCGAAGAACCGATGAACGGGGTGGACGCCGCCATCGACGCGGTCGGTTTCCAGGCCCGGGACCGCGCTGCGCCTGACACCGAGAACCCCCGGCAGGTCATCGGCGACCTGGCCCGGCTGGTCAACCCGGCCGGGCACCTGGGCATCATCGGCGTGTACCCGGAAAAGGACCTGCACCCGGCGCCGGGCGGGCACGAGGACGGCCGGCTGACCGTGCCGTGGGCCACCCTGTTCAGCAAGGGCGTGTCAGTCGGCTTCGGCCGCACCCATGACCGGCGGTACACCGTACTGCTCCGCGACCTCATCCTGTCCGGCCGGGCCCGGCCCAGCGCCGTGGTCAGCCACCACGGCCGGCTGGCCGACGCCCCCGCCCTGTACCAGGCGTTCGACCGCCGCGCGGACGGAGTGATCAAGGCGATCCTGTGGCCGCAGGCCGGCTGACCGGTGGCCATCGACCTCGAGCCATACCGCGGTGAGCTGATGGCGTACTGCTACCGGATGCTCGGCTCGTGCCACGAGGCCGAGGACCTGGTGCAGGAGACGATGCTCCGGGCCTGGCAGGCCCGTGAGCGGTACGACCCGGCCCGGGCATCGGTGCGGACCTGGCTGTACCGGATCGCGGCCAACGCGTGCCTGACGGCGCTGGCCGGGCGCGCCCGGCGGCCGTTGCCGTCCGGCCTGGGCGCGCCGAGCGACGATCCCGGGGCGCCGCTCACCCCGGCGTTCGACATCCCCTGGCTGCAGCCGTTTCCTGATGCCCGGTTCGATCAGGGGCTGCGGGCCGATATGCGGCTCGCGCTGGTCGCGGCGATGCAGCTGCTGCCACCGGGGCAGCGGGCCGTGCTGGTGCTGCGCGAGGTGCTGCAGTTCACCGCGGCCGAGGTCGCGGGCCAGCTGGACAGCACGGTCCCGGCGGTGAACAGCGCGCTGCAGCGGGCCCGTGCCGCGCTGGCCCGCGCGGGCGGCGTGGCTGCCGCGGCCGACGTGGCCGAGCCGGGCGATCCCGGGGCCCGCGCGGTGATCGACCGGTACGTCCGCGCGTTCGAAGCGGCCGACGTGCCCGCGCTGGTCCGGCTGCTGACCGACGACGCGGTGCTGGAGATGCCCCCCGTCCCGCTGTGGTACCGGGGCCGCGGCGACTACGGCCAGTTCATCAGCCGCGTGTTCGGCACCCGCGGCACGGGCTGGGCCATGCGGCGGCTCACCGCCAACGGCCAGCCCGCGCTGGCCGCGTACGCGCCGCAGCCGGGCGGCGGGCACCGGCTGCACACGCTGCAGGTCTTCACCGTCACCGGCGGCCAGGTCGCGCGCAACGTCGTGTTCGCCGACCCGGCCGTGTTCCGCGTCTTCGGCCTGGCCGAACAGATTCCGCCCGGCGATTTCCGCCCGGCGCGATGAGCCGGGCCAGTGCCGCCGGTATGTACCGGTGAGCACCGACCGCAGGAGGCCATCATGAGCGTAATCGTCATCGAGTTCATCACCCTGGACGGGATCGTGTCCGACCCGGACGGGTCGGACGGGACACCGGGCGGCGGCTGGGCGTTCCGGCATGGCCCGGAGACCGTCGCCGGGGACAAGTTCCAGCTCGGCAGCGTGCTCGACCAGGGCGTCATGTTGTTCGGCCGGAAGACCTGGGATTTGTTCAGCCGGATCTGGCCGGGCCGAGACACGCCGTTCGCCGCGCGGATGAACGCGGTGCCGAAACTGGTCGCCAGCCGTACTCTGACCGACACCTCCGCCTTCCCGAATTCCACGGTCATCGACGGCGACCCCACCGCCGCCGTCAGCGGCGAACCCCGCGATGTGATCATCACCGGCAGCCTGAGCGTGGTGCACGAGCTGCTGGACAAGGACCTGATCGACGAGTACCGGCTGCTGACGTTCCCCACCATCCTGGGCACCGGCGAGCGCCTGTTCCCAGCCGGTGGCCCACCCGTCCACCTGGAGTGCCGCTCGGCCGAGCGGGCCGGTGCCGCTGTGCTGTCCCGGTACGTCCGGGCGCCGCGATGACGGCCCGCTTCCTGGCCGTCTACGAGACGCCAGCCGACCCGGCGGCGTTCGACCGGCACTACCGGGAGATTCACCTGCCGCTGCTGCGCCAGCTGCCGGGGCTGCGCCGCTGCACGATCAGCCGGGACGTCACCGCCCTGTACGGCGAGCCGTACTACCTGATCGCCGAGCTGGACTGGGACACCATGGACGAGCTGCGGGCCGCGTTCGCCACCCCCGCGGGCCGCGCCACCGCGGCCGACGCGGCCCGTCTCCAGGAGCTCGCCCCGGTCCGCAGGATGATCTTCCCGGCGGACCGGGACGAGCTGTTAGCTAGTGCCGCCGCTGGTGCCCGGCGGGGCCGGGTTCATGGACATCGGTGGCGCGGACGGTGCCGTGCTCATCGGTGGCGGGGACCATGGCGTGCTCATCGGTGGCGGGGACGGTGGCGTGCTCATCGGTGGCGGGGTCCACGGCGTGCTCACGGCCGGCGCGTTGCCGGCCGCGGGCTCCACCGCCCGGTGGTGGTGGTGCCGGTGATGCCGCCGGTGCGTGTCCCGGGCGGCTGGCCGGGTGGCCGGCGGGCGGCCTGGTGGGTCGCGGCCACGTGAGCCGGGACCGGTGCGCGGGCCGCAGAGTGCGCGGTGCTGGCCGCGCACCCGGCGGCCAGCATGGTGAGCAGGGCGAGCCCAGTTGCCCCGTGGGCAAGCGTCAACCGCATGGAACTGTCCTCCGGAATGATCGGATTTCCCCGGTTCGCAGCGGCCGCGTGCTGGTACCTACTGACACGGCCCGGAGGCAGTCGTGGTTCGCTCAGCGGCGGGCCCACTCCTCGGCCAGCAGCTGGTAGGAGCGGACCCGGTCGGCGTGGTCATGGGTGATGGTGGTGATGATCAGCTCGTCCGCGCCGGTAGCGTCGCGCAGCCGCTCGAGCTGGTCCGCGACCTGCCGGGGAGAGCCGGCGAACTGGGTGTCCACCCGGTCCGCGACCAGCGCCCGGTCCTCGTCCGTCCAGCTGTGCGCGGCGGCCTGGTCCGGGGTGGGGAACGGGATGGCCCCCTCTCCGGTCCGGATGCTGCGCACCCACAGGCCGTAGCCGGCCGCCAGCCGGCGGGCCGCCGCCTCGTCCCGGGCTACCACCACGTCGGCCGACACGCTGACGTAGGGCCGGCCCAGCTCGGCGGACGGCCGGAACGCAGCCCGGTAACCCTCGGCCGCCTCCAGCACGGTGGCCGGGCTGACGTGATAGTTGGCCGCGAACCGCAGCCCGTTGGCCCCGGCCACCTGGGCGCTCTCCCCGCCGCTGCTGCCCAGGATCCATACCTGCACGTCGGCCTGCTCGCCCGGCACGACGTGCGCCTCGATGCCGTCGGCCGACCGGTACGTGCCGCGGAGCAGGGCCAGGATGTCGCCGACCTGCCCGGTGTAGTTCTGCGGCTCCGCCCCGGGCAGCATCAGCAGGCTCCGCTGCAGCCCGATCCGCGGTGAGCGGAGCAGCCGCTCGACGGGGAACGGGGGCGGGATGTGCAGGCCATTGGGTGTTGCGGCACCGTGCGCCCGGCCGCCGCTTACCTGGGCGCCGCGGGCCTGGGCCGGCCCGGCCAGCACCGGTGGCCGGCTGCCGCCCGGCGGGCGGCCGCCGGACCGGCCCAGGCCCAGGTCCAGGCGGCCCGGGTGCAGCGCATCGATGAGGCCGAACTCTTCGACCGTGGACAGTGCGGTGCGGTGGCCGAGCTGGACCGCGCCCGAGCCGATCCGGATCCGCGAGGTGGCCGCGGCGGTCAGCGCCAGCACCACGGCCGGGGAGGTGCCGGCCACCCCGGGGTTGAGGTGATGCTCGGCGAACCAGTACCTGGTGTAGCCGAGCCGCTCGGCCTGGCGGGCCAGGTCGATGCTGTTGCGCAGCGCCTGGGCCGCGGTCGAGCCCGAGCTGACCGGGACCAGGTCGAGCACGGCCAGCGGGGTGGCCGTCATGACGCCACCCGGGACGCGGGGGAGTGGCCCGGCCGCGGGGCCAGGCCCAGGTGCTCGCGCAGCGTGTGCCCGGTGTACTCGGTGCGGAACACGCCCCGCTCCTGGAGCAGCGGCACCACCGTGCCGGCGAACTCGTCCAGCCCGCCCGGGGTGATGTGCGGCACCAGGATGAACCCGTCGCTGGCGTCGGCCTGGACGAACTCGTTGATGGTGGCGGCCACGGTGGCCGGCGAGCCGATGAACGACTGCCGCCCGGTCATCTCGATGATCAGCTCGCGCAGCGACAGCTTCTCCGCCTCGGCCCTGGCCCGCCACTGCCGGGCGGTAGCCACCGGGTCCCGGTACATCCGGACGCTGGCCCGGCCGCGGGCGATGGTGTTCTCGCCGGGCTCGGGATCGAAGTCCGGCAGCGGCCCGTCCGGGTCGAGCGCGGACAGGTCCCGGTTCCACAGCTGCTCGGCGAACTTGATCGCGGTCTGCCCGCTGACCTGCTGCCGCCGCACCTCGTGGGCCAGTTCCTGGGCTTCGGCGTCCGTCCCGGCCAGCACGAACGTGGCGGCGGGCAGGATGAGCAGCTGGTCCGGGCGGCGGCCGTAACGGGCCAGCCGGCGCTTGACGTCGGCGTAGAACGCCTGCCCGTCGGCCAGCTGGCTGTGCCGGCTGAAGATGGCATCCGCGCTGGACGCGGCGAACTCCCGGCCCTCGTCGGAGTCGCCCGCCTGGAAGATGACCGGGCGGCCCTGCGGGCTGCGCGGCACGCTGAACTGGCCGCTGATGCTGAACTGCGCGTCGTGGTGCGCGAACGCGCCCGCGCCCGGGGCGGCCAGGAACTGCCCGGTGGCCTTATCGGCCACGATCTCGGTGCCGTGCCACGAGCCGAACAACTCCCCGGCGGTGCGCAGGAACGCCCGGGCCCGCTCGTAACGCTGATCCTGGGGCAGGTAACCGCCGCGGCGGAAGTTCTCGCCGGTGAACGCGTCCCAGGACGTCACTACGTTCCACGCGGCCCGGCCGCCGGACAGGTGGTCGAGGCTGGCGAACTGCCGGGCCACCTCGTACGGCTCGTTGAACGTGGAGTTGATCGTCCCGGCCAGGCCCAGCCGGTCGGTGACCGCGGCCAGCGCGGCCAGCACGGTGAACGTGTCCGGCCGGCCGACCACGTCCAGGTCGTAGATCTCGCCGCCCTGCTCGCGCAGCCGCAGCCCCTCGGCCAGGAACAGGAAGTCGAACTTGGCCCGCTCGGCGGTCTGGGCCAGGTGCACGAACGAGCTGAACTCGATGTGGCTGCCGGACCGCGGGTCGCTCCACACCGTCGTGTTGTTGACGCCGGGGAAGTGCGCGGCCAGGTGGATCTGCTTGGGTGTGCGGGGCACCTTGGGTCCTCTCTGGCTGGTTCAGGCCGGGGCGTACCGGCTGGCCGGGCGGGGCAGGCCGAGCAGCCCACGCAGCGGCCCGTCCGGGTAGCCCGGGCGGAACGCGCCCCGCCGCTGCAGCTCGGGAACCAGGCCGGTGGTGATCTGGGCCAGGTCCCCGGGGATGGCCGCCGGCCGCAGCCGGAACCCGGACACCCCGCTGGCTTGCCAGTCCTGCATCAGGTCGGCGAGCTGGCCGGGGGTGCCGGCGAAAATGGTGGCGTCGCTGGCGCACGGGTAGCCGGCCAGCGCGTCGAGCCGGGCCCGCCGCGCGGTGGCCGTGGCCGCGTCGTCGGCCAGGAAGACGACCAGGTCAGCCAGCACGTGCACGGTGTCGTCGGCGCGGCCGGCGGCCCGCTGCTCGCGGCGGATCGCGGCCACGATCGCACCGGCGTCCGCGGCGTCGCGCGGGGTGACGAACCCGATGTCGGCGCACCGGGCCACCAGCCGGTACGGCTCGCTGGCGTGGGCCAGCGCGGCCACCACCGGCTGGCCCTGCGGCGGCCGGGGGGTGATCGACGGCCCCTTGACCCTGAAGTAGTCGCCAGTGAAATCGATGTAGTGCAGCTTGTGCCGGTCGATGAACCGGCCGGTGGCGCGGTCCCGGATCTCGGCGTCGTCCTCCCAGCTGTCCCACAGCCGGCGGACCACCTCGATGTAGTCCGCGGCCTCGGCCAACAGCCCGGCCAGGAAGTCCCGTTCGGCCGGGTCAGCCCGGTTGCCCGCGGTAATCCGGGGTACCTCGCGCCGGCCGAACAGCGCGGCCTCGTACGGCCGGGCCGACACCTGCACCCGCACCCCGGCCCGGCCCGAGCTCACGTAATCCAGCGTGGCGATGGCCTTGGAGATGTGGAACGGCTCGGTGTGGGTGGCGGTCACCGCCGGGATCAGGCCGATCCGGGACGTCAGCGGGGCGACCCGCGCCGCGATGAGCACCGCGTCCAGACGGCCGCGGACCTGGTCGGTGCGCCCGTCCAGATCCAGCCGGCGGCCGGACTGCAGGCCCAGCGAGTCCTCGATGGTCACGAAGTCGAGCAGGCCGCGCTCGGCCTCCTGGACCAGCCCGGCCCAGTAGCCGGCGGTCAGCAGGTCAGCCGGCCGGGCCTGCGGCTCGCGCCACGCCGCCGGATGCCAGCCCGCGCCGTCCAGCGCGACCGCGAGGTGCAGCGGAGGTGTTCGGGGCATGTCCCCATTTTAGGGTTTTCCTATAGGTATTGTCGAAAAGCCGATCAGCGGTGCGGCCCGGGCCGGGTGCGCCAGGCCGGTGGGCCAGGCCGCTGGCCCGGGGGTGGCCCCGGGCGGGCCGGGCGGGTGGGCCGGGCAGCAGCACCGCGCCGGAGATGCCCGCGGGCGTGGCCAGCAGGACGATGCCGAACGCCGCGGCCAGCGCGACTGCCTCGGTCCAGCCGGCCCCGAGCACGTCAGCCGAGCCCCAGGATGCGGGCCGCGTTGCCGAACAGCACGCTGTCCAGCACGCTGGCGGGCAGGTCCAGGCTGTCGAGTTCGGCCAGGCAGCGCTCCGGGGTCAGGAACGGGAAGTCGCTGCCCCAGACGAACTGCCCGGACAGCCGCCCGCGCAGCTCGCGGATGATCTCCGGCGGGATCCGCTTCGGGGACCAGCCCGAGATGTCGATGTACACGTTGGTCTTGTGCAGCGCGACCGCGATCAGATCCAGCTGCCACGGCCAGCCGAAGTGCGCGGCGACCACGGTCAGCCCGGGATGGGCGGCGGCCACCGGGTCCAGCTTGAGCGGGTGCGCGTAGTCGATCCTGATGCCCTGCCCGCCGGGCTGCCGGGCGCCGATCCCGCTCGTCCCGGTGTGGAACAGGGCCAGCAGGCCGTGCTCGGCGCACGCCGCGTAGATCGGGGAGTAGGCCGGGTCATCCGGGGCGAACGCCTGCAGCGACGGGTGGAACTTCACCCCGCGCAGCCCGAGCGCGGCGATATTGGCCACCTCGGCCACGGCCGCCGCGCCCTTGTGCGGGTCGACCGAGCCCAGCCCGGTGAACGTGTCCGGGAACTGCGCGCAGGCCGCGGCCACCGTCTCGTTCGGCACCCGGGGCCGCCCGGTGGCCGTCTCGGCGTCCCAGGCCAGCAGGACCGCCCTGACGTTCAGCGCCTGGTACCGGGCGGCCAGCTCAGCCAGCGGCATCCGCTGCACCGGCGACCGGAAGTACGCCTCGGCCGCCTCCACATAGCCCGCCATGCTCTCGTCGAGCCAGTCCGGGGTGGGCAGGTGGACGTGGCAGTCGATGGCGCGCAGCGGCTGGTCCGGCATCGGCGCCTCCAAGGGGCGTATGGATCCCGTTAGGGTCACGTTCGCCGGCTGGCCTGGCCGGTCAGCACCGTGTTATCACGAGAATGTGCAGCGCGAACGGCTGAGCCGGGATCATCTCGCGGTGGCGGCGGGGCTGCTCGGCCCGCTGGCGCTGGCCGCCATCCTGGTGCCGTTCCGTACCCATTTCCCGAACACCGACGCCGCGCTGGCCATGCTGCTCGTGGTGGTGGCGGTCGCGGCGGCCGGGAACCGGCTGGCCGGGTACCTGGCCGCGGTGTCCACCGCGGTGTGGTTCGACTTCTTCCTGACCCGGCCGTACGAGACGTTCCGCATCACCAGCCGGACCGACATCGAGACCACCGTCCTGCTGCTGGTCATCGGGGTGGCCGTCACTGAGCTGGCGGTGTGGGGGCGGCACGAGCACGCGGCGGCCAGCGCGGGCCGGCTACCTGGACGGGATCAGCGGCACAGTCGCCGCGGTGGCGGCCGGGGAACCGTCCGGCGACCTCATCGACCAGGTCGCCGCGCAGCTCACCCGGGTGCTGTCGCTGCGGTCCTGCCGGTGGCAGTACGGCGTGGCCGGGCTGGGCCACCCGGCCCGGCTGACCAGCGACGGCCGGGTCCGGGCCGGGGACCGGATCTGGGCCGCCGAAACGGGCGGCCTGCCCGCGGATACCGAGACCGAGCTGCTGGTGGAAAGCGGCGGCCTGCTGCAGGGCCGGTTCCTGCTCACCGCGCGGCCGGACAGCCGGCCTACCCGGGAACAGCTGCTGGTGGCCATCGCGCTGGCCGAGCAGGTGGGTGCCGCGCTCGGCAGCGGCCACCCAGCCGGTCGCTGACCGCTCAGTCCCCGGCCGCCACGCGGATGGCCTGCCATACCCGCTGCGGTGACGCGGGCATGTCGATGTGCCGCACCCCGAGGTGGCTCAGTGCGTCCACGACGGCGTTCTGCACGGCCGGGGCGGCGCCGATCGTGCCGGCCTCGCCGATGCCCTTGGCGCCGAGCGGGTTGTAGCTGGTCGGCGTGGCCATGTCGGCCAGCTCGAAGCTGGGCAGCTCGGCCGCGGAGGGGAACGAGTAGTCGGCGAATGTCGAGGTCAGCGGGTTGCCATCGGCGTCGTACTGGATCTCCTCGAACAGCGCCTGGGCGGCGCCCTGGGCGATCCCGCCGTGCCGCTGGCCCTCGGCCAGCAGCGGGTTGATCACCGTGCCCGCGTCGTCCACGGTGATCATCCGGCGTAGCGTCACCTTGCCGGTCTCGGTGTCCACCTCGGCCACGGCCACGTGCGCGCCGAACGGGAACGTCGGCCCGGGCGCCCGGAACACCGCCCGCACCAGCAGCGGCCCGGCCGCGGCCAGGGTGGTCAGCGGTACCGCGGCGTCCGGGTCACCGGCCACCGCGAACGCGCTCCGGCCGATGTCGAAGACCAGGTCGGCCGGGCTGATCTCCAGCTCGCTGGCGGCCCGCTGCCGGGCCACCTCGAGCAGGTCCCGGGCGGCCTGCTGCACCGCCGCGCCGCCCTGCTGCAGGCTGCGCGAGCCGCCGGTGCCGCCGCCTTCCGGGATGAGATCGGTGTCACCCCACCGCACGGTGATCTTGCCCACGTCGATGCCCAGCTCGTCGCTGGCCAGCATGGCCCACACGGTGGCGTGCCCCTGCCCATGCGGCGAGGTCCCGGTCAGGATCGTCGCGCTGCCGTCCGGGTGCACCTCGATCTGGGCGTTCTCCTTGGGACCGCCCGCCTCGGCGCCCGGCCCGGTGATCTCCACGTAGCAGGACAGCCCGATGCCGAGCTGGACCACGTCGCCGGCCTCGCGCCGCCGGGCCTGCTCAGCGCGCAGCCCGGCGTACCCCGCCACGGCCAGCGCCCGGTCCAGTGCCGCCGGGTAGTCACCGCTGTCGTACACCGCACCGAACGCGGTCTGGTGCGGCTCGCTGAACTTGGGCAGCAGGTTGGCCCGGCGCACGTCGGCCGGGTCCAGGCCGGTCTCGGCCGCGAACAGGTCCATGGCCCGCTCCACCGCGGCGGTGGCCTCCGGCCGCCCGGCGCCCCGGTACGCGCCGACCGGGGTGGTCGTGGTGACCACCGACGTAGCCGCCGCCTCGGCCCGGCTGATGGCGTACGGCCCGGGCGTCATCATCCTGGTCATCATGGGCAGGACCGCGCCGAACCGCGGGTAGGCCCCGGCGTCCTGGAGGATCTCCAGCCGGTACGCGGTGACGGTGCCGTCCCGGCGGCCGCCGATGGTGACCGTCTGCTGCTGGGCCCGGCCGTGCCCCATCGCGACCAGGTTCTCGCTCCGGGTCTCCGCCCACCGGGCCGGCCGGCCCAGTTCGCGGGCCACCCAGCACACCACCGCGTGCTCCGGGTCGGCGCCGAACTTGGCCCCGAACGCCCCGCCCACGTCCGGGGTGATGATCCGCAGCCGGGCCGGGTCCAGGCCGAGCAGCGCGGCCAGCGCGCGCCGGGTGCCCTGCGCGCCCTGGTTCGGTATCCACGCCGTCAGCCGGCCGTCCGGGCCCCAGACGGCGGCCGCCGCCCGGGTCTCCATCGGGGCGGGCGCGATCCGCTGGTTGACGATGCCGGCGCTGACCACCACGTCGCAGCCGTCGAACAGGCCGGGGTCGAACGCACCGGGGTCGCCGAACGACGCGGCCACGTTGGTGCCCGCCGCCGGGAACAGCACCGGCCCGGCGGCGGCCTGGGCCGGGTCCAGTACCGGCGGCAGCGGGTCGTAGTCCACGTCCACCAGCTCCGCGGCGTCCTCACCCTGGGCCCGGGTCCCGGTCACCACCACGGCCACCGGCTCGCCGACGAAGCGGACCACGTCGCGGGCCAGCGGTGGCTGGCCCATCTGGTCGTTGATCACGCCCGGCATGGGTCCGCCCTGCAGCGGCAGGTCAGCCACATCGGCCCCGGTGAACACGGCCAGCACGCCGGGCGCGCCGAGCGCGCCGGCCACGTCGATGCCGCGGATCCGGGCGTGCGCCAGCGGCGACCGGACGAAGAACACGTGGCACGCGCCGGCCAGCCGTGGGTCGGCCACGTCGTCGGTGTAAACCGCGCCCCCGGTCAGGAAGCCCGGATCCTCGGTGCGCAGCACCCGCGTGCCCAGAATGCTCAAGTCAGCCGCCTCCAGCCCGGATGCTTGTAAATTACACGCCCCCCAGGCCGCGGCCGCCCCGGGTGACATGCTGGATGCATGAGCGATGACCTGGTCGTGCGCGACGTCACGGTGCGGCAGGTGGTGGTGCCGCTGCGGCGGCCGCTGGCCACCCGGGTCGGCGACTTCCCGCGCTGGCCGCTGCTGCTCATCGACGTGCGCACCGAGCAGGGCATCACCGGCCGCGGCTACCTGGCGCCCTACCTGGGCACCGCGACAGCCGCGGTCCGGGCCATGGTCACCGAGCTGGGCGACGGGCTGCGCGGCCACCCGGCCGCCCCGGCGGCGGCCTACCGCGCGGCACGCGGCTGGTTCAGCCTGGCCGGCTACCAGGGGCTGGCCCTGGCGGCGGTGGCCGGGCTGGACATCGCGCTGTGGGACGCGCTGGCCCAGGCGGCCGGGCTGCCGCTGGCCCGGCTGCTCGGCGGCACCGGGGCACCAGTGCCCGCCTACAACAGCAACGGGCTCGGCCTGATCCCGCCCGCCGCGGCCGGCGACGAGGCGCTGGAACTGCTGGCCGAAGGCGGGTTCAGCGCGCTCAAGGTCCGGGTCGGCCGGGCCAGTGCGGCCGACGACCTGGCCGCCGTCCGCCGGGTCCGGGACGCGGTCGGCGACGGGGTCACCCTGGTCGCCGACTACAACCAGGGCCTGGACCCAGGCCAGGCGGCGCAGCGCTGCCGCGCGCTGGACGGCGAGGGCCTGGCCTGGATCGAGGAGCCGCTGCGCTACGACGACCTGGCCGGGCACGCGAGGCTGGCCCGGGACATCACCACGCCGGTCATGCTGGGCGAGAACTTCTACGGGCCGCGGGCCATGCTGGCCGCCATCCAGGCGGAAGCGTGCGACCTGGTCATGCCGGACCTGATGCGGATCGGCGGGGTCACCGGCTGGCTGCAGGCCGCCGCCGTGGCCGACACGTCCGGCCTGCCCATGTCCTCGCACCTGTACCCGGAGGTGTCCGGCCACCTGCTCGGCGTGACCCCGACCGCGCACTGGCTGGAGTGGCAGGACTGGGCGCACCCGGTGCTAGCCCACCCGTTCCAGGTCCGGGATGGCCTGCTGCATCTGCCCGGTGTCCCGGGCAACGGCCTGGCCTGGGACGAAGACGCGGTAGCGCACTACCAGGCCGCCGCCGAGAACGGTCAGGCTCCCGGGTAGAGCGCGCGGGGACGGGGACGGCGCAGCAGCCACGCCCAGAACGTGCGGCGCGGCGGGCGCGGCGCGCGGACCACGATCGTGCCGCTGCCGATCTGCCCGGTCACGTGGATGTGCAGCATGGCCGGCGCGGCCGGGCTCCACTGCGTCCGGTCCTTGACCGTGCCGCTGCGCACCGTCACGTCGTCCAGGTTCACCGTGATGCCCGGCCGGGTCACCAGGGTCAGCGCCCCGCTGCGCACCTCGGCGTCGATCTTCAGCGACGGCTGGGTGATGACCGCCTCGGTGAAGTCGAGCCGGGTCGAGCCGCTGCGGACCCGGACCTCGATCCGCCGTGGCACCACCCACCGCCCGGTGCGCTCGGCGTGCCCGGACCCGCAATCGATCCGGATCAGCTCCCGGGGCGGCGCGGCCAGGCCGCCCGCCGCGGGCAGGTCCCTGGTCAGCGCGGTGAGCTCGGCGTAGGTCCGCGCGGTCAGCGCCCGCTCCAGCCGCTGGTCGAGCTCGTCGGCGGTCAGCCGGCCGTCACCGGCGGCGATCCGCAGCTGCTCGGCGACCCGGTCCCGGTCGGCATAGGAAGCCCGCAGCTCGCCCGGTGGCACCAGCTCCCCGCCGTTACCGGACGGCTCCAGTTCTCCCGTCATGGGCACACTCTAGAGGCTGGCCCCGCACCGCGACGGCTCCCGGAGCCGGGGCACCGCTCACCAGCCCAGCCGGGCCGCGGCCGCGGCCCAGGCGGCGGCCGTTCCGGCGGCCGGCTCGAAGCGGCGCAGCTCCTGGGTGGCCCGCAGCAGCGCCCGCATGCCGGCCAGGTCGCCCGGCGCCGCGCCCAGCGCCCGCGCCTGGACCAGGATGTTGCCCAGCGCGGTGGCCTCGGCCGGGCCGGCCACCACCGGCCGCCCGCACGCGTCCGCGGTGAGCTGCAGCAGCAGGTCGTTGCGCGCCCCGCCGCCGACCACGTGCACGGTGCCGACGTGCTGCCCGGACAGCTCCTGCACCTGGATCAGCGCCCGCCGGTAGGCCAGCGCCAGGCTGTCCAGGATGCACCGGGCCACGGCCGGGGGATCGGCCGGGACCGGCTGGCCGGACCGCCGGGCAGCCGCGGCGATCCGCGCGGGCATGTCGCCCGGCGGCAGGAACACCGGGTCATCCGGGTCGATGACGGTAGCCAGTGCGGGCCGCTGGGCCGCCGCGCCGAGCAGCGCGGCCAGGTCCACTGGCGGCCCGGCCTGGGCCCAGCTGCGGGCCGACTCCTGCAGCAGCCACAAGCCCATCACGTTGCGCAGGTAGCGGATGGTGCCGTCCACGCCGGCCTCGTTGCTGAAGTTGGCCGCGCGGCTGGCCTCGGTCAGCACGGGCTGATCCAGTTCCACACCCACCAGCGACCAGGTGCCGGACGAGATGTAGCCAAACCCGCGGCCCTCGGCCGGGATGGCGGCCACCGCGGACGCGGTGTCGTGCGAGCCGACCGCGATCACCGGCACGGCGGGCAGCGGTGCGGCCAGGCCGGGCCGCAGCACACCGATGACGCTGCCCGGCCGGCGCAGCGGCGGGAACAGCCGGCCGGGCAGGCCCGCCGCGCAGATCAGGCCGTCCGACCAGCCCTGCGCGGTGGCGTCGAGTAGCTGGGTGGTGGACGCGTTGGTCAGCTCGGCGCCGATCTCGCCGGTGAGCCAGTAGGCCAGCAGGTCCGGGATCAGTAGCAGGGTCTGCGCGCCGTCCAGCTGCCCGGCCCGGGCCGCCGCCGCGAGCTGGTAGAGCGTGTTGAACGGCAGCTGCTGGATCCCGGTCACCGCGTACAGCTCGGCGGCCCCGATCCGGGCCGCCACCTGGGCGGCCACCCCGTCGGTCCGGCGGTCCCGGTAGTGCACCGGGTTGCCCAGCAGCGTCCCGTCCGCGCCGATCAGCCCGTAGTCCACGCCCCACGAGTCGATGCCCACGCTGGCCAGGTCCCCGGCCCGGGCCGCGCGGCGCAGCCCGGCCAGCATGTCCGCGTACAGCCGGAGAATGTCCCAGTGCAGCATGCCCAGCACCCGGACCGGCTCGTTGCCGAACCGGTGCGCCTCGGCCAGCCGCAGCGTGCCCGCGCCCAGCCGCCCGGTCATCACCCGGCCGCCGGACGCGCCGAGGTCCACCGCGGCCACGGTCACCTCGCGCATGTCAGCCGCCCGCCCGGGTCAGCGCAGGAACGCGGCGGCCACGCCCGCGTCCACCGGGATGTGCAGCCCGGTGGTGAGCGGGAGGTCGCCGGCCGTCAGCGCGACCACCGCGGCGGCCACGTGCTCGGGCAGCACCTCCTGTTTGAGCAGGGTCCGCTGGGCGTAGAACGCGCCGAGTTCCGCCTCCGGCACGCCGTACACCGCGGCGCGCTGCGCGCCCCAGCCGCTGGCGAAGATGCCGGAGCCGCGCACCACGCCGTCCGGGTTGATCCCGTTGACCCGGATGCGGTGCTCGCCGAGCTCCGTGGCCAGCAGCCGGACCTGGTGCGCCTGGTCGGCCTTGGCCGCCCCGTAGGCCACGTTGTCCGGCCCGGCGACCACGGCGTTCTTGCTGCAGATGTAGATGACGTCGCCGCCCATGCCCTGGGCTCGCATGACCCGGGCCGCTTCGCGGGCGACCAGGAACGAGCCGCGGGCCATCACGTCGTGCTGCACGTCCCAGTCGGCCAGCGTGGTGTCCAGCAGCGCCCTGGAGATGGATAGCCCGGCGTTGCTCACCACCAGGTCCACCCCGCCAAAAGCCAGAATTCCCTGGCTGAACGCCTCCGCCACACTGGTCTCGTCGGTGACGTCCGAGGTGACCGGGATGGCGGCATCGGCGCCGCCGATGGACTGGGCCACCTGCCGCGCGGCCGCCCCGTCCTTGTCGGCCACCACCACGCAGGCGCCTTCGGCGGCCAGCCGCTCGGCGGTGGCCCGGCCGATGCCCGAGCCGCCCCCGGTGACCAGCGCCACCCGGGTGGCCAGCGGCTTCGGCTTGGGCCGCCGCCGCAGCTTGGCCTCTTCGAGCGCCCAGTACTCGATGCGGAACTTCTCGCTCTCCGGGATGGGGGAGTAGGCCGAGACCGCCTCGGCGCCCCGCATCACGTTGATCGCGTTGACGTAGAACTCGCCGGCCACCCGGGCGGTCTGCTTGTCCGCCCCGAAGCTGAACATGCCCACCCCGGGCACCAGCACGATGGCCGGGTCGGCGCCGCGCATCGGCGGTGAGCCCGGCCCGGCGTGCCGCTGGTAGTACGCCCGGTAGTCCTCCCGGTAACCGGCGTGCAGCTCACGCAGCCGGCCGAGCGCCTGGTCCAGCGGGGCCGACGGCGGCAGGTCGAGCAGCATCGGCCGGACCTTGGTGCGCAGGAAGTGGTCCGGGCATGAGGTGCCGAGCGCGGCCAGCGCCGGGTGCTTGCCGTGGGCCAGGAAGTCCAGTACGGCCGGGCTGTCCGTGAAGTGGCCGACCTGCGCCCGGTCGGTGCTGGCCAGGCCACGGAGCACCGGCGCGAGGGCGGCCGCCCGGGACTGGCGTTCGGTATCAGGCAGGGGTTGGTAGCCGGGCAGCGGTGCGCCGAACGGCCCGGCCGCGCCGTGGGAATCGAGGTAGCGCTGCGCGGTCGCGATGATGTCCAGCGAGCGCGTCTCGCACTCGGCGCTGGTCGCGCCCCAGGCGGTGATGCCGTGCCCGCCCAGGATGACCCCGATGGCCTGCGGGTTGTCCCGGGCTACGGCGGCGACGTCCAGGCCGAGCTGGAAGCCGGGCCGCCGCCACGGCACCCACAGCACCCGGTCGCCGAAGCAGTCCCGGGTCAGGGCCTCGCCGTCGGCTGCGCTGGCCAGCGCGATGCCGGAGTCCGGGTGCAGGTGGTCCACGTGCGCGGCGTCGACCAGGCCGTGCATGGCCGTGTCGATGGACGGCGCCGTACCACCTTTGCCGTGCAGGCAGTAGTCGAACGCGGCCACCATCTCGTCCTCGCGGTCCGCCCCGGGGTACACCCCGGTCAGCGCGCGGAGCCGGTCCAGCCGCAGCACGGCCAGGCCGGCCGCGGTGAGCGTGCCCAGGTCGCCGCCGGAGCCCTTGACCCACAGCAGCTTGGCCGGGGTGCCGGTCACCGGGTCGGTGTCCTGCCCCTTGACCGAGGCGTTGCCGCCCGCGTAGTTCGTGTTGCGCGGGTCCGACCCGAGCCGGTTGCTGCGCGCCAGCAGCTCCGCCACGACGTCAGTCATTCGCGTCCTCCGTTCCTTCATGAGTGCGGTGCATTTGTGGTCACCGGCGACCACAAATGCACCGCGCTGATGGGGATCAGCTGCCCCAGCTGGCCGGGGTGCCGCCGACCCGGCCGGCCACGATCTTCTCGGCGTAGCCGGACCGCTGGTACGCGGCGACCGGGTCCGGGTCCAGGCCCATGTCCTCGCGCAGCCCGGCCAGCAGCGGGCGGACGTCGGTGCTGAACGCGTCCATCAGCACCGCGTTGCCGCCCAGCACGTCGCCCGCCTGCTGGGCCGCGGCCAGCTCGCCCGTGTCCACCAGCAGCGCCTTGGCCGTGGCTTCCTGCACGTTCAGCACCGAGCGGATCTGGGCCGGGATCTTGGGCTCGATGTTGTGGCACTGGTCGAGCATGAACGCGACGCCCGCCTCCACGGCGAACCCGCCGCCCAGCCGGACCTCGGTCAGGATGCGGAACAGCTGGAACGGGTCGGCCGCGCCGACCATCAGGTCGTCGTCGGCGTAGAACCGGGAGTTGAAGTCGAACGCGCCCAGCTTGCCCGCCCGGAGCAGCACGGCCACGATGAACTCGATGTTGGTGCCGGGCGCGTGGTGCCCGGTGTCCACGCACACCTTGGCCCGCTCGCCGAGCCGCACGCAGTGTATGTAGGAGGTGCCCCAGTCGGGCACGTCGGTGCTGTAGAAGGCCGGCTCGAACAGCTTGTACTCCAGGATCAGCCGCTGGCTGGCCGACAGCCGCTGGTAGGCCGCGTCCAGCGCCTCGGCCAGCCGGTCCTGCCGGGCGGCGATGGAGTCCTGGCCGGGGTAGTTGGTGCCGTCCGCGAACCACAGCTTGAGGTCCTGCGAGCCGGTCGCGTCCATGATGTCCACGCACTCGAGCAGGTGGGCCACGGCTTTCCGGCGCACCCGCGGGTCCGGGTGGCATACGCTGCCCAGCTTGTAGTCGTCGTCCTGGAACACGTTGGCGTTGACCGTGCCGACGGCCATGCCCTGGCCGCGGGCGTAGGCGGCCAGTTCGGCGTAGTCGGCCACGGCGTCCCACGGGATGTGCACGGCCACGGTGGGCGCGACCCCGGTGAACCTGTGCACCTGCGCCGCGTCGTCGATCTTCTCCTGGGGCGTGCGGGGCACCCCGGGCTGGGCGAACACCTTGAACCGGGTCCCGGTGTTGCCGAACGCCCAGGAGGGCAGCTCGATCCGCTGCGCCCGGAGGGCGTTCTTCACGGCGGTCAGGTCAGGCATCTCTCGTCATTTCCAGGCAGCGGCTGTGGCGGGGCGATCCGGGGCGGGCGGTCACTGGCCGGGGCGCGCCCTACGCTGGAGGCCGGGTCTGCTATAACGTTTCAAGTGATGTGCAGAAGTGTCGAGCCAAGTAACAGCCGTTGTCAATAGCGGCTGGCCAGCCGGGCCGGCTCAGGAGCCGGCCCAGGACCCGGCCCAGGACCCGGCTCACGGGCCAGGTTGACGCGTCGCCGCACGCCGCACCACACTGACCGGACAGGAGGAGCCGTGGCGGACACGCCGGTCAGCATCAGGGAAGTCGCCGCCCTGGCCGGCGTATCCCTCGGCACTGTGTCCAATGTGCTCAACCGGCCTGGCGTGGTGGCCGAGCCGACCCGGGCCAGGGTGCAGGCCGCCATCAAGGAACTGGGCTTCATCAGGAACGAGTCGGCCCGCCAGCTCCGGGCCGGCCGCAGCCGGACCATCGGGCTGGTCGTGCCGGACGTGGCCAACCCGTTCTTCACCGATGTGGCCCGGGGCGTGGAAGACGAGGCCAGCGAGGCCGGGCTGGCCGTCATCCTGTGCAACAGCGACGACCAGAAGGCCAAGGAATCCCGCTACCTGGAGGTACTGGAGGAGCACCGGGTCCAGGGCATCCTGATCACCCCGGTGGCCGGCGCGGACAAGCGGCTGGCCCAGCTGCAGCGCCGGGGCACCCCGGTGGTGCTGGTGGACAGCCGGTCCGCGTCCCGCGGCCAGTGCTCGGTGTCGGTGGACGACGTGCTCGGCGGTGACCTGGCCATGGCCCACCTGCTGGCGGCAGGTCACGAGCAGATCGCGTTCGTCGGTGGCCCGCTCAGCATCCGGCAGGTCGCCGACCGGCACGAAGGCGCGCTGCGGGCGCTGCGCCGGGCCGGGCTCAGCAAGGACGTCCTGCATCTGTTCGAGACCCCGGCGCTGAACGTGGCGGCCGGCCAGCGGGCCGGCGCCACCCTGGCCGGGCTGCCGCCGGGTACCCGGCCGACCGCCGTGTTCTGCGCCAACGACCTGCTCGCGCTGGGGGTGCTGCAGGCCATGACGACCAGCCGGATCCGGGTGCCGGACGGCATCGCGATCGTGGGCTACGACGACGTCGAGTTCGCGGCCGCGGCCGCGGTGCCGCTGTCCTCGGTGCGCCAGCCGCGGCATCAGCTCGGCCGGGCCACGGCCCAGCTGCTGATCGAGGAGGCGCTGGGCGACGGCACGCACCGGCACCGGCAGGTGGTGTTCGAGCCCGACCTGGTGGTCCGGGCGTCCAGCCAGGGCCGGCCGCGCCGCCCGCGCCGGCCCCGGCGGGCCGGCCCCGCACCCGCGGCCGCGACGGTGGGCTGAGCATGCGCATCGCGTTGTTCGTGACCTGCCTGGCCGACACTCTCTTCCCGCAGGCCGGTCAGGCCACCGTCCGGCTGCTGGAACGGCTCGGCCATCAGGTGGACTTCCCGGCCGCGCAGACGTGCTGCGGCCAGATGCACGTGAACACCGGGTACCAGGCGGCGGCACTGCCACTGATCAGGCGTTACGTAGAAGTGTTCGAGGGTTATGAGGTGATCGTGGTGCCGTCCGGGTCGTGCACCGGGTCGATCCGGCACCAGCACGCGATGGTGGCCCGCCGCGGCGGGGACGGGGCGCTGGCCCGCCGCGCGGAAGCGGTCGCGGCGCGCAGCTATGAGCTGTCCCAGCTGCTCACCGACGTGCTCGGGGTGGAGGACGTGGGCGCCTACTACCCGCACCGGGTCACCTACCACCCGACCTGCCATTCGCTGCGCATGCTCGGCGTGGGCGACCGGCCGCTGCGGCTGCTCCGCAACGTGGCCGGGCTGGACCTGGTCGAGCTGCCGGACGCCGACGTGTGCTGCGGCTTCGGCGGCACGTTCGCGGTCAAGAACGCGGACACGTCGACGGCCATGCTGGCCGACAAGATGCGCAACGTGCTGGCCACCCGGGCCGAGGTGTGCACCGCGGGGGACAGCTCGTGCCTGATGCACATCGGCGGCGGCCTGTCCCGGCTCCGGGCGGGCACCCGCACCGTGCACCTGGCCGAGATCCTGGCCGCGACCGCGGCGGACGGTGCCCGGTGAGCCGGGACGGGCAGGCCCCGGTCTACCTGGGCCTGCCGACCGCGCCCCGCGGGGTGGGCCACCTGCGCGGCGCCGAGCCGTTCCCGGCCGCGGCCCGCCGCGCGCTGGGCAACAGCCAGCTGCGCCGCAATCTGGGCCGGGCCACCGCGACCATCCGGGCCAAGCGGGCCGCGGTGGTGTCCGAGCTGCCCGACTGGGAGCAGCTCCGGCTGGCCGGGGAGGCCATCAAGACCGAGACCATGCGGCACCTGGACCGCTACCTGGAAGAGCTGGAGAGCCAGGTCACCGCGCGCGGCGGGGTGGTGCACTGGGCCCGGGACGCGACGGCGGCCAACCGGATCGTGACCGATCTGGTCCGCGCGGCCGGGGCGACCGAGGCGGTCAAGGTCAAGTCCATCGTCACCGACGAGATCGGGCTGAACGACGCGCTGGCTGCCGCTGGCATCCGGGCCCTGGAGACCGACCTGGCCGAGCTGATCGTGCAGCTTGGCCACGACCGGCCGTCGCACATCCTGGTGCCTGCCATCCACCGGAACCGGGCCGAGATCCGGGATATCTTCCTGCGCGAGATGGCCGGTGCCGACCCTGGGCTGACCGACTCGCCCGCCGCGCTGACTGAGGCGGCCCGGCTGCACCTGCGCCGCGCGTTCCTGTCCGCCCGGGTCGGCATCAGCGGGGCGAACTTCGCCATCGCCGAGACCGGCACGCTGTGCGTGGTCGAGTCCGAGGGCAACGGCCGGATGTGCCTGACCCTGCCGGACACCCTGATCACCGTGATGGGCATCGAGAAGGTGCTGCCGACCTGGGCTGACCTGGGCGTGTTCATGCAGCTGCTGCCCCGGTCGTCGACCGGTGAGCGGATGAACCCGTACACCTCGATGTGGACCGGGGTGACCCCGGGCGACGGCCCGCAGCAGTTCCACCTGGTGCTGCTGGACAACGGGCGGACCGCCGCGCTGGCCGACCCGGCAGGCCGGTCCGCGCTGCACTGCATCCGGTGCTCGGCCTGCCTGAACGTGTGCCCGGTGTACGAGCGGGTGGGCGGGCACGCGTATGGCTCGGTGTACCCGGGCCCGATCGGGGCGGTGCTGTCCCCGATGCTGACCGGGGTCGAGGACAACGCGTCGCTGCCCTACGCGTCGTCGCTGTGCGGCGCGTGCTACCAGGTCTGCCCGGTCCGGATCGACATCCCGTCGATACTGGTGCACCTGCGGGCCCGGCACGTCGAGGAGTCCGGCGGCCGGCTGCCCAGCCCGGAGGCGGTGACCATGGCCGCAGCGTCCTGGGTGCTGGCCAAGCCCGCCCGTTACCAGGCCGGCCAGCGGGCCGGGCGGCTGGGCCGGCTGGCCAGCCGGGACGGGCAGCTCCGGCGGCTGCCGCCCCCGCTGGCGGGCTGGACCGCGGCCCGCGACGCGCCCGTCCCGCCGGCCCAGACGTTCCGCGAGTGGTGGAAGGCAACAAGGGGGAACGCCCGTTGAGCGCGCGGGACGAGGTGCTGCGGCGGATCCGCACCGCGCTCGGCCCGGACCGGGACCAGGTTCCCGCGCCCGCCCCGGGCGGCTACCGCACGCACGCCGGGCTGAGCACCGCCCAGCTGCTCGACCAGCTAGCCGAACGCCTGACCGACTACCGGGCCACAGTGCGGCGCGCGGAGCCCGGCGGGCTGCTGGACACCGTAGCCGGGGCGCTGGCCGAGCGGGGCGCGCGGCGGCTGGCCGTGCCGCCCGGCCTGGACCTGCCGGGGCCGCTGCACGGCGTGGAGCTGGTGGAGGACCACGGGCTGCCGGCCCGGGAGCTGGACGGGTTCGACGGCGTGATTACCAGAGCCGCGGTGGCCATCGCCGAGACCGGGACGATCATCCTGGACGGGTCGGCCGGCCAGGGCCGCCGGGCGCTCAGCCTCATCCCCGACTACCACCTGTGCCTGGTCCAGGCCGGGCAGGTGGTCGGCCTGGTCCCGGAGGCGCTGGCCCGGCTGCGCCCGGACCGCCCGCTGACCTGGATCAGCGGGCCGTCCGCGACCAGCGACATCGAGCTGGACCGGGTGGAAGGCGTGCACGGGCCGCGCACCCTCGAGGTCATCCTGGTCGGCGGCTGAGGAGCGGCTGGTGCGGGCGGTCGTCGCGGTCGCCGTGGAGACTCCTAGCGATAGTGGCTGGCCTGGTTAGCGGGCCGGTGCGCCGGCCGGTCCCGGAATCAGCTCAGCGGCTGTAGTCGCGTCCGCTCCACGCGGGCCAGTTTGCGCTTCAGCCGTCTGTACTCCCGCTCTTGCTCGGGGGTACGCCGGTGATGCTTGTAGGCCAGGTTGGTGCGCTCGAGCGGGTCGGTCTTGAGGTCATACATCTCCCATTGGGGCGGCACCTTCCCGTTGACGTCGTAGTACCGGGCGATCTTGTAACGGTGCTCGCGGATGCTGACGATGTGGTTCGGTGGCTTCGGGTAGGGGCCGCTGGCCTGCCCGGACTGCCAGTCGTCGTAGGTAAAGACGGTGTAGGTCTGGCGTGGCCTGGCTGAACGGCGCAGGATCTGGTCGGAGTAATCGACCCCCTGCCAGTTGGCCCGGGCGTGCGCCGGCGCGCAGAGGAGACCAGCGAGGGTGGGCAGGAAGTCGACGTGCGAGACGATGGAGCTGTTCTTCTCGGGCCTGGGGAAAAGGCGGGGATTTGAGTAGACTAGCGGGACGCGGGTTGTTTCCTCGTAGAAGTTGAAGTTCTTCTGGCGCAGGCCGCCGTGGGCGGTGCCCATCTCCCCGTGGTCGGCCGTCGCGACTACGAGCGTGTTGTCCAGCAGGCCGCGCGCCTCGAGCATGTCGAGGATCTTGACCAGGTACTCGTCTGATGCCTTCATCAGGTTGCCGTAGAAGTTCAGGTAGTTGAGCTTCATCTGCGGGGTCGGGATGGGGCCGCTGGCATTGAACAGCCGCAGGAACTCCGCCTGGACGGTCGGCTTAGTCGACAGGTCCTCGTCCACCGTCGCCGGAAGGCCGATCTCGCCGTCCAGCCAGGCCGGGTCATAGCCCCCGCTCTCGTACGTCTTGGGGTACAGCAGGACGTCGTGCGGATTGACCAGCGACACGACCATGAAGAACGGCTGGCTCTGCGCGGCCGTGTCGCGCAGGTACTGAACCGCGCCCTCGGTGCCCGCTTCTGGTGTGCCCTCCGAGTTCATGAACCGGCCGTCATTGTCGTAGATGCCTCCCCCCTCTTCGGGGATGCTCTGGTCAGCGCCCGCGTCCGGCGGGTCCCACCGGGTGAAGCCGTACTTGTTGACGTCCTCGGGCACCCAGTCCGAGCCGTTCGCGGGTTTGTTGCAGTGGAACTTCCCCTTGTAGACCGGCGTGTAGCCGGCTGCCCGGGAGACGCTGGCCAGGTTCTTGAAGCTGGTAGACAGCTCGACCTGCGGGTACTGGGGCGCGGGCATGTCTATCTCCAGCGTGTACTTCACGCCGTGCTGGGCCGGGAAGTACCCGGACATCAGCGTCGAGCGGGCGGGTGAGCACATGCACGCGTTCGTGAAGGCGTGCTCGAACAGCATGCCGTGCTCCTGCAGGCGGGTCAGGCCCGGCATGTTGCGCCTGCCCCAGCCGCGCGGGAAATGCTGGATGGCGCGCTGCTGATCAGTCAGGAAGAGAAGCACGTTCATGCCCCCGAGACCGCGAGTTCGCCCGAGGCGCCCCGAGGGGGCCGGCTTCGTCGCGGCTGCGGCGGCCACGGTCCGGCCGAGGAGGAGCCCAGGCGCGGCGACAGCAGCGGCCTTCAGCAGCTCGGCGCGGGTGATCCCGCTTCCGCCCACATCAGATTCATCCACTAGCGTTCCTTTCGTATCCATTGCGGCTTTTCCTGCCGAAAGGATTTCGTGGGTTCCGACATACCCTTTCGGAAGTCTTTCGTGACGATGATCGCGGGCGAGCGGGGCTGGCGCCTGTATCGACACCCGCGCTAGCGCTGATTGTTAGCACAGGGGGAATTATTCTGACCGTCCCGCCCTGCATTATCGGCAATCAGATAAAGGCGCACGGTCGCCGAGTTCTACAGAAAATTCCCCAATCCGCACCTGCTCAGGTAGGCCGTGCGTAAGCATTCATCCCGCTCGCGCTTTGTGAGCGGGTGCGTATCAGGTAGGTGCCAGGGACGGCGGCTTCACGGCGTCCCAGTCATGCCAGCACGGCGTGGCGGAACTCGCGGATCAGCGGATCGCGGATGGGCGGGGAGGATCTCGGGCTGGCCGCGCTCGCGGGCGGCGTGCCAGGCGAGGCTCAAGTGGGAGCAGCACGCCTGGTGACCGGCGTGCTGCCAGCCGTCGTGGAAGTAGTTCTGGTACCGGTCCGATACCACGACGCCCTGGAATGCAGGCAGGATGCCGAACTGGCGGAACGACCCCAGGGTGCGCGCTCCCAGGAAGAACGCCGGGCACAGCTCGGTGAGAGCAGCCAGCACCTACCGCTTGGTGCCGGCGGGCCGCAGCGCAGCGTGGTCTCATCAAACCCGGCCACGTGCGCGGCGGTGATCAGCGTCTTGATCAGCTTGACCACGTCCGCGACCACCTCAGCCGCCTTCGCCAGGCAGCCGCAGCGGGACACGTGCGGTCATCAGCGCTGGGCGGCATCGAGGAATTGCGGCTGTTGCGGCTCAGGCGGCGCTGTTGGTCTGCGACCTCCGCCCGCAGCTCCTCCACCGCCCGGCCCAGCCTCGCGATCACCTGATCCCGGGCGGCGCACGCCGCGCAGCTGGGAGCGGGCGGCGGCAGCTCGGTCATAACCCGCCATGATCAGGACATCACAGCCGTGATCAAGTCGGCACGCTGGACCGCAGAGCCGTCCAGCAGCGGCTGTCTCTGTCTGCTAGGCCGCTGTTCCAGGCTTGGACCTTGCGTCGATAGCTGGGGCTATGGCCTTGGCGGCAGTGCTGGCAGCACCGACGTCAAGTTCCCGTAGTGTTCCGCCAGCCAGCGTCTCAGCTCCTTAGCTCGGGTTCCCGCGCGGCAGCGGATCCCCTTACTCCGGCACAGGTTCGCGGAGGATTGGCTGGTAGACCGCAAGGATGTTGCCCGAGCCTGCCCAGGTTCGGGTGGACAGCAGCTTGAGCGAGACCGGCGGGCGGCCCGTGAACAGCGGGATCCCCTCGCCCGCGATCACCGGGAAGATGGTCAGGTGCAACTCGTCCACCAGGTCGTGGACGAGCAGGTCGTTCCAGAGCTGCCGGCTCAGCTGCAGCAGGATGGGGCGACCGGGCCGCGCCTTGAGCGCAGCGATCTCCGCGTAGAGGTCCGCGCCGCGGATGATGCGGGTGGTGTCCTGCCACGGTGTCAGATCCACCGGGGCGATGGTGTTGGAGACGACGTACTTCTCCGTGGCGCGGATGAGTTCTGCGAACTCGCGCCGGATCGCGGTACCAGGGGGGGTGTCACCGGGGGTGTCCGGATAGGACACCCAGTAGTCCTTATTGGCCAGGAACGACGTACGCCCGCTGAGGATCAGCGTGTCGGCGCCGCGCAGCAGCTCGGTGTTGTACTCGTCGAACGCGTCGTTCGCGCCGTAGTCCTCGTGGAAGTAGTCAAAGAATCGGTCGAACGTCTTGTTGGTCGACTCGTAGTAACCGTCCAGCGTCAGGAAGTTGCTGACGATCAGCTTGCGCATGCAGGCCAGGGTAGCTGGCCGCCATCTGTCAACCTGGCCGTCCCAAGAAAGATCAGCCAGACCAGGCCACGCTGCCGCTCGCTACGCAGCGCGCGCGATGTGAATGCTTACCGCCCTGCCGCGGGCCCGGCCCGGCGCTGCGCGCGCTGCTGCCCTACTGCCGCCGCACGTTCCCCAGCTCACCAGGCCCGCGCCGCCTGGCCCGCCGCCGTGCGGCAGACGTCATCGGCCAACCGGTTGCCGCCCGGCACCGGGGAGCGGAAGAGTTGGACCCGGATCGCGAGCCCGCCGCGGAGGAGTGCCCAATGGCCACGGAATACCACGCCGAGCACGTCGGCAGCCTGCTCCGGCCGGCCTGGCTCCTCGACGCCCGCACCGCCCACCAGCGGGGCCAGCTGGACAGCGGCTGGCTGTCCCGCCCGGCCTGGACCTGCCGGGGCCGCTGGACGGGGTGGAGCTGGTGGTGGACCACGGGCTGCCGGCCCGGGAGCTGGACGGGTTCGACGGCGTGATCACCGGGGCCGCGGTGGCCTGATCGGCGGCTGAGGAGCGGCTGGTGCGGGCGGTCGTCTACCCCGGTTACCGGGTCATGCCTGCCCTGGCCGACGTGGCCGCGCCGGACTGCCCCGCGGACGGGGTGGTGCTCGACGTCGGCGCGACCGGGGTCTGCCGGTCGGACTGGCATGCCTGGATGGGCCACGACCCGGTGCGGCTGCCGCACATCCCGGGGCACGAGATGGCCGGCACGGTGGCCCGGGCCGGGCCCGGGGTGACCCGGTGGCGGCCCGGCGACCGGGTCACGGTCCCGTTCGTCTGCGGCTGCGGCCGCTGTGCCTACTGCCGGGCTGGCCAGGCCCAGGTGTGCCCGCGGCAGACCCAGCCCGGCTTCACCGGGCCGGGGTCGTTCGCCGAGCAGGTGGCCATCCCGGCCGCCGACGTGAACCTGGTCGCGCTGCCGGACGCGGTCGACTTCGTGACCGCGGCCTGCCTGGGCTGCCGGTTCGGCACCGCGTTCCGGGCGCTGACCGTGCACGGCCGGGTGCGGGCCGGCGACTGCCTGGCCGTGCACGGCTGCGGCGGGGCCGGCCTGTCCGCGGTGCTGATCGGCGCCGCGCTGGGCGCCCGGGTCATCGCCGTGGACGTGGCCCAGGTGGCCCTGGACCGGGCCCGCGAGCTCGGGGCGGACCAGGTCATCGACGCGGGCGCGCCCGGCGCCGATCCGGCCGCGGTGATCCAGGACCAGGCCGGCGGCGGGGCGCACGTGTCGCTGGACACGCTCGGCTCGCCGGCCACCGCGGCCGGCTCGGTACGCAGCCTGCGCCGCCGGGGCCGGCACGTCCAGGTCGGCCTGCTGCTCGGCGCCGACGCGGCCGCGCCGCTGCCGATGGACCTGGTCATCGCGCGGGAGCTGGAGATCTACGGGTCGCACGGGATGCCGGCCTGCGACTACCCGGCCATGCTGGCCATGATCGCGGACGGCACGCTGCGGCCCGGCCGGCTGACCGGCCGGGTGATCGGGCTGGCCGAGGCCGGCCCGGCGCTGGCCGCGATGGGCCAGCCGCCCGCCGCGGCCGGGATGACCGTGGTCGATCTGGCCCGCGGCCCGGGGTGAACCCGCGCCCAGCGGGCAGGGGATAGGGCATAGCAATCACATCCGTGGAGGAGAAAGAGCTCGTGAGCGCGGTACCCGAGATCATGCTGAACAACGGCCAGGCCATCCCCCAGCTGGGCTTCGGCGTCTTCCTGGTCGAACCGGACCAGACGGCGGCCGCGGTCGGCGCGGCCCTGGAGGCTGGCTACCGGCACATCGACACGGCGGAGGGATACGGCAACGAGAAGGAGGTCGGCGAGGCGATCCGCAAGTCCGGCCTGGACCGGGCGGACGTGTTCGTGACCAGCAAGCTGGCCAACGGCGCCCACCGGCCCGACGACGCCCGCCGCGCGTTCGACGCGTCACTCGGGGCGCTCGGCTCCGACTACCTCGACCTGTTCCTGATCCACTGGCCGCTGCCCACCCGGTACGACGGCGACTTCGTGTCCACCTGGCGGACGCTGGAGGAGTTCTACCGCGACGGCCGGGCCCGGTCCATCGGGGTGTCCAACTTCCAGGCCCACCACCTGCGCCGGCTGCACACCGAGACCGAGGTCCCGCCCGCCGTCAACCAGATCGAGATGCATCCCTACCTGACCCAGGACGAACTGCGCCGGTTCTGCGCCGAGCACCAGATCGCGGTGGAGGGGTGGTCACCGATCGGCCGCGGCCGGGTACTGGACGACCCGGAGATCGTGTCGATCGCCAGCCGGGTCGGCAAGACCCCGGCCCAGGTGGTGCTGCGCTGGCACATCGAGCGCGGCGACATCATCTTCCCCAAGTCGGTGACCCCGGCCCGGATCCGGGAGAACTTCGACATCTTCGGCTTCGAGCTGTCCGGTGAGGACGTCGAGGCGATCAGCGCGCTGAACCGCAACGAGCGGTTCGGCCCGGATCCGGACACATTCGGCGCGCGGTGAGGAGGGCCCCGCTCAGCCCGCGGGCGGGATGAGCTCGGGCTGGTCGAGCAGCCGCAGCCAGCTGCCGTCCGGCTGCCGCACCGCGACCTGCGCCCGGCCGCCCGCGCCGTCCCTGGCCACCGTGCTGGTGAGCGCGATGTCCCCGCTGACCAGCGTGGGCAGTGGCGGTTCCGGCTCGAAGTGCGGCGCGCTGGCCAGTACCTTCTCCCACAGGGCGCGGATGGCCGGGCGGCCTACCGTCTGCCCGCCGGGCGGGTAGGCCATGACCGCGTTCTCCGCGTACAGCTCGGCGATGCCCGCCGCGTCGCCGCGGTTGGCCCGGGCCACGAACAAGCGGGTCAGGTCTTCCGGGTGCCGTGCTTTCTCGTAGCCAGGCACGGTACGTCCTTCCGGTCGGTGTTTGCGGGGCGGCCCGGCGGGCCGCTCCGGTCTGCTTACGGTTCCAGCCTTAACCAGGCCACGCAAGAAGTCCAACAGATGCTTTTGCTCATAACTAGAATCTGTGGTTATGGAGCTGAGGCAGCTGGAGTACTTCGTGGCCGTGGCCGAGGAGGCCAACTTCACCCGCGCGGCGCAGCGCGTGCACATCAGCCAGTCCGGGGTCAGCGCCCAGATCCGGCAGCTGGAGCACGATCTGGGCGCGGCGCTGATCGACCGGTCCGGCCGGTCGGCCAGCCTGACCCCGGCCGGGCAGGCCGCCCTGCCGCGGGCCCGGGCCGCGCTGGCCGCGGCCGGCGCGGTCCGCCAGGCGGTGGGCGAAGTGACCGGGCTGCTCCGGGGCCGGCTGGTGATCGGCATGGTGACGGCGTGCACGGTCACCCCGCTGTTCGACGCGCTGGCCGGGTTCCACCGCGCCCACCCCGGCATCGAGATCACGCTGGCCGAGGGCAACTCCGACTGGCTCACCGGCCAGGTCCGGGCGGGCCAGGCGGACCTGGCCCTGATCGGCGCGGCGGGCGCACCGCCCGACGGCCTGGACTCGCTGCAGATCATCAGCGAGCCGCTGGTCGCGGCGGTGCCGCCCGGTCACCCGCTGGCCGGGCAGCCGCGGGCGGCGCTGGCCGACGTGGCCACGTACCCGGTGGTGAGCCTGCCCGCGGGGACCGGGGTGCGGGCCGTGTTCGACCAGGGCTGTGCCGCCGCCGGGCTGCGGCCGGAGATCGCGCTGCAGGCCAGCGCGCCGGATGCGGTCGCCGACCTGGCCCGGCGGGGCCTCGGGGTGGCCATCCTGTCCGCGTCGATGGCGGACCGCCAGCGCGGCCAGGGCGGGCTGGTGCCGGTGGCCATCGACGGCATCGGCCAGCCCGCGGTGCTGGCCCTGGTCTGGCCGGCCGAGCCCGGCCCGGCACTGCGCGCCCTGCTGCCCTACTGCCGCCGCGCGTTCCCGAGCTGACCAGGCCCCGGCCACTGGGCCGGCGCGATCTGGGCCGGCAGCGTTCACCGGGCGGCCACGTGGCCGTGGCCGCCCGGCCGGTAGGCTGGCCCGCGTCCCCAGAACTGGCGGCGGAGGCAGATGCGCGTCGAGCTGGCCACCGAGCCCGGCACCCCGGGCTGGCCCAACGAGGATTTCGCGGCGGCCGCGCCCGGGGCCGCGGTGCTGCTGGACGGCTGTACCACCACGCCGCGGTCGGCCAGCACTGGCTGCGTGCACGGGGTGGCCTGGTATGCGCGGGCCCTGGGCGGCGTGCTGCTGGCGCAGCTCAGTACCGATCCGGCTGTCCCGCTGGCGGAGGCGCTGGCCGTGGCCATCGGGCAGGTCCGGGACAGCCACGCCGGACAGTGCGATCTGGCCCACCCGCTCACCCCGGCGTCCACCGTGACCGCGGTCCGGGCCACACCGGACAGGTTCGAGGCGCTCGCGCTGGCCGATTCGGTCATCGTGGCCGATTACGGGAAAGACCGGGCGCCGCTGGTCCTTACCGACCGGCACCGGGCCGCCAGCACCAGCCCGGCTGCCGCCGGGCAGGCCCGCACCGCCACCGTGCCGCCGGACGGGCTGCAGGCCATCGCCCTGCTCAGCGACGGTGCCACCCGGATCGCGGAGGAGTATGGCCTGATCAGCTGGCCGGAGCTGGCCGGCCTGCTGCGCGAGGACGGTCCGGCCGGGCTGATCACCAGGGTCCGCGCGGCGGAGGACGCCGACCCGGACGGGGTGCGCTGGCCGCGGTCCAAGCTGCGCGACGACGCCACCGTGCTGTACTGGCCCCAGCCCGGCTGACGGCGGGGTGGCAAATAGTAGGATGAGGTGCTTCTGAGACGGCAGGTTACGGGATGATGCTGATCTCGTCTCCCGCCATGAATGGAGCCACGAATGCTGTCCTGCGCACTCGGGCGCGCCGCCGCCCAACCCGGCCGGCGGCTGGCGGCTGAGCGCTGCGCGGCACCGCTACGTCCCGCAGTGGCATGACCGAGCCGCATCTCGCCGCGCGGGGCGGCGTGGCGGGCACCGGGGGCAACGGCGGCGCGGCGGCTACCGCGGGCCAGGACACCAGGTCCGCGGGGCAGCCCGCGGGGCAGGCTGGCGTCCCGGGCCGCACCGCAGGCTCGCTGCGCACCGCGGTGGCCCTCGCGCCGGGCCTGCTGCGGCGGCACTGGCTGGTCGCCCTGCTGCTCACCGCCGGGCTGGTGCTGCGGGTGCTGGCCGTGCTCGCCTACCGGCCCGCGCTGATCTACGTGGACACACTCAAATACCTGTACGGCGCGTCGCCCGGCTCCGACCCGGTCGGCTACACGTACATCCTCCGGGCCATCCTGGCCGTGGGGAATCTGACCACGGTCGTTGTGGTGCAGCATCTGGCCGGGCTGGCTATGGCCGCGGCCCTGTACGCGGTGCTGCTGCGCCGTGGCCTCAACCGGTGGCTGGCCGCGCTGGCCGTGGCCCCGGTGCTGCTCGACGCCTACCAGGTGCAGATCGAGCAGATGATCATGCCAGACGTGTGGTTCGAGGTGCTGGTCGTGGCCGGGCTGTGCGTGCTGCTGTGGCGCCCGGCGCCGCCGCTCCGGCTGGCCGCCGCGGCCGGCCTGCTGCTCGGCGCTTCGGCCACCGTGCACCAGCTCGGCGAGGTGCTGGCCGTGCCCGCTGTGATCTACCTGCTGGCCACGGCCACCGCGCTGCGCCGGGCGCTGGCCTCGGCGGGTGTGCTGATCGTGGCCTTCCTGGTGCCGATCATCGGCTACTGCACCATCTCCTACGCCGCCACCGGGCATTTCTGGCTGGCCCGCGGGCAGAGCGACGTGGGCCGGGTGGTGGCCGCGGCCGACTGCGCCACGCTGAAGCTGCCCGCCGATGTCCGGCCGCTCTGCCCGACCCCGCACCAGCAGTCGTTCGGCCCGGACTGGCTGGAGCACTCCAGGTACTCCCCGCTGCACGCGGCCCCGATCCCGGCCGGGGCGAGCCGGACCACGCTGACCAACCAGCTCACGTCGGCGATCTGGGCCCAGCAGCCGGAGCGCATCGCCGGCTCGGTGGCCGACGACTCGCTCCGGCTGTTCGCAGTGACCCGGACCTCGGACCCGTTCACCACGCCGCTGTGGCGCTGGCAGTTCCAGACCCACTACCCGGTCTACCCGAACTGGGTCACCCTGGGCCCGCACCACACGATCGTGGTCGGCGTGCAGGTCAGGCTGTTCGGCCGGCTGTTCCTCAAGCCGCTCAAGCCCGCCTACGGCGGGCCGGCCCAGGTGAACCGGCCCATCGCCGCGTTCCTGCGGTCCTATCAGCTGGACGGTGGCTACACCCCGGGACCGCTGTTCGCTGTGCTGGCCGTGCTCGGCGCGGCCGGCTCAGTGCTGGCGCTGGCCCGGCGGCCGTCCGCTGGCCCGCGGCTGCGCGCGGCCGGGCTGGCCTGCCTGCTGTTCACGCTTACCGGGGTGGTGATCCTGCTGGCCCCGGACGTGTATGAGTTCTCCTGGCGCTACCAGCTACCCGCCGTGTTCACTCTGCCGCCGGCCGGGCTGCTCGGCCTCACCGTGCTGCTGGGCCTGCGCCGGGCCCGGCGCCCGGAGGACCCCGCTGGGACGGTCGCCGACCCGCAGTAGCCTCGCGCCTCGTGCTGGGCGCTGGCGCTGGGCGCTGGGCGTGGCCATCGATGACCCCAGTGCGGGCACCGGATGTGACTGGGCATTCCACGGACGCGACAGCACCCGGGGCTGGACCAGGCTGGCGTTGTCAGCGCCTCACCGGTCAGCACGGGCGGCTTGGCTAACCGCGAAGTACGCCATGGCCGGCAGGCCTGCCCAAAGCCTCGCTGACTGGCCTGGCTATGCCGCCCGGCCTGAAGGAGCAGCGAAATGCAGTGGTTCTGGATGAACATCCCCTGGCCGCGATGATCTTCGTGGTCTGGACCGGAGTCCCGCTCTGGCTGGTGCTGAAGCGCCCGGACACCGGTGCACAGCCGCACGTCACGGACACTCCGCGGCCCGCTCAGGTGGCCGAGCTACCCGCGCTGGAGGCCGGTCACGCCTACCGCCCCCAGCATGCGAGCGGTAGCCGGGTGCTCGCGCGCGGGCGCAGCTAACTCGGCCCGGCGCAGGCCGCGCGGCCTCCGTCACCCGTCCCGGCGCCCGACCATCCGGGCACAGAGCTGATGCAGGGCGGCGCAAGGCAACGCCAGCTCCGATTGCACGCCGGCCACCCGGAGCACCGACAGCCGCGATGCGCGCCGCGCCGCCTCACCCAGCAGCGCTGTCTTGCCCACTCCGGGCTCGCCCTCGATCACGAGCGCCCCGCCACGGCCGCCCGCGGCCTGGCTGATGAGCTCGTCCAGACGGGTGGTTTCCGGTCCGCGCCCAAGCAGCATGTCCGGCAACCTCCGCCCCGAGTGCGCTCTCGGCAGACGCTATACCGCTCCTTGACCAGCGGTTAGCCGTGGCCAGACCGAACCGGTCCCGGGGTGTCGCGGCTACTCGATGCGCAGCCGGCCGTCCTGGGCCCAGGCGGCGTGGCTTTCCGCCTTCACCGCACGGCGGGAGCGTCCGTGGCGGGCAGCTTCGCCCCGGCCGCGGCCAGCACCTCCGCGGTCGGCCGCGGCCGGGTCCGCAGGCCCGCGGCCACCCCCTTGACCAGGCAGGACCGCAGCGTGCCCCGGTCGGCTGAGCCGGCGAACGTGCGGGCCCAGCGGCGCAGCGTCGCACCTCCGTAGAGGACCCGCTCGGCGGGGGACAGGGCCGCGCCGCCGCGCAGGGTCCAGATCTTGTTCCGTACCTCGTAGAAGAAGCGCTGTCCCGGGTCCGCGTCGGTGGAGCCGAACGTCCCCGTCTTGTGCACCACCACGCTGGCCGGGCAGAGCCAGCCGGTGTGGCCGCGGAGCAGCCGGGTGGTGAACTCGAAGTCATCGTTCCACAGGAAGTAGTCGGCCTGCGGGAGCCCGCGCTGCCGGCACGTCACCGCGTCCACCAGGATGGAGACGAACGACGCCGAGCGGATCGGCACACAGCCGGCCGCCGCCGCGCGGCGCCGCTCCGCGGCGGAGGCGAATGGCTGGGGCCGCGGCGTGTTCATCGGGTGTGCCCGGCCGTCGGTCCACACCACCCGGCTGGCCACCAGCGCCGGCCGCCCGGCCTGGCCGGCCCGGTCCCGGGCCGCCAGCAGGGCCTGCAGCGCGTCCGGCTCCGGCACCGTGTCGTCGTCCATCAGCCAGACCAGGTCAGCCCGGCCGGCCAGGGCCAGGGCCAGGCCGTAGGCGAACCCCCCGGCTCCGCCGGTGTTCACCGGCAGCGTGGCCAGCTGCGCAGCGGGGAAGCCATCGCGCACCGCGGCCGCGGTGCCGTCCGTGGACGCGTTGTCCACCACGATCACCGCGTCTGGCGGCCGGGTCTGGCCGAGCACCGCGGCCAGCGATTCGCGCAGCAGTTCCAGCCGGTTCCAGGTGACCACCACCGCGATCACCAGCGGCTGGCCGCCGCCTGCACCGGGCCGGCCCGGGCCAGGACTGATCATGTCAGGAGTGGCTCCGCGCCCGGGTCCGCTCCATCGCCTGCCAGGCCAGGACACGCAGCTTGCGCACCGCCGGGTAGCGGCTGCTCAGCTCGCGGACCGCCCGCTTCAGCCGGGGCGAGCCACCGGCCGCCGCCTCGATCCGCCCAGCCAGCCCGGCCCGCCTGGCACCGGGCGCCGGGGCGCCCGCCCGGCCGTGCTCCTTGCGGTACTGGTTGACCACCAGTGCGGCGGCCGCGTCCACCGCGGCGTCCAGTACCTGATCCGCCGGCTGCGCTGCCGGGCTGCCCGGGCCGGCCGGGCCGGGCCGCAGCTCGTCCAGATCCCCGATCAGCTGGTACCCGGAATCACCCAGCCCGGCGATCAGCGCCTCGGCCTGATCCTTGACCCACGCCTCGCGGTCGGCGGGCAGCACTAGCCGCCCGTGCCGCGGCCGGTCGGCGAGCGCCCGGTGCGCGACCCCCTCCTTGACCGTCCACATGTAGAACCAGTCCGGGACCTCGTCCGGGAGCTTCGCGTTGAGCCGCCGCAGGAACTCGATCTCCGGCAGGCCGAGCGACGCGTTAGGCCGGGCCCGGCCCAGGTCGGCGCACGCCGGGTCGATGCCGAGCAGGCCGGCGAAGCGCTCCCAGAGCACCCCGGTGCCCGCGCTGGCCGGCGGCATCGTGATCACGTGGATCCGCTCGGCGGGCACGTGCCGGGCCCAGCTGGCCAGCAGGGCCAGCGTGTCGTGCACCCGCCAGAACCACCACTGGCGCCGGTCGGCGTCCACCGACTCCCGGTCGATCACATCGCCCAGCCAGTCCGCCCAGCCCTCGGCGTTGCGGTGCTTGACCGTCTCCTGCCACTCGGCGGGCAGCAGCGAGGCCATGTCCCGCACGGTCAGCACGACGTGCACCTCGGCGGGCTGCAGCGTGCGGACGGCCCGCGCGGCCTGTTCCCCGTCGGCGGCCGAGAACAGCTCGTGCGAGATCACCGCGGTGTGCGGCGCCTGCCGGGCCTGGGTGGCCAGGATGTCCCACTCCCCGGTCCACGACCCGGCCGGGTCGCCGGGCAGCTTGGCCAGGCCGCGCAGGTCCTGGCTGGCCCGGAAGTGATCCTGCGCATGATGGCCGGGCAGCACCACGCCCTGGGCGGCCAGCTCGCGGCGGTTGCCCCACATCACCTGCTGCAGGAACGTGGTGCCGGTCTTCGGCTCGCCGATGTGCAGGAAAACCCTGCCGTTCGATGGCATCCGGGTACCTTATCCGTCGTGAGTGATGCTGCTGCACGGCCAGGGTAGACCAGAAGACAGCGACACGCTGTAGTCAGCGGTAACGGAGCAACCCCGCACAAAGCTGCCGTAAAGTACCGTGGGACCGGGGCGGGCTGGCTCCCCGGAACCCCTGGCCACAGCGCATACGCCGCCATACAGAGCGCACGCTCCGCCATACATGGGAAGGCACATTCGGCACATGCACGAGCCCTTCACGCTCCTGCTCTCGGTATGGGATGGCGACCGGCCCGACTTCCTGCAGCGGGCGTTCCGGAGCGCGGTCGTGGAGCAGACCCTGCGCCCGGCCCAGGTCGTCATCGTGCGGGACGGGCCGGTCGGCGACGAGCTGGCCGGCTGCCTGGCGGAGCTCAAGGGGACCAGCCCGGTCCCGGTCACGCTGGTGCCGCTGGATCACAACGGCGGCCTGGGGCCCGCGCTGGATGCCGGGATGGCGGCCAGCCGGTTCGACGTCATCGCCCGGATGGACGCCGACGACGTGGCCATGCCGCACCGGTTCGAGGTGGAGATACCGCTGATCGCGGACGCCGACATCGTGGGCGCCGGGCTGCTCGAGTTCGTCGGGGACATCGGCAACGTGGTCGGCCAGCGGGTACCGCCCACCGACCCGGAGCAGATCCAGCGCTACGCGCGGATGCACGACCCGTTCAACCACCCGACCGTGGTCTACCGCCGGAAGGCCGTGCTGGCCGCCGGGGGCTACGGTGACCTGCCGCTGATGGAGGACTACGCGCTGTTCGCGCGCATGCTGCTCAGCGGCGCCCGGGCGGTCAATGTGGCCGAGCCGCTGGTCTTCTACCGGGTCGGCGCGACCGCGTTCAAGCGCCGTGGCGGCACCGACCTGCTCCGCTCCGAACTGCGGCTGCAGCGCGAGTTCCGGCGGCAGGGCTTCACCTCGCCCACCGAGTACGCGCGCAACGTGCTGGTCCGCGGCGGGTACCGGCTGATCCCGTGGTGGTGCCGCCGCGCGGTGTACAAGCCGATGGTCGCGCGCTACACGGAACACACCGACCCCGACGCCGGGGAGGGCGAACCCGCGGCCCCGCCCGCCCGGCCCGGCCCGCCGGCCCCGCCCGCCCGGCCCGGCTCGCCGGCCCCGCCCGCGCCCGAGCCGCCGGCGGCGGTGCGGCAGTGAACATCGACCTGGCCGTCGTGGGCTCCGGGTTCTTCGGGCTCACCGTGGCCGAGCGCTGCGCCACTGATCTCGGCCTCCGGGTGCTCGTCCTGGACCGCCGCCCGCACATCGGCGGCAACGCGTACAGCGAGCCGGAGCCGGAGACCGGCATCGAGATCCACCGGTACGGCGCGCACCTGTTCCACACCTCCAACACCCGGGTGTGGGAGTACGTGAACCGGTTCACGAGCTTCACCGGGTACCAGCACCGGGTGTTCTCGGTGTACAAGGGCCGGGTCTACCCGCTGCCGATCAACCTGGGCACGATCTGCGAGTACTTCGGCCAGGTGATGTCGCCGGACGAGGCCCGGGCGCTGATCGCCGAGCAGGCCGCGGAGATCGACCCGGATCGGGTGGCCAACCTGGAGCAGAAGGCCATCTCGCTGGTCGGCCGGCCGCTGTACGAGGCGTTCTTCCGCGGCTACACGGCCAAGCAGTGGCAGACCGACCCGGTCAACCTGCCGCCGGAGATCATCACCCGGCTGCCGGTGCGGTACACGTTCAACAACCGGTATTTCAGTGACACGTTCGAGGGCCTGCCCACGGACGGCTACACGGCGTGGCTGGAACGGATGGCCGACCACCCGAACATCGAGGTCCGGCTCAGCACCGAGTTCGCTGGGTTGCGCGCGGACCTGATCGGCACGGTGCCGGTGGTGTACACCGGGCCGCTCGACGCGTACTTCGGCTACGCGGCCGGCGACCTCGGGTGGCGTACCCTCGACTTCCACACCGAGGTGCTGCCCACCGGGGATTTCCAGGGCACGCCGGTGATGAACTACGCGGACGAGGACGTCCCGTACACCCGCATCCACGAGTTCCGGCATTTCCATCCCGAACGTGACTGGTACCCGAAGGACAAGACAGTGATCATGCGTGAGTACTCGCGCTTCGCCGACCGCGGTGACGAGCCGTACTACCCGATCAATACGCCGGAGGACCGGGCCCGGCTGCTGGCCTACCGGGAGCTGGCCAGCCGCGAGGATGGGGTGCTGTTCGGCGGGCGGCTGGGCACCTACAAGTACCTCGACATGCACATGGCCATCGGGTCCGCGCTGAGCATGGTCGACAACCGGCTGCGCCCGCACTTCACCGGCGGCGCACCGCTCAACGGCAAGGGACTGGCGGATGACTGAGCAGGCGACCCCGGCCCGCACCCTGCGGGTGCTGCAGCGGGTGGTGTTCCCCGGGGATGACCTGGACGTGGTCCCGCTGTACGTGGAGACCAAGATGGACCGCGGCGCTGCCGAGCTCGCCGCCGAGATGGCCGCGGAGGAGCTCACCGGGCGCAAGGTCACCGGCGGCACCTCGACCGCCAGCGCCGCGGTCGGCGAGGCGCAGTCGAGCATCCGCTTCGGCGCCGATGTGCCCGCGGACGTGGTCGAGGAGGCCGGGCCGCGGCGCAGCGCGCTGATCACCAGCGGCTGCCGGGTCTCGTTCGCCACCTACTTCAACGCGTTCCCGGCCAGCTACTGGCGGCGCTGGACCACCGTGGACGAGGTGACCCTCCGGATCCGCGTGGCGGGCGAGTCGAAGGTGATCCTGTACCGATCCTCAGCCAAGGGGCACAGCCACCCGATCGAGACGATCAACGTCGAATCGGACGACGCCGAGACGATCGAGCGCGTGCTGCCGCTCGCCCCGTTCATCGACGGCGGCTGGTACTGGTTTGACATCGTGGCCGGGCCGCACGGGACGACCCTGATCGAGGCCGACTGGCTGGCGCTGGTCGAGCCCCGGCCGGCCGGCCGGTTCAGCATCGGCATCACCGCCTTCAGTGCGCCCGACGACCTGGTCCAGAAGCTGCGAGTGCTCGGCGAGGCCACCGACATCCACCCGCTGCTCGACACCGTCTACGTCGTCGACCAGGGCCCGAGCCGGGTCAGCGATCACCCCGGCTTCGAGGACGCGGCCAAGAAGCTGGCGGGCCGGGTGCAGGTGATCGAGCAGCCGAACCTGGGCGGCTCGGGCGGGTTCTCCCGGTCCATGGACGAGACCGTGCGGGCCGGCCGGAGCGACTACGTCCTGCTCACAGACGACGACGTCGAGATCGACGCCGAGGGCCTGCTGCGCGCGGTCACGTTCGCCGACCTGGCCCGCACGCCGACGATCGTCGGCGGGCACATGTTCAGCCGGTACGAGCGCTCGGTACTGCACGCGTTCGCCGAGGCGGTCGCGCCCCACCGGTGGTGGTGGGGGAACGCGCCGAACACCAAGAGCCGGCACGACTTCGGCCGCCGCAACCTGCGCAACACCCCGTGGCTGCACCGCCGGGCCGACGGCGACTACAACGGGTGGTGGATGTGCCTGATCCCGACCCAGCTGATCAAGGAACTCGGCCTCGCGATCCCGGTGTTCATCAAGTGGGATGACGCCGAGTACGGGGTGCGGGCCAGGGACCGGGGCTACCCGACTGTGTCGCTGCCCGGCGTGGCCTGCTGGCAGGCACCGTGGACGGACAAGAACGACGCGCTTGACTGGAACGCCTACTACCACCTGCGCAACCGCATCGTGGCCGCGTTGCTGCATTCGAAGGAGCCACACGGCGGCCAGCTGATCGCCGAAAGCCTGGAGCGGCAGCTGCAGGCGCTGCTGTCCATGCAGTACTCGACGGTGGCGCTGCGGGCGCTGGCCATCGAGGACGTGCTGCGCGGCCCGGCGCACCTGCACGCCGACATCGGCACGAAGCTGCCGCAGCTGCGCCAGTTCCGGCTGCAGTACACCGACGCCCGGGCCGAGGCCGACCTGGACAGCTTCCCGCCGCCGCGGCGGCGCGCCCCGGAGGCGGTGAAGTCATCCTCCACGCCGACCAACCGGCTCAACCTGCTGACCAAGGCGGCGTCGGGCACCGCGCACCAGTTCCGGCGGCCGCGGAAGGGAGCCAGCCAGCGGCCGCAGATGGCGCTGTCCCAGCAGGACACGGGCTGGTGGGTGCTGGTCAAGCTGGACAGTGCGCTGGTGTCCACCCCGGACGGCAAGACCGCCTCCTGGTACCAGCGCGACCGGGGGCTGTTCCGCTCGCTGGGACTGCGCAGCATCGTCCTGCACCGGCGGCTGCGCCGGCAGTGGGCCAGGCTGGCCGCCGAGTACCGGGCCGCGGCCCCCGAGTTCACCTCGCCGGAGAAGTGGCGCGAGACGTTCGCCAGCTCCGCTGACCGGCCGCCGACTGGGAAATGAGCTCCACCGGGCAGCGCGGAACCCCGGTCGCGGCGCGTCGTCGCGGCGGCTGGCCGCCGCTCGGCGCGGAGCGGCGATCGGGGGGGTCGCCATCCCGGGCTGGCACGGCCGCGTCGTGGTGGGGACCGGCCCTGGCCGCGGCGCTGGTCATGGCGGTGCTCGGGGTGTGGGGGCTGGAGCGCGACTCGTCCATGGGCAACGACGAGGTGGCCACCCGGTGGGCCGCGCTGCTGCCGCTGCACCAGCTGGCCCATCTGGTCGGCAACGTGGACGCCGTGCACGGGCTGTACTACCTGATGATGCACGGCTGGGTGGTGGTCGGCACCAGCCCGGCGGTGCTGCGCATCCCGTCCGTGCTCAGCATGATCGTCGCGGCCGCGCTGGTCGCCATCCTGGCCCGGCGGCTCACCGGGTCGGGCTGGGCCGCGCTGTTCGCCGGGCTGATCATGGCGCTGACCCCGACCATCACGTACTACGCGCAGACCGCGCGGTCCTACGCGCTGGTCTACGCATGTGTGGTGGGCGCGACGTTGCTGCTGCTCCGTGCGCTGCGCGCCGAGCAGCGTGCTATCCCGGGGGGGCGACCCCCCGGAACCCCCCGCGACCGCTGGCTCGGCGGGAGCGCGCCTGCGGCGCCCCCCGCCTCGCCAGCCCGTGCGGTGATCTGGCCCTGGGTGAGCTATGCCGCGCTGATGCTGCTGGCCGGTTACCTGAACGAGATGGCGCTGCTGGCGCTGCTGGCGCACGGGGTGACCGTAGCGCTGGCCCGGTACGGGCGGCGGACGTTCCTGCGCTGGCTGGCCGCGGCGGCGGTGGCGGCAGTGCTGGTGGTGCCGCTGGCCGTGGTCAGCGCCCGGGAAGACGCGGCGGTGGCCTGGATTCCGCGGCCCGGGCCGGGCAGCCTGCGCATCCTGTTCCACGACTACTTTGGTGCGACGACCGGGGTCGCGGTGCTGCTGTTCCTGTGCGCGGTGCTGGCCGTGCTGCCCGGCCGCGGCCAGGGCCCGTGGCCCGAGCAGGCGGCCGAGCCGGGCGAGCCGCGGCCGGCCCGGCCCTGGTGGCGGCGCGGCGGGGTGTCGGTGCAGTCGGTGGGTGCGCCGCTGCTGGTCGTCCCGGGCGCGGTGCTGATCCTCGAGTCGCTGGTCGCCCACCCGCTGTACGTGGACCGGTACGTGCTGTACGGCGAGGCGGGCGGCGCCCTGCTGGCCGGCGCGGGTGCGTACCGGGCCGGGCTGTGGCTGGCCATTGGCTGGCGAGGGAGGCCGTGCCGAAGGCGTGCGCCTGCCGAGGCAGCGATCGCGGGGGGTTCCGGGGGGTCGCCCCCCCGGGCCAGCACTGCGTGGGTGGTGGGCGCGGTGGTGGTGGCGCTCGCGCTGGTGCTGCAGATCGGGGCGCAGCAGCGGGTGCGCACCCCGCAGAGCCGGCTGTACGACTTCGGCGGCCCGTCCCGCTACCTGGCCGCGCACGCGCACCACGGCGACGGGGTGCTGTTCTTCAGCGCGTTCTTCCGCAAGGCCCGGCTCGGCTACCCGGCCGACTTCCGCCAGGTCAGCGACTTCGCGATGGCCATCTCACCCACGCAGGCCGGCAACTTCCAGGGCACTGACAAGCCGTTCGCGCAGGTCCGTCCCCTGATGCTGGCCCAGCGGCGGATCTGGGTGGTGGGCCGGTCCCCGTTCGCCAGGCTGACCGCGCCGGGGATCCGGGACGAGGACGCCCTGCTCCGCCGCGATTTCACGCTGGTAGCCAGACGTCACTTCCGCCACGTCTGGGTCACCCTGTGGGTGCGCCGCTGACGGCCGCGGCCAGCCGCCCCCGGTCCTGGCCGTCCGGGCGCATTGTCGGCAGTCCTGGTTAGCCTGCGGAGCAGCAGCCGGTGAGTTGCGGGCGGGGTGGCCCGTCATACCTGTGCCATGACGCTGGGCCCGCGGTTTCCGGTTTCGAGATATAACTTGACAGTTCAGCGAAGGCGATACATCGTGTATGGCGGTACCTGGCGGACGGCCGGCGGACGCGAAATGAATTCGTGACCGCGGCGGCGCGGCCGGTAAGTTCGAAGGTTCGGGGACATCAGCTAGTGGGCTGGGCCTGCTCAGGAGGGTGCGTGTCAGAGATCAGCTCGGGGCCGGCGATTCTCGTGGAGGGCCTGACCAAATCATTCGGGGACGTGCGCGCGCTGCGCGGCATCGACCTGTCCGTGCCGCGCGGGACGGTGCTCGGCGTGCTGGGGCCGAACGGCGCGGGCAAGACTACCGCCGTCCGCATCCTGACTACGCTGCTGCTGCCGGATGGCGGCCGGGCCCTGGTCGAGGGGCACGACGTGGTGCGGGAGGCCGCGGCGGTGCGCCGCTCGATCGGGCTGTCCGGCCAGTCCGCGGCCATCCAGGAAGAGCTCACCGGCCGGGAGAACCTGGAGATGATCGGGCGGCTGTACCACCTGCGCAAGGCGGACGCCAAGACCCGGGGCGCCGAACTGCTGGACCAGTTCGACCTGGCCGACGCGGCCAACCGGCCCGCCAAGACGTACTCCGGCGGCATGCAGCGCCGCCTGGACCTGGCCGCCAGCCTGGTCGGCCGGCCTCAGGTGCTGTTCCTGGACGAGCCGACCACCGGGCTGGACCCGCGGTCCCGGCTCGGCATGTGGGACATCATCCGGTCGCTGGTGGCCACCGGCACCACGCTGCTGCTCACTACCCAGTACCTGGACGAGGCCGACGAACTGGCCGACGAGATCGTGGTCATCGACCACGGCCAGGTCATCGCAGCCGGCACGGCCGAGGAACTGAAGAGCCGGGTCGGCGGGGACGTGCTGGAGTTCTCGGTGCCCGACCGGTCCCGGACCCCGGACGCGGTGGCTGCCATCGCGAAGGTGGGTGAGGGCGAGCCGCACGTCGACGAGGAGACCGGCCTGGTCAGCGTGGGGGTGGGTGGCCGCGGCTCGGACGCGCTCATCGAGGGAGTACGGGAACTGGACAGCGCGGGCGTGCGGACCCAGGGCCTGGCTCTGCGCCGGCCGTCGCTGGACGACGTGTTCCTGGCCCTGACCGGGCACGCGGCCGAGGAGGAGACGTCCGGCAAACCCCGGCGTGGCCGCCGCCAGGGCAAGAAAGACCAGGGCGAGAAAGACCAGGCTAAGCAGGACGCGAAGGTGCCGTCATGACCGCCGCCCAAGTCACCGCACCCGGCGTAGTCACCGGTGAGCCCAGCCTGCTCACCCGGGCCCGCTGGGCGGTCAGCGACACGCTCGTCATCACCCGGCGCGGCCTGCTGGTCTGGATGCGGGTGCCCGCCTACATCGTGTTCACTGTGATCCAGCCGGTGATGTTCACGCTGCTGTTCGCGTACGTGTTCGGCGGCGCGATCCCGGTCAAGGGGACCACCTACGTCAACTTCCTGCTGCCCGGGATCATCGCGCAAACGGCGGCGTTCGCCAGCTTCGGCACCGCCATCGCGCTGGCCCAGGAACTGCAGAAGGGCGTGATCGACCGGCTCCGGTCGATGCCGATGGCCCGGTCCGCGGTGCTGACCGGCCGGCTGGTCGCGGACACGATGCGGATGCTGGTCACCATCCTGATCATCGTCGGGGTGGGCTACCTGGTCGGTTTCAGGTTCCAGAATGGTTTCGGGCTGGCCGTGGCCATGATCGCGCTGGCCACCGTGTTCGGCCTGTCGATCTGCGTGATCGCGGCGTTCACCGGGCTGGCCATCGGGGACGAGGAGTCGGTGCAGGCGTTCGGCCTGATCTGGCTGTTCCCGCTCACGTTCGTCAGCTCGGCGTTCGTGCCGATCTCCACCATGCCCGGCTGGCTGCAGGCCTTCGCCAAGAACCAGCCGGTCACCCAGGTGGTTGACGCGATGCGGGCGATGGCGCTGGGCGGCCCCATCGCGGGCCCCCTGTGGCGGAGCATCGCCTGGCTGGCCGGCATCTTCATCGTGTTCGTGCCGCTGGCGGTGCGCGCCTACCGCCGGGCCAGCTGACGGCAGGCGGCCGCGGGGCCGGGCTGCTCAGGCCTGGATGGGACTGAGCAGCCCGGCCGCCGGGCGGTCAGGCCGTCCTGCGGGCCGCGAGGATACGGCGGATGTCGGCGGTCTCGACGTCGCTGTGCCGGTCGAGGATCGCGCCGAGGTCGTTGAGGTCGCTGGCGGTGGTGTAGCTGGCCAGGTCGCGCTCCAGTGCCTTGCGTCCGGCGCGCGCCACGCGCGCCTCCCGGAGCTCGTCCCGGATGGCAGCCAGCCGCGGGCTGACGGCGCTTACCCGACCAACCAGCCCCGGCCGATCTCCCGTGCGGGTCATGCTCTCCATGGCTTTTCCTTCTCTTCGTTGGTCTATACCAATTGTCGCGCCGCGCGATCCATGCGTCCAATGACTGCAAAGCAAGGCATTCATGATGTGCCGTCATGGATTGACACACGCCGTTTACCTGGCGTCCGGCCAGGGTTGGCGCGCCGTGCCTAGCGATAGCTCGCGATGACGTGGCCCAGGCGGGCCAGGAACCGGCGCCCGAGTGGCGTGCCGCCGGCCACCGCCAGCACGGCCAGGTAGGCGGACATCCGCCACAGTTCGCGCCGTTCCGCGAAGCCCGCGTTGACCGGCCGGATCTCGGTGTAACCGTCGAGCACGTGCCGGGGTACCGGGTGGAAGTAGCCGAGCAGGGCCAGGTCGAGTTCCGGGTGGCCGAAATACGGTGCCGGATCGATCAGCACCGCCCCGGCCGGGGTGCTGACGAAGTTGTGCTGCTGGGCGTCGCCGTGCAGCAGCGCCGGGGGTGGTTCCGGGCCGCCCAGCGTGGGCAGCCGGCCGATGACCTGCTCCACTCCGGCGGCCAGGTCGCCCGGCAGCTGGCCCGAGCCGGCGGCCAGCCGGAGATTGGGCCGCAGCCGGCGTTCGGCATAGAAGGTGGTCCAGCGGTCCGGCCGGACCGGGGCGTTGGGCTGCGGCAGCGGGCCGAACCAGCCGTCGGTGGCCAGCCCGAACCGGGGGCCGGCCACCCCGTGCAGGGTGGCCAGCGCGCGGCCGATGGAGCGCCAGTCGGCCGGGGGGTCCGGTCGGCGGGCAGCCGTTCCGGCAGCGCCTCGGCCAGCAGCAGCCAGCCCGGCGGCACCGGCACCGCACCGTCCGCGACCGGGACCGCCGTGGCCACGCCCGCCCGGTCGTGCAGCAGGCGCAGCCCGGCCAGTTCGGCGGTGACCTGCGCCTCCGCGCCGGCCGCCACGGCGAGCTTGGCGAACACCGGGAACGGGGTGCCGTGGAACACCCCGGCCGGGTGGGACGACCGGCCGCCGAGGTCGGTGAACCCGGTGCCGGTCCACGGGGTGGTGCGATGCGCCGACGCGGCCCGGGCGACCGCGCCGCGCACGGCCGGATCGAGCAGCGGGTGGGTCAGCGCCACGCCGGGTCCGCGGCCAGCTTGTCGGCGATCCGGTCGTGGAAGCTCTTCCGCTGCAGCGCGCCCTCGATGTCGCGGACCACCTGGCTGAGTGGGTAGGGAATCTCGGCCTCGAGGTCGGCCAGCGCGGCCTCGGTAGCCTGCCATTCCGCGGCCAGCCGCTGGCCAGCCGGGCCGCCCGCGGCGTGAGCCGCACGGTCTTGCTGCGGGCGTCGGGCCCGGCCGAGGTGCGGACCAGCCCCGCGGCACGCATCGCGGCCACCTTCTGGCTCACCGCGGAATGGGTGAGCTGAACCGATTCGGCCAGTTCGGTGATGGTCATCGGGCCGCGGGCGTTCAGCCGGAGCAGTTCCAGCACGTAGCTGGGCCTGAACCCGTCGATGCCCGCCTCCGTGTACACCTGGGCGATGTCCGCGTCCAGGGCGGCCTGCAGCAGCCGCAGCGGGCGCCAGCGGCTCCGCTCGGTCGGGTCCGCTGGACTGGTCCTGCCCGTCATCCGCCACGCTCCTGGTTACCGATCGGCCTGGGCGGCCACCCGGCCGCACCCGGCCCCGGGTCGCCCCGGCCACCGCCAGGCTAATTCTAACAGAACTTATATAAGCACTGTTATGATGGCGCGGGAACCGGAGGGGAGGTGAGCGCGTGCCGTGGTGGCGGCGGCTGCTGGCCGACGTCGGCCCGCTGCGCGAGTCCTCGGCGTTCCGGCGGCTGTGGGCCGGGTCCACGCTGTCCGCGGTGGGCAGCGCGCTGACCTACTTCGCGGTCATGCTCCAGGTCTACGAGCTGACCCGGTCACCGCTCGCGGTCGGGTTCCTCGGCGTGGCGCAGGCCGTGCCGACGCTGGCCGTGGGCCTGCTCGGCGGCCCGCTCACCGACGCGCTGGACCGGCGCAAGCTGGTGCTGGCCACCAGCAGCGGCCTGGCCGTGGTGTCCGCGGCGCTGGCCGCCCAGGCCTTCGCCGGGCTGGATCAGGTCTGGCTGCTGTACCTGCTGGTCGCCGTGCAGTACGGGCTGAGCGCGGTTGACCGGCCGGCCCGCGGCACGTTCATCCGGGCCCTGCTCCCGGCCAGCCAGCTCACCGCGGGGCTGGCGCTGGACCGGATCAGCTTCCAGATCACGCTGACGGCCGGCCCGGCGCTGGCCGGTGTCATCGCGGCCGCGCCGCATCTGGGCCTGCGGGCCTGTTACCTGGTGGACGCGATGAGCTACGCGGCGGCGCTGTACGGGGTGGGCCGGCTGCCCGCCATGCGGGCGCCGGGCCGCCCGCCCCGGATAGGCCCGCGCGCGGTGGCCGAGGGGGTCGGCTTCATCCGGCGCAGCCAGGTGCTGGCCGGGGCGTTCCTGGCCGACCTGTCCGCCACCGTGTTCGGCCTGCCGCTGGCGCTGTTCCCGGCCATCAACGCGGAACGGTTCGGCGGCGATCCCCGCACGCTCGGGCTGTTCACCACGGCCATCGGCGCGGGCGGGCTGGCCAGTGCGGTGCTGTCCGGCCCGGCCGGGCACGTGTCCCGGCCGGGCCGGGCCATGCTCGGCATGGTCGCCGTGTGGGGCGCGGCGTTCGCCGCGTTCGCAATCGCCCCGGCCGTGCTGTGGCTGACGCTGGCCCTGCTGGCGGTGGCCGGGGCGGCGGATACGTTTACCGTGGTGTTCCGGATCAGCATCGTGCAGGCCGTCACCCCGGACGCGCTGCGTGGCCGGCTGCTGGCGGCCGACTACGTGGTGGGCTCGGGCGGCGCGCAGCTCGGCAACCTGGAGGCTGGTGCGCTGGGCACGCTGACGTCGCCGGGCGTGGCCGCGCTCACCGGCGGCCTGCTCACCGTGGCCGCCGCGGCCGCCATCGGCCTGGGCCTGCCCGCGTTCCGCCGGTACCGCCATCAGCCGGCCCAGGCCCAGGCCCGGGCCGCGGATCCGGCTGGCACGGCCGCGCCAGCCTGAGCGCCACGGCCGGCCTGAGCGCTGCCAGCCTGACGTGCGGCCCGGTCCGCCGCCGGTCAGGCGCCCGCGCCGCCGAGCACTTTGCGGAAGTAAGCCGCGGACTCCTGATAGCCGAGGGCGCGGTAGAACGGCGCGGCGCGCCGGGTGGCCAGCGCGACCAGGCGGCAGCCCCGGTCCGCCGCGTGCCGCTCGAACGCGGCCATCAGCGCGCGGCCGGCCCCCCGGCCGCGGTACCCCGGCCGGATCAGGACCTCCTCGACCCAGCCCACCGGGCCGTTGGCGAAGAACGCCGGATGCTGGAAGCCGAGCAGGTAGCCCACCGGGCCATCGTGGCCGGCCGCGGTGTCCGCGGCCAGCAGCAGGCAGGCATCGTCGGCCGCCAGCACGGCCGGGTAGCTGCGGTCGAACGCGGCCCGGGAGAACGGGAACGATTGGGCCAGTTCCGCGGCCAGCCCGGCGACCGTCTCCGCGTCGGCTGCCGTGGCCCGCCGGATGTGAAGCTGCGAATCGTGCACCGGTCCAGGATGTCAGCCCGGGTGCCGGTCAGGCCGCCGCGTGCCGGACCGCGCGCAGCCATGAGCCGCGCCGCCGCACCCCGGTCCGTGGCGCTCCCGCCTGTGCCGCCCCGGCCTGGGCCGCCCCGGCCTGGGGTGGCTGCCGGGGGCCGTCCTGGCCGGTCCCGGCGCCCGCAGCGGGCACGGTGATCAGCAGCTCGGCGTCGGCCTGGAAGCCGGGCAGCAGCGCGGCCAGGTCGCCGCACTCGACCCGGAGCCGGACCGGGGTGCCCATCCCGTACGGGCAGGCGCGCCGGGTGAACTCACCGAGCCGGACCCGGGCCAGCGTCACCTCTCTGGCGTCGGCCCCGGCGGGCAGCAGGTGGATCACTTCGAGCATGGCGTTACGCTGCCGGGCCTGCGAGGCCGCCCAGCGCAGCGTGGGGGCGGAGCCGGGGGTGCCGTCCACGATCACCGCGACCTGCCGGTCCGTGGCGCGCTGCCGCGGGCGCTGGGTACCGCCCGGCTGGCCGCCTGGGCTGGTGCTGGATGGAGCCGTCCCGCTGGCCTGGCTGCGCCTGATCATGACTGCCTTCTCCGCTGCTGGATGCCTGATGTCTGCTTCCAGGCTGTCCGGTGGCCGGGCGGATGAGCCAGATGCCGTAGGGCCCGACCCGCCGGGACCTCAGCCGGTGCCCGGCCGGGCCGCATGGCCGGGGCAGCGCGGCCGGGCCGTACGGCCTGGGCTCCAGGCCAGGTCAGCGCCAGTTCGGGGCCGAGGTGTTAGCGGGCGGCGGGTACCAGGACGGCGTCCGCGTCGGGCGCCCCCGGGGGCGGGCCGTCCTGGTTGGGCGGATTCCAGCGGCCAGACCAGCACAGCACGACCAGGCCAACCGCGGCCCCGAGGATGCCCAGCGGCGCGACGACGTGCACCACGTAGTGATCGAACAGGTTCAGCACGTGGCCGTGCGGGAGCAGCGGGTTGCCCGGCATGTTGGCCAGCGTGCCCGCCGTGAGCCGGATCAGCACCAGCCAGTCCAGCCGCGATGCCGGGTACAGGACGAGCACGCAGATGATCATCGCGTCGTACCAGGGCAGCTGGTAGGGCCACAGGAACAGCCAGGCCGCGGCCAGCGCCACGGTTGGCCGGATGGCCGGCCGGGCCGGGTCGCCCGGGGGCAGCCGCCGCATGGCGAGGATCGCCATGGCCACGACCAGGATGGCGGCGATGATGCCGAGGAAGTGGTGGGTGGGCAGGATGAGCCGGTAGAAGTTGTCCGCGCTGGCCTGGTTACGACGGCCGAGCAGGGCCTTCACGGCCGGCATCCCGAACCAGGCGTAGCTGGGCACCAGGACGGCCAGGGCCGCGGCGCCCGCGGCGGCCAGCGCGGCGGGGTAGCGGCGCAGGGCCCAGGCGGCGCCCAGGCCGAACAGGGCATAGTTGATCTTCAGGTCGGCAGCTATGCCGAGCAGCAGGCCAGCGGCCACCACCCGCCAAAGCCCAGGCCGCCATAGCCCGGACCGGTCAGCCACGGACTGCTGGCCGAGGACGAGCAGGCCGAACAGGCCAGCCGCGGCCGCCAGCACGTCCAGGTGCCCGGCCTCGACCAGGTCCCACAGCAGCAGCGGGTTGAGCGTCCAGAGCAGGTGCCCGCGCAGCCGCTGGGCCGGGCTGTCCCGGAGCACCCGGTGGATGGCCAGCGCGACCAGCGCGAAGGCGGCCGAGTTCCACAGCTTCAGCCAGAACACGACCATGGCCGGCGAGGCGCCGCCCAGCTTGGCCGCCAGCAGCTGCTCCAGGGTGGCCAGTGGCCCGTAGACGCTGACGTAGCGGGACCAGATCACCGGGATGGACCGGGCAAACGCGTCGTGCAGGTGGCGCAGGTAGTGCGGGGTGTAGACGTACGGGCTGTGGCCGAGCAGCAGGAGCCGGCCGTAGGTGGCGTAGTCCAGTGGGTCGGTGGATCCGGCCGGCGGCAGGACGGTCAGCACGGCCACCGTGATCAGCCCGAGAATCAGCAGCAGCCGGGGGCTCAGCCGGGCCCCGCGCCGGACGGCCAGCAGCCCGGACAGCACGCCCGCCAGCCCGGCCAGGGCGGCGAACCAGAGCACGTAGGTCACCACGTCGGCCGAGACGTGCCGCACCGGCAGTTCCCACGGCGGCCCGCTGGCCGGCATGACCAGCGGCGGCCGCATCCAGCCGCCGCGGGCCAGCGAGACCGCGATCATGAGCACGATCGCGGTGCCGATGCCGGCCGAGGCCAGCCCGACGAGGCCAGCTGCCTGGCGGCGCACCGGAGGCATCCAGGGGACCTGCGGCGGCCGGCTGGCCCGGCCGGCTATGACCGGCGGGGCCGTGGCTGTGGCGTCGTCGGCCGGCGGCGCAGGAATTTCCCCGGCCGCGCTGATATCGCTGCTCATTGTCCCCAGGTTGTTGGTTTCCTGATGAACCCCGCGTGGGGGTTGCGGGCACATGCGGCCGGCAAAGCCAGAGAATAGCCCAGCGGCTGGCATGTTCGTGACAGGAAACACTAAACGCCACAAAGTCATGAAAATTCTGTGTCAGCACTATATTCAGTCTTTGCGCTGGCTGGCGGTGTTCTCGTGACGTTGCGTGGCTGATCAGGGGGGATCCGGTGAGTATAGCCAGGAAAGGATTCCTGGCCCGGCACAGCCAGGCCCGGCATAAAACGGGTACTTAAGATCCAGAAGTAAAGCGTTTGGCCAGGCCAATACGGCTGCTGCGTACTCGCTTTAATTAACAGCCCGGCGACCCGTTCTGCTGCCAACGGCCGGTATGGCGGGGACCATGGCCGGCGCTCATGAGTCAAGGGCTGGCCGGCGCTGACCGCGTATCACGATCACGTATCACGGGGGTGCCTGTCAAATTGCGGCGCGCCGTGACCCGGCCGGTCAGCGCCGGACGGTCCCGGTGACCAGCACATGTTTGCGAGAAGGCCGGCGGCCCTGGCCGCGGCGTTCCGCCTAGCCGAGCGCGGCGTACGCGGCCGCCTGCACGTCGTCGTGCAGCGGGTGCCCGCCCGGGCCGTCGAATGCCCGCTGCGTCAGCACGATCACGGTCAGGTCCCGCCCCGGGTCGGCCAGCCAGGTGCTGCCGAACCCGCCCGCCCAGCCGAACGCCCCGGCCCGCTCCCCGGCGGTCACCACCGATACGCAGTAACCCCAGCTCACCGCGTCGAAGAAGGCTGGCCCGAGACCGCCGTGGGCCTTCTGTCCCGGGGTGAGCTGATCGCGGGTCAGCTCGGCCGCCGCGCTGGCGGGCAGCACCGGCGCCCCGCCGCGCAGCAGCATGCGGCTGAACGCCAGCAGGTCGTCCGCGGTCGACACCAGGCCGGCCGCCCCGTCCTCGAACGGCGGCGGCTTGCTCCACACACCGCCCGGCTCGTCCCACACCTGCAGGCCGCCCGGCGCGGGCCGGTACGCGGTGGCCAGCCGGCCGGCTCGGCCGTCCAGAACCCGGTGTCCCGCATCCCGAGCGGCTCGAAGACCCGGCTGCGCAGCACCTCGCCGAACGGCTGGCCGGCCGCCCGGGCGCACAGCACGCCCAGCACCGACGCGCCGGTGTTGTAGAACCAGCGCTCGCCCGGCTGGGCCAGCAGCGGCAGCGAGCCCAGCCCGGCCATCCAGGTGTCCGGGTCCGGCTGGCGGGCCGGGTCCGGCTCGCCCAGCGTGCCCAGCCGGAGCCGGTTCTCTTCGGATATCACCGGCCACGGCTCGGCCGCCCCGAACATCGCGCCGAACATGTCGGCCGCGAAACCGAACCCGAACGTGAACGAGAGCAGGTCGCGGACGGTGATCGCGCGGCGGGCCGGGACGGTGTCGTCCAGCGGGCCGTCCATCCGGCGCAGCACCCGGCGGCCGGCCAGTTCCGGCAGCAGCCGGCCCACCGGCTCGTCCAGGGCCAGCCGTCCCTCAGCGGCCAGGGCCAGCGTGGCCACGCCGGTCACCGGCTTGGTGATGGAAGCGATGCGGAACAGTGAGTCGCGCCGCACCGGCGGCCCGCCGACGGCCAGCGAGCCGAGTACCTCGGCGTGCACCTGATCGCCGCGGGCCACGATGGCCACCAGACCGGGCACCTGGTCGTCGCCGACGTGGCCGGCCACGGCGCCGTGCACCCGGGCCAGCCCGTCAGCCGTCAGCAGTTCAGCCATGCTCAGTCAGCTCCCTGGGTCAGCCGGCTCCCGGATCGGTGGTCACCAGACGAGACGACCGGGCGGCCGCAGTATCATCGCCCGGCCTGGCCCGCCGCCGGTGCCTGGCCGAGCTGGTCCAGCGCGCGCTCGATGCGCTGCTCGGACACCGAGCCGCGGGTGCCCAGCGTCTGGGCGAACAGGCTGACCCGGAACTCCTCGATCATCCAGCGCACGGCCTGGGCGTCCGGGCTGCGCCGCCGGGCCGGCGGCAGCCCGGCCAGCACGCTCGCGTAGTCATCCGCCACCCGGTGCACGGCCGCCATCCGCTCCGCGTCCCGGGCGGGCACCTCGGGCAGCTTGTCCAGCCGGCGGCTGATGGCCTGCAGGTAGCGCACCAGGTCGGCCAGCCGGCGGGCACCCGTCCGGGTCACGAACCCCGGGTGGACCAGGGCCGCGAGCTGGCGGCGCATGTCCCCGAACGCCGCGGCCAGCGCCGGGGCCGGCGTGGCGGCCAGGCTGGCCTCGGCGGCGTGCGCCTCGGCCAGCACCCGGGCTACCTGGGACACCACATCGGCGGTCACCGCGGCCAGCCGCTCCCGCGCCACCTCCAGCAGCCGGGCGAAGCCCGCCGCGTCCCAGGCCGGCCGCCCGCGTCCAGGATGATCTGGTCCGCGGCGGCCGCCGCGCAGTCGCCGAGCAGCGCGTCGGTGCTGCGGTACGGGTGCCTGCTCATGGCCAGTTTGGCGCTGACCGGCAGCCGGCTGGCCACCGCCCGCGCCCCGGACGGCACCGCGATCAGCAGCAGCCGCCGGGTGCCGCCGAGCATGGCCGCGTCCGCCTCGGCCTCGGTCTCGAACAGCCGGATGTCCGCCGCGTCCCCGGCATCGGCCAGGGCCGGGTACGCGCGGACCTGGCCGTGTGCGAAGACCCGGGGCAGCGCGTCCAGGTCCCAGCCGCGCAGCCCGGTCCGGGTCAGCCCGCGGGCCGCCTCGCTGAGCGTGGCCTGCAGCCGGGGCCGGAGCTGGCCGCGCAGCCCGTCCAGATCCTTGCCGGACGCGAGCACCTGGCCGTCCTCGACCACCCGGAACGTGATCCGCAGGTGAGCGGGCAGCCGCGACTCGTCGAACGCCGACCGCGGCACAGGCACCCGCCCAGGCGGCCGAGTTCGGCACTGAGCGGTCGAGCAGGTCCCCGTGCGGGGCGCCGAGCTGGGGCAGCATCGCCCGCGCCGTGTCCGGCACCGGCACGAACCGGGTGCGCAGCGGCTTGGGCAGGGTCCGGATCAGCTCGGTCACCATCTCCTCGCGCAGCCCCGGGACCTGCCAGCCGAACTCCGTCCCGTCCACCTGATTGAGCCGGGCCAGCGGGATGTCCACGGTCACCCCGTCGTCCGGCGCGCCCGGCGCGAACTCGTAGGACAGCGGCAGGTCGCCCCAGCGCTCCGGGTAGTCGGCGGCCCCGATGTCCCCGGCGGCGGGCCGGACCAGGTCGGCGAGCGTGAGGTCCAGCAGGTGCGGCGAGCTGGCCCGGGCCTTCTTCCACCAGCTGTCGAAGTGCCGGGCGGACGTCACCGAGCCCGGGATGCGGCGGTCGTAGAAATCGAACAGGACTGTGTCCTCGGCCACGATGCCGCGCCGCCGGGCCTTCTGCTCCAGGCTGGCCGCCTCGTCCAGCACCTGCTGGTTGCGGGCGAAGAACCGGTGCTGGGTCTCCCAGTCGCCGTCTACCAGCGCGCGGGCGATGAACAGCTCGCGGGCGGCGGCCGGATCGATCCGGGCGTAGTTGACCGTGCGCGCGGGCACGATCGGCAGCCCGTACAGGCTGACCTTCTCGGTGGCCAGCACCGCGCCGCGGCTGGCGTCCCAGCGTGGCTCGCTGTAACTCCGCTTGACCAGGTGCTCAGCCAGCGGCTCGGCCCAGGCCGGGTCGATCCGCGCGGTCACCCGGGCCCACAGCCGCGACGTCTCGACGAGTTCCGCGGCGACCACCCAGGACGGCGGCTTCCGGGCCAGTACCGAGTCCGGGAAGATGGCGAACCGCGCGCCGCGGGCCCCGGCGAACTCGGCCGGGCCGCGCCGCTGGCCGCGCGGCGCGGCTTTGCTGTCCTGCATCCCGATGTGCGAGAGCAGCCCGGCCAGCAGCGACATGTGCACCCGGTCGGCCAGCTCGGCCGGGAACCGGTCCGCAGGCTCGGCGGGCCCGGCCGCGCGGGGCTCGCGCCGGTCCCGGCCGATCACCACGCCCACCTCGGCCGCGGCCTGGCGGAGCTGCCCGTACACATCCTGCCATTCGCGCACCCGCAGGTAGTGCAGGTACTCCCGGCGGCACATTCTCCTGAACGCCGATGCGGACAACTCGCGCTGGCGGTCGCGCAGGTAGTCCCAGAGCGCGAGAAAGGCGAGGAAGTCCGACCCGGGCACGGCGAAGCGGGCGTGCATCTCGTCGGCGGCCTGGCGGGTCTCGGTGGGCCGCTCCCGCGGGTCGATGATGGACAGCGCGGCGGCGATGATGAGCACCTCGCGAGCACAGCCGTGCTGGCCGGCGGCCAGGATCATCCGGCCCAGCCGGGGGTCGGCCGGGAGCCGGGCCAGCTTCTTGCCCAGCCCCGTCAGTTTTCTGGCTGACCCGGGCGCGAACGCGCCCAGTTCCTCGAGCAGCCGGACGCCGTCCGCGATGTTGCGCGAGTCAGGCGGGTCCACGAACGGGAAGTCAGCCATCTCACCCAGGTCCAGCGCGGCCATCTGCAGGATGACCGAGGCCAGGTTGGTGCGCAGGATCTCCGGGTCGGTGAACGCAGGCCGGGCCGCGAAGTCCTCCTCGGTGTAGAGCCGGATGCAGACACCGTCCGCGGTCCGCCCGCAGCGGCCCGCGCGCTGGCGGGCCGAGGCCTGGGAGATCCGCTCGATGGGCAGCCGCTGGACCTTGGTCCGGTGGCTGTACCGGGAGATCCGGGCCGTGCCCGGGTCGATCACGTAGTGGATGCCGGGCACGGTCAGCGACGTCTCGGCCACGTTGGTGGCCAGCACCACCCGGCGGCCGGCCCGGGACTGGGAGAAGCGGTGCGGTTCGAACACCCGGTGCTGCTCGGCCGCGGACAGCCGCGCGTACAGCGGCAGCACGTCCAGGTCTTCCTGGCCCGCCAGCGCGTCGGCGGTGTCCCTGATCTCCCGCTCGCCGCTGAGGAAGACCAGGATGTCACCGGGGCCTTCGGCCTTGAGCTCGGCTACCGCGTCCAGGATGCCCTGCACCTGGTCCTTCGGCTCGCGGCCCGGGTCGTCCGGATCGGCCAGCGGCCGGTAGCGCACCCCGACCGGGTACGTCCGCCCGGACACCTCCAGCACCGGTGCCCCATCGAACGCAGCACTGAACCGCTGCGGGTCGATGGTGGCCGACGTGATGATGACCTTGAGGTCGGGCCGGCGGGGCAGCAGCCGCTTGAGGTAGCCGAGGATGAAGTCGATGTTCAGGCTGCGCTCGTGCGCCTCATCGATGATCAGTGTGTCGTAGCGGCGCAGCTGGCGGTCCCGCTGCATCTCGGTGAGCAGGATGCCGTCCGTCATCACCTTGATCAGCGTGCCGTCGCTGGACTTGTCGGTGAAGCGCACCTGGTAGCCGACCGCGGTGCCCAGCTCGGTGCCGAGTTCCGCGGCGATCCGCTCGGCCACGCTGCGGGCCGCGATCCGCCGCGGCTGGGTGTGCCCGATCTGGCCGGTCACCCCGCGGCCCAGCTCCAGGCAGATCTTGGGCAGCTGGGTGGTCTTGCCGGACCCCGTTTCCCCGGCCACGATCAGCACCTGGTGATCCCGGATGGCCGCGGCGATCTCATCCTTGACCTGGCTGACCGGAAGCTCGGCCGGATAGGAGATGACCGGTACCAGGGCACGCCGGACGTCGGCACGCACGGCGGCGCGCGGCGCAATGGGCGGGGAGGTCACTGGTTATCTAACGCTTTCCTGGCCTGGCTGCTTCCCCCCGGGCCCTGGCACCGGGCAGCATAGGGTGGACCCTCCAGGCCAGGACATCGAGGAGGGGTGGCCGTGCCGGAGGAGGACCTGCTGCCCGGCCCGGGCCTGGCAGCTGGGGAGGCCGGGCGTTCCTGGCCACGGCCGTGCGCTACCTGGCCGCCGAGGCTGGCATCCGGCAGTTCCTGGACATCGGCACCGGGCTGCCCACCGTGGACCACACGCATGAGGTGGCGCAGCGAGCGGCACCTGGGTCGCGCATCGTCTACGTGGACAACGACCCGATCGTGCTGGCGCACGCCCGCGCGCTGCTGACCAGCGACCCCCGCGGCGAGACGGCCTACCTCAGTGCCGACATCAGGGACGTGGGCACGATTCTCCGCCAGGCCGCCCGCACGCTGGATTTCAGCCAGCCGGTCGCCGTCATGCTGCTCGCCGTCCTGCACTTCATCCCGGACAGCGACAGCCCGCACGCCATCGTGGCCCGGCTGATGGAGGCCATGCCACCCGGCAGCTACCTGGTCATCTCCCATGCGTCCAACGACATCATGGCGGAAACCGTGGCGGCCGGCACGGATACCTGCAACGAGCACTCTGCGGTGTCCATCACCCCGCGCGGCGAAGCCGAAGTGACCCGGTTCTTCGCCGGGCTGGACCTGGTCCCGCCGGGCGTGACGGCGCTGGGCCAGTGGCGTCCGGGCCCGGTCAGCGTGGGTGCGCTGCCCCGGCTGCCCACCTACAGCGGGGTGGGCCGGAAACCCTGACCGTCGTGCTGCCGCACGTCAGCGGCCCAAAATGAGAGGTTGCGGTCCGGGCCGGGGCGAGGTGAGGTGGGGACAGGGGAGGACCGGTATGCGCGAGGGGTTGTGGGCGCCGCGGAACCGTGCGCTGACCACAGGCCTCGTGCTGGCCATCACGTTCGTCGCGGCCGAGGCGCTGGCGGTGATCACCGTCATGCCGGTGGTGGCCCGGAGCCTCGGCGGGCTGCGGCTGTACGGGTGGGTGTTCAGCGCGTTCATGCTGGGCAGCATCGTCGGCATCGTGGCAGCGGGCCGGGAGGCGGACCGGCGCGGGCCGGCCGCCCCGTTCGTGGTCGGCCTGCTGCTGTTCGGGGCCGGGCTCGCGGTGGCCGGCCTCGCGCCGTCCATGGACGTCCTGGTGGCGGGCCGGGCCCTGCAGGGCATCGGGGCCGGTGCGGTGCCGGCCGTGGCCTACGCCGCGATCGGGCGGAGCCTGCCCGGCCGGCTGCGGGCCCGGATGATGGCGCTGCTGTCCACCGCGTGGGTGGTGCCCGGGCTGGCCGGCCCCGCGCTGAGCGCCGAGGTGGCACGCGTATTCGGCTGGCGGTGGGTGTTCCTGGGGCTGCTCCCGGTGGTGGCCGTGGCCGGGTCGATCGCGGTGCCGGCGCTGATCCGGCTCGGGCCGCCCGCCCAGCGCCGGGCCGCTGAGCACCGGCTGACCGATGGGCTGCGGGTGGCCGCCGGGACCGCGCTGATCCTGGCCGGCCTGACGGTGGCGGTGAGTTCCGCTGCCCTGCCGGGCGTCGCGCTGATCCTGGCCGGTGCGGCGGCCGCGGTGCCCGCGCTGCGGCGGCTGGTCCCGCCAGGCACGCTGGCCGGGCGGCCAGGGCTGCCCGCCACCGTGCTCACCCGGGGGCTGCTCACGTTCGCGTTCTTCGGCGCCGACGCGTACGTGACGCTGAGCATCACCGTGCTCCGGCACCACAGCCCGGTACTGGCCGGCGTGGCCGTGACCGGCGCCACGCTGGCCTGGACGGCCGGTGCCTGGGCCCAGGCCCAGCTGAGCGTGGTCTGGCCGGGCCGGCGCCTGGTGCGCACCGGGCTGGTCATCATCCTGGCCGGCATTGGCGGGATGATGACCGCGCTGCAGCCGGCCGTGCCGGTCGGCGTCGCGCTGGCGGCCTGGACCGTGGCCGGGCTCGGCATGGGGGTGGGCTACGCGCCGACCACGCTGATGACGCTGCGGGAGGCACCGCCCGGCCGGGAAGGCTGGGCGTCCGCGTCGCTCAACCTGGCCGACGTGCTCGGCACCGCGACCGGCATCGGGGTGGGCGGCGCGGCCGTGGCCGCCACCACCGGCCTGGGCCCCGACCTGCGCTGCGGGATCGCCACCGCGTTCGTGATCAGCGCAGTGGCCGCGCTCGCCGCGCTGGCCCTCACCCGCCGGCTGCCCGCCGGGCTGATCGGGCCGGGACCGCCGGACGAGGCCGCCGCAGCGGCAGTGGCTGACGAGGCCCGGCGGGCCGCTGACGTGAGCCCGGCCAGACCGGGCCGGTCAGCTGGTCTGCACGACCTGGAACGTTATGATGACACCGCCCCGGACCAGGTACTTGCCCAGGAAGTGCCTGACCGTCCCATCCGTCTGCACGGCGGCCAGCCGGGCTGACACCACGGTCCCAGCGTGGCCGAGGATGGTCACGGTGTCCGTCCTGGTCGTGCTGAAGCCCGCCGCGAACTGGCTGAACGTGTGCCCGGCGCCGCTGTTCTTCCCGCCCAGATCCCAGGCCCGCCGGTACTCATGGTGGCTGATCGCCGTGTAGTAGGCCTGCACGGTGCCGGCCGGGGTACCCGGCTGGGCGGCCCGGCCCGCCCCAGTGCGGAGCGAGGAGCCAGCGGCGGCCGGCGTCCCGGTGAGGAACGAGGAGTTCCGCATGATCGCGTAACCGGCGCAGGCCGCGGCCAGGATCACCAGGCAGGCCACGATCGCGGCCACCCCGCGGCGCCGCCGGCCGGCGCCGGGCCGCGATGGCGGGTCGGCCCGCTGGCTGAATGACCGGAGCACAGGCAGCGGGGTGGTCGGGGGCCGCGCGGGCGCCGGGGGCCGCGCGGGCGGCGGTGCTGGCGGTGCGGCGGGGTCCGCGGCGGTGGCCGGGGCGGGCCGGGCTGCCCGGGGCGGTGGCACCGGCCCGGCCGTCCCGGCCGGTGGGCCGGGCGCGGCGCCGCACGCGTCCTGCAGTGCGGCGCTGAACGCCAGGCAGCTCGGGTACCGGCCGGCCGGGGACTTGGCCAGCGCCCGGGCCATCACCTGGTCCACGGCTGGGGGCAGGTCGGGCCGGAAGCTGGTCAGCCGGGGCGGCGGGGAGTTCAGCTGGGCCCACATCACGGCCATGTTCTCGTCCCGGCGGAACGGGGGCGAGCCGGCCAGCATCTCGAATGCGGCACAGGCCAGCGCGTAGCCGTCCGCCCGCCCATCCACCTGACGGCCCTCGATCTGCTCCGGGGCCAGGTAGTTCAGCGTGCCCAGCACCTGGCCGGTCAGGGTCAGGCTGGTAGTGGCGTTGAGCTGCTTGCTGATGCCGAAGTCGGACAGGTAGACATGGTCGGCCCGGCCGCTCTCGGTCCCCCCGCCGAGCAGCATGTTGGCCGGCTTCACGTCGCGGTGCACCAGGCCGCAGGCGTGCGCCGCGTCCAGCGCGGCGGCGACCTGGCCGACGATGCTGTGCGCCCGCGCCGCGGGCAGCGGGCCGGCCGCGTGCAGCAGGCTGTGCACATCGCGGCCGGCCACGTAGCGCATCGCGATGTACAGCACACCGCTGGCCTCACCCGCATCGAAGATCGGGATGATGTTCGGGTGGTCGACGGCCGCGGCGGTCCGGGACTCCCGGATGAACCGCTGCCGGAACGCCTCGTCCTGCGCGTAGTCCGGGGCCAGCACCTTGAGCGCCACCCAGCGGCCGAGCCGCACGTCGCGGGCCCGGTAGACCACGGCCATACCGCCCCGGCCGATCTCCTCTTCGAGCTGGTAGCTGGCTATCTGTGACCCCGCGCTGAAATCGATTAACCCCGCGGGAAAATCCTCCGCCACCAGTGCCTCCAGCGTCAGTCCCGGTAAGCTCGCCGGCCGCCGCCGGGCCGGGAGCGAACACCGTAGCAAGAGACTAAGCCAGCCGGCGCTCCGTAGCCCAGCGGGTCAGCTGATGCCGGGTGGAGAGCTGGAGCTTGCGCAGTACCGAGGACACGTGGCTCTCCACCGTCTTGGTCGAGATGTACAGGTCACGGGCGATCTCCCGGTAGGTGTAGCCCCGGGCGATGAGCCGGAGCACCTCCCGCTCCCGGGGCGTCAGTTGGTCGAGTTCCGGGTCCAGGGACGGCGGGCCGGCCTGGCCGGGCAGGCCGAAGCAAACGCGTCCAGCACGAAACCGGCCAGCCGCGGCGAGAACACGGTGTCCCCGGCGGCTACCCGGCGGATCGCATCCACCAGGTCCGGGCCGGAGATGGTCTTGGTCACGTAGCCGCGGGCGCCGGCCCGGATCACCGCGATGACGTCTTCCGGGGCGTCAGACGCGGACAGGGCCAGGAAGCGTACCCCGGGATGCGCGGCCCGGATCGCGCTCACCACCAGCTGGCCGCCGCCCCCCGGCAGGTGCACGTCGAGCAGCACCACGTCCGGCTGCCGCTCGGCGATCAGCTCGATGGCCGGCGCGACGTCGGCTGCCTCGCCGATCACGTCTACCTGGTCACCCAGTTCGGCCCGGACCCCGGCGCGGAACAGGCCATGATCATCGACGATGCACACCCGTGGTGGGCGGCCCGCGGCCGGGCTGGTCATGCCCGGCTCGGCTGGCGTTCCCCGGCGGTCCGGGGCATCCGCAGCGAGACCTCAGTGCCGTCGCCCGGTGCGGTCCGCACCGTCGCGGTGCCGCCCCGCCGGGTCATCCGGGCGTGGATGGACTCGGCCAGGCCCTTGCGGTCGCCGGGCACGGCAGCCGGGTCGAAGCCGCGGCCACGGTCCCGCACGAACACCGCCACCTCGGCCGGCTCCACTTCGGCGAACACCGAGACCACCTCGGCGCCGGACCACTTCACCGCGTTGACCGTGGCTTCCCGGGCCGCGGCCAGCAGCGCGGCCAGATCATCGTCCAGCTCGCAGTCCCCCACGGTGATGGCCTCGATGGGTATCCCGTGCTGCGCCTCGACCTCTTGCTGGATGAGCCGGATGCCGTCGGCCAGCGTCTTGGCCTGGCCGTCCAGCGAGCCGGGCGCGCGGTCGTCGAACAGCCAGCTGCGCAGCTCACGTTCCTGGGCTCGGGCCAGCTGCACCACCTGCTGCGGATCGTCCGCCCGGCGCTGGATCAGGGCCAGCGTCTGCAGCACCGAGTCGTGCACCCGGGACGCCATGTCAGCCCGTTCCTCGGCCCGGACCCGGGCCTGCCGCTCCACCACCAGATCGCGGGCGATGCGCAGCCACCACGGGCCGAGCACGATCACCACCGCGGCCAGCAGCAGCGCCACCCCGCCGAGCCCGCGCAGCGCGTAATGCTCGGCGTGCCCACTGAACAGCAGGCCCATCCCGGCGCCGATCAGCAGCGCGGCGGCCACCACCCGGAGCACGATCCGGGTCCGGCTGCCGCCCCCGGCCAGGCCGAGCAGCGGGTCAGTCAGCCGGTGCAGCAGGGCCTGCTCCCGCTCGGGGGCGTTACGCCAGAGCAGGACCAGGCCGACCACGCTGACTACCAGTGGCCAGGCCACCGTGCCCAGCCAGCGTGCGCCGAGCGCGGAGCCCAGGATGAGCAGCACAGCCAGCAGCGAGCCGAGGGCGGCCGCCAGCGCGATGCCGCGCCGGTCGGCCAGCGCCCGGGTCGCGATGTTGCCGTCGGCCCCGTCCTCCGGGATGAGCAGCCAGCCCACCACGTAGGCCGCCGCGCCGAAGCCGCTGAAGATGGTGGCGACCACGAACGCGGTGCGGACCAGGGTGGCGTCCAGGCCGAGGCGGGCGGCCAGCCCGGCCGCGACCCCGGCCGCCAGGCGGCCCTCCGCCGGCCGCCGCAGCGGGCCGCCGCGGTACGGCCCGCGCATCCAGCGGGCGTGCGGCCTGGCCCACCGGTGTTCCCAGGGCGCGGTCGTGGCGTCGGTTTGATCCCGCATCCCCCCATCATCCCGCGTCCGGCTCCGGGTGGCCATCAGGGACAACCCTGATCTGGGCCCGGCCAGGCTCAGGGACGGGTCAGGGGTCTTCCGAATGGTCCCGGGGCAGCAGCGGCGGCACGCTGGAGCCATGGACACCACCACGAACCCAGGCGCCAGTGACCAGACCTGGCAGCAGCCTGCCACGTCGCAGCAGCGCCGCCCGCACGTCCTGTGCCGGCCCGCCGACGACCGGATGCTCGCGGGAGTCGCCGCGGGCATCGCCGACTACCTCGACGTTGACCCGACCCTGATCCGTGTCGCGTTCGCCGTCCTCACTCTGTTCGGTGGCGCTGCCGTGCTGGTCTACCTGGCCGGCTGGCTGCTCATCCCCGAAGAGGGCAGCGACCAGTCCATCGCCAGCGGATGGCTCTCATCCCGGCAGCGCTAGGCCGGCCGGACCAGATACAGAACGGGGAGGATTTCAGATGCCAGGGCTAGGAAGGCGGGGTTATGACGCGCGCCGCCGTGCGGAGGCCGCCGACGCCACCATGAGGGTCTCCGATGCCGACCGGGCCGAGGTGGCGGACCGCCTGGCCCAGCACTACGGGGACGGCCGGCTCGACCAGACCGAGCTGGATGACCGGCTGGGCCTGGCGATGAGCGCCAAGACCCGGGCCGACCTTGACGGACTACTGCATGACCTACCTGATACGGGGGTGACCCGGATGGAATCACAAGCGCCCCGGCGTCAGCCGCCGCCCCGGCCGCGCCGGCCGGGCCAGCACAAATGGCTGCGCATCGTGCTCATCCTGGTGCTCGTCCTGGTCGGCTTGCGCCTGCTGGGCGGCATCGGCAGCCTGTTCTGGCCGTTCGGCTGGTTCTGGGGCTGGATGTGGCCCGGGCCGTGGCTGCTGATCGCGCTGCTGGTGTTCCTCTGGCTGCGCTTCGGCCGCCGCCGCGGCTACCGCGACTGACCGGCCCGCGGCTACCCGCGACTGACCTGCCCGGCCGCCCGGCCGCCCGGCCTCACTCGGCCTGGCGGCGGGCCCGGGCCCGCCGTTTGCCCTCGTGCATGGCCTGCACCCGGGGCACCGGGATGGTATGGCCCTCCGCGACCAGGTCGGCGCTGAGCGGCTGCGGGCCGGGCAGCAGCCCGCCCCAGCGGCCAGCCGGGCCGAGCTGCCCGGCCGCCGTGTGCACGGTGAAATCGGCCGGGATGACCTGGTCCAGGTCGTCCCAGGGCACCGGGAAGGACACCGGGACGCCGGGCCGGACCCGGGGGCTGTACGCGGCCACCACGGTCGCGCCGCCCGATCGGGTCGGGTCAAGGAACACCTTGCCCGCCCGGTCGGCCCGGATGAACGCCGTGGTGGCCAGCGCGGGATCAAGCCGCTCCGCCCGGGCGGCCACCGCGCGGGTAGCGGCGGCTGCGTCTGCCAGGCTGGCCGAGCCGTCCAGCGGCACGAACACGTGCACTCCCTTGGCGCCGCTGGTCTTGACCGCGCCGGCCAGCCCGGCCTCGGCCAGCACCTGGCGGACCAGGCCGGCCGCGCAGACCGCCAGCCGGAACTCGCCGCCCTCCGGCGGGTCGATGTCCAGCACCAGGTAGCCGGGCCGGTCCCAATGGCCAGCCCGGATCAGGGTGGGGTGGTACTCGATGGCCCGCTGGTTGCCGAACCAGAGCAGCGTGCGCCGGTCGTCGCAGAGCGCGTAGGACACCTTCCGCTGGGAGCTCTCCGCCCACAGCGGGACCGTCCGCACCCAGCCCGGGGTGTACTTGGGCACGTTCTTCTGCATGAACGGTGGCTGGCCGCGGAGCACCCGGACCACCGACAGGGGCCGGTCACGCAGCTCGGGGAGCAGGTGCCCGGACACCGCGTCGAGATAGTCGACCAGGTCCCGCTTGGTCGCGCTGGCCCCGTCGAACAGCGGCTGGCCGAGGTTGGTCAGCGCTACCCCGTCTCGTTCCTCATCGACGCCGATGGCTCACCCTCTCTATCTGTCCGGGGGGGCGACCCCCCTGGACCCCCCGGGATAGCCGGCTCGGCGGGAACACGCCTGCGGCGCGCCCCGCCTCCCCGGCTCAATCTCGTCCGGGGGGCGACCCCCCTGGACCCCCCGGGATAGCCGGCTCGGCGGGAACACGCCTGCGGCGCGCCCCGCCTCCCCGGCTCAATCTGTCCGGGGGCAACCCCCCCTGGACCCCCCGGCCGGCGATACGCCTGCGGCGCCCCGCCTCCCCGGCCATCTGGCCGGGAACGGCACCGCCTGCGGCGCGCCCCGCCTCCCCGGCTAAATATCAGTGTTCCCCGCTACCGTTTGCCCATGAGCTCCCCGTTACTTACCCGTGAGCTCCCCGCTACCGTTTACCCGTGAGCGATCAGCCGTGGGACGGCCCGGCCGTGCTGCTGGCGGGCGTGGACGGATCGGACACCTCCATGCGGGCGGGTGCCTACGCGGCCGGGATGGCCCGCCGCCAGCACGCCCGGCTGATCTGCCTGTACGTCCGGCCGCTCACCGCCATGGCCGGGATCGGCGCGGGGGCGGCCGTGTCCATGAACGAAGCGTACGACGAGGTGGCCGAGGAGCTGCGGGAAGCGGTCGAGTCGCAGAGCGCGCGGCTCGGCCTCGACGTCGAGTTCGTCGAGCGGACCGGCAACCCGTACGCCGAGATCGTCCGGCTGGCGGATGAGGTACGGGCGGACGCGGTGATCGTGGGCGCGTCGACCAAGGCCGGGCACCGGTTCATCGGCTCGCTGGCCGTGCACCTGGTCCGCGCCAACCGCTGGCCGGTCACCGTCGTGCCCTGACCCGCGCCGCCACCGATCAGCAGCTGGCCGCGATGGCCGTTACCACGTGGTAAGGCAGATGCCGGGGGTGCACCAGCAGCGCCCGGGCCACCTGGCGGACCTGCAGCCGGAGCGGGGTCAGCACGTCCTCACTGCGCCGCCACGCGGAGACCTCGTCGCGGCCGTACCGGCGGGCGATAGCCCGGCGGAACCGCCGCGCATCTCCGCCGTCACTCCGCCAGGTGGGCAGCCAGGCGCGCAGCTCGTCGTCGCCGTCCAGCATGGTCCAGTCGCGCAGCCGCTGCCCGATCTGGCCGGCCGCGTCGATCACGAAGGCCAGCTCGCGGCCGCCGCTGATGCCGTGCACCCGGCCGTCCGACGTCCGGCTGTGGTGGATGCTGGCCGAGCTGAACTCGGCGCCCACGGCCAGCGCGGCGACCGCATGGCCGGCTTCGTGCCAGGCCGTCTCGACGGTGGCCCGCCGGGCCGGGATCAGGCCCGGCAGGCACCCGCAGTCGTACCGCTGCCGAATCCACTTGTCGTGCACGATGGACTCATCGTCATAACGGACGACCTGCTCCAGCCGGGTCTGGACGGTGGCCAGGACGGAGTCGTTGACTGGCTTCATGGTTGACTAACCGTATGCCGATCGAGGGCGAATATGAGCCGAGTCCGCGAGGCTGGGTCCGCGACCAGGTCGAGGAGTACGAGAGCTCGGGCGGTACCCGCGGGACCACGCTACGGGATACCGGGCTGCCGGTAGTCATCATCACCAACCGCGGGGCACGCAGCGGGAAGGTGCGCAAAACCCCGGTCATGCGGGTGGAGCACGACGGCCGCTACGCCGCGGTCGCGTCCCAGGGCGGGGCGCCGGACCATCCGTACTGGTACCACAACTTCCGGGCCGAGCCGCGAGTGGAACTGCAGGACGGCTCGCGCAAGCAGCCGATGATCGCTCGTGAGGTGACCGGCGGGGAGCGGGCCGAGTGGTGGGCGCGGGCGGTCGCGGCCTACCCGCCGTACGCCGAGTACCAGCAGAAGACGTCCCGGGTGATCCCGGTCTTCGTGCTGGAGCCGGACACCAGGGGCTGACCCCGGCGGGCCCGCCGGTGACCAATTTGCCCGCTGGGGCGGCAATTGCTCTGCCATGTTTTGCGGGTGAGTGATCTTGATGTGCTGGCCGACTTCGACCAGGCGCTGGCCGCCACCGGCCCGATCGTCTCCGGGATCCAGCCTGGCCAGTGGGCGGCGGCCACGCCGTGCCCGGGCCTGGATGTCCGCGCCGTGGTGGGCCACCTGGTGACCGGCCACCTGGTCTTCATGGCCCGGATCCAGGGCCTGCCGGTCCCGGACCGGGCCGGCGACCACCTGGGCGACGACCCGGCGGCCGCGTTCCGGCGCAGCGGGCAGGCGCTGCGCCAGGCGTTCGGCGGGCCGGGTGTGCTGAGCGAGACGTACCAGGGCCCGCTGGGGCCGGTGCCGGGCGTGTTCCTGGTTCAGGTGCGCATCGTGGAACTGCTGGCTCACGGCTGGGACCTGGCCCGGGCCACCGGCCAGCCCGCGGACTTCCCGGCGGGCGTGGTGGAACGGGCCCTGGCCCAGGCCCGTGAGCAGCTGGCCGTCCGGCCGTCCGGGCCGGGCGCGCCGTTCGCCGCCGAGGTGCCGGTGGCCGCCGGCGCACCCGGCATCGACCGGCTGGCCGGGTTTCTGGGCCGTCAGGCCTGATCCGGCCCGGGCCCCGCCGGGCGGCCCCAGATGGCCCGGATGGCACAGTTAACCGCATGGCGACTGACTCTGCACACCGGGCGGTGTCCATCGAGCGCACCGCCCCCGGCCGGTTCAGCGTGACCAACGAGCGGGGCGGCCAGATCACCCTGGGCACCGGCGGCGACGAGCGGTTCACCCCGACCGAGCTGCTGCTGGCCGCGATCGGCAGCTGTACCGCGATCGACGTGGACATCCTGACCTCCCGCCGGGCCGAGCCCGAGTCGTTCCTGGTATCGGCGGGGGCCGAGAAGGTCCGGGACGGCAGCGGCAATCACCTCACCGATATCCAGGTGGCGTTCCGCATCGCCTTCCCGGCCGGTGCGGACGGTGACGCGGCCCGGGCCGTGCTGCCAGACGCGATCCGCAAGTCGCATGACCGGCTGTGCACGGTGGGCCGCACCGTGGAGCTGGGCACCCCGGTTACGGAACGGGCCGAGCCCGCTTGACCAGCCTGGACGAGGCGCGGCGGCTGGCGCTGGCCCTGCCGGAGGCCGGCGAGCAGCCGCACTTCGACATGACCTCGTTCCGGGTCCGCGGCAAGATCTTCGCCACCGCACCGCCCGGCGGGGGCTGGCTGAACGTGTTCCTGGACGAGGACGAGGCCAGCGCGTACGTGGCCGAGGACCCGGCGGCGTTCCAGCCGCTGTACTGGGGGCAGCGGCACCGCGGGCTGCGGGTCGAGCTGGCCGCCTGCCCGGCCGGCTGCTCGCGGAAGTACTGGCCGAAGCCTGGCGGCGCAAGGCACCTAAACGGCTGGCCGCCGGGTTCGACCAGGCCGGCTAGCGGCCGGCCCCGCCCGCGGCGGCCTCAGCGCTGGCCGGCCAGCCGGCGGTCCTGCTGCTGCACGCCCAGCTCCCCGTACGGGTAGTCCGGCGGCCGGGGATCGCTGGCCGCGTCCAGTTCCGCGGTTTCCGCCGGGCTGAGGCGCAGCCCGGCCGCCCGGAGGTTGACGTCCAGCTGGCTGGTGGTGCGCGCGCCCAGGATGGTGGACGTCACACCTGGCCGTGCCGTCACCCAGGCCAGCGCGACCTCGGCCATCGACACCTCCCGCTGGCCCGCCACCCGGTGTACCGCGGCGACGACATCCCAGGTCCGCTGCACCCCCCGGCGGTCGTAGGCCTCCATGCCCCGGGCCGGGTCCTCGCCGAGCCGGGTGGCGCCGGCCGGGCGCTGGTCCGGGGAGTACTTCCCGGACAGCCAGCCGCCGCCGAGCGGGCTCCACGGCAGCAGGCCCAGGCCCGCGTCCCGGGCCGCGGGCACGATCTCCCACTCGGTCTCCCGGACCAGCAGGCTGTACTGCGGCTGCACGGTGACCGGCGGGGCCAGGTTCAGCTCCCGGGCCAGGTACACCGCCTTGGTCAGCTGCCAGCCGGTGAAGTTGGAGAACCCGTAGTACCGGATCTTGCCCGCCCGGGCGAAACCGTCCAGCGTGCGCAGCGTCTCGTCCAGCGGGGTCCATGGGTCGAACGCGTGCACCTGGTACAGGTTGACCACCGCCCCGCCCAGCCTGCGCAGCGAGGCGTCCAGGGCCCGGGTCAGGTGGCGCGCGGACAGCCCGGCGCCGTTGGGCTCGCCGTCCAGCGCGAAGCGGCCCTTGGTGGCCAGCACCATCGGCCCGGTGACGCTGGCTGGCCGGCTGGTGAACCACCGGCCGATGATCTCCTCGGCCACGCCCCGGCTGTACACGTCGGCGGTGTCGATCAGCGTCCCGCCCGCCGCCGCGAATCGGTCGAGCTGCCCGTGCGCACCCGCCTCATCCGTTTCGGCCCCGAACGTCATGGTGCCCAGGCACAGGCTGGAGACCGCGCAGCCGCTGCGGCCCAGAGTCCGATAGTCCATCCGCCGACCCTACGCTGGGCTGCCCGCGACCCCGGTGCCTGCGGTGCGCAAGACTGGTGCTGGCCCAGCCCGGGCCGAAGCCAGGGATTGGAAGGTCAGCAGATGGCGAAGGTTACCCGGATCGGCGCCGCGGTCATGTTCGTGCAGCAGCTCGACCGGTCCATCAGCTTTTACCGGGATGTCCTCGGACTGCAGGTCGCCGATCAGAGCCCGACCGCCGCGCTGCTGGTCAGTCCCGGGGGGACGGAGCTGATCCTGCGGGCCATGGGCAGCAACGCGGCGCACCCGCTGGGCGCGGTCGGCCTGCAGTACGTGCTCTGGACCGCGGCTGGGCAGGAGGACCTGGACCAGTGCGAACGGGCGCTCAGGGAACGCTCGGCGTACCGGGACACTCGCGGCAGCGACGGGGTGACCGTGGTCGAGGGGCACGACCCGGACGACACCGTGCTGATGGTCGCCTACCCCGGCCCGGAAGAGCGGCCGCTGCGCAAGCTGCCGACCCGCATCTACGGCTGGTGAGCCCAGCCCGGCCAATTCCGCGGCGCATGCGTACCCCGGTGCCTGCCGGGTAGCTGGCCACTGCGCGGCCACGGGCCACCGCCGCGCACGGCGCCCGGATGGAGGCAGCTATGGCCCGCGCTGTGCCTGGTCAGGAGCTGGACAGCGGTACCGTGACCCGCGCCGCACCGGGGCGGCGGGTGATCGTCGCGCTGGCCGCGGCGGCCGGCCTCATCGTGGCCGCCGCCGTGCTGATCGTCGCGCTGGCCGCGGCCCGGCTGCTGCCGTCACTGCGTAACCCGTTCAGCGAGAGCACGTCCGTGCGCAGCCAGCCGGTGCTGCTCAAGTCGATCACCGCGCTCAGCCGGTACCAGGCGGCGAGCGGGTCGTTCCAGGTCATCGTGGACCTGACCAGGAAGGCGGCGTACCTGCCGTCGTTCCTGGAAGGCAGCCAGACACTGTTCGTCGGCCAGGGCAGTGAGATCGCCTACGTGGACTTCGCCCAGCTGAAGAGCCCGGCCATCAGGGTCTCGGCCAACCGGGCAGCGGTCAGCGTCCGGCTGCCCCGGCCACAGCTCGAGCCGGCCGTGCTCAACGTCCGGCAGTCCTACGTGTTCGCCCAGCAGCAGGGCCTGCTGAACCGGATCGGGAACTTCTTCTCGGGCAACCCGGATAGCCAGCAGCAGGTCTACGTCGTGGCCCAGCAGAAGATCCAGGCCGCGGCGCGGCACAGCCCGCTGCTGGCCCAGGCGCAGCGCAACACCACGGCCATGCTCATCGGCATGCTGCACTCGCTGGGTTTCCGGCGCGTCACGGTGACGTTCAGCTAGCCACCCGGTGCAGGAACGCGTTGGCCACCGGGCCCGCGCTGTTGGCGCCGTAGCCGCCCCCCTCGACCAGCACCGCGAAAGCCAGGTCACCGCGGTAGCCGATGAACCAGCCGTGCGACTGGGTGCCGTTCCCGTACTGCGCCGTCCCGGTCTTCCCGTACACGCCCGGCCCGAAGCCCACCCCGGCCGCGGTGCCACTGGTCACCACGGCCCGCATCATCGGGCGCAGCGTGGCCAGGATCCCGGGGCTCAGCTGGTGCGGCCGGGCGGCCTGCCTGGGCATCGGGCTGGTCACCAGCAGCGGCGGCCGCCAGCTGCCATCCTCGATGGCCGCGGCCACCGTGGCCTGGCTCAGCGGGTTAACCAGGTCGGTGCCCTGGCCGAACGCGTCCGCGGCCAGGTCCACCGGCTGGTGCGGCGTGCTGAAGTGGCCGAGGGTGGCCGGGATGCCGAGGTCCGGGCTGGCGTTGAAGCCGAACGTGGCGGCCATCGCGGCCAGCGCGGCACCGCCCAGCCGCTGCGACGCCAGCATGGCGAACGTCGTATTGCAGGACACCGCGAACGCTGTCTGCAGGTTGGTGCTGCCCAGCTGCTCGTTGGCGTCGTTGTGGAACGTCCGGCCGCCGAGGTCGACCGTGCTCGGGCACTGCACCGGGCTGGACGGCGTCATGCCCCGCTGGGCCAGGGCCGACGCGGTGACCACCTTGAACGTCGAGCCGGGCGGGAAGATCCCGGCCAGCGCGCGGTCGAACCCGCCCGGCCGCTCCACCACGGCCAGCACCTTGCCGGTGGATGGCTGGACGACCACCATGTCGACCGGCTTGCTGGTCGACGCGGACGACACGGCGGCCGACGCGGCCATCTGATCCTGCATGTCGATGCTGGTCTGCACCGGCTTGCCGGGTACGGCCGCGAACCGGGCCGCGGTCGCGCCGGTGCGCTGGCCCGGCCCGGCGATCTGGATGGTCAGCGACGGCCGCCCGGCCAGCTGGGGCTGGTACGCCTGCTCGATGCCGCCGTCGCCGACCAGGTCACCGGCCTGGTACGGCGCGCCCAGCGCCTTGGCCTGGGCCTTGGTGGCGCGCACCACGGTGCCGGTGAGCAGCGCCAGCGACCCGGACTGCGCGATCACCGCGGGCGAGCTGAGCTGGGTGCCGCCGACGGCCAGCACCGCGGCCCGGGCGGGCCAGGTCGCGCTGAGCACGAACCGCTGCCCAGCCCGCAGGCCGGGGTAGATGGCGGCCGGGCTCCAGCTCACCCACCAGCGCCGGTTCCGGTCCACCAGCTGAAGCCGCCCCCGGTACGTCCAGGTGTGCCCGCTGGCCAGCCGGGCCGACACGGTGAACGGGGCCTGGGCCGCGCCGCCCGCCGTGCTCACCTGGCCGAGCCGGGCCGCCAGGCCCCGCAGGCCGAGCTGGGCGGCGGCCTGGCGCAGCGGGCCGGCCAGCCCGCCCGCCGGCACGTTCACGCTGACCTTGTCCATGCCCCGGTAGTCGCTGCGCTGCCAGTCCCGCAGGTAACTGGCGGCGGTCTGCTGCGGGCTGCCGGTGGTGCGCAGCAGCAGGTACCCGGCGGCGCCGCCGCCTAGCACCACGACCAGCGCGGCGGCGAGCACGATGACCAGCATGGTGCGCCGCCGCCGCTTGGGCGGCTGCCCCGGCGCGGGCCCATAGCCCTGGACGGGGAGGCCCGCGGACGGGGGAGTGCTGGCGTGGCTCACGGGCCCTAACGATAGCCGCGCCCGGCCGGGGCCGGCCCGGAACCGGGCTACGGCGGGTGCCGGCCGGGCCGCTGTCGGTACCGTCGGGCACGCTAGTGCCATGGCGGAGAATCTGACCCTGATGGCAGTGCACGCGCATCCCGATGACGAGGCCTCCAGCACCGGCGGGGTGCTGGCCAAATATTCCGCTGAGGGCGTCCGCACCGTGGTCGTGACGTGCACCAACGGGGAGTTCGGGGACACCACGGGGGGAGTCAAGCCGGGTGCCGACGGGCACGACGAGGAGCAGGTGGCGCAGATCCGGCTGGCCGAGCTGCGGGAGTCGTGCAAGCACCTCGGGGTCACCGATCTGGAGCTGCTCGGCTATCACGATTCCGGCATGCTGGAATGGGACTACAAGAACCGCCCGGACGCATTCTGTAACGTGCCGCTGGCGACCGTTTCGGCCCGGATATCCAGCCTGATCGACCGGTACCGGCCACAGGTCGTGGTCAGCTATGACGAGAATGGCGGTTACCAGCACCCGGATCACGTGCACGCCGCCCGGGGCGCCGCGGCCGCCGTGGCCGCCTCGGGCATCCCGGCCAAGCTCTACCTCACCGCGATGCGGATCAGCGACTGGGCCAAGCTGTGGGCCGCGCTCCGGGCCGCGGGCGTGGACGTGCCCGACGGCCGCGACGTCAGCGAGGAGACCCGGCGGCAGATGGAGACGGCCGAGCAGCGCATCACCACCACGGTGGACATCCGCCCGGTGCTGAGCCGCAAGCGGGCCGCGCTGCTGTCGCACGGCAGCCAGATCGGCGACTCCTGGTTCAGCCAGATCCCGCCGGACATCGCGGAGCAGGTGTTCGGCCAGGAGAGCTTCATCCGCGCGGTGGACTGCACCGGCGCCCCGGTGCCGGAAGACGACCTGTTTGCGGGCCTGCGCTGACCGCGGCCGCGGCCGCCCGCAGAACCACCGCCGCGATGACCGGCGGCCATTTACGAATTATTGCCAGCCCGGGCCATTGGCATCGTGCCCGGGCAGGGGTTTGACTGTGCAGTGCGGAACCGGGCCTGTGCGCCCCCGCCACGCCGGGGGTGTCCGGGACCGTCATTTACCCCGGGCATCGGAGGCCGCGCTATGTCACGTTTCACACCTATCAGCAGCCGTCGCAGGTGGCACATCCTGGGAATGGCGGCCGCCGCCGTTTTGCTGGCCATGGCCCTGGCGCCAGCCGCCGCGCTGGCCCCGGCCGCCGCCGCGCAGGCCAGCCGCGGCGCGAGCTTAGCCAGCCGCTCCACCGCGAGCTGTCCCTGGCTGAACCAGGCTCTCCCGGCCCGCCAGCGGGTGCACGAGCTGCTGGCTCAGATGACCCTGGCCGACAAGATCAACATGGTCACCGGCGCGGGCACCGGCGAGCCGTACGTGTTCTACATCAAGGCCATCCCGGGCCTGTGCATTCCGGCCGTGGGCGAGGAGGACGGGCCCAACGGCGTGGGTGACGGGCTCACCGGAGTGACCGAGCTGCCCGCCGGGGTGTCCCTGGCCGCTACCTGGGATCCTGCCCTGGCCATCCAGTATGGCCAGGTCATCGGCACCGAAGAACGCGGGAAGGGGGCCATGGTCAACCTCGGCCCGACGGTGAACATCGACCGTGACCCACGCTGGGGCCGGTCCTTCGAGGCCTACACCGAGGATCCGTACCTGAACGCGGCGCTGGCCGTCAGCGAGATCGACGGCGTGCAGAGCACGGGGGAGATGTCCCAGGTCAAGCACTTCGCCGTCTACAACCAGGAGACCTACCGGAACACCCCGGCTGACGACGCCATCGTGAGCACGCGGGCGCTGCACGAGATCTACCTGCCCGCGTTCTGGGCCGCCACCAACGTGGCCCGGGCGTCCTCGGTGATGTGCTCTTACGCCACCATCAACGGGGAGTACGCCTGCCAGAACAACTACCTGCTGCGCACCACGCTGGACCAGCGATGGCACTTCCCGGGCTTCGTCACCTCGGACTACGACGCCACGCACGCCACCGTGGCGTCCGCCAAGGCCGGCCTGGACCAGGAGATGCCAGGGCCGGTCTACTACGGCCCGGTGCTGCAGGCCGCCGTGCAGTCCGGTCAGGTCAGCATGGCCACGCTGAACGAGATGGTGTCCCGCATCCTGACCGAGCTGTTCCGATTCAACGAGTTCAATAACCCGCCGGCCGGCACCACCAGCGCGACCGTAACGACCGCCGCGCACCAGGACATCTCGGCCGCGGTGGCCGAGGCCGGCACGGTGCTGCTCAAGAACAGCGGCGGCACGCTGCCGCTCAAGGCGGACGGTGGCGGCCCGGTGGCCGTGATCGGGCCGGCCGCGTCAGCATCGCCCAGCTACACCGGCGGCGGCAGCGCATACGTGACCGCGCCGTTCCACGTCTCCCCGCTGCAAGGCCTGCAGGCCGCCGCGGGCACCGGCACCAGGGTGCAGTACACCCAGGGCCTGCCCACCGACACGACGCTGAGCACTATCCCCAGCGCCGACCTGACCCCGGCCTACGCGCCCACCGGGTATGGCGGGAGCTACACCGGCACGCTCACCGCGCCGGAGACCGGGACGTACGTGCTGGCGTTCCAGAACCCGGGCACCTACACCGTGACCAACCTGTCGCTGAACGGCCAGGAGATCCTGGCCAACCCCGGCACCCCGCCGGTGTCCACCTACTCGGTCGGGGTGAACCTGCGGGCCGGCCAGAAGTACACGCTGACCCTGAACGGCGGCGGCCCGTCGGCCAGCCTGAGCTGGGCCACCCCGTCCGACCTGGCCCCGTACATCAGCCAGGCGGTGGCCGCGGCCAGGTCGGCGGCCACCGCGGTGGTCGTGGTGTCCGACGACACCGAGTCCGAAGCGGCCGACCGGGCCAGCCTGAACCTGCCGTCCGCGCAGAACGAGCTGATCTCCGCGGTGGCCGCGGCCAACGCGCACACCGTGGTGGTGATCAACGCGGGCGCCCCGGTGGTCATGCCCTGGCTCAGCCAGGTAGCGGCGGTGGTGGACGCCTGGTACCCGGGCGAAAGCAACGGCACCGCGCTGGCCAGCGTGCTGTACGGCAAGACGGACCCGTCGGGCCACCTGCCGGTCACGTTCCCGGCCGGCCTGTCGCAGGTGCCCGCGCACAGCCCAGCCCAGTTCCCCGGGACCGGCGGGCGGGTGCTGTACTCCGAGGGCATCGACGTCGGCTACCGGTACTACGACACGCACCACGAGACGCCGCTGTTCCCGTTCGGCTACGGCCTGTCCTACACGCAGTTCTCGTTCAGCCACCTGGTGGTGCTCCCGCAGCGGGACGGCCAGGCCGCCGTGTCGGCCACGGTCAGCAACACCGGGCGGGTGGCCGGGTCGGAGGTGGCCCAGCTGTACCTGGGCGACCCGGCGGCCGCCGGTGAGCCGCCCCGGCAGCTCAAGGGGTTCGCCCGGGTGAGCCTGCAGCCGGGCCAGTCCGCCGCCGTGCACTTCTGGCTGACCCGTCACGACCTGTCCTACTGGGACAGCGCGGCGAACGGGTGGGTGCTGCCGGGCGGCCAGTTCACCGTGTACGTGGGCGACTCCTCGGCGCTGGCCGGGCTGCCGCTGCGCGCCGGATTCACCGTGGCGGGCGGGCACTGACCTGTGCTCCGGCCCGCGGCCGCGGTAAGCCGCGGGCCGGAGCGGCCCGCCTCACCCCTTAGGGATGAGGCGGGCCGGCCCGGGGGCCAGGCATCGTGGCGGGATGCCGGCTGATCCCCTGGCCCTGCTGCGCAGCCGCAGCTACGTGGCGCTGCTGGTGCTCGCCGCGCTCATCGGCGCGCCCATCTCGGCGGCGGCGTATTTCTTCCTGGCGCTGGTCAGCAAGCTGCAGGGCTGGATCTTCTCGTCACTGCCCAAGGGCCTGGGCTTCCACGCCGAGCCGATGTGGTGGCCGCTGCTGCCGCTGGCCGTGGCCGGCGTGCTGGTCGCGCTGACCATCAAGCACCTGCCGGGCACCGGCGGCCATTCCCCGGCCGACGGGTTCAAGGTCGGCGCGGGCCCGCCCGGCCCGGCCGAGCTGCCCGGCGTGGTCCTCGCCGCGCTGGCCACGCTGAGCCTGGGTGTGGTGCTCGGTCCGGAGGCGCCGCTGATCGCGCTGGGCGGCGGCCTCGGCCTGCTTGCGATCCGGCTGGTTAAGCGGGACGCACCGGACCGGACCACGGCCGTGGTCGCGGCGGCGGGCAGCTTCGCGGCCATCAGCACGCTGCTCGGATCGCCGCTGCTCGGTGCGTTCCTGCTGATGGAGGCGTCCGGGCTGGGCGGGGCGACGCTGGAGCTGGTGCTGGTGCCGGGCCTGCTCGCGGCGGGCGTCGGCTCGCTTATCTTCATCGGCCTCGACTCGGCCACCGGGCTGGGCACGTTCTCCCTGGCCATCCCGCACCTGCCGCACCTCGGGCCGCCCACGGTCGGCGAGTTCGGCTGGGCGCTGGCCATCGGGGTGGCGGCCGCGGTGGTCGGCACCGCCATCCGGCGGCTCGCGCTGCTGCTGCGCGGCCGCAGCGAACCGCACATGCTGCTGGCCATGCCGGTCATCGGGCTGGCCGTAGCCGGGCTGGCCATCGCGTACGCGGCCGGTACCGGGAAGGGCTCCAGCGAGGTGCTGTTCTCCGGGCAGGACGCGCTGGGCCCGCTGATCACGCACGCCAGCGGGTACACGGTGGGCGCGCTGGTGCTGCTCATCATCTGCAAGGGGCTGGCCTACGGCGGGTCGCTGAGCTCGTTCCGCGGTGGCCCGATCTTCCCGGCCATGTTCCTTGGTGCGGTGGGCGGGATCGCCCTGTCCCACCTGCCCGGCCTGCCGCTGGTGGCGGGCGCGGCCATGGGCATCGGCGCGATGAGCGCGGTGATGCTCCGGCTGCCGCTGACGTCCGTACTGCTGGCCACCCTGCTGCTGTCCTCGGACGGCCTGCAGGTCATGCCGCTGGCTATCGTGGCCGTGGTGGTGGCCTACGTGGTGTCGGCGCGGCTCGGCCCGGCGCCGGGCCAGCCGCCGGAACCAGCCCCGGCGGCCGCGCCCGACACGGCCGGCGCTGGCGCTAGCTGATGTCCGGCAGGACCTGGCCGCTGTCCAGCACGGTGCCGAACAGGTCGCCGCGCTCGGCCAGCCGGGCCGGCATGTCCCGGATCGTGATGCCATCCGGCCGCAGCCCCGGATCGTCCAGCTCGTCCCAGCCGACCGGGGCGGACACCGGGGCCCCGGCCGCGGCCCGCGGGCTGTACGGCGCGACCAGCGTCTTGTTGTGGGTGTTCTGCGTATAGTCCAGCCGGGCCAGGCCGCCCCGCTCGCGGACATCCCACTTCCAGCTGACCAGCCTGGGTACCACCGCGCCAATGGCCTTGGACAGCTGCTCGACCCAGGCCCGGGTGTCCGCGAAACTGGGCCCGCGGGCCACCGGGATCCAGATCTGGATGCCCCGCCGGCCGGTCAGCTTGGGCTGGCCGCGCACCCCCAGGTGCTCCAGGGCGGTGCGGTGCAGCCGGGCCAGGACCAGCACATCCGCCCACGAGGTGGCCGTCCCGGGATCGATGTCGATCAGTGCGTAATCCGGCTTGTCCGGCTGGTCGGTCCGCGCGGTCCAGGCGTGCCACTCCAGCGCGCCGAAGTTGGCCGCCCAGATCAGCGCGGCCGGCTCGTCAGCGACCAGGTAGGTGCGGGTCTTGCCGGGCTCCGCGTCCGGGTCCGCCCAGCGCGGCAGCCAGCCTGGCGCGTGGTCAGGCAGCTGCTTGTGCCAGAACCCGGCGGTGTCCGCACCGCCCGGGAAGCGGTGCATGTTCAGCGCCCGGCCCGCCAGGTAGGGCAGCGCCACCGGGGCGATCTGCGCGGTGTAGCGGATCAGCTCCCGCTTGGTCACCGGCTCCGTGGCCCCGCGCGCCGGGAACAGGGCCTTGTCCAGGTTGGTCAGCCGGAGCTGGCGCCCGAACACGGACCAGGTGCCGGTGTTGCCCAGCGCGTCCAGGCTGGCCAGCTCGCCGCGGCTGGGCCCGGCCAGGTCCGGGCGGCGGAGCAGCACGGACGCCTCGGCGGCGGGCAGGTCGGCTCGCCACATCCGGTCCGGGTCCGCCTTGACCTGGTCGTTGGTCCGCCCGCTCAGCACCGACGCGGGGTAGTCCTCCGGGTCCCAGCCCGGCACCGCGTCCTCGTCGTGCTTGTGCAGCAGCAGCCACTGGTCGCCGTCCCGGCGGATCAGGATGAACCGGCCGCGCAGCTTCTCCCCGGACAGGTCGGCGTGCAGCTCCCCGGCCTGCACCGCGGCCGCCGGGTCGTCGGTGGCGTGCGGTGCCCAGGTGCCCCGGTCCCACACGATCACGTCGCCACCGCCGTACTCACCACGCGGGATCACGCCCTCGAAGTCGAGATACTCGATGGGATGGTCCTCGACGTGCACCGCGGTGCGGCGGACGTCCGGGTCGAGCGTGGGGCCCCTGGGCACGGCCCAGCTGACCAGCACCCCGCCGATCTCGAACCGCAGGTCGTAGTGCAGCCGGCGGGCCCGGTGCCGCTGTACCACGAACCGGGGCGCGGCGCCGGCCGGCCCGGCCTCCGGCTGCCCGGCCGGCTCCGGGGTCCGGCTGAAGTCCCGCTTGCGCTGATAACCGGCCAGCTTCCCGGGCATGCGGCACCTCCCGTCACCAGCCCGGGATCTACCCGGGAAAGGGCACATCGATCCCGCCCGGTGGGCAGCGGAGGGCCACCAGCGCCCGGCCGGATACCAGCCCGGGCGCCGGCCGCGCACCGCGTAGGCTGCCCGGAAGGGGGTAGCGGGAGGCCATGAAGATACCGGGCCGGATACGAAGCCGCCGGGCCAGCACCAGCGGCGCGCCGCCCGGCGGCGCGCTGCCCGCCGCCGGGGACGGGGAGCTGCCCGCCGGCGGGGACGGGGAGCTGCCCGCCGGCGGAGGGCTGGCCGTCGACGAGCCGCTGGCCGGGGAGGTCGCCAGGCTGGCCGGCGAGCTGGCCGAAGACGCCAGCCCGTCCCGCTGGCGGCGGTTCCAGGCCGCGGCGACCCGGCTGGCCCGCCGCGGCGGCCGGGCCGGCCAGGCCGGCCCGGGCCGGATCACCTCGGGTGGACGCTGGCTGACCACCCAGGTGCTCGCCATGGCGCCCCGGCTCCCGGTCCGCAATCAGGCCACGCTGCGGGCCCAGTTCCCCGGGCTGGCTCCGGAAGAACTTGCGGACAAGCTGATCCTGGGGTCGTCCCGGGCCGCCGCGTCGGTCGGTGCCGCGGTCGGGGCAGCGATGTTCCTGCCGCTGCCCACGGTGCCGGTGGAGGTGGCGGTCGAGACGCTGGCCCTGGTCGGCATCGAGATCAAGCTGGTCGCGGAGCTGCACGAGGTGTACGGGATGCCGGCCCCCGGCCCGGCCACCGACCGGATGCTGGCCTACGTGTCCGCCTGGGCGCACCGGCGCGGGGTCGCGCTGGTTCCCGGCGGGCTGGCCCTGGCCGCGGGCTCACCGCTGCGCCGCCAGCTGCAGCGGCGGCTGGTGGCCCGCGCCGGGCGGAGCGCGGCCTCACTCGGGCCGCTGCTCACCGGGGCGGCCGCCGGTGCGCTGCTGAACCGGCACGAGACCCGGCGGCTGGGCCAGGACGTCCGTGATGACCTGCGCCGCCGGACCCCGTACGGGACGTCCTCCTGGCCCAGCTGACTGGCCCAGCTGACTGGCCCAGCTGACCGGCGGCGTCAGCCCGGCTCGGCCACGCTCAGCCCGGGGATGGTGTCCCAGCCGATGATCTCCAGCACGCCGAGCAGCGGCTCCGGGACCTCGTGCAGGGTGACCGGCCGGCCAGGGTGCCCGCCGCCCGGGCTGGCCAGCCGCACGATTGCGCGCAGCCCGGCCAGGTCGCAGTAGCTGACCCGGGCCAGGTCGAGGTGCACCTCGGGGGGCGTGTCCGGCAGCCCGCGCAGCGCGGCCAGCAGCGCCGGGTAGGTCGATTCGTCGATCTCCCCGGCGATAGCCAGGCCAGGCGGCTCGGCGGTGCGGGTGACCCGCAGCACTCCGTCGTCATACTCGGGATGGCTGGTGACCATCGCGGATCCACCTCCCTCGCATCGCCTCGGGAACACATGACAGCGGCGGAATGGCACCCGCCGGCCTGCTGGCCCGCCCGGAGCGGTCCGGGGCAGCATACTGGCACTGGCCCAGGCAGTGGTGCGGCTCTGCCCGGTGGAATACGGATCAAGCTGGGTCCGTGGTCGCAGACCAGGGGCGGGTGAGCCGGGCCGCACATTCGAACATGAGCGCGTGCACAAAGGCCTGCGGCAGGTTCCCGCGCAGCTGATGCTGATGGGTGTCGAACTCCTCGGTGAACAGGGCGGGCGGCCCGCAGGCAGCCCGGTTCCGCTCGAACCAGCCCACCGCCTCGGCCAGCCGGCCCTGCTGCTGCAGGGCCAGGGCCATCAGGAAGCCACACATTACGAACGCGCCCTCGGCCTTCTGCAGCGGCCGCTGGTCGTGCCGGAACCGGTACACGTAGCCGTCGCTGACCAGGTCATCGCCGACCGCCCGGAGGGTGGCCAGGCTGCGCGGGTCATCGGCCGGGACCGCGCCCCGGATCGCGGCCAGCAGCAGCGCGGCATCGACCCGGCCGTCATCCGGGGCGCGCTGCCAGCGGCCGCTCGGATGCACGCTGTCCGCGGCCACGTCGGCCAGGATGCCGTCGGCCAGTGTCTGCCACGCCGCGGCCTGGGCCGGCGCCGCGCCGGCTGCGGCGACCGAGCGCAGGCCGGCCACGCACATCAGCCGGGACTGGGCCCAGTGGTGGTTGTCCAGTTCCCACACCCCGGCGTCCGGGTCACGCCAGCGGGCTTCGATGGCCGCCACCGCCGCCTCGACGGCCCGCCAGTGCGCGGTGTCCAGGTGATCGTGCCCGGCCGCGGCCGCGAACAGCTGCAGCGCACCGCCCAGGGCGTCCAGCTGGAACTGCTGGTTGACCCAGTTACCGGCCTTGTCCGCGCCACCCGGGTAGCCGGCCAGCGTGCGCAGTGACCGCTCGCCCGGCACCGGGCCGCAGCTGGCCGTGTAGGCCGGCTTGAGGTCCGGCCCGTCGGCCAGCACCCGTTCGGCCACGAACGCGACCGCCTCGTCGAGCAGCTTGTGCGGCCCGTCGGCGGCTATCGCCTGGCCCGTGTAGCACTGGTCCCGGATCCACACGTACCGGTAGTCGTAGTTGCGGCCCGCCTTGGACCGCTCCGGCAGCGACATGGTGGCCGCGGCCACCATGCCACCGCTGCTGCTGGTCATCCCGGTCAGCACGGCATAGCTGTGCCGGCTGTCCGCCACGGCCAGGCTCGGCCCCAGCTTGGGGATGGCGTCAGACCAGGCCCGCTCGGTGGCCTGCCACGTGGTGGCCGGGTCGGCCGTGTTACGGGGCAACGGCCCATTGGACAGCTCGAGCACCAGGTCGTGCTGCTGGCCGGCGTCCAGCGCCAGGATCAGCTCCAATGCGCCATCCGGCCGGACCGTGGCCGGGCCGGCGCCGGACCAGCGGAGCCGGACCGGGCCGCTTCGCGCAGTCCAGATCCCGTGGCCCGACTTCAGCTGGGTCATCCGATGCCGGCCGAAACCGGCCCGGACGTCCAGCACGACCCTGACCCGGGCCGGGCCGTCCACCGCTATCACCCGGCGCAGCAGCACCGCGGTATCCGGGTCCCCCGGGTAGGCCAGTGCCTCGCGGCACTCGGTGAACCCGGTGCTGGTCACCCACCGGCTGCGCCAGATCAGCGAACAGTCCTCGTAGTAGCCGCCCCAGACGAACCGGGTCCGGTCCGGGGTGATGGCGTACACGCCGCGCCCCCCGATCAGGCAGGAGAAGACCGCGTCGCTGTCCCACTGCGGCGCGCACATCCATGCGATGTCACCGCGCGGGCCGATCAGGGCACCCCGTTCCCCGTCGGCTACCAGCGCGTACTCACGCAGCACGTGGGGCGGGAAATCAGCTGCCGCGCCGGACGGCTGGGTCCTGGTCGCAGGCATCGGTCAGGACTCGTCCGCCGGGCCGGCCGCAGCGCCAGCCGGCACGCCAGCCGCCTGGGCCGGGCCCGGCCGGGCCGCCTCGTACACGGCCAGCGTCTCGCGGCCGATCCGCTCCCAGGAGTACCGGTCCCGGGCGCGGCTGGCCGCGGCGATGGCCATGCCCTCACGCAGCGGGGTGGCCAGCAGCTGGCGGATCCGGCGGGCCACCGGGGCGGGCTGGGTGCTGGGCACCAGGTAGCCGGTGGTCCCGTCGAGCACGGCGTCCTGGTGCGCCCCGGCGGTGACCGCGATGACCGGCACGCCGCAGGCCATGGCCTCGATGGTGACCTGGGCCAGCGGGCCACCCGGGCTGAGGCTCAGCAGCGCGTCGGCCGACCGCATCAGGGCGGGCATGCCGGCCTGCTGCACCTGGCCGGTGAACGTCACCCGGTCGGTGACGCCAAGCTGGCTGGCCAGCTTGCTGAGAGCCTGGTAACCGCGGTCACGGGCCAGCTGCCCGGCGGTGGGGCCGCCGGCGATGACCAGCTCCGTCCCGGGCGCGGCGGCCAGCACGCGCAGCGCGGCCGCGGGCGCGGAGTCATCGGCCAGGCCGGTCACCACGGTCAGCAGCCGCGGCCGGGAACCCCGGCTGGCCGCCGGGCCGTCGGGCTGGAAATGGACGGTGTCCACGCCGGGCGGCACGACCCGGATAGTGGCCTGCGGCACGCCCAGCCGGGCTAGCGCCGAGCTGTCCGCCGACGCGCCGACCAGCACGGCATGGGCGCTGCGGGCCAGGGCCAGCTCCAGCCGGGCGCGCCGGGCACCCGCGCCGGGACCGTGCTGGACGGCCAGCGAGTAGAACGTCTGCACCTGCGGCAGGTTGAGTTCGCGGGCGCCAGCCAGGGCCGCCACGCCGGCCGTCCAGGAATGGGCGTGCACCAGGTCAGGGGCGTTGTCCTGCCACCGGGCGGCGAGCTGGCCGGCCAGCTCCCGGATGTGCAGCGCGTCCGGGTCCTGGGCCGCGGTACCGGGGGCGGGCCCGTCCGCCGGCCCGGCCGCGGGGGAGCCGGCCGCGGGGAGGCTGAGCGGCTCGAGCACGGCACCCGGGCACAGCACGGTGCGCCGGGGGCGCGCGGCCGGGCCGCCCCGGCGCCGGCTGGCGGGCGCAGGTTCTCCGGCGTACACGGTGACCTGCGCGCCCAGCCCGGCCAGGGCGGTGGCCAGCGCGCCGACACCGGTTCCCGGGGCGGCTGGGTAGGCGTCCTCGGGGGCGGTCAGTGGGCTGGCGTGGTCAGTAATGAGGGCGACTCGCATGCGGTATGTTCCTCCGGCTCGCCCGAATGGGGGGTCAACCCGTTCCCGCTGCCCGTGACGCCGCCCGGTAAACGCCGGGCCGTGCTCAGCCGGCCCCCGGCTGGCCGGTGTAGCGGGCCGGGCCGCGGGTAGACGGGCGGAGCGGATGATGCAGGTAAAGCAGCTGAGCCAGCTGAGCCAGGAAGGAGAACGTCCCGCGCTGATAGGCTCCTTTCGCTCTCCCAGGCAAGCGGACGGCGCTGGGCCGCATGACCGGCAGCAGGAATAAGTTTGACGGCGGAACGGAATGAACCGGCCGAGGTGGGTAGCCGGATCATGTGCCGCGGAGGAACCGGGAGGTGACGCGTGCTGGGTGGGGCTCGGTTGTCTTCGCGTGGCTGCGCGCGGCGGGCTGGCCCGGCGGTGATCCCGGGTGGGCGCTGACATGATCGGGGGAGCAGGCTACAGCCAGGTCGATGCCAGCTCGGCGGAACGCGGCTTGACCGCGCTGGTCGAGGCGGCCGAGCGGGCGGTGGAGAAGATCAGCTCGTCGGTGCCGCCGGCTCAGCTTCGCGCGCTGCTGATCATCGACCGGGTGGGCAGCCTGAACCTGAACAAGCTGGCCGCACAGGTGGGCGCGTCGGCCTCGGCCACCAGCCGGCTGTGTGACCGGATGGAGATCGCGGGCCTGCTGACCAGGGACCGTGCCGTGGGCAGCCGTCGCGAGATCGTCCTGCTGCTGACCGAGTCCGGGCACCGGCTGGCCGAATGGGTCCGTGAGCAGCGCCGGACGGCGCTGTCCGACCTGCTGCGGGCGATGAGCCCGGAAGGCCGGGAGGCACTGGTGCGCGGCCTCAGTGAGCTCGCCACGCAGGCTGGCTGAGCGCGGTCGCACCAATCGCTGCGCGCTGAGCTGCGCAAACATGTCAGTTTGATTCTGAGAAATTTTTTCCTTGTGGAAACACTTGTCATGCAGACGCGGATCGTGGCACGCTTTCCCCATGGAAACATTTGCAGCCCTCGGCGTGGTCGCCGAGCCCAGCGAGGTGGAACTGCAGCAGCTCCCGGCTCCGTCCGGCGATCTGGAACAGTGCTCTGACGATGAGCTGCTCGGCATGATCCGGTCCGGGCCGCTGGGCAGCGCCCAGCGGACGGCCGCGTGCGAGGTGCTGGTGAACAGGTACCGCTCCCTGGTCCGGTCCTGCGCCAACCGGTACCGGCGCAGCCCCGAGGCGCCCGAAGACCTCATGCAGGTCGGGTACGTGGGCCTGCTCAAGGCCATCAATAACTTCGATCCGCAGGTCGGCCGGAGCCTGGCCGCGTACGCGCAGCCATGCATCACCGGCGAGATCAAGCGGTACTTCCGGGACAAGCGGTGGCAGGTGCACGTGGAACGGCCGCTGCAGGAGCGGCTGCTCGAGCTCCGGGAGGGGATCCGCCAGCTGACCCAGCAGTTCGGCCGCCTGCCGGGCGACGCGGAACTGGCCAGCCACCTGGGCTTCACCGAGGCCGAGGTGCGCGAGGCGCGCGGGGTGGACCTGCTGCTCCAGCCTGCCTCACTGGACGCGCCACTGGCCGGCCAGCCGGAGACGGCCAGCCTGGCCGATCTGCTCGGCGAGGAGGACCCGCAGATGGAGCACACCCTGTCCATGGCCGCCCTGGCCGTGCACTGGGGTGAGCTGCCCCGCCGTGAGCAGCGCATCCTGCTGATGCGGTTCTACGGCGACATGACCCAGGCCGAGATTGGGCGGGCGCTCGGCATCTCGCAGATGCACGTGTCCCGGCTGCTGGCCCACGCACTCAGCTATCTCCGGGACCGGATCCTGGCTGAGCCCGGGGCTGAGACTACCGGGATGGCAGCCTGACCAGGCGGCAGGACGCCGGCCCGGCCCGGCCCACCGGGCCGGGCCGGGCCGCGTCCTGGATGGAGCGGGGTGCCTGCCAGGCCGCGGAGCCGGAGCTGTTCTTCCCGGTCTCCGCGGCCGGGCCCGGCGTGTCCCAGGTGGCGGCGGCCAAGGCGGTGTGCCGGGACTGCCCGGTGTGCGCCGAGTGCCTGCGTTACGCGCTGCAGACGCCGCAGGATCACGGGGTATGGGGCGGCACCACGGAGGAGGAGCGGCGCCTCATCCGGCGTGACCCGGCGGCCCGGCTGGCCGGCTGACCCGGGCCACCGGGCCGGGATGTTCCGGTGGCGGCGAGGATGGAACATGGCTGCCGCGGGCTGGACCGCGCCCGGCCGGGGCCGGTTTGTGGCCCAGCCGGGCGGAAACAGATGGGCCAGTAGATACGGCCGGTTATTGTGTCGCCCAGCCGGGCTGCGGGCCTGGGCCCGCCGGGGCGGGCGGTCAGCATGAGGAGCGGATCGTGGGTGCACGTCACATGGGCGGGAAGTGACCGTGTCGGCCCGGCCAGGCCAGCCGGCTCCGCACGGCCATCCGGAGCCGCCCGCCGAGGGCAGCGGCCACGACCGGGACAACCCGGAATGGCTCGGCGAGCCGCAGACCGTGCTGCTCGTCGAGGATGACGCCGGAGACGCGCTGCTGGTCGAGGAGCTGCTCGCGGACAGCGGCATGCGGGCCGCGCTGACCTGGGTGCGCTCGCTGGCCGAAGCCAAGGATCTGGCCGCCCGGGCGCCGACCCCGGGCTGCGTCCTGCTCGATCTGCACCTGCCCGACGTGCAGGGCATCGACGCGGTGACCCAGCTGCTGGCCGCCGCCCCGGCCGCCCCGGTGGTCGTGCTCACCGGGCTGGCCGAGGAGAGCGCCGGGCTGGCCGCGGTGGCGGCCGGGGCCCAGGACTACCTGATCAAGGGGCAGGCCCCCCCGGACGTGTTCGGCCGGGCCATCCGGTACGCGGCCCAGCGCAAGCAGGTCGAGCAGGCGTCGGCGGCGCTGCAGGTCAGCGCGCTGCGCGCGGAGGAGAACGCACGGCTGGAGCGGGCCTTGCTGCCCACCCCGCTGCTGCACACCGGCGAGCTCGAGGTGGTAACCAGATACCGGCCGGGCCGGGCCCACGCGCTGCTGGGCGGCGATTTCTACGACGTCGTGGAGACCTCCGACGGCACCGTGCACGCGGTGATCGGCGATGTGTGCGGGCACGGCGTGGCCGAGGCCGCGCTCGGTGTCTGCCTGCGGGTGGCGTGGCGGTCGCTGGTCCTGGCCGGGGCCACCCCGCTGGCCCTGATGCGGCTGCTCGAGCAGCTGCTGATGGCCGAGCGCGAGGATGAGTACGTCTTCGCCACGCTCACCCACTTGGCGCTGAGCGCCGACCAGCAGCACGTCCGGCTGCTCCGGGCCGGGCATCCCGGGGTGATGCTGCGCCGCCCCGGCCGGGTCGACCTGATCGAGGGGGCGGCCGGTCCCGCCGTCGGCCTGGTGCCCAGCCCGCAGTGGACGGAGACCGAGCTGACCCTGCCGCCCGGGGCCGGCCTGGTGCTGTTCACCGATGGGCTGTTCGAGGGGCGGACCGGGCCGGGCAGTGAGCGGCTCGGCGAGGATGGCCTGGTCGACCTGGCCGCTGACCTGACCGCGCTGCCGCCGGCGCCGTTCATGGACACCCTGCTGGAACGCACCGAGACCGTGGCCGGGGAGTACGGCGGCCTGGCCGACGACGTGGCCATCGTGCACCTGCGCTGGAAAGCGCCGTGCTGAGCGCGCCGGGCGCGGCCGGCCCGGGCCGCCTGCGCCAGCTGACCGCGGAGGGCTGGTTCCGGCTGGCCCTGCTGGTGCTGGCCGTGCTGGTGGCGGCCGCGGCGGTGATCGTGGTGGTGCTGCTGGTGCAGACCCGCTCGTCCGAGGGCGACCTGGCCGGCTCGATCCAGCCGGCCCAGGCCCAGGCGTACCGGCTGCAGGGCGCCCTGGTGGACCAGGAGACCGGGGTCCGCGGCTACGGCATCACCGGCGATGCCCGGTTCCTGCAGCCCTACACCGCGGGCCGGGTCATCGAGAGCAGCGCCGCCGCCCGCATCCGGGTCCTGGTCGGCACCAGGCAGCCGCTGTCCGGGGACCTGGCCCGGGTGGAGCGGGCTGCCAACGCCTGGCGGCACGGCTTCGCGCTCCCGCTGATCAGCAAGGCCGGGCATGGCCCGCTCAACGGCCGTGACCTGGCCCAGCTGAGCGCCAGCAAGGTGGCGTTCGACCACTTGCGGCGGCTGTTCGCGGTGCAGAACAAGCACCTGGCCGCGGCCGCGGCCGCCGCCGCGGCCAGCGCGGGCCGGGCCCGCACCCTGCAGAACTGGACCTACGCCGCCATCCTGGCCGTGTTCCTGCTGGTCTCGGGGGTGCTGGCGGTCGCGCTGCAGCGCGCTGTGGTCCGGCCGCTGCGGCGGCTGAACGCGGCCGCCCGCAACGTAGCGGCCGGAGATTACAGCCACCACATCGAGCCAGCCGGCCCAGCTGACCTGTGGTCCCTGGCCGTCTCGGTGGAAGGGATGCGCAGTGCGCTGGTCAGCGCGCTGGACGCTAGCCGGGCCGCCGCGGACGTGACTGCCCGGCAGGCCGCCGACCTGGACGCACAGGCCATCGAGCTGCGCCGGTCCAACGCCGAGCTGGAGCAGTTCGCGTACGTGGCCTCGCACGACCTGCAGGAGCCACTGCGCAAGGTGGCCTCGTTCTGCCAGCTGCTGGAGAAGCGGTACGGCGGCCAGCTGGACGAGCGGGGCCTGCAGTACATCGCGTTCGCCGTGGACGGCGCCAAGCGGATGCAGGTCCTGATCAACGACCTGCTCACGTTCTCCCGGGTCGGCCGGGCCAACGAGGTGCGCGTGGCGCTGCCGCTCGACCAGCCGCTCGACGCGGCGCTCAGCGCGCTCTCGGTCGCGATCGAGGACGCGGACGCGGTGGTCGAGCGCCCGGAGCGGCTGCCCGAGGTGACCGGGCGACCCGACCCTGCTGACCATGCTGTGGCAGAACCTGATCGGTAACGCGATCAAGTTCCGCGCGGCCGGGCAGCCGCCGCTGATCCAGATCGCCGCGGCGGCGCAGCCGGACGGCACGTGGCAGCTGGCGGTGACCGACAACGGTATCGGCATCCCGCCGGAGTTCGCCGAGAAGGTGTTCGTCATCTTCCAGCGGCTGCACGGCCGGGGGGTCTACCCGGGCACCGGGATCGGCCTCGCGCTGTGCAAGCGGATCGTCGAACAGCATGGCGGCGAGATGCACCTGGATACCAGCTACACCGGCGGCACCCGGATCTGCTTCACCCTGCCCGCGGCGGACGCCGCCACCGGCGGCGGGACCAGCACCGGCGGCGGGACCAGCACCGAAAGACGGGCGGTGGGCCAGCGCCCAGCCGCGGGCACCCCGAGCAGCCCTGAAGGGATCACCGCATGATCATGTCCGACCTGAAGCCGATCGAGGTCCTGCTCGTCGAGGATGACCCCGGCGACGAGCTGATGACCCGGGAGGCATTCGAGGACAACAAGATCGCTAACCGGCTGCATGTCGCGCATGACGGCGAGGAGGCGCTGGACTTCCTGTACCGGCGCGGCCCGCACACCGGGGCGCCGCGGGTCGACCTGGTCCTGCTCGACCTCAACCTGCCCAAATACGATGGCCGGCAGATCCTGGAGAAGATCAAATCGGACCCTGACCTGGCCCACGTGCCAGTGGTGATCCTGACCACCTCCTCGTCCGAGGAGGACATCCTGCACAGCTACCAGCTGCACGCGAACGCGTACGTCACCAAGCCGGTGGACGTCGCCCAGTTCATCTCGGCGGTCCGGCAGATCGACGAGTTTTTCGTCTCCGTGGTCCGGCTGCCGCGCGGGTAGCGGCGCGGCGGCCGTCAGTCCGCCGCTATGGTCAGCCCGGACGCCTCGTCCCAGCCTACGATGTGCAGCACAGTCAGCAGCGGGACCGGAACCCGGTGCAGCACCACCCGCCTGGCCCCGGCCGGGCCGGCCGCCTCGTCCCGGCCGGCCAGCCGCACGATGGCGCGCAGCCCGGCCAGGTCGCAGTAGCCCAGGCCGGCCAGGTCCAGGTGGATCTCGGCAGGCCGGCCGCCGCGCTGCTGAGCGCGGCGACCAGGCCGGGATAGCTGGACTCGTCGACCTCACCGGCCAGCGCCATGGCCGGCGGCTCGCGGTCCCGCCAGGTGACGCGCAGGGTGCCATCGTCAAGGACCAGGCCGCCGCCCGGTTCGCCCGGCGTGCCGTGCTCACCCACCGCCGCATCGTATCCGGCTCCCGCACGGGTCAGCGGCGGCTGGTCAGGTCGGCCAGGGTGCGGCGCACCGCGGCCAGGCCGGCCCCGCGCGGCGCCTTGAGCCACAGGTAAGCGGCGGCGCCGACCGGGATGGGCAGCCAGAAGTTGACCAGCCGCCAGCTGAGCACGCCTAGCGTGGCCACGCTCCTGGTCAGCCCGAAGCCGACCAGCAGCACGGGGGTCACCGAATCGATCACGCCCAGGCCGGCTGGGCTGACCGGGATGGCACCGAGCACGTTCGCGATGCCGTACGCGGCGAACAGGCCGACCGGGTTGGCGAAGCTGCCGAACGCGGCCAGGAAACACCACAGCGAGGCCGCGTCGAGGAGCCAGTTGAGCGACGCCCAGGTCAGCGCGGTGATCAGGACCCGCCGGTCCGATGCCAGGTGGCGCAGCGAGTCGCTGGCCTGCAGCACGATCTTTTCCAGCCGCTCGCCGCCGACCCGGGGGATCCTGTCCCCGACGGCGCGCAGGATGCGCGCGGCCCGGGCCCCGCCCCGGGTGAACCCGATGACCACCGCGGCGAACGCGGCCAGCAGCACCGCGCCTACGATCGCGACCGTCCCGTACAGCGGGCGGAACCCGGAAACCGGGATGGAGATCACCAGGGCCACCCACAGCAGCACGTTCAGCACAACGGTGGAGCCCATGCCCTTGGTGGCCATCATGATGCCGACGTCGGTGCCGTCCAGGCCCTCCGAGGTGAACAACTGGTAGCCGACGCCCGCGCTGCCGATGGTCCCGGCCGGGATGACGTGCGCGACCGCGGCAGCCGACAGGTCGATCGCGAACAGCCGGCCGAGGCCGGGGCGGCCCTCGGCGGGCAGCAGGGCCCTGGTCAGCAGCGCGTAGCAGAACAGCGAGGCACCTTCCAGGGCCACGGCCGCTATCGCCCACAGCACGCCTACCTGGCCCAGCAGGTACAGGTCCTTGCTCGCGCCGACCAGTTCCGGGATGACCAGGTACTCGACGATCAGGGCCAGGACGAGCAGCAGCACGACCTTGCGCACCGGCCGCCGCCGCACCCGGTCCCACAGCGACGGGCGGGTAACGTCTTCCCGTTTCAGCTTGCGTCCAGTCGCCGGAACGTCACCTCGTGCAGCAGCAGCCGGAGCGCGGCCGCGGCCGGGATGGCCACCAGCGCGCCGATCAGGCCCATCAGTGCCCCGCCGACCAGCACCGCCACCACGGTCACCACGGCGGGCACCTCCACCGTCCGGCCCATGATCCGGGGCACGATCAGGTAGTCTTCGGCCAGCCGGTAGCCGATGTAGAAGGCCAGCGTGGCCAGCGCGACCGGCAGCGACACGGTCAGCGCGACCAGCGAGACGATCGCCCCGCCGATGGTCGACCCGATGACCGGGATCAGGTCGAGCAGCGCCACCAGCAGGCCGAGCAGCAGCGGGTACGGGATGCCGAAGATCTCCAGCCAGGCCCAGGTGCCGACCCCGGCGATGAGTGAGGTCAGGACGTTGCCCAGCATGTACCCGCCGACCTTGACGAAGATCTCGTCGCCGATCAGGATGGCCCGGGCCCGGCGGGACTGCGGCGCGAGCCGGTAGAAGAACAGCTTGATGTGCGGCATGGCGGCCAGGAAGTAGACCACCAGCACGATCACCACCAGCATTGAGCTGGCCGCGCTGAGCACCAGCTCCCCGGCCCCCAGCACCCCGCCGACCAGCGCGGCGCCCTTACTGGACAGCAGCTTGGCCAGCCGCTGCTCCACGTGGTAGCGGGCGTTCAGCTTGCCCAGCTCCGAGTTGTGGTCCTGCAGCGTGGTCGTGTAATGCGGCAGTTCGTGCACCAGCGCGGTGACCTGGCTGGTAAGCGGCGGGATGGCGGCGGCCACGAACCCGGCCGCGATGCCGGCCACGATGAGCAGGATCACGATCACGGCCGACCAGCGGGGCAGCCGACGGCGGGTCAGCCAGCTGACCGCCGGGTCAAGGCCGGCCGCGATGAACAGGGCCAGGCCGATCAGCACGAGCACGGACCGGGCCCGGATGACCAGCTCGACCAGCCCGTAGGTTACGGCCACCCCGGCCGCCGCGGCCATGCCCACGAAGAACGGCGAGCGCCGGTTCATCGGCCGGCCGAGGCGGCCCAGCCCGCCGGTCTGCTCGGCGATGGCGGCAGCCTGATCCACCGCCTGCTGCAGGTGATCCGGCTGGCCCGCCGGGCCGGGCTGGCTGGCCTGGTCAGCCAGGCTGGTGTCGGTGGCCACGGCCGGCCCGGAGCCAGCCTGCTGCCCGCCGCCGCCGGCCCTGGCTGGACGGCCCGCCCATGGCTGGTCCAGCTCGCCTGGCTTCATCTGGTGCGCCTCCCGTCAGCGTGGCTGGTGCCGGCCACCCGGTCCGGCCAGGCCTGGCGCTTTAAGCTGCCCGGCGGCCGGCCCTTCACACATCTGCGGGCCGCGGCCGGCGCGTTCCAGCCGGGGGGGAGCGGCTAACCGCCGGCCGGGCCGGCCCGGGCCGGCCCGGCCGGCGCACAGCCGCCGGCGGCGGCCAGCCGGACCGGCGCGACGAACGACGCCACCGGGGCGCACTGGCCCCGGCCGGCCGGCCGGGTGGTCAGGACGCCGAGCAGCAGCAAGCTCAGCGTGGCCGCGAGCAGCAGCGGAACCAGCACGATCGTGCCCAGCGCCCGGTGGCCAGGACGGCAGCAGCCGGGGCGGGGGCAGCCGCGCCGCGGCCGGCCCGCCCGGGCCCACCAGCGGCCTGGCCGGAGCGTCTCAGCCGGTGGCATCTTCTCCAGCCGGGTCAGCTCGGTGAACACGCCGAACATGCCGGCCAGCCGGGTATCGGCCCCGCCCAGCTCGTGGTCGATTGCGTCCAGGGCGCGCTGCTGGCTTACGGGCAGGCTCATGGGGCTCTCCGGCGGCTCGGAACGGTCGCCCGGTGCGCTACCCGCCGGCTGCTGGTTAAACGGTGGTGTAGCTCACCCGCGGCTCAGCCGCCGGGCCGCGCAGCCGGATCCGGGGCGGCCTGGCCAGCGGGCCCGGCCACCGGCCGCCGCCCGCCGGGTGTGGGGTCCACGAACACGTACGGGGTGACCGGCAGCCGCTGGGCCAGCCGCTGGTCGATGTCCTCGGCCAGGTTCTCCACCTGGTCCCCGCGGGCGTCGTCGCTCAGGTCGACCCGGGCCGCCACGATGATGCTGTCCGGGCCCACATGCATGGTCTGCAGGCCGAGCAGCCGCTCCACCCCGGGAGTTTTCTCGATCTCGGCCCGGATCAGCTGCTGCAGCTTCGGGTCGGCGGCCCGGCCGATGAGCAGCTCGCGGCTGTCCAGGCCGAGCCGGACCGCCACCACGGCCAGCAGCACGCCGATGGCGATGGACGCGGCCCCGTCGAACACCGGTGACCCGGTGAGCTGCTCCAGCAGCAGGCCCGCGGCGGCCAGGGCCAGGCCGATTACGGCCGCGGTGTCCTCGAACAGCGCGGCCTTGACCGTGGTGTCCGGGCTGGTCTTGACGTGCTCGAGCGGTTCGGTGCGGCTGCGCCGCGCCTCGCCGCGCAGCTGGCGGGCGGCCCGGAGGAACGAGGTGCCCTCGGCGACCGCGCACACGCCCAGCACCACGTAAGCGATCACGAAGTTGTGCGTAGCGGTGTGCAGCGACAGGATGCCCTCGAACACCGAGAAGCCCGCCCCGGCGACGAAGATGCCGAACGCGGCCAGCAGCGACCAGAAGTAGCGCTCCTGGCCGTAGCCGAACGGGTGGTCGCCGTCGGCTGGCCGGCCGCCCTTGCGCACCGAGGTGTACAGGAAGGCCTGGTTGAGGGTGTCGGCGAACGAGTGCGCGGACTCGGCCAGCATGGCGCTGGACCCGGTCGCGATTCCGGCAGCCAGCTTGGCCAGCAGGACCACGATGTTCGCCGCGCCCGCCACCAGCACCGTGCCGCGGGTCTCACTTCCGGCCCGGCGCTCGGTCATGGCGCCGCCAGCGGGGCAGGTGTCATAGTGCCGCTGAAGTGCCCAGGCCCGCGGCCGGTAAACCGCGGCCCGGGTCAGCGCACGCGCTGCAGCGTGTAGCGGACCGTCTGTACCCGGATCAGGCCGTCGCGGAACACGAACGTGTCGATGCCGTCATCCACCCGGGTGGCGCCTGCGTCGGCGGCCCATTCCAGGAACAGCACGTCACCCTCGTAGATCTGCGTCTTCAGGTCCCAGCTCGCGTTGGGCACGTCGGCGAGCAGCTGGATGAACGTGGCCCGGATGCCGTCTTGGCCCCGCTGCACGCCGGCTGGCGTGATGAGCACGGCGTCGTCAGCGTAGTCCGCGACGATCTCGTCGAGGTCGCCGGCGCCGAGCGCCTGGGCGTGGTGGGCGAAAACGTCCTGCGGTGACCGTGCCATCGCTATCTCCCTGGAAACGAGCGCCTGGACCTACCATAAGGTTGCGTGACTACCCCTGCCCAGGCCGCCGCTCAGCCGGCCACCGGAGTCCCCGTCCAGCGCCGCATCGCCGGCGAGCTCGCCGTCCGGGAAGGCCAGGTGGCGGCGGCGGTCGACCTGCTCGACGGCGGCGCAACGGTGCCGTTCATCGCGCGCTACCGCAAGGAGGCGACCGGCGGGCTGGACGACACCCAGCTCCGGACGCTGGAGGAGCGGCTGCGCTACCTGCGGGAGCTGGAGGAGCGCCGGGCGGCCATCCTGGAGTCCGTCCGCGCCCAGGGCAAGCTGGACGGCCAGCTCACCGAGCGCATCATGGCCGCCGATTCCAAGGCCCGGCTGGAAGACATCTACCTGCCGTTCAAGCCCAAGCGCCGGACCAAGGCGCAGATCGCCCGGGAAGCGGGCCTCGAGCCGCTGGCCGACCAGCTGCTGGCCAGCCCGGAGCACGACCCGGCGGAGGCCGCGGCCGGCTACGTGGCCCCGGGCCGGGGGGTGCCGGATGTGGCCGCGGCACTGGACGGGGCGCGGGCCATCCTGGCTGAGCGGTTCGCCGAGGACGCCGACCTGATCGGCGAGCTGCGCGAGCTGATGTGGTCGCGCGGGCGGCTGGTGTCCCGGGTCCGCCCGGGCGGCGAGCAGGCCGGGGCCAAGTTCGCCGACTACTTCGAGTTCGACGAACCACTGCGCACGCTGCCCTCGCACCGCGTCCTGGCCCTGATGCGCGGCGAGAAGGAACAGGTCCTCGAGCTGACCATGGACCCCGGGGATGACGGCACGCCCACCGGGTACGAGACCCGGATCGCGGCCCGGGCCGGGATCGCCGGGCTGGGCCGGCCGGGGGACCGCTGGCTGGCCGAGACGGTCCGCTGGGCCTGGCGCACCCGGATCGCGGTGCACCTGAGCGTGGACCTGCGGATGCGGCTGTGGCAGCGGGCCGAAGACGAGGCGGTAGCGGTGTTCGCGGCCAACGTCCGCGACCTGCTGCTGGCCGCGCCGGCCGGCACCCGGGCCACGATGGGCCTGGATCCCGGGTTCCGCACCGGGGTGAAGGTGGCCGTCCTGGACGGCACGGGCAAGCCGGTCGCCACCAGCACGGTCTACCCGCACGAGCCGCAGCGGCGCTGGGATGCGGCCCTGGCGGCGCTGGCCAGGCTGGCCGCGGCCCACCGGGTGGAACTGATCGCGATCGGTAACGGCACCGCGTCCCGGGAGACCGACCGGCTCGCCGCGGACCTGATCAAGGCCCATCCAGAGCTGAACCTGACCAAGGTCGTGGTGTCCGAGGCGGGCGCGTCGGTGTATTCGGCGTCTGCCTATGCCTCGCGGGAACTGCCGGGGATGGATGTGTCACTGCGCGGTGCGGTGTCCATCGCCCGGCGGCTGCAGGACCCGCTGGCCGAGCTGGTCAAGATCGACCCCAAGTCGATCGGCGTCGGCCAGTACCAGCACGACGTGGCCGAGACCAGGCTGTCCCGGTCGCTGGACGCGGTAGTCGAGGACTGCGTGAACGCGGTCGGGGTGGACGTCAACACCGCGTCCGTCCCGCTGCTGGCCCGGGTGTCCGGGATCAGCGAGGGGCTGGCCGCCGCGGTCGTGGCGCACCGGGACGACGCCGGGCCGTTCCGCAGCCGCCGGGCGCTACGCGACGTGCCCCGGCTGGGCCCCAAGGCGTTCGAGCAGTGCGCCGGCTTCCTGCGCATCCCGGGCGGTGACGATCCGCTGGACAGTTCCAGCGTGCACCCGGAGGCCTACCCGGTGGTCCGGCGCATGCTGGCCGCTGCGGGCACCGGCATGCCCGGGCTGATCGCCAACACCGCGGTCCTCCGCGGGCTGCGGCCGCAGGACTTCACCGACGACCGGTTCGGCCTGCCCACGGTCACCGACATCCTCCATGAGCTGGAGAAACCGGGTCGGGATCCACGCCCGGCGTTCATCACCGCGACGTTCGCCGAGGGAGTGGAGACACTGCAGGACCTGGCCCCCGGCATGGTGCTGGAGGGCGTCGTCACCAACGTGGCCGCGTTCGGCGCGTTCGTGGACGTGGGCGTGCACCAGGACGGCCTGGTGCACGTGTCCGCGATGTCGCGGGACTTCGTGAGCGACCCGCGGCAGGTGGCCAAGTCCGGCGACGTGGTCCGGGTCCGGGTGCTCAGCGTCGATATCCCGCGCCAGCGGATCTCGCTCAGCATGCGGCTGGACGATGAGCCCGGCGGAGGCCAGCCGGCCCGGGACCGGCCCGGCCGGGACCAGCCGCGCCAGGGCCGCCCGGCCCCGGACCAGCCGCGCCGGGACCAGCCGCGCCGGGACCAGCCCGGGCGGGACCAGCCGCGCCGGGACCAGCCCGGGCGGGACCCGGCGCCGGCCGGTGGCGCCATGGCCGATGCGCTGCGCCGGGCCGGGCTGGCCGGCCGCCCAGCCGGCCAGCCCCCGCGCCGGCCACGCTGACCGCCGCCGGCCGCGGCCCGCTGACCGCCGCCGGCCGCGGCCCGCTGACCAGCAGCTGGATCCCGCCCGGACGGCCTCCTGTTACGCTCTGTTTAGAGCGTTACCACAGAGCGAAGTGGGCCAGCTGTGGCAGGTGTGCCCGCGCCCCGCGGGTATGCCTGCGCGGCACCCCAAGGGGGAAGCGGTGCTGCGGCAACGGGACGTGATCGCGGGCTACACCGCCTGGATGCTGCTCCTCACCGCGGCCTACTACCTGCTGCCCGGGCTGCGGGCGGTGGCCTGGGGCCTGCTCGGGCTGTCCGGGGCGACCGCCCTGGTGGCCGGCCCGGTGCTGCACCGGCCTGCCCGCCGGGCACCCTGGCTGCTGCTGGCCGCGGGCAGCCTGTGCCTGCTGGCCGGCCAGCTGCTGGCCCTGGCCCACGCTGGCCGGGCCGGGCGGCCGCCCGCGTTCCCGTCCCCGGCGGACGGCTGCTACCTGGCCGCCTACCCGCTCTACCTGGCCGGGCTGGCCCTGTTCATCTGGGGCCGGGCCACCGGGCGCGACCGGCGCAGCCTGGCCGACGCGCTGACCGTAGCGGCCGGGGCCACCCTGCTGGCCTGGCTCTACCTGGTGCTCCCGGATACCAGGGCGGCCGGCCTGTCCGGCCTGGGCCGGGTCATCGGGGTCAGCTACCCGGTCGGTGACGTGCTGATCCTGGCCCTGCTGGCCCGGCTGGTAGCCCCGGGTGGCTGGCGCACCCGGGCCGTCCAGCTGCTCGTCGTGGGCGGCGCGGCGCTGCTGGCCGCCGACATCGGCTACAGCCGGCTGCTCGAGCTGGACGGCTCGCTGCACCGCCTGCTCGCGGTGAGCGCCGGCTGGGCGGTGCTGTACCTGGCCTGGGGGGCGGCAGCGCTGCACCCCAGCATGACCTGGCTGACCCGGCCGGCGCCACGGCAGCGGGCCAGGGGCACCCCGGTCCGGCTGGCCCTGCTCCTGGTGACCTCGCTGGTCGCCCCGGCCGTGCTGCTCACCGAGGCGCTGGACCGGCACCTGCCCGACGCGGCCGTGGTCGCGGTCTGCTCGGCCGTGCTGTACATGCTGGTGATCTCCCGGCTGGCCGACGCGACCGGCTCGCTCCGCGAGGCACTGAACCGCACCCAGGTGCTGCGCGCGGCCGGCGAGTCGCTCGCGTCGGCGGCCAGCCAGGAGCAGGCCGCGGCGGTGGTGCGGGCCGCGGTGACCTCGCTCATCGCTGCGCCGCGCCCGCAGGCCGTCCAGCTCGCTATGCTGGACGACGGCACGCTCCGGCTGGTCAGCGCGCCGCCGTGGCAGCCTGCCGGGCCACCCGAACTGCCCCCGGAGGTGGCTCGGGCGTGGCTGGGCGCGCTGCGCCGGCCCGGGTCCCAGCTGCGGCCCGCCGCCGGGTTCGGCGGCCCGCAGGCCGGTGCCCCGGCGGCCGCCGACCACGTCCTGCTCTGCCCGCTCACGCTCACCGGCCGGCCGGCCGGTGACCCGCTGCTCGGGGTGCTGGCCACGTTCGGCACCCGGCCGGACCTCGGCGCGATGGCCGGGACGCTGGAGCTGCTGGCCCACCAGGTGGCGCTGGCCGTCGAGCGGATCATGCTGAGCGGGGAGATCATGCGGCGCAACAGCGAGGCGTACTTCCGCACCCTGGTCCACGACACCTCGGACGTCATCCTGATCGTGGACGACGACGGCAGCATCCGGTACGCCACGCCGTCGGCCCGGAGCCTGTTCGGCAACGTCACGGTGGAAGGGGCGCAGCTGACCGAGCTGGTGCAGCCTGGCGAGCAGGCCGAGATCGCCCGCGCGCTGGCTGAGATGCGGCTGCGCCCGGGCACGGACGAGGACTGGCGGATCACCAGCCGGGCCGGGGCGAACGTGGAAGTCGAGGTCAGGTCCAGCGACCTGCGGCACGAGCCCACCGTGGGCGGCCTGGTGCTCACGCTGCGGGACGTGACCGAGCAGCGCCAGCTGGAGCGCGAGCTCAAGTACCGGGCGTTCCATGATTCGCTGACCGGGCTGCCCAACCGGGTGCTGTTCCACGACCGGGTGGTGCGCGCGCTGGTCCGCGCCCGGCGGACCGGGGCGGTGGTCGCCGTGCTGTTCGTCGACCTGGACGACTTCAAGCTGATCAATGACACGATGGGCCACTCGGCCGGCGACGAGCTGCTGGTGGCCACAGGAACCCGGCTGATCGCGCTGGCCGGCGGCAGCGGCCAGGTGGCGCGGCTGGGCGGCGACGAGTTCGCGCTGCTGCTGCCCGACGCGGCCGACAGCGCGGCAGCGGACACGCTGGCCGAGACCATCGTGACCGCGTTCGGCGAGCCGTTCCCGCTGGCCGCGGGCGCCGCCACCGCCACCGCCACGGTGGGCGTGGCCAGCTCGGCGGGCGACACCAGCTCCGGGGACCTGGTCCGGCAGGCCGACCTGGCGCTGTACGCGGCGAAAGCGGCCGGCAAACGGCAGTGGCGCCGGTACCAGCCAGTACTCAGCGTGGGCATCCGCCGCCGCCGCGAGCTGCAGGCCGCCCTGGACATCGCGATCGCCGGGTCCGGCTTCACCGTGGTCTACCAGCCCATCGTGGAGCTGGCCAGCGGGGACGTGGTCGGCTTCGAGGCGCTGGCCCGCTGGCCGCATCCGAAGTGGGGCATGATCCCGCCCGAGCAGTTCATCGCGGTGGCCGAGGAGACCGGGCACATCATCCCGCTTGGCTCCTGGGTCCTGGACCGGGCCGCGGCCGACACGGTGCGCCGCGAGCAGCGGGCGCCGCACCAGCCACCCCGGTACGTCAGCGTGAACGTGTCCGCCCGCCAGCTCCGTGACCCGGGCTTCGTGCCCGGCGTCCGCCGCGTGCTGGCCGCCTCCGGCCTGTCCCCGTCGGCGCTGCTGCTCGAGCTGACCGAGAGCGTGCTGCTCCGCCCGGACCAGCGGATCCGGGCCGACCTGGCCGAGCTGCGCCGGATGGGCGTCCGGCTGGCCATCGACGACTTCGGCACCGGCTACTCCTCACTGAGCTACCTGCGCGAGCTGCCGATCAGCGTGCTCAAGATCGACAAGTCGTTCGTGGACGGGATGGCGGTGTCCCGGCAGCGGCAGGCCCTGGTGGAGGTCATCGTCCGGATCGCCCGGACGCTGCGGCTGACCGTGGTGGCGGAGGGCATCGAGAGCGAGGTGCAGCGGGACCTGCTGGTGTCGATGGGCTGCCGGTACGGGCAGGGTTACCTGCTGTCCGGGCCGCTGCCCGCGGGCCAGGCCGAGGAGATGAGCCAGGCCGGGCTCGGCCTGCTGCCCAGGCTGCCCGCCTAGAACTGGCCATTCCGGGCACCAAAGAGGCCATCCCCTTTGACCTGTGCATATGCGCCTCTGAGGTACTCGGGGCGATCGTCCGCTCCGTCCGACGTGCCGCCTCGCACGTCGTGCTATCGAGTTCGCATCCGCCACACGCTTCCTGCGTGAGCGGTGAGTTTGGGCGGCGGACCGGGTCTGCCCTGGCATGACTCGAATCATCGCTGACATCTCGGTCTCCCTCGACGGCTTCGTCACCGGGCCCGACCCCAGCCCGCCACGATCCGCTCGGCGCTCGACGCCGGGCTGGTCGACACGCTGCACCTCGCGCCCATCGTGCTGGCCGCCGGGACACCAGTGTTCACCGGCGGAGCGCCGCGCACGCTGGTGCAGCGGAGCGTGATCTCGACATCGGCCGCGACGCACCTGACCTACGACGTCTCCCGGTGATCCGATGACCACTGTCAACGCCAATGAGATCGCCTTGGGCATCGAGTCGTTCGGTGACGACGACGCGCCACTCGTCCTGCTCGCGGGCGGGACGACGATGCTCTCCTGGCCCGACGCGCTTTGCGGGCGCCTCGCCGCTGGCGGGCGCCGTGTGGTGCGCTACGACCTGCGCGATAGCGGGGAGTCGACGACGACGGACCCGGAGGCGCCCGCCTACACCCTGCGCGGCCTCGCCGCGGACGCGGCGGCCCTTGCTGACGCGCTCGGCGGGCGGCCTGCGCACCTCGCGGGGATCGGCGTCGGCGGGATGGTCGCCCAGGTGGCCGTGCTCGACCATCCGGGCGCGTTCGCGGCGCTCACCCTGGTCGGCACCCGCGCGGTTGCCCCCGGCCCGCCCGACGATGACCTCCCCGGCCATGACCAGGCGACGATGAGCCGGCTGTTCGCGCGTCCGATGCCCGATTGGACCGACCGCGAGGCAGTTGCGGAGTTCGCCGCCGCCGGCGCGGAGATCCTCGGCGACGACCCCGTCGCCGCGCGCGCAATCGCTGCGCGCATCTGGGACCGCACGCCCGGCACCGCACCCCCGGTCCAGATGGCCAACCAGATGGGCATGGTGTTTTCCAGGCTCGACTGCAAACCCCGCTGGCGCGAGCGCCTGCCTGGGATCGAGGTCCCCACGCTCGTCGTCCACGGCCGCCGCGACCGGTTCTTCCCCGTCGGCAACGGCGAGGCGATCGCGCGCGAGATCCCCGGGGCACGGCTGCTCGTCCTCAAGGAGGCCGCCACGGCGATCCCCGATGCGGCGGCCGGTGAGGTCACCGAGGCGATGCTCACGCTCGGATAGAGGACGGCGGGGTGCCACGCGGGCCTGGCCTCCACCCAGCAGCGGACGTCGGAGGCTCGATCCGGCCGCGCGCCCGCGATCGGCACGATTCCAACCCGAGGTTGTCCAGGACGCTTCTCTCGATCCATGTCCCGTAAACCCACGGCTTCTGCCGCGGCGGCGGCACCGCTCGGTACAGTGTTGCCCACGGCCAGAATGCTCCTATTGAGCGTAGGAATAGCAAGAAAGCTGGAGGGATCATGCCCGCAGCCGCCGTGGTCACCGACGATTACCGCTACCAGCCCGGTTTCGGCAACGAGTTCGTCAGCGAGGCGGTGCCCGGGGCGCTGCCGCCGGCCGCAACTCCCCGCAGCGGGCCCCGCTGGGCCTGTACGCCGAGCAGCTCAGCGGCACCGCGTTCACCCAGCCGCGGGCGGCCAACCGGCGCACCTGGGTATACCGGATGCTGCCGTCCGCGGCCCACCCCCGGTTCAGCCGGATCGGCAACGGGGCGCTGCGGTCCGGGCCGTTCGACGAGGTCGAGCCGGACCCCAACCGGCTGCGCTGGGACCCGCTGCCGCTGCCCGGCGGCCCGGCCGATTTCATCGACGGGCTGTTCACGGTGGCCGGGAACGGGGACGCCCGGACCCGGAGCGGGATGGCGATCCACCTGTACGCGGCCAGCGCGTCGATGACCGACCGGTACTTCGTGGACGCGGACGGGGAACTGCTGTTCGTGCCGCAGCTCGGCGGCCTGGTGCTGCACACCGAACTCGGCCCGCTGCGGTTGCGGCCGGGGGAGATCGCGGTCATCCCGCGCGGCATCCGGTTCCGGGTGGAGCTGCCCGGCGGCCCGGCCCGCGGCTACCTGTGCGAGAACTACGGCGCACCGTTCACGCTGCCCGAGCGCGGCCCGATCGGCGCCAACGGGCTGGCCGGCGAGCGTGACTTCCTGGCCCCCACGGCGGCGTTCGAGGACCGCGCCACCACGGTGCAGGTGGTGCAGAAGTTCGGCGGGAACCTGTGGGCGGCCGACTACGACCACTCGCCGCTGGACGTGGTCGCCTGGCACGGCAATTACGCGCCGGTCAAGTACGACACAGCCAATTTCATGGTCCTGGGCACGGTCAGCTTCGATCATCCCGACCCGTCGATCTACACCGTGCTCACCTCACCGAGCGAGCTGCCCGGGCTGGCCAACGTGGACTTCGTGATCTTCCCGCCACGCTGGCTGGTTGGCGAGGACACGTTCCGGCCGCCCTGGTTCCACCGCAACATCATGTCCGAGTTCATGGGCCTGGTGCACGGCGAGTACGACGCCAAGGCCGGGGGCTTCCTGCCCGGCGGGGCCAGCCTGCACAACACGTTCAACGCGCACGGGCCGGACCTGGAGACGTTCACCCGGGCCAGCTCGGCCGACCTGGCGCCGCAGAAAGTCACCGGGACGCTGGCGGTCATGTTCGAGAGCCGGTGGATGATCATCCCGACCCGGCAGGCGATGCAGGCCGGGCACCGGCAGCCGGACTACGACGCGGTGTGGGCCGGGCTGCCCCGGATGTTCCGCGCTGACCGGTAATGCCCGCCCCGGCCGCCCCGGCCACCCCGGCCATCCCGCCCGCCCCGCCCGCCCGGCCCGCCGGGGCGGGCCTGCTGGCCCTGGCGCCGTCCCGGTTCTCCGGCAGCCTGCCGCTGTGGTACCAGCTGGCGCAGAGCCTGCGCGCGGCCATCCTCGGCGCCGGCCAGGACGGCGCCACCCGGCTGCCGACCGAGGTGGCGCTGGCCCGGCACTACGGCGTCAGCCTGAGCACGGTGCGCCAGGCGCTCGGCGCCCTGGCCGCCGACGGGCTGATCACCCGGCACCGGCGGCGCGGCACATTCGTCAACCCGGCGGCGCTGCGCTCCCGCGCGCTGCGGGTGCTCGGCTCGGCCGACGCGGTGCTGGCCCAGCAGGCCAGCGACGAGGTACGGGTGCTGGGCCGGGATCAGGTCCCGGCGGCCGCCACCCCGGCCGCCCGGCTCGGCATCACCGGGCCCGCGGTGCTGATCCGGCGGCTCCGGCTGGACGGCGGCGAGCCGGTCAGCTACGCGGAGAACTACCTGCGCCCCGAGCACGCCGCCCAGATCAGTGACGGCGACCTGGCCCAGGCGCCGGTGACCAAGCTGCTCCGGGATGCGCTGGCGCTGCCGCTGACCAGGATTGACAACGAGGTGTCGGCGCGCACCGCGGACGCCGGGCTGGCCGCGCTGCTCCAGGTGGGCGTGCTCAGCCCGGTGCTGCTTTCGGAAAATGTGACCTATGCCGCTGGGTCCGTCCCGGTCGACGTCGCCCGGATCCACTACCGTGGCGACCGCTTCACTTTCGCGATCTCACTGGACATTCCTTGACGTTAACGACGTTCACCGAGCATGCCCTGCCGTACTGCGTGTTCTCCCGCGGAGCGGACCGGCCGCGGGTCGGGGCTGGCCTCGGCACGCACATCATCGACCTGGAACGGGCGTTCGGCGACCCGGTCTTCGCGGCACCGTCGCTGAACAGCTTCATGGCCCGCGGCCCGCGGGCCTGGCAGCGGACCCGGGAGCGGCTGCTCGGCTTCATCCGGGGCGGGCAGCTCACCGGGACGGTACCGATCGCCGAGGCCACCCTGCACCTGCCGTTCGAGGTCGCGGATTTCGCCGACTTCTACTCCTCGCTGGAGCACGCCACCAACGCGAGCCGGATCCTGCGCCCGGACGACCCGGGCCTGGCCCGCAACTGGCGGGAGATGCCGGTCGGCTACCACGGGCGGGCCGGCACCGTGGTGGTCAGCGGCACCCCGGTGCAGCGGCCGCGCGGCCAGATCGCGCCCGGGCACGCCCGGCCCGACCTGGCGCCCACCCGCAAGCTCGACTTCGAGGCCGAACTCGGCTTCGTGGTCGGCACCGGCTCCGCGCCCGGGCAGCCGGTGCCGATCGACGAGTTCGCCAGCCACGTGTTCGGCGTGGTGCTGCTGATCGACTGGAGTGCCCGCGACATCCAGGCGTTCGAATCCCGGCCGCTGGGCCCGTTCCTGGCCAAGTCGTTCGCGACCACGATCTCGCCGTGGGTCGTCCCGCTGGCCGCCCTGGAGCAGGCCCGGGTCATGCCGCCGGCCCAGGACCCGCCGCCGCTGGGCTACCTGCGGGCCAGCCAGCCGTGGGGGCTGGACATCGAGCTGGAGGTGAGCATCAACGGCCAGCCGGTGTCCTGGCCGCGGTTCGGGCGCATGTACTGGACCGCGGCCCAGCAGCTCGCGCACCTGACCGTGAACGGGGCCGCGCTGCGCACCGGCGACCTGTACGGGTCCGGGACGGTGTCCGGGTTCCGCCGGGACGAGATGGGCTGCCTGCTCGAGCTGACCGCGGGTGGCCGGGACCCGCTCATCCTGCGCGACGGCCAGCCGCACGGCTACCTGGCCGACGGCGACACGGTCACGCTGACCGGGTCCGCGCCCGGGCCCGGGGGCTCGCGCATCGAGTTCGGCTGCGCGGCGGGCCGGATCGCCGGGCCGCCGGGATGAGCCCGGTTCAGCCGGGCGCGGCGCGGAACGCGTGCAGCGCCTCGCCCGGGGTGTCGAAGTACCTGTCCGGCCCATTGCGGCCGGTGATCCCGTAGTGCTGGAGCTGGTCCCGCACCGGGGTCACCCAGCTCGTCATCACCACCGTGATGTGCGCCTGGTGCAGCTGCGCGATGGCCTGGCTGAGCACCAGCGACGCGGTGTAGTCCACGTCCCCGATGGCCACGCCGTCCAGCACCAGCCAGCGCAGCGGGCCGCCCTGCCTGGTCAGGCTGACCACGTCCTCCACGAACCGGCTGGCGTTGGCGAAGTACAGGCTGGTGCCGAACCGGTACACTACCAGCCCGGGCTCGGTCCGCGCCCCGGGCTGGATCTCGGTCGGCTGCCAGTGCTCGGCCGCCGACCTGACCAGCACGTAGCTGCGCGGCCGGTAGCTGTGCCGCAGGTGGTCGATGATCGATGCGGCGATGGCCACCCCGATGCCGTACTGCACGTTCAGCCCGATCACCGCGGCCGCGGTGACCAGCGCCACGGCGAACTCACCACGCCGGACGGCCCGGATCCGGCGCATCCCGCGCACGTCCACCAGCTCGGCGCCGATCAGGAACACCACCGCGGCCAGCGCGGCGATGGGCAGGTAGCGCAGCGGCCCGGTCGCGACCAGCAGCACGACCACCGCGATCGCGCCGGTGGTGAGCGAGGCGAGCTGGCTGCGCCCGCCCGCGTCGTCCACGATCTGCGTCTTCGTCGGGCTGCCGTTAACCACGAACGTGCCGGTGAACGCGGCGGCCAGATTCCCCACGGCCAGCCCGGCCAGGTCGTCGTCGGTGCCGAACGGCTCGCCGTGCTTGGCCGCGTAGGCGCGCGCGGTGGCCGCGCTCTGGGCCAGGATGACGATGCCGATCGAGACGGCCGTGCCGAGCAGCGCAACCGCGTCGTGCAGCCGCACCGTGGGCAGCACGAACCCGGGTAGCCCACGGGGCACCGGGCCGAGCACGGCCACCCCGTGCGCGGCCAGGTCAGCGGCCCAGCTGGCGATGATCGCCCCGGTCACCGCGATCAGCGCGCCCGGCATCCGGCGGGTGATCATCCGGGCGGCCATCATGACCACGATCACGCCGGCCGACACGGCCACCGTGGCCAGGTGGGCGCGGGGCAGCGCGAGCACCGTCTCGGCCAGCTTGGTCACGGTGTGCGGGCTGGCCGCTGTCACGCCCAGCATGTCCGGCAGCTGGCTGATGGCGACCTGGATGCCCACCCCGGTGAGGAAGCCGAGCAGCACGGTGCGGGACAGGAAGTTGGCCAGGAAGCCCAGCCGGGCCAGCCGGGCCAGCAGCAGCAGCCCGCCGGTGAGCAGGGCGGTCAGCCCGGCCAGCGCTACGTAGGCCGCCGACTGCGGCGCGGCCAGCCGGACCAGCGCCCCGGCCAGCAGCGCGGCAGTGGCCGAGTCGGCCGCCACGACCAGGTGCCGGGACGCGCCCAGCACGGCGAACGCGGCCATCGGCAGCAGCAGCGTGTACAGCCCGGTGACCACCGGCATGCCCGCGATCCGGGCGTAGCCGAGCACCTCCGGGATGCCCAGCGCGGCCAGCGTGAGCCCGGCCAGCACGTCCCGGCTGAGGGTGGCCCGGCGGACCGGCAGCACACCGCGCAGCACCGGCCAGTCCCGCCCCGGCATCAGCCAGCTCGGCGCGCTCTTCATCTGCGCATGCTGCCATGGCCGGTGCCGCGCAGTCAGCTAACGGACGCGGGTGTTGTCCGGGTCGAACGGCGGGCGCAGGGTGACCTGGGCCGGGTAGACGTCGCCGCCCACGTTGACCTGGTAGCGGCCCGCGCTGAGGAACTCCCGGCTGACCACGCCGCCCGCCGGGTCGCGCAGGTAGCCCAGGCCGACCGGGCTGCCCAGCGCCTCGCCCCAGGCCGCCGACGTCAGCTGGCCGGCCGGCACCCCGTCGCGGAGCAGCAGTTCGCCGCCCCACAGCATCGGCCCGCGTCCGCCGGCGCGACCACCGGCCCAGCGGCCGGCCCGGCGTCCACCACCACCGACACCAGCCGCCGCCGGGGCCCTTCGGCCCGGGCCTTCTCCACCGCCTCCCGGCCCAGGAACGGCACCGGCGTGCGCAGCTTGCACGCGAACAGCAGGCCCGCCTCGACCGGGTTGTACTCGGGGGTCAGCTCCCGGCCGTAGGCCCGGTAGCCCTTCTCCAGCCGCATCGACTCGATCGTGTAGTAGCCGGCGTTGACCAGGCCGAACCCGGCGCCCGCGGTGGTCAGGGCGGCGAACACGCCAGCCGCGCACTCGGCCGGCACGTACAGTTCCCAGCCCAGCTCACCCACGTAGGTGATCCGGGTGGCCCGCACCGTGAAGTAACCCAGGTCCACCAGGCGGCTGGCACCGAACGGGAAACCCGCGTCGCTGAAGTCGGCCCGGGACAGCGCCGCCAGCAGCTCCCGGGACCGTGGCCCCATCACGCCGAACACGGCGTACGCCGAGGTCACGTCGACGAGCCGGGTGCCGGTGCCCACCGGCAGGCGTTGGGCAATATGATCTTTGTCCCGCTCGGTCGTGGCGGAGCTGCTGACCAGCAGGAACTCCTCGGCCGAGAGCCGGGTCACGGTCAGGTCGGACTCGTAGCAGCCGGCCGGGCTGAGCAGGCCCGTGTACACCACCCGGCCCGGCGGCACGGCCACGTCGGCCGTGCACAGCCACTGCAGCGCCTGCTCGGCGCCCGGCCCGGCCAGCACGTACTTGGAGAACGAGGTCTGGTCGAAGATGGCCACGTCGCGGCGGGCCGCCCGCTGCTCGGCCGCCGACCAGGGCAGCCAGCTGGGCGCGTCCCAGCTGTACTTGAGGACCGGCGGCACCCCCGGCGGGGCGAACACGTTGGGCCGCTCCCAGCCCATCTTGCTGCCGAACACCGCGCCGCGGCCGGCCAGCACGTCGTGCACCGGGGAGATCCGCAGCGGCCGCCCGGAGACCGGTTCCCGGTTCGGCCACGGCACCGCGTAGTGCAGCCCGAGCACCTCGCCGACCCGGTCGCGCAGCCACCGGCTGTTGCCGTGGAACGGGGCGAACCGGCGGATGTCGACCGCGGTCAGGTCGAGGCCCGGATCGCCGGCCACGATCCACCGGGCCAGCGCCCGGCCGGCCCCGCCCGCGGACGCGATGCCGACCGAGTTGAACCCCGCGCCGACCCAGAAGTTCCGCCGCCTGGGGGCCGGGCCCAGGATGAACTGGTTGTCCGGGGTGAAGCTCTCCGGGCCGTTGTAGAACTTCTTGATGCCCGCCTCGCGCAGCGCCGGGATGCGCCGCTGGGCCTGCTCCATCAGCGGCGCGAAGTGCTCCCAGTCCTCGGCCAGCAGCTGGAACTCGAACGGGTGCGGGATGTCCTCGGGGGAGACCCAGGGCTTGGCGTCCGGCTCGAAGCCGCCGACCACCAGGCCGCCCACCTCCTCCTTGAAGTAGGTCCAGCCGTCCGGGTCACGCAGCACCGGCAGGTCCCGGCCCACCCCGCTGATCTGCTCGGTGACCACGTAGAAGTGCTCGCAGGAGTGCAGCGGCACGGTCACCCCGCACCAGCCGCCGACCTGCTTGGCCCACTGCCCGGCGCAGTTCACCACGATCTCGGCCTCGATGTCGCCGTGCTCGGCGGTGCGCACCCCGGTCACCGCCTGGCCGGCCGTCAGGATGCCGGTCACCCGGGTCCGCTGCCGGATCGTGACGCCGCGGTCCCGTGCGCCCCGGGCCAGCGCGTACGTCAGGTCGGTCGGGTTGGCCGTGCCGTCGTCCGGCAGCCACAGCGCGCCGGCCAGGTCGGTGGTGTCCATCAGCGGGTACCGCGCACCGGCCTGGGCCGGGGTGAGCAGCTCGGCCCGCAGCTCGAACGCCTCGGCCGCGGCCGCGGTCCGGCGCAGCTGGGTCAGCCGCTCCGGGGTGCGCGCCACGATCAGCCCGCCGCAGCGCCGGAACCCGGCCGACAGCCCGGTCTCCGCCTCCAGCCGCCCGTACAGCTCGGTGGAGTACTGCACCAGCCGGGTGCCGCTCTCCGACGCGCGGAGCTGGCCGACCAGCCCGGCCGCGTGCCAGGTGGTGCCGCAGGACAGCTGGCCCTGCTCCACCAGCAGCACGTCGGTGCAGCCCAGCCCGGCCAGGTGATAGGCCACGCTGGTGCCGATCACCCCGCCGCCGATGATGATGACGCTGAACCGCTCAGTCATCGCGCACCACATCATCCAGCAGCCGGGCGAACTCCGGGCTGGTCAGCCCAGCGGCCGCCGATTCGAAACGGGCCATGGCCCAGGCCCAGAAGTCGAACTGGATCGGGCTGCTGGCCTGCTGGATGGCCCCCCACAGCGTCCAGCCGTACTTGCCCACCAGGCCGAGAATCCGGGCCCGCGCGATCTTGTTACGCAACGCCCGCCCGTAGTAATGCCGGACCAGCTCAGTGAGGCCGTCCGGGGGCAGCTGGCATTCGGCGGCGATGTTGCCCAGCTCGAAACACGGGTCGTTGTTGCCGGAGTACTCGTAGTCGATCAGCCAGATCTGCTGCCCGTCGTCGATGAAGTTGGCCGCCAGCAGGTCGTTGTTGCACGGCACGGTGCCCGCGTGGCGCACGGCCAGGGCCCGCCGGGCCGCCTCGACGTGGGGGGCCAGCGCGGCGTAGCCGTCCGGGATCCTGAACCCGTGCCCGGTGGCCACGGCCAGGTAGCGGCGCTGCACCGCGAACATGTCGAAGTCGCCCGCGAACCGTGGCCCGGCGTGCAGCATCCGGCAGGCCCGGGCGATCCGGGGCAGCATGGCCGGGTCGGCCACGTCCTCGTTGCGCAGCGTCCGGCCGTCCAGGTACCTGAGCACCAGCAGGCAGTCGGCGGGCTGGTAGGCCAGCACCGGCGCGCCCACGCCCGCGGCCGCGGCAGCCACCGAGTTGTGGTGCTCGTGGTCGCGGTTGATGGCCAGCAGGTCGCCCGGCTGCCACACCCGGGCCACGAAACAGCCGTCCGGGGTGAGCACCCGGTAGTTCCGGTTGGTCAGCCCGCCGGGCAGCGGGGTGATCGTCCGCGGGATGCCGGCCAGGCAGGGCACCCGGTCGAACAGCGCGGACGGTTCATCCAGTTCTGTCATTGGATCGCAGGTTACTGGCCCGTCCGGAAAGGGTCTAGACAGTAAGTTGGCCTGGCTTCTACGATTCGCCTCAACCTGTGCGGCCTCATGGCAAGGGGAGGACCAGCCGATGAGTACCAGCCCCGAAATCCCGGCCGACCACCAGCAGCGGGATGCCGCCGACCTCGCCCGCTTCGGATACCAGCAAGAACTCAAGCGCTCGCTCGGGCTGTTCAGCTCGTTCGCCGTGGCGTTCAGCTACATCTCCCCGTCCACCGGCATCTTCACCCTGTTCGCGCTGGGCCTGACCACCATCGGTGGCGTGTTCATCTGGACCTGGCCGGTGGTGGCCCTCGGCCAGTTCCTGGTCGCGCTGAACTTCGCCGAGGTGTCCAGCCACTACCCGGTGGCCGGCTCAGTGTTCCAGTGGACCAAGTACCTGTCCAGCCGGACCTACTCCTGGTTCACCGGCTGGATCTACCTGTTCGCCGGCATCCTGACCGTCACCGCGGTGGTGGCCACGCTGCCCATCGCACTCATCCCGGCGCTGAACGGGCTGGGCTGGCACGGCCTGAACGCGGCCAGCCTGCACACCCAGCTGGTGGTGGCGCTGATCACGCTGGTCGTGATCACCGTGCTGAACATCTACGGGGTCCGCCTGGTCGCGCTGATCAACAACACCGGGGTGATCTTCGAGATCCTCGGCATGTTCGTGTTCGCGCTGGTGCTGCTGATCTTCCACAACCACCAGGGCTTCCACGTGGTGACCGACAGCGCCGGGCTGCACGTGGGTCCGGCCTCGTTCCTGGCCGCCATGTTCATGAGCCTGTTCGTCATCTACGGCTTCGACACCGCGTCCACGCTGGCCGAGGAGACCAGGGACCCGCGCCGGGCCGCGCCCAAGGCGGTGCTCTACGCGGTCATCGGCGCGTTCATCATCGGCGGCGTGTTCCTGCTGGCCACGCTCATGGCCATCCCGAACCTGCACACCGCGATCACCGGCAACGGCGGGCTGGGCTGGAACCCGGCCAACGTGATCGAGGCCAACTTCCCGTCCTGGCTGGCCACCATCTACCTGCTGGTGGTGTCCGCGGCCATCTTCGTGTGCTGCCTGTCCATCCTGGCCGCCACCATCCGGCTCTGCTTCGGCATGTCCCGGGACAACCAGCTGCCGTTCTCCCGGGCGTGGAGCAAGGTCTCGCCCACGCTGCACACCCCGGTCTTCGCCTGCATCATCGTCGCGCTGCTGGCCGCGGTGCCGTTCCTCAAGTACTCCGGCGCGGGCATCATCGCCATCGCCGCCACCGGGCTGATCTACTTCAGCTACTTCCTGGGCAACCTGGTCGTGATGCGGGCCCGGGCGCGCGGCTGGCCGAACGTCAGCGCGCCGTTCCGGCTGGGCCGGTGGGGCATCCTGGTCAACGTGCTGGCCCTGCTCTACGGCGGTGCGATGATCATCAACTTCGCCTGGCCGCGGGTGGCCAGCAACCCGAAACCGAACCAGACCGGCGGGCTGCTCAGCTTCGGCATGTCCTGGCTGGACGGCATCCCGATCCTGTGGTCGGTGTTCGCGTTCATCGTCGTGATCGGCGTCATCTACTACCTGGCCGTGGGGCGGCGCAAGCACTTCGCGCCGGTGGTCGCGCCAGCCGGCGATGACGCGCCGCTGGTCCCGTCGGAGCAGTGACCAGCCGGCCGCCGGAACCCGGACTGGCCGGGCTGAGCCGCCCGGTGATCGTCAAGGAGCCGGGCAGCACGGCCCACGGCCAGATCGAGGAGTGGCTGGCCGAGGCGATCGCGGCCGGCCAGCTCCGGCCCGGCGACCGGATGCCCACCGAGCACGACCTGGCCGCCTGGCTCGGGGTCAGCCGGATGACGCTGCGGCACGCGCTGGCCACGCTGGCCCGGCGCGGGCTGGTGGTCCGTGCGGTGGGCCGCAACGGTGGCACGTTCGTGGCCGAGGGCAAGCTGGAACAGGACCGGACCACGCTGGCCGGGTTCTCCGAGCAGCTGCGCCGGCACGGCATGGTGGCCGGGGCGCGGGTGCTGTCCGCCACGGCGCGGGCCGCGGGCCCGGCCGCGGCCGCCGCGCTCGGCCTGGCCGACGGCGACCCGGTGACGGAGGTCCGCCGGGTCCGGCTGGGCAACGGGCGGCCGATCGCGGTGGAGCACTCGGTGTTCCCGGCCGCGCTGTGCCCCGGGCTGCTCGCCGGCCGGCTGGATGGCTCCCTGTACGAGCTGCTCGACGAGAAGTACCAGCTCCGCCCGTACCGGGCCCGGGAGAGCCTGGAACCGGTCACCGCCGGGGCCCGCGAGGCCGAGGTGCTCGAGGTGCGGGAGGGCGCCCCGCTCATGCTGGTCGAGCGGGTCGCCTACGTCCGGGACGGCCGGCCGGTCGAGTACGCCCGCGACCTGTTCCGCGGCGACCGGACCCGGATCGTGATGTGGACCTCGGAACTGGCCGACGTGGGCTGATGCCTGACTCGGCGCCCCGGCTGCTCGCGGTCAGCGACCTGCATGTGGCCTACCCGCAGAACCGCGACCTGGTCGCCCGGCTGCGGCCCGGCCCGGCCGCGGACTGGCTGCTGGTGGCCGGGGACACCGGCGAGTTCCTGGCCGACATCGAGTGGGCGCTGGGCACGCTCAGCGAGCGGTTCGCCCGGGTCATCTGGGTGCCCGGGAACCATGACCTGTGGACCCACCCGCGGGACCCGGTGCGGCTCCGCGGCGAGCAGCGCTACCAGCGGCTGGTCGAGGTGTGCCGCGGCCTGGGCGTGCTCACCCCGGAGGATCCGTTCTGCGTCTGGCCGGGGGCGGGCGGGCCGGCCGTCATCGCGCCGCTGTTCCTGCTCTACGACTACTCGTTCCGCCCGGACGGGGCGCGGACCAGGGCCGAGGCGCTGGCCCGGGCCCAGGCGACCGGCGTGGTGTGCAGCGACGAGCGGTTCCTGTACCCGGACCCGTACCCGAGCCGGGAGGCCTGGTGCCAGGCCCGCGTCGAGCTCACCGAGCGGCGCCTGGCCGGGCTGGATCCCAGCCTGCCGACCGTCCTGGTGAACCACTGGCCGCTGGTCCGGGAGCCGACCCGGGTGCTGCGCTACCCGGAGTTCGCCCAGTGGTGCGGCACCACCCGGACGGCCGGGTGGCACGTCAGGTACCGGGCCGCGGCCGCCGTCTACGGGCACCTGCACATCCCGCGGACCACCTGGTACGACGGGGTGCCGTTCCTGGAGGTCTCGCTCGGCTACCCGCGGGAGTGGCAGCGGCGGCGCACCGCACCCACGCTGCCCCGCCAGGTGCTCCCCGTCACGCAGCGCCCCGGGTGAGGGTGCTGGGAGCGTTCACAACTAGTCCGCGGTGATGGCCCGGCCCGGCGCGGAAAACCACGCCGGGACCGGCCGGGGCCGGGAGAAGTGCACCCCGAACAGGGCCCAGACCGCCTTCCCGGTGTCGGTGGGCGTGGTGCAGCCCCAGCTGTCGCTGAGCGCGTTGATCACGTGCAGCCCGCGGCCGCTCTCGGCCAGATAGTCCGGCTCCCGGAGCACCGGCACCTGGCGTCCCGGGTCGGCCACCACGACCAGCACGAACCGGGCCGGCTGGACCAGCGCCACCCGGACCCGGTGCGGCCGCTCCGGCTCCGCGTGCCGCAGGGCGTTGGTCAGCAGCTCGGACAGCACAACCGCGATGTCGTCGGTGCGGTCGGCCACCGCCCAGCGGCGCAGGGTGGCCAGGCCGAAGTCGCGGGCCGCGCTGACCGACTGCGCGTCGGAGCGCGGCGTCCGGGTGGCCAGCCGGGGGTAGCAGGTCCAGTCCAGCGCGGCATGGTCGGCGGCCAGCGGGTGGATCCCGCTCACCGCCGCGGCCATGCTCACGGCGGGGGCCAGCCAGTCCCAGCGCACGTCCCGGCCCATGGTTCCAGCCAGCCGCAATGGGTGCGCTCTCATCGGCTTGTGAGTGGTCCCGTCGTCGTCCAGGGGGAGGGCTACGTCGCTGCACGTATCCTGCCTTATGCACGTTTCGTTTGCAACGTCCCCTGCACATTCCATCTGCACGTGCATCTGATCTGTTAGGCTGCACGTTGCAAGTGATCATCTGACCGCAGGACCATTCCCGGGGGTAACGCGTTTTCCCGGCGGCCCAGGAGGAACAGTTGCAGATTCAGAGCGGCATCCCGGCTGGTGAGCTCGCTGTGCGCTGGCGTAAGAGCAGCATCAGCAACCCCAGCGGGAGCTGTGTGGAGATGGCTGAGCTGCCGGATGGCGCGATCGCGGTGCGCAATTCCCGGTACCCGTCCGGCCCGGCGCTGGTCTACCCGCGGCCTGCCCTGGCCGCGTTCCTGACCGCCATCAAGCAGGGCGAGTTCGACGACCTGTGACGGGTGCCCCGGGCGCGGAAAATCGCGGCATTGCGACCCGGGACACGCCCCCGGCTCGGTGATATCGTGCTCTGTGTGTCCCGCCCGGATGGCGGGCCGCGCGCTGCTGGCAGATTTGCGCGCCCTGACTCATCCACGGGCACCGTGTCTGGCATCGGCCGGGGGGGTTAGGTGTGAGGGCCGTGATTCCATCGGGTCGGGAGCTGGGATGAGCCGGGAGCTGGGATGACAGCCGTGCATCCAGCCGACGACAAGCCCTCGGGCGTACTAGGCGGGAGCCGGGCCGGCGGGACCGTCGTCCGGATGATGCTCGGGGCTCAGCTGCGCCGGTTCCGTGAAGCGGCCGGGATCACCCCGGATGAGGCCGGTTACGAGATCCGGGCGTCCCGGTCGAAGATCAGCCGCCTGGAGCACGGCCGGGTCGGCTGCAAGCTCCGCGACGTGGCTGACCTGCTCACCCTGTACGGGGTGACCGATGAGCAGACCAGGGCCGGGCTGCTGTCGCTGGCCCGGCAGGCCAGCAACCAGGGCTGGTGGACGCAGTACGGCGATATCACCCCCGACTGGTTCGAGACGTACCTGGGCCTGGAGGCCGCGGCGTCGCTGATCAGGACGTTCGAGCTGCAGTTCGTGCACGGCCTGTTCCAGACCGAGGGCTACGCACGGGCCGTCACCATGCTGGGCCACCGGGCCGCGCCGGAGACCGAGATCGACCGCCGGGTCAGCCTGCGGATGGCCCGCCAGGACCTGCTGGCCAGCTCGACCCCGCCCAAAGTGTGGTCGGTGATGGACGAGGCGGCGCTGCGCCGCCCGGTCGGCGGCCGGGACGTGATGCGCGGGCAGCTGCACCGGCTGCTCGAGGTGGCCGGGCTGAACCAGGTCACCCTCCAGGTGGTGCCGTTCCGCCGGGGCGGCCACGCGGCGGCGGGCGGCTCGTTCACGGTGCTCCGGTTCGGCGAGCCCGACCTGCCCGACGTGGTCTACATCGAGCAGCTCACCAGCGCCCTGTACCTGGAGCGGCGCAGTGATGTCGATCACTATCTGGAGATTATGAACCGGCTCAGCGCGGAGGCGCTCACCCCGGCCGGGACCACGAAGCTGATCAGGGAAATCATCCGGGACACCTGATCCGTGCCGCCGGGCGGCCGGTTCCCGCCCAGCCACCCCCGTCCCACTGGCCACCCTGGTTTGACCGCCTGCCGCCGGGGCACTTCATGACCCGGCGACAGGCGCGCTATGGTCGCAACGTCACCGGTGGCCGCGGAGCCGGGGCGGCCGGGCACGGCGGGGGCGGGGCGGACGGCACACAATCCAGGGATGGGACCGGTGGCGCAGGACGCGTTGGTCTGGCCGGGCGGCAGTTACCCGCTCGGCGCTACCTATGACGGGGTGGGCACCAATTTCGCCCTGTTCTCGGAAGTGGCGGAGCGCGTGGAGCTGTGCCTGCTGGCCGAGGACGGGGCCGAGACCCGGGTGCCGCTGCACGAGGTGGACGGCTTCGTCTGGCATGGCTACCTGCCCGGCATCGGGCCCGGCCAGCGGTACGGCTACCGGGTGCACGGGCCTTACGACCCGGCGGCCGGGCACCGGTGCAACCCGGCCAAGCTGCTGCTCGACCCGTACGCCAAGGCCATCGAGGGCAGCGTGACCTGGGACCAGGCCGTATTCGCCTACCCGTTCGGCGAGCCGGACGGCCGCAACGACACCGACTCGGCGCCCTACGTGCCCCGGTCCGTGGTCATCAACCCGTTCTTCAGCTGGGACAACGACCGGCACCCGCGTACCCCGTACCACGAGACGGTGATCTACGAGGCGCACGTGCGCGGGCTGACCAAGCTGCATCACGACGTGCCGGCCGCCCAGCGCGGCACGTACCAGGGGCTGGCCCATCCCGCGGTCATCGACCACCTGCGCGGGCTGGGCGTCACCGCCATCGAGCTGATGCCGGTGCACCAGTTCGTCAGCGACGCCGTCCTGGAAGAGCGCGGGCTGGCCAACTACTGGGGCTACAACACCGTCGGGTTCTTCGCGCCGCACAACCGCTACGCGGCCAGCGGCGCCCGTGGCGAGCAGGTCCAGGAGTTCAAGTCGATGGTCCGGACGCTGCACCAGGCCGGCATCGAGGTCATCCTGGACGTGGTGTACAACCACACCGCGGAAGGCAACCACCTCGGCCCGACGCTGTCGTTCCGCGGCATCGACAACGCGTCCTACTACCGGCTGGTCAGCGACGACCAGCGGTTCTACATGGACACCACGGGCACCGGGAACAGCCTGCTGATGCGGCACCCGCACGTGCTCCAGATGATCATGGACTCGCTGCGCTACTGGGTCACCGAGATGCACGTGGACGGCTTCCGGTTCGACCTGGCCGCCGCGCTGGCCCGGCAGTTCCATGAGGTGGACCGGCTGTCCGCGTTCTTCGACATGTGCCAGCAGGACCCGGTGGTGTCCCAGGTCAAGCTTATCGCCGAACCGTGGGACGTCGGCGAGGGCGGCTACCAGGTGGGCAACTTCCCGCCGCTGTGGACCGAGTGGAACGGCAAGTACCGGGACACGGTGCGTGACTTCTGGCGGGGCGAGCACGCCACGCTGCCCGAGTTCGCGTCCCGGCTGACCGGGTCCAGCGATCTGTACCTGAGCGACGCCCGGCGCCCGGTGGCGTCGGTCAACTTCGTCACCGCGCACGACGGGTTCACCCTGGCCGACCTGGTCTCCTACAACCACAAGCACAACGGGGACAACGGCGAGGACGGCCGGGACGGCAGCGACGACAACCGGTCCTGGAACTGCGGTGCTGAGGGCCCCACCGACGACCCGGCCGTGACCGCGCTGCGGGACCGGCAGAAGCGCAACTTCCTGTGCACCCTGCTGCTGTCCCAGGGCATCCCGATGCTGCTGGCCGGCGACGAGATGGGCCGCACCCAGCACGGCAACAACAACGCCTACTGCCAGGACACCGAGATTTCCTGGGTGCACTGGCCGCCCGGCGGTGCGCCCGCCGCCCCGCGGCCGGACGATGCGGAACCAGGCGACCGGGACCTGCTCGACTTCGTCCGCACGCTGATCCGGCTGCGCGCCGAGCACCCGGTGTTCCGCCGCCGCCGTTTCTTCCGCGGCCAGGAGGCGGTCCGCGGCCGCCGCGGCGGCCGCGGCGGCCAGGACCAGCTGAGCGACATCGCGTGGTTCACCCCGGCCGGGGACAAGATGACCGACGACGACTGGGCGGCGGGCTTCGCCAAGTCGCTCACCGTGTTCCTCAACGGCGACGCGATCACCGAGCCCGACCCGCGCGGCGACCGGATCCGGGACGAATCGTTCCTCCTCCTGTTCAACGCGAGCGAGCTGGACCTGGAATTCACCGTCCCGCCGCAGCGGTACGGCGAGCAGTGGGTCAAGGTGCTGGACACCGCGCTGCCGCTGAGCGCGGTGCCGGACGCGCCCGCGGTCAAGCCGGGCGACGCCGTCCCGATTCCCAGCCGCTCGATGCAGGTCCTCGGGCGTGCCTGAACCCCATGGTGGGGCGCCGGACTCCACGTACCGGCTGCAGCTCCAGCCGGGTTTCGGCTTCGCGGCCGCCGCGGCCATCGCTGACTACGTGGCCGACCTGGGCGTAAGCCACGTCTACCTGTCGCCGATCCTGCAGGCCACCCCGGGCTCCAGGCACGGCTACGACGTGGTGGACCACTCCCGGGTATCGGCCGACCTGGGCGGCGAGGGCGCGTTCCGGGACATGGTGCGCCGGTTCCGGATGGCCGGGCTGGGCGTGGTCGTGGACATCGTGCCCAACCACATGGCCGTCCCGGTGCCCGAGTCGCTGAACCGGCCGCTGTGGGCGGTGCTCCGGGACGGGCCGGGCTCGCCGTTCGCGTCCTGGTTCGATGTGGACTGGGCGGCCCAGGACGGCCGGCTGCTGCTGCCGGTGCTGGGCGGCCCGGTGGCGGCCTGCCTGGCCGACCTGAAGCTGGGCGAGCAGGACGGCGAGCCGGTGCTGCGCTACTTCGACCACGTGTTCCCGGTCCGGCCGGGCACGGCCGGGCAGCCGCTGCCCGGCCTGCTGGCCGTGCAGCATTACCGGCTGGCCGACTGGCGGCTGGCCGCCACCGAGCTGAACTGGCGGCGGTTCTTCGACATCAGCTCGCTCATCGCGGTCCGGGTGGAGGACCCGGACGTGTTCGAGGCCACCCACGCGGTGATCCTCGGCCTGGTCGCCGAGGGCCTCATCGACGGGCTCCGGGTGGATCATCCGGACGGGCTGGCCGACCCGCGCGGCTACCTGCGCCGGCTGGCCGGGCGGGCCGGCGGGCTCTGGGTGTGCACGGAGAAGATCCTGTGCGGGGACGAACGGCTGCCCGCCGACTGGCCGTGCGCCGGCACCACCGGCTACGACAGTCTCGGCGCCGTCGGCGGCCTGTTCCTCGACCCGGCCGGGGCCGGGCCGCTGGCCGCCGGGTACGTGCGGTTCACCGGCGGCGGGCCGGCCTTCGCCCCGGTGGCCGAGGCGGCCAAACGGGAGGAAGCGGAGCACGCGCTGGCCGCCGAGGTGGCCCGGCTGACCCGGCTGACCCGGCTGGCCAGCGCGGCCGGGCACCCGGCCGGGCCCGGCCACCCGGCTGGCGACGTCGGGGCCGTGCTCACCGAACTGCTCACGGCCATGCCGGTGTACCGGGCCTACGTGGTGCCCGGCGAGCCCGCCCCGGCGGAGTCGGCCGCTGTCCTGGACCAGGCCGCCGCGGCGGCCCGGACCCGGCTGCCGGAGCGGCTGCACCCGCTGCTGGCCGCGGTCAGCGAGCTGGCCCGGTCCGGGCCCGCGCCGTTCGTCACCCTGTTCCAGCAGGTCTGTGGGCCGGTGATGGCCAAGGGGGTGGAGGACACCGCGTTCTACCGGTGGTCCCGGCTGACCGCGCTGAACGAGGTCGGCGGCGACCCGGACCGGTTCGGCTGGAGCCCGGCCGAGTTCCACCGGTTCGCCGCCCGGCTGGCCCAGGACTGGCCCGGCACGCTGACCACGCTGTCCACGCACGACACCAAGCGCCAGGAGGATGTCCGGGCCCGGCTCGCGGTGCTGGCCGAGATCCCGCAGGCCTGGCTGGCCGAGGTGACCCGCTGGCACGACCGCGCGGCAGCGCTGGCCAGCGGGCTGGTCGCCGGATCCGGACACCGAGTACCTGATGTGGCAGACGCTGGCCGGCGCCTGGCCGCTGGGCCGGGACCGGCTGACCGAATACCTGGTCAAGGCGATGCGCGAGGCCAAGACGCGGACCTCGTGGACGGGCCCGGACACCGAGTACGAGTCGATGGTGCTCACGTTCGCCGAGCAGGCGCTGGACGACGACGAGCTGGCCGGCCAGCTCAGCCGGTTCGTGACCACGCTGGGCCCGGACGCCAGGGCGAACTCGCTGGGCATGAAGCTGGTCCAGCTCACCATGCCCGGGGCGGCCGACGTGTACCAGGGCTGCGAGCTGGCCGGCCTGGCCCTGGTCGACCCGGACAACCGGCACCCGGTGGACTTCGCGCCCCGCCGTGAGCTGCTGGCCGCGCAGCTGGCAGGCCGGCCCACGGCCAGCCTGGACGGCGAGAAGCTGCTGGTCACCGCCACCGCGCTGCGGCTGAGGCGGGCCCACCCGGACTGGTTCGCTTCGGGCTACCAGCCGCTGGCCGCCGAGGGCCCGGCCGCCGGGCACGCCGTAGCGTTCGGCCGCGGCCCGGTGGTCACCGTGGCCACCCGGCTGCCGGCCGGGCTGCGCGGCCGCGGCGGCTGGGCCGGCACCGTGCTGCCGCTGCCTCCCGGGCCCTGGCTCGACCTGCTGACCGGGGCCACGCATCCCGGCCCGAGCCCGCTGCTGTCCAGCCTTACCGAACGCCAGCCGGTGGCCCTGCTGGTCCCCGCCGGATCACCCGCCGCGGATCTCGACGCGGCGGCCCCGGTGGCTGATGATGTTTCCTGAGGTGCGGACGTGAGCTTGTTCCGGGTGTGGGCCCCGGCCGCCGGGGCGGTCGGGCTGCAGATCAGGCTCCCGGCCGAGGTGGGCAGCGCGGAGCAGCTGCTGCCGATGAGCCCGGCCGCGGCCGAGGGCTGGTGGGAAGCCACCGTGCCGGGCGCGGAGGACGGGGCCGACTACGGGTTCCGGCTGGACGGCGGTGAGCCGCTGGCTGACCCGCGGTCACCGCGGCAGCCGCCGGCAGCCAGGGGCTGAGCCGCAGCTACGACCAGGCCGCGTTCGGCTGGACCGACCAGGGCTGGCGGGGCGGCCCGCTGCGCGGCGCGGTCGTCTACGAGCTGCACGTCGGCACGTTCACCCCGGAGGGCACGTTCGACGCCGCCATCGGCCGTCTGGACCATCTCCGTGACGTGGGCGTGGACATGGTCGAGCTGATGCCGGTGGCCAGCTTCCCGGGCCGCTGGGGCTGGGGCTACGACGGCATCCACCTGTGGGCGGTGCACGAGCCGTACGGCGGCCCGGACGGGCTGAAGCGGTTCGTGGACGCGTGCCATGCCCGGCGGCTCGGGGTGCTGCTCGACGTGGTCTACAACCATGTCGGCATCGGCAACCGGCTGGCCGAGTTCGGCCCGTACTTCACCGACGCGCACCTGACCCCGTGGGGGCCAGCGGTGAACCTGGACCAGCCCGGCTCCGACGAGGTGCGCCAGTTCCTCATCGGGAACGCGCTGATGTGGCTGCGCGACTACCACCTGGACGGGCTGCGGCTGGACGCGGTGCACGCGTTCGAGGACCACCGGGCGCTGCATTTCCTGGAGGAACTCGCGGTCGAGGTGCAGTCGCTCGGCACCCGGCTGAACCGGGAACTGGTGCTGATCGCCGAGTCCGACCTGAACGACCCGCGCCTGGTCAGCTCGCGGGAGGCCGGCGGGTACGGGCTGACCGGCCAGTGGAGCGACGACTTCCACCACGCGGTGCACGCCGCGGTCACCCGCGAGCGGCAGGGCTACTACGGCGACTTCGGCTCGATGCGGGCCCTGGCCAAGACGCTGACCGGGGTGTTCTTCCATGACGGCACGTGGTCGGAGTTCCGCGGCCGCAGCCATGGCCGCCCGGTGGACGTACTGCGCATCCCGGCCTTCCGGTTCCTCGGCTACCTGCAGGATCATGACCAGATCGGGAACCGGGCCACCGGCGACCGGATCTCGGCCGGGCACGCCCCCGGCCTGGTCAAGATCGGCGCCGGGCTGGTGCTGGCCTCCCCGTTCACCCCGATGCTGTTCATGGGGGAGGAGTGGGCGGCGGGCACGCCGTGGCAGTACTTCACCGATCACACCGACCCGGAGCTGGCCCGCGCGGTGGCGACCGGCCGCAAGGCCGAGTTCAGCGCGTTCGGCTGGGGACCCGCCGACGTGCCCGACCCGCAGGACGAGGGCACGTTCTACCGGTCCAAGCTGGACTGGGCCGAGCTGGGCCAGCCCGCGCACCAGGACATGCTGGCCTGGTACACCGAGCTGATCGCGCTGCGCCGGGACTGGCCCGACCTGACCGACCCGCGGCTGGACCGGGTCCGGGCCGACTACGACGAGGCGCGGCGCTGGCTGGTGCTGGAGCGCGGCCGGCTGCGGGTGGCGGTCAACCTCGGCGAGCACGCGCAGCGGGTGCCGCTGGGCCGGCCGGGCAGCTCGGTGCTGGCCGCGTCCCGGGCCGGGGTGACGCTGGACGGCACGGACGCTACCCTGCCATCGGTGTGCCTTGCGGTGATCAGTACCTGATGTCTCCCGGAGGAGTCATGCAGCAGCGTGTCGAGCAGGTGCCAGCCGATGGTGGCGGGGCGTTTGACCTGGCCGTCTGGGTGCCGGACGGCGGCCGGGGCCCTGGCCTGCTGCTGATCCAGGAGATCTACGGGGTCAGCGAGTACATCCGGGCCGTGGGCCAGGACCTGGCCGGGCTGGGCTATGTGGTGGCCGCGCCGGACCTGTTCTGGCGGATCAAGCCGCACCACGAGGCCGCGCACGACCAGGCCGGGCTGGCGGAGTCACTGGCGCTGGGCGGCCAGTTCGACGCGGCCCAGGGTGTCCGGGACTGCCTGGCCGCGCTGAGCGCGCTGGCCGCGCTGCCCGAGATAGACGGCGGGCTCGGGGTCATCGGGTTCTGCCTGGGCGGGTCGATCGGCTACCTGGTCGCCGCGCAGGCGCCGGTGGACGTGCTGATCTCGTTCTACGGCTCGGCCGTCCCGGACAGCCTGGACCTGCTCGGCCAGATCAGCGCGCCGGTGCAGTTCCACTTCGGCGGCAGCGACCCGTACATCCCGCGGGACCAGGTCCGGGCCGTGGAGCAGGCCGCCGCGCGCTACCCGAACGTGGAGATCAACGTGGAAGAGGACGCCGGGCACGCGTTCCACAACCGGATGGCCCCGATGTTCCACCAGCCCGCGCCCGCCGCCCGGGCCTGGCAGAAGGCTGAGGAGTTCCTTGGCCGGCACCTCCCGGTGCACCAGGCCGCCGGCTAGCCGGCTGGGCCGCCGTCACCGGCCAGGTGCTGGACGATGCGGCGGATCTGCTCGCCGTACCGGGCCAGGAACTCCTCGCCCGACGGGTCCAGCCCGAACAGTTCCCGGGCCACCTGGGGCATGGCCAGCGGCGCGGCGATCATGCCCATGCCGGCCAGCAGCACCGCGGCCGGGTCGAGGTCGGCGGCCAGCTCACCATCCGCCTGCCGGGCTTTGACCTGGTCCACGTCCGGCTGCCGGCTGCGGCTGCCGCCCGGGGCGCTGCCGTCGGCCAGGCCGCGCCACAGCAGCAGGCGCAGCGCCCGCGGGTCGCGGACCGCGTCGGCCAGGTACCGGGCCACCAGCTCGGACATGGGCAGGCCCGCCGGGGCGAAGCTCTCCTCGCGGTCCAGCCAGGCCTGCTGCACGGCCAGGTACAGGCCTTCCTTCGAGCCGAAGTAATAGTTGATCAGCTGCTTGTTCACCCCGGCGCGCCGGGCGATGTCGGCCACCCGGGCCCCGGCGTAACCCCGCTCGGCGAACTCGTCCAGCGCGGCCTCGAGCAGCGCCTGCCGGGACCGCTCCGCGTCACGCTGCCGTTCCCCGGCGGCCGGTGCCCGGCGGGCCATCATGACCTGAGGTTATCAGCTTGCCCCCTGACACAACTAATCATCTGGATGGTTGACAAAACTGTCCATTCGGCTAATAGTGGTCGGTGGCGGCTCAGCGCGGGCCGGCCGGGAAGGAGGACGCGATGCCGGATGTGATCACCGTCAGCGAGCTGCGCAAGCGGTTCCCCGGCCGGGGCGGGGCCGTGGACGCGGTACGCGGGGTCAGCCTGCAGGTGGCCCGGGGCGAGATCTTCGGCTTCCTGGGCCCGAACGGGGCGGGCAAGACCACCACGCTGCGCATGCTGACCACCCTGCTGCCCATCGACGGGGGCCAGGCTACGGTGGCCGGGCTGGACGTGCGCCGCCAGCCCGGCCAGGTCCGCCGGCACATCGGTTACGTGAGCCAGCTCGGCGGCGCGGACGACCTGGCCACCGGCCGGGAGAACCTGATGCTGCAGGGCCGGCTCTACGGGGGCAGCCGGGCCGCCGTGGCCAGCCGGGTGGCCAGCGTGCTCGGCGTGCTCGACCTGTCCGGGATCGCGGACCGCCGGGTACGCACCTACTCCGGCGGCCAGCGCCGCCGTCTCGACGTTGCGCTCGGCATCGTGCACCAGCCCGAGGTGCTGTTCCTGGACGAGCCGAGCACCGGCCTGGACCCGCAGAACCGGGCCCACCTGTGGCAGCACATCCAGGCGCTCCGTGAGCAGGGCAGCACGGTGTTCCTGACCACGCACTACCTCGATGAAGCGGACGTGCTGTGCGACCGCATCGTGATCATCGATCACGGCACGGTGGTGGCCGGGGGCACGCCCCGTGAGCTCAAGCAGCAGATAGCCGGGGACGCCATCGTGGTGCTGCTGCGCGACGCGGGCGCGGCCCGGCAGGCCGCCGCCGCGCTGCGCGGCCAGCCCGGCGTCCGCGATGTGAGCGCCGAGGACGCCGCGGTGCGGCTGTACGCGAGCGACGGCGCGGCGGCGCTGCCCGGGCTGCTCCGGCTGCTCGACGCCGGCGGGCTGGCCGTGCGGTCACTCGGGCTGTCCGAGCCGAGCCTGGACGACGTGTTCCTCCGGCAGACCGGCCGGTCGCTGCGCGACACCGGCCAGCCGGCCGGGGCCAGCCCGGCGAGCAGGGCCGGCCCGGCGAGCGGGGCCGGCCCGGCGAGGACCGCGGCATGAAGCCGGTCACCGACGCCGCCCTGCTGGTCCGCCGCTACCTGACCCAGCTGCTGCGCAACCCGGTCTTCCTGGTGGTGGGGTTCGCCACGCCGATCCTGTACCTGGCGCTGTTTACCCCGCTGCTCCGGCACCTGGCCGGGGCCCACGGGCTACCGTCAGGCAACGTGCTCGACCTGTTCCTGCCCGGCATCCTGGCCCTGCTCGGCTACGCCACCGGAGCCGGTCCCGGGTTCAGCACGGTCTTCGACCTGCGTGCCGGGGTCATCGAGCGGTTCCGGGTCACCCCGGCCAGCCGGTTCGCCATCCTGGTCGGCCCGATCCTGGCCTCGATGCTGCTGATGTTCGTCTTCGACCTGGTCCTGGTGCTGGCCGGCTGGGGCTTCGGCTTCGGCGTGCACGTGCGGGGGCTGCTCCTGCTCGGCCCGCTGCTGGCCCTGCTGATGGCCACCACCGCCGCGTTCTCCATCACGGTCGCGCTGCTCAGCGGCGAGATCAACGGTGTCGCCGCGGTCATCAACGGGCTGAACCTGCCGGTGCTGCTGCTCGGCGGGGTGCTGCTGCCGATCGCCCTGGGGCCGGCCTGGCTGCGCGCAGCGGCCCACTTCGACCCGCTGTACTACACGGTGGCCGCGGCCCGGGTGCTGGCGGCGGGCACGCTCACCGGCCCGGCGGTGTGGCAGGCCTTCGCCGTGGCGGTCCCGCTGTGCGCGGTCGTGCTCGGCTGGGCCACCACCGTGGTCCGCCGGGCCGTGGCCTGACCGGCCGGCGCCCCGCTCAGCCGCCCGGGGTGACGATGCCGTACTCGTGGATCTTCCGGTAGATGGTGGCCCGGGACATGCCCAGCGACTTGGCCGCCTTGACCTTGTTGCCCTGGTAATCGAGCAGTCCCTGGACGATCGCGTCGCGCTCCATCGACTCCAGCGGGGACAGCAGCCGCCTGCTCACCGTGTAGCACTCCGGCGGCAGGTCGGACGGCTGGATGGTGCCGGTGCGGCGCTTCTGCACCACCCGGCGCAGGGCCTGCCAGAGCTGCTCGGTGTTCCCCGGCCACTTGGACCGGAGCAGCAGCTGCATGGCCTCGGGCGAGCAGGTCAGCCGGCCGTGCTGGCCCAGCTTGGCCACGAAGAACGGCACCAGCGTGTGCAGGTCCTCGATGTGGTGCCGGAGCGGGGGCAGTTCCACCGTGCTGGGGAAGTGCCGCAGCAGGTTGTTCAGCTCACCGTGCGTCCCGCTGCGGCTGAACGTGACCGCCACCCACAGGTCGCTCTGCTGGCCGGCCGCCTTGGCCTCCTGCAGCGCGCTGGCCAGCGCGTGCAGCTGCTTGGCGGCGAGCGCGTCCACGTGCCTGATGACCAGGGTGCCCTCGCCGTCGAGCAGCTCGCGGCGGACGCGCAGCTGCCAGTCCACGTCAGCCGCCTCAGCCGCGTCCATGACGTAGAACCGCTCGGCCGCGTTGCGCCGCTGGTGTACCGCGCGGACCACGGTCAGCTTGCCGACGCCGGGCTCGCCCGCCAGCGCCAGCCACTCCCCGGAGTCGTACCCCGCCTCCACCTGGCGGCAGCCGCGCAGCCACAGCGCACCGCTGCCGACCAGGCCGGGCAGGGACATCGCGGGCTTGGCCGCGCTGTCGGCGGCCGCGCGGCTGCCCGGCTCGATCAGCTTCACGTGCACCACGCCGCCGGCGATCCGGTCGTCGCCGCGGACCGGCCGGCAGTACATCCGGGCCTGCACCCCGCTGGGCAGCTGTACCGACACCGTGCACGGCTGGCGGGTGGTCAGCGCCTCGGCCGCCTGGCTCAGCAGCAGGCCCTGGTCACCGGGGTCGAGGACCTGCCGGGCGTGGTCGTTCATCATCACCACGTCGTGGTTCAGCGCCAGCACGATCCCGCTGGTCCGCCGGCAGGCCCGCAGGTACTCCTGCATCAGCTGCAGCTCGCGCGCGCTGCTGTCGGCCAGCATGGCCTGGGTGATCTGGTCCGCGGTGGTCTTGGCCAGCGCGATCAGCAGCGGGTCAGCATCCTTGCGCCAGCAGGTCAGGTCGACCGCGCCGACCGCCTTGCCGGAGATCGGGTCGTGGATCGGCACCCCGGCGCAGGCCAGGTCCTCCAGGTCCTCGGCGTAGTGCTCGTGCCCGAACACGTGGGCAGGCTGGCCGCCCTCCAGCGCGGTGCCGATCCCGTTGGTGCCGACATACTCCTCGGCGTAGCTGAATCCCGGGGCCAGCTGCACCCCATCCAGGTGCCGCTCGAGGTCGTGGTCGGCGGTCATCCGGCTCAGCACCACGCCCGCCGCGTCAGTCAGGATGACGCTGATCGGCTGGCCTTCGAGGTGCTCGCGCAGGTTGCGGAGCACCGGCATGGCGTTGCGGGTCAGCGGGGTGTCGAGGTTGGGGTCGCGCACGTAGGACAGCTCGACCCGGTCCGCCGCCACCTTGAACTGCCGGGAGCGCCACCAGGACGCGAGAATGGGCTCGCGGACCTCGTCCGCCTTGACCGGCTCAGCCGTCAGGAACCGCTCGCGCGACTGCGCCAGCCGCCTGCTGTCGGCTGACGCTAGGTGCACTCCAGTGGGCACGTTGGCGCCTCCGTACCTCCCCGGTATCGGGTCCTACCTACCCAAAATATGCGTGGCCCTACCTGCTCCTGTCTCAAGTTGAGACTGGGCAGACCTGGGCGGCGGAGTTTTGATGAGAGGAACGCCGGGTCGGCTGCGATGACTCGCTGAAGAAACCGGAGTTCGCCTATGGATCAGCCAGGTGCGCGCGCTACTGAGACGTTCAATCCGTGGACCGTGGTCAACCTGGTGTTCCACCATCTGGCCGAGCACGGCCTGCACCCGGTCCTGGGGGAGTCCGGCGATCCGGGCCGCCCGGCTGCCGATCTGCTGCTCGCGCTCGGGGTCGAGCCGGCCGCCGAGGGCAACCAGCGGTTCGCCGATGACGTCCGGAACCACCTCGCGGACCTGCGCGACGCGTTCTTCGGTGACGGCTGAACTGCCCGGCCTGGCCGTCAGCTAGGCAGAAAAAAGCCCAGGTAGAGGGCCATGTCTCATGTTGAGAAGGCAGCCCCCGCTTTTCCAGGTTGTTATTTCGCACAAGGACTTTCGTAGGGGAAGGGGTGACCATGAGTCGCCAGAGTGTGGCCAAGGCCCACCAGAAGATCCAGGAACTGTCGTGGGAACCGATGTACCACGAGCCGGTGTCGCAGTACGGGACCGACTACTCGTTCCGCAAGGCGCAGAAGAAGGATCCCCTGAAGCAGGTCCTCCGCTCGTACTTCCCGATGCAGGAGGAGAAGGACCACCGGGTCTACGGAGCCGAGGACGGCGCCATCCGCGGCAACATGTTCCGCCAGGTGCAGGAGCGCTGGATGGAGTGGCAGAAGCTGTTCCTGTCCATCATCCCGCTGCCGGAGATCTCCGCGGCGCGGGCCATGCCACTGCTGTTCCGCACGGTGCCCAACCCCGAGCTGCACAACGGCCAGGCCATCCAGATGATCGACGAGGTACGGCACTCGACGATCCAGCAGAACCTCAAGCGGCTGTACATGCAGAACTACATCGACCCGGCCGGCTTCAACCAAAGCCTCCGCGGTTTCCAGGACGACTACTGCGGGACGATCGGCCGGCAGTTCGCCGAGGGCTTCATCACCGGTGACGCGATCACCGCGGCGAGCATCTACCTGACCATCGTGGCCGAGACGGCGTTCACCAACACGCTGTTCGTGGCCATGCCCGCGGAGGCCGCCGCGAACGGCGACTACCTGCTGCCGACCGTGTTCCACTCGGTGCAGTCGGACGAGTCGCGGCACATCAGCAACGGGTACGCCACCCTGCTGATGGCGCTGGCCGACGAGGAGAACCACCAGCTGCTCGAGCGCGACCTGCGCTACGCGTGGTGGAACAACCACCGCGTGGTGGACGCTGCCATCGGCACGTTCATCGAGTACGGCACCAAGGACCGGCGCAAGGACCGGGAGTCCTACGCCGAGATGTGGCGGCGGTGGATCTATGACGACTACTACCGCAGCTACCTGGTGCCGCTGGAGAAGTACGGCCTGGTCATCCCGCACGACCTCATCGAGGAAGCGTGGAACCAGATCTGGAACAAGGGCTACGTGCACGAGGTAGCCCAGTTCTTCGCCACCGGCTGGCTGGCCAACTACTGGCGGATCGACCCGATGACCGACAAGGACTTCGAGTGGTTCGAGTACAAGTACCCGGGCTGGTATGACCGGTACGGTAAGTGGTGGGAGAACTACAACCGGCTGTCGGTACCCAACGGGCACCACCCGATCGTGGCCGAGGCCGTCGACTACGTGTACCCGCACCGCTGCTGGACCTGCATGGTCCCGTGCCTGGTCCGCGAGGACATGGTCATCGACGAGGTCGACGGCCAGGTGCGCACGTACTGCCACGAGGCCTGCCGGTGGACCGACGTGGAAGCGTTCCGGCCGACGTTCATGGGCCGGTCCACGCCGAACATGGGCCAGCTCATCGGCAAGCGCGAATGGGAGACCCTGTACCACGGCTGGAACTGGGCCGACGTGGTCACCGACATGGGCTTCGTCCGGGACGACGGCAAGACCCTGACCGCCCAGCCGCACCTGGACCTCGACCCGAAGAAGATGTGGACGCTGGACCACCTGCGCCGGATGGCGCCGGTGCAGAGCCCGAACGTCCTGCTCAACGAGATGACGCCGGAACAGCGCGCCGCATTCCAGGCCGACTACAACCGGCAGGGCCCGGCAGGCCGTCCCGCGCCTGCTGACGCCTGAACCAGCTGGCTGCCAAGACCGGGAGGTGGGCCGCAGGCGGGAGCTGCGGCCCCCTCCCCTCCACAGCGCTTATCAACTACGGGCGCAATCGCGAGGGAGCCATGGCGGGGAAGCATGTCGTGCGATTCGAGCCGGTCGGCATCGACATCGAGGTCAGCGAGGAGCAGACCATCCTCCGGGCCGCTGCCGAGCAGGGAATCATGCTCATGCACGGCTGCAAAGAGGGGCAGTGCTCCGCCTGCAAGTCGTTCGTGCTCGATGGTGATGACATCGAGCTGGACAAGTACTCCACGTTCGCACTCCCCGACTACGAGCTCGAAGAGGGCTACACCCTGCTGTGCCGGGCGCATGCGTACGAGGACGTCACGATCGAGCTGCTCAACTACGACGAGGAGATGATCCGCTCCGGCCTGCCGATCCAGCAGGGCGTTGCGGAGGTGGTGTCCAGGGACGCGGTCACCCACGACATGCGCCACCTGATCCTGCGCTTGCTCGAGCCGGAGGAGATCAAATTCTTTCCCGGCCAGTACATGGATATCGCCATTCCCGGGACGGACGCGACGCGGTCCTTCTCGATGGCGAACACCTCCAGCCGGGAAAGCGGGCTGCTGGAGTTCGTCATCAAGGTCTACCCGGACGGGAAGTTCTCCAGGTTCCTGGCCGAGAAGCTGGCCGAGGGTGACCGGCTGGACCTGTCCGGGCCGTTCGGCGTCTTCACGCTCCGCGACGGCGAGAATGACCTGGTCTTCGTGGGCGGCGGGGCGGGCATGGCACCGATCCTGGCGCTGCTGCGGACGCTAGGCGAGCGCGGTATCCAGCGCAAGGCCACCTTCTTCTACGGCGCGCGGGCCAAGCGGGACCTCTGCTTCGAGGCCGAGCTGCACGAGCTCGAGGAGAAGCTGCCGAACTTCCGGTATATCCCGGCGTTGTCCGATGCGGACCTGGAAGACGGATGGGACGGCGAGACCGGCCTGATCACGGACGTGGTCAAGCGGCATGCCAGTGACCTGACCGGAGCCCACGCCTACGTCTGCGGTCCGCCGCCCATGGTGGAGGCGGCCCTGCCGCTGCTCGGGCAGCTGGGCGTGGAGGAAAAGCGCATCTACTACGACAAGTTCACCACTACCGGGGATCCCGGCGAGCAGTGAGGAGCAGCGGACATGCCAGCCCGGCCACCAGCAAGCGCGCCTGGTGGCGACCCTTGCCTGAACTCTCACGATGAAGGAGAGACCTCATGACAACCGCGCCAGCAGAACGCAGTGTCCCGAGGGTAGTCCACACCGACGCGGAAGCGGGGGCGAAGGAATTCCCGGACTCGGACGCACGTCGGTTCAACTACTACACGCCGGCCAAGCGCAAGCAGACTCACTACGAGGACGTGACCGTCGAGGTGCAGCCCGATCCGCGGCACTACCTCAGCCAGGGCTGGCTCTACGGTTTCTCCGACGGCCGGGGTGGGTACCCGCTGGACTGGACGGCCCTCAAGGCGTGGGGATCGGACCGCCCCGAGCCGGAGCGCTACCCGGGCTCCGGTGGTAAGGGCTATGACTGGCCCGCGCTCGGCTGGCATGAGTTCCGGGACCCGAACGAGGAGTGGGAGCTCACCCTCTACCGGTACAACGCCAACGTCGTGCGGCAGCTGAACCAGAACATCGACGCAGCCAAGCAAACGAAGGCGTTTGACCAGTGGAACCAGAGCTGGGTGACGTTCGTGGAGCGGAACGTCGGGGCCTGGATGCACGTGGACCACGGTCTCGGCCTGTACCTGTTCGCGAACGCGAACCGGCGGGCGCCGACGAACATGCACAACAACGCGATCTCGGTGAACAGCATGCACCGGATCCGGGCCGCCCAGGACCTGGCGCTGTACAACCTGACGCTGAGCGAGGAGATGGAACGCTTCGATGGCAGCGCGCACGTCGACACCTGGAACAACGACCCGGCCTGGCAGGGCGTCCGGGAGACGGCGGAGAAGCTGACCGCGATCGACGACTGGTGCGAGGCGATCTTCGCGGCGAACGTGGTGTTCGAGCCGCTGGTCGGCGAGCCATTCCGGAGCAGCCTGGTGCAGCACGCTGCGCCGCGCAACGGGGACTTCGTCACCCCGACCGTCGTGGGCGCGGAAGAGTACGACTACGCCGAGCGGGACCTGCGCTACACCCGGGTCATGTTCGAGCTGCTGACCAGCGACCGGGAATTCGCCGATCACAACAAGCAGATCCTGCAGCAGTGGCTGTCCAACTGGGTGCCGCAGGCCATCTCCGCCGCGCGGAGGCTGCAGCCGGTGTGGTCGCAGCCCGAGGCGAAGCCGCCCCGATTCGAGGACTCGCTGGATGCGGCGAAGAGCAGGCTCAGCGGAATCTTGTCCGACCTGCACCTGGAAGTACCGAAGGAGCTGGCACAGTGACCAAGTTCGAGACCGCGGAAAGCCCGTTCAAGTCCGACAACACGGCGTCCAACAAGTGCGGGTTCACCCTGATGAACAATCAGGTCGGCGAGGTGGTGGCCCAGGTCATGAGCACCAAGCCCAACGTGACCGTGATGGCGCTGCCGTCCATGATCCGAGTCAACGCGGTCGGCCGCATGGACGTCGACTACGACGAGATCTCCGAGGCGCTCGGCGAGGAGCCCGGGTTCTTCGACGCGGCCGAGTTCGAGGAGAACATGTCCACGCACTACGGCCGGATGATCCACGAGGACGACCGGACCATCATGTTCGCCAACCCGGAAGACGCGGCCGAGTACATCGGCTTCGACCTGGTGGCGTCGAAGTAACACCGCCGGAAGCACCCGATCCGGCCCCTTTCCAGCACCGTCCATTCAGGAGACATAGTGTACGAGAAGAATGGCGAGAAGTATTTCGTGGTGGATAGCCACATGCATTTCTGGAACGCAGCTCCCGACAACTGGGTGCCGGGGGCGGAGCAGTACGCCAAGGGCTGGATCGAGTGCTTCCACGCTTACCAGGGCCTCGGCCCGCCCGAAACGCACTGGTCGATCGAGCACTTCCAGAAGTACTCCGAAGATGACCTGATGAAGGACGTCTTCGAGGACGGCCATGTGGACGTGGCCATCTTCCAGCCCACCGACCTGAAGGAGTGGTACAAGGAGGGCTTCAACACCACCGAGCGCAACGCGAAGATGGGCCGCAAGCATCCCGGGAAGTTCATCTACAACACGAACTTCGATCCCCGGGACAGCGACGCCGGCCTGGAAGAGCTCAAGCGCAATGTGGAGGAGTACGGCTCCACGGGCGTCAAGCTGTACACCGCCGAGTGGAACAACGGCTCGCGCGGCTACAAGCTGAGCGATCCCGGGGCGTACCGTTTCCTGGAGGCGGCGCAGAAACTCGGCATCAAGAACGTCCACGTGCACAAGGGCCCGACGATCTGGCCGCTGGACAAGGATGCCTTCGACGTGGCCGACGTGGACCACGCGGCGACCGACTTCCCCGAGCTGAACTTCATCATCGAGCACGTCGGGCTGCCGCGGATCGAGGACTTCTGCTTCATGGCCACCCAGGAGCCCAACGTGTACGCGGGCCTGTCCGTGGTCATCGGCGGGCTGATGTACGCCAGGCCGAAGTTCTTCGCCAAGGTCATGGGCGAGCTGCTGTTCTGGGTCGGCGAGGACAAGATGACGTTCGGCAGCGACTACGGCATCTGGGAGCCGAAGTGGCAGGTCGAGGGGTTCGTCGACTGGGAGATGCCAGACGACCCTGACCTGTCCGACTACCCGCGGCTGAACACCGATGGCAAGAAGAAGATCCTCGGGCTGAACGCGGCCAAGCTGTACGGCATCGAGGTGCCGGCCGAGGCTCAGCTCAAGAACGGCGGCACGCCCGGCGCCCAGGAGGTGCTCGGCCAGCCCGCCGACGCGCACGCGGCCTCGGGAGCATGACCGCTTCAGCCACGAGCCGGGTACGGGCACCGTCTCCAGCCGGCCTGCTGGCCGCGCTGGAGACGGTGCGCGATCCGGAGCTGGACGAGCCGATCACCGCGCTCGGCTTCGTCGCCTCGGCCACCGTGTCGGCGGCCGGGGACGCCCAGGTCCGGCTCAGGCTGCCGACGTACTTCTGCGCGCCCAACTTCGCCTACCTGATGGTGGCCGACGCCTACGACGCGGTGACCGCGGTGCCCGGGGTGCGCCGCGCCGAGGTGGTGCTCGACGGGCACTTCGCGTCGGACGCCATCAACGGGGGGGTGGCGGCGCAGGCGGGGTTCGCCCAGTCGTTCGACGGGGAGGCCGTCGGTGAGCTGCACCAGCTGCGCGCCGACTTCCTGCGCAAGGCGGTCATGGCCGGCACAGATCAGGTGTGCCGGCCTCTGCTGCGGCCGGCACCGACGTGTCCCGGCTGCTCACGATGACCCTCGGCGACCTGCCGCCGTCGCCGGCGCTGGGCCGGCTGCGGCAGCGCCGGGCTGAGCTCGGGCTGCCCGCCGGGGACGACGCCGCGCTGCTGATCGACCCGGCCAGCGGCGCCGCGGTGGCCGCCGACGCCGTGCCGCTGCACCTGCGCAAGGCCCGGCTCACCCGGGTCAGCCTCGATGCGAACGGCAGCATCTGCCGGGCCCACCTGCGGCACCGGTACGACACTCCAGGACTAGGCGAGGAGGAGCAGTGAAGGCCGTCCGCTTGCACGATTTTCATGCCCAGCCGCAGATCGACGACGTCCCCGAGCCGGTGATCAGCGGCCCGCTGGACGTCATCGTGAAGATCGGCGGTGCTGGTGTCTGCCGCACCGACCTGCACATCATCGAGGGCCAGTGGGACGAGCGGATGCACACCCCGCTGCCCTACATCCTCGGTCACGAGAACGCCGGCTGGGTCCATGAGGTGGGGTCCGCGGTGACCAACGTCGCGGTCGGCGACACGGTCATCCTGCATCCCACGCCGACCTGCGGGCTGTGCCGGGCCTGCCGGGCCGGTGACGACATGCACTGCATCAACAGCGAGTTCCCCGGCCTGTCCCGGGACGGCGGCATGGCCGAGTACCTGCTCACCTCGGCCCGGGCCTGCGTCAAGCTGGACCCGCAGACCCAGCCCAGGGACGTGGCCGCGCTGGCCGACGCCGGGATCACCGCCTACCACGCGGTGCGCAAGGCCCTGCCGCTGCTCTACCCGGGCACCAGCTGCGTGGTCATCGGCGCGGGCGGGCTGGGCCACATCGGCATCCAGTGCCTGGCCGCACTGACCGCCACCAACATCATCGTGGTGGACCGCAACCCCGACGCGCTCAAGCTGGCCGAGCAGCTCGGCGCGCAGCACACCGTGGTCGCCGACGGCGGCCAGGTGGACGCGGTCAAGGAGCTGACCGGCGGCATCGGCGCCGAGGTGGTGCTGGACTTCGTGGCCGAGCAGGGCGCCGAGATGGACGGCTGGAACATGACCGCGCGGGCCGGCTCCTACTTCGTGATCGGCTACGGCGGGACACTGCACATCCCCACGCTGGACATCATCTCCACCGAGCGGAACATCATCGGCAACATCGTCGGCACCTACAACGAACTGGCCGAGCTGATGGACCTGGCCCAGGCGGGCAAGGTCACGCTGCACACCAGGACGTACCCGCTGCAGTCCGCCGTGGAAGCGCTCGCCGACCTGGACGCGGGCCGGGTCCGCGGCCGCGCCATCCTCGTCCCCTGACCGCCCGGCCCCGCCGCTGACCGCGACATCCCACTGCTGACCGCGAGACCCACTGTCGAAGGAGACCTGATGGCTAAGGAACTGCGTTTCGGTGCGGATGCGCGCGACCTGCTGCTGGCCGGGGTGGACAAGCTCGCCGAAGCGGTGAAGTCAACGCTGGGGCCCAAGGGACGCAACGTTATCCTGGAAAAGATCACCGGCTCGCCCGTGGTCACCAACGACGGGGTGACCATCGCCCGGGAGATCCACCTCAAGGACCAGTTCGAGAACATGGGCGCCCAGCTGGTCAAGGAAGCCGCCATCAAGACCAACGACATCGTCGGCGACGGCACCACCACGGCCACCGTGCTGGCCCAGGCCATCATCCAGGAGGGCATGCGGGCCATCGGCGCCGGCGCCAACCCGGTGCTGGTCAAGCGGGGCATCGACATGGCCGTGGACCGGCTGGTCAGCCACCTGCAGCAGGCCGCCCACCCGGTGCAGACCGAGGAGGACTACCGGCGGGTGGCGGCCATCTCGGCCAACGACGACGAGATGGTCGGCGGCGTGATCGCCAGGGCGCTGCACACGGTCGGCGAGGACGGCATCGTCACCGTGCAGGAGTCCGCGGCCAACGGGATGTCGGTGCACTTCATCGAGGGCTTCGAGTTCGACAACGGCTACCTGTCGCCGTACATGGTGACCAACCCGGCCAGCCTGGAAGCGGCCATCGACGAGCCCTACCTGCTGCTGTGCAGCGAGAAGATCACCAAGGTGCAGCAGCTCATGCCGCTCCTCGACAAGATCATGCGCTCGCCCCGGCCGCTGGTCATCCTGGCCGAGAACGTCGAGGGCACCGCGCTGAGCATGCTGGTGCACAACCACGTCAACGGGGTCTTCCAGTCCGTGGCGGTGCGCGCCCCCGGCTTCGGCGACCGGCGGCTGCACAAGCTGGAGGACATCGCGACCATCACCGGCGGCGCGGTGTACAGCAAGCATTCCGGGTTCACCCTGGAGACGATGACCATCGAGCAGCTGGGCCGGGCGGCCCAGGTCCGGGTCACCGCGGACAAGACCGCCATCATCGGTGGCTACGGCTCGGCCGACGACCTGGACTTCCGGCTCGGCCAGCTGCGCGCCGAGCTGGAGCGGGCCACGTTCGGCATGGACGAGGACGTGCTCACCGAGCGGATCGGCGCGCTGTCCGGCAAGGTCGCGATGATCGACGTGGGCGCGCCCACCCCGGCCGAGCTGAAGGAACTGCAGCACCGGGTGGAGGACGCGCTGGCCGCGACCCGGGCCGCGATGGCCGAGGGGATCGTGGCCGGCGGCGGCGCGGCACTGCTGCACGCCCAGGGCGCGCTCGACGACCTGCAGGTCAAGGACGACTACGCCACCGGGGTGCAGATCGTCCGCGAGGTGCTCACCGCGCCCGCGTACCTGATCGCGGCCAACGCGGGCTATTCCGGTGCGGAGGTGGTGGACCGGCTCCTGCAGCTGGGCCCGGACGAGGGTTTCGACGCCCTGCAGGGCCGCTACGGGAACATGATCGAGATGGGCATCATCGACCCGCTGCGGGTGGCCCGGTCCGCGCTGCAGAACGGCGCGTCCGTGGCCGGCCTGCTGCTCACCACCAACACGCTGGTGGCCGAGGAGCAGACGCCGTGGGGCGGCAGCCGGGCGCTGATGACCGAGTTCGGCCCGCTGGACGAAGGCCTGAACCAGCCGTCGCCGGATTCCAGCACCCCGCAGTCGCTCGGCCTCGGCCCGTCGGTCGGCTGAGGCGGCCCGCGCATGGCGGCCGAGCCCGCCCTGCCCCTGCCAGCCGGCCCGCCCGCCGCGGGCCAGCACAGCACGCTCCGGCGGCTGCGCTCGCGCGGGCGGCTGCGCGGCGCGGCGGCGCTGCTCGGCCCGGCGTTCGTCGCCTCGGTGGCCTATGTCGACCCGGGTAACTTCGCCACCAACGTAACCGCGGGCGCGGACTTCGGCTACGCGCTGGCCTGGGTCATCGTGGCCGCCAACCTGATGGCCATGCTGGTCCAGTACCTGTCCGCGAAGGTGGGCGTGGCCACCGGCCACGACCTGCCCGAGCTGTGCCGGGCGCTGCTGCCCCGGCCGGTGTCCCGCGGGCTGTGGGTGCAGGCCGAGCTGATCGCCATGGCCACCGACCTGGCCGAGTTCGTCGGTGCCGCGCTCGGCCTGAACCTGCTGTTCCACGTGCCGCTGCGCGCCGCCGGGCCGCTGACCGCGCTGGTCGCGTTCGGCATCCTGGCCATGCAGCAGCGCGGCTACCGGCGGTTCGAGCTGGCCATCGCGGGCCTGCTGGGCGTGGTCTTCCTGGGCTTTGCCTACGATCTGTTCGCGGTCAACGTGGACCCGGCCGCGCTGGCCCGCGGCCTGGTGCCCGGATTCGCCGGCCCCGGCGGCCCGCTGCTGGCGGCCGGGATCATCGGGGCCACGGTCATGCCGCACGTGATCTACCTGCATTCGGCGCTGACCAAGTCGCGGGTCCCGTGCCGCGACGACGACGAGCGCCGCGAGCTGCTCCGCTTCCAGCGGCTGGATGTGATCATCGCGCTGGGCGCGGCCGGGCTGATCAACCTGGCCATGCTGGTGGTCGCGGCGGCCATGGCCAGCCAGGCCGGCGGCCTGCCGCTGGCCTCGATACCAGCCGCGCACGCCGGGCTGGCCCGGCTGGTCGGCGGCGGGGCGGCGCTCGCGTTCGCCGCCGCGCTGCTCGCGTCCGGGCTGTCCTCGTCCAGCGTCGGCACCTACGCCGGCCAGGTCGTCATGCAGGGCTTCATCAACCGGCGCATCCCGCTGTTCCTGCGCCGCGCGCTCACCATGCTGCCCGCCCTGCTGGTGCTGGAGCTCGGCCTGCCCACCACCGGCAGCCTGGTCATCTCCCAGGTCGTGCTGGCCTTCGGCATCCCATTCGCGCTGGTGCCGCTGGTCCTGCTGACCCGCCGGGCGGACGTGATGGGCGCGCTGGTCAACCGGTGGCTCACCACCGCATCGGCCGGCGTGGTCACCGCGGCCATCGTGGCGCTGAACGGGTACCTGCTGTACGCGACGCTGTCCTGAACCCAGTACCCTCGCCCGCATGGCGACCGAGGCGCAGGCCGAGCTGGACTGGGCGATGATGACGGCCGCGCTGGAGCAGGCCCGGGCCAGCCTGGCCGGGGGCGGGGTCCCGGTGGGGGCGGTGCTGGCGGCCGGCCAGGACATCATCGCGGCCGGGCACAACGAGCGGGTGCAGCACGGTGACCCGGTCGCGCACGGCGAGATCGCCTGCCTGCGCAACGCCGGGCGGCAGTCCTCCTACCAGGCCATGACGCTGTACACCACGCTGTCCCCGTGCCCGATGTGCACCGGGGCCATCCTGCTGTTCCAGATCCCCCGGGTGGTCGTGGGGGAGGCCGAGACGTTCGCCGGTGACCTGGACTTCCTGGCCGCGCAGGGCGTCCTGGTGACGCTGCTGGACGACCAGCGCTGCACGGCCGTGATGCGCGAGTTCCAGCTGCGCTACCCGGCTGTGTGGAGCGAGGACATCGGCGGCCGGTAGGCCGGCCAGGACCGTCTGGGCGGGATATTTCCGGCGCAGATCGGTGATCCGCTGCGCGCTGGTGCGCCTGGTGCGGATACTCGGCATCGTGATCGGCGAGACGTTCGGGGCTGTGCTCGCTGCCGCGCAGGGCGGGAACGAGGGCGCGTTCACCGTGCTGTGGCGGGACGCCAACCCGGCCCTGCTGCGATACCTGCGGGTCATCGCGCCGTACGTAGCCGAGGATGTGGCCGCCGACACCTGGGTCCAGGTCGTCCGCGGCCTGGCCGGGTTCCGCGGCGACGAGGCCGCCTGGCGGGCCTGGCTGTTCACCACCGGCCGCCGCCGGGTGATCGACGACGCCCGGTACCGGGCCCGGCGGCCGGTCACCCCGGTGGCCGAGATGCCGGCCGCGGCCATGCCGTCCGGCCCGGATACCGCGGACGTCGTGCTGGAGCGGTTCAGCACGTCCGCCGCGCTCGAGCTGGTCGCGGCGCTGCCCCCGCTGCAGGCCGAGGTGATCGCGCTCCGGGTGCTGGCCGGGCTGGACTACGAGGCCACCGCCCGGCTGCTCGGCCGCAGTCCGGGGGCGGTCCGGGTGGCCGCCCACCGCGGGTTAAGGCGGCTCGGGCAGCTGCTGGCCGGCGCGGGTGTAACGCGGTGAGCCGCCACGGCGTTTCAGGGGGTGGCATGCGACACCGTCCGAGCGATTCAGGCCAGGACCCAGCCGGCCAGGACCGGGCCCTGGACGCGCTGCTGGCCGGGGTGCCGCTGCCCGGCGCGGACCAGCCCGGGCTGCAGCCCGTGGCTGACGTGCTGGCCGCGCTGCGCCGCCCCGCCGAACGCGGCGAGCTGGCCGGCCAGGCCAGGGCGCTGGCCGAGTTCCGTGCCCGGCCGCGGCGGAGGGCCCGGGCCGCCGCGCGGCACCGCCGGGGCCCGGTGCTCAGCGCGCTGTTCCGCCCCCGGCCGGCCACCGCGCTGGCGGCCGGTGCACTGCTGCTGGCCGGCCTGGCCGCCGGCGCCTACGCGGGTGACCTGCCCGCCCCGGTCCAGGGCTGGGCGCACCGGGCCGGGCTGACCGCCGCCCGGTCCCCGGCCACGCCCACCCCCACCCCGTCGCGCCGCGCGGGCCAGCCCACCGCCACTCCCACGGCGGGGCGATCGCACCCTGCGCGCGGCCGGCCCGCCCGCGGCGGCCACCCCGCCCGGGCCCGCCGGGGCTGGCCGTGGGGCCATCACCCACGCCCCGGGCCGCCGGGCCGCCCAGGTGTGGTGCGGGGCCGCCGCCGCGGCGGCTGGCCCGCCCCGGGCGGGCGGGTCCCAGCCCACCGCCATGATCCGCCGCGATCCGCTCAGCGGCTGAAGTCCACGGCGGTGGTGTTCGCCCCGCTGAGCACCACGGTGGCCAGCTCGCCGGGTCCGGGCCGGAACCGGCCGGCCAGCACCGCGGCCAGCGCCGCGCAGCCGCCCGGCTCGGCCACCAGGCGCAGCCGGTCCCAGAGCAGTTCCTGGGCCCGCCTGATGTCGTCGTCGCTGACCAGCACCACCTCGCGGACGGCGTCCCGGAGCACGGCGAACGTGTGCTCGCCGATCCGGCGTGGGGCCAGCGAGTCCACCGCCACGCTGCCCACCGGTGCGTCCACCGGCTGGCCGGCCTCCAGCGCCCGGGTCAGCGTCGGCGCCCCGGCCGGTTCCACGCCGATGATGGCGGCCTGGCCGGCGTAGCCCGCGCAGATCCCGGCCAGCAGCCCGCCGCCGCCCACGCCGGCCAGCACGGCGGCCGTGCCGGGGACCTGCTGCCGCAGTTCCATGGCCAGCGAGCCGGCGCCGAGGATGGTCTCCGGCTGGTCGAAGGCGGGCACCCGGAGCGCCCCGGACGACGCGGCCCAGTCCTCGCTGGCCGCCAGGGCCTCGGCGTAGCTGGCCCCGCCGACGACCAGGTCGGCGCCGTAGCCGCGGATCCGGGCCGTCTTGGCCGGTGAGGAGACCTCCGGGACGAAGATCTTGGCCGGCACGCCGAGGGCCCGGGCCGCGTAGGCCACCGCCGCGCCGTGGTTGCCGCCCGAGGCGGCTACCACCCCGGCCGGCGGGACCGTGCGCAGCAGCAGGTTGGCGAACGCCCCGCGGGCCTTGAACGACCCGGTGTGCTGCAGTTGCTCCAGCTTGAGGGCCAGCGGGCCGGGATCCAGCAGGCCGGGGTCCAGCCCGAGCGAGTCCCGGCCGATGGTGATCACTGGGGTGTACCGGATGTAGCGGCGGATCTGCCCGGTCACCGAGGCGACCGCGGCGGGGGTGATGTCGGTGATCATCGCGCAGCCATCGTACGTACTTGGTGCCCCTGGTGGTGCCCGGTACCGTGTCCCCATGCCCGGCTCCCCAGCGTCGCCGCCGAAATCCCCTTCGCCCCGGCTGTGGCCCATGCGCTGCGTGCAGGTGGCGGCGGCCGCCGTGGCCGCGGTGCTGGTGGCGGGGACCGGGGCGGCCTTAGCCGCGGGCGCGCCGGCCGCGGCGGCCGCGGTGGCTGTGGTCACAGTGGCGGCGCTGCTGGCCCTGTGGTTCGCCCGCCGCCGGGTCCGGGCCTGGAGCTACACCGAGCGGGACGAGGACCTGATCGTGGCCCGCGGCGTGCTGGTCCGCCGGCTGTCCGTGGTCCCGTACGGGCGGATGCAGTTCGTGGACGTTACGGCCGGCCCGGTGGAACGGGCGTTCCGGCTGGCCACGGTGAAGCTGCACACCGCGGCCGCGGCCAGTGACGCGCGGATCCCCGGGCTGGAGCGGGACGAGGCGGCGCGGCTGCGGGACCGGCTGGCCGCGCTCGGCGAGGCCAAAGCCGCAGGCCTGTGACGGGCAGCGCGGCCGGCTGGCACCGGCTGCATCCGCTCTCGCCGCTGGTCCGCTCCGGCCGGACCGCGGTCGGCGTGCTGGCCCTGATCGGGGTCACCGCGGCGGCTGGCCTGGGCCAGGGCGGGTCGCACCTGTACGACGGGATCGCGGCCACCCTGGTCGCGGCCGGGGCGGTGATCAACTGGCTGGTAACCCGGTGGCGGCTGGACGGGGCCACGCTGTGCATCGAGACCGGCCTGCTGCGCCGCGACTCCCGGCAGCTGCCAGTGGCCCGGATCCAGGCCGTGGACGTGGTTCGCCCGTTCCTGGCCCGGGCCCTCGGCCTGGCCGAGCTGCGGGTCCGGCTGGCCGGCTCCAGCCACGCCGATGGCCGCCTGGCCTACCTCCCGGAACAGGCCGCGCTGGACCTGCGGGCCCGGCTGCTGGCCGCGCACCACGGGCTGGACCCGGCCACCCCGGAGCCCGGCGAGGCCATCCTGGCCCGGGTCCCGCCCGGCCGCCTGGCGGGCTCGGTGGCCGCGTCCAGTGCCAGCCTGGTGGCCGCGCTGCTGGCCGCGGTGGCCGCGGCCGTGATCGTGTTTCCCCGGGTGCTGGCGGCCGCCGGGAGCAGCGTGCTCGTGCTGGTGCTGCTGCTGGCCCCGCTGCTGTGGCGGCGGATCTCGCTGGAGTACGGGTTCACCGTGGCCGACGCGCCGGACGGCATCCGGATCCGCCGCGGGCTGCTGTCTACGGTGGCGGAGACCGTGCCGCGGCAGCGGGTCCAGGCGGTCCGGATGATCGAGCCGCTGCTGTGGCGGCCGTTTGGCTGGTGCCGGCTGGAAATCGACGTGGCCGGGTCGGCGGCCCGGGACCGCGCCGAGGAGACCGGCCGGGCGCGTAAGACGCTGCTCCCGGTCGGCCCCACGGCCGCCGCGTGGCCGCTGATGCGCCAGGTCATCGGGGCCGGGCCGCCGCCGCTCCGCGCACCGCCGCGGCGGGCCAGGCTGAAGTCACCGCTGAGTTACCACTTCCTGGCCGCCGGGCAGGACCGCGCCACCGCGATGAGCGTGACCGGCCGGGTCCGCAAGGTGACGACCTGGCTGCCGCTGCAGAAGGTGCAGAGCGTGCGGCTGGTCAGCGGGCCGGTGCAGCGCGCGCTGTCGCTGGCCACGGTGCACCTGGACGCGGCGGGCCGGGACGTGCGGGCCGAGTTCCGGGACCGGCCCGCGGACGAGGCTGGCCGGCTGGCCGAGGACCTGGCCGCGCTGTGCCGTACCGCCCGGCAGCGGGCTTAGCCAGGTCCGCTAACTGACCAGCGCACTGCCGGTGAACGCGGCCCACAGCGCGGCATAGCTGCCCCCGGCGGCGAGCAGTTCATCGTGGCGGCCCTGTTCCACGACCCGGCCCTGGCCGATGACCACGATCCGGTCGGCGCGGGCCGCGGTGGTCAGCCGGTGCGCCACCAGCAGCGTGGTGCGCCGCGCGGTCAGCCGCTCGGTGGCCTCGATGACCGCCGCCTCGGTGGCCAGGTCGAGCGCGGCCGTAGCCTCGTCGAGCAGCAGGATGTCCGGGTTGACCAGGTAGGCCCGGGCCAGCGCGATCAGCTGGCGCTGGCCAGCGGACAGGTTGCGGCCCCGCTCGGCGACCAGGTACCCGAACCCGCCGGGCAGCCGGGCGATCATCCCGTCCGCGCCGACCGCCCGGGCCGCGGCCGCCACCTCGTCGTCGCTGGCGCCGGGCCGGCCATAGCTGATCGCGTCGCGGACCGTCCCGGCGAACAGGTACGGCTCCTGCGGCACCACGCCCAGCCGTTTCCGGTAGCTGGCCAGGTCGTACTGGCGGATGTCCACGCCATCCACCAGGACCGCCCCGCCGGTCACGTCGTAGAACCGGGCCACGAGCTTGACCACGGTGGACTTGCCCGCCCCGGTCTCGCCGACCAGGGCCACGGTCTCGCCCGGGGCGATGGTCAGGTCCACCCCGCCCAGGGCTGGCCGCGGGCTGCCCGGGTAGCTGAACGTCACGTCACGGAACTCGATCCGGGCCCGGGCCCGGGCGGCCGGCCGCGGCTGGCTGGCCTGCGGGGTGCTGGTCGGCGTGCGGAGCAGGCCGCCGATCCGGCGCAGCCCGACGGCGGCCTGCTGGTACCCGTCGAACACCTGGGACAGCTGCTGCACCGGCGAGAACAGCATGTCGATATAGAGCAGGTAGGCGACCAGCGCGCCCGCGGTGAGCAGGCCGGCCCGCATCTGCCCGGCCGCGACGAGGAGCACGAGCGCGCTGGCCGCGGTGGACAGCGACTGGACGAACGGGAAATACACCGCGATGTACCGCTGAGCGCGCAGCCGGGACCGGCGGTAGGCGTCGCTGAGCGCGCTGAACCGGCTCAGGTTGACCGCCTCCCGGCGGAAAGCCTGGGCGACCCGCAGCCCGGCCACGTTCTCCTGCAGGTCCGCGTTGACCGCGGCCACCTTCTCCCGGGCGTCCGCGTAGGCCCGCGACGAGCGGTACCGGAACACCACCGTGGCCACGGCCACGAACGGGACCAGGGTCAGCACGGTCAGCCCGAGCCGGAGGTTGATGAGCAGCAGGGCGGCCAGCACGCCGAGGAAGGACAGCCCCGAGTTGACCATGGTGATCAGGCCGGTCTGCAGGAACGAGGACAGCGCGTCCACGTCGGTGGTCATCCGGGTCATGATCCGCCCGGACATCTCGCGCTCGTAGAAGTCCAGCCCGAGCCGCTGCAGCTGGGCGAAGATCTTCACCCGCAGCGCGTACAGCACCCGCTCACCGTTGCGCCCGACGACCACGGTCTGCACCGCGTTGATGACCCAGTCAGCCAGCACGATGGCCAGCGCGACGCCGGAGATGGCCAGCACCGCACGGAACACCCCGGTTTCCACCCCGTGATCGATGCCGTTGCGGACCAGCGCGGGCATGGCGATGCTGGCCAGCGCGTCCAGCGCGTCGAGCACCAGCCCGATGAGCAGGCCAATGGCGAACGGGCGCAGCACCTGGCGCAGGCTGAACCGCGGCGCGGGTTTGCTGGCCCAGCCGACGTCCACCCCCGGGGCCTCGGTAGCGGGCGGCAGCGCGGCCACCTGGGCCAGCAGTTCGGGGGACGCCGGGATGCCGGCCATCATGCTGCCCATCCCGGCCCCGCCGCCACCGCGCCCGCCGGTGCGCCCCCTGGCGCCTACCCGGCCGCCAGCACGGGCCGCCCCGGGCAGCGCCCCGGGCAGCGCCGCGAGACCGGCCAGCTGCACCGGCATGGCAGGCGCTGCGGTGGGCTGGGGAATGCTGCCCAGCTCCCCGAGCTCGGCATAATCCACGCCCTCGGCGTCGTCGTCCGGGCCGGCGATGAGCTGCCGGTACAGCAGGCAGCGGGCCTCGAGTTCGGCGTGCGGGCCGCAGTCGACCAGGCGGCCTTCGTCCAGCACCGCGATCCGGTCGGCCAGCTGCAGGGTGGACCGGCGGTGCGCGATGAGCAGCGTGGTCCGGCCTGCCATCACCTCGCGCAGCCGGGCGTGGATCTCCGCCTCGACCCGCGGGTCCACCGCGGACGTGGCGTCGTCCAGGATCAGGATGCCCGGGTCGGTGAGCAGCGCCCGGGCCAGCGCCACCCGCTGCCGCTGCCCGCCGGACAGGGTCAGCCCCTGCTCGCCGATGACGGTGCCGTAGCCGCTGGGCAGCTCCGAGATGAACTCGTCGGCCTCCGCGGCCCGCGCCGCGGCCACGACCTCGGCCTGGCTGGCGTCCGGCCGCCCGTAGCTGATGTTCGCGCTGACCGTGTCGGAGAACAGGAAGCTGTCCTCGCTGACCAGGCCGATCGCGCCGCGCAGGGATCCGGAGGCCAGCTCGCGGACGTCGTGCCCGCCGACCCGCAGCGCGCCGCCGGTCACGTCGTAAAACCGCGGCAGCAGCTGGGCGATGGTGGACTTGCCGGACCCGGCCGTGCCGACCAGGGCCAGCGTCTCGCCCGGCGCCACGTCCAGCGACAGGCCGCGGAGCACCGGCTGGCCCGGCCGGTAGCCGAAGCTGACGTCGTCCAGCTGGACCCCGGCCGGGCCGGGCGGCAGCGGCACCGCGTCCGGCCGGTCCCTGATCTCCGGCTCGGAGTCGATGACCTCGAACACCCGGATCACGCTGGCCCGGGCTTCCTGGCCCGTAGTGACCAGGCTGGCCAGCGCCCGGACCGGGCCGACCATCAGGATCAGGTAGGACGAGAACGCGACGAACGTGCCCAGCGTGATGGAGCCCTGGATGGCCAGCCAGCCGCCCAGGGCGAGCACGCCGACCTGGCCCAGGGCGGGTACCGACTGCAGGGCCGGGTTGTACCGGGCCATCAGCCGGACCGCGCGGACCCGGGACGCGTAGAGCAGCCGGCTGGCCTGCTCCAGGCGGCTGGTCTCCTGGTCCTCCTGGCCGAAGCCCTTGACCACCCGGACGCCGGTGACCGCGCCGTCCACCACACCGGCCACCGCTGCCGCCTGCTGCTGCGCGTCCCAGCTGGCCGGGAACAGCTTGCGCCGGGACGCGACCGAGATGAACCACAGCGCGGGACCGACGGCCAGCGCGATCAGGGTCAGCGTGGGGGACAGCACGGCCATGATGATCAGTGAGACGGCGAACAGCACCGCGTTGCCGAGCAGCATCGGCACCATACTGAGCAGTGCCTGCACCATGGACAGATCGGAGATGGACCGGCTCACCACCTGGCCGGTGTGCAGGTCGTCCTGGCGCGGGCCGTCCAGCTGGGACAGCGCGTGGAACATCTCGGTGCGCAGGTCGTGCTGCACGTCCAGGGACAGCCGCCCGGCCCGGTACCGGCGGATGTACAGCCCGGTGAAGTTGATGACGGCTGCGGCGGCCAGCGCCACAGCCAGCGGCCACACCGCGTGCCGCCCCGGCCCGACCAGGTCATCGACGATCTGCCGCTGGATCAGCGGGATGACCGCACTGACCCCGGTGACGATCAGGGTGCCGGCCAGCGCGAGCAGCGCGGTGCGCGGATAGCGCCAGCAGTACCGGGCCAGCCGCCGCATCCAGCCCGCGCCGCCGTGCTCAGCTCCCCGTGTCATCATCCTTCTTCCTGGCCCGCCGGGTCTCGGTGAGGGCCGAGTCGAGCAGGCCGAACGCGTCCAGCACGGTGGCTGGCTCGCCGGTCGCAGCGAGCAGGCTGGCCAGCCAGGCGCCGTAGGCGGCGTCGGCCCGGTCCAGCGCGGCCTGGCCCGCCTCAGTCAGCGTGAGCCGGACCACCCGGCGGTCGCCGGGCTCCGCGGTCCGGCTGGCGTACCCCGCTGCGACCAGGCCATCCGCGATTACGGTCAGCGTCGGCTTGGCCACCGCCAGCCGCTGCGCGAGCCGGGTGGACCGCTCGCCACCGGCCCCGGCCAGCTTCATGATCCGGTACTGCGCGGGGGTCAGTCCCGCGTCCACGAAGTCCAGGCCACGGCTCAGCCGGAGGATGACCAGGACGGCCTGGGACACCTCAGCCGCGCCGGGATGCTCGTGTGCAGCGCTCACAGTTAGGCAGTCTAACCAAACGCTGGTGCTGGCTATTCCGGCTCGTGACGGCCAGCGCGCGTGTGATACTCAGCGTGGTTAGCCCCGGACCAGAGGTAGTGAATGAAGCGGATCAGGGTGCCCGGCGTGCTGGCCGGCACCGCGGTGGCCGGCGTCGCGGCGCTGGTGGCCGTGACCGCGTTCACGGTGGCGGCCCGGCCGCCGCGGGCCACGCCGCCCCGGCGCCCGGCGGCCGGCCCGCTGCTGGTCAGCCGGCTGACCCAGGGCCAGCTGGCCGGGCAGCGGGTGATCTACAGCTACCCGGGGCTGACCCCGCCGTCCAGCCTGCTCCGGCTGATCCGCCATGGTGAGGCCGCCGGGGTGATCTTCTTCGCGGGCAACATCGCCGGCCCGGCCCAGCTGGCCGCGGTAGCCAGGGAACTGCAGCAGGCCAGCCTGAGCCGGGCCGACCCGGTGCACACGCCACTGCTGCTGATGACCGACCAGGAGGGCGGGGAGGTCCGCCGGCTGCCCGGGCCGCCCGTCCAGTCCGAGAAACAGATCGGCCAGTCGGCCAGCCCGGCCGCGCAGGCCCGGCTGGCCGGCGCCGGCGCGGCGGCCAACCTGCGCGCCGCGGGCCTGAACGTGAACCTGGCCCCGGTACTGGACGTGTACCGGTCGCCGGACGGGTTCATCGGCCAGTACGGCCGGTCCTACAGCAGCAACCCGCGGCGGGTGGCCCGGCTCGGCGCGGCCTTCATCACCGCCCAGCAGGCGGGCGGCGTGGCCGCCACGGCCAAGCACTTCCCGGGGCTGGGCGCGGCCACCCGGGCGCAGGACACCGACCTGGGGCCGGTCACCCTGACCGTGCCCCGGGCCGGGCTGCGTGGCGTGGACGAGCTGCCGTACCGGGCCGCCATCGCGGCCGGGGTCAGGCTGGTCATGGTGTCCTGGGCGGTCTACCCGGCGCTGGACCCGGCCCGGCCGGCCGGGCTGTCCCCGGTCATCGTCCAGGGTGAGCTGCGCCAGCGGCTGGGCTTCCAGGGCGTGACGATCACCGACGCGCTCGGCGCCGGGGCGCTGGCCGCCTTCGGCGGCATCGGGCACCGCGGCCGGCTGGCCGCGCTGGCCGGCATGGACCTGCTGCTGTGCGCCGGCCACCGGATGACCGAGGGTGAGCAGGCGCTGGCCGGGCTGGCCGCCGGCTACCGCACCGGCCAGCTCAGCCTGGCCTCCGGCCGGGCCGCGGTGGGCCGCATCCTGGCCCTGCGCGCGGCCCTGTCCCGCTGACCGCCGGTCAGGCCCGGTCCGGGTCCCGGAACCCGTAGCCGACCGCAGCGCTAACCAGGATCAGCACGAACAGCAGGAACGTGATCACGTGCACGCTGGTGCACCACAGGCAGATGTGGTCCAGCGTGAACAGCTCGGTGTAGACCAGGTAGAGCACGAAGCCGATGCCGACGATCACCGAGGCCAGCCGGACGACCGCCACCTGCGGATACGCCGACCGCCACGCCCACGGGGAAGTGGCCGCCACCATGAACACGTAGAAGGCCAGCCCGAGCACGGCGACGGGGAAGATGCCGAACACCATGGACTGCGGGCTGCTGGTCACCAGCCCGCAGTTGACCAGGCCCTTGTCCGAGCAGACCAGGGTCACCGCGGTGTCGTAGTGCGTGATGGTCAGGTAGATGGACACACCCAGGCCGGCGAAGGACAGTGCCCAGGTGGTCAGCTGCAGCCACAGTGGCGCGATCCGGGTGGCCGGCGCCGGGGCGGTGGCCGTGGCGGTGCCGGCCGGGCCGGGCGGCCGGGCCCGCTGGGCCGCGCCGGGCCGGGCGCGGGCGGCCGGGGCCGGCTCCGGCCGCCCGCCCCGGGTGCCCTTATCCCGCCGGGCCCGGGGGGTGGGGGTGGTCTGCTTCGGGGCGGGCATCAGAGCTTGCCCTGCAGGCTGGTGATGGCCGGCGAGCTGCACACGCTGGACGGCTGGTTGTTGGTCAGCTTGCAGACCGTGGCGGTCAGGATGTTGGCCGCGCCGCCCGCACCCTGCCCGATCGCGGTCGACTTGTCGCTCAGCGCGGCCGCCACCTCGGACCAGGTCTTTCCTTGCAGCACCTGCGGGTTGTACTGCGCGCCGTGGATCAGGTACTTGCCGCCCAGGTCGATGAACGGGATGGCGCCCGTCTCGGTGGCCGTGATGTACGGCGGGGAGTCGTACTTCCGGAACAGCGCGTCCTGCTGGCTGGTCGGCGTCTGCAGCGTGCTGCCCTCGGTCAGGCCCTGCGTCTCCACCGGGCTGAACGTCAGGTACTTGCTGGTGTAGTGCGCGCTGTAGAACGTCAGCGTCGGGGTGCTGGGGTACACGTCGGTGCCGGACGAGTGGATGCCGCGCAGCCCGGTGAACGTGCCGAACCGGCTGAGCGCCTCGACCAGGGCCCACCGCTCGGTCGCGCAGTACGGGCAGTATTCGGCGCCCATGTACAGCACCTCGGGCTTGCCCCCGGAGGTCAGCGGCGCCCCGCTGATCGGTGCCACCGTCTTGGCGTACGCGCCGCCGCTGCCGATGGAGTTCAGCGTGGCCGGGGGTACCGACGTGGCGTCCTTGATCACGCTGGCCGGCAGCGCGGTGCCGGCCACCCCGCCGGACGAGCCGGACGGGCCGGGCTTGTGCAGCGCCCGGATGAACAGGAAGGCGACCACGATGATGACAACACCGGCGATGCTGCCTATGGTCAGGAACATCCGGTTGCGGATCTCCTGCCGTCGCTGCGCGGCGCGCTGGGCCGCGATCTTCTCGCGGGCGCTTGCCTGCTTAACTCTGCTCGCCTTACCCATATCCCGTCCTCGTGCGTGCGGCCAGTGCCGGCCAGGCTCCATCGTAGGGTGCGTCAGGGCGTGGGACTGCCCCGTTGGCGGGCCGCTGGCATGCTCGGTAATGAACCGTTCCCCGCAGCCCAGGCAGCGATCTGGGCCCGCGAGGTAAAGCCCAGCTTGGCCAGGATATTCGCAACGTGGCGTGCAGCGGTAGCTGGGCTGATGACCAGCTCACCGGCGATAGCCCGGTTGCTGTAGCCCTGGGCGATAAGCGCGGTGATTTCCTGTTCCCGGCGGGTTAGTGACGACTGCGGGGCCAGGCTGGGCAGGGTGCCGTTCACCGGGCCGGCCGGCTGCGGGCTCAGCACCAGCGCGACCGCGGCGTCCGCGGGCAGCCCGAGGCCGCGCTGCCACAGCCGGCTGAGCTTCTCCTCGCCCAGGCTGCGCGCCGGGTCCAGCTGCTGCTGGGTCCGGTCCGCGGCCAGCGCGGGCAGGCCGGCCGCGGTGCGCAGCGCCGCGGCGGCCGCGGTGAGCTGCACGGCCAGCCCAGCCTGGCCTTCGCGCGCGGTCAGCGCGGCCATGGCCTCCAGGCCGCGGGCCACCCCGATCCGGGCCCCGGTGAGCCAGCTCAGCCGCAGGCTCTCGGTCAGGTGCTCCCGGGCCACGCCCAGATCGCCCTGGTCCAGCGCGACCCGGCCAATGCCGGCCAGCGCGCGGGCGATGTCCGGCCGGGAGTCGATCTCACGCAGGATGGGCAGCGCCTCGCGGTAGCACGCGATCGCCCCGGCCGGGTCGCGGCGCAGCCGGGCCAGCGCGCCCAGGCCGAGCAGGGTGCGGGCCACCCCCCACTGCTGGTCGATGCCGCGCATCACGGCCAGCGCCGCCTCGCCCAGCTGCCGGGCCTCGCGCAGCTTGCCGTCCGCCGCGGCCAGCGTGGCCTGGGTGCCCAGCGCGTAGCCTTCATTCCAGCCGTTCCCCGCCTGCCGCGCGGTGGCCAGCGCGTCCGCCGCGCACCGGGCCGCGTCGTCCAGCTGGCCAGCGTGCAGCGCGGCCTCGGCCAGCACGTTGAACGCGGTCGCGGTCCAGGTGAGCTGGCCGGCCGACCGGCACAGGTCCAGCCCCTGCCGGGCCCAGGCCTGGGCCGCGGCCGGCTCGTTGGGCATGATGAGCTGGGCCCGCCCGACCAGTGCCGCGCCAAGCACGGCGGGGGGCAGCCCGGCGTGGTCCAGGGCCAGGAACCGGGCGAACCACCCCTCGCCCTCGGCGAAGTGACCGCGCACAATCCAGCACGGCCGGACCGCGGTGCACAGCCGCAGCCCGCTCTCCACGTCCCCGGTGGCCTGGCAGCGGCCCAGTACCTGGCGCACGTTGCCGCTGTCCACGTCGTAGCGGCGGAACACGTCGACCGCGGCCGACCAGCCGGCCGGGATCACCGCCAGGCCGACCGCCTCGGCATGCTCGCACACGGTCAGCGCGTAGTCGCGCAGCCGGAGCTGGATGGCCGCGGACTCACCCGCGTCGGCCAGCCGCTGCGCGGCGTAGGCCCGGATGCTGTCCAGCATCCGGTACCGGGCCTGGCCGAGCACCTCCGGCTCCACGACGACCAGCGACTTGTCCACCAGCGCCGCGGTCAGGTCGATGATCTCCTCGGCAGCCAGCTCACGGTCGGCGCACACCTGCTCAGCCATCTCCAGCGACCAGCCCGCGAACACCGACAGCCGGCGCAGCAGCGCCTGCTCCGGGCCGGACAGCAGGCCGTGGCTCCAGTCGATGGTGGCGCGCAGCGTGCGCTGCCGGGGTGGCGCGGTCCGGTCGCCCTGGCCGAGCAGGGTGAAGCGGTCCTCAAGCCGGGCCGCGATCTGCTCCGTGGACAGCACCGTCACCCGGGCCGCGGCCAGCTCGATGGCCAGCGGCACGCCATCCAGGGCCCGGCACACGGTGGCCACCGCCCTGGCGTTGCGCTGGGTCACGGCGAAGCCGGGACGGGCCGCCGCGGCCCGGTCGGCGAACAGCTGGACCGCTTCGTAGCTGCCCAGCCCCGCGGCGTCCGGTGCGTCCGCGGGCGGCGGGACGGCCAGCGGGGCGACCTGCCAGACGGCCTCCTGCGGGATCCGCAGCGGCTCCTGGCTGGTGGCCACGACGCGCACCCCCGGGCACCCGGTCAGCAGCTGCTGGCACAGCCCGGCGCACGCGTCCACCAGGTGCTCGCAGTTGTCCAGCAGGACCAGCACCTGCCGGGCCCCCAGCGCGCCGACCAGCGTGTCCAGCAGCGGCCGGCCGGCTTCACCGTCGACGCCGAGCAGGGACGCCATCCGGGAGACGATCAGCTCCGGTTCCCACAGGTCGCCCAGCTCGACCACGAACGTGCCGTCCGGGTACTCGGCGCTGACCGCGGCGAGCAGCCGCAGGGCGAGCCGCGTCTTCCCGATACCGCCCGCACCGCACAGGGTCAGCTCCCGGGTCTGGCGCAGCGCCAGCCGCAGATCGCTCAGTTCCCGTTCCCGGCCGATGAACCTGTTCGGCTCGCCGGGCAGATATGCCAAAAGTGCTGCCTGCTCCATTTTCCTTTAAACCCGGTATTTTCCGCGCCCGGGTTTAGTCTCCCATCGGCAGGCGCCCGTTGTCCGCAAGTCGTTGCCGGATCTTGATGTTAGATCTTCTTGCGCCGCGCAAGTCACAGTAGCTAGTTTCGCAGTCATGGTGCAGACCCCTGTGAGCAAGCTGCTGGTCGTCATCTGCGCGGCGCTGGTGGTGGCCGGCTGCGGTTCCTCGGCCGGTTCGTCGTCGAGTTCCTCGTCACCGAGTTCGAGCCCGGCGGTCAAGGGCACGGCCAGCGTGGCCTACGCCTCGTCGCTGCAGTACCTGAACGAGAAGGTGGCCGGCCCGGCCTTCACCAAGGCCACCGGCTACCTGTACACCGGCCACGGCGATGCCTCCGGCGCGCTGGAAGCCGAGATCGCGGCCAGGGAGATCAGCCCGAACGTGTTCGAGAGCGTGGGCGGTGACAACATCACCCCGCTGCAGCCCAAGTTCACCAAGTGGTACATCCCGTACGCGGGCACCCAGATGGTGGTGGCCTACAACCCGAAGAGCAAGTACGCCAGCCAGTTCAAGGCGTACGCGGACGGCTCGAAGCCGCTCCAGGGCCTGTTCACGCTGCTGCAGACACCCGGCCTCAAGCTCGGCCGGACCGACCCCAACATCGACCCGCAGGGCCGCGACTTCATCTACATGCTGGAACTCGCGCAGATGTACTACCACCTGCCGAAGGACACGGTCAGCAAGATCCTGGGCACGTCGGACTACGGCACGGCCAACTCGTCACAGATCTACGCGGAGTCGTCGCTGGACGCCACGCTGCAGTCCGGCCAGCTCGACGCGTCCAGCGCGTTCATCACCCAGGCCGTGGAGCTGCACCTGGACTACATCAAGCTGCCGCCGCAGATCAGCCTGGCCGACGCGTCGATGGCCGCCCAGTACGCCAAGGCCACCGTCACCATCAAGCCGCCGGGCCAGCCCAAGACGACCAAGTCCGGCTCGCCGCAGGTGATCGACATCACCATCATCGGCAAGCCCACCCCGGCCGGCACCGCGTTCGTGAAGTACACGCTGTCACCCACCGGGCTGGCCCAGTACAAGCAGGGCGGGTTCACGATGATCACACCAACCGTGGTCGGGGACAGCAGCGCAGTCCCGGCGGCCGTGCGAAGTGAGCTGGGCGGCTAGCCCGCCGGCCCAGGTCGCCGGGTCGGCCGTCCGGCGGACCATCAGCTCGGCATCTGGGATAGCGTCGCTGATCGGTGCGGGCGTGGTCTGGATCGCGCTGCTCGGCCCGCTGATCGCGCTGCTCACCCACCTGTCCTGGCACAGCGTGCACGCCGCGCTGACCATCCCGGGCGCGCTCGACCCGCTCCTGGTGTCGGTGCAGTCCGGCCTGATCACGCTGGCCGTGCTGGTGCTGCTGGGCACCCCGCTGGCCTGGAAGCTGGCCCAGGGCTCGCTGCCGTTCCCGCGGATCTGGGAGACCGGGGTGCTGCTCAGCCTGCTGCTGCCGCCGCTGGTGATCGGGCTGCTGCTGATCTTCCTGGTCGGCCCGTACACCCCGATCGGGGAGCTGCTCGGCCACTTCAACCTGTCCGCCACCAACACGTTCCTGGCCCTGGTCATCGCCGAGGTGTACGAGTCGGCGCCGTACTACGTGCTCGGCGCGCAGGCGGCGTTCAGCGCGGTCGAGCCGGGCATCCGGGACCAGGCCGCGCTGCTCGGCGACCGGCCGTCCCGGGTGGCCCGCCGGGTGACCCTGCCGCTGGCCGCACCCGGCCTGGCCATGGCCCTGGCGGTGGCCTGGGCCCGGGCCATGGGCGCGTTCGGCGCGGTGGTGATCATCGCCTACCACCCGTACGGGATACCGTTGCAGATCTGGACCACGCTGCAGGAGACCGGCCTGCCCACCGCGCTGCCGTACGCGCTGGTGCTGCTGGTGGTCGCCCTGCCGCTGCCGCTGGCCGCTTACATCTGGAGCGCGCGTGCTCGAAGCCGACGTCGAGGTTGACCGCCGTGATTTCACGGTCCGGGCGGCCTTCGCCGTGGCACCCGGGGAGCGGCTGGCCCTGTTCGGCCCGTCCGGGGCGGGCAAGACCACGATCCTGGAGGTGATCGCCGGGCTGGTGCCGCCGCGCCGGGGGAGCGTGGAACTGGACGGCCGGGTGCTCACCCGGACCGCCCCGCCACGCTGCGCCGTGCCGCCGTGGCGCCGCCGGGTCGGCCTGCTCCGCCAGGATCCGGCCCTGTTCCCGCACCTGTCGGTCCGGCAGAACCTGACTTACGCGCCGGGTGCCCAGGGCCGGGGCGCGGAAATCGGGCAGATCGCGGACCGGCTCGGCATCACCGGGCTGCTCGGCGACCGCCCGGCCCGGCTGTCCGGCGGCCAGGCGCACCGGGTCGCGCTCGGCCGCCTGCTGCTGGCCCGCTGTGACGCGCTGCTGCTCGACGAGCCGTACACCGGCCTGGACGCCCCGCTGCGCCGCGACCTCACCGGCCTGGTCCGTGAGCTGGTCGCGGCCCGGCAGGTGCCCGCGGTGCTGGTGGCCCACGAGCTGGACGCCGCGCAGGCGTTCGCAGACCGGCTGGCGGTGCTGGACCACGGCGGGATGCTGCAAGTCGGCGCGCCGTCCGAGGTGGTCACCGCGCCAGCCAGCCGCCGGGTGGCGGAACTGGTCGGCTACCTGGGTTTCCTGCCGCTCAGCGGGCTGGCCCCAGCCGGGACGGTGGCTGGCGTGCATCCCGAGCGGGTGGCCACCGGCCCGCAGCCGGACCGTGGCATCGTGCTGCCGGCCCAGGTCCGGTCGTGCCGCCCGGCCGGGGCGGGCTGGGAGGCCGTGATCGAGACGGCGGGCGCTACGGCCACGGTCCGGCTGCCGGACCGGCCCGGCGATGGTGCGGGCCCGCTCGTGATCACCTTGCTCGACCCGCCGCTGTTCGGCCCGGACGGCTCCCTGATCCCGGCCCGGGTGCCCCGGTGAACAGCGGTGCTAGCCCGGGGGGACAACCCCGGGACCACCGGCTCGGAGGCGGCGCGGCTGCGGCGCGCCCCCCCTCGCCGGCGGTTGCCGGCGGGATGCGGCTGCGCGCCGCCCGCCAGGCCCGGGGCTACTCGCAGCAGCAGCTGGCCGGCATGGCCGGGGTGTCCAGGCAGGCCGTGTCGGCGGTGGAGGCCGGGCACTCCGACCCGTCGCTACGGGTCGCGCTGGCCCTGGCCAGTGCGCTCGGCGTGACCGTGGAGGAGCTGTTCGGCCCGCGGATGCCGGACCCGGTGGTAGGCGCCCGCCCGGTGGCGCCGCTCGGCCCGGGCGGGGCCCGGGTCAGCCTGGCCCCGATGGGGGAGTCGTTCGTGGCCCTGCCCATGCTGGCCGACGCCGCCACCCGCGCCGGGTTCCAGCGCTGGCGGCGTCGTCGTGATGACGGCCAGCGCCGCCCCGGCCACCCCGGTGCGCCCGCTCGGCCCGCCCCGGCCGACCCTGGTCGTGGCCGGCTGCGACCCGGCCCTGCCGCTGCTGGAGACCCCGCTGGCCCGGCTCGACCCCCCGGTCGGCTTCAGCTGGTGGCCGTGCGGCAGCGCTGAGGCGCTCCGGCTGGCCGCGGCCGGGCTGGTGCACGCCGCGGGCGCCCACCTGCTGGGCCGGTCCGGGGAGTACAACACCGGCCCAGCCCAGGAGCAACTGGCCCGGTCCGGGGCTGAGGTGATCGGGTTCGCGTCCTGGCGGGAGGGCCTGGTGCTCCGGCCGGACCTGGCCGGCCAGGTGCACGGGGTCGGTGACCTGGCCGCCCGCGGACTCCGCCTGGTCAACCGTGAGGAAGGCGCGGAAGCCCGGCACGTGCTGGACCGGGAACTGGCCGTGGCCGGGCTGCAGCCCGCGGCCATCCGCGGCTACGCGACCCGGGCCGCCGGCCACCTGCAGGTAGCCGCGGCCACCGCCGGCGGGCTGGCCGACGCCGGGGTGGCCAGCGAGCCCGCCGCGCTGGCTTACGGGCTGGCCTTCGTGCCGCTGGCCGCGGAACGCTTCGACCTGGTCATCCCGGCCAGCGCGGCCCGCACCCGGGAAGTGGACGCGCTGCGCAAGGTACTCACCTCGCCGTGGCTGCTCACCCAGCTCGGCACGCTGCCCGGCTACGACCCGGCCCGGTGCGGGGAGCACGTCGCGAGGCTGTGACGGGCCGGGCCTCAGTGGCCGTAGACCGGGATCAGCAGTCCCCGGGCAATCGTGTGGAAGCGGAGGTTGAACCCGGCCACCGCGGGCGTGATGCCGGAGTCCACGCCCAGCTTGTCCACATCCAGCGCGTGCACGGCGAACACGTAGCGGTGCGGCGGGTCACCCTGCGGGGGCGCCGCGCCGCCGAAGTCCTTGCTGCCGTAGTCGTTGCGCACCATGAACGCGCCGGCCGGCAGGCCAGCCCCGCCGGCGGTACCCGCGCCAGCCGGCAGTTCGGTGACCGACGCCGGGATATCCAGCACCAGCCAGTGCCAGAACCCGGATCCGGTCGGCGCATCCGGATCGTAGGCCGTGACCGCGAAACTCTTGGTCTCCGGCGGGAAACCCGACCAGCTCAGCTGGGGGGAAATATTGTCGCCGGACATGCCGAAGCTGTTGTAGACGTGTGCGTTGCTCAGCTGCTCGCCGTGCGCCACGTCGTCGCTGGACACGGTGAACGCGGGCACGTCGGGATGGAAGTCGTACGGAAGTGGTGCGCGGTCAGTCATCTTTTCCCTACCTTCTTCAGTGGGGCTCAGTGATGAGCCGCATTCTCAGAAGACCTTAACCGTCCCCCGGATCGGAGGCACCGGAGTGCGGCCGGCTGTACGGACATGGCTGCGCCGTGGCTGCTTCGCCGCGATTCTGCTCGCCCTGGCCTTCACCCCGGGCCCGGCGTCCGCCGCCCGGCCGTGCACCGACCGGGCCTGCCAGGCCGCGGGCCAGCCACGCTGGACTCAGCCGCTGCCCGGCCCGTGGGTGGCCGAGCCGGGCCTGGGCGGCACCACGCCGGCCCAGGGCGAGGCGTACGCCGCGATGGGCCGGCAGCTAGCCGTGATCGGCTTCGGCAGCACGGTGCAGGCCTACCGGGCCAGCACCGGCGCGCCGCTGTGGGTCAGTTCGCTGGCCGGGTTCGGTGCCGGGGCGCAGATCGTGTCGGTGCGCACCTGGCCGCGGGTGATCACCGCCGGGGTGACCGTGCCCGGCCGCCCGCCCGGGACGGCCAGCACCCGGCGCGAGGTGGTGCTGTCCGCGGCCAGCGGCCGGCTGATCCGGTCCTTCCCGGCGGCCCCGTTCGGTGGCGCGGTGAGCGCCGCCGCGGGCCGCACCGTGATCGTCGGGAACACCGCGGTGACCTGCTTCAGCAACCGGACCGGCAGGGTCCTGTGGAGCAGGCCCACCGGGTCCGCCGCGCAGGCCTGGAAGACCGACGGCAACGACCTCTACCTGACCGTGGCGGCCGGGGGTTACCTGAGTGGCGCACCGGTCCGCGCGCTGCGCAAGATAAACCTGAGGACCGGCGCGCAGCGGCTGATCCGCCCGCTTGGCCCCTCATTCCAGGGCACGCTGAGCCGGGCCTTCGACGGCGTGGTGGTGTTCACCGGCCCGCGCGGCACCATCGCCTACAGCGGTTCGACCGGGGCCTGGCTGTGGCGCCGGGCGGGCGCGCTGCCCGAGGTGGCCGACCCGGTGGACGGGCTGCTCTACCTGTCCGAGGACAGCGCGCTGGCCGGGGTGGACCCGTGGACCGGCCGCACCGAGGCGCACGTGTCCGGTGGGTCCGCGCCCGGCCCGGCCGCTTTCTACGCTGTCCGCGGCGGCACCGTGCTGGGCCTGGATCAGGGGGCGGCGGGTGACGCGTGGGGCTACAGCGAGTCGGCGGGCCGGGTGCTGTGGACCAACCCGGCCGTGCCCTGGCCGCACTTCTTCGTGGACCTGTCCGGCATCGGCGGCAGCACCAGCCCATGGTCCACCGCGGTGCTGCTGGCCGTGTGCGGGCAGACCGGTACGGCCGTGCCGGGCGGTGCCGGGCAGGTCTGCGTCAAACCGGAACTGACCGCGCTGAACTGGTGACCAGCGGCGGTCGTCCGGCCGGAACCGCGCCCGCCGGCCCTACTCCGGGCGGAACTCGTCGATGGTCTCGACCGGGGTGATCAGGCCCATCTCCTCGGCTTCCGCCTTGCTCAGCTGACGGCCCGGGTACACCGCCGGGTCCACCCCGGCCATCGGCACCTCGTCCATCTGCTCGGTGGTCACCACGACCGGGCCCTGCGCGGCGGCCGGCAGGCCCCGTCCCTGGCCCCGGCCCCGGCGGACCACGGTGCGCCGCGGGACCACCATCTGGCGGCGCAGCCAGCCATAGCCGCGCCGGGGCACGAACATCCCGGCCAGCCCGACCAGAATCAGCACCCAGCCCGCGGCCTGCAAGTTCAGGCCGCTCGGATGCGCGGTGACCGCAAAAGCAAGAATGGCCCCTACGGCGATGAGCGCCAGACCAGCTCCGGTCTTCATTTCCAGTCTCCTTGTCTGCGCCCTCCCTGGGAGAGGACCCGGCGCGCCCTTGGGTTCCCACCGTGCGCCGGATAAACATGCGCAGCACAGCCGGGTTAACGGCCCGGGAACGGCCCGGCATGTTATGCCCGGCCCAGGCGTTATGCAGAAAAGGCGAGCTGATAAGAGGTGAGACGAATGTGGCGGCGCAACCAGCGCGAGGCAGCTGGCCGGGGCCGCCCCCGGGTGATCGTGGCCGGGGCCGGCTTCGCCGGGCTGGCCGCGACCGGTGAGCTGGCCCGGGGCGGTGCCGACGTGCTGCTCATCGACCGGAACGTGTACAGCACGTTCCAGCCGCTGCTGTACCAGGTGGCTACCGGCGGGCTGAACCCGGGTGATGTGTCGTACTCGGCCCGCGCGTTCACCCGGCGGCACGGTGCCCGGTTCCGGCTGGGCGAGGTGACCGGCGCGGACCCGGCGGCCCGTACCGTCCGGCTGGCCGACGGGGCCGAACTCGGGTACGACTACCTGGTGCTGGCCACCGGGGTGTCCGCGGCCTACTACGGGGTGACCGGCGCGGCCGAGCACAGTCTCGGCCTGTACACCCGGCGCGATGCGGTTGACCTGCGCAACCACCTCATGGCCCGGCTGGAGCGGCTGGACATCGCCGGGCCGGGCCGGGAGGTGAACTTCACCGTGGTCGGCGGCGGGGCGACCGGCGTGGAGCTGGCCGGCGCGCTGGCCGAGCTGCGCGGCACCGCGCTGGATGCCGCCTTCCCCGAGGTGGACCTGGCCTCGGTGCACATCCGGCTGGTCGAGCAGGCCGCCGAGCTGTTGCTGCCGTTCCACCCGCGGCTGCGCGACTACGCGCGGCGCCAGCTGGCCGACCGGGGTGTCGAGGTGCTGACCGGCACCGCCATCGCGGAGGTGCGCAGCGACCGGGTGGTCCTGGCCGGCGGCACCGAGCTGCCCAGCGACGTGACCGTGTGGGCGGCCGGGGTCACCGGGCCGGCCGAGCTGGCCGGCTGGAACCTGCCGCGGGGTGCGGGCGGCCGGATCCTGGTCGGGCCGGACCTGCGGGTGCACGGCCAGGACCGCATCTTCGCGCTCGGCGACGTCGCGCTGATCGGGGACCAGCCGCTGCCGCAGCTGGCCCAGCCCGCGCTGCAGACCGGCCGGCACGCCGCCAAGCAGATCCAGCGGCTGGCCGCCGGGCAGCCGGCCACGGCGTTCCGCTACCGCGACAAGGGCATCATGGCCACGATCGGCCGCCGTTCCGCGGTGGTCGAGCTGCCGCACCGGATCCGGGTCCGCGGCACGCTGGCCTGGCTGGCCTGGCTCGCGCTGCACCTGATCACCCTGCTCGGTCACCGGAACCGGATGTCCGCGCTGCTCAACCTGTCCTGGCGCTACCTGACCTGGGGGCACGGTGGCGGCGTCATCGTCGGGGACGATCCGCTGCCCCTGCCGGAGGGTCTGCTTACTATGAACCATGCCCCGAGCCAGTGAGACGATTCCCGCCGGGGCGATGCCAGCCGAGGAGGTGTGCTCGGCGCGGCTGATGCTGCGCCGGGTCCGGGCGGACGACGCCGAGGGTATCGCCACCGCGGTCCGGGCCAGCCTGGACTACCTGCGGCCCTGGATGCCATGGGCGACCATGGACGCGGCCGAGGCGCGTACCCAGCGGATCCGCGCGGCTGAGGCGGACGAGCTATGGGAAGCCGGCACCGACTTCATCTACTCGGTGCTGCTGCTGCCCGGGCTGACCGTGATCGGCGAGATCGGGCTGCACCGCCGGGTCGAGGACGGCGGCATGGAGATCGGTTACTGGATCGACACCCGGTACGCAGGCCGCGGGCTGGGCACCGAGGCGGCCGGGTTGCTGACCGGCGTCGCGCTGGCGCTGCCCGGCGTGACCCGCACCGAGATTCACTGCGACGTGGCCAACCAGGCCAGCGCGGCTATCCCGCGCAAGCTCGGTTATCAGCTGGACCGGGTCGAGCCACACCAGCCGGAGGCACCTGGCGAGCAGGGCCACCGGATGATGTGGGTGCTGCGGGCCGCCGGGTGAGTGCCGGCCAGCAGGGGAGTGCCGACGGCGACTGGGTGGCCTGGCACGGCGAGTACGACATGCCAGGCTCGCCGCTGGCGCTGCGGCTGGCCGCGGTGCAGGTGCAGATCTCCGCGGCGCTGGACCGCGCCCCGCCCGGGCCACTGCGCGCGGTCAGCATGTGCGCGGGCCAGGGCCGGGACCTGATCGGGGTGCTGGCCGGGCATCCGCGCGGCGCTGACGTGACGGCCCGGCTGGTGGAACTCGACCGGCGCAATGCGGCCACCGCGCGCAGGCTGGCCACGGCGGCCGGCCTGCCGGGGGTCGAGGTGGTGACCGGGGACGCCGCCGACCCGGCCGCCTATGCCGGGCTGGTCCCGGCCGACCTGGTGCTGGCCTGCGGCGTGTTCGGCAACGTCACCGACGAGGACGTGCGGCGGACCATCCGGGCCTGCCCGCAGTTGTGCACCACCGGGGGCACCGTGATCTGGACCCGGGGGCGCTGGGCGCCGGACCTGGTTCCGCAGATCTGCGACTGGTTCGCCGGGCTCGGCTTCCAGCAGCTGTGGGTGTCCGGCCCGGAGCTGCCTTACGGCGCGGGCGCGCACCGGTTCACCGGCCGCCCGGAGCGGCTGGCCAGCGGGCCGCGGATGTTCAGCTTCCTGAGTTCCCAGGAGGTCAGGCGGCGCCGCCAGCACGCCGGCGGCTAGCTAGTGCCCGAGCAGCGGCGCGTGCACCAGCGTCAGCCGGTTGAGCCGGTTGAGCCGGGTGAGCCGGCACTGCCGCGCCTTCACCACGAGTTCCGCGGTGGGCACCCGGACGTTGGTCGCGCAGCGCTGCATGGCCGGGCCGCTGGCCCCGATGAGCAGGGCGCCGACCATTGCGGCCAGCGCGGCCGGGAAGAACAGGATGGCCTTGGCCCGGGCCGACGGCCGTGGGATGTGCCGCCGCACCGGGGCGGTGCGCCGGGCCAGCCAGCCGCCGAACCGGGCCAGCCGGGCGCGTACTTCCTCGACCCGGGGCATCTCCTCATCCCGGGTGAGCCGGGCGAAAATCGAGAACCAGGAGTGCAGCACTGGGTCTGAGGCGATCAGCCTCCGCTCGATCCGGTCCAGAGTGCGCTGCTGTCGGGCGGGCAGGCTCACGGCTGATCTCCCCAAAAATCCGGGCGCGGAGTTTCCCTCAGATTACAAGGCGTGCTCAGCCGGCCGCCGGGCACCTGGCAGGTCTGTAATCACCGCGTCAGATACTTGACACGCCCGGGGTTCAGGGGGTCTCCCGCGCGGTGCTGTCGCGGGGTCGGCTTCCCCAGTGGGGTACGGCCCGGCGCCCGCCCTGGCCGCCGATTGAGGCTCGCCCCGGATACCGTGGGGTAATGCCCGCCCCGGATCGGAACTGGGCCGTGTGGGCCCGGGTCAGCCCGGTGCGGGGGCACGTCCTGGACCTGCTGCACGCCCGGATGGCCCGGCCGTTCGCCCCGCACCTGCACGACGGGTTCTCCATCGGGGCCTGCATCGAGGGTCTGGAGATGATCCGCTACCGGGGCCAGCGGTACTATGCCGCGCCGGGCAGCGTGGTCATCCTGGAGCCGGGCGAGGCGCATACCGGCGGCCCGTCCGACGGGGCCAACTTCGTGTACCGGGTCATGTACCCGGCCGCGGAGCTGCTGGGTGACGGCGCAGCCCGGCCGCCGCGGTTCCCGGAGCCGGTGGTCATGGACCCGGCGCTGGCCGCGTTGATGCGCCGCGTGCACGCCGCGCTGGGCCAGACGGTGCAGTGCCAGACGGTGCGGGGCTGGGCGGTGCGGGGCACGGAGCCGCTGGAGGCGGAGTCCCAGCTGTCCTGGCTGTTCGGCGAGCTCGTCCGGCGGCATGCCGCTGGGCCGCCCGGCCCAGCCCGAGCGCGGCCCGGCACCGGTCCGGTCGCCCGCCAGGTGATGGAGCGGCTGGCTGATCAGCTGACCTGCCCGCCTGCGCTGGCCGAGATCGCCGCCGAGGCGGGCCTGTCGCGCTATCAGCTGCTCCGGGTGTTCCGCGCTGAGGTGGGCATGCCGCCGTACGCGTGGCTGGCCCAGCACCGGGTGGCCCGGGCCCGGGGGCTGCTGGAGCGCGGGTACCGGCCCGCCGACGCCGCCACCCTGACCGGGTTCGCCGACCAGGCCCACCTGACCCGGTGGTTCCGCCGCGTGGTCGGGGTGACCCCGGGTGCGTACCGCAATGGCGTTCAAGACAGCCACCGCCCGGATCAGTGACGCTGGCTCCCGGTGACGCTGGCCGCTGCGGGCTGGCGGCCGCGGAAGGTGAGGGTGCGGTGAGCCGACGGGGCTGGATCCTGTTCGCGATCATGTGTGTGGTGTGGGGCATCCCCTACCTGCTGATCAAGGTGGCGGTGGGAAGTGTGTCGGTGCCCATGGTGGTTTTTTCCCGGACCGCGCTCGGTGCGCTCATCCTGCTCCCGCTGGCGCTCCGGTCCGGGCAGCTCGCCGCGCTCCGACCGGTGTGGCGGCCGCTGGTCGCGTTCGCCGTGCTGGAAATGATCGTCCCGTGGGGCCTGCTGTCGAACGCGGAACGGCAGCTGCCCAGCTCGCTGGCTGGCCTGCTCATTGCGGCCGTGCCGATCATCGGCGTGGTCATCGCCCGGCTGACCGGCGGGGCCGAGCGGCTCAGCCCCCGGCGCTGGGCCGGCCTGCTGGTTGGCCTCGGTGGGGTCGCCGTACTGGCCGCCCCGCACCTGGCCGGCGGGCACGGCTGGCCGGTCGCCGAGGTGTTGCTGGTCGCGGTCTGCTACGCGACCGCCCCGTTGATCGCGGCCCCGAAACTGGCCAGCGTGCCGGCCCTGCCGATGACCGCGGCGTGCCTCACCCTGGCCGCGCTGGTGTACACGCCGGCGGCCATCCTGACCTGGCCGCACCGGCTGCCGCCCGGCCAGGTGCTGGCCGCACTGGCCACGCTGGGCGCCATCTGCACGGCCTGCGCGTTCATCGTGTTCCTCCAGCTGATCAGGGACGCCGGCCCGTCGCGGGCCATGGTCTTCACCTACATCAACCCCGCGGTGGCGGTGGCCGGCGGAGTCGTGCTGCTCGGCGAGCCGTTCACGATCACCATTGCCGCCGCGTTCGTGCTCATTCTCACCGGCTGCGTCCTGGCCACCGCCAGCCGTAGCCGCAGCCGCCGCCGGGCTCCTGCCTGGACAGGAAATACATATGACCGACTGTGCGATCTAGACCCGCCTGCCCAGTGAGCGCTATCGCCTCCGCGAGGCTTGCTGGGCCGCTGACGAGCGCTACGGCCCCTGGCCAGGGCAGTCGCCGAGATGCGCACTGCCCAGCACCCCGCCGCCCAGAGCGCCGGCCAGGCGGGCCTAGCAGTGCACGCCATGCGGAGCAGGATGGTTTCCGCGCGCCCGGCCTGCGTCCCAGCATCCGGGGCGCCGCCAGCCGGGCCGATCTGAGCTTCCGCTTCCCGCCGGGCGCGCCGTTCCCATCCGAGGTGCCTGGCTCAAGTGAGCCTGCCCGGGCGGTTTCCCACGCACCTGACGTGGCTCGGCCGCGTGGCCCCACGGATAGGCAGGTGCGAACTGCTGCCGCGCCGCTTCCGGTGCTCGGGCCGCGGGCGGCCCTGCGCTCCGGGTCGGCTTGCCCCCGGATTCCCTTACTACCGCTGGCTGCCGGGCAGCGTGAGCGGTGGGCTTCCTCGCCGCCTCCCCTAGAGCGCGGCGGCCGCTTCACTTGTGGCCGGTGGCGACGGTCAGCGTCCTGGAATGCTCTTTTGGCCTGGTCGCGCCGTTGCTCGGAGAAGGCCACCGTCTGACCGGGCGGGTGGCTGGTCAGTGCCACAGGGGTCGGCCTCGTTGATCCGCCACTACCAGCCGTAGCCGGCAACGGCCGGTTTGGTCGGTGCCAGCAGCCGCAGCCGCCGCCGGGTGGGCGGTGCTGACGTGCTGGTACCCGATCAGGTGGGATAGGGCTCCGGGCTGGCCGTCCAGGCTAGCCCGGATGGGGCGGTCCAGATCAGCGTGCCCGGCCGGGGCTGCCGCAGCCGCCAGTGGGTCAGCGTCTTCATCCGGTGGTGGCGCCGGCAGCCGGGCGCGAGATTGCACCGGCAGGTGAGACCGCCCTGGTGGTACGGCACCGTGTGGTCGAGGTCGCACTGGGCGGCGGGACGCCGGCAGATCGGGTACCCGCACACCTGATCCCGGGCCTCGATCAGCGCCCGCAGCCGGTCCGGAATGCGGTAGCCGGGGACCGACTCCTCGTGGCGGCAGCCAGCGTCAGCGGTGGGCGGGCCGTGGTTGCCCAGCGGGTGAAGTGCTCTCCGGCCGGCCAGCACGGCGGCGTCCAGGATCGCCCCGAGCAGGGCTCCGGCGGCGAACGGGGGCGGCTCACCCAGGATCGTGACTGGGACGGTAAGCGTGACCCAGCCCAGACCGGCCGCCCCGGCGGGCTGGGCCGGCTCCGGCCCGGTGAGCGGATGCGGGTGACTGCGAGCAGGCGGCCGTCGGCGTCCGTGACGAGGATGCGCCAGCGGCAACCGGGATCAGCGGCTGCGGACCAGGCCAGCTCGCGGGCCGAACCGGCGGTGATCGCGCCGATCCGGGTCAGCTGCCCGGGCTCGCCAGACAGCCCAGCTAGGGTGCGCATGGCACGGTGAGTGCCGGCTGAGCGTCGTGGCCACGCGGGGCCGGGTGGCCGGGCCGGGGAACGTCGCCCGGCGCTGAGGTTGAGGCTGGGGCCGGGACTGGAGGGCTGGCGCCGCCGGCTGGCCCGCTGTCGCCATCGTCAGGACCGTCGCTGGTGCCGCTGGCCGGATCCGGCGGGCCCGGGTGGGGCGGGCCCGGGTCGGGCGGCCTGGGCGTGTCTGGCGGTTGCGGCAGCGTGCCGAGCAGCAGGCCGATGAACACCCGGGCGCGCAGCAGATCGATGCCACCGCCAGCGCCGCTGTTCTGCAGCGTCTTGGCCAGGGCGCTGATCCGGGCCCAGGCGGCGGACGCCTGCGCGGCCGGCAGTAGCCGGCCGGACAGCGCCGCGGTCCCCGCATCGTCACCGGTCAGCTCGACCCGGGCCCGGCGTTCCGCTTCCTTACGCCGCCGCTCGGCCGCTGCCGGGTCGGCCAGCATCACGGCGCGCCGGAGCGACGCGGCCAGCTGGGTCGTGGTCTGCCTGGGTGCCCGTGGCAGGACTTTGCGCTCGACGGCCTGCGCCAGGTCGTCGTCCAGCGGCGTGGTGTACTGATCGATCAGCTTGGCCCGGCTCAGGTCGATGAGACCGGCGCGCAGTGTGGCGAGCGTTCCGGGCAGCCGGCGGGACAGGCTGGCCGCCAGGCCCAGCCAGTCCTCGGCGGCGTACTGGGTGAGCGTCAGGGCCAGGGCGATCTCGTTGGGCGCGAACTCCGCTTCGAGTTTCCGGGCCGGATCGCGGTCCAGGCCAGGATCGTCCCTGACACCACGGCGCCGGGCTAGCTCGGCGACCGCGGCGAGTTCCTAAGCCTGCGCCCAGGACGTGACCTTCCGCCAGGCGGTGATGCTGTTCACCAGCCCGGCGTCGTCCAGTGCGGTCGGCTGCGCCTGGCCGAGCCAGGCCGCCAGGGCCGGGCCCGGCGGGATTCGCATCTGCCCGGCCAGCTCCCCGGCCGGGATCGCGCCGCCGGCTGCGGCGCTGTCGGCGGCCGCCGCGTCACCGGTTGGTGCCTTCTCGTGGGCCTCATCGTCGGGCGGCGGGTCGTCGGGTGGCGGCGGGTCGTCGGGTGGCGGCGGGTCGTCGGGTGGCGGCGGGTCGTCGGGGTCAGCCGGGCGCCCGGGCCTGCCGGGCGGCTCGCCCCAGGCTGGGATTTCCCGGCTGCCCCGGCTCCGGGTAACCCGGTCGGCTGCGGCTACCAGGTCATCGAGGGCCAGGTTCTCAGACCAGCACAGGGTCATCCCACCGTCAGGTAACCCGCCAACGCTGGTGAGCGGGGGAGGGCCTGACTGCGGGCCGGGTGCGGGGTCGTCACCACTCACTGATGCTGCCGTCGGTCTCACCTCCCCGGGACCATCACCGCATGAAGAGTATCCGAACATAGTATCGAATCCATGGCGCTTGGCAAGCGCTTTTTGAGCCCGGATTCCGCGGGCCTGGCTGAGTAAGCTCAGCTGGGTTCGGCGTACCCGTGGGTGTAGGCGTAGCGGATGGCCTGGGCGCGGTCCCGGGAGCCGGTCTTGGCGAAGATGCGGTTCACATGCGTCTTGACTGTGGCCTCGCTGACGTACAGCGACCGGGCGATCTCCCGGTTGGACTGGCCCGCCGCGATGAGCCGCAGCACGTCGGCCTCGCGCGGGGTGAGGTCACCGTCATCGGCCGGCGCGTCAGCTGGCGGGGCGGCCTCTGGCGCCCGGGCCGCGGCGGACAGCAGGCGCTGCTGTACCCCGGGGTCGAGCACAGCCTGGCCGGCCGCGGCGGCCAGCACGGCCCGGCCGATCTCGGCCCGGGTCGCGTCCTTGGTCAGGTAACCGAGCGCTCCCGCCTGCAGCGCACGGATGATCGAGTCGTCGTTGGCGTACGTGGTGAGCACGACGACGCGGGTACCCGGATAGCCGGCCGTGATCCGGCGGGTTGCGGCTACCCCGTCGGACCCCGGCATGTTCAGGTCCATGAGGATGACCTGCGGTTGCACGGCCGCGACCAGGTCGACCGCGGCGTCGCCGTCCGCGGCCTGGCCCGCCACCACGATGCCGGGCAGCGTGCCGAGCAGCAGCACCAGGCCCTCCCGCACCGCGGACTGGTCGTCCGCCACGACGACGCTGACCGTCTCGGCTGGCTCGTCCGGGCTCATGCCGGAATTCTGAGGCTTACCCGCCACTCGCCGTCAGCCGGCCCCGCGGTTAGCGTGCCGCCGCCCAGGGCGGCTCGTTCACGCAGGCCGGTGAGCCCGTAGCCAGCCCCGGTGGCGGCCAGGGGGCGTTCGGCAAGAAACGACGGCAGCGGGTTAACGGCCCGCACGGTGATATCGCCGGGTTCGTACTCCAGGCTGAGCCGGGCCGGCTGGCCGGGCGCGTGCTTGCGGGCGTTGGTCAGCGCCTCCTGCGCGGTCCGGTAGGCGGGCAGGCTGGCTTCCGCGGCGACTGGGCGCGGCGGGCCGGTCACGGTGAAGTCGACCAGCACGTCGCCGTCGGCGCCGTACTCCTTGACCAGCTCGGCCAGCTGCTGGGACAGCGGCGCCGCGTCGTCGCGCAGGGCCAGGATGGCGCGGCGGGCATCGGCCAGGCCTTCCCGGGTGAATGCGCCCGCGCGGGTGATGCACGCGATGGCCTGGGCCAGTTCTGGGCTCCCGGCGGGCAGCGCGCCCAGCAGCGCTTCGGCCGCCTCCAGGTTGACCGACACCGCGGCCAGCGAGTGGGCGAGCACGTCGTGGATCTCGCGGGCGATCCGGGCCCGCTCGGCCAGCGCGGCAGCCTCGGTCTCGGCCTCGCGGGCGCGGCGCGTCTCGGCCAGGGTCTGCTCGGCCTGCTCGGCCCGGAGCAGGTAGGTGTGCCTGGTCAGGCCGAGCGCCCACAGCCCGATAAACGTGAGCGGGTAGCCGAACAGGGTTTCGGTGGGCGCCCCGGTCGCCAGCCCGGCGGCCAGGAATGATGCCACCGTCGCCGCGGTGATGGCCACCGACGTCTCGGGATTCATCCGGGCGCCCACGGTGGCGGTCACCATGCAGCCCACGGCGAGGGCCGGGCTCAGCGGTGACAGCCCGGCGATCGCGCCGCCGGCCACCCCCAGCACGGTCAGGCGACGACCAGCAGGTGCGCGCGGCCCCGGGCGAACAACCAGCCGAACCAGCTCAGGATGCAGACGCCGAGGCAGACGGCGAGCGCTATACCCGGTCCGCCCGCGCCCAGGTGCGGCCGCGCGAGCGGAACTGTGATCAGCACGACGACCAGGACCACGACGCGGAGCGCGGCCAGGACCGGTGGCACGTCCAGCGGGCCGGCGCCGACGTCGGCCGGATCCCGGCCGACGAGCAGGGAGCGAAGCACGGATTTAACGTATCCGGCCAGCCCAGGCCGGGCATCGGCGCACGGGTTGAGGCGCGGGTTGACGCTGGGTGGAGGTGGCGTCTCCCCCCACCCTGGACCTGAGGTCAAGCCGCAGGCCGGCGCGCCGGAGGGGTCCGGTTTCCTAGCGTTTGGGGTGTCACGAACTACCCACCCACTGGCTTCAGCAAGGGAGTTCCCCGATGACCGCCAGCGTCCTGATCCCCAACCTCCTCATCCTCGCCACGGTGCTGGTCTCCGACCTGGGCCAGCGCAAGGTGACCCGGCTGCGGCTGCTGCGCCCGTTCATCGCCGCCGCCGCGATCGTGCCGTTCTACTTCAAGGGCGTGGCCACCTCCGGCGCTGGGCTGGCCCTGGAAGTTGCCGCCGCGGCGGCCGGGCTGGCCCTGGGCGTGCTGGCCGCCACCCAGCTGCGGGTCAGCTACGACCGCCGGTCCGGCACGGCCCGCACCCAGGCCGGCCTGCCCTACGCGCTGATCTGGGTGCTCATCGTGGCCGGGCGGATCTTCTTCGCCTACGGTTCCACGCACTTGTTCGGCGCGCCGCTGGGCCACTGGATGATCACCAGCCAGATCACCGTCAACGCGCTCACCGACGGGCTGATCTTCCTGTCCGTGGCCACGCTGCTGGGCCGCACCGGCTCGCTGGCCGCCCGGGCCCGCCGGGTCACCACCCGCCAGGCCAGCCAGCCCGCCATGCCAGCCGCCGCCGCGTCCTAACGCCAAGCCCGGCCAGCCGCCCCGCCGTCCCGATCCTCGGACGGCGGCGCGGTCGGCGTCAGCGGACGCGGCGGCCCATCTCCTTGGTGGAGTAGCCGCCCAGGTCGGTAACCGCAGCCTGGAACCGGTCCGAGCGGAGCAGGGCCCACAGCGGGGCCAGCAGCGGGCCATCCATCGCGTCCGCCGTCACCACCAGGTCGTACGGCTCACGGGTGACCTGGACGAAATCCAGCCCGAACGCTCGTGCGGCGGACATGATGCCCAGGCCGGCATCGCCACGCCCGGCGGCGATGGCCGCGGCCACGGCCAGATGGGTGGGCTCCTCGCGGGCGTAGCCGTCGATCGCGTCCGGGCTGATGTCCCGGCGGCCCAGTTCGTAGTCGAGCAGCACCCGGGTGCCCGCGCCGCGCTGCCGGTTGATGTAGCGGACCCCGGGCCGGGGGAGGTCGTCGATGGCGGCCAGGCCGAGCGGGTTGCCCGCCGCGACCATCAGGCCTTGGTCACGGTGCAGCAGCCGGACCACGGCGACCTCGTGGCCGCCGAGGATGCGGTCCAGGTAGGGCAGCGTGTACTCGCCGGTGGCCGGGTCCAGCAGGTGGGAGCCGGCCAGGTGGCACAGCCCGTCGCGGAGCGCGACCAGGCCGCCCAGCGAGCCGACGTTCGACGACGCCAGGGTGACCAGTGGGTCCTCGGAGCGCAGCGCTGATGCGGCCAGATCCAGGACCAGGTCGTGCGAGCCGATGGCCACGATGGTCCGGGAGATCTCGTCGAGGCCGCGGAGCAGCTCGATCTGGACCTGCTCACCCGGGTGATGGCCCTCCTGGCCGGCCGGCACAACGAGCAGGCCGTCCGCGCGGACTAGCGAGGTGAGCACCCCGGCGCCGCGCGGCAGCGGGGTAGCGACCATGGTGCCGCCGACCACGCCGAGCCGGACCCGGACCCAGTCGTCCATGCCGAGCGGGGAAGCGAGCTTGCGGGCCAGCCGGGCCGTGGTCCGCGGCCGCTGGCGCGGCGGTGCGCCGGACAGTTCGGCCAGCAGCGGTTCGGCGAAGATGTCGAAGGTCAGGGCGGCGGACACCGGGTAGCCCGGGGCGCCGAGCACCGGGGTGTGCCCGACGGTGCCCAGCACGACGGGGTGGCCGGGCCGGACCGCGACGCCGTGCACGGCCAGGGTGCCGCGCTCGGCCACTACCCGGGCCGTGTAGTCGTCCCGGCCCGCGCTCGACCCGGCTACGATAATCAGCAGGTCACAGCCGGTGGCCGCGGCGGTGACCACATCGGCGATGCGGTCCGGCACGTCCGGTTCGATGGGCAGGCAGGTCGCCTCGCAGCCGGCCTCGCGGGCCTGGGTGGCCAGCATTAGCGAGTTGGTGTCGATGATCTCGCCGGCCGCGGTGGCCGCGCCGATGGGCCGGACCTCGTCCCCGGTAGGCAGGATGGTGACCACCGGGCGGCGCCGGACCGCCAAGTGGGTCGCGCCCGCGGCGGCCGCGGCGGCGAGATCCGCGGCGCGCAGCCGGTGCCCCTCGGGGAGCAGCAGTTCAGCGGCGCTCACGTCCTCGCCGATGGACCGGACATGCTGGTAGGGCGGGGCGGCCGCGCGCAGTTCGGCCGTGTCACCCTGATAGTGCACGTACTCACGCATGACGACCGCGTCGCGCCCGTCGGGCATCGGGTCGCCGGTGTCCACCACGTCGTAGCTGCCCGGCGGCAGCAGCACGGGGGTGGTCTCGCTGGCCCCGACGGTGTCCGCAGCCCGGACCGCGATGCCGTCCATGCCGGCCGCGTCGAACGGCGGTGACGAGCGGGTGGCCCACACCGGCTCGGCGGTGACCAGGCCGGCCGCGTCCTGCACCGGGACCCGGATAGTAGCCAGCCGGGTCGGGCAGCCCGCAGCGTCACGGGCACCGCGCCAGGCGTCCAGCGCACGGGCGGCGGGCACGTCGCGGAGGAAAGGACTGTCAGCCATGACCGCCGCTAACGATACAAGGTGACCTCCACCTCGGCGCCAGCGTCGAGACCGGTGGCCTCCTCGGGCACGACCACGAACCCGTCGGCCGCGGTGAGCACGGACAGCAGCGCCGACAGGCCGAACACCGGGCTGGCCACACCGTCCCGGACGCGGACCTGGACTACGTCCAGCCGGCCGGTGGCCGAGGGCAGATCACGGGCCAGCCGGGCGCGCACCGTCGGCTCCGGCGGCGGTGTGGTGCAGCCGCCGACCAGGCGGACCAGCGGGACGCCCAGCAGCCGGAAGATGACCAGCGCGGACCGCGGGTTGCCGGGCAGCCCGATGATGGGCACGCCGCCGCACTCGGCCAGCAGGGTGGGCTTGCCGGGCCGGATGGCGAGGCCATGGCACCAGATCCCGGGCGGCCCCAGGCCACGCACCACGCCCGCCGTCTCATCCCGCGTGCCGACCGACGAGCCGGCCGAGACCACGATGAGGTCGCTGCTGGCCAGCGCGGCGCGCAGGGCCGAGTCCAGGGCTGCGGCGTCGTCGGGCACGATGCCGCCCGGCACCGGCTCGCCGCCCGCCTCGGTCACCAGGCCGGCCAGCGCCACCGCGGACGCGTCTCGCACCTGGCCGGGGCGGAGGGCCGCGGTGTCTGGCGGCACCACCTCGTCGCCGGTGGACAGCACGGCCACCCGTGGCCTGGCGTGCACGGCCACCCCGGTGACCCCGGCCGCGGCCAGCATGCCGAGATCCTGGGCGCGCAGCGGCCGGCCCGCGGGGACCAGTTCGGCGCCGGGGGCGGCGTCCTCGTCGGCCCGGACCACGCCGTCGCCCGGCGCGACCGGCCGGACCACCTCGATCGTGCCCGGCATGGCCTGCTGGGTGTACTCGATCATCACGACGGCGTCCGCGCCGCGGGGCAGCACGCCGCCGGTGGGCATGCTGGCCACCGTGCCGGGGCCGACCGTGACGTCCGGTTCGGTGCCCATCAGCACTGCCCCGGTCACCTGGAGGTAGCCGGGCAGCCCATCGGACACGCCGTAGGTGTCAGCGGCCCGCACCGCGTACCCGTTGACGGTGGACCGGGCGAAGCCGGGCAACGCGTGCGGCGCGGAGACCGGCCCGGCCGGCACCCGGTGCAGGGCCGCGGTCAGCGGCACCATTTCGGCCGGTGTGCGCCGGGCCGGGCGGAACCCGGTCAGCGCCTCGGCCACGGTCCGGGTGGTGAAGAACTCCCGCCCGGCGCGCGCGGCCGGGTCAGTCTCCGTCACCGCTGCTCAGCCGGGTGACGCTCAGCACCGGGCCCAGCGCTACCTGGCCCAGCCCGCAGATCGAGGTCCGGCGCATGACCTGCTCCAGCTCGGTGATCTGCCCGTCCACGTCGGCGGGCCCGCCGCCCGCGGCCAGCAGGCTGGTCAGTATGCGGTGCGCCTTGGCCGAGCCGACCCGGCAGGGCACGCACTTGCCGCACGACTCGTCGCGGAAGAACCGCAGCACGTTGGTGGCCGCCGCGAGCAGATCGGTGCCCTCGGCCATCACCACCAGCGCGCCCGAGCCGAGCATGGTGCCGGCGTCGCGCAGCGGGCCGAAGTCGAGCGGGATGTCGAGCTGATCCGGGCCGAGGAAGTTGGACGACGCGCCGCCGGGCTGCACGGCACCCGGCCGCCGGCCGCCGGACACGCCGCCTGCCAGGTCCAGCAGCTGGCGCACCGTGGTGCCCATCGGCACGCAGTACACGCCAGGCTGCTCGACGTGGCCGGACACCGCGAAGAACTTGAGCCCGGTGCTGTCCCCGGCGCCCTGGTCCCGCCACCACGCGGCGCCGCGGCTGACGATGACCGGCACGTGCGCGAACGTCTCCACCGAGTTCATCAGCGTGGGCTGGCCGTGCAGGCCGTACACGGCGGGGAACGGCGGCTTGTTGCGCGGTTCGCCGCGGTGCCCCTCCATGCACTCGATCAGCGCCGACTCCTCGCCGAGGATGTAGCCACCCGGCGAGGTGAACACCTCCACCGACAGCCGCCGCCCGGGGCCGCCCACGTCCGCCCCGACCAGCCCGGCCGAGCGCAGCGACTCGATCTCCCGGCGGATCACCGCCGCCTCGGGTCCGTACTCGTGCCGGATGAACACCCAGCCTTCCTCGGCCCCGATCGCGAGCATGCCGAGCAGCATGCCCTCCAGCACCAGGTGCGGCTGCTCGGCGAGGATCTGCCGGTCCTTGAACGTGCCCGGTTCTGACTCGTCGGCGTTGCAGATCACGTACTTCGGCGTGCCCGGCTGCGCGGCGACCAGGTCCCACTTCCGGCTGGTGGGGAAGCCGGCCCCGCCCATCCCGCGCAGCCCGGAGTCCTGCAGCGCGGTGACGACCTGGCCGGTGCTCAGCTCACCGGCCAGCGCGGCCCGCAGCACCCCGTAGTGCCCGGCAGCCGACGGGTACGGGTCGTTCGGCCACGGCTGCCCGCCTGTGTCCTGGCGCTCCGCCGGCGCCGCCCGCGCCGCCGGCTCCCCGGCGGCGGCTCCGGACCGGGCCGCGGCGATCAGCGTGGGCGCGTCGGCCGCGGTGGCCAGCCGCTCGTTCACGTTCACCGCCGGGGCCGCGTCGCACCGGCCCAGGCAGGACACTTCGACCAGCTCGATGTCGGCGTCCGTGCCGTGCTGCTGGCGCAGCCCGGCGATCCGGCTGTCCGCGCCGTTCAGCCAGCAGGACAGATCGCGGCAGACCCGCAGCTCGACCGGTTTCGGCGGGACGGTGCGGAAGTGCGGATAGAACGAGATCAGCCCTTCGATCTCGTACAGCGGCCGGTGCACCTCCCGGGACAGCGCGACCAGTTCCTCGCGGGGCAGCCAGCCGACCCGGTCCTGGATCGCGTGCAGCGCCGGGATCAGGCTCGGGCCGGGGAACTTGCCCGCGCGCGCCTCGACGCCGGGCAGCTTCATACGTGCCTGGGCCACTACGCCTCCTGCCGATCGCCAGCCGGCTCGATCCGCACCGCGCAGAACTTGAACTCGGGGATCTTACCGAGTGGGTCGATCTCGTCGATGGTCAGCAGGTTGGCCGCGGCCTCGCGGAAGTGGAACGGGATGAAGCAGTTCCCCGGGGCCTCGCGGTGCGAGTAGCGGACGGCCAGCTCGATGGTGCCGCGGCGCGAGCTGACCCGGGCCGGCGCGCCGTCAGCGATGCCGAGCCGGGCCGCGTCGTCCGGGTTGAGGAACACCTCGGCCCGCGGCGCGATCGCGTCCAGCGCGTAGGACCGCCGGGTCATCGAGCCGGTGTGCCAGTGCTGCAGCAGCCGCCCGGTGTTCAGCACGAACGGGTACTCAGGGCTGGGCAGCTCTTTGGCCGGCAGCCACTCGGCGGGCACCAGGTGGGCCAGCCCGTCGCTGGTGTTGAACTTCTCGCCGAACATGACCACGGTCCCGTCGCTGTGCTCGGGGTCCGGGTTGGGATACAGCTTGCCGGACAGCCCCAAGTTGTCATAGCTCAGGTTGGTGTAGCTGGACATCACCGACACGATCTCGTTGAAGATCTCCCGGGGCGAGATGTAGTTCCAGCCCAGCCCGATCCGGTTGGCGATGTCCTGGACGACCTCCCAGTCCACCCGGGCCTGCCCCGGGGTGTCCAGCACCTTGCGGCCGAGCTGGACCCGGCGGTCAGTGTTGGTGTACGTGCCGTCCTTCTCCAGGTAGGAGGAGGCGGGCAGGATCACGTCAGCGAACTCGGCCGTCTCGGTCAGGAAGATGTCCTGCACAACCAGGAAGTCCAGCTTGGCCAGCGCCTTGCGGACCTTGTTGATGTTGGGGTCGGACAGGAACGGATTCTCGCCCAGCATGTACATGCCGCGCACGCCGCCCGCAAGCGCCGAGCCGATGATCTCGGTGACGGTGAGCCCGCGCTTGGGATCGAGGTCGCTGATGCCCCAGACTTGCTCGAACCGCTCCTTGACCGCGGGGTCGTCAGCCTTCTTGTAGTCCGGGTAGTACATCGGGATCAGGCCCATGTCCGAGGCGCCCTGGACGTTGTTCTGCCCGCGCAGCGGGTGCAGCCCGCTGCCGGGCCGGCCGATGTTGCCGGTGATCGCGCACATCGCGATCAGGCAGCGCGCGTTGTCGGTGCCGGTGGTGTGCTGGGAGATGCCCATGCCCCAGAAGATGACCCCGGCCCCGGCCTCGCCCCAGGCCCGGGCCACCCGGCGGATCACCGCGGCGTCCACCCCGGTGATCTGCGCGGCCCGCTCGGGCGGGTAGTCCTGGAGGGTCTGCTCGAGCGCCTCGAAGTTGGTGGTCCGGCGGGCGATGAAGTCCGGGTCGGTCAGCCCGAGCCGGATCACCTCGTGCATCACGCCGTTGTAGAAGGCCACGTCGGTGCCCGGCTTGACCTGGCAGAAGATGTCCGCGTGGTCGGACATCTTGTCGGCCCGCGGGTCCACGTAGATGATCGTCGTCCCGTTCCGCCGGGCCTGCTTGAAGAACGACGAGGCGACCGGGTGGTTGGCGGTCGGGTTGCTGCCGGTGACGATGGCCACGTCGGCATTGATCACGTCGCCGTAGGTGGTGGACACCGCGCCCGAGCCGATGCCCTCGAACAGTGCGAACACGCTGGACGCGTGGCACAGCCGGGTGCAGTGGTCCACGTTGTTGGTGTGGAAGCCGGTCCGGATCAGCTTCTGGAAGAGGTAGGCCTCCTCGTTGGAGCACTTAGCCGAGCCGAACCCGGCGATCGCGGCTGGGCCGCCCGTGGCGTGGATCTCGGTCAGCCGCCGGGCCACGAGGTCGAGCGCCTCGTCCCAGGTCGCCTCCCGGAAGTGCGGCAGCACCTCGGCGTAGTCGACCAGCCCGCCGGGCTTGCGCCGCTTCTTGCCGCTCCGCCCGTCCCCGCCGCTCCGCCCGTCCCCGCCGTTCCTTCCGTCAGCGTCGTTGCGGTCCCGCGAGCCGTCGGCGTCGCCGCGCACGTCGGCGGACAGCGGGCCCTTGGGATAGGAGTCCTCGCGCCGGATCAGCGGCACGGTGAGCCGCTGCGGCGAGGCCGCGTAGTCCCAGCCGTACCGGCCCTTGACGCACAGCCGGCTCTGCGACCCGGGCTGCTCCCGGCCGTCGGCGAACGCGATCGCGCCGCGCTCCCGGTCCACGTGATAGGTGAGGGCACACCCGACGCCGCAGTACGGGCACACCGTCTGCACCGGGTCGAGCTCGCTGCGCGGCCGGATCGGCACGCCGCGGATGGGCTTGTTGGTCAGCGCCCCGGTCGGGCAGGCGGCCACGCACTCCCCGCAGGTGACGCAGGACGACTCACCCATGGGGTCGTTCAGGTCGAACGCGATCCGGGTGGCGTAACCCTTGCCGCTCCGGCCGATCACGTCGTTGCCCTGGATGTCGTCGCAGGCCCGCACGCAGCGGTCGCACAGGATGCACGAGTCGTGGTCCACCGCGATGACCGGGTTGGACAGGTCGGTGCCCCGGCCGCCGCCCAGCGGCAGCCCGTCCTCCCTGGTCACTTCATACCGGTCGGCCAGCGCGAGCAGCTCGTTGTCGCCGGTGGTGGTCTGCTTGGGGTCGGCCGCACGCTCCGGCTGGTCGGCCAGCAGCAGCCCGGTGAGCACGGCCCGGCTGCGCTCCAGCTCCGGGGTCGCGGTCCGCACGGTCATGCCGTCTTCGCAGGCCCGCACGCAGGACGCCGCGAACGCGGGCGCGCCCACGTTGACCACGCACATCCGGCAGACGCCCACCGGGTCGTACCGCTCGTCGTGGCACAGCACGGGGATGTCGATGCCTGCCGCCCGCGCCGCGGCCCAGATCGTCGAGCCTTCCGGGACGGTGATCTCCTGCCCGTCGATAGTCAGGGTGAGCGTCCGGGGGGCGGCTTGCACCGGTATAGCCATGGCGTCAGTATCCGCCGCTCCCTGAGATCACATCAACATAAGGTCGGCACGGTCTGCTGAGTCCAGGCGCCCCTGCCCGTCCAGCCCGCGGGCCGCGTAGTACCCGTCGATCATGCCGCGCAGCCGGTCCGGGGTCAGCGTGGCCACCCGGCCCGAGCCGAGCTGCACCGGCTCGGCCAGCAGCCGCTCGGGCAGCCAGTCGTCGGCCGGCTGCCAGCCCTCCCGGATGTTGAACGCCCGCTTGGCCAGCACGATCCGGCGGGCCGTGCGGTGCAGCTCGGCGCCGTCCACCGGCCAGCCGGTCACCGCGGACAGCAGCGCGGCCCACTCGTCGAACGGCTCGGTGAACACGCCGCGGAGGAACTTGCACAGGATCATCGAGTCCATCACCGCGGCCCGGTCTTCGGTCTCGATGGCCCCGGCCACCTGGGCCGCGCCCCCGGCCAGCCGGTCATGCTGCCCGGACAGGTCAGCCTCATAGGCGCCGGACCGGTTGTGGTCGGCGCCGCGCGCGTTGACGGCCAGGCCGAGCGCCATGGCCTGCAGCGTGCGTGGTTCATAGCCGGGCAGTTCCAGGCCCTTGACGTGCGGGGCGAACGCGGCCGACCCGCCGCCGACCTGCGCCGCCGCGCGCCGCGAGCCCTCGGCCAGCAGCTCGCCCAGTCCGCGCCGCGCACCGATCTCGTCCAGCGCGCGGAGCAGCGCGCCGGAGTCGCCGAACCGCAGCCAGGGCGCGTCGATCAGGCCGCGCTCGGCACACTCCATAGCCCAGGCGATGGTGCCGCCCGCCGAGATGGTGTCCAGGCCCAGATCGTCGCAGCGGGCGCTGGCGGTGAGCACCGCGTCCGGGTCGGCCACCCCGCACATCGGGCCGAGTGCGAACACGTTCTCGTACTCGACTCGCATCTTCTTGCCGCCGCGCGCCCGGTAGATGTGCTCGCAGCCAATCGTGCACGATGCGCAGCTGTTCCGCGCCACCGTGCGCAGCCCGGCCAGCTCCTCCGCGGCCAGCTGGGGCGCCTCGGCGAAGCTGGCCGCCTGGAAGTTGCGGGTGGGCAGCGTGCTGAGCGCGTTGAAGGCCAGCAGGTTGGCCAGCGTGCCCAGCTCGCGGTACTTGGCCGTGGCCGGGCCGAACGAGCGAGCGCGCAGGTCGCGTGCGGCGGCCAGTACTGCCTGCGGGTCGGCTGGGCCGACCTTGATGGCGGCGCGGACGGCGACCGCCTTGACCCGCTTGGCGCCCAGCACCGCGCCCAGGCCGCCGCGCCCCGCGTGCCGCCCGTCGTGCGAGATCGTCGCGTACCGGACGCCGCGCTCCCCGGCTGGGCCGATGGAGGCCACCCGCCAGCCGTGGCCGAGCCGGTCGCGGAGCCGGGCCTCCGCCTCGGCCGCGGTCAGCCCCCACAGGTCCGCCGCGCCGATGACCCGCGCGCCGTCGCCATCCACCAGCAGCGCTGACGGCTCCGCACAAGCACCACGCACAACGATGGCATCGTGGCCGGTGAGCTTGCCCGCGATTGCGAACTGGCTGGAGGAGAGGGCGTCGTTCAGCATGCCGGTCAGCGGTGACTTGGCCACCACCGCGAACTTGGCGCTGGTGGTCAGCGGGGTGCCGACCAGCGGGGAGAACACGAACGCCAGCGGGGCGGCTGGGCCCAGCGGATCGACGCCAGGCGGGCTCAGGCGGTGCATCAGCCAGGTGCCCAGCCCGGCCCCGCCCAGGTAGGCGCGGAGCAGCTCATCGGGCAGCGGCAGCCGCCCCGACGTGCCGGCCCCGACGTCCACGACCAGGGCCTGGCCACAGTAGCCGCCTGCCGTCATCGTCAGCCCCCGGCGTCAGCGGACAGGAAGAACACGGTGTCCCCGGCGGCCAGCGGCGTTTCGCCGTCCCGGGTGAGCTGGTCGCCGTTCAGCGCGGCCACCACGTGCCCGTCGAAGGCGACCCCGGCGGCGGCCGCCGCCTCGGCCACCGTGGCCGCGCGGGCCGGCTGCGGGCCGCGGTGCCCGTCGGCCAGCGCGCCGAACCGCTGGATGGTCACCTCCGGCGCGGGCGCGGCCCGGGCCGCCTGGTAGTCGGCCGGTTCGTTGACGTTGACCACCGAATCCAGGGCCGGGTCGAGCGCGGCCAGCACCGGGTCAGCGCGCAGCGCTGACTCGTCCAGCCGGTCGACTCGGCACTCGTCGAACAGGAATGCCGGGCGCAGGCGCTCGGCGGCGACGAGCCGCTCCGCGACCGGGCCGAGCGCGGTGCGGTACGCCGCGGCCAGCGGCTGGGGATAGCCGCGGGCGATGGGCAACCCCACGTCAGCCCCGTCCTCGACCGCGCGCAGCACGCGGCGGACGAACGCGGGATGCAGGAACGGCATGTCGGTGGAGCTGATGAACGCGATGTCGGCCCGGCCGGCCAGCGCGGCCAGCCCGGCCGCGATGCCCTGGACCGGGCCCTTGCCCTCGCGCGGGTCATCCACCACCTCGACGCCGGGCGGCAGCGCAGGCAGGTCCTGGCCGGCCGCCCGGACCACCACGACCGGCCCGCCGGTCACCCGGGCCAGGATGCCCGCGGTGCGGCGGAGCAGCGTGGAGCCGTGCCACTCCAGGGCGGCCTTGGGCGTGCCCATCCGCGATGACCGCCCACCGGCCAGCACCACGCCCGCGGAACCCTGCATGTAGCCATGCTAGGCGCCGCGGGTGTGGTGCCTTACCGTGCCGTCCTGCCGTGCCGTCCTACCCGCGCCGCCTTACCGGGGCGCGGGCGCGAACAGCATGCCCTGCGGCGCTAGCGTCTCGCCGCGCACCGTGAGCTTGCTGATGTGCCCGGTCCACGGGTTCAGCGCGCCCAGGTAGTTGGCCGGGAAGCCGGGCGCCGGGCAGGTCGCGGGCGCGTTGTCCGCGTCGCACGGGGTGACCGCGACCAGGACCATGCCGGTGCGGAACGGGCCGGTCACCACGTTGACGGTGCCCGCGCCGTTGTCGGTGGTGTAGATCCGGCCGCCCGGGCCCAGCGCCCATGCGGTGTCGTCCACCGACTGGCTCAGCCGCAGCACGGCCAGCCGGGGGCGGACGGTGTGCCGGAGGAAGATCTGCTCCTTGTCACCCTGGCTGGTCAGCATGAACGCGCCGCGGAACCGCGGGCCGTAGGCCGGGACGACCTCGTTCGAGTCCGGGTCGGTGAGTCCCAGCCGGACCACTGTGCCCAGGCCGTGCACGTTGGCCACGGTCGCCGGGTCCTCGCCGTAGAACACCGGTCGGATGTGCGCGATCCGGGTGGCCGGGTGGAACGTCACCTGGTACACGGCCGGGTAGCCGGGCTGCGGTGCCGGCTTGCCGGTGGTGCCCGGCGCGGACGCGCTGATCAGCACCTGGCCGTGGTAGATGGAGATCGCGTCGGTGCCGCCCTGGTGCGGCAGCGGCCGGTTGTAGTGGTAGTGCCGGACCAGCCCGGTCGCCGGGTTGATGGTGTACACGCTGGAGTTGGCGTCCTCGTTGACCGTGGCGATGACCTGGCCGGTCAGCGGGTCGGCGGTGAGGCCGTCGCACTTGCCGCGGATGTCCCACTGGCGCACCGCGTGGCCGTTGGGGGCGAACTCCACGACCGTGCTGTCCCGGTTGCCGTCCGGGGCGGCCTGGCCCTGCGGGCCGACCCCGTTCTGGAACCCGGTGAACATGGCTGGGGCCAGCGCGGTGATGTCGTCGGGCTGGCTGAGCGGCTCGGTGTGCCACTTCTTCGAGCCCGCCCTGCGGAACCGGTGGCTGAGCGTGGCGCCATTCAGGATGGCGCGGGCGTGGAATACCGGCCCGGCGGCGGCGGCCGTGCTGGCCGCGGTCGCCGCAGACGCCGCGGTGGCGCCGGTGGCAAGCAGGCTGAGCGCAGCGGCCGCGGTGGCTACCGCCGTCGTGGCGCGGCGCGGGTTCTGGAACATGGGACCTCATCCTCGATGGCAGCGGCATCGAATCGGGAGCATCAGGCTTGCCAGACCTACCGGGTATAGCTGGCGTGATCATGGCCAGCGGGCAATGCCCCGGTAAACGTCTTGTCAAGCAATCCTTTGCCCGCGAGCCCGCAACCCTTCGCCCGCGAGCACCCAACCCCGAGATGCGATGCCTGGGGCGGGAGTGGTTAGCTAGGGGCCGGGGCCCGGGTGGGACTCGTGCCGGGAAGGTGATGCCATGGGCAAGCGCACCTGGATCGATTCCTGGCCGGTGTACCGGCAGCTGACCGGGCCCGACCGGCTCGGGCTGGGCGCGGCCGCCAAGAGCGGGCCCACCGAGGCGCTGCGGCCCCGGACGGCCACGGCGGACCGGGTGGTCAAGTCGGTCTGCCCGTACTGCGCGGTGGGCTGCGGGCAGAACGTCTACGTCCAGGATGAGAAGGTCACCCAGATCGAAGGGGACCCCGGCTCGCCGGTCAGCCGCGGCCGCCTGTGCCCCAAGGGCTCGGCCAGCCTGCAGCTGACCACCGGCGACAGCCGCCAGTACCAGGTGCTCTACCGCAGGCCAGGCAGCACCGGCTGGGAGAGCCTGGACCTGGACACGGCGATGGACATGATCGCCGACCGGGTCATCGACGCGCGGCGCAAGGGCTGGCAGAGCGAGTACGACGGCCGGCGCACCCGGCGCACCCTGGGCTTCGCCAGCCTGGGCGGGGCGACCCTGGACAACGAAGAGAACTACCTGATCAAGAAGCTGTTCACCGCCCTGGGCGCTATCCAGATCGAGAACCAGGCGCGGATTTGACACTCCTCCACCGTCCCCGGTCTGGGGACTAGCTTTGGCCGCGGCGGCGCGACCACGTTCCAGCAGGACCTGCAGAACTCCGATTGCATCCTGATCGAGGGCTCGAACATGGCCGAGGCCCACCCGGTCGGGTTCCAGTGGGTGATGGAGGCCAAGGCCCGGGGGGCCACGATCATCCATGTTGACCCGCGGTTCAGCCGGACCAGCGCGGTGGCGCACCGGCACGTGCCGATCCGGGCCGGGGCGGACATCGCATTCGTCGGCGGCCTGATCAACTACGTGCTGGAGAACGAGAAGTTCTTCCGCGAGTACGTGCTCGCCTACACCAATGCAGCCACCATCATCTGCGAGGACTTCCAGGACACCGAGGACCTGGACGGGCTGTTCTCCGGATTCGACCCGCAGCACCGGAGCTATGACTGGGAGACCTGGCGCTACCAGGGCGCGGATATCGCCCCGGCGAGCGGGTCCCGCGGCCTGGAACCGGGCCACCGGCTGGAGGTGCGGGAGGCAGCCCGCGGCGAGGTGCACGGCTCGGGCGGCGCCGGAGCGCACCCCAACCCGGAGACCGACCCCACGCTGCAGCACCCGCGGTGCGTGTTCCAGATCCTCAAGCGGCACTTCGCCCGGTACACGCCGGACATGGTGGCCGAGGTCGCAGGCATCCCCGGGGACCAGTTCCACGAGGTGGCCCGGCTGATCACGGAGAACTCGGGCCGGGACCGGACCACCGCGTTCGTGTACAGCCTGGGCTGGACCCAGCACACGGTGGGCGTGCAGTACATCCGCACCGCCGCCATCCTGCAGTCCCTGCTGGGCAACATGGGGCGGCCCGGCGGCGGCATCCTGGCGCTGCGCGGGCACGCCTCCATCCAGGGCTCGACCGACATCCCCACGCTGTTCGACCTGCTGCCCGGCTACCTGCCGATGCCGTTCGCGCACCACGGCCGGGAGGACAGCCTGGCCGCCTACGTCGAGGCGGAAAAGACGGAGAAGGGCTTCTGGGCCAACACCGGGGACTACATGGTCAGCCTGCTCAAGGCGTACTGGGGCGACGCGGCCACGGCCGAGAACGACTTCTGCTTCGACTACCTGCCCCGGCTGACTGGTAACCACGGCACCTACGCCACGGTCAAGGCCCAGATCGAGGGGCAGTGCTCGGGATACTTCCTGTACGGCCAGAACCCGGCCGTGGGCTCGGCCAACGCGCGGATGCAGCGGCTCGGCCTGGCCAACCTGGACTGGCTGGTGGTCCGCGACCTGGTCATGATCGAGAGCGCCACGTTCTGGAAGAACGGGCCGGAGATCGAGACCGGCGAGATGCGTACCGAGGACATCAAGACCGAGGTGTTCTTCCTGCCCGCCGCGGCGCACACCGAGAAGGACGGCAGCTTCACCAACACCCAGCGGATGCTGCAGTGGCACCACACCGCCGTGGAGCCGGCCGGGGACGCCCGCAGCGACCTGTGGTTCACCTACCACCTGGGCCGGCGGATCCGGGAGAAGCTGCGCAGCTCGGCGGACGAGATGGACCGGCCGGTGCTGGACCTGACCTGGGACTACCCGACGCACGGGGACCAGCAGGAACCCGACGCCGACGCGGTGCTGGCCGAGGTCAACGGGTTCGACGCGGACGGGCACCCGCTGTCCTCCTACACCCAGCTCAAGTCGGACGGGTCCACCTCCTGCGGCTGCTGGATCTACTGCGGCGTCCGGGCCGGCGGGGTGAATCAGGCCGCCCGGCGCAAGCCCGGCCAGGAGCAGAACTGGGTGGCCAATGAATGGGGCTGGGCCTGGCCGGCCAACCGCCGGGTGCTGTACAACCGGGCCTCGGCCGACCCGGACGGCAAGCCGTGGACCGAGCGCAAGGCCCTGGTCTGGTGGGACGCGGAGAACGGGAAGTGGACCGGGCACGACATCCCGGACTTCATCGCCGACCGGCCGCCGTCCTACCGGCCGCCGCCGGACGCCCGCGGGGTGGCCGGGATCTCGGGCACCGACCCGTTCATCATGCAGGCCGACGGGAAGGCGTGGCTGTTCGCCCCGGCTGGCCTGGTCGACGGGCCGCTGCCGGCGCACTATGAACCCCAGGAATCACCGTTGCCTAACGCCCTCTACCGGCAGCAGCGCAATCCGGCGCGCGAGATCATCACCGACCCCGAGGACCGGTTCCAGCCCAGCGGGGACGAACCGGGGTCCGGCGTGTTCCCGTACGTGACCACCACCTACCGGCTGACCGAGCACCACACGGCCGGCGGGATGTCCCGGTTCCTGCCCTACCTGGCCGAACTGCAGCCCGCGATGTTCTGCGAGGTGTCCCCGGAGCTGGCCGCCGAGCGCGGGCTGGAGCACCTCGGCTGGGCCACGGTCATCAGCGCGCGCAGCGCCATCGAGGCCCGGGTGCTGGTTACCCGGCGGATGAAACCGCTGCGGGCCGGCGGCCGGCCGGTGCACCAGATCGGGCTGCCCTGGCACTGGGGGCCGAACGGGCTGACCACCGGTGACGCGGCCAACGAGCTGTCGCACCTGGCCCTCGACCCGAACGTGCACATCCAGGAGGTGAAGGCGATGGCGGTGGACATCCAGCCCGGGCGGCGGCCGCGCGGGCCGGAGCTGCGCGACCTGATCCGGTCGTACCAGCAGCGGGCCGGCATCACCGACGAGACAGGGACCCAGGTGTGAGATGAGCACCGAACTCGATCCCGCGGCGCACGCCGGGTACGGCGAGCATCCGCCGCGGATGGGCTTCTTCACCGACACGTCGGTGTGCATCGGCTGCAAGGCGTGCGAGGTGGCCTGCAAGACGTGGAACGCGGTACCCGAGGACGGGCTGTCGCTGACCGGCATGTCCTACGACAACACTGGCGGGCTGGGGGCGTCCACCTGGCGGCACGTCGCATTCATCGAGCAGATCAAGCGGCCCGGGGAGTTCGTGCCCGCGGACCGGGCCGACGGGGACGGGGCGGCCGGCGGCGTGGCCGGCGCGTTCCAGGCCGACGGCTCCCGCTGGCTGATGGCCAGCAACGTGTGCAAGCACTGCACCGAGTCGGCCTGCCTAGACGTCTGCCCAACCGGGGCGCTGATGCGCACCGAGTTCGGCACCGTGGTGGTCCAGTCGGATATCTGCAACGGCTGCGGCTACTGCGTGTCGGCCTGCCCGTTCGGCGTGATCGAGCGGCGCGAGGGTGATGGCCGGGCCTGGAAGTGCACGCTGTGCTACGACCGGATCGGGGATGGTCTCGAGCCGGCCTGCGCCAAGGCGTGCCCGACCCAGTCGATCCAGTTCGGCCCGGTGGACGAGCTGCGCGAGCGGGCCCAGCTCCGGGTGGGGGAGCTGCAGCAGGCGGGCGAGTCCGGGGCCCAGCTGTACCTGGATGACCCGGCCGACGGGATCGGCGGCGGCGGCGCGTTCTTCCTGCTGCTGGACGAGCCGGAGGTGTACGGGCTGCCGCCGGACCCGGTGGTCACCACGCGGGACCTGCCCCGGATGTGGCGGCATGTGGCCATCGCGGCCGGGGGGCTGCTGGCCGGCGGGCTGGTAACCGCGCTAGGCCGGAACCTGTGGCCATGAGGCCGGACGGGCATGGACCCGGTCACCGGCGCCGGGGTGGCGAGGAATTGCTGGTGCCGCGGGCGCGGCCGGATTCCTACTACGGCAAGCCGATCATCAAGGAGCCGGTGTGGGGCGCCCGGGACGTGGCCAGCTACCTGTTCTTCGGCGGGCTGGCCGGGGCCTCCTCAGTGCTGGGCGGGTTCGCCCAGGCGGCGGGGAACGACCAGCTGGCCCGGGCCTCGAAGGTTTGCGCGGCCGGGGCCATCGGGCTGTCCGGGGCCGCTCTGGTGGCCGACCTCGGCCGGCCGGAGCGGTTCCTGAACATGCTCCGGGTGGCCAAGGTCACCTCGCCGATGAGCGTGGGCTCCTGGCTGCTTTCCGCGTTCGGCGGGGCGGCTACGGTCGCGGCGGCCAGCGCGGTGACCGGGCGGGCGCCGCGGATCGGCGCGGCCGCCACCCTCGGCGCGGCCGTGCTGGGCCCGGGCATCTGCACCTACACCGCCGCGCTGATCTGCGACACGGCCGTGCCTGCCTGGCACGAGGGGTACCGCGAGATGCCCTACCTGTTCGCCGGCTCGGCGGCCTCCGCGGCGGGTGGCTTCGGCATGATCGCCGCGCCGGCGGACCAGGCCGGGCAGGCGGTCCGGTTCGCGTTGGTCGGCGCGGCCACCGAGCTGACCGCCAAGAGCATGCTGCTGCGCCGGCTGGGCGAGACGGCCGAGCCGTACCAGGACGGCCGGCCCGGCCGGCTGATGGAGATCGCGGAAGTCGCGACCGCGGCCGGGCTGGCCGGCGCGCTGCTGTCGGGCCAGATGCGGCCCGGCTGGGCCCAGCGGATGACCACCGCGGTCTCCGGCGCGGCCCTGGTCGCGTCGTCGGCGCTGACCAGGTTCGGCATCTTCGAGGCGGGCCGCATCTCGGCCCGCGACCCGAAGTACACGGTCCGCCCGCAGCGCGAGCGGCTCCGCCAGCGGGCGGCCGGGCCGCCCACGGGCACGGCACACTAGGGGGCGTGGACAGCCCGGATACGCTCGCCGTGGCCGCGGCGCCCGCGGCGGGCGGGCGGTGGGCGCGGCGGGCCAGCGACCCGGCGCTGCGGGCGTATGCCGCCGTTTCAGCGGTGTCGCTGCTTATCTCGCTGTACCTCGGCTGGCACTTGCTGGGCGGGTTCGGGCACCGCATGATCGCCGGCAACCCGGATGACGTCCGGCTGTTCACGTGGTACCTGCGGCACGGCCCGTGGGCCGTGTGGCATGGGCAGGACCCGCTGCTGTTCGCCACGATGAACGCCCCGGCCGGGGTCAACGGCATGTGGAACACCCCGCTGCTGGGGCCGGCCCTGATCGTGGCCCCGGTGACCTGGCTGGCCGGCCCGCTGGCCGCCTACAACACGCTGTTCGTGCTGGGCCTGGCCGCCGGGCCGGTGTGCGCGTTCGCGCTGCTGCGCCGGTTCGCCTGCAGCGACTGGGCGGCCGCGGCCGGCGGGCTGGTGTTCGGCTTCTCGCCGGCCGTGCTGGCCGCCGGACTGGGGCACCTGGACCTGGTCCTGATCGGCCTGATGCCGGTCATGCTGCTGCTGGCGGGTGATCTGGCCACCGGGCTCCGGGCACCGCTGGGTGGCGGGCTCGCGCTCGGCCTGACCGCGGCCGCGCAGCTGTTCATCTCCGAGGAGATCCTGTTCCAGACCGCGCTGGTCCTGGTGACCTGCGGGGTGCTGGTGCTGCTCACCGCGCCGCGGCTGATCACCCGGGCCGCGCTGGGCCGGCTGGCCCGCGGTGGCGCGGTCGCGGCTGGGGTGTTCCTGGTCGTCTGTGCCGGGCCGCTGTGGCTGCAGCTGTTCGGGCCGCTGCACCAGCACGGCAGCCCGTTCACGCTGTCGTTCTTCGAGGCCGACCTGCGTGGTTTCATCGTGCCGTCGCACCGGTTCTGGGTGTCCACGCCGGACAGCTCGGCGTTCGCCGCGCACTACCGCGGCGGGCCAGCCGAGTACCTGGCCTACCTCGGCGTGCCGCTGCTGCTGGCCGCGGTGGCCACCGGGCTGCTCCGCATCGCCGACGTGCGCGCCCGGCTGCTGCTGGGCACCGGCCTGGTCTTCGCGCTGTTCTCGCTGGGCAGCCCGCTGCTGCTGAACGGCCGACTGACCGGGGCCGGGCTGCCGTGGGGGATCGCCGAGCACTGGCCCGTGTTCGGCTCCGCGCTGCCCGGCCGGTTCGCGTTCGTGGTCGCGCTGGCCGCGGGCGGGCTGCTGGCCATGGGCCTGGACTGGCTGCTGGGCCACGGCGGCCGGGCCGGCCAGGTGCTGGCCGGGGTGGCGGCCGTGGCCTGCCTGGCGCCGCTGGCCGCGCGGCCGTACCCGGTCACCCCGGCCAGCCCAATCCCCTCCTTCTTTAACGCCAGTACCCGCTGGCTGCCGGCCGGCCGCACCGTGGTCGTGCTGCCGTACCCGACTGCTACCCAGACCCAGCCGCTGGCCTGGCAGGCCGCCGCGGACATGGCGTTCCAGATGCCGGGCGGCTACTTCATCGGGCCGGGACCGGGCGGACAGGCGTACATGGAGGGCCCGGGCCGGCCCCGACGGCCAGCACGTTCATCGAGATCGGGCAGGGCGCGGCCGTGCCCGCGGTGACCCCGGCGGTGCGCGCCCAGTTCCGCCGGGACATGGCTTACTGGCGGGCCAGCGCCATCGTGGCCGGGCCGGGAGCCAGCCCGGCCCTGGTCAGCTTCGTCCGGCGGCTCACCGGCCGGGCGCCGACCCGGGCCGGCGGGGTGCTGCTATGGCGGCAGCCTCAGGGCTGAGCCTGCTTGCTCTGCGTGAAACTGCTCTTGATGTCCTGCTCGGGCCGGCGTTCCTGGCTCTTGGCGTACATGTTGAGCGCGCGCTCGTCCTGCCGGGTCAGCGGCGGCGGGGCCAGGCTGCGTGGCCACAGCCGCCGGGCGTGCACCACATTGGCCTCCACCGCGTACAGGGTGAACTGGGCCTGCAGGTAGAGCCAGGCCAGCAGGCCGAGCACCACGCCGAACACGCCGTACAGCGAGGAGCTCCGGGACAGCGTGTGCGCGACCAGGATGGTGCCGAGCAGCTGCAAGACGGTCCATATGATCGCGGCCAGCACGGCACCTGGCAGCATCTCGCGGGTGCCCACCTCCTTGGCCGTGGCCAGCCGGAAACCAAGCCAGAACACCCCGATGTTGAGCAGCAGCGACACCACGATCGCGGCCACCTGGCCGCCGACGCCAAGGGATTTCGCCGCGCTGCCCGCCAGCCCGGATAGCAGCGTGGTGGCCAGCACGCCGATCCCCACGCCCAGGATCAGCGCGATGTCCCGCAGCATGGACCAGGGGAACCCGGGCCGCCGGAACATCGGCACGCCCCACACCGTGTTCAGCGCGTTCTGCGCGGCGCCGGCCACGCCGCGGGCGCCGAGGAACGTCAGGATGAGCCCGACGACCAGGGCCGGGCCGGTCTCCTTCAGCCCGTGCACGCTGCTCCGCAGCTGGTCGCCGATGACCGGGAAATGGCCGAACGCCGAGTTGAGCACCTGCTCACGCAGCGACGGGTCGTTGCGCAGCACGATGTCCAGCACGGTGACCAGCACCAGCAGCAGCGGGAACAGGGCGGCGAAGCTGTAGTACGCGATCAGCGCGGCCAGGTTGCCGGCCTGGTCGTCGCCGAACTTCTTCCAGACAGCGATCGGGAAGGCCAGCCAGGAGCGGCCCTGCTGGATCTGGTCCACCCGGTTGACCAGCTGCTGCACTGCGTTCATGGCCGGTGATTACCCCCCAGGCGGTGGACTAACTAGCGGCATACCCAGCGGTGAAGCTGGCCACCAGGTACAGCACGCCGAATGGGTCACCGGCGTACCGGATGTGCCCGGTGGGCGCCGACCCGGCCAGCGCGCCCGCGAGCACCTGCCAGGCCGGCCGGCCGGTCGCCATCAGCTCCCGGGCCAGCCCCGGGTCGACGGCTAGCAGCGCGTCCAGGTCGGCCGCGCCGACCGCGCGCTGCACGGCCGCGTCGAACACGGCGGCCCGGCCGTCGAACGCACCCGGCGCTTTCGGCCCGCGCCGGGCGCTGCCATCGCCGAGCACCAGCAGCGCGGTGCGCGGGCCGGCCGCGGCCAGCTCCGCGCCCAGCTTGCGGCAGCCGGCCGGGGGCTCGTCCTGGCTCACCGTCCAGATGGCCCGCGGTCCCCGGTAACCGGCCTGGTCGAGCAGGTAGCTGCCGATCCCGGCCGCGGGCGGCAGGGCCGGCCAGGCCCGGTGCCCGCGGCTGCTGGCCCGGCCGCGGGCAGGCCGCCGAACGCCGCCACGTCGAGCTGGCCGTCGCCGGGCCAGCTGGCCGTGACCGGGCCCGGGCCGACCACCGTGACCAGCCCGGGGCCGTCACGGAGCAGGGCGGTGACCGCGGCGGCGCACGCGGCCCGCAGCTCGGGCAGCACCGGGTCGGTGCCGGTCAGCTCGCGGACCAGCAGCGGCGGCCACGGGCACAGGGCGGCGGCGATGATCACTCAGGCGAGCCCGCGGACGGCCCGGGCGGGCGGCTGCCCGCCCTGGATGGCGGCGACCATGCGGAGCACCTCGCGGGTCTCGCGGACCTGGTGCACCCGGAACACCCGGGCCCCCAGCCAGGCGCAGATGGCCGTGGTGGCCAGCGTCCCGGTGAGCCGCCCGGCGGGCGGCTGGTCCAGCGTCTCGCCGATGAAGTCCTTGTTGGACAGCGACACCAGCACCGGCCAGCCGGTCCCGGTCATCTCGCCCAGCCGCCGGGTCACCTCCAGCGACTGCCAGGTGTTCTTGCCGAAGTCGTGCGCCGCGTCGATCAGGATCCGGGCCGGGTCGACCCCGGCCGCCACGGCCCGGGCCGCCTGGCCCAGCGTCCGGTCCAGGACGTCGGCCATCACGTCGTCGTAGGCGACCCGGAACGGCCGGGTCCGCGGCGCCTGCCGCCCGGCGTGCGCGCAGACCAGGCCGGCCCCGAACTCGGCGGCGACCCCGGGCAGTTCCGGATCCTGGCCGCCCCAGGTGTCGTTGAGCAGGTCGGCGCCCGCCTGGCAGGCGGCCCGGGCCACCTGGTGCCGCCAGGTGTCCACGCTGAGGACCAGGTCCGGGTAGGCGGCGCGGACCGCGGCCACGAACGGCACCGTCCGGCGGATCTCCTCGGCCACGTCGACCGGGGCGCCCGGGGCGGCGGCCACGCCACCGATGTCCAGGATGTCCGCCCCGTCCGCGACCACCTGGTGCACCCGGTCCATGGCGGCGGCCTGCTCCCAGGTCGCCCCCTTGTCGTAGAACGAGTCCGGGGTCCGGTTCACGATGGCCATGACCAGCCGTTGCGGTGGCGGGTACGACCGCGCACCCAGGTGCAGCAGGGCCGGGGGACTGGCGTTAGGCATACTAGGTCGCCGGCCGGTCCGGGCCGGCCGCGGCGCTGCGCACGGTCACCAGCGGCGGGCGCTCGCGCACCGGGATGGGGCGCAGCCGGGGCTGGGCCACGCCGCCGCACCGGACGAACTGGCGGAGCACCGCGTCCGGCGGCGGCGTGGCCGGCTGCGCCCGCCGGGCCTCGGCCACCACCAGCAGTTCCGCGGCCATCACGGCCAGGTCGTGATCGGCCTGGTGCTTGTGCGCCCGGGAGCCCAGGTCGACCTGGGCCAGCGCGTCCAGGCCGTACCGGGCGGCCGTGTCCAGCAGGGTGGACAGCTCGACGCCGTAGCCGACCGGGATGCTGAGCGACTCCATCAGGCTGCGCCGGGCGGCCCACTCCCCGGCCAGCGGCTGGACCACGGCGGCCAGTTCCGGCCACCACAGGCTGAGCAACGGGCGGGCCACCAGTTCGGTGACCCGGCCGCCCTCGGTCGACGTGGAGCCGTCACGCTCGCTGCGCACCCGCTCGTAAAACCCCTTGACCAGGCGGACCTGCGGATCGGCCAGCAGCGGGCCGAGCAGGCCGGTGACGAAGTGCGGGCCCCACCGGGTCAGGTCCGCGTCCACGAAGACGAGCAGGTCGCCGTCGGTGACCAGGAGCGACTTCCACAGCGCCTCACCCTTGCCGGGGTACGTGCCCAGCCCCGGGCCGACGTCCTTGGCCCGGTGCACGGTGGCCCCGGCGCGCTCAGCCACGCTGCCGGTGGCGTCGGCCGAGTCGGAGTCCATGACCACGATCTCGTCCACCAGCGGCAGCTCGGTGACCAGGGCCTGGCGCAGGGTGCTCACCACCCGGCCCACGGTGCGCTGCTCGTCCCGGGCCGGGATGACCACGCTGACCCGGGTACCGGCCTGCTGTTTCGCGGCTAGCAGCCGGTCGGCCGGCCAGTCCGTCCAGCGCGAGGTGCGCACGACCGGCATGCTACCCGGTGCGCGGCCGGCTGCCTGTCAGCGCGGCCGCGCCCGGCGCGGGACCACCAGCCTGGGCGCTGGATGTGGCAGCATGCGTGTCCGGCCCAGGAGTCTTTGCCGTCCCCCATCCGTTACCGGTCCGTGGCCAACCTGCGCCGATGATTAGACGTCTTGAGAAGTGGTCAAGATTCCCATAAGGGAAGAGTGCGCTGAAGGAGCCGTTAATGAGGCGAACGATGCGGGGCTGGCTGACGGCTCTGGGCGCGGCGGCCGTACTGGGCGGCGGCCTGCTCAGCCAGGCCACCGCAGCAGGCGCGGCCGTGATCAGCCCGGCCGCGCGGACCGCCCCGGCCGCGGGCACGACCTACGTGCCGCCCAAGGGCACGATGGGCCCGGGCAGTACCGGGCCGGCCGTGCGGCGGCTCCAGGAGCGGCTGAACTACCTGCACTACTACTCGGGGCGCCCGGACGGGCAGTACGGCCCGAACACCGAAGAGGCGGTCTGGGCGTTCAAGGAGGCCCAGGGCATCCAGACCGCGGTCAACCCGAATAATGTGACCCGGGCCATGAAGCGGGCGCTGGTGCACCCGCGGCAGCCGATGGTGCTGGTGCCCAAGGGCGGCAGCTGGCGGATCGAGGTGCATCTGGCCCTCGGCTACCTGGTGCTGTACCGGCACAACGTGCCCGAGCTGATCAGCCACATCTCGCCCGGCGGGGGCTATTACTACCCGTGCCCCGGTGACCCCAGCCAGACCTGCGGCCCGGCCATCACGCCAGACGGCAACTACCGGGCGCACTGGTTTGCCGGTGGCTGGGTGCAGGTGCCGCTGGGGGAGATGTACAACCCGGTGTTCTTCATCGGCGGCTCGTACGCGATCCACGGGGACATCCCGGTCCCGCTGCAGGCCGTCTCGCACGGCTGCGTGCGGATCCCGATGTTCATCGCCAACTTCTTCCACAAGCTGGTGTACGTCAACGAGCAGAACGGCACGCCGATCTACATCCGCGGGCACGTTGCCGGTACCTGAGCCGGGGCGGGCCGGGCCAGCCCTGGGGTGACGCCCCCGCGTTTCCCCAGGGATGGCAAACGTTGCGGCAAGGGCCGGCAAGGCCGTTCAGCTGGGTATGGCATCCTGTCGCCGTGACTACGCGCGAGATCCGGCAACGGGGGCTGACGGTGCCGGCACAATACCGGTTCAGCAAGGTCCCGCGGATCACCATCTTCTTCTGGATCATCAAGATCCTCACCACCGCGATGGGCGAGGCCTTCGCTGACTTCATGGCGCTGAACTACAGCCCGGTGCTGGCCGGGGTGGTCGGCACGGCGCTGTTCGTGATCGCCCTGGTGCTGCAGTTCCGGGCCAAGCGGTACAACGCCTGGATCTACTGGTTCGCGGTGTCCATGGTGGCCGTGTTCGGCACGCTGGCCGCCGACGGGATGCACATCAAGCTCGGCGTCCCGTACGCCGTGTCCAGCGCGTTCTTCGCGGTCTGCCTGATCGTGGTGTTCGTGGCCTGGTACCTGGTCGAGGGGACGCTGTCCATCCACAGCATCTGCACCCGGCGCCGCGAGCTCTTCTACTGGGCCACCGTGGTGGCCACGTTCGCGCTGGGCACTGCGGTCGGCGACCTGACCGCGACCACGCTCGGGCTGGGCTACCTGGCCTCCGGGATCGTGTTCACCGTGGCCATCCTCATCCCGGGGCTGGCGTACTGGAAGTTCCGGCTCAACGCGGTGGTCGCGTTCTGGACCGCCTACGTGCTGACCAGGCCGCTCGGGGCATCGTACGCGGACTGGATGGGGGTGGCGCACCGCTACGGCGGCCTGGCGCTGGGCCGCGGGCACGTCGCGCTGTACCTCACCGCCGTGATCGTCGCTCTCGTCGGCTACCTGGCCGTGACCCGGATCGACGTGGACAGCACCGAGTTCGCGGCGGCGCCCGCGCGGGGCCCGGCCCGGCACCGGCGCTAGCCTGGCTAGCCCCGGAGGGGCCGGCCCGGCCGGGTTAGGATCGCTGTTGGCAGCCATGGTCCCGGCTGCCCGCGTTCCGAGCCGGCTGGAGGTCGCGATGACCGGCGACGGGCTCGCCCGGGCCCTGCTCGACGCGCTGCCCGACTCGACTGCGGTCCTGGATCACTCCGGGGACATCCTGGCCGTGAACCAGGCCTGGCAGATGTTCGCCCTGGACAACGGGGGCCGGGCGGCGGCCACCGGGGTGGGGGTGAACTACCTCGACGTGTGCGACCGGAGCGCCGCCGACGGCTGCCCGGCGGCCGCGGCCGCGGCCACCGGCGTGCGGGCCGTGCTGGGCGGCGCGGCGGTGCACCGCGAGCTCGAGTACGCCTGCCCGTCACCGGCCGTGAACCGCTGGTTCCTGCTCCGCGTCACCCCGCTGCCCGGGGACAAGACCGGCGCGGTGGCGTCCCACGTCAACATCACCCGCCGCGAGCTGGCCGAGCAGGAACTGGCCCATCAGGCCGCGCACGACCCGCTCACCGGCCTGGCCAACCGTGGCCTGCTGTGCACCCGGCTGAGCGCCGCCCTGGCCAGCCGGCGGAACCCGGCCGGCAGCCTCCGGGTGGGCCTGCTGTACCTGGAGGTCAACGGGCTCACTGCCATCAACGACAACTATGGCCACAGTGCCGGGGACGAGGTCCTGCTCACCATCGGGCACCGGCTGCGCACGCAGGTCCGGGCGCACGACACGGTGGGCCGGCTGAGTGGTGGCGAGTTCGCCGTCGTCACCCCCCGGATCAGCGGGGACGCGCTGGACCGGCTGCGGCAGCGGATATCGGCCGCGCTCGGCCAGCCGTACCTGATCCACGGCCACCTGGTCCCGGTCCCGGTGCGGGTCGGGGGGCACCTGGCCGCGCTGGGCGACCCCGCCGACGGCGCGCTCCAGGTAGCGTGCACACGTGCCCACATCCTTGCTGAGCCCAGCTGACTGGTACGCCAGCCTGCCCACGGTGTACGTGTCGGCGAGCATGCTGATCACCGATGCCGCGGACCGGGTGCTCATCGTGAAGCCGAACTACCGGCCGCTGTGGAGTATCCCGGGTGGCATCGTCGAAGACGGCGAGGCGCCGCACCACGGCGTCAGCCGGGAGATAGCCGAGGAACTCGGCCTGGACCTGGCCGCCGGTGACCTCCTGGTGGTGGACTGGGTGCCCGCGGAGGGGGAACGGCCGCGGGCGATCATCAACTACCTGTTCGACGGGGGCACCCTGGACGGCCAGGCCAGCATCCGGCTGCAGGAAGAGGAACTGGACGCGGCCGAGTTCGTCCCCTGGGCCGAGGCGGAGGGCAGGATGCCGGCCACCATGGCGGCCCGGGTGCCCGCCGCCCGGCAGGCCCGGCAGGACGGGCGCACCGCCTACATGCCGGGCCGTCCCGCCGGGCGGCTAGAGCCAGGCGGCTAGAGCCAGGCGGCGGCGATCAGGCCGCCACCCAGCTCGCGGGGCCGGGCCCCATTCTCGGACACGTACAGGTCGGTGCCCGCCACGTAGAGCAGCCACTTCCCGGACCGGTTCACGGCCAGGCTGGTGTGCTCCAGGCCGGGGTAGCCGATGGCCACCTGGTGCCGGAGCTGGCCGGCCGTGGTCACTTCCCACATCAGCCTGGACGTGTTGCGGACCGGGGTCCCGGCACAGCAGGCCCGGCTGACGAACAGGTTGCCGTCCGGCAGGTACACGCCCTCACGCCAGTAGCTCCGCCGGGCCGCCGGGCCGGTCACCGGCACGAAGCTGTCCCCCGGGCCGTCCAGGTAGTACTGGGCGGCAGCGGTGTCCAGCAGCACGATCTGCCAGCCCTCGTTGTCCTGGATGGCGGAGATGGACACGGCCAGCCGGGTTCCGGCCGGCGACCAGGACAGGTGGGAGATCGGGGCGGGCAGCGCGGCCGACTGACCGGCCGGCAGCATCGGGTAGACGTGCTCGACCCCGGTGCTCAGCGTGCGGGTCACCAGGCTGAACTGCGCGGACAGGCCGGCCCCGCCGGACATGCAGTGGGGGGCCAGCGGTGGCTGGCGGGCAAAGGCCAGGGTCGAGCCGTCCGGGCTCACGGCGGGCAGGCTGCCGGTGGAGATCAGGATCGGCTTGCCGCCCGTAACTGGTACCGAATAGACGTCGTCGACACACCCGTGCTGCCGGCTGAAGTAGACGAGCTGGCCCTCGGGGGAGACCGAGATCTCGTCGCCGGTAACGCCGCCCCGGACCAGGGTCCGGACCGGCGCCCCGGTGACCGTGCTGAGCACGACCAGCGCGCCCCGGGTGGTGACCCCGACCATGGCGGGCGGCCGGGCGGTGGTCTGGCTGGCCGGGTGGGCCCGGGGCCGGCTGGACGCCGACCGGGTGGCGGGCGCGGGCGTCCGGGCCGCGCTGGTGGGCCCGGTACCGCCGCAGGCCGCCACCGTGGTCAGTGCGGCCAGGGCCGCCGCCGCGGCCCGGGCCCGGACCAGAGCTGGGCGCATCGCGGAGCCTCCGTAGCGGAAGTACGGCCAGCGGCTGGCCGTACCGGGGCAGAGGCTGATGGTGGCAGCCCAACCGGCCGACGGCAAGCGACCGCAACAAAATCGTTGCAACAACCATCATTTACTACTAAATAGCGCAGGTCGGTCAGCGGGTAGGGTAGGTGATCAACGGTGCCCTACCGGGAGTCGCCGCGCAGCGGCCCGCTGGCAGCGCCACAGGGGGCGTAGTGGGATCGATGACGGGTACGCGCGACAGCGGCGGCCATCTGCTGGCCCCGCTGCGACCGCTGCTGGACAGTGCGCCAGCCGCGGTGGCGTACCTGTCCGCCCGCGGCCTGCGCTACGAGTACGCCAACGAGGAGTACCGGCGGCTGTTCGGCGGGCGCCACCTGCTCGGCCGGCCGGTCCGCACGGCACTGTCCGAGCTGGCCGGGCAAGGCTCCTTCGAGCTGCTCGACGAGGTGCTGGAGACCGGGCAGCCACGGCGCCGGCACGAGGTCGAGCTGCGGATCCGCCGGGGCGGGCAGCTGGACCAGCTGTTCGTCAACTACGCCCTGCACCCGGTGCGGGACGGCCGCGGTACGGTCGATGGCCTGCTGGTCTACGTGACCGACGTCACCGCGGACGTCCGGGGACGGGAGGCCAGCGCGGCGCTGGACGCGCAGCTGGCCGCCAGCCAGGAGCGGTTCCGCACCCTGTTCGAGACCCTGCCGCAGGGGATCATCCACTACGCCGCCGACGGGCTGGTCATCGACATGAACCAGGCCGCACGGGACATCCTCGGGCTGGACAGCGGCGCCGAGCTCGCCGGGGTGCTGCCGCCCGGCTGGGCGGCGCTGCACGAGGACGGCACGCCGTACGGGGCCGAGGAGTTCCCGGTCGCGGTGGCGCTGCGGACCGCCGCGGTGGCCGGCGAAGAGGTGCTGGCCGTGCCGCACGGGCCGGGCGGGGAGCTGCGCTGGCTCGGCGTCACCGCGGTCCCCGAGGCGCCGGACGAGGCGGGCCGGCCGCAGCGGGCCTACGCGATCTTCCGGGACCTGACCAAGCAGCGCCGGGTGGAGGCCACGCTGCGGGAGGGCACCCAGCTGATGGGGCGGCTGCGCGAGGCCAACGTGCTCGGCGTGGTGCTGGTCGGGGAGGACCGGCTCTACGACGCCAACCAGGCGTTCCTGGACATCATCGGCTACCAGCGGGAGGACGTGGCCGCCGGGCGGATGACCTACCAGAGCGTGACCCCGGCCGACTGGGCGGCCCGGGACGCCGAGGCGCAGCAGCAGCTCCGCCGGACCGGCGCGCTCCGGCCCTACGAGAAGGAGTACCTGCACCGCGACGGGCACCGGGTACCGGTGCTGATCGGGAGTGCGCTGGTGTCCCGGCAGCCACTCCGCTGGGTCACCTACGCGGTTGACCTGACCGCGCGGCAGCGGGCGGAGCAGGAACGGGCCGCGCTGGAGGCCCGGGAACGGGCCGCGCGGGCCGAGGCGGAGCGGGCCCGGGAGCAGCTCAGTTTCCTGCTCCGGGCGGGTGACCTGGTGGCGGCGGCCCGGGACCGGGACGAGCTGCTGTACCACGTGTCCTGCCAGATGGTGCGCAGCCTGGCCGACTACTGCCTGGTGTTCCTGCCGGCCCGGGACGGTGTGCTGCAGGCTAGCTCGATCGCGCACCGCCACCCCGACGGGAAGATCGAATTCGTCGATCTGCTCGACGACCCGGTGCCCAGTTTCGGGCAGCTCACGGTCCAGGCCACCTACGAGGCCGGGACCAGCAGGCTGCTGCGCGACGTGGCGGCCCAGCTGGCCCGCCGCACCGAGCCGAACCCGCGGGTGCGCGACATCTGGAACCGGATTCAGCCCGAGAACGCGCTGGTCACGCCGTTGATGACGGGCCAGCGGGCGATGGGCGTGCTGACCCTCGGCCGCAGCGCCAGCCGGCCGTCGTTCACTGAGGCGGACATCGCGGTGGTCGAGGAACTGGGCCGCCGGATGGCGGTCGGGCTGGCCAACGCGGACACGTTCGCCCGTGATCACACGGTGGCCGAGACGCTGCAGCACTCGGTGCTGCCCGACACCCTCCCGGACATCGCGGGCCTGGACCTGGCCGTGCGGTACATCCCTGGCGCCGACGGGGTCGAGGTCGGTGGTGACTGGTACGACGCGTTCCCGCTCGGCGGCGACCTGGTGGGGCTGGCGGTCGGCGACGTGGTGGGGCACAGCATCACCTCGGCGTCGATCATGGCCCAGGTGCGCAACCTGCTCCGCGCCTACGCCGTGGACACCATCCAGCCGGCCGACGTGCTGCACCGGACCGGCACGGCGATGGCCAAGCTGCTGCCCGACGCGATGGCCACCGTGGTCTACGCGGTGCTCGACCCGACCACCGGCGATCTCAGCTACGCCAACGCCGGGCACCCGCCGCCGGTGTGCACGGCCCCGTCCGGCCAGGTCGAGTACCTGGAGCAGGCCAGCGGCGCGATGCTCGGCGCGCCGGGCGACGGCTGCTTCAGCACCGGCCACCAGCGGCTGGCATCAGGCAGCGGGCTGCTGCTGTACACCGACGGGCTCATCGAGGACCGGCGGCGGGACATCACCGAGGGTTTCGCCGCGCTGGCCGGCGCGATGGACGAGGCCGCGTCGCGCAGCGCCGAGCAGACCTGCACCACGGTCCAGGCCAAGCTGCTCAGCTCAGCCACCCGGGCGGACGATGTCTGCCTGCTGGCCGCCCGGCTGACCAGCTAGAACTGGGACTTCAGCTCGTCAAGCTCGCGGGCCCGCTCACGGAGCCGGCCGTACGCGGGCCGCTCCCGGATCCGGGCCAGCGCCCAGCGGACCGCCTCCGCCCGGGTCGGGGCGATCCCCGCGGTGATCAGGGTGTCCAGGGTGTCCAGGTCAGCCGGGCCGAGCCGGGCCATCACCGGGGTCAGTTCGCCCCCGCCGCTGCGGGCCCGCTCTTCAATGTCGGACAGCGACGGCCCGCGCATCCCGATCCGGGCGGTGTGCTGGCCGTCCGCGGTGACCATGACGAACTCGAGCCGGGTCGCCTCGGGAAGCTTCCTGGACAGCTCCTGGCGGAGGTCGCGCATCTTGTCCCGGTGCGCGTGCTCCCAGTCCTCCAGCGCCTGGTCCTCGCCGGCGGGCTCAGCCGGCGCCTGGACGGACACCCGGACCAGGAGCATTCCCGGCTCGATGACCGGGTCGTCGCCGTACTGCAGCAGGGCGACCCGGCTGATGGAGCCGTCCGCGAACCGTTCTTTGATCTGCTTGTCGAGCAGGGCCTGGAGGTGATCCCTCGCGTCCTGGTCCATGACGGCCCTCCTCGTCTTTCCGCTCATTGCCAGCGTAACACGCGTTACTAACGTAGCGCGGCGGCGCCCAGGCCTGCAAAGAGCCAGGGAAGTCTGCCCTGGCGGCGATGTGGCCCGGCAGTAGGCTGGCCGCGGGGGGAGGTCACGGGCGCTAGAGAAGGTGCGATGTATCAGCCATACCCGACCTCGGGCCCGGAGCCAGCGGGGCCAGCGCCCGGGGCGACCGAGCCGCCGCGCCCGGTGCGCACCGCGGTCCGGCTGATGTTCGCGGCGGCCGGCGTTGAGGTGGTCGCGCTGATCGTCGCCCTGCTGACCCGGGGCAGCCTCCGGGCCGCCATTCTCAGCCGGCATCCGCATTACACCGCGGCCCAGCTGCACACGGCCGAGACGGCGCGGACGGTCAGCCTGATCGTGGGCGCGCTGATCGCGGTTGGCCTGTGGCTGTGGATGGCCTGGGCCAACGGCCGGGGACACGGCTGGGCCAGGCTGGTCTCGGCCGTCCTGTTCGGCATCAACACCCTGGACCTGATCGTCTCGTTCGCGGCCGTGCGGGATGTGGCCGACCTGATCATGGGCCTGCTCATCTGGCTGCTCGGGCTGGCCGTGATCGTGCTGCTGTTCAATAAGGAGTCCGCGCCGTTCTACGCGCGGCCGGGCACGGGCTAGGCGGCCGCGTTTTCCTCCTCGCCCGCCTGCTGCGCCTCGGCGGCCAGCCCGGCATCCACCTCGCGGTACAGCGACCGGTGCAGCCCGGCCGCGAGGACGCCGCCGACCAGGGGGGCCACGATGAACAACCACACCTGGCTGAGCGCCGTGCCGCCCACCACCAGGGCCGGCCCAAGGCTGCGCGCCGGGTTCACCGACGTGCCGGTGATCGGGATGCCGACCAGGTGGACTACGGCCAGCCCCAGCCCGATGGCGATGGCCGCGGTGGCCGGGTTGGCCGTCGCGGAGGTCACCCGCAGCACCACGAAGACGAAGATGGCCGTGAGCACCATCTCGAAGATGAACGCCCCGCCCACGCCGATGTGGATCATTGACTTGCTGCCGTAGCCGTCCGCGCCCAGGCCGGTCACGGTGCGGTGGTACAGCGGTGAGGTGCTGAACGTCCCCCACAGCGCCAGGGCGCCGACGATACCGCCGGCGAACTGGGCGATCCAGTAGCCCACCGCCTCGATCAGCGAGATCCGCCCGCAGAGCAGGGCGCCGAGCGTGACAGCCGGGTTGACGTGGCAGCCGGAGATCGGCCCGATCAGGTAGACCAGGGCGAGCAGGGTCAGGCCGAACGCCAGCGCCGTGGCGACCACTCCCGCGGCCACGCTGGCGCCGGCGAACTTGAAGCCGAACATCAGTGTGGCCACGCCGACGGCGAAAAACACCAGGATCGCCGTGCCGAGGAATTCAACCGCGAACTTCCGGATCATTAACTGTTCCCCCGAGGTATTTGTGCCGTGTGGACCCTAGTCGCGTAGTGCAACCCAAGATATTACCGTACGTGATGATTAGGTCCGTTGTCGTCGCACATTGCCTCATCCGGCGTGGCCGGTGTTCCATGGGATAGCGGGCGGTGCCCGGCCGGGCCCTGCCGGCCGGGAGGGCCCGGCCCGCGGGAAGGGGGCTGCGATGCGGGTCGTGCTGCGGGTCGTGCTGTGCGAGTTCGCGGTGACGTGGGTCATGCTGCTGGCCGGCTGGATCCGGGTGGCGGCGCAGATCCGGCCGTTCGCCGTGGACACGGTGCGGGCCCGTCTCGGCCGCCGGCGATGGCGGACGGGCCTGGGCCTGCTGATCGGTCTGCCGGTCGTGGCCGGCTGGCCGGTCCTGTTCCGGCTGTCGCCGGTCTGGGCCCAGGAAATCCACGGGGACTGGCTGAACCTGGCTATTCCCTGGTGGCTGCTGGTCGGCGTGGGTGGCGGGCTGCTGCTCGCGGGGGAGCTCAGCGCGGCCCGGCAGGCTCGCTGGCAGGCCAGCTCGGCCGGCGATTGATGCCCATCAAGCGCCGGGTGGCCCCGGTGCCACGCCGGCCCGGCGCTACGCCGGCTCTGGCGCCCCGCCGCTCTGCAGCGGGAAATGGCAGGCGGCGACGTGACCGGGCCCGAATGAGCGCAGCTGGGGTTCTTCCTCGGCGCACCGGTCCTGCGCGTACGGGCAGCGGGTGCGGAACCGGCAGCCCGACGGCGGGTGGATCGGGCTGGGCAGCTCGCCCTTGATCCCGGCGCCGTTCTTGGCCGCCTTCGCCACGCTGGGATCCGGAACCGGGATGGTCGCGATCAGCCCGGCCGTGTACGGGTGCGCCGCACGCTGGTAGATGTCGTCCGCGGTGCCCATCTCGACCATCTTGCCCAGGTACATGACGCCGATCCGGTCGGCCATGAACTTCACGACCGCGAGGTCGTGCGAGATGACGATGTAGGTCAGGCCGTGATCAGCCTGCAGCCGCTTCATCAGGTTGAGCACCTGGGCCCGGATGGACACGTCGAGCGCGCTGACTGGCTCGTCCGCGACGATGACTTTCGGGCTCAGCGTGAGCGCGCGGGCCAGGCCGATCCGCTGGCGCTGCCCGCCGGAGAACTCGTGCGGGTAGCGCTCGACGGCATGGCGCGGCAGCCCGACCTCGTCCAGCAGTTCGAAGACGCGCTGCTCCTGCTCCCGGCGGCTGCCAACGCGCTGGATGCTGAGCGGCTCGCGGATGATCGAGCCGACCCGCATCCTCGGATCGAGTGACGAGTACGGATCCTGGAACATCAGCTGCAGGTCACGGCGCTGCCTGCGCAGTTCACCGCCGCTGAGGGCGGAGATGTTCTGGCCGCCCAGCAGCACGGCGCCCGAGTCCGGCCGCTCCAGGGCCACCACCACCCGCCCCAGCGTGGTCTTGCCGCAGCCCGACTCGCCGACCAGCCCGAACGTCTCCCCGGCCGACACGGTGAACGAGACGTTGGACACCGCGTGCACGCTGGCCACCCGGCGCTGCAGGATCGCGCCCGCCGTGACCGGGAACTCCTTGACCAGATCCCGCACCTCCAGCAGGGGCGTGTCCGGCGGTGCCGCCGCCTCCGCCGCCTCCGCCGCGGCGGCACCGCGCGGCCCGGCGGCCGCGCTGGCCGGGCCGTCGACCGGATGCCAGCACGCGAACTGGTGCTCCACGGTCTCGCCGGACAGCGGCGGCTCGTCGGCGCGGCACTGGTCGGTGGCCCGGCCGCACCTCGGCGCGAACCGGCAGCCAGCCGGCGGGTGGGCCAGATCCGGCGGCAGCCCGCCGATGCTGAGCAGCCGCTGCCTGCTGCTGGAATTCAGCCGCGGGATGGACGCCAGCAGGGCCTGCGTGTACGGGTGATGCATGTGCCGGAACAGCTCCCCGGTCCCGGCCGTCTCGACCATCCGGCCCGCATACATCACCTGAACCCGGTCCGCGTGCCCGGCGATCACCCCCATGTCGTGTGTGATGAGCAGCATGGCCATGCCGAGCCGGTCCTTGAGGTCATGCAGCAGGGCGAGGATCTGGGCCTGGATGGTGACGTCCAGCGCGGTCGTCGGCTCGTCGGCGATCAGCACTTTCGGCTCACAGCTCAGCGCCATCGCGATCATCACCCGCTGGCGCAGCCCGCCAGACAGCTGATGCGGGTAATCGCCGAGCCGTTCGGCGGGCCGGGGCAGGCCGACCAGCCCGAGCACCTCCACGGCCCGGGCCCTGGCCGCTGCCTTGCTGGCCCCCTTGTGCAGCCGGACCGGCTCGGCGACCTGGTAGCCGATGGTCTTGGTGGGATCCAGGGAGGTGAGCGGGTCCTGGAAGATCATGGCCACGTCGTTGCCGCGGATCGCGCGCAGCCCAGCGTCACTCAGGCCGACCAGTTCCCGGCCGTCCAGCTTGATCGAGCCGCCCACGATCGCCCCGCCGGGCGGCAGCAGCCCCATGATGGACAGGCCGGTCATCGACTTCCCGCAGCCCGACTCGCCGACCAGCCCGAGGGCCTCGCCCGCCTCGATGGACAGATCGACGTTGCCCACCGCCTGCACCACCGACTTGGTCAGCTGGATATGCGTTGACAGGTTGCTGATCTCGAGGACTGGGGGCATCCGGGCTTACTCCTGGGTCGGCGGCTGGTACCGGGCGGGCCGGGGCGGGATCGTGCTCACCGGCGCCGCAGCCTGACGTCCAGCGCGTCCCGCAGCGCGTCGCCCAGCAGGTTGCAGGCCATCACGACCACGATGATGCAGATCCCGACCGGGTAGACCTGCCACCAGTAGCCGTCCTGCAGGTAGCTGAGCCCGTTGTTGAGCATGTCGCCCCAGTCAAAATTGGGGTACTGCAGGCCGAAGCCGAGGAAGCCGAGGGTGGCGACGGCCAGGATCGCGTCGGCCACGCTGAACGTGGCCGTCACGATGATCACACCGAGCGAGTTGGGCAGCAGGTGCCGGTTGATCAGCCGGGTCCGCCCGGATCCCGCGGCGCGGGCCGCGGCGACGAAGTCCCGCACCCGGAGCGTGAGCACTTCCCCCCGGACCAGCCGGGCCGGGACCTGCCAGGTGAAGATGCCGATGATCACGCTGAGGCCGAGAATCGAGGCGCCGTAGCGGACCGCCACGATGAGCACCACGAACAGGAACGGGATGGACAGCAGCACGTCCACGATCCGCATCAGGAACCCGTCGAGCAGCCCCCCGGCCAGGCCAGACACCGCGCCCCAGATCGCGCCCCAGACCATCCCGATGACCGCGGACAGGAATCCGATCTCCAGCGCGGCCCGGCCACCGATCATCAGCTCCTCGAGCACATCGAAGCCCTGGTTGTCGGTGCCCAGCGGATGCCCGGCGCTCGGCGGCACGTTGGTGGTGGTCAGGCTGGAGGTCAGCCCACCGTGGTAGACCAGCGGCCCGAGGTAGCAGAAGAGCACGAAGAAGATGAGTGCGGCGACCCCGAGGACGGCGAGCTTGTTCTGGGCGAACTCGCGCGCCGCCAGCCGCCAGCCGCTCTGCACCGGGCCAACCGCGCCGCCCTCGGGGACGTGCTCCAGGCCCGGTGGCGGAAGTTCTGGTGCGATGTTGCTCACGGGATCATCTCCTGGCTGGCGCGGCTCAGACGAGCCGGATCCGCGGGTCGGCGACCGTCAGGGCGATGTCCGCGACGAAGTTTCCTATGACGACCAAGACGGCGCCGACCAGCGTGTAGGCGAGCAGGACGGGGTAGTCGGCGGTGCCCAGGGCGTCGTAGAACAGCAGCCCGAGACCCGGGAAGTTGAACACCGCCTCGCAGATCAGGTTGCCGGCCAGCAGGGCCGGGATGGACAGCCCGATCAAGGTGATCATCGGCAGGAACGCGTTGCGGATCAGGTGCCGCCACAGCACCAGCCGCTCGGGCAGGCCCTTGGCCCGGGCCGCCTTGATGTAGTCCTGGGCCAGCGTGTCGATCGCCGCCGAGCGCATGTAGCGCGAGTACCCGGCCAGGTCCAGCAGGGTCAGGCAGACGATCGGCAGCGTCATAGCGCGCCAGTTCAGGATGATCGATATCAGCGACGTGGTCTGCGGGCCCTCGTAGCTGAAGATGGGAATGGAGATCGCAAACAGCTGGATCGCGATCAGGTAGAGGAAGAAGTCCGGCATGGCGTAGGTCACGAACGCGCCCGTCGTGACGACGGCATCCCCCACCGTGTTCCGTCTGACCGCCTGGTAGATGCCCAGCGGGATCGCGATGACCACGGACAGGACGAGCGTGACGCCGGATAGGTAGGCGCTGCGCACCCAGCGCTCCCGGAACAGGGCGGCCACGCTCTGGTTCAGCTTGTAGGAGTACCCGAGGTTCCCGTGCAGCAGCTGGTTGAGGTAGCGCAGGTACTGCTCGATCCACGGGTCGTCGAAGCCGTGCTGCTTATTCCACTGCGCGACGGAGAACTTGTTCGCGTGCGGGCCGAGCACGTCGATGGCGGGCGTGGGGTAGATCACGTGCAGCATGAAGAAAATGAAGATCGAGACGCCGATGAGCACCACGATCGCGGTCGCCGTGCGGCGGATCAGGTAAGCCGTCATACTTCGCCCCGGGCTACTTGGTCAGGTACATCAGCTCGGTGTTCAGGAAGTACTGGGTCATGGCCTTGATGGCGGCCGGCTGCCCGGAGACGTTGTCCTTCCACACGATGATCTCGTCGTAGTTGGGCTGGAACAGGCTGGGCTGCTGCTGCGTGAGGTAGGACGCCTCGGACTTGACCGCGGCGGGGTTGCTGCTGGTGACCGACGCGTTGATCAGCTTGTCGGCCTGGGGGCTGGTGTAGAACCCGCCGTTGAAGGACCCGCCGGTGCTGAAGATGCCCATGGTCGTCGGGTAGTAGGCGTCGGTGTAGCCGCCGTACACCGACACGGCCCACTGGTTGATGGTCTTCGGCGACCCCGGGTCGTCAGCGACGGTGATGACGTGGTTGAACGTGCCGCTCTCCAGTGTGATGTTGATGCCGACCTTCTTCGCGTCCGATGCCCAGGCGGTCAGCTGCTCACCGAAGATGACCGGGTCGCTGGCGTAGAGCACGTTGAAGGCCAGCTTGGTGCCGGCCGGGATGCCGGCCCCACATTCACCCGGGCCGGTGCCTGGCTTGGCGCAGGTGCTGGTGCCGCCGGGTACCACCGTCCAGCCGTGCGACTTCAGCAGGCTGGCCGCCGCGCTGACGCTGTACGGATACGGGTTCTTCAGCGCGTCGGCCGGGGTGTACGGCGAGGCGGGCACCGAGGGAATCGGCCCATACGCGAGGCCGCCGGCGCCATGGAAGAAGGCTTTGATGTAGCCCTCCTCGTCTTCCAGGTGGGCCAGCGCCTGCCGGATGTAGAGCTGATTAATGATGTTGTTGAAGTCGCCGGTCTTGTCGGCGAAGTTGTAGTTCGCGTACGCGAATCCCCAGCCTGGGTAGCCGAACACGTGGTATCCCGCCGCCTTGACGGCGTTGAGCTGGGGCACGTCACTCAGCGGCATGTAGCCGATGTCAATGCTCTTGGCCAGGACGGCGTTGAATTCGGCGGTGTCCGAGGTGTAGGGGATCGCCTGCAGGGTCGGCACCTTCGCCGATTTCGGCCCGCCGTAGGTCGGGTTCGGCACCATGGTGTAGCCACCAGTGGTGTTGTTGAACGAGGTCAGCCGGTATGGGCCGTCCACCACCTGCCACAGCGGGTTCGTCGCGTAAGTGCCCGTGGAGCCGGATTCCTTGGCCAGGAAGTTGTAGATCTTCTTCGCGTTGGCCGGATTGGTGAAGTCCAGGATCGGGCCGTTCGGGGACGCCTTGGCCCAGGCCTGGGCGGGCATCGGCTGGACGTAGTACAGCTCGTCATCGGTGAACCACAAGGGGTTGACCGGCTTGTTCAGGTTGAGCACCAGGGTTGAGGCGTTCGGCGTGCTGGCGCTGACGACCTGATCGGGTATCCCGATGTGCGGGGTGTAGTACCCCCAGTTCGACCCGCTTTCCAGCACGCCGGCCCGGACCATGTCGATGTAGAACAGTGCGTCCTTCGAGGTCAGTGGCTGGCCGTTTGACCACCGGTAGTTGGTCTTCATCCGGACCGTCACCGTCTTGTCGCCGTTGGAGTACACCGGCGAGTAGGCCAGGCTCATGGACGGCACCAGCGTCGGGCTGACCCCGTTGCCGAACCAGTACAGCGGCCGCCACATCTCGTACTGGAAGCTGCTGGTGTCGGTGGTCGACAGGTTGGCACCCGGTGTCACCGGGAAGATCCAGGTGGGCGCGGAGCCGGGGGACAGGGCCCAGGTGATGGTGCCGGCCTGCGGCGTGCCGCTGGCAGCGGGCACCGAGCCGAACGCCCCCGAGGAGTTGGAGATCGACCCTTCGGGGCTGGCCTTGCTGCAGGCGGCCAGGCCGATGGCTGCGGCCACCGCGCACACGGCCAGCGCCATGGCCCGGCGCGGTACGCGTGCTGGCCGCACTCGCGATCGTGCCGCCGTCTGGCCGGCCCACCGGCCGGGCCCCAGTTTCCGTGCCTGAACCGTCTGCGGTCGAGCCATCGCGGCCACCTCCTTCAGGGCTAACCGCATCCGGCGGTTCTCGCCGCATGACACAAGCCCTGGTAGCGGGTTGGGGTGAGCCTATTGAACAGCCGTATAAGGTTTGCCCGGAGGTTTATCACAACTTGTCATCGATGTGCCAGGGGGAGGCCACGCCCGCCGCCCCCCGCCGCCGGGGTGCCGGTGCCCGCTGCGCTTCGATCCCGGCCTGCCGCCCGACCTGGGGCTATCCGATCTTGCGGTAGGTCAGGTAGAAGTCGATGGCGAAGCTGGCGCCGTGCTCGGCCTTCTCCCAGCGGCCCGAGACCGTGCGCCCGTCGCCGCTGAACTCGGCCACGAAACGCTGCGGGAACGGATCGCCGTCACGCTGGAGCGTCCACTCACGGCCGTCGATGTGCATCGAGTAGATACGGCACACCCCGCGCTCGTCGCTGTACAGCTGGATGAAGCTGCCGTTGGCGGCATCACAGCCGATGATCGAGGTGCTGTCCGGGGCGCCTGGCACGTCGGTGACAGTCCGCTGGACCAGGTGCGCCCGTGACGGATGCCACTGGAAGCTGGCCCGGCCCTGGCCGGGCCACGGCTGCCCATCCGGCCCGCTCGCTTCGACGGCCCACTCACCTACCAGGGGCTCCAGCGCCCGGAGCGCCTCTCCGGCGGTCGGCTGCTCGCTCATTCAAACGCCTTCCCGGCGAACTGCTCGCCGTGCTCGGTCCCCTCATACCTGGACAGGTCCACAATCTGCTGCCTCATGGCTTCGACGTCGCCGGTCTTCAGCTCCAGGTAGATCGCTCTTGAAAAGCCGCTGTCGTCCAGGGCGACACCGTCGTCCTCGTAGAGAAACGCGAGTTGGCAGCATCATCGATCCCCGCGGTGACGGGCCCCGCGCCGAGGCCAGGCGGCTAACGGATCTCTGGGCCACGCTCACCGGAGCCCTGAGCACCGACGGCGTCAGCCCGCCGGGCTGAGCATGGCTGAGAGTGCGTTCATGGCTGCCGGGACGAGTGCGTAATAGGCCCAGACGCCGCGCTTGTCGCGGGTGAAGATCCCGGCCTCGACCAGGATCTTGAGGTGGTGGGAGATGGTGGGCTGGGTGAGGCCGAGTGGTTCGGTCAGCTCGCAGACGCACGCTTCGCCGTCTTGGTGGGCGGCCACCATCGAGACCAGGCGCAGCCGGGTCGGGTCGGCCAGGGCCTTGAGCAGCCGGGCCAGGACGGTGGCCTGATCCGCGCTGATCGGCTCGCGCAGCAGCGGCGCACAGCAGGTGTCCATGGTGGCTGGCGGCCTGGCCGCGGTCTCGATGACGGGGGTGTTGGTCACGTGGCCAGTATGCCGCAGGCATTGACATCTGTCTATGTCTGCGGCAGGGTAGCCATCGACAGTCGTCTATGTGAGGGACCTGGGATGAGTGACGAGACGACCGCCGGGCTGGCCGAGCAGGTCCGGATCCGCTACGGCGAAGCGGCCCGGGCCGTGCTGCATCAGCACGATCCCGGGTGTGGCTGCGGTCCTTCCTGCTGCGGGACCGGAGCTGAGGCGGCAGCCGCCGCGGCGGGCACCTCGGGGTGCTGTGACACGTCCTCGTGCTGCGGCGGCCAGCACGGGCCCGGGCCGGCGGCGCTGGACAGCGCCGGCCGCTTTGGTGGCCGCCTTTATGCCGAGGGTGAGACGGACGGGCTGCCGGAGGATGCGGTGCTGGCCAGCCTGGGCTGCGGTAACCCGCTGGCGGTGGCGGAGCTGCGCGAGGGTGAGCGGGTGCTGGACCTGGGCTCGGGTGGCGGGATCGATGTGCTGCTGTCGGCCCGGCGGGTGGGGCCGTCCGGCTTCGCCTACGGGGTGGACATGACCGATGACATGCTCCAGCTGGCCCGGCAGAACGCGGCCAAGGCCGGAGCGGCCAATGTGGAGTTCCGCCACGGCCAGATCGAGGACCTGCCGCTGGCCGACGAGTCGGTGGATGTGGTGATCTCCAATTGCGTGATCAACCTGTCCACCGACAAGCCCGCGGTGCTGGCCGAGATGTTCCGCGTCCTGGTCCCCGGCGGGCGGATCGGCATCTCCGACGTGGTGGCTGAAGATCACCTGTCCCCGGCCGAGCGGGCGGCGGCGGGTTCCTACGTCGGCTGCATCGCCGGGGCGCTGTCCCGTACCGAGTACCTGGACGGGCTGGCCGCGGCCGGGTTCGGGGCGGCGTCGGTGACCTTCACGGCCGAAGCGGCGCCGGGCATGCACGCGGCAATCGTCCGGGCCGTCAAACCCGCCGCCCGGTCATGAACGCTGCCCTGGGCAGGCGGCTGGCGGCCGAGTTCACCGGCACCGGCCTGCTGGTCGCGGTCGTCGTCGGCTCGGGTATCGCCGCCACCCGGCTCACCACTGATGGTGCGCTGCGGCTGCTGGTCAACTCGGTAGTGACCGCGCTCGGCCTGGCCGTGCTCATCGTGGTCTTCATCCAGGCCGGGGGTGCGCAGTTCAACCCGGTCGTCACCGCCGCGGACTGGGTCCTGGGCCGCCACACCCCGCACCGCTACAGCCTGGGCCAGGCCGTGGCCGTCATGGCGTGCCAGGTGGCCGGGGCTGTCGCCGGGACGGCGCTGGCTGATGCCATGTTCGCCGAACCCGTTCTCCGTGCCTCACAGCACCACCGCGGCGGCGGGCCGATCCTGCTCAGTGAAGTCGTCGCGACGGCTGGCCTGCTGTTCGTCATCGTCAGCCTGGCCCGGACCGGCCGCCTTCAGCATGTGGCCTGGGCGGTCGGTGCCTGGATCGGCGCGGCCTATTGGTTCACCGCCTCTACCTCGTTCGCCAACCCGGCCGTCACCATTGGCCGGGCCTTCACCAGCACCTATGCCGGGATTTCCCCGGCGTCGGTGCCCGCGTTCGTCGCCGCTCAGCTGGCCGGCGGTGTGATCGGCACCCTGCTGGCCATCGCCCTGTACCCGGCCCGGCCGGCCGCGGCGCCTGCCGGGCAGACGGCCCAGCTCGCTGGCTGACCAAGGAGGCACCTGGCATGGCCGACATTCCCGAAGTCCTGTTCGTCTGCACCCACAACGCAGGCCGTTCCCAGATGGCGGCCGCCCTGCTGGACCAGCAAGCCGGCGGGCGCATCCACGTCACGTCCGCCGGATCACAGCCAGCTGACCAGCTGAACCCCGCCGTGATCGCGGCCATGGCCGAGATTGGCCTCGACATTTCCCACGAGTTCCCCAAGCCCCTCACGACCGGCCAGGTCCAGGCCGCCGACGTGGTCATCACCATGGGCTGTGGCGACGCCTGCCCGTTCTACCCCGGCAAACGCTACGAAGACTGGGACCTCCCCGACCCCGCCGGGCAGGACATCGGCACCGTCCGCCGGATCCGCGACCAGATCCGCGCCCGCGTCGAGGCCCTGGCCGGCGAGCTGCTCAGGCCCTGACCGCTTCGGACAGGGCCTGCGGGCAGTCCGTCCCCGGGCCGATGTCCGTTCTCATCGTCTTTCCAGCAGGCCGAGGTCGCGCAGGCTCTCGGCGGTTTCAACGATCGTGGTCCCGGCTGGGCGTGGGCGCCATCCGAGCTCCTGCTTGGCGCGGTCATTGTGGATGATCAGCCGGGGTGGCTCCGGTCCTGGTGCCTCTTCGGTTGGTACTCGCTCGGCCAGCGGGCCGAGCCGGTCGCGCAGGATCTGGGCCATCTGCAGGAAGCTGATGGTCGGCCCGTCGGCCAGGGCCAGGTACCGCTGGCCGGCCGCCCCAGGCGCGGCCATGACGCGGATGTGCAGATCGGCCACGTCACGGACGTCGGCGACACCGAAGCGCTGGCGTCGCACTACGGGCATCGTCCCGTCCAGCATCGCCTTGGTCAGCTGCAAGGACGAACGCGCTTGCGCCGTCAGTGTCGGGCCGAGGATGAACGTGGGGTTGACCACGACCAGCTCGGTGTCGCCACCCTCACGTTCGATGAAGTCCCACGCGGTCCGCTCGGCGATCGTCTTGGACCGCGGATAGGCCGGAAGGCCGGGCGTGTCGGGGTCGGTCCAGTCGGCCTCGGTGTACTCGGCGCCCGGCTTTGGTGAGTAACCGACGGCCGCGAACGACGAGGTCAGCACGACACGCCGGGCACCAGCGTCGCACGCGGCCCGCAGGACACGCAGCGTGCCGTCACGGGCGGGAACGATTACCTCATCGGGGTCGTCAGACTGGATCATTGGCGAGGCGGTGTGGTGGACTTCCTCGCAGCCGGCCACCGCGGCAGCCCAGCCCTCGTCGGCGGTCAGCCCGGCGGTGACGACTTGCAGCCCGCTGTCGTCGGCGTCGCCGCGGCGCACCGCCGCACGCACATCGCCCTCGTGCTCCGGGGATCGCACCGTCGCGCGCACCTGACGCCCGTCGCGCAGCAGCGCAGCGGTCAGCTGCGTGCCCAGATAGCCGGACCCGCCGGTCACCAGCACGCGGCTCATCGCAGCACCACTTCTTCCAGGCGGGGATACATGTCCTGCACCCGCAGGTTTGCTTCGGCCTCGGCGTCGGGATCGCCGTGGTCGCGGGCGTCCCACAACGCTGCCTTCGCGTGCAGGTAGTCAAGGTGCACGTGCAGCGTCGCGATCTGGGCTTCGATCCGCTCGGCATGACGCAACAGCAGATCGCGCTGCTCACCAGCGGCCTCATGGCCACGCGAGCGGTTGGCCTGGTACGTGCGCATGTCTTCGATGCCCACGCCCATGGCGCGCAGGCAGGCCAGTGCCTGCAACGTATCGACGTCGTCCTCACGGTAGCGGCGGTGCCCGCTGCTTTCGTCGCGCTCGACCGGGCCTATTAGCCCGACCTGCTCGTAGTAGCGCAGCGTTGGCTCGCTGAGACCGCTGCGCCGGGATACGTCCTGGATGGTTAGAGCCGTCATACGAGCAGCAAAGCAAACCTCAAGCGCTTTAAGTCAAGCGGTGGCGGGAACCGATGGGCGCGATCCACGCCGATCAGCATGATCCTGCCGGGCCGGGCCCGTGCTGCCCCGTCTACGGCGCAGGTTACGGCGGCGGAACGCGCCCGGGCGTATCCAGCGCGCCCGGGCGTATCCAGAAGGAGCTGCGCTACCTGCGGCCGCCGCCGTTCCTGCCGCTCTAACCCTCGATCAGCTTGATCCAGGTGTTGTCGTCGACGACCCCGGTGACCGGCAGCCCGAAAGCGCGCTGCTGGTCCTTGACCGCGGCTTCCGTATCCGGGCCGAAGTTGCCATCCAGCGCGACCGGGTTGCCCAGCGCAGTGAGCAGACCCTGTAGCCGGTGCACCATCCGGTCGTGCGGCTTGTCCTGGTCCCCGGACTTCAGTTGGGGAAGAGTGATATTCACCGTTACCTCCTGCGATGGCAGGCGTGGAGCCCCTGACAATACGGCTATTCCGGATCGTAACCGCGGACACGCGCCACCCGCCACCCGCCACCACTGACACGGCACGGTGTGGCGGATCAGGGAGGGCAGTGGGCTGGCGCACCGGCCGGGGACGCGGTCCATGGCTGACCGCTGGTATCCGCCCGTTCTGGGGCGGAAGTGGCGCGGGAACCGCCGAGGCTAAGCTAGGTCAGCCCGGCAGCCGCCCTGATGCTAGCTGCAACCGAATCGCTGTTGTCCTCACAGGTGATCACCAGCGTGGTGAACGGAGCCTTGTCACTCTTATCGAGATCCACGGCGACTATGGTGCTGTGCTGGCCATAGATGAAACACAACTTCTTTTCCCAAACCCCGTCCTCCTTCACGTCGAAAATGCCAATCCATGGCTGTGTGAGCGGCGGGTCATAGGATTGTCTCGTCAGCGAGGCCCTCCTGGTGTTGCGGGCATCCATCTTTTGCCGCAGTTCCCAGTACGCATCCGACACATGTACCCCGACCACTTTGGGCAGCGGAACTCGCAGCTCCAGCCCGTCCAGGAGCTTGCTCCTGGACTTCCGGAGCCCGAACCACGTAAGGGACCGCTTCTCGCGTGACTCCATTGTCACGACCAACTCGTTTTGGCGAACAGTTAACTCGGCCATCGCTCCTCCCTGAGCCTCTGGCCCTCCAGTGCTCGTGCCGCGCTGATCTACCTGCACTCGTCCCGTGAGCGGCGCCGACACGGTTGGAGCCCTCGTCGCGGTCTGGATGGACTTGAACCATCGGCCTTTTCCTTATCGGCACTGGCTGGCCCTGAACTGGGGCTGACGTGAGCCTAGCTATGCGGGCCTCTACTGCGTCTACCGCCGTCAGGCTCCGCCGCCGTGTGACCTGCCAGACTGAGCTGGTGACCTCTGCCGATGACGCTGCGAGGGGTCTCTTGCTGCGCCGGGGCTTTGCTCTGGAGTACGTGACGTTGGCCTGGAATGTCGTCGGGATCGTGGTACTAGCGATCGCGGCGCTCACAGCACGGTCGGTGGCCCTGGCTGGGTTCGGCCTGGACTCACTGATCGAGATCGGCGCGTCCACGGTGGTGATCTGGGAACTGTCGGATACCGGCGTAGAACGCCAGCGCCGTGGCCTGCGGCTGATCGGGTTCGCTTTCGCAGCTCTAGCGGCCTACCTTCTGGTGCAGTCCACGGTGGTGCTGGCGACCGGTTATCACCCGCGGCACTCTGTGCTCGGGATCATCTGGACGGCCGTGACCGCCGCGGTGATGTTCGCGCTAGCCGCGGGTAAGGCCCGGACCGGCCGGGCGCTGGATAATCCGGTGCTGCGGACCGAGGGCCGGGTCACGATGATCGACGGGATTCTGGCCGCCGCCGTGCTGCTGGGCCTGGTGCTGAATGCCTGGCTCGGCTGGTGGTGGGCCGATCCCGTAGCTGGCTACGTGCTCGTCTACTACGCTGCCCGCGAGGTCCAGGAGATCTTCTCACCGCGCACTGAAGGTTAACCAGGACGCGTGCGCCGGGCATAAGCGATCTCGGCGTTGTCCGCCGCCGCACCTTTCCCCGACCCGGCGTCGCGCACGGATCGTCAACGCCGGTTTTTCGGTGGCGGGCCGGCCCCGGGATGGGCAGGATCGGGGGCATGACCTCTGAACCGCACCGGCACGCGATCGGCTCACTGCGGGCCGTGGCGCTGGACGCCCCGGACATCGACCTCCTGGCCACGTTCTACGAGCAGCTCGCTGGCTGGCGACGCGTCCCCGACGACGACGACTGGATCACGATCGACTCCGGTGACGGCTGGCGGATTGGCCTGCAACGGGCCACCGACCACGTGCCGCCCCGCTGGCCGGGCCAGAACCATCCGCAGCAGGCCCATCTCGACTTCCGGGTGCCAGACATCGATGCGGCGGCAGAACGTGCCCAGCAGCTCGGCGCCAGCCTGCTGCGCCGCAACGAACGGTGGCACACACTGGCTGACCCGGCCGGCCATCCGTTCGACCTGTGCGTCAACCCGGACGATCCGCGGACCACGCTGATGGCCGTCATGCTCGACTGTCCCGATGCGAAGGCGCTGAGCCACTTCTACGCGGAGCTGCTTGGCAAGCCGGTGACGTACGAGGCAGACGGGGTCGCCATGATCGGCGAGGACGGCGCGCAGCCGGTGATGTTCCAGCAAGTGGAGCAGTACACCGCGCCGCGCTGGCCGGATCCGGCATATCCGCAGCAGATCCACCTCGACGTGACTGTCGAGGACGTGGACGCGGCGGAACGGGCCGCCCTCGGCATCGGTGCCACCCGGCTGGACGGCGCTGGCCCGAACTGGCGCGTCTGCGCCGATCCGGCCGGCAAGCCATTCTGCCTGGTGTGGACGGTCTAATTGGCTGGGGTCCACGAGATCCTCGCCGAAGCTCGTCTACCTTCGTGAAACTAGCCCGGTGTTGCTGCTTGCGTTGCTGCCCGGTGCACGTCTCAGGCCGTGGGGTCAGGTGGCGGCTCCGGGTCCGGGGGTGGCTGGGTGCAGCAGGGGGAACTGGATGGCGAGGAAGTTGTGGATGATGTGCAGGGCCTGGTCTGGAGGGATCTCAGCGTCAGGGTCAGCGGGTAGTCCTTCGATCTGGATGCCGTGTTGTTCCGCGTAGTCCCGGATGCCGTTGAAGGCGGCTTTGCCGAGGGTGGACAGGCTCTGGCCCAGGGCCAGCGCATCCAGGATGTACTCCGGCACCGGGTGCGGGTCGGCCGCTGGCCAGGTGCTGGGGTCTCGTGGGGTGTCGAGGGTGAGGGTGTGGGAGAACGTCCGGGCGGCTGCGTCGCGGGCGGTGAGCGGGTCGCCCAGGTTCCATTGCTCGCGCAGGGTGGCGATCAGGGAGGTGTGCCGGTGCTCCTCGTTGAATACCTCGCCTTCGGCGACCCATGGTGACACCAGGATGGCGGGGACCCGGTAGCCGGAGCGGTCGAACCTGAACCCGAGCTGGCCTGGCGGGGCGGACGGGTCGGGTGGTGGCACTGCGGGGGGCGGTACGTGGTCGTAGGTGCCGCCTGGTTCGTCCCAGCCGATGAGCAGGGTGGTGTTCCAGATGTTGGACCCGTCCGGGGACTGCATGTCCTTATAGGCGTTGTAGATCCGGGCCAGGAACGCCTCGCCGCCCAGGATCGCCGACGGCGGGTCCACACCGGGGAGCACGATGCCGTGGCCCAGGGCGCGTGAGACGGCCGGGTGGTAGTCGCCGTGGCCGAGGATCAGGCACGGCTCGATGTAGGAGAAGTCGGGCAGGTCCCCGACGGCGGCGTCGGCTTCAAACTGGGCGAATGGCACGAAGTGGGTGGCGAACCGGTCTTTGAGCCGGGGGTAGTGGATCAGCCGGTGGCCGAGAAGCGGTCCGGCTCGCCGACGTAGACCTTCCATGTCTTGCCGTGCTGCTCCAGCCGGTTGAAGATCGTCTCGGCGGTGTTCCCGGCCAGCCAGTTCTTCACCGGCTCGTTCACCACGAACCCCGATGCGGTGGCCGCGGTCCAGAACGACCGGTTAGTGAATGTCTGCGACGGTACCTCGCAGAACCAGTGATCGAACACCCCGAACCCGCGGGCCAGGCGGCTGAGCACGGGGATCTGTTCCGGGGTGAACCCGGTCATCACCTGCGAGTACTCCTCGTAGGTGGGCTAGCGGCCCAGCTCGGCCGTCAGGGTGCTGATGTAGTCGGTGACGAAGCCCTCCATCGTCGGCCTCTGGTCCGGCTCGGGGGCGTTGTAGGGCGCGGAGATCTCCGCGCCGAGCTTGAACCGGTTGGCCTCACTGAGGATGCCGAACAGCTGGGTATTGGTGTGCGGGTATTCCTCGCCGGTGTCGGGGTTGGGGCTGTCCATGTCGGTGGCCACCGTGTACGGCACTACCTTGCGGTCCGCGCCGTGCTCAGCCCACTCCGGGATCGGGTTGGTGAGGTCCTTGCCGGTCACACCGTCGAACGTCTTGCCGTCGCCCGGCCCGTACAGGCGGCCGAGCACGTTGTCCAGCGACCGGTTCTCGAACACCACCACGACCACGTGATCGAGCGCGTTCTCCCTGCTCTCACCAGTCATCCTGGACCCCTGATCATTCGTCGGAACGCTTCTCTGCCAGCAGAAACTAGCGGATGCGGCGCCGGTGCCCTGTCCGCCATCACGCAAAGTTAGGTAATGCGTGCCGCAGGCAACTCATCCGCCAGGAGTGACCCGGTGACCGGACCTGCGGCGACGGTGATCGGGTGTCGCGCCAGGACCGTCTGGCTACACTTCCCGCTCTTCCTCGTAGGCGCCGAATCCCTTGTGAGTCAGCGGACTGGCCCATGGTGAGCTGGCCACGAGCCGCAAGCCCCGGCGCCGCAACGGAGTATCTGGCCCAGATCTGGCAGGCCGCCGTATCGCCCGCCCGGGCCGCCCTGCCCGCCCCGGTCGGCCACGTAACAAGCCGCTGGCCTGCGGTGGGGGCTTTTGATCTTCGGCGCGCCGGGCAGGACTCGAACCCGCGACCCGCTGCTTAGAAGGTCGTTTCACGCAGCGGGTTGACCTGTGCGTCCCCAGGTCGTCGGCCGTTCGGCGTGCCCGTGGGTGACCGCCGGTGACCGCAGTTTTCCACCCGTACTGGCACGGATGTGGCACGCCACCCTGGATGAAAACTACAGGCGCGTGCCAGGTCGGGACCAGTCGGCAGGTAGCCAGCGTTGTCTGCGGTCGTGCGTGCGAGCGGTTGTGCGCCCCTGTTGCTGTACGTCCTGGTGTACGGACTTGACGGTGGCGTCCGGAATCCGGTGTAAATCGTTGGGCGTGGTTCCCGGTTCCATGGTGATGTTAGGCGACGGCTGTGACAGTTTCGGGTTGATCATCGGGCTGGGTCACGGTGGCGGGCTGTGGCCGTAGCTGGCGGGGTGGTTCGAGCAGTGAGCGGCGCAGGTCCTGCAGGAGGCGCAGCCCGTCGGCGGTCATGGTCAGGCCGCGCCAGCCGCGGGAGGCCCGGTCCAGGACGGCCCAGACGAGGGTGAGGCAACTGGTCTCGCCGGGCAGCCGTCCGATGACCTTGACCCTCCTGCGGGTTTCGCCGAAGGTGCGCTCGATGAAGTTGGAGTGCCGTACGCGGTTGTGGTGCTCGGCGGGGAACCGCAGGTAGGCGGTCAGCCCTCCGGCGCCGGTGGTCAGGCACTTCATCGCCGAGGGGTAGGTGGCGCCGTACTTGGCGGCCATCTCGGTGATCCTCGCGTCGATGATCTCCACGAGTTCCGGGCCGGGCGGGGTCGCTAGCTCCCCGGTGTCGAAGATCTTCCAGTAGACGTCCTTGATCTCGGCCTGCATTCCTGCCGGGACCTTGGCCAGGATGTTTCTCGCGCGATGAACAAGACACCTTTGACGCAGCGCTTTCGGGTAGGCCTGCTCGATCGCGGCGATCAGCCCCGGCGCCCCGTCGGAGATGACCAGCAGCGGGGAGGCCAGCCCCCGCTCTTTGAGATCGGCCAGGAAGCCCGCCCAGGCGTCGGCGGACTCACCCGTGCCCGGCGCCAGGCCGATGAACGCCGGCTTGCCGCTGGTAGTGACGCCCCAGGCGGCCAGCACCGGCTCAGCCGGGGAGCCGGGGTGCATCCGGAAGAACGAGGCGTCCAGGAACAGGTAGTCGAGCGTGACGTCATCCAGGCGGCGATGCGCCCATGCCTCGTATTCGTCCTTGATCTGGCCGCAGATCGCCGAGACCGTGGACTTGGAGATCGCGGCCTGGTCGCCGAGTGCATCAGCCAAGGTGGCCTCCACGTCCCGTACTGACAGGCCCCGGACGAACGAGGCGATCACCAGCGACTCGAGGGCGTTGGTCTTGGTGACATGCGCGCCGAAGAGCCGGGAGGCGAACACCTCGGTGGTACCGCGCAGCTTGGGCCGGGCCAGGGCCACGGGCCCGGCAGTGGTCTTGACGGTCACATCCCGGTAGCCGTTGCGGGACCCGGGCCGGGCATCAGTGCAGGCCGCGGCCCGCTGGTAGCGGTCCCGGCCGAGGAACTCGGTGACCTCGGCCTCCAGCGCGGCCTGCATCAGCAGCTGCGCGCCGAGCCGGGCCACCTCCTCCAAGATCTCCGGCAGCGGCCGGCCCTGAGCAAACAACTCATCGATATGGCCGCGGATGCGGTCCGTGGGCGATACTCGTGCTGACACGGGCGTGGGTCCTTCCCTTCGTTGACTTGGTCGTCTTGAAGGGAACCTACGCCCGTCTCATTTACACCGGATCTTGGACGCGACCGACTTGACACTTTCGCGTCAAGGCAACTTGGTCAGACTCCCATCAGCCACGCTAGCTTTACTGACGTTGGCCAGACGCCTGGCGCGCTTCGGGACCGCGCTCGGGTCAAATGCGGGCGCCCGTGGATCAGCTCTTCATCCCGGCCTGCGCCTTTGCCAGCCCGGCCTTGAGGTCCTTGACGCTCTTACCGTCGATTTCCGCGAATGAGGTCTTGGGGGAATTCGTGACGGCCTTGCGGACCGCGCCGGCGTCGTCGTAGTCGTAGATCGCCATCAAGACGGCGTCGCCGGCGCCCAGCGTCTCGTTCAGCTTCTTCTGGATTCCGCTGTCGGCCCGGTGCTTGCCGAACTTGGTGGCCAGCGCACCGACGTCTTTGCCGAGGGCCGTCTTGGCGAGCCAGCGGGGTTCGAACAGGCCGACCACCAGTCCTTCTCCTCCTTCCTCGATGTGCATCTCGCCGGCGTGGTCCTTGCTGACCAGGACGGCGCCTTCGACTGTGATCGCATGGTCCTTCACGAGCTTCATGATTGCGTCGTAGTCCTTGCGCCCCGGGGCTACGAACAGATATGCCGCTATCAGCACCTCGTAGCGATCCGCCTCCGCCGGCTTCGATTCGCTCGGCTGGTCCGTGTGAGTGCTCGTCTGGTTTGCTTGATTGGGAGTGTTCATATTTTGGGCTCCTGGTCTTGTTCTGGGCGTTCGACATCGGCCTGGTAGATGTCAGCGTTTGTACCCAGGTGGAATGAGCAGGCGAGTGCCCGCGCGGCCGCCTTGCGATGGCCTCGCGGGCACCCGGGCCTGCCCCTGCTCGATCATGCGCTGTGCGCGCCCAACCCGTGCTGGAGGTGGGCCGCGTTGTGGCCGTCGTGCGTCGCGGCCACGTGGTGGAGGCTCGTGACGTACTGGATCATTGGCCCGATCTGGAGATAGGACTCAGGCACCATCTCACCGGGACCGGGAGGCGTGTACGGATCGGGTGTCCCCGGCTTGATCGGGGGCTCGGCCACGAGCGACCTCAAGAAGCCGGCGGCGATCGGTGCCGCCACTTTCTCGATCAGCCACAGATGGCCGAAGTCGACCTGGTTCTCCTCACGGGGGTCCCATTCCAGGTTGAAGATCATCGGGATGTTGTTCGCCGACCACGTACTGTAGAAGTCGTCCTGGTGGAACAGGTGCACTTTCCACTGGTGCCATTTGACCGCCTGCAGCCGGTTGCCTTGCAGGCACAGGACGGCGTCACGGCCCGACTCCTCGGCGTCGCCGAGCAGGAAATCGCGCATGTCCACGCCGTTGACGATCCGGTCGTCGGGGACCGTCGCCCCGACCGTGAGCAGCAGCGTGGTGTACCAGTTGACGCAGTGGACGAGCTCATTGCTGACCCTCCCGGCCGGCACGTGGCCCGGCCAGCGGACCATGCACGGCGTCCGGTTGGAGCCCTCGAGGCTGGTGAACAAACTGCCGCGCCATATCCCCGCGAAGCCGTCCCACTTCCCCCCGAGCTCCTCGGGATCCGCTTGCGGCATGCGGTAGGAGGGGTCGGGGCCGTTGTCCGATGCCCACACGACGATCGTGTCGTCAGCCAGTCCGAGCTCGTCGACGGCGTCGAGGATCCGGCCGGTGAAGTCGTCCATCTGGGTCAAGATGTCGGCCCAGTTCCCGTGCTTGGTCTTCCCCGCGTACTCCGGGTCGGGCAACGCCGGGTTGTGCACCTGCGAGAACGGCAGGTACATGTAGAACGGCTTGCCCGCCTTGTTCGACCGGGTCATGAAGTCGATCGCGTGCTCGGTGATCTTCCGGTCGAACAGGCGCCGGAACTCCGCATCGTAGGGACCGACCACGGTGCTCTTTTCGCCCTTCTTCCGGGCGTAGACCTGCTCCAGCTGGAACTCCGTGACCGGCGCCGGTGCATACGGCCGCACCGTCGCCGAGCCGTCGGGGTAGTAGGACTGCATCCCCCACAAGACTTCGTCGGTGCTCCGCGGGATCCACATCGCCTCGTCGAAGCCGAAGTCGACCGGGCTGCGCTGGTCGGGGTCGCTGCCCAGGTGCCACTTGCCCCACATGCCCGTGGCATAGCCGACGTCCGACAGCGCCTGAGCGCTGGTCACCTCCCAGCGGGTCATCCCATCTACGCCGCTAGCGGCGACCGCGCCGGTACCGCAGCGGATGGCATGACGGCCGGTCAGGAGCGCGGAACGAGCCGGCGTGCACTGCGCCTCGACGTTGAAGTTCAGCAGTTTCAGGCCCTCGGACGCGAACTTGTCGATCCTGGGGGTCGGAGCGCCGCGCAACACGCCGCCGCCGTAGCAGCCGAGCTCGCCCCAGCCGAAGTTGTCCCAGTACATGAAAATGATGTTTGGCTTCGTGCCGTTACTCATGCAGCACCCCTAGTCCTCGCGGGCGGGCACTCTGGGCGGCCCGGTTCCCGTCCTCTGTCACCGCTGACGCTAGGGTCCATCCAGGCGTCCCATCATCACCTGCCACCCGGTTTCACCTAGGTGAACGGCGTCCGGCCCCGGGTGCCCGATGGCGCCGCGCCTGGCATCACGGCGAGCTTGCCGTTTCTCATGTACCGCGGCCCGCCCCGCCCTACTAACTGCTCCGCACTTACCCGAGTTGCCCTGGGCACTTAGGGCTGCTGTAGGGCCGCCCCTAGGGGTAGCCCGGCGCCGTCGCATCGTAGCCTGCTCCTCCCCATCCTCCTCGTAGCTGCCCGCCCTTGGCCGCGGCCGAGGTGTCAAGGCTCGCGAAGCGACCGCGCAGCGGCTCGGCCTTGACTCGGAGGACTGGGCCGAGATCATCGTGCAGCGAGGAGGACGGGTATCATCAGCTTGGAAGGCCGGTGACCCTGATCGTGTGTGAGCAGGACTGACGTGCGCGCTGATGGGCGGGTGCTGTATCCGTGAGTTACTGCTTCCGGCCGGGGAAGCTCCCGGTGTGTGGCACATCCGTGGCACGAGCGCCCGCTATCCGGTTCTTCTCGATCGCCAGCAGATTCCACCTAGGTGAATCCGGCCGCTAGGTGAGGTTAGGCCGCCTGCCTGACTCCTAGCGTGCGCAGTGATAGAGCAACCCACCGAGTGCCAGCCCTTGGCTTCCCGGGACCGGCCTGCCAGACCTGCCCGTCCACCTCGCCGCCGCCGACTCCAGCTCGCGCTAAGCGGGCCCAGGATCCGCCAGCCAGCCCTGGGCCCGCTTAGCGCGAGCTGGACAATCGGGAGCGAGGTAGGCGGCTATGTGCTGCACCGGCCTGCGTGCGGCCTGAGCCATCCTTGATCTGTGTGGTCTGCGGGCGTGTGGCCCGGCGTGCGCCGGGCGGGCCTTCCAAGGCAGAGCCCGGCGCTGACACCGGGCCAGCGGCGCCGCAGGCGCCGCCTTGATGCCGAGGTGAGCGAGGTGACGACGGCGAAGGCGTATCGGCTGCTCAAAGCCATCATGAACACAGCCGTGGACGATGGGCTGATCCGCCGTAACCCGTGCCGCATCAAAGGCGCCGGTCAGGAGGACTCACCTGAACGACCGGTGTTGACCGTGGCTCAGGTCTACGCCCTGGCCACCGCGGTCGATGTGCGATACCGGGCGCTGGTGCTGTTGGGAACTTTCGGCAGTCTGCGCTGGGGCGAACTGGCCGGGCTACGCCGCCGGGATGTGGATCTGGATGACAGCGCCGTACATGTGCGGAACTCGCTCACCGAGCTGTCGAGCGGCGCCTATGCCTTCGGGCCGCCGAAGTCGGCCGCAGGCCGCCGCCAGGTGCTCATCCCCGATGTGATCGTCCCGGACCTGCGAGAGCACCTCGCGCAGTATGCCCAGCCGGGAAGTGACGGGTTGATCTTCACCAGCCCCGGCGGGAAGCCACTGCGGCAGAGCAACTTCCGGCGCCGTGTCTGGGCTCCGGCGCTTGCTGCGGTCGGGCTGTCCGGTGTTCATTTTCATGATCTCCGGCATACGGGCAACATGCTCAGCGCGGATGCGGGCGCGAACATTCGTGAGCTGATGGACCGGATGGGGCACAGCAGCACCCGGGCCGCGATGGTGTACCTGCACAGCACGGGTGACCGGCAGCGCAAGATCGCGGATGCGCTCAGCGAACTGGCACATGGCGAACTGGCCAAGAGCCGCAAGCCCCTGCGCCGCAACGGAGTATCTGGCCCAGATCTGGCACGCCGCCGTGTCGCCCGCCCGGGCCGCCCCGGCCGGCCGGGCACGTGACAAGCCGCTGGCCTGCGGTGGGGGCTTTTGATCTTCGGCGCGCCGGGCAGGACTCGAACCCGCGACCCGCTGCTTAGAAGGCAGCCGCTCTATCCATCTGAGCTACCGGCGCCGGACCCCTCATTGTGCACGGCCAAGGTCACGTGCCGGACACATCGATAGGGTCATTGGAGTGACGGTACGGGGCGCGCTACTCGTCGCCGGGACCACGTCGGACGCCGGGAAGAGCCTGCTCACCGCCGGTCTGTGCCGGGCGCTGGCCCGGCGCGGCGTCCGGGTGGCGCCGTTCAAGGCGCAGAACATGTCGCTCAACTCCTACGTTACCGCCGATGGCGCGGAGATCGGCCGGGCCCAGGCCATGCAGGCCGCGGCGGCGGGCATCGAGCCGGACAGCAGGATGAACCCGGTGCTGCTCAAGCCGGGCAGCGACACCCGCAGTCACGTCATCGTGCTCGGCCAGCCGGCCGGGGAAGCGACCGCGGCCGGCTACCGGGAGCACGCGGAGCGGTTGCGCACCGTGGCGCTGGACAGCCTGGCCAGTCTGCGGGCCGACTACGACGTGGTCATCTGCGAGGGCGCGGGCAGCCCGGCAGAAATCAACCTGCGGGATACCGACATCGCCAACATGGGCCTGGCCCGGGCGGCCGGGCTGCCCGTAATCGTGGTCGGCGACATCGACCGGGGCGGCGTGTTCGCCGCGTTGTACGGCACGCTCGCCCTGCTCAGCCCGGCCGACCAGGCGCTGGTCAGCGGGTTCGTGATCAACAAATTCCGCGGCGACCGGGGGCTGCTGGCACCGGGACTGGACATGCTGACCGGGCTGACCGGCCGCCCCGTGCTCGGCGTGCTGCCGTGGCGCGACGGGCTGGCCCTGGACGCGGAGGATTCGCTTTCGCTGGACACCGGCCGGCCGCCGGGGGTGGCGCGCCACCAGGGGGCGTTCGGTAAAGAAGTTCTCCGGGTGAGCGTGCTGCGCACCCCGCGGATCAGCAATTTCACGGACGTGGACGCGCTGGCGGCGGAGCCGGGCGTGCTGGTCCGGTTCGCGGCCGGCCCGGCCGAACTGGCCGACGCCGACCTGGTGATCCTGCCCGGAACCCGGGCCACCGTGGCCGACCTGAGCTGGCTGCGGGAGCGCGGGCTGGCCGCCGTCATCGCGGAACGGGCCCGCACGGGCCGGCCGGTACTCGGCATCTGCGGCGGCTACCAGATGCTCGGCACCGAGATCGACGACCCGGTTGAGTCCCGGGCCGGGCTGGTGGCCGGCCTGGGGCTGCTGCCGGTGCGGGTGGTGTTCGGCCCGGGCAAGGTGCTGGGGCAGGTGCGTGGCACCGGGTACGGCGCGCCGGTCACCGGCTACGCGATCCACCATGGCGTGCCGCGGGTCACCGGGGCCGGCCCGTTCCCCGGCGGCTGCCGGTCGGCGGCCGTGTTCGGCACCGCGTGGCACGGCACGCTGGAGAGCGACCGCTTCCGGCAGGCGTTCCTGGCTGAGGTCGCGGCGCTGGCCGGGCGGGACTTCACTCCGCAGCCGGGCATCAGCTTCGCCGCCGCCCGGCAGGCCCGGCTGGACACGCTGGCCGACCTGGTCGCCGGGCATCTGGACCAGGAGACCGTGGACCGGCTGATCAGCCACGGCGCGCCGGCCGGGCTGCCGGTCATCGGGCCGGCCGGCCGGGTCCCGCGGGCGTACGCTTGAACCGTGAACCCGGCGTCGCCGCGTGCGCGGGCCCTGGCCGGCCTGTCCGGTTACCTGGCCGGCCCGTATGCCGCGCTGCTCAGCGTCCTGACGCTGCTGAGCCTGCTGGCGCTGCTGGCCTGCCCGGGGCCGTCCGCGTCGCTGGTCCTGCTGGCCGCGGTCACGCTGACCGCCACGCTGGCCGCGTCGCTGGCCGGCGGGGCCCGGGTCGCCGCGGCGGCCGCGATCCCGCTGGGCGGCCGGGCGGCAGCGCTGCGGGAGAAGTCCTGGCGGGCCGGGTTCCTGCCGCAGCGTGACCCCGACGCGCCGGGCCGGGCCCGGCCCAGAGCACCCTCGGCGGCCCCGGCGGCCGCCTGATCCTGCCGCGTCCCGGCCCCACCGCGGGCCACTGGGCGCACGGCGGCCGTCTCCAGCCGTCAACCAGTCCGTGACCCGCTGGAGGGTGCTCCGTCATGTCTGTCCTGTTCGGTATACCTGTCGATCTTGCCTACCACCTCGTCTGCTGGTTCGCCGCCATCCTCGGCCCGCTGCTCGGCGGCCTGGCCACGGTGGCGGCCATCGTCCTGTTCACCGTGCTCGTCCGGCTGGTGCTGCTGCCGCTGAGCTACTACGCGTTCCGCGGCGAACGGGCCCGGAACCGGCTGCAGCCCCAGGTCCAGGAGCTGCAGCGGCGGTACGCCAGGGACCCGGAGCGGCTGCACCGGGAGCTCACCGCGCTGTACCGCGTCGAGGGCACCAGCATGTTCGCCGGCTGCCTGCCGCTGCTGCTGCAGCTGCCGTTCTTCAGCCTGATGTACCGGCTGTTCCTGTCCCGTTCCGTGGCCGGGACGCCGAACGCGCTGCTCAGCCACCGGCTGCTGGCCGCCCCGCTGGGCAGCTGGTGGCTCGGCGGCGCCGGGCCGTTCAGCGCCCAGGGAGCCGTCTTCGCGGCGGTGTTCGCGCTGCTCGCCCTGGTCGGGGTGGCTGCCATGCGGGCCGCGCGGCGGGCCCGGGCCGAGGCGGCCGGCCGGGGCGCGGCGGGCGGCCGGGCCGCGGCTGGGGCGGAACCGGCGGCGGCGGACCGGGTTGTCGGCTGGCTCAGCCGGGTCATGCCGTTCGGGTCGCTGGTGATGGCGGCCATCGTGCCGCTGGCGGCCGGCCTGTACCTGCTCACCACGGCGTCCTGGACGCTGGCCGAGCGGGCCGCGATTAAGCACTGGAGCCGCGTGACCGAACCCGGGTAAACTATCGGTATGCAGGTCAGCACGCAGCCGTACGTCACCGCCGCCGCGCGAGCTATCAGCTCGCCGGTTGCCGCTGCCTGATCTCACTCTCCCGCCCTGGCGACCGGAAATGGGTCGCCGGTGCGTTTCCAGGCTGGTTCATGGCCGCGCCACGGCGCGCATTTCCGGGTGCCGCTCACCCGAATCGTTCACCCGAAGCCCGGAGGCCCGGTCATGAACCACCAGGAAGTCATCCAGACGTTCACCGAATTCTTCCGTGACCGCGGGCACCAGCCGATCCCATCGAGTTCGCTGGTGCCCCGGCCCGGTGACCCGGTGCTGTTCACCAGCGCCGGGATGCACCCGCTCACCCCCTACCTGGAAGGCCGGCCGCACCCAGCCGGGAACCGGCTCACCGGCGTGCAGCGCTGCCTGCGCACCACCGACCTGGACGAGGTCGGCGACACCACCCACCTGACCGTGTTCGAGATGCTCGGGTCCTGGTCGCTCGGCGACTACCCGGGAACGCAGAGCGTGCGCTGGGGCCTGGAACTGATCCGGGACGGGTTCGGCATCCCGGTCAGCCGGCTGCACGCCACGGTCTACGGCAGCCCGGACTACACCGGCCCGGACTCCGGCGGCCTGGAGCCCGGCGCCGGCCTGGATCCCGGCGTCGGCCTGGACACCGACCTGCTGGACACCTGGACTGGGCTGGGCGTTCCGGTCGAGGTAGGCGGCCCGGGCAACTGGTGGTCGAACGGGCCGACCGGGCTGTGCGGCACCGACTCGGAACTGTTCGTGTGGACCGGCGACGGGCCGCCGCGCGGCACGCCGGGCACCGACGGCCGCTGGATGGAGCTCTGGAACCACGTGATGCTCCGCTACTGGCGTCTCGGCGACGGCCGCCTCAGGCCGCTGGACCGGCCGAACGTGGACACCGGGATGGGCCTGGAACGGCTGCTCACCGTGCTGCAGGGCAGCGGTTCGGTGTTCGGCTGCGACTTGCTGCAGCCGTGGGCCAGCGAGCTGGCCCAGCAGTGGCCGCTGCCGGCGACCGGGCTGCGGCTGGTCACCGACCATCTGCGGTCCAGCGTTGTGGTCATCGGGGACGGGGTGCGGCCATCCAGCACCGGCCGTGGCTACGTGCTGCGCCGGCTGATCCGCCGGGCGCTGAGCACGCTGTGGCAGGCCGACCGCGGCTGGACCCTCGAGGACCTGCCGTCCGGCCTGGTCACCGGCACGCTGCGGCACTTCGGTCAGGGACCGGACGACCGCCTGGTCCGCGCGGTGCTGCTCGCCGAGCAGCAGCGGTTCGGCGACCTGCTCCGCCGCGGGCGCGAGGTGCTCCGGCGCCGCCGCCGGACCGGGCCGGTCACCGAGGAGGAGTTCCGCTACCTGCACGAGACGCACGGGCTGCCCCGCGAGTTCGTGACCGCCATGGCCGAGCCGGGCCTCCAGCTCGGCTCTCTTCACGGATCCGGTCCGCGGTAACCGGGATAAAACGGGCATCCAGCGCGCCGGGCACGTGAAAGGTCAGCCTGCCGCCCGGCCCCCGCCCGCCGGCCCGCCCGGCCCCCCCGCCCACGGCCCGCCCGGGCCGCCCGGACTGACCCAGGAATGTGTAGCCTCATCTCCGGGAGGTCGTCATGCACCAGCCGCCAATTCCGCACGTTCACCGCACCGACCCGGAGATCGCCGATCTCATCGAGGCGGAAGCCCGCCGCGAGTACGAGAAGATCCGGCTGATCCCGTCGGAGAACTACGCCTCGGTCGCCGTCCTCGAGGCGACCGGCTCGGTGCTGACCAACAAGTACTCCGAGGGCTACCCGGGCCGCCGCTACTACGAGGGCCAGCAGTTCATCGACCCGATCGAGACGATCGCCCGGGACCGGGCCCAGGCGCTGTTCGGCGTGGACCACGCCAACGTGCAGCCGTACTCCGGCTCGCCCGCCAACCTGGCCGTCTTCCTGGCGTTCCTGCAGCCGGGCGACACGGTGATGGGCATGGCGCTGCCGATGGGCGGGCACCTCACGCACGGCTGGCCGGTGTCCGTGACCGGCAAGTGGTTCCACTCGGTGCAGTACGGGGTCCGCGCCGACACCGGCCGCCTCGACCTGGACCAGGTCTGGGACCTGGCCCGCCGGGAACGGCCCAAGGTGATCTTCTGCGGCGGCACCGCGATCCCGTGGATCATCGACTTCCCGTTCTTCGCCGAGATCGCGGCCGAGGTCGGCGCGATCCTGGTCGCCGACATCGCGCACATCGCCGGGCTGATCGCGGGCGGGGTGCACCCGTCACCGGTCGGCTACGCGCCGGTGATCACCACGACCACGCACAAGACGCTGCGCGGCCCGCGCGGCGCCATGATCATGTCCACCGCCGAGTACGCGTCACCGCTGGACAAGGCGGTGTTCCCCGGGCTGCAGGGCGGCCCGCACAACCACACCACGGCGGGCATCGCGGTCGCGCTGCACGAGGCGGCCCAGCCGGCGTTCCGCGGCTACGCCCAGCAGGTGGTGGCGAACGCCAGGGCGCTGGCGGCCGCTCTGCCTGGAGCGGGGCTACGACCTGATGTCCGGCGGCACCGAGAACCACCTGATCCTGATCGACCTGACCAGCAAGGGCATCGCGGGCAAGCCCGCGGCCAAGGCGCTGGACCGGGCCGGCATCGAGCTGAACTACAACACGGTGCCGTTCGACCCGCGCAAGCCGTTCGACCCGTCCGGGGTCCGGCTGGGCACCCCGGCCATCACCACCCGCGGCCTGCGCGAGGAGCATATGCCGCAGATCGCGGGGTGGATGGACGAGGCGATCGGCGCGGCGCTCAAGGATGACGAGCCGGCCATCGAGCGGATCGCGGGCCAGGTCCGCGACCTGCTGGCTGGCTTCCCGATGCCCGGCTACGCCGAAACCCCCTGAGACCATCCTGCTTAACGCCCGCGGCTGGCCGGTGGCCCAGCCAGCTGCGTAGCCGTGCCCGGCAGCCGAGCCTCCGGCGGGGCGGGCCGGTCCGGCCGGTCCCGCCCCGGCCGGCCGCGGTCCACGGCGGCCAGCGTGACCGGCACGCCGGCCAGGAATGCGGTGCCGGAGACGGCCAGCGCCAGGTGCAGCCCGGGCCGGAACCCGGCCCGGCCGCTGAGCAGCGACCCGGCCACCGCCACGCCGAGCGCGCTGCCGACCTGCCGCGCGGTGTTGACCAGCCCGGCGGCCGCGCCGCCCCGGCTGTCCGGGGCCGAGTCCAGCACCGCGGTGGTGGCCGCGGGCATGGTCAGCGCCATCCCGGCGCCCGCGGCCAGCATGGGCAGCACCAGCACCCAGTACGGCGTGCCGTGCCCCGACACGAGCAGGCCGAGCAGTCCGGCCGAGCCCAGGCTGAGCCCGGCCACCATGGTCGGCCGCGGCCCGCGGCGGCTGGTCAGCCGGCCGGACAGCACTGCGGCCACCGGCACCGCGCACGCCTCGGGCAGCAGCGCCAGCCCGGCGATGAGCGGGGAGTACCCCCTGAACTGCTGCAGGTACAGGCTGTAGGCGAACAACTGGCCGTAGAAGCCCAGGTTGATCAGCAGCCCGACCAGGCTGCCCGACCGCAGCATGGGCTGCCGCAGCAGCGGCAGCGGCAGCATCGGGGAGCGGGCCCGGTGCGCCGCGGCGACGAACCCGGCCGCGGCCAGCGGCCACGATCAGGCCAGCCGCCACCGGCCAGGACGCCCAGCCGTGCGGGCCCGCCTCGATCAGGCCGCCGGTCAGCGCGGTCAGCGCCACGACGGCGGTGAGCTGCCCGACCGGGTCGCCCCGCCGGTCCCGTACGCCGGCGGCGCGGTCACCCGGCGGCGGGTCAGCCAGAGCGCGAACAGGCCGACCGGGATATTGACCGCGAACACCAGCCGCCAGCTGGCCAGTGTGGTCAGCGTGCCGCCCAGCACCGGGCCGGACGCGGCGGCCAGGCCGCCGATACCGCCCCACAGGCCGACCGCCCGGGCCCGCCGGGCCCGGTCCGGGTAACTGGCCTGCAGCAGCGCGAGCGAGGTGGGCACCAGCAGCGCGGCGGCCAGGCCCTGAACCAGCCGGATGCCAACCAGCACGGCGATATCCGAGGCTACCGCGCAGCCCGCCGAGGCCAGGGTGAACAGGGCCAGCCCGGCCAGGAACACCCGGCGCGGGCCGAACGGGTCGCCCGGCCACCCCGGCGGACAGCAGCAGCGCGGCGAAGGCCAGCGTGTAGCCGTCCACCACCCACTGCAGGCCGGTGACCCCGCCGCCCAGGTCCCGGCTGAGCGCGGGCAGCGCGAGGTTCACCCCGGTCGCGTCGAGGATGACCATGAAGTAACCGAGTGCTACGGCGATCAGCGGCACCCAGGAGGCACCGTCGGCCGCCTGCTGGCGTCGCTGTGAGGTGTCCATGGGACGCACTCTGCCCGCCGGAATGTTCGGCTGGTGCCGAAGCGTCCCGTTGCTAGCGTGGCCGTATGAGCGCTGAACAGCCGACGCGTGGTGATGCCGATATCGCGCCGGTCGGCGCGCTGATCGGCGACCCGACCCGGGCCAGGGTGCTGACCGCCCTGATGGACGGCCGGGCGCTGCCCGCCAGCCGGCTGGCCACGGAAGCGGGCGTGGCCCCGTCGACGGTGAGCGAGCACCTGGCCCGGCTGCTGGCCGCCGGGCTGGTCACGGTGCAGCCCGAGGGGCGGTCCCGGTTCTACCGGCTGGCGTCGGCCGACGCGGCCGAAGCGCTGGAGGCCTTGGCCCGGATCTCCCCGGTCCAGCCCATCCGCTCGCTCCGCCAGGGCAGCCACGCCCGTGCCCTGCGCGAGGCCCGGACCTGCTACAACCACCTGGCCGGGCGGCTCGGCACCGGGCTGCTGGCCGGGTTCCTGGACCAGGGCCTGCTGGCGGGCGGGGACGGACGGCACCATCCGGACCGGGCCACCCACGACCGGCTGTCCGCACCCGGGCGGAACCTCAGCTACCGGCTCACCGCCCACGGCGAGGACGTCCTCGGTGGCATCGGCGTCGATCTGGACGCGGTGCTGGCCCGGCGGCCGGCGGCCCGGTACTGCCTGGACTGGTCCGAGCAGCGGCATCACCTGGCCGGCCCGCTGGGCACCGCGCTGGCCGGCCGGCTGTTCGCGCTGGGCTGGGTGCGCCGCGCCCAGCGCCGCCGGGTGGTCCAGGTCACCGGCCTGGGCCGGGAGAAGCTGCCTGAGGTGCTCGGGCTGCCCGCGGACTGGGCCGAGCCGGCCCCGGACGGGACGGCCGGGCTGAGCCGCCAGGCCGCGTCTTAGCTGGTCAGGCGGCGCCGGTCGGGCGGCGGAACTGGCCCGCGGCACCCGCTCGCCAGGGGTCGGTGCCTGCGGGAAAGACGGACCGGACCGGGAACCCTTGATGGCCCGCCGAGCACCCGAGGAACCGCGGGGCCGTGGGGGTCCCGGGCGAGCGGCGGTCTGGTTGCCTGGGATCACGCGAGGCAGGCGCCAGTACCGGGCGGAATGACATCACCAGCTGGCGAACGCTGCCGAGTCCGGGTTGATCAGGTCCCGCACTCGCCTGTCGGCTCGTTCATCTCAGGCCACCAGGCTCGGTCCCGTCACTAGCCGTGCTGACCTCCAGCCACAAGCGCCTCCTCTGCTGAGAAACCCACCAACACCGGCCTCGTCATCGACTTACGGCCCTTACGCCCGATGCCCACCACCGGCTGGTTGAGCCTCATGGATTCTCCGGGACGCGTGCTGAGCTGCGGGGCGGCTGGGAGCCGCCCCGCAGCCCGACTGGATGGAGCGGTTAATCCCCGTTGCCGAGGCCGGGTAGGACTTGCGTGCCCTCTCGCTGGACGGCCTGAAGCGAGCGGGGAGAGAGTCCTAGCAGCTTCAAGATCGTCGGAGCGACCTGGGTCGTTTCCACCCGGCTGCTTGACTGGCCAGGCTGGACGGTGCCTGGCGCATAGACGACGAGCGGAACGTCCCGATCGCCCGGGTTGGCGCCGCCATGTTCGGCGATCTTCGTGCCGGTCGTATATATCGTGCCGACCTGCGAGATCCCGAACACATCTGGGTGGTGCGGGTCGGAGTTCGAGACGCCGAAGAACTTCGCTGACTGCTGTCCGGCGAAGATCTCCCGCAGGCCGGAGTGCTGAACGGTGATCGTCTGGCCCGCGTAGTTGACCGCCGGGGCGGTATGCGTCCACAGGTAGTTCTTGACGAAGTCAGCCGCCGCCTGCGAGCGGTCCGACAGCCACCACAGCAGCCCGTCGTCGTCGGCCTCTTGGACGACCAGCGTCGTGTTGCTCGGGTGCTGTGCGGCCCAGGCGGCGTTGACGCGGGCGATGATCGGCGCGTCGTTGATCCGCTGCAGCTGGTTGTTGTTCAGCGGCGACTGGCCGTGCTTGGCCGTCAGGATGATCGCCGTCGAGTGGGCCTCGCCGTCGGCCTGGATCGTGTTGGCCATCCGCTGCAGGGCGTCGTTGACGTAGTCGAGCGCGCTCTGGAGCAGCGGGCCCGGCACCTGCTGGCCGTTGACGGTCATGTACCCGCCGGGCAGCGACGGTCCCTCGGTGTATCTGCCGTGCTTGTTTGGGCCAATCAGCACCGCCGGGGAGGCCTTCAGCTTTTCGGCGGTCGAGACTGTCTGGAAGTTCATCCCGTAGATCGCCGGTGTGCCGACCTTCGGCCCGGTGCCGGAATGGTCGTAGCCGTTGATCCAATTGATGACCGCCTGGACTTTGTAGGAGTCGTACTGCTTGGTCGCGGCGTTGTCGTCCGTCCAGGCGCCGTTGACCGGGTACGGCACGCCGTTCGGCTCGACCGCCTGCGAGTCGATCTCCGGCCCGAAGAAGTCGTCGATGCTCATGCCGTTCGAGCCTGGGCCGTTGAACGACGTGTAGATCGCGTGCTTGTCAGACCAGGCCGTTCGCATGCCGGCGTTGTGGATCACCTGGAAGATCGTGTTGACCCCCAGGTAGTCCCACGGCTGAATCGGCTGGCAGGTCTTCGGGTTGACCGGGTACGTCGCCGGGTTCAGACCCGACTGCGGGTGCGGACTCAGGTTCATGATCAAGCCCGGGTTGGTGTCAATGCCACCCGGGTAGATCGAGCCGCCCTCATCGAACGAGGGGAAGGTGTTGCCGCTCCCGTTATGCAGCAGGTCCGGCACGGCGGGAAGCTTGTCGTCCGGCGAGTCGTAGATCACGTCGCCGCCCGGGACCGGCCCGGAGCAGTTCGTCGTCCCCGGCGGGAAGACGCCGTGGCTGTACGCGTCGTCGTAGTAGATGCCGGTGACCTTCGGGTCGCCGCCGGTCATCAGCGCCGTGCCGCCCGGATCAGAGTCCGACGGGACGGGGGTCTGCGCGTCGGTGTATTCTCGGCCGCCGGTGGCCAGCCGCGCGAGCTCCGAGTTGGGATGGTGGGCGACGTACCAGTCCAGATCGGACTGGTGCATGCCGTTCGACCGATATCAGCAGCACGTGCTTGATCTGAGCGTGGTCGGCGGCCACGGCGCTGGAGGGAGACAGCGCCAATGGCGGCGCCGCGATCGCCAGCGCAGCGACTCCCGCCATCGCGAATTTCGTTCCCGAGTTCAAATGTTCGCTCCCTTCGCCAGAATCGATCCCTGGAATGTATGGGCCGCGTTCAAACGGCTCCTTACCAGGCGATGACCCGCATATGTCCAATACGTGAATTCAGTGGATGATGCGACTGTTGGTATTGCACCGTAGCTGGCACATATACCTGGGCAGTGTCCCCGAATCCGTTATGGATCCGTGGCAGGGCTGGCTGCATTCCGGCTTTGTCCGGGCTGCTTTTACTGCATCGGTGCTGTGATCGTGGTCCTGATCATCATCACTGCCGTGACAGCCAAGCCGAAGCCGAGCAAGCCGAAGCCCAGCAATACGGCCACCAATGCCCTGGCGGCAAGCGGAGCGCAGACCACCACCGTTTATCCCCAGTATCCTGGCGAGCCGTATTACCTGAGTGTGGATAGTGAGTGCGCCTGGAATATCAAGGCACGGCCGGTGGTCGGACTCACGCGGCGGGTCTGGTGAGGTGACGGCCACCAGCCTGGACGAGCTGGACGAGGTGCTAGCAGGCCGGTGGCCGGGCTTATTTGCGCCCAGAAGCCGAGAGATGGCCACCCGGGGAATCAAGCTGGCCAGATGGTGACTGGATGCCACCGGCTACAACCTTGATTGAGTCCACGAACAGGCTGATAACGCTGCGCACGTCCTGGCGGCGTGCGTCAGACAGGAATGGCCACACCAGCCAGGCGGGAGTCATCAGGAGGATAACCATGGCCAATGGGATTACCAGGGGAACGGCCAGCCCAACGCGCGGCCACCCACCACCCGGAAAACCAAACACGCCAGCTCCCCAAAGTGAGCGCGCTCCGACTCTCCCGTCGTCAGCCGGTGCGCTGGTCCCGGCCCTGCCGGTCACGCTCTGGGTCGGTTGTGTTCGGTGCGTGGTGTCGTTCCAGCGCCTGTCATGGTCATTACCTTTGACCCATCCCTACGGCTCCTGGAGAAAGGCAGCCGCAGTTGCGGACTCAGTACCGCAAGGCGCTGTTCGCCCGTGGGGAGCTGGCAGAAAGCGCCGGGTTCGACTGGTCCGGGCAGCGGCATCACCTGGCCGGCCCGCTGGGCACCACGCTGGCCGGCCGGGCTGGACCGCCGGGCCGCGTCCTAGCCGGTGCCGGTGCCGGTCAGGCGGTGCCGGTCAGGCGGTGCCGGTCAGGCGGCGGAACTGGCCCGCGGCACGAGCTGGGTGGGCAGCCGCTGGTCGGCCGGGCGGCCTGCCACCGGGCCGGCCAGCGTGCGGACGGCCAGCGCGGCCTCCTCCTCGACCCCCACCCGCACCGTGGACAGCGCCGGCATCGTCATCAGGGCGGGCGGCGAGTCGTCGAAGCCGACCACCGCGACGTCCCCGGGGACCCGGCGCCCGGCCGCGGCCAGCACCTGGAGCACCGCGGTGGCCATGAGATCCGACGCCACGAAGATGGCGTCGACGTCAGGGTAAGTGCGCAGCAGGTGGCGGGTGGCGGCCGCGGCGCCCGGCCGGGTGAAGTCGGTGCTGACCACGATCCCGGGCCGGCCGGCGGCGCGTACCGCGGACCGGTAGCCGGCCAGCCGCTCGCGGGCACACGGGTTCCGCGCCGGGCCCGCGATGGCGGCGATCCGGCGGCAGCCGCGGGCCAGCAGGTGCTGCACCGCGCCGGCCGCACCTGACTCGTTCTCCGGGTCCACGCTGGGCAGCTCGGGGGTGGCGGCGCCCAGCGAGACGGCCGGCCAGCCCAGCTCGTGCACAGCGGCCGCTTCCCACGGGTCGACGTTGACCAGCACGGCGCCGACATGGTGCCGTTTCCGGGTGAACGGCGGCAGCGCGGGCACCGAGCCGACCTGGGCCACGTGCACCGACAGGGACAGGCCACGCTGGGCCGCTTCCGCCTGCGCGCCCGCGATGACCCGCGCGTAGTACGGGTCGCCCGCGAACTCCTGCGGGCTGGCCACGGCCAGGGCCAGGACGACCTCGTCGGCGTGGCCGCCGGCCAGCAGCCGGGCGGCTGGGTTGGCCGACCAGCCGGTGGCCGCGATGGCCTGCTCGACCCGGCGCCGGGTAGCGTCGCCGACCCGGCCGGTGCCGGAGACGACCCGGGACACGGTGGCGGTGGACACCCCGGCCAGGCTGGCCACCTCGGCGATGGTAGGTGTCTTGCCGCCGCTGCCCGGGCCTGGGTCCGGGCCTGGGTCCGGGCCCCGGTCCAGGCCAGCCTGATGTGTCATGGTCAGGAGCATATGGCCCGGCGGCCCGGGCCGGGCAGCTGGTGGGCGGCGGCTTCAAGAGCGATGCTCTCTTTTTGTGTCAGCGCTCTGATATGATCTGGGCGTGAACGCAAGCCGTACCGCCCGGGAGCGGGTCCGGGCCGAGCTGACCCGGGAGATCACGGACGTGGCCCGGCGGCAGCTGGCCACCGAGGGGGCAGGCGGGCTGTCGCTGCGTGCGGTGGCCCGGGACATGGGCATGGTCTCCTCGGCCATCTACCGGTACTTCCCGAGCCGGGACGACCTGCTGACCGCCCTGATCGTGGACGGGTATAACGCGATCGGTGCGGTGGCTGAGCGGGCCGATGCGGCGTGCCCGGCCGGGGACTACGCCGGCCGGTGGCTGACCGTGTGCCGGGCGCTGCGGGACTGGGCACTGGGTCATCCATACGAGTACGCGCTGGTCTACGGCTCGCCGGTGCCCGGCTACCAGGCGCCGCAGCAGACCATCGGCCCGGCTGCCCGGGCGGCCACTGTGTTCGGGAAGATCATCGGCGACGCGTACCTGGCCGGTGCGCTGCGGCCGCCCGGTGGCCCGCCGCCACCGGCATCGTTCGCCGCGGACGCCACCACGCTGCGCGACTCGGTGCTGCCCGGTGTGCCGGATGACGTGGCCGCTGCCGCCATAGCCTGCTGGGCCGGGCTGTTCGGCCTGCTCAGCTTCGAGCTGTTCGGCCAGTTCGAGAACGTGATCACCGACCGGGATGCTTACTTCGGGCACGCCGTGGGGTGCCTGGGGCGGATGGCCGGCCTTCCGGCTTGACCTTGACCCTGGGTCAGGGTTGCAGCATGTCGGTCATGGACCCCGGCATGCAGTCACCAGCCCCGGCCGCGCTGTCGGTCACCGGGCTGGGCAAGGCGTTCGGCGGCACGGTGGTGCTGGACGGGATCGACTTCGACGTCCCGGCCGGCACCATCTTCGCCATGCTCGGCCCCAACGGGGCAGGCAAGACCACTACGGTGCGCATCCTGTCCACGCTCATCAGCGCCGACCGCGGCACCGCGCGCATCGCTGGCCATGACCTGACCACCGAGCCGGACCAGATCCGCGCCGCGATCGGGGTCACCGGCCAGTTCTCGGCCGTGGACAACCTGCTGACCGGCGAGGAGAACCTGATCCTGATGGCCGACCTGCACCACCTGGAGCGGGCCGAAGGCCGGCGCCGGGCGGCGGAGCTGCTCGGCCGCTTCGAGCTGGCCAACCCGGCCAGGAAGCCGGCCGCGACCTACTCCGGTGGCATGCGGCGGCGGCTCGACCTGGCCATGACGCTGGTCGGGGAGCCGCGCATCATCTTCCTGGACGAGCCGACCGTCGGCCTGGACCCGCGCGGCCGCCGCGACATGTGGCGGATCATCCGGGAACTCGTCGCGGGCGGCGTGACCATCTTCCTGACCACCCAGTACCTGGAGGAGGCCGACCAGCTGGCCGACCGGATCGCGGTGCTGGACCACGGGAAGCTGGTCGCCCAGGGCACCCCGGCCGAGCTCAAGCGCCTGGTCCCCGGCGGGCACATCAGCCTGCGCTTCGCCGACGCGGCCGGGCTGGACGCCGCGGCCCGGCTGCTGGGCGACGGGACGCGGGATGACGGGGCGCTCACCCTGCGGGTGCCCGGCGACGGCAGCGTGGCGGAGCTGCGCACGCTGCTGAACCGGCTGGCGGACGGCCCGGCCGGGCTGGCCGGGCTGTCCGTGCACACCCCCGACCTGGACGACGTCTTCCTCGCCCTGACCGGCCCGCCCCAGCCACAACCAGGACAGCAGGTGCTGCGGTGAGCACCCAGACCTACGCGGTGCGGGACAGCACCACAATGCTGCGGCGCAACCTCCGGCACATCAGGCGTTACCCCTCGATGGCCGCCTCGACGGTCGGGCTGCCGGTCGTCTTCCTGCTGCTGTTCGGCTACGTGTTCGGCGGCACACTGGGCGCCGGCCTGGGCGGGGCCGGGCCGGCTACATCGGCTACCTGGTGCCCGGCATCCTCGTGCTGACCGTGGCCTCGGGATCGGTGTCCACCGCGGTGTCGGTCTGCATGGACATGACCGAAGGCATCGTGGCCCGGTTCCGGACCATGGCCATCGCCCGGGTCTCGCTGCTCACCGGGCACGTGCTGGGCAGCGTGATCCAGACCATGGTGAGCGTGGTGCTGGTCGCCGGGGTCGGCCTGCTGATGGGATTCCGGGCCACCGCCGGGCTGGCCGGCCGGGCCGGCGCGGCCGGCCTGCTGCTCCTGCTCACCGTGGCGCTGACCTGGCTGTCGGTCGCGTTCGGCCTGGTGGCCGACCGGCCGGAGACGGCCAGCAACCTGCCCATGCCGCTGATGCTGCTGCCGCTCATCGGCAGCGGTTTCGTGCCCACCGCCTCGATGCCGCCCGGGGTACGCCAGTTCGCCGAGTACCAGCCGTTCACCCCGGTCACCCAGACGCTGCGCGGGCTGCTGATGGGCACCCCGGTCGGCCACGACTGGATCATCGCCATCGCCTGGTGCGTGGGCATCGGCGTGGCCGGGTACCTGTGGGCCAAGGCCGCGTTCAGCCGGGACACCCAGCGATGACGGCCGGCCAGCACCCGGAGGGCGCGATGCTCACCATCGGCCAGCTCGCCGACTATGTCGGGGTCACGGTGCGCGCGATCCGGCACTACCACCAGCGCGGGCTGCTGCCCGAGCCGGGCCGGGACGCGTCCGGCTACCGGCGGTACGGCGCGCAGGCGGTGACCGACCTGATCCGGATCAAGACGCTGTCTGACGCGGGCGTGCCGCTGGCCCGGATCGCGGAGCTGCTGGAAGCGGAACCGGGCCAGTTCGCCCGGGCCGTCACGGACATCGACCAGGCGCTGGCCATCCGGATCCACGACCTCGAGGAGCAGCGGCACCGGATCGCCGAGCTGGCCGCCGGCGACCGGCTGTTCCTGCCCCCCGAGGTCGCCGAGTACCTCGACGAGCTGCGCCGGATCGGGGTCAGCCAGCGGCTGATCCAGCTGGAGCGGGACGGCTGGATCGTGCTCGCGGCGCGGCTGCCCGAGCAGGTCACGCACTGGGCCCGGGAGAAGCGGATGGGCGTGGCCACCCCCGAGGGCCGGCGGCTGTACCTGGCCTGGGACCAGGCCTTCGACTGGGACCCAACCGACCCCCGGCTGGGGCAGCTGGCTGATGACCTGGTGGCGTTCGCCAAGCTGGGGGAGGGCATGCGGGCCGATGAGCCGCCCTATGAGCTGGACGATCCGGTGGCCGTGGCGCTGCTGTCCCAGCCCGGGATCTCCGCCCCGGCCTGGGAGCGGGTGCTCCAGCTGTGCGAGGAGCGGGGGTACCCGATCAGCCCGTAGTGGCCGCTGTTGCTCCCGTGTCCTGAGCTGGCATTGTGCCGTGGGCTATGTCTTGTCTCGAATCTATATTCGAGATATGATCGCTGCCTGCTTCCCCGGGAATTGTCCGGTACGTGCAGGGAGGGCGGGCAGGCACGGTGAGCAGAACCTACGGGGAGCCGGTGGATGTCTGGGTGCAGGACGGGAAGCCAGCCCGGTTCGCCTGGCGGGGGCGGCTGTACACGGTGCTGGAGGTGCTGGATCACTGGGTAGCCAGCCGGGAGTGGTGGCGGCAGCAGAACCCGGACCTGGGCACCCCGGCCGAGCGGGAGTTCTGGCGGGTCCAAGCGTCAGCCGGGCGGAACACCCGGGGCAGTGTGTACGAACTGCGCCGTGATCTCGCGACCGAGCACTGGATGCTGGCCCGGGTATGGGACTTACCGGACTGAGCTGGCTCCGGGACTTCGCTCACCTGCACGTGGCATCGGCTTACTCGCTGCGCTACGGGGTCGCCACGCCGGCCGCGCTGGCGGCCCGGGCGGCCGGGCTGGGCATGCGGGCGCTCGCACTGACCGACCGGGACGGCCTGTACGGGGCGGTGAAGCACGCGGTGGCGTGCGCGGACGCGGGCATCGCCCCGATCCTCGGCGCCGATCTCGCGCTGGCCGCCCGCCGCGGCCAGGAACCGGCCCGGGTGCTGAACCCGTCGGCCCCAGCCCGGCTGCACAGTGAGGATGCTGACCGGATCACGCTGCTGGCCGAGGGCAGCCGGGGCTGGGCGTCGCTGTGCCGGCTGGTCAGCGTGGCGCATCAGGCGGGCCAGCGCGGTGCCCCGCTGATCACCCCAGAGCTGGTCGCCGGGCACGCCGCGGGGCTCATCATCCTGCTCGGCCCCGGGAGTGACGCCGGCCGGGCGGCCGCCGCGCGGCGGCCCGACCTGGCCGCGGCCGCGCTGGCCCGGTGGCGGGAGTGCGGCGAGGTGGTCATCGAGATCGTCGACCACCGCACCCGGGGCAGCCGCCACCTGACCGCCCGGATGCTCCAGCTGGCCGCGGAAGCCGGGGTGCCGGCCGTGCTGAGCAACGCGGTCCGCTACCTCGACCCGGCGGACGCCGCGATCGCCCAGGTGCTCGACGCGGCCCGGCAGCTGGCCCCGCTCGGGGAACGGCATCTGGCCCGGCGCAACACCCGGGCCGACCTGGCCAGCGGCGCGGACATGGGCCAGGTGGCCGCGCGGAGCTGCGGCGGTGACGGAGTGGCGGAACTGCTCCGGGCGACTGCGGCGGTGGCCGGGCGGTGCGCCCTCGACCCAGGGCGGGACCTGGGCATCGGCGGCCGGTTCATGCCGGAGATCACCGGCGGTGAGCCGCTCACCCTGCTCCGCGCCCGGTGCGCCGAAGGCATGCACCGCCGGTACCCGGCCGCGGGCCGCGGCCGGGGCCGCGGGCGGCGCGCCGCCCGGCGGCACGCGGCCGAGCGGCTGGACCACGAGCTGGCCATCATCGCCAAGACCGGGCTAGCCGCCTACTTCCTGACCGTGGCCGATGTCACCACGCTGATCAGGAACCGGGGCATCCACTGCTCGATCCGCGGCTCGGGAGCCGGCTGCCTGGTCAACTACCTGATCGGCATCTCTGGCATCGACCCGCTCGACTACGGCCTGCTCATGGAGCGGTTCCTGGCCGAGAGCCGCCAGGGCCTGCCGGACATCGACCTCGACGTGGAGTCGGCCCGCCGGATCGAGGCCTACCGGGCCATCGTGGATGCCTACGGCGAGCAGCGCATCGCCTGCGTGTCGATGATGGAGACCTACCGGGCCCGCAGCGCGATCCGGGATGTAGCGGCCGCGCTGGGCCTGCCGCCGTACGAGATCGATGTGATCGCCAAGGCGTTCCCGCACATCCGGGCGGGCCGGATCCAGGGCGCGCTGGCCGAGCTGCCGGAACTGCGCGGCAGTGGGCTGGCCATCCCGCAGCTGACCGGGATGTTCCGGCTCGCCGAGCGGCTGGACGGGCTGCCCCGGCACGTGGCCATGCACCCCTGCGGCGTGGTGCTCTCCGACACCTCGCTGCTGGACCGGACCCCGGTGGAGCGGAGTTTCGAGGGGCTGCCGCTGAGCCAGTTCGACAAGGATGACGTCGAGATCGCCGGGATGATCAAGCTGGACGTGCTCGGCGTGCGGATGCAGTCGGCGATGGCCTACACGCTGGCCGAGGTCGAGCGGACCCGGGGCGAGCAGGTGGACATCGACGCCGTCGGCTGCGCGGACGAGCCGACGTTCGAGATGATCCGGCACGCGCAGACGCTGGGCTGCTTCCAGATCGAGTCGCCGGGGCAGCGGGAACTGGTCGGCAAGCTGCTGCCCCGGGACATCGCCGACCTGATCGTGGACATCTCGCTGTTCCGCCCGGGCCCGGTCAACTCCGACATGGTCACCCCGTTCCTGGAGACCCGGCATGGCCAGCGCCCGCCCAGCTACCCGCACGAGGACCTGGCCGGCCCGCTGGCCGAGACGGGCGGGGTGGTCATCTTCCACGAGCAGGTGCTGCGCATCATCCACGCGATGACCGGCTGCGGGCTCTCCGCGGCGGAGCACGCCCGGCGCCAGCTGACCGAGGAACGGTCCCGGGATCAGGCCGGGGAGTGGTTCCGCAGTGCCGCCCGGGACCGGGGCTACGACGCCGCCACCACGGCGCGGGTGTGGGAGGTGCTGGAGGCGTTCGGCGGCTTCGGCTTCTGCAAGGCGCACGCGGCGGCGTTCGCCATCCCGACCTACCAGTCGGCCTGGCTGAAGCGGCACTACCCGGCCGCGTTCTACGCCGGGGTGCTCACCCATGACCCGGGGATGTACCCCAAGCGGGTGATCGTGGCCGACGCCCGGCTGGCCGGCCTGCCCATCCTGCCGGTGGACGTGAACGCCTCGGCCGCCGGCTGGCGGGTCGAGCCGGTCGGCCAGCTGCCCGGCGAGGGACTGCGCGCCGGGCTGCGCGAGGTCAAGGGGATCAGTGACGCCGAGGTGGCGCGGATCGTGGCCGGGCAGCCGTACACGTCGCTGCGCGATCTGTGGGAGCGGGCCGCGGTGTCCCGCCCGGTCGCCGAGCGGCTGGTCCTGGTCGGTGCCCTGGATGCGGTCTACGGGATGAGGGGGGACGCGCCGGGGGGACTCACCAGACGGGATCTGCTGGCCCGGGTGGGGGTGCTGGACCGGCGGGCCCGGGCCAGCGGGGCGGGCCAGGCCGCGCTCGGCTTCGCCGGGGACGGGTTCGCCGAGCTCGTCCCGGCCGGCGAGCTGCGCGAGCTGACCCCGGGCGAGCGGGTGGCCACGGAGCTGGAGATCCTCGGCATCGACCTGAGCCAGCACGTGCTGAGCTTCTACACCGAGCTGCTCGGCCAGCTCGGCGTGACCCGCTCCGCCGGGCTGCACCGCTGCCCACCGGGCGCGCGCATCCTGGTTGCCGGGGTGAAGATCGCCACGCAGACCCCGGCCATCCGGTCCGGCCTGCGGATCATCTTCACCACCCTCGACGACGCCACCGGGCCGGTGGACCTGGCGTTCTTCGAGTCGGTGCAGCCCCGGTGCGCGGCCCGGGTGTTCGGCTCCTGGCTGCTCGCGGTGCGTGGCCGGGTGCGCCGGGCCGGCGAGTCCGTGTCGATCAACGCGGAGGAGTGCTGGGATCTGGCCGCCCTGGAGGAGATCCGCGCCACCCGCGGGATGACGGCGGTACGGGCGGCCATGGCCGCGGGCGACGTGCCGGGGCCCGGCGCGGCGGCCAGCCGCCGCTCAGCCGCCGCCGAGGGCAACCCGAAAATCGTTTACCCGAACGGCTTCGTGCTGTCCCCGTACGCGGAAACCGGATCACCCGGCGGGGCACTGAAAGACCCGCCGCGCACACTGTGGCACGCGAGCCCGGGCAGTTCCGGCGGGATGGGCAATTATCCCGAGTTAAGCTCTCCGGTGGCACGTTACGGAAAATGGCGGAGCAAAGACGTGGCACTCTGGCCATCTGGGAACTTGGCATTTAAGCTCCTGCTAATGATGGCCACCCTGATAATAGGGTGTACACGGCGATCCGGGGGGATGCATTATGCGCCGTGCCGTATTCAGCGACCGTGTTTTCCAGCAGCTGGGGGCAGCCCGCCGCAGCCGGCCCTGGGGGGCGTCCGGCATCGTGCTCGCGGTGGCCGTGGCGGCACTGCTCAGCGGGCCGGCGGTAGCGCAGGCCGGGGCCGGGCGCACCGTCCGTTACCTGGGCACCACGTTCACCGTGCCGCCCGGCTGGCGGGTGATCCGGCTGGCCGCGCACCCGCATCAGTGTGTCCGGTTCGACCGGCATGTGCTCTACCTCGGTTCGCCCGGGCCGGTCCAGGACTGCCCCGCCGGGCTGGTCGGGACGACCCAGGCCATGCTGGTGCAGCCGTCCGCCCGGCATGCCGTGCCCCGGTCGGTGGCCTACCCTGAGGACCGGATGATCAGCGTGGTGACCAGGCGGATTACGATCACCGCCCGGTATTCCACCGACCCGGCCCAGATCGGCCGCATGCTGGCCGGCGCGGCGCTGCGCCAGCCAGCACGGGCCAGTGCCGGGCCGCGGCCACCGGGTCGCACCGGGGAACGGGCCGCTGGGGCGAGGCTGGCCGCGCCGCGGCCGCTGCCGCCCACCGCGACCAGTTACACCGGCCAGGGCTTCGACGCGTGCACCGCGCCGAGCGCCGCCGAGATGCGGGCCTGGCGGCGGCGGTCGCCGTACCGGGCGGTCGGCATCTACATCGGTGGCGCCGACCGGGCCTGCGCCCAGCCCGACCTGACCGCGTCCTGGGTGGCCCAGCAGCAGGCGGCGGGCTGGCATTTCATGCCCATTTACGTCGGGCCGCAGGCCAGCCTGGGCGAGATCACCGCGGCGGCTAAGCAGGCGGTCAGCGCGGCCGAGGACGCGGTCAGCCAGGCCCGCCTGCTCGGTTTTGGCCCGGGCACCCCCATCTATTACGACATGGAGGCATATCCGGCGGCCCTGTCCGGCCGGGTACTGCGTTTCCTGACCGCCTGGACCAGGGAACTGCACGCGCTCCAGTACGCCTCCGGCGCGTACAGCAATTCGCTGTCCGGCATCAGCGATCTGGCCAGCAGCTACGGCGACCCGGACTACACCATGCCGGACATTATCTATGACGCGCTGTGGAATGGCGAGGCGAACACCCAGGATCCCAACGTGCCAGCCACCGACTGGTCCCAGCACCAGCGCGTTCATCAGTACCTGGGTGGCCAGAACGTCAGCTACGGCGGCGACACGATCAACATCGATCAGGACTATCTCAACGTGCAGCGGCAGGCGATGACGGGCGGCAGCGCGCAGGTGTCACCGGCCGCTGCGCAGCCGGCCGGGGCGGTGGACGCGTTCTTCCGCGGCACCGGCGGCCAGCTGTGGCGCGCCTCGTTCACCCCCGGGGCCGGCTGGCAGCACCCGGTCAGCATGGGTGGCTCGGTCACCGGCCGTCCGTCCGCGGTGACGTCGGTGCCGGGCACCGTGGCGGTGTTCGCCAAGGGCACGGACGGGCGGCTGTGGGAGGCGGTCAGCCGTCCCGGCACGGGCTGGCCGGCGCTGCGCCCGCTGGGCATGGGCCGGCTGGGCAGCTGGCCGGCCGCGGTGGCCCGGGCCGACGGGGTGATCGACGTGTTCTGGCGGGGCTTCTCGGACGATCATCTGTGGCAGGCCCGCTACCTCCCGGGCCGCGGCTGGACCAAACCGCACAGCCTGGGTGGCCAGCTCCGCTCCGGGCCGGCGCCCGCGCTGTCCGGGCGCGGCACGCTGACCGTGTTCTGGAAGGGCACCGACGGGCACCTGTGGGTGATCCGGCGCACGCCCGGCGCCCGCTGGGGGCGCCGGGCCGACCTGGGCATGGGCAGCCTGGGTGGTACGCCCGCGGCCACCGGGCTGGCCAGCGGTGAAGTCGATGTGTTCTGGCCGGCCAGGTCACGGGCCAGCGTGTGGCAGCTCAGTTACCTCCCCGGCCGGGGCTGGGGCAAGGCCCGCGACCTGCCCGCCCGCCTGACCGCCGGCCCGGTTGCGGTAGCCGCCCCGGCCACAGGTGTAGATGTGTTCTGGCGGGGAAGCAACGGGGAATTGTGGTGGGCGGCTGGCCACGGCACCAGCTGGGCTCAGCCATCCCAGCTCCGGATGGGGGTGCTGGGCAGCGAGCCGTTCGCGGCCGGGCAGCCCAGTGGCGTGATCAACGTGTTCTGGAAGGGCTCCGCCGACCCGCACCTGTGGCAGGACAGGTACCGCAATGGCGCCTGGTCCCGCCCGGCCGACCTGGGCGGTGCGGTCGGCTGACCGCCATGGTGAACGACTGATGCTGAAGGATTACTGAGAAGAGGCCGCGACCTGGGCTACCAGCCGGGTCCCGTACGGTATACCTGACTGGACGGCCCGTCGGTCTCAGAAACTGCTAGGACGCTAATGACACTCATCCCGCCCAGGATTTCCGACGCCCTGTGGCGAATCGTCCCGGGGCCGCTGCGGGAAAAGCTGCGCAGCAACGTGGTCAAGCGCTTTGTCCGGTTCGCCCCGGCGGCGGTGTGTGCGGTCGCCGCCACCCAGATCGTGTACATCATCTGCATTGGCCCGGCCAACCTGACCGCTGGCCTCTCCGGCGCACTGGGCTGGTTCGCGGGCGCGGCCGTCAGCTACGTGATCAGCCGCTGGGCGTGGGAGCGCAAGGGCCGTCCGGATGTGCTCAAGGAGACCCTCCCGTTCGTCGCGGTCTCCATCTGCGCGGGCATCTTCCTCACCCTGGCCAGCAAGTTCGGTAACAGTGTGGCCGCCTCGATGGGCCTGCACCACGGCGTCGGCAAGGTGATCGTGGCGGACGCGTTCTACTTCGCGGCCAACTGCCTGACGTTCGCGTTCCGGTTCCTGATCTTCCACTTCGTGCTGTTCCGCGACCGCAGCACCGCGGAGGCGCTGGCCGTGGTCGAGGGCCGGGAGCCGCTGCTGGCCGAGGAGCCGGCGGCTGACGAGCAGCCCGGGCCCACGGCCCAGCCAGGCCCGGCCCACGCCGCCGGGACCACGGGAACGGGCCGGGTCAACGGCTCGGCGGCGCGGGGAAACGGTAACGGCAATGGCGCCGTGGACGGGGTCCCGCCGCGGGACGCCGGCCTGGACGGCCGGATTGCTCCGGACGCGGGCCGCCGCCGGTAACGGCTTAGTTTGCACATAGCAAAGTTTTGATCTGGGAATAGCAAAACCCGGCCGGGTGCACTCCGGCCGGGTTTTTTGGTGCCCGGTCTAGCCTTGCGGCTCGCTGGCGCGCCGGTCCGCTGCGGACTGCGGCTGCCCGCCGGGCTGCGGCTGCACACCGGGCGCTGCGGGACCCCGGCGGCGCCGCTCGCGCCACCAGGTCCCGGTGACGACCCCGGCGTAGTGCAGGCCGTAGATCGCATTGTGCCCCTTCTTGCTCTGCCCGACCTGCCGCTTGTGGATCGTGGCCGGGACCTCGGTCACCCGGAACCCGCGGGCCAGCACGGCGATCAGCAGTTCGGCCGACTGGTACTGCGGCTGCTCGAGCCGGACCTCCCCGGTGACCTCGGCCCGCATCGCCCGCAGGCCGAACGAGGAGTCGGTGATGTGCGTCCCGGTCAGCACGCTGATTGTGGTGGCGAAGACCCAGGTGCCCAGGCGGCGCACCGGGTCCTTGGTCTCCTGGCTGCCCAGCTTGCGCGACCCGGTGACGAAGTCGGCGTCGCCCGCCGCCACCGGGGCCAGCACGCGCTCCATCTCGGCCGGGTTGTACTGGCCGTCGGCATCGGTGGTCACGATGTACTGGGCGCCGCCCTCGCGGGCCAGCCGGTAACCCAGCCGCAGCGCGGCGCCCTGGCCGCGGTTGACCGTGACGTCCGCTATCAGCGCGCCGTGCGAGCGGCCCTCGGTCACGGTCTCGTCCCGCGAGCCGTCCGACACCACCACGGCGGCGGTCTCCAGGCCGCAGATGGTCCGCGGCAGCGCGTCCAGCACCGAGCCGATCACGCCCTGCTCGTTGTAGGCGGCGATGACGATGGCCACGGGCGGCAGGTGCTCCGCGCGGTCACCGTATTCCGCGAGGAAGGCCTTGGCGGCCGCGTCGTCGATGGCCTGGTCGGCTGTCCAGGTACTGGTCACGAAGCTGCCTCCACCTCGCGCGTGCCGCTGTCCGCCCCGGATCCGCTGGTCAGCACGACCCGGGAACGCTTCACCGCGCCCATCTACTCTCCATTCGCGACTCTGTCGATCAAGGTTGCCACCCGGTTTTACCGGGTTACGCCGGATTCCGCCAGCTGGCCGACTGAGAATTACCTGGCAGCAGGGCCGCACGAGTCAGCACGCCCAGGACCGTGCCAGTGACTGCCCGCAATTCACGGGTGCGTGGACAGTGTAGCGGCGCTGCGCCGCGCTGGTTCGGATGACGAAGCGTGCCGGCTCCTGATTGTGTCATCCTGGCCGGGTGGCGGCGGAGCAGGGCGCGGAGGACGAGTCGTACCGGATCCTGCGGTCCCGGATCGATCTCAGCCGCCTGCCGCCGCTCAGCCGCGCGGTGACCGAGCATGTCATCGCGGCCAGCGCCGACTTCGACTTCGCCACCGACCTGGTGTGCGACGAGCAGGCGCTGGCTGCCGCCAGCGCGGAACTGGCCGTCGGCGCGGCCGTGGTCACGGACAGCGCGATGGTCGCCGCGGGGATCACCGGGTACCCGGTGATCTGCAAGAGCGAGGAGATGCTGACCACGCGGCTGGCCCGGACGGCGGGCATCAGCCGGCCCGCGGCCGCGGTGCGGCTGGCCTTCGGCCAGGCCGGGCCGGGTGCGATCTGGGTGGTGGGCAGCGAGCCCGCCGCGCTGGCCGAGATCATGGCCAGGAATGTCCAGCCGGCGCTGGTCATCGGCCTGCCCGCTGGGCTGGCCGGGGCGGCGGAGGCGAAAGACGCGGTGCGGGCCAGCGGGCTGCCCACCCTGACAAATGTGTCGGAGAAGGGTGGCGCGGCGGTGGCCGCCGCCGCGTTCGGTGCGCTGGCTGCCGCGGCCCTGGCCAGCGGCGGGCCAGATAGCACTACGCTCGATTACCGATGAGCCGGCAGCCGCCGGGCTGACCTCGCTGGGCGAGCCCAGCCGTAGCCGAAGGAGGGCCGACCGCCATGGTCGCCGACACGGCTGCGCCCTACTTGCTCGCGCTCCGGCTGGCGGGCCGCCGGGTGGTGGTGGTCGGCGGCGGCTCGGTGGCCGCGCGGCGGGTCCCCGGGCTGCTCGACGCGGGCGCGGACGTGCTGCTGATCTCCCCTGGGGTGACACCCTCGCTGCACGACCTGGTGCTGGCCGGCCGGATCGGCTGGCAGCGCCGGGGTTATGCGCCCGGCGACTGCGCCGGGGCCTGGCTGGTCTGTGCCTGCACCGATGACCCTCAGGTGAACGCGGCCGTGGCCGCCGACGCCGGGGCGGCCGGGATCTGGTCCGTCCGGGCCGATGACGCGGCCGCGTCCGCGGCCTGGACTCCCGCCTCCGGGCACGCCGGGGACCTGCGCTTCGGCGTGGTCAGCGGTGATCCGCAGCGCAGCGCCGGGATCAGGGACGCGGTGCTGGCCGGCCTGCAGGACGGCACGCTGCGCACCAGGCGCAGGCGGCACCTCGGCCGGGTCGCCCTGGTCGGTGGCGGACCCGGCGACCCGGGCCTGATCACGGTGCGGGGACGGCAGCTGCTGGCTGAGGCGGACGTGGTGGTGGCCGACCGGCTGGCGCCCCGGGCCCTGCTCGACGAGCTGGCCCCGGACGTGGAACTGGTCGACGCGGGGAAGATCCCGCGCGGCCGGGCGATGACCCAGGACGACATCAACGCGGTGCTGGTCGAGCGGGCCCGCCGTGGGCTGTCCGTGGTCCGGCTCAAGGGCGGTGACCCGTTCGTCTTCGGCCGCGGCGGCGAGGAGATGCTGGCCTGCCTGGAGGCCAGCATCCCGGTCACCGTGGTGCCCGGGGTGACCAGCGCGGTCGGGGTACCCGCCGCGGCCGGCCTCCCGGTTACCCACCGCGGGATCACCCAGGAGCTCCGCGTGATCTCCGCGCACCTGCCGCCCGGTGACCCGCGCTCCACGGTGGACTGGGCTGAGCTGGCCCGGTCCGGGGCCACGCTGGTGCTCATGATGGGCCTGGAGTACCTGGGCCGGATAGCCGGAACGCTGATCTCAGCCGGCCGGGATCCGCGCACTCCAGTTTCGGTCATTGTGGACGGTACCCTGCCTACGCAGCACATAATTACGACAGGACTGGGCGCAGTGGCCGGAGCGGTCAGGGAGGCCGGCCTGCGCCCGCCAGCGATTGTCGTGATAGGTGAGATAGTGCAGGTCGGGGCGCAGATCGCGGAACTGTCCCGGAATGTGCTGAGCAAAGCGCGCCGGACCGCTGTGCCCATGTCACCGGGACCTGCCGGGATAAGGCCGACGCGGGAAGGGCAGTGACGGAGAACCATGACGGAAGGGCCGGGCCTCGCCGCGGCCGGCGCACGCGCCGGGCGGGGATGTGGCTTCCCCAGCTGACCCCGTCCCGGCGGGGCAGCCAGCTGCCGCCCAGCCGGTCTCCCAGCCCGCGGAGGCCGGGCGGCACCGCCGGGTCGACGCCCGCCACCTCGAGGCCGCCCTGCTCGAGCTGCGCCGCCAGGTCGTGGATGTGACCCTGGTGTTCGAGACGGCCGGGGCGGAGCAGACCCGCGCCGAGCGGCGCAAGCTGCTCAGCCAGATCGACGACTACCTGCTGCCCCGGGTCCGGCAGTCCGGCGCGCCACTCCTGGTGGCCCTGGTCGGGTCTACCGGCGCGGGCAAGTCGACGCTGGTCAACAGCATCGTGGGGGTCCAGGTCAGTAACACCGGCATCCGCCGCCCGACCACGAACAGCCCGGTCCTGGCCTGCCACCCGGACGACGTGGACTGGTTCGCCGAGAACGTGTTCCTGCCGACCGTGCCCCGGGTCCGCCAGGAAGGGCTGGCCCGGTCCGGCCGGGACGGGCTGCTGGTCCTGGCGGCCAACGAGGGCATGCCCAAGGGAGTCGCCCTGCTCGACACCCCGGACATCGACTCGGTGGTGCAGGCGCACCGGGAGTTCGCCCACCAGTTCCTGGACGCCTCGGACCTGTGGCTGTTCATGACCACGGCCAGCCGGTACGCCGACGCGGCGGTGTGGGAGCTGCTCGAGTACGCCAAGGAGCGCGGCGCGGCCCTGGGCATCGTGCTGTCCCGGGTTCCCCCGTCCGGCAGCGCCGAGCTGACCAAGCACTTCGGGTCGATGCTGCGGGCCAACGGGCTGGGCGGCAACCAGCGTTTCGTGATCCACGAGACGGTGATCACGGATGCCCGGCTGCCGGCCGAGATTTCCGCCCCGGTCCGCGAGTGGCTGCAGCAGATGGCGGTCGAGGCGGACCGCCGGGTAGCCGTGCTGACCCAGACCATGGCCGGCGTGCTGGACACGTTCCGCACCCGGGTGCCTGCCATCGCTGCCGAGGTGGAGGCCCAGCTGGCCATCCGGTCCGACCTGCGGGCCGCGGTGGAAGGAGCCTACGCGGCCGCGCTGGCCGAGTCGGATCAGGCGCTGTCCGACGGCTCACTGCTCCGCGGTGAGGCACTGGCCCGCTGGCAGGACTTCGCCGGCACCGGTGAACTCCTCCGCGGTCTGCAGGCGCCCCGGGGCAGGCCGACCCGCCAGCGCAAGCGGGGCACGCAGGCCCGGGCCAGGGCGCTGAAGAGCGCGCTCCGGACGGGCATCGAGTCGCTGGTCATCTCGGTGGCCGGGCAGGCCGCGGAGGAGTCGGTCCGGCGCTGGCGCAGCGCCCCGGCCGGGGTCGCGCTGCTGGACAAGGTGGCGGCCGAGGAGAACGAGGAGACCTGGGCCGGGTCGCAGTTCGCCGCGGACGCCGGGCTGCTGCTGGGGCTGACCGGGGAGCCGGCCGTGGCCGGCGACGGCCCGGAGCCCGGGGCGGGCCAGCTCCGCCACGCGTCGCTGTCCCTGGCCGGCTGCTCGGCTGACCTGCCGGTCCGGGCGGCCCGCGCGGTCAGCGGCTGGCAGGACCAGATGATGCGGCTGGTCCGGGCGGAGAGCGTGACCAAGCGGTCGATCGCGCGGGTGATGTCGTTCGACGACGACTCGCTGGCCACCGTGCTGGTCGTGGCCATGCTCGGGCAGCGCGACGGTGACGGCACCGCCGAGGGCGCCGGGACGGTCCCGCAGCTGCTGCTGACGTCGCTGTTCGGCGCCGGGCCGCTGCGCGACATCCGGGCCCGGGCCCGGGCCGACCTGCGGGACCGGATGCGAAGGCTGTTCGACGAGGAGATGCTCCGGTTCGTCGAGGTGGTTGACTCGGCCGGGGAGCTGGATGCCGCGGCCGCGGTCCGGCTCTACCAGGCAACCTACTCACTTGAGATGGCGCGATGAGTATCGGCGAATACCGGTCGGCGTGGCTGGCCAGCCCTGGGCTGGCCGCCGCCGGGACAGCCAGCCCAGGGCTGCCCGGCGGCCCGCCGCCGGGCGAGGCCGCCGGCGCGGACCTGTCCACCCGGCTGACCGCGCTGGCCCGGGTGATCCAGATCGGGTCGGCCCGCAGCGGCCCGGACGGGTTCAGTCCGGCCCTGCTGGCCGACGCGGAACGCCTGGTGGCCCGGGCCGGGGAGCGGCTCCGGATGTCCGCCAGCCACACGGTGGCCGTGCTGGCCGGCGGGCACCGGGAGCGGCAAGTCCTCGCTGTTCAACCGGCTGGCCGGGGCCGACTTCTCGGCGGTCGGCGTGATCCGGCCGTTCACCAAGGACCCGCACGCCTGCGTGTGGGGCATGGATGGTGCCGCGCAGCTGCTGGAATGGCTGCGCATCCCGCCGCGGAACCGGTACGCGCGGTCCAGCGCGCTGGGCGAGGGGGAGGCGTCGCTGCGCGGGCTGATCCTCGATCGACCTGCCCGACCACGACTCGGTGGCGGCGGCCGCGTCGGACGAGACGGACCGGCTGGTCGGCGTGGCCGACCTGATGGTGTGGGTGCTGGACCCGCAGAAGTACGCGGACGCGGCCGTGCACAGCCGGTACCTCACCCCGCTGGCCAGCCATTCCTCGGTCATCGCGGTCGTGCTTAACCAGGCTGACCTGCTCACCTCCGAGCAGGTGGACGACTGCGTGGCCGACCTGACGCGGCTGCTCGACTCGGAGGGCCTGCACGAAGCGCAGGTGCTGGTCACCTCGGCCCGGACCGGGCAGGGCGTGGACGGGCTGCGCAAGGTGCTGGCCGGCACGGTGGCCGAGCGGCAGGCGGCCAGCAACCGGATCGCCGCCGACCTGGAGGTCATGGCGGTGCGTTTCCTGCCCCACGCCGGGGACGGGCAAGCGCCCAGCGCGGACGCCGAGGCCGATGACTTCGCCGAGGTCCCGCGCGGCAGCGCGGTGGCGCTCGCCGAATCGTTCGGCCGGGCGGCCGGGACGGCCGGCGTGGGCCAGGCACTGCAGAGTGCCCGCGAGCTGCGGGCCGTCGACTACGTCGGCTGGCCGGTGTCCTGGCTGGTGGACCGGGCGCTGGGCCGTGACCCGGTGCGCAAGCTCCGGCTCGGCGACCTGTGGGAGGAGCTGCGCGGCGTGTCCGCCGGGCCGGCCGGCGCGCAGCAGGCCGAGATCGACAACACGCTGACCGCGCTCGGCGACCAGATCGGGCCCGCCCTGCCGAAACCGTGGTCGCAGACGGTGCGGGCGGCAGCCCGGTCCCGGCGTGACGAGATCCCGGGCGCGCTGGGAACGGTGATCGGCGAGACACTGCCTGCCGAGAACAACGTCGAGCCGTGGTGGCGGCTGGTCGCCGTGTGGCAGGGGCTGCTGCTCGGCTGCGCGGTGGCCGGGCTGGCCTGGGTGGCCGCCCTGCTGGTCATCGGCGTGTTCCACGCCACCCGGCACGCGGTGGCCATCTTCAGCGACGCCGCGCTGCTGCCCTGGGTAGATCCTGCTCATCGCCGCCATCCTGACGCTGGGCTGGCTGACCGCCTCCGGCTGCATGAACGTGGTCAGCTCAGCCGCGCTGCGCGAGCGCAACCGGGTCGAGCAGGAGATGCGCTCGGCGATGCAGCAAGTCGCGGAGCAGTACGTGCTGGTCCCGGTCAAGCAGGAACTGTCGGAATACGCCCGGTTCTGCAGCGCGCTGCGGACCGCGCGGCAGTAACCGGCCGCCGCCGCCCGGCCGCGGCGTGTCCGCTGCGGGCGTAACGGCTGGGGAAGAGGTCCCCGGGTCCTGGACGTTGGCTATTCCACCAACAGGTGTAATCATGTAATTGGTGAATAGCTGATGGGGCAGATAGTATGACCGATCCTCAGCCGCTCGATGTCTACTCGCAGATCGTGGCCGGGGTGGCGGCCGAGCTCACCGGCAAGGTGGCTAGCCTCCGGGTGCCCAGGACGGGCCGGGGCGGGGAAAGCCTCGGCTCGGCCGTGGTGTTCACCGGGGACGGGTTCCTGCTGACCAACGCGCACGTGGTGGGCAACGCCAGCGCGGGTACCGCGGCTTTCTCCGACGGCTCCACGATCCCGTTCCGGGTCGTCGGTGCGGACCCGCTGTCCGACCTGGCCGTGCTGCGCACGGCCGGCCAGACGCCACCGCCCGCCGAGCTGGGCGAGGCCGACGATCTCGTGGTCGGCCAGCTGGTCGTGGCCGTGGGCAACCCGCTCGGCCTGGCCGGCTCCGTCACCGCGGGCGTGGTCAGCGCACTGGGCCGGTCGCTGCCGACCCGCAGCGGCACCGCGGCCCGCCTGGTCGAGGACGTGATCCAGACCGACGCTGCACTCAACCCGGGGAACTCGGGGGGCGCGCTCGCCGACAGCCACGCCCGGGTGGTCGGCATCAACACCGCGGTAGCGGGCCTCGGCGTGGGGCTGGCCGTCCCGGTCAACGCGACCACCCGGCGGATCATCTCGGCACTGATGCGGCACGGCCGGGTCAGGCGGGCCTACCTCGGCCTGGTCAGTGCGCCGGCCCCGCTGCCGGCCGTGCTGGCCGGACGCGTGGGGCGGCCGGCCGGCCTGCGGGTGGTCGAGGTGGTCTCTGGCGGCCCCGCCGACCGGGCCGGGCTGCGCGCCGGTGACCTGCTGGTGAGCGCGGGCGGGAACCCGGTAAGCGCGGCCCAGGACCTGCAGCGGCTGATGTTCGCTGAGGCCATCGGCCGCCCGATGGCTATCACCGTGATGCGCAACGGTGCGCTGGTCGACGTGATCGCCGAGCCCTCCGAGCTGGTGGCCGCGTGAGCCCCCGCGGCTGGCACCGCGGGACCCCACGGGATTGTCGCACCCGGTACCGCCAGACCGGCCCCGGCTATGCACAGCCCGCCCGAAATGGGTGCGTGTATCCACAGAACCCCGTTCGGTCTGGGGTGACCCGCCCGGTCCGGTGATCGTGGACTCACCAGCGGCATCGGGCCGCTGGCCGGCCGTCCCGGAAGCCGGGGCGGCGGGCGGAGCCCAGGAGGATGGGACGGCCATGATCAATGAGGCCCAGGTGTTCCTGGCGGGCTACGTGGCCCGCGAGCCGAAGTTCAGCACGACCAAGAACGGCATTTCGTACGCCTCACTCCGGGTGGGTTACACCCCGCGCCGGATGGACCGCGACAGCGGGGAGTGGTCGGACGGCGGCACATCGTTCGTGACCGTGGTCTGCTGGCGCGGGCTGGCTGACAACGTCGCGACGTGTGTCCGCAAGGGCGAGCCGGTGCTGGTCAAGGGCAAGCTGCAGGTCCGGCCGTACACCAACAAGGACGGCGCACCGCGGGTGGCGGTGGAGATCGAGGCCGCCTCGATGGGGCACGACCTGGCCCGGGGCGTCGCGCACTTCCGGCGCGCCCACCAGGCGGGCGGGGATACGGCGCTGGAGCGGGCCGCAGCCGGGGCCCAGCCTGCTGAGCTGGCCGCCGGGAATGGGAATGGGAGCGGTGTCCCGGCCGGGCCGCCGTCCGGTCTGTTCGCCGAGGGCGCCGTGACGGCCCTGGCCGCCGAAGAACTGGCCGCTCAGGGACTGGCCGCTGAGGGACTGGGCGCCGGGGGACTGGCGGCCGGGGGACTGGCGGCCGGGGGACTGGCGGCCGGGGGACTGGCGGCCGGGGGACTGGAGCACGCCCCGGATGACGACGCCGCCCCGGCGGCCGGGGCCCGCGGTGAGCCTGGGACCCCGGCTGAGCCCGGGACCGCAGCTGAGCCCGGGACCCAGGGCGAGCCGGCCGGGGTGACCGCGCCGTTCTGATCCGGATCCGCGGAATTCCCGCCGGGCGGGCCCCTGGGCCTCTACGCTGTTACTCAGCGTTATAGGTCGGCCGCTTCTCGAACACGTAATGTGACCGAGGCGGGGCGTCAGGGGCCCCGCCTGCGGCGGTCATGGACAGGTGGCATGTCGGCAGTCCAGCGCACGATGCACGCTGACCCCGGGTACCCACCCGGGTCCCGCACCGAAGCGCCGTGGTCCTGGGACCGCCTTCCCGGGCGGCCGCGGCTCTCGGCTTACCTGCTGACGGTGATCGCCGCCGACCTCGCACTGGCCGGCTGGCAGTTCGGCTCAGGCCGTCTGCGGCCCGGCCAGCTCGTCCTGTTCGCCACGTTCCTGGGCTGCGCCGCCGCCTGCGTCGAGGCCACCCGGCACTGGGGCGTGCCGCAACCTGGCTCCCCGGACCTGCTGACCGCCTGGTGGCTGCCGGCCGCGCTGCTGCTCCCCCCGGCCTGCGCGCTGGCCGGCCCGGTGCTGATCGGCGGCTTCGCGCACTGGCGGGCCCGGCAGGGGCCGCTCTACTGGCGGGCCTTCACCGCCGCCGCACTCGGGCTGGCCGGCGCGGCCAGTTCGGCCCTGTTCCGGCAGGTGCACGCGCACGGGCACTGGCTGCTGTACCCGGTGACCATGGCCGAGGCAGCAGGCTGCGCCGGGCTGTTCATGGTGATCAACGCGGCCCTGCTGGCCATGGCCGGGCTGGCCGCGCGGCCCGGGGCGGCGGCCGCGCCGCGGCCGCGGCCCAGCTGGGATCCTGAGAACGTGCTGGTCGGGCTGGCCGGGCTGGGCGCCGGGCTGCTGGTCACCGTCGCCTGCGCGCTGAACCCGGTGCTGCTGGTGGCTGCGCTGCCACCGGTCATCCTGCTGCAGCGCAGCCTGCTGCACCAGCAGCTCCGCGCGGCGGCCCGGACCGACGCCAAGACGGGCCTGCTCAACGCCGTGGCCTGGCAGCGGGAAGCGGACGGCTGGGTACGCCGGGCCCGGCGGGCCGGGGTGCCCGCGGCGGTACTGCTGCTGGACATCGACCACTTCAAGCAGGTCAACGACCGGTACGGTCACCTGACCGGGGACGAGCTGCTGGCCGTGACGGCCCGGGCCCTGGTCAGCCAGGTGCGGGCCGGTGACGTGCTGGGCCGGTTCGGTGGCGAGGAGTTCGTCGCCCTGCTGCCCGGGGCCGGCCAGCAGGAGGCGTGCTGGATCGCCGAACGGCTCCGCGAGCGGGTCAGGGCGTGCTCCGTCCCGGCCGCCGGGGCCGACGCGGCGGTGACCGTATCCATCGGCGTGGCCGCCTTGGGCTGGGACGGGAACGACCTGTTCGAGCTGCTGGCCGCGGCGGACGCCGCGCTGTACCGGGCCAAGCAGGCCGGCCGGGACCGGGTGTGCACGCTGCCGCTGGGTGCATGCCCGTCCGACCCTCGGCACCGCTGCCCCTAACCTTGGAGCATGCCTGAATTTATCTACCAGATGCATGCCGCCCGGCTGGTCAAGGGCGACAAGGTGCTCCTTGACGATGTGACGCTGGCGTTCTTCCCCGGAGCCAAGATCGGGGTGGTGGGCCCGAACGGCGCGGGCAAGTCGACGCTGCTGAAGATGATGGCCGGCCTGGAGCACCCGTCCAACGGCGATGCGCGGCTGTTCCCCGGTTTCACGGTGGGGCTGCTCAGCCAGGAACCGGAGCTTGATCCCAGCAAGACCGTGCTGGAGAACGTCCAGGAGGGCGTCGCGGAGACCAAGCAGCTGCTCGACCGGTACAACGTGATCGCCGAGCAGATGGCGACCGACTACTCCGACGAGTTGCTGGAGGAGATGGGCAGGCTGCAGGAGCAGCTCGACCATCGCGACGGCTGGGACCTGGACAGCCAGCTTGAGCAGGCCATGGACGCGCTGCGCTGCCCGCCGCCGGAGGCCGACGTGAGCACGCTGTCCGGCGGCGAGCGCCGCCGGGTGGCGTTGTGCAAGCTGTTGCTGTCCCAGCCCGGCCTGCTGCTGCTCGACGAGCCGACCAACCACCTGGACGCGGAGAGCGTGCAGTGGCTCGAGCAGCACCTGGAGAAGTACGCCGGCACCGTCGTCGCGGTCACCCACGACCGGTACTTCCTGGACAACGTGGCGCAGTGGATCCTCGAGCTGGACCGCGGCCACGCCTACCCCTACCAGGGCAACTACTCCACCTACCTGGAGACCAAGGCGTCCCGGATCAAGATCGAGGGGCAGAAGGACGCCAAGCGGCGCAAGCGGCTGGAAGATGAGCTGGAGTGGGTCCGGTCCAGCCCGCGGGCGCGGCAGGCCAAGAGCCGGGCCCGGCTGCAGCGCTACGAGGAGATGGCGACGGAAGCGGACAAGTACCGCAAGCTGGACTTCGAGGAGATCCAGATCCCGCCCGGCCCGCGGCTGGGCAGCCAGGTCGTCGAGGTGGACGACATCGCCAAGGGGTTTGGCGACCGTGAGCTCATCGAGGGGCTGAGCTTCTCGCTGCCGCGCAACGGCCTGGTCGGCGTGATCGGCCCGAACGGGGTCGGCAAGACCACCCTGTTCAAGATGCTGGTCGGCGAGGAGAAGCCGGACGCGGGCAGCATCCGGATCGGCGACACGGTCAAGATTGCCTACGTCGACCAGCTCCGCTCCTCGATCGACCCGGACAAGACGGTCTGGGAGGCCATCTCCGGCGGCGACGCCACCATCCGGGTCGGCAACGTGGAGATCCCGAGCCGGGCCTACGTCGCCGCGTTCGGGTTCAAGGGCCCGGACCAGCAGAAGCCGGCCGGGCTGATGTCCGGCGGCGAGCGCGGCCGGATGAACCTGGCGCTCACCCTGCGCCAGGGCGGCAACCTGCTGCTGCTCGACGAGCCCGCCAACGACCTGGACGTGGAAACCCTGGCCTCGCTGGAGCGCGCGCTGCTGGACTTCCCCGGCTGCGCCGTGATCACCAGCCACGACCGGTGGTTCCTGGACCGGATCGCGACGCACATCCTGGCCTGGGAAGGCGGCCCGGACTGGTTCTGGTTCGAGGGCAACTTCGAGGCCTACGAGAAGAACAAGATCGAGCGGCTCGGCCCGGACGCGGCGCGGCCGCACCGGGTCACCTACCGGAAGCTCACCCGCGGCTGAACGCCTGTGCCCGCGGCTCAGCCCGGCCTGGATCCCGGCCTCAGGCCGGGCTGAGTCCCAGGTCCGGGCGGCCGGGGCCGGTGGGCGCGTTGACCAGGCTGTGCGCGGCCATCACCAGGTAGTCCCAGAGCTGCGCGTCCAGCGCCGGGTCGAGCCCGATCTCGTCCAGCGCGGCGCGCATGTGCCGCAGCCAGGCGTCCCGCTCGGCCTCGCCGATGTGGAAGTGCCGATGCCGCATCCGCAGCCGCGGGTGCCCGCGCAGCTCGTTGTAGGTGGCCGGGCCGCCCCAGTACTGGATGAGGAACAGCCGCAGGTGCTCCTCGGCGGGCCCGAGATCCCGGCTCGGGTAGACCGCGCGCAGCTCCGGGTCGGCGGCCACGCCCTGGTAGAAGAGATGGGTCAGGCGGCGGAACGTTTCCTCGCCGCCGGCCGCCTGGTAAAAGCTGATTTCGCTCGTGTCGTCCATCGCACGTCCAGGCTAGTAGCTCTGATCTTCGGCGGGGCCGGTGGCGTGGGCTTCGGGCGCGGCGGTGTGGGCCTGTGCCTCGGCCTTGGCGGCGGCGCTGGCACTGATCGCGGAGGCCATCGGCTCGCCCGCCGCGCCGGCCAAGTCGAGCGCCGTTTTCAGCCGTTCGCGCAGCTCACGGGCCACCTCCCACTGGCGCAGCGGCAGCGTCCGGGCCACCAGCCGCATCGTGATGGCGTCGCTGGTCACCGACTCGACCCCCCAGACCTCGGGCTCCTCCATGATCACGTCATGCCAGCGCGGCTCCTGCCACATCTGCGTCGCGCTGTCCTTCATGGTCTCCCGGACCCGGGGCAGGTCCTGGTCGTAGGACACCGGGAAGTCGATCACCGCACGGGCCCAGCCCTGTGATTCGTTGCCGATCCGGTTGATGGTGCCGTTCCGTACGTGCCAGACCACGCCGTTAACGTCCCGCAGCCGGGTGACCCGCAGGCTGACCCCCTCGACCGTGCCGGTGGCGGCGCCCGCGTCGATCACGTCCCCCACCCCGTACTGGTCCTCCAGCATCATGAAGATCCCGGACAGGTAGTCACGGACCAGGCTCTGCGCGCCGAAGCCGATGGCCAGGCCGAGCACCCCGGCGCTGGCCAGCACCGGGGCCAGGTTGAGCCCGAGATCGCCGGCGATGGTCACGGCGGCGATGCCGAAGATGAGCACCGATGCCGCGTTGCCCAGCACCGAGCCGAGGGCCTGGGCGCGCTGCTGCCGCCGTTCGCCGATCAGCACGTGCGCCGGGTCGTTCTTGCCGTTGCCGGCCTCGGCCGCGTGCTTGGTGATCTTCCTGATCAGCCGGAGCGTGATGAGCCGGATGACGATGGCCACCAGCAGCACCAGGATGATCTGCAGCACCAGGGTCACCGGGCGGGCCAGCCAGACGTTGACCAGCTGGGCGGCTGTGTGGCTGTGCGTCACGTTCCAGGTGAGGCGGCACGCGATGCCAGGGTCCTTGCCACAGGCGTTCGTGAGCGGGTCCTCGGCATGGGCAGCGAGGCGGAGCGCCGTGACGAGCGCTTGCGAGGTCACCGGGGAGTCCTTTCACGGGGGGCGGGGGGCGGGGCCGACTCCCCATACTGGCCGGCCGGCGCGGGTGACCTGGCCGGCTCGGGCGAGCTGGCCCGAGGGGCCATCCGGGCAGCTTTTTGGGATCAGTCAGCTGGATTGTGATGACGTAGCCACGCAGAGCGTGCAGTATGCAACATGTAGAGAGAGAATTGCATGTTCTACTTCGTAGGTATCGCAGATAATCCGGGCATTTCCCCGGATTAGCGGGCGGAGAGTAGCGGAGCTATAGCTGTGAGTTAAAGATCCGGCCGGGCGGTCGCGGGGGCGCGCCCGAGAGGGGATGGGAATGGGAGCACAACGCGCCCAGCCAGTCGCTGAGCTTGGGGACACGCGGCATATGGTGCTCGGTCCCGGCGGCCGGGCCGACGCTGAGCCGGACTGCGACGCCGACACCGACGGCGGGCTGCAACCGTGCGGCCGGGAAGTGCGCCAGGAAGTCTCGATGGCCCGGGGCATCCGCGCGCAGTGCCTGGCCGACGGGCTCCCGCCCGCCGACATCGCCGGCACCATCCACGAGCGGTGCCAGCCCACGTTCGGCACCACGCTGGTCCGCGCGCACCGGCTGGCGCTCGGTATCGCCCTGGCCGATGTCGTGGCCCAGGTCCGGGCGAGGTACGTGAGCGAAGGGCGGCTGCCGCCCCGGTTCAGCGAGACGCTGCTGTCCTCCTACGAGAGCGGGCAGAAGCGGCCCGGGCCGGAGTATCTGCACTACCTGTGCTGCGTCTACCAGGCCGAGCCCACGGACCTGGGCTACCCCGGGCAGTGCCTGTGCGGGCGGACGCACCGCACCCCCACCGTCCTGCCGCCCGCCGCGGCGCCCGGTGCGGGCCAGCCAGCCGGCCAGCCCGCTGGGCCGCCGGCCGCGGTGGCCGGGCCGGAGGCCAGTCCTGGCCCGGGCGAGGCCGACGACGACGTGGTCCGGCGCACTCTGCTCCGGCTGATGGCCGACCCGGGCACCGGGGTGGAGGGGCGCTTCTTCGGCGCGGTCGAGCGGATCCGGCGGCGGCTCGATGACGCGCTGCTCGGGGCCACCGTGTCGGTCACCATGCTGGACCACTGGGAGGAGATGGCCGGCGAGTACGGCCGGCTGTACATAACCGTCCCGCCGATGCGGCTGCTGTGCGACGTGCTGCTCGATCTCGGCGACGTGCGCCGGATGTGCGAGCAGCGCCAGCCGCTGGAGTTCGTGGACCGGCTGTGCCACCTGGCCGCCCGGCTGGCGGGGCTGGCCGGCATGACCATGATCAATGCCGGCGACCAGCGGCTGGCCCGGTCGTTCTTCAGCACGGCCCGCACCGCGGCCGACGAAACCGGGGACCGGCAGCTCCGGGCCTGGGTCGCGGTCCGCGAGGCCCTGGTCCCGCTGTACTACGGCGATCCGGGCCAGGCCGCTGCGGCCGCCCGGGCCAGCGCCGACCTGGCCGGCCAGCGGTCCTGCGTGGCCAGCGTAATGGCGCCCATCGTGGAGGCCCGGGCGCTGGCCCGGGCCCGGGGCAGACCCGGCCCGGCGGGCCGGGGCACCGCCGCCGGGGGCGTAGCCAGCGGGACGCTGTGCCGGGTCAACGCAGCCCTGGAGCGGGCGCACGACGCGCTGAACGGGCTGGCCGCTGAGGACCGCCGGGGCACCGCGTTCGGTTACACGGAACGCCAGCTGCTGTTCCACTCCGGCGACGCCCTGGTCACGCTGGGCGACTACCGGGGCGCAGACGACGCGTTCGGGCAGGCTCTGCGGCTGTACCCACCGGCCGAATTCCTGGACCGGTCGCTGGTCACGCTGGGCCAGGCCCGGTGCCGGCTGTCAGCCGGCGAGCCGGAGGAGGCGCTGCGGCTGAGCCGGGAAACCCTGTCCCGGCTGCCCACCCAGCTCCGGCGCGGGCTGGTGCTGCGGGCCGCGCACTCGCTGGGCGAGACGGTCGCGGCCAAGCATGGCGAGTTCCCGGCCCTGTGCGACTACCGGGAGGCGCTCGTCACCAGCTGAGGCCGGTGTGGACGGCGAGGAAGGCCAGCGTGTCCGCGGACAGGGCCACCGAGCGGCTGACCGCCCGGGCCCCGTGGCCCACCTCCGCCTCGCGGCGGAGCAGGACCGGCCGGTCCGGCCAGCGGGCCGGCGTGGCATACTGCAGCGCCGCGCACATCTTGCGCGCGTGCACCGGATCCACCCGGGTGTCGTTGTCGAACACGGTGAACAGGGTGGCCGGGTACCGGGCGCCCGGCCGCACGTGGTGGTACGGGGAGTAGCCGAGCAGCCAGCCCAGCTCGTCCGGCTTGGCCGCGGTGCCGTACTCGTCGTTCCAGGTCTGGCCGAGGCCGAACCGCTCGTACCGCACCATGTCGAGCAGCGGCGCGGAGCAGGCCGCCGCCGCGCACAGCTCTGGCCGCTGGGTGATGGCCGCGCCGACCAGCAGGCCGCCGTTGGACCCGCCGGAGATGCCCAGCTGGCCTGGGGTGGTCCAGCCCGCGGCGATGAGCGTGGCCGCGGCCGCGTGGAAGTCGTCGAACACGTTCTGCTTGTGCTCGCGCATGCCGGCCCGGTGCCAGTCCTCGCCTTCCTCGCCGCCACCGCGCAGCCCGGCGATGGCGTACACCCCGCCCGCCTCCACCCAGGCCAGGATCGACGCCGAGTAGGCCGGCGACATGCTGATCCCGAACCCGCCGTAGCCGTACAGGATGGTCGGTTTTGGGCCGGCCGCTGCCGCCTCCGCCGCGGCGGCTGCGCCGCCGCCCGGCGCGGAGCGGCGATCAGGGGGTCCGGGGGGTCGCCCGCCCGGGCCAGCACTGCTGATCACCAGCATGCGGACCTCGGTGCCGTCGTCCGAGGCGTAGCTGAGCTGCCGGGTGGTGACGCCGGGAACCTGCACCGCACCCGGCGCGGTGGCCCAGACACGCACCGCGCCGTCGCGCGCGTCGTAGTGATAGATCATCAGCGGCGTGGTGTGGTCGGTATAGCCGAACCAGGCTTCGTGACCGCCCTCCGGCCGCTCGCTGATCCCCCCGGTGGTGCCCAGCCGCCCCGCGCCGGCGCCGGGCAGCGCCAGCGCGCTGGCCCGCTCCCCGGTGGCCAGATCGTGCACGGTGATCTCGCTGATCGCGTGCCTGGTCCACGAGGCGAGCAGCACCGGGCGGGCCAGCTCCGGGCCGTCCAGGACGGCGTAGCCGGCCAGGATCGCGGCCGGGTCCTCAGCGATCAGATCGCGCCAGTTGCCCGGCTCCGGCCGCGCCGGGTCGGTGACGGCCAGACGGCCGCGCGGCGCACCGGCGTCGGTGAACACATACAGCCTGCCGTCCCGGCCCACGTGCACGCCGGTCCGCGCGTCCACGCCCTGCTGCACCACCCGCAGCGCCGGGTCGGCCGGCCCGGCCGCGGTCAGATCGGCCAGCCACAGGTCATTGCGCGGCGCGGTGCCCTGGGCCGCCCCGATGGCCAGCCAGCGGCCGTCCCGGCTGACCGAGACGCTGTAGTAGTTGGTCTTGTCCAGGTCCTCGCCGAAGATCAGCACGTCGGCCGTGTCCGGGGTGCCGACCGTGTGCAGGTACACCCGGCGGTGGAACTGCTCCTCACCCGCCGGGACCTGGTCCGGCGGCAGCTTGCGCACGTAGTAGAACGCGGCCCCGCCGGGCAGCCAGGCGACCGGCGAGTACCGGCACCGGCTGATCGGGCCGTCCGCCTCCGCGCCGGTGGCTACATCCAGCACCCGCAGCACCGACTCCTCGTCCCCGGCCGCGGACAGCTGGTAGGCCAGCAGCCGTCCCTCCTGGTCCGGCTGCCACGAGTCCATCGTGGTCAGGCCGGAGGGGTCGATGGCCACCGGATCGACCAGCACCCGCCCGGGCTCCCCGGGCGCGGCGGTCAGCAGCACCCCATGCTCCTCGTCGGCCAGGCGGCGGATGAAGAACTGGCGCTCGCCGCGCCACACCGGGGTGCCGACGAACCCGGCCGCCATCAGCTGCTCGATCCGGCTGGCCAGTAGCTCCCGGCCGGGCAGGCCCGCGGCCTGGCTGAGCCACAGCTCGTCCTGGGCGGCCAGCCAGTCCTTGGCCGGCTGGCTGGCCCGGTCCTCCAGCCACCGGTAGGGGTCGGCCACCTGGTGGCCGAACAGGTCCTCGGTGAGCCCGAGGCGCTCGGCGCGCGGGTAGCCGAGGGGCGGCCGGGAAGCGGGCGAGGCGGTGTCGCCGGATGCGGTCATGTGCGCACCTTATGAGACGGCCCCGGCTGGGCCGGCCGGCCAGCCGGCCCGCGCCGTCCGGCCGGTTGCCGTTCACCACTCTTTTTCGCTGGCCGGGCATGCCGGCGTTATGTCTAGCCGGGGCCGGCCGGTTAGGCTGTCCTTGGCCACGGCACTCTGTGCTTACCTGGCACACGGTGCTCGCCTACCGCACCAGGCAGGAGGCGCGTGTGCGACGGGTGCTGCTGCTCAACGTGACGTATGAGCCGCTGACCACGGTCGGCCTGCACCGTGCGGTGTGCCTGGTGCTAGGTGAGAAGGCCGAAGTCGTGCACGACGATTCGGAGGGTGCCTTGTTGCGCTCCTCCTCGCTGGTTATCGTCACGCCCTCGGTGATCAGATTGCGGCGCTACGTCCGGATCCCGCACCGCAGCCGGGTGCCGCTGACCCGGGGTGCGCTGATGCGCCGGGACAACTACCTGTGCGCCTACTGCGGCCGCAAGGCTGAGACCATCGACCACGTCATCCCGCGCAGCCGGGGCGGGGCGCACGCCTGGGAGAACTGCGTGGCCTCCTGCATGCGCTGCAACCACAGCAAGGCTGACCGGCTGATCGAGGAACTCGGCTGGACGATGAACCGGGTGCCGGTCGCACCGCGCGGTGCGCACTGGCGGCTGATCGGCGCGGCCCACGACGGCGACCCGCAGTGGGCGGCCTACCTGCCGGAGTCCACCGCGGCCTGAGTCGGCCGCCCGGGTGTCAGCGTCACCGCATGCTGCGTCCTGGAAGCTGGTCCAGGCCTGCGAACCTTGCAGCCTCGTCAGACTCACGATGGGGAGCCGAGCCGGTCATGTCACGGCGAAGGCCACGTCCGTCAGGCCTCGTTCCGGTTATGGCCCGGCAGGTCCTCCCGGGGTATGGGGCGGCACGTGTGCATGGTCTGGGCCAGAACAGGAGAGACCCGTCTGCCTGGCCTGCGTCGGGCAAAGACCGCCGGTATAAGCCGATGGTGAAATCTGGCGGAGGGCTGTAAGACCACCGCGTGCGGTGGCTCGTCCCAGTGAAACAGGAACCCTCCGAGGTGCCGCGTGAAGGAGATCATCGGCCGGGACCTGGGGGTCTGACCCGGCGCGAGGTCACCACGCGCTCCCCGTCCGGCGTGGTCAGCACGTGCAGCCCGGCCCCGAACGGGCCGGCCAGCACGTCGTCCCGGAGCACGCTGGCCGGGGCCCCGGCCGCGGCGGGCCGGCCGCCGTCGAGCAGCAGCAGCCGGTCGGCGAACTGCCCGGCCAGGGTGAGGTCGTGCACCACGGACAGCACGGTCAGCTGGTGCTCCCGGCGCAGCTCGTCGACCAGTTCCAGGGCCGCCACCCGGCGGCCCAGGTCCAGTGCGCTGGTCGGCTCGTCGAGCAGCAGCACCGGGGCCTGCTGGGCCAGCGCCCGGGCCAGCACCACCCGCTGCAGCTCGCCCCCGGACAGCGTGCCGAGCAGCCGGGCGGCCATCGGGGCCAGTCCCATCCGGTCCAGCAGCCCGGCGCAGATTTCCCGGTCGGCGGCGGTCTCCATCCGCAGGTAGCCGATGTGCGGGGTCCGGCCCAGCAGCACGTAGTCGGCCACGCTCATCTCCGGCGGCAGCTCGGGCAGCTGGGGGACGTAGGCCACCAGCCGGGCCAGGGCCCGGCGGCGCAGCCCGGAGAGCGGCTGCCCGGCGATGCCGATCGAGCCCCCGTAGCGCACCAGGCGCGCCGCCGACCGGAGCAGAGTCGTCTTGCCCGCCCCGTTCGGCCCGATGATGCCCAGCCATTCCCCGGCCGCCACCTTCTCGCTGACCCCGGCCAGTGCGGTCGCGGTCCCGTACCGCACGGCCACCCGGTCAAAGACGATCATTACGCGAGATCCTGCCTGGCCCGCCTGGAGCGGAGCACGATGAGGAAGAAGGGCGCGCCGGCCAGCGCGGTGATCACCCCGATCGGGACCTCGGCCGGAGCCTGCACGGTGCGGGCCGCGATGTCGGCCAGCACCAGGAACGCCGCGCCGCCGATCATCGACACCGGGAGCACGATCCGGTAGCTGGGCCCCGCGGTCAGCCGCACGGTGTGCGGGACGATGATGCCCACGAAACCGATCAGCCCGCTCACCGACACCGCGGCCGCGGTGCCCAGGGTGGCCGCGATGACCACGGTGAGCCGCAGCCGGGCGATGTCCACCCCCAGGCTGCTGGCCTCGGTCTCGCCCACCCGGAGCACGTCGAGCAGCCGCCGGTGGGCGATCAGGATCACCCCGGCGACAACCACGTAGGGCAGGATCAGCAGCACGTCGGACCAGGTGGCCAGCGACAGCCCGCCTAGGATCCAGGTGTACACCTCCTGCAGCGTCTGGTAGTGCTGCTGCTGAAGGTAGGTCTGCACGGCGGTGAGCAGCGCCGCGACCGCCACCCCAGCCAGCACGATCGACGCGGTCGCGCCCACCGAGCCCGGGCCCCGCCCGCCCCGGGTGCCCGCGCCGAGCACGTAAGTCACGGCCACGGCGCCCGCCGCGCCGAGGAACGCGGCGGGCGGCAGCAGGTCCGCGCTGCCGCCCGCCACGATCACGATGGTGGCGCCGAGCCCGCCGCCCGCCGCCACCCCGAGCAGGTAGGGATCGGCCAGCGGGTTGCGGAACACCCCCTGGTAGGCCGCGCCGCCCGCGGCCAGCATGGCCCCGACCAGGGCGCCGAGTACCACCCGGGGCAGCCGGATCTGCCAGATGATGTCGGCGTCGATGGCCGGCACACCCAGCTCCGGATGCCAGGGCAGCAGCTCGGTGGCCAGCGCCCGGGCCACCATGGACAGCGACAGGCCGGCCGGGCCGATGGCTACCCCAGCCAGCAGGGCGGCGGCGAGTACGGCGGTGGCGACCGCGATGGCCCGGCCCGACCGGACCCGGGGCAGCGCGGCCCGGGCCGTCCCGGGCGCCCGCGCGCCCGGGACGGCCTTGCGCACCGCCGACTTCACCGCGCCGTGCCCTTGGCCAGCCCGGCCTCGACGTCGCGCAGCAGGTCGGTGACCCGTGGCCCCCATCGTGAGGCGATGTCGTCGTTCAGCGCGATGATGTGGCCCGCTTTGACCGCGGCCAGCCCGGACCAGCCTGGCCGCTTAGCCACGGAGGCCGCGTCCTGATGGCAGCAGATGGTGTCGGCCAGGATGATGTAGTCCGGGTTCGCCTTGAGGATGTACTCCGCGGACAGCTGCGGGTAACCGCCCGAGCTGGCCGCGCCGGAGGCCTGGTCCGCGATGCTCTTCATGCCGAGCAGGCCAAGCAGCTGGCCGACGAACGTGCCCGAAGTGACCGAGTAGTAGGTCTGGTCCAGCTCGTAGTAGTACGTGACGGGCCGGGCGTGGTGCGGCGCGGCGGCCACGATCCGGCGGATCTGGCTGCGCACGCTGGCCACCTCCTGCCCGGCCTGGGCGAGATGCCCGGTAGCCCGGCCCAGCTCGCCGAACTCCGCGTACTCGCCGGCCAGGTTGGCCGGCGCGGGCAGGTCGAGTACCGGGATGGAGAACCCGGCCAGCTTCTTGGCCAGCCCCCCGGTGTCACCGGCCTCCACAACCAGGTCCGGCTTTTCCGCGACGATCGCCTCCACGTTCGGGTCGAAACCGGACAGCTTGGTGCGCGGTGCCTGCGGTGGGTAGTCGGAATCGGCGTCCACCGCTTTCACCTGGTGGCCCGCGCCGATCGCGTACAGCATCTCGGTGGCGGTGGGGGACAGGGAGACGATCGCCGTCGGCCGGGCCGTCACCCGGACCGTGCCGTTGGCCGCCTTGACCGAGGCCGGGAACGCGCGGCCGGCCGCGGCGCTCGCGGCGCTCGCGGTGGCGCTGGTGTTGCTGGCCTGGGTGCTGCCGCACCCAGCGGCCAGGCCGAGCACGGCCAGCCCGGCCAGGAGAGTTGGAATCCGCATGCTCATCCTCCGTTTGGCCTGGAGGACGAAGTGCGCCCGCTGCGGTGCCGGACCGGGCACCGGAACGAACCGCCCTTCCTCCGAGGACAGTTACGTCGCGCGGGCCAGGCGTCCGGGCTCATCCCCGTAGGGCATCACCGTTGCGGGACAGCGCCGGAATCGCACCGGCTTCGCTGGGCTCCACGCCATCCCGGGCTCCCCGGGACAGGCGTACCTTACCGCAGGCGCGGCGGGTCTTCGGTAGAGGCTTGGCTGGGGGCCCCGGGCCGGGCGGGCGCTCGACTGGCAGCCGCACACCGACCTGGAGCGGGCCGCGCACAACCACCAGGTGCTGATGGGGGCACACCCGGGAGGCCGGGGTGGGCGTGCTGTCCCACGCGGAGCAGGCGGAGAACTGGCGAGTGGCGATGGCCCAGGTGCGGGTCATCGCCACCCGGTGGGGGATCGACTTCCGGCCATCCCGGAACCGGACATCGACGGCGTGGACGTGGCCGACGACATAAACCCCGGGGACATCATCCCCGTGTTTTAGGGACCGGTCCGCTGACCCGGGTCAGCCGGGTGGCTCCTTGGTGGTCTTGAATCCCAGGAAGTGGCCGTTCAGTACCTGGCCCGCTTTGGCCAGCAGGTCGGCCGCGGAGAAGGGTTTCTCTACCAGGGCCACGCCAGGTTCGAGCCTGCCCTGGGAGGCGAGGACGGGCCGGGCGTATCCGAACATGGAGAGCACTTCGGTCTCGGGCTTGATCAGCAGCATCTTCTCGGCGACTTCCTTGCCGAGCATGTGCGGCATGATGACGTCCGTGACGAGCAGGTGGATCTCGCCCTCGTGATGGCGGGCGATGTCGGGGGCTTCCGGGCCGCTCGCGGCGGTGATCAACTGGTAGCCGTTGCAGGCCAGAATCCGCGTGGTTACCTCACGCCGGGCGGCCTCGTCCTCGACGACTAGGACGGTCTCACCTCTGGAGGTCCGCTGGTAGGTAAGCTCTCGCGCCTTCGTGGTGCGGGCCTGCCTGGTTGCGGGCAGCATGATGCTGCAGGTCGTGCCCCCGCCGGGTTCGGAGTAGATGTGGATATGACCGCCGGCCTGCTTGAGGATCCCGTAGACGGTGGCCAGTCCGAGCCCGGTCCCCCCGCCGTCGGCCTTGGTGGTGAAGAACGGCTCGAATGCGCGCTCGATGACCTGGGGGGGCATCCCGATGCCGGTATCGCTGACCCGTAGCCGCACGTGCTGCTCCGGCGGTGGTTCAGATCCCCCGCAACGGACTCCGCCTCTCGGTGATGTTGCTGGTATCGATGGTCAGCGCGCCGCCGTCGGGCATGGCGTCGCGGGCGTTGACGGCGAAATTCACCAGCACCTGCTCCAGCCGCCCCGGGTCAGCCAGGACGGGCTGCAGGTCACCGGCGAGCGAGGTGACCAGTTCGACGTGCTCGCCCAGGGTCCGGCGCAGCAACTCCTCCACCGCGGTGATAGGTGATAACGGTGTCGAGGTCGAGTACCTGGGGCTGCACCACCTCCCGGCGGGCGAAGGCGAGCAGCTGACGGGTGAGGCTGACCGCCCGTTCGCCCGCCTGGCTGATCTGCGCGAGGTTGACGCGGGCTGATTCGCAGCGCCCGGCCCAGTCCGATTCGGTCGCGACGGCTAGTTCCTCGGAGACGAAGGTCGTGTAGTTGGGGATGACCGCGAGGAGGTTGTTGAAGTCGTGCGCGACCCGGTCGGCCAGCTGGCCCAGGCTCTCCTGGGCCTGCGCCAGCTGCTCCTGCGATTTGTCCTCCCGCCTGTCCTTCAGGGCGTGCCGCCTGTCCTTCATGGCGTGTCCTTCGGGTCGAGGGTGAAGTAGAAGGTGGCGCCTCGGTCCACGGCACCCTCCGCCCAGGCGCGGCCGCCGTGGCGTTCGATGATCCGCTGGACGGTGGCCAGGCCGATGCCGGTGCCGGGGAACTTCTGGGCCTCGTGCAGCCGCTCGAAGGGCTGGAACAGCTTGTCTACGTAGGCGGGGTCGAAGCCGGCTCCGTTGTCGCGTACGTAGCAGCAGACCCCGGGGCCCTCGGCGGCCGTCGTGCCGAACTCGATGGTGGCCATGTCGCGCTGGCTGGTGAACTTCCAGGCGTTCTCGACCAGGTTCTGCAGCACGACACGGATGAGGGTACGGTCAGCGGTCACCCGGACGCCCTCCTCGATGCCGAAGCGGACCCGGCGGGCGGGTTCGCTGGCCTGCAGATCGTCGGCGATAGCGGCGACCTCCGTGCTGAGATCGACCGGTCCGAGATTCATGTCGTCGTGCAATACCTGCGACAGGCGCAGCAGGCCATCGATGATCGCGCCCATCTGCTCGCTCGCCGCCTGGATGCGCCGGGCGCATCCGCGGCCGGTCTCGTCGAGAAGGTCGCCGTAGTCCTCCACCAGGATTTCGCTGAACCCGCTCAATCCCCGCAGCGGGGTGCGCAGGTCATGGGCGACTGAGTAGGTGAACGCAGTGAGGTTTGCGTTCGACTGCTCCAGGTCGGCCGTACGCCGCGCGACGCGGGCTTCGAGTTCGGTATTGAGCGTCCGGACCCCCGCTTCGGCCTCGCGCAGTGCCGCGTTCACGTCGGACAGCTGATCCTCTGCCGCGCGCCGCGCGGTCAGGTCAGTCAGGACCAGGCACCGCAGGGGCATGCCGTCGAGGTCGAATGCGCTGACCGCTATCAGCACAGGGACGGTCGTGCCATCCGGCCTGGCCAGCTCCGCTTCGCCGCGAGCGCTGGCGCCGACGCTGACCTCGATCATCAGGGCGGCGAAAGCCGCGCGATAGGCGCCAGGGATCAGGTCGAGCGCCGCGCTGCCGACCAGTTCACTGGCGCTGCGGCCAGTCATCGTGGTCAACCGCGGATTGGCATTGAGGATCACCCCGCGGGAGGAGACGGTGGCGGCACCTTCGCTCATCGCCTCTACGATGAGCCGGTAGGGGCGGTCGGCGCTGCCGAGAGAGTAGACCTGCTCCTGCCCGGGCGCCCCGATCATCAGGGAGTCGACTTCGCCGGCCCGGATCGCCTCGATCGTCTGCTGCGCCTCACGCAGCTGGGCCCGCACTTCAGCCAATTCCTCGGCCGCGCTGGCCCCGGGGGGATTCGCCGCGAGGCCAGGAACTGTGGTCGGGGCAGCCGGCGATCTGGCCATGGCGTTACCCGTCCGCGTGAGCGTGCCGGTCGCTGACTGCGGCAGAGCCGGGGTCGAGGCCGAGGCTCGCCCAGGCGTCATCGTCAAGGTCGCCGACGACCCGGCGCACCGGGCCGGGACGATGCCTGACCAGCGTCGGCGCGGCGACGATATGGTCGCGCCGGGCTAGGGCGGGCTGCTGATGCAGGTCGACGACCTCCAGGTCGGCGTGGCCGCCGAGCTTCTCGTCGCAGACGCGGCGCACGGTCTCGATCGCATGGATGGAGTTCGTGGACACCCCATCGACGTAGAGGGTCAAGGCCCAGCGGTCAGCAGCCGCGTCGCCGGTCATGGCCCGGGACTCCTGGGCGGCCGGAGCTGCAGCCCGACGAGCAGGCGCTCGGTGTCGGAGAGATCGCCGACGAGCTTGCGGATCGGTGCCGGCAGCTTGCGCACCACCGTGGGCACGGCCAGGATCTGGTCGTCGGCGGCCAGCCGCGGGTTTTCCAGCAGGTCCACCACCTCGATCCGGTAACGGCCAAGCAGGTTCTCCTCACAGACCCGGCGCAGGTTCTCGATCGCCCGCAGGCACTTAGGCGACCTGTCGGTCACATACAGGCGCAGTTCCCAGGCCTGACCGGAATCGGCCGGGATCCCAGTTCCGTCATGCGTGGCGCCACGCTGGCTCATCGCTGCCCTCCGTTGCTCGGCGCCGCGTCGGCCCAGCGCCGGGTGGACATGGTTGACCGGTCCGCTTCGGTGTCAGCCACCTGGTGGCGCTCGCGCCGGTCGATCCGCTCGATCTCCGTCCGCTCGGCGTCGAGCTGGTCCTGCACCGCGACCAGGTGGGCCTCGCGCTCCAGGACACTGCGGTGCAGCTCGCGCCGACGCTGGTCCAGGTCTTCGGCCAGCCGCAGGTCCGCGTCGCGCAGAGCGGCTTGCTGGGCTACGCGGGCGGAGCCGGCCAGAACTCCATCGGGCCCGACATACACATCCACCAGCTCCACCCCGTGGTCGGTGAGCACGAACTCGCGCACCTGATTCGAATGGGCCGTGCCCCGCGACTTCAGCACGAACAGCAGCCGGTTCCGCTCGCCGTTGGCCTCGATATTTCGCAGCAGCAGCCAGGAGTCAACCATCGATGACACGCTGACCGTACTTGTCTCATCCCCGTGGCTGAGCGCCGTGATCAGGGTGGTGACTCCCCGGGATTTGAGCAGGTCGACCTGGCGGGACACTATCGAGAGCGCCTCGGGGGGCAGGACCCCGGAGGCGAGGCCAGAGATCCCGTCGAGCACCGCCACCGACGGTGTGTCCTCCTCGACCAGCCGGGCGAGCACGGCCAGATGGGTCTCCAGCCCGAACGCGGACGGCTGTGCGGCCCAGATACGCAGCAGGCCTGCGTTGACGCACGGCTGCAGGTCCAGCCCGACCGACCGCATATTCCGCAGGAACTGGTCGGGCGACTCCTCGAACAAAGTCAGCAACACGTGCTCACCCCGCCCGCAGGCGGCCTCCACCAGGTGCGCGCCCATTGAGGTCTTGCCCGTCCCGGCCGTCCCGCTGACCATCGTGGTCGATCCCCGGAACAGCCCGCCGCTCAGCATGTGGTCCAGGCGGGCGATCCCCGTAGAGACCCGCTCCTCGGGCGCCCCGTAGTCCAGGGCGATCGAGGTGACCGGCAGCACGGTGAAGCCATGGGCGGAGATCAGGAACGGGTACTCGTTGGTGCCGTGCGCCGACCCGCGGTACTTGACCACCCGCAGCCGCCGGGTGGAGATCTCCTCGCGGACCCGGTGGTCCAGCGCGATCACGCAGTCCGTGACATACTCCTCGATCCCGTGCCGGGTGAGGCTGGTGTCGCCCCGCTCTCCGGTGACGATGGTGGTGACGCCGCGATGCTCGAGCCAGCGCGCCAGCCGGCTGAGCTCCGCCCGCACGATCGAGTCGTCACCGAACGCGCCGAACAGCACCTCGATGGTGTCCAGCACGATCCGCTTGGCACCCACCCGGCTGATCGCATCGTCGATGACGGCAAAGAGCGGTCCGAAGTCGAACTCGCCGATCCCAACGATCTCGGAGGACTCTACCGGGAACGAGAGCACCACGAGCTGACCGTCCCGCTGCAGCTCGTCGAGGTCGAAACCGAGCGAGCGCACGTTGCGGGCGACCTTAGCCGCCGACTCCTCGAAGCTCACCAGTACGCCAGGCTCCCCGTAGTCGCGAGCGCCGGCGACCAGGAAGTTCATCCCAAGCAGCGTCTTGCCCGCTCCCGCGCTGCCCGCCACCAGCGTCACCCGGCCCAGCGGTAGCCCGCCTCCAGTGATCTGGTCCAGCCCCAGGATCCCAGTCGGCGCTTTTTCCAATTCCGGACCTGGTGCACCGCCCGTCAAGCTGGTCAGCACCGTGTTAGCCATGTGCGTGCCCTCCCCCGAGTCGGGCGCCGCCGACGATCTGCTCGTATAATAACAACATACAGATACGGAAGAAATAATGCTGCACGCGGAGTCGGTCCCGGAAGAGCCAAAAGTCCCGCAGTGATTACGTGATAAGTCGTGATGACAGCATAAAGCGGGTGCTATGTGTAAATCAGCACGACAAAGTCAGAACGGGAAATATTCTGGCAAATCAGGCTACCCGGCCAGCCGCTATCGCCCTCATTTTTACGAATCCGCCCAGGTGTATAGTGACCTAAAGATAGTCCGAGACGGGAGAAATTTCTTGTCATGCCGCGTGCGGCAGGCACAGTTCCTGAGATTCTGCGTTCGGGCCGACCGGGGAGGTGCAGTCATGGGCCAGTCGCCGCTTCCGGATGCTGAGGGCAGCCAAACGCTGCCCGAATCCAAGTTGCTGGCGGCGATCGTCAACTCTACGGATGATGCCATCGTCGGGAAGACTCGCGACGGGGTGATCACGAGCTGGAACCCGGCCGCCGAGCGGATCTACGGGTACCGGGCGGAGGAGGTCGTCGGCCAGCCGATGACGATCCTGTGCCCCCCTGACCGGGTCGGCGAGATCAAGGAGATCCTCGGCAGGATCGGCCGCGGCGAGCGCGTCGAGCACCAAGAGACCGTGCGGCAGCGCAAGGACGGCAGCACGGTGCCGATGTCGGTGACGGTGTCACCCATCCTCGACGAGAACGGCGGGCTGGTCGGTGCGTCCTCGATCGCCCGGGACATCACCGAGCAGCAGCAGGTCCGTGCCGCGGTGGCGCTTCGCTGCCGGGCGGACGACCTGGAGCGGGCCAACCGGAGCCTGGAGACGTTCACGTACTCGGTCGCCCACGACCTGCGCGCTCCGCTGCGCGCACTGGGCGGGTTCAGCGCGGCGCTGACGGAAGACTGCGGGGACGATCTCGGCGAGGTCGGACGAGGCTACACGGAGCGGATCCAGGTCGCCAGCGAGCAGATGGCGGTGCTCATCGACGACCTGTTGCTCCTGTCCCGGGTCGCGCGGGCTGAGGTGCACCTGCAGACGGTCGATCTCGGCGCCACGGTGGCCAGCATCGCGGAAGAACTCCAGCGGGGCAGCCCGGACCGTCACGTCCGGTTCACCATCCAGCAGCCAGTCCGGGCGCGGGCGGACCGCTCCCTCATCCGCACGGTCCTGCAGAACCTGGTCGAGAACGCCTGGAAATTCACCTCCGGCCGCGACGATGCCACCATCGAGTTCGCCGCAGCGCCGTCCGGGGACGCCGACGTCTCCTGCTATGTCCGCGATAACGGCGTCGGCTTTGATCCCGCCTACGCGGACAAGCTGTTCCAGCCATTCCAGCGGCTGCATACGACCCGCGAATTTCCCGGCACCGGCATCGGCCTGGCCAGCGTACGGCAGATCGTGGAACGCCACGGAGGCCGGGTATGGGCCGAGGGCGCGGTCGGCGAGGGCGCGACCTTCCACTTCACCCTCGACGCGGAGGAAATGGCATGACTAACCGGCCTATCCTGCTGGTAGAGGACAATCCCGACGACGAACTGCTGACGCTCCGCGCCCTGAAGAAAAACAATATCTTGAACAAGGTCACCGTGGCCCACGATGGCGCAGAGGCCCTCGAACACCTCTTCGCCCGCAGCGGGGGCGACCCGACCCCCGGCCTCATCCTGCTCGACCTGAAGCTGCCGAAGGTCGACGGGCTGGAGGTGCTGCGCAGGATACGGGCCGACGAACGGACCCAGGTCATCCCCGTTGTCGTCCTGACCAGCTCCAAACTGGAAGATGACATCCTGGCCGGCTACCGTGGCGGCGCCAATGCGTACGTGCGAAAGCCAGTGAAGTTCTCCGAATTCGCCGAGGCGGTCAGCATTCTCGGCGTCTTCTGGCTGCTCCTGAACGAGACCGCACCCGAGGTCGTGCCGTCATCGGATTGAGGGGTGACATCCATGAGTGCTGAGCAGCAGCGCAACGAGCCGGACAGCCCAGAGACCGCGGTACGCAAGGCGCGCATTCTCATCGTGGAGGACGAACCCTGGGACGCTGAGCTGGCCCAGCGCCTGCTGACCACCGCAGGCCTCGGCTTCACCGCGGTGGTCGTGGCCACCAGGGAGCCGTTCATAGAGCAGCTGGGAGCCTTCCGCCCGGACGTGATCCTGTCCGACTACCACCTGCCTGGCTTTTCCGGCGTGGCCGCCCTGGAAATCGCGCAGGAGCAGTGCCCGGACGTGCCGTTCGTCTTCTGGTCCGGCGTGCTCGGGGACGAGGAAGCGGTCGCTCTCATCAAGCGGGGGGCCACGGACTACGTCCTGAAGGACCGGCCGGCCCGACTGCCCTCGGTCATCTGCCGCGCCATCGCCGAAGCCGAGCAGCGGGCCCAGCTGGCTCATCTCGATGAACAGCTGCGCGAGGCGCAGCGCCTGGCCAGCCTCGGCCAGCTGGGCGCCGCCGAACAGACCATGAGGCTGACCCGCCAGCTGCTCGCCGCCGCCCGTCAGGAAGTGACCCCCGCGGAACCTCCGACGTGACCGGGTCAGCACATCGACAGGTGCGGGGGACTCATGCGCAATGTGGATTTGTCTCAACCTGCACCGGGCGTGGGGCAGTGTGCTCATGCTGCTCGCCATCATCCTGCTCCTCCTGGCCCTGGTGGCGTGGCAGTCGGCCAGCACCGTGCTGAGCACGCTGCTGCTCGCTCTGCTGGCGGTCGCCGCATGGCGGCGTCGCACCGGGCGTTATTACGCAGCAAAGAATCTTGATCACCCTGCGTAACGCGGTGGCGGCATAGGCCGATAACCAGATAGACGCGGTTGACGTGGGTACCCCCGAGCTCACGTCACCGCGTCTTCAGTGTGTCCAGCGGGCAGGCAAGTGGCCCCGGCGCCGCTCAGCCCGGTAGCGTTCAGCTCATGACAGGAACCAAGCCGGCCACCGCGGAGGCCCCATTCGGCCGGATGCTGACCGCGATGATCACGCCGATGACGAGCGACGGCGCGGTGGACTACCCAGGCGCGGCCCGCCTGGCCACCTACCTGGTGGACGAGATGCGCAACGACGGGCTGGTGATCAGCGGGACCACCGGCGAGTCGCCGACCACGAGCAACGAGGAGAAGGACCGGCTGCTGCGGGCGGTCATCGAGGCGGTGGGCGACCGGGCCTCGGTCGTCGCGGGCGTCGGCACCAACGACACCGCGCACACCCGCGAGCTGGCCCGGCAGGCCGAGCGGGCCGGGGCCGACGGGCTGCTGGTCGTCACGCCGTACTACAACAAGCCGCCGCAGCCCGCGCTCGTCGCGCACTTCACCACGGTCGCGGACAGCACCGGGCTGCCGGTGCTGCTGTATGACATCCCAGGCCGGACCGGGACCCCGATCCGCACCGAAAGCCTGATCCAGCTGGCCCAGCACCCGCGCATCGTCGCGGTGAAGGACGCCAAGGGCGACCTGTTCGCCGGCTCCCAGGTGATGCTGGCCACCGATCTCGTCTTCTACAGCGGGGACGATCTGCTGAACCTGCCCTGGCTGTCGGTCGGCGCGGCCGGTTTCGTCAGCGTGGTCGGGCACGTGGTGGGGGACCGGCTGCATGACATGATCGACGCCTACCTGGCCGGGCGGACCGGCGAGGCCCGGCAGATCCAGCGCGAGCTGCTCCCCGTCTGCGCCGGCATCATGACCCGCACCCAGGGCGCGATCGCCACCAAGGCGGCGCTGAATCTGCTCGGCCTGCCCGGTGGCACGCTGCGTGCCCCGCTGATGGACGCGACCGCCGCCGAGGTGGAGCAGTTGCGAACCGACCTGGTCGCTGGGGGCGTGAAGCTTAAGTGAGCTACCCGCACCCGGAGCTTGGCGCGCCGCCGCCGCTCCCTTCTGGCACGCTGCGAATCGTCGGCCTGGGCGGCCTGGGCGAAATCGGCCGGAACATGACCGTGTTCGAGTACTCCGGCCGCCTGCTGATCGTGGACTGCGGGGTGCTGTTCCCGGAGCCGGACCAGCCCGGCGTGGACCTGATCCTGCCCGACTTCACCAGCCTGGAGAGCAGGCTGGACGACATCGAGGCGCTGGTCCTCACGCACGCCCACGAAGACCACATCGGCGCGGTGCCCTACCTGCTGCGGCAGCGCCCGGACATCCCGCTGGTCGGCTCGCGGCTCACCCTCGCGCTGGTCCGGAGCAAGCTCACCGAGCACCGGATAACCCCGGTGACCCAGGAGGTCGCCGAGGGCGAGCACCGCGAGTTCGGCCCGTTCGGCCTGGAGTTCTTCGCGGTCAACCACTCGATCCCGGATGCCCTCGCGGTGGCCATCACGACACCGGCCGGGGTGGTGCTGCACACCGGCGACTTCAAGATGGACCAGCTGCCGCTGGACGGCCGGCTGACTGACCTGGGCGGGTTCTCCCGCCTCGGCCGGGACGGCGTTGACCTGCTGATGGCCGACTCGACCAACGCCGAGGTCCCCGGCTTCGTCACCAGCGAACGCGACATCTCCCCGGTGCTGAACCAGCTGTTCGAGAACGCCAAACAGCGGATCATCGTGGCCTGCTTCGCCTCGCACGTGCACCGGGTGCAGCAGGTACTGGACGCGGCCGCGGCGCACGGGCGCAAGGTGGCGTTCGTCGGCCGGTCCATGGTGCGGAACATGGGCGTCGCACGTGACCTCGGGTACCTGCGGGTCCCCTCGGTGCGCGGCGGGCTGCTGGTTGACCCGCGGGAGGCCGAGGGCATGCCCCCGGGCGAGGTCGTGCTGGTCAGCACCGGCTCGCAGGGGGAGCCGATGTCCGCGCTGTCCCGGATGGCGGGCCGCGATCACCCGATCCGGATCGCCGAGGGTGACACGGTCATCCTGGCTTCCTCGCTCATCCCGGGCAACGAATCCGCGGTGTACCGGGTGATCAACGAGCTGACCCGGTGGGGGGCCCGGGTGGTGCACAAGGGCAACGCCCTGGTGCACGTGTCCGGGCACGCGCCCGCGGGCGAGCTGCTGTACGTGCTGAACCAGGTGCGCCCGCGGAACTTCATGCCGGTGCACGGGGAATGGCGGCACCTGCGGGCGCACGCCCAGCTGGCCGAGCTGACCGGGATCAGTGAGCGCAACATCGTGATCGCCGAGGACGGGGTCGTGGTCGACCTGGCCGGCGGGCAGGCATCGGTGACCGGCAAGGTGCCGTGCGGTTACGTCTACGTGGACGGCCTGTCGGTCGGCGAGGTCACCGAGACGTCGCTGAAAGACCGCCGGATCCTGGGTGAGGAAGGCTTCGTGTCCGTGGTGATCGTGGTCGACTCGACCAGCGGCAAGCTGGTGGCCGGGCCGGAGATCCACGCCCGCGGCTCAGGCATCGACGACACCGGGCTGAGCGAGGTGCAGCCGCGTGTCGAGGAGGCCCTGGTCCGGGCCGCGGCCGACGGGATCAACGATGCGCACCAGCTCGGCCAGCTGGTCCGGCGCACGGTGGGCCGGTGGGTCAACGAGAACTACCGCCGTCGGCCGATGATCATCCCCGTAGTGATCGAGGTTTAAGAAGTTGCCCCTCGCAGCACCTGGGGCCTGAGATTCACCGGTTGGCGTTGGCCTGCCCGAGCTCGCGGGCGCGCTGCCGGACGAGCTGGCGGAGCAGCGGCCGGTAGTAGCCGAACGCCGGGACCCGCGCGCGCGGGTCCTTGGCCGCGTCGTCCCAGCGGCGCAGCCGGAGCGCGGCGGTGCACCACTGGTTGCCCTCGAACTCGGCCGTCTCCGCCGGGCTCATCGGGCCACCCTGGACCCGCAGCGTGTGCACCGAGGCCTCGGACAGCGAGCCGAAGTACCCCGGCTCGACCGTGCACAGGTACCGTTTCGCGGCCACGTGCAGCCGGACCGGCTCGGTCATCCCAGGCCCGAACCACTGCGCCAGCCAGTCCGCGCCGGCGTCGCTGTGCCGGTTGTCCCGGCCCCCGCTCATCAGCTCCTGGCCGGATACCGCCGAGGTGAAGTGGCCCACGTCATGCAGTAGCGCCGCCGCCACCAGTTCCGCCCCGGCGCCGGCTGCCTCGGCCAGTGCCGCCGCCTGCAGCATGTGCGCGGCCTGGCTCACCGGCTCGCCCAGGTACTCGCGGGCCCCTTCGGCGGCGAAGAGGTCCGCGATGACCCGCACCGGGTCGGCAGTTGTCATGTCCGGTCCTTCCCTTCCTGTTGTTCGTGTCGTGATACCGCCACCGCCGACTCCACCCCGTCGAGGCCGGCATAGCAGCCCTGCGAGCGGCTGCTGAACCGGGTCTCCCGGATCCGGCCCGCCGGGTCCAGGCCGATCAGGGGCCTGGTCGCGGACATCCGGGTGCCCGGGGCCCGGTAGCTGAACGTGACTGGCGTGGTGGCCAGGATGCTGAACGCGGCCGGGTCCTGCTCGCGCAGCCGGGCCGCGGCCCGGAACCCGTCCGCGAACACCGAATCGCCGCCCGCGGCCGCACTGCGCAGGCAGTGCAGCAGCTGCACGGTCGGCACCGGGTCCCGGTACGGGCTATCGGTGTGCGGGGCGATGGGCGGGCTGGTGCAGGCGAGGTTGGCCGGGCTGGCCTCCACCCGGACGTCGAACAGCCGGCCGTAGTTGGTCTCCCGGACAAAGCCCATGCTGCCGGCGATGGACAGCACCGTGCCCGGTGCGGTGGGCGCGCCGCCAGACAGGACCAGCCCGTAGTCCAGGATGGCCTGCAGGCAGGCCCGGCGGTAGCCCGGGTCGGCCAGGTAGCGAGGCCACGACCGGCGGGCCAGCGGGCCCGCCGCGCCCGCGGCCGGCCAGGTCACCGGGTCGAGGCAGTTGGCGCACCGGCAGTTGTCCCGCAGCCAGGCCGGCGGCATGCCTGCCGTAGCGGCGCGGGCGGGCAGGCTGGCCATCAGGCTCCGTCCATGATCAGCGCTGGCGGTTTTTTACAGGGTGGCTCGCCCGGCGGCGGCTGCCAATGGGAACGGCCGAGTATTCGCGGAGCCGCCAGACCGGCGATAGCCGCTGTTCACCGGGCCCGCCCGGGGGCCCGGAGAAGATCGCTGCCGACACGCCCGCGCGGTTACGGCTGGCCTCCGGCGATCCTGGGTACTTTGGGCAGCATGGCTACTCGTGCCCCTAAGGGCACTGCCCAGCCGAGGGTCGGCACGCCAGCCCGCCCGGTGCCCGCACAGGCCCGGCCGGCTGCTGGTCAGGGTCGTTCTACCGCAGGTCAGGACCGTCCGGTGCGCCCCTCCGGGAATGGCGGGCGGGCGCGCAGCCAGAATGCCATGCCGGCCCGGGCCAGCTCCGGCCGGAGCACGCCGCGCAGGCCCGGCCGGGGCCGCAGCACCGCGCGCAAGCCCGGCCCGGCCCGGAAACGCCGCCCGGCCAGCAATGGCCGGGGCCGGGTCACGGCCCAGCCGCGGACCGCCGACCCGATCCTGATCCTGTTCGGCTGGGTGGGCAGCGTGCTGACCGGCATCTGGATGGTCGCGGCGCACGCGGTCGGCGGGGTGGCCCGGGCGCTCGGCAACAGTGCCCGCGACATGGACCCGCTGCACCGGCGGGACGGTGTCGGCCTGGCTTACCTGGCGGCGGCCATCGTGGTCGCCGCGACCACCTGGTTCCGGATGGACAACCTGCTGGGCCGGGGCATGTCCGACGTGATCCGCGGGCTGGTCGGCTCGGCCGCGTGGCTGCTGCCCATCCTGCTCGGCCTGCTCGCCTGGCGGTATCTGCGGCATCCGGAGCGCAACGCGCAGACCGGGCGAATGGTGATCGGCTGGACCGCGTTCATGCTCGGTGCGCTCGGCCTGATCCACATCGCGGCGGGCACCCCCCACCCGAGCGCCGGTGCGGTGGCCATGCGCTCGGGCGGCGGGCTGATCGGGTTCGCGGTGTCCGCGCCGCTGGTGGCCGCGATCACCCCGTGGGCCGCCGCCCCGCTGCTCGCCCTGGTCAGCGGCTTCGGGCTGCTGGTCATCACCGGCACGCCGCTGCACCGGGTGCCGGACCGGCTGACTGAGCTGCGCGGCTTCACCCAGCGCGGCGAGCCGGCCGGGGACGCGGTGGACGACACCGGGGACATGCCCGGCGGGCTAACCCGGCCCCTGGGCCGGGGGCCCCGCAAGCGGCTGCAGGCCATCGAGGCGGGCGACCACCACCGGCCCTACGACACGCCCATCGTGAGTGACGGCCCGGATGGCCGGGGCGGCGTGCTGGGCGCGGCCACGTCGCGGTTGCGCCGCGGCGGGGCCGGCGTCAAGCCGGCCGAGGACAGTGCCGGGCCGGCCGCCGAGCCGGAGGAGGCGATGCTGGACGCGCTGGGTTTCGGGCCCGCCGCCGGCGGTGCCCAGGCGGTGGCCCCGGATGGCCCGGCCGCCCACGCCGCGGCCGACGCGGCTGCGCCGCACGCCCCAGCCGGGCGGGGCGCGCCGGGTGAGCAGCTCACCCTGGCCGGGTCGGCGGAGTCCAGCTACGTGCTGCCGCCGGTGGCGCTGCTCAAACCGGGCAGCACGCCGAAGGAGCGGACCCGGGCCAACGACGTGGTGGTGGCGGCGCTGACCGAGGTGCTCGAGCAGTTCGAGGTGGATGCCCAGGTCACCGGGTTCAAGCGGGGGCCGACGGTAACCCGGTATGAGATCGAGCTGGGCCCGGCGGTGAAGGTCGAGCGGGTTACCCAGCTGACCAGGAACATCGCGTACGCGGTCAAGAGCGCGGACGTGCGGATCATCTCGCCGATCCCGGGCAAGTCGGCGATCGGGGTGGAGATCCCCAACGCGGACAAGGAGATCGTCAGCCTGGGCGATGTGCTGCGCTCACCACGGGCGGCCGGCGACCACCATCCGATGGTGGTCGGGCTGGGCAAAGACGTGGAGGGCCGGACCGTGGTGGCCAACCTGGCCAAGATGCCGCATATGTTGATCGCCGGGGCGACCGGCGCGGGCAAGGCACTGGCTCTCGACACCCCAATCCCGACCCCGGCTGGGTGGACCACGATGGGTCAGGTGCGGGTAGGCGAGCAGGTCTTTGACGAACAAGGCCGGCCGTGCACTGTGGTCGCCGCCACGCCCGTGATGCACGGACGCCCGTGTTATGAGGTCGAGTTCTCGGATTGCACAGTCATCGTGGCCGACGCGGAGCACCTGTGGCGCACGGAGTCGGCGGCCGGGTGGCAGCAGCACGCCCGGCCCCCGCGCGGTACTCCCTATTGGCCCCCGGCCGACGTGGCTCGCGTTGCCGACCGGGCAGCGCAGGTACTGGGCGAACCGGATCTGCTGACCGGAACCGCCGACGTGCTCGCAGACGTAGGCGTCCAGTTCCGGAACGTGCTGTACCAGGTCGTAAAGAACCTGCCCAAGGAAGGCCGGGTGATCCGAGGAACTTACCGCCGCGGTGGACGCGAGGTCAGTTTCTGGATGCAGGCATACTCCCGCCACCTGGTGTACAAGGCGCTGGCGGAACACGTTAGTACTGCTGCCGGTAGCGCCCAGTTCCACCGTGCCGATGCCGGGCCGGTCACAACCCGGCAGATCGCCGGGTCTCTTCGCCATCGGAGGCGCGCCAACCATGCGGTGGCGGTAGCCGGTCCGCTTCAGTACCCACAGCAGTACCTGCCCGTGGCCCCATACACGTTTGGCTGCTGGCTGGGCGACGGAAGCACCATGAGCGCCGGGTTTACCTGCGCTGACGAAGAGATCCTGGATCATATCCGTGCGGATGGGTACACCGTCACCCACCACGCCAGCACCCGGATGCAGTACACGATTTCAAACCGGCCTGAGCGCATGCGGCGCATCAGTGCAGCACTTGCGCTCGCCGACCAGGGCATGAGCGTTGCCCAGGCGGCTCGCCATTGTGGGGTTGGGCTCTCGGCTGTACTCCGGGCTGCGTGCGGCCGGTTCCCGCAGGGCCGCAGGGGAACTCCCGTCCCCTCCTCGCCCCCACTGAACCGCTACCGGACGCTTTGTGAATTGTTCCGCGAGGTCGGGGTCAAGCACATCCCCGAGGCATACCTGCACGCGTCGGTCCCGCAGCGGCAGGCTTTGCTGGCCGGACTGCTGGACACCGACGGCTACTGCAGCCCCGGTGGAACGGTTGAGTTCACCGCCACCAACCGTGACCTGGCGCACGACGTGCTGGAGTTGGTGCGCGGCCTGGGATACAAGGCCGCGCTCCGCGCCAAGGCCTGCAAGGGTCGGCGCGAGGAAACCTCAACCGCCTTTACCGTCGCATTCACCCCGCACGAGCCGGTGTTCCGGCTCAGCCGGAAGCTGGCCCGGCAGCATCCAGTGAGCCCGGCCAGTCCGGCCCGGCGGCGGTACATAGTGGATGTGCGGCCGATTAGGTCCGTGCCGGTCCGCTGCATCCAGGTGGATAGTCCCAGCCGCCTGTACCTGGCCAGCCGCTCGTGCATCCCGACGCACAACTCGACCTGCATCAATGGGCTGATCACGTCGGTTCTGCTGCGCGCCGCACCAGAATATGTGCGAATGGTGCTGGTCGACCCCAAACGCGTCGAGCTGGCGATCTACCAGGGCATACCTCACCTGATCACGCCGATCATCACCAGCCCGAAAAAGGCGGCCGAGGCGCTGCAGTGGGTGGTCGGCGAAATGGACCGCCGTTATGACGACCTGGCGGCATTCGGTTTCCGGCACATCGATGACTTCAACAAGGCGGTCCGGGCGGGCAAGCTGACCGCGCCGCCGGGCAGCGAGCGGGTGTTCACCGCCTACCCCTACCTGCTGGTCATCGTGGACGAGCTGGCCGACCTGATGATGGTCGCCCCGCGCGATGTCGAGGATGCCGTGGTGCGCATCACCCAGCTGGCCCGCGCGGCCGGCATCCACCTGGTGCTGGCCACCCAGCGGCCCAGCGTGGACGTGGTGACCGGCCTGATCAAAGCCAATGTGCCGTCCCGGCTGGCGTTCGCCACGTCCAGCCTGACCGACAGCCGGGTCATCCTGGACCAGCCCGGCGCGGAGAAGCTGGTCGGCCAGGGCGACTGCCTGTTCCTGCCGATGGGCGCGAGCAAGCCGATGCGGCTGCAGAACGCGTTCGTCACCGAGAAGGAGATCCGCCAGGTCGTCGCGCACTGCAAGGACCAGGAGCAGCCGGCTTACCGGGAGGACGTGGCCGCCCCTGAGGGATCCAAGCGGGACATCGACGCGGACATCGGCGACGACCTCGAACTGCTGCTGCAAGCGGCCGACCTGGTCATCCGCACCCAGTTTGGTTCCACCTCGATGCTGCAGCGCAAGCTGCGGGTAGGCTTCGCCAAAGCAGGCCGGCTGATGGACCTGCTGGAGAGCCGTAACATCGTCGGGCCGAGCGAGGGCTCCAAGGCCCGGGACGTGCTGGTCCGGCCGGAGGACGCGGACACCGTGATTGATTCGCTGCGGGGCGGGCAGGACTGAGCTTGGGCCACGGCCTCCACGCCGTGCGCCAGGGGGATGTCTACACTTGTGGGTGGCCCGGCTATGGCCAGGGCTGCTCACATCCGGTTACTGTTCCCGCACCCCGGGGCGGCACGCAGTGCGATATGGCAGTGGAGGCGCGGCGTGAGCATCGGTGACACCCTGGCGGACGCGCGCCGCCAGGCGGGTCTCACCATTACGCAGGTTAGCCAGCGAACCTGCATCAGAGAGACAATCATCCGGGGGATCGAACGCGGGGACTTTTCGGCCTGCGGGGGCGATTTTTATGCCCGCGGCCATATCCGGAGTATCGCCCGGGCGGTCGGCGCGGACGACGAGGAACTGATCCGCGAGTACGACGCGCAGCACGGTGCGCCGCAGGCAATCAGGGCGGCGGACGTTTTCGAGCCGGCCACCCCGATCAAGATCAGGGAACGGCGGCGGCCCAACTGGAGCCTGGCCATGATCCTGGTGCTGGCCGTGGTGGCCGGGTACGGGATCTACCACGTGGTCAGCTCATCCAAGCCGCACTCGGCCAACGCGGCGTCCAGCAACGTCACCGGGTCGGTGACGTCGCACCGTCGTGCGCGGTCACACCACGCCGCAGCCAGGCCGTCCGCGTCCCCGTCCAGCACGGCCAGCCCGAACGTGGTGATCAGCCTGACCGCGATCCAGGACTGCTGGGTCGAGTTCACCAAACCAGACGGCCGGTTCCTGACCCAGGCGTACATCGTGGGCGGCAGCTCCAAGACGTGGACGTTCAGCCACGCGGTGAACATGAACATTGGTAATCCGGGCGGGATCGTGCTCACCGTGAACGGCAAGAAACTCGGCTCGCCCGGCTCGGCCGGCCAGCCGGTCACGCTGAGCCTGGGCCCCGGGAAGCCGGTAACCGGTTAGCGCGGCGGGCTGGCCGCCGTGGTAAGGCCAGTAGGCTTCCGGTGTGCCGTCGAGTAACCATCGCCCCGAGCCGGAGCGCACTGTCAGCCTGGTCACCCTGGGCTGCGCCCGGAACGAGGTCAACTCCGAGGAGCTCGCGGCCCGGCTGGAGGCGGCGGGCTGGACGCTGGCCGACCGTGACTCGGCCAGCGTGGTGCTCGTCAACACGTGCGGGTTCATCGAGGCGGCCAAGCAGGAGTCGGTGAGCGAACTGCTCGACGCCGCCGACGGTGGCGCGAAGGTGGTCGCGGCCGGCTGCCTGGCCGAGCGGTACGGCGACGCGCTGGCCGCCGAGCTGCCCGAGGCCCAGGTGCTCAGCTTCGACGACTACGGCGATATCGGGGCCCGGCTGGACGCGGTGCTGGCCGGCCAGCGGCGTCCCGCGCACCAGCCGCGGGACCGGCGGCGGCTGCTGCCGATCTCGCCGGCCAGCCGGCCGGGCGGTACCGCGGCCCGGCCGCCGGGACACGGTGACGCGGCCCGGCCGGCGGCCATGCGGCCCGGCGGGGGCATCCCGGACCTGCCGCCCGGCGCGGCACCCGCATCCGGGCCGCGCACCCTGCGCCGCCGGCTGGCCACCGGGCCGGTCGCCCCGCTCAAGATCGCTTCGGGCTGCGACCGGCGGTGCAGCTTCTGCGCCATCCCGTCGTTCCGCGGCGCGTTCCTGTCCCGCCCGCCGGAAGACCTGGTGGCCGAGGCGCACTGGCTAGCCGGGCAGGGCGTCCGGGAACTCGTCCTGGTCAGTGAGAACTCCACCTCCTACGGCAAGGACCTGGGCAATCCCCGGCTGCTGGACGAGCTGCTGCCCGCGCTGGCCGCGGTGCCCGGGATCAGCCGGATCCGGGTCAGCTACCTGCAGCCCGCCGAGGTGCGCCCGGCCCTGGTGCAGGTGATGACCTCGACGCCGGGCGTCGCGCCCTACTTCGACCTGTCCTTCCAGCACGCCAGCGGGCCGGTGCTGCGGGCCATGCGCCGGTTCGGTGACCGGGAGCGGTTCGGTGCGCTGCTCGCCGAGATCAGGCAGGCTTGCCCGGACGCGGGCGTCCGGTCCAACTTCATCGTGGGCTTCCCCGGCGAGACCGCGGCCGACGTGGCTGAGCTGCAGCGCTTCCTGTCCGAGGCCCGGCTGGACGCGATCGGCGTGTTCGGCTACTCCGACGAGGACGGCACCGAGGCGGCCCGGCTGGACGGCCAGCTGGACCCGGCCGAGATCGCCCGGCGGGTGGATGACCTGGCCGGCCTGGCCGATGAGCTGATGGCGCAGCGGGCCGCCGACCGGGTAGCCGAGACCGTCGAGGTGCTGCTGGAGGAAGACCTGGGTGACGGCCGCTGGCTGGGCCGGGCCGCGCACCAGGCGCCTGAGGTGGACGGGACCACGACGGTGCTGGGGGCGCCGGGCGCGGCCATCGGTGAGATTATCCCGGCCCGGGTCACCGGGGGCGACGGGGTGGATCTGGTGGCTGGCGCGTCCGCCGTACCCCGGGCGCAGCCTGGGCGTGCGGGCGCGCATTGAGCCATCCCGCCGCAGGCACCAGCGGGGGAACGCCGCCGTCCCGGGCGGCGCAGCCGGGGGCCGTCCCGGGGCCGGGCGTGCTGAACGCGGCCAACGCGCTGACCGTGCTGCGGCTGTTCATGGTTCCGGTGTTCGTGCTGCTCCTGCTGGCCGGGGGCACCGGGGCGCGGATCGCCGCGCTGGTGGTGTTCCTGGCCGCGTCGGCCACCGACATACTGGACGGCCGGATCGCCCGCTCGCGCGGGCTGATCACCGACTTCGGGAAAATCGCGGACCCGATCGCGGACAAGGCGCTGACCGGGTCCGCGCTGGTCACCCTGTCCGCCCTGGGGGAGCTCGGGTGGTGGGTCACCGCGGTCATCCTGGCCCGGGAACTCGCGGTCACCGGGCTGCGGTTCTGGGTGCTGCGGCACGGTGTGATCGCGGCCAGCCGGGGCGGCAAGGTGAAGACCATGCTGCAGGTGCTGGCCATCGCGCTCTATGTCGTGCCCGGGCCGCCGGCCCTGCTCCGCGACGTGGTGATGGGGCTGGCCGTGGCGGTCACCGTGGTCACCGGGGCGGACTACGCGATCCGCGCGATGCGGCTGCGCCGCCGCAGCCGGGCCGCGCACGACGGCCTGGCCGGCGACGGCCGGTGACCGCGCCGGACAGCGGTGGCCCGGCACCGCTGGCCCAGCAGGTGGTGGCCACGCTGACCGCGCGCCAGCAGCACATCGCGGTGGCGGAATCCCTGACCGGCGGGCTGCTCGCCGCGGCGCTGGCCAGCGTGCCCGGCGCCTCGGTGGTGTTCCGCGGCGGCATCGTGGCCTATGCCACGGACCTCAAGGCCAGCTTGCTGGGCGTGGACCAGGCGGTGCTGGACAGCTGCGGCGCGGTCTCGGCCGAGACGGCGCAGGCCATGGCGGCGGGGGCGCGGGCCCGGCTGGGGGCTACGTTCGGGCTGGCCACTACGGGGGTAGCGGGCCCTGATCCGGCCGAGGGGAAGCCGGTGGGCACGGTGTACGTGGCCGCCACCGGGGGGGACACGGCCCAGCGAACCCGGGTCCGCCGGCTCGGCCTGGCCGGGAGCAGGAACGACATCCGCGGCCAAACTGTCACCGAAGCCCTGGCGTTGCTCCTTGTCATGATGCGGGAAGAGACCCGATGATTACAGTGTTACGTTAGCAGCGAACACGGCCACGGGTGCTGTCCCTACTGTCGGTAAGGGCGGGTACGGTGGTGCTAATGAAAGAGACACTTCGCGGAAGGGAGTGCGGCGATGGTCCTGCTTCGTCACTTGCTTGGTGACGTGCTGCGGCGGCTACGTCAGCGGCAGGGTCGCACCCTCCGCGAGGTTTCCGCAGCGGCCCGGGTGTCTCTCGGCTACCTGTCCGAGGTAGAGCGCGGCCAGAAGGAAGCCTCCTCCGAGCTGCTCGCGGCCATCTGCTCGGCGCTGAACACCCCGCTGTCCCATGTGCTGGGTGAGGTCTCGGACAGCTTCGCCCTGGCTGAGCTGCAGAACGAGTCTGGGGTGCTCACCCCGGCGGGCCGGGTCCCGGCCGCCAACGGCGAGCACAGCCTGGACGAGCTCCCGGCGGCCGGCGCGTTCGGTGTCGAGGTCCGGCCGGAGCTGCGGGTGCCTGCTGGGCACGCGCGCGGGCTGGACTCCAGGCCGGTGCTCCGCCCGGTTGGCATGAACGAGGACCACCCGGCCTTCGACGAGGTCACCAAGCGGATCCGCGACGTGACCGACATGGTCCCGGTCTGACCGTTAAGCCTGGCCGCTAGCCGCCCACCAGCCCGATCAGCTCGCACGTGAGGTAGGCGCAGACCTCCGCACCAGCAGCTGACCCGTCCCGGCTGCCGTCCAGTCCCGGGCCAGGCTAGCCAGCACCAGCGCGTCCGGCGGGGTACAGCGAGCCCTCCCGTGGCCCCTGGCTGGCCTATGGGGCGGGCCTGCCGGGCCGCACCGGCGGCGGCGCGACGGAATGGAACTGGGCGTCCCGGCGCAGCGGCCGCCCGCTCCACGCCGCCACCTCGGCCCAGCGCACCAGCCGGTCACCCGTACCGGGTTCCTCGGCCGGGTGCAGCACCCGGGAGTAAGCCTCGAAACCGGCGGGCACCACCGACGTCACCTGGCCCGCGGCCAGCGGCAGCAGCCGGCCGGCGATCCAGTCGGCTGCCCCGACCTCGTCACTCCAGGCTGGCCCGCTCACCCTAGGCATGCTGGCAGCCGCGGGCCAGCTGGCCAACCGGATATCGGCTCAGGCCCAGGCGCGCGGGTCGTTGGTCAGCTCAAGGACCCGTTCCGGCAGCCGCCCGGTGGCGATGTGCTCCAGGGTCACTTCCTCGAGGATGGCCCGTTCGTTGGCGCGCAGCGCGATCCAGACGCTCTGCAGCGGCTCGGCCACGCCGATGTAGCCGATGTTCTCCGGGCGCTCACCGCGCACGCCGACCAGCTGGCCGTCGATGGCCCGGATGATGTCGGCCAGCGCGATGTCGGCGGCCGGCTTGGCCAGCCAGAAGCCACCCTCCGGGCCGCGCTGGCTGCGGACCAGGCCGGCCCGGCGGAGCTGGGTCAGGATCGCCTCCAGGAACTTCCCCGGGATGTGCTGAGCCCGCGCCAGCTGCTCGGCAGTGACGTGACCGCCGTCGGCGGCCGCGAGTTCCACCGCGGCGCGCAGTGCGTAGTCAGCACGGGCAGAGAGCCTCATGTCCAGCATTATGCAGCTTGCCGGGTGGTGGCCGGGCCAGGCGGGGCCGAAATGCGATCCCGTTTAGTAGGAAATCACCTGGCGAGCGGGTTTTCTGGCCGGCCGGTCAGCGGGTGAGCCCGAGAAGCTCGGCCGCCGCCTGGGCGCTGGCCCGGGCGGCGCCGTACGTGGCCAGGTGCAATCCGACCGGTGGCTGCCAGTACGGCAGGCCCATGTCCACCACGACCACGTCCGGGCGGGCCGCGAGCAGGCCGGTGACCACCGCCCGTGCCGCTGGATGCCGGTGCGCGTCGCGGACCACCACGACCAGTGGCCGGCCGTCCGATGCGGCCAGCGCCGCGTCGATGACCGCCACCGTCTCGCTGTCGGCCAGGCTGGCCGGGGCCTGCTGGATACGGCTGGTCGGCACCCAGGGGGCTAGCCCCCACGGCACGCTGCCCACCGCGATGTTCTCCGGCGCGCCGAGCTGCAGCACGACCGGGTCGGCCAGCGGGCGCGGCGGGGCGGACGCCCGGATGGCCCGGCGGGCCGCGGCCAGCCCGATCCTGGCCCGCTCCGCCCGGGCCGCTGCGCCATCCCGAGCTGCGCCGTCCCGAGCTGCGCCGTCCCCAGCTGCCCCGGCGTTACCAGCCGGCCCGTCCGCGGCGGCCCGGGCATCCGGCTGCCCGGCCAGCCAGCCGCGCAGCCGGGCCACGCTGCGCTCGGCTTCCTCCAGCCGCGCGGCGGGCAGCCGCCCGCTGGCCAGCGCCCCGGCCAGCGCGCCGCGGACGGCCAGGTAGCCGTCCTGGCCGGTGTCCCGGCCCAGGCAGAGCAGGTCGGTGCCGGCCGCCACCGCGCGCACCGCCGCCTCGGGCAGGCCGTATACCCCGCTCACCGCGCGCATCTCCAGCGCGTCCGAGATGATCACCCCGGTGAAGCCCAGCTCACCGCGGAGCAGGCCGGTCTGCGCGGCGGCGGACAGCGTGGCAGGCAGCTCGCCGGTCAGCTCGGGCACCCGCAGGTGCCCGGGCATCACCCCGCGCACCCCGGCGGCGATGGCCGCCATGAACGGGACCAGGTCCCGGCGGCGCAGCGTGCCCAGGCCCGCCTCGACGGTGACGATCCGGTGATGGGTGTCCGCGCTGGTGCTGCCGTGCCCGGGGAAGTGCTTGGCGCACGCGGCCACCCCGGCCGCCTGCAGGCCGCTGACCGCGGCCGCGGCGTGCCGGGCCACCAGGGCCGGGTCGGAGCCGAACGACCGGATCCCGATGACCGGGTTGTCGGACGCGGTGTTCACGTCCACCGACGGGGCCAGGTTGACCGTGATACCCAGTTCGGCCAGGTCCTGGCCCAGGGCCCGGTGCACCGCGGTGGTCACCGCCACGTCGTCCACTGCGCCGAGTGCCGCGTTGCCCGGGTACGGGCTGCCGGTCAGGTGATCGATCCGGGTGACGTCGCCGCCCTCCTCGTCGATGGCCACCAGTGGCTGCCCGCCCGCCCGGCGGAGCTGCGCGGTCAGCGCGGCCAGCTGCTCCGGCCCGGCGATGTTCGGGCCGAAGATGGTCACCCCGGCCAGCCCGTGCTCCAGCGCGTCGAGCACCCAGCGCGGCGCGCTGTGCCCGGGGAACGGCGGGATCAGCACCGCGTCGGCCAGCTTTTCCAGCACCGGATCGGAGAGCCCGGCGCTCACCCCTTCACCGCCCCGGCGACCAGCCCGCCGGTCATCCGGCGCTGCACGAGCAGGAAGAACACCACCACCGGGATGGTGTACAGGGTGGACGCGGCCATGATCGGCCCCCACTCCGCGCCGCCGCGGCCGAAGAAGTAAGTCACGTAGATCGGCAGCGTGTAGGTGCTGTGTCCGCCTGCTTGTACTTGCTCTTGGCCCAGACACCGAGGTCCGAGCCGCCGGAGAAGGCCGGGGCCGGGGTGGGCCCGGCCTGGCTCGGGATGGGGAAGGAGGCCCAGTCGGACTCGTACTTCTTGCTCACCGCGGTGAGCTCGGACTGCGCCCACGGGCCGTCGATGTACATGTCCAGCTTGCCCAGGGCGAAGTCCTCGTTGGAGCCGCCCGAGGTTGCGCCGGGCGCGCCCAGCTCGGTTTCGCCGATGTACTTGGCCGGGGAGACGTGCTGGGTCAGGTACAGGTCGGCGTAGAACTTGATGCCCGCCTCGGACTGCGGCGTGGTCAGCTTGGCCGTCCACTTGCCGCCGCTCTCGGTGGCCACCTGGCCGCCCGCGCCCCAGATGAAGCTGACGATCGCGTTCGTGTAGTCACTCGGCGCACCGAACCCGTATGTGCCGGGGAACTTCTTCTGCAGCAGCTTGGCGTCGCTGGCCAGCCCGGCCCAGGTGGTGGGCGGCGAGGTGAGGCCGGCCTTGGCGAACTCGTCCTTGCGGTACCAGATGCCCCGCACGCCGCCGAACCACGGCACCGCGTAGGTCTGCCCGTTCACCGTGTCGTTGGCCAGGTTGCCGGCGATGATCCCGGACCCGTAGGACCACGCCTTCACGTTGCTGGTCACGTCGGCCAGCGCGCCCTGGGCGGCGATCCCCGGGGTGTCGGTGTTGCCCAGCTCGGTGATGTCCGGGCCGCCCTTGCCGCTGGACAGCGCGTTGGTCCAGTCGGTGACCCGGTTCGTCCACGGGATCCAGTCCACGGTCACCTTGGTGTTCTTGTACTGCGGGAACTTCTTGTGGAACTGGGCCACGACCCCCTTCATCCAGGTGACCTGGGACGGCACCGACGCCCCCATCCGCCAGACGACAAGTTTCGTGGGCACGGCCGCGGAGCTGCCGGCCGAGCTGCTGCTCCCTGAGCCGCAGCCCGCCGCCGCCCCGGCGAGTATGGCGGCCGCGCCGAACGCGGGCGGCCGGTCTGGTCAATTTCACTGCTGGATCTCCCTTCCGGCTTCGACCCTGAGCACTTCTCGCAGCTAGCTGGTGATCTCAGGGCGTTCCGCCGCCGTCGGCCGTCTAGGCTGGCGCTGTCTGGGTTGACCCTGAGAAACTCTGCGCTGAAACTAACAGTAAAGTTTCCTATTAGATAGATCCCGTTGCGAGATTGAGACAGAATTCAGCCCGGGTGCCTGTTCGGCCCCGGTCGGTGCTGGGGGGAGCTGTCACGGAGGCGAGGAGAGGCATGGAACCACGGCCCGGGACGCCGCGGCTGCTGCGCGAGCTGAACGACCGCGCCGCGCTGGAGCAGCTGCTGGCCAGCGGCCCCATGACGCGGGCGCAGATCGGCGAGCGGACCGGGCTGTCCAAAGTGACCGCGTCGCAGCTGCTGGCCCGGCTGGAGGAACGCGGCCTGGTCGTCACCGTAGGCGAGCAGGCCGGCGGGCGCGGGCCGAACGCGGCGCTGTACGCGGTCGTGCCGTCCAGCGCCTACGTGGCCGGGCTGCACGTGGAGCACGACGAGGTCAGCGCGGGGGTGGCCGACATCACCGGGCAGGTGGTCACCCAGGTCAGCGTGGACCCCAACGGCACCAGCAACCCGGTCGAGCTGGTCCGCGGCGCGGTGGCTACCGCGTGCCGCGCGGCCGGGGTGGCGATATCCCAGCTGAGCGCCCTGGTCATCGGGACCCCGGGCGTGCTGGACCCAAGGACCGGCGACCCGTGGCTGGCGGTAAACCTGCCCGCCTGGCACGAGGGGGTACTCGACGCGCTGCGCACCGACCTGGGCCAGCCGGTGACGATCGAGAACGACGTCAACCTGGCCGCGATGGCGGAGCGAGCCGAAGGGGCGGCCCAGGGGGCCGACGACTTCGTGCTGATGTGGATCGGGGTCGGCCTGGGGCTGGCCACTATCATCGGCGGCCGGGTGCACCGTGGGGTGGCGGGCGCGGCCGGTGAGATCGGCTATCTCCCGGTGCCCGGCGTGCCGCTGCCGCAGGACATCGGGCACCCGGCCACCGGCGCGTTCCAGTCCCTGGTCGGCGCGCAGGCGCTCCGCCCGCTCGCGGCCGGCTACGGCTTCGACGCCCCCGGCGCGGCCGCCGCGGTGCAGGCGGCGGTGGCCGCGGCCGAGGCCGGTGACGAGCGGGGCAGCGCGCTGCTCACCGAGCTGGCCGGCCGGGTGGCCACCGGGCTGGCCGCGGTCTGCGTGGTGCTCGACCCTGGCCTGGTCGTGCTCGGCGGCGAGGTCGGGCTGGCCGGCGGGACCGCGCTGGCCAGCCGGGTGGCGGCCGAGGTGGGCCGGATCTGCCCGGCCCGGCCGGCCGTGGTGCCCACCGGGGTGACCGGCCGGCCGGTGCTGCGCGGTGCCATCCTGGCCGCGGTGGACCAGGCCCGGGCCGGCCTGCTGGCGTCGGTGGCCGGCCCGTGATGCCGCCCGGCCGTGGCTGGCGTTAGACGCCGCCGGCCAGGATCACGTACTTGCGCGGCAGCAGCCGGAACGTGGCCGGGATCGACGCGCGGCGCTGCGCCGCGTGCAGCGCGGCCAGGTTGGCCCGGGTCGGCGGCAGGAAGCTGAAGTCAGTCACCAGCTGCTCGTCCCCGCCGGGCCCGGACAGGAACGTCGTGCTTGTCCGCACCGGCAGGTAGGTCGCAGGATCGACCCAGATCGTGTCGCGGAATCCCATCCCGCGCGGCTGGGCGACCAGGGTCATGGCATCCACGCCGTCCACCCACTGCCGTCCGCTCAGCCGGTACAGCCCGCAGGACAGCGCCTTGGTGATGGTGGCCCGCCAGCTCGGGAACGCAGATGGGAAGGTTTGGCAGCTCAGCCCAGGTGCCGGGCCCGATACGCCGCCCAAGACGGTGCGCCACCGGACGTGCACCGGGTACGCCGCCCCGTAGTTCCCCGCCACCTGCTTCCCGGAGCGCAGGGTGATCGGGCCGTTGGCATTGACGAAGACCAGCCGGCCCGCGGCCGAGAAGCCTTCCTGCAGCCACAGATCGCGATAGATCCAGGACACCATACGCTGGGCAGTCACTGCGGCAGGCGCGCCCGGCAGCCGCTGGGCGGGGCTCGGGTTCGCGAAGGGCCCGTTGGGGGCGAGCGCGATCAGCCCGAATGTCGCGTTGCGGCCGCTGAGCCGCGTCACCTGGATCGCGCTGCCCTGGTTGGCTTCGTTAGCCAGCGCCCGCTCGGTCCGGGTGACCACGTCGGCGATGGTCTGCGCGCGTACCGGCGCGCTGGGTGGCCCGGTCCGGCTGACGGCCAGGCTGACCGTGACGGCGGCCGCGGCGGCCACCGCGGTGCCGGCCGCGATGGCGGCCCGGATCCTGATCCGGCGCTGCCGGTTGCGCTGCTGGGCCCGCCCGACCAGCCCGTCCGGTATGGCCGCGCCGGCCGTCAGCCGGTCCAGGCCCTCCCGCAGCTGGTCCTGCAGATCGGTGCTCATGACGTTCCCTCCGCGAGCTCGAAGCCCAGGTCGGCGCGGGCCCCGGCCAGTTCCCGCAACTGCCGCAGCCCCCGCGAGGCGGCAGACTTGACCGTGCCTTGGGAGCAGCCGAGCAGCGCGGCGGTCTCGGCCTCGGTGCGCTGCTCCCAGTACCGGAGCACGATCACCGCGCGCTGCCGGGCCGGCAGCTGGCGCAGCAGCCGGACCAGCGCGTCGCGCACGTCGACCACGTCGGCGCCGTCGGCCTGCTGCGTGCTGGCCCGGGCGGTGGCCTGGGCGCGGAGCAGCGGCAGCCGCTGCTGCCACCGGCCGTGGCGCCGCCAGCCGTCCGCGGCCAGGTTGTACAGCACCTGGCGCAGGTAGCCCTCGGTGTCCGAGTCCACCTGCCGCGGTTTCCTGAGCACCCGTTCCAGCGCGGCCTGCAGCAGGTCCTCACCGGCGTCGCGGCCGCCGGCCAGCGCGATGGCCACCCGCATCAGCTGGGGGCCGCGCTCGGCCAGCAACCGCTCCAGGTCCGCTCCGCTCGGCGTGCCCGCCATCGCACCGCCTCCCCTGTCGCCAGCTCATGACGAACGAGCGGCGCCCGGAGTTGCCCCGGTAGCGTCACCAGTATGACTGGTACCCAGCCCGGCCCGCCCGCCGCCGCGGCGGGCCGTGGCGGCTTCCCGCTCGGCAGGGCCGTCCAGCTGGCCGGCCTGGCCGGCCCGGACCTGCACCAGGTGCTGGCCCGGCTCCGCGCGGCCGAGCCGGTGTCCTGGCTGCCGGTGCTCAACGGCTGGCTGGTGACCCGCTACGACCTGGCCACCCGGGTGCTGCGGGACAGCGCCGCGTTCACCGTGGACGACCCGCGGTTCTCGACCGCTCGCGTGGTGGGGCCGAGCATGCTGTCGCTGGACGGCGCGGCGCACGACCGGCACCGGCGGCCGTTCAGTGGCCCGTTCAGCCCGGCCGAGGTGCGCGGCCGGCTGGCCGGGTTCGTCACCGCGGAGGCCGGCCGGCTGGTCGCGGCGTTCCGCCCGGACGGCCAGGCCGAGCTGCGCCGGAGCCTGGCCGGGCCGCTGGCGACCGTGGTCGTGGCCCGGCTGCTCGGCCTGGCCGGGACACCGCCCGAGGTCATCCTGGCCTGGTACGACGCGATCGTGGCGGCGGTGTCCGGGCTGGCTGCGGCGCCGGCCGCCGAGCCGGCCGCGGCGGGTGCGGCCGCGTTCGGCGACCTCGCGGCGCGGGTACACGGGGTCATTGCGGCCGGGGACGTGGATGAGTCGCTGCTGGCCGCGGCTGTCGCGGGCCCTGGCGGGCGGTCAGCGGCGGGGCTGAGCAGCGCCGAGGCCGTGTCTGACGCGGCGGTGCTCATGTTCGGCGGCATCGAGACCACCGAGGGAATGATCACCAACGCGGCCTGGCACCTGCTCAGCCACCCGGGCCAGCTGCGGCTGGTCCGCGAGGACCCGGGCCTGCTGGCCAATGCCATCGAGGAGTCGCTGCGGCTGGAACCGGCCGCGGCCGTGGTGGACCGCTACGCGACCCGGGACATCGCGCTGGGCGGCGCGGCCATCCGGCACGGTGACCTGGTGACCGTCTCGCTGGCCGGAGCGGGCCGGGACCCGGCCATGTTCAGCGAGCCGGACCGGTTCTCGGTCCGCCGGGACAACGCGAACCGGCACCTGGCGTTCGCCCGCGGCCCGCACTTCTGCCTCGGCGTGCACCTGGCCCGGCTGGAGGCCCAGGCCGCGCTCAGCGCGGTGCTCCGGCTGCCCGGGGTGGCGCTGGAGCCGGGCCAGCCCGCACCGCAGGGCCTGGTGTTCCGCAAGCCGGACCGGCTGGCCGTGCGCTGGCCGGGCTCCTTTGAGAGCGCTCACATTTCCGCCAAATGAGGTAGGCCAGGCCACCCCTCCGGCCCAGTCATGGCCGAGCTTGACTACCTAACGTTGATATCAGGTCACTGGTTGCCACACGCAGAATGCGGGCCCAGCGCTCCACTCGGGAGGATCTGATGCATTACTCGGCCAGCCTGGCCGGCCTCGCAATGGCGGGGGCCGCAGCCGCGCTGCCCACCGGCCCGGGGCTGTTCCTGGCCGCGCGGCTGCTGCTGGACGGCGCGGGCGCCCTGTTCGGGCTGTACCTGGTCACGTTCGTCGCGCTGTCCCTGACCGGCTACGTACTGCGGATGCACACCAGGCGCGCCGCCCAGCAGCCCACTGGCCACCCGTGATCAGCATGCCCGCCGCCCCGGGCCTGGCCGCGGTGACCGCGGCCGGGCAGCTCGGCTGGGACGGGCCGCTGCCCTGGCTGGCCGCCGCGCTGGTCGTGCTGAGCATCTGCTACGGCTTCGGCATGCTGGCGCTGTCCCGGCGCCCGGTGGCCCTGGCCGCCGACCCGGGGCTGGCGGCCAGGGAGAAGCTGTTCGTCTTCCTCATGCCCTGCCTTAATGAGGAGCTGGTCATCGAGCGCAGCCTGCGCCGGCTGCTGGCCGTGCCCGGTGGCCACGTTGCGGTCCTGGTCATCGATGACGGCTCGGACGACGGGACGGCAGCCGCCGTGTCTGGGGTAGCCGATGAGCGGGTCTGGCTGCTCCGCCGCCGCCCGCCCGAGGCCCGGCAGGGCAAGGGTGAGGCGCTGAACGCGGCCCTGCGCTACCTGGCCGGCAGCGGGCGGCTAGCCGGCCGGGACCCGGACAGCGTGATCATCACGGTGGTGGACGCCGACGGCCGTCTCGACCCGCATGCGATCGGCGAGGTCGGCCCGTACTTCGACGACCCCGGTGTGGGCGCGGTGCAGATCGGCATCCGGATCAGCAACCGCGGTCAGAGCGTGCTGGCCCGGATGCAGGACATGGAGTTCGTCATCTACACCGAGGTGTTCCAGCAGGGACGCCGGCACCTGGGCAGTGTGGGGCTGGGCGGCAACGGCCAGTTCTGCCGCCTGTCGGCGCTGCGGTCGCTCGGGCCCGGGCCCTGGACCCGCAGCCTGACCGAGGACCTCGACCTGGGCGTGCGGCTGGCCGTGACCGGGTGGCGCAATGAGTACTGCCCCACGGCCTGGGTGCACCAGCAGGGCGTCGTCGAGCCCAGGCGGCTCGTCCGCCAGCGGTCCCGCTGGTTCCAGGGCAACCTGCAGGCGTGGCGGCTCATCCCGGCCGTGCTGCGCAGCCGCTACCGGGGCCGCACCGACCTGCTGTACGTGCTGACCACCCCGGCCATCGTGCTCATCGCCTCCTTGCTCACCGCCTCATTCGCGGTCGGCATGGTCTACTGCGCGGTGCTCGCGGCCACCGGGCACCATCCGTTCGGCTGGTGGCTGGCCGTGACCTACCTGCTGAGCGTGGGGCCCGCGCTGGTCTTCAGCGTGGTGTACTGGCGCCGGGAGCGGGCCACCGGGCTGCGGCTGCGGACGGCGGCCGGGCTGGCCCACGTGTACGTGGCCTACAGCATGCTGTGCTACGCCGCGGGGTGGTGGGCGGTCGTCCGGGCGATCCGGGGCCGCACCGGGTGGGCCAAGACGGCCCGGGTCGCCGAGAGACCCGCCGCCCACGTTCCGGCGGCCAGCCCGGTTCTGGCGGCCAGCCTGGTTCCGGCGGCCAGCCCCGTCCTGGCCATGGCCGGGGCGGGCGGTGGCTATGGGCCGGCGCTGACCACCCCGGCCGGGCCGGCTGGGCCAGGTTCACCGGCGGCGGGGTCCGGGCCGCCCGCGCCGCGGCCGGGGCGGGGGCGCCGCCGCCGGCTGGCCGTGGCCGCGGTGGCCGCCGCCGGCCTGGCCGCCGTGGCCGTGCTGGGGCTGACGGGCCGGTCCCCGGCCGGCCGCCCCTGGCTCACCGTGTTCACCGGGCAGGGGCGGGTCACCGGCACCGTGCCCGGGCCGGTCACGCTGTCCCCGGCCCGGGCCACCAGCCCGGCCGGCACCCACGCCGCGTTGCTCGTCTCGGCGCGGCAGTACCGGGACTTCACGGCCGCACTCACCGTGCGCACGATCCGCCAGCTCCGCCAGGGCGCGGCCGGCCGCCGCACCCCTGGGAGGTCGGCTGGGTGCTGTGGCATTACACGTCCAGCCGGCGCTTCTACGCGCTGACCCTGGAAGCGCACGGCTGGGTGCTCTCCAAGCAGGACCCGGCCTATCCGGGCGGCGAACGCTTCCTCGCCTCCGGGCGCACCCGGGCGTTCCCGGTCGGCCGCCCGCACCGGGTGCAGATAACCCAGGCCGGCGCCACCATCACCATCCGGGTCGGCGGCCACCTGCTCACCCGGTACACCGACCGGCACCATCCCTACCTGGCCGGGTCCCTGGGCCTGTACTGCGAAGACTCGCTGGCCCAGTTCACCGGCATCCACGTGACCCCGGCCGTGGCCGGGCGGAGCCCGCCGCTAACCGCGCGGGCCGCTGCCCGCAGCTGATCAACCAGTCCGCCGCCGCCAGCTGGCCGGCCGCCGTGCCCGCATGGCCCGGCACACCTATCCCCAGCACGGAGGATTCATGTCCAGCACGCACACTCTGAGCAGCGTTCCCGGCCGTGGCTGGGAGACGGCCGCCCCGCTGCGCATCATGGTGGCCTACGGCACCCGGCCGGAAGCCATCAAGGTCGCGCCGGTGATCCGGGCGCTGCACCGCTCCCCGCTGTTCACCCCGCTGGTGGCCGTCACCGGACAGCACCGCTCCATGCTCGACCAGGTCAACGAGGTCTTCGGGATCACTCCCGACTTCGATCTGGACATCCATCAGCCGGGGCAGACGCTGACCGGCATCACCACCCGCGCCCTGGCCGGCGTGCAGGACCTGCTGGCCGCGCACCGCCCGGACGCCGTGCTGGTGCAGGGCGACACCACCACTGTGTTCGCCGCCGCGCTGGCCGCGTTCTACGAGAAGATCCCGGTCGTGCACCTGGAAGCCGGGCTGCGCACAGACGATCCTTACTCGCCGTACCCGGAGGAGATCAACCGCCGCCTGGCCACCCAGCTGGCCACCCTGCACCTGGCCCCGACCGTGGTCAGCCGGGCCAACCTGATGGCCGAGAACGTGCACCCGTCCGCCATCACCGTCACCGGCAACACGGTCATCGACGCCCTGCTCTGGGCGTCATCCGGCGGGCACGGTTACGGTGACCCGGCGCTGTCCGGCCTGGACGCCGACCGGGCCCCCGTGCTGCTGGTCACCGCGCACCGCCGGGAGTCCTGGGGGCACCCGATGCGGGAGGCGGCCGGGGCCCTGGCCGCCGTCGCCGCGGCCCACCCGGACGTGCGGGTGGTCTTCCCCATGCACGCCAACCCGCTGGTCCGCGAGGCCGTGCTGCCCGCTATCGGCCACCTGCCCAACGTCACGGTCACCGGCCCGCTGCCCTACGGCGGCTTCGCCCGGCTGATGAACCGGGCCACCCTGATCCTCACCGACAGCGGCGGGGTGCAGGAAGAGGGACCCAGCCTGGGCAAGCCGGTGCTGGTCATGCGGGACACCACCGAGCGGCCGGAAGCGGTCCGGGCGGGCACGGTCCGGCTCGTCGGCACCGACCACGACCTCATCGTGAAGACCACCAACCAGCTGCTCACGGACCCGGACGCGTACGCGGCCATGGCCGGTGCGGTCAACCCCTACGGGGACGGCCGCGCCGCCAGCCGGTCCGTCGCTGCGCTCGCGCACCACTTCGGCCGGGGCCCGGCCCCAGCCGAGTTCGACCCCGAGGTGCCGCTGCGCCAGGCCGTCTAGCGCCGTGCCCGCGCCGGGACGCGGCTGAACCTCAGGAGATCTGGTAGCTCACGTTGACGTCGCCGGCGTCCAGGCGCTGCACGGACACGACCGAGGTGGACCCGGGCTTGCTGAACCTGATCACGGTCTGGCCCCGGCTGCTCTCCACCACGACCGGGTTGTGCACCACCCAGCTGCCCGCCCAGACCGCGACCCGCAGGTGCGCGGCGGGCAGTTTCTGCAGCCCGTTGTCGCAGGCGAACCCGATTTCCTTGGCGCTCCCGAACGGGACGGAGATCGGCGTGACGGCGTTCGCGCCGTTGACGAGGGTTCCGGTCTGCACTTCGTGCTCCTCCTGATGTACCGGTGCCGGGCCGGCGAACCTATGCAGCGCCGCCGTGTCGCCATTGAACACGTCACGGTCCACGACCGACGTGGTGTACTGGTGAAACGCCCAGGTTGTCCAGGGCTTCGGGACGGTGGGGTCACCGGGCGGGCTGGACGGGTCCGCGATCCACAGCGGGTGGCCGCCCAGGCCGGCGCAGTTCCCCTCGAGGGCGAAGTCGATGAACGTGTACACGATCGGCGTGCGCCCAGTCGCTGACCGGACTTCGGCGCACCAGTTCCGCGCGTACGCGGCGACCTGAGCCGGGGCCAGCCCGTCGCTGACCTCCAGGTCCAGTGCGAGCATGTCACCAGGCGCCAGCCCCTGCGCGCGGACCACAGCCAGGAAAGCCCGGGCATCAGTGGCCGCGCCGTCTTTGGGATGGGCGAAGTGATACGCGCCGCGAACGATCCCGATGGCCTTGATCTGCTGCCAGTTCCGCGCGAACTCCGGGTCGGTGATCGTGGATCCCTCGGTCGCCTTGGCGAAGGCGAACGAGATCGAGCCCTTTTCTGCCTGCCAGTCGAACGTGCCCTGGTAGCCCGAGACGTCGATGCCCTGCGCGTTGGCCACTGCTTCCTCCCGTTCCGCCGTCCGGGGATGGGCACGGGCCAGTGCCGAGCCACCGGGCCCAGGCCACTGTGCTCCGGAGAACCTGTGTTCCGGAGAACCTGTGTTCCGGAGGACCTGCGCCGCGGAAAACCTGTGCCGCGGAAAACCTGTGCTTCGAGAACCGTACCCCGGCGAAGTGTGCCGCGGAGAATAGTGCCCGGCGGCGCGGGTGATCCGCTACCGGCGCAGCCGCAGGCCACGCGGGGTGGCCCGGAAGCCAGCCTCCTCGAGCGCGCAGGCCAGCGGCGAGTCGCGCACCGCGGCCCCGTCGGCCCGTTCGATGGTCAGCCGGCCGAGCGCACCGCCGCGCGCCGCGCCCGCCAGCGCCGCGGCCGCCGGGCCGAGTACCGCGGGGTCGCTGGTCCAGGACAGCACGGTCTTGCCGCCCCGCTCGACGTAGAGCACCAGCCGGCCGCTGGCCAGCACGACCAGGGCGCCGGCCTTACGGCCCGGGCGGTGCCCGCCCGGTGTCTCATCCGGCCGGTCCGGCCAGGGCAGCGCCGCCCCGAACGGGTTGGCCGGGTCGCCCGCGGCCAGCACGACCGGGCTGGCCGCGGAGCCGCCGGCGCTCTCCCGCCCGGCCCCGTCCGCCCCGGCGTGGCCGCCGATGGCGGCGTCCGCCGCCATGGCGCGCATCCGGTCCACCGCCCCGGGCAGCGCGAACTGGGCCGCGCCCAGGCCTTCCACGAAGTAGCCGCGGCGGCACTGGCCCGCGTCCTCCATCGCGCGGAGCACGGGGTAGATGGCCGCGAATCCGCCCGGCACGCGTTCCGTGGCCACGGCGCCCCGGATCAGGATGCCGTGCCGGTCGAGCAGCGTGCGGGCGGCCGCGTGCAGCCGTTTGGTCGGGTCCGGGTCGGCGGCGGGGACCAGGAACCAGCGCCCGGAGACGGTGGGTGGCCCGGTCCGGCTGGGCAGCGCTGGACGGCCGAAGCCGGGCCGCCGGCCGCCTGCCCGGCCCGCGCCCCGCCGCCGCGGAACCGGCCCGCCCAGCTCTGCGCCGGGCCTGCTGCCGCCCGTCCCGCTGGCCAGCTGGCCGGGAGCCGCGCTGTCTGGTGCCACCGGGCGGCCGGTGCCCAGCACGGTGCGCACCGGGGCCAGTGTGTCGTTGCTCAGCTGGCCCGCCCAGACCAGGTCCCAGATCGCGGCGGCCAGCGCGGTGTCGCTGGCCGCCGCCCGGTCCGGCTCGGCCAGCAGCGCGATGGCCCGGTCCGCGAGCATCCGGAAGAACAGCCCGCCGCCCCCGCCCAGCGCGCTCAGCACCGCCTCGTGCAGCGGCGTCATGGAGATCTCGCCGGGGGCGGGGAGCAGCAGCGGGGCGGTGTCGGCGGGCGCCAGCACCAGCCAGCCGTCCCCGCCGGGCAGGCCGCCCGCGCCGGACCAGACGATCTCGCCGGCGGCGGTCAGCTCGTCCAGCATGCCGGGCTGGTAGCCCGGCACCCGGCCGGGCAGGATCAGCGCCTCCAGTGCGGACGCCGGCACCGCCGCCCCGGCCAGCTGGTCGACGGCCTCGTACACCTGGTCCGGCCCGGCCAGCGGCCGCCGGGCGGCCCGGCCGGGCGGCGCGGCGCCGGGCCCGGGAAGCGGGTGACCGGCGTTCTGCCAGGCTGGGAGGAACAGGGCCAGCGCGGCGGACGGCACCGGTTCCGCTTCCTTGCGCAGCTTGGCCAGGCAGCGGCGGCGCAGCAGCCGCAGCACCCCGGTGTCACACCACTGGGTGCCGCGACGCCCAGGCAGGAACTCACCCTCGGCGATCCGGCCGTCAGCTGACAGCCGGCGCAGCGTCCCGGTGACCACGGCCACCCCGAGCCCGTACCGGGTGGCCACGTCGGCCGTGCTGAACGGGCCGTGCCCCCGGGCGTACCGCGCGGTCAGGTCGCCGAGCGGGTCGGCCACCGGCTCGGCGAACGCGGCCGGCACCCCCGGCGGCAGCGGCACGCCGAGCGCATCACGCAGCCGCCCGGCGTCCTCGATGGCCGCCCAGCGGGCCTCGCCCGCGACCCGGATCTGCAGCGTGCGGCGCTGGCCGGCCAGGCTGGCCAGCCAGGCTGCCGCGGCCCCAGGGTCCTGGCACCGCTCGGCCACCTCGGCCGCGGACAGCGGCCCGATGCCGCGCAGCAGGTCGGCCACGTCCTCGGCGTCCCGGCAGGCCCGGGTGGGCTGCAGCCGCTGCAGTTCCCGCTCGGTGCCCGCCACCACCGCCGGGTCGAGCAGCTCGCGCAAGTCGGCCTGGCCGAGCAGCTCGGCCAGCAGCGCCGAGTCCAGCGCCAGGGCCTGCGCGCGGCGTTCGGCGACCGGTGCGTCCCCCTCGTACATGAACGCGCCGACGTAGCGGAACAGCATGGACCGGCCGAACGGGGACGGGGCCGGTGTCTCCACCTCGACCAGCCGGATCTGCCGGGTGGCCAGCTCACGCATCAGGCCGGCCAGGCCGGGCACGTCGAACACGTCCTGCAGGCATTCCCGCACCGTCTCGAGCACGATCGGGAACGTGCCGTACTTCCGGGCCACCGACAGCAGCTGGGCGGACCGCTGCCGCTGCTGCCACAGCGGGCTGCGGCGGCCGGGCTGGCGCCGGGGCAGCAGCAGCGCCCGGGCGGCGCACTCGCGGAACCGGGACGCGAACAGCGCCGAGTTGCCCAGCTCGCTGGTGACCAGCTGTTCCACGTCTTCCGGGGCCAGCTCGGCGATACCGGCCGGCGGCGGCTCATCGGTGTCCGGCACCCGGATCACGATGCCGTCGTCGGTGTGCATGGCCTGCACGTCCATGCCCTGGTAGCGCTCCCGCAGCCGGGCCGCGATGGCCAGCGCCCAGGGCGCGTGCACCGGCGCGCCGAACGGGCTGTGCAGCACCAGCCGCCAGTCGCCGAGCTCGTCGCGGAATCGTTCCAGCACCAGCGTGCGGTCGTCCGGCACGTACCCGGTCGCCGCCCGCTGGTCGGCCAGGTAGCGCACCAGGTTGGCGGCGGCCAGCTCGTCCAGGCCGTCGGCCCGGAGCCTGCTGATGGCGTCCGGCTCGCTCGCGCTGGCCAGCTCACGGCAGTACGCGCCGAGCGCCCGGCCCAGCTCCACCGGCCGCCCTGGTGCGTCACCGTGCCAGAACGGCAGCTTGCCCGGCTGGCCGGGCGCCGGGGAGACTAGCACCTGGTCGGCGGTGATGTCCTCGATCCGCCACGAGCTGGCGCCGAGCACGAAGACGTCGCCGACCCGGGACTCGTAGACCATTTCCTCGTCGAGCTCACCGACCCGGTGCGAGTTACGCCCATTGGCCTCGCGCTGCGACGCGGCCAGGAACACGCCGAACAGGCCGCGGTCGGGGATGGTGCCGCCGCTGGTCACGGCCAGCCGCTGGGCACCGGGCCGGCCGTGCAGCAGGCCGGTGGTCCGGTCCCAGACCAGCCGGGGACGCAGCTCGGCGAACTCCTCGCTGGGATAGCGCCCGGCCAGCATGTCCAGCACCGCTTCCAGCACCGGCCGGGTCAGGCTGGCGAACGGGGCGGCCCGCCGGACCACCTGCTCCAGGTCCGCGACCGGCCAGTCGTCCATCGCGGTCATGGCCACGATCTGCTGGGCCAGCACGTCGAGCGGGTTGCGCGGGACGCTCAGCGCCTCGATCTGGCCGTCCTGCATCCGCCGCGCGACGACGGCCGCCTGCACCAGGTCACCCTGGTACTTGGGGAAGATCACGCCGCGGGACACATCGCCCACGTTGTGGCCGGCCCGGCCGGTGCGCTGCAGGCCACTGGCCACCGACGGGGGGGACTCCACCTGGACGACCAGGTCGACCGCGCCCATGTCGATGCCCAGTTCCAGGCTCGACGTGGCCACCACGGCGGGTAGCCGGCCGGCCTTGAGTGCCTCCTCGATCTGGGCCCGTTCCTGCCGGGATACCGATCCGTGGTGCGCCCGCGCCACCTCGGGCAGCGCACCGCCGGTCGCCCCGGCCTGGGCCATGATCTGGGCCGGTGGCCCGGACCCGGGCTGGTCCGGCCCGGCCGGTGGGCCGCCGGCCCGCAGCTCGGCGCGCTCCGCGGCCAGCTCGTTGAGCCGGGCACAGAGCCGCTCGGCCAGCCGCCGCGAGTTGGCGAACACGATCGTGGACCGGTGCTGCTCGATCAGGTCGAGGACCCGTTCCTCCACGTGCGGCCAGATCGACCGGCGCGGCGGCTGGCCGTCCGGGGTCTCCGGGCCGGCCCCGGTCTCCAGGTCGGCCATGTCCTCGACCGGCACCACGATGCGCAGGTCAAGCTGCTTGTGGCTGGGCGGGGCGGCCACCGTCACCGGGCGGGCCCCGCCCAGGAAAGACGCGACCAGCTCGGCCGGCCGGACCGTGGCGGACAGCCCGATCCGCTGGGCGGGCGCCCGGCCGGGCTCCAGCGCGTCCAGCCGCTCCAGGGACAGCGCCAGGTGCGCGCCCCGCTTGCTGCCGGCCAGCGCGTGCACCTCGTCCACGATGACCGTGTCCACGTCCCGCAGCGCGTCCCGGGCCCTGGACGTCAGCAGCAGGAACAGCGACTCCGGCGTGGTGATCAGGATGTCCGGCGGGTGCGCGGCCAGCCGGCGGCGTTCCTCCGGGCTGCTGTCCCCGGTGCGCACCGCGACCTGGATGTCCGGCACATCGGCTCCCATGGCCTGGGCCGTGTGCCGGATACCGGTGAGCGGGGCGCGCAGGTTGCGCTCGATGTCCACGGCAAGGGCCTTGAGCGGCGAGATGTACAGCACCCGGCACCGGCGTTTGGCATCGTGGGGGGTTGGGGTGGCGGCCAGCCGGTCCAGCGCCCAGAGGAACGCGGCCAGCGTCTTGCCCGACCCGGTCGGCGCGACCACCAGGGTGTTCTCGCCCTTGCCAATGGCCGCCCAGGCCTCGGCCTGGGCCTCGGTGGGCGCAGCGAACGCAGCCGTGAACCAGTCGCGGGTGACCGCGCTGAACCCTTCCATGGGGTCCCGGCCGGGGGAAGCGGGCATGTCTTCCATACTGCCCGGCGGTACCGACAGGATTGACCAGCCGGCGGGCGGGCGAGCTTTCCGCGGCCCGGGCCGGCCCGGGCCGAGCCGGTTAGCCGGGCGCGGCCCGGACCGAGCCGGTTAGCCGGGCGCGGCCCGGACCGAGCCGGTGAGCTGGCCGGACGTGCTGCGCACGGTGCAGACCACGGTCCGCTCACCGGCCGCCCAGGCGCCTGCGTCCGGGTAGACGTACGACTCGGTCAGCGACGACAGCGACAGCTGCGGGTTCAGGTAGCCGGTCAGCCGGGCGGCGCAGCCGCGGTCGGCCTGCTGCAGGACGGCCGCGGCGCCGGGATAGCGGTGCCCGGCCAGCTGGAACGTGCCGAACACTTCCGCGTCGTGCGGCCGCGTGCAGGACAGCACGGTGACGCTGCTGATCCCGTTCGGCCCGGAGTCGATGCACTGGCCGGTGTGCAGGCGGAAAACCCGGGGCAGCGCAGCCGGCTTGGCCGTCTGGTGGTGGGTGAGGAAAACAGCGCCCGCGATCGCCCCGGCAATGATCCACAGCCCAGCCAGCACCAGCCCGGTAATGGCCAGCGACCGGCCGCGGGCCCCGGTCCGGCTGATCCGGATCAGCGCCACCGGGCCCAGAACGAGGGTGACCGGGACGGCCGGCACGATCCCCGAGACCAGCGTGGCCACCGCAAAGCCGTCGGTGTGCGCCTGCCGCCCGGGCTGAGCGGCGGACCCGGCCTGCCGGGCTGAGTCCCGCGCCAGCGCGGTCGGCGGACCGCCGCTGGCTGACGGGTCCATCTGCGCCCCCAGGCGGGTACGAGCCGGCCGGAATGACCGGCCAGCCATGCCAATCGGATGTGCCCAGGGACCAGCCTGAATCCAGTCACGTCAGTGCGGGCACCCGGTATGAACCGTTCCCCACCAGGCTGATCACATACCTCTGATTCGCTCTTGATTCGCTTCCAGTAGCTCTTGATTCACTTCCAGGTTGGGGTTACCGCCCGCCGCCGGTAGCCTCACCGGCATGGCCGCGGGCAGGCCGGGCGTGGGGCAGGCCGGTGTCCGGCGGCTCCCGGCCGGGTGCGGACTACAGGTGCAGTTCAGGGGGAGGATCGTGCGGCTCAGCGAATTCTGGCAGCGGATGCGGGCCCAGTTCGGCGACAGCTACGCGAGCAGTGTCGCCAAGGACCATGTCCTCGCCGGGCTGGGCGGGCGGACCGTGGACCAGGCGCTGGCCGACGGGCAGGACGCCAAGACCGTTTGGCGGGCGGTCTGCAAGGAGTTCGACGTCCCGCAGAAGCTGCGCTGAACCGGCGACCATGACCCCGGTGCGGTGCCGGCCGGCGGGGCGCAGAATTTCGCCGTGGATCCGGCGTGTTGAGTTCATGCTCGAACAGTTGTTCGCCTAAGGTAGGGGCCTGGGTGGCATGACCCGCCCCTGCGCGGCTGCACAGCCAGCGCCGCACGACCGTGCTCCCGCACGGTCCGGTTGCCCCGGTGCGATGACGCCCGGCGCGCCGGCGGCGGAACTGTCGGTGCTCCTGCGTAGCGTCTGGACCGGCAACCGAACGAGCAAGCATCCCTGAACCCGGACGGGAGTTTTCATGGCAGGCAGCGACAGGATGGTCAGCAGGACCGGGGGTGACAGGGATAAGGCCCTGGAGACCGCGCTGACCCAGATCGAGCGGCAGTTCGGCCGGGGTTCGATCATGCGGCTCGGCGAGGAGAGCCGCGCCCCGATGGAAGTCATCCCCACCGGGTCTATCGCGCTGGACATCGCGCTGGGCATCGGCGGGCTGCCCCGCGGCCGGGTGGTCGAGATCTACGGGCCTGAAGGAAGCGGCAAAACCACCCTCGCTCTTCAGGCCGTGGCCAACGCGCAGAAGGCAGGCGGGATCGCCGCGTTCATCGACGCCGAGCACGCGCTGGACCCGGAGTATGCCCAGAAACTCGGGGTCGACACTGACGCGCTGCTCGTCTCCCAGCCCGACACCGGGGAGCAGGCGCTGGAGATCGCGGACATGCTGATCCGTTCCGGGGCCATCGACGTCGTCGTCATCGACTCGGTGGCTGCGCTGGTGCCCCGCGCGGAGATCGAAGGGGAGATGGGGGACAGCCACGTGGGCCTGCAGGCCCGGCTGATGTCCCAGGCCCTGCGTAAGCTCGCCGGCGCCCTAAACCAGACCAAGACCACCGCCATTTTTATTAATCAGCTGCGGGAAAAGGTCGGGGTCATGTTCGGCTGCATGTCGTACTCGACCAGGGTGTCCCTGGCCGACGGCACGCAGGAGAAGATCGGCAAGATCGTCAACCAGCGCCGGGAAGTCGAGGTCCTGTCCTACGATCCGGGCACCAGGCAGGTCGTTCCGCGCCGCATCGTCAACTGGTTCAACAACGGCCCAGCCGAGCGTTTTCTCCAGTTCACCGTGGCCAAGTCAGGGGGGAACGGCAGGGCCCAGTTCGCTGCGACGGAAAACCACCTGGTCCGGACGCCCGGCGGCTGGCACGAGGCAGGCGAGCTGATCCCAGGTGACCGTGTCCTCCTCACCGAACCGCGAAGGCTGAGCGGGCAGCAGACGCAGCTCATCCTGGGCGCGCTGATGGGGGACGGAAGCCTCTCACCGAACCTCCGCGGCCGGTCAGGCACCCGGTTCCGGATGGGGCACGGCGCCGCCCAGGCGGAATACCTGGACTGGAAGGTCAGCCTGCTCGGGAACATCGGGTCCACGCGGAGATCCAGCGCCAAGGGCGCGGTCTTCGCCGACTTCAGCCCGCTTCCGGAGCTGGCGGAGCTGCGTGAAGCGGTGTATTTCGGGGACGGCAAGAAGCACCTCAGCTGGGAATACCTGAAGGCGCTCACCCCCTTCGCCCTCGCGGTCTGGTATATGGACGACGGGTGCTTCACGCTCCGGTCGAAGGGCGTCCAGGAGCGCACGCAGGGTGGCACCGGCCGGATAGAGATCTGCGTCCAGGCGATGAGCCCGGGGTCCCGGAAACGCCTGGTGGATTACCTGCGCGACACCCGCCGGCTCGATGTCAAGCTCACCGAGCGGGGGGCGCGGAACATGGCTGTCCTCCAGTTCACCACGGCGGCGTCAGAGAAATTCCAGAAGCTCATCGCGCCCTACGTCCACCCCTCGATGGAGTACAAGCTCCTGCCGCGGTTCCGCGGGCAGTTCCGGGTCGAGCCAGAGTTCGTGGCAGCCGAGATGCAACTGGTGCCGGCCAGGATCCTGAACGTCCGTGTGAAGCCGCCTACGCGGTCCATGAACCGGTTCGACATCGAGGTAGAGGGTTCGCACAATTACTTCGTTGACGGCGTCATGGTGCACAACAGCCCGGAAACTACTAGTGGCGGGCGAGCCCTGAAGTTTTACGCTTCGGTACGCCTGGACGTGCGGCGGATCGAAACGCTTAAAGACGGCACCGAGGCGGTTGGCAGCCGGACCCGGATTAAAGTCGTTAAGAACAAATGCCTCGCGGAAGGCACTCGCGTCTTCGATCCTGTTACCGGCGTTGCCCACCGCATCGAGGAGATCGTGGACGGGCGGCTTCCGATCCACGTGGTCTCCACCGATAAGAGCGGCGTGCTGCAGGCGGGCGAGGTCGTCTCGTGGTTCGACCAGGGCGAGCAGGATGTCATCGGGATCAGGCTCCGCGATAGTACTGAGCTCTGGGTAACTCCTGATCATAAGATCCTTACCGAGCATGGCTGGCGTGCCGCTGGGGAACTCGCTCGCGGGGACCGGCTGGCCCGGCCTCGCGTCTACCTGGCGTTCGGCTTGCAGGAACCGATCCCACCGGATCACGCTAGGCTGCTCGGCTATCTCATCGGAGATGGCTACGTGGGGGGTAAGACGCCGGTTCAGTTCATAAATGTCGTGGAATCCCTGCGGCAGGATGCGGCCCGGATCGCAGCCACCCTGGGCTGCGAGACGAAGCCGACGAGTCAGCCGATAACAGTCGCCTTGTCGCATCGGGCGGGCGAGAAGAACGGGGTTCTTGAGCTTTGCCGGTGGGCGGGGATCTATGGCCACTTGGCACCCGTCAAGAAGCTCCCTGCGGCCTTCTTCGCACCCGACGTTTCGGCGGAGGTCATCAGCAACCTGATCTTCGGGCTCTTCGAGTCGGACGGCTACGTCTCACGTGAGCAGACCGGCGGCATCCGGGTCGGCTTCTCAACCACGTCCGAGCAACTTGCCTATCAGCTCCACTGGCTGCTGCTTCGCTGGGGCATCGGGAGCAGCGTCCAGCGTCGTGATCCGCGCGCGCAACGAGGTGGGTTGATCAACGGGCGCAGGATCTCGGGTAAGCATGCGTCATGGGAGGTCCGGATTTCGGGGGTGGACAATGTGTCCGCGTTCGCGGCCGCAATCCCGATGTGGGGACCGCGCGGCCAAGTGGTGACGCGTGAACTCGCCGAGCGGGACGGACGTTACCGAGGATCGCAGCGCATCTACCTCAGCGATGAGCTGGTACAGCCCATCCTCGCCCACCTTGAGCGCATGGGGGTGACCGCCCAGCTGGCAGCCCGGCTGGTCGGTGAGGGTTCGGGAGACCCACGAGGAGGCATGAGGGTAGTGCTGGGCGCCACCCGGCTGCGCCGGGACCGGGTTCAGCGGCTAGCCGACGGGCTCGACGACTCCTTCCTGCAGGACATCCTGGCCGACCAGCTCTGGTTCTCCCGGGTCGCTGAGATCCTGCCTGCTCGCCGTCGCCGCACGTTCGATGTAGAGGTGGCGGACCTGCATAACCTGGTCGCCGAGGATGTAGTTGTGCACAATTGCGCGCCGCCATTCAAAACCGCGGAATGCGACATTCTTTTCGGAATGGGAATTAGCCGGGAAGGCGGGCTCATCGACCTCGGGGTCGAGCAGTCGATCGTGCGCAAGTCCGGTGCCTGGTACACCTACGAGGGCGACCAGCTCGGGCAGGGCAAGGAGAACGCCCGGAACTTCCTGCGGGACAACCCGGACCTGGCCAACGAGATCGAGAAGAAGATCAAGGAGAAGCTCGGTGTCGGGCCGCGGCTGGACACCGACGTCAGCCGGGACGGTGCCGCGCCCAGCGGGGCGACCGCCCCAGGCCCGGCCGCCCCAGGCCCGGCCGCCCCAGGCCCGGCCGCCCCAGGCCCGGCCGGCGCCGCCCCCGCGGGCGCTGCCCCGGTGGGCAAGGGCGCGAACGGGAAGGCCGGTGCGTCTGTGACCAGTATCACCGGCGCCCGACCGGGCGGTGCCTGACCCGGCGGCGCCCAGCGAGCGCCAGGAAGCCGCCCGGGCGGCGCTGGCCGCAGCCAGCGCCGCGGCCGGTGACAGGTCGTCGGCCGGTGACACCCCTCGGGCCAGGGACAGCGGCGCGGCCGCCGCGGGGCCGGGCGCCGACCCGGAGCAGCGCGCCCGCGAGCTGTGCCTGCGGCTGCTGACCGGCCGGCCGCGGACCAGGACCGAGCTGGCCGACGCCCTGCGCCGTCATGGCGTGCCGGACGAGGCCGCCGCGGCGGTGCTGGGCCGGTTCGCCGACGTCGGCCTGATCGACGACGCCGCGTTCGCCCGGGCCTGGGTGGAGTCCCGGCACCACAGCCGGGGGCTGGCCCGGCGGGCGCTGTCCGCCGAGCTCAGACGGCGCGGCGTGGGCGGCCAGGAGATCGAGGCGGCAGTCAGCGCCCTCGACCCAGCCGATGAGATGGCGACCGCCCGGCGGCTGGTGGCCAAGGCGATGGTCGCCAGCCGCGGGCGGCCGCTCCCGGTGCGGATCCGGCGGCTGGTCGGCCTGCTGGCCAGGAAGGGGTACCCGGCGCCGGTGGCCTACCGGATCGTCCGCGAGGCCATTGAGCAGGAAGGCGCCGACGCCGCCGGGGCCGGAGTCGATCTCGATGAGGAGGCGTGGGCCGCACCCGACGCCGATCTGGATGCAGGGTAGCGGGGCAGTTGCTCTGGGTAAGACTTGAGCAGATCGTGGGGGATTGCTTGCCCAAACTGTTATCTGCGCTTAACCTCACGGCAGCGAGGTGTTACTCCGTGCCATACGGATGGAAACGAGCGTTTGCGACCTGTGAGCAGCGTGAGCTGGTCACAGACTTGGGATGGTAGCTGGTCAGGGCGGGGGACGCCCGCCCTGGCTGATAGGCCTGACCTGGCCCACCTACATAGGCCAGCCGGGCCATGCACGACGGCTGGGCGTGGGCCTGGCCGGGACGAGAGTCCGGTGTGCCCTCCAGCACGCGCCCAGCCATCGGCGAGTGCCGCGGCTGGCGTGCGCTGGGCGGTGCGGCTAGCTGACTGCTGGACGACAGCTGCCGCGCAGTGCCCGCTGCCCGGCAGGTGCCGGACAGCGGCCGGTGGCTGGCGGGCCTGACCCCTCGCTCCAGGGTTTTCCCTGGCACCACAGCTAGGTGCCGGGACCAGCGAGCAGGATTGGGGTGTGCCATGAGCAGCACAATCTCTCTCGTGGTCGGGGCTATTGGCCTGCTGGCCGCCGTTTTCGCGCTGGTGGTTGTGCTGCGCCGGGCACCACGCCGGGATCGGGACGTGCTGGACACCGGGCCGGGCCAGGCCCGGCTCACCGCCGACGCGGAGCGCACATCCGAGGACGCCAGCCGGGAGGCTGACCAGGTCCGCACGCGGGCGGAATCGGATGCCGCCGCCATCATTCGCGAGGCCGGGCTGGCGGCCGACAAGGCCGCCCAGGCCAGCCGGGACGCCGACGAGGAGCTGCGCGCGGTCCGGGAGGAATCCCGGGAGCTCCGTGCCGACCTGGAACGCCGGGAAGCCCGGCTGGCCGAACGGGAAGCCCGGCTGGACACCGAGTTCGGCAAGCTTGACGAGCGATCCGCCGCGCTGGACAGACTGCGGCAGGACCTGGACGGCCGCCGGGCCGACCTGGACCGGCTCGATGACGAACGGCGCACCGTGCTGGAGCAGGCCGCCGGCCTGACCGCCGACCAGGCCAAGGCCGAACTGGTGGCCAGCATCCAGAATCAGGCCAAGCGCGAGGCGGTGCTGCTGGTCCGGGAGACCGAGAACACGGCCCGGCGGGATGGTGAACAGCGGGCGCGCCGGATCGTAACCCTGGCCATTCAGCGGGTTGCCAGCGAGCAGACCAGCGAGTCCGTGGTGTCGGTGCTGCATCTGCCCGGGGACGAAATGAAGGGCCGCATCATCGGCCGCGAGGGGCGGAACATCCGGGCCTTCGAGTCCGTCACCGGGGTGAACCTGATCATCGACGACACGCCTGAGGCCGTGCTGCTGTCCTGCTTCGACCCGGTCCGCCGCGAGGTGGGCCTGGCTGCACCCTGGAACGGCTGGTGCTGGACGGCCGGATCCACCCGCAGCGGATCGAGGAAGCCTACGAGCGGAGCAAGGGCGAGGTCGAGCAGTTGTGCGTCCGGGCTGGCGAGGACGCACTGGTCGAGCTGACCCTCACCGACCTGCACCCGGAACTGGTCACCCTGCTCGGCCGGCTGCGCTACCGCACCTCCTACGGCCAGAACGTACTCCGCCACCTGGTCGAGTCCGCGCACATCGCGGGCATGATGGCCAGCGAGCTGGGCATGGATCCCGTGCTGCTCAAGCGCTGCACGGTGCTGCACGACATCGGCAAGGCCCTGACCCACGAGGTGGAGGGCAGCCACGCGCTGATCGGGGCCGAGATCGCCCGCCGCTATGGCGAGTCGTCCGACGTGGTGCACGCCATCGAGGCGCACCACAACGAGGTCGAGGTCCGCACCGTGGAAGCGGTGCTGACCCAGGCCGCGGATGCGATCAGCGGGGGCCGCCCGGGGGCCCGCCGCGAGTCGCTGGAGGCCTACGTCAAGCGGCTGGAGCGGCTGGAGCAGATCGCCACCGCGCAGCCCGGCGTGGAGAAGGTGTTCGCCATGCAGGCCGGCCGGGAGATCCGGGTCATGGTCAAGCCGGAACGGGTGGACGACATCCAGGCGCAGGTCATCGCCCGGGACGTGGCCAAGCAGGTCGAGGAAGAGCTGACTTACCCCGGCCAGATCCGGGTCACCGTGGTCCGCGAATCCCGCGCCACCGAGTTCGCCCGCTGACCGTCGGCTTCGCCCGCTGACCGCTGGCCTCAGCCGCTGGCCTCAGCCGCTGGCCGCTGGCCTCAGCCGCTGGCCGCAGCCTCAGCCGCCGGCAGCCGTCCGCCTGTCGGTGGCCGCCCGTCGGCCGGTAGCGGCCCATCGGCCGGTAGCGGCCCATCGCCCGGTGGCCGCCCACCGGCCGGTGACCGGCCGTCGGCCGACGGCTCGGTGAGGGCCAGTTTCGGGATGCCTGGCGGGTCGAATCCGAGCACCTGCCCGTAGAACGACAGCTCCGCTTCCAGCGCGGCGGTGATGGTGTCCGCCCGGCGGAACCCATGCGACTCGCCGCGGAACGTGAGCAGAGTGTGCCGGATGCCGTGCGCGGCCAGGTCGTCCGCGATGCTCCTGGCCTGGGCGGGCGGCACGATCGGGTCGTCCAGGCCCTGGAGCAGCAGCACCGGGCAGGTCGCGCCGGTCACGTGCCCGGCCGGGGAACGTTCGGCGTAGACGTAGCTGAAGCCGGGCAGCGGGCCGATCAGCCCGTCCAGGTAGTGCGATTCGAAGTCGTGCGTCTCGGTGGCGAACTCACGCAGATCAGCCACGCCGTAGTAGGACGTGGCCGCGCTGAACACCCGCTGCTTGGCCGCGTGCGTGGTCACCGCGGCCAGCGCGGTCCAGCCGCCCGCCGAGCCACCGCGGATGGCCAGCCGGCCGGCGTCGGCCTCGCCCTGCTCGGCCAGGGCCAGCGCGGCCGCGGCGACGTCCTCCACGTCGACCACGCCCCACTGCATGCGCAGCCGCTCGCGGTAGCTGCGGCCGTACCCGGTCGAGCCCCCGTAGTTGACGTCGATGATCCCGATGCCGCGGCTGGTGAAGTAGGCCTTCTCCAGGTCGAGCAGGCCGACCACATGGGAGGTCGGGCCGCTGTGCGCCCACACCACGTAGGGCGGCAGCTCGCCCTCGGGGCCGGCCGCGTCCGGGTGGGTCGGCGGGTACACGAGCGCGTACACGCCGCGCCCGTACTGCCCCTCCAGCCGGACCTGGCCCGGGACCGGCAGGTACGCCGTGTCGGGCACCTCGTCGGATTCCCAGCGCAGCACCTCAGATGTGCCGCTGGCCACGTTGATCCGGACCACGGCCAGCGGGGTCGCCGGGCCGCCCGCCACCGCGACCACCGTCTCGCTGTCCGCGGCCAGGCCCGAGATGAACTCCTGGAACGGCAGCTCGGGGTCGGTCATCTCCCCGGTCTCCGGGTCGAGCAGGCCGAGCCGCATGCCGCCCTGGCCGTGCAGCACGGCCAGCCGGCCGTCGCCCAGCCGCGCGAACGGCCGGCCACCCAGCTGCCACAGCGGCTCCGCGAACTCCTGCTCGGCCGGGTACAGCGCCTGAGCCGGCTCGCCGAGCAGGCCGACCTGGTACACGTTCCACCAGCCCGGCCAGTCCGACACCACATACAGGCTGGTGTCGTCCCGCCATACCGGGGCCAGCACCGATTCCCGCATCCCGCCCTTGACCAGCCGCCCGCGGCCGGGCACGCCGTCCGTTATCTGGCCGACCCGCAGTTCGGTCCCGTCCCACGGCATCCGCGGGTGGTTCCAGCAGATCCAGGCCAGCCTGCTGCCATCCGGCGACAGCGTGGGGAAGGCGAAGAAATCCGCGCCGGTGACAAGTTCCCGGACCGCGCCCGGATCGCTGGCCGCGCTCCCGTCCAGCGGAATGGCCACGATGGCCCGGCTTACTTTCCCGCCCTCATGCCGTTCCTGGACGCACCACACTTCTTTTCCGTCCGGGGAAAGAATGAAATCGGCAAAACGCAGCGCGGCAGGCCCGGCCGCACCCGCCAATTCCGGGGTGAGCGGGCGCGGCGCAGGCCCGCTTTCCCAGCCGCCGCCACGGGCCGGCTGGGCCGCGGGAACCGGCACCAGGTACAGCCGCTGGTCCGCGTAGTTCGCGAAGACGACTCCCTGGCCGTCCTCACCCGCGTCATCCTGGCCGGGCAGCGGCACCGGCAGGTAAGACCGCCCGCCGTACTCATGCACCCGGGTCCGGGCGTTCCACGGCGGGGGCACCAGGGCCCGCCGGTGGCCAGCAGCGTCACAATGCACCACGGTCACCCGGCCGCCCTCCTCCGGCCGGCCCTCCTGCCACCACACGTCGGTCCCGCTGACGAGGGGAAAGGAAACGGTCACCTGGCCCCTGGCCACGTCCGCCGCGGAGATCGGCGACGGCCAGGCGCCGTACGGGATCCGCGGGGCGGCCACGCTGTCTGTCATAGGGGATATCGTCTACCATCCGCGGGTCTGCCCACGGGAGATTCCGGACATGGTGCGGACTCGCCGAGGGACGTTCTGGACATGCCAGGATCTGCGAAGGGAGATTCCGGACATGCCGCGCACTGCGCGTACCCTCAAAGGCGACATGAGCACCTCCCGCACGTATCAGATCCGCACCTACGGGTGCCAGATGAACATGCACGACTCCGAGCGGCTGGCCGGCCTGCTGGAGGACGCGGGGTACCAGCGGGCGCCCGACGGGGATGACCCCGACGTCGTGGTGTTCAACACGTGCGCGGTCCGCGAGAACGCGGACAACCGGCTGTACGGGAACCTGGGCCACCTGCTGCCGGCCAAGCAGGCCCGGCCCGGCATGCAGATCGCGGTGGGCGGCTGCCTGGCCCAGAAGGACCGGGCCGGCATCGCGCAGCGCGCGCCGTGGGTGGACGTGGTGTTCGGCACGCACAACATCGGCTCGCTGCCCGTCTTGCTGGAACGAGCCCGGATCGAGCACACCGCCCAGGTGGAGATCCTCGAATCGCTGGAGCGCTTCCCGTCCGTGCTGCCCGCCCGCCGGGAGTCCAGTTACTCGGCCTGGGTGGCCATCTCGGTCGGCTGCAACAACACCTGCACGTTCTGCATCGTGCCCAGCCTGCGTGGCCGTGAGGAGGACCGGCGGCCCGGCGACGTGCTGGCCGAGATCCGCGCCCTGGTCGCCGACGGGGTGATCGAGGTCACCCTGCTCGGGCAGAACGTGAATTCCTACGGGGTCGGCTTCGGGGACCGGCAGGCGTTCGGCAAGCTGCTCCGCGCGTGCGGCGGGATCGACGGGCTGGACCGGGTGCGCTTCACGTCGCCGCACCCGCGGGACTTCACCGACGACGTGATCGCGGCCATGGCCGCGACGGCCAATGTCATGCCCCAGCTGCACATGCCGCTGCAGTCCGGCTCGGACGCCGTGCTGCGGGCCATGCGCCGCGCCTACCGGCGGGACAGGTACCTGGGCATCCTGGACCGGGTCCGGGCCTCGATCCCGGGCGCGGCCATCACCACCGACATCATCGTGGGCTTCCCCGGCGAGTCCGACCAGGACTTCGAGGACACCCTCGGCCTGGTCCGGCAGGCCCGCTTCGCGGGGGCGTTCACGTTCCAGTACTCGCCCCGGCCCGGCACCCCGGCGGCGGCCATGGACGGCCAGGTTCCCGCCGGGATAGTTGCCGAACGCTACCAGCGGCTCACCGCCCTGGTCGAGGAGGTCACCCTGGCCGAGAACGAGGCCTTCACCGGCCGCCAGGTTGAGGTGCTGGTCGCCGAGGGCGAGGGGCGCAAGGACGGGGCCACGCACCGGCTGTCCGGCCGGGCCCGGGACAACCGGCTGGTCCACTTCGCGCCGGGGGACACGGCGCCGCGCCCGGGGGACCTGGTGACCACGGTGGTGACCCGGGCCGCCCCGCACTATCTGGTGGCCGACGGCGGCCCGGTGTCGGTGCGCCGCACCCCGGGGGGTGAGGCCTGGCAGGCCCGCCAGGACCGCCCCGGTGCGGTCGCGGCGGCGGTCCCGCTCGGCATGCCCGGTATCGGCCGCCCCTAGCGCGTCGCTGGCCTGCCGGGGCCCGGCCCGGTCAGTCGTGCTGTCCGCACCCTGTCCGCACCGGTCAGGACCGCATGAATGTTTCAGCCATGCGCACCCGACCGCATGAATGCTTCAGCCACGCGGTCGGGAACGCGTCAGTCGTCGTGCTGGCAGAGCCAGCGGACCAGCTTGATGATCTGGGCCGCCGCGAACAGGTCGGTGACGGCGGCGGCCAGCACGACCAGCGCCGTCCAGATCCCGTGCGGCGCGGGGATGCCGAGCGTGGCCCCGAGCCGCACCAGGCAGACGGCGGCCAGCCACAGGCCGAAGCACAGGAACAGGCGCGCCCCCGCGGCCCGGGCGTCGGTGGTGGTGAGCCGGCCCCGGAACACCCCGTGATCGCGGCGCGCGGTCCGGATCGTGCCCGCCGCGAACCGGAGCACGCGGGCGGAACGCAGCAGTGCGGGCCGGACGTCCGGGTCGTGCAGGATGGCCGGCAGCTCGGCGGCCCATTCCCGGCCGCGCTCGTCCCCGGTGCCGGCGGGCAGGTGACGGCAGGCGCGGCCGATGAGGTACTCGGCGGCGCGCTGAGCGGGCGGGCGGCTGGTCATCGCGCGGTCCCGCGGGCGGGCCGGGTGGTGCCGCGGGCGCTGCCGCCCCGGGCCCGGCGCCGCGCCTGGCTGTCCGCCCGGGCCAGCTCGAGCCGGCCCACCTGGAGCCCCTGGTCGGTCAGCTGGTAGTAGCGGCGGGACGGCCGCCCGCCCGGGCCGGCGGGCGGCGGCTCCCACGCCGAACTGACCAGTCCCTGGTCCTGCAGCCGGGACAGCATCGGGTAGAGCGTGCCGCTGGGCAGCCCGGACGCCTTCATCAGGTCATAGCCGTAACGCGGCTGGCTGGGGTCAGCCAGGAATGCCCGCAGTACCCGCTCGAGTGGCCCAGTGAGCTTCATGACCTAATCCTACATATGTAGTCTGCGGCCGCCAAGTTACGTCCCCGGGACCGCCCGGCGGCCGCCCAACCTCACCCCGGAAGGCTGCGTCCTAGCAGGTGAAGGGCCTGCGGGCCGCACCGACAAAGAGGGAATCCATGCCGCTATCGATCCGCACCATCCGCCGGGCCAGCGTGGTCCTGGCGGTCAGCTGCAGCACCGTGCTGGGCGGGACCGCGGCTTCGGCCGCGGTCAGCCACCCCGCGCGCCCGGCCGCCACGCCGCGCTGCTCGCTGTCCCGGCTGCTGGTCTGGATCGGCCTGCCGGGCAGCGGCGCCGCGGGCTCCACGGCGTACCCGCTGGAGTTCTCCAATGTCCCGGGCCGGGCCTGCCATCTGTTCGGGTACCCGGGCGTGTCGGCCATCGGCCGCGACGGGCGCCAGCTGGGCAGCGCGGCACGCCGGGACACCACGCTGCGGCCGCGCCCGGTGCTGCTGCGCCGGGGGCTGGACCGCACACGCCGTGCTGACCATCACAGACCCGGGCAACTTCCCGGCCCGGGCCTGCCGGGTCCGCACCGCCGGCGCGCTGCGGATCAATCCGCCGGGCGCCCGCGGGTCCGCGTTCGTCCCGCTCAGCTTCCCGGCCTGCTCCCGCCGGGGCCCGGTCTACCTGCATATCCGGGTGCTGCGGGCCGGCGTGGGCATCCCGGGGGTCAGCCAGTAGCCCACCACCATGCTGCTTAACGCCAGTCCGTGGTTCTGGCGTTAAGCCCGGCGCGGTGCGCTGGCTGTGCCAGCCGCGGTCAGCGCACCGGCCCGGCCTTGGCAGACTGTCCGGTGTGGCAGAACGGGTTATCGCGGTGCTCGGGCCGACCGCAGCGGGCAAGTCCGACCTGGCCCTCCGGCTGGCCGGGGATCTCGGCGGCGAGATCATCAACGCGGACTCGATGCAGCTCTACACAGGCATGGACATTGGCACGGCCAAACTCACCCCGGGCCAGCGCTGCGGCATCCCGCACCACCTGCTCGACGTGTGGGACGTCCGGTACCCGGCCAACGTGGCCGAGTACCAGCGGATGGCCCGCGCGGCCATCGCCGGGGTGGCGGGCCGCGGCCGGGTCCCCATCCTGGCCGGCGGGTCCGGCCTGTACCTGCGCGCCGCCCTGGACGACCTGAACTTCCCGGGCACCGACCCGGTCGTGCGGGGCCGCCTGGAGCAGGAGCTGGACCGCCAGGGCCCCAGCGCGCTGCATGACCGGCTGGCCACCCTGGACCCGGCGGCGGCCCGCGGCATCCTGCCCTCGAACGGGCGGCGGATCGTCCGCGCGCTGGAAGTCATCGAGGTGTCCGGGCAGCCATTCACCGCCACGCTGCCGCGCTATGAATCGGTCTACCCGGCGGTGCAGATCGGGCTGCGGGTGCCCCGGGCGGAGCTGGATGAGCGGATCGCTGACCGGGTGGCCCGGATGTGGCAGGCCGGGTTCGTGGCCGAGGTGCGGCACCTGGAGACGGCGGGCCTGCGGGCGGGCCGGACGGCCAGCCGGGCGCTCGGCTACGCGCAGGTGCTGCGCTACCTGGCCGGGGAGTGGACCGAGCAGCAGGCCCGCGATGAGACGATCAAGGCCACCCGGCGGTTCGCCCGCCGCCAGGAAGCCTGGTTCCGCCGCGATCCCCGGGTGACCTGGCTGGACGCCGGGCTCGGGGCGGATGTGCACCGGCTGGCGCTGGCTACGATCAGCACATGCGGTTCGGCAAAGGGCATGGCACCGAGAACGACTTCGTGATCCTGCCCGACCCCGGCAACGCGCTCGATCTCCCGGCCCGCCTGGTCGCCCGGCTGTGTGACCGGCGGGCCGGCCTCGGGGCGGACGGGGTGCTGCGCGTGGTCCGCACGGCCGAGCTGCCCGACGGCCGGGGCGACGCGCCGGAATGGTTCATGGACTACCGCAACGCGGACGGCAGCATCGCTGAGATGTGCGGCAACGGCGTCCGGGTGTTCGCCCGCTACCTGCTGGACCATGGGCTGGCCAGCGGCCCGGCGTTCGGCGTGGCCACCCGGGCCGGGTGCAGGCAGGTGCAGGCCGAGCCGGACGGCCGGATCACGGTGGATATGGGGCCGGTCACCGTGGCCGGGCCGGGCCGGGCCGTGCTCGGCGGTGCCGTCCTGGAAGGCCTGCGGATCAGCGTGGGCAATCCGCACCTGGCCATCCTGGTGGACGGCAGGCTGGACAAGTTCGACCTGTCCGTGCCGCCCGGGCTGGACCCGGTGGACTTCCCGGACGGCGGCAACGTGGAACTGGTCCGGGTCACCGGGAGCTCGGCGATCAGCATGCGGGTGCACGAACGGGGCAGCGGCGAGACCCGGTCCTGCGGCACCGGGGCCGTCGCCGCGGCGGCCGCCGCGGCCGCCCGGTATCCCGCCCCGGCCGGCCCCGGAACCGGATGCTGGCAGGTCACCGTGCCGGGTGGCGAGCTGACCGTGCGGCTGGACAGCGGGACCAGCTGGCTCACCGGCCCAGCCGTGATCGTGGCCGAAGGCGACCTGGACCCCGGGTGGCTGGGGGATGGGCCCGGGGTCACGACAGCACCGCGCCGGTGAGGCGGGGCACGCCGCAGGCGGGTGCTCGCCGAGCCGGCGTTCGGCGCGAAGCGGCGATCGGGGGGGTCCAGGGGGGTCGTCCCCCCGGACTAGTCCGTCAGGCTGCTCACCGGCAGGCCGCGCAGCGAGGCGTCCAGCACCTCGGCGATGTGCAGCACGGCCGGCGGCCGCTCCGGGCCGGCCTTGGCCATGGCCGAGGCGATCTGCAGGCTGCAGCCGGGGTTGGCCGACACGACCAGCTGCGCCCCGGTGGCCAGGACCGCGGCGGCCTTCCGTGCCCCGAGCTCACCGGCCGCGTCGGGCTGCAGCAGGTTGTACACGCCAGCCGAGCCGCAGCACGTGCCGCCGTCGGCCAGCTCGGCCAGCCGCAGCCCGGGAATGGCCTGCAGCAGGTCGCGGGGCGGCTGCCGGATGCGCTGGGCGTACGCCAGGTGGCAGGCGTCGTGGTACGCCACGGTGACTGGCAGCGGGTGCCGGGCGCCGCGCGGCCCGTCGCCGTCCGCGGCCAGCTCGGCCAGGTACTCGCTGAGGTCGCGGACCTTGCTGGCCGTCCGGGCGGCCCGGGCCGGCCAGTCACCCCCGGCCGGGCTGCCCGCCGCCGCGGCCCGGAACAGCTCGCCGTACTCCTTCATCGCCGAGCCGCAGCCCGCCGAGTTCACCACGATCACGTCCACGTCGGCGGCCTCGAAGGCGGCGATGGTGCGCCGGGCGAACCGGGCCGCCTCGGCCACCCGCCCGGTGTGCAGGGACAGCGCGCCACAGCAGCCCTGCCCGCCGGGAATGACCACGTCACACCCTTCGGCGCTGAGCAGCCGGGCGGTGGCCTCGTTCACGCCGGGAAAGAACACCTGCTGCACGCAGCCGGTGAGCATGCCCACCACCGCCCGCCGCGGGCCGTCCGCCGGCACCCGGCCCGCGGCCAGCCGGTGCTGCCCGGCGCCCGGCGCCGGCGCCACCCGGAGCGAGGCGACCAGCTCAGGAGCCAGCCGTTCGGCGAGCGGGCTGCGCCCGATCCGCCGGTTCAGCCCGGTGCGCTGGGCCAGCCGGAGCGGGCCGGCGAGCAGCCGGAGCCGGCGTGGGTACGGGAACGTGGCGAAGATCGCGGTTCGCGCGGCCCGGGCCCGCGCCGACCGCGGCGGTACCGGCGCGGGGGCGGCCTGCGGCTCCTCCTGCCAGCTGCGCGCCGCCTCGATGAGCCGGTCGTAGCGCACCCCGGACGGGCAGGCGGGCACGCAGGCCATGCAGCCGAGGCAGCGGTCCAGGTGCTCAGCTGCCGTCTCGCTGGCCTGCGCGCCGTCCAGCAGCTGGGTGATCAGGTGAATGCGGCCGCGCGGCGAGTCCATTTCCTCGCCCCATAGCTGGTACGTGGGGCAGGTCGGCAGGCAGAACCCGCAGTGCACGCAGTCGGCGGCCAGCCCGCGCAGCTCACCGGTGGGATCGATCGGCGATGCGGTCATCACAGCCCTCCGGCGAAGCGGCCGGGTGCCATCAGGTACCCGGGGTCGAACTGCTCCTTGACCGCGCGCATCAGGCTGAGCGCCGGTACCGGGCCCCACATGTCCACGCTGCCGCGGACCGCGGCCGGGGCGGTCAGCACCATTGCGCTGGCCCGGGTGGGCGGCCCGTCGCCGCCCGCGAAGCCAGGACCCGTGTCCTGGCCGAGCCCGTCCCGGAGGCTGGCCACGAACTGGGCCGCGGCCGCTGGGTCGGCATCCCCGGCCAGCACCACGTGCAGCACACCCGCGGCGGCCGAACCTCCGATCGCGGGATCCAGCCCGGCGTCCTTGCTGGCCGCGTCGATGGCGGCCAGCACGCCGGGCAGCGCCGCGGCCCAGAAGCTGACCCGGAGCACGGTCGGCTCGGCCGGGCCGTGCGGCCCGGCCACCAGGCGCGCCGGGCGGGCCGATCCCCACCAGGGCGGGGCGCTGTCCGAGGTGGCGGTACCCGCGCCGAGCACGCCGCGCATCAGGGCCGCCCGCTCGGCCACCCCGGCCGGGTCTCCCTCCAGCAGCACCGCGACCCGGACCAGGCCGTCCCGGCCCGGGCGGTCGATTTCCACCGCCACTGGCACCAGGTCGGACCCGGCCGCGGCCGCGACCGCCTGGCTGGCCGCCGCGGTATCGGCGAAGCCGGCGGTGACGAACCCGGCCGCGGCCGGCACCGGGTGCAGCCGGAATACCGCCTCGGTGATCAGGCCGAGCGTGCCGTACGAGCCGGCATACAGCTTGCCCAGGTCATAGCCGGCCACGTTCTTCACGACCTTGCCGCCGGACTTGGCCACGGTCCCGTTAGGCCGCACCACGGTGATGCCGATCAGCAGGTCGCGGGGCGTGCCGTAACGCAGCCGCCGCGGCCCCGACGTGCCGGTGGCCAGCATCCCGCCGATGGTCGGCGCGCGGCCGTCGGACGCGCTGGCCGTGCCGGGCGGCGGGTCCAGCGCCAGCTGCTGCCCGGCCGCGCCGAGCTGGCTGGCCAGCTGGGGCAGGGTGACCCCGGCTTGCACCCGGGCCACCAGGTCGCCGGCCTCGTGCTCGACGACCCGGTCGAGCCGGAGCATGTCGATGATCAGGTCACAGCGCCGTGGTGCGGCGCCCCAGCCGATCCTGGTCCCGCTGCCCCGCGGTACCACGGCCAGGCCGTGCTCGTCGGCCGCGGCCAGCAGCGCGCTCGCCTCGTCCGTCCCGGACGGGACCGCGACCCAGCTGGGCACCACCCCGGCGACCGCGTCCCGCGGGCCGGCCGGCCGGACCGTCCGGCAGGCCCGGGCCAGCGCGCCGGGGACGGAGACAGCGGTCAAAACTGCTCCGCCAGGCCCGCGGCGACCACCGGGTGCACCCCGCGGTGCGGCCCCGGCACCTCGCCGCACAGCCGCGGCGTGGGGAAGATCTTGCCCGGGTTGCACAGCCCGGCCGGGTCGAACGCGCAGCGCAGCAGCTGCATGGTGTCCAGGTCGTCCGCGCTGAACATCTTCGGCATGTACCTGGCCTTGTCGGTGCCCACCCCGTGCTCGCCGGTGATCGACCCGCCGTGCTGGATGCACAGGTCCAGGATGGCCCCGGACAGGCGCTCAGCCGCCTCGGCCTCGCCCGGCACCGCGTCGTTGTACAGCACCAGCGGGTGCAGGTTGCCGTCCCCGGCGTGGAACACGTTGGCCACCCGGATACCTGACTCGCTGGACAGCGCGGCGATCTTGTCCAGCACCTCACCCAGGGCGGTCCGCGGGACCACGCCGTCCTGGACGATGTAGGCCGAGCTGATCCGGCCCACGGCGGCGAAGGCCGACTTGCGCCCGGCCCAGATCGCGGCGCGCTCGGCCGGGTCATCGGCGGCCCGGATCTCGGTAGCGCCGGCCTGCTCGCACAGTTCCCGTACCGCGGCTGCGTCCCGGCGGACATCTGCCTCCGGGCCGTCGAGCTCCACCACCAGCACCGCGCCGGCGCCCGCCGGGTAGTTGCAGGCGACCGCGGCCTCGGCGGCCTCGATGGCCAGCGCGTCCATCATCTCGATGGCGGCGGGCAGGATACCCGCGCCGATGATCGCGGACACGGCCGCGCCCCCCGCCCCGGTGCTGCGGAAGCCGGCCAGCAGGGTGGTGATCACCTGCGGGATCCGGGTCAGCCTGACCACGATCTTGGTGGCGATGCCCAGGGTGCCTTCTGAGCCGGTGAACGCACCGACCAGGTCGTAGCCGGGGGCCGACCCGGTGCCGTCGCCCAGCCAGGTCAGCTCCCCGGCCGGGGTGACAATCTGCAGCCCGGTCACGTGATGCACGGTGAAGCCGTTCTTCAGGCAGTGCGCGCCGCCCGAGTTCTCGGCCACGTTGCCGCCTACCGAGCAGATCACCTGGCTGGACGGGTCAGGTGCGTAGAAGAAGCCGTACGGCCGGGCCGCGGTGCTCACCGCCAGGTTGGTCACCCCGGGTTCCACGATGGCGCGCTGGCTGACCGGGTCGATGGCGATGACCCGGCGCATCCGGGAGGTGACGATGAGCACCCCGTCGGTGCGCGGCAGCGCCCCGCCGGACAGCCCGGTGCCCGACCCGCGGGCCACGAACGGCACCCCGGCCCGGGCGCACTCGGTCACCACCGCCGCGACCTGCTCGGCCGTCTCGGGCAGCACCACCAGGGCAGGCCGGGCCCGGTGCGAGGTCAGGCCGTCGCATTCATACGTGCGCAGCTCGGCCGGATCCGCCACCACCCCGCCTGGGCCGCAGATCTCGGTCATCCGGGGCACCATCGCCTCGACCGTCATCGCGCCTCCCATCAGGGCCCGCCCAGCCGCCCGGTGCCCGCTGGCCGGCGTCCGTGCGCTACCTTCCTCCCAGATTGCCTTCCCGCTGCCCGGGAGTCCATGCTGCGGGGCGGGCCGTGTCGCGGCGCTACGGCATCTCCTCATAGGCGGGCAGGGTGAGGAATTCCACGTAGTCATCGGCCAGCGCAACCCGGCTGAACAGGCCGACGGCCTGGTCATACCGGGCCGCGTCATATGCCGCCCCGGCGGCCTGGCGGATGGTGGCCAGTTCCTCGCTGATGATCCGCTCCACCAGATCCGTGGTCACCAGCTGGCCGCCGTCCAGCCGGACGCCGTTGTGCAGCCACTGCCACACCTGGGACCGGGAGATCTCCGCCGTGGCCGCGTCTTCCATCAGGTTGAAGATGGCCACCGCCCCGTTGCCGCCGAGCCAGGACGCCAGGTACTGCAGCCCCACGCTGACGTTGCTGCGCAGCCCGGCCTCGGTGATGGTGCCCGGGGTCTTGCTCACCGCGAGCAGATCGGCGGCTGACACGCTGACCTCGGGACGCTGCTTGCTGAGCTGGTTCGGCGCGGTGCCCAGGGTCGCGTCGAACACCTCGCGGCACAGCGCCACCAGGTCGGGGTGCGCCACCCAGGAGCCGTCGAAGCCGTCCCCGGCCTCCCGCGTCTTGTCGTCCCGCACCTTGGCCATGGCCACCGCGTTCACCTCGGGATCGCGGCGGCTCGGGATAAACGCGGCCATCCCGCCCATGGCGTGCGCGCCGCGCTGGTGGCACGTCTTGACCAGCAGCTCGGTGTAGGCCCGCATGAACGGGGCGGTCATCGTCACCGAGTTGCGTTCCGGCAGGACGAACTCCTGGCCCCGGCTGCGGAACTTCTTGATCACGCTGAACAGGTAGTCCCAGCGGCCCGCGTTCAGCCCGGCGCTGTGCTCACGCAGCTCGTAGAGGATCTCCTCCATCTCGAATGCGGCCGGGATGGTCTCGATGAGTACCGTGGCCCGGATCGTGCCCCGGGGGATGCCCAGGCTGTCCTGGGCCAGGTTGAACGCGTCGTTCCACAGCCGGGCCTCCAGATGGCTCTCCAACTTCGCCAGGTAGAAGTACGGCCCGGAGCCCTTGTCCAGCTGGCGGCGCGCGCAGTGCGTGAAGTACAGGGCGAAGTCGAACAGGCTGCCCGAGACACGCTGGCCGTCCACCAGGACGTGCTTCTCGTCCAGGTGCCAGCCGCGCGGCCGGACCACGATGGTGGCCAGCTCCGCGTCCGGCAGCAGCCGGTACTCCTTGCCGTCCTCGCTGGTGAAATCGATGGCCCGGTCCAGCGCATCGATCAGGTTGAGCTGGCCGGTGACCATGTTTTCCCAGAGCGGCGTGTTGGCGTCCTCGAAGTCAGCCAGCCAGACCCGGGCGCCCGAGTTGAGCGCGTTGATGGTCATCTTCTGGTCGGTCGGCCCGGTGATCTCGACCCGCCGGTCGACCAGGCCGGGCGCGGGCGCGGCGACCCGCCAGTCCGGGTCGTCGCGGATGGCCCGGGTGGCGGGCAGGAAGTCCAGCATCGCCCCCGCGGACAGTTCCTGCTGCCGGGCCGCCCGGGCGGCCAGCAGTTCTGCGCGGCGGCCGCCGAGCTCGCGCTGGAGCGCGGCGACCAGGTTGATGGCCGCTGGGGTGAGGACCTCGTCGAAGCGATCTCCCCGCGGCCCGGTGATCTGCACGCCTTCGCTGGCCATACCGTGCTCCTCCCGGTCATCGGCGGCCATCATGTTACTAACGAGTAACGACAGTCCGCCGACTGTTGTTGCGCTCAGCTGTGTTCGGTGACTTCGTGCTTCGTAACACTGCACGGTGCTGCCGGTCAAAGTGTTCCCGGCCACATCCCCGGGCACAACGCGCGCCAGCCGGGTGTTTATTGAGGTGAGCGTAACCAGGAGGCATGACAGCATTGGCAGACCAGCACCGATCCGTCCATCTAGCGCACCGTGAGCAGGCTATGACCCGTCCCGCCGAGCACGCAGCCAGCCCCGCCGAGCCACCGGGCGCGCCGGGTGAGCCGGCCGGCCTGCGGGCCGGCCACGCCGGCGCCGGTGAGCTGGACCTGCTGGACCGGCATGCGCTGCGCCGCGTAACCGGGCTGTCCACCGAACTGCAGGACGTCACCGAGGTCGAGTACCGGGCGCTGCGGCTGGAGCGGGTCATCCTGGTCGGCGTGTGGACCGAGGGCACGCTGGCCGAGGCGGAGAACTCGCTGCGCGAGCTGTCCCGGCTGGCCGAGACGGCCGGGTCGGTCATCCTGGACGGCCTGGTGCAGCGGCGCGGGCGGCCCGACGCCGCGACATACATCGGCGCGGGCAAGGCGGCCGAGGTGGCCGCCCTGGTGGCGTCGCTGGGCGCGGACACGGTGATCTGCGACGGTGAGCTGACGCCCAGCCAGCTGCGCCGCCTGGAGGGTGTGGTCAAAGCCAAGGTCATCGACCGGACCGCGCTGATCCTGGACATCTTCGCCCAGCACGCCCGGAGCAAAGAGGGCAAGGCCCAGGTCGAGCTGGCCCAGCTGGAGTACCTGCTGCCCCGGCTGCGCGGCTGGGGCGAGTCGCTGTCCCGGCAGGCGGGCGGCCGCGTCGCCGGGGGCGGCGGCATCGGCACCCGGGGCCCCGGTGAGACCAAGATCGAGACCGACCGGCGGCGTATCCGCACCCGCACCGCGCGGCTGCGCCGCCAGCTGGCCGAGATGTCGGTTGGCCGGCAGGTCCAGCGCCAGCAGCGGCGCAGCCGGGCCGTCCCGGCGGTGGCTATCGCCGGGTACACCAACGCCGGCAAGTCGAGCCTGCTGAACCGGCTGACCGGGGCGGGCGTGCTGGTGGACGACTCGCTGTTCGCCACCCTCGACCCGGCGGTGCGCAAGGCGCGGACCCCGGCCGGGCGCTGGTTCACCCTGACCGACACGGTCGGCTTCGTCCGGCACCTGCCACATCAGCTGGTCGAGGCGTTCCGGTCCACGCTGGAGGAAGTAGCCGAGGCCGACCTCATCCTGCACGTGGTGGATGGCAGCGACGCGGACCCGCAGGCCCAGATCACAGCGGTGCGCGAAGTGCTCGGCGAGATCGGCGCCGGGGAGGTGACCGAGCTGGTGGTGATCAACAAGGCCGATGAGGCCGACCCGATCGAGCTCAAGGCCCTGCAGCTCCGTGAGCCGCACAGCGTGGTCGTCTCGGCGCGCACCGGCGCCGGGCTGGATGACCTGGCCGCGGTCATCGAGGCCACCCTGCCGCAGCGTGCCTGTGAGGTCAGCGCGGTAGTGCCGTACGGGCGCGGCGACCTGGTGGCGCGGGTGCATCAGGAGGGCGAGGTGCTCGCGCTGCGGCACGGTGCCGACGGCACCGAGCTGACCGCCCGGGTGCCACCGGGCCTGGCCGCCGAGATCGGCAGCATCGCCGTTCCAGCCGGCCGCTGACCGCCGCGGCCCGGCGCGGACCGCCCGGGACAGCTGGGCCCGCACCCGGCCCGGCCGGCCAGCCCCGGGGTTCTGCGCTGGCTTATCCGGTAAAGGGAACGGCGCGGCAAGCGGGCCAATGCAATGGATTGCAATGCCGGTTCGCTATCCGTGGGCCGCGTTTTTTGCTGACTGTTCCACGACGGTTCACCGGCGGGCCGGGAAGCTGTGCCTACTTGATGCTTCGGGGCGGCTCGTAATGCAAATTGCATGACCTCCCGCCGCCCGGGCGGCGGGGCCGGGGACGGCCCGGAGCTGGCCGCGCCCGCCCGGCTGGCCCGGGCCGCCGCTACCGGGGAGTCATAGCTGGTGAATGCGTAGGTGGCCGGCGCCTGTGGCAGCCGGCCCCGGAACGGCCCGGACGGTTCAGCGCATCCAGGCCGGCCGGCCAGCACGGTCCGCACCCCGCGCCGCGCGCCGTTCCCGGTGGCCCGGGCCGCGCCGGGGCAGCACGGCCACTGGGCCCGCTGCCTGGCCCCGGGCTGGCTGTCCTGGGCCGCGACCCCGGGGACCCGCGCTGAACAGGGCACTAACGGTGCTGGGCCGGATGGTGCCCGGGCGGCGGGCGGAGCCAGCGAGCCGGTCCTGTGCTGGCCTGGCCGGAGAGGTAGCCGGGGCCAGCGGGGACGCCGCGGGCCGGGTGGCGTGGCTGCCACGGCGGCAGAAGTTACCAGCACGTAGGGAAATCAGGCCCACCCAGACCGCCACACACAGTGAGATCCGGTAAAGGCCGTTAATTTCTGGCCTGACTTCTTTGTGATAGTGCCTGTACAGGGACCCTGTAGTGCAATACCGTAACTGAACCGATATGTTGGTTGCCGCATCGTCGCAGCGCCATCTGTCGGCCGCTGTGGAGCCCGCCCAACCGGGAGCCTGGCGGGGGGGCCAGTAGGGAACGAGCTATGGCAGGTGACCGCGGATGACGCTGGTATGCCCCATGACGCACGCACCCTCCGGCCGGGCCGCGGCGCAGTTCGCCAAGATCGGAGCATTGATGCTGGCCAGGAACGCGCCACGGGGGGCGCGCCAGTGACCGTCCGCCTGCTGACCAACATTGGCCGTCTCTGGACCGGGTCCGAGATCTGGAGCAACGCGGCCATCCTCACCCACAACGACCGGATCGCGTGGGTCGGCCGGGCCTCTGAGCTGCCCGCCAGCCTGCCCGGGGTGGTGGAGGACATCGTCAACGTCAACTCGGTGGAGAACCTGGGCGGCGGCCTGGTCACGCCGGGCCTGATCGACGCGCACACCCACCCGGTGTATGCCGGGAACCGCTGGGCGGAGCTGGCCATGGTCGCGGGCGGCTCGTCGCCCACCGAGATCGCCGCGGCCGGCGGCGGGATGGCCTCTACGGTCACCGTGACCCGGGGCACTGACCCGTGGACGCTGTGCAACGGGGTCCGGGCCCGGCTGCGTGAATGGCTGCGCTCCGGCACCACCACGATCGAGGCCAAGACCGGCTACCACCTGACCCGGGATGGCGAGCTGGCCGACGTGCGCATGCTGCGCTCGCTGGAGGGCGAGCCGGGCATGCCGCGGGTGCACGTCACGTTCCTGGCCGCGCACGCGGTGCCGCCCGAGTACTTCGGGCGCCGGCACGACTACATCGACGCGGTGGGCACGTGGTGCTCGGACGCGGCCGCCGTCGGCGCGGACAGCGTCAACGTGTACTGCGAAGAGGGCCGGTTCACCGAGCGTGAGGCGCGCTGGATCCTCAGCGCCGGCCGCGCCGCCGGGCTGCTGCCCCGGGTGCACGCCTGTGGCGAGACCCGGACTGGCGCCGCCCGGCTCGCCGCCGAGCTGGGCTGCGCCTCCGCGGACATCCTGCACGAAGCGGGTGACGAGGACGTGGCCGCGCTGGCCCGCGCGGGCGTGGCCGCGGTGGTCTGCCCCGGCACCGCGCTCCAGGTGGGCAAGAACCCGCCGGTGCGGGCGCTGCTGGACAAGGGCGTGCCGGTCGCGCTGGGCTCGGACCACACCCCCGGTGGCAACGGGATCACCTCGATGCCGCTGGTCATCGCGCTCGCGGTGTCGCAGTTCGGGCTGAGCGTGGCCGAGGCGCTGCGGGCCGCCACGCTGGGCGGGGCGCAGGCACTGCGGGCACCGGACCGGGGCGGCATGGTGCGTGGCCGGTTCGCCGACATCGTGCTGTGGGACGCCGACCACGAGGGCGCCTTCGCCTGGTCGTACGGGCTCAAGCCGAGCCGGGTCTGGCTGGCTGGCGAGCCGGTCGCGCTCAGCTAGTGCCCTAGCTGGTTGCGTTTGCCCGGCTGTCCGGGGCATGTGCTGGACTGTCCAGCATGGAGAGTTCTCGGCACCTCGACTGCCTGGCCACCGACTTCGCCCGGCTGCGGGCCGTCGTCCCGGCCGGCCTGACCGCGGCCGTGCCCACCTGCCCTGGCTGGACCGTCGCCGACCTGGCCCGCCATGTCGGCGAGGTGTACCTGCATAAAACGCTGGCCATGCGCGAGGGGGCGGAGCCCGAGCCGTGGCCGCCCAAGAACTCGCGGACGAGGAGCCGGCCGCGCTGCTCGACCGGTCGTACGCCGGGCTGCGCCGCGAGTTCGCCACCCGGCGGCCAGCCGACCCGGCCAGCACCTGGTACGGCCCGGACCAGACGGTCGGCTTCTGGATCCGGCGGATGGCCCAGGAAACGGTCATCCACCGCATCGACGCCGAGCTCGGCACCGGGCAGCCGGTCGCGCCGGTGCCAGCGGACCTGGCCGTGGACGGCATCGACGAGCTGCTCAAGGTGTTCGTGGCGTACAGCGTCACCGAGTGGGCCAGCTACTTCACCGGCATCCTGGCCACCTCGCCGGGCCGGACGTACGCGGTGCGGGCCGGCGGCGGGGTGGCAGGTGCGGACCGGCCCGGGCCTGTTCGAGGTAGCCGGCGGGACCGGTCAGGACCCGGCCCAGGTGACCGTGAGCGGGCCGCCGGACGCCGTGCTGCGCTGGCTGTGGAACCGGCAGGACCCCAGCGAGCCAGCCAGCGTGACCGTCGGCGGTGACCCGGCCGCGGTCGCGGAACTGCGCCGCTGCATTGTCACCGCCACCCAGTAGGGCCGTCCGGCCCGGCTGATGGGCCGGGCTGGTGCAGGCACCCGGCCGGCCGTGGCATGCTGCCGTTATGCCTTCAGCCGCGTCCCGTGCTGCCCGCGCCGGTTCGGCCGCCCACGACGGCCAGGCCGCCCCGGTGACCGTGGTCGTGGGCGAGGAGGAACTGCTGGCCGAGCGGGCGGTGGCGCGGCTGGTCGCCGCGGCGGGGCCAGCTGAGAACGTGCGCCATGTGCAGGCAGCCGGGCTGCGGCCGGGCGAGCTGGCCATGCTGGCCGCGCCGTCCCTGTTCGGGGACGGGTGCGTACTGGTGCTGCACGGCACCGAGGACGCCGCTAAGGCGGTGGCGGACGAAATTGCCGCCCTGGCTGCGGACCCGCCGCCGGACACCGTGCTGGTGCTCTCGCACGCAGCCGGGGCCAAGGGCAAGGCCCTGCTCGCCGCGCTGGGCAAGCAGCGGGTGCCGACGGTGGACTGCCCGAAGATCACCCGGGTCGGGGAGCGGATGCAGTTCGTCCGCGGTGAGTTCCGCGCAGCCGGGCGGACCATCGAGGACAGCGGGGTGCGGGCCCTGCTCGACGCACTGGGCAACGACCTGCGCGAGCTGGCCGCCGCGAGCGCCCAGCTGGCCGCGGACACCAGCGGCGTCATCGACCAGGCCGTGGTGGCCCGGTACTACCGGGGCCGGGCGGAGGCCAGCGGGTTCAGCGTGGCCGACCGCGCCGTGGAGGGGCGGCTGGCCGAGGCCCTCGAGATGCTCCGCTGGGCGCTGGCGGTCGGCGTGTCCCCGGTGCTGATCACCAGTGGGCTGGCCCAGGGCGTACGGCTGCTCGGCCGGGTGGGCAGCGCGGCCCGGGGTCAGTCCGATGCGGCCGTGGCGGCCGAGGTGGGCGCGCCGCCGTGGAAGGTGGACCGGGTACGCCAGCAGCTGCGTGGCTGGACGCCGGACGGGGTGGCCCGGGCGCTGGCCGCCGTGGCCGAGGCTGACGCCCAGGTCAAAGGCGAGGGAACGAGCGCGGCCTACGCCCTGGAAGTCGCCATCCGCGAGATCGTGGCCAGCCGGGCCAGCCGTTAACGAGCCCTGGCCGGCCGGAAGGTCGAACGCGACCCGGGGAGGGTGCGCTCAGGATGCGTCGGCGAGGCGAGGCCCGCCGCAGCCGGGTGCTCGCCAAGCCGACGTTCGGCGCGGAGCGGCGATCGGGGGGGTCCAGGGGGTCGCCCCCGGATTATTAAGCCGCCTGCTCAAGCTCCGCGGCGCGCTTGGCGATCGCAGACTTCCGGTTGGCGGCCTGGTTCTTGTGGATGACGCCCTTGCTGGCCGCCTTGTCCAGGTTGCGGCAGGCCGCCCGCATGGCGGCGGTGGCCGCCGCCACGTCACCGGCGTCGGCCGCCTCGCGGAACTTCCGCACCGAGCTCTTCAGCCCGGACTTGACGGCCTTGTTGCGCTGCCGGGCCTTCTCGTTCTGCTTGTTACGCTTGATCTGGGACTTGATGTTCGCCACGCGAAAGCCTCGCTCAGGATCTGGTCTGGGTGCCGGGGCCGGTGCGCGATCCGCCCCGGCAGCGCCTCCGCACGGCGGCGGCCGCGCGTACGCTCCGACGAAGCAGGATAGCCTACCCCGGCCCAGGGCCCAAACCGGCCGGGCCAGGCGGCCCAGCCTGGGCCCGGCCCGGGCATCAGCAGCTTCATGCGACCATGGAGGATCAAACCCGATTCGAACCAGGCGGATTTCTGTGCCAGCAGTGCCCGAGCAGGTCCTCCCGGACGGCGCGCAGCCCGCGACCAGCCCCGGTCATACCGAGCTGAGCGTGATCCGGAACTTCTGCATCATCGCGCACATCGACCACGGCAAGTCCACCCTGGCGGACCGGATGCTTCAGCTCACCGGCGTGGTCAACGACCGGCAGATGCGCGCGCAGTACCTGGACCGGATGGACATCGAGCGCGAGCGCGGCATCACCATCAAGAGCCAGGCGGTCCGGCTGCCGTGGACCGGCGCGGACGGCCGCCGGTACGTGCTCAACCTCATCGACACCCCCGGGCATGTCGACTTCACCTACGAGGTGTCCCGCTCGCTGGCCGCCTGTGAGGGCGCCATCCTGCTGGTGGACGCGGCCCAGGGCATCGAGGCGCAGACGCTGGCCAACCTGTACCTGGCCCTGGAAGCAGACCTGCACCTGATCCCGGTGCTGAACAAGATCGACCTGCCCGCGGCCCAGCCCGACCTGTACGCCGAGGAACTGGCCGGCATCATCGGCTGCGCGCCTGCGGACGTGCTCCGCGTCTCGGCCAAGACCGGCGAGGGAGTTCCGGATCTGCTCAATGCCGTCGTCCAGCAGGTCCCGCCGCCGCGCGGCAACCCGGACGCGCCCGCCCGGGCGCTGATCTTCGATTCGGTGTACGACACCTACCGGGGGGTGGTCACCTATGTCCGGGTGGTGGACGGCCGGCTGACCCGGCGGGAGAAAAGCCTGATGATGTCCACCGGAGTGGCGCACGACACGCTCGAGGTGGGGGTGATCTCGCCGGAGCCGGTACCGTCCGAGAACCTGAGCGCGGGCGAGGTGGGCTACCTCATCACCGGGGTCAAGGACGTCCGGCAGGCCCGGGTTGGGGACACCGTGACCAGCGCGGCGCGGCCCGCGGCCGAGGCACTGCCCGGTTACGACCACCCGCGGCCGATGGTGTTCTCCGGGCTGTTCCCGATGGATGGCGACGACTACCCGGAACTGCGCGACGCGCTGGACAAGCTCCGGCTGAACGACGCGGCCCTGGTCTACGAGCCCGAGACGTCCACCGCGCTGGGCTTCGGGTTCCGCTGCGGGTTCCTCGGCCTGCTGCACATGGAGATCGTCCGGGAGCGGCTGGAGCGAGAGTTCGACCTGTCGCTGATCTCCACCGCGCCCAACGTGGTCTACCGGGTGGTCATGGAGTCCGGCGCCGAATTGCAGGTCACCAACCCGAGTGACTTCCCGGCCGGCAACGCCGGGGCGGCCAGCCCGGGTCAGGGCCCGGCCGGCAAGATAGCCAAGGTGTTCGAGCCGGTGGTCCGCGCCACCATCCTGGCCCCGGCCGAGTACATCGGCACCATCATGGAGCTGTGCCAGGCTCGCCGGGGCGCGCTGCTGGGCATGGAGTACCTGTCCGCAGACCGGGTCGAGGTCCGTTACACGATGCCGCTCGGGGAGATCATCTTTGACTTCTTCGACCAGCTCAAGTCGCGGACCCGCGGCTACGCGTCACTGGACTACGAGCCGGCCGGTGAGCAGGAAGCCGACCTGGTCAAGGTGGACATCCTGCTGCAGGGCCAGCCGGTGGACGCGTTCAGCCAGATCGTGCACGAGGACAAGGCGCGGGAGTACGGCCTGGCCATGACGTCCCGGCTGCGCGAGCTGATCCCGCGGCAGCAGTTCGAGGTGCCAATCCAGGCCGCCATCGGCTCGAAGATCATCGCCCGGGAGAACATCCGCGCGCTGCGCAAGGATGTGCTGGCCAAGTGCTACGGCGGCGACATCACCCGCAAGCGCAAGCTGCTGGAGAGGCAGAAGGAAGGCAAGAAGCGGATGAAAACCATCGGCCGGGTCGAGGTGCCGCAGGAAGCGTTCGTGGCCGCGCTATCCACCCAGCCGGACCGGCAGCGCTGACGCTGCGGCGGCTGGCCGGGCGCGGCTAGTTGCCGCCCGGCAGCGGCGCGCCGGGCAGCGGAGCGGCGGGCGGCGGACCGCCGGGGCCCGAATTCACCACCTGCTCGTGGACCAGCCCGTGCCCGGACCGCACCGCCACGACCGTGACGCCGGCCACCGCCAGCACGAACACCGCGATGGCCAGCCAGCCCAGGATCAGCCCGGCCGTGGCCAGCCCGCCGCCCGACTCCCCGGTCCGGCGGATCTGGCCGCGGGCCACATGACCGAGCACGACCGCGGGGATGGCGGTGAGGCCGAACGTGAGGAACTCGCACAAGCCGCAGACCAGCGCGGCCACGGCCATCGAGTTGGTCCGCGGGGGAGGGGCGGGCACCGGGAGCAGCGCCGCCCCGCCGCCGGGCAGCTGGTAGGTCAGCGTGGCCAGGTCGCCCACCGTGCGCGCCGCGTAGACCGCGCTCAGGTGCTCGTCGTATTCGTCCTTGGTCAGCCGGCCCTCGGCGAAGCCGGCCTTGAGTACCTCGGCCGCGCGGTCCCGGTCCTGGTCAGACGCCCGTAGCACGGCGTGCGCTTCAGCTGCCATCCGGTAGCCCGGTCCCGGCCAGTACGTCATGGAAGCCTCCTGCCGACATGCCCACTGCTAGCGTAACCGCCGCGCACCCGGTCACCGCACCATGGTGATGGCCACCACGGCGATGATGGCGATCACGACCTGGGCCCAGCCGAGCACCAGCCCGGCCATGGCCAGCCCGGCCCCCCTCTCCCCGGTCCGCCGGATCTGGCCACGGGCGATGTGGCCGAACACGATGGCCAGGATCGAGGCCGGCAGCGGGACCAGGAACTGGACGACTCCGCAGGCCAGCGACGCCACCGCGAGGCCGTTGGTGCGGCTGGCGGGCGCCGCGTACCGGGCTGGGGCGCCGAACAGGGCCGGGAACAGCGCGTAGCCGCCGCCGGGCAGCTGGCTGGTGAGCGTGACCAGGTCGCCGTACGTCTGCGCCGAGTAGACCTGGCCGAGCAGGGTGTCGTACTCGTCCTTGTCGAGGCGGCCTTCCGCGAACCCGGTCCGGAGCACCTCGGCGGCGCGCTCCCGGTCCGCATCGGCGGCCCGCATATGGCCCGGGCCGCTAGCCGCCAGCCCGTATCCGGGTCCCATGGTCATCGCTGCCTCCCCGTCGCAGAGCTGGCTTCAGGATAACCGCGCGCAAATGCGTTCGACCCATCTGAGCGCGTCTATTACCGTGCAGGGGTGGCGAACGCACGGGTCATCTCGGTGAACACCGGCCGCACCCGCGCCGCGGGCTGGGCCGGCCGGATCCAGCGTTCCGCGATCGATAAACGGCCCGCCGCCGGGCCGCTGGCCATCGGCCGCCTCGGCGTGCAGGGCGATGAGCAGGCGGACGCCGAGCACCACGGCGGCGTGGAACAGGCGGTGTACGCGTACGCCCGGGAAGACCTGGACTGGTGGGTGGAGCAGCTCGGCCTGGAACTGGGCCACGGCACGTTCGGCGAGAACCTGACCACGGCCGGGCTGGATGTGTCCGGTGCGCTGCTCGGCGAGACGTGGCAGGTCGGCACCGCGGTCGTCCAGGTCAGGTCGGTGCGCATCCCGTGCGGCGTATTCGCGGGCTGGATGGGTGAGCAGTACGCGGCCCAGCGGGGCTGGGTCAAGCGGTTCGCGGCGGCCGGCCGGCCCGGTGCCTACCTCAAGGTGCTCACCGAGGGCCAGGCCGGCCCGGGTGACCCGATCGAGGTGCTGCACCGCCCTGCGGCCAGCGTGACGGTGGCCGAGGCGCTGCGGGCTTACTACGGCGACGCCGGCCTGATGCGCCGCCTGATGGCGGTCAAGGACCGCGACCCGGGCTGGGACGACGTCGCCGCCGAGGTACTCAGCAACCAGGCTCGCTGACCGTGCCCGGGGCCCTGCCGGCTGGCCAGCCGGTGCCCGCCGGCGGGCGGCTGCCGGACAGCGCGGTGTCCGGGCTGCCCGGGCGGCCGTTCGGCATCTATGTACATGTGCCGTTCTGCAGCACCCGGTGTGGTTACTGCGACTTCAACACCTACACCGCCACCGAGCTGGGCGGCGGGGCATCCCGGGACAGCTACCCCAGCCTGGCCGCCGCCGAGATCCGGCTGGCCCGGCAGGTCCTCGGGGACCAGTGCCCACCGGTCAGCACGGTGTTCTTCGGCGGCGGTACCCCTACGCTGCTGCCGCCCGGCCAGCTCGGCGAGCTGCTCCGGGTGGTCGATGGTGAGTTCGGCCTGGCGCCGGGAGCGGAGGTCAGCACCGAAGCCAACCCGGAGAGCGTGGACCAGCGGTCGCTGGCCGGGCTGCGCGCGGCCGGGATCACCCGGATCTCGCTGGGCATGCAGAGCTCGGCGCCGCACGTCCTGGCCGTGCTGGACCGGGTGCACCAGCCGGGCCGCCCGGCCCAGTGCGCGCGGTGGGCGCGGCAGGCCGGGTTCGAGCACGTCAGCCTGGACTTGATCTACGGCACCCCGGGGGAGTCCGCCGCGGACTGGCGGGCCTCGGTGCAGGCGGCACTGGCGGCCGGCCCGGATCACATCTCGGCCTACGCGCTGATCATCGAGGACGGCACCCGGCTGGCCGCCCGGATCCGCCGCGGCGAGGTGGCCGAGCCAGACGACGAAGCGATGGCGCAACGCTACCTGGCCGCTGATGACCTGCTGGCCGGAGCGGGCCTGACCTGGTACGAGGTGTCAAACTGGGCGGCCGGGCCGGAGGCCGCCTGCCAGCACAACCGGCTGTACTGGACGGGTGGCAACTGGTGGGGGGCCGGGCCGGGAGCACACAGTCACGTGGCGGGCACCCGGTGGTGGAACGTGAAGCACCCGGCGGCCTACGCGGCCCGGATCAGTGCCGGGGCCAGCCCAGGCCAGGCCCGGGAGGTGCTGACCGGCCCGGAACGCAACCTGGAGGAGATCATGCTGCGCACCCGGCTGGCCGAGGGCTGCCCCGCCAGCCTGCTCAGCGCGGCGGGCCGGGCCGCGGCGGCGGCCGCGGTGGGTGACGGGCTGGCCGACCCCGCGGCGCACGCGGCCGGCCGGGTCGTGCTGACCAGGCGCGGCCGGCTGCTGGCCGACGCGGTGATCCGTGGCCTTACCGATTGACCCGCAGCCAGCGGGGCGGCGGCCGCCGCTCGCCCCGGCTGGCCGCCCCGGCCGCCCGGACCACCACCACCAGCACGCAGATCCACAGCACGGCCAGCAGCGGCACGGCGATGAGCGTGGCCACCTGGACCGAGTCGAGCGCGAGCACACCGCCCAGGATCAGGCCGCACAGCGTGTAGAGGATCGCGGTGGCGGCCACGTTCACCGCCTGGGCGGCATGCCACCGGGCGAACGGCCGGCCCTGCAGGCTGGCCAGGTAGATAACCAGCGGTACCAGGACCAGCGTGAACGGCACGCCCAGATAGGCCAGCATGGCGCGGTGCACCTCAGGCCGGCCAGCGGGGGCCGGGGCGGGCGCTCCGGCCGGCTGGCCACCGCCGTCACTGGCCATGAACCCGTCCGGGCCAGGGCCGATCGGGGCCGGGGGCTGCATCGGGCGGCTCGTCATGGGCTCCTCGCGGTCGGTGCGGGTGGGGCGACCGCAGCGGCGGGCTTGTCTGAAATAACGCGGTTGCCGGGCATGATGGTTCCCGGGCTAGTCACACGTTAGCCAGTCCCCGGCGCCGTGACGAAGTCGATCAGTTCTTCCACCCGGCCGAGGAGCTCCGGTTCCAGGTCGGTGTAGCTGCGCGCCGCGGCCAGGATGCGCTTCCAGCCGGCTGCGGTGTCCGGCGGCCAGCCCAGGCGGCGCAGCACTCCTTCCTTCCACGGTGTGCCGCGCGGCACTTCCGGCCAGCGCGGGATGCCGAGCGCCGCGGGCTTGACCGCCTGCCAGATGTCCACGAACGGGTGGCCGACCACCAGCACGTGCGGCGACGTCACCCCGGCCGCGATGCGCTGCTCCTTGGACCCGGGCACCAGGTGATCGACCAGTACGCCGAGGCGGCGCTCCGGGCCGGGCGCGAAACCGGCCACCACAGCGGGCAGGTGGTCGACGCCCTCCAGGTACTCGACCACGACCCCGACCTCGCGCAGATCATCACCCCAGATCTGCTCGGCCAGCTCGGCGTCGTGCCGCCCCTCGACGTAAATCCGGCTGGCCCGGGCCACCCGGGCCCGGCTGGCCTGGCCGGCTGGGGCGGGGGGTACGGCTACCGAACCGGACCGGCTGCGCGACGGCCCGCCCGGCTGGGCCACCGTGGCCGGCCGGACCAGCGTGACCGGCCTGCCCTCGAGCAGGAACGCGGCGGGCCGCAGCGGGAACACCCGCTGACGGCCGAACCGGTCTTCCAGCGTGACGGCGTCCTTCTCGCAGGACACCACGGCGCCGCAGAACCCCTGGCCGCCGGCCTCCTCGACGACCAGCCCGCGGGCCGCCTCGACCCGCGGCGGCTCGGGCCGCCGCTGCCGCCGCCAGTCCCCGGCGAGGACATCTCGCCCATAGTCGGCCCGCATAATCCCCGGACGCTACCGTATGAGCCCGCTTTCGCCGGTGAGGCGGGGCGCGCCGCGGGCGTGTTCCCGCCGAGTCGGCGTTTGGCGCGACGCGGCGAGCGGGGGGTCCAGGGGGTGGTCCCCCCGGACGGATGGCGCGAGCGGGGGGTCCAGGGGGGTCGCCCCCCCCGGATAAATACAGCGTCGTTGGACGACGGGGGCGCCCGGACCGCCTAAAATTGGCACTCAGGACTATGGAGTGCCAGGGAGGTGGGACATGCTCGATGACCGCAAGCTGGCGGTGCTCCGCGCGATCGTGGAAGATTATGTCTCCACTACCGAACCGGTGGGCTCCAAGTCCCTGGTCAACCGGCACCAACTGGACGTCTCGCCGGCCACCATCCGCAACGACATGGCGGTGCTCGAGGAGCAGGGCTTCATCGTGCAGCCGCACACCAGCGCCGGCCGGATACCCACCGACAAGGGCTACCGGCTGTTCGTGGACCGGCTGTCCGGGGTCAAGCCGATGTCCTCGGCCGAGCGCCGGGCTATCGAGACGTTCCTGGCCGGCGCGTACGACCTCGACGACGTGGTGATGCGGACAGTGCGGCTGCTGGCCCAGCTGACCCGGCAGGTGGCGGTGGTGCAGTACCCCTCACTGACCCGGTCCTCGGTCCGGCACGTGGAACTGGTCCCGCTGGCCGCCAAGCGGCTGATGCTGGTGCTGATCACCGACACCGGACGGGTCGAGCAGCGCACGGTGGAGCTGCCCGACCCGGCCGAGGAGGATTCCGTGATGCAGCTCCGGGCGGTGCTCAACGCCTGCCTGGACGGCCGCCGGCTGACGGAGGTGGCCACCGTGGTGGCGGAGCTGCCGGTCCTGGTCGAGCCAGGTCAGCGGCCCAACGCGGCGGCGGTGTTCTCGGTCATCCTGGAGTCCCTGGTCGAGCGGCACGACGAGCGCGTCGTGGTGGGCGGCGCGGCCAACCTGACCACCGCCGATTTCTCCAGGGGCCTGCGCGAGGTCCTGGAATCGCTGGAGGAGCAGGTGGTGTTGATGCGGTTGCTGGGCGAGTCCGGTGACCAGCCTGCCCTCACCGTGCGGATCGGCGCGGAGAACCCCGTCCAGGGACTGCACAGTACCTCGGTGGTGGCGGCGGGATACGGGACCGATGACCAGATGCTGGCCCGGCTCGGGGTACTCGGACCGACACGGATGGATTACCCGACGGCGATGGGAGCAGTGCGCGCGGTGGCACGATACGTGGGCCAGATTCTGGCGGGGTCGTAGTGGCTGGTGACTACTACGCCGCGCTCGGTGTACGCCGGGACGCGCCGCCTGACGAGATCAAGAAGGCCTACCGGCGGCTCGCCCGTGAGCTGCACCCGGATGTCAACCCGGACCCGCAGACTCAGGAGCGGTTCAAGGAGATCACCCAGGCCTATGAGGTGCTCTCCGACCCCGGCAAGCGGCAGATGTACGACCAGGGCGTGGACCCGTTCGCGCCCAACGGTGGCGCCGGCCCGGGGGCCGGGCCGTTCGGGGCCGGGTTCCCGTTCAGCGACATCATGGACGCGTTCTTCGGTGCGGGCGCGGCCACCCGGGGACCGCGCAGCCGGGCCCGGCGCGGCCGCAACGCGACCATCCGGGTCGAGCTGGACCTGGCCGAGTGCGCGTTCGGCACCACCCGGGAGCTGACCGTGGACACCGCGGTGGTCTGCCCGACCTGTTCCGGCGAGGGCACCGCACCAGGGACTCACCCGGAGACCTGCGACGTCTGTGCTGGCCGTGGTGAGGTCAGCCAGGTCACCCGGTCGTTCCTGGGCCAGGTGATGACCTCGCGGCCGTGCCCGCACTGCGGCGGGTTCGGTACCGTCATCCGGCGGCCGTGCCCGGAGTGCGACGGGGACGGCCGGGTCCGGACCCGGCGCACGATGAAGGTGCGTATCCCGGCCGGGGTCGAGGACGGCACCCACATCCAGCTGGCTGGTGAGGGCGAGATCGGCTCTGGCGGCGGCCCGCCGGGAGACCTGTTCCTGGAGATCCTGCAGCGCCCGCACCCGATCTTCGAGCGGCAGGGTGACGACCTGCACTGCACGGTCACCATCCCGATGGTGGCCGCGGCGCTCGGCGCCAGCCTGACGGTGGAGACCCTGGACGGGCCACGGGAGCTGGACATCCGGCCGGGCACGCAGTCCGGGCAGGTCATCCCGATGTACGGGCTTGGAGTGCAGCACCTCAACGATTCCGGGCGCGGTGATCTGGTCATCCACGTCACGGTAGAGACCCCGACCAAGCTGGACGAGGCGCAGGAGGCGCTGCTCAAGCAGTTCGCCGAGCTGCGTGGTGAGGAGACCCCGCCCGGCCGGTTCGCGCCCGGGCAGCAGGGGTTCTTCTCCCGGTTGCGTGACGCGTTCAACGGCCGGTAGCACCACCCCGCCGGTGTTCCTGGCCGGCCCGGGCGAGCTGGCCGGTGACCGGGTCGTGCTGGCCGGGCCGGAGGGCCGGCACGCGGCCGACGTGCGGCGGCTCACCGCGGGCGAGCGGGTCGACGTGACCGACGGCGCGGGCACACTGGCCGAGTGCGTGGTCACCGGGGCCCGCCGGGGGGTGCTCGAACTCGCGGTCCGCGGCCGGCGGACGGTGCCGCCCGCCGACCCGTCGCTGGCCGTGGCCCAGGCCATTCCCAAGGGTGACCGGGGCCAGCTGGCCGTCGAGCTGATGACCGAGGTCGGCGTGGACGTGGTCATCCCGTGGGCCGCGCAGCGCTGCGTGGTGCGCTGGCAGGGTGAGCGGGGCGACCGGGCCCTGGTCCGGTGGCGGTCCACCGCCCGGGAAGCGGGTAAGCAGGCCCGGCGCAGCCGGTTCCCCGAGGTGACCGGCCCGGCCGCGCTGGCCGGCCTGACCGGCCGGGTGGCCGCGGCGGGCCGCGCCATCGTGCTGGACCCGGATGCGGAGACCGCGCTGGGGGAGCTGCCGCTGCCCGGTTCCGGGGAGATTGTGCTGATCGTCGGCCCCGAAGGCGGTATCGCCCCGGCCGAGGCGGCCGCGCTGGCCGCGGCCGGCGCGTCCGCCGCGCATCTGGGCCCCACCGTGCTCCGCGCGTCGAGCGCTGGCGCGGTGGCGGCCGCGGTCCTGCTCAGCCGGCTGGGCCGCTGGGCCTGAGGCTCAGGACGTGGTGGCCGAGGCCTTGGTCGTTGGGGCTTTGCTCGCCGGGGTGGTGGCCTGCTTGCTCCCGCACGTCACGGGCGCCGCGTCCCCGGTCCTGTCCGAAGTGACGAAAGACATCGTGCTGGCCTGGACGGTGCTGGTCCCGGCCGTGCCGGGCCCGCTGCTGCCAGACCCCGTGCTGGGGGTGGGCGACGGGCCGCCGCTGCCTGACGGGGACGGCGTCGGCGTGCCCGACCCGGAGCTGCTTGGCGTCGGGGTCGGCGTGCGCGACGGCGCGGGCTTGCTGCTTTGCGCGGACTTGGGCGTGGGCGGGCAGGTGGCCGTGGGCGAGGTGGTCGCGTTGTTCTGCCCCGCCACCCCGGACGCCGACGGGCTCGGCTGGGGGGCGAGCGGCGACTGCTGCGAATTCGGGGTGGCCAGGCCGACGACGCCGCTGGCGTGGTGGTGCTGCCGCGGGGAGTTCATCGCGTTGTTGGCCGGGCTGATAGTCGCCACCACCCCATGGTTCAGCGCGATGACCCCGCCGACGACCACCACGACCACCGCCCCGACGGCGAGCGCGGGCCTGAGCCAGGCCGCCGCCGGGCCGAGCCGGCCGGCGCTCTTGCCGCCGCGCTCTCTTCCACCGTGGCCCGGCTTGGCCGGGGGCTGCAGCCAGGCGGCCACCCGGCGCGCCAGCACCACCGCCCGGCCCAGCCAGGACATGGCCCCGGGCAACTGCTGGCTGGCTTCCTCGGTCAGCTCCCAGCGGAGTGACTCAAGCCGGACGGACAGCCGGATCCGGTACAGGCGCAGCCACTCGGCCGCCCGGGCGAGCGTAGAGCCGGCGGACCGACGCGAATGCGACCGGTGACGGATCCGCTCCAGGCCGTCAACGGCAGGCTCGACGGACTCCGCCGCCGCGCGCAGCGCGTCGCGGAGGATGTCCTCGTAGTCCCGATCGTGTGAAATCATGCCCGCCGCCTGAGGCTGCCTGCGCCCCTGCTGGCCCTCCCTTTCACGTGTCCCGCTCGAGCACGGCGCGCAGGGCCGCCATGGCCCGCGCCGTGTGACTCTTGACCGCGCCCCGGCTGATCCCCATGACCGCGGCGATCTGCGCTTCCGACATGTCGCCGTAGTAACGCAGTACCAGGGCCTCCCGCTGCCGCTCCGGGAGCGCGCGCAGGGCGGTGACCACCGCGGAGCGCTCCAGCTGGATGATGGCGCCGTGCTCGGCGCTCGGCATATCCGGTGGTGGTTTCGGGGTGTTCTTGTCCACCACGATCCGGTGCCGGAGGACCGAACGTGACCGGTTCACCACGGATTGCCGGAGGTAGGACAGCGCCTTGTCGGTGTCCCGCAGCCGCCGCCACGCACCGTGCATGGCGACGAAGGAATCCTGGACTACTTCCTCGGCCGTCGCGTTGTCGCGGACCAGGAAGGCGGCCAGCCGGACCAGCGAGCGATAGTGCTCGCTGTAGATGGCTGTGACGGCTCGGTCTGCATCCCACTCCAGTGGGGCTGCAGTGAACCCATTGGCCACCAACGTCTCGGTCACATCAATGGGACGCGTGACCACGCCGTCAGGTTCACCGGGCATGTCTAATGCGTGCACGCGACCCGCCTTCGCCGCTCCGCTTCACGAATCGTTCCCCCCAAGGGCCTGAGTCTGTGTGCTCATCCCGGGTGCCCGGCCGGCCCGGGTAGGCGCAGTAACGCCGCCGTGCACGCTTGGCTGCTGCACGAGGCGGCGTCGCGGGACAAGCACTCTCGTAACCATATATGTCATGACTGTTACCGGTGCGGGGCAAGCTAGGATCCCTCTGTGTTGGAGTGCCTATTCTGCCGGATCGTGTCCGGCGGTGTCCCGGACTCGCGCGTGCTTGAGTCGCCGCGGACCGTTTCTTTTCGCGACATCAGCCCGCAGGCGCCCACCCACGTGCCGGTCGTCCCGAAGCGCCACTATCCGGACCTCGCCGCGCTGTCGGGCGTGCGTGCACGCGCACGTCCTCGGCGGGCGCGAGCTCAGCTGGCCCCCGGGCTGACATCCGGTAGATAGCATGACAGGGTACGGGCGCAGGCAGGCGCCTGCGCCCAAGGCGGAGAGAAGGAATTGGCAGACAGATCTGGCGAATCGCCCGGCCGTAAGCCGTCCGGCGACGGCGGCGAGCAGGTCAAGATCGTTATCCCGGATGACCACTCAATGGTCAGCTTGCTGGGTTCCCGGGATGAACTCCTGCATGTGATCGAGAAGGCATTCGACGCCGACATTCACGTGCGCGGGAATGAGATCACGATTACCGGCCCGGCCCAGGAGAGCCAGCAGGTGGCCGGGCTCTTCGAGGAGCTCACCGAGCTGCTGGCAGGCGGCGCCGAGCTGACCACCGACTCGGTGGAGCGGGTCGTGGCCATGCTGCGCCGCAAGTCCGGCGTGCGCCCGGCCGACGTGCTGACCCTGGATATCCTGTCGGCCCGCGGCCGGACGATCCGGCCCAAGACGCTCAACCAGAAGCGGTACGTGGACGCCATCGACGCGCACACCGTCGTGTTCTGCATCGGGCCAGCCGGCACCGGCAAGACGTACCTGGCCATGGCCAAGGCGGTCAAGGCGCTGCAGGCCAAGGATGTCAACCGGATCATCCTGACCCGGCCGGCCGTGGAAGCGGGGGAGCGGCTCGGCTTCCTGCCCGGCACGCTGTACGAGAAGATCGACCCCTACCTGCGGCCGCTCTACGACGCGCTGCACGACATGCTCGACCCGGACTCGATCCCCCGGCTGATCGCCGCGGGCACCATCGAGGTCGCGCCGCTGGCCTACATGCGGGGCCGGACGCTGAACGACTCGTTCATCATCCTGGACGAGGCGCAGAACACCTCAGCCGAGCAGATGAAGATGTTCCTCACCCGGCTCGGCTTCGGCTCGAAGATCGTGGTGACCGGGGACGTCACCCAGGTCGACCTGCCGGCCGGGCAGGCCAGCGGGCTGCGCATCGTGCAGGACATCCTGGACGGCGTGGACGACATCCATTTCGCGAGGCTGACCAGCCACGATGTGGTGCGGCACCGGCTCGTGGGGGACATCGTGGACGCCTACGAACGGTACGACGCGCGCGGCCGCGGCTCGTCCCCGGCCCCGCAGCGGCGCAAGCGGGCGCAGTGAGCATCGAGATCGCCAACGAGTCCGGCGTCGAGGTGGACGAGGCCGACCTGGCCGCGCTGGCCCGGTACGTCCTCGATGACCTGCACATGCATCCGCTGGCTGAGCTGTCCGTCCTGCTCGTCGACCGGGCGACCATGTCCGACCTGCATGAGCGCTGGATGGGCGAGACCGGGCCGACCGACGTGCTGGCCTTCCCGATGGACGAGCTGCGGCCGCCGCCGCCGGGCAGCGGCCGTGGCGACCAGGGCGGCGGCAGTGAGCCCGGCGAGGAGCCCGGGCTGCTCGGCGATGTGGTGCTCTGCCCGGAGGTGGCGGCGGATCAGGCGGCCCAGGCCCGGCACGAGCTCCAGGACGAGCTCGAGCTGCTCTGCACGCACGGCATCCTGCACCTGCTGGGCTACGACCACGCCGAGGAAGCCGAGCGGGCCACCATGTTCGGCCTGCAGGACGAGCTGCTCCGGTCCTGGCGCTCGGCCCGGGACCGGGATCCCGCTCGGGGGGCGGAACCCTCCGGGCTGGCCGCGGAACGGCGGGACGAGCGGGGGTGAGTCCGCCATGGCGTGGCTGATCGTCGCTGCCATCGTGCTCGCGGTGCTGGCCGGGCTGTGCGTCACCGGGGAGGTCGCGCTGACCCGGGTGTCCCGGTCCGGGGCCGGGGACCTGGGCCGCGGCCGGAAGAGCCGCCGCGGCCGCGCGGCCAGCCGGCTGCAGGCGGTGCTGGCCGAGCCTGGCCGCTACCTGGCCGTGCTGCTGCTGGCCCGGGTGGCCTGCGAGACCGTGGCCATCGTGCTGGCCGCCGCCGCGCTGGAGCACTTTCTGGGCCGGGGCTGGCGGACGTTCCTGCTGGTCGCGGTCATCATGATCGCCGTGCTCTACCTGGTGGCCGGGGTCGCACCGCGGATCCTCGGCCGCCAGTACGAACGGGGTGCGGCGCTGGCCGTGGCCTACGTGCTGTACCCGGTGGTGCGGCTGCTCGGCCCGATCCCGCGGCTGCTGCTCGCGCTGGGCAACCTGCTCACCCCGGGCCGCGCGTCCCGGGACGCGCGCGGCTCCGAGGAAGAACTGCGCGGGCTGGTCGACCTGCTGGAACAGCGCCAGGTCATCGAGCCCGGGGCCCGGGCCATGATCCACTCCGTGTTCGAGCTGGGGGACACGATCGTCCGCGAGGTCATGGTGCCGCGTACCGACATCGTGTTCGTGGAGCGGGACAAGACGGTTCGCCAGGCACTGTCCCTGGCGCTGCGCAGCGGCTTCTCGCGCATCCCGGTGGTGGGCGAGAACGAGGACGACGTCATCGGCATCGCCTACCTCAAGGACCTGGTCACCGCCAGCCAGGAGCACCCGGAGCGGGAGTCCGTGGAGAAGGTCACCGGGGTGATGCGGCCCGCCACGTTCGTGCCGGAGAGCAAGCCCGTGGACGAACTGCTCCAGGAGATGCAGCAGCGCCGGATCCACCTGGCCATCGTGATCGACGAGTACGGCGGCACAGCCGGCCTGGTGACCATCGAGGACATCCTGGAGGAGATCGTCGGGGAGATCACCGACGAGTACGACCAGGAGCTGCCAACGGTGGAGTGGCTGGCCCCGGACCGGGCCCGGGTCACCGCCCGGCTGCCCGTCACCGACCTGGAAGAACTGTTCGGCACCACGATCGAGGCCGAGGACGTGGAGACCGTCGGCGGCTTGCTGGCCCACGCGATCGGCCGGGTGCCGATCGCCGGCTCGGTGGGCACCGTGGCCGGGCTGCGGCTCACCGCGGAGAGCCTGGCCGGCCGCCGGAACCGGATCGGCACGGTCACCGTGGAGCGGGCCGGGGCGCCGGCCCCGCAGCCCGCGGCCCGGCAGGACGCCGACGGGTGACCCTGCAACAAAAGAGGCAGACGGGGACTGATGTGAGGGTGCGCCGCAGCACTACACTCGGCCAGGTGAGCGCGGTGGAACCAGGCCCGGAAGACCTCAAGATCATCACCCTGGCCCGGTCGGCGCGGGCCCGCGTGGCCGCGGCCGAGGGGGCAGCCGTACGGGACGAGACGGGCCGGACATACGCGGCGGCGGCGGTCGCGCTGCCGTCGCTGAAACTGTCCGCGCTCCGTCTCGCCGTGGCCATGGCGGTGTCCAGCGGCGCGTCCAGCCTGGAAGCGGCCGCGCTGGTCAGCGACGCCGAAGAAGCCGACCCAGCCGACCTGGCCGTGGTCCGTGAGGCCGGGCCGCAGGCCGTGGTGTTCCGGGCCGGCTCCAACGGCATGCTGCGCGAGACGCTGGTCCCCTAGCCCCTCCAGCCGGCGGCGCGCCGCTTTGCCGCGGGCGGCTGGCCTCTCCGGCGCAAATACAATCGGCTGGTGGAATTCCGATCCGGCTTCGCGTGCTTCGTGGGCAGGCCCAATGTCGGCAAGTTGACATTGATGAACGCGCTGGTGGGCACGAAGGTCGCGATCACCAGCAGCAGGCCGCAGACCACCCGGCGGGCTATCCGGGGCATCGTGCACCGGCCGGGCGCACAGCTCATCATCGTGGACACGCCCGGCCTGCACCGGCCGCGCACCCTGCTCGGCGAGCGGCTGGACAGCCTGGTCCGGTCCACGCTGACCGAGGTCGACGTGATCGGGTTCTGCGTGCCGGCCGGGGAGCGCATCGGGCCCGGTGACAGCTACCTGGCCCGGGAACTGAGCGGACTGGCGGCCAAGACCCCGGTGGTGGCGATCGTCACCAAGACCGACCAGGCCAGCCAGGGCGACGTAGCCGCCCAGCTCGCGGCGGTATCCCAGCTCGGCGACTGGGCGGACATCGTGCCGGTCTCCGCGGTGACCGGGTACCAGCTCGACGTGCTGTCCGACGTGCTGGTGTCGCACCTGCCGCCGGGCCGGCCGCTCTACCCCGACGGGGAGCTGACCGACGAGCCGGAGCAGCAGCTGGTGGCCGAGCTCATCCGGGAGGCCATCCTGGAGGGGGTCCGGGACGAGCTGCCGCACTCCATCGCCGTGCTGGTCGACGAGATGGGCCCGCGCGAGGGCCGCCCGGACCTGATCGACGTCTACGCCGTGATGTACGTGGAGCGGCCCAGCCAGAAAGCCATCGTGATCGGGGCCAAGGGGGCCCGGCTCCGGGAGGTGGGCAGCCGGGCCCGCCAGCAGATCGAGGCCCTGCTCGGCGCCAAGGTGTACCTGGACTTGCGGATCAAGGTGGCCAAGGACTGGCAGCGCGACCCGAAACAGCTGCGCCGCCTCGGCTTCTACGACTAGCCCCAGGTCACCCGCACGCCGCGCTGCCAGCGGCGCAGCACGCCCAGGTCCCCAGCCAGCCGCAGCCCGCTGACCTCACCCACGTCGTGCCGGTTCCACAGCAGGAGATACACCGCGGCCGCCGGGCCGGACAGGGTGCAGTCGCGGGGGCCGGGCGCCAGGCCCGCCCAGCCGCGGGCCAGCTCGGCCCGCTCCGGGCCCATCCGCGCCAGCCACTGGTAGCCGTCAGCCACCTGGATGAACAGGTTGCACGGCGGGTCGGCCAGCGGGCCGTGCCGGGCGCTGCGCCGGGCGAAGCCCATCAGCAGCTCGTCGATGCCGTCCGCGGCCAGGGCGGCCAGGGCGGCCGGGACCGGGCCGGCCCGGCGCCGGCGTGCTGGCTGCGGCCTGCTGGACGTCGACCCGGTGCACGGTGGTCTCGTGCGCCTGCCGCCGGGCCCAGAAGTCCAGCGGCGAGGCCGCGCCGGGCAGGAACGTCCAGCAGTCCAGGCCCGGGCCGGCCGCCTCCAGGGCGCTGACCAGGCCCGCGTGCCCGGTGCGGAACCAGTCCAGCAGCACGACGTCGGGGACGTCCTGGGCCAGGATGGCCGGCTCGTCCAGGCGCGGCACCCGCTCGGTGTGCGGCCCGGTGACGTACCCGGTGGCCCAGCGGTGCACGTAACCGACGTGGCGCAGCAGGTCGCGGAGCACCCAGCCCGGACAGGCCGGTACGGCCAGGCCCAGATCCAGCGGCGCCGCCGAGGCGGCCAGCCGGGCGCCCTCGCCGCGCAGCTGCTCCAGGTAGGCCGCGGTGCCCAGGACCGGGGAGCCGGCAGTGGTCATGACTGGATTCTCCCAGCTGGCTGGCCCGCGCGCCGCCGCTCGCGTCCCGCATCGCGGACACCGGCTTGGAAACGGGCTGCCGTGGTTGCTACTGTCGGTGCTGCCATGTGCGGACTGCTGCTGCTTATCCGCCGCGGCGGGGGCCGTTAAGGCCGGCTCCCTCGCCGCGGGTTACTGGCGTGACCGCTGGCCGCCGCCCGATCCGCACAGGAGCAGATCTTCCAATGCAACCCCAGCATGACCCCATGCAGCACGACCAGGTACCCCATGATCAGAGGCCGGCCCAGGTCACGCACGGGCACCGTCCGGTCAGCCAGCGGCCAAGCGGCATGCCATGCCAGCGCTACGTGCCGTTCCAGCCGATCGACCTGCCCGGCCGGACCTGGCCCGGCAAGTCCATCACCGCCGCTCCGCGGTGGCTGTCCACCGACCTGCGCGACGGCAACCAGGCGCTCATCGACCCGATGAGCCCGGCCCGCAAGCGGACCATGTTCGAGCTGCTGGTCCGGATGGGCTACAAGGAGATCGAGGTCGGGTTCCCGTCCGCCAGCCAGGCCGACTTCGACTTCGTCCGCGGGCTCATCGAGGACGGCGTCATCCCCGGCGACGTGCAGATCTCAGTGCTGACCCAGGCCCGGGACGAGCTCATCGAGCGCACCGTTCAGTCGCTGGCCGGGGCACCGCGGGCCAGCGTGCACCTGTACAACGCGACCGCGCCGGTGTTCCGCCGGGTGGTGTTCGGCAACGACCGGGACGAGACCAGGGCGCTGGCTGTGGAGGGCACCCGGTCGGTGGTCAAGTACGCCGAGCAGTACCTCGGGGACTGCGAGTTCGGCTACGAGTACTCGCCCGAGATCTTCATGGACACCGAGCTGGACTTCGCGGCCGAGATATGCGCGGCCGTGATGGACGTGTGGCAGCCCGGCCCGGGCCGGGAGATCATCGTGAACCTGCCGTGCACGGTCGAGCGGTCCACACCCAACGTGTACGCGGACCAGATCGAGTGGATGAGCCGCCAGCTGCCGTACCGCGAGCACGTCTGCCTGTCCGTGCACACGCACAACGACCGGGGCACCGCGGTCGCTGACGCCGAGCTGGCGGTGCTGGCGGGCGCGGACCGCATCGAGGGCTGCCTGTTCGGCAACGGCGAGCGGACCGGGAACGTGTGCCTGGTCACCCTGGGCCTGAACCTGTTCAGCCAGGGCATCGACCCGATGATCGACTTCTCGGACATCGACGAGATCCGGCGCACCGTGGAGTACTGCAATCAGCTGCCGGTGCACCCGCGCCACCCGTACGCGGGCGATCTGGTCTACACCGCGTTCTCCGGGTCCCACCAGGACGCGATCAAGAAGGGGTTCGAGGCGCTGGAGCGGGACGCTGCGGCGGCGGGCATGCCGCTCCGCGACTTCCGCTGGGAGGTGCCATACCTGCCCATCGACCCGCAGGACGTGGGCCGCAGCTACGAGGCGGTCATCCGGGTCAACTCGCAGTCCGGCAAGGGCGGCGTCGCGTACATCATGAAGGCCGGGCATCAGCTCGACCTGCCGCGGCGGCTGCAGATTGAGTTCTCCCGGGTGATCCAGGCGCACACCGACGAGGAAGGCGGCGAGGTGACGCCCGCGCAGATGTGGCAGGTGTTCGCCGACGAGTACCTGGCCGATGGCCCGGTGGCGCTGCTCACCCACCAGACCTCGTCCGTGGTGGACGCGAAGCACACGCTCAGCGTGGAGATCCGGGTCGACGGCGAGCCGCGCCAGGTCGAGGGCACCGGCAACGGGCCGATCTCGGCGTTCTGTGCCGCGCTGGGCAGCGTCGGCATCGGTGTCCGCGTGCTCGACTACGCCGAGCACGCGCTGTCCGCGGGCACCGACGCGCAGGCCGCTGCGTACGTCGAGTGCGAGATCGGCGACCGGGTCTGGTGGGGAGTGGGCGTCGACCCGAACACGGCGACCGCCTCGATGCGCGCGGTGCTCTCCGCGCTGAACCGGTCCCGCCGCTGACCCGGCTGGGTCCTGCCCCGCGCGCCGTGCGGCGGGGCAGGGCCCAGCGTGCGGGAGAATGTCAGGGTGAGCCTGTACCGGGATGACGGGATTGTGCTGCGCACCCAGAAGCTGGGTGAGGCGGATCGCATCGTCAGCATCCTGACCAGGCGTAACGGCCGGGTCCGGGCGGTGGCCAAGGGCGTGCGCCGGACCAAGTCGCGGTTCGGCGCCCGGCTCGAGCCGTTCACCCATGTCGACCTGCTGCTGTACACCGGCCGGTCGCTGGACGTGATCACCCAGGCCGAGACGATGCGGCCCTACGGCGAGCCGCTGGCCGCGGACTACCCCCGGTACACCAGCGGCACCGCCATGCTGGAGACCGCCGAGCGATTTACCCCGGTGGAGAAGGAGCCGATCATCCGGCAGTTCCTGCTGCTGGTCGGCGGGCTGCGCGCGCTGGGTGAGGGGGAGCACGACCCGCGGCTGGTGCTGGACGCCTACCTGCTGCGGACGCTGGCCGTGGCCGGTTACGCACCCGCGCTGGACGAGTGCGCGGCGTGCGGTACCCGCGATCCGGAAGCCGGGGTGGGCACCGGGGCCACGTCCGGGTCGCGGGCGTTCGCGGTGCCGGCCGGCGGGCTGACCTGCCAGTCCTGCCGCCCGCCCGGCGCGGCGACCCCGGCCCTGGCGACCCTCACGCTGATGCGCGCCCTGCTGCGCGGCGACTGGGCGCAGGCCGACGCCAGCCAGCCCCGGCACCGGGTGGAGTGCAGCGGCCTGGTCGCCGCGTACGTGCAGTGGCACCTGGAGCATTCGATCCGTTCCCTGCGTCACGTGGAGCATGTGTGAGCAAGCCGGTCCGCCCGCCCTACCCGCACCCGGACGGCGCGCAGCCGCCAGCCATCCCGGCCGACCTGGTCCCGCGGCATGTCGCGCTGGTCATGGACGGCAACGGGCGGTGGGCCAAGCAGCGCGGGCTGCCCCGGACCGAGGGGCACAAGATGGGGGAGGCCGCGCTCTTCGACGTGATCATGGGCGCGATCGAGCTGGGCATCCCGTACCTGTCGGCCTACGCGTTCTCCACCGAGAACTGGCGGCGCTCCCCGGACGAGGTCCGCTTCCTGATGGGGTTCAACCGGGACGTCATCCGGCGCCGCCGCGACCAGCTCAACGAGGTGGGCGTCCGGGTGCGCTGGGCCGGGCGCACCCCGCGGCTGTGGCGCAGCGTCATCAAGGAACTCCAGGACGCCGAGCGGATGACCGAGCACAACTCGGTTCTCACCCTGCAATTCTGCGTCAATTATGGCGGCCGGGCCGAAATAGCCGACGCGGCGGCGGCGGTCGCGGCGGAGGTGGCGGCCGGCGGCTGCGCCCGGACAAGATCGACGAAAAGGTCCTGGCCAGGTACCTGGATGAGCCGGACATTCCTGATGTGGACCTTTTCGTCCGTTCTTCCGGTGAGCAGCGGATCTCGAATTTCCTGCTCTGGCAGTCGGCGTATGCCGAGCTGGTGTTCCTGGACACCCTGTTCCCCGACTTCGACCGGCGGCACCTGTGGCAGGCGTGCGAGATCTACGCCCGCCGGGACCGTCGTTACGGCGGCGCCCAGCCGAACCTGCTGCCCGGCGTAGCAGGCTAGGCCGGGCCGGCCGCGGCCCGGCGGATCACGGCCGGCTGGTCAGCGCAGGCCCTGCCAGAGCGCCAGCCCGATCAGGGCCGCGACGGCCAGTACCCGCAGCGTGCGGCCCTGGGCACCGAGCACGGGCCAGGACAGCGTGGCCAGCCAGGCCACGAACGCGGCGACGACCAGGATGAGCGCCGCACCGACCCAGCCGCGGACGGCGAGGCCCGCGATGAACGCCGCGGCCACCGCGACCGGTGGCAGCCAGCGGGGCAGATGGTGCAGGTAGGCGGCGGCCTTGAGGCTGGCCCGCTCGACGGGCGGCCGGGCCCGCGGGGATTGCTGACGCACAGCCACAAACTATCGCATGGCTGCCCCGGCCGGGGAACCTGGCCATGAGTTAACCGTATGATGGCAAAGTTACCCTCTATTCGGCGGCGCCCCGCCGGGCACTGTGCATGCCGGCTTAATGGGCAGGGAACGGCACTGCCCGAGGCCCCGCTCCGGTTCCCGGGCGGCGGGGCGTCATCGCATTCGGGGGGATGCAGATGCGCCGGGTAATCACGGTTGCCATAGTCCTGGAATTCACTTTTATGGCATTCACAGGGATTGTGCTGCCGCAGGCCGCGGCGGGGGCGGCCGTGGCCATCCCGGCCCGGCTGACCGCCCGGGCCGGCCTGGCCTGGGCCAGGCCGGGCTGGGCCAGGACCGGCCGGGCCACGCCCGCGGGGGCCTCGCGGGCGGCCGCTGGCCGCCGCCAGCGGCACCGGGTGGCCCCGGCCCAGCCCAGGCGGCAGCCGGGGCGGCGGCCGGCCCGCGGGCTGAAACTGGTCCGGTTCGGTGGGTACACGTTCCAGGTGCCAGTGGCCTGGCCGGTCTACCAGCTGGACCGCGATCCCGGCCAGTGCGAGCGCTACGACCGGCACGCTGTCTACCTGGGCCGTCCCGGCGCGGGCCAGCAGTGCCCGGCGCACCTGGTCGGCCGGACCACGACGATCAGCGTGCAGCCCGGGCAGCCGGGGCCGGCCCGGCCGGGCCGGCGTTCGGCGGGCCGGCGGCCGGCCGGCGGGGCGGGCAGGCGGCCCAGTGCCTGGCGCCAGCGCCAATGATGAAGTCCGGGCCTCGCTGCCCGGTTCGGGCCTGACCGTCACCGGCACGTACGCCGGGAGCGCCCGCGGCGTGCTGTCGATCATCCGCAGCGCCCGGCGCGCCGCCCCGGCGCACCGGGCGCGCCAGGCGCACCGGGCTGCGCGGCGGCCTGATCCCGCCCGGCGCCACCGCGCCCACCGGGCCCGGCGGAGCCTGGCTCAGGTCATGACGCGGTCCGCGGCCCGGCTGGCGGCCGGGCCGGGCCCTGGCCGGCGGCCCCGCAGGCGGCGGCTGGACCAGCTGAGGTCCGCCCGGCATGGCTTCGACACGTGCGCGGCCCCGTCGCTGGCCGTGATGCGGGCCTGGTACCCGGAGTTCTCCGCGGCGGCCGTGTACCTCGGTGGCCCCGAGGCCAGCTGCGCCCAGCCGAACCTGACCGCGTCCTGGGTCCGGGACGTGACCGGGATGGGCTGGGTGCTCATCCCGACCTATGTCGGGCCCCAGGCGTCGTGCTCCCCGTTCTCGGTCCGGATCAGGGCGGCGCACGCGGCGGCCCAGGGACGGGCCGCGGCCAGGGCGGCGATCAGCCGGGCCCGGCAGCTCGGCATGGGCCGGGGCACGCCGATCTACTACGACCTCGAGGCGTACCGCAGCCGGGACGCGCGCTGCCGGACCGCCGCGCTCGTCTTCCTCGGCGCGTGGACCCGGGCGCTGCACGCGCGCGGGTACGCCGCCGGGCTGTACTCCAGCGCCTCGTCGGCGGCCCGGGACATGGGCGCGGCCAGGTCGGTGCACCGGCACCGGCTGGCCAGGCCAGACTCGGTGTGGTTCGGCCTGTGGGACACCGGGCCCAACGTGCGCGGCCTGCCCTACCTGCCGGGCGGCTGGTGGCGCGGGCGGCACCGGATCAAGCAGTACCTGGGCCCGCACCTGCGCACGGTGCGCGGGTACCGGGTGGACATCGACTCCGACTGGGTCTACGGACTCGTGTACCGGTAATACTCTTAGTTAACGCGCCTGGTGCCGGGCCCCGCCTGATCAGCCCGGCCTGCTGGATTCTGCCCACCACGCTGAGGCGCTCTGCAACCCGCCGACCGCCAGCCGGATGGAGTACCGATGGCCCGCAACGACCGCATGGAAACGATCGTCAGCCTGGCCAAGCGCCGCGGCTTCGTCTTCCCGTCCAGTGAGATCTACGGGGGCCTGCGCGCCGCCTGGGACTACGGCCCCCTGGGCGTGGAGATGAAGAACAACATCAAGCGGCAGTGGTGGAAGTCGATGGTCCAGGAGCGCGACGACATCGTCGGCCTGGACTCCTCGGTCATCCTGGCCCGCGAGGTCTGGGAAGCCAGCGGGCACGTCACCGAGTTCGTGGACCCGCTGACCGAATGCCAGTCCTGCCACCGCCGGTTCCGCGCCGACCACCTCATCGAGGCGTACGAGGAGAAGCACGGCCACCCGCCGGAGAACGGCCTGCACGACATCGCGTGCCCGCACTGCGGGACCCGCGGCGCGTTCACCGAGCCGCGCATGTTCAACGGGCTGCTGCGGACATACCTCGGGGCAGTGGAGCGGGAAGGGGAGGCGGGCGGGGAGTCGGGTCTTGCCTACCTGCGGCCGGAAACCGCGCAGGGCATCTTCATCAACTTCCGCAACGTGCTGCAGACCTCGCGGAAGAAGATCCCGTTCGGCATCGGGCAGATCGGCAAGTCGTTCCGCAACGAGATCACCCCGGGCAACTTCATCTTCCGCACCCGTGAGTTCGAGCAGATGGAGATGGAGTTCTTCGTCAAGCCGGGCACCGACGAGGAGTGGCACGAGCACTGGATCGCCACCCGTTTCGGCTGGTACACCGACCTCGGCGTGCGCAAGGAGAACCTGCGGCTGTTCGAGCACCCGGCCGAGAAGCGCTCGCACTACTCCAAGCGGACCGTGGACATCGAGTACCGCTACGACTTCACCGGCACCGAGTGGGGTGAGCTCGAGGGAGTAGCCAACCGCACCGACTTCGACCTGAGCACGCACGCCAAGGCGTCCGGGCAGGACCTGTCCTACCTCGACCAGGACTCGGGCGAGCGGTTCGTGCCCTACGTCATCGAGCCGGCCGCGGGGGTGGACCGGTCCATGCTCATGTTCCTGCTCGATGCGTACGCCGAGGACGAGGCGCCGGACGCCAAGGGCAGGCCGGAGAAGCGGACCGTGCTCCGGCTCGACCACCGGCTCGCGCCGGTCAAGGTGGCGGTGCTGCCGCTGTCCCGCAACGCCGACCTGTCACCCAAGGCGCGCGACGTGGCCGCGCGGCTGCGCAAGCGGTGGAGCACCGACTTCGACGACGCCAGCGCGATCGGCCGCCGGTACCGGCGGCAGGACGAGATCGGCACCCCGTTCTGCGTGACGGTCGATTTCGACACGCTGACCGACCAGGCCGTGACTGTCCGCGGGCGCGATTCGATGAAGCAGGACCGGGTCGGCATCGACCGCCTGGAGTTCTACCTGGCCGAGCGGCTGGGCGGCGGCTGAGCCGGGGCACCGCCCGGCCTGCTTACGACGCCGCGTAGTAGCTTGGCGCTGTGACCGGGACCGGCAAGCAGGCGGAAGCCAGCACCGGGCCGCGCCCGGCACGCGGCCGGTGGATAGTGGTCATCGCGCTGGGGGTGGCCACTGTCCTGGCCGTGGTGCTGGCGCGCCCGGCAGCGGCCGGGTCACGCTCGGCCCGGGACACCCGCACGTGGTCGTGTTCCTGGCCAGCTGGGACGAGGAGATCTCGGACGTGCCCGCGAAGCTGCGGGCGCTCGCGGGCTACCAGCGCGAGGCGGTACGCCGCGGCTGGCCCACCGTGGTGGCGGTCGACGAGACACCTACCGAGTCCCGGAACCACCCTGGCCTGGCTGGCCGGTTAGGCGTCCAGGATCATCCGGACGACCTGCTCGGTGCCACTCTCGGCGCCGTGCCCGGCGCGGCGGAAGATGTCGGCCGCCGCCAGGTGGAAACCACTGGGCAGCCCGGCCGCGGCCATGCTCGCAGCGATCTCCTCCATCTCCCCGGTCCAGCGCCAGCCCTTGGCCGCCGCCGACTGCGCCGCCCCGGCCGACCGGCCGGCCAGCGCCGGCTGGGACTGCGCCCACTCGGCCAGCAGGACGTCCTCGACGCCTTCCGCCCGGGCCAGCCCGCGCACGGCCAGCAGCAGCGCGGCGCTGCCCTTGGTCCACCCCGCGTAGGCCATCTTGACCGCCGACGCCGCCACGCTGCCCGGCTGCACACCGATCACCCTGGCGTCCAGCGCGGTGCCGGCGAACAGGCCCGCGACCTGGCCCGCCTGCGGGCCGGACAGGTAGAGCCGGGTGCCCCCGGCCGGCCCGGCCGGGGGCAGCCCGATGATCCCGCCGTCCACGTAACTCGCCCCGGCCTGCTCCACCACCGCGCGGACCTGGCGGGCGGTGCCCGGCGAGATGGCGTTCGCGTCCACGAAGATGCCCGGAAACCCGCCGGGCGAGCCGGCCACCGCCCGGGCGGTGGCCAGCGCGGCGTGCGGCGGGCAGATGGACAGGATGAAGTCAGCCCGCGCGGCCAGTTCGGAGACCGTAAGGACGCCGGTCAGCCCGGCCGCCGCGGCCCGCCCGGCCGTGACCGGGCTGCGCCCGGCCGGCACCCAGCCCACTTCGAACCCGCGGCCGGTCAGGCAGCCGGCCACCGCCGCGCCCATCTCTCCGGGGTGCAGCACCCCGATCACCGTCTCACTCACTGATGTCCTCCGTCCGGCTGGCAACTCGGCCCCCCAGCCATCCTGCCCGCAGCCGGTACCGGACCGGGCGCTGGGCCCGGCGCGGAGCGCTCGGCCAGGCCGGTGACCCGGCCGGCCGGCGGGCCACGGCCGGCCCAGCAGGCGTTGAGCATGACGGGCGTTCCTATCAGATGCGCTGCGCAGCCCTGCTCGGTAGAGTCGAGGCACCGGGCCGAAAGGCCGCCGAAGTTCCAGGCCGCCGCACGTTGGGCCGCGTCGCACCGGTCGCATCCACAGGAGAGAGCGTTTCAGTGCCGAAGCTTGTTTATGACTTCACCGAGGGAAATAAGGACCTCAAGGACCTGCTTGGCGGCAAGGGGGCCAATCTGGCCGAGATGACCAACCTCGGCCTGCCCGTTCCGCCCGGGTTCATCATCACCACCGAAGCCTGCCGTGAGTACCTCCAGCACGGCTCGGTGCCGGAAGGGCTGGACGCCGAGGTGACCGAGCACCTGCGGCAGCTCGAGGAGAAGATGGGCCGCAGCCTGGGGGACGCGGACGACCCGCTGCTGGTCAGTGTGCGGTCCGGGGCCAAGTTCTCGATGCCCGGCATGATGGAGACAGTGCTGAACATCGGCCTGTCCGACGCGTCAGTGTCCGGCCTGGCCAAGCAGGCCGGCAGCGACCGGTTCGCGTGGGACGCCTACCGCCGCCTGATCCAGATGTTCGGCAAGACCGTGCTCGACATCGAGGGCGACGCTTTCGAGCAGGTTATGGAACAGGCCAAGCAGGCCAAGGGCACCAAGAACGACCTCGACCTGGACGCCAGTGACCTGCACAAGATCGTCAACCGGTTCAAGGAGATCGTCCGGGAGCACACCGGCCACGACTTCCCGCAGCAGCCGCGGGAGCAGATGGACATGGCCGTCAAGGCCGTGTTCAGTTCCTGGAACGCCGACCGGGCCATCCTGTACCGCCGCCAGGAGCGCATCCCCACCGACCTTGGCACCGCGGTGAACATCGTGGCCATGGTGTTCGGCAACCTCGGCATGGACTCCGGCACCGGCGTCGCGTTCACCCGCGACCCGGGCAGCGGCCAGCCGGGCGTCTACGGTGACTACCTGCAGAACGCGCAGGGCGAGGATGTGGTGGCCGGCATCCGGAACACCGTCCCGCTGCAGGACCTGGAGAAGATCAACTCCGCGTGCTACGCCCAGCTGATGGACATCATGCGGACGCTGGAAAATCACTACCGGGACCTGTGTGACATCGAGTTCACGATCGAGCGCGGCAAGCTGTGGATGCTGCAGACCCGGGTCGGCAAGCGCACCGCGGGCGCGGCCTTCCGCATCGCCACCCAGCTGGTGGACCAGGGGCTCATCGACATGGACGAGGCGGTCACCCGGGTCACCGGCGACCAGCTGGCCCAGCTGATGTTCCCCCGGTTCGACCTCACCAGTGAGCCGAAGCGGATCACCAAGGGGGTCAGCGCGTCCCCGGGTGCCGCGGTCGGCCAAGCCGTGTTCGACTCGGCCAAGGCGGTCGAGCAGGCCGCGGCCGGCCAGGCCGTGATCCTGGTCCGCCGCGAGACCAACCCCGACGACCTGCACGGCATGATCGCCGCCAAGGGCATCCTGACCAGCCGGGGCGGCAAGACCAGCCACGCCGCCGTGGTCGCCCGCGGCATGGGCAAGACCTGCGTGTGCGGCGCCGAGGACCTCGAGGTGGACACCAAGGCCGGGAAGATCACCGCGCCCGGCGGCGTGGTGATCAGCGAGGGTGACGTGCTCTCCATCGACGGCACCAGCGGCAACGTGTACCTCGGTGAGGTGCCGGTCGCTCCGTCCCCGGTCGTCCAGTACTTCGAGGGCGGCCTGGCCGCCGACGCCGACGACCTGGTCAAGGCCGTGGACCGGATCATAAAGCACGCCGACGAGCGGCGCCGCCTCGGCGTGCATGCCAACGCCGACACCGGCGAGGACTGCGCCCGGGCCCGGCGGTTCGGCGCGAGCGGGGTCGGCCTGGTCCGGACCGAGCACATGTTCCTCGGCGAGCGCCGCCAGCTGGTCGAGGACCTCATCCTGGCCGAGGACGAGGCAGGCCGGCAGGCTGCGCTCGACGCGCTGGAGCCGCTGCAGCGCGGCGACTTCGTCGAGATCCTCGACGCCATGGACGGCCTGCCGGTCACCATCCGGCTGATCGACCCGCCGCTGCACGAGTTCCTGCCCGACCTCACCGACCTGACCGTCAAGATCGCGCTGGCGGGTGACCAGGCCACCGAGAAGGACCGCAAGCTGCTGGAGGCGGTACGCCGGCTGCACGAGCAGAACCCGATGCTGGGCCTGCGCGGCGTCCGGCTGACGCTGGTCATCCCCGGCCTGCTGGACATGCAGGTCCGCGCGATCGCGCACGCCGCGGCCGAGCTGAAGAAGGCGGGCAAGGACCCGAAGCCTGAGGTCATGATCCCGCTGACCGCGTCGGTGCAGGAGATGGAGATCGCCCGGGACGCCACGGCCAAGGCGCTGGCCGAGGTCGAGGAGGAGACCGGCGTCCACGTGCACACCGAGATCGGCACGATGATCGAGGTGCCGCGGGCGGCGGTGATCGCCGGCGAGATCGCCAAGTCGGCCGAGTTCTTCTCGTTCGGCACCAACGACCTGACCCAGATGACCTGGGGATTCTCCCGTGACGACGTGGAAGGGGCGTTCTTCAGCCGCTACATCGAGCTGGGCATCTTCGGTGTCTCCCCGTTCGAGACCATCGACCGGGACGGGGTCGGCAGGCTGGTGCGGATCGCCACCGAAGAGGGCCGTGCCGCCCGCCCGGAGCTGCACCTGGGCGTCTGCGGTGAGCACGGCGGGGACCCCGACTCGGTGCACTTCTTCCACGAGGTCGGGCTGGACTACGTGTCCTGCTCGCCGTTCCGGGTGCCGGTGGCCCGGCTGGAGGCAGGCCGCGCCGCGGTGCTCGAGTCCACGGGTGGCAGCGACACCAGGTGACGGCACGCCCCGGTTACGATCAGCACGCCACGGCCCGCCTGGTGGCAGAGCCGCCCAAGCGGGCCGTGGCGGCCGGGGTGGATGTGGGCCGCTTCCGGCGCAGCCCGTTCGAGCGGGACCGGGCCCGGGTGCTGCACACCTCGGCGCTGCGCCGCCTGGCGGCCAAGACCCAGGTGGTGGCGGTGGACGCGGGCGACTTCCCGCGGACCCGGCTGACCCACTCGCTGGAGTGCGCACAGATCGGCCGCGAGCTGGGCGCCGCGCTGGGCTGCGACCCGGACCTGGTCGAACGCCGCGTGCCTGGCCCATGACCTGGGGCACCCGCCGTTTGGCCACAATGGTGAGGCGGCGCTGGCCGAGGTGGCCGCGCCGTGCGGGGGCTTCGAGGGGAACGCACAGAGCCTGCGGCTGCTGACCAGGCTGGAGCCCAAGGTGCCCGGGGCCGGGCTGAACCTGACCCGGGCCACCCTGGACGCGACGCTGAAGTACCCGTGGCTGGCCGCCCCAGGGCGGGCTAAGTACGGCGCGTACGCCGCGGACGCGGAGGCGTTCGGCTGGATCCGGGAGGGGGCGCCAGCTGGGGGCCGCCCGTGCGTGGAAGCCCAGGTCATGGACTGGTCTGACGACGTGGCCTATTCCGTGCACGACCTGGAGGACGGGCTGCACGCCGGGCTGATCACGCTGGATGCGCTGGCCGATCCGGCGGAACGGGCCGCGGTCGTCAAGCTGACCGCGGCCGAGTACTGCGCGCCCGGGTCGGTGACCGAGGCCGAGCTGGCCGGGGTGTTCGACGGGCTGCTCGCGCTGGCCTGCTGGCCGGCTGGGTACGACGCCGGGCCGTCCGGCCTGGCCGCGCTCAAGAACCTGACCAGCGAGCTGATCGGGCGGTTGTGCGGGGCGGCTCACTCCGCCACCCTGGCCGCGTCTGGCGGGCAGCCGGTGACCCGGTACACCGCCGACCTGGCCGTGCCACGGCGGCAGCGGCTGGAGTGCGCCCTGCTCAAGGGGGTCACCGTGCACTTCGTGATGAGCCGGGCCGGGGCCGCCGAGGCGCAGGCCCGGGAACGGGAACTGATCATGGAGCTGGCGGCGGCGGTGCGCATCGGCGCGCCGGGCACACTGGACCCCGCGCTGCGCGCGGCCTACGAGGCGGCCGGTACCGACCCGGCCCGGCTGCGTGTCGTGGTGGACCAGGTTGCGTCGCTCACCGACACGTCGGCGGTGGCCTGGCATGCCCGGCTATGCCGCTGACGTGATAGCTCTGTTCATGATGTTAGCTGAGTGCATGTCGTGACGAAGGAGTCCAGATGCCCGGAGAACCGGCCTACGTGATCATCGGTGCCAGCCTGGCTGGCGCCAAGGCGGCCGAGACGTTGCGCGAGGACGGGTTCACCGGGAGCATCGTGCTGCTCGGCTCGGAACTGGAGCTGCCCTACGAGCGGCCGCCGCTGTCCAAGGGCTATTTGCAGGGCAAGACGGACAAGTCGGCCATCTACGTACACGACGAGCACTGGTACCCGGCGAACCATGTTGACCTGCAGCTCGGCGTGACGGCCAGCGCCATCGACCGTGGCGCGCGGCGGATCGCGCTGGCCAGTGGCGGCTCTATCGGCTACGACCGGCTGCTGCTCAGCACGGGTGCCCATCCCCGGCGGCTGGACCTGCCCGGCGGCGACCTCGACGGGGTGCATTACCTGCGCACCGCAGCCGACTCCGAGGCGCTGGCCACCGCGCTGGCCGTGCCGCCCGGCGAGGACAACCGGGTGGTGATCGTGGGCGCGGGCTGGATCGGCCTCGAAGTCGCCGCCGCGGCCCGGGAGAAGGACTGCGCGGTGACCGTGCTGGAACCGGAACCGACCGCGCTGCACCGCCAGCTCGGCCCGGAACTGGGCGACTTCTTCGCCGACGTGCACCGGTTGCACGGGGTCGAGTTCCGGTTCGGCGAATCAGCCAGCGAGCTGCGCGGCCACGAGGGCCGGGTGACCGGGGTGGTCACGTCCAGCGGGACGGAACTGGCCGCCGACGTGGTCGTGGTGGCCATCGGCGCGGCCCCCAACGTGGCGCTGGCCGAGGCGGCCGGGCTGGAGGTGGCCAACGGGGTGCTGGTCGACGCGGCCATGCGGACGTCCGACCCGGACGTGTTCGCGGCCGGCGACGTGGCCAACGAGGCGCACCCACTGCTCGGCCGCCGGGTCCGGGTGGAGCACTGGGCCAACGCGCTCAACGGCGGCCCGGCCGCGGCCCGCTCCATGCTCGGCCAGCCGGTGTCGTACGACCGGGTGCCGTACTTCTTCAGCGACCAGTACGACCTGGGCATGGAATGCTCCGGGCTGCCCGAGCCGGGGTTCTATGACCAGGTCGTGTACCGGGGCGAGCGGGGGGCCACCGAGTTCATCGCGTTCTGGCTGCTGGGTGGCTGCGTGGTGGCCGGCATGAACGTCAACGTGTGGGACGTCACCGACGACATCCAGGCGCTAATCCGGGCCGGGTACGCGGGCCAGCCGGCCGACGTAGCGCGGCTGGCCGACCCGATGGTGCCGCTCGGCGAGGTGCTGGGCTAGCTCTCTGCCCCGGCGGGCCGCTGCTGGCCCGGCGGGAACGGGGCCAGGACCACGGTGATGTTGTCCCGGCCGCCCGACTCCATGGCGAACCGGGCCAGCTCCTTGGCCGCGCCCAGCGGATCGGTCAGCGCCTGCGGCATGGCCAGGCTGGCTAGGTCAGCCGCTTCCGGCTGGTAGTTCCACAGCCCGTCCGAGCACAGCAGCAGAACGCCCTGGCCAGGTGGCTCGAACGTAGCCACGTGCGGCGGCGCTTCGGCCGGGTCGGCGCCGACCCAGCGGGTGACCACGTGCGCGTGCGGCGAGGTCAGCGCCTCTGACTCCTGGAGCAGCCCGGCCGAGACCATCTCCTGGGCCAGCGAGTCATCGGTGGTGAGCTGCTCGGCGGCCGAATCCTTGGCCGCGGCCAGCCAGTAGGCGCGGCTGTCACCCAGCCAGCACAGCGTCACGGCCGCACCGGTGAGCACGGCCGAGACGAACGTGGCCGACGGCACGCTCGCGCCCGGTTCGGCCAGCTGGGCCACGGCCTTCCCGGCGGACTGGACCGCCCGGGTCGAGGCTTCGACGGGATCGGCGCCTGATTCCGCGGCCGCCCGCAGCACCTCGGCCGCGGCCTGGGCGGCGGTCAGCGACGCCTCGTCCGGCCGGGTCGAGGTGGACACCCCGTCACAGACCACGGCTACGGCGACCGGGCCAGCGGGGGACTGGGCGACGGCGAGCTCCATCGCGTCCTCGTTCCGCTGGTGCCGGAGCCCGCGATCGGTCACGCCGGCCAGCAGCCCGAGATCGACTTCCTGGTGATCACGCGTCATTACGGGCACCGTCCCAGGGGATGGCCCAGATTCCGCTCCGACCTGGGCCGTTGTTAAGTCTATGCCCCAGCCTGGCCGGGGCCGGACGTATCACCAGGACCCGGGCAGGTGATCTTCTGGACAGGCGGGATGCGGCGCCGTGGCCGGGACCGGGGCCGGGCCCACCGTGCTTCCCGCCGCGCCAGAACCTGGCCGGGCCGCCTACCCGTTCATGGCGTACTCGGCCACCCAGGCCACGGTCATCGTCTCGATCTGGCCGTTGGGCTGGGCTGACGCCTGGTTCTGCGACTGCAGGGTCAGGTTCATCGGGATGGTGGGCCACTGGGCCGGCGGGGCGAGTGAGCTGCGCTGCACCGCGCCCCAGGGCCGCCCGTCGATCGTGTAGGTGATCGCGGTCGGGGTCCACTGCACGCCGTAGGTGTGCCACTGCGTGCCGTTGCTGTCCTGGGTGGGGCTGGCGATCACGCAGCAGCTGCTGTTGCCGTCCGGGCCGGCGTGCAGGCTGGCCGAGAAGCTCTGCCGGCTCCCGCCCAGGTCCTGAAAGAAATCGACCTCGGGTGGCCAGACGCCGCTCGCGGCCGGCCACAGGATGGCGAGGTTGTTGATGGACAGGCCCGGCTCGTAGTCGCCCTTCATCCGGACCAGGTACATGCCGTAGGTCTGGGGGTTCCCGTAGTAGGCCACCCCGCCCTGGCCGGAGGACGTCGCCATCAGGTGCAGCGCCCCGCCGCTGACCGACACGTTGGCCGGGTTCCAGCTGCCGTACGGGTCGCCGCCGGGCTGGCCCGTGTAGGCGTCCCAGCCCGACGGCAGGCTGTTCCCGGGGAAGTCCGTGCTGTAGACCAGGCGCCAGCCGGGCATGCTGCCGGGCGCTTCGGTCCCGTCGCCCGTCTGGGTGCTGCTGCTGGCGTTCTTCTTGGCCGTCGCGGCGTGATGCCGGTGCGACGGCGGGGCGGCCGGTGTGCCCGGCGCGGCGCTGCTGATGGCCGAGGACACGCAGCAACTGGGCCTGGTGTCCAGCGGCGTGATGGTGCGCGGCGGGGCCTGCCGGCCGGTGTCCGCGGTCACGTGGATGGTGCCCCCGCCGGTCATGTGCAGCCCGGTGAGGGCCACCGCGGCGACCAGCAGCGCGGTCACCGGCAGCACGAAGACCAGCAACCAGGCCTTCCGGCGGCGGTGCGCTACCGGCTCCGGCCAGTCATCGTGGCTGGCTGGCTCGGCGTAGTACCCGGCTGGCTCGGCGCAATAGTCGGCCGGTTCGCGGCAGTACCCGGCTGGCTCGTCGTAGTACCCGGCTGGCTCGTCGTAGTACCCGGCTGGCTCGTCGTAGTACCCGGCTGGCTCGGCGTAGTAGTCGGCCGGCCCGGCCTCCGGCACCGGGGCGCCGGGCGGCTCGGCAGCGGTCTCAGGTCCCCCACGGTGCGAGTGCTTAGGGCGCCGGGTCGACGTAAATCTCATCGATGCTCTCTCGTGTCGGGGGGCAGTGGGATGCCTCCTACCGCTCCACCTGAGCGGACATCTCGAGCCGGAGCCAGCCCGCCGGGGGCCCAGCCCTGGGCAAGCCGGAGGGCCACGGGTGATCGGGCTGTCACGCCGCGCGTAACAGATATCCCGACGTAACACGGCGAATACTCGCCGCGCCCCCCACCCATAGCCATATGCATGCTCCCGGAGATATGTCTACAGCGGGGCTTACCATACCGGCACGGCGCGCCTTTCATCAGCGAAAATGCAGATAAAGCAAGTCGTGTTTGCCCTCGTTAGGGTCCGTCCGGGAGTTTCACCGGCTGATTCCTGCCCGCCTGGCCTGGTTCGCTGGCCAGCGCGTCTCGGTCACCGAGACGGCCGGCGCGCAAGGCGGCGGCCCGTACACCCAGCGTGTCCGCAATTACGGAACGGAAGGCCAGCGGGCCGCCGGCCGCGGGAAGTCCGGCCATTCGGCGCGCCCCGCGGGCCGGAGTACTGGTGCCGCGGTGCCCACCGGCCCGGGCCGCCGGCCAGCCTTATCTGTGCAGGCCCGCTTACCGTTTGCGGTGGCTCAGCTCACGCCGGAGATAGGTGACCAACATGCCGCCCTGCTGGCCAGCCCGGGTGGTGCCGTGCCGTCATGCTGGCGGCCGTGTTTCCGGTCAGCGGCCGCATTACGGCCGGCCCTTTCCCGGGAAGGCCGGAAGGCAGTCCCCGGCCGCCTTAGCGGGGTCCTAGCCGACCTGGGGGAGCACCTCCGCGGCCAGCCGTTCGGCCTGCCGGGCCTGGTCGGACAGGGTGGTGCAGAGGATCAGTTCCGCGCCCGCGTCAGCGACCTTGCGCAGCTCGCTGGCGCACTCATCCGGGTTCCCGGCCACGGCCGCTGCCTCGATCTGCTCCGACCGCCGTCCGTAGAGCCGCTCCAGGGCGGCGTTGATCTGGGCCCGGGCCTGGCTGGTGTCGTCGCCGACCGAGATGTACACCCGCTTGGCCAGGCCGAAGCCGGTGCGGCCCGACTCGGCCAGCGCCTCCCGCACCGTCTTGACCTGCCCGGCGAACGTCTCCGTGGGGGTGGAGCCGGCGCCGAAGAACCCGTCGCCCAGCCGGACCGCGCGGCGCAGCGCGGTCCGGCTGTTGGCACCGATCCAGACCGGCGGGTGCGGTTTCTGCACCGGCTTGGGTGCCATGGCCGCGTCGTGCAGCTGCCAGAATTCGCCCTCGAACGTGACCCGCGGCTCGGTCCACAGCGCTTTCATCAGCGCCAGTCCCTCGGTGAACCGGGCCACGTAGCGGTGCGGGTCCACGCCGAAGGCGGCGAACGGCCGCCCCGGCCCGCCGGTGCCCACGCCGATGTCGATCCGGCCCTGGCTGAGCTGGTCCAGCGTGCTCAGGCTCTTGGCCAGATGAACTGGGCTGTACAGGGTGGACACGAATACCACGCAGCCGAGCCGCAGCCGCTCGGTGCACGCGGCCGCGTACGTCATCGCCTCGACCGGGGCGAGCTGCGGCGACGCGCCCAGCACCGACTCCTGGGCCCAGGCGCTGTCATAGCCCAGCTCCTCCACCTGCGCGAAGTAAGCGCGGAACGCCGCCGGGTCGAAGTCGCCGCCGGAGTAGAACTGCGGGATCGCGATGGCAAATCTCATGGGCCGCATCGTAGCCAGCCCGGCCTGGCTCACCGCGGGCCGGTGTCCTGGCGGGTGCCCTCCGCTAGCGGTCGGCGCGGCGCTGCGGGCTGTGCCCGCGGCGTGGCGCCGCGGCCGGGACCTCGGCGGCCAGTTCCGGCTTGCCCACCCTGAGCGGGGCCGGTGCGGTCAGCACCGGGAGGCAGCAGAGCCGGAGCACCCGCTCCCGCACGCCCTGGCTCATCATCCGGCGCATCCCGCGGCGGCGGCACGAGCCCAGCACGATGACATCCGCGGACCACCGGCCGGCCTCAGCCACCAGATGATCGGCCACCCCGAAACAGGTTGAACACGGCGGCCAGGCCGCTTGCCCTGATGCCAGCCTGGTGCAGTTCGCTGACGGCGTTCGCGACCAGCGCGGTCGCCTCGTCGGCGGTCTCCACGGTCAGCCCGCGGCCGCCCAGCTGGAACTCGTTGACGTGCACTACCCGGACCTCCGCGCCCGGGCCGGCCAGTGCCATAGCGAAACTCAGCGCGACCGGCCCAGAATCGGAACTGTCCAGGCCGAGCAGAATCCGGTTGAGCATGGCACGGGCCTCGTGGCTAGTCGGCGCCTGAAACCAGGCCTTGGGTAACGCTCAGATTACTGGCCTGACCTAGGGCGGGGGAGGGCACAAGGTCACTCGTCACCGGACGGCAAGGTCCGGCCCGCGGCGGGCACGATGGCGGCCAGCACGCGGTCGGTGTCGGTCAGGTCGGCCAGCACCGCGTCGGCCCCGGCGGCGGCCAGGTCGGCCGCGCTGAACCCGCCGGTGGCCACGCCGACCGACCGGGCGCCGGCCAGCCGGGCCGCCTCGATGTCCAGCGGGGTGTCGCCGATCAGCAGGGTGGCCCGGCCGGCGAAGTCGCAGTGGTAGGCGGCGGCCGCCCGGGCCCGGGCCAGCGGGACCAGGTCGGCCCGGATCTCATGCGCGTCGCCGTACGCGCCGACCCGCAGGTCCAGGTACTGGTCCAGGCCCAGCGCGCCCAGCTTGACCATGGCCGTGGCCTGCATGTTGCCGGTCAGCACCGACTGCACCAGCGGGCCAGGCCCAGCCGGTCCGGGCCCGGCCGGGCCGCGGCCGTCGGCCAGCGCAGCCAGCGCGGTGAGCGCCTCGGTGGCTCCGGGCAGTGCCCGGCCGCTCTCCCGGACCAGGCCGCCGAGCTGCGGGGCCAGCCCGGCCACCAGCCGCTGGAACGCGGGCAGCTGGGCCTGCGGATCGGGCACACCGGACCGGGTGAGCACCTCCAGCGCGATGGCCCGGTCGGTACGCCCGGCCAGCGCCGGGGTGCGCGGGAAATCGCGGCCGAACATCTCACTGAACGCCCGCCGGATCAGCTGGATGCCCGCGCCGCCCGCGTCGAGCAGGGTGTGGTCCACGTCCCACAGCACCAGCAGGCTCACCACGTGACCGTATCAGCCTGGCAAGGGCCCGTGTCTGGCCGCAAAACGACCTACCCGGCGATTAGACTCGCGGCGACAGCAGCAGCAGCGGCGGGTGAGCGGGGGTACCAGGTGGCGGGCCGGATCCGCGACGAGGACATCGCGCTCGTCCGGGAGAGATCAGCCATCGACGAGGTGGTCGGGGAGTACCTGCAACTGCGCAACGCGGGCGGCGGCTCGCTCAAGGGGCTGTGCCCGTTCCACGACGAGAAGACCCCCTCGTTCAACGTCACCCCCGCGCGCGGCCTGTGGTACTGCTTCTCCTGCGCCGAGGGCGGCGACGTCATCAAATTCGTGCAGAAGATCGACAGCCTGTCGTTCGTCGAGGCGGTGGAGCGGCTGGCCGCCCGGGCCGGCCTCGAGCTGCGCTATGAGCAGGGCGGCCAGGTGCCCGGCCGGGAGCACAGCCAGCGCCGCCGGCTGATCGAGGCACACAAGGCTGCGGCCGAGTTTTTTTCTGAACGCCTGCACGGGGCCGGTGCCGCGCCAGCCCGCGCATTCCTGGCCGAGCGCGGCTTCGAACTGGCCGACGCCGGGCGTTTCGGGGTCGGCTACGCGCCCGCCGAGTGGGAGGCGCTGACCAGGCACCTGCGCGGCCGGGGTTTCTCCGAACAGGAACTGCTGCTGGGCGGGCTGGCCACCCAGGGCCGCCGCGGGGCGATGGACCGGTTCCGGGGCCGGCTCATCTGGCCGATCCGGGACCTGACCGGAGAGGTGATCGCGTTCGGGGCCCGCAAGCTCAACCCGGACGAGGACGGCCCCAAGTACCTGAACACGCCGGAGACCCCGCTGTTCAGGAAGAGTTCCGTACTCTACGGCGCGGACCTGGCCAAGCGGGAGATCGTGCAGCGCAGGCAGGCCGTAATCGTGGAGGGCTACACCGATGTGATGGCCTGCCACCTGGCCGGGGTGAGCACCGCGGTGGCGACGTGTGGCACCTCGTTCGGCGAATCCCATGTCAAGCTCATTCGCCGGTTGCTGATGGACACAGACCGCATCCCTCACGAAGTCATCTTCACTTTCGACGGCGATGCGGCTGGGCAGCGGGCCGCGTTGCGAGCGTTCGAGATGGAGGACCGGTTCGTCACCCAGACTTACGTGGCCGTTCAGCGGGATGGACTCGATCCTTGTGATTTGCGGCTCAAGCAAGGAGACAAGGCTGTTCCCGACCTGATCGCGCAGCGCATTCCTATATTCGAGTTCGCTATCCGCAGCGAAATGGCTAAGCACGATGCTGGCACCAACGAAGGTCGACTAGCGGCGATCGACGCGGCCGCTGAGATCATCGCCCGGATCAAGGACCCCTCGCTGCATGACATGTACACCGTCGGTGTGCACAGATGGCTGGGCATGAACGACCGTCTCGGCACGTTGGCTGAGGAGTTTGTGCTCGACCGGGTGCGCAGGAAAACCGGCGGGGCGAAGCGGGCCGCGCCGCGGGGCTCGAATGGTCCCGGAAAGCGGGCGGCCAGGTCCGATCAAAGGGTCGCGGCTGACGGACAGCAGATCCCGGGCATCCGCTACGACGCCGACGACCCGGTGGTGAACTTGGAGCGCCAGGCGCTAAAGCTTGCCATCCAGCGGCCTGCGCTCTGCGGCCCAGTATTCGATGCGCTGCCGCCCGATGTCTTCACGGTGCCGGTTCATCGCGGGGTCCGGGACATCATCTCAGGCTGCGGAGGAGTAGCCGGTGCCAAGTCGGCCCGGGATTGGGCTGCACAGCTGATCGGTGCCGCCCCTAACGACCGGGCCCGCGAGTTTGTCACCCGGCTGGCGGTGGAGGCGATCGAGACGCCACGCAAAGACGGGGAACCGGATGCCCGGTACACCGAGGCAGTTCTTGCCCGGGTGGAAGACCTGACGCTGAGTCGCCAGATCAATGAGCTGAAATCCCGCCTTCAGCGTCTCAACCCGGTAGAGCGGCAGGACTACAACCGGACTTTCGGGGATCTAGTGGCTCTTGAGCAACGCCACAAGGCGCTGATGGGCCGGGCGTCTGGGGCGCTTTGAGCCGTGGCCTGAGTGAGCGTGGTGAGCTGGACGGCACCTGGGATGGCCCTGTGACCGGTGAGCCGACGGGTTTTATCGGGCGCAGGGCCCAGGCGTTACTTACCTGAAGGTGACAAAATTAACCCCGCCGTTACCCAGGCTTCGTGACGCACACTGGTCTGCGTGACCCTTACGTTACTTCCCAGTGGCGGTGTGTCAGCGGAACATGTGGCGGAGCTGGTCGCACTGGCCAGGGAGCGCGGCACCGTTACCGCAGCTGACATCACGTCCGCACTCGATGCCGCAGACCTCCCGGCCGAGGCCTTCGACAACGTCGTGCGCCTGCTTACCGACGAGGGCGTAGAGATCACCGATCCGCCCGCCGACGAGGTGGCGGAGGTGCCCCGGGGCGCGCCCGGCGACACTGGCCAGCGGGCTGGCACCGGGGATCTGGTCCGGATCTACCTGCGCGAGATCGGCCGGGTACCGCTGCTCACCGCGTCGGACGAGGTCGAGCTGGCCAAGTCGATCGAGGCCGGGCTGTTCGCCGAGGAGAAGCTGCAGGGCGGTTTCCCGCTGCTCGATGCGCACCGCACCGAGCTGGACGAGCTGGCCTCGGACGGGCTGCGGGCCAAGCAGCGGCTGATCGAGGCCAACCTCCGGCTGGTCGTCTCGATCGCCAAGCGGTACATCGGCCGCGGCCTGGTATTCCTGGACCTGATCCAGGAGGGCAACCTGGGCCTGATCCGTGCGGTGGAGAAGTTCGACTACACCAAGGGCTACAAGTTCTCCACGTACGCCACCTGGTGGATCCGGCAGGCCATCACCCGGGCCATCGCCGACCAGGCGCGCACCATCCGGATCCCGGTGCACATGGTGGAGACCATCAACAAGCTGGCCCGGGTGCAGCGCCAGCTGCACCAGGACCTGGGCCGGGAGGCCACCCCGGACGAGATCGCCGCGGAGATGGGCCTGCCCCAGGAACGGGTCGCCGAGATCCAGCGCATCGCCCAGGAGCCGGTATCCCTGCAGTCACCGATCGGCGAGGAAGACTCGGACCTGGGTGACTTCATCGAGGACGCGGACGCAGTGGTCCCGATCGAGGCGGCCGCGTTCATCATGCTGCAGGATCAGCTGGAGCAGATCCTGGACACCCTCAACCCGCGCGAGCAGAAGATCATCCAGCTCCGGTTCGGCCTGATGGACGGGCATCCGCGCACCCTGGAGGAGGTCGGCCGCGAGTTCGGTGTAACCCGCGAGCGGATCCGCCAGATCGAGTCGAAGACCCTGGCCAAACTGCGCCATCCCAGCCGCGCCCAGATGCTCCGCGAGTACCTCGGCTAGGCGGTATTTGCCCGCGGGGACGACCCCCTGGCCCCCGATCGCCGCTGCGCGCCGGATGGCCGTGCTGGTCTGACCTCTGGATCCCTGCGAAGGGCGGGTCAGGCCGGGGGCTCCGGGCCGGTGGGCGGGGCGCCCGGCTCGGTGGACCCGGCGGGTGGCCACGGCGCCGTACCGGAGCCGGCTTGCGGGCTGCCAGGGCCGTCAGCCGGCGGCACGTCCGACCCGGCCGGCGGCGGCCAGGCGGCCTGGCCCGGCTCGGCCGCGGCGGCGGCGGTGCCGTGCGCGGCGGTGAGCCGGTAGTAGACCAGCGTCACGACCAGGGCCAGGAACGGCGCGACGAGCGTGCCGGACACGATGTTGCTGATGAAGTTCCGCGCCACGATGGGCAGCGCGAACAGGATGAAGCCGAGCACGATGTCGAACACGATGAGGATCAGGAACACCAGCACGTACGTGCCGAACACGTGCCAGGCGTAGCCGCGGACGGTCCGCCAGCTCTTCCCGAACGAGCTGAACACGCCCGCGCCGCCGACCACGATGCTGGGCACGATCAACGACCAGAAGGTCAGCAAGATCAGCCCGGGGATGATGATCAGCGCGAAGCCGATCGCGATCCCGATACCGGCCAGGATGGATGCCGCGATCACCGCCGGCAGGTACGGCACCACCGCCGACACGGTCTCACCCAGGTTCAGGTCGACCCGGCCGTCCCTGACGTCCTGTACCGCCTTGACCAGGGCGGCCTGGACCAGGAAGGCGGCGATCACGCTGATCAGCCAGCCGATGAACGTGCCGACCGATCCGGCCAGTGAAAGCAGGGCGGTGACCGCCGCCGCGACCAGGTAGATGACGAAGGCGATCAGCAGGAAGTGCCCCGCGAACCGCTTGTAGTACGACCAGGACTCGCCCAGTACCCCGGATAGTGGACTCATGGGCTGGTTATACCGTCACTTTTAGTGATCAAAACAGCACCAGCTGCCCGGTTCGGCCTGGTGCCATAGGGCTGGCCGGTGGGTAGGCCGCAGGGCGGCCCGGCCGTCTGGCTGTCCCTCAAGCTCAGCTAGAGGGCTGGCCGCCTGTTCCCGGGGCGCCGGGCGTGGCGGTGTAAGTGCCGCCGGGCTGTGAGTGCCCGTTGGCGTCCCGGGCCCGCAGGCCAGGGATCCGGTCACCGAGCGTGCTGCCCACTTTGGTCTTGGCCTTCTCGGTCAGCTTGGGTACCCGCTGCGCCGCCCGGTCCTTGGCCGTCCGGGCCAGGTTGGCCGCCTGAGCCTGGGCCGCCCCGGCCGCCTGCTGCATGGCCGGGCTGTCCTTCGCCTTGCTGGCCAGCTTCTTCAGCTGCTCGTACCGCTCCCGGCCGGCCCGGGCGCCAACTACAAAGCCCACGGCGAGCCCAGCGAGAAACGTAAACCGGTACCGCATCTGGCACCCTCTCTCGGCAGAGTGACTGCGCACGGGAAAGCTGCGCAGAATTTGACCTTCCCCTGTTGCCTGGCCGTATTCCAGGTTACGCGCTGGCGAATGAGGTCCCTGAGGCCCGGTGCCCGCGCCCACCGGGGTGATCGCCCGCACAGCCACCGTCCCGGGTGCGCTACCCTTATCCCCGCGGCGAGAGCAGGCCGGGACCCCAAGCTGGCCCCGCTGATCGCCGCCGATCCCGCGTAGCTCAATCGGCAGAGCGTCCGGCTGTTAACCGGTAGGTTATAGGTTCGAGTCCTATCGCGGGAGCTTGTGTGATGTCGCAAGACATCGAGGACACCCCGAACCCTCCTCAGGGTTCGGGGTGTTTTCGATGGTCGGCCCGGGGGGCCTCCGGTGGGCTGGTGGGCGCAGGTGCCAGCATCTCGTGATCGGTCTCTCCAGTGTGCCGATTGACGGCTTCACCCACCAGACATGGCCCGGGGGACCGGTGATCGACTGGCTGGTTACCGCGGTGCCCAGGTGTCAGCGGCCAGGTGGGCACGATGGTAGCCGCGTCATCGCGGCCGTAATCCGATCGGCTGGATACTGCTGGCGATCTTTTCCTTCCTTGCTGCGCCCACCGCCGAATACGCCTTCTTGGACTACCGGATGCATCACGGCACACTGCCGTTCGGCGGGGCGTCGGTGGTACTCGGTGAGGCCTGGCCCATGTTCCTGGTTCTCCTTGTGACCCTGGTGTGGCTGTTTCCCGATGGGCGGCTGCCGCCAGGCCGGTGGCGGGATGTGGCCCGGGTCCTGATCGTCGCCGGGGTGCTGGTCGGGCTGGCGGCCTCGGCCCGGGGCGTCGCGGCCGTTGCCGGGCATGACATCCGGATCGATGCTGGTGGGAACCTGACGGCCGACAAGAACGGACCGTGGCGGATCCCCATGGTCGTTGTGCTGGGCCGGGTCACTCGCGAGCGGGCTCACCTGGCTCATCGTCCAGGTACCCAGATACCGGCGCTCGGCCGACGAGCGCCGCCAGCAACTGAAGTGGCTCTACACCGGCGTGATCGTTTTCGTGCTCTCCGTCTTTCTTCCGGGGCAGGTGGGCAACGACTTCATCGGCCCCCTCGGGGTGGCGGCACTGCCGGTCTGCATCGGGGTCGCGGGGCTGAAGTACCGGCTATTCGAGATCGACCGGATCATCAGCCGGGTCATCTCCTACGCCATCATCACGGCCGTACTGGCCGGGGTGTTCGCCGGGCTGGTGGTCCTGGCCACCCAAGTGCTCCCAGTCAGGGCACCAGTGGCGGTCGCAGCGGCAACACTGGCCGCGGCGACGCTGTTCAACCCGCTCCGCAAACGAGTGCAGCACGCCGTGGACCGCAGGTTCAACCGGGCCCGCTACAACGCTGACGCGGTCATGTCCGCCTTCACCGCCCGGTTGCGCCAGACCGTCGACCTCGACCTGGCCCAAGACGATCTTGTCGGCGCAGTCAGCCAGGCATTCCAGCCCGCCCACGTCTCGGTGTGGCTGACCGGTGCCCCGGGCCGCATGCCACCCCTGGCCAGATAACCGGACGTACCCGAGTTCGGCCTAGGTAGCCAGCGGACCAGGGCAGTGGCCCGGGACTGGCCCGGGTGCGGTGCGCGGCCCGGTACGGGACAGTGGTGCTACTGGACACGGCCCGCCTGGCCGGACCCTGGAACGACAAGGAGCCACCATGTCCGCCGATCCCGAGGAACAAGAGCCCAAGTTCGATTTCCCGGTGCCGAGCGACTGGCCACCCTCGCTCGCACTGGCCTTCGCGGAGATGATGGAGAGGGCCCTGGCGGACGGTTTTCCCGTGGTTGTCCCGGTCCGCCGGGATGCCACCGCCGACCAGATCACCAGCGTGCTCGAAGAGATGCGGGCGCTGGTCAGAAACGCTGGCCTGGCCGTCCCGCCGGCCTAGCTACCAGTACACCGCCGCGGGTGGGACTTCCGGCCCGGGTCCAGGGTGCTTTCCAGACACCCGATCCGGGCCGTTCCGCGCTACCGCCGGGGCCGCGTCCGGGCTGAACTGAAGGGAGGCCTGGGTGAAGAGGTGAGCATGATGGACGCCACCGTCGGTGATGTCATGACGACCAGCGTCGTCGCGGTACATGGAGACACGTCCTTCAAGGACATGGCCGGCCTGCTGACCGGCTCCCGGATCAGCGCTCTTCCGGTCGTGGACGAGGGCGGACGGGTCATCGGCGTGGTTTCCGAGGCTGATCTCCTGTTCAAGGAGACGGACTGGGCCGCCGGGACAGGGCTGCTCGGCGGGCTGCGGCACCGGCATGAGCACCAGAAGGCCGCTGGGCTCACCGCGGCTGACCTGATGACCAGCCCGGCGGTCACGATCCGGCCCGGCGAATCGGTGCAGCATGCCGCGGTGCTCATGTCGCACCGTAAGGTCAAGCGGCTGCCCGTGGTCGATCAGGGCCAGCGCCTGGTCGGCATTGTCAGCCGGGGTGATGTGCTCAGCGTGTTCAGCCAGCCGGACGAGGATATCCGCGCCGCCGTGCTCGACCGGGTGATCAGGCGCGGCTTCCTGCTCGACCCGGCGGACTACACGGTGACCGTGCGGGACGGGATCGTGACGCTGGCCGGCCGCCCGGATGACGACCAGCAGGGCCGCGACCTGGTGGCGGCCGTGCGGCACGCCGAGGGCGTGGTGGCGGTCCGGGACCGGCTGACCTACGCCGGGCGGCACGGGCACCCGGTTGCGGGCCGCTGAGCCGGGCACCAGGCAGCGGGCCATGGCTGAGGATCGGTATGTTCATGCCTGCGTCATGGCGCAGCGATGTGCGCCCGCGGGGCTGAGCCCCATCAGTATGCTGTTTCGCCAGACAATGACCAGAATGGTGGGTACATGCGCGGAATTGTCCGGTCTTTCCGGGCGACCCAGCGGTGAGCGGCCGCCGGCCCGGTTCGCATCACTGGCGGGAACTCAGCCTCCCGGCCAGGATCGGCTACATCGCCTGCACGGTCGTGGTCGTGGCCGTCGTGGTGGCCAGCCTGGGTGCCTACGCCATCTACCGGCGGCTGGACGGGAACATCAGCGTGGTCAAGGTCAGCGGGCTGAGTCACCGGTCTATCTACGGCGCGCAGAACATCCTGATCCTCGGCTCGCAGACCAGGGCGGGCCAGCGGCCTGGTGACCTCGGGTCCAACCCCAGCCTGAATACCAGCAACTCGGACAACCTGATCCTGGTTCACCTCGACCCCACGCACACGCACGCGATCGTGCTGTCCATCCCGCGGGACACCATCGTCTATGAGCCGGGCTGCAAGGCGCGGCGCAGCGTCGGCAGCGGCATCTTCGGCCCTTATCAGCAGGCCATCATCGACGGTGCGATGAACATCGGCGGGCCGTCCTGCGCGGTCAAGACGGTGGATGACCTGACCGGGGTCACTCTGGACCACTTCGTGGAGTTCAACTTCAACTCGTTCCGGGCCATGGTGGACACGATCGGCGGGGTCGAGGTCTGCGTGCCGCGCAGCGGGTACCACGACCCGTACAGCGGGCTGAACCTCAGCGGCGGCAGGCACCTGCTCACTTACAACCAGGCGCTGGCCTACGTGCGGACCCGGCACGGCGTGGAAGCCGAGGGGGACGTCGGCGGTGATCTGCCGCGCATCGAGCTGCAGCAGGCGTTCATGTCCTCGGTCATCCAGAAAGTCAACACCCAGGGCATCCTGAGCAACTCGGTCGAGCTGCTCAAGATCGCCGACCTGGCCACCCGGGCGCTGACCGTGGACCAGGGCCTGGACTCGGTCAGCAAGCTGCTCACCCTGGCCAAGAGCCTGACCGGGCTGCACGCCAGGGACGTGACCCTGCTCACCATGCCGACCGTCATCGACCCGGTCAACGTCAACCGGCTGCTGCCCGAGGAGCCGGAGGACGACGTCATCTTCCAGCTGCTGCTGGACGGCCAGCCCTGGACGGGCCAGCTGCCGGTGCGGCAGGCCGGCCAGGTCAAGGTCCGGGTGCTCAACGGGACCGGTACGCCGGGCCTGGCCGCGCAGACCGCCCAGCAGCTGCGCACGCTCGGCTTCGACGTGATCAGCACCGGCAATGCGCCGGCCACCAGCACCACGACGGTCAGCTACGCGGGCACCGCCCAGGCGGACAGCGCCTACACGCTGATGACCGAGCTCAAGTCGGCGCCCGCCGCGCAGAACACGCTGACCGAGCCCGCCCCGCAGACCGGGGCCCCCGGCCCGGTGACGCTGACCCTCGGCGCCGACTTCGCGGGCGTGCTCGCGCCCGGCGCGCACCACGGCACCGGCCACGCGGACCGGGGCAAGAAGGCCAAGAGCACAGCGCCGCCGGCCAGTTCTGGCCACCAGGCCACAGTGCAGACCCGCAACGCCGGGGCCAGTATCTGCTCCGGCCTGCCGCAGGCCAACCCGGATCCCGGGGCGCCCTAACCCAGGCCGGCCCGCCCCGCGGGCCCAGGCAGCACTGCGCCCGGCCACCCGCGATGCGGGTGACCGGGCGCGCCCCTGCGTGCGGGCTGCTACGGTCGAGCGGCCAGCCGGCCTACTCGGCCGCCTCAGCCAGCTCGGCCGTCTCGACCGCCCCGGCCTGGATAGGGACCGGGTTGTTCATGGTCTCCTGCGCTCCGGCCAGGTCGGCCCGGGTGACCCGGATCAGGGCCAGAGTCAGGACCAGCGCCAGCACCATGATCCCGGCGGACACCACGAAGCCGCGGGAGAAGCCGACCGCCAGCGCGTGGTCGTAGATCGCCACCTGTGCCGCCCTGGCCTGCGCGGCGGTCACGTGCACCGGATGGCCCGCCGCGGCCGCATGGGCCGCCGCTGCCTTGGCCGCTGTGACCGAGTGGTGCACGGTGTTGGACACCACGGTCCAGGCCACCGTGCCCAGCACGGCCAGCCCGATCGAGCCGCCGACCTGCTGGCCGACGTTGGGCAGGCTGGACGCCAGGCCCGCGTCCCGGTCCGGGACCCGGGACAGCGCGACCAGGGTCAGCGGCATGAACAGCATGCCCAGCCCGGCCGCGGTGACCAGGAGCGGGCCGAGCAGCCCGGACGTGTAGGTGCTGTGCTCGCTGATCCGGGACAGCCAGAACATGCCGCCCGCGGCGATGGCCGACCCGGCGATGAGCAGCGGCCGGGCCCCGATCCGGGGCACCAGCGCGGCGCTGACGCCGGCCATGGCCATGATGACGGCCACCATCGGCAGATAGGCGACGCCGGTTTTCAGCGCGTTGTAGCCCCAGACCGTCTGCACGAAGATGGTCAGGAAGAAGAACAGGCCGAACATCGCGGTGCCGATGCACAGCATGATCAGGTTGGCCGCGGACCGGTTCCGGTTGCGGAAGATGCGCAGCGGCATCAGCGCGTGCGGGCTGCGCGCCTCGATGACCAGGAACGTGGCCAGCAGCACGACGGACGCGGCGAGCGACACGATGACCTTGGTGTCACCCCAGTGCGAGACCCCGTTGGGGCTGGTGGCCGCGCTGGTCAGGCCGTAGACCAGGGCCGCGAGGCCGAGCGTGCTGGTGATCGCGCCGGGCAGGTCGAACCGGCCCGGGCGGCGCTCCGACTCGCCGAGCGCCCGCGGCGCGACCAGCGCGACCAGGATGCCAATCGGCACGTTGACGAACAGCACCCAGCGCCAGGACAGGTAGGTGGTGAGCAGCCCGCCGGCGAGCAGGCCGATGGCCAGGCCACTGATGCTCATCGCGGCGTACACGCCCATCGCCCGGTTGCGTGGCGGTCCTTCCGGGAACGTGGTGGTGACCAGCGACAGGGCGGTAGGTGCGACGATCGCGGCGCCGGCCCCCTGCACCGCGCGGGCGGCCAGCAGCCAGGCCTCGGAGGTGGCGAAGCCGCCGAGCAGCGATGCCAGCGAGAACACGATGATGCCGGCGATGAAGACCCGGCGCCGCCCGAGGATGTCACCCGCCCGGCCGCCGAGCAGCAGCAGGCCGCCGAAGGTCAGCGTGTAGGCGTTCACCACCCACTCGAGCCCGGTACCCGAGAAGCCCAGCGCGTGCTGGATGTGCGGCAGCGCCACGTTCACGATCGAGGCGTCCAGCACCACCATGAGCTGCGCGGTGGCGATGACCGCCAGGGCGAGCCCGAGGTGGCGCCCGGCCGGGCTACCGGGTGCGGCCCGCCTGGTCGCGGGCTGTGTGGTACTCATGCCGTCTCCTTGTCAGGGCATAGGTGTAATCAGCCACGGCGGTTGTGCCGCTCGCGGAAGCCTTTATGGGAAATGACGAAGTAGCGGGCCCTTACTCACCGGGCTGCCGGAGAGCCGCCGTGTGCGGCCGCGGCAGGGTCAGCGCGCTGGTCAGCCGACCGGGGGAGCAGTGGCAGCGGCCAGGAGGCTGGTCACCTCCTCACCGGGGCAGTTCGCTTCGATGTCGCTGATCGGCGGGGCCATCTTGTGCAGCAGCTCGATCAGGGTGGCCCGCTCGTCCTGGCTGAGTGACTGCCGCCACGGCATCCGGGCCAGCATGCCCAGCTCCATCTGGTGCTTCATGTCCACACCAGCGCTGGTCAGCACGAGCCGCTTGACCCGGCGGTCGGCGGGATCGGGCTCCCGGACCGCCAGCCCGCGCTTTTCCAGCATGTCCGCGATGCCGGTCACGAATGAGGGGTCGCAGTGCATCCGCTGGCCCAGTTCCTTCATGGCCAGCGGCGCGTCGATCAGGTGCAGCGCCTTGAGAAAGAACGCCGGCACCCCGAACTCCTTGGCCAGCAGCTCGGCCTCGGCCAGCAGCCGGGCGACCAGCCCGCCAGCCGCGTCGAGCAGATCCATGTCGAGCTGATCTTCGGCTGACTGCGGTTGCATGGTGCCTCCCTTCCCCGTCCGGCGGCAACTCCCTGAGCCGCTCAATAGTTGACTAGCTCAAACATAGTCCGGATGCTTGAGCGGGTCAAATTCTTTTCTGCCGATGGATTCCCGGGCAACTCACCCCGGTGTGGGGCTTATGACGCAAAGCCAGAGGGTAATCACATTAGGTGCGCAACCGGGGGACCCTGTCCGTCGTCTGCACGGGCAGGGCGCGAGCCGTCCCGAGGCGGCTTGTGGTTCCGGCATCCAGGTGGGCGGCGACAGGGGAGGCGTGATCATGCACGGGGAACTGCGGCCAGGCGACAGCCCGCAATCCAGCCAGCGGACCGAGGAACCGGGCGGCCCCGCCCAGTCCGCCCCGGGGCGCCGCCGGTTCCTGGCCATGGCCGGGCTGGCCGCGGGCGCGGTTCCGCTGGCCGGGACCCTGCCCGCCGGCCTGCTGGCACCGGCCGCCGGGGAGCGTTCGGCCGGAAGATCCGCGCTGGAAGCGGGCCGGTCGCCGGCCGCCGGGCCAGGTACCGCGGACTGGGAAGCGCTGCGCAGCGCGCTGTCCACGCACAAGCTGATCCGCCCGGGCGGGAAGCTGTACCCGGGAGCCAGGGAACTCTTCGATCCGCGCTACGACTTCAAGACGCCGGCCGGCATCGCGTACTGCGCGAAGGCCCGCGACGTGAGCGCGTGCGTGAACTTCGTGCGGAAGTTCGCCATGCCGGTCGCGGCCCGCTCCGGCGGGCACAGCTACGGCGGCTGGTCGAGCGTCACTGGTGGCCTCATCGTGGACGTCACCGCGATGAACTACTTCAACGTCGGCGCCGGGACGGTCACGGTCGGCACCGGGATCCACCTGATCGACTTCTACAACCGGCTGGCCGCACGCGGCCTGGCTGTGCCCGGCGGGTCCTGCGCCACGGTGGGCATCGCCGGCCTGACCCTGGGCGGCGGCGTCGGGGTGCTGTCCCGCGCGTTCGGGCTGACCAGCGACAACCTGGACTCGCTGCGGATGGTCACGGCCGACGGCGCCATCCGCACCTGCAGCCCCACGTCCAACCCCGACCTGTACTGGGCCAGCCGGGGCGGTGGCGGCGGCAACTTCGGCATCGCCACCTCGTTTACGTTCCGCACCCGCCGGGTCGGCTCGGTGGTGCTGTTCTTCCTGCAGTGGCCGTGGTCGGCGGCGGCCAAGGTGATGGCCGGCTGGCAGTCCTGGGCGCCGTTCCAGCCCGACGCGCTGTGGTCAAACCTGCATATGTCGGCTGCGCCAGGCGGCCACACCCCGGTCATCCAGGTGGGTGGCACCTACCTGGGCAGCGTCGCGAGCTGTAACGCGCTGCTGCGGGTGCTCTACGGCCGGGTCGGGTCGGCCCCGCTGAACCCAGGCAACGTGTTCCTGACCTCCTACCAGAACGCGATGATGATCGAGGCGGGCTGTAGCGGCCTGTCGGTCTCGCAGTGCCACCTGCCCTCGCAGACCCCGAACGGCAGGCTGGCCCGGGTCCCGTCGTACGCCAAGTCCGACTTCTTCACCAAGCAGATCCCGGCGGCCGGTATCGCCAAGATGGTGTCCGGCATCGAGGCCATGCAGCCGGTACACGGCGCGCCGGGCGGGGTGGGCGCGATCGCGTTCGACGCGTTTGGTGGCGCGCTCAACCGGGTGGCTGCCACCGACACCGCGTTCGTGCACCGCGATTCGCTGTTCCTGGCCCAGTACTCGACCAGCTGGAACGAGGGCGCGGGCGGGGCCGGCTCGGCCGGCAGAATGACTGGCTGAAGTCGTTCTACGGGTCGCTGCACCCGTACGCCAGCGGGCAGGCGTACGTGAACTACCAGGACCCGGACCTGGCCGGCTGGCAGGCCGCCTACTACGGGAAGAACTACACGCGGCTGACCACGATCAAGGAGACCTGGGACCCGAGCCAGCTGTTCAAGTTCCCGCAGAGCATCGTGCCGGCCTGAGCGCCGCGGGGGCGGTGGCCGGGCTGCTCAGGATGACGATGCCGAACCCAGCTGCCGCGCCCGAGCTCATAACATTCCCCCGCCTGATCGGTCACTCCGGGTAAGCGCCCCGGGCAGAGCATCCCGCATCATTGCGGGCTCTTCCACCAGTTCAGCGTTCTTACCGGGGTCACCCCGGCCAGGCCGGGCGGCCGTCAGGTCTGGCTGGACGTGGCCCAGATGTTGATCCCGGCCTCGACCGCGTGACCGTCGATGGCCTGCAGTTCGGTGGTGCTGAAGTCGGACCGGCCCGCCGCGGCCAGGTTCTCCTCGAGCTGCCGCACACTGCTCGCACCGATCAGTGCCGAGGTGACCCGGCTGTCCCGCAGCACCCAGCTCAGTGCCATCTGGGCCAGGGTCTGGCCGCGATCGGCGGCGATCTGGTTCAGCGCCCGGACGTGGCTGAGGTTCTGCTCGGTGATCTGGTCGCTGGTCAGCGAGTCGTTGCGGGCCGCCCGCGAGCCGGCGGGCACGCCGTCCAGATACTTGGTCGTCAGCAGGCCCTGGGCCAGCGGCGAGAACGCGATGCACCCGATCCCCTCGGTACCCAGCACGTCGAGCAGTTCCTCCTCGACCCACCGGTTCAGCATCGAGTAGGACGGCTGGTGGATGAGCACCGGCGTGCCCAGGTCGCGCAGGATGGCCGCGGCTTCCCGGGTGCGCTGCGCGGAGTACGACGAGATGCCCGCGTACAGCGCGCGGCCGGAGGTGACCGCGGTGGCCAGCGCGCCCATGGTCTCCGCCAGCGGCGTGTCCGGGTCGGCCCGGTGACTGTAGAAGATGTCCACGTAGTCCAGGCCCATCCGGGCCAGTGACTGGTCCAGGCTGGCCAGCAGGTACTTGCGCGAGCCCCGGTCGCCGTACGGGCCGGGCCACATGTCGTAGCCGGCCTTAGTCGAGATGATCAGCTCATCCCGGTACGGGCGGAAGTCCTCGCGCAGGATACGGCCGAAGTTGATCTCCGCCGAGCCGTACGGCGGGCCGTAGTTGTTGGCCAGGTCGAAGTGCGTGACACCGAGGTCGAAAGCCCGCCGCAGGATGGCCCGCTGGGTGTCGATCGGCCGGTCATCACCAAAGTTCTGCCACAGGCCGAGGGAGATCTCGGGCAGCTCGATGCCGCTCCGGCCGCAGCGGCGGTAGGGGGTCTGCTGGTAGCGCTCTGGTGCGGCGAGATACGTCATGCCCGGGAGTCTCTCATTACCCGCCCGGCACGCAGGCACGTGGTGGGCCGCTGGCAGGATGTGAGAGTTCCTGGGCAGCGCAGGAGAGAAATTGGCCACGCAGAGAAAGTGAGCAGCCCATGTATGACGGGATCATGGCCGAGACGATCAGCCTGGCCGGCCATGGTGGTGACCAGATCGAGGCCTACCTGGCCCGCCCGCTCGGGCCCGGCCCATTCGGCGGTGTCGTGGTGATCCACCACATGCCTGGCTACGACGTGCAGACCAAGGAGATCACCCGGACATTCGCGGCCAACGGCTACACCGCCGTGTGCCCGAACCTGTACTACCGGGAGGCGCCCGGCGCGAGCCCGGACGACGCGGCGGCCACCGCCCGGGCGGCCGGCGGGGTGCCGGACGAGCGGCTGGTCGGGGACGTCGGCGGAGCCGCCGCGTTCCTGCGCGCGATGCCGAACTCCAACGGCAAGGCCGGGGTGATCGGCTACTGCTCCGGGGGCCGCCAGTCGTTCCTGGCCGCGTGCAGCCTGCCGCTGGACGCGGCGGTGGACTGCTACGGGGCGTTCATCGTCGGCACGCCCCCCGAGGGCATGCCGCTGAAGGTCGGCCCCATCGTGCAGCTGGCGCCCAGCCTGTCCTGCCCGCTGCTCGGGCTGTTCGGTGCGGAGGACCAGCACCCGTCGCCCGACCAGGTCGCGGAGCTGGCCAAGGCGCTCGATGCGGCCGGGAAGAGCTACGAGTTCCACAGCTACCCCGGGGCGGGCCACGCGTTCTTCGCGGTCAACCGGCCTGCCTACCGGCCCGAGGCAGCCAGCGACGGGTGGCAGAAGATCTGGGACTTCTACGGCCGCTACCTGGCCACGAGCTGAACGGGGGCTGTCATGTGCACATACCTCACCGAGAACGTCGGCGTCAGCGGCAGCGGGAAGGGTGCCGCCGGATGGTTCAAGCTCAGCGAGGCCACCGTCTACTTCGATCACCCGGTGCACGCCGCCGCCGAGCACACGCTGAACATCGATTTCCGGGATCCGGGGCAGGGCCCGTCGGCCCGGGTGGCGGTGGAACTGACCGCGGAGTCGGCCCGGGCGCTCGCTGCGGCGATCACGTCGACGCTGGCGTCCGCCCCGCCCGGCCTGGTCTGAGCCCGTATCCGCCGGCCCGGCCTGAGCCGGTATCCAGCAGCGCCGTGAGTTCGCGCATGACCGCGAACTCACCGCGCTGTCTGGTTGGACCGCTGCTGGACTGTCGGTGGATGGTGTGAGGATGGGGGGGTCTGCGAGTGGGAGAGGCGAGTGGCATGAAGTTCCAGGTTGACCGGGATGCGCTGGCGGAGGCCCTGGCCTGGGTGGCCCGCGCGCTGCCTACCCGGCCGGTAGTCCCGGTGCTGTCCGGGCTGCGGCTGGAGGCCGCCGACGGCCTGACCCTGTCCTGCTTCGACTACGAAGTGTCCGCCACCGCGCACATCGAGGCCGAGGTGGCCGAGCCGGGCACGGTGATCGTGCCCGGGCGGCTGCTGGCCGAGATCACCCGCAGCCTGCCCGCGCTGGCGGCGGAATTCAGCTCCGACGCCGACGTGGTCAACCTGACCTGCGGGAGCGCGGAGTTCGCGCTGTTCACCCTGCCTGCCGACGAGTACCCGGCGCTGCCGGCCCCGCCGCCCCTGGTGGGCACGATCGACGGCGGGCTGCTCAGCGCGGCCATCAGCCAGGTCGGGCCGGCCACCAGCCGGGACGACACCCTGCCCATGCTCACCGGGGTGTGCCTGGACATCGACGGCGGCACGCTCACCCTGGCCGCCACCGACCGGTACCGGCTCGCGGTGCGGGCCGTGCCGTGGCAGCCGGTGCAGCCCGGCCTGCGCGCGGCGGCCCTGGTCCCGGCGCGCACGCTGGCCGACGCGGCCCGCGCCATGGCCCCCGGGGTTCCGGTCGAGATCGCGTTCGACACTGGCCCCGGGACGGAGGCTGGGCGGCCGCGGCCGGGCGACGCCGAGCCCCGCCCCGCCGAGGGCATGATCAGTTTCACCGTCGGCGGACGGCGGCTGACCACCCGGCTGATCGGCGGGGAGTTCATCCGGTACCGCTCGCGCTTCCCGGCCGAGTTCGGCGGCCGGGCCGACGTGCCGGGCGCCCTGTTCACTGACGCGGTCCGGCGGGTGTCGCTGGTCGCCGACCGGGCCACCCCGGTCCGGCTCCGGTTCAGCCCGGGATCGGTGCTCATCGAGGCGCAGACCGAAGGCCGGGCCCGCGCGGTCGAGACCGTGCCCGCCGAGTTCCGCGGCGGCGAGCCGGCCATCGCGTTCAACCCGCATTACCTGCTGGACGGGCTGGCCGCGGCGCTGGTGCCCGGGCCCGCCGGGCCGGCCGCGGCCAGCCCGTCGGGCGGGGCTGATCCGGATGAGGCCACCGGCGGGGCACTGGCAGCAGGCGCCGAGGCGGGCGATCCCGGGCTGGTCAGGATTGAGTTCACCAGCCCGGCCAAGCCCGCCCTGATCACCAGGGTGCCCGCAGCTGAGGACGCAGGGCCCAGCGGGGAGGATGGGAACGCGGTCCCGGACTTCCGTTACCTGGTGGTGCCGCTCCGGGCGGTGGCCCGGTCCTGACCGGCCCGCCGGCGCCCTGACTTGGGCCGCCGGCCCGGTCAGCCGCGCGAGGCCAGCCGGGTGCGCAGCCGCCAGAGCGCGTGCCCAGTCAGCAGCAGCCGTGCCATCCGCGCCACCTGGCCCAGCCACGGCTGGCCGGTGACCAGCGGCACGGCCTCGATCCAGGCGTGCCGCAGCCACAGCCGCCGGGCCAGCCAGGCCAGGCCGGCCACCGCGGCCACGCCAGCGGCCAGGATGGCCAGCAGCGTGCCGGCGACCAGGCCGAGCAGCCCGCCGTGCACCACGAACGCTGTGATCAGCAGCGCGAGCACGAGGAGTGCACCCCCGGTCACCAGGGTGAAGGCGAGCATGACCCGGCGGCCCATCCGGACCATGGCCGCGCGCACCTGCTGGACGTCGAGCGGGTAGCCGCCATCCTGATAGCTGCCCCACGGCGCCCCGGGCGGGATGACCACACCCTCGTGCGGCAGCCCGTCGGTCACCATGTCCAGCTCACCGGCGGTCTGCGCCCGGTACACCGCGTCCAGCCGGTCCTGGAACTCATCCAGGCCGAGGCGGCCGGCCGCATAATGCTCGCGCAGCCGGGCGGCCACCGCCTCGCGATCCGCGTCGCTGACCCGAACATCGCTCTGCATCACTCCGGGGCCCTCCGCATTCCGGCTGGGTGATACCACTTGTTGCTGACACGATATGTCGCGAACGGGTGCCCGGCAAATGCGCGGCCTGGCGGCCGGCGGCCAGGTGCAGATCCAGTGCTCTTATCGGTCCCGTTGGCCACACCAGCACCGGCGCCGCGGCCGCCGGGCCGGTGCCCGGCAGCCGCGATCATGTCCGCAGCGTCGCCGGGAAGCCGAAGCCACCCGACTCGTCGCGCTCCAGCGGGACGGCCTGGCGCACCGCCGCGACTGGCAGCGGGCCGTAGATGTGCGGGAACGGCCCGGCCAGGCCCGGTACCTGTTCCCACCGGATCTCGGCCCCGATCCGGGCCGGGTCCAGCACGAGCAGCAGCAGGTCGCGGTGCTCGTCCCGGTACAGCGCGTTGGCCACCGGGACGACCTGGGCGGCCGTGCTGGCGTGAATGAAGCCTTCCGCATCCAGTGTCCGGCCCCGGGTGGACATCCGGTACTCGCCGTCGCGCTGCGCCTGCGCCCAGTCCGGGGCGGCGGCGATGTGGTAGAGCGCGTCCATCTAGTTAAGGAAGTAGCTGCTGCCGCCGGTCTGCGGGTTCGTCACCTGGGCGGTCACGGACACCGCGCCCGCGTGCGCGAACGTCAGGGTGAGCGTGATGTCCTTGCCGCCGCGCAGCTGGCCGGCCCCGGTGATGAGCAGGTGCAGGCCGTTGGGGATGAGCCGGACGGTGGAGTCGGCCGGGACGGGGATCCACCGGACGGGGTGCGTGACGCTGCTGTTGCCGCCCCGCCCATCGGCCTGGAACGTGACCCGCCCGCCGGCGCTGGTCCGGGCGCTGATCAGCCGGTCCCGGGCGCCGTTGTTCCGGATGATCAGGTAGGCGACGGTGCGCCCGGGGACGGAAGGCTGCGGGACGTAGGCGGTGGACAGCGAGATCGACGGGGCCGCACTGGCCCGGGCGTAGCAGCCGGCCAGCCCGGCCACGCCCAGCACGGCCAGGCAGCCGGCCACGGCCGCCCGGGCGGCCCGGCGGGCGGCCCGGTGCGCCGCGGCCGGCGCGGCGGTGCGATCGGAATCCGGCATGATCCTTTGCCCTGCTGTCTCGCCCGGGCTGGCTCCGGGGTCGACGACGATGCTAGTCCCGGCCGCCGGGTGGCCAGCCCGGCGGGTGCCCGCCGCAGGCAGCCGGGTCAGGTCAGCGCGAGCCGCCAGTTCTGCCCCACGAGATCGTGCCCGAAGCTGTGGTGCGGTGCGGAGTCCGTCAGCTCGAACCCGGCCCGCTGGTAGATGTGCCTCGCCGAGGTCAGCACGTCGTTGGTCCACAGCACGATCTCGGTGTACCCGGCCCGCCGGGCGAACGCCAGGCACTCATCGACCAGCCGGGCGCCGAGCCCCCGGCCCCGGGCCCGGGGCTCGACCAGCAGCAGCCGCAGCTGTGCCGTATTTGCGGACTTGCGCATGCAGAACACGCAGCCCGCCGGGCTGCCGTCCAGCTCGGCGATCCAGGCCGCCTCGCCCGGGTCGTCGCGGCCCGCGTAGTCGGCTACGATCCGGGCCACCAGCGCCTCATAGCTCGTGTCCCAGCCGTACTCCTGCGCGTACAGCGCGCCGTTGCGCTGGACGACCCAGCCGAGATCCCCGGGTCCCGGGGCCCGGAGCACGAACGCCGCCGGCCGGCGGGCCGTCACGATGTTCTTGATCGTCCCCATGGCCGCGGTCAGCCGCTGCTGCTCCACCTCGGTGAGCCGGCCGAGCAGCGCGCCGATGTCAGCGGCCGAGCGCCGGTCCAGGTCGGCGGCGGCGTGCCGGCCGCGGCCGGTCAGCGCGATGACCCGGCGCCGGGCGTCGGCCGCGGAACGTTCCCGGGTGATCAGCCCGTCCGTCTCGAACCGGGCCATGATCCGGCTCAGGTAACCGGCGTCGATGTCCAGCGCGCTGCGCAGCGAGCTGATCTCGCACTGGCTGCGGCGGGCCAGCTCGAACAGGACCCGCGCCTCAGTGAGCGAGTACGGCGAGTCGAGGTAGCCGCCGCGCAGCAAGCCGATCAGGTTCGTGTAGACCCGGTTGAACTCGCGCACCGCGCTAACCCGTCCCGGGCTGGCGCCGCCACCCACGCCGGCCCCGGCCACATTGCCTGACGAAGGCAAGGATGTCTTTGACATAGTCAAATACTTACGCAGCGGGTGCCCTCAATCAAGACCCTTCTGGTATCAGGCGCGGCCCAGCCGGGCTCCGAATGAATGCAGGCCGGGAGACCCGGCCTGCTGATGGCTATGGCCGAGAGAGGAGCACCCGATGACGATGCTGCCTGCCGCCCGTGGGGATGTGCTCGCCGTGTGGACCGGCGACGACCTCGTGCAGGACCTGATCCGGGTCGGCGAAGCGCTGGACGGTAAGCCAGCCGTCGCCAACCACGTCGTCATCATCACCCACCAGGACCAGCTGGGCCGGTGGATGGGGATCCAGGGCCAGCCGGGCGGCGTCGGGCTGGTGGACTGCACGCCGTTCCTGTCCGACCCGCGGACCATGTCCAACCATGACGAGCCGAAGCCAGACGACCGGCGGCAGCTGGTCACCTTCCTGGCCAGCGCGGCGAAGTCGCTGGGCCTGGCCTACGACTGGGTCGGCATCGCCGAGGACACGCTGGACGCGCTGCACGTCGAGGACCTGTCCGCGGTGATCGACCCGCTGTGGCGCTGGCCGTCCAACCACAACCTGCTGCCCGGCCACGTGGTCTGCTCCAGCCTGGCCGCAATGCTGTATGACCTGCCCTCGGTCGCCTGGGCGCATCCCGACTTCGGTGACGAACGCCAGTGCGAGCCGGCCGACTGGTGGCGCTGGTCCGAGACGTGCGCCTGGACGGTTCCGGCTCAGTAACCCGGCCGGTCACGCGTCGCGGCAGTGGAGCAGCACCCCGCCGGCCAGCAGCGCGGCCGCGGCCCAGGCGGCCAGCACACCCAGGCCCGCCCACGGGCTGAGCGGCAGGCCGTGCAGGCCGGTGGTGGCCTGGATGTCCAGCCCGGCCGTCATCGGGCCGGCCTGGTCCAGGTAGCGCTGCCACTGCGGGTCAGCCGCCGCGGCGACCACCGGGAACACGTAGATCAGGCCGAGGGTGAGGCCGATGGCCGCGGCGGCATCCCGGACCGCGCTGGCCACGCCCAGGCTGAGCAGCGCGATCAGGACGAGGTACAGCACTGAGCCCACGGTGGCGCGCAGCACCGGCCCGTCGGCCAGCGACAGGGGGGCGACCCCGTGGCCAGCGGTAAAGCCGTGGCCGGGCAGGATGAGCCGCCCGGCGAGCAGCGACCCGGCCGCGGCCAGGCTCCCGGTGACCAGCACCAGGCCGGTGAGCACGGCGGCCTTGGCGCCCAGCACGCTGGCCCGGCGGGGCACCGCGGCCAGCGTGAGGCCGATCATGCCGGTGCCGTATTCGCCGCTGATGATCAGCACGCCCAGCAGCGCGACCACGGCCTGGCCGACGTCAACTCCGGCCAGGCTCATCCGGGCTGGATCCTGGCCGCAGCCGGCCACCGGGCAGCGGGCCCCGGCGGCCGTGATGACACTGACCGCCACCGTCGCCGCGATCACCGTGAGCAGCAGCCAGACGGTCCCCGGCAGCGTGCGCAGCTTGGTGCATTCCGCGTGGAGGGGATTCATCAGGCATCGCGCCGCTTCAGCAGGACGGTCGCCACGGCCAGGGCGATGGCGGCCCACGCGCAGAGCACGGCGAAGCCGGCCCAGGGTGGCAGCGGGTAGTAGCCGAAGACGGGCGTGTACACGTTCCCCACCTGGGCGTACTGCGGCACGGTCTGCTGCACCGCGAACGCGGCGGCCGGGGTGAGCCGGAGCAGCCAGCCGGCAGCGGCCGTGGGCAGCACCGGGATGGCCACCGCGAGCAGATAGGGCAGCACCACCACCACGATGGCGGTGGCGACGGCGGCCGCGCTGCGCCGCAGCATGGTGCCGATGGCCAGCCCGAGCACGGCGGCCACCGCGAGCAGGGCTGCGGTGCCGGAGATCACCCGCAGCTCGGTGGCGGCGGTCACCGGCCAGACGTAGACCCCGCTGCCCCGCAGCACCCGCACGCCGAGCGCGACCACGACCGCCGCCGCGATCAGCCCCGCGACGAAGGTGACCGCGGCGATCACCACCGCCTTGGCCGCCAGCACCTGGCCGCGGCGCGGGCTGGCGGCCAGCGTGCTGCGGATCAGGCCGCGCCGGTACTCGGCCGTGCTGAACATGACGCCCACCACGACCATGGCGATGAGCGCGGCGAACGTGCCGATCAGGGTCTGGGCCACGGTGGTGCCGATACCGGCGGGCCCCGGTTCCGAGGGAGCGATATCCCCGGTCCCGGTCACGGTGAACGTTCCCCGGGACTGGCGGAAACCCACCGCCGGGCCGGCCACCCCGCCGCTGGCTCCGCCGATGTTCGTGCCGGTCCAGCCGGCTGGCGGGCCGCCGGACTCCAGCCGGACGTGGCCGAAATGGCCGGTGGCCTGGCTGGGGCCACCGGACACGCCGAGCCCCTGCTCGGCGTTGTACTGCGGGGACGTGGCAAACAGCCCGCCCTGGACAGTGCCGGGCAGCCCGGCCAGCCGCACCCGGCCCACCTGGGCCCAGTGGAAGCCGTCGGCCGAGTCGTACCCGGTGACCGTGTCACCGGACCGGGTCAGCCGCAGCCAGCGCGGCGACGCGGCGGACACGGTGCCGGGCAGCCCGGCCGCGTCCTGGGTGTAGTTCCACTGCATCCGCACCCCGTGGCGGCCGGTCACCAGCATCGCCGCGTACGCCGCGCCCAGCCGGGTGCTGGCCGTGATGATCACTCCGGCCTTGGCCCACGGCACCAGCCCGGGCCGCGTGCCCGGCCCGCCGCTGACCGACGGGATCTGGCCGGTCAGCGCCGTCACCTGCACGGTGATGCTCCCGTCGCCCGGCAGTGCTTGGTGCACGAAGTAATAGCTGTCGCTGACCAGTTCACCGCCCGGCCCGACCGGCGGATGGCACGAGGCCACGTTGCACGAGCCCTGCATGCCCGGGGCCAGGCCAAGGGCGGCCATGGCCAGCGCGGCGATGATCAGGCCGGTGACCCAGCCGCGTACGGTGCGGAATTTGGTCCACTCGGCGTGCAGGACTGGCGTGAAGCGGGCCGGCCTGGCTGGGGTGCGGCGGGGGGCGGTGGTGCGGGTGGCGCTCATCGCACTGCCTCGGCTCGGTAGTCGGCTGCGTGGCGGGTGAGTTCCAGGTAGGCCTGTTCCAGGGTGGCCCGGTGTGCGGAGATCTCGGTGAACGGCACTGTCTGGGCGGTGAGCAGGGCGACGATCTGTTCGGCGGGCAGCCCGGACATGGTCAGCTGGCCCGGGCCGGCGGTGGTGACGGTGGCGCCGGCAGCGGTCAGCACCGCCGCCGCGTGGCCGGCTGCGGCCGTGCGCAGCGTGACCCGGCCGGTGGACGCCGCGGTGAGCAGGCCGGCGACGGTGGTGTCGGCGATGACCTGGCCGTGGCCGGCCACGACCAGGTGGTCGGCGGTGTCTTGCAGTTCGCTCATCAGGTGGCTGGAGACCAGCACGGCGCGGCCCTGGCCGGCCAGGGCGCGCAGGAACCCGCGCATCCAGGCGATGCCTTCGGGGTCCATCCCGTTGAACGGCTCGTCGAGCATCAGGGCGGGTGGGTCGCCGAGCAGCGCGGCGGCGATGCCCAGCCGCTGCCGCATGCCCAGCGAGAAACCGCCGGCCCGGCGGCGGGCCACCGCGGTCAGCCCGGCCTGCTCGATCACCTCATCGGCCCGGCGGGCGGGCAGCCCCTGGGAGTGGGCCAGCCACAGCAGGTGGTTGCGGGCGGTGCGGCTGGGCTGCGGCGCGGCCGCGTCCAGCAGCGACCCGAGAACAGTCAGCGGCCGGGCCAGGCTGGCATAACGCCGCCCGCCGATCAGCGCGCGGCCCGCATCGGGGGCATCCAGGCCCACGATGATCCGCATCGTGGTCGACTTGCCCGCCCCGTTCGGCCCCACGAACCCGGTGACCAGCCCCGCCCGGACGGCAAACGACATCCCATCCAAAGCCAGCACCGGCCCGAACCGCTTCCGCAGCCCAGCGACTTCAATGGTTGCATCACTCATGGACAGCCGTTGTACGCCCAGCCCGGTGACAGCCCGGTGCCAGCCGCTGGCACCGGGCTGTCACCTGTCACCTGGCATGCTGGGCCGGACCGGAGGTGCAAACAAGATGAGGGTGCTGGTGGTGGAGGATCACGACATCCTGGCCACGGCGATCGGCTCCGGGCTGCGCCGCGAGGGCATGGCCGTCGACGTGGTGCTGGACGGGGCGGACGCGCTGGAGCGGCTGGCCGTGACCCGGTACGACGTGGTTGTGCTGGACCGGGACCTGCCCGGGGTGCACGGCGACCAGGTCTGCCGGCAGCTGGTGGCCGGCCGGCCGGGCAGCCGGGTGCTGATGCTGACCGCGGCCAGCACGGTCCGGGACCGGGTGGACGGTCTCGGGCTGGGTGCGGACGACTACCTGCCCAAGCCGTTCGACTTCGCCGAACTGGTGGCCCGGGTCCGGGCGCTCGGCCGCCGGTCGGTCGCCGCGCTGCCGCCGGTGCTCGAATCCGGCGAGCTGACCCTCGACCCGGGCCGCCGGACCGCGTTCCGCGCCGGGCGGCGGCTCGACCTCAGCCCGAAGGAATTCGCCGTGCTGGAGTGCCTGCTGGCCTCGGCCGGTCGGGTGGTGCCCGCCGAGGAACTGCTGGAGCGGGCCTGGGACGAGGCGGCCGACCCGTTCACCACCACGGTCAAGACGACCATCCGCCGGCTGCGGGCCAAGCTCGGCGACCCACCGGTCATCCACACCGTCCGCGAAGGCGGGTACCGGATCGGAGGAGACTGATGCCGCGTCCCGGCTACCGGAGCACGCTGCGCAGGCGGCTTGCCCTGTTCTATGCGGCGCTGTTCTTCGCCTCTGGCGTCGCGGTGCTGCTCATCCCGCTGCTCAGCATCAGGAGCGTGCTGCACGTCGCGCACGTGGGCTCGCCGGGCTACGTCACCGCGGTCAGCCAGTACAACACCGACATCAGCGCCCTGGTCGTCAGCTCCGTGCTCGGCCTGCTGGTGATGGCCGTGCTGTCGGTCGTGTTCGGCTGGCTGCTGGCGGGCCGGCTGCTCCGCCCGCTGCGCACGATCACCGCCACCGCCCGGGACATCTCGGCCAGCAACCTGAGCCGGCGGCTCACCCTGGGCCGCCGCGACGACGAGTTCGCCGAGCTGGGGGAGACGCTCAACGACCTGTTCGGGCGGCTGGAGGCGGCGTTCGACTCGCAGCGGCATTTCGTGGCCAGCGCCTCGCACGAGCTGCGCACCCCGCTCACCGCGGAACGGGCCCTGCTGCAGGTGGCGCTGGCCGACCCGGGCGCACCCGCGGCGGAGCTGCGCGCGGCCTGCACGCAGGCGCTCGCCCTGGGCGAGCAGCAGGAGCAGCTCATCGACGCGCTGCTCACCCTGGCCAGCAGCGAGCGCGGCATCGAGCAGCCGGAACCATTCGACCTGGGCGGCATCGCCGGGGCGGTGCTCGCGGCCCGGACTGGGCAGGCTGAGCGCGGTCAGATCCAGCTGACCGCGATGCTCGACCCGGCGACCGCGGCTGGTGACCCGGATCTGGCCGAAAGCCTGGTCAGCAACCTGGCGGACAATGCGCTGCGGCACAACGTGCTCGGTGGCCAGGTGGAGATACGCACCGGGATGGCCGCCGGGCGGGCCAGCATCTCGGTCCGGAACACCGGGCCGGTGATCTCGCCCGGCGAAGTGGACCGCCTGTTCCAGCCGTTCCAGCGGCTCGCTCCCGGGCGGACCAGCCAGGCCCGCGGGCACGGCCTCGGCCTGGCCATCACGGCGGCCATCGTGCGCGCCCACCATGGCACGCTGGCCGCCCGGGCCCGGCCCGGCGGCGGGCTCGACATCACGGTGAGCTTCCCCGCGGTAACCCAGCCCGGTGACCCGGCGGTCCTGGCGCTAGCCGCGGTCCACGGCGGTACTGATCAGGCCGAGCGGCGGTGAGCCCAGGCCGAGCAGCGCGGTATGGAAGCGGAGCAGGCTGAACCCGGCGCCCCACCGCTTGCGGGCCTGCTCCCGCAGGTCGAGGATGAGCAGCTTGCCCCACGTGTACCGGCCGTAGGTCGGGTCGAACGTGGCCCGCCGGGCTTCGGACAGCGCGGCCGGCCCGGTCAGGTGGGTGTCCGCGGCGAACCGGCGGGCGCCTTCCCCGACCGTCATGCCCGCGGTGTGCACGCCGATCGCGCAGGCCAGCCGGGTGACCCGGACCAGGGCCTCCAGCCACACCCCGATCGCGAACCGGGGGTCATCGCCGCGGAACCCCTCCTCCACGCACAGTTCCTCGGCGTAGTGCGCCCAGCCTTCCAGGAACGCGGCCGAGTGCAGCGTCCGGCGGACCGGCCCTTGCGCCCGGCGCAGCGCCCGGCCGTGCGAGAAATGCCCGGGCGCCACCTCGTGCACCGCGATCCCGGGCAGCGTGGTCGCGCTGAACACCTCCAGCCACTGCGCCACCTCATCGTCCGGCCAGCCGGGCTCGGGCGGCGTCACGTAGAACCAGGACGGCGCGTCCGGCTCACCGGGCGCTGCGGTGGAGATCATCGCCATGGCCCACCGGCGGGACTCGGGGGCCAGCCCGACCAGGCATTCCCCGTCGTGATACGGCACCAGGTCACGGTCCCGGGTGAACTCGATGGCCCGCTCGGTCCAGTCCTGCGCCGCGCCGATCACCCCGTCCGGCTCCGGGTGGTCGCGGACCAGGTCCCGGCACAGCTCCAGCGGTGCCCGGCTGGCGTCGATCCGGGCGCAGTCCCCGGCCAGCCGGCCCAGCAGCCGGTCCCGCTCCGCGTCGGCCCGGGCGGCCAGCGCGCCCAGGTCGACGTCGATCCGCTCGGCGCTGCCCATCAGCGCGGCCAGCCCGGCCGCGCCCAGCGCCGGGTCCGGGTCGCCGTCGGCGGCCAGCCGGGCCACGTGCTCAGCCAGCCGCCGGTGCGCTTCGGCGGCGGCCGCGGCCACCGGCGGCGGCGCGCCGGCCGGGATACCCGCGGCCAGCCCGCGGATCCCGCCCAGCAGCGCGGCCGCGACCGGCGCGCTCACCTGGTCCAGCGCGGCCAGCGCCGCGTCCACGGCCTGTGGCCAGGCGGCCAGCTGCTGGAGCCGGGCCTGCGCCCGCTGCCCGGCGGGCGCGTACTCCCGGTCATAACAGGCCAGGTCCATCTCGGCCAGGTGGAGCAGCGGGTTCCGCCGGTGCAGTTCCAGGTCCCGGTAGGCGACCTGGGTGCGGTCCTCGAACGCGGCCAGGTGGGCCTCGTCGTGCGGGTCGTCCAGCGCCGGGCCGGCCTGCCGGGCGCCGCCGAGCCGGGCCAGGCCGTCCCGCACGCCGCCCGGGGACAGATCCTGGATCCGGCCGTCGTACTCGTGGCGGCCGCTGAACTCGCGGACTTCGGCAACGTCCAGGTCGCACACCGCCCGGACCCGGGTGGGCAGTTCATCCATAGCCCACGACGCTACCGCGCCCGGCCGCTCCCCGGTCAGCGGCCGCCCCGGATCACTGGCCGCCGCGGGTCAGCGGCCGCCCCGGGTCACCGGTGCCGCTGGTCACCGGCCGGGTGGATTACAGCCCCCCGCCCGGCTTGCCCTGGCCCGCCTTGACCGCGTCCACGCTGAGCGGCGTGCCGAGCTTGGGCGGCAGCTTGACCGAGCAGGTGAGCGCGGAGAACTTGACGTACAGCGCGGTGAACTGGCCCGGCGGGAAGATCTTGAGCCAGTGCGCGGTCACCGGCTGGCAGGTGGACTTGGAGTAGTTCAGCGCGTCCACCACCTGCAGCGTGACGTGGGCCGTCTGGCCCGGGGCCAGCACCACCGTAGCCGGGGTCAGCACCGGGTTGCGGGTCGCGGGCTGGCCGATCAGGTTGCCGGACGGGCTGGTCACGAACGAGACTCCCGGGTACCCGAACAGGTAGCACGAGCTGCTGCCCGAGTTGGTCAGGTTGATCGGGTAGTACGTGCTGCCCGCTGCCGCGCCACCCTGGGACGTGAGGATGACGGCTTTGAGGTTGGACGTGGCGCAGGATGCCGTGGTCGGCGACGGGGACGGGACAGGTGCGCTGCTGGTGCCGGCCGCCCGGGGGGAGACCGAACTGGCCGACTGCGCCGGGGTGGCCGCCGCGCTGGACGAGGACGGCGTGCTGCCGGCCGTGCTGCCGTTGTTCGACGCGCAGGCGGCCGCGAGCACGGCGGTGCCCAGCAGGATCGCGGCGGTGCCCGCCCGCCGGGCTACCTGGGTGGAGGGTGTCATGTGGGTACCCCATCTAATGGTGACGGGGCCGCACTGGCACCCCGTGTCTGTCCTGACTCTTACGACGCATGGCCGGGCGCGCCGGTTGCGTTACCGTCCGGGGGCGACCGCCTCCTGTGACGAGAGGAATAATGCCAGCTGACTCCCGATCCTCAGCCAAGGAGCGCTGATGCTGCCGCAAGGTTCCTCGTTCACGACCCGGCCGCAGCTCGCGGGGACGTTCGGCATGGTGGCGTCGACCCACTGGCTGGCCTCGGCCGCGGGCATGGCCGTGCTCGAAGCCGGCGGCACCGCGTTCGACGCGGCGGCAGCGGCCGGCCTGGTGCTCCAGGTCGTCGAGCCGCACATGAACGGGCTCGGCGGCGAGGCCCCGGTCATCGGCTACGCCGCAGACCCGGGCGCCGGCGGCGACGGCCGCACGGGCCAGGGGGAAGTTTTCGTGCTGGACGGCCAGGGGCCGGCCGGCGGCAGTGCCACCACGGCGGCGTTCAGCGGGATGGGTCTTGATCTCATCCCCGGCAACGGCCTGCTGCCGGCCTGCGTGCCCGCCGCGTTCGGGACCTGGCTGCTGCTCCTGGGGCGGTACGGCCGGCTGCCGCTGCGTGCGGTCATGCGGTACGCGATCGGGTACGCCCGCGACGGGTACCCGATGACGGCCGGGGCCAGCGCGGCCATCGCCTCGGCCGGGGAGCTGTTCCGCCGGTACTGGCCCAGCTCGGCCGAGGTGTACCTGGGCGGCGGCGTGCCCGCGCCCGGGTCCCTTTTCGCCAACCCTGCGCTGGCCGCCACTTACCAGCGGATCCTGGACGAGGCCGAGGCGGCCGGGCCGGACCGGGGCCGGCAGATCGAAGCCGCGCGGCGGGCCTACTACCAGGGTTTCGTAGCCGAGGCCATCGACTCCTACCTGGCCCGGGCCGAGGTGATGGACGTGACCGGGCAGCCGCACCGGGCGCTGCTGTCCGGGGCCGACCTGGCCAGCTGGCGGGCCAGCGCCGAGCGGCCGGTCACCCTGGACTTCATGGGCCTGACCGTGTGCAAGACCGGCCCGTGGGGGCAGGGCCCGGTATTCTTGCAGCAGCTCGCCCTGCTGGACGGCCTCGGCCTGGGCCGCCTCACGCCCGGCAGCGCTGATCACCTGCATGCGGTGATCGAGTGCGCCAAGCTGGCCTTCGCTGACCGGGAGGCCTGGTACGGCGATCCCCGGTTCGGCAGCGTCCCGCTGGACATCCTGCTCTCCCCGGGCTACACGGCCGAGCGCCGGGCGCTGATCGGCAGCGAGGCATCGGCCGGGCTGCGGCCCGGCAGCCCGGGCGGCCAGCCGCCGCGGCTGCCCGGTTACGCCACCGGGGCGGCCGGGCCGCCCGGTGATCCGCTCCCCGCCGCGGCCGAACCGACCGCGGAAGAATCCGGCGCCGGCACCGCACCGAGATGGGAGGTGACTGGGCAGGGCGTGCGGACACCCGCCCGGCCCGCCACCGGCGACACCTGCCACCTGGACGTGGCGGACCGGTTCGGCAACATGGTGTCGGTCACGCCGAGCGGCGGCTGGCTGCAGAGCTCGCCGGTCATCCCGGGCCTCGGGTTCTGCCTCGGCACCCGGGCCCAGATGTTCACCCTGACCGGCGGGCTGCCCAACACGCTCGCCCCCGGCAAGCGGCCGCGGACCACGCTGACCCCCAGCCTGGCCCTCCGCGGCGGTGAGCCCTACCTGGCCTTCGGCACGCCCGGTGGCGACCAGCAGGACCAGTGGACGCTGGCCTTCTTCCTCAACCACGTGCTGTTCGGGATGAACTTGCAGGAGGCCATCGACGCGCCCGCGTTCCACACCCGGCACTTCCCGTCGTCGTTCTACCCGCGGCAGGCCGCGCCGCTGGAGATCGACGTGGAGAGCCGGGCTGGCCTGGCGGTGATCGGGGCCTTGCGGGCCCGTGGCCACCAGGTCACGGTGCGCGCCCCGTGGTCGCTGGGCCGGGTCAGCGCGGTGGCCCGGGACGGCGGCCTGCTGTACGCGGCGGCCAACCCGCGCGGCATGCAGGGCTACGCCATCGGCCGCTGAGCCCGGCGGCCGGCGGCCGGCGGCTCACACCGGCACGGCGAGGGCGCAGGCGATGACCGCGGCGACCGCGGCCGCGGCGCGCAGCCCGGCGCCGGCCGGGCCGGTCCCGGCCCCGGGCAGCAGCGCGGAGCCCGCGGCCAGCACGAGCAGGCCCAGCCCGGCGGCCAGCACCGGGGCCTGGCGGCGCAGGATGGCCGCCGTCTCGCCGCGGCCGCTGGCCGACTCGGCCAGGTGCACGGCGAACAGGTATCCGGTGAGCGCGGCCCCCAGCACCGCGGTGTGCCACGGCCGTGCCGGGTGCAGCACTTCCAGGGCCAGCACGGCCAGCGTGCCAGCCTCGGCCCAGGGCACCCGGCGCAGGATGTCCAGGGCCCCGGCGCCCAGCCGGGCCAGCGGCCCCGGGTAGCCGGACGTGTCCGGCCGCCGCACGGTGGCCAGCGCCAGCTGCCCGACGCTGCCTGCCATGAACACGGCGGCCAGCGCGGTGACCGCGGGCCCGGCCCGGCCCGCCACCCCGCCGGTGGGGGCCGCCGCCCAGGCCACGCAGCCCGCGCCGAGCAGCGCGGCCGCCGTAACCAGCCGGGCCGTGCTGTGCCGCCACCAGGCCCGCCAGCTTCTCGCCCCGTGCCAGGCCCGGGCGCCGCGCCGGCCGGGCCAGGCCGGCTGTCCCGCGGTCACCGGCGGGTCACCAGCGGGCGCCGGGCGTACGGGGCCAGCGGCAGGTCCAGGCTCTGCTCGCCATCCCACTGCACCACCGGGATGCCCAGCTCACGCAGGGAGAACCGGATGGCCTGGTGCTCCAGCCGCCACAGCCGGTGAGCCAGCCGCGCGGTCCGCCCCCGGCCCAGCCACGGCTCGGCGGCCAGCACATCGATGATCAGCACCGCGAAACCACGCTGGCGCAGGTCACGCAGCGTCTCCACCAGCCGCGGATCGACCAGCGGGCTGAACACCAGGATGAGCGCCCCGGGCGGCAGCGCGGCCCGGGGCAGCCGGGTGAAACCGGTGTCGTGCGGCCGGTCCCGCTGCTGGGCCAGCATGGCCTCGGCGATCCGGTAGTAGTGCCGCTCGCCGAGGCCGGGGACCAGCCAGCGGGCCTGATACCGGTAGCTGATGAAGCCGACCCGGTCCCGGGCGCCCAGGTAGGCGCGGGCCGCCGCCGCCGCGCCGCGCAGCGCCCGGTCCACCACGGTGTCGCCCGGGTCGCCCTCGTCCCACGCCGCGTCGACCAGGATGACCACGTCCTGGGCGCGTTCCGCCTGGAACGTGTTGACCTGCAGGCGGCCGCGCCGGGTGGTGGCCGGCCAGTTGATGCTGCGCTGCCGGTCACCAGGCACATACTCGCGGACCCCGCCGAACTCGGCACCCTCCCCGGCGGCCCGCGCGGTGTGCTCACCGAGCCGCTGCGGCAGCCGGCTGAGCACCACCCGGGTCCGCTCGGTGGCCGGCCGGGGGTAACAGTCCAGCGTGGGCAGGCCGGTCACCGCCCGTCCCTCGGCCAGCCGCCACCGGTCCCGCAGGATGATCTCGGCCGAGCCGACCCGGCGCCGTCCCCAGCGCCGCACGGTGAACGGCAGCGTGGCGTCCTGGCCGGTGGCGTGCCCGGGCCGCTGCCCGGCCGGGCCGGGCAGCGGCACGATCGCGTGGGCGGGCCGCAGCACCAGGTGCACCGTGCTGGCGCCCGCGCCGCGCACCGCCACTGTCACCGCGGCCCGCTCGCCTTCGACCAGCCGGGCGGTGCTCAGCCCGGCGGTCACGTCGAGCTGCGCAGGCCGGTCCTGGCGCCCCGCGGCCAGCAGCAGCAGCGCGGGCGCGGCCAGCCCGGCGAACTCGGGGCGCCCGGTCAGTACGGCCACGGCCAGCCCGGCCACGGCCAGCGTGAGCAGGCGGCGGGCATGCCCGGAGATCTTCCAGCTCAACGCCAGCGTGGTGGCCGGGGCAGCCGGCTCCGCGCGGCCCGCCGGGCCGGCCGCCGCTGGCGCGGCGGTCGCTGGCGGGTCAGGCACGGCCGGCCGCCGGGTCGGTCTGCGGGGTGCGGACCGTGAACAGCAGCCCGCTGATCACATCGTCCGGCTGTACCTGCCGCACCCACAGCTCGGGCCGCAGCGTGATCCGGTGCGCCAGGGCGGGCACGGCCACGTTCTTCACGTCGTCCGGGATCACGTAGTCGCGCTGCCTGAGCAGGGCCTGCCCGCGGGCCAGCTGGATGAGCGCCAGCCCGCCCCGGGGGCTGGCCCCGACCTGGATCTGCCGGGCCTCCCGGGTGGCCCGGACCAGCGACACCACATAGTCGATCACGTCCGGGGACACCGTGACGTCCTCCAGGGACGTTCGCATGGCCAGCAGTTCGGCGGCGTCGGTCACCTGCTGGACCGCGGCGTCCTCGGCCCGCCGGTCCAGCCGCCGCCGCAGCATCGCGGCTTCGTCGGCGCTGTCCAGGTAACCCAGCCGGAGCCGGAGCAGGAACCGGTCGAGCTGGGCTTCCGGCAGTTCGTAGGTGCCCTCGTACTCGATCGGGTTGTCGGTGGCCAGCACCACGAACGGCTGCGGCAGCGGGCGGGTCTGCCCGTCCATGCTGACCTGCCCCTCGCCCATCGCCTCGAGCAGCGCGGCCTGCGTCTTGGGCGGCGTCCGGTTGATCTCGTCGGCCAGCAGCAGCTGGGTGAACACCGGCCCCGGGCGGAACACCATCTCCCCGGTGCGCTGGTCGTACATGGGCGCACCCACCACGTCGGACGGCAGCAGGTCCGGGGTGAACTGGATCCGGGCGAAGTCCAGGCCGAGCACCCGGGCGAACGTCCGGGCGATCAGCGTCTTGCCCAGCCCGGGCAGGTCCTCGAGCAGGATGTGCCCGCCGGCCAGGATCCCGGTCATCACCAGTTCCAGGGCGCGCTGGTGGCCGACTACGGCCCGCTGGACCTCGGCCAGCACCCGGGCGCAGCGGTGCGCGGTCTCGTCGGGTGTCAGGGTGCTACCAGTCACAACCGCTCCAGTCGGTCGATGATGCGGGCCAGTGCGCGGTACGGGATGCCGGGCTGGTCGGCCTGGTCCGTAACGGGCGGCCGGCCCGGGTCGATCCAGGTCCACAGACTGTCGTAGCCGGCCTGCCCGCCGCTGAACAGCTTCCGGGCCGTGGCCGGGTCGTCGTACAGGCTGACGCCATGCCGCTCGGCCAGCCGTGAGGCCAGCAGGTGCTCGAGCTGCGGGCGCAGCCCGGTCTCGTACGCGGGCTGGGAGGCCTGCGCATCGGCCAGCCGGGACTGCCGCCGCCAGCTGCCGGTGAAGGACGACAGGACGGGCTGCGGCACGGCCGGGTCAGGCCCGCTCAGGTCCTCACCGGGCGGCCCGGCGGGAGGCTGCGGCGGGACCAGGAAGCGGAGCAGGACCAGGCTGCTGGCCCCGCTGGCCACGGCCACCAGCGCGACGGCGGCCGGGCCGGCCAGCGCGTACCCGGCCACCGCGGCCGCGGCCACGGCCGCCGCCGCGATGGCCACCTCCGCGGTGGGGCGGGTGCTCATCCGCTGCCTCCCGCGAGGTCGGCGTCGAGCTCGCGGAGGGCGTGCTCAGCGGCGCTGCGCTCGGCGCCGGTCAGCCGGTGCCGGGAAAACCGCGCCTCGTAGAACAACCCGGTGAGCTGCCCGGCCGCGGCCGTGCGGACCAGGCCGGCCGCCGCGGCCCGGTCCAGGAATTCGGCCGGGGTGTCGGCGTCTGTCCGGTCCGCCCCGGCCGCGGCCAGGCTCCGTTCCATGGCCAGGTAGCAGGCGATGATAGCGGCCCTGGTGTCGTCCAGCCCGGCCATCGCCCGCCGGCCGGACAGCACCGCGGCGCGCAGCCCGGCCCGCTGCCCGTCCGCCAGCGAGGCCTCCTCGGGTGGCACGCTGTCCCGCGGCGGCGGCCGCCGCCGCAGCAGCAGCACACAGGCCACGATGGCCGCCAGCAGGACCAGGCCGAGCAGGGTGTACAGCAGTCCGGTCAGCGGCAGGTGGGCGGACGAGGAGTGCTGCGCGTGGCTGGCCCGCAGGGACTGAGCGGGCAGCGGCCGGGCGTGTCCCTGGGCCGGCAGCGGGCCGCGCAACGGGCCGTAGGCCAGCAGCACGATCGGGATCGCGGCCAGCCCGGCCAGCAGCAGGGCCCGGAGCACCACGCGCAGCCGCCGGGTGGCGAAGTCGCCGGTGGGCCGCTGCCGGTCCCAGACCAGCAGGACGGCCAGCAGCACGGCCAGCATGGCCTCCAGCGCGGCGCCGACCGCGACGCTGTCGTGCCGCAGCGGCCCGTGCAGGCCGGGCGCGGTGAAGCCACCACGCAGCCCGACCAGGACCCCGGCCAGCAGCAGCGCGATGAGCAGGAGCCGGGGCAGCGCAGGACCGGCCCGCCCCGGGGGACGGCGTTCCCGGACTGGGTGCCCGGCAGTCATGGGGCGGCGGGCGCGGCGAGACCCGCCTGGTAGGCCAGGATGACCAGGTGGACGCGGTCCCGCGCGTTGAGTTTGGTGAGCAGGTGCCCGACATGGGTCTTGGTCGTGGCCGGGCTGATGTCCAGGCGGCGGGCGATCTCGGTGTTGGACAGGCCACTGGCGACCAGGGCGAGCACCTCGCGTTCCCGGGCCGTGATCGCGTCGAGCACGCCCGCCGTGGCCGGCGCGGCCGGTGCGGCCGGCGGCCGCCGCGCGAACTCCTCGACCAGCCGCCTGGTCACGCTGGGCGCCAGCAGCGCGTCACCCGCCGCGATGATCTGGATCGCGGTCAGCAGCTCGGCCGGGGAGATGCTCTTCAGCAGGAAGCCGCTGGCCCCGGCGCGCAGCGCCGAATACACATACTCGTCGAGGTCGAACGTGGTCAGGATGAGTACCCGCACCGCAGTGGTGGCGGGCGACCGGGTGATCTGCCGGGTCGCCTCGATACCATCCATCTCGGGCATCCGGACATCCATCAGCACCACATCCGGAACGTGCCGGCGGGCCTGCTCGACCGCTTCCGTCCCGGAGCCCGCCTCGCCTACCACCGAGAATCCCGGGGTCGCCGCCACGATGCCGCGGAAGCCCGCCCGGACCAGGGCCTGATCGTCCGCGACCAGCACGCGCAGTGTCACGGGGCTCTTCTCATCCGTGACGACGACCCCCCTGGACCCCCCGCCATTTCGCCCCGTGACGCCGGCTCTCCTGGACCCCGCGCCACTTCACCCCGTGACACCGGCTCTCCGGAACCCCGGGGCCGGCCCCGGCACCGAGCCCGCCGGAGCCGGCCGGGCCGAGCGGCAGCCGGGCCCGGACCACGTAGCCGCCGCCGGGCCGCGGCGCCGCGCTGAACTCGCCGCCGCACAGGCCGACCCGCTCCCGCATGCCGACGATGCCGTGCCCGGCCCGCTGCCCGCCGGCTGCCGGGATGGTGGCCGCCGCCAGCGCGGTGCCGCCCGCCGGGAGGCCGGCCGCCGCGCCGGCCGGGGCCGCGGCGGCTACCGGGGCCGGGACGGCCGGGCCGTGATCGGTGACCTCGATGAGCAGGTCGCGGGGACCGTAGCCGAGCAGCACCTGGCCGCGGTCGGCCCCGGAGTGCTTGACCACGTTGGTCAGTGCCTCCTGCACGATGCGGAACGCCGACAGGTCCAGGCCGGCCGGCAGGGCGCGGACGGTGCCGGTGCGCTCGACGGTAACCGTGACCCCGGCCCCGGCGATCCGCTGTACCAGCCGGTCCAGGCTGGCCAGCCCGGGCGCGGGCGCGAGCGGGGCGGCCGGCCTCGGGATGCGGGCCCGGGCCGGCTGGGCCGCCTCCGCCGTCTCCTCCGGGCCTGCCCGGCCCTCCTGGCCCGCCGGGTCCGGGGGGTCCGCCGGGTTCCCGGGAACCGGCTCCGTCCCTGGCTGGCGGAGCACGCACAGCAGCCGCTGCATCTCGCCCAGTGCCTCCCGGCTCACCGCCTGGATGGCGCTCAGCGCGGCGCGCGCCTCGGCCGGCTGGCGGTCGAACACGTACTCGCCGAATCCGGCCTGCACGGTGACCACCGTCATGCTGTGCGCCACCACGTCGTGCAGTTCCCGGGCGATGCGCAGCCGTTCCCGGGTGACCGCGTCGCTGGCCGCCCGGTCGCGCAGGTGCGTTAGGTACGTGCGGCGCTGCTGGACGGCGTAGCCGGCCGTCCAGACGATGACCAGCACCAGGGCCGCGCCCACCGAGTCGCCCGGGCCGACTCCGGTGAAGTGCGAGATCGTGCCCTGCACGACGAGCAGGACCAGCGCCCCGGCCAGGCCGACGATGGCCACCGTCCGGCGGCACGTGGTCGCGACCACGTAGAGGACCAGGCACAGGGGGAGGAACGGGCCGGCGGTCAGCGATGCCCCGATGACCAGCAGGATCACGCAGCAGGCGAGCACGATGGCCAGCGCCCGGACCGGGGCCTTGTGCCGGATGGTCACCGGGAAGGCCAGGCCAAGGGCGAGCACCAGCACCAGCGGCCAGGTCACCGCCCGCAGGCCCATCCCCAGCCGGGTGTGGATGCCGGCGTGGGTCAGCACACCGAAGACGATGACCGCGCACACCGCGGCCGCGGTCCAGTCGAGCACCGTCCAGAGCCGCCGGAGCCGCGAGACCGGCGGGAACACAGGTTCTGCGCTCACCTCCCAACCGTAACGCCGTAGGCAAGCCCGGGACGTCCGCCCGCGGTCGTACGCTGCCAGGCGGATTTCCTGGCCCGGCAGCGCCGCCGGGGGGGCGGGAAAGCCAGTCCTGGGGATGATGACGCCGGCCCCGGCCGCCGCCATGCTGAAAGCCACCCTCCGACACCGACGCCGGGAGATACCGTGACCACACAACTGCCGCTGCGCGCCGGGCCGCCTGGCCCGGCCGCCGGGACCGGCCCGCCTGTGATCGAGGCGGCGGCGCTGAGCAAGCGCTATCCCGGGGAGGTCACCGCGCTGGATGGGCTGACCGTCCGGGTCGGGCCGGGGATCACCGGGCTGGTCGGGGCCAACGGCGCGGGCAAGTCCACCCTCATCAAGATCCTGCTCGGCCTGCTGCCGGCCAGCAGCGGGCAAGCGACCGTGCTCGGCCTGGACTGCGGCCGGGAGTCACTGCAGGTCCGGGCGCTCACCGGGTACATGCCGGAGCACGACTGCCTGCCGCCGGACGTCACCGCGACCGAGTTCGTTGCCCACCTGGGCCGGATGTCCGGGCTGCCGGCCACCGCGGCCAAGGAGCGGGCCGCCGAGTCGCTCCGGCACGTTGGCCTGTACGAGGAGCGGTACCGGCAGATCGGTACCTATTCGACCGGGATGAAGCAGCGGGTCAAGCTGGCCCAGGCCCTGGTCGGCGACCCGCGGCTGATGCTGCTCGATGAGCCGACCAACGGGCTCGACCCGGCGGGCCGGGCCGACATGCTGGACCTGGTGGCCCGGATCGGGTCCGAGTTCGGCATCTCCATCCTGGTCTCCTCGCATCTGCTCGGCGAGATCGAGCAGATCTGCGACCAACTGGTCGTGATCGACGCGGGCCGGCTCCTGCGGGCCGACTCGATGACCAGCTTCACCCAGGTCAGCCAGGTCCTGCTGGTGGAGGTGGACGAGGGCGTCGCGGAACTGGCCGCGGAACTGGCCGCCCGCGGGCTGCCGCCGCGCCAGGAGGACCGGGGTGTGCTGGTCCAGATCGTCTCAGACGCCACGTATGACGAGGTCCGGGACATCGTCGCGGACCTCGGGCTGCCGCTGCACCGGCTGGAGCAGCGGCGGCGGCGGGTCGAGGAACTGTTCCGGGACGCCGACGACGGCCACCATCCCGGGGAGGGTGCGGCATGACCATGGAGAACAGCGCGCTGGCCGCGCCGGGCGGCGGGGTCATCCACGACATCGGGTACCGGCACTACACCGGGCCCCGGCTGGGCCGCGCGGGCATCGTCCGGGCGCTGATCTGGCACAGCCTGCGCTCCTCGGTCGGCATCGGCCGGGGCGCCAAGGCCAAGATCATCCCGGTCATCGCGTTCGTGGTGATGTGCCTGCCCGCGGTGGCCAACGCGGTTTCGGTGGCCCAGGGCGGCCACCGGCTGGTGCCCTACGACACCTACCTGTTCCAGCTCCGCGTGCTGGTGATGATCATCTTCGTCGCAGCCCAGGCGCCCGAGCTGGTCTCCCGTGACCTGCGCAGCCACGTGCTGCCGCTGTACTTCTGCCTGCCGCTGGGCCGGCTGGACTACCCGCTGGCCAAGCTGATCGCGTTCACCCTGGCCTGCCTGGCGCTGATCGAGATCCCGCTCCTGCTGCTCTACCTGGGCACGATCGGGCAGGCGCACGGGGCAGCAGGGATCTGGACGCAGACCAGGGCGCTGATCCCCGGCCTGCTCATCGGGCTGCTCTGGGCGGTGCTGCTGGCCGCGATCGGGCTGGCGCTGGCCTCGCTCAGCGGGCGGCGGGCCTACGCCACCGGGTCCATCGCCATCTACTTCTTCCTGACCTGGATCCTGGCCGGGCTGCTGGACAACATCAGCGGTGGCCGCGGCCACGGCCCGCTGGCCGGGGCGGCCGGCCCAGCCACCGCGGGGGCGCGGCTGTCTGGCCTGGTCAGCCCGTTCACCACGCTGGACGGGGTGCGCCGGTGGCTGGGCGGCACGTCGCGCGGGCCGGTCCCGCCACCGGGCGGCTACGGACCGCTGTACGGGGTGATGTTCCTGCTGCTGCTGGCGGCAGCGCTGGGCGTGCTGGCCGCCCGCTACCGGAAGGCGGCCGTCTCGTGACCACGATCGAGCTGCGCAACGTGTCCCGCTGGTACGGCAACGTGGTGGCGATCAACGACATCACGATGACGGTCGGCCCCGGGGTGACCGGGCTGCTCGGCCCGAACGGGGCCGGCAAGTCCACGCTGCTGCACCTGATTTCCGGCTTCCTGGAGCCGTCCCGCGGTGAGCTGACCGTCGGCGGCGCGCCCAGCTGGCGGAACCCGGAGACCTACCGCAGGCTAGGCCTGGTCCCGGAGCGGCCCTCGGTCTACGGCTTCCTGACCGGGCAGGAGTTCGTCCGGGCCACCGCGCGGCTGCACCAGCTGCCTGACCCGGACCGGGCCGCGGACCGGGTCGTCGGCATCGTGGAGATGTCCGGGGTGCAGCACCGGCGGATCTCTACCTACTCCAAGGGCATGCGGCAGCGGATCAAGGTGGCCGCCGCGCTGGTGCACGATCCCGAGCTGCTGCTGCTCGACGAGCCGTTCAACGGGATGGACCCGCGGCAGCGGCTGCACATGATGGACCTGCTGGAGGCGCTCGGCGACGAGGGCCGGACCATCCTGTTCAGCTCGCACATCCTGGAGGAAGTGGAGCGGCTGTCCGGCACCATCCAGGTCATCGTGGCCGGGCGGCTGGCCGCGTCCGGCGACTTCCGGGCCATCCGGCGGCTGATGACCAGCCGGCCGCACGTGTTCCTGCTGCACACGTCCGACGACCGGCGGATCGGCTCGGCCCTGATCGGCAGCCCGGCGGTGACCGGGGTCGAGATGACCAGCGGGGGCCTGCAGGTCAAGGCGTCCGACTACGGCGCGTTCAGCCGCCAGATCGCCGGGCTCACCCGGGACCAGGGCGTGCAGCTGCGCGCCCTGCTGCCCGAGGACGAGTCGCTGGAGAGCGTCTTCGCCTACCTCGTCGAATCGTGAAAGGACCAGCTGCCGTGTTCTCCGGTCCGGCCACCACGGTCGCCTCGATTACGCTGCGGGCCACCATGGGCCGCAAACGTGCCTTCCTGTTCGCCCTCCCGGCGCTGATCCTGGTGCTGGTCACCGTGCTGCTGAAGATCGCGCACCCCGCCGCGCCGGACTGGCCCAGCACGATCCTGGGCGATTTCGGCTTCACGGTCGTGCTGCCGCTCACCGCGCTGATCATCGGCACCAGCGTGCTCGGCGCCGAGATCGACGACGGCAGCGTGGTGCACCTGCTGGCCACGCCGGTTCGCCGGTCCACCGTGATCCTGAGCAAGTTCGCCGTCGGCGCCGGGCTGACCATGGTCTTCGTGGCCGTGCCCGAGCTGATCGCGGCGGTCATCGCCACCGGCGGGATCACCCGGCTGGCCGTGGGGCTGTTCGTCGGCGCGCTGGCCGGGTCGGTCATCTACAACGCGGTGTTCGTGATGATCTCGGTGCTGACCACCCGGGCCATCGCGGTGGGCCTGCTCTACCTGCTGGTCTGGGAGTCGCTGCTGGGCAACTTCGTGAGCGGCGCCCGGATCCTGTCCGTGCAGCAGTACTCGCTGGGCATCGCCAACTCGATCGCCGCGGACGGCAGCCTGAACGCGCACCTCGGCGTGGTCACCGCCGTGGTCATGGGCGCGATCGTCACGGCCGCCACGCTGGCCCTGGCCATCCGGCGGCTGGCCGCGTTCTCGCTCAAGGGCGACGCGGTCTGACCGGATGGCCGTGCCCGGGCTGGCGCTGGTCAGCCAGCCGCACCACCCGCCGGGCGGAACGCCGGGCCGTGCCCGGGCACGATCACCGTGGCCACGGCGAGGATCCGGTGGCGGCTTTCCTCCAGCGCGGCCTGGTCGGTGGCCAGCGGGTCCTGCCCGGGGCCGTCCGGGCCCCACCAGGCGTGCGTGCAGGCGTAGACCCCGCCGGGGGTAGCGGCCAGCGTGGTGATGTCCTCGGCGGTGTGCCCGGGCGTGGCGATCAGCCGGACCGACGGGGTCAGCATGAAATCCCCCGGCTCCCGGCTGATCCACAGATCGCCCTGGTAGCTGGCCCAGTGGTCGTGGATTACGGCCTCCGGGAACAGGGCCGCGTTGCTGGTGTGGTCCGGATGGTGATGACTGAACACCACGTCGGTCACGTCACCCGGGGCCGGGCCGTACCCGGCCAGCGCGCCGACCAGGGCGTCCCGCCCGGACACCATGCCCGGATCGACCACGATCACCCGGCTGCCGTCCATGATCAGGGTGACCGTGCTGCCGACCCGGTCACCGCCGTTTTCCTCCCGCACGTACCCCACATGCAGCACGGCGACCTGCGCGGTGCCGGCGGCCGGGAATGCGGTAGCTGTCATCGCCGCCGCCTAACCGCCGGTGGCGGCCTTAGCGGCCGCCTTGAGCCGCTGCTTGTAGGCGCGCACCTCGGCCAGCGAATCGCCGTCGGTGATGTCCGCGACCGACTTCCGCGAGCCGTCCTGGCCGAACTGGCCGGCCGCTTCCCGCCAGCCAGGCGGCCGGACGCCGAGCTGCTTGCCCAGCAGCGCGGCGAAGATCTGCGCCTTGGCCGGGCCGAAGCCGGGCAGTTCGGCGATCCGGCGGACCAGCTCCGGCCCGGTGCCCGCGCCCTGCCACAGCTGCGCCGCGTCCCCGCCGTACTGGCCGGCGATGACCCGGGCCAGGTCCTGCACCCGGGCCGCCATGGCCCGGGGGTAGCGGTGCAGGGCGGGCCGTTCGCTGAACGCGGCGGCCAGCGCGTCCGGGTCGTACCCGGCCAGTTCCTCGGCGGTCGGCTCGTGACCCAGCCGCCGGACCAGGTCGCGCGGGCCGCTGAACGCCTTCTCCAGCGGAACCTGCTGGTCCAGCAGCATGCCGATGAGCAGCGCGAGCGGGTCGCGGGACAGCAGCTCGTTGGCGTCCTGGTCGATGGGCAGCGAAATGCTCATGACGTCCTCCTGATCACTGCGGCCATCCTGGCATGGGCTGCACGCCAGGGTGCGGCCGGGCGCGTAGCCTGGGAAGCGCGGGACAGCCCACGCGGTGGCATCCGCGGGCCCAGGCTGAACGGAACCTGGGAACCGGCGCAGAACCAGCCGGCCGTGGAACTACCGGTGGGCCGGCCGGTGTTCTACATAGCAGGCCCGGCTGTGGTGTGGCTGGCTCGTCACGATCCAGCCCGGAAGCACAGCCTGGCCGCCCTAGGAGGCAGAAGTTGTCCGGTCGAATGAAGCTCGCGATCGCCGGGGTCGTGCTCGGCCTCATCCTGTTCCTGGTCAGCCCGTGGCTTGCCATCGCGGTGATCGTGCTGGCCATTGGCATCCCGGTCGGCATGTACCTGGCGCTCGACTCGTCGCAGCGGCGCCGGCTGAAGGGAATCCGCAACCGCCAGATCGGCAGCTGACTTCCCGGCCCTCGCCCGGCTCAGGGCGCGCTGAGCACGCTCAGCGCGCCCTGAGCCGCATGCCGGTCAGCTCAGGTAACCCGGGTAGAGCAGCGCCAGCTGGTCCGGGTAGCCCGCGATGAGGCGGAGCTCGTCGTCGGTCAGCGGCTTCCCGGTGGCCGCCGCGCACAGCTGGACCAGATCGAATACCAGGTCCTCGCGGCCGTCCGCCACTTCGATGCCCAGCCCGTCCAGGACGTGCCGGAAGCCGGCTTTGCCGCCGTACTCGCCGGTCAGCACGACCCGCCCGGCCCGGGTGAACCAGTCAGCCGGGAACGGGCCGAGCGTCTCGTCGTCGTACAGCTCGTAGTTGTGCCGGTTCTTGAGCGCGCCGTCGGCGTGGATGCCGGACTCGTGCGCGAACGCATTCCGCCCGACCCCCGGCTGGTTCTGGGGCAGCGGCTGGCCGAACGCGTAACTGGCCCACAGCCCGAACCGGCGCGCCCAGCTGAGGTCGAGCGGGTCGCCGATCTGCGCCGTCCCGGTCACCCCGAAGCCGTGCCGCAAGGCCAGCACGCAAGACAGCAGGTCCGCGTTGCCGGCCCGCTCCCCGATCCCGTTGATGCACGTGTTCACCCAGGCGTCCTGGCCCGCGTCGAGATCGCCGAGCGCGCCGGACACCGAGTTGGCCACGGCCATGCCCAGGTCGTTGTGGCAGTGCGTCTCGACCGGGATGCGCACCGCGGCGGCCAGCTTGGCGAACCGTTCGCGGATCCGGTCCGGCGTGTCCCCGCCGATTGTGTCGCAGTAGCGCACCCGGTCCGCGCCCGCTTCCCGGGCCGCGGTGGCGAACTCCAGCAGGAAGCCGTCGTCAGTCCGTGATCCGTCCTCGGCGTTCACCCCGATGGTCTGCGCGCCGCCGTCCCGGGCCGCGCGGACGGCCCCGGTCATCTCGGTGATGACCGACGCCCGGTCCAGCTTGCCCCGGAACTTGTGCGTGATCATCTGGTCTGAGGTGGAGATGGACAGGTTGTAGTGCCGCAGGCCGAGCGGGACCGCGGCCTCGACGTCGCCGGGGACGGCGCGGCACCAGCCGGACAGCCGGAGCGCGCCGAACGCACCCGCCTCGGCCAGGGCCACGTTGGCCCGGATGTAAGGCACCTCGTGGAACAGGAACGGGAAGCCCAGCTCGGACTGGGCCACCCCCAGTTGGCCCAGGTAGAAGTTGACCATCGTCTTGCCGAACTTGGACAGCCCGGTGCGCGCCGTCTGCACGCCGTCGCGATTGGTCACATCGAGGAAGTGGATGGCTGGCATGGCACCACGATGACACTTTCGTCCACTGTCATCAATATTGATTAAAATCAACGTCAGCGGCGTGCGGTACGCCGTGCTGGACTGACGCCAGCGGTGCGCTGCGCCGAGCTGGGCTGACGCCAGCGGGGTGCGCTGCGACGTGCGGGAGTGACAGTGACAGAGTGGATCAACGCGGCTGAGGCGGCCCGGCAGCTCGGCATCAAGCAGGCCACCCTGTACTCATACGTCAGCCGGGGCGTGCTGACCCGGCGGCGTGGCACCGGCGGCAAGCTGAGCCTGTTCGACGCGGCCGAAGTCGGCGAGCTGGCCCAGCGCGGCCGGCCGCGCCGGCCGCCCGGCCTGGCCGGGCTGGTCATCGAGTCCGGGCTGACCGAGATCGCCGGGGACACACTGCGGTTCCGCGGCCTGGACGCGCTGGACCTGGCCCGGGACCGGCCGTTCGAGGACGTGTCCGGGCTGCTGTGGACCGGGGTACTCGGCGACGGCGTGGCCGGGCCGTGGCGGGCCACCCCGGAGGCGGTCCGGGCCGGCACCGCGGCCCAGGCCGCGCTGCCACCGGGCACCCTGCCGCTGGAGCGGCTGCAGGTGATCGTGCCCGCCCTGGCCGCGGCCGACCCGCTGCGGCTGCACCTCGACCCGCCCGCGGTGATCGCAGCCGGGCAGGCCATCATCGGCGGCATGGTGGACTGCCTGCCTGCCGCGGGCGGGGCCGGGCCGGGTGCCGCTGGTGACCGGATCACGGGCCGGCTGTGGCCCAGGCTCTGCCCGGGCCCGCCACGGCCCGCGCTGCTCGAGGCGCTGGGCGCCGCCCTGGTGTTGCTGGCCGACCACGAACTGGCCGCCTCCACGCTGGCCGCCCGGGTGGCCGCCTCGGTGCGAGCCGACCCGTACGCCGTGACCGCGACCGGGCTCGGCGCGCTCGGCGGTGCGCTGCACGGCGGCGCGTCGCTCGGCGCGGAGACCATGCTGGCCGCCGCCCGTGACCCGGCGGCCGCGCCGCGGGTGGTCGGCGACCTGCTCCGCCGCGGGGAGCGGGTACCGGGTTTCGGGCACTTCGTGTACCGGTCCGGCGACCCGCGGGCCGGGCTGCTGCTGGCCATGGTCAGGCGGGCCGCCCCGGCGTCACCGCGGCTGGCGGTGGCCGACGCCGTGCTGGCCGAGACGCACCGGCGGGCGCTGCCGGAGCCGAACATCGACTTCGCGCTGGCCGTGCTGGCCAGCTGCGCTGGCATGATCAGCGGGGCGGGCGAGGCGGTGTTCGCCATCGCGCGCACCGCGGGCTGGCTGGCGCACGCCCTGGAGGAGTACGCCGCCCACACCCCGCTGCGGCCGCGGGCGGTCTACACTGGCCCGGCCGCGGCCAGCCGGTGACCCGCGGTCACTCGTCCGGCGGACCGAGCTCTTGAAGGCCACCGCCAGCCGGCCCGGCGCGGGCAGCCCACCGGCCGGGCTGGGCTCTGGCAGGTCAGCCAGCAGCTGGTCCAGCTCAGGCCGGGTCCGGGCGGACGGCGGCCCAGCGCAGCGCGCGGCCCCTGGGCGTGCCAGGATCAGGGCATGCAGGACGAAGCCGCCGCGCGGGTGGCCGTACTGGCCGCGGCCCAGGGCATGCTCGGTCACGGGCTGAGCTCCGGCACCAGCGGCAACGTATCCGCCCGGCTCGGTGACGGGCGCATCGTGATCACCCCGTCTGGGGTGCCGTACCCGGAGCTGGCGCCGGACGACCTGGTTCTGATCAGCGGCACCGGCGAGCTGGCTGGCCCGGCCGCGGCGGGCCGGGCGCCGTCCTCGGAAAGTCAGCTGCACTGCGCCTGCTACCAGGCGTTCCCCGAGATCGGGGCGGTGCTGCACAGCCACTCGCCGTTCGCCACCATGTTCGCTGCCGCCCGCCAGCCGGTACCAGCCGTGATCGACGAGGCAGTGCTGTTCCTGGGTGGCGACATCCCGGTGGCCAGCTACGCGCTGAGCGGCTCGGCGCAGGTCGGGGAGAACGCCGTCCGGGTGCTGGCCGGCCGGGCCTGCGCCCTGCTGGCCAGCCACGGCCTGGTCGCCGTGGCGGCCAGCCCGGCGCAGGCGCTGCACAACGCGGTGGTCGCGGAACACTGCGCCCAGGTGGCCTGGGGGTCCCGGGCGCTCGGCGGGCACACCGCGCTGCCGGCCAGCACGCTGCGGGCGTTCAGCGCGGCCTACCAGCGGGCCCGGCGGTCAGCTCCCGGCTGACTTGCCCGCCGCCTCGACGGCCGCCGCGGACCGCCGCATCCGCCCCGTGGCCGCCCGGATGGCCAGCACCCGGACCGCGGCCATCACGATGCCCAGCGCGATGGCCCAGCTCAGCGCCTCCCCGGTGCCCACCTGCGGGTCCTGCGGGTCGGTCGGCGGCTCCTTGCCGGTGAACCGCTTCCAGCCCATGTTCATCAGCTTGCGGACGCCGTACGCCGCCCCGAAGGCCGCGGCACCAGCCAGCGCCTTGTTGGCGCTCTCTCCCTTGTCTGACATGCATCCTCCCTGATGCCGCCGGGCAGGCCTGCGGCGTTCTGCTTATGATCATCCCACGGGCGCGCCACCGGCCCGGGCCGCGGGACGCGCCGCATCAATGGCGGCGGCCAGCTCGGCCGGCCGCCGGGTGCCGATCAGCCAGTACGGAGTCAGCCCGGCCGGGTCCTCGACCGGGATGTACACGGCGCGCGGCAGGTAAGGCCGGGCCAGCAAGAACGCGGCCGGGTCCGATCGCGGCCCGCGCAGCGCCCGGGTCTGGTCCTCATCCAGCGTGGTCACCGGGCCGGCCTGGGCCAGCGGCAGTCTCGCCTGGCCGACCCGGAGCTCGCCGCCGTTCACCTCGATGCGCAGCCAGCCCCAGCCGACCAGGAAGGCGGCCAGCGGCACGGTGATCGCCGCGTACACGGCCAGCGCTGGTTCCCAGTCGAAACCGGCCAGGAAGCCCGCGCCCAGCATGAGCGCCGACCCCAGGCCGAGCACCCACCAGCTGACCGGAACACGCAGCCGCTCATGGTAGACACGCATGAGTCCACCGTAGTTGGTTACATGAAGGCATGATTGGGCGACGCATGTGGCACGGCCTCCGTTCCGGCTCCGGCCGCGCCACCGAGCCAGGCGGGACAGCCCCGGGGACGGCTGCACCGCCAGACTGCCCAGACGAGCCGGGTAACGGGGTGGGGGCCATCGGGCACGGGATCGACGGGACCACGGACGTCACCCAGACCGGCCAGGCCGGCGGCGGGCGGCCGGAGCCGCCGCCGCCGGGCTCGCAGGTGCCGAGCTGGCTGCAGCGTGCGGCGGGCTGGTCCTGGCGGCTGCTGCTCGTAGGCATCGTCGTCTACCTGGCCTTCCGGGTGGCCAGCGTGCTCCGCCTGGTGGTACTGCCGTGCGTGGCCGCGCTGCTGCTCACCGCGCTGCTCCAGCCACTGCAGTCCCGGCTGCGCCGGGCGGGCCTGCCCACGCTGACCGCCACCTGGTGCACCGTGCTGCTCGCGGTGGGGGTGCTGGCCGGGGCAGGCACCCTGGCCGCGACCCGGGCCACGGCGGACTACCCCACGCTGGTCCGCGAGCTCACCCACACCGGGAACGAGCTGCAGTCCTGGCTGGCCGGCCCGCCGTTCCACATCCGGCACGGGGGCATCGAGGGTCTGGCCAACCGGGGACTGACGTACCTCAAGCAGCACCAGTCGCTGGTCGCCGGCACGGTGCTGTCCGGCGGCCGGATCTTCCTGGAGCTGCTGGCCGGCCTGGTACTCATGCTGTTCATCACGTTCTTCCTGCTCAAGGACGGCGACCGGATCTGGGCGTGGCTGACCGGGTTCCTGCGCACCGACAGCAAGCGGCGCGCACAGCTGGCCGGCACGGCTGCCTGGCAGGCGCTGGTCTACTACGTGCGGGGCACCATCGCAGTGGCCGCCATCCACGCCGTGGTCATCGGGTTCTCGCTGTGGATCCTCGGCGTGCCGCTGCTGGTGCCGCTCACCATCCTGGTCTTCGTGGCCGCGTTCATCCCGCTGGTCGGCATCCTGGTGGCCGGGACGGTGGCCGTCCTCGTCACGCTGGGCACGAAGGGCTGGATCGCCGCGCTCGTCCTGGTTGTCATTTTCATCCTGGAGAACCAGCTGGAGAGCCACTTGCTGCAGCCGCTGGTGGTCGGCCGGATGGTGCGGCTGCACCCGCTGGCCGTGATTCTGGTCCTCGCCGTGGGCGGCGTGGTGGCCGGCATCCCGGGCGCGATCGTCGCCGTGCCCACGGCGGCCGCGCTGACCCGCGCGGCGCCGTACCTCAGCGGCAGACTGCCGGCGGTAGGGTCACCTGAGTGAACAGGCGCCTGCGGACCTGGAGTCCGTCATGTCACTGGTGAACCCGGGCCCGGACCCGGTGGACGTGCTCATCAAGCGGCTGGACCCGGGCCTGCCGGTGCCCGCCCGGTCCCATCCCGGCGACGCGGGGGTGGACCTGATGGCGGCCACTGACGTGGACCTGGCACCGGGCGCGCGGGCCGTGGTGCCGACCGGAGTGGCCATCGCGCTGCCCGACGGGTACGCCGCGTTCGTGCACCCGCGGTCCGGGCTGGCCGCCCGGCAGGGGGTGACCATCGTGAACGCGCCGGGCACGGTAGATGCCGGGTACCGTGGCGAGATCAGGGTGACACTGCTGAACACCGATCCGGCCGAGGCCGTCTCGTTCCAGCGGGGCGACCGCATCGCGCAACTTGTCATCCAGCGGGTGGCAGCGCCGGTGTTCCACGAGGTGGACAGCCTTCCCGGGTCAGCCCGGGGCGAGCACGGCTTCGGGTCCACCGGGGGGCACGCCAGCGTGGCCACCGCTGACCGGTGATCAGCGCGCACCACCGGGGCAGCAGGACACCCCACGATCGAGAGCAGGGAGAACGGAAGTGTTCCGTCGGCGTCGCCGCGAGGAAGCAGCCGGGCCCGAGCCCATCCAGGACGAGGCGCCCGAGGACGCGGAAGACTGGGCAGATGAGGACGAGGCCGGCCCGGAAGACCGGGAGCCCACTGGTGACGCGGGACAGGGGCCGTGGGACGCGGGGGATGACATCCCGGCCGCCGAGCGCATCGACTTCGGCAGCCTGCAGGTGCCGGTGGCCGAAGGATTCGAGATCCAGCTGAACATCGCCGATGACCAGGGGCCGCTGATCGCGGTGGTGCGGGGCGACAGCGCGCTGCAGCTGCAGGCGTTCGCCGCGCCGAAGAGCGGCGGGCTGTGGGACGACGTCCGGCAGGAGATCGCCAGCGCGGTGACCCAGGCGGGCGGGGGCAGCGAGGAGGCCGCCGGGCCGTTCGGCACCGAGCTGCACGCCCGGGTCACAGGTGACCCGGCGCTCGGCCAGGGCGGCCTGCAGCAGGTCCGGTTCCTCGGCGTGGACGGCCCGCGCTGGTTCCTGCGGGGGGTGCTCACCGGGCCGGCCGCCCGGCACGCCTCGGCGTCCGCACCGTTCGAGGACGTGTTCGCCGGGGTGGTGGTGGTCCGCGGGGACCATCCGGTGCCACCCCGTGACCTGCTCGAGATCCAGCTGCCGGAGGAGGCCCGGCGGGCCATGGAGGAGCAGATGGCCGAGCAGGAAGAACGCTTCGGCGACCAGCCCAACCCCTTCGAGCGCGGCCCCGAGATCACCGAAACTCGCTAGTCCAGGGGGTCGCCCCCCCGGAATTAGGAGTGGCCGTCGGCGAGGAGCTGGGCTAGTTCTTCTTCTACATCCTCGCTGGTGACGAACAGCAGCTCGTCGCCGGTCTCCAGCGGATCGTCCTTGGCTGGCACGATGACCCGGCCATCCCGCAGGATGGCGACCAGGGCCGTGTCAGCCGGCCACTGGATGTCGCCGATCCGCTGGCCGGCCAGCGGGGCGTCGTCGGGCATGGTCAGCTCGACCAGGGTCGCCTCACTCTGCCGGAACGTCATCAGCCGGACCAGGTCACCGACGCTCACCGCCTCCTCGACCAGGGCGGACAGCAGCCTCGGGGTGGACACCGCGACGTCCACCCCCCACGACTCGTTGAACAGCCACTCGTTGTTCGGATGGTTGATCCGGGCCACCACCCGGGGCACCCCGTACTCGGTCTTGGCCAGCAGCGACACCACCAGGTTGGCCTTGTCGTCCCCGGTCGCCGCGATCACCACGTTGCACCGTTCCAGCGACGCCTCGTCCAGTGAGGCGATCTCACATGCGTCAGCGAGCAGCCATTCAGCGCGCGGCACGCTGTCCACCGCGATAGACCGCGGGTTCTTGTCGATGAGCAGGACTTCGTGCCCGTTGTCCAGCAGCTCGGAGGCGATGGACCGGCCCACCGAACCAGCTCCTGCGATGGCGACCCGCATCAGCGGCCTCCCTTGGCTGCCTTGCCGCCAGGCGCCCGGGTGGACAGCGCGGCCGAGATCCGCTCCAGGTCCTCTTCCAGTGCGATCACATGCAGCACGTCACCTTCCTGGACGACGGTACCCGGAGCGGGCAGCACCACCTCGCCGAGCCGGGACAGGAACGCGACCCGGGTCCGGGCCGCCTCCTCCAGCGCGCTGGTCTTCTCACCCACCCAGTCCTCGGCGTAGGCCACCTCGGCCAGCACCACCGCGCCGGTCGGGTCCCGCCACAGCGGCTCACTGCCCTCCGGCAGCAGCCTGCGCAGCATCTGGTCCGCCGTCCACCGGACGGTGGCCACGGTCGGGATGCCGAGCCGCTGGTAGACCTCGGCCCGCCGCGGATCGTAGATCCGGGCGGCGACCCGCTTCACGCCGAACGACTCGCGGGCCACCCGGGCCGCGATGACGTTCGAGTTGTCACCGCTGCTGACCGCCGCGAACGCGTCCGCGTGCTCGATACCGGCCTCACTGAGCACGTCCTGGTCAAACCCGATGCCGGTGACCTTCTTGCCCTTGAACGTCGAGCCAAGCTTGCGGAACGCATCCCGGTCCTGGTCGATGACCGCGACCGAGTGGCCCTGGCCCTCCAGGATGTGCGCGAGGGTCGATCCCACCCGCCCGCATCCCATGATCACAATGTGCACGACCACCCCTTGGATGAGTACAGTGCCGGCCAACGCATGACAGTGCCCGCCAACGGTATTCCCTGTCCTGACTGGGTGAGACGGCCGGCCAGGGTACTCGATACAGCTGACCTTGAGGAGTGGCGTGAAACCGCGGAGAATCCCGCCGGCCTGCCGCAGGCTGACGGCCTGCTCGAACTGGACGTGGGCGAGGCCGCCCAGGGTGGCTGGTGCGTGGCCAGGAAACCGTCCGGGCGGGTCGTGCTGGTCCGGCACGCGCTGCCCGGTGAGCGGGTACTGGCCCAGGTCACCGAGGCGTCGGCCCGGTTCGCCCGGGCCGACGCGGTGCAGGTGCTGGCCGCGTCCCCGGACCGGGTCGCGCCGCCCTGCCCGCACGCCCACCCGGGCGGCTGCGGCGGCTGCGACTGGCAGCACGCGACCCCGGACGCGCAGCGGCGGCTCAAGGCGGTGGTGATCCGCCAGCAGCTGCGCCGGATCGCCGGCCTGGACCGCGAGGTGACGGTGACGGAACTGCCCGGCGACCCGGCCGGGCTGGGCTGGCGCACCCGGGTCCGGTTCGCGGTCGGCCCGGACGGCACCGCCGGGCTGCGCAGGCACCGGTCCCATGACATCATCGACGTCGGCTTCTGCCCGATCGCGCATCCCCTGGTCAACCAGGCCGGGGTGACCGCGCGGCCGTGGCCCGGCGCCGGCGCCGTCCAGGCCGTCACCGCGCCGGGCACCGGCCAGCGCGCGCTGGTGGTGACACCATCTGGTCCCGGCCGAGCGGACGGGCGTTCTGCCGCCTGGGCGGAGGCGGGTGCGGACCCGGTGCTGGTCGCCGGGCGCGGCGGCCGGCTGACCCCGCTGCGCGGCGGCCCGTTCCTGCAGCAGGCCGCGGCCGGGCGGGACTGGCGGGTCAGCGCGGGCGTGTTCTGGCAGGTGCACCCGGCCGCCGCCGACGTGCTGGCGGGCGTGGTGGCCGGCCAGCTTCAGCCGCGGCCCGGGGACGTAGCGCTGGACCTGTACTGCGGGGCGGGCCTGTTCGCCGGGATGCTGGCCGCTGCGGTCGGGCCGTCCGGCACGGTGATCGGCATCGAGTCGGACCAGGCCGCGGTCCGCGACGCGCGGCACAACCTGCGGGCCACCCCGTGGGCCCGGGTGCACCGCGGTGACGTAGCCGAACTGCTGGGCCGGGCCGGCTGGGCGCAAGCCCGGATCGCGGTGCTCGACCCGCCGCGGGCCGGTGCCGGCCGCGCGGTGCTGGACCGGCTGCTGGCTCCTGGGACGGGCCTGGACCGGGTCGCCTACGTCTCGTGCGACCCGGCCACCCTGGCCCGGGACATCGGGCTGGCCGGCCAGGCGGGCTGGAAACTGGACGGCCTGCGCGCGTTCGACGCGTTCCCGATGACCCATCACGTGGAGTGCGTCGCGACGCTCACCCGCGGGTGAGCGGGCCGCGCCCTACTCCTTGCGCAGCACCGCCTCGGCCTCGATTTCCAGCCTGACGGTCTCGCTGATCATGACCCCGCCGGGGACCGGGGCGTTGAAGCTGACCCCGAAGTCGCTGCGGTTGATCTCGCCGCTGGCCGAGAACCCGGCCCGGGTGCCGCCGAACGGGTCCGGGCCGAACCCGTTGATCTCCACGGTGAGCGACACCGGCTTGGTCACCCCGCGGATGGTGAGGTCGCCGTCCATGATGAAATGGTCGCCGTCCGGCCGGATCCCGGTGGATGCGAACGTCATCTTGGGGTGCGTCGCGACGTCGAAGAAGTTGGTCGAGCGCAGGTCGTTGTCCCGCTGCTCGTTCCCGGTGTCCACCGAGGACAGGTCGATGGTGGCCGTCGCGGTGGACTCCAGCGGGTTGGGCGCCGTGACGATCTGGGCTTCGAACGTGGTGAACTTGCCGCGGACCTTGCTCACCATCAGGTGCCGGACGGCAAAGCCGATGGTGGAGTGGACCGGGTCGAGATCCCATGTCCCGGCGACATAGCCAGGAATCTGCACAGCCGGGGAAGTCATTTCACGCTCCTTATCGTTACGGGGGGAATTATCACGACCATAGCCCCGCCCCGTGCCGCCGTGCCGAGGGGGTAGGCGAGGATGGGGACATGGAACTGAGGATCTTCACCGAGCCCCAGCAGGGGGCGGATTACGGCCGGCAGCTGGCGGTGGCCAGGGCCGCTGAGGAGCTGGGTTTCGGCGCGTTCTTCCGGTCCGACCATTACCTGAAGATGGGCGAGGTCAGCGGGCTGCCCGGGCCGACCGACTCCTGGCTGACGCTGGCCGCGCTGGCCGTGCAGACGTCCCGGATCCGGCTCGGCACCCTGGTCAGCTCGGCCACGTTCCGCTACCCGGGGCCGCTGGCCATCTCGGTGGCCCAGGTCGACGAGATGAGTGGCGGCCGGGTGGAACTCGGCCTGGGCGCGGGCTGGTTCAAGGCGGAGCACGCCGCCTACGGCATCCCGTTCCCGGCCACCGCCGAGCGGTTCGGCCGGCTGGCCGAGCAGCTGGCCGTCATCACCGGGCTGTGGGACGTGCCAGCCGGCCAGGCGTTCTCGTTCGACGGGGACTACTACCAGGTCCGGGACTCGCCGGGGCTGCCCAAGCCGGTGCAGCGGCCGCGCCCGCCCATCCTGGTCGGCGGGCACGGCGCCCGCCGGACGCCCGCGCTGGCCGCCCGGTACGCGGCCGAGTTCAACGTGCCGTTCGGCAGCGTGGCGCAGACCGGCGCGCAGTTCGCCCGGGTCCGGGACGCCTGCCGGGAGGCCGGCCGCGACCCCGGCTCGCTGGTCTACTCGGCCGCCCAGACGACCTGCTGCGGCCGGGACGAGGCGGAGCTGGCCCGCCGCGCGGCGGCCATCGGCCGGGACGTGGCCGACCTGCGGGACAACGGCCTGGCCGGCTCGCCAGCCGAGATCGTGGACAAGATCGGGCAATTCGCCGGGCATGGCGCCAGCCGGATGTACCTGCAGATCATGGACCTGCATGACCTCGACCACCTGGAGTTGCTGGCCAAGGAGGTGCTGCCGCGGGTCCGCTGACCCGCCGGGGGCCGCCCGGCGGCCGGAGCGGCCGCTATCGGGTCGCCACCCAGAACCGCAGCTCGCTGCCGCGCTGGTCCTCCAGTACGCCGCCGTTGGCCTCGATGACCCGGCGCGAGCCAGCGTTGGACTGGTCACAGGTGACCAGCGCCGGGTCGATGCCCAGCGCGTGCGCGACCGGCAGCGCGGCGGCCAGCATGGTGGTGGCGTGGCCCTGCCGCCGGGCGGACGGCTTCACGTCGTAGCCGACGTGGCCGCCCAGGTCGAGCAGCCGCGGGGTGAGCCGGTGCCGGATGGCCAGCCGCCCCAGGTAGTCGTCGCCGTCCACCCACCACAGCGTGGTGGCCGGCACGTGCCCGGGCCGCCGCTGGGCTGCCTCGTCCGCCTGCTCCGCCAGGTACCGGGTGTAGGTGGCGAACCGCGCCGGATCATGCCAGTCCACGCCGAACTCGCGGATCTCCCGGCCGAGCATGGTGTCGTCCGCGGCGGCGCCGCGGCCCTCGGCGCGGAACTCCTCCATGGCAGCGATGAACGACAGCCGGACATGGGACGTGGGTGGGGTGAAGACTGGCATGCGCAGGGGCCCGTTCATCTCACATTCAGACTGTGCCCGGATCCGGCCCAGCCCAGTCTAGGCAGGAGGTACCGGCCATGACGGCAGGTGGCCGGTGGCGCTGGCTGCGGTGGGCCGGAGCGGCTCGGTCAGTGGCCAGATGGTGATCAGGGGCACGACGGTGCGCACGGCCAGCTTCACGGTGCAGATGGCCACCATCCACACCGACTCCGCTCAGCGCGACGCGCAGTTCGACGGCTGGATCATGGACGTGGCCGCCTATCCCACCGGGACGTTCGCGCTGACCAAGCCGGAATCACGGGATCATGGAGTTCCTGCTCGACTTGAGGCCGGGCTGATCCTGGCTAGGGCACGATAGGGCGATGCTGGGTCTTCTGCTGCGGCTGGTGTCCGGGCGGCACACCCGCCATGTGACCGCCCTGCTGGTCACGGCCATGGCGTGCGTGCTGGCGGGCGGCGGGCTGTTCGCGGAGACCCAGCGCATCCCGTACACCACCGGCCTGTACTGGGCCATCACGACCGCGACCACGGTCGGCTACGGTGACGTGACCCCGCACAACCCGGCGGGCCGCCTGGTCGCCTCCGCGGTCATGCTCACCACCATCCCGTTGCTTGCCGGGGTGTTCGCGCTGGTGACCGGCGCGGCCGCGGCGGCAGGAGTCAGAAGGGTCCTGGCCTTGGCACGAGAGTTCCCTGACGGGGGGTTCCGCATCATCGCCGGGATGCATCCCGTGGTCCCGGCCATCCTGGACGAGCTGGTCCGGGCGGGCGACTCGGTGACCCTGGTGGCCGACGTTGACCCGGCCACCGTCCCGGACCAGGTGCACGTGATCCGGCGGGACCCGGCCCAGCCCGGCGCGCTGCGGGCCGCCCGGCCACAGCACGCCCAGCACGTGCTGATCACCGGGCCGGACGACGGTGACGTGCTGGTCTGCGCGGTGCTGCTGCGCAAGGAAGCCCCCGATGTGCCGGTGACCGCGCTGGTCCGGTCGGGCTCGGTCGGCGAGGCCCTGCGCGACCTGGGCATCCCGCAGACGATCTCGGCCGACGACCTGGTCGCGCACACCCTGGCCAAGAGCCTGGAGGCACCGCACGCCGGCGACCTGCTGCTCCAGCTGGTCGATTCTGAGCAGCACAGCCTGCACGAGATCCCAGCCGGCGACGCGGTGGGCAGGCCGCTGAGCGCGATCCGCAGTGAGCGGGCCGGCCTGGTGCTGGCCCTGGTGCACGACGGGCGGGTGATCATGGGCATCCGGGAGGACCCGGTCGTCGCGGCCGGGGATGGCCTGCTGGTGGCCGAGCCCGCCGCCGGGCACGTCCGGCACGCTCACTAGCCAGGGCACCAGGGCGGAGTAACGTTATGTCATGGATGGTGCTCTTGTCGGCAGGGAGTACGCAGACCACCTCACGGACCAGGACCTCACCCTACTGATCTCCGCGGTGTCAGCCCGGCCCGGGCCGGCACCACTGGGCCGCGGGGCCGCGGGCCTTCCGCCCGGCGCGGACGCGGGCTGGCTGCGGCACGACCCAGCCGCCATCCCGGCCCTGCTCGCTGACCCGCGTGTGTTCGACGCGGTGTTCGGCTGGGCGGAGCCCGGCCCGGCCGCCCGGCCGGGGCTGGCCCTGCCCGGGCAGGCCGTCCCGGTGTCGCCGTTCCTCACGTTCGCGGTGGCCGTGCACCGGTCGGCGGCCGAGCTGGCGTCCATGGATCACGTCACCGAGCGGACCGGGCCGCGGCAGCGCGTCCCGCTGTTTGACGCGCCCGCGCTGCGTGACTTCCTCGGCTCGCCGGCCCGGCGGCTGTTCCTGGCCGAGCTGCTGGGCTCGTTCACCCGGGTGGCCAGCGGCCGGTACCGGGTCCGTGGCGGCGGCCGGATGCGCACCAGGCGGTTCAGCGAGCTCGACCCGGTGCGGCTGGCCGGGCTGCTCGACAGCGTGCCGGACGCCGAGCGGCCCGGCGTGTACCGCAGGCTCGGCGACGTATGCCTGTTCCTGTCCGGGGTCTTCCCGGACTACGCCACGCTGTACGGGGTCGGGCCGGCCCAGGTGGCCCGGCTGCTCCGTGCGGCCCGGGTACCCGCCGCGCAGCACGACCAGCTGGCCACCATCCCGGCCATTGAGCTGCTCGAGCAGCTCGGCGCCCGCTGGTACCGGGCGGCCTGCGGGCTGGCCCCGGTCCGCACCGCGCGGCTGGACGTCGTGGCCGAGGTCGCGGGCAGCTTCCGGCAGGCCCGCCGGGTGCTCAACCACGTGGCGGACCGGTACCTGTTCAGCACCGATCACCCCTGGTTCGCGCCGCCCACCGCGCCCTGAGCCCCCGCGGCGCGCCCCGCCCTGGGGCGCAGTGCCATGATGATCGGCATGCCAGCTGTGCTCGCTGCCGTGCCGATCGCCATCCTGCGCTGGCTCATGCTGGCCGGGCTGGCCGGCGCGCTGGGTGGCCTGGCCGGCCGCGGCCTGGCCCGGCAGTACAAGGGCACCGCACCGGCTCCGCTGCCGGCCCCGTGGGCGCTCCGCTCGGCCCTGCTCGGCGCGGCGGCCACGGCCGCGCTGACCGGCGTGGTGTTCATGGCCCGGGCGCTGCTGGCCGGGCGCGCGCATCCGGCGGTGGCGCCGCTGCTGACCACCGGCCAGGGCGAGCTGACCGCGGCCGAGTGCGTGGCCTTCCTGCTCGCCGCGGCCGCGCTCCGGCTGCGCCGGCCCGGGCTGAGCGTGCTGCCGCTGGCCGGCGTGATCGTCGCGGAGGGCATCCGGGCCCACCCGGAGGGCATCGTGCCAGTGGGCGGGGCGCTGCTCACCTGCTGCCACCTCACGCCCGCCGTGATGTGGGCCGGGATGCTGCTGTACACGCTGCGCGCCGCGGTGGCCTGGCGGCACGATCCGGCGGCCATGCGCGGCCTGGTCCGGCTGTACGCCAACGCCGCGGTCTGGCTGTTCGGCGTGGTCGTGCTGACCGGGGTGATCACCGTGCTGGTGCTGGTCCCGCTGGGTTCCCTGGTCAGCACGGCGTACGGCATCGTGGTCATCGTCAAGGCCGTGCTGGTGGCGGTGGTGGCCGGGCTGGCCATCGCCGGCCGGGTGTGGCTCAATCGGCCGGCCCGGCCGGGTGTGCTGGCCCGGGGGGGCGCCCCCCCGGAACCCCCCGATCGCCGCTTCGCGCCGAGGCCGGACGGGCTAGCCCGGGGGGGCGACCCCCCGGAACCCCCCGATCGCCGCTTCGCGCCGAGGCCGGACGGGCCGGCCGGAGGCCCGGCACAAGCGACGGTGCGGGAGTGCTGCGTGCTGGGCGCGGTGCTGGCCATCACGGCGGTGCTGACCGTGCTCACCCCGCCGGCCGCCCCGGCCCGGGCAGCCGCCCCGGCCAGCGCGGTCCACCTGCCCGGCGGGCCCGCCGGAACGCGGCACTCAGGCTGACGCCGACGGCACCCGCACCGCCCGGGCCCAGCCCGGCCCGTCCGGTGCGCCGTCGCCGAGCAGCGCCACCAGTACCCGGATGCCGCGCGGCGGCTGCGCTGGCCATGGCGTGTAGCCGTCGGTGAGCACCACCGTCACCGCGGGCCGGGGGCGCAGGGCCGCGGCCGCCGCGATGCCGGCGCCCATGTCGGTGCCGCCCCCGCCGACCAGCTCGACCTGCCGGGCCGAACTGACGCGGCGGGCCGGCCCGACCGCGGTGTCGCAGGCCAGCACGCGGAGCTGGCGGGCCATGCCGAGGGAGTTCAGCAGGCCTTCCACCTCGGCCAGGGCCGCCGCGAGCAGGTCCTCGGTCATGCTGCCCGAGGTGTCGCAGACCACCGCGACCTCGGGGACCGGCCGGCGCAGCGCGGGCAGCACCACCTGGCCCGCCACCGAGGCCCGCCGGGAGGGCCGCCGGTAGGAGTAGTCCACCGCGCCCGCCGTGTCCGCGACCGCGCGGCGCAGTTCGGCGGCCAGCACCCGGCGCCAGTCCACCGCGGGCTGCAGTACCCGCTCGGCCCAGCGGAGCAGGCCGGCCTGCACGGTGCCTGGCTCCCGGGCGTGCCGGACACAATCCTGGGCCACCTGCCGGCACAGCAGCTGGGCCTGCCACGGCGACAGCGCGGGCCCCCCGGACTGGTCCCAGGACCGGCCCCGCCCGTCCGCCCCGCTCCCGCAGTCCAGCTCCCAGCCTGCGTGCTCATGCTGATGTCCCGGCCTGAAGTACTGCTCGGTGAGCTGGCCGGGGGGCGCGCCGAGGTCGGCAGGCAGCACCGGGCGGCGGGGCAGCTGGAGGCCGGCGTTGACCAGGTCGTCGTTGATTTCCGCGTCGGCCGCGCATACCCAGGCCTGCGCGTCCGCATCGATGACCCCGGCCGCCACCGCCCGCTCGCCGTGCGCACGGAGCAGGTGCGAGACGTGATGCACCAGCACGCTGCCCAGCTCAGCGGCCGTCCACCCCGCGGTCAGCTCCGGGTCGGCGTGCAGCCGCCAGCTCTCGTCCACCGCCACCGTGCCGATCCCCGGGACGGCCAGCACCTGCGCGCCGAACAGCCCGCTGGCCAGGTATGGGAAGTGCGACGCGGCCCACAGCCGCCCGGCGGCCAGGCCGGGAACTTCGGCACCGCCCCGGCCGGTCATCCGCGGAGCAGTCCCGCATCCCGCAGGACCGGCGCGAACAGCCGCACCTCGGCGGGCAGCGCGGCCCCGTCCGGCCGGCACCGGGCCAGCGTGCGGGCAGCCACCGCGGCCACGTCCGGCGCCGTCTCCGCGGCCTTGCCCAGCACCTGCCAGCCGGCCACCCACCGCTCCGGCGTGGGGTCCGCGGCCACCACGGCGGCTACCGCGGCCACCGCCGCGTATGCGCGGTCACCCCGCGCCGGGAGCAGGAACGAGGCCGGGTCGGCCAGCACCGCCTCCGGGTCGGGCAGGTCCATCTCGGCCAGCCAGGCCAGGAACTCCACCCCGGCGCCGTCACCCACCGCGCCGCGGACCAGGGCGCCGCGCGCCTCCTCGCCCGACCCGGCCACCCCGCTCGCGGCCCACAGCCGGGCCGCCATCTCCCAGGTTCGCGGGCTGGGCCAGCCGCGGCCGGCCGCGTCCGCGTCCGACGGCGGGGCGCAGGCCAGCGCGGGCCGCGCGTGCAGGAACGCGGCCACCAGGGCCAGCGCCAGGCCCAGCTCCGCGGCCCAGTCCTCCGGCAGCGCGGGCACGTGCGGTGCCGACCAGCCGCCCGCCAGCCCGTCAGCCACCGCCCGCGGGTCGATGTCCCAGGCCAGGTGGCACAGCCGGTTGGCCAGCGGGGCCGACAGGTCCCAGCCGTCGGCCGCCTGGTCCGGCGGGTTGGCCGCGGCCACCACCGCCACCTCGACGGGCAGTTCCAGGTCGCCGACCACGCGTTCCAGCACCACCCGGAGCAGCGCCGCCTGCACGGCCGGCGGGGCGGTGGACAATTCGTCGAGGAACAGCAGGCCACGGCCGGCCGCGGCCAGCCGCCGCGCCCAGGCCGGCGGCGCGAACCGGACCCCGTCGCCCACCACCACGGGCAGCCCGGCGAAGTCGGACGGCTCACGGATCGACGCGATCACGGTCTCGCACGGCCAGCCCAGGGCCTCGGCCATGGCCCGGATCACCGACGTCTTACCGGTCCCCGGAGCGCCCCACAGCAGGACCGGGACCCGTGCCGCCACGGCCACCCCGAGTGCCTCGACGGCGGCCGCCTGCCGCTCGCTCCCTGCCCCGGCGAACCGCCGGCCGTCCTCAGCCACCTGCGCTCCCAGTGCTCGGCCCGGTGCTGTTCAGCCCGTCCCTGCCACAGACCAGTGTTCCCCGTCATACCGGATGCTCAGCACAGCCGGCGGCGCGCCGGGCCGGGGCAGCGCGCGCACCCGCGCCTGTGGCCAGGCGGCGTCCAGCACGTCGACCACCAGATGGCCGCCGACGACCGGGAAGCCGGCCGCCCACACCGAGGCCAGCCAGCGCACCGGAAGCGAGACGCGGAGCGTGCCGCCATCCAGCCCGGCCGTCCCCCAGCCTGGCGCCTCGTGCAGCGACACCCGCACCGCGTCGGGGCCGATGCCCAGCCAGTCGGCCGCGGCCGGGGCCAGCCGGCCGGCCAGCGCCCCGGCCAGCGCGGGCCGGGCCGCGGCCAGGTCCCGGCCCGGGGCCGACCAGGCGGCCGCCACCGTGCCGGACAGCGCCAGCTGGAAGTCACGGCCCAGCGCGAACAGGCTGATAAGCTCGGCCCGGCTGGCCTGGGCCCGCTGCACGTCGGCGGGCACCTGCCGGATGGGCAGGGACCGGGGCCGGGGCCGCGCGGGCTGTGCCCCGCCCGGCCGGCGGGGCGGGGCCGGCGGCCCGATCAGCCGCTGGGCCGGCCCGGACCGCAGGACCTCCACCAGGTCCCAGGTCACCGCGAGCTGGTCGGCGGGGGAGCGTGGCCCGAGCGCGAGCACGTCCAGGTCCCCGGCGTGCGCACCCCACGCCTCGACCAGCGCCACGCACTCGGACTTGTCACCGCCGAGCGCGGCCAGCACCAGCTCGCCTTCCGCGTCGGGATGGTCAGCCGCGGTCAGCTCACCGCCCGCCCAGCGCAGCACGTGCTTCCCGGTGCCGCAGCTGACCGGGCTCTCCGCGGCCGGCAGCGCCGCCCACCACGGCCCGCTCACCGGCCGGGTCCGTCAGGCAGCCAGGCCAGCGGCACGGTGGCCCGCACCTGCCGGCCGCCCCCGGTCACGATGACCTCGAGCCACGTGGCCCCGGGGTGCAGCGCCGGGGCGAGCTGCATCTGGATCATGCCTTCCGGGGTGCCCCAGTGCATGCCGGTGACCAGGTGCCAGCGCCCGGCCGAGTCACGGGCCTGCCAGGTCAGCGTGACGTGGGACGGATCGCTGTGCGGGCCGACGCCGTGCGCCAGCCAGCCACGGCCACGCGGCGCCCAGCCGCTGGCCATCACGTGCAGCGTGGCGCCGTCGCGGGCCGACCGCAGCCCGGCCAGCGAGAACCAGGCACCGCAGATCTCCGGCAGGTTGGCGGCGAACGCGGCCGTGCCCACCGGGCCGTCCGCGGCGTCCCGGTAGGCCAGCATGCTGTGCCAGGTCCCCGGCAGCGTGGCGCGGGGAATGCGGCCGTCGGGCGGCAGGCCCAGGTCCACCCCGAGCCGCCAGCCGAGCCCGATGAGCCGGCCCACCGCCGGGTCGCTGGCGGCGAGCGCCCCGCTCTCGGTGAGGTCGGTGATGAGCAGCCCGACCCGGGACGCCAGCGGCAGGCCGGCCACCTGGCGGCCGGGCCCCCCGGCCAGCAGCTCGTCCCCGGCCCGGTCGAGGAGCCGGGCGGCGGCGCTGCCGTCCGGCCCGGCCGGCTCCGTCTCGATGCCGGTTACCAGGTCGGGCGGGGCCAGTTCGACCCGGATGCAGCGGCCCCGCGCGCCCGGGCCGATGTCCAGCCAGCGGGTGCCGTCGGGCGGGACCGGGGTCAGCGCGAGGTGGCAGTCCCACCACTCCCGGCCGTCCTCGATGCCCATGTCCCACAGTGCGGCCCGGTAGCTGACCCCCCGGTCGTCGACGGCGCCAACCTCGTGGAACGGGGCGTGCCGGGGCCGCGGCGCGGCGGACCGGCGGGTCTGCCCGGCCCACCGGGTGGCCACGGTGATAGCCGCCGCGGTGTCGGTGCGGGCCAGTGCGAGCAGGTGATGCTCCCCGAACCAGCCGTCCCGCTCGGCGGGCAGCGGCAGGGTGGCCCCGACCGGGATGGCGCCCGGCGCGGGCGGCGTGGCCGATGCCGCCGTGGGCCGGGTCCAGCCAAGCCGGTACGAGCTGCCCAGGAACTGGACGACCGAATGCCGGATGGCCGACGGCCGGCTGGACGGGGCCAGGCTGCCCGGGGGCCGGGCCGGCCAGCGGGGGGAGCGGGGGCCGATGACGGCCGGGACCGGGTCGCCCAGCCGCAGCGCGCACGCGGCCTGGAAGTCGGCCACCACCTGCCAGGCGGTGTCCAGGGTCAGGGCGCCCGCCGAGGCCAGCGCCGTCGCGGCCAGCGATACCCGGTGGGGCTGCGACCCCGGCCCGTGGAACACCGGGGCCCGGCGCAGCTCGGCTTCGGCCAGCAGCCGCAGGTACGTTTCCGCCTGCTCCGCACCGTCTGCCGCCATGCACGCCTCCATCGCGCCCGCGCTCCCAGCAGACTAGCCCGATGCCCCGGCCGGCTCATCCGGCCAGTGCAGCGGCACGCTGACGGTGACCCGGGCCGCCGAGCCGCTGAGCATGATGTCCAGCGACGTCGCGTCCGGGTGCAGCGGGGGGGTGAACTCGACGTGGAACGTCCTGGCTATCAGCTGGTACGGGCTGGGCCGGCCGACGTGCCAGCGCCCGGTGTCATCCCTGGCCCACCAGGAGAACGGCTGGCCGGAGCGGAACACTCGCGGCCATGGCGACCAGCCCCACGCCACCACGGGCAAGCTGACCTGGCGCTCCCAGGAGGACAGCCCGGCCAGCACGAATCTGGCCCCGTCGATCTCGGGCAGCACCGCGCCCACCGGCACGACGCCGGGCCGCCCCTCCCCGGGGCCGCCCCGCCCCTGGGCCAGCACGTCGGCCCAGGGGCGGGGCAGGCCGGCCGTCCGGGCCCGGTCCGCGAGGTGCCCGCGCACCTCGATGGAGCGGTGCTGGCACAGCGCGGCCAGGTGCGCCGCGATCACGCTGTCATCCGGCAGGGCCGCCGCGGCGCGCAGCGCATCGGCGACTTCGGCCAGGCTGGCCGCGATGGCCGTGGCGGTGATGCCAGCCATGGCCCCCCCGCCCAGCAGGGTGTCGGCCACCGCCGTGAGCAGGTGCTCGCCGGCCGCCGCCGGCCGGATGCGCTGGCTGGTGGCCCGGGCCGCCGGGACCGGCTGGGCCAGCCGGATCCGGAGTGCTGGCCCGGCCCCAGTCGGCATGTCCAGCCACTGGACGCCGGCCGGGGGGACGGGGGAGATGCTGAGCACGCCGTACTGGAACCAGCCCCCCTCGGCGGCCTGGTAGTCCAGCCGGTAGTGGCGGCCCTGGTCGTCGGTCAGCCCGGAGTCGCCGAACGGGGGGAAGCTGGGCTGGCCTGGCACCGTGCCCGCGGGCAGGCTGGCCACGTCCCGCCACGTGCTGACAAACGTGGTGATGATCATCGCTGAGCCGGGCGCGAGGATCAGCGTCTGGACATGCACCTCGCCCTGGTAGCCCTCCCACCCGGCCGGGATCACCGCGGCGATGGGGATGGCCTGGTACGCGCCGGATGGCGCCGATGGCTCGGCAGGCTGGCCGGGGGTGGGCTCGCCCTCGCCCGGCAGCACTACGCGCAGCAGGCCGTCAGCCGGGGCCAGCCCCCGGGCTGCCAGCGCGCTGGTGAACTCGCCGAGCACCGACTGGGCCCGGCCGCCGCCGAGGGCGCCGACATGGTGCAGGGCGTCGAGCACGGCTTTGACCCGGAACAGGCTGGCTTCCCCGGGAGGCTCGCCGCCCATCCTGAAGTCCTCGTCCAGCCACTGGTACCGGGGCGCCCGGGTGGCCTGGCGGAGCTCGGCTTCGGCCAGCAGCCGGACGTGGGTCTCGGCGGCTGTGCTATCCACCGGGGCGGCCGCCGCCGCGGGCCCACGGATCGTAGTCGACCTCGAGCGGTTCCTGGCCCGGCCGCTGATCGGCGGGCACATGGCGCAGGTTGAGCCTGATCCTGGTCCAGGTCGAGCTGCGCCCGCGCATCGAGTCAACCAGCACGTCGGGCGGTTCCAGGTACGGCCAGACGTCCGGGTGCCGCTGCCGCCACCGGTCCAGCCCGGCCATGGCCTCGTCCCTGGTGGCGGCCCGGGCCACCTCGATGAGCGGCATCGTGGACTGCCGCCGCCCAGCCGCCCGCGGCGGCGTCCCAGCCGCGGCGGCGGTATCCCGGCGCTTGGACGGCTGGACCCGCGGCGGCTCACCCGCCTGCTTGTCGTAGTGCGGCGGCCAGGGTGCATCCGGCAGCCCGGCCGCCTCATCCCGCGCGGCCAGTTCGAGCAGCGGCGCCAGCGAGCCGGCCGCGTCGTCCATGCCCGCCCATGGGTCACCGGACCGGGCGAACCGGTCCGGCACGGTGTCGATGGTGAACGCCTCCGGCGCGCAGTCTGGTACCTCCGCCCAGGTCAGCGGCGTGGACACGCGCGCGTCGCGGGTGGGCCGGACCGAGTACGCGGAGGCCACGGTCCGGTCCTTGGCGTTCTGGTTGTAATCGACGAACACGCCGTGCCGTTCTTCCTTCCACCACTTGGCCGTGGCCAGGCCGGGGGCGCGCCGCTCCACTTCCCGGGCCAGCGCCACGGCCGCCCGCCGGACCTCCGTGAAGTCCCAGCGGGGCTCGATGCGGGCGTAGATGTGGAAGCCCCGGGAGCCGGATGTCTTGGGCCAGCCGGCCAGCCCGAAGTCGGCCAGCACGTCCCGGGCCACCAGCGCCACCTGGCGGATCTGCGGCCACGGCACACCCGGCACCGGATCCAGGTTGACCCGGAGCTCGTCCGGGTGGTCCAGGTCGCCGGCCCGGCACCGGGTGCGGGTTGAGGTCGATGCAGCCGAGATTGGCCATCCAGGCCAGCGCGGCGGCGTCGTGCGGCACCACTTCCACCGCGGACCGGCCGGACGGGAAACGCAGCTCGACCGTGTCCACCCAGGCCGGCCGGGACTCCGGGGCCCGCTTCTGGAAGAACGGCTCGCCCTCGGCGCCGTTGACGAACCGCTTGAGCACCACCGGCCGCCCGGCCACCCCGCGCAGCGCCCCGCCGGCCACGCTCAGGTAATACCGGACCAGGTCCAGCTTGGTGTGCCCGGTCTGCGGGAAGTAGACCTTGCCCGGGTTGGAGATGGCCACCTCGCGGCCTGCCAGCTCGAGGATCTCCTTACGTTCGGCCATGGCGCCACCCTAACCGCGGCGGCCGGGCCGGCCCTTGCCCGCCCGGCACGGGGATGTTTGACTGGCCGGAGTCGCACAGCTGCTCCCGGGGGGATGCACGGGACATCGCGGCCTGTCCGGGACGGCTCGGGAGTGAAGACCATGTACGTCCGGATGTACACGCTGGCCGGCGACCCAGCCCGGCTCGGGGATGCCACCAGTTACCTGGAAGACAAGGTTAAGCCGCAGGTGGAAGCGCAGCTGGGCAGCCGGGGCATGGCCGTGTTCAGCCACGCCGACCTGGGTGTCTGCCTGATCTGCGCGTACTGGGATTCGGCCGACGCGATGACGGCCAGCGACCGGGCCGTGGCGGTACCGCACAACGAGGTGGCGGAGCTGATCGGCGGGACGGTCTCGGCCGAGCATTACGAGGTACCCGTCTTCATCCGCCAGGCCCGGCCCGGACCCGGCGCCGGGGTCCGGCTGAGCAGGATCAACGGCCAGCCGGACCTGATGAGCCAGGCCATCGAGGAGTTCCGGCACCGGGCTGGGCCCGCGCTGCTGGACATGCCCGGCCTGTGCAGCGGGCAGTTCCTGGTTCAGCGGGACACCGGGCACAGCATCGTGCTGACCACCTGGGAGGACATGGACGTCATGGCGTCGGTCCGGGCGCAGGTGGCGGCGCTGCGCACTCGCATGGCCGCGCTGACCAAGGCCCAGGTCCGCACGGTGGAGGAGTACATGCTGAGCTTCTCCTCGGTCCGCGAGGGCGACAACATCAGCCTGATTGAGCGCGAGGTCACGCTGTGGAACGACCGGGACCAGGCGGGCTGGCTGGCGCTGGCCGACCTGAACCGGTTCGGGGTCACCGCGCCGGGCGGGCTGCAGCTGTCCGGGCGGGAGGCCGCCGACACGCTCTGGGACGTCTGGAACGGGGCGTTCCCGGACAACCGGCTGACCACGGTGAGCATCCACGGCGACGACCGGGGCGGGGTGCACGAAGGGCGGTTCATCGGCACGCACTCGGGGTACCTGCGCCGTCATGCGGGCGACGTCGGCCCGACCGGCCGGATGGTGGACATCAGGTTCGCGGTCGTCCACGAGTGCGAGGACGGCAAGATCACCAGCACCCACCTGTACTACGACGAGGGCGATCTGCTGGCCCAGCTCGGTGTCCCGCTCGCCGCGGAGGGCACCGGCTGAGCTGGCCCACCGGCGGCCTGGCCGGCCGGGCGCTGGTGCTGGGGGCCCGCCGGATCACGGGTGCGGGCCGGGCAAGATGAACCGGTGAGGGTGATCGTGCTGGCCGACACGCACGCGCCGCGGCGCTGGCGGTCCTGCCCGCCAGCGGTGGCCCGGCACCTGCGCGGGGCGGACCTGATCCTGCACGCCGGGGACGTGTGCACCGCGGCCGTCCTGGATGAGCTGGCCGGTTACGCGCCGGTCCGGGCCGTGCTCGGCAACAACGACGGCCCGGACGTGGCTGCCTGGGGCGCGCCGGGTACGCTGCAGCTCGAGCTGGCCGGGCTGAGCGTCGCGATGCTGCACGACGCGGGCCCGGCGGCGGGCCGCCCGGCCCGGATGCGGCACCGCTTCCCCGCCGCGGACCTGGTCATCTTCGGGCACTCGCACATCCCGCTGGACCACACCGAGCATGGCCAGCGGATCTTCAACCCCGGCTCACCGACCGACCGGCGCCGCCAGCCCGGGGGCACCATCGGTGTGCTCCGGCTCGGGCCGGGCCAGCTGCTGTCGGCCGAGATCATCCCGGTCACCCCACCGCCCGGCGCGGCCGGCTGACGGCACCGGCCGCCAGCCGGCGTTGGGCAGCGGGTGGTCAGTGCCGGGGACGGTCAGGGCTGGCGGGTGGGCTCCAGCGGGCGGAGCAGCGGGAAGATCTGGCATTCGCGCACGCTCTTGTCCATGAAGAACGCGAACACGCGCTCGCTCATCCCGAAGCCGCACGCGGGCGGCATGCCGTACTCCAGCGCCTCGACGAAATCCGGGTCGGACATCTGCGCCTCGGTGTCGCCCGCCTCCCGCATGGCCTGCTGTTCCGCGAACCGCCGGGCCTGCTCCAGCGGATCGTTCAGCTCGCTGTAGCCGTTGCCCAGCTCGCTGCCCGCCACGATGACATGGAAACGCTCCACGATGCCGGGCCGGTCCGGGCGGCTCTTGGCCAGCGGGGACACCTCGAGCGGCTCGTTGACCAGGAAGCCGGGGCCGGCCAGGCCGCGGCGGCAGTGCTTCCACAGCGCATCCATGGCCCGGGCCCGGTTCAGGCCCTGGCGGTCCACCACGATGCCCAGCTCGTCGATGGTGGCGGCCAGCTTGTCGGTGGCGGCGGACGCCGCGTCGAACCCGAGGATCTGGCTGATCGTCTCGTAGTAGTCGTACCGGGCCCAGTCCGCGCCCAGATCGACCCGGTACTCGCGGCCGTTCCGGTGCAGGGTGAACGCGAGCGTGCCGAACGTCTCGCTGATCACGTGCCGGAACAGGTCCTCGACCAGCCGCATGCCGGTCTCGTAGTCGGCGTACGCCCAGTAGAACTCCATCTGGTCGTAGTCGTTGAGATGCTCGCGGCTCTGGTTCTCGTTGCGGAACTGCCGCCCGATCTCGAACGTCTTCTCCAGCCCGCCGACCAGCAGCCGCTTCTGCCACAGCTCGCCCATGGAGATGCGCAGGCAGACGTCGGTGTCCAGGTAGTGGTGGTGGGCCACGAACGGCCGCGCGTCGGCTCCGCCCGTGGTCAGCTCCAGGGCCGGGGTCTGCACCTCGATGAAACCGAGATCCTCCAGGAACCGGCGCATCGACCGCCAGAACCGGGCCTTGGCGTAGATCATGTCCTGGACCTCGCGGTGCAGCAGGATGTCCAGGTACCGCTTGCGGAGCAGGATTTCCTCGTTGCTCAGCCCGGAGTGCTTGTCCGGCAGCGGGCGCAGCGACTTGGTGAGGATGGTCACGTTCCGGGCCGCGACCGACCGTTCGCCGGTCCTGGTCCGCAGCCGGTGGCCCTCGACGGCGATGAAGTCCCCGATGTCGAGCAGCCGGGTCAGCGCCTTGTAGCCGGGCACGTGATCACCGGGCAGGTCACGGCGGGAGATCATGAACTGCATCTCGCCGCTCTCGTCGTGCAGCTGGCCGAACGTGAGGTTGCCCATCGGGCGGAGCAGCATGATCCGCCCGGCGATGGTGGCCGGCGCACCGTCGGCCAGCTCGCGGGCCTCGGCGATGGGCGTCCTGGCCACCGCGTCCGGCGGGTAGGGGTTCAGGCCGAGCTCGCGCAGCTGGTGCACCTTGCCGATGCGCTGCTGCCTGATCTCGCCCAGCATGTCGGCTGGGCTCTCCCCGCCGCCTGGGCTGTCCTCGTCTGCTGGCCTGTCCTCGCCTGACACCGTCCGCTGACCTTTCACCGTGCTGCGTATGCCTGACAAGTATCCCGTACCAGGGCCTGCGGCCGGGCCGGATGACGCGCCTGGCGGCCGGGCCGGATGACCGGCCTGCGGCCGGGCAGGATGACCGGCATGAGGATGCCCGCGGCCGAGGCCCGGCGCCGGTTCGCGGCCGCCCGGGTGGCCCGGCTGGCCACGGTCACCCCGGACGGCGCCCCGCACATCGTCCCGGTCACGTTCGTGCTGGACAGCAGCCCCGGCCCGGGGGACGGCCAGCGGGACCAGGTGTATACCGCGGTGGACGCCAAGCCGAAGTCCACCACCCGGCTGCAGCGGCTGCGTAACATCCGGGCGAACCCGCGGGTCGCGCTGCTCGCCGATTGCTACGCCGATGACTGGACCCGGCTGTGGTGGGTCCGCGCCGATGGCCAGGCGGCCGTGCTGGCCGGCCCCGATGAGCTGGCCGGCCCGCTGCGCCTGCTCGCCGTGCGTTACCCGCAGTACGCCGCGCAGCGTCCGGCCGGCCCGGTTATCGCGGTTCGGGTGGACCGCTGGACTGGCTGGGCCGCGGCGGCGGCGCCGGGCCAGCGCCCGCCACCGCCAGCTGGCGGTGCTGGGCGCCGCGCAGGGCCAGCCACCAGCGCGGCTCCTTGAGCGGCACGGTGAGCAGCGTCTCCAGCGCGAAATACGTCACGATCAGCCGGAACACGATGTAGCTGGGCAGCGAGATGACCAGGGCCGGGCCGCCCAGGATCGATACGACGACGGCCATCACCAGCAGCTGGGCGCCCAGCGCGATGGCACCCGCGGCGGCGATCTCGTGCAGCGGGAAGAACGAGTCCTGCAGCAGGATGAGGCCGACCACCGCGACCGCGAACGGGATCAGCATCAGCTTGCGGAACATGACGAAGCAGGCCCACGGCATCGTCCAGATGCCGCGCAGCCCGTCCAGGCCGAAAATCGCGTCGCGGTTCCGGGTGATGCTGTGGAACAGGCCGAACGACCAGCGCATCCGCTGCTCACGCAGCTCGCGGAAGTTCTGCGGCTGGACGCTGTACGACTTGATGGCGGGGTCGGAGACGATCTGGTACCCGAGCCGGCCCACCCGCATGGTGATGTCCGCGTCCTCGCCGAGCATGCCCTCGGCGATGCCGCCGACCAGGGTGATCAGATCCCGCCGGTAGGCAACCGTCGCCCCGGGCAGCACCGGGATGGCGTCCACGGCCCCCTGGGCGGTGCGCTTGAAGGCCGCCCCGTAGTACACCTCGACCGCCCGCATCCGCTCGATCCAGATGGTGCGCTTGTGCGGGAGCGGGACCGAGCCCACCCCGCCGACCCGGGGATCCTCGAAGTACGGCGCGGCGAGCGGCAGTATCGACCGGGATACGAACGTGTCCGCGTTGACCCGGATCACCACATCCTCGGTGGCCGCGAACAACGCCGTGTTCAGTGCGTGCGCTTTGGCATGCATTTTGGATGCGGTGTGCGAGGTCAGCAGGACCCCGCGGGCATGCTGGCAGGCGCCGAGCGCGGCCCGGGAAAGCTCGTAGGTGGCATCGGTCGAGCCGTTCTCCACGATGTAAATGGTGACGTCACCCATCCATTCCCCGGCGGCCGCGTCCATGGCCCGGATGCAGTGCCCGATGTACTCCTCCTCGTTGTGCGCGGGGACCAGGAACCCGAAGCTCAGCGGACGGTCCGGGGGCCAGGCCAGGTTCGGCAGCCCGGCTGCGCTACCGCCCTCCGCGGCCGGTGACCCGCCGTATGCGACGGCTGGCGGCGGGTCACTGGCCAGGCGGGTGGCGGGCGGCTCGAGCGCTTCCAGCGAATGGCGCCGGGCCCGCTCGATGACATATCCGCACAGGCACAGGTAGGCGGGAAAAAGGGCAAAGAACAGAACCACCACGGACAGCACGCCGCCGAGGAGCGGAATGTGCGACAGCCAGTGCAGCCGGGACGATTCATAATGGAACAGGGCCCAGATGGTCACGACCGTCGCGGCGATGCAGCCCAGGAGCACCACCACGTAATAGCGCGGGCGCTTGAGGATGGGGTGCACGATGGCCCGGGCCGGCTTCTTGATGGTGGCGAACACGGCCAGGAGGACGGCGATGATGCCGACCACCCCGTCCAGGATGTTCCCGCGGGTGCTGAACGGGCTGGGCCCGCCGTACCGGGCCAGCCGGGCCAGCAGGACGTCCAGTAGCACCATCAGCGGCAGGTAGATGAGCAGCTCGCGGGCGGCCAGCCGGGCCCGGGCCGGCACCGAGCCAGCCGAGAACGCGGCGAACAGGATCAGGATTGCGATGGTGAGCGGGCGGACCGCGATCGAGGCCTGCTTGGGCAGCTCGAAGGAGTGGATCCCGGCCAGGCTGCTGATGAAGCGCCCGTAGCGGAACGTGATCCGGGGCAGGATGACCTGGATGCCAAGCGCCGCGCCCGCGAAGCAGGCCAGCATGAGCGGGGTGAGCCACAGTGGCCGCAGCTCCCTGAGCCCGGGTGGCGCCGAGTAGGGATTGATGGCACCGTGAGCCGGGCAGCGACCTATTTCGGGCGCGGCCTGACCTTTCCTGGACCGTCGTGGGTCCGGCGGTTCGCTCACGAACCAGCACTGTAATACGGCGTGCCCAGTTCTGTCACAGCCGCCTACTGGGTATTTGCCGGCCCGGACCAGCCGGCTTTACCCGGTCATTACTTTATGGCCTAGCCCGCCAGCCAAAGGATGGATTACCCCGCCGGGCCCTCCCCAATATGGCCTAGCATGCTGCCGGAAAGTGGATTACGCCGTGCCGGATGACACTGTTACAGAACCAAGTTTCCGCACGTAGGCACCGGTCCCGGGGGCGCTGAATTCATCGAACATACATTTCAAACTAGACCACAGCCACGGATCAAGGTAGTATTCGACGCGATGCAGCCGAAAGGCCGGACGGGACTTCGCTAGCCGATCAGGACAAGGGACTACATGAGATCCTGACCCGCAGGGCATAGCCCTGCCCACGGTTCAGGCTGCTCAGTTTTCCCGAGCCTCACCAGAATTCTTCGCCATACGCAAATTCCTCGGGGGTGGAATGCGCATTACCTTCCTGGGCCATGCCGGTTTTCTGGTTGAGACGGATTCTGCCATCCTGGTGGCCGACCCGTGGCTGTCACCATCCGGCGCATTCGATGCGTCCTGGTTTCAGTTTCCGCGTAATCACCAGCTGGCCGCGCTGGTGCAGGAGAAGCTGGCCGATGGCAGCAAGGCGCGCTACCTGTACATCAGCCACGAGCACAAAGACCATTTCGACAAGGCCTTCCTGGACAGCATCCAGTGCCGGGACTTCACCGTCGTCCTGCCGCACTTCCAGCGGAAGGCGCTGGCCGAGATCATGGCGGGCTACCAGTGCCAGGACCTGGTGCTGGCCAGCGACCAGGCCGAGATACCGATCAGCGGCGGCACGCTCAAGCTGTACCTGGATGACTCGGAGCTGAATCGTGACTCGGCCATGCTGCTCAAGGCGGACGGGCAGGCCTTCCTCAACCTGAACGACTGCCGGATCACCGATGCACTGCCGGTGATCAGGCGCGAGGAAGGCGCCATCGACGTGCTGGCCATGCAGTTCTCCGGGGCCAACTGGCACCCGGTGTGCTACGACTACCCGGCTGACCGGTACGAGGCCATCTCCAGGAAGAAGGTCCGGGCCAAGTTCCACTCCGTGGCCCAGGCGGTCAAGACGATCTCGCCCACGTTCTACCTGCCCTCGGCCGGGCCACCCTGCTTCCTCGACCCAGGGCTGCTGGACATCAACTTCCAGCCGTCCAACATCTTCCCGGCCGCCTGGTCACTCACCGAGTTCCTGGACCGCCGGTTCCCGGCCGCCGAGACCGCGTGGCCCGAGCTGATGCCGGGCGATGTACTGGATGTCACGGGCGGCACCGTCCGGGCCGAGGGGACCGAGCGGGTCAACGAAGCCGGTTACCGCGGTTACGTCGAGGCCTACGCGGCCGAGTACGCACCGTTCTTCCGGGCCCGGCAGCAGCAGTATGGCACCTGGGACCCCGGCGACCTGCTGCAGCGGCTGGCCGAGGACCTGCGCGGCAAGCTGGCCGCGCTGGATCTGCACGACCGGATCCTGACCAACCTGTACTTCGGCTTCACCGACGCGCCCGGGGCCATGCTGCGGGTGAACTTTCCGGACCGCGACGTGTCGCTGTGCCGGGAGGTCAGCGAGAGCAGCTTCTACCGGATCCAGGCACCGTCCTGGGAAGTCGCCCGGGTGCTGGACGACCGCATCAGCTGGGAGGACTTCGCGCACACGTTCCGCATGCGGCTGTCCCGGGAGCCCGATCTGTACCAGACGGCCATCAGTGCGTTCCTGCGGCTGGACGCGGAGGATCTCAACCGGTTCTGCGCCAAGATCCTCAGCATCGAGAGCCGGCAGGAACGGATCATCAAGGAAGCCAACGGAAGCCGGTACGCGGTCAACCGCTACTGCCCGCACCAGGGCGGTGACCTGCTGTACGGGTGGGTGGACGAGGACCGTTTCCTGACCTGCCCGCGGCATGGCTGGAGATTCGACCTGGAGAAGGGAGGAGCCTGCCCGGACAACGTCGGCAGTGTGCACGCCGCCTGCCTTGAAGAGGACTAGCCGACCGGGCCCGGCAGAGCACTCAGCCGCCCGCACGGGACTGGATAAAACAGACAGACAGAACAGACAGGGGAACGACGGGAATGCGAGTTCTTATCCTTGGGGGCGACGGATACCTTGGCTGGCCTACGGCCCTGCACTTCTCCATGCGCGGGCACGAGGTCTACATCGTGGACAACTACCTGCGCCGGAAGATGCATGCCGAGGCGGGCACCGACTCACTGACCCCGATCGCACCGGACCTGGCCACCCGGGTGAACGCCTGGCGTGAACTGACCGGCCATACCATCCTCGCCACCGAGGGCGACCTGGCCGACTGGGCGGTAGTGGAGCGGGTGTTCCGGGACTCGAACCCGGAGGCCATCATCCACTACGGCGAGATCCCCTCGGCGCCGTACTCCATGATGGACCGGCACCACGCCGCGCTGACCCAGTACAACAACGTGATCAACACCCTGAACGTGCTGTGGGCCATGCACGACTTCGTGCCCGATGCGCACCTGGTCAAGCTGGGCACGATGGGCGAGTACGGCACGCCGAACATCGACATCGAGGAAGGCTGGATCGACATCCACCATGCCGGGCGGACCGACCGGATGCTGTACCCGAAGATGCCGGCCTCGCTCTACCACTGCTCCAAGGTGCACGACTCGACGAACATCGAGTTCTGCTGCCGGGCCTGGGGGCTGCGCGCCACCGACCTCAACCAGGGCGTGGTCTACGGCATCGAGACCGAGGAGACCCGGATCGACCCCCGCCTGATCACCCGGTTCGACTATGACGACGTGCACGGGACCGTGCTGAACCGGTTCTGCGTGCAGGCGGTGATGGGCCATCCGCTGACTCCGTACGGCAACGGCAGCCAGATCCGCGGCTTCCTGAACATCGTGGACACCCTCCGCTGCGTCGAGCTGGCCTGCCGCAACCCGGCCGCGCCGGGAGAGTTCCGGGTCTTCAACCAGTTCACTGAACAGTTCTCGATCAACGAGCTGGCGGAGCTGGTCCAGATGGCGTGCGTGGAGTACGGGCTGAAGCCGGCCGAGGTCTTGCACGTCGAGAACCCGCGGGTGGAGAAAGAGGACCACTACTACAACGCCAAGCACACCAAGCTGATCGACCTTGGCCTCGAGCCGCACCTGCTGTCCGAAACGCTCGTGGAGCACGTGCTCGAGGTGATCGAGCGGTACCAGCACCGCCTGATCAAAGGCCACATCCTGCCGCGTACCACCTGGCGCGGCGGCTACCAGGCGGGCCAGAATGGGCATGCGGCTCAGGACGGCCGCGCCGCCCAGGACGGCCAGGCGGACCAGGACGGCCAGGCGGCCGCGCCCGGGGCGCCGGGTTCGGTCCCGGTGGCCGGGGTTTCGCGCTGACGGAGAACGGTGTTAATGGCCAGGCGTGCCCGCAGTGCATTCGGCAGGCTGCTGCTCAACTGGGGCGTCCTCGTCGCGGTAGTCGCTACGCTGCTGCTCGCGCGCACGCACGCTAACGCGGTGAACGAGGCGCCGCTCCCGGCGCCCCGGGTGCAGCTGTCCGCCGCGGCCACCCGGCAGTGGGCACACTTCCCGTCCTACACGGGAAGTGTGCCCGTGGTCGTCTACCACGGCATCAATGATTCCGGCAAGGACTACGCCACCACGCCGCAGCTGTTCGCCGAGCAGATGCTGGCCCTCAAGACGGCCGGATTCCACGCCATCACGCTGGCCCAGTACGCCGCGTGGGTGCATGGCGACCGGCACGGCCTGCCGCCCAAGCCGATCCTGCTCACGTTCGACGACGGGCGCCGGGACGCCTACCGGTCGGCTAACAACCTGCTCGCCCGCTACGGCTTCCACGCCACCATGTTCACGTTCGGGGCATGGCCGAAGACCAACCCGGGATTCAGCCTGACCTGGAACGAGCTGCAGCACATGGCGCGCAGCTCGATCTGGTCGGTCCAGGAGCACGGTGGCCGGGGCCACGAATACGTGCCGATCAACGCGGCCGGCCAGAAAGGCGCGGACTACGCCGACCTGCGCTACGTCCACAAGCCCAGCGGCAGCCACATGGAGACGTTCCCCGAGTTCGTGAAGCGGTTCACCACCGACGTCATGTGGGGCCAGCAGCAGTTCGCTGGTCATATCCCGGGCTACCAGGCGCTCGCCTTCGCCGTGCCCTACGGGGACTACGGGCAGCTGCAGACGAACGACCCGCAGATCCCGGCGTTCACCCTGAAGTGGCTGGACCAGCACTTCCCGGTCGTGTTCGGCGGCGACTACCTGGACAACCGCCCCGGCCACCCGAGCGAGATCCCGGGCCGGTTCTCGCCCAAGTTCTCCTACCGGATGACCATGCGGCAGGCGATGCAGCTGCCGGCGCTGTACTGCCGGCTGAAGGACTGGGTGACCAACACGCCGGTGTTCAAGGAGTACCGGTGCATGCACCTGGGCGCGGCGGCGTGGGGGCCGGACATGAGCCAGGGCCGTGGCCAGTACGGCTGGCACCCGCCCGAGGCGCGGCCCGCGAAGAGGCCCAAGGGGCACCGCTCCGCCGCGCCGCCCGCGGCCGCCTAGCGCGCAGCCGGAGAATTTTGCCTAACGCCCGGTACATTGGAGCCGAGGCCAGCCTGGACTGGTGATCTGGGAGGCGATGCAGGCTCGATGGGGTCGGCACGGGCAGCGCGCATTCGTCTCGGGACCGCGGGGTTCCTCGCGGCGGCGGTTCTGGCCGCCTGTACCTCGCAGGCCCACTGGCCGCCAGTCCCCGCGGGCACCGGACCGCCCGCGCCGATCATCGTCCTGAAGTCGTCCATCCTGCACTCGGTGCTGGCCGAGCACGGCGAGCTGGCCGGCACGTTCGCGGGCCGGATGGTCTACCTGGCCACCCCGGCCGCGGAGCCGGGCCAGGCCCCGGCGCTGCCTGGCACGGTCAAGAACACGCTCATCTTCACCAGCTACGCGGCGTTCGCCGCGGCGCTGGCCGCAGGCCGCGTGCCCAGCACGGTGCACGCGGTGCTGTACGACAACGAGAAGTGGCCGGCCACGCCGTACCCGGAGCAGCAGCAGCCGCAGGCCTACATGCGGCGGTTCAGCGCGCTGGCCCGGGCCCACGGGCTGCTGCCCATCCTGGCCCCGGCCCGCGACCTGGCCCTGGTGCCCGGCGGCACGTGCAGCAAGCACGGCGGCGAGAACCTGACCCAGGCCTATCTCCGGTGCGGGCTGGCCGGGGCCGATGCGAGCGCCGCCGCCCTGGTCATCCAGTCCCAGGCCGCGGAGTTCGATGTGCCTGCCTACCGCCAGTTCGTGGCCGCCGCGGCCCGGCAGGCCCGGGCCGGGAACCCGCGGATTGCCGTGCTGGCCCAGCTCGCCACGGCCCCGCTCGGGCAGCCAGCCTCGGTCCCGCAGCTGGTAGCCGCGGCGCGCAGCGTGCGCCGGCTGGTCCAGGGATTCAGCCTGACCGCCCGGCAGGTGGACACGGCGACCACGGCCGGGCTGCTCTGGGCGTTCGGCCGCCTGGGGCGGCAGGTAAAGCACTGAGCCCAGATCTGGCCGCCCCGGGAGTCCCGCCCGGCTCGGGGAGTCCCGCCCGGCTCGGGGAGTCCCGCCCGGCTCGGGGAGTCCCGGCCAGCTCCTGGAGACCGACGCGTTCAGACCCCGGCGGGCAGCCGGCTCAGCGCGTCCTCCAGGGCCGCCGCGGGCAGCTCGAAGTCGGTGACCTGGCCCGCCTGGAAGCTCTGGTAGGCGGACAGGTCAAGCAGGCCGTGGCCGCACAGCGCGGTCAGGATGACCTTTTCCTCGCCTGTCTCCTTGCAGCGCAGTGCCTCTTCGATGCAGGCCGCCAGGGCGTGCGTGGGCTCCGGTGCGGGCAGGATGCCCTCGGTCCGGGCGAACCGCAGGCCGGCCGCGAAGCATTCGGACTGCTGCTTGGCTACCGCCTCGAACAGGCCCAGCTCGTACATGTGCGACAGCAGCGGCGACATGCCGTGGTACCGAAGGCCGCCGGCGTGGATCGGGTCCGGGATGAAGTCGTGCCCCAGCGTGTGCATCTTGAGCAGGGGAGTCATCCCCGCCGTGTCGCCGAAGTCGTAGGCATAGCGGCCGCGGGTGAACGACGGGGCGGCGGCCGGCTCGACCGCGCGCAGTACTGGGTTCATCCGGCCGGCCAGCTTCTCCCGCAGGAACGGGAAGACCAGCCCGGAGAAGTTGGAGCCGCCGCCGGTGCAGCCGATGATCAGGTCGGGCGTGTCGCCGGCCTGCTCGAGCTGCTTGATCGCCTCTTCGCCGATGACCGTCTGGTGCAGCAGCACATGGTTGAGCACGCTGCCCAGCGCGTAGCGGGCGGCCGGGTCCCCGGCCGCGACCTCCACCGCCTCACTGATCGCGATGCCCAGGCTGCCGGGCGAGTCCGGGTCGGCGGCCAGCACCGCCTTCCCGGACGTGGTCAGGTCGGACGGGCTGGGGTGCACCGTGGCCCCGTATGCCTCCATCAGCAGGCGGCGGTACGGCTTCTGGTCGTAGGACGCCCGGACCTGCCAGACCTCGCACTCCAGGCCGAACGCGGCCGACGCGAACGCCAGCGCGCTGCCCCACTGGCCGGCCCGGTCTCGGTGGTCAGCCGGGCAACGCCTTCGGCCGCGTTGTAATAGGCCTGCGGTACCGCCGTGTTGGGCTTGTGCGAGCCGGCCGGGCTGCCGCCTTCGTACTTGTAGTAGATCCGGGCCGGGGTGCCGAGGTCCTTCTCCAGCCGCCGGGCCCGGAACAGCGGGGTGGGCCGCCACAGCCGGTAGACGTCGAGCACCTCGTCGGGGATCGGGATGTGCCGGTCGCCGGATACTTCCTGAGCGATCAGGGCGGCCGGGAAGAGCGGGGCCAGGTCATCCGGCCCGACCGGCTGCCGGGTTCCCGGGTGCAGCGGCGGCGGGGGCGGCGAGGGCAGATCGGGAATCACGTTGTACCACTGCCGGGGAAGCTCGGACTCCTGCAAGACGTACTTCACCTGACGGTCCATGACAGCCTCCACTACGTGACGCCGGGTGGCGCTGAGCCAGCGTAACGGCATTATTCACTACGAAGCGATCAAGCGACATGGGGCGTGCGGCCGGGCGCCCGCGGCCGGCCCGGCCTGGCTGGCCCGCCGGGCCCGGCCAGCGGCTGACCCAGACGGGCCTGCCCGGCCTGGGCCCGTTCCCGCAGCGCAGCCAGGGTGGCCGCCACATAAGCCGGAACTGCCGGCCTGGAACTCGCCGTCGATCTGGGCGATCCCCTTGCTGGCGTCCCAGTCCGGCCAGCGGGCCACGTCGGTCCAGATCCGCCACACTACGGCCGGCTCGGCCTCGAACGTCACTTCGCATTCGAACAGGTACACGACGGAACCTCGGCGAATCAGCGGAACCCCGGTCCTGGCCAAACCAGGCTATCGGGACATCAGGCACCGGTCCGGGTAACGCGGCACATCCGTGGCCCGCTGGCCTGGCCGCCACGGCGATGGGCCAGTTCAGCCAGTCGGGCAGCTACCCGGCGCTGGCTCGGTAATGTGGTGTATCGCCTGGTAGCGCACCGAAGATCACGATACCGCCCGGGTGGGGTACCCGCCCGGGCCGGCGTCCCCGCGGCTCCACCTGCGACCCCAGGCCTGGCCGGAAGGACCCGATGAAACGCCCCCAGCTCAGTACCGTCCGCCCGGCGCGGGCGATGCCCGCCCTGGCCGTGCTCACCGTACTGCTCACCGGGTGCGCCATCGGCAGTGCCGCCCCGGGCAGCCAGCCGTCCGGGACGTCGCGGCCCGCGGCCCGCGCCACGGCGGCCCAGGCCGGACGGGCGGGCGCCACCCAGAGCGGCAGCGCGCAGCGCGGGGCCGGCCGGGCCAGCACCACCGCGGCCGCCCGCCCGGCCGCCGCGGCGGCGCCGGACAACAAGAACGCGCCCGGCTTCTGGTATGGCACCGACAGCGCGACGATCCCCATCACCAGCCAGCCGCCGTACCGGCAGCCGGCCGTCAGCGGCTCACCGCCGTACGGCGGATACATCGGCATGGCCGGGAACTGGGCCCGGTGGTCCGGCTGCGGCGGCATCCTGGTCTGGTCGTCCCAGGACAGCGCAGCGGCCAACACCAACTACAGCACGTACCACAAGGGCATCGGCACCGGCGTCTACTGGTTCATGGCCGGGCCCGGGGTGGACCCGCACTACAACCGGACCACGGCCGAAGCGTCCGCCTGGGGTGCGGCGCAGGCGGCCAAGACGCTGCGCGCAATCAGCGGCCTCAAGGTCACCTACAAGGTGGTCTGGATGGACATCGAGCTGCCGGGCGACGCGCCCGACTACACACCCGCGCCGGACAACGGGTGGGACAACGTGTACACCTCGACGTGCAGCGGCAAGGTCAAGACGGCGGGCGTGGCCGCGGCCCTGGACCGGGCCGACCTGAACGGGTACGCGTCCTACCTGACCGCGCACTCGTCCTACACGCCCGGGGTGTACTCCTCGCCGCAGATCTGGAACCAGATCTTCGGCACCGGCAGCGCCTCGTCCATCCCCACCATCGACGAGTGGACCTACACCGACGCCACCAGCCACATCTCGCCGCCGCCCCTCGGCTGGTGCGTGCCGGGCACCTCGACCTGCGCGCACTTCTTCGGCGGCGTGACCAGCTCCAGCGCGCACGCGGTCATGTGGCAGTGGTCCGGCGGGGGCGGGGTCACCAACGGCGTGGGCGACTTCGACCAGATCGACACCAACCACGTGGGCTGACCCGGCTCATCCAGCCGGCTCCCGCCACCCGGCCGGCGCCCTCGGTCCCGGAGCCCGCGGCAGAGTCACAGTTGACAACCGGTCAAGATCGCATCAATATCAGTCAACAACGGGCAGAGTGACCCAGCTCACACCCGCCGATTCCGCACCCAATCCGTACCGAATCCACGCCGAACCGGGGTCCGGGATGCTGCCTACCCAGCGCCGCCAGGCGATCCTGGCCGAGGTCAGCCAGCGCAGCGCGGTGGCCGCCGACGACCTGGCCCGGGAATTCGACGTCTCGGTCGAAACCATCCGCCGGGACCTGCGGGACCTGCAGCGGCAGGGCCTGCTGGACCGGGTCTACGGCGGCGCGACCCGCCCGGCCGGCCGGTCCAGCGAGGGCAGTTTCGCGGCCCGCAGCACGCGCAGCATCCAGGCCAAGCGGGCCATCGCCACGCTGGCCGCGGCCCTGGTCGAGCCGGGCGAGACGATCGTGATCGACGTCGGCACGACCGCGCTGGAAGTGGCCCGGGCGCTGCCCGCCGCGTTCCGCGGCCGGGTGCTGACCAACTCGGTGCCCGCCGCGCTGGAGCTGTCCGGCCGCGAGCACGTCGAGGTCATGCTGTGCGGCGGCCAGGTGCGCGGCGGCGACGCGGCCTGCTCGGGCGCTCACGCGGAGGCGTTCTTCGCCGAGTTCTACGCCGACCGGGCGTTCCTCGGCTCCGGCGGCGTCCACCCGGAGGCCGGCCTGACCGACTACTACCCCGCCGAGGTGGTGGTGCGGCGCATCATCATCGCGCACACCGCGGCCTGCTACGTGCTGGCCGACTCCAGCAAGCTCGGGGCCATCGCCGTGCACCGGGTCTGCCCGCTGGACCGTGTGACCGCGGTCCTCACCGACGACGCCGGCCCATCCGGGCCCCACCAGGCGCTGGCGCAGGCCGGTGTCACCATCCTCCAGGCAGAGGGAAGTGATGGCGATGTCCACGCTCACTCAGCATGACGACGACGCACAGCTCGGCCGGTACGGGTACCGGCAGCAGTTCGTCCGCTCGCTGCGCAACTTCGAGTCATTCGCGGTGGCGTTCTCGTTCATCTCGATCACCACCGGGATCTTCACTACGTTCGGGTACGCGCTGGCCACCGGCGGCCCGCGGAGCATCTGGACCTGGCTCATCGTGGTGGCCGGCCAGGCTCTGGTGGCGCTGGTCTACGGCGCGCTGGCCGCCCGGGTCCCGCTGTCCGGCTACTCCTACCAGTGGGCCTCCCGGCTGGCCAACGTGCACGTCGGCTGGTGGCTGGGCTGGATGTCGTTCGCGTTCCTCACCATCGTCACCGTGTCGGTGGACTACGGCCTGGTCCAGGTGGCGTTCCAGCCGCTGATCGGCGAGACGTACACGCCGACCAGCGCGGCGCTGGAGACGCTGGTCGTGCTGGCCCTGCAGGCAGCGCTGATCATCGTGTCCACCCGCGCCACCACCCGGGTGAACAACACCGCCGTGGCCACCGAGGTGATCGGCATCGTCGGGCTGACCGTGCTGCTGATCATCGTGGCCGCGATCCGGTCGCTCGGGCACTGGTCCAACCTGGTCTCCACGGGGGTGGTGCCGCACGCTGGCTACTACGCCTGGCTCGGCCCGTTCATGCTGGCCACGCTGCTCGGCGCGTACACCATCGTGGGCTTCGAGTCGGCCAGCAACCTGGCCGAGGAGACCATCGAGCCGCACCGGACCATCCCCCGGGCGATGATCCGCGCCGTACTGCTGTCCGGCGTGGTCGGCTTCGCGTTCCTCATCGCGCTCAGCTACGCGATCAGCAACATCAAGGCCGTGTCGGCGAGCAGCGCACCGGTCGCGCTGATCGTCCAGGACGTGCTGGGCAGCGTGGTGGCCAAGCTGTTCCTGATCTTCGTCTGTGTCTCGATCTTCGCCTGCGGCCTGATCATCATGGTCACCAACGGCCGGCTCATCTGGTCCATGTCCCGGGACAAGCGGCTGCCCGGCTACCAGCTGTGGCGCCAGGTGCCCAGAGCCACCGGCGGCCCGTCCTGGGCCACCGTGCTGGCCGCCGTGCTCGGCGCCATCATCACGCTGATCCTGCGCACCCACACCGCGGCGCTGGTCACGCTGTTCACCGCGTTGACCATCATGCCCGCGCTGCTGTACGGGTCGACCGTGCTGCTGTACCTGTTCGCGGCCCGGCGGCGGCGCGGCGAGCACGGGCACTTCTCGCTCGGTGCCTGGGAGATCCCGGTCGTGGCGGGCGCGCTGATCTGGATCGCCTACGAGCTGTGCGTGCTGATCGGGCCGAGCCAGTTCCGCGACGCGCAGTACTACGTGCTCGGCTCGCTGGCCATCGGCGTGATCTTCTACGCCGGCCAGTGGCTGCTGGAACCGGGCGCGATGCGCCGCGAGGAGGGCGCGCACGGCGCGGCCGCGCTCGTCGACGAAGCACGGGCCGATCCGGACGAGCCGGCGGGCGAGGCAGGCGCGCCGGCCACCGGGTGAACGTCCTCGCCATCGACCAGGGCACGTCGGCGACCAAGGCACTGCTGGTCGCGCCGGGCGGCGGGGTGCTCGGCGCGGCCGAGGTGCCGGTGCACCCGCGCAGCCTGCCCGGCGGCGGCGTCGAGCAGGACCCGGCCGAGCTGCTCGAGTCGGTGCTGACGGCCGGCCGGGCCGCGCTGGCCGCGGCCCGGGCCCCGGTGCACGCGGTGGCCCTGGCCAACCAGGGCGAGACCGTGCTGGCCTGGGACCGGCGTACCGGGCAGCCGCTCACCCCGGCCATCGTCTGGCAGGACCGCCGGTCGGCCGGGATCTGCGGCCGGCTGGCCGGGCAGGCCAGCCAGCTGACCGCGATCACCGGGCTGCCGCTTGACCCGTACTTCGCCGCGCCCAAGATGACCTGGCTGCGGGAGAACGTGACCGGCGACGGCGTGGTCACCACCACGGACAGCTGGCTGCTGGCCCGGCTCGGCGCGGGGTATGTGACCGACGCCGCCACGGCGTCCCGGACCCTGCTCCTGGACCTCGACACGGTGGCCTGGTCACCGGCCGCCTGCCGGGCGTTCGGCATCAGCGAGGAGGAGCTGCCCGAGATCACCGACTGTGCGGGGGTCAGTGGCGAGACGGCGGCGTTCGGCCGTCCGGTCCCGGTGGCCGGGCGGGCCGTGGACCAGCAGGCGGCGCTGCTGGCCGAAGGCTGCCTCACCCCGGGCGAGGCCAAGTGCACGTACGGGACGGGCGCGTTCCTGCTGGTCAGCACCGGGCCGGCCGCGGTGCGCTCGGCGCACGGGCTGTCCTCCTCAGTGGCCTGGCGGGTGCCCGGCGGGACCGCCTACTGCCTGGACGGGCAGGTCTACACGGCCGGTTCCGCGGTCGGCTGGCTGACCGGGATCGGGCTGCTGGACGGCGCGGCGGACCTCGACGCGGCGGGCGGCAGCGTGCCGGATGCCGGGGGAGTCACGTTCCTGCCCGCGCTGGCCGGGCTCGGCGCGCCGCACTGGCGGCCGGACGCCCGCGGCGCGTTCCTCGGCCTGGGCCTGGGCACCACCCGCGGGCACCTGGCCCGGGCCGTGGCCGAGGGCATTGCCGCGTCGGTCGCGCTGCTGGCCGCGGCCGCGGCCGCGGACTGCGGCGCGCCGCTCACCCTGCTCCGCGCGGACGGCGGGCTGACCCGGTCCCGGCTGCTGGTCCAGGCCCAGGCTGACCTGCTCCAGGTGCCGGTGCAGGTCTGCGCCGCGGCCGACGCCACCGCGCTGGGCGCCGCGGCCCTGGCCCGGCTGGGCACCGGCGCGGCCCGCACGCTGGCCGAGGCGGTGGGCCAGCTACCGGTGGAAGCGACCATCGACCCGGCCATGCCCAGCGATCAGGCCGCCGAACGCCTGGCCGGTTTCGGCTCGGCGTTGCGCGCCGCGCTGCCGGACCGGGCATGACCGCCGCAGGCGGCACCGCGTGGCCGGACGGTGTCGCTGACGTGCTCATAGTCGGGGCCGGCGTGGTCGGCGCCGCGATCGCCCGGACGCTGGCCTGCTACGAGCTGAGCTGCCTGCTGGTGGACGCGGCCAGCGATGTGGGCACCGGGACCAGCAAGGCCAACACGGCCATCCTGCACACCGGGTTCGACGCCGAGCCGGGCAGCCTGGAAAGCCGGCTGCTGCGCCGGGGCAGCGGGCTGCTCACCGACTACGCCCGGCAGGCGGGCATCCCCGTGCAGCGGGCGGGCGCGCTGCTGGTGGCCTGGACGGCGGAGCAGGAGGCCGCGCTGCCCGGCATCGCGGACAAGGCCCGGCGCAACGGCGTTACCGACCTGCGGCCCGTCACCAGGGCCGGGCTCTACCAGGCCGAACCCCATCTCGGCCCGGGCGCCCGGGCCGGCCTGCTGATCCCGGGGGAGAGCATCATCTGCCCGTGGACGACCACGCTGGCCTATGCCACCGAGGCCGTCCAGGCCGGGGTGCAGCTGCTGCTGCGCACCCTGGTGCTGGACGTGCGGGCCGGCCCGGACGAGCACGAGGTGCGCACGTCGCGCGGCCCGCTGCGCTGCCGCTGGCTGATCAACGCGGCCGGGCTGCACAGTGACCGGATCGACCGGATGCTCGGCGGGGACTCGTTCACCATTACGCCACGGCGCGGCGAGCTGATCGTGTTCGACAAGCTGGCCCGGCCACTGATCTCCGCCATCCTGCTGCCAGTGCCCACGGCACGGACCAAGGGCGTGCTGATCGCGCCGACGGTGTACGGGAACGTGCTGCTCGGCCCGACCGCGGAGGACGTGCCGGACCGGGCCGACACGGCCACCACCGCGGCCGGCCTGGCTGGCCTGATGGATGCCGGCCGCCGCCTCCTGCCCGAGCTGGTGGCGGAAGAGGTCACGGCCACCTATGCCGGACTGCGCGCCGCCACCGAGCACCGGGACTACCAGATCCGGGTGGACGAGAAGCTGCGCTACGGGTGCGCGGGCGGCATCCGGTCCACCGGCCTGTCCGCCTCGCTGGGCATCGCCGAGTACCTGGTGGGCCAGCTCGGCGCGGCCGGGCTGAAGCTGACCGGCCGGGACACCGCCGGGCCGCCGGTGATGCCGTACCTCGGCGAGGCCGGGGGCCGGCCGTACCAGGACGCGGCGCGGATCGCCGCCGACCCGGAGTACGGCCGCATCGTCTGCCACTGCGAGCGGGTCACCCGGGGCGAGATCCGGGACGCGCTGGCCAGCCCGCTGCCACCCGCCGACCTGGACGGGCTGCGCCGCCGGACCCGCGCGGGCAACGGGCGCTGCCAGGGCTTCTACTGCGCGGCCACGGTGTCCGCGCTGCTGGCGGCCGGGCCGGAGCCGGCCGCCAGGGGTGGCCCGTGCTGACCGTGGACGTGCTGGTGGTGGGGGCCGGGCCGGCCTGGCCGCCGCGGCCGAGCTGCGCCGGGCCGGGGCCGGCCGGATCCTGGTGGCCGACCGCGAGGAGGCGGCGGGCGGGGTGCCCCGGCATTGCCAGCACACCGGGTTCGGGCTGCGCGACCAGCACCGGGTGCTGACCGGCCCGGCTTACGCGCGGCGCAGCGCCGCGGCGGCCGCCGGGGCCGGCGCCGAGATCCGCACCGGCACCACCGTCACCGGGTGGGCCGGGGACCGCGAGCTGACCCTGACCAGCCCGGACGGGATCGAGACGGTGCAGGCCGGCGCGGTACTGCTGGCCACCGGCTGCCGGGAGCGGCCGCGGCCCGCCCGGCTGGTCCCGGGCAGCCGGGTGCCCTGCATCATGACCACCGGGGAGCTGCAGCAGCGGGTATACCTGGGCGGGCAGCGGCTGACCGGCCGGGCCGTAGTGGTCGGGGCTGAGCACGTCAGTTTCTCCGCGCTGGTCACCCTGGCGCACGCCGGGGCCGACGTGGCCGGGCTGGTCACCGGATACCCGGCGCAGCAGAGTTACCCGGCCTTCGCACTGGCCGCCCGGCTGCGCTGGCACGTCCCGGTGTGGGTGAACAGCATCGTCAGCCGGGTGGTGGCCGGCCCGGCCGGGACGGACCAGCCCGGTGGCCAGCCCCGGCTGGCGGGCGTCGAGCTGGCCGACACCCAGTCCGGCGGGACCCGGTTCGTGCGGTGTGAGCTGCTCGTGTTTACCGGGGACTGGATCCCCGACCACGAGCTGGCCCGGGCCGGCCGGGTGGCCCTCGACCCCGGCACCCGGGGGCCGGCCGTGGATACCGCGCTGGAGACGAGCGCGCCGCTGGTCTTCGCGGCCGGGAACCTGATCCACCCGGCCGAGACCGCGGACGTAGCCGCGCTGAGCGGCCAGCACGCGGCCCGGCACATCGCGGCCGTACTGGCCGGCCGCGCGGGACCGGCCGGGCCAGCGGGGACCGGGCCAGCGGGGACCGGGCCCCGCGTCCCGCTGGCCGTCGAGCCGCCGCTGCGCTGGATCTCGCCCAGCGCGGTCCGGCCGCCGCTGCTCCCGCCACGGGGCCGGTTCCTGCTGCGCTGCGACTCGTTCCACCCGGCCGGGTGGATCGAGGTCCGCCAGGGGGGCCGGCTGCTGGCCCGGGCCCGGTCCGGCCGGCTGATCCCGGGCCGGCCGGTATCGCTGCCCGGAGACTGGGCCGCCCGCGTTGACCCGGCGGCCGGCCCGGTGCGGGTAGGCCTCAGCTAACCGCGGCCGCCGGGGGCGGGCCACGCCAGCCGGCCCGCCTGGGCCGGGCACCTGGCGGCACATGGGGCACGATAGTCACACAAACCAGCACAACGACCAGGCTGACCGGGAACCGGGCGGGCGGGGCTACTGTCCCGTAGGGTGTGCCGGGTGGGTTCTGCGTTGACTAACCGCCGTACCGCGCGCCTGGCGTTCGGCCTGGCTGTTGCCGGCTCTTTAATGCTGACGGCTGGCCTCGGTATCTGGGCGGTCAGCGCGCTGAGCAAGGTGATCCCGCACGCCGATGACACCGTGGCCTGGCTGGCCTCGGTGGGGCTGATGGCGGCCGGGGTCTGCTGCGGAGTGCTGATGATCGCACTGCTGCTCGGGTCCGGCCGGCCCACGCGGATGGCGGAACCCGGTGATCCATCCTGGGCCGGTGCGCCTGGGCCAGCGCCGCTCCCGCCGGGGGTCTACCAGCCGGTCCCGCCTCCTCTGCTGCGGCCGCCACCGGGCCCGGATAGCCCGCCCGCTGATGCGGGTCCCGGCCTGGATGCGTGGTCCGGCCCGGACGCGGGTCCCGCCCCGGATGCGTGGTCCGGCGCTGATGCGGGTCCCGGCCTGGATGCGTGGTCCGGCCCGGACGCGGGTCCCGGCCTGGATGCGTGGTCCGGTCCCGATGCGGGTCCCGGCCCCGGCGCGTGGCCGCCGGGCGGCTCCGAGTTCACCCCCGATCAACGGCCAGCGCTGGAGGCCTGGCCGGATCCGGACCTCCAGCCGGAGGCCGGTGACTGGCCCACCCCGGAACCCGGGTTCGCGCCGCCTGCTGAGCCCAGCGGTGAGCCGGTGCTGAACCTCTGGCCCACGCCGGATGCCGGCCCGGCGCCCGGCGGCTGGGTGCCGCCCAGCCCCTGGCCGGCCGAGGCCGGCCAGCCGGCCGGCGATGAGGCGGGCCAGCGGGCCGCGGATGAGGTCTGGGACGACGGGCCGCCGCACCGGGTCGAATCGGCGTTCGACGTATGGCAGGAGCAGGGTCCGGCGCCGGAACCTGGCCCCGACCCGCTGCCCGCGGTCCCCGGGCCACCGGACGGGGTACCGGCGGTGAGCGCCCGGCCCGCTGATGAGTGGGTGGTGCGGGATCCGGCTCCGCGGCCCGACGCTGACCCGCTGCCCCCGGCGGCCTGGCCGCCCCCGGCGGGCCTGGTGTCCGCCGCGGACGAGCCGCCGGCTGAGCCAGCGCGGCCGGCCCAGGCTGACCACGCCCCGGTCCGGCCGAAAGCGTCCCGCGGCAGCCGCCCCGCGGCCGGGTGGAACCCCGATTCCGAGGAGGACTGGCTGCGCGTGCTGCGCGGGCTGCGGGCCTCGGACGACGACCGCTAGGCAAGCGCACCGGGAATAGCCAGGCACCGGGCCCGGTTGGCACTCACAGCCATAAACGAAACTAAACGTATCGGATCGACTGTGACTGCGAGCAGGACTTCGCCCCGGAACCGTGCCCCGCGCTCCCGGGCTCACCGGGTGACCACCCAGGAGCGTGCCCTTGTCTGGGCGCCCAGGTCGCCACGTGCGGTGTGCGGCCCGCGGCCCGCAAGCCCGTCGGCCCGGCCCGGCCGGAGCCCGGCCGCGGGCCGCGTCCGGCCGGCCAGCGTGCGGAACCTCGCTGGGCCGGCGCCAGCCGCGGCTGGGCGGCCCGGTTACCGCCGTGCGGCGCTGATCCTCATCCTGGCCGCCTCGTTCATGGTGGTGCTGGACTTCAGCATCGTGAACGTCGCGCTGGCGTCCATCCAGCGCGAGCTCGGCTTCGCCGCCGCCACGGCCCAGTGGGTGGTCACCGGGTACGCCATCACGTTCGGCGGCCTGCTCATCCTCGGCGGCCGGGCGGCCGACCTGTTCGGCCGCCGCCGCATGTTCGTGACCGGCCTGATCGCGTTCTCGGTGGCCTCGCTAGCCGGCGGCCTGGCCCAGGATCCGGTGCTGCTGGTCGCGGCGCGGGCCGTGCAGGGCGCGGGGGCGGCGCTGGTCGCCCCGGCCGCACTCTCCCTGATCACCACCGGCTTCCCCGAAGGGCCGCCACGGACCCGGGCGCTGGGCCTGTACGGTGCGACCGCGTCGGTCGGCTTCGTGGCGGGCCAGGTTCTGGGCGGCGTGCTGGTGGAGTTCACCAGCTGGCGGGCCGTGTTCCTGGTCAACGTGCCGGTCGGGCTGGCCGCCGTGCTGCTGGCCCCGCGGCTGCTGGGCCGGGGCCGGGAACAGCGCACCAGGCGGCGGCTGGATGTGGGCGGCGCCACGCTGATCACGCTGGCCGTGGCCAGCCTCGTGTTCGCGGTGTCGGAGGGGGGCGCGGCCGGCTGGGCGTCGCCCCGGGTGCTGGCCGCGGTGGCCGCCGCCGCGGTGGCCGCGGCCGGGTTCGCCGCCACCGAGCGCAGGCATCCGGACCCGCTGGTCCGGGGGGACCTGCTCCGGCGCCGCTCGCTGCGCAAGAGCGGCGCGCTCATCCTGCTGCTGGGCATCTGGAACGGCGGCGAGATGCTGGTGCTGTCGCTGTACTTCCAGCAGGTGCTGCACGACTCACCGCTGATGACCGGGCTGGCCATCGCCCCGCAGGGCGTGGTCGGCTTCGCCGCCGGGGCGGCTGGCGCCCGGCTCACGGCCCGGCTGGGCATGCACCGGCTGCTGGTGCTCACCAACGCGGTGGCCATGCTCGGTTTCCTGGTCCTCACCCAGCTGCCCGCCACCGGCGGTTACAGCCCGCTGCTGGCTGCGGTCACGTTCGTCGGGTTCGGCACGGCGGGGACGGCGTTCGGCTCGATGGTCACCGCGAGCAAGGGCGTGGCCGATGCTGACCAGGGTCTCGTCGGCGGGGTGATCAACACCGGCCGGCAGATCGGGGCCGGTGTCGGCGCCGCGCTGCTACCTGCGATCGCGCTGACCGTGAGCCACGGCGGGCTCGTGGCCGGGGTCAGCGGGGACCGGGCCGCGATGCTGGCGGGCGCGGTCGCGGCCGGCCTGGCCACGCTCGTCGCGGCCACCCTGCGCCCGCCGCGCGGCGACCGGGCCAGCCGTAGCACGATGGGCAGACGGCCCGCGCCGGGCGCCATCTCGGATGGGAGGACACGATGAGTTCAGCGCAGCAGGATCAGCCGGCCCGGCCCCGGGTGGCGGTGCTGGGCCTCGGGGCGATGGGCCGCGGCATGGTGCACAGCCTGCTGCGGGCCGGCTTCCAGGTCGATGTGTGGAACCGCACCCCGGAGCCGGCCGCTCAGCTGGCCCTGGACGGCGCGACCGCGCACGAGCTGCCCAGCTACGCGGTGCAGCACGCTGGCGTGGCCATCACCATGGTCGCGGACGCAGCCGCGGTGCGGGAGGTGGCGTTCGGCGGCGGCATGCTCGGGGCGCTCCGCCCGGGCGCGGTGTGGGCCCAGATGGCCACCATCGGCGTCGCGGCCGCCGACGAGCTGAACGCGAGGGTCGCCGCGGAGCGCCCCGACGTGTCCTTCGTGGACGCGCCGGTGTCCGGGACCAGGGCACCGGCCGAGAGCGGCCAGCTGCTCATCCTGGCGTCCGGGCCGGAAGCGGCGCGGCCGGAGCTGGACCCGGTATTCGCCGCGCTCGGCCAGCGGACCAAGTGGCTGGGCGCCGCGGGGGCCGGCAGCCGGCTCAAGCTGGTCATGAACACCTGGCTGGTCACCCTCGTCGAAGGGGCGGCCGAGATCCTCGCGCTGGCCGACTCGCTGGGTGTCGCGCACCGGGACGTGCTGGACTTCCTGGCCGAGGGGAACCTGTCCTCGCCGGTGGCCCACGTCAAGGCGGGCAAGATGGACGCCGGTGATGACTCGGCGGAGTTCTCGCTGCAGTGGGCGGTCAAGGACATCCGCCTCGCCCTGGACGCAGCGGGCCGCCCGCTGCCGCTGGTCGAGCTGATCCGGGACCGCTGGGCCACGCTGGCTGACGCCGGGCTCGGCGGCCTCGACGTGGCGGCCGCCCGGCACGGGCTGGACCAGCCTGCCGCCCCGGCCGGCTAGCGGCCAGAACTGGGCCCCCACAGCAGCCGCCGCCAGAACCGCCGGGTGCCGATCAGCCGCAGCCGGGTGCGCAGCGACCCCCGGGGGAGTGGCCGGTGGATGCACAGGCCACTGTCCCCGGGCAGCAGGCAGTCGCCCTGGCACGCGCCCATGCAGTGTCGGCAGTGCCGGGCGGCGGGCATCCGCACCCCTTCCGCTAGCCGCGTACCGGCCTGGCTTATGCCGCCGCGGGCCCGGTTGTCAACCGGCGGGCGCGCTGCGGCCGTAGTCGTCCTCGAGCCGGACGATGTCGTCCTCGCCGAAGTAATCCCCGTGCTGGACCTCGACGAACACGAGCGGCCCGGTGCCGGTGTTGTGCATGCGGTGCGCGACACCCAGCCCGACATCGATGGTGCTGCCCGGCCCGACCGGCACGGCCACCCCGTCCAGGGTGACGGTGCCCGCACCCCGGACCACGAACCAGTGCTCCGCGCGGCGGGCGTGCTTCTGGTAGCTGAGCCGCTGGCCGGCATGCACCTCGATGGTCTTGACCTTGAAGGAGTCACCTTCGGTGAGGACTGTGTAGCTGCCCCATGGGCGCTCGGAGTGTTCGGTCACCGGCACATCCTGCCCGATCCGCCGCCGACTGGCACCCCCACCGGGTAGCTTGACGTCGAGATAAGCGCATCATAACGTGAGATACAGAACTTAGCTTGATGTCGAGATACCTGCGACCGGGAGGCGGACCCAGATGACCGCGAACAGCTTCGGCAGCCTGGCCACGCTGCGGGCCGGCGGGACCGAGTACCAGATACACCGGCTCGATGCGGTGGCTGGGTCGGCGAGTCTCCCGTTCAGCCTCAAGATCCTGCTGGAGAACCTGCTGCGCACCGAAGACGGGCGTAACGTCACCGCGGAGCATGTCACCGCGCTGGCCCAGTGGGACCCGTCGGCCGAGCCGTCGACCGAGATCCAGTTCACCCCGGCCCGGGTCATCCTGCAGGACCTGACCGGGGTGCCGGCCGTGGTCGACCTGGCCACCATGCGCGAGGCCATGCGGGACCTGGGCGGCGACCCGGCCAGGATCAACCCGCTGGTCCCGGCCGAACTGGTCATCGACCACTCGGTGGTGGCCGACATCTTCGGGCGCCCGGACGCCTTCGAACGGAACGTGGCCCTCGAGTTCGGCCGCAACCGGGAGCGGTTCCAGTTCCTCCGCTGGGGCCAGGAGGCGTTCCGGCAGTTCAAGGTGGTGCCGCCGGGCACCGGCATCGTGCACCAGGTGAACATCGAGCACCTGGCCCGGGTGGTGATGGCCCGCGACGGCGCCGCTTACCCGGACACTTGCGTGGGCACCGACTCGCACACCACCATGCAGAACGGCCTCGGCGTGCTGGGCTGGGGTGTCGGCGGCATCGAGGCCGAGGCGGCCATGCTGGGCCAGCCGATCAGCATGCTGATCCCGCGGGTGGTCGGCTTCCGGCTGACCGGTGAGCTGCCGTCCGGCGCCACCGCCACCGACCTGGTGCTGACCATCACCGAACTGCTCCGCAAGCACGGCGTGGTCGGCAAGTTCGTCGAGTTCCACGGCGACGGGGTGGGCGCGGTGCCGCTGGCCAACCGGGCCACGATCGGCAACATGAGCCCCGAGTTCGGCTCCACCTGCGCGATCTTCCCGATCGACGAGCAGACGCTGGACTACCTCAGGCTGACCGGCCGCCCGGCCGGGCAGATCGCGCTGGTCGAGGCGTACGCCCGGGAGCAGGGCCTGTGGCACGAGCCGGGGGCCGGGCTGCGCTACTCCGAGGAACTGGAACTCGACCTGGCCACCATCGTGCCGTCGCTGGCCGGCCCGAAGCGCCCGCAGGACCGGGTGGCCCTGAGCGACGCCAAGGACGCGTTCCGTGCGGCGCTCGGCAACTACGTGCAGCTCGACCGGCTGGACGAGGACGTGGCTGACACGTTCCCCGCCTCTGACCCATTCGTCCCGGACCGCGAGAACGGCCAGGGCGATCAGCCGGCCCGCCCGCCCGCGGCGGCCGGTGCCGGGCGCCCCTCCCAGCCGGCCGAGGTCACGCTGGAGGACGGCACCAGGACCGCCGTGGACCACGGCTCGGTAGTCATCGCGGCCATCACCTCGTGCACCAACACGTCGAACCCCTCGGTGATGGTCGGCGCCGCGTTGCTGGCCAAGAAGGCGGTCGAGGCCGGGCTGTCCAGCAAGCCCTGGGTCAAGACCACGCTGGCGCCGGGCTCGAAGGTGGTCATGGACTACTACGAGCGGGCCGGGCTGGTGCCCTACCTGGACAAGCTGGGCTTCAACCTGGTCGGCTACGGCTGCACCACGTGCATCGGCAACTCCGGGCCGCTGCCCGAGGCGATCAGCGCGGCAGTGGCCGAGAACGACCTGGCCGTGGTGTCGGTGCTGTCCGGCAACCGCAACTTCGAGGGCCGGATCAACCCCGACGTGAAGATGAACTACCTGGCCTCGCCGCCGCTGGTGGTTGCCTACGCGCTGGCCGGCACGATGGACTTCGACATGGCCCGCGACCCGCTCGGCTCGCGGGCCGACGGCAGCCCGGTCTACCTGCGGGACGTCTGGCCGTCCGCGGCGGAGATCGCCGCGGTGGTGCGGGACGCGGTGGCGGCCGAGATGTTCAGCCGGGACTACGCGGACGTGTTCGAGGGCGATGACCGCTGGCGGTCGCTGGACGTGCCCACCGGGGACACGTTCGCCTGGGGCGGCGACTCCACGTACGTGCGGAGGCCGCCGTATTTCGAGGCCATGCCGGACAAGCCCGCGCCGGTCAGCGACATCCACGGCGCGCGGGTGCTGGCCATGCTGGGCGACTCGGTGACCACCGACCACATCTCCCCAGCCGGCGCGATCAAGACGGACAGCCCGGCCGGCCTGTACCTGACCGGGCATGGGGTGGACCGGAAGGACTTCAACTCCTACGGCTCGCGGCGCGGCAACCACGAGGTGATGATCCGCGGCACGTTCGCCAACATCCGGCTGCGTAACCAGCTGGCCCCCGGCACCGAGGGTGGCGTCACCGTGCACGTGCCCGATGGCGAGCAGATGCCTATCTACGACGCGTCCCGCCAGTACGCCGCGGAGGGTACCCCGCTGATCGTGCTGGGCGGCAAGGAGTACGGCTCCGGCTCGTCCCGGGACTGGGCGGCCAAGGGCACCCTGCTGCTCGGCGTGCGGGCCGTGCTGACCGAGTCGTTCGAGCGGATCCACCGGTCCAACCTGATCGGGATGGGCGTGCTGCCGCTGCAGTACCGGCCGGGGGAGTCGGCCGCCACGCTCGGGCTGACCGGCCGCGAGGAGTTCGAGATCACCGGCATCGAGGAGATGAACAACGGGCCGGTCCCGCGGGAGGTCACGGTCCGCGCGGATGGCACCGAGTTCGGGGCCGTGGTCCGGATCGACACGCCCGGTGAGGCCGAGTACTACCGGCACGGCGGGATCATGCAGTACGTGCTGCGCTCGCTGCTCGCCCACAGCTGAACCCTGCCGAAGTCAGGTGTAATGATGTAATCGCCGCCACCGGGCGCTGGCACCGGGGGCAAGGGGCCCGGGGCGACTGGCGGTCCGCGCATTACGGCCGGTTCCTCGGCATCTGGGGGGAGGACTCCCGGCTGGCCGCGGCCGACCCGGCGTTCCAGCCGGCCCGGCCGGTACTGGCCGCGTTCACCCAGCAGCCGTTCGACCTCACCGCCGGGCAGCCGGTCATCACCGACCCGGTGGCCCGCGAGGTGGCCCAGCTGTTCGCCCTCGGCTATGCCGGCCGCGCGGCCGGGTGTGCTGCGGGCATCCGGGCCCAGCTGGCCACTCAGGTACCAGCCGGACTGCGCCCCCGCACGTCCTGACCCGGCCTGGGCGGGGCGTTGCGGACGGCGGGCGGCCCGGTACCGTGGGCGGGAAATGGCCGAACCTGCCGCCCCAGTCGCCCCGCCCGCATCCGCTGGCCGCCGCCGGGCCCAGCGCACCGCCCTGTTCGTGGCCGGCGTGTTCGCGCTGGCCTTCAACCTGCGCACGGCCATCACCAGCCTGCCGCCGCTGTTCCCGGAACTGGCCACCAGCCTGCACCTGTCCACCGCGGCCCTGTCCGCGCTGGCCGCCCTGCCGGTGCTGTCCTTCGGCGTGTTCTCCGGGGTAGCCGCGCCGCTCAGCCGCCGGTTCGGCGAGGAACGGGTGCTCGGCGCCGCGCTGGTCGTGCTGGCCGCCGGGCTGCTGCTGCGCGGCGCGCTGCCCGGCAGCATGCTGTTCCCGGGTACGGCCGTGGCGGCGGCCGCCATCGCGCTGATGAACGTGCTGCTGCCCAGCCTGGTCAAGCGGCGCAGGCCGGACCAGGCCGGGCTGCTGATCGGGATCTACCTGCTCAGCCTGTCCGCCGGGTCGATCCTCGGCTCGCTCATCGCGGTGCCGGTGTACCGGCTGTCCAGCGGCTCGGTGCCGCTGGCCCTGGGCTTGTGGGCGGTCCCGGCCCTGGGCGCGGCGCTGTGCTGGCTGCCGCAGCTCAGATTTCACACCGTGCCCGCGGCCGGGCCCGGCTCGCCGGCCGGTGGCCTCCCGGTGTACCGGCACCGGCTGGCCTGGCAGGTCACCGCGTTCATGGGCCTGCAGAGCCTCACGTTCTACGCCGCCCTGTCCTGGCTGCCGACCATGTTCCGGGACCGCGGGGTCAGCCCGGGCGGGGCCGGCACGCTGCTGGCCCTGATGTCGCTGGGCGGTGTGCCCACCGCGCTTATCATCCCGGTGCTGGCGCACCGGGCCCGCAACCAGCAGGTGCTGATGGCCGGCACCGTAACGGCCAGCGCGGCCGGCCTGGCCGGGACCTGGTTCGCGCCGCTGGGCAGCGCCGCGGCCTGGGTGCTGCTGCTCGGCCTGGGCCAGGGCGCCGCGCTCGGCCTGGCCATCTACTTCACCATGGCCCGGGCCCCCGATCCGCGGGCGGCCGCCTCGCTGTCCGGGTTCGCGCAGAGCGTCGGCTACCTGGTCGCCACCACCGGGCCGCTGGCCGTGGGGTTCCTGCACACCGCGACCGGGGGCTGGACGGTCCCGGTCAGCTGCCTGCTGGCCATCGCCGGCCTGGAGCTGGCCGCGGGCTGGTGGGCGGCCCGGGACGTCACCCTGCCGCTCGAACCGCTCGCCGCGGCGGGCTGATCCGGCCCCGCCCGGCCGGCCGGGCGGCCGGGCTCCGGACGGTTCCCGGGCCGGGCGCCGGGTCGGCGCACCTGGCGGAGTAGGTTCATGACCGTCGTGGCAGGAGGTAGCGGATGCTGGTAGCCGGGGTGGACTCGTCCACGCAATCCACCAAGGTGCTGCTCTGCCAGGCCGAGGACGGCACGGTGCTGGCCCGGGGCAGCGCGCCGCACCCGCCAGGCACCGAGTGCGACCCGGCCGCCTGGTGGTCTGCGCTGGAGCACGCCGGGCATGGCCTGCTGGACCGGGCGGACGCGGTTGCGGTGGCCGCGCAGCAGCACGGCATGGTGGTGGTGGACGAGGCCGGCCAGGTCATCCGGCCCGCGCTGCTGTGGAACGACCTGCGCTCCGCCCCGGCGGCCCGGGAGCTGATCGCCGAGCGGGGCGGCCCGGGCTGGTGGGCCGTGCACACCGGGAGCGTGCCCAGCGCCTCGTTCACCGTGACCAAGCTGCGCTGGCTGGCCGAGCACGAGCCGGCCAACGCGGCCCGGGTGGCCCGGGTCATGCTGCCGCACGACTGGCTGACCTGGCGGCTCAGCGCGGCCGGGGCGGCCGGCCCGGCCGCGGAGCCGGTCACCGACCGCGGTGACGCGTCCGGCACCGGTTACTTCTCACCCGCGGAGAGCCGCTGGCTGCCCGGGCTGGCCGCGTCGGCCCTGGGCCATGAGCCCGGGCTGCCGCGGATCGCCAAGCCCGCCGAGGTCATCGGCGAGACCGCGGGCGGGGCGGTGCTGGCCCCGGGCACCGGCGACAACATGGGCGCCGCGCTCGGGCTCGGCCTGGAACCCGGGGAGCTGGTCACCTCCATCGGCACCTCGGGCACCGCCTACGCGGTGACCGAGCGGCCCGCGGCCGACGCGTCCGGCATGGTGGCCGGGTTCGCCGACGCCACCGGCCGGTACCTGCCGCTGATCGCCACCGTCAACGCCGGGCTGGTGCTGGCCGCGGTGGCCGCGCTGACCGGTACCGACCTGGATGGGCTGTCGGCCCGGGCGCTGGCCGCCGAGCCCGGCGCGGGCGGCATCGTGCTGCTGCCCTACCTGGACGGCGAACGCAGCCCGAACCGGCCCGACGCCACCGGCGTGCTGCGCGGCCTGACCACGCGGAACGCGACCGGGCCCAACCTGGCCCGGGCCGCGATCGAGGCCGTGCTGGGCACGCTGGCCGAGGCGGCCGACCTGATCGCCGCGCAGGGCGCGTCCCGGCAGCGGGTGCTGCTGATCGGCGGCGGCGCCCGGTCCGAGGCGGCCCGCCGCATCGCGCCGGGCATCTTCGGCGTCCCGGTGCTGGTGCCCGCGCCGGAGGAGTACGTGGCGCTGGGCGCGGCCCGGCAGGCGGCGTGGGCGCTGGCCGGCACCCCTGAGCCCCCGGGCTGGCCGCGGATCCGGCCCGAGGAGTACACCGGGGCACCCGACCCAGGGGTCCGGCAGCGGCTCGCCTGGATGCAGCATGCCACCACCGACTGGGACACCGCAGGCTGGGACACGCCGGTCTGGCCGCAGTGACGCTGTGCTAACGAGAGGAAGAGCTGATGACGGCAGACGCTTATGTGCCCAAGCGGGAAGACAAGTTCTCGTTCGGCATCTGGACCGTGGGCTGGCAGGGCGTCGACGTGTTCGGCGGCGCGGTACGGCCGCCGATGCCCGCCGACCGGGCCGTGCGCAAGCTGGCCGAGCTGGGCGCGTACGGGGTCAACTTCCATGACAACGACGTGTTCCCGTTCGAGGCCACCGACGCCGAGCGGGACCAGAAGATCGCCGACTTCCGCCGGGCCCTGGACGACACCGGCGTGGTCGTGACGACCGCCACGACCAACCTGTTCGGGCACCCGATGTTCAAGGACGGTGCGTTCACCGCCAGCGACCGGGACGTGCGCCGGTTCGCGCTGGCCAAGGTCATGCGCAACCTGGACCTGGCCGCCGAGCTGGGGGCGAAGGTATACGTGTTCTGGGGCGGCCGGGAAGGCGCCGAATCCGGCGCGGCCAAGGACATCCGGGCCGCGCTGGACCGCTACAAGGAAGGCCTGGACCTGCTCTGCGGCTACGTCAAGGAGCACGGCTACGGCCTGCGGTTCGCGATCGAGCCGAAGCCGAACGAGCCCCGGGGTGACATCCTGCTGCCGACGGCAGGGCACGCGCTGGCGTTCATCAGAGAACTCGAGCACCAGGAGATGGTGGGCATCAATCCCGAGGTGGGGCACGAGGAGATGGCCTCGCTCAACTACGCGCACGGGATCACCCAGGCGCTGTGGCACGGGAAGCTGTTCCACATCGACCTGAACGGGCAGCACGGGCCGCGCTATGACCAGGACCTGCGGTTCGGCGCGGGCAATGTGCGCGGCGCGTTCTGGGTCGTGGACGCGCTGGAGGCCGGCGGGTACGACGGGCCGGTGCACTTCGACTACAAGCCGCCGCGCACCGAGGACGACGGCGGCGTGTGGGTGTCGGCCGCGGCCTGCATGCGCAACTACCTGATCCTGCGGGACAAGGTGCGGGCGTTCCGGGCCGACCCCGAGGTCAAGGCGGCGCTGGCCGCGTCCGGTGTCGAGGACCTGGCCACCCCGACGCTGGCGGCCGGGGAGACGTGGCGGGACGTGCAGGGCTTCACCCCGGACATCGGCGCGCTGGCGGCCCGCGGGCTGGCCTACGAGCACCTGGACCAGCTCGCCCTGGAACACCTCTACGGCGTGCGCTGACCCAGCGCTGACCCGGGCGCCAGGGCCGGGGGCGGTCACCGCCCCCGGCCCAGCGCCCAGGCCGGCCGGTGGGTAAGTCGAGGCAGGCGGTGGGTAATCTGCGGCCTATCGGCCGGTAATGCTGGGCCATGCTGGCCGGGGATCATGACCGGGCGGCTAACCGCAGGCGAACGGCAGGACACGGTTCCCGGCGGCCGCGATGCCGGGCCTTGCGTGCCACACACCAGCCCGGCCAAATAGACTCGCCACAGATTCCCCCGCATCCGCGACAAGGGAGCAGTTCACGTGACCCTGCTGGAAACCCTCTCTGGCCCGCGCGATCTGCGGGAGCTGGCTCCCGATCAGCTGCCCGTCCTGGCCGCGGAAATCCGTGACCTGCTGATCGAGACGGTGTCGCGGACCAGCGGGCACCTCGGGCCCAACCTCGGCGTGGTCGAGCTGACCATCGCGCTGCACCGGGTGTTCGACTCGCCGGTGGACAAGCTCTTGTTCGACACCGGCCACCAGTCCTATGTGCACAAGCTGCTCACCGGGCGGGTCGCGGACTTCGGCACGCTGCGCCAGCGCGGCGGCCTGTCCGGCTACCCGTGCCGGGCTGAGTCCGAGCACGACCTGGTGGAGAACTCGCACGCGTCAACCAGCCTGTCCTACGCCGACGGGCTGGCCAAGGCGTACAAGCTGCGCGGCGAGACGGACCGCACCGTGGTGGCGGTGATCGGCGACGGCGCGCTGACCGGCGGGATGGCCTGGGAAGCGCTCAACAACATCGCGGTGGCCAGGGACAGCCGGCTGGTCATTGTGGTCAACGACAACGGCCGGTCCTACCAGCCGACCATCGGCGGGCTGGCCAACCACCTGACCTCGGTCCGGGTCAACCAGCGCTACGAGAACGTGCTGGACTACATCAAGACCACGCTGTCCCGCACCCCGGTGGTCGGGCCGCCGCTCTACGGCACGCTGCACGGGATGAAGAAGGGCATCAAGGACGTCCTGCAGCCGCAGGTGCTGTTCGAGGACCTGGGCCTGAAGTACCTCGGCCCGATTGACGGGCACGATGAGCAGGCGGTCGAGCACGCGCTGCGCCGGGCCCGGGACTTCGGCGGCCCGGTGCTGGTGCACGTGATCACCCGGAAGGGGTTCGGCTACCAGCTGGCCGAGGACAACGAGGAGGACCGGCTGCACCAGGTGCCCGCGGCCGCCCCGGCCGGCATCCCGCCCGGGGTGCCCAAGCGGACCTGGTCGGAGGTGTTCGGCGACGCGCTGGTGTCGGTCGCCGCGGGCCGGCCGGACGTGGTCGCGATCACGGCGGCCATGCTGCACCCGACCGGGCTGGCCCCGTTCGCGGCCGCCTACCCGGACCGGGTCTTCGACGTGGGCATCGCCGAGCAGCACGCGGTGACCAGCGCGGCCGGGCTGGCCATGGGCGGCCTGCACCCCGTGGTGGCGATCTACGCCACGTTCCTCAACCGGGCCTTTGACCAGGTGCTGATGGACGTGGCGCTGCACCGGCTGCCGGTCACGCTCGTGCTGGACCGGGCCGGGGTGACCGGCCCGGACGGGGCCAGCCACAACGGCATGTGGGACGGCTCAATCCTGCAGGTTGTGCCGGGGCTGCGGATCGCCGCGCCGCGGGACGGGACGCGGATCGCGGAGCTGCTAGCCGAGGCGGTCGCGGTCAGCGACGGGCCGACCGTGGTCCGGTTCCCCAAGGGCAGCGTGGGCGCCGAGGCGCAGGCGGTCGGCCACGTCGGCAGCATGGACGTGCTGGCCCAGCCGGACGGGGGCGCCGCGCCGGACGTGCTGCTGGTCGGGGCCGGGCCGATGGCCGGGATGTGCCTGGCCACCGCGAGCCGGCTGGCTGACCAGGGCATCCGGGTCACCGTGCTGGACCCGCGCTGGGTCAAGCCCGTCGACCCGGCGCTGGCCGGCGCCGCCGCCCAGGCCCGGCTGGTGGCCACCGTCGAGGACAACGGCGTGGCGGGCGGGTTCGGCGACGCGGTGTGCCGGCTGCTGCGCGACGCCGGCGTGCGCACGCCGGTACTGACGTTCGGCCTGCCGCAGCGGTTCCTGGCCCACGGCACCCGGGACGAGGTGCTGGACGAGGTCGGCCTGGTCCCGCAGCAGCTGGCCCGGCAGATCACCGAGGCGGTGGCCCGGCTGGAGCCGGTGCTGGCCGAGGAGCCGCAGCAGTGACCGCACTCGAGGTCGCCGTGGTTGGTTCTGGCCCGGCCGGGATCTACACCGCCGAGGCGCTGATCAAGCAGGCCGCCGCGCTCACCCCGCCGCGCGCGGTGCGGGTCGACGTGCTGGACCGGCTGCCCACCCCGTACGGCCTGGTCCGCTACGGCGTGGCCCCGGACCACCCGTCGATCCGGTCCATCGCCGGCTACCTGCGCACCGTGCTGGAACACTCCGACGTGCGGTTCTTCGGCGGGGTGCACCTGGGGGACGACGTAACCCGCGAGGACCTGCTGGCCAGCTACGACGCGGTGGTCTACGCGACCGGCGCGATGCGGGACCGCCGGATGGGCATCCCCGGCGAGGACCTGCCCGGCAGCTACGCGGCCACCGACTTCGTGAACTGGTACTGCGGCCACCCGGACTCCGAGGCCGGCGCGTTCACCCTGGACGCCGAGTCGGTGGCCGTGGTCGGCGTCGGCAACGTGGCCGTGGACGTGGCCCGCATCCTGGCCAAGGACCCGGCCGAGCTGCGCCACACGGACATCCCGCAGTCGGTGCTCGAGGCCCTGATGGCCAGCAAGGTGCGCGAGGTGCACATGATCGGCCGCCGCGGCCCGGCGCAGGCCAAGTTCACCACCAAGGAACTGCGTGAGCTGGGTGAACTGGGCGGGGTGGATATCGTGGTCCACCCGGCGGAGCTGGATCTGGACGGCTTCGACCCGACCGGGCAGAGCGCCGAGCTGGCCAGCAGTGACCGCCGGGTACGCGGCAACCTGGCGGTTATCCAAGACTGGGCCGGGCGCGCGCCGGCCGGCGCCGAGCGCAGGCTGGCCGTCCGGTTCTGGCTCCGCCCGGTAAAGATCGAGGGCACCGAACGCGTGTCCGGGCTCACCGCCGAGCGCACCCGGCTCGATGAGCAGGGCCGGGTCACCGGCACCGGCCAGTTCGAGACCATCCCGGCCCAGATGGTGTTCCGCAGCGTGGGCTACCAGAGCGTGCCGCTGCCCGGGGTGCCGTTCGACGAGCGCAGCTACACCGTGCCCAACGCCGAGGGCCGGGTGCTGGGCCCGGATGGGGCGCCGCTGCCCGGGGAGTACGTCGCCGGGTGGCTCAAGCGCGGCCCGACCGGCGTGGTCGGCACGAACAAGTCCGACGCGGCCGGCACGGTCCGGTCCCTGCTCGCCGACCTGGCCGGCGACGGCCGCCTGGCCGCCCGGCCGGCCCGGGTGCCGCTGGCCGGCGTGCTGGCCGCGCGCGGGGTACGGCCGGTGAGCTACCTGGACTGGCTCCGGGTGGAGCAGGCCGAGGCGGAGCTGGGCGGGTCGCTGGGCCGCGGGGAGCGGGTCAAGATCGGGGACCGGGCCGCCCTCGAGGCGCTGTGCCGGCCACCGGCCGGCTGACCCGGCCGGTCCGCCGCGGGCTGGCCGCCACCGGCCTCCGCAAGCTCAGCCGCAAGCTGATCCCGCCCGCCGTATCCGGGCTGACCGGGCTGGCGCTGCGCGGCCTGGAGCTTGGCATTCTCCCGCCGCCGCCGCAGCAGCTCGCGAATTTGCCATTCGTACCGCTTTGCGGGTGAATAGCGCAGTGCTGAACTGGATAAATGCGGCCGGTGCCGAGGGTGAAATCTCCCCCCTGGGGTGTCTTGGCCAGCCGGGCACTGGGGACAATGACGACATGAGTTTGGGCGAAGTGAGTTATCAGCCGGGCGAGGGGGAGATGACCACCGGGACCGCGCCGGACGGTGCGATGGCTGGTCCAGCCGATGACCTGCCGCCTGACCGGTACATCGAGCGTGAGGCAAGCTGGCTGCGGTTCAACCAGCGGGTGCTTGAACTGGCCGAGGACGAGAACGTCCCGCTGCTGGAGCGGGTCCGGTTCATGGCCATCTTCGCCAGCAACCTGGACGAGTTCTTCATGGTCCGGGTGGCGGGCCGGATGCGCCGGATGGCCACCGGGCTGCCGGTCGAGGGCGTGACCACCGGCATGCCACCGGACCAGGTGCTGGAGAGCACGCTGGAGACGGCCGGCGAGCTCAGCCTGCGGCACGCGGAATACTTCAGCACCGCCATCCGGCCGCTGCTGGCCGAGCAGGGCATCGAGATCCTGCGCTGGAAGGAACTGTCCGAGGAAGAGCAGCGCGGCCTGCAGAAACTGTTCCGGGACCGGATCTACCCGGTGCTGACCCCGCTGGTGGTGGACCCCGCCCACCCGTTCCCGTACATCTCGGGCCTGTCGCTCAGCCTGGCCGTCATGATCGCCGAGCCGGAGACCGGCGCGACCGTGTTCGCCCGGGTCAAGGTGCCGCCGCTGCTGCCCCGGTTCCTGAGCGTGGGCCGGTACCGGTTCGTGCCGCTGGAAGACGTGATCGCCGCGCACCTCGACGAGCTGTTCGTCGGCCTGGACATCCTGGAGCACCACGTGTTCCGGGTGACCAGGAACCGCGAGCTGGAGATCGACGAGGACGTCACCGAAGATCTCATGCAGTCGCTGGAGCGGGAGCTGCTGCGCCGCCGGTTCGAGCCCGCGGTGCGGCTCGAGGTCGAGGAAACCATGTCGGCCGACGTGCTCGAACGGCTGGTCACCGAGCTGGGCGTGGACAGCCGCGCGGTCTACCACCTGCCCGGCCCGCTCGACCTGACCGGGCTCAACGCGATCGCTGACCTGAGCATCCGGCGGCTCAAGTACCCGCCGTTCGTGCCCCGGGAGTCGGCGCTGCCCCAGGACAGCGACGTGTTCACCACGCTGGACCGCGGTGATGTGCTGGTGCACCACCCGTACGACTCGTTCAGCGCCACCGTGGAACGGCTGACCGTGGAAGCGGCCGCGGACCCGCGGGTGCAGGCCATCAAGCAGACGCTGTACCGGACCAGCGACTCGTCGCCGATCGTGGACGCGCTGATCGACGCGGCCGAGGCGGGCAAGCAGGTCGTGGTGGTGGTCGAGCTGAAGGCGCGGTTCGACGAGCGGGCCAACATCATCTGGGCCCGCAAGCTTGAGGAAGCCGGCTGCCACGTGGTCTACGGGGTGCCCGGCATGAAGACGCACTGCAAGATGGTCCTGGTCGTGCGGGAGGAACCGGACGGGTCACTGCGCCGCTACTGCCACATCGGCACCGGGAACTACAACCCCTCGACCGCGCGGCTGTACGAGGACTGTGGCCTGCTGACCTCGGATCCCACCGTCGGCTCCGACTCCACCGACCTGTTCAACCACCTGACCGCGTACAGCCGGAAGAACGCCTACCGCCGGTTCCTGGTCGCGCCGCAGGCGATCCGGCCGGGCCTGCTGGAGCGGATCAGCCGGCAGACCGAGCTGCACCAGTCGGGCCAGCCGGCCCGGATCCGGCTCAAGTGCAACGCCATCATCGACGAGGCGGTGATCGACGCGCTGTACCAGGCGTCGCGGGCCGGGGTACCGGTGGACGTGTGGGTGCGCGGCATCTGCTCGCTGCGCCCCGGGCTGCCGGGGCTGTCGGAGACCATCCGGGTGCGCAGTATTCTCGGCCGGTTCCTGGAACATTCACGGATCTACGCGTTCGGCGCGGGCGATGGTGAGGATACTGAGGTCTGGATCGGCAGCGCCGACCTGATGCACCGTAACCTGGACCGCCGGGTGGAGCTGCTCTGCACGGTCAAGGACGCCGAGCACAAGCGGGACCTGCTGACGCTGATCGACATGGCCATGGACGACTCAACCAGTTCCTGGTGGCTGGCCGGGGACGGCACCTGGACCAGGCACCATCTGGACGCGGAGGGCAAGCCGTTGCGGGATCTGCAGTCCTACCTGCTAGAGCGACGCGGTCACCTCGCCGACGGCTGATGGTCACGGGCCACGGAACTGCCGAAGGGGAGATCCGGGCGGCCGGGGCGGTGCTCTGGCGGCCCGGGGTGGATGGCCCGCAGGTGGCCGCGGTGCACCGGCCGAAGTACGACGACTGGAGCCTGCCCAAGGGTAAGTGCGAGCCAGGTGAGCATGTCCTGCTGACCGCGGTCCGTGAGGTAGCCGAGGAGACCGGGATCCGGGTCATCCTCGGCCGGCGGCTGCCGTCCACCCGCTACCCGGTGGCGACCGGCCGGCTCAAGGTGGTGGACTACTGGGCGGCCAAGGCGGCCGACGTGCATCAGGCCGGGTTCACCCCCAACGATGAGGTGGACCGGCTGGACTGGCTGGATGTGGCGGCCGCGCGGCAGCGGCTGAGCTACCCGCACGACACCGTGGTGCTCGACGAGTTCGCGGCCGGGCCGCCGGACACTGTCCCGCTGATCCTGACCCGGCACGCCTCGGCGGGCAGCAGGGCGGAGTGGCAGGACGCCGGCCACTCCGATGACCTGGCCCGGCCGCTGGACCCGGCGGGACGCGAGCAGGCCCGCCTGCTGGCCTGGCTGCTGCGCTGCTACGGCCCGGCCCGGGTGTTCAGCTCGGCGGCCGAGCGATGCGTGGCCACCGTCCGGCCGTACGCCGCTGAAGCCGCCATGTCCGTTCAGGAGGTGCCGGCCTTCACGGTCGGTCTCGGGTCGGCCAGCGACGCGCGGCGCCGGACCGACGAGATCCTGGCCGGGGCGCTGCCCGCGGTGCTCTGCCTGCACCGGGAGAACCTGCCGGTGATCCTGGAGGGGGCCTGCGCGGTGCTCGGCGCGAAACCGCCCGACGGCGGCCCGCTGCCGCTGGCCGGGTTCTGGGTGCTGCAGATCGGCTGGAACACGCTGGCCTGCGCGGAACGTCACCACGCCCCGGCCCGGTGAGCGGGCCGGTCAGATCCCGGCCGCGGTCCAGTCCAGCGTGGCGGGCAGCGCACCCTCGAAGATGAGCAGCCACCGCTTGACCTCGATGCCGGTGCCGCCGCTGTACCCGCCGAGCCCGCTGCCCGCGACGACCCGGTGGCAGGGCACGACCACCGGGATCGGGTTCGAGCCCATGATCCCGCCGATGGCGCGGGCCGGCAGCGAGATCCCGTCCGGCCCGGCCACCGCGCGCTGGGCCAGTTCCCCGTAGGTGACCGTCTCGCCATAGCCGACCGCGCGGAACAGCGTGTCCAGCACCTGGTGCTGGGCGGCCGACGCGCCAGCCCAGTCGATCGGCACGTCGAAGACCGTGCGCTGCCCGGCGAAGTACTCGGCCAGCTGATCCCGGGCCGCAGCCAGCAGCTCGTCCCGGGCCTGCTGACCGGTCCCGCCCGGGCGGCCCGGCAGCCCGGCCCGGAACCGGTCCCGGGGCGACGTCTGGAACCGCACCTGGGCTACCCCGGCCGCGCTGCAGCCCACGGCCAGCGGCCCGACCGGCGAGCTCAGCGTGGCCCAGGCCAGCCCGGCCGCGGCCGGCCGGTCCCGCCGCGGGCTGGGCGCAGCAACTCCGGGCATCCCTGCTACCGCCTTCCGTCGCCGGCCGGCCGCTGTTGGCCGGCCGGTCACGCTGCCTGCGGATCCGACAGTACGCCCGGGTACCGACAGTTCAGCCCAGCCCGCTACCAGCGGGTGAACGGCGCGAAGATGTGGCTGAACGCCCAGGCGGGCTGCTTGAGGCCGGAGCAGGTGTTGCTGCCCGCGGTGCCCGGGCAGCCGCCGTTGTCCCGCTGCAGGGCCCAGAACGACAGCTCGCCCAGGCCCTCGGCGGTGGCCCAGTGCAGGACCACCGGACCGTCGCTGAGCTTGAACACCTCCGGCGGCCCGAAGTCGTCGATGCCGATCATCTCGGTGACGCCGATCATGTGCCAGAGCTGGGCCGCGGACTTCGCCGGGTAGAGCCGGTGCAGCGTGCTGAACAGGTGGCCGGCGGCGGTCATCGTGTCCCGCGCCATCTCGTGCGGCTTGTTGTCGTAGTAGTCGAACGTCATGATGTTCACGATGTCGATCCGGGCCTGGTGCGCTACCGCGCTGCGCAGCACGGAGACCCCGGTGGGGTCGAGGCCGGCCACGTTGGTGGGCAGCGTGTAGACGAACTGCACCCGGCGGTGGCACCGGGCGGCCCACTGCTCGACCAGCCGGATGGCGGCGTTACGCCGGTTGATGCCCGCCTTGTTGGTCAGCGAGTTGTCCTCGGTGTCCAGGTCGAGCCGGGTCACGTGATAGGTCGTGATCACCTTCTCGTAGGCGGCGGCGATCTTCGGCACGCTGTGGCAGCTGTCTGCGATCTCGGTGCCGTCATGGTCGGCCGAGTAGCCGCCGAACGACGGGATCACGTCGCCGCCGGCTGCGCGGATGGCCGCGATGTCGCGGCCGTACACCGACCAGGAGATCGGGGTGGCTCGGTCACCATTCCAGTCGATGGTGCACGACCCCTTCTTCGGGGTCTGGATGAAGGCCAGGGTGAGGTAGCGGGCGCCGGATTCCGCGGCCACCTTGGCCGGGCTGCCGGGGAGGTACGCCTCGAAGTAGGGGGCGAAGATGTGCGCGGGCAGCCCGCCGCCCCAGGCCGGGGAGCTGGCCTGGGTGGCGGCGGAGGCACCGGCAGTGATGGTGAGCAGCGGCAGGGTGAGCGCGGCCGCGGCGAGTGCCGCCACCGCGCGGAACGAACGCAACCGGGACATGAGGCCAGCTTTCCTGCGGTGACGGGCACGAGCGGACGGCACTACACGAGCGAGCGGAGCACGAGCCATTGCGCTTATTAGGAAAGTTTCTTATCAATGATGGGGAAGCTAGACCCGTCCCTGGACCCTGTCAAGACCGGTGCCCGGTCACTCGGTGAGCACCAGCCAGGTCCGGCCGTCGATGAGCTCGCGCACCGCGTCGAGGTGCCCTGTGTGGCAGGCGGTCTCGGCCATCACGTGCAGGACCGTGTCCCGCAGCGGGCGGGGGGGCAGCCCGGGAAAGATCTCGGCCGGCCACCAGCCGGGTTCCGCGTCGGGGGCCCGGCCAGCGATGATGGCGTCCGCCAGCTCCGTCTCCTGCCGGTACAGCCCGAAGATAGCCTCCGCGGTCACGCCGGGGGAGACCCGCCACCCGCCGTCCCCGGTTTCCAGGTCCACCTGCTCGCCGGCCACCACGGCGCGGAACCAGAACCGTTCCACGTCGAGGGCCAGATGCCGGACCAGCCCCAGGCAGGTCCAGGCCGACGGCAGCACCGGCCGCCGCAGCGCCTCCTCGGGCAGCCCTTCCAGGATGCCGAGCACGTGATCGCGCTGGGCGTTCAGTGCGGACAGCAGGGCCCGGATCTCCGCGCCGGTCTCCGCCTGGGCCATAACTCCTCCGCGTCGGTGATGCCGTCCCGACGGCCAGCGTGGTGAACGGGCCGGCCGGGCGGGTCCCGGTGGCGCCCTCCCGGGGAAACGGGCCGCTGTTACTCGTCGTCCTTTTCGGCCAGCCGGAGCAGGGCGCCGGTGATAGGCACCGAGACCAGGCCTACCTGCCAGGGCCGGGCACCGTAGCCGGTCAGATGGGCCGCGACCCGCTCGGCGCTGACCGGTTCGGGAGGCTGCCAGGACAGACGGCGCACGGCGTCCGGCTGGACCAGGTTCTCGGCGGGCAGCCGGTGCTCGTCGGCCAGGGCCGCGACCACGGTGCGCACCGCAGCCAGCCGCTTGGCCGCTTCCGGGTCCCGCTCGTGCCAGCGGTGCGCGGGCGGCGGGCCGTCCGAGGTCTGCCCGGACGGCCGGGGCAGCTGCTGCTCCATCTCCTGGTTCGCCCGGCGGATCGCGGCGAACCACTCGGCGGCATGCCGCTTGGCGCCCCGGCCCCGGAACCCGGGCACCCCGATCAGCTCGTTCATGCTGGCCGGCGCCGCCCGGGCCGCCTCGATGATGGCCGAATCGGGCAGCACCCGGCCCGGGGACAGGTCCCGGCGCTGCGCGATCCGGTCCCGCTCCAGCCACAGTTCCCGGACGATGGCCAGGCCGCGGCGGGTGCGGACGCGGTGGATGCCCGAAGTGCGCCGCCACGGGTCAGGCCGCGGTGACGGCGGCCCGGCGTTGAGGACGGCGGTGAACTCCTGCCGGGCCCATTCGTCCTTGCCCTGGTCCACCAGTTGCCCGGCCAGCACATCGCGCAGGTCGACCAGGACCTCGACGTCGAGCGCGGCGTAGCGGAGCCAGTCCTCGGGCAGCGGGCGGGTGGACCAGTCCGCGGCGGCATGGCCTTTCTCCAGGGACAGCCCGAGTACCGTCTCCACCAGCGGGCCCAGCCCGACCCGCGGATAGCCGAGCAGCGCCGGCCAGTTCGGTGTCGAACAGCCGCCGCGGCCGGTAGCCGAGATCGGCCAGGCAAGGCAGGTCCTGGGATGCCGCGTGCAGGACGGCCTCGGTGTCGGCCAGCGCCGCGTCCAGCGCGGTCAGGTCCGGGCAGGCCACCGGGTCGATCAGCACCGTGCCGGCGTCCTGGCGGCGCAACTGGACCAGGAACGCCCGCTGCCCGTAGCGGAAACCCGAGGCCCGTTCGGCGTCCACCGCCACCGGGCCCTGGCCGCCACCCAGGGCGCGGATCGCCTCGTCGAGCGCGTGCTGGGTCTCGACCAGCGGCGGCAGCCCGTCCCGGGGCTCCAGCAGCGGGATGGGCTGCGGGCCTGGCTCCTCGGGTTCCTGGGCAGGCGGCTGAAGCGGCGCGGTCAACGCCGCCGCCGCGAACTGGAGGCCGGCTTCTTCAGTGCGGTCACACCCGGGGCCAGCGGGGGCAGCCCGGCCGCCGCGCAGAGTGCGTCACACCACGCGGCCAGATGCCCGTCCAGCCAGCCAGGGCCGTCCGGGCCGGTCCCCGCCGGGCTGGCCCCGCCAGCCCCGTCAGCCCCGCCGGCCGGGCCAGCCGGCGACCACGACGCACGCAGCTCGAAGCCGGTGACGGCCGGGTCGCTCTCCTTGGCCCCGAACCCTTCGGTGACCACCCGGGTCACGGTGCCGCTCGGCTGCGCGTAGCCGGCTGTCCGGCTGTCCAGCGCCTCGGTCAGCCAGTCCCAGCCGACCTGGCCGATCAGCGGGTCGGCGGCGATCTCCGGGTCGAGGTCAGCGCGGATGTACACGATGATCCGGAGCGGGCCGCCCCAGCCGTCCTGGCCCGCCGGGTCGTAGAGCAGCACCAGCCTGCCGCTGGCGATGTCGTCCTCACCGTCCAGCACGGTAGCGGCTACCGCGGCCGCGAACGGGGCCAGCGTGCGTGGTGCCGGGACGTCCTCGAAGCTGAGTTCCGGGCGGAGTGCACACACCTGGTCGCGCTGCTCGCGGAGCTCGGCGACCAGGGCTCCGAACCCGGCCGCCGCGTCCCCAGGCTGCACTGCCTCAGCGCGCGTCATGATCTGAGCGTACGTCGTCCCCACCTGCCGTCACGCGACGCGTCCGGGCAACTCCGGCACAGTAATCTGGCTCACGGCGTCGTGACCTCCTCATCAGCGCGGCCACAGCCGTCACCGGTCAGGGGTGCTGCGGCGCCAGGCTGCCCATGATGGTGGCACGCGGAGCGCACGGATCGGTGGAACTCGGACGGCGTGTCCCAAGGACGTCACCTGGTCAGATGCCCGGGTCCGGAGGCGGGCGTATGAGAGCATCGCTGATGTGACAGAGCAGAATCCTCCGCTCGCGGAGTCCCCGTTCCTGCTCGCCTGCCGCCGCCAGCCGGTGCCCTACACGCCGGTCTGGTACATGCGCCAAGCGGGCCGCTCGCTGCCCGAATACCGGCGGGCCCGGGGCGGCATGCCGATGCTCAAGGCGTGCACGATCCCGGACGTCATCACCGAGGTCACCCTGCAGCCAATGCGCCGGTACGCGGTCGACGCGGCCATCCTGTTCAGCGACATCGTGGTGCCGCTGCGCGCGGCCGGGCTGGACATCGACATCAAGCCCGGGGTCGGCCCGGTGCTGGCCAGCCCGATCCGCAGCGAGCAGGACCTGGCCCGGCTGCGCCCGCTGGAGCCGGCCGACGTCTGGTACGTCACCGAGGCGGTCACCGCGCTGGCCGGCGAGCTGGGCCCCCGGCCGCTGATCGGCTTCGCCGGGGGCCCGTTCACGCTGGCCTCCTACCTGATCGAGGGCGGCCCGTCCAAGGGCCACGACCTGACCAAGTCGGTCATGTACGGCAACCCCGCGCTGTGGCACGCGCTGCTCGGCAAGCTGGCCGACATCGCGATCACCTTCCTGCGCGTGCAGGTGGACGCGGGCGCGTCGGCCGTGCAGCTGTTCGACTCGTGGGCCGGGGCGGTCAGCCCGGAGGACTACCAGGCTGGGGTGCTGCCGCACAGCAAGCGGATCTTCGGCGCGCTGGCCGGCCTGGGCGTGCCCCGGATCCACTTCGGCGTCACGTCCGGCGAGCTGCTCGGCCTGATGAGCGAGGCCGGCGCGGACGTGGTCGGGGTGGACTGGCGGGTGCCGCTGGATGAGGCGGTCCGCCGGGTCGACCCGGGCAAGGCCCTGCAGGGCAACCTGGACCCGGCCATCCTGCTGGCCCCGTGGGACGTGATCGAGCGGCGGGCCCGGGACGTGATCGGGCGCGGCCGGACGGCCGAGGGCCACGTGTTCAACCTCGGCCACGGCGTGCTCCCGGACACCAGCCCGGACGTGCTGGCCCGGCTGACCGACCTGGTGCACGAGGTGTCCGCGCGCGAGCCGGCCGGCCCCTGACGGGTCATTCGGCGGCCGCCGAGCCTGGCCCGGCCGCGCTGGCCGCCGCCCGGTGCCGCAGCACCCAGCGCCGCCCGCGCCAGCCCAGGAAGCCGGCCGCGGCCAGGATGACCGCGAACGGCAGCGCCGCGCCGGCCGCGGTGAGCAGCGCGGCCACCACCCGGGTGAGCCCATGCCAGCCCGCGGCCAGGCCACGCAGGAAACCCCCGGACTGGGCATGCTTCTTAACGCCCGGCCCGGGCCTGGCCACCAGCAGCAGGCTGACGGTAGCGAAGGCGGTCTCGTGCGCTAGCGCGCGCTGCTGCGCCTGCAGCGCCTCCAGGCTGGCCTCCTCGGTGTTGATCTGGTTCTGCACGCTGAGCAGGCTGCTGACCGACCCGGCCCGGGCCAGCAGCTTGCGCAGCTGGGTGATGGCGGTCTGGGCCGATGCCACCCGGCTGGTCACGTCGGCCACGGTCTGGGTGACGTCCTGGGCGTGCTGGGACTCCGCCTGCCGGGTGCCCAGACCCGCCAGGGCCCCGAGCACCCGCTGGTAGCTGGCCACCGGGACCTTCAGCTGCAGGCTGACGGTGGACTGGCTGGGGTGGGCGCGGCTGAGCGCGGTGTTCTCCGCGGACACGTAGCCGCCCGCGACGCGGGCCAGCTGGGCCGCCCCGGCGGCGGCCCGGGTCACGCTGGCCGCCCACACGGTCAGGCTGGCGGTGTAGATAATGGACTGGGCGCTGGCCAGGTCAGACAGTGCCGCGCCGCCGCTGGCCGCGCTGGGCCCGGGCGCGCCCCGGGCGGGCAGCGCGGCGGCCCGGGGCAGGCCAGCCGGGCCAGACGAGGACGCAGAGTTGCCGGCCGCGGAACATCCGGCGGCCAGCAGGCCGGCCAGCACGGCCAGCATGACGGTGGTGACGCGGGTAAAGCTGGTTGCTCCCACTCTCATGCCGCTCCGACGCGGCGGCGGGCCGGCCTGGTTCCCGCGCCGGGATCACAGCTTCACAACGCCCGTAACCCCGCCGCTGCTGGCCTGCTTCCGGCCAGCCCGGATACGATGAGCGCTGGGCGCGGGAGGGCGCCGCCGGGTCCGCGGGCAGGACAGAGTCCACCTCCAGCACCGGACGGCCGCCCGCAGCGCTGACGATCTCTTCCCGCCCCGCCGCGGACCACGGGGTGATCAGGGAGACGTCATGCCTGACCTGCCTGCCCGTCCCGACCTGGACCAGCTCCGCCATCAGGCCAAGGACCTGCTGCACGCCGCGCGGGGCGGTGACGCGGACGCGGCCGGGCGGATCCACGCGGCCGCCGACCGCCTCATCCTGTCGTCGGCGCAGCTCACGCTGGCCCGCGAGTACGGGTTCGCCAGCTGGGCCAGGCTGAGGCTGGAAGTCGAGCGCCGCTACGCCCTCAACCACCGGGACCCGTCCCGGCTGACCCGGCTGCTGGCCGAGCACCCCGGACTGGCCACCAGCCCGCTCGAGCACTGGTCTGACCGCGCCTGCGAGGAACCGCTGGGCTACATCACCATGATGCGGTTCAACCACGGCCGGCTGGGCCTGCCCGCCGAGCTGCCCGGCACCGGCGCCATCGCCCGGGCCCTGATCGAGGCCGGCGCCCCGGTCGATGGGCATCCCGGCGACCAGGAGACGCCACTGATCACCGCGGCCAGCTACGGCGACGCCGACGTGGCCAGGGTGCTGACCGAAGCGGGCGCCGACATCGACGCGGTGTCCGCGCCGGCTCCGGCGGCGTGCCCAGCGGCACCGCGCTGGTGCACGCGGCGGTCTTCGGCATGACCGAGGTCGTGGACGTGCTGGTGACCGCGGGCGCGCGTATCGGCAGCCTGGAAATGGCCGCCGCCGCGGGGGACATCAGCGGGTGGCCGCTGGCCAGGTTCACCCCGCAGGCCCGGATCCGGGCGCTGGTGTTCGCCGCCGACCATCAGCGGCTGGAGGTTATCGACCAGCTCGCCGGGGCCGGCGCGCCGGTCAGCGAACCGGACGCCGAGTGGGGCCGGCTGCCGCTGCACACCGCGGCCGCCAGCGGCAGGCCGGGCAGTATCCGGCGGCTGCTCGCCCACGGCGCCGACCCGGACCAGCGTGACCCCATCCACCATCGCACCCCGCTGGAGGAGTGCGGGCCACCGAACCGGCCCCCGGCCAGCCCCGGCCCACGACGAGGCCGCGGCCATCCTGGGCCCGGTAACCGGGCAGCGGGCGGCCCGGCGGCCAGGCCGGGACGCGGCCGGCCTGCAGATCCGCATCGAGGGGCCCGGCCTGCAGACCCGCATCGAGGCGTCCGGCCTGCCAGGCCGTGACTGGTACCCAGACGGCGGAACGGCCCGGCAGAACATCCACGTGGCTGTCCAGCCGCGGGACAGCCACTGCGGCCTGCTGGGCGTGCAGCCCGGTGACGCCGCCACCGCGGTCTGGGCGTTCACCGCCACCAGCGTCCCGGCCCGGGCCGGGATCGACCTCACCGGCCCGTACATCCAGGGCCGTCCCGGCGGCCGGTTCATCTACCTGTCCTGGGGCACGGTCGACCGCACCGGCGCGTTCGCCATGTTCAGGCGGGCCAAGCTGATGCTGGACGGCGCCGACCAGGCCACCCTGGGCGCGGCCCGGCGGTACGGGCGGCTCATCGGCCGGCTGGGGCTCACCGACGCCCAGGGCGGCCCGTTGTGCGCCGCCGTCCGGCCACCACTGATCAGCTGGTCGGCCAGCTCGGCCGGCTGAGCGCGCCGCGATGGCGGCACCGCCGGATAACACGGTGGTCGCGGCCGCCTCGTCCTCGTCCGCCGGGTGGCCGGTCCGGGTCCACGGGCGGAGGAACAGCGCGGCGGCCGGGAACAGCAGCACAGACAGCAGCGACGCACCGATCAGCGCGGCCGCGACCGCCTCGCTGAGCAGGCCCAGCGACAGCCCGAGCGCGGCCACCACGACCGGGAACGTGAGCGTGGTGGCCTGCAGCAGGCCAGCGGCCAGCGCGGGCCGCGGCCCGAGCCGGCGCCGGTACAGCAGGGCCGGCCCGCCGCGGACCACCGCGATGGCCAGCACCAGCAGCGGCACCAGGGCCAGCGCGGAAGCGTGCGCGAACAGCGCGCGGACGTCGAACTGGACGCCGGTCATCACGAAGAACACCGGGACCAGGAACCCGTAGCCGATCGCGCGCAGCTTGGCCTGGTAACGCTCCTGGCTGGGCCGCTCGTCACCGTCCGACACGGCCACCACCATGCCCGCGATGAACGCGCCGAGCAGCGCGTCCACGCCGAACTCATGGGCCAGCGCGGTGAACACCAGCAGCACCACGAACGCGCCGCGGACCCGCAGCTGGGTGGTGTCCTCGTCGGAGTCGGCGAATGTCTGGGCCATCCACCTGGTCCGCCACAGCACCTTGAGCAGCACGCCGAGCAGCACCGCGGCCGCCGCCATGGCCAGCACGTAGATCACCTGCACGGTGGTGGACTCCGGCTGGGCGGAGAACAGGATGGTGAGCAGCAGCAGCGAGCCGAACTCGCCGACCGAGCCAGCCACGACCACGAGCTGGCCGAAGTCGGTGGCTATCTCCCCGGCGTCGCGCAGCACCGGGACCAGCACGCCGAGCGTGCTGGCCACCAGGCACAGCGCGAGCAGCCGCACGTCCGCACCGGGCGCGATCAGCCGGAGCGCAAACGCGGTGGGCACGGCCAGCGCGCCGGACACCAGGAACGCCAGGCCGGCCAGCCGGAACGTCGGCCCGCGGAACCGTTCCGGCCGGACGTCCTGGCCGGCCAGGAAGAGCAGGAAGCCCAGGCCGAGCAGGTAGAGCAGCTCAGCGGCGCCGCGCGGCTGGACCAGGTTCAGGCCCTGCGGGCCGACCGCGATGCCAGCCAGGACCTCCAGCACCACCGCCGGCACCAGCCGTCGCGGCACAGCCCGCGCCAGTAGTGGTGCCACGAAGGCGGCCACCGCCACCACCAGCAGGCCGCTATATGAAATCGTCACCCCGGCCCCTCCGAATAGTGAGGTACCCACAGCAGGCATCCGGCACCCGTAGGGTGAACGGGTGGAGCAATCCGGGCCCCGGCCGGTCATCGCCATCATCGGCGCGGGCGTGGCCGGGCTGGCCGCGGCGTTCTTCCTCCGGGACGAGCCAGCCGACGTCATCGTGCTGGACGGCGCGCCGCAGCCCGGTGGCAAGCTGGCGCTGGCCGAGGTGGCAGGCTGCCTGGTCGACGTGGGGGCCGAGGCGCTGCTGGCCCGCCGGCCGGAGGGCACCGGCCTGATCGCGGCGGCTGGGCTGGGCGCGGAGCTGGTGCCGGCCGGGACGACCGCGGCCCGGATCTGGAGCCGGGGTGCGATGCACCCGCTGCCCGCCCGGCAGTTCATGGGCGTGCCCGCGGACGTGGCTGAGCTGGCCCACACCGGCCTGCTGTCCACGGCCGGGCTGGCCCAGGCCCGCCGCGAGCCGGACCTGCCTGCCGTCGCGCGGGACGGTGATGTCCCGGTGGCCGGCTACGTGGCCGCCCGGTTCGGCCAGGAAGTGGTGGACCGGCTGGTCAACCCGCTGCTCGGCGGGGTGTACGCGGGCCGGTCCGAGGAGCTGTCCTTCGAGGCCACGCTGCCCGCCCTGGCTGCCGCGTCCCGCCACCACGGCACGCTGTCCGCCGCCGCGGCCGCGCTGCTGCCGCCGCCCGCGGACGGGCCCGGGGCATCCGCGCCGCGGCCGCCGGTGTTCAGCACCCTGGCCGGCGGGCTCGGCACGCTGCCGGCTGCCCTGGCCGCCGCGTCCGGCGCGGAGCTGCGGGCCAGCGCGATGGTGCGTGAGCTGGCCCGCACGGCGCGGGGCTGGCGGCTGACCATCGGATCCGCGCACGCCCCGCAGTGGCTGGACGCGGACGCGGTCATCCTGGCCGTGCCCGGCCGGCCCGCCAGCCGGCTGCTCGGCTGGGATACCGGCCGCCGCCGCCGCGTCGGCCGCACTCGGCGAGATCAGCTACGCGAGCATGGCCATCATCACCCTGGCCTACCAGCGCGCGGCGTTCCCGCGGCTGCCGGACATCAGCGGGTACCTGGTCCCGGCGGTGGACGGCCATCCGGTCAAGGCGGTCACGTTCTCCTCGGTGAAATGGCCGCATCTGCAGCAGCAGGCGGCGGGCCTGATCTTCGTGCGCTGCTCGGTGGGCCGGATCGGCGAAGAGCAGATCCTGCACGCCAGCGACGCGGAGCTGTCCGCGCTGGCCGCGGCCGACCTGGCCGCCGCGACCGGAGTCCGCGGCGCGCCGGTGGCCAGCCTGGTCACCCGATGGGGCGGGGCGCTGCCGCAGTACACCGTGGGCCACCTGGACCGGGTGGCCCGGATCCAGGCCAGCCTGGCCACGCTGCCCGGGCTGGCCGCGTGTGGCGCGCTGTACGCTGGCGTCGGCATCCCCGCCTGCATCGCCACCGCGCGCGGTGCGGTAGACCAGATAGTGGCGGAACTGCAGGAGGACCGGAGCCATGCCAGCAACTGAGGAGAGCCCAGCCGTGGGCAGCTCAGCCGAGGCCGCCCCGCAGCGGCTGAAGGCGCGCGACCTGAACGATCTGATCCGGTACACCATGTGGTCGGTGTTCCGGGTGACCGGCTCCGGTGCGCTGGAAGCGGCCGGGTCGGTGGCCGGGCTGAGCCGCGACGGGCTGGCCGACGAGGTGGCCGAGCTGTCCCAGCAGGCGGCGGGCAAGGGCGTGGTCACCCGCGGCTGCTACGACCTGCAGGGTCTGCGGGCCGACGCGGACTACATGTTCTGGTGGATCGCGCCGTCCTCCGACGACCTGCAGGAGATGTACGCGCGGTTCCGGCGGACCGCGCTGGGCCGGGCCAGCGAGCCGGTCTGGTCGGTGCTGGCCCTGCACCGGCCGGCCGAGTTCAACAAGGGGCACGTCCCGGCGTTCCTGGCTGAGGAAGAGCCCCGGGCCTACGTGTCGGTGTACCCGTTCGTCCGGTCCTACGACTGGTACCTGCTGGACCCGCAGCAGCGCCGCGAGCTGCTCGCCGAGCATGGCCAGATGGCCCGCGAGTACCCGGACGTCCGGGCCAACACGGTGGCCTGCTTCGCGCTCAACGACTACGAGTGGATGCTCGCGTTCGAGGCCGACGAGCTGCACCGGATCGTGGACCTGATGCGGCACCTGCGCGGTGCCCGGGCCCGGCTGCACACCCGGGTGGAGATCCCGTTCTACACCGGCCGCCGCAAGCCCATCCGCGAGCTGGTCGCCGCGCTCGCTTAGCGCTCCAGCAGGCAGCAGACCTCGGTCCACACCTGCGCCGGGTCGTCGTGGTGCGGCCCGTACACCTCCCACCGGGGGCCAGCCGGGCGCAGCCGCTGCGCGGCGCACCAGTCCAGCACGGCGCGGTGCGCGGCGGCCAGGCCCGGGTAGGGCCCGCGGTGCACGGTCATCGCCACCCGGCCCGCGGGCAGGGCCGAAGCCACCACCCGGCCGGTCAACGGGACGGGCTGGTCCAGCAGCACGCCGACCTCGACGTGCGGCACGCCGTCGCGGTACAGCATGACGTTCCGGCAGCCGCGGGTGACGCCGCCGGCCCGCAGGCAGGCCCAGACCTCGTCGAGCAGTTCCTTCCACAGCGCCGGGAACTGCGGCCAGGTGGTGGCCGCGGCCACCACCACGGTCGGCCGGGCGGCCACCTCGGCCACGCTCACCTGATAGTCCATCCGCCCTCCCGGGCCTATCATCCCCGGGCCCGGCCCGCCGGCCAGGCCTTACTCGCCGGCCGGGTCGCGGGCGCCGTACACCGCGGTGACGGCCAGCCCGGCCAGGAACACCAGCCCGGCGCACAGCCATCCTCCCAGGTCGTGCGGTGGCCGGGCAGGCCAGATCCACGGTGTGCTCAGGGCAGGCGGGTGCCACTGCGTGTACAGCGCGTACGCCCCCACGATCAGGTAGCCCACCGGGCCGGCCCAGGCCAGGCCGCCGCCCAGCACGGCCGCGCCGAGCAGGCCCAGGCCGGTGATCCCGGCCACGTTGCGCAGCACGTCCAGGGGGCCGCCGGCCAGGTGGGCGCCTGCTCCGGCCGCGGCCAGCGCGCCACCGGCCAGCGCGGTCAGCGCCAGCGCGGCGGCTAGCCGCAGCACCGGCAGCCACCGGCCGGCCACCCGTTCCGGCTCGCCGAACGGGCTGGCCGTGCTGACCGCGATGGCCGCCGCGGCGGTGGCCTCGAAGACCAGCGGCAACTGCAGCGCGCCGTAGCTGTCCCAGTGCCCGGCGGCGAGCGCGATGCGCAGCGCCACGGCGCTGGCCGCGATCACGGCCAGGGTGGCCGGGATCCGCCGGCTCACGGCGTACCGCCAGCACAGCCGGAGGCCTGGCCGCGGCGGCCAGGTTGACGCCGGCCCGCTCATCCCGGCGCCGGACGCCGGCCCGGCGCGGACCCGGCCGGTGGTCATGGCAGCTGGGCCAGGGTCAGCTGGCCGGCCCGCAGCGCGGCCAGATGCCGCACCAGCCAGGCGTGCCGGGCGGCGGCGGGCTGCCCGGCGAACCGCTGGGCGGCGGCAGCACCCGGCGACCCGGGCGGCGGCACGGACGTCAGCCCGGGCAGCAGACCTGGCGGCGGCCCGGAGCGCCGCCCGGGCGTACCGCCCCGGGCCGGCGCACGCCCCGGGGCCGGGGCCGGCAGGCCGGCGCGGGCTGCCCGCAGGACTCCGGCGGTGACCGCCTGCTGGGCCGGAGATGCCCCGGGACCGTCGCCGATCACGCTGGCCACGATGCCGGGCGCGGCGTTGATCCGCAGCTGGCTGGCCCACGCCTGCGCGGTCAGCGGGGGTCCGTCCAGCTGGTCGGGCAGCAGCAGCCGGTAGACCGGTGGCCGGCCGGTGAGCGGCGGCCCAGCCAGGCCGATAGCAACCCCGTTGCCTGCTTCCTGGTGATAAACCGCGGCCGCCTGGCTGATCCGGGCCGGCGCCCCGGGCAGGCCGGCCAGCTGGCTGAGCACCGGCTGGAGAGCGGCCAGCGTCACGGGCAGGTAGCTGGCAAAGGCCGGGTTCAGGCAGACCGGGATGGCGGTGTGGCTGCAGACCGGGGTGAACGGGACCGGCCGGTCGCTGGCCGCGTCATGCAGCGCCGGAATGGCGATCATGCCCTGCCGGTTCATGCTGCCGGTCCCGGCCAGCCCGGCCGCGGTGCCGGCGGCCAGCAGGCCGGCGGCGGTGATCGCGGCGGCGGGCCGGCCCAGCCGTCGCCTGCCGGGGCCTGCCGCCAGGGCCACTGCGCCCAGCACGGCCACGGTGACCCCGGCCAGGAATATCAGCTGGGCCAGGGCCAGGTCGGGGAGGTAGGGATAGAACGTCGCCACCCCCGGGGCCGCCGTCATGTCCCAGGGGCCGGTGACGATCGGTGAGATCTGCCAGTAGGACTGGCCGCCGACGATCAGCTGCGTGCTGAGCGCGACCACGAAGAACGCCGCGACCGCGGTCACCGGCGCGGTGAACCGGCTGGGCAGCAGCGTCCCGGCCGCGAAGCCGAGCGCGGACACGGCCGTCAGGGCGGCGGCCGCGACCGCGGCCGGCCACCACAACGGCCCGCCCCAGCGAGCCTGCTGCGCGGTCACCCCGTACACCGCGGCCAGGCAGACCAGATAGCCGGCCAGCGCCCAGCCCGTGGTGGCGGCCCAGGTGGCGAGCTGCCGGGCCCACCGGGGCCGGGCGGTGATGGTCACCAGGTCGGTGACGCAGCGGCGGCGTTCCCGGGACCCCATCCAGGCCGCCGCGCCGGCCACCGGGGCGGTGAAGTCGGCCACGGTTCCGGTCTGCAGCCCGGCTGCGCGGGGGTACCAGAGCGGCGGCAGGGCCAGCGTCTTGCGGTACGTGGTGAGCCAGAACAGCGCGATGACCACCGGCAGCAGCCACAGCATGGCGTTGTGCCGCAGTTCCAGGCGGAGCAGCCGGGCCGCGGCCAGGCCGGGGCGGCCGGCGGCCGGCCGGGACCGGGACCGGGCCGGGGCGGTGGCCGCGGTCATGACCGGGCCGCCGCGAGAACCGCGCTGTAGCCGCGCTCCAGCGGTGCGTCACCCACGCCGTGCGCGGTACCGCGGGCGGCCAGGTCTCCGGGGGTGCCGTGATAGACGATCTTTCCCTGGTCCAGCACCGCGACCTGTGTGCACGCGGTGCCGACGTCCTCCACCAGGTGCGTGCTGATCACTACGGTGGCGCGCTGGCCCAGGTCGCGGACCAGCGCCCGGAACGTCACCCGCTGCTCCGGGTCGAGCCCGGCCGTCGGCTCGTCGAGCAGCAGCAGGTCCGGCTCGTTGACGATGGCCTGCGCGATGCCCACCCGGCGCAGCATCCCGCCGGACAACGTGCGCAGCCTGGCCCGGGCCTGGCTGCCCAGCTCGGCCCGGTCGAGGGCGGCGGCCACCGCGGCTGGCACCCGGGCCGCGGGCACCTCCTTGAGCAGCGCGAAATACTCCACGAACTCAGCCGCGGTGAAGCCCGGGTAATAGCCCAGCTGCTGCGGCAGGTAGCCGAGCCGGCGCCGGATCTCCCGCCGTGGGCCGTACCGGCCCGGATCACGGCCGAGCAGCCGCAGCCGGCCCGAGGTCGGCGGCACGGCGGTGGCCATCATCCGCAGCAGCGACGTCTTGCCCGCGCCGTTCGGGCCGAGCAGCCCGAAGACTCCCGGGCCCGCGTGCAGGTCCACCCCGGCTACCGCCATGGTCCGGCCGAACCGCCGGGTCAGGCCGGTCATCTCAACGTTCATCATGGGCCACACGCTGCCCGGCCAGCCGGGGCGTGTCGTCACACCACGGGGCCGGACCCGCGGTCATACCCTGGCGGCAGCCCGGCCGCCCGGGCCGCGGCGGTGATACCTGGGTATGACCACGCTGGCGTGACGAGCGGGCGGGCCCGGCGGCCTACGCTGAGCTGGTGACCCGGACGCCTGGCAGCGCACCGGCCGCGGGCAGCACCGCGGCCGCGTCCGCCCTGGCCCGGCGCTGGGGGGCGGCCCTGGTTCAGGTGCTGGCCCGCCCGGCCCCCGCCCTGGCCTGGCGATGGCGCTCCAGCCAGGAGCGCCGGGCCGCGTACGCCGCGCTGGGGCTGGCCACGGTGGCGCTCTGCGTGCTCAACGCCGGCACTTTGCACGGGGTGCCGGCCCTCCATGGGCCGGCCGTTCCGGACACTAGCCAGCTGCCGCCCACCATGGGGCAGCGGGTGCTGGCGGCCGCGCTCGTGCTGCCGCTGCCGCTGGCCGCCCGGTACCCGATGCTGGCCTGGCGGGCCGGCTGGCTCGCGCTGCTGCTGGCCCCGCTGGTCCCGGCGGCCTGGTGGGGCGGCTGGCCGTGGGGACCGCCGCAGGTGGCCGCGCTGCTGGGCGCGTTCGTCCTGGCTGGCATCCGCCAGCCGCGGCCGGCGCTGGGCTGGATGTGGGCGCTGAGCCTCATCCCGTGGGGGCTGTGGCTGATCGCCGACATACCGGACCTGAACGGCCCGGCTAGCGCCACCATCGTGTTCACTGCCGCAGCCATCGCGGTGGACAGCATTGGGTCCCGGCTGCGGGTGCAGCGCGCGCTGGCCGCCCAGACCCAGCGCACCGAGGCCGTGCAGGCCCAGCAGGCCGTACTGGAGGAACGCACCCGGATCGCGCGGGAACTGCATGACGTGGTCGCGCACCACATGTCGCTGATCGCGGTCCAGGCCGAGACCGCGCCGTACCGGCTCAGCGGGCTGTCCGACCCGGCCCGCGCCGAGTTCGGCGCGCTGAGCGCGACGGCCCGCGAGGCGCTGGCCGACATGCGGCGGCTGCTCGGCGTGCTGCGCCACGATCAGCCCGCCCCCCGCGCGCCGCAACCGCAGCTGGCCGATCTGCCCGGGCTGGTGGAGACGGCCCGGCGGGCCGGGGTGCCGGTCGAGCTGTCCGTGCAGGCCACGCTGGACCAGGTGCCGTCGGGTGTCGGGGTGTGCGCGTACCGGATCGTGCAGGAATCGCTGTCCAACGCCAGCCAGCATGCGCCCGGGGCCACGGTCACCGTGTCGGTCGGCCATGGCGATCACGCGGTGCTGCTCCGGGTGGCCAACGGCCCGGCCGCCGGGCCGGCCGGGAACGGGCCCGTAACCGCGGCCGGGAACGGGTCCCGGCCGGGGCATGGGCTGGCCGGGATGCGGGAGCGGGTAGCGCTGCTCGGCGGGTCGCTGTCCGCGGGCCCGGCGCCCGACGGCGGATTCGTGGTCTCGGCCACGCTCCCGCTGGGCGGCCCGGCATGACCGGCGGCGGGGCGGCGGCCGGCGGCCCCACCCGGTGCCTGATCGCCGACGACCAGGCCATGGTCCGCGAGGGCTTCGCCGCGGTCCTCGCCGCCCAGCCTGGCCTGGTGGTGGTGGGCCAGGCCGCGGACGGCGCCGACGCGGTCCGGCAGACCCGGCATCTGAGGCCGGGCGTGGTGCTGATGGACGTCCGGATGCCGGTCATGGACGGCCTGGCCGCGGCCCGGGCCATCTTGTCGGCGGCCAGCCCGGACCGGCCGCGGGTGCTGATGCTGACCACATTCGACCTGGACGACTACGTCTACGAGGCACTGCGCGCTGGGGCCAGCGGTTTCCTGCTCAAGGACGCCACCGCCGCCGAGCTGGTGCACGCGGTCCGGGTGGTGGCGGCCGGCGACGCGCTGCTCGCCCCGTCGGTGACCCGGCGGCTGATCGCCGACTTCGCCAGCCAGCCCCGGCAGGACGCGCCGCTGCCGCGCCCGCTTACCGCGCTCACCCACCGGGAGACCGAGGTGCTGCGGCTGATCGCGCGCGGCCTGTCCAACGCCGAGATCAGCGACACGCTGGTCATCGCCGAGCAGACGACCAAGACCCACATCGGCCGCATCCTGGCCAAGCTGGACCTGCGCGACCGGGCCCAGGCGGTCGTGCTGGCCTACGAATCCGGCCTGGTTGCCCCAGGCGGCGGGGCATCGGCGCGATGATGGGCGGGCAGATCCAGGGAGGTGTGACCCATGCCCGCTACCGTGGCCGGGTTCGAAGTGGTTCCGGTGGACAAGCCGGACGACGTCAACGTCATCGTCGGCCAGGCGCACTTCATCAAGACCGTGGAGGACATGCACGAGGCGCTGGCCGGGGTCAGCGCCCAGCTCCGGTTCGGCATCGCGTTCTGCGAAGCGTCGCTGGCCCGGCTGGTCCGCCGGTCCGGCAATGACGCGGAGCTGACCAGCCTGGCCGTGCACGCGGCCCAGGCCATCGGGGCCGGGCACTGTTTCGTGATCATGCTGAGACACGGTTTCCCGATCAACGTGATGAACCAGGTCAAGGCGGTACCGGAGGTGTGCACGGTGTTCTGTGCCACGGCCAACCCGGTGCACATCATCGTGGTCACGGCCGGGGACGGCCGTGGCGTGGCCGGGGTCATCGACGGCCTGCCCCCGGTGGGCGTGGAGACGGACACCGACGCCGCGGCCCGGCATCAGCTGCTCCGCGACATCGGTTATAAGTTGTAACTCTCCGGGGGCGACCCCCTGGACAGCGACAGTGGTCAGGCTTTCACGTCGGCCGCGGGGGCGGGGGCCGCATCGAGCTGGGCGGCCCGCCGGAACAATGGGGACGGCCACCAGTTCCAGCGGCGGCACAGCACCACGATGGCCGGCACCATGAGCGTGCGGACCAGGAACGTGTCGATCAGCACGCCGAGCGCGATGGCCGTGCCGAGCTGCTTGATCTGGGTCGTCGCACCGGTCACCCCGGCGGCGGCGAACGTGGCCGCCAGGATGAGCCCGGCCGACGTCACCGTGTGGCCGGTGTGATGGCAGGCGGCGCGCACCGCCGCGCGCAGCGGCATCTTGTCCGCTTCCTCCCGGATCCGGCTCATGACCAGGATGTTGTAGTCCTCGCCGAGCGCCATCAGGAACACGAACAGCAGGAACGGGAGCACGAAGTTCAGCCCGGCCTCACCGGCGCCGACCTGGAAGATCAGCACGGCGATGCCGAGCGCGGCGAAGTAGCTGAGCAGCACGGTCGCGACCAGGTACAGCGGGGCTATGGCGCTGCGCAGCAGCAGGCCGAGCAGCACGGCCAGCAGCACGATCACGACCGGCACGATCTCGGTCAGGTCGCTCTGCGACACCGTGCTCACGTCGTAGGACGCGGGGGCCAGCCCGGCCACGCCGCTGTCCACGGCGGCTACCGAGTGCTGCACGCTGGTCACCGCGCTGCGCACCGCGGGCGTGGCGTTGAGCGCCGCGGTGCTCGACGGCGAGCCCGCCTTGAGCGACGTGTAGTACTGCACCGTCTTGCCGTCCGGGCTGATGAACTGGCTTTCGGCCCGGTACAGCTCGTACTGCTGGGCCGGCACCGGGGTGCCGGCCGGCTCAGTGGCGGGCAGCTTCCCGGGCGGGCCCAGCTCGGTGTACAGGCTGCTCAGCTGGCTGGGGGTGAGCTTGGTCCCGTTCGGGTCGAACGGGCCGGACACCGAGGCGAACACGGACTTCTTGGCCAGGTCGGTCTCGGCGTCGCTGGCCGGGGTCAGGTTTTTCCACACCGACGACTTCCAGACCATCAGCACCTGGGTCGGGTTGGCCACCGCGGGCGGGTAGTGGTTGTTGATCACGTTGGTGCCGCTGGCCGACTGGCTGCCCGCCGGCCCGGTGGTCTGCCCGCCGAAGCCACTGGAGGCATAGCCGAGCGAGAACAGGCCGAGCACGCCGAGGAACACCACGCCGCAGACCAGGGTGACCACCGGGTGCGCGATGACCTTGTCGGCCAGCCGGGCGTACACCCCTTCCTGGGTGGCAGGCCGGGGTGGCCGCGGCCAGAACGTGGCCCGGCCGAGCACAGCCAGCAGGGCGGGCAGCAGGGTGAGCGCGGCCAGCAGCATGAGGAACACGCCGAGGGCCAGCGCCGGGCCGAGTCCCGAGTACAGCCCGAACGTGGCCAGCAGCAGGGTGAGCAGGGCCACGATGACGGTGCCCGCGGAGAACGTGATGGACTCGCCCACATAACGCCCGGCCCGCTCGATGGCAGTATGCGGCGGCGCGCCGCCGGCCATCTCCTCGCGCACCCGCATGATGAAGAACAAGCCGTAGTCGGTGCCCGCGCCGAGCAGCAGCACGGTGAGCATGGTCTCGGTGATAGTGGAGACCTGCAGGCCCGCTTTGGACGCCTCGGCGATGATGCTGCCGGACATCTCCAGCACCCAGATCGCGGGCAGCAGGGTGACCAGTGGCGCGGCCACCGCGCGGAACACGATGATCAGCATGATCAGGATGACCAGGATGGACAGGTCGGCGGTCAGCTTCTGCGCGTGGGCCTGCGAGTTCTGGTTGTCGACCGCGCTGGGCAGCTGCCCGGTCAGGTAGCTGGACAGCCCGGCGGGCAGCTTGAAGCTGCTCATCGTGGACCGGACCGCGGCCACCGTCGGCGACGCGTCGGTGCTCGAGGTCGGCACGTTGAAGACCACCTGGGCCTTGCTGACCTGCCCGTCCTTGGACAGGCCCTGGTCGGACACCGACACCACGTGGCCGTCCTTGGCGATCTTCTTCTGCAGGCTGGTGATGTCCTGCTGGTCGCTGCTGCTCAGCTTGCCCTTGCCCAGCACGACCAGGGTGCCGGTGGTGTCGTTGGTGGGCTGGAATGGGGCGGCCAGGTCGAGCGCGTGGATGCTCGGCGAGCTGGCGGGCAGGAACGAGCTGTTGTCGGTGTTGACCGCGCTGCTCAGCGACGGGAACAGCGCGATGCACAGCGCCCCGGCGATGATCCAGACGGCGATGATGACATACCGGAACCGGATGGCGAACCGCGCTAGCCCAGCCATGATGTTCCCCACGGCGCCCCCCGGAGCGTGTCCCACACCTGCGCTACCTGGGACATTACCCCCGTGTGGGGAAACTTAGCGGTGTCGGGCCGGAATGGCTGGTCAGTGAACCTTTTTATCCTGCGATCTCATGGGCCGGCCGGACGTGGGTGGCTTGGCCAGTTGCCCGGCCCACCAGGGGCAGCAGCGGAGTTTGCGCAGGATCCGCGCTAGGGTTCTGCGTCGGTCACCGCGCCGTCCAAACCGAGCCGCCGAAGCACCCGTAGCCCATTCGGCTGAACTGACAGCCCCGCACCCTCGGCCCGCCACGCGCTGTCACGCTCAACCAGTTCGACGGCGAAACCCCTCTGATGCAACGCCGTGGCCAGCCTGAGGCCAGCTATGCCACCACCGACGATCAAGACTTTTCGACATCCCGCATGCTGCCCAACCGAGGACCTGTTCGTCTCCGTCGCCGCGTCGCCCAAGATCAGGATGAAAAGGCTCAGTCTTTGGCGGGCTCCAGGCTGAGCGACACCGAATTAATGCACCAGCGCTGATCGGTCGGCACCGGGTAACCCTCACCTTCGAACACGTGTCCGAGGTGCGAGTCGCACGCTGCGCAGCGCACCTCCACCCGGCGCATGCCCAGCGACTCGTCCTCCAGCAGCACCACCGCGTCCGCCTCGGTCGGCTGGTAGAAGCTGGGCCAGCCGCAGTGCGATTCGAACTTGGCGTCGGACCGGAACAGTTCGGCCCCGCAGGCCCGGCACCGGTAGACGCCCTCGGTCTTGGCGTCGGTGTACTCGCCGGTGAATGGGGCCTCGGTGCCCGCTTCGCGCAGTACCCGGTATTCGTCCCGGGTGAGCTGTTCACGCCATTCAGTATCGGTTCGGCGCACCTTGTCCATGCGGGTGAGACTAGCCGGCCTCACTCCGCTAACCTCGGTCCGGGGAAGATCACGGAGGCAGCGCACATGGAGTGGCTGAACGAACCAGCCAGCTGGCAGCGGACCGGCGACGTGCTGCAGGTCAACGTCGATCCGGGCACCGATTTCTGGCGGGTAACCGGCTACGGCTACATCCGGGACAGCGGCCACGTCTACGGCGAGGTACTGGCCGGGGACCTGGACGTCGCAGTCCGGGTGCGGGGCAACTGGGCCAGCCAGTACGACCAGGCCGGCGTGATGCTCCGGGCCGACGAGCGCACCTGGCTGAAGACCGGGGTGGAGTTCTTCGAGGGCCGTCCCCGGCTCAGCACGGTGCTCACCCTGGGCCTGTCCAGCTGGGCGGTGGCCAGCCTGCCGGACGGCACGGACGACATCGCGCTGCGGCTGTCCCGCCGGGGGGACGCGGTGGAGATCCGCTACACCACGGGGGACGAGAGCCCGGAACTGGCCGCGCTGGTCTACCTGCCGCCGGACAGCGAACTGCTGGCCGGCGTGATGTGCGCCGCCCCCGAGGGCCCCGGGTTCAGCGTCTCGTTCCACGAGCTGCGCATCGCGGCGCGGGAGAAACCTCCGGCCTGATCTCGTTCGAGAGACGCGGCCGGCCAGGGGTGTTGCTGAAGGCGCGCCGACGAGGCAGGGGGGTCGCCCCCCCGGAAATTACAGCGTGACGTGGTGGACGGGTTCCGGGCAGCCGGACGGGACCACCATCACCTGGTCCACCTTGCCCGCCGCCTGGATGTCGCCGAGCACCGCCCGGATCCCGGCCAGGCTGTCCTCCCCGGCCGAGATGACCAGCTTGCGGACCGGGGCCCGCATGGACAGCCGGGCCGCTGACTTGGCCCCGCGCACCGCGCCGATGGCCGCCGACGCGGTGTCCAGCACGGCCGGGTCGGCCCGGCCGGCCAGCGCCCGCAGCTCGGCCGGATCGGGCCAGGCGGCCCGGTGGATGGACCCGTCCTGCCACCACGACCACACTTCCTCGGTCACGAACGGCAGCACCGGCGCGAACAGCCGGAGCAGCACGGACAGCGCGGTACGCAGCGCGGCGATGGCCGAGCCGGCCGCCCGGGCGCCGTGCTCCCCGTAACCGCGTGACTTGACCAGCTCCAGGTAGTCGTCGCAGAAGAACCAGAAGAACGACTCCGTCTCGTGCAGCGCCCTGGTGTGGTCGTAGTCCTCGAACGCGGCCGTGCACGTCTGCACCACGTCCGCCAGCCGGCTCAGCATGGCCCGGTCGAGCACCTCGGTGATCTCGCCTGCCTGGCCGGCCTCGGCGCGGAGCGGCGATCGGGGGGGTCCGGGCCGTCGTCCCCCCGGGTCAGCACTGAGCGACAGGATGAACCGGCCGGCGTTAAGCAGCTTGATGGCGAGCCTGCGCCCCACCCGCAGCTGGGCCGGGTCGAAGATCATGTCGGTGCCGAGGCGGCCGCTGGCCGCCCAGTAGCGCGCCGCGTCGGACCCATGCTGGCGCAGTGAGTCCATCGGGGTCACCACGTTGCCCCGGGATTTGGACATCTTCTTCCGGTCCGGGTCCAGGATCCAGCCGGAGATGGCCGTGTTCCGCCACGGCACGCTGCCATCCGCGAGGTGGGCGCGCAGCACGGTGTAGAACAGCCAGGTCCGGATGATCTCGTGGGCCTGCGGCCGCATGTCCATCGGGTAGATCTGGCCCAGGCTGACCCCCGGTGCTGACGCGGCCGCGATCCACGGGGTCAGCGACGACGTCGCCCACGTGTCCATCACGTCCGGGTCGGCCGCGAAACCGCCCGGCTGGCCGCGCTGGGCGGCCGCGTACCCGGGCGGCGGCTCGGCGGCCGGGTCCACCGGCAGCGCGCTGTCCTCGGCCGGGATGGGCTGGTCGTAGCGCGGCTGGCCGCCGCCGTCCAGCGGGTACCAGACCGGGATCGGCACCCCGAAGTAGCGCTGGCGGCTGACCAGCCAGTCGCCGGTCAGGCCGTCCACCCAGTTCTCGTAGCGCACCCGCATGTACTCCGGGTGCCAGCTGATCTCCCGGCCGCGGCCGATCAGCGCGGCGCGCAGCCCGGCGTCCCGGCCGCCGTTGCGCAGGTACCACTGCCGGGTGGTGATGATCTCGAGCGGGGTGTCGCCCTTCTCGTAGAACTTGACCGGGTGGGTCACCGGCTCGGGCTCGCCGAGCAGGTCACCGGACGCCCGGGCCAGCGCCTCGATCCGCTGCCGGGCCTCGGCCAGGGTGGCGCCGGCCAGCTGCCGGTAGGCGGCCCGGCCCGGCTGGCTGGTGATCGCGGCCGGCGGCGTGGCCAGCAGCCGGCCATCCGGGCCGAGCACCGGCCGGGCTGGCAGGTCCAGGTCACGCCACCAGGTCACGTCGGCCGTGTCGCCGAACGTGCACACCATGGCGATGCCGGTACCCTTGCCCGGGTCGGCCAGCCGGTGGGTCAGCACCGGGACCGGCACGCCGAACAGCGGCGTGGTCACGGTGCCGCCGGCCAGCGCCGCGTACCGCTGGTCGTCCGGGTGAGCGACCAGGGCCACACAGGCGGGCAGCAGCTCGGGACGGGTGGTGGCCACCGGCACTGCCTCGCCGCGGCGGCCGCGGAACGCGAGCCGGAAGTAACGGCCGGCCACCTCGCGGTCCTCCAGCTCGGCCTGGGCCACCGCGGTGCGGAACGTGACGTCCCACAGCGCCGGCGCCTCGGCCAGGTACGCCTCGCCGCGGGCCAGGTTGCGCAGGAACTCCCGCTGCGATACGGCCCGGGCCACCTCGCCGATGGTCCGGTACTGGGTGGACCAGTCCACGGACAGCCCGAGCCGCCGCCAGACCTGCTCGAACGCCTGCTCGTCCAGGTCGGTCAGCCGCTCGCACAGCTCGACGAAGTTGCGCCGGGAGATCCGGACCGGGTCACCCGCGGGCCGCCCCGGCGGCACGAACGCCGGGTCGTAGGGCAGCGTGGGATCACACTGGACGTGGAAGTAGTTCTGCACCCGGCGCTCGGTGGGCAGGCCGTTGTCGTCCCAGCCGATCGGGTAGAACACCGCCCGGCCGCGCATCCGGTGGAAACGCGCCACCGTGTCGGTGTGGGTGAACGAGCAGACATGCCCGATGTGCAGCGCCCCGCTAACAGTCAGCGGGGGAGTGTCGATGGAGAAGACCCGCGCCCGCGGCGCGGCAGCATCAAACTTGTACTACGCCCTGCTCTTCCCACCGGCGCGACCACTTCTCCTCGATGCCGTCAAGCGCGGGCTTGGCAGGCATCGCGGGGCTGGCGTGCCGCTGCGCCTGGGCAGCGGGGCGGGAATCGGTGCTCATGGCGGCCAGGGTAGCGCATCGCGGCCGGGCGGCGCGCCCGGGTATCGCGCGGCTACTTCTCCTGGGTCCAGTGCGGGCGGCGGAACATCCGGCCCAGCCGGTCGTGCAGCGACGGGCCGATATCCTCCAGCGCATTGACCCGGAACACCGGCGGCCCGTCCGGCGGGGGCAGCTTGCTGGCCTCGGCGTCATCCAGGCTGCACCGCACGTACCGGATCGTGATCCGTTCTACCTGGTCGGCATCGATGAACCGGAGACCCCAGTCGGTGGCGATCACGATGCCATCGAACAGGTCGAGCTCGGGCACCTGGAGGACGTGCTCCACGGTGCCGATCTCCTTGCCGCTGCGGGTGAGCACTGGCGTGCCAGGCACGGCAGCCTGGTAGGAAACAGCCGGGTCTTCGCCCGGTCCATCGCTTCGGCTGTCCATGTATGCAGTATCCCCCCGCAGCCACGCCGCGGGGACCCGCAACCCGCGAGCTTCGTGCCCAGCTGAGCGCCCGGCGCCGAAAATAACCGTTTAGCCCGCCCTGAGCCAGTATCGGCTTAACGCCTTGCCGGGCCTGTGATACTTGTTCTTGTGCTGCGGGCTGGGTCGGAACGGCTGGTCGGCAGGGACGGTGAACTGACCCGCCTGCTCGGCCTGCTCGATGATGCCCGGGCCGGGCGCCCGGCCCACGCGCTGGTCAGCGGGGATGCCGGGGTGGGCAAGACCCGGCTGGTGAGCGAGCTGGCCGGGCGGGCGGCGGAACGCGGCTTCCTGGTCCTGTCCGGCCGCTGCGCCGAGCTCGGCGACAGCATCCCGTACCTGCCGCTGGCCGACGCGCTGCGGGAGGGCAGCACCGGCCCGGACGCGGGCCTGCTGGGCGACGCGCTGGCCGCCCGGCCGGTGCTGAACCGGCTGCTGCCCGACCGGGCCGCCGTGCCGGCCGACGGGGAGATCACCGGGATGGCCCAGCAGCAGCTGTTCGGCGCGGTGCTCGGGCTGCTCACCGAGCTGGCGGGGAGCCGCCCGGTGCTGCTGATCCTCGAGGACCTGCACTGGGCTGACCGGTCCACCCGGGACCTGATCACGTTCCTCAGCCGGGTGCTGCACCGGGAGCGGGTAGCCGTGGTGGCCACGTTCCGCACTGACGACCTGCACCGCCGTCATCCGCTCCGCCCGGTGGTGGCGGAGCTGCTCCGGCTGCCCAGCGTGGCCGCTATCGAGCTGGGGCCGCTCGGCTACCAGGACATGACGGACCACCTGACCGCGCTGGCCGCGGCCCCGCTGGACCCGGCCGCGCTGCACCGCATCGTGGCCCGGGCCGAGGGCAACCCGTACTACGCCGAGGAGCTGCTGTCGGCCAGCGCGCTGCCCACCGGGCCGCTGCTGGCCGAGCCGGGCCCGGCGGACCCGGGGCAGCCCGGCGTGAGCGGCCCGCCGCTGCCCAGCGGGCTGGCCGGGCTGCTGCTGGCCCGGGTGGAACAGCTGTCCGGCGCCGCGCAGCAGGTGCTGCGGGCCGCCGCGGTGGCGGGCCGGCACATCGACGACGACGTGGTCCGGGAGGCGTCCGGGCTGGACGAGGCCGGTTACGAGGACGCGGTCCGCGAAGCCGTGGCCAGCCAGCTGCTGCTGGCCGGTCCGGACGGGTACGCGTTCCGGCACGCGCTGATCCGGGAAGCGCTGTACGAGGACCTGCTGCCCGGGGAGCGGACCAGGCTGCACACCAGGATCGCGGAGCTGCTGGCCGACCCGGCCCGGCTGGCCGCGGTGCCTGGCTCGGCCGCCGAACTGGCCCACCACTGCCTGGCCAGCCATGACATTCCCGGCGCGTTCGCCGCGTCGGTCCGGGCGGGCCAGGAAGCGGAACAGCTGGCCGCGCCGGCCGAGGCGCACCAGCACTACGACGCCGCGCTCGCGCTGTGGGACCGGGTCAGCGAGCCGGAGCAGCTGGCCGGGCAGGGCCGCGGCACGCTGGCCCTGCGCTCCGCTAACTGCGCCGCGTCCAGCGGCGACGTGGCCCGGGCCGTGCAGCAGCTCAAGCAGACCCGCGGCTTCCTGAGCGAGAACTCCGACCCGGGGCTCGCGTCCCGGGTGCACGAACGGCTCGCCTACTACCTGCTCGACGTGGAAGCGCTGGCCGAGGCGGAAACCGCCGCCCGCACCGCGGTGGACATGCTCCCGGACGACCCGCCCAGCCGGGAGCACGCCCGGGCGCTGTCCACCCACGCGCAGACCCTGATGTACAGCGGCGACGAGACCGCGGCCACCCGCCGCGCGGAAGAGGCGGCCGCGGCGGCCCGGGCCGCGGGCCAGCCCGGCGTGGAAGCGGACGCCCTGGTCACCATGGGCCTGCTGGCCGAGCGGACCGGGCAGCCGGGACAGGCCATCGAGCTGTTCACCCAGGCCTACGGGCAGGCCAGGACGTACGCCATGCTGGGCGTGCAACTGCGCGCCGCGTTCCAGGTGACCCGGGCCCGGCTGGAAAGCGGCGATATCGGGCTGGCGGCCGAGTCTGCGCACGAGGGGGTGCGGCGGGCCGAGGCCGACGGCCTCGGCCTGGCCCCGTACGGCCTGGACCTGCAGTACATGCACTACCTGGCGCACTACGCGGACGGCTGCTGGGATCACGCGCAGCAGCTCGCGGACGGCTTCGGCGTGCGGGTCACCTCGGTGGCCGAGGCGCGGCTGTCGGCCATGGCGCTGTTCCTGGACGTGGCCCGGGGCAGGCCCGCGGTGGCCGAGCGCCGGGCCTGGCTGGAACCGTTCTGGGCCACCGACAGCTTCGCCGCCTACATCGCCCGCGGCCTGCTGGCCGAGCATGCGCTGTGGCGGGCGGACTACCCGACCGCGCTGGCCGAGGTGGCGGCCACGCTGGCCGGCTGGGGCGGCTGCGCCAAGGGCTACGCGCCGCCGGTCATCCGGGTCGCCGCGGTCGGGCTGGCCGCCCGGGCCGACCGGGCCCGCAAGGCCCGGGCCGCCGGTGACCTGCAGGCCGCGCAGGACGAGGTGGACGCGGCCCAGGTACTGCTCGACGCGGCCCGGGAAGGCGCGGCCTTCCCGGCCCGGCCGCAGTTCGTGCTCGGCGTGGAAGGCCGGGGCTGGCTGGCCCGGGCCGAAGCCGAATTCGGCCGGGCGCGCGGGGACAACGACCCGGCGGCGTGGCAAGCGGTGATCGCGGTGTTCGGCCCGGACTTCGTCTACGAGACCGCGCGGTCCAGGTGGCGGCTGGCCGAGGCGCTGGCCGAGGCCGGGCACCGGGCCGACGCTGAGCGGGAATGGGGCCTGGCCGCTACGGCCGCCGCCGACCTGGGCGCAGTGCCGCTGCAGGCCGCGCTGGACGACCTCGGCCGCCGGGCCCGGCTGGGCCACCGGCCCGGGGCAGCACTGGGCGCCGCACCGGACGTGCTGGCCGGGCTGACCGCCCGGGAGCGGGAGGTGCTGCGGTTGCTGGCCGCCGGGCGGAGCAACCGGGAGATCGCCGCCGCGCTGTTCATCGCGCCCAAGACGGCCAGCGTGCACGTGTCCAACATCATGGCCAAGCTGGGTGCGGCCAGCCGGACCGAGGCGGCCGCCATCGCCCTGCAGGCCGGCCTGCCCCCGGCCCATTAGGGCCGCTCTCGCCGCCGGAACCGCGCAGATCCTTCAGCCATGGCCACCAGCGGGCGTTCTGAACGACATGGATGCTTCAGCCACGCGGTCTGGACCGCGTGAATGCTTCAGCCACGTGGTTAGCTGTCCTGCCCTGGGGCCAGTTCGGTCAGGATCTCCTCGGCCCGGGCCACCGCGCCGACCGGGTCGGCGATGGGCGAGCCGACCAGCGGGTCCCAGTTCAGGTCGTAGAACAGCTCGGTCACGCCCTGCCCGGCCAGCCACTGGGCATCGCCGCGGATGTCCGGGTAGCTGCCCGACAGCAGCAGCCGGCCGCCACCCTCCGGCACGGTAACCGACGCCCCGGCCCGGACCACGCCGCGGCACACGATCCGGATCGAGTCCGGGTCGCGGCCCGCCTCCTCGGCGGCCGCCCGGACCACCGCGATCCCCTCGCTGATCCGGGACAGGTCGGTCCGGCTGGACGTGACCCAGCCGTCGGCCAGCCGCCCGGCCCGGCGCAGCGCGGCTGGGGCCAGGCCGGCCAGCAGGATGGGCGGCCCGGGCCGCTGCACCGGCTTGGGCGCTATCCGGCCCGCGGGCACCTGGTAGTACTGGCCGCTGAACTCGGTCACCCCATCCGACCAGGCCCGGCGCAGCACCTCGAGGTACTCGGCGGTGCGCGGGCCGCGCTGGGCCATGGTGGCCCCGGCCACGGTGAACTCCTCCGGCAGCCAGCCGATGCCCAGGCCCAGGTCGAGCCGGCCGCGGGACAGCACATCCGCGGTGGCGGCCATCTTGGCCAGGTAACCGGGCGCGAGATACGGCATGTTCAGCACCGCCACCCCGAGCCGGATCCGGCGGGTCACCGCGGCCAGGAAGCCCAGCGCCACCATCGGGTCGAGCACGCTGTGGTACACCGGCTCCATGGCCGAGCCTTCCGGCACCACGAGCCGCTGGAATGTCCACAGCGAGGCGTACCCGGCTGCCTCCGCGCTGGCCGCAAACGCGGCAAGATTGTCGGGCGTGGCCCACACGCCCGATACCGGGGCGCCGAATCCGATCCGCATTCCTCACACCCTAGGCCAGCACCCGGCTGCTTAGCCGGTCCTGCTGGCCATTACCGCAGACCGAACGGAGACCAGTCGTGAGCTCTGACCCCCGGACGCTGATCGGCGTCCTGCGCAACTCCCATGACCGGCTGGCCGGCCTGGTCCGGCCGCTCGGCCCGGACCAGCTGCGTGCCCAGTCCTACGACCGCGACTGGACCATCGCCCAGGTCCTGTCCCACCTGGGCAGCGGGGCCGAGATCGCCACGCTGAACCTGTCCGCCGCGCTGAGCGGGAACGGCCAGCTGGACCGGGAAGCGTTCCAGCCGGTCTGGGACGCGTGGAACAGCCGGACCCCGGAGGCCCAGGCCGCCGACAGCCTGACCTGGGACGAGCAGCACGTAAGCCGGCTGGAGGCACTCACCGACGACCAGCTCGCGGTGATCCGGCTGGACTTCTTCGGCCGCCAGCTGGACGCGGCCGGGCTGGTCCGGCTCCGGCTCAGCGAGCACGCCATGCACACCTGGGACGTGGCGGTGACCGGTGACCCCGCGGCGGTGGTGTCACCGGACGCCGTGCCGGAGATCTTCGAGCAGATCACCCAGCTGCTCCCGTTCGTGGCCAAGCCCGCCGGTGATGCGTTCCGGGTCCGGCTGCGCAGCACCGGCCCGGAGCGGGATTACCTGCTCGTCGTGGGCGAGCCGGTGACGCTGTCCGAGTGGGAGGACGGGACCGAGGTGGACGGTGTCATCGAGCTGCCCGCCGAGGCGCTGCTCCGGCTGTTCTACGGGCGGCTGGACCCGGAGCACACCCCGGCCTACACTGCCGACGGGATTGAGCTGGACCGGCTGCGCAAGGTGTTCCCCGGCTTCTAGGCCTGCTGGGTGACTAGGGCCTGCTGGGTGACTAGGCCAGCTGGGCGACCAGGCCGGCCACCTCGTGGGCGCAGCCCCAGGACAGTGTGACCCCGGCGCCGCCGTGCCCGTAGTTGTGCACCAGCAGGTGCTGACGGCGGCCGTCGGCGGCCACCGCGTGCTCGGCCTCCAGCCGGACCTGCGGGCGGGCGGGGCGCAGCCCGACCCGGTGCTCGATGACCCGGGCGGTGGCCAGCCGGGGGTCGACCGTGGCGCAGTCGCGCAGGATCCGGGCCGCCGTGCCCGGGTCGGGCTCGGCCGACCAGTCGCCCGCGACCTCGGTGCCGCCCAGCACCACCCGGCCGTCGTGCGGGAACACGTAGACCATCTCGTGTTCCCCGTCGGGCTGGCCGATGAAGAACTCGGTCAGGCCCGGGTTCTCGGCCACCACGACCTGGCCCCGGTACGGGGTGACCGCGGGATCGGGCACCAGGCGATGGGCTCCGGTCCCGGTGCAGTTCACGAGGACCGGGGCGGTCGTATTTGCGGCCGCCCCGGCCAGCGAGGCCACGGTCCCGATGCGCAGCTCGCCGCCGGCCTGGCGGAACCGGCCGAGCAGGTAGTCCAGGTACACCGGCATCGAGACGACCGGGGCGGTGTACCGCCAGCCCGCGCCGAAGCCGGCCGGCAGGTCCGCCGCCGGGCACGGCCGGATCCCGCCGCCCATGGTGGCCAGCTCGGCGGGCACGTCGGCGGCGCCGGCGGCCGCCCGGGTGGCCATCACCCCGCTGGCCAGCCGGACACCGGCGCCGGGCAGCCCGGTCAGCACGCCGAGCGTGTCGGCGCACCACCGGGTGACCCGGTCGCTGTCCTCGACCAGGTGCGGTCCCCAGATCGCGCCGGCCACCGCTGACGTGGTCCACCCGGGCCGCTCGGCCGCCATGATCACCACCTGCCGCCCGCCCTCGGCCAGGCAGATGGCGGTCGTGAGGCCGGTCACGCCGGCCCCGATCACCAGGACGTCAGTCATTCCCCGACGGTAGCGCCCGGCGGCGGCGCCGCTCCAGGCGGCACGGAACGCTGTGAAGTCGGCCACACAGCGCCTGGATGAACCCGCTGGCCGCCGGTGAGCAGGTGTTTGGTACCGCCACGACCGGGGGAGCGGTGTGACTGACTGATATCCCTGGTGCTGGAGATAGCAGCTGATCTGCGCCTGATCGCCCGTTCCGGGGAGCCAGCCGGACATGCGCGCATAAGCTCGTATCCGGACAAGCAGTCGTCGCCTCCCCCCGAGCAGCTATGGCCTCCGTGCCGGTGGGCGGGAGCCAACCCGGCAAAGGGGGATAGTTCATGAGCCGGCCGGGCGGGCTCCAGCTGAGTCCAATCCAGATCATCGCCAGCCTGCTGGCCACCCTGACCGGTGCGATCCTGGCGTCCTACCTCGGTGTCGGCGGGACCCTGACCGGCGCCGCGGTCGGCAGCATCGCCAGCACCACCGGAACCGAGATCTACCGGCACTACCTGAGACGGTCCCAGGAGCGGCTCAAGGCGGCCGGGGACGTGCTCAAGAACCGGCCGACCGGCCAGCATGCCCGGCACGCCGCGGAGCACCCGCCGGATCAGGCTCAGCCGGGGCAGGCTCAGCCGGGCCAGGCTCAGCCGGGGCAGGCCGCCAGCGAGTCGATCACCGCCGGGATAGCCGCCCGCGAGACGGTGACCAGCCCGTACGGGAGCCGCCGCCGGGACACCTCAGCCGACGCCACCGAGACCCACGTCTTCCCGGCCGTCACCGGCCAGTCGCCATACCGGCCGGACGCCGGGCCATACCGGCCGGACGCCGGGCCGCCGGGCCGGCACACCGCCAGCGAGCGCGCCACCGGCGACCTCAGCGGCGCGGTGCCCACGGACGGCGCCCGCAGCGGCGACGGCAGCGGGCCGTGGTGGCGTGGCATCAGCCGGCGGCGCTGGCTGGCCTACGGCGGCGTCGTGCTGGGCCTGTTCCTCAGCGTCATGGTGGTGATCACCATCGTCGAGCTGTCCGTGGGCAAGCCGCTGGACGCCGCTGTGTGGGGCAAGCACAGCACGGGCACCAGCGTGGGCAACCTGGTGGGCGGCGGCGGCCACCGCAGCCAGCCGGCCAGCCCGCATTCCAGCACCACGCCCACCAGCCGGTCCAGCAGCCCGGGGGTATCGAGCTCGCCGTCCGCGACACCGTCGGGCACGGCGCCGTCGCCGACCGCCTCGGCGTCGTCCAGCGCGTCGTCATCCCCGTCGGCCACGCCCACCCCGAGCGGGCCGGGCTCGGGCCAGGCGGGCACCCCGACGCCCTGAGCCGGTCCTGTTCCCAGGCTCATCAGGTCCGCGCCCTGCGGCGCTCACCCGTCGGACAGCTGTGCCCCCTACGGTGAGCTGAGCGCGGCCGCCAGGGCCGGGCGTGGCATCCTGGCGGGATGGCGAAGCGAATCTGCGTAACCGGCGCGAGTGGCCGGGCCGGCCGGGTCACGGTGGCGGAATTGCTGGCGCGCGGCTACCAGGTGGTGGCTACCGACCGGGTGCTGCCCAGCACCGACCTGGGCGTCCGGCCGCTGCTCGCGGATCTCACCGACTACGGCCAGGCCACCGAGGTGCTGCAGGGCGTGGACGCGGTCGTGCACCTGGCCAACATCCCCGCGCCGGAGATCCACACCCCGGCGGTCACGTTCAACACCAACATGACGATGAACTTCAACGTGTTCCTGGCCGCAGCCGAGGCCAGGCTGGACCGGGTGGTGTGGGCGTCCAGCGAGACCACGCTCGGCCTGCCATTCCAGGTGCCGCCCCGGTACGTTCCGGTGGACGAGGACCACTACCCGGTGCCGACCAGCACCTACGCCCTGTCCAAGGTGGCCAGCGAGACAGTGGCCGGCCAGATCGCCGAATGGTCCCAGATCCCGTTCATCGGGCTGCGCTTCTCCAACATCCTCGGCCCAGCCGACTACGAGCAGTTCCCCGGCTACTGGCCTGACCCGCGGGCGCGCAGCTGGAACCTGTGGGGCTACATCGACGAGCGCGACGCGGCGCTGGCCTGCCGGCTGGCCCTGGAAGCGCCGGCCAAGGGCAGCGCCAGCTACATCATCGCCGCCGCGGACACGGTGATGGACCGGCCGTCCGCGGCGCTGCTGGCCGAGGTCTTCCCCGGCGTCGCGCTGACCCGCGGGGTGGGCGAGTTCGGCACCCTGCTGGCCATCGACCGGGCCCGGGACGCGCTGGGCTTCGCGCCGCAGCACAGCTGGCGTGACCACCTGGCCGCGAGGCCGTCCTGAGCGGGCCCGCGGAGCCGGCGCCGTCCCGGACCATCCCGCAGGTGCTGGCCGACGCTGCGGCCCGCGACCCGGACGGCGTCTGGGTGCGCAGCGACGCGGGCACGCTCAGCTTCGCCGGGGCGCTGGGCCAGGCCGCCGCCGCGGCCGCCAGCCTGCGCGGCGCTGGGGTGCGGCACGGGGACCTGGTCATGGTGACTGCGCGGACCACCCCGGAGTACCTGATCAGCTGGCTGGCCCTGACCGCGCTGGGCGCGGTGGTGGTGTCGGTCAACCCGCGCAGTGCGCCGGCCGAGCTGGCTGGGCTGGCCCGGCAGACCGGGCCGTGCGCGCTCATCTCCGACCAGGGGCTGGCCGGGCTGATCCGCGAGGCCGGGATCACCGGCCTGCCGCCGCTCGGCGTGCTGGACGCGGCCGAGCTGGCCGGCGACTGGGCGCAGGCCAGCGGCCCGCCCGGCCCGCTGCCGGACGCCGCGGTCACCCCGGACGACCTGGCCGTGCTGATCCCGACGTCGGGCACTACCGGCCGGTCCAAGCTGGTCATGCAGACCCACCGGGCGTACGTGCTGGCCGGGGAGGGCTTCCCGTACTGGATGGGGCTGACCGCGGCCGACCGGCTGATGACCTCGCTGCCGCTGTTTCATATCAACGCCCCGGCCTACTCAGTGATGGGCTCGCTGACCAGCGGGGCGGGCCTGATCCTGCTGCCCAGGTTCTCGGCCAGCGGCTTCCTGGACGCGGCCCGCAGGCACGGTGCGACCGAGTTCAACGCGATCGGGGCCATGCTGGAGATCCTGATGCGCCAGCCGCCCCGGCCCGGTGACGCAGACACCCCGCTGCGACTGTGCTACACCGGCCCGGCGCCCGCCCGGGAGCGCCAGGAGGAGATGGAACGGCGGTTCGGGCTGCGGATCGTGGTCGGGTACGCCATGTCGGAGAGCCCGTACGGGCTGATCTGGCCGCACGGCAGCAGGCCGTTCGGCACGCTCGGCACGGTGCGCCAGCACCCGGAGCTGGGCGTGATCAACCACGCCCGGGTGGTGGACGACGACGGCGCGGGCGTCGGCCCAGGCGGCACCGGCGAGCTGCTGCTCCGCAACCCCGTGCTGACCCGCGGGTACTGGGGGATGCCCGAGGAGACCGGGCGGGCGTTCACCAGCGACGGCTGGCTGCACACCGGCGACCTGGTCACGGTGGACCCCGGCGGCACGTACACGTTCGTGGCCCGGAAGAAGGAGGTACTCCGCCGCCGCGGCGAGAACCTCTCGCCCGCCGAGGTCGAGGAGATCCTCGACGAGCACCCGGACGTGCTGGAGAGCGCCGTGGTCGGGGTGCCTTCCGAGCTGTCCGAGGAGGAAGTGAAGGCGTTCGTGGTGCCGGTGCCCGGCCGCGCCCCGGACTTCGCCGAGCTGCGGGACTTCACCGCCGGGCGGCTGGCCGCGTTCAAGGTGCCGCGCTACTGGCAGCTGATCAGCGAACTGCCGCGCACCCCCACGGCCCGGGTGGCCAAGCACCGGCTGCCGCCCGGGCACCCGCCGGGGGAGTGGGACGCCGAGTCGGCCGGGCACCGCTGAGCCGGGCGCGGGCGGCCGGGCCGCCCGCGCCCGTGCGGCTGCTTTAGCCCGGCGGCGGAGCGGCGAGCTCAGCCCGCCGGCCCCGGGCTGGCGTTCAGATGCGGAAGAACAGGTTCAGGTACCGGTCCGCGATGTCCTGGTCGCCGCGCACGGTGCCGGCGTTGCTGCGGCCGAACGTGGTCAGCACGAGGCTGCCGGCGTCGAAGTCGATGACCGTGGGCATGTCGCCGACGTCGCCCTGCTCGTACGTCATGCCCTGGCCCGACACGTCGATCCGGTAGCGGCCGGCGTTCCGCCCGGTCACGGTGACGCCGAGGCGGAACGGGGTGAGGTCCGCGTCCTGCCGGATGGTGGACTGCCAGAGCACGAACATAAACGGCACCAGCAGGTCGGCCGCGTCCCCGGACAGGCCGTGCGCGCGCCCGGTGCCCTGCCGGATGTCCCACGAGTGCACGGCGTAGTCCATCAGCTGCCCGGCGGCGTAGAAGAACGCGGGTACCGGCCCCATGTAGAAGTGCGGGACCATGAACCCGGTCCACTCCTCCGGGCCCATCGGCTCCAGGATGCCCATCAGCTTGTCCAGGTCGTTGCGCAGCCGGCCGAGCATCTCCTGCTGGGACAGGTCATGGAACCGGGTGGCCTGCTCCCCGGCGCGCTCGTGCATCCCGGTCAGCCCGTAGGCGCTGGCCTCGCCGCCGGACCGGGCCGTCTCGAACGCCTCGAAGTAGCCCTCGGTGGTGTCCACCAGATGGCCGACCACGTCGCGCACGGTCCAGCTCTCACAGGCGGTGGGCGCCTCCCAGGCGCCGGGCCGGCCGGCCAGGTCGATGAAGCGGTCCGCCTCTTCCCGGACCACCCGCAGGATAGTGTCCTTGCCCTCGTAGCTAGTCGCGTCCCAGGCATTCATGTGCTCCACCTCTTCGTCGAGAGAGTCCTGAGCCATACCCGCGCTCGCGCACAGAGCGAACTGCGGTTCACACAACGAACCCCAGCGCACCGGTCCGCCGGCTGTCAATGGGCCATCGCCCGCGGGGGCTGATGAGAGGTGGCGCACAATGTGCCCGGGTGGGGTGTGAGCCGCGCCGGGCGGGGAAGGCTGGACCCGGTGTGCTCCCCGCGCAACGGGGCCGGGGGGCGGCTGGGCAGGGTTGTGGCCCGGCCATTGACCTTGTTCTTTGTCTCCAATATCCTACTAAATTGATCGAGATAATTCCGCCGTAACCCGGCGGCCCACCCCCGTGCACCGTCGCACCCAGCCGCAAAGGAGGCCGCCATGCCCCTGCCGGACTTCCTGGTCATTGGCGCACCCAAAGCCGGGACCACGGCCCTGCACTCCGCGCTGGCCACCCACCCCGCGCTGTTCATGTCGCCAGTCAAGGAGCCGAAGTTCTTCCTGACCGACGGCCCGCCACCGGCCCGGGGCGGTGGCCCGGGCGACGTCACCACGTGGCGCGAGCATGTCTGGCGGCGGGACGACTACGAGGCGCTGTTCGCCGGCGCCACGGCGGGCCAGCTGCGCGGCGAGTCCACGCCGTTCTACCTGTATGACCGGGCTGCGCAGTTGCGGATCCGGGAGCTGATCCCGGACGTCAAGATGATCGCGATGCTGCGCGACCCGGTGGAGCGGGCGCACTCCAACTGGGCCCATCTGTGGTCGGCGGGCCTGGACCCGGTCGGTGATTTCCTGCAGGCCTGCGGCGAGGAGGACCGCCGGGTCGCGGGAGGCTGGGCCGACTTCTGGCACTACACCCGGCTGGGCAGGTACGGCGAGCAGCTCGAGCACCTGTACCTGCACTTCCGCCGCAGCCAGGTGCTGGTGCTGCGCTACCGGCAGCTGGTGGATGCGCCGGCCCAGACGCTCGATGAGATCTGCAGGTTCCTGGGCGTGCCACCGGGCGTGGTTACCGAGGTACCCAGGGAGAACGTGACCGCGCATCCGCACGAATCGCTGGGCCACCGGGTGACGGCCCAGCTGCTCCGCGGTGCTGCGGCCACCAGCCGGCATCTGCCCGGCACCACCGGCACGGCGATCACCGCCCCGCTGGAGCGGATGCTGCAGCGGGGCAACCGGCCGCGCCAGCCGCTGACCTGGGAGCAGCGCCAGGCGCTGCTGCCGTACTTCGAGTCGGACATCCGGCTGCTGGAGAAGAGTACTGAGTCTGACTTCGCGGACTGGCTGCAGCCGCGGGAGCGCTCCGGCGGGCTGGTCGGTGACCGGCCGGCCGGGCAGCGCCAGGCGCGCAACGGCCAGCCGCGGGCCTGACCAGCCCCCGGTGTCAGTCGGTGCGCAGCTCGGTCCGCAGCTCGTGCGAGCCGTCCGGCCGGGTCATCTCGTAGTACAGCCGGTAGCTGCCGTCGCCCAGCGGGAGGATGTCCAGATAGCGCAGGCCACGGCCGGCGTAGGGTGACTCGGCCAGCGGGGTGGTCCCGGACGGGACGAGCGCGGTCGGCTCGGTCCCGGTCGCGACGCCCGTGCGCTCCTCGTAGTTCTCGGCGGCGGTAGCCCGCCCGTCGTAGTAGGCCACGATCGACCCGCCGGTGTGCAGCACCGCGGTGACCCGGGTGCCGCGCGAGTCCCAGTAGCCGGGCCGGCCGTTCAGGGCCGTGCCGTGCCAGGTCCATTCCAGGCCGTCGTGGCTGGTGGCGTAGTCGGTGGCCATCTGGTCGGCCTCGGCGGGATCGGCCAGCGGATGGCAGGACGCCCACAGCTGCCACAACCCGTCCCGCTGCACGATCACCGGGTCCTTGACCCCCGTCTTCGCGTCACCGGGCAGCACGACGTGGCTGGTCAGCGCGTCGAACTCGGCCGGGTGCGCGGCCTCCACCAGCTCCACCCGCCAGTGCTTGGTGCCCGGCGTGGCGCAGCTCAGGTAGAGCCGCCAGGTGCCGGACTCAGTGCGCACCAGCGAGGGCCGTTCCAGCGACTCGGTGTCGACCAGTTCCCGCCCGATGGTGAGCAGCGGCTCGAAGCGCACGCCGTCCGTGGAGCGGGCCACGGTGACGCCGTAACCGCGACCGCGGCCGACCGGGCGGCGCATCCGGTAGGCGAGGTAGATGGCGTCATCGCCCAGTACGGCACTAGGGGCGCCGGCCCAGTAGCCAGGACCGGTATTCGGTGGCGCGACGGCAAGCTCCGACAAATCCGGGCGGGGCAGCAACATGGGCAAGCGATATTCCCCTGTAACCATGTAGGAATTATAGACATGATCGATCACCAGCACATGCCGGCAGGCAAGATACCGGTAACTTCTTGGTTACGCTGATGAGCCGAGGTGGGGCAGGCCCACCCGGGCATCCGGCTGCCGCGCACCACCCGGGCGAACAGTGCCAGAGCACCCTATTCGGAGCGAAGCATACTCCGGTAGACGGTGATCAGCGCGCTCTTCTGGTCATCGGTGAGTCGCTGATCAGCGCGGATGGCAGCTTCGGGATCGGCGGGCGGCGGCGTGCCGGGCGTGGCGGCCGGCCGCCGCGGCGCGGTCGCCGTCCAGCAGGCCGGCCTGGGCGAGCAGCGTTTCGGCCGACACGTCGAGCGCGTCGGAGAGCAGCTTGAGCACCCGGACCGAGGGCTGGTGCAGGCCCCGCTCGATCTGGCTCAGGTAGGGATTGGACAGGCTGGTCATGTCGGCGAGCTGGCGCAGCGACAGGTTGGCCAGCTTGCGCTGGGTGCGGATGTACGCGCCCAGGGCCTGCAACTGGCTGTCCCACGGCTCAGCCACGGCCTCCACCCCCTCCTCAGTTACCGCACGGCGCGGCGGATATCGCTAACTATAGTACGCAGAAGCCGGCTGGCGGGTGCTGACTGTCTGCTCCGGCTGTGTCTGCCCAGGCTCCGCTCCCGGTGCGGGAATGACTACGCGCGGCGGTCCCCGGGGACGGGACCGCCGCGCGCAGCGGCATGGTCAGCTTGTTACTTGGCGGCAGGCTTGGTGCCGCTCTTGCTGGCCGTGGCGCCTGGCGTCAGCGGCTTGGTCGCCTGGAGCAGGCTCTCCGCGAACTCGCGCTGGTTGGCCAGCAGCCGCTGGGCGAATTCGTAGGTGCTGGCGACCAGCTCCTCCGGCTTCGGCAGCTTGTCGGTGTAGGGCATGTTCGGGGTCGGAATGGACGGGGTCATCGCGTGGACTGCCTCGGCCCACTGCTTGATCACGTCCACTACGGCTTCCTGGCCCTTGCGGACCGCGTCCAGGATCTCTTCCTGGACTTCCTGGGTGGTTGTAGCCATCGTCTTCTCCTCGGCGCTTCATCTCGTCCTGTGCTTGCTATACTACGCGTCCTGGATGATTTGTCAAGCACACACGGGAACCAGAGCGTGCGGTGTGCTCAGCCCAGGACGTAGCTGCCGGGCGCATTGGCCAGCGGGGGATAGCGCTTGCTGCCCATAGCGGGCGGCGCGACCCGCTCGCCAGCCCGCGATGCGGCCCACTTGGCCCAGTCCTCCCACCACGAGCCGGCCTGCTGCTCGGCCGCCTCGCGCCACTTGGCCGCGCTAGCCACGTCCTCCGGGCCGGCCAGGTACCAGGCCTTGGGGCCGGGCGGGTTGACGACGCCGGCTATATGCCCGCCGCTGGTCAGCACGTACCGCACGTGACCGCCCAGCAGGTGGGTCGCCTTGTATGAGGTCTGCCACGGCACGATGTGGTCATTGATCGCGCCCACCACGTACGTGTCCTGCTTGATGTCGCCCAGCGACAGCCGCTGCCCGGACAGCTCGAGGTCGCCCATGGCCAGCTCGTTGCGGACGTACAGGGACCGCAGGTAGAAGGAGTGCATCGCGGCGGGCATCCGGGTGCTGTCACCGTTCCAGGCCAGGATGTCGAAGGCCGGCGGCTGCTTTCCCATCAGCCAGTTTGACGCCACATAGTTGAAGATCAGGTCGTTGGCCCGGAGCATGTCGAACGCGCCCGACATCTGCGCGCCGTCCAGGTAGCCGTGCTCCTGCATCTGCTGCTCGAGCCGGGCCACCGTCGCCTCGTCGGTGAACGTCCCGAGCACCCCCGGCTCGCTGTAGTCGAGCATGGTGTTGAGCAGCGCGATCGAGTTCAGCCGGTCGTCGCCGGTCTCGTTCAGGTAGGCGGCCAGCATCGCGGTCAGCGCGCCGCCCAGGCACAGCCCGGTGATGTTGATCTTGTCCGCGCCGGTGACGTCGCAGATCACGTCCAGCGCCATCTTGGGCCCGCTGACCAGGTAGTCGTCCAGCGTGACCCCGCTCATCGAGGCGTCCGGATTGCGGTAGGAGATCGCGAAGACCGTGTGCCCGTGCTGGACCATCCACTCGATGAAGCTGCGGCCCGGCGCCAGGTCCATGATGTAGTACTTGTTGATCCACGGCGGGCTGGCCAGCATCGGGATGGCGTGCACGGTGTCGGTCTGCGGGGTGTACTGGATCAGTTCCATCAGCTGGTTGGCGAAGACCACCTTGCCCGGCGTGGCGGCCAGGTTCTCACCGACGGTGAACGGGGTGCTGTCGACCTGACTGGGCCGGCCGTTGTTGTGCACCATGTCATTGACGAAGTTGCGCGCGCCAGCCAGCACGCTCGCGCCGCCGGTCTCGAACGCCCGCTTCAGCGCCGCCGGGTTGGTGGGCAGGAAGTTGGTCGGGCTGACCGCGTCGAGCAGGAAACCGGTTGCCAGTCTCGCCTTGGCGTCGCTGATCTGGTCGCCGCGGCCCAGCTCGAGCATGTCCTCGTAGAACTGCCGGGTGGCCAGGTAGGACTGCAGCAGCGCGGCGTAGCTCGGGTTTTCCGTCCAGGCCGGGTCGGTGAACCGCTTGTCCCGGCCGGGATCGATGGGCGGCTCGATGCCCAGCCCGGCCGCGCGGGCCGCGGCGAACTGGGCGATCCGGGCCATGGTGGTACCCAGCCGCAGGCCCGCCGAGCCGATCTGGGCCGGGTGCTCCATGGCCCGGTTGAACACGGCCAGCAGCGATCCGCCGAAGCCGCTTATGTCGAGCTGGCCCATCAGGTTACTCTCTGGCCCGAGGGCCGTGGCCGCGTCCTCCGCCAGCCGCGCCGCAGCATCCATGTCAGACACCGGGGCACCTCCTCCCTGACCGCCGGCCGGGTCCGCCGGCCGTCTGGCGGCCCGCTGTCCGGGCCTTCTCTATTGAATCTAGATCCGTTCGAAGGTCGCGGCGATGCCCTGCCCGCCGCCGGTGCATGGCCAGTGGGTGCCTATTATTGAGACACCGCTGACGGCTGGGCCGTTTTCCGGGGCCGGGCCCGGCCCCCTGCGCGGCCACTTGACCCGCTGGGCACAGGCTGATTCCAGCCACCGGGTTCTTCGTGGATTTCTCTTCGTATCACGTGAAAACGTGCCAGAGAACTCCAGGAAAGAACAACTGGGTTGGACCGGGAAAGTCGTGACATTGGTCTGCTCGCGGAGCTGACCTAGGGCCCGCGCAGAGTGGCTAACGCCCCTGGACACGCGGCCCGGCACACCGGTCCGGGCGGCAGGGCCGATACTGGGGCGAGCGCCCGGACCGGCGGCGCGGCCGCGGAACGCAGGCGCGGAGCACAGGCGCGGAACACGGGCGCGGAACACGGGCGCGGTGGCACGGGCGCGGGGATACGCAGGCACACGGACGCGGCGGCAGGAGGGGCACATGCTCGACGGGCGGCTGCTGGTCAACGCGCACATTCACGCGGCGCGGCTGCCCACCCTCAAGCCCGCCTGGCGGGCCTGGGCCGAGCAGTTCGGCCAGCCGGGCTGGACCGCCGCGTACAGCGAGGATGGCACCGTGGTGCCGGCCGCCCTGGATGACCTGATGGCCGCCGAGGGTGTCGATCACGCCATCCTGCTGTGCGAATACAGCCCGAAGGTGACCGGGATCCAGCCGGTCGAGGACCTGCTCCCGGTGATCAAGTACAACCCGGACCGGTTCACCTTCCTGGCCAACATCAACCCACACCTGCACTACCCGGTGGCAGCGGAACTGTCCCGGCAGCTGGACCTGGGTGCGGCCGGGGTCAAGATCCACCCGGTGCACGGCGGGTTCAGCGCGGCCGATCCCGCGCTGTACCCGGCCTACCAGCTGTGCCAGCAGGAAGGCGTGCCGGTGGTGGTGCACTCCGGGACGAGTTCCTTCCCTGGCTCGGACAACGCGATGGCCGACCCGGCGCTGCTCAGCCCGGTGCTCCGTGACTTTCCCGGGCTGACCCTGGTGCTGGCGCACGGTGGCCGGGGCTGGTGGTACGAGGCGGCGGCGTCGCTGGCGCTGCTGCACGAGAGCGTGTGGATCGAGCTGTCCGGGCTGCCGCCGCGCCGGCTGCCCGATTACTACGCCCGGTTCGACCTGGGCCGGCTCGGCCGCAAGTTCATCTTCGGCACCGACTGGCCAGGCGTGCCCGGCATCGCCAGCAACGCCCGGGCGGTGGCGGCGCTGGGCGTGCCGGATGAGACGCTGGCCGGGATCCTGGGCGAGCACGCGCGGCGGGTATACCGCGGGCTGGCCCGCGGCTGAGCCGCGGGCCGGGCGGATGCAGGCGTGTCCGTGTAATCCTGGTATCGGCCGGGTAATCCTGGTATCGGCCGGGCCGGGCCGGGCCGGGCCGGGCCGGGGCCGGGCCGGGGCCGGGGGCAGGGTTGCGCCAGGCTGCGCCGCTGAGACGCTTGGGGAAGTGATGCTGTGCCGATTTACGCACTCGACTACGCCGTGCCATCCATCGATCCGCAGGCCTACGTCCACCCGGATGCGGTGGTGATCGGGCGGGTAGAGCTGGCCGCGGGCGCCTCGGTGTGGCCCGGTGCGGTGCTGCGCGGGGACCACGGGCTGATCAGGGTGGGGGAGCGCACGTCGGTCCAGGACGGCACCGTGGTGCACACCACCGAGGAGTGGCCGACCATCATCGGCGCGGACTGCGTGGTGGGGCACCAGGCGCATCTCGAGGGGTGCGTGGTGGAAGACGGCTGCCTGATCGGCTCGGGGGCGGTGGTGCTGAACCGGTCCCGGGTGTGCGGCGGCGCGGTCGTGGCGGCGGCCGCACTGGTCCGGGAGGACATGACGGTCCCGGCGGGCGCGCTGGCCGTGGGCGTCCCGGCCGTGATCAAGACCGGGGCTGGGCTGCGCCAGCAGGCCTGGATCAAGGACGCCGTGCAGACCTACGTGGACCTGGCCGAACGGCACCGCACCGGGCTGCGCCGGATTGACTGACCGGGCTGCGCATGGGCCGACTGCGCCGGGCTGGCTGGCCGGGCTGCGCCGGGTCGCTGAGCGCGCAGGGCCGGGCCCCGGCACGGCGCCGCCCGCACAGCCCGGCGACTGTGCGCTGCTCACCGGGCCATGCGGGCGACCATTCACCATGCGCCCCAGGTGGGAAGAGGCAACCCTTAGACGTACCGGGCCGGCAGCGCGGTTCCCCTCCGCGGCGAAATTTCCTGCTCTCTTCCGGCGGGGCTACCGGCCGCCAGCCCGGGCTGGGATGCGCTCGTCCGGCTTGCCCCAGGACGGCGCCGGCCGGGCTGGCGGGAGGAACGCGGTACCAGGCGGGTTGAGCTGGCGGTGGATCACCTCGGCGGCTTCCTCGATGGTGGTGATCCCGTACTGCATCGTCGGGTTGTCCTCGGTGAGTACCACGATGCTGTAGCCGCGGTGATGGCCGGTGAAGCAGCCGATGCTGTGGATCCGCCAGCCGTGCGTGGCCAGCGGCAGCCAGCCGTTCTTCACGTGCACGGTCAGGTCGGCCGGCGCGCCCGCGGGGACGCCCCAGCGCTGCGCCGGGATGACCCGGGCCATCAGGTTGAGGGCGAACGCCCGGGACGCCGGGGTCAGCACGGTGTTCGGGTACATCAGCAGGTTCAGCAGCAGTGCCTCGTCATGCGCGGTGATCAGGGTCAGGCCCCAGTAGGCGCCCGGCCCGGGGCGGGTCTCCGCCATACTGGCCCGGCTGAGGAAGTACTGCAGCCGCCCGCGGCCCACCTCGGCCCACAGTACGGACGCGGCGTCGTTGTCCGATTCGGTGATCATCGCGGTGGCCAGCGCAATCTCGCGCCCGGTCAGGTGGCGGTGCTGGGTCTCGGCCATCCGGAGCAGCGTGCCCAGGATGATCACCTTGACCACGCTGGCCGAGTCGAACTGCATCCGGGTGTTGAGCGAGCAGGTCAGGTCCTTGCTGCGGTCCTCGACCCGGAGCGCCACCGTGGACAGGCGGCCGCGCAGCGCCGCCCGGATGCCGGTGGCCAGCCGGGCTGCGAGCCTGCGGTGCGCAGCCGAGGTGCAGCTCACCGCGATCGACGCGGCATCGCCGCGCCGCCCGGCGGCCTGGGTGCCCGCCCAGCTGGCCCGGGCCGGCCCGGTCACCCCGGCCGCGGCGGGAGTTACGAATGCGGGCAGGCCGATGCTGACGGCGGCCACGGCGGCCACCGCGGTGCTGAGCAGGCCTGCGGTGACGGCCCGGCCGCCAGGCCGGCTGTTTCTCACTGACCCACTGCTGCCCATGGCCCACCGTCCGTCCGCCTGATATCTGGCCCAGTACTTGGACAGACGCCTGAACCGGCCTGCAGGTTGGCTCCCCGGCCGCCGGGCGGCGTACGCTCAGGGTGATACCTGGCCAGGCTGGGGCACACCTCCGTCCTAGCTCCGTGACCGGGGCGGTGGCCGCAGCCAGAGGGCTCTTTTCACGTACCCGGCCCGCCAAGACCTGGACAAAACGGGCATCTACTGCACCGTTCACGTGAAGGGTGGGAGCGGGCCGGTCCGGACCGGCCCGGGCTGAGCCGAATGCCGGTGCTGGTGTGACCTAGGAGATCGATGAGATCAATGGGTCTGCGCCCGCGCGGGCGCGCACCTCGTTCGAAGTGCGCCCGGCTCGGTGTGCACCCGGTTCACAGCCGGCCGCGGAGCCGGTCCCGCCAGGGCCGGCCGTCCGGGTCGTAGAGCGTCCGGTACAGCGGGGCGGCCCACACCCGCTGGGCCGCGCCCGGCACCGTGACCCGGTGCGGCAGCACCCGGCCGGCGGGCCGCACCCCGGGCCGCCCGGCCGCGTGCCAGATGGCCAGCCGCTCGGCCTGGGCGCGGAACGCCGCGAACGCCCGCACCGGGTCCAGCAGGTCACCCACGTCACCCTCGGCCCGGTCCAGGTGCTCGGACCACAGCCGGAGCCGCAGGTCGCGGGCGAACGTCCGGGCACCGTCGCCCAGCCCGGCCGGGTCGGCCGGCTCCCGGGTGTCCCGGGTGTGGTCCAGCACGCCGATGGACAGCTCGCTGTCGTGGCTCCAGGACCGCCGGTTCAGGTTGTCCGACCCGACCATGGCCCACACGTCGTCCACGATCGCCACCTTGGCGTGCACGTACACCGGGGTGCCCTGGTGGTTCTCCAGGTCGTAGACGGCGAACCGGCCGCCGCCCGCGGCCCGGCAGGCCCGCACCGCATCGTGCCGGGCCAGCAGGGCAGGCCACCGGGTCAGCGGTCCCTCGTTGTCCGGGAACCGCGGCACCACCGCGATCACGTGCAGCCCCGGGTCGGCCCGCAGCGCCGATGCGATCAGCTGGGCCACCGGGCGGGACCACAGGTACTGGTCTTCCAGGTAGACCAGGCAGCGGGCGCGCGCGAACGCCTTCCGGTAGGCGTGCGCGATGCTCCGCTCGCCGAGCGGGGCGAACGGGTAGCGGCGCAGCCGGGCCGGATAGGTGCGCAGTACCTGCACCGCGTGCGGCCCGCGCCGGGTGCCGTCGTCCGGCACCGGGTCGGGCAGCGGGCGGCTGGTGGTCGCACCCATGTGGTAGGCCCGGTCGTAGAGCTGGCGGACCGGGCTGGGCAGGTCCAGCACGCTGCTGCCGTACCAGCGCTCGCGGAACGTGTGCTCCAGGTCGTGCACCGCGGGCCCGCGCACCTCGGCCTGGATGTCGTGCCAGGGCGGCCGCGGGCCGTACGTGGCCGGGAACTCCATCACCTGCGGGTCCCCGTCGTGCGAGGAGTCGTCCCCCCGGCTGTGCCCCAGGTCGATGCCGCCGACGAACGCCGCGTCCCGGCCCGGGGCGGCGGGGTGGCGCAGCACGACGAGCTTCTGGTGATGGCTGCCGGCCCGCCGGGTCCGGGCGTCCAGCAGCACCTGGCCGCCGTCCTCGTCGATCCGCCGGACGAACTCCGCGTTGGCCTGCTCGGACTGCCGGAACGCCCGCGGCTGCGAGCGCCACAGCAGGCCGAACACGCCCGCCCCGCGGCGGGCGGCCTCGCCGAGCACGTCCCCGGCCGCGGTGCCCGGCCCGGCCAGCAGCTCGTCCATGTCGCCGCGGAAGTCCAGGAAGTAGATCTGGTCCCCGGCACCGGCGGCACTGCTCTCCGCGCACAGCCGGGCGAAATACCCCCGGCCGTCGATCAGCGGCTGGACCAGGTTCCCGGTGGTGAACGCGCGCAGATCGGTGGCCCGGTTGGCCCGGTCGCCCTCGGGCAGGAACCAGGCCGGGATGGCCGGGTCGTTGGCCTCGTGGTCGGGGGCGTCCTGCTCGAGCGGGTCATCGGCCGACTCGGTGGCACCTGGGAGCATGTCCGGATTGTGCACCCTCCGCGGCCGCCAGGAGACCAGTTTTCGGGCCAGTAAAGAATTGACATTCGTTACATCACATAGCTGCCCTGCCGCCCCAGGGCCGGCCCGCTGGGCCATGATGGCCTTATGGAATCCGGCTCTGAGTATTCGCGGCGGCTGTTCCTCGGCCTGACCGCGGCGGGCGCCGCCGGCGTGGCGGCGGGCTGCTCAGCGGACGCCAAGCCATCCGCGGCTTCCGGCAGCGCGCATACGTCCGCGGCCAAGACGGCGAGTCACCACCAGGCCAGCGAGAACGCGCTAGCCGGCGACCCGAACTGGGAGATCAGGCACCTCGGCGCGCCGATGGCCATCGTGGGCTACGCGGGCCAGGCCAGCGTGCTGCCCGGCGAGCCGGTCACGCTCTACGTGTCCACCACCGCACGGTCGTTCAGGGTCAGTGCGTTCCGGATGGGCTGGTATAACGGCGACCGGGCCCGGCTGCTGTGGAAGTCGGAGCCGGTCAAGGGCCACCGGCAGCGGGCGGCGGCCATGATCGCGCCGACCAACACGGTGGAAGCGGTCTGGGGGCCGTCCCTCACCGTGCCGACCGACGACTGGCCGGCCGGCTCCTACCTGCTCCGGCTGGACGCGGAGAACGGGGCGCAACGCTACGTGCCGGTCACCGTCCGGTCCACCAGCACCGCGGGTAAGGTTGTGATCAAGAACGGGACGGCGACCTGGCAGGCGTACAACACCTGGGGTGGCTACGATCTGTACAACGGGCCGGCTGGCATCACCGACTACAGCAACCGCTCGCTGGCGGTCAGCCTGGACCGGCCGTACGACGCCAACGGCGCGTACATGTTCCTGTACCACGAGCGGAAGACCATCGAGCTGGCCGAGCGGATGGGGCTGCCGCTGGCCTATGTGACCAGCATGGAGATCGACGCCGACCCGCACCTGCTGGACGGGGCCAGCGCGCTGGTCACCGCGGGGCACGACGAGTACTGGAGCCCGCCGGAGCGGGCGCACGTAACCGCGGCCCGCAACGCCGGGATGAACATCGCGTTCATGGGCGCCAACACCATGTTCCGGCGGACCCGGATCGACAGCACCCGGCTGGGTGCGCGCCGCCTGGTCATCTGCTACAAGACCAGCTATCTGCAGGACCCCATGTACGGCAAGGACAACGCGCTGGTCACCAGCGACTGGCGGGAGCCGCCTGACCCGGACCCGGAGTCGTCGCTGACCGGCACGCTGTACGAGTCGAACCCGACCGACGCGGACTACGTGGTCGCGTCCCCGGACTCGTGGGTGTACGCCGGGACCGGGGTGCAGAAAGGCACCAAGTTCACCGGGCTGGTCGGCATCGAGTACGACCGGGTCAACCCGGGCTACCCGGTGCAGCGGCCGATCGAGGTGCTGTCCCACTCCCCGCTGCAGTGCCGCGGCGTGAACAGCTACTCGGACACCGCGTACTACACCCACCGCGGCGGCGCCGGGGTGTTCAACACCGGCACCATGCGCTGGGTGGCGTGCTGCAACGACCTGCGGCTGTTCGGCCTCAACAAGCGGGCCTCCGAGTTCACCCGCAAGGTCACCACGAACGTGCTGCACGCGTTCGCGGACGGCCCGGCGGCGGCCAAGTACCCGGCCCACGACAACCTGAACTCGATGGATGAATGGCCTGGCGACCCGATCGCCGCCCAGCACAACCTGTGGCCGCCCGTAGTGCTCTGACCTTTTCCTGCTTAACGCCCGGCTGGCCCATACTGTGGCCATGGCAGCGTGGCAGGACGTCGAGCAGGCCGAGCCCGAGTTCGCGGCGCGGGTCCGGCGACTGTTCGACGCGGGCAGGCACAAAACGATCGCGACGTTGCGGGCCGACGGCGCGCCGCGGATCTCAGGCATCGAGTGCGAGTTCGCTGACGGTGAGCTCAGGTTCGGGTCGATGCCGGGGGCGCGCAAGGGTGCGGATCTGCGGCGGGATCCGAGGTTCGCCCTGCATGGCCCGACGTTTCATCCGCAGGATGGTAAGGAGGCCGAGTGGCCGGGCGAGGCGAAGATCGCTGGGCGCGCGGTTCTCGCCGGACCGATCGGCGACGGGCCTGCCGGGGACCAGTTTCTGGCCGACATTTCCGAGGTCGTCGCCACCCGGCTGAACCCGGCGGCGACGTTGCTGGTCATTGAGTCGTGGACACAGCAACGGGGGCTTCGCGTGGTGGAACGTGAATGACGGAGCAGCCGAGCGGCCGGATGAGCGTGCGGGCGGGCCGCGCTACAGCGTGATCCAGGTGGTCAGGGCGCTGATTTCCGAATTCGTGTGGCAGTGCAGCCGGAACGGCGAGGCGGGCAGCGGGCGGATCACGAAGCAGCCGACGTCGTCGATCTCGGCCGTCAGCGCGGGCCCGCTGGCCGGGCATGCGTCGGCGTGGCCGGCCTGCGGCGGCACGATCTGGCCGACGACGGCGTCCGGGCCGATCTCCAGCTCGATGGTGAGGTCGGGGGCGGCGAAACTGAGGAACCGGGGGCTGGCCTCCTCGGCCCGGATGGCCGGGACGGCCTCCGGCTCGGCCGCCGAGTCGAACGTCAGCGCGGCCAGTTCGGCGTCGATGCCGTGCCAGGTGTAGGCGGCCCGGCCGGCTTCAGCGAAACTGGCCGGCACCGCCTGCGCGGCGCGGACCGCGTCGGCCAGGGCGGCCATCAGGCGGTCGTCGTTATCGGCCCACTGGCTGGTCACTGGGGTCACCTCCGGCCGCTCGTTCGGCGTTGATCAGGGCAGCGACGGCTGGGTGGCGGCGGACCCGGTCCAGGCAGCGGGCCCGGCTGGGCCCGATGCTGCCCACCGCGATTCCCATCGTGTCGCTGATTTCCGCGTAGGGCACCGGTGGATCGGCGATCAGCAGCGCGAGCAGCCGTCGGCAGCGGGGCGGCAGCGCGCCGAACGCCTCCCGCAGTGCCGCGTTGCGCTCCGCGGCCAGCACCTCGGCCATGGCTTCCTCGGGGCGGTCGTCCGGGATGTCCTCGGCGTCCAGCCCGGATCCCAGCGCCTCGCGCCGCCGCGCCGCCGACGCCACCCGGCCACATTCCCGCCGCGTGGTGGTGGCGATCCAGCCGGGCAGCGCGGCCGGCTCGCGGATGAACGCGAGCTGGTCCACCAGCCGCAGCCAGACGCTCTGCGCCACGTCGTCGGCGTCGGCCCGGTCCAGCCGGTAACGGCGGCAGATCGACCAGATCAGCGGGGCGTACCGGTCCACGATGGCGTCCCAGGCGCGTTTGTCCCCGTCCCTGGCCTGGGCCACCAGCCTGGCGACGGGAGAGTCGTCGCGCATCGCGGTCCCGTCCTCTCGCCGCCCCGGTCGCGTTCCCCCCGGCAGCCGGTAGCTGCCCGCCATTCTATGTGGCTGGGCTAGGCCAGGTGCAGTCTCCATGGGCGGGCCTTCCGGATCCGGTGGCGCGGCAGGTGCCCCCGCGTGGGCGCCTGGCCGGGCTTGGATCATCGCGTTCACTACCCCGGGGGGCGGTGGGCCCACGCTGATACTGCGGCCGCGCCGAATTTTCCACGCGTTAGCTCGCGCCCAGGGCCAGCAGCGACCAGGCGGCCGCGCGGAGCACGGGATCATCGCTGACCTGGCGCCGGACCCCGCACAGCGACTCGGCCGGGGTGGCCCCGCCGCGGAGCCGGTGATGCAGGTCCACCATCAGCGGCACCGAGGCCTGGTCGTTGAGCGGGGCTACGCTGGCCACCACCCCGGCCGTGCCCAGCGGCAGCACGCTGCTGACCAGGCCGAGCAGTTCGTCCGCTCCGGCCGGGGCGACTACGCCGGAATCACAGCTGGGCAGCACCAGCCAGTACGGCGCGCGCCGCAGCTGCTCGAAGTCGTAGACGGTCAGCGGCCCGTCGTGCATGCGCAGCGAGGAGAACAGCGGGCTGTCCGCCCGGAAGCTGCCGTGCGCGGCCAGGTGGGCCAGCCACGCCCCGTCCAGCGCGGACAGCACCCGCCCGGCCGTGGCCTGGCTGCCGGAGAGGACAGTGACGTCCTGGTACAGCGGGGCGATCAGCGGCACCTCAGCGCCTTCGCTGGCCAGGCCTGGCCCGCGGGCCAGGGTTACCGCCCGGCCGGCCGGCGGCGGGGTGCGGTGCGCGCGCAGCCAGGCGCCCGCCGATGGGGCGACGCTGAACACGCGGTCCCGGAGTGCGGGCAGCAGGGCCCACGGGATCGAGTGCAGCCTGCTGGGCGGGACGATGACGGCCGGCCCGTCGCCCAGCCCGGCCGTGGCCGGGCCGAGCAGCACGTCCTGGAGCTGGGGCGCGGTCGCGTGCAGCACAGCCAGGGCGCTGCCCGGGTCCTGCCCGGGACGGAGCCGGGCCAGCCGGCGCAGGGCGAACCCGGCGAAGCCAGCCGCCCGGACGGCCTCGCTGGTGCGCCCCGCGGTGAACTGCCGCACCCGCCCGCCACGGCAGGTCAGCACGTGCATAGTGCCGTCGATGTCGACGATCTCGACGAGCTGGACGGGGCCCAGGGCCCGGATCAGGTCGGTGACGCCGACCGCGGCCCGGGCGGCGCCAGCGGCGCCCTGGGTGCGCAGCGTGCGGGCCCGCACCTCATTTTCCAGCCGGCGCTGTTCCCGCTGTAGCGCGGCCGGCGGCACACCGCTGCGCCGGGCCTCCTGCAATTCGCTGGTCACCCGGCGCAGCGCGGCCAGGCTGGCGCCGAGATCCGGGTCAGCGGGTGGCCGCACGGCGGGAACAGTCAGCGAGGTGGCCCGCCACCGCTCCACCCAGGTGAGCAGCAGCCGGGGCCGGTGCGCCTCAGCCGCGTGCCGGCGGGCGAGCGTGGCCAGTTCGGTGCCGTGCGCGGTGGCCTGGGCACGCAGTTCCGACGCACCCAGCGTGTACTGGTGCTCGTCCAGGACCTTGAGGCCACGCCGGCAGGCGGTCAGCAGCCCGCGCGGGTCGGCTGCAGCCTGGGCCCGCAGCGCCTCGGCCAGCCAGCCGCTGGCGCGGGACATGGCCGGGCCGCGCCGCCGGCTCTGCGCGGCGGCCCGGAGATGACGATCGGCTTCGGCGCGGCGGCCCAGATCCAGGGCCATCCGCCCGGCCACCAGGTGAGCTTGCGTGGCCTCGGCGGCGCCGAGCCGGCTCAGCCGGCCCGCGGCCCGGTCCGCCGCGCGAAGACCCTGGGCCGAGGCCGGGCCGATCCGGTACCGGGCCCGGATCAGCACCAGCCCAGCTTGTGCCTGCCACCAGGCACTCTGCTGCGAGCGGAACAGGCGGTAGGCGGCGCCGGCCCGGTCCAGGGCGGCCTCCGGCTGCCCCGCGGCGAGCGCGCAGTTGGCCGCCATCAGCAGCAGCCTGGCCCTCCAGCTGGCCGGGCCACGGACCCGCTCAGTTTCACGTATTGCCGCGTCCGCCTCGGCCAGCGCGTCGGTCACCAGCCCGGCCGCCAGCAATACGGCGCACCGGTCGTGGCCCAGGAAGGGCGTAGGGACATTCAGCGCCCGGTATCGGAAGGCAGCCCCATCAAGGTAAGAAAGCGCGGTTGGCAGGTCGCCTATAGAGAAGGCGACTTCTGCCCGGTTGAGCACCGTGTGTATCGATTCCAGCTCCTGGCTGGTTTCGGAATACAGGCGCCCGGCGGTGACAAAATCAGCATCAGCGCGATCGGGCGACCCAACAGCCAGGTAAACCAGCCCGCGGGCAGTCAGAGTCCGCGGCGTCCACACCGGATCACCGGCGCGCCGCAACACGCCGACCGCGCGGCGCAGGTCGCCGAGAGCCTCGGCATAGCGGCCGAGCGTCCACAGTGCCAGGCCGCGCCGGTGCAACACCTGCCCCAGCAGAAGGCCGCTAGACAACTGCAAGGCGCGGTCGAATGCCGCGAGCCCGGGCGCCGTCCGGCCTGCGTAGGCGAGGGTCAGCCCCAGGGAGGCCAGCACGTCAGCCTCGCGCTGCGCCGAGCCGGTCCGGCGAGCCAGGCGCAACGCGGCTCGCAGCTCCTGAACCCCGGCACGGACATCGCCGGTATCGCGCAAAACAATTCCCGCGGCCTGATGGGCCACCGATGCCTCATACCCGCTGGCCTGCTTGGCCAGAACTGCGCGCGCCTTGGATAGCGCCTCATGCGGCCGGGACAAGGCCAACGGCAGCAAGCCGTCTACATCCTGGCGGCCGAATCCGGTCACAAGGGCTCCCCCCAGCTATAGGAGCAATATTAGGACCTCATATCTTTACGGTCTATTGAATATCTCGTTAAAGCATGTCATGCTGCGCGCGCCCGGGGTCTCCGACTACCTTTAACATTCTGTCAAGAGTAATCTACAGAAAGTAATCACAGCGTAGGTGGCCGTCGGTACACAAACGCACCCGGCCGGTACGTATCAGACGGCCGGCCGATCGCTCCCACTACATGTTGGCAGCGGGCGCCTCCGCGACCCGCGCCACCGCTTGACCCAGATCCGGGCACTAGCGCACACGCAGCGTCGATTTGGCGGAGGGGACCGTGACCGAAGCGGGCAACGAAAGAAACGACCTGGAGGCCACTGTCGCCGATGAGGTTCAGTTCATCGTCGACGCCTTTGCCGCTGCCGGGAGAGGGAAGGGTGAGGCCGACAACGAGGGGGTCAGGATCGGGTACGTCGCAGCCCCCGATGGCGGGCTCGACTACATGTTCGCCGAAGGCGAGCTGCTGGTCCGCGAGCAGTACCTCGACCGCGTACTGGAAATCCTGGGCCAGCCGACTGAGACCGACCTGCGGGAGAACCAGCCCGGGCGGATCCGGCGGGTCATCGCAGGTGTGGTCCTGGTCACCCTGGGCCAGCCAGCAGACGGCGAAGAGGAGTTTTACCTGCCCCATGCGGTGGATGCGGTCAACCGGGAACTTGGCAGCGGAATCGCGACGCCGAACCATGTCCTCACCGTTGCCGGCACTGCGGGTGGCTGCCCGGCCACGGAACCCGAGTCGGTGTACGACAAAATCGAGCCCTACCCTTCGGTGTGCCAGAACAACGACGGCGCCGGGGTGCTGATTTACATGGCCGACACCGGGCTGCTGGCCAATCCAGCGCACGGTCACCCGTGGCTGACCGGGGTCCGGATGGGCGATGCCGCCGACCTGGACCCCGGCGATGGCCAGGACCCGATCCCGCCGTACACGGCGCACGGCACATTCGTCGCCGGAGTCACCCGCTGCATGGCGCCCGCGGCCGATGTCATCGTGACCAACGCCTTCGCGGTCGCGGGCAGCACGCTGGAATCGGATCTGGTTCCCCGGCTCGTCGGGGCGCTCGGTCTTGGCGTGGACATCTTCCACCTGACGATCGCGGCACCGACCAAGTCTGATCTTCCGCTTATCGCCTTCGAGGCGTGGCTCAAGCTGCTCCGGCAGTACAAGGGCGTGGTGTGCGTCGTCGCGGCTGGTAACAGCGGCTCTCGGCGGCCGAGCTGGCCGGCCGCATTCTCCGAAGTGGTCTCCGTCGGCGCGCTCGGTGCCGACTGGCGGGGCCGCGCTACATTCAGCAACTTCGGCGGCTGGGTGGACGTGTACGCCCCGGGCCGGGACCTCATCAACGCCTACGCGACCGGCACGTACAAATGCCATGTCCGGCCCTACAAAGATGACGAGAGGAAGTTCTACGGGATGGCCAAGTGGAGTGGCACGTCGTTCTCCACACCCATCGTGACCGGGCTGATCGCGGCCCGGATGTCCCGCACCGGGGAAAATGGCCAGCAGGCGGCCGCCGCCCTGCTGGCCGAGGCCGGGGCCCAGGCCATTCCCGGCGTCGGTGCGGTCCTGCTGCCCTGCTGTCACGGCGACCACGAGGCCAGCTCACCGGGGTGCGGCTGCGAGGGGCGCCGGCACAGCCGCCATCCCGGCTGCCACGGTCCCCACCCGGGCTGCTGAGGTGCTGGCCCCGGCTGCCCGCGGCGGCCGGTACGCGTACGCACCCGGCTAGCGGGCGGCCGATCGGGGTAGGGGCCCAGGCGAGGAGGTGCCGACGATGGCCACTGTCAGTGTCCGCTACATCGTCAGCGACGTCGATTCGGCGATCGCGTTCTACCGCGACCACCTGGGGTTCACCGAGGTGATGCATCCCGCGCCCGCCTTTGCCATGCTCGCCCGGGGAGATCTGCGGCTCAATCTCAGCGCTCCGGGCGGCGGGGCCGGTGGCGGGCAGGCCATGCCGGACGGCACGCTGCCCGAGCCGGGAGGCTGGAACCGGTTCGCCCTGGAAGTCACCGACCTGGCCGCGACCGTGCAGCAGCTGCGGCAGAGCGGCGCCCGGTTCCGCAATGAGATCGTCACCGGGGTGGGCGGCCGGCAGATCCTGGTCGAGGATCCCTCGGGCAACCCGGTCGAGCTGTTCGAGCCGACCCGGCCGGAGGCCAGGCTCAGCTGAACCGGCCGATGGGCCTGCCGGCTGGCCCGTCATCGTCCCACCTGGACCGGCGGGACGGCGGCGGGCGGCGCGGGCCGTCATCATCCCGCCCGGGCCAGTAGAACGGCGGCGGGCGGCGCGGGCCGTCGGCCGGTGAGCCCCGGGCCGCTGGCCCGTCGGGCCCGGGATCGTCGCGGCCCGTCAGCGGGGTCATCGCCTGCTCGAAGGCGGCCGAGACCGCCGTGCCGAACTCGTCGTATGCCAGCCGCTTGACGCTCGCGATGACCAGCGGGTGCAGGCCGGTGGCCACGCCGAAGACGATGCCCGCTAGTTCGCAGATCCGGGCCGCCTTGTCTAGCGGGGTGGTGATCGGCGCGGCCACGAAGTTCGCGGTGATGCCGGCCACGGCGGACGCGGCCGGGCCGGGCACGCCCGCCCCGGTCACCAGACCGGACAACGGGTCGGCCACCAGGCCGCGCAGCCACCCGGCCGAGCCGTCCAGCAGGCCGGCCACGTCAGTCACCGGCACGGCCCGCTCCGTCTGCCACAGCGAGACCAGGACCGTGCCCTGGACCCGCTGCGCGGCGTAGTTCGCGACTGCCTCCCTGATGGCGTCCTGGTGCTCGCGGTGGACCCCCGGCTGACCGTACTCGCGGCGCAGCGTCTCGATCGGCCGGCTGACCTGAGCCGCCACCGCCACCTCCCGCCTGACCACCAGGCGCGCCGCTTCCCCCGGCTGCGCGGCACGGCCGGCCCGATCGGCCTTCGGGTCGCGCAGCGCGTAGCAGGTTACCGTGATCAGGGTGGCCGGGTCCTGCACCGTAGCCGGGGGAGCCGAGAACGTGGCTTGGCGGCCAGGTTCGGGACTGCTCCTGGGCGGTGGCGCTGGACGTGCGGCCCGCAGCCTCGCGTTCTCGGCCGTCAGATGGTGGCAGGCCCGCTGGGCCTGTTCGAGCTCCGCCAGCGTCTGCGTCGTCCGGTGCTCAGCCCGGGCGGCGCTCTGCTCGGCCCGCTCCCGCCGGGACTCGGCTGACTTCTTGGCCTGCCGCGCCGGGCCGTAGAAGTACAGCCAGCACGTGCCGAAGCCCAGCCCGCTCACCGCGGCCGCCCCGAGCAGCGCGAGCGCCGCCGCCAGGACGTACGTGGCGTGCGTGGCGCCGCCGGCCAGCCACAGCCAGAGCAGGCCGGCCGCGGAGACGGCGGCGGCGGCCAGCCGCGCGCCGCGGTACGAACGCTCGCCGGCCATGACCTGCCCCAGCGCGATGGCGACGGGTACGCACAGCCAGATCATCAGGTAATTCCGCCAGCTCAGGCTGGTGGTGAAGACGAGCAGAGCCCACAGGGCCAGGAAGCCTGCCGCCAGCACCACTCCCGCGCCGCGCCCGAGCATGACCACGCTAATCAGCAGCCACGCGGTCCACAATGACAACAGCAGCGTTAAGGCCAGCATCGGGTCCCTCACAAAGGCTCAAATGGTTACCTGCCCGGTGGTCACTAAGCGCAACCGGCACTGTCCTGGCTAGGCTGGCGCTGTGCCGGACAGCTTCGACCCCGTAGCCCATAACCGCGCCGCCTGGGACCGTGAGGTGGAGAGCGGCAATGAATGGACCCAGCCGGTCGGGCCCGAGGTCATCGCCCGGGCCCGGGCAGGCGACTGGCCGGTGGTGCTGATTGGCTACCAGCCCGCGCCGCGTGACTGGTTCCCGGCCGACCTGGCCGGGGCAGAGGTGCTCTGCCTGGCCTCCGGTGGCGGGCAGCAGGGCCCGATCCTGGCCGCGGCGGGCGCCGAGGTGACCGTGCTGGACAATTCGCCCCGGCAGCTGGCCCGGGACGAGGAGGTGGCGGCCCGGGAGGGCCTGGCGCTGCACACCGTGCTCGGCGACATGCGCGACCTGGATGTGTTCCCCGACGACAGCTTCGATCTGGTCGTCAACCCGGTGTCGAACGTGTTCTGCCCCGAGCTGGCCCCGGTGTGGCAGGAGGCGTTCCGGGTGCTGCGCCGTGGCGGTGCGCTGCTGGCCGGCTTCATGAACCCGGATGTGTTCATCTTCGACATCGCCGCGCTGGACGAGCGGGGTGAGCTCGTGGTGCGCCATCCGCTGCCGTTCTGCACGCTCGACCTGACCGACGCCGAGCGGCAGCGGTCTTACCGGGACGGCCCGATCGAGTACAGCCATTCGCTCACCGAGCAGATCGGTGGCCAGCTGGCCGCGGGCTTCCAGCTCACCCACCTGGCCGAGGCGCCGCACCACGCCGACGCCACGGCGCGGTTCATGCCCGGCTACATAGCCACCCGGGCCGTGAAGCCGTTGCGGTAGGCGCCACGGGGCATTACCCGGCCGCGTGCGGCGCCTGCGCCGCGGCTACCACACCCGTGCTGAGGACTTAGCCCGGGGACGGGTCTCCGGCGCGGAGACGACCAGCAACGCGGCCAGCGCCAGCACGCCCGCGGCCAGCCCGAAGGCAGCGGCGTAGGACACAGCGTCGGCCAGCCGCCCGGCTGCGACAGGCCCGGTAACGGAACCGGCATCGCCCGCCATCTGGTACGAGGCCACCAGCGTCCCGCCCCGCCCGCGCAGCAGGTCCCCGATCATGGCCGCGGGCGCGACATCGAGCAGTCCCGATCCCAGCCCGGCCACGGCCAGCGCGGTCAGGCAGCCAGCCAGGCTGGGCAGCAGCGCCAGCATCACCATGCCGGCCGCGGTCGTGGCACAGCCCGCGACGATGACCGGCCGCCGGCCGAGCCGGTCAGCAGCCCGGCCGCCCGGCAGCAGGGCCACTGCGTTCAGCGCGGCGAACAGCAGGAAGCCGATGCCCGTGCAGAGCACCGACCGGTGCAGGACGTCGCGGACGAACAGCGGCACGATGGCGCTGCGCACCCCATGGCCGCGAAACTGTCCGCGAACGTGCCTGATGCCGCCGCAACGTAGGCCCGGCCGCGCCAGGCACGGGCTGGCCCGGCCGGCAGCGGGACCTCCGGCCTGCCGCTGGCGGCTGGCCGCGGCCCGGGGTCACGCAGGGCAACGGCAGTGACAACAGCGGGAACGATGAGCAGGCCACCATAGAGGATGAAGGGCGCGCAGCGACCAGGCGGCTATCAGCCCGCCCAGCGCCGGGCCACCGATCCCACCGACCAGGAAACCCGCGCTGAACAGGCCGCTGGCCCGGCCACGCTGGCTGCCGGGCACCTGGCCCAGCAGCAGCGCCTGCGCGCTCACCGTGCACATCGCCAGCCCAGGCCACCACTGCCGCCAGAATCAGCAGCTGCTCGAAGGACCGGGAGAAGCCCGCCAGCACACTGCTCGCCGCCACCACCACGATGCCGATGGCCATGATCGTCTTCCCGCCGAACCGGTCCATGAGGCGGCCCGCGGGTAGCGCCCCCACCACTCGCATCAGCGCGAAGGCGCTGATCACGCCGGCCGCCTGGGCGGTGCTCACCCCAAACTGGCGGGCGAATGCCGGGATAGCCGGGGCAACGATGCCATAACCGAGCGCGACCGTGAACGACACGGCGGTGAGGATCGGGACCTCCCGCGGCAGCCCACGGAACGGTCCGCGCTGGGCGGTAGGTATGAGTCGCATTGTGCCAGCAGGTCCCTTGCCGCAGGCGCGGCCGGGCTAGCCTGGCCAGGTGAATACGCCGCCGGGATCCCCAGAGCACATCCGGGCCGGTCATGGCTGACCGGGCTGAGCCGCTGCCGGTGCTGGACGCGCTGCACTCCACCCCGGCGCGGCGTTACCTGTCCACCGAGCCCATCCCCGACGAGATCATCTGGGTGCTGCTCGACGCGGCTATCCGCGGCCCGACCGGCGGCAATCAGCAGGGCTGGGGCTGGGTGGTGGTCACCGACCCGGAGATCAAGCGGCCGGTGGCCAGGTGGTACCTGGACGGCTGGAATGCGGCCTACAGCCACCGCCGCGAGGAGATCCTGGCCGCGCCGCCTGCGGCCGACGGGCTCAGCCGGCCTTCCTTCCTGGCCGCTGAACACCTGGCCCAGCACATCGCCCACGCGCCGGTCTGGATCTTCCCGGTGCTGCGCAACGCGGCCGGGGCCAGCAACCCCCGGCTCGGTGCGTCGATCTATGGCGCGGTGCAAAACCTCATCCTGGCCGCCCGTGCCCACGGCATCGGGACCACGCTGACCACGCTGTACACCCGGCACGAAGACGACGTCCGGGAGCTGCTCGGCCTGCCCGGCGACGCGCTGACCATGGGCCTGCTCCCGCTCGGCTATCCGGCCCGGGGCCGCTGGGCGCAGCCGAAACGGCGGCCGGTCCAGGACGTGGTGCACTGGAACCGCTGGGGTGCCACCCGGCCGCGCGGCTGACGCCCCCGGGCAGCGGCACTGAGCTGCCCCGGCCTAGCGGCTCCGCTGACCAGGGCCACCGATCCCTCGATCTTCATGAGCCCGCTCCCGGCCGGCTCGTTCTGCGGCGCCGGGCGGCCTCCCGCCTGCGACGGAGCGGGTGGATCCGGCTCCAGCGCCGGAACGGGATGATGTAGTACAGCGCGATGGCCAGGTACCCGACTACGGCGATGACCGGGACGAACAGCCCGGCCACGATCAGGATCACATACCCGCCCAGCCCGGGGGTGAGCCGCTGGGTCAGGAACTGGACCTCCTCGTCGGCGGTGTCGGGCCGAACCAGCCGGGCCCGGACCGCGTACCGCCACAGCACCCAGAGCAGGGAGGAGGACAGCAGCAGGAAGATGCCGTAGATCGTGGCCGCCACCCGCTCCGGGCGGTCCTCGGCGATGTAGTCGGCGAACAGCCGGGTGGGGAAGGGCAGGAACGCTACAAACAGGAGCAGCAGCAGGTTCAGCCGGATGAACGCGGCGTTGGCGTGGTCCAGGTACTCGCTGATCACGTTGTGCCCCAGCCATGAGGCCCCGATGGTCGAGAAGCTGACCACGTAAGCCAGATAAGAGGGCCACAGGTGGCCCACCGCGCTGAGCAGGTCTTTCTTGGCGGCGGTGCTCTCGGGCACGGCGATGTCCAGGACCAGCAAGGTGATGGCGATCGCGTACACCCCGTCGCTGAGCGCCTCCAGCCGCCCGGTGGCCAGCCCGCGGCCCAGCGGCCCCGGTGACGCCCCCTCGGTGCTCATCGCCCGACTGTAACGCCCGGCGAGCAGGTCTCAGTCTTCAGCCGCTCCCGCATCCGCTCCGCTCTCGCCGGTGCCGTCCTTGTCGCCCGCGAACAGCAGGCCATAGATCTCGAGGTAGATCTGCTCCGGGTACGGGATGTAATCGATCACGGTGGTGGATTGACTGCCCGCCTCGAACGTGAACGCGCCGTAGCCGAGCACCCGGCCTCCGGTGGACCGCACGAAGGAGAGGTCGCGCAGCGCGACCAGCGGAATCACGGTGACCCGGCGGCCAGACAGCCCGGAGGTCAGGATCAGCCGCCGGGAGGTGAGGACGATGTACTGCACCCGCCAGCTGAGCACATCCAGGACCAGGCGCAGGATCAGGAACGCGGCGAGCGCCCACACGACGTAGTGCGCGGACCTCACGTCCGCGAAGATCGCGCTCACCGCCACGGCGGCCAGCAGCCCGCCCATCGCCACGGTGAGCGGTGGCAGCAGTTTGGCCGGGTGCTGCAGCAGCGTGATGATCGATTTCTCGTTCGGCAGCAGGTACCGGCTGGCCGCTGCCGGAACGCGTCTGGCCGGCCGGGTAAGCCTCACCGCTCCGCCGTCCCCGTCAGCAACCGGGCGCAGACCGGCGTCTGCGTCGGTGCGTGCAGGTCCGCCGGGTACAGCGGGATGAGGGGCTGGGTTCGCGGCCGCAGTTCTATCTGGCAGATCTGCTGCGCGGCGACCTGGGCCGAACGGTAGTAGTGAATCGTCCGGGTGCTGTCGGCCAGCACCACCAGCCACGTGCCGTTGTCGGACAGGACGTAGCCAGTGAACCGCTGGCCAGAGGTCAGGGTGATCGCCTCGGCGGGCAGCCACGGCCGCTTGATCAGCCCGGAGTAGAACTGGTTGGACAGCGGGAACGGGTACAGCCGGGCCGTGAACGGGATGAGCACGATGCAGGCCACGGTGGCTACCGTCCTGGCCATCACGGCGAAGCCCAGCCCCATGAGTTCCAGGACCAGCAGGCCGCCGAACGCCAGCGCCAGCCCACCCAGCACGACGAGGACGGCATGCGGGCGGTGCGTGACCACGTGCCAGTCCTGGCCGGCCAGGGCGAGGGCGGTCGCCCGGGCCGGGACCACCGGGGCCATGAACGCCGTGGCCAGCAGCATCAAGATGGCCGGTATCACCCGGTTGAAGAAAAGCAGTACAAGGGCGACGTATGGGGCGAAAATGGGCACCAGTGGGATGATCGTGCCGAGCAGTGTGTCTACATAACCGCCCGACGACACTATCGCCGAGGCCGTGACCGGATTGTAGTCGGCCACTATCAGCAGCCGGATCACCGAGATAACGATCAGCCCGACGGGCGACACGATAAGTGCGAGGGTGGCCGACCGGCGCAGTCTCCCGGGCACGTCATAGACGCCCCGGTAAGGCTGCCAGGCACGGCCGAGCGACTGGCCGGCATCATCCGCCGGGCCGGATTCCCCCCCACCCGCCATGGCTGGGGAGTGTACGCCGGTGAATGTGATATTGGCGGATTGTGCGGGAAAGGACAGCCCGGATTGTTACTGCCCCGGTAGCGGCTGGTTCGCCATTGTGCTGCGGGCCACTGGCAGATGACCGGCGGACCAGGCCGGGCCGCGGTGAACCGGATCAGCGGGCGGTGGCCGGACACGCCGGAGCAGGCGAACCCGCCCGCTGCCCAGGACGGCACGGTCGTGGCCGGGCGCGGGAGCTCAGCACGGCCGGCCCGCGGTTGGGTGACCGTTTGGCGAAGTCTTCGTGAACCACCCGGCAAATGGGCCCGGCGCGCCACGCCGGGCGCCCGCTGCCATTGCCATGAGATGGGATCTTGGTTAATCCTTAACGAGTGGTTGGTGCCGTACGCCCCGGAGGGGGCCGAGCGCCACCCGCCCCCCGGCGGGCGGCTGCTACTGCCGACCCCGCCCGCGCCGGGATCGACCTGCCGATTGAGACCAAGCTGCACGCGCCCGGGCCGCGTACCGAATGGGTGGGGCGGCCCGAGCTCATCGAGTACCTGGCCGCGCACGTGGCCACCAAGCTCGTCCTCGTCGACGCGCCGGCCGGTTTCGGGAAAACCACGCTGGTCGCCCAGTGGCGGGCCAGCGATACGGAGCGCAGGCCATTTGCCTGGGTGTCCCTGGACCCGGCCGATAATGACCCGGGCCGGCTGTGGTGGCATGTGGTCTGCGCATTGCAGCGGGCGTGCCCCAGTTTCCACGGGGCCGGCATCCTGGGCGCGCTCCGGGTGCAGGCCCCCGAGATGGCCGGCACGGTCCTGCCGATGCTGGCCAACGCGCTGGCCGAGCTGCGGGCCCCGGTCATCCTGGTCCTCGACGACTATCACCTCATCACCAACCAGGCCTGCCACGAGCAGCTGGAGCTCCTGCTGCTGCACCTGCCCTTGCCGGCGCAGCTTGTGCTCACCTCGCGGGCCGACCCGCCGCTGCGGCTGGGCCGCCTGCGCGCCGCCGGGCAGCTGCTCGACATCCGGGCCGGCCAGCTGCAGCTGACCACCGCGCACGTGGCGGCGCTCGTGCACGCCGTATCTGGCGTTCAGCTGAAAGGGCCTGATCTGGCGGATCTGGTGGCCCGGACGGAAGGCTGGCCGGCCGGCGTGTACCTGGCCGCGCTGTCGCTGCGCGGTCATCCGTCGCCGCCCGCCTTCATCGCCCAGTTCTCCGGCGACAACCGGTTCATCGGCGACTTCCTGGCCGAGGAGGTGCTCAGCCGGCAGCCGCCAGAAGTCCAGCGGTTCCTGGTCCGGACGTCGGTGCTCGGCCGGTTCAGCGCCCCGCTGGGCACGGCGGTCAGCGAGGTGCCCAACGCGGCCGGCCTGCTGGACCGGCTGGAGCGGGAGAACCTGTTCCTCGTGCCGCTGGACGAGACCCGGCAGTGGTTCCGCTACCATCATCTGTTCGGCCAGGTGCTGCGCAGTCAGCTGGCCCGGGCCGAGCCGGACCTGGTACCCGCGCTGCACCAGCGGGCCAGCGCCTGGCATCAGCTGCACGGGTCGGCGGATGAGGCCATCGAGCACGCGATGGCCTCCGGGGACGTCCGGCTGGCCGTCGACCTCATCGCCGGCTGCTGGCTCAGCTACGTCAATTCCGGTCAGGCGGCGACGGTCGGCAAGTGGATCCGGGCGCTCGGCGAGAGCCGCATCGCGGCCAGCCCGCGGGCCGCGCACTGCGCGGCGTGGGCAGCGGCCATGTCCGGCGACCAGCAGTCCGCCCGGCGCTGGCTACCGGTCATCGAGACCGGCGCGGACGACGGGCCGCTGCCAGACGGGATGCGGTCACTGCGGTTCTCTGCCGCGCTGCTGCGCGCCGCCTACGGCTTCGACGGCCTGCTGGTCATGCGCGAGTCGGCGGCCGCGGCGGCCCGGCTGGAGCGCGATCCGACGTCGCCCTGGTACGCGCTGGCCAGGGCAGCGTTCGGGTACAGCCGGTATCTGTCCGGGCAGCCCGAAGCGGCCGCCAGGCCGCTCGAGGAAGCGGTCCGGAGCGAGGCATCGCTGCCGCTGACCCGCATCGTGGCCACCGCCACGCTCTCACTCATGGCGGTGGACGAGGGCCGCCTGCCGCGGGCCCGCGAACTTATGCATAACGCCCTTGACCTGGCCCGCCGGGACGAGTTGGCGCCGACGCCGTCGGCTTCGATGGCGCACATCGCGGCCGGCACGGTCTATGCCGCGCAGGGGCGGCTCGACCAGGCCCGGGGTGAACTGGAACAGGCGCTGCGCTCGCGCCGCGGGATCGCCGGGAGCAGCCCGTGGCCCACGTTCGAGGCCACCGTGCTGCTCGGGCGGGTGGTCCTGGACCAGGGGGACCGGGCCCGGGCCGAGCAGCTGGCCGACGAGGCCCGCGACGTGCTGACCGAGTTGCCGGACGGCGCGCAGGCCCAGCTGGCCCGCCTGGAGGCGCTGGAACGCCAGCTGGCCGGGCCGCGGCGGGCCGCGTCGCTGGCCGAGCCGCTCACCGAGCGGGAAGAGGCGGTGCTGCGCCTGTTCGATGGCGACCGGTCGCTGCGCAAGATCGCCAAGGAGCTCTACGTCTCACTGAACACGGTCAAGACGCACACCCAGTCCATCTACCGGAAGCTCGGCGTCTCGGACCGCCAGGACGCCGTGGCCCGGGGCCGCGAGCTGGGCCTGGTAGGGCGCAGCCGGGGCCGTGTCCCAGCGGGAGAACGGTAAATAATAGCTTTATCGACGTTCTGGTGCGGCGAATAATAATCTACCGCGTGTCTTTGCCTGCGTGACATCACCGCCGGTACTCTTCGAGCATGCTGAGCAGGCAAAACTTGGGGACCGTGGGCTCCGTTCTGATAACTGCTGGGCTCGGCGCCATTGGTGCAGAAATCCCGACAATTACCACCAATGAATCAAATATATCGCTCGTGTGCCTCGTAGTGGAAATCGTAGCCGTCGTCACCGGATGCGTACTCATTGCTGGCCAGAAGCGCGGGCCGGCGCACGCCGTACGGGGAGGGTCGCTGCAGCACCCGCGCGAGTTCACGGCGGCCGAGCTTACCCGGATCATGCAGCTCTGCATGAGCAAGACTGATCTCCAGCTGACCGCGGCCCGGGAGCACTATGGAAGCTGGATGCAGCTTACCGGGCACCTGGACAACGTGTCCCCATATGCCAAAGGCCACTCTACGGTTACCCTTCAGGAATTCAGGATGCCCGCTGGGAAGTTTGTTTTAATGCAGATCACTGACCGCTATGAGGTCGAGCGGAATCTCGCGCGCATAGCCCGCGGCACGGTCCTGACAATTACCGGCAAGGTCACGTCCATCGGGGCTTCGGGCATCATACTTGGGCGATGCAGAATCGTGGCTATTGGCCAGGGAGGCGATAAGGCATCCGGCCCGTGGCCCCATGAGAAGCCGAAAGCTCCGGCTGGCCAGCCCACCTGGCGCCGCACTACGATCACGTCCCTGTCCCGGTTGGCCCGGCACAGCCAGCCGCACTGTGCGGGCCGGCGCTGCGGCCCGCACAGCCAGCTGACGTGACGGGCCAGCCGAGCCTGGCGGGCGCGCGGGCAGTGGCCGCCGGTGCCGGGCGCCGCCCGGGGTTGCCTGTGCTGTCACCAGCCGCCGCTATACCCCTGTTGCCGCCAGCTTTGCGTGTTCCTTGTCAGAAACGGGCGTTTTGCAGCATCCTGGTCAGTGGTCGCTAGTGCTTGCGGGGAGGGGAGGCTGGCGCCACCGTCCGCGGTCCGGTTGACCGACGGCCGGGGCGTGCGCATATGCGTGCTGAGGTGCTGGTCGAAACAAAGCTCTATGCTCCGCCGCTGCGCAAGGAATGGGTCGAGCGGGCGGAGCTCATCCATGGCCTGGCCGCAGTCACGGCCAAGCTGATCCTGGTCGACGCGCCTGCCGGCTTCGGCAAGAGCACGCTGGTAGCGCAGTGGGCCGCCAGCCCCGCCGAGGGCAGGCCGTTCGCGTGGATCTCGCTCGATCCCGGGGACGACGACCCGGGCCGGCTGTGGTGGCACCTGGCCTGCGCCGTGCAGCGGGCCTGCCCGGCCTTCGGCGGTGAGCAGGTCCTGCAGGCGCTGCGGGTGCAGGCGCCTGACTTCGCCGGCGTGGTGCTGCCGCTGATCGTCAACCAGCTGGCTGCGCTGCCGGACCCGGTGGTGCTGGTGCTCGACGACTACCACGTCATCGCCGAACAGACCTGTCACGACCAGGTGGCCCTGCTGCTGGCGCATCTGCCCCCGTCGGCCCAGGTGGTCATCATCACCCGCGCCGACCCGCCGCTGGCCCTGGCCCGGCTGCGGGCGGTCGGGGAGATGGCCGAGGTCCGGCCGGCCGACCTGCGGTTCGGGGCCGGGGAGACGGCCGCGCTGGTGCGCTCAGTGGCCGGGGCGTCGCTGACCGACCCGGACCTGACCGACCTGGTGGAGCGGACCGAAGGCTGGGCGGCCGGGGTCTACCTGGCCGCGCTGTCACTGCGCGGTCACGCGTCGCCGACTTCGTTTGTCCGCCAGTTCACCGGGGAGAACCGGTACATCATCGACTTCCTGGCCGAGGAAGTGCTCACCCGGCAGCCCGCCGAAGTCCGCCAGTTCCTGGCCCGGACGTCGATCCTCAGCCGGTTCTGCGCGCCGCTGTGCGAGGCGGTGGCCGGCCCGGCTGATTCGGCCGGGATCATCTCCGTGATCGAGCGGGAGAACCTGTTCGTGGTGCCGCTGGACCAGAACCGGCGCTGGTTCCGTTACCACCACCTGTTCGCCGAGGTGCTGCACAGCCAGCTGACCACGACCGAGCCGGACAGCGTGGCCGCGCTGCACAAGCGGGCCAGTGCGTGGCACCAGGTCTGGGGCTCGGCCGAGGAAGCGATCCGGCATTCGCTGGCCGCCGGTGACACCGACACGGCGATCAGCCTCATCGCGCAGCACTGGCACAGCTACGTGGACTCGGGCCGGATGGCGACCGTGTCCGGCTGGCTGCACTCGCTGGGCGACGCGCGGATTGCCGCCAGCCCGCTGGCCGCGCACTGCGCGATGTGGGTCGCGGCCGTGTCCGGGGACCAGCGGTCCATCCAGCGCTGGCTCACCGTGGTGTCGGCCGCCGGCGACCAGGGACCGCTGCCGGACGGGATGCGGTCGTGCGAGTTCTCCGCCGCGCTGCTGCAGGCCAGCTTCGGGTTTGACGGCATCGGCCCGGGCCGCCGGGCGGGCCAGGTCGCGGTCGGGCTGGAGACCGACCCCGAGTCACCCTGGTACGCGCTGGCCCGTACCGCGTTTGCGGCCATGCTGTTCTTCTCCGGCCAGCCTGAGCAGGCCGCGGCCCAGCTGGATCAGGCCGGGCTGGCCAGGGCGCCGCTGGCCCTGGCCCGGGTGCTCGGTTTCAGCGTGTCCGCCTGGCTGGCCGCGGACGGCGGGCGCGTTGCTGACGCCGAGGCCGCGGCGCACCAGGCCCGGGACATCGTGACCGACCCGGTGGTCGGGCTCAGCGGGGCACCGCAGAGCTCGCTGGCCTACATCGCCACCGGCGCGGCTTATGCCGCGCGCGGCCAGCTGGACCAGGCCCGGGGCGAGTTCGGGACCGCACTGCGGATCCGCCGGAAGTGGGCCGGGATCAGCCCGGTGCCGACCGTGGAGCTGCTGCTCAGGTACGCGCCGGTGCTGGCCGCCCTGGGCGATCAGGCCGGGGCGGCGGCGCTGCTGGCCGAGACCCGGCAAGTGCTGGAAGCGCTGCCTGACGGCGCCGGGGCTCAGCTGGCCCGGCTGGACAAGCTGGAGCGGCAGACCGGCGGCCGGGGCCGGCTGAATGGGCATGGCCGGGTGCCGGGCAGCCCGGGCGCGGTGGGCGGCCCGGCTGGCGTGGGCGGCCCGGCCCGGCTGGGCCCGGCGGGGCTGGGCGGCCCGGCTGGGTTCGGCCCGGCCGAGCCGCTGACCGGGCGTGAAGTGGCCGTGCTGCGGCTGCTCACCGGCACGCTGTCGATCCGCGAGATGGCCAGCGTCATGTACGTCTCGCCGAACACGGTCAAGACGCACACCCAGGCCATCTACCGGAAGCTCGGGGTGTCTGGCCGGAAGGACGCGGTCGCCGAGGGCCGCCGCCTCGGGCTGCTATTACCCGGTCCGGCCGCTCGTCCCGGCCGGGTGATGCGGGCCGGGCCCGCCGCCGCGACACTGGCGCCATCGGCCAGCACCGGCCGGGCAGATCGGACAGCAGGGGGTCAGGACTGTGTTCGGCAGGAAGAGACGGCAGGAACGTCGCTTCGACCATGAGGCCACGCGCTACCAGATGCGCCAGCGCATGTTCTCCATCGGCGACGACTACACGATCGAGAACGACCGTGGCGAGCACGTTTTCAAGCTGGACGGCAAGGCGCTGCGGCTGCGCAAGACCATCCTGTTCGAAGACATGGACGGGCACGAGCTGTGCAAGATCCAGCACCGGGTGATGCACGTCAGGGACACGATGGAGATCGAGGGACCAGACGGCCAGCGGGTCGCGCTAGTGCACAAAGCCATGATCACGCCGTTGCGCGAGCGCTGGGTGGTGGACCTGGAAGACGGCCCTGACCTGCATGCCCAGGGTGACTTCGTGAACCACGAGTACACCATCGAGCGGGACGGGGCGAGGATCGCCGAGATCTCCAAACGGTGGTTTCGCGCCCGGGACACCTATGGCGTCGAAGTGGCCCCGGACGAGAACGACGTGCTCATCCTGGCCACCACCGCGGTGATCGACACCATGGCCCACCCGGACAGGTAGGTGGTTGGGGCAAGCCTCTTGGCCGGGCACCCGGCACGCTGCCGCGGCGGCGCGCCACCGCAGCCGGGCGGCGCGCCGCTCATTCGTTTCTGGCCACATCGGGGCCGGTGATGCGCCGCAGCAGCGGGAACGTGGCTGCGATGATGGCCAGGGAGGCCGCGATGCCGGCTGCCGTGAACACGTAATAAGCGGCGCCGGGCGCAACCAGCGGGTGCTCCAGCTGCAGGGTGGCGAACATCGCGGCGGCGGCCGGCCAGGTGATCCTGGCCAGGCTCTTGCCCGCTGGGGCAGCGTCCAGGAACTCGGGGAACGACACGGCGGCCGCCCCCGGCCGGGCAGCGGCCAAGGCCGGGATCGCGGGCCAGCTGGAGGCACGAGACCAGGCCGGTGCCGCCCGGGCCAGGAAACGAGGCAACTGTCCGGCCTGGGCAACAAGACCCCTACCGGGCCGTGATTCATCCCGCCCGGCAGATCAGGCGGCGGGCGACGTGGACGCCAGGCCCGAGCCGGGCCAGGTGAGTGGCCAGGTCGTCGGCCGTAGCGTGCAGTGCCGCGTCGGTCACCGGGTCGAGCGCGTCGAGGATAAACAGCGCCGTGGTGGTGCCGTCGCTGAGCTGAGTACGGCGGGCCTGGCGCCAGTTCCAGCGACGGCAGGTCACCCCGGCGTCGTCGCACCACACCACCTCACCCGGGTCAGGATGCTCGGTCACCGCGACGCCGTCAGCCACGGTGTCGAAGGGCTCCGCGCCGGTGGCGCGGACCAGTTGCGGCGCGCTGCTGTAGCGGCTGAGGTCCTCCCCGCCCAGCGGGATCTGGTGCAGCACCGAGAGCGCGTTGTAGAGATCGGTGAGCCGGTTCACCCGGGGCAGCCCGGACGCGGCCCGGCGCAGCAGTGCCTCCAGGCTGTTGCGGGTGCGCTGCGGTTTGGCCCCGAACGCCCGGTACGCCTCGCGCCACGCCGCCACGTGCGGGAGCTGGTCCACGGGCCGCTCGCGGAGCGCCTCGGCGGCGGCGGCCTCGGCCGCCTGGAGCAGCGCGTCGCTGGCCTGGTCGCCCGGGGCCGGGATGAGCCCGTTGACGGCCAGCAGCATGGCGCGGTAGTCGGGCCGCAGCGCGAACACTGCGGCATCGACCCGGCCGCCGGCCAGGAACTCCTGGAGCGTTGCCACATCAGGCACGGTCAGCCTCCGATCGTGATCCCGGGCCCACACCCGGCTCGAACACGGCCAGCGAGAACCTGGCCGGCCCATTCTCCGGATTGGCGTAGGTGTGCGCCACGCCGCCGGGGAACGCGGCCGCGTCGCCCGCATTCAGGGTGACCGGCTGGCCGGCGACCCCGAGCCTGATCGTGCCGTGCCGGACCTGGATGAGCTCCTTGGTACCCGGCGCGTGAGCCTCGCTGGCGTGCTGGTCCCCGGGCCCCAGGGTCCAGTCCCACAGTTCGGCCACATCCGGTGGTTCGGTGCCGGCCACCAGCACGCCGCGCCCGCCGGATGCGCTGCTCCACAGGACGGCGCCGTCACCATGGCGGGTCACCTTCACCGGCTCGGGCTGCGGGCGCTCCACCAGCGCCGGCAGCCCCACGCCGAGCGCGTCGCTGATCCGCAGCAGAGTCCCCACGCTGGGGTTCGCGGCGCCCTGCTCGACGTTGACCACCATCCGGCGGCTCACCCCGGCCGCCGTGGCCAGCTGATCGAGCGTCCAGCGCCGTGACTGCCGCTGCTGCCTGACCCGGGCGCCGATGGCCAGCGCCAGGTCAGCGCTGCGCTGATCCATCAGTGCATCATACTGCACTCCAAGTGCAGGGTATGTGGGGGCGCGCCGGTCAGCCGGGCGGCTTTCCGGGGCGGCCCGGCCGGGCACCGATGAATTCACTGGTCGGCCCGCGTCCATACCTGGAACGCAAACTACCGGGCCCACTTCGGAGGAGCCATGACCACCAGCGCACTGCCGCCTATCGTGGACGCCGCCAGCTGGCAGCGCGAGCTCGATGAACTGCGCGCCCGGGAGAAGGCCGCCACCCGGGAGCTCGACGCGATCGCCGCGCAGCGGCGCCGGATGCCGATGGTAAAGATGCCCGACTACACCCTGGACGGCGAGGACGGGCCGGTCCGGCTGGCCGACGCCTTCGCCGGCAAGTCACAGCTGATCGTCTACAGCCACATGTGGTTCCCCGGCGAGGAGTGGCAGTGCCCGGGCTGCACCGGGTTCACTTCGCACTACACCAGGCTGGATTTCCTGGACAGCTATGACGCCCGGTTCGTCATCGTCACCCAGGGCCCGATCGATGAGGCGCTCGCGTACAAGCGGCGCGTCGGGAACACGATGACCTGGTATTCCACCGCGAACAGCCCATTCGGCACCGACGTCGGCGCGCCGCCGGGCGGTGGGTTCGCGGTCAACGTGTTCCTGCGTGACGGCGACACCGTCTACCGCACGTGGCACACCAACGGCCGTGGCACTGAGCAGCTCAGCTACACGTTCGGGCTGATCGATCTGCTGCCCTACGGGCGCCAGGAGGAGTGGCAGGACTCGCCCGCGGGCTGGCCCAAGCTGCCCACTTACAGTGGGTGGGGCAGCTCGCAGGACGTCGCCGCGGCCTACGGCCCGGATGCGTGAAGCCGCCGGCGATGAGCCGTGATCTGGCCCGGTCATGAGACGTACTTAGGCCTGCGGCCGGCTGCCACCCGCCCGCCCGGCGCGTCCCGCGCCGGGCCGGGGCGGGGCGGCAGGCCCAGCCCGGCCAGGGCCCCGGCCAGGGCCAGGCCGGCCGCAGCTGCGACGGCGGGCGCGAACCCGTTGCTGAACGCGGCAGCCGACGTGTAGCCGCCAGCCGTGGCGAACACGGCGGCCAGGATCGCGACACCGAACGCGCCGCCCAGCTGGCGCATCATGCTGAAACCGCCGGACGCCTTGCCGATGTCGCCGCGCGGGACCGAGCCGACCACGGCCTTGGTGACCGCCGGGACGGCCAGGCCAAGCCCGGCGCCGGAAATCATCATCGGCGCGAGCATCGCCGGGTAGGCCAGCCCGGGGGCGGCGATCACGGCGATCCAGCCGAAACCAGCCGCCTGCAGCAGCAGGCCGGAGACGACCAGCGGCCGCTCGCCGATCCGGTCGGCCAGCTTCCCCGCCCTCGGTGCGATCAGCAATGGCGCCACGCCCCAGGGCAGCAGCCGCAGCCCGGTGCGGAGCGGATCCTGGCCGAGGCCGACCTGCTGGAACTGGGCCATGAAGAACACCGTCCCGGTGATCGACGCGGTCATGAGGAAGGCGGCGGCGTTGCCCGCGGAGAAGCCCCGGATGGCAAACAAGCGCATCGGCAGCATCGGCGCGCGGGCCCGCAGTTCCCAGCCGGTGAACGCCACAGCCAGCACCGCGCCCGCGGCGAGCGCCCCGGCGGCCCCGGGGCTGGCCCAGCCGACCGAGCTGCCGCGCACCAGGCCCCACACCAGGCCGAGCGCGGCGGCGGTGCCCAGCGCCACACCAGGCAGGTCCAGTGCAGCGCGCGGCCCGTAACTCTCGTCCAGGTGGCGCAGCGCCAGCAGGATGGTGAGCAGGCCGATCGGCACGTTCAGCCAGAAGATCCATGGCCAGCCGATGGCCTGGGTGATGGCGCCGCCCAGCACCGGCCCGACTACTACCGCCAGCGCGGTGACCGAGCCGAAAATGCCCATCGCCCAGCCCCGGCGCTGGGCCGGGACGGCCGCGTTCAGCAGGGCCAGCGCCAGCGGCATGACCATCGCTGCGCCGACGCCCTGCACCGCGCGCGCCGCGATCAGCGCGGCGGGCCCGGGCGCGAGCGCGCACGCCGCCGAGCCCGCGGCGAACACCCCCAGGCCGGCGGTGAACACCCGCCGCCGGCCGAACCTGTCGCCCACCGCGGCTGCGGTCATCAGCAGCACGGCGAAGGCCAGCGAGTAGGCGTTGACCGTCCACTCCAGCTGCCCGGTCGAGGCGCCCAGCTCCCGGCGGATGGTGGTCAGCGCGGTCGCGACGACCTGCAGGTCCAGCACGACCATGAACGACGCCACCGACGCCAGCGCCAGGGCCCAGCCCTGGGCGCGGGTCACGGCGTCCTGCCTGCTCGCGGTGTCCACGTCTCCTCCAGTCAGCGTTGGTTGCGTGCTGCTGGTGGAGACACCACCGGCGGCGCCGAATGGGCGCCCGTGGCCGGACGCGCCGCGCCCGGCGATGCGGACTCAGCGGCTCACGGCGGTCTCCCGCTCGACGCGCGACAGCTTCTCCGGATTGCGCACGACGTAGAGCCCGGTGATCAGGCCGTCGTCGATCCGCACCGCCACGACATCGTCGATTTCCCCGTTGAGCCGGACGATCAGAGCCGGGCAGCCATTGATCTGCACCGGCTCGGCCGACACCTGGCCGCCAATCCTGGGCAGGCCGGCCGACAGCAAGCGAGCCACCCGGCCGGCCCCCACGATGGGCCGGACCACGGTCTGCACGACTCCGCCACCGTCACCCAGCAGGACCACATCCGGCGCGAGCATGTCGAGCAGGCTCTGCAGATCGCCGGTTTCGATGGCCCGCTGGAACGCCTCGATCGCGCCGCGGGTCTCGGCGGCGGAAACGGCCCCGCGCGGCCGGCGCGCAGCCACGTGGGCCCGGGCCCGGTGCGCGATCTGGCGGACCGCGGCCGGGCTCTTGCCCACGGCTTCGGCGATCTCGGCATACTCCAGACCGAACACCTCGCGCAGCACGAACACCGCCCGCTCGGTCGGCGTGAGCGTCTCCAGCACCAGCAGCATCGCCATCGAGACGCTGTTGGCCAGCTCGGCATCCTCGGCCACGTCGGGCGCGGTGAGCAGCGGTTCGGGCAGCCACGGTCCGATGTAGGACTCCTTGCGCCGGCGGAGCGTGCGCAGCCGGCTGAGCGCCTGGCGGGTGGTGATCCGGACCAGGTAGGCGCGCTGATCCCGCACCGCGGCGAGATCAACGCCCGCCCACCGCAGCCAGGTCTCCTGCAGGGCATCTTCGGCGTCGGCGGCCGAGCCGAGCATCTCGTAGGCGACCGTGAACAGCAGGTTGCGGTGGGCGACGAACGCCTCGGTGGCCGAGTCCAGGCGGCCGCCTTCAGCGAGCCGCCCGGCTGCGTCCGGTGCTGGCTCGCTGCGCTCGCTCATAGCTGCCTCCTGCCCGTTCGCTGCCGGCCGTGCACACGCATAAGACGCCGGTAGCAGCCGCTTTGTGACATCCGCCGCCGGTGCCCCGCGTCACATTGCCCGCGGCGTCACAGGCACCGGCTGGCCGGCGTCTCCATGTTCGTAAGGACGCCACGCGAACGTGCGCGCGGCACAGACTCCACGAGTGAGGACGGCGTCATGGAACCCCGTATCGACCTGCTCACCAATCAGATCGGCGTCAAGATCGCCAAGCGGATCTACAACGTCAGCCTGGTGATCGAGCAGTCACCACTGCCCAAGGCCACCCAGAACCTGGTCAGCCTGCGCGCCAGCCAGATCAACGGCTGCGGCTGGTGCGTCGACATCCACACCAAGGAGACCGCGGCGGCCGGTGAAACGCCGGTCCGGCTCAACCTGGTCGCTGCCTGGCGCGAGTCCACCGTGTTCACCGAGGCCGAGCGGGCCGCGCTGGCGCTCACCGAGGAGGGCACCCGGCTGGCCGACGCCAGCCACGGTGTGTCCGACGAGACCTGGGCCCAGGTGCGCAAGCACTATGACGACGACCAGATCGCCACGCTGGTCGCCCTGGTCGCCATGATCAACGCGGCCAACCGGCTCGCCGTGATCGTGCGCCAGAAGGGCGGGTCTTATGAGCCCGGCATGTTCGCCAGCATGGCGAGCTGACCGGCAGGCCGGACCGGCTGCTCTCGCAGAGCGTGGTTGTCAGTAGCTGAAGGTGGTCGCTGCCTCGTCGCCGATCCATTCCCATAGCTGGACACTTCCGGCCAGCTCGGCGTTGGGCAGCAGGCCGCCTTGGTCCAGGTGCTTGGCGTTGAAGCAGACTGGGCAGACCATGAACCGCCCGCCCGCTTTCGCATACCGGGTTAGCAGGTCCGGCAGCGGCGGGCAGCCTTCGCACGCGGTGCCCGCGGCCACTCCTTCGAGGGCGAGCCGGACGGCTTCCTTAGCCTGGAACATCAGGGTCGGCCGGCCCGATTCGGCGGCGCCGACCGCGACCAGGAACGCTACGGTCACTTTCTCCGGGTCTTCCATACCGGTGGTGAGACTGATCACTGCCTTGCCGGCCATGGCATGCCTCCCATTCAGTTACGTGACGGGGTGAAATCCAGAGCAGATCAGGTCAGCGGCCACGATCCGGTCGCTGGTCAGGGACAGGTAGCCGGTGACCATAGCCAGACCCCCTCCCGGCACTTAGCACGATCGTTCGCGCTAAATGGAAAGTACGACCGGTCGTGCTATCTTGTCAAGATGACGGAACGTGGCACGAGCCCTCGCACCCGGGGGCGGCAGCCCCGGGCGGACGGGGAACGCACCCGGGCCGCGATCTTGCGCGAGGCTGCGTCACTGGCCACCGTGGACGGCCTGGAGGGCCTGTCGATCGGGAACCTGGCCGCGGCGATCGGCATGAGCAAGAGCGGTCTCTACGCGCACTTCGGCTCCAAGCAGGAACTCCAGCTGGCCACCGTGCAAGAGGCAGGACGGATCTTCGCCGACGAAGTCGTGCAGCCCGCCCTGGCCGCCCCGGCCGGCCTGGCCCAGCTCGCGGCGGTGTGCGAGGCGTTCTTCGAGCACCTGCGGCGGCGCACCTTCCCCGGCGGCTGTTTCTTCGCCGGCGCCGCACTGGAAATGGGCACCCGTCCCGGCCCGGTCAAGGAGGCGGTCGCCGGATTCCAGTCCGCGTTCGTGGAACTGATCAAGGGCTTCGCGGCCACCGCGATCGAGCAGGGGGAGCTCCCCTCAGATGAGGACCCTCAGCGGCTCGCGTTCGAGCTGAACGGCATCATCCTGGCCACCGACGCCAACTTCGTGCTGCACGATGATGCCGCCGTCTTGGACCTGGCCCGGCAGGTCGTGCGCCGCAGGCTCGGCCTGGACGGCAGCTGACCCAGCCGCCAGCCTGCAGTCCTGCGGTCACCCGGGGCAAGCCCCGCTATGGGACCTGTAGCGTGGCGTGGGTCAGCGAGCGCCAGGACCACGACGCCCACCAGCACGCGGCCTGATCGAGGGAATGGCATGGGCAAGCGCAAGCTCCACCTGTTTTACGGCACCGTCAAATCCGTGGCCGGCGGGCGGCACTTCATGGCCTGGGCAAGTTCACGGGAGCATGCCCTCGACCTGGTTGAGGCGGCGCTGACGGTCACTGGGCCGGTACAAGGTTCTGTCGTCGGCCCGATCGCGAGCCTGCCCGCCGACGTTATGAAGCCGGGCGTCTTCGTGGAGGTGCCGTCAGCCCCGGAGGCTTGATGCTGTCCGGGCGAGCGCGCGGATGCGGGCGTTCTCGTGGGTGGTGCACCAGATCAGCCCGAGCGGGAGCGGCGGCAGGCCGGTGATGGGAATGAGGGTGATGTCGGCCCGCTGCGCGAGCGGCAGGGAGGCCACGGTGAGATGGACCATCCGGCCGCTCGCGACCAGCGCGAGGGTGTGGTGCAGGCCCTGAACCTCGTGCGTGCGGCGGATTGGCTTGCCCGCGGGGGTCCGCGGCGGGAGCAGGGCGTCGTACAGAGCGGTGGGCAGGGACGGCGGTATCCAGGCCATCTCCAGGTCGGCAAGGTCCTCGGCGGTGACCGGCGGGCCGGCTGCCAGTGAGTGGCCGGCGGCCACGGCCAGGGCCCGGTCGCAGCGGTCGATCACCGGGCCTGCCGTGAGATCTGGCTCGTCAACGGCCAGCCAGTTGACGAGCACGTCAATCTCGTCCCGGCGCAGCGGCCCGTACGGGTCGCCGATACCGACCTCCTTGAGGATCACCTGGCAGCCGGGATGTGCTGACCCGAACACGGTCACCAGCCGGGTTAGCGCCTCCCCGCCCGTGGTGACGGTGAACCCGACGCGCAGTACCCCCGATGCCTGGGTTGCCGCGGCGCGGGCATCGGCCAGGGCGGCCTGCATCTGGGCGTAGCCGGGCCGCAGCTGGTCACGGAACCGGGTGCCCAGCGGCGTCAGGCGCACGCGCCGGCTGGTGCGGTCGAACAGCGCGCCGCCGACTTCGCGTTCCAGCGACGCGATCAGCTTGCTCACCCGTGGCCGCGACTGGACAAGCCGGCCGGCTGCCCGGCCGAAGTGCAGTTCATCAGCGACGGCCAGGAACGCCTCCACCTGCTGCATGTCCATGGCCGGCTCCGATCGGTGCCCTGACGGCACCGATCGTTGCACACATCGCCGTTGATCACCGTGGCGGCCCTGGGCAGCCTGGAATGGCCAGCCGCCGGTAATGCGTAGAGCAGCCTGGAGTAGGGGAATGGGACTCGAAGAGAAGTTCCCGAGCGGATTCCTGCTGACCACGGTGGAGAAGGCCACGGGATACGCGCGGGCACGATCAACGTGGCCGGTGTTCTTCGGGCTGGCCTGCTGCGCCATGGAGCTGGTGTCGGCTGGCGGCCCGCGGCACGACCTGGCCCGGTTCGGCATGGAGCGGGTGTCCAACACGCCGCGCCAGGCCGACCTGATGATCGTGGCCGGCCGGGTCAGCCACAAGATGGGGCCGGTGCTGCGGCAGCTCTACGATCAGATGCCCGAGCCCAGATGGGTCATCTCGATGGGCGTGTGCGCGTCCAGCGGCGGGATGTTCAACAACTACGCCATCGTGCAGGGCGTGGACCACATCGTGCCGGTGGATATTTACCTGCCGGGCTGCCCGCCACGGCCGGAGATGCTGCTCGACGCGATCCTCAAGCTGCACGACAAGATCGAGAACATGAAGCTCGGCGCCAGCCGCGACCGCCAGATCACCGAGCTGGAGCAGGCGAGGCTGGCGGGGCAATCGCCATCGCAGCCATGAGCCCGGCAGAGTGGCTGGCCGGCCTGCCCCGGCTGCTGCTTTGTTCACTTCGGGGCTTGCCGTGCCAGCGTGCCAGCATCAGATCTTGATGACTTCGACCCCGGGCATGGCGTCATAGCCGGAGTCCTCGGTCGCGATCGGGACGCCGTGCGCGATCGCGGTGGCGGCGATCCAGCCGTCGTTGATGGGTGCTTTACGTCCCCCGGCGCGCAACCTGGAGACCAGCAGTGCCCAGGCGTCGGAGACTGCCTCATCGACCGCAAGCGGCTCGAAGCGCTGAGCCAGCTGGTACGCCGACAGCCGCCGGGCGGAGGTCTCCGGGTCATGAGCCTGCAGCACACCTAGCCGCAGTTCCCCAGCGTCAGCACGGAGACGCCCACTCGAACGCCGCGAACCGCTCAGCATCGAACCGCGCCGCCTCCACCGAGAGGCCTACGCCGGCGCCGCCTGCGCATTTGGCTCCTGCCCGGTCGGCCTGGAGGTCTTCGCCGAGAACACCAGCGCGTGACACGTTTCCACAGCGCCGGGGCCCCTGACGTCGGCGTGAAGGATGTCGGCGAGGGAGACCAGGACGCTGTGGCTGTCCGCCTGGCGCAGGCCGCGCCCGGCCTGGGACAGCCAGCTTTCTGACCGCCCAGCTAACCCGGCCCGCGCCCGCCTGGGACAGGCCACGGCGGCGGCGCGCCCGCGCGACCCGCTGCCCGCGTGCCGAAGCATCCACCGTCGGTCCCCTCCCGCCCGCCAGACTGGTACCGAACGCCACGTGCCGGGCCAGCGCATCCCTCGACGAGCGGGCGGCGATGGTCGGTGCTGAAGATGGCCGGGCCACCACGGCATCGTGGGCGGCCGGGAGTTCGTCCGGCTCATCGGGCATCCGGAACCCGGTCCGCGCCCGGTCCCCGGCGAGCGCAGCCAGCCGGGGGGGCGCCGGGCCTCACGGCAGCGCTGCAAGGTGAAGTGCCCCGGCGTGTCCCGGGCGACCAGCACGGGAAGGTCTGCGAGTTCGGCGTCGTCGTCCCGGCTGGCGTGTGGCCAGGCTCAGCTTCGGGCAGGCCCGGAGCGAGCGATGGTCAGCTCCCAGTAGGCGAACGAGAACTGCACCGCCGCCGCGGCCACGAACACCATCGTCCATCCGTACGTCTTCCGGTCGTTCCCCCCGAACGAGAGCGTAACGGCGCCCAGGCCGGCCAGGGCGGCCGCACTGGCCATGCGCACACCTGCCCAGCCACGGAGGTGGCGGTACTCCCAGGGCGAGATGATGCGTCGCGGGCCGGATCGCGGGGGAGATGCCCACCACCCGCGCAAGCCTTCCGGAGCGGTGCTGTCGTCGGGTGCGTGCATCGGGATGCCTCCTGCCCGGGCTGCAGCGTCTGCCGCTTACCCGTTAATTAAAGTACGGGCTGTTCGAGCTGAGCTTGCGGATCACGGCCAAGCTCCAGGCCCACGTGCGGCACGCCGCCTCGGCCAAGACGGCCTGTTCTTCGAGTCGCCGGTGAAGGAGGGGCCGCGGGTCCGGTTGCCGCGCTGCCCGGGTCGCCGGGAGGCCCCCGGCACCTGGCGGCCCGGTTTGCTGCCAGGGCCCGCCCCCGCAGATAACGTCAGCCTGCCCGGATGCCCGGAGCCCGGTAGCACCGCCGACGGGCTACCGCCCGAGCAGTGTCCGGCAGGCAGCTCCCCGCTGCGGGCCGCGACACGGCCGGGACCGGGTCCCGGCTGGTACCGGCAGCAGCGCGAGCCTGCGGTACCGCCGGGTGCCGTGCATGCGGGCCAGGCGGTGCCGAGGCGCTCTCGCGGCTTTCATTTACTCGCAGCGGGCGGATTCGGCTCCGTCAGATGCCGGCCGGCTCGGGCGGGAGCGTTGCTGGTACCAGGTGGCGAGCATCTGCGCCCCGATTACCAGCCAGGAGACGAAATAGACGAGGATGAGCAGGAAGACAATTTTCCCGATGGGCTCGTTATTGGCAGGGGTGGGGTCAGGAATAAGCGTAACAGCGAGCGCGAAAAGGACGGGCGTGACGAGCCCCCATGCGCACCACGCGACTGCCCTGTCCGCCGGCTGCCGGGACCGCGCCCGTGCGGGCCGGCCCGCCGGCCGGGTCCCGCTCTGCGCGGCGGGGAGGTCGGCGGTGAGCGCGGCCAGCTCGGCGCCGGTCCGCGCGGCGAGTGCCTGGCCCGCCCGCAGGTTCAGCTCCTCCCTAGTTAGCCGACCCTGCGCGAACGCGGCCGTGAGCGTGCTGACGGCCTGGTCGCGGTCGGTGTCGGAAGCCATGAGGCGGCGGGGCGGCGCCGGTGCAGCCGGCGTACGGGCCGTCGGCCACCCGGCGCCGGGTGCTGGGCCGCCGGCGGGCGAGACCCCCGCCGATGACGCCAATCCAGGCGCCGAAAAACGGCGCGACCAGGAGTGAGGCCAGGGGCAGCGTGCCGGCCTGGCCGACGGAGATCTCCGCCTGGTACTCGGGCCGGAGGCCCGGCGGGATCACGGTCCGGTCCGGGTCGCAGGTCTGGCACACGCCGCTGTTCCTGGCATCGGCCTGGCCTGGCACGTGGTGCGGGAGCAGCGCGATCGTGACCGAGGTGAGCACGGCCAGCAGCAGGGCAGCAGTCGTCGTGGCGCAGGCCGCGGCCAGGGCGCTTTGCCGGACCGGGCCCAGGGCCGTCGGCCGGGTGTCGCGGGCGGACAGCCGCGCGGCCAGGTACCCGGTCGCCAGGGGCAGCAGCGCGGTCAGCCACCACCAGTCACCTGACGCGCCGTTGTCGCTGCCGGGCACGCCGAAGGGGTTGAGCGCGTACACCACGCCCCCGGTGACCGCGCCGAGCCCGGTGACGGCCGGCAGGATCCCGCGGGCGAGCCGGACGCTCCGCTGGGAGGTCAGGATGAGCAGCCCGGCCGCGTAGGCGAGGACGAGCAGCAGCAGCACGACCTGAAGGACCCACTCGCCGGGAGCGATCGCGAAATAGAAGCCGAGCTTGCTGCCCAGGCGGTCTTTCACTGTCTTGGCGGCGATCAGCGCGAGCACCAGCGCGTACCCGCCCACCCGTGCGGCGCCCGGCCGCCAGCCGGAGCGGGCCGGCCCGTAGTAACGGCGGACCACCGCCGGCAGCACGGCTAGCGCCACCACGGTGACCACGACGTACATCCTGTTCAGCGGTACGGCCGAGTTCGACGAGATTCCCGGCCAGCCGGCCCACACCACGCCCGCCGCCCCGGCGGCGAACGCCAGCACTCGCACGGCCCGCATCAGCACCTCCCGTGTCACCATCCACAGCCCGCCGCCCAGCCACGCCACCCGGGCCAACCCGGCCGGGATCTCGCCCGTCTCGGCCAGCACGGCCTCGGCCCAGTCGCGCCGGGCCGGCGGCAGCAGCCTGGTCGAGCGCCCGAGCAGCCCGGCCAGCACCTTCGCGAGGCGGTCCATCACGCTCCCTCTCCAGCCATCCGGCGCCTGCCCGCCCGGCCCGCCGCGGCTGCGTGCGGATGCTTCAGCGGGGCTGGCTCGGCCAGGGCCGCCCTGGCCGCGGCCAGCCCTTCGGAGCTGAGCCGGTACAGGTGCCGTCGCGGGCGTCCGGCCGGTTGCCCGCCCTCCCAGCACGCCTCGACCAGGCCGCGCTCGGCCAGCCGGATCAGGATCGGGTACAGCGTGCCCGACCGCAGCCCGGTCTCCCTGGCCAGCAGGTAGCCATGCCGCCAGGTGACGGGGTCCGGTTCGAGAGAAGCCAGCACCCGCAGTGTCTGCGCGGAGAATCCGGAGCTACGGCCCATGACCCGAAACTCTACCTAGGTAGACTCTCCCGTTCTATGCTCACGGAAGAAACTCTCAGCCCGATCGCCCGCGGCTTCCCCGGGTACCGCGGACATCACCGACCACGGCACCGACGAGGCGGCATCCGCCATAAGGTGCCGGGCTGGGCGTGATCGGGCCGGAAACACCGTCGTCGGAACGGGCCCTTCGGTGCCCTCCCGGTTGTCCGCCAGCCATGCCGGGCCCGGCATATGGCGCGTTCGCGAGTTTGAGCTGGTCCATCGCCCTGGGGCGCGGAGTCCGTAGTTGGCAACCGGCGTTGATGCGGGCGACACTGTTGGGCATGCGGCGGCCGGAGCGGGGATCCTCGTTGGCGTCGCTGGCTGGGTATGCGCCGGAGGCACGGCAAGGCGACGGGCGGCTGGTGCTGGTGGCTGGGGAGGCGGACGTCGTCCAGGATCGCCTGGTACAGGTCCGACCCAGCCATGCAGAAGACGTCAAGCAGCACCGGGCGGCCGGCGGCGCTGTGGATGTGCGCGTCGTCCAGGTCGCACCGGCCCCACCAGGGCGTCGATTTCTGGTGCTCCACATGGATCCGCTGCGCGGCCCGGCTTATCTCCGCGAACTCCGGATCGCGATCCCGAGCCTGCCACTGCTCGGCGAAGTCCTTGACGACCGGCTGGTCCACCGGGGCGACGTACTCCAGGAAGACGACCGAACCGCCGCCTTCCAGGTTGGCCGCCAGCTCGATCCGCGGCAGCCACCGGTTGCCGGCGCACTCGCGGCACAGGTCCACGAAGGCCCAGTAGGCCGGGTCGAACGGGCATACCCGTGCGGCGACGTGTCCTTCCGGGGACCGCAGCGCCACCGCCCAGTCGCCCACCCTGCAGGGCACCCAACCCGCCCCGGTCAGCTGAGCCAGGACCTGGCAATGAGACAGCGACTCCCAGGGCAAGTCCGGGATGCCCGGAAGGCCGGCGCTCAGCTCAGGCACGGCGGCATCGTAACTACGCGCGACCGGGCGACGCACCGGATTATCCGGCCGCATAGGCCCTAGCCGAAAGCGCCCCCGGATTGGATCGCAAGAACTTGGCTGGCCAGCTGAGGCACGTCGATGACCGCCGCGTCCCACAGAATGTCGGGATCGATCTCGAAGAAACCGTGCACCAACCGGTCGTGGGTGGCGATGATCTGGCGCCAGGGCACCTCAGGATGCTGGGCGATGAACCCATCGGACAACCCGGCGGCGACCTCCCCGATCACCTGGATCAGATGTAACAGGACGATCTGGGTGTCCTCGTCGGTGTCGAACGCTGCCCGGCCCCTGGCGATGCGGACGGCGATCTTCTCCGCAGTCTCGACGATGTCGGCAGTCGCTCGTCGTCACGCCTCACAGGGCGACGGCCTTCCGCAGCACCCGGTCGCGGATCCGGGGCTTCAGCCCACCGGGCGTCGCGACCTGGGTCATCACGCCAAGTTCGTCCTCGACGCCGAGGGCGAACCCGGCCATGTCGAAGTAGCCGTGGCCACGCTCGACATCGACCAGCAGGTCCAGGTCACTGTCGGGAGTGGCCTCACCGCGGGCCACCGAGCCGAACACCCGGATGTTGCGCACGCCGAACCGCTCGCTGAGCCGCGTGATCGCGTCGCGGTGCGCACGCACCTCGTCCAGCGTGACGGCACGCCGCGGAGCCTCAACCCTCACGTGCCTACCTCCAGCCACCGCACAGGATAGAGGCTGAGCCCGGGCCCCTACATGACCGGGAACGTAGCTCTCCTGTTGTTGACCGGCGGCCTCTGCCACGGGCTGTGGCCCTTGCAGGATGGCGTGGTGATGTCGCCTACCAGGGCGCTGCCACGATCAAGCCTGGCACCGGGACACCGCCCTGCTGACATGGACGGGCGTCCTGGTCTCACTCGCCTGTGGCTATGTCTGACTGAGGGCACCCCGGGTGTCTTGAGTCAAGAGTTTGGCAAGGTCGTCTTGTGTCCCAAGCGGATCTCTATCCGGGCGTCCCGTCGCGCTCGCTTGTTCGGGCGAGCTGCTGTAGTTGCCGTGCGTGCACGCCAGGCAGCCAATCCTTGCCGTACGTGGCCGATGGGCCGACCCGCGGGTCGCCGGGAACACCGGCGTCACGCAGGGCCTGCACGTACGTACGATCCTGGTCGATCCGTGCGTGTACCTGATCAGCTCCGCCGATGGACCCGTGGCCGGGGACGAGGACATCGACGTCGCCCGCCACGCCGTCGAGCAGCCGCAGCGCGGCGAGGTAGTCCTCGACCGGGTCCGCGGTGTCGTTCAGGTCGAGCATCGGAATCAGGACATCAGAAAGCATGTCGCCAGCGACGAGAACCCCGCGCTCCTCGATCAGCAGCGCCGCATGGCCCGGGGCATGCGCCTGATGCTCGATAATCCGGACTTGAGGGCCATCCCAAGGAATCTGCGCCATCTCGGCGGGCAGGCCGGTAATGAGGCCAAACAGGTCCCACGATATCTGCCCGGCGATGTCCGGCGGTATCCACCCGGCGATGCTGTTCTTCCAATGCGGACCCGACAGCCGATCTCGGATAGTGGCCGCGCAGCGGGCCGTGCCGTAACGGGGCGCCGAGCCGAACCTGGCGTGCCAGAGGACGTGATCCCAATGCGGATGCGTCGAGAAGCCTGCCACAACGGTCTGGCCCGCATCGGACAGGTCGTTCGCGAGGCAGGCCATTTCGGAGCCGTGCACCCCGGCATCGATGAGCAACACGCCAGCCTGGCCTTGCACGACAACGGTGTTGCTCTGGCAGAACTCGCTCTGGTGGATCAGCACACCCTCCGCGACCTGCCTCAGCACGGTGGCCCCTTCCGCTTGTGGTTTGCAACGTTGACCAGCAGATCCAGGTCGCTCCCGGGGGTTGCCTCGCCGCGGGTGCCTCGCCGCGGGCCATCGAGCCGAAGACCCGGATGTTGCGCACGCCGAACCGCTGGCCGAGACGGATGATCGCATCGCGGTGAGCCCGTACCTCGTCCAGGTGAGCGCCGCGGAGCCTCAGCGCTCAAGACCGCCTGCCTTCCCGGGCTCGCCAGCATGCAGAACATCAGACCTTGATGACTTCGACCCAGGGCATGACGTCATAGTCGGAGTCCTGGGTCACGATCGGGACGCCGTGCGCGATCGCGGTGGCGGCGATCCAGCTGTCGTTGATGGGTGCTTTGCGCCCCTCGGCGCGCAACCTGGACACCAGCAGTGCCCAGGCGTCAGAGACCGCCTCATCGACGGCAAGCGGCTCGAAGCGCTGGGCCAACTGGTACGTTGACAGCCGCCACGCGGAGGCCTCCGGATCACGTGCCTGCAGCACCCCCAGCCGCAGTTCGCCCAGTGTCACCACGGAGACGCCCCACTCGAACTCGGCGAACCGCCCCGCATCGAACCGCGCCGTCTCCAGTCCGATGAACACCGAGGTGTCGGCCAGCGCCCGCTGCATGCTCACCAAGGAAGATCGTCGGTCGTCTCGGTGAGGATCGTTCCCAGCTCTTCCGCGAGATCGGTGGTGTCCGGACCGAGCCGCGCCAGTTCCTGCACAATCTCGGCCGCGGGCAACCAGCGCCGGCGCCGGGACAGCGGGATGATCTTCGCGACCGGCCGGTTGTCCCTGAGGACCTCGATCTCCTCGCCGGCTTCCACTCGGCGCAGAACCTCCGCTGTGTGGTTGCGGAGATCACGCGCGGGGATGGCAGTCATGACACAAATGTAGCAGTGAAGCTACGCTTGTAGCGAGAACCCGCAGGAGCCGGTCCCGCCGGGACGGGTTAAGCGGGCCGCGGGGAAGGGGCGCTCTGGCCATTGGGACTGGCCGATTCCCTGCCGCAAGGTGCCGGGCTTGTTCAATTCCTGTCATCAAAGCACGGCGTGTCTTGATGTCAAACGATCTGTGAGGATTTGATCGGCCCCGACCCTGGGCTGGTGCCAGGATCGGTGCTGGTGATCTTGGGTTGACCCTCAAATGGTCTGGTCTGGCCGCCCCCCGTGTGGGACGTGCCTTGTTCTTGACATGTCGCCTGGGATCACCGGCACCGGCCTGGCTCACCTTGCTGGCCTGATCAGAAGCCTGTCCGCGCCTGCTGCTGCAGGTGCGCGACTCATCACAGATGTGCCGCTGGGTGTGTGCCCCCAGGCCGGTGCCGGTCCTGACCGCTCTGGCCCGAAGGGAGAACGGCCCATGCCCATGCTCGCAGACCTGGTAGACACGGTGAGCGGGCGGGACTGGGCATGCGGGTCATGGTGGGCTCATCTCCTAGGCGTGTGGCGAGCTGGTCGAGCACCAGCCAGGGATGCACGCTGGGCTCGCGGGCCACGCGGTGCAGCCACTCCCCGGCGGCTCGTCCATCGCGCCGGGCGAGGTGGATGAACTGGCGGGCCCAACTGCTGGTGATGGGCCAGCGTGCGGGATCACCACCGGCCGGGAATGGCGCTGTGCGGGCCGGGCGCTGCGCGGTTAGGGAGGCATCCAGCCGGCCGTCGGACAGGTAGAGCGCGGAGACCCTGAGGATGCCTACCAGCACGACGATGTCGCACACCCGGGTCAGCTCCCGCTCCCCGGTCTCGACCATGGAAATGAACGACGACGAGACATAGGCCAGCTCGGCCAGCGCGATCTGAGTCGTGCCACGCCGCAGCCGGGCCGTCCGCATCCGCACTCCGGCGTCGTCGCGCGCTGGGTCGAGGCGTTTAGTCACCGGCCGGTCTCTATCTGAAACCAGACAGTCCGGCCGTGCTCGCCGCCGCAGTACCCCCACCGGTCGGCGATCAATTCGACCAGCCCGAGACCCCGCCCGGTCTCCGACTCGGGATCGAGTGGCCCGGGCTGGGGAGACTTGGCCGACCCGTTGTCGCTAACGCCAATCAGCAGCGAGGTCGCGTTGCGGCAGATCATGACCCGGAACTGGCCACCGTCCGCGGTTGACGTGGCTCCAGGGCGTTGGTGGCCAGTTCGCTCACAAGCAGCACAGCCTCATCAGCCACCGGGCACGGTCCGAGCACCCGCTTGGTGAACTCGCGGGCACGAGCGATCTGGTCGGCGCGGCCCGGGAAGGCGCGCTGCACGGGGCGGGCGGTCAGCAGCAGCGGCTCCGTCATGGCCCGCACGGTAGGCGCCGCCGTGGTCGCCTGGGCTAGGCGTGCGGCGATACCGCCTTGCGGGCCAGCGCGCTTCCAACCCGCACAATTGTGCGGGCCGGCCGGTCAGATCACGCCAGCGCGATGGGCCAGCGGGCGCAGTTGCGGGGTGCTGGCGCGATGCTCGCGGCGCAGCAGCAGGCCCAGCAGGTCGTGTGTGGCCGTGTCGTAGCGCACCAGCTGAGGGGCAGTCTGCTCAGCGGAAAGGATCATGTTGACGGCAGCAGCGTCATGGCGCTGCTGGGCATACGCGCGAGCCAGGTCCAGGCTGACCTGGCTGCGGCGGCCACCGAGCCCGGCCGGAAGGTGCTGCAGGTCCAGGGTTTCGCCGGTCGCTACGGCGGTGTTGGCATCCCCGAACGCGACAGCTGCGGAGACCTCGTGGATGCGGACGTTCGTAGGCCCGAACGCAGTCCAGTGGTCGTTGCGATCCTCGCCGAGCCGTTCAGCGACCCGCCGTGCCGTAGCCAGGGACCGGTCAGCGGCAGCGCGATCGAAGCTGGCCGCCGCGGCGAGCGCGTCCGCGAGATGGAGGCCGCCCAGGACGGACAGCCGTTCCGGGTCGCCGTGAGAGGCCAAGCGCTCGATGGCGCTGGCCGCGCCGGTCACCAGGTCGCGCCTGGGAGGTGTGCTTGCGACGGATGAACACATGCGCCAGCCGGAACGCTGACATCGCGGCGAGTAGCCCAGCCTCCGCGTGCTCGGCGGCGGTAACCGCACGGTCCCCGGCGGTCCACGCTAGGGCGGTTTCACCGACCCGGCTGAGCACCATCTGGTGGCCTGATAGACCTGCGCCCGCAGAGCGCTGACCGTGACAGCATCCGCCTGCGGGCAGGTCCGCGCGGCGGTTTCCACCCGCCGGATCAGGCCCGGCAGGATCCGGCCCGCCTCCTCGTAGCGGGCCGACTGGTAGCTGAGGTTCACCCGATCCACGTCCAGCCGCAGCCGCACCAGATCCGGAGCGTGAACGGCACTGTCGGCCCCGATCACCGATTCCAGGGCGTCATAGGCCATCATCGCTCGCTCGATCTCGCGGGCCGCCGCGTGCTGGGACACCCGCGGATCGCCCGGCTCGTCCCCGGTCAACTCTCCGACGTCAACGTGCAGGATGTCAGCGAGGGAGACCAGGACGCTGTGGCTGTCCACCTGCCGCAGGCCGCGCTCCACCTGGGACAGCCAGCTTTCCGACCGGCCAGCTAATCCCGCCAGCGCTGCCTGAGACAGGCCACGGCGACGGCGCGCCCGAGCGATCCGCTGTCCGCGTGCCGAAGCATCCACCGTCAGTCCCTCCCGCCCGGAGCATCCCTGGTAACAGTGCGCAGTTCTGCCAGCACCCTAGGCCAGCTTGGCCTACGCGACTGGGGTGGCGCCTCCGGGTCGAACATGACCCGCACCCCCATCCCGCGCAGTACCTCCAGGCTGGTGCCGAACGCCACGTGCCGGGCGAGCGCATCCTTGACCAGCGGGACCGCGATGATGGGCACACCCAGCCCGGTGAGCTCACACAGCAGGCCGACCGCGAACGTGTCGGCGATCCCGGCCGCCCACTTGTTCACGGTGTTGAACGTGGCCGGGGCCACCACGACCGCATCGGTAGCAGGGAGTTCGTCCGGCTCATCTGGCATCCGGAATGCGCTGCGCACCCGATCCCCGGTGAGCGCAGCCAGCTGGGCGGCGTCGATGAACCGCTCGCCCATCGGCGTGGCGATGACCCGGACCAGCCAACCCGCGTCCTGGGCGAGCCGGACGAACTCATCCACGCGCGACGCGGCCGGGGCTCCGCACACGATCACATACAGAACGCCCGGTGATCCATCGCGCGCGCTCATCAACCGGGAGCGTAGCTCTCCGGGCGCTGCCAGCGGGCTATCACCGGCTGGCAGGACGAAGATCAGGTTCGCGCTACTGGTAGGCGAGGAGATCGGCCCGGTCGAAGTAGAGCAGATCGGTCACCAGGTTCGCGGGTAGCGGTTCGGCATTCTCCGGCCGGACGTAGGGCACGACCCGGACCGAGAATTCCTCGCCGGGGCGGACCAGTTCGTGCAGCTTGTCTGTGATGATGACCCGCTTGCTCATGGCCGTCAGCTGGTGCTCAGGGCGGAAATCGAAGGGCCGGCGCCGCGCTGGCGGCTCGCAGTGCCCCTCGTCACCGGCGCACCCGCCGTGCCCGAAGATCCAGAAAGAGCCACTGTAGCTCGGGTCGTCGGTGGAGGTCTCCGGACCGGCCCCGGGGTTGTTGATGAACAGCCGGGCCTCGAAACTCGCCTTGGAGTGATCGACGCCGTGAAACGCCAGGTCGGCCCGGCGGTAGGGCTCCTCAGGCGCAGTCAGCGTCACCGTCTGAGGGTTTGACTCGAATGTCGCCACGGGGCCGGCTCCCCTCACGCCGTCGGTGTTGCCGAGCTTGTCGCTGCTGCGTACTGGTAGCCCAGCGCGGTAACGCTGAGGGTCTGGCCGACGTTGAGCGTCGGGAACGGGCCCAGCGGAAAGTCGAGCGGTACCCCGCCCAGCCGCGCCCCGGGATGGGCCTGCTGCCACAATGACCAGAGCCTGTCGATCATGGTGTGGTGAGCCCAGAAAATCGGGTCGAACGCAGCGACCGGGATCTCGCTCATGGTTCCGCCGACCCACACGTGAACCTGGTTGTGCAGGTCCTCCACTTGCGTGCTGAAATCGTCGAACGTCTGCAGGGCCAGCGCGGCCGATACCTCACGGGCACTCGGCAGCCCCGCCGGGCCATGACCCGGCCCCGTGGGCCCAGGCTGGCGATTGGTCCGGGTGACCTTCGGCACGTTCTCCTCGGTGAACTGGTCATCGGGGATACCCGAGACTGGCGCACCGGCGAGCGGGTTCGCCGTGCCGTCCGGCAGCGTGGGGTCGGCATAACTGGGCGGGATACCAGCCTGCGTTGACCAGTCCCACCACGGCAGGCTGACCGAGATTCCTCCCGGCATCACGTCCAGCAGGTACTGCTCGAAGTAATACAGATAGGCCCGGTGCCAGGGCAGGAATAGCAAACTTCCATGCCAGCATGAGATGGGCAGCGGCAGCCCGTGAATACCGGCCCAGTACTCGAATCCCCGGTCGTCGCGCAAGGCCAGCATCGCGGACAAGGCCGAGCGAAGCGCAGACACCTCGGCATCGGCCAGCGAGGTGACGCTCTTGCGGTACCGCAGGAGCGCTGGACTGGTCTTACTTAGGGACTGGTCCAGGACAGCTGCCGTCCCCGATGAGCTCCCCGTCACGGTCACAATCCGCACGATACTCCGTGATGCGGAGCTAGCCCAGAAGCTAAGCCGGGCATCATCAGAAGGCGCCCGGTGCCGCTTCACGAGCGATTCACCGCGTATTAACCCTATTAACGCAAATCGCCCAAATGGTGGCCGGAACGGTCTATTTAACATTCATGAGGAGGGCAGTGGCCGCATCGTGCAGCGTGCGGGCGTGAGCGCGGAGGCAGAGAGCGGCAGGGAGCTGAGTCCGGCCGCGCGTCTGGGTGCCGCGCCTGGATGCCGACCCGGAGGCCCTGGGCCGCACCGAGCCGAACGCGGCGGGGCGTCGCTACCGGCACGGCACGCTGACCGGCTACTCGCTGGGCCGCTGCCGCTGGGACTACTGCCGCGATGCTTACTGCCGCTACCGCGCTGAGCGCCGCGCCAACGGCAAGGACGACCCGCGCGGCCTGCGCGCCCGCGACTCGGACGGGCACATCCCGGCTGACTGGTTCCGGGAGAGTATCGGACGGCCAGCGGTGCAGAAGGCGGGCTTGACCACCAACGTGCGGATCCACGACCTCCGGCACGCGCACGCCTCCTGGCTGCTCGCCGGCGGCGCTGACCTCCAGGTCGTCAAGCAGCGCCTCGGCCACGGCAGCCTCCGCACCACCGAGAAGTATCTCCACACCCTCCCCGACGCCGACGAGACCGCGCTGGAAGCCCTCTCCAGGATGCGAAACCGGCCGTCCTGAGACTGGCCGCGGCATTGTCCGCATTTCCAGTTAGCGACCCCCTTCGCCGGGTGGCGCAAGGAATTCTGGCACAACTGAGGGTGGTAGTCCGGGGTCATGATCCGGTTGATTCTCCTCGCGATCAGAGCGGGGTCGTTGGGTCCCGAGGTGCAACATGGGCGGTTCGCTAGCTGCCGGGTCCCGTGGCCAGCCGATTGAGCCATGTGTCTTCACCATCAGTGCCGTCGATCTCCTCGCCGTACTCGCCGCGCCGAAGCGCCAATAGCACTTGGTATCGGTACACCAATGGCCATAGCCGGGCGATGAAATCGACCCACACCGCTTCGGCTGCTCCCTCAGAGGCGTTGACCTCGGTCAGCACCGCTGCGACCTCGTTCACGGCCCGTTGCGTGAGACTTCGCACGAGGTCCGTGCGAGTGGGGAAGTGGCCGTAGACGGTGCGGCGGACCACGCCGGCCACGGAGGCGATGTCGCCCATGCCGGCGTCCGGGTTCTGCCCCAGCACCTCAAGTGCGACGTCGAGGATGCGGTATCCGTGTGTCGTTCATGGAGCGCGCCGGCGGATTCGATCTGCACAATCCAATCTTTGCGCAATAGTGTGTAATGAAGTAGATTGCGCACCAGTGTGCAGCAGATCGCTGCACTGCGAAGCAAACGTTCAGGAGAACAAAGCAATGACCGCATCGACGCCCGCACCCTCACCCCTCGTCCGTCCATTCACCGTCGCGATCTCAGATTCCGAGATCGAGGACTTGAAGAAGCGACTGGCCAGAACTCGTTGGCCGAATCCGGAAACTGTCGCCGACTGGTCGCAAGGTGTCCGCTTGGACAATGCAAAATCTCTAATCGACTACTGGGAGCGAGAGTACGACTGGCGCCGATTCGAGTCGGAGCTCAATCGCTTCCCCAACTTCCTGACCGAGATCGATGGGTTGGATATTCACTTCATCCATGTCAGGTCCAAGAATCCGAACGCGATGCCGCTCATTTTGACGCACGGGTGGCCCGGTTCGATCGTCGAATTCCTGAAAGTGATTGGCCCGCTGACTGACCCGGTGGCGTTCGGAGGAAACGTCGAAGATTCATTTGACGTCGTCGTCCCGTCGCTGCCCGGATTCGGGTTCTCCCAAAAGCCGACCGAAACGGGGTGGACTGTCTCACGTATCGCAACCGCATGGGTGGAACTCATGAAGCGTCTTGGCTACAAGAACTGGGCCGCTCAAGGCGGCGATTGGGGTTCCGTCGTAACCACCGCCCTCGGGGCTATGCGGCCTGAGGGTCTTCTCGGGATCCACTTGAACACTCAATACGCTTTTCCCGCACAGATACCCGACGCGCTGTCGCCCGAAGAGCGATACGCCGTGGACACCCTCGCCCTGTACACCGGCGATATGGGTGGAGCAAATCACCTTCAGACCACGAAGCCAGAGACCATCGGATTCGCCCTGGCGGACTCTCCGGCTGGCCAGGCGGCCTGGATATACGAAAAGTTTCAATCCAAGACCGACAATCACGGGCTCGCCGAAGACGCCCTTAGCACCGATGAGATCCTGGACGCGATATCGCTCTACTGGTTCACCAACAGTGCCGCGTCGTCCGGCCGCATCTACTGGGAGAACAAAGGGGCCAGCATGGCTGGCCCCAAACTCAATCTGCCGGTCGCGGTGACTGTGTTCCCCCGCGACATCCCACGCCTCCCCCGAAGCTGGATCGAAGACACCTACGCCAACTTGATCCACTACTGCGAGGCCGACAAGGGTGGCCACTTCGCAGCCTTTGAACAGCCCGAGATCCTGGTTAGCGAAATCCGTACCGGCCTAAGGAGCCTCCGCTCCTAAAACGAACACAAAACGCTAGGAAAAAAACTCAAGAAACTCAAGTGCCTCAGGAAATCACCGCGTCGAGCGACAGCGCTTAGCAATCCGTTCGACTGTGTCAGAAGGAGCTCACGCAACCATCGCCCTGAGTCGCGCTGGCGACAATCGCATGGGACTGCGCCTGGATTGGAATTCGTGAAAGTAAATTTCCGATTGGAGCCGCAAAGCGTGTGTGCAATGGAAAGTGGAGATGCCGGAACGGCACACTTCAAAGCCGGGATTTTGCCCCACGGTTTGCCCACAACGGCAGAGTTAGACGCGCGAGTCGATGTGATTTCGTCGCCATCGTTTCGCTTAAATATCGGCCGAAATCATCAAAAGCGTGCCTAGATGATCGCTTTGAGAGAATTCAAATCCCATCGTCTCCGCACGAAATCAGACCCAGATCCATCGCGGTCTGGGGCTTCTTGCATCTGGGCTGGCAGGTTTCCCCACTAAAACCCCACACTTGACCGCAACGATCCGGTTGTCGTCGCGCTCCGCGAGGAGCTGCGATGACGGACCGGCTCACCCGGATCACCACTGCGCTCGCCGCAGCCACCGTCGCGGCGGTAGCGGCGGTAGCGGCGGTCATCAGCTACCGCGATGCCAACGAGCGGGTGAGCACGCACGAGGAGCCGGGCCTGTCGGCCCGGCTCGTCCCGTTCACCATGGCTGGCCTCATCCTGGCGGCTAGCATGCTCATCCTCGACGCCAGCCGGCGGAACCAGCCCACACCACCACTGGCCCGCTGGTGCCTGGGTGCCGGGCGCCATCTATCTACCGGGCGCCATCCATCTATCAGTACCGCGTGCGCGGGTTTACCGTCGGATCATGCTCAAGCGAAAAATCGAGCTACCACCGGAGCACCTCTATCCAGCGGACGAGTGGCGCATCGTGGAGGCGCGGTACTCAGATGAGTTCGTCGGTCTGACCGAGACGGTCTTTTCGCTTGGCAACGGATTCGTCGGCATCCGGGGCAGCTTCGAAGAGGGGCGCCCGGCGCTGGTCCCTGGGACATTCGTCAACGGGTTCCACGAGACCTGGCCGATCATGCACGCCGAAGCGGCGCATGCGCTCGCCAGGACCGGCCAGACGATCGTGAACGTGCCCGATACGACGATCCTCAAGCTCTACGTGGACGACGAGCCGTTCTACCTGCCAACAGCGCGCCTCCAGGACTACGAGCGGATCCTGGATATGCGGGCCGGGACGCTGACCCGTGAGGTGGTATGGGCCACTGGCACCGGGAAGCACGTCCGGGTCCGCTCGCGCCGCATCGTCTCGCTCGAGCACCGCCACCTGGTCGCGATGACGTATGAGGTCACGATGCTGGATGAGCCGGCGCCCGTGGTGATCTCCTCACTGATCCTCAACCGCCAGGACGCTAGCCTGACCGGCGACCTGCCCGAGCAACGACCGGGAGATCCCCGCCTGGCGACCATGCTGCCGAACCGGGTGCTCAACGTGCGCGCTGCCGAACTCGCCGACCAGCGCATCCTGTTCGGCTACCAGACGACCAACAGCGGGATGACACTCGGTATCGGCGTTGACCACGTGATTGAGACGGCGTGCCCGTTCCAGGTGGTGGGGTCTCTCGACGACGACGAGACGGGCGAGGTACTCCTCACGGCCGACGCGGTGCCAGGCGTGCCGATCCGGGTCACCAAGTACGCGACCTACCAGACCTCGCGGAGCATCCCGGTGCCCGAGCTCGTCAACCGGTGCCGCCGGACCCTGGACCGCGCGGTCCGGGACGGGTTCGACATACTCCTCAAGGCCCAGCGCGCGCATCTCGCCCGGTTCTGGGACCGTGCCGATGTGCAGCTGCAGACCCGGCTTAATCCGGTGCGACAGCAGCAGGCGGTCCGGTGGAACCTCTACCAGGTCGCGCAGGCGACGTGGCACGCCGAAGGGGCCGGAGTTCCGGCGAAGGGCCTGACCGGGCAGGCCTACGAGGGCCACTACTTCTGGGACACCGAGATCTACGTCCTTCCGTTTCTCTCGTACACCGAGCCGAGGATCGCCCGCAACCTGCTGCGGTTCCGGCACAGCATGCTGCGCCGGGCACGGGAGCGGGCGGCGCAGATGAGCCAGCGGGGCGCGCTCTTCCCGTGGCGGACGATCAACGGCGAGGAGGCTTCGTCCAACTTCCAGCAGGGCACCGCCCAGTATCACATCAACGCCGATATCGCATACGCGGTCAGGCGCTACTCCAACGTCCAAGGCAACCTGCACCTGCTCTGCGAGATCGGCGCCGAGATCCTCGTCGAGACCGCCCGGCTGTGGCAGGACCTCGGTTTCTACGGCGCCGATGAGCGGTTCCACATCCACGGCGTGACCGGGCCGGACGAGTACACCACCGTGGTCAACGACAACGCCTACACCAACCTCATGGCCCGGCTGAACCTCAATTTCGCCGCCGCCACCGTCCGCCGCCTGCGCGAAGAGCGACCCGGGGACTACACCGCCCTCGTGCACGCGGTCAGGCTTCAGTTCAAAGAGGTCGAGTCCTGGGAGCGCGCGGCGGCCGCCATGTACATACCGTTCGACGAGAAACGCGGCATCCACCCCCAGGATGAGACGTTCCTCGACCGGAAGGCGTGGGACCTCGACGACACACCGCGGGAGAAGTTCCCGCTGCTGCTGCACTACCACCCGCTGGTGATCTACCGGCACCAGGTGCTCAAGCAGGCTGACATCGTGCTGGCGATGTTCCTGCTCGGCAACGAGTTCTCCGAAGAGCAGAAGCGCCGCAACTTCGACCACTATGACCCGCTCACCACCGGCGACTCATCCTTGTCGGCATGCGTGCAGAGCATCATCGCCGCGGAGATCGGCCGGGAACGCCAGGCTCTGGAATACTTCCAGTACGCGCTGCTGATGGACCTGGGCAACGTGGCGGGCAATGCTTCCGACGGCGTCCACATCGCCTCCGCCGCCGGCGTATGGTCCTCGCTCGTCTTCGGGTTCGGCGGCGTCCGGGATTTCGACGGCCGTCTGTCCTTCACGCCTCGGCTACCGCACAGCTGGAACGAGCTCGCCTTCTCGCTCCGGTTCTGCGGACGGCAGATCCGGGTCAAGCTCACCCACGACAAGGAAAGCTACCTCATCGAGAAAGGTGATCCGCTGGAGGTCGTCATCCAGGGGGAGCCGCACCTGCTCAGCCCCGGGATCGCGGTCGTGATCAAGCTGTCGCCACCATGACAGGGTGGCGGCGCGCAATCTCGGTTTCCGGCGCCCGTGCGCCAGCTCCGCCAAGGCGCGCTTGGCGCCAGCAGAGCCCGGTCGTGAGGGCATGGGAACATCTCGTGGATTAGCTAAGCCATACGAAAGGCTCAGCAATATGACTAGTAGCGTGAAACAGCCAGCCGATATCCGCGAGGTGGCGGTGATCGGGCTTGGCCTCATGGGCTCCGGCATCGCCGAGCTACTCGGCCGCAGTGGCCGCCGCGTCGTCGCGATCGAGATCAACCAGACTTTCCTGGACCAGGGCATGGCCCGGCTGCACGCCTCCCTGGATAAGGCGGTCAGCCGGGGCAAGCTCACCGACACCGGACGAGACGAGATCCTGGCCCGGATCCGGCCCACGGACGACATCCCGGCCGGAGTGGCCAGCGCCGACCTGGTGATCGAGGCCATACCAGAACGCATGGAACTCAAGCGGACCCTCTTCGACCAGCTGGACGAGGCCTGCCGGGCCGATGCGATCCTGGCCACCAATACCTCCTCGCTGTCGATCACAGAGATCGCGGGTGGCACGCGGTATCCGCCCCGGGTGGCGGGGCTGCACTTCTTCAATCCCGCTCCGGTCATGAAGCTGGTCGAGGTAATTTCCACAGTGCTCACCTCGCCGGAGACCGCCGAGACGCTGGCTCTGCTGTCCCGTGACCTGCGCAAGACTCCCGTCCAGGTCAGCGACCGAGCCGGGTTCATCGTAAATGCGCTGCTGGTACCCTACCTCAGCCACGCGGTGCGGCTGCTGGAAACCGCGCAGGCCACCCGCGAGGACATCGACAAGGCGGCCAACGTAGGGCTCGGCCTGCCGATGGGGCCGCTGACGCTGCTTGACCTGATCGGCCTGGACACGGCTCTGGCGGTCCTTGAGGTGCTCCAGGCTGAGTTCGGTGGCACCCGTTACGCGCCCGCACCCCTGCTGCGCAGGCTGTGCGACGCCAGGCTGTTCGGCCGCAAGAGCGGACGCGGGTTCTATGACTATCGGCACAGCACTCCCGCGGCCGCCGCTGCGGATCACGACCCGGCGGCTGCGCCTCTGCCCGCCGAGGTCGCGGTCATCAGGAAACCGGACGGCCTGCTGGACGAGCTGGCCAGGGATATCGCCGCGGCCGGCCTCAGCGTCGTGCCGCAGATATCGCCCGAGACCGGCCTGGTCATCGTGGCGGCAGACCCGAAGCACCGGGTCCTGGACGCGGCCCTGACCGTGGGCCACCCGGCCGATGTGGTCGGCATCCACTTCACCGGCGCAGGTGACGGCAAGCGGGGACTCGCGGAGTTGGTGCTGCCGGACGTGACCGCGGCGGGCACGGCCGCCAAGGCGACCGCGCTCGCGGTCAAGCTCGGCCTGGACGCGGTCACTTCCCGGGACCGGCCGGGATTCCTCACCGAGGCACTCGCCTACGCGCAGTTCAACGACGCGGTCCGGATGTTCCAGGACGGTTATGCCAGTCCAGCCGACATCGACACCGCGATGATGCTCGGCTGCGGTTACCCCCGGGGGCCGCTTCAGATGCTCGACGACGCCGGCCCGGCGCGCGTCGTCAGCGTGCTAGAGGCGATGCACGCCGCTACCGGTGACCAGGCGTTCACCCCGGTACCCCTGCTGGCTGAGTACGCCACCGCCGGGATCCGGTTCCGCAGCTGAACGCGGCCTTGGCGCGAGGCATCCACCTGCCACACCGTTCGCCCGTAGGCTGGCCGCTAGCTGACGTGGTGATTGCCCACCTTCGTCAGTCAGAGCCCGCGGTGTGCGCCAACGCCCTGCGGGCCCGCTTGCTTCGTGGGCGATGCTGGGTTCGAACCAGCGACCTCCTCGGTGTCAACGAGGCGCGCTTCCACTGCGCCAATCGCCCTTGAGCTGGGCAAACCGCTTCGATGCACTGGCTCAAGGCCACTCACGCGACCCAAACCGGTGCCCGAACCAGTAGTTCGCTCTGCACTGAGCTAACCGCCCGCGAGGCGGAGACGGGAATCGAACCCGTGTACAGGGCTTTGCAGGCCCTTGCCTAAGCCACTCGGCCACTCCGCCAACTCCAGGTTCCCGGTCCGGGACCCATGGGGTGGAAAACCAACCGAGAACCGAAGCGGGCCTGCGACCCTGCAGCACGGCATCCGGCGCCTCCGAGCGGACGACGGGATTCGAACCCGCGACCCTCACCTTGGCAAGGTGATGCGCTACCAGCTGCGCTACGTCCGCATGCCCGGCCTGGCCGGGCGGCAGCACCCCCACCGGGGCGGGCGTGCGTTCTGAACTGTAGCCGATCCTGGCCCGCGAGCAAACTCGGCCCCAGCGGCGTGGCGGCTGGCCGGCGAGCCTGCGGCCGGGGTGTTTGCCCGGCTGCGAAGCGGGACAGCACGGGAGAGAAACGGGAGGTGGCCATGAAATCCAAGATCATCGAGGACGCGGACGTCGTGACCTATGTCGTGGTATGCGATCCGGGCGATGAGGCGCTCGCCACGCTGCAGCAGTTCGCCCGGTCCGAGCGGCTGGAGGCGTCCCGGGTCAGCGCGGTGGGCGGCTTCGAGCGCGCCGTCGTGGGCTGGTTCGATGCCAGGACCAGGACGTTCCGGCACATCCCCATCGACGAGCCGTCCGAGGTGCTGTCGCTCCTCGGTGACGTGGCCGAAGGCGAGGACGGCCCAAACCTGAACCTGCACGTGGTGCTCGGCCTGTCGGACGGGACGACGCGCGGCGGGCACCTCATCGAGGGGCACGTGTTCCCCACCCTGGAGGTCATCGTCACCGAAGCCCCGGCCGAGCTGCGCAAGGTGATGCGCCCCGACGTCGGCATCGCGCTGATCGATCTCGACCGGTCCGAGGCGTGACCGTCAGCTGAGCTCGCCGACCTGCTCGGCGTAGTACGTCACCCCGGCCACGTGCCCGGCGATCTCGCGCAGCGTCCAGGCGCCACCCCGGGGCAGGTCCCACGCCGCCGGGCCCGCGGTCTGGTAGCGCAGCACGTACCACCGGCCGAGCCGGCGCAGCCGGGAGCAGGCCTCCGCGTAGTCGAGTTCGGTGAACCGGGCCCAGTCGGCGTCCAGCGTGACCAGCCGGCCGTGCCACTCGTCCGGGATGGGCTCGGCCCGGCCAGCAGCGCCTCGACCTCGTGCAGGTGGTCGGTCAGGTGATCACCTATTCTGCGCAACGCCTTGTGCGGGGTCCATGTGTTCGGCCGCCCGCCGGCCGTCCAGGCGATTGGACGGCCATTCCAGGCGTGCCAGGTCGCGGCCAGTTCGAGGCACCGCTGGACACTGTCCAGCACGAGCTGTCCGGGGTTCGCGTCATCAGCCATCCCCTGACTCTGGCCGGCCGAAGCTTCGGCCAGTGCCGAAGGGTCAGCCCCGGCAGACCGGGAGCGGGGAAAACCGTTGGCGCTGGGCAGGGTCGCTCAGTTAGCTGGGGGTATGGACCTGAAGCAGTTTGATCCGGCGGCGGGTGATGCCCCGATCGGCGCCTGCTACGAGATCTACCTGGCCGGCCAGCCTATTGACGATCCTTATGGGCCGCCCATGTCCGCCCGGTTCTTCGCCGGCTGGCTCACGCTGGGCTGGCACCAGGACCCGCAGGAAGTGTGGCTGGCCCGGGACGGCATGGGCACGCTCCGCGGCTGGTGCCTGCTGGGCCTGCCGCAGCGGGAGAACCAGCACCTGGCCGGGCTCTCGCCCATGGTGCACCCGGACTACCGCCGGGCCGGTCTGGGTACCGCGCTGGTCCGGCACGCGGCCGCCCGGGCCCGTGAGTTCGGCCGGACCGTGCTGAATGGGGATGCGCGGGTTGGCGCGCCCGGCTCGGACTTCGCACGCGCGATCGGCGCCCGCCCCGGCCTCACCAACGTCGGCCGGGTTCTCCGGCTGACCGGCGTGCCCGCCGGGCGGCTGCCAGCCCTCCGCGCCCGGGCCGAGCTGGCGGCTCGCGGGTACGCCCTGCTGACCTGGGACGGCCCGGCCCCCGAGGATCTGGTCACCGGCGTAGCCGCGGTCATCGCGTCGGCCATGGCCGATATACCGCGGGATTCCGGGCAGGAGGCGGAGCACTGGGACGAGGCGCGGGTCCGCCTCGATGACCGCCGTTCGGCCACCCAGGGATTGCGCTGGTACACCATGGGCGCGCGGTCGCTGGCCGACGGCGAACTCGCCTGTTTCACGCAGGTGGCCGTGGACCCGGCCACGCCGTCCTGGGGCTTCCAGCTGCTGACCGCGGTGGCCCGGCCGTACCGTGGCCACCGGCTGGGGCTGCTGGTCAAGGTGGCCATGCTTGAGCTCCTTGCTCAGCGGGAGCCCCAGCTGACCCAGATCATCACCGGGAACGCGGACGCGAACGAGCACATGATCGCGATCAACGCCGAGCTCGGCTTCGAGGTGCTCGACCACTGGCAGTCCTGGGAGCTGGACGTGCAGCGGGCCCTGGCGGCCGCGCCGCAGGCGCGTGAATCACCCCGGGCGGCCACTGGCCGGTAGCGGGCCACCAGACCCGCCCGGGCGTTCGGCATAAGTCGGTCAGCGGTGCCGCTGAGCGCGCAGCACGGTCTCGTGGACGGTCACCATCCGCCCGTCCTCGGGGTGCGGGGCCTCGCGGCCCGGGGCCGCGTTGGTGACCACGTCCCAGTCGGCCGGGTCGAGCAGGACGGCGACCTCATCACCGGTGAAGAACAGGTCGGGGATCGGCGGCCGGGGGATGATGCCGATGTCCGAGGGATGGTGACCGACGATGAGCAGCGTGCCGCCCGGCCGGACCGCGGCGGCCAGGCGGCCGAATGTTGCATCCCGCGACCCGGTCGGGAAGTGGATGTACTGCGCGGACACCAGGTCGTACTCGTCCTTGCCCGGTTCCCAGCCGAACAGGTCCACCGGCCGCCATTCGGTGCGGGCGGCGATCTCCGGGCCGGCCGCCTCGGCATGCCCGCGGGCCCGGTCCAGGGCGACTGTCGATATGTTGACCCCGGTCACCTGCCAGCCCCGCTGGGCCAGCCAGATGGCGTCCGCGCCCTCGCCGCAGCCCGCGTCCAGCGCCCGGCCGGGAGACAGCCCGGTCGCCTCGCGGACCAGATAGGGGTTCGGGTTCCCGCTCCACAGCGCGTCGCGGGTACGGTAGCGCTCGTCCCAGTACGCCTCGCTGAACATCTCGGCCACGTGGGCCTCGTCGAACTCCCCGCCTGCCCCGTGCCCGTTGCCGTGCCCGGCCACTGCAACCACCTCCAGCTGACCGATTGTCGCCTGAGAGCATGCCCGCACGTCGGCCGGCTGCGCAAACGTTATTGCCAGTCTGGCAAACTGAGCGGATGGACGATCTGGGCCCGGTGCTGGCCGCGGTCGGGCCCCGGCTGCGGGCGCTGCGCCTAGAACGCGGCCGCACGCTGGCCGAACTGTGCACCGCGACCGGCATCTCGGTCAGCACCCTGTCCCGGCTGGAAGCGGGCCAGCGGCGGCCCAACCTGGACCTGCTGCTGCCGCTGGCCCGGGCGCACGGTGTGCCGCTGGACGACCTGGTCGGCGCGCCGCCCACCGGGGACCCGCGGATCCACCTGCGGCCGGTCGCCGCGGACAACGGCGAGACGTTCGTGCCGCTGACCCGCCGGCCGGGTGGCGTGCAGGCCTACAAGCTGGTCCTCTCGCCCAGCCGGGGCCAGCAGCCGGAACCCCGGGTGCACCAGGGCTACGAGTGGCTCTACGTGCTGAACGGGCGGCTCCGGCTCGTCCTCGGCCAGCAGGACCTGGTGCTGGTGCCCGGCGAGGCGGCCGAGTTCGACACCCGGGTGCCGCACTGGTTCGGCACCGCGGACCCGGAACCGGTCGAGTTCCTCTGCCTGTTCGGCCGCCAGGGCGAGCGGGCGCACCTGCGGGTCCGGCCGCGGGGCGGCGAGCCCCGGGCCGGCGAGCCCCGCTGACCCGGGGGTCACTGACCCGGGCTCACGGGGCTGCGCTCACCGGCGCCCGGCCGTCATCCAGGGCACCGACCGGGACCGGGTGTTCCTACGCGGTGCCGGCCGGGATCCTCAGCCAGACCGGGGCGTCGCAGCACTGACCAGGTAGTCGCAGCACCGACCAGGTGATGGCAGGCTGTCAGCCATGCGAACTGTGATCGTCACCGGCGACGCCCTGACCCTGGACGATGTCATCGACGTCGCGTACGGGGATGCGCGCGCCGAACTAGGCCCGGGCGTGCCCGCCGTGATGCAGCCCAGCCGGTCGGTGGTAGCCGAGGCCATCGCCGGCGACTCGCCCGTCTACGGGGTCAACACCGGCTTCGGCGCGCTGGCCGACACCCGGGTCGGCGAGCAGGACCTGACCCGGCTGCAGGGCGCCATCATCCGGTCGCACGCGGCCGCCACCGGGCAGTCGCTGGACGACCCGACGGTGCGCGCGGTGCTGCTGCTCCGGGCCCGCACACTGGCGGCCGGCGTACTCCGGCGTCCGCGACGACCTGCCACGCCGGCTGCTCGACCTGCTCGGCCTGGGCCTGCTCCCGGTGATCCCGGGCAAGGGCTCGGTCGGCGCGTCCGGGGACCTGGCCCAGCTCGCCCACCTGGCCCAGCCGCTGATCGGCGAGGGCCGGCTGCGCGGCCCGGGCGACCCGCCGGCCGGCCGGCCCAGCGCGGAGGTCCTGGCCGAGCACGGCATCACGCCGCTGCAGCTGGCGCCCAAGGAGGGCCTGTCCCTGGTCAACGGGACCGAGCCGATGCAGGCGCTGCTCGCGTTCTCCATCCATGACGCGCTGATGCTGGTGCAGGCGGCCGACCTGGCCTGCGCGCTGTCCATCGAGGCCCTGCTCGGCACCGACCGCCCCTACGACGAGCGGGTCCAGGTCATCCGGCCGCACCCGGGGCAGCTGGACAGCGCGGCCAACCTGCGCGCGCTGCTGGCCGGCTCGCCGCTGCTGGCCAGCCACCGGCACAGCCGGCACGCGGTGCAGGACGCGTACTGCCTGCGCTGCGCGCCGCAGGTGCACGGCGCGGTCCGGGACGTGCTGGCGCACGCCCGGCGGGTCCTCGACATCGAGCTGGGCTCGGTGGTGGACAACCCGGTCGTGGTGCCGGACGGCGAGGTGATGACGACCGGGAACTTCCACGGCGAGCCGCTCGCGTTCGCCGCGGACATGCTGGCCATGGCGCTGGCCGAGCTGGCCAGCATCAGCGAGCGCCGGGTGGACCGGATGCTGGACCCGGCGTTCTCCCGCGGGCTGCCGCCGTTCCTGGCCCCGGAGGCGGGCACCAACTCGGGCTTCATGCTGGCCCAGTACACCGCCGCGTCGCTGGTCAGCGAGAACAAGGTGCTGGCCCACCCGGCCAGCGTGGACACCATCCCCACCTCCGGGAAGCAGGAGGACCACGTGTCCATGGGCTGGACCGCGGTGCGCAAGCTGCGCGAGGTGGTGGCCAACGTGCGGACCTGCCTGGCCGTCGAGACGGTCTGCGCCGCCCAGGGCATCGACCTGCGGGCCGAGATCGCCACGCCCAGCGAGCCGTTGCGCACCGTGCACGCCGCCATCCGGGCCGAGGTCCCGATGATGCTGGTGGACCGTGAGGTCGCGGAGCAGCTCACCGCGGTCGACCGGTTGCTGCCCACCCTGGTCGCAACGGCCAGCGCGGCGTGCGGGCCACTGCGGTAGCGGCGCGGCCGTGCTGGTGTGCGGGACGGGGGCGGCGATGCGGCTGAAGCGGGGTGGCGGAACGGTGCGGCGGTGCCGCGGAACGGGGCGTTGTGGCTGAAGCGGTGTGGCTGAACGGGACGCTCGTCCCGGCCGGCATGGCCCGGGTGTCCGTGCTCGATCACGGGCTGACCACGGGCGATGGGGTATTCGAGGCGGTCAAGGTGACCGGCGGTGCGCCGTTCGCGCTGACCAGGCACCTGGCCCGGTTGCGGGCCTCGGCGGCGGGCCTGGGCCTGCCCGACCCGGACCTGGCCCAGGTCCGGGCGGGCGTGGCTGCGGTGCTGGCCGAGGCCGGGCGGCCGGACCGGGCCCGGATCAGGATCACGGTGACCGCGGGGGAGTCCCTGCTCGGCTCGGCCCGGCCGGATGGGCTGGCCACCGCCGGGCTGACCACGATCATCGTGCTCGCTGACCTGGCCGGGGCACCGGCCAGCTGCGACGTGGCCTTGTTCCCCTGGCCGCGCAGCGAGCGCGGCGTGCTGGCCGGGGTCAAGACGATCTCATACGCGGAGAACGTGCGGGCGCTGGCCTACGCCCGGGAGCGTGCCGCCGCCGAGGCCATCTTCGGCAACCTGGCCGGGAACCTGTGCGAGGGCACCGGGACCAACGTGTTCGTGGTGGCCGGCGGCCGGCTGGTCACCCCGCCGCTGTCGGCGGGCTGCCTGGCCGGGGTGACCCGGGGACTGCTTGTGGAGTGGGCCGGCGTAGCCGAGGAAGACCTGCCGCTGAGCTCCCTGGCCAGGGCGGAAGAGGCGTTCCTGACCGGGACGACGCGGGACGTCCAGCCGATCCGGATGGTGGACGGGGTGCCGCTGCCCGCGGTGCCCGGCCCGCTGACGCGCAAGGCGGCTGAGATCTTCGCTGAGCGTTCCGCCGAGTGCGTGGACCCGTGAAGTTAGGCCATCCGGCTCAATCGGGCCCGGCCGGGGATCAGTCGCGGCGCAGGATGGCGTCCAGCTCGCCGTCCAGGTTGATGAATTCGCCTTCCCGGCCCGCCGGGATGACCTGGAAAGTGCGCAGCAGGAACCCGGCCAGCGCGGTCAGCGGTGCCTCGAAGTGCGCCTGGCCAAACGGTGACGACAGCGAGATGTTGAGCACCCGCTGCCCCGTGGGCGTGTCAGCCGGCCACACCCTTACGTCGCCGTCGCCCGCTGGTTCCGTCATCCCGCCGGCCAGCAGATCACGGGCGAAGATCCACTCAACCGGCTCGTCCATGCCGACATGAAAAGCCATCCGGATGGCGTACGGGTCCTCGGCGCGGTAGTGCAGGCTCGCCGTGAGCGGAACGCCATCATGTTCTGGAACCACGAGTCTGAGGCCGAGCTCGGCTGCGACGGTGTTGCTGCTGTTCATTGCCTCGCCAAACCTTTGCCTTGTCTGATCCCGGAACGCCGGGCTTCATCCATCCAGCGCTGCCGTCTCACAGGGTGACAGGGCACGCAGGCGCGAAAGTCGTCTCCAGGAGGATTCCGCGAACGCTGCCGTCACTAACCTCGGTCACTGTGCACCAAATCAGCCGTGACCTGGGCAAACGCTTCTCGTCGCTCAACGCAATCATGACCCAGCCCTGTTCCTGTGACCAGGAACAACACGCTGTGATCTCGGTCTCAGTAGTGTTACGGCAGAATTTTCGCTGCGCATCCCGCACGCACCTCCGAAGCACGTTCAGATTGCGAACAGTCGTGCTTTGTCCGATCGGGAAGCATACAGGCTTCCCACAGGCCCGCACTACCCCAGGTAGCTCTAGTTTCGCGCGACGGCGGACGCAATCCGACAATAACCGACTTATTGCGCGGTAACGAATATCCGTATTGAAAGGGACAGTGAGATCACGGGCCGGCGGCGGCCGGTTAGCTGGTTACCCGTCCGCAGCAAAGCCGCGGCGTTCCGGCCGGCGCAGCCCGGCCGCACCTGCCTGGCCAGGAGCACCAGGACCGGTCCCGGCGTCCCGGCTCGGCGGGCTGGGCCGCCACAGGCGGGCCGCAAATACGCTAGTCTGTGTTCGCCCGCCAGCGGTCGGCTGTACCACGGCCCGGCCAGCTGGGGGGGCCATCCCGGGCGATTGGCTCAGTGGAAGAGCGCTGCGTTCACACCGCAGAGGTCGCTGGTTCGAACCCAGCATCGCCCACCAGCTCCCAACCTGACGTTAGTCCAGGTCAGAACGTTGATCGGGCAGGGGGAGCGGGCGCGCCTGAACTCAGCGCCTGGATCGTGCCAGGCTCACCCGGTCAGCTCGTACCCGGCCTCGTCTACGGCCCCGTGGAGGGCGGTCCGGTCCGGCATCGGGTCGGCGGTCACCCGGACCGTGCCGGTCCCCAGGTTGACTTCGACCCCGGTCACCCCGGCGAGCTTGCCGATCTCGCCCTGTACCGCGTTCACGCAGTGCCCGCAGGTCATACCCGCGACGGTGATGACGGTCTCACTCACACCCGTGTCCTCTCCGGTGCTCCCGCCTTCGGGCCAGGGTACTGCTGTTCCGCGGGGCTCATGCCCCCGGCGGCGGCCCGGCCGAAGTGGCGCACAGCTGGATCGCGTCCGGTACGGCGCTGAGGTCGTCGCGCAGCACGATGATGCCGGCGGCACTGATGGCCACGTCGGTGCCGGTGCCCAGGGCGATGCCGAGGTCGGCGGCGGCCTGGCTGTCGCCGGTCAGCAGCACGGTGCGCAGGCCGAGTTGGCGCCGGCGGCGGATCGGAACCTACCCGATCTTCACCCCACCACCTGGCCTATAGCGGGCTGGTATGTCTGGGCGGCGCTGATGTGGTCCGGATATACCGGCCGAACAGTGTGCCGGCGAACAGCGTCAGGGTGGGGCGGGTGAGTAGGGCGCGGCATCGGGGGTAGCGCCTTACCTCTCAACGAAGGGACCTGACATGTGGGTATTCCTGTCCCGCCGGCTGCGGATGTGGCTGCTGATCGCCATCGCGCTGCCGCTGGCCCGGCTGCTCGTCCATCGCCTGGCCGTCTCCGCTGACCGGCACGACGCCCGGTCCGCGCAGCTGCTGCACCGCGCCGACTCGGCGGTGACCGCCGTGTCCCAGCGAACCGGGCGGCGGGCCAAGCGCTGACCGGCGCGGGCCGGGTCACCATGACTGACACGATCATCTTTGACATCGACGGCACGCTGGTGGACAGCAACTACCAGAACGCGCTGGCCTGGTACCGGGCCATGCGCCGGTACGGCATCACCGTGCCGCTGTGGCACCTGCACCGCGCCATGGGCATGGGCGGGGACCAGCTGGTCACCCACGTGGCCGGGCAGCAGGCGGAGGACGAGCACGGCGACGCGCTGCGCCGGGCGTGGCGGGCGGAGTTCGAGCCGATGCTGCCGGAGATCGCCGCGTTCGCCGACGCCGTGCCGGTGCTCACCGCGGTCCGGGATCGTGGCCTGACCCTGGTTCTGGCCAGCTCCGGGGCACCAGATCAGGTGGAGGCCTACCTGAAGCTGATCGACGGGCACCGGCTGGCTGACGCGTGGACCACGGCCGAGGACGCCGCCGCCACCAAACCCGCGCCCGACCTCGTGCAGACCGCGATGGCCAAGGTCAGCGCGACATCCGCGGTGATGATCGGCGATTCCACCTGGGACGCCCGGGCCGCGGCCAAGCTCGGGGTGCCGACCTACGCCGTGCGCACCGGCGGGTTCTCGGCTGATGAGCTGCGCGACGCGGGCACGGCCGGCGTCTACGACTCGCTCTCCGCGCTGCAGGCCGACCTGGACCGCCTGACTGCCCACCGCTGACGAAGCCCCGCCGCGGGCCACTGACGAAGCCCTGGCGCGGCCCGGTCACCCACCGGCCCGGTCACCCACCACCGGCCCGGTCATCCACCGCCGGCCCGGCCAGCCGCCACCGATCGCGTCAGCATATGTTGACGCCCCGGGTCTGTCAGCATAAGCTGACGCCATGGAAGCGGCCACCACGCCCATGCACCTGGACCCGGACGCCCGGGCCATCTCCATGCGGGCCTGCGACCATGCCATCCGGCTCGGGCACGGCTACCTCGGTGCCGAGCACTTCCTGCTCGCGCTGGCTGTCGCCGGCCCCCCGGCCGGTACGGTGCTGCGCGGGCACGGCCTGACCCCGGAACGCGTCGAGGCGCAACTGACCCGGCTGGCCGGGGCTGGCCTGTTCGGCGACCTGGACTGGGACGCGCTGGCCGCCACCGGCATCGACGTGGACGCGGTCCGCGCCCGTGCCGAGGCCGTCTTCGGCCCGCAGGCGCTCAGCCAGGCCAATCAGGCCGTCCGCCGGGAGCCTGCTCTGTCCCGGTGGAACCCGCGCCGGGTGCGGCGCTCCGGCGCGGAACGGGACGGGGTCTTCCTGCCGCACGGCCCCGGGGTCGGGGGAGCGCTGTGCGACGCGCGCCAGGAGGCGGCGGCGCGGCACGCGGCCGAGGTCAGCCCGGTGCACCTGGCCCTGGGCCTGATCGCGGTGCATGACGGGCTGATGCCGCCCATCCTGGCCGCGCTCGGCGTACCCGGGCCCGCCCTGCGGGCCGCGCTGCTGGCCTGCTGTTAGCCCGGCTAACCCCCGGCCATCGCGCCGACGATCAGGTACGGCTCGGTGCCCGCCGCGACCGGTCCCGGCAGTGGGTCGTCCGGCGGCTCGTGGGAAAGGTCCTGCTGGCAGGCGAAGAACCGGACGAACGCGCGCCGCTTCCCGGTGCGCTGGTCCCGGATCGTGCCGCGGAGCACCGGGTAGCCGGCCTCCAGCGCGTCCAGCACCGCCCGCTGGGTGACCGGCCCAGTCACCTGGATATGGACCTCCCCGTTCACCCGCGCGAGGACCCGCAGGTGGGTGGGCAGCACGACCCGGATCATGTCAGCGTCTGCACCTCGACGGACAGCACGGCGGGCAGGTCGCGGACGATCGGCGCCCAGCTGTCGCCGGCGTTAGCGGACACGTACACCTGCCCGCCGGTGGTGCCGAAGTACACCCCGCAGGAGTCCAGCGAATCGACCGCCATGGCGTCCCGCAGCACGTTGACGTAGCAGTCCCGCTGCGGCAGCCCGGTGGTCAGCGGCTCCCACTCGTCGCCGCCCGTCTTCGAGCGGTACACCCGCAGCCTGCCCTCGGGCGGGAAATGGTAGGAATCGCTGGTGATCGGCACCACGTAGACGGTGTCCGGCTCGTGCGCGTGCACGTCGATCGGGAAGCCGAAATCGGTGGGCAGGTTCCCGCTCACCTCGTGCCACGAGCCGCCCGCGTCATCGCTGCGCATCACGTCCCAGTGCTTCTGCATGTACAGCACCGCCGGGCGGCCCGGGTGCTGCGCGATGCGGTGCACACAGTGCCCGACTTCGGCCGCCGGGTCAGGGATGCCCTCCGAGTGCAGGCCCTGGTTGACCGGCTGCCAGCTGACCCCGGAATCGTCGGAGCGGAACGCGCCCGCGGCCGAGATGGCGGCGAACATCCGGCCCGGCTGCGACCGGTCGAGGATGATCGTGTGCAGGCACATGCCGCCCGCGCCGGGCTGCCAGGACGGCGCGGACTTGTGCGTGCGCAGCCCGGGCAGCTCGTGCCAGGACTGCCCGCCGTCGGTGGACTTGAACAGCCCGGCGTCCTCCACCCCGGCGTACACGGTGTCCGGGTCGTCGAGCGACGGCTCCAGGTGCCAGACCCGGGCGAACTCCCACGGGTGCGGGGTGCCGTCGTACCACAGGTGCGTGCCCGGCTCGCCGTCGTAGCGGAACTCGCTGCCCACCGGCTGCCAGCTCGCGCCGCCGTCGTCCGACCGCTGGACGAGCTGGCCGAACCAGCCGCTGCTCTGCGACGCGTACAGCCGGGACGGATCGGCCGGGGAGCCCTTGACGTGGTAGATCTCCCAGCCCGGGAAGTTCGGCCCGCTCACGTCCCACTGTTCCCGCTTGCCGTCCGAGGTCAGCACAAACGCGCCCTTGCGCGTGCCGACCAGCACCCTCACGCTGCTCATGACCACTCCATCCGGAACCGCCGGGCGGCCTCCCGCCCGGCGCTGGCCTGCGTTGTCATCCGGGCTATCATGGCCCGCCGACGTTCTGACGGTAGCCGGGCCGGAAATTAATCGGTCAGCCGGGCGCCAGGATGGCCCACCCGTGCGGCTCGACCCGGTACGGCCGCCCGTGGTCATCCGGGCGGCTGGCCAGCAGCCGCCGCCCGGGCGGCCCGGGCAGCGGGAAGTCCGCCGGGGCATCGGACGTGTTCAGCAGCATCGTCAGGCCGGGACCGCCACCCGGGTCCACCGCGTGGTAGGCGAGCACCCGGCTGGCCAGGTGCCGCACCTCGGTCACCGAACGGGTCAGCCAGCTGTGCCGGCGGCGCAGCCCGATCAGGTCCTGGTGCAGCCGGTACACCGGCCAGCCGTCCGGGGCGAGGCCGCCCGGGCCGTCCGGGAACGGCGGCCGGATCTCCGCGTCACCGTCGGCCCGCTCATACTTGATTCCGCTGAACGCCTGTTCGTCGCCGGCGTAGATGGCCGGCGCCCCGCCGACGGTGAGCAGGACGAGCACGGCGTGCGCGAGGTGGCGCCGGTCGGCCAGCCGGCTGGCCAGCCGGGTGACGTCGTGGTTGCCCAGGAACGTAAGCGGCAGGAACTCGGCCAGGAACCCGTTGTGCCGGTCCAGTGCCCAGGCCAGCTCGAAGAAATTGCCGTCGTTCAGGCTGCTCCAGATGGCTTTCCACAGCTCGTACTGGGTCACGCTGTCCAGCCCGCCGTCGCGGACCGCGGCCACGTAGTCGCCGTGGATCATCTCGCCCGCGAACCAGGCCCGGGGGTGATCCGGGCGCACCCGGGCCAGCACGGTGTGCCAGAACCTGGCCGGGACCGCGTAGGCCGCGTCCAGCCGCCAGCCGTCCGTGCCACGGTCCAGCCAGTGGCTGAGCACCCGGGCCGCGTAGTCCTGCACCGCGGGCTCGGCGTGGTTGAGCGCGACCAGGCCGCGGTGCCCCTCGAAGTCGGCGTAGCCGAACCCGTCCGGGCCGTCCGCGGTGAAGTCGAGCCGGAACCAGGACGCGTACCGGGACGCCGCGCCATGCGCGAGCACGTCCTGGAACGCTGGGAACCCCCGGCCCACGTGGTTGAGCACCCCGTCGAGCAGCACCCTGATCCCGCGGCGGTGGCAGGCCTGGACCAGGTGATCGAAGTCCGCTTCGGTGCCGAGCCGTGGGTCGATCCGGAAGTGGTCGACGGTGTCGTAACCGTGCGACTCGCTGGCGAACACCGGGCCGAGCGCCAGCCCGTTGCCGCCCAGCTCGATCACGTAGTCCAGCCAGCCCTCGATCCGGGCCAGCCCGCCATCCCCGGCGAAGCTGACCGGGTGCAGCTGCCACCAGATGGTGTGCTCGGCCCAGCCCGTCATGGCGACCCACCCTACTGAGCTGCCCGCCCGGCCACCCGGCATGCGCCAGGCCGGGCGGTGTGGTGAACTCTGCTCGTGCCACCATTCCTGCTCGAGCTGACCGGGGTCAGCCGGAGCTACGGCGACCGTGCCGCGCTGTGCCCGATCGACCTGTCGGTGGCGGCCGGGCAGTGTGTGGCCGTGCTGGGGGTGAACGGCTCGGGCAAGTCCACGCTGCTGCGGCTGGCCGCGGGCCGGGACCAGCCGACCAGCGGGCAGGTGCGCTACGCCGGCCGGGTGATGACCGAGGACGACCTGGTGGCGCGCACCGAGATCGCTGTGGTCGGCGACCTGGCCAGCGCTTACCCCGACCTCACCGTCCGGGAGCACCTGCTGCTGGTCGCGGTGGCGCACGGCTCGGGCCGGGCGGCAGGCGCGCAGGCCGACCAGGCGCTGCGGGAGTGCCGGCTGGACGGGCACCGTGACGCGCTGCCCGGCTCGCTGTCCAGCGGCCAGCTGCAGGCCCTGCAGCTGGCCGCGGTGCTGGTCCGGCCACGGCGGCTGCTCATCCTCGACGAGCCGGAGCAGCGCCTGGACCCCGGCGCCCGGCGCTGGCTGGCCGGGCTGCTGAGCGGGGAGAAGGCAGCCGGGGCGGCGCTGCTGGTGGCCACCCACCACACCGAGCTGGCCCTGGCCATCGCTGACTACGCCGTGGTGCTCCGTGACGGCGCGGTCATCGCCGAGGGGCCACCGCCGGCCGCGCTGGCGGCCGTCCAGTGACCGCCGGGCCGGGCCCGGTCGCCATCCCGGACAGCACTGGGCCAACGTTCACCCTGCTCCGCGAGCTGCGCCGGGGCCGGGCCAGGAAACAGGCGGCCAGCATCGCGTTCTGGATCTACCTGGCGCTGTTCATCGTGGCCGTCTGGGGTGGTTCGCTGATCGTGGCCGCGTACCGGGCGCTGCGCCACCCGCCGCCGCCGACCGGGGCGTCGGTGCGCTGGCTGCACGCCGCGCCCGCCGGGCTGACCGCGCTGGCCCTGCTGGTCTTGCTGGCCCTGCTCCGGGACGCGCTGTGGCGCGGCCCGGTGACCGTGCCCGGCGCCACCGTGGACTGGCTGCTGGGCACCCCGGTACGCCGGGAACGGCTGCTGCGGCCCAGGTTCCGGCTGTCCGCGGCCGGGATGGTGCTGGCCGGTGCCGCGGTCGGCATCGTGCCCGCCGCCGCCCTGGTCGCCCTGGGCCTGGGCGGCCGGGACGGCGGCGACGTGCTCCGGCTGACCGGGACCGGGATGCTGCCCGCCGCGCTGCTGTTCGCGGTGGGCGCCGGGCTGGCCGGGCTGGCCGAACGGCAGCCACGGAGCTGGCCGTGGATCCGCCGGGCCACCCCGGTGGTGCTGGCGGCCGCGGCCGTGCTCGGCGGCATCGCGGCCTGGGCCGCGCTGCGCACCCTGCCCGCCGCGGTGAACACGGTGCTGCTCTGGTCCGGGCCGTGGGGCTGGTCTGTGCAGGGCCTGGCCGCCCAGGCGGCCCGGGGTGCTTCGGCCCCCCCGCCCGCGCCGTGGTGGCCGCTGGCCACCGCGCTGCTGGCCGCGGCCGCGCTGGCCGCGCTGGCCGCCGGGCAGCGGGCCGCGGCCGGGGTGCCCGCGGCCGCGCTGCGGGCCCGGGCCCGCACCCTCGGCGCGATGTCCGCCGCGGCGCTGAGCATGAACACCCGCGGCGTGGCCACCGCCTACGGCGCGGCGGGCAACCGGCCGCGGCAGGCCCGGCTGCGCCTCCCGCCGCCCCGGCAGCGGCACCTCGTGCTGCTCTGGCGCGACCTGCTCGCACTGGCCCGGGCGCCGGCCCGGCTGGCCGCCGCGGTCGCGCTGGCCTGGCTGGCCGTGGGGCTGATCGCGGCGGCCAGCCACGGCCGGCAGGTGTCCCTGGTGCCGGTCGGCTGCGCGCTCATCCTGGGCTACCTGGCCGCTGCCTGGCTGTGCGAAGGCGCCCGGCTGGACGCGGACGACCCGCGCCGCGCGGCCCAGCTGCCGTTCCGGTTCGGGTCGCTGGCCTGGTGGCACGCGGCGGTGCCGTGCCTCGTCCTGCTGGCCGCGGCGGGCCTGCCGGCCGTGGCGGCCTGCCTGGCCACCGGCGACCCGCGGCCGCTGGCCCTGCTGGCCGTGACCGTCCCGGTCCTGGTGGCCGGGGCCCTGGTCAACGTGTTCCGGCCGCCGCTCACCCCGGACATGTTCATCGGCGCGGAGACCCCGGTCGGCAACACCGCCGTGCTGAACATCATCTTCTGGTACGCCTGGGGCACGCTGCTCGCGGTGGTGCCGATGACCGTGCTGCTGTCCGGCGCGATCCGCTCGCCCGGGCCCGGCTCGCTGGCCCGGGCGGTGGTCATCGGCGCCGGGCTGGCCGCCGCGCTCGGCGCGTACGCGGCCCGGCGGGCCCGCCGCCTGCGGGCGGGCTGATGCCGCCTGCGGGCGGGCTGATGCCGCCTGCGGGCGGGCTGATGCCGCGCCATCGCGGCGCGCCGGGCGGGCCTGTCGTTGTGATCTGCCCCGGGCCGGGAGGTACGGTCCGGTCATGGATCAGGCCGCCAGGGATGACATCGCGGCCGCGGTGGCCCCGCGACGCCCGGCCAGGTGCAGTGGCTGATAGCCGTCTGGGCCACGCTGGCCGCGGTCTACTTCCTGGCCACCTGGGGGCACCGGCGGCGCGGGACCGGCTGAACCTGGGTATGACCGCATCGTGACACAGCAGCCAGCGGGCCACCGGGCCAGGATCGTGGCCGGGGTGGACGGGTCAGCCGAGTCGGTCCAGGCGCTGCGCTGGGCGGCCGGGCAGGCCGAGCTCACCGGGTCGGAACTACAGGTGCTGACGTCCTGGGAGTACCCGGCGTTCTACGGCTGGGCCCCGGGCACTCCCGGGGAGACGGACTTCGCCCACCTGGCCGGGCAGGCCCAGCAGAACGCGCTCCGCGAGGTGTTCGGCGCGGACCCGCCGGACTGGGTGCACGCCCAGGTCGCCGAGGGGCCGGCGGCGCGCATCCTGGTCAACGCGTCCGCGGACGCGGACCTGCTGGTGGTGGGCTCCCGCGGCTACGGCGGGCTGGCCGACGCCGTGCTCGGCTCGGTCAGCACGTACTGCGTGCACCATGCGCACGGGCCGGTCACCATCATCCGGCCGGACTGAACCCGGCCGGGCTGAACCCGGCCGGGCCGGAACCGCCGCCCGGCTCAGTACCCGGTGGTCAGCGTGTACTGCACCTCGAGCTGCTCGGCGGAGCGGTTCGCGGTGATGGCCACGCTGTCCCCGGGCAGCAGCGCGTGGTCGTCCACGATGGGCAGGCCGGCCGCGGTGAAGCTGACCCGGTGGCTGAGCAGGGCCGGGATGCCGGCGGCCGGCCCAGGTCGGCCGCGTCAGCCGGGCCGAGCAGCACCGGGCTGATGGTTTCCGCCGCCCGGGTCACGCCCAGCCCGTGCTCGGCCAGCACCGTGTACAGGCCGCGCTGGGCCAGCTCGCCGGCGTCGAGCGTGCCGGGACTGTCCGCGCCCGGCCCGTCGGCCCGGGTCAGCTCGGCGGGCAGGTACGAGGTCTGCACGATCAGCGGCTGGCCGCCGGCCAGCCGGACCCGGCGCAGCCGCAGCACCTCGCCCGGGCCGCCGAGCCGGGCGTCCACGTCCTCCGGGGCGGTCACGATCCCGGCGGCCAGCAGCCGGGTGCTGATCGCGGCGCCCTGGCCGGCCAGGTCGGCGGCGAAACTGCGCAGGTGCCCGAGGTCGTAGGCGTACCGGTGGGCGACGAACGTGCCGCTGCCGTGCCGGGTGCCGATCAGCCCGTCGTCGGCCAGCAGCTGGAGGGCCTGCCGCAGCGTCATCACACTGACCCCGAACTCGGCGGCCAGCTCGCGCTGCGCGGGCAGCGGGTGGCCCGCGGGCCACCGGCCGCTGCTGATCCGGTCCCGCAGCTCGGTGTAGATACGCAGGTACTTCGGCTGCCGGCCGAGTATGCTGCGGCGGCTCCCGGCCAGCAGGTCCAGCCCGCTCCCGGGGCGGGTCACCGGCGCGCCCCGTCCACCGCGGCGCGCAGCTCGCCGACCGCCTGGCCCACCTCGGCCACGGCCGCGCCGGCCAGCACCCGGCGCATCAGGGCCGAGGCCACGATCACCCCGTCGGCGTGCCGGGCCGCGGCCGCGGCCCGGGCCGGGGTGCTGATGCCGAAACCGATGAGTACCGGCCGGCCGCGGTCGCCGGGGGACGCTGGCTGCGCGGCCAGCGCCCGGGCCGCCACCGCCCACCGGCCCGGGTCCAGCTGCTCGGCGGTGGTGCCGGTGGTGGCCATCACGCTCATCACGTACAGGAACCCGCGGGTCCGCGCGGCGATGGCCCGCAGCTGGGCCGCCGGGGTGGCCGGGGTGACCATCAGCGTGGCGTCCAGGCCCGCCTGCCCGGCGGCGGCCAGGTAGCCGTCCGCCTCGGCCGCGGGCAGGTCGGGGATGATCGTGCCGCTGACGCCGGCCGCGGCCAGCCCGGCGCAGAAACCGGGCAGCCCGGGCCGGAACGCGTGGTTGGCGTAGCTCATCGCGATCAGCGGGACTGGCCACGGGCCGGCCGCGCGGAGCTCGGCCAGGATGCTGGCCGGGCTGGCCCCGCGGACCAGCGCGGCGGCCGACGCGCGCTGGATGACCGGGCCGTCCAGCATCGGGTCGGAGAACGGCAGGCCGATCTCGACCGCGTCGGCGCCCGCGCCGATCATCGCGGCCAGCAGGCTGATCCAGTCGGCCCGGATCCCGCCGGTGATGTAGCCGACCAGGCTGGGCCGGCCCGCTGTGCGGGCCGCGCCGAGGGTGGCCTCAACCGCGGCCACGGGTGAGCTCCTTCAGCGTGGCGGCGTCCTTGTCACCGCGCCCGGACATGGTGACCAGCACGGCCGCCCCGGCGGGCAGGTCCCCGGCCCGCGCCGCGCGCCGCAGCCAGGCCAGCGCGTGCGCCGACTCGAGAGCAGGCAGGATCCCTTCCGCGCGGGCGCACCACCCGGCGGCGGCAAACGCCTCCCCGTCCGTCACCGTGTGATACTCGGCCCGGCCGGTGGCGGCCAGCCAGGCGTGCTCCGGGCCGACCCCCGGGTAGTCGAGCCCCGCGGACACCGACTCGGCCTCGAGGATCTGCCCGTCGGCGTCCTGCAGGAACCGGGACGCGCAGCCGTGCAGCACCCCGTCCTGGCCACCGGTCACCGCGGCCCCGCCGGCTGCTTCCACCCCGACCAGCCGGGCCGTGGTGCCCGCGAAACCGGCGAACGTCCCGGCCGCGTTCGAGCCGCCGCCCACGCAGGCCACGACCACGTCCGGCACCGGGTCTGGCAGCCGGCCGGCCGCGGCCAGCGCGGCGCACTGGGTGCGGGCCTCGTCGCCGATGACCCGCTGGAACTCGCGGACCAGCCAGGGATAGGGGTGCGGGCCGAGCACCGACCCGATGCAGTAGTGCGCCGAGCCCACCGTGGCGACCCAGTGCCGCAGCGCCTCGCTGGTGGCGTCCTTGAGCGTCCGCGAGCCGGACGACACCGGGCGTACGGTCGCACCGAGCAGTTCCATCCGGAACACGTTGAGCTCCTGCCGGGCCATGTCCCGCTCGCCCATGAAGACCGTGCAGCCCAGGCCCAGGTGAGCGGCCACGGTGGCGGCGGCTACCCCGTGCTGGCCCGCGCCGGTCTCGGCGATCAGCGTGGTCTTGCCCATCCGGCGGGCCAGCAGCGCCTGCCCGGCCACGTTGTTGATCTTGTGGCTGCCGGTGTGGGCCAGGTCCTCTCGCTTGAGCAGGACGGTCACGCCGAGGCCGGCGGACAGCCGGGGTGCCATGGTGACCGGGGTCGGCCGGCCCGCGTACTCGGCCAGCAGCCGGTCCAGCCCGGCCCGGAAGCCGGGGTCGGACCACGCGGCCCGGAACGCCGCCTCCAGTTCCTCGCACGCCGGGATCAGGGCCTCGGGGACAAACCGCCCCCCGTACGGGCCGAACCGGCCCGCCGGGCCCGGATCGCCCAGCGCGGCCCGGCGGCCCGCGGCTGTCTCGGTCTCGGTCTCGGTCTCGGTGGCGGTCATCGTGGCCGGCCCGTCCTAGAGTTCTAGAAAAGATGTGTTCTAGAAAACTAGCACGACGGCCAGTCAGATGCCGGCCGCCCGGACCACCTCGTAGTGCGCGGACTCGGCATCGAACCGGCTGAGCAGCCGCCGGGCGGCGGGCGGGACCACGGCGGTGTGGCCGCCGGGCCCGGCGAACGCCTCGACCGCCGCCCAGTCCGGGAAGCTCATCAGCGTGACGAACTCGACCTCATCACCGCCGGTGTCCCGGCGCAGGACCCGGGGACCGCGCAGCCCCGCGATGCCGCGGTTGGCGATGCCCGGCCCGATTTCCTCGTCCAGCAACCGCTGGTACGCATCGGCGTTATGCGAACTGGTCCAGCCGTGCCAGATACGGACGATCACGGTGGCGCGCCTCCTCAGAAGAATGACAGCGTGCTGCTTTAATGACAGTATACTGTCACTATGGATGAGGACACGGCGCGGGCTTACCGGCTGCTGATGGCCGAGGTATACGAACTGGCCGGCCGGTCCCGCGGCACCAGCGCGGAGATCGCGCGGCGGCGCGGGCAGACCGTGGCCCGCTGGCATGTGCTGAGCGTGCTGGAGGACGGCGACGTCACCGTGCCCGGCATCGCCCGCCGCCTGGGCCAGGCCCGGCAGAGCGTGCAGCGGGTGGCCGGCGACCTGCTGGCCGCCGGGTCGGTGCAGCCGGTGGCCAACCCGGACCACCAGCGGTCGCCGCTGCTCCGGCTGACCGCGGACGGCCGCCGCGTGCTGCACGCGCTGAACCAGGACGCCGCGGTCGACCGCACCGCCCGGCTGGCCGCGGCCGGCCTGACCGCCGGCCAGCTTGACCAGGCCAGACACGTGCTCCGTGAGCTGATCGGCGCGCTGGGTGACTGACCGGTTCGGCAACCGAACGACTGGCCGTTTCTTGCTCGTATCGGTGCTGACTAGATCTTGTGCCGGCTGCCCGGCCTGGCGCATCATCACCTCACAGGCAAATCAGGAGTAAAGACACCGGCCGGAGCGGGACGCCGCGCGGCTGGCGGGAGGTGCTGATCAGATGACAGCAGGCACGAGCGAGACAGGGACGCCTCGGAAGCTGCACCGGAACCTGAGCGTCTGGGAGGCCATCGGCATCTCGCTGGCGCTGATGGCGCCGTCCATGGCGGCCAGCATCAATCCCGCAGGGCACCGCGACCACGGTCGGCCGGGCGGTGCCGATCGCGTTCGCGCTGGCTTTCGTCGGCGTGCTGCTGGTGGCCTACACGTTCGTCCGGCTGACCCAGCGGTTCCACCACTCGGGGTCGGTCTACGGGTTCGTCGGCGCTACCCTCGGCCCGCGCGCCGGGGTGATCTCCGGCTGGGCGCTGACCGGCACCTACATGTTCTACGCCGTGGTCACCTCGATGGCAGGCGGCCGGTTCGCGGCCAACTTCCTGAACGCCTGGGCTGGCTGGCACAACCCGCCGACCTGGTCCGGGTTCCTGCTCGGCGCGCTCGGCATGCTGATCGTGTGGTGGCTGGCCATCACCCCGGCCCGGGGCGGCACCCGGGTGCTGCTGGCCGCCGAGGGCATCACGGTGGCGCTGATCGTGGTGGTCATCGTCATCGTGTTCGCCAAGCTGGCCGGGCACACCGCCCCGCACCACCTCGGCGTGGACTGGTCGGTGTTCAGCCTGCCGCCCGGCATCCCGCTGTCCACGATCTTCCTCGGCGTGGTGTTCGGCTTCCTGTCCTTCGCCGGTTTCGAGGCCGCGGCCACCCTGGGCGAGGAGACCAAGCGGCCCAACCGGGACATCCCGCGGGCCATCCTCGGCGTGGCCATCTTCGGCGGCGTCTACTTCTTCGTGGTCACCGCGGTCGAGGTGATGGGCTTCGGCACCTCGGCCAAGGGCGTCACCGCGTTCATCAACTCGACGTCGCTGATCGGCGACCTGGGCACCAGCTACGTGGCGTCCTGGCTGGGCACCCTCATCACCGCGGGCGCGATGATCTCCGCGTTCAGCTGCGCGCTGGCCAGCACGGTGGGCGCCTCCCGGCTCACGTTCGCGATGGGCCGGGACCGCGTGCTGCCCGGCCGGCTCAGCCACGTCTCGGAGCGGCGCCGCACGCCGATCGTGTCCACCGCGACCATCGTGCTGGCCGTGTACGTGATCATCGCGTTCACCTGGTTCGTGCTGCGCAGCAACCCGTTCACGCTGTTCCTGGAGAGCGGCACGATCGGCACGCTGATCCTGCTCGTGGTGTACATCCTGGCCACGATCGGTATGGTCCGGCTGGTGTTCTTCTCCGGGGACCGCACCATCCGGCGCTGGGAGCTCGCCATCCCGGTGCTCGGCGTGATCGTCCTGGGGTACACGCTGTTCCGCAACATCTGGCCGCTGCCCACCGGCGTCGCGTGGTGGGGGCCGGCCGTGACCATCGCCTGGTTCGTGATCGGCATCGCCTGGGTGCTGGCCCGGCCCGCGGCCACCCGCCGGGCCGGCGAGCAGCTCACCCGGGCCGAGGGGCTGGCTGGTTCCTCCGCGGCCACCGCGGAGGAGGCCGCGAGCCCGGTGAGCTAGGCCCGGAACTGCTTGAATGATCCCGCCATGTGCCTGCGGTGCGTGGCGGGACAGCCTGGCGCGCGTTAACCGGGAGGACACCAGACCATGCCACGGCCATTCAGCTCATCCCGCACTGACCAGGAACGTGCCGCGGACGAGACCCGGGCGCAGGAACTGCAGCGGCATTTCGCCGACGAGATCAGCGCCGTGGCGGTGACGTTCGTCGACCACAGCGGCGCGGCCCGGGTCAAGACCACGCCGCTGGGCAGGCTGGACCAGGCGGCCCGCACCGGGCTCGGCTTCTCCCCGGTGCTCGACGCGTTCGACAGCCTGGGCGGGATCAACCCGGACTCGCCGCTGGACAAGCCGGATGGCGACCTGCGGATGATCCCGGACCTGGACTCGTTCGCCGCGCTCAGCACGCCGGCCGGGTGGGCCTGGGCGCCGGGCGACCGGTTCTGGCAGGACGGCAGCGTCTATCCCGGGGATCAGCGCTCGTTCGCCCGGGCCCAGGTGGCCGCGGGCCTGCGCCAGGGCATCACCGCCCGGATGGCGTTCGAGGTGGAGTGGATGGTCGGGCGGGACCAGGATGACTTCGAGCCGGCCGTCCGTGGCACCGGGTACGGGCTGTCCCGGTTGCTGGCTGGAGCCGACTACGCGCGGGACGTCGTCGACAGCCTGGAGGCGGCCGGGGTGCAGGTGCTGCAGCTGCACCCGGAGTACGGCCCCGGCCAGTTCGAGGTCTCGGTGGCGGCCCAGGACCCAGTGTCCGCCGCGGACACCAACGTGCTGGTCAAGGTGATCATCTCGGCGGTCACGGCCGAGCACGGCTGGCGCGCCGCGTTCGCGCCCGCGGTGCTCACCGGCAACGTCGGGAACGGCGGCCACGTGCACGTCAGCTTCTGGAGTGACGGCGAGAACCTGCTGGCCGGCGGCCCGGGCCGGCACGGGCTGACCGAGCGCGGCGAATCGATAGCCGCCACGCTGCTGGACAGCCTGCCCGCCCTGCTCGCCATCGGCGCCCCATCGCCCGGCTCCTACCTGCGGCTGCAGCCGTCGGTGTGGGCCGGCGCGTTCCAGGTGTGGGGCGCGGAGAACCGGGAGGCGGCGCTGCGCCTGATCGAGGCCGGCCCGGGCGACCCGGGCGCCGCCAACCTGGAACTCAAGAGCTTCGACAACAGCGCCAACCCGTACCTGGTGGTGGGCGCGGTGCTGGCCGTGGCACTGGCCGGGGCGGACCGGAAGGCCACCCTGCCCGAGGAGGTCAGCGGCGACCCGGCCAGCCCAGCCAGCCCGCAGGCGGGCAAGGCCAGGCGGCTGCCCGGATCGCTGGCCGAGACGGTCGCCGCCCTGGCGGCCAGCGAGGACCTGCGGGCCGCGCTGGGCGACGAGCTGCTGGACGGGTTCCTGGCCGCCCGGCGCGCCGAGATCCAGCTCGCGGCGGGCAAGTCCGGCGAGGAGATCATCGCCCAGTCCCGCTGGGTCCTCTGACCACCCAGCTGCCGGCGGCGCCGACCCGGTGCGTCAGGTGTTGCGGCCGCGGGCGGTGACCGGCCAGACGTCGACGACCTGCCCGTCCTCGGCCACGTAGAGCGAGTCGACCAGGTTGACCACCGTGCAGACGTGGTTGGGGAACACGGTCACCTGCTCCCCGACCTGCGGAGCAGGATGGCTGGCCGGATGGCTGACCACGGCGTGGTGTTCCCACAGGCCGGTGATGGCCGACTCGGGGAAGTCTGGCAGCAGCCCATGGCCGGGCGCCCAGGCGGGCCGGTCCGGACCGAGCACCTTGGCCCCGGAGTCCAGGATGAACCGGCCGTCGGCGGGCACCGAGACCACCGTGGCCAGGATGGCCAGGGCCACCTGGTCCACCGCACAGGTGCCGAGTACGACCTGCTGCGCGTCGTTGAACGCGTACACGCCGGGACGGAGCTCGGTGACCGGGCCGTCGTCGGCCGGGCCCAGGGACAGCGCCGCGCTCGGCGTCGAGCCGCCGCTGCGCACCGGGCACGGCAGGCCGGCCGCAGCCAGGCTGTCCGCCGCCGTGGCCAGCGCGGATGACTCGTCGGCCGCGGCCGGCACTGGCGCCCCCGGCGCGTAGCTGTGCCCGGGGAACGTGAACACCCCGGCCACCGGCAGCCCGGCGGCGATGGCCCCGGCTGCCACCGCGCCCGCGCTGGCCGGGGGCACGCCGCTGCGCCGCAGCCCGCAGTCCACCTCAACCAGGACCTGCGCTTGTGTCCCGGCCAGCGCGGCGGCCAGCCGCTGGGCCGCGGCGGCCGAGTCAACGCCGACCGACAGCCGGACCCGGCCGGCCAGCTCGTGCAGCCGGCCGGCCCGGGCGGCATCGGCCCAGACCGGGTAGGCCACGAAGATGTCGGGCACCCCCGCAGCCGCGAACGCCTCGGCCTCGCCGACCGTGGCCACCGTGATGCCGGCCGCGCCCAGGGCCAGCTGACGCCGGGCTATCTCGGCCGACTTGTGCGTCTTGACGTGCGGCCGGAGCGCTATCCCGCGGTGCGCGGCGCTGTCCGCCATGGCCCGCAGGTTGGCGTCGAGCCCGGCGATGTCCACCACCACCGCGGGCGTCGGCACCGCCCCGGGCGGCAGCTGCCACCGGCTGGGCATGCCGGGCTCAGGACGGCCGGGCCGCAGAGCCGCCGGCCACTTCGTAGGACCACAGCTCGCTGGAGATGCCGACTGGCTGAGCGGCCTGCCCGCCCGGCTGGGCGGCCTGCCCGCCTGGCTGGTCACCGGCTGGCCCGCCCGCGCCCCGGTGCCCGTGGCTGAACGCGGGGGAGTGCAGCCAGGCCTGGAAGGAGTCCTCGTCCCGCCACCGGGTCACCACCAGCCAGGTGGTCCGCTCGTCGGCCGGCTTGAGCAGTTCGAACCCCTCGAAGCCGTCCTGGTCGTCCACCGCGCCGGCCCGGGCGGCGAAGCGCCGGGCCAGCTCGTCGCCGCTGTCCGCCGGGACGGTAATCGCGTTGATCTTGATCACGGTCATAAGCCCGATGATGCCAGCCAGGGCCCAGCCCGGCGGGACCCACCCGGCCGCCCGGCACGGCCTGGTCACTGTGTGATCTGGTCACGACCATCCTCGAGACGCACCTCACCGTTCGCGGCAACCGGCTCAACGTGATCATGAAGCAGGTGACCAGCTGGGCGGCGATCATCGGCGCGCCGACTGCGGTGACCGGATTTTACGGGCAGAATGTGCCTTATCCCGGATTCGGGCATACTTCGGGTTTCTGGGTTTCCGCCGCCATCATGGTCGCGCTGTCCGTGGGGCTGTGTACCGTGTTCCGCCGCAAGGACTGGCTCTGAGCGGCCGCTGCGTCATGGGCCAGAATCCCAGGCGAAGGTACGGAACCGGTAAACACGGGCATCCGTTCACTAATGGCGGGGCATGGTCTGAGGCGGCATCAGCAGGACGTAGCAGAGGGAGCGGGAGTTGCGCATTCCAGGATGGGCACGGGGGGCGTCGGGATCAGGGGACACCGCAGCGCCGGGGGAGCCGGGCCCGGCTCCGGGCACGGTGTCAGCTGGGGACACGGTGCCAGCTGGGGACACGGTGCCAGCTGGGGACACGGTGCCAGCTGGGGACACGGTGCCAGCTGGGGACACGGTGCCAGCTGGGGACACGGTGCCAGCTGGGGAAACGGTGTCGTCAGGGGACGCTGAAGCGGACCAGAACGCGGCGACCGCCGCGGCCACGCCCGCCGCGGCGGAACCCGGTGCGGCGCAACCCGACGGGGCCGCGGCAGGCGGCGCCAGTTCAGTCACTGCGGAATCAGCGGCCACGGCGGAACCAGCCGCGGCGGAATCAGCGGCCACGGCGGAACCAGCCGCGGCGGAATCAGCGGCCACGGCGGAACCAGCCGCGGCGGAATCAGCGGCCACGGCGGAACCAGCCGCGGCGGAATCAGCGGCCACGGCGGAACCAGCCGCGGCGGAATCAGCGGCCACGGCGGAACCAGCCGCGGCGGAATCAGCGGCCACGGCGGAACCAGCCACGGCGGAACCAGCCGCGGCGGAACTAGCGGCCACGGCGGAACCAGCCACGGCGGAACTAGCGGCCACGGCGGAACCAGCGGCTTCCCCGGCCGCCGCGGCCACCGGGAGCGGCCTGGCTGGTCTCAGCCGGGTCAAGGTGGCTGGCCTGGCCGCGGCTGTGGTCGCCGTGCTGGCCGTGGCCGGTGTGGTAGCCGGGACGCTCAGCGGGGCGAAGGCATCCGGCCGGACCACCACCGCGGCCGCGCAGGCCTCCCACGCGGCCGCCCCGGCCGGCCCGCTCCAGGTGGTCTCGGTGACCGAGGGCGGTGCGACGACCCGGACCGACGGCGCCGACCCGGTCCGGGTCACGCTGTCCGCCCCGCTGGCCGCCACCTCGCCCGTGCCGGTGATCCGCCCAGCCGTGCCCGGGACCTGGCAGCGGTCGGGTGACGTGGTGAGCTTCACCCCCACCACCCCGTTCGAGCCGGGCACCGCGGTGCGGGTCCGGTTCGACGCCGGCCAGCACGGGCTGCGCTCCACGGGCGGCGGCCTGCTGGCCAGCCCGGTGGCGGATCACCTGCGCACCAAGGGCTGGTCCAACCTGCGGCTGAAGCAGTTGCTGGCCCAGCTCGGCTACCTCCCGCTGAAGTGGAAGGCGCAGGACGCCACCGCACCGCAGCCGGACAACATGGCCACCGAACTGGCCGCCGAGTACGCCCCGCCGGCCGGCGCCTTCAGCTGGAAGGGCGGCTACCCGAAGATCCTCACCACGTTCTGGGGCGGCCCGTCCAGCCTGATCATGGACGGCGCCATCCGGGCCTTCCAGTCCAACGAGGGCCTGACCATGACCGGGGTGATGACCGACAGCGTGTGGCATGACCTGCTCAAGGCGGCGGCCAAGGGGCAGATCAACCCGAACGGTTACACCTACGCGCTGGCCAGCAAGGCCATCCCGGAGACGCTGACCGTGTGGCACGACGGCAAGGTGGTCATGCACACGCTGGCCAACACCGGCATCCCGGCCGCGCCCACCGCGGACGGCACCAACCCGGTGTACCTGCGCTACCAGTTCCAGATCATGCGCGGCACCAACCCGGACGGGAGCCAGTACGCCGACCCGGTGTCCTGGGTGTCGTACTTCAGCGCCGGCGAAGCGGTGCACTACTTCCCGCGTGGCTCCTACGGCTGGCCGCAGAGCCTGGGCTGCGTCGAGCTGCCGTACACCCAGGCCGAGCAGGTGTGGCCGTACATGACCTACGGGACGCTGGTCACCGTCACTGGCTGAGCGGCCGTAGCGGCAGATATCGAGGCGCGGCACCTGCCGCGCCTCGATAGCATCAGGAGGTCAGGGCGCCAGCCCGCGATGCACCTACGATCAGGGAGCCACCGTGCCTGCCCAGCCACCGCTGCACATCACCCTCGCCGGACGCGAGCACGAGGTGGCAGCGGGCACTACCGCGGGCGAGGCGCTCCAGATGCGCAACGCCCCGGCGGGGGCGCCGCGGCCGGCGGCTCCGGGGTGATCGCGGCGCGGGTCAACGGCGAGCTTCGTGACCTGGCCAGCCCGCTGGCCGAGGGCGACGTGGTCGCGCCGGTGGAACTGGCCAGCCCCGACGGCCGGTCGATCATGCGGCACTCCACCGCGCACGTCATGGCCCAGGCTGTGCAGGAGCTGTTCCCCGAGGCCAAGCTGGGTATCGGCCCGCCGGTGGAGAACGGCTTCTACTACGACTTCGACGTGGACAGCCCGTTCAGCCCGGCGGACCTCAAGACGATCGAGCAGCGGATGCGGCAGATCGTCAAGCAGGGCCAGCGGTTCTCCCGGCGCGAGGTCAGCGACGAGCAGGCCCGCGAGGAACTGGCCGGCGAGCCGTACAAGCTGGAACTGATCGGCCTCAAGGGCGGCGCCCCGGCCGCGGCCGCCGACGCCGGCGCTCCGACCGCCCCGTCCGAGGTCAGCGTCGAGGAGGCGGTCGAGGTCGGCGGTGGCCAGCTCACCATCTACGACAACCTCGACCCGAAGACCGGCGAGCGGTGCTGGAAGGACCTGTGCCGCGGCCCGCACCTGCCCAGCACCCGGGATATCCAGGCGTTCAAGCTGATGCGGTCGGGCGGTGCGTACTGGCGGGGCAGCGAGAAGAACCCGCAGCTGCAGCGGATCTACGGCACCGCGTGGGAATCCCGCCAGGTGCAGGACGACTACCTGGCCATGCTGGCCGAGGCGGAGAAGCGGGACCACCGCAAGCTCGGCAAGGACCTGGACCTGTTCTCGTTCCCCACCGAGATCGGTTCCGGGCTGCCGGTGTTCCACCCCAGGGGCGCGATCGTCCGGCAGGTGATGGAGGACTACTCCCGGCGCCGCCACGACGAAGCCGGCTACCAGTACGTGAACACCCCGCACCTGACCAAGGAGGAGCTGTTCCAGACCTCCGGTCACCTGGGCTTCTACGCCGAGGGCATGTTCCCGCCGATGGAGCTGGACGGGGCCCGGTACTACCTGAAGCCGATGAACTGCCCGATGCACGTGCTGATCTACCAGTCGCGCCAGCGGTCCTACCGGGAACTGCCGCTGCGGCTGTTCGAGTTCGGCACCGTTTACCGGTACGAGAAGTCCGGCGTGGTGCACGGGCTGACCCGGGCCCGCGGCTTCACCCAGGACGATTCGCACATCTTCTGCACCCCCGAGCAGCTCGCCCCCGAGCTGGCCTCGCTGCTGGACTTCGTGGTCGGCCTGCTCCGCGACTTCGGGCTGACCGAGTTCGAGGCCGAGCTGTCCACCCGGCCGGAGAAGTACGTCGGCGAGCCGGAGGAGTGGGCGGCGGCCGAGGCGGCCCTCAAGCATGCGCTGGACGCCTCGGGCCTGCCGTACGTGATCGCCGAGGGGGAGGGCGCGTTCTATGCGCCCAAGATCGACGTGCACGTCAAGGATGCCATCGGCCGCCGCTGGCAGCTGTCCACCTTGCAGGTCGACTTCCAGGAACCGGGCCGGTTCGGCATCGAATACCAGGCACCAGACGGTTCGCGGCAGCGCCCGTACATGATCCACCGGGCGCTGTTCGGCTCGATCGAGCGGTTCTTCGGCATCCTGCTCGAGCACTACGCGGGCGCGTTCCCGCCGTGGCTCGCGCCGGTCCAGGTGATCGGCATCCCGATCACCGACGGGCACGTGCCGTACCTGGAGAAGATCGCGGCCAGCCTGCGCGACGCGGGCATCCGGGTCGAGGTGGACACCAGCGACGACCGGATGCAGAAGAAGATCCGGAACGCCCAGCGGCAGAAGGTGCCGTTCATGCTGCTGGCCGGCGACGAGGACATGGCCAGGGGCGCCGTCTCGTTCCGGTTCCGGGACGGCACGCAGCGCAACGGCGTCCCGGTCGAGGAGGCCATCTCCGAGATCGTGTCCGCCGTCGAGCAGCGCATCCAGGTCTGACCAGCGGCCCATGTCGGACGAGCTCACCAGCGGGGTTCCCGGGCCGGACGGGATCGGCGTGCCGGACGGGTTCGCCCGGCTGTGGATGCCGCACCGGATGGCCTACATCAAGGGCGAGAACAAGGTGCCAGCCGGCCGGGAAGAGGGGGACTGCCCGTTCTGCCGGATCCCGCTGCTGTCCGACGAGGACGGGCTGATCGTCGCGCGCGGCGACGTGGTCTTCACCGTGCTGAACCTGTACCCGTACAACGCCGGGCACCTGATGGTGCTGCCGTACCGGCACGTGGCCGACTACACCGACCTGGACCTGGGGGAGACGGCCGAGCTGGCCGATCACACCAAGCGGGCCATGACCGCGCTGCGCACCGCGTCCGGGGCGCAGGGCTTCAACATCGGGATGAACATGGGCTCGGTGGCCGGTGCAGGCATCGCCGCGCACCTGCACCAGCACGTGGTGCCCCGGTGGGGCGGCGACACCAACTTCATGCCGGTGGTCGGGCACACCCGGGTGCTCCCGCAACTGCTCCGCGACACCCGCAAGCTCGTCGCCGAGGCCTGGCCGACTTAGTCCGGGGGGACGACCCCCTGGCCCCCCGATCGCCGCTCCGCGCCGAACGCCGGGTCGGCGAGCACCCGCCTGCGGCGGGCCTCGCCTCCCCGGCGAGCTGCCGCGACTCCCAACGCCCAGTTCGCCGTTGAGCGACGCTGGGGTCCAGGGGTCGCCCCCGGGCTAATCGTCGGATTTGGCCATCTTGTCCGCCAGGTGCGCGGGCAGCGGCTCGTAGCGCAGGTAGCTGCGGCTGAACGAACCGGTGCCGTGCGACATCGAGCGCAGGTCGATGGCGTACCTGGTGATCTCCAGTTGCGGCACCTCGGCCTTGACCAGGGTCCGCCCGCCGGGCACCGGCTCGGTGCCCAGTACCCGGCCGCGGCGGGAGGACAGGTCGGACATGACCGCGCCCACGTATTCGTCGGCGACCAGCACAGAGAGCTCGTCCACCGGCTCCAGCAGCAGCACCTTGGCCTTGTCCGCGGCGTCGCGCAGGGCCAGCTTGCCCGCCTTCTGGAACGCCATGTCGGAGGAGTCCACCGAGTGCGCCTTGCCGTCGAACAGGGTGACCCGGACGTCCACCATCGGGTAGCCGGCCAGCACGCCCTGTTCCAGCTGGGCCCGCACGCCCTTCTCCACCGACGGGATGAACTGGCGCGGCACCACGCCGCCGACCACCTTGTCCACGAACTCGAACCCGTCGCCCGAGGGCACCGGCTCGATCTCGATGTGACACACCCCGTACTCGCCGTGCCCACCGGTCTGCTTGACGTTCCGGCCCATGCCCCGAGCCTTGCCAGCCACCGTCTCGCGCAGCGGGACGCGCAGTTCCTTGGTCTCCACGCCCACCCCGTAGCGCGAGGAGAGCCGGTCCAGCAGCAGGTCGGAGTGGGCCTCGCCCATGCACCACAGCACGAGCTGGCGGGTCTCCGAGTTGTTCTCCATCCGGAGCGTCGGGTCCTCGGCGACCAGCCGGCCGATGGCCTGCGACATCTTGTCCTCGTCCGCCTTGGACTTGGCCGAGATAGCCACCGGGAGCAGCGGGTCCGGCATCGACCACGGCTCCATGAGCAGCGGCTGGTCCTTATCCGACAGGGTGTCCCCGGTCTCGGCCGTGCCCAGCTTGGCCACCGCGCAAATGTCCCCGGCCAGGCACTGGGCCACTGGGCGCTGCTGCTTGCCCAGCGGCGAGGTGAGCGCCCCGATCCGCTCGTCGCTGTCGTGGTCGGCGTGGCCGCGCTCGGCCATCCCGTGCCCGGACACGTGCACGGTGGCATCCGGCCGCAGTGTCCCGGAGAACACCCGGACCAGGCTGATCCGGCCCACGTAGGGGTCCGAGGTGGTCTTGATCACCTCGGCCAGCAGCGGGCCCTTGGCGTCACTGGCCAGCCCGGGCACGCTCTTCCCGTCCAGCGTGGTCACCCCGGGCATCGGGTGCTCGCTGGGGGCCGGGAAGGCCTGCGTCATCACCTCAAGCAGCTCGGCGAACCCGACCCCGCCCTCGAAGCTGGAGGCAGCCAGCACCGGGAAGAAACTGCCCCGGGCCACCGCCTTCTCCAGGTCCTCGATGAGCACCTTGGGGTCGATCTCCTCGCCGGACAGGTACCGGTCCATCAGGGACTCATCCTCGGATTCCTGGATGATCCCCTCGATCAGCGAGCCGCGCAGGTCAGCTGTGCGGTCGGCGTACGCCGGGTCCGGCTCACGCTCGGTACGGGTGCCGCCCGAGTAGTCGAAGAACTTGCCGGTGAGCAGCCCGATCAGGCCGCGGACCTGGCCTGGCCCGTCGATGACGGGCAGGTACAGCGGCGCTACGGACTCGCCGAACGCATCCTGGCAGGCGCGCAGCGCCTCGTCGAAGTCGGCCCGCTGGTGGTCCAGCTTGGTGATCACCACGGCGCGCGGCATGCCGACGCGGGCGCACTCCTCCCAGAGCATCTGGGTCAGGCCGTCCACGCCGTCGGTGGCCGGCACGGTGAACAGCGCGGCGTCCGCGGCCCGCAGCCCGGCCCGCAGATCCCCGGTGAAGTCGGCGTACCCCGGGGTGTCGAGCAGGTTGACCTTGACCCCGGCGTGCAGGACCGGCGCCAGGGTGAGGTTCACCGAGCGCTGCTGGCGGACCTCCACCTCGTCGAAGTCGCTGACCGAGGACCCGTCCTCGACCCGGCCGGCCCGCGGGATCGCCCCGGTGTACGCGAGGAGCGCCTCGACCAGCGTGGTCTTTCCTGACCCTGAGTGGCCGACCAGCGCGACATTCCGCACGCTGTCGGGCTGGCCGGCCGCTGCTGTCCCGCCAGCGGCGTTGGGTCCCTTCTTGTCGGTCATGAGCCTCGCCTCCAACGACTCTGTGTTCGGCTGCCTCACAACCAGCCTTTACCTCCCGGCCACCCGATCACAAGCCCTGAGACGGAATCATCCGTGCTGTCCCCCCGCCAGTAGGATCGGACGGCCATGCTGAACGCGCTGAGACCCCTGTTCGCCCGGCTGCTCACCCCGCTGGGCAACGCCCTGGCCCGCACCCCGGTCACCCCCAACATGGTCACCGTGGCCGGGACGCTGGGCGTGGCTGTCGGCGCGCTGTGGCTGTTCCCCACCGGGCACCTGTTCCTGGGCACGCTGGTGTGCTGGGGTTTCGCCATGTTCGACATGCTGGACGGGCTGCTGGCCCGGGTGAAGGGGGCCTCCGGCGCGTGGGGCGCGTTCCTCGACTCGACCCTGGACCGGGTCGGCGACGCCGCGGTCTTCTCCGGCCTGGCCATCTGGCTGGCCCGCGGGCATCAGTGGGGGCTGGCTGGCGTTGCTCTCTACTGTCTGGTAGCCGGCAACATGGTGTCGTACGCCCGGGCCCGGGCCGAAGGGCTCGGGGTAAAGGCTGACGTCGGGGTGGCGGAGCGGTCCGAGCGGCTGCTGGTCGCCTTGGTAGCGGCCGGCCTGACCGGCCTGGGTGTGCCGTTCGTGCTGGCCATCGGGCTCTGGGCGGTGGCGGTGGGCAGCACCATCACGTTCGGCCAGCGGGTCTGGGTTGTGCGCAAGGCGGTTGGGCCCGGCGCCGAAGGGGGCGCGGCGTCGGCTGCACTAGGGAACGCGGAGCGAGGAACGAGCGACAAGTGACGAGGGAAGGCGGCGCAGTGAAGGGGGCAGGTGGTTGGGGCCCGCGGCGGCGCCAGGCCAACACCATGCAGGACCGGCTGGCTTCAGCGGGCTACACGCTCGGCTGGAAGGTCGTCTGCCGGCTGCCGGAATCCTGGGCCCGGGCGGGCTTCGAGTTCTTCGCCGACCTGGCCTGGCGGCGGCAGGGCCCGCGGGTGGCCATGCTGGAAGGCAACCTGCGCCGGGTGCTCGGCCCGGCCGCGACCGGCAAGCAACTGCGCGCGCTGTCCCGGCAGACCATGGAGTCCTATGCCCGGTACTGGCTGGAGGTGTTCCGGCTGCCGGTCATCCCGCTGGACCGGATCATCGCCGACATGCACTGCACCGGCGAGGAAAGGCTGCAGGGCAACCTGGCCGCCGGGCGCGGGGTGATCGCCGCGCTGCCGCACATGGGGAACTATGAGCAGGCCGGTTACTGGATCATCAACCGGGGGGCGGGCTCGTTCACCACGGTGATGGAGCGGCTCAAGCCGGAGTCGCTGTTCCACCGGTTCGTGGCCTTCCGGGAAGGACTGGGCATGGAGGTGCTGCCCGCTACCGGCGGGGCCAGCCGGTTCGGTGTGCTGGCCCAGCGGCTGCGAGCCGGCCGCCTGGTCTGCCTGGTGTCCGACCGGGATGTGACCGGCGGGGGTATCGAGGTGGAATTCTTCGGGGAGAAGGCGCGGATGATGGGCGGCCCGGCCGCGCTGGCCGTGCAGACTGGGGCCGCCCTGCTCCCGGTCACCTTGTGGTTCGAGGACTCCGGCTGGGGCGCGGAAATCTACGACGAGATCCCGGTGCCGGCCGAAGGCACCCGGCGGGAGAAGGTCGCGGCGATGACCCAGCAGCTGGCCGAGGTGTACGAGGCGGGCATCCGGGCCCACCCGCAGGACTGGCACATGCTGCAGCCGGTATTCACCGCCGACCTCGACCCGGACCGGCTGGCCGCCGCCCAGGCCCGGGTGGCCGCGGCCGGTGCGGCGGACGGCGGTGCGGCGGACGGCGGTGCGGCGGACGGCGGTGCGGCGGACGGCGGTGCGGCGGACGGCGGTCCGGCCACCGGGGAAAGCAGCGCCGCGGTGAACGGCAGCGGGCCGTGAGAGTCGGCATCGTCTGCCCGTACACCTGGGACGTGCCGGGTGGCGTACAGCAGCACATCCGGGACCTGGCCGAGGCGCTGATCGGGCTGGGCCACGAGGTGTCGGTGATCTCGCCGGCCGATGACGACACGCCGCTGCCGGACTACGTGGTGCCGGCCGGCCGGGCCGTCCCGGTGCCGTACAACGGCTCGGTGGCCCGGCTGGCGTTCGGCTTCCTGTCCGCGAGCCGGGTGCGCCGCTGGTTCAGGGAAGGCGGCTTTGACGTGCTGCACGTGCACGAGCCCGCCGCGCCCAGCCTGTCCCTGCTGGCCTGCTGGGTGGCGGATGGGCCGATCGTGGCCACCGTGCACACCGCGACGCCCCGGTCCCGGGTCATGCACGCGGCCTACCCGGCGCTGCAGACCGCGCTGGAGAAGATCACCGGCCGGATCGCGGTGTCCGAGGCGGCGCGCACCACGCTGGTCGAGCACATGGGCGGGGACGCGGTGCTCATCCCGAACGGGGTCACGGTCAGCCGGTACGAGAAGGCCAGCCCGCTGCCCGGCTGGCCGGGCGACGGCGGCACGCTCGGCTTCCTGGGCCGGATGGACGAGCCGCGCAAGGGCCTGGACGTGCTGCTCCGCGCGTTCACCGAGCTGGCCGCCCAGCGGCCCGGGCTGCGGCTGCTGATCGCCGGGCCCGGCGACGTGGCCGACGTGCTGGCCAAGGTGCCGGAGCCGCTGCGGCCCCGGGTCATCCTGCTCGGCCAGGTCACCGAGGAGGACAAGGCCCGGGTGTACCACTCAGTGGACGTGTTCTGCGCGCCGAACACCGGTGGCGAGAGCTTCGGCATCGTGCTGGCCGAGGCGATGGCCGCGGGCGCGCCCATCGTGGCCAGCGACCTGGACGCGTTCCGCCAGGTGCTGCGGGGCGGCCGGGCTGGGGAGCTGTTCGAGACCGGCGACCCGGCCGCGCTGGCCGCCGCGGCCGCCCGGCTGCTCGACGACCCGGTGCGCCGGGCCAGCCTGTCGGCCGCCGCGGCCGACGCGGTGCGGGTGTATGACTGGCCGGTGGTGGCCCGCGACGTGGTCAAGGTGTACGAGGCGGTAGTGGCCGCGAGCGGCACCGGCAGCGAGGGGGGCCACGCCGTAGGCGTGTTCCCGCCGAGTCAGCGATCGCGGGGGGTTCCGGGGGGCCGTCCGCCGGGGCTGGAAGAGTTCAGGTGAGCCTCCGGTGCTGATCGATGTCATTCTCATCGCGGTCGCCGCGGTCCTGGTCGGCGTGTACGTGTCCTGGCGGGCCGGCCGTCTCGACCGGCTGCACAAGCGGACCGAGACGGCCCGGGCCGCGCTGGATGCGGCGCTGGTCCGGCGCAGCTCAGTGGCTCAGGAACTGGCCGCCTGCGGAGTGCTCGACCCGGCCACCAGCCTGCTGCTGGCCGGCGCCGCGCACGACGCGCGGGCCGCGGGCCACCCGGACGAACTGGCCGAAAGCGATCTCACCCGGGCGCTGCGGGCCGTGCTCAGCCAGCCCGGCTTCCGCGCCTCGGTGGCCAGCCGGGGCAGCGCCGACGAGCTGCTGGCCGAGCTGGAGGAGGCCGCGCACCAGGTGTTCCTGGCCCGCAAGTTCTACAACGACCTGGTCGCGGCCACCCTGGCCGCCCGGCGGCGCTGGCTGGTCCGGCTGCTCGGGCTGGCCGGCGGCGCGGCCCTGCCCGGCTTCTTCGAGATGGACGACTCGCTGGTGGTCGCCGACGGCGACGGGCGCGGTTCCGACATGCCCCACCTGACCGGCTGACTAGCCCGGGGGGACGACCCCCCGGACCCCCCGCTCGCCGCTGCGCGCCGAGCGCCGGCTCGGCGAGCACCCGCCTGCGGCGGGCCCCGCCTCCCCGGCGCGGGGGCCGGCCGCGACCCCTCGGACCTCCCTGGCGCGGCATCGGCCGGGGCCGGCTGGCCGAGCGCCTACCATGGAAGCTGGATGATGCGGCAGAATTGAACCATCAGTCAGCCGATGCCGTTCGCGATACCCGATGCGGTAGCCGCTGAACAGCGTGAACACCGGAAAGTCAGAGAGGTCCACCGTGTCGAGCAGTACCGCGTCCAGCCCCGTCGAGTCCACCCCGCGCACCGGCACCGCGCGGGTCAAGCGCGGCATGGCCGACATGCTCAAGGGCGGCGTGATCATGGACGTGGTGACGCCGGAGCAGGCGAAGATCGCTGAGGACGCGGGTGCGGTCGCGGTCATGGCGCTGGAGCGGGTGCCGGCCGACATCCGGGCCCAGGGCGGGGTCGCCCGGATGAGCGACCCGGACATGATCGACGGCATCATCCAGGCGGTGTCCATCCCGGTCATGGCCAAGTGCCGGATCGGGCACTTCGCCGAAGCGCAGGTGCTGCAGGCCATCGGGGTGGACTACGTCGACGAGTCCGAGGTGCTCACCCCGGCCGACGAGGCCCACCACGTGGACAAGTGGGAGTTCACCGTGCCGTTCGTGTGCGGGGCCACCAGCCTGGCCGAGGCGCTCCGGCGGCTGGCCGAGGGGGCCGCGATGATCCGGTCCAAGGGGGAGGCCGGCACCGGGAACGTGGTCGAGGCGACCCGGCACATGCGGCAGATCTCGGGCGACATCCGCCGCCTGACCACGCTCCGCCAGGAGGAGCTGTACGCCGCGGCCAAGGACCTGCAGGCGCCCTACGAGCTGGTCGCCGAGGTGGCCCAGCGGGGCAAGCTCCCGGTCGTGCTGTTCACCGCGGGCGGCATCGCCACCCCGGCCGACGCGGCCATGATGATGCAGCTGGGGGCGGAGGGCGTGTTCGTCGGCTCCGGCATCTTCAAGTCCGGCGACCCGGCCGGCCGGGCCGCCGCGATCGTCAAGGCGACCACGTTCCACGACGATCCCGACGTGGTGGCCAAGGTCTCCCGCGGGCTTGGTGAGGCGATGGTCGGCATCAGCACGGACACCCTGCCGCCGGCCGAGCGCTTCGCCGGCCGCGGCTGGTGACCGTCCCGGGCCGATGTTCGAGCGTTTCACTGACCAGACCCGCCGGGTCGTGGTCCAGGCGCAGGAAGAGTCCCGCCTGCTGAACCATGGCTATATCGGCACCGAGCACCTGCTGCTCGGCATCCTGCGTGAGCGCGGCACGGTGGCCGCCGGGGCGCTGGCCGCGCTGGATGTCAGGCTGGAACCGGCCCGGGAGCAGGTCGCGGAGATCACCGGCCGGGGCCGGGAAGCTCCGTCCGGGCACATCCCGTTCACCCCGCGGGCCAAGAAGGTGCTCGAGCTCTCGCTGCGCGAGGCGCTGCAGCTGGGGCACGATTACATCGGCCCCGAGCACATCCTGCTCGGCGTGATCACCGAGGGGCACGGGGTGGCCGTCGAAGTGCTGCGTGTGCTGGGCGCCGAGCCGGAACGGGTCCGGGCCCAGGTGCTCGAACTGCTGCCCGCGGCCGGCCAGGAGACGGCCGGGCCGGCCCGGCCGGTGCGCGTGGTGGGCCCGGGGCAGCTCGACGCGATAATCCGGCGGCTGGATGCCATCGACAGCCGGCTGGCCGCGATCGAGCGGCAGCTGGGCATCGGCGAGCCACCGGCGGCGACCGCGCCCGAGTAACCGGGCGGCGCGGGAAGATCAGCACCCGGGTCAGGCGTTCTGTATTAGTTACACGCATCCGCGCTGGAGGAAGACCATGCCCGAGCCCGTCCCGGAGACTGCTACGGGACCGGTGGTCGGCGTGCTGTCGCTGCAGGGCGACGTGGTCGAGCACGTCCGCGCGCTCCGCTCGGCCGGCGCCCGCGCGGTCACGGTTCGCCGCCCAGATGAGCTCGACGCGGTTGACGGCCTGGTCATCCCGGGCGGGGAGTCGACCACGATGTGGAAGCTCGCGGTGATCTTCGAGCTGATGGAGCCGCTGCGCAAGCGGATCAGTGCCGGGCTGCCGGTGTTCGGCTCGTGTGCCGGCATGATCATGCTGGCGGACCGGCTGCTGGACGGCATCGGCGGGCAGCAGACGTTCGGTGGCATCGACATGACGGTGCGGCGCAACGCGTTCGGCCGCCAGGTGGACTCGTTCGAGGCGGACGTCACGCTGGGTGGGATGCCCGGCGGCCGGTTGCGCGCCGTCTTCATCCGGGCACCATGGGTGGAGGAAACCGGCCCGGATGTGGAGATCCTCGGCCGGGAGCCGGGCACCGGTAGGATCGTCGCCGTCCGCCAGGGTCCCGCGCTCGCCACTGCCTTCCACCCTGAGCTGACCGGGGACCCGCGGGTGCACGAGCTTTTCGTTGACATGGTGAGGGATCGGATATGAGCGGCCACTCCAAGTGGGCCACGACCAAGCACAAGAAGGCTGTCATCGACGCCAGGCGGGGCAAGCTCTTCGCCAAGCTGATCAAGAACGTCGAGGTGGCAGCCCGGACCGGCGGGGCTGACCCGGCCGGCAACCCAACGCTGTACGACGCGGTGCAGAAGGCCAAGAAGAGCTCGGTGCCGAACGACAACATCGACCGGGCCATCCGGCGTGGTGCCGGGCTCGAAGCGGGCGGTGCCGCCTACGAGACGGTCAGCTACGAGGGGTACGCCCCCGGCGGGGTCGCGGTGCTGGTGGAGTGCCTGACCGACAACCGGAACCGGGCCGCGGCCGACGTGCGGACCGCACTGACCCGGAACGGCGGCTCGATGGCCGACCCCGGGTCGGTGAGCTACCTGTTCCACCGCAAGGGCGTGGTGATCGTGCCCAAGGTCGCCGGGGCCAGCGAGGACGACGTGCTGGTGGCGGTGCTGGACGCGGGAGCCGAGGAGGTCAATGACCTCGGTGAGTCGTTCGAGGTGATCAGTGAGCCCGGCGACCTGCTGGCCGTGCGCACCGCGCTGCAGGACGCGGGCATCGAGTACGACTCGGCCGAGGCGGCCTTCCTGCCCACCGTGGAGGTGGAGCTGGACGCGGAGCAGGCCAAGCGGGTGTTCCGGCTGATCGAGGCGCTGGAGGACTCCGACGACGTGCAGGACGTGTACGCCAACTACTCGGTACCCGACGCGGTGATGGAGAGCCTGGACTGAGCGGCCCGAGTGGACATCAGGCAGCTGGAGGCCAGCGATGACCTCAGCACGCTGCTCGACCTGAGCGGCCGCGCGTTCGGGCCGCGCCCGCCGGCCGCCCGGCCGGGCTGGTACGCGGACGTGCGGTCCGGGATGGCCGACCAGCGCTGGCTGGCCGCTTTCGACGGCCAGCGGCTGGTCGCCGCAGCCCGCTATCACGTCATGCGGCAGTGCTGGCAGGGCCGCTGGCAGCCGATGGCCGGGGTGGCCAGCGTGATGGTCGCGCCGGAGGACCGGGGCCGCGGCACCGGCCGGGCGCTGATGACGGCCATGCTGGAGCTGATCGGCCGCCGCGGCTACCGGATCTCGGTGCTCTACCCGGCTACCGCGCCGCTCTACCGGTCGCTCGGCTGGGAGGTCGCCGGGGTGCGGGACCAGGTCCAGTTCCCGGCTCGCTCGCTGGGCGCGCTGACGGCGCCGGACCCGCTGCTGAGCCGCGGCGATCCGGCACCCGATGCAGCACCCGATGCCGGGCGGTTGCGCCGCTGCGGCCCAGCTGACGCGGCGGCCGTGCTGGCCACGCTCAGCGAGGCGCACCAGGCGGTGCCGGACAGCGGGCCGGTCACCCGCGACGAGCAGACCGTCCGGGCCTGGCTCGAGGACGCGGACCGGTACGGCTACCTGGCGCCGGACGGGTTCCTCAGCTACCGGTGGCACAGCGGGAACGACGACATCGTGGTGGACCGCCTGGTGGCCGCGTCGGCCGCCACCACCCGGGCCATGTGGGGGATGGTGGCGTCGCACGCGTCCATCGCCGACACCGTGCGGGCCTGCGTGGGCCCGGCCGACCCGGTGTCCTGGCTGACCCGGGAACCCGACGTGCAGACGGCCGGCCGGTACCTGTGGATGCTCCGGGTCATGGACGCGCCCGGGGCGGTGGCCGAGCGCGGCTTCCCGGCCGCGGCCGAGGTGACCGCGCCCATCGAGCTGGCCGACCCGGCCTGCCCGGGTCACCAGGGGCGGTGGACGCTGCAGGTCAGCGGGGGCAAGGGCACGCTGACCCGGGACAGCGCGGGCCCGCGAGCCGGGGCGCCGCTCGCCCTCGGCCCACGCGGGTTCGCGGCGCTGTACGCCGGCACCCCGGTGAGCACGCTGCGCCGGGCCGGGCTGGCCGCTGGCGGCAGCGGAGCCGGGGACGCGGCGCTGGACACCGCGCTCGCGGCCCGCCCCTACATGCACGACTACTTCTGACCGACACGCCGGGGAACCTCGGGGCGCGGGCCGGCCCCGGCCGGTAATGTCGGTGCCGGCACCGAACATGTGTTCGCCATCCTCCCGGCGGTGCCCAGCCATTTAGGGGTGCGAATCCACAGATGCGGGTACTCGGCGTCGATCCCGGGCTGACCCGGTGCGGGCTGGGTGTGGTGGACGGCGTCCCGGGCCGGCCCCCGGCCCTGGTCGCCGCCGGGGTGGTCCGCACCGCGGCCGGGGACGACCTCGCGGCCCGGCTGCTCGCGCTGGAAGCGGAGATCGAACGCTGGCTGGCCGAGCACCGCCCGGACGCGGTCGCGGTGGAGCGGGTGTTCAGCCAGCACAACGTGCGCACCGTGATGGGCACCGCGCAGGCTGGCGCGGTGGCCGTGCTGTGCGCGGGCCGGCGTGGGCTGCCGGTCGCGCTGCACACCCCGAGCGAAGTGAAGGCTGCGGTGACCGGCAGTGGCCGGGCTGACAAGGCCCAGGTGGCCACGATGGTGATGCGGCTGCTCCGGCTGGCCGACCCGCCCAGGCCCGCGGACACCGCCGACGCGCTGGCGCTGGCCATCTGCCAGCTGTGGCGGGGCGGGACGAAGTCCCGGCTGGCCGACGCGGTCCAGCGGATCAACTCAGGAGAACGACGGTGATATCGCATCTGGACGGGCTGGTCTGCACGATCGCGCCGGAAGGCGCGGTGATCGAGGTGGGCGGGGTGGGGCTGCTGGTCCAGGCCACGCCGGGCACGCTGGCCACACTGCGCACCGGGGACCGGGCCCGGGTGGCGACCTCGCTGGTGGTCCGCGAGGATGCCCTGACCCTGTACGGCTTCGCCAGTGACGACGAGCGGGACGTGTTCGAGCTGCTGCAGACAGCCAGCGGGATCGGGCCCCGGCTGGCCCTGGCCATGCTCGCCTCGTTCAGCCCGGACGGGCTGCGCCAGGCCATCGCGGCCGAGGACGTGGCCGCGCTGACCCGGGTCCCGGGGATCGGCCGGAAGGGCGCGCAGCGCATCGTGCTCGAACTGGCCGGGCGGCTGGGCTCGCCCGGCGCGCCGGTCACCCCGGCCGGGCTGGGCCGCCTGGGCGGGCGCGCCGCGTCCTGGCGCGACCAGGTCCGCACCGGGCTGGTCAACCTGGGCTGGCAGGCCCGCGACGCCGAGCAGGCCATCGCCGCGGTCGAGGCCGAGCTGGCCGGGGCCGGGCCGGCCGCGGACGGTGCCGAGGTCGATGTCAGCACCGCGCTGCGGGCCGCGCTGCGGAAGCTGAGCCGGACGTGAGCCGGCCTGAAGATCAGCCCGCACTGGCTGGCGAGGCCAGGCGCGCCGAAGGCGTGTTCCCGCCGGGTCAGGCACTCGCGCGGGGTTCCGGGGGGCCGTCCCCCCGGGCTGGCGCCGCGGAAGAGGAGGACCGGCTGGTCTCGGCCGCGCTGGCGGACGCCGACGAGCGGGCCATCGAGGGGGCGCTCCGGCCCAGGCGGCTGGCCGACGTGATCGGCCAGGCCCGGGTGCGGGAACAGCTCTCCCTGCTGCTGGAAGGGGCGCTGCGGCGCGGCCGGGCCCCGGATCACGTGCTGCTGTCCGGGCCACCGGGACTGGGCAAGACCACGCTCGCGATGATCATCGCCACCGAGCTGGGCGCGCAGCTGCGGATTACCAGCGGGCCGGCCATCGAGCGGGCCGGGGATCTGGCCGCCATCCTGTCCACGCTGGGCGAGGGTGACGTGGTGTTCATCGATGAGATTCACCGCCTGGCCCGGCCCGCCGAGGAGATGCTGTACCTGGCCATGGAGGACTTCCGGGTCGACGTGGTGGTCGGCAAGGGGCCGGGTGCCACCGCGATCCCGCTGGACATCGCCCCGTTCACCCTGGTCGGCGCGACCACCCGGGCCGGGCTGCTGCCCGCGCCGCTGCGCGACCGGTTCGGCTTCACCGCGCGCCTGGACTTTTACGAGGCGGCCGAGCTGGACGTGATCGTGCGCCGGTCCGCTGACCTGCTCGGGGTGGCGCTGCGCGGCGACGGGGCCGAGGAGATCGCCCGGCGCTCGCGCGGCACGCCGCGGATCGCCAACCGGCTGCTCCGCCGGGTCCGTGACTACGCCGAGGTGCGCGCGGACGGGACCGTAACCCGGGCGCTGGCCCGGGCCGCGCTCGAACTGTACGAGGTGGACGAGGAGGGCCTGGACCGGCTGGACCGGGCCGTGCTCGGCGCGCTCGTCACCCGGTTCGGCGGCGGCCCGGTGGGCCTGTCCACGCTGGCGGTGGCGGTGGGCGAGGAAGCCGAGACGGTCGAGGTCGTGGCCGAGCCGTTCCTGGTCCGCGGCGGGCTGATGGCCAGGACCCCCCGCGGCCGGGTGGCCACCCCGGCCGCGTGGACGCATCTGGGTCTCAGCCCGCCCGAGCCGCCCGGCCTGGCCGTCCCGGGGGGCCTGTTCGAGTGATCCCTGGCCGGCTGGATGGTCGCGGGGATGTCACGATCAGTCGGCAGACACCGTAGCCTGTTGGTGCGCCGCGTGCGCGCCGCTACACTTCGGCAGTTGGTCAACGACTGCCCGCTGGCCATGGATCCCGGCCCCGCCGGCTCACGGCCCGGCGCACAGCCAGTGGAGCACATTCAACTGGAAGGATGCCCCCACGATGGGGAACATGTATCTCGCAGCCGCCAAAAGCTCCTCAGGGAACTACACATTCCTGATCGTCATCGTGGTGCTGTTTGGCCTGCTGTACTTCGTCATGATCCGGCCGCAGCGCAACAAGCAGCGCCAGGCTCAGGCCATGCAGAGCCAGGTGCGGCCCGGCCAGCGGGTGCGCACCACCGCGGGCATGTACGCGACCGTGGTCGAGGCGGATGACTCGGACGTGATCCTGGAGGTGGCGCCGGGCATCCAGCTCCGCTTCCTCCGGCGGGCCATCATGGACGTGCTGCCCGACGACGACGGGACCGCGGCTGCGGACACCGCGAGCCCGGAGTACACCGAGCCAGCCGCCGACGACGCGACCGCCGGCAGCGTGGGCAGCGACGGCCAGGCGGCCGCCGGCTACCAGAACGGCTCCGCGCCGGACACGCCCGCCGACTCCAGCCCGGCCGACAGCACGGCCGCCGGCGAGCACCAGGCGGAATAACCGGCAGCCCCGCGCCGGCGTCCCGGGGCGGGCGACTCGCGACGCGAAGGACAGGCAGAAGTGGCTCCCCCTAGCGGAAACGTCTCCCGGCCCGGGCGCGCGCTGGCCGCGCTGGGCGTGGTCATCGTGGTGCTGTTCCTGGTCATCGTCGGCGGCAACATCGTGCAGCCCTCGAAATGGCGCCACGACTTCAAGGTGCAACTGGGCCTCGACCTGACCAGCGGCACCACGGTATCGCTGGAGGCCCAGGCGCCCAAGGGCGTCTCGTCGGCCCAGTTCGCATCGGACATGACCCAGGCCCAGAACATCATGGAAAGCCGGGTCAACGGGGCTGGCTTCACCGAGGCGCAGGTCCAGCAGCAGGGCAGCAACATCATCAACGTGGCCGTGCCGGGCGCGAACACCCAGAAGGTGGTCAACCTGGTCGGCACCACGGCCCAGCTGCTGTTCCGCGAGGTGCTGCTGATCGCACCGAACACCGCCACCGCGGCGACGCCCACCCCGACCCCGACCCCGTCGGCCAGCACGAAGGCCACGGCCACACCGTCAGCTACGGCCAGCCCGAAGGCCACGGCCAGCACCAAGGCCAAGGTGACAATTTCGCCTAACGCCGTGACGCCGGACTCGGCCGGCCACGCGCGCTTGCTCGCCGCGCACGCCAAGGCTTCCGCCACGCCGTCGGCCAGCACGGCGGCCACCCCCACCCCGTCCGCCAGCGCCACGACGACCTCAGGGCTGTCCACCACGGCGGACGGCTCGGGCAACGCGGCCCTGCTCACCCCGCACATCAAGACGCTGTTCGACAAGCTCAACTGCGCCAGCCAGAACTGGAAGGCGGAAGTCGGCTACACCGGCACGCAGTACAACAACCCGAACAGCCAGACCGTCTCCTGCGGCTCGGTGAACGGGGTGCTGTACAAGTACGCGCTGGCCAAGTCGGTGGTGCAGGGCAAGCAGATCAAGTCGGCCAGCGCCGGGCTGGCCAGCACCAGCGTGGACTGGCAGGTCAACGTCAACTTCAGGCCAGCCGGCGCGACCGCGTGGGGCAACCTGACCACGATGATGTTCAACAAGTACGGTACGTCCTCGGCGCTGGACTACCTGGCCATGGTGCTGGACGGTCAGGTGATCTCCGCCCCGGTCGTCCAGGGTGCGATGAACACCGGCACGGCCGAGATCACCGGTAGCTTCACCCAGGATCAGGCGACCACGCTGGCCAACCAGCTCAGCTACGGCGCGCTGCCGCTCACGTTCACCAAGCAGTCGGTGCAGACCATCTCGCCGACGCTGGGCAGCGACCAGCTGCACGCGGGCCTGCTGGCCGGGGCCATCGGCCTGCTGCTGGTCGTGCTGTACTGCCTGCTCTACTACCGGGGGCTGGCCGTGGTCGCGGTGTCCAGCCTGATCATCGCCGGGGTGCTGGTGTTCGAGGCCATCGTGCTGCTCGGCAAGTACGAGCACCTGGCCCTGGAGCTGTCCGGGGTGGCCGGCCTGATCGTGGCCATCGGCATCACCGCGGACTCGTTCGTGGTGTTCTTCGAGCGGCTCCGGGACGAGGTCCGCGACGGCCGGACGCTGCGCACCGCGGTGGAACGCGGCTGGAAACGGGCCCGGCGCACGGTCCTGGTCTCGGACACGGTGTCCTTCCTGGCCGCGGCGCTGCTCTGGTACTTCTCCATCGGTGAGGTCAAGGGCTTCGCGTTCACCCTCGGGCTGACCACCGTCATCGACGTGGTGGTGGTGTTCCTGTTCACCAAGCCGATGATCACGCTGCTGGCCCGGACCAGCTTCTACGGCCAGGGGCACCGGTGGTCCGGGCTGGACCCGGTCCGGCTGGGCGCCAGGGCGCCATGGCGATCGTCCCGGCCGGCCCGGGTCACTCCGGCCGCCCCGGCGAAGGAGGCGTGATGTCGCGGCTGGGCAACGTCGGCGGCCGGCTGTACCGCGGCGAGGTGTCCTTCGACTTCGTCGGCCGGCAGAAGCTCTGGTACTCCATCTCCGGCCTGATCCTGGTGCTCAGCCTGATCGGCCTGTTCACCCGCGGGCTGAACTTCACCGTGGACTTCAAGGGCGGCTCGGTCTTCAAGTTCCCGGTCGGCCACAGCAGCATCACCGAGGTCCAGCATTCCGTCAGCAGCTCCGACGCGGGCAGCAACGCGATCGTGCAGCAGGTCGGCTCGGGCAGCAGCGCCAACTGGCAGGTGCAGACGGGCAAGCTGCCCTACAGCCAGCAGACCGAGGTGCAGGCCACCCTCAGCCGGGACCTCGGCATCCCGCAGGACAGGATCAGCATCAACTTTGTCGGGGCCAGCTGGGGCTCGGCCATCACGCACAAGGCGATCGAGGCGCTGATCGCGTTCCTGATCGTGATCGTGATCTACCTGTCGATCGCGTTCGAGTGGCGGATGGCCGTGGCCGCGCTGGTCGCGCTGGCCCACGACATCGTGATCACCACCGGGGTGTACGCGCTGACCGGCTTCGAGGTCAGCCCGGCCACCGTGATCGGGCTGCTGACCATCCTGGGCTACTCGCTGTACGACACCGTGGTCGTGTTCGACAAGGTCCGGGAGAACACCGCGGGCCTGCTCAGCTCCACCCGCAGCAGCTACAGCCAGGCGGCCAACCTGGCCCTCAACCAGACCCTGGTCCGGTCCATTAACACGTCGGTGATCGCCCTGCTGCCGGTGGCCGCCATCCTGTTCATCGGCGGCGGCATCCTCGGCGCGGGCGAGCTCAACGACCTCGCGCTGGTGCTGTTCGTCGGCATGCTGTCCGGCACCTACTCCTCGATCTGCATCGCCACCCCGGTGCTGGCCGACCTCAAGGAGCGGCAGCCGCAGTACCAGGCGCTGGCCAAGCGGGTAGCGCTGAAGGAGGCCGGCGGCCGGGCGGCCAAGCGGGCCGCGGCCAAGGCCACCCGCGCGCCGGCCGCCGGGGCCACCGCGGCCGGCGCCGGGGCCACGGCGGCCGGCCCGCTGGCCGCCGACGGGCCGCCCGGTGCGGCCGATCCGGACGACCTGGCCGACGCGGGGCTGGCCGAGGACGGCGAGGCGCCCGGCCCCGAGGAGCGCGTCCCGGCGGGCCGGGCCGCGCCGCGGCCGCCCGGGCCCGGGGCGCGCCCGGGCCCGCGCCAGCAGCCCCGCCGGACCAGTTCGGCCAAGCGCCGGCCCGGCGGCAAGAAGAAGCGGCGATAGATGCTCCCCGCCGATGCCCCCGGCCCGCCCGCCCAGGACGGCGAGCTGGCCGCGCTGATCGCCAGCCGGGTCCGCGACATCGCTGGCTACCCCCAGCCGGGCGTGGTGTTCAAGGACATTACCCCGCTGCTGGCCGACGGTGCGGCGCTCAGCGCCGTGGTGGCCGGGCTGGCCGCCGGGCAGCTGGGCCGGGGCGAGCCCGGCGGGGTGGACAAGGTGGCCGGGATCGAGGCCCGCGGCTTCATCGTGGCCGCCTCGGTGGCCATCGCGCTCGGCGCGGGATTCGTGCCCGTCCGCAAGCAGGGCAAGCTGCCCGGGCCGACCTACGCGCAGAGTTACGACCTGGAGTACGGCAGCGCCACCATCGAGGTGCACCAGGACGCGTTCGCGCCTGGTGAGCGGGTGCTCATCGTGGACGACGTGCTGGCCACCGGCGGCACCGCGGCCGCGACCGCGGAACTGGTCCGCAAGGCGGGCGCCGAGGTGACCGGGATCGCGGTCATCCTCGAGCTGAGCTTCCTGGCCGGCCGGGACAAGCTGCCGGATTCGCTGGTCCGCTCGCTACTCGTGGTCTGACCTGCGGTTGCGGTGACGGGGCGCGCCGAGCTGGGCACTTTCTGGATCTTCCGCCGATAGAATGGTGGCTTGGCGGATGTGAGGAGTGCCTGTGGCCGGTGACGTGGCAACGACCGGCGACGGCGGAGCCGGGGCCACTCCTGTCCCCCCTGACGGGCCCGCCGTGGTGGGGGAGGGCGTGGCACCGCCCGGCCCGGACAGCCCAGGCCGGGCGCCCGGGAATGGCCGGAGCCCGTCAGACGCTCATGCCCGTATGACGTCCGCTGCCCCTGCCACCAGCCCGGTGCCGCCGGCGGACGGCGCGCCGGGCAGCGCAGCCCCGGCTGAGCCCGGCCCCAGCCGCGGGCCGGCCGCTGGCCGTGGCTCCCGGGCGGGTGCCGGGCGTGGCTCGGCCGCCAGCCGGGGCGCCGGGACCGGCCGGGCTGGCCGGCGGGAGCGAGGCGGGCGGCGGAGCCGCGGTCCGGCGCCGGCTGGCCCGGCTGGGCGCGGCCCGCGGCGGCGGGATCAACCCGGTCCTGGAACCGATGATCAAGACGGTCCGGACCACCCACCCCAAGGCGGACGTCCGGCTGCTCGAGCACGCCTACGAGGTGGCGGCGCACTGGCACACCGGCCAGCAGCGCAAGAGCGGCGACCCGTACATCACCCACCCGCTCGCGGTGGCCACCATCCTGGCCGAGCTGGGCATGAACCACGAGACGCTGTGCGCGGCGCTGCTGCACGACACCGTCGAGGACACCGCGTACACCCTGGACCAGCTGCGGGCCGACTTCGGCGACGACATCGCGGCCCTGGTCGACGGGGTGACCAAGCTGGACAAGGTCAAGTACGGCGAAGCCGCCGAGGCGGAAACCGTGCGCAAGATGATCGTCGCGATGTCCCGGGACATCAGGGTCCTGGTCATCAAGCTGGCCGACCGGCTGCACAACATGCGCACGCTGCGTTACCTGACCCGGGAGAAGCAGGAGCGCAAGGCGCGCGAGACGCTGGAGATCTACGCCCCGCTGGCGCACCGGCTCGGCATGAACACGATCAAGTGGGAACTCGAGGACCTGGCCTTCGCCACCCTGTACCCCAAGCGCTACGACGAGATCGCCCGGCTGGTGTCCGAGCGGGCCCCGCGCCGTGACGTGTTCCTCCAGGAAGTCATCGAGGACGTGTCGGCCGACCTGCGCGAAGCCAAGATCAAGAACCGGGTGATGGGCCGGCCCAAGCACTACTACTCCGTCTACCAGAAGATGATCGCCCGCAACGTGGGCTTCGACGACATCTACGACCTGGTCGGCATCCGGGTCCTGGTGGACTCGGTCCGCGACTGCTACGCGGCCCTCGGCACGGTGCACGCCCGGTGGAACCCGGTGCCCGGCCGGTTCAAGGACTACATCGCGATGCCGAAGTTCAACATGTACCAGTCGCTGCACACCACGGTGATCGGCCCGGGCGGCAAGCCGGTCGAGCTGCAGATCAGGACGTGGGGCATGCACCAGCGGGCCGAGTACGGGGTCGCCGCGCACTGGAAGTACAAGGAACAGACGATGCTGGGTGGTGCCCGGGGCACCCAGGCCGGCGGCGCGGGCGACCTGGCCTGGCTGAGCCAGCTGGTGGACTGGCAGCGGGAAACGGCCGACCCGGCCGAGTTCCTCGAGTCGCTCCGGTTCGACCTGGGCGCGGCCGAGGTGTACGTGTTCACCCCGCGCGGCGAGGTGATCGCGCTGCCCCAGGGCGCCACGCCGGTGGACTTCGCGTACGCCATCCACACCGAGGTCGGCCACCGCACCATCGGCGCCCGGGTCAACGGCCGCCTGGTGGCGCTGGAGAGCACCCTGGACCACGGCGACACCGTCGAGATCTTCACGTCCAAGGCCCAGGACGCCGGGCCGAGCCGCGACTGGCTGACGTTCGTCAAGAGCGCCCGGGCCCGGAACAAGATCCGGCACTGGTTCTCCAAGGAGCGCCGCGAGGCGGCCACCGAGACCGGCAAGACCGCGATCGCGCGGGCGCTGCGCAAGCACGGCCTGCCGCTGCAGCGCCTGGTCACCGGGGACGCGCTGCTGGCCATCGCCACCGAACTGCACTACCCGGACCTGTCCGCGCTGTACGCCGCGGTCGGCGAGGGTCACGTCAGCGCGCAGTCGGTGGCGGCCAAGCTGGTCCAGTCGGCGGGCGGGATGGTCGGCGCGCAGGAGGACCTGGCCGAGGCCACGCTGCCCACCCGGCCGCCGCCGCAGCGGCCGATCGGCGACTCCGGCGTCGTGGTGGAAGGCACCACGGACGTCTATGCCCGGCTGTCCAAGTGCTGCACCCCGGTACCCGGCGACGAGATCACCGGGTTCGTCACCCGCGGGCACGGCGTCTCGGTGCACCGGGCGGACTGCCTCAACCTGCGGCACCTGCTCGACTCACAGCCCGAGCGGCTGGTCGCCGTGCGCTGGTCACCCACCGAGGACTCGCTGTTCCTGGTGGCCATCCAGGTCGAGGCGCTGGACCGGACCGGGCTGCTGTCCGACGTCACCCGGACCATCTCCGACCAGCACGTGAACATCCTGTCCGCCTCGGTCACCACGACCAGGGACCGGGTCGCGGTCAGCCGGTTCACGTTCGAGATGGGCGACCCCAAGCACCTCGGCCACGTGCTGCGCGCCGTCCGCGCCATCGACGGCGTCTACGACGTCTACAGAATTACCAGCTAGTCCGGGGGGGCGGCCCCCCTGGACCCCCCGGGATATCTGGCCGCGCGAGACACCCCTGCGGGGCGCCTCTCCCGCGGCCAGCGAAATCTTCCGCCCGATCCGTCAAACCCGCGTGCGCCCTAGGGCCCGAGCCCGAGCTATCAACTACTCAATTCCGCGAGCGTGCGTTCGGCTTCCTCGAGCCAGGAACGGCGGGCGGTGATGGCCTCGGTGGCCTGGTCCGCGGCCCGGGTGTCGCCCCGCTGCTGTGCCTTGGCCAGCTGGTCCTCGAGGGAGGCGATGGCCGCCCGGATCTGGTCCACGGTGCCCTTGGCCCGGGCCAGCGCCTCCGGGTTGGATCTGCGCCATTGCGCGTCCTCGGCTTTGCGTACCGCGTCCTCGACGCGGCGCAGCCCCTGCTCCAGCCGGTCGTGCGCCTCGCGGGGAACGGGGCCGGCCTGTTCCCATCGCTCCTGGATGGAGCGCAGCGCGGTGCGCGCCGCCCGCACGTCGGTCACCGGGACCAGCCGGCTGGCCTCCTCGAGCAGCGCGGCCTTGACCGCGGCGTGCTCGCGCAGCTCGTTCTCCTTAGCCGAGAACACGTCCGAGCGGGCGGCGAAGAACTGGTCCTGGGCCGTCTTGAACCGGCTCCACAGTTCCTCCTCGTCGGCCCGCCCGGCCCGGCCTGCCCCCTTCCAGGACCGCATCAGATCCCGGTAAGCCGCCGCGGTCGGGCCCCAGTCGGTGGAGCTGGCCAGTGCCTCGGCCTCCACGACCAGCTTCTCCTTGCTGGTCTTGGCCTGCTCGCGCTCGTCTTCCAGCCCGGCGAAGTAGGCCTTGCGGCGCTTGGCGAAACTGTTGCGGGCGGCGGACAGCCGTTTCCACAGCGCGGTCTCCACCGCGCGGTCGGCCCGCGGCGCGGTCTTCCACTCCTCGAGCAGCTGGCGCATCCGCTCACCGCTGATCTTCCAGTGCGTGGCCTCGGCGGCGATCTGCTCGGCCTCGGAGACTATCCGCTCCTTGACCGCCTTGGCCTCGACCCGGGCGTTCTCGCGGGCGGCCCGCACTTCCTCGCGCCGGCCCTCGACCTGGCCGGTCAGCGCCTCCAGCCTGCTGTGCAGCGAGTCCAGATCGCCGATCGCGTTGGCCGTGGACACCGCCTCGAGCAGCCGGTCGATGGTGGCCCGGGCCGCGCCGGGGGACAGGTCGGTGGCGGTGACCCGCTGCTCGAGCAGGGTTACCTCGGTCTCCAGCGCGGTGTACTTGCGCCGGTAGAACGTCAGTGCCTCATCCGGGCTGCCTGCCTGCCATGAGCCAACCACCCGCTCGCCAGCGGCGGTACGCACGAAGACCGTACCGTCGTCGGCTACCCGGCCCCACGGATCGTTGGCGGTACTCACCGCTAACCTCCCTGCCCTGCTCCCGGCGGCGACGCCTGGCTCAGGTCTTCTTAATAGTGACGCTCTCGATGACGACTTTTTCCTTCGGGTGCCCGTCCCCGTGGCCATTGGAGTTGTCACTTCCTGCCTTGGCCACATTCTGAATGATCCCGAGCCCTTTGACGACCGTGCCGAACGGCGTATAGCTCGGCGCCAGCGTCGAGTTCTTGTAGACGATGAAGAACTGGCTGCCGTTCGTATCCGGGCCCGAGTTGGCCATCGCCACGGTGCCCTGGGTGTACTTCGCCCCGGCCAGGTTCTCGTCGTTGAACTTGTAGCCCGGCCCGCCGCTGCCGGTGCCGGTCGGGTCGCCGCACTGCAGCACGTACAGCGGGCTGACCGTAGTCAGCCGGTGGCAGTGCGTGTTGCTGAAGTAGTTCTTGCTGGCCAGGTACACGAACGAGTTGACCGTGCACGGCGCCTTGCTGTTCAGCAAGTCGATGACCACGTCACCGCGGTTGGTGTGGATGGTGGCCTGGTAAGCGGCCCGCGAGTCCGGTTTGGCGGGCGGCTTGCCGACGTTGCGGGCCGGGGTGCCGGACGTCGGGTAGCTGCACGTCTTGACCGGTGCCGACGCGGCCGCGTTGCTGGTCGTGCCGGGCTGGCTGAACAGGAAGAACCCGCCTACGCCCAGGCCCACCACGACCAGGCAGACCACGGATATCATCGTGATCTGCCGGGTTCGCCTGGCCTGGGCCGCTCGGCGCTGCTGCTGGCGCAGCACGCGCTCGCGGGCCAGCTTGCGCTGCCGCTCCTTCTTACCCGTCACGGGTCCGTTCCTCCTGGCTGCTTGCTGCCTGCTTACCAGCGAAACTTCGCGAATGGTACCGGCACCCGCGAGGTCGTGACGTCGCTGTTACCGGTTCGCTGCCCGGCTGAGCGGATCGGTAGCCTGGAGCCGCGGTGAGTGACCCGCATCCTGCTATCTGTCCGGAACGCCACGAAGGAGGCTGGCCGTGCTTGTTGCCGGGTTTCCGGCCGGCTCGTTCGCTGCCAACTGCTATCTGGTGGCCACCGAGCCGGGCGCGGAGTGCCTGATCATCGACCCCGGTGAGGACGCCGAGCCGGGTATCGCAGAAATCGTGGAACGGCACCGGCTGAAGCCGGTTGCGGTGCTGCTCACGCACGGGCACATCGACCACGTCTGGTCGGTGGCCCCGGTGTGCGGGGCGAAAGGCATCCCGGCTTACATTCACCCGGCTGACCGGGCCCTGCTGACCGACCCGGCCCGCGGCCTGTCGCTGCGCCCGGGGCTGGAGCTGTTCGGCGGCCTGCGGTTCAGCGAGCCGGACGACGTCCGGGAGCTCACCGACGGGACGGTGCTCAGCCTGGCCGGCCTGGAGATCACCGTGGACCACGCGCCCGGGCACACCCCGGGCTCGGTGGCGTTCCGCTCCGGCACGTCGGTGATGTTCTCCGGGGATCTGCTGTTCGCGGGGTCCATCGGGCGGACCGACCTGCCCGGCGGGGACCCGGCGGCCATGATGGAGAGCCTGGCCCGGGTCTGCCTGCCGCTGCCGGACCAGACCGCGGTGCTGCCGGGGCACGGGCCGCAGACCACCATCGGCGCCGAGCGCGCCGGCAACCAGTTCCTGCGCGGGCTCCGGCCGGGCGCGGGCCGGGCCACCGGGCTGTAAGAGAGGCTGAGCGCTTTCATGATCCGAACCCACGAGGCGGGCACGCTGCGCGCGGAGCAGGACGGCCACACGGTGACGCTGGCGGGCTGGGTGGCCCGCCGCCGCGATCACGGCGGTGTCACGTTCATCGACCTGCGCGACGCCAGCGGGGTCGTCCAGGTCGTGTTCCGCGGCGAAGGCGAGGACGGGCCGGCACACGCGCTGCGGGCCGAGTTCTGCATCCGGGTGACCGGGCGGGTCCGGCGCCGGCCAGGCGGCAACGAGAACCCTGAGCTGCCCACCGGCGAGGTGGAGGTGGCCGCGGACGAGCTGGAGGTACTGGCCGAGTCCGACCCGCTGCCGTTCCCCATCGACGGCGCCGGCGAGCTTAACGAGGACATCCGGCTCCGCTACCGGTACCTGGACATGCGGCGGGCCGAGACCGCGGCCGCACTGCGCACCCGGTCCGAGGCGGGCTACCTGATCGCCGATGTGCTGCGGCAGCACCGTTTCGTGAACGTGGAGACCCCGTACCTGACCCGGTCCACCCCGGAGGGCGCGCGGGACTTCCTGGTGCCGGTCCGGCTGCAGCCCGGGCACTGGTACGCGCTGCCCCAGTCGCCGCAGCTGTTCAAGCAGCTGCTCATGGTGGGCGGCTTCGAGCGGTACTGGCAGCTGGCCCGCTGCTTCCGGGACGAGGATTTCCGTGCCGACCGGCAGCCGGAGTTCACCCAGATAGACATCGAGATGAGCTTCATCACCCGGGACGACGTCATCGCCGTGGCCGAGGGCCTGGTGGCCCGGCTGTGGGCCGAGATCGCCGGCTACCAGCTGCCCCGCCCGCTGCCCCGGATGACCTATGCCGACGCGATGGCCCGGTTCGGCTCGGACAAGCCCGACCTCCGGTTCGGCCTCGAGCTGGCCGACCTGACCGGCTACTTCGCGCAAACCGGGTTCCGCGTCTTCCAGGCCCCCCACGTCGGGTCGGTGGTCATGCCCGGCGGGGCCAGCCAGACCCGGCGGGAACTGGATGGCTGGCAGGAGTGGGCCCGGGCCCGCGGCGCCCGCGGGCTGGCCTACGCGGCGATCGGCGCCGACGGCACGGTGTCCGACTCCGGCCCGGTGGCCAAGCACCTGTCGGCGGAGGAGCGGGCCGGGCTGGCCGCCGTGGCCGGCGCGCAGCCCGGCGACTGCGTCTTCTTCGCGGCGGGCCCGGCGCAGCAGGCCCGGTCGCTGCTCGGCGCGGCCCGGCTGGAGATCGGGGCGCGGCTCGGCCTCATCGACCCGGACGCGTGGGCGTTCACCTGGGTGGTGGACGCGCCCATGTTCGAGGAGGACGGGTCCGGCGGCTGGACCGCGGTGCACCACCCGTTCACCGCGCCGCTGCCGGAGTGGGCAGGCAAGTTCGCCGACGAGCCCGGCGGGGCGCTGGCCGACGCCTACGACATGGTCTGCAACGGTACCGAGATCGGCGGTGGCTCGATCCGTATCCACCGGCCTGACCTGCAGCAGAAGGTGTTCGACGTAATCGGCCTGGCGCCCGATGAGGCCCGCTCGCAGTTCGGCTTCCTGCTCGACGCGCTCCGCTTCGGGCCGCCGCCGCACGGCGGGATCGCGTTCGGCTGGGACCGGCTGATCATGCTGCTGACGGGGCGGGACACGATCCGGGACGTGATCGCCTTCCCCAAGGCCGCGTCGGGCGCCGACCCGCTGACCGGGGCGCCCACCCCGATCACGCCGGAGCAGCGCCGCGAGGCGGGCATCGACGTGACCGTGCCGCCCGGCCAGGGCTGACCGCGCGCCGGCCGGTGCGGATGGCGCGGGCGGGACCACCGCAGGTGTCTGAATAACGCGCACTTCCGCGGAAGACATAGTGTCAGGCTGTGGTGAAGAGCACACGCGACGGGCAGGCCAGCAGCCTGTTCGACGCGGCTGAGGAGGAGGCGGCCCAGGCGGCCGCGCCGCTGGCCGTGCGGATGCGCCCGCACACCCTGGACGAGGTGGTGGGCCAGGCCCACCTGACCGGGCCGGGCACCCCGCTGCGCAAGCTGGCCGAGCACGACGCCGGCATGTCCGTGGTCCTGTGGGGGCCGCCGGGCACCGGCAAGACCACCCTGGCCCACGTGATCAGCCAGGTGACCCGGCGCCGGTTCACCGAGCTGTCCGCGGTCACCGCCGGGGTGAAGGACGTCCGGGCGGCGATCGACGCGGCCCGCCGCGAACTCGGCCTGACCGGCACCCAGACGGTGCTGTTCATCGACGAGGTGCACCGGTTCAACAAGGCGCAGCAGGACGCCCTGCTGCCCGCGGTGGAGAACCGCTGGGTGTCGTTCATCGGCGCCACCACCGAGAACCCGTCGTTCTCGGTGGTCGGCCCGCTGCTGTCCCGGTCCCTGCTGCTCACCCTGGAGCCGCTCAGCGACGAGGACATCCGGGAGGTCATCGGGCGGGCGCTGACCGCGGAACGCGGGCTGGCCGGCACGGTCAGCCTGGACGAGGCGGCCCTGGACCACCTGATCCGGCTGGCCAGCGGGGACGCCCGGCGCGCGCTGACCTACCTGGAGTCGGCGTCGCTCGGGCTGCCCGCCGGCGCGGTCATCGACACCGCCACCCTGGAGCGGGCGGTGGACCGCGCCGCGGTCCGCTACGACCGGGCCGGCGACCAGCACTACGACGTGATCAGCGCGTTCATCAAGAGCATCCGGGGCAGCGACCCAGACGCGGCCGTGCACTACCTGGCCCGGATGATCGAGGCCGGCGAGGATGCGCGGTTCATCGCCCGGCGGCTGATCGTGCACGCTAGCGAGGACGTCGGCATGGCTGACCCGTCCGCGCTCGGCGTGGCCGTGGCCGCGGCCCACGCGGTCGAGTTCGTCGGCCTGCCCGAGGCCCGGATCAACCTGACCCAGGCCACCATCCACCTGGCCCTCGCCCCCAAGTCCAACTCGGTGATCAAGGCGATCGGCGCGGCCCAGGCCGACGTCCGGGCCGGGCTGGCCGGCCCGGTGCCTGCGCACCTGCGCGACGCGCACTACCCGGGGGCGGCGCGGCTGGGCCACGGCCGTGGGTACGAGTACCCGCACGACTTCCCGGAAGGCGTGGTGGCCCAGCAGTACACGCCGGATGCACTGGCCGGCCGGCGGTACTACGAACCGTCCCGGCACGGCGCCGAAGCCCGGTATGCCGAGCGGGCCGAGCGGATCCGGGCCATCCTGGACCAGGCCGCGGGGGAGCCGGACGGTTCGTGACCGCGGCCGGGGGTAGCCGCCCTGGGCCCGCGCTGCGTGCGGGCGGCGCGAGATAAGGTCAGGCAGATGAGGGAGCAGGCATGCTGAACGCGGTATGGGTGGCGGTGATCATCGCTGCCGTCTGCTGGGCGGTCCTGGTCGCCGCCGGGGTGTACGTGCTGGTGAAGCTGGCCCGGCTGATCAGCCAGACGTCGGTGGCCGTATCCGGGCTGCGGGAGAGCAGCGACGCGGTCATCGCGCGGGCCCACGCCACCCTGGACGACACGGCCGGCCAGCTCAGCCGGACCGATGACATCACCGCCAGCATGGACGAGGTAGCCACCAACATGGCCGAGCTGACCGGCCGGGTGACCCAGTTCGCGCCGCTGGCCCGGCTGGCCGCGGCCCAGGCCGGCAGCCGGTTCGCCCGGGTCTCCGCGCTCGTCTATGGTGTCCGGCACGCAGCCGGGCTGCGGGCTACGGCGGGCGACGGGAGGCGCGCCGCAGGCGCGTCCTCGCCGGGCCTGCCGTCCCGGGGGGTCCCGGGGGGTCGTCCCCCCGGGCCAGCACGGGCCATAGATGCCGGGAGGCAGCGGTGATCAGGCGGCTGTTCTGGCTGACCCTGGGCGCGGTGCTGGGCATCACCGCGTACCGGCGGGCCACCGCGCTGGCCCGCGCGATCCTGCCCGGGCCCCGGGCCCGGGAGATCACCAGCTTCGCCGGGGACGTGCGCGAGGGCATGCAGATATACCGCCAGCGTCAGCTCCAGGCCTCGCCCCCGGCCCTTCCAGGCCCGGGCCTGGAAGGACGCCCTGACCACACAGAGGATGGCCGTTGATGGAGTCGGCAGAGATCGCCCGCCGTTTCCTTGCCTATTTCGCCGACCGCGGGCACACCGTCGTCCCGTCGGCATCGCTGATCGCCGACGATCCCACGCTGCTGCTGGTGAACGCGGGCATGCAGCCGTTCAAGCCGTACTTCCTGGGCCAGGCCACGCCGCCGTTCAGCCGGGCCACCAGCTGCCAGAAGTGTGTCCGGACGCCGGACATCGAAGAAGTCGGCAAGACCACCCGGCACGGCACGTTCTTCCAGATGCTGGGCAACTTCTCCTTCGGCGACTACTTCAAGGAGCAGGCCATCCCGTTCGCCTGGGAGCTGCTCACCACTCCGGAGAACCGCGGCGGGTTCGGCTTCCCCGAGGACCGGCTCTGGGCCACCGTGTACCTCGACGACGACGAGGCGTTCCGTATCTGGCACGAGGCGGTCGGGCTGCCGGAGAGCCGCATCCAGCGCCGCGGGATGGCGGACAACTACTGGTCGATGGGCGTGCCGGGGCCGTGCGGGCCGTGCTCCGAGATCTATTACGACCGCGGCCCGGAGTACGGCCTGGAGGGCGGCCCGATCGTTGACGAGGACCGCTACCTGGAGGTGTGGAACCTCGTCTTCATGCAGTACCTGCGCGGCGAGGGGCCGGGCAAGGAAGGCTGGCCCATCCTCGGCGACCTGCCCAAGCGCAACATCGACACCGGCATGGGCCTGGAGCGGATGGCCGCGATCCTGCAGGGCGTGGACAACATCTACGAGGTCGACACGCTGTGGAAGGTGCTGGACCGGGCGGCCGAGCTGACCGAGCAGAAATATGGCCGGGACCACCGGTCCGACGTGGCTCTGCGGGTCGTCGCCGATCACGTGCGCACCGCGGTCATGCTGGTCGCCGACGGGGTGCTGCCGTCCAACGAGGCCCGCGGCTACGTGCTGCGGCGCATCCTCCGGCGCAGCATCTACAACCTGCGGCTGCTGTCCGGCAGCCAGCGTGGCGGCGGCGCTGACGGCCGCTACCTGCACGAGCTGGCCGAGACCGCGCTGGGCGCCATGGCTGACCTGTACCCCGAGCTGACCGCCGAGGCGCCCCGCATCCTGGGCGTGATCGACGCGGAAGAAGGCACGTTCCTGGGCACGCTGCGCACCGGCTCGGCCATCTTCGACGCGGCGGTGGGCGAGACCAGGCGGCGCGGGGCGGCGACGCTGTCCGGCGCGCAGGCCTTCCAGCTGCACGACACGTACGGCTTCCCGATCGACCTCACCATGGAGATGGCCAACGAGCAGGGCCTGGCCGTGGACGAGGACGGCTTCCGGCGGCTGATGGCCGAGCAGCGGCAGCGGGCCAAGCAGGATTCGCTGGACAAGAAGACCGGCAACGCGGACATCTCCGTGCTGGCCAGCCTGCTGGCCAAGTCCGGCGCGGTCACGTTCACCGGCTACGACTTCACGTCGGGGGAGGCCACCGTGACCGGGCTGCTGGCCGACGGGGTCAGCGTGCCCGCGGCCGGCCAGGGCACCGAGGTCGAAGTGGTGCTGGACCGCACCCCGTTCTACGCCGAAGGTGGCGGCCAGCTGGCCGACGCCGGGACGATCCGGGTGGCCAGCGTGCCGGGCGCGCCGGGCGGCGTGATCGAGATCCGGGACGTGCAGCAGCCGGTGCCCGGGCTGATCGTGCACCGTGGCGTGGTGACCAGCGGCGAGGTAGTGGTGGGCGCGGCCGCGGAGGCGGAAATCGACATCGGCCGCCGCCGTGCTATCTCCCGCTCGCACACCGCCACCCACATGGTGCACCGGGCGTTCCGCGGCGCGCTGGGTGAGTCCGCGGCCCAGGCCGGCTCGGAGAACTCGCCCGGCCGGCTGCGCTTCGACTTCACCGCGGCCGGCGCGGTGCCGCCATCGATGCTGCGCGACGTCGAGGACGAGGTCAACCAGGTGCTGATCGACGACCTGGCGGTGCACGCCTTTATCACCCCGATCGACGAAGCCCGGTCCATGGGCGCGATCGCGCTGTTCGGCGAGAAGTACGGCGACGAGGTGCGGGTAGTCGAGGTCGGTGACTACTCCCGGGAGCTGTGCGGCGGTACCCACGTAGCCCATTCCGGCCAGCTCGGCCTGGTCAAGATCCTCGGTGAGTCGTCCATCGGCTCCGGGGTCCGCCGGGTGGAGGGGCTGGTCGGCACGGACGCGTTCCGCTATCTGGCCCGGGAGAGCCTGCTGGTCAGCCAGCTCACCGAGCAGCTCAAGGCACCGCGCGACGAGCTGCCCGACCGGGTGGCCGGGCTGGTCAGCCGCCTCCGGGACGCCGAGCGCGAGCTGGAACGGCTGCGCAGCGAGCAGGTCCTCGGCGCCGCGCCGGGCCTGGCCGCGAGCGCTGAGGACGCCGGCCAGGTGGCCTTCGTCGCGCACCAGGCCCCGGACGGGACGACCGCCGACGGCATCCGCAAGCTCGCCCTCGACGTGCGCGGCCGGCTGCCCGCGGAACGGCCCGCCGTGGTGGTGATCGCGGGCGTGCCCGCCGACCGGCCGGCCATCGTGGTCGCGGTCAACGAGGCGGCCCGCGGGCTCGGCCTGGCCGCCGGGGCCCTGGTCCGCGCGGCGGCCTCGGCGCTGGGCGGGGGTGGCGGCGGCCGGGACGACATCGCGCAGGGCGGCGGGGCGCCGCAGGGCGACCGGTCGGCCCAGGCCATCGCTGATGCTTTTGCTGTGGTTCGCGGCGTTGTGAGGGACACGGCGTGATCACTTGCCGTACCTTTGAACCGTGCTGCAGCCATCCCGTTACCCGCACCAGGCCGTTGACGTGCGGAGTTCGGCGCTGAGGACCGGCGTGCGGCTCGGTGTCGACTACGGCTCGGCCAGGATCGGCGTCGCCCGCAGCGACCCTGATGGCCTGCTGGCCAGCCCGCTGACCACCGTGCCGCGCGGCCCCGGTGACCTGGACAGCCTGGTCAGCCTGGCCCTGATGCACGAGGCCATCGAGGTCGTGGTCGGGCTGCCCACCAGCCTGTCCGGGCGGGCCGGGGCCGCGGCCGCCGCGGCCAGGGAATTCGCCGTCACGCTGGCCGGCCGGCTCAACCCGCTGCCGGTGCGGCTGGTCGATGAACGGTTCACCACCGTGCTCGCGCACGACGCGCTGCGCCAGGGCGGCAAGGGATCACGCGCCCGGCGGCCGGTGGTGGACCAGGCGGCGGCCGCCCTGCTGTTGCAGGGGGCGCTGGACGCCGAGCGCGCCACCGGGCAGCCCGCTGGCCAGCCCGTCCGCCCCGTCCCCGGGAGAAACAAGTGAGCCGCCACGCGCGGCGGGGGACAGAGGGAGAGCAGGACTGGGAGCCGGAGAACTACCCACCCCCGGCCGACGATGCTGAGCCGTTCCATGGCCAGGGCTATCCGCCCGCCGGCGATGAGTGGGGCAGCGGCCCAGCCGGAGCGGGCCCGCGGTACGCCGCGGGCGCCGGCGGGCATCCGGGCTCCGCTGGCTACCCGGAACCGTCCTGGCCGGATAGCCGGGGCGGCTCCGGCGCGGCGCCGCGGCCGGGCAGATCCCATCCGGCCGACCCGTACACCTGGGGACCCGATCCGCTCGGCAGTGACCGGGCGGGCGGCCAGCTCGCCCCGGAGCCGATGGCGCCGGAACGCTGGGAACGCCAGTCCTGGGACGAGCCGTCAACGGGCAGGCCGGGGGAGCAGGCCTGGCCAGCACGGTCCTGGGACGAGTCGGCCGCGGCACCCCAGTCCTGGGGCGGCTCGCCGTGGCACGCCGACCCGGGCGAGCCCGGCGGGTTCCCGGCACCGCCCCCGGCCATGCCCGGGCCGGACCATCCGTCCGGCCCGCTGTCCCCGCTGCCCGACTATGACTGGTCCGGTCCTGGTTCCGGGCCGCCGCCCGGCGCGGCTGGCTACGGCGCTGACCGCGCGGACCTGGGCCCACGGCACAGTTCCGGCCGCGGGCACGATGCTGAGCGCAGGTATCCGGGGTATGACGGGTACGTGGACGACCCACGTGATCTAGATCTTGACCCGCAGGAATCGGGGGAGTACCCGGCCACCGGGGACTGGTACGAGGATGCGGGCCCGCCGCAGGCCTGGGCGGGCGAGCACGACGGCCCCGACCTGCTGCCCGGGCTGAACGAGGGCCGGAAAGGCCGCCGCAGCGGCGGGCCGCCGCCCAGCGCCGCAGGCCGGAAGCGGCGCCGCCGCGGCCGGGTCGCCATCCTGGCCTCGCTGCTGGTCTTCGTGCTCATCGCCGGGGCGGGCGGCGCGGTGATCTACCACTACTACCGGACGTACATCGACCCGCCCGACTTCTCCGGGCCGGGGACCGGCTCCGTGGTGGTGCAGATCGAGCCGGGCCAGAGCGCCACCGCGGTGGGCCAGCGGCTGGCCGCGCTGGGTGTAGTGGCCAGTGCCCGGGCGTTCTCCAACGCGGCCAAGGCCAGCTCGCAGGGCAGCGCTCTCGAGCCTGGGTTCTACAAGGTGCACGAGCACATGAAGGCCTCGCTGGCGCTGGCCCTGCTGCTCAAGCCGTCCAGCCGGGTCCAGCTCAAGGTGACCATCCCCGAGGGCTTCCGGCTGTCACAGATCATCGCCCGGCTGGGCCAGCTGACCGGCAACCCCAAGGGATACCAGCAGGCGATCGCGCACCCGCAGGACCTGGGGCTGCCCGCGTTCGCGCATGGCCAGCCCGAGGGCTACCTGTTCCCGGCCACCTACGAGATCCAGCCGCACAGCACGCCGACAGCCGTGCTGCAGAGCATGGTCAAGCAGTTCGGCCTGGAAGCCACGAGCCTGGGCCTGCCCGGTGCGGCGGCCAAGGCTCATGAGAGCGAGGCTGCGGTGATCACCGTGGCCAGCATCATCGAGGCCGAGGGCAAGCTGCCAGCGCAGTACGCGAAGATCGCCGAGGTGATCTACAACCGGCTCAACGCGGTACCGCCGGTCAAGCTCCAGCTCGACACGACCGTGCTGTACGCGATGAGCCTGGCGCACAGCAACGCCGCGTTCAGTACCAGCTTCCCGTCGCCGTACAACACGTACCTGCACGCGGGCCTGCCGCCGGGGCCGATCGACAGCCCAGGGAAGACCGCGATCGAGGCGGCGCTGCGCCCAGCGCACGGCAACCTGCTCTACTTCCTGACCATCAACTCGGCCACCGGGCAGACGCTGTTCTTCAGCTCCGCCTCGGCGTTCGACGCGGCCGTGCAGAAGTACGGCAGCACCGGCACCGGCACCGGCACCCACAAGGGCTGAATCAGCGCGCGGTGACCGGGAGGGAGCTCGCTGACGAGGGGAGGCGCGCCGCAGGCGCGTTCTCTCCGAGTCAGCGTTCGGCGCGTAGCGGCGATCGGGGGGTCCAGGGGGGTCGCCCCCCCGGACAGATACAGCGTTCGGCGCGTAGCGGCGAGCGGGGGGTTCCGGGGGGTCGCCCCCCCGGAGCAAAACGGGCCGCGGTCCTGGGGTCGCCGATCGCGCACTCGCTGTCCCCGGTGCTGCACCGGGCCGCGTACCAGGCGCTCGGCCTGACCGGATGGTGCTACCAGGCCATCGAGTGCGACGAGGCCGGGCTGCCCGCGGTCATGGCCGGCTGCGGCCCGGACTGGGCCGGGCTGTCCCTGACCATGCCGCTCAAGCGCGCGGTGCTGAGCCTGCTGGACGACGCTGAGCCGCTGGTGGCCGAGGTCGGCGCGGCCAACACGGTGCGCTTCGAAGCCGGCCTGCGGCACGGCCATAACACCGACGTCGCCGGCCTGATCGCCGCTCTGCTGGCCCGGGTGGACGACCCCACGGAACCCCCCGATCGCCGCTCCGCGCCGGGGCCGCTGCCACGGCCAGGGTACGGGCTGGGGCTGACCCGGGGATCTCTCCGGACGCTGATCGAGGAGGGCGAGCCCGGGGTTCTCATCCTGGGCGGTGGGGCGACCGCGTGTTCCGCGCTGGCCGCGGTGCGCGACCTCGGCGCGCAGGAGGCTACCGTGGCGGTCCGGGACCCGCGGCGGGCTGGCGACCTGCTGTCCGCCGCGGGCCGGCTGGGTGCTACCGTCCGGTTGGCCGCGTTCGGTGACCTGGCCGAAGCCCGCCCGGGGCTGCTCATCTCCACCGCCCCGGCCGGCGCGGCTGATCAGTACGCGCAGTGCGTCCGGCGCGGGGCGCTCCGGCCTGGATGTGTCCTCGACGTGGTGTACCAGCCCTGGCCCACGGCGCTGGCCGCCGCCGCGCGGCAGGCCGGAGTGCCTGCGGCTGGCGGGTTCGCGCTGCTGCTGCATCAGGCCGCCCGGCAGGTCGAGCTGATGACCGGCCAGCTGGCCCCGGTCGAGGCGATGCGAGCCGCCGGGCTTGATGCGCTGGCACGACCCAGGTAGGCCGGCGCCGGGTCACCGGCTGTCCGCCCGGGAATACCATCTGGCACCGTATTGCTGTTACTCTTACCTGACGACCAGCCCGGCATGTCCGTGCTGGGCGTGCAAGCGGAGGACCACCTCCCACCTGGCTGGCCACTGGGCTGGCGGGTAGCCTGCCGGCCTCACGGGCCGGCCAGGCAGGCCGGGCGGACCGGCCCCGGTCAGGAGCCGTAACCGGCGGTTGCTGACCAGAGGGCTGCCAGCCTGGCGGCCACCTGTCCTGCTGCGGAATCCGCAGCAGGGGTGGTGGCGTTAGGTGGGCTTCGCATGCACCCGTGCGGGGCCCCTTTTTCGTGCGGCAGGAAGACGCCGCCACGGAAGAACCCCGCGGGATGGTCGCAGCGCAGCCGATCCGGGCACTGGGCCCGGGCGGTGACCAGGCCCAAGGAGGTCACATCAGCGCCGAACCCCGTATCAACGACCGCATCCGTGTCCCGGAAGTGCGGCTCGTCGGCCCCAACGGCGAGCAAGTCGGAATCGTCGCCCTGAACGACGCACTCCGGCTGGCTCAGGAAGCCGACCTCGACTTGGTGGAGGTTGCGCCCACCGCGCGCCCGCCGGTCTGCAAGCTGATGGACTACGGAAAGTTCAAGTACGAGTCCGCGCTCAAGGCCCGCGAGTCGCGCAAGAACCAGGCGCAGACGGTCATCAAGGAGATCAAGCTCCGGCCGAAGATCGACCCGCACGACTACGGGACCAAGAAGGGTCACGTTGAGCGGTTCCTCAAGCAGGGTGACAAGGTCAAGGTGACCATCATGTTCCGCGGGCGTGAGCAGTCCCGGCCCGAACTCGGGTTCCGGCTGCTGCAGCGCCTGGCCGGCGATGTCGAGGAACTCGGCTTCGTCGAGTCGCAGCCCAAGCAGGACGGCCGGAACATGATCATGGTGATCGGACCGCACCGCAAGAAGAGCGAGTCGAAGGCCGACCGCAGCGCGGCCCGGGACGGAGACGGACGAGGCAGCGCGACCGGTACCCCGGGTGCGCCGCCCGGCGGCCGCTCCAGCCAGCCCGCCCGCTGCTACCCAGAACCACGCTGGTCACCAGAACGGGACGGCCCCCGGGGATCAGGCGGGCGCCTGACCGGGGACGGTACCGCACCTCAGTCTTAGCTGCCGGGGGCACGAACCAGAGCGGATGCCGCCGGCATCCCGACGCACCCGTGCCATCACGGCACGCCACGAACACGGAGACAACGGCCACCATGCCGAAGATGAAGACGCACAGCGGCACCGCCAAGCGGTTCCGGACCACCGGGACCGGCAAGGTGCATGCGCCGCCGCGCCAACAAGAACCACCTGCTCGAGCACAAGTCGAGCCAGCGGACCCGTCGGCTGAGCGGTGAACTGACGGTTGCCCCGCCGGACGTCAGGAAGATCAAGAAGCTGCTGGGCAAGTAGACCCGGCCCGGCCCGCAGGGAGTCAGTGAAATGGCACGCGTGAAGCGGGCTGTCAACGCCCACAAGAAGCGCAGGGTTGTCCTTGAGCGGGCGAGCGGTTACCGGGGCCAGCGCTCCCGGCTCTACCGCAAGGCCAAGGAGCAGGTCCTGCACTCGATGACGTACGCCTACCGGGACCGCAAGGACCGGAAGGGTGCGTTCCGGCGGCTGTGGATCCAGCGCATCAACGCTGCAGCCCGCGCCGACGGCATCACCTACAACCGCTTCGTCCAGGGCCTCCGGCTGGCCGACGTCGAAGTGGACCGCCGGATGCTGGCCGAACTCGCGGTCAGCGACCCGGCCGCCTTCTCCGCCCTGGTTGAGGTGGCCAAGACCGCGCTGGCCGAGGCCGGCCCGGACGCGGCCAGCGCGGCGGCCTGACGCCGGCCAGCGCACGGAAGGCGGTCTCATGCGGGCGGCCGGTGCCGAGCTGACCAGCATCCGGTCGCCCCGCGTCAAGGCGGCCCGCCAGCTCGGCAAGCGGGCGTTCCGGCAGCGGGCCCGGGCCTTCCTGGCCGAGGGACCGCAGGCCGTGGGGGAGGCGCTGGCCGCCGGTGACGTGGTCTCCCAGCTGTTCATCACGGCCACCGCGCAGGCCCGGTACGGGCGAGCTGGCCAGCCTGGCCGCCGCACAGGGCGCCGGCGTGCACCCGGTCAGCGGCGAGGTCATGGCCGAGCTGGCGCAGACCATCACCCCGCAGGGCGTGCTGGCCGTCTGCCGCTTCGTCGACGTGCCACTGGCCGACGTGACCGGCCCAGGTCAGCCGGGGCCGGCCGTACCGGGCGGCCGCTCCGGCTGGTGGTGATCCTGGCCAGCGTGCGTGACCCGGGGAACGCCGGCACCGTGCTGCGCACCGCCGACGCGGCCGGCGCGGACGCGGTCCTCTTCGCCGGGTCGTCGGTGGACCCGTACAACAGCAAGTGCGTCCGCGCGTCCGCGGGCAGCCTGTTCCATCTGCCCGTGGTGACCGGCACGCCGGTGCCCGACGCGGTCCAGGCGCTGCGCGCGGCCGGGCTGCGGGTGCTGGCCGCGGACGGCGGCGCCAGCCGGACCCTCGATGACCTGCAGGCCGACGGAACGCTCAGCGGCGCGGCCGGGTGGCTGTTCGGGAATGAGGCGTGGGGGCTGCCCGCCGATGTCCGGGCGCTGGCCGACGACATCGTGGCGGTGCCGATCTATGGCCGGGCGGAGAGCCTCAACCTGGCCGCCGCGGCCGCCGTCTGCCTCTACTCGTCCGCCCGGGCCCAGGGCCAGCCATCGGCTCCCCGCCCGGCCGCCGCGACCCTCGGCGAGCAGTGACGTGCCGCGAACAGCTGGCCTGGGGGCTGCCGCTGCCCATCGCGCAGGCGCTAGAGTCTGATCACGTTGCGTCATTCGCAGCACAGCACCGAGCAGAGCTCAGGAAGCTCCGAGGGCCGGACGGAGGCGGCGGTCTGATGGACAGGCTCATGCCCGACCGGGCGGCCCCCGTGGCCAGCGTGCCGGCTGGGCAGGTGGTGGCGTCAGGCGGCCTGGTCTGTGCGGACGACCTGCCGGACGGCATCGTGATCGCCGATCAGGCCGGCCGGGTCGTCGTGTTCAACCAGGCTGCCACCCGGCTCACCGGCATCGGCGCGCTCAACGCACTGGGCCGGGACATCCGGCAGGTGCTCCCGTTCCGGGACATCGAAGGCCGCAGCTGGTGGGCCTGTGTGGACCCCTACCGGGGCCTGTCCACCCGCACCAGGCACCCGGAACTCCCGCTCTTCCTGCCGGACGGCACCGAGTTCCTGGTCACCATGGGCTACGTGCGGGTACCCCGCGGCCAGCCCGGGATGGACTGGCCATCGGCCGGCGAAGGGGGGGCCGCCGACGGCGGGTTCCCGCCGAGACAGCGGCCGCGGGGGGGCCCGGGAGGCCGCCCCACCGGGCTGGCCCAGCCTGGCACCGTGCAGCGCATCGCGGTCAGCCTGCGCGGCACCCAGCAGCGGGTCCGGCTGGAACGCAGCCGGGCCGACCTGGTCTCCACCGTGGCTCATGAGCTGCGTTCCCCGCTGACCAGTGTCAAGGGTTTCACGGCCACCCTGCTGGCCAAGTGGACCCGGTTCACCGACGACCAGAAGCGGGTGATGCTGGAGACCGTCAACGCCGACGCGGACCGGGTGACCCGGCTGATCACCGAACTGCTCGACGTGTCCCGGATCGAGGCCGGCCGGATCGAGATCCATCGCCAGCTGGTGGACATCCCGCAGCGGGCGGAGAAGATCGTCGGCCGGCCGGGCCGCGGCGGGCGACCCGCCCGAGCGGTTCCGCATCGAAGTCCCCGCCGACCTGCCCGAGACCTGGCTGGACGCCGACAAGGTGGACCAGATCCTGGGCAACCTGGTCGAGAACGCGGTCCGGCACGGTGCTGGTACGGTGACAATCGTGGTGCAGCCCGCCGACGACCTCGACCCTCGCACGGCCAGCCGGGCCGGTGCCCAGGGGGCCGCTGGCGCGCTGGCCCCCGCGGTGGCGGTCAGTGTCCGCGACGAGGGCGATGGCGTGCCCCCCGAGCTGGTGCCGCGGATCTTCCGGCAGTTCTGGCGGGCCAAGCGGCGGGGCGGGGCTGGGCTGGGCCTGTACATCGTGAAGGGCCTGGTCGAGGCGCACGGCGGGTCGATCACCGTGCAGCGTGCACCCGGCGGCGGTGCCGAGTTCCGATTTACCATGCCCGCCGGCCTGCCCGACTTCGGGTAGCTGGCGGGCGCAGCGCGGCGGCCGCGGCCGGCCTGCCGCCCTCGCGCGGGCTTCTTTCCGGTACTGGTGACCGCCGCGCCTGAGCTGCCCGGTCACCGGTAATCCCAGCATCAGCACCGCCAACAGCCAACAGCAGAGGCCAGCAGGAAGCAGAACGATGTCCGCACCGAACAAGCAGTACGACCCAGTGCAGGTGACCGCCCTGTCCGCCGGGGAGGTCGCCCGCAGCCGGGATGAGGCGCTGGCCGCTATCGCCGCCGCGCGCACCCTGGACGAGCTCAAGGCGGCCCGGCTGGCGCATGCCGGGGACCGGTCACCGCTGGCCGCGGCCCGCGCCGAGATCGGCGCGCTGCCGCCCGCGGCCCGCGCCGAAGCGGGCAAGCGGGTCGGCGCCGCGCTGCGCGAAGTCAGCGACGCGCTCGCCGTCCGCCAGTCCGAGCTGGAGGCCGACCGGGACAGCCGGGTGCTGATCGAGGAGGCGGTGGATGTCACGCTGCCCTGGGACCGCCAGCCGGCGGGCGCCCGGCATCCGGTGACCACGCTCAGCGAGCGGCTATCCGACGTGTTCGTGGCCATGGGCTACGAGGTCGCCGAAGGCCCCGAGGTCGAGGCCGAGTGGTACAACTTCGACGCGCTCAACTTCCCCCCCGACCACCCGGCCCGGGAGATGCAGGACACCCTGTTCGTGGCGGGCCCCGACGGGTCGGACCGGTCTGGGGTGGTGCTGCGCACCCACACCTCGCCGGTGCAGATCCGGGCCATGCTGACCCGGCCGCTGCCGCTGTACGTGGTCAGCCCGGGCCAGTGTTACCGCAGCGACGCGCTGGACGCCACGCACAGCCCGGTGTTCCACCAGATCGAGTGCCTGGCCGTGGACGAGGGGCTGACCATGGCCGACCTGCGCGGCGCCATCCGCGCGTTCGTGGACGCGATGTTCGGCGAGGGGCTGCGCACCCGGCTGCGGCCCGACTTCTTCCCGTTCACCGAGCCGTCCGCGGACGTGTCCATGGAGTGCCACGTCTGCCGTGGCGCATCCACCCGGCCGGGCGGTGCGCCGTGCCGGGTGTGCCGCTCCCAGGGCTGGATCGAGCTGGCGGGCTGCGGCATGGTGAACCCCCGGGTCCTGATCGCCTGCGGCATCGACCCGGACCGGTACAGCGGCTTCGCGTTCGGGCTGGGCATCGAGCGGACGCTGATGGTCCGGGACGGCGTGGCCGACATCAGGGACATCCTGGAGGGTGACGTCCGGTTCAGCCGCGCGTTCGGGATGGAGGCCTGATGCGACTCCCACTGTCCTGGCTGGCCGCCGCGGCCGGCCTGGAGCCGGGCCTGGATCCCGCGGACGTGGCCCGGCGGCTCACCGCGGCGGGCCTGGAGGTCGAGTCGGTGGAGCCTGCCGGGCAGGACATCAGCGGGGTGCTGGTGGCCGAGGTCACCGCCATCGAAGAGCTCACCGGGTTCAAGAAACCGGTCCGGTACTGCCAGGTCAGCACGGGGGAGGGCGAGCCGCGCGGGGTGATCTGCGGGGCGGTCAACTTCGTGGCCGGGGACCGGGTGCCGCTGGCCCTGCCCGGCGCGCACCTGACCGGCGGGTTCGAGATCAGCGCCCGGAGAACGTACGGGCACATCTCGGACGGCATGATCTGCTCGGCCGCCGAGCTGGGCATCGGTGAAGATCATTCCGGCATCATGGTGCTGCCGCCGGACGCGCCGCTGGGCGCCGACTTCGTGGCCTACGCGGGCCTGGCCGACCATGTGCTGGACATCGCGGTGACCCCGGACCGGGGCTACGCGCTGTCCGTCCGCGGCGTGGCCCGGGAGCTTGCCATCTCCTACGGGATACGGATCCGCGACCTGGCCGACGAGGACCTGCCGGACGATGTCGCGAACGTGTCGGAAGAGGTCTGGCCGGCCAGCATCGAGGACCCCACCGCGTGCGACCGGTTCGTGCTGCGCGAGGTCCGCGGGTTCAGCCCGGCCGCGCCCACCCCGCTGCGCATCCAGGTCCGGCTGGCCCGGTCCGGCCTGCGGTCGGTGTCGCTGGCCGTGGACATCACCAACTACCTGATGCTGGAGCTCGGCCAGCCACTGCACGCGTTCGACGCGGACAGGCTGGACGGCCCGCTCGTGGTGCGCCGGGCCCGCCCTGGGGAGCGGCTGGAGACGCTCGACCACGTGGTCCGCGACCTGGACCTGGAGGACATCGTGATCGCGGACGCCTCCGGCGCGATCTCGCTGGCGGGCACCATGGGCGGCCTGGCCACCGAGATCTCCGGCACGTCCAGCAACCTGGTCGTCGAGGCGGCGCACTTCGACGCGCGGGGCATCGCCCGGGAGAGCCGCCGGCACAAGCTGTTCAGCGAGGCGTCCTACCGCTTCGAGCGGGGAGTGGACCGGGAACTGCCGCTGCGCGCCACGGCGCGGGCGGTGTCCCTGCTGGCCAGCCTGGGCGGCGGTACGGTCAAGCCCGGCTGCACGCACGCCGCGGTGGCCGTGCCCGGGGTGTCGATCGCCATGGCGGCCGACTACCCGGACCGGGTGGCGGGCACGGTATATGGCCGGGACACGGTGCTGCGCAGGCTGCAGGACGTGGGCTGCGTCGTGACGGAGGCGGCCAGCCCGGCCGCGGACGCCGAGCCGGAGACGCCGCCCAGGACGGCCGGGGGCGGCACCGGGCCGAACCGGTACGTCCGGCCCGAGCATGGCCAGCACGACCGGGGCAAGCAGATGCTGGCCGTGGCGCCGCCCTCCTGGCGGCCCGACCTGCGCTACCCGTGGGACCTGGCCGAGGAGGTCCTCCGGCTGGAGGGCTATGAGAACATCCCGGTGCGGATGCCACGGGCCACAGCCGGCCGCGGTCTGACCGACCGGCAGCGGCTGCGCCGCGGCATCGGCCGCGCCCTGGGCTCGGCCGGCTTCACCGAGGTGCTCAGCCAGCCGTTCAGCTCCGCGGCGGATCACGACCGGCTGCTGCTGGCACCCGACGACCCGCGGCGCCGGGCCCCCCGGATCGCCAACCCGCTGAACGACGACGAGCCGCTGCTGCGCACCTCCCTGCTGCCCGGCCTGCTGCGGGTGCTGCTGCGCAACATCGGCCGCGGGTTCGGTGACATCGGCCTGTTCGAGAGCGGCCGGGTGTTCCGCGAGCCGCTGGGCGGCCCGCGGGTCGCGCCCATCCTGCGGGTGGACCGCGGCCCCACGGTCGCGGAACTGGCCGTGCTGGAAGCCGCGCTGCCTGACCAGCCGCTGCACATCGCGGCCGTGCTGACCGGGGAGCGGGACCTGGGCGGCTGGTGGGGTGCGGGCCGCCTGGCCGGCTGGCAGGACGCCATCGAGGCGGCCCGTGAGGTGCTCCGGGAGAGCCGGGTCCCGTTCGAGATCCGGGCCGACCAGGCCGCGCCCTGGCACCCGGGCCGGTGCGCGGCGTTGTTCGTGCAGGCCGAAGAAGGCCACGAGTGGCTGCTGGCCGGGCACGCGGGCGAGCTGCACCCGCGGGTCATCGCGGCGTTCGGCGTACCCCCGCGGACCAGCGTCATGGAGCTGGACCTGTCGGTGATCCAGGCGGCCGCGGCTCAGCTGCCCCCGGTCCAGGCGCCGCCGATCTCGGCCTACCCAGCGGCCACCCAGGATGTCGCGCTGCTGGTCCCGGTGACCGTGACCAGCGCGGCGGTGCAGGCCGCGCTGGTCGCCGGGGTGCAGGGCAGTGACTACCCCGGGCTGCTGGAAGATGTCCGGCTGTTCGACATCTATACCGGGGAGCAGGCCGGGGAAGGGCGCAAGTCACTGGCCTACTCGCTGCGGTTCCGCGCCCCGGACCGGACGCTGACCGTGGAGGAGACCACCGCAGCCCGGGACGCCGCGGTGGCCGAGGCAGCCCGCCAGGTCGGTGCGGTCCCGCGCGGGCCGTCCTGACGGCCGGCCGTCAGGCCGCCTGCCCGGGGATACCGGCAGCTTCAGGCGCGCTCGCGCCGCCGCAGCCGGGCCGGCTAGCCGTCGGCCAGCTGGGCGCGGGGCAGCGGCGCGGTGACCGGGCAGAGCAGGAACGCTACGGCCAGCAACACCCCGGCCAGCGATAGCGAGTGCAGCACGCCGACGTGATCACCCAGGAAGCCGATGGCGGGCGGCCCGGCCAGGAAGGCCACGTAGCCGACCGAGGAGGCGGTGCTCACCCGGCCCGCCGCGTACCGGGGATCGTCGGCCGCCGCGCTCAGGCCGACCGGGAAGCCGAGCGATGTACCCAGGCCGAGCAGCACGGCGCCGCCCAGGGCGGCGGCCAGGAACTGGCCGAACACGACCAGGACGAGGCCGGCCAGCGCGGTCGCCGCCCCGGCCCGCAGCATGCTGACCCGGCCGAACCGGTCGATGAACCGGGGCCCGAACCAGCGGCCCAGCGTCATCGCGGCCAGGAACGTGGCCAGCGCGAGCGTGCCCAGCGCCGGCGCGGCGTGATAGCCGTCGATGACCCCGAGGCTGAGCCAGTCGTTGCCGGTGCCCTCGGTGAACGCCATGCACAGCACGAACAGCCCGATGAGCAGGGTCCGCGGCTCGGTCCAGGCGCGGAGCGGGCTGCGCCGCGGGACCCTGCGGCCCGGATCCGGGGCCGCCGCGTGCGGCAGGAAGCTGCGGCTGGCGGTGGGCACGGCGATGGCCACGGCGGCGGCGACCGCGATCAGGTGCGTGGTAACCGGCACGCCGGCCACCACCATGATCGCACCGATGGCCGCCCCGGCCACCGTGCCGATGCTCCAGCCGGCGTGAAACTTCGGCATGATCGACCGGCCCAGCGCCTGCTCCACGGCCGCGGCCTGCACGTTCATCGCAACGTCCCAGTTGCCCATGCCAAACCCGAACACGAACAGGCCGGCCGCCACGGGCGGTATCCCGTGCCGGTAGCCGATGGCCACGGTGGCCAGGCCAGCCGTGCAGATCAGCGACATCACCAGGACCGTGCGCCGTTCCCCGATCCGGGTGATGACCAGCCCGGACAGCGGCATCGCGATGGTCGAGCCGACGGCCGCGCTGAGCAGGATGAGCCCCAGCGCACCCGGGGAGACGTGCAGCTGGCTACGGACCTGCGGGATACGGGAGGCCCAGCTGGCGAACGCGAAACCGGCGCAGATGAAGACCGCGTAGACCCCGTTCCGGGCGCTGCGGACCCGCGGATCGGCAGATATCACGCCAGTGGCAGACACGGCCTTCATCGTGCCAGTTCCCGGACCGCGCAGGCACGGCCGGGTCCGGCCGCTACGAATGACTGTTGCAACGGATTCCCAGGCGGCACTTACGAACCGGTTTGCCATGTCGGTAGCCTTCACACGGGAGGTCGGCGAGTGCTCACGAACCGTGACCGGGGGAACATCGCCACCCTGCGTGGCCTGGACTCCGGAGGCACAGATCACTAGCCGCAAATCGGGGATCCCGCCGGACGGCCAGCCGGCGTTCCCGGTCGCCGCCGAACCACGCACCACATTTGCTGAGGTCCTCGGCATCGCCGAATTCCGGGCGCTGTGGAGCGCCCAGATCGTGTCGGTCATCGGTGACCAGCTGGCCCGGGTCGCCATTACCTTGCTGGTGTTCGACCGGACCCACTCCGCGCTGCTGGCCGCCATCGCCTACACCGCCAGCGTGGTGCCGTCGTTCGTCGGCGGCGTGGCCCTGGCCGGTCTCGCGGACCGCTGGCCGCGCAGGCGGGTGATGATCGCCTGCGACCTGATCCGGGTGGCCCTGGTCGGCCTGATGACGCTGCCGTCGCTGTCCGTGGGGGTGCTGGTCCTGCTGCTGTTCCTGGTGACCATGGTCGGCGCCCCGTTCAGTTCGGCGCGGGCGGCCCTCTACCCCGACATCCTGGCTGGCGACCGGTATGTGCTGGGTACCGCGGTCACCCAGACCACGATCCAGTTCGCGCAGGTCATCGGGTTTGCCTCCGGCGGGGCGGCGGTGGCCTTTCTTGGCGTCCGGGCCTCGCTGCTGGCCGATGCCGTGACGTTCATGGTGTCCGCGGTCATCGCCTGGCTATGGGTTCGCGCCCGGCCGGCTGCCCAGCCCCGACGGCAGCTGGCCGGGCCGGGAGCCAGCGGCATCCGCGCCGGGCTGCGGCTGGTATTCACGTCGACCGCGCTGCTCGTCCCGATGCTGTTCGGCTGGCTCTCCGCCTTCTACAACGTTCCGGAGGGGATCGCCGCGCCGCTGGGGCGCAACCTCGGTGGCGGCGACGTGGCCGTCGGCCTCATCCTCGCCGCCGGTGCGTTCGGCGCCTCGGTGGGCGGGCTGCTGTTCGGCCGCCTGGTCATGCCGCGGCAGCGGCTGCGCTGGATGAGCCCGCTGGCCGTGCTCAGCTGCGCGGTGCTCATCCTCTTCGCGCTGCGCCCGCCGCTGGTGCTGGCGCTGCTGATACTCACCGTGAGCGGGGTCTGCGGCTGTTACCAGCTCGCCGCCAGTGCCGCATTCGTCCGCGCTACCCCGGGCGGTCAGCGCAGCCAGGCGTTCGGCCTCGCCCAGGGCGGGATGAACCTAGGCCAGGGGGTAGCGATGATCATGGCAGGTGCTGCCGCTCAGCATTACGCGCCGAGCGACGTGATCGCGGTGGCAGGCCTGCTTGGTGTGTGTGCCGCCATGTCAGTGGCTGCGCTCCGCCGGGCCAGGACCAGGACCGGGGGCACAGGTGCTCCGTCCGGGAGTCACTAGTCCCAGATGGTGTTGCGCATGGCGTCCTCCTCGGGGGATGCAGGGTGCACGTGGGGCGTGATGTGCGGTCAGTCCCAGATGGTGTTGCGCATCGTGTCCTCCTCCGCGGGCTGGGGGTGCAGGTACGGCGTGGCGTGCGGTCAGTCCCAGATGGTGTTGCGCATGGCGTCCTCCTCGGGGTCCGGGGTTTGCGGGGGTGCGGGTACGGGTCAGTCCCAGATGGTGTTGCGCATCATGTCCTCCTCGCTTGAGGCCGGCGGATCCGGCCATCCGCCCTCGTCGGGCCGTGGCGGCCGCGCCGCCGAGGCGCTATGAATTTTGCCCGACTAGGGTGTACTGGGCATAGCACGCATTCCACTCAGCCGGAACCCGGCCAGACGTCTCAAGGGTTGCTAAGCCGCTGTACTCTTATCCAGGTGTTGGAGTCGGATGGTAACGTAGAGCGACGAACGTCCGGTACCACCACGAAATTTGATTTCAGGGAGTAATGGGGGGTTGACAGGGGGCGCACCCCGTCTGTGAAAATTCGGGGCAGCGCCCTTACCTGTCATGGTGGACCGCGGGTGCGCTGCGCTGGCGTGCCTGTCGAGGAGGATGACATGCATCATCGCGCATGCAAACGTGTGCGCTTGGGTGTGGAGGTCATCCGTGCCTGGCCGGTGTGGGAACTGCCGACCTGGCTCATCCTCTTCATCATCTCGGTCACCGCCGCTTATGGCGCGGCCGTCGGGCTGGCGGCCTCGGTGGTCCATGTCACCGCCTACGACGTGCTGGTCTTCGGCGCCCTGCTGGCCTGCATCGCCGCCACCGTCGAGCTGACCAAGCGGGCCGGCCACCACGCGGGCGCGGTCAAGGACGTCTACGCGGTCTGGGAGCTGCCGGTTGCGATCCTGCTGCCGCCCGTCTTTGCGCTGCTCGCCCCCCTGGTGCAGTACGGCCTGACGCACTGGCGCGGCCGGCGCGTGCCGCTGCACCGGCGGGCGTTCAGCATTTCCGCGGTCGGGCTGTCTTACGGCGCCGCTTCGGTGGTGTTCCATTCGGTGGCTCAGCCTGCGCTCGGGCCGGTGGCCAGCTCGGCTTCTCATGCGTCCCTCTGGCTGCTGGCCGTCGCGGGCATCGCGCTGCTGCGCTGGGCACTCAACGACGCGCTCGTCCTGCCGGCCGTCAAGGGCGCGGACCCGTCCCTGCGGATACGCGATGTGCTGCTGGCCCGCGAGCGCATGCAGAACGACGTCGCTGAGCTGTGCGTGGCGGTACTGGTCACGCTCGGCATCGCCATAAGCCTCCTGACCGTCGTCTTCGCGCTGCCGTTCGTCACCTTGCTGCAGCGCTCGGTGCGGCACGCCCAGCTCGTGAATGCCTCCCGCATCGATTCCAAGACCGGCCTGCTCAACGCGGGCACCTGGGAGCGTGAGGCCGCGTGGGAGGTCGCTCGTGCTGTCCGCACTCGTTCCCCCCTCGCGCTGGTCCTGATCGATGTGGACCACTTCAAACTCGTCAACGACCTGCATGGTCACCTGGCTGGCGACAAGGCGCTCCGGGCCATAGCGCACACGTTCAAGATTGTGCTGCGCGACTATGACCTGGCCGGCCGGTTCGGCGGCGAGGAGTTCGCGCTGCTGCTGCCACAGACCGGCGCGGCCGACGCGCACCAGATCGCGGACCGGGTGCGGAGGCACATCGCAGCCATGCCGATCAGTGTGGATGACGATCCCGCCGCTGAGCCACTACAGGTTACTGTCTCCATCGGGGTAGCCGCACTAGGTGTGAGCTGGGAGAGGACAACCGGCAGCCAGTTCACCGACCTGCTGGCCGGTGCGGACGGTGCGCTGTACCGGGCCAAGCACGCGGGCCGGAACCAGGTGTGGATGGTCACTGACACGGCCACGGTGGGCGCACCGCCGAACCGGGGCGGATCGGCCGAAGTCAGCGTTCACCTTCAGTAGTCATAAGCTCACTTTACGCTAATACGGGGCGGGCCGCGGGCTCAGGACGACGGCGACGCCGACGGGCTCGGCAGCACCTCCACGATTTCCGCGCCGCTCCTGGTGCACTTCGAGGTGTCACCGGTGCGCAGGATCTCAGGTGTGTTGAAGCCGGTGCAGACCCAGCCGCTGACTGAGACCGGGCCGCCACCGCCGTTGCCCGGCGCCTTGCCCGACGCCAGTTCCGCCGCGTAGGTCCGCTCGACCTGCATCGCGGCCGGGCAGGCGGTGCCGTGTACCACCTGCACCTGGACTGGCACGCCGGCCGCGGTCTTGCCCATCCCGCACAGATGGCCGCTGGGCACGGGGGAGGCCGCCTGGGCCGCGGGTGAGCTGGACGCGGATGCGCCCGGGTGGTGCGCGCCGCACCCGGTGAGCATGGCCAGGGCCAGCAGGGTGGGGAAAGCCGCGCCGGCGGGCCGAATGGAACGGCGCATGAGGGGGCTCCTTTCGCGCCCCTCATCATGCCGGTAGCCCAGCGGTCCACCGACGCCGGCTCCCCGCATCGGACGCGCCCCCGAGTGCGTCCGATGTACGTACTTAAGATCCTTTGGGATGCCAACCCTGCCCGACTTCACCAGCCCGGAAACACAGCTTGCATAAGTACCCACCATCCTGCATAATTTTGCGGGAAGGGTCGCAGAACCGGACCCCAGGCCGCGCCCCGGACACAGCCAGACCGACCAGTGCAGCAGGGTGGCGCGCGCCGCGCCGCGGGCAGCTGGCCGCGCGGCGGGACAGCGGCAGGAGGGCGGATGGGAGTCCGGGTGGCGGTAGCCGGTGCCAGCGGCTACGCCGGGGGAGAACTGCTGCGGCTGATCGCCGCGCACCCCGATCTCGAGCTCGGCCCGGTGACCGCGAAGGCGAGCGTGGGCGCCACCGTGACCGCGCTGCACCCGCACCTGGCCGGCCTGGCCGGGCGGACGTTCGAGCCCACCGAGCCGGCCCGGCTGGCCGCGGCCGACCTGGTCTTCCTGGCCCTGCACCACGAGGAGTCCGCGGCCATCGCGGCCCAGCTCCCAGCCGCCGTCGGAGTCATCGACCTGAGCGCCAGCTTCCGGCTCGCTGACCCGGGCGACTGGATCGCGTTCTACTCCGGGCCGCACGCCGGGCGGTGGGTGTACGGCCTGCCCGAGCTGCCCGGGGCCCGGGCAGCGATCCGGGCCGCCCGCCAGGTCGCCGCCCCCGGCTGCCACGCCACCGCGGTCATCCTGGCCCTGGCCCCGCTGCTGGCCGCCGGGCTGGCCGACCCGTCGGACATCGTCGCCGTGTCCGCCTCCGGGACGTCCGGCGCGGGCCGCACCCCCAGCCACGAACTGCTGGCCACCGAGGTGATGGGCGCGGTGTCCCCGTATCAAGTGGGCGGGGTGCACCGGCACACCCCGGAGATCGAGCAGGCGCTCGGCGAGGCGGCGGGCAGCCGCCCGGTCATGTCGTTCACCCCGCTGCTCGCGCCCATGCCCCGCGGCATCCTGGCCACCTGCACCGCCCGGCTCCGCCCGGCCGCCGCGGCCGCGGACCTCCGCGGCGTACTCGCGGCCGGGTACGCCGGCCATCCGTTCGTGCACGTGCTGCCCGCGGGACGGTGGCCCAGCACGGCCGCCACCATCGGGTCGAACGCGGTGCACCTGCAGGCCGCCGCGGACCCGCACGCGGGCCGGGCCGTGGTGGTAGCCGCCCTGGACAACCTGGTCAAGGGGGCGGCCGGGCAGGCCATCCAGATCGCCAACCTGATGCTCGGCCTGCCAGAGACGGCAGGCCTGTCCGTGAATGGAGTCGCCCCGTGACAACCCCCGTCCCCGCGAGGGAGGCACGCCCATGAGCGTGACAGCTCCGCTCGGCTTCCGCGCGGCCGGCGTGGCCGCCGGGCTCAAGGCCTCCGGTGAGCGGGACGTCGCGGTGGTGCTTAACGACGGGCCATCGCGCGCCGCGGCCGGCGTCTTCACCAGCAACCGGGTCAAGGCGGCCCCGGTGCTGTGGACCCAGCAGGTGCTGCGCGGTGGCCGGGTCCGGGCCGTCGCGCTGAACTCCGGCGGCGCCAACGCCTGCACCGGCCCGCTCGGCTTCCAGGACACGCACACCACGGCCGAACGCCTGGCCGGGGCGCTCGGCTCGCAGCCTGGCGCGGCCGCCGAGTCCGCGGGTGAGATCGCCGTCTGCTCGACCGGCCTGATCGGCGAGCGGCTGCCGATGGACCTGCTGCTCGGCGGGCTCGGCCAGGCGCTCACCGAGGCGTCCCGGAGCGGCGGCACCACGGCGGCGGACGCGATCCGCACCACGGACACGGTCAGCAAGATCGCGTTTCACCGGGCGGCCGGCTACACGATCGGCGGCATGGCCAAGGGAGCCGGCATGCTCGCCCCGGGGCTGGCCACCATGCTGTGCGTGCTCACCACGGACGCCGACCTGCCCGCCAGCGCGCTGGACAGCGCACTGCGCGCGGCCACCCGGGTCACGTTCGACCGGCTCGACACCGATGGCTGCATGTCCACCAACGACACCATGCTGCTGCTGGCCAGCGGGGCGGCCGGCGCTGTGCCGGACCCGGCCCACTTCACCGCCGCGCTCACCCAGGTCTGCGCCGACCTGGCCCGCCAGCTGCAGGCCGACGCCGAGGGTGCGAGCAAGCTGATCGCGGTCGAGGTGGTCGGCGCGGCCAGCGAGCAGGACGCCGTCACGGCCGGCCGGGCGGTGGCCCGGTCCAGCCTGCTCAAGTGCGCCATCGCCGGTGCGGACCCGAACTGGGGCCGGGTGCTGGCCGCGGTGGGCACGACCAGCGCGGTGTTCGAGCCGGACCGGCTGAACGTGGCCATCAACGGCGTCTGGGTGTGCCGCCACGGCTGCGCCGGCGACGACCGGTCCAAGGTCGACCTGCAGCCGCGGAACGTGACCATCACCGTGGACCTGTCGGCCGGGCCGCACGCCGCCACCATCGCCACCACCGACCTGACCGTGGCCTATGTGCACGAGAACTCGGCGTACTCGACATGACCGCCCCAGCCCAGCCCGCCCCGTCCACGCCGGTGCCTCCCAGCCGGGACGGCGCGCTGGCCAAGGCGGCCACGCTCATCGAGGCGCTGCCCTGGCTCAGCCGGTTCCACGGCCAGACCGTGGTGCTCAAGTACGGCGGGCACGCGATGACCGACGACGGCCTGCGGCACGCGTTCGCCCAGGACGTGGTGTTCCTCCGGCACGCCGGGCTGCGCCCGGTGGTGGTGCATGGCGGCGGCCCGCAGATCTCCGCGCACCTGGACCGGCTCGGCGTGCCCAGCACGTTCCGGGCTGGGCTGCGGGTCACCTCGCCAGAAGCCATGGACGTGGTCCGGATGGTGCTCACCGGCCAGGTCAACCGCGACCTGGTCGGCCTGGTCAACCGGCACGGCCCGTTCGCGGTCGGCATGTCCGGGGAGGACGCCAACCTGTTCACCGCCCGCCGCCGGGCCGCCATGGTGGACGGCCAGCCGGTGGACCTCGGGCTGGTCGGCGAGATCGACACGGTCGACCCCGGTGCCGTGCTGGCGCTGCTCCGGGACGGCCGGGTGCCGGTGGTGTCCAGCGTGGCCCGGGGCGCGGACGGCGAGGTGTACAACGTCAACGCGGATACCGCGGCGGCGGCGCTGGCCGTGGCGCTCGGCGCGGCCAAGCTGGTCGTGCTCACCGACGTCGAAGGGCTGTACGCGGACTGGGCCGACGGCGCTGCCCGGGGCGAGGTGATCAGCCTGCTGACCGCCACCAGCCTGGCCCAGCTGCTGCCCGGGCTGAGCGCCGGGATGATCCCCAAGATGGAGGCGTGCCTGCGCGCCGTCCGCGGCGGGGTACCGCAGGCCCACGTGCTCGATGGCCGGCTGCCGCACTCGGTGCTGCTGGAGATCTTCACCGACTCCGGCATCGGCACCATGGTCGTCCCGGATGAGGCGGCCGGAGCGGAGGCCGCCAGTGACTGAGACGCAGCGGCTGCAGGCCCGGTTCGAGGCCGCGCTGATGCCCAACTACGGGATCCCGCCGCTGGCGCTCAGCCACGGCCAGGGCTGCCAGGTCTGGGACGCCGACGGGCGGGAGTACACCGATCTCATCGCCGGCATCGCGGTGAGCTCGCTGGGGCACGCCCACCCGGCCATCATCGACGCGGTCAGCCGGCAGGTGCGCCTGATCGCGCACACCTCCAACCTGTTCCTGCATGAGGGCGAGATCGCGCTGGCCGAACGGCTGCTGGCGCTGCTCGGCACCCCGGGCCGGGTGTTCTTCGCCAACTCCGGCACCGAGGCCAACGAGGCGGCCATCAAGCTGGCCCGCCGCCAGCAGGGCGCCGGCCGCCCGGTGTTCGTCGCCGCCGAGGGCGGCTTCCATGGCCGTACCATGGGTGCCCTCGCGCTGACCGGCAAGAGTTCCATCCGGGAGGCGTTCGGCCCGTTCGGGATGGTCGTGCGGTTCGTGCCCTACGGGGATGCGGCGGCGCTGCGCGCGGCCACCCGGGAGGACGTGGCCGCGGTTTTCCTGGAGCCCTGCCTGGGCGAGGGCGGCGTGGAGCCGCCGCCCGCCGGTTACCTGGGCGCGGCCCGGGAGGCCTGTGACGCGGCGGGCGCGCTGCTGGTCCTGGACGAGATCCAGAGCGGCATCGGCCGGGCCGGGACCTGGTTCGCGCACCAGCCGGAGCAGGTCCGGCCGGACGTGCTCACCCTGGCCAAGGGGCTGGGCGGCGGGCTGCCGATCGGGGCCTGCATCGGGCTCGGCGCGGCCGGGTCCGCGCTGCGCAAGGGGGATCACGGCAGCACGTTCGGCGGCAACCCGGTCGCCTGCGCCGCCGCGCTGGCCGTGCTGGACACCATCGAGGCCGACGGCCTGCTGGCCCAGGCCGCCATGGTGGGCCAGCAGCTGGCCGCCGGGCTGGCCGCGCTGAGCCACCCGCTGCTGGCCGGGGTGCGCGGCCGTGGGCTGTGGCTGGCCGCGGTGCTGACCAGCCCGTCGGCCGCGGCCGTGGAAGCCGCCGCCCGGCAGGCCGGTTTCCTGGTCAACGCGGTGCAGCCGGACGCGGTCCGGCTCGCGCCCCCGCTGATCCTGGGCGAACACCAGGCCGCCGCGTTCCTGGCCGCGCTGCCCGCCATCCTGGACGCGGTACCCTCGCCGGAAGCTGCCACCGCCGGAGGGGGCCCGCGATGACCCGGCATTTCCTGCGCGACGACGACCTCAGCCCGGCCGAGCAGGCCGGCGTGCTGGACCTGGCCGACCGGATGAAAGCGGACCCGTTCGGCTACCAGCCGCTTGCCGGGCCCCGCACGGTGGCCATGCTGTTCGACAAGCCATCCACCCGGACCCGGGTGTCCTTCGCGGCCGCCATCGCCGAGCTCGGCGGCCAGCCGCTGGTCATCGACGCGCAGACGTCCCAGCTCGGCCGGGGGGAACCGGTGGCGGACACGGCCCGGGTGCTGGACCGCCAGGTGGCCGCGATCGTCTGGCGCACGTTCGGCCAGCACCGGATCGAGGAGATGGCCGCGGCCAGCCGGGTGCCAGTGATCAACGCGCTGACCGACCGGTTCCACCCCTGCCAGGTCCTGGCCGACCTGCAGACGGCCCGGGCCGCGCACGGCCGGCTGGCCGGGCTGGTGCTCACGTTCCTCGGCGACGGGGGCAGCAACATGGCGCACTCCTACCTGCTGGGCGGGGCTACCGCCGGACTGCGGGTGCGGATCGCGGCGCCCGCCGGGTACCGGCCCGACCCGGGCGTGCTGGCCGATGCCGCCGCCATCGCCACCGCCACCGGCGGGTCGGTCGAGGTCACCGGCGACGCCAAGGCGGCCTGCACGGACGCTGGCGTGCTGGCCACCGACGTGTGGACGTCGATGGGGCAGGAGGGCCAGGAAGCGGCCCGGGTCGCCGCGCTGCGGCCTTACCAGCTGGACGAGGACAAGGTGGCGCTGGGCCGCCCGGACTGCGTGGTGCTGCACTGCCTGCCCGCGCACCGCGGCGAGGAGATCACCGCCGCCGTCCTGGACGGGCCGCACAGCGTGGTCTGGGACCAGGCGGAGAACCGGCGGCACGCGCAGAAGGCGCTGCTGGCCTGGCTGCTGGAGCGGGCCCGGTGAGCCCGGCCAACCCGGTCAGCCCGGTGACCAAGACGGCCCGGCAGGCCCAGATCACCGCGATCCTGGCCCGCACCGCGGTCCGGTCCCAGGACGAGCTGTCCGAGCTGCTGGCCCAGAACGGGGTTAAGGTCACCCAGGCCACGCTGTCCCGCGACCTGGACGAGCTGGGCGCGGTCCGGCTGCGCGGGCCGGACGGGGGACTGGTCTACGCGCTGCCCGGCGAGCCGGGCGGGCCGGGTTCCCGGCCGGGCGGGCTGGCCGGTGTGCTGGCCGGGCCTGCTGAGTCACGCCGCGGCCGGCCCGGGTGCCGGCCGGGGTCCGCGGCGGGCTGGGCCCGCTGGCCGGGCGCGGCCAGGGCACGGCCGGGCCGTCACCCGGGCTGGGCCGGTCCGCGGCCGGGGTGCCGGACCGGGACCCGCCCAGCCGGCTGGCCCGGATCGCCACCGACTTCCTGCTCAGCGCGGAACACAGTGCCAACCTGGTCGTGGTGCGCACCCCGGCGGGCGCGGCGCAGCTGGTGGCCTCGGCCATCGACCACGCGGCGTGGCCGGCCATCCTCGGCACCGTGGCCGGTGACGACACCGTGCTGATTATCACCCGGGATCCGGGCGGCGGCCCGGACGTGGCCCGCCAGCTGCTCCGGATCGCCGAGCGGCGGGCCTGACGGCGGCCCGGTCCCGATGCTGGAGTGCGGTGCCGCGCGCTGGCGGCACCGCACTATTATTCGCAGGCAGCCCACGGCCACGATGGAGAGGAACGCGGTGGCAGAAGAGGAACGCACGCCGACCCGGCTGTGGGGCGGCCGGTTCGGGTCCAGCCCGGCCGAGGCGCTGGCCCGGCTGTCGGTGAGCGTGCAGTTCGACTGGCGGCTCGCCCCCTACGATCTGCTTGCCTCCCGGGCGCACACCAGGGTGCTGCACCGGGCCGGCCTGCTGACCGACGAGGAGGCGGCCCGGCTGCTGGCCGCGCTGGACGGCCTGGACGCGGCCTGCCAGGACGGCAGCTTCCGGCCCACGGTGGCCGACGAGGACGTGCACACCGCGCTGGAACGCGGCCTGCTGGAGCGGGTCGGCGCGCTCGGCGGCAAGCTCCGGGCGGGCCGCAGCCGGAACGACCAGATCGCCACCGACCTGCGGCTCTACCTGCGCGACCACGTCCGGCGGGTAGTGTCCCGGGTGGCCGAGCTGGAGACCGCCCTGCTGGCCCAGGCTGAGCAGCACGTCAGCACCCCGGCCCCGGGCATGACCCACCTGCAGCACGCGCAGCCGGTGGTGTTCGCGCACCAGCTGCTGGCCCACGGCCAGGCGCTGGCCCGGGACGTGAGCCGGCTACGGGACTGGGACAAGCGGGCCGCGGTCAGCCCGCTCGGCGCGGGTGCGCTGGCCGGCTCGTCGCTGCCGCTGGACCCGGAGGCGGTCGCCGCCGAGCTGGGCTTCGACCGGGCCGCGGAGAACTCCATGGACGCGGTGAGCGACCGGGACTTCGCGGCCGAGTTCTGCTTCGCGGCGGCGCTGCTCGGGGTGCACCTGTCCCGGCTGGGCGAGGAGATCGTGCTCTGGTCCACGTCCGAGTTCGGCTGGGTGGAGATCGACGACGCCTACGCGACCGGCTCGTCGATCATGCCGCAGAAGAAGAACCCGGACGTGGCCGAGCTGGCCCGGGGCAAGGCCGGCTCGATCGGCGGGCTGACCGGCCTGCTGGTGGCGCTCAAGGGCCTGCCGCTGAGCTACGACCGGGACCTGCAGGAGGACAAGGAGCCGGTATTCGACGCGGTGGACACGCTGCTGGTCGTGCTCCCGGCCATGGCCGGCCTGGTGGCCACCATGACCATTCATGCGCAACGCCTCGCCGCAGGCGCGAGCACCGGCTTCGCGCTCGCCACCGACCTGGCCGAACTCCTGGTCCGGCGCGGTGTCCCGTTCCGCGAGGCGCACGAGGTGGTGGGTCACCTGGTGGTGTGGTGCCAGGTGCACGACTGCGACCTGCCCGACGTGAGCGACGAGGACCTGGCCAAGATCTCCGAGTACCTCACCCCGGACATCCGCGGGGTGCTGTCCGTGCAGGGCGCGCTGGCCGCGCGGAAGGCGCCGGGCGGCACCGCGCCGGACCGGGTCGCCGAGCAGCTGGTGGCGTTGCGTGCGGTGGTGGACGAGCACGCGGCCTGGGCGGCGCGCTGACCGTGGCACCGGGCGCGCTGCTGCCGCGGGAGTTCTTCGCCGGCCACTCGCTGCAGGTGGCGCCGGAATTGCTCGGCTGCGTGCTGGAGCATGAGACCGCGGCCGGGCTGGTGGCCGTCCGGCTCACCGAGGTCGAGGCGTACGAGGGTGCGGACGACCCGGCGTCGCATTCCTACCGGGGCCGGACCACGCGGAATGCGGTCATGTTCGGCGAGCCCGGGCACGCGTATGTGTACTTCACCTATGGCATGCACTGGTGCGTCAACGTGGTCTGCCTGCCGCCCGGCACCGCGTCCGCGGTGCTGATCCGGGCCGGGCAGGTGATCGAGGGCGTGCCGCTGGCCGAGGCGCGGCGTTCCGCGGGCCGGCCGCGGCCCTCGGTGGTGCCGGCCCGGGAACTGGCTCGCGGCCCGGCCCGGCTGTGCCAGGCGCTCGGCATCGACCGGGCCCAGAATGGTCTCGACGTGTGCGCTCCGTCGTCTGCGCTGCGGATCCGGGCCGCGGCGGCTGGTGGCGGCCCGGATCCGCAGATCAGCCGGGGCCCGCGGGTGGGCATCAGCAGCGCGGCCGATTGGCCGTGGCGGTTCTGGCTGACCGGCGACCCGACCGTGTCGGTGTACCGGCCGCACGTGCCGCGGGCGCGGCCGAAAGCAGTTTCACGTTCGGATGGTGAAGATGGCACGATGAGCCGGTGACCGACATCATCGACGAGCTGACCTGGCGCGGGCTGATCGCGCTGTCCACCGACCCCGACGAGCTGCGCAAGGCGCTCGACACCGGCCCGGTCACCGTGTACGTCGGCTTCGATCCCACCGCCCCCGGGCTGCACATCGGGAACCTGGTCCAGCTGCTCACGCTGCGCCGGCTGCAACTGGCCGGGCACCAGCCCATCGCACTGGTCGGCGGGGCCACCGGGCTGATCGGGGACCCCAGCGGCAAGTCGGTGGAGCGGGTCCTCAACTCCCGCGACGTGGTCGCCGGATGGGTGGACCGGATCCGCGGCGAGGTGTCGCGGTTCCTGGACTTCTCCGGCGGCCCTAACGCGGCGCTGGTGGTCAGCAACCTGGACTGGACCGAGCCGCTGTCCGCGCTGGAGTTCCTCCGCGACATTGGCAAGCACTTCCCGGTCAGCCAGATGCTGAGCCGCGAGTCGGTCCGGGCCCGGCTGGACGGGGGCGGGATCAGCTACACCGAGTTCAGCTACCAGATCCTGCAGGCCAACGACTTCCTGGAACTGTACCGGCGGCACGGCTGCACGCTGCAGGTCGGCGGCAGCGACCAGTGGGGCAACCTGGTGTCCGGCGTGGACCTGATCCGCCGGGTGGACGGGGCCGCGGTGCACGCGCTGGCCACCCCGCTGATCACCAAGCCGGACGGTACCAAGTACGGCAAGACCGAGGGCGGCGCGGTCTGGATCAGCGCCGACCTGATGTCGCCCTACGCGTTCTACCAGTTCTGGCTGAACCGGGCCGACGAGGAGGTGCCCGGCCTGCTCCGGGTGTTCACGTTCCGGTCCCGCGGCGAGATCGAGGAGCTGGAGCAGGAGATCAGGGACAAGCCGGCCGCCCGGATGGCCCAGCGGGTGCTGGCCGCCGAGGTGACCGAGCTGGTGCACGGCCGGGCGGAAGCCGAGAAGGCCATCGCGGCCAGCCACGCCCTGTTCGGCCAGGGCGACCTGGCCAGCCTGGACGAGGCCACGCTAGCCGCCGCGCTGGCCGAGATCCCGTCCGTGACCGTGCGCTTGGTCCGCGATTTGGCGGACCCCGAAAGCACTTCCGTGCACATCCCCGCCCCTGTCGCAGTCCCTTCCGGGGCCGAGGCCGCCAGCGCCGTCGGCGGGCCGGTTATTGAGATCGACGTCCGGGCTGGCCTGCCGCCAATAGCTGACCTGATGGCGGCGGCCGGCATCCTGCCCAGCAAGTCGGCGGCCCGGCGGACCATCGCCGAGGGGGGCGCCTACCTTAACAACCGGAAGGTGACCGAGCCGGACACCCGGCCCGCTGACGCGGACCTGCTGTACGGGCGGTTCCTGGTGCTCCGGCGGGGCAAGCGCACGATCTGCGGCGTCCGGGTCGAGCGGGGCTGACCGCTGGCCCCGTCCCAGGCGGCCGGCCGGCGGTGCGGCCGGCCGGCAGGCGGTGCCGCCAGGCCGTCCCAGGGCACCGCTGGCTGTAATGGCCACCCTCAGCCCCAGCAGCACCATTGAGTGAGAATATTCACGTCTGCCATTTCTGGGCGCTGCTGTGACAGCGGGCACACGGGACCCACCCCCGGTACCTATACCCGCCTGCGGCCGCGCCTCCGCCGCAGAATCCCGCCCGCCTGCCTGCTGCCGGATCCCGCCTGCTGCCGGATCCCGCCTGCTGCCGGATCCCGCCTGCCACCCGCGGCTCGTGATCATGACTTCACTGTCGTTGGGACGACACCTATGTCATGATCACGGGCCGGCTGACCAGGGCTGGCCTCCGCTGCACCAGCTGCCGCACCGGGATCGCCGTGCCGCAGCTGAGGCACCTGGTGAACGCGCCGCCCGAGTCACCAGCACGCCAGGTGAGGGCGGTAAGAGCACCGGCCCCAGTCACCAGCACGCAGCCGGGCGGCCAGTGAGTGCGCCGGCCCCAGTCACCAGCACGCCAGGTGAGGGCGGCAAGAGCACCAGCCCTAGCCACCAGCACGCAGCCGGGCGGTCAGTGAGTGCGCCGGCCCCAGTCACCAGCACGCAGCGGGAACCGGGCCCGGTCGGCCGGAAATTTTTATGGCCTGATTTTTGCTCTACCTGAAGCAGCACGGGCCTCCGGGGCGCCGACGTTCGGCGGCTGGATCCCTTGCTGCGCTGGTCAGCGCACAGGTGAACTGCCGGCGGCGGGCGCGGGAAGCTTCGATTTGACGGAAACCGCTTTGCTGCCTAATGTTTCACCTGCCCCGAGGGACACGGAACACCGCTGGTGGGACGGGCCTCTCGGACCAGCAGGCGGCTAACAAGACGGCTTGCGGGACGGAGCCCGGGGACGGGCGGTCCCGAACCGCAGGTAAGCTGTAGCTGGCGCAAGTTTGCAGGCTCACTCAGAACTCCCGGGTAACGGGATTTGACAGGCCCGCATCTTGCAGGTAAGTTAGTAGGGTTGCCCCGGAATCCGGCGAGAGCCGAGCGATGGTGCGCGTCCGCTCCTTGAGAACTCAACAGCGTGCTAAAAGCCAGTGCACATGCACAAACCCCGTCAATGGGGCTGGCCGGCAACGGACCAGTACCTCATTAACGGATGCCAAGATCGCCTTCATGGGTGGCTTCAGCCGTCAGTGAGGGCACTCCTTTTGTCTGCTCCCGCTCTGGCCTCTGGCGGGTACCGCTTTGCGGTGCCCACATCAGGCGAGCGGCTGCATATAGACATCAACGGAGAGTTTGATCCTGGCTCAGGACGAACGCTGGCGGCGTGCTTAACACATGCAAGTCGAGCGGAAAGGCCCTTCGGGGTACTCGAGCGGCGAACGGGTGAGTAACACGTGAGCAACCTGCCCTTAGCTCTGGGATAGCTCCGGGAAACCGGAATTAATACCGGATAAGACCCCATCCGACATCGGTCGGGGTGGAAAGATTTATCGGCTAGGGATGGACTCGCGGCCTATCAGCTAGTTGGTGGGGTAATGGCCTACCAAGGCGACGACGGGTAGCCGGCCTGAGAGGGCGACCGGCCACACTGGGACTGAGACACGGCCCAGACTCCTACGGGAGGCAGCAGTGGGGAATCTTGCGCAATGGGCGAAAGCCTGACGCAGCGACGCCGCGTGGGGGATGAAGGCCTTCGGGTTGTAAACCCCTTTCAGCAGGGACGAAGCGAAAGTGACGGTACCTGCAGAAGAAGCGCCGGCTAACTACGTGCCAGCAGCCGCGGTAACACGTAGGGCGCAAGCGTTGTCCGGAATTATTGGGCGTAAAGAGCTCGTAGGCGGACTGTCGCGTCTGCTGTGAAAAGCTGGGGCTTAACCCTGGCCTTGCAGTGGATACGGGCAGACTAGAGGTAGGTAGGGGAGAATGGAATTCCCGGTGTAGCGGTGAAATGCGCAGATATCGGGAGGAACACCGGTGGCGAAGGCGGTTCTCTGGGCCTTACCTGACGCTGAGGAGCGAAAGCGTGGGGAGCGAACAGGATTAGATACCCTGGTAGTCCACGCTGTAAACGTTGGGCGCTAGGTGTGGGATCCTTCCACGGATTCCGTGCCGCAGCTAACGCATTAAGCGCCCCGCCTGGGGAGTACGGCCGCAAGGCTAAAACTCAAAGGAATTGACGGGGGCCCGCACAAGCGGCGGAGCATGTTGCTTAATTCGACGCAACGCGAAGAACCTTACCAAGGTTTGACATGCAGGGAAAAGCCGTGGAGACACGGTGTCCGTAAGGGCCCTGCACAGGTGGTGCATGGCTGTCGTCAGCTCGTGTCGTGAGATGTTGGGTTAAGTCCCGCAACGAGCGCAACCCTCGTTCTATGTTGCCAGCGGATAATGCCGGGGACTCATAGGAGACTGCCGGGGTCAACTCGGAGGAAGGTGGGGATGACGTCAAGTCATCATGCCCCTTATGTCTTGGGCTGCAAACATGCTACAATGGTCGGTACAGAGGGCTGCGAAACCGCAAGGTGGAGCGAATCTCAAAAAGCCGATCTCAGTTCGGATTGGGGTCTGCAACTCGACCCCATGAAGTCGGAGTCGCTAGTAATCGCGAATCAGCAACGTCGCGGTGAATACGTTCCCGGGCCTTGTACACACCGCCCGTCACGTCACGAAAGTCAGCAACACCCGAAGCCGGTGGCCTAACCCGTAAGGGAGGGAGCCGTCGAAGGTGGGGCCGGCGATTGGGACGAAGTCGTAACAAGGTAGCCGTACCGGAAGGTGCGGCTGGATCACCTCCTTTCTAAGGAGCACCTGGCGCGCCCCGGCCTCGGCCGGGCACCGCGTCCAGAGCCACAACTCGGACGCGTGTTCCGAGGTGGTAGCTCATTAGTGGAGCACTGGTTATTCGGTCTGGGTAGCTGCCCGGGCCAGTTAGTACACCCGCTTGCGGGAGGAACGCTGACTCCGGGGACTGGCCAGGCCGAGCACGCTGTTGGGTCCTGAGGGAACGGCCGCAAGGCTGCCTTCAGCCAGGGCCGGTGGCCCCGCCTGGAAACAGGCCGGGGCGCTGGAACCGCCCGTATCTTGAGAACTGCACAGTGGACGCGAGCATCACATCTGTAGTTGCCAAGTTATTAAGGGCGCACGGTGGATGCCTTGGCACCAGGAGCCGATGAAGGACGTAGGAGCCTGCGATAAGCCCCGGGGAGTCGGCAACCAGACTTCGATCCGGGGATTTCCGAATGGGGAAACCTGGCGGGTGTAATGGCCCGTCGCCCCTGCCTGAACACATAGGGCAGGTGGAGGTAACGTGGGGAAGTGAAACATCTCAGTACCCACAGGAAGAGAAAGCAACCGCGATTCCCTGAGTAGTGGTGAGCGAAAAGGGAATAGGCCAAACCAGTCACGTGTCATAGCCAGCAGGCGTTGCGTGACCGGGGTAGCGGGACCGTCCAGCCGGAGCTGCTGATCCAGCAGGAAGTAAGAAATCGCTTTGGTAGTCGAAGACTTTGGAAAATGTCGGCATAGAGGGTGACACCCCCGTAGGTGAAACTTAAGCGACTTCCGGACGGTATCCCAAGTAGCACGGGGCCCGAGAAATCCCGTGTGAATCTGGGAGGACCACCTCCTAAGCCTAAATACTCCCTGGTGACCGATAGTGCACAAGTACCGTGAGGGAAAGGTGAAAAGTGCCCCGGTGAGGGGTCGTGAAATAGTACCTGAAACCGTGTGCCTACAAGCCGTGGGAGCGTGTCAGCCTTCGGGCTGACGTGAAGTGACCGCGTGCCTTTTGAAGAATGAGCCTGCGAGTTATGGTATGTGGCAAGGTTAACCCGTGTGGGGGAGCCGTAGCGAAAGCGAGTCTGAACAGGGCGTTCTGAGTCGCATGCCATAGACCCGAAGCGGAGTGATCTACCCATGGGCAGGTTGAAGCGCGGGTAAGACCGCGTGGAGGACCGAACCCACCAGGGTTGAAAACCTGGGGGATGACCTGTGGGTAGGGGTGAAAGGCCAATCAAACTCCGTGATAGCTGGTTCTCCCCGAAATGCATTTAGGTGCAGCGTCACGTGTTTCTTGCCGGAGGTAGAGCTACTGGATGGCCTAGGGGGCCCACAAGCTTACTGAAGTCAGCCAAACTCCGAATGCCGGTAAGTGAGAACGTGGCAGTGAGACTGCGGGCGATAAGGTTCGTAGTCGAGAGGGAAACAACCCAGATCACCAGCTAAGGCCCCTAAGCGTGTGCTAAGTGGGAAAGGATGTAGAGTTGCTCAGACAACCAGGAGGTTGGCTTAGAAGCAGCCACCCTTGAAAGAGTGCGTAATAGCTCACTGGTCAAGTGATTCTGCGCCGACAATTTAGCGGGGCTCAAGCACACCGCCGAAGCTGTGGCACTCGCGCGATAACCCGGCCCTTTTGTGGCGAAGGTGGATGGCGGTCTTGATCGCCGCGGTTTCGGCCGTGGCTGTCTCGACTGCGGCTGCCAGAGCCTTTTAGGGTCCAGGTGCGCGGGTGGGTAGGGGAGCGTCGGGTGGCGAGAGAAGCGGCGGAGTGATCCAGCCGTGGACGCCACTCGAGTGAGAATGCAGGCATGAGTAGCGAAAGAGGGGTGAGAAACCCCTCCGCCGAATGACCAAGGGTTCCTGGGGCAGGCTAATCCGCCCAGGGTAAGTCGGGACCTAAGGCGAGGCCGACAGGCGTAGTCGATGGACAACGGGTTGATATTCCCGTACCCGCTTAGATGCGCCCATGCCGAGCCCAGCGATGCTAAGCAACCTATGCCGGCGATCCTTCGGGATGACCCGGCGGCGGAAGCGACCCGAACTGGTAGTAGGCAAGCCGTAGGGGTGACGCAGGAGGGTAGCTCTACCGGGCGATGGTTGTCCCGGAGTAAGGGTGTAGGGCGGTGCGTAGGCAAATCCGCGCACCACATGCCTGAGACCTGATGCCGAGCCGATTTAGGCGAAGTGAGTAATCCCATGCTGCCAAGAAAAACCTCGCGGCGAGCAGCTAGGCGGCCCGTACCCCAAACCGACTCAGGTGGTCAGGTAGAGAATACCAAGGCGATCGGGTGAACTGTGGTTAAGGAACTAGGCAAATTATCCCCGTAACTTTGGGAGAAGGGGAGCCGTGTCCGGTGATGGGGCTTGCCCCCTGAGCTAGGCGCGGTCGCAGATACCAGGGGAAAGCGACTGTTTACTAAAAACACAGGTCCGTGCTAAGTCGCAAGACGACGTATACGGACTGACGCCTGCCCGGTGCCGGAACGTTAAGGGGAAGGGTTAGTGGCTTCGGCTGCGAAGCTCTGAACTTAAGCGCCGGTAAACGGCGGTGGTAACTATAACCATCCTAAGGTAGCGAAATTCCTTGTCGGGTAAGTTCCGACCTGCACGAATGGCGTAACGACTTTCCCACTGTCTCAACCACAGACCCGGCGAAATTGCACTACGAGTAAAGATGCTCGTTACGCGCAGCAGGACGGAAAGACCCCGGGACCTTCACTGCAGCTTGACATTGGTGTTTGGGACGTCTTGTGTAGGATAGGTGGGAGACTTTGAAGCGGGGACGCCAGTTCCCGTGGAGTCATTGGTGAAATACCACTCTGGTCGTTCTGGATGTCTAACCTGGGTCCGTGATCCGGATCAGGGACAGTGTCTGGTGGGTAGTTTAACTGGGGCGGTTGCCTCCTAAAAGGTAACGGAGGCGCCCAAAGGTACCCTCAGCCTGGTTGGCAATCAGGTGTCGAGTGTAAGTGCACAAGGGTGCTTGACTGTGAGACAGACATGTCGAGCAGGAGCGAAAGCTGGGACTAGTGATCCGGCGGTGGCATGTGGAAGCGCCGTCGCTTAACGGCTAAAAGGTACCCCGGGGATAACAGGCTGATCTTCCCCAAGAGTCCATATCGACGGGATGGTTTGGCACCTCGATGTCGGCTCGTCGCATCCTGGGGCTGGAGCAGGTCCCAAGGGTTGGGCTGTTCGCCCATTAAAGCGGTACGCGAGCTGGGTTTAGAACGTCGTGAGACAGTTCGGTCCCTATCCGCTGCGCGCGCAGGAGACTTGAGATGGGCTGTCCCTAGTACGAGAGGACCGGGACGGACGAACCTCTGGTGTGCCAGTTGTTCTGCCAAGAGCACGGCTGGTTGGCTACGTTCGGAAGGGATAACCGCTGAAAGCATCTAAGCGGGAAGCTCGCATCAAGATGAGGTCTCCCTCGGGGTTAACCCGGTAAGGCCCCCAGCTAGACGACTGGGTTGATAGGCCGGAGGTGGAAGCGTGGCGACACGTGGAGCTGACCGGTACTAATAGGCCGAGTGGCTTGGCTTCTACTCTCATTGTGATATTGCGTCCACTGTGCGGTTCCCGAGGTGCGGTCGGTACCGTGCCCGGAACTGCAGCTCAGCTGTAGCTCCGGGACTGGGCCCCACATCTCCATAGAGTTTCGGTGGTCATAGCGAAGGGGAAACACCCGGCTCCATTCCGAACCCGGAAGTTAAGCCCTTCAGCGCCGATGGTACTGCGTGGGGGACCGCGTGGGAGAGTAGGACGCCGCCGGACATCTTTCGTTGAGGCCGCTCCCGGCAGGGAGCGGCCTCAACTGCGTTGTGCACAGTCTGAGATCGTGGTGGCGGCGGCGTGGCCAGGCTGTGGCCCGACTTTTCACGCGGGAGGTGCGGCCAGCCGGGTGATATGCCCGGTTCTGGCGTACCGGCCGGGTGAAAAGTGCGCTGGGAGCAGGTGGTAGCGACGGTGTCGGAGGACAAGGTGGCAGGCGAACAAGCCGGGGACAGCGGCGGCCAGGCCCGCCGCGGCAGTGCGGGCGGTACGGCACGGCGCGGCACCCCGTCCCGCGCTGGAGCACGCCTGTCGGGCGGGTCCAGCCGGGGAACAGCCGGCCGGACCGGCCGCCGGCCATCTGGCGAGTCCGGCCAGGGAACAGCCGGCCGGACTGGCGCCGTTGGCCCTCGTGCGACGGGGAGCCAGGGCGCGGCCAGCCGGGACGGAACCACCCGCGGCGCCGGTGCTCCTCGTGCTGGTGCTCCTCGTGCTGGTGCTCCTCGTGCTGGTGCTCCTCGTGCTGGTGCTCCTCGTGCTGGTGCTCCTCGTGCTGGTGCTCCTCGTGCTGGTGCTCCTCGTGCTGGTGCTCCTCGTGCTGGTGCTCCTCGTGCGTGCCCTCGCGCTGGAACCGGCGAGGGCACCACGCGCCCTGGCAGCGCCAGCCGGGGTGTCCCAGGCCGGACCAGCGCCAGCCGGGGCGCGGCCGGCCGGGGCGCCCCTCCGGGGGCCGGACGCGGGGCCGCTCGCGGATCAGGGCGCGATGCCGGGGCGAGGACCAAAGCCGGGGCAGCCAGTGAGACGGGACGTGCCGCTGCGGCTGATCCCGGTTCTGCAGCAAGACCCGGGGCCGGGCGGAGTACCCGGCCGGGGAGCCGCGGTACGACCGCACCGAGGCCGCAGCGGACCGCACCCGGCACCCGAAGGCCGCCTGGCGTCGGCCGGCAGCGCCGGCGGCGCAGACCGAGCCGAGCCAGGCCCGGGAAGCACGGGCGCCGTCCCCGAGCCGGCGCCGTCCCCGGGAAGCACCGGCAGCCGTCCCCGGGAAGCCCGGCAGCCGTCCCCGGGAAGCACGGGGCAGCCGCCCCAGTGGCACCCACTCCGCCGGGCCGGACAGCGCACGCTGGGAGCGCCGCCCTGGAGGATCAGCCGGCCGGCCCGGCCAGCCGGGCGGCCGCCCAGGCCGTCCAGGTACCGACACCGACCGCGGCCAGGCCCGTTCCGGGCCGGCCGCCGGGCGGGGGGGAGCATGGCCAGGACGGCCAGCCGGGGCCGCGGGAACCGGGACGGGCCGCGCCAGGACTGGAGGTTCGCCACGGCCGGCCAGGACCGGGGATTCGTCGCGGCCGGCCAGGACGGCCGGTGACACCGGACCGCGGCTGAACATCCCGGAGGAGATCACCGCGGACCAGCTCGATCCGGCGGCCGCGGCGGAACTGCGCACGCTGCCCGCTGACCTGGCCACGGCGGTGGCCCGCCGCCTGGTCGCAGCCAGCCTGGCCGACGACCCGGAAAGCGGCTACCAGTATGCGAAGGAGGCCAGGCGGCTTGCGGCCCGGGTCGGCATCGTCCGGGAGACGGCCGGCATCGCCGCCTACCAGGCCGGGCACTGGGCCGAGGCGCTCACCGAACTGCGCGCCGCACGCCGGCTGACCGGACGGACCAGCTATCTGCCGATGATGGCCGACTCGGAGCGGGCCCTCGGCCGGCTGGACCGCGCCCTGGCCCTGCTCGCCGAGCCGCAGCCAGGCCAGGTGGACCGGGCTACCGAGATCGAGCTGCTGATCGTCGAGTCAGGCATCCGCCGCGACCAGGGACTGCCGGCCGCGGCCGTGGTTTCCCTGCAGGTGCCCGAGCTCACCGACGGCCGGCTGCGGCCGTGGTCGGCCCGGCTGTTCTACGCCTACGCGGACGCCCTGCTCGAGGCGGGCCGGGCCGAAGAAGCCCGTGGCTGGTTCGCCCGGTCCGCGGCCGCGGACCGGGACGATGAGACCGATGCCGTGGAGCGGTACGACGAACTGGACGACGTGGTCATCGATGACCTCGAGCACGAGGACTCTGACGACCCCGGGGACACCGACGACCCCGGGGACACCGACGACCCCGGGGACACCGACGACCCCCAGGACACCGACGCCTGAGCACTCGCCGGCCGTGGCCCACACCGGCCGGGGCTCGACGCGGCCGGCACCGGGTACCTGCTCAGTCTCGGGCTGGCCAGCCCGCGGCCGGCGGTGCCGCCCGCGGCGCGAGACCGTGCCGCATGGTATCCGCAAGCTGCTGAACACACTCCCGCTGCCGGGCTTCGTCGAGAGCCACTGCTTCGACGTCCTCGCGTCGAACACGATGGCCGTGACGCTGTCACCCCGGCTCGCAGCGGGCGGCAACAGGCTCCGTGACGTCTTCCTCGACCCGGCGGAGCGGGCGCTGTACCGGGAGAAGCTCGCCATCACCAGCACCGCCGGCCATCACCGGCACCGCCGGGCAGATGCTCGTCCTCTACCACCCCGAGCCCGGCACGTGCCACGCCGACAGGCTCACCCTGCTCGCGTCCCACGCGCTGCCCGGGCACGGCCGGGAGCCGCAGCCGGTCACGCCGGGTTCTCCCGGTCCAGCCAGTGCATGATGCCCGCGACGCTGCCCTCGGTGCCGCTGACCGCCTCGAACCGGGCCGCGATGCCCGGGTCAGCGTCCGGGGCCAGGGCCGCGTACCGCTGCCGGGTCCGCTCGTGCACCAGGGCCACGGCGTGATCCAGGTCCAGGCCCGCGTCCCGTGCCCGCCGGGTCTCCTCCACCCACACCTGGATCTCCTCGGCTGAGCGCTGCAGCGTCTCGGCCACGTCCGCCACCGGACCGTAGTGGCTGAACAGCAGCCGCTCCGGGCGCAGGCCGGCGAACAGCCGGAGCGAGCCGAGCGCGGTGTCCAGGTCGAAATCCGGCGGGGGTGTGGCGGGCCGCAGGTCGCGGGTCTCCGGGAGGTACACGCCGGCCGCATCGCCCACGTACAGGTCGCCGCTCACCGAGTCGATCAGCCCGACATGGTGCTTGGCATGCCCGGGCGAGTAGTGGCTGTCCAGCCGCCGCCCCCCGCCCAGGTCGATGTGGCCACGCTGGCCGACCACGCTGATCCGCTCGGCCGGGGTTGGGTGCATGGCGCCGAACAGCCGCCCCAGTGCGTCCCCGTACACCATCCGGGCGCTGGCCATCAGCCGGGCCGGGTCGGCCAGATGCCGGGCCCCACGTTCGTGCACCACGATCTCCGCGCCCGGGTACATGGCCGCGATGTCCCCGGTGCCGCCCGCGTGATCCAGGTGGATGTGCGTGACCACCACCGTGGCCAGGTCGGCCGGGCCGATGCCCAGCGCGGTCAGCGCGTCGCGGACCACCGGGGCCGAGGGTGCGGTGCCCGTCTCCACTAGGCACGGCCGGTCGCTGCGGATGAGGTAGCCAGCCGTGATCCCCGGGTAGCCCGCCATCCGGGTATCGATCTCGTACACATCACGCCCAAGATCGGTAATGCCCGGGGTCGGCGGTCTGCGCTCGGCCGTGTCCATGCCACCATGGTTCCAGACAGTACCGGTGGCCGTCGTCATGCACCCAGGGCGCGATGGAAGGCCGGCCCGGCCGGTTTGCGCCGGATGCGGCAGCCGTTGCGCTCCGGCTCCGAGTAATATCGGAGCGCGGTCGGATCGTGCCCTTGAGCGACATGGGCGGACACCGGCCGGGGGGATGATCACGGTTGCTTGTCGCCTGCCTTCATGACCTGTGACGGCCAGGCCTCCAGCGCAGCACCGGATCTGTCGGGAGAGCGTCGCGGAGCAACCAACTGTGAGCGGATTACCAGTGAGAATGCCTGCCGCCAGATCGCAGACATCGCCAGCGGAGCCCGGCCCTCGCAGCCGCTGGACCCGATCGGGCCAGATCAATGTGACCATCATCGTGGTCACGGTGCTCGCCATCGCTCTGCGGCTGTACCAGCTGACCCGGCCCCAGTACCTGCTCGGCGTCACCGAATACGACGACGGCACCGATTTCGGCAGCGCGGTCCTGCTCATCCACGGCTACCTGCCGTACCGGGACTTCATCATCGTGCAGCCCCCGGGGATCACCTTGCTGATGGCTCCGGTAGCGGCGGCGACCAAGGCGGCTGGCACCGCCTGGGGCATGGCCGTGGGCCGGATCCTGACCGCGGTGGCGGGCGGCGTGCGAGCTGGCCTGGCCGGCCTGCTGGTGCGCCAGCGCGGGCTGCTCGCGGTGCTCCTGGCCAGCGGGATCGTGGCCGTCTACCCGGCCAGCGTGCAGTCCGCGCACACCGTGCTGCTGGAGCCGTGGCTGGTGCTGTTCTGCCTGCTCGGCGCCCTGGCCGTGTTCGACGGCGATCAGCTGGCCACTACCCGGCGGCTGGCCTGGGGCGGGCTCGCGTTCGGCTTCGCCGGGGCGGTCAAGGTGTGGGCCATCCTGCCGGTCCTGGTCGTCCTGGTGCTGACCGCCCGGCAGCCGCGGCGGGCGGTCACGTTCGCGGCCGGTGTGGCGGCCGGCTTCCTGGTCCCGGTGCTGCCGTTTGCGGCCCTGGCCCCGCGGACGTTCTACCACAGCGTGGTGCTGGCCCAGCTGGTCCGGATGGACGTGGTCCGGGTCGCGCTGTCCTACCGGCTGCACCAGATGACCGGGCTGACCGACTTCTCCAGCCTCGGGCCGATTCCGCTGACCATCGTGACGGTGGCCATCATCGTGCTGATCGCCGGCTGCTGTGTGGCCGCGTCGCGGCGGTCCGGGGAGTGGCCACGGCCGCTGGAGCAGTTCGCGTACGCCGCGACCGTGCTGACCATCATCGCCTTCCTCTGGCCCGCCGACTTCTACTACCACTACGCCGGCTTCCTGGCCCCGTTCCTGGCCCTGTCCATCGCGCTGCCGGTAGCCCGGCTGGTGGGCACGTTCCAGGCCACCGGCCCGCACCGGGCGGCGCGCTGGCTGGCCCGGTACGGCGTGGCCGGCACGGCCGTGGTCCTCGTGATCATGGCGGTGATCCAGGTCAGCTTCGAGACGTCGCTGCAGCCACCGCTCGCGCCGACCACACCCGGCCTCACCGGCGACGTCATCAGCCAGGCCGAGCGGGCCATCCCGCCCGGCGCGTGCGTGCTGGCCGACCAGGTGTCCTACGCCATCGCGGCGAACCGGTTCGACCCGTCCCGGCCCGGCTGCGTGCCCATGGTGGACGGGGTCGGCACCGACTACTCGCTGTCCAACGGGCGGAACGCGGCCAGCGGGGCGCAGCGGGTGCCCGCGGTGCGCGCCCTCTGGCTGTCCGCGCTGCGCGGGGCGCAGTACGTGTGGCTATCGCCGCTGTCCTACAAGCGGATCCCGTGGACCGCGCCGGAGATCACCAGGTACTTCGACCAGCACTTCGTGCCCGCGCCGGGTGGCCCGTTCGGCCTGTACGTGCGCCGGGGGACCCAGCACCGCTGACGGTCAGCGGGCCAGTTCGGCTCAGCCCACCGCGAACGAGCGGAGCACCAGGCCGGTCCGCGGCTTGGGGGCGAACGAGGTCGACTTACGGGGCAGCCGCTCGCCCGCCGCGGCCACCTCGTACACGTCCGCCGCGGACAGCGAGTTGACCAGCACGGCTGTGCCGCCGGCCTGGCCGGCCTGGGCCACCGCCCGGGCCGCATCGTGGTGCACGACCTGCACGGTGCTCTCGTCGTCGGTGATCTCCCACAGCTCACCTAGCAGCAGTTCCTGCAGCGCGGCGCTGGACAGCCGGCGCCAGGCCGCGGACCGGCCGGCCGGCATAGCCGCTTCGAGCTGGACCGGATCGGGCTCGGTGAGCAGGTACAGCTGGCCCCGGCCGGCCACCAGGAACGCGGTGCCGTCGCGGCCCGCCGCGGCCAGCGTGTCCAGTGCGGCGGGCAGGCCGGCCGGCGCCGCCGGGCAGTGGCCGGACCGTGAACGCGGCCTTGGCCCGCTCTACCGCCTCGTCCGGGTCCAAGCCGGGAATCACCCGGTGGATGGCGCCGATGGTGGGCGGGAACGCGGTGTTGTCCACCAGCAGGGCCAGCCCGTAGTCCCATGGGCCCGGGCCATCGCCGGCCGCGTGCCGCTCGGCCTGCAGCTGCAGGTAGGCGGCGTACCGGTGGTTGCCGTCCGCGATCAGGGCCTGCCGCGGGGCCAGGTCGGCCGCGATCGCCGCGTGGGCCGCCGGGTCGGTCAGCGCCCACAGCGTGTGCTCGATGCCGTCGCTGGTCCGGGCGCTGAGCACCGCCTGCCCGGCCGTGGCCATCTGGGCGGACAGCCGGGTCGCAGCGGTGCCCGGGCCCCCGTCGTAGAGCAGGAAGATCGGCTCCAGGTTGGCCTGGGTGGCCTCCATCAGCTGCCGCCGGCCACGCACCGGGCCGGGCATCACGTCCTCGTGCGGGAGCACGATCCGCGCGGCGGGCGGGGCCAGCCGCACCGCCCCGATCAGCCCGCGCTGGATGACACCGCCGCCGCCCGGAATGGCCGCGGCCGGGTCCGCCAGCTGCTGCTGGTACACATACAGCGCGGGCTGGTCCTCGGCGGCCAGAATGCCCTCGGCCAGCCAGGACCCGAGCAGCCGGGCGGCCTCCTGGTACTCCGCTCCCGGCCGCCCCGGCAGCTGGCGGGGGAGGATGAGGCGGACCACGTTGTGCGGGTCGGCGTCGCGCAAATGCTGGGCGCTGTCCTGACCGATGACGTCGTACGGTGGGGAGGTGACCTCTGCGAGTCCGGTTACCCGTTGCTGGGCATAACGGACACCACGGAAGGGCGCAAGCGCGAGCCCGGTACGGCCTGGCACCGCTGGTTCCTCGCCGGACGGAAGGATCTGCACATATGTCAGAAGCACCGCTGGGCGGCCAGGATTCCCGCCCGGAGGAAAATCCGCCGCCGCCCGGCGACAATCCGGCCCCGCATGGTGACGCGTACACGTGGTACCAGCGGGGCCTTGAACTGCTGGGCCGGGGCAGCGCGGCCGCCGCGGCCCAGCTGCTGGAGCGCGCCGCGGAAGCCGAGCCCGGCGCCCGCAGCGTGCTGGAGGCGCTGGGCCGGGCCCAGTTCGACACCCGGCGGTACGCGGCCGCGGCGGAGACCTTCCGGCAGATCGTGGAGGCCAGCCCGACCGACGATTACGCTCATTTCGGGCTGGGCCTGGCGCTGGCCCGGAGCGGCGACCCGCGCGCCGCAGCCGAGCATCTGGCCCTGGCCGCGGCCATGCGCCCGGAATTGCGGCACTACACCGACGCACTGCAGGGCGTGCGGGCTACGCTGCGGGCCAGGTCGGAGGCGGGCGGGGCGGGCCGCGGGCGGCCGGACGAGACGAGGGGCCTGCTATGACCACCGCCGAGCCTGCCGGGGCTGATGCTCCTGAGCAAACCCGCCCGGCTGGGACGGGCCGGGAGCCCACCGGGCTGGCCAGCCTGCTGCGCGGCTCCGCGGAGCCGCTGAGCCAGCTCTACGACGTGGCCCTGCTCGACCTGGACGGCGTGGTCTACGTCGGCCCCGCCGCCGTGCCCGGGGCACCGGAGGCGCTGGCCAAGGCGGCCGGATCTGGCATGCGGCTGGCCTTCGTGACCAACAACGCCTCGCGCACCCCAGCCGCCGTCGCGGCCCAGCTGGCCGGGTTCGGGGTGCCCGCCGCCGCCCCGGACGTGGTCACGTCCGCGCAGGCCGCGGCGACCCTGCTGGCCAGCCGGCTGGCGCCCGGCTCGGCCGTCCTGGTCATCGGCAGCAATGCGCTGCGCATCGCGGTCCGGGAGCGCGGGCTCCGCCCGGTCAGCACCGCACTGGACCGGCCCGCGGCGGTGGTCCAGGGTTACGCCCCCGGGGTCGGCTACGCGGAGCTGCGCGAGGGTGGGCTGGCCGTCCGGGCCGGGGCCTGGTTCGTGGCCTCCAACGGGGACGCCACGCTGCCGACCAGCCGCGGGCATCCAGCCCGGGAACGGCGCGCTGACCCAGGTGATCGCGTACGCCACCGGCCAGCAGCCGGTGGTGGCGGGCAAGCCGGAGCCGCCGCTGCACGCCGAGGCGGTGGCCCGGACCGCCGCCCGGCGCCCGCTGGTGGTCGGCGACCGGCTGGACACCGACATCGAGGGCGCGGTCCGGGCCGGGGCCCCCAGCCTGCTGGTGCTCACCGGGATCAGCCGCCCGGCCGACGTCGCGGCGGCCCCGCCGCAGCAGCGCCCGAGTTATCTCGCCGCCGACCTGGCCGGGCTGCTCGAGCCGCATCCGGCGGTGACCCGCCACGGCGAAGCGTTCAGCTGCGGGGGGTGGACGGCGCACGGCGGTCACGGTGGCACGGGCCTGCGCCTCGACGGTGCAGGCGAACCGGTGGACGGGCTGCGTGCGCTGTGCGCCGCGGCCTGGTCGCTGGACCGGGTCAGCGCCGAGATGATCCGGCCCGCGCTGGCCGCGCTCGGCCCGCTGGCGCACTGACCATCACCGGCCCGGAGTAGCCCGGGCATCCACCCACGGTCGCACTCAGATCGGCTTCGCGGCCGATGCGCCGCACCCCTCCGGTCCGGAAGACTGCTGCGCAGCAGGCAGGCGGGCAGCGGGCCCGGGCCGACGAAGGGACATATCAATGATTGAGGCACGGGGCCTCACCAAGCGGTACGGGGACAAGGTGGCGGTGGACCATCTGTCGTTCGCCGTGGAGCCGGGCCGGATCACCGGCTTCCTCGGCCCCAACGGGGCGGGCAAGACCACCACCATGCGGCTCATCCTCGGGCTCGACTACCCGACGGAAGGCCGGGTCACCGTGCACGGAAAGGAGTTCCGGCAGCTGGCGCACCCGATGCGGGAAGTGGGCGCGCTGCTCGACGCCAAGGCGGTGCACGGCGGCCGGAGCGCCTACAACCACCTGCTGTGCCTGGCCCAGACCAACAACCTGCCCGCCCGCCGGGTGGGCGAGGTGCTCGAACTGGTCGGGCTGAGCGAGGTGGCCAGGAAACGGTCGAATGGGTTCTCCCTCGGCATGGGGCAGCGGCTCGGCATCGCCGCCGCGCTGCTCGGCGACCCGGCCATCCTGATGTTCGACGAGCCGGTCAACGGGCTGGACCCGGAGGGCATCCTGTGGATCAGGAACCTGATGAAGGCGCTGGCCGCGGAGGGCCGCACCGTCTTCGTGTCCTCCCACCTAATGTCGGAGATGGAGAACACCGCCGACCACCTGCTGGTCATCGGCCGCGGCCGGCTGATCGCCGACTGCACGGTAGGCGAGTTCATCGCGCGCAACTCGGTGCAGACGGTGCGGGTCCGCACCCCGCAGCGGGAGGCGCTGGCCAGCGCGGTCACGCTGGCCGGGGGTACCGCCCTGGACGGCGCGGACGGCGCGCTGGTGGTGCAGGGCCTGGCCGCCGAGCAGATCGGCGACCTGGCCTACGACAAGGCGATCCGGCTGCACGAGCTGGCGCCGACCCAGGCCTCACTGGAAGAGGCGTTCATGGAGCTGACCGCGTCCAGCGTCGAGTTCCGGGCCGGTACCCCGGAGCCGGCCGGACGGCCGGGCGAGCCGGTGGGCTCGGGAGAGGTGGCCTGAGATGGCTGTGACGGCACAGACCCCGGTCCCGGTGGCGGCCCTGGGCGGGCCCGGCGCACCGGCCGGCCTCGGCGGCGCGCTGCGCTCCGAGTTCACCAAGATCCGCTCGGTCCGGTCCACCTACTGGACGCTGTTCGCGATGGTCGTGGTGACCGTCGGCATCGGCGCGCTGGCCTGCGTGGCCGCGGTGTCCCACGGCGGGCACGGGCCGGGCTTCGACGCGACCCAGCACAGCCTGATCGGCCTGGTCCTCGGCCAGCTCATCATCGTGGTGCTCGGCGCGCTGACCGTGACCTCGGAGTACTCCACCGGGATGATCCGCACCTCGCTGTCCGTGCAGCCGCGCCGCGGCACCGTGCTGGCCGCTAAGGGGATCGTCTTCACCCTGGTCAGCCTCGTCACCGGGCTGGTCGCGTCGTTCGCCTCGTTCTTCATCGGGCAGGCCATCCTGTCGTCCAAGCACCTGAACGTCACGCTCGGCGAGCCGAACGTGCTGCGCGCGGTGATCGGCGGCGGCCTGTTCCTGGCCGTGTGCGGGATGCTGGCCTTCGGCCTCGGCACCCTGCTGCGGCACACCGCGGCCGCCATCACCGCCTCCATCGGCCTGCTGTTCGTGCTGTTCGTGCTGGTCAACTTCCTGCCGCAGTCCTGGCAGGTGCACGTGGACAAGTGGATCCCGTTCAACGCGGGCAGCCAGATCTGGTCTACCGTCAACCAGCCGGGCACCCACCTGTTCTCGGCCTGGACCGGGTTCGCGGTGTTCACCGGCTACGCGCTGATCGCCATCATCGCGGGGGCGATCCTGTTCGTCCGGCGCGACGCGTAACCAGCCGTGCGGCGCGGGGGACAGCGCCGCGCACCACGGGCCTGGCGGCCGCGGCGGTGGTCGCCGGGCCCGCGCGGCGCGCTGGCCCGGCTCGGCCGCCAGGCCCGCTTCGTGGCTGGTCAGGTCAGGGCTGGCAGCTGGGGCACCAGAACGTGACCCGCGTCTCCGGGTCCGGGCCCTGGTCGGCCCGCCGGAGCGGGGTCCCGCAGCGGCGGCAGCGGCGGCCACCCCGGCCGTACACCCAGTGCTCGGCACCGCGCTGGGACATCCCGGTCGTGATGTGCCCGATCCGGTTCTTGTTCGCGTCCAGCAGCCGGTGCGCCAGGCTGACCAGGGCGTCCAGGCCGGGCACGTCGCCGACCGGCCGCCAGGGCTGGACGCCGCGCAGGAACAGCACTTCGGACTTGTACACGTTGCCGATGCCGGCCAGGTTGCGCTGGTCCAGCAGCGCGTCGCCGATCTGCCGTTCCGGGTCGGCCCGCAGCCGCCGCACCGCCTCGGCCGGGTCCCAGTCCGGGCCGAGCAGGTCCGGCCCGAGGTGCCCGACCACCTCGTCCTCCCGGGCGGTCGGCAGCACCTGCACGATGCCGAGCTGGTAGCCGATGGCCTGCCATGTGTCGTTGCTGAGCACCAGCCGGATCCGGTGCCCGCCGGCCGGGTGCTCGCGGGCCGGGCGGACCCGCCAGGCGCCGTCCATCTTGAGATGGGTATGCACGGTCAGGCCGCCCTCGACCCGGGTGAGCAGGTGCTTGCCGCGGGACAGCGACTCGGTGACCTGGCGCCCGGTCAGGTCGGTGGTGGCGTACCGCGGCACCCGGAAGTCACTGCGGGTCAGCCGCCGGCCGGCCAGCGCGTCACCCAGCTGCCGCGCGGCGTACCAGACCGTGTCTCCCTCCGGCACGCCCGCTCAGCTCCTCCCCGCCATCACCCGCCCAGTATCCCCGCTCCCTGGCCCGGCGCGCCCCCGCACTCCCGGCCCGCCCGCTGCCCGGACCGGGCCGCTCGGCCGCCCCCGGCCCGCTGCCCGCCGCTGCCCGGACCGGGCCGCTCCGCCGCCCCGGGCCCGCTGCCCGCCGCGGCCCGCCCGCTGCCTGCCCCCCCCCCGCGCCGACCGCATGGTTGTTGCATTCATGCTGTGTACACCGCATGAATGCAACAACCATGCGCTGCATAACGCCCGCTGATGGCGCTGGATGAAGGATGCGCGCGGTTGGCGGGGCGGGGCCCGACCCGTGCTCCGCCCGGGAATGTCAGCGGGGCCGGGGACGATGGCACCGTGACGAAGACAGTCCGGCTCGACGAGGCCGCGTTGCGCGCGCGGCTCACGGGGCAGTACGGCGTCATCTCGCGTGCCCAGGCCGCGGCCTGCGGGATGACGCCGGCCACGCTTCGCCACCGGGTACGGGCCGGCGGCCCGTGGCAGACTCTCCTGCCCGGCGTCTACCTGGCGCACACCGGCCCGGCTGACCTGGCCCAGCGCGATATGGCGGCCCTGCTGCACGCTGGCCGGGGCAGCGTCATCTCCGGGCTGGCCGCCTTATCCAGGCACGGCGTCCGTGTGCCACATACCGAGGTGGTGGACGTGCTGGTGCCCGCGTCCAGGGTCCGGCAGGATGCTCCGTTTGTCCGTCTGCACCGGACCATCCGGATGCCACCGCGAGTTCGCTACAGCGGGCAGATCTACTACACGCTGGCCCCGCGGGCGGTGGCCGACGCGGCCCGGTGGCTGACCGAGGCGCGGGTGGTTCGCGGCGTAGTGGCGGACGCCGTCCAGCGCGGGGTGTGCCCGCTGGACCGGCTGACCGAGGAGCTGGCCACGGGCCCAGTCCGTGGCTCGGCACTGCTCCGCCAGGCACTGGCCGAGGTGGCCGAGGGCGCCAGGTCGGTGGCTGAGGGCGACTTCCTGCGGCTCATCAAGCGTGCGCGGCTACCCGGGCCTATGCTCAACCCGCGGCTGTTCGCTGGGGACACGTTCATCGCCATGCCGGACTGCTGGTGGCCGCCAGCCGGGCTGGCCGCGGAGGTGGACTCGCGGGAGTGGCACCTGTCGCCCGGCGACTGGGAGCGGACGCTGGCCCGGCACGCCCGGATGACCGCTTACGGCATCACAGTCCTGCACTTCACGCCGGGCCAGATCGCCCGCGACCCCGGGGGCGTGATCCGGGATCTCGCCGCCGCGCTGGCGGCCTGCCAGGGCCGGCCCGCCCTGCCGATCACGGCCCGGCCGGCCCGCTAGGCCAGCCTGACGGGGAAGATTCAGAGGAGTTTGCGGAGGCGGAACAGGTCACCGAGGCTGGCATCGACCCTGACCCGGCCGGTGAGCCAGGCCCGCGCAAACCGACCCGGATCGGCGGCGATGGCAATCAGCTCATCGCTGCTGGTGCGGAACCGGATGTTGGCCCGGTCCGCGTTGGCCGGCGCCTGGGTGACCGGGCTGGCCCCGTCCATGCCGAGCTGGGTGACGAAGGTGATGCCGAGATCCGTGACCGTAACGCTCATCGACCGGTCGGCCAGGTGCGTGGCCCGCGCGTTCTCATCCAGATCGGAAAGCCGCGCGGCCAGTGCCTCCAGCGCCGCACGGGATTCCTCGACTGTCGCCATCTTCCCCTCGCTTCCCCAGACATGTCCATTCTGCAACTCCTGTCCGTCTGCTAACGACCGGGCGTGGCGTCATCGGTTGCTGACCCGGCTGCCCTTGACTGGGCGGTAGCGTTTCACTGGGGATGTGCCTGCCGGCGAAACCCCGCCCGCCGGCGAGAGGAGTGCTTTGTGACGCAGAATGAACCGGGGCCCGCGGAGCTGGGCACGACCGGCGACCCGCAGGTGGACCAGGCCCTGCATCAGCTGGCTGACCTGAGTGACCTGCCACTGCACGAGCACCCGGCGGTTTTCGAGCAGATCCACGGCGCGCTGGCCGGGGCACTCGGCACGCTCGACGCGGGCCCGTCCAGCGTGGGCACCTCCAGCCCGGGCTCGCCTGGCCCGGCGGCGCCCGGCCCGGCGGCGGTTCCGGGCAGCTGACCGGCGAAGCAGTTCACCGATGAGCACACGGCGACGGCTGGACGCCGAACTGGTCCGGCGCGGGCTGGCCCGGTCCCGTGAGCACGCGGCCCAGCTGGTCAGCGCCGGCCGGGTGACGGTGGCCGGCCAGGCCGCCGGGAAGACCGCCACCCAGGTGGCCCAGGACGAACCGATCACGGTCCGGGAAAGCACCGGTGACCCCGGTTACGCGTCCCGCGGCGGCGGCAAGCTGGCCGGTGCGCTGGCCGACTTCGCGGCCCTGCGGGTCGCGGGCCGCCGCTGCCTGGACGCGGGCGCGTCCACCGGCGGGTTCACCGACGTGCTGCTCCGGGTCGGCGCGGCCCACGTGGTGGCGGTGGACGTGGGCTACGGCCAGCTGGCCTGGGCACTGCGCAGCGACGCGCGGGTCACTGTGCTGGACCGGGTGAACGTGCGGCATCTGCGCCCCGAGCAAGTGGCACCGCCGCCCTGCCTGGTCACCGCGGACCTGTCCTTTATCTCGCTCAGCCTGGTGCTGGCCGCCCTGGCCGGCTGCGCTGCCCCGGACGCTGACTTCCTGCTGCTGGTCAAGCCGCAGTTCGAGGTGGGCAAGGGCCGGGTCGGTGCGGGCGGGGTGGTGCGCGACCCGGCGCTGCGCGCGGCAGCCGTGGCCGGCGTGGCCGCGGCCGCGGCCGAGCAGGGCCTGGGCGTGGCCGGGGTCACGGCCAGCCCGCTGCCCGGCCCGGCCGGCAACGTGGAGTACTTCCTCTGGCTGCGCCGCGGCGCGGCACCGCTGGACCGGGCCGCGCTGGACCAGGTCGTCGCGGAGGGACCGCAGTGAGTGCCCAGCGGACCATACTGGTCATGGCGCACACCGGGCGCCCGGCCGCGCTGGGCAGCGCCCGGCTGGTGGTGGGCATGCTGCTGTCCGCCGGGATCTCGGTCCGGATCGTGGACACTGAGGCCGGCGACCTGCGCTGCCCCGGCGCCGACGTGGTCCAGGCCACCCCCGAGGCGGCCCGGGACGCCGAGATGGTGATCGTGCTCGGTGGCGACGGCACGCTGCTCCGGGTGTCCGAGATGACCAGGCCAGCCGGGGTGCCGCTGCTCGGGGTGAACCTCGGTCACGTCGGGTTCCTGGCCGAAGCCGAGTCGGACGACCTGCCCGACGTCATCGACCGGGTGATCAGCCGCCGGTACACCGTGGAGCAGCCGGATGACGGTTGACGTGACCGTGCGGCAAAATGGCACCGTCACCGCCACCACCTGGGCCCTGAACGAGGCCAGCGTGGAGAAGGTGGCCCGGGAGCGAATGATCGAGGTGGTAACGGAGATCGACGGCCGCCCGCTGTCCCGGTGGGGATGCGACGGCGTGGTGTGCGCCACTCCGACCGGCTCGACGGCGTACGCGTTCTCGGCCGGCGGCCCGGTGGTCTGGCCAGAGGTGGAGGCGCTGCTGATGGTGCCGATCAGCGCGCATGCCCTGTTCGCCGGCCCGCTGGTGATCTCGCCCGATGCGATGCTCGCGGTCGAGGTGATCAGCAGGGCCAGCTGTCGGCCAGTCGTTCGCGGGCGTGCTGTGGTGCGACGGGCGGCGCCGGGTCGACCTGCCGCCCGGCGCGCGGATCGAGATCCGCCGCGGCAGCCAGCCGGTGCTGCTGGCCCGGCTGCGCGGCGACGAGGAGGCCGCGGCGGGCGGCGCGCCCTTCACCGACCGGCTGGTGGCCAAGTTCGGCCTGCCGGTGGCGGGCTGGCGCGGGCGGCCGCCGGGCCGGGACACCGAACCAGACGGCCGGGCCACCGAACAGGAGCCGCGCGCCCATGCTTGAGGAAGTCACGGATCACCGCGCTCGGCGTCATCGAGGACGCCGTGCTGGAGCTGTCGCCCGGGTTCACCGTGGTCACCGGGGAGACCGGGGCGGGCAAGACCATGGTGGTGACCGGCCTGGGCCTGATGTTCGGCGGCCGGGCCGACCCGGCCCGGGTCCGGCCGGGCGCGGACCGGGCCACCGTGGAAGGGCGGCTGCGGGTCGACCCGCAGGGCCGGGTGGCCGCGCAGGTCACCGAGGCCGGCGGCGAGCTGGACGACGACGGGGCCACGCTGCTGCTGAACCGGTCGGTGTCGGCCGAGGGACGGTCGCGGGCCTACGCGGGCGGCCACTCCGTCCCCGTCTCGCTGCTCACCTATCTGGCCGACGACCTGGTCGCGGTGCACGGCCAGGCCGACCAGCAGCAGCTGCTCCGGGCTGGCCGTCAGCGCGACGCGCTGGACCGGTTCGCCGGGCCCGGCGCTGGCCGCCGTGGCCACCGCTTACCTGCGCGCCTACCAGCGGCATCGCGAGGTCACGCGCCGAGCTGGCCGAACTGACCAGCCTGGCCCGGGACCGCGCCCGGGAAGCGGATGACCTGCGCCGCGGGCTGGCCGAGATCGAGCGGCTGGAGCCGGTCGAGGGGGAGGACGCCGGAGCTGCGCGCCGAAGAGGACCGGCTGGCCAACGCGGACGCCCTGCACAGCGCGGCCACCGTGGCCCACGACGCGCTGCTCGGCGATCCGGCCAGCGGCTCCTACGACCTGCCCGACGCGGTCAGCCTGCTCGGCCGCGCCAGCCAGGCGCTGGACGCGGTGTCCAGCCACGACCCGGCGCTGGCCGGGCTGGCCGCGCGGCTCAACGAGGCCAGTTACCTGGTCTCCGACGTGGGCGCCGAACTGGCCTCCTACCTGCAGTCGGTGGAGGCCGACCCGGCCCGGCTGGCCGCCGTGCAGCAGCGCCGCGCCGAGCTGACCCGGCTGATCCGGGCCTACGGCCAGGCCGGGCCGGCACCGGCCGGGCTGGACGGCGCGGCCGCCGACGGCGCGGCCGGGGGCGACCTGGCCGCCGTGCTGGCCTGGGCCAAGCAGGCCACGGCCCGGCTGGCCGAGCTGGACGGCGACGACGACCGGATCACCGGGCTGGCCGCGGAAGCGGGCCGGCTGGCCGGGGAGGTGTCCGGGCTGGCCGGCCAGCTCACCGCGCTGCGCACCGAGGCGGCGGAGCGGTTCGCGGCCGAGGTGACCACCGAGCTGGCCGCGCTGGCCATGCCGCACGCCAGGGTCACGGTGGCCGTCCTGCCCCAGGAAGAGTTCGGCCCGCACGGCGCGGACGAGGTGGAGCTGCGGCTCGCCGCCCATCCGGGGGCGCCCGCGCTGCCGCTGGCCAAAGGCGCGTCGGGCGGTGAGCTGTCCCGGGTCATGCTGGCCATCGAGGTCGTGTTCGCCGGCGCCGACCCGGTGCCCACGTTCGTCTTCGACGAGGTGGACGCCGGGGTGGGCGGGAAGGCGGCAGTGGAGATCGGCCGCCGGCTGGCCCGGCTGGCCCGGCTGGCCCAGGTCATCGTGGTCACCCACCTGCCTCAGGTGGCCGCGTACGCGGACACCCACCTGGTCGTGCAGAAGGCGGACGACGGCAGCGTCACCCGGAGCGGGGTCACCCGGCTGGACGACGCGGGCCGGGTCACCGAGCTGTCCCGGATGCTGGCCGGGCTGGAGGACTCCGCGTTCGGCCGGGCGCACGCCGGTGAGCTGCTGTCCGCGGCGGCCGCGGAACGGGCCGCGGCCGCACCGCCGCCGCCGCGAGCCCGGACGCCCTGATCCGCAGGTGGCCCGGCCACCCCGCTGGTCTGGCAGGATGGACTGCGATGATGGCCCAGTTCCTGAAACTCCCCATAATCCACCGGAGCAGGCCCGATGACCTGCCGGGGATTACCGGGCGGGCGCGTCTGGACCGGCGGACGAAGAACCTCACCAAGCGGCTCACCATGGGTGACATCGCCATCATCGACCACATCGACCTGGACAAGGTGAGTGCCGACGCGCTGCTCCGGCTGCAGGTCGCCGCGGTGGTGAACGTCGCGCCGAGCATTAGCGGGCGGTACCCGAACCTCGGCCCGCAGGTCCTGGTCGAGGCGGGGGTGCCGCTGGTGGATAACGTCGGCCCGGAGGTGTTCCGCAAGGTCAGCGAGGGCGCCCTGGTCCGGCTGCACGAGGGCACGCTGTACGTCGGGGACGTCCCGGTGGCCACCGGCCAGGTGCAGACCCCGGAAACCGTGGCCGGGGCGATGGCCGCCACCAAGGACGGCCTGGCCGTCCAGCTGCAGGCGTTCGTGGCCAACACGCTGGAGTACGCCAAGGGTGAGGGCGGCCTCCTCATCGACGGCATCTCCGCGCCCGAGCTGGCCACCCGGATCGAAGGGCAGCACGTCCTGATCGTGGTGCGCGGGCACAACTACCGCGAGGACCTGGCCGCGCTGCGCGCCTACATCCGCGAGTTCAAGCCGGTCATGGTCGGCGTGGACGGCGGGGCGGACGCGCTGCTCGAGGCCGGGTACCGGCCCGACATCATCGTGGGGGACATGGACTCGGTCACCGACCAGGGCCTGACCTGCGGCGCCGAGCTGGTCGTGCACGCATATCCAGACGGCCGGGCCCCCGGGCTGGCCCGCATCGAGCGGCTCGGCCTGTCCTCGGTGCTCTGCCCGGCCGGTGGCACCAGCGAGGACGTCGCGCTGCTGCTGGCCGACGAGAAGGGGGCCAGCCTCATCGTGGCTGTCGGCACGCACAACACCCTGGACGAGTTCCTGGACAAGGGCCGGTCCGGCTACGCCAGCACCTGGCTGACCCGGCTCCGGGTGGGCAGCAAGCTGGTCGACGCCAAGGGCGTCAGCCGGCTGTACCGCAACCGCATCTCCGGCTGGGCGCTGCTCGGCCTGGTGGCCGCCGCGTGCTGCACCATCCTCGTCGTCATGCTGGCCTCGCCGGCCGGCCAGTCGGCGGGCAAGATCTTCATCACCTACCTCGGCGCCCAGTGGGACGGTGTGCGGTACTGGCTCAGCGGGCTGCTCTAGGCCGGGACTCCTCGTGATCGACTTCCGATATCACCTCGTTTCCATCATTGCCGTCTTCCTGGCCCTGGCCATCGGCATCGTGATCGGCTCCACGTCTGTGCTCAAGGGGGCCGTGCTCAGCGGCCTGCAGAAGACGTCAGCCGCGGAGAAGAGCCGGATTGACTCGCTCTACGCGCAGAACAGCCAGCTCAAGCAGCAGCTCAACGCGGCTGAGTCGTTCGCCACGGCCAGTGAGCACGTGCTGCTGGACGGCCTGCTGGCCGGGCAGCGGGTGGTCCTGGTCGAGGCACCCGGCGCGCCCGGCTCGGTGATCAACGGGGTGCAGAACGCGCTGACCACGGCGGGCGCCACGGTGACCGGCCAGGTGCTGTTCCAGACCCAGTTCTTCAGCACCGGGGCCGCATCGGACCTGGACACGCTGAACCGGCAGCTCACCCCGGCCGGGATGACGCTGCGCCAGGGTTCCCCGCAGGCCCAGGCGGGCGAGCTGATCGCCAGCGCGATCCTGGCCAAGAACAGCCCGGACCAGGCCCTGGCTGGCAGCGCGGACCCCGCCGACCAGGCCATCCTCAGCGGCTACGCGGCCGGAGGTTACCTAAGTACCAGCCCGCGTCCGGCTGACCGTGCCACCCTGGCTGTCGTGATTATCCCGGCCGGCCCACCGTCCACCAACGACGCCAATGTGGCCAGCCAGACTCTGGTCACACTGGCCCAGCAGCTCAACCTGGCGGACAGCGGCACGGTGGTGGCGGGGCAGCTGAGCGGCTCCGGGCCGGGCAGCGCCATCGACGTGATGCGGGCCGGGGGCCGGGGCGGCCACGTGAGCAGCGTGGACAACGCGGACACGGCGACCGGGCAGATCGTGGTCGCGCAGGCCCTGTACGAGCAGCAGGCCGATGGCCGGTCGGGCAGCTACGGGGCGCTGCCCGGGGCCAGCGCGGCCGGCCCGAGCCCGGCTCCGGCGCCGTCCGCCACCCCGTCCGCCACCCCGGCGGCCAGCGCCACCGCGACCTCGTCCCGGCACCCGGTGACCGGGAAATGAGCACCTCCCGGGCTGGCACGGGCAGCACGCTGGTGGCGGCCGGGCTGGCCGCGGCGGCCGCCCGGGGTGGCTACCTGCTGCTGCGCCGTCGGCCGCCCGGCGGGCAGGCCAGCTGGAGCCGGACCAACCACCGCGGTGAGCCGGTGACGCTGCTGGAAGGGCCCGCGGTGGCGGCGGGCGCGGCCCTGGCCGCCGCGGCCAGCCCCGGCCTGCCCGGCCGGGCCCGCGCCGCGCTGCTGGCCGCCGCGGCCGGTGCGGCGGGGTTCGGCGGGTACGACGACCTGGCCGGCAGCGGGCACCGCCGCGGCTTCCGCGGGCACCTCGGCGCGCTGGCCCACGGCGAGCTGACCACTGGCGCGGTCAAGCTCGGCGGCATCGGCGCCACCGGGCTGGCCGCCAGCATGCTGCTCGGCGGCGGCCCGGTGGACGCGGTGCTCAACGCCGGCCTCATCGCTGGGGGCGCCAACCTGGTCAACCTGTTCGACTTGCGGCCTGGCCGGGCGGCCAAGGTCACGGTGGCCGGCGGCGGGCTGCTGGCCGCCGCGGCACCGGCCGCCGCGCCGCTGGCCGCGGTGCCGGCCGGGGCCGCGCTCGGCCTGCTCGGCGAGGACCTGGGGGAGCGGGCCATGCTCGGCGACGCCGGGGCCAACGCGCTCGGTGCCCTGCTCGGCACGGCCGCGGCGGCCGGCCTGCGGCGGCCGGCCCGGGCCGCTCTGCTGGCCGGGATCATCGGGCTGACCGCGGCCAGCGAGGTGGTCAGCTTCACCACCGTGATCGAGCGGACGCCGGCCCTGCGCTGGCTCGACATGCTGGGCCGCCTGGCGCAGCCCCGGCCGCCCCGGCGGCACCGGCTGGGCCGCGGCCGGCGGCGCCCGCCAGCACGCAGTGACCCGCCCGCAGGCCGCGGCGGCCGAGCCCGGGGCGGCGCTGCGGCCGGGCCGGGCCATCGGCCAGGCGGCCGTGCTGATCGGCGCGATCACCGTGGTGTCGAATGTGGTGGGGTTCGGCCGCCAGGTGGTGTTCGCGCACACCGTGTCGGCTAACTGCCTGGGCACCGCGTACGCGACCGCCAACCAGGTACCGAACATCGTCTACGACGTGGTCATCGGCGGCGCGCTGACCAGCGCCCTGGTCCCGGTGCTGGCCGCGCCCGCGGCGCGGCGGCTGGCCGCGGCCGGGCCCGGCCGGGACGGGGCGGCCGCGGACGCCGAGACCAGCCAGATCGCCTCGGCCCTGCTGAGCTGGACGGTGCTGCTGCTCGCCCCGGCCAGCCTGCTCATCGCCCTGGTGTCCGGCCCGCTGACCGCCCTGCTGCTGGCGGGCGCGCCGCGGTGCAAGCACCCGGCCATCTTCACCATCAGCGGGCACATGCTCGCCGTGTTCGCGCCGCAGATCCTGCTCTACGGCCTGGCCGTGGTGCTGTACGGCATCCTGCAGGCGCACCGCCGGTTCGTCTCGCCCGCGCTGGCCCCGGTGCTGTCCAGCCTGGTGGTGATCACCACCTACATCGTGTTCGTCCCGCTCAGCCACGGGTTCCGTAACCACCTGACCCGGATCCCCACCGACGCGCTGCTGGTGCTGTCCATCGGCACCACGGTGGGGGTGGCCGCGCTGGCCCTCACCGCGCTCGGCCCGGCGCTCCGGCTGGGCCTGCGGCTGCGACCCACGCTGCGCTTCCCGCCAGGGGTGGCGGTGCGGATCCGCAGCCTGGCCGCGGTCGGGGTGGCCGCGCTGATCGCCCAGGACGCGTCGGTGATCGCGGTGATCGTGCTGGCCAACAGCCATCAGGCCCGGGGTGCCCTGGTGCTGTACAACTTCGGCTGGCAGATGTTCTTCGTGCCGTACGCGGTGCTGGCCGTGCCGCTGGCCACCACGGCGTACCCGGTGCTGGCCGCCGCCCACGGGGCCGCCTTCGACCGGACGGCCGCCGCCACCACCCGCGCGGTCATGCTGGTGTCATGGCTCGGTGCGGCGCTGCTGGCGGGCGCGGCCATCCCCGCCGCCCGGCTGTTCACCCGCCATCCGCACGACGCGCGCCTGCTCGCGCTGACGTTCGCCGCGTTCGCGCCGGGACTGGTCGGCTACGGGCTGGCCGCCTGCCTGTCCCGGGTGCTGTTCGCCGACGGCCGGGCTCGGCTGGCCGCGGTGGCGCTGGTCGCCGGCTGGCTGCTGGTCATTGTGGCCGACGTGATCGCGGTGGCGCTGGTCCCGGCGCGCTGGGTGGTACCGGTCCTCGGGCTGGGCAATACGGCCGGGCTGACCGCGTGCGGCCTGGCGCTGCTGGCCGTGGTGCGCAGCAGGCGCGGCCGCACCGCGCTGCGCGGCACCGCCCGGGCCGCACTGGCCGGGCTGGCCGGCGCGGTGGCCGGGGTAGCCGCGGGCGCGGCCGTGTCCACCGGCCTGCCCGTGCGGGGCTTCCTGCCTAACGCCGGCGTCGCCGTGCTCGCCTGCGGCTGTGTCGCGGTCGCGTTCGGCGCCGCGGTCCTGGTCCTCGACGGCGGGGACCTGCGGGCCGTGCTGGCCCGGGCCAGGGAGCGGCTGCCCGGGATCAGGCCGGCCCGCTGATGTCCAGTCCAGGGGATCTGTCCGGGCTGGCGGTAGCGTTCCTGGCTGGCCGCACGGCCGGCGGTACCGGCCGGCACGTGCCGATGCTGGCCCGTGGCTGCGCGGCCCGCGGCGCCACCGTGACCGTCTACGGGCCGCCCCAGCCGGGTGCACCAGGCAGCCTGCGCTTCCGCTCGGTTGAGATCGGGGACCGGCCACGGCCGGCCCACGATGCCCGCGCCGTCGCGCAGCTGCGCCGCTGGCTGGCCCGCGACGCCCCGGCCGTGCTGCACGCGCACGGCGTGCGGGCCGGCGCGCTGGCCGCGCTGGCCCTGGCCGGGCGGCCGGGCCGGCGCACCGCGCTGGTGGTCACGGTGCACAACGCCCCGCCGGCCGGCCGGGCCGCCAGCGCGGTGTACGCGGCGCTGGAGCTGATCGTGGCCCGCCGCGCCGCGGCGGTGCTCCCGGTGTCCGCGGACCTGGCTGGCCGGCTGCGCCGCCGGGGAGCCAGGATGGCCGGCCCGGCCGTGGTCGCCGCGCCGGCCGGCCCGGAGCCCAGCCCGGGCCAGGTCGTGGCGGTGCGCCAGGAACTCGGCGCTGACGGCCGGCCCGTGGTGCTGGCGGCTGGCCGGCTGGCCGCGCAGAAAGGCTTTGGCACGCTGCTCGACGCGGCCGCCCGCTGGCAGCGGCGCGACCCGGTCCCGCTGCTGGTCATCGCGGGCGACGGGCCGCTCGGCCCGGCGCTGCGCGCCCAGACCCGCGCGGCCGGGACCGACGTGCGGTTCCTCGGCCCGCGGCCGGACGTGCCGGTGCTGCTGGCCGCGGCAGACGTGGTGGTGGTGCCGAGTTCCTGGGAAGGCCAGCCGCTCATCGTCCAGGAGACGCTGCGCGCGGGCCGGCCGCTGGTCGCGTCCCGGGCGGGCGGGATCGCCGACCTGACCGGCGCGGACGGCGCGGTCCTCATCCCGCCCGGCGACCCGGCCGTGCTGGCCGCCGCGGTGGCCAGGCTGCTGGACGACCCGCGGCAAGCGGCCGCGCTGGCCGCGGCGGCCCGGCGGCGGGCGGCCGGGCTGCCCGACGAGGCCACGGCGGTAGACCGGGCGGTGGCCATATACCTGCGGCTGCGCCCGGCCGGCGACTGAAGATCGCCTACCAGACAGTACGTATTTCCTTAGTTACATCGTGCTATTCCGGTTGAATGCCTGCCCAGCGTGTGCTCGGCTGGTCGCTTGGGTCAGTAGGTCCATGGCGAACAGGGACCGGGACCTGATGGGGGAGCCACCCGTGCGATCACCGAACCGGCCGCCGAGACAGCCTGGGCCGCGGCCCGGCGGGCCTGGCCTGCGCGCCGGGGCCGCGGAACCGGCGCACCGGGCGGTGCCGGGCGGTTACGGCTGCGACCCCGGCCAGGATGCGGTGATCTTGTCGGTGCACGACATCCAGGTGGCGCAGGAGGCCATCAGGCTGGCCCGGGCGGAGGACGAGCCCGGCGGCCCAGCTCCGGACCGGACGCCGGACCGGACGCCGGACGCGGAGGCGCCGCCCGGATCCGCCGGCCGCGACAGCGGCCCCGGCGCGGATCCGCAGCCGGGGACTGGGCGCCCCGGGGGTGGTGCCCCGGGACAGCCGGGCGGCGGGCCGCCTCCGTCGTGGGGAACAGTATTGGCCACCACCGTCCGGCTGTGGTGGCAGCGCCGGGTGCGGTCCCGGGCGGCCGGCCCGCGGTGGCGGGTGATCAGTGTGCTGCTGCTGGCCGCCGTGCTGCTGGCCGCGGCCGCCCTGGCTGTCACCCTGACCTGGGGCCGCGGTGGCACCAGCGCGAGCGGTCCGGGCCAGCCAGGCTCGCGCGGCCCGGCGGCCAGCTCGGCCGCGCTCAAGGCCGCCGCGGCGGCCCGCACCACGGCGGCGGCGTGGCTGGTCCAGCAGCTCGCCCCGGACGCCATCGTGGCCTGTGACCCGCAGATGTGCGCGGCCGCCCAGCAGGCCGGCATCCCGGCCGGCCGGCTGCTGGTGCTGCGGACTGCGACGGCCGGCCCGGTGGGCAGCGACGTGCTGGTCGCCACCGCGGCCGTCCGGCAGGAGTTCGGCGCCCGGCTGGGCCGGGTGTACGCGCCCGACGTGCTGGCCAGCTTCGGCGCCGGCAGCGCCGAGGTGGCCATCCGGGTGGTCGCCCCGGACGGGGCGGCGGCCTACACCGCCAGCCTGCAGGCCGACCTGGCCGCTCGGGTGTCGGCCAGCCGCCAGTTGCTGCGCAACCCGCAGCTGCAGGCGACGGCCGCGGCCCGTCACGTGCTGGCCGCGGGCCAGGTCGACGCCCGGCTGCTGACTGTGTTCGCCGCGCTGGCCACCCAGCACTCGGTGCGGCTCGTCGGTTTCGCCCCGGCACCGGCCGGGGCGAGCCCGGAGCTGCCGCTGCGCAGCGCCGACATCGCGCCCGCCGGGCCGGGCACCCGGGCGGACCCGGACAGCGTCCAGTCGCTGGCCACCTTCCTGCGGGCGCAGCTGGCCCCCTACCGCCCGGCCCGCATCACCGAGTTCCGGCTGCCCGGTGGCAGCCCCGCGCTGCACGTGGAGTACGCCGCACCGAGCCCGCTCGGGCTGCTCGGGAAGAGCTGACCCGGGCGGCGCACAACTAATAACCGCAGATTCATCAGTCACTGGTCATCAGGACCGGAGTGGGGAGTGCAGGATGACAGGTAGTGCACGGTGTTCCGGCTGATCCGGCGGACCACGCTGCTGGCGGCCAGCGTGCTGCTCAGCGTGGCCGCGGTGGCCGTCCCGGCTACCGCGGCGGCGGCCGCTCCCGCCGCGTCGGGGTACGGCTGGATCCGGCTGGCCCATCTGTCCCCGAACACACCAGCCGTGGACGTCTACCTGTACAGCTACGGCATGCCGAACGCCATGATCGTGCTGCATCACGTCAGCTACGGCACGGTGTCACCGTACGAGAAGGTAGCCAGCGGGGAGTACACGGTGGCCATGCGGGCGGCTGGGGCCGCGCCATCATCCACACCGGTGCTGTCCAGCAACCTCATGGTGCATGCCGGGCACGCGTACACGGTGGCCGGGATGGGCCCGGAGAAGGAGCTGCGGCTGCAGGTGCTCGATGACCAGCTGAGCACGCCCCGGGGCAAGGCGCTGGTCCGGGTGATCCAGGCGTCGCTCACCCAGCACCGGGTGACGGTCCGGTCCGGCCAGGCCGTGCTGGCCAGCGACCTGGCGTTCGCCAGCGTCACCCCGTACGCCGCGGACGCGCCGGGCACCTGGACGGTGCACGCCACCGGCAGCACCGAGAACTGGACCGGGCAGGTCAAGCTGGCCGCGGGCTCGATCCACACCCTGGTGGTGCTGGACTCGGCCCACGGCCTGGTGGTGACCGACCTGACCGACGCGGCAGGCAGCGGTGCGATGCCCCAGGGCGGCGCGGCTACCGGTCTGGGTGGGACCGCCCCCGGGCCGGCGCCCTCGCCGCTGCCGTGGCTGGCCGGGCTGGCCGCCGGGCTGCTGGCCGCGGCGGCCGCGGCGGTCCGGCTGCGCCGCCACCGGGCGGTGGCGCGGCACGCGCGCTGATGGCGGGGGGCGGGCCGGCCCGGCACGGGCGCCCGGGCCCGCTGTGGCGCAAGGTGGCACGGCAGCCGGCCACGGCTGCCGTGCTGCTGGCCGCGCTGGCCGCGGTCACGCTGGCCGGGACTGGCCTGCTGCTGAGCGGCGGCCGGCCCGGCCACCCGGCCCGGCCGCTGCCCGCGGCCGCGGCCACGCTCGTCCCGCTCGGCCGGCCGGCCCCGCTGCCTGGGCCGGCCAGCCCGGGCCCCGTGCCGCTGCCGGTCGCGCTGCGCATCCCCGCCATCGGCGTGCGGACCAGGCTGATCCGGCTGGGCATCACGCCCCAGGGCACGCTTCAGGTCCCGGCGAGCACAGCGGTGGCCGGCTGGTACACCGGCAGCCCGCGGCCGGGCGCGATCGGCTCCTCGGTCATCGCCGGGCACATCGACTCCTACCTCGGCCCGGGCGTGTTCTACCGGCTGCGGCTGCTCCGCCCGGGCAACAAGATTTACGTGCGGCAGGCCGGCGGCCAGCTGGCCACGTTCCGGGTGACCGCGGTGCGCCAGTACGCCAAGGCCCGCTTCCCCACCGGCCGGGTGTACGGGCCCACCCCTGACCCGGAACTGCACCTGATCACCTGCGGCGGCACGTTCGACTACGCCACCCGGACGTATCTGAGCAACGTGGTGGTGTTCAGCGTGCAGATCCACTGACCGCCAGGCCAGCCGGAGTAGTTACCCAGCGGTATGTAGTGGCCCGGCGACATCGCGCTATTCCGGTTGAAATGCCGGGCCTGGCTGTGCTCCGCTAGGCTCCCTGGGATTCGGGTGTCCTCCCGGCCACCGCGCCGCCCAGGACGCAGTGATTCTTCTCAGTGCAGGACGTGAGCGTGACCCAGGAGGCGAGGGCGCTGGCCGGGGAGCACAGCGAGGCCGGGCACGGTTCGGCCGGGCTGGACGAGCAGGACCGCGAGCCGGGGGAGCCGGCCGAACCGGCTGCGCCACAGGAGCCGGGGAACGCTGACCAGTCCCGGCCGCGGCCGGCGCAGCCAGCCTCGGCGCGCAGCGGCGATCGGGGGCCGGGGGTTCCGGGGGGCGGCCGTCCCGGCCCAGTACCGCCCCTCCGTCGTGGGGCGCCGTGCTGGCCACCACCGTCCGGTTGTGGTGGCAGCGCCGCGGGCGGGGCGGCCGGCGGTTCATCGCCGCGGTGACCGTGGCCGTGGTGCTGCTGGCCGGGGCCGCCATCGCCGTAGCGCTGAGCACCGGGTCCAGCCCCGGACCAGGCGCCGCCCCGGCGCCCAGGGCCCGGGCCACCCGCGATCAGGCGCGCCAGCTGGCCGCCAGCCGGGTGGCCGCGGCCGCCCGGGCGGCCGCCGCGGCGTGGGTGGCACAGCAGGTCGCCCCGGGCGCGATCGTGGGCTGCGACCCGCAGATGTGCGCCGCCCTGGCGCGGGCCGGCCTGCCCGCCAGCCAGCTGCTGTACCTCGGGGTCGGCACGGCCGGGCCGCTGGGCAGCAACGTGCTGGTGTCCACCGCCGCGGTGCGGCAGAAGTACGGTGCCCGGCTGGCCAGCGTGGACGCGCCGGGCGTGCTGGCCAGCTTCGGCACCGGCCGCGCCGGGACGGCCGTCCGGGTGGTGGCGCCGGACGGTGCTGCCGCCTACCAGGCCAGCCTGCGGGCCGCCCAGTCAGCCGCGGCATCGGCCGGCCGCCGGCTGCTGCGCAGCCCACGGCTGCACCCGTCGGCCGCGGCGCGCCAGGTGCTGGCCGCGGGCCAGGCCGACAGCCGGGTGCTGGCCGACCTGGCCGCGCTGGCCGCCGGGCATCCGCTGCGGGTCGTCGACTTCCCGGCCGGGCCGGCCGGCGCGAGCGCGGGGCTGCCGCTGCGCACCGCTGACATCGCGCCGGCCGGCTTCGGCACCGCCCGCCAGCCGGACAACCTGCGCGTGCTGGCCCGAGCACTGCTGGCCGAGCCAGCCCGGTACCGCCCGGCCAGCGTGGCCAGGCTGCGGCAGCCCAGCGGCCAGGCCATGCTGCGGATCACGTTCCTGTTCCCATGATCGTGGCCGGTCAGCGCCCGCTGGGGCCGCTGCTGGCCACGATCATCGGCCGGGCGGCCGTGGCTCACCAGCCGCGCGCCCGCCATTCGGCCAGGTGCGGCCGCTCGGCGCCCAGCGTGGTGTCCTGGCCGTGCCCGGGGTAGATCCAGGTGCCGTCGGGCAGCGGGCCGAACACCCGTTCCTCCAGGTCGTCCATGAGCTGGCTGAACCGCTCCGGGTCGCCCTGGGTGTTGCCCGGGCCGCCGGGGAACAGCGAGTCGCCGGTGAACAGGTGCGGCGTCCCGGCCAGCTGCCCGCCCGCGTCGTACAGCAGCGCGATGCTGCCTGGTGTGTGCCCGCGCAGGTGGATGACCGAGACGCTGGTGGCGCCGACCGGCACCGTGCTGGCGTTAGGTACCAGGGTGGTGACCTTGATGGGCAGCTCGGCGGCGTCGGCCGGGTGGGCCACCGTCTCGGCACCGGTGGCCGCCTGGACCTCGGCCAGCGCCTGCCAGTGGTCCCAGTGCTGGTGGGTGGTGATGATGCGGCGCAGCGGGCGGTCACCGATCAGCGCCAGCAGCCGGCCCGCGTCGTTGGCCGCGTCGATGAGCACGGCCTCGCCGGTCTCCGGGTCGGTGAGCAGGTAGGCGTTGTTGTCCATCGGGCCGACGGACAGCTTAGTCACGGTCAGGCCCGGCAGTTCCCGCGTGTCCGGCGGGCCGCCGGCCGTCACGTTCCCGGTGTAGGCCACCAGTGTCTCCTTGGGTCGGGTTGCGGTCGGATAGGTCGCGGCTACCCCCACGGCGGCGGCACCGGCACGGCGTCCGCCCCGGTGACCCGCAGCCCGGCGCCGCCGGCCCGGCCGGACAGCCAGGCCAGCAGGCGCCCCGGCGGGCCCTGCACGAGCACGGCCGGCGGGTCCTGGGCGGCCGGGCCGACCAGGAAGCTGCCCGGCCCGCCGTCCGGGACGAGGCGGCAGGCGGCCATGTCCGGGCGGCCCGCGAACGACGCGGCCACCTGGGGCAGCGCGTAGCTCACGAACTCGGCGGGCCAGCCGTCCGGCTGGTAGCCGGCCGCCAGGTCTACGTGATGGAACTCCAGCTCGGACAGCCGGATGCGGAGGATCTGCCGGGCCGGGAACGGATAGCCGCGCCGCTCGACCTGGGCCGCCCAGGCCGCGGCGGGCAGCCCGGCGGCCGCCTCGGCGAACGCGGCCGCGCTGCGCTGCAGGTCCGCGGCCAGGTCCGCGGCGCTCCGCCCAGCGCCGGCCGCGATGTCCTGGTCGCGGGCCGCCTCGCTCGGGTACATCGGCGTCTTCGTGCCGGTCCGCGCCCAGTGCAGCAGGTTGCGGAGGCCGTCCGCGTTGCGGGCCAGGTGGGTGAGCACGTGCCCCCGGGTCCAGCCAGGCAGCTGGGACGGCCCGGCCGCGTCCGCGTCGGTCAGCCCGCTGGCCGTGCCGGCCAGCCGGCCGGTTGACTCCTGGATGAGCGTCAGCTGGGCGCCGATTTCGCCGTCCACAGGGCTCCTTTGGCTGGGTTCGGGGCCATCCTCTCCCACGGGATGGCACCCTGGAAGGACCGGGGGCCGGCCGTGGCGGGGGCAGGAGCTGGGGGCAGGGTGGTGAGCACAGCAGCCGGGAAGCCTGGCGGCGGGTTCGGTGTTTTGTCAGTGGCCCCGAATAGCATGTCGTGTCCCGTGCCGACCAGGGGTCTCCCCATCATGATCCGGAGAACTGAACGCAGTGGCTGATCGTCTCGTCGTCCGCGGCGCACGCGAGCACAACCTGAAGGATGTGTCGCTGGATCTGCCGCGCGATTCCATGATCGTTTTTACCGGGCTGTCCGGATCCGGGAAGTCGAGCCTGGCCTTTGACACCATCTTCGCCGAAGGCCAGCGGCGGTATGTGGAGTCGCTGTCCGCGTACGCCCGGCAGTTCCTCGGCCAGATGGACAAGCCTGATGTCGACTTCATCGACGGCCTGTCACCGGCCGTGTCCATCGACCAGAAGGCGGCCAGCCGGAACCCGCGGTCCACCGTGGGCACGATCACCGAGGTCTACGACTACCTGCGGCTGCTGTACGCCCGGGTGGGCAAGCCACACTGCCCGATCTGCGGGCGGCCGATCGCCCGGCAGACCCCGCAGCAGATCGTGGACCGGGTGCTGGAGCTCGACGAGGGGGCCCGGTTCCAGGTGCTGGCCCCGGTCATCCGCGGGCGCAAGGGGGAGTACACCGAGCTGCTCCGGGAGCTGCAGATCAAGGGCTACTCCCGGGCCCGGGTGGACGGCACGGTCATCCGGCTGGACAGCGTGGGCACGGACGGCACCGGGCTGCCCGCGCTGAAGAAGTACGAGAAGCACACCATCGAGGTGGTGGTGGACCGGCTGTCGGTCAAGGCGGACGCCCGGCGGCGGCTGACCGACTCGGTGGAGACGGCGCTGGCGCTGTCCGGCGGCGTGGTGCTGCTCGACTTCGTGGACCTGCCGGAAGACGACCCGCACCGGGAGCGGATGTACTCCGAGCACCTGGCCTGCCTGTACGACGACCTGTCGTTCGAGGAGCTGGAGCCACGGTCGTTCTCGTTCAACTCCCCGTGGGGAGCCTGCCCGGACTGCACCGGGCTGGGCACCCGGATGGAGGTGGACCCCGACCTGGTCGTGCCGGACCCGGACACGGACGCTGGCCGACGGCGCCATCGGGCCGTGGAGCGGCGGCCACGTCAGCGACTACTTCACCCGGCTGATCGAGGCGCTGGGTGCGGCCATGGGGTTCAGCATCGACACGCCCTGGCACCGGCTGCCGGCCGCGGCCCGGAAGGCCCTGCTCAACGGGTACGACAACCAGGTACACGTCCGGTACAAGAACCGGTACGGCCGGGAGCGGTCGTACTACACCTCGTTCGAGGGCGCGATCCCGTACATCGAGCGGCGGCACTCGGAGGCCGAGTCCGACTCCAGCCGGGAGCGGTTCGCCGGCTACATGCGTGAGGTGCCCTGCCCGTCCTGCCACGGGTCCCGGCTCAAGCCGATCGCGCTCGCCGTGACCGTGGACGGGCGGTCCATCGCCGACCTGTGCGCGCTGCCCATCGGCGAGCTGGCCAAGCTGCTGCTCAGCCTGGAGCTGTCCGGCCGGGACATGCAGATCGCCGGGCGGATCCTCAAGGAGGTCAACGCCCGGCTCGGCTTCCTGCTCGACGTGGGCCTGGACTACCTGTCCCTGGACCGGGCGTCGGCCACGCTGGCCGGCGGTGAGGCGCAGCGGATCCGGCTGGCCACCCAGATCGGGTCCGGGCTGGTTGGCGTGCTGTACGTGCTCGATGAGCCGTCCATCGGGCTGCACCAGCGGGACAACCACCGGCTGCTGGACACCCTGGTCAGGCTGCGCGACCTGGGCAACACGCTGATCGTGGTGGAGCACGACGAGGACACCATCCGGGCCGCCGACTGGGTGGTCGACATCGGCCCGGGCGCGGGGGAGCACGGCGGCAACATCGTGGTGTCTGGCACAGTGGCCGACCTGATGGCCAGCCCGGAGTCACTGACCGGCGCGTACCTGACCGGGCGGATGGGCATCCCGGTGCCGGCCCAGCGCCGCAAGCGGTCCAAGTCCCGGGAAGTGGTGGTCAAGGGGGCCAGCGAGCACAACCTGAAGAACGTGGACGTAGCGTTCCCGCTCGGCTGCCTGATCGCGGTCACCGGGGTGTCCGGGTCCGGGAAGTCCACCCTGGTCAACGACATCCTGTACCAGTCGCTGGCCCGGGAGCTGCACGGCGCGCGCACCGTGCCGGGCAGGCACATCCGGGTCACCGGGATGAACCACCTGGACAAGGTGGTGCACGTGGACCAGGGCCCGATCGGCCGCACCCCGCGGTCCAACCCGGCCACCTACACCGGGGTGTTCGACCACATCAGGAAGCTGTTCGCGGCGACCACCGAGGCCAAGGTCCGCGGGTACCAGCCCGGGCGGTTCTCGTTCAACGTCAAGGGCGGCCGCTGCGAGGCGTGCGCCGGGGACGGCACCATCAAGATCGAGATGCAGTTCCTGCCGGACGTGTACGTGCCCTGCGAGGTGTGCCACGGCGCCCGGTACAACACCGACACGCTGGCCGTGCACTACAAGGGCAAGACCATCGCCGAGGTGCTGGACATGCCGATCGAGGAGGCGGCCGGGTTCTTCGAGGCCATCCCGGCCATCCACCGGCACCTGAAGACGCTGGTCGACGTGGGCCTCGGCTACGTCCGGCTGGGCCAGCCGGCGCCGACCCTGTCCGGCGGCGAGGCGCAGCGGGTCAAGCTGGCCTCCGAGCTGCAACGCCGGTCCACCGGGCGGACCATCTACGTGCTGGACGAGCCGACCACCGGGCTGCACTTCGAGGACATCCGCAAGCTGCTCGGTGTGCTGGGCCGGCTGGTGGACGGCGGGAACACGGTCATCGTGATCGAGCACAACCTCGACGTGATCAAGACCGCGGACTGGGTCATCGACCTCGGCCCGGATGGCGGGTCGCGGGGCGGCGAGGTCATCGCGACCGGCACGCCGGAGCAGGTGGCCCAGGTTGACGAGAGCTACACCGGCCAGTTCCTGAAGAAGCTGCTCGACGTCTAGCGGCGACCGTTCCGCGCGGGCCTAGGATCAGGGCATGAGAGGGCCGCGGCTGGCCGGGCTGGCTGCGCTGGCCGCACTGGCAGTGAGCGCGTGCGGTGCGGGACCCGCCCCGGCCGGGCCTGCCCACCCGGCAGTAGCTTCCACGGCCGCCGGGTTAGCCGCCTCCGGCGCCCGGACCGCGGCACCGCCTGGCCTCCCAGGCTGCACGACCGCGACCACGGCGGCACCGCGGCTGGCTGCCGCCCGGGTTCTGGTCCGGGTGGGTGGTGACCCGTTCGGCGTGGCGGTCCCCCCGGATGGCCGGTTCGCGTTCGTGTCGGGGGCCGGGCCCACGGTGCAGGTGCTCCGGGCCGGCCACGGGCTGGTGTTCACCCGGGCCCGGGCCGTCACCGTGCCCGGCGCCCAGCTGGCGGGCGAGACGCTGACCTCCGGTGGCCGGTACCTGCTGGCCGCCTCGGATCGCGGTGCGGTGGTCATCGACGTGGCCGCGGCCGAGCAGGGCCGCCCGCACGCGGTGCTCGGCACGCTGGCCGCGCCGCGCGGCGTGGGCGCCATCGAGGTCGCCGTGACCCACGACAGCCGGCTGGCCTTCGTCAGCCTGGAGTACTCGGATGAGATCGCCGTGTTCAGCCTGCGCCGCGCGCTGGCCCACGGCTTCGGGCCGGCCGACTACATCGGTGCCATCCCCGCGGGCCAGGCTGTGGTCGGGCTGGCCCTTTCGCCGGACGGGCGGTGGCTGTACGGGACCAGCGAGCTCGCCCGCGGGGCCGCACCGGGCCCGGCTGGCCAGGGCAGCCTGTCTGTTATCAGCGTCCGGGCCGCGGCCACCGACCCGGCCCACTCGGTCGTGGCCACGGTGGCGGCGGGCTGCCAGCCGGTCCGGGTGATCACATCTGCCGGCGGCGCGGTGGTCTGGGTGACCGCCCGCGGCAGCGACACGCTGCTGGGCTTCTCCGCCGCCCGGCTGCGCAGCCACCCAGCGCGGTCGCTGATCGCCCGGGCCGGGGTGGGGGAGGCACCGGTCGGCCTGGCCCTGGTGGATCACGGCCGCCAGATCGTGGTCGCCGACTCCGACCGGTTCCACGCTCCCGGCGCGAGCACCAGCCTGGCCGTGGTCCGGGTGCGCGACGCGCTTGCTGGCCGGCCGGCGCTGGCCGGGTTCCTGCCGGCCGGCCTGTTCCCACGTGAGATGACGGTGGCGCCCGGCGGCGGGAGGCTACTGGTGACCTGCTTCGGCTCCGGGCAGCTGGAGGTGGTGGACCTCACCGGGCTGCCCTGAACTGGCCGTCCGGGCACGGGTCGCCGGCCTGTCCCCGGGCCCGTTCCCCGGGCCGGTTCCCCGCCTGCTTCCGGGCCGGTTCCCCGGCCCGGGGACCCGGCCGGGCTGACCGTACCGGCTACGATGACGCCGCGTGGAGATCATCACCGCCGAGGGGCCGGCCCTGGCCGAGCTGGCCGGGCCGCCGGACGCGGCGGCGGGCCCGGCGTTTCTGCTGATACTGACGCATGGCTCGGGCGGCCGGGCGGCCACCCCCGACGTGCTGGCCGTCCGCGACGCGGGGCTGCGGCTCGGCGGCCTGGTGGCCCTGGTCACGCAGCCGTACCGGGTCAAGGGCCAGCGGGCCCCGGGCAACGCGGAGCGCCAGGACGCGGCCTGGGCCGAGGTCATCTGCGCGCTCCGGGCGGCCACCGCCAGCCCGCAGGTCCCGCTGATCCAGGGCGGGCGGAGCAACGGGGCCCGGGTGGCCTGCCGGACCGCGGCCGCGGCCGGGGCCCGCGGGGTGATCGCGCTGGCCTTCCCGCTGCACCCACCCGGTCGGCCAGACCGGTCCCGGGCCGCTGAGCTGGCCATGGCGGGCACCGACGTGCTGGTGATCAACGGCCGGAACGACCCGTTCGGCATCCCGCGGCGGGCGGCCGGCCGGCGGGTGGTGGTGCTGGACGGGGAGACGCATGCGCTGTCCAGGCACCCGGCCGCGGTCGGCCGGGCGGCCGGGTCCTGGCTCCGGAAGCTGCTGGCTAAGTGAGCGGCCGCGGGACGCCGGGCTGGGCCTGCGGGCCGCGCCGTTGCTGCCACACCAGGGCGCTGCCCAGGACGGCCGCGACCACGATGGCCGTGGTGTGCCCGACCGCGGCCACCTGGAGCGCGGCGAGCCCGGAGAAGATGCGCCCGGCGAACACCAGGATGGCGAAATCGGCGGCCGCCGCCACCCGGGCCCACCGCGACCCGTACAGCAGCGCCACGGTGGCCGCGGACACCACCACGTAGGACGGGCCCACGTCCAGGATGCGGGCACTGGCCGCAGGCAGCAGCCCGTGCCCCACCCGGTAGTCCACGATGCCCTCGCTGACCAGCGTGCCGACCACCTGCCCGGCCGCGCAGACGGCCACGGTACGCCAGTTGCCGAGCACCTGGTTGGCGCCGAACAGGGCCAGCGCGATCAGCGCGGGCCAGGCCAGCCAGCTGCCCCCGGTGACGAACGCCGATGCCACCAGGCAGCCGGCCGGGTCGTGGTGCAGGTTGACCACATCGGTGCTGGCCCACCACAGCACCGCATGCTGATCCCGCCCGGGCAGGGCCGCGTACACCAGCCCGGCGAGGATGAAGCCGCCCAGGTACAGCCAGGAGGCCGCATACCGGGCCAGCAGGGCGCGGGCCCGGCTTCCGGTCACGCTGACCACGGTACGAGGTGGTCGGGGCCGGTCCGCCACGCTGAGCACGGCACGGGCGGTGCGCTGGCCTGCCACGCTGAGCACGGCACGGCACGGGCGGCGGGCTGGCCCGGCGCGATGGGCGCGGGCAGCCGTCACCGGCGCCCCGCGCGGGGGCCGGGCTTTCGCGGGGGCTGAGCGCGGCGGGCAGGCGGTGGGCCTGGGCCGCGAGGTGGGGCCGGGCGGTGCCGGGAGCGCACGGTACCGCGCGGGGACGGTGCCGCGCGGGGGCGGTGCCGTGCGGGGACGGTGCCGTGCGGGGACGGTGCCGTGCGGCGGCTGCTAGGCGGCGGGCTCGGCAGGAGCCGAGGCCGCCGCGGCCGGGGTGCCAGCCGCGGGGACGATATGGCTGTTTGCGCTCACATCTGTGGGCCGATGGGGACCAATAGTGTCCCCGCCAGGCAGCAGCTCACCCGTGTCCTCGAACACGACGATGCCGTTGCAGAGCAGGCTCCAGCCCTGCTCAGGGTGGCTGACTACGGTCCTGGCTGCCTCACGGTCCAGCGCTCGCGCGTCTGGGCACGGTGGCTTATGCGGGCACATTCGCGTGCCTCCTGGTCAGTGTCTGGCTGTGGTGCTGATCACATGTTAGTGTGCCGGCCGAACACAGCGCGCGACATAGTCCGTTGTGACGATTTATTGAGTCACTCTTTGTTACTAGTAGCCAATAACCAGACGGGACTAGAGCAGATGCGACACGCCGGCCGGCGGATGAACAATCAGGCGGCTGGCTTACGCGGCAGCCGCGGGATGCCGGTCAGCCGGTGGCTTTCCCGCAGGGTGAGCAGCCGCTCGGCCTCCATCGACCAGGCCCGCACGGGTGAGGTGGCCTTGGCCTTGCGCCGGTAGATGCGGTCCTCGTAGCCGCGCGGGCCGATGGTCACCCGCTCCGCCGCGTAGGCCGACCGCATCGCCTCGGTCAGCGCCGCGTCCAGCGCCTTGGCCAGCCGGTACTGATCCTCGAGCGGTGCGCTGGCCACCTGCGCGTCCCGCAGTTCCTGTTCCGCGGCCCGGGCGGCGTCGAGCAGCTCATCGAAGCGGGCGGCGAGTGCCTGGTCGGCGGCCAGCATCTGGCCGGCCTCCTGGCTGATCGGCTTGCGTCTCGCGATCACGTTTGCTCCTGCCTCACGCCGCTGCTGCGGTACCGGCACAAAAGACTAGCCGATCGGCCGGCCCGGCCCGCTACGGCCTGGCCGCCTGGGCAGGCCCGGCCACGGTGGGCTCACCGGGCGAAGTAGTGCGATGGGTGCCAGGGCCGCTCCCGCCGGTGTCCCGGCAATCGCCACGCCTGACCTGCGCCGTCAGGCCAGGCTGTCCCGCCAGTCCGCGTGCAGCGCGGAATACGCGCCATCGCCGGCCAGCAGCACGCCGGGCGGCCCGTCCTCGATGATCTGGCCCGCGCTGAGCACCAGCACCCGGTCGGCGATCTCCACCGTGGACAGCCGGTGCGCGATGATCATCGCGGTCCGCCCGGCCAGGATGGTGCGCAGCGCGGCCTGCACCGTCCGCTCGCTGGGGATGTCCAGCAGCGAGGTGGCCTCGTCAAGAACCAGGACGGCCGGGGAGGCCAGGAAGGCACGGGCGAACGAGATGAGCTGCCGCTCCCCGGCGGACAGCCGGCCACCGCGCTTCCCGACGTCGGCGCCGTACCCGCCGGGCAGCCCGCCGATGAACCGGTCCGCGCCGATGGCCTGCGCCGCGGCCTCGATCTCGGCGCGGCTGGCGCCGGGCCGGCCCAGCGCGATGTTGTCCGCCACCGACCCGGAGAAGACGAAGTTCTCCTGGGTGACCAGGATGACCTCCCGGCGCAGGTCCCGGTCGGCGACGTCCCGCAGATCCACCCCGTCGAGCAGCACCTGCCCGGCCACGGGATCGTAGAAGCGGGCCAGCAGCCGGGCGATGGTGGTCTTGCCCGCGCCGGTCGCGCCGACCAGGGCGACCGTCTGCCCGGCCGGGATGTCCAGGTCCAGGCCGGGCAGCACGGGCGAATCACGGTAGCCGAACCGCACCCCGGCGAAGCGCACTGCGCGGCCCCCGCCACGGCCGGCGGGCAGCCGCACCGGCGCGCTGGGCTCGGGCACCGCGGGCTGCTCGTCCAGCACGCCGGAGACCTTCTCCAGTGCCGCCGCCGCGGACTGGAACGAGTTGTAGAACTGCGACAGGTCCTGCAGCGGGTCGAAGAACCGGCCCAGGTAGAGCAGGAACGTGGCCAGGACCCCGACCTTGATGTCACCGTCGATGACGCGCAGCCCGCCGTAGCACAGCACGACGCCGGTGGCCACGTTGCCGACCAGCGTGATGCCCGGCGAGTACACCGCGAGCAGCCGCGACGAGCGCAGGCTGGCCGCGGCGTACTGGGCGTTCTGGTCGGCGAAGATCTCCTCGTTGCGGTTCTCCCGGCGGAACGCCTGCACCGCGCGGATGCCGCCGAACGTCTCCACGAAGTGCACGATGACCTGCGCAATGGTTTCCCTGGTCCGCCGGTAGGCGAGCGCGGACTCGCGGCGGAACCAGATGGTCAGCCAGGCCAACGGGCCGAACCCGGCCAGCACCACCAGGGCCAGCGGCCAGTCCAGCAGCAGCATGCCGATACCGACCAGCACCAGGGAGAACGTGGCCGAGACGAGGGCGTCCAGGCCATCGTTGAACAGGTCGGAGATCGAGTCGATATCGGACACCTGCCGGGAGATCACCCGGCCCGACGTGTAGTGCTCGTGGAAAGCCACCGGCAGCCGCTGGAAATGGGTGAACAGCCGCCGCCGCAGCTCGATGACCACGGTCTCGCCGATCCGGCCCATCTCGAAGATGAACGCCCGGGTGGTGACCGCCTGGATCAGCACCGCAGCCACGAAACCGGCCACGGACAGGACCAGCGGCCCCAGCTGGCCGCCGTGCAGCAGCGGGGGGATGCCACTGTCGATGGCCACGCCGACCAGCCATGGGCCGGCCAGCGCGGCCAGGTCGGCGGTCACGATAAGCAGCAGCGTGCCGGTCACCCGGGCGCGCTGCGGCCGGAGCAGGCTGACCAGCAGCCGCCGGGCCCGGCCCCGGAGCAGCGCGGCCAGCCCGGCCGTCATCTGCTCGGCGTCCTCGGCGGCGATCCCGCGCCAGGCCTGGGTGCTGGTCACGACGCCTCCTGCGCGCCGGGCTCCGGTTCGCCGCGGTCGAGGTCGCCGGACCCGCTCATCAGATCCCGGTACCGGGGCTGGGTGGCCATCAGGTGGCCGTGCGTGCCGGTGGCCGCGATGACCCCGTCGCGGAGCAGCGCGACCCGGTCGGCCAGCATGACGGTGGACGGGCGGTGCGCCACCACCAGTGCGGTGGTCTCGGCGAGCAGCCCGCTGAGCGCCTCGCTCACCTTGGCCTCGGTGTGCACGTCGAGCGCGGACAGCGGGTCGTCCAGGATCAGCAGGGAGGGCCGGGCCAGGATGGCCCGGGCCAGGGCCACCCGCTGCCGCTGGCCGCCGGACAGCGCCATGCCCTGCTCGCCGATCCGGGTGTCCAGCCCCCACGGCAGATCGTGCACGAAGCCCGCCTGGGCCATGGCCAGCGCGGCCTCGACGGCCTCGTCATCCGCATCCGGCGCGCCGTAGCTCACGTTCTCCCGCACGCTGGCGGAGAACAGGGTCGGGTCCTCGAACGCGCAGCCGACCCGGGTCCGCAGCTCGGCCAGCGGCAGCCGGCGGACGTCGGCGCCGTCGAGCAGCACCGCGCCGGACGTGGCGTCGGCCAGCCGGGGCACCAGTTGCAGCAGCGTGGTCTTGCCCGCCCCGGTGGCCCCGGCCAGCACTACGGTCTGGCCCGGCTCCACGGTCAGCGAGACGCCGCGCAGCAAGGCGTGCTCCGCGCCCGGGTAGCGGAACCCGACCCGGTCAAAGTGCAGGAGGGCTGGCCCAGGGGGGTGCCCCCCCGCTCTGCTGGCCCGCTCGCCGCTGCGCGCCGAACGCGGTGTCTGCCCGGGGGGCCGACCCCCCGGACCCCCCTGCTCGCCGCCGCGCGCCGAACGCCGGCCCGGCCAGCACCCGCCTGCGGCGGGCCCCGCCTCGGCGGCGAGTGCAGGTCGTCCTACCGGGCTGGTGATCGAGGGTTCGGTGTCCAGGATCTCGTAGATGCGCTGGGCCGCGGTGGCGGCCTCCTGCCCGCCGGCCAGGATGTAGCCCATCGACTCGATCGGCCAGAGCAGCATCAGCGTCAGCGTGATGAACGCGACCAGGCCGCCCAGGGTCAGTTCGTGCCGGCTGACGGCGATGGCGCCGAGCAGCAGCAGCACGCCGATCATCGCGTTCGGGATGAGGTCCAGGCCGGCCCAGAATGTGCTGCGCAGCCGGGCCTTGGCCAGTTCGGTGCCGAATACCTGGCCGGCCTGGCCGGCGTGCTGGGTGGCCGCCTCGCCGCCCCGCCCGAGCGCCTTGAGCACCCGGATCCCGGTAGCTGATTCCTCTACGTAGGTGGCCAGGTCACCCTGCTGGTCCTGGGACCGCCGGGACAGCACCCGGTACAGGCGCTGGAACCGGGTGCTGGCCCACACCACCGGCACGAACACCGTGCCGGTGATCAGGCCCAGCCACCAGTTGAGCCTGATCAGCAGCGCAACCACGGCGATGAATGTGATCGTGTTGGTGATCAGGAAGATGGTGCCGAAGCCGGCGAACCGGCGGATCGCGGACAGGTCGGTGGTGGCCCGGGACAGCAGCTGGCCGGACTGCCACTCGTCATGGAAGGCGGGCGGCAGCCGCTGCAGGTGGGCGTAGATGTCGGCCCGCATGGCCTGCTCCATCCCGGTCACCGCGCTGGCCTGCACCCAGCGGCGCAGGAAGTTGAGTGCGGCCTGCACGACGCCCAGGCCGACGGCGGCCGCGCCGATCGGCAGCAGCAGGTCCCGGCGGCCCTGACTGATCGCCCCGTCGATCATCGCCTTGGTGAGCAGCGGGATGGCGATCTCGCTGAGCACGGCCACGATCGCGGCGGCCAGCATGAACGCGAGCTGCCAGCGGTATGGGCGCAGGTAGCTGCGGGCCCGCCAGAGCGCGGCGAGAGGCGTCCCCGCGGCGTCGCCAGCCCCGCTCCGGGCAGGCGTGCCAGGGGCAGGTTTTGGTGGGGGCATTACCCAGACGCTAGCTGTGCGCTGCCCGCATGTCACCTGAATTTTCCCTGGCTGACGGCCCGTACGGCGGGCCCGGGGCAGACCGCAAGACGGCCATACCGGCCGGGACCGGGGTGAGTCGTGAAGTAACGGGAGTGTCACTCCATCGCCTAGATCCGGCGGGCGGGTAGCGGCGGCCTGTCAACTCTGGCACGCTGGCTAGCCCCGGGAGACTCGCGCGCCGGTGCCCGGAGGCCGGCAGGGAGGGACCGTGGAGGGCACGGATCGTGGGGGCAGGCGTCCCGCGCCGGGCTGGTCACCCGGCCCGGCGCTGGCCGCTTATCACGGCGGCGTCACCGTGATATGCCAGATTTCCGCCCTGTTCACCGACGCGGACTGGGCGGCGCCGTCGCCATGCCCGGAATGGCGGGTCGCCGACCTGGCCGGCCACCTGCGCTGTGTAGCCGACGACTTCCACGAGTACCTGGACGACGCACCGGCCAGCCGGCTGGCCCGGCTGATGGCCACCGGTGCGCACCCGGACACGCTGGCCCGGAAGCTGGCCCGGCAGAACGCGGCCGAGCTGGCTGCGCTGCCCGAGGCGTCCGGGCCCGAGCACATAGCGGCGTTCGCCAGTTCCGCGCGGTCCTACGCGCAGCGCCTGCTGCCCATCTGGGACCTGCCGCACCACCAGTACCAGGACACGCCGGTCACGGTGGGCGGGATGGCCGGGGCCGCCTGCGCCGAGTGGCATCTGCACGCCTGGGATCTGGCCCAGGCCCAGGGCAAGGACTACCGGCCGGCCGACCCGGACATCCTGCTCAGCGGCTGGCGGGCCGGCAAGCCGCACCTGCCGCTGGCCGGGCCGGGGCTGCCGGTGCCGGTTGGCGGGGCGCCGGCCCGGGCGGCGGCTGCGCCCGGACCTGGCCGGGCCGGGCGGGCCGGGCGGGCTGGGACCGGGGGCGGGGACGGGCCGGCTGGGGCCGGGGATCCATGGCATGCGATGCTGCGTTCATCCGGCCGGATCCCGCCTGGCAGCGCCCCCGCGGATCCGGGTCTGCTGCGCTGAGCGGGAAGGACCTGCCCTGATGGCATTCGACGTGGCTGCCGTGCGGGCCGCCTATCCGGCGCTGGCCGATGGCTTCGCGTACCTGGACGGTGCCGCCGGCACCCAGGTCCCGGTCGCCGTGCTGGACGCGATCAGCGCCGCGTACCGGTCCGGGCTGGGCAACGCCGGCGGCCGGTTCCCGGCCAGCCTGCGCTCGACCGCGCTGACCGCCGGCTGCCGCGCGGCAGTGGCCGACCTGACCGGCGGCGACCCGGCCGGGGTGATCCTCGGCCCGAACATGACGACGCTCACCTACCGGCTGGCCGGGACGCTGGCCCGGGACTGGGGCCCGGGCGACGAGGTGGTGGTGTCCCGGCTGGACCACGACGCCAACGTGCGGCCGTGGCTGCAGGCCGCGGAGCGGGCCGGGGCCACGGTGCGCTGGGCCGAGGTCGACACGTCGACCGGGGAACTGCCGGCCGGCCAGTACGCAGGCCTGCTCTCCGGGCGGACCCGGCTGGTCGCGGTGACCGCGGCCAGTAACGTGCTGGGCTCGCGGCCCGACGTGCCCGCCATCACGGCCGCGGCCCGGGCCGTGGGCGCGCTCAGTTACGTGGACGGCGTGCACGCCACCCCGCACATGCCGGTCGATGTCGCCGCGCTGGGCGCCGACTTCTACGCGACCAGCGCGTACAAGTGGTCGGGCCCGCACGTGGGTGCGGTGATCGCGGACCCGGCCCTGCTCGAGTCGCTGCGCCCGGACAAGCTGCGGCCCGCCCCGGACACGGTGCCGGAGCGGTTCGAGCAGGGCACCCCGCCGTTCGCCGACCTGGCCGCGGTCACCGCCACCGTCGATCACCTGGCTCAGCTCGGCGGCCCCGGGGCTGGCTCCCGGCGGGAGCGGCTGCTGGCCTCGATGGCCGCGGTGGAAGCGTATGAGCAGGAACTGTTCGGGGTGCTGCAGGATGGGCTGGCCGGGATGAGCCACGTGACCAGTTACGGCAAGGCGGCCAGCCGCGCCCCTACCGCGTATTTCACCGTGGCCGGGCATACCCCGGACCAGGTGGCCCAGTTCCTGGCCGGCCGGCGGGTGAACGTGTGGGCCGGGCACAACTACGCCTGGGAGCTGACCGGCGCGCTCGGCCTCCGCGACCAGGGCGGTGCGGTGCGGGCCGGCCTGGTGCACTACAACGACCGGTCTGACGTGGACCGGCTGCTGGCCGCCGTGGCCGAGCTGGCCGGCTGGGCTGGCTGACTGGGCTGGCTGACTGGGCTGGCTGACTGGGCTAGCTGACTGGGCTAGCTGACTGGGCCGGCCGGCGCGGCCGCGAACGTGTAGCGGTAGGCCCGGGTCTCCCGGGACTGGAAGCCGAGCCGCTCATACAGCCGGCCCGCGGCCTCCCGGGACGGCCGCGAGGTCAGGTCCACAGTCCGCGCGCCGGCCGCCTCGGCCAGGCGCAGCGCCTCCTGGGTCAGTGCCTCGCCGACGCCCTGGCCGCGGGCGGTCTCATCGACGATGACGTCCTCGATCCAGGCCCGCAGCCCGGTCGGGATGCGGAACATGACCAGGGACAGCGTGCCCACGAGCTGGCCCCCGGACGTGGCCACGAACAGCGTGGTCGCGGCCGAGCTGACGATCCCGGTCAGCGCGGGCCGGTCCAGCGGCGGCGCGCTCCGGGACAGCTGGGGCAGCAGCCGGGCGAACGCCTCGACCAGGTCATCGGTCACTTCATGCAGCACCTCGATGCGCACAGTCACGCCGGTGACCCTATCGCGTCCGGCCGGCCGCCAGCCGAAGCCGGGCCGCGTCGACGGCCAGGGACTGGCCGCGGCCGGCCGCGTCCACCGCGATCAGCGCGGCCAGGGTCTGCCGGTTCATTCCCGGCGGGCGGACCGCGGTCACGTTCACCTGCGGCGTGGTGCGCTACCCGTGGCCGAGGTTTGCGGCCGCCACCCTGTGCGCCGGGGTCATCTGGGCCAGCTATGCCTTCTTCCCCGGCCGGCTGGGCGGCAAGACGTTCGAGGACCGGCCGTGGCTCGGCTTCCTGCTCGCGTTCGGGGTCGCCCTGGCGGTCAGTGCCGTGCTGGAACTGGTGTGCCGGGCCCGGCCCGGGCGGGTACTACGCTGGCTGCACCAATCGCGGTGAGCTGGCCAGCCAGTCGGCGAACGTCTGCATGCCGCGCAGGCCGGGCCCGCTGGGCAGCATGGCCCCGCTGGCCATGGCCCGGCCCGCCGCGCCCGGAACCGGTACCCGCAGCACCGGGCGCCGGCGGCCGCGGGCCCGGCCCAGCTGGCGGGCCAGGTCGGCCAGCTCAGCCGGCTCCGGCCCGGCGATCTCCGGCGCCAGCCCGGCCGGCGGCCCCGCCGCCAGTGCGGCCAGCGCGGCGGCTACCTCACCGGCGGCCACCGGCTGGATCCGCATCCGGGGCACGAGCTGCACCGGGCCTGGCAGCCGGTCCAGCAGCTCCGGGATGAACTGGTGGAACTGGGTGGCCCGCATGATGCTGACCGGCCCGCCGCTGGCCCGGACCAGCGACTCCTGCCGCACCTTGCCCGCGTTGTACCCGCTGGTCAGGCCCGGGCGGCCGATCCCGACGATAGACAGCACGACATGATGCGCAACGCCCGCCCGGTGCCCTGCCGCCAGCAGGTTCCGGGTGCCCGCGGTGAAGAACGCCACCGCTTTCCGGCCGCTCATCGTGGCCGTGTTGGTCACGTCGACCAGCGCCGCGGCGCCGTCCAGCGCGGCGTCCAGGCCAGCCCCGGTGATCACGTCGGCACCCGCCGACCGGGTGATCACCACCGGCTCGTGCCCCGCCGCACGCAGTTCGGCCGCCACGTACCGGCCCACCAGGCCGGTCCCGCCCGCCACTGCTATCCGCATCTGCCTGCCTCCTCAGTCCCGACGTACGTTCAGACGAGCTGGCCCGCCCCGCTGTGACAGTGCCAGCCCAGGGGACGACCCGCTGCAGACCGCGCTGGAAACCATCCAGATCACCGGGAAGCCAGTTACCATCCGGCTTTCCCCAGGCTATGGAAAAACTGTGCACGAGCATTACGCGCGGGCGCCGTGGACGCTCTGCGTGAATACGCCGACCTATCTTCCGGTCCGCATGATCGGCGCAACTGAGACGTTCGGGGGTGCTGGCGAGCCCACCCGCTTCCAGTCCGTGACCGACGTGCGCTGGCTGCCGCCGACCCCGGCCAAGATGGCCCGGGCGCTGGTCAGCATCCCACCCGGTTACCACCAGGTGAGCTCGCAGCCGACCAATAAGCGCCCGAATACGCGACGCAGTGGGGCGGCCCGGGTTATCCGGGCCGCCCGTCATTTGCCGGCAAATACTTCGCAAGGAATTGCTTCCCGGTTAAACAGCACGGTGTGCCGTGCGTTGTCGAGACGTGGACAGTTCCCGGCCACGGCGCGAGGAATCCGGGCCGGCCCGGGCCCGGGCCGGCACCGCGGTCGCCGAGCCGGCCGCTGGGCCGGCCGCTGGGCCAGCCGCGCCGCGGGCCGGCCCCCGCCCGCCGGTCACCCGGCCGCGCCCCCGGGCACCGGGCTGGCTGCTCGACTGGACCGCGCTGGCCGGGCCGGCCGTCACCCTGGCCCTGATGCTCTGGGGCCTGACCGCGCACCCGTTCTGGGGCGACGAGGCGGACACCATCTCGGCGGCCAGCCGGTCGCTGCCCCAGCTGCTCCGCCTGCTCGGGCACGTCGACGCGGTGCACGGGCTGTATTACCTGCTGCTCTGGCCGGTGGTCCGGCTGGCCGGGCCGAGTGAGTTCGCGGTCCGGCTGCCGTCCGCGCTGGCCATGGCGGCCGCGGCGGCCGGGGTCACCGCGATCGGCCGCCGGCTCGTGTCCCGCCAGGCCGGCCTGTACGCCGGGCTCGTCTTCGCCCTGCTCCCCACGGTCACCCGCCAGGCGCACGACGCGCGGCCTTACGCCCTGCTCACCGCGGCCGCGGCGCTGGCCAGTTACCTGCTCATCCGGCTGGCCGAGCGGCCCACCCTGCGGCTGCTGGCTGGTTACGCGGGCTGCCTGGTGGCCGTGGGCCACCTTCAGCTGTGCGGCATGCTGCTGCTGCCCGCGCACGCCATCGCGCTGGCTGCGCTGGCCCCGGCCGGCCGGGCGCGCACCATGCGCCGCTGGCTGGCCAGCCTGGCCGTGGCCCCGGTCGCGATCATCGGCTGGCAGCAGCGAGCGCAGATCGCGTGGATTCCCCGGCCGGGCTGGCACGACGGGACGGACCTGGTCACCACGCTGCTAGCCGGGCCGGCCGCGGCCGCCGCGGCCATCGGGCTGCTCGGCCTGGCCGGCCTGGCCCGCGGCGGCCGGCTCAGCTGGCTGGCCGCCCCCTGGCTGCTGCTGCCGCCGGTGCTGCTGCTGGCGCTGTCCGAGCTCAAGCCGGTCTACAACGGCCGCTACCTGACGTTCTGCCTGCCTGCGGTGGCCCTGCTGGCCGGGGCCGGGCTGGCCGCGCTGAACCGGCCGGGCCGGGTCATCGCGCTGGCCGCGGTGCTCTCGCTGGCCGCCCCGGCCGTGTGGGCTCTCCGGGTGCCGACCGGCGGCATGCGGGCGGTGGCCGAGTTCCTCCGGGCCGCGGAACGGCCGGGCGACGCGATCGCCTACCCGGGGCACGCGATCCCGCCGTGGTATCTGGCCTACCCGGAGGGGTTCGCCCGGCTGCGCGACGTCAGCCTGGCCCGGACCGGCGCCACCCTCGGGCACTTGTACGCCAGCACCGTCCCGCGGGCCGTGCTGGACCGCCGGGAGCGCCGGGTGCGCCGGATCTGGGTCGTGCAGACGGTGCCCAGCCAGCGGGCGGCCGGCTACCTGGCCCCCGGGTTCCGGCTGGCCCGGGAGTGGCACCTGGCCGGCGGGGCGACCACGGTGTGGCTGTACGAAAAGCCCGGCCGGGGGATCACCCCCGGCCGGGCCGGTAAAACTCTGCCCGCTGGCCAGTCAGCTGGCGTAATCGAGCAGCGGCTGGGCGCGGCTCGGGTGGCGCAGCTTGGACAGCGACTGCTTCTCTAGCTGCCGGATCCGCTCCCGGGTCAGCCCCAGCGCGCGGCCGATCTCATCGAGCGTGTGCGGGTTGCCGTCGTACAGGCCGAACCGCATGGCCATGATGGTGGCCTCCCGCTGGGTCAGCCCGTCCAGCGCGTGCCGCAGCTGGTCGGCCATCAGCTGGCGGTCCACCAGCTCGGACGCCTCCGGGGCATCCACGTCCTCGATCAGGTCGCCGATGCTGGTCTCGCCGTCCTCGCCGATGGTGGAGTCCAGGCTGATCGGCTGCCGGCTGGTGCGCAGCAGCTCCTCGATCTGGTCCGGCGTGCGGTCCAGCTCGACGGCCAGTTCCTCTGGCGTCGGCTCGCGGCCGAGCCGCTGGTGCATGTCCCGCTCGACGCGGGACAGCTTGCTCAGCATCTCAAGCACGTGCACCGGCAGCCGGATGGTGCGGGCCGAGTCGGCGAAGCCACGCTGGATGGCCTGCCGGATCCACCACATGGCGTAGGTGGAGAACTTGTAGCCCTTGGTGTAGTCGAACTTCTCCACCGCCCGGATCAGGCCGAGGTTCCCCTCCTGCACCACATCGAGCAGGGACAGCCCGCGGTCGCTGTACTTCTTGGCCACCGAGACCACCAGCCGCAGGTTGGCCTCCAGCATGTGCGCCTTGGCCCGCCTGCCATCCTCGGCGACCTCTTCCAGGTCACGCCGGTAGCTCTCGTCCAGGTCGGGCTCGGTCTCCAGCTTGTGCTCCGCGAACAGGCCGGCCTCGATCCGCTTGGCCAGGTTGACCTCCTGCTCGGCGGTGAGCAGGCTGGTCCGGCCGATCGACTTGAGGTACGTGTGCACCGAGTCGCCCATAGCCGACGTCTGGTCGTCCAGGTCCACTTCCGCGGTGGGCTGGGGGATCTCCGCCGGGGTGGCCTGGGTCAGTTCGGCGGCCACCGCCTCGGCTTCGGCCACTTCGGCCTCGTCCAGGGCATCCAGCCGGGGCACGTCGGTGGCTTCCGGCGATTCGGTGCGCTGTGCAGTCTTCATGTCCTCCGTGCCCGTCCGTGCTCCCTGCGGGGCAGTGCCCCCACCCGGCTCGTCACCCAGCCGCACCCCGGCTTCCGCCAGCTCGCGGATGATGGCCCGGCCGTCGGCCGGCTTCACGCCTGCGTTCCCGAACGCCGCGCGCAGCTCAGTCAGTGACAGGTAGCCCTGCCCGCGGCCAAGCTGGATCAGCTCGTCCACGCGCCTGGTCGCCTCGCCGGCGACCGCAGGCTCCCGCCTGGCGGTTGCGCTCCTCGGCATCGGGCGCCTCCCTCGGTGGGCGTGCGTTACGCACGTTCGGTCAGCACGTTTCCGTGTTCGGTGTGCTCTGGCGGTCCGCAGTCCTTGCTACTGTGAAGCACGGGCACTATGTACTAACGCTCAGCGGAGCCGATTGTTCCCGGCCCGGCGCTGCTGCGCGCGTGCGCCAGGCCACTTTCCGCCCCTGGGCCTTCTTGCTGCTTAACGCCCGGACGGGCCAGATCACTTCCCGGCTGCGAGCCGCCGCAGGGCCTGCAGGTCCGGCTTCCCGGACCGGAGCAGCGGGATGGCGGGCACCAGGACCAGGGCGCGGGGCGCGGCGAAATCGGGCAGCTTCCCGCGCGCCGCCGCGCGGAGCCCGGCCAGCGCGGGCGGGTCCGCCGGGTCGGCCGGGACCACCACGGCGGTGACCAGCTCGCCCCACTCGGGATCAGGCCGGCCAGTGACCGCCACGTCGCGCACCCCCGGGCAGCCGGCCAGCACCGCCACCACTTCGTCGGCGGCCACCTTCTCCCCGCCCGTGTTGATCATCCCGTCGGCCCGGCCGCGGACGGTCAGCCGCCCGACCGCGGCCACGCGGCCGACGTCGGAGGTGACGAACCACGGCCCGTCCATGGCCGCCGCGGTCAGGTCGGGCCGGCCCCGGTACCCGGAGAACAGCACCGGCCCGGCCAGCTGGATCCGGCCGTCCGGGCCGGTCCGCACCGACACCCCGTCCAGCGGCCATCCGTCGTATACGCAGCCGCCGCACGTCTCGGTCATCCCGTAGGTGGTGACCACCCGGGCGCCGGCCGCCCGGGCCTGGGCCAGCAGGCCGCCGGGCACCGCAGCGCCGCCGAGCAGGATGCCGCGGAACGAGGCCAGCGCGGCCGGCCCGCCCGGCTCGTCCAGCAGGTGCCGGACCTGGGTGGGCACCAGGGACACGTAGTGGCAGCCGGCCCGGTCACCGTGGCCGCGCGGTCCAGCCGGGGCACCGTAACCGGCTCGGTGCCGGCCAGCAGCGACCGGACGAAGACCTGCAGCCCGGAGATGTGGCTGGGCGGCAGGCAGGACAGCCACCGCGCACCGGGCCGCGCGGCCAGCCGGCCCAGGCTGGCCCCGGCCGAGTGGCGCAGCGCCGCCGCGCTCAGCTCGGCGCCTTTCGGCTCGCCGGTGGACCCCGACGTGGCGATCACCACCGCCGTGCCCGGGGCCAGTGCCGGGGCGGGCGCGGTGGCCAGCCGCTCGGTGCCGTCCGCAGTCTCCAGGGTGGCCGGGCGGAGCGCGCGGAGCAGCGCGGCGACCCGGTCCGGCGGCAGCCGCGGGTCCACCGGCAGCACGGCCGGGCCGGTGCCGTCCAGCGCCGCGGCCAGCACCTCGAGCAGCCGCCCGGCCTGCGCCGCCGCGGGCAGCAGCACTGCGTGCAGGGGGCGGGGGCTCATCGACGTAAGGTTATCCGGCAGATCAGGCCGAGCACCGGGAGGCCGCCAGTGAGCCAGGATCGGGTTGACGCCGCGCTGGGCACGCTGCGCGCGTTCGCGATCCCGATGCGCACCCGCTTCCGCGGCATCACGCTCCGCGAGGGGGCGCTGATCGAGGGGCCGGCCGGGTGGGCCGAGTTCTCCCCGTTCGCCGAGTACGGGCCGCGGGAGTGTGCCCGCTGGCTGGCCTGCGCGCTGGAGGCGGCCTGGGACGGCTGGCCGGCGCCACGGCGCGGCCAGGTGCCGGTCAACGTGACCGTGCCCGCCGTCGGGCCGGAACAGGCGCACCGCATGGTGGCCGCGTCGGGCTGCCGGACGGCCAAGGTCAAGGTGGCCGAGCGGGGCCAGCCGGGCCACGCCGACATCGCGCGGGTGGAAGCGGTCCGCGACGCGCTGGGCCCGGCCGGCCGGATCCGGGTCGACGCCAACGGCGGCTGGGACGTGGACACGGCGGCCCGGATGCTCGGCGAGCTGTCCCGGTCCGGCCTGGAGTACGCGGAGCAGCCGTGCCCGACCCTGGACGAGCTGGCTGAGCTGCGCAAGCGGGTGGACGTGCCGGTGGCCGCCGACGAGTCGATCCGCCGGGCCGAGGACCCGCTCGCGGTCCGGGCCGCGGGCGCGGCCGACATCGTGGTGCTCAAGGCGCAGCCGCTGGGCGGGGTGCGCAGCGCGCTGCGCATCGCCGCGGCCTGCGGGCTGCCGGCCGTGGTGTCGAGCGCGGTGGAGACGTCGGTCGGGCTGGCCGCTGGGGTGGCGCTGGCCGCGGCCCTGCCCGAGCTGCCGTACGCGTGCGGGCTGGCCACGATGAGCCTGCTCACCGGCGACGTCACCGGCCAGCCGCTGGCCGAGCAGGACGGCCTGCTGACGGCCCGCCGCCCCGCGCTGGACGAGGAGCGGCTGGCCAGGTGGCAGGCCGACCCGGCCCCCTGGCGGGCCCGGCTGGCCGCGGCGGCCGGGTATCTCGACGGGACGGCATGAACCCGTCTACCGCGTTCGCCACCGTCTTCGCGGACGAACTGGCCCGCTGCGGGCTGCGCGAGGTGGTGCTCGCGCCCGGCTCGCGCAGCGCGCCGCTGGCCATGGCGTTCCATGACCGCGGCCAGGCCGGTGGCCCGCTCCGGCTGCACGTCCGGATCGATGAGCGGTCCGCGGCGTTCCTGGCCCTGGGCCTGGCCAAGGCCAGCGGCCGGCCGGCTGCGGTGCTGTGCACATCGGGCACGGCCGCGGCCAACTTCCACCCGGCGGTGATCGAGGCGGACGAGTCCGGTGTGCCGCTGCTGCTGCTGACCGCGGACCGGCCACCCGAGCTGCGCGGCACCGGCGCCAGCCAGACCATCGACCAGCTGCGGCTCTACGGCAGCGCGGTGCGCTGGTTCGCCGACGCGGGTGTGCCGGAGGCCCGCCCCGGGATGAACGCCTACTGGCGGTCGCTGGCCTGCCGGGCGTGGGCCGCCGCGTCCGGGGCGGCCGGCGGGTTCCCCGGGCCGGTGCAGGTCAACCTGCCGCTGCGCGACCCGCTCGTGCCTGGCCTGCCCGATGGGGAGGTGGTCGCTGACTGGCCGGAGTCGCTCGACGGGCGGCCGGGCGGCGCGCCGTGGACCCGGCTGGGCCGGGACGCCGGCCCCGGCCCACCGGGCATCCTGGAACTGCCGTGGACCGAAGCGGGCGTTGTGCTGGCCGGGGATGGGACGGCGGAGCCGGCCGCCCTGGCCGCGCTGGCCGGGCAGGCAGGCTGGCCGGTGCTGGCCGAGCCGTCGTCCGGGGCGCGGCAGGGGGCCACCGCGCTGACCGCCTACCAGTACCTGCTCGACGACCCGCGGTTCACCACCGGCCACCCCCCGGACGTGGTCATCTGCGCCGGCCGGCCGGGACTGTCCCGCGGCCAGCTCGGCTTCCTGCGGCAGGCCGCCGCGCACGGCGCCCGGCAGGTGGTGCTGGCCCAGGGCGCGGGCCGGTGGGCCGACCCAGCCCGGTCGGCCACCGACGTGGCGGGCCGGGTCCGGCTGGCCGGCGGGCCGCCGCCGGGCCAGCCGCCCGGGTGGCTGCGCGGCTGGCTGCGGGCGGACGCGGCGGCCCGGGGGGCGGTGGACGCCATCCTTGGCGCCGGCCCGGAGCTGACCGAGCCCCGGCTGGCCCGCGACGTGGCCGCCGCGCTGCCGGACGGGGCGCTGCTGTGGGCCGCGTCCAGCCTGCCCATCCGGGACCTGGACCGGCACATGACCCCGCGGGCCGGGCTGCGTGTGCTGGCCAGCCGTGGGGCCAGCGGCATCGACGGGCTGATCTCCACCGCGTCCGGCGCGGCCCTGGCCCACCAGGCCGCGGGCGGCGGGCCCGCGGTGGCGCTGCTCGGTGACCTGGCCGTGCTGCACGACGCGCCCGGCCTGTTCGCCGGGCCCGGGGAACCCCGGCCCGACCTGGTCATCGTGGTGGCCAGCAACGATGGCGGCGGGATCTTCTCCGGCCTCGAGCCGGCCGCGTTCCCGGACAGCTTCGAGCGGGTCTTCGGCACCCCGCACGGGGCCCGGCTCAGCGCACTGGCCGAGTCGGCCGGGCTGCCCTACCTGTGCCTGCAGCAGGCCGCGGACCTGCCGGATGCGCTGCGCGGCGGCGGGCTGCGGGTCGTCGAGGTCCCGGCCGGGCGGGCCGAGGGCGCGGCCTTGCGCAGGCGGCTGCACGAGGCCGCGGCGGCCGCGATCCGGCAGCTCGGCTGACCCGTGGCGGCCCGGCCGCGACCCCAGCCACTGTTCCTGCCCCCGGTTCCCCCATCGGCAGGCAGATTTGCTATAAAGACCAGGACTATGCGTAACTTATCCGCAGACCGGGCCGTACTCGCGGAAGAGTACGTGCCTGTCACGCTCAAGTCACGAAAGTGTCCCAAGCTGATGCTGTCTCTGGACGGTGCGCCCCGGGTCGTGCTGATCTAGCCATTAGCCGGTCTTCCGGCACTACAACCATGTCTGTTGGACCGGTCGGCGCTACCCGTGACCGGCCGTCCCTGTGCGTGAAGGAGCCGTGGTAATGGGGCCAGCCCCAAATCAGCAAGCACAACCGAGATCCAGGCTCCGCAGCAGGTTTGCCCTCGTGGTTGTCGGCGCTGCCGCGCTGGCACTCGTCGCGGCAGGCTGCGGGGGCAGCGGTGGTTCGTCGTCCTCCTCGAGCACTAGCGGCGCCAAGGAGAAGGGCGGCACCGCCGTCTACGCGCTGCCGCCGTCGACGACGCCGAACTACATCTTCCCGTACTCCAGCAGCGCTGACTTCAGCGTGTCCAACATCGCCTACCTGCAGGACCTGCTGTACCGGCCGCTGTACTGGTTCGGCCAGGGCAGCACCCCGAACTACAACCAGTCGCTGAGCGTCGCCAACGCCCCGCAGTTCAGCGGGAACAAGGTCACGGTCACGCTCAAGCACTACGTGTGGTCCAACGGCCAGCCGGTCACCGCGTCCAACATCATGTTCTGGATCAACATGGAGACCGCGGAGCCCGCCAACTACGGTGGCTACACCGGCTTCCCGGCCTCGGTGGTCAAGGACGTCAAGGTGGTCAGCCCGACCGAGCTGACCATGACGATGGACAAGAGCTACTCGCACTACTGGTTCCTGTACAACGAGCTGTCGCAGATCTACCCGATGCCGGAGGCCTGGGACCGGACCGCGTCCGGGCCGAGCCACTGCACCACCACGGTCAGCGACTGCAAGGCCGTCTACACGTACCTGGACAGCCAGTCCAAGACGCTGAACAGCTACGCGTCCTCGCCGCTGTGGTCGGTCGTGGACGGGCCCTGGAAGCTGAGCGCGTTCAACGCGGACGGGCACATCACGTTCGTGCCGAACAAGTCTTACTCCGGCCCGGTCAAGCCGACCCTGGCCCAGTTCCAGGAAGTGCCGTTCACCACGGACTCGGCCGAGTACAGCGTGCTCCAGGCGCCGAACTCGAACATCGACGTCGGGTACCTGCCCGAGCAGGACGCCCCGGCCAAGCCGGTGAACTCGTTCGTCGGGACGAACCCGCTGCACGGGTACACGCTGGCCCCGCTGTACTCCTGGGGCATCAACTACTACGTGACGAACTTCCAGAGCACGACCGGCAACGGCCCGATCATCAAGCAGCTGTACTTCCGGCAGGCGCTGGCCTACCTGATGAACCAGAAGTCAGTGATCCAGGGCCCGCTGCGCGGTTACGGCCTGTACACCGAAGGCCCGGTGCCGACGTACCCGAAGACGTCGTTCGTGTCGCCGAGCCAGTCGTCCACCAACGACCCGTTCCCGTTCAGCGAGTCCAAGGCCAAGAGCCTGCTGACCAGCCACGGCTGGAAGGTGGTCCCGAACGGGACGACCACCTGCTCCGACCCGAGCAAGTGCGGGCCGGGCGTCAAGAGTGGCCAGGCCATGTCCTTCACGCTGCCGTTCGCCAACGGCACCGCGTGGATCACCTCGGAGATGACGCAGCTGCAGTCGAACGCGGCCGCGGTCGGCATCAAGCTGAACCTGAAGCCGGAGCCGTTCAACCAGGTCATCGCCCTGGCCGGCGGCAACTGCGTGGTCACCAAGTCGTCCTGTAACTGGGACTTCGCCAACTGGGGCGGCGGCTGGAACTTCGCGCCGGACTACTACCCGACCGGCGAGGACCTGTTCATGTGTGGCGTGCCCGCCAACTCCGGTGGATACTGTGACAAGCAGAACGACTCACTGATCAACACCACGCTGACCAGCAGCAACCTGCAGGACATGTACAAGTGGCAGCAGTACCTGCAGCCGCAGCTGCCGGTGCAGTACCAGCCGAACGGTGTCTACGAGCTGACGGAGATCAAGAACGGCCTCCATGGCGTCACCCCGCAGCCGCCGACACTTGGCATCACCCCAGAGAACTGGTATTTCACGAAGTAACCGGCAACCGGTGACCGGATCAGGGTCACCGCTGCCAGCCGTGGGGGTGCCGGGACACACCCGGCACCCCCACGGCACATCGCCCGCGAGGGGGAGTTAGTGACAATCTTCATGCTGCGCAGGGTGTTTCAGTCGATCATCGTCATCCTGATCGTGACGGTGCTCACGTTCGCCCTGCTGCGGGCGATCCCGGGTAACCCGGCCATCGCCATCCTCGGGCCGAACTCGTTCCGCAATCCAGGCGCGATCCGCCTGTTCGATAAGCAGTACGGGTTCGACCTGCCGTGGTACAGCCAGTACTGGCTCTGGCTGCGCCACCTGCTGGCCGGGAACCTCGGCTTCTCCTGGAAGCTGAACCAGAGCGTGGCGTCCCTGCTCAGTACCCACCTGCCCAAGACGATCTTCCTGGTCGGCATCTCGACCATCCTGGCCCTGCTGCTGGCCATTCCGATCGGGGTCATCCAGGCGGTGCGCCGGAACAAGTTCGCGGATCACTTCTTCAACGGGTTCTCCACCATCTTCTACGCGATGCCCGCGTTCCTGCTGGGGATCCTGCTGATCCTGGTCTTCGCGATCAAGATCCCGATCTTCCCGCCCGAGGGCCCGCAGGGTGAGGGCGTGGGCTCGGTGTTCACCAACTTCAACGCGCTGATCCTGCCGATCATCTCGCTGACCCTGATCACGCTGGCGCTGTTCAGCCGGTACATGCGCTCGTCGGTACTGGACAACCTGACCGAGGACTACGTGCGGACGGCCAAGGCCAAGGGGGCCAGCGAGCGCCGCGTGCTCATCCGGCACGTGCTGCGTAACTCGCTGATCCCGATCGCCACGCTGCTCGGGCTGAGCCTGCCCGGCATCATCGCGGGCGCGCTGATCACCGAGTCGGTCTTCAACTACCCGGGCATGGGCTACCTCTTCTACCAGGCGGCGCTCAACACGGACTACCCGATCTTGCTCGGAATCACTATCGTCGTAGCTGTGGCAACAGTCGTGGGGTCGCTCCTCGCCGACATCGCGTACGCGGTGCTCGACCCGCGCGTTAGGTACGTGAGCCAATGAGCCTCGCCAGCGTTCCGCCGGAACTTCCGGACCGAGACAACCCGTCGGCCACCACCGGCCTGGTCACCACGTATGACGTGGGCATCGAGGAAAGGGAGCAGGCGGCCGAGGCCCCCCCGGCTGGTGCCCTGCCGGCCGGTAAGCCGCGCAGCACGTTCCGCCGCGGCCTCGAGGTGTTCCTCGAGAACAAGCTCGCCGTCACCGGGGTCAGCATCTTCGCGTTCATGATTCTGTTCTGCTTCGTCGGCCCGCTGATCTATAAGACTAACCAGCTCACGGTGAACTTCGGAAACGAATTTATTTCCCCGGGCAGCGCGCACTTGCTGGGCACCGACGCCAGCGGATTCGACGTGCTCGGGCGGCTCATGGTCGCCGGGCAGATCTCGCTGGAGGTCGGCATCGCCGCCGCCGCGCTGGCCACCATCCTGGGCGTGCTGTGGGGAGCCATCGCCGGCTACTTCGGTGGCGTGATCGACTCGGTCATGATGCGCATCGTGGACGCGCTGCTGTCCATCCCGGTGCTGTTCCTGGCCATCGTGGTGGTAACCCTGGTCACGCCGACCAAGCCGGTGCTCATCCTGGTCATCGCGCTGACCTCGTGGCTGACCACGTCCCGGCTGGTCCGCGGCGAGGCCCTGTCGCTGCGGACCCGGGACTACGTCCAGGCCATGAAGGTGATGGGCGGCGGCAGCCGGCGCGCCGTGCTGCGGCACATCGCGCCCAACGCGATCGGCACCATCATGGTGAACGCCACGTTCCAGGTGGCCGACGCCATCGCGCTCATCGTGGCGCTCAGCTACCTCGGCCTGGGCATCCGGCCGCCGCAGCAGGACTGGGGCGGCATGCTCAGCGACGGCATCCAGTACGTCAACGACGGCTACTGGTGGCTGATCTTCCCGGCTGGCCTGTGCATCGTGCTGGTCATCGCCGCGCCCATCTTCATCGGCGAGGGGCTGCGGGACGCCGTCGAGGTCCGGCTGCAGCGCCGATAACCTGGTCACGTACCGCCACGACCTGGCCGGTACCCCCATCCAGTCATTGATGAGGACGAATTGGCACCACTGCTTCAGATAGAGGACCTGCGCACCGAAATCCGGCTGCGCAGCGCGACCGTGCACGCGCTGGAGGGCACCAGCCTGAGCCTGGAAGCCGGGGAATGCCTCGGCATCGTGGGCGAGTCCGGCTGCGGCAAGACGATGACCGCGCTGTCGATCATGCAGCTGCTGCCGCCTGGCGGGCACATCATCGGCGGCAAGATCCTGCTGGACGGCCGGGAGATCTCCGCGCTGACCGACGACCAGATGCGGCACGTCCGGGGCAACGAGATCGGGATGATCTTCCAGGACCCGATGACGTCGCTCAACCCGACGATGACCATCGGGGACCAGATCTCCGAGACGGTGGTGCTGCACCGCGGTGCGGACGCCAAGACCGCCCGGGAGCGGGCCATCGAGGTGCTCCGCCTGGTCGGCATGCCGCGGCCCGCCGAGCGGGTGGGCAACTACCCGCACCAGCTGTCCGGCGGCATGCGGCAGCGGGTGATGATCGCCATGGCGCTTTCCTGCGAGCCCAAGCTGCTCATCGCGGACGAGCCGACCACCGCGCTGGACGTGACCATCCAGAAGCAGATCCTCGAGCTCATCGACGACCTGCGCAAGCGGCTGGGCATGGCGGTGATCCTGGTCACCCACGACCTCGGCGTCATCGCCGGGCGGGCCGACCGGGCGGCCGTCATGTACGCGGGCCGGGTGGTCGAGACGACGACCACGCTCCGGCTGTTCGCCAACCCGCGGCACCCGTACACCGAGGCGCTGTTCGCCGCGCTGCCGGAGAAGGCGGTGGAAGGCTCGACCCGGCTGTACAACATCCCGGGCCAGCCGCCGGACCTGACCGCCCCGCCGCCCGGCTGCAAGTTCGCCGCCCGGTGCCGGTACGTGCAGGACAGCTGCCGCACGCAGGAGCCGCTGCTCGAGGGGGACGTCCCGGATCACGAGTACCGGTGCTTCTTCCCGGTCGGCGAGGTGTCGGACGAGCCCAAGATCGCTGAGCTGGCGGTGACCGAGAAGGTGACCCTGGACCAGGTGGCCGGCTCGCTGAACGGCGAGAGCTACCTGCTCCGGGCCGACCACCTGGTGAAGAACTTCGCGGTGACGGCCGGCGCGGTCCTGCAGCGCAAGGTGGGCGACGTGAGCGCCGTCGCCGACGTCAGCTTCGGCATCCACCCGGGGAAGACGTTCGGCATGGTCGGCGAGTCCGGCTGCGGCAAGACCACCGTCGGGCGCTTGATCGTGGGCCTGGAGAAAGCGAACGCCGGCTCGATCGTGCTGGACGGCGAGGACCTGCTCAAGCTGAGCGACCGGGAGCGGCGCAAGCGCAGCGCGTCGGTGCAGCTGATGTTCCAGGACTCGTACGCGTCGATGGACCCGCGGATGCGGGTGGCCACCATCCTGCGTGAGCCGCTGGCCATCCAGCACATCGGCAGGCGCCGCGAGCAACAGCAGAAGATCGCCGAAATCCTGGACCAGGTGGGCCTGCCCCGGGGCGCGATCGAGCGGTACCCGCACGAGTTCTCCGGCGGCCAGCGGCAGCGGCTCGGGCTGGCCCGGGCGCTCATCCTGAACCCGAAGCTGCTGGTCGCGGACGAGCCGGTGTCCGCGCTGGACGTGTCGATCCAGGCCCAGATCCTGAACCTGATGCGGGACCTGCAGCGCGACCTGGGGCTGACCTACCTGTTCATCTCGCACGACCTGTCCGTGGTCCGCTACCTGTCGGAAGTCATCGGGGTCATGTACCTGGGCAAGATGGTTGAGATGGGCCCGTCGGAAGAGGTGTACTACTTCCCGGTGCACCCCTACACCAAGGGCCTCATCGACACCGTCCCGGTGGCCGACCCGATCAAGGCCCAGAAGAAGGCGGAGGAGGGGGTGGCCGGCGAGCTGCCGTCCGCCATCGACCCGCCGTCCGGCTGCCGGTTCCGCACCCGGTGCCCGCGGGCTCAGGAGATCTGCGCCCAGGAGGAACCGCCGCTGCGCCCGTTCAGCGACGGCGGCCACGTGGCGGCCTGCCACTTCCCGCTCCGCGAGCCGGTGGGCAATGCCGAGGCGCAGCCAGTAGCGAGCTGATCACCGCACTCGTGATCATGACTTTGGTGCCGTCCCAGCGACACCAAAGTCATGATCACGATTCGTGCTGGCCCTCACGCTTCCAGCGCGAAGCGCATGACGCGGAACTTGGTCACGGTCTCGGCCAGCTCGGCGGCCGGGTCGGAATCGGCCACGATGCCGCCGCCGGCGAACAGCCGGGCCCGGGAGCCGTCCAGTTCCGCACAGCGCAGCGCGATGCCCCACTCCCCGTTCCCGGCGCTGTCCACCCAGCCCACCGGGCCCGCGTAGCGGCCGCGGTCCATTCCCTCCAGCTCGCGGATCAGCTCCATGGCCGGCTCGGTCGGCGTGCCGCACACGGCGGCCGACGGGTGCAGGGCGGTGAGCAGGCTGAGCACCGAATGGCCCGCACCGCTGGCCTCGCGTGCGGACAGCGTGCCGGACACCGTGGTGGCCAGGTGCTGCAGGTTGGCGAACTTGAGCAGCGCCGGGCGCTCGGCCACGATGAGCCGGTCACACAGCGGGGCCAGTGCGTCCCGCACGCTGGCCGCCGCGTACTCGTGCTCCTCGGTCTCCTTGGCCGAGGCCAGCAGCGCGGCGCCCAGTGCCGCGTCGTGCGCAGCGTCCCGGCCGCGCGGCGCCGTCCCGGCCAGCACCAGCGAGCTGACCTCCCAGCCCTGCCGCTTGATCAGCAGTTCCGGGGTGGCGCCGGCCAGCCCGGCGCAGGCGAACGTGTAGCACCCCGGGTAGCGGGCGGCCAGCCGCCCCAGCAGCAGCCGGTCGTCGATGGGCGCGGCGGCCGATGCGTACAGGTCCCGGGCCAGCACCACCTTGCGCAGGCCGCCCGCCTTGATCCGGGCCACCGCGGCCGCCACCGCGCGTTCCCACTGCGGCGCGCTGAGGCTGCCATCGTGCCAGCGGATCTCGCCTGGCGTGGCGGTGTTAGCCCGGGGGGACGGCCCGGCCCGCCGCCGCCCGGCGCCGGCCGGCGGCCAGCCGCTACGGCCCGCCCCGCCCGCCCCGCCCGCGTCGAGCGCGGAGATCGTGGTGAGCCACGCCTGGCCGCCCCGCCGGCCCAGCACCAGCCGGGGCAGCACCAGCACGGAGCCGTCCGAGGCCGGATCGAACGTGAAGCTGCCGAACGCCACCGGCCCGCAGCCGGGCGCCCCCACCTGGTCGTCGATCCGCGCGCCATCGAGCACTTCGCGCAGCCATTTGTCGGCGGCCGTGAACCGGTCCTGCCCGGCCGGCAGGGTGACCCGGGCCACCTCGCCCCAGCCGATGAGCCCCTCACCACCGTGCATCCAGGCCAGTGCCCCCGGGCCGGGCAACTGGCCGGCCAGCTCACCGGGGTCGGCGATGGGGACGGTGCGGACCGCCAGCCCAGCCGGCTCTGGGTCCGCTGCATTCCTAGATCCAGATCTCACGGTTTTCCACTGTACGTTCCGGTAACCGCACTCCGGGCCGCGGGGAGGCGCGGAGTGACCCGGCTCACGGGGTGCGGGTCAGCTGCACCGGCGGCGGGACGGCTTCCTCGGGACGTGGCCGGGCCAGGCGGCTCGGCCACCACATGTGCCGCCCGACGTCCAGGGTCAGCGCGGTGACCAGGACGGACCGGACCACCAGGGTGTCCAGCAGCACGCCGAACGCCACCGTGAAGCCGATCTCAGTGAGGATGACCAGCGGCAGCGTGCCGAGCGTGGCGAACGTGCCGGCCAGGATCAGGCCCGCCGACGTGATGACGCCGCCGGTGGCGGCCAGGCCGGCCAGCATGCCGCGGTGCGTGCCGGCCTTGATGGTCTCCTCCCGGACCCGGGTCATCAGGAAGATGTTGTAGTCGATGCCCAGCGCGACCAGGAACACGAACGCGAACAGCGGCATCGAGTTGTCTGCCCCGGAGAAGCCGAAGACGTACTTGAAGAACAGTGCGGAAACGCCGAGCGAGCCGAAGTAGGACAGGATGACGGTGCCGATCAGCAGCAGCGGCAAGACCACCGCGCGGAGCAGCAGGGCCAGGATGATCAGCACGACGACCAGCACGAGCGGGATGATGACGTTACGGTCCCGGATGGCGTAGTGCTCCACGTCCAGGTTGATCGCGGTCGCCCCGCCCACCTTGGCGTCCGCGCCGGGTACCGCGTCCACCGCGTCGCGCACCCGGGTGACGGCGGCGTACGCGGCCTGGCTGTCCGGCGGCATGGCCAGCGTGCCCTGCAGCAGCACCAGGCCGTCCCGCACCTGGGGCGGCCCGACCGCGGCGACGCCCGTGGTGCCGGCCAGTGCGGCGCGCAGCGGCGCGGCTGCGGCGGCCTTGCCGATCACCTGGACTGGCTCGCCGGAACCGGCCGGGAAGTGCGCGGCCAGCACCTTCTCGCCTGCCACCGCGCTGGGCGTGCCGCGGTAGGACTGGGCCTGGGTGAGCGTGCCGAACCGGAAGCCGATCAGGCCGAGGGCGAACACGGCCAGGATCAGCGCGGTCACGACCCAGATGGTCCGCGGCCGGGCCGCGATGCGCTGGCCGATGCGGGCCCACGGGCCACGCGAAGTGGGGTCGGCCGAGCCGTACCGGGGCTTGTACGGCCAGAACACCCAGCGGCCGGTGATCACGAGCAGCGCTGGCAGCAGCGTGATCATGGCCAGCAACCCGACCGCGATGCCGATCGCGGCCACCGGGCCCAGCCCGGAGATGTCCGCCGAGTCCGCAGCCAGCAGGCACAGCATCGCGGCGATCACGGTCAGCCCGCTGGCGACGATGGCCGGCCCAGCCCGGCGCATGGCGATGGCCATGGCCTGGTGCCGGTCCTCATGCCGGCGCAGTTCTTCCCGGTAGCGGGCCACCAGCAGCAGCGCGTAGTCGGTGGACGCGCCCAGCACCAGGACGACCAGGATGCCCGCGCTCTGCCCGTTCACCACCAGCCCAGCATGCTCGATGAGCAGGTAGATGAACGCCTCGGACGTGGTCAGTGCCACCCCGGCCGAGATGATCGGCAGCAGCCACAGGATGGGGCTGCGGTAGGTGAGCAGCAGCAGCACGATGACCACGCCCAGCGTGGCGTACAGCAGCGTCGAGTCGATGCCCTTGAAGATCTTGACCGAGTCGGCCGCGCTGGCCGCCGGGCCAGTCACGTACGCCGACAGCCCCGGATCACCCGATCCAGCCACGCTGTGCAGCTTGTTCACGAAGTCGCTGATCGCGTTGCTGTAGCCGAGGTGGGCCTCGATGAGGACTTCCGCGGCCTTGCCGTCCTTGGCCGGGACCGGGCCGATGACCTGGCCGGCGTGCGGGAGCGCGGCGAACGTGCGGGCGTCCGCGGCTGCCTTGGCCAGGTCGGCCCGGGTCAGCCCGGACGGCCGGACGTAGACCACCACGGCCGGGTTCAGGTTCTTGGCCGTGAAGTGGTCCAGCAGGTTGAGCGCCTGGGTGGACTCGGCCGAGGCGGGCAGGTACGCGGAGGCGTCGTTCTTCTCCGCGCCCATCAGCTTCCCGGCCAGTGACCCGGTCAGCGCGATCACGATCAGCCAGAAGGCCAGGACGGCCCACTTGGTCCGCCGTCCGCTGGGCAGCGCGGCGATCCGGCGGCCCCAGCTGCTGCTCTTTCCCGGGCCGGTGTGCTGTGTGCTTGCCCCCGTGGCCACGAATCCTCCCGAGCGGTACGGCCGGCTGGTCCGGCGGGTACCGACGTACACGATGTATCGCGTTTAGCTGCGCTGTCAAGTCATATCGCGAGTGTTATTTGCGCCCGGCCCGCCCCAGGCTCGCCCGCGGGGTGGCCTGCGGGCAAGGTGAAGGCGGCGTGTAGCTGCAGATATTCCCCTATCGCCGCTGGCCAGCGGCGCCTTTCTGGGACCGGGCCCCGCGGCCGCCGGTCCGGCTGGTCCGGCCAGCCTGGCGGGGCGGCCGGTCCGGGCGCCGTACCCCGGGCGCCCTGGGACCAGTCTGGCAGCCGGGTCCAGACGGGGGCAAATACGTTTCCCGGCGCTCCGGCTCTCGTTGTGGCGTGTTCCGTGCGGCGGGCGGGACAGGTCGTGCTAGCCTCTCCGTAAGCCAATTGCCTATTATAACGGTAGGATAACTAGGATGCTTCTCGCGAACGATGGTGTCCGCCAGCGGCTGAGCCGATCCCGGCTGGCCGCGCTGGCCCAGGCCGCCGCCACCCGGCAAGACTGGGCCGCACTGGTCCGGTACAGCCAGGATGAACGCTGGTACCAGCGGCTGGACCAGGGCGATAATCACGAGGTCTGGCTGCTCAGCTGGCTGCCTGGGCAGCGCACCGGGTTTCACGATCACTGTGGCTCGGCGGGAGCGTTCCGGGTCGTGCACGGCGAGCTGCGCGAGTACACGATGACCGGGGGGTGGCGGGCGGGCCGGCCAGCGAGCACCGACTTCCCGGCCGGCCGGGTACGGTCGTTCGGGCCGTCCCACGTACATGAGGTGATCAACGTGTCCGAAGGCCCGGCCGTGAGCATCCATGCCTACTCCCCGCCGCTGGCCGGGATGCGGCGCTACGAACTGGCCGGCGGCGGGCTGATCCTGGCCGCCGTGGAGAGCGCGGGGGAGCGCTGGTGAGCGAGGGCAGGCCAGCTGGCGCGCGCACCATCGACGAACTGCTCGGTGCGGCCCGGGCCCGGCTGAGCCGGCTGAGCCCGGTTCAGGCCCGGGCTGCGGTGCGGGCGGGCGCGCTGCTGGTGGACATCCGTCCCGCGGCGCAGCGCGCCGCCGAGGGAGAGGTGCCGGGGGCCGTGATCATCGAGCGCAACGTGCTGGAATGGCGGCTCGACCCGGCCTCGGACGCGCGGCTGCCCGAGGCCGGCTCCTACCGCCTGCCGGTCATCGTGATGTGCTCACAGGGCTACACGTCCAGCCTGGCCGCGGCCGCGCTGCAGGACCTCGGTCTGGCCGCGGCCACCGACCTGGCCGGTGGCTTCCAGGCCTGGGCCGCGGCCGGGCTGCCGGTGACCAGGCCGCAGGGCGCGGGGCGGCCGGACCGCCCGGCCCCCGCGTGCTGCTGAGCCCGGGCCCGGCCCGCGCGGGGTGGCAGACTGTCGTACGCGCAGCAACCGCAACCGCGTGAGCCGGCCCCGGGGCGAATGATGAGGGCAGTCAGTTTCAGCCAGTTCGGGGGGCCGGAGGTCCTCGAGCTCGTGGATCTGCCCGATCCGCATCCGGGTCCCGGGCAGGTCCGGATTGCGGTGCGCGCGGCCGGCGTCAACCCGAGCGACTGGAAGAAGCGCCAGGGCCTGCTGGATGGGGAGCTCCCGCAGACCATGGGTCACGAGGCGGCGGGCGTCGTCGACGAGGTCGGCGAGGGCGTTACGGATGTGGCCGTCGGCGATCGCGTGTTCGGCTTCTCGGCCGAGGGGGCGGCCCAGGCCGAGCTGGCGGTGCTGTCCTACTATGCGCCGGTTCCGCCGTCGCTTGACTTCCCCGGCGCGGCCGCGCTGCCGGCTGCCATCGAGACGGCCACCCGCGCGCTCGGCCAGCTCGCCGTCGGGAGCCGCAGCACGCTGCTCATCAACGGCGCCTCCGGGAGTGTCGGCAGCGCCGCGGTTCAGCTCGCCGTGCTGTGCGGTGCGCGGGTGATCGGCACCGCCAGTCCGGCCAACCACGACTACCTGCGCTCGCTGGGCGCCGAGCCCGTCGCTTACGGCGAGGGCCTGGCCGGCCGGGTTCGCGCCCTCGCCCCCGGCGGTGTCGACGCGGCGCTCGACGTCGCCGGGAGCGGCGTCCTGCCCGAGCTCATCGAGCTCGCGGGCGGCCCGGAGCATGTCGTGACGATCGCCGACTTCGGTGGCGCGCAGCAGCACGGGGTGAGGTTCAGCAGCGGGGACGCTGGCCGCGCGGTCCACGCGCTCGCCGGGATCGGCGAGCTGATCGAGTCCGGGCGCTTCTCGCTCCCGGTCGCGCAGACCTTCCCGCTGGCCGAGATCGCGGAGGCGCACCGCGTCGGCGAGGACGGTCACATGCGCGGGAAACTCGTGCTGGTGGTCGGCCGGCCATGACATCTGTCATGGCCGGCCGGTGACGCACGGCAGCGGCCCGCCAGCGGGTCACCCGGCAGGATCGGGAGCATGTCCGACGCGATGCCGACCGCCGGGGCGCCGGTACGCGCCGGTACCGGGGACTGGCCAGGTGGCCCGGAGCGCCCGGATCGAGCAGACTCTTCCTATGAGCTGCATCCCGACCCAGTCGCGCTGGGCCGCCGGCCAGGCGGCTGGCTCAGCCAGTTCCAGGTGACTATGACCCAGGCCCCGGACCGGGTGCGGACCCAGGAGGAGACCTGCCCCAGGAGCCCGATGGCCGGGACCTGGGCCACCCAGAGCCTGTCCGGCCGGTGGTACCGGCTGGGCTGGGTGTTCTCCGCGGTCTGGCTGGTCTATCTGGCCCAGCCGCTGAGCAGCGTATGGGCGAATCCTGACCCATTCCGCCGTTACCTCGGCGTGGCCACGCTGCTCGGCTTCGCGGTGGTGTTCGTGGTCATCTTCACCGCGCACCGGTTTGCCCTGCGCCAGGGCCGCCGGCTGTCCCGGGCCACCGGGGCCGCCGCGATGACCGCAGCCGTCATCGTCACCGTGATCGGGTACGTCACGGTCGGCCAGCCGGCGAGCAGCCTGCTCGTCTACGTCGGGGTGATGGCGGTGTTCCTGCTGCCCACCAGGGCGGGCTGGGCCGTGGTGGCCGCTGCCATCGCCGCCTCGCTGGTCGTCCCGGCGCTGGTGCCGGGCTGGACCTCGAACGGGGCGCTCAGCTTCGGGATCTTCGTCTCGGCGCTGGCGTGCTGGGGCGTCGGTGGGCTGATCCAGCGCAACCAGCAGCTGGCCGCGGCCCGGAACGAGATCACCAGGCTGGCGCTGGCCGACGAGCGGAACCGGTTCGCCCGCGACCTGCATGACATCCTGGGGCATTCGCTGACCGTGGTGGCGGTCAAGGCTGAGCTGGCCGGCGGCTGGCCCGCCTGGACCCGGTGCGAGCCGAGGCGGAGATCGCGGACGTGGAACGGATCGCCCGGCAGGCCCTGGCCGACGTGCGGTCCGCGGCGAGCGGCTACCGGGAGGTGACCCTGTGCGGGGAGCTGGCCAGCGCCCGGACGGCGCTGGACGCGGCGGGCATCGAGGCCGGCCTGCCCGCGGGGCAGATCGCCGCGATCCCGCGGCTCCGCCAGGAGCTGTTCGGCTGGGCCGTCCGGGAGGGCGTGACCAACGTGGTGCGGCACAGCGGGGCCACCCGCTGCGTCATCCGGGTCACCCCCGACGAGGTGGAGATCAGCGACGACGGGACCGGCTGTGCCGGGTCAGGCGGGCGTCCCCCTGATCGCCGTTCCGCGGCGGGCAGTGGCGGGCCGCGGCCGGGGAACGGCCTGACCGGCCTGCGCGAGCGGGCTGAGGCTGAGGGTGCCGTGGTCAGCGTCGGCCGGTCCGCACTGGGTGGCTTCGCGCTCCGGGTGCGGATGCCATGATCAGGCCGTGACCACACCGATCCGGCTGCTCCTCGCGGACGACCAGGCCCTGGTGCGCGGGGCGCTGGCCGCCCTGCTGGCGCTGGAACCTGACCTGGAGGTGGTGGCCGAAGTCGGCCGCGGCGACGACGTGCTGCCCGAGGCCCGCCGCAGCCGGCCCGACGTCGCCCTGCTGGATGTGGAGATGCCCGGCCTGGACGGCATCACCGCGACCAGCCAGCTGCGGGCGGCCCTGCCGTCCTGCCGGGTGCTGGTGGTGACCACGTTCGGCCGCCCCGGCTACCTGCGGCGCGCGATGGCCGCCGGGGCCAGCGGCTTCGTGGTCAAGGACACCCCGGCCCGGCAGCTCGCCGATGCGGTCCGCCGGGTGGCGTCCGGGCTGCGGGTGGTGGACCCCAGCCTGGCCGCGGAGACGCTCGCGGCCGGGGACAGCCCGCTCACCCCCCGGGAGACCGAGGTGCTGCGGACGGCCCGGGACGGTGGCACGGTCGCGGATATCGCCGCCGCCCTGCACCTGTCCGAGGGCACGGTGCGCAACCACCTGTCCGCGGCCATCGGCAAGACCGGTGCGCGCACCCGGGCCGAGGCAGTGCGCCTGGCCAGCGCGAACGGCTGGCTGCTGGGCAGCTGAGCGGTGCCCGCTACGCTGCGGCCCGCATCGCGGCCCGGTTCCCCGGCGCGCGGCGCGCGCTGGACACCTGCCCGCGGCGGATGTACCAGCGCCTGCACCAGCACCGGCACCAGCTAGCCGCCCGCCTCACAGCAGCGTGAGCTGCTCCGCCGCGGGGGCCGGGGGCGGGACCGCGGCGGGCCCGCGCCAGCGCCGGATGGGCGGCGGGCTGCCCCGGCCAACCTGGTACCGCCCGGCCAGCTCGCGGACCTGGCTGGCGATCCGCTCCTGGTAGTCCCGTGGCGCGTAGGCCCGTGACCCGTACAGCCCGCGATAGCGCGGGACCAGGGCCGGGTGGTGCCGGGCCAGCCAGGCCAGGAACCATTCCCGGGCCCCGGGGCGCAGGTGCAGCACGATCGGGCTGACGTGGGTGGCCCCGGCCTCGGCCACCTGCCGGACGGTGGCTTCGAGCTGGGCCGGGGAGTCGGACAGGAACGGCACCACCGGTCCCATGAGCACGCCGCAGCGCAGCCCGTGCTCGCTCAGCGTGGCGCATACGCCGAGCCGGCGCAGCGGGCTGGGCGTGCCCGGCTCCAGGGTGCGCCACAGGTCCTCGTCGGTGCAGCCCACCGACACGCTCAGGCCCACGTCGGTGACCTCGGCCGACGCGGTCAGCAGGTCGAGGTCGCGCAGGATCAGGGTGCCCTTGGTCAGGATCGAGTACGGGTTCCGCGCGTCCAGCAGCGCCCGCAGGATGCCCGGCATCAGCCGGTACCGGCCCTCGGCCCGCTGGTAGACGTTGACGTTGGTGCCCATCGCGATGTGCTCACCGGCCCACTTCGGCGCGGCCAGCTCCCTGCGCACCAGTTCGGGCGCGTTCACCTTGACCACGATCTTCGAGTCGAAGTCGTGCCCCGCGTCCAGGTCCAGGTAGGTGTGCGAGTTCCGGGCGAAGCAGTTGTGGCTGACCACGCCGTTGGCGATGAAGTCGCCGGTACCGGTGGTGATGTCATACATCGGCAGGTCCAGCCCGAGCGGCTCGATCGCGGTTACCCGCAGCCGCGCGGTGCTGCCGGCCGGCGTTCCCTCGATGGACCGCGGCCAGGTGATGGCCGGGTCGGTGGTGAGGAAGAACCGGAGCTGCTCCGGCATGCCACCGGTGAGCCGGCAGCGCATCCGCGGCGCGCCGCGCCCGGCGGGCAGGCGTTCCATGGCGAACGCGAACCCGAGCTGGCGCAGGCTGCTCGCCAGCCAGTCCAGGATGACCGGATCGGTGCTGGACAGGCGCAGGGCGCCCCGGCGGCAGCCGCCGCCGGCGTCGAACAGGCCGGCCAGGTAGCCCTTGCGCCATTCCAGGCCCGGCGCCTGCGGCCATTCGACCAGCCGCGACGCGAACGCGCGGTGGGCGTCGGCCAGGAACCGGTGCGCCCGGGCCAGCGCCTCATGAGCGTGACGGCGGGCGCCCGTCCCACCGGCCGGGCCGCCGCCACGGATCATGCCGCACAGGTAGCCACGCCGGTAGTCGGCATCGTGCTTGGGGGGTTCAGCGAACTGCCCCACCCCCACCAGCGCACTGTCCGCCGTAAGGTGCGGCCGCTGCAGCGGCCCTTGCGCCGGGCCGGCCACGTGCTGCCAGCCGCGGTCGGTGAGCAAGCGGTGATCCCCGCTGGCCACCACCTGAGTGCCGTCCTGCAGCGTGACCCGGAACGCGGGCTTCACCGTCTGCCAGTGGGCCAGCACGCTGGTCCGCCGGTAGCGGCGGCTGCGGCCCTGGCCCTGCGTGCCGTAGACCCCGTCACCGGGGCGCAGGTCAGCCAGCGGCCGGGTCCGCCCGTCGGCCATCAGGATGGGCGTCTCACCCGCCAGGCAGTACCGGCATGCGTGGCTGCACCCCCGGTAGGGATTGATAGTCCAGCGGAACGGGACGCGGGACGCATCCGGGACCCGGTTGATCACGCTCCTGGCATGCACCTCGAAGAACGTCATGCCGCGGAAGCCCGGGGTGTCGAACGTGCGGGCCACCGCACCACGCTCGAACAGGGCCGGCGCCGCGCCCGGGGCGCCGCGCAGCGTCCCGTCCGGCTCGATCCGCATGCCATCCCAGCGCATACTCGCCACTATAGAATCTGTGTTCGACCACAGGCAACTGCCGGCCGGCTGCAGCCGGCATCCTGGCCGGCCGGACCACGCCCGGCCAGGACGGGCAAATCGGAGCACAGCGCCGGGATCGGCGGCTAACGATCTTGCTGTGGGGGATAGTAAGAGAAAGTCCCGCAGCGGCCGGCGGTGGAGGTAGCCCTGATGGCGCTATCCATGGATGAGCAGCGCATCCTGGATCAGATTGAGCGCGGCCTGGCCAGCAGTGACCCGCTGCTGGCCTCCCGCATGGCTTCGTTCGGCGCGCCGCGGAGCCCGCTTACGACCCGGATGCGGCGCATCCGGCTGCTCGCCTCGTTCAGCACGCTACTGGTGGTCGCGGTGGCGTCGCTCGTGGTCTACGCGCTGGTCCCGTTCCGTGCGGCCGGGGACCGGTCCGGGAGCAGCAAGGCCAGCAGTGCCCCGACGCATCCGGTGCTGATGGCCCCGCCCGCCGCGACCGGCAAGCCGGCCACTCCCATGGCGTCGTCCGACGTCGCGGCCAGCCCGGTGCCGCACGCGGTCCGCTCGCAGTAGCCGGCCCGGTCAGTACTCGCGCCAGAACTGCAGCAGGTACTGCTCCAGGCCCTCCAGGTCCATCCGGGCCCGCTGGAACTCATCACTCAGCGGGTCCACACCCCGGTCGAACAGTTCTTCATACAGCCGCTGGACCTCGCGCCGGTTCCGCGCGTACACCCGGACCACGTAGTCGCCCACCCCGCCGGCCAGGGTCAGCCGGTCCACCGCCCGGTCCACCGTGATCTTCCCGCGCAGGTACAGGGTGGCCTTGGCCTCGTCCTCCCACGCGTCGCCGAACAGCGGCGGCGCGGCGTCCCACTCTTCGATGGTGATCCGGACCCCGACGTTCTCCTGGAGGCTGCCCACCCACAGCTGATCCCGGTTCACGCTGACCAGCGTGCCGACCGGGGCCAGCGGGCCACCGGGCGCGTCCGGGTCCACCGCCGAATCGTGCACCCGGAACATCCGCCGGTCGGGGAACACCGGCATTTCCAGCCGGATCAGCCTGTGGCTCATCTCTCCCCCCTAGGCCGGCATGTTCGTGCGAATTACTAGCATGCTCCGGCCTGGCCCGGCCAGGACGGTCATTCCGTGACAAACACCTAAGCTGCTACGGTACGCAACTGGTTGACGCCACAGGAGTGACTGGCGGGGCAGGATGTGATCAGAGTTCCCGGGATCTGACCTCGGCCCAGAGCTGCCGATAGCACTGCGCGGCCCGGCTGCGCGGTGCGAAGGCGCCCACCGGGGCACGCTCCACCGACATCCGCTCGATCAGCGAAAGCGAGGGAATGGCGGTGGCCGCGACATCGTCCCGTTCCGTCGGCAGTTGGCTGGCAATATCCAGGTGCAGCCGCTTGCGCCGGTCAATCATGGAGAAGAAAGCCAGCACATCGGGCCGCCTGCCGTTCAGCGCGCCGATGAACTCGGTCAGCTGGTCCAGGGTACGCAGCGAGAGCACGGTCGGGATGAGCGGGACGAGCAGGGTGTCCGCGGCCTGCAGCACGCTCTCGGACAGCAGCGAGATGCCCGGCGGGCAGTCCAAGAAGATGACGTCGTAGTCCGCCGCCAGCGGGGCGAGCAGCCGGGCGATCCGGCGGGTTGGTTTCTTGGTCGCCCCGAGCACCAGATCGAGGTTGCGGTAGGTGAAATCGGCGGGCAGCAGGTCCAGCTGGTCGAAGTCGGTGCCCTTGATCGCGCCGTCGAGCTCCCGGCTGCCCCGGATCAGTGCCTGGCCGCCGCCCTTGACCCGGGGCCGGATCCGGAACAGGTAGCTGGCTGCGGCCTGCGGGTCCAGGTCCCACAGCAGCACCCGCAGCCCGTCCTGGGCGGCCAGGTAACTGAGGTTGACGGCGGTAGCCGTCTTACCCACGCCGCCCTTGATGTTGAAGGTGGCCAGGACCTTCATCGGCTGGTTCCGGCGGTCAGCACCTGGAAGCGGCCCTCGCTGGCCGGGCTGGCGAAGTCGCGGAACCGCCCGGCGAACTCGTCCCGGGCCGCCTGCTGGCGCAGCCCGAGCTGCCCGGCCAGCTCGCCCATGGCCAGCAGCGCGGTGGCCGGGGTGTCCGGGTCGGCCATCATCTGGCTGGCGAACTCGCGCAGCTCCTGCTGCTGGACCTGCCGGTCCTGGAACTCGCCCAGGCAGTCCTGCAGGCCCTTGAGGTCCCTGACCGCCCGCTGGTACGCCGCCGGGTCGAACAGCGACGCGAAGAACTCCAGCAGATAGCGCAGCTCCTTGCACCTCTTGCGCAGGTCGTGCAGCCGTTCCGGCGGGGAGTCGGGGCTGATCGCCCGGCCCCGGCGGAGCACCCGCTGGTGCGCGCGGCGGAGCCGGGCGGTGGCCAGGTCGGCCGCCCGGGGGCCGCCCGGGCCCGGGCCCAGGCCGGTCAGCACCGTGCGCCAGTCGCCGGTCACCCGGCCGAACCGGGCCGACCGCAGCCCACGGGCCAGCCGCCGCTGCTCCACCCCGCGCTGGACGGCCAGGTGGTCGTGGAACGGGGACAGCTCGGCCGGCTTGGCTGACACCAGGCCGTCCGCCATGTCCTGATAGCCCAGCAGGTAGACGTCGAGATCACGGGTCGGGGTGGTCAGGTCGCCGAGCCACTTGAACTCCGGGGCGAACCGGCCCGGCAGCCCGGCGGGCAGCACGTCCCCGGCCAGCTTCAGCGCCGACCGGGTCCGCCGGACGGCCACCCGCAGGTCGTGCAGGAACTCCGTGTCGATGTCGCGGAGCGTGCCGGGCACGTTGACCTGGATGGTGTCCAGCAGATTGAGCAGCACGGTGCGCAGCGCCAGCCGGGCTGGCATGTCCGGGGCGAGCTGGATGTCCAGCTTGCTGCTGTAGTCCTCGGCGCGCCGCCCCGCCGCGGCCAGGGCGGCGTCCAGCGGGGTGCGGGCGGTGCCCGCCGGGCCCGCCGCCGCGGCCAGCAGCTCGGCCACCCGCTGGGCCTGCGGCTGGTAGCCGCGCACCGCGGTGACCTGGAGCCGGGCCGGGAGCTGGGCCGCCTCCGGGTAGCTCACCGTGGTGCGGTCCACGGTGAGCCAGGCGATGGTCTTGGTGTCAGCGTTGAGCACCCGCAGTTCCTGCAGCCGGCTGACCGCGCGGGCGGCCGGCAGCAGGGCCCGGATCCCGGCCACGGCGCACAGCCGGTCGCGGACCAGGCCGGCAGGCAGGTCCCCGGCCAGGGCGGGCCAGCTGAGCCGGCTGGCCTGCTGGCTGGCCAGGTCGCCATCCGGGCCGGTGAGCACCAGCTCGGCCGGCCGCCGGCCGGTGACGTACTCCAGGGTCAGGCCGGCCCGGTGCAGCCGCCAGTCGAACGTATCCAGCCAGGTCCGGTGCACGCTGTGCGGCCGCCCGGCGCTGTGCACGGAGAACCGGGGAGGCAGCGTGGCCAGCACCGCGTCTTCCCCCGGCTCACCATGATCACCGGCAGCCAGCAGCACAGCCTGGGAAAACGCATGCACGTTGGTACGGACCTCGGCTCGGGCCAGCGAAATAAGGATGAATGAACGAAAGGTTAACAGTGCGCAGCCAGCAAACGATACACGCCACTGGTCACGAGTCTAACTAGTAGCGACTCGCCCGTCCGTGTCTGCTATCGGCTGATTTCCGGCCGGGCCGGTGCCGGGCGGCTGACCTGCCGGTCAGTCCCCGGGCCGGTCGCTGGCCTGGACCGGATGGTCGCCGGTGCGGACCGGATGGTCGCCGGTGCGGGCGGCGCGCCGGGCCGCCCGCACCGCAGGCCGGGGGGCCGTGCCGTGGTCCGGCTGGCTGGGCCGTTCGCAGGCCGGCCTGGGCTTGGCCGGGCCATGCGGCTCCAGCCCGGGCAGGCTCAGCGGCGGCCGCCTGATGGCCGGCATGACGCTGGTCAGCGCGGCACTGGCCTGGGCCTGGGCCTGGTTGCGCTGCTGCTGCTGGTCGACTCTGGCCGTCGCCGCGGCCATCCGGCCGGTCAGCTTCCGCAGCCGCCTGGCCTGGGCCCGGGCCTTGACCACCCGGTCGGCCAGGTAGAGCACGGTCGCCACAACGACAACACCGACAATGAGCAGGACAGCCATGTATGAATTCCGCATCAGCTCGGAGGTCTCCCGGGGATGCCCCCAGCCTATGCGAGGCTCCTGGGGCAGCGCTGACCGCGCGCTCTGGTGTCGGCGCGGAACCGGTAAAGAGGCCGGAAAGGACGTGGCCGCTCCGTTCCGGCCCGCCGGGTCACTTCCCCGGGCCAGCTGACGTGCCGCACACTGGGCTTCAGGCGACGGGCTGGGCCGGGCGCCGGAGTCCGGCAAGGAGGGCCGTGCGGTGCTGTACGTCTTCGGTTTCGAGCGGACGGCGGTCGTGCTCAGCGACCTGTACTTCGTGGACCCCAACCCGGTGCCGGGGCAGGAGAGCCCGGAGCACGGCGCCCGGCTGGAGGTCCGGCTGCTCCAGGCCGGCCAGCTCAAGGGCTCCATCTACTCGGCCCAGCCGATCGAGATCGGCGAGCTGATCTGGCGGGCTGACCTGCTGGAGTCGGTGGACGGGCGGCCCGGCAGCTTCGACCGGACGCACCATCACCCGCTGGCCGAGCCCGGCTGGGAGCCGGGCCGGCGGGTGTTCGAGCGCGAGCTGTCCGCGTTCCCGGTGGAGTGGGTCGGCGCCCAGCTGGCCGACCTGGAAGCGCTGCTGGCCCAGGCCGGGGCGGGTGGCCAGCCAGCCGACGCACGCGACGCGCTGGCGCTGCGGAACTGCCTGCCCGAGGTGCTTAACGCCCTCACCCGGCTGCTCGACCAGGTCAGGGCGGGCGAGCTTGGCCGGCCAGTGGAAGAAGAGCCTGTTAACAGCGCCCGGGTGGGCTGGCTCTGAGGCGGCCGCGATTGCACACTGAGAGCGTGCACGATTTCGACCTGGTAGTCATCGGTTCCGGTCCCGGCGGCCAGAAGGCGGCCATCGCGGCCGCGAAGCTGGAACGCCGGGTGGCGATCGTCGAGCGGCCGGACATGCTCGGCGGTGTCTGCGTCAACACCGGGACGATCCCGTCCAAGACCATGCGTGAGGCCGTCCTGTACCTGACCGGGCTGGACCAGCGTGAGATGTACGGGCAGAGCTACCGGGTCAAGGACGAGATCACCATCGCCGACCTGGCCAACCGCACCCGGCACGTGGTGACCCGGGAAAACGACGTGGTGCGCAGCCAGCTCACCCGCAACCGGGTCACGGTGCTCAGCGGCACCGCGTCCTTCCTCGGCCCGCATGAGGTGCAGATCGACGACGGCGCCGGCCGGCAGCGGAAGATCACCTCCGACGCGATCATCATCGCGACCGGGACCAGGCCGGCCCGCCCGGCCAGCGTCGCGTTCGACGAGAAGGCCATCATCGACTCGGATGGCATCCAGCATCTGGAACGGGTGCCACGGACCATGGTGGTGGCCGGTGCCGGGGTGATCGGGATCGAGTACGCGTCGATGTTCGCCGCGCTGGGCTGCAAGGTCACGGTGGTCGAGCAACGGGACCGGATGCTGGAGTTCTGCGACCTCGAAGTGGTCGAGGCGCTGAAGTTTCACCTGCGCGACCTGGCCGTGACGTTCCGGTTCGGCGAGATCGTGGACTCGGTGGAGGCCAGGGGCGACGGCGCGATCGCCACGCTGCACAGCGGGAAGCGGATCCCGGCCGACACGGTCATGTACTCGGCGGGCCGGCAGGGCACGACCGACGACCTGAAGCTGGCCGCGGCGGGCCTGGCCGCCGACCAGCGGGGCCGGATCACGGTGGACGAGTTCTACCGCACCGAGATGCCGCACATTTACGCGGTCGGCGACGTCATCGGGTTCCCCGCGCTGGCCGCCACCTCGATGGAACAGGGCCGGCTGGCCGCGCATCACGCCTGCGGCGAGCCGGTGCACACCGCGCACCAGCTGCAGCCGATCGGCATCTACAGCATCCCGGAGATCAGTTTCATCGGCCGGACCGAGGACCAGCTCACCGCGGACTGCGTGCCGTTCGAGGTCGGCGTGTCCCGGTACCGGGAGCTGGCCCGCGGCCAGATCATCGGCGACTCCTACGGGGTGCTGAAGCTGCTCGTCTCGCCTGAGGACCACACGCTGCTCGGGGTGCACGTGTTCGGCACCCAAGCCACCGAGCTGGTACACATCGGCCAGGCCGTGATGGGCTGCGGCGGCACCGTTGACTATCTGGTTGACGCGGTGTTCAACTACCCGACGCTGGCCGAATCGTACAAAGTTGCGGCGCTGGACGCGACTAACAAGATGCGCCTGGTGGAGCGTTTCGCAGGCTGACGGCTCTGTTATCCGGGGGGGCGCCCCCCCGGACCCCTCCGATCGCCGCTACGCGCCGAACGCGGCGCTAGCCCGGGGGGACGACCCCCGGAACCCCCCGCTCGCCGCTACGCGCCGAACGCCGGGTCGGCGAGCACCCGCCTGCGGCGGGCCCCGCCTCCCCGGCGCGCCCCCGGGCGGCCGAACCCCGCGTAACCCCGGGCCCCGCCTCCCCGGCGCGCCCGGGGGCGACCCCCCGGACCCCGGCGAGCTGCCCACATAGACTGGCTGGGTGCCTGAATCTGTGCCGACCGCGGGTGCGGTCCCCCTCGATGACCCGTTCGCCCAGCTGACCGGCCCGCTGGCCGGCACCGTCCGGATGCGCCTGGAGGTCGTGGAGAACGTCCAGCTGAGTCCCCATCTGCAGCGGCTCGTGCTGACCGCCCCGGAACTGGCCGCGCTGAGCTACCGGCCGGGCCAGGACGTGATGCTGATGGTGGCGGTGGACGGGAACCGGCCGCTGCGCCGCCGGTACACGATCCTGGACCTGGACCCGGCCCAGCAGCGGCTCACCCTGGACATCGTCCGGCACGGCGAGGGGCCCGGCGAGCAGTGGGTGCGGGCGGCCCGGCCGGGCGACACGATCGAGGGCATCGCGCCCCGGGGCAAGATCTTCCCGGCGCCGGACGTGGACTGGCACCTGTTCGCCGCGGACGAGTCCGGGCTGGCCGCGGTGTTCGCGATGGCCCGCTCGCTGCCCCCCGGCCGCCGGGCCATCGTGGCCCTCGAGGTGCCGGAGGCGGCCGACGAGCAGCCGCTGGACGCCGCGGCCGACATCACGGTGACCTGGCTGCACCGGTCGGACGGGAACGGGACCATCGCGCCGGCCGGTGACCCGGAACGCCTGGCGGCCGCCGTGACGGGGGTCCGGCTGCCGGCCGGCCAGGGCCACGCGTACCTGTTCGGCGAGGCCAGGGTGGTGCTGGCGCTGCGCGAGGTGCTGGCCAGCCGTGGCCTCACGCCGGAGCAGATATCCCCCAAAGCGTACTGGGGCCGCGGCAAGGCCAACGCCCAGCACGGCGAGCCCGCCCGGGAAAGCTAGAACGGGGTAGCGGCCAGCCAGCCAGCCAGCACGGCGGGGTCGCCGAGCACCTCGACGCCGGCCCGCTCCGGGGTGAGCCGCCCGGTCAGCATGAGCAGCAGGCCGGACGCCGGGCCGCGCACCGCGGCGTCGCCCCGGCCGTGCTCCCGGCGCACCGTGATGCCGTCGCCGTCGTGGGTGACCAGCCATTCACCCGGCACGTCCCCGGCGTGCACGTGCAGCGAGCGGCCGGGCGGCAGGCCGTCCAGCCGGGGATCTGGCTCACCAGAACGTGGGGCGCTCATCACGGTGAGCCACTCGTCGATGCCGTCGGCGGCGATGCCCGGCTCGATGACCGGCACCGCACCGGTGGCCAGCTCCGCGTCGGCCCGGTGCACCGCGGTCTCGTGCGTCATCCGCCGGGTCCAGAAGCCCGCAGGCCGCTGTTCGCCCAGGGCCCAGACCGGGCCTGGGCCGGCCTGGCCCAGCTCGGTGATGAGCAGGTGCGCGCCGTCCGTAAGCCAGCCGGCCTGCTGGCCCGGGTCGTCCGGGAACCGGCCGTCGGGCACGCTGCGGAATGGGATGGACTCCGCGGACTGGGTGCGGACGATCTCCGCCACCCACCGGTGCAGCCGGCCGACGTGCGTGGCCAGCTGGTGCAGCGTCCAGTCCGGGCAGGACGGCACGGGCTGGCTCAGGTCGGCGTGGCCGATCAGGCCGACCAGCGTGGTCGTGCTGCCGCTGATCTCGGCGTAACAGCGGGCTGGTCCCAGCGGGTGCACCGGGCCTGGGTCAGCCACAGCCGCAGGCGCCACCGCAGCAGCCGCCACCCGCGCCGGGCCGCGGCGCAGCTGACGCTGCCCGGCCGCCGACGGAAACCGTGGACAGCAGTTTGACCGTGTCGTCGTGCCCCTGCGGGCAGCGGCACGGCTCGGACGCCTCGCTCATCGGCCGGCTGCGCTCGAACGTGTCCCCGCAGGCCCGGCACCGGTACTCATAAGTCGGCACAGGGGAATCCTATGCGGTATCTGTCCGGGGGGACGACCCCCCTGGACCCCCCGCTCGCCGCGTTGCGCCGAACGCCGGGTCGGCGAGCACCCGCCTGCGGCGGGCCCCGCCTCCCCGGCGAGCTGCCGCGCGTCCGGGTCCCCGCCGCCTCCCTGGCGAGCTGCCGCGTTCCCGGAATCCCGCCGCCTCTGCGGCGAGTTGCCGCGTCCCGGAACGCGCCGCCTCCCCGGCGCGTGCCGGGGACATCCCCTCACGTGCACGAGCCCTGGTACCGCCCGGACGCGGGGGGTGACTGGGCGGTAGGGTCGGCGAGGCCGGTCTGTCACAGCCGGCCGGGGGGGGAGGGACCGCGATGCCTGCGATGACGGAGTACCCGCCAGGCACGCCCTGCTGGGTTGACCTGTCCACCGGCGACCCGGCGGCATCGGCCGCCTTCTACGCCGGGCTGTTCGGCTGGGAGGCGCAGGTGGCCCCGCCGGGCGGGGACACGGCCTACACGTTCTTCGCCCCGGCCGGCACGCCGGCCGCGGGCTTCCGCGGCCAGGTGGTGGCCGGGCTGATGCCCAGCCCGGGCAGCCGCCGGGCGGCCTGGAACACCTACATCACGGTGGCCGACGCGGCGGCCGCGGCCACCCAGGTCACCCAGGCCGGCGGCCGGGTGGCCGCCTCGCCCGCCGAGGTGCCCGGGCAGGGCACGATGGCCATGTTCGCCGACGATCAGGGGGCCATGTTCGCGGTGTGGCAGCCCGCCGCGTTCTCCGGCGCGGGCCAGGTCAACGCGCCAGGCTGCTTCTGCTGGAGCGAGCTGGCCTGCCGGGACACCAAGGCGGCCAGCGCGTTCTACGGCCGCGTGTTCGGCTGGGAACCAGACACCAGCGAGATGGGCCCGATGACCTACACCGAGTGGCGGCTGGCTGGCCGCGCAGTCGGCGGCATGGTGCACATGGACGAGGAGTGGCCGGCCGGCATCCCGCCGCGCTGGGTGGTCTACTTCGCGGTCGCCGACTGCGACGCGGCCGCGGCCCGGGCCGCCGAGCTGGGCGGCCAGGTTACGGTCCCGCCGACCGACGCGCCGCCGGGCCGCCTGGCCGTGCTGACCGACCCGCAGGGCGCGGCGTTCACCATCATCCGGCTGGCCGCCCCGGCCGCGGCGGGCTGAGGGCCGCCCGCCGGCCAGATCAGGCCACGGTGTGCTGTTCCTGGCTGGCCCCCAGCACCCGGGCCATCGGCGGGCGCTCGAGCAGCTCGGTCACGTGCTCGTCGAGCCGCAGCCCGGCCTCGGTGGCCACCGCGTGCAGGTACATGTCGGGCCGGCGCAGGGCCAGCACGCCCGGCGCGCCGGGGGAGCAGACGCCGCGCTGCGGCAGCGGCACCCGGCTGGCCATGGCCCGCAGCACGGCAGAACTCATCCGGCTCAGGTCCCACAGCGGCTGGTGCCGGTTCTGCCGGGCGCCGAGATCCACCTGGGCCATAGCGGGCAGTCCCGCGTCCTGCAGCACATCGACCATGATGCCCAGCTCCACTCCGTAGCCGGTGAGAAACGGGATGCTGCAGAATAGCTCACGGTAAGCGGCGAATTCGCCGGCCAGCGGCTGGACGAACCCAGTCAGCTCGGGGCAGAAGAAATTGAACAGCGGCTTGGCCATGAGCTCGGTCACCCGGCCGCCACCGTCAATGAGGGATTGGCCGGAATCGGTGAACGGCCGCCGGTAGGCAGCTTTGCTGAACAGCACATCCGGCAGGGTAAGCAGCGGCCCCAGCGTACCGTAGATGAAATGCGCACCAAAGTTGGCGGTATCCGCATCGGCGAACATTACGATGTCCCCCCGGGCCACCGACAGGCTGCGCCACATGGCATCACCCTTGCCGCGGGCCGGCCCATAACCGGGCAGCAGCTCGTTCTCCGAGTAGACCTCGGCGCCGCCCGCCCGGGCGATATCCGCGGTGCCGTCGGCGGAGTCCGCGTCCACCACGATGACCTGATCGATCAGGCCACTCTGCTCGTTCAGCCGGGCCACCGTGGCCAGGATCGGGCCGATCGTGGCGGCCACGTTGCGGGCCGGGAAGATGACCGTGGTGCTCAGCTCGCGGGCCCGCCCGGCCGCAGCCAGGCCGGCGAACTCCTGATGACTGAACGACCGCTGCGCGAACCACTCCCGGACACTTACGCTCATCTCTGAGTGCCTTTCCCTCAGGTCCAGCCAGCGAAGTGAACAGAGTAGCCGCACTGTGTTGATCGCACGTAACAATATGTTGCGCCGGGGTAAAACGCGCAGCGGTTAACCGGCCGCCGCCCGGGCCGTCGCGGCGGGCCCGGCGAACGCGGCCCGGGTGAGCGTCTGCGCGGTGCGCACCGCGGCCGCGATCGCGTCATCCACCGGCAGCCCGCACAGGTCGGTCAGCGCGAACAGCGCCTCGGCGCTGACCACGATGGCCAGTTGCTGGTTCAGCCGGGCCAGCGCGGCCGGCGGCAGGAATGCGGCCCCGGCCGGGTCGGCGAACGGCGCCAGCGCATACTCCAGCAGGCCGAACCGGAACCCGGGCCGGGCCTGCGCCCGGGCCGGGTCCACGATCGTGTGCGAGATCATCGCGCGCACCGCGCCCTGGTAGGCGTGCACGCCACGCATCAGGTAGGCGCAGGCGAAACCGACCCGCTCGGCCGGGTCGGCCGAGCGGGCCACCGGCGCGAGCGCGTCCGCGGGTGGCGGCCACAGCCCGGCCAGCGCCTCCTGGATCAGCGTGGCCAGGTCCGGGAAGTAGCGGTACGCGGTGGCCTCGGACACCATGGCCGCGCGCGCCACATCGGGCATGGACAGCTCGGCGCCGGACCGGGTCAGCTCCCGGCAGGCATCCACGATGGCCTTGCGCGTCCGGGCCTTCTGGTTGGCGCGCCCGGTGACGCCCTCGGCGGCGGCCGTCATAGTCCCCTCCCATACTGACTGTCTTCTCTCTTCGTGAGAGTACGCTTGCACAAGTAGTGGGGGCAAGCTACCGTAATGAGAGTTAACTATCACGATCATGCGACCAGGAAGAGGATTCCCATGACCAAGGCTTCGGTCACCGGCCCGCACGGCGGCGAGGTCATCCAGCTCGGGCCGACCACCATGCGCATCCTGGAGGACGGCACAACCACCGCCCACCGCCTCGGCCTGGGCGAGATCACCGTGGCCCCGCACACCGACGGCCCGCCCCAGCACCGGCACGCCCGGCACGACGAGGGGTTCTACGTGGTGTCCGGGACGGCGCGGTTCACCGTCGGCACCGAGACCTACGACGCGCCGGCCGGCAGCCTGGCCATGATCCCGCCGGGCGCCCCGCACACGTTCGCCAACCCGGGCGGCGAGCCGCTGGTGATGCTCAACACGTTCACCCCGGACCTGTACGTGCAGTACTTCCGCGACCTGCGCGAGATGATCGGGCAGGGTGGCGCGCTGACCCCGGCGGCGACCGGGCAGGTGATGAGCCGGTACGCCACCGAGCCCGCCACCAGCTACGCGGACGACCCGGTCACCGTCACCCAGCAGGTGCCGACCTCGTTCGGCGAGGTCCCGGTCACCGTCACCCAGCAGGGCCAGGGCCGCCCCGTCCTGCTGCTGCACGGCGGCGCCGGGCCGGACTCGGTGGCCGGCTTCGCCGGCCTGCTGGCCGGCCGGTTCCCGGTCCAGGTGCTGACCCCAGTGCACCCCGGGTTCGGCGGCACCCCCCGGCCCGGCGGCCTGGACTCGGCCCGCAAGCTGGGCGAGCTGTACGCCAGCCTGCTCGGCCAGCTCGGCCTGACCGGGGTGACCGTGGTCGGCAGCTCGATCGGCGGCTGGATCGCCGCCGAAGTCGCGCTCCGCGCGGCGGACCGGGTCGCCCAGCTGGTCCTGCTGGACGCGGCCGGCCTGGACTCGGCCGATCACCCGGTCGCGGACTACTTCTCGATGACGCTCGACCAGGTCTTCGACATCAGCTTCGCCCACCCGGACCGGTACCGGATCGACCCGGCCGCGCTGACCAGCGAGCAGCAGGCCGTGGCCGCGGGCAACCGGGCCGCGCTGGAGGTGTACGGCGGACGGTCGATGGCCGACCCGGGCCTGGACGCGCGGCTGGCGGGCATCACCACGCCCACCCTGGTGGTGTGGGGCGAGGCGGACCGGATGGTGACCCCGGCCTACGGCCAGGAGTTCGCGGCCGCCATCCCCGGGGCCACGTTCCGGGTGCTGCCCGATGCCGGGCACCTGCCGCAGATCGAGGCGCCCGAGGCGCTGCTGGCCCTGCTGGCCGGGTTCACCGGGGACGCCCCGGCGGTCTAGCCGCTGCCGCGGCCCGGGCGGATGCCGCACAGCACGTTGTTCAGCCGGCAGGCCCAGGGCTACCTGGGCGAGTAGACGTCGTGGCGTTGAGCGGCGAATTCCCCGCCGTGGCGGGGGAGGGCCGCGGCGCCTGCGCGGGCACCGGGCTGGGGCCGGGCTGGTCCTCGTAGTAGAACTGCTTGCCGCGCAGCAGCGAGACCAGCGCGCCGAGCAGCGACATGCAGGCCGCCGCGGTGAACACGATGACCAGGCCGTGGTGGAACGCGCCGGCGATCAGGGTGGGGAAGAAGTGCCGCCCGGTCAGCGCGGCCACGTTGTGAGCCGGCAGCCTGGTCAGCACCCCCGACGACTTGAGCAGGTGCTGCACCGGGTTGTAGCCGAGCAGCGCGGCGAACACGGTGCTCACCGGGGGCAGGTGGCCGACCCTGGTGGCCACGGACAGCGGCACGCCCTGGGCGGTCAGCCCGCGGATCAGCGCGGGCGGCAGTGTGCTCGCCAGCCCGGCGATCAAGAGCGAGAAGAAGATGCCGATGGACAGCGACATGCCGGCGTTCTGGAACGTGGACCGCATGCCGGACGCGCTGCCCCGGTGCTCGGCGGGCACGCTGCTCATGATGGCGGACGTGTTGGGTGAGGCGAACAGGCCGGAACCCACCCCGTTGAAGAAGATGATCGTCGCGAACAGCCAGTACGGGAAGTCCAGCGGCAGCACGATCAGGCCGATGAACGCGCAGGTGGCTACCAGCAGGCCCGCGGTGGCGAACGGGCGCGGGCCGTACTTGTCCGACAGGGTCCCGGAGATCGGCCCGGCGATCAGGAACCCGGCCGTCAGCGGCAGCATGTAGATGCCTGCCCACAGCGGCGTGTCCACGAAGTTGTAGCCGTGCAGCGGGAGCCAGATGCCGGCCAGCCAGAGCACCAGCATGAACTGCAGCCCGCCGCGGGCGATCGAGCCGAGCAGGCTGGCCGCGTTGCCGGCCGCGAAGGCCCGGATCCGGAACAGCCGGAGCTGGAACATGGGCTCGGCGATGTGCGTCTCGACCAGGCAGAACACGACCAGCATGGCGGCGCCGCCGATCAGGCCGGTCAGCACCCAGGGGTTGGTCCAGCCGGTCGGGTGCCCGCCGTAGGGCTGGATGCCGTAGGTGATCGCAACCAGCAGCGCGGTGGCGCCCAGGCCGAACGTGACGTTGCCCCACCAGTCGATCCGGGCCCGCCTGGTGGTGGCGATTTCGCGCAGGCTCTTGTAGGACCAGATGGTGCCGACGATCCCGATCGGGACGTTGACCCAGAACACCAGCCGCCAGTCCACGGCGGCCAGCAGCCCGCCGAGCAGCAGCCCGACGAACTGCCCGGAGATCCCGGCGATCTGGTTGACGCCCAGCGCCATGCCGCGCTTGCCGGCCGGGAACGCGTCGGTCAGGATGGCGGCCGAGTTGGCCATCAGCATGGACCCGCCCAGCGCCTGGATCAGCCGCCAGCCGATCAGCCACATCGCGCCGCTGCTGCCGTAGAGCGGATCCAGCGACAGCGCGATGGAGGCCAGGGTGAACACCACGAAGCCCAGGTTGTAGATGCGCACCCGGCCGTACATGTCCCCCAGCCGGCCCAGGGTGACCACGGCCACCGCGGTAACCAGCAGGTAACCGATGATCATCCACAGCAGGTAGCTGACGTTGCCCGGGGCGAGCGGGTCCAGGCGGATGCCGCGGAAGATGGCCGGCATCGCGATGATCACGATGGACGCGTCGATGGTGGCCATCGTCATGCTGAGCGTGGTGTTGGACAGCGCAATCCACTTGTACCGGCCGCCGTCGGCGCCGGCGGGGGAGTGCCCGTTCAGCGTGGCCCCGGCGCCCCGGGCGCGGCTGCGATCAGCGAGTCTCGACACGTTGATCCATGCTACCCCGCACCAGTTGCTTGATAGCAACTACTTACTTGGCCGGCCTGCCGTGGGTCACGCGGCCCCGCGGGCCAGGTAGCCGGCCTGGGCCTGCGGGGTGGGCAGCCGGGCCAGGGTATGCCGGCCGGCCGGTGTGGACCGGCCGTACCGCGCTGATCCAGCGGCAGCACCCGGAAGTCGTCCAGCGCCCGGTCCAGCCAGGACTCCCGGCCCGAGGGGCGCAGCGCACCGAACCCGGGGCCGCCCTGCAGGAACAGCAGCCAGGGCCGCCCCTTCCGGGGACCGTCCCGGGGCAGCCGGGCTGGCGGCGGTCACCTCGCGGGCGAACACCTCGATCTGGGCACCGTCCGGCTGGCCGTGGTCCAGCGGCACGGTGAACGTGTGCTCGGTGACGATGGTCCCGGCCTGCCGGTACACCGGGCCGGCCGGCCAGCGGCCATCCGCTCAGCTCTCCGACGAGGAGAAGATGCGCAAGAAGAACAGGAACACGTTGAGCGCGTCGAGGAAGATCGACGCGGCGATGAGCGGGGCCGAGTCGAGCCCGCGGGAGCGGCGCAGCCGCTGGAAGTCGAACATGGTCAGGCCCGCGAAGACGATCAGGCCGAGCACCGAGTAGATCAGGTCGCCGTGCGGGATGTGCACGAAGATCAGCACGATGCCGAACACGATGAGCACGATGAGGGCGAAGAAGCTGATCCGGCCGACCACGGCGAGATCCCGCCGGGTCGCGTAGCCGGCCGCGCCGAAGCCGGCGATGAACAGCGCGGTGGCCCCGCCGGCCTGCCACAGCGCCTGCGGGTCGGCGGCCGCGTAGTAGCTGATCGTGGGGGCCAGGCCCAGCCCGAGCAGGATGCCCACCGCCAGCAGCAGCGCCACGGTCAGCCCGGGGGACCGGCGCACGCTGAAGTTCATGCCGATCAGGCACGCGAACGCGGCGATGTAGCTGATGATGGCCCAGCCGCCGGACAGGTGCCGCCCGGCGTAGGCACCGAGCGCGAACATGCCGGTGGTGGCGGCCACGTACCACATGGTCTGGCCGAACAGGGTCCGGGTCTGGTCCGGGCTGGCGGCTCCGTACCCGGGGTAGGCGTAGGTCTCACTCATCGGTGCGGCTCCGTTCCCTCGACGCCCTGATCTTAGGATCGCCGGCGCCGGGCCGCTTCCATCATCCAGATGGGATGACGCCCGGCAGGACGTCGTCCGGCAGGCCGGTGCCGGGCGCGCCGCTGGTGCAGGTGCCGGGCAGCCCGGTCCCGCCGCGCTGGCCGGCCGACAGCGTGCCGAGCACGTCCGGGGTGAGGTCGTTCTCGGCCGCGTCGACCAGCCCGATGTCGGCCCGGACGTGCAGTTCGCCCGCGGTAACCAGCAGCGCGACCACGGGCGAGGGCGCGGCCGCCCGGGCCCCGGCCAGGCTGCGCAGTTCGGACAGCAGGTGGCCGCGCTGGCGGCGCAGTAGTGACGTGCCCGGCCCGCGTCACGCGGCCGGGACACCACCGTCGGAGGGTGCCCGCCGCGCGCAGACTTGCCTGGTCGCGGCTGCGGTTCCGGGCCGGCCGTGATCGCGGCCCGCTGCGACCGGCTGATCAGGCCCCGCGATGGCGCCGTAATCGACGACATCCAGATCGCCAGCGGACGTCCCGCCGCGGAGACCATCCGGCGGGTCGGCCAGACCGGCTGGCCAGCGCCCGCTGGCGCCGGCAAACACGCTGGCGGTGAGCGGGGGCGACCGGGTAAAACTCGGCTCGCGGTGTTTGCCCGAGCCGAATAAATGGGGCGGCCTAATCGGCTAGTGTGTTGCCCTTGTTGGTGGGAGATCACGGGGAGTAAAGCCGATGGCCAAATCGGAGACGGTTAGTAATCGCGGGGGGTCGTCCCGGGTCCAGCGGTCGTTCCTCGACCTGCAGGGTTGGCTGCTTCAACAGCGTTTTTTTACCAGTACTTTGCTACCCGCCATGCCACGCCAGCTGCGCTGGGCCCTGCGCCGCGCGTACTTCGCGCCCCTGGACCTGATGGAGCGGTTCCGGGGCGACCACGACGCCATGGTGCCGCCCTACGCCGACCGCTTTACCGGTTACACGGGTCACGACTACATCAAGAGTGGCGAGGGCCTCGTCTATGTGCTGGCCAACTACGCCGGCCTGCAGCCGGGGAGCGCGATGCTCGATATCGGCTCGGGGACCGGTCGGCTCGCCGTTCCGCTGACCAAGGTGATCACCCCGCCCGGCTCTTATGACGGGCTCGAAATCGTCGAGCGCGGCGTGCGCTGGTGCTCGACCAGGATCACGCCTGCGTACCCGCATTTCCGGTTTACCCACGCCAATATCTTCAACGCCGAATACAACCCCGGCGGGACCGCCAAAGCCGCCGAGTACGTGCTGCCCTACGGCGACGCCAGCTTCGACGTCGTGTGCCTGTTCTCCGTCTTCACCCACATGCTCACCGCCGACGTCGAACGCTACGTCACCGAGATCAGCCGGGTGCTCCGGCCGGGCGGCCGGCTGGCGGCCACGTTCCTGATCATTAACGACGAGACCACGAAGTCGATGCGGGACGGGAACGGCATCTACAACTTCGCCTACCACGTCGGCCCGCAGTGGCTGTTCGAAGAGGGCATGTCCGCCCCCGAACTGGCCGTCGGGTATGACGAGCAGTACGTACGGGACCTCTACGCTAGTAACGGCCTGGACGTGACCGGCTTTTACCTCGGGCCGTGGAGTGGCCAGCCCGGCACGCCGGCCACCGCGCCGCACGGCCAGGACCTCGTCGTCGGCGTCAGGCGGTAGGCGGCCTGGATCAGGGCCGGGGCCAGCCCGCGAAGCTTTCCCGCAGCCCGGCGACATCCTCCGGCCCGAGCCCGTAGCGGGCGAACAGCCCGTCCGGCATCCGGTCGAGCTGGCGGCCCGCCTCGGCGAAGTCGCGGTCCGCCAGCCCGGGATCCAGCCGTTTCGCGAAGCTGATCAGCTGGCCCGGGGTGTACCGGCGCATCGCCGCCGCGGTGTCGATGTAGTCACGGGGCTCGACCCGGCTGGCCAGCGCGCAGACCTTCGACCCGGCCAGGTCCTGCAGGGCGAGCACCGGGCCGACGTCCATGGTCACCGGGCGGTGGCGACGGTCGAAATAGGCCAGCTGCAGCATGGTCTGCTGGCCGCCGGGCGCGGTGATGACCCACTCGGCGAACCCGTCACCCATCCCGTAGAAGACATCGGCCAGCCCGCCGGCCGCGTCCAGCCGGTCGGCCTGGAAGCCGGCCGCGCGCAGCGCGGTCTGCACCACCTCCGCCGCGGCCGCCACCCCGGATTCCTGGTTGCTGAACAGGTCCACGTCGTCGGTGGGCCGGTCCACGATGCCGTGCGCCATCAGCGCGTTGCCCCCGGCCAGCGCGAAGCCGTGCCGGGCGGCGGCCCGGAGGGCGATGGTGGCTACCTCACGCTGCAGTTGGTCGATCGGCATCAGGTCGCGGCGGGGACCGTGGCGTCCCGGAGCACCGGGTGCTGCTCTTCCCAGGCCTGGCGTACGTCGCTGGGCAGCTGCAGGTCCGGCCACACGGTGGCCAGCCGGCCGCCGTTCAGGTAGCCCAGGTCCTCCGGGCGGCGGGCCTCCCGCAGCACGATCTGGTACAGCCAGGGCAGCATGCCCGGCTCATCCAGGTCGAACGTGCGGTCCGGGTACCAGAACAGCCAGAGCGGCAGCTCGACCTGGCCGTGCTCGGGGCCGTGCAGGTCGGCCAGGCTGGCCGCGACCAGGACCGGGCGACGGCCCGGCACGGGCCGGTACCGGGTCCCGGGCATGACAGCCCGCACGCTGGCCATGCTGCCCAGCGTAGCGGGTGGGCGCGCAGCGTGCCCGCCCTCAAACGTAGTTGTCATGCGCAGTCCAGGTCAGTGCGGTTGGCCGCAACTTTGTTCTAATGGTAACACGGGTCAGGGCTGGATCCGCAGATGGTTGGGCCCGTCGGCCCGGGACGGCAGGTACTCGCCCGGGGTGACACCGGCCAGGTCGCGGAACTCGCCGGTGAGATGGGACTGATCGCTGTAGCCGTGCTCCGCGGCGACCGCCGCCCAGTCGGCCTGGTCCTGCCCATCGAGCTGGCGGGTCACCCGGCGCAGCCGGTGCACCCGGGCGAAGCGCTTGGGCGTGAGGCCGACCCGGGCCGTGAACCGGCGGCGCAGGGTGCGGGGGAGCAGCCCGAGCGCGTCGGCGACCTCGCCGACCGCCGCGCCCCGGGCCAGCGACCGGGCCGCGGCGGTGACCGCGGCATCGCCGGCCGGGCTGGCCAGGTGGCCGAGCAGCACATTCTCCATCGTCTGCAGCGCGTCCTGCGGGGTCGCGGCGGCCAGCAGCCGGTCCCGCAGCACGGCGCCGCTGCGGCCCCACAGGGCGTCCAGCGGGACCAGTTCATCCGCGGCGCCGGCCAGCGCGGCGCTGAAGAAGGCCGGGGCCGCGCCCAGCGCGAACGATACCCAGATGTGCGCGCGCCCGGCCTCGAACTCGGTCACCAGGGCCCGGCTGCGCGGCCCGGCCAGCATGGCCCCCGGCACCCGGCCGGCCCGGCCCTGGCCAGGGCCAGGGCCGGGCAGCGAGCGGAACTCATCCCGGTTCAGGTTGACCCACAGGCTGGGCTCGGCGTCGGGCAGGATCTTCTGCACCGACGCCCGCGGCTGCTGGCCGGCCTGGTAGACGACCGCCCGGACCAGCCCGGCCAGCGGGGGAGCGGGAGCGCGGACGATGATGGTCACCGGGCTGGTGTCCCTTTTCGCCAAGACCCCGCCGCGGGCGCGCTGGCAGGATCGGGACCGAACCCAGAGGGGGCCATATGACGATGGTAGACAGCGGCAGGCCGGTATACCGGACGGGGAAGGTCTGCTACATCGAGATCCCGGCTGCTGAGGCCGCGGCGTCGGCCGAGTTCTACCGGCGGGCGTTCGGCTGGAAGATCCGGCGCCGTGGCGACGGCGCGGTGGCGTTTGACGACACGGTGGGGGAGGTGAGCGGCACGTTCGTGACCGGCCGGCCCCCGGCGGAGGAGCCCGGCCTGCTCAGCTACGTGATGGTGGCCCGGGCCCAGGCGGCGGGGGACGCGGTCCGGGCCGCGGGCGGGGAGATCGTCCGGCCGGTGGACCCGGGCGCGGGCGAGGTGTTCGCCTGGTTCCGCGACCCGGCCGGCAATGTGCTGGGCATCTACCAGCAGCCCGGGCTGGCCGGGACGGAGGCTGAGCATGGCTGAGCCGGTCAGCCCGGTGCCCGGGCACCTGCACACGGTCACCCCGCGGCTGGTCGTCCAGGACTCCCGGGCGGCCATCGAGTTCTACCGGGCGGCCTTCGGGGCCGTGCCGCGCGGCCAGCCGTTCGCCGGGCCGGGCGGGATGGTGGTGCACGCGGAGGTCCAGGTCGGCGATTCGGTCATCTACCTGACCGACCAGGGCGACAACGGCGGCGAGGCGATCGCCCCGGCCGCGGCCGGCGGCCGGGTGACCGCGATCATGGTGCTCACCGTCCCGGACGTGGACCGGCTGTGGGCGCAGGCCGTGGCGGCGGGCGGCGAGGTGATCCACCCGCTCGCGGACCAGTTCTATGGCGAGCGGGAGGGCCGGCTGCGTGATCCGTTCGGCCACGAGTGGATGCTCAGCAGCCACATCGAGGATGTCGGCCCGGACGAGCTGGACCGCCGGATGCAGGCCTGGGCGCAGGACGGCCCGGGCGCCTGACCCAGCGGCCCCGCGCCTGCGGCGCGATCCGGGAATGTCAGTGCCGCCGGTGACAATGGCCGCCGTGGACAGCAGCCACTACCAGCTCGTCACCGCAGCGGCCCAGGCCGCCGGGCCATGCCCGGCGGGTGAGGAGGCGGCGTGGGGCCGCCGGGTCCATCACCTGTCGGTGGACCTGTACCTGATCGCCCAGCAGGCCAGGCAGGACATCGAGCGGCTCGAGTCAGCCCGGACTTTCGCCGCCATCCTGGAAAACGTCGAGATCGAGGAGTCAAGCGGCCGTGGGCTGGTCACGTTGCGCCTGCCGTCGGGGGCGGCTGAGCCGATCCGCACCGAGCACGCCGGCACCGACCGTGGCCGGGCCCTCATCGAGCGGGCCCGGTCCCTGGAAGGACGCTGGGTGCTGGTCTACCGGTACAACGAGCGCAAGGCCGGCCAGCCTAATCAGTCGGTCCGGATGCTGGCCCACCTGATGGACCTCGGCGGTGACGGGGTGGTGCCGGGCACCATGGCCAAGAAGATGGTGCTGCAGGAGGCAGGCGGCGACGTGGCTCGGGCCCAGGACGCCTGGCTGGCCGCAGGCCTGCCAGAAGCGGGCCCGGTCAGCGTGGATCAGCTGGAGCAGGCGCGGCTGGCCGTGCGCGGGACCAGCTGAACGGCCAGCCGCACCTGGGCCGTGTTCCCTCGCCATCTCGCTAGATAACAGCAAGAAGCTGGCCAGCAAAGTTCCTGCTCGCTGCGGCGCGGGGAGGGCACGTGGCGAATCGGTCCGGTTCGGCCCGGAACGCTCCGGACCGGCCCGTGCCTGGCTAGCACGCAGCAGCGGGGCGCCGGTGCGCTGGGGGCTTCTTGCTGTTATCATCCAAGCGTGAATCCGCCGCGGCCCACATCAGCCGGGGATTCCGGCCGGCCGGCCGGCGACGCTATCGCCGACTTCATCCGTTACCTGGCTGACCGTCAGTTCGCGGCCAGCACCCGGCGGATCCGGCAGCACTATCTCGCCGAGTACCTGCGCCATGCTGAGCAGGGGACGACCCGGCTCAGCGCCGCCGAGTTGCTGGATCCGGCGCGGGCCGACGCCTGGCTGGCCGATGCGGCCGCCGGGAAGACCCGGACCCGCAACACTCTGCGCGGCCGCGAGGCTGCCGCCCTGCGCAATTCGATGCGCGTGCGGATCGACTCGTGGAACGCGTTCGCCAAATTCCTCGGCCAGCCGGACCGCCGGGACAGCCAGCCGCCTGCCCGCGGTTACCGGCTGACCCCCGCCGACACCGAGCGGCTGCTGCACGATCTGACCGTGCGCAGGCCGGTGCACGCCAACGCTGCGACATCCCTGCGCACCGCGGCCATGGCCGCGGTGGTGGCTGACACCGGCCGGTCGGTCCCTGAGCTCGCCCGCCTCCGGGTTAGCGCCCTGCACCTGGACGGCGAGCCACACGTCAACCTGGCCGATGGCCCGGGCCCGCTCGGCCGGCCCGCTGCGCAGGTTCTCACCCGGTGGCTCGCGGCCCGGGCGGCCATCATCGCGGAGCTGGAGGGTAGCGACCCCGGGCACCTGTGGATCCCGACCAAGCCCGGGCGGCCCCGGGGTGGCCGCGACCCGGTCAAGCCCGGCCTTACCCCCGCGGCCGTCCGTACCCTGCACGCCGCCCACCGCGCGCTGGTCAGCCAGCTGCTCGGCACCCCGCTCCGGCCGGGCGCGCTCCGGTCCCATCCGCGCGCGGACGCTTTCGAACAAACATTTGAATCTCACGGCAGGAAACGATAGCATCACCGCCACCATGACCCGCGAGCACGACGAGCGAGGTGGAGGCTGATCATGCCGCTCACCATGGGCGACCTCACGCCGATCCAGTCCCGGATCCGGCAGTTCATCGAGGACTTCGCCCTGGAAGCCGGGCACGCACCCAGCTACCGGGAGATCGGCCGTGCGGTCGGGCTGGCCAGCCTGTCCAGCGTCTCGCTGCACGTGCACACCCTGCAGCGGAAGGGCTACCTGATCCGGGAGGCGGGGCGGCCGCGGACCGCGGTGGTCCGGCCGGGCGACCCGGTGGCGGTGCCGCGGGCCCCAGCGGCGGCTGATGAAGCCGACGGGGAGCCGGGATCTCCGGGCCTGCGGAACGCGGCCTACGTTCCGCTGGCCGGCCAGATCGCGGCGGGGGAGGGGATCCTGTCCGGCCAGGAGGTGCTGCCCACCGATTCGGCCCAGGACGCGTTCGTGCTGCCCCGGGAACTGGTCGGGGAAGGGACGCTGTTCATGCTCCGGGTGTCCGGCGAGTCGATGATCGGCGCCGGGATCACCGATGGCGACCTGGTCGTAATCCGCCAGCAGGAAGACGCCGAGAACGGCGACATCGTGGCCGCGCTGATCAACGGCGTGGAAGTGGAGGGCACGGTCAAGACGCTCAAGCGGTCCGACGGCCACACCTGGCTGATGCCGCAGAACCCGGCTTACACCCCGATCCTGGGCGACAACGCCACCATCATGGGCAAGCTCGTCGCGGTACTGCGCCGGGTCTGAGGCGCGGTCAGGGATACCGGGCGTCGAGGGTGGTGGTGACGCGGCCGGTGGCGACGTCATACACGTGGCCGGACACGCTCACCCGGGGGGAGAGCTGGGGCGAGGTGAGCAGGCGCTCGACATCGGCCCCGACGGTGGCGTGCGGGTCAGCGACGGCGGCGGCTTCGAGCGCCGCGTCGGCCAGGCCGGTCGCCCGGGCGGCCTGGTGCCGGAACGCGGGGTCGGCCAGGAAGCCGGTTCCGCACTGCGTGTGGTGGATGACCGCGACCTCGAACAGCTTGCCGTCCCCGAGCTGGCCGCCGAACAGCTGCTCCGCGAGGAACGTGAGGTAGGCGATATCGCCGATCACAGCCGGGGTGACCCGCCCGCCCGCGTTGCGGATGACCGGAGCGTCGCCGAGCTGCAGGCCGAGGACGATGGCCGGGTCGACCCGGTGATCCAGGCAGGTGACGATCATGAGCTGCGTGGTGGGCATGCCGAGGGCGACGGGGGTGTAGCCGCGGGCGAACCGCTCGTTGCGCTCGAGCAGGGGAGTCATCCTGGTCATGGTGTTCCGTCCCGTCCCGGGGAATATGTGGACACTGTCCACCATAGCCCACCGTGGTGGACAGTGTCCACTTGCTATATCCTGCCGTGATGACGGGCAGCCGGGCAGCAGGGCAGACGGGCCAGCCGGAGCGGCCGCGCCGGCCCCAGCGGCCGCGCGGCGCCGTCCGCGACGGGCTGGTCGCCGCAGGACTGGAGCTGGCCCGGGCCGGCGGCCCGGACGCCGTGGTGCTCCGGGAGGCGACCCGGATGGTGGGCGTGGTGCCCAACGCCGCCTACCGGCACTTCGCCGGCCGGGCCGAGCTGCTCGCCGCGGTCAGCACGGCGGCCATGGGCGAGCTGGCCGGCCGGATGGCGGCCGGCGTGGCCCGGGTCCGCGGCGCGCGCGGCGATCCCGCCGCGGCCCGCCGTAGGCTGCGCGCGATCGGCACCGCCTACCTGGACTTCGCCCAGGACGAGCCAGGCCTGTTCGCCACCGCGTTCGCCCTGCCGCAGCAGCACCCCTACGCCGTGCCCGGCGATGGCGCCGGCCCGGACCGCAGCCCGCTGGGCCAGCTGCGCGCCGCGCTGGACGAACTGGCCGAGGCCGGCGTGCTCGGCCCGCAGCGCCGCGCCGGCCTCGAGTACCCGATCTGGTCCGCGGTGCACGGGCTGGCCGTGCTGACCGGGCCCGGGCCGCTGCGCGACATACCCGGCGCCACCCGCCGCCACCTCGAGGAGCTCACCCTCGCGTTCATCGACGGGGGACTGGCCTGACCGCGGGGGCCTGGCCCGGGGCCGCCGCGGTGCGGTCAGGCCGCGGCCCGCACGGCCGGCCTGAGCGTGTCCTCGCACCACTGCCGGAACGTGGTCGGGGTGTCGATCGCATGCCGCGGGGTGCGGGCGGCCCCGTTGTCCAGGCCGTTGTCCTTGGCCGTCATCATGTCCAGCATGCCCTGGGCCATGGCCGCCGAGGCGCCGTGCCCGGTGAGCTGGTCCCTGAACGCCCGGCCGGGGATCTGCTGATAGCGCACCGGGGTGCCGAGCGCGCCGGAGACCACGGCGGCCATGTCAGTGGCGGACAGGTCCTCCGGGCCGAGCAGCGGGATCTCCTGCTGCCCGGCCCAGGAGGTGTCGAGCAGCAGCCGGGCCGCGACGGCGGCGATGTCCCGGGTGGCCACGGTGGGCAGCTTGCGGCTGGGGGAGCCAACGCCGGAGAACATGCCCCGGTCCCTGATCAGCGGGACCTGCCGCAGCAGGTTGTCCATGAACGAAGCCGCGGTCAGCGCCCGGAACGCCACGCCGGTGCTGGCGATCAGGTCATCCATGGCCAGCGACGCGGTCACAAACCCGGCCCGGCCGGCGCAGCTGGTGCCCCGTCCCAGCGCGCTGACGTCCACCACGCGCTTGACGCCCAGGCTGCGGATGGCCGCGGCCGCGGGCCGGGTGAAGCCGGTGAAGGCCTCCCCGGCGCTGGCCGCCTGGCGGTCGTTGGGCAGCAGCCAGAACAGCGCATCGGCGCCGTCGAGCGCGCGGGCAACAACCTGCGGGTCGCCGTGCGAGCCCTGGACCACCTCGGCCCGGTCACGGACGGCGGCGGGCAGCCTGGCCGGGTCCCGTGCGATGACGCGGACCGGCTGGTCACCAGCCAGCACGTGGCTGAGAACCTGGCGCCCGATATTGCCGGTGGGAGCGGTGATGACGATCATGGCACATCTCCAGCAGACTGAGGTCAGGTGATCCGGCTAAGTAAACTCTACCGTACCGTTTACTTTTGCGAGAGGCGAGCGGATGAGCCAGGACGGCGGGCCGCGGCGGCGGGGTGAGCAGCGGCGCGGGGAGGAGCTGCGCCGTCACATCCTGCTCGTGGCCAAGGACGTGTTCCTCGAGACCGGTTATGAACGGGCGTCGATGGACACTGTCGCGGAGCGGGCCGGGACGTCCAAGCGGTCGCTGTACGCGCACTTCGAGAGCAAGGACAAGCTGTTCCTGGCCGTGCTGGACCTCATCCGTGAGCTCTACCTGGGCCGGCTGCGGACCCCGGACGCGTACGCCGCGGACCCGGTCGAGGCGGTGACCCTGTTCTGCGGGCGGTTCCTGCAGCTGATGACGTGGGAACCCCAGGTACGGACCTGCCGGCTGAGCATCGCCGAGGCCGAGCGGCTGCCCGGCAGCTCGAACGCGTACTTCGACGCCATGTTCGCCAGTACGTACCAGCGGCTGAGCGGCTACCTCGCTGACCGGTACGCGATGGACCCAGCGGGCAGCGCCGCACTCGCCGAGGACCTGGTCGGCCGCACCGTGCTGCCCCGGCTGGTGCGCACGCTGCTCAACGTGGCCGACCCGGTCAAGGACGCGCCCGACGACACGGACCTGGCCCGCGACGTCGACCTGGACGCGATCCGCCGGGTGGTGGCGGCGGCCCTGCCCGGGTGAGGGGCCCGCCGGTCTGTCCGCTGCCGATCAGGACCCGGCGGTGAGGTCGTCAGAGCGCCCAGCGGCCAGGCGGGGCCACTGAGCGATGGGCCGCCCGCCCGGCCACTCCGGTACGGGCGGCCAATCGGGCGGGCCGCCGTCAGTCCGGGTAATGGAGCACTGCTGCGGCCAGCCGGGTGGCGAGTCCTCCCACCGCTCCTGCCGTCCGTACACGGTGAGGTCCATGAGCGCGTAGCTGTAGTCCATGGCCTCTGCGCCGCGGCGCTTCGTCCAGTACGTTTCGAAGACGCGGTCCCCGTCCCGCAGGTAGCACACCAGGTGGAACAAGCCGGTCTGGCGCCCGGTCAGCAGCGCGCCGAGGGAATCCTGGGCTGAGTACCACGGCACGTCCCAGCCCATGAAGTCCCGGTAGCGGATGCTCTCGCCGTAGGGACCCTGGCAGAAGACCGCGTAGCTGATGTCCCGGGAATGTAGATAGGACAGGTCCGTGACCTGGGTGGTGACCCACGTGCAGCCTTCGCACTGCTCGGCGGCGGGGTGCCCGGGCCACCACATGAAGTAGTACGCGATGAGCTGCTGGCGCCCTTCGAACGCGTCGAGCAGGGTGACCGGCCCCTGGGGTCCAGTCAGTGCGAGGCCGGCGTCTACCTCGACCATGGGCAGCCGCCGCCGGGCCGCCGCGATCGCGTCGCCTTCCCGGGTGTGCGCCTTCTCCCTGGCCCGCAGCCTGTCCAGCTCGGTCTGGAACGTGGCCCGGTCGACGGCCGCGGGCAGGCTCGGTGCGCGGGTGGCGCGGGGCGCCGGCCCGCGGGCGTTGGCTGATTCATCCGTCATGGCGGTCTCTCTTGTCCTGTCCGTGGGTGGTTTCGGCGAGCCGTTTGATGGTGGCGAGCCGCCGGTCCCATTGCGCCGCGAGCCCGGCCATGGCCCGGGTGGCCTGGTCGAGGCGGCCGGCTTCGACGTGGTAGAGGACTTCCCGGCCCTGTTTGCGCCGGCTGACCAGCCCGGTCCGCTCGAGCACGGCCAGGTGCTTGGCCACGGCCTGGCGGGTGAACGGCACCCGCCCGGCCAGCCAGCTGGCGCTAACCTCATCGTTGCTGACCAGCAGGTCGAGGACCTGGCGGCGAGACGGGTCGGCGATGGCCGACCACAGCTCGTCATCGGCCTGCACTGTCACCCCGACTGGCGTTTCGCGAGCAGCGTGGCCAGCCGGTCCAGGTACTCGCCCCAGCCGCCCTGGTGCTCGCTGGCGTAACGCTCCTTCTCCGCGCCGGGCCAGCTGAGCAGCTCGTGGCCGCTTTCGGTCACCCGGAGCCGGGTCCGCTCATCGCCCTCGGGGGTGAGCGTGAACTCGACCAGCATCGAGTTGCCGGCCACGGGTTCCTGCCCGCTGGGGTGGTTCCAGCGGAACGAGAACCGGGTGGGCGGATCAACGACCTGCACGACGACCGGACCGCCCTGGTCGCCGAACTGCATGTAGCCATGGGCGCCCGGTTCGGCTACCAGGTCCACCCGGTCGGCGAACCACTGGCTGATCTGGGCGGGCTCGGTGATGGTCCGCCACACCACGTCCACCGGCGCGTCGATCACAACCTCCCGCTCGATGCTGAGGCCTGCCATTCGTATCAGCTCCCTGCCCGTCCGCACCCGTATCTGCCGGTTCCTGCCTGTATCTGCAACCAACGGTAGCACATTGATGGGTAACCTGCAACCGATGATTGCAGGTTACCTGGTGTCCCGAGCTGGGGGAGTGATCTCGTGTCCGGAGCTGGGAGTGGTGTGGCGTCAGTGGCTGGTGAGGATGACGAGCTGCTGGGTGGCCCGGGTCATCGCCACGTAGCGGTCGACCGCCCCTTCGATACCGTTGCCGAACGCCGCTGGGTCGATCAGGACGACCAGATCGAACTCGAGCCCCTTCGCAAGCTCCGGGGTCAGCGACCGGACCCGGGACGTCGCCTGGAACGTGGGATCGCCGATGACGCAGGCGATCCCGTCGGCGTGCGCGGCGAGCCAGGTGCCGAGAACCGGGCCCAGATCGGGAGCGGGCCCGTGACCGACGGGGACGCCGGTGCTGCGGATGGACACCGGCACGTTGGCGTCCGGGAGCACGGCCCGGATGACCGGCTCGGCTTCCGCCATGACCTCGGCCGGGGTCCGGTAGTTGATGCTCAGGGAAGCCAGCCTGATCTGCTCGAACCCGATCCGCCGGAGCCGTTCCGGCCACGACTCGGTGAACCCGTGCCGGGCCTGGGCCCGGTCCCCGACGATGGTGAAGCTCCGGGACGGGCAGCGGAGCAGCAGCATCTGCCACTCTGCGTCGGTCAGTTCCTGCGCCTCGTCCACCACGATGTGCGCGAACGGGCCAGCGAGCAGGTCCGGGTCGGTGCCCGGCAGCGTGGACTCGTCGACCAGGGCGTCGTGGAAGTCCTCACCACGCAGCATCGTCACCAGGCCTACGCCGTACTCGTCGTCGGCGGCCTCAATAAAGTCGTCGACGACCCTGGCCATGCGCTCCCGCTCGGCGGCCACCGAGGCGTCACGCTGGCGCTTGCGCCGTGCCGTCTCCGGGTCGCCGAGCCGCTGCCGCGCCGCGTCCAGGAGTGGCAGGTCGGACACGGTCCAGGCCTGGGGTTCCGCGCGCTGCAGCTTCGCCACCTCGCCCGGGCTGAGCCAGGGTGCGCACATCCGCAGGTAGGCGGGTACCGACCACAGGTCCGCGACGAGGTCAGCCGCCCAGAGCAGCGGCCACGCGCGGTTGACGGCGGTGCGCAGCTCCCGGTTACGCAGCAGCGACTTCCGGAGCAGGCCAGCTGGGGCGTCGCCCTTGTGCTTGTCCATCAGGATGGTGAGCAGTTCGGCCCAGATCTGGTCGCGCGCCTCGTTGTGCGGGGTACCGGGCTCTGCTGCCCCGAACGCCTCGGCCCAGTCGGCGGCGCTCAGCCAGATGTCGGACCAGTCGGTCTCAACCGTCATTCCCCTGGTGGGTGGCTGCTCGGAGAACCTTACGGCCGCCTCGATCGCCTGCACCAGGTCCGCGGACGATTTCAGGCGGGCCACTTCGGGGTCGGTCTCGGTCGTTGCTGCGGCTCCCTCGGGGACGAGGTCCCGCAGGGTGCACATCTGCACGCCCTCCTCGCCGAGCCGGGGGAGCACGTCGGCGACGTAGGCCAGGTAGGGCTGGTGCGGGCCGATGAACAGCACGCCGCCCCGGCGGTGACCGAGGCGGGGGTCGGAGTAGAGCAGGTAGGCGGCGCGGTGCAGTGCGGCGACGGTCTTCCCCGTCCCCGGGCCGCCGTCGACTACGAGAGCCCCGCGCGATCCGGCGCGGATGATGGCGTCCTGGTCGGCGGCGATGGTGCCGAGCACGTCCCGCATCCGGGCCGACCGGCTGCTGCCCAGGCTGGCGATGAAGGCGGACTGGTCGTCGAGTGCGGCGTGCCCGTCAAGCCCGTCCGGGGTGAACACCTCGTCCCAGTAGTCACTGACCCGGCCGCGGGTCCAGCGGTACCTGCGGCGGCTGGCCAGACCCATCGGGTTGGCGTGGGTCGCACCGAAGAATGGCTCCGCCACAGCAGAACGCCAGTCGACCAGCAGCTGACGGCCCGCGCTATCGCGGAGGCCAAGCCGCCCGACGTACACGGGCTCGGCCTGGTCGGCGCCGACCATCCGCCCGAGGCACAGGTCCAGGCCGAAGCGGCGCAGGGTGCGCAGCCGAGCGCTCAGCCGGTGGATCTGCATGTCCCGGTCCATCGCCCCCTGGCCAATGCCGCCGGGCGCCCTGAGCTCGGCATCGAGGCGTGCGGACAGGTCATCGATCGACTGCTCGAGGCTCTCCGCGATGGCCGCGAAGTGCCGCTCATCGCCGGCGATCAGCGCCGGGTCGGCCTTGGCGGCGAGCCGGGCGGGGAGATCGAACGCGCTGGTGGCCGGTGAGTTCACATCAGCCCCGATCCGCGGTCGCTCGCCGCCCGTTCGCGGGCACCGGCGGCCTGTGCCGGTGGCTCGACGCCCCCGCGCCAGTCATACGTTGACAACAGCACACGCACTACGCGACTCCCAATTTCCGCCGGTTCTTGGCCTCGGCCAGCGATTATGCGGCACGAGGGGTGTCTTGCCACAAGCCCCCCGGTGCGCTATACGTTGAAAATGGAGGGGAGTGAGTATCCTCCTTTTCCTTGCTCGTCCGTTGCGAACGGGCGACCTCCTGGCGAAGCGGCCGCGCGCCGCGTGCGGCGCCACCGCCGGCGTGCGGCGCCACCGCCGGCCGGCAGAATCTGCCCCTACACCGTGAACGCCCAGTGTGCTCCCAGGTAGGTGCGGCGGCGGACAGCCCGGGCGAGATTTGTGGCCGGGGATGTCAAGACGGCGGCGGCGGCTCCGACCAACTGGCGAAGGGGCCCAGCCGGGGCCCGCGCACCACGAGGAGCACGAGATGAAGTTCCTGATCAGCCTGCATATCAACCCGGCCGTGCTGGACGCGCTGACCGATGAGGAGAAGGCGGCCATCGGCGACGGTCACGGCAAGTTCATCGGGGCGCTCAAGAAGTCCGGCGAGCTGATCACCACGCAGGCGCTGGCCGACCCGTCACAGGCGGCGGTGGTGTCGGTGCGAAACGGCCAGCCGGTGGTGACCGACGGGCCGTTCCTGGAATCCAAGGAGTATCTGGGCGGCTTCTACCTGATCGACTGCGAGACCAAGGACCGGGCCATCGAGCTGGCAGCGCAGATCCCGGACTCCGCGATCGAGGGCCTGGGGGTCGAGGTCCGGCAGGTGATGTTCGCTGACGGACAATTGGAGGCATGACGGCACCAGCCATCGAGGACCTGCTGCGTGAGCTCACGCCGCAGGTCCTTGGCGCGCTGATCCGACGGCATGGCCAGTTCGAAGGGTGTGCGGACGCCGTACAGGAGGCGGTCCTCGCCGCCACCGTGCAGTGGCCGGACGGGGGAGTGCCGGGCAACCCGCGCGGCTGGCTGACCACGGTCGCGTCCCGGCGGCTCATCGACCAGATGCGCAGTGACCACGCGCGCCGCCAGCGGGAGTGGTCGACGGCCGCCGAGGTGGTGCCCAAGGACGTACCGGACACCGACGACACGCTCGTCCTGCTGTTCCTGTGCTGCCATCCGGCGCTGACCGCGGCCTCCCAGACTGCCCTGACGCTGCGGGCGGTTGGTGGCCTGACCACGGCCGAGATCGCCCGCGCATTCCTGGTGCCGGAGGTCACGATGGCGGCCAGGATCAGCCGGGCCAAGCAGCGCATCAAGGCCGCCGGCAGCACGTTCAGCCTGCCGGACGGCGCGGAGCGCGAGGAGCGGCTGCGGGTCGTCCTGCACGTGCTCTACCTGATCTTCAACGAGGGCTACACCGCCTCCTCGGGCCGCGAGCTGCACCGCGCCGACCTTGCCCACGAGGCGATCCGGCTGGCCAGGATGGTGCACGCGCAGCTGCCCGGGGACGGCGAGGTGACCGGGCTGCTGGCACTGATGCTGCTGACCCACGCCCGCCGGGAGGCACGGACGACCACGGCCGGCGACCTGGTGCCGCTGGACGAGCAGGACCGCGCGAAGTGGGACCGCGGGCTGATCGACGAGGGCACCGAGCTGGTCAAGGCGTCGCTGGCCGCTCCGGCGCTGGGGCCTTACCAGCTGCAGGCCGCCATCGCCGCCACGCACGCCGACGCGGCCACAGCCGGCCAGACCAACTGGCCGCAGGTGCACGCCCTGTACCTGATCCTGGAACGGATCGCGCCCAACCCGATGGTCACCCTCAACCGGGCCATTGCGCTCGCCGAGACCGAGGGCCCGCGGGCCGGGCTGGCCCTGCTGTCCACACTGGGCCGTGACGAGCGGATGGCCGGGCATCACCGGCTGCTGTCGGTCCAGGCGCATTTGCTGGAGAAGGCCGGCGACACGGCCGGGGCGTACGAGCATTACCGGCGTGCCGCGAAGGCCACCGCCAGCATCGCTGAGCAGCGCTACCTGGAGTCCCGGGCCAGCCGGGTGCGGCTCGTCAGAACGTGACGTCGTCGACGTCGACGATTCGTGCTCCTGCCCGCGCGAGTTCGGCCTCGGTCGCCGCGGCTATCTCCGCCGCGGTGCGCTTCCCGTCGCCGTAGGTCGCGTGCGCTCCTCGCACCAGCAGGACGGCGAGGCCCCGCTGCAGGGCGGCGAGCGATGTCTCGCGGACGCAGTACTCACTCTGCATGCCGACGATGACGACCTCGTCAGCGTCCGCGAGCAGGCTCCCGAGTTCGGTGCCCGCAAAGCCGTTGGGCGTGCGCTTGTTGACGACCGCCTCGTGCCCGGCGGCATCGTGGATCAGCTCCCAGCCCGAGGTTCGGGGCGCGTCGGGATCGTGCTGGCCGCCGTTGTTGCGCACATGGATCACCATCGCCCCGGAGCGGCGCGCCCGGTCCAGGATGGCGGCGATCTTGGGACCGGCAGCTGGTGCGTCAGGCACCGGCTGGGGCAGGAGCAGCATATTGCGCTGAACGTCAATCAGCAGCAGCGTCCTGTTGCTCACGAACGGGCTCCTTCGATGGTCGATGTCCTGTCTCACCAAATCTGGTCCGTGATCTTGGAATGACCGGGCTGTTCGGTCTGTCAGCACTGACCATTGTGCCGATCTCGTCACAGGATTACTGTCGGCTGAGGATGTCGGTGACTCTGGGCTCCGTGGGAACAATGTCGTTCTAGGGGAGGTCGATATTGACAATTCTTCTGCCGGTCGTCGCTTCGTGACAGTGACCGCGGTCACCGCCAAGGGGGCATCGGGCACCTGTTGTTCTCGCTCAGCGGACGGCACAATTACCCGGGCCCAGCCGATATCAGCTATGGCGCCGCTGGCCCCTCAGGGCCGGTGATCCTGGTCACTTCCAGCGCCGCCCTTACCTGCAACGCAGCCTTCGTAGGACCGACCTACGGGGGTTGCCGCTGGGTGGCCACTCGATGGGAGTGTTCAGCAAGGGGGAAGTTCAGGGCGTTGAGGTGATCCTCCAGGGCATCCGCACCACGCTGCCTAGCGGGGCCACCTTCAGCTACGGCGGCCTGGCGTCCTGACCCGTCCCGCCCCGCTGATCCACTGCAGCGAGTGAGCTGCCTGGCCCCGCATCCGGAGCCGGGCACCCTGCCCGGCCGTTTCCGGCGGTTGGGAAGGACAACACTCATGAAAGCCATGCGCTACAAGTTCGCGGTGCTGCTGTCGCTGCTATCCCTTCCGGCGATGCTCCTGGTCGCCACCGGAGGGCCGGCGGCGGCGGCTCCGCACGGCAGCTCCGGGGGCGCTGTTACCTCATCGAGCCTGGGGTCATTCAAGCCGACCTTCGCCGGCCCGGCCGCCACTGGCTGCGCCGGCTGTCACTTGCTGAGCGGCCCGGTCAACACGCCGTCTACCGCGGCGGCCGCGTCGGGCCACCAGGTGGGCAGCGTTCGGCAAGCCGGGAAACTCGGCACCCCGCGCGCGATGATGCCGCCGGATCTCCGGCAGCTACATGTCTCCGCGGCGCAGCGGCAGGCGCTCGACGCCAACAGCCCCTCTAACCCGCTCCCGTCGGTGAGCTGCCAGCCGCTGGGCGCGGGCTGTGACAATATCAGCACCTCGGCGGGTGGCGCCACCGCCGTGAAGGGCCTGAACGCGGTCGACAGCGCCACGCACACCACCAATACCTTTAAGGACATTGAGCCCCCGGACCAGGGCCTGTGCGCTGGCAACGGGTCAGCGGTCGAGATCAACAACATCGGCGAGATCCTGGTCTTCAACACTGCTTTGCAGCGCAAGTCCGCGCCGATCTCGCTCGACACGATCATGGGGCTCACGGAGAAGAACTGGAGCAGCGGCGGGGATACCTCCTGCGTGTGGGACCCGGCCAACGGCGGGCACTGGTTCTTCACCGAGATCGTGTCGGCCAGCCCGGAGTCCAAGGGCGGCGCTTTCACCGGCTGCTTCGCGGGCGTGGCCAACGACTGCTACGAGGGCATCGCGGTGACCGACGGCTCCAGCCCGTTCGGCCCCTACCACGTGTACTTCTCTAGCGCCGACTACAACCCGGCCGAGCCGGGCTCCCCGTCCCTGCTCAATGACTTCGCGAAGATCTCGGTGACCCGGGACGCGTTCTTGATGTTCTATGACGAGTTCCCGCTTCTCCCGTCGACGCTGCCTGGCTTCGGCGGCGGTTTCTTCAACGGGGCGCAGGAGTTCGCGTTCAGCAAGAACGCGCTGGAGCGCGGCCTGCCCACTGTGCTGGCCAACGGGCAGCCGAACCCGGCGGTCACGGTGGCGAGAGAGAACATGGGCCTGATCCGCACCCCGGACGGGACCTGCGCCCGCGACAAGGTGCTGCACGAGGGCGGCATCACCTGCTGGCTGGCGGTCATCCCGGCGCAGCCGGTGGCGGGCCAGTTCGACAACGCCCACGGCGGCACTGGGTTCATGCTGGGCTCGCTGGACTTCTACGGGTTCGCGGCGGTTTCGCCGACTTCCGGCGACAACCGGATCGCGGCGTGGGCCTGGACCGGGCTGTCCGCTCTGAACAGCAATGGCTGCGCCAGCTGTAGCGCCGCCATCCGGTTCACCGGCCAGCTCTTCTCCGGCGTGGATCGCTACTACGATCCCGAATTGACAGTGAACGGTTTCCAGGCCTCTGTCGGCGCGCAGAAGACCGGCCCGATACCGCTGGGCGATGAGTGCGGGGCGGCCGGCCTGAGCGTGGGCTCGCCGCCGCCGGCCTCCTGCCCGGAGGGCGGGATCAACTCCAACGGCGATTTCATGACCCAGGTCGCGCAGGCGCAGGGCCAGATGTGGGGAGGCACCGCCACCCAGATCGCGCAGACATACGCCGGGGCCAGCGCGGAGATCCACCAGGGCGCGGTGTACTGGGTGGTCGGCACCCGCTCGTTCGACACGACCGGCAAGTTCACTCTCACCAGCCAGGGGTACGTCACGGCCAAGCATGAAGACCTGGAGTTCCCGTCCATGGCCGCGACGCCCACCCCCGGTGGCCGGGCGATCATGGACTTCACGCTGAACGGCAACGGCGGCCCGACCGGCGCCGACCATGGCGGCTTCTACCCGAGCAGCGCTTTCGGCAGGCTGACCAGCACCTCCAACGGCCTGCTCAAATCCACGATCAACATCGCGAATCTGGGCAAGTCCCCACAGGACGGCTTCACCGAGTACCAGGGCTACCCAGGCCCAACCCGCCCCCGCTGGGGCGACTACAGCTGGGCGCTCTTCGTGCCGGGTACCGGCGGGCGGATCTACTTCGCCAACGAGTACATCCAGTACCCGAACTGCACCGGGTCCGCGTTCAACCCCACCGCGATCGGTACCTGCGGCGGGACCAGGGACGGCATGGCCAACTGGGGGACATCGGTCAACTACGTCACCCCATAACACAACCCGCGCCAGATAACGGATGCCGCACCTCGCAAACCACCGCGAGGTGCGGCATCCCAAGCCCGCCGGGCTTGATCATGCCAGTACTTCGGCAAGGAGGCCGATGGCCGCTGGTGAGACAACTACGGCCCGTAGTTCGCCTTGGGACCAGATTTAGTGAGACAACTGACCGGATCGGACCAGATTCGGTGAGACAGGGCAGTCGAGTGGGGAGTGCCTCACCGAACGCGGGAACCGCGTGATAACGCTACTTAACATAATGCTCATTATCGGCACTTAGAGCGGCACGGCAAGCAGATCGCGGGCACAAGCAGCATTTGCGTCTGGTCCGCCCTTCGGCCGGGACGAAACCATGATCGGGTTCGTGCTCGCCGACCACTTCGCCCGGGCGCTTCGAACCTGACAAGGCGCCTCCGTGGCGACCGGACCGCGTCAACTTGCCTCATATCCGATGAGACGAAACATCGCTAGCTTGTCTCACTCAATCTGAGGCACCGCAGCTCAGGGGAGATTCGCCCTTGCTGACCGGCCTGTGGGTGGAGGCTTGCGGTATAGCGTTCCGGTGGTGCACGTGGGGCCGCGGACCGGCGCCGGGCTGGGCTCGGTAACCGGGCGGCAGCGGTGGCGCGTTGTAAGGGTGTGGGATCCCAGCGACCGGACTTCGCGCAGTTCTACCGCGAGGCCAAGGATGAGTGCCTGTTCGCCGTCCTGGTGAGTGTCGGTAACCGGGACACCGCGCAGGACCTGGTAGCCGAGGCCTTCGCCCGGGCCTGGGCGTCGTGGCCTAAGGTCAGCAGGCACCCGGCCCCGGCGGCGTGGGTGGTGCGCACCGCGCTGAACGCCGGTGTCTCACGGTGGCGGCGCCGCCACCGTGAGGTGCCGGTGCCTGACCTTGCCCTGGTCGCGGACCGGCCCGCGGCCGGCGGGGCGGCCAGCGGCTGCGTCGATCCCGGGATCATGGCAGCGCTGTTGCGGCTGCCCGCACGGCAGCGGCAGGTGGTCGCGCTGCGGGTGTTCCTGGACCTGGATACCGAGCGCACCGCGCAGGTGCTCAGCATCGCGCCCGGCACGGTCCAGGCTCACCTGGGCCGCGCGATGGCCTCGCTTCGCGGCGAGCTTATCCCTACCTGGCAGAAGGAGAGCCAGTCATGAACGACGACGAGCTGATCACGGTGCTGCGGGAGCAGCGCAAGATCGTAATGACCACGCCGGTAGAACAGATCATCAGCCGCGGCCGCTCGGTACGGGCCCGGCGCCGCGTCCCCCAGGCGGCCGGGGCCCTGGGGGCGGCGGCCGCGGCCGCAGTCGCCGTGAGCCTGGCGCTGCCCGCCAGCCACCCGGCCGCCAGCCACCCGGCCGCCAGCCACCCGGCCGGTGGTCCTGGTGTCCGGCTGGCAGCCTGGACTATCACCCGGCTGGCCGACGGCAGCATCAAGGTCACCTTCCGCGAAGCGGCCGACCCGGCCGGGCTGCAGCGCACGCTGCGCGCTGACGGCGTCCCGGCCAGCGTCACCTTCACCGGCCACCAGAACCCGGCATGCCAGCCCTATTCCTCACCCGCCCGCCAGGCCTTTTGGCCCTATGGCCCGAGGACCGGCCCGCTGGGCTGGTCCAGGTTCATTAACCACCCCAAGAACGCCTACACCACGCCGTACGCCCTGGTCATCGACCCCTCGGCGCTGCCGTCCGGCGCGGGGCTGCAGATCTGGACTTCGGGAACCCCGGGAGCGGCAGACAATTTCCAGCTGCACGTGAGCCTGGTGAAGGCCGGCCCGCAGTGCACCGGCAGCTCCCGCTCGTGATCTGGTGACCCTGACCGCCTAACGTAGACGCATGGGCCGCACGGTGGCTGGCCGGCCCATCGCCGCGTCACTTCTGTAGCGGCTCTACCGGCCAGGAGAGCAAGGCTTGCGTCGGGCCGTGGCCTGTGCACAAAGCTGGTGGTCCTGGCCATCCTGAGCGGCATCATGTGACCGCGTGCGCCTTGGCCTGTATAAGGCACTCAACGATCGCCGTCGCGGGCCACCATGCGAGCTAAGGGGCAGGCTGTAGTAGTTCTCGTAGATCCGCTCGGCTTGAGCCCGGGCGGTGTTCCAGTCCCAGGTACGGGGGTGGAACCGGGTGGGGCTAAGGGACTGAACGTAGGGGGATGGGTCTGGCTGCAGGCTCTCCAGGACGTGCCCGGCCAGGCCGGCTGACCCGGAGACGCCATGGGCGTTGCAGGCCGCGGCCATTACGAAGCCGCGCAGGGCGGGCACCGGTCCGACGATGAAGCGGCCGTCCGGCGAGAACGCCGGGAACCCGCGGAACACCTCGCGGACCCCGGTCTCGGTGACTGCGGGGGCGAACTGGGCGAGGTCGCGGGCGAATCCAGACAGGACGTCCCAGTCCGGTGACACGGCGAGCGGCTGCCCGATGGTCACCTTGCGCGGGTCCAGGCTCAGCCCGTCCGGCTCCCAGCCTCCGCACAAGATTCCGTGGCCCTCGGCCCGGGCGTACAGGCGGATGTCGGGGATGCGCAGAACCGGCAGGCCGGCGTGCCAGCCCGCGGCGGCCTGGGTGACGAAGTACTCGTGACGCACGGGCACGATCGGCAGGTGCAAGCCGGCCAGCGAAGCCACGGCGCCAGCCCACGGCCCGGCCGCGTTGATCACCATGCCGGTCGCGGCGTACCGCCCGCCGGCCACGATGCCGTTGACGCTGCCGCCGGTGATCCGCAGTCCGGTAACGGCCGTGTGCGTGGCGAAGGTGACCCCCCGGTCACGGGCGGCACGAGCGTAGGCCATGACCAGGCTGTTGGGCTGGAGGTAGCCGTCGGTAGGGCACCACAGCGCCGCCGTCACCCCGGTGGTGTCCAGCATTGGGCACAGCCCGGCCAGCCGGGCAGCGGTGAGGAACTCAACCTCAAGCCCAGCTGACCGCGCCACCTCGGCCAGCACCCGGAACTCGGCGGCGCGCCGGGCGGTCATCGCTATCCGCACACTGCCTGTCTGGCGCCAGTCCGCGGTGCAGCCGGTCTCCTGCTCGATCCGCGAGTACTCCGCTACCGAAGCCATGGCCAGCCTGCACCGCTCCTTGCTGGCCCGGACCTGCCCCACCAATCCGGCGGCCTGCCCCGAGGTTGCGCCCGCGAGCTCACCCTGCTCCAGGACCTGGATGTCCCGGTAACCCGCCCGGGACAGGACATACGCCACGGCGCACCCGACAGCCCCGCCACCGACAATCGTGACCTCAGCGTCCCTGACCCCGGCCACCGGGCCCTGCCGCGTCACCACGCCCTCCATCGCGCCGGTTTCTCATGCAGTCCGGATGCGCGACCTCCCCAGACCCGCACTTCCGGCGAAACGCGCATTCTCACCTCCGGCTAAGCCCACTGTCATCCCGCGAGCAAGAACGTAGCAACCCTCAACGCTCGCGCGACGGAGCGTTGCCATCGTCCCTCCCCCACCCCCCGGTACCCTTGGCCGGGCAGCTCGCCCTGGATGCGCCGGTATCCCCCAGCGCGGGTCCTGCCGCGCCAGTGGCTCCGGCGGCGTCCGCACCTCGGCTGGAACCGGCGGCCGTCCCGGCGCGTTCTGATAGGTCCCGGTCCGGCTCCGGGCGCACACACCAGCCGGCCGGCTAACCCGCTGCAGTCTGCGGGGGGGCCTGGTCCGCTGATGACTGCCCGGTAACGGCGTTAGCGGGGCCGGTCGTGGCGGGCCCGGCGGTGAGGGTCTTCTCGGCCGCGTCGACGACGCCGAGATCGGCGCGGATGTGCAGTTCAGCCGCGGTGATCAGCAGCGACTCGACAGCCGTGGTGGTGGCGGCCCGGGCGTCGGCCAGGGCGTGCAGTTGGCGCAGCAGGTGCGTGCGCTGCCGGCTGAGCACGGCGGGGAGCGTGGCGGGGTCGGCGGAGCGGACAGCGGCCATGACTTTGAGGAAGAAGTCGTCGCGGTGGCCGCGGGCGGGGATGGCTGGCTCGGCGAGCCAGCGGCCGAGCTCGGCGCGGCCGGCCGGGGTGAGGCGGTGGACGACGCGGTCGGGCTTGACCTGCTGCGGCTGACGCTGGGAGTCGATCAGGCCGTCCCGGGAGAGCCGGTCGAGGATCTGGTACAGGTGACCGATGTTCAGCCCGCCCCACTGGTCGCCGACGGCCTGCTCGAAGCTGCTTTTCAGCTCGTAGCCGTGGGCTGGCCTGTCCGCCAGCAGGGCCAGTACCGCGTGGTGCAGGGGCATGCGCCTTACCTTGCCGCTAGGTAACGATCCGGTCGTCGTTCTTGCATTGCCGCTAGGTAAGGAGTGAGCATAGTCGCAGCCCCCCAGCCGGGGCCAGCCCCGGGACGGGTACGGGCAAGCGAGGGGTGCGGAGATGGGCAGGCTCGCCTGGTCGCAAGCGCGGTTCCGCCCGGCCCGCACGCTGGCGCTGATCGCCGGCCTGCTGGTCGCGGCGGCCGCGTTCACCGTGCTCACCGCGGCGTCGCGGACCGCGCAGCTGCGCACGACCGGCACCGTGTCGGCGAACTTCTCGCCCGCCTACGACATCCTGGTCCGGCCGAAGGGAGCCAGGACCGCGCAGGAGAACCGGACCGGCACCGTGCAGCCGGACTTCCTGTCGGGCATTTACGGCGGGATCACGATGGCGCAGTACCACCAGATCCAGCGGATCCCGGGGGTCCAGGTCGCCGCGCCGATAGCGATGGTCGGCTACGCGCAGCTCACTGCCGCTATGTTCGAGCCGGTGCCCGCCGCCGCGCTAGGCCGGTCCGGCCCCCGGCTGTACCGGATCTCCACCACCTGGGTCAGCGACAACGGCGCCAGCCGCGTCACGCAGCCGCCGGGATACCTGTCCGTGACGCCGCGACGGCTCACGAGCGGTTCCAGCGGCGGGGCGGTGCTGAGTTCGAGCTGCGGGCCGACCAGCATCCCGCCACCGGGAACGAACCCGTTCGGTACGGCCGCGCAGTCCTACGGACTGTGCTGGTCCCGGGTGAACCAGTGGGACATGCCGCCGGGGCCGGGCGCGGCCAGCCCCACCGGGGCAGGTTACTTCGTCGAGTGGACCGTCCCGGTGCTGATCGCGGCCATCGACCCGGACGCCGAGGCGAAACTGGACGGGCTGAACAAGGCGGTCGTCTCCGGCCGTTACCTGGCGGAGAACGGGAGCGGCCGCAACCCGGGCCTGCCGGTATTGCCGGTCCTGGCCTCCTCCGCCAGTGGCATGAGCGAGTACGCGCAGACCACCTTGCAGCAGCTGGCGGCACCGGCTGTGCTGCCTGACATGAACGCGGCCTGGGAGAGCGCGCAGGCGTCGGCTCCGGGCCGCACGGTGGCCACCGTGCGCACCACGGCCCAGCAGGCCTACAACGCCGTGCTCAAGGAGCCCGGGACGGCTGCCGTGGGAAACTTGACTGGCACTGCCGTGGCCGGCTATTGGTCGGTCGGCCCGGTGGACTACCAGCGCACCCCGGCCGGAGCGCTGGCACCGCGTCAGGTGGTCAACCGCCGGTCGGTCTGGGACACCGGCAGCCTGGCTTCGGTCGCCATGGACGACGAGAACAGCCAGTACCGGACGGTGACCTCGCACATCACGTCGGGCGGCGGCTTGCCGTTCGCCCTGATCAAGATCACCGGTGTCTTTGACCCGGCCCGGATCAGGTCATTTTCCCGGTTGTCGCGGGTGCCGCTGGGCGCCTACCAGCCGGTGACCGCGGCGCCGGCGACCGCGGCCAGCCGCCGGGCGCTGCACGGGGGCGGCCTGCTGCCCAGCCAGAACCTGGGTGGCCTGGTCAGCCAGCCGGTGAATCTGATCACCACCTTGTCGGCGCTGCCGAAGCTGGAGAACAGCCTCGCCTACCGCGGCGTGCCGGCCGCTGATCCGATCAGCGTGATCCGGGTCCGGGTCGCGGGCGTCACCGGGCCGGGTGCGCTGTCGCGGGCGCGGATCAACGCGGTCGCGCAGCAGATCGAGCAGCGAACCGGCCTGGATGTGGACGTCGTGGCCGGCTCCTCGCCGTCGCCGGTGACCATCGACCTGCCCGCGGGCAGGTTCGGGCCGCCGCCGCTGACGCTGTCTGAGAACTGGGTGAAAAAGGGCGTGGCGGTGGCGATCCTTGACGCGGTGGACAAGACGAGCCTGGTGCTGTTCACGCTGATCCTGGTGGTGTGCGTGCTGTTCGTCGGCAACGCCGCCACCGCGGCCGTGCGCGGGCGGCGGCGCGAGCTGGGGGTGCTCGCCTGCGTCGGCTGGCGCCGGTCGCGGCTGTTCGCCACCGTGCTGGGCGAGCTGGCCGGGATGGGGCTCGCCGCCGGGCTGCTGGCCGCCGCCATCGCGGTACCGGTGTCGGCCGGGCTGGGCCTGCGCGCCTCGCCGGGGCGGGCGCTGCTGGCGGTGCCCGTCGCGATGGCGGTGGCCGTCGTGGCCGGGCTGGCGCCGGCCTGGCTGGCCGCGCGGGCCGACCCGGTCAGCTCAGTCCGGCCGCCGGTGTTCGCGGTACACCGTGCGCACCAGCCCCGCGGGATCACCTCCCTGGCGATGCTCAACGTGGCCCGCACCCCCGGCCGCACCCTGATCGGGGTGGCCAGCCTGGCCGTGGGCATCGCCGCGCTGACCCTGCTGGCCGCGGTCACCTTCGCCTTCCGCGGCGTGGTCGTCGGATCGCTGCTCGGCAACGCCGTCGCCGTCCAGGTCAGGGGGGTCGACTACGTCGCGGCCGGGGCGACGGCCGCCCTGGGCGTGCTGGCCGTCGCCGACGTGGTGTTCCTGAACATCCGGGAGCGGGCGGCTGAGCTGGCCACCATGCGCAGCTTCGGCTGGCGGGATACCGCGCTGGCCCGGCTGGTGATCACCGAGGGCACGATCATCGGGGTGGTCGGCTCGCTGGCCGGCGCCGGGCTCGGGCTGGCCGCCGCGGCCTGGTTCACCGGTCAGCTGCCCGCCCGGCTGCTGGCCATCGCGGTCGCCGCGGTGGCAGCCGGGATCATCATCACCGCCGCGGCCACCCTGCTGCCCGCCGCGCTGCTCCGCCGCCTGCCCCTCGCCCACCTGCTAGCAGAGGAGTAACGACATGGCTGCGAGTGTCCCCGGCGACGGCGCGCTTGAGCTGCGCGGCGTCGGCAAGCGGTACGGCACCGGCCAGGGCGGGCAGGTCATCGCGGCTGACCACGTCTCCTTCACCATCGAGGCAGGCGCGTTCGTCGCGGTGACCGGCGCCTCGGGCTCGGGCAAGTCGACGATGCTGCACCTTATCGGCGCGATCGAACGGCCCGACTCCGGCGTGATCACCGTCAACGGCACCGAGGTCACCGCGCTGCGCGGCGCCGCCCTGGCCGATTACCGGCGCACCGTAGGCTTCGTCTTCCAGCGCTACAACCTGCTGCCCGGACTGACCGCCCTGGACAACGTGCTCGCCCCGGTCCTGCCGTACCGCACCAGCTGGGACAAACGCGCCCGGGCCCGGCAGCTGCTGGCAGCCGTCGGACTGGCCGGGCGCGAACGGTCACTGCCCTCCCAGATGTCCGGCGGTGAACAGCAGCGCATCGCGATCGCTCGCGCCCTGATCAATACCCCCGCGCTGCTGCTCGCCGACGAGCCCACCGGCAACCTCGACTCCGCCACCGCCACCGGCGTCCTCGACCTGCTCGCTCGGCTGCGCGCCGAACACCGCATCACGATCCTGCTCGCCTCCCACGACCCGCAGATCGCTGCCAGAGCCGAACGGCTGATCCGGCTCCGCGACGGCGCAGTCGTCGATGACATCCAGCTCACCCAGGACCGCCCAGTCGAAGACGTGGTCCGCGACATCAGCCAGCTAGGCTAACCAGCCAGCCCACCCGGCCAGCCCGCTGACCGCCAGCGGCGGCGCCGCAGGACAAAGGTGAACCTGCCCGTCCGAGACTGCGTGCCACGACGTACAACTTTCTGGCCTACCTGGGGCGGTTGATGGCCACGAGGGGCATGAACAGATCGTCCACGATCGCGAGGACCCGCTCCGGCGGGATCGGCTGGTAGGTCATCAGCATGTCGTGGCGCATCAGGTCGAACGGCATGGTCAGGACGGCCGGGGGGATGCGGCCGAGGTCGATCTCGCCGCGCTCGTGCGCCCGGGCGAAGATCTGGCCTGACCACAGCGGGCGGTCGGCCATGACCTTCTCGCGCACCTGGGCCGGGGTGAGGCCGGTGCTGGCCAGCAGGCCGGAGAACGCGGCGCTGACGATGGCGGTAAAGCTGACCCGCGTGCTGCTGGCGCTGCTGAGCAGCGCGATCATGTCGCCGCGCAGGCTCCCGGTGTCGGGGATGTCGACGGGGTGCGTCGTGCCGTAGTGGCGGATGGCGGCGAGCACCAGGTCGTCCTTGTTGGGCCAGCGCCGGTACAGCACCGCCACGCCCGTCTTCGCGCGGGCCGCAACCGACTCCATCGTCAGCCTGGCGAAGCCCACCTTGACCAGCTCCTGCCACGCGGCCTCCAGCAGTATGGCAGTCACACCAGCGAAGCCCGCGGCCCAGAAGCTGGACCCCGCGGTGGTCAGGACCGCCCTGATCCTCATCGTCGGCGGGATGGCCGTCATCTTCGATACCACGATCGTCAGCATCGCCCTGCACACGCTTTCAGTGAAGCTGGGCGTCCCAGTCACGACGATCCAGTGGGTGACCACCGGCTACCTGCTGGCGCTCGCCATCGCGGTGCCGCTCAGCACCTGGGGCCTGCAGCGGTTCGGCGGCAAGCGGCTGTGGATGTTCTCCCTGGCCGTCTTCCTCGTCGGCTCGGCCGGGTCCAGCCTCGCGTGGAACGTCGGCTCGCTCATCGGCTGGCGAGTCGTCCAGGGCATCGGCGGCGGCCTCATGCTGCCGCTGATGACCACGCTCATCTTCCAGGCCGCGGGCGGCCAGTCGCTCGGGCGGCTCGTCACCTACGTGGCGCTGCCGGCACTGCTTGGCCCGATCCTCGGCCCGCTGATCGGCGGCGCCATCCTGACGCACCTGAGCTGGCGGTTCATGTTCTGGGTGAACGTGCCGTTCTGCGCCATCGGCATCATGCTCGCCTGGCGTTACCTGAACATCGGCGCGGCCGCCTGCCGGGGCCCCGCAGCCGGCCAGCCGAGGCTCGACGTGCCGGGGCTCCTCCTCATCGCGCCGGGCACCGCGGCCGTCCTGGTGGGCCTGGCCAACGCGGGCACCGCGGCCGGGTTCACCCACCCGGACGTCATCATCCCGCTCATCGCCGGTGCCGCGCTGCTCGCGGCCTTCGCCGGCTACGCGCTGCGCAAGAGCCACCCTCTCGTCGAGGTGCGGCTGCTCGCCAGGCGGCCGGTCGCCTCCTCCAGCGCGGTGCTGTTCTTCTCCGGCTTCTCCCTGTACGGCGCGATGCTCCTGATGCCGCTGTACTACCAGGACGTGCGCGGCACCACCGCGCTCGCCGCCGGGGTCATGCTCGTCCCGCAGGGCATCGGCGCCGTCTTGTCCCGCACCGTCACCGGGGCCAACATCGACCGGTTCGGCTCGCGGGTCATCGCCCTGGCCGGCTTCGCCACCGTCGCCGCCGCGACCGTCCCGTTCGCCCTGGCCGGGCCGCACACCAGCGAATGGCTGCTCGCCCTGTGGATGGTCATCCGCGGGTTCGGCCTCGGGGCCGTCACCATGCCGGTGATGGTCGCTGGCTACATCGGCCTGGGCAAGCAGCAGATCCCGCACTCCAGCGTGCTCACCAGGACCGCACAGCAGATCGGCGGCTCGTTCGGCACCGCCGTCCTGGCCGTGATCCTCGAGGGCGCCATCGCCGCCCACCACGGAGCGCTGCCCGGGGCGTTCCGCGTGGCGTTCTGGTGGTCGGTGGGCTTTTCCGCCGTCGCCGTGCTGCTCTCCCTGTGGCTCCCCGGCGCCCAGCGGGCGCCCGAGGCCAGTCGCCGCCCCGCCCCGGCCAGCGCACCGATCCTGTCAGGGCCTAGCAGTCAAACACCGACCAGCAGATGGCGTTGCGCAGCCGCTGGTCGTCAAGTACGAGCTCGCGGATCGCGTCTGGGAGCTGGTCACGCTGCCACCGGCACTCCAGTCGCGCTGCGCCCTCCCCCTCGCCTTCCGGCGCGCCAGCACGTGCGGCCTTGATCGCATAGGCGGCCGCACCGAGCTCGTGCGCGGCGACGTGCGCGACGGCCCCGGCCTGGCCAGCGGCGTAGGCGGCATGCCGCGGTGCGCCACGCAGGTCTCTGGCCGCGGCCATTGCGTGACCGGCCGCCGTGCGAGCCTGGGTCATCGTGACCTCGCCACGCACCCAGGCGCGGGCCTGCCCGATCGCCTGACGCGGCCGCGGGTCCTCAGGCTGAGCCGACTCGAACAGGCCAAGAACATGCTCCGCACACGATGCCGCCCAGAGAGCGAGCAGCTGGTGATCCGGATCGGTGAGCGTCCCACCGCGGCGGATGGTCACGAAACGAGAATCCCGGACCTTCGGGAGGATCATGACTGCCCTATCTCGGCTCGCGGGAGCGTGGCATGACCAGTCCTGACTCGTAGGCGGTCACGGCCGCCTGGCCCCCCAGTCGGCCCCTGAACCGTACGCCAGCGGCAGTTCCAGCGCACTCCCCAAGGAGGCCGGCCTGGCCACCGGCGGTGACGGCACGTCCGCGTTCATGAGCTGCGGTGTTGCCTGATCCGGGTTGCGTTATGCGGAACAGTTATTGGACGTGGCGCCGCCCGGGGCCGCAGGCTGGGGTCGACGGCCGGAGCGGTGCGGGCGCCGCCCCGGGCCGGGCCGCCTGGCGGGCGTGGCTAAGGAGATGTTCGGCAGTGCCAACGACAAGCCTCGAGAACAAGACCGTGGTCGTGATCGGGGGCAGCTCGGGAATCGGCTTTGCGGTCGCGGCGGGCGCAGCCGCCGAGGGAGCGAGCGTGTTCATCGGGTCGAGCAGCCAGAAGAACGTCGCGGCAGCCGTGGAACGCGTTCCCGGGACGGCACAGGGCCGCGAGGTCGACGTGACCGACGAGTCCAGCGTGGCCGGCTTCTTCGCCGGGATCGGCGCGTTCGACCATCTGGTCCTCACCGCGGGTGACTGGGACATGGCGCCGGTGGGCACGCCGGCCGAAGTGGACGTCGGGCGGCTCAGCGCGAGCATGGCCGTGCGCGTGTTCGGCGCGGTCCGGGTGGTGAAGCATGGCTGCCGCAGCATAGACCCGGCGGGATCGATCACGCTCACCAGCGGCGCGGTGGCCTACCGCCCGCGCAAGGGCCTGTGGAGCGGGTCAGCGCTGGCCGGGGCGGTGAACGGCCTGGCCGCCGGCCTCGCCGTCGAGCTCGCCCCGGTGCGGGTCAACGTCGTGTCACCCGGGTTCATCCTGAACGCAGCGGAGGACGACCGCGCCGCCCTGAACGAGATGCGGGTCCAGGGCACCGCCCCGACTCTCGGGCGGCTGCCCGCTGGCCGCTCGGGTCAGCCTTTCGAGGCGGCCCAGGCGTACTTGTACTCGATGACGAGCCCTTACACCACCGGCCAGGAGATACGGGTCGACGGAGGCTACTCCCTGGTCTAGATGGAGGCTCACTCGCTGGTCTGCCGGGCGGGCCGCGCCCCGGTCAGGCGCCGACGTAGGCGGCCAGGTGCTCGCCGGTGAGCGTGGACCGGGCGGCCACCAGGTCGGCAGGTGTGCCCTCGAAGACGACCCGGCCACCGTCGTGGCCGGCCCCCGGGCCGAGGTCGATGATCCAGTCGGCGTGCGCCATGACCGCCTGGTGGTGCTCGATCACGATGACCGACTTACCAGCGTCGACGAGCCGGTCGAGCAGGCCGAGCAACTGTGCCACGTCAGCCAGGTGCAGCCCGCTGGTCGGCTCGTCGAGGACGTAGACGCCGCCCTGGCCGGCCATGTGGGCAGCCAGCTTGAGCCGCTGCCGCTCGCCGCCGGACAGTGTGGTGAGCGGCTGGCCGATGGTGAGGTAGCCGAGCCCCACGTCGGCGAGCCGGCTGAGGATGGCGTGCGCGGCCGGCGTCTGCGCCTGGCCGGCCCCGAAGAACTCCCCCGCCTCGGTCACTGTCATCGCGAGCACCTCGCTGATGTCCCGGCCGCCGAGGTGGTAGTCCAGCACCGACGCGTCGAACCGCTTCCCCTCGCACTCCTCGCACGTAGTGGCGACGCCGGCCATCATGGCCAGGTCGGTGTAGATGACGCCGGCCCCGTTGCAGGTCGGGCAGGCACCTTCTGAGTTGGCGCTGAACAGGGCCGGTTTCACGTCGTTGGCCTTGGCGAACGCCTTGCGGACCGGGTCGAGCAGCCCGGTGTAGGTAGCCGGGTTGCTCCGCCGCGAGCCGCGGATCGGGGCCTGGTTGACCGCCACCACCCCGTCCCGCCCGGACACCGAGCCGCGGATGAGCGAGCTCTTGCCCGAGCCCGCCACCCCGGTGAGCACAGTCAGCACGCCGAGCGGGATGTTGACGTTGACGTCCTGCAGGTTGTGGGTGCTGGCCCCGCGCACCTGGAGCGCCCCGGACGGCGCCCGCACCGATGGCTTCAGCGAAGCGCGGTCGCCCAGGTGCCGCCCGGTGAGCGTGCCACTGGCCCGCAAATCCCCGACCGTGCCCTCGAACACCACCTCGCCGCCCCCGGCGCCGGCCAGCGGGCCGAGGTCCACGACGTGGTCGGCGATCGCGATCACCCCTGGCTTGTGCTCGACGACCAGCACCGTGTTGCCCTTGTCCCGCAGCCGCAGCAGCAGGTCGTTCATCCGCTGGATGTCGTGCGGGTGCAGCCCGATCGTCGGTTCGTCGAACACGTAGGTGACGTCGGTGAGCGACGAGCTGAGGTGGCGGATCATCTTGACGCGCTGCGCCTCGCCGCCGGACAGCGTGCCCGACGGCCGGTCCAGCGAGAGGTAGCCCAGCCCGATGGCCGCGAACGAGTCAAGGGCCTGCTTGAGCGCGGCCAGCAGCGGGGCCACCGACGGCTCGCCGAGGGTGTCCACCCACTCGGCCAGGTCGCTGACCTGCATCCCGGACGCCTCGGCGATGTTGATCCCGTTGATCCGCGAGGACCGGGCCGCCTCGCTGAGCCGGGTGCCGCCGCAGTCGGGGCACGCGGTGAACGTGACCGCGCGCTCCACGAACGCACGGACGTGCGGCTGCAGCGCGTCGGTGTCCTTGGACAGCATCGACTTCTGGATCCGCGGGATCAGCCCCTCATAGGTCATGTTGATGCCCGCGATCTTCATCCGGACCGGCTCGTGGTGCAGGAAGTCGCCCAGTTCTTTCTTGGTGTACCTGCGGATTGGCTTGTCCGGGTCGACGAAGCCGGACGCGCTGTACAGCCGGGCATTCCAGCCGCCCCCGGTGTAGCCGGGGACGGTGATCGCACCCTCGTGGAGCGACTTGCTGTCGTCGTACAGCTGCGACAGGTCGATGTCGGTCACGGTGCCCCGGCCTTCACAGCGCGGGCACATGCCGCCGGTGATGCTGAAGCTGCGCCGCTCCTTCGTGGTCTTCCCGCCGCGCTCGAACGTGACCGCGCCCGCCCCGCTGATCGAGGCGACGTTGAACGAGAACGCCTGCGGCGAGCCGATACGCGGCTGGCCGAGCCGGCTGAACAGGATGCGCAGCATGGCATTGGCGTCGGTGGCGGTGCCGACCGTGGAGCGGGGGTCGGTGCCTATCCGCTGCTGGTTGACGAGGATGGCGGTGGTCAGCCCGTCCAGCACGTCCACCTCAGGCCGGGCCAGCGTCGGCATGAAGCCCTGCACGAACGCGCTGTACGTCTCGTTGATCAGGCGCTGCGACTCCGCGGCGATGGTGCCGAACACCAGTGAGCTCTTGCCCGAACCGGACACCCCGGTGAACACCGTGAGCCGCCGCTTCGGGATCTCGATGCTCACGTCCTTGAGGTTGTTCACCCGCGCGCCGTGCACCCGGATCAGGTCGTGCTCGTCGGCAGCGTGCCGGGCCGGCGGCTTCGTGTCCGTGCTCGTGGCCATGCTTATCGTGTCTCCATCTGTCAGCGCGGGCGCCTCGGCGCGGGCGCGTGGCGCGGGCCGGGACCGGTACGCGCGGCGGAGCGGTCAGCCCGCTGCCGCGGCCGCGCGCCGGTCCCGGGTCCTCAGCCGTCCTGGAGCAGGCCGAGAACGTTGCCATCGGCGTCGGTGAACGTGGCCACCAGGCGGCCGCCGCCGACGTCGCGCACCGGCTCCTTCAGGGTGCCACCGGCCGCGGTCACCTCGGCCAGCTTGCCCTCAATGTCCGGCACATGCCAGTAGGCCACCGGCGCGGCCATGCCCTGCGGTCCCCCGCCCGGCACCAGCCCGATGTGCTGGCCCTCGGTGTCATAGCCTACGTAGTAGGACGCGTCGGCGGACGGCTGGACACCGAGCAGGGCGGTGTACACCGCCTTGGCCGCCGCCAGGTCGGACACGGGGCACAGGAACGTCTTGATTCCCTGGGTGGGCGAGCCGGTCATGATCACTCCTCAGGTCGTGGGTCCCATCACGCTAGCCGCGCCCGGCTGACCGGCGCTTCTTGATTCCTGATCTGTTGCCCCGTCCCGCGGCTGGGGTAGTGATATCCGGGATGAACGAGATGGAACTGCCCCGTCAGGATGCCGCGGCCATGGTGCTCGGTGACCCGACCACGGTGACCGCGGTCCCGGCCGTGCAGGGTCCCGAAGACGGCGAACGGGACCCCGGCGCCGGGGGGTTCCCGGGCCGTGGGTAATCGCGTTGACCGGGCCGGCAGCACCCGCTTACTGTGACCGGTGGCCGCGACCGCGGCCACGCAGATCCGCTGGAAAGGAGGCGCCGAGATGTCCGCACGCACCCAGGCGCTTCCGGGCCGCCCGCCAGCCGCGGGCTGAGCGCCGCTCAGCAAGGCCCGGCCGCGCCTCCCGGAACACCCGGAGGCTGCATGATCATCCGTCCTAGCACCGCGGCCGACCTCGGCCGCGTGCTCGCCTGCCGGGCCGCCGGCCCGGCCGGCCTCGTCCCGCCCGAGCGGTACCGCGCCGAGCTGGCGGGCCGGAACTACCGGCCGGAATGGACCTGGATCGCGGAGAACGGCGACCGCATCCTGGCCCGCGCCGTGTGGTGGGGCCCGCAGACCGCCGCGTACCCATGGGTCCTGGACTGCCTGCACGTCAGCGACTCCGTCCCGCACTGGGCCGATCTGGCGGCGGCCCTGCTCCAGGCTGGGCAGGACAGTTTCCGCCGCGCCGGGGCGCCGCACCCGCCGCGTTACGAGCTCCGCCTGCCTAACGCCTGGCGGGCCAGCCCGGACACCATCCAGGCGGTCCGCTGGCGCCGGGAGGCGGCCGCCCGGGCTGGGCTGACTGACGAACTGGAACGGATCCGGTTCGAGTGGACCCCGGCCGCGGGCCTCCCCCGGTCCAGCGGCCGGCTGGCGTTCCGGCCCGAGCCCGACGACGAGGCGTTCATCAGCGTGTTCCGGCAGGTGGCGCACGGCAGCCTGGACGTGATGACCCGCCGGGACGTGGCGGCCCGGGGCGCGGACAGCCAGGCCCGCGAGGACTTCGCGCTGTACCGGGACATGCCCGGGAACCGGGACTGGTGGCGGCTGGCCCACACCGCGGACGGCCAGCTGGCCGGGATGATCCTGCCTAACCGCAACCCGTACGGGGCGGTGGTCGGGTATCTCGGTGTGCTGCCCGGCATGCGCGGCCACGGCTACATCGACGACCTGGTCGCCGAGACCACCCGGTTCCACGCCGCGCGCGGCGAGCCGCGGATCAAGGCCACCACCGACACCACCAACCAGCCGATGGCGGCCGCGTTCCGGCGGGCTGGCTACCGGGAAGCCGGGGTCCGGTACGTGTTCTCCGCCCCGGCCTAGGCGCCCAGGGCACGTTGACAGCGGGACGGGACATGATGACGATCAGCTGCGCTGATCCCGGGTGACCAGCACGCAGCCGGGGACGGCCGCGCGGAGCGCCCCGGCCGCGCCCGGGCGGATCCGGTTCGCCGGCCTGGGTTACACCCTGGTCGTCCTGCTCACCGGGACCAACCTGGCCACCCCGCTGTACGCGAGCTACGAGCACGTGTTCCACCTCTCCCCGCTGGACGTCACGCTGCTCGTCGCGGTCTACGCCGCGGCGGTGATCGTGGCCCTGCTGGCCTGCGGCCCGCTCAGCGACACGGTCGGCTACCGCCCGGTGCTGGCCGCCGGGCTGGTCACCGCGGCCGGCGGCGCGGCCCTGCTGGCTGCGGCGTCCGGCCCGGGCTGGCTGTTCGCCGGGCGGGCTGTGCAGGGGCTGGCCGTCGGCACCTGCTCCGGGGCGCTGACCGCCGGGCTGGTGCTGACCGAGCCGCGCGGCCAGGCCCGCGCGTCGTTCCTGGCCGCCACCGCGACCACGGCCGCCTGCGGGGTGGGGCCGGTGCTGGCCGGAGCGCTGGCCCAGTACGCGCCGGACCCGCGCAGCCTCAGCTACCTGGCCGAGATCGCCCTGCTGATCCCGGCGCTGGCCGCAGTGGCCGCGCTGCCCGGCGCGCTGGGCCGCACCGGCGGCCGGTGGCGGCCGCGCTGGCCGCGGCTGCCCGGCGCGAACCGGGGCGAGTTCCTGCGCGCCTCGGCGGTGAGCGTGCTGGCCTGGGCCGTCGCCTACGTGCTGCTGGCCCTGGCGCCGTCCTACACGGCCGCCGCGGTGGGCGGCAGCAACCTGCTGCTGGGCGGGACCGCGGCCGGGTCGCTGCTGCTGGTGGCTGCGGCCGCGCAGGCCGCCTGCCGGTCGTGGGGCACCGGCCGGGCCCAGGCGTGGGGCCTGATCGGCCTGATCGCCGGCCTGACCGGGCTGATCGCGGCAGGCGCGGCCGGCAGCGTCGCCATGCTGTTCGGCGCGATCGCGGTGGCCGGGGCCGGGCAGGGGCTGGCGTTCATGGGCAGCATCCGCCGGGTCAACGAGATCGCCCCGGCCGGCCAGCGGGCGGGCACGGTCGCCCTGTTCTACGTGCTGACCTACGGCGGCAGCGGCGCGGTCACCGCGGCCGCCGGCCTGCTGGCCACCCACCTTGGCCTGACCCGCTCGGTGCAGGCCTCCGCCGCCGTCCTCGCCGCCGCCTGCCTCATCACCCTGGCCACCGGCCGCCGCCCCGGCTGATGCCAGCGCCCGCACCGGCCGCGTGAAACGGGTCAGCAGGCGCGGCCGCGCACGGCGGCCAGCAGACGTTCCCGCACGCGGCCGATGGTACGCGCGGCCCGCGGCCCCGTGGTAGGCATGGGCCCATGGCAGAACTCATCCCCCGCCAGGTCCTGTTCGGCAACCCGGAACGCGTCGGCCCGCAGATCTCCCCCGACGGGACCAGGCTGGCCTGGATCGCCCCGCACCAGGGGGTGCTCAACGTGTGGGTGGCCCCGGTGGGCGCGGACGGGGTGGACTGGCCGGCGGCCCAGGTGGTCACCGGCGACACCGACCGCGGCATCCGGATCTATTTCTGGGCGCACGACGGCCGGCACCTGCTCTACCTGCAGGACACCGGGGGTGACGAGAACTGGCGGCTGCACGATGTCGACTTGTTGACCATGCAGCGGCGGGACCTGACCCCGTTCGGCGGGGTGCAGACCGAGGTGATCGCGGTGGAGAAGAAGTTCCCGACCGAGATCCTGATCGGGCTGAACCGGGACAACCCGGAGCTGCACGACGTGTACCGGCTCAGCCTGACCACCGGCGAGCTGGTGAAAGAGGTGGCGAACCCGGGTTTCATCGGCTGGGTCGCGGATGCGCAGCTGGTGGTGCGGGCCGGCATCGCCCCGGAGCCGGACGGCGGCATGACGCTGATGGTGCGCGGCGGCGACGGCGAGGACTGGCGCCCGCTGCTGACGGTGCCCGCGGCGGACGCGCTGACCAGCCAGCCGATCGCGTTCAGCGAGGACGGGCGGTCGCTGCTGGCGCTCAGCTCGGTGGGCGCGGACACCGGTGGCCTGGTCCGCATCGACCTGGCCACCGGGGACAGCGAGGTGCTGGCGCGTGATCCGGAGACCGACGTGGCCGGGGTCCGGCTGGACCCGGATACCCGCGAGCCGCAGCTCGTCATCTTCGGCAAGGACCGGGCCGAGTACCTGGTGCTGGACCACGCGCTGGACGCCGACCTGGCCGCCATCCGCGCGCTGAACCCGGGCGACCCGTCGTTCACCGACGCCGACGACGCGGACGAGACGTGGCTGGTCGCGTTCAGCAACGACACCAGCGCGGAGTCCTACTACAGCTACGACCGGCGCACCCAGCAGGGCCGGTTCCTGTTCGGGGCCCGGCCGGAGCTGGACCGCTACGAGCTGGCCCCGATGGAGCCGTTCCAGTTCACCGCCCGGGACGGGCTGGCCATCCACGGCTACGCCACGTTCCCGCCGGGCGCGCCGCGCACCGGGCTGCCCATGGTGCTCGACGTGCACGGCGGCCCGTGGGCCCGGGACGCCTGGGGATTCGACCCGGACGCCCAGTGGCTGGCCAACCGCGGCTACCTGTGCATCCAGGTCAACTTCCGCGGTTCCACCGGGTACGGCAAGGCGTTCGTCAACGCCGGCGACCGGGAGTGGGGCGCCGCCATGCAGGACGACCTGACCGACGCGGTGGCCCACGTGGCCGGCCTGGGCCCGGCTAGCCAGCACTGGGCTGACCCGGCCCGGGTGGCGATCTACGGCGGGTCCTACGGCGGCTACGCGGCACTGGCCGGCGCGGCGTTCACCCCGGGCCTGTACCGCGCCGCGGTGGACATCGTCGGGCCGTCCAACCTGAAGACGCTGATCGAGACGATCCCGCCGTACTGGGCGCCGATGATCGCCCAGTTCCACACCCGGGTCGGTGACCCGGCCCAGGACGCCGAGTTCCTCTGGTCCAGGTCCCCGCTGTCCCGGGCCCACGACATCCGGATCCCGCTGCTGATCGCGCAGGGCGCCAACGACCCCCGGGTCAAGCAGGCCGAATCGGAGCAGATCGTGGCCGCCCTGACCGATGCGGGAATCGAACACGAGTACCTGCTGTTCCCAGACGAGGGCCACGGGTTCGCCAAGCCGGAGAACCGGCTTCGCTTCTACGCCGTGGCCGAGCGCTTCCTGGCCCGTCATCTCGGCGGGCGCGCCGAGGATTAGCCGGCCCGGCGCCGAGGGAACCTGCATACTTAACGCCCGTGCCGGGCGAGTGAAGCACGAGAGCAGAGCGGGACATGGTGGAGATCAAGAACGAAGTGGCGCTGGACGCGATGCGCGAAGCCGGCCGGGTGGTGGCCCGCGCACTCGCGGCGTCCCGGGACGCGGCTGCGACCGGTGTCACCCTGCTCGACCTGGACGAGGCGGCGCACGCGGTCATCCGTGAGGCCGGCGCCACGTCCCCGTTCCTGAACTACCACCCGTCGTTCGCGCCGACGCCGTTCCCGGCCGTGATCTGCGCGTCGGTGAACGACACGATCGTGCACGGGATCCCGGACGGCTACCGGCTCCGCGACGGCGACCTGGTCAGCATCGACTGCGGGGCGGCCCTGGCCGGCTGGACCGGGGACGCGGCGATCAGCTTTATCGTGGGCACGCCCCGGCCGGCCGACCTGCTGCTCATCGAGACGGCGGAGAAGTCGCTGGCGGCTGGCATCGCGGCCGCGGTAGCCGGGGCACGGATCGGCGACATCTCGGGCGCGGTGGGCAGCGTGGGCCGGGGCGCGCACTACGGCATCCCGGCCGGCTTCGGCGGGCACGGCATCGGCCGGCACATGCACGAGGACCCGCATGTGCCGAACGAGGGCCGGCCTGGCCGCGGCATGCGGCTGCGGCCAGGCCTGGTGCTGGCCATCGAGCCGATGCTGATGGCGGGCGGCAGCGACGAGTTCGTGGTCGCCCCGGACGGCTGGGCGCTGCGCACCGCGGACGGCAGCCGGGCCGCGCACATCGAGCACACGGTGGCCATCACCGACGCCGGGCCGCGCATCCTTACCCTGCCCTGACTGGGCCTTGACAGCGGCTTCACCCCGTAGTTACCTCACAGGCACACAACCGCAGGGATATCTGCGCCGGGGGGCGGGCCGATGAACGAGGCAGCATTAAGTACTGGCGAGCAGCCGCCGCCGCCGCAGCTGCGGCTGGCCGTGGCGTTCACCGGGGGCGTCAGCCTGGCCGTGTGGATGGGCGGCATGGCCCGGGAGATGAACCTGCTGCTGGCGGCCAGCCGGATCCGCCGCGGCGAGACCGTGGCCGACACCACCGAGCAGGGCCGCCGGGTCCGGGACGGCTACGCGGCGCTGCTCGATGTGCTCGACGTCGACGTCAGCATGGACGTGCTGTCCGGCACTAGCGCGGGCGGCATCAACGCGGTCATCCTGGGGCTGGCCAACGTGCAGCGGCTGGATCTGGACGGGCTGCGTGAACTGTGGTTCGCCGAGGGCTCACTGGGCGGCCTGCTGCGCAGCCCGGCTGACAAGCAGGCGCCGTCGCTGCTGTATGGGGACAAGAGCCTGCTGGCCGGGCTGCGGACCGGCCTGGCCCGGCTGGCTGGCCCCGAGCCGGGGAACCCGGCCGCGGCCCAGGACCCGACCCGGGTGTTCATCACCACCACCCTGCTGGCCGGCGCGGCCAGCGGGTTCACCGACGGGTACGGCACGCTGGTCCGCGACATCGACCATCACGGCCTGTTCACCTTCAGCAGCGCCGAGCTGACCCCCGGGAACGTGCCCGCGCTGGCCCTGGCCGCGCGGTGCAGCGCGTCGTTCCCGGTGGCGTTCGAGCCGGGCCTGATCCCGATCGGCGCGGACGGCGGGGACGGCCACCCCGACATGGCCGCGTTCAGCAACGCGCAGGCCACCCAGTTCGCGGCGGACGGCGGGCTGCTGGACAACCGGCCGCTCGGCCCGGCCCTGCAGGCGGTGTTCGACCGGCCTGCCGACCGGGCCGTGCGCCGGGTGCTGGCGTTCGTGGTGCCGATGGTCGGCGGGCCGGGGCTGACCCGGGCCAAGCTGACCCTGGCCGACACCCCGGACCTGCCGCACGCACTGGCCGCGGACATGACCGCGATGACGTCGCAGACCATCTCCGGCGATCTGGCCGCCATCACCGCGCACAACCAGCAGGTCCAGTCGGGGAACGACGCCCGGCAGCAGCTCGCCGTGCTGGGCACCCCGATGGACCGGCTCGGCGCCCCGTTCTATGCCACGTACCGGGCCCGCCGGGCGGGCCACATCGCGCAGACCGTGTCCAGCGAGGTGATGAAGCAGGCCACGTCCGCTCCCCGGGCGGCGGACGGCCGCCCGGCCGGGTTCGGCGCGGACGCGGCGCACACCGAGGAGGCCGCGGCCAGCGCGGCGCTCGGCGCGCTGCCCGCCGGGCTGCCGGGTATCGGCGACTACGGCGCGATGAACGCGGCGGGCCGGGAGGCGCTCGATGACGCCCGGGCCACCGTGCTGGCCGTGCTCACCCAGGCCTACCAGCTGGTGCCGCCGGCCGGCCAGCGCACCCTGGGCCGGCTCCGGCTGTCGGTCAGCGAGGCCATGCCGGCCCGGCCGGAACCGGAACCGGCCGCCACCGTGAGCCGCGCGCTCGGGGCCACGCCGCCCGCCGGCCAGGCCGCCGCCGCGGCCCAGGCGCTGCTCAGCGCGAACATGACGGACGGCGGCCCGGGACAGCCGTGGCGGGACCTGGCCGCGGTGCTGCTCGGCCTGCGCAGCCTGCTGCCCGGCCTGGACCAGGCGCCCGTGGCCGGGGCCAGCCCGGCGGTCACGTTCGTGACCGACCTGCTCGGCTACCTGACCGGCCCGGCCGGCGCCGACTGGGTGGACACTGTGGCCGCCCGGCTGTTCGACCTGCACGTGGCGCGGTACGTGATGCAGCCCGACGGCCTGGTCGCCGACCAGGCGCTGGAACTGATCCAGATGAGCTCGGACACCCGCACCAGCCTGGATCCGCGGACGCTAGCCGGGGAGAAGCTCACCGGCCTGCAACTGCACCACTTCGGCGCGTTCTGCAAGGCGTCCTGGCGGGCCAACGACTGGATGTGGGGCCGCCTGGACGGCGCGGGCTGGCTGGTGCACACGCTGCTCGACCCGCGGCGGCTGCACGAACTGGCCGCCGCGGCGCCGGACCCGGCCGCGTTCGGGGCCGGCCTGCAGGCCGCGCTGGAGCGGATCGCGGGCTGCCCGGCGCCGCCCGGGGTGTGGGCCCCGTTCCCGGCCCCGGCCGGCCACCCGGCCGCCCCGGCGGAAATGGACTTCCTCACCGCCGCGGCGCCGCCCCCGCCGCCGGTCAGCCTGCCGGTCACGGCCATGTGGGTGGCCAGCGGCCTGCAGCGGATCATCGCGGGCGAGGAACTCCCGCATGTGGCCGAGGAGGTCGAGGTGGATGCCGGGCAGGGCGGGGACGAGGCCGCGGCCCAGCCGTTCCTCAACGCCTACCACGGTGCGGCCGGCAGTAGTCCAGGGCACTACCCGGTGGTGCCCGAGGACAAGGCCGCCGCGGTACTGCACGCCTGCCAGATCCCGGCCGAGAAGATCTCGGCCGAGGTGGGCAGCAAGCTGTTCACCCAGACCGTGACCCAGGCCGCGGCGGTCGCGGTCAAGACCGTTGACCTGGGCCGGGCCACGCCCAGCTTCCTCCGCCCGGTGCTGGCCGGCGCGCGCACCGTGACCACGCTGGCCTGGCGGGTGACCAGCGTCGGCCCGGCCGCGCGCTACCCGCTGGCCGCCGGGCTGGCCCTGATCGTGCTCGGCGCGCTGGCCAGCACCAGCACGGTCAACGTGGTCAGCGCGGCCGGGCTGGCCGCCATCCTGGCCGGGCTGCTGCTGGTCGCGGTGGGCGCGGCCCGCCGCATCGTGCTGGCGCTGGCCATCGTCACGGTGGCGGCCGGCGCCGCGCTGGCCGCCGCCGCGTACATCCCGGTGCTGCGTGATCACCTGTTCCCGTGGCTGGAGAAGACCGTCCTGCCCAGCTTCGCGAAACACCCGGCCCAGTGGGCCATCCTGGTGATCTTCGTACTGCTGCCGCCGCTGTGGACCATCGCCGCCATCATCCAGCGGCTGACCCGCAAGCCCGCCGTCAGCCCGGCCACCGCGACCGCCCCGGTGCCCGCGCCGGCCACCGGGCCGGCCGAGGTCAGCTCCGGGCCTCCGCCATCAGTGCGGCCAGAGCCGGCTCCGGTTCCAGGACGTACAGCCCCCCGGTGACCCGGTCGGTGACCCAGATCAGCCCGCCGTGGTCCACGAACAGGTCGTTGATCTGGGGCACCGGCTGCCCGGGCGGCGGTTCCGGGACCCAGTGCGCGGCCTCCCGGGGGCGCGCCGGGTCGGCCAGGTCGTAGACCCGGACGCCGGCGCTGAAATAGGTGGCGAAGATCAGCCGCTCGCTCTGGTAGGAGCCAGGCTGGTTCTCGTGCAGGTTGTGCGCGCCGAACCGGAGCGGCAGCGCGTCGTAGCCGCCAGCCGGCGGCGGGCAGAGCGCGGCCACCCGCGGGGCGGCGGACACGTCGATCACCCGGATGGCCCGCTGCGGTGCGCGCGGGCCGTTCCTGACCTGCTCGTCGGTGGCCACCACCAGCTGCCGGCCAGGCAGCGGCAGGCAGGTATGCGTGCCCCCGCCGTCCCAGCGCAGCTGGCCGGCCAGCCGCGGCCGGGTGATATCCGACACGTCGAGGATGACCAGCCCGGCGTCGTCATAGCCCAGGTAGGCGCGGTCGCCGGCCAGCAGCGCGTGGTGCGCCGCGTACCGCTCACCCGGCCGCCAGGTGGGCTGCTCGCCGGCCCGCTGGCCGGGCCACCACCAGCGCGCCACCTCGGCCGGGCGGGCCGGGTCGGACAGGTCCAGCACGACCCAGATCCGGTCGCTGAACCGGTCCGGGATGGCGGACATGTGTGCGTAGCGCCCCCCGGCCCACACCATCCGGTGCACGCCCCGGCCGCCGCTGGGCCAGAACCCGGCCTGCTCCGGGTGCAGCGGGTCGTCCAGCCGGTACACGGCCAGGCCCGCGGAGAACGGCTCCGTCATGGCCGCCTGGTAAGGGAACTTCTCGTGGTTGACCAGCAGCAGCCCGTCCGCCACCTGCACCTTGTGGGTGTGCGTGCGGGCCGGCGCGGGCCACTGCGCGACCAGGGCCGGCCGCGCCGGGTCGGCGACGTCCAGGATGGAAGTGCCGGCCCCGGACGTGCCCAGGTGCCCGACGTACAGCACGTCACCGGACCGGATCACCTGCATGCCGTCGCCGTGCCCGCCCAGGTCGTGCCGGCCCAGCAGCCGCAGCCCGGAGGAACTCGGGGCGCCCGGCGGCCCGGTCATCCCGCCCGCGCGCCGAGCTGCCCGGCCACCCAGTCCGCGGTCCGGTAGCGGTGGAACGGGGCCAGGTTGGCGCAGCCGTGATTACCCTGCTCCAGCAGCAGCAGCTCGCTGGGCCCGCTGGCCTCCGCCACCAGCCGGGCCGCGTCCTGCCACGGGATGAGCCGGTCCAGCTGGCCCATCACGGCCAGCAGCGGGCAGCGGATCTTCTCCGCCCGGCCGGCCAGGCTGAGCTGGCCGGCCACCGCCCGGGCGGCGGCCATGTCCGGTGACTTGGACCGGACCCGGAACGCCTCCCTGGTCAGGCTGGGCCGCTGGTCCCAGTGGTCCGCGAAGTTGAACGGCCCGGCCAGCGCCACGCAGGCGCGCACCCGGTCGTCGCCGCTGGCCACCCGGGGCGCGTAGTAGCCGCCCAAGCTCACGCCCCACACCCCGATCCGGTCTGGGTCCAGCCCGGGCTCGGCCACGAGCCGGTCGATGATGGCCGCCCCGGGTACCTCCCAGTCGCCCCGGATGGCCAGGTCGTACTCGGCCTCGCCCTGCCCCGGGCCGTCCACGCTGAACGTGGCCACCCCCCGCTCCAGGAACAGCTCCTCGGTGCTGCGCAGCTCCTCCTTGGTGGAGTCCAGCCCGGGGATCATGATGATGACCGGGTGCGGCCCCTCCCCCGGCGGCTGGCGCAGCACCCCGGCCAGGCGCGCGCCGTCGAACGGGATCTCGATCCGGCGGCCCGGCGGGTCCAGGTAGGGCAGCGCGTCGTCCAGGCAGCGCACCGCGGCCCGGTGCGCGGTCCGCATCTGGTCCAGGTCGTTCACGAACAGGAACTTGGCGAAGTGGTAGTACACCGCGGCCTGGGCCAGGTGCGCGCCCGCCGACCGCTCGTGGCCCGCGGCCAGCGCGGAGCGGCCGAGTTCCTCGTGCTCGGCGCCGACCGTGCTCCACGCCGCGCACCAGTCCTCCCAGCGCTCCAGCCCGCTGGTGATCCGCTCGAAGTCCCCGGCCGTCACGCCGTTCATCGTGAACCGCGGCGCCCAGTGCGAAATCGCCATCGCCACCCGTTCGTCCACCCTGCGACCTCCCTGCCACTGCGTGTTCCGGCCCGCTCCTGGCCAAACCTGCAAACGAATGCATACTCTGTCCGGATGGGCAGCGTCAACAACTTGCGGCTCACCGTCAACGGGACCAGGCAAACCGTCAGCACCGACCCGGACACACCGCTGCTCGACGTGCTCCGCCATGACCTCGGTCTGGCCGGGCCACGCTTCGGCTGCGGCACCGGGCTGTGCGGCGCGTGCTTTGTGCTGATCGATGGCCAGGCCAGGTCATCCTGCGACCTCCCGGCCCGGGCCGCCGAGGGCATCGACGTGACCACGGTGGAAGGGCTGGCGGACGGGGCTACGCTGCACGCGGTGCAGCAGGCCATGCTCGACGAGCAGGCCGCCCAGTGCGGGTACTGCACATCCGGGATGATCATGAGTGCGGTGGCGCTGCTGCGCCGCGACCCGGCCCCGGCCGAAGCCGGGGTGCGCGCGGCGCTGGACGGCAACCTGTGCCGGTGCGGGACGCACCAGCGGATTGTCCGGGCCGTGCTGCGTGCCGCCGCAGCCGGGCCGGCCGCCGGGCCGGGGACGCCGGGATGACCCGGCCCCCCAGCCTGGCCGCCAACCCGGCCCTGGACCGCTGGCTCGACTTCGGCACCCCGGGCCAGGTCACCATCCGCCCGGGCAAGGTGGAGTACGGCCAGGGCGTGTGGACCGCGCTGGCCCAGATCGCGGCCGAGGAACTCGACGTGGCGCTGGACCGGGTCCAGGTCGCCCCGGTCAGCACCGACACCAGCCCGGACGAGGGCGTGACCTCAGGCAGCCGGTCCATCGAGGACTCCGGGGGGGCGCTGCACCAGGCGTGCGCCCAGGCCCGGGCCGCCTTCCTGGCTGCGGCCGCGGCCAAGCTGGGCGCCGACCCAGCCGCCCTGACCGTGCGGGATGGCGCGATCTGCGCGGCCGGTGGCACTGGCACCGGGCTCAGCTACTGGTCGCTGGACCAGCCGGGCCTGCTCGCGGACGCCGCGGACGCGCCGGCCAAGCCGGCCAGCCAGTGGTCGGTGGCGGGCCGGAGCGCGCCCCGGATCGACCTGCCGGACAAGGTGACCGGCCGGCCCCGGTTCCTGCACGACCTGGTGCTGCCGGGCATGGTGTTCGGCCGGGTGATCCGGCCACCGGGCCCGGCCGCCACGCTGGACGACGTCGGGCCGGCCAGCCTGCCGGACGGCGTGCTGGCCGTGGTCCGGGACGGGTCGTTCCTCGGCGTGCTGGCCAGCCAGGACCGGATCGCGGTGACCGCCGCCGGGCGGCTGGCCCGGGCCGCCCGGTGGACGGTGCGGGAGTCGCTGCCCGACGAGCGCGACCTGAAGGAGTTCCTGCTCAGCCAGCCCACTGAGGACCAGCCGGTGCTGCAGCGGCCCGACCCGGCCGCGGCGGCCCGGGTGCGGGCCACCCGGGCCGCCGAGTTCACCCGGCCGTTCATCGCGCACGCCTCGATGGCGCCGAGCTGCGCGGTGGCCCGCTGGGACGGCGGCACCGGCCACCCGCCGCGGGTCACCGTGTGGGCGCACAGCCAGGGCCCGTTCCCGCTGCGCCGGGCGCTGGCCGCCGGGCTGGGCCTGGACCCGGGGCAGGTGACCGTGCACCACGTGGAGGGGGCCGGCGTATACGGGCACAACGCCTCGGACGACGCGGCCGCCGACGCCGTGCTGCTGGCCCGGCACCTGCCCGGCCGCCCGGTGCGGGTGCTGTGGTCCCGCGAGGACGAGCTCGGCTGGGGCCCGGTGGGCCCGGCCATGCTGGCCCGGCTGTCGGCCGGGCTGGACGAGGCGGGCCGGATCCAGACCTGGCGGCAGGACGTGTGGAGCAACGGGTTCGTCGGCCGGCCGGGCACCGGCGGCGAGCCGCGGCTGCTCGGGCTGTCCCACGTGGCGGGCGGCACGCCCATCCCCGCCGCCCCGGACGGGGCGCCCAGCGGGGCGATGGGCGCCACCCGCAACGCGGTGCCCGGTTACGACATCCCGGACCTCGAGGTGACCAGGCACCGGCTGCTCACCATGCCGATCCGGACGTCGTCGCTGCGCTCGCTGGGCGCGTTCCTCAACGTGTTCGCGATCGAGTCGTTCATGGATGAGCTGGCCGCGGTGGCCGGCGCCGACCCGGCCGCGTTCCGGCTGGCCCATCTGACCGACCCACGGGCCCGCCGGGTCATCGAGGAGGTGGCCAGCCTGGCCGGCTGGGCCGCCGGCCCCGGGCCGAGGGCACCGGGTTCGGGCTGGCCTTCGCCCGGTACAAGGGCACGTCCGGCTACTGCGCGGCGGTCGCCGAAGTGACCGCGGACACCAGCGTGGCACTGCGCCGGCTGTGGCTGGCCGTGGACGTGGGCCAGGTCATCAACCCGGACGGGGTGCGCAACCAGGTCGAGGGCGGGGCGCTGCAGAGCGCGAGCTGGGCGCTGCGCGAGCGGGTGCGCTTCGACCGGGCCAGGATCACGTCAGTGACCTGGGACAGCTACCCCATCCTGCGGTTCACCGAGATGCCCGGGGTGGCGGTGCGCGTGCTGGCCTCCAGCGAGCCGGCGGCCGGGGCCGGCGAGCTGGCCCAGGGCCCGGTGGCCGGCGCGATCGGCAACGCGGTCGCCGACGCCATCGGCGTCCGCGTCCGCGACCTGCCCCTCACCACCGGGCAGATCACCCGGGCCATCGAGGAGGCCTGACGGCTCGTCAGCCGGCAGCGGGAATGGTTGCTTGCCAGCGTCCGCGCTGGAGGTGGACGCCACCGCCCGGGGTGATAGTGACGCCGGCGCCGTAGGCGGGCAGTTTCCCATCACGGAGCCAGGCGTGGCGCAGGTCGTCCAGAACGTCCCACAGTCGGCGTGGGGTTCCCAGTCCACGTGCGTCAGCGGCACCAGGCAGGCCTAGTCGAGGGCGAACAGGACGCTGACCGACTCACCTTCGTGGATCCGGCGGATGGCCTCGGCCAGGGCTGGCGCCAGCGAGATCACGGTCAGCTTGCCGCCGAGCAGCTTCTCCGGGATCGGCACCGTGTTGGTGCACACCACCTCGGTGACCTCGGGCGCGGCCTCGATCCGCGACAGTGCGTCATCGGCGAACAGCCCATGCGTGCAGGCCACCCGGACCGACCGCGCATCCCGCTCGCGCAGCCGCTCGAGCAGCTCGAGGATCGTGCTGCCGCGGGCGATCTCATCGTCCAGCACGATCACGTCCCGGCCGGTCACGTCGCCGATGATCGAGGTGATGACAACCTGCTCGTCGTTCAGCCGCTGCTTCGCGCCGGCCGCCACCGGCACGCCGAGCCGCCGGGCCAACGCCGCCGCCGCCTTGGCGTTGCCCAGGTCCGGGGACACCACGATGGTGTTCGACAGGTCCTGGCCGCGGAAGTGACTAGCCAGCTCGCGGAGCGCATGCAGGTGATCCACCGGGACCGAGAAGAACCCCACCACCTGCGGCGCGTGCAGGGTCATGGTGAGCACCCGGCTGGCGCCCGCGGCGACCAGCAGGTCGGCGACCAGGCGGCCGCCGATGGACACCCGCGGCATGTCCTTCTTGTCCGAGCGTGCGTACACGTAGTACGGGATCACCGCGGTGACCCGGGCCGCCGAGGCGCCACGGGCCGCGTCCAGCATGAGCAGCAGCTCGACCAGGTGCTCCTGGACCGGCCGGGACAGCGGCTGGATGATGAACACGTCGCGTTCCCGGCAGTTGGACTGGAGCTGGACCTCCAGGCAGTCGTTGGCGAACCGGGTCAGCCGGGCCGGGCGCAGCCGCTCGCCCAGGTGGGCGCAGATCTCGGCCGCCAATTCCGGGTGGGCGCTGCCGCTGAACACCGCGATCTCCCGCACCCGCCCAGGGTAGTGGGTGCTAGCCCGTCCGGTCATGCCCGGCCAGCCCGGCCAGCTGCTGGCCGGCCAGCCGCAGGTAGCGCCCCGGGTCGGCGAGCGCCTGCGGCGCACCGCCGGCCAGCTCGGCCAGCGCGATGACGTGCCGCACGGCCGCTGGCGGGCGTTCGGTAACCTGCCCGGCCACCAGGGCGGCGGGGACGCTGGCCGCCGCCGCGGCGGCGAACACGGTGCCGGCCACCTTGCCGGTGCCCGACGTGTGGTCGTAGCATCCCTCGCCCGTGATGACCAGGGCGGCGCCGGCCAGCGCCGGTCCGAGGCCGGCCAGCCGGCCCAGCTGCGGCGCGCCTGGTGCGATCACCGCGCCCCACCCGGCGGCCAGCCCGTAACCGGTGCCGCCGGCCGCGCCCGCGCCGGGCGCGGCCGGGTCGCCGCCCAGCAGCCCGGCCAGCCGGGCCAAGCCGTCGTCGAGCAGGGCGATCTGGGCTGGGCTGGCCCCCTTCTGCGGCCCGAACACGGCGGCCGCGCCGGCCGGGCCGAGCAGCGGCGCCCGGACGTCGGACAGGCAGCTGACCCCGCCGGGCGGCGGGCGGCGCAGCCCGGCCAGGTCCACCGCAGCCAGCCGGGCCAGCGCGCCGCCACCCGCGGGCAGCGGGCGGTGGGCGGCGTCCAGGAACCGGGCGCCCAGTGCGGCCAGCGCACCGGTCCCGCCGTCGGTGGACGCGGAGCCGCCCAGCGCGACCGTAACCTGCCGTGCCCCGGTGTCCAGCGCGCAGCCGATCACCTCGCCCAGCCCGGTGGTGTGCGCGCCCAGCGGGTCCAGCCGGGTGAGCAGCGGCAGGCCGCTGGCCCGGGCCAGCTCCACCGCCGCGGTGCCGTCCGGCAGCTCCAGCCACGGGCAGTCCACCGGCTGCCCGGCCGGCCCGGTGACCCGGGCCTGGTGCCAGCGGGCGCCGTGGACGGCAGCGGCCAGCACGTCCAGGGTGCCTTCGCCGCCGTCGGCCAGCGGGACCGTGACCAGCTCGTCGTCCGGCCGGGCGGCCAGCCACCCGGCGGCCAGGCTGGCGGCGGCCCCGGCGGCCGGCATGCTGCCCTTGAACGAGTCCGGGGCGATCACCACCTTCACGGCTGCGCGGCGGCGGCCGGGCTTTCCGCCCGACTGGGCGGCGGCAGCTGCAGGGCGTCCCGGATCGCCTGCTGCACCACGGCCGGGCTCCTGGTGGCGTCAATGGTCAGCACGTACTCCTTGCGCCCGAAGATGGCCAGCACCGGGTCGGTCTTCTCGTGGTAGTCGCGGAGCCGGACGGCCAGCGCCTCCTCGGTGTCGTCCTCGCGGGTGACCAGCGTCCCGCCGCAGACGTCACACTTGCCTTCTTCCCGGGGCCGTCCCTGGATCAGGTTGTAGTCCATGCCGCAGCCGGAGCACAGCCGCCGGGCCAGCACCCGCTTGCGGCACTTCGGTATCGGGCATGTCCAGGTGGATCACGGCGTCGATGTCGTAGCTCTCCAGGAAGAACTCGGCCTGCCGGGCGTCGCGCGGGAACCCGTCGACGATGAACCCGTAGTTCCAGTCGTGCTCGGCCAGCCGCTGCGCGGTCACCGCCTCGGCCAGGTCGTCGCCGACCAGTTCGCCGGCGGCCATGATACGGCGGACCTGGGCGCCCATCTTCGTGTGGTTCTGCACGTTCCAGCGGAAGATGTCGCCCACGCTGATGTGCACCAGGTCGAGGTCCCGGGCCAGCCAGCTGGCCTGGGTGCTCTTGCCGCTGCCCGGGACGCCGATGATCACGTACTTGCGCATGGGGCTACGATCGCATATCTGCGCTCCGGGCCTGGCCCGGCTGCAGGTCGACGGGCGGCTGGCGGGCGTTGCCCACGCCGCCGCCCGCGATGGCCGCGGCCGGATGTGCTCGCGGTAGTCCGGCGGCCGCGTCCCCGGTGGCCAGCCGCGAGCTCAGCGGGTGAACACGTCGCTGAACGGGGTGGCGTACTCGTCGTTCGCGGTGAACGGGGGCAGGCCCAGGGCTTCCTCGATGGTGCGGGCCGTCGAGTAGTGGTCATACCGGGCCTGGCTCACGTAGCCGGCCCGCACCGTGCCCCGTGAGCCGACCACGATCGCCGCCACCTGGTTGCCGGGCTCGGCGGTCCGCCTCGTCACCCCGGCTTCGTCCCAGGTGATGATGAGCAGCGAGTTCTGCGTCCGCCAGGCCGGCGAGCCCAGGATCGGGGTGATAGTGGCCTTGAGCCAGCCGTCCTGCACTTCCCGGCTCTTCAGGTTGCCGTTGCCGGCCGACTCGCCGTCGTAGTAGTCGTCGGCCGCGATCCAGGAGAAGTCCGGCGTGGTCGCCGCGCGGCGCAGGGCCGGCCCGAGCAGCCTGGTGTCCACCAGGTGCGCCCGGCACCGGGCCCGGTTGCCGCTGACGTCGGTGTAGTTGATGAACGGCGCGTCGTCCGGGTAGTAGTACTTGTCGTATTTGAACTCGGTGGACGCGCGGTCGTTGCACCGGTAGCCCATGCCCTGCTCGTAGGCCATCCAGGTCATCGATCTGGCCTGCAGCTCGTCGCCGAGGTTGGCGTCCGGGTCCTTGATGTCGGGCCAGTAGATGGCGCCCCGGGCGTACGTGTCGCCGCCCGCGATGGCCAGGTAGTTCTCGTCGCTGGGATGGTACACCGCGTGATAGTTGGCCAGCGTGGCGCCCTGGGCCATCAGCCGGTGCAGGAACGGCATGTGGCTGTGCGCGGACAGCACCGCGCTGCCGTTGGTGTTCTCCATCATGATCATGAAGACATGGCGGAACCGTGGCACCGCGGAGGCGGGCGGTACCAGCCGGGCCGCGGGCAGCGGGGCGGACACGGTGAGGGCCAGGTGGCCGAGTATCCCGCCGCCCGGGCCGGACGGCTCCGGCTCACCGCCGGGTGGCGTCGAGCTGTCCAGGAAGGCCACGGTGACCCGGGCCGACCGGGTGCCGGCCGGCACGGTGCCGGTGGCTGACCGGGCCCGCAGCACGGTCTGGCCGTGCCGCTCGGCAGCGGTCACCGTGCGCAGCCGGGCCAGCTGGCCGAGCCGCTGCCCGGAGCGGCTGAGGAAGGCCAGCGTGACCTGCACGTACCCGGGCTCGGCCGTCCAGCCGCCCAGCCAGCCGGACAGCCGGAACCGGACCGAGCCAGCGGCGATCCGCCCGGCCGCGGCCCGGAGGCTAGCCGTCTGGGTCATCGCGGAGTCGCCGTACGGGCCGCCGCTGAAGAATCCGCCGCCGGCCGGGCCGGGCGGGCGCGGGAACGGCCGCGCCGGGTAGCACATCACGTTCGGGCTGCCCCGGGTTACCGTCCAGCCGGGGATGGTGGTGGCCGCGTTCCAGTCATGGGTGCAGTACCCCGCGCTGGCGTTGCCGTCGGCGACCAGGTTGCCACTGGCCCCGGACGCGCCCCCGCGAGATCCGCCCGGGGCCAGCACGCTGGCGGCCGCCCCAGATGGGACCGCGCCCAGCAGTGCGGCCAGTGCCACACCAGAGGCGGTGACCCGGCCTGCCCGCGATCGCGTCATCGATCTCAGCCCCCTTGACCGCATGGCACCTCTCCTGGCCGGGCGGCCCGCCTTCCGGGTCCAGCCAACCGTGCCCAGGCCGCGCCGCCGTGAACTGCGCCTGTCGCGACGGTGAAGCCTGGCCGGCCCCGGGTGGCTGACATGATGATCAGATGACCGTGTCCGCGGACTTCTCGGCCGTCCCGGAGAGCCAGCGCGCCGCGGAGATCACCCGGCTGTGCGATGCGATGCAGGCGGCGGCCGATGCGGGCCGGTACCCGCGGCTCACCGTGGGCCGGCCCTGGTCGGCAGACAATCCCGTGCTGCAGGGGGAGTTCGCCGCGCCCGCGGCGATCCGCTGGTACCTGGAACGCGAGCTGGCCCGGCTGGCCGCACACGGCGCCCGGATCGGGGTCAGCCCGGGACGCGAGGCGCTGGACCTGCACGACCCCAGGATCGTCGAGGCGGTAGACGAAACCCGCTGGGACCTGCGGCGCAAGAAGCTGTTCCTGTTCGGCCCGGAACGGATGGCGCTGTCCATCGACCGGCTCGTGCACTACACCGGGACCCCCGCCACCGCGTTCCAGCGGCACATCCTGCTGACCAACTACGTCTGGCATGCCGAGGAGTTCCGGGCCGCGCTGCCCGGGTGCACCGGGCCGGAAGACGGCGGCCGCCAGATGCCGGCCTGGCACTACGAGCTGCCCGGCCGCACCGGCGTCACCATGGTCAACATCGGGGTCGGCCCGTCCAACGCCAAAACGATCACTGATCACCTCGCCGTCCTCCGGCCGGATCTGCTGCTGATGATCGGCCATTGCGCCGGGCTGCGCAACCACCAGGACATCGGGGACCTGGTGCTGGCCACCGGGTATATGCGCGACGATCACGTGCTGGACGAAATCCTGCCGCTGAGCGTGCCGGTCATCTCCAACCACTCGCTGAACACGCTGCTGCTCAGCGAGCTCACCGCGCGCGGCCTGCGGAGCCGGATGGGCACCGTGTTCACCACCGCGAACCGCAACTGGGAGCTGAACCTGGCCCTGGTCGAGGGCCGGCTGCGGCTGTCCCGGGCGCTGGCCGTGGACATGGAGTCCGCGACCGTGGCCGCGAACGGGTTCCGGTACCGGATCCCGACCGCCACGCTGCTCGCGGTCAGCGACAAGCCGCTGCACGCCCGGCCCAAGCTCAGCGCGGACGCGCAGCGCTTCTACACGGCCAGCCGCCGCCAGCACGTGGACATCGCCATCTCGGTGGCCAGCCGGGTCAGGCAGCTCTACCCGGGCGGCCTGCCCGCGGCTGACCTGCGCTCCCCCGACGAGCCACTGCTCGGCACGGCCGAACCCGGGCCAGCACCAGCGGAGTAAGACCCGGCCCCGGGCCGGCTGCGCCGCCCGGGCCGCCCGCAGCGGGTCAGGCGTAGTAGCGGTAGATGCCCTGGGCCACGCAGGCAGGCTTGGCCGCGCCGTCCAGTTCGACCGTGAAGTCCGCGGTGACCTGCACCACGTTGTCGCCGGCGGGCTCGACAGCAGCCAGCTGGCCGGCCAGCCTGATCTTCGAGCCGACCGGGACCGGGGTGGGGAACCGGACCTTGTTCAGCCCGTAGTTGATGCCCATGCTGATCCCGGTGACCTCGAGCAGCTGGCTGAACAGCGGGATGATCATGGACAGGGTCAGGAACCCGTGCGCGATCGTGCCGCCGAACGGGCCGGCCGCGGCCCGGGCCTGGTCCACATGGATCCACTGGTGATCATCGGTGGCGTCGGCGAACATGTCCACCCGCGCCTGGGTCACCTCCAGCCAGCCGGTGTGCCCCAGATCGGCGCCCGCCAGCGCGGTGAGCTCGTCTAGTCCGTTCGCGGTCGTGGTCATTGCCGGGTTCCCTCCGTGCGTTTCGCGAAGCTGCTTCTTGAGGATCTTGCCCGTCGCGGTGCGCGGCAAGGCCTGGGTGAACTGGACCGACTTGGGGATCTTGTACCGGGCCAGCCGGCCGTCGAGGAAGCCGAGCAGCTCGGCCTCGGTGACCGTGGCGCCCGGGCGCAGCACCACGATGGCCCGGCCGACCTCACCCCAGGTGGCGTCCGGGACGCCGATCACCCCGCAGTCGGCTACGGCGGGGTGGCCGAGCAGGGCGTTCTCCACCTCCGCCGGGTAGATGTTCTCCCCGCCCGAGATGATCATGTCCTTGATCCGGTCTACCACGGACACGTACCCGTCGGCATCGGCGCAGCCCACGTCGCCGGAGTGCAGCCAGCCAGCGTCCAGCACCGCCGCGGTGGCGTCCGGCCGGCCCCAGTAGCCCGGCATCACGTTCGGCCCGGACACCAGGATCTCGCCCCGCTCCCCCGGGCTGGCCTCGGCCAGGTCCGGGCGGGCCACCCGGACATCAGTGAAGAAGTGCGGCACCCCGGCCGAGCCGGCCTTGGACACCGCGTGCGCCGCGTCGAGCAGCAGTGTGCCCGGTGCCGCCTCGGTCATCCCGTAGCCCTGGATGAACGTGAGCCCGCGGCTGAGGTAGCGCTGGATGGTGGCGTCCGGCACCGGGGCGCCGCCGCACAGCAGCAGCCGCAGGCTGGACAGGTCCGCCCCGGCCCAGCCGGGCGCGGCGGCCATCGCGTCGTAACTGGCCGGCACGCCGAACATCGAGGTCACCCGGTGCTGGCTGATCGCCTGCAGGGCCCGGGCCGGCTCGAACGCGGGCTCGATGACCACCGTGCCGCCCTTGAGCAGGGTGGGCAGGCAGAGCATGTTCAGCCCGGCGGTGTGGAACAGCGGGGCCACGGCCAGCGCCACCTCGTCGTCCCGGAAGTCCGCGTCCACCAGCACGTTGATCGCGTTCCAGGTGATATTGCCGTGGGTCAGGGTGGCGCCCTTGGCCGCGCCGGTGGTGCCCGAGGTGTACATGATCAGGCACGGGTCGGCCAGGCTGACCGGGACGTCGGCCGGCTCCGGCGGCGGCCCGGCCAGCAGGTTCTCATAGTCATGCTGGCCCGGGGCGGGCTGCTGCAGCGCCACCAGCTGGACCGCGGGCGGGACGGCGGCCAGGCGGCCCAGGGTGGCCGCCGGCGGCGCCGCGCAGATCAGCACCGTGGTCCCCGAGTCAGCCAGCTGGTAGGCCAGTTCCGGGCCGGCCAGCCGCACGTTCAGCGGCACGAAGACCGCGCCGGCCGTCCCGGTGGCGAAGAACGCCTCCAGGAACGCCGGATGGTTCGGGCCCAGGTAGCCGACCCGGTCGCCGGGGCCGGTGCCCAGCCGGCGCAGCCCGCGGGCCAGCCGGAGCACCCGGTCATGCAGCCGCGCGTAGCTGATCTCGGTGCCCGCGTGCCGGACCGCCACCCGGCCGGGTGTCTTCCGGGCCCGGCGGGCGGTCCATGAGCCCACGCCTTCGTTGCGCACCGGCGCCCCGGTCACCGGGCGGCGCGGCGGGCTGGGGGCACATGATGACAATAGGCGGAAACCGGCCTAACCGGGCTGCGCGGCGTCCGGTCCGGGGGCGTCCTGGCCGGCCAGGCCGCGCAGCGCCAGCCGGCGCTCGCACCAGCGGCGCAGTTTGGGGTCCAGGGAGGCCCGCAGCAGCGGCCAGTCCTGCCGGAGCAGCCGCGCGTTGACGAACCGGGCCAGGTCGTTGCGGCGGCCCTGGGTCAGCACGATGCCGTACAGGCTGCGCCGCAGCCGGTCGTCGGTCACGTCGAACTCGCGCATCCCCGGCCAGGCCAGGTGGCGGGGCAGCACGATGACACCCCGTTCCGGGCCGTGCAGGTCTTCCAGCCGGGACGGCAGCCGCCCGGCCAGCCCCATCCGCCCGGGCCAGAGTCGATCCGTCAAGGACATGCTCCGATTATTACTGAGCTGGGCGGACACCCCGGCATTGACTCGCGGGAACCGCGGCCGGCCAGGGCGCGGGCGGGGCCCGTGATGCGGACTACACTCTTGGGCATGTCCGGCCATCCCCCGGTCCCGAGCTGGCGCTTCCTGATCAGGCCCAAGTGGCTTGGCTGGCATGCGCTGATGGTCGTGACCGTGTTCGGCATGCTGGCCCTGGGCGACTGGCAGCTGCACCGGGCCGAGGCGGGGAACGCGCTGAGCTGGGCGTACACGTTCGAATGGCCGATCTTCGCCGGCTTCGTGATCGTTTTCTGGGCCAAGACGATCCGGGACGAGTTCCGCCCGCCGGTGCCTGCCGGCGTCGCGGCCGGGTCCGTCGAGCTCCCGGCCGGGGCGGCCGGCCGGGACGGCGCCGCCGCCGCAGCCAGTGGCCAGGATGCGGCCGGGGACGACGCGGAGGACGCCGAACTGGCCGCCTACAACGCCTACCTGGCCCGGCTGACCAGCGAGGCCAGGGGCCACGGCCGGTGGCACGGGTTCCGCTGAGAGTCGGTAACAACCAGAGGGTCGGCAGCTAACTGAGGAGGCAAGACCGGTGCGCGCAGCCGTGCTCCGCTACCGGGTGATGGCCTACATCACCGGTGTGGTGCTGATCATCCTGTGCTTCGTGGGCATCCCGCTCCAGGTCTTCGGCAACGACACCGTCGTGGTCAACGACGTGGGCACCCTGCACGGGATCCTGTACATCATCTACATCATCTTCGCGTACCTGCTGACCCGCCGGCTGCGGCTGGCCGTCGGCCCGACCGTGCTGGTCCTGCTGGCCGGCACCATCCCGGTGCTCACGTTCGTGGTCGAGCGCTGGCTCAGCCACAAGTACATCGACCCGGCACTGGCCGCGGCGGATCACGCGGCCGCACCCGGCCCGGTCACCGCGCCACCGCCGTCCCGGTAACCCGGTCACCAGTGGGCCAGCAGTACTTCACCGAGGACCCGGGGGCCGCGCACCGGCCGGGCCGGGTCCAGGTGGTCCTGGGCGACCTGCACTTCGAGTGCGCCACCGATGCCGGGGTGTTCTCGGCCAGCCGGCTGGATCCCGGCACCCGGGTGCTGCTGGACACCGTGCCGCCGCCACCGGCGGCCGGCGATCTGCTCGACCTGGGCACCGGGTATGGCCCGATCGCGCTGGCCATGGCGGCCCGGGCGCCGGGCGCGTCGGTCTGGGCGGTGGACGTCAACGCGCGGGCCCTGGGGCTGTGCGCCGGCAACGCGGCCCGGGCCGGGCTGGGCAACGTGCGCTGCGTGCCGCCCGGGGACCCGGCGCTGCCCGCCGAGTTCGCCGCCATCTGGTCCAACCCCCCGATCCGGATCGGCAAGGACGCCCTGCACGGCATGCTGGCCAGCTGGCTGAGCCGGCTGGCCCCCGGCGGCCGGGCCTACCTCGTGGTGCAGCGCAACCTGGGCGCCGACTCGCTGCACCGCTGGCTGGACGGGCAGGGCTGGCCGGCCCGCCGGGTGGCGTCCCGGGCCGGGTACCGGGTGCTGGCCGTGAGCGCCCGGTGACCGGGCCGGACCCCCGCGCTCCCGCGGCGGGCGCAGCCCGCAAGCAGCTGCGGCCCACCGACGTCAAGCGGCTGAACCGGTCCTGGCGCCGGGCCACCGAGGGCCGGCTGGCCGTGCTGCTGGACTCGGTGACCCAGCCGTTCAACGTGGGCATGATCGTCCGCTCGGCGGCCGCGTTCGGGGCGGAACACATCTGGCTGTGCGGGAACTCCGCGCCGCTCGACCACCCGTCGGCGGCCAAGACCGCGCTCGGCACCCAGCGGCTGCTCAGCTGGGAACGCGAGCCGGACCCGGTGGCGGCAGCCAAGGCGGCCAGCCAGGCCGGCCTGCGGGTGGTCGCGATCGAGCTGGCCACCGGGGCCGAGCCGCTGCATCAGGCCGCGCTGGACGGCGATATCTGCCTGGCCCTGGGCAACGAGGACCACGGCTGCTCGCCGGCCCTGCTGGCGGCGGCCGACGCGGTGGCCTACATCCCGCTGGTCGGCCGGGTGGGATCACTCAACGTGGCCGCAGCCGCGGCCATCGCCCTGGCCGAGGCCCGGCGCCGTGCCTGGGATCGTCTCTGACCAGGCGAAACCCGGCCGCGCTGGAGGCCTGGCCGCCACCCGAGTTTCCGTGTCCTGCCATCCTCCGTTTACAGCCTGCTCTCACCGGTAACGCATACTCGATTACATGCAGACCGCGTTCCTGGACCATCCCCGGCCGATGGCGTTCGCGCATCGCGGCGGGGCCGCGCACGCGCCGGAGAACTCGTGGCGGGCATTCGAGCACGCTCTCGGGCTCGGCTACTGGTACCTGGAAACGGACCTCCAGGCCACCGCGGACGGGGAGCTGCTCGCGTTCCACGACCGGACGCTGGACCGGGTGACCGACCGGACCGGGCGGATCGCCCGGCTGCCCTACCGGGAAGTGGCGAAGGCCCGGATCGCGGGCACTGAGCCCATCCCGCGGCTGGAGGACCTGCTGGCCGCGTGGCCGGACGTGCGGTTCAACGTGGACCTCAAGGACGGCCCGGTGATCGGGCCGCTGGCTGAGGTGCTGCGCCGGACCGGGTCGTGGGACCGGGTGTGCGTGACCTCGTTCTCGGCCGGGCGGCTGCGTACCGCGCGCCGGGTGCTGGACCGCCCGGTCTGCATGGCCGCCTCGCCGTTTGGCATCTCGGTGGTCCGGTTCGGCGGCCCGCGCGGCCCGCGCGACCAGCGCCGCCCGGCGCAGCCGCCCCGGGGCGGGCACCTGATGCTGGCCGACCGGCTGGCCCGCACCGGGGTGCGCTGCGCCCAGGTGCCGGCCGCGGTGGCCACCCCGGCGTTCGTGGCCCGGGCGCACGCGCTGGGGCTGGACGTGCACGCCTGGACGATCAACTCCCCGGACACCATGCGCAGGCTGCTGGACACGGGGGTGGATGGGATCATGACCGACGAAACGGTCGCCCTCCGTGACGTGCTGATCAGCCGCGGTGAGTGGCACCCCCGGGTGGGCTAGCCGGGTAAGCAGCACCGAGACGGTTGGATTCGGGCACAGCGGGAATCTTGACCGGGTACTCGGCGTTATTCACATCAGCTGGCAGAGCGCCTGGGAGGCAGCGACTAATGGCCGAACGCGCACTTCGTGGTACCCGGCTCGGGGCAACGAGCTACGAGAACGACCGTAACACCGACCTGGCCCCGCGCCAGGAGATCGCTTTCGACTGCCCCAAGGGTCACCACTTTACCGTCCCGTTCGCCGCGGAGGCGGAAGTTCCGGCTACTTGGGAATGCCGGGTGTGCGGGGTGACCGCGTTCACGAGCACCGGGGACCTGGCTACGCCGCGTAAGGCCAAGCCGCCGCGCAGTCACTGGGACATGCTCCGCGAGCGCCGGTCCATTGCCGACCTGGAGGAAGTGCTGGCCGAGCGGCTCGCGCTGATCCGCAGCCAGCGCGGCGAAGAGCCCCCCGGCAAGGCCACCAGGCAGCGGAAGAGCGCCTAGCCCGGCAGCAGAGCCCGCAGCGCCCGGCCCAGCGTCAGCTGGCCGGGCGCTGGCCGTGTCCGGGCTGGCCGCGCAGCCGCGCCCAGCGCCCGGCCAGGCCCCACCAGCCGACCCGCCAGAACGCCTCGAGCACGATCGACTTGCTCATCTTGCTCGTGCCGTGCACCCGCTCCACGAACGTGATGGGCACTTCGGTGACCCGCAGCCCGGCGCCCAGCGTCCGCCGGGCCAGGTCGATCTGGAAGCAGTAACCCTGGGAGTGGATGTCGTCCAGCCCGATGGCCCGCAGCGTGTCCGCCCGGTAGGCCCGGAAGCCGCCGGTCGCGTCCCGGAGCGGGATGCCCAGCATCAGCCGGGAGTACAGGCTGCCGCCACGCGAGATGATCTCCCGCGATTTCGGCCAGTTGACGGTCCGGCCGCCGGCTACCCAGCGTGAGCCCAGCACCAGGTCGGCGCCGCCCAGCGCGTCGAGCAGGGCAGGCAGCTGCTCGGGCTGGTGGGAGCCGTCCGCGTCCATCTCGACCATGGCGCCGTACCCGTTGTCCAGCGCCCAGCCGAAGCCGGCCAGGTAGGCCGCGCCCAGGCCGCCCTTGCCCGGCCGGTGCAGCACGTGCACGTGGCTGTCCTCGGCGGCCAGCTTGTCGGCCAGCTCCCCGGTGCCGTCCGGGCTGTTGTCATCGACGACCAGCAGGTCGGCATCCGGGACCGCGGCCCGGACCCGGGCCGCCATGGCCTCGAGATTCTCCCGCTCGTTGTACGTGGGCATGATGACTGCCACCCGGCCGACAGGAGCCCTGGTCATGTCATTGCCAGTCAACCTCTGCCTGCCTTCCCCTGTCTGCCGCCACCTCGGCGGGCTCTCGGGCCAGTGATCCCTGAAGGCTACCCTGGCCCGGCGTTGGCGGTGCCCTGCGCAGCTTGGCCCAAGGGAAACTTGTATCGCCGTTGGCAAAAGGCGCGGCGTTTGCCGGTATTGCCGGGACGGAAGCGGGCCCGGGCCTTCCCTTCGGACCGGGGCACATCCCGCCGGATGCGAGATCATGCTCCGTTGTCTACTGGGCGCCCAGGCCCCTCCCGTGCCAACTCCCCCGCTGGATCGCCTGGCCACCCCGACGGCCAGCCGGTGCTGGACTGCAGCAAGATACCGCTGCGCCGTGTGGTGTCAACCGGCGGCACCGCGGCCGGCCCGCCGGGAGCGGCCAAACCACGGACGTTCTGCCCTAGTCCGCGCCATCTGCTTCGCGTTAGCATGAGACCGTTTCCCCAGCGTGTGAGGACGTCATGACACCGTGGTCAGCGGGCGGTCCGAGGACAGGGTGGCGGCCGGGGCCGCCGGTGCCCTGCGGCGCTGTTAGCTGGCCACCGCCACAGGGGCGGGCCGCCGGACGGGGAGGATGACCCGGCGAATCCCGACGGGGAAAGGTTACGGTGCTACCCGCCGTTCCGCGCCGGGCTGGCCTGGCATTTTGGCCGCCGTCCCGGAGCCTGGCTGAATCCAGATCATCCACTCCATGGAGGGACCGAGTACATGTCGGAAAGTCAGCAGCAGCAGGTTTCCGAGTCGCAGATTGCCGTGCACTGGCGCGAGGAAGAGTACATCTACCCGCCCGAGTCATTCGTCCACCAGGCGAACGCGGCCGACCCCGCCATCCTGGACCGGTTCAGCGAGGACAAGTTCCCGGACTGCTTCAAGGAATACGCTGACCTGCTCACCTGGGACCAGCCGTGGCACACGACGCTCGACACCAGCAACGCGCCATTCTTTAAGTGGTTCGTCGGCGGCAAGCTGAACGCTTCGTACAACTGCGTGGACCGGCACGCGGCGGCTAACCCGGAGAAGGCAGCGATCATCTTCGTGCCCGAGCTAGAGTCCGACGAGCACGTGTACATCAGCTACGCCGAGCTGCTCCGCCAAGTGAACGAGTTCGCGGCGGTGCTGCGCGATTCCGTGGGCCTGCAGGCCGGCGACCGGGTGACACTGCACATGCCGATGGTCCCCGAGCTGCCGGTCACCATGCTGGCCTGCGCCCGGCTCGGCGTCATCCACTCGGAGGTGTTCGGCGGGTTCAGCGGCAATGCGTGCGGGACCCGCATCGCGGACTCAGGCAGCCGGGTCCTGATCACCGTGGACGGCTACTACCGGGCCGGCGCGATGACTGATCACAAGGTCAAGGCCGACGAGGCCCTCGAGGAGGCGGCCAAGGAGGGCCAGGAGGTCGACAAGGTGCTCGTCTGGCGGCGCCGCCCGGGCCAGTACGCTTCGGCGGCCCCGATGGTCGAGGGCCGCGACTTCTTCGTCGATGAACTGCTGGCTGCGCACCGCGGGGAGACGGTCGAGCCGGTTTCGATGCCGGCCGAGGCGCCGCTGTTCCTCATGTACACCAGCGGGACCACCGGCCGGCCGAAGGGCTGCGAACACAGCACCGGCGGGTACCTGTCGTACGTGGCTGGCACGTCGAAGTACTACCAGGACATCCACCCGGACGACGTGTACTGGTGCATGGCCGACATCGGCTGGATCACCGGGCACTCCTACATCGTCTACGGGCCGCTGGCGCTGGGCACCACGACGGTGATCTATGAGGGCGTGCCCAACTACCCCGATGGCGGGCGGCCGTGGCGGATCGCTGACCAGCTCGGCGTGAACATCTTCCACACCTCGCCGACCGCGATCCGGATGCTGCGCAAGGTCGGCCCGGAGGAGCCGAGGAAGTACAACTACCGCTTCAAGAACATGACAACCGTGGGCGAGCCGATCGAGCCCGAGGTGTGGCGGTGGTACCACTCCGAGGTCGGCAAGGGCGAGGCGGCCATCACCGACACCTGGTGGCAGACCGAGAACGGCGGCTTCCTGGGCAGCACGCTGCCCGGCCTGCAGCCGATGAAGCCGGGCAGCTGCGGCCCCGGCGTCCTCGGGATCTACCCCATCGTCTACGACGAGGACGGCACCGAGGTACCGGACGGCAAGGCGGGCAACATCTGCATCCGCAATCCCTGGCCTGGCATCTTCCAGACGGTCTGGGGCGACCCAGACCGGTATCTTGACACCTACTACCGGAAGTACAACAAGAACCCGGACAGCAAGGACTGGCACGACTGGCCGTACTTCTGCAATGACGGCGCCCTGAAGGCAGCGGACGGCTACTACCGGATCCTGGGCCGGGTCGACGACGTGATCAACGTGGCCGGGCACCGGCTGGGCACCAAGGAGATCGAGTCGGCCGCGCTGACCGTGCCCGAGGTGGCCGAGGCGGCCGCGGTCCCGGTGATCGACGACATCCGCGGCCGGATGGTGGAGGTGTACGTCTCGCTCAAGCCCGGCAGCGAGCCGGGTAAGGAGATGGAAGGCAAGGTCACCACGGCGATCGAGACGCAGATCGGGAAGATCGCCCGGCCGAAGAGCGTCTGGATCGTATCGGACATGCCGAAGACCCGGTCCGGGAAGATCATGCGCCGGGTGATCGCCGCGGTGTCCAACTTCGCCGACACCGGTGACGTGACCACGCTGGCCAACCCGGAGATCGTGGACAGCATCCGGCACCAGGTCCAGTCGGCCAAGGCGGCCAAGGGCGACGTGCCCAGGGAGCTGACCGAGCAGGAGTACGAGGAGATCAAGTCCTTCGGCTCGGAGTAGCGGCTGGCTGATCGGCGGGCCCCCGGCCGCAGGCCGGGGGCCCGGCCGCCAGCGGCCCCGCGCCAGCCGGGCCGGTGCGCCCCCAGCCTGGCGTTAGGGCACGACGATGGTGCCGGTGGCGGTGACCGCGGTCAGCGGCTCGGCCAGCACGACCGACGCGGACGCGCCCTGCCCCGGGCTGGCCCGGCACAGCACCCGGGCCTCGAAGGCCAGCTCCCGGCTGCGGGCGCCGGTCCGGATGACCGTGGCCGTCACCTCGACCACGTCACCGGCCAGCACCGGGGCCCGGAACTGGACGTCGGAGTAGGACGCGAACAGGCCCTCGTCCCCGTCCATCCGGATGGCGGCCTCGGTGGCCACGTCGCCGAACAGGCCGAGCACGTACGCGCCGTCGACCAGGTTGCCGCCGTAGTGGGCGTGACTGGCCGGGACGTAACGCCGGTGCGTGACGGTCATGCCCTGGTGTTCGCCAGCAGAGCGATGGCCGGTCACGCCGCACCTGCCGTGGCCGTCTCGGGCACCAGCCTGTGCGCCAGGTAGCTGGCCACTTCACGGGGCGTGGTGCCGCGGCCGAAGATCTTGTCCACGCCCAGCTCGGTGGCCATGGCCGGGTCGAACCTCGGCCCGCCCACCACCAGCAGCGGCGCCTGCCCGGGCGGGTAGGCGGCCCGGAACGCCCCGGACAGCGCCCGGGCGCCGGCCAGGTGCGCCTCACGCTGCGTGACTACCTGGCTGACCAGCACCGCATCGGCCCGCTCGGCCCGGGCCCGGGCCACCAGGTCGGCCACGTCCACCTGCGCGCCCAGGTTCACCACCCGCACCTCCCGGTAGTACTCCAGGCCCTTCTCCCCCGCGTGCCCCTTGACGTTGAGGATCGCGTCGATGCCCACGGTGTGCGCGTCGTGGCCGATGCACGCGCCCAGCACGACCAGCTTGCGGCCCAGCCCGGTGCGCACCCGCAGGTTGATCTCGGCCGGGGACAGCAGCGGGAACTCCCGCCGGGCCACGGTCACGGCGGACACGTCGACCAGGTGGCTGACCCGCCCGTAGACGATGAAGAACGTGAAGTCCGGCCCCATCGCCTTGGCGTGCACCACCATGGCCGGCTCCAGCCCCATCTTGCCGGCCAGCTGCAGCGCCGCGCCCTCGGCCAGGGCCCGCTCCTCTTCGTGGCCGAACGCCATGGGCAGTGTGAATGACAGCTGGACCTGCCCGTCACCCGTGGTGTCTCCGTACGGGCGCAGCACCGTGCCGGTCATCGGGTCTCCTCCAGGAACTCACTCGCCGGGTTGTAGTAACCACCGGCCCGCTCGATGACCCCGTCCAGGCCGCGGCCGCCGTCGGCCGGGCGGCGGGTGACGCCGAACGTGCCCTCGCCGATCGCGGTCAGCAGGCCGTCCCGGTTGATCTGGCGGAGCAGGTCCACCGCCTCGCCGAGCACCTGCTGGGCGCGCTGCTCGACGAACCCGCCTTCCGGCGGCCGGAAGTTCTCGCCCAGCCGGGCCGCGGCCCGGGCCACGTAACGCGCGTTCTCCAGGGCCAGATCCCGGTCGGACAGGAACGGGGTGTGGATGCCCTCGGTCATCATCCCGATCAGCAGGATGGACTGGTCGGTCATCACCCCGGCCAGGTTGAAGAACGCGTCCAGCAGGTAGCCGGCGAACACGTTGCCGGTCATGTGCTTGGTCGGCGGCATGTACTTCAGCGGGGCGTCCGGGAACAGCTCGCGGACCAGCTGGGCGTGCGCCAGCTCGAGCACGAACGAGTCCGGGATCTCCGGGTTGATCTCGAACGCGTGGCCCAGGCCCAGCTGCCCGTCGGCCAGCCCGGCCTCCTTGGCGAAGAACTCGTTGAGCAGCTGGCTGACCACCACCGTGTGCGCGGCGTCCACCGCGTCCGCGGTGGTCAGGTAGTTATCCTCGCCGGTGTTGATGATGATCCCGGCCCGGGCGTGGATCTGCCGGGCGAACCGCTGGTCGATGAACGTCCGCGGTGGGTTGATGTCCCGGAAGATGATGCCGTACATGCAGTCGTTCAGCATCATGTCCAGCCGCTCCAGGCCGGCCAGCGCGGCGATCTCCGGCATGCACAGCCCGGACGCGTAGTTGGTCAGCCGCACGTACCGGCCCAGCTCCCGGGACACGTCGTCGAGCGCGGCCCGCATCAGCCGGAAGTTCTCCCGGGTGGCGTACGTGCCCGCGAAGCCCTCCCGGGTCGCGCCCTCCGGCACATAGTCCAGCAGCGACTGGCCGGTGGACCGGATCACCGCCACGATGTCCGCGCCCTCCCGGGCGGCCGCCTGGGCCTGCGGGATGTCCTCGTAAATGTCGCCGGTGGCCACGATCAGGTAGATCCACGGCTTGGCCGGGTCGGCGGTCTCGCCGATCATCGCGGCGCGCTCAGCCCGCCTGGTGTCGATGACGGCGAACCCGCGGGCCAGCCCGGACCGGGCGGCCTGCTGGGCGGCAGCCGCGTCCTTCCCCTCTGGGATGCGGAACTTGACCGCTCCGGCGGCCGCGTCCGCGGGCCAGCGCGGCCAGGTCCGGGTAACCCCCGGCGGCCAGCGCGTCCCAGGCCGGCAGGGCCACCCCGTGCTCCAGCCCGGTGCTCTCCCGGACCGCGTCCACCAGCCGGTTCACCCACGGCATGCCGTCGCGTCGGCGCCGTCCAGGCCGGCCAGCCGGAGCACGGCCCGCTCCACCGAAACCGTGCTGTGTGTCCTGGCCAGCTCGACGATCGGCTGCCCGGCCGTGCGGGCCAGCTCCCGGGCCTCGGCCACCATCGCCGGGTCAAGCCGGAGCCTTGATTCCACGGACACCTCCCTCAGCTCTCCGTAAGCCGGGCCTCGAACAGGCGCCGTACCCGGGGCTCGGCCCGGATCAGGCCCAGCGCCAGGTCGGCATGCCCGGGGACATACCCATTGCCGATCAGCATGGTCACATCGGCGGCCAGGCCCTCGGCACCGAGCGCAGCCGCGGTGAACGAGGTGGCCATCGAGAAGAAGATCACCGTGCCGCCCGCGGCGGTGGCCAGCACCGCGCCACCCTCGCAGCCGGGCACGTCCACGCAGACCACGGTGACATCGGCGGGGCCGCCCGCGGCCGCTACCGCGGCGGCCAGCCCGACCGGGTCGCGGGCATCGGCGATCACCACCTGGTCGGCGAGCCCGGCGGCGCGGACCGCGGCCGCCTCACGCTCGGCCGGCACCACGCCGATCACCGAGGCGGCGCCGGCCCGCCGGGCGGCGGCCGCGGACAGCGACCCGCTCTTGCCGCCCGCGCCCAGGATGGCGACCGTGCGGGCGGCCGTGTCCCGGACCACCCGCTCGGTCAGCGCGGGCGCGCCGCACACGTCGAGCACGGCCAGGGCCAGCCCGGCGGGCAGGTCAGCGGGCAGCACGGCGGCGATGGACCGGCCGAACAGGATGGCGTGGCCGGCGCACGGCACCTGCTCGGACCGCCCGTCCCAGCCGTCCAGCCCGTCGGTGATGGCCAGCGGCGTCAGGCTGAGCGAGACCAGGGTGGCGATCCGGTCCCCGGCGGCCAGCCCGAGCGGCGAGTGCGGGCCGACCTCGTCCACCACCCCGGTCAGCATCCCGCCGGACCCGGTCACCGGGTTCTGCATCTTCCCCCGGTCGGCCACGATCTCCAGGACCGCGCCGCGCATCGCGTCCGGCGCGCCGCCGGTGGACTCGCGGAGCTGCCGGAACGAGGCGGCGTCCAGGTTCAGCCGGTCCACCGGACCCGCACTTCGTCCGGCCAGATGACCGGGTCCGGGTCGAGCTGCCAGGCCGCCTGCGGCAGCACCCCGGCCGGCTCGAGCACCCGGTGCAGGCCGAGAGGGGAACCCTGCTCTGCTGGTGTTGTCACCGTAAGTCTTCCTGTCGACAAGTGTCTGGACACAATCTTCTTCTGGATGTCTTCTATATTGGAGGATATCGTTCAGTAAGGCCAGGCCACGAACAGGACGGTGATCGGATTGGTCAGCCAGCCCTACGCGTACCGGCGCACCGAGCTTGCCGAGCCGGACTGGCGGCGCTTCCCGGCCTGGTCGGGGGTGAGCGCCGCCGAGTGGGAGTCGGTGCAGTGGCAGCGCGCGCACTGCGTCAAGAACCTGCGCCAGCTCAGCGCCGTGGCCGGGCCGGGGCTGAGCGACAGTTTCCTGGCCGACCTGGACCGGGACCAGCGCGAGCGGGCCACCATGTCCATGCTGGTGCCGCCGCAGATGCTGAACACGATCGCGCCCCGGCTGGCCCCGGACGAGCCCGGTTTCACCGAGGCGTTCTACGCCGACCCGGTGCGCCGGTACATGATCCCGGTGTTCAGCGACCGGCGTACCGACTGGCTGTCCCATCCGTACGCGTCCCGTGACTCGCTGCACGAGGCGGAGATGTGGGTCGTCGAAGGACTCACCCACCGCTACCCGACCAAGGTGCTGGCCGAGGTGCTGCCCACCTGCCCGCAGTACTGCGGGCACTGCACCCGGATGGACCTGGTCGGCAACCCGACACCCAGCATCACCAAGCACAAGTTCGGCCTGCCGCCCGCCGACCGGCTCACGGCGATGATCGAGTACCTGCGGGCCACCCCGGGGGTGCGCGACGTGGTGGTGTCCGGCGGAGACGTGGCCAACCTGCCCTGGCCCCGGCTGGAGAGCTTCGTCAGCTCGCTGCTCGACATCAGCAGCATCCGGGACATCCGGCTGGCCACCAAGGCGCTGATGGGGCTGCCGCAGCACTGGCTGGCCGACGACGTCCGGGCCGGGATGGAGCGGCTCGCGGGCAAGGCCCGGGAACGCGGCGTGAGCATCGCCATCCACACCCACGTCAACGCGGCCCAGTCAGTCACCCCGCTGGTGGCCCGGGCCGCCCACGCCATGCTGGACACCGGGATCCGCGACGTGCGCAACCAGGGCGTGCTGCTGCACGGGGTCAACGACAGCGCGGAGGCGCTGCTCGACCTGTGCTTCGTGCTGCTCGATGAGGCCCGGATCATGCCGTACTACTTCTACATGTGCGACATGATCCCGGGCAGCGAGCACTGGCGGCTGTCCCTGGCCCAGGCCCAGGATCTGCAGCACCAGATCATGGGCTACCTGCCCGGGTTCGCCACCCCGCGGATGATCTGTGACGTGCCGTACGTGGGCAAGCGCTGGGTGCACCAGGTGTCCCGGTACGACACCGAGCTGGGCATCTCCTACTGGACCAAGAACTACCGGACCTCGGTCGAGGCCGGGGACCCGATGGCGCTGAACCGTGAGTACCCCTACTACGACCCGATCCACCTGCTGCCCGAGCGGGGCCAGCAGTGGTGGCGGGAGCGGGCCACGGCACCCGCGCCGGTCACGGCCTAGGGGAGCGGCCGCGCCGCACGCACGTCTGGAGAACCCTCATGCGGTACCGGAACCTTGGCCGGACCGGCATCAAGGTCAGCCCTTACGGGCTCGGCGCGCTCATGTTCGCCACTCAGGTCGGTAACCCCGACCCCAAGGACTCGATCCGGATCATCCACAGGGCGCTCGGCGCAGGCATCAACCTGGTCAACACCGCTGACGCGTACGGCGACTCGGAGGAGGTGGTCGGCCGGGCGCTCAAGGACCGCCGGGACAACGTGGTCCTCACCACGAAGGTCGGCCGCCCGATGGGCACCGACCCGAACCAGCAGGGGGCCTCCCGGCGGTGGATCATCACCGCCGTCGAGAACTCGCTGCGCCGCCTGCAGACCGACCACATCGACGTGTACCAGATCCACCGCCCCGATCCCGGCACCGATGTCGGGGAAACACTCTCCGCGCTGACCGACCTGGTCCGCAGCGGCAAGATCCGCGCGTCCGGGACCTCGAACATGCCGGCCTCGGACCTCGTCGAGGCGCACTGGGTGGCGGAACGGCGCGGCCTGGAGCGGTTCCGTACCGAGCAGCCGCCGTACTCGCTCCTGAACCGCAGCATCGAGCGTGAGGTCCTCCCGGTCGCGCAGCGCTGCGGGATGGGCGTTCTTACCTGGGGACCACTCGGCCAGGGCATGCTCACCGGCCGGGTCCGCCGCGGGCAGGACAACGACGTCATTCGCGCGCAGTTCTTCACCGCGTTCAGTGATGAGCGGCGCCTGGACGCGGTGGAGCGGCTGATCACGCTGGCCGGGGAGGCGGGACTGTCGATGCCCCACCTCGCGATGGCGTTCGCGATCTCGCACCCGGGGGTCACCAGCGCTTTGCTCGGTGCCCGCACCATGGCGCAACTTGACGACCTTCTCGCCGGGGTGGACGTCGCCCTTCCCGACGATGTCCTCGACCGGATCGATGAGATCGTCCCGCCCGGAACCGACATCGGCACCCTCGACCAGGCCTACGTGCCACCGGCCATCCAGCAGCCGGAACTGCGCCGCCGCCCGCTCAGCGAGCGCTCCGCCGCCTGAGGCAGGCCCGGTTTCAGCGGGCCGCGGGCACGGCCGCGGCCACCGCCGCCGCGCTGTCCCGTTCCGCGTACACCGGCAGCAGCGCCGCGGCGGCCAGCGGGAACAGGGCCACGATGCCGAACGCAGCCGGGTAGCCGGCCGCCCCGATCACCGCGGCCAGCGCGGGCGGCGTGGCCGCCGCGAACGCGTTCTGCCCGGTGTTCTGCACGCCCAGCGCGCGGCCCGCCCAGGACGACCCGGCGTGCTCGGCGACGGCGGTGAAAGACAGCCCGTTGGTGCTCACCGCGAGGACCACGGCGGCGAGCAGCACGCCGACCGCCCACGGCGCCCGGATGGCCGCGCCCGCCGCCAGCGCCGCGATGACCAGCGCGATGGCCAGGGCCAGCACCCGCATCGGGCGCAGCCGGCTGCCCACCCGGTCGGACCAGGCCCCGGCGGCCAGCCGGCTGGCCGCCCCGCAGGCCTGGGCTACGGCCAGCAGCCGGCCGGCCGAGGTGGCCGTCATCCCGTGCACGTCGACGAGGAACACCAGGGCGAACGTGGCCACCGCGAACTGCGGCACCACGAGCAGCGCGCTGGCCGCGTGGATCCGGCCCAGCACCCGGCCCGGCCGGCCCCGGTACGGAGAGCCGGCCCGGGCGCGCCGGCTGCGGCGGCCGGGCCGGGTCCCGCACCGCCACCGCCACCAGCAGCGCCGCGGCCAGGCAGAACGCACCGAGGAAGAGCAGTGCGGCGGCCCGGCTCACCGCGCCTACGGCCGGCAGCACGAGCGCGGCCACCATGACCCCCAGCGGCTGCGCGCTCTGCCGGATGCCCATGGCCAGCCCGCGCTGGCGGGCCGGGAACCAGCCCAGGATGAGCCGGCCGCTGGCCGCGTACACCGATGCACCCGCCGCCCCGGCCAGCACCAGGCAGCCGCCCAGCGGGATCAGCCCGCGCACCGCGCTGGCGGCCAGCAGGATGGCCCCGGCCAGCGCCAGGCCGGCCCCGAGGACCAGCCGCTCACCCCACCGGTCCGCCGCCGCGCCCCACGCGACCAGGGTGAGCAGCAGCCCGGCGGTCGGGCAGGCGACCAGGATGCTGGCCTGCTCCAGGGACAGGCCCTCGGCGCGGAACGCAGGGATCAGGTAGGCCAGCCCGTACTGGAACGTGCAGCCCGCGGTCATGGCCAGCATGCCCGCCACCAGCACCACCCAGCGCCGCCCGGCCCCGTCGGAATTGCCCATATGCTGATCCTACGCCGACCACATAGTGAGACACGGGCTGGCGCAGCCTAGCCGCCCTGGGCGGCCTGGGCCACCGCCAGGCCAGTCAGGCCGTAGCGGGCCACGTGCTCCGGGTCGGCCGGGTCGATGGTCCGGATGCCCTGCGCGGCCAGCCGTTCGTTGATGGCGTCCAGGTGGTCCCGGACCAGTTCCCGCTCGGCCTCGGTGATCCGGCCCTTGTGCGGCTCGCCCGCGTGCTCCAGGGTGTCGTAGCTGATGCCGCGCGGGGCCGCGGTGGCCGCCGCGCGGGCGCGCCGGGCGGGCCGGGCGGGCCGGGCGGTGAGCAGCAGCTCGGTCATCGGCTGGTCGGTGGCCAGCTCGTCGAACGCGGCCGCGTCCATGGTCACCCGGTGCGGCTCGTCCTCAGCCGGGAGGTAGACGTCCACCACGGCCACCCGCAGCGCGGCCTTGCCGATCGCCGCGGCCTCGTCGGCCAGCGCCTCGATCTCCACCGGGCTGTCGCCGAGCTCGGGATGCTCGTGGATCACGATTCGGGCGAGCGTGTCGTCCCTGGTGATCAGCTCGCCGCTGAGGTCGCTGAACCTGACCGTCTTCTGGCCCACTGGGGCTGCCTCCTGCACATCGGTGACGCGGTGATGAGATGTCAGGGGTCAAGCATGCCACAATCCCAAACATAAGTTCGATAGCCGCGCCAGAATGCCACCTGCGATCGAACTGCGCAGCGACCAGGAATGGGCCCGGGGCTAGCGGGCCGTCTCGCTGGACTCGGCCGCGCTGGACTGGGCCGCTTCGCCGGACCCGGCCGGGCCGCCGGGCGCAGCGGCGCTCTCCCCGTCCGTGCTGTCCGGCCGCCGGGCGCGCAGTTCCGCAGCCGGGCGGCCGCGGCGCTGCGAGCGGATGAACCAGACGGCGCCGACCACGGTCAGCACGCTGGCCACGTACATGTTCAGCCGCAGCCCGAGGAAATGCTCGGACGGGTCGACCCGGAGCGACTCCTCGAAGATGCGGAACGCCGAGTAGCCCGCGACGTACAGCGCGAACAGGCCGGGTGGCTTGATGTTGCGGTGGTGGCCCAGCCAGACGAGCAGCGCCGCACAGGCCAGGTCGAAGATGAACTCGTACAGGAACGTCGGGTGGAACGTCGTGTACTGGGTGTATCCGGTCGGCCGGAACTGCGGGGAGATCTGCAGCGCCCAGGGCAGTGTGGTCGGCCCGCCGAACAGTTCCTGGTTGAAGTAGTTGCCGACCCGGCCGATGGCCTGGGCCACCAGCAGCGCGGGCGCCACCGCGTCCATGAACAGCGCGGTACTGGCCCCGGACCGGCGGACCCGCCACGCCCCGACCACGGCGGCCAGCGCGATCCCGCCCCAGATGCCCAGCCCGCCATCCCACACCGCGAACACGCCATACCAGTGGTGCGGGATGTACTTCGGCGTGGTCAGGTCGAAGTAGATGCGGCCGCCGATGATGCCTGCGGGCACAGCCCAGATGGCTACGTCGCCGACCAGCGCCGCGTCGCCGCCGGCCGCCTTCCACCGGCGCTGGGTGATGAGGATGGCCAGCGTGATCCCGATCACGTACATCAGCCCGTAGAAGTGGATGTACGCCGGGCCGATGTGGAAGCCGTTCACCGGCGGGCTCGGGATGTAGAAAGGCGAAGCCAGGGCCATGCGCCCGAGCGTACCGTGGCTCAATGCCAGAACCGCCGTGGACGGCCGCAGACGTCCCGGACCAGGCCGGCCGGACGGCCGTGGTGACGCCCGGCACCAGCGGCTGGACCTGCTGATCAACAACGCGGGCCTGATGATGCCGCCCTACGGCACCGCCACCGACGGCTTCGAGCTGCAGTTCGGCACCAGCCACCTCGGGCACTTCGCGCTGACCGGGCTGATGCTGCCCGCCGTGGGCGGTGGCAGGAATCGGAACGGCTCACCGGGGTGCGGTACCCGGGGATCTGAGCGCTAACGTGGACCGGGTGGCTACCGGAACCGAGCATGTCAGCCGTCAGATCCTGGACTACGTCCTGACCCACTCCAGCCCGCCGGACGCGCTGCTGGCCGGGCTGCGGGCCGAGACCGCCCGGCGCTTCCCGGACCGGGTGACCCTGCAGATCGGCGCCGAGCAGGGCACGTTCATGACCCTGGTCAGCCAGCTGGCCGCGCCGCGGCGGGCGGTCGAGGTCGGGACGTTCACCGGGTACTCCGCCATCTGCCTGGCCCGCGGGCTGGCCCCCGGCGGCCGGCTGCTGTGCTGCGACGTGAACGCCGAATGGACCGCGCTGGCCCGCGAGTACTGGCTGAAGGCTGGCCTGGCCGACCGGATCGAGCTGCGCCTCGGCCCGGCCGCCGACACGCTGCGCGCGCTGCCCGCGGACGCGCCGATCGACCTGGCCTTCATCGACGCGGACAAGACCGGCTACCCCAGCTACTGGGCGGAGATCGTGCCGCGGACCCGCAGCGGCGGGATCATCCTGGTGGACAACACGTTCCTGCACGGCCGGATCTTCGACCCGGACCCCGATCCGGACGCCCGGGCCATCCGCGACTTCAACGAGCAGGTCATCGCCGATGACCGGGTGGAGCTGGCCATGCTGTCCATCGGCGATGGGGTGATCTTCGCCCGGAAGAAGTGACCGGCGGGCCAAGCTATGGTCACAGCATGCCAATTGGGCCCACAGCTTGCCCGCCGGTGCGTCACAATGTCGCCGGTGGGTGCCATCTACCAGCGCGTCCTGGCCGACCTGCGGGATCAGATCCGGGGCGGGATGCTCGCCCCGGGGGCGCGGGTCCCGTCGCGTAACGCGATCATCGCCAGGTACGGCGTGGGCGAGACCGCAGCCAAGCACGCGCTCCAGGTGCTGGCCGCCGAGGGGCTGATCGAGGCCCGCGCCGGGTCCGGGTCCTACGTGCGCAGGCTCCCGGCGCCGGCGTACCTGGAGCACGACCGGCCGCACTTTCCCGGCTCGCCGTTCGGCCTGTCCGAGGCGGCCCCGGACGGCGGCCCGGCCGCGGCGTCGCCCCGGCTGTCCTGGGAGTACCAGTCGGACCGGGTCATCCCGCCCGGGCCGGTGGCCCGGCGGCTCGGCCTGGCCGACCGTGACCAGCCGGTGACCCGGACCAGGTACCTGATGAGCGCGGACGGCACCCCGGTGCAGCTGGCCACCAGCTACGAGCCGGACCTGGCCGGATCGGCCGCTGCCGACGCCGCGGGCCGCGCGGTCACCGACCGGATGCGCGACCTGGGTATTACCGTCGACCAGGTGGTGGAGGAGATTTCGGTGCGGCCGGCGCTGTCCGCCGAGGCGGCCGTGCTCGGCCTGCCGCCGGGCTCCCCGGTGCTGGTCATCGAGCGGGCCCACCAGGCCGGCCCGCGCACCGTCGAGACCGGCGAGGTCGTGATCGCGGCCGACCAGTTCCGGCTGCGCTACCGGTTCCCGGCATGATCCGCCCGGCCCGGCCCGCCGACATCCCGGTGATCTACCAGCTGATCCGGGACCTGGCCAGCTACGAGAAGTCGCTGGCCGACGTCACCGGCACCGAGGACGACCTGCGCCGGGCCTTGCTGGCCGAGCCACCTGCGGTGTTCGCGCTGGTGGCCGAGCACGACGGCGAGGTCGGCGGTTTCGCGCTGTGGTACCTGAGCTTCTCCACCTGGGAGGCGAGCCACGGCATCTACCTCGAGGACCTCTACGTCCGGCCCGGGCTGCGGCGGCTCGGCCTGGGCCGGGCCCTGCTGGCCGCGCTGGCCCGGATCTGCGTGGCCCGCGGCTATCCCCGGCTGGAGTGGGCCGTGCTGGACTGGAACACGCCGGCCCGGGACTTCTACGCCTCGCTCGGCGCAGCCGAGATGTCCGAGTGGATCATCAACCGGGTGACCGGGCCGGCGCTCCGCGGGCTGGCCGGCTGACCTTTACTGGCCGGAGCTGACCTTTACTGGCCGGAGCTGACCTTACTGGCCGGAGCTGACCTTACTGGCCGGAGCTGACCTTACTGGCCGGAGCTGGCCGCTACTGGCCGGAGCTGGCCGCCTGGTCGGCCTGCTTGAGGTCGGCGGCCAGCTGGTCGGCCGCCATGTCGGTCTCCTTGGAGATCATCTTGTTGGCGGCCTTGATGTTGGCCGCGACCTGCTCGGCCAGGTTGGCCTCGTATACCACCAGCAGCCCGGCGGTGCCGTCGTCCAGGGTCTCGCCCAGCTCCTTCAGGTCACCGCGGCTCATCCCGCCGCTGGCGTGCCCGGCGACCGCGCCGATCGCGGCACCGCCGCCCGCGCCCATGGCCAGCGCGCCGAGGATGCCCACCGGCGGGAACAGCGCGGCCGCGACCCCGGCGGCCAGGCCCCAGCCAAGGCCCACCGCGGCCCCGTGCCGGGTCGGCTGCTCGTGCTTCTTGACGATGCTGACCTTGCCGTCCGCATCCTTGGCGATGACCGCGGCGTCGAACTCGTGTGAGGTCTTGACCGCGTAGTAGAGGGCCTTCACGGCCTCGTAGTCCTCGACCGCGCTGGGCACGTTGTCATAGGCCGCGGCCAGCACGTACAGGGTGTCGGGGTGCGCCATCGCTGTGTCCTCCCTGGGCTTTACCGCCGACGCTAGGCGGCCCGGCTACCCCCGGCGTCACCCGGCAGGAGTGAGATGCGGTGCTTGTCGGGCTGCCCCGGAGGATGTCAGTATCAGCTGATGCAATGGTTTGCAGACGAGGCGCGGGCAGGCAGGTGGGGTGCGGCATGACCGACAGCGACGCCGACATCGTGGTGGCCGGGGCCGGGCACAACAGCCTGCTCGCCGCGTGCTACCTGGCCAAGGCCGGCTACCGCTGCCTGGTGCTGGACGCCAGGCCGGTGCCGGGCGGCGGCGCGGCCACCGAGGAGCTGCTGCTGCCCGGCTTCGGCATCGACACGTGTGCCACCGGGCACACCATGATCCGGGTCAACCCGGCCCTGCTGCACGACGAGCTCGGGCTGGCCGCCGACTACGGGCTGCGTTACGCCGAGCCCGACCCGGTGGAGCACGTAGCGTTCCCGGACGGCCGCCAGCTCACCATGTGGCTGGACCGGGACCGGACGGCCGAGGAGGTGGCCCGGTTCTCGGCCGCCGACGCGGCCGCCTACCTCCGGCTGCTGGACGAGTACGACGAGGTCAAGCACATCTTCAGCCAGTCCCAGTTCACCCCGGTCGGGTACGGCCCGGCGCTGGGGGCGCGGCTGGCCGAGCACCCGCGCGGCCGGATCTGGGCCCGGCGGCAGCAGCTGTCCGCGGCCCAGGTGGTGCAGCACGAGTTCACCAGCCGGCACGTCCAGGCGTTCCTGCTGTGGATGGCGTTCCAGGTGTTCCAGCCGGTCGATGAGCCCGGCTCGGGGGTGCTGCCCTACGCGCAGACGTTCGGCCGCCAGCAGCGCAGCTGGTCCATCCCGATCGGCGGCTCCGGCCGGCTGACCGCCGCGCTCACCGGCTACCTGGCCGACCACGGCGGCACGGTGATCTGCGGCCAGCGGGTCAGCCGGCTGCTGCTGGACGGCGGCCAGTGCACCGGGGTGCAGACGGCCGACGGCACCCAGTACCGGGCCGGCACCGCCGTGCTGTCCACCATCCACGTCACCCACCTGCGGGACATGGCGCCCCGGCCGGCCTGGCCGGAGGAGTTCCACTACGGGGTGGACACCTACGACGTGGGGGTGCCGGGCTTCGCGACCTACTACTGCACCACCGCAGCCCCGGAGTTCCAGGACCCGGACGCCCCGGGCCGCACCCGCAGCGCCGTGTCGGCCGGGCTGGCCGGCTGGCCGGAGGAGATGATCCAGATGGGCGCCGACCTGCGCACCGGGCGGTTCTTCGCCGACCCGCCCTGGGTGCTGGTGGCCACGCCCACGCTGGCCGACCCGGGCCGGGCGCCGGCCGGGCAGCACACGGTGAAGATCCTCAGCCCGCAGGTCTACCAGCCTGGCCCGGGCGGCTGGGCCGAGCTGAAGCACGAGCACGCCCGGCACCAGCTGGACCGGCTGCGCCGGGCCGCGCCCGGGTTCACCGACGACGTGATCCTGGCCAGCCTGGTGAAGTCCCCCGAGGACATCGAGCAGCTGAACCCGCACATGATCCACGGCGCGTTCCACGGCGGGAACCGGGGGCCCGCGTTCAGCGGGCCGCTCCGCCCGGTGCCCGGCTGGGCCGCGCACCGGATGCCCATCCCGGGGCTCTACCAGACCGGCGGGTCCACCCACCCGGGCGGGTCCATCACCGGTGCCCCGGGCCGTAACGCGGCCATCGTCATGCTGTCCGACCTCGGTCACGACCCGGCCGAGGTGATGGGCTCAGCCGCGCACCGGCCGGTGACCGTTCCCCAGCACCCGGGCTGACCGGCCGCGGTCCGGCAGCAGCCCGACCGCGTCCAGGTCGGCGGCGAGCTCGGCCACCTCGGCCTCGGTGTGCGGCAGCACCGGCAGCCGGACCGGCCCGCCGGACATGCCGACCAGGCCGGCCCACGCCTTGATGGAGGCCAGCGCGTCGGCCATCCGCTGCTTGCCGTGCAGCCACTTGGCCGCCACCGCCCGCACCGGGTCGAGGGTCGCCGCGACCTGGGCGGCGCCGGTGAAGTCGCCGCCCAGGGCCAGCCCGGTGTACTCGCGCATCGGCTGCCACTCCGGCGTCTGGTACAGGTACGGCGCGGCCGACGACATGAAGCACCGCTGGCCGTGGTCGCGGATGTTCTCCAGCCAGGTGCCCTCGTGCGGCTCGCACACCATGATCTGGCCGCCGACGCGATCCAGCACCTTGAGGTAGTGCGCGTGCTCCCGGCCGACCTTGATGCCGCACACGTTCTCGATCGCGGCCAGCCGCTCGACCAGCTCCAGGGACAGCGACACCCCGGAGTAGGCCGTGTCGAACAGCCAGATGCCGATGTCCACCGCCCCGCAGACCTGCTCGAACCAGCGGTAAAGACCTTCGTCGGACGCGGCCGGGTAATACGGGTTGATCAGCACCGCGAAGTCCGCCCCGGCCTTCTGGGCGTGCCTGGTGAGCTCGATGGCCTGCCGGGCCGAGTGATGCCCGGTGTGCGCGATCACCGGGCACCTCCCCCGGGTGGCGTCCACCACCACCTCGACCAGGCGGCGCTTCTCGCTGCCGGTCATCGACCAGAACTCGCTCATCACCCCGCCGCAGAAGATCCCATCGATATGCAGGCCGCCGGTCAGCCGGTCGAGATCGCCGCGCAGCGCCGCGACGTCCAGGTCGCCGGAAGAGTCGAACGGTGCGGTGGTCGCCGCCCACAGCCCGGTGAAGCAGGCCCGGGCCGCCTGCTTGGCTTCCGCTTTGGTGTACTCCATGTGACCCTCCGTTGCTCAGGCCGGCGCCCAGGTGCACCGGTCGCTCGCCACCGGCCACACCGTGTCGGCGGGCGGCGGCGCCCAGAACTCGACGAACGAGAAGTCCGCATCGCGGTCGTTCACGAACCAGTGCATCTCACCGGGCAGGACCAGCGCGCTCATCCCGGCGGCCAGCCGGCTCACCGCCTGCTCGGTGCACAGCAGCCCGTCCCCGGCCAGCACGCAGAACACGTGATGGCAGCCGGCGTGGAAATGCGCCGCCGCACTGTCCCCCGGGTGATACACGATGCGGTCGGCCCGGATCTGCCGGGCCCCCACCGGTACCCCGTCGGTAACCAGGTCCAGCCGGTCCCGGGTGTCCCGGGTGGACACCAGGTGCGGCAGCTCAGCCGCGGTGAACAGCTGTGGCCGCCCGCGGCTCTGGCCCCCGCCGCGGCCGCGGCCGGGCGCCTGGGCGATCAGCACGTCGAGCCCGTGGGCCCCGCCGCGCAGCGTGATCTCCGGGCAGCCGCCCAGCCACAGCACGTTCTCCTGGCTGAGCGGGAACCAGCCGCCCCCGGCCGCCGCGGTACCCGACCCGGCTATCACGTAGAGCAGGCCCTCCGCGGCACCCAGCCCGATCGGCGGGCTGGCCGCGGACCGGTCCACGGACCAGCGCCAGGCCTGCATGGGGACTGCGGCACCTAACTCCTCCGGGCCGGCCCAGGCCTGCTCGGCCCAGCCTGGGCCCTGCCGGACGGGCAGGTCACCTGGATCGCGGACAGCTGGCATCGGCGGCTCCTGGCAGTGCTACATGGTGATGATCGGGCGGATCGACTCCCGGCGGGCGAGCGCGTCGAACGCCGCGGCGACATCGGACAGCGGATAACGGTCGGCGGTGAGCGGCCCGGTGCGGATCGCGCCCGAGGCCAGCAAGGAGATCATGGCGGGGTAGGCATTTGGACTCGAACGTACCCCCAGAACGTTGAGCTCGTCGAGGGTCACCCGGTCGGCCGGCAGCTCCGCCAGCGCGCCACCGGCCAGGCCGAGCAGGGCGACCGAGCCGCCGCGCCGCACCGAGCCCAGGGCCTGCGTGAGCACCGCGGTGTTCCCCGAGCAGTCGTACACATGGTCCACCCCACGGCCGCCGGACGCGGCCCGGATCCCGGCCACCGGGTCGCCCTGCTCATAGTCGACCACCGCCGTGCAGCCGAGCTCGCTGGCCACCGCCAGCCGCTGGCCCCGCCCGACCATGATCACGTTGGTGGCCCCGGCGGCCCGGGCGACCTGGATCATCAGCAGGCCGAGCAGGCCAGGGCCGAACACAGCCACGCTGTCCCCGGCCCGCAGGCCGGTCCGCCGGGCCGCGTGCACGGTGAGCGCGCCCTGGTTGACCAGCGCGGCCGCCACCCCGCTGACCGAGTCCGGGACCCGGTGCAGGGCCACCGCCGGGCGTACCGCGTACTCGGCCAGCGCGCCGGGGGCGGTGTGCCCGTACAGCCTGAAGCCCGGTTCCCGGACCCGCTCGCACAGGTTGTACCGGCCCGCCCGGCACATCGGGCAGCTGGCGCAGCCGGTGTGGTTCTCGGCCACCACCCGCTCCCCCGGGCGCAGCCCGCTCCGCTCCGCGCCCGGGCCGAGCGCGGCCACCTCGCCCGACCATTCGTGGCCGATGATGAACGGCAGCGCGGGCGGCCAGGTGCCCCGGTAGGCGCCCGCGACGATCTTCAGGTCGGTGCCGCAGATGCCGCACGCCCGGACCCGGACCAGCACCTCACCCGGACCGGGCTCCGGCCGGCCGCATCCTCGACCACGAGCTGGCCGAACTCGCGGAGCACGGCCGCCCGCATGGTGCGCTGGCCGCCGGTCATGCGTCCTCCCCCAGCGCGGCCCAGATCTCCCGGGCCCGGGCCACCACGTGATCGGCCACCGCCTCGGCGATCTCCTCGGCCCGGGCCGCCCCGGCCCGCTCCGGACGGCCGTACCAGCCGGTCTGCGCCACCTGGTGGAAGTCACGCAGCACCGGGTAGACGTCGGGCCGCCGGAACAGCCCGTGTGCGGCCTCGCCCGCGGCGCGCTCGGTCGGCTCGGTCGCCCGGTCCAGGTGTACCAGGCCCGGCTCGTAGGCCAGCACGGCGGCCGTTTCCATCGACCCGGCATGGGTGAATTCCATCTCGTCCGGGAAGCTGGTGTGCGTGATCACGTGCGCCTCCGCGATCACCACCTGCACGCCGTGCCGCCGCTGCGCCTCGTCGGCGCCCAGCCGCAGCGTGGCCGAGTTGCCCTCGTGCCAGTTCACCACCACGATCCGGCGGGCGCCCGCCGCGCCCAGCCCGGCGCAGACGTTGACCAGCACAGCGGCCATGGTCGCGGGCCGCAGCGACAGCGTGCCCGGCCAGGACAGGTGGTAGTGCGCCACGCCGACCGGGCCGAGCGAGGCGACCACGGTGCCCAGCCGCTCGGCCACCCGCTCGGCCACGGACAGCGCGGCGAACGCGTCGGTGCCCAGCGGCAGGTGGCCGCCGTGCTGTTCCACGCTGCCGGTGGCCACCACGGCCACCCCGCTGGCGGCGAGCAGCCGGGCCACGTCCGGCTGGGACATCCGCTCGATCTGCCGGTCGGGGTGACGGGGCATCAGGCCTCAGCCTCCATATCCAGCCTGGTCAGCTGTTTCGACGGCGCGGCGGTGCGCCGTGATCGGGGTCTGCCACGTGTCGGTGATCACGTCCAGCAGGGCGGGCGGCCCGGCCAGCGCGCCGCGCAGCGCACCGGCCAGCTGGCCGGGCTCGCTGACCCGCGCCGCGTGCAGGCCGAAACCACGGGCCACGTCACTGAACGCCACGTCGCCGAAGTCGTCGTCCTCCCAGCCGCGGCCGAACGTGATCCGCCGATACCAGCGGATCCAGCCCAGCGACCGGTTGTTCAGCACGATCACCGTCACCGGCAGGCCGAGCTCGGCCACCGTGGCCAGCTCGCCAACCGCGTAGCCCAGGGCCCCGTCGCCGGTCAGCACCACCGTGCGGTGCCGGGTGGCGGTGGCCACGCCGATGGCCGCGGGCAGCGCGTAGCCCAGGCCGGCCTGGCCGCGCGGGCACAGCACCCGGCGGCCCGGGCGGCGCTGCTCCAGGTACACCCCGCCCCAGCCGCTGGCCAGGCTGGCGTCGCAGATCAGCACGTCCTCCGGGCCGAGCGCGGTCTCCAGGGCGGCCAGCACCCGCTGCGGCGCGATCGGTACCTGGCCGCTGGCCCGCTCGGTGTCGCGGGTGGCGCGCCAGGCCGCGGTCAGGCCGGCCAGCCGGGCCCGCCACCCGGACCGGTCCGGCTCGGCCGGGCCGTCCGCGTCAAGCGCGGCGGCCAGCGCGGCCAGCCCAGCCTGGGCGTCACCGAGCAGCGCGGCGCGCAGCGGGACGGCCCGGCCCAGCTCGGCCGGGTCGAGGTCGAGCTGCAGCACCGCCTGATCGGCCCGGGGCAGCGTCCAGCCCGAGGTAGCCCCGCTGCCCGCCTTGCAGCCCGCCAGCAGCACCACGTCGGCCTCGCTGAGCGCGGCCGCGGCCGCGGTGGTGCCCATCGACCCGGTCACGCCCACGGCCAGTGGGTGGTCCTCGGCGATGGCCCCTTTCCCGGACAGGGTGGTGCCCACCGCCGCGCCGGCCCGCTCGGCCAGCGCGGTGAGCGCGGTCCCGGCCGCGGACAGCTGGACTCCCCCGCCGGCCAGGATGAACGGCCGGTGCGCGGCCCGCAGCACGGCCGCCGCCGCGGCCAGGTCGGCCTGCTCCGGGGCGGGCCGGAACGGCGGGAACCGGCCGAACCTGGCGCTGCCGGCCAGGCCGGCCGTGACGGCGCCGGGGACCGGGCCGTCCAGCACGTCCTGGGGCAGGAACAGCACGGCCGGCCCGGCCGGCCGCTGGTCGCCTCGCGGAACGCCTGCCGGACCAGGGCCGGCAGCACCGCCGCGGTGGGCACCGTGGCCTGCCACTTGGTGACCGGGGCGAGCAGCGCGGCCTGGTCCAGGGCCTGGGACGCGGCGCCGCGGTAGCGGTGCGGGGCGAGCCGCGCGGGCAGGTCGCTGACCAGCGCCACGACCGGCACCGACGCGCCCAGCGATTCGCTCAGGCCGGACGGCAGCTTGGCCGCTCCCGGCCCCACCGTGGCGTCGCACACGCCGGCCCGGCCGGTCACCCGGGCGTACCCGTCGGCCGCGTAGGCGACCGAGCGTTCGTCCCGGGTCAGCACGTGAGCCAGCCCGGGCTGGTCCAGCAGGCCGTCGTACAGCGCCAGCGTCTGGCCGCCCGGCACCCCGAACACGTGCCGCACGCCGTGCTCGGCCAGCAGCGCGGCGAGCAGCGCGCCCGCGTGGGGAAACTCAGGCATGGGCCGCCGCGGCCAGCAGCCGGCCGGCGTTGCCGCCCAGGATCAGGTCCTCGCCGGAGCCCAGGCCGAGCGAGCGGACCTCCGCCACGCCGTCCTCGGTGCCCATGTCGAACGGCTGGTCCGAGCCGAGCAGGACCTGCCCCGGCCCGGCGTAGCCGACCAGGTCGGCGAGCAGCGCGGCATCATGGGTGACGCTGTCGTAGTAGAACCGGCGCAGCGACCAGTCCGGGCCGTGCGCGGTCCGCGCGGCCGCCTCGGGCCGGACCGCGTAGGCCCGGCGCAGCCGGCCGCGGAGCACCGGCAGCGCGCCGCCGCCGTGGGCGAGCAGCACGCGCAGCCCGGGGAAGCGCTCGAGCACCCCGGCCACCGCGATGTGCGCCGCGGTCACCGCGGTCTCCAGCGGGTTCCCGACCGAGTTCCACAGGTAATAGCCGTCCAGGGCCCCGATCCCGAAGCCGCGGGTGGTCGGGTGGATGAAGACCAGCGCGCCGGTGCCGGCCGCCGCCTCCCAGAACGGCAGGAAGAAGTCGTCGCCCAGGTACCGGCCGGCCACGCTGGACGGGATCTCCACCCCGGCCAGGCCCGCGCCGGCCAGCCCGGCCAGCTCCCGGGCGGCCCGGCCCGGGTCCTGCAGCGGCACCACGCCGACCGCGCTGAGCTGCGGGTGCGCTGCCACCAGCCGGGCCAGCGCCTCGTTCTGCAGCTGGCCGACCAGCTGGGCCTCGGCGAGGGGGGCGTCCACCGGCACCAGGTTGATCCACGGCGACAGCAGCAGGTGGCTCACGCCGGCCGCGGCGGCCCCGGCCAGGATGACGTCGATGTCGCTGAACTCGCCGGTCACCGAGTTGATGTCCCGGCCGCGGAAGCCGAGCACGGTCCGCCCGCCCACGGACCGCAGCGCCGGCCGCCACGCCTCCGGCACGGTCCGGGCCGTCATCTCCGGGACGATGACGTGCCGGTGCGCGTCGACGATCAACGGGCGGCTCCCGGCGCTGTGCCGTTTGATGCCGAGCCGTTCGCGGCGGACGGCGAGTCCGGCTCGGCGGCCCGTGCCTCGGCCGCCTTGGCCTCCGGGGTCTGGGTATCGGACACCGCGCCGCCCAGGTACAGCGCGCCGATCTCCGGGTGGTTCAGCACCTCGTGGCCGGTGCCGGACAGCCGGACCCGGCCGTTCTCCAGCACCACGCCGTGGGTGGACAGCCGCAGCCCGGCCCGCGCGTTCTGCTCCACCAGCAGGATGGTCTTGCCCTGCGCGTTCATCATCCGGACCGCGTCGAAGACCGACTTGAGCACCTTCGGGGACAGCCCCATGGACGGCTCGTCCAGGATGACCAGGCTGGGGTCGAGCATCAGGCTGCGGGCGAACTCGACCAGCCGCTGCTGGCCGCCGGACAGGCTGCCCGCCTTCTTGCCCAGCCACTCGGTCACCTGGGGGAACATCTCCAGCACGGCGGCCAGCCGGCGGTCGGCCAGCCCGCGCTCACGCAGGATGTAGCCGCCGAGCATGATGTTCTCCCGCACCGTCATCTCGCGGAACAGGCTGTGGTTCTGTGGCACCAGCACCACGCCCATGTCCAGCACCTGGCGCGGGGACCGGCCGGACAGCCGCTCGCCGCGCAGGGTGACCTGGCCGAGCCGCGGCCTGAGCAGCCCGCAGATGCTGCCGAGCAGGGTCGACTTGCCCGCCCCGTTGGGGCCCACCACGCACGTGATGCCGCGCTCGGCCACTTGCATGCTCACCCCGTGCAGCACGTCACCGCCGCCGTAGCCGGCCACCACGTCCTGGATGACCAGGGCGGGCGAGGTGCCGTCAGCCGACCGGGATGTCATCGTCGTCCTCCGCAGTGCCGAGATAGGCGTCGAGTACCCGGGGGTCGGTGCGGACCACGCTGGGCGGCCCGGAGACCACCGCGGTCCCGTAGTCCAGGACGGTGACGTTGTCGCACAGTCCCATCACGAAGTCCATGTTGTGCTCCACGATGAGGAACGTGGTGCCCTGCTCGTTGAGCTGCCGGATCCGGTCCGCGATCATGGTGATCAGGGTCGGGTTGACCCCGCCGGCCGGCTCGTCGAGCAGCACGAGCGACGGGCTGGCCATCAGCACGTAGGACAGCTCGAGCAGCTTGCGCTGGCCGTAGGAGAGCGTCTCGGCCAGCGCCCCCGAGTGGTGGGCGATGCCGGTGAACTCGAGCAGTTCCATGGCCCGGCGCCGGGTGGCCGGGCCGCCCGCGCGGGCGAACGGGTTGCGCAGCAGGCCGTGCTGCTGCTCGTGGTGCTGCGCCGCGACGATCATGTTCTCCATCACGGTGAGCCGGGAGAACACCCGGGTGAGCTGGAACGTGCGGCCGATGCCAGCCCCGAACACCTTGTCTGGTGCGGCGTTGGTGATCTCCTTATCGCCCAGGTAGACATGGCCGTGGTCGACGTGCTCGTAGCCGGTGATCACATTGAACAGCGTGGTCTTGCCCGAGCCGTTGGGGCCGATCAGGCCGGCGATGGTACCTTCTTCCACCTCGATGGTGGCACCGTCGAGCGCCTGGACGCCACCGAACGACTTGGACAGCGCATCGGTGCGCAGCAGCGCGGTCATCGGACACTCCCGGTTTTCGGCGTGCTTTGCACGGCGGCGCCACTGGCGGGCGGGGCGCCGTCCGGGGCGGGCTCGCGGCGCCGGGCCCGGATCGCCTGCCACCGGGTCAGCAGCTCTTTCCCGGTCGGGATGATGCCGCGCGGCAGGAACAGGATGACGGCCAGGAAGATCGCGCCCAGCGCGATCTCGGCGAAGTAGCCGTTGGTGAACGTGATCGCGTCCCACTGCTGCAGCGGCTCCAGGATGAGCGCGCCGAGCACCGGCCCGGACAGCGTGCCGAACCCACCGAGGAACGCCATCAGCGCCACGGACAGGTCGAACGTCGGGTCGAACGCGGTCTCCGGGAGGGCCTGGCCGATGAAGAACCACCACAGGCCGCCGACCATGCCGGTGATAAACCCGGAGATCACGAACGCGGTGAGCTTGACCCGCATGGTGCGCACGCCGAGCCCGCGGGCCCGGTCCTCGTCGTCCCGGATGGCCAGCAGCTGCAGGCCGAACCGGGAGTTCCGGATCAGCCAGGCCAGCACGATCGCGCCGACCGCGAGGATCAGCCCCACGTAGTAGAACGGGTTGTTGTAGCTGGCCGCCGTCCACAGGAAGAACGGCGTGCTGACGCCCTGGTTGCCGCCGGTGAAGGAGAAGTTATAGGCCATCAGCTGGAAGATGAAGAAGATCGCGATGGTGACCACCACGAACGTGTGCCGCCGCACCCGCAGCGCGATCAGCCCGAACGGCACCGCGACCACCGCCGCCACCAGCCCGCCCAGCGGCAGCAGGGCGAAAATGGTGCCGCCGACCACCTTCCAGTGCGTGGTCAGCAGCCCGACCGTGTAGGCGCCGGTGCCGAAGAACACCGCGTGGCCCAGCGAGATGTAGCCGGAGAACCCGGAGAACAGGTTCCACGCCACCACCGCGGCCACGAAGATCATGGTGTCCACGGCGAACTGGGTGTCCAGCGCGTTCGTGATCACCAGCGGGAAGATCACCGCCAGGACCAGCAGGACGGCCAGGCCGCCCAGCCGGAGCAGCGGGCCGCGCCGGGCGCCGGGCGCCGGGCGCAGACCGGGTTTCATCAGGCTCGTCCCGGCCGGGGAATCCGTGCTCATTGCGCCCTCGCCGCCTTCCGGCCGAGCAGGCCCTGCGGCCGGAACGCCAGCACCAGCACCAGCGCGCCGTAGAACACCACCACCGACCAGCTCGGCGACCAGAGGACGTCCACTACCGCCTCCAGCGTGATCATGAAGATGGCGGCCAGCATGGCCCCGGCGATGCTGCCCATGCCGCCCAGGATGATGATGGCCAGCAGCCGGGAGATCAGGTCGTACCCGGTGTTGGGGTTGAAGCCGCCGCCGGTCGCGCCGAACACCATGCCGCCCACCGCGGTGACGGCCACGCCGACGCCGAACGTGAGCATCTGCACCCGGTTCACGTTGATGCCGACGATCCGGGCCGCGGTCTGGTCCTGCATGGTGGCCCGGATGGTCCGGCCGAACTGGGTCCGGTACAGCATGAAGTAGATCCCGGCCACCAGCAGCACGGCCAGCAGGAACCCGTAGATATAGATGTAGTCCAGGTAGAAGCCGAAGATCTCCGGTCCCTGGGTGACGTACGACGCGTTCAGGTTTTCGACGTTGGCCCCGAAGATCAGGTACAGCACGCCCTCGATGATGATCGCTACCGCGTACGTGGCCAGCAGCGACATGGAGGTGCGCTCCCGGCCGCGCAGCGGCCTGATGAAGGCCCACTGGATCGCGACCCCGACGAGGAACATCGCCGGGACGGTCACCAGCAGGCCGACAAACAGGTCGATGTGCAGGTGCACCGACAGCACGTAGCTGAGGTACGCGCCGAGCACGACCAGGATGCCCTGGGCAATGTTGATGATGTCGAGCACACCGAAGATCAGCGTCAGCCCGACCGCCATCAGCGCGTAGACACCGCCGCCGAGAACGCCGTCGACGATGGCTTCGGTGAGTTCGCGTCCCATTCCTGGTTCATGCCCTTCATCCTGCTAACTCGTTGGTACGGGCCGCGTCCGCAGCGCGCCCGCTGGATCAGCCGCCCTGCCAGTGCGGCCGGTTCACCTCGATGGCCGACCCGGACCCGGCAGGCAGCACCTGGAGGAACTGGCTGTTCTGCCACTGGAAGATGAATGCCTGGCCGAGAGCCCGGATGTTCTTGCCCTGCATGTCGAACTGCGCCGGGCCCTGCACCGTCTGCACCGTGTGGCTGTGCAGGTAGGCGGCGAGCGTGCTGCCCTGGGTGCTGCGGGTGGCGGTGACCGCGTCGGCCAGCGTCTCGCCGGCCGAGTAGGCCTCGGCCACGTCGGCGTTGATGTCCGACGTGGTGCCGCCGAACTTGGCGATGTAGTCCTGCACCATGACGTGGCTGAGCGCGTTCGGCTCACCGCCGTACCAGCCGTCCGGCACCATGATCCCCTCCGCGTTGGCCGGGCCGATGTGGTGCAGGAACTCCTCGCCCTGGTCCGGGCCGGACGTGGCGATGATGATCTGCGGGTTGAAGTTCCTGGCCTCGAACGCCTTCACGAACTCGAGCAGGCTCGGCACGTCCACCGTGCCGAGCACCACGAGCTGCGGGTTCTTGGCCGCCAGCTTGTTGGCCACCGGAATCAGGTTCGAGTCGGTCGCGTTCGGGGTTACCGGGTCGCTCTGGTTGTTGAACACGGTCTTGATGCCGTGTTCCGACAGCTGCTGTGCGGTCGTTATGACCGGCGGGTCGGCGAACGGGTCGTTGACCATGGCGTAGCCCGCCGTGGTGGGCCGCTTGCCGGGCGGCAGCGAGGTCACCCACTGGGCGAACGGGGTCATCTCGATCGCGTCGGGCACGCTCACGCTGAACAGGTACGGGTCGTTCTGCTGGAAGACCAGCGTGCCGGTCGCTGACCCGGCGGCCAGCGCGTAGTGGTACTTCTTGGTGACTTGCGCGGCGTTGACGGTCAGCAGGGTGGAGAACGGCGCCATCGTGAGGTCCACGTGATCCTGTGTGATCAGCGTGGTGTAGTTCTTGGTCACCGTGTCCGGGTTGCTGTTGTCGTTGACGATGTCGAGCCGTACCGGGCGGCCGAGCAGGCCGCCGTTGGTGTTGACGTCGCTGGCCCAGAGCTGGTAACCGTGTTCGGTCGCGATGCCGTCGGCGGAGAACTGTCCGGTCAGCGGCAGCGAGATGCCGACCGTGATCGGGTGCGCGGCACTGCTGGACGTGGTGCTGGCACTGCTGCTGCTGCAGGCGGCCACGACGAGCGCGGTCACCGCGCCGACGGCAGCGAGCGGCAAGAACCTGGCGCGGTGGCGCCTCATCAGGCTTCTCCCTTCCTGGGGCCATGCCGGGGCACCCGGCAGTTCCGTGGGGGTGCCCCGGTGCGCGGAGCGCGCATGGCGTTCAACCGGCACCGTATGCCCTCGCCGGCCGGAGTTCGGCCCGTTTGGGCCGATCCTGGGCCTGGCCAGCCATGTGCTGCTCCGCGCACCGCACCATCAGCTAACCGGCGGCTCAGCTGCCCCAGTTGGGCTTGGGGTTCATGATCTTCACTGAGGCCGGGTCACTGGCCGGCAGCACCTGCACGAACGCGGTCGGGCTCTGCCACTGGAAGATGAACTTCTGCGCCACCACGTTCTCGCCGACGCTGTTGAACTTCACCGGGCCCTGCACGGTCTGCAGCGTCACGCCGCTGTGCAGGTAGTGGGTGATCTTCGAGTTGTCCAGGCCGCCAGTCGCCTTGGCCGCGGCCGCGGCCACCTCGCCGACCGAGTAGGCCTCGGCCACGTCGGCGTTGATGTCCGACGCGTTGCCGCCGTACTTGGCGATGTAGGCCTTGACCATGGCCTCACTGAGCGGGTTCTTGATCCCGCCGTACCAGCCGTCCGGCACCATGATGCCGGTGGCGTTCTTGGCCCCGACCGCGCTGAGGAACGCCGCGCCCTGGTCCGGCCCGGACGTGGCGGCCATGATCTTGGGGTTGTAGTGCTGCTGCTCGAACGCCTGCATGAACGCGGCCAGCGTCGGCACGTCGGCCGTGCCCAGCACCACCATCTGCGCCCCGGTCGCGGCCACCGCGTCGGCGCCCGCCTTGTAGTCCGGGTTCTCCGCCGGGAAGACCTTGGAGTAGACCGTCTTGATGCCGGCCTTCTGCAGGATGGCCTGCGCGGTCTCGGTCATCGGGTCCGCGAACGGGTCGTTCTCCTGCGGGTACGCGGCCGTCTTGGGGCGCTCGCTGGCGGGCAGCGAGACCACCCAGTCGGCGAACGGCACCAGCTGGTCGGCGACCGGCGGGCTCGGGTTGAAGATGTTGGGCAGGCCGAGCGGTACACGGACGGGCCGCCGCCCGCGCCCTCCGGGAACGCGTAGCCGTAGCGCGCCGCGACCTTGGCCGCGGGCACGGTCAGCAGCGTCGAGAACGGCCCGAACGTCAGCGCGACCTTGTCCGAGGCGATCAGCTTGGTGTAGTTGGTGGCCACCGTGGTCGGGCTGCTCTGGTCGTTCAGGAAGACCATCTTGACCTGCCGGCCGAGCAGGCCGCCGTGGCTGTTCACGTAGTCCTGCCAGAGCTGATAGCCACGCTGGAACGCCTGACCGTCGGCGGAGAAGTCGCCAGTCAGCGACAGCGACGTGCCGATGAGGATCGGCGACTTGCTGCTGCTACTGCTGCTGCTGCCGCCTGATGCGTTGCTGTTTCCGCTGCTGCTGCAGGCGGCCAGGACCATTGCCGCGGCTGCGGCTATGGCCGGGATAGCAAAGAACCGGGTGCGGTGAGGTTTCATCCGGTCCTCCTTCCAGTTCAGGAATCTCCTGTGGATTGGCCAGGTGCAGCCCGCGCCGGGCGGCGCGTCCGTGGGGGCTCGGCTGGCTGCTTGGGGGGCTGGCCGGGACAGTCGCTCACGGTACTGCATTGGCCTGACTACTGCCGGGCTGCGCTAGCCCGTCTGAGATGTCGGAGTTTTCACTCTCCAGCTGCAGCCCGGCCGACTGCGCTTCGAGTTCGATCAGCGCGGCGAAATCCTGCTCGCCGTAACCCCGGCCAATAAGGGCCTGGATCATCTGGTGTACCAGCGCGGCCACTGGCAGCGGCACCTCGTGCTCCCGGCCTGCGGCCAGGCCCAGGTCAAAGTCCTTGCGCAGCAGGCTCGCAGTAAACGTCGGATGAAAGTCGAGATTCACGAATGCCGGCGATTTATAACGAGTGAACGGCGAACCCATCACGCTTTTGTTAAGGCAGCTGAGGAACGCCTCCCGGCTGACGCCGCTCTTCTGGGCCAGGATCGTCACTTCGGCCAGCGATTGAGTCACCACGCCGAGGAAGAGGTTATGGCAGAGCTTTACCGTCCGGGCGAGTTCCCCCTCGCCGACATAGGTCGCCCCGGCGCCGAGCAGGTCCAGGTATGGCCGGGCCAGATCAAAGGCACCGGGCGGCCCGGATACGGCCAGGGTGAGCTTTCCCACACTGGCCACCTTGGGGTTACCCATGACCGGGGCGGCCAGCAGATCGGTGCCGCGGGCGGCCAGTTTGCCGCGGATCTGCTCGGACACGTCGGCCGAAATGGTCGTGCAGTCGACCAGGACCCGGGGCGACGCCTCCCCGGACGTCAGCCCGCTGTCACCGTGGACCGCGTCGATCAGGTCCTGCGGGGTGCCGACGGTGGCGAACACGATGTCCCTGGTCCCGAGGTCGGCAGGCGAGGCCACGACCTTGGCCCCCAGCGCGGCCAGCGGTTCGGCCTTGGCCCGGGTCCGGTTGTACACGGCGACGTCACAGCCCGCCGCGAGCAGTCGCTGCACCAGTTCGGAACCCATCCGCCCGGTGCCAAGCCAGCCCAGGCGCAGTTCGTCACCGTGCTCTGCCATCAATTCACCCCTTGCTAACAATCGTTTGCACGAAGCCTGACTTACCTGTCAGGTGGATGTCAACCGACATGATTCACATCGATACCGGAAATTTTCCTCAGCGTGGCTCACGGATGGCGGCCGCGGGCTGGCCCGGCGCCCCGGCGGCGGCCACGGCCGGCCCGCCCCCGGCCGGGCGGTCGGCCGGCACCGGCCCGGTAGAGCCGCGGACGACCAGCTCGGGGGCCAGGAAAAGTACCTTGACCGGCCCGGTGTGCCCAGCGATCCGCTCCAGCAGCAGCTGCGCCGCCTCGGTGCCTACCTGGTAGTGCGGGAAGCGGATGGTGGTCAGCGGCGGGCGCAGCCGGTCGATGAACGGCATGTCGTTGAACCCGACCACCGACATGTCCTGCGGGCAGCGCAGCCCGGCTTCGTCCAGCGCCGCGTAGCAGCCGACCGCGAGCATGTCGTTCCCGGCCGCCACCGCGGTGCAGCCCGGGTCCCGCTCGAGCAGCTGCTGCGCACAGCGCAGCCCCTCCTCGATGGAGAACGCCCGGGCGGTCACGATCAGGTCCGGGTCCGGCCGCAGGCCGTGCGCTTCCATCGCGGCGATGAAGCCGCGGTACCGGGCCAGCCCGGTGGATACCTCCTGCGGGCCGGCGATGTGCGCGATCCGGGTGTGCCCGAGCTGGGCCAGGTGGGCCACGGCCATCCGGATGCCCCGCTCGTTGTCCACCGAGACCGACGGCAGGCTGTAGTCCTGGGCCAGCCGGTTCATCAGTACCACCGGCAGGTCGGCGCGGGCCGACTCGGCCAGCAGCGGGTCACCCAGGTGCACGGTGGCCAGCACCAGCCCGTCCACGTGCCGGGCGCGCATCTGCTCGAACAGCATCCGCTCCCGGTCGGCGTCCCCGTCGGTGTTGCCGATCAGCGCCACGTACCCGGCGGCCGCCAGCCGGTCCTCGATGCCCCGCACGATCGGCGGGAACAGCGGGTTGTTCAGGTCCGGGATGAGCACCCCGATGCTGTGCGAGCGGCGGGTGCGCAGGCTGCGGGCCACCGTGTTCGGCCGGTAGCCGAGTTCGGCCGCCGCCGCCAGCACCCGCGCGGCGGTATCCTCGCGGACCAGCAGCCGGGTCTCCGGGTTGAGCGCGCGCGACGCGGTGGCGGGGTGCACGCCGGCCCGCGCGGCCACGTCCTTCAAGGTCACCGGCGGATCAGCCATCCCCCGTCACCCGCTTCCCTGATGCGTTAGGTGCGCACGCCACAGGCACGCACAGAGCATCGTATCTATCCCTGCACTCGATTGCTTGCCGCAATCGGGTCACCGGTTGCCGTACCCACCGGCAAAGCAGGCACGCGGGCCAGGTACCCGGCGGCGGCGAGCATGACTGCGGCCATCACGGCCAGCAGGATGCGGTAGTCGAGCACCGCGATGACGGCCGCGCCCACCGCGATCGAGGCGGCCTGGGGCACGGTGATCAGCACGTTGGCCGCCGCGTCCACCCGGCCCAGCAGCCGGCCCGGGGTGCGCCGCTGGAGCAGCGTGATGCCCCCGACGTTGATCCAGACGATGCACACGCCGAGCAGTGCGCCGCCCGCCAGGACCGCCGCCAGCTGCCCGGTCATCTCGGCCAGGCAGGCCAGGGCGCAGGCCAGCAGGCCGCCGTCGGCCAGCGCCCGCTCGCTGGTCCGGGCCATCAGCGGCACGGCCACCAGCCCGCCGGCCAGCGCGCCGCCGCCCTGCGCCGCGGTGAGCACGCCCAGGAAGGCCGGGCTGCGGTGCAGCCCGGCACCGACCACCGCGAACTGCACCGTCTCGAAGAAGCCGAACACCGTCGCCCCGATCACCACCGCGGCCACCAGCCGCCGCAGCGGCGGGGTGACCGCGATGTGCCGCAGCCCCGCGGTGATGGCGGCCAGCGGCCGCTCCCCGGTGCGGCCGGGCCGGCCCTCGCGCAGCCGGAGCGCCGCGACCGACCCGGCCGCCAGCGCGAACGTGGCCGCGTCGAGCAGGATCACTGGCCGCGGGCCGGCCCAGGCGAGCAGCCCGGCGCCGAGCAGCGGGGTGACCACGCGCAGGCCGGTCGAGGCCAGCTGGAGGGCGGCGTTGGCCGCGCCGAGCAGGTCAGCGGGCAGCAGCGCGGGCAGCAACGCGGTCTGCGCCGAGCCGAGCAGGCTGTTCGACACCCCGTAGCCGAACATCACCGGGTAGACCAGCCAGAGCCGTGGCCCGGCCAGCAGCAGCAGGCCGACCAGCGCGCCGGTGGCCAGGTTGACGCTGATCAGCAGCAGGCGGCGGCGCACCCGGTCCACCAGCCACCCGGTCAGCGGGGCCAGGCAGGTGCCGCCGATGAACGCGAAGAACACCAGCCCGGCCGCGCTGTTGCTGCCGGTGCGCTCCTTGACCCAGATGCCCATGGCCAGCCACAGCGCGCTGTCGCCCAGCACGGACAGCAGCTGGCCGGCCAGGTAGATGCGCGCGTCCCGGTGCGCCAGCAGCCGGCCCACGTCATTCGCTCCCCGACCCGGGCGGCTCGGCCAGCGGGTAGCCGAACGCCAGGACCTCGAACGGCAGGCTGCCCGGCGGGCGCTGGGCCGGGTCATCGGCCCGGCCGGCGAACCGGTCCCACAGCTCGTGCATGTCCGTGGCCAGCTGGACCGCCTCGGGAGCGGTCAGGTACAGCACCCGCTGCGATGCGATCGCGGCCTGCTGCCATTCCGGCGGGTGCGCCAGCACCCGCCGGATCAGCGTCCGGGCCCGGTCCAGCCAGCGGTCGATCCACACCGAGGCCGCGGCCTCCACCGCCACCCGGCTCTCGGTGTCCGGCCACGGCGGCACGATCTCGAACCCGCGGTAGGCCAGCCGCCAGGGCCGCTCCCGGCCCCGGCCGCCGCCAGCCTCGGTCACGAACCCGTACTTGGCCAGCGTGCGCAGGTGGAACGCGCAGTTAGCGGGCGACTCGCCGAGCAGCTCGCTGGCCTGGGTCGCGGTCAGCGTCTTCGACTCCGATTGCTCCATGGCCTCGAGCAGGGCCATCCGGACCGGGTGCGCGATGGCCCGGACCATGGTCGGATCGGTGAGCTGCAGCTTCGGGCGTTCTTCGGAAGACATGTTTCGAAATACTAGCTTCGAAACATGTCTTCCGACAAGGGCCAAGCCGGGCCGTGTCACGATGAACTCATGCGGATCACGGCTGTCCAGGCGACCGAACTGTTCGGCGGGAGCGCACAGCACCCGCTGCAGATCATCCGGGTCACGGTGCGCAGCGACGCCCCGGCGCAGCCGGGGCTGGCCGGGCCGGTGCGGGTCCAGGTGGCCGGGGCGGCAGTCAGCACGCCCCAGGCGTTCAGCATGGAGCTTCCGGAACCGGGCCGGGAGCAGACCGCCGAGGTGGGCGTGCACATCGCGCCGCCCTACCAGCCGGGCAGCCCGCGGCCGGTCACCGTGATCGCGGAGAGTGACGGGGAGCGGGCCGAGCTGGCGGCCGAGATCCGGGCCGCCGAGACCGGCTGGACGATGTGGATGGTCAGCCACTTCCACTACGACCCGGTGTGGTGGGACACCCAGGGCGAGTTCACCGAGAGCCGGCTGCTGCTGCCCGACGAGCACGGCCGGCTGCCGGACGTCCGGACCGCGTTCGAGCTGGTCACGCTGCACCTGGCGCACGCCCGCGAGGACCCGGACTACAAGTTCGTGCTGGCCGAGATCGACTACCTCAAGCCGTACCTGGACACCCACCCGGAGCACCGGGGCGAGCTGCGGCAGCTCATCGCCGACGGCCGGGTGGAGATCGTGGGCGGCAACTACAACGAGCCCAACACCAACTTGACCAGCGCCGAGTCAACCATCCGCAACGCCATCTACGGCCTCGGCTACCAGCGCGGCGCGGGCGGTGACCCGCGTACCGCGTGGATGCTGGACGTGTTCGGGCACGATCCCGGTTATCCCGGGCTGATGGCCGCGGCCGGGCTGTCCGAGTCGGCCTGGGCCCGCGGGCCTTACCATCAGTGGGGCCCGCAGCGCACCGTCGGGGACAACCAGCGGATGCAGCTGCGCAGCGAGTTCGACTGGGTGTCCCCGGACGGCCAGGGGCTGCTGACCAGCTACATGCCGAACCACTACGGGGCGGGCTGGTCCACCCACCAGGCGCCCGACCTGGCCGGCGCGGAGCAGGCCGCGCTGGGCGAGTTCCGCAGCCTGGCCCCGGTCGCGGCCACCCGCAACGTGCTGCTCCCGGTCGGCGCCGACCACGTCATCCCGAGCCGCTGGGTGACCGCCATCCACCGGGACTGGAACCGCCGGTACGTCTGGCCCCGGTTCGTCACCGCGGTGCCCCGCGAGTTCTTCGCCGCGGTGCGGGCCGACGCGGCCGCCCAGGGCCGCTGGCTGGTCCCGCAGACCCGGGACATGAACCCGGTCTACCCAGGCAAAGACGTCTCCTACGTCGACACCAAGCAGGCCCAGCGGGCGGCCGAAACCGCAGTCCGCGACGGTGAGCTGCTGGCCACGCTGGCCTGGCTGGCCGGCGCCGGGTACCCAGCCGAGTCGCTGGACAAGGCCTGGCGCCAGCTGGTGTTCGGCGCGCATCACGACGCCATCACCGGCACCGAGTCCGACCAGGTGTACCTGGACCTGCTGGGCGGCTGGCGGGAGGCCTGGCAGCGCGGCGACGCGGCCCGCCGGGACGCGGCCGCCGCGCTGGCCGGGCAGGCCGATACCCGCCGGGCGGCTGGCCCCGGAGCGGGGGAACAGGCCGTGGTCGTATTCAACACGCTGTCCTGGCCCCGCTCCGGGCTGGTCACGGCCGGGCTGGAGTTCGCCGCCCCCGGGCCGGCCTGGATCAGCCTGCGCGGCGAGTCGGCCGCGGTGCCGTTCCTGGCCGAGCACATCAGGCGGCACCCGGACGGCAGCCTGGCCGGGGTGACGCTGACGTTCCGGGCCGGCCGCGTGCCCGGGGTGGGCTACCGGACGTACTGGGCCGTCCCGGTGGCCGGCCAGCCGGGGCCCGGCCGGCTGGGAGCCGCAGCCCGGCGCGCTGATCGAGACCGACCGGTTCCTGGCCGAGGCCGACCCGGCCCACGGCGGCACGCTGACCCGGCTGCGCGACAAGCTGGCCGGCACCGACCTGCTCCGGCCGGGCGGCAACGAGCTCCTCGTCCAGGAGGAGTATGCCGGCCACCCGCGCTGGGGTGAGGGCCCCTGGCTGCTCTCGCCCACGGGCCCGGGCACCGGCTCGGCCGCCGGGCCAGCCAAGGTAACCGCGCAGCGCTGCCCGCTGGGGGCCCGGCTGCTGGCCGAGTTCACGCTCGGCGACCTGCGGGTCACCCAGGAAACGCTGCTCTGGGACGGCGCGCAGGCGGTGGAGTTCCGCACCCACGTGGACGGCTCCATCGGGCACGACCGGCTGCTGCGGGTCCGCTTCCCGGCCGACGTGCCCGGCGGGCTGCCGGTCTACCAGGCCGCGACCGCGGTCATCGGCCGGCCGTTCGGCAGCGTGGACGCGGACGTGGCCGAGTACCCGTTCACGCTGGACAACCCGGCGCACGAGTGGTTCGGCGCCGGCTCCACCGCGCGGGTCCGCTGGGCGGCACCGTCCGGCCGGCCCGAGCAGCGAGCTATCGGGGTGGCCGAGATCATCCTGCCCGGGCCCGGTGCGCTGCCCGGCGCGGCCACGGCCATCACCCGCCTGGTCGCGGCGCTGGCCGGGCAGGGTGTCACGGCCACCTGCTCATGGCCGGACGGGCCGCGGTACGGCTCCCTGGACCTGGACTCGAACGTGCCCGACGTGCGCATCGCGGTAGGCGGCCCGGAGCAGAACCCGTGGACGGCCCGGCTGCTGGCCACGGTCGACCCGTCCGGGGCGGAATTCGGCCGGGCGCTGTCCGCCGGCGCCCCGCTGTGGCTGCCCGCCGCGCAGTCCCGCGCGCAGGCGTTCGCGCCCGGCGCCGACGTGCGCGGGCCGCGCGACCTGCCGGTGCTTATCGTGGCCGGGCCGGACCTGGCCACGGCGGCCGCCGCGGCCGCGGCCGACCTGGCCGACTCGGTGATCGAGGTCACCCCGCTGGGCGATGACCTGACCCCGGGCCTGGCCGGGCACTCGGTGGCGCTGCTCAACCGGGGTACCCCGAGCAGCCTGGTCACCCCGGACGGCGCGCTGCACGTCGCGCTGATGCGGTCGTGCAGCGCGTGGCCGTCGGGGGTGTGGATCGGTGCGGACAAGCGGACCGCGCCGGACGGCAGCAGCTTCGCCTGGCAGCACTGGAGCCACACGTTCGAGTACGCGCTGGCCGCCGGGCCCGGGGACTGGCGGTCGGCCGGTTTCGCCCCGGCCGGCCATGAGTACAACCAGCCGCTGCTGGCCGTGGGCACCGGGGTGCACGACGGCGCGCTGCCCGGGTCGGCCACGCTGTGCGCGGTGGCCGGGCCGGCCATGCTGGCCGCGCTCAAGCCGCGCGGCAACCCGCTGGCGGCCGGCCGCGACGGCACCCCGGACCGGGCCGCCGGGGTCATCGCCCGGCTCCGCGACCTGGCCGGGCGGGCCGCGGGCGAGGCCCGGCTGAGCCTGTTCACCGGCCTGGCCGGGGCGGCGCACACCGGGCTGGCTGAAGACCGCGAGGGACCAGTCCTGCCGGTGGCGGACGGCGCGGCGGTGACCCCGATCGGCCCGGCCGGCACGGTGACGCTGGCGCTGCGGGTCCCGGCCGCCACCGCGGGCCGCCGGGCGGGCACCGGGGCTGGCCGGCGCGGCGGCCGGCCCGAACCGGCCCAGCCGGTGTTTACCCGGTACTGGCTGCACGGCAAGGGCCCGGCCCCGGCCGGCAACCTCCCGGTCGCGGTGCACGTCTCCCCCACCCGCGTGGTCCCGCCCGGGCTGGTCCGGGTCAGCGTGGCAGGCGGGCCCGGCGGGGCGGCCGGCGCGGTCGAGCTGGACGTGCCAGACGGCCTGGTGGCCGAGCCGGCCGGGCCGCTGCGCTACGAGCTGCCCGCGATGGGCTACACGGCCTGGGAACTGGCCGTGCGCGGCCGGCCCGGCGCCCCGGCCGGGCGCTACTTCTTGGCCGCGCGGATCCGGGACCAGCTCGGCCAGGACCTCGAGGACGTGGTGGCGGTGGACCTCGGCCTGCCCCCGGCGCCCGCGCTCAGCCGGGCGCTGGACGAGCTGGTGCCCGCGATCGAGGCCGACCTGGCGGCCACCGCCGCCGAGCTGGACGTCACCGTGCTGACCCCGGCGCTGCGGGTGGCCCCGGGACAGCGCGCTGAGCTGGCCGTCCGGCTGGCCAACCGGACGGCCGCGCCGGTCCGCGGCGAGGCCCAGCTGATCTCCCCGTTCGGCAGCTGGCAGGCGGTACATCCGTGGACACGTGGTTTCGCCGTCTCCGCCGGAAAGGAGGTCACTCTCCGTTATCATGTCCGAGTACCGGTTACTACCCGACGCGGCACACAGTGGTGGACAATGGTCAAACTGATGTATTTCGGTCGTCTGCACTACACCAGCGCTGTTCCCGTTGACGTCCGCGAATGAAAAGCACCCCCGCTACGTAGACCCCGCAATCAACCAGACGGTCCGCATGCCATGACTTCCGCAGCTCCCCCCGCCTCGGGCAACCTCCCTGCGGAGCCGAACAGCTTCGTCGGCCGGGAGCGCGACCTTGCCGAGCTCGCGCTGCTGCTGAGCGACGTCCGGGCGCTGACCCTGTGCGGGCCCGGCGGCATCGGCAAGACGCGGCTGGCGGTCCGGCTGGCCTGCGAGGTGGTACCGGACTTCCCGGACGGTGCCTGGCTGGTCGAGCTGGCCGACACGGCGGATGCCGAGCTCATCCAGCGCCGGGTCGCGGCCACGTTCGGGGTCCGCGAGGAGCCTGGCCGGCCGCTGCTGGCCACGCTGATCGAGGCGCTGCGGGGCCGCCGCCTGCTGCTCGTCCTGGACACCTGTGAGCACCTGGTGGAAGCGTGCGCCGGGCTGGTCCACCAGCTGCTGGCCGGCTGCCCGCAGCTGCGGGTGCTGGCCACCAGCCGGGAGCCGCTCCGGGTGGGCGGCGAGACGGTGTGGCGGGTACCGCCGCTGTCGCTGCCCGCGCAGCTGGACCCGGAGGCCCTGATCGACGTGGCCCGGCACGAGGCGATGCGGCTGTTCGCCGACCGGGCGTCGGCGGCCCGGGCCGGGTTCGAGCTGGGCCGTGGCAACGCTGTGGCGGTGGCCCGGCTGTGCCGCCTGCTGGACGGCATGCCGCTGGCCATCGAGCTGGCCGCGGCCCGGATCCGGGTGCTGTCGGTGGAGCAGATCGCCAGCCGCCTGGATGACCGGTTCCGGCTGCTGGCCTCCGGGGACCGGACCGCCCCGCCCCGGCAGCAGACGCTGCGGGCCGCGGTGGACTGGAGCTACGAGCTGCTGTCCGAGCCGGAGCAGATCCTGCTCCGGCGGCTGTCGGTGTTCGCCGGGTGGAACCTGGAGATGGCCGAGCAGGTCTGCGCGGACGAGCAGATCCCGGCTTCGGCGGTGCTGGACCTGATGTCCGCGCTGATCGACAAGTCACTGGTCAGCTACGACCACGAGCTGCGCGGCGACCCCCGGTACCGGCTGCTGGACACGATCAAGGAGTACGCGGCCAGCCGGCTCACCGCGTCCGGCGAAGAGGACGACGTCCGGCTGCGGCACCGCGACTACCTGCTCTGGTACGCCGAGTGGGTGGTGTCCCAGGCGTTCGTCCGGGGCGCGCCGACCTGGCCGCGGCGGGTGGCGCTGTACCGGCAGATCGCCGGCGACCTGGACAACTACCGGCTGGCCCTGGCCACCTCGCTGCACCGCGGCGACATCGCGGAAGGGCTGCGCATGTGCGGGGCCATGCGCAACCCGTGGGTGACGCACGGTGACACCACCGAGGGTGTGGAGTGGTTCGACCGGTTCCTGGAGCGGTCCGGCGGCGTGCCGGCTGACGTCCGCGGCCCGGCTCTGGTGTTCCGCGGCGACCTGGCTTTCGAGCAGCAGGACTACCAGACCGTGGGCCGGCTGCGCCGGCCAGGGCCTGGCGCTCTGCCATGACGCCGGCAGCCCGCATGAGGCCGGTGCGCTGCGGCTGCTCGCGGTGGCTGCGCTGCGGGCGGGCCGGGTGGACGAGGCGGTGGCCCGGATCGACGAGGCAGCGGCGACCGCGCACAAGCTCGGCAATGACTGGGAGGAAGGGCTGGCGCTGACCATCAAGGCGGCCGGCCTGGCCCGGCTGGGCAGCCTGCGCGAGGCGCAGGCCAGCTACGAGGCGGCGCTCGATGTGCTCCGGGACAACAACGGCTGGGGGGTGGCCCAGGTCCGCTACGGGCTGGGCGTGGTGGCCCGGGCCCGCGGCGACCACCTCGCCGCGATCAGCCACTACCGGGCCGCGCTGAGCCTGTACCAGGAGATCGACGCCCGGCCGGAGATCGCCCGCTGCCTGGCCGGCATCGCGGCGGTGGCGCTGGCCCAGGGTGACTTCCGGCTGGCCCGGACCAGCCTGACCGAAAGCCTGCAGCTCAGCCTGGCCACCGGGCAGCAGCTGCCGGTGGCCCGCGGCCTGCAGGCGTTCGCGGCGCTGGAGGCCCGGGCCGGGGACCAGGCCCGGGCCGCCCGGCTGGCCGGGGCCGCGGTCGAACTGCGCGCCGCGGCCGGTCATGCCCCGCTGACCGGCGCCCAGCTGGCTGAGCTGGCCGGGCCGGCCCGCAAGGCCCTGGGCGAGCCGCACGCCAGCGCGCTGCTCGCCGAGGGCCGGGCCATGACCGCGGACGAGGCGGTCAGCTACGCGGTCCGGCCCGCCCCCGGCGGCGCGGCCGGCCCGGCCCAGCCCCTGGAGTGGGCTCCGGTGCCGCGGCCGCGGGCCGCGGCAGGCGGGGAGATGTCCACCCTCACCCCGCGCGAACTGGAGATCGCCGGCCTGATCGCCCGTGGGCTGAGCAACCGGGCCATCGGCGACGAACTGGTCATCAGCCAGGCCACCGTGGCCCGGCACGTAGCCAACATGCTGACCAAGCTGGGCTTCAACTCGCGGGCCCAGGTCGCGGCCTGGATGGCCCGGCAGGCCGCCTCCTGACGCCGGTCACGGCCTCCGGCCGGGGTGTGTAGCCCGGTATGTAGCTGACGGCTGGCCGGCCCGGTCCGGCCCGGGCCAGCTGACCAGCGGCCCGGCCGGAAAAAATTCCGGCTACACACCCATCCGCGGCGGGGGCGGCCCCGAAATACACACGGCACTGCATAGTTCGGCGGATGTGCCCCGTGCCGGTGCATCCGTAAGGTCTCCAGCAGAGTTCCGGGTGGGCCCCGGGCGGTTACGGGGGCCCGTGCGTGGCCCATCCGGGGCTGCCGGACGCAGAGCCAAGGCTCCTCCGGCCGTCAGGAGGGGGATGGCCGGAGGAGCCTGGGAAGAGGCACGGATGATGGTCACGGGCAGGCCTGTCCCGGACACCGTGACGCAGCAGCTGGTGGGCCTAGGGGTGGCCCGCGGTGAGCGGCCAGCACTGGTCGGCGGCTGTGCGGCATGGCCGGGCCGGACCCTCAGCCACGCCAGCCTGTCCGCGGTGCTGCAGGCCGCCGCGGCCGGCCTGGTCCGGCACGGGGTGCGCGAGCAGGACATCGTCGGCGTCTGCGTGCCGGACGCGGTGAGCTACGTGCTGGCCGTGCACGCGGTCCGGGCCGCGGGCGGGGTGCCGTCGCCGGTGCCCTCCTCGGGCACCCCGGACGTGATGGCCGGCCAGCTCACCGACTGCGGGGCCCGGCTGCTGATCACCGCTGACCCGCTGGCCGGTGCCGCGCTGGCCGCGGCCGATGGGTCCTGGGTCCGGCAGGTCATCTCGTTCGACGACGTGCCCGGCACGACGGCGTTCTGCTCGCTGCTGTCGCGTGGCGCGCGGGCGCCCGCCCTGGCCGGGCCGGCCGACCTGGCCCTGGCGCCGTACCGGGCCGGCCCGGACGGCCGGCCGCGGCTGGCGCCGGTAACCCACCATGAGCTGGGCGCCGACCTGATCCGGCTGGCGGCCAGCGTGCCCATCGGCGACCGCGACGTGGTGCTGGCCGAGCCACCCGACGGTAATGCCCGCGACTACACCGTGCTGCTCGACCTGGCCCTGCTGCGCGGTGCGACCGTGGTGGCCACCCAGCCGGAGGGCCTGCCGGACGCGGCCCGGGCGCACGGCGGCACGGCCGCGATCGTGCACCCGGGCACGCTGGTGCCCGCGGGCCTGCCGCTGCGGATGGTCACCGCGGCCTGCTGACGGCCGCCCGGCCTAGGCGTGCGCCGGTGCTGGCCGCCCGGCTGAGCCGCCGTCTGCTGAGTACCCCGGTGGTGAGCAGGATGACCAGCAGGGCGCAGCCGTCGAAGACCGCCGCCACCGTGAACGCTGACCCCACCCCGTGGGTCAGGGCGCCGTGCGCCGTGGCCCCGGCCGCCGCCGCGTGCCGGTACGCGGTGCCGAACACCGTGACCAGGATGGCCAGCCCGAGCGACCCGCCGACCTGCTGCATGACGTTGACCATGCTGGCCGCCGCGCCGGAGTCCGCGGCCGCCACACCGGCCAGCGACACCGTGGTCAGCGGCACGAACACCACGCCCATCCCGGTGCCGAGCAGCAGCATCGGCCCCAGGATGCCGCCCAGGTAATTGGTCCCGGCCGAGACCTGGGCCAGCCAGGCCATCCCGGCGATGACCGGGAGCATGCCGGCCAGCATCAGCCGGGCCGCGCCGAACCGGGGCATCAGCCGGGGCGCCGCCCGGGACACCCCGAATACGGTGAGCGTCATGGGCAGGAACGCGACCCCGGCCAGCAGCGGGCTGAAGCCGAGGATGTCCTGCACGAACTGGGTCAGGAAGAAGAACATCCCGAACATGCCGGCCACCAGGAGCAGCCGGGTCAGGTAGGACCCGGACCGGCCCAGGCTGGCGAACAGCCGCAGCGGGGTGATCGGCTGCTGGGTCCGCGTCTCGGTCAGCACGAACAGGCCGAGCAGCAGCGCCGCGGCGCCGAACGCGGCCAGCGTCATCCGGTCCGCCCAGCCGTTCGAGGCGGCCCGGATGAACGCGTACACCAGTGCGGTCATCCCGCCGGTCGAGGTGAGCGCGCCGGCCAGGTCGAACCGCCCCGGCTGGCGCGCCGATTCGGTGATGAACAGCGGCGTCACCACGAGGACCAGGACGCCCACCGGGATGTTGACGAACAGCACCCAGCGCCAGGACGCCCACTCGGTGATCAGCCCGCCGAGGACCAGGCCCAGTGAGGCGCCGCCCATCAGCACCGCGGAGTAGATGCCGAGCGCCCGGGTCCGCTCCCGGCCTTCCGGGAAGCTGCCCACGACCAGCGCGAGCACGGCCGGCGAGGCCAGCGCCCCGCCGACGCCCTGCAGGGCGCGCGCCGCCAGCAGCCACCACGCCTCGGTGGCCAGCCCGCCGGCCAGCGAGGCCAGCGTGAACAGGATGATGCCAGCCAGGAAGACCCGGCGCCGGCCGAGGATGTCACCGGCCCGGCCGCCGAGCAGCAGCAGCCCGCCGAACGTGAGCGTGTATGCGTTCAGCACCCAGGACAGGCCCGCGGTGGAGAAGTGCAGCCCGGACTGGATGTGCGGCAGCGCGATGTTCACCACGGTCAGGTCGAGGACGATCATGAGCTGGGCGGACAGCATGATGATGAGCGCCAGGCCGGGATGGCCGCGGGCCCGGGACGCGCCCGGGCGGCGCAGCGTGGCCGGTGGCGAGGTGGACGGAGCAGGCATGCGTGTTCTCCTGAGCTGGAGTCCTGGGGCCGTCAGGGGTAAGCTGAGAGGGCTATACGGAGCTTGTCTCCGATTAATATACGGAGGCTGTCTCCGGTTAGCAACTTCTTTTTGTGCGGGTGATGGGATGAGCGCGACAGGCACCTCGGCCGGGACCGGCACCCCGGCCGGGCCGGGCATGCGCGCCGACGCCCGGCGCAACCGGCAGCGGCTGCTCGACGCGGCGCTGCAGGTCTACGCCGAGCGCGGCGCCGACGACGCCTCGCTGGACGAGATCGCGCGCCGGGCCGGGGTCGGCATCGGCACGCTGTACCGGCACTTCCCGACCCGCCAGGCGCTGCTCGAGGCGGTCTACCGGGATCAGGTGGAAGAGCTGTGCGCGGTGGCCCGGGAGCTCCGGGACGAGGCCCCGCCCGGGCAGGCGCTGGAACGCTGGCTCCGGGCCCTGATGGCGTTCGCCACGACCAAGAAGAACCTGTCCAGCTCCCTGATGTCCGGGCCGAACAAGTCGTCCGAGGTCGCCACCTCGTGCAGCACCATGGTCCGCGAGGCGGCCACCGGGCTGCTGGCCGAGGCGCAGCGCACCGGCCACGTCCGCGGCGACGTGGACGCCATCGACCTGCTCCGGATGTCGCATGCCCTCGCCATCGCCGCTGACCTGCCGTACTCCCACCCGGACCAGGGCGAGCGGCTCATGTCCGTGCTGCTGGCCGGGCTCCGCCCGCCGGCCGCCGGTCAGGCCTGATCCGCGATCTCCGGCTCGTCCTCGTCCGCCGGGTCATCGCCGGCGGCCAGGCGGCCCGCGGCCGCCCGGCCCACGTCCGGCGGCCGGTTCTCGTACGGCGTGCTCAGCACGATCGTGGTCCGGGTGGACACCCCCGCGGCCGCGCGGATCTGCTGCAGCAGGTCCTCCAGCTCGGCCGGTGAGCCGACCCGGACCTTGAGGATGTAGTTCTCGTCGCCGGCCACGCTGTGACAGGCCTCGATCGCGGACAGGTGCGCCAGCCGCTCAGGGGCATCATCGGGCGCCGCCGGGTCGAACGGCTTGATCGAGATGAACGCGGTCAGCGGCAGCCCGGCACCTGCGGGATCGATCAGCGCGGCATAGCCTTTGATCACCCCGCGCCGCTCCAGACGGCGCACCCGCTGGTGCGTCGCGGACACGGAGAGCCCGGTCTGCCGGGACAGCTCGGTGAAGCTGATCCGGCCATCGCGGCAGAGCAGCGTGATGATCCTGCGGTCGATGTCTTCCACCCCGTTACGGTAATCCGCAACCGCCCGGCCTTGCCTCTCTGGGGGTAACGGGCTGATAACGGGCTTTACGCTCCGGTAACAGCATGTGATACCGGTCTTAACCCAGGCACGTCTGGCCGGTTACGCTGCCGGCCAGGCGCGGTGCCGCAAGCGGAGCGGCGCCGCCTCGGGACCGGTGGAGCAGGCTGATGGCCGAAATCGTCCTTGACCAGGTGAACAAGGTCTACCCCGGTGGGGTCAAGGGGGTTGACGACCTGAACCTGGAGATCAAGGACGGCGAGTTCATGGTGCTGGTCGGCCCGTCCGGCTGCGGCAAGACGACCGCGCTGCGGTCCATCGCCGGCCTGGAGGAGATCACGTCGGGCACCATCACCATCGGCGGCCGGGTGGTCAACGACCTGCCACCCAAGGACCGGGACATCGCCATGGTGTTCCAGAATTATGCGCTCTACCCGCACATGACGGTGGAGCAGAACCTCGCGTTCGGGCTGCAGCAGCGCAAAACCCCCAAGGACGAGATCAGGCGGCGGGTCACCGAGGTGGCCAAGATGCTCGGCCTGGAGCAGTACCTCAAGCGCAAGCCGGCCGCCCTGTCCGGCGGCCAGCGCCAGCGGGTGGCCATGGGCCGGGCCATCGTCCGGGAGCCGCAGGCGTTCCTGATGGACGAGCCGCTGTCTAACCTGGACGCCAAGCTCCGGGTGTCGATGCGGGCCTCGCTCACCCAGCTGCACGAGCGGCTCGGCGTGACCACGGTCTACGTGACCCACGACCAGATCGAGGCGATGACCCTGGGGCACCGGGTGTGCGTGCTCCGCGATGGCCAGCTGCAGCAGGTGGACACCCCGCAGACCCTGTTCGACTCCCCGGTCAACCTGTTCGTGGCCGGCTTCATCGGCTCGCCCGCGATGAACATCGTGACCGCGAAGCTGGCCCGGGACGACGGGCCGGCGGTGACGTTCGCCGACCACAAGCTGCCGCTGCCCGCCTCGCTGGTCGAGTCCAAGCCCGGCCTGGACGCCTACTTCGGCCGTGAGGTGATCCTCGGTGTCCGGCCGTCCGACTTCGAGGATGCGGCACTGGCCGACCCCACCTGGGCCCGGATCTCGGTGCGGGCCCAGGTCACCGAGGAGCTGGGCAGCGAGATCCACGTGATCTTCTCGGTGGACGCTCCCCCGGTCCGGCACGCCAGCATCAGCGAGATCACCGGGGACACTGACGACGAGGACGCCACCGCGGTCGTGCTGGCCTCGGGCCGGTCGCTGTGGACGGCCCGGGTGGCGGCGCGCAGCCAGGTCCGCGCCGGGCAGCCGGCCGAACTGGCCGTGAACACGTCCAACCTGCAGTTCTTCGACCCATCGAGCGCGCTGTCCATCGGGCACCCGGCGGCGAATGGGGCGGCGGCCGGCGAAGCAGGCACCACGACCAGCTCGCGGGGGCCGTGGTTCAGCCGCTCGTGGCCCTGCTCGGTGCACACCACGATGTCCTCGATCCTGGCCCCGCTCGGGCCGGGATAGATGCCGGGCTCGACCGAGAACGCCATGCCCGGCTGCAGTGGCTCGCCGTTGCCCGCCACGATGTACGGATCCTCGTGCGTTTCCAGCCCGATGCCATGCCCGGTGCGGTGCACGAACTGGCCGCCATAGCCAGCCGCACTGATCGGCTCGCGGGCCGCGGCGTCCACGTCCTCGGCCCGCACCCCGGGGCGTACCGCCACACAGGCCGCTTCCTGGGCGTCCCGGAGGACCTGGTAGTAGGTGGCGAAGTCGGCGGCCGGCTCGCCGATGACGTACGTCCGGGTGCAATCCGAGCAGTACCCGCTGGGCATGGTACCGCCGATGTTGACCACGACCGCGTCGCCAGGGCGCAGCACCCGGCCGGACGGTTCGTGATGCGGGCTGGCCGCGTTCGGCCCGGACGCGATGATCACGAAATCGGCGCGGGCGTGGCCCTCGGCCGTGATCGCCCGGCCCACGTCCGCGGCCACGTCCAGCTCGGTCCGGCCGGCCCGCAGCCAGCCCGGCAGCGCGGCGTGCACCCGGTCGATGGCCGCCCCGGCCTCGCGCAGCGCGGCGACCTCGGCCGGCGACTTGCGCTCGCGCAGCCCGCGCAGCGCGGCCGAGGCCAGTCCCTGCCGGGCGCCCGGCAGCACGTCGCGGAAGCGCAGCACCATCAGGGCCCACATCCGGTCGGCCAGCCCGACCGAGCCGGCCGTGCCGAGCCGCCCGGCGACCAGCTGGTACGGATCGCTGGTCTCGTCCCACGGGATCATCTCGAGCCCGGTGCCGCCCGCGGGGGACGCCTGGGCGGCGGGCAGTTCCAGCCGCGGCACGACCAGGAACGGATCGCCGGTGGCCGGCACCGCGAGGCAGGTGAGCCGCTCCAGCTGCTGCGCGTCGTACCCGATCACGTAGCGCAGGTCCGGCCCGGGGGTGAGCAGCAGGGCGTCCAGCCCGGCCTGGGCCGCGGCCGCGGCGGCCTGCCGCAGCCGCCCCGCCGGGTGGAGCTCGGCCGTGGTGGCGGAGAATGGGTTCGACATGATGGTCATCCAATCACGGTGCGGGACGCCCTAGTCCCGGGCGGCCGTGTCCCCGTTTAGGGTGCTCCGCCTGCCCGCTGCGCGTGCACCCTGCCCCAATCTAGACAGGAGTGCCCGGCATGCCTCACTCTTGGTGTACCTCAGCTCACTGATGTGAACGGCCATGACTCCTGAGATCGTTAGTTCCCCGGCTCCGCTGGAGCCGGACGGCTCCAGCGGAGCCACCGCGGCCCGGTCCGCGTTCGCGGCCGGGTCCGGGCCTTTCACGCTCCGCCCGCGGCACGCCGAGCGGGCGCCCGGTGACCCGACCGCCCTGGCCGCCGCCCTACTGCAGGAACGCCACGTCACGCTGGAACTGCAGCGGGCCATCCTGCCGCTGCACGAGGCACCGTTCGACCTGCCCGGCTTGCGTGCGGTGGTGCGCTACCTGCCCGCGTCGGCGCACAGCCGGGTCGGCGGTGACTGGTACATCACCGCGGAAATGCCAGCCGGCAACGTCCTGCTGGCCATCGGCGACGTGGCCGGGCATGGCCTGGATGCGGCGGCCGGGATGGCCCGGCTGCGCGGTGCGCTGGCTGGGCTGGCCATCACCGGGGCGCCCCCCGAACGGCTGGTCGGCTGGCTGAACGACCTGGTGCACCACGTGGCGCAGGAGCACACCGCCTCGGTCATGGCCGGCTACTTCGACCCGCCCAGCCGGGATTTCACCTGGGCCCAGGCGGGGCATCCGCCGCCGCTGCTGGTGCGCGGCTCCGCGGCGCGCCCGCTCGGCCAGCCCGCCGGGATCCTGCTCGGCGCGGGGCACGGCCGTTACGAGGCCATGACTGTGCGGCTGGAACCGGGCGACATCGTGCTGCTGTACAGCGACGGCCTGGTGGAGCGGCGGAACCGGTCGCTGGATGCAGGACTCAGCATGCTGGCCGCCGCCGCGGCCGGCATCTCCGACCCGGAGCAGCTCATCGGCGCCGTGCTCGACGCGCTGAGCTCGGCCGACTCGGAAGACGACACCTGCCTGGTCGCGCTGCGGGTGCTCTGAGGCTCAGCGCGCCGCGCCGGCCAGCGAGCTGACCGCCCGGCGCAGCGATGAACCGAGATCCCACCGCGCGTCGAGCGCCTCCAGCCGGTCCGGGTCAGCGGGCACCGCCGGCAGGCCACCGGACACCTCCGGCACCGGGGCGTCCGGCGCCACCCGGACTACCGGCACCGCGGCGACCAGATAGTCCCGCCCGGCGGCGACCTTGGCCCGGCTGCCCTTCGGGAAACCGCCGTGCCCGCGGTCCAGCGCATCGATGATCGCGTCGATGCTGCCGAACGCCTGGACCAGCGCCGCGGCCGTCTTCTCCCCCACCCCGGGCACCCCGGGCAGACCGTCGCTGGGATCGCCGCGCAGCACGGCGAAATCGGCGTACGCCCGCCCGGGGATGCCGTAGCGCTGGGTCACCGCCGCCTCATCCACCACGTCCAGCTTGGTCAGGCCGCGCGCGGTGTAGACGATCCGCACTGGCCGCCGGTCGTCCACCAGCTGGAACAGGTCCCGGTCCCCGGTGACCACGTTGACCGGGCCCGCCGACCGCGCGGTGAGCGTGCCGATCACGTCGTCAGCCTCGTAGCCCGCCGCGGCCGCCGTGGCCACGCCCATCGCGCGGAGGACCTCTTCGATGACCGGGATCTGCGGGGTGAGCGCGGGCGGTTCTTCTTCGGTGCCATCCGGGCGGGCCCGGTGCGTCTTGTAGGACGGGATGGCGGCGACCCGGAAGGCGGGCCGCCAGTCCGCGTCCAGGCAGGCCACCAGCGCGCCGGGCGGCCGGGCCCGGACCAGCCGGGCGATCATGTCCAGCAGGCCACGGATCGCGTTCACCGGGGTCCCGTCCGGAGCGGTCAGCGTGTCCGGCACGCCGTAGAACGCGCGGTAATACAGCGAGGCGGTATCTAGCAGCATCAGCGGGCCCACCGGGCCATCTTGCCAGGCTGGCCCGGGCGCCGCGGCGCACCCCCGGTATCGTGCCTGTGATGCTCCATGGCCCGGCTGCTGAGGTACTGTCCTGCGTGCTGCTGGGCCTGGTGCTGCTCACCGCGATCATCCGGCCCCGCCGGCTGCCCGAGGCGGCGGTGGCGGTACCCGCGGCGCTCATCGTGATCCTGACCGGCGCGCTGGCGCCGCACCAGGCCGGCGCGGCGGCCCGGCGGCTGCTCCCGGTGCTGGCCTTTCTCGGCGCCATCCTGGTGCTGAGTCACTTCTGCCAGCAGGAGGGCCTGTTCACCGCGGCCGCGGCCCGGCTGGCCCGGGCCAGCCGGGGGTCGCCGGTGCGGCTGCTCCGCGGCGTGTTCGGGCTCGCCTCGGTGACCACCGCGGCGCTGAGCCTGGACACCACGGTGGTGCTGCTGACCCCGGTCGTGCACGACACCGCGGCCCGGCTCCGGGTCCGGCCCAAACCGCAGGTCTACGCGTGCACTCATCTGGCCAATTCGGCGTCGCTGCTGCTGCCGGTGTCCAACCTGACCAACCTGCTCGCGTTCTCGGTCGCCGGGCTGACCCTGATCCGGTTCGGCGGGCTGATGGCACTGCCGTGGCTGGCCGCGATCGCGGTCGAGTACCTGGTGTTCCGCCGGTTCTTCGCCGCGGATCTGGCCGCCGGGGGACGGCCCGCTGGTGGCTCGGGCCCCGCCCTCCCGCGCTTCGCGCTGATCACCGTGACGGCCACGCTGGCCGGCTTCGTGGTCACATCGCTGGCCGGCCTGAACCCGGCCTGGGCGGCGTTCGGCGGCGCCTGCCTGCTGGCCGTGCGGGGCGTGGCCCGCCGCGCCGAGACGCCGGCCGGGGTGATCCGTGCCATCGGCATCCCGTTCCTGCTCTTCGTGCTGGGCCTGGGCATCGTGGTGGCTGCCGTGGTGCAGAACGGGCTGGGCGCGGCTATCGCCCAGCTGATCCCGGCCGGCAACACGCTGCCCGCCCTGCTGGCCATCGCCGCCCTGGCCGCCCTGCTGGCCAACCTGGTGAACAACCTGCCCGCCATCCTGGTCCTGCTGTCCGTGCTGGGCACCGGCGCGGCCGGGCCCGGGCCGGTGCTGGCCGCGCTGATCGGGGTCGACCTCGGCCCCAACCTGAGCTACGCGGGCTCGCTGGCCACCCTGCTCTGGCGGCGCCTGCTGGCTGACCGTGACCACGACATCGACCTGGCCGAGTTCACCCGGCTGGGGCTGCTCACCGTGCCCGCCGGGCTGGCCCTGGCCACGGTCGCGCTATGGGCCGCGCTGCGGATCTGACAGCGGGCAGCCGAACTCCTCCTCGTCCAGGGCGGCCGCGCCGGGCCGCGGGTACTGCTGGCGCCGGCCGGTGGGCGTGAACCCCATCCGCCGGTAGAACGCGCGGGCCCGGTCATTGCCGACCGTGACCCACAGCGTCACCCGGGCCGCGCCGGCCCGCCGGGCCTGCTCGGTGACCGCGGCTACCAGCCGGTCGGCGAGGCCACTGCCGCGGGCGTGCGGGCTGACCCACATGGACACCAGGTGCCAGGCCGGGTCGTGGCCCGGCCCGGGCTGCGGGAGCAGGGCCGCGACGAGGCCGGCCGGCTGGCCGCCCACGAAGCCCAGGAACCAGGGCAGCGCACCGATCCGCGCCCGCCACTCGGGTTCCGGCTGGCCGAGTTCCGCGTCCAGCGTCGAGGCGAACACGTCTGGCGCGTCGGCCAGCGCGGCCAGCCGGATATCACGCACGGTGGCCCAGTCGCCGGGACGCGCCCGGCGGACGCGCAGCTCGCTCGATGTCACCGGGCCAGCGTGCCATCCGCCGGGCCGTCCGCAACCGGCTACTCGCCGCCGCCGAAGTTGCGGCGCAGCGTCTCGCCGTTCGGCGACCCGCCCAAGGCGGCCGAGATCCGGTCCCAGGACCAGCCGGCCGCGCGCGCCTCGCGGACCGCGACCCGGATCGCGTTCTGCGCTACCCGCCGGGCATCCACTGCACTCTGCATGAGTTCTTCCACCGAAGTCGTCATGACACGAACTGTGCCACAAAAGGTGGCACACGTCGAGCAGCATGAATTGTCGGTGGCTCCCACTAGATCGTTGACCGGGAAGTCTGGGCTGGTCAATGATCGTAGGCGGTCAAAGATCGCTTGATGGGCGCGCCGATGGCCCAGTTATGCCAGATCGCGGCGTTGAGCGCGAGGAGGCGCTGGACGACGCGGGTCCATAGTCCCGCGGGGACACGGCCGCCGTGGCGTTCGAGGCCGAGCTGATTCTTGAGGGTCCAGATGATGGCCTCAACCCGCTGGCGCAGCCAGTTCGGGAAGTAGCGGGGCTGTTTCTCGTCCTTGCGGGCCGGGCGGATCAGGGTCAGCCCGAGGTCCGGGCTGGTGCAGAAGCCCTCGAAGTCCTCGCCGGCGAAGCCCTTGTCCGTGACCACCGCTGTGCCAGGGCGCGGGCGGTTCGCTGGCCGGTGTTCCATCATCCGCTGTGCCTGCTCGCGCTCACCTGCCAGCTTGGGGTTGGCCAGGCAGAACCCGGTCACGGTCCCGTCGCAGGTCACGATGAGCATTAGCTTGGATCCCCAATACCAGCGTGAATGGCTGGGGCAGTACCCGTAGCCAGCGTGGCTGAACAGGCCCGAACGCTTCGCGGTGACCTTGGACTGGCCGCACGGGACCGGCGTGGCATCCATCAGCCGCAGCATCTCCGCACTGCCCGGCGTCTGGTCCGCGAGCCACCGCAGGGTGGCCTCCATTAGCGATGCTGCGGCCTTGAGCCGCTGGTTGTACTCGCTTTGGCCAAGCAGCCGGGGGAACAGGTGCCCTACCCGGGCTGGGGCGGCGCGCAGCCAGTGCCGCTCATCGTCAAAACGGAGCAGCACCTGCGCCACCGCCAGGCAGGCCAGTTCCGCGTCAGTCACTTCCGGCGGGCGGCCCAGCCTGCGGCGGCCGTTCCCCAGCGAGGGGATGATGCGGTCGGTCAGCTCCACGTAGAGTGCGATCAGAAGAGTGTCCAGGTCGGCGATCACGATGACTTCCCAAGGTCAGACGTGTGTAGACACGCCGATCTTGGACACTCTTCGCCGCTCAGTCACCGATCTGGTCCGGCGTGTCCAGACCACACATGAGCCACCCCGACTTACCGGTCAACGATCTAGACGAACGATTCCAAGGGTTCAGTGGTCGTAGGCGATCAGCGAGCGCATGACCGGCTGGCTGGTCTGGTCGTTGTGCCAGATGGCGGCGGTCAGGGCGAGGATGCGCTGGAGGATGCGGGCGATGACGCCGGGCGGGGTGTGCCCGCCGTGGCGTTCGAGGTCGAGCTGGCCTTTGAAGGTGTCGTTGACCGACTCGATGATCTGCCGCAGTGACCTGAAGAACCGGGCGCCGGGGCGTGCGCTCTCACCCTTGCGGGCCGGGCGCAGCAGCACGAGGCCGGCTCTGGCGAGGGCGGCTTCGAAGTCGTGCCCGTAGTAGTTTTATCGCTGATGATGATCTGCCCTGTCCGGCCGGCCAGCAGGGCGTGGTCGTCGAGGATGGACAGCAGGACCTGCCGTTCATCGGCTTTGGCACCGGCCAGGGCGAACCCGATGGGCAGCCCATGCACGGTGGTGAGCAGGTGCGGCCGCAGCCCCCAGAAATAGCGTGAGTGGCTGGCGCAGTAGCCGTACTCCGCCCACCATGCCAGGTCACTGCGGCAGGCGGTTTCTTTGGACCGGCCGCATTCCACCGGGGTGGAGTCCACTGCCCACACGCCGTCGGCCCGCAGGCCCGTGTCTTGGGCCGGGACCCGGATCAGCCACACCATGGTGGCGGCCAGCTTGCGCAGCCGCTTGTTGTAGCCGGGCTGACCGGGCAGCTAGGGGAACAGGTGCCGCAGGTGCTTGCCGGCGAACCGCAGCCAGCGGGCCTCGCTGACGAACCCGAGCAAGGCCTGCATCACCGCCAGGGTCATCAGCTCGGCGTCAGAGATCTGCGGGCAGATCCCAATCGCCGGCCGCCAGGGCGCCTGTTCGGGCGCGGCCTTCAGCAGGTCATCGGTGCGGGCATAAAGTGCGGTGGCGAGGGTGTCCAGGTCGGCGTCCACGAGAGCCTCCGGGTTCGGCGTCGGATCAGCAACGTCGATCCTGGGCACCTTCCGCCACCTTTCCCCGCCCGGCACGCCGGCCAGGCCCTTACTTTTGCTCCGCTGACCGCCGCACCCATCCGGCGTCACCGGCGCCGCAGCCGGAACCGCTGGCGCGAGCCACCCTCAGGGCCATCCGGCAGACATTCCCCAGGCACGAAGCCCAAGGATTCATAGAGCCGGCGCGCCGGGTAACCCTCGATGTTGTCCTCGCCGAAAGTGTCGGCCAGCACTTCGCACGGCGGCAGGCACCGGCGCAGCGCCTCGCCGACCAGCGTCCGCCCGACGCCGGTGCGGCGAGCCGATGACCGAACGGCCAGCCAGGTGATCTGGGTATGCGGCGCAGCCCGCAGCAGCACCCCGCCAAGGACCTGACCGCTCGCATCCCGGACACACAGCGCCGTGCCCCGGCTGATGTTGCGGAGCAGCGTCGATCCGAAATCAGGCATCGGCCCAAACAGGGGCTCCACCTCACGCACGATCTCCAGCCAGGACGCGACATCATCCCGCGTCCCCTCACTGACAGCGGCCACCTAGACAGAATGCCCACCCAAGAACCGGCGGGTGCAAGCACCAGCACAGCCACCCGCACATCAACCGCCACAGCGCCCCACCGTCCAGATGCCAAGCGGACATCACCAGCAATCGCCGACACCCGCCAGCCCCTCGGAATAGGTCATCTAGAGTCGAACCTAGCTTCGAGTTAGTGGCTGTAGCTGGGCAGGAGCTGGTCAGCGTGGGCACCGGGCGTGGGCCGTCGAGCGTGGCTGAGGCGCTGGCCGCGGTGCGGTCCGGGCTGGCGTTCCGGAATCAGGTGGCGGCCGGGGATCTGCCCGGGGTGGTGCAGGCGGAGTGCCTGCGCGAGCTGGGCCGGGCGGAGGCGGCGTACACGGCGGCGCACGCCCGGATGCTGGCCGCGTTCACGGCCAGCGGCGCGGATGAGGACGACGGGCAGCAGAGCGCGCGGGCGTGGCTGAAGTGGCAGACCCAGATCTCGCTGGGCGCGGCGGCCGGGGCGGTGGGCTGGATGAAACGCCTGGCCGCGCATCCGGCGGTGGACCGGGCGCTGGCCGCCGGGGCCATCTCGCCGTCGTGGGCCCAGCACCTCTGCACCTGGACCGGCGCCCTGCCTGATGCCCAGCGGGACGACGCCGGCCAGATCCTGCTGGCCGCCGCGGCGCCGGGGTGCTGGAAGGCGACCTGACCCCAGCCTGCGCCGCCGCCCTGTCGGCGGTGTTAGAGGCACTGGGCAAGAAGGCCGGCCCCGGGGACGGGCGGACCGCGCCGCAGCGCCGCCACGACGCGCTAGAGGAAGCCTGCCGCCGCCTGATCGGCGCCGGGTGCCTGCCAGCCCGGCTGGCTGACCGGCCGGGCCGCGGGAGGCTACGCGTGCGACGCGGCCATCACCCCCATCGTGACCGGGTCCGTGGACCGCGCCGCGCTGGCCGCCCTGGCCCGCCACCTGCTGGCCACGGCCTGCCCCGGGCCACCCGGCACCGCCCAGCCCGGCCGCCTGAACAGCGGCGGCGCGGGACACTGGGCAGCATGACCGTGCTCGTCTGGATCACCCAGGACACCTGGGCCGCGTGCGTGGATGCGGCCCGCTCGCTGGCCCCGGCCGATCAGGATGTGACGCTGCTGTACGTGACCGACACCGTGGCGCTGGAGACGGCGCACGGCGCGTACACCGCGCTGCTCGGCAGATCGCGCCCCGACCCCGCCGTCCAGCTGGAAAACATGGCCGCGGCGGCGGCCGGGCGGGTCTTCGCCGAGGCAGCCGAGCGGCTCGGCCTGCCGGCCCAGCGGCTCCAGCTACGGGGCCGCCCCGAGCACCAGGTTGTCGACGCGGCCCGGGGGGCGGCCCTGCTCGTGCTGGCCCGGGAGGGCGCCACGGCGGGCCCGAAGAGCCTGGGCCACGCGGCCCGCTTCGTGGTCGACCACGCGGCCTGCCCGGTGCTGCTCATCTGGCCGGGCCCGGTGCCGGCCGGGCCAGCGCCCCCACCGCCCCCGCCACCGCACCGGCGGCGTCACCGGTTGGAGTAGACCCGGGCCGGCTGGACCAGGACCGCGGCCCGCCGCTCCGCCGCCATCACCCGGTCGTAGGTGTCCCAGTCCTCGTGGCTGCCGCCCGCGGCGCGGAACACCGCGCGGAGCAGCAGCCGCACCGCTTCGGCGTCGAAGCCTTCCGCCGGGTCGTCCGGCCCGATCGCCCCGGCCGTCCCCTCGACCGTGACCCATTCCCAGCTGGCCCGGATGGTCACCGCCAGCCGGGGCCGGGCCCGGACGTTGGCCAGCTTGCGGGCCTGCCCGCGGGTGGTGAACCCGACCACCTGGTGACCGCGGTGCTCGAGTACGCCGGCGTTCACCACCGAGGCCTGGATGGTGTGATCGGCACGCACCGTGGACACCACGCTGAGCCCGTGCTCGGCCGGGACGAGCCGGGCGAAGTCGGTCAGGTCAGTCATGCCATCACCCCACGGACGAATAGGCGACCACGCCGCGGCGCAGCGCGTCCACCGCGGCATGCGCGGTGGCCGCCAGCGGCGAGCCAGGGCCGGCCGCGACCGCGATCTGGCCGAGCAGGTCGATGAGCTGCTTCACGGCCCGGACGAAGTCGCCCGGGGTCAGTGTGTCCAGCACCGTCTCCAGCGGCTTGCCCCGGGCCCAGGCATGCGCGGCCCACGCGAAGCCCGGCTCCGGCGGCCGCATGAACGACAGCTGGTGCTGCTTCTCCAGCTCGTCCAGCTCACCCCAGACCGACATCATCGACGCGACGACGGCCCGCACCGGGCCGCCTGGCAGCCGGGGCAGGGCGTCGTCGTCGTTCTGCCGGGACTCGAACGTGAGCACGGACACACAAGCGGCCAGCTCGGCCGGGTCGAGCCCGTCCCACAGGCCGCGGCGCAGGCACTCGGCGGCCAGCAGATCCAGCTCGGTGTACAGATCGCCGAGCCGCCTGCCGTCCGGGGTGACCTGGCCGCCAGCCAGATAGCCGAGCCGCTCCAGGACCGCGCAGACCCGCTGGAACGTCCGCGCGATCACGTGCGACCGGACGGCCACGCTGGCTTCCAGGCTGGCCACCTCGCGTTCTAGCCGGGACCGCTGTTCCGCTTCCCGGGCGTGCGCGTCCCGGTCCGGGCAGGCGTGACACGGATGCTGGCGCAGTTCCCGGCGCAGCCTGGCGATCTCGTCCTGGGCCTGGGCCGGCGCTGGAGGGCGCCGCGGGATGTCCCGGCCGGCCAGCTTGTTGCGCAGGCTGATAGCCAGGTCCCGGCGGTGCTGCGGGGACCGGGCGCTGAAGCTGTTCGGGATCCGGAGCCGGTCGATCGGGGTGACCGGGGTCGGGAAGTCGGCCTCCGACAGCCGCTTGACCTGGCGGCCGATCGTGAGCACCAGCGGCAGCGGCGCGTTACCGTCGTGCGCCGCCGCCGCACGGGGCCGCCCGCGGGCCCCGGCGGCCAGGCCGGGGTCGAGGACCACGGCCAGGCCGGGCCGGCGGCCGGCCGGCACCAGGATGATGTCACCGCGGCGCAGCTGCTCCAGGGACCGCCGGGCCTCAGCCCACCGGTCAGCCGACCGGGCCCGGGCCGCGTCAGCCTCCAGCCTGGTCAGCTCCTGCCGGATCGCGTGGTACTCCGCGTAGTCCCCGCGGTCGCAGGCCACCCCCAGCTCGTCCAGGGCGGCCCGGGTGCGGCGCGCCTGCCTGGTGATGCCGACCACCGCACGGTCCGCCTGGAACTGGGCGAACGACGATTCGAGCAGCGCGGCCGCCTTGTCCAGGCCGGCCTGGCCGACCAGGTTGACGGCCATGTTGTAGGAGGGCCGGAAGCTGGAGTTCAGCGGGTAGGTCCGGGCGCCGGCCAGGCCAGCCACGGCCAGCGGGTCCACGCCGGGCTGCCAGAGCACCACCGCGTGCCCTTCCACATCGATCCCACGGCGCCCGGCCCGACCGGTGAGCTGGGTGTACTCCCCCGGGGTCAGGTCGGCGTGGTTCTCCCCGTTCCACTTGTCCAGCCGCTCGATGACCACCGTCCGGGCCGGCATGTTGATGCCCAGGGCCAGCGTTTCGGTGGCGAACACGGCCCGCACCAGCCCGGCCTCGAACAGCTCTTCGACCACCTCTTTGAACGTGGGCAGCATCCCGGCGTGGTGCGCCGCGATGCCGCGCTGCAGGCCGGCCAGCCACTCCAGGTAGCCCAGCACGGGCAGGTCGGACTCGGGAATGTCGCGGGTGCGCCGCTCGGCGATCTTGGTGATCGCCGCGGCCTCGTCCGCGGTGGTGAGCCGGACGCCGGTGTCCAGGCACTGCCGGACCGCGGCCTCGCAGCCAGCCCGGCTGAAGATAAACGTGATGGCGGGCAGCAGCCCAGCCGAATCCAGCCGCGCGATGACCTCGGGCCGCCGCGGCGCGCGGAACCGGGCCGGCCGCCGCCCGCCCCGGGCCGGCCGCCCGGGCGCCTTGCGCGCCGCCCAGTCGTCCCGCCGGGCCAGCCGGAGCAGTTCCGGGTTGACCCGGGCCCGCCGCTCCCGGTCACCGCGGGACGGCCCGGACTCCATGAACAGGTCGTACAGCCGGCCGCCGACCAGCATGTGCTGCCAGAGCGGCACCGGCCGCTGCTCGTCCACGATCACGGTCGTGCCGCCCCGCACCTGGGCCAGCCAGTCGCCGAACTCCTCGGCGTTGCTCACTGTGGCCGACAGCGCGACGACCCGGACCGACTCCGGCAGGTGGATGATGACTTCTTCCCAGACCGCGCCGCGGAACCGGTCGGCCAGGTAGTGCACCTCGTCGAGCACCACGTAGCCCAGCCCGGACAGCGTGGGCGAACCGCCGTACAGCATGTTGCGCAGCACCTCGGTGGTCATCACGACCACCGGCGCTTCGCCGTTGATGCTGTTGTCCCCGGTCAGCAGTCCGACCTGGTCCGGGCCGTAGCGGCGGACCAGGTCACCGTACTTCTGGTTGGACAGTGCCTTGATCGGCGTGGTGTAGAAGCACTTGCGCCCCTCGGCCAGGGCCAGGTGCACGGCGAACTCGCCGATCACCGTCTTGCCCGAGCCGGTCGGCGCGGCCACCAGCACGCCGTGACCGCCGTTCAGCGCCTTGCACGCCTGGCGCTGGAAGTCGTCGAACGAGAAGTCGTACAGCGCCTGGAACGCGGCCAGCTCGGGACCATCCTCGCCCTGCCGGCGGAACGCGGCGTAACGCTGCGCCGGGCTGGCAGGCGTTGACATGCCACCCAGCCTAAGTGAGCGGGCTGACCGCCGGGATCAGTGGTGCTGGTCAACCGGTTCGTCGTCGTCCAGCGGGGCCAGCTCGTCGTCGTCCAGGCCTTCGTACAGCGAGGCCCGGCTGGCCCGCCGCCGGTCGTTGATCCAGATGATGAACTCGGAGATCTCGACCAGCACCAGGCACGGCACGGCCAGCAGCAGCATGGTCAGCGGGTCCGGGCTGGGTGACGCGATGCCGGCGAACACGAACACCGCGAAGATCATCATCCGCCGCCAGCGCTTGAAGAACGCGTGGCTCAGGATGCCGACCATGTTGAGCATGAGCAGCAGCAGCGGCAGCTCGAAGGCCAGCCCGAAGCCGAGCAGCATGGCGGTGAAGTAGCTCAGGTAGGTGGACACGCTGGGCAGCACGAGGACGTGCCCGGGGGCCAGGCCGAGCAGGTACCGCAGGCCGCGGCTCATCGCGTAGTAGGCCAGTGCGGCCCCGGCGGCGAACAGCGGCGCGGCGGTGCCGACGAACAGGTACGTCCACCGCTTTTCCCGGCGGTACAGCCCGGGCGCCACGAACGCCCACAGCTGGTACAGCCAGATCGGGCTGGTCACGATGAGCCCGAAGAAGAACGCGATCTGCACCCGGAGCATGAACGGGTCGAACACGCCCTGCAGGATGAGCTGGTCACCGATCACATGGCAGCCGGTGTGGCCGTTGATGGTGGCCGAGCAGAACGGGTGCTGGACGATGTTCCAGACCCGGTCGAACACCGCCGGGATGAGCCCGATGCCGGTGCCGACCAGCAGCGCCAGCGCGATCTTGACCAGCCGGTTGCGCAGCTCACGGATATGATCCATGAGCGGCATCCGGCCGTCCGGGTTGCCCGCTTGGTCACGGATCCGCGCGCTGAGCACGCGCGCGCCACGGACGCTGTCACCCAGCTTTGCCATCGCCGGTTATCCCGGGCGAGGCCGCGGTCAGCTGGCCTGGGTGCGCGGCGTCTCCACCGGCGCGCCCTGCGCGGTGTCCGCCTTGGCCTGCAGGTCACGGAGCTGCTGCTGCAGCGCGTCCACCTGAGCCTGGGTCGGCTGGGCCGGCTGGGCGGGCTGGGCCGCGAGCGCCGGGTTCGCCTCCGCCTTCTCGTCCCCGCCGTGCAGGTCCTGGACCTCGGTCTTGAGGATGCGCATCGACTTGCCGAGAGACCGGGCCGCGTCGGGCAGCTTCTTGGACCCGAACAGCACGATCAGCACGACGGCGACGATCAGGATCTTCCACGGGCTGTCGAACAGGTCGCCAATCATTTCCGCCCTCTTCACCGGGGGGCGTGCACCCCCGCGCTGGGTCACTATCAGACCGAGCCTACACGCGAGACCTTCATATCCGGTCCGGCGCGTCAGCCGGGTCACCTTACGGTGACGGTTTAGCCAACCGGGGCAACAGTCCCGATCCCGTCATTGTGAACGCGATCAATCGTACTGGGCAAGTGCGGCCGCCGCATCGCCTCTGACCTGGGTGGCCAGGCTGGCGGGCGCGGTGATCCGGCCGTTCTCACCCAGCCGGAGCGCCAGCCCCCGGACCAAGCCGCTGTCCGGGGTGCGCAATTTCACCCGCAGCCGCCCGTCACCCAGCTCGTCCACGGCCTCACAGGGATAGTACTCGGCCACCCACCGGCCCAGCGGGCCCAGCTCGATCTCCACCCGCAGGTCGTCCGGCGCCGGCCGGTACAGCCCCTGGTCCAGGTCCTTCGGCTCCGCCTCGGCCGGGACGTCCGCGGCCACGTCGAGGACCTGCAGGCCGAGCACCCGGTCCAGCCGGAACAGCCGGACCGCCTCGGCCAGCCGGCACCAGCCCTCCAGGTAGGTACGCCCCTCCACCACGAGCAGCCGCATCGGGTCCACGTCGCGCTCGGTGGTCTCGTCCCGGCCTGGAACGTAGTACGACAAATGCACCCGCCGGCCGCGGGCCAGCGCGTCCTGCAGCTGGGTCAGCACCGCCTGCTGGGCGATCTTGTCCACCTGCACCGCCACCTGGGCGCTCGGCGCGGCCGCTTCCCCGGCCGCCGCCTCCAGCTTGGCGATGGTCCGGCTCAGCGCGGACCCCTCGTCCGGCACGCCGACCTCGGCCAGCATGCGCAGCGCGACCAGCAGCGCGCTGGCCTCGTCCACGGCCAGCCGGAGCGGGCGGTCCATCTGCTCGGCCTGGCTGACCACGATCTCGCCGCCCTCGTAGGACAGGTCGATCGGGCAGTACGGGTCCGGCGAGCGCAGTTCCACGCACCACAGCAGGTTGAGGTCGTTGACCAGCTCCCGCTCGGTGACCCCGAACGCGGCGGCGGTGTCGGCCAGCCCGGTCGCCTTGCGGCTCATCACGTAGGGCACCAGGGCCAGCAGCCGCTGCAGCCGCCCCGAGCTGGTGGCCACGGCGGCCCGGGCCGGCGACCCGCTCATGCCAGCGCCCCCTTGAGCTGCCGGATGACCGCCTCGCGCAGGTCGGCGGGCTGCACCGCGACCACGGCCGGGCCGAACGAGGCCAGGTACTCGGCGAACCAGCCCACGTCGGAATACCGGGTCTCAACCAGGTCCCAGCCGTCACCGTCCGGCCGCACCGAGCTCGCGAAGCGGCGCAGGCCGTGCCCCCCGCCCTGCCGGACCCGGAGCAGCGCGGACTGCTGCGGCGGCGGGTGGACGTCCCATTCGCGGACCGTCTCCCGGACGTCGGTGCCCTCCGGCACGGTCACCGACCCGGCCGGCCCGGTGAACCGGACCGGGCCCTCGATCCGGCTGAGCCGGAATACCCGCACCGCGTCCCGGTCGGTGTCATGCCCGGCCGCGTACCACCGGCCATGGCGGTTGACCACGCCCCACGGGTCCAGCCGCCGCTGCTGCGCTTCGCTGCGGCCGGCCGCCCGGTAGGCGAACGTGACCGGCCGCCGGTCCCGTACCGCTTCCCACAGCGGGCCGAACGCGGCCTCGCCGGCCAGCCGCGGCTCGATGCCGGGCTGCGGCGTCTCCTCGGCGTCCACCCCGGCGGCGCGCAGCTTGAGCAGCGCCCCGGCCGCCGCGCCGGCCAGCTCGGCCTGCCGCCACACCCGCGCGGCCAGCGACAGCACCGCGGCCTCGTCCGGCTCCAGCCGGATCTCCGGCAGCTCGTAGGCCTGCCGCGGGATGCGGTAGCCGGGCTCCTCGTCCAGCGCCGAATTGGACCCGGTCTCCAGCGGGATGCCCAGCTCGCGCAGTTCTTCCTTGTCCCGCTCGAACATCCGCTTGAACGCCTCGAACGACTCCGGGTACCCGGGCACGGCTTCGCGGATCTGGATGGCGGTCAGGTACCGCTCACTGGACAGCAGGCACACCACCAAACCGAGCAGCCGCTCGGTCTTCCTTCGTGACATCGCAGTTCCTCGCCCACATCCCGCCCGTTGACAATGACGCTACCCTGCCCGTGTGATTCGGTGGCGCAGTGGCACAGTTTTGACCACCCGCCGGGAGTGGACCGGGGCGGTGGAACTGGACGTCAGTACCGTTGACGGGACGATCCGGGCGCTGGCCTACCCCAGGCTGACCGGCCGCCCCGGGCCCGGTGACCGGGTGCTGCTGAACACCACCGCGCTCGCCCAGGGGCTGGGCACCGGCGGATATGCGCTGGTGGTGGCGCTGCCAGACCGGCTGCCCGCCGATCCGGACGGCCCCGGTCACATCGTCAAGGCGCGTTACACGCCGCTGCAGGCCACCGTGCAGAGCGCCGACGAGCAGGACTCCCCGCACCACCAGGTGCTGGCCCGCGCGGACGACATCGGCGGGGTGCCGGTGGTGATCGCGGACCTGCACTCGGCGCTGCCCGCCATCCTGGCCGGGCTGCGGGCCAGCCACCCGGACCCGCCCGCCGCGGTGTACGTGATGCTGGACGGCGGGGCCCTGCCGGCCTGGTTTTCCCGCACGGTCGCCGGGCTGCGGGCGGCCGGGTGGCTGCGCGGCACGGTCAGCACCGGACAGGCGTTCGGCGGCGACCTGGAGACGGTCACCGTGCACAGCGGGCTGCTCGCGGCGCGGCATGTGCTGGGCGCCGGGGTGATCGTGGTCACCCAGGGACCAGGCAACGTGGGCACCGGGACCCGGTGGGGGTTCTCCGGGGTGGCCTGCGGTGAGGCAGTCAACGCGGCCGCGGTGCTCGGCGGCCGGCCGGTCGCGTCGCTGCGGGTCAGCGACGCGGACCCGCGGGACCGGCACCGCGGGGTATCGCAGCACAGCCTGACCAGCTATGGCCGGGTCGCGCTGGCCACCGCGGACGTGGTCGTCCCCGGGCTGCCCGGTGAGTTCGGCGCGCAGGTGGCCAGCCAGGCCGCCGCGCTGGCGGGCCGGCACCAGCTGGTCAGCGTCAGCGTCGCGGGCCTGGCCACGGCGCTGCGCGGCTGCCCGGTCCCGCTCTCCTCCATGGGCCGCGGCCTCGACCAGGACCTGGCCTACTTCCTGGCCGCCGCGGCGGCCGGGCGGCACGCGGCCGCCCTGCTCACGGCCGGCTGAGCAACGGCGGGGACAATAAAGGAGTCTCGTCCCCGGCAATAAGGAAGCCCTGACCATGAGGTTCGCATCAGTTCTCCGCACCCTGCCACCCCGGCTGGCCACCGGCGCGTTCATCGTCAACGCAGGCGTGGGCAAACTGCACGCCGACGAGGAGACCGCGGCCCGGCTGCACGGCATGGCCGCCAGCACGTACCCGTTCCTGGGCAAGATGAAGCCGCAGGACTTCACCCGGCTGCTAGCCGCCGGGGAGATCGCGGTGGGCACCACGCTGCTGCTGCCGGTGGTGCCCCCCGCGCTGGCCGGGCTGGCCCTGACCGCGTTCTCCGGCGGCCTGATCGGCCTGTACCTCAAGACGCCCGGGATGCGGCTGGAGGGCAGCCTCCGGCCGACCCAGCAAGGCGTCCCGCTGGCCAAGGACGCCTGGCTGGTCGGCATCGGCCTCGGCCTGGTGCTGGACGGGCTGGCCGGCCCGGCCAGCTCCCAGCAGGCCGGCCGGGTCAGCTCCCAGCTGGACTGACCGCGCCCAGGATGTCCACTACGAACACCAGCGTGTCAGTGCCCTTGATGCCCGCCTGCGCGCTGCCGGTCTTGCCGTAGCCGTCCGCGGGCGGCACGACCAGCAGCACCCGGCTGCCCACCGTCTGCCCGACCAGGCCCTTGTCCCAGCCGGTGATGACCTGGCTGGGCGTGACGCCGACGGTGAAGCCGAACGGCTCACCGCGGGACCAGGACGAGTCGAATACCTTGCCGGTCCGCCAGATCGCGCCGACGTACTGGGTGACCACGGTCTGGCCCTTGGTCACCACCGGCCCGGAGCCCTTGATCAGCGTCTTGGTCACCAGCCCGGTCGGCGGCTTGACCGACGACGGCGGGATCTTGATCACCGGCATGGCCCCGGACTTGGCCGAGACCGTGGGCAGCGTGCCGCCGCCGTTGGACACCTGCGAGCCGGCCGCGCCCTGCGTGTTGCCGAACTCCTTGATCATGTCGATGACGAAGACCAGGGTGTCGGACGCGCTGACGCCGGCCGAGGAGTTCCCCGTCTTGCCGTAGCCGTCCTTGGGCGGGATGACGGCCAGCACCCGGCTGCCCATCTTCTTGCCCTGCAGGGCGTCTTCCAGCCCGGGCAGCAGCGTCCCGCTGAACAGCTGCGGGGTCTTGGTCTGGAACGTGCTCTGCGCGAGCTTGTGCGTCTTCCCGCTCCAGATGTACACCGCGTAGTTGCCGACAAACGCGTCTGACCTGCTCAGCGCCGGGCCGGTCCCCTTGATCAGGGTCTTGACCGTGAGGTTGCTGCTGGCCTGCTGGGCCGGAATGCTGATCTTGGGGCTCTGGCCGAACTGGCCGCTCACCGTGACGGCCGGGGTCGAGGAGGAGCCGGATGACCCGCACGCAGCCACGGCGAGGGGGGCCGCAGCCAGCAGCGGGGCAGTAAGCAGTACCGCAATGCGTCGCATGGGAAACCTTGTCATCTCTGATTGTGAGCGTCGCCAGCCTACCGGCATCATCTGGGCGCGGCGCCCAGCTTCGGTTTGCCAGGCCATTGCAGTGCGGGGACGAACTGTCACATCCCGGCGATGAGCTTTTCCACCCGCTCGTCCACGCTGCGGAACGGGTCCTTGCACAGCACCGTCCGCTGGGCCTGGTCGTTCAGCTTGAGGTGCACCCAGTCCACGGTGAAGTCGCGGCGCCGCTCCTGGGCCCGCCGGATGAACTCACCGCGCAGCCGGGCCCGGGTGGTCTGCGGCGGGATCGACTTGGCCTCGAAGATGTCGATGTCCCGGGCCGTCCGGGCCACCGCGCCGCGCCGCTGCAGCAGGTAGTACAGGCCGCGGCCGCGGTGCACGTCGTGGTAGGCCAGGTCGAGCTGGGCCACCCGGGGCGAGGCCAGCGGCAGGTCGTGCTTGGCCCGGTACCGCTCGATCAGCTGGTATTTGGTGATCCAGTCGATCTCCCGGTCAACCAGGCCGAAGTCGCCGGTGTCCACGGCCAGCAGGGTGCGCTCCCACAGGTCGAGCACCCGCTGGGTGATCGCGTCGGCGCCGCGCCGGTCGGTGAAGTCCTTGGCCTTGGCCAGGTACTCGCGCTGGATGTCCAGCGCGCTGGCCTCCCGGCCGTTGGCCAGCCGGACCCGGCGCCGGCCGGTCATGTCGTGGCTTACGTCCCGGATGGCCCGGATCGGGTTCTCCAGGGTCAGGTCGCGCATCACCGTGCCCGCCTCGACCATGCGCAGCACCAGGTCGGTCGCGCCCACCTTGAGCAGCATGGTCGTCTCGCTCATGTTCGAGTCGCCCACGATCACGTGCAGCCGCCGGAACCGCTCCGCGTCGGCGTGCGGCTCGTCCCGGGTGTTGATGATCGGCCGGGACCGGGTGGTGGCAGAGGACACCCCTTCCCAGATGTGCTCGGCCCGCTGGCTGACGCAGTACACCGCGCCGCGCGGGGTCTGCAGCACCTTGCCCGCGCCGCAGATCACCTGCCGGGTGACCAGGAACGGGATCAGGATGTCGGCCAGCCGGCCGAACTCGCCGTGCCGGCCGACCAGGTAGTTCTCGTGGCAGCCGTAGGAGTTGCCCGCCGAGTCGGTGTTGTTCTTGAACAGGTAGATGTCCCCGGCGATGCCCTCCTCGCGGAGCCGCCGGTCGGCGTCCACCAGCAGGCCTTCCAGGATCCGCTCGCCGGCCTTGTCATGGACCACCAGGTCCAGGATGTTGTCGCACTCCGGGGTGGCGTACTCCGGGTGGCTGCCCACGTCGAGGTACAGCCGGGCGCCGTTGCGGAGGAACACATTGCTGCTCCTGCCCCAGGACACCACGCGGCGGAAGAGGTACCTGGCTACCTCGTCCGGGGACAGCCGCCTGCTGCCGCGAAAGGTGCAGGTGACCCCGTATTCGTTTTCCAGGCCGAAGATTCGTCTGTCCATGGTCGCTCACCAGACCCTATGTCACGCGCGGACCGGTCAGCGCCAGCAGGGGTGCCGGGTCAGGCCGTGCCGGGCTACCAGTCGACCGCGATGTACTTGGACTCGGTGAACTCCAGCATCCCGTCATGGCCCCCCTCACGGCCGATCCCGGACTGCTTGACCCCGCCGAACGGCGCCGCCGGGTCGGACACCACGCCGCGGTTGATGCCGACCATGCCGGCCTCCAGCGCTTCCGACACCCGCAGCGCACGGCGCAGGTCCCGGGAGTACACGTAGGACACCAGGCCGAACTCGGTGTCGTTGGCCCAGCTGATGGCCTCCTGGTCGGAGCTGAACCGGACGATCGGCGCGACCGGCCCGAAGATCTCCTCGCTGAGGATGCCGGACCCGGGCGGCACGTTATCCAGCACGGTCGGCGCGTAGAAGTAGCCACGCCGGTCCGGGGCGGTGCCGCCGGTGAGCACCCGGCCGCCCGCCGCGGCCGCCTCCTCGACCAGGCTGGCCACCTTGGACCGGGTGTCCTCGTTGACCAGCGGGCCGAGTTCGGTGCCCTGGTCCAGGCCCGGGCCGATCTTGAGCGCGCCGAGCCGGGCCGCGAACGCCGCGGTGAACTCGTCGGCCACCGCCTCGTGCACGTAGAACCGGTTGGCCGCGGTGCACGCCTCGCCGCCGTTGCGCATCTTGGCCAGGAACGCGCCGTCCAGCGCGGCCTTGATGTCCGCGTCCTCGAAGATCAGGAACGGCGCGTTGCCGCCCAGTTCCATCGAGCAGTTGATGACCCGGTCGGCGGCCGCCTTGAGCAGCACCCGGCCGACCTCGGTGGACCCGGTGAAGGACAGCTTGCGCACCCGCGGGTCGGCCAGCACGGCACCGCTGAACCGGCTGGCCGATGACGTGGTCACCACGTTGACCACCCCGTCCGGCACGCCGGCCTCGCGCAGCAGGTCGGCCACGGCCAGCGCGGTCAGCGGGGTCTCCTTGGCCGGCTTGAGCACCACGGTGCAGCCCGCGGCCAGCGCCGGGCCGATCTTCCTGGTCGCCATCGCAGCCGGGAAGTTCCACGGCGTGATGAGCACGCTGACCCCGACCGGCTGGTGCTGGACCATGATCCGGTAGCCGCCGGCTGGCGCGGTGACCAGCAAGCCGTCCAGCCGGACCGCCTCCTCGGCGTACCAGCGGAAGAACTCGGCCGCGTACGTGGCCTCGGCCCGGGCGTCGGGCAGCGCCTTGCCGTTCTCCAGCACCATCAGCCTGGCTATCGCCTCGGACCGCTCGGTCATCAGCTGCCAGGCCCGGCGCAGGCACTCGGCCCGCTGCCGGGGCGGGGTCGCGGCCCAGCCAGGCAGCGCGGCGTGCGCCGCGGCGACCGCCTCCAGCGCGTCGTCCGCCGTGCCGTCGGCGACTTCCGCGATGGTCTCCTCGGTGGCCGGGTCGGTCACACCGATCACCCCGGCGCCGCCCTTGATCCATTCCCCGCCGATGAGCAGGCCGGTGGGCACCTCGATGCCCGCGGTAGCTGTCAGGTCCGCCGTAGTCACTCGTCCTCCATGGTCTGGCCTACCGTTACGACCCTAATACGGGTTGGCCACGAACAGCTCCTGGGCCGGGAACAGGGTCAGCACCCGGGGGCCGTTCTCGGTGATCACGATCTCTTCCTCGATCCGCGCGGCCGAGAAGCCGTCCGTGGCCGGGCAGTAGGTCTCCAGCGCGAACACCATCCCGGCCTGCAGCTCGACCGGCTCGGTGAACGAGTTCAGCCGGGAGATGATCGGCCGCTCGTGCAGGCCCAGCCCGAGCCCGTGCGCGAACTGCAGGCCGAACGCTTCCATCTCGCTGCCAAAGCCGAACTCCCCGGCCGCCGGGAGCAGCGCCGCGATCTCGTCGCTGCCTGCCCCGGCCCGGATCCCGTCGATGCCGCGGTCCATCCACTCCCGCGCCTGCTGGTACGCGGCCCGCTGGGCCGGGGTGGCACTGCCCACCGAGAACGTGCGGTAGTAGCACGTGCGGTAGCCGTTGAAGGAGTGGATGATGTCGAAGAACGCCTGGTCGCCGGGGCGGATGAGACGGTCGGTGAAGTTGTGCGGGTGCGGGTTGCAGCGCTCGCCGGAGATCGCGTTGATCGCCTCGACCTGGTCCGAGCCCATCTCGTAGAGCCGCTGGTTGGCCAGCGCCACGATCTCGTTTTCCCGGACGCCGGGCTTGAGCCGCTCCACGATGTCCTGATATACCCCGTCCACCATGGCCACGGCCTGGGTCAGCAGCGTGATCTCGTCCGGCGACTTGATCACCCGCGCGTCCAGCATGAGCTGCTGGGCGTCGGCCACCCGCAGGCCCTGCCGCTGCATCTCGAACAGGAACGGCGGCTCGACGATGTCCACCCCGACCGGCAGGTCGGCCACGCCCGCCTCGGCCAGCAGAGACTTGATCTCCGCTACCGCGTCACGCATCAGCCCGACGCTGGGCGCCACCGCGCCGCGGAAGCCGAGGAACCCGGCCCGGTAGTTCTCCGCCGGCACCCATGGCGAGTACAGCTTGTGGTGCTTGACCGCGGAGCCGAAGTCCCACAGCACCGGGTCGCGGCCGCGGGCCAGCAGCGCGTAACGGATCATCTTGTCGCCCAGCGCACCGCCGATCCAGGTGTGTGTGGTGTACCGGATGTTGTAGAAGTCGAACAGCAGGAACGCGCCGCACTCGCTGCCCTCCAGCGCGGCGCGCGCCCGTGCGTTCCGGTACTCGCGCAGCCGGGCGAAGTCCACCCGCTGCTCGTAGTCGACCCCCATGTGGCCGGGCGCCGCCAGCGGCCGGCCGGGAGCGGTTCCTGCGTTCATGTGAACACCTCCGGGTGGTGGCTCAGCTCGATCCGGGTGCGCCGGATGTGCCCGGCCAGGTAGCGCTCGCCGTCCGCCGCGTCCCGCCGCAGCACCGCGTCGAGGATCAGCCGGTGCTCGGCGTTGACCAGCCACATCCGGTCCGGCCCGCCAAGCGTGACGTAGCTGCGCCGGTAGGGCTGGGTGGAATTCCACAGCCGGGTCACCACCGAGTTCAGCGGCTCCACCGGGCAGCCACGGTAGGTCAGCAGGTGGAACTCCCGGTCCAGGCCGAGGAAGCTCTCCAGGTCGCCGCCGTCCTCCATGCGCTGCTGCAGCTGGCCCAGCTGCTCGTGGTCGCCAGCGTCCAGCCGGGGCAGGCTTTCCGCCAGCGCCAGCGGCTCCAGCCGTTCCCGCATCTGGTAGATGACGTCCACCTCATGGCGGGTCAGCCGCGGCACCCGGGCCCCCTTGTGCGGCTCGAGCTCGGTGAGCCCTTCGGCGGCCAGCATCCGCAGCGCCTCCCGGACTGGCAGCCGGCTGGCGCCGAGCCGGTCGGCCACCTCCTCCTGGCGGATCCGGTCGCCCGGCCTGAGCTGGCCGCCGAGGATCGCCCCGCGCAGGTAGGACGCCACCCGCGCGGTGCTCACGCTGCGGCCGCCGGTCACCGGTGGGCCCGGTCCCAGGCCTTGCCGCCCGGGTAGCAGACCAGCTCGAACTGCATGCCCCAGGGGCTGAGGAAGTAGATCCACCGGTTCCCCGCCGCCGGGCCGGTGCTCGCGGTCGGCCCGGCCAGCACTTTTATGCCGAACGCCAGCAGGTGCTCGATGGCCGCATCCAGGTCATCGACGTACAGCGCGATGTGGTGCCCGCCGATGTCGCTGTTGCCCGGGATCGCGTCCCGCTGGCCGGGGGCGGTGTAGTGGAAGACCTCGAACACGGCCTGGTCGCCGCACCGGAACCAGCGGTTCTCCACCATTACGGCGCGCGGGTGCACGTTCAGGTGGGTGCGCATCCAGTCAGAATCGTCGTGCCGGAACGGGCCAAGTGAGTACAGGTACTCGCAGCCGAGCACGTTGACCAGGAACCGGTGCGCCTCGTCCAGGTCGGGCACGGTGAACCCGACGTGATCCATCCGGCGCAACCCGGGCAGGCCCATGCTCACCCCATTTCGGATCCAATCAGCCCCAAGTTCTGGAGGCTCCGCTGACTAACACTAGCGTCTGAGCGGCGTTAGGTATAGTTTTGGATCCAATTCTTGCGATCGAAGGAGGCCAGCGTGCCCGAGCACCGCGCCCTCGAACCGGCCGCCCCCTGGGTCGAGGTAGTGGCCGGGGCGGCCGACTGGGACGCGGCCGACCCGGCCCTGCTGCGCACCATTTACGCCCAGCTGGTCTGGATCCGCACGTTCGAGGAGTACGTCCTCGACCTGGCCGGGGCGGGCCTGATCCACGGCCCGGCGCACTCCAGCATCGGCCAGGAGGGCGGCGCGGTCGGCAGCGTGCTCGCGCTCACCAGCCAGGACACGGTGAACGGGTCGCACCGGGGCCATCATCAGTTCCTGGCCAAGGCGCTCGGCCACGTCGAGCCGAAGGGCATGGACCCGCTGGCCGCGCCGTCCGGGGCAGTGCGCGATGTGCTGCTGCGCACCCTGGCCGAGATCTGCGGGCTGGACCGCGGCTGGGGCCACGGCCGGGGCGGGTCGATGCACCTGCGGTGGAAGGAGGCCGGCGCGATGGGCACCAACGCCATCGTGGGCGGCGGCGTCCCGCAGGCGGCCGGGTTCGCGTGGTCGCACCGGCAGGCTGGGACCGACGCGGTCTCGGTGACCTACTTCGGCGACGGCGCGGTCAACATCGGCTCCACGCTGGAGTCGATGAACCTGGCCGCGGCCTGGTCCCTGCCGGTCTGCTTCTTCATCGAGAACAACCAGTACGCGGTGTCCACCTCGGTGCACGAGTCCACCGCCGAGCCGCGGCTTTCGGCACGCGGCCCCGGCTTCCGCATCGCCAGCTGGAAGGTGGACGGCATGGACCCGCTGGCCGTCTACCTGGCCATGTCCGAGGCCGTGGCGCACCTGCGCGGCGGGGGCGGCCCGGCCCTGGTCGAGGCCGACACGTACCGGTACTTCCACCAGAACGGCGGCTACCCCGGCAGCGCGTTCGGCTACCGCGACAAAGCCGAGGAGCGGGCCTGGCGGGACCGCGACCCGCTCCGGCAGGCCGCCGCCCACCTCGAGCGGCGTGGCCTGATGACGCCGGAGGAGACGGCGCGCGCGGTGACCGCGGCCCAGGCCGTCATGGCCGAGATCGGCCAGGTCCTGCTGGAGCCGGCGCCCGGCGGCAAGCCTGGCCAGCGGCAGATCAGGCCGTCAGAGTGGCCCGACCCGGGCTGGGTGGACACCGGCGTCCGCGGCGATCTCAGCGAGTTCGACGGGGTACGGCTGGCCGCGGCGGACGGCTACGCGGTGCCGGTCCAGGAGACCAAGTTCATCGACGCGGTGGCCGCGGTCATGGGCCGCCGGATGGATACCGACCCGGGCGTCGTGGTCCTGGGCGAGGACGTGCACCGGCTCAACGGCGGCACGAACGGCGCCACCCGTGGCCTGCCGGCCCGGTTCCCGGGCCGGGTGCTCGGCACCCCGATCAGCGAGAACGCGTTCGCCGGGCTGGCCGGCGGGATCGCGCTGGACGGCCGGTTCACCCCGGTGGTCGAGTTCATGTACGCCGATTTCATGTGGGTGGCCGCGGATCAGCTGTTCAACCAGATCGGCAAGGCGCGGCACATGTTCGGCGGCGAGTCCGGCGTGCCGCTGGTGCTGCGCAGCAAGGTGGCCATGGGCACCGGGTACGGCTCGCAGCACTCGATGGACCCGGCCGGCATCTTCGCCACCAGCCCCGGCTGGCGGATCGCCGCCCCGTCCACCCCGTACGACTACGTCGGCCTGATGAACACCGCGCTGCGCTGCCAGGACCCGGTGCTGGTGCTGGAGCACGTCGACCTGTACAACTCGGCCGGGCCGGGGCCGGTGGACGACTACGACTACTACCTGCCGGTCGGCCAGGCGGCGGTGCGGCGGCCCGGCACGGACGTCACGATCCTGAGCTACCTCGGGATGGTCCCGCACGTGCTGGCCGCGGTGGAGCAGTTCGGGCAGGTGGACGCCGAGGTGATCGACCTGCGCTGGCTGGACCGGGCCAGCCTCGACTGGGCCGCCATCGAGCAGTCGCTGGCCAAGACGAACCAGATCCTGATCGCCGAGCAGGGGGCGCGCGGCACGTCGTACGGCGGCTGGCTGGCCGACGAGATCCAGCGGCGGTTCTTTGACCTGCTCGACGCGCCGGTGTGGCGGGTCACCGGCGGGGAGGCGTCGCCGAGCATCAGCCAGGTGCTGGAGCGGGCCGCCATCGCCCAGCAGGAGGAAGTTGCCGCCGCGCTGGCCGAGATCGCGAGGTACTGACATGCCCCGGCTGCTGCGCATGCCCGAGGTCGCGGCCGGCGCGACGGAGGCCGTGCTCGCGGAGTGGATGGTGGCCGAGCGCGCCGAGTTCGCCGCGGGCGGCACCATCGCCACCGTGGAGACGGACAAGGCCGTGGTGGACGTCGAGGCCGAGGACGCCGGCGTGCTGCTCAAGACGCTGGCCGCCCCGGGCGCGCACGTCGAGGTGGGCGCGCCGATCGCGGTACTCGGCCAGCCCGGCGAGGCCCTCGGGGACCTTGACGCGCTGCTGGCCGATTCCCGCCTGCCCGCTGCCGCCAGGCCTGGCAACGGCCGGGTCTACGCCAGCCCGCTGGCCCGCCGGATGGCCAGGCAGTCCGGCCTGGACGTGGGCACCATCACCGGGACCGGGCCTGGTGGGCGCATCCTGCGCCGCGACGTCGAGGCCGCGGCCGCAGCCCAGGCCCCAGCCCCGGCTCCGGCCCCGGCCCCGGCTCCGGCTCCGGTGGCAGCCGTAGTCGCGGCCCCGGCCCTCGTCGCACCGCCGGCTGACGGCGAGATCCCGCACAGCCGGGCGCGCCGGGCCATCGCCGCCCGGCTGGTGGAAAGCAAGCAGACCGCCCCGCACTTCTACCTGCGGGCCACGGTCCGGGCCGGGCGGCTGGCCGCGCTGCGGGCCGAGATCAACGCCGGCCCGCCAGCCAGCCAGGTGTCCCTGAACGACCTGGTGGTCAAGGCGGCTGCCGCCGCCCACCAGCGGGTGCCCGAGATGAACGTCAGCTGGACCCCGGACGCGGTGCGCACGTTCGGCACCGTAGACGTCGCGGTGGCGGTGGCCACCAGCCGGGGGCTGGTCACGCCCGTGCTGCGCGACGTGACCGCGCACACCATCACCCAGGTCGCGGCCCAGACCCGGGACCTGGCCGCCCGGGCCCGGGACGGACGGCTGCGCCAGGACGAGCTGGAGGGCGGCACGATCAGCGTCACCAACCTCGGGATGTACGGCGTCGAGGAGTTCGCCGCCATCATCAACCCGCCGCAGGCCGCGATCCTGGCCGTCGGCGCGGTCCGGGACGCGCCCGTGGTGCAGGACGGCGCGGTGCTGGCCGGCCAGGTCATGACGGTGACGCTGTCGGTCGATCACCGCCCGGTGGACGGCGTGACCGCGGCCCGCTGGCTGGCCGCGCTGCAGGAGCTGCTGGAAAACCCAGTCCAGATTCTTATCTGAGCGAAGTACGGGCGCCTCGTCGGTGAGGCGGGGCCCGCCGCAGGCGGGTGCTCGCCGAGCCGACGTTCGGCGCGAAGCGGCGATCGGGGGGTCCAGGGGGGCCGCCCCCCCGGATACTAAGGCGTGGTGCTGGTGTCGTCGGGGCTGGCCGGTTCCCCGGGCGGTGGGGCTACCGGGGCGGCCGGGGTGGCGGACCCGCCGCGGGCCTCGGCCAGCAGCACCTCGAGCCGGGAGCTGGTGAGCCGCCGGAACGTCCGGTGCACCCGGTCCCGGTCCAGGATGCCCACCTCCAGCTGGCCGGCCGACAGGTCGGCTCCTTCGCCGTTGTTCTGCCCGGACAGCCCGGCGATCGCGGCGCTCAGCGCCTGGACCAGCGTCAGCCCGTCGGAGTAGCGGTCCTTGAGCACCCCGGTGACCCGGTCGGCCTGGCCGCCCATGGCCACGAAGCCGTGCTCCTCGGCGACCGACCCGTCGAACGTGATCCGGTAGATCTGGTCGGTGGCGGGTGACTCGCCCACCTCGGCCACCACCAGCTCGACCTCGAACGGCTTGTTGCTCTCGGTGAAGATAGACCCGAGCACCTGGGCGTACCAGTTGGCCAGCCCGCGGGCCGTAACGTCGCTGCGGTCGTACTGATAGCCGGTCATGTCCGCGTACCGGACGCCGGCCTTGCGCAGGTTCTCGAACTCGTTGTACCGGCCCACCGCCGCGAACGCGATCCGGTCGTAGATCTCGCTGATCTTGTGCAGCGCGCCGGACGGGTTCGGCGCCACGAACAGGATGCCTTCGTCGTACTGGATCACCACCCCGCTACGGCCCCGCGCGATGCCCTTCCGCGCGTAATCCGCCTTGTCCTTCATCGCCTGTTCGGGCGAGACATAGAACGGCATAGTCACCGGGCATTTACCCCTACTCGTGTGCTGGGCTGGTCAGGCTGTTACGCAGGCGGCCGCAGTGGCGCGCGCGGGCCGTCCGGGGAGCTCATCCGCTCTTCGACCACAGCCCGGGCGTACTCCCCCGCCTCCGCCTCGGACAGCCGCTGGAACCCGTCCGCGGTGATGACCGCGATCACTGGGTAGATGTGCCGGGCCAGGTCCGGGCCGCCGGTCGCGGAGTCGTCGTCGGCCGCGTCATACAGCGCCTGCATGCACAGCAGCACAGCATCGTCGCTGGTCATGCCGTCGCTGTAGAGCTTCTTGAGCGCGCCACGGGCGAACACCGAGCCGGACCCCACCGCGTAGTACGGGCGCTCCTCGTACCGGCCCCCAGTCGCGTCGTAGCTGAAGATCCGGCCGTGGCCGGCTTCCTCGTCGAAGCCGGCGAACAGCGGGACGACCATCAGCCCCTGCATGGCCGCGCTCAGGTTGCCGCGGACGAACGCGGACAGCCGGTTGGCCTTGCCCTCCAGGGACAGCGTCCGCCCCTCGAGCTTCTCGTAGTGCTCGAGCTCCAGCTGGAACAGCCGGACCAGCTCCAGGCCGATCCCGGCCACGCCGGCGATACCCACGCAGGAGAAGTCGTCGCTGCGGAACACCTTCTCGATGTCGTGCTGGGCGATCATGTTGCCCGCGGTGGCCCGGCGGTCGCCGACCATCACCACCCCGGTGCCGAACCGGACGGCCACGATCGTCGTGCCGTGCCGCAGCTGGGCGGCCACGGCCGGGTCCGCGGCCGCAGCGGCCGCCCCGGGCAGCAGGTCGGGGGCGCAGGAAGCGACCAGGTCCGCGAACGACGAGGTGCCCGCGTTCAGGCACATCGAGGTGAACTTCTCGCCGAAGAAACCGCCACCCACGCCGAGTCCTCCCGGTTAACCGTTGCCCTGCCCTGACCTTACTGCCGCCCGGCGTCACCCGCGCCGCCGGTGCGGGCCAGCCGTGTCAGCTTGTGGCGAACCAGGCAGCGCTCACTGCCCGCCCTTCTGCACATAGGAGCGGACGAACTCCTCGGCGTTCTCCTCGAGCACCTCGTCGATCTCGTCGAGGATCGCGTCCACGTCATCGGCCAGCTTCTCCTGGCGCTCCTTGACGTCACCCGTGGCCTGCGGCTCGGTATCCTCGGTCTCCTCGGTACGCCTGGAACCCTGCCGTTGGCCACCGGTGTCCTTTGTCGCCATGTCAGAAACCTCCGTGATCCAAGGTCGTCCTCGGCTTAACCGTATCCTCGCCTGCCGGTGCCCGGTCCAACCCTTAAATCGGGTATCGCCTGCCGGGTCAGCCCTGGCCGGTCAGCGCGGCGACGAGCTCGGCCGCGGTCCGGCACCGGTCCAGCAGACCGCCGACGTGGGCTTTGGTGCCCCGCAGCGGCTCCAGGGTGGGCACCCGCTGCAGGGATTCCCGGCCGGGTATGTCGAAAATCACCGAGTCCCAGGACGCCGCGGCCACCGATTCCGGGTATTGCTGCAGGCAGCGGCCGCGGAAGTAGGCCCGGGTGTCGTCCGGCGGGGCTTCGACGGCCCGGGCCACCTCGGCCTCGCCGACCAGCCGGGTGATCCGGCCCCGGGCGGCCAGCCGGTTGTACAGGCCGCGGTCCGGGCGGACATCGGAGTACTGCAGGTCGACCAGCTGCAGCCGGGGATGCCCCCAGCTCAGCGCGTCCCTGGTCCGGTAGCCCTCGAGCAGCTCGAGCTTGGCCACCCAGTCCAGCTCGCGGGACAGCAGCATCGGGTCCTCGGCCAGCCGGGCCAGCACCGATTCCCAGCGGGCCAGCACGTCGGTCGTCATCTCGTCCACGTCCGAGCCGAACTTGTCCTCGGTGTACTTCCGGGCCAGCTCCAGGTACTCCATCTGGAGCTGGACGGCGGTCATCTTCCGGCCGTCACGCAACGTGATCTGATGCCGGCAGGACGGGTCATGCGAGACCGTGCGCAGCTCGGCCACCGGGGACTCGACCGACAGGTCGCCGCCCAGGAACCGGTCCTCGATCATGGCCAGCACGAGGGCCGTGGTGCCGAGCTTGAGATACGTGCTGATCTCGCTCATGTTGGCGTCGCCGATGATCACGTGCAGCCGGCGGTACTTCTCCGGGTCGGCGTGCGGCTCGTCCCTGGTGTTGATGATGGGCCGCTTCAGCGTGGTTTCCAGGCCCACCTCGACCTCGAAGAAGTCGGCCCGCTGGCTGATCTGGAAGCCGTCATCCCGGCCGTCCGCGCCGATGCCCACCCGGCCCGCACCGCAGACCACCTGGCGGGATACGAAGAACGGGGTCAGGTGCCGGACGATGTCGGCGAACGGCGTGGCCCGCCGCATCAGGTAGTTCTCGTGAGTGCCGTAGGAGGCGCCCTTGTTGTCGGTGTTGTTCTTGTACAGCTGGATGGGGGCGCTGCCCGGCACGGTGGCCGCCCGCGCGGCCGCCTCGGCCATCACCCGCTCGCCCGCCTTGTCCCAGATCACCGCGTCCCGCGGGTTGGTCGTCTCGGGCGCCGAATACTCGGGGTGGGCGTGGTCCACGTACAGCCGGGCCCCGTTGGTCAGGATCACGTTGGCCAGGCCGAGGTCCTCGTCGGTCAGCTGGGTGGCATCGGCCGACTCCCGGGCCAGGTCGAAGCCCCGGGCATCGCGCAGCGGGTTCTCCTCCTCGAAGTCCCACCGCGCCCGCCTGGTCCGCGCCGAGGTGGCCGCCTGGTACGCGTTGACCACCTGAGACGACGTGACCATGGCGTTCGCCCCCGGCTGGCCGGGCACCGAGATGCCATACTCGGTCTCGGTCCCCATCACCCGGCGCACGCTCATGACCACGAGCCTAGTGCCGGCCAGCTGGCTACGGGACGAGCGCCTCCTGCGGACACGATCTAGAGGTACTGCCCGGTATTGGCGACAGTGTCGATCGACCGCCCGGCCTCGGTGCCCTGCTTGCCGGAGACCAGGGTCCTGATGTAGACGATCCGCTCGCCCTTCTTGCCGGAGATCCGCGCCCAGTCGTCGGGGTTGGTGGTGTTCGGCAGGTCCTCGTTCTCGCTGAACTCGTCCACGCACGCGGTCATCAGGTGCGCGATACGGATGCCCTTCTGCCCGGTCTCCAGGAACTCCTTGATGGCCATCTTCTTGGCCCGGGCCACGATGTTCTCGATCATCGCGCCGGAGTTGAAGTCCTTGAAGTACAGGACCTCCTTGTCGCCGTTGGCGTACGTCACCTCGAGGAACCGGTTCTCCTCGGTCTCGCTGTACATCCGCTCCACCACGCGCTGGATCATCGCGTCCACCGTGGCCTCCCGGGACGCGCCGTGCTCGGCCAGGTCGTCCGGGTGCAGCGGCAGCCCGGTCAGCACGTACTTGGAGAAGATGTCCTTGGCCGCCTCGGCGTCGGGCCGCTCGATCTTGATCTTCACATCCAGCCGGCCGGGCCGCAGGATGGCCGGGTCGATCATGTCCTCCCGGTTGGAGGCGCCGATCACGATGACGTTCTCCAGCCCCTCCACGCCGTCGATCTCGGACAGCAACTGCGGCACGATCGTGTTCTCCACGTCGGACGACACGCCCGAGCCGCGGGTGCGGAAGATCGAGTCCATCTCGTCGAAGAACACGATGACCGGCATGCCCTCGCTGGCCTTTTCCCGGGCCCGCTGGAACACCAGCCGGATGTGCCGCTCGGTCTCGCCGACGTACTTGTTCAGCAGCTCCGGGCCCTTGATGTTGAGGAAGTAGCTCTTGCCTTCCTTGGCCTGCCCCTCGTCGTCGGCGGCCGGGCTGGCGCTGCGCGCCGCCACCTGCTTGGCCAGCGAGTTGGCCACCGCCTTGGCGATCAGTGTCTTGCCGCAGCCGGGCGGCCCGTACAGCAGCACGCCCTTGGGCGGCTTCAGCTGGTGCTCGCGGAACAGGTCCGCGTGCAGGTAGGGCAGCTCGACCGCGTCCCGGATCTGGACGATCTGCGGGCTCAGCCCGCCGATGTCGGAGTAGGTGATGTCCGGCACTTCCTCCAGGATGAGCTCTTCCACCTCAGCCTTGGGGATGCGCTCGTACACGTAGCCGGACCGGGGCTCGAGCAGCAGCGAGTCACCGGCCCGCAGCACCGCGTCGCGCAGCGGCTCGGCCAGCCGGACCACACGCTCCTCGTCCGCGTGCGAGATGACCAGCGCCCGGTCACCGTCCTCGAGCAGCTCCTTGAGCATGACGACTTCGCCGACCGTCTCGTAGGCCTGGGCCACGACCACGTTGAGCGCCTCGTTCAGCACTACTTCCTGGCCGGGCCGCAGCTTGTCCAGCTCCACGGCCGGGCTGACGCTGACCCGCATCTTCCGGCCGCCGGTGAACACGTCGGCCGTGCCGTCCTCGCACGCGGCCAGGAACACGCCGAAGCCGGACGGCGGCTGGGCCAGCCGGTCCACTTCCTCCTTGAGCGCCACGATCTGATCGCGGGCCTCCCGGAGCGTGTCCGCCAGCCGCTCGTTCTGGCCGGTCACCGCGCTCAGGCTGGTCTCGGTCTCACGCAGCCGCTCCTCGAGCAGCCGGACGTGCCTGGGCGCGTCGGCCAGACGCCGGCGCAGCACGGCCACCTCCTCCTCGAGGAAGGAGATCTGCGTGGTGAGGCCCTGAACCTGGTCGTCGTGCCGCGCGGTGCGCGATCCTTCGTCACGACTGGCCACGCCCCCACCCCCTTCCGGAAGCAGACTTCACTTAGACCCTACCTATCCGAGGCGCTGCCGTAACCTCGTGTCGCCTGCCGCTGACATTCTCACTGATCAGCCTCCCCGCGGGAAGCCTTGGCTGGCCTGCGACGACGCGGTGGCGCCGCTGCTCCCCAGGCCAGCCGGCGGGCTGTGATGAGGAATCCGGTATGACCCACCATCCGGTGCTCGGGCCGCACCGCCAGCCCGTCAACGTGCCAGCCCCGGATGAACGACTCCCAGCCGGACGGCTCGTCAAAGCTGCCCAGCTCCCTGATCGCCTCCATGGTCCGGGACAGCTGGGTGGCCGTGGCCACGTAGCAGCACAGCACGCCGCCGGGGATCAGCGCGGCAGCCGCCAGCGGAGCGAATTCCCATGGCGCCAGCATGTCCAGTACCACCCGGTCGAAACTATCGGGATTGTCCTGCGACGCACCATCCGGCGCGGCCGGCAGCTCGGCCAGATCGCCGATCCGCAGCTGCCAGGCCGGGAGCGGCGCGCCGAAGAATCGCTCCACGTTGCCCCGGGCGATCTCGGCGAAGTCGGCCCGGCGCTCGTAGGAGACCAGCTGGCCCTCGGGGCCCACCGCCCGGAGCAGCCAGCAGGACAGCGCGCCGGAACCGGCCCCGGCTTCCAGCACCCGGGCCCCGGGGAAGATGTCGGCCAGCGCCACGATCTGGGCCGCGTCCTTGGGGTAGACCACCGCCGCGCCGCGCGTCATGGACAGCGTGAAGTCGGCCAGCAGCGGCCGCAGCGCCACGTACGGGGTACCGCCCGACGACTTCACCACGCTGCCCTCCGGCGCGCCGATCAGGTCATCGTGCGCCACCCCGCCCCGGTGCGTGTGGAACGTGCGGCCGCCGGCCAGCACCAGCAGGTGCTTACGGCCCTTGGGGTCGGTGAGCTGAACCTGGTCCCCAGGGGCGAACGGGCCACGGCGCTGACGGATCACGAGCGCCAGGGTAGCGGGGCGGCGGAGCGCGTGTTACACGCCGGCAAACGCGTGGTCCAGGTCGCTGGCGGCGAGCACCCCGTAGACCTGGCCGGACGGCTCGACCAGCAGGTACTCCGAAGCCGGGGACCGGCGGACCGCGTCGAGCAGGGCCATCCCGGACAGGTCGGCGGGCAGTATCATGCCCGGGTCGATGGTCCGGGCCACCGAGCCGGCGTCGATCCACGGTCTGCGCTGCGGCGGGGTGGCCATCACCGCGCTCTCGTTCACGATCGCGATCGGCTTGTCGTCGTGGTCCACGATGACCACGGCGCGGGCACCCGCCGCGTCCGCCCGGCGGATCGCCTCGGCCAGCGGCAGCGTGGCCGGGATCGGGATGGCCCGCCGGGCCAGCACGCGGGCCTGCAGCGCGGGCAGCCGCTGCCGGACCCGGGTGGCGCGCAGCGACTGGGTCGCCCCGGTCCACATAAACGCGGCGATGACGCCGAACCAGATCACGTCGAAGATCTGCACCTGATCGCCGGCCAGGGCCAGCAGGGTGGGCGGCAGGACCAGCACGGCCACGGCCATCACCCGGCCCGCCCACGCCGCGGCCACGGTGGCCAAGGTCGGCTTGCCGGTGACCTTCCACACCCCGGCGCGGAGCATCCGGCCGCCGTCCAGCGGCAGCCCGGGCAGCAGGTTGAAGATGCCGACCAGCAGGTTGGCCCACACCAGCTGCTTGATCAGCAGCCCGGGCAGGCCGAGCGGGTCCACCGCGACGATCAGCCCGTAACCGGCCGCGGCCAGGGCCAGCGAGAGCACCGGGCCGGCCGCCGAGACCAGGAACTCCTTGCCCGGGGTGGGCGGCTCCTGCTCGATCTCGGAGAACCCGCCCAGCGGGTAGAGCAGGATCTGCCGGACGGGCAGCCCGAAGGCCCGGGCCACCAGCGAGTGGCTGAGCTCGTGCACCAGCACCGACACCCACAGCAGGATCACGAACGCCGCGGCCACCACGTACCGGATACCGCTCGATCCGGCCAGCACGGCGCTGTTCGCGTAGAGCAGGACGAACAGCGCGGCGATCAGGAACCAGTACGGCGAGATGTACACCGGGATGCCGAATGGCCGAGCGATCCGCACGCCCGGACTTGGCCTCCGGGGCGGCGGCCTATCCGACGGTGTACCTGCCACACGTTGATGCTACGCGCTGGCCGGGGTCGGTCTGCGCGCCCGGCGCGCCGGGCGCGCAACTGTCGGACGCTTCCCCTAGCCTCCAGTCATGGCAGACGATGGTGCCCAAAACAGTGCTGGCGCGCCAGACAGCGACGGCGCCCCAGACAGCCGTGCGCCGGGCGGCCGTCCGCACTCGCTGTCCCCGTCCCGGGCCGGTGACTTCCTCACCTGCCCGCTGCTGTACCGGTTCCGGGTCATCGACCGGCTGCCCGAGCCGCCCAGCCCGGCGGCCGCCCGCGGCACGCTGGTGCACGCCGTGCTTGAGCACCTGTTCGATGAGCCGGCCGCTGGCCGCACCCCGGAAGTGGCCCGGTCGCTGCTCGGGCCGGAATGGGACCGGCTGCTGGCCGCCGAGCCCGCCCTGGCCGGCCTGTTCGCCGCGGACGAGGACCGGGTGACCTGGCTGGCCGGGGCGGGCACCATGCTGGACCGCTATTTCACCCTGGAGGACCCGCGGCGCCTCGAGCCCGCCCACCGCGAGCTGTGCGTGGAAGCCGAGCTGGCCTCCGGGCTGCGGCTGCGTGGCTACATCGACCGGCTGGACGTCGCCCCCGGCGGCGAGGTCCGCATCGTGGACTACAAGACCGGCACCGCCCCGCCGGCCGAGTTCGAGGCCCGGGCGCTGTTCCAGATGAAGTTCTACGCCCTGGTGCTGTGGCGGGCGCAGGGCACGCTGCCCCGGCTGCTCCAGCTCATGTACCTGGGTAACGGCGAGATCGTCCGGTACCAGCCTGACGAGGCCGACCTGCGGGCCACCGAGCGCAAGGTGGAGGCGGTGTGGCAGGCCATCGAGCGGGCCCGGCTGGCCCGGGACTGGCGGCCACGGCCCGGCCGGCTCTGCGACTGGTGCGCGCACAAACCGCTCTGCCCGGCTTTCGGCGGGACTCCCCCGGACCTGCCGGAGCCGGACGCGGTGCTCGTGCCGGCTAGCCGGCAGCCGTGCGGGCCGGACCAGGAGCCGTCCCTGCTGGACCTGGCCTGAGCGTCAGCGGATGCCCATCCGCTTCAGCACCTCCGCGGCGTCGCCGAGGTCCTCGTCCTGGGCGGAGTTCTTCTTGGCGGCCGGCTTGAGCGCCTTGCCCGGCTGCGTGGGCTGGGCCGGGCTGCCCGGCTTGGCCGGCTTGGCTGCCTTAGCGGACTGGTCCTGCCCGCCGGACCGGCCCTTGCTGACCCGGCGCAGCCCGCTGGCCACCAGGAACAGGACCACCGCGGCCCCGGCCACGATGACGCCCGCCCAGACCCGCGGCGAGAACACGAACGACGAGGCGAACGTCCCGATGGCCGAGCCCATCTGCCAGAGCATCTTGATCGCGCCGGTCAGGTAGGCGGCCAGCGGCAGCAGTGACCAGGCCACGCCGCGCAGTCCGGCCGCGGCGCCGCGGCGCCGCCAGGCCACCCAGCTGATGATCAGCCCGACGAGAGTCAGCCCCCCGGCCAGCGGGAGCCACGAGATGGAGTTATAGGTTGACATGACTGCTCCCCTCGGCAGCGTTGCTGCTTCATCCATGGTGGCATACGGCCGGGAGTGCCTGGCCCGGCGAAACCTGAGGATCTGCTCCGGGTCAGCTGAGCTGGCCGGGAGATCACGACCTGGCTGTCATCGGCGCCCGGCCCTGGCCAGCCACGACTTCGTGCAGCGTGGCCAGATCGAGCACCCGCAGGGAGGGCACGGTGAGCCGGGCCAGCCCAGGTGGCGGCGGCACGCTGGGCACCGCGATGACCGCGCACCCGGCCGCCTGCGCGGCGGCCAGCCCGGTCGGCGAGTCCTCCAGCGCCACGCACCGGCTGGGTTCCGCGCCGAGCAGCGCGGCGGCCCGGAGATAGGGCTCGGGGTCGGGCTTCTTCCTGGTCACGTCGGCCGCGCAGACAGTGGCCGGGAACCGCACGCCGATCACCTCCAGGGTGGCCGCCATGATCTCCCGTTCCGCGGAGGTGACCAGCGCGAACGGGATCCCGGCCGCCTCGATCTCGGCCAGCAGCTCGGCCGCGCCGGGCATCAGCCGCACGCCGCGCTCCCGGACCAGGTCAGCCATGCCCTGGGTCAGCCACCGGGCGATGACGTCCTGGGCCACCGGCGCTGCCGCCTTGCGCTGCATGTAGGCGGTGGACCGGGGCAGCGACCCGCCGATCAGGTGCTCCTGGTCGGCCGGCCCCCACGGGCTGCCCATCCGGCCCATGATGGCCGCCTCCACCTCGAACCACAGCGGCTCGGAGTCGACCAGCAACCCGTCCATGTCGAACAGGACCGCCTGAAGTTGGCTCATACGGAGAAGTACCTGGCTTCCGGGTGGAACGCGATCAGCGCGTCAGTGGACTGCTCGGGGACGAGCTGGAACTCCTCGGTCAGCGTGACCCCGATCCGCTCCGGCGCGAGCAGCCGGACGACCCTGGCCCGGTCCTCGAGGTCCGGGCAGGCCGGGTAGCCGAACGAGTAGCGGCAGCCGCGGTAGCCGGCCCGGAGGATGCCGTCCAGGCCGGCCGGGTCGTCGCCGGCCAGGCCAGTCTCGGCCCGGACCCGGCTGTGCCAGTACTCGGCCAGCGCCTCGGTCAGCTGCACGGACAGGCCGTGCAGCTCCAGATAGTCCCGGTAGGCGTCCTTGGCGAACAGGGCCGCGGTGGCCTCGCTGACCGCGCTGCCCATCGTGACCAGCTGGAAGGCGACCACGTCGGGCTCGGCGCGGCCGGCCCGGAAGAAGTCGGCCAGGCACAGGTGCCGGTCACGGCGCTGCCGGGGGAAGCGGAACCTCTCCCGCTCGGCCCCGGTGCCGTCCAGCACGACCAGGTCATCGCCCTCGCTGACGGCTGGGTAGTAGCCGTAAACCACAGCGGCCTGCAGCAGCCCCTCGGTCTTCATCCGGTCCAGCCACATCCGCAGCCGCGGCCGGCCCTGCGTCTCCACCAGCTCCTGGTAGGACGGGCCAGCGCCGCGGGATGGCTTGAGTCCCCACTGGCCCATGAACGTGGCCCGCTCATCCAGGAACGCCGCGTAGTCGGCCAGCGGGATGCCCTTGACCACCCGGTCGCCGAAGAACGGCGGGACCGGCACCGGCGCGTCGGCCACGTCGGACCGGGCCGGCTGGCCGGCCGGCCCGGTCACCGCCAGCCGGGCCCGGCTGCGCACCCGGCGCTCCCGCAGCGGCGGCAACGCGGCCGCGTCGCCGCGCGCCGCGGCCATGAACGCGTCCATCAGCCGCAGTCCCTCGAACGCGTCCCGGGCGTAGCGCACCTCGCCGTCGAACAGGCTGGCCAGATCCTGTTCCACATAGGCCCGGGTCAGCGCGGCCCCGCCGAGCAGCACCGGCCACCGGCCGGCCAGCCCCCGGGTGTTCAGCTCGGCCAGGTTGTCCCGCATCACCACGGTCGACTTGACCAGCAGGCCGGACATGCCGATCACGTCCGCGCCGTGCTCGGCGGCCGCGTCCACGATGGCCGACAGCGGCTGCTTAATGCCGATGTTGACCACGTCGTAGCCGTTGTTGGACAGGATGATGTCGACCAGGTTCTTGCCGATGTCGTGCACGTCGCCCCTGACCGTGGCCAGCACGATGCGGCCGTGGCCCGATTCGGCCGACCGCTCCATGTGCGGTTCCAGGTGACCGACCGCGAGCTTCATCACCTCGGCCGACTGGAGCACGAACGGCAGCTGCATCTGCCCGGCGCCGAACAGCTCACCGACCGTCTTCATGCCGTCCAGCAGCACGTCGTTGACGATCTCCAGGGCGGGCCGCTGGGACAGCGCCTCGTCCAGGTCGGCCGCCAGGCCGGCCCGCTCCCCGTCGATGATCCGGCGCTTGAGCCGTTCCCACAGCGGCAGCCCGGCCAGCTCGGCCGCCCGGGTCGCCTTGACCGCGGCCGCGTCCACCCCCTCGAACAGCCCGAGCAGCCGGGCCAGCGGGTCGTACCCGGGCCGCCGCCGGTCGTAGACCAGGTCCAGCGCGGCCTGCAGCTGATCGCCGGGAATGCGCGCGATGGGCATGATCCGGGACGCGTGCACGATGGCCGAGTCCAGCCCGGCCCGGACGCACTCGTCCAGGAACACCGAGTTGAGCACGGCCCGGGCCGGCGGGTTCAGCCCGAACGACACGTTGGAGACACCCAGCGTGGTCTGCACGTCCGGGTAGCGCTGCTTGACCCGCCGGATGGCCTCGATGGTCTCGACCGCGTCCCGCCGGGTCTCGTGCTGGCCCGTGGCGATCGGGAACGTCAGGCAGTCCACGATGATGTCGCTGGCCCGCATCCCCCAGCGGCCGGTCAGATCCTCGATCAGCCGGGTGGCCACGGCCTCCTTCCAGTCGGCCGTGCGGGCCTGGCCCTGCTCGTCGATGGTCAGCGCGATGACCGCGGCGCCGTGCTCCACGACCATCGGCATGACCCGTTCGATCCGCGAGCCGGGCCCGTCGCCGTCCTCGTAGTTGACCGAGTTGACCACCGCCCGGCCGGCCAGCAGTTCCAGCCCGGTGCGGATCACCTCGGGCTCGGTGGAGTCGATGACTAGCGGCAGCGTGGCCGCGGTGGCCAGCCGCCCGCCACCTCGGCCATGTCCGCCGGGCCGTCCCGGCCTACGTAGTCCACGCACACGTCGAGCAGGTGCGCGCCGTCCCTGGTCTGCGCCCGGGCGATCTCCACACAGTCGTCATAGCGGCCCGCGGTGAGGGCCTCGCGGAATGCCTTGGACCCGTTGGCGTTGGTCCGCTCGCCGATGGCCAGGAACGAGGTGTCCTGGCGGAACGGGACGTGCTGGTAGAGCGAGGCCACCCCGGGCTCGGGCCGGGGCCGGCGGCGGCGGGCCGGGCGGCTGCGGACCCGGTCCACCACGGCCGACACGTGCTCGGGCGTGGTCCCACAGCACCCGCCGACCAGGGCCAGCCCGAACTCGGTGCTGAACGCCTCGTGCGCGTCGGCCAGCTGGCCTGGGCTCAGCGGGTACCGCGCGCCGTCCGGGGTGAGTTCCGGCAGCCCGGCGTTAGGCATGCAGGACAGCGGAACGCGGGCATGCCCGGACAGGTAGCGCAGGTGCTCGCCCATCTCACCGGGCCCGGTAGCGCAGTTCAGCCCCAGCATGGTGATGCCCAGCGGCTCCAGCGCGGTGAGCGCGGCGCCGATCTCGCTGCCCAGCAGCATGGCGCCGGTGGTCTCGATCGTCACCTGGGCGATCAGCGGCACCGTGGGGCCGGCCGCGGCCATCGCGCGGCGCGCGCCGATCACTGCCGCCTTGGCCTGCAGCAGGTCCTGGCAGGTTTCGATGATGATCGCGTCGGCCCCGCCGCGGAGCAGCCCGGCCACGTTGCGCTGATACGCGTCGCGCAGCTCGGCGAACGCGACGTGGCCCAGGGTGGGCAGCTTGGTGCCCGGCCCGACCGAGCCGAGCACCCAGCGCGGCCGGCCGGGCGTGGCGTACTGGTCGGCCGCCGCCCGGGCCAGCCGGGCACCCGCCTCGGACAGCTCGGCGATCCGCGCGGTCAGCCCGTATTCGCCCAGATTGCCGAGGTTTGCCCCGAACGTGTTGGTGGTGATGCAGTCCGCGCCCGCGTCCAGGTAGCCGTGGTGCACGGCCCGGACCACGTCGGGCCGGGTCACGTTGAGGATCTCGTTGCAGCCTTCGTGGCCGTCGAAGTCGCTCAGGCTGGCCTGGCTGGCCTGCAGCATCGTGCCCATGGCGCCGTCCGCGACCAGCACCCGGTCACCGAGGGCCAGTCCCGGCCGGGCGGAGTTCGTCATAGGCCCCCTATTCTAGGGCGACGCGCCCGGCCGCCCCGGGGCCAGGCGCCTGGCGGCCACCCAGGTCAGCCGGCCAGCGCGGCCGGGCACGTAGTCTGGGTACCCGAGCCGGCGGCGGCCAGGAAGGAGGGGGCGAGTGATCGAGCTCAGCGGTGTCCGGAAGCTCATCTCGCCAGCCATCATCGCCGCCTTCGAGGGCTGGAACGATGCCGGGGAAGCGGCCAGCGGAGTGGTCGATCACCTGGGCCTGGCCTGGGAGGCCACCCAGATCGGGGCCATCGACCCGGAGGACTACTACGACTTCCAGGTCACCCGGCCGGTGATGGAGGTGTCCGAGGGCCGGACCGACCGGCTGGTCTGGCCGACCACCCGGCTGTCCGTGGCCACCCCGGACAACATGGGCCGCGACGTAGTCCTGGTGCACGGCATCGAACCCAACATGCGGTGGCGGGCGTTCGCCGGGGAGCTGGTGCAGTCATTTACCGATCTTGGTGTGCAGACCGTGGTCCTGCTCGGCGCGCTGCTGGCGGATTCGCCGCACACCCGGCCGGTACCGGTGGCGGCGGCCGCCTCCGACCCCGAGCTGGCTGCCGACCTGCACGTCGAGCCGGTCGAGTACAAGGGGCCGACCGGGATCGTCGGGGTGCTGCAGCACGCCTGCACGCAGGCTGGCATCGCGGCCGTGTCGCTGTGGGCCAGCGTGCCGCACTATGTCGCCCAGCCGCCCAGCCCCAAGGCCACGCTGGCCCTGCTCCGCGGTGTGGAGGACGTACTGGACACGTCGCTGCCGCTGGGTGACCTGCCGCAGGAGGCCCGGGCCTGGGAGCGCGGCGTGGATGAGCTGGCCGAGCAGGACACTGAGGTGGCCGACTACGTGCGCACCCTGGAAGAGGCCAAGGACGCCACCGACCTGCCGGAAGCGAGCGGTGACGCCATCGCCCGGGAGTTCGAGCGCTACCTCCGCCGCCGCCGCTTCCCCGGCGACCCCGGGCGCTCCTAGTACGGCGGCCAGGGGACGGCCGGCCAGTCTTCGGGAGGGTACGGGTGCACTCTGGCTTCGAGGAGCAGGCCGACCCGCTGCCTGGTCGCGGTCACCTCGTCCTCGGTGAGCCGCTGGGCCAGCTCGCCGGCCAGTGCCCCGGTGGCCAGCTCGGCCTTGAGCCGGGCTAGCGCGTCCAGCGCCCGGGCGGGCAGCTTGCGGCCCCGCCACTGCCACAGCACGGTGCGCAGCTTGTACTCCTCGCCGAAGCAGACCCCGTGGTCGCAGCCGTACAGCCGGCCGCCGGCCATCGGCAGCAAGTGGCCGATCTTGCGGTCGGCGTTGTTCACCACGGCGTCGAACACGGCCATGTCGCGCAGTGCCCGGTGATCCGCGCTGCGGGACAGCGCGACCAGGTCCACGGTGGCGTCGGCGTCGATCCACAGCTGGCACATGCCGGGCCCGAACGGCCCATCCCGGAACACCGTGGGCGGCACCAGGTTCCAGCCCGCGGCCCGGGACACCGCGTACGCCGCCACCTCCCGGCCGGCCAGCGTGCCGTGCGGGAAGTCCCACAGCGGCCGCTCCCCGGCCACCGGCTTGTACACGCAGGCCGCCTCGGTGCCGCCGTATCGGATGGTGCAGTAGAGCGTGGCGTTGGACGCGACCACCAGCCGCCCTTCCACCTCCAGCTCACCCTGGGCCAGCAGCTCCAGCGCGGCGGTGTGGTCATCCAGCGGTGGGCCAGGCTCTTCCCGCGGCTCGCGTGGCTCACGGGGCGGGCGGGGCCCACGCAGCCGCCGGGATTCAGCCATTGGCGACCCGGTGGCCGTTCTGCCGTGGGCAGATATGTCCCTCATTGTCCAGCGGCAGGCCGCACAGCGGGCAGGGCGGCCGGCCCTGCGCGATGATGCGCAGCGCCCGCTGGGAGAACGCCCGGGCGGTGGCCGCGGTGATACGCACCCGGAGCACGTCCGGGCCGTTCTCCGGGATCTCCTCGGCCAGCGGCTCGACTGGGGTCTCCGACTCCTCCTGAGCTTCGATCACGACCCGTTCGTCCTCGCCGTCCCAGGCCAGCGCGATGGCACCGACCCGGAAGTCCTCCATCAGCGGCAGGTCGAGCGGTTCGTCGTCAGCCAGCTCCGCGGGGCTGGCGGCGGGCACCGACGCCTGCCCGCCAGTGCGGCGCAGCACCTCGTCGAGGAGTTCTTCCAGCCGCTCAGCCAGCAGGCTGACCTGGAACTTCTCCAGCGCTACGCTGGTCACCCGGCCGCGGGCGCTGGCCTGGATGTAGAACGTGCGCTCCCCTGGCTGCCCGACCGTGCCTGCGACAAATCGGTCCGGCGGATCATACGAGTAGACCGGCATGATCCTTATCCTCCCGCTCCCCCGCCGACGGCGGCGTCACCCTCCCGGGACTTCTGGCTCTCGGCCAGGCCGGCGGCGGTGCGCCCAGTGTCATTCATTCGTACCAGGAACGGGCGAAGCGGCGTGTACCTGATCACGCTCAGCGAGCACGGATCGACCTGGATCCGCTGGCTCAGGTCGAGGTGCAGGCCGAGGCTGTCCGAGATGACCGATTTGATCACGTCACCGTGCGAGCAGATCAGGTAGACGGCGTCCTGGCCGAGCCTGGCGTTCCATTCCCGCACCGCGTTCACCGCGCGGTGCTGCACCTCGAGCAGGGATTCCGCGTCCGCACCCGGGAAGCGCACCGCGCTCGGGTGCGCCTGGACCACCCGCCATAGCGGGTCCTTGGCCAGCCGCTTGAGCGGCTGGCCGGTCCAGTCGCCGTACTTGACCTCGGCGAACTGCTCATCTTCCTTGACCGGCAGTGGCTCGCCATCCCGGGCCGCCGCGATCGCCTCGGCGGTCTGCCGGCAGCGCTCCAGGGGGCTGGTCACGATCGCGTCCAGCCGGATCTCAGCCAGCCGGGCGGCCAGCGCCGCGGCCTGGCCGCGGCCGCGGTCGTCCAGCGCGATGCCGGGTGTGCGCCCGGTTAGCACGTGCCCAGTGCCGGCCGTCAGCCCATGCCGCACCAGCAGAACCACTGTCACGCATTTGACTCTACGGGGTCAGCGGGAGCCTCCGGCCACGCCCGGGGTGCCGACCACGAACGTGACCGCGCCGAAGCTGACCAGGTCGCCATCCCGGACCGGGACCCAGGCCCGGACCCGGCACCCGTTGAGCCGGGTGCCGTTGGTCGAGCCCAGGTCGTCGAGCATCCAGCCGCCCGGCTCCCGGCGCAGGCCAGCGTGCCAGCGGGACACGGTCGGGTCGGGCAGCACCATGTCGCAGGCCCGGTCCCGGCCGATGGTGAACCGGTTCTGCTCCCCGGCCGGAAACGTCAGCACCGGCCAGGCGGCGGCCGGCCAGGCCCGCGGCAGCAGGCCGGCCAGCGCCGCCCAGCCGTGCTGCCAGCGGCTGCGCAGCGCGGCCGGCCGCGCGCCGCCCCAGCCGCGGCCGGGCAGGTCGGCCAGCAGCGCGTCCAGGCCGGCCCGGGATCGGGTGTGCAGTGCCGCTTCCAGCCGGAGCGCGAACGTGTCGTAGCTCAGCCGGCCTTCGTCGTACCGGGCCCACAGCCGGTCGATCGCCTTGTCCCGGTCGGCGTCGGACACGCGCCGGTCCCGGCGCCACCGGTAGCGGGGGTTCCCGGTCATGGTCCCGAGTATCGGCTCGGCCCGGCGCACGCACAACCTGCTCAGCCAGCGACATTCCGAGCCCGGCCGGCTGCCCGGCAATTGACGGACCGCCGCATTAGGGTGGGCTCGATGTCCGCAGTGGCCGACGACGCGCCCGTACCGGACCGGCTCCAGGAGACGGCCCGGCTGCTCACCGCGTGCCAGGTGCCAGAACGGCTAGCCGGCCCGGCGGTGGCGGTGCTGGGCGCGGAAGCGGACCAGCAGCTGCGCGCCGACCCGTGGCGGCTGCTGCTGCTGCCGCAGATCCGGCCGGACCAGGCCGACTGGTTCGCCCGCCGGATGCTCGGCGCCGGGGCTGGCCCGCAGGACCCGCGGCGTGGCCGGGCGCTGACCGGCTACCTGCTGCGCCGGGCGGCCCGGGACGGGCACACGGCGGTGCCTGCCGGGGTGATCGCCGCCGCGCTGGCCCGGCTCCGCATCGCGGACCCGGCGCAGGCCGTTGAGGCGGCCGTAGACGAGGGCATGGTGCTGCCATTCGAGGCGCCGGACAGCGAAGCCGGTGCCAGTGTGCTGCTCGCGCTGGCCCGGTACGCCATGGCCGAGGAGGCGGTGGCCGAGGGCCTGCAGCGGCTGACCGCACTGGCCGAGCCGGTTCCCGGGGCCGCGGACGCGCTGGTGGGCGACGAGGACAACCCGATCGACGAGGCGCAGCAGGACGCGGTGCGCGCGGCCGCGGCGCACGGCGTGACCGTGCTGTGCGGCGGCCCGGGCACCGGCAAGAGCCGGACCATCGCCGCGGCAGTGGCCATGGCGGCCGGCTGCGGTCTGCGGCCGGCCCTGGCCGCGCCGACCGGCCGGGCCGCCAGGCGGCTGGCGGAACTGGCCGGCGCGCCCGCCAGCACGGTGCACCGGCTGCTCGGGGCGCAGGGCGGCGAGGGCCGCTGGGTGTTCACCCGCACCGAGGACGAGCCCCTGGACGCCGATCTGGTCGTGGTGGACGAGGCGTCCATGCTGGACGCGGAGCTGGCCGCCGCGCTGGTCGAGGCGTGCGCCGACGGCACCCGGCTGCTGCTGGTCGGCGACCCGGCGCAGCTGCCCTCAATCGGGCCCGGCCGGGTGCTGGCCGACCTGATCGACTCCGGTGCTGTCCCGGTGACCGAGCTGGCCCATCTCTACCGGCAGCGCCACGGCGGGGTGATCGCCCGGATGGCCACCGCGGTGCGCGGCGGCCGCCTCCCCCCGGTCGAGTCACCGGACCGCGAGGTCGTGGTCGTCCCGGTGACCAGCAGCGAGGGCGCCTGCCACCGGGTACTGCAACTGGTCACCGACTCGATCCCGCGCGCGCTCGGGATCCAGGCGGCCGACATCCAGGTCATCACGCCGGTGCACCACGGCGCGGCGGGCACGGCCGGGCTGAACCGGGCCCTCAAGCAACGGCTCAACCCGGGACCGGGCGAGCACGCCGGGTTCGATCCCGGCGACCGGGTGGTGGCCGTGGCCAACCACCCGGCTGAGGGGTTCAGCAACGGCGAGACCGGCACCGTGACCGGGCCGGGCGACGGTGGCCTGGTCATCGAGTTCCCGGCCGGGCCGGTGTGCGTGCCGGACCGGCTGCTGGCCGACCTGCGGCACGGCTGGGCGCTCACCGTGCACCGGGCGCAGGGCTCGGAGTGGCCGGCGGTGGTGGCGGTGTTCCCGGCCGAGGCCACCGGGATGCTGTCCCGGCCGCTGGTCTACACCGCGATCACCCGGGCCCAGCGGCACCTGTCCGTGGTGCACGGGGCCGGGCCGGCCCTGGCCGGCGCGGTGGCCGAGATCGGCGAGCAGCCGCGGGTGACCAGGCTGGCCAGCCTGCTTACTTGAAGATGACGGTACGGCGGCCGTGCAGCAGGATGCGGTGCTCAGCATGCCAGCGCACCGCCCGGGCCAGCGCCACCCGCTCGGTGTCCCGGCCCAGCGCGACCAGCTGGGCGGGCGAGGCGTTGTGCTCCACCCGGGCCACCTCCTGCTCGATGACCGGGCCCTCGTCCAGTTCCGCCGTGACGTAGTGCGCGGTCGCGCCGATCACCTTGACCCCGTACTCCCACGCCTGCTGGTAGGGCCGCGCGCCGCGGAAGCTGGGCAGGAACGAGTGATGGATGTTGATGATCCGCCCGGCCAGTTTCTCGCACACGTCCGGGGACAGGATCCGCATGTACCGGGCCAGCACCACGAAGTCGATGCGGTGCGCGCGCACCAGGTCGAGCAGCGTGGCCTCGGCCTCGGCCCGGGCCGCCGGGGCGGTGCCCACCGGCACATGCTCGAACGGCACCCCGTGGCCGGCCGCCAGCCGGGCCAGGTCCGGGTGGTTGCCGATGACCACCGGCACGTCGATGGCCAGCGCCTCGGCTTCCCGCCGGTATAGCAGGTCGTTGAGGCAGTGCCCCTCCCTGGACACCATGATCAGCACGCGAGGCCGGATATCCAGGTCGTGCAGGTCCCAGTCCATGCCGAACTCGTCCGCGATGGGCAGGAAGCCAGCCCGCAGCGCAGCCGCGTCCGGCGGGGTGCCGCCCAGCGTCTCCACCTGGACCCGCATGAAGAAGTAGTTGGAGATCACGTCGGCGAACTGCTGGCTGTCCAGGATGTTGGCGCCCGAGCCGTGCAGGTAGGCGGCCACCGCGTGCACGATGCCGGGCTGGTCCGGGCAGGACAGGGTGAGCACGAACTGCCGGGCCTGCCCGGCCGGCTGGTCAGCCACCGACCGCATGAACTCCGCCGTCAACGTGCACGATCTCGCCGGTGGTGGCCGGGAACCAGTCGGACAGCAGGGCTACGCACGCTTGTGCGGCCGGGCCCGGGTCGGTGAGGTCCCAGCCGAGTGGCGCCCGGTCGGCCCACATGTCCTCGAAGCCGCTGAAGCCCGGGATGCTCTTGGCCGCCATGGTGCGCAGCGGCCCGGCGGCGACCAGGTTGACCCGGATTCCGTGCGGCCCCAGGTAACGGGCCAGATACCGGGAGCAGGACTCCAGCCCGGCCTTGGCTACGCCCATCCAGTCGTAAGCCGGCCAGGCCCGGGACGCGTCGAAGTCCAGGCCGACGATCGAGCCTCCCGCGCCCATCAGCGGCTGGGCCGCCACGGCCAGGGCCTTGAGGGAGTAGGTGGACACCTGGATCGCGGCTGACACGTCCGGCCACTCGGTGGCCAGGAAGTTACCGCCCAGCGCGGCCTGCGGTGCGTTGCCGATGCTGTGCACCACGCCGTGCAGCGGACCGTCGAGATGCTCGCCCGCCCGCTGCGCGAGCGAGGCGAGCTGGGCCTGGTCGGTCACGTCCAGCTCGATGACCGGCGGCGGGTCGGGCAGCCGCTTGGCGATCCGCTCGACCAGGCTGAGCCGGCCGAAGCCGGTGAGCACCAGCCTGGCCCCCTCCAGCTGGGCGATCCGGGCTACGTGGAACGCGATCGACGCGTCGGTCAGCACCCCGGTGACCAGGATGCGCTTGCCGTCCAGGATTCCCATGTCAGTGCCCCATGCCCAGGCCGCCATCCACCGGGATGACGGCGCCAGTGATATAGCCAGCGTCCGGGCCGGCCAGGAATGCGACCGTGGCGGCCACCTCGTCGGCCGTGGCCAGCCGGCCCAGCGGCACCTGGGCCAGGATGGCTGCCTTGCGGTCCTCGGCCAGCACCGCGGTCATGTCAGTGTCCACGAAGCCCGGCGCCACCACGTTGGCCGTGATGTTCCGGGAGGCGAGCTCCCGGGCCAGCGAGCGGGCCAGCCCGACCAGGCCGGCCTTGGACGCTGCGTAGTTGGCCTGGCCCGCCGAGCCGAGCAGGCCCACCACCGACGAGATGAACACCAGCCGGCCGCGGCGCAGCCGCATCATGCCGCGCACCGCGCGCCGCGCCACCCGGTACGCACCGCCCAGGTTGGTGTCGACCACGGCGGCGAAGTCGTCCTCGCTCATCAGCGCGAGCAGCTGGTCCTTGGTGATGCCGGCGTTGGCCACCAGCACCTCCACCGGGCCCTGCCCGGCCTCTACCGCGGCGAATGCCTCGTCCACCGACGTCGCGTCCCGGACGTCGCAGGGCACCACGGCCAGCCCCTCGACCTTGTCGCCGGACCGGGACGTCACGGTGACCTGGTCACCGCCCGCCGCCAGCCGCCGGGCGATGGCCAGCCCGATGCCCCGGTTGCCCCCGGTCACGAGGACGGATCGGCTCATCGGCGCGCCTCCCCTCACGTTCGCTGGCCTATCCGGCAGCCTCCGCGAGCGTACCTGTCAGGGCCGGGATAGGTTGCCACTCGTGGAGCACAGTACTCAGCACTCTCATCCCATCGACCAGGAGTTCACCGCTTACCCGCTGCGCGAGCTGGCCGCGGCCGCGCTGCAGCGGGCGGGTGAGCTCGGCGCGGAGCATGCGGACTTCCGCGCGGAACGCATCCGCGGCCAGGAGATCGGGCTGTCCGACGGTCATCTGGAAACCCTGCTCGACGCGGACGAGCTGGGCCTGGCCGTGCGGGTGGTGGTACACGGCACCTGGGGTTTCGCGGCCATGGTCGACCTGACCACGCAGGCCGCGGCCCGGGCCGCCGAAGAGGCGGTGGACGTGGCCCGGGTGGCCGCGGCCATGAACACGGAACGCATCGAGCTGGCCGCTGAGCCCGGTTACGGCGACGTGACCTGGGTGTCGGCCTACGACGTGGACCCGTTCGACGTCCCGGTCGCGGACAAGCTGGCGCTGCTCGGCGAGTGGAGCAGCCAGCTGCTGGCCAGTCCTGGCGTCGATCACGTGGACGCTTCGCTGACGCAGGTGCGGGAGTGCAAGTTCTACGCCGACGGGTTCACCACCGCGACCCAGCAGCGGGTCCGGCTGTACCCGGCGCTGACCGCGGTCGCGGTGCAGGCCAGCGGCCAGTTCGAGACCATGCGCACGCTGGCCCCGCCGGCCGGCCGGGGCTATGAGTACCTGACCGGCACCGGCTGGGACTTCGCCGCCGAGCTGGCCGAGATGCCCGAGCTGCTGGCCGCCAAGGTGGCCGCCCCGGCCGTCCAGGCCGGCCGGTACGACCTGGTCATCGCCCCGTCCAACCTGTGGCTGGTCATCCACGAGTCGATCGGCCACGCCACTGAGCTGGACCGGGCGCTCGGCTACGAGGCGGCGTACGCGGGCACCTCGTTCGCCACCCCGGACAAGCTGGGTCACCTGCAGTACGGCTCGCCGGTCATGCACGTCACCGGTGACCGGACGGTGCCGCATGGGCTGTCCACGGTCGGCTACGACGACGAGGGGGTGGCCGCCCAGTCCTGGGATCTCATCTCCGGCGGGGTGCTGGCCGGCTACCAGCTGGACCGGCGGATCGCCCGGCTCACCGGGTCCGGCCGGTCCAACGGCTGCGCGTTCGCGGACTCCCCCGGGCACATGCCCATCCAGCGGATGGCCAACGTGTCGCTGCAGCCCGCCGAGGGCGGCCCGGACACCGGTGAGCTGATCGCCGGGGTGACCGACGGCATCTACATCGAGGGCGACAAGAGCTGGTCCATCGACATGCAGCGGTACAACTTCCAGTTCACCGGGCAGCGGTTCTACCGGATCAGGAACGGCCGGCTGGACGGCCAGCTGCGCGACATGGCCTACCAGGCCACCACGACCGACTTCTGGAACTCGATGGAGGTGGTCGGCGGCCCGCAGACCTATCAGCTGGGCGGCGCGTTCAACTGCGGCAAGGGCCAGCCGGGCCAGGTGGCCCCGGTCAGCCACGGCTGCCCCGCCGTGCTGATGCGCGGGGTCCGGGTGCTGAACACCACGGAGGAGGGGGCCTGATGGCTCCAGGCAAGGGCGGGCCGCAGGACACCGTCGAGCGGGCGCTGGCCGTGGCCCGCTGCGACGACTGCATCGTGCTCGCGGACGAGGCGGCCACGGCCAACCTGCGCTGGGCGGGCAACACGCTGACCACGAACGGGGTCGCCCGGTCCCGCCAGCTCACCGTGATCGCGATCAGCCGCGGCCCCGGGGGCACCTCGGCCGGCGTGGTGTCCCGGGCCGGAGTCCGGGACGACCAGGTCGAGGACGTAGTCCGGGCCGCCGAGCAGGCGGCCAGCGAGGGGTCACCGGCGGAGGACGCGGCCCCGCTGCCCGGCGCCGACCAGGCCGGGGCGTTCAGCATGGCCGCCGCGGGCGGCCCGGGGTGGGACGATCCGGCTACCGGGACCCAGATCGGGGTGTTCGGCCGGTTCGCCGGCGAGCTGGGCGGCGCGTTCGGCGCCGCGCAGTCGTCCGGGCAGAAGCTGTACGGCTTCGCCGAGCACACCGTGACCAGCACGTTCCTGGGCACCTCGACCGGCCTGCGGCTGCGGCATGATCAGCCCACCGGCAAGGTGGACATGAACGCCAAGTCGGCCGACCTGGCCCGGTCGGCGTGGGCCGGGCAGGGCACCCGGGACTTCACCGACGTGGACGTGACCGCCATGACAGCCGGCCTGGCCCAGCGGCTGGACTGGCAGCGGCGGACCGCCGAGCTGCCGGCCGGCCGGTACGAGACGCTGCTCCCCCCGAGTGCCGTGGCCGACCTGCTCGTCTACCTGTACTGGTCAGCCGGGGCCAAGGATGCGCTGGACGGGCGGAGCGTGTTCAGCAGGCCAGGCGGTGGCACCCGGGTCGGTGACCGGCTGGCCGACCTCGCGCTCACCCTGCACAGCGATCCGGGCCTGCCCGCGGTGGCCTGCACGCCGTTCGTGATCGCGCACGCTTCGCGCCGTGAGTCCTCGGTGTTCGACAACGGCCTGGCCCTGGGGCGGACCGACTGGATCAGGAACGGTGACCTGGCCGCGCTCATCCAGACCCGGCACACCGCGGCGCTGTCCGGGCTGCCGGTCACCCCGGCCATCGACAACCTGGTGCTGGACGGCCCGCCGGGCAGCACGGCCACGCTCGATGAGATGGTGGCCGAGACCAGCCGTGGCCTGCTGCTCACCTGCCTGTGGTACATCCGCGAGGTGGACCCGCAGACGCTGCTGCTCACCGGGCTGACCCGGGACGGCATCTACCTGGTCGAGAACGGTGAGGTGACCGGCGCGGTGAACAACTTCCGGTTCAACGAGAGCCCGGTGGGCATGCTCAGCCGGCTGACCGAGGTCGGCGTCACCGGGCCCGCCCTGCCCCGCGAGTGGGGCGACTACTTCACCCGGTGCGAGATGCCCCCGGTGCGCGTCGAGGGCTTCAACATGTCGTCGGTAAGCCAGGCCAGCTGACGCGCTGGCGAGGCGGGGCCCGCCGCAGGCGGGTGCCCGCCGACCCGGCGTTCGGCGCGAGGCGGCGATCGGGGGGTCCAGGGGGGTCGCCTCCCCGGATATTAGGAGTCTTCCAGGCGGAAGCCCACTTTCAGGCCGACCTGGAAGTGGGCCACTTCGCCGTCCTGGATCTGGCCGCGAACCTCAGTGATCTCGAACCAGTCCAGGTGGCGCAGGGTGTCCGAGGCCCGGCGGATCGCGTTGCGGATGGCGGGTTCCATGCCGTCCGGCGACGTGCCCACGATCTCGGTCACCCGGTAGGTGCGTTCGGTCATCTGAGCCTCCACTCTCGGGTCCCGGGCCGCTGGCCCTGGGCCTGGCGTTCCGGCAAGGTATCTCAGTGTGAATCCTGATGTCACCAAGCTCGAGCGGCGGGCCAGAGAGCTGCTCAGCCCCGACGTGTACGACTTCTACGCGGGCGGCGCCGGGCGGGAGGCGACCTTGCGGGCCAACCAGAAGGCCTGGCGCCGGGTCCAGTTCCTGCCCCGGGTGCTCCGCGACGTGTCGGCCGTGGACACCAGCGTCGTGCTGGGCAGCCCGCTGGATCTGACCGTGCGCACCCCGCTGGCGGTCGCGCCCACCGCGTTCCACCGGCTGGCCCACCCGGACGCCGAGCTCGCGTCGGCCGGGGCGGCGGCCCAGGCCGGGGCACTGTTCGTGCTGTCCATCCGGAGCACCTGCCGGATCGAGGACGTCGGGGCGGCGGTGGCCGCGGCCGGGGGCAGCTGGTGGTTCCAGGTCTATCTGATGCACGACCTGGACATCACGGCCGGGCTGGTCCGGCGGGCCGCGGCGGCCGGGGCGCAGGCCCTGGTGCTGACCGGCGACACCCCGTACGTCGGCCGGAAGGCCCGGATCGCGGACGCTCCTATCTCCGGCGATGACTTCCTGGTCAACATCGGCCCGCTGGCCGACCTGGCCCCGGCCGAGCTGGCCGCGTCGGTCACCCCGGCCCACATCGGCTGGCTCAGCGAGATCAGCGGCGGCCTGCCGGTGCTGGTCAAGGGTGTGCTGCGGGGCGACGACGCGGCCGCCTGCGTGGACGCCGGGGCGGCGGGGGTGATCGTGTCCAACCATGGCGGCCGGCAGCTCGACCGGGCCGTCCCGACCGCCGTGGCGCTGCCCGCCGTGGCGGCCCGGCTGGCGGCGGAGCCGGTGCTGGTGGACAGCGGGATCCGCCGGGCGGAGGATGCGGCGGCCGCGCTGGCCCTCGGTGCCCGGCTGGTATTCCTCGGCCGGCCCGTGCTGTGGGCCCTGGCCTGCGGCGGAGCGGACGGCGTGCGGGCCCTGCTGGATGGCCTCACCGACGATCTGGCGCACGTCATGGCGCTGGCCGGAGCCGCCTCAGTGGACGGCCTGGCGGGTATCGCCGTTCCTGGCTGACCCGGTGGTGGCAGGCACGGCCCGGGCGGCATACGTTGGGAGTGTGAAACCCGTCGCTAAGGGCCGCCGGCCTCCGGTGCAGTTGGTCACCGAGGCCCAGCCGTCGCTGTCCGCGGACATCGCCGCCCGGCAGCGCCGCTACCTGATCATGATGGGTATCCGCATCGCCTGTTTTGTCCTCACGATTGCCCTGTTCGCCGCAGGCGCCGGCTGGTTCGCCGCGATTCCGGCGGTTGGCGCTATAGCCATCCCGTATTTCGCCGTGGTGATCGCTAACGGCGGCCGCGAACTGGCCAGCACCCGGGGCTTCCAGGAGTACCAGCCACCGCTGCCCGCGCGGTACACCCTGCCGGGCCAGGCCGGCTGGCCAGCGGGAACCCAGCCGCCAGGACAGGCCGAGCCAGGGGCCCAGCCGTCCCAGGGGTTTACCGGGGAAACAACGCCGGAAAATCAGCCGGGAAAGGGCTGAGGAGGCCGTCTCACTGTGCAGCCTGACTAGATCCGCTTCTAATCCGGTCTTGATGCACAAGGGGGGGTTTCGGTGTAACATGCATAGCGGTGCTCTGGTCCCCCGTCGGAGCACCTGCCGGCGTTCCGGGCCCCCGTCGGAACGCCGATGAATGCGACGCCGGGTGGTTTGCCCCCGTAGCCACCCGGCGTCGCCCTATGCTCAGGGGCTTTCGGCGGCCCGGGCCAACGGACCCCGGATACGCGCCTCACGTGCCACCCTGGTACCGCCTTCGGCTAGCTGGTGCGGCGCTGGTGCCGGGAACGTCACCCGGACGTCCAGGCCGCCGGCCGGGCGGGCCTGCGCGGTCAGCGTGGCCTGGTGCGCGGCGGCGATGGCGTGCACGATGGCCAGGCCCAGTCCGTAGCCGTTACCGTGCCGGACCCGTTCGGTGCCGTGCTGGCGAAACGGCTCGAAAAGGCCGGCCACCTCATCCGGCGCAATCGCCGGCCCAGTGTTGGCCACCGATAGCAGTGCGCCCGCCGCGGCCGGGCCGGGCGCAGGTGCCGGCCCGGCCGTAATCTCCAGGCGGCCGCCTGGCTGGTTGTGCCGGATGGCGTTGTCGACCAGGTTGGCGATGAGACTTTCAGCCAGGCTCGGGTCGCCGGTGGCGGGCGCCGGGGAGAGCTCCGCGCTGACCGTGATGCCCCGGCTGTCGGCGTCCTGCTGCCGGGCCAGCAGCACGCCCTGGGTGATCTCGGCCAGATCCAGCGACTCGGCCCGGGCCAGCCCGCGCTGGCTGGTGGCCAGGGTGAGCAGCGCCCCGATCAGGCGCTCCTGCTGATCGCCCAGGGCCAGCACTTCCTGGCAGGTGGCGCGGAGCGAATCCACCGTGGCATCGGGGTCAGCGGACGCGACCTGGAGCAGGGCCCGCCCGGCGCTCAGCGGGGTGCGCAGCTCGTGCGACGCGTTGGCCACGAACCGGCGCTGCGACTCGAACGACGCCTCCAGTCTGCCGAACAGGCCGTTGAGGGTCGCCCCGAGGTCAGCGAACTCATTGTCCCGGGCGCCGGGGTCCAGGCGCTGGCTCAGGTTGCTGGCCGAGATATCCCGCGCGGTCGCGGTAATGGTGCGCAGCGGGCGCAGGAACCGGCCGGCGATCAGCCAGCCCACCGCGAGTGAGGCGGCCGCGAGGACCGCGAGCGTGGCCGCGGCCCGCAGTTCCTGCGCGCGGGCACCCGCGTGCACGGCTGCGATGGTATGCGCGGAGGCCCCGTCCGGCAGCGCCGTCCGGATAGTGAAGATCGGGACGGCCAGCACCGCCACGCCCGCGGCCACGAAGAATCCCGCATACAGCAACGTGAGCTGCGCGCGCAGGGTCAGCCGCGGGATACGCACCGGGTGCCCCCGGCCTGGTGTCGCGCCGTCGCCCATGACCCGGTCATCCTTCCGCAGCCCGCCTGGCCTCCCGTCCAGCATGCCAGGCCCCAGGTCTCAGCCAGGTCTCAGCGGCGCGCACCGTGCTGAGACCGCCCGCCGCGTAGAACCGGCGGTGCAACAGCTTTCACCGACTGCGGAAGGACGATCGGATGAGCGAGGCGGCTATCGAAGTCGCCGGGCTGCGCAAGCGGTTCGGTGGCACGCTGGCCCTGGACGGGATGACGTTTACGGTCCGGCCGGGGCAGGTCACCGGGTTCGTCGGGCCGAACGGGGCGGGCAAGTCCACCACGATGCGGATCATCCTCGGCCTGGACGCCCCGGACGCGGGCACCGCGCTGATCGGCGGACAGCGCTACACCAGCCTGCACCGCCCGCTGACCACCATGGGCTCGCTGCTGGACGCGGCGGCCTTGCAGCCGAGCCGGTCGGCGCGCAACCACCTGCTATGGCTGGCCCACTCCCAGGGGCTCGCCGCCCGGCGGGTGGATGAGGTGATCGACCAGGCTGGGCTGACGGCGGTGGCCCGGCGCCGGGCCGGCGGCTTCTCCCTGGGCATGCGGCAGCGGCTGGGCATCGCCGCCGCGCTGCTCGGCGACCCGGCGACGGTCATGCTGGACGAGCCGTTCAACGGGATGGACCCGGAGGGCATCGTGTGGATGCGCGGGTTCCTGCGCGGGCTGGCCGGTCAGGGCCGGGCGGTGCTGGTGTCCAGCCACCTGATGAGCGAGCTACAGGACACCGCCGATCACCTGGTGGTGGCCGGCCGCGGCCGGGTGATCGCCGACACCACGGTCGCCGAACTGGTCGCCGCGGCGTCCGGGGACCGGGTCACGCTGCGCACGGCCGCGGTCCCGGACGCGGCGGCCGTCCTGGCCGCCGCGGGCGGCACCGTAGCCACCGAGGGGCCGGGCCAGCTGGCCGTCGCCGGGCTGCCCGCCGAGCGGGTGGTCGCCCTGCTGGCCGCCAAGGCGGTGCCATTCTCCGAGATCTCCGCGCACCGGGCCACCCTGGAACAGGCCTACCTGGAGCTCACCCGGGACGCGGCCGAGTACCGCGCCCAGCCCACCGCTGAGAGCGCCCGGTGACTGCCACCGCCACTGTCGCCCGCCGGCTCAGGCCAGCCGGGCCAGCCGGCTTCGGGCCGACACTCCGCGCCGAGTGGACCAAGTTCCGCACCGTACGCGGCTGGGTCATCGGGATGATCATCGCCGCACTGGTCACGGTGGGCATCGCACTGCTCGATCACAGCTCGTGCGGCGGCCAGGCCAGGCCGGGCGGGCCGGTGATCACCGGCTACGGCTGCGCCGCCCCGGTCGGGCCGGGCGGGGAGGCGGTGACCGACAGCTTTTACTTCGCGCACCGCCCGCTGGCCGGCGACGGGAGCATCACCGCCCGGGTGACGTCGCTGACCGGCCCGGCCGGGACCGGCACGGCCCGGCTGCAGCCATGGTCCAAGGCCGGGATCATCATCCAGGCCAGCACCCGGCCTGGGTCGGCGTACGCGGCCATGCTCGTCACCCCGGGGCACGGGGTGCGGATGCAGTACGACTACACCGGTGACATCGCCGGGCGGGCCGGGCGCGTCTCCCCCGCCGCGCCGCGCTGGCTGCGGCTGACCCGGGCCGGCGACACGGTCACCGGCTACGACTCCACCGACGGCACCCACTGGGCCACGGTGGGCACCGCGCGCCTGGCCGGGCTGCCCGGCACCGTGCAGGCTGGGCTGTTCGCCGCCACCCCCGGTACCCCGGCCACCACGTCCCAGTCCATCACCGGGTCAGGCGCGAGCGGTGCGCTCACCCTGGCCACCGGTTACTTCGATCACATCACCCGCAGCGGGCACTGGCCCGGCCGTGGCTGGGCGGGTACCGGCATCGGCGGTGGCCCGGGTAACGGCGCACCCGGCGCTGGCTTGCATCAGGCCGGTGGCACGCTGACCGTAACCGGGACCGGCGACATCGCCCCGGACGTCGGCGGCCAGGCCGGCACGCCCATCGAGCAGACGCTGACCGGGGTGTTCGGCGCGCTGATCGCGGTGATCGTGGTCGCGGCGCTGTTCATAACCGCGGAGTACCGCCGCGGCCTGATCCGGGTTACGTTCGCGGCCAGCCCGGCGCGGAGCCGGGTACTGGCGGCCAAGGCCGTGGTCATCGGGGCGGTCACGTTCGCCGCCGGGCTGGCTGGCGGGGCCGCCGCGATGGGGCTGGGCACGGCCCTGCTCCGGTCCAACGGCAACTTCATCCTGCCGGTGAGCGCGCTGACCGAGGTCCGGGTGGTGGCCGGCACAGCCGCGCTGCTCGCGGTGACCGCCATCCTGGCCCTGGCCCTGGGCACGATCCTGCGGCACGGCGCAGCCGCGGTCACCGCGGCGGTCGTGGCCATCGTGCTGCCGTACGTCCTCGCCGTGGCCCTGCCCGTGCTGCCGGTGACCGCGGCGGACTGGCTGCTCCGGGTCACTCCGGTGGCGGGTTTCTCCATCCAGCAGACCGTCCAGCGGTATGCCCAGGTCGCGGCCAGCTACACGCCCGGCAACGGCTACTACCCGCTGCCCCCGTGGGCGGGCTTCGCCGTGCTGTGCGGCTGGGCCGCGCTCGCCCTGGCCCTGGCCACGTGGCTGCTCCGGAGGCGGAACGCATGACCGCCGTGGGCGCGGAGTGGACGAAGCTGCGCACCTCGCCGGGCACGGGCTGGCTGCTGCTGGGCGTGATCGCGCTGACCGCCGGGCTGGGCGCCGTGGCGGACGCCGCGGCGAAGTGCCCGGCCGGTATCTGCCACCTCGATCCGGCCAGGACCAGCCTGATCGGTATCGACCTCAGCCAGGCGGTCGTGGCCATCCTGGCCGTGGGCGTGATCAGCACCGAGTACGGCACCGGGATGATCCGGGTCACGCTGACCGCCATGCCGGGCCGGCTTGGCGTGCTGGCCGCCAAGGCCGCCGTAGTCACCGGCGTGGTGCTGGCGGCGGGCGCCGTGGCCGTGGCCGGCTCGGTGCTGGCCGGGCGGCTGATCCTGCCCGGCCACGGCTTCCCGTTCGGGCCCGGCTATCCCCCGCTCTCGCTGGGCTACCGGCCGGTGCTCCGCGCGGCGGCCGGTTCGGTGCTCTACCTGGCCCTGATCGCCCTGCTCAGCCTCGGTGTCGGCACCGCCGTACGGGACGCCGCGGCGGCCATGGGCATCGTGCTGGGCCTGCTCTACCTCATCCCGATCATCACCGCGACGGTGACCGACGCCAGCTGGCACCGGCATCTTGAGCAGCTCGCGCCGATGACGGCCGGCCTGGCCATCCAGGCCACCACCGGCCTGCGCGGCCTGCCGCTCAGCCCGTGGGCGGGCCTGGGCGTGCTCGCCGCCTGGGCGGCCGGCGCGCTGCTGCTCGGCGGGCTGGCGCTGCGGCTGCGCGACGCCTGACAACGGAAAGGACAACCGCCATGAAAGACCTGCCCTACCTGTCCCGGCACGCCCGGTGGGCAGTGCCCGCCGCGATCGTGGCCGCCGCGGGCGGGCTGCTGGCCGGACCGGTGATGTCCGGCCCGGCGGCCGCGCCCCGGCTGCCCGCCCGCTCAGCAGGCCAGCTGCTCGCCGCGGTGACCGGAACCGCTACCGGGCCGCCGCTGGCCGGCACGATCACCGAAACGGCGTCGCTGGGCCTGCCCGCCCTGCCGGAGGCCGGCGCCCTGGGCCCGGCGGCCCCGGTCTCGGCGGCCGCCCTGCTGGCCGGCTCGAACACGGTCCAGGTCTGGTACTCCGATCCGGAGCACTTCCGGCTCGCGCTGCCGCAGAGCATGAGCGAGGACGACCTGGTCCGCAACGGCACCAGCGCCTGGCTGTGGGACAGCGCCTCGAACAGCGTGACCCACCTCACGCTGCCGGCCAGTGCGCCGGTTCCGGCCACGCCAGCGGTCCCGCTGACCCCGCAGCAGGCCGCCCAGCAGGCGCTGGCCGCGGCCGGCCCGGCCAGCACGGTCCGGGTGGACCGCACCGTGACCGTGGCCGGCCGGGCCGCCTACCAGCTGGTGCTCGCGCCGCGGAGCCACAGCTCGCTGATTGGCCAGGTGCGCATCGCCATCGACAGCCAGTACCGGGTGCCGCTGCGGGTACAGGTGTTCGCCCGGGGCGCGGCCAGCCCGGCGGCCGAGGTCGGGTTCACCGCGATCTCGTTCACCCCGCCGCCCGCCGCGGACTACGCGTTCACCCCGCCCCCCGGCGCGACGGTCACCCAGCAGCACGCCGGGGCGGCCAGCGCGGGCCGGGCCGCGCGGCAGGCCAGCGGGACAGCCAGCGGCCTCCGGGTGATCGGCACCGGCTGGCTGGCCGTGGCGGCCCTGCCTGAGTCGTCGCTGGCTTCGCCGCCCGGCGGCACGCTGCCGGGCGGCCCAGGCGGCGGCTTGCTTCCGTTCCGCTATTCGGGCCACTCGCAGGCCCCGGGCGAGAGCCGTTCCCCGGGGGGCCGGCCGGGACCCCCGGCTGGTGCTCCCGGCCCGCTGCCCGGCGCCCTGCTCAGCTCCGCTCAGCTGGTGAGCGGATCCTGGGGCAGCGGCCGGCTGATCCGCACCAGCCTGGTGTCGGTCCTGGTCACCAGCACCGGCCGGGTGCTGATCGGGGCCGTGACCCCGGCGGTGCTCTACCACGCCGCTACCCAGCCCGGCCGCCCGCTGCCCACCCTGGGGCAGCACACCGCCAGCCGGGCCAGGCCCAAGTGACCGGCCCGCTGGCCGTGGCCAGCAGCGGCCTGACCAAACGGTTCCGTGGCGGCCAGCTGGCCGTGGACCAGGTCAGCCTGGCCGTGCCCGGGGGCACCGTGTACGGCTTCCTCGGCCCGAACGGCTCGGGCAAGACGACTACGATCCGGCTGCTGCTGGGCCTGGCCTTCCCGACCAGCGGCCGTGCCGAGCTGCTCGGCGTGCCGATGCCGGCCGGAGCGCTGACCGTGCTGCCCCGGGTCGGCGCCGTGGTCGAAGGGCCTGCGTTCTACCCGTTCCTGTCCGGGCAGGACAACCTGGCCCGCTGCGACGCCGCCGACCGGACAGCCGACCCGCGGACCGCGCGGGCCCGGATCGGCACGGCACTGGACCGGGTCGGCCTGCTCGGGGCGGCCCGGAAGCGGTACCGGCACTACTCGCTGGGCATGAAGCAGCGGCTGGCCATCGCGGCCAGCCTGCTGCGGCCGCGGGACCTGCTCGTGCTGGACGAGCCCAGCAACGGGCTCGACCCGCAGGGCGCCCGGGAGGTGCGGGCGCTGATCCAGCAGATCGCCGCCGGCGGCACCACCGTATTCATGTCCTCGCACCTGCTGACCGAGGTGGAGCAGGTGTGCTCGCACGTCGGCGTCATGCGGGCCGGGCGGCTGGTCTTCCAGGGCCCGCTGAGCCAGCTGCGCAGCACCGGCGCGACCCGGATCCGGGTGGAAACGGCCGATCCGGAGGCGGCCGCGGCGGTGCTGAAGCGGCTCGGCCTGGCCGGCCCGCAGGTGACCGGCACTGAGGTGTCGGCGCCGCTGGCCGGCGGGCAGCCCGAGCGGATCTGCGCCGAGCTGGTCGGCGCCGGGGTCGGCGTGCGCGGCTTCGGCGTGGCCGTGCCCACCCTGGAAGAGCTGTTCGTGACCCTCACCGGGGAAGGATTCGACGTCGATGCCTGACCTCACCCGCCCCCCGGCGGGGCCGCGTTTCTTCCGGTCCGAGCTGCGGATCGTCTTCGGCCGCCGCCGCAACCAGGCCCTGCTGGCCGTGGTCGGGCTGTTCCCGGTGGTCATCGGGATCGCGCTGCGCGCCGCGGACCGGCCGGGCCAGACCGGCGGGCCGAGCGTGGCGTTCACCAGCCAGCTGGCCGGGAACGGCTTCTTCCTCACGTTCATCGCGCTGACCCTGCTGCTCATCCTCGTGCTGCCGCTGGCCATGGCAGTGATCGCCGGGGATTCGATGGCGGGCGAGGCCGGTTACGGCACGCTGCGCCAGCTGCTGACCATCCCGGCCGGGCGGGCCCGCGTGCTCACCGTGAAGTACGCGGCCATCGTGGTGTTCGCGCTGGCGGCCACATTCCTGGTCACCGCGGTGGCCCTGGCCACCGGCGCGGCGCTGTTCCCGGTCGGCCCGGTGACCCTGCTGTCCGGGGCCACCGTGCCGCTGGCCGACGGGATCGCCCGGCTGCTGCTCGTCGCGCTGTACGTGACCGCCGCGATGGCCTCGCTGGGCGCGATCGGCCTGGCCGTGTCCACCCTGACCGAGCACCCGGTCGGCGCGGTCGCCGCCGTCGCGGTCCTGGTGATGGCCAGCGAGGTGGCCGACAGTGTGCCCCAGTTCGGCGCGATCCACCCGTACCTGCCCACCCACTGGTGGACGTCGTTCGACGCGCTGCTCCGGGTGCCGGCCGAGCCCGGCCCGGTGCTGCACGGGCTGCTGTCGTTCGGGCTGTACCTGGTGCTGTTCGGCTCGGTCGCCTGGGCCCGGCTCAGCACCGCCGACATCACGTGCTGACCGGCCGGCCAGCGGCGCTACTCGCTCTTGCTGAACTCGGCGATGGCCACGCCCAGCATGCCCAGGCCCATCGCGGCCACGATGGTCAGTGACAGCCAGATCGGGACCGGCCAGCCCAGCCAGGTGATGCTGGGCGACAGATGCGCGAGGAACAGCGGGTTGATGTTCAGGTGCTCGAACACGGCGTGCCGCATCGGGCCGACCACGTAGGTCAGCGGGTCGATCCGGGTCAGCACGGACAGCCAGCCGGGCAGCCCGTTCAGCGGGTAGAGCGCGCCGGACAGGAAGAACAGCGGCAAGACCAGCATCTGGGTCAGCGCCATGAACGCCTGGAACTGGGTGATCCGGGCCGCCATCATCACTCCGAACGCGGTGATGGTGAACGACAGCAGCAGCAGCTCACCGATCAGGGTAAGGAACAGCACCGGGTTGTACGGCACGTGCGCCACCCCGGCCAGGGCCAGGATCACGATGCCCTGGAACGTCGCGATGGTGGCGCCGCCCAGGCACTTGCCGATCACGATGGCGGCCCGGCTGACCGGCGCGACGAGCATCTCGCGCAGGAAGCCGAACTCCCGGTCCCAGACGATCGACGCGGCCGAGAAGATCGCGGTGAACAGCACCGACATGGCCAGCACGCCCGGGTAGATGAACGTCTTGAAATCCACCCCGGACGGCAGGCTGCGGCCGGCCAGCGAGGACAGCCCGGTGCCCAGCACGAACAGGAACAGCAGCGGCTGCACTAGCGAGGTGATCGCGCGCAGCCGGTCCCGGCGGAACCGGATCATCTCCCGGCGCCACACGATGCTCACCGCGCGCAGGTCCGAGCGCAGGCTGCGCTCCGGCACGGCCACCCTGATCTGCTGGGCCAGCGCCGCGTCCTGGGCAGCGGCCGGGGCCGCGGTCTGCGTTGTCATGCTCATCGCCTCCCCCGGATGCGGGTGACCATCTGCCGCATGTGGTCGGTGGCGGACGCCTCGGCGTCCCGGATCGTCTTCCCGGTGTACGACATGAACACGTCGTCCAGCGTTGGCCGGGACACGCTGACCGAGCGGATCGGCACACTCAGCCGGGCGAACAGCTGCGGCACGAACTCACCGCCGCCCTCGACCGCGAACGTGACCGCCCCCTCGTGGATGGCGGCCTCGATGCCGAACACGTCGGCCAGCTCCCCGATGGCGGCCGCGTCGTCCTCGGTCTGGATCTGCACCCGGTCCTTGCCCACGCTGGCCTTGAGCTGCTCCGGCGTGTCGATGGCCACGATCTTCCCGTGGTCGATGATGGCGATCCGGTCGCAGTGCTCGGCCTCGTCCATGTAATGCGTGGTCAGGAAGATGGTGATGTCTTCCCGGCCCTTCAGCTCGTTGATGTACTCCCAGATCGACGAGCGAGTCTGCGGGTCCAGGCCGACCGTGGGCTCATCCAGGAACAGCACCCGGGGCGCGTGCAGCAGGCCGCGGGCGATCTCCAGCCGCCGCTGCATGCCGCCCGAGTAGGTCTGCACCAGGCTGTCCCGACGGTCCCACAGCCCGACCATGTCCAGCACCTGGCGCATCCGGGGCTCCACCGCCGCCGCTGGCACGGCGTACAGCTCGGCGTGGAAGCGCAGGTTCTGCGCGCCGGTCAGGTAGTTGTCCAGCGTGGTGTCCTGGAACACCAGGCCGATGTTCCGCCGCACCGCGTCCCGCTCGCGGACCACGTCGTGCCCGGCCACTGTGGCCTGCCCGGCCGTCGGCTTGGCCAATGTGCACAAGATCTTGATCGTGGTGGACTTCCCGGCCCCGTTCGGGCCCAGGAAACCGAACGTCTCGCCGCGGGCCACCTCGAAATCGATGCCCCGGACGGCCTCGATGTCCCCGTACTTCTTGGTCAGCCCGGACACCACGATGGCTGGTAGCCGGTCCCCGGCCGCAGCCTGGGTACCCGCCACACCCGGGCCTGTCTGTGTCGTCACGTCTGCGCGCCTCCAACTCGGTCCAGACCTGAGCGTAGCCGCGAAAGCCGGCTGGCTCATCGCGGCTACACTCAGGCCGGCTGGCGTTATGCCTCGTCGTCCTCGGGCTCGGCCGGGGCCGCCTCGTCGTCCTCAGCGGCCAGGATCTGGTACAGCTTCCGGCGGGTGTCGGTGAGGATCTGCCTGGCCTGCTCAACCTGGGCCCGGTTGCCGACCCGGGCCACCTGCATGCCGGCCATGGCGACCGTGCCGAACAGCCGGCGCATCTCCATCGCCTCGTCACCGACCGACCGGGCAACTACGTCCCAGGGCGCCTGCAGCTCCTCCGGGTGCGCCGCGACATAGCCGCGGCCCTCCTCGGTGAGCTCATACGCCCGGCGGCCACCGTCGCCGGTGGTGGCGGTGATCAGGCCCTCGTCCTCGAGCTGCTGGAGCGCCGGGTAGACCGAGCCGGGGCTCGGCCGCCAGACTCCCCCGCTGCGCTCGCTGATCTGCTGGATGATCTGGTAGCCGTTGCGCGGCTCGTCGGCCAGCAGGGCCAGTGCGGCGGCCCGCACGTCGCCCCGCTTGACCCGCGGGCCGCGGTGCCGCGGGCCACGGAACCAGGGACCGGTGTCCCAGTCCCCGGGCGGCCCGGGGAACGGCTCCCGGAACGGCGGGCCAGCCCAGCGCTGACCCGGTCCGGCTGGCCGGACCCGGCGCGCGCCACGCGGCCCGTGCCGGTGCCGCCACACTTCCTCGTCTTCGTCTCCTGGGCCAGGCCAGGACTCGCTGTGTCGCATCTGCATTCACTTCCTTAGTCTTTGATCCTTCTGGATAGCTCAACGATATATCGGTACACATCGAAGATGCAAGTCCGAACAGAACTGATCGAGATGATCGATACATGACCGAGGATCTTGGCATTGGACCTATGGGTGCCGCCTGCCTAGCGTGGAGCCATGCCTGCTGCTACCGCTGCCACCGCGCTCCCCGCCCCGTCCAGCCGCTGCCCGGCCGGGCTGACCGCGGCCATCCGGCACGTGGTCGGTGAGCACGGCGACTGGGGCCAGACGGCGCAGCTCGTGGCCGGGGCGCTGGGCCGGCAGCTGCCCGGCCCGGACCTCCTCACGGCCGCGGAACGGGCCGGCCATCCGGGCGGCTACCAGACCCACCTGATGCACGCCGAGCCGGACGGCTCGTTCTCCATCGTGGCCGTGGTGTGGCGGCCCGGCCAGCTGACCCCGGTGCATGATCACGTCACCTGGTGTGTGGCGGGCGTGCTGCAGGGTGCCGAGGACGAGGAGCTGTTCACGCTGGCGGGCGGCGGGACCGCGATCCGGCCGGCCGGGCGGGCCCTGACCCGGGCCGGCTCGGTCACCGGGTTCGCCCCGCCCGGCGACATCCACCGGGTGCGCAACCCCGGCCCCGGGACGACGGTGTCCCTGCACGTCTACGGGGCCGACATCACCCGGCTCGGGTCCAGCGTGCGGCGGATATACGGGCTGCCGATCCGCGGCCGGGGCTAAGCAGGCTAGCCGCCGATGGCCGACATGGGCCGGGCCGGCTGCAGGAAGCCGGGATCGTTGATGCCGTGGCCGGGCAGCTTGGCCGCGACCGCCCGCCGCCAGATCCCGGCCAGCTCCTCGTCACTGGCCCCGCGGCGCATCGGGTCGCGCAGATTGCTCTCGTCCCGGGCGAACAGGCAGTTCCGGATCTGCCCGTCGGCGGTCAGCCGGACCCGGTCGCAGGTCCCGCAGAACGGGCGGGTGACCGAGCCGATCACGCCGACCCGGGCCGGGCCGCCGTCCACCAGGAAGATCTCCGCGGGCGCCGAGCCGCGGGCGGCTGGGTCGTCCGGGGTCAGCTTGAAGTGCGGCGCCAGCGAGTCCAGGATCTCGCCCGCACTCACCATGTTGTCCCGCCGCCAGCCATGCTGCGCGTCCAGCGGCATCTGCTCGATGAACCGCAGCTGGTAGCCGCGGTCCAGGCAGTACCGGAGCAGGGCCGGCGCCTCGTCGTCGTTCCGCCCGCGCATCAGCACCGCGTTGACCTTGACCGGGGTGATGCCCGCCTGGGCCGCTGCGGCCAGCCCGGCCAGCACGTCGTCCAGCCGGTCCCGCTTGGCCAGCTCGCGGAACATGTCCGGGCGCAGTGTGTCCAGCGACACGTTGACCCGGTCCAAGCCGGCTGCGTGCAGCGGGCCGGCCAGCCGGGCCAGCCCGATCGCGTTGGTGGTCAGCGAGATCTCCGGGCGTGGCCGCAGCGCGGCGGTGCGGGCCACGATGCCGGCCAGCCCGCGGCGCAGCAGCGGCTCGCCGCCGGTGTACCGGATCTCGGTGATGCCGAGCTGCTGCACGCCGATCCGGGCCAGCCGGACCACCTCGTCGTCTGACAGCCGGGCCGGGCTGGGCAGCCAGTCCAGGCCCTCCGGCGGCATGCAGTACGCGCAGCGCAGGTTGCACCGGTCGGTCAGCGAAATCCGCAGATCCGTGGCGGTGCGCCCGTAGGCATCGGTGAGCAGGGACACGACATCACGCTACCGCAGGCTGATCACGGCAAACCGGGATCAGCCGGGCGGCCATTGTCGTCCTACCGGACTGTCAAAGTAGGAGTTATGTCTCACCCGGGGTAGCGGCGATAGGGTCATGCTCGTGGAGACTGCTATCTGGCTCGACCAGCTCAATGCGGCCGAGCGCGGCGAACTGGTCCGCAGCGGCGGCGTGGTCCAGCAGCCGCACCCTGATCTGCTGGTGATCGGCGGCGGGATCCTCGGGGTCGCCACCGCGGCCGCCTGCCATCAGGCCGGCCTGGGCACCGTTCAGCTCATCGAGGCCGGCCGTCTCGGCTCGGGGGCGACCGGCGGCGCCACCGGCCTGCTCACCCCGGAGATCCACGAGTGGAGCGACCCCGAGCCGTTCGTCGACCTGGCCCGGGCCAGCCTGGCCCAGTGGCATGAGCTGGAGCACACCTGGCCCGGTGGGGTCGGCCTGGTCGACGTGGACTGGATCGGGCTGTCCCCGGATCCCAGCGGGCTGGCCCCGCACCAGTCCCCGGCGGTGGAGTGGCTCGACCCGGATGACGTGGCCGAGCTCATCCCCGGGCTGTCGCTGCCGATGGCCGGGGCCCGGATCCACCACCAGGGCCGGGTCAACCCGCTCCGCTCGGTGGCCCGGCTGTCCGCCGGGCTGCCCGCGGTGTCCACCGGCGTCGCCGCCACCGGGGTGACCGTCCGTAGCGACCGGATCGTGGCCGTGGACACCACCGCCGGGGAGATCCAGCCGGGCGGGGTCGTGTTCACCACTGGCCTGCCGCCCACCCTGGACGGGCTGGACCTGGTCGTGCCGTGGGAACGGGTCAAGGGGCATCTGCTGGTCACCGAGCCGACGCCGCTGCGGCTGCCCGGGATCGTGGCCCCGGTCGCCACCCAGCTGGAGGACGGCCGGCTGCTGGTCGGCGGGACGTTCGACACCGGCGACGAGAGCCCGGTGGTCCGGCCGGAGATCATCGAGGGCATCCTGGCCGGGCTCTACGCCACCCTGCCCGAGCTGCGCGGGCTGCGCGCCGACTACCAGTGGTGCTGCTTCCGGCCCCGGCATCCCGACGGGCTGCCGGTCATCGACCGGCTGCCCGGGCTGGGCAACGCCTGGCTCACCTCCGGCCACTTCCGGACCGGGATCCTGCTCGCCCCGGTCACGGCGCAGGCTCTGGCCCGCTGGATCAGCTCGGACGAGCCGCCCGCTGAGGCGCCCGCCTGGAGCAGCGACCGGTTCGCCGGCCGCGGCCTGCACGGCTAGCCCGGGCTGGCCTGGTTCAGCACCCGCCGGTCGTCGGGCAGCCGCCGGGTGCGGCCCCCGCGATCCAGGTATTCCAGCAGCGGAATGGCGACCCGGCGGGTGGTCCCCAGCACCTGGCGCGCTTCCGCCGCGGTGAACGGCTGCGGCAGCTGGGCCAGCCGGCGGATGGCTTCCTGGTCCGCCCCCGGGGCCAGCACGATCTGCTCGGTGATCCGCAGCAGCAGCCCGGCCCGGGCCGCCGCCGCCACCGCCCGGCTGTCCAGGCCGAGCTCGCGCAGCCGGCCCGCCTCCGGCGCGGCGAACGGCTGCCGGGCCAGGTCGCCGCGCAGCGCGGCCACGGCCGCCCGGACCGGGTCCGGCAGCGGCGTCTCCGGGCGGGCGGCCGGCCGCAGGGTCCCGCCACGCAGCACCACGGCCGCCCCGGCCAGCGCCTCGGCCAGCTGCCGGGTGGGCAGGCCGAGCTGGGCCCGGGCCGCCTCCACCGGCAGGCCGGCCGACAGCGGCGCGGCGGCCAGGTGCGCGCTGACCAGGCCGGCCAGCCGGCCGCGCAGCTCGGCCCAGTAGCCCGGGTCGGCCAGCCAGTCCCCGCTGACCGGGGCCGGCAGGCTGGTGACCCCCATCGCGCGCAGCGTCGCGGCCCGGATCAGCCGGTGCCGCCGGATCAGCTCGGCCGCGCCCGGCACCGGCGGCCAGCCGGCCAGCTCAGCCGCGGCCGCGGCGGCCGCCCCCCGGCGGCCCAGCCCGGGCGGGGCCAGGTCCAGCACGGTCGCGCCGGCCACACCGGTCCCGCTGGCCGCTCCCGGGTCGCGGACCAGCAGCCGGTCGCCCACGTGCAGCGGCAGCGCATCGCGCAGCGTGAGCCGGGCCACCCCGGCGCCCAGCGGGCGCACCCGGGCCACCGTCCGGGCCGCACCGATGTGCACGGTGAGCTGCCGCGGCGGCTGCTCCCGGGCCGCGGCCAGCCGCACGTCGGCCACGGTGGCCAGCGCCCACCGGCCCGGTTCCACCAGCGCCATGCCGCGGGCCGGCGTCACCCGGCCGTCGGCCCGCAGGTTGACCGCCACCCGGGCCACCCCGGTCACCGCCGGGGCCCGTTCCTTGAGCGTCTCGATGCCGCGCACCCGGACCGCGGTCAGCGCCGGGGTGAGCAGCAGCTCCTGCCGCTCCCGGATGGTGCCCGCGGCCAGCGTGCCGGTCACCACCTGGCCGGCCCCCCTGATGCTGAACGCCCGGTCCACCCACAACCGGACCGGCGCGTCCGCGGCCGGACCGGGCAGGCGGCTAACCAGCCGGTCCAGGGCGGCGGTCAGTTCCGGCAGCCCGGCACCGCTGACCGCGCTGACCGGGACCGTCTCGACCTGGCCCAGGCTGGTCGCCGCGATCCGCTCCCGGGCCTGGCGCATCGCGCCCGCCGGGTCGGCCAGGTCGGCCCGGGTCACCGCGAGCAGGCCGTGCCGGATGCCGAGGGCGTGCACCGCGGCCAGGTGCTCCTCGGACTGCGGCATCCAGCCCCCGTCGGCCGCCACGGTGAACAGCACGGCCGGCACCGGGCCGACCCCGGCCAGCATGTTCGGTACGAAGCGCTCATGCCCGGGCACGTCAACGAATGCGAGCCGCTCGCCGGACGGCAGGGTCAGCCAGCAGAACCCGAGGTCGATGGTCAGCCCCCGGCGCCGCTCCTCGGCCCACCGGTCCGGCTCCATCCCGGTCAGCGCGCGGACCAGGGTGGACTTGCCGTGGTCCACGTGCCCCGCGGTGGCAATCACCTGCATGGCGTGAGGTCCCGGGCGGACGGCAGGGCCTGGCCCGCGGCGGCCAGCACCGCGGCGGCCAGCACGTCGTCCTCGGCTGGGGCGACCGCCCGCAGGTCGAGCAGCAGCCGGCCGCCCTCGGTCCGGCCGATCACGGCCGGGACCTGCCCGCTGCGCACCGGCTGGCCGGCCCGGAGCGGGGCGGCCAGCCCGGCGGGCAGGCTGACCGCCGCACTGGGCAGCGGCACGCCGGGGGCGCCGCCCCCGCCGACCATGGCCGTGCTGGCCGCCGCCCGGGCATCCAGCCCGGCCGCGGCCAGCCGGCTGGCCAGCTGCCGGGCCCGCCGGGCCAGCGACGGCTCGTCCGCGGCCAGCGCCGCGGCCAGCGGGGCCGGCGGCCCGGTCAGGGTGGCTTCCAGCGCCGCGGCCGTGGTCTTGTCCACCCGCAGCGCCCGGGCCAGCGGATGCCGGCCCAGCTGGCGCACCAGGGTGGCCTGGCCGAAGATCAGGCCGGCCTGCGGGCCGCCGAGCAGTTTGTCCCCGCTCGCCGTGACCAGCGCGGCCCCGGCCTGCAGCCACGACCCAGCGTCCGGCTCGTCCGGCAGCAGCGGGTGCCGGTGCAGCAGCCCGGAGCCGATGTCGGCCACCACCGGGACGCCCAGTGTGGCCAGCTCGGCCACCGGGACCTGGGCGGTGAAGCCCTCGACCCGGAAGTTCGACGGGTGCACCTTGAGCACGAACCCGGTCTCCGGGCCGCACACCCGCCGGTAGTCGGCCAGCGCGGTGCGGTTGGTGGTGCCGACCTCGCGGATCCGGGCCCCGGTGGACTCCATCAGCTCGGGCAGCCGGAAGCCGTCGCCGATCTCGATCATCTCGCCCCGGCTGACCACGATCTCCCGGCCCGCGGCCAGCGCGGTCGCGGCCAGCACCAGGGCGGCGGCGTTGTTGTTCACTACGTGCACCGCCTCGGCGGCGGGCACCGCCGCGGCCAGCGCGGCCAGCGCGCCGCGGCCGCGGCGGCCCCGGGTGCCGGTGCCGAGGTCGAATTCCAGGTCCGTGTAGCCGGCCGCGGCGGCCATCGCGGTCACCGCCGCCGCCGACAGCGGGGCCCGGCCGAGGTTGGTGTGCAGCAGCACGCCGGTGGCGTTGAGCACCGGGAGCAGGGACGTGGCCGCGCGCGGCAGCCCGGCTACGGCCACGTCGGCCACCGCGTCCGGGCTGATCTCGCCCGACCGGGCCTGCTGCTGGGCGCGGGCCACCGACTCCTTGACCCGGGCCCGGCCGAGCCGCTGGATAGCGGCGGCCAGCCGTGGGTCGGCGAGCACCGTGTCGGTGCGCGGCACGAACCGGCGGCCATCCACGACGGTGACATTACCCGCAGCGGTGCATATGGCCCGCGCTCACGGGTAGCTCAGGGCGGCCAGGAATTTCCCTGTGCTTGACGTGCGTGTTCCTGCCGAAGGAGTGATCGTTATGGCCGGGATGCTGCGAGTTCCCCGGAGCCGTGGTGCCCTGAGCGGATTTCTGCTCGTCCTGCTCGGCCTGTGGGGCGGGCTGATCGCATTCATCGGACCCTACTTCCATTTCGCCTACACCCCCGGGGTGGCCTGGACCTACACGTCAGGGCGGCTCTGGCTGGAGATCCTGCCCGGCGCGGGCACCCTGCTCGGCGGGCTCATCCTGCTGGCCACCCGGACCCGGCCGGTGGCCATGTTCGGCGCCTGGCTGGCCGCGGCCAGCGGCGCCTGGTTCGTGGTGGGCCGGTCGCTGAGCCCGCTGTGGAACCCGCCCGGCGCGGTGATCATCGGCTCACCGATCGGCAGCAGCACGCTGATCCGGGTGCTGGAGGAGGTCAGCTATTTCGCTGGCCTGGGCGTGGTCATCGTGTTCCTCGCCGCCATGTCCCTCGGCCGCCTGTCGGTGATCGGCGTCCGGGATGCCCGGCTGGCCGAGCGTGAGGTGGTCGTGCCGGACACCGAGGCGCCGGCCACCGAGCCGGCCGAGCCGGTCCTGCCCCGGCGGACGCCGGCCGAGCCGGCCACCGCTGTTACCACTGACGGCGGTGGGGCTGACCAGTAGGATCCCCTGAACCGGGAATGAGACCAGGGGGGACGGATGAGCATAACGCCTGCCGCCGAGCTTGCCGCAGCTCGCATCCGGTGGCCGCTGTGGTCGATCCGCCCGGTTGGGGCGGGGAAGGGAACCGGGTTCACCGCCCGGCGGCGCGGTCCCTACCGGCGCGGCGCGGCGAGATTACGCGATGTGTGGGCGCCCAGCCTGACCGCCCTGGAGGACCTGCTCCGCGAGTACCGCCCGGTGCCGCCCGCCTCGCCGTAGTGAGGGGGGCGGCCCGCGCTCAGGCGGTGTGCCGCTCCGGATGGGTCGCGGTGAAGTGCAGCGGGAAATGCGGGTCCCGGCAGCGGTGATAGCGCAGCGCCCCGCACAGCGGGCAGCTGCGGGCCCGGACCGCGGGGTCGAGGTGCGCCCGGTCGTCGGCGCTCAGCCGGGCCCCGGTCTGCTGTTCCGGATCGCGCCGCTGGGCGAACCGCCAGGCCAGCTCACGCAGGAAACTCTGCCCGCTGGCGTCGCACTGGTCGCACCGGCAACCCTGGTACCAAGCCAGGAACGTGCCGTGTGACGGCGGCGCGGGTGGCAGGTCACGCCAGCGCCCCGGCTCCCCAGGCAGTTGTTTCGGCACGCTACGACAGTACCGGGCCGGGCGGCGCCGCCCGGCCGCCGCAGGCCCGTGACGGCCCGGTAATGGTCACCGCCCTTTCCGCCCCGCCCGGCCGGCTAATTGCCGGGATCATCGCGGTCTGTGGGGCCTGTGAAATGGTCTGTTAACGGACGGGACACGTGGCTGGGCAAAGACCGATATTTCCCCCTCTTTTGCTATCGCTTCGGTCTGGAATGCCGGTTATGATCGCGCGGTGGCCAACCGAGAGGAACCCCGATGACGGAGCAGCCTGCCACTGTTGTAGGCATCCCGCCCGCCCCGCCCGCCCGGCTCGAGCCCAACGCGATCGGCGTAGCCCAGGACACGGTCATCGGCCTGGCCTCGTCCGCCCCGGCCGCCACCGTGGGCCTGTCGCTGTACCTGCTCGCGTCGGCGACCGCGTACGGCAGCGGGCCGATCCTGATCCTCACCGCGATCCCCATGCTGATCATCGCCAACGCCTACCGGCGGCTCAACATGTGGAACGCCAACTGCGGCGCCTCATTCGAGTGGGTGGGCCGGGCCATCAACCCCTACCTCGGCTTCCTCACCGGCTGGCTGATGATCGTGGCCTACATCATCGGCACGGTCAGCGGGGTCGAGGTGCTCGGCCCGTCGGTGCTGGCCGTGTTCGGCCACTTCACCGCCAACTCCTGGGCGTACGTCGGCATCGGCACCGCGGTCGTGCTGGTGATGCTGGTGATCGCGATCATCGGCATCCGGATCACCGCGCGCACCCAGGTCGGCCTGGCCCTGGTCGAGTACCTGATCGTGATCGGCTTCGCCATCGCCGGCCTGGTCTACGTGCTCGGCCACCACGCCGGGACGGTGCACATCACCAGCGGCTGGCTGAACCCGAGCGGGATCGGCGGGAAGGGCAGCGCGGTGGCCGGCTTCCTGGCCGCGGTGTTCATCTATGGCGGCTGGGACGGCACCCTGTACGTCAACGAGGAGGTCCGGCACCGCCGGATCAACCCGGGCCGGGCCGCCATTATCGCGGTCGCCTTCCTCGCCGTCTTCTACACGCTGGCCCAGGTCGGCCTGCAGGGCGTCGTCTCGCCCAAGGCACTGGCCAACCACTCGTCCTCGGCGCCGGTCTACATCGCCGGGGTGCTCGGCGGCAGCAACGGGGCCAAGGCCATGGCGCTGGCCATCGCGCTGTCGGTGATCGCCACCACCGGCACCGGCATCGTGCTCACCGCCCGGATCATCTACGGCATGGCCAGCTACCGGGTGCTGCCGGAGTTCCTGAGCAACGTGTCCCGCCGGTACGCCACCCCGGTCGCGTCCAGCATCATCGTCGGCCTGCTGCTCATCGCCATCACCGCGATCTACCTGCTCACCACTTCGGTGCAGAACGCGTTCTACGACGTGATCGCGGTGACCGGCCTGCTGTTCTCGATCTTCTACATCCTGACCGCGCTGGCCATGATCGTCTACTACCGGCGGCGGGTGTTCAGCAGCCTCTGGGACACGATCGTGCTTGGCATCCTGCCGCTCGGCGCGGCCGCGTTCCTGGCCTGGGTGCTGATCAGGTCGATCATCGCCGCACCGAACACGCAGAAGTGGTCGCTGGTCGGCATCATCGTGCTCGGCGTGCTGCTGATGCTGTCCGCGCGGTTCATCCAGAATTCGCCGTTCTTCCAGGTCAGCCGGGAGAGCGACAGCGGCCAGGCGGCGGCCAGGCACGCCTGACCGGCCCGGGGTCAGCGCAGCGCGAGGGCCGGCCGGGCTTCCCAGTCGGTCCACAGCGGCCGGTAGCCCTGCTGGCTCCAGAACGGCGCCGACAGCGGATTCATCTGCTCGTAGTACAGCAGCGTGACGGCAATGCCCGCGGTGTCCGCGGCGGCGTGGTACACCGCGGCCAGCGCTGTCCCTACGCCTGCCCCGCGGGCCCCCGGCAGCACGGCCATCAGCTCCAGGTAGGCCACCGGGGCCGGGCGCACCAGTGGCGCGATCCAGCCCGCCTGGTCCGGGCCCTGCGCGTAGAGCAGGCCGACCGGGCTGCCGTCGCGCTCGGCCAGCCAGGTCCACGGCTGCGGCCCGGCCAGCCGGGCCGCGGCCTCGCGGCGCAGCGCGGCCGCGCTGTCCGGCCGCTCGATGACCGTGCCGAACTGCGCGTCGTAGCGGATCGTCTCCATGCCCAGCGCCACCACGCTGTCCAGGTCGGCCGGCCCGGCCGGCCTGATCTCCAGCCCCGGCCCGGGCGGCGCCGCCCGGCCAGCCCGGCCCGCCGGGCGGGCCGCGATGATGGCCAGCGGGATCAGCCCGTGATCCAGCAGCACCCGGGCCCCGGCCACGTCCCGGCTCGGCCAGGCCACCACGGCGGCGGTGTCGTCCTCGCCCGCGCCCGGCGCCCGAGCCAGGTGCGTGCGCCACTGGGTCAGCAGCCCGTCCAGCGCACCGCGCACGTCCGGCCCGGCCACCTGCGGTTCCAGCCGGAACCGGCGGGCCGCGCCCCAGGCCAGGTCCAGCGAGCCGGGCTGGCCGGCCCAGTGCTCGCACCGGCCCACCGCCCCGGGCACCGCGATCAGGTCACCGTCCGGCTGGACCGGCGGCACCGGCAGTAACGGGTCGAGGCCCGCCCAGCGCTGGGCGACCAGATCGGTAACGCCGCTCGGCTCGTGCCCGGCCCGCACCGGCATGCGCATCCTCCTGACGCCACGGCCGCCCAGATCGGCATCAGTCTGTCCGACCGGGCGGCCGACCAGCCGGGCGGACGGAGCCACGCCCGGGCTGCTTGACAGCCCCCGGCCGCGGCCTGACAGGTGGTGGCGAAGGCGGGCGGGAATCGAACCCGCCAGCGGCGCTGCGCGCCGCTCACCGGTTTTGAAGACCGGCTGCCGCCATCCCGGCCGGTCCCAGCTGATCCGCGCTCGTCCCATCAAGCCTAGCCAGCGCCTGGTTAGCGGGACCAGCCAGCCGGGCCATGCGGGGCGCGCGGCTGGCCGACGCGCTCGCTGATCTGCTCGCTGATCTGCTCGCTGATCTGCTCGCTGATCTGCTCGATGGGCTCGATGGGCTCGATGCGGCAGGGCCTGCTGTACGCCAGCCGTGGGATGACCAGCCCGCCGGCCGTGCTGCGCGATGAGAACACGACCGAGCTGCCCGCCCAGACGCCGCTCGGCCTGGAGGTGCGAGTCGATCGCGCTCGTGATCACCTGGTCCGCGCCACGTGCCTCATGCTGCTGGATCATGGCCGCGCGCTCGCTGTCGTGCCCCATCCGGGCCATCAGGTCCCCGCGGCTGGACGCCGCGAACGTGTTGCCCTATGCCGCAGATCGTGGAAATGCAGATCTTCAGTACCAACCGCCCGCACGGCGTAGGGCCAGGCGGACATCTTGTTGAAGTTGCCCCGGCGCAGCGGGCCGCCCTGGGGTCCGGGGAAGGCCAGTGCTCCGGACTCGTCCTCGACGTAGATCGTCAGGTGCTCGCGGAGTACCGGGATGATCACCCGGGGGATGCCGACGATACGGCGCCCGGCCCGCGACTTGGGCGGGCCGGGCAGGATCTCACCCGTGGACCGCTCCACCAGCGCCGCCCGGACTCGCACGGTGCCGCCGCCAGGTCGATGTCACAGCGCCGCAGCGCGGTCACTTCGCCCCAGCGCAGGCTGGCGAAAGTGGCTAGCAGGACCAGCGCCAGATAGCGCCGGTCATGGTGGCAGTCGGCCCGGCCGTCGTCGGCCATCGTCCATAGCGCCTGCTCCACCTCGGCCCGCGTGGCGTAGACCTTGTCCGCTTCGACGGCCGTCATGAGTACTGCCCGCAGAACGCGATCCGCCTTGGCTGCCATCAAGGCGGCGCGGCGCCGTGGCTCTTCCCGCCGCCGGGCTCTGCCTGTTCGAGGCCCGCCCGGCGCGGGTGCGCCTTCTGGCCAGCGGTTTTGATGATCACTTGTCCGGCTGGCTGGCGGGTTCGATGGCCGGGAGGGTGAAGGAGATGGTGGCGCCGTGGCCGATCGTGCCCTCGGCCCAGGTGCGGCCGCCGTGGCGGTCCACGATCTGGCGCACGCTGGCGAGGCCTATTCCGGTGCCGGGGAATTCGCGTGTCGTGTGCAGCCGCTGGAAGGGCTTGAATAGCTTGTCCACGTAAGCGGGATCAAAGCCTGCGCCGTTGTCGCGCACGTAACAGCAGACGCGTGCGTCCCCGGCCGGTGTTGTCCCGAACTCGATTGAGGCATCGTCCCGCCTGGACGTGAATTTCCAGGCGTTGTCCAGCAGGTTTTGCAGTACCGTGCGGATGAGGCTGCGGTCGGCCAGCACCCAGGCTGGCTGCTGGATGGTGAGGCGGACGCGGCGGTCCGGGCTTTCCCGCTGGAGTTCCCCGGCGATGCTGGCCACCTCGGCACCGAGATCAACTTGCTGGAGTTCAATCTTTGCCCGCGCGACCGTGGATAGCCGCAGCAGGTCGTCGAGAACCTGGCCCATGTGCTCGCTGGCGGCCTCGATCCGCTCGGCGTAACCGCGGCCCGCATCGCCGAGGCCAGCCGCGCAATCTTCTATTAGCGCAGCGCTGTAACCAGCGAGCGCGCGCAGCGGGGTACGCAGGTCGTGAGCTATTGACGTGGCGAACGACTGAAGGTCCCGGTTGGTCCGCTCAAGGTCTGTGTTGAGCGTCTGGAGGGTCCGGTTCGCCTCCATGAATCCACGATGGGCCATCTCGAGGGGAGCGAGGCACTCGACCAGGAAGGAGATCGAATGCGCCCAGATGGTGGTCTGGCTGGTTCCGAGTATGGACCCGAGGGTCTCGGCGTGGACGCCGACGATGTCTATAACCCCGGTGCCGTTGTCCAGGGCGGCGCGGCCGAGTTCGTAGGCGGCCTCCAGTCCGGACTCGTCGGGGTCTTTGAGATACGCGCGGAGGGCTGTTGCGTAGTCAAGTGGCGGCTGGGAGTTCATCGCCGGCCGCCGTCGTAGCGGGCGACCAGGACAAGCGCATCGTCGTAGCCGCGGCTATTCTCTTCGAGGATGCGGGAGGCGATGATCCGGGGGGACAGGATCGGCTCGACGGAGCTGACGAAGCGATCCCGGATCCCATCAGTCGCCATGATCAGCAGGTCACCTGCGTCCAGGCGAGCGCTACGCGTCTGAAGCGATGGCATCCGCCATCCGACCACGCCACCGCGGGTCAGCGCTCCCTCGTGACAGTGTGGCGGGGCCGAGCGGACCACGTACCCCGAGACGTTGCCGACGGCCAGCCACTCCATCTGGCCGTCGGCTGCGATCGCCGCGATGGTCATCACCACCCCCCGGGTCCGTCGCAGCGCCTCGTTGCAACGCTCAAACAATGACCGGAGTGACGCGTCAGGGACCTCGGCGATGGCGGCGATGGCGGCGCTCGTAGCCTCGTGCGCGTCGGGTCCGTGCCCGAGGCCGTCTATCACCGCTATGAGGGTCCGGAGCGGCCGGGGGACGACGAGATACCCGTCGCCCGAGGTGATTTGGCCGGGGATAGGGGTACCGGCCGCTGCCCACACGACCCAGTCGGTACTGCCGGTGGTCACAGTCATGTCCGGCGCGCCCATCTGGTCGCGGTGACCGTTGTTCCCTGCCCGACCTCGGAGACCAGGTCGAAGTCGTCCATCAGGCGTTTCGTGCCCGGCAGGCCCAGCCCGAGTCCCTGGCCCGTAGAGAATCCATCGGTCATCGCCAGCGCCGTATCTGTGATCCCGGGCCCTTTGTCGGCCGCGATAACCGTGATGCCCTGGGCGCCGTTCCTGGCGGCCGGCCGCAACAGGATCTCTCCGCTGCGCGCGTACTTCAGGATGTTGCGCGCCAGCTCCGAGATAGCAGTCGCGATCAGCGTCTGGCTGGTGAGGTCAAAGCCCAGATCAGCTGCCATGGCGCGGGCGGCCTGGCGGGCCTTCAGGATGTCCGATTCATCGTCGATCTGGACTCGCGTGTCACTGTCCACGGTCCACGGTCCTGTGCGGCCTCCCACGCAGGTAGGCGAGACCCGCTTCAAGATCCAGCGCGGTGCGGACGTCCGCCATGCCTAGGCCCAGTTCCACCATGGCCATCGCCACAGCGGGCTGGATCCCGGCGATGACTATCTCGACGCCGCGCAGCCGGAGCATGGCGGCCAGGTTCCGCAACGTCCGCGTTGAAAACGAATCGATCACGTCGAGGGCTGTCACATCCACGACGATCCCATCACAGCGGCGCTTCTGCGCCTCCGCGAAAAGGTTGTTTTGGAGGCCGATAAGATCGGCGTCGGTCAGGGCGGTTTGCACTGACGCGATGAGGTACGGCGCTTGCGCGAGGATTGGGACCGGCATAGCCGCGTCAGACCATGGTCGTCTCTGCGCCCGGGGTCACGGCTCTCTCTTCGACGATTACCCGGTAGCCGAGCAGCCGGTCGGCGAGGTCGAGCCCGCCCTGCAGGTCTCCGACCGTTTGTATCCGCGAAAGGTTGACCCCAACGGTGACGATGGTCTGGGCGATGGCGGGTGACACGCCAGTCACCACGACGATCGTGCCGAGCAGTCGCGCTGCGTCAACCGTCTGAATCAGGTGGTTCGCGACTTTCGAGTTGACCGCCGCGACGCCGGTGATATCCATGACGACAACCCCGGCGCGGAACTCCCGGATCGCCCCGAGCATCTGCTCGGTCAGCTGCCGTGCCCGGTCGGAATCGATCAGGCCGATGATCGGCAGGAGGAGCAGCCGATCGCGAATCCGCAGCACCGGAGTCGAAAGGTCCTGGATCGCTGCTTGCTGTTGGGCAATCACCCGCTCCCGCTCCCTGCTGAACGCCAGCGCCACAATGACAAGGATATGGTTGACGGCAGGCTCGAAGACCTTGAGGACTTCATCGAGCCGATCGGGCGCCTCGCGGTAGCGCGTCAAGACGTTGCGCCAGTACACGTCTCGCAACGCGAGCATCCCGCCAAGCATGCGCTCGGAGGTAACCGTTCCCCGCACCGCCCGCTGCGCCATTTTCCCCGCGAACTCTTCGGCACCTCGGTAGTCCGAGGTGTCGAGGCAAGCGACACAAGCGTCGAAGACCCTCGCGGACTCCGCTTCCTGCTCTGCTGTCGTGGCGCCCATCCACAGGCCGCCGTCGGCCGAGACGATGCCAAGCCATTCCCGGAGCAACTCCTCACGGTCCTGGCGCAGGTGGGCGACCAGCTCGTCTTTCAGCGTCTCGGGCGATGTCGCGGTGGAATTGCCGTTCGGGCGCGTTCTGGCCTTTCCTATAGGGGCCGGTGTCACTGACGTTCTCCTCTCCGTCCCACGACGTTTCGCCGGGCGGATTAGTTAGTTAGGTGCCTCGGACCCGTCGGTCACCCGAGCCCGTGGATGAACAGCCTCGCGCCTGGGAAAATCAGCTGGGCCGCCACGGCCCCAGTGATAACTGAGAGTTATATATCCAGCACAAAGAGTATCACGCGCGGGGGTCGGGGGGGCTTGCCAGACTGCGTCGAGGCAGTCGAGGAAAAACGCGCCTCCCGCTGGGTCCGGGCTGAGCGGTGACGGCGAGCGTTCGCGGCGGCCCGGATGATGCCCGGCATAGAACGCGGCCGGGCTGGCCTGGCCGTCACCATCGACCCGGCTAGGCCGAGAGATCAGTCCCCGTGGTCAAGGTCGTCCCCTAAGGTTGGTGGGCGCCGACCCAGGTCCCGCAGACGGCCTGGGCGGCCTCGCGCATCGCCCGGCTGTGCGTCCCGCCCACGCCTCTGGCGGCAGCACCGGGTGGGAGATGCACAGCCCGCTGGCCAGGTCCGGCATCCTCGCGGGCCGCTTGCGGTGGTAGGCCGCCGTGGTGGTCTTCGTCACCCGCCCGCCACCTCCGCACCGTCTGGCCCGTCCGCCTCTTGCGCCCCGTCCCGCGCGGCCCGGCGGCGCTGGCGGACGCTCAGCCCGCCGAGGATGCCCGGCTCGGCTGCCCCGCCGGCCGTCCCCCAGCACAGGCATGGGCCGCGCACCGGGCAGCTGCCGCAGGCGGCCGCGGCCTGCCTGGCCAGCGGTGACCCGGCTGGTGCGCTCCAGGCGTCGGCATCGAGCAGGGGATGGCCGAGGCAGGCCGCACCGTGCAGGTCGGGCACGCCGATCAAGCGGTACGAGGGACGGCACAGCGCGGCCAGCCTGGCGCCGGACGCCGTGGTTCACCCCCGGAGATCCGCCGCACGACACTCGGCCACGCGGATGCCGCCATGACGAGCCACTACACCCACATCGAGCAGGCCGCGTACCTGGCCGCCGCCGAGGCGGTCGCGCAGCTGGTAGAAGGGGCGGAATCGTGACCGGCAGCGGCAGTCAGCTGGGCAGATGTTCCCCGGCTATTCCCCGCGGCGCGGCTGCGGGCCGCCGCGGGCAGCCCGCCAGCGGCACACCAGCCGGTGCCGCCAGCGGCATATTCCCAGGTCAGCGGAGGCGGACGGGAATCGAACCCGCCAGCGGCGCTGCGCGCCGCTCACCGGTTTTGAAGACCGGGGGGGCCACCAGGCACCCGGACGCCTCCGCTGCCGACCCTATCCGGCGTACAGCGTGTCGATGTCGTCGGCGTACTTCGCGTGCACCACCCGCCGCTTGAGCTTGAGCGTCGGGGTCAGCTCCTCGCTCTCCGCGGTCCACTCCACCGGCAGCAGCCGCCACCGCTTGACCTGCTGCACCCGGGCCAGGTGCTGGTTGGCCTGGGTCACCGCCTCACCGACTGCGGCCAGCACCGCGGGATGCGCGGCCAGCGCGGCCAGCGAACCGGTGCCGATGCCGCGGGCCTGGGCCCAGGCCGGGGCGACCTCGCCGTCCAGGGTGAGCAGCGCGACCACGTACGGGCGGCGGTCCCCGTAGGCCAGCGCCTGGCCCACCAGCGGGTGCGCCACCAGCAGGTTCTCGATCACCGCGGGTGGCACGTTCTCCCCGCCCGCGGTGATGATCAGCTCCTTCTTCCGGTCCACCACGGACAGGAAGCCGTCCTCGTCCAGCCGGCCGATGTCCCCGGTGTACAGCCAGCCGTCGCCGTCGATGAGGCCGGCCGTCAGGTCCGGCCGGTTCAGGTACCCCGGGGTGTTCAGCGGGCTGCGGGTGCAGATCTCGCCGTCCTCGGCGATCCGCACCTCGACACCGGGCAGTGGCCGGCCCACCGTGCCCATCTTGAACGCGTCCGCCGTGTTGTACGCGAACGCCCCGGTGGTCTCGGTCATCCCGTAGATATCCAGGATCTGCAGGCCCAGCCCGGCGAAGAACGCGGCCACGTCGGGCGGCAGCGGGGCAGCCGCGCTGGACACGGTGCGCGCCTCACCCAGCCCGAGCAGCGCGCGGATCGGCCCCAGCACCGCCTGGTCCGCCTGCCCGAACGCGGCGGCCAGCTCGGGCGGGGTGGCCCGGCCGAACTGGCCGCTCTCCACGTAGCGCCGCCCGGTGTCCATGGCCTGGGCCACGGCCGCCCGCCGGGCCTCGTCCGGCTCGGCGGCGAGCAGCGCCTGGATCCCGGCCTGGATCTTTTCCCAGACCCGGGGCACGCCGAAAAACGCGGTCGGCCGGACCCCGCCGACCGCCCCGATCAGCTGCTTGGCGTCCGGGCAGAAATGCACATGCCCGGCCGTGCTGACCGGCAGGTAGATGCTGAACATGCGCTCGGCGATGTGCGCCAGCGGCAGGTAGGACACCCAGCGCACCCCCGGCGTGATGTTGCCGGTCCGCTCCCCCACAGCCACCTGGTACAGCACGCCGCGGTGGCTGATCAGCACGCCCTTGGGGTTGCCGGTCGTGCCCGAGGTGTACAGCAGGGTGACCGGGTCATCCGGGCCGATGGCCGCGACCCGCGCCTCGACCTCGGCGGCCAGCGAGGCGAGCCGGTCCCGGCCCAGGGCCACGAAGTCGGCCCAGGGCAGATACAGCTCGCCGGGCGGGCAGGCGGCGCCGTCCAGCACGATGATCTTGGCCAGGCCGGGCAGCTGATCCAGCACGGGCGCCCACCGGGCCAGCTGGTCCGCGCCGTCCAGCACGGCGATCCTGGCGTCACAGTCCCCGGCCACGAAGCCCACCTGCTCGGCGGCCAGCGTGGCGTAGAACGTGACCGGAATGCCGCCGGCGTGCACCGCGCCGAGGTCGGCCAGCACATGCTCGGACCGGTTGGGCAGCATCAGCGCCACCCGCCCGCCCGGCGCCAGGCCGAGCGCTACGAAGCCCGCGGCCAGCTCCAGTACCTGCTGCCGGGCCTGGGCCCAGGTCAGCGTCTGCCAGCCATCCCCGGCGCGGTCCGAGAGGGCGGGCTCGCCGGCCGAGTCGGCCGCGGTGCGGCGCAGCGCGTCGCATACCGTCTGGCCCTGGATCGCTTCCTCGAGCTCGGCCCGCTGCCGCAGTACTTCGCTGGTCACCGCTCACCTCCGGGTGGCCGGGCCCCGCCTGGCCCGGGTTTCCCTGGAATGCCACCATGCCTCAGCCAGCACCGCAAGATAGCAGCCGAATACAGTGCTGCCATGACCGTGTCGCAGCAGACCAGACTGACCCAGTACGCCAGCGGCGGGGGCTGTGCCTGCAAGATCCCGCCCGGTGAGCTGGAGGACGTGGTGGCCCGGATGCTGGCCGGGCCGGGCGGCGCGCCGGGACCCGAGGCTGGGCTGCTGATTGGCCTGGAGCACGGCGACGACGCCGCCGTGGTGCGGATCAGCGACGGCCAGGCGGTGGTGGCGACCGCGGACTTCTTCGGCCCGGTGGTGGACGACGCTTACACGTTCGGCCGGATCGCGGGCACCAACGCGCTGTCCGATGTGTACGCGGTGGGCGGGGAGCCGCTGGTCGCGGTCAACCTGCTCGGCTGGCCACGCGGCAAGCTGCCCCCCGAGCTGGCCGGCGAGGTGCTGCGCGGCGGGCTGGACACCGCCCGGCTGGCCGGCTGCCTGCTGGCCGGCGGGCACAGCATCGACGACCCCGAGCCCAAGTACGGGATGGCGGTCACCGGGCTGGCCAGCCCGGACGCGCTGCTGCGCATCGACGCTGGGCAGGCCGGGCGGCCGCTCAGCCTGACCAAGCCGCTGGGCAGCGGGGTACTGAACAGCCGGCACAAGGCGACCGGGACCGTGTTCCCGCAGGCCATCGACGTGATGACCACGCTGAACGCTGAGGCCAGCCGGGCGGCCCTGGCCGCCGGGGTGCGTTGCGCTACTGATGTGACCGGGTTCGGGCTACTCGGCCACCTGTTCAAGCTGGCCCGGGCCAGCGGGGTCGCGGCGGTGCTGGACCACGCGGCGGTACCGCTGATCGAGGGGGCCCGGGACGCGGTGCGCGCCGGGTACGTGCCCGGCGGCAGCCGGCGCAACCTGGACTGGGTGGCCCCGTACACCGACACCGGCGGTCTCAGCGAAGAGGACCTGCTGCTGCTGGCGGACGCGCAGACGTCCGGCGGGCTGCTCATCGCGGGCGAGATCCCCGGCGCGCCGGTGGTCGGCGAACTGGTGCCGGCCGGCGCCCAGACGCTGATCCTCCGGTAGGCAGAGATGACCGGGCGGACGGCCAGGCGGCGGGTGCTGCGGGTGTCGGTGCCGGGCGGCACCCCGCCGGATCCGCGGGCGGACCTGCTGGCGGTGGAGGAGCCGCTGGAGATCCGGGTGGCTGGGCAGCCGCTCAGCGTGACCATGCGCACCCCGGGTGACGACCTCGACCTCACGGCCGGCTTCCTGGCCGCCGAGGGCATCATCGCCGGGCCGGCCGAGCTGGCCAAGATCACTCTGTGCGCGGGCAACGTGGCCGAGGTCACGCTGGCCGAAGGCGTGCCACTGCCCCTGGAACGGCTGCACCGGCACTTCCTGACCAGCAGCGCGTGCGGGGTGTGCGGCAAGGACACTATCGAGTCCATCCGGTTGCGGTCCCGCTACGACGTGTCGGGCGACCCGCTGCGGATCACGCCGGGCACGCTGGCCGCCCTGCCGGACCGGCTGCGGGCCGCGCAGCGGGTCTTCGCCAGCACCGGCGGCCTGCACGCCGCCGGGGTGTTCACCGCCGACGGCACGCTGCTGGTCATGCGCGAGGACGTGGGACGGCACAACGCGGTGGACAAGGTGATCGGCTGGGCAGTGCGCGCTGGCCGCCTGCCGCTGGCCGGATGCGTGCTGCTGGTCAGCGGCCGGGCGTCGTTCGAGCTCACCCAGAAGGCGCTGATGGGCGGCCTGCCACTGCTGGCCGCGGTGTCCGCCCCGTCTTCGCTGGCCGCCGAGCTGGCCGCGGAGTCCGGGATGACCCTGGTCGGCTTCCTGCGCGGCACCACGATGAACGTGTACGCCGGGGCGGAGCGGGTGGCCGCCTGAGCGGCGGCCCCCGCTCCGGGGTGGCTACGCCGCGTTCTCGGCCACGCCGTAGCGCCGCCGGATCCGGCCGTTGATCAGGTTGAACAGCATGTCCACCACGATGCCGATGACCAGGATCACGATGATGATCGAGATCGCCCCGGGCATGTCGGTCTGGTCCTGGTCGCCGGTCAGCAGCACGCCCAGCGACGGCTGGCCAATGATGATCACCACGATCTCGGCCGCGATCAGGCCGTGCCAGCCGAACGCCCAGCCCTGCTTGAGCCCGCCCAGGAAGGCCGGCAGAGTGGCCGGCATGATCAGGTGCCGGTACAGCGACAGGCGGCGCAGCCCCATCGTCTTGCCCGCCCGCAGCAGCAGCGGCGGCAGGTAGTCGGCCGCGGCGATCAGCCCGTTGGCGATGGCCGGCGCCGCGGTCATCACGATGACGAACAGGATCGCGCTGGAGTTGGCCCCGAACAGGATGATGGCGAACGGGACCCAGACGATCGAGGGCAGCGTCTGCAGCGCGGTGATCAGCGATCCGACCGCGGCCCGCAGTGGCCTGATCCGGGACACCAGCGCGCCCACCACTGTGCCGATGACCAGGGCCAGCGCGAAGCCGATCACGGCGCGGCGCAGCGTGGTGCCGATGGCCTGCCAGAGCAGCGCGTGGTGCAGCTGGGCCCACAGGTCCTGGAACGTGGCCGCCGGGCCGGGCAGCACGTCGTGCTTGAACCCGCTGAGGTAGACCAGCTGCCAGATGGCCAGGGCGAGCACCAGGGCCAGCAGCTTGGGCCACGACGCCGCCCAGGCCTTCTCCGCGAGGTGCCGTTTGGCCTGCGGCGGCGCCACCACGTCCAGCTTGTCCAGCCCGGCGATCGCGGCGGCCGACTGGGGGGTGGCCGGCGTCTCAGTTGCCATGGCGGATGACCTCCTCGCGGAGCCGTTCCTTGATCTTGATGGCCAGCTCGACGGTCTGCGCCGAGTCCATCCCGCGCGGCCGGCCGAACTCGACCGGGAACTCGCCGATGACCCGCCCGGGCCGGCTGCTCAGCAGCACCACCCGGTCGCCGAGCCGGACCGCTTCCCGGACCTCGTGGGTGACGAACAGGATGCTCAGCTTGCGCCGCCGCCAGATGCCCTCCAGCACCTCGTGCAGCAGGTCCCGGGTCATCGCGTCGAGCGCGCCGAACGGCTCGTCCATGAGCAGGATCTCAGCGTCCTGGGCCAGCGCCCGGGCCAGCGCGACCCGCTGCCGCATGCCGCCGGACAGCTGGTGCGGCCGCTTGCCCGCGAACGCGCTCAGGTGCACCAGGTCGAGCAGCTCGGCCACCCGCTCCTGGCGCTGGGCCCGGGGCACCCCGTTGGCCCGCAGCGGAAGCTCCACGTTGCGCGCCGCGGTCAGCCACGGGAACAGCGCCGACTCCTGGAACATCAGCGACACCCGCCGGCCCTCGGTGGACACCTCGCCCGAGGTCGGCGCGTCCAGGCCGGCCACCAGCGACAAAAGGGTGCTCTTGCCGCACCCCGACGCGCCGATCAGGCAGACGAACTCCCCCGGGGCGACCGACAGCGATATCCGGTCCAGGGCCAGCAGCGCGGTATCACCGCGGCCGAACGTCTTGGACACCTCGCTGATCTGAACCGCGGGGCCCGCGGCGGTCACCGGGGTGACCGCCGCGGGCGCCGCCCGTCGTGCATCAATGCTCATGGGCTCACCTGTGCTTGTCCGTCGGCTTTGAGCAGGGCGTTGAGCGGGCCGAGGTCGTAGATGCCGTTGAGGTTGACCGGCTTGAGCAGCCCCACCGCCTCGGCGTGCTTGGCGTCGGTGGCCAGCGAGGAGGCGATCGGGTCGTTGGTGAACGTGATCTGCTTGAAGGCCAGCGGCAGCACCGAGGACTTGAGCGCCTTACCGGTCAGCGCGGTCAGCTCAGCGTTGGCCGCCGTCTCCGCGGCCGAGGTGTTCTGGTGGATGAAGTTGTTGGCCTGGATCTGGGCCTTGAGCAGCCCGGTCACCACGCTGGGGTGGGCGGCCAGGAACGACTGCGTGACCACGATGTTGGTGGTGACGAACTTGCCGCCGGGCCACAGGCTGGCCTCGTTCACCAGCACCTTGCCGCCGTCCTGCTGCATCTCGACGTCATAAGGGGCCGGCTCCCAGCCGCCCGCGATCTGGCCCGACTTGAACTCCAGCACCGCGTCCGAGTTGGGCGCGATCGGGGTGACCGGCACGTCGCCGCCGCCGGTCGGCGACGTGGTCAGCCCGTGCGTCTTGAGGTAGTAGCGCAGCGCCACATCCTGGGTGTTGCCGAGCGACGGGGTGGCCAGCTTCTGCCCCTTGAGCTGGCTGACGCTGCTGATGCTCGGCTTGACCACGAGCGCCGCGCCGCCGGACGCCGCGCCCGAGATGATCTTGATGGCCTTGCCGCTGGACTTTTCCCACGCGTTGATGGCCGGGTTGGGACCGACGTAGGCCGCATCCAGCTGGCCGGCCAGCAGCGCGGTGGTCTCCTGGGTGCCCGAGCTGAACACCGACGTCTTGAGCGTGACGTTCTTGCCCAGGTCCTTGGCGAAGAAGCCTTCCTTGAGCGCGACCAGGGCAGGCGCGTGCGTGATGTTGGCCAGGAAGCCCAGCCGCAGGGTGACCGGCGCGGAACTGCTGCCGCTGCTGGTGTTGGAGGAGCTGTTGGCAGCCGGGGATGACGAGCATCCAGCGGCCAGTGCGGTCACGGCTGCGGCAGTTCCGGCAGCCAGGAGGACTCGTCTCATTGCTAACCACCTTGTCTATCAGCTTAGTATGTCGATCTGTTTGATAGGCAATGGCGATTAAACCATACCCCGGACCCGGCTGCGCAAATCCTGCGCCACCAGGCCAGCAGCGCGGCCGCCCCAGGCCCGGACGGGCCGCGGCCAGTGGCCAGGGGCAGGCTCTGGTGATCAGTCGATAACAAGAAGCAATCTTTTCGTTACCAGCTGTTCACCTAGCGCCCATGTCTGCGACCGCCCATGCTTACCTCTTCTTAGCGATTGGCTGCCTACCGTCAGCAGGTGAGCGACGCGACAGCAGCCAAGCCGGGCGGCAGCATCCTCGACTCGCTGGACGACTCGAAGATCAGCCGGTTCCAGATGAAGATCATGTTCGTCTCGGGCATGGGCTTCTTCACCGACGCCTACGACCTGTTCGTCATCGGCATCGTGGTCTACCTGCTCAAATCGCAGTGGCACCTGTCCACGAGCCAGGTCTCCCTGCTCAACTCGATCACGCTGCTGGCGTCCGCGGTGGGCGCCCTGATCTTCGGCCGGATCGCCGACATCCTCGGCCGGAAACGGATCTATGGCTACGAGGTGCTGATCCTGGCCATCGGGGCCATCGCCTCCGCGTTCGCGCCCAACTACACGTTCCTGCTCATCTGCCGCGCCGTGCTGGGCATCGGCATCGGCGGTGACTACCCGGTCTCCGCGACCATCATGAGCGAGTACGCGGGCAAGAAGACCCGGGGCCGGATGGTCGGCGCCGTGTTCGCGAACCAGGCCGCGGGCCTCATCGTCGGCCCGCTGATCGCGTCGATCTTCCTGGCCTCCGGGGTGTCGGACAACCTCACCTGGCGGCTGCTGCTCGGCCTCGGCGCCATCCCCGGCCTGGCCGTGTTCTACCTGCGCCGCCAGATCCACGAGACGCCCCGGTTCGCGATGGCGGGCGGGGCGACCGAGGAGGCCGAGGCGGCGGTGGCCGCCGCCACCGACACCGGGCCGGGCTTCAGCGGCGGGAAGACCCCGGCCAAGCCCATCGGGGAATCGACGGCGCGGGTCCCGCAGACCGCGCTCGAGGGCTTCAAGATCCTGGCCACCAGCCGCCGCATGCTGCTGTGGCTGATCGGCGCCGCGGGTGCCTGGCTGCTGCTCGACTTCTGCTACTACGGCAATACCATCTCCACGCCGGAGATCCTGGCCCTGCTCAACCCGAAGGCCTCCGAGCTGCACAACATCCTGGTCCAGCTGCTGATCTTCGTGGTGTTCGCGGTGCCCGGGTACGCGGTGGCGATCCTGTTCCTGGACAAGACCGGGCGCAAGACCATCCAGACGCTCGGCTTCGGGATGATGGCGCTGATGTTCCTGCTGCTCGGCGCCATCCCGAGCGCGACGACCGTGGCTGCCACGTTCATCATCCTGTACGGGATCAGCTACTTCTTCACCGAGTTCGGGCCCAACACGACCACGTTCATCTACCCGTCGGAGATCTTCCCGGTGGAGGTGCGCACCACCGCCAGCGGGATCGCCGCCGGGGCCGGTAAAATGGGCGCGTTCGCCGGCGCCTATCTCTTCCCCGACATGCTCGCTTCCTCGTGGGGGCTGCGCGGGGCGGAGATCGTCGCCGGGGTGGTGGCGGCCGTGGGCATGCTGCTGACGATATTCCTGCTGCCCGAGCCTAAGGGCAAGAGCCTGGAAGAGCTCTCCGAAGATGCCTACGCCCCGCCCGCCGTGCGACCACAGGAGGCCACCGCATGACGTACCGCATCGTGGTCGGGGTGGACGGCTCGGCGCACAGCGAGGCCGCGCTGCGCTGGTCGCTCGATGAGGCGCACGCGCACGGCGGCTCGGTCATCGCACTGCTCTGCTGGCAGGTGCCGTTCCTGTCCATCCCGGGCTCGTTCGACCGTGCGGAACTCGAGCAGACGTACAAGAAGTACGTCAACGAGATCGTCAGTTCGGTCGCGCCGTCGCCCCCGGTGCCGCTGATCACCGTGGTGGCCGAGGGCGACCCGGCCGAGTCCCTGATCATCGCGGCCGCCGAAGCAGAGCTGCTGGTGGTGGGCATCCGGGGCCGGTCGCCGTTCGCAGGCCTGGTGCTCGGCTCGGTGAGCCAGCGCTGCGCGGCCGCGTCGCCGTGCCCGGTCGTCCTGATCAAGGCGGGCGAGCGGGCCGGGTAGCTAGCTGTCCCCCGGCGTTTGGATGTCAATACCCAGCACCGACGGGTATTTTTGCAGGCACTGCTCGAGCTCGGCGATCTGCGCGTTGCTCGCATTGTCCACCTGGTAGATGACGTCGTACAGCAGATCTGAGGCCTTGTGATCGGTCGGCAGCGCCTCCGGCGTGGCCTGCGGGATGTGCGAGCACGCCGCCCGGACCTGCAGCCGGGTCGAGTTGGGCGTGCCGTCCTTGAACTGGACCACGGCCTCCTGCTGGCCGAGCGCGGCGTCGAACTTGGCACATCCGCTGACCGCGGCCAGCAGCCCGCCGCCGAGCAGCAGCACGGCCGCGGTGCGGGCCCGGGAAGATCGGTGCACGGTGCACAGCTTACGGGGGCACGCCCTACGATCGGGCAGTGCAGCCCCAGCCTGGAGGTACCGTGCCTGCCCTGATCGAGGATTACGCGCTCATCGGCGACATGCAGTCGGCGGCGCTGGTCAGCCGGGACGGCTCGGTGGACTGGCTGTGCCTGCCCCGGTTCGACTCGCCAGCCTGCTTCGCCGCGCTGCTCGGCACGGAGCGCAACGGCCACTGGCGCATCGGGCCATCAGCCGCCGGTGACGCGCGGGCCACCCGGCGCTACCAGCCGGACTCGCTGATCCTGGAGACGGACTGGCAGACCCCGACCGGGACGGTCCGGGTCACCGACTTCATGCCGCCGCGGGACGGCCGGCCGCCCACCCTGATCCGCGTGGTCGAGGGCCTGGCCGGCTCGGTCGACCTGGACTGCGTGCTGGTCGTCCGGTTCGGCTACGGCCAGGTCGTGCCGTGGATGCGCCGGGCCGAGGGCCAGCTGCTGGGGGTGGCCGGCCCGGACGCGGTCTGGCTCGCCACCCCGGTCGGCCTGACCGGGCACGGCTTCACCCACCAGGCCACGTTCACCGTGCGGGCCGGCGAGCGGGTGCCGTTCGTGCTCAGCTACATGCCCTCGCACGAGGGCGCCCCGGACCCGCTGGACCCGCATGACGCGCAGGCCAGCACGGCCCGGTACTGGGCCGACTGGGTGTCCCGGTGCACCTACCAGGGCAGTTACCGGGACGCCGTGGTCCGCTCCCTGATCACCCTGAAGGCGCTCACCTACCAGCCCACCGGCGGCATCGTGGCCGCCGCCACCACCTCGCTGCCGGAAGATCTGGGCGGCGTGCGGAACTGGGACTACCGGTACTGCTGGCTGCGTGATGCCACCATCACCCTGGAGGCGCTGCTGCGCACCGGGTACACCGAGGAGGCGCTGGCCTGGCGGGCCTGGCTGGCCCGGGCGGTGGCCGGTGATCCGGGTGACGTGCAGATCATGTACGGGGTGGCGGGCGAGCGGCGGCTGGCCGAGTGGGAGGCCGACTGGCTGTCCGGCTACCAGGAGTCGGCTCCGGTGCGGATCGGCAACGCCGCGGTGAACCAGCGCCAGCTGGACGTATACGGCGAGGTCATCGACGCGCTGACGCTCGGCCGGCAGGCCGGCATCGCGGTCGACCGGCACGCCTGGGCGCTGCAGCGGGCGCTGCTCGGTTTCCTGGAGAAACACTGGAACGAGCCGGACGAGGGCATCTGGGAGGTACGCGGCCCGCGGCGGCACTTCGTGCACTCCAAGGTGATGGCCTGGGTCGCGTTCGACCGCGCGGTGCGCAGCGCGGAAGCAGGCCTGCCCGGCCCGGCCGCGCACTGGCGGGACATCCGGGACGAGATCCACCAGCAGATCTGCGCGCAGGGCTACAACACCGAGCGCGGCGCGTTCACCCAGTACTACGGCTCGGCTCAGCTGGACGCGGCGGTGCTGCTCATCCCCGAGGTGGGCTTCCTGCCGCCGGACGACCCGCGGGTCGTCTCCACGGTGGAAGCCATCCAGCGCGAACTGCTCAGCGACGGCCTGGTCCGCCGCTACCAGCTGACCGGGCAGGGCAGCGGCCAGGCCAGCCCGGACGGCCTGCCGGGCAGCGAAGGCGCGTTCCTGGCCTGCAGCTTCTGGCTGGCCAACGCACTGCACATGATCGGCCGGGACGACGAGGCGGCCGAGCTGTTCGACCGGCTGCTCGCGCTGCGCAACGACGTCGGCCTGCTCAGCGAGGAGTACGACCCCCGGTACCACCGGCTGGTCGGCAACACCCCGCAGGCGTTCAGCCACGTGCCCCTCATCCAGACGGCGCTCAACCTGGAACGGCACACGGGCGCGCACTGCCGCGCGGCCGGGGCGGACAAGCCGCCGGCCGGCCAGCGGCCCGGCCACCCGTGACCGCGGGCCCCCAGCACATCCTGGTCGTCAACGGGCGGAAGGTGCGCCAGCCGGTGTTCGTCATCGGCGCTCCGTGCTCCGGGGCCGGCCTGCTGGCCCGCTCGCTGAAACGGTCCGACGGGTTCCACGTCACGCTCGGCCAGCGCTGGGTCCTCCCGGTGGTGCAGGCGTTCGCCCGGCGGCCGTCGATCCCCCGCGGCCGGCCGGAGGCCGCCGCCACCGTGCTCCGCGACGCGTTCGCGCAGGCCTGGCAGGTCACCGCGGACTGCTGCCTGGGCTGCACCCCGCAGTGCCGGGAGGCGGGCCGGCTGACTGGCGTGGGCCCATGTGTCAGCCCGCCGGGCGTGCTCCGCTACGGTGACGCCAGCCCTGAGCTGATGTACTGCGCGGACCCGCTGCTCGACGCGTTTCCGGACGCCAGGGTGCTGCAGATCATCCGGGACGGCCGGGACGCGGTGGCCGCGATGCTGGCCGACCCGTCCGTGCTGGCCTGGTTCAGGCCGGGCTTCGTGGACACCGGCGCGGAGTTCCCGCACCCGCTGCTCGGCCTGGACCAGGAGGCCGACCGGGCCGCCTGGCCCGGGCTGTCCGCGGTGGCCAAGTGCGCGCTGCGCTGGCGGGGCGCGGTCCGGCAGATGGCCCGGCTGCGCGCCCGGCTGCCCGCGGAGCAGCTGGTCACGTTCCGCTACGAGGATGTGGTCCGGCAGCCGGCCAGCGCGGCGGCGGCTATCTCCGGCTTCCTGGCCACCCCGGTGCAGGCCGTGGAGCCGTCCGCGCCGGGCCGCCCGCCGCTGGCCGAGCCGGGGTGCTGGCGCCGGGCACTGCGGCCGGCCCAGGCGGCCGAGATCGACGCGGTGGCCGGCGAGGAACTGCGCCGGGTCGGCTATTAGCCCCGGGGGGGCGACCCCCCCGGAACCCCCCGGTCGCCGCTCCGCGCCGAGCGCGGCACAGCCGCGCGGCTAGGGACCCCCGGGCTCAGGACGTCGTGGCGGGCTCTTGCATTGCGAACTGGGTGTGGTACAGGTCGGCGTACAGGCCGCCCGCGGCCAGCAGCCCGGCGTGCGTGCCGCGCTCGGCCACCCGGCCCTCCTCGATGACCAGGATCTGGTCCGCCTCCCGGATGGTGGACAGCCGGTGCGCGATGACCAGCGAGGTCCGCCCGGTCAGCGCGGTCTTCAGCGCGGCCTGCACGGCCGCCTCGGACTCCGAGTCCAGGTGCGCGGTGGCCTCGTCCAGGACCACCACGGACGGCGCCTTGAGCAGCAGCCGGGCGATGGCCAGCCGCTGCTTCTCGCCCCCGGACAGCCGGTAGCCGCGGTCCCCGACCACGGTGTCCAGGCCGTCGGGCAGGCCGGACACCAGGTCCCAGATCTGGGCCGCCCGGCAGGCCGCGATCAGCTCCGGCTCGGTGGCCTCCGGCCGCGCGTACAGCAGGTTGGCCCGGACCGTGTCGTGGAACATGTGCGCGTCCTGGGTGACCACACCCACCGCGTCGTGCAGCGACTGGAGCGTGACATCCCGCACGTCCTGGCCGCCGATCCGGACGATACCGGAGTCCGGGTCATACATCCGGGACACCAGGTGGGTGATCGTGGTCTTGCCCGCCCCGGACGGGCCGACCAGCGCGGTGAGCTGACCCGGCGGTGCGGTGAAGCTGACCTCACGGAGCACCGGCTGGCCCGGCCCGTCCTGCTCGGGGACCGGCAGCGCGATCGACTCCAGCGACGCCAGCGACACCTCGCTGGCCCGCGGGTAGCGGAACGACACGTGGTCGAACTCGATGTCCGGCGCGGCCGCCCGCGGCCCGCCGGGCTGCGCCGCCCGCAGCGGGACCGCGTCCGGCTGCTCCGCGATCAGCGGCTTGAGGTCGAGCACTTCGAACACCCGGTCGAAGCTGACCAGCGCGGTCATCACGTCCACCTGCACGTTGGACAGCGCGGTGATCGGCCCGTACAGCCGGCTCAGCAGCGCGGTCAGCGCGACCAGCGTGCCGAGCTGGAACGCGCCGTGGATGACCAGCACCCCGCCCACCCCGTACGTGACCGCGGTGGCCATCGACGCGAGCAGGCTCAGCGCGATGAACAGCGTGCTGCCGTACATCGCGGTGACCACGCCGATATCGCGGACCCGGGCCGCCCGGCCGGCGTACGCGTCGCTCTCCCGCCGCGGGTTGCCGAACAGCTTGACCAGCATGGCGCCCGCCACGTTGAACCGCTCGGTCATGGTCGAGCCGAGCTCCGCGTCCAGCTGCATGGACTCCCGGGTGTACCGCTGCAGCCGGCGGCCGACCAGCCGGGCCGGGATGACGAACACCGGCAGCAGCACCAGCGAGATCACGGTGACCAGCCAGGACAGGCTGAACATGGTGATCAGCACCAGGATCAGGGTCAGCGCGTTGGACACGATCGAGGACAGCGTCGAGGTGATGGCTGACTGGGCGCCGATCACGTCGCTGTTCAGCCGGCTGACCAGCGACCCGGTCTGGGCCCGGGTGAAGAACGCGATCGGCTGCTGCTGCACGTGCCCGAACACCTCGGTGCGCAGGTCGTAGATCAGCCCCTCACCGACCCGCGCGGAGAACCAGCGCTGGCCGAACGCGAGCAGCGCGCTGAACAGCGCGATACCGGCGGTGATCCCGGCTACCTGGACGACCAGCGTGGTGTTGTGGGCCAGGATGCCGTCCACGATGGACTTGAGCAGCAGCGGCACGGCCACGGTGGCCACCGCGGTCAGCGCCGCCATGACCAGGAAGAGGGTCAGGTGCCGCCGGTAGGGCCGGGCATAGCGGGCGATCCGGCGCACGGTCCCGGGCTTGATCCGCTGCTGGGTGACCGACCGGTCCCGGGAGAACCCCCGCATCGCGTGCCAGTTCGCTGCGTACATGAGCGGAGCAACCCTTTACTCCCGGAAGAACTTCCCTAGTCAGCTGACAGCGAACGGCTACCCGCTGGCCAGCCGTTTTCGCTGCAGCGCGGCCTGGATCCGGCGCTCGGCGGCCGCCTGCTGCGCGGCGTCGTGGCCGGGCGCCTGGCTGAGCAGTTCCTTGGTCGCCCGGGCCACCGCGGGCTCCACCGTGAGCAGCGCGGCGACCAGGTCAGCCACCGCGCCGTCCAGTTCCGGGCCGGGCACCACCAGCTCGGCCAGCCGCAGCCGGGCCGCTTCGGCGGCGGCCACGGTCCGCCCGGTCAGGCACAGCTCCAGCGCCCGCGGCAGGCCGACGATGTCCACCAGCGGTTTGGTCCCGGTGAGATCGGGCACCAGGCCCAGCTGGGGTTCCTTCATGCACAGCTGCGCGTCGTCGGCCAGGATGCGCAGGTCACACGCCAGCGCGAGCTGGAAGCCGCCGCCGATGGCGTGCCCGTGGACCGCGGCCACCGAGGTGACGGCCGGGCTGCGCAGCCAGCTGTACCCCTCCTGCAGGGACGCGATCCACTCCTCGAAGCCCGGGCTGGCCGCGCTGGGCGGCGGATCCTCACCGGGCACGCCGTCCGGGGAGAACAGCCGGAGGTCAATGCCGGCCGAGAACGAGGGGCCGGCCCCGCGCACCACGACCACCCGCACGCCGGGTGGCAGCGAGCGGCCGACCGCGGCCAGCCCGTGCCACATGGCCGGGGTCATCGCGTTGCGCCGGGCGGGCCGGTCCAGGGTGATGGTGACCGCGCCCGGCGCTGGCACACCGGCCTCGACCCGGAGCCCAGCGCGGGTGAGGTCAGTGCCCGGCCAGGTCAGCGTTTGGCCCGTGCCTTGCCGCGGGTGGCCCCACCGCGGCCGCGCAGCGAGACGCCGTTCTCGGACAGGATGCGGTGCACGAATCCGTAGGACCGGCCGGTCGCGGCCGCGAGAGACCGGATGCTCTCGCCCGCGTCGTACCTCTTCTTCAGGTCAGACGCCAGCTTGGTGCGGTCGGCACCGGTGACCCTGGTGCCTTTCTTGAGGGTCTCGGTCACGCGTACCTCCCGTGAACTGAAGTGACCGCTGCGTTACGTCTCCCGCCATGATCACTCATCAGGACACGATCGGCTACCTACATCCAGGTAAGTGATCACTTCTTTTTCGCCCAGCCCCGGGTGCCCGGTCACGCTAGGGTCACGAGGTCGGCCAGTCCTTCGTCCCAGGTGTCCTCCACGCCGTCCGGCAGCAGGATGACCCGCTCCGGGGACAGCGCCTGGACCGCCCCTTCGTCGTGCGTGACCAGCACGATCGCACCCTGGTAGCGGCGCAGCGCGGCCAGGATCTCGCCCCGGCTGGCCGGGTCGAGGTTGTTGGTCGGCTCGTCCAGCAGCAGCACGTTGGCCCCGGACACCACGAGCAGGGCCAGCGCCAGCCGGGTCTTCTCCCCGCCGGACAGCACGCCGGCCGGCTTGTCCACCGCATCGCCGGAGAACAGGAACGAGCCCAGGATGCGGCGCTGCTCGGGGTCGAGCAGGTCCGGCGCGGCGGTGCGCATGTTCTCCAGCACGGTGCGCCCGGTGTCGAGCGTCTCGTGCTCCTGCGCGTAGTAGCCCAGCCGGAGGCCGTGCCCGGGCCGCACCTCGCCGGTGTCCGGCTTCTCCAGGCTGGCCAGCAGGCGGAGCAGCGTGGTCTTGCCCGCCCCGTTGAGGCCGAGCACCACGATCCGGGCGCCCCGGTCCACGGCCAGGCTGACGTCGGTGAACACTTCCAGTGAGCCGTACGACTTGGACAGGCCGGCCGCGCTCAGCGGGACCCGCCCGCACGGTGCCGGGTCGGGGAAACGCAGCCGCGCCACCCGCTGCGGGGCCCGCTCGGCGGTCACGCCGGCCAGCAGCCGCTCGGCCCGCCGCTGCATGCCCTGGGCCGCCCGGGCCTTGGTCGCCTTGGCCCGCATCTTGTCCGCCTGGGCCTGCAGCGCGGCCGCCTGCCGCGACGCGTTGGCGTGCTCCCGGCGGCGCCGCCGCGCGTCGGTCTCGCGCTGCTGCAGGTAGGCCTGCCAGCCCACGTTGTAGATGTCCAGCTGGTGGGTGTCCGCGTCGAGATGGAACACTTTGCTGACCACCGCCTCCAGCAGCGCGGTGTCGTGGCTGATCACGACCAGCCCGCCGCGGAACGCCCGCAGGTGGTCCCGGAGCCAGGCCACCGAGTCGGCGTCCAGGTGGTTGGTGGGCTCGTCGAGCAGCAGCGTCTGCGCGTCGGCGAACAGGATCCGGGCCAGCTCGACCCGGCGCCGCTGGCCACCGGACAGCGTGGCCAGCGGCTGGGCCAGCACCCGGTCGGGCAGGCCCAGGCTGGACGCGATCGACGCCGCCTCCGCCTCGGCCGCGTAGCCACCCAGCATGGCCAGCCGTTCCTCGAGCTGGCTGTACCGGCGCACCGCGGCGTCCCGGCGGCTGGGCACGGCGTCGGACATCTGCTGTTCCGCGGCCCGCATCCCGGCCCGCAGCTCATCGAGGCCCCGGCCGGACAGCACCCGGTCCAGGGCCAGCCCGGCCAGATCGCCGGACCGGGTGTCCTGCGGCAGGTAGCCGATGCTGTTCCCGCGGCGGACCGTACCCGCGGCCGGCTGCGCCTCCCCGGCCAGCACCCGGGCCAGCGTGGTCTTGCCCGCGCCGTTGCGGCCGACCAGGCCGACCTTGTCCCCCGGGCCGATCTGGAAACTGGCCTCAGCCAGCAGCAGCTGCGCACCCGCGCGCAGCTCCAGGCCGGTTGCGGCGATCACCAGGAACCACTCCAACGGGATGAACGGAAGAAGGCGGCGACGCCGCAGGCCGTAGTCCAGCCTACCTATCTGCCCGGCCAGCCTGATCAGGCTCGGTGAGCTGGATGCGGATGGCGCGGAACAGCCGGGGGGTGTCCTGCAGTACCACCAGCCGCGGGTCGGGCACGGTGAGGAACCGGTCCACGGCGAGCGCGAAGTACGGGCGCAGCCGCGGGTCCTCGCGCAGCCCGGCCATGGCGCGCCGGTCCCCGCCCAGCACCACCGCGTCCAGCTCGCCCGGGTACCGGCCGAACACCCGGGCCGCCGTGCCGGCCGCCGCGGCCAGCGCCTCGGCGGACTGCTTCTCCCGGCGCCGGGCGAACCGGTGCTGCGACCGGCCGCCGGCCGCGCTCCGCCCGTGCACCAGGCGCGAGCCGACCTTGGAGTCGGCCAGCCGTGGCGGGGCACCGGTGAACACGCCGGCCGCGTAGCCGCCCAGCCGGACCAGCAGCACGCCGATGGTGCGGTCCGCTTCGGCGTGCGCCGCGATCCGGTGCGCCTGCCGGACCACGGCCCGCGCCGTGCCGGGCGGCGGATCGGTGCCCGGGTCGCCCGCGGCCAGCGGCGGGAACGGCGGGGAGCAGGCCGCGGCCGCGCCGTCCGGGGCGCGGAACAGCACCACGTCCGGCGCCGCCTCGACGCTGAGCGGGCTGCCATGCCGGTCGGCGAAACCCGCGATCCAGCCGGCGAACCGCTCCGGGCTCACCTCAATCCAGCGCGGCCGCGCACCCTCTGGCATAAGACTTTAGAATAGCTAACGAACAACAACTCCAGGCTTAACTGTCGGACGGCTGCCCATGACGCTGAACCAGCTGCGCACGTTCCTGGCCGTGGCCGACACCGGCTCGGTCCGGGCGGCCGCGCAACAGCTGGTGGTGACGCAGGCCGCGGTGTCCGCGTCGCTGGCCGCGCTGCAGAAATCGCTGGGCCTGCCGCTGCTCCAGCCGGACGGCCGGGGGCTGCGGCTGACCGGGGCGGGCCAGGCCTACGCGGACTACGTCCGGCGCATCCTGGGCCTGCTGGACGAGGCCGGCCTGGCGGCCAAGGCGGCCGCCGACCCGGAGCGTGGCGAGCTGCGCATCGCCGCCGTCACCACGGCGGCCGAGCAGATCGTGCCCGGGCTGCTGGGCGGCTTCCGGTCCCGGCATCCCCGGATGGGCGTTCGGCTGGAGGCGGGGAACCGGGAGCGGGTCCGGGCCCTGCTGGACCGGCATCAGGTGGATCTGGTGCTCGGCGGCCGCCCGGAGCCGGGCTGGGACGTGCAGGTGCTGGCCGTCCGCCCGCACCAGCTGGTCGTGGTGGCCGCCCCGGCGCTGGCGGCCGGCGCCGGCCACGGGCCGGCCTTGCTGCCGTGGCTGGCCCGGCAGCCGTGGCTGCTCCGTGAGCCCGGCTCCGGCACCCGGGCCGTCACCGACGCGCTGCTCACCGAGCTGGACATCGCGCCGCCCACGCTGATGGTCGGCTCCAACGGGGCGATCCGCGAGTCGGCCGGCGTAGGGCTGGGCGTCACCCTGGTGTCCCGGGACGCGGTGGCCGCCGAGCTGGCCGATGGCCGGCTCAGCGAGCTGCCGGTGCCGGGCACCCCACTGCACCGCGACTGGTATCTGGTCGCCCACCCGGGCCCGCTGCCCCCGGCCGACGAGATGCTGCTCCAGTACGTGCTCAGCCACGGTGGCTTCCGGTCACCTACTGTTAAATCTAATCTTTAGGATCAGCGCCAAACCCTCAATAGACAGTTCGCACGCTGGCTGGCAGAGTGAAACTGACAGCACCGACCGTCACCGACGCCGGAGGGAACCATGGCCGCAGGTCAGGAACGCTGGAGTGCGGGCGTGATCCCGTATGCGCAAATGGGCTACTACGCACCGGACTACGTGCCCAAGGACACCGACGTGCTGTGCGCGTTCCGCATCACGCCGCAGCCCGGGGTGCCGCCCGAGGAGGCCGGGGCCGCGGTGGCGGGTGAGTCGTCCACCGCCACCTGGACCGTGGTGTGGACCGACCGGCTCACCGCCCACGAGCACTACCAGGCCAAGTGCTACCGGGTTGACCCGGTGCCCGGCCGGGACGGCGAGTACATCGCCTACATCGCCTACGACATCGACCTGTTCGAGGAAGGCTCGATCGCCAACCTGACCTCATCCATCATCGGCAACGTGTTCGGCTTCAAGGCGCTCAAGGCGCTGCGCCTGGAGGACATGCGGATCCCGCTGGCCTACGTGAAGACGTTCCAGGGCCCGCCGCACGGCATCGTGATGGAGCGCGAGTACCTGGACAAGTACGGCCGGCCGCTGCTCGGCGCGACCACCAAGCCCAAGCTGGGGCTGTCCGCGCGCAACTACGGCCGGGTGGTGTACGAGGCGCTGCGCGGCGGGCTCGACTTCACCAAGGACGACGAGAACATCAACTCCCAGCCGTTCATGCGCTGGCGGGACCGGTACCTGTTCACCATGGAGGCGGTCAACCGGGCCGTGGAGCGGACCGGCGAGATCAAGGGCCACTACCTGAACGTGACCGCGGCCACCATGGAGGACATGTACGAGCGGGCCGAGTTCGCCAGGGAACTGGGCAGCGTGATCATCATGGCCGACCTGACCGTGGGCTACACCGCACTGCAGTCGATGTCCCGGTGGGCCCGCAACAACGGGGTCATCCTGCACCTGCACCGGGCCGGGCACGGCACGTACACCCGGCAGAAGACGCACGGGGTGAGCTTCCGGGTCATCGCCAAGTGGTGCCGGCTGATCGGCGTGGACCACATCCACGCCGGGACCGTGGTCGGCAAGCTGGAGGGCGACCCATCCATGGTCCGCGGCTACTACGACAGCCTGCGCGGCGCGCAGGTGCCGGCCAACCTGGCCCACGGACTGTACTTCGACCAGGACTGGGGGTCGATGCCGGGCACTATGCCGGTCGCGTCGGGCGGCATCCACGCCGGCCAGATGCCCCAGCTGCTCGGCTACCTGGGCGAGGACGTGGTGCTCCAGTTCGGCGGCGGAACCATCGGGCACCCGATGGGCGTCGCGGCCGGCGCCACCGCCAACCGGGTGGCCGTGGAAACGATGATCAAGGCGCGTAACGAGGGCCGCGACTACCTCGGTGAGGGCGAGCAGATTCTGGCCGAGGCGGCCAAGCACTGCCAGCCGCTGCAGACGGCCCTGGACACCTGGGGTGACATCACGTTCAACTACGAGTCCACCGACACCCCCGACGTCGTCGCGACGCCGACCGCCTGAGGAGCAACCGATGCGGATCACCCAGGGCACGTTCTCCTACCTGCCCGACCTGACCGACGAGGAGATCACCGCGCAGATCCAGTACGCGATCGACCAGGGCTGGGCGGTGGCGGTGGAGTTCACCGACGACCCGCACCCGCGCAACGTGCTGTGGGAGATGTGGGGCCTGCCCATGTTCGACATCGCCGACGCGGCCGCGGGCCTGCATGAGGTCGCCGCGTGCCGGCTGGCCTACCCGGAGCACTACATCAAGGTCACCGCCTACGACGCCAGCCTGGGCCGGCAGACCAGCGCGCTCAGCTTCATCGTGAACCGGCCGGCCAGCGAGCCGGGCTTCCGGCTGGACCGGCAGGAGACCGCCGACCGGCGGATCCGCTACTCCCTGCACTCCTATGCTGCCGAACGCCCGAGCGGCGAACGGTATGGGAGCAACGGGCTGGGCCACCGCGGATGAGCAACCCGGCTCCGCGCGGCTTCGGGATGCCGCGCCCGGCGGCAGCGGGCGCGGCGGACGGCCTGTCCTCCCCGGACCCCAGCCCCGGGGAGGACGGGCAGGCACTGCAGGCCCCGCTCGCGGCGGACGCCACCGTGGAGCTGTCCGGCGAGGAGCAGGCCCAGCGGGTCACCCGGATGCTGGACGCGTTCGACCAGGAGTTCATCGGCCTGGCCCCGGTCAAGGCCCGGGTCCGGGAGATCGCCGCGCTGCTGCTGGTGGACCGGCTCCGGCAGCGGTACGGGCTGACCTCGTCGCGGCCCAGCCTGCACATGTGCTTCACCGGCAGCCCGGGCACCGGCAAGACCACGGTGGCCACGCACATGGGCGCGCTGCTGCGCGAGCTCGGCTACCTGCGCAAGGGCCAGCTGGTCAGCGTGACCCGGGACGACCTGGTCGGGCAGTACGTCGGGCACACCGCGCCGAAGACCAAAGAGGTGCTGAAGCGGGCCATGGGCGGCGTGCTGCTCATCGACGAGGCCTACTACCTGTACCGGCCGGAGAACGAGCGGGACTACGGCCAGGAGGCCATCGAGATCCTGCTCCAGTTCATGGAGGCCAACCGCGAGGACCTGGTCGTCATCCTGGCCGGCTACGCGGACCGGATGGACGTGTTCTTCCGGTCCAACCCCGGGATGGCCTCGCGGGTGGCGCACCACATCGACTTCCCCGACTTCACCCTGGACGAGCTGATGCGGATCGCGGCGCTGATGCTGGACCGTGAGGAGTACCGGCTGTCCCCCGAGGCCGGGACCGCGTTCCGCGAGTACGTCGAGCTGCGCATGCAGCAGCCGCGGTTCGCCAACGCACGCAGCATCCGGAACGCCATCGACCGGATGCGGCTGCGCCAGGCCCGCCGCCTGGTCGCCGCGGGCGGCCGGATCGGCCGGGACGACCTGATGTCGATCAGCGACGCCGACGTGCGGGCCAGCCGCGTCTTCAGCACCGCACCCGCCGCGGCTAAGGACCGGTAAGGCCCCGGAGCGCGGCCGCCCGGGCCCGCAGCCCCAGCGCCGCCTGGGCGGCCGGGCTCAGCCGGTCCCGGCCGTGGCCGGCTGGTCGAGTGCGGCGAACAGCAGCCCGCCGATCAGGGCCATGTTCTTGTGGAAGTGGATGCGCTGCTGTTTGCGTTCCGCCGGGTCCTCGATCGTCCAGTACGGATGGCCGGCCAGCGTGGTGGGCACCAGCGACGCGGCCAGCACCGCAGCGGACAGCCGCGGGACCAGGCCCAGCGCTAGGCTGGTGCCCGCGGCCATCTGCACGGCGGCGTTGGCCCGCACCACCAGCTCGTCGTCGCCGGGCAGCGGGACCCGGCTGCGGATGGCGGCCAGCACCGGGCCAGCCAGCTCGACCCGGATGCCGGGCGCCCGCAGCGCGTCGAAGCCGAGCAGGACATACGTCGATCCGGTGAGCACCCGGGCCGCCGGGCGCAACGGGGCCAGCACGCGGTGCAGGGAAGTCATAGCCGCCTCGCTACAGGTCCGGGAACGTTCGGTCGGCAGGACTGTACGCCCCATGGCCGGGGCCTGCGGCAGCAACACCCGGAGCAGCGCCCCGGTGCCCGGCCGCCCAGCTTCCCCCGGCGAGCCCCGCCGCGCTGGCGGGCTGAGCCTGGCCCGCCGGTTTAGGGTATTGGCACGGGAGGCGGGCGGATGGGACTGAGGCTGCGGATCGCCGCGCTCACCGCGGTGGCCGTCATATCGGGCGGCACCGCGGCGTGCTCGGCCACGGCCGCGGCGCCGGCCCGGGCCGCCCCGGCGCCGTCGCACTCAGCGCCGTCACGGCCAGTCCAGCCGGCCCGGGCGGCGGGCCCGGTGCTCCACGTGACCGGTGCACCGCGCCGGGTCCAGGCCAGCGGGGCCGTCCTGGCCGACGCGGCCACCGGGCAGGTGCTGTGGAGCCGCGACGCGGATACCCGGCGGCCGATGGCCAGCGTGACCAAGGTGATGACCGCCCTGCTGGTGCTGGAAGGCGGCCAGCTCGACCGGAAGATCCGGGTGCCCCGGGCAGCGTTCGACTACGCCTGGAAGTACGGCGGCGAAACGGCGGGCCTGCACCCGGGCGACGTGCTCACGGCCCGGGAACTGCTGGCCGCGCTGCTGCTGCCCTCGGGGGCGGACGCGGCCTACACCCTGGCCAGCAGCTACGGGCCTGGCCTGGGCACGTTCGTGGCCCGGATGAACGCGGCCGCGGCCCGGCTGGACATGACGCACACCCACTTCGCCTCACCGGACGGGCTGCCCTACCCCACCGGGACCTCGACCTATTCCACCCCGTCCGACCTGCTCCGGCTGGGCCTGGCCGCGATGCGCTACCGGGTCTTCCGCTCGATCGTGGACCTGGACTTCTACCACCTGCCCAAGGGGCCCGGGCATCACCAGTACTGGTGGGACAATACCGACGCCCTGATCGGCTCCTACCCGGGCGCGGTCGGGATCAAGGACGGCTACACCGACGCCGCCGGGCACTGCCTGCTGTTCGAGGCGATCCGGCACGGCCGGGCGCTGATCGGGGTCGTGCTGCACAGCCCGGCCACCGGCGTGGCGGCCGGCGCCCTGGCTGCTGAGCAGATGCTGAACTGGGGTTTCGCCCTGCACCGCGTCCGCTGACCGGTCACGCGCCGGCCTGCGCGGCGGGCAGGAACGGGATAGTCAGCCGGACCGTAGTGCCGCGGCCCGGGGCCGCGGCCAGATCGAGGTGGCCGCCGAGCAGCTCGGCCCGCTCGCGCATGCCGGGCAGGCCAAACCCGGTCGGGCCGCCGCCACCCGGCGTGTCCAGGTCGAACCCGGTCCCGTCGTCGGACACCTCCAGCACCGCCCGGTCGCCGTGCCGCAGCAGCCGGATCCGCACCGCGCTGGCGTCGGCGTGCTTGGCCACGTTCTGCAGCGCCTCCTGGGCGGTCCGGTACACGGCCGTCTCGGCCCGGCTGGCCATGCTCAGCTCGGCCGCCTCCACCTGCACGTCCAGGGTGGGGAACGAGTGCGCCAGGCTCTCCAGGCTGGCCGCCAGGCCCAGGTCGTCGAGCACCGGCGGGCGCAGCCCGGCGATGGCCGAACGGGCCTCGTCCAGCGCGGCGGTGGCCAGTTCCTGGGCCCGGGCCACCTGCTCCGCGGCCAGCTCCGGACTGGCCGGGATAGCGTCGGCCGCCGCGGACAGGTGGAAGAACAGGCTCACGATGCGCTGGCTGATGCCATCGTGGATCTCCCCGGCCAGCCGTCGCCGCTCGTGCTCGGACCACTCCATCATCCGCTCGGCGAACCGCTCCAGCGCCTCCTCCCGGTCGGCCAGCCGCCGGTGCAGCCGGGCGTTCTCGATCGCCCCGGCGACCAGGCCGGCCACCGAGCGGAGCAGATCCACATCGGCCTGGGTGAACTCGCGGCGCTCCCGGGTGTGCACGTTCAGCACGCCGACCAGATGGCTGGACGGCGTCACCACGGGCACGGACAGCATGGACGTGAACTCCTCGCCGCGCAGCGCCGGGATGTACCGGTACCGCGGGTCGGCCGTCTTGTTGTCCACGATCACGGCCGGCTCGCCGTGGTCCGCCACCCAGCCGGCCACCCCCTCGCCCACGGCCAGCTCGATGCTGCCCACCGTGGTGTCGAACGGCGGGGTGGCGCCGCGCAGCTGCAGGGTGCGGGCCTGCTCGTCCAGCAGGTGCACGAAGCACACGTCGGTCTCGGTGGTGTCGGTCACCAGCTGGGCGACGCCCTGCAGGATCCGGTCCAGGTCCAGGCCGGCCGAGATGGTGTCCACCACCCGGGACAGCAGCCGCGCTTCGCGCTCGGCGTCCGCCCCGCCGCCGCGGCCCAGGCCCGGGATCAATGGAACACACCCTCGCGCAGCGCGACCGCGATTGCGCCGGCCCGGTCGGAGACGCCCAGCTTGCGGTAAATGCCCCGGGAGTGCGTCTTCACGGTCTCCTCGCTGACCACCAGCTTGATCGCGATGGCCCGGTTGGACAGCCCGGCGACCAGCAGCGACAGCACCTCGCTCTCCCGCTGGGTCAGGCCCAGGTGGGCGCCGGGCCAGAACTCGCCGCTGCGCAGCCGGGCCGCGGACAGGGCCACCCGGCCAGCCAGGCTCGGGTCGATGAGCACTTCCCCGTCGCAGATCCGGCACAGGTAGTCAACCAGCTCGCCGCCCTTGATCCGCTTCAGCAGGAAGCCGGCCGCGCCCACCCGGAGCGCCTGGTACAGGTACTGCTCGTCGTCATACACGGTGAGGAACACGACCTTGCAGTCCGGCTGGCCGTGCAGGATCTCGCCGCACACGTCGAGCCCGCTGGCCCCGCGCAGCCGCACATCGAGCAGCACCGCGTCTGGCTTGAGCTCGCTGACCAGCCCCGTCGCGGCCGCCGCCTCGCTGGCCTCGCCGATGATCCGCACCTGGTCCTGGTACGGCTGGAGCATGGCCTTGAGGCCGTCCAGCACCATCTGGTGATCGTCGATGATCACCACCGTGATCGGGGCCGCGCGGTCCATGCCGGGAACCGTACCCAATCAGGAACGCGCCTCGAGCAGATGCCAGAGCAGCAGCAGCTGGGCGATGGCCAGCGGCTCGCTGCGCTGGCCCGGAGCGTACTCGCCCAGCTTGTCGGGCAGGCTGCGGCCGCTGGACAGCTGCTCCCAGATCGCCTTTTCCACGATCCGGCTGTCCTCCCGCGGCGCGTACCCGTGCACGTGCAGCTCGTCCACGGGCCGGCCGTCGCAGTCCCTGATCAGCTTGAGATGCACGGTGCGCCGGTCGTCGTCGGTCAGCACGTGGGTCAGGTCCGGGTGCTGGATGGTCGGCCGGAGCATGATCTCGGCTGACAGCGGGGTGCCGTCCGGGGCCTGGTGCCCGGGCACCGGGGCGAACCGGACCGAGATGTCCGCCCACTGCCGCTGCGGCCGGATGTAGGCGGCCGACTCCGGCTCCCGCCGGCCCAGCTCGGCGAGCACCTGATCCGGGCTGTAGCCGCGCTCCGCGCAGTCCCGCTTGAGCTTCCAGTCCCGGCGGATCTCCTCCGGCGGGTTCAGGTACACCGCGATGTCGAAGCAGGCCCGGGCCAGCTTGGTGTGCAGCGGCAGCAGCCCCTCCACGATCACGAACTCGCGCGGCTCGACCAGCACCGGCCGGGTCAGCATGCCGGTGGAGTGGTCGTAGACCGGTTTCAGGATGGGCCGCCCCAGCGCCAGCAGCTGCAGGTGCTGCTCCATGATGTCGATGTAGTTGGACGCCGGGTTCAGCACGGTGAACGGCACCGAGCGCCGCTCGGCGCGGTCGTAGCGGTGGTAGTCGTCCACGCACAGCGCGGTGGCCCGGTCCGCGCCGAGCGCCTCGGCGATGCCGCGGGTCAGCGTGGTCTTGCCGGCCGCGCTGTCCCCGGCGATGGCCAGCATGACCGGCCGCCGCGGTTCCGGCGTCGCCGCACTGCGGCGCAGCCGCATTAGTTTGTCCGGCACCAGCCTGCCTGCCTCCGCTGACTCGGGTGGTCAGGGTGCCAGGCTAGGCCGGCCGGGCCGGGTGCCGCCTCCCCCGCGACGGGGAGATGCCGGGTGAATCAGCCCAAATGGGCGGCCGGGCTCAGACGTTGAAGCCGAGGGCGCGCAGCTGCTCGCGGCCGTCCTCGGTGATCTTCTCCGGGCCCCATGGCGGCAGCCACACCCAGTTGATCTTGAAGTCGCTGACCAGCCCGTCCAGCGCGGCCCGGGCCTGGTCCTCGATCACGTCCGTGAGCGGGCAGGCTGCGCTGGTCAGCGTCATGTCGATGACCGCGATCTTGTCCTCGGCCAGAGTCACGCCATAGACCAGGCCCAGGTCGACCACGTTCACGCCCAGCTCCGGGTCCACCACGTCGCGGAGCGCTTCCAGCAGGTCCTCGGTCTCCCCCGTGGTCTCTGCACCAGGCGTGGTCAATGGACCAGGGGTGGTCTCCGGGCCAGGCGTGGTTTCCAGGCCCGCGGGCGTCTCGTCACTCATCTGGTGCTCCTTCAATCGCCTGTGCGGTGGCGTCTTTCCAGGCCATCCAGCTGAGCAGGGCGCACTTGATCCGGGCCGGGTACTTGGCCACCCCGGCGAACGCTACCCCGTCGCCCAGCACCGCCTCGTCCGGCTCCAGCTCAGCCTTGGACTGCATCAGCCGGAGGAACTCCTCGGCCAGCGTCATCGCCTCGGGCACGGTCTTGCCGATGATCAGCTCGCTCATCACCGACGCACTGGCCTGGCTGATCGAGCAGCCGAGACTGTCGTAGGACACGTCGCCGACGACCGGCTCGCCGCCGGCGTCCTTGAGCGCGACCCGCAGCGTCACCTCGTCCCCGCACAGCGGGTTCACGTGGTGCACCTCGGCGTCATACGGCTCGCGCAGCCCCTTGTTATGCGGGTGCCGGTAGTGGTCCAGGATGACTTCCTGGTACAGCGACTCGAGCCGCATCAGGCCCCGCCGAAGAAACGCTGCGCCTGCCGGATCGCCTCGACCATCGTGTCCACCTCAGCCGTCGTGTTGTACAGGTAGAACGACGCACGGGTGCTGGCTTGTATTCCGTACCGGCGGTGCAGCGGCCAGGCGCAGTGATGCCCGGCCCGCACCGCCACCCCGTGCTCGTCCAGCACCTGGCTGATGTCGTGCGGGTGCACCCCGTCCACCGTGAACGAGACGGCCGCGCCGCGGCGGTCCGGGTCAGCCGGGCCGAGCACCCGCAGCCCGGGCACCGCGCCCAGCGCGCCGAGCGCATGCCCGGTCAGCTCACGCTCGTGCGCCCGGATCGCGTCCAGGCCGATCTCGCCCAGGTAGTCGATGGCCGCGGCCAGCCCGGCCGCCTCGGCGATCGGCATGGTGCCGGCCTCGAACTTGTGCGGCGGCGGGGCGAACGTCGAGTGGTCCATCCAGACGCTCTCGATCATCTCGCCGCCACCCAGGAACGGCGGCATCTCCTCGAGCAGCTCGCGGCGGCCCCAGAGCACCCCGATGCCGGTCGGGCCGCACATCTTGTGGCCGGTGAAGCCGAGGAAGTCGGCGCCCAGCTCATGCACGTTGACCGGCATGTGCGGCACCGACTGGGCCGCGTCCACCAGGACCAGCGCGCCGGCCTGGTGCGCCCGGTCGGCGATCAGCCGGACCGGGTTGATGGTGCCGAGCACGTTGGACTGGTGGGCCAGCGCGACCAGCCTGGTCCGCCCGGTGATCAGGCTGCCGAGCCCGGCCAGGTCCAGCTCGCCGTCGTCGGTGACCCCGAACCAGCGCAGCGTGGCACCGGTCCGCTCGCAGAGCAGCTGCCACGGGACGATGTTGGAGTGGTGCTCCATCTCGGTGATGACGATCTCGTCGCCCGGCCCCAGCCCGAGGCGGCCGGTGGCGTTGCCCATCGCATAGGCGACCAGGTTGATGCCTTCCGAGATGTTCTTGGTGAACACCACCTCGGTCTCGTCGCGGGCGCCGATGAACCCGGCCGCCTTGACCCGGGCGCCCTCGTACGCGGCGGTCGCCTCCTCGCCGAGCTGATGGCTGGCCCGGTGGATGTTGGCGTTGTGCCGCTCGTAGAACTCGTCCAGCGCCTCGATCACCTGACGGGGCTTCTGCGACGTGTTGGCGCTGTCCAGGTACACCAGCGGCTGCCCGTCGCGGACCTGCCGGTCGAGGATCGGGAAGTCCTTCCGGATCCGCGCCACGTCGAGGGTCATCCGGCCGCCCCCGCCTTGAGGAACTTCTCGTAGCCCTCGGCCTCGAGCGTCTCGGCCAGCTCCGGGCCGCCTTCCTCGACGATCCGGCCAGCCACGAACACGTGCACGAAGTCCGGGGTCACGTAGCGCAGGATCCGGGTGTAGTGGGTGATCAGCAGCACGCCGTGGCCTGCCCCGGTGCGGAACCGGTTGATCCCCTCGGACACCACCCGCAGCGCGTCGATGTCCAGCCCGGAGTCGGTCTCGTCCAGCACGGCGATCTTCGGGTTGAGCAGCTCGAGCTGGAGGATCTCGTGCCGCTTCTTCTCCCCGCCGGAGAAGCCCTCGTTGAGGTTCCGCTCGGCGAAGGCCGGCTCGACGGACAGCGCCGCCATCGCCGCCCGCATCTCCTTGAGGAACACCCGCAGCTTCGGCGGCTCGCCGCGGACCGCGGTGACCGCGGTGCGCAGGAAGTTGGACACGGTCACGCCGGGCACCTCGACCGGGTACTGCATGGCCAGGAACAGCCCGGCCCGGGCCCGCTGGTCCACCGTCATGGCCAGCACGTCCTCGCCGTCCAGCGTCACCGAGCCCTGGGTCACGTGGTACTTGGGGTGGCCGGCGATCGCGTAGGCCAGGGTGGACTTGCCGGAGCCGTTCGGCCCCATGATGGCGTGCGTCTCCCCGGCCGCCACGGTCAGGTCGACGCCGCGCAGGATCTCCCGCGCGCTGCCTGCGCCCTGCTCGCCGGCCGGCGCGTCCACGCTGACGTGCAGGTCACGGATCTCAAGTGTGGCCATCAGAAATATCTCCAGGTCATGGTTATCAGTCGTCAGTTGGCTGCGCCGCCGGGCGGGACGGCCACGTACACGTCGTCGCCGTCCACCTTCACCGGGTAGACCGGCACCGGCTCGGTGGCCGGCGGGCCGGTGGACGCGCCGGTGCGCAGGTCGAAGCAGGAGCCGTGCAGCCAGCACTCCACGGTGTGGTCATACACGTCGCCCTCGGACAGCGGCACTTCCTCGTGCGAGCACTCGTCGCGCAGCGCGTACACCTCCCCCTCGGCCCGGACCACGGCGATGGGCAGGCCGCCCACCTGCACGCCGATGGCCCCCTCGGGAGGCAGCTCGCTGAGCGAGCAGACCCGCACGAACGTCCCGGTCACGTCGCTCATGGCAGCTTGGCCAGCTCGTTCTCGATGGCCGCGGTAACGCGCGCCCGCACCTCAGCCACCTCGATCTTGGCCACCAGCTCGCCGAAGAAGCCGCGGATGACCAGGCGGCGGGCCTCGTTCTCCGGGATCCCCCGGGCCATCAGGTAGAACAGGTGCTGGTCTTCCAGCCGCCCGCTGGTGCTGGCGTGCCCGGCGCCGACCACCTCACCGGTCAGGATCTCCAGGTTGGGCACCGAGTCAGCGCGGGCGCCGTCGGTCAGCAGCAGGTTGCGGTTCCGCTCGTACGTGTCGGTCCCGGTCGCCTCCGGCCGGATCAGCACGTCGCCGATCCACACCGAGTGCGCCGACTCGCCCTGCAGCGCGCCCCGGTAGTCGACCCGGCTGCGGCAGCGCGGCTGGCCATGCTCCACGAACAGCCGGTGCTCCAGGTGCTGGCCGGCGTCGGCGAAGTACAGCCCGAGCAGCTGGGCGTCCCCGCCCGGCCCGGCGTAGCTGACCGACGGCGCGAGCCGGACCACGCCGCCGCCGAACGTGACCACCGCGTGGCTGAGCTGCGCGTCCCGCCCGACCGTGGCGTAATGCTGGGACAGGTGCACCGTGTCGTCGGCCCAGTCCTGCAGGCTGACCACGCTGAGCGAGGCACCGTCGCCGACTATGAACTCGACATTGTCCGCGTACGTGGCCGCGCCACCGTGGTCCAGCACCACCACCGCGCGGGCGTTCGGCCCGATCTCGACCAGGGTGTGGCCGAACGCGGCACCTTCCGCGTGCTCGCCGCGGACCGACACCACGGTGGGCTCGAGCACGTCCGTCTCGGCGGGCACGGTGATGACGGTGGCCTCGTCGAAGGACGCGAACGCCCGGGCGCTGACCCGGTCGGCGGGCACGAACGACGCGCCGAGCCGGGAGTCGCCGCGCCGGGCCCGTACCGCGGACACGCCCGGCGCGGTGTCGAAGTCCACCGCGACCTTGCCGGACGCGGCCGCCGTGTCGGAGTGCAGCGAGCGGAGCCGGCGCAGCGGGGTGAACCGCCACTCCTCCTCACGCCCGGCCGGCACCGGGAAGTCGGCCAGGTCGAACGACCGGTGCTCGTGCAGCCGGGAAACCGGGGCGGTGGATTCCACCGCCCCCTGGAGCGATGCCATCAGCCGACCGCCCCCTCCATCTGGAGCTCGATCAGCCGGTTCAGCTCGAGCGCATACTCCATCGGCAGCTCGCGGGCGATCGGCTCGACGAACCCGCGGACGATGGTGGCCATCGCCTCGTCCTCGGTCATCCCGCGGCTCATCAGGTAGAACAGCTGGTCCTCGGAGATCTTGGACACGCTGGCCTCGTGGCCCATCTCGACGTCGTCCTCGCGGACGTCCACGTACGGGTAGGTGTCCGACCGGCTCACCGTGTCCACCAGCAGCGCGTCGCACTTGACCGTGGACTTGGCGTGCGCGGCGCCCTCCTGGACCTGGACCAGGCCGCGGTAGGACGTGCGGCCGCCGGCCCGGGCCACGGATTTGGAGATGATCTGGGACGATGTGTTGGGCGCGCAGTGCACCATCTTGGCCCCGGCGTCCTGGTGCTGCCCCTCACCGGCGAACGCCACCGACAGGGTCTCGCCCCGGGCGTGCTCACCCATCAGGTAGACCGCCGGGTACTTCATCGTGACCTTGGACCCGATGTTCCCGTCGATCCACTCCATGCTCGCCCCGGCCTGGGCGACCGCCCGCTTGGTGACCAGGTTGTACACGTTGTTCGACCAGTTCTGGATCGTGGTATAGCGGCAGTGGCCGCCGGGCTTCACGATGATCTCCACCACCGCCGAGTGCAGCGAGTCGGAGGAGTAGATCGGCGCGGTGCACCCCTCGACATAGTGCACGCTGGCACCCTCGTCGACGATGATCAGGGTCCGCTCGAACTGGCCCATGTTCTCGGTGTTGATCCGGAAGTAGGCCTGCAGCGGGATGTCCACGTGCACGCCCTTCGGCACGTAGATGAAGCTGCCGCCGGACCACACGGCCGTGTTCAGCGCGGCGAACTTGTTGTCACCCACCGGGATGACGGTGGCGAAGTACTCCTGGAACAGGTCCGGGTGCTCACGCAGCGCGGTGTCGGTGTCCAGGAAGATGACGCCCTTCTCCTCCAGGTCCTCGCGGATCTTGTGGTAGACCACCTCGGACTCGTACTGGGCGGCGACGCCGGCGATCAGCCGCTGCTTCTCGGCCTCCGGGATGCCCAGCTTGTCGTAGGTGTCCTTGATATCCGCGGGCAGCTCGTCCCAGCTCGCGGCCTGCTTCTCGGTCGACCGGACGAAGTACTTGATGTTCTCGAAATCGATGCCCGTCAGATCTGCGCCCCAGTCAGGCATGGGCTTGCGGCCGAACAGCTTGAGGCCCTTCAGGCGCAGGTCCAGCATCCACTCCGGCTCGTCCTTCTTGGCCGAGATGTTGCGGACTACGTCCTCGGACAGCCCGCGGCGGGCTGCCGCCCCGGCCACGTCCGAGTCGGCCCAGCCGAACTTGTAGCGGTCCAGCCCGTCAAGCTCCGGGTGTGTGGTCGTGGTCATACGGAGATGCCTCCGGTTGCGGTGTCATGGTGTTGGCTGGTGCGGGTGCTGAGCAGTGCCGGGGCGGTCACGTGCGTGGTGCAGATCCCGTCCCCGTGCGCGATCGTGGCCAGCCGCTGCACCGGCGTGCCGAGCAGCCGGGCGAACGCCTCGGTCTCCGCCTCGCACAGCTGCGGGAACTCGGCGGCCACGTGCGCCACCGGGCAGTGATGCTGGCAGAGCTGCTGGCCGGCCGCCTGCGGCTGGCCAGCAGCTGGGTCGCCTGCTACCGGCGAACCGGTAGCGGACGCCGCGTAGCCGTCCGCGGACAGCGCCTCGGCCAGGATCTTCACCCGGTCGGCCGGCGCCGCCTCGGCCAGCACCGGGCGGTACCGGTTCTCCAGGTCGGCCAGCTGCCGGCGGGCGAACTCGGCCACCGCGCCGGGGCCGGCCACTTCGGCCAGGAAACGCAGCGCACTGGTAGCCAGGTCGTCATAAGCATGCTCGAACGCGCTCCGCCCGACGTCAGTGATGACGAATACCTTGGCCGGGCGGCCGCGGCCACGGCTGGCGGGCCGGCGTGCGGTCCGGGTCTCGATCATGCCGTCGGCGAGCAGGTTGTCCAGGTGCCGCCGGACCGCGGCGGGGGTAAGGTTCAGCCGGGTACTCAGCCCGGCCGCGGTGACCGGGCCGTTCTCCAGGATCAGCCGGGCGATCCTGGCCCGGGTGCCGGGCTCCGACCCGGCCGGGGCCGGGCCAGCACCGAGCGCGGCGCCGCGCGCCGTGCTCAGCTCACTGGTCGGCTGGTCCATGCTTTTCACAACATCATTGTGCCGTAAATACTTCCAGGACCGCAATCGGGGCGGCGTGAAGCGGGCCACCGGGGTCTGGCCAGCACGGTTGCGGTTGCCACGGTTGCGGTTGCCACGGTTGCGTTTGCTGCCGCGAACGCCGGGTATTCGTGTGCATACTCAGAGTTATCACATGTGCGTGTACCGGGGGTTTCGGTGGGCCTTGTCACGCGCGTCCTGCTCAGCGCGGCCGTCCTGGGCGCGGTTGCCGGGTCGGGGCAGGCCGCCCCGGCGCTGGCCGCTGATGCGAGTTCCTCGCCGGTTGACATCACGCCCAACCCGTCGGCCGCCGGGACCTCGACTACGTTCGCGGTGAACTGCGGTTCGCAGACGGCGGCCCAGGCGGCCACGTCGGCCATCCTCATCGGGACCACGCTGGGGCTGCCGGAGCACATCCCGATGAAGGCGAGCACGCACAGCAACGAGTTCGTGACCACGGTGGTACTGCCGTCCGGCATCCGGGCCGGGACATACCAGCCGGACATCGACTGCTCCAACGGGGTGACCGCGAGCGCCACGCTGACCGTGAGCCCGGGGAGCGCGCCGGCCACGGGTGACGGCAGCACCGCCACCGCCACCGACGGCCCGCTGACCGCGGCCGGGCTCGGGCTGGCCGGATTCGGGGCGCTGGCCGGCCTGGTCCTGATGGGCCGGCGCCGCCGGGCCCGGCGCGGCTGACCTGGCCCTGGCTCATGCTGCGCCGGCTGGCCGGAGCGCTGATCGTGGCCTCGATGGCGGCCGGGATCATCCTGGCCGCGGTCGGCAGCCATACGCTGCGCTGGGCACCGCCGCCCATCCCGCCCCGCTCGATGGCCTGGCCGGCCCCCGGGCTGGCCAGCCGTCCAGCGCCGCGCCAGACGGCCAGGCGGAGCCAGCGGAGTCGGCCAGGCCAGCGGAGCCAGCGGGCCGCGCTGCCGCCGCCGATGGCCCGGTCGCGCCCGCGCACGCTGGCCATCCCGGCCATTCACGTGCGGGCCCGGATCCTTGCGCTCGGCGAGGACCCGGACGGCTCCCCCGCCGTGCCGTCGCTCAGCACGCCGTTCCTGACCAGCTGGTACGACCGGGGGCCGACGCCGGGGGCGGCCGGCACGGCGGTCATCTTCGGGCACGTGGACTCGGCCGCGGTGGGGCCGGCCGTGTTCTACAGCCTGGGCCGACTGCGCCGCGGGGACCTCGTGTACGTCACGCTGGCTGACCGCCGGACCGGGATATTCCGGGTCTACGCGGCTGAGCTGTACCCCAAAACGGCCTTCCCGGCGGCCATCTACGGCGCTACCTGGTGGCCTACGCTGCGGCTGATCACCTGCGGCGGCCGGTTCGACCCGGCCACCGGGCACTACCTGGCCAACACCGTGGTGTTCGCCGAGTACGTCGGCCAGCAGGGCTAGCACTGACCCGGCCCGGCCCCGCCCGGGGCATCTCTTCACGGATGTGGTGCAGTAGATGCCCGTTTTATCCCGGTTACCGCGGACCGGGCCCGTGCCGAGTGCCCGCATCGCGGCTGGCCGCGCCGGGCCCAGATCAGCGTGCCACGCCTGGTCAGCCGGACCGGGACCGGCACCCGCGCGGCGGCGTGGCCGGCCGCCGCCGGCGGCCCACGCATACTGATGATGGCTCTCGCGTGAGCGCCTGCCCTGTCCGCATGGCCAGCATCGGAGCGGATCATGCCAGCACCGGTTCCCGTAGTCGATCTCGCTCCGTGGTCCGGCCGCGACCCGGCGGCCCGGGCCGCCGCAGCGGCGCAGGTTGACGCGGCCCTGCGCGACGTGGGTTTCTTTCTCATCGCCGGGCACGGCGTCCCCGACGGGCTGCGCACCCGGGTCCGGGCCGAGGCCCGGGCGTTCTTCACGCTGCCCAGCGCGGCCAAGCAGCGATACGCCGTGACCGTGGCCGGGCGCGGCTGGCTGCCAACTGGCGTTGAGGGAAATGGGTACGCGGAGGGCACCCAGACCCCGCCGGATCTGAAGGAGTCCTTCGCGGTCGGCGCCGACCAGCCCACCGGCGACCCGGACGCCGACGGGTACTGGTTCCAGCCCAACGTGTACCCGGCCGAGGTGCCGGGGCTGCAGCCGGCCGTGGTCCGGTACCTGGCCCGGATGCGCGGGCTGGCCGACGAGCTGCTGGTGCTGTGCGCGGCGGCGCTGGGGCTGGATGGTGATTTCTTCACCCGGCACACCGGGCACGCCACGCACACCATGAACATCAACTGGTACCCGCCGATGACGGTGGCGGGCCACCCGGAGCCGGGCCAGTTCCGGATCGGCCCGCACACCGACTTCGGTACCGTGACCATCCTCGACCGTGAACCGGGCCGCGGCGGCCTGCAGGTGTGGACCGCGGCGGACGGCTGGGAGTACGTGCCGTACGTTCCCGGCACGTTCACCATCAACGCCGGTGACCTGCTGGCCCGCTGGAGCGGTGGCCGGTGGAAGTCCAACCGGCACCGGGTGCTGCCACCCCAGGCCGAGGCGCCGGACGAGGATCTCGTCTCGCTGGTCTACTTCTACGAAGCCAACCACGATGCGGTGATCGAGTCGCTGTGGCCGCCGCTCGCGCCGCCGAACAACTACCCGCCGGTCGTATCGGGGCAGTTCATCAAGGAGCGGCTGGACGCGATCACGCTCGGCTGACCCGATGGGCGCGCCGGCCATCTTCATCGTCGGCGCCGGGATGGGCTCCCGTTTCAGCGGCAGCTACGACATCGCCGTCGGCGACGTCGTCCCCCCCGGGGGGACCCGGCAGCGCCAGTGGCTCCCTCAGCAAGCCCCCCCCCGCTGGCCCGCACGGCGCAGCCCTCACCATCAGCACATCAGGCGGTACGCGCTAGCTCATATTCCCGGCGCGGGTCCCCGCTGCGGCCGTGTAGCCGCCCGTCGGGTGGCCCGCCAGCAGTCCGCGCACCGATTCGATGATCGGCGTGCACGGAGAACTCCTCGACGTCGATCGAATGCTCATCGAGCCGACCCAGCCGAGCCCGCAACGATTTCGCCCCACCATCGCTGGGCACCCGCAGGGTCAGGTCCTCGTCGTCCCGCGTGGAGCGAGGTGACTACCCGCTTGCGCTGGCCGGCCCGCATTCGGTGCAGATCCGCCATCAACTGCAGGTTCTCTTCCCCGGCCCGCCTGGCCACCGGCCAGCACGATCGAGGCCATCCGGCAGGCGGCCGCGGCCTGGCGCAGCCCTGACCACGGCCTTGCCTCAGGCGTTGAGGTAGGTCAGCACGGCTAGCACGCGGCGGTTGCCGTCCTCGGCCGGATACAGGTCGAGCTTGGTAAAAATGTTGTTGATGTGCTTGCTGACCGCTTTCTCCGTGACTACCAGCCGGGCGGCGATGCCGGCGTTGGTGCGTCCCTCGGCCATCAGCGCGAGCACCTCGCGTTCCCGCGGGGTGAGACAGCTCAGCGGCTCGTCCCGGGCGTGCCGGGCCAGTAGCTGCGATACGACCTCGGGATCCATGGCGGTACCGCCGCCGGCCACGGTACGCACGGCCTCGATGAATCGCCGCACGTCCGAGACCCGGTCCTTGAGCAGGTAGCCGAGGCCCCCTGTCCCCGCGGACAGCAGCTCTTTCGCGTAGAGCGGCTCGACGTGCTGGGACAGGACGAGCACCGGCAGGCCCGGCACCTGGGCGCGCGCCTCGATCGCCGCCTTCAGGCCCTCGTCGGTGAAGCCCGGCGGCAGCCGCACGTCCACCACCGCCACGTCGGGCGGTGCGTGACCAGCGCGCGCAGCAGCTCGGGCCCGTTGTCCACGGCCGCCACGACGTCCATGTCGTACGCGGTGAGCAGCCGGATCAGGCCGTCCCGCAGCAGGGTCAGGTCCTCGCCAAGGACAACTCGCACGGCAGCTCCATGGTGACGAGGGTCGGCCCCCCGGCCGGGCTGGTCACGGCGATCACGCCGTCGAAGGCGGCCAGCCGCCGCTCGACGCCGCGCAGACCGCCGCCCGGCCGCAGCGCGGCACCGCCGGTGCCGTTGTCGCCGACGATCGCGACCAGCCTGCCGGAATCGTACTCGAGCTGGACCCAGGCCCGGTTCGCGCCGCTGTGCTTGACCACGTTGGCGAGTGCCTCGGCGATGGCGAAGTAGACCGCCGACTCCACCGGCGCAGATGCCCGGCCGGCGAGGTCGATATGCAGGTCCACCGGCAGGGGCAGGCTCAGCGCGAGCGCCCGCACGGCCCCGTCGAGGCCGCGTTCCGCCAGTACCGGCGGGTGGATGCCGCGGACCAGGGTGCGCAGCTCGGACAGCGCCTGCCCGCTCGCTGCGCGGGCCTCGGCCAGCAGTGACAGCGCCAGGTCGGGATTGTCCCGGACCATCTGCTCGGCGAAGCCGATGTTCATGCCCAGGGAGACCAGCCGGGCCTGGGCCCCGTCGTGCAGGTCACGTTCGATCCGGCGCAATTCGGCCGCCGAGGCGTCCACCGCCTGCGAGCGCGACTCGGTCAGCTGGCCGACCTGCGCAGCCATCGCTTCCCGGGTCGGGGCCAGCAGCGACGAGGCGGCCCAGGCGTGGGTCTTCAGCAGCCACGGCCCCAGGATCGACGCCAAGCGGCAGCAGGCTCAGGAAGAACACCTGCCCCCAGAACTCCGGCGGCGCCATGTTCCACCAGCCGAACAGCAGGTTGCCGAGTTCGACCACCAGCATCCACGTGCCCGCGACGACCATGAACCCGGGCAGCAGCCCCAGCACCACGCTCACCGGCACGTTGACCAGCATCCAGAGCAGGTCCCGCCAGGTCGCCGGATCGGTCAGCACCCACTTGCAGCGCTGCAGCCGCCCGATCAGCCCGTTGGTGATCTCGACTGGCCGGGGCCGGTACGGTGTCGCGATCGTCACCCCTGACCAGTCCCGCGCCCAGCGGCGCTCCCCGCTGGCCAGCCGCCGCACGGCCAGCAGGCTTCTCGGCGCGAGCAGGACCCCGATTCCCGCGGCCAGGGTGAGCAGGGAGAGCAGGGAAGCGAAGAACAGCGGGAGGCCGGCCAGCGAAACCACCGCCAGGACCAGCCCGCGAACGCAGGTCACCAGGGTCAGCCGGGCGAGCCGCCGCAACGGCCTGGCACCATCAGTCATCCATACCTCCCCGCTCCGGATCCGTCCCAGCGGTTCTATGGTGCGGGCTGGCGGCTCACATCTCGGTGGTGTTAACTCCACCTTCTGGCCAGCGGCGGTTAGCCAGCCAAGGTTACGAGCCAAGTTCACCCGGGGCGAGGGCCAGCCCTGCGGCGCTCGCCCCGGCCCGCAGACGGCGGTCCCAGGCGGCGAGGATCAGGCCCGGGTCGCTGACCGCAAGCGCGCTGGCCAGGTGGACGGCATCAGCCCCGCGCAGTGCGTACTGCTCGGCGAGCTGGCCGGCGTGCCGCTCTACTGGCCGGGTCAGTTCAACCGGGCGGGTGGCTGGCCAGTACTCCTGCCATGCCTGCTCGGCAGCGGCCAGGCCGCCGCCGTCCAGGTCGTGGTTACGCCCGGCGGCGGCCAGGGCGGCCCGGACCTCGGGGTAGGCCAGCCGGCTGGCCACTGCCGCGTCGCACCCATCCCACAGCTCGGCCGCCAGGTCACTGCCGGCTTCCCGGACCAGCAGTTTCACCAGGGCGCTGGAGCCGAAGTAGACGATCGGCACCGGAGTCAGTCCCGCTGCTCGCTGACGAGGTCGGCGACCGGACGGCTAGGGCGTGGGCGCGGCCGCCCAGACGCGGCAGGCCGCTGGGCCAGATCGGGCCGTATGTTGTGCAACATGGACCCCGGGTGATCTGTACAGCTAGTGTGGACGCTTTCACCGCCCCGCGGGCAAGTCCTAACCACCCAGGTTGGGTATTGCGTGTCCTTCGGCTCACTGGAGGAGCTGCTGGGCTACGAGATAGGCGCCGAGCAGGATCAGGGCGATCCCGGCGAGATGTTCCGCGCGCTCGCGCCAGCGCTGCCCAATCTGGGCGCCGATCGCCAGGCCGAGCTGAGCCGCAACGAAGGCCTGGACGGCGACAGCCACGATGACCGCGATAACGGGCAGGTGGGCCAGGCCGATGCTAAATCCGATGGCCAACTCATCGAGGCTGATGCTGATCCCAAGGGCGATGAGCGCCGGACCGCGATTGCTGATGAGGCGGCTGGCTTTCTCCTGCCCGTCTTTTTCACCCGCCAGTAGCATCCAGGCACCAATGGCGATCACGGCGGCGGCAGCCAGGTAGCTGGCGACCTGCCCGATCCCGCGGGCAAGTGCGGTGCCCACGCCCAAGCCGATGAGCGGCATCCCGCCCTCGAAGATCAGGAAGACCATCGAGATACGCAGCCGCTGCCACGAAGTGGTCACCTGCACGGCCCCGATCGCGGAGGCGACGGCGAAGGAGTCCAGGCCCAGCGGGAGCACGAAGGCCAGCAGCTTCAGCGCGGGCATGAGGGTCTCACCCTCCTGGAGGAGAGCGGGCCAGCCGATCGCGGAGTTAGGCCGGTGCGGCTCGGGTTGCCCACGTGAAGTTCCCTGCTTCCGGGAGTTGCCGGGCCAGCGCGTCAGCGACTAGCCGGCCCAGCGCATCGGCTTCACGTGCCGGAAGAGCGGGGTCCACCCATCCCTCGATCTCCACCCGCAAAGTCCGCCCGGTCCAGCGGGCCCGGGCGTGTGCATGGCTGATCCCCGGCACCGATCCTGCGGCTGCTCCGGCTGTAGTGATCACGCTCGGGTCCACGCCATCAGCCAGACGGTGCACGACATCGGTGCTGACCTGGTAGCCGACATGGCAGATGAACGCAGTGATCGCCAGCCCGGCTACTGGGTCGCCCCAGGGCTGGCCGAGAGCCACGGCGATCAGCCCGACGAGGGCGCCTGCCGAGGACAGCGCATCCAACCAGGAATGCCGGGCATCCGCGATGAGGGTGGCGGATCCGATGCGCTGGCCGACGACGAGCTTGTACCGGGCGACGACCTGGTTGCCGATAATGCCGATGGCCGCTCCGGCGATACCAACCCCGACATGGGTGGTGTGGCCGTGTTCGATGAGCTTGCGGATGCTCTCATAGCCGGCGAAGACGGCGCTGGCCCAGATGACCAGGGCGATCCCGATCCCGGCCAGGTCCTCGGCCCGTTCCAAGCCATAGGGGTAGCGCTCGGCCGGAGAACGCTTGGACAGCCGGAAGCCGAGGAACACTACAAAGCTGGTGGAGACGTCGGACAGGTTGTGTATCGCATCACCAAGCAAGCCGACCGAGCCAGTCACGAGCGCGAGGAGCAGCTCGACGACGCCCGTCGCGGCCAACCCGATGGCGCTGACCGCGACAGCGCGGTCGGCCTCGCGCCGGTCCTTTGCGTCATCGCGCAGCCTGGGCAGCGGAAAAGCAGCGCCCGGGTCACGGACCTCGGTGATCTTATGCATTCGTTCAGGATGGCCAGAAGCGGGCACAGCAGCAAGCAAACGGTGACCTCATCCGCACCGCGACCGGCCAGGAGGCCGCCGTCCTAACCCGCAGCGGCCAGCAGCGGGCGGGCCGGGTCGAGCTGCTCCAGTGCGGCCCGCAGCACGTCATCCAGGACGGCGCGGCTGCGCCGGCTGTACAGCGGGCTGGTGGCGTCGGTGAGCAGCACGCGGGCGGTGGCGACGCCCTGGGCCGGCACCGGCAGCAGCGCCTGCAGGCACCGGATCAGCTCACGGATGGCGGGCTCGGCCGCGGCGATGCGATCCCGGCACAGCGGCACCCCCGGCCCGGGGGAACGGCGGGCGGCCTGCAGCAGATGCTCCCAGTGGCCGGCCAGCTCGCGGCGGGCCGGCAGCGAGACGATGTGCTGGGCCCGGGCCGCCAGCAGCCGGTCTGATTCAGGGGCGCGTCCCGCCGCGAGCAGCCGGTCCAGGGACGCGCCGTGCACGCGGGCCAGCACCCGGTCGGCGGCCCGGAACGGGCGCGCGTCGAGCAGGCCGGCACCGTGCGGATCGCCCAGGACCAGGACGCTCCCCGGCCCGGTGTCCCGTGACGTGAACCTCACATCGGTGCGATACATGTCTCCAGCTTCCGCCTGGCCAGCCCGCAGCGGAAGTGGCATCATTGCCAGAGTGCGCGACAAAACTGCCAACCGTCCGGGCACCCACCCGCCGCACCCGGTCGCGGTCGTGGTCTACGACGGGGTGGCGCTGATGGAACTGGGCGTGGCCTGCGACATCTTCGGCGGCGACGCGGACATCGCCGGGGTGCCGCTGTACCGCCTGACCGTCTGCGGCGCCGGGCCCACGGCCAGCACCGACGCCGGGATCCGGATCCAGGTCCCGGATGGGCTGGACGCGCTGCAGGCCGCGCAGACCGTGGTCGTGCCGCCCACCGACCTGCCGGACCAGGTGCCCGCGGCCGTGCTGGACGCGCTGCGCCAGGCCCGGGCCCGGAACTGCCGCATCCTGTCGCTGTGCACCGGCGCGTTCGTGCTGGCCGCGGCCGGCATCCTGGACGGGCACACGGCCACCACGCACTGGGCGGAGTGTGCCGGGCTGGCCCGCCGCTACCCACGGGTCCGGGTCGACCCCCGCGTGCTGTACACCGACGACGATGGGCTGCTCACGTCGGCCGGCAGCGCGGCCAGCCTGGACCTGTGCCTGCACGTGGTGCAGCGCGACTACGGCACCGAGGTCGCCACCCAGGTCGCCCGCGACCTGGTCGTGCCGCTGCACCGCGACGGCGGCCAGGCGCAGTACATCGATACGCCGCTGCCCGAACTGGACAGCGGCAGCCTGTTCGCCGACACGGTCAGCTGGCTGCAGGCCCACCTGGACGAGGCCGTGACAGTCAGCGACCTGGCCGGCCGCTCGGCCATGAGCCCGCGCACGTTCGCCCGGCGGTTCCTGGCCAGCACCGGGACCACGCCCTACCAGTGGATCCTCCGGGAGCGGATCCGGCTGGCCCAGCGGCTGCTGGAGACCAGCGACCTGCCCATCGACTCGGTGGCCGAGAAGAGCGGCCTGCGCACCGCCAGCAACCTGCGCAAGCACTTCGGCCGGGCGCTGCGCACCACGCCGCACGCTTACCGGCGCACGTTCCAGGCCGCGCTCTAAAGCCGCATCATCCGGGGCACCGGGCCGAACGCGCCGCGGTGGAAGTCGGTGAACGCGGCCTTGATCTCGGCCCGGGTGTTCATCACGAACGGGCCGCCCAGCACCACCGGCTCGCCGATCGGCGGCCCGCCGTACAGCATGATCGCGGTCTCCCCGTCCTGGCCGGGCACCGCGCTCACCGGCAGCACGCTGGATGCCCCCGGCGGCCCGGCCGGGTCGGACCAGGCGATCTGCCCGGCCGCCACCGGCTGGCCGGCGATCACCGCACGCCCGGACAGCACATAGCCGAACGCCCGGTCGGCGGCCGGCAGGGTGTAGTCCACCGCGGCCGCCGGTTCCAGGGTGAGCACGGCCCCGCTGACCGGCCAGTGACTGACCGCCGCCCCCGGGATCACGTCGATCCGCACGCCGCCGGCCGCGGTCACCGGCCGGCCGGCGGCCCGGATGTCCTGGTACCCGGTGCCGGCCAGCTTGGCCGCGGCGGGCATGTTGACCCACAGCTGCAGGGTGTGCGCGTGCTCGTTGCGGTAGGCCAGCTCACGGTGGATGATGCCGCGGCCCGCGGTCATCCACTGCACGTCGCCCGGCTCCAGCGCACCCGAGTGCCCGGCGTTGTCGCCGTGCTCCAGCACCCCGTCCAGCACCGTGGTGACGGTCTCCACGCCGCGGTGCGGGTGCCACTCGAAGCCGGGCGAGGAGAACCAGTCCTCGCTGAGCACCAGGAACGGATCGGTCCGGGCCGGCGCGTCCGGGCTGATAATCAGCGCCTTGTCGTCCACCTGGGTGTCCGGCCCCAGCCGGCGCTTGGTGCCCACCCGGCGCACCGTGCGGCGGACGGGCTCGGTCAGCTCAGCGGTCATCGGGCCTCCTTACTCCAGGAAACCACGCAGCAGGGCGGACGTGCCGTCGAGGTGCTCGGCCACCGCCCGCTGGGCCCGGGCCGGGTCGCCAGCCAGGATGGCGTCCACGACCGCGGTGTGCTGGGCGGCGGTGTGATCGATGTTGCGCTGCAGCACCGGGATCGCGTTCAGCAGGTCGTTGAGCCGCATCCGGGCGTCCGCGCACGCCGCGGCGAGCAGGGTGGACCCGGTGAGTTCCGCGATGGACAGGTGGAACAGGGTGTCCATCCGCCGGTAGTCCCCCGGGCTGGCCTGGTTGACCGCGGCCAGCCGGGCCCGCAGCAGGTCAGCCGCTGGCTGGGCCGGGGCCAGCTGCGCGAGTACCTGGGCCGCGCCGCTCTCCACCGCCATCCGGAACGTGAGCGCGTCATTGATCTTGTCCGCGTCCTCGACCGCGATCCGGCGCAGCTCGGCCCGGCTGGGCGCGGGTGGCGGGGCGATGACGAACGTGCCGCCGAACCGGCCGCGGCGCGATTCCACGTAGCCGGCCAGCTCGCTGTGGAACGCCACATAGCGTTCGTAAAAGATTTTGACTGCCGTCGCTAGCTGCGCCATATCGCTTGGGGGCGTACCGGCGCGTGGCTGGTACACCGTTTGTTCGGTGTTCATTATGACCCGTACTACCCGTCCTACCCGTCCTGCCTTTGTGCTTGCTCAGCACTTGTCCTACCCGTCCTATGCGGGATCGGACACTATGTCAAAGGAGCAAGAATGTATCTCTGACACGATCATGTCAGAGATACAAGAATGTACTTTCCTGGGTGCCGTAGACTGGGCACCCGAGGAGATGAGAGAGCTTATGGAGACAATCAGCGAAGCCGAGGATACCGGCCTGGAGTTCGCCCGTGCTGTCGGTGCCCGCATTGAGGGTGAGGCGTACCCGATGTACAAGCACAGCCAGGCGTGGGGTGCTGCTGTGGCCGAGGAACTGATTGCCAGGCTGCCCGCTGATGGGATGCCCAAGGCGGACATCAGCCGCGCCTACGAGTGGCCTTATGTCGGCCTCGGCAAGAAATGGATCGACTGGGGCATCAGCCTTGCGCGCAAGGACCCACGCGTGATGGTGATCTATGAGAAGCGGCTGGACAGCGCGGGGCACCTGCGGGAGCAGTGTGTCCTGTACCTGCGTCGTAGGAGGTCTGGACAATGATTTACATCAAGCCGGCAGTATTTAAGGGGCAGCTCGTCCTGCACAACACCCCGCATAGCAAAAGCCTCATCATGCATTGCACTGTGACGGAGCCGAAGTCGATGGTTGGCCGTGAGATCATCCTGGACGTTTCTGCTGACCTCATTCCTGCGCTGCTCAAAGCTGCGCAGGAAGTGGCAGCCGACTAACGTTAGGATGTGATCATGGAGACAGCAGAGCACTTACCAGGCAGCGACGAGCCGTTATCAGAAGAAGACTGGATCAAGCGCGAGTTGGCAAAGGTCCCAGCATCCCACCACACAGAAGCGTGGAAAGCTGAGACCAGGCGGTTATGGGGTTACAAGTCAGTTAGTCCAGACGACCTCAATGCAGGCGCGGTCGAAGCGGGCACCGGGGCGGGTCTTGTTGACGACAACCGCGCTGATGTCGCGCCGTAGCTGCTGGCGCTTCATGTCGATGCTGTAGGACTCCCACTCGGCCAGCAGTTCCGGGGCCTGGTTGGCCCGCTTGACCTTCGCCGCCGTCAGGGCGCGGGCCTTGTAGGTGAGGTCGGCCATCTCCTCCTCCAGCTCCGACACCAGATCCATCGCGGTGGCCGTGCTGATCCGGTGCGGATGGTCGGGCTTGCGCCGGGCCATAACGTCCTTGATCTCCTGCTGAATCTCCAAGATCCGGGCGTCATAAACGGTGTCGTCCACGTCCTGCGGCTCGGCCCCGCCGAGGGCATCGCGGGTCTTCTCCAGGAACAGCCTTTCGATCAGCTCATCCAGCGGCGGGCCAACCCGCTTGATGCCACCGCAGCCGCCCTCGCGCTTCACGCACATGTAGCGGTAGGTGCTGTCGCCGGTCTGGAACTTGGCGTACATCCGGGCGCCGCAGATCCCGCAGCGGGCAATGCCCGACAGCAGGTACTTGGCATGCAGCCGGGAGAACTCGTGATCGCGGCGGTGCCCGCGGCGCTCCTCCAGCGTGGCCACGGCGGCCTTCCACTCCTCGGGGGTGACAATCGGCTCCCAGTCCCCTATCACGGGCCTGCCGTCATCGTCATGCAGAACGTGGTCGGGTAGCCAGAGGTTCTTGGCCTCACGGCGCTCCTGGGCCGGCACATAGGCGCGGTAGCCGCACACCCGTGGGTTGATGATCCGGCTCAGCACGGTGTGATCGCGGAGCGGGCCTTTGCCCTCGGCCGTGGCGGTTACCCCGGCGTCGATCCACTCGGCGCGAATGGTGCCAATGGTCTTGCCCAGGGGTATGTCCTTGATGGCCTTGGCCAGCAGCGCGGCCTCCCACGGCTCCAGGGTCTGCCGGTCCTTCTCCCAGCCGAATGCCCGCTTGCCTCCGTGGTTCTTTCCTGCCTTAGCGGACTCCTTGTTCTTCCGGGTCACCCTGCGCCGGTCGGCTGCGACCTCCATGTTGCCCATGATCGCCTGCATGCCGAACATGGCTCGGCCCTCGTCCGTGGACAAGTCGGTGCCGCCCGTGACGCTGCGGCCAATGAGGCGGGGGTTCATCTCGTACAGGGTGGTCACCCGTGCGGCGTCCAGCGACAGCCGGGCCACCCGGTCGGCGTGGTAGAAGAGGAAGCCCTTGATCACTTCCGCCTGGAGATCCGCAAGCATCTGCTCGAAGTTCGGGCGTCTCACACGGGGGTCGGCTGCGGTGATGTCGTTGTCATCGTAGATGCGCAGCGCGATCTGCACTCGGAATGCGGCGCTAAGTTCGTCAGCCAGATTCCGGATGTCCTTCTCCTGGCGCTTCACTCCCGCACGGGTGAGGTTGCCCTCCGCATCCTTGTCGTCATCCGAGATGCGGAGATAAGCACCGAGCAGGATCACGTCGGCTCCGGTCGTGTCGGTCCCAGCCTCACCCGCCTTGCCCGGTACAGTGGTGGCGGTGATCGGGGGGGTGTCCATATTTGACCTCCTGGTATTATCATAAAAGTTGGATTGGTTCAACTTCCTCGGCCAGGTGGCGGTGACGGCCGGCATCGACTTCGGTGCCGCGTTCTTCATCAACGCGTTCGGCGCGCTGGTGTGGGGCTGGAGCACCGCGCACCAGGTGACGATCCTGATCTACGCGATCGTGCTGCTGGTGCACGGCCTGCTGAACCAGTTCGGCATCCGGCTGGTCGCCATGCTGAACGACGTCAGCGTGTGGTGGCACATCACCGGCGTGCTGCTCATCGTGGCCGTTCTCGTCTTCGTGCCGTCGCACCACCAGTCGGCCAGCTTCGTGTTCGGGCACTTCGTGAACGACACCGGGCTGCACATCGCACCCATCTACATCGTGCTGATCGGCCTGCTGCTGGCCCAGTACACGTTCACCGGCTACGACGCGTCGGCGCACATGACCGAGGAGACACACAGCGCCGCGCGCAGCGGCCCGCGCGGCATCGTGATGTCCATCCTGGTCTCGCTGGCCGCTGGCTGGGTGCTGCTGATCGGGATCACGTTCGCCATCCAGCACTACGAGGCGGAGCGCACTTCGGCCACCGGGGTGCCGCCCGCGCAGATCTTCATCGACGCCGCCGGGACGGCGTGGGCCAAGTTCCTGCTGCTGGTGGTGATTGGCGCCCAGCTGTTCTGCGGCATGTCATCGGTCACCGCGAACTCGCGGATGATCTACGCGTTCTCCCGGGACGGCGCGCTGCCCGGCTCCTCGTTCTGGCACCGGGTGAACAAGCGCACCCGGACGCCCACCAACGCGATCTGGCTGGCCGCGGTCGGCGCCCTCATCCTCGGGCTGCCGTACCTGTGGAACGCCACCGCGTACGCGGCGGTCACGTCCATCGCGGTCATCGGCCTGTACATCGCGTACGTGATTCCGACGTTCCTGCGGCTGCGCCTGGGCGACCGCTTCCAGCGCGGCCCGTGGCACCTGGGCCGGTGGAGCAAGGTGATCGGCATCGTCGCGGTCGCCTGGGTGGTCGTCATCACGATCCTGTTCATGCTGCCGCAGGTCGGCCCCATCACCTGGAGCACGTTCAACTACGCGGTGTTCGCGGTCGTTGCGGTGATCGGCTTCGCGGGGATCTACTGGCTGGTATCGGCGCGCAACTGGTTCACCGGGCCACGGGTCCAGGGCACGCCGGAAGAACTGGCCGCGATCGAGGAAGAACTGGCCGGCTGACCCGTACTGGACTGGAGGCCCATGGAAAAGCAGCGCGGAGCGGTCCCGCACAGCAGACGGCGCGGGATGCTCACCCTGGAGCAGCTCCGCGTCGAGGTGAGCGAGGGCAACATCGACACGGTGGTCGTCGCGTTCACCGACATGCAGGGCCGGCTGGCCGGCAAGCGGCTCGCGGCCGACTACTTCCTGGACGAGGTGGTCGGGCACGTCATCGAGGGCTGCAACTACCTGCTCGCGGTGGACGTGGAGATGAACACCGTGGACGGGTACGCGATGTCCTCGTGGAGCAGCGGCTACGGCGACTTCGTGATGGTGCCGGACATGCCCACCCTGCGCCGGGTGCCCTGGCACGAGGCCACGGCCATGGTGCTGGCCGACCTGACCTGGCACGACAGCACGCCGGTAGTGGCCTCGCCGCGGCAGATCCTGCAGGCCCAGACCGCACGGCTGGGCCAGCGCGGGCTGACCGCGCTGGCCGGCACCGAACTCGAGTTCATCGTGTACACCGACACGTTCGCCCAGGCGCAGGCGGCCGGGTACCGGCACCTGACGCCGGCCAACACCTACAACGTGGACTACTCGATCCTCGGCACCGCGCAGATCGAGCCGCTGCTGCGGCGGCTGCGGAACGGGATGGCGGGCGCCGGCCTCCAGGTGGAATCGGCCAAGGGCGAGTGCAACCTCGGCCAGCACGAGATCGCGTTCCGCTACTCCGACGCGCTGACCACGTGCGACAACCATTCCATCTACAAGACCGGCGCCAAGGAGATCGCCGGGCAGGAGGGCATGAGCCTGACGTTCATGGCTAAGCCGAACGCCCGGGAGGGCAACTCGTGCCACATCCACCTCTCGGTCCGCGGGACCGACGGCAAGCCGGCCATGGCCGGCGACGGGCCGCACGGGCTGTCCCCATTCGGCGAGCACTTCATCGCCGGGCAGCTGGCCGCGCTGCGTGAGCTGTCGCTGTGCTACGCGCCGAACATCAACTCCTACAAGCGCTACACGCCGGGCAGTTTCGCCCCCACCGCGGTGCGCTGGGGGGTGGACAACCGGACCTGCGCGCTCCGCCTGGTCGGGCATGGCCCGTCACTCCGGGTGGAGAACCGGGTGCCAGGCGGCGACGTGAATCCGTACCTGGCCGTGGCGGCGATGATCGCGGCCGGGCTGCACGGGGTGGACCACGAGCTGCCGCTGGAACCGGCGTTCGCCGGGAACGCGTACACCGACGAGGGCAGCCACGTGCCGACCACGCTGCGCGACGCACTCGAGCTGTGGCGCAAGTCCGAGCTGGCCCAGGCGGCGTTCGGTAACGACGTCGTGGAGCATTACGCGAACGCCGCGCGGGTGGAGATCGACGCGTTCGATGCCGCGGTCACCGACTGGGAGCTGCAGCGCAGCTTCGAGCGGATGTAAGCACGGCGAGTTGGGAGCAGATACTGGCATGTCCACATTCACGGTGCTGAACCCGGCCACCGAGGAAGCGGTGGCCACCGTGCCCGACGGCAGCGCGGAGCAAGCCGACGAGGCGGTCAGCCGGGCCGCGGCGGCGCAGCCCGGCTGGCGGGCCGTGGCCCCCGGTGACCGGGCCGCGCTGCTGCGCCGGTTCGCCGACGTGGTGGACGCGCACATCGAGGAACTGGCCCAGCTCGAGGTGGCCGGTTCCGGGCACCCGGTCGGGCAGGCCCGCTGGGAGGCGGGCAACGTCCGGGACGTGCTGCGCTACTACTCGGCCGCGCCAGAACGGCTGTGCGGCCGGCAGATCCCGGTGCCCGGCGGGCTGGACGTCACGTTCCAGGAGCCGGTCGGCATCGTCGGGCTCATCGTGCCGTGGAACTTCCCGATGCCCATCCTGGGCTGGGGGCTGGGCCCGGCGCTGGCCGCGGGCAACCCCGTCATCGCCAAGCCGGCCGAGCGGACCCCGCTGACCGCGATCCGGATCGGCGAGCTGGCCCTGGCCGCCGGCCTGCCCGAGGGCGTGTTCCAGGTGCTGCCGGGCAAGGGCTCGGTGGTCGGCCAGCGGCTGGTCGAGCACCCGGCCGTCCGTAAGATCGTGTTCACCGGGTCCACCGCGGTGGGCAGCCAGCTGATGGCCAACTGTGCCCGCCAGGTCAAGCGGGTCACCCTGGAGCTGGGCGGCAAGAGCGCCAACATCGTATTCGCCGACGCTGACCTGGAGAAGGCGGCGGCCAGCGCGCCGTACGCGGTGTTCGACAACGCCGGCCAGGACTGCTGCGCCCGGTCCCGGATCCTGGTCCAGGCCAGCGTGTTCGACCGGTTCATGGAGCTGCTGGAGCCGGCCGTCAAGGGCGTGGCGGTGGGCGACCCGGCCGACCCCGGCACCGAGATGGGCCCGCTGATCTCGGCCGAGCACCGGGGCAAGGTCGCGTCCTACGTCCCGGACGGGGCGCCGGTGGCGTTCCGCGGCAGCGTGCCGGACGGGCCCGGGTACTGGTTCCCGCCCACCGTGCTGGCCCCGGTGAGCGCGGCCGACCCGGCGTTCACCGAGGAGGTGTTCGGGCCGGTGGTGACCGTGGTGCCGTTCGGCAGCGAGGCGGACGCGGTGCGTATCGCCAACGACACCCCGTACGGCCTGTCCGGCTCGATCTGGACCCGGGACGTGGGCCGGGCGCTGCGGGTGGCCCGGGCCGTGGAGGCCGGCAACCTGTCGGTCAACTCGCACGCCTCGGTCCGGTACTGGACGCCGTTCGGCGGGTTCAAGGCCTCTGGTCTCGGCCGCGAGCTCGGCCCGGACGCGCTGGACAGCTTCACCGAGATCAAGAACGTGTTTATCGCCACCGACGACGAGGAGCCGGAGTGAGCACACACCCGCAGCGGCTGGCCGGCCGGATCGCCGTGATCACCGGCGCGGGCAGCGGCATCGGGCTGGCCAGCGCGCGCCGGCTGGCCGCCGAGGGCGCCACCGTGGTGGTTGCCGACATCGAGGAGGACTCCGGCAAGCTGGCCGCCGACGAGATCGGCGGCCTGTTCGTGCAGGCCGACGTGACCAGCGAGGACGCGGTCCGCGACCTGTACCAGCAGGTGGCGGACCAGTGCGGCGGAGTGCACGTCGCGGTCAACAACGCCGGGATCTCACCGCCCGACGACGACTCCATCCTGACCACCGGGCTGGACGCCTGGCGGCGCGTCCAGGAGGTCAACCTGACCTCGGTGTACCTGTGCTGCAAGTACGCGATCCCGCATATGCAGCGGCAGTTCGCGGCGGGCCAGGGCGGCGGCTCGATCATCAACATCGCCTCGTTCGTGGCCGTGATGGGCGCGGCCACCTCGCAGATCTCCTACACCGCGTCCAAGGGCGGCGTACTGGCCATGAGCCGGGAACTCGGCGTGCAGTTCGCCCGGGAGGGCATCCGGGTGAACGCGCTGTGCCCCGGGCCGGTGAACACTCCGCTGCTGCGGGAGCTGTTCGCCGCCGACCCGGAGCGGGCCGCGCGGCGGCTGGTGCACGTGCCGATGGGCCGGTTCGCCGAGCCCGCCGAGATCGCCGCCGCGATCGCGTTCCTGGCCAGCGACGACGCGTCGTTCATCACCGCGGCCCAGTTCCTGGTGGACGGCGGGATCTCCGGCGCCTACGTAACCCCCCAATGACGCAGGCCCTGGTCGGGATCTCGGCCTACGCGGAGCTGGCCCGCTGGGGGCCGTGGGACCAGCCGGCGGCGCTGCTCCCGCTCAGTTACGCCGAGCAGGTGGCCGCCGCGGGCGGCGTGCCGGTGCTGCTGCCGCCGCTGGCCACGGTGCCCGCCGCGGTGGGCCGGCTGGACGCGCTGGTGCTGTCCGGCGGCGGCGACCTCGACCCGGCCGGCTACGGCGCGGCGCCGCACCCGCGGACCAGCCGGGTGCAGCCGGGCCGGGACCGGGCCGAGCTGGCCCTGCTGGCCGCCGCGCTGGCCACCGGCCTGCCGGTGCTGGCCATCTGCCGTGGGCTGCAGATCCTCAACGTGGCCCGGGGCGGCACCCTGGCCCAGCATCTGCCCGAGCTGACCGGCCACGACGGGCACCAGGCCAGCCCGGGCACGTTCGGCAGCCACCCGGTGCGGATCGCGCCGGGCAGCCGGCTGGCCGGCCTGCTCAGGGCGCCCGGCGCGGCGCCCGGCGAGCTGTGGCTCGACGTGCCCACCGCCCATCATCAGGCCATCGACCGGCTCGGTACCGGGCTGGTGGCCACCGCCTGGGCCGAGGACGGCACCATCGAGGCGGTGGAGTTCGCCGGCCGGGACGAATTCCTGATCGCGGTGCAATGGCATCCCGAGGCAGGCACCGATCCCCGGCTGTTCCGCGCGCTCATCCGCTCGGCCCAGGCCGGGGCGAACGGGAAGCCCGGCCCGGCCGAGCATCTAGACTCGCTCGCGTGAGCGACGGACCCGCGGTCGAGATTCACCATCTGGTCAAGAGGTACGGCCGCACCACGGCAGTGAACGGGCTGTCGCTGCTGGCCCGCCGGGCCGCGGTGACCGCGATCCTGGGCCCGAACGGGGCCGGCAAGACCACCACCATCGAGATCTGTGAAGGCTACCGGCGGCCGGACGACGGCGCGGTCCGGGTGCTCGGCCTGGACCCGGGCCGGGACGCGGACCAGCTCCGGACCCGGATCGGCGTCATGCTGCAGTCCGGCGGCATCCCGCCCGCCGCGCGGCCGGGCGAGTACCTGCGCACCCTGGCCGCGTTCTACGCCGCGCCCATCGCCCCGGCCGTGCTGCTCGGCCGGCTCGGCCTGGCCGGCAGCCTGCGCACCCCGTTCCGCCGGCTGTCGGGCGGCCAGCAGCAGCGGCTGTCGCTGGCCGCCGCGCTCATCGGGCGGCCCGAACTGCTGTTCCTGGACGAGCCCACGGCGGGCATGGACCCGCAGGCCCGGCACGCCACCTGGGACGTGATCCGCGGGCTGCGCGCGTCCGGCGCGGCGGTGATCCTGACCACGCACTACATGGACGAGGCGCAGCGGCTGGCCGACCACGTGTGCGTGGTGGACCACGGCCGGGTGGTGGCCGAGGGCAGCCCGGCCGAGCTGACCGGGACGGCCGGCCAGCTCCGGTTCCGCGCCGAGCCCGGCCTGGACACCGACGGGCTGATCTCCGCCTTGCCGCCGGGCAGCGCGGCCAAGGAGTCCCCGGCCGGCCATTACATCGTCGAGGTGCCGGATCAGGTTGACCCGCAGTTGCTGGCCGCGGTCACCGCCTGGTGCGCGGAACGCGGCGTGCTGGCCCAGGACCTGCGCATCGAGAGCCGTACCCTCGAGGACGTGTTCCTTGAGCTGACCGGGCGGGAGCTGCGCACGTGAGTGGACAGGTGCAGGCCCCGGCGGCGGCCGGCTGGCCGGCCCCGGCGCCCGGCCCGGGCCCGCGGCCGCGGATGATCGCCGCCCAGGCCGGGCTGGAGCTGCGCGCGCTGCTGCGCAACGGCGAGCAGCTGCTGCTCACCCTCATCATCCCGGTGGTGCTGCTGGTCGGGTTCAGCCTGGAGCACCTGATCAGCGGCAGCAAAGTGGACTTCCTCGTCCCGGGCATCATCGCGCTGGGCATCATGTCCACCGCGTTCACCAGCCAGGCCATCGCGACCGGGTTCGAGCGGCAGTACGGCGTGCTGAAGCGGCTCGGCGCCACCCCGCTGCGGCGCAGCGGCCTGATCGCGGCCAAGACCAGCACGGTGATCGTGGTCGAGCTCGGCCAGACCGCGGTGATCGTGGTGGTGGGCCTGCTGCTCGGCTGGTCCCCGGACGCCACACCGGCCGCCGTGATCTGGGTGCCGCTGCTCATCCTGGCTGGCACGGCCGCGTTCAGCGGGCTGGCCCTGCTGCTCGCGGGCACGCTGCGGCCCGAGGCCACGCTGGCCGCGGCCAACCTGATCTACCTGGTGCTGCTCGGGGTGGGCGGGGTGATCTTCTCGCTGGACAAGTTCCCGGCCAGCGCCCGGCCCGTGCTGCGGCTGCTGCCCACCGGGGCGCTGTCTGACGGGCTGCACGCGGTGCTCCAGCACGGCTCCGGGCTGCCGCTGCGGGATCTGGCCGTGCTGCTGGTCTGGGCGGTACTCGGGATCGGCGTGACCACCCGGGTATTCCGCTGGGAGTAGCGGTCCAGCCCTCCTCGCGCCGGATCGACGCCCTGTTTGGCGCGGTGCCGCCGCCGGCCCTCGTGCTCACCGGCATCGTCTCGGTCCAGGTCGGCGCGGGCTTGGCCGACCGGCTGTTCACCGAGGTGCCGCCCGCCGCGGTGACCGGCCTGCGGCTGTGGACGGCGGCCGTGCTGCTGGCCCTGGCCGGCGCCCGCGGGCTGGCCCGGGAGACCCGGGCCATCTGGCAGCGCCGGGCCTGGGGCGACGCCACGGTGGTGGTCGCCTTCGGGCTCGTCCTGGCCGTGATGAACTTCTCCATCTACCAGGCGTTCGCCCGGATCCCGCTGGGCATCGCGGTCACGGTGGAGTTCCTCGGCCCGCTCGGCGTGGCCGTGGCCACGTCCCGGCGCTGGCTGGACGCCGTCTGGGTGCTGCTGGCCGGGTCAGGTGTGGCCCTGCTGACCCGGGGCACCGGCAGCCACCTGAACCTGGCCGGGCTGGGCTGGGCGCTGCTGGCCGCGGCCTGCTGGGCCACCTACATCCTGCTCAGCGCGGCCACCGGGCGGCGCTTCCCGGGCACCTCCGGGCTCACCATCGCGATGTGCGTGGCCGCGCTGGCCGTCACCCCGGCTGGGCTGCTGGCGGGCGGCCGGGCCCTGCTCCGCCCGGCCGTGGCCGGCACCGGGGTGGCCATCGGGCTGCTGTCCTCGATCATCCCGTACTCGCTGGAGCTGGAGGCGCTGCGCCGCACCCCGGCCAAGGTGTTCGGCATCTGGATGAGCCTGGAACCGGCCGTCGCCGCGCTGGTCGGGCTGGTGCTGCTGGGCCAGGGGCTGCGCTGGTACGAGTGGGCCGCGATCGGCTGTGTGATGGTGGCCAGCGCGGGCGCGGCACGTACCGGGAACTGACCGGGGGCCGGGCGTCTACCATGGGTCCGTGCCAGCCGACCTGACCCGCAGCGCGCGCCGCCTGGCGGCGCCGGTGCTGTTCCCCACCGTGACCACGATGCGCCGGGTCGCCCTGGCCGGGGTGGTGGCCAACGCCGGGCTGATCATGACCGGGGCCGCGGTCCGGCTCAGCGCGTCCGGGCTGGGCTGCCCGGACTGGCCCAGCTGCACGTCGAGTAGCCTGGTCGCTTCGCACACCCGCGGCGATCCGATGATCCACACCTGGATCGAGTTCACCAACCGGATGCTGACCGGGGTGCTCCTGCTGGTCGCCGCGGCGGTGCTGATCACCGCGTGGCGGTTCCGCCCGGGCGGTGCCCGGCGGCCCGGCATCGTGTGGCTGGCCGCGGCCCAGCCACTCGGCGTGCTGGCCCAGGCCGTGCTGGGCGGCATCGTGGTGCTCACCGATCTCAACCCGGCCGCGGTGTCGCTGCACTTCCTGCTGTCCAGCGCCATCCTGGCGCTGGCCGTGACGCTCTACGTGCGGTGCGCCGAGAGCGACGCGCCGCCGACCCGGCTGGTCCGCCGCGAGGTCCGGGTGTTCGCGGTGGCCCTCGTCCCGGCCACCGCGCTGATGCTGGCCGCGGGCACCGTGGTGACCGGCACCGGGCCGCTGGCCGGGTCCACGTTCGTGCCCCGCTCCGGTGGTGGCCGGGCCTATGTGCCGCGCTATCACCTGCCGCTGGAAGGAGTGACCCAGCTGCACGCCGACATCGGCTGGATGCTCGGCACCCTGGTCGCGGTGACCGCGGTCAGCCTGCAGCTCACCGGTGCCCCGGCCCGGGCCCGGCGGCTGGGCTGGATACTGCTCGGCCTGGTTGGCCTGCAGGGCGTGATCGGCTACAGCCAGTACTTCAGCGGGCTGCCGGCCGGCCTGGTCTGGGTGCACGTGGCCGGGTCGGTACTGATCTGGATCGCGGCCCTGCTGCTGATGTTCGCCACCCGGGACCGCGGCCCGGTGGCCGGCCCGGCCGGGGTGGCCGGATCGCGGCTAGCTGAGCCGGTGGCGGCCGAGTCCTGACGAGCCGGACCCCGGCGCGGCAAACCCCGACGAGCTGGGGCCGGCCCACGGCGGCTGCGGCGGTTCCGGCTGGCGGTGGAAGAACGCGCTGCGTGCCATGGCCATCAGCCGGAGCAAGTCACGGCGGCGCTCCCCGAAGTGCTCCGGGCGGATGATGCCGCGCTGCAGCCGCAGGTGCACCAGAGCCAGCTCGGTCGCGGCCAGCTGGTAGTCCTCCATGGCCTGGCTGGCCGCCCGGCCGCCGGTGAGCCGGGCCCAGCGCCGGGCCGCGTGCCGCTCGCGCAGCGTGCTGAGCATCCGCAGATCGGCCCCGGTGACCAGGCCGGGCTCATAGACGGGCAGGAAGCGCCAGATCAGCCGGACGATCCGGCGCCGGTCCGCGATGACCACCCCGACCAGGCCGGCCAGCACGCAGGCCAGGATGGCGTAGGCCAGGGCCAGCCCGTCGATGCCCCGCGCGCTCAGCCCGTTCCACAGCCCGTGCAGCAGCATCGCGGCCAGCAGGCCGGCCGGCACCGCCCACCGGCCATTCTTGTGCGTAGCCGCGTAGGCCACGCCGAGCCCGGTCATCGACGTGAAGATGGGGTGGGCCAGCGGGGACAGCACGCCGCGCAGCACGAACGTGACGCCCAGCAGCTCGGCCCCGCCCACTCTGGGCCGGACCAGGGCGCCGATGTAGTAGCCGATGTTCTCCATCATGGCGAAGCCCAGCCCGACCATGGCCGCGTAGATGATCCCGTCGGTCGGGCCGTCCAGCTCCTGACGCCGCCGCCACACCAGGATGATCAGGATCAGGCCCTTGAGCGACTCCTCCACCACCGGGGCGCCGAACGTGGCCGACACGAACTCCCCCGTGCTGTTGCCCAGCGCGGGCTGGGTGATGAAGAGCAGCCCGGCCGTGTTGATCACGGCCGCCAGCAGCGCGGCCACCCCGGCTCCCCAGACAAACGCCAGCACCAGGTTGATCCGTGGCTCCGGCTCCAGCCGGTCGATCAGCAGCACGCAGCCGACCAGCAGCGGCACCGGGAGCAGGGCCAGCGGGAGCGCGATGAGAAACGGCGCCACGCTGTGCCCGGCCGAGTTGACGCTCTGCGCCGCGTCCGCGCCGAGCACCACGATCGCGCAGCCGATGGCGGCCACGATGCCGACGATGACCCCGGCCCGGGGGCGGCCGGGGGCCCGGCCCTCGATCACCGCGCGCGGGTCGAAGCCGGGGTTGGTCGCCATGCCGGGAGCGTACCGGTGACCGTAATCAGGCACCGGGCCATGCGGATTGGGGTCGGTCCGGGGGGTAGGCGAAACTGAGGATAGGGTCATGCACGTGATCCACGTTCCCGTGCCTTGCCGCCGGGCAACGCGGGCCAGAGAGGAGCCCTGATCTCACGGTGAGCAGCCCAACGACTTCCGCACTGGACTGGACGGCTGCCGACCAGCGGGCCGTTGACCTGATCCGGGTCCTGGCCATGGACGCGGTGCAGAAGGCCGGCTCCGGGCACCCGGGCACGGCGATGAGCCTGGCCCCGGCCGCGTACCTGCTCTACCAGAACATCCTCCGGCACGACCCGGCCGACCCGCACTGGCGCGGCCGGGACCGGTTCGTGCTGTCTTGCGGGCATTCCAGCCTGACCTTGTACATTCAGCTCTACCTGTCCGGGTACGGGCTGACCCTGGACGACCTGAAGCTCTACCGCGAGTGGGGCAGCCTCACCCCGGGACATCCGGAGCACGGCCACACCCCGGGCGTGGAGACCACCACCGGCCCGCTCGGCCAGGGCCTGGCCAACGCGGTCGGCATGGCCATGGCCGCCCGCCGCGAGCGCGGCCTGCTCGACCCGGACGCGCCCCCCGGGACCAGCCCGTTCGACCAGCACATCTACGTGTTCTGCTCGGACGGCGACATCGAGGAAGGCATCAGCCACGAGGTCTCGTCGCTGGCCGGGGTCCAGGAACTGGGCAACCTCATCGTGCTCTACGACGACAACCACATCTCGATCGAGGACGACACCAGGATCGCCAAGTCGGAGGACGTGGCGGCCCGGTACGAGGCGTACGGCTGGCACGTGCAGCGGGTGGACTGGCTGCGCCCGGACGGCTACCACGAGGACCCTCAGGCGCTCTACCGGGCCTACCTGAACGCCCAGGCCGAGACCACGCAGCCGTCGATGATCGTGCTGCGCACCATCATCGCCTGGCCCGCCCCGGACGCGCAGAACACCGGCGAGGCGCACGGCGCGGCACTCGGCGAGGACGAGGTGGCCAAGACCAAGCGGGTGCTCGGCTTCGACCCCGGGGTGACGTTCCCGGCCGCGGAAGAGACCGTGACGCACGCCCGCCAGGTGGCCGGCCGGGGCCAGAAGCGGCACGCCGAGTGGGACGCGGCGTTCGCGGCCTGGGCGGCGGCCAACCCGGACCGCGCGGCGCTGCTGGACCGGCTGGCCGCGGGCCGGCTGCCCGACGGCTGGGCCAGCGCGCTGCCCAGCTTCCCGCCCGACGCCAAGGGACAGGCCACCAGACGCGCCTCTGGGCAGGTACTTAACGCCCTGGCCCCGGTACTGCCGGAGCTTTGGGGTGGCTCGGCCGACCTGGCCGGGAGTAACAACACCACGATGAAGGGCGAGCCGTCGTTCCTGCCGCCGGACCGGCAGACCGCGATGTTCCCCGGCACCTGGTACGGCCGCACGCTGCACTTCGGGATCCGTGAGCACGCCATGGGCGGCATCATGAACGGCATCGCGCTGCACGGCCTGACCCGACCGTACGGCGGCACGTTCCTGGTGTTCAGCGACTACATGCGGGGCTCGGTGCGGCTGGCCGCGCTGATGGGCCTGCCGGTCACGTACGTGTGGACGCACGACTCGATCGGGCTCGGCGAGGACGGGCCGACCCACCAGCCGGTGGAGCACCTGGCCGCGCTGCGTGCCATCCCCGGCCTGGACGTGGTCCGGCCGGCCGACGCCAACGAGACCAGCGTGGCCTGGCGGACCATCCTGGAGCACACCGACCGGCCCGCCGGGCTGGCCCTGAGCCGGCAGAACGTGCCGGTGCTGGACCGCTCGGACGGTAACGGGCCGGGTCTCACCAGCGCCGAGGGCACCGCCCGTGGCGGCTACGTGCTGGCCGAGGGCACCGGCGGTGACCCGGCGGTGATCATCATCGGCACCGGCAGCGAGGTGCAGATCGCGCTGGCCGCCCGGGACATCCTGCAGGGCGAGGGCATGTCGACACGTGTTGTTTCCATGCCGTGCGTGGAATGGTTCACCAGCCAGGATGCTTCCTATCAGGAGGACGTGCTGCCACCGCACATCCGCGCCCGGGTCAGCGTCGAAGCCGGCGTGGCCCAGCCCTGGCGGGTGTTTGTGGGAGACGCCGGGGAGTGTGTGAGCCTGGAGCATTTCGGGGCATCAGCCTCGTATATGAAGCTGTACGAGGAGTACGGGTTCACCGCGGACAAGGTGGCGGCAGCCGCCCGGGCCAGCCTGGGCCGGCTGGCCTAAGGACGCGACCGACGCGAGGCCAAGGAGTAGTCATGACCGCCCAGGAGCACACCCACCCCATCCTCAGCCAGCTGACCGCGGAAGGCGTGTCCATCTGGCTCGACGACATCAGCCGGGACCGGCTGCGCACCGGCAACCTCGAGGACCTGGTGACCAACTGGGAGGTCCGCGGGGTGACGTCGAACCCGACCATCTTCGCCCATGCGGTGAGCCAGGGCGACGCCTACGACCAGCAGCTGGCCGACCTGGCCATCCGTGGCGTCAGCGTCGGCGAGGCGTCCCGGCTGATCGCCGGCTACGACATCCGGTGGGGCTGTGACGTGCTCCGCCCGGTCTACGACGACAGCGGCGGGGTGGACGGCCGGGTCTCGCTGGAAGTGGACCCGCGGCTGGCCCGGCACACGGCCAGGACCATTGCCGAGGCCCGGGCGCTGTGGTGGACGGTGGACCGGCCCAACCTGTTCATCAAGATCCCGGCCACCCTGGAGGGCCTGCCCGCCATCACCGCGTGCCTGGCCGAGGGGATCAGCGTCAACGTCACGCTGATCTTCTCGCTGGAACGCTACGGCCAGGTCATCGACGCTTTCATGACCGGGCTGGAGCAGGCCCTGGAAGCCGGCCGGGACATCTCCCGGCTGGCCTCGGTGGCCTCGTTCTTCGTCAGCCGGGTGGACACCGAGGTGGACCGCCGGCTGGACAAGATCGGCACCCCGGAGGCGGCGGCGCTGCGCGGCCAGGCCGCGATCGCCAACGCCCGGCTCGCCTACGAGCTGTACGAGCAGCGGATCGCCACCCCGCGATGGCAGGCACTGCAGGCCGCCGGGGCCCGGGTGCAGCGCCCGCTGTGGGCCTCCACCAGCACCAAGGACCCGGCCTACGACGACACCATGTACGTGGTCGAGCTGGTCGCGCCGGACACGGTGAACACCATGCCCGAGGCCACCCTGCGGGCCACCGCCGACCACGCCAAGCTGCGCGGGGACACCATCCGCGGCACGTATGACCAGTCCCGGCGGGTGTTCGCCGACCTGGCTAAGCTCGGCATCAGCTACGACGACGTGGTCAAGGTGCTCGAGGACGAGGGCGTGGACAAGTTCGCCGTGTCGTGGAAGGAGTTCCTCGGCACCATCGAGGCCAACATGGCGGCTGTGGAGAAGCCATGACCAGTGCCGATACCGAGGCTGCCGCGCTGGCCCAGGCCGGGGACGAGGCGGCGGTACTGCCGGGCTCGGTGGCGCCACTCATCACCGGGCCGGTGACCAACCCGCTGCGTGACCCGCGGGACCGGCGCATCCCGCGGGTGGCCGGCCCGTGCGTGCTGGTCATCTTCGGGGTGACCGGGGACCTGGCCCGCAAGAAGCTGATGCCGGCCATCTACGACCTGGCCAACCGGGGCCTGCTGCCGCCCGGCTTCTCGCTGGTCGGCTTCGCCCGGCGGGACTGGGAGGACGAGGACTTCGCCCAGGTGACCTACCAGGCCGTCAAGGAGCACGCCCGGACCCCGTTCCGCGACACGGTGTGGGAGCAGCTGTCTGAGGGTGTCCGGTTCGTGCCCGGCGAGTTCACCGACGACGAGGCGTTCGACAGGCTGGCCGAGACCGTCGGCGAGCTGGACCGGGAGCGCGGCACCGGCGGGAACTACGCGTTCTACCTGTCCGTGCCGCCCAAGTTCTTCCCGCTGGTGGTCAACCAGCTGAAGCGGTCCGGGCTGGCTGACCCGCCGCCCCCGGCCCCGGGTCACCCGGCGTCCTGGCGCCGGGTGGTGATCGAGAAGCCGTTCGGCCACGACCTGGCCAGTGCCCAGGCGCTGAACGAGACGCTGAGCGAGGTGTTCCCGCCGCACGCGGTGTTCCGGATCGATCACTACCTGGGCAAGGAGACGGTCCAGAACATCCTGGCCCTGCGGTTCGCCAACACCATGTACGAGCCGATCTGGAACCGCGGCTACGTGGACCACGTGCAGATCACGATGGCCGAGGACATCGGCATCGGCGGCCGGGCCGGCTACTACGACGGCATCGGCGCGGCCCGGGACGTGATCCAGAACCACCTGATACAGCTGCTGGCGCTGACCGCGATGGAGGAGCCGGTCTCGTTCGACGCTGATTCGCTGCGGGCTGAGAAGGAGAAGGTGCTATCCGCCATCCGGCTGCCCGCTGACCTGCTGGACAGCACGGCGCGCGGGCAGTACGCGGCGGGCTGGCAGGGCGGCGTCCCGGTCCAGGGCTACCTGGAAGAGGACGGCATCTCGCCGAACTCGCGGACCGAGACCTACGCCGCGATCAAACTGCACGTGGACACCCGCCGGTGGGCCGGGGTGCCGTTCTACCTGCGCACCGGGAAGCGGCTGCCGCGCCGGATGACCGAGATCGCGATGATGTTCCAGCGCGCTCCGCACCTGCCGTTCGCCGCCACCGACACCAAGGAGCTCGGGCAGAACGCCCTGGTCGTCCGGGTCCAGCCAGATGAGGGCGTGACGGTCCGGTTCGGTTCCAAGGTGCCCGACACGGCCATGGAAGTGCGCGACGTGAACATGGACTTCGCCTACGGCGAGTCGTTCACCGAGAGCAGCCCGGAGGCTTACGAGCGGCTGCTGCTCGACGTGCTGATCGGCGATCCCCCGCTGTTCCCGCGGCACCGTGAGGTCGAGCTGTCCTGGATGGTGCTCGACCCGATCGAGGCGTTCTGGGCCGAGCACGGCCAGCCGGAGCCCTACCCGGCCGGGTCGGCCGGGCCGCCGTCGGCCGACGAGATGATGGCCCGGGACGGCCGGACCTGGCGGCGGCTTTGACACGCGGGCTGGCCGCGGGAAAGGACAGCTCCTGATGATGATCGACCTGGCCGAGACGACCACCGACCGCATCCACGAGGCCATCCGGCAGGCCCGGCAGCGGCTCGGCGGCCCGGCCAGCGGCATGGTGCTGACCCTGGTCATCGTGACCGATGAGGCGGCCCAGTACGACGCGGTCCGGGCGGCCAGCGAGGCAGCCCGGGAGCATCCGATGCGGGTGCTCGCGGTAATTACCCGGCGGCCGCAGGCCGCGTCGCGGCTCGACGCGGAGATCCGGGTTGGCGAGTCCGGCCCGGGCGAGGTGGTGCTGCTGCGGATGTACGGGGCGCTCGGCGAGCATGCCGACTCGGTGGTCACCCCGCTGCTGATGCCGGACACCCCGGTGGTCACGTGGTGGCCGGGGATCCCGCCCGACGTCCCGTCCGGCAACCCGCTGGGCGCCCTGGCCCAGCGCCGGATCACCGACGCGGCCGCGGCCAGTGAGCCGCACGCCTGCCTGGCCACTCTGGCCGCGCACTACCGGCCCGGGGACACCGACCTGAGCTGGACCCGGACCACGCCGTGGCGGACGCTGCTGGCCGCCATCATGGACCAGCCGCACGGCCAGGTCGTGGCCGGCCGGGTGGAGGCCGAGGCGGGCAATCCAAGCGCCGACCTGATCGCCTCCTGGCTGGCTACCCGGCTCGGCGTGCCGGTCGAGAACACGGTGTCGGCCGGCCCCGGGGTCACCGCGGTGACGTTCGACACGAGCGACGGCAAGATATCGGTGACCCGCCCGGACGGCCGGGTGGCCCTGCTGCAGCTGGCCGGCGAGCCGGAGCGCAAGGTCGCGCTGCACCGCCGGGACACCGCGGAACTGCTGGCCGAGGAACTGCGCCGGCTCGACCCGGACGAGGTGTACGGGGAGACCATTGCGCCGTTCCTGACCATGGCCCCCGCGGCGACGGGGGGCAGCCTGGACGGCAGCGGCCCGTGAGCACGCCCGAGGTGCTGGTGCACCACGACGCGGACCAGCTGGCCCGGGCGGCGGCCGCCCGGCTGGCCACCAAGCTGGTCGATGCCCAGGCCAGCGGGGGGATCGGGTCCCTGGTGCTGACCGGCGGCGGCATCGGCACCGCGGTGCTGGCCGAGCTGGCCGCGGCGCCGGCCGTCGGCGCGGTGGACTGGCGGCGGCTGGACTTCTGGTGGGGCGACGAGCGGTTCCTGCCGTCCGGCGACCCGGAGCGCAACGAGGTCCAGGCCGATCAGGCCCTGTTCCGGCACATCGACCCGGATCCGGCCCGGGTGCACCGGATGCCGGCCAGCGACGGCCCGGACGGTCCTGACCCGGAGGCGGCCGCCGAACGGTACGCCGCCGAGCTGCGCAAGGCGTCCCAGCCCGAGGATCACGGGCCGGCTGCCCGCGTTCGACGTGCTGCTGCTCGGCATCGGGCCCGAAGGCCACGTGGCGTCGCTGTTCCCGGGCATGCCCGCGCTGTACGACGAACGGCCCGTGGTCGCGGTGCGCGGCGCGCCGAAGCCGCCCCCGGTCCGGCTGAGCATGACCCTGCCGTCCATCCGGCAGGCCCGCGAGGTCTGGATCCTGGCCGCCGGGACGGAGAAGGCCGGCGCGGTCCGGCTGGCGCTGTCCGGGGCCGGGCCGGTCCAGGTGCCCGCGGCCGGGGCCCGCGGCCAGCAGCGCACGCTGTTCCTGCTCGACCGGGCGGCGGCGAGCGCGCTCCCGCCCGGGCTGAGCCGGATCGCGTCGCCCTGACCGGCGCCGCTGGCCAGGGGGCGCCGCGGGCTAGCGGCGCCGGTGACCGCCGCCACTGGCCAGCCGGACCAGGACCAGCAGGATGATGAGCACCGGGACGAACGCGGAGGGGTCCCGGGTGGTCAGCGCCACGGTGAGCCAGATCATCAGGATCGGCAGCATCGGGCTGAGCCGCCGCCGGGTCCGGCCCGCGGGCAGCGGCGGCCGCGGCGGGCTGGGCGCCGCGTCACGCTCCGGGGCCGGGTGGGCCAGCTCCAGCTTGGCCTGCTGCGGCAGGTCGGCGGTCAGCGTCCGGAGCTCACCCCAGGTCCGGGCGGCGAACGCGGTGCTGGTCCGCTCGTCGAACTCGGCCATGGTCAGCCGGCCGGTGCTGTAGGCGTCCCGCAGGATCTCGACGACGTGCTCGCGATCGGAATCCGAAGCGCGGATACCGCCGTCGTCGGTCATGGCCGAACCTCCCCGGAACACTTCGCCCCTTTAATCCGGAGAATACCCCGGCGCGGCGGGCCATGGCGCCGGCCGGCGGCCGGGTTGGCCGCAGTTACCCGGCTATGTTTTAGCTTGACTCTGTCGGTGATCTTGGTCGCCGCGGCTTAGTTGACGGCTCGCCATGAGCGCAGGCGCTGGATGTCGTGCTGGTCGAGGTAGTCCTGGAAGGCCGTTGGTGGTCGCGGGGTTGTGCTCTCGCCGGCTGGCTGCTGACTGAGGCGCTCGATGTTGACGGCGATGGCGGTGAGAACGTGCTGGAGGTGCGCCTTGGGCTGCCCGCGGTAGCGGCAGTGGCGCATGCCGTGGCCGTGGGCCAACTCGCAGACGGTGCCCTCGATACCGGATCGGACTGCGTAGCGCTTGTGCCAGGCGGGGTCCTGCTGGTCGGCGCGGTTGCGGACCTGCAGCTCGTAGAGCTCGCGCGGGGGAAACCCCACGGTGCGCTTGCCGTCGCCGGAGGTGGTGCAGGCGGCCCTGGCCGGGCAGGGCTGGCACTGGCCCTTGGTGAAGCGGGCAATGATGAGCGGGGCGGCGTCGGGTGAGGAGGTCGGGTAGGGGCCGTGCCACCCCTTGCTGACCTGGCCTTGCGGGCAGGTGACCTTCTGGCGGTCGTAGTTGATGCGGAAGTCGTCGCGGGCGTAGCCCTCTTGGGTGCGGTGCTGGCGGGTGGGGTTGCCGGGCAGCGGCCCGGTGAGGGTGACCTGGTGCTCGCGCCCGGCTCGTTCCATGTGGACCAGGGAGGTGTAGCCGCCATCGGCCAGGTGCTCGGTGGGGAGCAGGTCCCGGTGCTCCAGCCGGGCGTGGATTCCGGCCAGAGCCAGGGTGTCGGCGCTGGTGGCCGACATGGTGGCGACGTCGGTGATGACGTTAGGGCCGTCATCAGCGCAGGTCTCGGTAACGTGGGCGAGGTATCCGGTCCACCGGGTGACCTGGCCCCGGCGGGCGTAGCGGGCGGCCAGGTCGTAGGGCGAGACGATGCGGGTGGCCGACGGCGGCAGGCCGCTGCTGCTGTCATCGTCGCGCCAGCGCAGGCGACCGGAGGCATCCCGGTAGTAGTTCTGGACCATGACCTGCCGCAGGGCCTCCACCCGGGGGCCGTGCAGCAGGCCCGGGTAGCTGGCGGCCACGTGCTCGATCAGCCGGCAGGCATCCGCCCCCGCCTCGTTGATCCGGGTCTTCGGCCGGGTGGGGTTCTTGCCCAGCCGGACGGGTCGGCCATAGCGGCGGCCCCAGTTGTCGTCAATCAGGCCTTCCAGCGCGTGGCCGGCGGTGCGGGCGAGTTCCTCCAGAGCCGCGCGCACCGCCTCGGTGACCAGCTCCAGGCGGGTCAGGTCCCGCACGGCCGCCAGGACGTGGGTGGAATCAGTGCGCTGGGTGGTGCGCTCGCGGACCAGCCCGGCCTCCTTCAGCCGGGCCAGGGCCAGGTCAAGGAGCCGGTCGGCCCGCTCGCCCTCCAGCAACCGGTCCCGGAAGTCGCCCAGCACACTGTGATGGAAGCCGGGATCGTCAAGGTCAAGGCTGAGCGCGTACTTGAAGTCGATCCGGCACCGCACCGCCTCGGCGGCACCGCGGTCGGACAGGTCGAGCAGGAACTGCAGCACACTGACCGTGGCGAGCTGAGCAGGAGACAGGCCAGGACGCCCGTCACGCGGATACCAGGCCTGGAAGTCCTCATCCCGCCACAGCCCATCCAGCCGGTCACGCACCCACATCGCCGTCGTACCACCCGGGTTACTGGCCCGAGCTACCCGCGCGGTGAGCTCCGGGACTTCCGCTCCGATCCGGGGACGCACGGACACCTGACCACCTCGGGGGGACGATCGACTACACCGACCAGCGGCAGTCTGCTGGCAACCAGACGATCTTCCACCGCGACCCGCCGACGGTCTCCAAGATCACCGACAGAGTCAAGTTTAGATCCCGTAGTGCCTCCCGCCCCCCGCCCGGCCGCCGAGGACGCGGATCACCTCATCGTGTGCGGGGACGACGCCCTGGCCTACCGGGTGGTCGAGGAACTGGCCACCAACTACGGGGAGCAGGTCACCGTCCTGCTCGGCTCGGTCAGCCGCGGCCACGGCCCGCGCATCGCCCAGCTGCCCGGTGTCCGGGTCATCAAGCGGCTGGACCTGGACGGCGCCGCGTTCAGCGCGGCCCAGGTGCACTCGGCCCGGGCCATGGCCCTGATGGGCCGCGATGACCTGGCCAATTTTCATGCCGGGCTGCGGGCCCAGGACCTCAACCCGGACCTGCGGATGGTGATGCGGATCTTCAACACCGGGCTGGGCGAGCGGATGCGCGCGTTCTTCCCGGACTGCGCGGTGCTGTCCAGCTCGGCCATGGCCGCACGGTCGTTCGTGGCCGCCGCATTAGGCGAGCCCGCCCCCAGCCACGTCCGGCTGGCCGGCCGCACCCTACGTGGCCCGCCGCGGCCAGGCCGGGACCATGCACGTGCTGTGCGGTGTGGCCAGCCCCGGCGGCCAGTCCGCCCCTGGGCTGCTGCCGCCGGACCCGGACGCCGCCGACCAGGTGCTGGCGGTGGCCGATGGCACCCCGCGCAATCCGCTGACCCGGCAGGCCCGGCGGCCGCTCCGGGTCCTGGCCGAGATGACCGGGCAGCTGCGGAGCAAGCTCGGCATGATCTTCGCGGGCCTGTTCGCCGTGCTGGTAGTGGGTTTCATCGTGCTGGCCACGGCCGGCCGGTACCCGGTGCCCAACGCGCTGTACCTGACCGCGCTGGACACGCCGGGTGCGGCGGTGACCAGCACGCAGAAGAGCACGCCCGAAAAGTGGGCCCAGTTCCTGCTCACGTTCGACGGGATGGCGTTCCTGCCCGTGGTGACCGCGGCGGTGGTGGGCGCCCGGCTCACCGGGTCGCTGCGCAGCAAGGAGCGCCCGCTCAGCGGGATGTGACCAGCAGTAAGCCGGGCCCAGGCTGACTGCCATGTCAGCATAAGTAAAATCTGGGTCTCCCCCCGGCGGGTCTGCGGCGATACGCTCAAGACAGATCTTCCATGTGGTTCTGCTGGAGCCATTTGAGAAGAGGGCCTTCAGTTCAGCCCGCACGCCGACCCGGCCCACGTGGATCCCACGGGCCGGGCAGCGCTTGCCTCATCAGGAGGAATGACTTGAGCGTCAACGAGGACCTTCAGACCAGACCGGTGGCCGCTCCGGTCTCCGGCATAGCCGATCCAGCGCCGCTCGGGCTGGGCGCCTTCGCGCTGACCACGTTCCTGCTGTCGGCCTTCAACGCCGGCTGGATGACCCACTCCAGCGGGCTGGCCTGGGTCAGCTATGCACTGGCGTATGGCGGGCTGTGCCAGCTGCTGGCCGGCATGTGGGAATTCCGCAACCGGAACGTGTTCGGCGCGACGGCGTTCTCCACCTACGGCGGCTTCTGGATCGGCCTGTTCTTCTACTTCCAGCTCTACGGGGCCAAGCTGGCCACCCACCCCCTCACGGCCGGCCTGTTCGCCAAGGATGTGGGCTGGATCCTGCTGGCCTTCGCCATCTTCAACACGTACATGCTGCTCTGGAGCACCCAGGTGAACCTGGCGGTCTTCGGGGTGTTCCTCACCCTGGAGGCCACCGAGATCATCCTGTTCGCCGGGAACTTCGCGGGCAACGCCAACATCGTGAAGGCCGGCGGCTACGTGGGTGTGCTCACCGCGCTGGTGGCCTGGTACACGTCCGCGGCCGGGGTGGCCAACGGGATGGGCGGCAGACTGTCGCTGCCGGTCGGCCGGGCGCTGCTGGCACCGCGCACCTGACCTGACCATCCTGACCCCGGGGGGCCGTTGACGGCCCCCCGGGATCGCGTTTTCCGCTCGCCCGGGCAGGATGGGCGGGTGGATCTACACGAGAAGCGCCAGCTCGACATGGCCGACCGGATGGCGCGCGCACACGAGCACGTAGCCAGGGCCAAGGCGCACGCCCGCCCGTGGCGCTCGATCATCGCGCTGGTGCTGGCCATCATCGCGTACTCGGTCGCCGCCACCGCCAACGGGCTGTTCCGGGACTGGACGGGCCCGGCCAACGTCACACCCAAGATCATCTCAGCCGCGTCCATCGCGGCGTTCTGCGTGTTCGGGGCGACCGCCGTGCTCGGCCTGGCGGCCAAGACCCGGAATGTGCTCGCCCCCGCGGTCGGCTCGTCGCACGCCGCCGTGGTCCGCTACGCCATCCTGCTGGTCGGCGGGCTGGCCCTGCTGTTCCTGGCCGTGAGCCTGGCCAAGGTGCCGATCGGGCAGCTGCTGGTCGGCGGGGCAGTGACCACGATTCTGCTCGGCATCGCGGGCCAGCAGTCGCTGGCCAACATTTTCGCGGGCCTGGTCCTGCTGCTGTCCAGGCCGTTCGTGGTGGGTGACTATATCCGGGTTAAATCCGGTGCGCTGGGCGGCGTGACCGACGGCCTGGTGACCGAGATCGGCATTACCTACTTGCGGATGGACACCGAGGACGGCGCGCTGAGCCTGCCCAATTCCCAGGTGCTGGCCGCCGCGAGCGGGCCCATTCCGCGGCCGGGGGGCGCTGCGCCGCTGCCGCCCGGCGCAGGCCACGGCGCGCCCGCCCAGGCCCTGCCCGCCCAGCCGCCGCCAGCCCAGCCCGCACTGGATCAGGTCGCGGCGGCCCGGATCACCGAGGATGACCCCGGCCGCGACGAGCGGCCGCCCGGGCCGCCTGGACCGTCCTGATGCCCGGCGTCAGGCGTGCTTGGCTTCGTAGCGCGCCACCACGTCGGCCGGGATCCGGCCGCGGTCACTGACTGCTATCCCGGTTTCCTTGGCCCAGCTGCGGATGGCCGCGCTGTGCTGGCGGTGCGCCGTGGTGCGCCGTTTGGTTTTCGCCGCCCGCGCCGCGGCCCGGCGGGCCCGCTGGGCGTATCGGGTCACGACATCGTCAAACTTGTGACTGTGCTTGGCACACAGATCGATCTCATAGTCCCGGCCGTCCAGGCTGAACCGGCGGGTCTGATGCTGGCCCTCAGGAATCGCTTTCTGGTCGTAGTCACAGGCAAATGTGACGGACACCTTCTGTGCCACTTGAGGCCCCCCTTCCTCTGGAGGCAAATATATCCTCCCAGGGGCGGCCCAACCATAACGACACCCAAAGACGGGTGGCGGCTGCCGTCAATGACGGCCGGGATAGCGTCCCCGTTCCCGGGACTCACGATTGCCGCTGCGGTAGCCATAGGGGAACGATTCCGCAGGCGGCTCATCGCCGTAGCCGCCCAGCGACTGGTCGGCGGTGTCTTCTCCCCAGTCGGCCCCGTCCGGGCCATAATCGGGGCCGGCCGGATAACCACCGGAACCGGCGGCGGGCGGCTCGCCGGGATAATCCGCAATGTCCGGCTGGCGGGAATAGCCGCGGAAGCCCTGATCTGCCGGGTAGGCCTGATCATCGGGATAGCCGGGCCCATCCCGCCGGTGGCTGCCCGGCGGGCCGTCCCGGTAATTCGGCCGGCCCGGCCGGATACCCGCCGCGATCCTGCCGGTGGCTGCCGGACGAACTGTCCCGGTACTCCTGCGGGTAGCCGTCACGCCGGTACGGGTCACTGGCTGCCTCGTCCGGGTAGGCCAGCTCCGGGCCGGTCCGCCGGTAGTCGCCGGTGACCGGCAGCTCCGGGTAGCCCGCGTCGGAAACGGCCCGGAACTCGCCAGAGCCGGCCCCGGTGCGGTAGTCCTCCAGCGGCTCGGCCGGGTACTCCGGGCTGAGCGGGTCGGGATACCCGGCCGGGTCCCGGCGGTAGGTGCGGGCTGGGCTCTCCCCCTCCGGCCGCCGCATGGCCACGGTGGCCTGGCCGGGATCCTGGCTGGCCGCCGCCCGGGACGGCGGGGCGCCGTCCCGGGCGGCCCGCTGGCCACCTTGCGGGCCGCGGCGCAGCGCCTCGATCATCCGGGCCAGGTCGTCCATGGGCAGCCGGAACGTCCCGGTGCAGGTACCGCCCTGCCAGATGCTGAAAACGGCCACGCCAGTATCTGCGTACCAGCTCAGCCGCATACTTCGGGAGTTGCCTCGTACGTCGAAGAACACCTCACCGAGCCGGGGCAACGGGGCTGCGTCCGACGCTGACATGCAGCCCATGGTGGCGCTCCGCTAATGGGTTTGTCCACTTAACGCGGAGATCCGGGCCGGCCGGAGGGGCTGACCCCGGGCGCCGAACATCTCTGCCCCGGATTCCCAATCCGGCCTGCGGAACCGGCCCCGCTGATGGCATGATTGATCATCGGTCCGCTGGACAGGACTGGTTTCCACGGAGCGGCTGGCGTTCGGCTGGCCACTCATCCGGCAGGGTTGCTCCACTCGTGCACTCCGGTGGGCGTTCACGGGTGCCTCGTGGCTGCCCATTGCCCCGGGAACACGCAGGTGCTGCAGGACGTTGCATACCTACGACGGGGCAAAAGCCGCATCGCGCGGAACCAGAAGTCCGACACAACCAGAGGGTCGGCCGAACGGAACGCACCACCACTGAGCTTGTTGAGGAGATCTAGTCATGTCTGAGGTACGGCGGCAGGTTACCCTGCCTCCCCGGCCGAACTGGGGCTGGCAAGATGCCGCCGCGTGCCGCGGCACAGATGTCGTGCTCTTCTTCGGCCCGGACGGGGAACGGCAGCCGGAGCGCGATATCCGTGAGCGCAAGGCGAAGGCGCTGTGCGCCTCCTGCCCAGTACGCACGGAGTGCCTGGACTACGCCATTTCCCGCCCCGAGAAGTACGGCACCTGGGGCGGCCTTAACGAGGACGAGCGCGCCTCCGAGCGGCGCCGCCGGATGCGCCGCGCCAACGCCGCCTGATCGTCACTGTCCCCACACCCCTATGGTACCTCCCGGAAGTAGCCCAATAACCGGCGTGAGTGTGGCCGGGCGCGGCACGATGGTCACCGGGCGCGGCACGATGGTCGCCGGGCAACGCGGCAGCTCGCCGGTGAGGCGGGGCGCGCCGCAGGGGTGTGCCCGCCGAGCCGGCGTTCGGCGCGCAGCGGCGATCGGGGGGATCCGGGGGGTCGCCCCTCCGGACAGACATGGTTTGCCTGCACTGCCGTAAGCAGCAGCACACCGAGTGCCCAGGTGGCACGTGGTGTGACTGCCAGCACCTGCCCCGGCCCGCCCTGCCGCAGCCACCGCGGCGCGAGTCGCTGAACTGGGTGCGGCAGGGCTGAGTGGAGCCAGCGTGCGGACCGGAATAGCTGCGGCACCGGGGCGGTTGCCTCCTGTCGTGGGCACTCTTAGCCTGGCCCGGGCCGGGCGGCAGGGACACAGAAGTACTTCGGTCCGCGAACCTGTCTCGACAGGAAGCGCCGTTCCGTGTGATCCTCGATACGTGAGCGCTGCCGATCCCCTCCTCGTCGCCCGCAGGCATGTCAACCTGCTCCGGGTGCGCAGCGCCATCTGTCGGCACGGCCGCTGACCACCGCCCGAACCATGGGCGCGTGCCGCGGCCGGTGCCCTGATGCCTGGCGGCAACCCCAGTGTGCCGCCAGCCAGCAGGGCAATCGGTGCAGCCGGTGACGGCTGCCCGGGCCGCGCTGCGCCGCCCCGGACTGAGAAGGGACGCGCCAGATGCCGCCAGCCCCCCGCCTGCGAGGGCACGGCCGTAAGGGCCAGGGCCAGTGGGCGCTCGGTTACCGCGAGCCGCTGAACAAGAACGAGGAAAACAAGAAGAACGACGACGGGCTGAACGTCCGCCAGCGGATCATCGACGTCTACGCCAAGCACGGCTTCGACTCCATCGACCCGGCCGACCTGCGCGGCCGGTTCCGCTGGTACGGCCTGTACACGCAGCGCCGCCCCGGTATCCACGGCGGGAAGACCGGGTCCCTGGAGCCGGAGGAGCTCGACGACCGGTACTTCATGCTCCGGGTGCGGATCGACGGCGGCCAGCTCAGCAACGGCCAGCTGCGGGCCGTGGCGGAGATCTCGGACCGCTACGCCCGGGGCACCGCCGACCTGACCGACCGGCAGAACGTGCAGTACCACTGGATCCGCATCGAGGACGTCCCGGCCATCTGGGACACCCTGGAAGCGGTCGGCCTGTCCAGCACCGAGGCCTGCGGCGACACGCCGCGGGTGGTGCTCGGCTGCCCACTGGCTGGCATCGATGCTGGTGAGGTGATCGACGCCACGCCGGAGATCGAGGCGACCACAGCACGCTGGGTGGGCGACCCGGCGTTCTCCAACCTGCCGCGGAAGTTCAAGTCGGTGATGAGCGGGTGTGCCGCGCAGTGCACCGTCCACGAGATCAACGACGTCGCGTTCGTCGGCGTCACCGGCCCGTACGGCGAGCCCGGCTACGACCTGTGGGTCGGCGGCGGGCTGTCCACCAACCCCATGATGGCCAAGCGGCTCGGCGCGTTTGTGCAGCCCGGCCAGGTGCCTGAGGTGTGGGCCGGGGTCACGTCGGTGTTCCGGGACTACGGCTACCGGCGGCTGCGGCACCGGGCCCGGCTCAAGTTCCTCATCGCGGACTGGGGCCCGGAGAAGTTCCTCGAAGTGCTGGAGAAGGACTACCTGGGCTACGCGCTGCCGGAGAGTGCGCCGCCGCCACCACCGCGGGACGGCCGCCGGGACCATGTGGGGGTGCACGAGCAGCAGGACGGCCGGTACTACGTGGGCTTCGCGCCCCGGGTCGGCCGGCTGTCCGGCACCGCGCTGACGCAGGTCGCCGAGCTGGCCGCCCGGTACGGCAGCGGCCGGGTGCGCACCACCACCGAGCAGAAGATGGTCATCCTGGACGTGCCCGGGGGCAACGTGCCGGAGCTGACCGCGGCGCTGGACGCGGCCGACCTGCCCGCCTCCCCCAGCGTGTTCCGGCGGCACACCATGGCCTGCACCGGCATCGAGTTCTGCAAGCTGGCCATCGTGGAAACCAAGGCGCGGGCCAGCCAGGTCATCGCCGAGCTGGAACGCCGGCTGCCCGGTTTCACCGAGCCGGTCACGATCAACGTGAACGGCTGCCCCAACTCCTGCGCCCGGATCCAGACCGCGGACATCGGCCTCAAGGGCTCGCTGGTCACCGCGGCGGACGGGACGCAGACCGAGGGATTCCAGATCCACCTGGGCGGCAGCCTGGGTGGCGGCGACGGGTCCAGTTCCGGTTTCGGCCGGAAGATCCGCGGGCTGAAGACGACCGCCGACGACCTGCCGGACTACCTGGAGCGGGTGCTCCGCCGGTTCCAGGCCGGGCGGGAGCCGGAGGAATCGTTCGCCGCGTGGGCCGGCCGGGCCAGCGAGGAGGATTTCGCATGACAATCCCAGCTTCCCCATCAGAACGGGCAATTCCGTTCTATTGCCCCTACTGTGGGGAAGAAGACCTAGAACCACAGGAACAGGACGGGCAGTGGCGCTGCCGGAGCTGTATCCGCTCGTTCCGGCTACGATTTGCTGGATCGGGGGTCATCCCGTGAGCAGCAGCGCCGCGACCAAGCGCGAGAGCCCAGTCCGCACACCGCCGCACGCCGTGGAGGAACCAGTCCGTATGGATATGGAGAGGCTCGCAGCCCAGGCAGCGGACGAACTGGCCGACGCGCCCGCCGAGGAGATCGTCCGGTGGGCGGTACAGACGTTCGGCGGCCGGCTGTGCATCACGTCCTCGATGACCGACGCGGTCATCATCCACCTGGCCTCGCAGGTGCACGAGGGCCTGGACGTGATCTTCCTGGACACCGGGTACCACTTTCCGGAGACGATCGGCACCCGGGACGCGGTGGCCGCCGTCTACCCGGTGAACGTGGTCAACGTCACGCCGTCCCGGACGGTCGAGGAGCAGGAGGCCGCGCTCGGCCCCCGGCTCTACGGGCGCAACCCTGACCTGTGCTGCTACCTGCGCAAGGTGGTACCGCTGGAGCGCGCACTCGACCCGTACGACGCCTGGATCACCGGGGTGCGCCGGGAGGAGACCGCGGCCCGCAGCGACACCAGGGCCGTGCAGTGGGATCCCCGGCGCCAGATGGTGAAGGTCAACCCCATCGTGGCCTGGACCCAGGACCAGGTGGACCAGTACATCGCGGACAACGGCGTGCTGGTCAACCCGCTGGTCTTCGACGGGTACCCGTCGATCGGCTGCTCCACCTGCACGATGAAGGTGGCGCCCGGCGCCGACCCGCGCAGCGGCCGGTGGACCGGCACGGGCAAGACCGAATGCGGTATCCACACCTGACCCACCCCCCGCTCGTAGCGATCGCGCACGGCAGCCGTGACCCGCAGGCCGGGGCCACGGTGACCGGGCTGCTGGACGTGGCGCGCGAGCGGGCGGCCGGGTCCGGGCTGGCCGGGCTGGACATCCGGGCCGCCTTCCTCGATCACGCCGCGCCCGCGCCGGCGCAGGTGCTGAGCGCGCTGGGCGACGGCCCGGTAATCGTGCTGCCACTGCTGCTCACCGCGGCGTACCACAGCGGGACCGATATTCCGGGGCTGCTGGCCGGGGCCCAGGCCGGGCGGCCCGGGCTGCGGATCCGCTACGGCTCGCCGCTGGGGCCGCACCCGGGGCTGCTGCGGGCCCTGGAGCGGCGGCTGGCCGGGGCGGGCCAGGACCTGGCCCAGGCCGGCCAGACCGCGGTGGTGCTCGCGTCGGCCGGGTCCAGCCACCCGGCGGCCAACGCGGTGATCGCCGGGCTGGCGGCCCGCTGGCAGGCGTCCCGCGGCTGGCTGGCGGTGCGGCCGGGCTACGCGTCCGCGGCCGGGCCGGCCCCGGAGCAGGTGGTGGCCGGGCTGATCCGGGACGGTGCCCGGCGCGTGGTGGTGGCCAGCTACCTGCTCGCCCCGGGCCGGTTCGCGGACCGGGTCCGCGGCGCGTCGCTGGCAGCCGGCGCGGCGGCCGTGTCGGCCCCGCTGGGCGCCGCCCCGGAGGTCGCCGACGTGCTGCTCGGGCGTTATCTGCTGGCGAGATGGGGCGCGCCGCAGGCGTGTCCCGCCGAGCCAGCGATCGCGGGGGTTCCGGGGGTCGTCCCCCGGGCCAGCAGGGGCTGGCGGGTGACACGGGGACGCTGAGCCGGCCGCCCGGACGGCAAGTTTCGGCCCAGTAACATACCGGATATCGTCGCTGCATGACCACTGTCCCAGCGGCCCGGCCGCACGCCACCCACGAGGTGCTCAACCAGGTTGCGCCGCTGGCCGGTTATGACGTCGCGGACGACCCGGCGCTGCTCGGGGCGGCCGGCCGGGAAGGCGCGGCTGGGACCAGGCGCGGCTGCACGAGCTCGGCCGGCTGGCCGGGGCGGCGGACACCCAGGAGCATGCCCGGCTGGCCAACGAGCGCCCGCCGGTGCTGCGCAGCCACGATGCCCGCGGCCACCGGATCGACGAGGTCGAGTTCCATCCGTCCTGGCACGTGCTGCTCGGCACCGCGGTCGGCCATGGCCTGCATGCCGCGCCGTGGGCCGCCCAGCGCGCCGGCGCGCACGTGGCCCGGGCCGCCGCGTTCTACGTGTGGTCACAGGCCGAAGCGGGGCATGGCTGCCCGGTCTCCATGACCTACGCTGCGGTACCGGCCCTGCGCCAGGCCCCGGACCTGGCCCGCCAGTTCGAGCCGCTGCTTACCGCGGCCACTTACGACCCCGGGCTGCGGCCGCCGGCCGGGCAAGGCGGCCTGCTGGCGGGCATGGCGATGACCGAGAAGCAGGGCGGCTCGGACGTCCGGGCCGGCACCACCCGGGCCGAGCCGGTGCCGGGCTACGCCGACGGCGCGCACCTGATCACCGGGCATAAATGGTTCTGCTCGGCGCCGATGAGCGATCTGTTCCTGATCCTGGCCCAGGGCCCGGCCGGGCTGAGCTGCTTCCTGCTCCCCCGGGTGCTGCCCGACGGCACCCGCAACGCGATGCGCCTGCAGCGGCTCAAGGACAAGCTGGGCAACCGGTCCAACGCGTCGGCTGAGGTGGAGTTCGACGGCGCGCTGGCCTGGCCGGTCGGGCCACCCGGGCGTGGGGTGCCGACCATCATCGAGATGGTCAGCGCGACCCGGCTGGACTGCGTGCTGGGCAGCGCAGCGGGCATGCGCCGGGGGGCCGTGGCCGCCGCCTACTACACCGCGCACCGGCAGGCGTTCGGGAAAGATCTCATCGCCTGGCCGCTGATGACCTCGGTGCTGGCCGATCTCACCCTGGAGTCGGAGGCGGCGACCACGCTGGCCCTCCGGCTGGCCGGCGCGGCCGACCGGGCCACCCGGGGCGACACCGCCGAGGCGGCGCTGCTCCGCGTCGCGCTGCCCGCGGCCAAGCACTGGATCTGCAAGCGCGCCCCGCTGCACGCGGCGGAGGCACTGGAATGCCTGGGCGGTAACGGGTACGTCGAGGAGTCCGGCCTGCCACGGCTGTACCGGGACAGCCCGCTGAACTCCATCTGGGAGGGCTCGGGCAACGTGACCGCGCTGGACCTGCTGCGCGCGCTGCGGCGGCAGCCGGCGGCGGCTGAGGCACTGGCCGCCGAGCTGGCCCGGGCGGCCGGTGCCGACCGGCGGCTGGACGAGGCCATCGGCCGGCTGACCGGGACGCTGGCCGGGCTGGCTGACACTGCGGGCCCGGACGCCGAGTACGGGGCGCGGCGGCTGGCCGGGCAGATCACCGTCACGCTGCAGGCCGCCCTGCTGGTCCGGCACGCCCCAGCCGCGGTGGCGGACGCGTTCTGCGCGTCCCGGCTGGGCACCGCGGCCGCCCTCGGCGGGCCGGGGGTCCCGTTCGGCACGCTGCCCGCCGGACTGGCCGTAGCCGAGATTTTGGACCGGGCGCGGCTAGTACCCAGGTAGGGTCGCAAGGTGCGTGTGTGGCCGGGAGCGCCCTATCCGCTGGGTGCAACATGGGACGGCACGGGGACCAACTTCGCGTTGTTCTCCGAGGTCGCCGAGCAGGTTGAGCTGTGCCTGCTGAACGGCGAGGAGGCGGTCCAGCTCACCGAGACACGGATCCCGCTGACCGAGGTGGACGGCTTCGTCTGGCACTGCTACCTGCCCGACGTGGGCCCCGGCCAGCGCTACGGATACCGGGTGCACGGTCCCTACGACCCGGGCCGCGGGCACCGGTGCAACCCGGCCAAGCTGCTGCTCGACCCGTACGGGAAGGCGGTCAGCGGGGACGTCCGCTGGCACGAGGCCCTGTTCGGCTACCGGTTCGCCGACCCGGCCGAGATCAACACCGCGGACAGCGCGCCCTACATGCCGAAGAACGTGGTCATCAACCCGTTCTTCGACTGGGGCGATGACCGGGCGCCGCGCATCCCGTACCACGAGACGGTGATCTACGAGGCGCACGTGCGCGGCCTCACCCTGCTCCACCCCGAGGTGCCGGCCGACCAGCGCGGCACGTACGCCGGGCTGGCCCACCCGGCGGTGATCGACCACCTGACCCGGCTCGGCGTCACCGCGGTGGAGCTGATGCCGGTGCACCAGTTCGTGTCCGAGCACGACCTGGAGGCCCGCGGGCTGACCAACTACTGGGGCTACAACACGATCGGGTTCCTGGCCCCGCACCGCGGCTACTCCTCGTCCACCCAGCTCGGCGGCCAGGTCGGCGAGTTCAAGGCGATGGTCCGGGACCTGCACACGGCGGGCATCGAGGTCATCCTGGACGTGGTGTACAACCACACCGCAGAAGCCGACCAGCGCGGCCCGACGCTGTCCTTCCGGGGCATCGACAACACCGCCTACTACCGGCTGCGCGATGACGACCACCGCTACTACGTGGACTACACCGGCTGCGGCAACAGCCTGAACGTCCGGCACCCGCACGCGCTGCAGCTGATCCTGGACTCGCTGCGGTACTGGATCCTGGAGATGCACGTCGACGGGTTCCGGTTCGACCTGGCCTCCGCGCTGGCCCGGGAACTGCACGACGTGGACCGGCTGTCCGCGTTCTTCGACCTGGTCCAGCAGGACCCGGTGGTATCGCAGGTCAAGCTGATCGCTGAGCCGTGGGACGTCGGCGAGGGCGGCTACCAGGTGGGTAACTTCCCGCCGTTGTGGTCGGAGTGGAACGGCAAGTACCGGGACTCGGTCCGCGACTTCTGGCGCGGCCAGCCGGACACGCTGCCCGAGTTCGCGTCCCGGCTGACCGGGTCCAGCGACCTGTACGAGACCAGCGGGCGGCGGCCGGTCGCCTCGATCAACTTCCCCACCTGCCACGACGGGTTCCCGCTGACCGACCTGGTGTCCTACAACCGCAAGCACAACCGGGCCAACGGCGAGGACAACGCGGACGGCAGCAACGACAACCGGTCCTGGAACTGCGGCATCGAAGGGCCGACCACCGACCCGGGGATCAATGAGCTGCGCGACCGGCAGCGGCGCAACTTCCTGGCCACGCTGCTCTGCTCGCAGGGGGTGCCGATGCTGCTGGCCGGGGACGAACTGGGCCGCACTCAGCGCGGCAACAACAACGCCTACTGCCAGGACAACGAGACATCCTGGGTGGACTGGCCGGCGGCGGCCGGCGAGACCGGCCAGCTCGAGTTCGCCCGGGCCGTAGCCCAGCTCCGCCGCGACCACCCGGTGTTCCGGCGGCGCCGGTTCTTCCGCGGCCCGGACGCCGGGACCAGCGACGGGGTCGGCGACATCGCCTGGTTCACCCCGTCCGGCCGGGAGATGCGGGACGCGGACTGGAAGACCGGGTACGCCAAGGCGCTCGGGGTGTTCCTCAACGGCGACGCGATCAGCGAGCCCAACCCGCGCGGCGAGCCGGTCCGCGGCGACTCGTTCCTGCTGCTGTTCAGCGCGGACAGCCAGGCGTGCCGGTTCACCCTGCCCCGGCCGGTGTACGGCCGCCGCTGGGGCGTGGTGCTGGACACCAGCCAGCCTGGTGCGCCGGCCGCCGCGGGCCCCGAGTACGCCGCGGCCGCGCATGTCCTGGTGGCGCCGCGGGCCATGGTGATGCTGCGCCGGCTGGCTGGGCCGGCCGGGACCTGACCCGTGCGCCAGCTCTACCCGCCCGGCGGCCAGCCGGATCTGGCCGCGCTGTACGGCTACCCGGCCGGGCTGAGCCGGGCCTGGGTGCGGGCCAACATGGTCGAGAGCATCGACGGCGCCGCCGCGCTGGACGGGCTGTCCGGTGGCCTGTCCGGGCCCGCGGACCGGGAACTGTTCGGCCTGCTCCGGGCGCTGGCCGACGTGATCCTGGTCGGCGCGGCCACGGCCCGGGACGAGAAGTACGGGCCGGCCCGGGTCCGGCCGCGCTGGGCCGGGCTGCGGGCCGGCCGCCCGGCCGCGCCCCCCATCGCGGTGCTGTCCGGGCGCCTGGACCTGGACCTGGACGGCCCGCTGCTGACCGCAGCCGCGCCGGGGGCGCGCACCATCGTGATCACCTCGGCCGCGGCCCCGGCGGGCCGGCGGGCCGCGGCCGCGGCCCGCGCCGAGGTGATCATCGCGGGTGACCAGCAGGTGGACGTGGCCGCCGCGGTCGGCGCGCTGGCCGGGCGGGGCCAGCACCGGATCCTGGCCGAGGGCGGCCCGCACCTGCTCGGCCAGCTGGCCGCGGCGGGCCTGCTCGATGAGCTGTGCGTCACGGTCAGCCCGGTGCTGGCCGGTGGCCAGGCGGGCCGGATCATCCAGGGGCCGGACGGCGGCGCTAACCCGGCCCGGGCCGAGCTGGCCCACGTGCTGGCCGATGCGAGCTCGCTGTTCTGCCGCTACCTGGTCAGCGCCGGGCCAGGATCTCGGCCAGGTCGAAGTTGACCGGCTCCTCCAGCTGGCCGTACGTGCAAGAGGCCGGATCCCGGTCCGGGCGCCACCGGACGAACTGGGCGGTGTGCCGGAACCTGGTGCCCTCCATGTGGTCGTAGCGCACCTCCACCACCCGTTCCGGGCGGAGCGGCACGAACGACAGGTCCTTGCCCGCGTTCCACCGGCTGTGCTCCGAGGAGCGGGGATTGCGCACCGCGGCCTCGGCCGCGGCCCAGTTCCACGGGTGGCCTTCGAACGTGGTGACCAGCGGCTGCAGCTCGGTGAACAGCTCCCGGCGGACGGCCATCGGGAACGCGCCCACCACGCCGACGCTGGCCAGGCGGCCGTCCGCGGTGTACAGGCCGAGCAGCAGCGAGCCGATCGCGTCCGGGCCGCTCTTGTGCGGCCGGTAGCCGGCCACCACGCAGTCCGCGGTCCGCTCGTGCTTGACCTTGAACATGGCCCGCTTGTCCGGCTGGTAGGTGCCGTCCAGCGTCTTGGCGATCAGCCCGTCCAGCCCGGCCCCCTCGAACTGGCCGAACCAGCGCCCGGCCAGGTCACGGTCCACGGTGGCGGGCGTCACGTGCACCGGCGGCCGGGCCTGGCCCAGGGCCTCCTCCAGCGCGGCCCGGCGCTGCCCGAACGGCTGCTCGCACAGGTCGGTGTCGCCGAGCGCGAGCAGGTCGAACGCCACGAAGTGAGCCGGGGTCTGCTCGGCCAGCAGCGTGACCCGGCTGGCCGCGGGGTGGATCCGCTGCAGCAGCGCCTCGAAGTCCAGCCGGCGGCCCGCCGCGTCCGGGATCACGATCTCGCCGTCGATCACGCACCGGTCCGGGAACTGGGCCCGCACCGCCTCGACCAGTTCCGGGAAGTACCGGGTCATCGGCCGTTCGTTGCGGCTGCCGATCTCCACCTCATCGCGGTCCCGGAAGATGATCGAGCGGAAGCCGTCCCACTTCGGCTCGAAACTGTACGGGCCGTCCGGGATCTTCGGCACGGGCTTGGCCAGCATCGGCGCGACGGGCGGGTTGACCGGGAGCTGCATGCCCCTATCCTGCATGAACGCGCGGCCTGCCAGTTCGGCCGACACCCCGGCAAGGGCAATGTCCGCGGTATTGCCCGGGGGACGACCCCCCTGGACCCCCCGGGATCGCTGACTCGGCGGGAACACGCCTGCGGCGCGCCCCGCCTCGCCAGCGCAGCACTGATCCGGGGGGACGACCCCCCTGGACCCCCCGGGATCGCTGACTCGGCGGGAACACGCCTGCGGCGCGCCCCGCCTCGCCAGCGAAATGCCCGGTAATGAATTATCCTTGCCGCCCGTACCGCGGTTCCGCGTGTCCCGGAGATGGAGGTGGCGGTGAGCCTGGTGCCGCCGGCCGTGCAGCCGCCTCAGGTCGCCGACGGCTGGCGGCCGCGCGCCGCGGTCCTCACCAGCTGGCTCATCGTGGCCTGCTACCTGGCCGCCGCGCTGGCGCTGACCTGGCGGCTATGGGCCGATCCAGCATCCCGGGCGCAGACCGGGGACATGCACGACGTGGACCTGTTCGCCTGGTTCATGCGCTACTCGGCCACCGCGGTCACGCACGGCCAGCTGCCCGCCCTGGTCACGACGGCGATGAACGCGCCGCGCGGCATCAACCTGATGTGGAACACGTCACTGCTGGTGCCGTCGGTCCTGCTCACCCCGGTGACCGTGCTGGCCGGCCCGCAGGTCAGCCTGACCGTCCTGCTCACCCTGGGCTTCGCCGGCTCGGCGGCCAGCCTGTACTGGGTGCTCCGGCAGTGGTCGGCCAGCCAGTTCGCGGCCGCACTGGGCGGTGCGGTGTACGGCTTCTCCCCGGCCCTGGTGGCGGCCAGTACCGGGCATTACCACCTGCAGTTCGCGGTGCTGCCGCCGCTGCTGATCCATCTGCTGCTCCGGCTGGTCACCGGGCGGGGCCGGCCGGTGCGCACCGGCGCCGGGCTCGGCCTGCTGGCCGCGGTCCAGCTGCTCACCGCGGAGGAGCTGCTGGCCGAGACCGTGCTGACCGCCGCGGTCATGCTGCTGGTCCTGGCCGTCTGCTGGCCACGCGCGGTCCGGGACCGGCTGGCCGGCGCCGCGGCCGGCCTGGCCACCGCGGCGGGCCTGGTCGCGGCGACGTGCGGCTACCCGTTGTGGGTGCAGTTCCACGGGCCGCTGGCCGAGCACGGCAGCCCGTTCCCGGCCGGCCCGTTCCGGGCCCACCTGGCCACGTTCGTCACCCCGTCCGGCGAACTGCTGCTGCACACCCGGGCCAGCGCGGCTGCCGCGGCCAGTTACCCGGCCCGGCTGCCCGAGTACCTCGGCTACCTGGGCTGGCCGCTGCTGGTGGTGCTGGCCGCGGCGGCAATCGGCTACTGGCGGGTGCCCCAGGTCCGGGTGACCGCGGTCACGTTCGCCGTGCTGGAGATCCTCTCCCTGGGCGGCCCGCGCGCCTGGCTGCCCTGGCACTGGCTGGTGCACCTCCCAGTGCTCAGCGAGATGCTGCCCAACCGGTTCGCCCTGCTGGCCGACGGCGCGGCGGCCGCCCTGCTCGCGTTCGGCCTGGACCAGGCCCGGGCCACGGTGCGGGACCGGGCCGGGCCGGGCTGGCTGAGCTGGCTGCCCGCCGCGGTAGCGGTGCTGGCCGTGCTGCCGCTCATTCCGCTGCCGCTGCCGGTCACCACGACCGCGCCGGTGCCGCACGGCTGGCAGACGGCGTTCACCCGGCTGCGGCTGGCCACGGGCGCCCCGGTACTGGTCGTGCCGGTGCCGTATGAGGAGGCCCCGCAGGCGCTGCGCTGGCAGGCGGACACCGGCCAGCCCGGCTCGCTGATCGGCGGCTGGTTCATCGGCCCGGACGCGACCGGGCACGCGGCGCTGTACGGCGGCAGCCCGGCCAAGCGGGCGGGCAAGCACCTCAACGCGCTGCTGACGCCCGCCTCCCGGGTGTCCGCGCCGTCCGCGGCGCAGGTCCGGGCCGACCTGGCCGGGTGGCGGCCCGCCGCGGTGGTCGCGGTCACCCAGCCCTCGTCCCGGCTGGCCCGGCTGCTGACCAGGCTGCTCGGGCCGCCCGCCATCCGGGCCGGCCAGGTGCTGGCCTGGCGCCGCTAGGAGGCCAGGCCGGCCAGCGCGTGCCCACCCCGCGGCCGGGCCTGCCACGCACCCGTGATGCACAACGCCAGCACGGCGAGCAGGGTGACCAGCCGGACCGCGGGCATGATGGCCGTGACCTCGGCGGTGTGCACGCTGCTGGCCCAGTGCGGAAACCGGCCGGGCACACCCGGCAGGTAGAAGATCGAGGTCAGCGTGAGCTGGAACAGCAGCGGCCAGTCCAGCCGGGTCATCGGGTACAGCGCGAACAGGGCCAGCACCATCGCGTCGTACCACGGGCGCTGGTAGGGCCAGGCCAGCATCCAGGCCAGGCTGACCGCGAACGCCGGGTGGATAGCCGGCCGGGCCGGGAAGCCGTCCGGCAGCCGGCTCAGCACGGCGGCCGCGGTGATGATCAGGACCGGCACGATGATCAGCCCGATCTCGGCCGGGGTGGGGTTCAGCAGGGCCCGGCTGAACAGCCGGTACAGGGTGTCGTTGGTGGCGTCCCGGTGCGAGCTCAGCACGGCCAGCGCGGACCGGCCGAACCAGAGGTAGGGCAGCGCCAGCAGGGCCAGCCCGGAGACGGCCGCGGTGGCCAGCGCGGCCAGGGACCGGCGCAGCGCCCAGACGATGCCGAGGCCGTACAGCGCAAAGGTGATCTTGATGTCGGCAGCCACGCCGACCAGGGCCGCGGCCGCGGCCACCCGGGCCAGGCTGGGCCGCTCCCCCGGCCGGTCCAGGCGGAGCAGGATCAGCCCGCAGAAGCCGATCGCGGTGCCGAACCCGTCCACGTGCCCGCCGGCCACCAGTCCCCACAGCAGCAGCGGGTTCAGCGTCCACCACAGGTGCGCCCGCGCCCGCCGGGCCGGGTCACCGCGCAGCAGCCGGTCCAGCAGCAGCGCGACCCCGCCGAACGCGGCCGCGTTGCACAGCTTGAGCCAGAAGATGATGCTGGCCGCGGACCGGCCGCCCAGCTCGGCCGCCCCGGCCTCCTCGATCGAGGCGACCGGGCCATAGTCCGAGACCGCGGTGATCCACGCGTGCGGGGCGGCCCGGCCTACCGGGTCGCCCGAGCGTTGCAGCTGGTAGGGCGTCATCCGGTAGGGGTTGTCGCCGAGCACCACGATCCGCCCGTAGGCGGCGTAGTTATACGGGTCGGTCGAGCCCGCCGCGGGCAGCACGGTGAGGGCCGCGATGGCCACGAACGCGGCCCCGCCCAGCACCCGGAACGACGGCCGGGCGCCGCGGGCCACCGCTACCAGCCCGGCGGCCACGCCGGCCGCGCCGATCAGCGCCGCGAACCAGAGCGCCAGCGTGACGAACGTGACCGACAGGTGCAGCGGCACCCACCACGGCGGCCCGGCGGGCGGATGGGCCACGCCTACTTCGGCCCGGCTGCGGCCCGCTGCGGACACGAAGATCATGATGACGATGGCCAGGCCGAGGCAGGCCGCGGACAGCACCCCCAGCGCCCGGGTCCCCCGCGGCGGGGAACCGAGGGCGATCCCGTCCTGCTGGGGAACGCCTAGCTCCGGGGGGGACACGGCGGCCAAGTTAGCCGATAGAACACCAAGGGTTGGTCATGGGCTCGCCACATCTTCGGTCTGGCCAGGGCCGGCGGCCTCCCCCGCCCCCGCCCGGGGCGGATAGCCTGGCCAGGCCGGCCGACAGTTCCGCAGCCTCCAGGGAGCAGCCCGTGCCCATCCAGCGGGGAATTCAGGACGACAGCGAAGATGCCGAGGTGGAGATCAACCCGGTCTACGTGCGGGCCGCGCACCTGTCCATCCCGCGGCACCGGCTGGCCGAGCATGGCCTGCTGCCGGACACCGCACTGCAGACGGTACGCGACGAGCTGGTGCTGGACGGCAACGCCCGGCTCAACCTGGCCACGTTCGTGACCACCTGGATGGAGCCGCAGGCGACCCAGCTGATGACGGACTGCCTGGCCAAGAACATGATCGACAAGGATGAGTACCCGCAGACCGCGGAACTCGAAGCGCGCTGCGTCAGCATCCTGGCCGATCTGTGGCACGCGCCGCCGGAGCAGACGGCCACCGGCACCTCGACCACCGGGTCGAGCGAGGCGTGCATGCTGGGTGGCATGGCGCTGCTGTGGCGCTGGCGGCAGCGCCGGAAGCAGGCTGGCCTGGACACCACCCGGCCCAACCTGGTGATGGGATCGAACGTCCAGGTGTGCTGGGACAAGTTCTGCCGGTACTGGCAGGTGGAGCCGCGGCAGGTGCCGATGGAGGAGGGCCGGCTGCACCTGCGCGGGCCGCAGGCCGCAGCCAGCTGCGACGAGAACACCATCGGCGTGGTAGCGATCATGGGCTCGACCATGGACGGCAGTTACGAGCCGGTCGCCGAGATCAGCGCGGACCTGGACAAGCTGGCCGCCGCGGGCGGCCCGGACGTCCCGGTGCACGTGGACGCGGCCTCCGGCGGGTTCGTGGCGCCGTTCCTGCAGCCCGCCGTGTCCTGGGACTTCCGGGTGTCCCGGGTGGCCTCGATCAACGCCTCCGGGCACAAGTACGGCCTGGTCTACCCGGGGGTGGGCTGGGTGGTTTGGCGGGACGCCAGCGCACTGCCCGAGGACCTGGTGTTCAAGGTGAACTACCTGGGCGGGGAGATGCCCACGTTCGCGCTGAACTTCTCCCGGTCGGGCTCCAACGTGGCCGCGCAGTACTACAACTTCCTGCGGCTCGGGCACGAGGGCTACCGGGAGGTGCACCAGGTGTGCCAGGACGTGGCCCTGTACCTGTCCGGGAAGATCGGCCAGATGGGCCCGTTCGAGCTGCTCTCCGACGGCAGTGACCTGCCGGTGTTCGCGTTCCGGGTGAGCGACCCGAAGGCCGGCTTCACCGTGTTCGACCTGTCCGAGCGGCTGCGGGCCCGGGGCTGGCTGGTCCCGGCCTATACGTTCCCGGCCAACCTGCAGGACACGGCGGTGCTCCGCATCGTGGTGCGCAACGGGCTCAGCAAGGACCTGGCCGACGTGCTGGTGTCCGACGTGCAGCAGCACGTCAAGGCGCTGGCTGCCCACCCGGGCGGGCACATCCCGCTGGCCCCGAAAGGCAAGCGCCAGTCGTTCGCCCATTGATCCGCGAAGTCCTAGCCGGCTACCCGGGTGAGTCAGGAACTCCTGCGCAACCGGTCCAGCGCCTCAGCCAGGATCGCGGCCCCGTCCGTATCGGTGCGCCGTTCCTTCACGTAGGCCAGGTGGGTCTTGTACGGCTCGTTCTGCGGCGGGCCAGGGGGGTTGTTCTCGTCCCGGCCAGCCGGGAAACCGCACCGGGGGCAATCCCACGTCTCCGGGACCGCCGCGTCGCTGGCAAAGCTCGGCCGGGTCTCGTGCCTGTTCGCACACCAGAACGAGATCCGGATCCGGGGTGCCGCCTCGCCACGCTCGGCCTCGCCCATCGGGCCGGCGCCGACGCGGCTGCCCCTGATGGCATTGCCACTACTCACTGCTCACCCCTTGCTGTGTCCGCACAATGGCATGTGTCTGCTGAATGGGCAGCCAGGTCAGCGATTCAGCAGCAGATTGAGCCCGATGATGCAGAGAAACCAGACGATGCCAGTGAAGATCGTCAGCCGGTCCAGGTTCCGCTCGACCACCGAGGACGAGCCCAGGGTCGAGGACACTCCGCCGCCGAACAGGTCGGACAGGCCGCCGCCCTTGCCCTTGTGCAGCAGCACCAGCAGGACCATCAGCAGACTGGTGATGATCAGGACGACCGAAATACCGATAACCACTGCAGTGCCTTAACCTTCCGGATGCCTGCCCCTGCGTGCCTGGCTGCGGCGCCGGATCAGGCACCCATGGCCAGTTTCCGGTACCGGCATATGGTGGCAAACTCACCTGCATCCAGGCTCGCGCCACCGACCAGCGCGCCGTCAATATCGGGCTGCGACATTATCGCAGCGATGTTGTCGGCCTTCACCGACCCGCCATACAGAATACGCACACTTGCGGCCACTTCGTCGCCGCGACCCTCGGAAATCCTGCCCCGGATCGCGGTGCACACCTCTTGCGCGTCCTCCGGCGAAGCCACCTCACCGGTGCCGATGGCCCAAACCGGCTCATACGCGATGACCAGGCCGGCCACCTGTTCCGCGGGCAGCCCGGCCAGCCCGCCGTCGAGCTGGCTGATACACACCGGCAGGTGCTCCCCCGCGCGGCGCGCGTCCAGCCGCTCGCCGATGCACATGATCGGGGTCAGCTCGTTCCGCAGCGCGGCCTGCACCTTGGCGTTGACCAGGGCGTCGTCCTCGTCGTGGTACTGCCGGCGCTCGGAGTGCCCGGCCAGCACGTACGCGCAGCCCAGCTTGGCCAGCATCGGCCCGGACACGTCACCGGTGTACGCGCCCTTGTCGTGCTGGGACAGGTCCTGCGCCCCGTAGCCGATCCGCAGCTTGTCCCCGGCGACCAGGGTCTGCACGCTGCGCAGCGCGGTGAACGGGGGCAGCACCACCACGTCGACCGCGTCGTAGTCCTCGTTGCTCAGCGTGAACGCCAGCTTCTGGACCAGGGTCAGCGCCTCGAAGTGGTTCTCGTGCATCTTCCAGTTGCCGGCGATGAGCGGCTTGCGCCCCGGCGCGGCGGCCATCAGTCGGCCGCCTCGAGTGCGCTCAGCCCGGGCAGCGTGCGGCCCTCCAGGTACTCCAGGCTGGCGCCGCCCCCGGTGGAGATGTGCGTGAAATTGTCGGCCGGGAAGCCGAGCTGGCGCACGGCCGCGGCCGAGTCACCGCCACCCACCACGGTCAGCCCCTGCACCGCGCTGATGGCCTCGGCCAGCGCCCTGGTGCCGGCTGCGAACGCGGGAAACTCGAACACGCCGGCCGGCCCGTTCCAGAACACGGTCTTCGCGTCGGCCAGCTTCTGCGTGAACTGGGCCCGGGTCTGCGGGCCCATGTCCAGGCTCTCCCGGTCCGGCGGGAACTCACCGACGCGCACCACCCGGTAGTCGGCGTCCGGGGCGTACCGGTCGGCGGCCACCAGGTCCACCGGCAGGACCACCTCCACACCGCGCCGGGTGGCCTCGGCCAGCAGGTCCGCCACCTGCGGGATCTGGTCCGGCTCCAGCAGTGAGTGGCCCACCTCGTAGCCCTGCGCGGCCAGGAACGTATAGGACATGCCGCCCACGATGATCAGCCGGTCGGCCACCGAGAGCAGGTTGCCGATGACCGCGAGCTTGTCCGACGGCTTGGCCCCGCCGAGCACCACCACGTACGGCCGGGCCGGGTCACTGGTGAGCTGGCGCAGCACCCCGATCTCCGCGATAACCAGCTCGCCGGCCGCGTGCGGGAGCAGCGCGGGCACGTCGTACACGCTGGCATGCTTGCGGTGCAGCGCACCGAACCCGTCGCCCACGTACAGCGTGGCCAGCGTGGCCAGCCGGCCGGCCAGCTCACCCCGTACCGCGTCGTCCTTGCTGGTCTCGGCCGGCTCGAAGCGCACGTTCTCCAGCAGCGCGACCTCGCCGTCGGCCAGCCCGGCCGCGGCCGCGGCGGCCGACTCACCGGCCACGTCGGTGGCGAACGTCACCGGCTGGCCCAGCAGCTCGCTGAGCCGGGCCGCGACCGGCCGCAGTGACGGGCCGCCCGCGGCCCGGTCCGCGTACCCGTCGCCCTTGGGCCGGCCCAGGTGGGCGCAGATGATCACCCGCGCGCCGCGGCTGGTCAGCTTCCTGATCGTGGGCAGGGTGGCCTGGATCCGGTTGTCATCGGTGATCCGCTCCCCGTCCAGCGGGACGTTGAGGTCGGCGCGCAGCAGGACCCGCTGGCCAGCCACGTCCAGGTCGTCGACGCGCTTCATCCGAGCTGTCCGCCGACCAGCACGGTCAGGTCGGCCAGCCGGTTGGAATAGCCCCATTCGTTGTCGTACCAGCCGATGACCTTGACCTGGTCGCCGAACGTCATGGTGAGGCCGGAGTCGAACGTGCAGGACCACGGCGTGCCCACGATGTCCGACGACACGATGGGGTCGGTCATGTAGTGCAGGTAGCCCTTGAGCGCGCCCTCGGCGGCCGCCTTGTAGGCCGCGTTGACGTCGTCCTTGCTGACTTCCCTGGGCAGCTGGACGACCAGGTCGGTCACCGAGCCGTCCGGCACCGGGACCCGCATGGCCATCCCGTCCAGCTTGCCCTTGAGCTCGGGCAGCACCAGGGCGGTGGCCTTGGCCGCGCCGGTGCTGGTCGGGATGATGTTCTGCGCGGCGGCCCGGGCCCGGCGCAGGTCCTTGTGCGGGAAGTCCAGGATCACCTGGTCGTTGGTGTACGCGTGGATCGTGGTCATCAGGCCCTTAACGATGCCGAAATTGTCCAGCAGGACCTTGGCCAGCGGGGCCACGCAGTTCGTGGTGCACGACGCGTTGGAGATGATGTGATGGCTGGCCGGGTCGTAGCCGCTGTCGTTGACGCCCATCACGATCGTGATGTCCTCACCGGAAGCGGGCGCCGAGATGATCACCTTCTTGGCCCCCGCCTCGAGGTGCTTGCGCGCGTCCGCCGCCTTGGTGAACCGGCCGGTGGACTCGATCACCACGTCCACGCCCAGGTCCCGCCATGGCAGGGCGGCCGGGTCACGCTCGGCCAGCACCTTGACGGCCTGGTCACCGATCCGGATCGCGTCACCGTCCACGGCCACGTCTTCGCTCAGCGTGCCGAGCACGGTGTCGTACTTCAGCAGGTGGGCCAGCGTCTTCGTGTCAGTCAGGTCGTTCGCGGCCACGATCTCGATGCCCTCGGCACCACCCGCGTTTACCGCGCGGTAGAAGTTACGCCCGATGCGGCCAAATCCATTGATGCCCACGCGAATAGTCACGGCGGCCCGTCTCCTCGTTGCTTTCTTCTCTCTCTACCGGGTCCGACCCTATCGGACCAGGGCCATAGGTCCGCCTAGGTGCCAGGATGAGTTGGCGTGCCGGGCGCGAGCACTACTGGGTCAGCATCTCCGGGGTCAGGCTGGACTCGGTGTCCGGCACGCCCAGGTCCCGGGCCCGCTTGTCCGCCATGGCCAGCAGCCGCCGGATCCGGCCGGCGATCGCGTCCTTGGTCAGCGGCGGGCTGGCCAGCTGGCCGAGTTCCTCCAGGCTGGCCTGCCGGTGCTCAATGCGCAGCCGGCCGGCCACGGTCAGGTGCTCGGGCGCTTCGCTGCCCAGGATCTCCAGGGCCCGCTCCACCCGGGCGCCCGCCGCGACCGCGGCCCGGGCGCTGCGCCGCAGGTTCGCGTCGTCGAAGTTGGCCAGCCGGTTGGCGGTCGCCCTGACCTCCCGGCGCATCCGCCGCTCCTCCCAGGCCAGCACGCTGTCGTGCGCCCCCAGCCGGGTGAGCAGCGCGCTGATCGCGTCGCCGTCCCGCACCACCACCCGGTCCACGCCGCGGACCTCGCGCGCCTTGGCGTGGATCTTCAGCCGGCGGGCCGCACCGACCAGGGCCAGCGCGGCCTCCGGCCCGGGGCAGGTGACCTCCAGTGACATCGACCGGCCCGGCCCGGTCAGCGAGCCGTGGGCCAGGAACGCGCCGCGCCAGGCCGCCTCGCAGTCGCAGGTGGTGCCGGACACCACCTGCCGGGGCAGGCCGCGGACCGGCCGGCCGTAGTTGTCCACCAGGCCGGTCTGCCGGGCCAGGCTGTCGCCGTCCTTGCGGACCCGGACCACGTACCGGTTGCCCTTGCGCAGCCCGCTGGGCGCCAGCACGATCAGATCGGAGGAATGCCCGAACACCTCGGCGATGTCCTTGCGCAGCCGCCGGGCCGCCGCCCCGGTGTCCAGCTCGGCCTCGACCACGATGCGGCCACTGGCCAGATGCAGCCCCCCGGCGAACCGCAGCAGCGCGGACACCTCGGCCTTGCGGCAGCACGGCTTGAGCACCGTAACCCGGCTCAGCTCGTCCTTGACCAGGCTGGTCATCGCCACTGGCATCACTCCCCCTCGAAGATTTCCGCGAACGCCCCGGCCAGCTGGCGCGGATCATGACGCGGCGTCCCGTCGCGCATGGCCAGGTCGGCCAGGACCAGCTTGCCGCCGAGCAGGCCCGCCGCCTTGTCCAGGTCGGCCACGGCGGCGCCCGCAGCACCCCGGTCCGCGAGCACGATGTCGATCTTGAGCTGTGGCGCGTGCTCGGCCAGCACTTCCAGGTGGGTCTGCGGGGCGAAACCGTCGGTCTCCCCCGGCTGGGCCACCAGGTTGAGGGCCACGATCCGGCGGGCGCGGGTACTGACCAGCGCCGCGGCCAGGTCGGGCACCAGCAGGTGCGGCAGCACGCTGGTGAACCAGGAACCGGGCCCGAGCACGACCCAGTCCGCGTCCAGGATGGCTGTGACCGCCTCCGGGCAGGCAGGCGGGTGCTCCGGGATCAGGGACACTGATCGTACCCGCCCGGTGGTGGACGCACAGGCCACCTGGCCGCGCACCGTGCTCACCTCGTAGGGCCGGTCCGGGTCGGCGCCCTCCACCTCGGCCAGCAGGTCCAGCGGCACCGACGCCATGGGCAGCACCCGGCCGTAGGCGCCGAGCAGCCGGCCCACCCAGTCCAGGCCCTGCACGGTGTCGCCGAGCAGCTCCCACAGCGCCACGATCAGCAGGTTGCCGACCGAGTGCCCGCCCAGCTCGGCGTCGCCGGTGAACCGGTGCTGCACCACCCGGCTCCAGGTCGTCCCCCAGGCGTCGTCACCGCACAGCGCGGCCAGTGCCATCCGCAGGTCGCCGGGCGGCAGCACGCCGAACTGGCGGCGCAGCCGGCCGCTGGACCCGCCGTCGTCGGCCACCGTCACGATCGCGCTGAGCTGCCGGGTCACCCGGCGCAGCGCGGACAGCGACGCGAACAGCCCGTGCCCGCCGCCGAGCGCGGCGATCTTCGGGTTGAGCGGCCGCACCACGGGCACCGGCTGGGCTGGGGGCACCGGCTGGGCTGGGGGCACCGGCTGGGCCGCGGGCGGCAGGCCAGGAGACTCTCCCGGCTTCATTCGCGCCCCAGGTCCCGGTGCAGCACCTGGACCGCCGGTCCCTTGACGCTCAGCTGGCTGGCGATGTGCTCGGCGATGGCCACGCTGCGGTGCTTGCCCCCGGTGCAGCCGATGGCCAGGGTGGCGAACCGCTTGCCTTCCCGCTCGTACCCGGCCAGCACCACCCGGAGCGCGGTCAGGTAGCAGTCCAGGAAGTCGGCGGCGCCGGGCTGGCTGAGCACGTAGTCCCGGACCCGCGGGTCCTGCCCGGTCAGCGGGGCCAGGTCGGGAACCCAGCGCGGGTTGGGCAGGAACCGGCAGTCGGCCACGATGTCGGCGTCCACCGGCAGCCCGTACTTGTAGCCGAAGGACACCACGTTCACCCGCAGCGCGGGCGGCTCCTCGGCGCCGAACGCGTCGTGCATCCGGGCCCGCAGCTCGTGCACGTTGAGCGCCGAGGTGTCGATGACCAGGTCGGCTTCCTCGCGCACGCCGCGGAGCAGGGCTCGCTCGGCGGCGATGCCGTCGACCACCCGGCCGTCTTCCTGGAGCGGATGCGGGCGGCGGACGCTCTCGAACCGGCGGACCAGGGTCTCGTCGCTGGCCTCCAGGAACACCACCCGGGGCCGCATGCCGCGGGTGTCCAGCTCAGCGATGGCCGACTGCAGGTCGGTGGAGAACGCCCGGCTGCGGACGTCCAGCACGGCCGCGACCCGGGGCACCGCGCCCATCGCCCGGCTGGCCAGCTCGATCATGGTGGGCAGCAGCCCGGGCGGCAGGTTGTCGGCTACGAACCAGTCCAGGTCCTCCAGCGACTTGGCTGCGGTGCTCCGGCCGGCCCCGGACATGCCGGTGATGATCACCACGTCCGGTGCCGCCGCCGGGTCCCCATGCCCTTCCGGCCGGTGCGTGTCAGTGCCAGTCACCGGCGGTGCCGCCCGCTCACGACGTCCCCCTGTCCGCGGCGTGACCGTCCCCCCGGCCGCCGTCCAGCTCGCTATCCGTGCCATTCTGCGTGCTGCCATCGCCCGGGTCCAGCTCAACCGCGCTGGGCCGGAGGGCCGCGAGCACCGCCTCGGCGACGCGCGGGCCGATGCCGGGCAGCCCGGCGATCTCTGGCCCGGTCGCATCGGCCAGCCTGCGCACCGAACCGAAGTGCCGTAGCAGCGTAGCCCGCCGGGCCGGGCCGAGTCCCGGGACCGAGTCAAGCTCGCTGACAGCCAGGGCCTTTGACCGTTTCGCCCGGTGGTAGGTGATGGCGAAGCGGTGCGCCTCGTCCCGGACCCGCTGCAGCAGGTACAGGCCCTCGCTGCTTCGCGGCATGATCACCGGCGAGTCCTCCCCCGGGAGCCAGACCTCCTCGAGCCGCTTGGCCAGGCCGCACACGGCCACGTCGTCGATGCCCAGCTCGGCCAGCGCCCGGGCGGCCGCGGCCACCTGGGGCTGCCCGCCGTCGATCACCACCAGGTTGGGCGGGTAGGCGAACTTGCGCGGCTGGCCGGTCACCTCGGTGTCGCCGAGCGTGTCCAGCTCCCCGGTCTCCTCCCGTTCCTCCAGGTAGCGCCGGAACCGGCGGGTGATGACCTCGTGGATGGACGCGACGTCGTCGGTGCCCCCGGTGCCCTTGATGCTGAACCGCCGGTACTCCGACTTCCGGGCCAGGCCGTCCTCGAACACCACCATGGACGCGACCACGTGCGTGCCCTGCAGGTTGGACACGTCGTAGCACTCGATGCGCAGCGGGGCCTCGTCCAGCGCGAGCGCTTCCTGGATCTCGTGCAGCGCCCGGCTCCGCGTGGTCAGGTCGCTGGCCCGCCGCGTCTTGTGCAGCGCCAGTGCCTCCCGGGCGTTCCGCGTGACGGTGTCCAGCAGGGCCTTCTTGTCGCCGCGCCGCGGCACCCGGAGCCGGACCCGGCTGCCGCGCCGGTCGCAGAGCCACTCCTCGACCGCGGCCGCGTCCGGGGGCAGCACCGGCACCAGCACCTCGCGGGGCACGCCGGGCTGGCCGGGCTGCCGGGCGGGTCAGGTGCTTCGGGTCCAGTGGCCCGCCCGCGTCGCCGCGCCGGCCGCGCCCGCGCGGGGCCGGGGCCGCAGCCTGGTCGCTGGCCACGCTGTCGTCGCCGTACACCTGGCCGAGGAACTGCTCCACCAGCTCGCCGTCGGTCACGTCCTCGACCTTGTCCACCACCCAGCCGCGCTGCCCGCGGACCCGGCCGCCGCGCACGTAGAACACCTGGACCGCAGCTTCCAGCTGATCCTCGGCCAGCGCGATCACGTCGCAGTCGGTGCCGTCGCCGAGCACCACGGTCTGCTTCTCCAGGGCCCGCTGCAGCGCCTTGATGTCGTCCCGGAGCCGGGCCGCCCGCTCGTACTCCTCGGCCCGGGCCGACTCGCGCATCGCGGCTTCCAGCCGCCGGATGAACCGGTCGGTCTGGCCCGCCATGAAGTCGCAGAACTCCTCGGCCAGCACCCGGTGCTCGGCCGCGCTGACCCGCTGCACGCAGGGCGCGGAGCACTTGCCGATGTAGCCGAGCAGGCAGGGCCGGCCGATCTGGCCCGCCCGCTTGAACACCCCGGCCGAGCAGGTGCGCACCGGGAACACCCGGAGCAGCGCGTCCACCGTCTCGCGGATGGCCCAGGCGTGCGAGTAGGGCCCGAAGTAGCGCACGCCGCGCCGCTTGGCGCCGCGCATCACCATGACCCGGGGGTATTCCTCGTTCATCGTGACGGCCAGGTACGGGTAGCTCTTGTCGTCCCGGTACCGCACGTTGAACTTGGGGTCGAACTCCTTGATCCAGGAGTACTCGAGCTGGAGCGCCTCCACCTCGGTGGCCACCACGGTCCAGCCGACCTCAGCCGCGGACCGCAGCATGGTCTGGGTCCGCGGGTGCAGGCTGGCGAAATCGGCGAAGTAGGAGTTCAGCCTAGACCGGAGATTTTTGGCCTTGCCGACGTAGATGACCCGGCCGCGGTCGTCCCGGAACCGGTACACACCAGGCGACTCCGGGATGGATCCCGGCGCCGGCCGGTAGGACTGCGGATCTGCCACGCAGCAACTCTATGCGGGCCCGGCGACGGCCGAGCGGGCCGCGAGAGCCGCGCCCCGCGCACCCGCCATATCCAGGTCCGGGACGAGCGCGAACTCCACCACCCGGCGCTGCTCCTCGCGCAGCGTGGTGTGCGCCTGCACCTGGCCCAGGAACCATTGGCTGAACGCCGGCCCGGCCTCGACGACACCACCGCCGACGAAGTACGTGCCGGGGTCGGTGAACATCGCCGCCAGGGAGAACGTCCGTCCCAGCGCCATCGCCTGCTGCTCGAAAATGCGCCGGGCCAGGGGGTCACCGGCCGCGCCGAAGCCGCGGACCAGCCTGGCCGCCTTGGCCACCGGCTGCACCGCGGCCAGCTCGTGCCCGGGGAACTGGGTCAGCCAGAACGGCAGCAGGTTCCGCTCGATCCCGGTCAGCGACGCGATGCTCTCCGCGTCGCCGGTCAGCCCGCAGTTGCACGACGGCACCGGCTGCCCAGCGGCGAGCAGCCCGTCCAGCGGGATCTGCACGTGGCCGAGCTCACCGGCCATGCCGGCCGCGCCGCTGACCACCCGGCCGGATTCGACCAGGCCGCCACCGAGCCCGGTGCCGACGATGGCCGCCACCGACGAGTGCTCCGCCGCGGCCCGGCCGAACCGCCGGTAGTGCGCGTAGAGCGCGGCCGCGTTGGCGTCGTTGGTATACACCACGGGCAGGCCGAGCTGGTCCTCCAGCGCGGCCCGGATGTTGAAGCCGGCCCACCCGGAGTGGCCGAAGTTGGTGCCGCCCCGGGAGGACAGCACGCCGTCCGCGCTGGCCGGCCCGGGGGTGTCCAGCCCGACCGCGCGCACCTCGGCCCGGCCGAGGCCGGTGACGTCGAGGACCTGCTCAAACGACGCGGCCAGCGCGGCGATGGCCGGATCCGGCCCTTCCCGCACCCGGCTCGGCAGTTCCAGCAGCTGCCCGACCAGGAAACGGCCGCCGGAATCCAGCACGGTGGCGTTGTTCATCGTGCCGCCATTGTCGAGGCCGACAATGACGGAACCGGCCGAATGTGCCATGACACGCCTTCCCGCCAGATCACTGACTTTCCCGCCAGATCACTGGCTGGCAGCGTAACGCCTGGGCGCCGCGCCGATAAGCGCACTTGCTCAGTCCGCGAAAGCCGCCACCGGCGGGCAGGCGCAGACCAGGTTGCGGTCGCCGTAGGCCTGGTCGATGCGGCGGACCGGGGGCCAGTACTTGGACCGCCGGTCACCGGCCACCGGGTAGGCCGCCTCCTCCCGCTCGTAGCCGTGCTTCCAGTCCGCCGCGAGCAGCATGGACGCGGTGTGCGGGGCGTTCCGCAGCGGGTTGTCCTGGCTGTCGTACTCGCCGGAGCCGATCCGGTCGATCTCCTGCCGGATCGCGATCATAGCGTCGCAGAACCGGTCCAGAGTGGCCAGGTCCTCGCTCTCGGTGGGCTCGATCATCAGCGTGCCGGCCACCGGGAACGACATCGTCGGGGCGTGAAAGCCATAGTCGATGAGCCGCTTGGCCACGTCCTCCACGGTCACCCCGGTCTGCCGGGTGACCGGCCGGATGTCCACGATGCACTCGTGCGCCACCAGGCCGCCGCGCCCGGTGTACAGCACCGGGTAGTGCGGGGCCAGCCGGGCGGCCACGTAGTTGGCGGCCAGCACGGCCACCTGGGTGGCCTGGCGCAGCCCGTCCGGTCCCATCATCCGGATGTAGGCCCAGGAGATGGGCAGGATGCCCGCCGAGCCGTACGGCGCCGCCGCCAGTACTGGCCCGGGGGGGCGACCCCCGGAACCCCCCGATCGCCGCTCCGCGCCGAGGCCGCTGAAGCGGCCAGGACGGGCCGGCCGGGAAGGTACCGGGCAAGATGTGACCTGACGGCTACCGGGCCGACGCCCGGGCCGCCGCCGCCGTGCGGGATGCAGAACGTCTTGTGCAGGTTGAGGTGCGACACGTCGGCGCCGAACCGGCCCGGCCGGGCCAGGCCGACCAGCGCGTTCAGGTTGGCCCCGTCCACGTAGACCTGGCCGCCCGCGTCGTGCACGGCCGCGCACACGGCCGTCACCGCCTCCTCGAACACGCCGTTGGTGGACGGGTAGGTCAGCATGATCGCGGCCACCTGGGCGCCGCGGGACTCCAGCTTGGCGGCCAGGTCGCCCTGGTCGATGGCGCCGTCGGCGCCGCACTTGACCACCATCACCCGCAGCCCGGCCAGCACCGCGCTGGCCGCGTTGGTGCCGTGCGCGGACTCCGGGATCAGGCAGATGTCCCGGCCGGAGTCACCGCGGGCGCTGTGATAGGCCCGGATGGCCAGCAGCCCGGCCAGCTCACCCTGGGAGCCGGCGTTCGGCTGCACGGACACCGCGTCGTACCCGGTGATCTCGGCCAGCCAGCGCTCCAGGTCACCGATCAGCTCGGTGTACCCGGCGGCCTGCCCGGCCGGCGCGAACGGGTGCAGGTTGGCGAACTCCGGCCAGGTCACCGCCTCCATCTCAGCGGCCGCGTTGAGCTTCATCGTGCACGATCCGAGCGGGATCATCGAGCGGTCCAGCGCGATGTCGAAGTCGGCCAGGCGGCGCAGGTAGCGCAGCATCGCGGTCTCGCTGCGGTGCTCGTGGAACACCGGGTGATCCAGGTAGGCCGAGCGGCGCAGCAGGCCGTCTGGGAGCACCCCCTCGGCCGGCTCCGGCCCGGCGCCGGCCAGCGGCAGCGGCTGGGCGGCCCCGGCCACGGCCGCGGCCACCTCGGCCAGCTGCAGGTCGGTGGTGGTCTCGTCGCAGGCGATCTGCACCGTGTCCGGGCCGGCCAGGTACAGGTTGTAGCCGGCCCGGCGGGCCCGGTCGGCCGCGCCCGCGGCCGCCCCGGGCAGGCTGACCTGGACCGTGTCGAAGAACCCGGCCTCGGCAGCGGCCACCCCGTGCGCCCGCAGCGTGGCGGCCAGCCGGGCCGCCTTCTGGTGCACGTCCCGGGCGATGGCGGCCAGCCCGTCCGGGCCGTGGTAGACCGCGTACATGGCCGCCATCACGGCCAGCAGCACCTGCGCGGTGCAGATGTTGCTGGTCGCCTTCTCCCGGCGGATGTGCTGTTCCCGGGCCTGCAGGGCCAGCCGGTAGGCGGGCTTGCCGTCGGCGTCCAGGGAGACGCCGACCAGCCGCCCGGGCAGCTGCCGGCGCAGCCCGTCGCGGACCGCGATGTAAGCCGCGTGCGGGCCGCCGTAGCCCATCGGCACGCCGAACCGCTGGGTGCTGCCCACCGCGATGTCCGCACCCTGCTCGCCCGGGGGGACGAGCAGGGTCAGCGCGAGCAGGTCGGCCGCGACCGCGGCCAGCGCGCCCTGCCGGTGGGCGGCCGCGATGACCGGGGCCAGCTCGCGGACCTGGCCGCTGGCCCCCGGGTACTGCAGCAGCACGCCGAACAGCTCGCCGTCCGGCTGGGCCCCGATCAGCTCCGCGGTGACCGGGCCGGTGACCAGCTCGATGCCCAGCGGCTCGGCCCGGGTGGCCAGCACGGCCAGGGTCTGCGGCAGGCAGTCCGCGTCGGCCAGGAAGATCCGGCCCTTCCCGGCGGCCCGCCGGGCCAGCGTCATCGCCTCGGCCGCCGCGGTCGCCTCGTCCAGCAGCGAGGCCCCGGCCACCGGCAGCGCGGTCAGGTCCTCGACCAGCGTCTGGAACGTGAGCAGCGCCTCGAGACGGCCCTGCGAGATCTCCGGCTGATACGGCGTGTACGCCGTGTACCAGGCCGGGTTCTCCAGCACGTTGCGGCGGATCACGGCCGGGGTGATGGTGCCGTAGTAGCCCAGCCCGATCATCGACTGGGCCACGGTGTTCCGGGCGGCCAGCCGGTGCAGCTCGGCCAGGGCGTCCGCCTCGCTAAGCGCGGGCGGCAGGTCCAGCCGGGCCGGATCGGCCAGGCCGGGCGGCAGCGCCGCCGCGGTCAGCTCGTCCAGCGAGGCGTGCCCGGTCGCCGCGAGCATGCGCTGCTGCTCAGCTGGTGACGGGCCAATGTGTCGTGCCGCGAAGTCCATCGAGCCTCCAGAGGGAGCCGCCTGGCACCGCCGTGCCTGCCTGGTCCTCCCCCTCTGTCGCCAGCAGATGACGCACGACTCCAGAGACGCCTGTCCCGCCCGGTCCTTGCTGCCTGAGAGGTTCCGGGGAGGTTGCCCCTTCGGCGCCCTACGCTGGCGGCGCAGGGACTCTCCCGGACGGTGTGATCAGCTGCCCCTCAGCCTACCCGGACATTGGCGGGCTGGGGGGATCTGGGCCCGCGGACTATCCCGTGCGGCGGGCCCGCCGCCGGGCCAGCTCGTCGGCGTGCGCCGAGCTGCCGGCCGTCCCGGAGCCGTCCGCGGCGCCCTCGGCCTGCTCCGCGGGGAGTTCGGCCAGGGTCCCGTCTACCTCCTGCCAGATCCGGCCGAGCGCGATGCCGAACACGCCCTGGCCACCCTGCAGCAGATCCACGACCTCGCCCGGGGACGTGCACTCGTACACGCTGACCCCGTCGCTCATCAGCGTGACCTGGGCCAGGTCGCTGGCCCCCCGGCTGTGCAGGTGGGTCACCGCGGCCCGGATCTGCTGCAGTGAGATCCCGGTGTCCAGCAGCCGCTTGACCACCTTGAGCACCAGAATGTCCCGGAAGCTGTACAGCCGGGCCGACCCCGAGCCCTGCGCGGCCCGCACGCTCGGCTCGACCAGGCCGGTCCGGGCCCAGTAGTCCAGCTGGCGGTAGGTGATGCCGGCCGCGGCGCACGCGGTCGGCCCGCGGTAGCCGATGCCCTCTGGCCGGGAGGCGAGATCCTCGCCGAACAGCAGCCCCTGCTCACCGGCCTGCTGCATAGCCGCGCCACGCTCGGCAGAGCCAGCCGCCGGATCCTGCGCGCCTGACGCCTGCTTGCTGCCCTTGCTTACCGCCACACCTGCCTCCACCCGGAGCTGACCACCCTGGGTACTCGTCTCGCACGGTAGGCCGCCAGCGCTGGCCGAGTCAACGATCGGCAACGGCGCGTCGTTACCAGTCCGGGGGGACGACCCCCCTGGACCCCCCGATCGCCGCTTCGCGCCGAACGCCGGCTCGGCGGGCACCCGCCTGCGGCGGGCCCCGCCTCGTCAGCGAGACGTTTCAGCTGGCCCCTCTGCAAGAGCTTTACGTGGCGCGGCCGAAGTCTTCGGGCGTGATCGTGTCCAGGAACTCGCGGAACTTCTCGACCTCGTCCTCCTGCTCGTCGGGAATGGCCACGCCGGCCTCGTCGAGCACTTCGTCGCTGGCGAAGATCGCAGCGCCGGTGCGCAGCGCCAGCGCGATGGAGTCGGACGGCCGGGCGCTGACCTCTTTACCGTTCGAGAAGATCAGGTCGGCGAAGAAGATGCCTTCCCGCAGCGCGGTGATGTTCACCGTCTGCAGCTGCACCTCCAGCGCCTCCAGCACATCGCGGAAGAGGTCATGGGTCAGCGGCCGGGCGGGCACCATGCCCTGCTGGGCGAACGCGATCGCGGTTGCCTCGACCGGCCCGATCCAGATCGGCAGGTACCTGTCCCCCTGCGTCTCTTTCAGCAGGACGATGGGCTGGTTCGTGGGCATCTCGACCCGGACGCCGACGACCTCCATCTTCCTCACGGCGGCTCCGTCCTCACGTGCGCCTGACGCGCTGCCTCAGGCATGACCTGCTGGGCACTCCCTTGCCAACGTACACCCCATCAGCCACCGGACCCGGCGGCGGCTGGGCCGGCAAATCCGTTCCCCCCATATCCGCGGCCGGCCTGCCCGGGCTCCGGCTGCCGGGCGGCCGGAGGCCCGGCCATGTCCAGCCCGGGCACGTCCAGCCCGGCCGCGTCCAGCCCGGCCTCGGCCAGCGAACTGCCCATCAGCGACCCGTGCAATCGCAGCGAAAGCGCGGCCACCTCGCGGGCCGTCTGGCCGGCCCGCTCCCTGGAGCCTGGGTTGCGCTGCCGCAGGGTGGGCGCCACCACCTGCTCGATGAGCGCCGTCTCCCGCTCCACCGCGGCCCGGACCGCGCGCAGGTGGCGGGCCTGCACGCCGTACTTGCCCAGCGCCACGATGATCCGCGCCGCGTCCAGCGCGTCCGGTCCGTACCGCCGCCCGGACGCCCGGACCAGCCCGAAATCTTCCAGTTCGGTCAGGTAGCTCTCGTCGATCCCGGCCGCGTCGAGCAGTTCCCGCCGGCTCAGCGGCCGGCGGCCGGGCAGCCGGCCCGGGGTGTCCCCATCCGGTGCGGCGTCCCCGTCACCGTCCGCCTCGGCCAGCCGGTCCTTGATCACTCGCAGCGGCAGGTACTCGTCCCGCTGCGCGGTCAGGATGTAACGCAGCCGGGCCACGTCGGCGGGCCCGAACCGGCGGTAGTTGGACGGCGACCGGGCCGGGCGGATCAGCCCCTCGGACTCCAGGAAACGGATCTTGGACACGCTGACATCGGGGAACTCGCCCCGGAGCTGGGCCAGCACCTCACCGATGCCGAAGCCGGCCCGGGCGGGCTGGGCACTCATGCCCCGACCTGCGCGCCTCCGCCACCACGCTCCACCTGCGGCCGCCGCCCGGTCAGGAAGACCAGCCGGAACTTGCCGATCTGCACCTCGTCGCCACCGATCAGGGCGGCCTCTTCGATCCGCTCCTGGTTGACGTAGGTGCCGTTCAGGCTGCCGACATCGCGCACGGTGAACCGGTCCCCGCGCCGGTAGAACTCGGCATGCCGGCGGGACACGGTCACGTCATCCAGGAAGATGTGACTGTCCCGGTGCCGGCCAGCGGTGGTGATGTCACTGTCGAGCAGGAACCGGCTGCCCGCGTTGGGACCGCGCTTGACCACCAGCAGGGCCACGCCCGGCGGCAGCGACTCCAGCGACGGGTCGGCGAACGGATCGTCGCCGAACTCGGGCTCGGCCGCCGGGTCCCCGCCCATCGAGATGATGGAGGTCGTCTCGCCCGGGCGGTCAGCACCGGGCCGCGCGAGCATCGTCCCGCAATGCAGGCAGAAGCGCGCGTCGTCAGGATTAGCCTGACCGCACCGGGTGCAGTAGATGCTCGGCATGTCGTGGCCCAGCCTCTCCTCTGCTGGCCATGGGCTCTGGACGGGAACCACGTCGGGCGCGGCCCGTTCCCCGTACCTGGCTGAACTGTGCTCGCTGAACCCCTGCTCGCTGAACCTCTGCTCGCTGAAGCCCTGCTCGCTGGAGCCCTGCTCGGCTGATGGCGTCCACGCTACCTGGGCCGCACCCGGCCGGTCCATGCGCCACGCGCGTCGCCCGCCGGGGCGCAGCCGGGCCCGCCAGCCCCGGCGCCGGCCCTGGCCAGGGGATGAATCGCCGCCCCGGGATCCACCCGGGGCGTTATCGTGCCGCCGCCGCCACATCTTGGCCGCACCTCCGACGCATGCACCCCTCCGCTGCGAACTCTCTCAGGGGGGGCGGTTGCCCCGCTGGACGCTGAGCTGGCCAGCTTACCGGCTTCCGCGACCTGGCCGTGCAGCTATGGCTCAGCTGCCAGACCGCTCAGCGACCGCGGCCCACTCGTCGAGCAGCGCCTGGGCGCTGTCCGCGTCCGGGCCCTCGGCCCACAGATGGGTCACCGCGTCGGCCGGGTCCGGGAGGACCAGCACCCAGCCCCCGTCCGGTTCCACGATCCGCACCCCGTCGGTGGTGTCGATGGCCCGGTCGCCGGCCGCTTCCACCACGGTGCGCATCACGCTGCCCTTGGCCGCCCACGGCGTGGGCATGGACCGCTTGAGCAAGTGCGCGGCCGGGATCCGGGCGTCGATCTGGCTCAGCGTGAGCCGGGTCCGGGCGACCAGGCCGAGCAGCCGGGCGAACGCCGCGATGCCGTCCAGGGTCCGGCTGAACTCGGGGACCACGAACCCGCCCCGGCCATCGCCGCCGAAGATCACACCGTCCCCGGCCATGGCCTCGGTCAGCCCGTGCAGCGACGTCGGGGTCCAGTCCACGTGCACGCCGTGGAACCGGGACACCTGCTCGGCCACCCGGGTCGTGGTCACCGGCAGCGCCACCCGGCCGCACCGGCGTTCCGCGGCGATGAGATCGAGCACCACCAGCAGGGCCCGGTCGTCGCTGATCATGGCGCCCTTGTCGTCCACCAGCATGATCCGCTCGCCGACCTGGTCGAAGCGGACCCCGAATGCGGCCCGGGACGAGGCCACCAGCTCGGACAGCCGCTGCATGCCTGCCCGGACCTGGGCCAGGCCCTGGGTCGGGGTGGCCTCGTCGAGCCGGTTGTTCACCGTCAGCACGTCCACGCCGAGCCGGCCGAGCAGGCTGGGCAGCACCAGCGAGACGGTGCCGCCCGCGCAGTCCACCACCACTTTGAGCCCGGCTTCGGGCACCCCGGTCATGTCCACGCTGCGCACCAGTTCCTGGGCGTAGGACTCGACGACCCGGGACGGGTAGGTGAGCTCGGCGATCTCGCCCGGGAAGGCCCGCCGGTACTCCTGCCGGGAGAACACCCGCTCCAGCCTGCGCGCCGCGGCCTGGGACAGTTCCGCACCGCGCTCGTCCAGGAACACGATGTCGATCGACTGCAGGTCGCCGGGCGTGGTGCGCAGCGCGATGCCGCCCGCGCACGAGCTCCGCGCGGTCTGGAACCTGGCCACCGGCAGCGGCTGCGCTTCCAGGTCGACCACGTTGATGGCGCTGGTGTTGAGCGCGCACTGCACCGCCCGCTTGAGCGCCCGCGCGGCCCGGGACGCGTCCCGCGAGGTGCTGACCACCGAGCCCTTGCGCAGCGTGGTGGCGTACGCGCTGCACAGCCGGACGCACAGCTCTGGGGTGATCTCGACGTTGACCAGGCCGGACACACCGCGCGGGCCGAACAGGGTGCGCTGCCCGCGGGACTCCCAGATGACGCTGGTGTTGACCACCGCGCCGGCCTCGATGGTCTTGAACGGGTAGACCTTGACCCCGGCCGACAGATAGGCCTCCGGCTCGATGACGCACTCGTCGCCGACCACGGCGCCTTCCTCGATCCGCGCCGACGGCATCACGTCGGTGTTCTTGCCGATCACGCAGCCGCGCAGGGTGACGCCCTGGCCGACGTAGACGTTGTTGTGCACTACGGCGCGGTGCAGGAACGCGCCCTCCTTGACCACTACGTTGCCGCCCAGCACGGTGAACTCGCGCAGTTCGGCGCCCGCCTCGACCTTGGTGTAGTCGCCGATGCACAGCGGCCCGGACAGCACCGCGTCCGGGTCCACCTCGGCGCCCTCGGCCACCCACACCCCGGGCGACACCTCGAAGCCGTCGATCTCGGTGTCCACCCGGCCGGACAGCACGTCGGCCTGAACCTTGAGGTAGCTCTCGTGGGTGCCGACGTCTTCCCAGTAACCGTCGGCGATCCAGCCGAACAGCGGCGCGCCCCGCTTGAGCAGGGCCGGGAACACGTCCGCGGACCAGTCCACTGACTCCCCGGGCGGGACCTCGGCCAGTACTTCGGGCTCCATCACGTAGATCCCGGTGTTCACCGTGTCCGAGAACACCTGGCCCCAGGTGGGCTTCTCCAGGAAGCGCTGGATCCGGCCGTCCTCGCCGACGATGATGATGCCGAACTCGAGCGGGTTGGGCACCCGGGTCAGCCCCACCGTGACCAGGGCGCCGTTCTCCTTGTGCGCCCGGACCAGGGCCGCCAGGTCGATGTCGGTCAGCGCGTCCCCCGAGATGACCAGGAACGGCCCGTCGCGCAGCTCGTCCTCGGCGTTCTTCACGCTGCCCGCGGTGCCCAGCGGGGCTTCCTCGGTGGCGTACTGCAGGCGCATGCCCACGTCCTCGCCGTCCCCGAAGTAGTTGCGCACCAGCGAGGCCAGGAACGCCGCGGTGACCACGGTCTCGTCGAAGCCGTGCCGCTTGAGCAGCCGCAGCACGTGTTCCATGATCGGCTTGTTGCAGACGGGCAGCAGCGGTTTGGGCTGGTTGGCGGTCATCGGCCGCAGCCGGGTGCCCTCTCCGCCGGCCATCACGACGGCCTTCACCGGTGCCGGGTCTCCTTCCAGGTCATCCGTGCCGTCTGCCCATCCGCCTCGATTGCATGCTGGGCCGGGCACTCGCTATCGGGTCCCTCCATCATGACGGGCCGGGCCCGGGCCGGCCATGGGCTGCCCAGTCAGGGCCAGGCCGGCTTGTGGTCAGCCGGGCGGTCTGGGCCAGGTACAGGCCCGCCGCCCACCAGTACAGCGCGGTGCCCCACAGCCCGAACGCCCAGCCCGCCACCTTGGCCACCAGCGCGGCCGGGCCGCCGTACACGCCCAGCAGCAGCAGCGGGAACGCGTACAGCAGGCACAGCGTGGCCGCCTTGCCCACGAAACTGACCTGGAGTGGCTCCCAGCCGCGGGAGCGCAGCCGGAGCAGGGCCACGGCCAGCACCAGTTCCCGCGCCACCAGCACGCCGACCAGCCACCACGGGATGATGGCCCGGATGGCCAGCGCGATGAGCATGGCCCCGATATAGAGCCGGTCGGCGGCCGGGTCGAGCACCTGCCCGAGGCGGCTCTCCTGGTGCCAGGCCCGGGCGATCTTCCCGTCCAGCCAGTCGGTGGCCGAGGCAGCGATCAGCAGGCCTACCGCCCAGCCGTCCGCCTTCGGCCCGAGCACCAGCCAGACGAACACCGGAACGCCGGCCAGCCGGGCCATGCTGAGCAGGTTGGGCACCGTCCAGACCCGGTCCGGCAGCCTGCCGTCGGCTGGCCGGGGCTCAGCCAGCTGGCCTGGCGCGCTGCTGCCTGCGTCCAACGGAGCGGCCCCCTTGCTCGCGGTACCCGCCGTGCGTGCTCGCGGTACCCATCCGCCGCCGACCCTACCCGGGGCCGGGGTGCGCAGCGACCTGCGCCGCCTTGGTGATCAGGTACTGCTGTTCGCGCAGGTTGGTGGCCCGGGCCGCGGCGGCCTGGAATCCGGCCTGGGCCCCGTCCCGGTCGCCCGCCTGTTCCAGCAGGTGGGCGCGCACCGAGTGGTAGCGGTGATGCTCGCCGAGCTGGCCGGCCACGGTGTCCAGGATGGCCAGCCCGGCCGCCGGCCCGTCGGCCATGGCCGCGGCGCCGGCCCGGTTGAGCGTCACCATGGGGTTGCCGGTCATCCGCTCCAGCACGGTATACAGAGCCAGGATCTTCACCCAGTCGGTGTCCTGGGCCCGGGCCGCCTGGTCGTGCACGGCCGCGATGGCCGCCTGCAGCTGGTACTCACCGGCCTGCCCGGGCCCGTGCCGCAGCGCCTCGGTGACCAGGGCCAGTCCCTCGCCGATGAGGGGCCGGTCCCAGCGGGCGCGGTCCTGCTCGGCCAGCGGGATCAGCTGGCCGGCCGGCCCGGTGCGGGCCGGCAGGCGGGCCTCGGTGAGCAGCATCAGGGCCAGCAGCCCGGCCAGCTCGGGATCGCCAGGCAGGCTAGCCCGGAGCATCCGGGCCAGCCGGATGGCTTCCCCAGACAGGTCGGCTCGGGCCAGGTCCGGGCCGGTGCTGGTCGTGTATCCCTCGTTGAACAGCAGGTAGAGCACGTGCCGCACGGAGCGCAGCCGCAGTTCCCGCTGGTCCGGCGGGGGGAGCTGGAACGGCTCGGCGGCCGCCTTGAGCGTGGCCTTGGCCCGGCTGATCCGCTGGCCCATGGTCGGCTCCGGGACCAGGAACGCGGCCGCGATCTGCCGGGTGGTCAGGCCGCCGACCGCGCGCAGCGTGAGCGGGATGGCCGAGCCCGGGGCCAGCGCCGGGTGGCAGCACAGCAGCATCAGGATGAGCGTGTCGTCCCGGCCGGGTGCCGGGCCGGGGCCAGTGAAGGGGGATGGGGAGGCGGGTGGGGACCACGAGGCGGCCAGCAGCTCGCGGCGCCGCCTGGTGTCCTCGCTGCGGAACTGGTCGGTCATCCGGCGGCCAGCCACCCGGATCAGCCAGCCCAGCGGGTTGTCCGGCATCCCCCCGGCGGGCCAGCTGACCGCCGCGGCCAGCAGCGCTTCCTGCACCGCGTCCTCGGCGCTGGCGAAGTCCCCGTACCGCCGCGTGATCACCCCGAGGACCCGCGGCGCAAGCTCGCGGAGCAGGTCCTCGGGGGGCATCGCAGGACTCACATCTCGGGGTCCGGGGCGCTGAGCACCTGGCGGACCTCGATGGGCTGGCGGATCGGCACGCCCGCCGGGCCGGGCGCGGCCGAGGCCTGGGCCGCGATCTCAATGGCCCGGGCCGCCGAGTTCGACATCCACCAGCCGGTAGCCGGCCAGCAGCTCCTTGGCCTCCGGGTAGGGCCCGTCGGTGATCACCGGGGCGGTGACGCCGTCGGACACCACGAACCGGGCCTGCTCCGGCCCGGCCAGCCCCTGCGCGTTGACCAGTTCACCCCGGTGCGCCAGCTCCTGGTTGAGGGCCTGCTGGAACTCGATGTGCGCGGTGATGTCCTGCGGCGCCCACTCGGCCATTGGCGGGCAGCCCGATTCCACCGGCCCGTAGTTCTGCAGCAGCATGAATCGCATTACTCCATCCTCCCTGCTCAGCTGGCGCCCTGGTAGCGCCCTCAGCCCCGTGTCGGAGCCGGCCGGTGATTTTCGACGGGTGAGCCGGCTCAGATCGGGTAGGGGCCGCCCAACTGCACATGCCGCTATACCGACAGGAGCAGCGCAATGCTCACCTTGACCGAGAGCGCCGTCACGGCCATCCGCAGCCTGACCTCGCAGCCAGAACTGCCCGAGGACACCGGCCTGCGCATCATGTCGCAGGAGCAGGGCGGCCAGGCGTTCCAGGTGACGCTGGCCGAAAGCCCAGTGGCCGGCGACCAGGTCATCGAGACGTCCGGGGCCCGCGTCTTCCTGGAGCCCGACGCCGCGATCGCGCTCGACGACAAATCCCTGGACGCGCAGGTGGACGACGAGGGCACGGTGGCCTTCACGCTGGCTGACCAGGCCAGCTGAGCCGGAGCCGGCCGACCGCCCGCGGGCGGTCAGTGCTGGCCGGTCCATTCCGGCCCGACCGAGGTCCAGCCTTCCTCCCAGCCGGCCAGCCGCCGCCGGTCCATGTGGCGGCAGATAATCAGCATCACCATCACCAGCGCCGCTATCAGCAGCAGGGCCGTGCCCACGGCGGCCAGCACCGCGCCGCTGGACAGCTGGCCCGAGTCGATCCGGGCGCTGGTCAGCCCGCCCGAGCCGTCGGTCCACTCGCGGAGCACGGTGCCCGCCTTGGTCCCCGCGGTGACCAGCACCGTGGCCATGTGCCGCACCCCCGCCGAGTCGGCCCACCAGGCCGGTTCCTGGACCAGGTAGGACGACGGGTTGGCCTGCCCGACCGGGGCCGGTGCGGAATGCAGCACGTACGCGGTGACCGGCCGCTGGGCGGCCGCCGCCACCCGGGCCGCGTGCGCCGCGCCGGTGCCGGCCCACTGCGCTACGGCCACCGTGGCCGCCGGGATGCCGGCCGCGAACAGCGCGAACAGCACGACCAGCAGGCCCCGTTCGGCGCGGTCCGCGGCCCGGCGCAGCGGGTTGCGGTCTGGCCAGACGCGCCACAGCGCGCGCCGGGCGGGCCCCAGCCCGGGTGGCCCGTCCGAGGCGGCCATCAGGTGCCGCCGCTCCGCCGCCATCAGGCTGCCTGCCACAGCGTGGCGATGCCCTGGCCGACCCCGATGCACATGCTGGCCGCGGCGCGGGACGCACCGCGCCGGGTGAGCTCGTGCAAGCAGGGTGGTGGTGATGCGGGCCCCGGAGCAGCCCAGCGGATGACCGATAGCGATGGCGCCGCCGTTCACGTTGACCCGGTCCGGATCCAGCTTCAGCTCGTCGCACACCGCCACCGCCTGGGCCGCGAACGCCTCGTTAACCTCGATCAGGTCCAGGCTGCCGATGTCCCAGCCCGCCCGGCGCAGCACTTTGCCCAACGCCGGCACCGGGCCGATGCCCATGTAGTCCGGATGCACGCCAGCCGCCGCGGTGCCCGCATAGCGGGCCAGCGGGGTCACCCCGGCGGCCGCCAGCGCCTGTTCAGATAGCAGCAGCAGGCCAGCCGCGCCGTCGTTGAGCGGGGAGGAGTTGCCCCCGGTCACCGTGCCGCCGGCCCGGAACGCGGGCCGCTTCCCGGCCAGCTCGGCCAGGGTGAGGTCGGCCCGGATGCCTTCGTCCTGGGTGACCGGCCCGGCCGGCGTCCCGACCGGGACGATCTCGGCGCCGAACCGGCCGGCCTGCTGGGCGCTGGCCGAGCGCTGGTGGCTGCGCAGCGCGAACTCGTCCTGGCGCTCCCGGCTGATCCCGTATCGCTCGGCCACGTTCTCCGCCGTCTCACCCAGGGTGACCGGTGGGTACAGCTCCTGCATCAGCGGGCTGACCAGCCGCCAGCCGAGCCGGGTGTCGGCCACGCCCGCCTCGCGCGGGAACGGGCTGGCCGCGCGGGGCAGCACGAACGGCGCGCGGGTCATCGACTCGGCCCCGCCGGCCAGGATGACGTCCGCCTCGCCCGCCGCGATGGCCCGGGCCGCGCTGGCGATGGCCTCCAGGCCCGAGCCGCACAGCCGGTTCACTGTGGCGCCGGGCACCTCCACCGGCAGGCCGGCCAGCAGCACGCCCATCCGGGCCACGTTCCGGTTGTCCTCGCCGGCCTGGTTGGCCGCGCCCCAGTACACGTCGTCGATCTGGCCCGGGTCGAGCCACTCGTTGCGGGCCAGCAGGGCCTTGATCACCTCGGCGGTCAGATGGTCCGGCCGGACCTCGGCCAGCGCACCCTTGATCCTGCCTACTGGCGTACGGCATGCGTCAACCGCAAAGACCGCCGTCATGTCCGCCTCCTGCTCCCAGCCCCGGCCTGCCCCGAGGCTACCCGGGGCGGGTACCCCCGGCCGCAGCGCGGTCTGTTACGCGAACGTGATTTAGCGCACAGGATCGCGGTGGCTGAGCCGCCGGGCGGCCGTCGCCCACGGGGCCCGGATGGCCAGCCGGATGCCGCTGGCCGGGCCGGCCAGCGCCAGCGCGGCCTGGTAGCCCTCCGGGGCGGGCAGCGAGATCAGCGAGCAGCCGTGCGCCGGGGTGGCGGCCACCAGCTGGTCCGGGCCACCAGGCACGGCCGGGCCGACCGGCCCGTCCGGGCTGCCCAGCACCGGGAAGGCGCCGGTGCCGTGGCCGATGCCCTCGCCGGTGCACTTGAGTACCGCCTCGGACCGCACCCACCAGCGGATGACCAGGTCGTGCCGGGCCGCCTCGCCCAGCGGGCGGCCCCACTCGGCATCGGCCGCGTTCATTTCGGCGGACAGCGCGCACACGCAGCCGGACGGCTGCCGCTCCACGTCCACGCCGACCTGCTGGCCCGCCACCGCGATGACCACCGCGTCGCCGCTGTGCGCGAGCGAGAAGTGCAGCCCGTAGCCGAACGGCAGGGCCGGCCGCCCGGTCGGCTTGCCGCACCGGGGGCACGGCTCGCGGCGGAAGATCAGGCTGGACGGCGGGATGTCCACATACCCGGACAGCACCCGGCGCAGCATCACGTGCGCGGCCGTGTACCGGCGCCGGTCGGCCCGGAACGCGAAGGACGCGGCCCGCTTGTGCTCGTCGAGGCTGAGCTCGGCCACCTCCGGGCGGTCCACGGTGACCGTGCTGATGTCCAGCCACCAGACGTCGGCGCAGCCCGCGGGCGGGACCGGCAGCATCAGGTACCCGCCTCCCCCGCCAGGTGACTGTCCACGAAGGCAGTCAAGCTGCCGAGCGTGGCCAGGGCGTCCAGGTTGAGGTCCTCGGCGGCCACGTTGACCCCGAACCGCTGCCGGACCTGGCGCAGCAGCAGGGTCCCGGTCAGCGAGTCCAGCCCCACCCCGTCACCGAACAGCGGGGTGTCCAGGGTGAGCCGGGCCAGTTCCGGCCGGCCGGTCGCGGCGGCCAGCAGCTGGCGCAGTTCACCGGCGATGGCCGCCGGCGCGGGCCGGGCCGGGCTGATCACGACTCACCTGGCGCGGTCACCCAGTCGGGCAGGGCCGGCCGCGGCGCACCCAGGTCGGCGCGGAACACCACCCGGCCGTGCCTGGCCGCCTGGTCCGGGCAGGCCCGGAAGCCCGCCGCGGCCAGCGCCAGCCGGAGCGGCACGCTGCGCTCGGAGAGCGGGCACGGCACCTGCACCGCGGCCGCCCCGTGGCCCGCCGCGCGGCGGGCCAGCCAGGTCAGCACGGTATCGATCACCCCGCGGCCGATGGCCCGGCAGGACATCATCAGCAGCGGGACGGTCCACACCCGCTCGTGCCGCCGGTCGATCACGCACCCGCCGACCAGCCCGTCATCGGCGAACCGGTCCCGGAGCCGGACGCTTAGCACGTCGCGGGCCGGGGCGCCGATCAGGGCCTGGATCGACGCCGCGGACAGCACCTGGCCGGCCGAGTTGAACTGGCTGGTCCGCTCGGACAGCTCATGCAGCCGCGGCACGTCGGCCGGGCTGGCCAGGGCGATGGTGACCTGGGTCTGGCAGGCCCGCAGGAAGTCGTCGTGCGAGCCGGTGAAGGCCCGCTCCGCCGCTTGCCGGCGTTGCCGCTGCTGGTACAGCCCGGCCCGGCGGCGGGCCTCCTCGGTCACCTCGGCCGGGCTGAACTCGGGCCAGCCCACGGCCTCGGCGGCGTCCTCCGGCGACAGCACCCGGACCCCGGGCAGCGCCGCGCCGACCTCGGCCCGCTCGTAGGGATCGTCGTCCACGAACGCCAGCGCGTCCACCGCGATGTCCAGGCCGGCCGCGATCCGGGTCAGCGCTTCGGACTTGCGGCCCCAGCCGCACTCGGCGGCGACGAACGTGCACCCGGTGGCCTGGGCCGCGTACTCGGCCGCCTCCGGTGGATTGCGGCTGGCGATGGCGTGCACGATGCCACGGCGGCCCAGTTCGGCCAGCAGGCCGGTCACAGCCGGGTCGGCGGGCGGCCGGTCCGGCAGCGATTCCAGGTAGGTGCCCCGCAGCAGCGTGTTGTCCAGGTCCCAGACCACGCACTTGACCAGCCCGGACGTGCTCATGACTGTTCCCGGCACAGGTCCCGTTTCTCCATGGTGATGTGCGTCGCCTCGAATCCGAACTTCCGGTACACCGCGCGCATGCCGAGGTTCCTGGCGTGCACCTTACCGGTGAGCTGAGTGAAACCAGCCTCCTCCGCCGCACTGAGCACAGCCGTCATCAAGATTTCCGCCACCTGCGCGCGCTCCGGTATGTCGGCCACGGCCAGCGAGCGGAAGTTGCCGTACCGGGCGCCGGTCAGCGAGTTGGTCCGGCCGGACAGCCAGGCCCAGCCGACCGGCACCCCGGGCGCGCCGGCCGCCGCCGCGACCACGGTCACCTCGCCCGGCCTGCCCAGCGCGGCGGCCACCCGCTTGCGGTGCAGGGCCGGGTCCGTGATGGCCTCGTCGCCGAACGAGACCTGGGCGATCTCCACCTCGAACGCGGCCAGCGCGTCCAGGTCCCCGGCCGCCGCCGGCCGGATCTCGTATCCCCCGGTCACCGTCGCTCCAGCGGCATCGGCCGGAATACCGTGCCCGCGCAGGCCGGGCAGCCCGCCGCCTTGAGCACGGCGATCCGCGGCCAGCTGGTGCCCGGGCCGACCAGGTGCACCGCGGCGCAGCCGCGGCACCGGTACGGCCGGGTGATCACCCGCCCCTCGGCCGTGTACAGCGGGCCGTCATACCGCCCCGTGATCAGCGGGGCTGACCCGGCCACGGCGCGCAGGTGGAACAGGTTGCTGGTGCCGCCCAGCACACCGGCCCCGAGGTACTCGTTGAAGCCGGGCAGCAGCGCCCGGATGGCCAGCCCCAGCTGCGCGATGAGTTCCTGGGTGAGCAGGCTCTCCTCCGGGCGGCGGGCGCCGAACGAGAAGAAAACATGCTGGCCCGGGTCGCTGCTCAGCGCGGTCACCGCGCGGGACAGGAACAGCTCCGCGCCGGGCACCGTGTAGGGCGGGTCGGTGAACACCACGTCGAACTGGCCGTGCAGCCCGGGCGGCAGCGGGTCGCGCAGGTCGTGCTGGCACAGGTTGACCGGGAACGGGGCCCCGGCCAGCTGGCCGCCGAGGAAGCCGAGCAGGTCGGCGTCGGTGTCCAGCACGGTCAGCCGCCGGATCCGGGCCGGGCTGCCGGGCAGCGCGCAGAACGCGGCCAGCGCGGCCGAGGTCAGGTCGTCGTCGCCGAGCAGCAGGATGGACTTGCCGTCCACCGCGCCCACCTCGTGCATCCGCAGCACCCGGCGGACCTTGGTGTCCACCGTGCAGTGCGTCTGGTCCAGTTCCAGCCGGGCCCCGGGCACCCCGGCCGACCGCTGCTCCAGCTCGGTGACCAGCGCGTCCACCGCGTCCGGGATGATCACGCCATGCCCGGCGCAGGCCGGGCAGCGCCCGGACAGCGCGTGCTGCCCGCCCGGCGGGTTCAGCGCGGCCCGGCCGGCCTCGGTCAGCCGGACCGGCCGGCCCGGTCCACTACCCCCCGCTTGCGCAGCTCGTTGCACACCGCGGTGACCAGCGGGATGGGCAGCTCAGCCAGCCGGCTCACCTCGCGGGTAGCTACCGGCTCGCAGCGCGCGATGGCGCGCATCACGTCCCTGACTCCTGACCGGCCCTCAGCCAGCCCGACCGCCGAGGCGACCTCGGTGACCACTGCGTCAACATCCATGCGGCACGTTTTCTGGCTCCATGCCCACCGCGGCGGCGCCCCGGTCAGCCGGTCACGAGTGCCCCGGCCGGACCGGGAACAGGTACGGTATTCTCCCACATCATGCCGGGCAACGGAGCACTGAGCGCGCAGCCGGCTACGGACCCGCAGCAGGCGCGGCCGGGCAAGGTGCTGCACGCCATCGACGCGATCAGCTCAGCTCGCTCTCCCGTCTCTGACCTGGGCGAACTGACCACCGCCGCGCACCGGGCAGTGGCCGCCGGCCGGGTCACGTGCTGGGCACCAGCCACGTGGTGTTCCCCAACGGCGCGATCACCCTGGTGCTCATCCTGGCCGAGTCGCACCTGAGCATCCACACCTGGCCGGAGGAAAACCTGGTCGCGGTGGACCTGTTCAGCTGCGGTGCGATCGACGCGGACCGGGTGATCAGCGAGCTGACCGGGCTGCTCCGGCTGGACCGGGTCTCGGTCCGCGCGCTGCCCCGCGGCCTGCCCGGCTGACCGGGATCAGGCCGGCCCGGACAGGGACAGCGCGAAGCGGTCCCGCTGATCGGTCTGCCAGGAGCGCAGCGCGAAGCCCGCGGCGGCCAGTTCTGCCGCCACCCCGGCCCGGCGGAACTTGGCCGATACCTCGGTGCGCCACTGCTCCCCGGCCGCGAACCGCACGGTCAGCCCGATGCCGGGCAGCCGGACCGTCTGGTCCTCGGCCGAGCGCAGCCGCATCTCGATCCACTCGTTCTCCGGGTCCCACACCGCCATGTGGTCGAACAGCTCCGGGTCGAAGTCCGCGCCGAGCTCGGTGTTCAGCACGGACAGCACGTTCTTGTTGAACGCCGCGGTCACCCCGGCCGCGTCGTCGTAGGCGGCCAGCAGCACGGCCGGGTCCTTGACCAGGTCGGTGCCGAGCAGCAGCGTGTCATCCGGGCGCAGCCCGGCCCGCAGCCGGGCCAGGAACGCGGCCCGCTGCGGCGGCAGCAGGTTGCCGATGGTGCTGCCCAGGAACGCCACCAGCCGCGGGCCGGGCACGTCCGGCAGGCCCAGGTGCTCCTCGAAGTCGGAGACCACGGCCCGGACGCCCAGCCCCGGGTACTCGGCCCGCACCCGGTGCGCGGCCGCGACCAGCGCGGTCTCGCTGACGTCCACCGGCACGTAGCTGCGCAGCGTGCCGGCGTCCCGCAGCGCGTCGAGCAGCAGCCAGGTCTTCTCCGACGATCCCGAGCCCAGCTCGACCAGCACGGCGGCCCCGGTGGTGGCGGCGATGCCGGGCGCGGCGGCGGCCAGGATGGACCGCTCGGCCCGGGTCGGGTAGTACTCCGGCAGCAGCGTGATCTTCTCGAACAGCTCGCTGCCCCGCTCGTCATAGAACCACTTGGGCGGCAGGAACTTGGGCGTGGCGGTCAGCCCGGCGCGCGCGTCCGCGCGCAGCGCCCCAGCCAGGTAGCCGTCCGGCAGGCACCGGTCGATCTGCAGCTCGGTCATGAATCCGCGGTCCTTCCCTCGATCCCTCGTCGGATGGGCTGGCTCAGCCAGCCGGTTTGAGCGAGCTCACGTCCACCGCGCCGGGCCGCGCGGTCAGTACCGAGCGGTCCGGCACCGCGGCCCAGCCCGGCTCGTCGTCAGCCGGTTCTGAGGCCACCACGACCTGGCCGGCCGGGGCCCGGTAATAGAGCGTGTCGCCGGCTGCGGTGGCCGCGATCAGCTCACCGTCGGTGAGCAGGAAGTTGAACCGGCCGCCGATCCCGTGCCGGTCCAGATCAGCCACCGTGCCGGCCAGCGCGCCGGCCAGCCCGTCCCCAGCCCGCAGCCGGTGCAGCACCACCGCCCAGGCCAGCGCGGAGTCGGTGCGCGCTTCCAGCGCGAGGAGTTCCGCGGGCGGCAGCGCGGCGGCCAGCGTGGCCGCCGCCCCGGGCCAGGCGTTCAGCCGGCCGTTGTGGCTGAACAGCCAGCGGTCAGCGGCGAACGGCGCGGCCGCGGCTTCCCCGGGGGCCGTGCCATCGGTGGCCGACCGGACCGCGGCCAGCAGCGCCCGGGACCGGGTCACCCGGGCGATGTCCGGGAACGAGGCGTCGGCCCAGATCGGCCCGGCGCGCCGGTAGCGGGCCGGCACCGGGTCGCCGTCGGCGTACCAGCCGACGCCGAAGCCGTCCGCGTTGACCGTCCCGTGGCGCTGCTCGCGGGGGGCCCAGGACTGACGGACCAGCCCGTGCGGGGGGTCGCTGAGCACCGCGGCCAGCGTGGCCGGCGGGCCCAGGTAAGCCAGGTGGCGGCACATCCGGCCCGGTCACCCACCGGCCAGCGTGCCGTCATGGGCGGCACCGTCGCGGGCGGTCCGGAAGCCGGCGAAGATCTGCCGCCGGATGGGATAGTCCCAGTTGCGGAACGTGCCCCGGCAGGCCACCGGGCCGACCGCGAACGAGCCGCCGCGGAGCACCTTGTAGTCGCCGCCGAAGAACACCTCGGAGTACTCCCGGTACGGCCAGGCGGCGAAACCCGGGTAGGGCAGGAAGTCGCTGCTGGTCCACTCCCACACGTCGCCGATGAGCTGCCGGGCGCCGGACGGGGCCGCCCCGGCCGGGTAACTGCCCGCCGCGGCCGGCTGCAGGTGCTGCTGCCCCAGGTTGGCCCGGTCCGGGGTGGGCTCCTCGTCGCCCCACGGGAACCGCCGGGACCGGCCGGTGGCCGGGTCGTACCGGGCCGCCTTCTCCCACTCCGCCTCGGTGGGCAGGCGGCGCCCGGCCCACCTGGCGTAGGCCTGCGCCTCGTGGAAGCACACGTGCATGACCGGCTCGGCGGGCGGCACCGGCTCGGTGACGCCGAACCGGCGGCGCACCCAGCCGGACCCCTCGCGGCGCCAGAACAGCGGTGCCTCCAGGCCGGCCCGCTGCCGGTGCGCCCAGCCGTCAGCCGTCCACCAGCGCTGGTCGGCGTACCCCCCATCGGCGATGAACGCCTGGTACGCGCTGTTGGTCACCGGCGTGGTGTCGATGTAAAACGACGGCACGGCCACGGGGTGCGCGGGCCGCTCGTTGTCCAGCGCCCACGGCTCACCGGACGTGCCCATGCGGAACGGGCCGCCGGCACCTCGACCTCGGCGGGCAGGTGCAGCGCGTCCGCGGGCGGCGGGCCGGGCGGCGGCGCGGACAGCGCGGCCGCCCCGTTCCTGAGCTGGTGGGTGGCCAGCATGGTCTCGTCGTGCTGCTGCTCGTGCTGGGCCACCATGCCGAACGCGAAGCCCCCGGTGACCAGCCGGGACCCGGTGAACGCGGCCGAGCCGAGCACGTCCAGCACCCGGCCGCGGACTTCGTGCGCGTAGGCCCGGGCCTCGGCCGGCGCGAGCAGCGGCAGGGTGGGCCGCTGCGCCCGGGGGTGCTCGAACGCGTCGTACAGCGGGTCGATCTCCGGGTGCATCGGCTCCCGGCCGCCGACCGTGCGCAGCAGCCACAGCTCTTCCTGGTTGGCGATGTGCGCCAGGTCCCAGACCAGCGGCGACATGAGCGGTGAGTGCTGCCGCACCAGGTCGGCGTCGTCCACCGCGTCGGTCAGCAGCCGGGTGCGCTCCCGCGCGGTCAGCAGGTTGCCGGCGATCACCTCCCGGAGCGCCTCCGGGTCGGCGGGGGTGGCTGTCATCTCTGCTCCTTCTGGTTGAGGGTGGGCAGGCTGACGTCGGGCAGCCGGATGTCGTGCAGGTAGCGGACGATCCAGGCCAGGCTTTCCGCGCCGCGGACGTCATCGAGCAGGTCATCGGCCGGGCACCGGCCGGGCAGCACATAACGGTTGGCGAACGCGGCCACCGCGCCGCGCACTGCGGCCGGGGCGCCGAGCCGGCCCAGCGCCTGGTCGGCGGCGGCGAAGCACTTGCGGCTGGCCGCGGCCAGCTGCGGGTCGCCGAGGCCGAACCGGGCCGCGCGCTGCCACAGCTCGTCCGGGCGGCCGCACAGCGCCGCGGTGGCCGCCATCGCGTCCTGCGCCGCGGCCGGGTCGTCGAGCAGCGCGGACACCACCGCGGTGGGCACGATCCAGCCGTCACCGGGCTGCGCGTCGATGACCCGCAGCTCCAGGTGCCCGCGCGGCCGGACCGGCGGGAACAGGGTGGACATGTGGTAGCTGAGGTCGTCGGCGGTCGGCCGCGGGCCGGCCGCGCCGCGGATCCAGTCCCGGAACGTCAGCCCGGACGGCGCGGTCCACCGGCTCGACCCCGGATCGCGCACGCACATCACGTCGGCGTCCAGCACGTAGCGGGCCCACGCGGCCCGTGGGTCGCCGTCCTCCGGCCAGCCGTTTCCGCTGCTCAGCGGGGGTTCGGCGTTGGCCGGGGCCCGGGTCCGGCCCGGGTCCAGGCGGAACCAGACGGCCTGCCGGGTCGATTTCCAGCCGGACGGGCGGCCGCTGCGCAGCGGTGAGTTGGCGAACGTGGCCACCAGGACCGGGCCCAGCGCGTGCAGCAGATGCCAGCGCCAGCGGAACCCGGCGGGCCCGCTCCGCTCCTCCCCCGCGTCCACGCACACCTGGACCGACGCGGTGCTGCACATCATTACGCGGCCCCACGGGCCGCTGCGGTCGAAGAACTCCTCCATGGCCGCGTAACGCGGCTGATCCAGCACGCGCCGGGGCGGCCGGAGCGGGTCGAGGCCATGCCCTGCGAGGGTCAGCCCAGCCGGCGCGATAGCCTCCCGCACCGCGGCCAGGTCCTTGCGCGCGGCGGCCACACAGCCGCCCAGGCCGGACGCGGGCGCGGAGCTCAGCTCGACCTGGCCGCCGGGTTCGGTAGTCAGCCGGCCCTGGCCAGGGAGCGCTCCGGGCTTGTCCAGGCGGGCGAGGGCCTGCGCCACCCGCTGCTGGTCGACGGGCAGAGCCGGGTCGCGGCCGTCACAGACCAGCCACTCCAGCTCGACCCCGACCTGGCTGGGCGGGCCGGTCTTGAAGCAGATCCCGTGCACATGCTCTTCGGCCTGGCGCTCAGTGAGCGGCGGGCCAGCCAAGCGGGCATCCTTGCCGCGCTCAGAGGTCATCGATGTACCCCGTCCGGGTCGGGTTCGCCGGCCACGTTGTAGGAAACCAACTCCCTGCCGCTGCAATTCCGCTCGAATTCCAGCCTGCCATACCCTGGGACCCGCAACTGATGCGGCCCACGGGGGAGGCTGGTGTGACTGATCTTGACGTGGATGTCGTGGTTCTCGGTATGGGGCCGGGCGGCGAGGATGCCGCCGAGCGGCTGGCCGAGGCCGGCCTGTCGGTGGCGGGGGTGGACGACCGGCTGGTCGGCGGTGAGTGCCCGTACTGGGGCTGCATCCCGTCCAAGATGATGATCCGGGCGGCCAACCTGCTGGCCGAGTCCCGCCGGGTGCCGGGCATGGCCGGGACGGTGCAGGTGCAGCCGGACTGGGCGCCAGTGGCCCGCCGGATCCGGGTGGAAGCCACCGATGACTGGGACGACAAGGTGGCCGTGGACCGGTTCACCGGCAAGGGCGGCACGTTCTTCCGCGGGCACGGCCGGATCACCGCCCCGGGCGAGGTCACCGTGGCGGGCCAGGTACTGCGGGCCCGCCGGGGCATCGTGCTCAACCCGGGCACCGAGCCGTTCGTGCCGCCCATCGACGGCCTGGCCGGCACCCCGTACTGGACCAACCGGGAGGCGATCGAGGCCACCGGGGTGCCCGGGTCGCTGGTGATCATGGGCGGCGGCGCGATCGGGGTGGAGCTCGGCCAGGTGTTCGCCCGGTTCGGCGCCCGGGTGACGGTGCTCGAGGGCACCCGGCACCTGGTGCCGGCCGAGGAACCCGAGGCGTGCGAGCTGCTCCAGGACGTCTTCACCCGCGAGGGCATCGACGTGCGGACCGGGGCCACCGCCACCGCGGTCCGCCATGACGGCACCCGGTTCACGGTGACCGTGTCCGGCGGTGCGGGCGAGACGGCCACCGGGGACGCGCTGCTGGTGGCCACCGGACGGCACACCGACCTGGCCGGGCTGGGCGCCGGCGCGATCGGGGTGGACGAGGCACTGCACGCCATCCCGGCCGACGATCACATGCGGGTGGCACCCGGGGTGTGGGCCATCGGCGACGCGGCCGGGCACGGTGCGTTCACCCACATGTCCATGTACCAGGCCGACATCGTGGTCCGGGACATCCTCGGCCAGGATGTGTCGCCCGCCGAGTACCACGCGGTGCCCCGGGTCACGTTCACCGACCCGGAGATCGGCTCGGTCGGGCTGACCGAAGCGCAGGCCCGCGACCAGGGCATCAGCGTGCGGACCAGCTTCTCCAGGCTGCCCGAGTCGGCCCGCGGCTGGATCCACAAGGTGGGCAACGACGGGTTCATCAAGCTGGTCGCCGACGCTGACCGCGGCATCCTGATCGGCGCCACCTCGGTCGGCCCGGCCGGTGGCGAGGTGCTGAGCATGCTCACGCTGGCCGTGCATGCCCGGATCCCGGTGCGCCGGCTGCGCGAGATGATCTACGCATATCCCACGTTCCACCGGGCTATCGAGCCAGCGGTTCAGGCGCTGGCTGAGTAGCGGCCGGGCGGGCAGTAAACCGCCAGAAACCGGGCAGGGCCAGGCAGACCACGCCGACCGCGGCCACGCAGAGCAGCCCGCCGGACGCGGCCGCGAAGCGGGGGGTAGTCACGCTGGCCACCCCGCCCGCCCGCAGCTGCCCGGCCGACGGCCCCACGCTGTAGCTGAGCATCTCCACCCCGGCCAGCCGGCCGCGCAGCCCGTCCGGGATGGTCTGGTTCCACAGCGTGTCCCGGAAGATGCCGCTGAGCATGTCGGCCGCGCCCGCGGCGGTCAGGCAGCCGAGCGCCACGGCCAGGTCCGGGGCCAGGCCGAACCCGGTGATGGCCAGGCCCCAGCCGGCCGCGGCCAGCGCGATGGCCCGGCCGTACCGGCGCACCCGGCCCAGCCAGCCGCCGGTCGCCGACACGGCCAGCGAGCCGGCTGACGGGGCGGCGAACATCAGCCCGGTCGCCCACGTCGCGTGCAGGTTGGCGGCCATGAACGGGATCAGCGCGTTGGGGTAGGACAGCGTCATCGCGGCCAGGTCGGCCAGGTAGGAGCCGAGCAGGTCGGGACGCCTGCGGGCGTAGCGCAGGCCGGCCAGGATGGCGCGCAGCCCGGGGCCGGGCGGGTGCTCCCCGGTGGCCGGCCGCGGCAGCGGCCGGAGCCGGAGCAGCAGCAGGAACGACACCGCGAAGCTCACCGTGTCGAAGCCGTACACCCAGGCCGCGCCGGGCCCGGCGGCGATCGCGCCGCCCACCGTGGCCCCGGCGATGGCGCCCGCGTTGCCGGACACGGACAGCAGCGCGGCGGCCGCGGCCAGCTCGTCCCGGGGCACGGTGCGCGGGATGGCCGCCTCCAGCGACGGGCGCTGCAGCGCGGTCAGCACGCTCATCGCGGCAGCCAGGGCGTACAGCGGCCACACCGCCGGATGGGGGGCCAGCGCGTTGCCGGCCAGCCCCGCGGCCAGCAGGCCCAGCCCGGCCTCACACCAGCGCAGCAGCCGGCGCCGGTCCAGCCGGTCCGCGAGCACGCCGCCGTACAGGCCGAACACCACCAGCGGGACCAGTTCGGCCACGCCGAGCAGGCCGACCGCGAACGCCGACCCGGTGAGCTGCTTGGCCTGCACCAGCAGGGCCACGTCGGTGGCCTGGGTGCCGAGCAGGGTGACGCTGCGGCTGGCGTACAGGATCCGGAAGCTGGCCCGGCCACTCCCCCGGAGCGGGGAAACGTCCATCCGCAGCAGGCTGCGGCTCATCCAGCGCGTCTCCCCCGGGGCTCGGCTGCCCGAACGCTAACACCGGGACCCGGCGCGGGTCACCGCATTTTCCCGGGGCCCGGACCGCACCGAACTTTCAGTCCTGCCATCGGGCGGGCGTTCGCAACCGCATGGCTGTTTCAGTCATGCGCACCGGTGCGCATGACTGTTTCATTCATGTCGTTGCCGGTCAGCCGCCGGGGTCGTGCGGCGGGAAGCCGGGCAGGCTGCCCGGGCGCAAGCCCTGGGCGGCGGCCAGGCGGCGCAGCAGGCTGATCAGCTGGCCGCGTTCCGCGCCGGTCAGGCCCGCGCTCATCCGCTGCTCATGCTCGGCGGCGACCACCCGGACCTGGTCCAGGGCGGCCCGGCCCGCCTCGGTCAGGTACAGCGCGTGCGAGCGCCGGTCGGCCGGGTTGCGCCTGCGTTGCACCAGGCCGAGCTCCTCCAGCTCATCGACCAGGAAGACCATGCGGGTGGCGTTGACCCCGATCATCCCGGCGATGGCCTGCTGCGACTGGCCCTCGTTGGCGCCCAGCCGGACCAGCATCCCGGCCTGCCGCTGCTCCAGGTCCAGCGGTTTCAGCCGCTCGCCGAACTGGCGTGCGCCGTACATGCCCAGCTGGACCAGGAGAAAGGCCAGGCTGCCGTCGGGCTCTGGGGCGGCGTCATCCACCCGCCCGATACTATCATCGCACACGATACTTGCGTTCTAAGATCATCTCTGTTAGAAACAATATCGATTGCTAAGCATCGGCTGGGAGCTCCCGGCCCGTGGAGGTGAGCACAGAATGTCTGGCACCTCGGTCGCGTCCCGCCCGGCCGCCGGCACGCGCCCCAGCACCGACGAGATCTTCCGGCGGGCCAGCCTGGGCACCGCGGTGGCCCTGCTCGTCCAGTACGGGCTGGGCATGTGGGTGAACCTGTACGCCACCGTGCCCGCGGCTGACCGCGGGGGCGGGGAGTTCGCCGCGATCGGCCGGGCGCTGTCGCACGGGCCGGCCGGGCTGGCCGCGCACGCCAGCCTCGGGCTGCTGCTGCTGATCGGCTCGGTCGTCCCGCTGGTCCGCGCGGTGACCGCGCGGCGGCCCGCGTTCATCGTCACCTCGGGCCTCAGCCTGCTCGCCATCCTGGGCGCGGCAGGCAGCGGGGCGGCGTTCGTCAACACCGGCGCCAACGGCGCGTCGCTGGGCATGGCCCTGCTCACCGCAGTGGCGTTGGGCTGCCAGGTGGTGAATCTGTTCCTGCTGGCCGGCTAGCTCAGCCGCCTGTGACGCCGGGCGGTGTGGTGCCAGCCCGCCCGGCCGCCGTCCCGGCAGGATAGCGGCATGGAACGTGTGATTGGCATCGGTGGATACTTCCTGCGGGCCGCCGACCCGGCCGCCCTGGGCACGTGGTACCGCGATTGCCTGGGCCTGGACGCCGACGAGAACGGCCTGTGGCGCCCGGAACCCGGGCCGACGGTGTTCGCGACGTTCGAGTCCGGGACCGGCTACTTCGGGTCCGGCGCCCAGCAGACCATGCTCAACCTCCGGGTCCGTGACCTGGATGCGATGCTTGCGCAATTGCGCAGCCAGGGAGCAGCCGTGGCGGCGGAGACGCAGGACATGGAGGGTGTGGGCCGATTCGGCTGGGTCACCGATCCCGAGGGCAATCGGGTCGAGCTGTGGCAGCCCGCCTGACCCTGGGGCTGGCTCCCTCCCCGGGCAACGACGCAGCTGCTACGGGCGGTAGCTTGGTGCCCGACAGGAGGCGCGCGGATGAGTGGTGTGCAGCACCTGGTCCAGTCCGGGCCGCTCATCCTGGCTGCCCCGGTGGCGGCGGCGGCCGGCGCGATCACGTTCCTGTCGCCATGCTGCCTGCCCCTGGTGCCGGGTTACCTGTCCTATGTGACCGGCATGTCTGGCACCGACGCGCAGCGGGCCGCCGCGGCCGCTGAGCAGACGGCCGGCCTGGCCGCGGCACCGGCGGCCAGTGCCGCGGCGGCCGGCGGAGGGGTCAGCGTGGCCGCGCCGGCCGCGAGCGTGCGCACCGGCGGCCCGGCAGCCGGGCCGGCCCGCAGCCGGACCCTGCTCGGCACGCTGCTGTTCGTGCTCGGCTTCTCGCTGGTGTTCGCCACCGAAGGGCTCGCTTTCGGCAGCCTGGGGCTGGTGCTGCAGCGGCACTCGGCCGGGGTGACCCAGGTGCTCGGCGCGGTGACCATCGTGCTCGGCCTGCTGTTCGCCGGGGTGTTTGACCGGTTCCCGGTCACCGGGCGGATCGCCCGGCCGTCGTTCCGGCCCCGCGCCGGGCTGGCCGGTGCGCCGTTGCTCGGCGTGCTGTTCGCGCTGAGCTGGACCCCGTGCATCGGCCCCACCCTGAGCGTGGTGCTGACCATGTCCTTCACGTCCGGTACCGCGGTCCGCGGCGCCGTGCTGGCCTTCATCTACGGCCTGGGGCTGGGCATCCCGTTCCTCATCGTGGCGCTGGCCTTCCAGCGCGGGATGACCGCGTTCCAGTGGGCCCGGCGGCACGCCAAGCTGATCACCCGGATCGGCGGCGGGCTGCTGGTGCTGGTCGGCGTGCTGGAGGTGACCGGGGCCTGGACCGCCGCGCTGACCTGGCTCAAGGTGCACTGGATCGGCAGTTACACCTCGCCGCTGTAGCCCCGGCCGGCCCCCCGGGAGCGGACCGCGCTCCGCGGTCAGCCGTGCCGGGGCGGCAGCGGCGGCCGGACCCGGGATGGGCGGCCGGAGTAGTCCGGCGGCCGGGCGGCCGGACTGGCCGCCAGCCGCTCCATGGCCAGCCGGACCGCCGTTTCCAGCTGTGGGTCCCGGCCCGCGGCCCAGTCGGCCGGTGAGATGAGCACCTCCACGTCCGGGTCGACGCCATGGTTCTCCACCCCCCAGCCGAACCCGTTCAGCCAGATGGCGTAGCGCGGCACGGTCATCCCGGTGCCGTCGATCAGCCGGAACGGCTCGCCGATGCCGATCACCCCGCCCCAGGTGCGGGCGCCCACCACCGGGCCGAGGCCGAGGATCTTGATGGCCGCGGTGACCATGTCGCCGTCCGACCCGGCGTTCTCGTCGGCCAGCGCGACCACCGGGCCGCGCGGGGTGTCCCGGGGGTAGGTGACCGGCTGCTGCCCGCGCGGCATGTCCCAGCCCATGATGCGCCGGGCCAGCTTCTCCACCACCAGCTCAGACACGTGGCCGCCACGGTTCATCCGGATGTCCATGATCAGCGTGTCCCGGGCCATCTCGACCCGCAGGTCACGGTGGAAATGCGCCCAGCCCTCGCCCATCATGTCCGGGATGTGCAGGTAGCCGGCCCGGCCACCGGACAGCTCCCGGACCAGCCGCCGCTTGCCCGCCACCCAGTCCTGGTAGCGCAGCCGCCGCTCGCTGTCCAGCGGCGTCACCGCGAACCGGCGCACCGCCCCGTCGGCGCTGGCCACGGTCAGCTCCACCGGCTTGCCCGCGGCGCCGACCAGCAGCGGGCCGGGCCCGGCCAGCGGGTCCACCGGCTGGCCGTCCACGGCCAGCAGGAGGTCGCCATCCCGGACCGGCACCCCCGGCGTGGCCAGCGGCGACCGGGCGCGCGGGTCGGAGGACTCGCCGGGCAGCACCCGGGCGATCCGCCAGCGGCCGTCCGGGTCCCGGGCCAGGTCGGCGCCGAGCAGCCCCGGCTGGCCGTCCCCATCTTCGCCCGGCTGGCGGGCGGGCCGGATGTAGGCGTGCGAGCTGCCCAGCTCGCCGGCCACCTCCCAGAGCAGGTCCGCGAACTCGCCGGGGGTGCCGACCCGCTGCAGCACCGGCCGGTACTCCTCGGACACCCCGTCCCAGTCCACGCCGGCCATGTCCGGCACCCAGAAGTCGTGCCGCATGTACCGGTTGGCCTCGGCGTAGGCGTGCCGCCACTGGGCGGCCGGGTCGGCCATGAAACGGGCCCGGGACAGGTCCACCTCGACTGTGTCGTCGCCGTCCGGGTCCGCCTTGCGCTGGGCCGGGACCACCTTCAGGTCAGTGCCGTCCCGCACCACCAGCCACTCGCCGTCGCCGCTGACCTCGAACCAGTCCAGCCCGGTGACCAGGTCGGTGGCCTTGCGCTTGGCCAGGTCGAAACGTTCCAGGACGGCCCGGGGCTGCTGCCGTCGGGCACCGCGGCGCCCTCGCCGAGCACCCCGATGACCGGCTCCCGGAGCCAGGCCAGCCCGCCCGCCAGGGCGCGCAGCGACTCGTACCGTGACTCGGCCACCGGGACGCTGAGCACCCGCCCGGCCAGCCCGTCCACGTCGACCGTCACTGGCGGCGGCTCGTCCGTCTCGGCCGGGCCCTGGCCGGCCGCATCGCCGCCCGCCGCGCCGCCGCCCGCCGCGCCGCCGCCTGCTGTGCCGCGGCCCGCCGCGCCGTCCCCGCCGTCCGGCCGGCCGGCTTGTCCGGCCCGTCGCCGGGCGGCCGGCCGGCGGTGAGCGGGGCGAACGGCGACGGCGTGCCGGCCGCCAGCGGGACCAGGTAGGGCCGCGAACCGTACGGGAACGACAGGTCGAAGAAGTGCGCGTCATACACCGGGTCGAAGATCCGGGCGGACAGGAAGGCCAGGTATTTCCCGTCCCCGGTGAACGCCGGCTCGGTGTCGACGAACCGGCCCTCGGTCGCGTCCACCACCAGCCCGTCGGCCAGCCGGGCCAGCTTGATCCGGCTCAGCGGCTGCGGGCCCGGGTGGGCCCAGGCCAGCCAGGCCGAGTCAGGCGTGTAGGCCAGCCCGGACACCGTGCCGTCCCCGGACTCGGCCAGCTGGCTGACCGCGCCGCTGGCCACGTCCACCAGCAGCAGCCGCCCGTCGCGGGCCGCCACGGCCAGGCTGGACCCGTCGGGCGCCGCGGCCAGCTCGCTGACCAGGCCGAGCTGGCCCTCGGCCAGCCGGCGCGGGCCAGCGGGTGCGGTTCCCGCCATCGGTGGGCCGGGCGCCAGCTCCGGGCCACCGGCCGGCGCGATCTCGATCGCGTCGGCTCCCCCGGCGTCACTGATCCAGGCCACCTGGCCGGTGCGGCCGAGCACCTGGGGCAGCCGGGCCCGCGCGTCCGGGGACACGGCCAGCGCCCGGGCCGGCCCGTCCCGGTGGGTCAGCCAGTGCAGCGTGCCGCGGACCACCACCGCGCTGGCCCGCCCGGTGTAGTCGCAGGACAGGCCGCCGAGGTGGTCCTCGGCCGAGATCAGCCGGGGAACCAGCGCGGTGGACGCCGAGCCCAGGCTGACCGGTACCGGGCGCGGCTCGCTGTCCGGGCTGAGCTCGTCGAGCAGCCACAGCTCGCCGCGGCACTGGTACACGACCCGGCGCCCGTCGGTCGCGGCCTGCCGGGCGTAACCGCCGTCGTGGTCGGTGTGCCGCCGCAGGTCCGAACCGTCCAGCAGGCACGAGTACACGTTCCCGGTGCCCTCATGATCGGACAGGAAGGCCAGCCGGTCACCGACCAGCATGGGATCGGCGAACTGCCCGTTGAGGCCGGCCAGGATGCGCTGGAACGGGCCGCCCGCGGCAGCGGTCCACAGCCGGCCCGCGGTGCCGCCCCGGTACCGCTTCCAGTACGCCGGGTCCCGGCCCCAGCTGCCGTTGAGCAGCGCCTGGGCGGTGTCCCCCATCGCCAGCCCAGCCACCGGGCCGAACGGCAGCAGCCGGGACGGGCCGCCGTCAGGCGGCACGGCGTGCGCCCAGAACTGGCGCTCGAACGGCTGGCCGGTGGCGGTCAGCGCAATGACCTCGCCGTCCGGCGTCCAGCCGCACACCGCGGCCGCCTGCTCGCCCCAGTAGGTGAGCCGGCGGCCGGGGGCCGACCCGTCCGACCCGGCCAGGTAGATCTCGGCCGGCCCGTCCCGCCAGCTCATCCAGGCCACCGAGGCTCCGTCCCGGGCGAACCGGGGGTAGGCGGCCTCGGCCCGGTCGGCGGACAGCCGCCAGGCCCGGCCGCCGCTGACCGGGGCCAGCCACACGTCGTCCTCGGCGATGAACGTGACGAGGTCACCGTGCACATGCGGAAAGCGGAGGTACCCAGCGGATGTCATCGCATCATCGTAGGGCCAGCCGGCCCTGCGCAGCCGGCCCCTGCGCAGCCGGCCCCCGCGCAGCCGGGCCGGTCAGCCGGCCGGGGCCGATGACCGGCTGGACGTCACTTCCTGGATTTCGCGTCGACGATGGTGGTGACGAGGCCCGTCTGGACGTCGTAGACGTGCCCCGAGACCCGGATGTTCTGCGGGATCTCCGCCGCCCACAGCACCCGCTCGACATCGGTCCGGACCGTCCGGGCCGGGTCCAGGACCGGCGTGTCAGCCAGCGTCCTCTCGTCCGCCCCGATCCGCTCGGCGAAGCCATGGCGCAGTTCATCGTCAGCCAGCAGGGTCGAGCCGCAGTCGGTGTGGTGAATGACCGCGACCTCGAAATACGGGCCTTGCGGGGCCTTGGTGTCGACCAGGTAGCCGGCGTAGGCGATGTCCTGGATGACGGCCGGGGTGATCCGGCCGCCGATGTTGCGCTGCAGGAGGGCCTCACCGAGCCTGACCCCTAGCCGGGTGACGAGGGGCCCGACTGCCCGCTGTCGAACGGATTCTGCCTGATGCCGGCCCGGCGACCCAGCTGCCTGGTGCCCCGGTACGCGGCCCGGTAGGACGTGGGCGTGGTGCCGGCATCGCGGGCCAGGTGCCGGCGCAGGTTGGCGGCGGTACCCCGGCGGCACAGGACGTTCGAGCCACTGGGCCTGCCTTCCCGGTGAAGTCATAGCGCTTCGGCGGCCTGGATCGGCGAAGACCTGCGCGGCGATGGCCAGATCGAAGGCCTCCACCGCGGGCAGGGCCAGAGCCACCACCGCATGCACGGCCGAATCCTGGGTCAGCTGGGCCCTCCCGCCGCTCAGACCTTCCGGTACTTCGGAACCCAGGTCCCGTCCTGGATCTCGTAGTCGCCGAACAGCAGCGGCGCCTCGGCCCGCATCAGCTCGGCGATCTTGCCGAACACCAGACGGATCTCCTCCTCGGCGCCGGGATCGGTACGCGCCTCGATGGTGTGCCGCAGGGTCCGGATATTGGCCGTCCAGACGATGCCGGTGGCCACCCCGTCCGGGGCCAGCCGCCGCATGAACGACGTCTTGTGCTTCTTCTCGTGGAACGGCACACCGGCGTCGTCCAGCCCGAAGTGGGCCGCCATCCAGCGCTGCATCTCCTCCATCTGGTCCAGCAGCGCGGTGGCCCGCTTCATCAGCTCCGGGTCCTCCCGGGCCCAGTCCGGGAACCAGAACGGGATGTCATCCAGCCGGACGAACCGCAGCGACTCCTGCGACACCGCCGTCCCCGGGCGATGGCGGACCAGTTCATGTGTCGCCACACGAGATATATTGTGCAGGACGAACGTGAAGCTGGCGTGCTCCAGCACCGAACCGTGCGCCGACTTGAGGATGTTGGTCAGGTACGCCGCGTGATCGTTGCGCACCTTGCTCACGTTCGGGTTCAGCCCGGGCTCCCAGGCGCGATAGCACGTCTTGCCGGCGAACTCGGCCAGGTTCTGCGCGTCATCCAGCTCGCCGCGGTCCAGCCGTTCCAGCCAGTTCTCCCCACCCACCTCCCGCAGGTAGGCGGCCATCTGGTCGTAGTCGATGGCGGGCCGGGCGATCAGGAACACCTCGGGCTGAACAGGTCTCATGGCACGGCACCCTACCGGGGGGCGCGGACATCGGCGCTGGCTGGTGCGGTCATCCGGGCCCGGCCCAGCCGGAGCACGTTGCCGATGACCTGATGCCCGGCCCGGCCGGTGGCGGTCAGGATCGACTCCGGGTGGAACTGCACCGCCCAGCGCCCGGCACGGTCGTCCTCGATGGCCATCACCACCCCGTCCGGGGTGACCGCGGTCACCCGGTAACCGCCCTTGACCTGCTCCGGGACGGCGTACAGCGAGTGGTAACGGGCCGCGGTGAACTCCGCGGGCAGCCCGGCCAGCAGCCCGCAATCCGCGCCGGTCCCGCTATCCAGCCGGCGCACCTGCCCCGGCTTGCCGTGCGCGGGCTCGGCCAGCAGGGCCAGCTCCCCGCCGGCCTGCTCGACCATGGCCTGCAGGCCGAGGCATACACCGAACACCGGCAGGCCGCGTTCGGCCACCATGCCGAGCAGGGCGGCACAGTCGAAGTCGGACGGCCGGCCGGGCCCGGGTGAGAGCACCACCAGGTCGGGTGCGTAGTCATCGATGGCCGCGGCGGGCAGCCCGGCGCGCAGCGTCAGCACCTCGGCGCCGTGCTCGCGGAAGTACCCGGCCAGCGTGTGCACGAACGAGTCCTGATGGTCCACCAGCAGCACCCGCAGTCCCTCGCCGGGCCGGCCCGCGGCCCGGGTCTCAGCCGTGCTCTCGTGCAGGGCGGCGCCCGGGCCGGGCGGCTGCGTCCCGGCCAGCGTCTCCAGCAGCGCCCGCGCCTTGAGCTCGGTCTCCCGCTCCTCGGCCATCGGGTCGGACTCGAACAGCAGCGTGGCGCCCGCCCGGACCGCGGCCACCCCGCCGGTGATGTGCGCGGTGCGCAGCGTCAGCCCGGTGTTCATGCTGCCGTCGAAGCCGATTACCCCGACCGCCCCGCCGTACCAGCGCCGCGGGCCGCCCTCGTGGTCCTCGATGAACTGCATGGCCCAGGTCTTGGGCGCGCCGGTCACGGTGACCGCCCACATGTGGGTGAGGAACGCGTCCAGGGCGTCCAGCCCGGGCCGCAGCCGCCCCTCGATGTGGTCCACGGTGTGGATCAGCCGGCTGTACATCTCGATCTGCCGTCGGCCGATCACCCGCACGCTGCCCGGCACGCAGACCCGGGACTTGTCGTTCCGGTCCACGTCGGTGCACATGGTCAGCTCAGATTCGTCCTTGGCCGAGTTGAGCAGGGCCCGGATGTTCTCCGCATCAGCCAGCGGATCGGCGCCCCGCCGGATAGTGCCGGAGATCGGGCACGTTTCCACCCGGTCCCCGCTGACCCGCACGTACATCTCCGGCGAGGCGCCGACCAGGCACTCCTCTTCCCCCAGGTTGAAGAAAAACTCATACGGGGCCGGGTTTGTCCGGCGTAGCTGGTCATAGAACGCGGCCGGTGAATCGCACCGGCCATGGAACACGTGGCTGGGCACCACCTCGAACAGGTCACCCCGGGCGAACCGCTGCTTGGCCTGCTGAACGATGCGCGCGTACGAGCCCGGCTCCGGCCGGCGCGCAGCCCCATCCTGCTTAACGCCCGCGGCGGCCCGCTGGCCCCCAGCCGGCGCGCGGGGCGTGGTGCGGGACAACCCCGCGGTGCTGATCCCGCCCACCTCGAACTCGTACCGGTAGACGGCGGCGAACTCGCGCTTGCGGTCCACCACGTACAGCTCGTCGGGCAGATGCAGGACCAGGTCACGCTGGTCCGCCGGGCGGTCCGCGCGCAGCCGGACCGGCTCGAACTGGAAGGCCAGGTCGTAGCCGAACGCGCCGTACAGGCCGAGGTGCGGATCGTCCCCGGCGAACGCGGCGATGATCTCGCGGACGGCGGAGAACACGGTCGGCCGGCGGCTGCGGTCCTCCTCGGCGACCAGGCCGGCCGGCTCGGGGATTACCACTTCGAGCTGGCCCGGCGGGCCGGGCACCAGCTCACCGGCCCGGAGCAGGGCCGCACCCAGCACCGGCAGCAGGACCGCGCCCCGCTCGTTCAGCGCCCGGGCCGCGATCCGCCGCCCGCGGGCCACGATCTCCGCGCAGGGATCGATGTAGGCCAGGTGCCAGCGGCTGTACCGGCCTGGGTATTCCATCCCGGAGCTGAGCACGCCACCGCGCCGCTCATCGGCCTGCCGGGTGATGCCGTCCAGGACTTCCGGGCGCAGCGGCTCGGCGGTGCGCCTCACCCGCACGCCACCGGCCGTGACGAATTCTGTCCGCTGGATCACCTGCGGGTCCACCTGGTCCCTGCCTTCTGCCAGCCCCGGGGCGGACGCGAAGAAGCGACCGCCGTAGCCGGACGGTCGCTTCTGGATGGCCTGACTGCGCGCGAACCAGCAACCGCCTACCGGCGGCGCCACCACTGGCTGACAGGTGTGCTCACGCGCATGGCCCGAGCCTAGTGCTTCCGGCCAGGTCACGCCACCAGGTCAGGACGGCTGCGGCGGCTCCCGCTTCGGCGGGCTGGCCGCGTGCGCCGGCACGGCGGGCGCGCCGACCCGGGTCGGCGCGATCTGCTGCTGCTGCTGCTCCGGGCGGTGTTCCGGCACCGGCAGGCCGAGCAGCCGGTAAACCTCGTCGCCGTCCACTGTCTCCTTCTCGATGAGCAGGTCGGCCAGCCGGCACAGCTCGTCGTGATGGTCGCGGAGCAGCGCGATGGAGTGCTGCTCGGCCTCGCGGAGCAGCCGGGACACCTCGGCGTCGATCACCGCCTGAGTGGACTCGGCGAACGGCCGGCTGGACAGCCCGGGGCCGCTGCCGCTGAGGAACATCGATCCGCCCTCCGGGTAGCCGACCGGGCCGAGCTTGCTGGACAGGCCGAACTCGCGGACCATCTTGATGGCCAGTTCGGTGGCGGAGGCCAGGTCGTTGGCCGCGCCCGTGGACCCCTGGCCGAGCTCGACCAGCTCAGCCGCTCGCCCGCCCAGCCGGACCGCGAGCGACTCGGTGAGGTAGTCCTCGCCGTACAGGTGCCGCTCCACCAGCGGCAGCTGCTCGGTGACGCCGAGGGCCTGGCCGGCGGGCAGGATGGTCACCTTGGCCACCGGGTCGGCGTGCTCGGACAGCGCCGCGACCAGCGCATGCCCGGACTCGTGCACCGCGACCGCGCGTTTCTCCTCGGGCAGCAGCAGGTTCGAGTCGGCCCGGCTGCCGAGCAGGATCCGGTCCCGGGCATCGCTGAAGTCGGCCATCGTGATCTTGTCGTGGTTGGCCCGGACCGCGTGGATGGCCGCCTCGTTGACCAGGTTGGCCAGATCGGCGCCGGAGAATCCGGGGGTACCGCGGGCCACCGCGTCCAGGTCCACGTCCGGCGCAAGCTGCTTGCCCCGGCAGTGCACGGCCAGGATGGCGGCCCGCTCGTTCAGGTTGGGCAGCGGGATGGTGATCTGCCGGTCGAACCGGCCCGGCCGCAGCAGCGCCGGGTCGAGCACCTCGGGGCGGTTGGTGGCGGCCAGCACCACGATGCCCTGGGAGGTGTCGAACCCGTCCATCTCGGCCAGCAGCTGGTTGAGCGTCTGCTCCCGCTCGTCGTTGGAGACCACCGCGCCCGCGCCCGCGCGGCGCTGGCCGATGGCGTCGATCTCGTCGATGAAGATGATGCACGGGGCGCGCTTGCGCGCCTCACCGAACAGGTCCCGCACCCGGGCCGCGCCCACGCCGACGAACAGCTCCACGAAGCTGGACCCGGTGACCGAGATGAACGGCACCCCGGCCTCGCCCGCCACCGCCCGGGCCAGCAGCGTCTTGCCGGTGCCGGGCGGGCCGACCATCAGCACGCCGCGCGGCGGCACCGCGCCGAGCCGCGAATAGCGATCCGGGTTCTTCAGGAAGTCGACCACCTCGCTGATCTCCCGTTTGGCCGACGCGTAGCCCGCGACGTCGGAGAACTTGGTGTCCGGCCGCTCAGCGTCGAACACCTTGGCCCGGGCCCGGCCGACGCCCATGATCCCGCCCAGCGGGCCGGCCGCGGCCCCGGCCCGGGACATCCGCCGGACCAGCCAGAAGACCAGGATGAACGGGGCCAGCAGGATGAGCCAGTAGAGCAGCTCGGTGCCCAGCCCGCTGCTCGGGGCGGCCGCGTTGATGCTGCACGTTGGCCTTGTCCAGCGACGTCTGCAGCGGGGTGCCGGCGAACGGCAGCGGGATGACCGTGGTGTAGCCGTCGCCGTTGGTCAGCGTGCCGGTGGCCGGGGCGGTGGACCCGGTGCTGTTGTCCAGTGTGAACGTCTTGATCTTGTGCGCGCTGACGTCGCTCAGGAACGCCGAGTAGCTGAGGTTCACCGACGGAGTCCCGACCCGGGGCAGGAAGAGGAACAGCACCAGGGCGGCCAGCAGCGCGATTGGCCACAGCCAGTGCCGCCAGCCCGGCGGCGGGGGCGGCGCCGGGCGGTTAGGGGTATTCCCCGGCGGCGGCGGTACGGGCTGCTTGCTCATGGCTTAATTGTTACGCCGTACCGGGTCAGCTTGTGCAATCGGACCCGTTCAGGGCCATGGCGCCCACCCGGGCCGGAACCCGGTCCTGCGGCGCCGCGGTCTCGGCGGCCACGATCGAGGACCGGCTGAGCAGGAAGATGCCTGCTACCGCGAGCGCACCGGCGCCGAGCTGCACGCCGAGCTGCCAGGCCGCGGTGGCCAGCTGCTCGCCGAACACGGTGGCCCCGATGAGCACCGCGGTGATCGGCGCCAGCGTGCCGATGACCGGCAGGCTGAGCGACAGCGCGCCCGAGCTGAACGCGCTCTGCCCGAGCAGCGCCCCGGTGATCCCGGCCAGCAGCAGCGCCCACGGCTCCCAGCTGGTCAGCACGGCCAGCCCATGGCTGGCCAGCAGGTCCACCGACGCCTTGGCCAGCGCGTCGAGTACCCCGTACACGGCGCCCGCCGCCACGGCCAGCCAGATCACCCGGGCTTTTCCCTCGACCCGCAGGCCGGCCAGCGCGCACAGCCCGCTCAGCAGGGCGGCGCCCAGGAACACCGGCGCCCAGGCGGCCAGGTGCGGCACGGCCGTGCCGCCGCTCGGGGTGGCGATGGCCAGGAACGTGGCGATGCCGGCCGCCACCGCGAGCGCGCCGATCCCGTCACCCAGAGTAAGACGGCGCCGCTGCCGGTGCGCGATCAGTGGCAGCACGAACAGCACGTCCAGCGACGCCAGCGGCTGGACCAGGGCCAGCGGGCCGAACGCCAGGGCCAGGGCCAGGATAAAAAAGGACATCGCATCCAGCCCGATCCCGGCCAGCCAGCGCGGCCGGCGGGCCAGGTCGAGCAGCAGCCGGAGGCGCAGCACCTCCTCCGCGCCGGCCGCCCGGGCCACGGTCTGCTGGACCAGGGACGCTTCTGCGAAGCAGAACGCCGCGGTCAGCGCGGCAACGACAGCTATCACAGTTGTCACCAGGCGTTCCCCATTCAGCAGCATGCCTACCTTGGGGCAACCTGAAGCCCGGCCAAAAACATCCCGCAGCCGGGAAAAAAACGGATGGATCCTCCGGTCCGCTCCGGGCCTAGGCGTCCGGGCTGAACCAGGGGCCGGGACGGCTGTCGGCCGCCTCCGGCGCGGGCTGGTGCGGATAGCCCGAGATGCGGGCCATCAGCGCGTCGTCCTCCCGGATCTCCGCCTCGGTCGGGGACAGCGAGATGACCACGGTCAGGATGAATGCCAGCAGGCTGATCCCGATGATGAGCGGCAGCAGGAACGCCTGCGCGCTCACCCCGCCCCGCATGCCGGCCATCGCGCCGGGACCCCGGCTGGCGTACACCCGCATCGCGGCGATGCCCGTGTAGTGCATACCGCTCACCGCCACGCCCATGATGAGCGATGCGGCCAGGGTGGCCCACACCGTGCTCAGCCGGAGCGCGGCCCACAGCGCGGCCGTGCCGGCCACCACCGCGATGACGATGGACAGTGCCACCAGGGCGGTGCTGTACCGGACGACGTCGGGCATGTCCATGGCCGCCATGCCGATGTAGTGCATGCTGGCCACGCCGAACCCGATGATGATCCCGCCGAGCAGCAGCGGGCGCCGCCCGGACCCGCCGAAGCCCACGATGAGCAGCCCGGTCCCGACCACCAGCACGGCGATGACCATGGACAGGATGGTGACCGGCACGTTGTAGGTGATGGTCTGGCCCGGGATGGTGAAGCCGAGCATCGCGACGAAGTGCATGACCCAGATCCCGGTGGTCGCGATCGACACCGTGGCCAGCAGCAGCCAGCGGCCCCGCTGAGCGCCCCGGGTGGCGCGGGCCCGGGTGGTGCACCGCAAGCCCAGGAAGCAGCCCAGGCAGGACATCACGTAGCCGAGCACCGGCGTGACCGGGCCGTAGCTGAAGTTGTTGACATGCACCACTGCTGCTGCCCCCCAAGGCCGCATCGCGCCATTGCCGGTCATGCAGCCATTCACGCTGCCATACCGGGGCACGCTCAGTGATGCCACGTTCTCAACTAGTGAGCCTACGGACGGTGATATCCATCACACTGAGTGTTAAGTAACTAAGCAGTATGAGACCTGCACCGGACAGTCACCCGGCCAGCGACGCCTCCAGCGTGATCTCCGGGACAGCGGCCAGCGCCCGGCTCACCGGGCAGTTCTTCTTGGCGTCCTCGGCCGCCGCGGCGAAGGCGGCCGCATCGAGGCCTGGCACCCGCCCGGTGGTGACCAGGGCGATCTTGCTGATGGTGGGCGCCCCGTCCACCAGCCGGAGCGTCACCGTGGCGTCCGTCTGGACCGACTGCGGCGGCGTCCCGGCCTCGGCCAGCGCGTTGGACAGCGCCATCGAGAAGCAGGCCGCGTGGGCCGCGGCGATCAGCTGCTCGGGATTGGAACCGGGGCCGTCCTCGAACCGGGACTTGTACGTGTACCCGCCGCTGATGCTGTCCCCCGCGGTGAAGGTGCCGCTTCCCTCGCGCAGGTCGCCCTTCCATTCCGCGTTTCCCTTAGCCGGCATTGTGCCTCCGTTCGTCTGGCTTCGGACATGGCGAACGTACCAGCCGCGCGGTCAGTCCAGGCCGTAGACCCGGCGGGCGTTTTCGCCGCCGATCATGGCCGCGACCCGGAGCGCCTCGGCCTCGTCCCACTCGCCGTCTGCCACCCACTCGCTGAGCACCCGGGCCGTAGCCCGGCGCCACAGCAGCGCCCCCAGGTAGTGCAGCTCCGGCGGCCCCCAGGCGTCGGAGGAGAACAGCACCTTGCCGAACGGCGCCAGCTCCAGTGACTCGGCCACCACGGCGGTGGCCCGCGCGCCGAGGTAGTTGGCCGCCAGCCCGACGTCCAGGTACACGTGCGGGTACGCCATGGCCAGGTAGCCGGCCTCGCGGTGGAACGGGTAGCAGTGCAGCAGCATGATCGGCACGCCGGTGGCTTCGGCCCGCTCGATGAAGCCGCGCAGCAGCAGCGGGTTGCAGCGGCGCAGGTCGGCGTCCGGGTCGCCGAACCCGGTGTGCAGCTGCAGCGGCAGCCCGTGGGACAGCCCGGCCCACAGCAGGTGGCGGAGCAGGACCGGGTCGGCCACCCGGATCTGCCCGGTGACCTCGATCTGGTGCAGCCAGCCCGCGGCCGCCGCGGTCACCTCGACCCGGGTCGGCGGGGCCGGGTCGAAGTCGAGACCGTACCGGTAGCCGACGATGCTCTTCAGTCCCACCGCAGCCGGGACCTGCTCGGCCAGCGCCTCGGCGAACCGGCCGGCGAACCCGTCCGCGCTGCCGTCCCCGGCCAGCACCGCCTGCTCGGCCACCGTCTCCAGCCGGACGACCTCGTCGGCCCGGGCACCCGCCGCCTCGGCCAGGCCGTCCAGGCTGAGCATGCCCGCCCGCAGGTAGCCGGTGTCGACCAGGAAGTGGCTGGTCCGGCTGGCCCGCAGCAACCGCCGGGTCACCTCCGCACCGCCCAGCGCGGCCCGCTGGGCCAGGTAGGCGGCGGGCGGGGCGAACGGCTCCAGGCCGAGGACCGGCGCGCACCAGCGGCGGATGGCCATGCCGAGCTGGGAGTCGAACTGGGTCATCCCGGCGGGGACCGGGCGGTCGGACTCGGTGATCAGCTCCTCGAACTCGGCCGCGTCCAGATCGGTGGCCAGCGCGGGGTGCACATGGTGGTCCACCTGGCCGAGCTCGCTGATCCCGTACTCCATGTCCTGCTGCCGAGTGTGCTGCATGGTCCTAGGGGTAGCACGTCTCGTTGACACTGCCCAGCCTGGTCCCCTAGATTCACAATGTTCGAGTTCAGAACTCGTGTTCGTTCAGCGAACAGACTTTCCCAGGGCCGCACGCGGTGACCAAGGAGCATTCCGTGGCATTTCTCGATGAGGCGACGTGGCGCGGCAAGGTGTTCAGCGGCGGGTGGCGGGCCGCCACGGGTGGCGAGGCCCCAGTGACCGAGCCGGCCACCGGCCAGGAACTGGGCCGCACCGGCATCGGCGCCCCGGCCGACATCACGGCCGCGGCGGCCGCGGCGGCCGCCGCCCAGCCCGCCTGGGCGGCGCTGCCGCACACCGAGCGGTCGGCCCTGCTGCGCCGGGCCGGTGACATCTGGCTGGCCAACGCGGCCGAGATCGAGCAGTGGAGCATCCGGGAGGGCGGCAAGATCGGCCCAGCGGCGCAGTTCGAGACGCACGTAGCCACCGAGGAGATCTTCGAGGCCGCCACCCTGCCGTCCCGGCCCTACGGTGAGCTGCTGCCGTCCGAGTCACCGCACCTGAGCTGGGCCGAGCGGGTGCCGGCCGGGGTGGTCGGGGTGATCTCGCCGTTCAACTTCCCGCAGATCCTGGCTGTCCGCTCGGTGGCCCCGGCGCTGGCCCTGGGCAATGCGGTGGTGCTGAAGCCGGACCCGCGGACCGCGGTGTGCGGCGGGGTGGTGCTGGCCCGGGTGTTCGAGGAAGCTGGGCTGCCCGAGGGCGTGCTGCACGTGCTGCCGGGCGGCCCGGACGCGGGTGAGACGCTGATCACCGACCCCGTGGTGCGGATCATCTCGTTCACCGGGTTGACCGCGGCCGGGCGGCACGTCGGCGCGCTGGCCGGCCAGCACCTCAAGCGGGTGCACCTGGAACTGGGCGGCAACTCGGCCCTGATCGTGCTCGACGACGCCGACGTGGCCGCGGCCGCCTCGGCTGGTGCGTGGGGCTCGTTCCTGCACCAGGGCCAGATCTGCATGACCACCGGGCGGCATCTGGTGCACGACGCGGTCTACGACGACTACGTGGCCGCGCTGGCCGAGAAGGCCGGCCACCTCCCGGTCGGTGACCCGGCCAGCGGGCAGGTGGCGCTCGGCCCGATCATCGACGAGCGGCAGCGGGACAAGGTGCACGCCCTGGTCACCGGCAGCGTGGACGCCGGTGCCCGGCTGGCCGCGGGCGGCACGTACCAGGGGCTGTTCTACCAGCCGACGGTGCTGGCCGAGGTCGCCCCGGCCATGCCCGCCTACGCCAGCGAAGTGTTCGGCCCGGTGGCCCCGGTAATCCGGTTCTCCACCGCGGCCGAGGCGGCCAAGCTGGCCGCCGACACCGAGTACGGGCTGTCCCTGGGCATCCTGACCCGGGACCCGCTGCGCGGCCTGGACCTGGCCCGGCAGATCCCGACCGGCATCGTGCACATCAACGACCAGACCGTGGACGACGCGCCGAACACCCCGTTCGGTGGCATCGGGGCCTCGGGCACCGGGGCCCGGTTCGGCGGCACGGCCAACCTGGACGCGTTCACCGAGACCCGCTGGGTCACCATGCGCAGCGAGATCGCCCCGTACCCGTTCTGATGACCACCAGCAGCACCGCGCGCACCCAGGTTGGCATCATCGGGGCTGGCCCGGCCGGGCTGCTGCTGTCCCATCTGCTCGCGCTGCGCGGGATCGACTCGGTGCTGGTCGAGGACCGCAGCCGCGGTTACTGCGAGGCGCGGCAGCGGGCCGGGCTGCTCGAGGACGGCAGCGTGCGCCTGCTCCGGCAGGCCGGCCTGGCCAGCGGCTGGACCGGGAGGGCCTGCAGCACGGCGGCATCTACCTGCAGTTCGCCGGGCGGCGGCAGCACATCGACTTCCGCGAGCTGACCGGCCGGACCGTCACCGTGTACGCGCAGACCGAGATCGTCAAGGACCTGATCGCGGCCCGGCTGGCGGCCGGGGCCCAGCTTGAGTTCGAGGTGTCCGGCACCGAGGTGGCGGAGCTGGACACCAGCCGGCCACTGCTCCGCTACACCAGCGCGGACGGCACCCGCCGGGTGGTGAGCTGCGACGTGATCGCGGGCTGCGACGGGTTCCACGGCATCAGCCGGCCCGCCATCCCGGGCCGCCGGCTGGCCACCTGGCAGCGCGACTACCCGTACGCCTGGCTGGGGGTGCTGGCCGACGTCCCGCCGTCCACCGATGAGCTCATCTACGCCCGCCATCCCCGCGGCTTCGCCCTGCACAGCCTGCGCAGCCCGCAGGTCAGCCGGCTGTATCTGCAGGTCCCGGTGGACGAGGACATCGCCGCGTGGCCCGACGAGCGGATCTGGGCCGAGCTGCAGACCAGGTTCGGCCTGCCCGGCTGGGAGCTCAAGGAAGGCCCCATCCTGGACAAGGCCATCACCCCGATGCGCAGCTTCGTCAGCGCCCCGATGCGCTACGGGCGGCTGTTCCTGGCCGGCGACGCGGCGCACATCGTGCCACCCACTGGCGCCAAGGGCCTCAACCTGGCCCTGGGCGACGTGGCCGCGCTGGCGGACGCGCTGGACCACCTGCTGAAACACGGCGACCCGGCCCTGGCCGACGGGTACTCGGCGAACAGCCTGGACCGGGTGTGGCGGCGGACCCACTTCTCCTGGTGGATGACGACCATGCTGCACACCACGCCGGGCGGCGACCCGATGGAGACCGAGCTGCAGCTGGCCCAGCTGCGCTACGTGACCACGTCACGGGCCGCGGCCACGTCGCTGGCCGAGAACTACACCGGTTACGACGCCAGCACCGGCTACTGCCCGGGCTGACCGGGCCTAGTGCGTGCCTTTGCGGGCGTACAGCGAGTCGTGCCAGCTGTGCCTGAAGACCAGCACGAAGTTGTCCTTGAAGTAGGCCCGCAACGCGGGGTACCAGGCCACCCGGCGGTAGGCGTTGTAGGACAGCCAGATGAACTTGGCCCTGGTGAACTCGTCCCACCACAGCGCCCGCACAGCCTTGACGTTGCCCGCGCCGGTAGACGGCTTGAGCCCGTTGGAGAAGGCCAGGTCGCTGCCCAGGCCGTCGAGCATGTGCGGGCAGCTGGCCTGGTCCGGGCTGAACCGGTTGCCCATCAGCAGGTAGGAGACCTGGTCGGTGCCGACACAGGCGCCCTTCGGGATGATCCGCTGGACCTGGGCGGGGACCGGCCCAAGGGGCAGCTGGAGGCGCGCTTCATGGCTGCCCTGGGCCATGGCCAGCAGCACAATAGCCAGCGAGGCCAGTGCCACGGCCGGCTTCCACAGCTCGGCCGCCCGGTGCTCCGGCAGCCACGACGTGCCCGGGCCGAGCACGTCGAGCAGCCGGCCCAGCGGCAGCGCGATGGACAGCGCGAAGAACGGGGCCAGGAACGCGGCGAAGTGGTAGTGGAACTGGTCCGGCCACAGGAACATGACCACCACCACGGCCGTGGTGATCAGCGCGAACCAGTCCAGCTGTGGCGGTGGCCGGCGGCTGAGCAGCCAGCCTGCGGCGATCACCAGGGCCACGGCCACGATGAGCACAACGGTAAGGGTCTCGATCAGCAGCCGCGGGTGCGGGCCGAGGTGCAGGTTGATGACGCCGATCATGTTGCTCAGCCGGACGCCGAGCGGCACCCGGGCCGAGCCGGCCCGAGGCGCCACCTGGGCCACGTACAGGCTGTCGTAGAACCGTTTCGGGGCCAGCGCGGCGAACGGCAGCGTGGGCACCAGGAACCCGGCCGCCAGCCCGCCCACGAACACCGCCAGCCGCCGGAACCGCGGCAGGAACATGCAGGCCAGCACGATGACCGGGAAAATAGCCCAGACCTCCACGCAGCCCGCGAAGCCGAACGCCGCGCCGCCCCAGAAGAGCCGTTTCCGGCTGCCGGTCAGCCGGTCGCCGTCGAACAGGGCCAGCGCGCCGAGCAGGCAGAACAGCACCAGCCATGGCTCAACCAGGATGGTCCGGGCGGTATAGACGCTGTCCGGGTAGACCGCGATGATGCCGCAGGTCACGATGACCACCAGCAGGCCGCGATGCCGGACCAGCAGGCCGGCCAGCGCCACCCCGGCCGTGCTGGCCAGGGTGGTCAGTATCCGCCCCGAGGCCATCGCGGCCGCGGTGCCGGTGATCTTGGACAGCAGCGCCGAGGGCACCATGAGCAGGGTGATGCCGGGCGGCTGGACCAGGATGAACTCCTTGTACGGCAGCAGCCCGTGCACCAGCATGACCGCGCTGCCGAAATACGGGCCGTCGTCGTACTCGGTCACGCCCAGCAGGTAACCGGGACGGCTGAGCAGCAGCAGCCGCAGGGCCAGGGCCAGCAGGGTGCAGATGGCGATGGCCAGATTGACCGGCGCCCGCCAGCCGGCCCGCGGCCCAGGCGGCACCGCCGGGTCGCTCGGTGACCCCCCGGGCGCTCCGTCCGGGGCCGGCCTGGCAATCGTTCCGCTCACAGCTGGTTTGCTCCCTCAGCCCTTCTCGCCGGTACCGCACCGCGCCGCGCGATACGCGGCACTGCGTCCGATGACCACACTGCAAGTGATGAACTGCACTGGAATTGTGAAGCGCACGGGGCGGTGCACTGCAGGGGCCGGGATCGGGTGCCCCCGGCGAGACTCAGCGTGCGCGGAGCGGCCGCGTGGCGACCGCCACCAGATGTTACCGGAAGAGCAAGCCGCGCAAGAGCGCTGCTAAAGCTTTCATATCGTGTTCATCGCTCCTAACCCTGGCTTTCCGGGGCAACCCGGGCGCCGGGCCGCCGCGCCGCCCAGGTTCCCGCCAGCATCCTGTCCGCACCGGAAACTCACTGGTCACGACGCGGTCAGCGGAGAACCGCCGGATCGGCGTGGCCGCCTCCCCAGCCGGCCAGGGCCCGGCTGGCCGGGCAGAGCGGCGGTTTAGTGAAGTTTCCGTAACAACCGCCCGCGGTGCCATCCCGGGCGTGCCGGCCAGTGGCACCCTCCATGCTGGCCCGCGCGCGGCCACCGCGCTATGGGGCGGTGCCCACCTCCACTGTGGGCCTGGACCTACCCGCACCAGGCGCCGTTCACCGGCAGCCCAGGTCACAGCTTGCTAACAGGAAATTTTCCTAAAAGCCCGGACGGGCCCGGTGGGCGGCAGCCGTCTTATCGTGGGGTCCGTGCGCTTGTTCCGGGGGTCCATGACGCTGCGCCGGATGAACGCGTACCGGCTGGTGCTGGCCGCCGCCGCGGTGACCGTGTTCGTCACCGCCGCCGTGGTCTCCGCGCTGGCGTCGTTCTCCGGGGCGGCCCTCCCGCAGGCCGCGCACCGCCAGCTGGCCACCGCACCCGGCACGGCCCTGGACATCACCGGCTCGGTATCGGCGGGCCAGGCGGGCGCGTACCAGGCCGGCGTGCGGGCCGCCATCCGGGCCCGGCTGCCCGGCCTGCCGGTCACCGTGCACCAGGCGGTGTGGTCGGACCCGCTGCGGCTGGCCGCGGCCACCCCGGCCCTGGCCCGGCTGACCGGCAAGGGCAACGTACTGCTCACCCAGGCGGCCGCGTTCGGCGCCATCCGGTCGCACGCGGTGCTGGTGGCCGGGCACTGGCCCGCGCCGCCCCGGCCTGGCCAGCCGGTCCAGGCGGCGCTGCCGCAGGCCGCGGCGCTGCTCGCGCACCTGGCCCCGGGCGCGGCGCTGCAGACCCGGGACCAGGTATCCGGCCGGCCGGCCCGGTTCCTGGTCACCGGGATTTTCCGGCCCGAGACCGGCTCGGCGGCCGCGGCCGGGTACTGGGCCCTGAACACCATCGCGGCCAGTGGTACCAGCACGGCCGGCGGGTTCACCACGGTCGGCCCGCTGGCCGTCAGCCCGGCCGCGTTCGGCGGCCCGCTGGCCGTCAACGCGGCCAGCTGGGTCGCCCAGCCGGACACCTGGCGGATCCCGGTCGGCGAGCTCACCGCGACCGCGGACCGGGCCAGCGCACTGCGCCAGGCCCTGGCCAACTCCGCCACCCTGCCCAGCCTGCAGGTGACCACGAACCTCCCGGCGGTGCTGCAGGCGACCGCGGCCAGCCTGGCGGTGGCCCGCTCGCTGCTCGTGATCGGCGCCCTCGAGCTCGCGCTGGTCGCCGCGGCGGCGCTCGCGGCTGCCGCGGCCTACCTGTCTGACCAGCGTGAAGGCGAGTCGGCGCTGCTCGCCTCGCGGGGCACGGCCCGGGCCCAGCTGGCCCGGCTCAACGCGGCCGAGGCGGTCATCCTGTGCCTGGCCGCGACCGCGGCCGGTGGCCTGGCCGGGACCCGGCTGGCCGTCCTGCTGGCCACGGCCGGGCCGCTGCACACGGCGGGTCTGCGGCTGCCCGCGCTCCCCTCCGGCGCCTGGCTGGCCCTGGCCGCCACCGCGGCCGGGGCCACGCTGGTGCTGCTCTGGCCTTCGCTGCGCACGCTGGCCCCGGGTGCCGCTCGGCAGCGCCGCGGCCGGCAGGCGGCCATCTCCGGCATTGCCCGGGCCGGCGCGGACCTGGCCCTGATCGCGCTGGCCGTGCTGGCTGGCTGGCAGCTCCGGCACTACTCGGCCGTGGTCACGTCGGCCAACGGCCCCGGCGGCGTCGACCCGGTGCTGGTCCTGGCCCCGGCCCTGGCGCTGGCCGGCGGCACCGCGCTGACGCTGCGCCTGCTGCCGCCCGCCGCCCGGGCCGCCGACCGGCTGGCGTCCCGGGGCCGGCGGCTGTCCCCCGCGATCAGCTGCTGGCAGCTGAGCCGGCGGCCACTCAGCCAGTCGGCCGGCGCGCTGCTTATCGTGCTGGCGGTAGCGACCGGGACGCTGGCATTGTCCCAGCACCAGAGCTGGGCCCGCTCGGCCGCCGACCAGGCCGCGTTCAGCGCGGGCGCGGACACCCGCGTCGACGTGGTCAGCCCGCTGACGGCCAGCGCCGCGGGCCGGCTGGCCGCGGCACCGGGGGTGCGCGGGGCTACCCCGGTCACCGCGCTCACCGAGGGCGGCACGGGGGAAACCCTGGCCCTGAACGCGGCCACCGCGGCCGGTGTCGTGCAGCTGCGCAGCGACCAGTCGCCGCTGCCCGCCCCGGCCCTGTTCCGGGCCATCGAGCCGGCCGGCCGCCAGCCCGGCATCGTGCTGCCCGGCCACCCGGCCACGGTGCAGCTCGAAGCCAGCCTGGGGCCCGCGTCGCTGCACCTGGTCCCGGCGCCGGTGACGCTGTCGGTGTCGGATGCCGACGGGGACGTGTACCAGGTGAACGCGGGCACGCTGCCGGCGGATGGGCGCCCGCACATCCTCACCGCCCAGCTCGGCAGCGGATCCCGCCCGGGCCAGGTCATCGCGCCGCTGCGGCTGACCGCGGTCACCGCCAGCTACCAGCTGCCCGGCCATGCCTCGGCGTCCGACGCCTTCTTCACCGTGCTGCGCGTCGGCGCGGCCGCCGGCCCGGCCGCCCGGCCCGCGTTCCTGCCAGGCCGCCTGCTTGGCCGCTGGACGGCCGGGGTGTCCGCCCCCGAGCTGGCCGCGCTCAGGTCTGAGCCGGACGGCCTGGCCGGGCCGGCCAGCCTGCCGAAACAGCTGGCCTGGCTGCCCGCTGCCGGGACCGGGGCCACCGGCCGCCCCGGGATCACCGGCCGCAGTGCGCAGCAGCTGGAGTTCTCCCCTGGCTACGGGCAGGCGCTGGCCGCCAGCCCGGGCCAGCCGCCGCTGCCGGTCTTCGGCCAGCTGACGCTGACCAGCACGGCGCCCACCGCCGCGGCCATCCCGGCCATCGCCACCCGGGGGTTCCTGGCCGCTACCAGCACCGGGGTGGGGGCCACCGTCGATGACAGCGTGAGCGGCCTGACCCTGGCCGTGCACATCGTCGCGGCGGTCCGGTCGTTCCCCACCGTGACGTCTGGCAGCGCGCTCATCGTGGACCTGTCCGCGGTGCAGCAGGCCCTGCTCAGCCGCGGGCTGGCGCCGGTCCCGGCGACCAGCTGGTGGCTGGCCACCGGCGGCGGCACCCCGCCCGGGCTGGCCGCGCTGCTGCCGGCCGGCTCGTCGGTGACCAGCCGGGAACAGCTGGCCGCCAGCCTGCTCGGCGACCCGCTGTCCGCGGCCCCGCAGCAGGCCGTGCTGGCGGTGGCCATCGCGGCCGCGCTGCTGGCCATCGCGGGTTTCTTCGTCAGCATCGCGGCCAACGTGGCCCAGCGGCGGCAGGAGAGCGCGCTGCTGGCCGCGCTCGGGGTGACCCAGCGGTCCCAGGCTGGCCAGCTGTGCACCCAGGAGCTCATGCTCAGCCTGCCCGCGGCCCTGGCCGGGCTGGTGCTGGGCAGTGTGCTGACCATCCTGCTGGTGCCCGCGGTCACGCTCACCGCGGCGGCCACCGCGCCGGTGCCACCCGCGCTGGTCACGTTCGCCTGGGCCGAGGCGCTCGGGCTGGCCGCCCTGGTCGTGCTGCTCCCGGTGCTGGTCGCGGCGGCCACCGCGGCCCGCATCCCCGACCCGGCCGCCACGCTGCGCACCGCGGAGTCGGCATGAGTCTCAGCAGAGTACGGGGCCCGGTGCGCAGCGCGGTATGGGCGCTGTGCGGCACCGCCGCGGCCAGCTACCTCACGCTGGCCGTGCTGGTGCTCGGCGGCACGTTCATCGCGGTGGCCGGTCCCCGGCAGAGCCTGCACGTCCAGACCCAGGCCCTGCACGCCCAGCTGGCCGCGGCCCCGCAGCTGGACACGGCGGTGCTGGCCACCGCCGACTGGGACGCCTTCACCTCGTCGCTGGCGGGCGCCAACGGGGTCGCGCCCATCCTCGGCTCAGCCCAGATCGGCGACGTGACCAGCCAGCTGGCCGGCGACTTCAGCCGGGCCGGCCTGCCACTCAAGCCGGCCGCGGCCAACTGGTCCAGCCTGACCAGCCACATCCAGCCGCTCACGGCCGTGCCGAGCGGGCCCAACTCGACCGTCCTGCAGAAGCTGGAGCTGATCTACCGCGACCCGCTGGCCCGGCACGCGGCCCTGGTGGCGGGCCACTACCCAGGGCTGTCCCTGGCCCGGTCAGGCCCGCTCGGCATCGCCCTCAGCCAGCAGACGGCCGCGGAACTGAACGCGCATGTCGGCACCCGGCTGGTGGTCAGCACGCCCAACGTCCCGGTCCGGCTGGTGGTGACCGGGATCGTCCGCGAACGGCAGCCCCGCTCGGCGTTCTGGACCGCCGACCCCACGGCCGGCCAGCCGGTCCTCGAGCACCCGTTCAATGCGGCGCCGTACTGGGTGACGGGCGCGTTCGTCGGCCCCAGCGAGCTGGGCCAGCTGCAGAACCTGTTCGGCGCGCTGGGCATGACGTTCCAGTGGGCGTTCCCGCTGACCCTGACCGGGGTGCAGGCCGACCAGGCGGCAGCGCTGTCCCAGCGGCTGGGCAAGGTGAGCGCGGAGGCACCGGCGCTGCACGGCCAGCTGGCTCCGGCCGCCACCACGATCGTGGTGGCCAGCGCGCTGGGCCCCATCCTGGACGGCTTCCTGACCACCGCGGCCCAGGTCAACTCGGTGCTGTCGCTGCTGTTCGCCAGCCTGGCCGCGATCGGGGTGGTGGTCATCGTGCTGGCCGGCTGGATGCTGGCCGAGCGCCGGTCCGGTGAGTTCACCGTGCTGCGGGCCCGCGGCGCCACCGTCCGCCAGCTCAGCACGCGGACGCTGCGCGGTACCGCGGCGGCCAGCATCCCGGCCGCGCTGGCCGGGGCGGGGCTGGGCATCCTGGTCACCCCTGGCGAGCCGGCCCCGGCCAGCTGGTGGCTGGGCGGGCTGGCCCCGGTCACCGCGGTCATCGCAGCGCCACTCGTGGTGGCCTGGCAGCACCGGGTGGTCCGGCCCGAGCACCCCGGTCACGCGGCCCGGGCTGGCCGGCCCGGGCCGACCCGGCGCGGCCGCCGGGCCCGCCGCCTGGTGGCCGAGCTGGCCCTGTGCGCCGCGGCTGTGGGCGGCCTCATCGTGCTCCACGCGCAGGGCTCCACCGCCGGGGTGGCCACCGGCAGCGGCGGCCTCGATCTGTACACCAGCCTGGCCCCGGTCCTGGTCGCGGTGCCCGCCGTGCTGCTGGCCATGCGGCTGTGCCCGCTCGCGGTGCGCGGCCTGCTCCGGGTGTCCGCCCGCCGGGCCGGCCCGGTCCGCTTCCTGGGGCTGGCCCAGGCGGCCCGGGCCCCGGCAGCCACGGTGCTGCCGTTGTTCGCGGTGGTGCTGGCGCTCACCCTGGCCGCGTTCACCGGCATGCTCCGGGACGCGGTCAGCCGGGGCGAGACGGCCGCCTCGTGGCGGGTGACCGGGGCCGACGCGGTGATCAACGGCGAGCTGGCCGTCGCGCCGGTCACCCCGGCCGCACAGCGGGCGGCCGCGGCCGTGCCCGGCGTCCGGCAGGCCACGGCTCTCCAGGTCACCCGGTGGACGCTGGCCGGGCGCGGCGAGCTCAGCGTAGTCGCCGTCGACCCGGCCAGTTACGCCGCGCTGCTGGCCAGCACGCCCTGGCCGGCGTTGCGGCCCGCGCAGCGGGCCGTGCTGGCCGGCCGCGGCCCGGGCCCGGCCGGCCGGTGCCGGTGCTCGCGTCACCGGCCGCGGCCGCCGCGCTGCGCGGCACACCGGGCCATCTGGGCGCGATCCAGGGCACGACCAGCCTGGGCTCGCTGACCGTGCGGGTAGCCGGGCTGATCTCCGGCAGCCCGGCGCTGCCCGGCGGCGGTGCGTTCGTCATGCTGCCGCTGCGCGCTGCGCCGGGCGGCACGGCCACGGCCGCGGCCCCGGCCAACCTCATGCTGCTCGGTGGCGGCGGGATCGACGGGGCGGCCCTGCGCGGGGTGGCCCGGCGGCTGGTCCCGGGCGCGGCCGTGACCCTGCGCTCGGACGTGGTGGCCAGCCTGGCCGGGGCACCGCTGCAGCACGGCGCGTACATCATGTTCGCCGTGGTACTTGCGGCGGCCGCCGGGTTCGGCCTGGCCGCGCTGCTGGCCGACCTGGCCCTGGGCGCGGCCGACCGGCGCCAGACGCTGGCCCGGCTGGCCACCATGGGGGTCAACGCCGGGCAGGCCAGGCGGCTGGTCCTGGTGGAGAAGGCGCCGGCGCTGCTGGCCGCGGCGGTGGCCGGGAGCGCGTGCGCGCTGCTGCTGCCCGTACTGACCGCCCAGGCCCTCAACCTGTCCGTGTTCACCGGCACCGGGTACCCCGTCCCGGTCCGTGCGGACTGGGCCGCCCTGGTCATCCCGGTGGCCGCGCTGCTGGTGGTGGCCGGGGTGGCCGCCACGATGGCGACCCGGAGCTGGCGGGGCAGTGGTGTGGCCCGGGCGTTGCGCATAGAAGGCTGACGAAGCCGTGGAGAGGAGCTGGCTATGACCGCGGCAACCACCGCTGAGCCGCTGATCGCGTGTGACCGGCTGGTCCGCATCTACACGGCGGAGGGCATCGAGGTGCAGGCGCTGCAGGGCCTCGACCTGGTGGTGGCCCGGGGTGAGCTGACCGCGATGGTGGGCGCGTCGGGCAGCGGCAAGTCGACACTGATGAACATCCTGGCCGGGCTGGACACGCCGACCGCGGGATCGGTGCGGGTGGCCGGGCACGACCTGGGCTCGATGAACGGCCGCCAGCGGCTGTCCTACCGGCGTACCACGATCGGCTTCGTCTGGCAGCAGACGTCGCGGAACCTGCTGCCGTACCTGACCGCGGCGCAGAACGTGGACCTGCCCATGCGGCTGGCCGGGGCCGCCCGCCGGCCACGGCGCGCCCGGTCCCGCGAGCTGCTCAGCGTGCTCGGGGTGGCGCACTGCGCGGACCGCTCCCCCAGCCAGATGTCCGGCGGCGAGCAGCAGCGGACCGCCATCGCGGTGGCGCTGGCCAACGAGCCCGAGGTGCTGCTGGCTGACGAGCCGACCGGCGAGCTGGACAGCGCGACCGCGGAAGACGTGTTCGGCGCGCTGCAGACAGCCAACACCGGGCTCGGGGTAACCGTGCTGGTGGTCACGCACGACCCGGCGGTGTCCTCGATGGTGCGCCGGGTGGTCGCCATCCGGGACGGCCGGACCAGCACCGAGACGCTGCGGCAGGAGACCACCGACGCCGAGGGGCGGCGGTTCGAGCACGCGGTGGAGTACGCCGTGCTGGACCGGGCCGGCCGGCTCCAGCTGCCCCAGGACATGACCGAACCGCTCGGCATGCGGGACCGGGTCCGGCTGGAGGCGCTGACCGGGCACATCGGCGTCTGGCCCGACCAGCCGGGCGGCGAGCGGCCCATCGCGGGCCAGCCGGATACCGATTAATCCGGGTGGGAGGGACAGTCCCGTCCTGTGACGCACCGAGACAAACAGGAGGTGGGCATGGCCTTCCCTGAGGTTGTGAACCGCGAGCAGTGGCTGGCCGCGCGGCAGCGGCTGCCCGGGGCCGACCCGACGTTCGCCGACTGATGCACGACGACGAGTTCGGCCAGCTGGCCGCCACCTACCAGGCTGAGCTGCGCGCCCACTGTTACCGGATACTGGGCTCCGTGCACGACGCGGAGGACGCCCTGCAAGCCGAGCTGGCCGCGCCGCTCACCGAACTGCCCTGGCTGGAACCCTACCCGGACCAGTGGCTGGCGCCAGGCAGCGAGCCCTCCCCGGAGGCCCGGTATGAGCAGCGGGAAAGCGTCGAACTGGCCTTCGTCGCCGCCATCCAGCACCTGCCGCCGCGGCAGCGCGCCGTCCTGCTGCTGCGCGAGGTGGCCGGCTTCTCCGCGGCGGAGATCGCCGGCCTGCTTGGCACGTCGGCGGCGTCGGTGACCAGCGCCCTGCAGCGGGCCCGCGGCGGTGCGCACCCGGCTGCCAGCCCGGAGCCAGCAGGCCACGTTGCGCGCGCTCGGCGACCAGCGCACCCGGGAACTCGTCCAGCGCTACGCGGACGCGATGGAGAGCGGCGACATCCAGGGCCTGGCCGGCCTGCTCACCCGGGACGTGACCTGGTCGATGCCGCCCGTCCCGACCTGGTTCCGCGGGCTCGGCCGGTCCGGGATTTCCTGGCCAGGTACCCGCTCACGGACCGGTGGAAGCACCGCCCGGTGCGGGCCAGCGGCCAGCTCGCGGTGGCCGGATATGTGTATGACGACGACACGGGCGGCTTCATCCCGGCCAGCATCGACGTGCTCACCCTGGACGGGGACAAGATCGCCGCGGTGACCGGTTTCCTGACCGCCGACCTGCTCGGCCCCGGCCAGGCCGGCCGCTGGGTGTCCGGGGCGGAACTGTTTAGCCGGTTCGGCGTCCCCGCCGGGCCGCCCTGAGCCTGGCCCCAGAGCCGGTCAGGCATGGGCCATGCCGGCCGGATCGTCCCGGCCGGCGTGGCCCTGGGTGGGGTGCCGGTCTGTCCGCGGCCGGCCTGGATGCGGCTCAGAAGGCCGCCTTGTAGGCGGCCGCGGCGTTCGGCAGCGAGGTGGTGGGCCAGTAGGCCCCGTCGGTTGAGGTGCCCTGCAGGTTGGCCTCGAAGGCCAGAATTCCCGCGTTGGCCTGGAAGAAGTTGTACATGTCCGTCACGTAGCCGGGGTCATCGCCGCCGGCCGCGGAGGAGATGCTGGTGGCGACGTTGCCCCACTCCGGCACCGCGAACTGCTTGCCGTGCGATCGCGCGAAGTTGAGCCAGTACTGCAGCCCCTGCGGGCCGGTGAGCTGGCTGTACGACCCGCTCCACCCACCGGTGGTGTTGGCGGCGGGCCACCAGTCGTAGCTGTCCACGCCGATCTGGTCCACGTACGCGTCACCGGGGTAGGCCTGGGTCGGGTCGGCGAGCCCGGCGGAGACCCCGCGGTTGACGTTCCAGTCCCACACCAGGTTGGGCGCGGTGGCCCGGGCTGAGGTGACGATCTGCCGCCAGCATTGCGCCCATGTCGCGGGCTGGGTGGCTGTCCACGCGTACCAGTTCCCGTTGAACTCCCAGCCGAGCCGGATGATGGAGTGGCCGAGGCCGTAGGAGGAGATGTTGCTGCCGAACTGATTCCAGTAGGAATTGTAAGCCCCGCTCGCGCAGGCGGCGATTGATACCCCGGAGACACCGGTGGGAATCATGGGCACCGCTATGGCCAGGGTGTAAGGCGATCCCTGCCACTTCTGGTACATCCAGGTCGGGTCGATCACGTCCTGCCAGGTGGAGGTGAGCGTGAATTCATCGACCACGTTCAGCTGGGAGCCCCGCCAGCTGCCGAACTGCGAGGCCACCGAGGGTGAGTCGTTGGCCAGCCAGGCCCCGCTGGACCAGGGGACCTTGCTGCTGCTGGCGAAGGCGGCCCCACTGAACGCGAGGCCAAGTATCGTAAGGCCCCCCATGGCGAACGCCGTGAGGACGGCGATGAATCCTCTGCGCCGGGCCCTGGAGGCCTCCCGCCAGCGCCTGGGACCAGCCCGCGAACCCCGGGGCGTGGTCCCGGGAGATTTATCCGGATTCCGTGTAGACATTTCGCCCACCCGCTTCTGCTTCTGGATATTTTCGTTGACATCACTCTCCTTAGATTTGCCTGGGCGGCACAGGGCTGAATTACCCGAAAGAAAGCCATGTAGCCCGGTCCACCTGGCACAACCGGCCCGAGCCATCTGGCCCGGGCCATCTGGCCCGGGCCATTAGCCCCGGGCCGTTCAGCCCCGGCCGTTAGGCCTGGTTACGCCGAGCCCGTGGCCCGTGCTGACCTCACCCCATCCTGCGGTGAGCCCGTCCCACGGACCCAGCCTGTCGGCAGCCGCCGCGACGGACAGCTGCTGACCGCGAATCCCGACTCAAGTAGCCATTCCTGCGGTTACTCCTTCCGCAGGCGGTCGGTGAGAACGATCTCGATCACATCGGCGACGGTGTCCTGGCGAGCCCAGTCGCGCTGCAGCTCGCAAGCCAGGGACACCCAGCTGATGGGCTGCGCGCCCGCCTGGACCACGCGCTCAAGGCCGGCCCGGTGTGCCTCGGGTGAGGTTCCGCCGATCGCATCGACGACCGGGTACACCTCGTACCCTGCACGCAGCGCGTCGAGAGCGGTAAAGGCCATGCAGACCTCGGTCCAGAGAGCGCAGAAGATCAGCTTCCGGCGGCCGGCCGCGCGGACGGCCGCCAGGAACTCAGTGTCTTCCCACGAGTTCACGGTCGTCCGGTCGAGCGGTTTGTCGTTCTCGAGCAGGCCGGCGAGTTCGGGAATCGTCGGCTGTCCCTGGCCGGAGGCGACATTCACGGTCGAGTGCACGACGGGTACGTCGAAAGCCTTGATCGTCCTGACCGTCAACACGGCGTTCTTGACCAGTAGTTCACGATCCATCGAGCGGACACTGCCCACTTGCGCTGGCTGATAGTCGATCAGCAGCAGTGCTGCGTTGTCGGGGGTGATGAGATGGTCCGCGAGCGGGTCACGGATGGGTGCACTGGTCATGCGAACATCACTTCCTCAGTTAGGTGATCTGGTCCCGAAGTTAGGGATATTCACGGTGAGCAGGCGTCACCGGGTTCCGGCGATCCCCCCTCGGGGCGGAGCTGGCGGACCTCGAGCAAGTCAAGGCCGAGCGCCTCGATTTCAGCCAGGACGCCATGGAGCCCGGGCCGGTCCAGCGTGCCGGTCAGGACGGTCTCCCGGCCTTGCCGCTGCCAGGCCATAGCCGGGAAGGCGGAAAGCAACGTGGCACCGAGATGACCCTTGATCCTGATCAGGTACCTGGCCGATGCAGGGTCCATGCGGCGATAGTCCGGCCCAGCCAGGTGAGTCAGCATCGCCAGGATCCGGTGACGCAGACCGCGGAATCCGCTGACCCGGGTCAGCCAGGCATTGCCCGGGCACGTAACCTGACTAGATGCTGAGAGGGACGGCGGCAGGCTAGCGCGCCGGGATCGGGTTCGGGCGTGGCATCGAGGGCTAACCAGCGGAAGCCGGGACCGGCGGCCGTGCAGCTGATTCAGCGCGGAGAACTTCTCGCATCACTGGATCGCGCGACGGAAGCGAAGGTAACGCTTGTCTCTGGCCCGGCAGGCAGCGGCAAGACCTCCCTGCTGCGGGCCTGGGCAGATGGTCCGGGTCACCCGTTCCGGCTGGCCGTGGTGCCGGTGCGACGCGATCAGCAGGACTCGCAGCAGTTCTGGCTGGCCGTTCTCAGCGCCATCCGGGTGGCGTGGGGTGCGCCAGGCGACGGCGACCAGCTGGCCGCGACACCCGACTTTAATGCAGCGGCCATCGGCGACAGAGTTCTGTCCGAGCTCGCCGGGCATCGCGATCGCACGTTCCTGGTCATCGATGATCTGCACGAGCTGGCCTCGCCGGAAGCGCTCAGGCAGCTGACCTGGCTGCTGGAGAGGCTCCCCCAGCATGTGCACGCGATCCTCGCCACCCGGCGTGATCTGCCGTTGCGGTTGCACAAGCTCCGGCTCGACGGCGAGCTGGCCGAGATCCGGGCGGCCGATTTGCGTTTCACGGAGGGCGAGACCCGGGAGTTCCTGGAGACTTCGGGCCTTGCGCTGTCGGCGGCCGGGGTCGCCCAGCTGCACCAGCGCACGGAAGGCTGGGCGGCCGGCTTGCGGCTCGCGGCGATCTCGCTGGCGAGCAGCCCAGACCCGGAGAAATTCATCGCGGAGTTCTCTGGCAGCAGCCGGGCAGTTGCCGAGTACTTGCTCGCCGAGATGCTGGAGTGCCAGCCGGCCGAGGTCCAGCAGCTGCTGCTGCGGACCTCCCTGCTGGACCGGGTCAATGGCGAGCTGGCGGATCTGCTCACCGGCCGCGCTGGCTCCGAAGGGATCCTGCTCGACCTCGAAGACGCCAACGCGTTCGTCGTATCGCTCGACCCGGCCCGAACCTGGTTCCGCTATCACCACCTGTTCGCTGAGTTGCTCCGGCTTGAGCTGCGCCGGAGGCTGCCCGAAGAACTGCCAGTCCTGCACCGGCTGGCCGCGGCATGGCTGGTCGAGCACGGCGAGGTCGTTGACGCCATCCGGCATACTCAGGCCGCAGGTGACTGGTCCGGTGCGGCGCGGCTGCTCGCAGACCACTCGTTCGGCATGACGCTGGACGGGCAAGCGCAGACCATCGGGTCGCTGTTGCGCGCGTTCCCGCCGGGTGCCGTTACTGAGGGCCCGGATCTCCCTCTTGCGCGGGCCACCAGCGACCTAGCCCTGGGGCATCTGGACGAGGCGGCCGCGCACCTGACGGTGGCGGAAACCGCGATCGCGTCGACGCCGCCAGACCGTAAACACCGGCTCGAAGTGGCCACCGCAGCACTGAGACTGTCGCTGGCGCGCAAGCGCGGCCACCTCGCGGGCGTAGTCGATCAGATCAGGCTCCTCGCCTCTCCGGTCGGCGGCGGGTCTGACGAGCACATCGCGCTGGACAGTGACCTGCGCGCGGTGGCGCTGATGAATCTCGGTATCGTCGAAGCGTGGTCGCTGGGAAACCAGGACAGCGAGCGGCACCTGCAGGAGGGCGCCGACCTTGCGCGGCGGATCGGACGTCCCTATCTCGAATTGGCCTGCCTGGCTGAGCTCGCCTTCGCATCGAAGATCGAGCCCTTTGCCACCACCCGCCGGCGGTGCCGGGAGGCGATAGCGCTGGCCGAGGAACATGGCTGGGGCGCGGAGCCGGTCATCGCGCCCGCGCTGGTCAACCTCGCCGGCACCTTCATCTGGACCGGAGAATTCGACGAGGCCGATCATTGGCTGCGGCGCGCCGCCCGCGCCCTGGAGACAGACTCCGGGCCGCTCATCAGGCTGTTGCTGCACCTGGGGACGGGTCAGCTGTTGTCCGGCCGCCGCAGGTTGCGCGAGGCGCTGGCCGAGTACAGCACGGCCGAGGACCTGCAAGCGCAGATGGAAGGCTCACACGCGCTCGCGGGTCAGCTGACCAGCTGGAGGCTGGCCACCCAGGCCCGGCTTGGGCAGGTCAGCGAGGCCCGGGCCTCGCTGGCAGCACTCGATGCGGGATTGGCAGGCTCCGCCGAGATCGGCAACGCCCGCGCGGCCATCTGCCTTGCCGAGGGCAACCCCGCCGCTGCTCTGGCCGAACTCCAGGATGTCCTGCACGGGATAGCTCCTGCGATCGGCTACGTGACGGTCGCGGAGGCAAACCTCCTGGCCGCGCTCGCACACCGCGAACTCGGTGACCAGCGCGCGGCCACCGCGGCCACTGAATCCGCACTGGCCCTGGCGGAGGCGGACCGGCTCGTCCTGCCGTTCGCGATCACCGGCTCACTCGAACTGCTCGAGGCCATGCCACGGCATCAGACGGCGCATGCGGCGCTGGTGGCTGACATCCTCGATGTCCTGCGTGGATCAGCCAAGCCACCGGGCCACGTGCCTGCGCTGGCAGAGATCGAGCAGCTCAGCCCGAGCGAGCTGCGGGTGCTGCGGTATCTGCCGACGAACCTGTCCCGGCCGGAGATCGCCAGCGAGCTATCCGTCTCGGTGAACACCGTGAACACCCACATCCGCAACATCTACGCGAAGCTCCAGGCTCAAGATCGCTCCTCGGCAGTGCAGCGCGCACGACAGATGCGGCTGCTGTCGGCGGGCCTGAACAGCTAGCCGCAAGCCAGACGCCGGCGGGCAGCGCCGTCACTGGCCCGGCCCGCGGCCCGGCTGGAATCACCAGGATCCAGTGACGACCGTTCACCTGCGAGGCGGGGAAGCTGGCTGCGTCTGGTCAGGGAGGACATTGAGGTGGCGGGCCGGCTGGCAGGAGGCGTGGACACGTCCGCGGTACCGGCGGCCCGGCGGCCCCGGGGCAGTGACGGCTCCTGGACCGTAGCGTTCGCCTTTCGCGATGACCTCGGCCCTGCTCATCGCGCTCTTTGTAGCAGGAAAGGGCGTGAAGTCCGTGGCTAGCCGCATTACGCAGCGTTATGGCCTGGGCACGTTGACAGTGTTCCGCGTCGGGTTCGGCGCGATGCAGCTTCCGGGCCGGGGGGTGTTCGGGCCACCGCGCGACCGCGATGCGGCCATTGCTGTTCTCCGCCGCGCGGTCGAACTCGGCGTCGATCACATCGACACGGCCCAGTACTACGGTCCCGATGTCGCCAATGAGCTGATCCGGGCGGCGCTGTATCCCTACCCCGAGGGTCTCGCCCTGGTCAGCAAGGTTGGCGCGCGCCGGGACGGCTCGGGCGGAGTGCTGCGGTACGACCGGCCGGCCCAGCTCAGGCAGGGAATCGAGGACAACCTGCGCAGCCTGGGAGCCGGCCATCTCGCGGCAGTCAACTTGCGCCTGATGGACGACGCCGAGCCCGGCCAGCGGTTCGACGACCAGCTCGCCGCCATGATGAAAGCACGCGACGACGGGCTGATCGGCGGCATCGGCCTCAGCAATGTCACACGCAGCCACCTGCTGCACGCGCTTTCCGTGACCGACATTGCCTGCGTGCAGAACCCGATGAACCTCGCGGACCGGGCCTCCATGCCAGTGCTCGAGGAGTGCTCTGCGCGCGGCATTGCCTTCGTGCCGTTCTTCCCGCTCGGCTCGGCCTTCGCCCGGGGCAACCCTGTCCTGGGCGACCCGCGGGTCACCGCTACCGCGGGGCGGCTTGGTCACACACCAGCCCAGGTGGCCCTGGCGTGGCTGCTCAGCCTGCGGCCTAACGTGCTGCTGATTCCCGGCACGTCCTCGATACGCCACCTGGAGGAGAACGTGGCCGTCGCGAACATCGAACTCGACGCCGCCGCACGCGAGCTGCTCGTCTCGATGGCATCGCCATGATCTGCCGTTATCAGCGCACGTCAAACCTGGTGGCGGTCACGGTGCGGGGGTAGCGGGAGTCTCGCGGTAAGCGTGCCGCGGTGACACCAGGTCGGCCGGGCTGGGCGGCACCACACCGGCGCCGGCAACCATGCCCTGAATCGTCAACCGGCTGCGGCGCCGGCGCAAACCGCGCTGCAGCCCGGCATTAACTGGCACCGGCCCGGGAACCCTGCCGTTGTCCGCCCATGCCGCCGGAGTGGAGCAGCCCATGACCGACCCCGCGCCCCGCATCGACTACGCCAACCTCCCCTCGCCCACCGAGGGCTTCCTGATGACGTTGTTCATCACCGTCCGCAAGGTCGCCCGGTCCCGGGACTTCTACTCGCGGGTCCTGGGCGGCACCGTCGTCCTGGACGAGAACCCGTGCATGGTCAAGCTGTCCAACTCGTGGATCATCATGAACCCCGGCGGGCCGCCCACCCCCGACAAGCCAGACATCTCGGTGGTCGACTACGAGCCTGACAACACCACCTCGATCTTCCTGAACTTGCGGGTGGCTGACATCCAGGCCTGCTACGAGGAGTGGAAGGGGAAGGGGGCAGAGTTCGTCACGCCGCCGATCGACCGCGGCGCGGAGATCCGCTGCTACATGCGCGACCCGGATGGGTACCTCATCGAGGTCGGCCAGTCCACCGGCCTGCTGCACGGCCAGCTCGCCGCCAAGCGCCCGGAAGACCTGCCTGGCTGAGCGTGCCAGCGCTGTGACCGAGCAGCAGGCACGGGTCGCGCCTATTAGCGGACGTCGAGCCCGGTGACCGCGCGGCCGATGATCATGCGCTGGATTTCGCTGGTGCCCTCGAAGATGGTGAAGATCTTGGCGTCCCGGTGCCAGCGCTCGACCGGGAAGTCCCGGGTGTAGCCGTTGCCGCCCAGGATCTGGATGGCCTGCTCGGTCACCCGGACCGCGGTCTCGCCTGCGACCAGTTTGGACACCGACCCCTCGGCGTGGTCCAGGGCCATCCCCTGGCGGGCCATCCAGGCCGCCCGCCAGGTCAGCAGGCGGGCCCCGTCCACGGCCGCCTGCATGTCGGCCAGCATGAACCCGACGGCCTGGTTCTGCCCGATCGGGCGGCCGAACTGGACCCGCTGGGTGGCGTAGTCGCGGGCGTATTCGAGCGCGGCCCGGGCCACCCCCACCGCCATCGCGGCCACACTCGGCCGGGACGCCTCGAACGTCTTCATCGCGGCCTGCTCGCCGCCGCGGCCGCCACCGCGGACCCGGGCCAGCCGGGTGTCCAGCCGGTCCTTGCCGCCGACCAGGCAGCGGCCGGGCACCCGGACGCCGTCCAGCACCACCTCGGCGGTGTGCGAGGCCCGGACACCGTGTTTGCGGAACTTCTGGCCCTGGCTGAGCCCGGCCGAGCCCGGCGGGATGATGAAGCTGGCCTGGCCCCGGGTGCCGAGGTCCGGGTCCACTGCGGCCACGACCACGTGCACGTTGGCGATGCCGCCGTTGGTGGCCCAGGCCTTGGTCCCGGTGAGCACCCACTCGTCGGTGGCCTCGTGGTAGCTGGCCCGGGTCCGGATCGAGCCGACGTCGCTGCCCGCGCCGGGCTCGGACGCGCAGAACGCGCCCAGCTTGACGTCACCCGGGCCGCCGAACATCTCCGGCAGCCACTCCCCGACCTGCTCACTGGTGCCATTGCTGGCCACCGCGACCGCGGCCAGGGTGCTGCCGACCAGGGACAGCGCGATGCCCGCGTCGCCCCAGAACAGCTCCTCGAAGGCCATCGGGATGCCCAGCCCGGTGGGCTCGACCCACTGGGTGCTGAAGAAGTCGAGCGAGTAGAGCCCGACCTTGGCCGCCTGCTCCAGGATGGGCCAGGGGGTCTCTTCCCGCTCGTCCCACTCGGCCGCCGCGGGGCGGATCACCTCGTCCGCGAACCCGTGCACCCAGCCCTGCATGTGGCGCAGGTCAGGCCCGGGCTCCAGGGAGAATCCGGCCGGGGCATCTGGGGCGCTGCTCATGCTGCTCCTGGGAAATCACCGGGGGCCGGCGGAACGTATGTTACCGAAGAGTAGCACGCTTGGTTACCCATGAGTAGGACCTTCGCGGCAGGAGCCTAATCGCTGTCGTGCCGGTCCAGGAACTCATACACGTCGGACTCGTCTACGCCCGGAAAGCTGCCGGTGGGCAGCGCGGACAGGATGTGCGAATGGGCCCGGGCCGACGGCCAGGCCATCCCCTCCCAACGGGCAGCCAGGGTGGCCGGCGGGCGCTGGCAGCAGTCCCCATCCGGGCACCGTGACTCCATCCGCTTGCCGGTGTCCCGGCCGCGGAACCACCGCGAGTTCTCATACGGCGTGCCCAGGGTGATGGCCATCCCGCGCTCCCGGCCCGGGTCGATATACGCCACGCACCAGAACGTGCCGCCCGGCGTGTCGGAGTACTGATGGTGCGGGGAGAACCGGTCAGCCGAGCTGAACACCTGACGGCCGGACCACTTCCGGCACATCCGCTGCCCCTCGATCGCCCCGGTGGAGTCGGCGGGCAGTACCAGGCCGTCGTTCTCGTAGGCCTTATAGATGATGCCGCTCTCGTCGTTCTTCACGAAGTGGCAGGTCAGGCCCAGGTGATGAGTGGCCAGGTTGGTGAACCGGTGGGCTGCCATCTCGTAGGAGACCGAGAAGACGTCGCGCAGGTCCTCGACTGACAGGTCGCGCGCCTCCTTGGCCTCGGCCAGGAACCGGGCGGCCGACCGCTCCGGGACCAGCACCGCGGCCGCGAAGTAGTTCGCCTCCACCCGCTGCCGGAGGAAGTCGGCGAAGTCGCGCGGCGCGGCGTGGCCGAGCACGAAGTGCCCGAGCGTCTGCAGCAGGATGGTCCGCGGCGAGTGCATGCCCATGGACTCCTGCTTCAGGTAGATCCGCCGGTGCCGCAGGTCGGTGACCGAGCGGACCGAGCGCGGCAGGTCCTGGGCGTACCGCACGCCGAACCCGTGATGGTTCACGATGGCCAGCAGCGCGCCCTGGGACAGCGCGCCGCCGCGGTAGCTGACGGCCGCCAGCGCCTGCGCCGCCGCCTGCTCGATGCCCGCGAAGTAGTTGCCCCGCTCGCGCATGGCGTCGCGCAGCCCGGCGTTGGCCACCCGGGCCTCCTCCGGGGTGGCGGTCGGCCGGGTCCGCTGCCGGCGCAGCTCGGTGTACAGCGCGACCAGGTGCTCCAGCACGTCGGTGGGCACCCTGGCCCCCACCCGCAGCGGCGGCAGGCCCAGCTCGGCGTAGACCGGATCGCGCTGTGCCTCGTCCAGCGCGATCTCCAGCTGGGCCCGGCGGCTGGGTGGCTGATGCCGGAGCAGTTCCTCGGCGGGCACCGAGAGCGCCCGGGCCAGCGCGTCGATGAGCGACAGCTTGGGCTCCCGGCGGCCGTTCTCCAGCAGCGACAGCGCCGACGGCGCGCGGCCGACCCGGTCCCCCAGCTCGGCCAGGGTGATGCCACGGGCGCGCCGCAGATGCCGAAGCCGCTGGCCGAACGTTGCCAGGTCTAGACCACTAGACGTCAACGTTGACAATTCTTTCTCCAAGAAGTCCGTCACATCTTCAGCATAGATGAAATTTCTTATTTCTTCAGGACCTACGTCCCTGGTTTTACCGGCGCATTGCACGCAGGCTCGAAATATCACCCAGGGGACGGCTGACGTCAGGAGGACCAGTGAGCGAGCGTCGCCTCGAGGGCACTGCGAACGGAACCAGCAACGGACATGCCAAGGCCGGGCCCAGCCCCGCCGCGCAGCAGGCCACCGCGCTACGGCGGCAGTGGGCTACCGACTCGCGGTGGCGTGGCACGGAGCGCACGTACACTGCCGATGACGTGGTACGGCTGCGTGGCTCGGTGCAGGAAGACCGGACGCTGGCCCGGCTGGGCGCACAGCGGCTGTGGAACCTGCTGCAGGAGGAGGACTTCGTCGCGGCCCTGGGCGCGCTGACCGGCAACCAGGCCGTGCAGCAGGTCCGGGCCGGCCTGCAGGCCATCTATCTGTCCGGCTGGCAGGTGGCGGCGGACGCCAACCTGGCCGCCGAGACCTACCCCGACCAGAGCCTGTACCCGGTCAACTCGGTCCCCCAGGTGGTCCGCCGGATCAACAACGCGCTGCTCCGCGCGGACCAGATCAGCTGGGCCGAGTCGGGGGGCAGCGACGGCCGGTACTGGCTGGCCCCGATCGTGGCGGACGCGGAAGCCGGCTTCGGTGGCGTGCTCAACGCGTTCGAGCTGATGAAGTCGATGATCGCCGCGGGCGCCGCCGGGGTGCACTGGGAGGACCAGCTGGCCTCCGAGAAGAAGTGCGGTCACCTGGGTGGGAAGGTGCTGATCCCGACCGGCCAGCACATCCGGACGCTGAACGCGGCCCGGCTGGCCGCAGACGTCTACGACGTGCCGAGCCTGGTCATCGCGCGGACCGACGCGCACGCCGCCACGCTGATCACCAGCGACGTGGACGAGCGCGACCGGCCGTTCATTACCGGCGAGCGGACCGCCGAGGGCTTCTACCGGGTGCGCAACGGGATGGCCGCGTGCGTGGCCCGCGGCCTGGCCTACGCACCGTATTCGGACCTGCTCTGGATGGAGACGTCCACCCCGGACCTGGGCGAGGCGCGGGAGTTCGCGGAAGCGATCAAGGCCGAGTACCCGGACCAGATGCTGGCCTACAACTGCTCACCGTCGTTCAACTGGCGCCGGCACCTGGACGACGGGACGATCGAGAAGTTCCAGCGCGAGCTGGGCCAGATGGGCTACAAGTTCCAGTTCATCACGCTGGCCGGGTTCCACGCGCTGAACTACTCGATGTTTGACCTGGCCCAGGGCTACGCGGCGGAGGGCATGCCGGCCTACGTGCGGCTGCAGGATGCCGAGTTCGGCGCCGAGGCGCGTGGCTACACCGCCACCCGGCACCAGCGCGAGGTCGGCACCGGCTACTTCGACCTGGTCACGTCGGCCATCAGCCCGCAGGCGTCCACGGTGGCGCTGGCCGGGTCCACGGAGAGCGAGCAGTTCAGCGCGGCCCACTGATCCTGATCGGGATGTCCTGGCCCGGTCAGCGCGGACCGGGTCAGGACAGCAGCCGGGTCGGGGTGGGCAGCCCGGGCGCCTCGTCGTCACCCCCGCTGCCCTGGTCGAGGCTGAGGTCGGCGGCGCTGGCCGGGCGCCACCGCGACGGCACGAACGCCGGGCAGATCATCACCACGCCGAGCAGCGCCAGCACCCCGTCGGCCAGCATCTGGTGGAACCCGGTGGCGGCCATCCCGGCCCCGGCCGGGATGCCCCGGACGGCCAGCTGGGCGTCCAGCGCGAGCAGCCCGGTCCAGGCCAGCAGGCCCAGGCCGGGCAGCGCGGTGCTCACCGGTGAGACCGGCGCCACCAGCAGGATGCCGAGATACAGCCCGGCCAGCAGCAGCACGCCGAGTGCACTGAGCCCGGTGACGCTGGTCACGCTGGTGCCCTGGGCGGCCAGCGCGGTCATCCTGGCCACTCCCCAGCCGCCGGCGAAGAAGATCATCGCTGCCAGACCGATGGCCAGGCCGAGGCCAATCAGGTGTCGCAGCATGTGATCACCAACCTTCAGCTGCCCGTTAGCTGCGGATCACGGCGACCGACTCTACTTGATCATCTTGTGACCAGCGCCCCGGACGGCTATTCCCAGCGGCCACGGCCGCCCCACCGGCTGACACGGGCCCGGGCAGCCACTCCCCGCCCCGGCGGCGGGGAAACCTCATCGGCCCAAATCCCGGTGCCCCTCAGTGCCCCCTCAGTGCGGTTCACGTACCCTGGCGCGCGTGCATATCGACATGGACAGAGTCTTCCGGGGGATCGGGTCCTTCGCGGTAAAGTTCCGCTGGTTCATCATCGCCGCCTGGGTGATCGCGGCCGTGGCCGTGCCGCGGTTCCTGCCCTCACTGGCCAGTGTGACCCAGGGCAACAACGCCAACTTCCTGCCCGCGGGCGCGCCCAGTGAGCACGCCGCGACGCTGGCCAAGCCGTTCGGCGGCTCGAACGAGGTACCGGTGCTGGTGCTGGCCGCACGCAGCAGCGCCGTACTGACGGCCGCCGACCAGACCTGGCTGGCGGGCCTGCAGAAGGACCTGGGCCAGGTGAAGACCGTCACCCTGGTCCGCGACCTCGGCGTATCGACAAACGGGCACGCGGTCCAGCTCGAGGTGCTGTCCAACGTCTCGCAGGGCAACTCCCCCGCGGTGACCGACCTGGTCAACGGGCTGCGCTCGGCCATCAGCCGGGCCAGCCCGCCGGCCGGGATGTCCGTGCACCTGGCCGGGGCCATCCCGATCGCGGTCGACCAGCAGAAGCAGACCGGGAACACCGGTAACCAGATCCAGGATCTGTCGGTGCTGTTCATCATCGTCCTGCTGCTGCTGATCTTCCGGGCCGCGCTGGCCCCGCTGATCACGCTCATCCCGGCGTTCGTGGCCATCACCATCTCCGGCCCGCTGGTCGCCGAGGCGGCCCAGGCCGGGCTGAAAGTCTCCCAGCTGGCCCAGATCCTGCTGATCGTGCTGGTCCTGGGCGCGGGCACGGACTACGGGCTATTCCTCGTGTTCCGGGTCCGCGAGCAGCTGCGGGCCGGGCTGGAGCCCAAGGAAGCGGTGATCACCTCGCTGACCAAGGTCGGTGAGTCGATCACGTTCTCGGCCGCCACGGTGATCGCCGCGCTGCTGTCGCTGCTGGTCGCCACGTTCCAGATCTACTCGACGCTGGGCGTCCCGCTGGCCATCGGCATCGGCGTCATGCTGCTGGCCGGGCTGACCCTGCTGCCCGCGCTGCTAGCCGTCTTCGGCCGGGCCGCGTTCTGGCCGAGCAAGACCCGGGAGGGCACCGGCAAGATCGGCATATGGGGCCGGGTGGCCGGGCGGATTACGCAGCATCCCGCGGTGATCCTCGGCATCGGGCTGCTCGTCTTCGGCACGCTGGCTGTAGTCTCGCTCGGCTACAAGGGAGCGGGCTTCGGCGGCGAGACCAACGCGCCCGCGCACAGCGACTCCGCCGCCGGGCAGGCGCTGCTGACCAAGTACTTCCCGAGCAGCACGGCCAACCCGACGAACATCGTCTTCACGCTGAAGCAGGCCGCCTGGGACGACCCGGCCGTGCTGGCCAGGGCCGAGTCGGAACTGTCCAGCAGCGGGCTGTTCACCAAGATCGCCGGGCCGCTCAACCCGACCGGCTACCCGCTGACCCCGGTGCAGTACGCCGCGCTGCACCGGCTGCTCGGGCCGGCCAAGGCGCTGCCGCCGGTGCCGCCCGCCTCGCTCAAGATCCCGGCCGCCGGCTACCAGCTGTACCGGGCGACCGCCGAGTTCGTCAGCCCGGACGGGCATACCGTGCAGTTCGCCACCGGGCTGAAGGCCGGCGACGCGGCCAGCACGGCGGCCCTGGACGCGGTGCCGTCCATCCGGGCCGAGACCACCCGGGTGCAGCATGACATCGGCGCGACCGACTCCGGGGTGGGGGGCGAGGCACCCGCCCTGTACGACGTGAGCAGCATCTCGGACAGCGACCTGTCCCGGGTCATCCCAGTGGCGATCCTGGTCATCGGCGTGCTGCTGGCCCTGGTCATGCGCAGCCTGGTCGCCCCGCTGTACCTGATCGCCTCGGTCGGCCTGTCCTACCTGGCCGCGCTCGGCCTGGCTGTGCTGCTGTTCATCGACATCGGCGGGTCGGCCGGGCTGACGTTCATCCTGCCGTTCCTGATGTTCATCTTCCTGCTCGCCCTGGGCGAGGACTACAACATCCTGGTGATGACCCGGATCCGGGAGGAAGCCAGGGAGCTGTCGCTGCGCGAGGCGGTGCAGCGGGCGCTGAACGCGACCGGGACCACGGTCACCTCGGCCGGGCTGGTGCTGGCCGGCACGTTCGGCGTGTTCGCCCTGGTCGGTGCCCGCACCTCGGGTGGCAGCCAGTTCGTGAACCTCGCCGTCGGCCTGTCCCTGGGCATCCTGATGGACACGTTCCTGGTCCGTACCCTGCTGGTGCCCTCGACCGTGCTCCTGCTCGGCCGGTGGAACTGGTGGCCATCCCGGATGAGCCGGCCACAGACCTCGCCGCCCGCGGTCAGGCCCCCACGTGAACCCGACCAGGCAACGGTCTAGCCCGGGGGGGCGACCCCCCGGAGCCCCCCGATCGCCGCTTCGCGCCGAACGTCGGCTCGGCGGGTACACGCCCGCGGCGCGCCCCGCCTCGCCAGCGCAGCTCAGGACGCGGCTTGCGCTTCTTCGGCGGGCTCGTCGGCCAGCGCGTCGACCGCCCCGGCCAGGTCGGCCAGCGCGGGCAGCGCGTCCTCCAGCGTGCTCCGGCTGGTCTGGGGCAGGCTGCCCAGGGCCAGGCTGAGCAGCCGCTCGTTCACCGTCTTCCAGCGCAGCACGGCCGCCTCGCCGGCCACAGTGAGACGCAGCGACGCGGTGCGCCGGTCGCGGGCACCGCCGGTCCTGGTCACCAGTTCAGCCTGGCGCAGTGAGTTGGCCAGTGTCGCCACCGAGCTCGGCGCCAGCCGCAGCTGGGTGGCCAGCTGCCCGGGCCGCGAACCCGGGTTCTCCCCGATGCAGGACAGCATCTCCAGCTGGGCCACGGACAGCCCGGAGGATGGATCCGCGGCCCGGGCCGCGCGCCGCATGGCCCGGCGCAGCCGGGATACCGCATCGGCAAGGTCAGCTGAGTGCACCGTAGGCCCTTTCGTCGTCCCGTGCGCTGCCGCTCGGCGGCTAAAGGCGAGTATAGCTACTGACAAAGTAGAGATGAATGCTGGACCGGGTGGAATTTTTCTGTGACCGAACGTAACCGGGTCGATGCTAGCCCATCTGGCCCGCGGCGGACTATCCACGTTCTGCTCACCTGCCCGGCTGACGGCAAATAGTGTGCGGTGATCTGCGGGACATGCCGGCCCGGTACTGGCCAGGAGTCCTCGCGACCGACAGACTCGTCCCCGGGGGAAGTCCGAGCTACGCCCTCGCACGGCAGCACGCTGGCCAGCCCGCTGGCCGGTGCAGAAGGGACGCCGATGCAGGAACTGCGCATCGTCGCGGTCAGCGAGGACGGCAGTTATGCCGTCCTCGCGGTGCCGGGGCGCGGCGGGCGCTTCTCGCTGCCGATCGACGACCGGTTGCGGATCGTGGCCCGGGGGCAGTTCTCCCGGCTCGCGCAGTACGAGATCGAAGTGGAGAGTCCCTTGCGACCCAAGGAGATCCAGGACCGTATTCGTGCCGGAGAGACCGCGGAGGAGATAGCCGACGCCGCAGGCGTGCCGATCGAGCGCGTGCGCCGGTTCGAGGGGCCGGTCCTGGCGGAACGGGCCTACCGGGCACAGGAGTCCCAGGGCGCGACCATCCGGCGGCCCGGGGAGTCCGGTCCTGGGCCACGGCTCGGCGATATCGTCGCCGAGCGCCTCGCAGAACTCGGCGTGCCGGCCGAAGAGGTGCAGTGGGACTCACGGAAACAGGGCGACAGCACCTGGCAGGTCCAGCTGATGTTCACCGTCGGCGGGCGGCCGCAGATGGCCGAGTGGGCGTTCGACCCGCGCCGCCGGCACGTCACGCCGGCCGACGATAACGGGGCCCGGCTCTCGCTGCCGGAAGCCGACCTGCCCGCACTGGGACCGTCACCAGTGGCGCCGATGCGGGCGACCGTGACCCCGATCGGAAGCCGGCTGGGCCCGGCCCAGGCCGCCGAGCCGTCCCCGTCACCACCCGGTGCCGCAGCGGGGCGGGCCGTAGCCGCTGCCCGCCCGGGGCCACCCAGCCCGGGCCCGGCTAGTGCGGCACCAGCCGCGGCCGCCGGGACACCCGCACCAGACAGCACCGCACCGGACAGCACCGGCGCCGCCACAGCCGGGCCGGCCGATCCCCGGACGCCGGACGCCGACGAGCTGGCTCCCGCCGCAGCCGCCGATTCCAGAGAGCCCGCCGTGCCACAGCGTGGCCGGGCCCGCAAGGCGGCCGGCGGCCGTTCCCGGCGTTCATCCGTGCCGTCCTGGGACGAAATTATGTTTGGCACCTCACGGCAGCCTGACTAGCCGGGGTGGTCAAGTGCGATACCCAATCGGAGTTCCGGGCCCGGCTTAACCCCAGCCCGGGAAATCCGGTCGGCAATTGGCGGGCCTGGCCCGGTGGCCAGCATCGTGGCCGTACCGGTGGCCGGGGCGGCCATGATGCTGGCCACCGGCATTGTGCCGGCAATATCTGGAGCTGGCCACGGCCACTCATAGCTGGCCCGGTGGCAAACCTCACACCAGCGGCCCAGCCTTTGCCTGCCCACCCGGTGAATGACCGGAGCGGAATTACCGGCCGCTTCCCCGGCGGCGGTCACCGGGCCCAGCCCGGCACCGGCCGCGGACTGGCGGCCCGGGAACTGCCTGGGACCGCGTACGATCAGCCAGCGTGGGCCACACGGCGAGCGATGGCGGTGATGGCGCGTGCAGCCGGCCGGGTAACCGGGCGGGGCGCCGGCGGCTGGCCAGCCGGCCGGTCCGGGCCGCACTGGCCGGGCTGGTCCTGGTGACCGGGCTCAGCGGGTGCGGGCTGGTGGGCCGGGCCAAGACGGTCCGTGCGTTCGTGCCGGCCAACATGACCGTGACCAGTCAGGCGTTCACCACGGCCAGCCCGATCCCGGCCCGGTACACGTGCCACGGCGCCGGGCTGAGCCCGTCCATCCACTGGACCGGCGCGCCCACAGCTACTAAATCGCTTGCCCTCGTCGTGGACGATTCATCGGCGCCGATCACCCCGTATATCTACTGGATCGTGTTCGATATCGGCCCGCAGACCAGTGGCACGCTGATCGGGCACGTCCCGACCGGGGCCCGGGTGGCCGACAACAGCAAGGGAACGGCGCGGTACGATCCGCCTTGCCCAGTCAATAGCAAGCACATGTACCGCTTTACTGTTTACGCGCTGAACAAGGAACTCTCGCTGCCCAGCGGAGTGTCCATGAAAACCGCGTGGATGGCCATCGCACAAGCGACGATAGCGCGCGGCCGGCTGACCGCAACGGCTAACCCGTAATCGCACGATCGCGCTAAGTAAACGGGCTTGGCAAAAAAATCCCTAAACGCATGACAGGGCCCTTACGGTCCGCCAGACTGACTGACCAGTAGCTCTGCCTTATGGGGATTCGAGGGCGCTAGCGACACAGGGGAAGGCCCGCGTGATGGCCGCGTGTGCCTCGCTGGGGCCACCACATGGCCATCGCGCGTTGGGTGGTGCGATGTTTCTGCTCGTGATCGGCCTTGTTGCCGTGATCGTCGCGTTCCTGGTAGCAGCTTTCTTCAGCATGCGGCGTGGACACGATGACGAGGACGAGCCAGCCCGGCGGCTGGGCGTCCGGGACCGGCTCCGCGGCCGGGGCCAGGAGACCGGCAGCGCCGGGTGGGATCCCGGCGCCGCCCCGCAGTCACGGCCCGGCCGCCGGCCCGCGGGCCGCGCTCCGGCACGGTCCGGCCGTCCCGGCCGGGACAGCCGCGACTTCGGCCGCGCGGACGGCTACGAGGAGGCCGGGTACGGCCAGCCCCGTGGCTATGAGCCGTCGCCCCGTGGCTACGGCGAGCGCGCCCCGGTCGGCGGATACAACGGGCAGCGTGCCGAACGCTCCCCGGGCACCCGCCACGGCGCGCGCTACGACGATGCCACCGAGACCGTCGTGCAGTCAGCGGCCCGGCCCGCCCGGGGCGGCCAGGCCGGAGCGCCGGCCCGCACGGCCACCGACGACAGCTTCGGCACCGGGCCGGTGGCCGCGCTCTACGACACCGGCCCGTCCGCCGCGGCCCCGGACGGCTACGCCACGGCCCAGATCAGCGCCGATCCCGACCTGGCCGATTCCGACGTGTTCCCGCGGGTCCGGGCCGACATTCCCCGGCCGGCCGGCAAGACACGGCCGCGCAACCAGCCCAAGCAGCGCGGCGGCCGGCCGTCTCGCAGCAAGCATGACGACGACGATGACTGGCCCAGCACCGAGTGGGACAAGCTGTCCGACGAGCAGTACTGGGCCGAACTGTCCGCCGACAAGCCGCTGGCTACCACCGCGCGCAGCGCGCAGTCCAGCAGCCCGGCGGCACCCGCCGCCCAGCCGGCCCGCGCCGCGGCCGCACGGCCCGCCGCGCCGCGGCCGGGCCGGGACCGCACGGCCGCTGCTGAGGACCGCACGGCCGGCCGCCCGGGCCGCGACCTGGCTGGGCAGCAGGATGCCACCCAGCACCTCGATGCGACCCCGGCCAGCCGGTCCAGTGGGCGGCCGCCCGCGGCCCGGCCCCGCGGTACCCGGCCGCCGGAGGCCCCGGACCGCGACGGCCGGGCGGCCGGCCCGCGCCCGGGTGGCCGCGCCGGGCGGTCCGCCAGTGGCCACGACTACGGCGCGACCCAGCGGATGCTGGCCCGTGACCCGCAGCGCGCCGCGGCCGACCGGCCGGCCCCCCCGGTTCCGGTCAGCGCCAGCTCGGTCAGCACCGGGCCGATCGGCACCGGGCCGGTCAGCCCGGCTGACCCCGCCCCGCGCCGGTCCACGGCCCGCCCGGCAGCCGACGACGACCCGCTGACCAGCCCGGCATTCTCCCGTGACACCACCAGGGCCGGAAACGGCCGGTCGTATCGCGGCCCGGGGCAGGCGGCCCGCCGCGAGCCCGCCCGGGGCAACGGTGCGGACACCGGGGGGTACCAGCGCGGCCCGGATCGTGGTGGTTACCCGGCACCAGCGGATCCGGGCAGCTACCCGGGCCCAGCGGACCAGCCGCCCGAGTACCGTGGCCCGGCCAGCAGGCACGGCTACCCCACCGCCGCCGGTGAGCGGACCGGCCCGAACGCGGTCCGGCCATCCTGGGCCGAGGACAGGAACCCGGCCGGGACAACGTCACCGCAGGCCGGCGCCGGGAACCCGTACGGCAGTTTCGTGGACAGCACCCCGGCGGAAACTACCGGGCCGTCGTACCCGCCGGCTGCCCAGGCGGCCAGCAGCCAGTCCGGCTACGGCCCCGGCCCGGCCGGGAAACACGGGACGGCCGGCGGGTACCCGGACCCCTACGCGCCGGGCCGGGACGGCTATCCGGTGGCAGCCAGCCAGAGTAGCCACGGCCGCCACGACCAGGGCACGGCCTGGTATTCGGCGCCACCTGCAGCCACCACCCAGCCGCCGGCCGCGTACCCGGCCGCCCACGGCGGGTACCAGGACAGCGCCGGCTACCGGAACGGCAGCACGTACCCGGAAAGCGGCCCGTACCGCAGCGGCGGCGCCCGGCACAGCGGCCGTGGTTACCCGGACAGCACCGGCTACCCGGACAGCACCGGCTACTCAGCGAGCCACGGCCAGCACGCCCAGCCAGGCGACGCTGGTTACGGCCCCGGATACGCGGAAGACAGCCAGCCGGCCACGCGGTACCCGGGTGGCCCGGACACCGACCCATATGGCCCTGACGGGTATGGCGGCTATCACTCTCGTCAGGGTTGACAAACCCACCCCGCCCGCCGCGACAATGTGCCGACCGACGCAAGGCAGGGGACATGCTGGACGGAACCCGCGATCACGCACGCAGTTACCATTTGCACCGGCTCGCGACCGCCCTTGACACCAGAGGACTGCATGCCTCGGTGAAAACCACCTACCCTGCGATGCTGCACATTTTCATCCCCGGGGCGACCATGCTGGCCGAGAGCATCGACTGCACTCCGGGTACCGACGGCATGGGCCGGCTCCGCTGGTACTACCGGTGGTCGTGGGGCGAGCTGCTGCATGACGCCGACGACCCGTCCGCGGCCGCGGCCAAGATAGCTGAGGTGCTGTCCTCGCGGTAGATCCCGGGCTCCCCAGCTGCACGTCACGGCTGCCTCCACATCCGGTCTGGATTGTGCAAAGCCAGGCCGGTAACCCCGTTAACCTCGGCTGACCTGGCCATACGCTGCTCAGCGTGGGCGAATATGCACCATTCGCGACGCAGCTCGGCGTGGCTCCGGTGGTGGCCGCGGAGCCGTCCACCGCGCCGCCCCCGCCCGCCGTGGACCAGGCGCCCCCCGGCCCGGCTCCGGCACCCGGGCCGGCCCGCTGGGTGTCCTGGCTAGCGCCGGCCTGCGTCGTGCTGGCCACCCTGGCCGTCATGCTGTACCGGATCGGGGTGCCGTCGTTCTGGCGGGACGAGGGTGCCACGCTGTCCGCGGTGCACCGTTCCTTCCCCCAGCTGATCCGGATGCTCGGCCAGCTGGACGCGGTGCACGGGATGTACTACGTGCTCATGTGGCTGCAGGTGCGGCTGGCCGGCAGCGGCGAGCTGGCCATGCGGCTGCCGTCGGCGCTGGCCATGGCGGCCACCGCGGGCCTGCTGACCGCGCTCGGCCGGCGCCTGGTATCAGCGCCGGCCGGGCTGGCCGCCGGGCTCAGCTTCGCCGCCATCCCGGCAGTCAGCTGGTTCGGCGAGGACGCGCGGCCGTTCGCCCTGGAGACCGCCTTCGCCACCGCCGCCACCTACTGCCTGGCCCGGCTGCTGGAGGCACCTGAAGGCCCCTGCGCCGGGGAGACGGGGCCCGCCGCAGGCGGGTGCTCGCCGAGCCGGCCTTCGGCGCGTAGCGGCGATCGGGGGGTCCAGGGGGGTCGCCCCCGGGCATGCGCCGGGGAGGCGGGGCCCGCCGCAGGCGGGTGCTCGCCGAGCCGGCGTTCGGCGCGTAGCGGCGATCGGGGGGTCCAGGGGGGTCGCCCCCCCGGGCAAATACTGTACTGCGCCAGCCTGGTCGCGCTCGGGCTGGCCAACATCTTCGGCCTGCTGCTCATCGCGGCGCACGGGCTGACCCTGCTGATGCTGCGCAGCCGCACCGGCCGCCAGGTGGGCCGGCGGTGGCTGGCCGCGGTCACGGCGGCGATCGCGGTGCTGCTCCCGCTGGAGGCGCTGGCGTGGGCGCAGCGGGGTCAGGTGGGCTGGCTGCGCACACCGCTGGCTGGCTCGCTGGCCGACACCGGGCGGCTGGTCGGCACTCCCGGGGCGGTGCTCGCCGTCGCGACCTTGATGGCGGCGGCGCTGGCCGTGGCCGCGCTAGGCGGGCGGTCCCGGTTCCAGGCCGCCTGGCCGGGCCGGCTGGCCGCGCTGGGCCTGCCCTGGCTGGCCGTGCCACCGGCCCTGCTGATCCTGGGCTCGCAGCTGCAGCCGGTCTACACGTTCCGGTACATCGTGTTCTGCGAGCCGGCCGCGGCCCTGCTGATCGGCGCCGGGCTGGCCGCGCTGGGCCGGGTGGCCGGGCCGGCCGCGCTGGCGCTCATCGTGCTAGTCGGCCTGCCCGCCCAGTTCGGTGAGCGCGGACCGGACGGTCACGTGGACAACCTCCGGGCCATGGACCAGATCATCGCCCGGTACGGCCGCCCAGGTGAAGCGGTGCTCTATCCCCAGGGCCCGGGGATGGTCTCGTTCGCGGCCGCCTACCCGTACGGGCTGGCCCGGCTGCGCGACCTCACGGCCGGCCAGTCACCGGTTCAGGCCGGCACGATCTCCGGCACGAACGCCCCGCTGGGGGTGGTGCGCAGCCGGCTCAGCCGGGTCAGCCGGGTCTGGGTGGCCGAAGCGGACGCGCCACAGCCGGGCCGTCCCCTGGTGCTGCGCGGGGAGCCGTTCCAGCTCATCCACCGGTGGCAGGTCAGCGACATCTGGCTGTGGCTGTACCACCGGGCGGACCGGCCCGACCCGGACTGAACAGGCGAGGGCCCGGCGGTGCCGTGGCCGCCGGGCCCTCGCAGCTAGCGGCGGTTACCAGTAGTGACGGCGCGGGCCCACGGCGTGCCCCAGCGATCCGAGCAGCAGCAGGATCAGGCCCACCACCAGCACGATGATGCCGAGCGTCCAGAGGATCGCGACTTTGAGTAGGAAGCCGAGCAGAAGCAGGACGATACCGATGATGATCATTGTCATCTCCTAGACGAGCAGGGACAGTTTGTTCTGGGTGAATAGCCGGGTGCTGCCAGGAGGAGCGACCCCGACACAGTGCCGGAGCCGCGCGATGACGAGCATCGACCTTATGGTGGACCGCGGGGGTCTTGGCGGTTTCGTCACGACTATTCCGGTATGACCAGAATGGCCGCACGCGGTCACCTTCATTGGCTTGCAGCTTTCCGCACAACGTCGGCTGAAACAGCAGCCAGCTTGCGGCGTTCCGAGCGGGCCTGGTCGCGCAGCTGCCGGTAGGCCTCGTGCGGGGACAGCCCGTGCTGGGCGACCAGCACGCCCTTGGCCTGCTCGATGACGGTCCGGGTGTTCAGCGCCAGCTGGAGCTGGGCGGCCAGCTTGGACTGCTGCTCGCCCTGCATCATGCTGGCGATGAGCAGCGCGGCCAGGTCGGTCAGCGCCAGCAGGGCCAGCTCACCCTCGGGCGACCAGGGATGGCGCTCCTCGGACAGCACCGCCACCACGCCCACCGCGTTCTGGTTGTAGGGCAGCGGGCTGGCCAGCACGGCGCGGACCCCGCGCTGGACGGCGGCCGCGGTGAACTGGGGCCAGCGGTGGTCCTGGGACAGGTCCTCCGCGCCAGTCAGCTGCTGCTCCTCGAAGGCCGTGATGCACGGGCCCTCCTGGTGATATATCTGCAGGTCTTCCAGGTGCTGGAGCCGGTCGTCGGACGCCGCGACATTGCGCAGGTGATGTTCGCCGTCAGCCAGCATCAAAGCGGCCCCGTCCACGTCGAAAATGGTGTGCGTGGTCTGCACGATGTCCCGCATCGCGTCCTCGACGCGCATTTCACCGAACCGCAGCCTGCTCAGCTCAGCCAGGGCGGTGCCAAATTCCTGCAGGTCGACAGCCATCTGCTCGGTCCCTTCGGGCGCGCCCGCTACCAGGAGCCCCAGCGCAGCGCGGGCGCGGGCAGGTCGGGCGGCTGCCCGAAGGCGGGCGGGCGGCTGAAATCCAGCGCGTCCAGCGGGGCGTGGGCGGCCGCGTCCCGGGCGGTCAGCGCGGGCAGGTTCCACTTCACCTCGAGCAGCTTGAGCAGCGAAGTGTGGTCGAACGTCTCGCTGGTCAGGTAGCCCGGCCGGGCGTACGGCGAGACCAGCACCGCGGGGACCCGGAACCCGTACCGGTCGTAGCACTGCGGGCCAGAGTCCAGCTTGGCCACACTGCGCACGTAGCCCGGGGCGACCAGCCGGAGCACGGCGTGCAGCCAGGACCGGCTGATTACCACGCTGCGGCCGGGCACGTCGTCCGGCGCCGGGGCGGCCGGGGGCGGGACATGGTCGTAGTAGCCGCCGTGCTCGTCGTAGACCCAGACGAGCAGCGTGTTCGGCCAGCCCGGGCCGTGCATCACCGCGTTGATCACGGCCGACGCGAAGCTCTCCCCCTTGCGGATGTCCTGCGGGTTCTCCTCGGAGTAAGCCGCAAAGTCCGGGTCCACGATGCTGAACGCCGGCAGCGTGCCTGGCCGCCGCATCGCTGAAGAACTCATCCGTGCTGCGCACGTGCAGCATGTACCGGGCGATGCCCAGCGGGTAGATGTCCGCGGTGAACTGGATGTCCTTCTGCAGCCCGGTCAGCGAGCCGGGAGCCACCCGGCGCAGCGTGCGCAGCCTGCGCCGCAGGGCCTTGGTGCCGGTGCTGCAGCGCCCGGCCGTAGCCTGGTCCGGCTGCCCGGCTACCGGGTGGTAGTTCGCCCACGAGATGCCGTGCCTGGTCAGCACGTCGAAGATGGTCCCGTTGGCCGGGTAGTCGGCCAGGTTGACCGGCAGGTCGTCGATCAGCCCGTTGGCCGTCCCGGAGATGAGGAACCGGCGGTTCGGGAACGTCGGCCCCAGGCAGGACGAGAACCACCGGTCGGCCAGCGGGAATGTGCGGGCCAGGCCGTAGTAGAAGGGCAGGTCGCGCTCGGTCCAGTAGCCCATGGCGGCCGTGGCGTCCCGGTCCGGCATGATCTGCTGGGTGGCGCTGACGAACCCGTCCAGCTTGCCGTTCGTCCCACTGCAGGTGGGTGGCGTGCCAGCTCTGCGACGGCGAGTCGGGCACCTGGACGGTGCTCATCAGGTGGTGCGCCGGGACGGATTCGCCTTCCGCCCCGGTGTTGGACAGCTCCGGCTGGCCGTCCGGGCCGAGCGGGAACCCATCGCCCCGGCCGCCCAGCATGCCCAGGTAGTTGTCGTAGGAATGGTTCTCCATCATCAGCACGACGATGTGCTTGATCTGCGGCAGCAGGTCGGTCCCGGCGGGCCGGTCCGGGGCGGGGAGTTCGCCCGGACCGGCGGTCATCCGCCGGGCGAGCCGGTTCAGCTCACGCTGTTCGAGCCGGTTCCACACGTTGAGGCCACCTTCGGGGTCGGTAGCAGGCATCAGCCCGCCACCAGTACCCCCGAGTAGCCGAACCATGCAGTGTCAGCTCGGGGGACGCCCTCGGGCTAACATCGCGCGGGCACCCGGACTAGGAGCACGCCGGGCCGGACCGACACCCGCAGCTGGCGGGTGTGGCCGATGACCTCACCGTCGAGTTCCCACAGCTGCGGGCGGTCCAGCACCACGTGCAGGTCTCGGAACGCAATCCGGGCCAGGTGACTGGTCCGGCGGCGCCGGAGCAGCACGTCGGTGGCCAGGGCCAGCCAGCCGGCCAGCCCACGCGCGGTCAGCACCAGCAGGTCGAGCACCCCGTCGTCCGGCTCGGCCCCGGGCAGCAGCGTGAACCCGCCCTGCAGCGCGCCCACGTTGCCGATCAGCACGCTGCTGGCCCGGCGGCGCAGCACCGGGCCGCCATCGGCCCGCAGGCTGGCCCGCACCGGCCGTTCCCCCAGGTGGCGCACCCCGGACACGGCGTAGGCCAGCCAGCCCAGCCGCCGCTTGAGCGGTTCGCCGGTGCTGTCCAGCAGCTCGGCGTCGAAGCCTAGCCCGGCCATGGCCACGAACGTGCGGCCGTTCGCGGTGCCCACGTCGAGCCGCCGGTCGGCGCCGCCGATGCCGACAGCCAGCGCTTCATCCAGGCTGAGCGGCAGCCCGAGGTTGCGGGCCAGCAGGTTGCCGGTGCCGGCCGGCAGCACCCCCAGCGGGACACCGCTGCCCGCCAGCCCGTCGGCGCACGCGGTGACGGTTCCGTCGCCGCCGCTGGCTAGCACCAGGTCCACCTGGGCCTGGACCGCGGCGCGCGGCCAGGCCCCGGCCGGGCTCCTCGGGCGTCGTTTCCAGCCACAGCGGCTCGGCCCAGCCGTGCCCGGCCATGGTGGCGTGCACCAGGGCGCGGAACCCGGCCAGATTCTCGTGCTTGGTGGGATTGACGATCACGGCCGCTTTCACGGCTGGCCCAGGGCCGGGGGAAGCATGGCGCAGAGCATATTGGCCGGCGGCCCACGGCTCCGGCTGCCGGCCCACGGCTCCGGCCGGCCGGCGTGCTTGATGCCAGCCCGCCCCCCAGCCTGGCGTAGGCTTCGTGCCGGGCCGGTGCCAGCCCCGTGCGGTGCCCGTAAGTGCCGGTGCGGCCGGGTGCCAGGCACGCCCCCGCCGGTGCCGGCGCAGGCGCGGTGCAGGCGCCGGTGCAAGCGCAGGCGCGTCGGCGAGGCGAGGCGCGCCGCAGGCGTGTGCTCGCCGAGCCGACGTTCGGCGCGTAGCGGCGAGCGGGGGGGTTCCGGGGGGTCGCCCCCCGGGCTAGCAGAGTTGGGACACAGAACATGACAGCAGCAACTACGGCCGGGCCCGGGCTGCGCAGGCAGGGCCCGCTGGACGTGCTGGCGTGGCCGTCGCTCGATGCCCTGGACCTGGACGCGCTGGTGACCACCCGGCCGGGCGGAGTGTCCACGGGCAGCTACAGTTCGCTCAACCTGGCGTTGCACGTCGGTGATGACGCGGCCGCGGTACTGCAGAACCGGCACCGGCTGGCCGCCGCGCTCGGCGCGGACCTGGGTGACTTCGTGTTCTGCGAACAGTCCCACGGCAACCATGCGGCCATGGTGACGGCCGCCGACCGGGGCCGGGGCACCCTGCGCCGCGCCGACGCGATCGGGCAGACCGACGCCGTGGTGACCCGCGATCCCGGCACGGTGCTGGTGATGCTGGTCGCGGACTGCGTGCCGATCATCCTGGTCGACCCGGCGGCCCAGGTGCTGGGCTGCGTGCACGCCGGCTGGCGGGGCACGGTGGCCGGGGTGACCGGGGCGGCGCTGCACGCCATGCGGTCGCTGGGCGCCCAGCCGGAACGGATGCTGGCCGCCATCGGCCCCGCGATCGCCGCGGACCGCTACCAGGTCGGCGACGACGTGGCGGCCGCCGCGCACCGCTACTTCACCGGCCAGCTGGATAGCATCCTGCGCCCGGATGGGCCGGGCCGGTGGCTGTTCGACCTGCCCGCCGCCAACCGCCGGATCCTGCGCGAATCCGGGTTGCCGGACCGGCAGATCCTCGGCCCGGGCCTGGCCACCGGCGGCGCGGACGGGCTGTTCTTCAGCGACCGGGAGGCCCGCCCGTGCGGGCGGTTCGCCGCGGTGGCCCGGCTCCGGCCCCGGGAGGACGGGTGAGCGTGACCCCGGCGTTCCGCTACGACGGTTATCAGCTCGACCCCGGCCGCGGGCTGCTGACCTGCCGCTACTCCCTCGGTGAGCACCGCTTCGCGGAGCGGGTCAGTTTTCCCGGCGGCGGCGACTGGGACGGCCCGGCGGTGCACGCGGCCGCGCGGCTGGTGTTCCTGCTGGCCGGGGTGTCCTACTACAAGACCGCCGCGCCTGACGTGATCGACCTGGGTGACACCGCGGTCACCGACGCCGAGCGCGAGTTCCTGGCTGGCTTCTACGCCGGCGGGCTGGGTGAGTTCGCCTACCGCAACGGCCTGGACCTGTCCGGGCTGCGCATCGAGGGCCCACGGCTCGGCCGGCACCCGGAGCAGGCCGGGCCCGCCGGCCAGCACCACCCGCTGATCCCGTTCGGCGGCGGCATCGACTCCATCGTCACCGTGGAGCTGGTCCGGCAGCACACCCAGGCGGCGTTGTTCATCGTGGGCCGTCCCGGGGACCGGTTCGCGGCCATCGAGGCGCCCGCGGCGGTCACCGGGCTGCCCATCGTGCGCGCCGAGCGCGAGATCGATGCCCAGCTGCTCCGGTCCGCCGAGCTCGGTTTCCGCAACGGGCACGTCCCGGTGACCGGGATCATCTCGGCCATCGCGGTCATGGCTGCGGCGCTGGACGGCCGGGACGCAGTGGTGATGTCCAACGAGTGGTCCGCGTCCATCCCGACCCTGGAGGCCGGCGGCCGGGCCATCAACCACCAGTACTCCAAGAGCGCGGCGTTCGAGGCGGCCTTCCGGTCGGTGCTGGCCCAGGCCGGGCCCGGGCTGCCGGACTACTTCTCCGCGCTGCGCCCGTTCAGCGAGCTGTGGGTGGCCCGGCGGTTCGCGCAGCTGACCCAGTACCACAGGACGTTCCGCAGCTGTAACCGTGCGTTCCACATCGACCCGGCACGCCGCCTCGACCACTGGTGCGGGCGGTGCGACAAGTGCGCCTTCATCGACCTGATCCTGGCCCCGTTCCTGCCCGCGGCCGACCTGGAGCGGATCTTCGCCGGCCAGGAGCCGCTGGCCGACCCGGACCCGCACGGTGAGCTGGCCGGCCGGTTCCGCACCCTGCTCGGTACCTCGGCCGCCAGCAAGCCGTTCGAGTGCGTCGGCGAGGTCAGCGAGTGCCGGGCCGCCGCGGTGCTGGCAGCCGCGCGCCCGGACCGGGCCGACAGCAAGCTGCTCCAGGCGCTGGCCGGCGAGCTGGCCGGGCTGCCCGGGCTGATCCCCGCGGCGGGCCTGCTCGAGCCGCTCAGCGAGCACTTCATCCCGGATGCGTATGCGCCCGACGATCGCCTGGTCTGAGCTGCGCGGCGCCGCGGCCGGCGTGTGGGGCCTCGGCGTCGAGGGCCTGGCCAACGTGCGCAAGCTGGACGCGCTCGGGGTCAACCCGGTGCTGGTGGACGACCAGCCCCCGGCCAGCCCGGTGGCGGGCCGGCCGGTACTGGCCACCGCGGACGGCGGCCTCGACGCACTCGCCCGCTGCGACGTGGTGGTCAAGACCCCGGGCATCAGCCGGTACCGGGACGACCTCCGGCAGCTCGAGGCGCTCGGTATCCCGGTGGCCGGCGGTCTCGGCCTGTGGCTGCAGGAAGCGCGGCGGGAGCGGGTGGTCTGCATCACCGGCACCAAGGGCAAGAGCAGCACCACCGCCATCGCCGGCCATCTGCTGCACCAGTGGGGTTACCAGTGCATGGTCGGCGGCAACATCGGCGCGCCCCCCTGGGACCCGGCCGGGGACCAGGCCGCCTGGGACTACTGGGTCATCGAGACATCCAGCTACCAGGCCACCGACCTGGCCTGCTCGCCCCCGGTGGTCGCGATAACCTCGCTGCACCCCGATCACCTGCCCTGGCACGGCGGCGACGTCGAGGCCTATTACCGGGACAAGCTGTCGGCCTGCAGCCAGCCCGGCGCCGACCTGACCGTGGCCAACGGGGACAGCGACCTGCTCCGTGACCGGCGGGCGCTGCTCGGGCCGCGGGTGGACTGGGTCCGGGCCGGCGATGACCCGGCCGCGGACTGGATGCGGCCGCTCGGCCTGCTCGGCGCGCACAGCCGGCGCAACGCGCTGATCGCCCGGGCCTGCCTGCGCGCGCTCGGCGTGCCGCAGGCCGATGACGAGGCCGCGCTGCGGGCCGCGGCGGCCGGCTTCCAGCCGCTGGGCAGCCGGCTCCAGGTGATCGGCACGGTCGCCGGGGTCACGTTCGTGGACGACAGCCTGTCCACCAACGTGCTGCCCACCCTGGCCGCGCTGGACGCGTTCCCCGGCCGCCGGGTCGCGCTGATCGCGGGCGGCCAGGACCGGGGCATCGACTACCAGCCGCTGGCGGCCGGCCTGGCCGCCCGGGCCACTGACACCCTGGTGCTGGCCGTGCCGGACAGCGGCCCGCGGATCCGCGCCGCCATCGAGGCCGCCCGGCCCGGCCGCGCCGGGGTGGTGTCCTGCGACAGCCTGGACAGCGCGGTCAGCCAGGGCTTCCGATGGGCCCAGCCGGACGGGGTGGTACTGCTCTCCCCGGCCGCGCCCAGCTTCGGCCACTTCCGTGACTACCGGGACCGGGGCGACGCGTTCGCCCGCGCGATGAAAGCGTGCGCGGAACTCCCCCAGCTCCCATGACCGTGGGCATTACCCGGCCTGGGCTCCCGGCCGCCATCAGGGCCGGCGCCTCGCCGCCGGCCACCAGCGGCCAGCGGCCGTAAGCCACTGCACGGGAACTGGCCGGTCCAGGACCAGCGACAGCCCGCAGACCGTTCCGGTGCCGACCGCGGCGCCGGCCACGGTATCGGTGAAGTAGTGCCACTGCAGGCCGATGACCGCGATGGCGACGACGACCCCCAGCACCCACGCCGCGGCCGGGATCAGTACCCGCAGCACCCCGCCGCTGCGCGGCCGCGGCGGGACCAGTAGCAGGACCGTGACCGTCGCGGCCAGCGCGAACACGGCCGCGGTATGCCCGCTCGGGTAGCTCAGATCGCCCAGATACGTGCGCCGGACCAGATGCTTGAGCAGGCCGTCGTTCAGCCCGACGGTGACCGGGATGGCCGCCGCGCCGAGCACGGCGCCGTTGAGCCGGCCGGCGGCCAGGCAGACGGCGACGATGACCGCGCTCAGCACAGCCGCCGGGAGATACGAGCCCGGCGCGGCCAGCCACAGCAGGAGACCATGGTGACCGCTAAGCCAGCTGATGACCGGACCGTCAACGGCACGGTCGAACCGGTCCGCCGCGGTCTGGTGCGCGAGAAGAACGCCGAGCACGGCGACGAGAATCGCGCAGCCAGCCAGCAGCGCCCCAGCCCAGGGACGGAGGGAGGCAGCCAGCAGCGGCGGACTGGGCCGCACTGGCCTGTCGCCCGCGCTGCTCCGCCCGGGTGATGCTCCGGGTGAGCGATCCGCGGCTGTGCCGCCCCGGATTCCAGGCCGCCACCCAGCCGCGGCGTGTGCCGCCCCCTCGTCCGAAGGGCTCATCGATTCGCCTACAGCCTTAGTTTCGCTCGTTGCATGAGTCAGGCCCGGCAGCCCGCGCCCAGACTAGCCTTCGACAAGTCCATCCCGTGCAGTTGATCATCCCTGGCCAGCATCCCATGACTCCTCCCACCGACCACGATCAAGAAGCCCACCGTCCCCTAGACGTTCCCGCCAGCTTGCTGAGGTCACTGGCCGGGATCGTGGGTGCAGCGCACGTGCTCACCGGTGGCCCCGCGGCCGGTTATGGCGTGGACTGGACCGGCCGGTTCCGCGGCCAGCCGGCCGCTGTGCTGCGGCCCCGGGACACCGAGCAGGTGGCCGCGGTGCTCGCGCTGTGCACCGCGGCCGGGCTGCCGGTGGTGCCGCAGGGCGGCAACACCGGCCTGGCCGGCGGCGGCGTGCCACGGCACGGCGAGGTCTTGCTCAGCCTGGCCCGGCTCGGCATGCTCGGCCCAGCCGACCCGGACGCGGCCCAGGTCACCGCCGGGGCCGGGGTCACCCTGCAGCAGGTGGCGGACGCCGCGCCGGGGCTTGATCTGGGCGTCCTGATCGCCAGCCGGGGCAGCGCCACGGTGGGCGGCGCGGTCGCGACCAACGCGGGCGGGCTCCGGGTGCTGCGCTACGGGCCGATGCGGGCCCAGCTCCGCGGCGTCGAGGCGGTGCTGGCCGACGGCACCGTGCTGTCCCATCTGGCCGGGCTGGCCAAGGACAACACGGGCTACGACTACCCGGGGCTGCTGGCCGGCTCGGAAGGCACCCTGGCCGTGCTCACCCAGGCCCGGCTGCGGCTGGTGCCGCGGCCCACCGGCCTGGTCACCGTACTGGCCGGGCTGGCCGGCGTGGCCGAGGTGCACAGCCTGGCCCGCCGCGCCGTGGCCGGCGTGCCCGGCCTGCTGTCGGCCGAGTTCTTCACCGCGGCCGGCCTGGACATCCTGGTCAGCCGGGCCGGGCTGGTCCCGCCGCTGGCCCGCCCCGCGCCCGCCTACCTGCTGCTGGAAGCGGCCGGCCCGGGCGCGCTCGACGACCTGGCCCAGCTGGCCGGGGACCGGGACGCCGCGGTGGCCGAGTCGGCCGCGGACCGGGCCCGGCTGTGGGCTTACCGGGAACGCCAGCCGGAGGCGGCCGGCTTCCTCGGCACCCCACTCAAGCTGGACGTGGCCGTGCCCGCCGCGCACTGGACCCGGCTGGCCGCCGGCGTGGCCGGGGCCGTGGCGGCCGCCGACCCGGCCGCCCAGGTGATCACGTTCGGCCACGTGGCCGACGGCAGCGTGCACGTCAACATCGTCCCGGCGTCCGCGGCCGACGGCCGTCACGAGGACGCGGTGTTCTCCTTCGTAGCGTCGCTGGGCGGCTCGATCTCGGCCGAGCACGGCATCGGCGCGCTCAAGGCCCGGTGGCTGCCGCTGGCCCGGTCAGCCGCTGAGCGGGCCCTGTTCGCCCGGATCCGCGCGGCGTTCGACCCAGCCGGCACGCTGAACCCGCATGTGCTGCCGCGCTGAGCCACGGTCCCGCAGCCAGCGCGCGCCGAGCAGCCGGTTCAGCCCGGCGGCCTGGTAGTAGATGTTGGTCACGATCTGGATCACCACGAACGTCACCGGGTACAGCGCCCCGCCCAGGCCGGGCACCACGTTGACCGGCAGCGTGCAGGACATCACCACCCGGATGGCCGCGTCGGCCAGCAGGGCCAGCCCCCAGATCACCGAGGACGCCCGCCAGATGCGGCGGAACCGCGGCTCGGCGTCCCACAGCGCGTCCCAGTCCCGGACCGCGAACGCGCGCCGCCCCTCCAGCAGCGGCCGGGCGAACAGGAACGCGGCCTGCCGGCGGGCCCACACGCTGGCCAGGAACCAGATTCCCCACACCCCGGTCAGCAGGCCGTCCTTGGCCAGCAGGAAGCGCGGGCTGGCCGAGATAACCGAGATGACCAGGGACACCACGATGGTGCCCAGCACCAGCAGGGCGATCATGTTGGCCCGCCGCTGCCGGGCCAGTGTCCAGGCCGCGCTGGCCGCCGGGATGACCGCCCCGGCGGCCAGGGCCAGCAGGCTGGACAGGCCGGCCGCGCGCAGTCCGTAGTACAGCCCGATGGGCGCGGCGATGTCGAAGACCAGGGCCGCGAGCTGACGGCCCAGGCTGGCCGGGGCCGGGGCCGCCGTGCGCGGCGTGGCCCGGGTGGCCGGCCCGGTCATGGCGTGGCCCGGGTGGCGAGCTCGAACGTGGTCACCACCTCCGCGGCGTAGCCCGTCACATCCAGGCCGGGCCGGGCGGCCAGCAGGAACGGCAGGCCGTCCACGGCCCGCTGGATGAGGGTGGCCATCACCGTCGGGTCGAACCCGCGGAACTCGCCGGTACGCTGCCCGGCCCGCAGGATCTCCTCGAGCGGCGACAGGGCAGCCTGCTCATCGGCGGCGCCGTAGTGCAGCCCGCCGTTCAGGAAGATCTCCAGCAGTGCCTTCATGTCGGCCCGGTGCGCCGCGGTGAACTCGGCGTTGCCCTCGATGTAGGCGCGCAGCGCCGCGGCCGGGCCGGCCGCCCCGGCCATCCGCCGGGCCATGAACGCGCCGATGTCCCCGATCACTTTGGCCACCACCTCACCGATCAGCTCGTCCCGGCTCGCGAAGTGGTACGAGATGAGCCCGGTACTGGACAGACCGGCGCGCTCGGTGATGCGGGCAAACGTGGCCCCCCGGTAACCAGCCTCGGCGATGGTCTCGATCGCTGCCTGCACGATCTGCGCCCGCCGCGCGCCTTCGGTGAACGAGCGCCGCATCCCGTGCGTCCTTGCTTGCATAAGCAGATTTTAGCTTGCCTGAGCAAGACGAGCCAGCGAGTAAGGTGACTGGGCGCCATGTCAGCTTCCCCGCCTGCCCAGTCCCTGCCCGCCGTGGCCGCCCGGCTCCGGTCGGCCGGATGCGTGTTCGCCGAGGACGAGGCGCGGCTGCTCATCGCGGCCGCCCGGACCCCGGCCGAACTGGCGGCCATGGAACGCCAGCGGGCCGCGGGCCAGCCCCTCGAGCACGTGCTGGGCTGGGCCGAGTTCTGCGGGCTGCGGATCGAGGTGGACCCCGGCGTGTTCGTGCCGCGCCGCCGGACCGAATTCCTGGTCGGCCAGGCGGCCGGCCTGCTCGGCCCGGCCGGCGGCCGGTGATCGTGGACCTGTGCTGCGGCTCGGGTGCGCTGGGTGTGGCGCTGGCCGCGGCGGGCGGCCGCCCGGTCGAGCTGCACGCCGCCGACATCGACCCGGCCGCGGTGCGCTGCGCCCGGCGTAACGTGCAGGCCGCCGGTGGCCACGTCTACCTGGGCGATCTGGATGAGCCGCTGCCCGCCGGGCTGCGCGGCCGGGTCGGCGTGCTGCTGGCCAACGTGCCCTATGTGCCCACCGGCGATGTCGCGCTGCTGCCCGCCGAGGCCCGCCAGCACGAAGCGCCGGTGGCCCTGGACGGCGGCCCGGACGGCCTGGACGTGCTCCGCCGGGTGGCCGCGGTGGCGGCGGGCTGGCTCGCCCCGGGCGGCCACCTGTTCACCGAGATCAGTGACCGCCAGGAGGCGGCGGCCACGGCCGCGGTGGCCACCGCCGGGCTGGCGCCGCGGCTGGCCCGGTCGGCCGGGCTGGGCGCCACCGTGCTGATCGCCGCCCGCTAGCAGTACCTCGTCATGACCTGGCCGGCCCCCGGCGGCCCAGATATATATGCGTTTCGCATAGACTTCTGCCGTGGAGTCAGCCCTGGAAGCCGCTATCAGTGAGTGGCACGCCAGCGTGAACGACGGCGACCCGGAGCGGTCAGCGCGGGCGGTCGGTGATCCGGTCGTCGTGCTCGGCCCGAAGGGCGCCGGCCCGATTACGCCCCAGCAGTTCGCGGACTGGGTGCAACGCTCGGGGGTCAAGCTGATCCCCCGGTCGTGGCATCCAGTCAGTGCGCGCCTCATGGTCGTGGAACAGGACGCCAGCTGGCCGGGCAGCACAGCCCCGGCCCGGGTCGCGACGGTGTTCCGGGTCGCCGGTGCGAAGGTGACGGCCGCTCTCCGGCGGCCAGATCTGACGTCAGCGCTGGAGCTGGCCTGTATCTGCCGCGAGCTGGCGGCCACCGAATGAGCAGCCCCGGGCCGGGCCAGGTGCTGTTCGCATTCGTCCGGCACTGGTCGCGCCGGTCACCGGCCAGCGGCCAGCAGGCGGCCGGGCCGGGCCGGCTGGTGCTCGTCACCGAGGCGGTCCACTCGCTGACCCAGCGCGGGGGCGCGGCCACGGTCAATGCCGTCGCCCACGAGATCGGCATAGACCAGAGCGGAGCATCGCGGCTGGTCAGGAACGCGGCTGAGGCCGGGTACCTGACCATGCGGGCGCCGGGCACTGACGGCCGCCACCGCCAGGCGGCGGTTACCGCAGCCGGCCACACCATGCTGGACCAAGCGCATGCCTGGCAAGAGCGGGTCTTCCGCCGCCTGACCGAAGGCTGGAGCGAACAGCAGCGCCGCGACTTCCAGCGGGCGATGACGGACCTGATCGACCGGTCCTGGACGCTGGGCGGCTGAGTGCTGGCTAACCCGGCTCGGGGTAGCCAGCGCGGGCCGGGCCGGGGCCGGTGAGGTGGGCGTGGGCCGCCTGGCTGAACGCGGCCACCAGGCGGCTGCGGTCGCCGGCCCGGGTGACCAGCACGACGTGGCCGGGCTCAACGCCGTCCAGCGGGATCGCGGTCAGATCCGGCCGGGGGCTGGGGCCGGCCGGGATGATGGCCACCGCCTCACCGGCCGCGACGAACTCGAGTTTGTCCTCGATGGCCGCGACCAGCGGGCCGCCGGGGGCCCGGGTCCCGTCTGGCCGCGGGTCGATGCGCCAGTAGGCGTTCCAGGCCGCATCGGGGACCCGGGGCATGGGCTCGCCCGCGATGTCGCCGAGGGTGACCGATTCCTTGCCCGCCAGCCGGTGGCCGAGCGGCACCAGCACCGCCCGGGGCTCGGCGTAGAGCACGGTCACGCGCAGTCCGCCGGTGTCGATGGGCAGCCTGGACACCACCGCGTCCACCCGGTGATCCAGCAGTGCGGCCCTGGTGTCGTCCCAGGCCAGGTGCAGCGTCTGCACGTCGGCGTCCGGGTACTGGTGGCGCACGTGGCGCACGGCCGGGGTGACGATGAGGTTGGCCGTGTAGCCGATCGTGATCCGGCTGGGCTGGGCCGCGGCCCGGGCGCTGGCCGCGGCCTGGGCGGCCGAGCGGAGCAGGGCCCTGGCCCGGGGCAGGAACGCTTCCCCGGCCTCGGTGAGCCGGCTGCCCTGCGGGGTGCGGTCCAGCAAGCGGGCACCGAGCTGCTGTTCCAGGCGGCGGATCTGCCGGCTCAGCGACGGCTGGGCCACGCGCAGGGCGGCGGCGGCGCGGCCGAAGTGCCGCTGCTCGGCCACGACAGTGAAATACCGCACCAGCCGCAGGTCGAGGTCGGTGGGCGGCGGCACGTCGGTCATGCCCCAACCGTAACCTGACTGGTCCGCCCGCGACCGCCTGATAGGGCTTTTATCTGCGGTGATACCCGATGCGTATGACCTGGTGCGGAACAAGACTTGGACACGCGCCGGTGGACCGGCATTGACTGGACGTGATCGGCCCGCCGCTACCGCGGCCGGGACTCAGCGAACCAGCCAGGAGATCGATCATGCGTGTGTTCGTCACCGGCGCGACCGGATTCGTCGGTTCCGCCGTTGTCCCCGAGCTTCTCGGCGCCGGGCATGAGGTTGTCGGCCTCGCCCGCTCGGACGAGGGGGCCGCCTCGGTCACCGCGGCCGGCGCCACCGTGCACCGCGGCAGCCTCAGCGACACCGACAGCTTGCGCCGGGGAGCAGCCGCGGCGGACGGCGTGATCCACACCGCCTACATCCACGACTTCTCCGCTACCGGCGACGCGGCCGCCGCGGCCCGGGCCGACGCCCAGGCCATCGAGGCCATGGGCGAGGCGCTGGCCGGATCGGGCAAGCCCTTCGTGGTGGCCGCCGGGACCGCTCTGCTCACGCCGGGCCGGGTCGCCACCGAACAGGACGACCCGCCTGCCTCGCACGCCTATCCCCGGGTCTCGGAACAGGTGGCGCTGTCGTTCGCCGGGCGCGGCGTGCGCGTCTCGGCCATGCGGCTGGCACCGTCGGTGCACGGCGAGGGCGATCACGGCTTCGTCCCGGCCCTGATCGGCATCGCCCGCGGCAAGGGCCTGGCCGCTTATGTCGGCGATGGGTCCAACCGCTGGGCCGCCGTGCACCGGCTGGACGCTGCGCACCTGTTCCGGCTGGCTCTGGAGGCCGCGCCTGCGGGCGCCCGGCTGCACGCGGTCGGAGACGAGGGGGTGCCGTTCCGTGACATCGCCGGGGTCATCGGGCGGCACCTGAAGCTGCCGGTCACGGCCATCTCGGCCGCCGAGGCGGAGGGCCACTTCGGCGCGTTCGCGCTGTTCGCGGGCATGGATTGCCCGGCCTCGAGCGCGCTGACCCAGGAACTTCTCGGCTGGCGGCCGGTGCATCCCGGGCTGCTCGCCGACCTCGAAGCAGGCCACTACTTCACGAGCTAGATTCATTTACTTCACGAGCTAGGTTCATTCGCCGCGCTGGCGCAGCGTCGTCATCGTGACCACGTCGAGCACCGTCCAGGTGGCCACCGCGGCCGCCATGGCCGGCACGGTGCGCCGGATCAGCGCCCCGGCGAACACGCCGATCAGCCCGGGCACGGCCAGCACCAGGAACGGCACCGTCTGCGCGAGCGGGCGTGGTCATGCCCGGGCTCCGGCGCCCAGCCCGGCCGGGCGCGGCACGGCCGGCGTCCCGGCCGCGCCGCCCGCGGCGCGCAGGTAGCCCAGGGCGATCTCCGCCAGGCTGGCCGCCCGCTGCTGCCAGCCGGGCGGCACCGGGGCCGCCGCGGGCGTGGCCTTGACCAGCAGCTGGGCCTGTGCGCCCAGGCGGTGGGCATGCACCAGGCCGGGGCGTTCGGCCTGCTGGGCGGTTTCCGGGGCCGGGCCGGTGAGCACCCGGTGCCCGGCCAGCAGGTCGGCCACCTGGCCCGCGAGCTGGAGCTGGCCATGGGCCAGCACGATCAGGTAGTCCGCCACCCGGTCCAGCTCAGCCAGCAGGTGCGAGGACAGCACGACCGAGATGCCGTCCCCGGCCACCGCGGCCAGCACCGCGGCCATGAAATCGCTCCGGGCCACCGGGTCCAGCGCCGCCAGCGGCTCGTCCAGCACCAGCAGCCGGGGCCGCCGGGCCAGCGCCACGGTCAGCGCGAGCTGAGCCTGCTGGCCGCCGGACAGCTTGCCTGCCTTCCGGTCCAGGGGGATGCCCAGCTCGGCCAGCCGGGCCTCGGCCCGCGGCTGGCCCCACCGCCGGTTGAGGTTACGGGGCACCTGGAGCATGGCCGCCACCGGCAGGTTCGGGTACAGCGGCGCGTTCTGGGCCACGAACGCGGTCCCGTGCCGGGCGCCCAGCGACCCGGCGGGCTGCCCGGGCACGCTGACCGCGCCGGCTGGCGGGGACACCAGGCCGACCGCCATGTGCAGCAGCGTGGGCTTGCCCGCGCCGTTCGGGCCGACCAGGGCGACCAGATGCCCGTCCGGCACGGCCAGCGTGCAGTCCCGCAGCGCCCAGGTCCGCTGGTAGCGCTGGCCGAGCCCCGCGGACTCGATGATGTCCATGCCGTATCCCTCCGCGGTGAGCGGCCCCGCGCCGCGCCGGGCCTGCCCGTGACGCTAGAAGCGGGAGTGCCGGGTGGGATAGACGGCTGGGCCGCGTGTCCCGGTGGGTCTAGGTACACCCCGCGCTCCGGGGCCCAGGGGCACTGCGCCGGGCCCGCCGGCCGGCCAGACTGAAGGCGTCAGCCCGGGCGAAGGAGACTCGTGATGAGCAGCGGAACAACACCCTGGCGCGGCCCGGCCCCGCACGGCCGGCGCCGGTCCTGGCTGGGCGCGGGTATCGCCGCCACCGTCCGGCTGCTGGCGCTGTACGTGCTGCTGCTGGCCGGGGCGGCGCTGCTGGTCGCCCTGATCGCGCCGCTGGCCATCGCCGGCGCGCTGATCACGCGGGTGCTGCTCCGGCCGCAGGGGGAGGCGGCCTTCGCGGCCAAGCCGGGGCCGTACGGCCAGGTCGTCCACGCCGTCGTCGCCACCGGCCCGGACATGCCGGGGCGGGGGGTGGTGGCGCTGGCCGTGCTGCTGGCCGGGATCACGGTCACCCTGGTCCTGCTGCCGTACCTGCTGCTGGCCATCCGGCGGCTGGCCTGGCTGACCAGGCGGGTGGTGGCCAGCCTGACCGGCATGCCCACGGCCGGCCAGGAGCTGCCGCTGCCCGGCACGTACGGCGCCCCGGTGCGGTACTGGCGGCGGCTCGGCTGGCTGCTCAGCGATCCGGCCACCGCGCGGGATCTGCGCTGGACGGTGCTGAACAGCGTGCTGGGCTGGATACCGACGCTGCTGCCGGCCGGGCTGGTGACGCTGGGCCTGATCGGCTTCATCGGGCCGGTGGCCAGGTTCGCGGTGCCGCCGCCCGCCTTCCCGGGGAACCACGCCCCGGTGCTGGTCGTGCTGGGCATCGCGATCATCGCGGCCGGGCTCGGCTCGGCACCGTGGCTGCTCCGCGGGTACGGCCTGGCGGCCGGGACGCTGCTGGCCCCGGCCGGCCAGGCCGAACTGGCCCAGCGGGTGCAGCACCTGGCCCAGACCCGGTCCGAGGCGATCGACACCGGGGCGGCCGAGATGCGCCGGATCGAGCGGGACCTGCACGACGGCGCGCAGGCCCGGCTGGTGGCGATGGGCATGACACTGGACGCGGCTGGCCAGCTCATCGACGACAACCCGGCCGCGGCCCGGGCGCTGCTGCTGGAGGCCAGGGACGCGTCGGTGCGGGCGCTCAACGAACTGCGCGACCTGGTCCGTGGCATCCACCCGCCGGTGCTGGCCGACCGCGGCCTGGCCGACGCGGTCCGGGCGCTGGTGCTGGACACCCCGGTGCGCGCCCGGCTGGCCGCCGACCTGCCCGGCCGGCTGCCCGCCCCGGTGGAGTCGGCCGCCTACTTCGCGGTCAGTGAGCTGCTGGCCAACGTGGCCAAGCACGCCGAGGCCAGCCAGGCCTGGGTGGACATCCGGCACGCGGACGGGATACTGCGGATCGGGGTCAGCGACAATGGGTGTGGTGGCGCCAACCCGGCGTGCGGCACCGGGCTGCGCGGCATCGAACGCCGCCTGGCCGCCTTCGACGGCGTCCTGGCGGTGAGCAGCCCGCCGGGCGGGCCGACCGCCGTCACCATGGAGATCCCGTGCGCGTTGTCATCGCCGAAGACCTCTTTCTGCTGAGGGACGGCCTGGCCCGGATGCTCGAGGCGCACGGCCTGGAAATCACCGGCTCGGTGGACAACGGGGCCGACCTGCTGACCGCAGTGCGCACCGACCCCCCGGACGTGGCCGTGGTGGACGTGCGGCTGCCGCCGACGTTCACCGACGAAGGGCTGCGCGCGGCGCTGGCCGCCCGCCGCGCGGCCCCCGGCCTGCCGGTCCTGGTGCTGTCCCAGTACGTCGAGCAGCTATACGCCCGCGAGCTGCTGGCCGAGGGCAGCGGCGGCATCGGGTACCTGCTCAAGGACCGGGTGATGGACAGCGCCCAGTTCGTCGAACGCGGTGCGCCGGGTGGCCGCGGGCGGCACCGCGATGGACCCGGAGGTGATCAGCCGGCTGCTGGCCCGCAACTCCGGGGACGGGACACTGGCCGCGCTCAGCCGCCGGGAACGCGAGGTGCTCGGGCTGATGGCCGAGGGCCGGTCCAACGCGGCCATCGCGCAGCGCCTGGTGATCACCGAGCGGGCGGTGGCCAAGCACACCGCCTCGATCTTCCTGAAGCTCGGCCTGCAGCCCTCCGACGACGACAACCGGCGGGTGCTGGCGGTGCTCGCCTACCTGGCCGCCGAGCAGCCCGGCCAGCCCGACCGGCCTGGACTGTCAGACCGGGGGTGAAGCATGTCAACCTGACCCGGAAGGCCAGGAGGCGGCTCATGCGACCCGAATCGTTCACTATCACCCCAAGCGGGCCATTCTCGCTCGCCGAGGCGGCCACGTTCGGATTCGGCCAGCGTTCCGCGGCGAGCTGGGACGGGGTCATGCGGCTCGCGTTCTGCCTGGACTCCTACGACGGGCAGGCCGGCGCCGAGCTGCGCCAGGACGTGGCGGGCGGGGTACGCTGCACCGTGCACGGGCCGCCCGGCGCCGACCTGGACGCGGTGTGCGGCCAGATCATGCGGGTACTGTCGCTCGATCACGACGGCACCGGGTTCACCCAGGTCGGCCAGCGCGACCCGGTCATCGGCCGGCTCCAGGCCGCGGCGCCGGGACTGCGGCCGCCGCTGTTCTACTCCCCGTACGAGGCGGCCACCTGGGCGGTGCTCAGCACGCGGCGGCCCACCCGGCAGATGATGCAGGTCCGGGACCGGCTGAGCCAGGCCCACGGGATGAGCTTCGAGCTGGCCGGCCAGCCGGCGGCCGCGCTGCCCACACCGGCCCAGCTGCTCGCGGTGCGCTCGTTCCCCGGCCTCCCGGACGACCGGATGAGCCGGCTGCACGGGGTCGCCCGGGCTGCGCTGGACGGCCAGCTCGACGTGAGCCTGCTGCACCGGCAGGGACCGGACCGGGCTATGGCCGGGCTGCAGGCCATCCCGGGCATCGGGCCGTTCTACAGCGCCCTCATCGTGATCCGCGGCACCGGGTTCACCGACGTGCTGCCCATCGGTGAGCCGCGGCTGCGGGCGCTGGCCACCCGGCTCTACGGGCTGCCGGCCGAGCCCGACGACGCGGGCCTGCGGGCGCTGGCCGAGCCGTGGCGGCCGTTCCGCACCTGGGCGGCGGTGCTCATCCGGGCCGCGGCGGCCCGGGTGCTGGCCGGGCCGGCTGTGGCCCAGCCGGGCCGGGCACCGGCCGCGGTTCGCTAGCCTGGGGCGCGGCCCCGGGATGGTCCCGGCCTGGGAGGCCCAGCGGTGCGAAGGGGGCCGTGGTGGCTATCGCAGCCCTGGTCGTCTGGTTGGTGACGGCTGCCGCGGGCATGGCCCTGCTCATCCGCGGCAACATGGCCCGGCGGGAGGCCGCCGCGGCCGCCACCCGCAACGCACCGGCCCGGCCGGTCCCCGCGCCGGTGACGGTGCCCGGCCGCGGGCCGGATGGCGAAATGCCTGACATTCCGCGGGTCAAGGTGCACGCCACGCCGGGTGAGCACCCACTGCTGGAGTTCAGCCATCCGGCGCTGGGCATCGTCGGGTTCGGCCTGTGGTTCATCTACGTCGGGACCCATCACCAGCCGCTGGCCTGGGTGTCGTTCGGGGTGCTGGTGCTGACCATCGCCGCCGGGCTGAGCTGGCTGGCCCGCTCCGTGATGTCCAGGCCGGGAAACAGCGGCCGCGTCCCGCGCCGGGTGTTCCCGGCCCGGATGGTCATCGTGCACGGGCTGCTGGCCACCGCGACACTGGCGCTGGCCGTGCTCACCGCGCTGGCCGCCAGCCACGGCTGAGGCCGGGTCACAGGCGGAGCCGGGTCACAGGCGGAGTCTGGTCAGCGGCGGAGGCCGGCCAGCGGCGGAGGCCGGCTCGATAGGCGCAGGCCGGCCGCTGGCGGCCGAGCAGCGACACGACCAGGGCCACCACGGACACCGCGGCGACGGCCAGCGCGATCAGCAGCAGGCGCCGGGACCGGCTCACCACGGTCCCCGGCACCCCGGCCAGCCGGCCGGTGGCCCAGATCAGCCCGCCCAGCACCAGGACTACCAGGCCGGCCGGCACTTCCCGCTTCAGGATGACCCCGCCGATGGCGGCAAACGCGATGGCCGTGCGGAGCCAGGCCAGATTGGTCCGGGCCCGGGCCAGCCCGGGATCAGGCTCGGGCTCGGGATAGGAGTCGGGATCGGGGTCGGGCTCGGGCCGGCCAGCCCGGCCGGCGTCCCTAGTCACTTGGCCAGCACCACCAGCACCGCGGCGATCACACCGACCGCGGTGATGGTGCAGGCGAGCACCAGCGGCAGCCAGGACCGGCGCAGTGGCTCATCGCGGCGCATCGCGCGCTGGTTGGCGGCCCACTCCCGGTAGCTGAGCACGGCGATGGCCCCGCCGAGCAGGATCAGCGGGATGCCGATGGCGCGCCGGCCCCAGTGGATGCCGTGGAACGGCGGCAGCAGCTGGATGACCGCGAGGCCGGCCGCCACCAGGGCCAGCGCGGTCCGGATCCAGGCCAGGAACGTGCGCTCGTTGGCGAACGTGTAGCGGGCATCAGGCTCGTGCTCGGTCGCAGCCGGCTCCGCGCGCGCGGGCTGCCCCGGCCCGGGTGGGCCTGCCCGGCCGCTGGCGTCCGTCACTGCCTCCTCCCCCGGGCCGGCCGCTGCGCCGGCTGTGGCCACGATCACACACATCATCCCCTGTGGGGGTGCTTCCGTGGCCCGCGGGCGCCAGCATGGGCCGGAAAACCAGGAGCGCATATGGCTGGCACCGAGCGGGGCAGGATCAACGGGCCGGACCCGGACCCGGCAGTAGCCCCGGGCCGGCGGTACCTGATCCGGTTCGAGGAGGACACCCTCCGCTCCCGGCCGCTGTGGATCCGGGTGATCATCGAGTTCGTGGGCACGTTCCTGCTCGTGACGGTGGCCGCCGGGGCTGGCGTGATCAGCTACTACGCGGGCGGCCACCCGATCAGCCGGACCGCCGCGGTGATCGCGCCCGGCGCGCTGGTGATGGCGCTGATCTACGCCTGGGGCCGCTTGGGCTGGTCCGTGGCCTGCCGGACAAGGCGGAGTCGGAGGCCGCCGAGGGCGGCGCGCTGTCCGGCTGAACCAGGGGCACCGGCACCGCCCGGCCCGCGGTGCGCCGCCTGACACGGGGGTCAGCTCCAGAGTCGCGTGTGCCTGCGGAAAGTTGGAAGATGGCGGCATGAAGGCTCATCGAACCCTCCAGCCCCTCATCCTGGCTGGTGTGCTAGCCGTGGGCATCGCCGCCTGCGGGAGCAGCAATAATTCAGGTGCCAGCGCATCGCCGAGCACCTCCAAGCCGGCCTCATCCGCGCCGGCCTCGTCCGCGAGCGCCGCTGCCAGCGGGTCCGCCGCGGCCCTCATCACCACGAACTGGGAAGCGTTCTTCAGCGCCAAGACCCCGGTGGCCAAGCGGGTCGCCCTGCTGCAGAACGGGCAGGTCTTCGCGGCCGTCATCAGGGCCCAGGCTGGGTCCAGCCTGGCCTCCTCGGCGACGGCCAAGGTCACCAAGGTCACGGTGACGTCACCCAGCAAGGCCAAAGTCACCTACTCGATCCTGGTCGGCGGCACGCCGGCCCTGTCCAACCAGTCCGGCGTGGCCGTCCTCCAGGGCGGCACGTGGAAAGTCGGGCTGGCCAGTTTCTGCGGCCTGCTGACCCTGGAGAACAACGGGAAGACATCCGGGCTCCCGTCGCTCTGCAAGACCGCTGGCTAATCGCGTGGTCCGCTCGGTAGACACGGCCGCCGGCCAGCCGGCGGCCGTACGCCGGGGCAGCCGTTCGCTCGCCCTGGCTGTGCTATCCGCGGTGCTGTTCCTCACGTTCCTCGACAACACGGTCGTGAGCGTGGCGCTGGGCAGCGTGCAGGCCGAACTGCACGCCGGTGTCAGCGCCCTGCAGTGGGTGGTCAGCGCGTACGCGCTGACGTTCGCGGGCGCCATGCTCGCGTTCGGCATGGTCGGGGATGAGTTCGGCCGCAAGCGGGTGATGCTGATCGGGGTCGGCATCTTCTGCGGCGGTTCGGTGCTGGCCGCGCTGGCCCCGAACATCGGGGTGCTGATCGCGGCCCGCGCCGTGATGGGGCTGGGCGCGGCGGCCAGCGAGCCCGGCACGCTGTCCATGCTGCGGCACATCTACACCGAGGAGCGCAGCCGGGCCGAGGCGATCGGCGTGTGGACCGCGGTGTCCGCGCTGGCCCTGGCGCTCGGCCCGGTCATCGGCGGCGCGCTGGTCGGCCTGTGGGACTGGCGCGGGATCTTCTGGTTCAACCTGGCCTTCGGCCTGGCCGCGCTGGTGGCCGCTGCCCTGGTGCTGCCGGAGAACGCCGACCCGGACGCGCACCGGGTGGACATTGCGGGCACGGTGCTCGGCGCGGCGGCGCTGACCGCGTTTGTCTTCGCGATCATCGGCGGCGAGGGCGCGGGCTTCGGCTCGCCCAGCGTGATCCTGCTGCTCTGCCTGAGCGCGGCGGCCGGGGCATTGTTCTTCTGGCGCGAGAGCCGGGCCGCCCACCCGCTGCTCGACCTGCATTTCCTCCGCGTCCCCGCATTCCTGACCGCGAACATCGTGGCGTTCTGCGCCTACTTCGCGACGTTCGCCGTGTTTTTCTTCAGCGCGCTCTACTTGCAGGAAGTGGCCGGTTACACCGGCTACCAGATCGCGCTGGTGTTCCTGCCCATGACCACGCTGGTCATCCTCACCTCGCTGCTGGCCGGCCGGTGGACCGACCCATCCGTTCCGCGCTGGTCGATCTTCATCGGCTGTCTGCTGTTCAGTGCGGGCCTGCTGCTGACCACGCTCACGCTCAGCCCGGACCCGGCCTACCTGCCGCTCGCCTCGGCGCTCGCGCTGACCGGCATCGGCATCGGCGCCACCGTGGTGCCCATCACCACGGCCGCGCTGTCCGCGGTGCCGCCCGCCCGCTCGGGCATGGCCGCGTCCGCCACCAACACCAGCCGGGAGATCGGCGCGCTGACCGGGGTGGCCATCCTGGGCGCGCTGGTCAACGCGCAACTGCGGTCCAGCCTGACCAGCCGCCTGCACCACCTGGGCATCCCGGACACGTTCCAGAGCATCGTCATCAAGGCGGTGGAGACCGGCGGGGTGCCGTCCAACGCGCACACCAAGGGCGCCGGGGGCGCCGCCGGGGCCGGGCAGGGCGCCCTGGTCCAGGAGGTCATCCACGCCGCCTACAACGCGTTCTATACCGGGCTGCGCGCCGCCCTCCTGCTGGCCGCGATCCTCGTGCTGGCCGCCGGGATATTCACGTTCGCGTGGCTGACCGCGCGCCGGCCGCGGGCACATGGTCCCAGTCAATAAAAAGATTTACCTTTTCAAGGCCCGAGCAGCGGAACTTCCGTCCCGGCCATAGGCGTTTTCCCGGGGTGGCGGTAACCGACGTGTTCGCAGCCCAGACACGGACCGGAGCATTGCGGGCCACCGGGATCGCCAAGCAGGACAATTCATCCGCTGATCCGGAGGCCTTGTTGCTAGAACCGCAGAGCACAGCGCTTTTTGTGCTGCTCATCGTGGTTTTCAGCGCGCTGGCGTGGTGGATGGTGGTCACCCGGCAGCCGGTGTTCCGGCTGCTCGCCGCCTGCCTGGCCTTCATTCCCGCGATGCTGTTCGGGGTGGTCGCGGTGAACAAGTACTACGGCTACTACCAGACGTGGGGCGCGGCGCTGGCCGACCTCACCAACCAGGGCGCGAACACCGGCAGCACCACGCCGCCCCCGGCCATCGTGACCGCGGGCGCTCAGTTCAGCACGCTGACCCAGAGCGACACCGGCCTCAAGCTGGCCCAGCAGCAGGGCTACACGCTCCGGCTGATCATCGCCGGCCCGCGCAGTCACATCACCCGGGTGGTCTACGTCTACCTGCCGCCGGAGTACTTCCAGGCCAGCTACCGGCACTACCGGTTCCCGGTCATGGAGCTGATCCACGGGCAGCCCGGCGAGCCGCAGGACTGGATCAACGTGGTCGGTGTGACCGACACGCTGGACCGCCTGGTCACCGAGGGACAGGCCAAGCCGGTAGTGCTGGTGATGCCGGACGCTAACGGCGCCCAGCGGGTGTCCCTGCAGTGCCTCAACCAGTTCCACGGCCCGCAGGACCTGACCTACCTGGCGCAGGACCTGCCGGATGCCATCGCGCACCGGCTGCGGGTGGGACGGCCCGGGCCGGCCTGGGCGGTGGCCGGCTACTCCGAGGGGGGCTTCTGCGCCGCGAACATGGCCCTCCGGTTCCCCTACCGGTATGGCTTCTCCGGCGTGCTGAGCGGCTACTTCAAGCCGTTCAGCAACCAGCTGGAGTTCCCGCTACGGCAGGTCAACCCGTTCGGCGGGAACCGCAAGCTGGCCGAGGAGAACACCCCGCTGGACGAGATCCGCAAGCTGAAGCCCGGCACCCCGATCCCGCAGTTCTGGCTGGGGGCCGGGACCGGGAACAAGCTCGACGTGACCAATGCCGAGGTGTTCTGGCAGGAACTGAGCCTGCGCCAGGCCAACGTGCCGCTGATCCTGACCCGGGACGGCGGGCACGACATGACCACCTGGCGGGCTGAGGTGCCCGCCATGCTGAGCTGGATGACGCCCCGGCTGGCCGCGGCGGCCAAGGCGGCAGTGGCGGCCCGTTCGCCGCACCCCGGGCCGTCCGGGCCGGCCGCGCCGCTCAGCAGGCGGCACCACCATCACCACCACCGGCCCGGCAAGGGCCCGGCCCTGGCCGCGCAGCGGGCCGCGGACCGGCGCTACAGCTGAACTGCTGCGCCCGCAGTAGCGGCCGTGGCCCCGGGTTAACCGGCCGGCGGCTTTCGCACCGCGCACCAGAGAGCTAACCTCGACATCCAGGCCTCCGGGACGAACACGGGCAGATTGGCAGGTGCCCACGATGCCTGCTGCAGCCACCTCCCTGCACAACCCGGCGCTCGCCGTCGGGACGCTGCTGTGCTGGCTGTTCACGGCCAGCCTCGGGGCGTACATGCTGCGCTCGCTGATCGGGCACGACGGGCTGCGCAAGCAGCTCACGGTCCGGGAGGGGCTGCATCCGGGGGTGCTGGTCGGGCATTTCAGCCTGGCCCTGATCGGGCTGGTGACCTGGATCTGCTACCTGATCACCGCCGCGGAACCGGTCGCCTGGCTGGCCGTCGCGCTGCTGATGCCCGGGATCGGCCTGGGCATCGCCACCGTGACGCTGTGGACTCCGTACCCCCGCTCCCCCAGCGCGGACCAGCCCGGCCACGGATCGCCCGGGCAGGCCCGCCCCGGGCCGCCCCCGGGGCAGCCGCAACCGCCCGGGCAGGTGCCGCCGGTGCTGACCCCGCCGGGCGAGGACGCCGTCAGCGGGCGGCTCAGCGACGACATGCTGGCCCGGACGCTGGCCGATGAGGCGCTGACCAGAAAGCTCATCGACGAGATGATCGCCAGCCTGCCCGCCGAGGCGGCCCGGGAGGCGGCCCGGAAGGCCGGGAACAAGCCCAAGGGCCACCCGGCGGCCGTCATCCCGCTGCTGCATGGGCTGGGCGCGGTGGTCACGTTCGCGCTGGCCGTGGTAACCGCGACCGGCATGCGATGACGAGGGGCCGCACGGCCGCCCCGGCTCAGCGCACCGCGAGCAGGTGGAACTGCCACGGTTCCAGGGCCACGTACAGCCCTGGCCGGGCCAGTTCGCCGCCCGCCCGGTGATACACGTCCGGGCCGAGGATGCTGGCCAGTTCCCAGTCCCGGCCGGGCAGGTCCGGCCAGCCCAGCGGGACCAGCCCCTGGGCGGGCTGGCCGGATAGGTTGACCACCACCAGGTGCCGGTCACCACCCTGGTCACCGTCCCAGGCCCAGCCGAGCAGGTTGCGGCAGGACTGGTTGTCTGGCCAGCCGCTGGGCTCGATCAGCCGCCAGCCGCCCGCCCGCAGCCGGCCGCCCTGCACCGCGGCCAGCAGCTGCCGGTACCAGCCGGCCAGCGGGGCGTCGACGGGCTCGCTGGGCCGGCGGCCGAGCTGCACCGGCGGCCGTACCCGGCGGCCCTCGAACTGCCCCTCGTGCCACAGGGTGGCGCCAGGCAGGGTAGCCACGGTCACCGCGGCGGCCCGTTCCGCAGCCGTGGCCAGCAGGCTGGCGATCCGCGGCTCGTCGTGGTTTTCCAGGAAGCGCAGCAGCTGCGCCTGGTAGCTGAGCCCGGCACCGAGGTGGTCGCGGACCGCGGTGACGTCGCCGGTGACGATCCGGTCGTACAGGCCCTTGTCGTAGCAGAAGTCAAAGCCCTGCTCCAGGAGCAGGGCTTCCATGTCCCAGTACGCTTCGGCGATGAGCACCACGGACGGGTGCTTAGCGCGCAGCGTGCCGAGCACCTCGGGCCAGAACTCCCGGTCCGGTGCCGGCCCGGCGTGGCGCCCCCAGGTCCGGGCGAACACCTCGCTGGTCAGCAGCATGACCATGTCACAGCGGATCCCGTCGCACTGGTCCGCGATGCTGGCCAGCGTGTCCGCGGCGGCGGCGCGCAACGCCGGGCGAACGCGTTGAGCTGCACGACGTCACCCCAGGGTGGGAAGTATGGGTCGCGCCCGTGGGCCAGCACCCGGCCGCCGGCAGCCAGCCAGCCCGCCGGATCGGCCGCGAGGTCGTCCGGGCCGCCCTGGACGAACAGGTCCGGCCGCCGGCTCACCCACGGGTGGTCGGGGGCGACGTGGTTGGGCACGTAGTCGAGGATGAGCCGGATCCCGCGGGCGGCCAGCGCGGCCCGCGCCGCGGCCAGGCCGCTGGCCCCCCCGAACGCCGGGTCGGCCGTGTAACGGCGCACCGAGTACGGCGATCCGATGACGTCCGCCCGCCCCAGGTCCGGGAGAGCGGCGCGGAACGACTCCGCCAGCCCGGTGTCGGCTTGGGCCAGCGCCCGCCCGGCCGGGCTGCGTTCCCATACCCCATCAGCCAGACCGCGTCGACGCCGGCCGGGGTGACCTCGTCCCACTCGGCGTCCGGCACGCCGGCCAGGGTGATCCGCTGCCCGGCGGCCCGGGACAGCGCGTCCAGCCACAGCGCGGTGTTGATCTCATAGATCACCGGCTGGGCTGGCCACCCGGTCATCATGCCGGCAACCTATCGGCTTGGCGGCAGCGGCCCGAATCACCCAAACCGGGTGAGGTGGCCATGGGCGCGGGCAGGCAGCGTCGGTGACCGTGAGCGAGCCGCAGCGGGCAGCCCGGGGGATGATCCTGCCCCTGGCACTGGCCCAGTTCATCGCCAGCTACGCGGCCACCAACATGAACGTGGCTATCACCTCGATCGCCAAGGATCTGGGCACCACGGTGGCCGGGGTGCAGACGGCGATCACGCTGTTCACGCTGACCATGGCGGCACTGATGATCCCGGGCAGCAAGCTGACCGACATCTGGGGCCGCAAGCGGTGCTTCATCGCCGGGCTGACGGTCTACGGCATTGGCGCGGTGCTGGCCCTGCTCTCGTTCGGGCTCCCGCAGCTGATCATCGGCTACTCGCTGCTCGAGGGCATCGGCTCGGCGCTGATGATCCCGCCCATCTACATCCTGGTCACGGTCAGCTTCCCGGATGTCAAGTCGCGGGCCCGGTATTTCGGCGTGGTCAGCGGCGCGGGCGGGCTGGGCGCCGCGGCCGGGCCGCTGATCGGCGGCGCGATTACCAGCGCGATCAGCTGGCGGGCGTCGTTCGGGCTGCAGGTGCTGGTGGTGGCCTGGATCATCGTGCTGGCCCGCAAGATCAGTGATCCGGCGCCCACCGGCGCCCGGCCCCGCTTCGACCTGACCGGGGCGGTGCTGTCCGCCGCCGGGCTGTTCTTCGTGGTGCTCGGGCTGCTGCAGTCCCGCACCTACGGCTTCTTCGTCTCCCGGCAGAACTGGACGATCAACGGCACGGTGGTGATCCCCAAGGGCGGGGTCTCCCCGGTGTGGCTATGGGTCGGCATCGGCGCGCTGTTCCTGCTCTGGTTCTTCCTGTCCACGCACCGGAAGGAGAAGAAGGGCCGGGACGTGCTGCTGCCGCTGCGGCTGTTCCGCAACAAGACCTCCAACCTGGGGCTGGGAACCCAGACCATCCAGTGGCTGATCATGCAGGGCTCGTTCTTCGCGACCTCGGTGTACCTGCAGGAGGTGGACCATAAGAGCGCGATCCAGACCGGCCTGATCCTCACCCCAGCCACCATCGGCATCCTGCTCACCTCGGCCGGCGCGGACCGGTTCGCCCGGCGGCACCCGCAGCGCTGGCTGATCATCGCCGGGTTCGGCGTTACCACGCTTGGCATGATCCTGCTGCTGGCCCTGGTCCGCGCCCACTCTTCGTTCGCCACCTGGATACCCGGCCTGTTCCTGTTCGGCGCCGGGGTCGGCGTGATGCTCACCTCGTCGGTGAACGTAGTCCAGTCCGCCTTCCCGGAGCAGGATCAGGGCGAGATCTCCGGCCTGTCCCGCAGCGTGTCCAACCTGGGCTCTTCGCTGGGCACCGCCCTGGTCGGGTCGGTGCTGGTCGCGGTCAAGCTGCCGGAAGGTAAGCCGTTCGCGGCCGCGCTCGGCGTCATGCTGACCATCACGCTGATCGGGCTGGTCATCGCGGTGCTCATCCCACGCCAGCCAGCCAGGAAGGAGCCGGCGCCCGAGGCGCCCAGCTCCGCCCCGGCGGGCTGACCCGCTGCCGCTACACGTCGGTGGCCAGCCCGGCCACGGCCACGCTGATACCGCCGCCGTACCCGCCCGCCGCGGCGGCCTCCGCGGCTACCGGGCTGGTGCCCGGCCATAGGTGGGTCAGCATGAGCCGGGCCACCCCGGCCTGGGCGGCCTGCTGCCCGGCCCGCCGGGCACAGCTGAGAAACGGCTGGTCGGCCGGGGGCACCTGGTCCACGTACGTGGCCTCGGCCAGTAGCAGGTCGGCGTCCCGGGCCAGGGCGGTGATGTCCGGGCTGTCCCCGCTGTCACCGGTGTAGGCCAGCGCCTGGCCGGCGGCCATCAGCCGCAGGCCGGCGTTGGGCAGCCAATGTGGCAGCAGCCGGGTCTCGGCGCGGAACGGGCCGATGCCCAGCCGGTCGCCCGGCCGGAACTCGGTCACCGTGCACGCGCCGGCCAGCATGCCCGGGCGGTCCAGGGCCAGCACCGCGTCCAGCGCGCCCGGCGGCGCGAAGACCGGCAGCGGTGGCACCGGCGCCCCGCCCAGCGCCCGGGCCCGGAGCAGCGGGTTCAGGTCCGCGCAGTGGTCCGGGTGGCCGTGGCTGATGAACACCGCGTCCAGCTGCGCCGCGCTGACCAGCCCGAGCAGCCGCGGCAGGGTCGCGTACCCGGCCTCCAGCAGCAGCCGGAACCCGTCCTGCTCGACGAGGAAGCCGCTGCACGCCTGGCCTGCTTCCGGCCAGGCGCCGCAGCCGCCGAGGACGGTCAGCCGCACAGTCCCGATCCTGGCCCAGGCCAGCCGGTCAGCGCCAGCGCGGGTGCCAGTCCGGGCCGTCCGCCCATGGCGGCCGGTAACCGCGCGGCCCGTCCCGGCGCACCCGGCGCCGCAGCCGCCCGGCGACCAGCACCCCGGCCAGCATCGTCAGCAGCCAGAAGATCAGGATCACTTTGAAGAACGCCAGCACGAGCCAGCCACCCGGTGGCAGCAGCACGGCCGCCAGGAACAGCAGCAGGAACACCGGGGCCAGCCGGGGCCGGTGCCGCCGGGCGGGCCACGGCCGTCCCGCGTGCTGCGGCGCCGCCGCCGTGCGTGCGGCCAGGGCCGGCTCCGGCAGGTCAGCCAGCGGGCCGCGCAGGTCGCCGAACGTCCTGGCGTGCAGTGCCGCCGTCACCCGCTCGTCCAGCTCGTCGCGGGTCAGCCTGCCTTCCGCGAAATGCTCGCGCAGCCGGGCGGTGACCCGGTCCCGGTCCGCGTCCGAGGCGCGGATGTGCTCATCCATGGCCAGTCCCCTCGTCTTTCGCTGATCCGCCGGGCCGCGCACCCGGCCCGGTCCCGTGCCCGCCCGCGGCCACGTCCGCGCCGTCCGCGGCCTCCCGCTCGGCGTCGCTGCCGTCCCGGCCGCTATCGCTATCGCCGAAGCCGTCACTATCGCCGAAGCCGTCGCCGTCGCCGTCGCCGTCGCCGGCCAGGATCTGGTAAATGTCGCGCCGCGCCCCGGCCAGCAGGTCGCCGGCCGCGCGGATCTGGTCCGGGGAGCCCGCGTGCGCGATCTGCACGATGCTGGCGCCCAGCTGCGCGGCCTGCAGGAACAGGCCGCGGACCTCGCCGGGCGGCCCTTCGGCCATCGCCTCCCAGGACGGCCGGGCCGCCTCCGGGTCGTCCTCGACGTGCCGCTGGCCGGCCTCGGTGATTCGGAACGTGCGGCGGCCGCCCGCCTCCGCACCGGTGATCAGGCCCTCGTCAGCGAGCTGCTGCAGGGCCGGGTACACCGCACCAGGGCTGGGGCGCCAGGCACCGCCGCTGCGCTCCTCGATCTCGGACATGATCTGGTACCCGTTGCGCGGGCCCTCGCGGAGCAGGGCCAGGATCGCGGCCCGCACGTCGCCACGGCTGGCCTTTGGCCCCCGGACGGCCCCGGGCGGCCCAGGCCACCAGCCGCCGAAGTCCCGGCCGCCGGGCCAGCCGCGCGGACCGGGCGGGCCCGGCGGCCCCCAGCCGCCCCGGCTCCGCGGGCCGCCCCGGCGGCCGCCGCTGCGGGCACTGCCCCGGGCGGCTGGCCCGCCGGTGGCCAGCGCGCCGAGCTGGCCGGCCAGGCCAGCCAGGCAGCGGGCCATCCCGGGCAGGTCCGGGCCGAACTCCCCCATCGGGCCCCAGGCTGCGGGCATCCTGACCTCCAGCTCATTCGCTGTACGCTCGCGACACAATCACGATATATCGACAGCGTACGTCGCGGTGAGCCGGCTGGCAACTGGGACACGGAACGGGACCCGGCACCGGGGGTGCCGGGCCCCGCTGGCCAGCCCGCCGGGTCATTCGATGGGCTGGCGCGCCATCGCGTCCGGCTGCCGGCCCGCCAGCAGCCAGCCCGCCACCGCGGCCAGCACCGGCATGCCGACCAGGATCAGCAGCAGGCTGGTGGTGGGCACGTTGGCCAGCTCGGACAGCCCGTCGAGCTGGTTGTCCCACGAGTACCCGATGACGGCGGCGTACGCCGCCACCGTGCCGAGCACCGCCCCGGCCAGCGCCAGCGCCCCGGCGGTGACCCCGGTGATGATCCGCCGGGTCCAGCTGCTCGCCCCGGTGGCGGCCAGGGTGCGCAGGTCGCTGGCGGTCTCGCTGCGGATCAGGCCGACCGACATGGCCAGGATGCCCAGCGCCAGCACGATGCCGAACACGGTGGCCCAGCTGATGATGCTGGCCGACGTCGGGATGCTGTTCTTGGTCTCGATGGACATGCCCGCGGCGCCTGCCGTGAGCCGGGCGTTGCTGATCTGCGCCGCAGTGGGCGGGTTCGGCGTCTGGATGAACCAGCCCGCCGTGTTCCCGGTGCCCCTGATGTGCAGGCTCCGGATGGCGTGCTCGGTGAGCACCGTATTGGGCGCCGACGTGCCCGGCGGCAGCGCGCTGCTGTCCTGGATCACCGGGTTGGCCAGGCAGGTGCCCCTCGGGCAGGGGAAAGACTGCTGCTGCGGCCCACCGCCCGGGCCGCCCCGCTGGGCGCCGCCGTTGTAGAGCAGCTGCATCTTGCTCAGCCCGGACAGCCCGGGCCGCATGGAGAGCACGTCCGCGTTCGGATCGACCTGGCTGGCCGGGATGCCGAACGCGTGCAGCAGCTGCGGCGTGGCCAGGTAGATCGCGCCGGTCCACTGCCGGCCGGACGCCGCATGGTTCAGGGTCGCGCTGGGCTGGATCAGCTGCACGACCTCGTGCGAGCCGAGCGCGGCCGCGATGGCGTGCGCAGTCCTGTCCCACGACTGCGGCGTGCCCTTGACCGCCGGGCTGTCGGTCCCGCCCGGCCCGCCCGGCCCGCCCTGGCCGTTGGGCGTGTACACGATGAGCTGGTTGGACGCCACGTTGGGCCCGGCCCAGTCGAGCACGTTGCCGAACCGCTGCGCGGACAGCACGACGACCATGACGGCGATCAGGATGCCGAGCGTGATGGCGGCCAGCGCCGAGCCGGAGCGGGCCCGGTACCGGGCCAGGTCACGCAGGGCCAGCCGGGTCGCGATCGGGGCCCGGCGGCCGGCCCGGGCCAGCACGGTCAGGCAGAACGGGGCGAGCAGGATGACCGCCGCGATCAGCGCGACGAAGCCGAGCACCAGCTCCAGCGCCCCGCCGTTGCCGTTGCCGTTGCTCTTGCCGGTGTAGGCGAACAGGACCACCGCCACGGCCAGCACGATCAGGCCGGGCAGCGCGGTGCGGTGCACCTGCTTGGGCGGGGCCGGCCGCCCGGCCAGCGCGGTCACCACCGGGATCCGGGTGACGGCCCGGGCCGGCCGGGACGCGGCCAGGTAGGTGGCCAGCACGGCCAGCGCCAGGGCCGGGCCGATCACCACCCAGGGCAGCTGGAACGGGCCGATCAGGTGGTGCGCGTCCGATTCGACGATCGGCCGGTAGGCCAGCCAGGCGGCCAGGCCGAGCACCAGGCCCGCCACGGCACCGGTCACGCCGACCAGCACGCCGTTGATCCGGACCACCAGCCGGATGTTCCGGTCCGTGGCGCCGAGCGCGCCCAGCATGCCCAGCGAGCGCAGCCGGCGCTGGGCCAGCACGGTGAAGCCGCCCACCGAGACCAGCGCGATGAGCAGCATGCCCACCGTGGCCAGGGCGAGCACGATCGTGGTCGGGTTGAGCGGGTTGCTGCCCGCCGCCGACGCGGCGCTTTGCGGCGTCGATACGTGGGGGCCGATGCTGGGCGGGGCCACCCCGTCGAACAGCACGGTGACCTGGCTCGGCGACGTCACCTGGCCCGGCACCACCAGGGCGAACTCGTCCAGCAGGCTCTGCGGGTTCTGCACCATGCCGACCACCCGCCGGGACGTCCCGGCCGACCGCAGCGTGCTGCCGACCGTGAGGTGCAGCGCCGAGGCCACCCCGCTGGTCACGGCGACCTGGCCCGGGCTGGCTGGGTAGTGCCCGGAGACCAGGGACAGCAGCGGCTGCCCGTACGGGCCGTGCGGGTTCTGCGCGCGCAGGTCGTAGGTGCTGATCGAGCCCGGGATGGCCACGGTCTGGTTCTCGATCACGTTGACCTTGCCGACCCGGTGCTGCAGCGCGGCAATCTGGCTGGCCAGGTGGGGGTCGGGGGCCTGGAACGTGGCCATGTGGGTGGCGGTGCCGAACCCGGCGTTGGCCGCGGGCGGCGTGTCATGGGCCACCGCCGAGCCGACCACGATGGCGGCTACCGAGACCACGATCAGCCCCAGCACCAGCAGCTGCTGGCGCCACTCGCGGCGGAACATCCGCCACGCCCAGCGGATCACGGCCCGGCGCGCGGGAACGCCCCCGTTGCCAGTTCCCGCCGCGGCCGGCCGTTCCAGCAGTCCGGTGCTCACTGGTTCGGTCCGGGGGTGAGCAGTGACTCGGGGCCGGGCAGCGGCGCGGTCTGGTCCACCACACGGCCGTCGCGCAGGAACACCACCCGGTCGGCCCAGGACGCCAGCTGGGCGTCGTGGGTGACCACCACGGCGGCCACGCCGCGCTTGCACGCGTCGTGGATGAGCCGCATGACCGCCTCGCCGTTGGCCGAATCCAGCGCCCCGGACGGCTCGTCAGCCAGCAGCAGGCGGCGCTCCCCGGCCACGGCGCGGGCGATCGCCACCCGCTGCCGCTCGCCGCCGGACAGCTCGTCCGGGTACCGGCCGGCCCGCTCGCCCAGCCCGAGCCCGTCCAGCGCGCGCAGCCCGGCCGCGCGGGCCTTCCCCGCGGCCACCCCGTCCAGTTCCAGCGGCAGCGCCACGTTCTCCGCCGCGGTCAGCCCGGGCAGCAGGTTGAACTCCTGGAACACGTAGCCGACGGTGCGCCGCCGCAGCCGGGCCTTGTCGTTGCGCGACATCCGGGTCAGCGGCGCGCCGGCCACCAGCACCTCACCACGGCTCGGGTCCTCCAGGCTGCCCGCGATGGTCAGCAGCGTGGACTTGCCCGAGCCGCTGGGCCCCATCACCGCCACCATCTCGCCGGCCTGTACCGACAGGCTGACGCCGATCAGGGCGTGCACCTCGCCGGCTCCCGACCCGTAGGTCTTGGATACGTCCTGCAACTCCAGCACGTTCATCCCCGTTGTACCTCGGCTTTCCGGTCCGGGAGCTGCGCCGCTCACCGCTGTACTCCCACCCTGCGGCGCAGCCGGGGCAGCGCGGCGGGAACAGGCTGGGCCGCCCCGGTGCCGGCCCGCTTGAGGCGGCCGTCCGCCGCGTCCAGCCACCGGATGACCGCATCCAGCCGGAACAGCTCGGCGTCCACCACCAGCGCCAGGCCCAGGTCGGACTCGGCTTCTTCCTCTTTGATCCGGGTCCACTGCTGCATCAGCTGCACCAGGTAGCGGCGGTGCGCCTGGATCACCTCACGCACGTCGGTGCCCGGCACCCGCACCGCCACCAGCACCTTCATCACCAGCTCGTCACGGGGCGGGGCGGCCAGGTCGGGCGGGGTGCGCAGCCACCGGGCCAGCTCGTCGGCACCGTCCTGGGTGATCCGGAACCCCTTCTGCGGGCCGGCCTCCCCGGCCTCGTCCGACTCGACCAGGCCGTCCCGTTCCAGCCGCTGCAGCGTGGTGTACACCTGGCCCACGTTCAGCGGCCAGACCTCGCCGGTCCGGGCCTCGAATTCCTCGCGGAGCTGGAGCCCGTACTTGGGGCCCTCACTCAGTAGCGCGAGCAGCGCGTGCCGGACACTCATCGCACCTCCAGACCGTCAGCATGCCGGGAATAATACCGGGTATACCCGGTCGGCGGCTGAACCTGGCGACACGGTTTGGTCACGGAATCCTGAGCCGAGCCTGACCCCGGCCCGCCCGCTGGCCGGGCCGGTCTCCTACCATGCCGGGATGAGCACCGCCGAGCTGCTGGGCCTGTTCCCGCCCGGCTCCCGGGTGGGTGCCGACGGCGAGCTGGTGGTGGGCGGCTGCCGGCTGGCCGACCTGGCGGCCAGGTGGGGCACCCCGCTGTACGTCATCGACGAGGCCGCGGTCCGCGCCCACGTCCGCCGGTTCCGGCGGGCGCTGGACGCGGCCTGGCCGAACTCGCGGATGGTGTTCGCGTCCAAGGCCTTCCCGAGCACGCCCATGTACCGGCTGATGGCCGGCGAGGGTATCGGGGTCGATGTGGCCGGGCCGGGTGAGCTGGCCATGGCGCTGGCCGGCGGGGTCGACCCGGCCCGGATCGTGCTGCACGGGAACGCCAAGACCACGGCGGAACTGCAGCTGGCGCTCGACGCCGGTGTCGGGCTGATCGTCATCGACAACACCGACGACATCGACCGGCTGGGCGAGCTCGCCTCCGGCGGGCAGGCCGTGCTGCTCCGGGTGCAGCCCGGGGTGCGGCCGGACACCTACGACGCGGTGGCCACCGGCCAGGCCGGGTCCAAGTTCGGCCTCCCGCTGCCCGCGGCCCAGGACGCGATCGGCCGGCTGCGCGGCAGCAAGCTCCGGCTGGACGGGCTGCACCTGCACATCGGGTCGCAGATCCTGTCGGCCGAGCCGTACGCCCGCGCCGTCCAGGCGGTCGCCGGGCTGGGCGAGTTCCCCGTCTACAACCTGGGTGGCGGGCTGGGCGTCCGGTACACCTACGCCAACCGGCCACCCAGCCCGGAGGAGTGGGCCGGCGCCCTGGCCGCCGCGGCCCGGCGCTGGCTGCCGGCCGGCGCTCAGCTCATCATCGAGCCGGGGCGCAGCCTGGTCGCGCCGTTCGGGGTGACCGTGTACCGGGTCGTCTCGGTCAAGGGTGGTGACCCCCGGTTCGTGGCCGTGGACGGCGGGATGGCCGACAATATGGAGGTGGCGCTGTACGGCCAGCGCTTCGAGGCCACCGTGACCAGCCGGGTCGGCGGGGGCAGCCTGGTTGAGCTGGTTGGGCGGCATTGCGAGTCCGGCGACCGGCTGGTCAGCGGGGTGCCGCTGCGTGACCCCCGGCCCGGCGACCTGGTGGCCGTGCCGGTGACCGGCGCCTACTGCTTCACCATGGCCAACAACTACAACGGCGCGCTCCGCCCGCCGGTACTGTTCGTCCGCGACGGCCAGCCGCGCGAGGTGGTCCGCCGGGAGACCCTCGCCGACCTGATGTCCCGCGACCTGCCGCCCGCCTGATGTCATCCTGGTCCTAGTGACACCCGGAGGTGACGGCGAATGACCGGCGATACTATCCGCGACCTGCTCCACCCGCTCATCGGCAAGTCCGGGTCGATCTCCATGCTGGTGAGCCGGATCGGGCAGGTCTCCTTCCCGACCGCACAGGACAAGAAGCTGACCGCGGTGCAGGTCCGCCAGGACGGCCTGGTCCGGCTGGAGCGCGAGACGGGGTGGACGGTCATCGACCCGAACGAGGTCATCGCGGTGACCTGGCGCGGCGATCCAGAGGACTCGCCCGGCCAGTTTCTCTGAGCCTGCGCCCGGGCGGGTCAGGCGGCCCGGACCCGGGCGGTGAGCTCGATCTCCACCGCGATGCCGATCGGCAGCTCGGCCAGGCCGACGGCGCTGCGGGCGTGCCGCCCGGCGTCGCCGAACACCGCGACCAGCAGGTCGGAGCAGCCGTCGATGACCGCGGGCGTCTGGGTGAACCCGGGTGCGGCGTTGACCATGCCGAACACCTTCACGATCCGGGCGATGCGGTCCAGCCCGCCGAGTTCGGCCCGCAGGGTGGCCAGGATGGACAGTGCGGTGAGCCGCGCGGCCTCCCGGCCCTGGTCCAGGGACAGGTCGGCGCCGACCTTGCCCCGGATGAAGGTGTCGCCGTTGACCGGGCCGTGCCCGCTGACGTAGACCAGCCCGCCGTCGATCACACAGCCGGCGTAGGTGCCCACGGGCGGGAATACCGGGGGCAGCACGATGCCAAGTTCCTGAAGCCGCTCATCGATCATCTGGGGAGCGTACGTCCAAGGCCGGGCGCGCTGGTGGCCGGCCTGTCCCAGGGCCGGGTGACCCAGCCGGTGATGAGATCCAGCCCCTCCGGGCTGGCCGGCTGGCGGACGCCCCGGCGGTAGCCGCGCGGGCGGTCCTGGTCCCGGGCAGTTAGGTTCGGCACATGCGCAGGGTGAGCCCGGAGCCGACTGAGCCAGCCGCCGCCCGGCCGTACATGCCCGGCTACGGGACGCTGCCCGCCGCCGAGGGCAGCGGGCTGCTGCCCTGGTCGTGGGCGGAGCAGCGGCTGATCCGGTCGCACGACTTCTGGCTGGCCACGGTAACCCCGGACGGGACGCCGCACCTGATGCCGGTCTGGGCGGTGTGGGAAGCGGGCCGGCTCTGGTTCAGCAGCTCCAACGGGTCCCGCAAGGCCCGCAACCTGGCCGCGCAGCCGTGCTGCTCGCTGGCCACGGACGACCCGCTCGAGCCGGTGGTGGTGCGGGGACTGGCCCGGCGGGTGACCGGCCCCGGCGAGCTGGCCGGGATGCTGACCGCGGAGAACGCCAAATACGGCACCAGCTACGGCCCGGAGATGGTGGACCCGGCATCGAACAGCGTGTTCAGCCTGCGGCCCGACTGGGTGTTCGCGCTGGACTCCAGGGACTTCACTGGCTCACCGACCCGGTTCCTGTTCCGCGGCCGGGCCTGACCGGAATTGGGTTGGCTCCGGGCCGCGACCGCGGGTTATCGTGTGACCGGCAGGTACCAGCTGCCGCTGGGTCCGCGGGCAGAGCTGCAAGCTCACCGGCTGCACCAGCTGCTGATGGCACGTCTTTCCAGCCCTATGCCGCGGACCCGCGGGCGCCGAAGGGAAGGACTGCCATGTCCGGTCAGTCACGCCCGTTCCCCGGCCGGCCGAATCTGCGCTACCTCAAGCTGCAGGCAAAGCGGCGCCTGGCCGCGGGCGAGTTCGCCGCGCTGCACGACGCCCAGCTGGCCATCGCGCGAGAGCACGGCCTGCCGAGCTGGGCCGCGCTCAAGCAGTTCGTCAGCGCACCACCCGCCCGGCCGGGCCCGGCCCTCAGCCAGGTGCGCTGGGTGCTGTCCAGGTTCGCCGGGGCGGGCACGCCAGGCTGGGCCGCCCCGGCCGAAGACGAGCTACGGGCGCACTTCGCCGGCCGCTTCCTGACCCTGGTCCCGCCGGGCACGCTGGCGGCCACGCTCACCCGGGTGGCCACGGATCTGGGCGGGCCGCTCAGCGTCATCACGGAGACCCCGGCTAGCGTCCGGGCCCGGATCGCCGGCCTGCGGCTGGAGGCGGCCGCCGAACCGGGCCCGCCGAACCGGCTGACCATGCTGCGGCTGTACCCGGTGGGCACCGCGGTCAGCGATCCACGGGCGGCGGCACCGCCCGGCCACACGTCCGGCGAGGTTCCGGCGCTGGCCGCGGCGGTAGCTGAGGAGTCGGTCAGCGACGCCGGGCTGCCCGGCCTGGTGCTGGCCGGCCCGGTGCTGGCCAGCTCAGCGGAGACACAGGTGTGGTCGGTCACCCGGGGCTGGGCCGATCTGGACCGGGGCGAGGCGCTCCGCGAAAGCCACCGGTTCCCGGCGTATTCCATCACCAAGCTCATTACCGCGACGGCCGTGCTCCGGCTGGCTGCCAGCGGCCGGATCGGCCTGGACGACCCAGCCGGGCAGCACTTGCGCATGGTCCGGCTGGCTGACGCCGCGGTCACGGTGCGGGAACTGCTCAGCCATACCGGCGGGGTGGACAGCCCGGGCGAGCTGTTCGCCGCCCGCATCCCTGACCTGGCCGAGGTCACTGGCCCCGTGCTGGCCTGCACCGGGCCGCGCGGCACGTTCCGGTACAGCAACGGCGGCTACGCCGCGCTCGGCCAGCTGATCAGCGACGTTACTGGGCGCCCGTACCCGGAGGCGGCCGCCCGCCTGGTGCTCGAGCCGCTCGGCATGATCAGTTCGTCGTTCCCGGGGCGGTGGCCCGGGCGGGACGCGGTCACCGGGTACCGGCTGGCCGAGGACGGCTCGTTCCAGCCCACGCCGGCCCAGGTGTGCGTGATCCCGGCCGCGGGCGGGCTGTGGTCCACCGCGGCCGACCTGGTCCGGTTCGGCCGTGGCTGGGGCGGCCTGCTGCCCGGCGGCCTGGCCCGCGAGGCGCTCCGGCCGCACGCGGACCGGGAGCCCGCCGGGGCGCAGATCGGCCTGGGCTGGTTGCTGCACCGGCCCAAGGACCTGTGCGGCCACGCCGGGGGCGGCCCCGGCGCGTCCGCGTCACTGCTCAGCCGGCTGAGCGACGGCCAGACCAGCGTGGCGCTGGCCAACCGGCTGGTGCCCATCGAGCCGGTTAACGCAAGGCTGGTCCGCCTGGTCACCAGCTGAACGCGGACGGCGTGTCGTGCCCGGCCCCGGTGTCCTCCTCGGCCGGATCCTGTTCCCCGACACCGTAGCTGGACAGGCCGAACAGGTAACCGAGGCCGGTCACGGCGAGAATGGCGGCGTACGGCCACCACGTCTTCCCGGCCGCCACCGCGACCGACAGGGCCACGAACGTCGCGGCCCAGGCGAAAATCCCGGCCAGCGCCCGGGCCCGCGCGTTCAGCAGCGCCAGCCGCTCGTCCGCCCGCGAGCCGGCCAGCGCGCCCTCGTCGGTATCCCGCCCGGCGCGCACGTACACCGTGATCACCCGGGCGGCGGTGGCCACCAGGACCATGATCGAGATCCACCAGGTCCGGCCGCCATGGACCAGCCAGGCAGCTGCGAACACCGCCCCGACCAGGGCGTATAGCAGAGGCTTGCGCAGTCTCGGGGAGATGGCTTTCAGCATGGTCACGCCTCCTCATCATCCGGATCGAACATCTTGTCCACCGGCACGTCGAAATACCGCGCGATCCGGAATGCCAGTGGCAGCGACGGCAGGTAGCGGCCGCTCTCGATGGAGATGACCGTCTGGCGCGACACCCCCAGCGCGGCCGCTACCTCGGCCTGCGACAGCCCGCGCAGCCTGCGTCGCTCCCTGACCCGGTTCCGCATGATGTAAAGGTAGCTTTACCTCGGCTCCGATGTCAAGGAACCTTTACAGGGAGCGGCTGGGCGCGCGGTCAGGCCACCCGGCGTGCGGTCAGGCCAGGGCGGCGTCCGGTCACCCCTCCAGGCAGAACTCGTTGCCCTCCGGGTCAGCCAGGATGACCCAGCCCGCCCCCGGTGGCTGGCCGCCGATGACCCGGGCCCCGAGGCTGGCCAGCCGGTCCAGCTCGGCCCGCTGGCCGTGGCCGGGCGGGAGCAGGTCCAGGTGGACCCGGTTCTTGACCTGTTTCGGCTCCGGGACGGTGGTGAAGTACAGCTGCGGCGTGCCCGCGGCCGTGGGCAGGACCACGTACTCGACGTGCCCGGGCGTGCCGTCCTGCTGCTGCGCGGTCCCGCCGGTCACCGCGGCCCAGAACGTGGCCTGCGCCTGTGCGTCGGCGCAGTCGAACGTGATGTTGAGAATGCTTGCGTGCATGGTGGGCCCAGCTTTCGCTGTGGGCGCCCCGTACCGGGAAGTCAGGACCGGGCCGGAGGCGCGGAAGGGATGCCTGACATGGACCGCACCTCCCTTCGCGAACTCCGTGCGCGTGACTTCACGCTGACTATGCCATGACGGGCAGCCGCCCGGCCAGCGGTTATGTTCCGCGCCGGCCGCTGCGGGTGGGGCCGTCCCGGCGGCCGGCCACGCCCGCCGGGGGCACGCGGGCTGAGACCGTCCCGGGACTGAGGGCGGGCGGCTAACCGCCGTGCGCCCGGGCCGGCCTCGGCCTCATACTGGGCTGCGATCCCGGCCGGGATGCGGCCGCGCTCGCTGAGCTGGATGCCCCGTTCCCGGGCCCAGGCCCGGATGTCGCGGCTGCGCCGCCGGCTGGCTGCGGTGCGTACCGGCCGCCGCGGCTGGCTGCCCGCCCGGCGGGCATGCTCGACGAACGGTGCGAGCTGCCTGCGGAGCCGGGCGGCGTTCTTCTCGCTCAGGTCGATCTCATACTCCGAGCCGCCGACCCCGAACCGCACGGTCTCGTCCGCTGGGCCCCCATCAAGATCGTCTTCTAGTGCGACGATTGTCCTCCGTGCCATCGCTACCCCCGTTACGGCGCTGAACTATCTGTACCCGGTCAGGTCAGGCTGTCCTCTCCTTACCCAAATGATCTACCCGCCTGCCCGGCACATGTGGCCGGGGTGACCGGGTGATATCTGGCCCAAGCTGATGCCAATACCGGACCCATACCCCGGACGCGCGGCGCCCATCAGGGTGCCCAAAACCGGCAAACTGACTCCTGGTCCCGGTGGTTTGGCACTGGATGCCGCCGATAGGTTTTCGGTACTCTCTGCCGCGCAGACGCCGGCGCAGCGTGGGCCGCATTTGGCATCAGCGCCGTTCGGCGTGGGCGACACCCTGGATGAGCCCTGGCGGATCTCACTGAAGGAGTCCGCGCGCGGCGCTGATACCTGGCTGAGACCGGCGGCCTGGCATCCTGGCAAACCAGACCGGGAACGCGCAGAAAGGAACCCTGCGAGGCCATGCGAGTGCTGATCGTCGAGGATTTCGAGCCGATGGCCCGGGCGATCGGAACCGGGCTGCGGCGCGAGGGGATGGCGGTCAACATCGTGCACGACGGGACCGAAGCGCTCGAGCACGTGGCTGTGACCCGCTACGACGTCGTGATCCTGGACCGGGACCTGCCCGGCGTGCACGGTGACGAGGTGTGCCGGCGGCTCGCCGGGGGGCAGTCGCCGAGCCGGATCCTGATGCTGACCGCGTCGGGCAGCCTGACCGACCGGGTCGAGGGCCTCGACCTGGGCGCTGACGACTACCTGGCCAAGCCATTCGACTTTCCCGAGCTGGCCGCCCGGGTGCGGGCCCTGGGCCGGCGGGTGGCCGCGCCCATGCCCCCGACGCTGCACTACGGCGACATCCGGCTGGTGCCCAGCGGCCGGGTGGCGTCCCGGGCCGGGCGGCGGCTCGACCTGAGCAGCAAGGAGTTCGCCGTCCTGGAGTACCTGCTCGCCTCGGCGGGCCGGGTGGTCCCGGCCGAGGAACTGCTCGAACGGGTCTGGGACGAGGCCGCTGACCCGTTCACCACCGCGGTCAAGCAGACCATGTACCGGCTCCGGGCCAAGCTCGGCAACCCGCCGGTTATCCACACCGTCCGGGAGGGCGGATACCGCATCGGCGGCCCGTGAGGCCAGCTGCTGCTGAGTCAGGAAGTGGTCACTGGCGGGTTGGGCACCCCGAGGTAGGGGAACGTGGCCTGCAGCGACCACGGGCCCAGGTAGTTGGGTTGGCCACGTCGTCGGCCGGCTGCCGTGAGTTGTACGGGTTCTTCTCGCCGTCCGGGTTGATGAACGGGTTGATGGTCGGGTTCCCGCCGCGGTCCAGCTGCACGAGCGTGCCGTCGCGGCGCAGGCTGATGCTGGCCCGCGCCGGCTAGCTCCGGCTGCCTGGCCTCACTGCCCGGTGGCATACCAGGCCATCCCGGTCTGCCTGCCGTCCTGGTACGCGGTGAACGTGAACGTGAACGCGACGTCGGCTTGCGCATCGCCGTCGGTATCAACGTTGATCCGGTAGACAGCGTCCGGATGGAATTCCGCCGGTCGTGGGCGCGGGTATCGGGGGTGGGGCGCTCGTCGGGTTCGAGTCGATGATCAGCACCGTCTGGCCCGGGTCGTCCGCTGACCTGAACGCGAACACGTCGGTCAGGTCGAGGCGCCAGTCATCGCCGGGAAACTTGAGATTGTCCGCGCTGAAGTGGTTTCGACATGGTGGCTCCCTTGGCTGGTGGTTATCGGCTTGGGCCCTCCACTCACGGTTGCGTCGCGGGCGGCCGGGTGGAACCGGTGGAACCCCGGGGCTGCTCCCCCGGGCGCGTCCCGGGCGCGTCCCGGCCGCTCCCGGGCCCAGGCCCTGGCCGGCCCGGGGTACCGGGCCTGCCCGCCCGGGCACACTGGCCGACCGGCCACGCCGGCCTGGTCATCACCCCGGGAGCCCGGGGTACCGACCCCGGATCAGCAGGTAGTGCTGGCACGCGCGCAGCCGGTGGACCACGGCCGACTGGGGCGCCTGCAGCGGCTAGCATGGCGCGGCGGTCCGGTGCACCTGCGGCCGGTGCGTGGGTACGGGAGGCGAGAACGCGAACGTGAGCAGTATGGCCCCAGCGATGACAGCGGCGGACATCAGGGCGAGCACGGTCCTCATCACGCTTGGACGCATGCCGTGCCGCAGCGAGCTAACGCCCGGTACGGGTGGCGGCTGAGGCGGGCCAGCGGCCGTCCATCGCGGTCGTTCACTACCCGAGAGTTACCGGGCCCGGCTCATCCGCACTGCCGCTACGGCCTGGACTTTAGCCCGGCCATGCGCGAGCTCTGTCGATCTCGTTCCGGCCGGATTACCTTCGAACCATGCTCTAGCGTAAAATCGTGCTCCCTCCGGAGCATCTCTACCCAGCTGACGAGTGGCGCATCGTAGAGGCGCACTACTCAGATGAGTTTGTCGGTCTGACCGGGACCGTCTTTTCGCTGGGCAACGGTTTCGTCGGCATCCGCGGCAGTTTCGAGGAGGGACGCCCGGCGCTGGTCCCTGGGACATTCATCAACGGATTCCACGAGACGTGGCCGATCATGCACGCGGAAGGGGCGCACGCGCTGGCGCGGACCGGCCAGACGATCGTGAACGTGCTGTCGACCACGCGATCGAAACAGCGTGCCCGTTCCAGGTGGTCGGGTCCCTCGATGACGACACCTGCGAGGTGGTCGTCAGGGCCGATGCGGTACCAGGTGCCCCGATCCGGATCACCAAGTACGCGACCTATCAGGCCTCCCGAAGCATTCCGGTCCCGGAACTCGTCAATCGGTGCCGCCGGACCCTGGACCGCGCGGTCCGGGCGGGGTTCGACGTGCTCGTCACGAGCCAGCGCGCTCATCTGGACCGGTTCTGGGACCGAGCCGACGTACGGGTGCAGACCCGGCTCAATCCGGTGCGGCAGCAGCAGGCGGTCCGGTGGAATCTTTACCAGGTCGCACAGGCATCGTGGCGCGCCGAAGGGGCCGGAGTTCCGGCGAAAGGGCTGACCGGGCAGGCCTATTACGGCAGAAGCCATTCGTTAGCTGAGCTGGGTAATCACCGCATTTTCGGTGGCGAGCCGGGTGCGCTGGTGGTACCAGCGGGCGAGGGCTTGGTGGCGGCGCCGCCATGCCTGCCAGTGCGTGGCGTGGCCGGGCGGGGCGGGCTGGGCGAGCGCGGCGGCGAGCAGGCGGGCGGTCTCGGGGATGGTCAGCGGGATCATGCCGGGGTCGGCGGGTGGCCGCTGGTCAGGCCGGGCCGGGGGTGGCGCCTGGGTATCGGTGCGCCACCTCAGCGTGGCGGTGGTGATGGCGCAGATGGCCAGGGCGGCCATGACCAGCACGGTGTGCCGGGCGATCGCGGTGTAGAGCCGGACCTGGGACTGGTCCAGGCCGAAGCAGTCTTTCCCGAAGGCGAAATCTTCCTCTACTGGCCAGCGCAGCCCGGCGGCGCGGATCAGCCGGGTGATCGTCAGCGGCTGGCCTTCGGGCACGAAGCAGTAGTGGAACGCCAGCTCACCAGTCTTGAGGTGATGGCGGATCAGCAGGCCGTGCCGCGGGGAGGCCGTCGCCAGCCACGACCAGGCATACCAGCGCTGCCCCTTGGAGCCGTTCCCGGCAGAGCGGACCTCGGGATGCTTGCGGGCGGACAGTGTCCGGGCAGCGTCCGCGCAGGTTAGCCTCTTGCCGCCCGGCAGACTGACCCGGAGGCTGCACGGGACGCGGAGCACGTAGGCCTGGCCACGGTCCTCGAAGAATCCCCGCAGCTCGGTGCAGCTGCCGTAGACCTCGTCCCCGCAGAAGAAATCGAAGGCGATCCCGTCGGCGAGCGCCCCGGCAGCCAGGCCGATGGCCAGCTGGCCCTTGGTGCGGAACTCCAGGTCCGGGGGCAGGCCCATGACCAGGGAGCGGACCGGATCATCGATCTGGGCGGCGGGTATCCATTGCCGGGCGCCGATCAGCGCATGCCCGGCATGCTCACGCACATAGGCCAGATGTACGGTGTTGATGCCGTTGGTGACCTTGCCCGCGCAGCCCAGGTACTGCCGCTGCACCCCGGCCGTGGCAGCGCCCGCTTTCTCCTGGCCCGTCTCATCCAGCGCCCCGATCACCAGCCCCCTGCGGCGCGACCGCTTCGCCGCCTCATCCAGCCCGGCCACCGCGAACCGGCGCACCACGCCCATCGCCGCGAAGGGATCCCAGGCCGCCCGGTTGAGCAGCCGCTGCGTCCGCCCCGGCGCCCGGTCCCCCGCATACTCGGCGATCGTCCAGCCGTTACGCCGCGCCAGCCCACCACCCACGGCGCTGACGTACTTCCCCGCCTGCAGCCACGGCTCCGCCCGCACAAAACACGGCCTCAGCAGGCCCAGCAGTTCGCTGCGTTTCCGGGCGCCCAGCCGCGCCCCTATCCTGGCAGCCGCAGCCGCCTCCGATGGTGTCGTCGTCACACACGCATCATTGCGAGGCGGCTGCCCCACGCAGCAACCAGCGGCACCCCAGCCGGCTGAAGTGATCCCAGGTCAACACCCGAATGGCTACTGCCGTACTATGAGGGCCACTACTTCTGGGATACGGAGATCTACGTCCTGCCCTTCCTGTCGTACACGCAGCCGAGGATCGCCCGTAACCTGCTACGGTTCCGGCACAGCATGCTCGGCCGCGCGAGGGAACGGGCGGCCGAGATGAGCGAGCGCGGTGCGCTCTTCCCGTGGCGGACCATCAACGGCGAAGAGGCCTCGTCCAATTTCCAGCAGGGCACCGCCCAGTATCACATCAACGCCGATATCGCCTACGCAGTCATGCGCTATGCCCATGTGGAGGGCAGCGGACGCATGCTCGGCGAGATCGGCGCGGAAATCCTCGTCGAGACCGCCCGGCTGTGGCACGACCTCGGCTTCTACGGTGCTGACAAGAGATTCCACATCCATGGCGTGACCGGACCCGACGAATACACCACCGTCGTCAACGACAACACCTACACCAATCTTATGGCCCGGCTGAACCTCAAGTCCGCGGCCACCGCCGTCCGCCATCTGCGCGAGGAACGACCCCAGGATTACCAGGCGCTTGTGCACACGGTCAGGCTTCAGCCCAGCGAGATCGAGTCCTGGGAGCATGCGGCCGCCGCCATGCACGTCCCATTCGACGAAGAACGTCGCATTCACCCGCAGGACGAGACTTTCCTGCACCGCGAGGTATGGGATCTCGACACCACGCCGCGCGAGAAGTTCCCACTGCTACTGCACTACCACCCGCTGGTGATCTACCGGCACCAAGTGCTCAAGCAGGCCGACATCGTGCTGGCGATGTTCCTGCTCGGCAACGAGTTCTCCGAAGAGCAGAAGCGCCGCAACTTTCCAGTATGCGCCGCTAATGGACCTGGGCAATGTGGCCGGGAATGCCTCCGACGGAGTCCATATCGCCTCGGCCGCCGGTGTATGGTCCTCGCTTGTCTTTGGATTCGGCAGCTCCGCGTCAAACTCACCCGCGACGAGGAGCGCTACCTCATAGAAGAAGGCGATCCGCTGAACGTGCTCATCCGGAGCCATCCACACCTGCTCAGCCCGGGTACCCCGGTCGCGATCAAGCTCCCGCCGCCGTGACACGGCGCTTTTGGCGCTGGCTAGGGCAGCGGCATGAGCCCGTGCTCAGGGAACACGGCCGCCCGGGTGGCCATGATGGCCTGGTCAACGGGGTCGTCCGGATCATATCCGGACTCGAAGCTGGCGTAGGCGGGGTCGTTCCCTTCGGTCATAACCTCGGGCGCGAGGCGGCCGGTGCGGCGGAACGCCTGCTCGCGCCAGGCGGCCGGGATGCGGGCCCCGGGCTCGATGGGATGCCCGGAGGCCTCCGCCAGCAGATGGGTCCAGGTTCTGGGCACAACCTGGAGCAGCTCGTAGCCACCTCCCCCGGTAAGGAGCCAGCGACCGCCAGCCACCTGGTGAGCGAGCACGTGGATGGCGGCGTGCGCCACCCGCTGCGCGTCGATGGACAGCCGCAGGCTGGCCAGCGGGTCGAGCCAGTGCGTATCGCAGCCGTGCTGGCTGACCAGGATGGTCGGCCGGAACGCACGGATCACCGGGGGCACCACCGCATGAAACGCGCGCAGCCACCCGGCGTCGCTGGTCCCGCTCGGCAGCGCCACGTTCACCGCCGATCCCTGCGCTCCCGGCCCGCCCGCCTCGGACGGCAGGCCGGTACCCGGGAACAGCGCCGCCGGATGCTCGTGCAGGCTGATCGTCAGCACCCGCGGATCGTCGTAGAACGCGGCCTGCACCCCGTCGCCGTGATGCACGTCGATGTCGACATAGGCGATCCGCTCCGCGCCCTGCCCCAGCAGCCAGGCGATCGCAATGGCCGGGTCGTTGTACACGCAGAAGCCACTCGCGCTGCCGCCCATCGCGTGATGCAGCCCACCGGCGATGCTCGCGCCATGCTGCGCCCCGCCGGTCCAGACCGCGCGGGCCGCGGCCAGCGTCGCGCCAGCCACCAGCGCCGAGGCGTCGTGCATGCCGGGGAACACCGGGTCATCCTCGGTGCCGAGGCCAAAATCCAGCACCGAGGGGTCCGGTTCCAGCCCGCTGGCCAGCCGGACGGCCGTGATGTAGCGCGGGTCGTGCACGAGCTCAAGCTCCGCGTCTGTGGCGGGCACCGGGCACTCAACTGAAACCCCGCCCAGGGTAAACAGGCCGAACGCCCGCGCCAGTTCGATGGCCAGCTCGACCCGGACCGGCGCCATGGGATGGCCGGCCCCGAAGTCATAGGCCGCCAGCCGTTCATCCCAAGCCAGGTACAGCGTGCACGTCATGCGCTCATCCCCCACTGATGCTGCCCCGCTTTCCGCGATTCAGGCCTGATACAGCCCCGCATCTCCACCTGTCCGCCCGCCCCGGCCAGGCAGCTGAAGACGGGCCGCCGGGCGGCCACTGGCCTGCAGCACCATGACCGAGCGGGCGGCCACGTCGAGCGCCACGCCGCCGGACAGCTTCCGGGGCCGGCCGCCAGTACCGGTTAGCAGGCGGCCCGGCAGCGCCGTATCGACGGCGACATGCCACCCGCCCGCGTGATCGGCGCCGGGCAGGATGAACTGCACGGTGTCGCTGTGCGCGTTGAACAGCAGCAGGAAGTGGCTGTCGCGGACGCGCTCGCCGCGCGGGCCGGGCTCGGTGATGGCGTCGCCGTTCAGGAACACGGCCAGTGAGCGGGCGTAGCCAGATCGCCAGTCCGCCTCGGTCATTTCCCGGCCCGAGGGGGTCACCCAGCTGATGTCCCGCAGCCCGCCCTGGCCGGCCCCGGCCGGAAGGCCGCTGAAGAACCTGCGCCGCCGGAAGACCGGGTGCGCCCGGCGCAGGGCTGACAGCGCGCAGATGAAATCGGTCAGGTCGGCGTACTTGCCCGCGTTCTCCCAGTCCAGCCACGACAGCGGCGAGTCCTGGCAGTAGGCGTTGTTATTGCCCTCCTGGGTGCGGCCCATCTCGTCACCCGCCGACAGCACCGGTACGCCCTGCGAGCAGAACAGCGTGACCAGGAAGTTGCGCACCTGCCGGGCCCGCAGCTCGCTGACCGCCGGATCGCTGGACTCCCCTTCCTGGCCGCAGTTCCAGGACCGGTTGTCATCGATGCCGTCCAGGCCATCCTCGCCGTTGTCCTCGTTGTGCTTGCGGTTGTAGCTGACCAGGTCGGCCAGGGTGAACCCGTCGTGGCACGTCACGAAGTTGACCGACGCCACCGGCCGCCGCCCGCTGGTCTCGTAGAGGTCACTGGAGCCGGTCAGCCGGGCGGCGAACTCGGGCAGGGCGGCGGGCTCGCCGCGCCACAGGTCCCGCACGCAGTCGCGGTACTTGCCGTTCCATTCCGACCACAGCGGCGGGAACTTCCCGACCTGGTAGCCGCCCTTCCCGACATCCCACGGCTCGGCGATGAGCTTGACCTGCGACACGACCGGATCCTGCTGGACCAGGTCGAAAAAGGCGCCCAGCCGGTCCATATCGTGCAGCTCCCGGGCCAGGGCCGCGGCCAGATCGAACCGGAACCCGTCCACGTGCATATCCAGGATCCAGTACCGCAGCGAGTCCATGATCAGCTGCAGGGCATGCGGGCTGCGGGCATTGAGGCTGTTGCCGCAGCCGGTGTAGTCCAGGTAGACACCCGGGTCACCGGCGGCCAGCCGGTAGTAGGCGGCATTGTCGATGCCACGGAAAGAAAGCGTGGGACCGGACGCGCCCCCTTCCGCCGTGTGGTTGTAGCCAACGTCCAGGATCACCTCGATGCCGGCCGCGTGCAGGGTCTTGACCATCAGCTTGAACTCGGCGACCTGGCCGTCCGGCTCGGCGGACGATGAGTAGCCGTTGTGCGGGGCCAGGAACGCGATCGTGTTATAGCCCCAGTAGTTGGTCCGGCCCGCGGCCGCCAGCTCCCGTTCCGAGATGAACTGGTGCACCGGCATCAGGTTGACGGCGGTCACGCCCAGCCGGGTCAGGTGATCGATGATGACCGGCGAGGCCAGGCCCGCAAACGTGCCGCGCTGCTGGGCCGCAATGTCCGGATGGCACTGGGTCAGGCCGCGGACATGCGCCTCATAGATCACCGTCTGGTGATATGGCGTTCGCGGCGGCCGGTCATCTCCCCACGCGAAGTACGGGTTGATAACGACGTTGCGCGGCATGTACGGGGCACTGTTACGGGTGCTGACCTGCTCTGGCCGGCCGGGCCGGTAGGAGAACAGGGCCTCGTGCCAGCGCACGTCGCCCTCGACGGCCTTGCCGTACGGGTCGAGCAGCAGCTTCGCCGGGTTGCACCGCTGCCCGCGGCCCGGCGCGTACGGGCCGTGCACGCGATAGCCGTACCGCTGGCCCGGGCCGACACCCGGCAGGTAACAGTGCCAGACAAAGCCATCCACTTCGGTGAACTCGACGCGCGTCTCACGCCCGTGGCTGGATTTGAACAAGCACAACTCCACCCGGTCGGCCACTTCGGAGAACAGGGCGAAATTGGTACCCGATCCATCCCAGGTGGCGCCGAGCGGATAAGCGGCCCCGGGCCAGACCTGCACGCCCCCGAGCCTAACCGGGAAACGCCAGACCGGTTCTGGGCCGGGCTGGCCGGCCGCCGGTCACCATGGACTGCGGGCGCTGTTGGCTGCTTGCAGGGCACGGACATAGCCCGCGCGCTGGTAATCCACCTGGTCGGTGTCTGGCGGCAGGGCCAGTTTCCCGCGCAGTTCGCCGACCGACGAGTACCCCTTGCGCGCCATCCAGTCCAGCAGGCCGGCCAGCAGGATGGCCGCATGCTCCGGGCCGTGCCGGATCAGCGCGGACGCGGTCATTACGACGTCGGCGCCGGCCAGGAGATACTTGACCACGTCAGAAGCCTCCTCGACGCCAGTGGTAGCGGCGAGCGAGGCGCGGACCACCGAGCGCAGGATGGAGATCCAGGTACGCGCCAGCCGGGCCTCACCGGGACGGGACAGCTCCAGCACGGGTAGCACAGCCAGCGTCTCGGAGTCGATGTCGGGCTGCAGGAACCGGTTGAACAGCACCAGGCCATCCGCGCCGGCCTGGTCCAGCCTCATCACCATCTCACCGGTCGAGCTGAAGTGCGGGCTCAGCTTGACCGCCACGGGCACGGTCACGGCCGCCTTGACCTGATGCAGGATGTCGATGTGCCGCTGCTCGACGTCCTGGCTGGAGATGCGCGGGTCACCAGGTATGTAATAGATGTTCAGCTCGATGGCCGCGGCACCTGCGTCCTGCATCGCGCGCGCGTAGCTGGTCCAGCCCCCGGTCGTGGCGCCGTTGAGGCTGCCGATCACCGGGATCTCCACCGCCGCCGCGGCGCGCTCCAGCAGGCTCAGATAGCGACGCGCGGGTGCATCTTCCGACGCGCCGAACTCCAGCACATCAGCCGGGAAGTAGGTGAGCGACTCGGCGAAGCGCTCCGTGCCGGCCTCGGCCAGCCGCGCGTTCTCCGCTGCCTCCCGGCGGACCTGCTCCTCGAACAGCGAATAGAGCACGACCGCGCCAACGCCGGCATCGGCCAGCCGCCGGACGCCGGCCACGCTGTTCGAAAGCGGGCAGGCCGAGGCGACCAGTGGGTTGCGCAGCGTCAGGCCAAGATAACGGGTCGTGAGGTCCATCGGTCCTCCTTGGCGCGCTGGCCGGGCGCACTGAGACGCTACCCCGCGAGCAGGCCAAAGAAAATGCCGGTGCGGGCTAACCTGCCCCGGCACACCAGCCGCCGCACAGCGCGCTGGGCGCTGGCTGAGGGCGCTCAGTCTAAACGCTTTACTTAACTGTCTGCACGAAACCCTTCATAGACATTTGGGAGGTCACCTGGCATCGTGATATGTGGCAGGACTGATGGAGGGCCGCATCACCTGCTCCAGTAAACAACGAGGTTTGTGCGTAACTGGTCGCTGCGTCATGGCTCCACGAGGCCCTGCGCTCCTCATGCAGGTACGCCTTGGGAGTCATCGTGAAGGAAATACTCGACGCCATCCTCAGCTCCGACAGCACAGCCGCGGACATCGCGGCACTGCCGGTACCGGAGGTCTACCGGGCAGTCACCCTGCACCGGGACGAAGAGCACATGTTCGACGGCCTCGACACCCGTGACCGGGATCCCCGCAAGTCCCTGCACGTGGAAGACGTGCCAGTCCCGGAACTGGGCCTGGGCGAAGCGCTGATCGCCGTCATGGCCAGCGCCGTCAACTACAACACGGTGTGGAGTTCTATCTTCTCGCCGATCTCGACGTTCGCCTTCCTGCGCCGCTATGGCAAGCTCTCCGAGCTCACCGCGCGGCATGACCTGCCGTACCAGGTGGTCGGCTCAGACCTCGCAGGTGTGGTGCTGCGCACCGGCCCCGGGGTGAACATCTGGAAGCCAGGCGAGGAGGTCGTCGCGCACTGCCTGTCCGTCGAGCTGGAGAGTTCCGACGGGCACAACGACACCATGCTTGACCCGGAGCAGCGCATCTGGGGCTTCGAGACTAACTTCGGCGGCCTCGCCGAGCTGGCCATCGTCAAGACCAATCAGCTGATGCCCAAGCCCAAGCACCTTACCTGGGAAGAGGCTGCGACGCCTGGCCTGGTGAACTCGACCGCGTTCCGCCAGCTGGTCTCGCGCAATGGAGCTGGCATGAAGCAGGGCGACAACGTGCTCATCTGGGGAGCCAGCGGCGGCCTCGGTGCCTATGCCACCCAGTACGCGGAGGCCGGCGGCGCCATCCCGATCTGCGTCGTGTCCAGCCCGGCCAAGGCTGAGCTGTGCCGGTCGATGGGTGCCGAGCTGATCATCGACCGGCGGGCCGAGGGCTACAAGTTCTGGAAGGACGAGCACACCCAGGATCCGAAGGAATGGAAGCGGCTGGGCGCCCGGATCCGCGAGCTGACCGGTGGTGAGGACGTGGACATCGTCTTCGAGCACCCGGGCCGGGAGACGTTCGGCGCCTCGGTGTTCGTGACCCGCAAGGGCGGCACCATCGTGACATGCGCCTCCACCTCGGGGTACATGCATGAATATGACAACCGCTACCTGTGGATGAGCCTCAAGCGCATCATCGGCTCGCACTTCGCCAACTACCGCGAGGCGTGGCAGGCTAACCGCCTGATCTCCAAGGGGATGATCCACCCGACCATGTCCACGGTGTACCCGCTCGAGGAGACCGGCCAGGCCGCACTGGATGTGCACCGGAACCTGCACCACGGCAAGGTCGGCGTGCTGTGCCTGGCGCCCCGGGAAGGCCTCGGCGTGCGCGACCCCGAGTTGCGCGCCAAGCACCTCCCGGAGATCAACCGCTTCCGGAACGTCTGAAAAGGGCACCGGCGTGACCGAGTCCAGCGAGCAGCGGCCACCGCCCGGCCGGGACCGTCCCTGGCTGATGCGGACCTACGCGGGGCACTCATCGGCGGCAGAGTCCAACGCGCTCTACCGCCGCAACCTGGCCAAAGGCCAGACTGGCCTGTCGGTCGCGTTCGACCTGCCCACCCAGACCGGGTACGACGCCGATCATGTCCTGGCCCGCGGCGAGGTCGGCCGGGTCGGTGTCCCGGTCGGGCACCTGGACGACATGCGCGCCCTGTTCAAGGGAATCCCGCTGGAGCAGACCAACACCTCGATGACGATCAACGCCACCGCGATGTGGCTGCTGGCGCTGTATCTGGTCGTCGCCGAGGAGCAGGGTGCCGACATCAGCCAGCTCACCGGGACCATCCAGAACGACATCGTCAAGGAATACCTCTCCCGCGGGACGTACGTCTTCCCGCCCGGCCCGTCGATGCGCCTCACCACCGACGTGATCGCCTACTCGGTCAGCCAGCTACCGAGGTGGAACCCGATCAACGTGTGCAGCTACCACCTGCAGGAGGCCGGGGCCTCACCGGTCCAGGAGATCGCGTTCGCGATGTGCACCGCGATCTCCGTCCTGGACGCCGTCCAAGCCGGCGGGCAGGTACCGCCGGAACGGATGGGCGACGTCGTCGCCCGGATCTCTTTCTTCGTCAACGCGGGGGTCCGGTTCGTCGAGGAGATGTGCAAACTGCGCGCCTTTGCCCAGCTCTGGGACAAGGTGACCAGGGAGCGGTATGGCATCTCCGATGCGAAGAGCCGCCGCTTCCGCTACGGCGTGCAAGTGAACTCGCTGAGCCTGACCGAGGCGCAGCCGGAGAACAACGTCCAGCGGATCGTCCTGGAGATGCTGGCTGTCACGCTGTCCGCGGACGTCAGGGCCCGGGCGGTTCAGCTCCCGGCCTGGAACGAGGCGCTGGGCCTGCCGCGGCCCTGGGACCAGCAGTGGAGCCTGCGCATCCAGCAGGTGCTGGCCTACGAATCGGATCTGCTTGAGTACGGCGACCTGTTCACCGGCTCCCCCGTGGTGGCAGCCAAGACCGGGGAGCTGCTGGCGGGCGCCGAGGCCGAAATCGCGACGGTGCTGGCCATGGGCGGGGTGGTGCCTGCCGTGGAGTCCGGCTACCTCAAGGCTCAGCTCGTCGCCTCGCACGCGGCCAGGCGCGCCCGCATCGAGTCCGGCGCGGACCAGGTGGTCGGCGTCAACTGCTTCACGACCACCGAGCCCAGTCCGCTCACGGCCGACCTGGAAGCCGCCGTCCAGCAGGTCAACCCGGCCGCCGAGCGGCAGATACTGGCCAGCCTGGGCCGGTGGCGCACGCAGCGTAACGAGGCCGCGGCGCAGGCCGCGCTGGACCGGCTCAGGGCGGACGCGGCCCAGGACGGCGTCAACCTGATGGCAGCCAGCCTGGCCTGCGCACGGGCGGGCGTGACGACCGGCGAATGGTCCTTTGCCCTGCGGGATGTGTTCGGCGAGTACCGGGCGCCGACCGGTGTCAGCGGCTCCCAGGTGCAGGCCGCCGCCGAGCCGGCTGGGGAGCTGGCCGCCGTCCGCGCCGCCGTGACTGCCACCGCCGGGGAGCTGGGCGCGGGCAGGCTGCGGCTGCTGGTGGGCAAGCCTGGCATGGACGGGCACTCCAACGGCGCTGAGCAGATCGCGCTGCGGGCCCGCGACGCTGGGTTCGAAGTCATCTACCAGGGCATCCGGCTCACCCCGGAGCAGATCGTGGCGGCCGCGGTCGCCGAGGACGTGCACTGCGTGGGGCTGTCGATCCTCTCCGGTTCGCACGGTGAGCTGGTCCCTCAGGTGCTGTGCCAGCTCCGCAAGGCCGGGGCGGAGGATCTCCCGGTGGTAGTCGGCGGGATCATCCCGCCGGCCGACGCCGAGTCCCTGCGCGCCCAGGGGGTAGCCGCTGTCTTCACTCCCAAGGACTTCGGCATCACGGCCATCATCGGCCGCATCGTCGATGAGATCCGGCTCGCCAACAAGCTCCAGCCATGGCCGGGCCGGCCGACCAGCACGCAACCTGCAAAGGATGGCGCGACCTGACATGATCACCGCCCCAGCTGTCCCGACGAACCGCCTGCGCCCCCGGCGCTCCTGCCTGGCCGTCCCGGGCAGCAGCCCCCGCTTTCTGGAGAAGGCCCAGGGCCTGCCCGCGGACCAGGTGTTCCTGGACCTCGAGGACGCCTGTGCGCCGCTGGTCAAGGAAAGCGCCCGGCACCTGATCGTGGACGCGCTGAACAACGGCGACTGGACCGGCCGGATCCGTGTCGTGCGGGTCAACGACTGGACCACCCACTGGACCTACCGGGACGTGATTACCGTGGTCGAGGGGGCAGGCCCGAACCTGGACTGCATCATGCTGCCGAAAGTGCAGGACGCCGGCCAGGTCAAGGCGCTGGACCTGCTGCTCACCCAGATCGAGAAGACGATGGGCTTCGAGGTTGGCCGGATCGGCATCGAAGCCCAGATCGAGAACGCCCGGGGCCTGGTGAACGTCAACGCGATCGCCGCCTCCTCGCCCCGGATCGAAACCATCATCTTCGGCCCCGCCGACTTCATGGCCTCGATCAACATGAAGTCGCTGGTGGTCGGCGAACAGCCACCCGGCTACCCGGCGGACGCCTACCACTACATCCTGATGCGCATCCTGATGGCCGCGCGCGCCCATGATCTCCAGGCCATCGATGGGCCCTACCTGCAGATCCGCAACGCCGACGGGTACCGGGAGGTGGCCAGGCGAGCTGCCGCCCTGGGTTTCGACGGCAAATGGGTCCTGCACCCGGACCAGATCGCCGCCGCCAACGAGATCTTCTCGCCCTCGCAGGAGGACTACGACCACGCAGAGCTGATCCTGGACGCCTACGACTGGTGCACCTCGGAGGCTGGCGGGGCCAAGGGGTCGGCCATGCTCGGTGACGAGATGATCGATGAAGCCTCCCGCAAGATGGCCCTGGTGGTCGCGGGCAAGGGCCGCGCGGCGGGCATGCAGCGCACCTCCAAGTTCGAGCCCCCCGAGGCGTGAGGAGGACACCGATGCAGTTCGGGCGGACGTATGAAGAGTTCGAGGTCGGGGCGGTCTACAAGCACTGGCCCGGGAAGACGGTCACCGAGTACGACGACCACCTGTTCTGCCTGCTCACCATGAACCACCACCCGCTCCACCTGGATGCGAACTACGCGGAGCAGAGCACCCAGTTCGGCCGGAACGTGGTAGTGGGGAACTACATCTACTCCCTGCTGCTCGGCATGTCGGTGCCCGACGTCTCCGGCAAGGCCATCGCCAACCTGGAGGTCGAGTCGCTGAAGCACGTGGCGCCGACGTTTCACGGCGACACCATCTACGGCGAAACCACCGTGCTCGGCAAATGGCCATCCAAATCGAAGAATGACCGGGGCATCGTCCAGGTCGAAACCCGGGGCCACAACCAGGACGGCACCCTGGTATGCGTATTCCGCCGGAAGGTGATGGTGCCGACCGAGACCTACATCAAAGAGCGCGGCGGCGAGCAGCCCGGCCGCCCCGAACCCGCTAGCTGAGGAACGAAATGGGACGCCTCGCACAGACCGACGGCCTGACTGAAATCCAGCGGGACATCCTCGCCACCGTGCGGGATTTCGTCGATAAGGAAATAATCCCGGTCGCCTCCGAGCTTGAGCACGCCGACGAATACCCCGCCCAGATCGTCGAGGGAATGAAGCAGCTGGGGCTCTTCGGGCTGACCATTCCCGAGGAGTACGGCGGTCTCGGGGAGTCGCTGCTCACCTACGCGCTGGTGGTGGAGGAGATCGCCCGCGGCTGGATGTCGGTGTCCGGCATCGTCAACACCCATTTCATCGTCGCTCACATGATCGTCCAGCATGGAACCCGGGAACAGCGGGAGTACTTCCTGCCCCGCATGGCGGCCGGTGAGATACGCGGCGCGTTTTCCATGTCAGAGCCGGGCCTGGGCTCAGACGTCTCGGGCATCCGCACCAAGGCAGTGCGCGACGGCAACGACTACGTGATCAACGGCCAGAAGATGTGGCTGACCAACGGGGCCACGTCAACCCTGGTGGCGGTGCTGTGCCGGACCGAGGAGGGCCACGACGCGCCGCACCGGAACATGACCACGTTCCTGATCGAGAAGGAGCCAGGCTTCGGGCCCAACGCCAAGGTCACCGGCCTGACCGTGCCGGGGAAGATCGAGAAGATGGGCTACAAGGGCGTCAACACCACCGAGCTCATCCTGCAGGACGTCCGGATCCCCGCGGACCGGGTGCTCGGTGGCACCACCGGTCAGGGTTTCTACCAGATGATGGACGGCGTGGAGGTCGGCCGGGTCAATGTCGCCGCACGCGGCTGCGGACTCGCCCTCCGCGCGTTCGAGCTGGGCATCGCCTACGCGCAGCGGCGGCACGCGTTCGGCAAGCCGATCGCCCAGCACCAGGCCATCCAGTTCAAGCTGGCCGAGATGGCCACCAAGGTCGAGGCCGCCCACCAGATGATGGTGATGGCAGCGCGCACCAAGGATTCCGGGCACCGGAACGACCTCGAGGCCGGCATGGCCAAGTACCTCGCGTCTGAGTACGGGAAGGAGGTGGTGGAGGATTCTTTCCGCATCCACGGCGGCTACGGCTACTCCAGGGAATACGAGATCGAGCGCCTGTACCGGGAGGCCCCGATGCTGCTGATCGGGGAAGGGACGGCGGAGATCCAGAAGATGATCGTGGGACGCCGGTTGCTGGAGGAATACCGGATCACCGAATAGCAAAAGGCCAGGGCCGGTTCCGCCGGGGCGAACGTCCCGCCATGTGAGGCCCGTAGGCTCTGCTGGATATTCTGGCCAACTGATGTGCTGATTCTGATATCTAGCGTCGGCTAGCCGGCTAGTCCCGGGCCGGCTCGCCGCAGTATGGCCAGCACCACCTAGTGGACCAGAAGAAGGACGTGATCACCCGTGGCGGCCAGAGCCAACAACCACCGACCCACTGATACCACACGTACGCCAGGTGGGTCAGCCGAGCCCGAGGCCACCGCCGCAGTCGGCATGCTCGACCTCGTCCTGCCCGACGCCACCCTCGGCACGCTGCGCCGGTTCTGGCCGGATACCAGCATGGTGCGGTACGCGGCCCGGCTGGCCAGCCGGCCGGGCACCGTGGCCCGGCAGGCCGGCCAGCTGGCCGCGGAACTCGCCAGCATCGCGAAAGGCAGCTCGGCGGTCGCTCCGGCGCGCCGGGACCGCCGCTTCGCGGACCCCGCGTGGAGCGAGAACCCGCTGCTCAAGCGCACCGTCCAGATCTACCTGGCGCTCGGCGGGACGGCCGAGGAGCTGCTCGCCGACGCCGAGCTGGACTGGCGGGACAATACCCGGCTGAAGTTTGTGATGACCAATCTCATCGCTGCCACCGCGCCGAGTAACTACCCGCTGATCAGCCCGGCCGCATGGAAGGCGTTCATCGACACCGGCGGGCTGAGCGCCGTCCGGGGCCTCCGTCACCTGGTCTCGGACATGTCCTCGGCCCCGCGCATCCCGACGATGGTGGAACCTGATGCGTTCGAGATCGGCAAAGATCTCGCGGTGACGCCGGGAGCGGTGGTGGCCCGCACCGACGTTTACGAGCTCATCCAGTACAAGCCGAGTACGCCTACCGTGTACCAGTACCCGCTGCTCATGGTCCCGCCGATGATCAACAAGTACTACATCACTGATCTCGCGCCCGGCCGCAGCATGCTCGAATTCTTCGTCGCGCAGGGGTACCAGGTGTTCGTGCTCTCCTGGGCCAACCCGGGCAAGGAAGCCAGGAACTGGAATCTGGACACCTACGGTGAAGCAGTCGTGGACTCGATCGGCACGATGCGCGAGATCACCAAGTCACCCAAGGTCAACGTCATCGGCCTGTGCGCCGGCGGCATCCTCACCTCGATGGTCAGTTCGCACCTGAGCGCGACCGGGCAGCTCGATCAGGTCGCCAGCCTGGGCCTGGGCGTGACGCTGCTGGACATGACGGAGGCGGGCACGACGGTCTCGCTGATGAACGAGGGCACGGCCGCAGGGTCCATCCTCGCCTCCCGCGCCCGCGGCTACATGGACGGGCGCACGCTGGCCGAGGTGTTCGCCTGGCTCCGGCCCGATGACCTGATCTGGAACTACTGGGTCAACAACTACCTGCAGGGCAAGACCCCGCCGGCGTTCGACATCCTGTACTGGAATGCCGACACGACGAGGATGCCCGCCGGGCTGCACCGCAATTTCATCGAGATTGCGATGGCCAACGCCCTGACCAAGCCCGGTGCCGTCAGCATGCTCGGCTCCGCCGTCGATCTTTCCAAGATCGACGTGGACAGCTACGTCGTGGCCGGCATCGACGACCATATTTCACCGTGGCCATCGGCCTACCGCGCCACCCAGCTGCTGGGCGGCAACTCCCGGTTCGTGCTCTCCAACAGCGGGCACATCGCCGCGATGGTCAACCCGCCATCCAACCCGAAGGCGACCTTCCGGCTCGCCACCGATAACCCGCCCGACCACCGCGAGTGGCTGGCCCAGGCCGAGACGGTCCAGGGCAGCTGGTGGCCGGACTACACCACGTGGCTGGCGGAGCGGAGCGGCGACATGAAGCAGGCCCCGCGCACGCTGGGCAACGCACGGTTCCGGCCGCTGAGCCCCGCGCCAGGCACCTACATCTACCAGAGGTAAGAACCCTCGCCGGGCACTACCCCTCGCGGAACTGGACACCGAACCCGCCGCGGGGGTAGTGCCATTTCAGTGCCCCGGGGGCGGCCACGGCCAGGCAGGTACCGCATTCGAGGCACGCGGCGTACTCGACGGAGATGGTCCCGTCCGGTTCCTCGGTGTAGACGTGGGCCGGGCAGCAGGCGACGATGGCCTTGCCGGTGCCGGTGGCCTTGGCGATCTCCTGGTTGACCTCGATGTGGCATTCCTGCTCGTCGAGGTTGAACCGGTTCTTGGTCAGGCGCTCAGGGACGGACAGCGGTTTCATAGTGCTCGTGCTCCTGCGATGCCGTCGCGGACCAGCTGCCCCATCTTCAGCGGCGACTGGGCCAGCGTCTTACGCGCGACACTCAGCAGGTGCCGGCGGGGCTGGGTGTCAAGGTTGAACGCGCCGTACATGACGTTGGCCAGAAGCTCGCCATACTGCTTGTACATGCGCTCGGCTTCAAGGAAGGCCGGTGCCCGGGCGTAGGTCTTCATGTCCTGGCCCGCGTAGGAGGCAAAGAATCTCTCCCGGTACCCGGCCAGGCCGGCCTTGGACGTGTCGTTGCGCTCCAGGGCTGAGCCGATGCCCTCGGCGGCGGCAACCGCCGAGGCGACGGCCAGGTCCATGCCACGCACCGTCAGCCCTGTGTTGAGGGTCAGCCCGGCCGCGTCACCGACTACCAGCATGCCGTCCATGCTGATCTCGCCGATCATCTTCATGCCGCCTTCGGCGACCAGATGGCAGCCGTACTCGGCCAGCTCGCCGCCCTCCAGGTAGGGAGCGATGAACCGGTGCTCGAGAAAGTGGTCGAAGATGTCGGTGACCACCTTTCCCTTGGCCGTCAGATCGTCCAGCCGCACGACCACGCCCACGGAAATGGAGTCGATGTTGGTGTAGAGGAAGCCACCGCCCCCCACTCCCTGCGTGCAGTCACCGACCGCGGCGATAGCTGCGCCCTCGTCGCCGGTCAGGTTGAATCGGGCCTCGATCGTCTCCCTCGGCAGCGACACCACGGATTTCACGCCGACCGCCAGGTGGTTCAGCGGCTCGTCCTGGCGCAGCCCGACCTCCTTGGCGATAAAGGAGTTCACCCCGTCGGCCGCGACGACCACACGGGCATGCAGCTCGTCGTCACCGGCCTGGACGCCCACGACCCGCCGGCCAGTGGCACCGTCCTCGGTAAGCACCCGGTCCACCCGGACCCCGGGCATGAGGAGGGCACCGGCCGCTTCGCACTGCTCGGCCAGCCACGCATCCAGCTTGGCGCGCAGCACCGTGACGGCGTTGACCGGGTCCGCGAGACGGGCGTCCTGGTAGTCGATGCCGACCGAACTGTCGGCGTTGAGGAAGTTGATGTAGTTGCGCGTGATCCGGCGCTCGACCGGAGCCTCGTCGAGGAACTCGGGGAAGACCTCCTGCATGCCGCGGGAGTACAGCACGCCACCGGAGAGGTTCTTCGAGCCGGGCGCCTCGCCCCGCTCGATCAGCAGGACCGAGCGGCCCTGCCGGGCGAGCTGGTACGCCGTGACACAGCCGGCGACGCCGGCCCCGATCACGATGACGTCGAAGTCGGGCTCAGCCGTCTCTGGCATCAGGCACCGTCATTTCAGCGCGGCGGTGATCGCCGGCACGAGCTGGTACAGGTCGCCGACGAGGCCGTAGTCGGTCTCCTTGAAGACCGCGGCGTTCGGGTCGGAGTTGATGGCCACGATGGTCTCCGCCCCCTGCACGCCGACCATGTGCTGCAGCTGGCCGGAGATCCCGACGGCGAGGTAGAGCTGCGGGGCGATGTGCGCACCGGAGCTGCCGATGTAGCGGTCCTTCCCCATCCAGTTCAGGCCCTCGGCCACCGGGCGGGAGCAGGCGATCTCGGCTCTGGCCGCCGTGGCCAGCGCCTCGATCATGGCCAGGTCCTCCTGGGCCTTGAGGCCGCGGCCGACGCCGATTACCCGGGGCGCGGCGTTGAGGTCAACCTCATCGAAGCCGGACGTCCTGGTCTCCAGCACCCGGATGGCCAGCGGCGCGGCCGCGACCTCCTCGATGGCCGCGCTGCTGGCGCCGGCCTGCGGAACGGAACCGCCGTCGAGCAGCAGTGCGACCGGACCGGAAACGGCCACGGTCTCATCGGCGATGTCGCCGAAAACGGCATTGACCACGATGAGCCGGTCGCCGTCGGCTGAGACCGAGCGGGCCCCGGTCAGGACCGCCGCACGCAGCCGGGCGGCCGCGGCCCCGAGGAGCACCCGCTCGCCCGGATTGCGGCCGGCGAGCACCACCCTGGGCGGGTCGGCCGCGACCGTGTCCGCGACCGCGGTGGCGTTCGCCTCCACGGGCGTGCCATCCGGCGCATTGCACCAGACCACCCGGTCCACCCCGCTGGCCGCCACCGTCTCGGCCACCGACCGGGGCCCGGCGACAACGGCCCCGACCGGCCCGCCCAGGGAGCGCGCAACCGTGATCAGGTTGCCGATGGCGGGCTGATCCCCCACGATGATCCAGGCGCTGACGCTCACCGTCCGGTCCTCTCTCTCGCTCCGTGCGCGGTCACAGTGCGCCCTCCCCACGCAGGGCGGAGACGAGCTCCGCCGCGGCCGCCGCCGGGTCGGTGGCGTCAATGAGCTGGCCCTTGCGGGCCTTGCGGTCCGGCCGGGACCGGCCGGTGACCGTGACGACGGCACTGCTCGCGGGCACGTTCAGGGCGGCCAGGTCCAGCTGCTCCACCGGCTTCTTACCCGCCGCGAGAAGGTCTTTCATGCCGGGCACGTGCGGCACCGCGGCGTCGGCGGCCGCGGCCAGCACGGCGGGACCGGAGATCTCGAGCACCTGCGTGCCACCGGGGATGGCCCGTTCGACGCGCAGCCGGCCATCCTGGCCGGTCGCGGCGCTGACCTCGGCCACAGCTGGCCAGCCGAGCTCCCCGGCCAGGACCGTCGGCACCATCTTGGCCGCTACATCCACCGATGAGTCGCCGGTGATGACCAGATCCACCTCGCCGATGTGCCGGACCGCCTCGGCGAGCACCGCAGCCAGCTCGGCCCGCCCGGCGTCCGCCAGGGACTCATCCTCAATGATCACCACCCGGTCCAGGCCACGGGACAGGGCGGCCTTGGACGCGATGGCCGCACCGACGCCCTTCCCCCCGGCCGTCACGCCGATCAGCTCGGCACCGGCCGCCTGGGCGAGACCGCGGGCCAGTTCCATGGCCACCGGGTCGTAGGTGCTGATGCCGGGCTTGGCCCGGCTCCAGTCCACCGTCCCGTCAGCACGGACCGTGGCCTCTTCCGGGTCACTGGTCCACTTGTAGGCGACCACAATTCTCATAACGCCCCTCCCGGGCAGAGGTCACCGCGCAGCCCGGCGCGATGACTGACCGAAGATCTTCGCGGCATCTCTCGCGCAACGGCCTACAGGCCCATTTTCTTGACTACCGCGCTGCCATCTATGACCATCTCGCCCCGCTGATTCGACGCCGTGGTCCTGAGCTTGATGATTCTCTTGTCATCGCGCTTCTCGGTCACCGTCGCCACGGCCGTGATGGTATCGCCGATCTTGACCGGGGCGGTGAATTTGAGCTCCTGCCCCAGGTAAATTGAATTCGGGCCCGGCAGCCGGGTGCCCAGCACGGCAGAAATCAGGCTTGATGCCAGCATTCCGTGTGCGATCCGCTCCTTGAACATCGACTCCTTGGCGTACTCCGCGTCGATGTGAATAGGGTTGAAATCGCCGCTAAGACCAGCGAAGAGCATGACATCGGCCTCGGTGATCGTCTTGGCAAACGATGCCTCATCGCCAATCTGAATCTCAGCATACGCTAGCTCTGGCACAAGTCGCGTCCTTTCATCAGCAGCGCACGGCTAAGGCTCTCATGGGGTGACATTTTACCGCAGGGCGCTTCTCGCGATGACCATGCGCTGCACCTCGGACGTCCCCTCATAAATCTCCGTGATCTTGGCATCACGCCAGTTCCGCTCGACCGGGTAGCTTTCTGTGTAACCATATCCACCGTGGATCTGGATTGCCTTGCCAGCCACCCGGGTGGCAGTTTCAGAAGCAAACAGCTTGGCCATCGCCCCTTCCGTGGAATAGGGACGGCCATTGTCCTTGCAGGATGCGGCGCGATAGGTAAGGAGCCGGGACGCATCGATCTCAGTGGCCATATCGGCTATCATCCACTGGATAGCCTGCAGAGTCGCGATCGGCTTGCCAAACTGGACTCGCTCCTTCGCGTACGCCGTTGACGCATCGAGTGCTGCCTGCGCTATGCCCAGCGCCTGCGCGGCGATGCCGATCCGGCCGCCATCGAGCGTCTGCATGGCTACCTTGAAGCCGTTACCTTCCCCGCCGAGCAGCGCGCCGCTGGGAATGCGGCAGTTAGTGAAATAGAGGGGCGGCGTGCTCGAGCCGCGGATCCCCAGTTTGTGCTCCGCCTCACCCACCGCGAACCCTGGGGTATCTTTCTCGACGATGAAGGCGCTCATCCCGCGTGTCCCGTGATCCGGATCGGTCTTGGCGAAGACGATATACACCTCGGCGTACGGGGCGTTGGAGATGAATATCTTTGATCCATTGAGCACGTAGGAGTCGCCGTCCAGCACCGCCGTGCAGGTGCCCGCACCAGCGTCTGTGCCCGCGGCCGGCTCGGTCAGGGCGAAGGCGCCCAGGCGCCGCCCGGAGGCCATGTCATAGAGGTACTTGTCCTTCTGCGCCTCGCTGCCAAACGCAAAGATCGGCCAGGTGGCGAGCGTGGTGTGCGCCGTCATGATAACGCCGGTGGTCGCGCACGCCCGCGACACTTCCTCCAGGGCAATGACATAGCTTACGAAGTCCGCCCCGGCGCCGCCCACCTCCTCGGGGTAGGGCATGCCCATCAGGCTCAGCCCCGCCATCTTAGGGATGACTTCCTCGGGAAAGCGGTGGTCACGGTCGATCTCGGCCGCGACCGGCGCGAGCTCGGCGTCGGCGAAATCGCGTACCGTGCTGCGGACCAGCTCTTGCTCGTCAGTCAACTCGAAGTCCATGTGCGTACCTCTCTCAATCTCGGCCATCCCGGGCTGGTTAATGTGCTTGAGGACGGCCGGGTCGTCGACGAAAACGGCCGGAACTGAGTTCTTCCCGCCATTCTCCCCAGCTCAGTCAATTGTGTATTAGCTATGCGTGCGTGAGTACCCTGATGATATAAGCCAATCCCCAGGGTACTTACGGTTAATATAGGCTCAGCAGCGGTCGCCGCGTAGGGCCGAACGTCCCGCATGTCGGTGCCCGTGGTACTGGGGTGTCGCGCGAAGAGCATTCTCTTACCCCGGGTACAGAGGGCACACCGGGCAACGGCACCCGAGATTGCGGACGTTCGCCCCTAGCCAGGCCCCGGCCCAGCACCGCATCGTAGCAAGGGCATCCAAGTACTGCGCGGGGCCGCACGGCACCGGTCCGAACGAGGGGACGGTGCGGCCGGCCCGCCCGGATATCCGGGCAGATCCGGGCAGTAGGCAACGGCCTGGACAAGTTAGGGGAACGGCATGACCGAACTGAACGACATCGTGGTGCTCTCTGGTACCCGGACTGCCATCGGCCGGTATGGCGGTGCCCTGGCCGGCACCCCGCCCTGCGACCTGGCGGCGACAGTGGTCCGCGAGGCAGTGCACCGGTCCGGCGTTGATCCGGAGGACTTTGGCCACGCGGTCTTCGGCAACGTGATTCACACCGAGCCCAGGGACATGTACCTGAGCCGGGTCGCCGCCGTCAATGGCGGCCTGCCGGTGACCGTGCCCGCGTTCACCGTGAACCGGCTCTGCGGCAGCGGGCTGCAGGCCATCGTCTCGGCCGCTCAGGCCATCGCCCTTGGTGACGCTGAGGCGGCGGTGGCAGGCGGTGCCGAGTCCATGAGCCGCGGCCCGTACTGGCTGCAGAGCATGCGCTGGGGCCAGCGGATGGGCGATGGCGCGGCCATCGACCCGGTGGTCGGCGCGCTGAACGACCCGTTCGAGAGCTGCCACATGGGTGCCACGGCCGACTACGTGGCCCAGGAGTACGGCATCTCGCGCGAGGATCAGGACGCGCTGGCGGTCGAGAGTCACCACCGGGCCGCGGCCGCGGCGGCGGCGCACTACTTCGACGAGCAGATAACCCCCGTCCAGGTGCGCGCCAAGAAGGGCACCGTTGACGTGGTGGCTGACGAGCACATCCGGCCGGACGCCAGCATGGAGTCCATGACCCGGCTGCGCCCGGCGTTCGCCAAGGACGGCACGGTGACAGCGGGGAACGCATCGGGCATGAACGACGCTGCCGCCGCCGTCGTGCTGACCACGGCCGCGTACGCCAACAGCCACGGCCTGCAGCCGATGGGCCGCCTGGTCGCCTACAGCCACGCCGGCGTCGAGCCCAAGATGATGGGTATCGGCCCGGTGCCAGCGGTCAGGAAGGTCCTGGACCGGAGCGGCCTGAAGGTCGACGAGCTGGACGTGATCGAGCTGAACGAGGCTTTTGCCGCCCAGGCGCTCGCGGTCATCCGCGATCTTGGCCTGCCGCCCGACCGGACCAACCCCAACGGCAGCGGCATCGGGATGGGCCACCCAGTCGCCGCGACCGGCGCCATCCTCACCATCAAGGCCCTGTATGAGCTGAAGCGGGTGTCCGGCCGGTACGCACTCGTTACCATGTGCATCGGCGGCGGCCAGGGCATCGCTGCGATCTACGAGCGTATGTGATCACCGGGCGGCGGCGGCCAGCCAGATCGGCACCACCTTCTGCTCAGCCTGGACCACCCACGTGACGCAGAGCTGACGGCCCGGAGCGCCAGGGCCGTCAGCTGAAAGGACGGCCTGGTGCCTACGCCGGCGGCCGACACGTACGCGCTGCTGACCGATGGTGGCACGGTAGCGATCAGGGCGGCCCGGCCGCAGGACGCTGAGGCAGTGCGCGCGCTGCACGCTGCCATGTCACCGGACAACATTTACCTGCGCTTCTTCAGCATGAGCCGGGGGGTGGCCGGGCCGGAGGCCAGGCGGGTCTGCCGCGACCCGGATTCCGATCATGCAGCGCTGCTGGCCTGGCAGGGCGACCGGCTGGTCGGTGTCGCCACCTACGAAGCCGGCGGGACGCCCGGCGTCGGGGAGGTCGCGTTCGCAGTCTCCGATGACATGCACGGCCGCGGCATCGCCAGCCTGCTGCTTGAGCACCTGGTCTGGCAGGCGCGGCAGCACGGCCTGCAAGCGTTCACGGCCGATACGCTGCCGGAGAACTCGGCCATGCTCCGGGTATTCGCGGATGCGGGCCTGCCCGCGAAGCGGCGGATCGCCGACGGCGTAGTCAACCTGACCTTCCCGCTGCCCGTCCGCGACGACGCGTACCGGCTGGGCAGTTACCTGGAGTTCGTGGCCAGCCGGGAAAGCCGGGCCAATGTGGCCAGCCTGCGCCCGCTGCTGCAGCCACGCTCGGTCGCCGTGGTGGGCGCGAGCCGGCAGCGTGGCACCCTGGGCCGGGCCATCCTGGACAACATCGTGACCAGCGGCTTTGCCGGGACTGTCTACGCGGTAAATCCGCGGGCCCAGGCCATCGAGGGAGTGCCCTGCCTGGCATCCGTCGACGACCTGCCCGGGCAGGTGGACCTCGCGGTGATCGCGGTGCCGTGGCCGGCGGTGCCTGAGGTGGCGGTGCGATGCGGGCGTAACGGCGTGCGGAGCCTGGTCGTGGTCAGTTCAGGCCAGGGTGCCGCGGGCCCGGAACTGCTGGCCGCCTGCCGCCAGTACGGCATGCGGCTGGTCGGGCCAAACTGTTTCGGCGTGATCGTGCCCTGGATCGGCCTGGATGTGACGTTCGCTGCCGATCATCCGCTGCGCGGTGTAGTCGGCCTGGTCGTGCAGTCGGGCGGCGTCGGGATCGCGCTGCTCGATCAGATGTCCAGGCTCGGCCTGGGCGTGTCCTCGTTCGTGTCGGCCGGCGATAAGTACGACGTGTCCCCCACTGACATGCTGACCTGGTGGGCGCAGGACGAGGTGACTCAGATAGCGGTCCTGTACGTGGAGTCTTTCGGTAACCCACGCAAATTCGCCCGCACCGCCCGCCGGGTGGCGCAGCGGATGCCGGTGCTCACCGTGGTCGGCGCCCGGTCCGCGGCCGGGCACCGTGCCTCCTCGCACACCGCGGCCGCACCGACCCCGCTGATCACCCAGGAGGCTATGTTCGATCAGTCGGGGGTCATCGCCACGACGAGTATCGGCGAACTGGCCGAGACCGTCACGCTGCTGGCCTGCCAGCCACGGCCGGCCGGCAACCGGGTTGCGATCGTCGCCAACGCAGGCGGCGCGGGCGCGCTGGCCGCCGACGCCTGCGCCGATCACGGCCTGCAGGTCGTCCGGCTCGGCGCAGCCACGCAGGACCAGCTGCGCCGGCTGCTGCCCGCCCGGGCCGTGGTTGCCGGGCCAGTGGACACCAGCCCGATGGTGACGACGGACACGTTCCGTGCCTGCATCGAGGAAGTGGCCCATGACGACGGCGTCAACGCGGTGCTCGCGGCGGCGGTGCCCACGGCTTTCTCCGACCTGAGCGCCGCGGTGGCGGCCGCGGTCGTCAGCAAGCCGCTGGCGGTCGCCCTGCTCGACCGGGCCGAGTCCGTGACCCGGCTCAAGCGCCTCCCGGTCGCCCTGCCGCCGCCCGGCCGGCCCCTGGGCACCGGCCCCGCGGGCGATGCCGCGATGGCCGGGCCGGCAGCAGACGATCAGGCGGCGGTCATCGACGTGGCGGCCGCGGCGGTTACCGGAGTGCCCTGCTACGCCGATCCCAAGAATGCGGCCCGCGCCCTGGGCCACGCCGTCCGCTACCAGGCCTGGCTCGGGCGGCAGCGCGGCCAGGTCCCGGAACTGGGCGGGCTGCGGGCGGCTGATGCGCGGGCCGTGGTCACCGGTTTCCTGGCTGGCTCACCGGCCGGCGGCTGGCTGCCGGAAGGCCGGGCGGCCGAACTGCTGTCCTGCTACGGCGTCCCGGTGCTGCCCACCGTGACGGCTGCCGGGGAGCGGGAGACGGCTGCCGCCGCCGTGCGGCTGGGCGGTCCCGTAGTGCTCAAGGCGGAGGCTGAGGGACTGGTGCACCGGACTGATGTGCGGGGCATCAAGGTCGATCTGCGCACGCCGGAGGAAGTGACCGAGGGCTACCGGGCGCTGGCGGCAGAATACGGGCCGCGGCTGCGGCGGGTGCTTGTCCAGCCGATGCTGGCCGGCGGCGTTGAGGTGCACATCGGTGTGCTACACGACCCTGTGTTCGGGGCAGTGGTGGTACTCGGGCTCGGTGGCGTGGCCACCGACGTGCCCGGTGATCAGGTCGCCCGGCTGGCCCCGCTGACCGACGCGGACGCCGATGAGATGATCAATTCAGCGCGCGCCGCGCCGCTGCTGTTCGGCCACCGGGGCAGCCCGCCGGTGAACACCGCTGCGCTGGCGGACGCGCTGCTGCGGGTCTCCGCGCTGGCCGACGATTTCCCTGAGATCAGCGAACTGGACCTGAATCCCGTAATCGCCCGCGAGGACGGCGTGTACAGCGTTGACGTACGGGTCCGGATCAGCCCAGCGGAGCCGACGGATCCTTTCCTGCGCCGCCTGCTCTGAGGGCCATCCGGGCTGCCGCCCGCGGCTGCGGCGGGGCATGGCCGATCATGATGTACCCGCTGCCCAGAACCATCTCGCGGACGTGGACGTCCTCGGTCAGCTCCTCGAGATGACGCCATGGCCGGTCGAATCCGCTGAAGCTCCGCACGTACGGAGCGTGCACCATGGTGAGCAGCACGTTCGCTCCCACCATCATCGGCGCGGTCCACTTGCCGCCACCAGCGGCTACCCACCCCCCCGGGCGCAGCCTGCTCATGACATTGCGCAGCGCGCAGGGCGATTGCAGGATGTCGTGCACGGCACAGAAAAGAGCGGCGTCCGCGGTTACCGGGATCTGCGCATCCTCGGCCGGGGATTGCACGACCCGGACGTTACGCCAGCCTTCGTGTGCGATGCGCTCGCGGGCCAGCGCCGCCATCTCGGGGGACTCCTCGATGCCGATGATCCGGCCCCGCGGGCCCACTCTTTCCCGCAGCAAGCCACAGCACAGCCCTGTGCCGCAGCCCACGTCGAGGACCACCTGCCCCCGGCGGAGCGGGAGGGCGTCCACGATGGCCCGCCGGTAGGGCCGGAATACGCCCGTACTGCGATTGTAGGAACGGGCATTCTTGCTGTAAGCGGGCTGCTGATCAGCCTGCCGGCCGGAACGATGCGCGGCCGGCCCAGGACTATATGCGTTGCTCATGATCTTCGTCCCAACTTCGCTTGGGGCGGCATCTTCCGTAGTGCTTCCGCGACCATGCGTTACGGACCCACCCTAGCCAAGGGCTCGCCGCATCCGTGTGACCGCTATGTGAGTTCTGGGTTACGAATGATTACGCTCACCGACCTGCCTGGGCACAGCCGCGGCGGCCCAGCGGACTTTCGGCCCGGCAGCCAGGGCCAGTGGCCTCTGCTGCCAGTCCTTCCCCTCCGCGATCATGGTGGCCGCGGCGAAGGTGGAGGTGCAGGCTCATGAGCACAGGCCGGCCCAGCCGGCGGAACCGGGCCGCAGCCGGCGGCCGGCCCGGCTGCGCACCATAATCAAGCGCTGGCCACGGCGCGCGGCGGCCGGTGAGCAGACGCGGACCCTGGCTCTGCCTGGCCGGGTGCTGCGGGTCGCCGTGCGCTCCGGGAACTCCCGGCGGCCGCCGCTGCTGCTGTGCAATGGCATCGGCGCCCGCCTGGAGCTCCTGCAGCCGTTCGTCGATGCACTCGACCGGCAGCGGACCGTGATCCGGTTTGACCTCCCGGGCGTCGGCGGGTCCCCGCCGCCGGTCGTCCCGTACCACCTGTGGACCTCGGCCCCGCTGCTCACCGACCTGCTCGATCAGCTCGGCTACGAGCAGGCCGATGTGCTGGGCATCTCCTGGGGGGGCGGACTGGCCCAGCAGTTCGCGCTGCGCTACCCGGCCCGGGTGCGCCGCCTGGTGCTGGTGGCCACCGGCACCGGGGCGCTGATGATACCCGGCCACCCCCGCGTCCTGCGGCACATGCTTACCCCGCGGCGGCACCGCGACCCGGAATACGCCACCAGCATCGCCGGTGAGATCTATGGCGGCAGCGTGCGCACCGACCCCTCGCACGCTGGCGGCCTGCTGCACGAAGCGCCGGTGCCCGGGCCCGGCCGGGGCTACTACTACCAGCTGCTGGCCGCGGCCGGCTGGACCAGCCTCCCGCTGCTGCCACGGCTACGCCCGCCCACCCTCATCCTGGCCGGTGACGACGACCCGCTCACCCCGGTGGCCAACGCGCGGATAATGCACCGGCTGATCCCGCACAGTGAACTGCACATCTACCACGGCGGCCACCTGGACCTCATCACCCATCCCAAGCCCATGGCCAGCATCGTCGAGGCTTTCCTGAATGCCCCGGCCGAGACGCCCGGCAGCACCACCGGCGGCCCGGCTGCCGGGCCCGCCAGCCGGGCCCGGGGCCGGCGCCGGATACGGCGCCCGCAGGGGTTAACCCGGCGCCGGCGCTAGCTGCGGCCACGCCAGCGCGAGACCTGGCGGCGGGCGGGCCGGCCTGTAGGCCGGGTCTTGTGCCCGGATGTTCCTGACCTTGGCTGATACAGCCGACAGGCAGGCTGACCTGTCGCTGCGATCTCAGCGGTTGTCGTTGATTCCCGGCAGATCGGACGCCGACGATCCATGCGCTCGAACTCCCTTACCTCGAGCACGGCCGCGACATACCTTGGATGTATGGACGTGCGGACACATGAGGACGTCGCCGCGGCGGCGGCCGCGCATAGCGAACTGGGTCACGAGTATGACGGTGCCCTGGCCGAGGGGCTGATCGAAAGAATCAGCTCGGAGATCGACAAGCAGGTAGACGCTCGGCTCGCGCAGCGTGGCATCCAGCCCAGCCGGGCTGCATGGGCCAACGTCGCCATGGGCTTGGGCTCGGTCGGGCTCGGTATCGGCGCCACGGCGGTGACGCTGCATTCCTTCCCCAACACCGGCACCGTACCCAAGGCAGCAGTTAATCTGGGCCCGCTCCATGCATCAGTGATGTCAACCACCACTTCGATCAGTACCGCCCAGGTGGTCCTTGTCGTGCTGATCTGGGTTGTCATTGCGGTCGTCAACATCGCCTACGCCCGCCGTCGTCCAGGCCGTCTTTAGGAACACCAGGGCCTCGAGGGCGGGCGCCTCACGACAGCTCGCTGTCTCCCAGCGACAGGCCAGCGGGTGGCCCGGGGCGGTTAGCGCAGCGGCGGGAGGCCCCTGAGGAATACCTCGAACGCCCCGGGACCGATGTGGGGGTTGCCGGCGAAGGGATACTGCATGCTCTTGATCAAGAGGAGCGAGATTGTGATCAAGGCTGCGATCCCTGTCACCATGCCGATGTGCACGGCCTGGTCCTGGACCCCGAAGAGCAGGCAGAAGCCCACTGTTATCACGGCGCCGACGATGAGTGCCACCCACAGTGGTTCAGGTACCGTGTCGTTCATCGCGTCCAGCCGGTCCCGCCGCGCCGCGCTCAGGTCGTTCACGCTGGTCAGCGCCTGCTCGTACAGAGCCTGCTGCTGGCCAGATCGGGGCTGGAAGGCGAATACGTGGCTGCGGATCTGGTTGAGCACAGCCTGGGCCTGGGGGCTGCTCTCGCCTTTGTTCATCAGCGGCCATTCCCGGTCGATGACGGTGTGTGCATATTTCAGGGTCAGGCTCGTGATGGCCGGGCCCTGAGGCGGGGGAAGGCTGCGCGATATCCAGTAGATGTTGGAGAGCTGATCGGCCTCGCTGTAGGTGTTTGCACGTGCGCTGCCGAGATCTTCCCACCCCACGATGACTACGAACCCCAGCATCACGGCGTACAGAACCGCGATCCCGGCGAAAATGAACCCCGCGACGTCGGTGTGCTCACGCCGCTTCTCATGCGACCAGTACCTGTGAACGAGATAGACGCTCAGCCCCGCCGCGAGGAGCACACCGAGGAGAATCCCGAGATCGAGCCAGCTCACTACATCTCCCAGGACGGCGGAAACCTGGCGGCTTAGACCAGTACCTTACGACATGCCGTAGTTAGCCGCCGTCGGCCGCTCCCCAGGCACCGTCGCGTCCGTCGCGCCGGACTTCGGCGTCGTGCTCCTCGGCCGCGTCCTGCTCGGCGTCGCCATCGCCGGCCTCTGGACCGTGGTCACCCCTGCCGGCCCCAGGCTGGTCGGCGACCGGGCGGGCACCCGCGCGATCTCCTTCATCGTGGCCGGCGTCGCGGCAGGAACAGTCATCGGACTGCCCGCCGGGCAGGCGCTGGGCAACCTCCTGGGCTGGCGGCTCACTTTCGCGGCCGCCGCGGCCACCGGGCTTGTCATCGTCGCCGCGCAGCTCGTGCTCCTGCCGGGCATCACCGCGGACGGGCACACCCGGCTGCGCGACCGAGCACGCCCGGATGAGCGCGCCCACAGTCACGGCCCTGTTCTTCGGCTACGGCACCGCCGGCGTCATCGGCACCCTTATCGGCGGCCGCCTCGTCGCACGCAGCCGGGCCGGCACGTTCACCGGCGCCGCCCTGACAATCGGCGTCATCGCGATCGCACTGCCCGAACTGAGCGCGGTTCACCTGGCCGTCGGCATCATCGTCGTCGCCTGGGGCCTGACCTGGGGACTCATCCCGCTGGCCGCCCAGGTCTGGATGCAGGGGAGAATTCGATTTTTCGCGCCAGCCGGCCGGCGTCCGGGACCGCCCGGCATGGGAGCTGCAGCGTGAGTGCCGGGCGGGGCCGCCGTGTCGGCGGCGCGAGCGGCCCTCCGGGCCGCCTTGAGAAAGCGTTCCGGTCAGCCGTGCATGTGCCCTGATTGTGCCCTGGCATGCCGAAGTGAGCATAAAAGCGCAGCTCAGAGCCGATGGCGGCGGGCGAGCCGGCCTGTAGGCCGGGTTCTGTGCACCCGCGCTAACGCGGGCCGGCGGCCATCCATCTGGGACTGCCATTGCTGACAGCCTCGTGCGGTCTACCCGCGAGCATCGGGCGGGCCGCCCTCAACCGCTCGCGCAGTTCCCCGGCATGCACCGGGGTCCCTTCTGACCTTGCTCCAGGTGGGGTTTACCTAGCCGCCCGGATCACTCCGGGCGCTGGTGGTCTCTTACACCACCGTTTCACCCTTACCTTCAGCCGGCCGGAGGCCGGCCAAAGGCGGTCTGCTTTCTGTGGCACTGTCCCGCGGGTCACCCCGGGTCGGCGTTACCGACCACCCTGCCCTGCGGAGCCCGGACCTTCCTCACCGTGGCCGTGCCAGGCACGGTCCCGGCGCGGCCGCCCGGCCGGCTCGCCCGCCGTGCCCCCAGCTTAGGCGTATCACGGCCGTCACCGCGGCTGAAGATGCCCAGTGTCGTTGAGCGAGCGGACCACCGCGGGCCCGTCCGGGTACCAGTCGACCTCGCACAGGCAGGCCACGTCGAGATGCATCCGGCGCAGGGCGGGCGGCGGGGCCAGCAGCGCGTGCCGCAGCACGGTCTTCATCGGGGAGACGTGGCTGACCACGACGACCGTGCCGGGCTGCCCGCCGGCCAGCAGCCGGCCCAGTGCGGCCAGCACCCGCCGGCTGGTCGCCGCGAAGCTCTCGCCGCCCGGCGGGGCCAGGCTGGTGTCCCCCATCCAGGCGGTCATCTCGGCCGGCCAGCGCTCCATCGCCTCGGCGTAGCTCAGCCCCTCCCACGCGCCGAAGTCGGTCTCCATCCAGCCGTCGTCCACCTCGACCGGTGCCCCGGTGGCCGCGGCCACCGCCTCCGCCGTCCACACCGCCCGCTGCAGCGGCGAGGTAACGATCCGGTCGATGCCGCCGCGCCCGGCCAGCCGCTGCGCGGCCGCCTTGGCCTGCAGCTTCCCCGTCTCGGTGAGCGGGATGTCGCCCCGGCCCGCGAACCGGCGCTCCGCCGACAGCGGCGTCTGGCCGTGCCGCAGCAGCACCGTGGTCAGCGGGTCGCGGTGCGCCGCGGTCCAGCCCGGGCCCGGCCGCGGCGCGGGGCGCGGGCCCTGGTCCGGCCCCGGCGAGGCCTCTTTTCCAGAACGCCCCGCAGCACCCGCGGGACGCCCGTCCCCCGGCTGTTTCGCCGCGTCCATGGCCTGGTTGGCCAGCCGGTCGGCATGCGTGTTCCGGGCCCGCGGCACCCACTGGTAGCTGATCAGACCCAGGCGCCGGGACACCGCACGGGCCTCGGCCGCGAGCGGCTGCAGGGCCGGGTGCTTGATCTGCCAGCGCCCGGTCATCTGCTCGACCACCAGCTTGGAGTCCATCCGGACGTCCACGTCGGCGCCGGGGGCCAGGTCGGCCGCCTTCTTGAGGCCCGCGAGCAGGCCGTGGTACTCGGCCACGTTGTTGGTCGTGGTGCCCAGGCTGTCGAGCACCTCGGCCAGTACCTGGCCGGTGGCCGCGTCGCGGACCACCGCCCCGTACCCGGCCGGGCCCGGGTTGCCCCGCGAGCCGCCGTCCGCCTCGATGATCAGTTTCACAGGCCGGATTCCGGAGTGCGGACCAGGATCCGGCGGCACTCCTCGCAGCGCAGCACCTCGTCGGGCGCGGCGGCCCGGATCCGGTTCAGGTCAACTGTGTTGAGCGACAGATGACAGCCCTCGCACCGCCCGCGGCGCAGTGCCGCGGCACCGACCCCGTGCTGGGCCCGCAGCTTTTCGTACAGGTTCAGCAGATCGCCCGGCTCTTCGGCGGCTACGCTCGCCCGCCGGTCGGTGGCCTTCCCGGCCTCTTCCGCGATCTCGCCCAGGGCGGCGTCGCGCCGGGCGGCAACCTCGGCCAGTTCGTCAGCCAGCGCGGAACGCTCGTCGGCCAGCGCGGTCCGCCGGCTCTGCGCGGCCTCCCGGCGCTCCATGACCTCCAGCACGATTTCCTCGAGGTCGGACTGCCGGCGGGCCAGCGACACGATCTCCGCCTGCAGCGTCTCCAGTTCCCGCGCCGAGGTGACCGTCCCGGCGTCCAGCCGCCCGCGATCACGCTCGATCCGGGTGCGGACCTGGTCCACGTCGGCTTCGGCCTTGCCCTGCTCCCGGCCGAGATCCTTCTCCGTCGCCTCCAGGGCCACGATCTCATCACTCAGCTCGCGGTCCCGGGCTTCGAGCCGTCCGGCTTCCGCGGTCTCGGGCAGGCTTCGACGCCGGTGTTCCAGCCGGGCTAGTTCCGCGTCGAGGTCCGCCAACTCAAGCAGCCGCTGCTGCGCCTCGGGAGATGCTTTCACGGGTCCCCACGTTAGCCTGCCTCTGCGGGGAGCGGAAACAGCCAGCCGGGCCTGGCCCCCCCGGCTCCGGGTCAGGACGGCAGCGGCAGCATGATGATCATCGGCCGGGACGGCGTGCGCGCCCCCGCGGCCGGCTCGACGGTCAGCGCCACCTTGTCCCCGGCCCGCAGGCCAGACACGATGACCGGGGCGGTCAGCCCGGCATGCGGCGCGGGCAGCATCCCCGCCGCCCGCGGGCCGGTGGCGCCCATCAGCCACAGCTCATAGCGTTCGGAAGAAGGAAGGGCCGGCAGCCGGGCCGCGGTGAACACGAGCGCGCGGTCCTGGTGCGACATGACCACGGTGGCGGTGCCGTGCGGGGTGGCGTCGGCGGTCATCATGGCCGCGTCGGGCGCGTTCAGCACGGCCGCGATGGCCCGGGCCCGGGCCTGCTCCTGGCTGAGCTGCTGCTGGGTGTGGAATGCGAGGCCGCCGAACGCCAGGGCCACAGCCAGCACCCCGCACGCGATGGCCATCCCCCAGCGCCGGCCCGGCCAGGCCGACTTGACCTCGGTGGTGCGCGGCGGGTTCTGCCGGGTGCGGCCCGCGGCGGCCATGACCCGGTCGCGCAGCCCATCCGGCGCGCGGGCGGCCGTGGTGGCGGCCAGCCGGGTGGCCGCCTCCCGCAGCCCCCTGGTTTCCTGGCTGCACGACGGGCACGCGCTGAGATGGCGCTCGAAGCGGGACCGGTCGGTGCCGCCCAGGGCATCCAGCGCGTACGCGCCGGCCAGCGTGTGCGGATCGGGCCGGCGGAACCTGAACGTGGTCACGGCTAGTCCACCCCCAGGCAGTCACGGAGCCTGATCAGCCCGTCCCGCATCCGCGTCTTCACGGTGCCGACCGGCACGTTGAGCAGGGCGGCCACCTCACGGTAAGTGCGGCCCTGGTAGTACGCAAGAGTGATCGACTCGTGCTGCAACTCGGTCAGGGCGCCCAGGCAGCGGCGGACCCGTTCCGCGTCCAGCCGGGCCTCCACCGCCTCGGTCACGCTGTCGTAGGAGATCTCCGGGCGGGCCGCCCGGTGTTCCCGGTCGGTAGCCGCCTGCTCGGCGCGGACCCGGTCTACCGCGCGGCGGTGCGCCAGCGTCATCAGCCAGGCCATCGCGGTACCGCGGCGGGTGTCGAACCGGGCCGCGTTGCGCCACACCTCCAGCAGGACGTCCTGGCACACCTCCTCGGCCTGCGCGGGATCCCGCAGCACGGTCCGCGCCAGGCCAAACACCGGCCCGGCGACCTGGTCATACACCGCACCGAAGGCCGCCTTGTCACCGTGCGCCACCCGGCCGATGAGCGCGGCCAGCTCGGCCTGCGGCGAGCCGGCGCGGTCAGCGCCCAGCCCGTCGGGGGAAGCCTGCGGCTGGCCGTCGGTCATTGCCATATCCCTTATTCGTCGCCGCATTACGCTTGGCTTGCCAACCACGGTGATCTGCGGCAATCCGGTTCTTCGTAGGCTACGAATAGCTTCTGTGAAAGCTCCTGAGCACTCTCCCGGGACGGGCCGCGGTGTGTGGGCCGGTCTGCTCACCGCCTGGGTCGCCCTCGGGGTGGCCCAGCTTGTCGCTGGGATAGGCCGGCCCCAGGGCTCGCCGGTGGCGGCGGTCGGCGGCCTGGCCATCGACAATACTCCGCCCCCGGTCAAGAACTTCGCCATCGCCACGTTCGGCTCGAACGACAAGAAGGCGCTGGTCATCGGCATGCTGATCGTGCTCGCGGTACTGGCCGCGGGCCTCGGCGTGGCCGCGATGCGGCGGCTCAGCTATGGTTACGCCGGCCTGGCCATCTTCGCTGTTGTCGGCCTGGCTGGCGCGCTGACCAGGCCGAACGCTTCGCCGGTGGACGTGCTGCCGACGCTCATCGGCGCGCTGGCCGGGGCGTACACGCTGCGCTGGCTGGTCCGGGTGGCGCACCGCAGCGCCGCCGCGGGGCCGGCCGTCCGGGCCGCGCCGGGGGCCGGGGCGGCGGACGTGGCTGAGGCGGGGACGGGGGGCGCAGCGGGGACGCGGGACGTGACCGCGCCTGGGGCGCGGGACGTAACGTCGGCGGGGGCGGCGGAACCAGCCGGGGGCGCCGGGCCGGCCCCGGCTGGCCGCGAGCGCGGGCCGCTGGACTGGGTGCCGGACCAGCCCGCGCCAGCGGGCGCGGGCGCGGTGAGCGGGCCTGCCCGGGGAACGGGCGGCGGGGCTGGCGGCAGGGCCGGGGGCGGGCCGGGCGGCGCGGCCGGGGGCGGGCCGGGCGGCGCGGCCGGGGGCGGGCCGGGCGGCGCGGCCGGGGGCGGGCCGGGCGGCGCGGCCGGGGGCGGGCCGGGCGGCGCGGCCGGCCGCGCCGGCCGGCTGGCAGCCGGGCCGGCGCGGGTTCCTGGCCGCCAGCAGCATCGCGCTGGCCGCGGGCGGGATCAGCGCCCTGGCCGGCCGGGGGCTGGCCGAGCGGTCCAACGTGTCCGCCGCGCAGGCCAGCATCCGCTTCCCGCGGCCCGCGCACCCGGCGCCGCCGCTGCCGCCCGGCACACACCCCGACGTCAAGGGCCTGACCCCGTTCATCACCCCGAACGGCGCGTTCTACCGGGTGGACACGGCGCTGATCCTGCCGCAGGTCGCGCCGCAGAGCTGGCAGCTGCGCATCCACGGCATGGTGGACCGGGAGATCACGCTCAGCTTCGACGAGCTGCTCCACCGTCCGCTGATCGAGGACTACATCACGCTCACCTGTGTGTCCAACCCAGTCGGCGGGCCATACATCGGCAACGCCAAGTGGCTGGGCACCAGCCTGGCCAGCCTGCTCCGCACGGCCCGGGTGCAGGCCGGTGCGGACCAGCTGCTGTGCACCTCGGTCAACGGCTTCACGTCCGGCACACCGATCGCCACCGTGCTGGACGGGCGGGACGCCCTGCTGGCCATGGCCATGAACGGCACCGCGCTGCCGGTCGCGCACGGCTTCCCGGTGCGGATGGTGGTCCCCGGCCTGTACGGGTACGTGTCGGCCTGCAAGTGGGTGACCGACATCAAGGTGACCACGTACGCCGCGGAATCGGCCTACTGGTCGGTGCGGGGCTGGTCGCAGCGGGCACCGATCAAGACCGAGTCCCGGATCGACGTGCCGAACGGCCCGGTGTCCGCGGGCCGGACCCCGGTGGCCGGTGTGGCCTGGGCCCAGCACAAGGGCATCGACGCGGTGCACGTCCGGGTGGACCGGGGGTCATGGCAGCAGGCCCAGCTGGCCGCGGTGCCCGGCATCGACACCTGGCGGCAGTGGGTATGGGAGTGGGACGCCACACCCGGCACGCACACCATCGAGGCCCGGACCACCGACGCGACCGGCTACACGCAGACCGCGCTGCAGGAGCCCCCCGAGCCGAACGGCGCCTCCGGCTACCCGAGTATCGCGGTGCAAGTGAGCTGACCGCCCAGCTCGTGGGCGCCAGCGGCAGCGGATGGTGGATCCCATTGATCCACCGGTCACGGCGGCCACACCAGCACCGGCGCCGGGCCGGCCCGATCCCACTTTGCACGGATCCGGTGCGGTAGCTGACCGTTTTGTCCCGGTCCCAGCGGACCAGGGATGAAAAGTGGCCTGGGCCGGCGGCCGGCGGCGCGCCGGCCAGCGGCGTCACAGCAGCTGGTCGCGGATCTGGCTGGACAGGTAGGCACCCAGCCACCGGCTCTGCTCGTCGAGGATCTGGCTGAGCCATGGCCCATCCGGGTCGCCATCGTCCAGCTTCCGCCAGGTCACGTGCGGCCCAAGCCGGATGGTCGCCTGGCCGCCGGCCAGCCCGGGGAACGGGCGCGGCCCGCTCCCGCCGCCCGGCGCGTCCCAGTCCCGGGCCGGGCAGAGCACCAGCACCGGGCAGCTGATGTCCAGGCCCCGGCGCACCCGGCGGCGGATCACCGTGAGCAGCGGTGGGGTGCGGTGGGCCATCCGGGCCAGCCACGACCGGGGACGCAGCGCTGGGCCGGCCATGATCAGCGCGTCCGCGGGCCGGCGCCCGCGCCGGGCGTGACACCACAGGGCGGCCACCAGCGCCCCGGTGGCGTGCGCGCCGAGCACCACGGTCTCCATCCCGTCAGCCTCCCGGACGTGCTGCGCGGCCCTGTCCAGGCAGATGAAATAGGCGCTGAGCTCGGCCACGCTGTCCGGGACGGTGCGGCCACCTTCCCCCCGCCCGGTGTCCCCCTGGGCGGTGTCGCCCCGGCCAGTGTCCCGGTGGCCGGGGTCGCCGTGGCCGGCGCCCGCGCGCCCGGCGTCACTCAGCCGGCGCAGGTCGGCTACGTAGAAATGGAACCCGCGGTCGGTGTACCAGGTGGCCACGCTGGCGGGCACGAACGGATCGTCCATGCAGTGCAGGTAGATCACCGCCCGCTTGGTCGGGCGGGCACTGCGGCGGCGCAGCACCGCCCCGTCCAGGCCGCTCGTCCCGGGGGGGTCCGCGGGCAGCAGCGGCAGGCTGACCGCCTCATACCCTTCGGCAGCGCCGTCGATGTCCGTGATGAGACCCATGCCGTTGTCCCCCGTCCTGGGGTCACCGCACAGGCCGCGCGCTGCCTCCGGCCCGGCCGTGACCCCTGCCCCTGTGGCCATCGCCCCGCCGCGATGGCCTGCCCCGGCGGCCGCGGTCGTGGGCCCTGTCCCCTGCCACCACGCGGATACGGAGCGTCATTTGGCAGTGTGGCACTGTCACCAGGCGCGTACCGCGGAAACCGCCGGCCGCGCCGGATCTTCGGATACGCGTTTGCCGTTACGCGGGAGAATTCGGCCTGCGGATGCATCTGGCCCGGCCCGCCTCGTAGCCTCAGAGCATGGCCAGCGAAGGCGAGCAGGAACTAATCGAGACCGAGCAGAAGTTCGACGTGCCGGCCGGCTTCGTGCTGCCCAGCCTGACCGGGCCCGGGGTGAGCGGCGAGACACCGCCGGACGTGCTGCACCTGTCCGCGATCTACTTCGACACCCCCGGGCTGCGGCTGGCCCAGGCACTGATCACGCTGCGCCGCCGCACCGGGGGCACCGACGCGGGCTGGCACATCAAGTTCCCGGTCAGCGCGGACACCCGCCGCGAGGTGCACTTCCCGCTGGGTGCGGCGGAGCGAGAAGTGCCGGCCGAGATCGCCGCGGCGGTCGCGCCGTGGACCGGCGGTGAGCCGCTGCGGCCGGTAGCCCGGCTGCAGACCCGCCGCACGATACGGCGGCTGGCCGGTGAGCCGGGCCAGGTCCTGGCCGAGATCGCGGACGACACGGTGACCGGCTCCCGGCCAGATCCAGCCGACCCGGCCGGCTGGCGGCTGACCGAGAACTGGCGCGAGGTCGAGGTGGAACTGGTTTCCGGCTCCCGTGACCTGCTCAACGCCGTGGCCGCCCAGCTGCGGGCGGCCGGCGCGGAGCCGTCCCGGTCCGCGTCCAAGCTGGCCCGCGTCCTGGGCACCGGCTAGCCGCCCGGCCGCCACGGCCCGCCGGGCCGACCGCCCAGGCCAGCTGAGCAGGCCAGCTCAGCAGGCCAGCTCAGCAGGCCAGCTCAGCAGGTCAGCTGAGCAGGTCCTCGACCGGGCGGCGGGCGGTGGCCGGCGCGGTGTGCGAGCGGCCGAACTCCAGCAGCATCTGCGGCGCGCCGGGCAGCCGCAGCCGGTCCCGGACCAGGGCCCGGACCGGCGGCGATTCCATCGGCTGGCTGTTCAGCGCGGCGAACACCCAGCTGCCCGCGGCGTGGATCAGCATCCGGTTCAGCGCCTGGCCCGCGTGCAGCCAGTCACGGCCCGTCCGCCACGGTGATCAGGACCGCGCTGGCGACCGGCGGGGCACCGCCGGGTTCCAGCCGCCCGGTGCCGCGGCCGAGGTCGAAGTCACGTTCGGCCAGCTTCCCGGGCGGCGGCTCGGCCGGCTCGTCGTGCCCCGGAAGACTGGCCGCGTAGGCGTACGCGGGCACGCCGTCACGCTCGCGGCTGCTCTCCTCCCGGGTCCACCGGGTCAGCTCGGCCCGGACCGAGGCGTTCCGCTGCTGCCAGCGGGCGGCTACCGCGGCCAGCCGGCGCATCCGGGCGTGGCCGGCCGGATCGAGCAGGACCAGGGTCGCCCCCTCCGCGATCGCGTCGTGCTGCAGGCCCGGTAGCAGGCCAGCTGGCAGCGGCTCCGGGCTGAACGCGCCCCGGTGCGTATGCCGGTGCGGCACCGCCGCGAGCATGGCCCATTCACCGTGCTCGAGCGGGACCTCGCGGCCGAGCCGGACCCGGGCCAGCAAGTCGGGCTGCCTTCGGTCGGGCAGCACCTCCACCTCCGGCAGATGGCCGAGCTGCCGGGCGCCGAGGCGCAGCCCGAACAGGGCGGCGCCACAGCTGATCAGCAACTCGCGGCCAGCCGGGTCGACGGCCGCGAGCTGCCTGCTCCGGTCGGCGTGCAGTTCCAGGCCGGCCGGGCCCGTGCGGAACCACCACGGCTGGGTGTTGTGCACGGACGGGGCGCGCCCCGCGGTAGCGACCAGATAGCGGACCTGCTCGTGGCTGAGCGCCGGGCCGCTGGCTGCGCCGAGGGTGTCAGGCATGTCTCCCCCTCCCGCTCCCTGTCAGCGTGCGGCCCAGGCGGCCGGGCCGGCAGGGCTTTCCGCCCCCTTTGCCGGGGACCTAGGGCCCCGCCCACTCAGAGCGGGCGGAGAGGAACCGCCCAGTGCGGTCAGAGTCGCGGCGCCGACACTGAACAGGTCAGCGTCCGTGAGAGGAGTGCTTTCCATGAACAGCGACGAGCGCACCGTGTCCGCGGTGGTGGCCCGCGACCGCGCCCGCCGACGGCTCCGCACGGCCACCATCGGCGCCGGTATTCTGGGGGTGGCCGTGGCCGGCGTGGTGGCGGCGGAGCTCCCCGGCATGGCCCACGGGAGCACGACCAGCGCCGCCGGGTCCCCGGCCAGGACCAGCACCGGGCACTCGGCGGTATCCGGCGGGTCCTCGGTAGGCACCGGCTCCACGTCGGGCTCGTCGTCGGGTTCAGGCTCGTCGTCCTCGTCGAGTTCGGGCTCGCTCGGGTCGTCGTCGGCGCCGTCGTCCAGCTCCGGCTCGGCCGGGGTCACCTCGGGAGGATCATGATGGAGTCCGCCGCCGCGGGCCAGGATGCCCCGGCGTCAGCGGACTGGACCGCGCTGGGCACCCAGGTCTGGCTGCTGGTCACCGACCCTGCCCAGCTCGGCCACGGCCGCCGCCTGCTGGCGGCGGATCTCGCCGCCGTGGACGCCGCCTGCAGCCGGTTCCGGCCCGACTCCGAGCTGATGCTCCTGGCTGCCGAACGCCAGCCCGGGCCGGTGCAGCTCAGCCCGCTGCTCGCCGAGGCGGTGGCGGTCGCGCTGCGCGCGGCCCAGCTGACCGACGGCGACGTCGATCCGACTGTCGGCGATGCCCTCACCGCCATCGGCTACGACCGCGACTTCGCGCTGGTGCCGGCCGACGGGCCGCCGGTCCGGCTGACCGTGCGGGCCGCGCCCGGCTGGCGCCAGGTGGGCTTCGACGAGCCGGGCCGGCTGCTCACCCTGCCCGCCGGGATGAGCCTGGACCTCGGCGCCACCGCCAAGGCGTGGGCCGCGGACCGCTCGGCCGCCCGGCTGGCCGGCGCGCTGGGCTGCGGAGTGCTGGTGGGCCTGGGCGGGGACATCGCGGTCGCCGGTGAGCCACCAGACGGCGGCTGGCGGATCCGGGTCCAGGACGTCACCGGGCGCCCGGAGGACCCGCCGCCCGGACCCGCGGCGGTCGTGGCCATCCGGGAAGGCGGGCTGGCCACGTCCAGCACCACCGCCCGGCGCTGGCGGCGCGGCGGGACCGCGCTGCACCACATCCTCGACCCGCGCACCGGGCTGCCCGCCCCGGTGGTCTGGCGGACCGTGTCGGTAGCCGCGGCCACCTGCGCCGACGCCAACACGGCCAGCACCGCGGCCATCATCCGGGGCCACCCGGCACCCGACTGGCTGGCAAAACTGGGCTTGCCCGCCCGGCTGGTGGACGCAGCCGGTAACGTGCAGACCGTTGCCGGATGGCCCGCCGAGTAGCCGAGAGGACCTGATGAACCACCGCACCCGGGAGCTGCGCGCCGCGATGGCCCGGCGCGATCGCAGCCAGGGCCAGTTGCGGGCCGCGACGGCCACGGTCGGCGCGGCGGGTGTCGCGACGGCGGGTGCGGTGGCGTTCATCCTGCCCGGCGCCACGCACACCACGGCCAGCTCGCGGCCGGCCGCCGCCCCGCGCCCGGCGGCTGCGGCCAGCAGCCAGGCCGCGCCGTCCACCGCCGCGGCGCCCGGGGCGTCCGGGACCGCCGGGTCCGGTCACCGACGGCGGCACCGGCACCACCACGCCAGCCCGGGCAGCGCACCGGTCACGCCCGCCGCCCCGGCCAGCACGGCCCCGGCGCCCGCGCCCAGCGCGGCCCCGCCGCACGGCACGTCCGGCGGCTCCTGACCTGGGTCAGCCGGCCTGCTTAGCGGCCGCACCGGCGGTCGGGGGCGGGCTCACAGTGCGCGCGTCATAACGCCAGATCCCAGGCCGCAGCCAGCACGTCACCAAGGCGGTGGCGATGCTGAGCAGCCCACCCGACCAGGCCGCGAACGACGGGCCGGCGATGGCCGCCGCCGCCCCGGCCTCGGCATCGCCCAGCCGCGGGCCGCCCTGGATGCCCGCGTAGATGAGGCTGTTCACCCGGCCCTGCATCTGGTCCGGGGTGACCTGCTGCACGATGACCATCCGGAACACGGCCGAGATCACGTCGGCCGCGCCCGCCGCGGCCAGCAGCAGCAGCGCCGCGGGCAGCCAGTGGACCAGCCCGAAGCCGGTGATGGCCAGGCCCCACGCCACGACGCAGATGACCACCGCCCGGCCCGCCCCGTGCACCCGGCTGACCCGGCCGGTAAGCAGCGAGCCGAGCAGCGCCCCCACGCCGGGCGCCGCGTTCAGGTAGCCCACGGTCGCGGCGCCCCCGCCGAACACGGTGCTGGCCAGCGCCGGGAACAGCGCCCGCGGCAGGCCGAACACCATGGCCCCCAGGTCGATCAGGAAGACGCCCGCCAAGGGCTGGCTGGAGCGCAGGTAGCGGACGCCGCCGATCAGCGAGGCCAGGCTGGCGGGCTGGCCGCCGTGCTCGGGTGGCAGCCGCGGCAGCAGCGCCACGGTGCCAGCTGCCACCGCGAACGACGCCACGTCCAGCCCGTACACCAGGCCGAAGCCCACGTGCGCGATGAGCAGCCCGGCCGCCGCTGGCCCGGCCACGGTGGTCAGCTGGAACGCCGCCGACTGCACGGATAGCGCGGCGGGCAGGTCCGGCGGCGGTACCAGCCGGCGTAGCGAGGCACGCCGGGCGGACCAGTCGAGGCCCTGGAAGGCCGCGGCCCCGGCGGTGCAGGCGAACACCGGCCAGAGCAGATGGCCGGCCAGCGCGTTGACAGCCAGCCCGGCCGAGCCGGCCGCCAGCATGAGCTGGGTGAACAGCATGACCCGCCGCCGGTCCCAGGCGTCCACCAGCGGCCCGCCGATCAGCGACCCGGCCAGCAGCGGGATGAGCTGGCCGAGGCTGACCAGGCCGACCATGGCGGTCGAGCCGGTGAGCCGGTACGTCTGGTAGGACACCGCCACGATGGCGAGCTGGCTGCCCAGCTGGGACACCAGCTGCCCGGCCCACAGCCGCCGGAAATCCCGGTGCCGCCGCAGCGGGCCGATATCCACCAGGATGCCGCCGGCCGCACGCCGCCACGCCGGCGGTGCGGGCATGCGGCCTCCCCGGCGTGCTGCGGCATTCAGTGTCGTATGTATACCGAATGCGGCGGGCGGCCTGGCCAGCCAGGGCCGCGAACCGGGCCGGTCAGCGTTCAGAGGGAATTGAGAGACACGCCATAGGTCAGCCTGCACCCGGCCGGTGATGCTTAGCATCGGGACGGAAGACCGGTTAGAAGGATGGTCATGAACGGGATCACGCAGAGCACGGCGCTCTGGTATGCGAGCAGGGCCACCGGTGTGGTGAGCCTGCTCCTGCTCACCGGGGTGACGCTGCTCGGCGTGCTGGTGAACCGGCAGGGACGGCTGCCCGGGCTGCCCCGGTTCGCGGTCACCGGGCTGCACCGCAACCTGTCCCTGCTGGCCGTGGTATTCGTCGCGGTACACGTCATCACCGCGGTGGCCGATCCCTACGTCAGCATCGGGCTGGCTGCGATCGTGATCCCGTTCGCGTCGTCGTACAAGCCGCTGTGGCTCGGCCTGGGCGCGATCTCGCTCGACGTCGTGGTCGCGCTGATCCTGACCAGCCTGGCCCGGGCCTGGCTGAACCGGCGGCTGTGGCGCGGCGTGCACTGGCTCGCCTACCTGGCCTGGGGGTCAGCCCTGGTGCACAGCCTGACCAGCAGCACCGACCTGCACCGCGGCGTGCTGCTCTACCTGGCCATCGGCTGCGCGCTGGCGGTGGCGGGCGCGGTCATCTGGCGCATCTCGCAGGCCGGCCGGGAGCTGCCGCGCGAGGAGCGGGCCGCGGCCACCCTCGACATGATGTCGCCGGGCAGCGCCCGCGCCCCGGCCCGTCCCGGGCCCCGCGAGCACGTCCGCTGACCGACTCACGAAAGCCGATACGCGATGACTTATGGCACCACTGTGCCGCATCCGGCCCCGGAGCACGGCCGGCCGCCGCAGCCGGGTGGCGCGGGCGCCGGGCTGCCCCGGCTGCTGCCGGCCCACGGGGCCGTGCCAGTCGACTTGCGGACCCACCTGCACCGCTACGGCGCCCCGCCGTACTTCGGGCAGGCCGGGCGGCTGATCCCGGTGCTCAAGGCCGCGGGCCTCACCGGCCGTGGCGGGGCCGCCTTCCCGGTGCACCGCAAGCTGGCCGCGGTGGCGCACGCGGGCACCAGGCCGGTCGTCATCGGTAACGGCGCCGAGGGCGAGCCCGCCAGCGGCAAGGACAAGTCGCTGCTGTGGATCTCCCCACACCTGGTCCTGGACGGCCTGCAGCTGGCGGCCGAAGCCGTGGGCTCGGCCGCGGTCGGGCTCTATCTGCACCGCAACCCGCAGCTCCAGGAGCGGCTCCGCTCGGCCGTGGCCCAGCGCGCCGTGGCCGGGCTCGACCAGGCCACGGTGGAGATCATCGACGCGCCGCCGCGGTTCCTGGCCGGCGAGGAATCGGCCCTGGCCAACCGGGTGAGCGGCGGGCCCGCCAGGCCGCGGTTCAAGCCGCCCATGGTGTTCGAGCGCGGCGTGGTCGGCCGCCCCACCCTGGTGCACAACGTGGAGACGCTGGCTCACCTGGCCCTGATCGCCCGGTTCGGGGCGGCCTGGTTCCGCGCGGCCGGCACGGCCGCCGAGCCGGGCAGCATGCTGTGCACGCTGCACCAGGCCGACGGCCGCCGGGACGTGGTGGAAACCGAGCTCGGCACCCCGCTGCATAGCCTGCTCGCCCTGGACGGGCAGGTCCAGGCGGTGCTCAGCGGCGGCTACCACGGGGCCTGGCTAGCTGCCGCGGACGCGGCCCGGATGACGCTGAGCAACGTGGACCTGCGGCCGGCCGGCGCGTTCGTGGGCGCGGGTGTCCTGGTCGCCCTCCCGGCCGACCGCTGCGGCATCGCCGAGGCGGCCCGGGTGGCCCGGTTTCTCGCGCTGGAGTCCGCCGGGCAGTGCGGGCCGTGCTTCAACGGCCTGCCCCGGATCGCCGCCGCCATGGACGAGATCGCCAGGCCGCGGCCGGACCCGCGGGCGGTCACCGACATGCTCCGCTGGGCCGCCCTGGTGCAGGGCCGGGGAGCCTGCCATCACCCCGACGGCAGCGTCCGGTTCATCCGCAGCGCGCTGCATGTGTTCCGCGATGAGATCACGAACCACGGCCAGGGCCGGTGTGTGGACCCGGCGCGGCGGCCGTTCCTGCCGCTGCCCGCCGGCACCGCGCTGAGCGCCGCGGACTGGAGCTGACCGGCATGAAGAAGCAGCTGCGCGTCGACCCGACCGTCTGCTCGGGCCACGGCCTGTGTGCCGAGCTGCTACCCGAGCTGATCACCCTGGATGAGTGGGGGTACCCGATCGTGGCTGACGGCCCGGTGCCCCGCGCCCTGGACCGGCATGTGCGCCGGGCCGTAACCGACTGCCCGGTACTGGCGCTCAAGTTGCTGCCCGCGTCCTGAGCCCGGACCATACAATGAGCCGCCGGCCTCTCCTCCCCCGCCGTGGCGCCGGTCACCCCCCCAACCCGTACGCTGAGGGATCCCATGACCACCCCGGACGCCGCCACGGAGCGGCGGGCGGCCGCGCGGCCCGGCCCGCTGGGCCCGCGCACGCTGCGCGGCCGGCTCATCGCCGGCCTGCTCGCCCTGCTCGCGGTGGCGTGTGCCGCCGTCGGCATCACTACCTATGTAGCTTTGCAGAAAGCGCTGATGAGCCAGCTGAACCAGCAGCTCGGCGCGGTCAGCGTGCGGTACGGCAGCTGCCTGGAATCGGGTCCGGCGGACAACGGTCACGAGCCGGACAACGAGGGCCAGCCGGCCAGCGACAGCGACCAGGACAACGACAACGTCCCCGGCGGGCCGCAGATGTGCGGCCAGGAGCAGGGCCCGCATACGTTCAGCGCCTCGATCGGCGGCGCCACCGTGCACGATCCCACGGTGACCGGTGCCGACTGCCACCTGACCCCCGCCGACCGGACAGCCCTGATGGCGCTGCGCACCTCGGGCGGGCCGGCCACGGTGTCGCTCAGCGCGATCGGCCGCTACCAGCTGATGGCCCGGCCCGGGCACGACGGCACCACCCTGGTCACCGGGCTGCCGCTGGCCCCGGTCCAGTCCACCCTGCGGGACGTGGAGCTGACCGAGATCATCGTCTTCTCGGCGGCGTTGGTGTTGACGGGGTTGCTGGGGACGGGTTTTGTCCGGTTGTCGTTGCGGCCGTTGCGGCGGGTGGCGGTGACGGCGGCCCGGGTGACGCAGCTGCCGCTGGCCAGCGGCCAGGTGACGCTGCCCGACCGGGTACCCGACGCCAACCCGCGGACCGAGGTCGGCCAGGTCGGCGCGGCGTTCAACCGGATGCTCGGGCACGTGGAATCGGCGCTGGCCCGGCGGGCCGCCTCCGAGGCCCGGCTGCGCCGCTTCGCCGCCGACGCCAGCCACGAGCTGCGCACCCCGCTGGCCGCCATCCGCGGCTACGCCGAGCTGGCGCTGCGCCACCCCGGCCCGGTGCCCGGCGACATCGAGCACGCGCTGCGCCGGGTCGAAGCCGAGTCCTCCCGGATGAGCGTGCTGGTCGATGAGCTGCTGCTGCTGGCCCAGCTCGACGCCGGGCGGCCGCTGGCCCAGGAACCCGTTGACCTGACCCGGCTGGCCATCGACGCCACCAGCGACGCCCGGGTCGCCGCCCCCGGCCACCGCTGGCTGCTCGAACTGCCCGACGAGCCGGTCCAGGTCCGCGGGGACGAGCACCGGCTGCACCAGGTCCTGGCCAACCTGATGAGCAACGCCGCCAAGCACACCCCACCCGGCACCACCGTCACCGTCGCGCTCACCACCACCCCGGCCACCCCGGGCACCGTCCAGCTCTCCGTCACCGACAACGGCCCCGGCATCCCCGCCGACCTGCAGCCCACCCTGTTCGAACGGTTCGTCCGCGGCGACTCCGCCCGCAGCCACCAGGCCGGCCAGGCCCCCAGCACCGGACTCGGCCTGGCCATCGTCGACGCCGTCGCCACCGCCCACGGCGGCACCGTCCACCTCGACAGCCACCCCGGCACCACCCGCTTCACCATCACCCTCCCCCCGCTGGCGGACCAGGGCCTGGCCTGATCCGGCGGCAGGACTAGCCGGCCAGCTCAGCGGGAATTCAGAGGATGCGTAGAAATTCTCTGTAGCCTCTGTTCCCATACTGGAAAAATGACGAGCGAGATGCAGGTGGCGCAACCGGGCGGGTCAGCGCAGGCGGCACCGATCAAGCGGCTGGACGGCACCCCGATCCGGGTGCTGGTGGTGGACGACGAACCCAGCCTGGCCGAGCTGCTGGCCAGCGTCCTGCGCTACGAGGGCTGGGAGATCCAGACGGCGGGCGACGGCGCGTCCGCGGTCCGCACGGCCCGGGAGTTCCGGCCCGACGCCATCGTGCTGGACATCATGCTGCCCGACTTCGACGGGCTCGAAGTGCTCCGCCGGGTCCGCCAGGACGCCCCGCACGTGTGCGTGCTGTTCCTCACGGCCAAGGACGCGGTCGATGACCGGGTGGCCGGGATCACCGCGGGTGGCGACGACTACGTGACCAAGCCGTTCAGCCTGGAAGAAGTGCTGGCCCGGCTGCGCGGCCTGCTCCGCCGGGCCGGCCTGGCCCGGGCCCGTGGCGAGACCCAGCTGGTGGTCGGCGACCTGACCATGGACGAGGACGCCCGCGAAGTCCGCCGCGGCGACGACCTCATCGACCTGACGGCCACCGAGTTCGAGCTGCTCCGGTTCCTGATGCGCAACCCGCGCCGGGTGCTGTCCAAGGCCCAGATCCTGGACCGGGTGTGGAACTACGACTTCGGCGGGCAGGCCCACGTGGTCGAGCTGTACATCAGCTACCTGCGCAAGAAGATCGACGCCGGCCGTGAGCCGCTGATCCACACTGTCCGCGGGGTCGGCTACGTGCTCAAACCGGCGGGCTAAGGCCAGGCCATGACTACCCGGCCCAGCGCGTCCCGGGAGCCTGGCCCGGTGCGCCGCTGGCTGGCCGGGCGGACGCTGCGCGGCCGGCTCATTACCGGCCTGCTCGCCCTGCTCGCGCTGGCCTGCGCCGGCGTGGGCGTGGTGACCTACCTGGTGCTCAGCCACACCCTGCTGAACCAGATGGACCTCCAGCTGCAGGCCGCCGGGGGCCGGTACGCGTCCTGCATGGAACAGGAGGAGGACCAGGCCCAGCTGCCCCCGGGCACACCTCCGGGCAACTGCAACAAGACCCCCGGGCTGAGCGCGGGCACGTTCGGCGCCCGGGTCAAGGACGGCCAGGTCACCAACCAGGGCATCATCAACGGGTCCTCGCACCTGTCCGCCGCGGACCAGGCCAAGCTGGTCACGCTGCCGCCCAACGGGCAGTACTACACCCTGGACCTGCCCTCCGTCGGCGGTGACTACCGGCTCACCGCGATTGCCGGCCGGGATCACGACGTGCTGATCACCGGCCTGCCGCTGGCCACCATGGAGGCCACGCTGCGCCGGGTGGAGATCGCCGAGATAGCGGCGTTCTCGGCGGCGTTGGTGTTGACGGGGTTGCTGGGGACGGGTTTTGTCCGGTTGTCGTTGCGGCCGTTGCGGCGGGTGGCGGTGACGGCGGCCCGGGTGACGCAGCTGCCGCTGGCCAGCGGCCAGGTGACGCTGCCCGACCGGGTACCCGACGCCAACCCGCGGACCGAGGTCGGCCAGGTCGGCGCGGCGTTCAACCGGATGCTCGGGCACGTGGAATCGGCGCTGGCCCGGCGGGCCGCCTCCGAGGCCCGGCTGCGCCGCTTCGCCGCCGACGCCAGCCACGAGCTGCGCACCCCGCTGGCCGCCATCCGCGGCTACGCCGAGCTGGCGCTGCGCCACCCCGGCCCGGTGCCCGGCGACATCGAGCACGCGCTGCGCCGGGTCGAAGCCGAGTCCTCCCGGATGAGCGTGCTGGTCGATGAGCTGCTGCTGCTGGCCCAGCTCGACGCCGGGCGGCCGCTGGCCCAGGAACCCGTTGACCTGACCCGGCTGGCCATCGACGCCACCAGCGACGCCCGGGTCGCCGCCCCCGGCCACCGCTGGCTGCTCGAACTGCCCGACGAGCCGGTCCAGGTCCGCGGGGACGAGCACCGGCTGCACCAGGTCCTGGCCAACCTGATGAGCAACGCCGCCAAGCACACCCCACCCGGCACCACCGTCACCGTCGCGCTCACCACCACCCCGGCCACCCCGGGCACCGTCCAGCTCTCCGTCACCGACAACGGCCCCGGCATCCCCGCCGACCTGCAGCCCACCCTGTTCGAACGGTTCGTCCGCGGCGACTCCGCCCGCAGCCACCAGGCCGGCCAGGCCCCCAGCACCGGACTCGGCCTGGCCATCGTCGACGCCGTCGCCACCGCCCACGGCGGCACCGTCCACCTCGACAGCCACCCCGGCACCACCCGCTTCACCATCACCCTCCCCCCGCTCGGAACCGGGGAACTGGCCGCGCAGCAGCGCTCATAGCCGCGGCCGCGACCAGCCGCCAACCCGGTCCAGCCGGGCGGCCCCGGCGGGACGGATGAGCAGCACCGTCACCGCGGCGCGCCGGGCCCCGGCTGGGCCGGGCCAGCACCGCCGTGACCGGCCGCGGCGCGGCGGTATTCGGCCGGGGTGATCCCGTAGCAGCGGCGGAACCAGCGGGTGAGGTGCGCCTGGTCGGCGAACCCGGCCGCGCTGGCCGCCTCGGCCGGCGGCATGCCCCCGGCCAGGCAGCGGCGGGCGGCGCGCAGCCGGAGCAGCCGCTGGTACTCGCTGGGGGCCAGCCCCCAGGCGGCGCGGAACGCCCGGTACGCGGCATAACGGCTGCGCCCGGCGGCGTCGGCCAGCTCACCCCCGGTGACCTGGCCGGCGTAGTGGGCGTCCAGGAACTCACGGACCAGCCCCGCCGTCCGGGTGATCTCCCCGCGCCGCGGGCCGGCCCCAGGCCCCGGGCCAGCCCCAGGCCCCGGGCCGGTCAGTTCGGGTGGGCAGTGCACCGCGAACCGGGCCGCGGCCGCCACCGCCGCGGTGAGCCGCTCCGCCCGCTCCAGCGGGCTGGCCTGCCCAGACAGCGTGGCATGCAGCCGGCACAGGGCCCGGGCCAGCCCGGGGTCCTGGAGCACCGGCCGGGCGAACAGCGGCCGGCCGGGCGGGCGGCCGGTGATGTCCGAGAGCACCTCGGTCACCAGGCCGGGCCCGATGTGGATCATCCGGTAGCGGAAGCCGCGGTCGGTGGTCGCATGCCCGTCGTGCGGGTCATCCGGGTTGAACGCCATCACCATGCCCGCCGCGCTGGTGTGCGTGGCGTGCCGGCACGTGAACGACTGGGCACCCCACTCGGTCACCCCGAATGAATAGCTGTCGTGACTGTGCCGGTGGTACACGTGCCCGGTGAACCGGGCGTGCATCGCTTCCAGCGGTTCATCCGCGCAGCGCCAGTACCGGGACCAGTCGGCTGCGGCGTCGGCGCTCACCCATCCAGTATGCCGGCTCCCGGTGCCCGCCCCGCACCACCGTTCAAGACCGCCCGGCCTGCGGTGGCCGAGACTGGCGGCATGCGTTTCGACACGAAGATCGCCCTCGTGGTCCGCGATGACCTGGCCGTCTGGCAGCAGCTCAACGTGACCGCGTTCCTGGCCAGCGGGATCGCGGCGGCGTTCGGCGAAACCATCGGGAAGCCGTACGAGGATGGCTCGGGCAACCGGTACCTGGAGCTGTTCCGCCAGCCGGTCCTCGTCTACACCGGGGACGCCGCCCAGCTGGGCACGGTCCGGGAGCGTGCGGTCAGCCGGGACATGGCCGCCGCCATCTACACCGAGGACATGTTCAGCACCGGGCACGATGACGACAACCGGGCCGTGGTCCAGGCCGTGCCCGCCGGGGCGCTGCGGCTGGCCGGGATCGCCGTGCATGGCCCGCGCAACGCGGTGGACAAGGTGTGCCGGGGCCTCGCCCTGCACCCCTGACTGCGGCGGGCGTACACGTTCATAGCCGGCTGGCCTGGTCAGCCCGCGGTGGGCCGCGTCCCGGTGCTGGCCGGGCGGCCAGCCGGGCCAGCCAGGTCGAGCAGGTCATCGAGCACGGCGCCGAAGCCGCGTACCCCCACGGTCAGGTGGCCCTCCCCGGCCAGCAGGTGGGCCCGCGCCCCGGGGATGTGCCCGGCCAGCCAGGCACCGTGGCTGCCCGGCACCATCCGGTCCTCGCTGCCCTGCCAGACGGCCACCGGCACCTGCCCGGCCTGCTGCACCGGGAAGCCCCAGCCGGACACGAAGGCCAGGTCGTCCTCCAGCCAGCCGGCGATCCCGGTGCTCAGCGCGGCCCGGAACGCCGCGGCCAGGTAATCCGCGAACCCGGCCGTGACCACCTCCCGGTCCGCAGCCGAGACCAGGCCACCCAGCGCGGCGGCCACCTGCTCGCCGGTGACGTGGCCAAGCTGCTCCGCTTCCGGGGTCAGGTAAGCCGTCAGCGCCGCTTCGCCGCGGCGGGCGGCGCCGAATTCCTCGATGTTCTCCGGCCCCATCCCGGCCAGCCAGTCCAGGCCGGCCGCCTGGGCGGGGGCCACGCCGGCCAGCGACGCGGCGGCCAGGCAGCGGCCGGGTAGCAGGGCCGCGCAGGCCAGCGCGTGCGGGCCGCCGCCGGACCAGCCGACGGTGACGAACTGGTCCGCACCGAGGTCGTCCAGCACGGTGCTGGCGTCGCCGACGGTGTCCGCCACGCTGCGGCCGGGCCGCGGCGCCGACTGGCCGTAGCCAGGCCGGGCGTACATCACGGTGCGCAGCCCGCGGTCGGCGGCCGCCGCGGTCATCGGCTCGAACGCGACCAGGCCGCTGGGAGTGCCGTTGTGGAACAGCAGCGGCAGCCCGCCGGCCGGGCCCGCGGTCAGCACTTCCAGCCGCCGGCCGTCTGGGGTGGTCAGGACGCGCTGCTCGGCTGGCATGACGGACAGCCTAGCGCCCGTGGATCACGGCAGCCGGGTCAGGTTCAGGCTCTCCAGCTGGGCCGAGCTGGTGTTGGTGACCAGCAGCGTGGTGCCGTCCGAGCCGAGCGCGAACTGGCGGGGGGTCGCGCCGGACTGGACGTAGCCGAGCAGGGCGGGCTGGTGGGCCAGGGCCTTGCTGACATTGACCACGGCCAGGCTGGGATTAGTACCCGGCTGGCTGTCCTTGTCGGAGTCGGCCACCACGATGCGGGTGCCGTGGTTGACGAACATCAGCCCGAGCGGCAGCGGGCCCACCGGCACCCGGGCCAGCAGGGCCTGCCCCGGGTCGCTGAGCAGTTTCGGCACCGAGAAGCCGAGCAGCGCGTTGGAGCCGCCGGCGGTGACCCACAGCTGCTGGCCGCCGGCCGACAGCACCACCCGGCTGGGCTTGCAGCCCGCGCTGACCGTCTTGGTTACCGCGGCCGCCGGGCGGGTCTCGGCCTTGGCCATGTCGATCACGTTCACCACGCCGTTCCCGCTGCCCGATCCGCTGGGCGGCCCGCTGGTCACGTAGCCGAGGCCCCCGTCGGGGGCCACCGTCACCCCGATCGGCGTGGATCCCACCGGGATCAGCCCGACCACGTCGGCCGGGCTGAAGCCGTGCCGCAGCGCCCGCTGCAGGTTGAACACGCCCACGTGCGCGGTGTCCTGGTAGGTGACCAGCGCGTAGTGGCCATCCGGGGTGAGCGCCACCTCGACCGCGTGCTTCTGGCCGGGGCTGGACAGCGAGCCGACCGGGCTGGCCGCCCCGTGCTCCAGCGTGCTGACCCGGAACACGGCCAGGCCGTTACCGGAGCTGACGACCAGGTACCGCTGGTCCGGGGTGAGCGCCTCACCCTGCGCATGCTTCATCGCGGCGGTCCACAGCAGCTGGGGAACCGGCTGTGATGTGTTCAGCACCGCGACCCCGGAGCCGACCGACACGAACGCGTAACCCGGCACGGTGGCCACGTCGAACGGCTGCCCGCCGGTGCTGATCAGGTGCCGGGACAGGTGCTTCAGCTGGCCGGCCTTGGCCACCTGGGTGGTGCAGCCCGGTGGTTTCAGCGCCGCCTGGCTGCCGCCGTGGTTGTTCCGGCCGACCAGGAAGAAGGCGCCCAGCGCGAGCACGGCGGCCGCGCCCACGGCCGCACCTGCGGCCGTGGACCAGCGCCGCCGCCCGGACCGGCGTCCTGGGCCCGGATAGCCCGGCCCGGCCGGCGGGGGCGGCCCCGGCCAGCGCGGCCCGCCGCCTCCCAGTGCCGGCGGCACGCCCTGGGCCGGCGGCACGCCCTCGGTGGGCGGCTCACCGGACCGGTCAGGCGCGGCGCCCGCCCGCCACAGGCCGGCGTAGTCGAGGTCGTCGGACGGCCGGCCGGGGCGGTCCGGATGATCTGGCCCGGGCGAATCGTCCGGATCGTCCGGGTCGCCGGGCGGCGCGCCGTGGCCCGCCGCGGGGTCATCCGGCGGCGGCGCAGGCGGCCCGGCCCCCGGGAACCCGGCCAGCGGGATCCCGGACACGGCCGTGCCCGGGTGTGACGGCGGGGCCGGGCCGGGTTCCGCGGGCACCCAGGGCCCGGCCGGCTCCACAGCGTGACCCGGTTCCCCAGGCTCCGCAGCCTGATCCGGTTCCCCAGGCTCCGCAGCCTGATCCGGCTGCCACTGCGACAGCCGGGTCGGCTCCGGCCCGGACACCTGGGTCGGCGGCGGGGCCGATCCGCGGGCCCCGAGGCCACAGGCGCGGCGCAGCGCGTCCGCGAACTGGGGGCAGGTCGCGTAGCGCTCGCCGGGTACCTTGGCCATCGCCTTGGCCATCACGTCGTTCACCGCGGGCGGCAGGTCGGGGCGGCGGCTGGTGAGCAGTGGCGGCGGCGCGGACATCTGGGCCCACATCACCGCGACCGACTCATCCCGGGTGAACGGCGGGGCCCCGGTGAGCATGGTGTAGACCGAGCAGGCCAGCGCGTACTCGTCGGTCCGGCCGTTCACCGGCCGGCCCTCGATCTGCTCTGGCGCGATGTAGTCCACGGTGCCGAGGAACTGGCCGGTCGAGGTCAGCGCGCTGTCGGACAGGGCCCGCTTGCTGAGCCCGAAGTCGGACAGGTACGCGTGGCCGGGGAAGCTGGCGGTGGCATCGAGCAGGATGTTGCCCGGCTTGACGTCCCGGTGCACCAGGCCATGGGCGTGCGCCGCCTCGAGCCCGCCCGCCACCTGGGAGACGATGTGGCAGGCCTGGGCCACCGGCAGCGGGCCACCGCTGTTGACCAGCGACTGGACGTCCCGGCCGTGCACGAAGCGCATCGCGATGAACAGCACCCCGTCGGCCTCACCGGCCTCGAAGATCGGGATGATGTTGGGGTGGTCCACCGCCGCGGCGGTCCGGGACTCCCGGATGAACCGCTGCCGGAACGCCTCGTCCCGGGCCAGTTCCGGGGCCAGCAGCTTGAGTGCTACGGGACGTTCCAGCCGGATGTCGTAGGCACGGTAGACCACGGCCATGCCGCCACGGCCGGTCTCCTCGTCCAGCCGGTACCCGGCGATCCGGGAGCCTACCCCGAACCGGTCCGGCCCCGGCGTCTGCTCGGTCACCGCTAACCCCCACCCGGCGGGCCGGTTCGAGGGCAGCCTGGACCCGCCGTCCAGGTACCCCGCCCCGGCCTGGCGCCGGTGCGCCGCCTTGGCTCCATCGTTCCCCCTGCGGGCGCCGCTGAACAGGGCCCAGCTCCAGGGCAGCCCGGCCCGGGCTGGCCCAGGATAGCCCGTGCCGCCGCGGCGGGCTCCTGGCTGCGATGGTCCGCGCCGCCGGGCGAGGCTGCGTTAAATGTGAGTTAACCCCGCGCGCGGGTGACCGCAGCCGTCCGGCTGGACACGCCCAGCCGACGGTAGATGCTCTCAAGATGGGTGCGGATGGTGCCCTCCGACACGCCGAGCCGCCGGGCGATCTGGGCGTTGGTGTGCCCGGCGGCCAGCAGGTCCAGCACCTGCCACTGTGAACCAGGCCAGCTGCCGGTCGCTGTCGAAGCCCTCCGGAGCGGCCCAGAATGGCCATCATGACCGAAGTGGCGTGCTTCCCGGTGCCCCCACGTATCTGCCGCGGATCCCGGGCCTCTGACTGAGCGAGCAGACCTGTCTCAGCCGTACGCCACGGCCGGATCACCGGGGGTGAGAAGTCGTGATCAGCAGGACCAGCCAGCCAGCCACGATGGAGCCGACCGCGGCGCAGCGGGCCGCCGGGGCCCGCATGCTGGAGCTGATCGGCGGGCTGCACGTGTCGCGCGCCCTGCAGTGCGTGGCCGAACTGGGCATCGCCGACCAGCTGGCCGATGGCCCGCTGACCGCGGCCGAGCTGGCCCAGGCCAGTCACGTTCACGAGCCGTCACTGTACCGGGTGCTGCGCCTGCTGGCCGCGCTGGACGTGCTGGCCGAGCCGGAGCCGGGGCGGTTCCGGCTGACCGCGCTGGGCGACCGGCTGCGGACCGGCGTGCCCGCCTCCGTCCGGTCCTGGGCCATGCTGGCCGACACGGTCGGCTTCGCGGCGTTCGAGCCCATGACCGAGATGGTCCGGTCCGGCGCCACGGGGATCGAGCTGGCCTACGGGATGCGCGGCTGGGAGCGGCTGCACCAGGACCCCGGGCGGGCGGCCCGGTTCGACGCGACCATGGCCGAGCGCACCCTGGCGTTCGCGCCGAGCGTGGCCGCCCGCTATGACTTCGCCGGGTTGCGCACCGTGGCCGACATCGGCGGCGGCCAGGGCGTGCTGCTGGCCGCCATCCTGCGTGCGCACCCGCACCTGCGCGGCATCCTGTTCGAGGTGGACGTGGTGGCCGGCCGCGCCACCGAGTGGCTGCACGGCGCCGGGGTGGCCGGCCGCTGCAACGTGGTCACCGGGGATTTCTTCGCATCGGTCCCGGCCGGCGCCGACGCCTACCTGATGGCCAACGTGCTGCACGACTGGGACGACGCCCAGTCGCAGCGGATCCTGGCCAGCTGCCGCCGGGCCATGCCCCCCGGCGGCCGGGTGCTGATCATCGAGCGGCTCATCCCAGACGATCCGCGCGCCGCCGTGCCGGTCCTGGTCAGCGACCTGAACATGCTGGTCATCACGGGCGGGAAGGAGCGCACCAACGCCGAGTATCACGCCCTGCTGGCCGGGTCCGGGTTCCGCCCCGGCGCGGTGCTGCCGGTGGCCCCGCCGTACGGCGTCATCGAAGGATTCGCCTCATGACCGGGCCAGCTCGGCGGTGAGGGCGGGCCACACGTCCGGGTCGTGCCCGGGCACCAGCCGGTAGCCACGGCCGGCGGCGATCCGCTTGAGCTTGCGGATCTGCTCGACGCTGAGCGCCGCAGGCGCCCCGATCAGGCCGCCGACCGCCACCTCCCGGTCAATGTTCTCCATCAGGTCGGCCGCGTCGCAGGCGAACACGAACCCGCCGCCGCCCGCCGCCTCGTCCATCCGCACCACGAAACTCTGGTGCCCGGGGGTGTGCCCAGCGGTGAGCACCGCGGTCAGCCCAGGCGCGATCTCGGCGTCGCCGTCGGCCAGCCGCCAGTCGATCCGCGGGTCGTCGAAGTCCACCTGGAAGATCCCGTTATGCTCTGGCCCGGGCGGGCTGGCCCACCGGCCGTAGTCCAGTTCGGCCCGCTGGATATGCACCGGCACCCGGCCCGCGAAGAGCTTCAGCCCGCCAGCGTGGTCGTAATGCAGGTGGCTGACCGCCACCGCGCAGATGTCCGCTAGTTCCAGGCCGGCCGCGGCCAGCGCCGTGATCAGCGGCTCCCCGGGGCCGGGCAGCACGGGCTGCTCCACCGGGTCGGGGTGGAACCGGGCCCGCAGCGCCGGGTCGCTGATCAGCGCGGTGTTGAACCCGGTGTCCAGCAGCACCCAGCCACCCTCGCAGTCCAGCAGCACGCCGGGCACCGGCTCGCGCAGCACCTCCGCCCCGGCCCCGGCCACCGACACCGACCTGGGCACGTCCACCCAGCCGAGGGTGAGCGGCACGACCCGGCTGACCCCCGCGCCCATGGCCATCCCCCAAGTTACTCATGATTTGCCTAACGCCCGAGCATGCCACTGCCCCCGGCCACCGTGGGTATCGCGGGTTAGGCGGGGCGGGATCCTCAGCCGAAGTCCGGCAGCGGGTCGGCCGGGGCCAGGCCGGCCACGGCGGCGGGAGCTTCGGCCGGGGGGTCCAGCCCGGCCGCCACCCTGGTCACCAGGGACCGGAACGTGGCCACCGCCGCCCGGCTGAGCAGCATCCGGTCCAGCGTCGCCCCGACCGCGCCGAGCGGTGGCCGGTAGACACCCAGCAGGGCCAGCCGGCAGTGCTGGCTGTCCACCGCGGTGAGCACCAGGTTCGCGTCCAGCACCGGGAACAGCCGGCCCGCCGTCCCGGTAGCTTCCCAGCGCAGTGCCTGGATCCGCGTGTCGCCCTGGTACGTGGGTTCGAGCATGCGCACCCGGACCAGCTTGGCCGCGCCCAGCACCGGCCCGAACGGGCCGACCCGGACCAGCGTGTCCAGCCCGTCCGCGAACGCGAGTTCGGAGGATGACTTCAGCGAGCCGGCGCTGCCGAGCGGGGCCAATCGTTCGCAGGCCACCCCGAAGCTGATGCTCAGCATGACCTCGTGGCTGGCGAACATGCCCCTAGTGAGCCAGTTCACTCCAGCCCGGCGCGAGGGACCAAAGTCACGTCTGGGCAGCCAAAGGGCTCATCGGTGACCGGCCCTGGCCTGGCCGCGGGCCGGCCGGGGCAGCGGGCCAGCTCAGATGGCGCCCCGCCGCTGCAGGTACCCGAACGCGGCCCAGCCCACCGGGACGGGCAGCCAGAACGTGAGCAGCCGGAACAGCAGCACCGCACTGACCGCGGTGGCGGCGGCCAGCCCGGTCGCGGTGAGCCCGGCGGCCAGCGCGGCCTCGACCGCGCCCAGGCCGCCGGGGGTGGGTACCACCGAGCCCAGCGCGGCTCCGGTCAGGTACACCACGGCGGCGCTGGTCAGCGGGATGTGCCCGCCCACCGCGAGCACGGAGGCGGCCAGGCACAAGATGTAGCACCCGGTGAGCATCAGCGCGCCGCCGACCCCCTCGGCCAGCTTGGCCGGGCGCTGCACCATGGCCACCAGCCGGGGCCAGACCTGGCCCAGCGCGGGCCCGACCCGGGCCCGGAGCAGCCGCCGGCCCCGCGGCACGGCCAGCACGATGAGCGCCGCCACGACCAGCCCGGCGATCACCCAGTAGGCCCAGGTGGGCGGGCGCAGCGAATGACTGCGCGCACCGGTGATGGCCACGAAGATGACCAGCAGGACGATGTGCAGGACGAACGCCACCACCTGGGACACGCCGACACTGGCCGCCGCTACGGCGGGCGGTATCTTGCGCCGCTGCAGGTAGCGCACGTTCAGCGCCGCGCCGCCCACCGCGGCCGGCGTGACCAGCGTGACGAACGAGCTGGCCAGCTGGGCCAGCACGGTCCGGACAAAGCTCAGCCGCTCCAGCACGAACCCGGACAGCTCCCACGCGGCGCCCACGTAGGTCAGCGCCGACAGGCCGAGCGCGACCAGCATCCAGCGCGGGTCGGCGGACCGCAGCAGCGTGCTGATGTTGACCCGGGCCAGCTCGGACGTCAGCAGGTAGACGGCCAGGATGCTGGCCACGAGGGTGATCAGGCTGCGCGGCCGGACCCGTTCCAGCTGGACCGGCGCCACGGCCTGACCGTCACCCGGATCGTTAGCCAGCAGCCGGGCCCGGAGCTCAGGCAGCACGTTCTTGTGCCGGCGCAGGAACGTCCGGGTGGACCGGGCCAGCACCACCGGCTGGAGCAGCGGCAGCAGGTTCACCACCTCTGCCTCGTCCAGCTCGCGCGACGCCAGGTCGGCGGACCGGTCCGGGCCGGCCAGGGTGGCCAGCTCGGCCAGCAGCTGAGCCAGGTCCAGGCGCAGCTGCAGGTCGCTGGCGGCGATATCCCCGCCGCCCGGATCGAGCAGCTTGATCTGGCCGTCCGGGCAGATGACGATGCGGTCCGCGGTCAGCGACCGGTGGGTGACCCGGTGCGCATGCAGCCGGAGCACTGCGTCCCAGACCCGCCCCAGCTCCGCGTCGGTCACCGCACTGCCCCGCTGGGCCAGCGACGTGCCGCCGTCGGCATCGGTGGCCAGCGCCATGGCCTCCGGGCCCACCCGGAGCACGGCGCGCAGCCGCGGCGTGCGCACCCCGGCGTCTTCCACCGCGTAGGTCAGCAGCGCCCGGCTCTCGGCCAGCCGCTCGGTGGACAGCGGGGTACGCCGTGCCACCTGGTCGCGCAGCCGGACCAGCCGGTACAGCCGGTACAGCAGGCCGGCCGCCTGCTGGTCCCGGTCGAACACCGTCACGTCCAGCCGCCGGCCGTCCTGGGTGGTGGCCGCATACTGGCGCGACTCGACCCCCGATGCCGGGGCCCGGCTCATCTCGGTCACCGGCTGGCCGGCCGAGCCGAGGGCCGCGGCGATGGCCTCGGCCGACGGGCGCTGCGACGGGGACCCCGCGACGTACCGGACGGCCAGCGCGATCACCCGGCCGACCAGCAGGGTGATCAGCACGGAGAGCACCGACGTGCGCAGGTCGGCCAGGCTGGCCACGACGTAGATCCCGACGGTCAGCCACAGCGCCACCCGCCACCGGGTCCGGCCGCTCAGGTCGATGATGGTGGTGTAGGCGACCAGCCCGGCCAGCGGGGCGTCCAGCGGGGCGAAGCTGCTGGTTCCTGGCCGGGCCATGGCGATGGCCCGGTACAGCGCCCCGGCGAAGTCGCTGCGCAGTACCAGGTCAGCCAGCACGACCAGGGCGATCGTGCCGGCCCCGGCGGCCACCGCCTCAGCCAGCCGGCGGTACTGATGGCGGAGCAGCTGCCGGACGGCCAGCGCCACCGGGAAGGCGACCAGGACGAACAGCGAGATGCCCCGGAGCGTGGGCAGCACCACATCCTGCAGCCGCCGGCTGCCGTTCACCAGGTCGGTCTCCACTCCCTGGGTGGTGGCCCGGGCGGCTAGCCCGGCCACCACCAGCACCCCGATCCAGAAGCCGTCCGCGGCGCAGCGCAGCAGGTCGATCGGCCGCCGGATCCGCCGGGCCAGCTGGTCGTGCACGACCAGGGAACTGGCCGGCGCCGACTGCCCAGGCTCCTCTTCGGGGGGGCCAGGTGGCTGCGGGGTCCGCGCGGGCGTCGTCACCTGGTGATCGTTTCACCCAGCCGGCTGGACCGCATCAGGCTGGCCCGGTCATCGCCGCTTGCGGCCGGGACTGAGCCGGATGATCATGCGCCAGGTGATCAGCGCGAACAGCACCCCCAGCACTGCTTCCAGGCCCACATCCATGAACCACTGGGCCGGCGTGTGCCGCCAGAGTGGGTCGGCGGGCAGCGCGTCGATCCGGGACAGCCTGGTGGTGGCCGCAGTGGCGGCAAACCCCCAGCGCGACGGGGCGATATAGGACAGCTGGTTGAGGCCCGCCTTCCCGTTCAGCGGGACCACCCCACCGGACAGCACGACCTGGGCCAGCGACAGCAGCACCAGCAGCGGCATGGTCTTCTCGGCCGTGCTCACTGAGGCCGAGACGAGCAGTCCCAGGGCCATCGAGGCCAGGGCCAGCACCCCGATCGCGATCAGCAGCTCGGCCAGCGGTGACGATTTCAGCACCACACCGTGCGCGGGCATCGGCCGGCCAGCCAGCCCGATGGCGACCAGGACCACCGCCTGAACCAGGCTGATGACCCCGAGCACGATGAGCTTGGACCACAGGTAGGCGCCGGCCGACAACCCGGCCGCCCGTTCCCGGGTATAGATGGCCCGTTCCTTGACCAGTTCCCGGACCGAGTTGGCGCCGCCGATGAAACACGCGGCGATGACCAGGATGAGCAGCAGCGCGGAGGCGTCGCTGTTCTGGCCCGCGGGCCCGGCCAGGCCGAGCGGGGCCGGAGTGGCCCGGACCAGCAGGCCCAGCGCGATCGGCAGGATGCTCAGGATGCCCAGGTAACCGCGGTCGGAGGCGATCACGGCCAGGTAGCGGCGGCACAGCGTGGACAGCTGGCCGAGGCGGCCCCGGCTGCGCGGCGGGGGCGGCGGGGCGCTCCGGTCCCGCGCGGGCACCGGCGCCGGCCCGGACAGGCCGCCCGCCACGTACTCGGCGTAATAGGGCGAGGCGCGGAAGTCGGCCGCCCAGTCCCGGTCCGGCTCGCTGTCGAAGGCCTGGAACACCTCGGCCCAGCCGGGCTTCTGGAAGTACTTCAGCCCCTCGGTAGGCGGCCCGTAGAAGGCCACCTTGCCCCCCGGTACCAGCACCAGCAGCCGGTCGCAGATGTCCAGGTTGGCCACGCTGTGCGTGACCACGATCACCGTCCGGCCGTCTTTGGCCAGCCGGTTCATCATCTCCATCACCGACTTGTCCAGCCCCGGGTCCAGGCCGGAGGTGGGCTCGTCCAGGAACAGCAGCGACGGCTTGGTCAGCAGCTCGAGGGCCACGTTGACCCGCTTCTGCTGGCCGCCGGACAGCGCGCCGGCCCGGGTCGTCGCGTGCTTCCTGAGCCCGAGCTCGTCGATGACCTCGGTGACCCGGTGCCGCCGCTCCCCGGACGAGGTGTCGCCGGGGAACCGCAGCTCCGCCGCGTAGCCCAGGGCGCGCTGGGCGGACAGCTGGGTGTGCAGGATGTTGTCCTGCGGGACCAGGCCGATGCGGTGCCGCAGCTCCGCGTAGTGCGTGTACAGGTCCCGGTTGTCGTAGAACACGGCGCCCTCGGTGGCGGGCCGCATCCCGGTCAGCGCGCCGAGCAGGGTGCTCTTGCCCGCGCCGCTGGGGCCGATGATGCCGACCAGGCTGCGCTCGCCGATCGGGAAGCTGACCCGGTCCAGCAGCACCTTGCCACCGGACAGCCGCACGGTCAGGTCCTGGGCGACCAGCGAGACGTCGCCCTGGTCGATGAATTCGCGAAGTTCGTCACCGACCAGGCGGAACGTAGCCGGGCCAATGCCGATGAGGTCCTGTTCGGTAACAGTGGTCGGCTGGGCGATCCGGCGACCATTTACGAAAGTCCCGTTATGGCTGTCCAAATCGGCGATTTCATACCGGCCGCCGCCGAGATTGCGCAGTTCCGCGTGCTCCCGGGAAACACTGAGATCGGGGACAACCAGGTCGTTACCGGGCGCCCGGCCGATGCGCAGCCGGCGGCTCGGGGCGCGCATGACCGTGGTCGGCCGCCGGTCCACACTGCTCCGCCCGGTACTCACCGGGGCAGCACTGGGCCGGGCCACGGCCAGCATCATGACCGGGCCGTCTTCGGGGTGACCGAGCCGCAGCACGCAGTTCTGGGTGATCTCCACCCGGCCGACCCGGCGGGTGCCGAGGAACGTCCCGTTGGTGCTGCCGTTGTCCTCCAGCAGCCAGCAGTTGCCGTCGGCCCGCAGCACGGCGTGCCGCCAGGACACCCGGGAGTCGCTGACCACAATGTCGGACTCGGGGTCCCGGCCGACCCGGTACTGCGAGCCAGCGCGCAGCGTCTGGTCGGCCCCCTGGGTCTTCACCACGAGCGACGGGGCATCCGGTGGCGACACGAGACGCTCGTTCATTTGCCCAGTCTAAGGGGATTCAACGTACGTAATATAGGGGCGGCCACTATCCGGACCTGCGGGGGTTTCACCGCGGTTGCAGCTACCATGAGCGCACTTGTCCCCGGAAAGCCCGAAACTGAATCTCCAGCGCAGCCTCCTCGCCCGGAGCGCACGAAAATGTGCCAGCCGCGATCCGGGAAGGAAGCGTCACCGGGGTAGCGAACCGGAACGGCGAGCGCGGGAGGCGCGGTGAGCGACGAGACCCCCTGGCCGGCCGCCGCGCGGCCGGCCGGCTCCCGGGTCGCCGGGTACCGGCTCGATGAGCAGATCGGGCGCGGCGGCATGGCCGTCGTCTACCGTGCGCACGACGTGCAGCTGGACCGGCAGGTCGCACTGAAGATCCTCGACCCGGCACTGGCCGGGGACCGCGAGTTCCAGCAGCGGTTCATCCGGGAATCCAAGGCCGCCGCGGCGGTGGACCACCCGCACATTATCCCGGTGTTCGCGGCGGGCGAGGCGGACGGTGTGCTGTTCATCGCGATGCGCTACGTGGCCGGCGGCGATGTGCGCAGGCTGCTCGACGCGGCGGGCCCGCTGCCGGCCTGGCGGGCCGTGGACATCGCCGCCCAGGTGGCGTCCGCACTGGACACCGCGCACGCCAGCGGCCTGGTGCACCGGGACGTCAAGCCGGCCAACATGCTGCTCGACCGGGGCGGCACCGGGCCGCAGCCGGGCCATGTGTACCTGTCCGACTTCGGGTTAAGCAAGCAGGCGCTGGCCGGCCTCGCGCTCACCGCCACCGGCCAGCTGGTCGGCACCCTGGACTACGCGGCGCCGGAACAGATCGAGAACCGCCCGGTGGATGGCCGGGCGGATCTTTATGCGCTGGCCTGCACCACGTACGAGATGCTGTCCGGCGCGCCGCCGTTCAACCGGGACCAGCGGCTGGCCGTGCTCTGGGCCCAGCTGTCCGAGCCTCCCCCGCTGCTCACCGCGCGGCGCCCGGATCTGCCGCCGGCCGTAGATCGCGTGCTGGCCCGGGCGCTGGCCAAGTCCCCTGCCGCCCGCTACCAGCGCTGCCTCGACTTCGTGACCGCGCTGCGCGCCGCCTGCCAGCTCGCGCCCGGCGAGCAGGCCGCCGCCGGGGCAGCCCCGGCCGGCCCGGGCGCGGAACCGGTGCCGCAGGCCGGCCCCAGCCCGGCGGGACGGCCGGCCACCCCACGCCGGCCCACTGCGGCCGCCGGCCAGCCGGGCGCCGCGCTGGCCGGGCCTGCCCACCCGGCCACCGACCCCGCCGGGCCGTCCTGGTTCGAGCCCGCGGCGCGGGGCGCCGCCCCGGCCAGCCTCCCCGGGCTCGGCGCGGAGCGGCGATCGGGGGGGTCCGGGGGGTCGTCCGCCCGGGCTAGCACCGAGCCGCCGACTGGGTCAGGCTGGATCGAGCCGCCACCCCGGTCCGGCGAGCCACCCACTGGCCCGGCCGACGCGCTGCCGCCCGGGGGCCGGCCCCCCGGGCTGACATCCCCAGCCACCCGGGCTGGCGGTCCCGGATGGTGCCGGCCCTGATCGGGCTGCTCATCCTGGGCATGGCCGGCACCGGGCTGGCCATCGCCCACCGGTCCCGGGTGCCCGCGCCCCGGCCCGCCGCGCTGGCCCCGCCGGGCTGCGCCGCCGCCGCCTCGGCCGCGCCGCCGCTGGCGCACATCCGGCCCAGCTTCGTCCGGCTGACCGGGATGCCGTTCGCGGTCGCGGTGACGGCCGGCGGCCAGTGGTCGTTCGTGTCCACCGGCGTGGGGCACTCGGTCGAGGTGCTCCGTCCCGGCGGCATGCTCGCCCCGGCCCCGGTCCGCCGGATCAGGGTGCCGGCCGCGGTGCACGGCGAGGTGATCACCCCGGATGGCCAGTACCTGCTGGCCGCGGCGGGCAGCGGGGCCGTGGTGATCAGCGTGCCGCACGCCGAGCAGCACGGCCGGGGCAGCGTGCTCGGTACCCTGGCCAGCCCGCACGGCGCCGGTGCGGTCGAGGTGGCGCTGTCCAGGGACGGCCAGTTCGCGTTCGTCACGCTGGAGCAGAGCGACACGCTGGCGGTGTTCAACCTGCGCGTGGCGCTGGCCAGCGGGCTGCGCCGGTCCGGGTTCGTAGGCGACGTCCGGCTGGGCATCAACCCGATTGGGATGACCGTCTCGCGGGACGGCCAGTGGCTGTATGTCACCACCCAGAAGCGGGACGCAGCCAGCGAGCAGGGCACGCTGAGCATGCTCAGCGTGCGGCGGGCGGAGACCGACCCGGCCGCCGCCGTCCGGGCCACCGTCCCGGCCGGCTGCGACCCGGGCCGGGTGATCACCACCGGCGGCGGGTCCACGGTGTGGGTGACCGCGCGGGCCAGTAACGCCCTGCTCGCATTCTCCGCTGCCCGGCTGCGCACCGATCCCAGCCGGGCGCTGATGGCCAAGGTCCAGGTCGGCCAGGCCCCGATCGGGCTGACCGCGCTGGGTGACGGCACCCGGATCCTGGTCGCCAACTCCGGGCTGCACGGCCCGGCTGGCCAGGCCAGCCTCGGCGTGGTGAACACCGCCGCCGCGCTGAGCGGCCGGCCGGCCGTGCTCGGGCTGATCCAGACTGGGCTGCTGCCCCGCGAGTTCGCCGTGGAGCCGGGCGGCCGGACCGCACTGGTCACTGATTCGGGCTCGCACCAATTGGAGGCCGTAAACGTTTCCAGCCTGCGCTGACCGGAAATAAGCAGGTGTGCGCCGCCCGCCCCGACCAGGACCGACCGTGATTCAGGCCGGGCCGGCCACCCGGTGGGGCGGCCTGGGCCGGTCCGCATCCGGCGGTCATGTCATAACATCTGCGCAACGCTGCCCGGCGCCTGGCCGGGTCACGATCACCCCCTGGCGGTAACCGTGAGCGATTACCCAACGCAGCGCCTGCCGATCCAGCCCGGGGCCGATGATGGGTCATATGGCGGCTATTCCGGCGATACCGGCCGGCCGCGCAGGTACCGGCGGCGGCGCGGCCGCGGGGTGATCATCTTCCTGGTGACGCTGGCCGTGCTGGCCGGCCTGTTCGTGATCGCCGACCGGGTGGCGGTGCGCTACGCGGACAACAAGTTCGCCACCCAGGTGCAGACCCAGGGCGGGCTCAGCAACAAGCCCACGGTCAACATCGAGGGCTTCCCGTTCCTGACCCAGCTGGCCGCGCGCAAGTTCAACGAGGTGCAGCTCAGCGCGCAGGCCGAGAAGGCGGGCCCGGTCGTCATCGACAACCTGCACGCGACCATGCACGACATGCAGCTGATCAACGGGTTCAGCAGTGCCCGGGTGGGCAGCCTGAACGGGACCGGCCTGATCACGTTCGCCAGCCTGGCCAAGGCCGCCGACGTGCCCGGCCTGAAGATTTCCGCGCTGAACAGCGACGAGGCCAAGGTCACCATCGATCTCGGCTTCATCTCCGGCAGCGGGGTGGCCCGGGTGACCAAAGCGGGCGCCAACAAAATCAGCATCGCGGTGGTCAACGCGGGCGGCATCCCGCTGTCCGCGCTGGGCGGGCTGAACAACATGACGATCACCATCCCGGGCCTGCCGATGGGGCTCGACGTGCAGAGCGTCACCATGACCCAGCAGGGCATCCTGGTCCACATCACCGGCAAGAACGTCACGCTCAGCGGGAGCTGAGAGCTTTACCCTCCCCTGGCGCAGGCCTGGGGCGCGGCTTACCACGCCCGCGTGGCGATGATGCTCGGGGTGGTGAAGCGGCTGCTGCTCGGGCAGCCGATGCGCAGCGACCGGCTCGGCCATACGTTGCTCCCCAAGCGCATCGCGCTGCCGGTGTTCGCCAGCGACGCGCTGTCCTCGGTGGCCTACGCCACCGAGGAGATCCTGATCGTGCTGTCGGTCGGCGGCCTCGCGTTTTTCCACTACACCCCGTACATCGCGCTCGCGGTGGGCGTGCTGATGCTCGTGGTGGTGGCCTCCTACCGGCAGAACGTGCACGCCTACCCGTCCGGCGGCGGGGACTACGAGGTGGCCACCACGAACCTCGGGCCCAAGGTCGGCATGACCGTGGCCAGCGCGCTCATGGTGGACTACACGCTGACCGTGGCGGTGTCGGTGTCGGCCGGCGTGGCCAACCTGGCCTCCGCGTTCCCGGGGCTGGACTCGCACGTGACGCTGATCGCGGTGCTCGTGGTGGCGGTCATCGCGGTGATGAACCTGCGCAGGGTACGCGAGTCGGGCACCGCGTTCGCCATCCCCACCTACTGCTTCGTCGGCGTGGTCGCGCTGCTCATCATCGTGGGCTTCACCCGGCTCGGGCTCGGCCATCACCTGGAGTCGGACAGCGCCGCCTACCGGATCAAGGTGAGCCGCGAGTACACCGGCGCCGCCCTGGTCTTCCTGCTGCTCCGCGCGTTCTCCTCCGGGTGCCCCGCGCTCACCGGGGTAGAGGCGATCAGCAACGGGGTGCCGGCCTTCCGCAAGCCCAAGAGCAAGAACGCCGCGACCACGATGGCCCTGCTGGGCGCGATTGCAGTGACCATGTTCGGCGGGGTCACCGCGCTGGCCCTGGCCGCTCACGCGCACTACGCGCCGGCCCAGGACCTGATCGGGATGCCCGCGGGCACCACCCAGCGCACCGTGATCGCCCAGATGGGCCGGGCCGTGTTCGGCGACACCTCGCCGCTGTTTTACATCCTGCAGTTCGTCACCGCGCTGATCCTGGTGCTGGCGGCCAGCACCGCGTTCAACGGGTTCCCGGTGCTGGCCTCGATCCTGTCCCGTGACGGGTATCTCCCGCGCCAGCTGCATACCCGCGGAGACCGGCTGGCGTTCAGTAATGGGATCTTGCTGTTGAGCGGGTTCGCCATCCTGCTCATCGTGGTTTTCCAGGCGTCACCGACCCGGCTCATCCAGCTGTACATCATCGGCGTGTTCGTCTCGTTCGTGTGCAGCCAGACCGGGATGATCCGGCACTGGAACCGGCTGCTGGCCGCCGGCCCGGGCAAGGCCGCCCGGCGGCGGATGGTCCGGTCCCGGGCCATCAACACGGTCGGGGCGTGCTTCACCGGGGTGGTCCTGGTCATCGTGCTGATCAGCAAGTTCGCCAGCGGGGCGTGGATCGTCGTGGTGGCCATGCCGGTCATCTGGCTGACCATGCGCGGTATCCACCGGCACTACGGCCGCGTCCGGCAGGAGCTGACCCCGGCCGAGGACTACCAGTTCACCCTGCCCGCCCGGAACCCGGTCCATCGTGCTGGTGTCCAAGCTGCACCTGCCCACGCTGCGGGCGCTGGCCTACGCCAGGGCCACCCACCCGAGCCACCTGGAGGCGGTCACGGTGGACGTGGACGAGGCGGAGACCCGGCGGCTCACCGAGGAGTGGGACGACAGCAACATGCCGGTCCCGCTGACCGTGATCGCGTCACCGTACCGGGAGATCACCAAGCCGGTGGTGGACTATGTGAAGCGGCTGCGCCGGGAGAGCCCGCGGGACATCGTCACCGTGTACGTGCCGCAGTACGTGGTCGGTCACTGGGTCACTGGTGGGAGCAGCTGCTGCACAACCAGAGCGCGCTGCGGCTGAAGACCCGGCTGCTGCTGCAGCCCGGGGTGGTCATCGCGGCCGTTCCGTACCAGGCCCCGACTGAGAGTCTCCGGAGCGCGCTTCCCCCTCCTCGAAGCGGTAGCCCATGCCGGGCTCGGTGTGCAGATAGCGCGGCCGGGACGGGTCGGGCTCCAGCTTGCGCCGCAGGTGGGCCAGGTACACCCGCAGGTAGTTGCCCTCAGTCTCGTACTGCGGCGCCCACACCTCGCGCAGCAGCTGACGCTGGGTGACCAGGCGGCTGCGGTTGCGCACCAGGATCTCCAGCAGCGACCACTCGGTCGGGGTCAGCCGGACGTCCGCACCGTCCCTGGTCACCCGTTTGGCCGCCAGGTCCACGGTGAAGTCCGGGGTGACCAGGACCGGCTCGTCCGGCGCGGGTGACGCCCGGCGCACCGCCGCGCGCAGCCGGGCCAGCAGCTCGTTCATGCCGAACGGCTTGGTCACGTAGTCGTCGGCGCCCGCATCCAGCGCGGCCACCTTCTGGCTCTCCTGGCCCCAGGCGGACAGCACGATGATCGGGGTGGCGGTCCAGCCACGCACCCCCCGGATCACCTCGGTGCCGTCCATGTCCGGCAGGCCCAGGTCGAGGATGAGCACATCGGGCCGGTCGCGGGCCATCGCGGCCAGCCCCGAGCTGCCGTCGGTGGCCGTGCTGACCTCGTACTCCCGCGCGGTCAGGTTGATCCGCAGCGCGCGCAGGATCGGCTCCTCGTCGTCGATCACCAGCACCTTGGTCACGGCGCCGGGGCTACTGCTCGGCGGCCGCGGATGAGGCGGCCGGGGCCGCCGCGGCGGGCAGGCTGACCTGGACGGTCAGTCCGCCGCCGGGGGTGTCCACGGCCACGATGGAGCCGCCCATGGCCTCCAGGAACCCCTTGGCTACGGCCAGGCCCAGCCCGACGCCGGTGCCCGACGCCCGCCCCCTGAGCCGGTCGAACGGCTCGAACATGCGCAGTTTGAACTCGTCGGCCACCCCGGGCCCGTGATCGCACACCTCGAGCAGCACGCTCTCCCCGGCCGGGCAGGCCCGCAGCTCCGGCGGCCGCCCGTCTGGCGAGTGGGCCAGCGCGTTGGCGAACAGGTTGGCCAGCACCCGTTCCAGCAGCACGGGATCGGTTCGAACCAGCGGCAGGTCGTCCGGGACGGCCATCCGCACGCTGCTCGCCGGGGCCAGCCCGAGCAGCGCGGCCGGCGCCACCTCCTCGACCGCGGTGGGCCGCAGGAATGGCTGCAGTGAACCGGTGGCCAGCCAGCTCATGTCCAGCAGGTTCCCGATCAGCGCGTCCAGCCGGTCCGCGCCGTCCTCGATCGTGGCCAGCAGCGCTTCCTCGTCCGCCTGGGTCCAGGCCACGTCGGTCTGCCGGAGCGTGCTCACGCTGGCCTTGATCGAGGCCAGCGGGGTACGCAGGTCGTGACTGACCGCGGCCAGCAGCGCGGTGCGCATCCGGTTGCCCTCGGCCAGCGCTTCGGCCTGGGCGGCCTGGGTGCGCAGCCGGTCCCGGTCCAGGGCCGCGCCGACCTGGGCCGCGAATCCGTCCAGCAGCCGCCGGGTGAGCGGCCGGGGCTGGCCGGACACGATGAGAGCCACCTGGTCGCTGACCGGGACCCGGGTGCTGGCCGCCCGTCCGGGGCGCGGCCGCTGACCGCGACGCTGACCCACTGCTGGCTGACCTGCTCGGCCAGTTCGGCCCGGCCACCCCAGGTGCTGGTCAGGTGGTCGAGCACCGCGGTCGGGGTGTCCGCCCCGCCGAGCACGGTCTGGGCCAGTTCGAGCAGTGACGCGGCCTCGCCGGCGCTGCGCGCGGCCAGCACCTGGCGCCGGGCGGCCAGGTGCACCACGCTGCTCACCGTCACCGCCACCGTGACGAACAGCAGCAGGGCCAGCAGGTTACGCGGCTCGGCGATGGTAAGCGTGTGCAGCGGCTTGGTGCTAACAAACCGGCCGCGCCGGACACGCCGGGCGCGTAGCGGCACCCGGTGCGCCGGAACCGCTGAAGCTACCCTTCCTGACCGGATACGCGCCGCATAACCAGGCGCACCTGCGAGACTGCAGCTCGTCGTAGATGTCTTCCGCGTAGGGCCGGCTTTCGCTGGTGGCGCCGGGCAGGGACCGGATGAGCGGCATCCGGGCGGCCAGGTTCCGGCCCGGGATGAGCATTCTCCGGCTCATCCCCGCCCGGTGCCGTATCGCCGTGATCTCGGCCAGTTCCTCGTCGTCGGCCTCGCGGAGCACCTGCTGGTCAAGTTCATCCAGCCGCTGATCCAGCCGGAGGTAAAGCGCGGCGAACTGGGTGTAAAGCGAGCTGATTATCGGGTGCAGCGTCCGGACCGGGTCGCTGTGCGGCAGCTGATGGACCGAACCGGCCCGGCGCACGGCCTCCAGAACGGCTGGCCCGCAGCAGCGAGCTGCGTTACCAGCGCGGGAGAGGGATCCCAGACGACCTCGCCCGCGTGATCAATCCAGCTCCGCATGGCGTCCCTTTCGGTGGGCCCGCGCCACTAATCTCCGGTAACTCCGTCGATGCGCTCGCGGAGCAGGTCGGCGTGGCCGTTGTGCCGCGCGTACTCCTCGATCATGTGGGTGAGGACATAGCGGAGCGAGTACGTCTGGTCCTCATAGTGCCCGGTGACGTCGAGGGACCCCGCGGCGGCTACCACGTCACGCGAGCGCGCGCACTCTGCGTGCCAGACCGCGAACGCCTCCTCCGGGTCGGCGTCCGTAACGTCGAACTCAGCACTTTCACCGCTGACACCAGCATCCCCGGCTGCTTCCCGTGGCCAGTGATAGGGAACGGGCTGGCCGCTCATCACGAGCCGGAACCAGCTCTGCTCGACTTCGGCCAGGTGCCGGACCAGCCCGAGCAGGGACAGAGCGGAGGGCGGCACGGCCCGCTCCCGTAGCTGGGCGGGGGTGAGGCCCGCGCATTTTATGGCCAGCGTCTCGCGCTGGTAGTCCAGGAAGCCGGTCAGCGTGGCGCGCTCGTCAGCCAATTGCGGCGGCCTGCTTCTGTTGTCAGCATCCACCCGGGACATCATGACAGGCCACGGCTCCGCTCAGCCAGGGCACATCGCGGCCTGGCCTGGCTCAGCCGCCGGCGCGCAACCTCAAATCCCGGAACGCCGCCACGAGCCGAGGTCCAGCCCACGACGCATTGAGACCGCTCGGATTGGGCAGCACCCAGACCTGGGCCGGGCCGATGCTGGCCGGCTGCGGCCCCACCACCGCGTCCGCCCGCCCGAACGCGGTCCGGTAGGCGGTGACGCCGAGCACCGCCAGCCACCGCGGGGCGAACTCGGTGACCTTGGCCGACAGCTCCAGGGCCCCGGCCTGCAGCTCGGCCGGGCTCAGCTCGGCGGCCCGGGCGGTGGCCCGGGGCACCACGTTGGTGATACCCAGGCCCAGGCCGGGCAGCTCATCCTGCTCGTCGGGCCGCAGCTGGCGCTCAGTGAACCCCGACTGGTGCAGCGCGGGCCAGAAGCGGTTGCCGGGCCGGGCGAAGTGATGGCCGGTGGCGGCGGAGTACAGACCCGGATTTATCCCGGCGAACAACACCCACAGGCCGGGCGCGATGACGTCGGGGATGACCCGGTCCCGGGCCGCGGTCAGGTCAGCCGCGGTGGGACGCGGCCCGCGGGGCGGCGCGGTCACCGGACAGCCTCAGCCACAGCCCTACCTAAGCACAACGGGCCGGCTGGTGTGACTGCTCGGCTGGCCCACTGCGCCCGGCTGAGCCCGCCGTGCCCGGCTGAGCCCGCTGTGCCCGGCTGAGCCCGCTCTGCCCGGCTCCCTCCCGCTCCGCATTACTCCCGGTTATTCCGGGCGGCTCTGGACGGGCGGTTCCTTTCCATTGCGGAAACGTCCGTTAATCAGCTTATTTCTGGGCCATCCTCCGCTGGTCACCGTGATGTAAGCAAGCGCGCCACGTTTATCACCGGCAGAAATGGCTAGTGATAAGAATTGGAATGCCTTTGGGGGGAAGACCGCAGGCCGTATGGCTATTCATTCCGGAACTCCGCCCAGGCCGTGAATAAGCGCACTGGGGGTGACCGCGATATTCACAACCAGGCTGGCCGGGCCAGCCTGATGTATTCCTGAGCAGCTCTTCGCCGGCCCGGCGCTAAACCGGCCGTGCCGGGAGAGATCAAGCGCCCCGCGTGCGCGATGGTCGCCGTAGGCGACACCGACGCCCTGACCCTGCGTCACATCCGCCGCCACTGCGGCCATCCTTTTCCTGGGCTGGCTGACCGTGCCCGGGCGGAAACCGAGCGCACCGGGGTGCGCCCGACCGAAGGCTCCCTTTGACACCGAAGAGAACTTTCAGCCACATTCCCATCAAGATCACCCTGCTGCTGGCCGGGGCGGCGATCGCGCTGGCCAGCTTCGCCGGCGCGCCGGCCAGCGGCGCCGCCCGCCGGCCCGGCGCCGCGGCTCCGGCCAGGCAGGCACCCGGCTCAGCGCGGGCCGGCCTGCCGCAGGCCGTCGCGCTGACTGCGTACGGCGCACCGGACCAGCCGGCCAGCCAGGCCGCGGCCGGGCGGCTGCACAGCCGGCGGCAGCACGGGCACCGGCACCCCCGGTACCGGCACCACCGGCACCACCGGTACCGGCGGCTCGGGCACCGGCACCACCGGCACCACCGGTACCGGCACCATCCGGCCCGGCACCACCGGTACCGGCACCATCCGGCCCGGCACCACCGGTACCGGCACCATCCGGCCCGGCACCACCGGTACCGGCACCATCCGGCCCGGCACCACCGGTACCGGCACCATCCGGCCCGGCACCACCGGTACCGGCACCATCCGGCCCGGCACCACCGGTACTGGCCGCATCACCACCGGCGGCACCGGAGCCCCGGGCTGGACCGGGCACCGCGGCAGATCGCCCGGTCGCTGCTGGCCGCATTCCGCTGGACTCGGTGGCAGTTCCGCTTCCTGGACCTGCTGTGGGACAGGGAAAGCGGCTGGAACCCGTTCGCCACCAACCCGTACTCAGGTGCGTACGGCATCCCGCAGGCCGTGCCGGGCAGCAAGATGGCGAGCGCCGGAGAGAACTGGCGGACGAGTGCCCGGACCCAGATCCGCTGGGGCATGGGCTACATCAAGGGCCGCTACGCCACGCCGTGGCGGGCCTGGCAGCACGAACTGCGCGACGGCTGGTACTAGCCGGCCAGTTCAGAACCGGGACATCAGGGACAGGGCGGCATTGACCGGCGGCCGGCTGACCAGAGCCTGGAACGTCAGCTCGCTGCGGCAGAACCGGGCAAAGGCGTGCCAGCCCTTCCCTGATGCCAGGCCAGTATGGAACGCACCAGGATGCCGGGTGAAGGCCACCAGCAGGCGCCGCCCAGCCGCCATCTCCGGGATCAGCTGCTGGCTGACTGCGGCCTGGTAGCCATCGAGGGCCTGATTGAACCGTTCCTGATCCGGGGCGGCGGCCGCTTCGGCGGCCGCCGCCCCGGCCATCGTCCCGGAGCGCAGCGCGAAGCTGATGCCCTCCCGGGTCCACGGCTCCAGCAGCCCGGCCGCATCCCCCGCGACCAGCACCGGGCCCCGGCGCAGCGGGGAGTCATCGGCCCGGCAGTGCGTCAGGTGACCCGAATCCCGGTCGGCCGGAAAGCCGGCCAGGCCCAGCCTGGTGGTGAAGTCCCGCAGGTACTGCCTGGTCCGCTCCCCCTGGCCGCGCGCCGCGATCACGCCCACGGTGAGCCGGTCCCCCTTGGGGAACACCCAGCCATACGAGCCGGGGATGGGCCCCCAGTCAAGCAGCAGCCGGCCCCGCCACTGCGCGGCGACCTGGGCCGGCACCGGGATCTCCAGCTCCAGCCCCAGGTCCACCTGGCGGAACCGGACCCCGGTGAACCGGGTGCTCACCCCCGCGGAGCCGTCCGCACCGACCAGCACCCGGGCCCGCACGGCGCTCCCGTCGGCCAGCCGGGCCCAGGCCAGCCCGCCGTCCGCACCGACGGCCCGGGCCGGCGAGCGCTGCCATAGCGCGGCCCCGGCTCCGGTGGCCGCCTTGCGCAGTGCGTCGTCGAATTCCTCGCGGACCACCATGGCCAGCAGTGGCTCGTCCTCCCGCCGGGTGAACTGGCGCCGCCCGTGCAGCGTGGCCGTGACGGTGTGGATGGTGTCCCGGGCTGGCACCTCGATCAGTCCGCCGGCCGCGGCCAGCGAGAACCCGATGAGGCCGCCGCCACAGGTCTTGTAACGCGGATGAGCCGCCCGCTCGATCACCAGCGTGCGCGCGCCACGGGCCGCGGCCGCCACAGCGGCGGCCAGCCCGGCCGGCCCGGCGCCGATGACCGCGACATCCCATTCCCGCGCTTCCGCCACCCCCGCAGCGTAGCCGGGCCAGCGCCGCGGCCCGCTTAGTGGCAAATGCGTTGCACCCGGCCCGGCTCACGTTCCAGCATGGTCCGGTGACCTGGACCGCACCCGACGTGACCCGGCCCGACCCGCCCACCGTGTCCGGCGAGCGCGCCGCGCTGGAGAGCTGGCTGGACTTCCAGCGCAGCACGCTGCTGCGCAAATGCCAGGGGCCTGACTGGCGAGCAACTGGCCCGCCGGGCCGTGCCGCCCTCGTCGCTTTCGCTGCTCGGGCTCGTCCCGCATATGACCGACGTGGAGCGGGCCTGGTTCCGGATGCGCGCCGCCGGTGAGCCCGGGCTCACCTTCCGGTACAGCACCGACGAGTTCCCGGACGGCGAGTTCGACTTCGCCGAGCCGTCCGGGGCCGGGGCCGACCTGGCTGCGTTCCGGCAGGAGTGCGACCTGGCCCGGGCGGCCGTGGCGAGCCGGGCGCTGGATGACACGTTCGTCCACCAGCGCTACCGGGCCACCATCGACCTGCGCTGGGTCTACCTGCACATGATCGAGGAGTACGCCCGGCACAACGGGCATGCCGACCTGCTCCGTGAGCAGATCGACGGGGTCACCGGCGCCTAGCCCGGCCGGTGCCCGTGACTAGCCCGCCCGGACGGTCCGCAGCCGCCGGTCCGGCATGCTGCGCCCAGGATCAGGGTCCCACGGCTGGTGACTCCTGCTCATCAGGGGCGACGAGATCATGAAGTCCGCGGTCGCCCGGTTGCAGGCCACCGGGATGTTGCACACCACGGCCACCCGCAGCAGCGCCTTGACGTCGGGGTCGTGCGGCTGTGGCTGCAGCGGGTCCCACAGGAACACCAGCAGGTCGATCTCACCCTCGGCGATACGGGCACCGATCTGCTGGTCGCCGCCCAGCGGGCCACTGCGGAAACACGTTACCGGCAGCCTGAGCTGCTCCTGGAGCAGCCGGCCGGTGGTGGCGGTGGCGGACAGCTCATGCCGGGCCAGCAGCGGCCGGTTGTACCTGGCCCACTCCAGCATGTCCTGCTTCTTGTTGTCGTGCGCGATCAGGGCGATCCGCCGCGCGTCGGGCGCGGGCGTGGCATCGTCCACAACAGTCCTCTCACCAGCATGGGGATGGCGGTCTCGGTCAGTCATCGTGCTTGGCCGCGACGTCGCGCCCGCCGGCCGCCCGGAGCTTCCCGGGCCGTCACGCGGCGGCCAGGCAGCCGCGCGTCAGCGCGCGGGCCCAAGCCGGCCGCACCGGCTCGTTACCGCCAACCGGCGCCGGCCCGGGATCATTCCGCGGCCGGCCGGGCCGCCGCTACCTGGCCCGTTCCGGGGCGGCCGGCGGGCCCACCCGGGTGGCCAGCCAGCCGCTCAGCGGCCGCGTGGTGCGCAGGAAGGTGACCACCCGGTCCCGGGCCGCCGCAGTCTCCAGCCAGGCCCCGGCCGGCCATTCCTGCCAGGCGACCAGCCCTTTGCAGCGGAGCAGCCCGATCCGCGGATGGTCCGCCGGGTAACCGCGGGGCGCGGACTTCAGCGTGCCGCGGCCGGACACGCCGATGCCGGCCTGCTCGATGGCCGCGATGACCTGCTCCAGCTCCGGCCCGGTCCGGTCGCTGGCCACCGCCTGCCGGTACCGGTCCAGCTGGCCCGGAGCCATCACGTACATCCCGTCACCGGCGGCCAGGCCGTGCGCGGACAGCTGCACGTACCCGGTGCCCACCATGGCGCCGATGTGCGTCTTGTACGGTGTCTTGTCTTTGCTGAACCGCACATCGCGGTAGGGGCGGAAGATCTTGGTCTCGCCGAAATCCGCGGCCAGCTCCTCGACCAGCTCAGCCATCGGGCTGAGCACCTTCTCCTCATACACCGGCTTGTTCGCGGTCCAGTAGGTCTTCGTGTTGTCGGCGGCCAGCCCGTCGTAGAAATCCAGGGCCTCCTCCGGCCACCCGGTGAACACCATTCCCGCAGTCCTCCCCCGCGCCCATGACAGGTGTCATGGGCCCCTCGTGACAGCCAGCGCTTGGGATGACCGTACGCCGCTGCCACGATAGGCCGCATGACAGTCACCAACATGTCGGACGAACGGGGGCGCGGAGTGGCCCGGACCGGCCAGCCAGCCGCGATCGCCCTGCGTGGCATCCGCAAGAACTTCGGCTCCGTCCAGGCGGTACGGGGCATCGACCTGGACATTTCTTCTGGGGAAATCGTGGCGCTCCTGGGCCCCAACGGGGCCGGCAAGACCTCGACCATCGACATCATCCTGGGCCTGTCCCACGCCACTGCGGGCAGCGTGGCGGTCTACGGCCTGCCGCCCAGGCACGCCATCTCCCGCGGGCTGGTGTCCGCGGTGCTGCAGACCGGGGGCCTGCTCAAGGACCTGACTGTGGCCGAGACGGCCGAGTACACCGCGAGCTTGTTCACCGACACCAGGCCGGTGGCCGAGGTGCTGCAGCGGGCCGGGATCACGTCCATCGCGGACCGCAAGGTGGGCAAGTGCTCCGGCGGTGAGCAGCAGCGGCTGCGCTTCGCCATGGCCCTGCTGCCCGACCCGGAACTGCTGATCCTGGACGAGCCGACCACCGGGATGGACGTGGAGGGCCGCCGCAGCTTCTGGGCCGCGATCCGCCAGGATGCCGCCCGGGGCCGCACCGTGCTGTTCGCCACGCACTACCTGGAGGAAGCGGACGCCTACGCCGACCGGATCATCCTGCTCCGGCACGGCCGGGTGGTGGCCGACGGCACCGCGTCCGAGGTCAAGGCGATGGCGGCGGGCCGGACGGTCCGCGTCACCATGGTTGACCCCGACCAGGCCGCGCTGCTCGCCATTCCCGGCGCGGACAGCGTCGAGGTACGCGGCGAGACCGTCCTGCTGCACGCCAGCGACAGCGACGCGGTGGCCCGGTACCTGCTGACCCAGACCCCGGCCCGCGACATGGAGATCACCACCCGTGGTCTGGAAGACGCGTTCATCGCCCTGACCAGTGACGACACCGACGACCACAGCGACACCGCAGGAGGTCCGCAATGACCACCCAGTCCGTTCCGCTTCCGGACGTGACCGCCCGGTCCGCCCCGGGCCTGGGCGGCTTCAACCTCACCGTGCTCAAGCTGGAGATCCGCCGGCTGCTGCGGAACCGGCGCACGGTCATCTTCGCGATGGTGACCCCGGCGGTCCTGTTTCTGCTGTTCGGGCTCAACAAGGCGTACGCGAGCGAGTCGGCCGGGCGCGGGAACGTGTCCGCGTTCATCATGATCAGCATGGCCCTGTACGGCGCCGTGCTCGCCACCACCAGCGGCGGGGCCATGGTCTCGATCGAGCGGGCTGCGGGCTGGAGCCGCCAGCTCCGGATCACCCCGCTCTCGCCGGCCGCCTACATCGCGATCAAGATCCTCACCGCTATGGTGCTCGGGCTGGCGGCAGTGGTGGTCGTGTTCCTGGTCGGGAAGGCCACCGGCAAGCCCAGCATGCCGGGCTATCTGTGGATCGTCAGTGCGTTGTGCGTCTGGATCGGATCGCTGGTGTTCGCCGCATTCGGGCTGTTCATGGGCTACCTGCTGCCAACCGAGAACGTCATGCAGTTCCTCGGCTTCGCCCTGCTGCTGTTCTCCTTCGGCGGCGGCCTGTTCATCCCGCTCAGCCAGTACCCGCACGCGCTGCAGACGCTGGCCAAGTTCACCCCGCTGTACGGGCTGAACCAGCTGGTGCACGCGCCGCTGCTCGGCCAGGGCGTGCAATGGACCTGGGCGGTCAACGCCATCGTCTGGCTGGCTATCTTCGCGGGCGGCGCGGTCTGGCGGTTCCGCAAGGACACTGCGCGCGTGTAGCGCCCTCAGCACGAAATGGATCGCCCGCGGGACGGCGCAGTCAGCTGCACCGGCCCGCGGGCGGCTTGTGCGGGGGTTAGCTGACCAGGCAGCCGCTGCTGTGCCCGGTCTTCGGGAACGCCCGGGCCAGCGCCTGGGCGATGAGCCTGCCCCGGGCCGCGTACCCGGCTGAGGTGAAGTGGATCCCGTCGGAGATGTACCACTTGGTCTTGGCGAACGCGGCCCAGTTGAACACCCGCATGTTCGGGTAGTGCGCGCACGCCCGGAGCAGGGTGTTGTTCCAGGTCACCATGTTGGCCTCGGAGTACGGGCCGCTGGCCAGCAGCGACCGCAGGTTGACCCACATCACCGGCTCACCGTGCGCCGCCTTCATCATCCGCCCGATCCGGGTCAGCAGGCCGACGTTGGAGCCGACCGCGACATCCGCGGTGTCGTTGGTGCCGAGCGCGATCACCCAGCAGCCGCGGAACCCGCTGCCGTAGATGGCCTGCGCGGCGTTGTAGCCGTTGACCTGGCCCGGCAGCACCTCGACCACGGAGCGCGCACCGGAGATGTCGGTGCGGACACTGCTCACCCCCACGTCGTGGTACTGCGCGCCCAGCCGCTGCGCGGGGCGGGGCAGGTAGTCGGCCGAGATCATGCCCTCCGAGGTGGAGTCGCCGATATGCGCGACCGCGTGGCACGAGGTGCGCAGCGGGCCGGACGGCGAGCCGCCCGCTGGCCCGGTGCCGGTGCCGGCGAGCCGGCCCCGGTGCCAGTGGTGCCGCCCCGGTGCGCGTCCGCCCCGCTGCCGGAGCCGGCCGGGGGCGGCGGCAGCACGCTCCCGGCGGCCAGCGCCCCGGCCGGCCCGGTGCTGGTGTGCGGCACGGGGACCGCGCCGCACAGTCCGGCGCCGGCCAGCGCGACGACCGCCATGCATCCGGTCACCGCGGCCCAGCTGCCCAGCGCGCCGGGCTGGGCGCGCCAGGGCGCCCCGGTGCGCAGCCGCTTCCAGGCCCGGCCCAGCGCGCCCTGGCGGATCGGTTCCTCGATGAACCGCCAGGACAGCGCGGCCAGCCCGACGCTGGCCGCCACCTGGACCACGGCCCGGGGCAGGTCCTCCGCCGAGTTGGCTGGGGAGGTAAGCACGATGACCGGGAAATGCCACAGGTAGATGCCGTAAGACCGGACGCCGATCCAGCGCAGCGGCCGCCAGCCCAGTGCCACGCCGACCAGGCTGCCCGGGCAGGCGGCGGCGCCCACCACCCCCGCCGTGGCCACCGACAGCAGCACCAGCCCGCCCTGGTACGTGAACGGCGAGTACTGGCCGACCCGCCAGACCATCAGGCCGATCACGGCCAGCCCGGCAATCCCGGCGCCGTCCAGCAGAACGCGGGCCCACCTGGCCGGCCCGGCCGGCCGGCGGCTCGGCCACACCATGGCCAGCGCGGCGCCAACCAGCAGCCCGCAGGCCCGGGTATCCGATCCCTCGTAGACCCGGGTCGGGTCATAGCCCGGGTGGTAGAGCATCAGCATCAGCACCGCCGACCCGGCGGCCAGGGCCAGCGTGGGCAGCGCCAGCCAGCGCAGCGCGCTGAGCCGCCGGGAGCGCAGGCAGCACACGCCGAGCAGCAGCAGCCACGGCCAGACCAGGTAAAACTGCTCCTCGACGGCGAGTGACCAGAGGTGGTCGAACGGGCCAGGCGGCGCGAACCGGGCGAAGTAGGAACTGTGCGTGGCGATGTAGAACCAGTTGCTCGAATACGTGGCTGCGGCGGCCACCGCCCCCCGCAGCGTGGCCAGCCGGCTGGGGCTCACCACGGTCACCCAGGCGGTCACCACGGCCAGCATGACGAACAGCGCGGGCAGCAGCCGCCGGGCCCGGCGGAGCCAGAAGTCACCCAGGTTGAGCCGGCCGTCCGCGACCCAGTGCCCGAGCAGCAGATCGGTGATCAGGTAACCGCTCAGCGTGAAGAACACCCCGACGCCGAGCAGGCCACCGGGCGCCCAGCCCGAGTTGCTCGTGATAAGCGATGACGGCGAGCACCGCCAGCGCGCGCAGGCCGTCGAGGCCAGGCATGTAGCGCTGGCCGGACCGTACTGGTTCCGGCATGGTAGTCCCCCTTGCCGCGGTCCGCCCTGGTCCGGCTCCCCCGTCCGGCAAGGTCGCAGATGTGCGGCAGGAAATGCACTACCCAGCGCTCCCTATTAATTACACATAGTAGCCACCAAAGTTTTGGCCGGCCTGTCTCCACTGGGCTGGCATATCCGGGCATTGGCTGAGATATGGCCGGTGCCGCCATTCGGGCGTTATGACCAGCAGTCACCTGACCAGGCAGCTGGTGCCGCGCCCGGGTACTGCGGCGGGTGGCGGGCGGGCCTGGTTACAGGTCCCGGTCGAACACTACGAGGTCGCGGCCCGGGCCGTTGTAGTCCGGCACCGGCCCGGTGACCGTGAAGCCCAGCGCCTGGTGGAAGCTGATTGACCTGGCGTTGCCCGGGGCGGTGACTGCGCTGACCATGGTCCGCCCGTGGGCCCGGGCCAGCGCGAAGAACTCGGCGTACAGCAGGCCCGCCAGACCCTGCCGGCGCACCGCCGGGGCCACTCCCGCGAAGTGGATGTAGGCCCGCCTCGGGTCGGCCGGCGACAGGATGCCGACCAGGAAGGCCACCGGGCCGCCCGGCCCGTCCACCACCAGGCTGGTGTGGTGGAAGTGATCGAGGAACAACCGGGGCAGTGCCGCTAGCACCGGGCGGCCCCACCACTCATCGATAGCAGCGGCAATGGCGTCGTAGTCGCCGGGATCCGCGGCGCGCGGCCGGTGCTCAGTCACCTGGCCCGCGATCGCGGCGGCGGTCGGCCCGCTTGAGCAGGACCAGCACCACCACGATGAAGACAAAGAGCGCGCCCGCGATCAGCAGATTCCCCACAGCCGTCTCCTCGCCTCGTTGCCCGGATCCTAGCAACCCCCGGGAACTGCCCGGCCCGGCCCGGGGACCGGCGGCTGGCTGGCCCACAGGCTGGCCATGTCCTGCAGCGGCGCCGTGCACGGCGCGCCCGCCGCCACCCGCATCCCGGGCAGGCCGGCCGCGGTCACGGTCACCGTCATCGCGGAACGGGTGCCATACGCCTGGGTGTGCACGCAGGCCGCGGACAGCTCGGCGGGCCGGGGCAGGCCGCCGGGCGGTGCGGGCTGCGGGCCCGCGGCCGGCTCGTGATCACCCAGCACGGTGGCCAGCGCGGCCGCCTGGTCCTGGCCGTCAGCCGCGGCCAGCGCGGCCGCGACCAGGGCGGCCACCCGCTGCTGCTTGGCCGACCCGCGGCGCAGCGGCGCGTTCTCCAGCACATAACAGCCCGGCGGCAGTTCCTCCACCTCCGGACGCGGCCCGTGGGTCATGTCGATGGAGAACAGCGTGTGCCGGTCGCCGACCAGCAGCCAGCTCGGGTTGTAATCAGCCGGGTTCAGCCGCCCGCCCAGCTGGGTCACCGCGGTGGCCGCGTCCGGGTAGGCGGTGAACGCCAGCGGCAGTTCGCCCCGGGACCGCAGGGTCGCGTCCCGGCCCGCCGTGGGCTGGTTGGTCAGCCCGGCCAGCACGCCCTCGGAGCTGACCGCCAGCCAGGTCCCGCCGGCCAGCTCGTCGCGGCCGCCGAGAATGCGCGGCCGCTCCGCGCGCAGCACGGTGACCGGCTCCGCGGCCCGCGCGTACAGCTCATCCCGGTTGGCCGCCACCAGCAGCGGCACGCCGGGAACCACCCGGGACAGCGCGATAAGCAGGCACACAACTGTGACGTTACCGCCCGGGCCAGGGCGCCGGACCGCACCGGCCCGCTCCGCTGGGCCCAGCCCCGGGGGGACCGGCCGGCCGTGCACCAGGGCGCGCTACGTTGTGACCGTCCGAGCCTGCACCGGCCCACTTGCTGACCGCCCGGAGGAATGAGCAGATGCCGACCACTCCCCTTCGCCAGCGCCCGGCCTGGAAGGCGCTGGAACAGCACTACGCCGAGATCGGCGAGCAGCACCTGCGGGACCTGTTCGCGGCCGACCCCGGGCGCGGCGAGCGGCTCACCGCCGAGGCGGCCGGCCTGTACCTGGACTACTCCAAGAACCGGCTCACCGACGAGACCATGGCCCTGCTGGCCCAGCTGGCCCAGGAGTGCGGCGTAGCGCAGCACCGGGACGCGATGTTCCGCGGCGAGCCGATCAACGTGTCGGAGCACCGGGCGGCGCTGCACGTGGCGCTGCGCATGCCGAAGGGCAGCTCGCTGATCGTGAACGGCACCAATGTGGTCGAGCAGGTGCACGAGGTGCTGGGCCGGATGGCCAGTTTCGCGGACCGGATCCGGTCCGGCGAATGGAAGGGCCACACCGGCAAGCCGATCCGGAACGTGATCAACGTCGGCATCGGCGGCTCCGACCTCGGCCCGGTGATGGCCTACGAGGCGCTGCGCTGCTACTCCCGGCGCGACCTGACGTTCCGCTTCGTGTCCAACGTGGACTCCACCGACTTCGTCGAGGCCACCCGCGACCTGTCCGCCGACGAGACGCTGTTCATCATCTCGTCCAAGACGTTCGGCACGCTCGAGACGCTGACCAACGCCCACTCGGCCCGGGACTGGGTGGTCAGCGAGCTCGGCAGCGAGGACGCGATCGCCAAGCACTTCGTGGCGGTGTCCACCAACGCCAAGCGGGTCGCCGAGTTCGGCATCGACACCGCGAACATGTTCGGCTTCTGGGACTGGGTGGGTGGCCGGTACTCGATGGACTCGGCCATCGGGCTGTCCACCATGGTGGCGATCGGGCCGGAGCAGTTCGGCGACATGCTGGCGGGCTTCCACGAGATGGACGAGCACTTCCGGACGGCCCCGCTGGCGCAGAACCTGCCCGTGCTGATGGGGCTGCTCGCGGTGTGGTACGGCGACTTCTTCGGCGCGCAGACGTACGGGGTGATGCCGTACGAGCAGTACCTCAAGCGGTTCCCGGCCTACCTGCAGCAGCTCACCATGGAGTCGAACGGCAAGAGCGTCACGCTGGAGGGCGCCGAGGTCGACTACCAGACCGGCGCGGTGTTCTGGGGCGAGCCCGGCACCAACGGGCAGCACAGCTTCTACCAGCTCATCCACCAGGGCACGAAACTCATCCCGGTGGACCTGATCGGCTTCGGCAAGACACTCAACCCGCTGCGGGATCACCACGACATCCTGTCCTCCAACGTGTTCGCCCAGGCCCAGGCGCTGGCGTTCGGCAAGACAAGAGAGGAGGTGCTCGCGGAGGGCACCGCGCCGGAGGTCGCGCCGCACCGGGTCATGCCGGGCAACCGGCCGACCAACGTGCTGCTGGCCGAAAAGCTCACCCCGCACCTGCTCGGCACGCTGGTCGCGCTGTACGAGCACAGTGTGTTCACCCAGGGAGCCATCTGGGACATCGATTCCTTCGATCAGTGGGGGGTAGAGCTAGGCAAGGTGCTGGCCGTGCAGATCCTCCCCGAGCTGGAAAGCGCGGCCGAGCCCGAGCTCAGCCACGACTCATCCACCAACGCCCTCATCCGGCGCTACCGCAGCCTGAAGAGCTAGGAGAACCCCGATGACTACGGACAGGCCCATGCAGCTCGGCATGATCGGGCTCGGCCGGATGGGTGCGAACCTCAGCCCGGCGCCTGATGCGCGACGGCCACCAGGTCGTGGCCTACGACCACACCGAGTCCCACGTCAAGCAGCTCACGGGCGAGGGCGCGACTGGCGCGGCCACCCTGGAGGAGCTCGTCGCCAAGCTGGATAAGCCCCGGGCGGCGTGGGTCATGCTGCCCGCCTCGGTCACCGGCCAGGTGGTCAGCCAGCTGGCCGGCCTGATCGAGCCAGGCGACACCATCATCGACGGCGGCAACACCTACTACCGGGACGACATCGACCGGGCCAAGCAGCTCATCCCGAAGGCATCTGCACTACATCGACGTCGGCACGTCGGGCGGCGTCTTCGGCCTGGAGCGCGGCTTCTGCCTGATGATCGGCGGCGAGGACGGGCCGGTCGAGCGGCTCGACCCGATCTTCAAGTCGATCGCCCCGGGGAAGGGGACGGCCGAGCCGACACCCGGCCGGACCCGGACCGGGACCGCCCCGGACGGGTACCTGCACTGCGGGCCGGCCGGCTCCGGTCACTTCGTCAAGATGGTGCACAACGGCATCGAGTACGGCATGATGGCCGCGATCGCCGAGGGGCTGTCCATCATCGAGCACGCCAACGTCGGCCAGGCTAAGATGCAGGCCGCCGACGCGGAGACCACGCCGCTGCGTGACCCGCGAGTACTACCAGTACGACATCAACGTGGCCGACGTGGCCGAGGTCTGGCGGCGCGGCTCGGTGATCAGCTCCTGGCTGATCGACCTGACCGCCGACGCGCTGGCCCGGTCGCCGCAGCTCGATGACTTCGCCGGGCACGTGTCCGACTCGGGCGAGGGCCGCTGGACGGTGATGGCCGCGATCGAGGAAGGCGTGCCCGCCGCGGTCATCACCGCCGCGCTGTACGAGCGGTTCGAGTCGCGCGGGCTCGGCGAGTTCGGCCACAAGCTGCTGTCCGCGCTGCGCAGTGAGTTCGGCGGGCACGCGGAGAAGCCGGGCGGCTAGCCGCGCGGGACGGGGATCCGGGTCAGGTCCTGGGCCAGCACCACCTGGCCGCCGAACGCGCTGGCCGCCTCCCCGGCCAGCCGCTGCTCGTCCCCGGGACCGTACCGCTGCGAGAAGTGCGTGAGGACCAGCAGCCGGGCCCCGGACTCGGCGGCGATGCGGCCCGCCTGGCGTGGTGGTCAGGTGTCCCCACTCGCGGGCCAGCGCAGCCGTCCGTGTCGGCGAACGTGGACTCGCAGACCAGCATGTCGGCCTGGTCGGCCAGCTCGAACGCCGCGTCGCACAGCCGGGTGTCCATGACGAACGCGAACCGCTGGCCGCGTCGCGGCTGGCTCACCTCGGTGAGGTAACCCGGCGGCCGCCGGCGACCAGTCGCCCCGCTCGCTTGAGCCGGCCGATGTCCGGGCCGGTGATGCCCAGCGCGGCCAGCCGCTCCGGCAGCATCCGCCGCCCGTCCGGTTCCGCCAGCCGGTAACCGAACGTGGGGACGCTGTGCGACAGCGGCCGGGCTTCCAGGCTGAACGCCCGCGTGATGGCCAGTGGTGCCCGGCCCGGCAGCACCGGCCGCTCGCGGAGGTTGAGCACGTCGTGGAACAGCGCGGCGTGCCGGAGCCGCTCGTAGACCGGCTCGCTTTCCGCCGGGTAGTGGATGTCCACCTGGTGCGGCACCTGGTCCAGGGACATCCGCTGCCAGCACCCCGGGCAGGCCGAGGCAATGGTCGCCGTGGAAATGGGTGATGCAGATCCGGGTGATCTGGCTCGCGGTCACCCCGGCGAACAGCATCTGCCGCTGGGTGCCCTCGCCGGGGTCGAAGAGCAGCCCCTCGGTCTCCCAGCGGAGCAGGTAGCCGTTATGGTTCCGGGTGCGCGTCGGCGCCTGGCTCGCCGTGCCGAGCACCACCAGTTCGCGGTTGGCCACGAGTCCCGACCTTACGCCGGGCCGGCCCCGGTCAGCTGGGCCCGGCCGGGCGGCGGGCGGCCGCGATCAGGCCGAGCGCGTAGATCACGAGCAGGGTGACGGCCAGCCCGCGGACCAGCCAGCCGAACGCGAGCACGCCGGTCCCGCCGGTGGCGGGCACCGCGCACGTTCCGGCCGACCCGGCACCAGGGCCGATGAGCGGCAGCACGACGCCGAGCGCGTAACCAGCCCGGCCCGCCACCCCGCACTCGGCCGGCCCGGCCCCGCGGGCCGGTTGGGCCCGCGCCGCGCGGCTGGCCGCCGGGACCGGGCTCGGTGATGCGGCCGGGCTCGGTGATGCGACCGGGCTCGGTGACGGTGAGGCGGTCACCGTCGGCGCTGGGCTGGGCGGCGGGGACCCGCTCGCGGCCGGGGCCGGGCTGGCCGCGCGGCCCGTGGTGGCCAGGCGGGCCGTGGGAGCCGGGCGGGCCGCGGGCACCGTGCGGGCGGCCGGGACGGCGGCCCGGGCCGCGGTGGGCTGGATGTACCGGGCCGGCCCGAACCAGAACACGGCCAGGCCCACGGTCAGCGCGGCCAGCCCGGCCAGCCAGACCAGCGCGTACCAGCACCGGTAGCCGTAGCCGGTCAGCCACCGGGCCGCGTGCTGGCCCAGCCTGTGCCGCGGGCCCAGCCCGCCCCGGGCCCCGGCGTCGTCGCGCTGGGCGATCAGGATCGTGCGGGCCAGGTCGCTGCGCCCGGTGGCCTGGTAGGCGGCGGCCAGCGCGGCATACGGCTGATCCGCGTGCTGGGCGGTCTCGTGCCGCAGCCAGGACAGCCACTGGCTCACCGCCGCCTGGTGCGGCCCGGGGTCACCGGCCCGCCACGGCCACCCCCGCCACCGCGGCGGCCGGCCGGACGGCACCGGTGGCGGGGCGAGCAGGGCGGGGTCGCCCAGCTCGGGCAGGCCGGAGTAGCTGAGGCCGTCCAGCCGGAACCCGCCGTTGGCCACGAAGCCGGCTGGCCGCCGGCCGCCGAGCCGCAGCGTGCCGACACTGGCCCGGCTCAGGTCCAGCGCCGGGCCGCGGCCCGCCGCTGGGCCGGGCGGCCCGCTGGCGGGCTGGCAGCTGAACCACCCGGAGCAGCTCAGCGCCTGGCCGACCACCGCGCCGGCCAGCGACACCGCCCCAGCCGGGCCGAGCCGGCCGCCACCACGTCCCGGTCGAGCAGCAGGTCGCCGTGAACCCGCGCGGCGTCGGCGGCCAGGGCCGGCCCGGCCGGGTTGACGAGTATCGCGCCCGGCAGCGCGAGCTGGCCGGTGACGTCCGCGCCGGCCAGGCATAGCGCGCCGTGCGGGCCCGTCCCGAGCGCGATCAGCCCCTGGCCCGGCGGCGCCCAGCCGGTCAGGCCGGACCGCACCACCAGCTGGCCGGCCCGCAGCGCCGGCCCGGTGTCGTTGCGCAGCAGCGCCCGGCCGAGGAGCAGCGAGCCACCGACCGTGCCGCCATCCAGGCACACCGCCCCCTGCGAGGGCGGCCCGGCTGGCTCCGGGTCAGCTGCCAGCTGGGTGCCAGGCAGCACGCCGGTGACCTCGCCCAGCGGCACCAGCTGGCCAGCCGTCACCGCCTGGCGGACCTGCTCACCAGCCGCCCGCACGCGCTCACCGGGACCGTCCGCGCCCGGCCCGGCCAGGCTGCCTGGCGAGGCGGCGGCCGGGCCGCCGGGCGGCCCGCCATGGTGGATCACCGCTGCTTCCAGCGACAGGGCACCGCCCACGGTGGCCCGGCGGAGAAGAATAGTGCCCGTCTCGCCCGTCCCGGCCGCGGTGAACGGCAGGCCCGGCGCGGCCCCCGGGGCCAGCATCAGGTCGCCGTGTACGGTCAGGCCGTCGGCCAGCAGCGCGGGACCGCCGCCGCTGGCCAGCCGGGCGCCGTTGAGCAGCAGGTCACCGCCGATCTCCGCGCCGGCCAGCCGGACCGCGGCGTCGTTCCGCTCACCGTGTCCCAGGAATCCCCGGTCGGCCAGCACGCTGCCGCCGACCCGGACCCGGTCCGCGGCCAGCACCGGGCCGGTGCTGTTGACCAGGGCGGTATCCCGGAGCACCAGGTCACGGCGGATCGTGCTGCCGGTCAGGTTCAGCGCGGCCGGGCTGGCCCCGTCGGCCGCGCCCGGCGGCCCGGGACCGGTGCTGGCCACGCTCTTGACCCGCGCCCCGTGCAGCGCCAGCTGGCCGGCCAGCGCCGCCCCGCGGAGCAGCACGGTGCCGGTGCCCGCCGCCCCGGTGGCCTGGAACTCGGTGCCCGACACTGGGCTGCGGGCCAGCCTGGTGTCCCCGCTGACCCGGATGCCGTCCGCGACCAGGGCGGGCCCGCTGGCGTTGGTCAGCCACGTCCCGCGCATGAGCAGGTGGCCACCGATCCGGGCCGCGGTCAGCCGGACCGTGCCGACTCGCCCAGCCCGGCCGGCGGCGCTCAGCCCGTCCAGCAGAACGCCCATGCAGGCCCCGTCGCCGACATTGAGCGCCGCGCCGTCCAGAGCCGCGCCGGAATGGTTTGTAATGGTCGTCTCGCGCATATTCAGCTCATACAGTATGTGCGCACTGTCGAGCCGGACGGCACCATCCTGGCTGTTGCCCTCGATCCGGCAGCCGGCGATCCTTAATGTGCCGAGCCGGGCCCGGCTGGCCGCCAGCCCGGGCAGCACGCAGCCGTCCAGGTCCAGCCACGGCAAAACGGCGTCGCGCAGTGTCGGTGGCTGGTCGAACCGGCACCCGGTGAACCGGAGCCCGATGGTGGACCTGACTCCGTCCAGGTCAAGCGGCCCCCGGAGGTATGCGCCGCTGATCTGGACACCACGCGGGTCACTATGCAGGCCACTGACCAGGATGTCCCGTACCCCCCGGGCATCAAGGGCGCGATGGCCCGCATACGTGCGCACCTCATCCAGCCCGGGCGTCGCGGTGCCCCTTGAGTAATTGAGCGGCTTACCCGTTTTTGCGCATTTCATCAGCTGATCTGCCGCCGCGCCGGAAACTGTCCGGTTAAATCGCCGCCGATCCCAGAACATGCAGCACACGGTACCCCCCGGATAAGTTTCGTCTCAGCCAAACAAGAGCACTAGAAGCCTTTACCGGCGGGGAAATCCGGCGGGCCAGGACGCCACCCGGCTTGTAGCAACCATCGGGTTGCGATATGGTGCGGCAACCAGCCGCTTGCTACAGGAGGACGTCATGCCCATCCCCGATCGCATCGAGCGCACGCTGGAACTGGCTCACCCAGTCGAGCGGGTCTGGGACGCGCTGACCTCGGCCGAGGGGCTCGGCGGCTGGTTCGGCACCAGTGCCGAGGTGGACCTCCGCCCGGGTGGGGAAGCCGTGGTGAGCTGGGACGAGAGCACCCGGGTCCGGCTGCGCATCCAGGTCGTCGAGCCGCCGCACCGGTTCGCCTGGAGCTGGGGCATCGACGGGCTGCCGGAAGGTGACCCGCGGCAGACGTACGTGGAGTTCACCCTCCGGCCGATCCCGGCCGGCACCCGGCTGGACGTAGTGGAGTCGGGCTTCGCGCAGCTTCCCGACGATCTCCTCGACCGGGCCTACCGCGGCAACCAGGACGGCTGGACCCGGGAGCTCGGTGAACTGGTCAGCTACCTCGATGCCGCCGCCTGACCACGGGCCGCCCGACCCCGGGCCGCCTGATTACGGGCCGCCTGACCCCGGGCCGCCTGACCACGGGCCGGCCGGCCAGCCCGCGCCGGGCAGTGCGGACACCAGCCGTCAGGCCGCGGCCGAGCAGACGGCGGCCGCGGTCTTCACCGCGCTGGCCGACCCGACCCGGCGGAGCATCCTGTCCGCGCTGGCCCAGCGCGGGCCGGCCACCGCGACCGAGCTGGCCGGGCAGCTGCCGATCTCCCGGCAGGCGGTCGCCAAGCACCTGTCCCTGCTGGCCGACGCGGGCCTGGTCCGGCCGCAGCCGGGTGAGCGGCGCCGGGTCCGCTTCGCGCTGCAGTCCGCGCCGATGGCCACCGCCCAGGCCTTTCTGGCCGCGCTGGCCCGCGACTGGGACGGCCACCTGGACGCGCTCCGCCGCCATCTTGACGCCGCACACGGGCCGGCCCGGCCGGCCGACGCCCAGCCGGGTGTCTGAGCCAGCCGGGCCGGCATGACGATATCGATCAGCGGGCTGGAGGAGGTGGCCGCGCTCGGCTGGCGGGGCACCGAGGAGGGCCGGCTGGGTGGCTGGCGGCTCCGCGCGGCCAGCGGGTTCACCGGGCGGGCCAACAGTGCGCTGGCCGTGGGTGATCCCGGCCTGCCGTTGCGGGCCGCGGTCACGGCGGTACACCGCTGGTACGCGGCCCGGGACCTGCCACCGATGATCTCCGTGCCGTACCCGGGTGACCGGCCGGCGGACAGCGCGGTGGACCGGTTCCTGGCCGGGCAGAGCTGGACGGTGCGCCCTGGCGCGGCCACCGTGATGACCGCTCCCGCCGCGGCCATCGCCGGGGCCGACCCGGCCGGGACGGCCCCGGTCGACATCGACGCCGAACCCGACCGGGCGTGGCTGGCCCGGTACCACTACCGCGGCCAGCCAGACCTGCCACCCGCCGCACGCCAGGTGCTCCGGTCGGCCCCGTGGCAGGCGTTCGGCTCGGTCCGGGAGGACGGGGCGACGCTGGCCATCGGCCGGGTCGCGGTGGCCCGCGGCTGGGCCGGCCTGACCGCCATCGAGGTCGACCCGCGGCACCGGCGCCGGGGCCTGGCCCAGGCGCTGACCGCCGCGCTGGCCGGCCACGCGGCCAGCCGCGGCGCACGCTGGCTGTACCTGCAGGTCGAGGACGGCAACCAGCCCGCCCGCGCGCTGTACCACCGGATCGGCTTCACCGACCATCACGGCTATCACTACCGGGTGGCCCCGCCCGGCTAACGACATGGCTGCAGCATTCAAGCGGTTCTGACCGCATGAATGCTTCAGCCATGCGGTGCACGGCGGAACGTGGGTCGGGTGGGTGAAGAATTGGTGCGGTTGCCGTCCGGGACCCACCACCGGAACTGGCCCGCTGCGGTAGGCCGGGGTAGTCCTGAGGACGATGACCGGCGGGCCACGGAGCCGTAGCCTCGTAATCGGCGATGAAACGATGATCCGGACCGCGGACGTGACCGCACGGACGAGGCAGCTGACCGCAGTGGCCACGCCCGGCGACGTCTTTCTGGCCGCGGTGACGGCGGGCGTGCAGGTCGGCGGGTCCGCGGCCATCTCGGCGCGGCACGGGCCGCCGATCGGCCTGGCCGGGTACCTGCTGCTGGCGGCCGGGCCGGCCGCGCTGCTGGCCCGGCGCCGGTTCCCGGCCACGGTGCTCTGGGTCACGGTGGCCGCCGCGGTGGCGTTCGCCGGGGCCGAGCGGGCCCGCGGGCTGCCCTACCTGGCGCTGATCATCGCGTTCGTGAACGCCGTGCTGGCCGGGCGGCGCTGGGCCGCCATCACCAGCCTGGTGGTCAGCTACCTGGGCATCCTCTGGCTGCCCGGGCTGACCGGGACCGGGCCGTTCCCGTCCGCGGCGCTGGCCCTCGGCATCGCCGCCTGGCACCTGACCCTGCTCAGCGGGGCCGAGTGGTACCGCGGCCGCCGGCAGCGGGCGGCGGCCCTGGCCCAGGGCCGGGCGGAGGCGGACCGGCGCCGGGCCAGCGAGGAGCGGCTGCGCATCGCCCGCGACCTGCACGATGTGGTGGCGCACAGCCTGGCCGTGATCAACGTGCAGGCCAACACGGCGCTGCACCTGATCGACCAGCAACCGGACCGGGCCCGGTCCACGCTGTCGGTGATCAACGACGTGAGCAAGCAGGCCCTGGTGGAACTGCGCACCGTGCTCGGCGTGCTCCGCCAGGACACCGACGAGCTGCCCCGCTCCCCCGCCCCCAGCCTGGCCCGGGTCAGCGAGCTGATCTCCGGCGCCACCGCGGCGGGCATCACGGTGCGGGTCCGCGAGGAGGGGGCCAACCGGGACCTGCCCGCCCACGTGGACCTGGCCGGGTACCGGATCCTGCAGGAGGCGCTGACCAACAGCGCCCGGCACGCGGCCGGCGCGGCGGTGGCGGTCCGGCTCGTCTACGGCCCGGGTGACCTGGTCATCCAGGTCGACGACGACGGTGCCCGGTCGCCGCACGACCGGCCGGACGGGGCTGGCGGCGGGAACGGGATCCCGGGCATGACCGAGCGGGCCCGGGCCCTGGGCGGCACGCTGCGCGCCGGGCCCCGCCCCGGCGGCGGCTTCCGGGTCCGGGCCCGGCTGCCGCTCGGGGCGCCCGCGTCATGATCAGGGTGCTGCTGGCCGACGACCAGACGCTGATCCGGGCCGGGCTGGCTGCCCTGCTGGACGCCGCGGACGGCATCGAGGTGGCCGGTGAGGCCGGGGACGGCACCGAAGCGGTGCGGCTGGCCAGCCAGCTACGGCCGGACGTGGTGCTGATGGACATCCGGATGCCGCTGCTCGATGGCATCGAGGCCACCAGGAGGATCGCCGCTCAGCCCGCCCTGGCCGGCGTGCACGTAGTCATCCTGACCACGTTTGACCTGGACGAGTACGTGTTCGAGGGGTTGCGGGCCGGTGCCGCCGGGTTCCTGGTCAAGGACACCGACGCGGCCGAGCTGATCCGGGCCGTCCGGGTGGCGGCGGACGGCGGGGCGCTGATGTCGCCCACCGTGACCCGCCGCCTCATCGCCGAGTTCGCCAGCCGGACCGCGAACGCGACCAAGGTGCCCGGGGCCGGCGACCTCACCCCACGGGAACGTGAGGTGGTCACGCTGGTCGCCCGGGGGCTGTCCAACGACGAGATCGCGGGCCAGCTGTACATGAGCGTGTCCACCGTGAAGACGCACGCGACCCGGGCCATGGCCAAGCTCGGGGCCCGGGACCGGGCCCAGCTCGTGGTGCTGGCCTACGAGGCGGCGCTGGTCCGCCCCGGCTGGTCGGGCTGACCGGTCGGGGTGACCGGTCGGGGTGACCGGTCGGGGTGACCGGTCGGGGTGACCGGTCGGGCTGGCCGGTCGGGGTGACCGGTCGGGCTGGCCGGCGGCGCCCCAGCCCCCGGGGTAGTCGCCAGGTGTAGCCGGGACGGTCCTGCTGGCCGGCGACAGCCCGGCCCGGCCCGCCGCATGCTGCCGTCATGTTCACCACTCACGAACCGGCCGCCATCAGCGCGGTCGCCCTGACCAAGATGTACGGCTCCGGGGATACCGCGGTCCGCGCCCTGGACGGCGTCAGCGCCGAGTTCGCCGGCCACCGGTTTACCGCGATCATGGGGCCGTCCGGCTCCGGCAAGTCCACCCTGCTGCACTGCCTGGCCGGGCTCGACACGCCCACCTCGGGCCAGGTGTTCCTGGGCAGCATGGACCTCGGCGCGCTGTCCGACACCCAGCTGACCAGGCTGCGCCGCGATCACGTCGGATTCATCTTCCAGTCGTTCAACCTGCTGCCCGCGCTGACCGTAGCGGAGAACATCGAGCTGCCGCTGCTGCTGGCCGGCCGCAAGCCCGGCAAACGGTGGCTGGACGACGTGATCACCCTGGTCGGCCTCGGTGACCGGCTGGGCCACCGGCCGGCCGAGCTGTCCGGCGGCCAGCAGCAGCGGGTCGCCGTGGCCCGCGCCCTGGCCAGCCAGCCAGAGATCATCGTGGCCGACGAGCCCACCGGCAACCTGGACTCCCGGGCCTCGGCCCAGCTGCTCGGCTACCTGCGCACCGCGGTCAGCGATCTCGGCCAGACCATCGTCATGGTCACGCACAACCCGTCCGCCGCCGCCCTGTCCGACGAGGTGCTGTTCCTGGCCGACGGGCGGGTCTCCGGGCGGCTGGGCCAGCCGGGCACGGCATCCGTGCTCGACGGGCTGGCCGCGCTCGGCAGGGAGGGATTGTGATGCTGGCGGTCACGGCCAAGGAGGTGTGGGCGCGGAAACGGCGGCTGGCCGGCGTGCTGGCCGCGGTCGGGCTCGGCGTGGCCTTCCTGGCCGGCGCGCTCACGTTCGGCGACACGCTCACCGCGAACTTCAGCCAGCTGTTCGCGGCGGCGACGTCGGGCACCAGCGCGGTGGTGCGCAGCGCCACCGCCACCGGCGGCGGGGTGACCGCCGCCCGGCCGCCCATCCCGGCCTCGCTGCTGGGCCCGGTGCGCGCGGTGCCCGGGGTGGCGGCCGCCCAGCCGTCCATCACCGGCACGGCCACCCTGCTCGGCGCGGACGGCCGGGCGGTTGGCGGGCTCGGGCCGCCCCGGTCGGCCGGGAACTGGATCGCCGACCCGGCGCTCACCCCGTACCGGCTGGCCGCGGGCCACGTCCCCCGGGGACTGCACCAGGTGGTGATCAACCGGGGCGCGGCCACCGCCGGGCGGCTGCACCTGGGCTCGGTCACCACCGTGCTGGTCCCCGCGCCGGTCCGGGTCCAGGTCGTCGGCCTGGCCACGTTCGGCCGCGCGGCCGGGTTCGGCGGTGCGCCCTATGTGGCGTTCAGCTATCGAGGGGCGCAGCGGTACCTGACCCGCGGGGGCCGCCGGGTCTCCACCATCCAGGTCAGCGCGGCCCGCGGCGTCAGCCCGGCCGTCCTGGTCAGCCGGCTGGACCGGGTGCTGCCGCGCGGCACGGCGGCCATCACCGGCGCCGAGCTGACCAGCAGCAACCTGGCCACGCTCAATTCGGAGTTCCTCACCGCGCTGCGCGTCATCCTGGTCGTGTTCGCCGGTATCGCGCTGCTGGTGGCGGCGCTGGCCATCGCGAGCACGTTCGGCATCCTGGCCGCGCAGCGGGCCCGGGACGCAGCCCTGCTCCGGGCCCTCGGCGCCACCCGGGGCCAGGTGCTGCGCGGCACGGCGGCCGAGGCGGCGGCCGTGGGCGTGGCCGGCTCGGTGCTCGGGGTGGCCGCCGGGCTGGGCATGGCCCAGCTGCTCAAAGCGCTGTTCGACGCGGCCGGCTTCGGGCTGCCCGCGGGCGGATTGTCGGTGACCGGCGGCAGCATCGCAGTCAGCCTGCTGACCGGGATCGTGGTCACCGTGGTGGTCAGCCTGCCGGCCGCGGTGCGCACGTCGCGGGTCGCCCCGCTCGCGGCGCTCCGCGAGTCGGCCGCCGAGACGGGCCCGGTGCCGCGCCGCCGGGTGGCCGCCGGGCTGGTGCTGCTGCTGGCCGGGATGGGGATCGTGCTGGCCAGCCTGCAGGGCACCGGCACCCGGGTGCTGTCGCTGACCGGGGCCGGCGCGCTGGCCGTGGCGCTGGGCGTGGTCGTCCTCGGGCCGGCTGCGGCCCGGCCGGTCACCCGGCTGCTGGCCCGGCCACTGGCCAGCTGGCGTGGCGTGACCGGCACGCTGGCCGGGCGGAGCGCGGCCCGCAACCCGCGGCGCACCGCGGCCGCGGCCACCGCGCTGATGGCCGGGGTGGCCGTGGTCACCCTGTTCACCGTGTACGCGGCGTCGCTGCGCGCGGCCGACGTCAGCGGGGTCAGCGGCTCGTTCACCGGTGACATCGCCATCACCGACGGCGGTTTCGGCGGCGGGCCGGGCGGGGGCGGGCTGTCCCCCGGCCTGGCCCGCGCGGTGGCCCGGATCCCCGGTGTGGCCACGGTCAGCGACCTGGCCAGCGGGAACGCGGAGATAGGCGGCCGGTCCGAATCGGTCACCGCGGTGCTGCCGGGCAGCATCGGCCAGGTGCTGAACCTGCATCCCACGGCGGGCTCGGTCAGCCGGCTCGGCCCGCGCCAGCTGGCCGTGTCCAGCATCGAGGCCACCAGCCGGGGCTGGCAGCTGGGCACGGCGGTGCCGGTAGTGCTGCCGGACGGGACCCGTGTGCGGGTCACCGTGGGCGCCATCTACTCCGCCCGCAACCTGGTCGGCGACTACGTCCTGCCGCTGGCCCTGTGGGCCCCGCACACCGCGCAGCTGACCGCCTCGGCCATCTTCGTCAAGCTGGCCCCGGGCGCGCACCAGGCCACCGTGCAGGCAGCGGCCGCCCGGGCCGCGGCCCGCTACGGCAGGCTGACCGTGGCCGGCCGGGCCGCGTTCGTGGCCAGTGCGGGTAAAGCGGTCGACGCGGTGCTGGCCATCGTGTACGCGCTGCTGGTGCTGGCCATCGTGATCGCGGTGTCCGGGATCGGCAACACGCTGTCCCTGTCGGTCTACGAGCGGACCCGGGAGATCGGCCTGCTCCGGGCGGTCGGCCAGACCCGCGGCCAGCTCAGGGCCATGGTGCGGCTGGAGTCGGTGCTGGTGGCCGCGTTCGGCACGGTGGGCGGGCTGCTGCTCGGCGGGTTCCTGGGCTGGGCGCTGGCCGAGGCGGGCGCCCGGTCCGCGGGGCTGGCCCAGCCCACGTTCCCGGCCGCCCAGCTCATCGTGATCGCCGTGCTGGGCGGGGTGGCAGGCGTCGTCGCGGCCATCCGCCCGGCCCGCCGGGCGGCCCGGCGGCCGGTGCTGGCCGCGATCGCGGTGGACTGACCGCCCGCGCCGGGGAGCGTGACCCGCCCCCGAGGCGGCCACGCTCCCCCGCGATGCCCATGCCAGCTAGGACGCTGGCGGCCCGGCAAATTCATCGGTGCCGGCCAGGGCACCGGTGACCATCGCTACATAACGCCCGAGCGCGGTACCGGACGGCTCGTAGCTCGGGTTGACCTCGGTGAGCACGACCGCGCGGAGCGCGGGCGCCCGCAACAGCCCGGCCAGCACGTCCCCGGCCGTGCTCAGCGGGACACCGGTGCCGTAGTGCGGGAAGTTGGCCAGCGGCAGGTCGCGCCCGTCGACCGCGTCCACGTCGAAGTGCACGAGCAGGCTGCTGGCCTCCCGCACCGCGGCCAGCGCCCGGGCCGCGCAGCCCGCAGGATCAGCCCGCACCTGATGGCCGACGAACCGGGTCAGGCCGGGCCTGCTGTCCAGCACGCCGGCCTGATACGTTTCCGGGTCGGTCTCGTCGTAGCCGACCAGCACCAGCCGGTCGTCGGTGAGCATCGGGAACGCCGGGCCGAGCCGGGCCAGCGGGTTGTCGGCCAGCCCGAGCAGGTGGGCGATGCCCATCGCGTCCAGCACGCCGCTGGACGTGGTCTGCGGGGTGCCCAGGTCGGCGTCGCCGTCGAAGTACACCAGCGCGGCGCCCGGGTCACGGCGCTGCAGCCCGGCCAGCGCGCCCAGCGTGATGGTGCAGTCGCCGCCCAGCACGACCGCAAGCCGGCCGCTGGCCAGGGCGGCGGCCACCGCGTCCGCCACGGCGCTGGCCACCTGGACCACGGTGGCCAGGCTGCGCGCGGTAGCGCCCGGGGCATCCAGGCTGAACACGGCCCCGGGCACGTCACCGAGGTCGGTCACGTCCAGGCCGCCCGCGGCCAGCCGGCTGACGAAGCCAGCCGCGCGCAGCGCGGCGGGAGCCCGATCCTGGCCCGCGTGATGCGACCCGGCGCTGGTGGGTGCGCCGATGACGCTGATTCTCCGTGCTGGCACCGGGACCTCCTCCATGGTTTGTTCCGGCCCTGGCCATCATCGCGGATGTCGAGATCGCGTGCCGGGCTGCGACGTCTCAGGTGAGCCGCCACCACGGCGGCCGGAAAGGAGCGTTCCGATGCTGATCAAGTCACGGATGGGGGTCAGCGTGGACGGGTTCGTGGCCAGCGCCGCGGGAGTGCCCGCCATCGCGCTGGCCGAGGGTTTCGTGCCCGGCCAGTCGCACGGCTACCCCGAGTTCATCGCGGGCTGCGACGCGGTGGTCATGGGCCGCAGCACGTTCCTGCCCGCGCTCGGCGCGCCGCAGTGGCCGTGGCCCGGCCTGCGGGTGCACGTGCTGACATCCCGGCCACTGCCGGACGGCACCCCGGCGGACGTCGTCGCGGAACCGGATCCGGCCGCGCTGGCCGGGCGGCTGCGGGCCCGGCCCGGTGGCGGCGACGTGCACCTGGTCGGCGGCCCGCGGACGATCCGGGCGTTCGATGCGGCCAGCGCCCTGGACCGGCTGGAGGTCGTGCTGCTGCCGATGCTGCTCGGCACCGGGATCCCGTTTTCCCCGCCCGGGGCGGCCGGGCAGCCGCTGCGGTTGCTGCGCGCCGACCGGTTCTTCCCGGACGGGTCCGCGGAACTGATCTACGCGCCCGGTAACTGACCCCGGCCGCATTTCCTGGTTCCCGGGTGACATCGGCCGGTCACGGCGGCCGCTCTCCCGGGCCGACGGTGAGCGGGCGGCCCGCGGTGAGCGGGCGGCCCGCTGGGCGCCGGCCGCTCATCGGGTTGGCCGCCCCCGGGTCGTGGTATACCGGGAAGTGGGCAGGTCAGCCGGCTGCAATGGGGTCGCCGGTGAACCTACGGGGTGTCGTTACCGGTGGCAATTTGCCAGATAATTAATAAATCTATTCGCAATCTTTTGACTTTTGTTACGTGCTCGTTGTTGACGTGGAGTTGGCGCTCCAGAATTGCTTACTATGGCATTATGCATCGGTGATCCGGTGGCAGTTGATCAGCGGCGGGAATGGGCGGGCGGATGAGCAGAAGGCGGCGTGGTAGCGGCAGATGGGCATGACCACGGACACCAGCGGGGAACGGGAACCCGCGCTCTACAGCAGCCAGCCAGCAGCACACAGCACCGATGAATCGCAGGTGCTGACGTCGGCCAAGCAGTCCACCCGGAGGCCGGCCACGGCTCAGCCGGGCGGCCGCCAGTCGCGCTTCACCGGCCGCGCGCTGGCCACCCGCCCGGTGGCCCGGCACCTGCTCATCCTGCTCGGTTACCTGGCCGCCGGCCTCGCGGTGACCTGGCCCCGGACCACCTACCTGTTTGATGGCAAGGTCCAGGCCACCCGGGACGGCGGCGTCTACGTCTGGGACTTCTGGTGGATGGCGCACCAGATCGAGCACCTGAGCAACCCCTGGTACACCCGGTTCATCGCCGCACCGGTCGGCGCCCAGCTCGGCTACCACGCGCTGATGCCGCTGGAGGGCGTGGTCATGCTCCCGGTGACCGTCGCGTTCGGGCCCAGCGCCGCGTACAACCTGCTGACCGTGCTGATGCCCGGGCTGACCGGCTACGCCATGTACCGGGCGGCCCGGCTGTGGCTGCCGGGCCAGCTCGGCCCGCTCGCGGCCGGCGCGTTCCTTGGGCTGTCCTCGGAGATCGCCTGGCATGCCTGGTTCCAGCTGAACATCTCGGCCGGCGTGCTGTTCCTGCCGATCGCGCTGGAGGCGGCCATCCGGCTGCGCCGCAGCCCACGGTGGCCGCAGGCGCTGTTCCTCGGCCTGGCCGTGGCGGGCAGCCTGCTCAGCGACCAGCAGTCCGCGGTCCTGGTCATCATCCTGGTCGCGGTGCTCCTGCTGCCGTGGCTGCTCGGTGCCCGCGGCTGGGACGGCTGGGCCGGGCCGGACCACGACGACACGGCCAGCCTGGTGCAGCCCGGCCGCACCAAACTGGCCATGACCGGCCTGGCCGTGCTCATCGCGGGGGTGGCGGCCAGCCCGCAGCTCGCCGCCATGGTGGCGCAAACCCGGTCCGGCGGCGCCTACATGCCACCCGATCTGGTGGCCCGCTACTACACCACGTCCGGCTCGTATCTGCCGGGCGTGTTCGCCGCCTCGCCCCGGGTGGCCCTGTACGGCCTGACCGCGCTGAAGCCGGTCACGTACCAGGACAAGACCGGCGACGGGGTGCCCACGTTCGGCCTGGTGCTCAGCCTGCTGGCGCTGCTCGGGCTGATCACCGCCTGGCGGCGGGGCAACGCCTGGCTGCTGGCCGTGCTGTGGCTGGGCAGCGCCGCGCTCGCGCTGGGCACCACGCTCAAATTCGGGAGCACCGTCTACGTCCCGGTGGCCGAGGTCTGGCACGGCGTGCGGGTGTCCATGATCATGCCGTTCACCTGGTTCGTGCAGCTGCCCGGGATGGCCGGGTTCCGGGAGGCGGCGCGCATCCTGATGCTCGGCTTCGTGCCCGCCGCCATGCTGGCCGGCGCGGGCGTCACCTGGCTGCGCTACCACGCCCCGCTGGTGCTGGTCCCGGTGCTGCTGGCCGGCGTTCTCGAACTGGGCTGGCCGAGCACGCCGGGCGTGGGCGTGATGCGCACCGCCCTGCCCGACCTGGACCGCCCGATCGCCGCGGATCACTCGTCGTCCATCGTGGTGGACGTGCCGTTCGGCATCCGCGGCGGCGTGCCGCTGCCCGGCGAGGGCGCCGCCTTCGACCCGCATGCCCAGATACTGGCCACGGCCGACGGGCACCCACGGGCCATCGCCTACCTGTCCCGGATCCCGGAGAACACGCTGCGGGAGGTCACCGCCCACCCGTTCTACGCCGGCCTGCTCGCCCTGCAGCGGCACCGGCACCCGATCGAGGCTGCGGTGGCCGGCCGGGCCAGATACCAGTCGCTGATCACCGCCGCGCGACTGGACGCCCGCCGGATGGACGTCGGCTGGGTCATCCTCTGGCACCCGGTGACCGGGATGGCCAGGTACCTGACCAGGACCGGCTTCCGGTTCGACTACCGGGCGGACGGGATTCCGGTCTACCGGGCTATTGCGGCATCTGGCCGGAGCTGAGCCGCCTGGGACCGCCACGGCCAGCTCCGCCGTCACCGACGGTCACCGCGAGCGTCAGCAGCACCGGCTCCGCACCGGGGCCGGCCCGGGCCGGGGGCGGGGCGGGCCGGCAGCCGGGCCGGGGCGGGCCGGGGCGGGCGGGCAGCCGGGTAACGGGCCACGTCCCGCGCGCACCGCGGTGAGACACGCCGCAGGCCGTTCCGGCGCCTCATTCCGGCTTCTTGTGCTCACGCCGAGTTACCGTAGGAAATGTGTTTGCATACACTGTTCCGCCCCGAGTGCCAAGCTCGCCCGGCGCGGCGCCACGGAGGGCGGCATCCCGCATCTCACGGTGGCCGGATGCCAGCTGCGGATGATCCCGGGAAACTCGGGACGCTGCCCGCCGATCATGCCGGCAGCGTGCTGTGCCGTCTCCTGATCAGCCACCCCGACGTCATCGACATCGAGATCCTCGGCCAGAGCGAGATCATCGACGGGATCATCTCCTACTCCCTGGGCGTACTGCTGCCCGGCGGCCGGGAACTCTACATCGATGTGGAGGACGCGGCCGGGCCGGTGCGGGCCCAGGCCAGCCGGCGGCAGCCCAGCCCAGCGCCGTAGCGAACCTGGCGCCACACCGGGCGGCGCCGTAGCGGGCCGGCCCTCGTGGTCACCAGGTGCCCAACGGCGGTCTGGGCTGTCGGTGGCTGGTGGCATGCTTGACAGATATGAGCGCCCGGATGAGCAGCCCGGCTCTGGTTGGCCGGGCTGATTACCTGGCTGAGCTGGATGCCGCGCTGGACCAGGCCCGGGCCGGCGGCCCGTCCGCACTGCTGATCGGCGGCGAAGCCGGAATCGGCAAGACGCGGCTGATCACCGAGTTCGCGACCGCGGCCGCCGGGACGGGCACCCGCGTGCTCACCGGTGGCTGCCTGGACCTGGGCGCCGATGGGCTGCCGTTCGCCCCGTTCGCCGCGATGCTCCGCGAGCTGGTCCGGGACATGGGCACATCAGGCGTGGCCGAGCTGCTGCCCGGGCGGGCCACCCGCGAGTTCGCCCGGCTGCTGCCGGAGTTCGGCGAGGCCACGGCTGAGCCGGACCCGGGTGTGGCCCGGGCCCGGCTGTTCGAGCAGATGTTCACCCTGCTCGAGCGGCTGGCCGAGACGGCCCCGGTAATGCTGGTCATCGAGGACGCGCACTGGGCGGACCGGTCCACCCGGGACCTGATCGCGTTCCTGATCGGCAGCCAGCAGGTCCTGGACCGGGTGCTGATCATCGTCAGCTACCGGTCCGACGAGCTGCACCGCACCCATCCGCTGCGGCCCCTGCTAGCCGAGCTGGGCCGGCACGGCTGGGTGCGCCGGATTGAGCTGCCCCGGCTCGGCCGGGTCCAGGCCGACGAGCTGGTGGCGCAGATCATCGGCCGGGAACCAGAGCCGTGGCTGGCCGACGAGGTGTACCGGCGCGGCGAGGGCAATCCGCTGTTCGTCGAGGAACTGCTGTGCTGTGACGGCGGGCTGAGCACCGAGCTGCCGGAGTCGCTGCGCGATCTGCTGCTGGCCACGGTGCGCCGGCTGCCCGAGGACACCCAGGAACTCCTCGGCGCGGCCAGCGCGGGCGGCCAGCGCACCGGGCACCCGCTGCTGGCCGCGGTGACCGGGCTGGCCAGTGCCGACCTGGTCCGCGGGCTGCGGCCCGCGGTGGCGGCCAACGTGCTGACCGCCGATGAGCACGGGTACGCGTTCCGGCACGCGCTCATCCGCGAGGCCGTCTACGACGACCTGCTGCCGGGTGAGCGCACCCGGCTGCACAACCGGTTCGCCGACGTGCTCAGCACCGACGCCGGGCTGGTCTCCCCCGGCCGGGGGCCGATCGAGGAAGCGCACCACTGGTACTACGCGCACGACACCACCTGGGCACTGATCAGCGCCTGGCAGGCGGCGGACGTGGCGGCGCACGCCCTGGCGCACGCCGAGCAGCTCGCCCTGCTGGCCCGGGTCCTCGAGCTGTGGGACGCGGTGCCGGATGCCGCGGAACGGATCGGCGTCAGTCACCTGGTCGTGCTGGAGCGGGCCACCGCCGCGGCCGACGCGGCCGACGAGTACGAGCGTGGCATCGCGTTCGCCACGGCCGCGCTCAAGGAGATCGACCCGGCCGCCGAACCGGTCCGCGCCGCCCTGCTCCTGGAGACGCGGGCCATGCTCAGCAAGCACTCCGGCCGTCTCGGCCCGGCACCGGACCTGCGGGCTGCGCTGGCCCTGGTGCCGGCCGGCCTGGACGACGCGGCCCGGGCCCGGGTTCTGGTCAGCGAGGCCAGGTACCTGGCCGAGCCGTACAGCCCGCGGGCCCGGGTGGCCGTGGCGGAGGCGCTGGCCCTGGCCCGGCAGCAGGGCGCCGCCGCGACCCAGGTCAGCGCGCTGTGCGAGCTGGCCTCGATCGAGGCGCACGACGGGCACGACGAGGTGGCGCTGCGGCTGTTCGGCGAGGCTCGCGCACTGGCCGGGCAGTCCGGTGCGTTCCGCCCGCTGCTCTACGCCGCCATCAACGAATCCCACGTCCTGGAGGGAATTGGCGAGCATGAGCGGGCCGCGCAGGTAGCCAGAGACGGCATCAGCAGCGCCGCTGACTACGGGCTGTCCCGCACGACCGGGACGTTCCTGGCCATCAACGTGGCCGAGCCGCTCGTGTCGCTCGGCCGCTGGGATGCGGCCAGCGAAGTTATCGAGCATGCGCTGGCGCTGTCCCCGCCGCGGCTCAACCGGCTGGCCCTGCGCATTCTGGCCGCCCACATCGCGGTGCGCCGCGGCGACCTGGCCGGGGCGCAGGCGGTAGCTCTGGCCACCCGGGCCTCGCTCAGCCGCGCCCCGTACCGGGGCCACCGGGCCGGCCAGTACTACCTGCCGCAGGCCCGGCTGGAAGCGGAGCTGTGCGCGGCCGAGGGCCGCACGGCCGCCGCGCTGGATGTGATAGCCGCCGCCGATGACCAGTTCGACCTGGACCGCGATGCCCGGTACGCCTGGCCGCTGCTCGTGGCCGGGGCCCGGCTCTGCACCACGGCCGGCCTGACCGGGCCGGACCGGGTGGCCGCAGCGCAGGCCGTCGGCCTGCTGGCGCGGCTGATCACGCTGGCCGGCCAGATGGATGCGCCGGGCCCGGTGCAGCAAGCCTGGCGGCTGACGTTCGCCGCCGTGACCGGGGCCGATCCGGGCGGCTCGTCCGGTGACGCCCAGCCGCTGGCCTGCTGGGACGCGGCGGTGGCCGGATGGCACCAGCTGGCCGAGCCCTACCAGGTGGCGACCACCCTGCGGTGGGCGGCCGAAGCGGCGCTGGCCGCCGGGGACCGGGACGGCGCGGCCGCCAGGCTGAGCCGGGCCGCACGGCTGGCCGGTGAGCTGGGCGCCCGCCCGCTGGGCAGCGAGATCAGCACGCTGGCCCGGAACGCGCGGCTGGACCTCGGCTCGGGCCGGCCCGCCAGCCAGCCCAGGACGGGCCGGCTGGGCCTGACCACCCGCGAGTTCGAGGTGCTGCGCCTGGTGGCCGCGGGCCGGTCGAACCCGGAGATCGCCGCCGAGCTGTTCATCGCGGCCAAGACGGCCAGCGTGCACGTGTCCAACATCCTGGCCAAGCTCGGGGTGAGCAGCCGCGGCGAGGCCGCGGCCACCGCGCACCGGCTCCGCCTGTTCGACCCGGAGCCAGCCCGGTAACCGGCTCCACGCTGGTGGCACTGATGCGCTGAGCACTTTTCACGTACCCGGCCCGCGAAAACCGGGACAAAACGGTCAGCTACCGCACCGGATCCGTGAACAGTGGGATGGGGCCGGTCCGGCCTGCCCCGGCGCCGGTGCTGGTGTGGCGCACGGGATCGATGGGAGCACTGGGGCCTGCGCGGGGGCGGGCCTGCGTGGGGGCGGGCCTGCGGCCGGAAGCCCGCCCGATGACAGCCGGAAGCCCGCCCGATGACGGCCGGAAGCCGACCCGATGACGGCCGGAAGCCCGCCCGATGACGGCCGGCATGTTTCCGGCCGGCCAGCCGGGCAGAAGAAGGGCCGCAGCCGCATCCGCCACCGCGAAGGAGGCCTGACCAGCGCCATGTGCGGCACCCACCACAGCCAGCACCCCCCGCCCCTTGACCTGACCTTCCCGGCGGACTCGGCCCAGCTCGCGCCGGTCCGCGCCACGTTGCGGAGCTGGCTGCGGCGATGCGGCCTGAGCCGCCGGCTAGCCGAGGATGTACTGGTAGCGGCGGGCGAAGCGTGCGCCAACGCCATCGAGCACGGCCTGCGGTATGCTCCCGGGCGGATCCGGCTGACCGCCGAGGCGTCCGTCACCCGGCTCCGGCTGACCGTGCGGGACAGTGGCCGGTGGAAGCCGGCCCGGCCCGCCCCCGGGCACGATCGGGGTCACGGCATCACCCTGATGCGGGCGGTCATGAACCGGGTGGACATCCGCCCGGGTACAGCTGGCACGACCGTGGACATGCAGCTGGAGATCGGCTAGCCGGGCCCGGCCGGCGCATAGCTGACCAGCGTCTGATCGGGCTGGTCGGCGACCTGGAGCACGACGTGCGTGTACGCCGTCGGCCCCAGGCGCGGATGGCACAGTTTCTTGGTTCCGCTGCCCATCGCGGCCACGTCGTGCCGCGGCCACCACTCGCGGACGTGCTCGCTGTCCCGGCGCAGCCCGGAGATCAGGTCTGCGAAGCCGGGATCAGCCGGGTACCGGGCGGCCGCGAGCCGGAACCGGCCCAGCATGGCCCGCGCTTCCGGCTCCCACTCCAGGTAGACCTCGCGAGCCCGCCCGGACAGGAACATCCAGCGCACCAGGTTGCGCTGGTCGTGAGGCAGCGCCGTCCAGTCGGTGAACAGCTCCCGGCCGGCCTGGTTGACGGCCAGCACATCCCAGCGGCGGCCCTTAACCAGCGCGGGGAACGGGTCCAGCCGGTGCACCAGGCCGGCCACGGCCGGGTCGAGCCGCTCCAGCGGTGCCCCGGCCGCGTGCCCGGCCCCGGGGCCGTCCGGCCCGTGCGCGAGGACCTCCAGGTAGCGCCGCTCCGCGCCGGTCATCCGCAGCGCGGCCGCCAGCGCGTTGAGCACCTGGGTGGACGGCCGCACCGGGCGGCCCTGCTCGAGGAACGTGTAGTAGGTGGTGGACAGGCCGGCCAGCAGGGCTACCTCCTCGCGGCGCAGGCCGGCCGTGCGGCGGCGGCTGCCCGGGGGCAGCCCGACATCGGCCGGCCGGAGCCGCTCCCGGCGTGATCTGAGCAGCTGCCCGAGCGCCTTCGGGTCCCCGCCAGGTGGCATGACATCCAGGGTACTCACCCCATTACCAGTAACAGGCGGCTCTGGTTACCAGTGCTGGCGGGCCGCAGCATGGCTGCATGACGGCAACCGAGGAAATGATCCGCATCCCGGTGGGCGACGGCAGCGAGCTGCCGGCCTACCTGGCCCGCCCGGCGGGGCGGCCGGCCCCGGCCGGGGTCATCGTGGCCCACGAGCTGTTCGGGGTCAATCCAGACATCCGCCAGGTGACCAGCGACTGCGCCGCGGCCGGCTACCTGGCCATCGCACCGGAGTTCTACCACCGGGACACCAGTCCCGGGCACTGGCTCGAGCGCACCGACGCCGGGCGGCAGGAAGGCTTCCGCCTGCTGCACCGGCTGAGCCGGGCGCAGGCGCTAGCCGACGTGGCCGCCGCCATCGGCTGGCTGCGCGCGGCACCCGGGATCGAGCGCATCGCCATGCTCGGCTTCAGCGCCGGCGGCCACCTCAGCTACCTGGCCGCCTGCCGGCTGCCGGTCAGCCGGACGGCGGCGCTGTACGGCGGCTGGCTGCCCACGACAGACATCCCGCTGAGCCAGCCCACGCCAACACTGCAGCTGACGCCGGGCATCACCGCGCGGCTGCTCTACCTGGTCGGCGCGGACGACCAGCTGATCGGTGCCGGGCCGCGCGGCCAGATCCGGGACGCGCTGCGCGCCGCGGGCACCGACCACGAGATGGTCACCTACCCGGGCACCGGGCATGCGTTCTTCTGGCCGGGCACCCCGGCGTTCAGCCCGGCGGCCCGGGACGATGCGTGGGCCCGGGTCCTGGCCCTGCTGGCCAGCTGACCCTGCTAGGCGGCGGGCTGGCCCACGACCGCGGCGTAGATGGCCTGCGCGTAGCCCGCGCTCCGCTCCGAGCCGACCACGCCCGGGCCCATCTTGTTCATCATGTAGGAGATCGTCATCCGGCGGCCCACGTCCATGATGATCATGGAGCCGCCCCAGCCGCCCCAGAAGCACACCTTCTCGTCCTCGGCCCAGGGCAGCACCCCGGGCCGGGGCAGCCCGTACCCGAGACCCAGCCGCAGCGGGACACCGAGCACCAGGTCGATGCCGTTCTGCTGCTCCTCGAAGATCAGGTCGATGGTGGCCGGGCTGAGCAGGCGCACCCCGTCCACCTCGCCGCCGCGGGCCAGCACCGACATGACGCGGGCCACCGAGCGGGCGTTCCCGTGCCCGTTCGCGGCGCCGATGTCCGCGCGCCGCCAGGCCGGGGTGTTGGCCTGCGCGGCCTCGGCGGCCGGGCCGGTGAACGTCTTGTACGCCGGGCTGGCCCGGTTGACGGTGGCCAGGTCGATGGGCAGCGGCGGCGGCGGGACCACATCCGAGATCCGCGCCCAGTCGCGTTCGGCCGCGCCGATCTGGAAATCGGCGGCCAGCGGCCCGGTGATCTCCTCGGCCACGAACTGCTTGAGCATCGTGCCGGTGATCCGCCGGATCACTTCGCCGACCAGGTGCCCGTAGTTGAGGGCGTGGTATCCCGACGCGGTGCCGGGCGGCCACCACGGCGCCTGCGCCGCCATCCGCGCAGTGGACTGCTCCCAGTCGTACAGGTCGGCCAGCACAGCCGGCTGCTCCAGCCCGGAGACGCCAGAGGAATACGACATGACCTGGCTGACCGTGATGTCCTGCTTGCCGTTGGCCGCGAACTCGGGCCAGTACTTCGCGACCGGCGCCCCGGGATCCAGATCACCCCGGTCCACCAGCATCAGCGCGGCCAGGCTGGTCACGGTCTTGGTGGAGGACCAGACGTTGACGATGGTGTCCGTGGTCCACGGCACGGTACGGCTCTGGTCGCGGAAGCCACCCCACAGGTCCACGGCCAGCTGGCCGTCGAGGTCCACCACCAGCGAGGCGCCCAGCTCCGCGCCGGAGTCCAGGTTCTGCTGCAGCAGGCTGCGCACCGCCGCGAACCGCTCCTCGCACACCCCGAGCACGTCCGCCATGCTGGTCCTCCCCGCGGCCGGGCCGGGTCCGGCCTGAGCGCATGGTAAGGCCCGGTGCGCTGCACCGGAAGGCTTGATCAGCGGCGCTGGATCCGGATGATGAGGAACGGCACGCCGGCGGCCGCCGCGATGGCCACCACCAGCAGCGGGGAGTGCCCGCCGGTCGCCGTGGCCGTGCCGATCACGAACAGGGCCAGCACCGCGGTGACCAGGAATCCCTGCCAGGTCTGCGGTCCGTAGCCGAAGCCGAACCGCTTGGGCCCAAACCAGGGCCGTTGGTCCCACGGCCCGCCGCCGTTGTCGTCCATGTCGCTGTGCTTTCCTCTCCGCGCAGGCCTCAGCTGGAGGCGGGCCGGACAGCCAGCCCGGCGATGCGGCCATCGGCGCCGAAGCGGATCATGCCGCGCGCGTCGCCCGCCTCGAAATGCAGCGGGACGACTATCACGGTGTTATCGCCAGCCTGCCGTGCGTATGGCTCGCCGATCCGCTCCAGCCGCCCGAAGTGGCTGGCCAGCGTGGCCCGGCCGCGGGCCAGCAGCTCCGGGCTATGCGTGCTGCGCATGTTGTCGTCGAGCTGGTCGATTATTTCTGCCCAACGCCCCTCGTCATGCCAGGCGAAGATGGCCACCGCGCGCTCCGCGGCGCCGGGCGGGACGGCGCGGCTCATGGCCAGCCCGGTGCGCGGGTCGGCCGGCCGCCCAAACCGCTGGAACGCAGCCTGCCGGGTGGTGCCCAGCACGTCACCCACCTCCCGCCAGCTGTGCCCGGCCGCCCGGGCCTGGTCGACGGCTTGCTGCAGGGCCGCGTCGGCCTCCGCTGCGAGGTCCCGGGTGGCCGCCACCGCGGCCAGCGGCCCGCCGCCGCCCTGGCTGACCTCGGCCAGCAGGCGGCCGGCGGTGTCGCGGACCCCGGCTACGCCGTCAAGGTATTCATGACGGGCTCCGGCTGTCAAGAAAATCTTCACAGCGGGTACGGCTGAGCGGCTCGTGCGGGCCCGCTCCCGGCGGGCCGCATCCCGGCATCGCGCGTCGCAATACCGGCGCCGCCGTCCCCTTCCCCGCTGGGGCGGGAGCGCGCGGCCGCATGCCGCGCACCGAGCCGGGCCAGCCCTGTCGGCCACGGGTCACCTCCAGCACTATTACGCGTGCAGCAATCGTGCCACGTAATTTAATTCATGGGTGCTGGATACCACGAAAAAAGGGACTGGAGATCTGGGCTGGCCGGCCTGCGGCAGCTACGGCCTGGGGGTGCCTGGGCCCCGGCCGGGGAGCTGGGCGGCCTGGGCCGGCCGGGCCTGGCCGTCGAGCGCCACCCCGCCAGTACCAGCCCCGCCAGCCGCAGCACCATCGGGCACAGCGCCGTCATCGGCCGCCCGCCCGCCCGCGTCTGGGTGCCGCGGGCCAAGGGCCCCGGTCTCACCCTCGCGGGCCAGGAAGTGCAGCCGGGCCGCCCGGGCGTTCCAGGAGTAGATGACCGTGGTGCCGGCGATCAGGTCGTGCAGGGCGCGGCGCTCGTGCTGGACCAGGATGCCGAGGAAGCCCAGGCCGAGCAGCAGGAAGCTGAGCGGGAACACCAGCGCGCGGATGACGCCCGCCCGGGGGGCGATCTCGGTGCCGTCGGCCCGGACCACCCGCAAGCCGAGCACGTACATGCCGAAGCTCCGGCTGGCCACCGCCCAGGAGTAGCCGAAGTACACAAACTGCCAGACCACGAACAGCGCGATGACGATCGGGTCCGACCGGTTCCAGGACGTCGGCTTGTTCGTGATTACGTGCACCACGAAGCCGACCCCGGCCAGGGCCAGGGTGAACACGGCCGTGCTGACCCCGAGGTCCACGGCATAAGCCAGGAACCGGGACACCGCGCCCGCGTAATTCCCCTGCGCGCTCACCGCGTCCGCGGTGTCCGGCCGGGGCATCATGGCCCGGCCTGGACCGTGCGCAGCGCGGGGGGTGCGGCCGGCCACGGCTGCTTGCGCCGGGTGAGCCGGGCCACCCAGCGGTCGATGAACTGATCCAGTCCCACCGTCGTGCTGCGCACCGCGTCCAGCGCTTCGGTGGCCATGCCGCCGGTCGACTGGGCGATGATCGCCCCGAGATCGGTCTCCGCGACCAGCGCGTCCACGTTCACCTGCTGCAGCACCTGGTTGAGGTTCACCTCCTGCACCACGTGGTTGACGTCCACGCGATCGACGATCGCGGCCACGTCCACCCGGGCCAGCAGCGCGTTCACGTCGACGTGGGCCAGCAGCCGGTTCACGTCCACGTGGGCGAGCAGCGCATCCACGTCGACCCGGCCGACCAGCTTGTTGACGTCCACCTGGGCCAGCACGGCGTTCACGTCCACCCGGGCCAGCAGCGCGGCGACATCGACCTGGCTCAGCACGGTGTTCAGATCGACGCGCGCCAGCAGCGCGTTGACGTCGAGCGCGTTGACCACCAGGGGGACGGCCCGGCCCGCGACGTCCTGGGCGAGCGCCTCCGCCGGGTCGGCCATCCGCTTGCCTGCCAGCCGGAGCCGGTCCCGCGGATTCACGTTCCTGAGTATTCCCGCGCACCGGGCCCGCAGAATCATCCGCCGTGGATGATGCCGGTCAGCGGGCTGGGCGGCCGTCCCGGCGCGGCCCGAACGTTCCCGGTTCTCCCGGCCCGGCCGCGCCAGACGGCAGAACCCGGAGGGGCGGCGGGCGCCGGCCCCCCGGGGCTGGTTCATCCGCCATGGATGAGGCCCGGGCGGGCGGCGCGGGATTGACTCGGCAGCAGGAACAGCCCTGGCCCCGGCCAGTCCTGAACCCGAGCAGTCCGCCCGGTCACGGACGGAAGCCTAGCTGCGGACGGAGCCCTGAGCGTGGCCCTCAAACACCCCAAGGCGCCCGCGAGCCGGGCAGTTCAGGGGCCGGCGCTGCGCTCCGCTGTTCGGCATGGAGCCGGGCCGCATCCCCCGGCACACGCTGCGCGAGACCGAGATACCCCCGGAGGTTCGCGCTCAACTTCTCCCGGCCCGATGCGCGAGCGTGGCTGGCTGATGCCTGCCTACACGTTCCTGAAGAACCGGCAGGACCTGGCCGCGCTCCGGGGTGGTGGTCGAGCGGGACTTCACGCACGACATGGCTGACCTGCTCATTCATGAGCCGAAACGGCAGCTTCCCCGGCTGGAGAAGCAGCCCGCGCCGGTCCGCGACCAGCAGAGCGCGACCAGCTTCCACGACTAGACCCGGCCGCCCTGGGCGATTTGTCTCACCCTGGTGAGATTCAGCCCGGGTGATGACATCTCACCCGCCACGGGGGAAGAAAGGATGCAGGCGGGCTGGCCGTGCAGCCAAGGGGACGCCCGCCCAGGCTAGAGGTGGCCAATGGCGTTGCGTACCCAGGTGCCCGCATCCATCCGTCCGGTCACCACGCCGGCCGAGGACCCGGTCCTGATGTCCAAGATCATCAGGCTGGCGTTGCCGGGCTGGGTGGTGGGGCGGCCGCGGATCGACAAGCTGATCACGCAGGGCGCACGTGGCCCGCTGACCATCCTGACCGGGCCACCGGGAGCGGGCAAGACGATGGCGCTGGCCTCGTGGGCCGCCGGGGTGGCCGGCCCGGGCCGGGTGGCCTGGATCACCCTCGACCGGTACGACAACCGGCCAAAAGTCTTCTGGTCGTACGTGGTGGCGGCGCTGCGGCGGTCCGGTATCGCGGTGCCACGGGTCGTGCCGGGGCCGGCCCGCGATGCCGTCGATCACGACTTCCTGCTCCACCTGGCCTCGGTGCTGGCCGCGCAGGACGCTCCCGTGGTCCTGGTCCTGGACGATTTCCACCTGGTCACCGAGCCGGCCATCCTGGACGGCGTCGGATACGTGCTGGGCTACGCCCGCCCGGCGCTGCACCTGGTGATCTCCTCGCGGATGGACCCGCTGCTGCCGCTGCACCGGTACCGGCTGGCCGGCGAGCTGACCGAGATCCGGGCCAGTGACCTGGCTTTCAGCATGCCAGAGTCCGGCCTGCTGCTGTCCCATCACGACATCAGCATGTCCCCGGCGGCCGTGCAGCGGCTGACCGAGCGGACCGAGGGCTGGGCGGCCGGGCTGCGGCTGGCCGCCCTCTCCCTGGACGGCCATCCCGACCCGGAGCAGTTCGTCAAGGAACTGGAGGCCGAGGACAGCGCGGTCACCAGCTACCTGGTTGACGAGGTGCTCAACGCCCAGCCCGCTACGGTGCGCAACCTGCTGCTCCGGACCAGCATCCTGGACTCCGTGAGCACCGACCTGGCCACCGAGCTCACTGGCGACCCGCACGCCGCCGACACGCTGAACGCACTGGCCCGGGCCAACGCCTTCGTGCAGCCACTGGGGCACGGCTGGTACCGCTATCACTCGCTGTTCGCCGCCGTGCTGCGGCTCAAGCTGCGCAGCGACTGCCGGGACCGGCTGCCCGGCCTGCACCGGCAGGCGGCCCGCTGGTACCAGCGGCGCGGGCGGCTGGCCGAAGCGGTGCAGCATGCGGCCGAGGCCGGGGACTGGCCGCTGGCGGCCGGGATCATCCTGGACGAGCTGGCCATCGGCCAGCTCATCGAGCCGCGCCGCGATCACTCGCTGGCCGAAGTGTTCCGCCGGATGCCCCGGCCCCCGGCCCCGGCCCCGCCGCAGCAGCTGCTCATGACGGCCGCGCTGGAACTGGCCGACGGCGCCCGGGACCTGTGCGACTCGTCACTGGCCGCGGCCGAGACCGGGCTGGGCCGGCTGCCCGCCGGGGCGGAGCTGCCCAGCCGGCTGGCCGCGGCGCTGACCCGGCTGGCCTGGGCCCGGCAGACCGGTGACTTCGACGCCGCGGCGCGGTCCGTGGACCGGGCCGGCACGCTGCTCCGCGGGCTGCCCGCGGGCCAGCTGGCCCAGCATCCCGGCATCCGGGCCCAGGTCCTGGCGGGCCACGGCATCGTGGAACTCTGGTCGGACCACCTGGACGACGCGGTGGCCAGTTTCGCGGCCGGCGCGGCCGCTGCCTGCACGCCGGACAGCGCGTACGAGCGGGCCGACTGTCTTGGCCACCTGGCCCTGCTCAAGGCCCTGCGGGGACGGCTCGGCCCGGCCACCGCGCTGCTCGCCGAAGCCGCCGCGGCCACCGAGAGCGCCAGCGGCGAACTGGCCGAGCGGCCCGGCCCGGCCGCCGCCGTGGCCGCCGCCACGGTCCATCTGCAGCGCGCCCAGCTGCATCAGGCGCACAGCCAGCTGAAGCTGGCCGACGCCACCCTGCGGGACAATCCGGACCGGCTGATCAGCGCGCTGGCCTGGCTGGTGGCCGCGCAGCTCCGGCTGGCCCAGGGGCGTGCGGCCGCGGCCGCGGAGATGATCCAGCGCGCCGCGCAGGGCTGGCGGCCGCCCCGCTGGCTGGAGCTCAGGCTGGTGCTGCTCAGGTCGCGGGCCTGTGCCGCGGCTGGCGACGTGCAGGCCGCGGTCATCGCGGCCGGCCGGGCCGGCTCGCTGCCGGGTCCAGCCGCCGTGGCCCTGGCCCACGCCCTGCTGCTGGCCGGCGATCACCAGGGCGCCCGGCAGGCGCTGGACGCCGGGCACGAGAGCGCGGCCGCCGCCGACGACGGCGGGCTGGCCGCCTGCCTGGTCGAGGCCCGGCTCAGCTACGAGACGGGCGACGCGGCGCGTGGCCGCCGGGCACTGGAGCGGGCCCTGCGGCTGGCCCGCCCAGAGCAGCTCAGGCTCCCGTTCGCACTGGAGAAGAGCTGGCTGCGGCCAGTGCTGCGCAGCGACCCGGAACTGGCTCACACCTACCGTGAGCTGCTCGAGCCCGGCGTCGTGACCCAGGTGGCCGCCCCGGCACCGCAGCCGGCCGGCCAGCCGGCCCCGCCGGTCATCGAGCCGCTCAGCGACCGGGAGCGTGAAGTGCTGCAGCACCTGGCCGGCATGCTCAGCACGGTTGAGATCGCGGGCGAGATGTACATCTCGGTGAACACCGTCAAGACCCATCTGCGGAGCATCTACCGCAAGCTGTCCGTAGCGCACCGCGGTGAAGCGGTGCGCCGGGCCAGGCAGCTGGAGCTGATCTGACCGGCCCGCCGGGCTCACCCATCGGGCTGGTCAGCGGCTGCGGGCGGCGGCCCCTGCTCGTGCAGCCGGCGTACCTCCAGGACCTCCACGCCGAACGTCTGCAGCCGGGCCAGCAGCCCGTGCAGCGCGGCCTGATCCCGCAACGGTCCGTGGACTACGGTCTCCACCGGTTCCACCGAGGCGGTCAGCCGCTCGAAGTCCAGCAGGGCCTCCGGCGGCAGGACCCCGGCCACCCGGATCTCGTAATACGGCGATGTCACGGAGCCCCCAGCAGGTCGGGATACGTGGTGCGGTTCCACGCTCCCGCGTCACCGGCCGCCGCACCCCACTCATCACGGGTGAAATTAGGCCTGGTGTGGTTACCCGGCCCAGTGCTTATCACCCGTCACGGGTGGGCCGGGACCGGCCCGGTCTTGATGGACTGAACCGATCCCTGCTGGCCTCAGCACAGAAAGAGAGCATCCATGGCTGACCTGATCGCGATCGGGTACCCGGACGAGGGCACTGCCGAGCAAGCCGCCGAAGAAGCCCGCGGCATGGCCCGGGACCTGATCATCGAGCCGGACGCGATCGCGGTCATCGTCCGCGACAACGAGGGCAAGTACCACGTGCATACCAGCCACCACCCGGTCGGCGCCGGGGCGAGCTGGGGCATGTTCTGGGGGCTCCTGTTCGGCCTGCTGTTCTTCATCCCGGTGTTCGGCCTGGCCATCGGCGCCGGCCTGGGCGCACTGATGGGCAAGATTGCCAAGAGCAGCATCGACCAGCAGTTCCAGGACCAGGTCCGCGGCATGATCACGCCCGGTACCTCGGCGCTGTTCCTGATGGTCGAGAAGGTGACCCCGGACAAGGCGCTCGAGCGGCTGAGCAAGTACGGCGGCACGGTGCTGAAGACCTCGCTGTCCAAGCAGGACGAGCAGGAGATCCAGGAGGCGCTGCACGGCGGGAGTGCTTCCTAGCCCGCGGTCACCAGCTTCGTCACCAGACGGGCACCGGGCCGGGCCAGGGATGGCGCAGGCACAGCCACCGGCCCGGCGCAGCATGCGCGGCCAGGCCGGCCCGGTACCGGGGGCCGGTACGGCCTGCTGCTGCTCGTGCTCATCGCGACCTACCTGCTGTCCGCGTTCAGCAACGCGAAGCTGACCGTCAACCTGCAGATCCTGCTGTTCGTGGTGGTCCTGCTGCTCGCCCTGCGCACGTCGCGGCTCACGCCGCCGTGGCCCGCAGTGGCCGGCGGAGTAGCCGCGCTCGGCTGCGTGGCGGCGCTGGCGGCCGACCTGACCGGCACCCCGGACGGGGCCGCCGCCGCCGACCTGTGGAAAGCACTGATGCTGCTGGTCACCGCGGGGCTCATCGTGCGCCGCGTGCTGGCCCGCCCGGTCGTCACGCTGCAGAGCATCTACGGCGCGCTGAGCGCCTACCTCATCATCGGCCTGATGTTCGCGGCCATCTACGCCGGGATCGACCACCTGGCCAGCGCCCCGTTCTTCGCCGACGGCAAGGTGGCCAGCACGCAGACGTACCAGTACTTCAGCTTCACCACGCTGACCACGCTCGGCTACGGGGACTTCACCGCGGCGGGCAACGCCGGCCGGGCCCTCGCGGTCATGGAAGCGCTGACCGGCCAGGTGTTCCTGGCCACCCTGGTGGCCCGGCTGGTGGCCGCGTTCCGCGGCCCGGCCCAGCAGGCGCCGCCGGCAGGCCGGCGGCCGCCGCACCGGCCCACGCTCCGGCCGGCCCATCCCCGGCGGCCGCGCGCGCGGCGGTGGTGAGCACCCGGCCCGGGCGTTCTGGCTGACCGGGTCAGCGCAGGATGTTCACCGCGCGGGCCACCACGAGCACGGCCACCACGAGCGAGACCGCTTCCTCGGCCATCATCAGCAGCTTGGCCCAGGGCCGGATCGCCGAGACGTCGGTCGGGCTGAAGGCCATGGCGGCGGAGAACGAGAGGTGCAGGTAGTCGAGGAACGTCGGTACCCAGCCCGGGCCGGCGAACTCGGGGTTGGTCATCTCCGGGAACACGAACGCGGGGCGGCCACCCGCCCCACGGGCCCGGGCGGCCGGGCCGCCACGGTCCAGGTCCCAGTACCACAGCCCGAAGGCGATCACGTTGGTCAGCCAGATCGCGCCGCCGCTGGCCAGCAGCACGTTGGCGTCGTCGCTGAACGGGGCCACCCGGATGATCCCGGCCAGCAGGCGCAGCGCGGCTACCGCGTTCACCGCGGTAATCAGCCCGATCAGCGACCCGGTCAGCGCCCGCAGCCAGGTCGAGTCGCGGTCGATGCGGCCCGGGTCACCGATGATGAGGATGCCGAGCAGGACCGCGACGACCACGATGAACGCCCACCGGGCATCCCCGTTCCGCAGGGCCGGCGGGAGCACGGCGCGCAGCCCGCCCGCCGCCAGCACGGCCAGCGCCATGGGCCACCGGCTCTCCCCGGCCCGGCGCGGGCGCGGCCCGGAACCGGGCTGGATGGGCTGGCCAGAGCGCTGCATCGGCTAGCTCACCAGCAGGTAGATGCTCTTGCCCGCCAGCCAGAAGCCGAGCAGCAGGCAGATCCCCACGATCATCTGGTCGGTGTGCGTGTCCAGCCAGGTGCGCAGCCGCTGCAGCCGGGGCTCGGCGGACGCGGGCGCGAACGCCGCGTACAGCTCCATGACCAGGAAGCTGGACGTGGCCAGCAGGACGAAGCCGATCAGCGCCAGGTAGCTGCCGGCGGTGCCGAGCTTGGCCGAGGCGACGGTGGCCGCGCCCGCCGCCACCAGCGTCCACGGCTGCAGGAACGCGGCCAGCCCGGCCGCGGCCCACAGCGAGACGTGGTCCAGCCGGCCCATCCAGGCCGGTGTCTTGTGTGGCCGGCCCCGGCGGCGGTGCTGCCGGACGGCGACCAGGATCAGCACCACGCCCAGGGCCAGCTTGACCGCCAGCAGGGCGGTCGACTCGGTGGACCCCGACTTGGGCGGCTGGTTCCCGGTGGCCAGGAAGACCGCGGCGATCACCACGACCAGGCAGGCCAGCCAGCCGAGGACGTAGGCCAGGCCCTTGATGATGCCGCGTTCCGCGCTCAGCAGCAGGATGAAGCCGGTGACCGGGAACGGCTCCAGGGTGATGCCGAGGCCGATGAGCAGCAGGTCGAGCACCATGCCTACACCGCCTGCCCCCCGGTCACGGCCGGCTTCCGATCCTGGACCGACGATGCCGCACCAGGGTGACGGCCGCCTCATCCGGAGCGGATGACCAGCCGGCCCGTCATCCTGGCCGGATGATGCGGGCCAGCCCCGGAGCCCCGAGGCTGAGACTGGTGAGCGCATCCGATCTGGCCGTCGTCGCCGCGCTGCTGTTCGGCTGGGGCACGCTGTCCGCGCGGCTGGAACGCTTCGATGTCACCGCGCCGATCATGTTCGTGCTGGCCGGCGTGCTGCTCACGCACGGGCCGCTCGCCCCGCTGGGCACTACCCCGTCGCATGAGACGGTCAAGGTGCTGGCCGAGGCCACCCTGGTCCTGGTGCTGTTCTCCGACGCCTCCCGGGTCGGCCTGCGCGACCTGCGTGCCGACGCCGGGCTGTGCCTGCGGTTGCTCGGCATCGGGCTGCCGCTGACCATCGGCCTGGGCACGCTGCTGGCGCTGGCCCTGTTCCCCGGCCTGACCGGCTGGCTGGCCCTGGTCATCGGCGCGGCGCTGGCCCCGACCGACGCGGCGCTCGGCGCGGGCATCATGGTCAACCCGGTGGTGCCGGCCCGGATCCGGCGGCTGATCAACGTCGAGAGCGGGCTCAACGACGGCATCGCCACGCCGTTCGTGCTGGTCGCCCTGGCCGGCGCCGCGACGGCCGCGCACGAGCACAGCGTTGGCCCGGCCGAAGCGGCCGCCGAGCTGGTGCTGGGCGTGCTGGTCGGCGGGGCCGTCGGCGGCGTGGGCGGCTACCTGATGCAGCTGGCCCGGCGCCGGGACTGGGCCGCCGAAGGGTTCGCGGGCCCGGCTGTGCTGGGCCTGGCCGCCTGCGCCTACGCGTCCGCGCTGGCGCTGCACGGCAACGGGTTCATCGCGGCGTTCGTGGGCGGCCTGGCCTACCGCGCGCTGGGCGGCCGCCGCGGCGAGCGGCTGGTGCCGTTCGTCGAGGAGACCGGGGGCCTGGTGTCGCTGCTGGTCTGGCTGGCGTTCGGGGCCATCGCCGTGGTGCCCACGCTGCAGTCCCTGTCCTGGGCCACGGCCGGCTATGCACTGCTGAGCCTGACCGTGATCCGGATGGTGCCGGTGGCGCTGGCGCTGGCCGGCGGCGGGCTGGGCCGGCTGGCGGTCGTCTTCATCGGCTGGTTCGGCCCGCGGGGCCTGGCCTCGGTGGTGTTCGCACTGCTCGCGCTCGAAGACCTGGGCCCGGCCACGGCGGCCCGCCCGGTCGCGGTCATCACGTTCACGGTGCTGCTCAGCGTGCTGCTGCACGGGGTCACGGCCGAGCCGCTGGCCCGCCGGTACGGGCCGCGGCTGATCCCGGCCCCCGCGGCCGGCCCGGCAGACCCGGCCGAGCCGGACCTGGCGCAACTGCCGGAGCGGCGGCTCATCCGGCACCGCCGGGCCAGCTGACCGGCCCGGCGGTGCCGCCGGGCTAGACCGGGGCCAGTTCCCGGTGCAGCGCGTGGCGCAGGAGGAACCCGCCGATGATCTCGAAGATCCCCATCACGATGAACCAGATGCCGACCAGCACGGCCAGCAGGGTCAGCGAGGACGCCGGCGTGGCCGCGACCACGATGCCTGCGATGAGGCTCACCACGCCGAACACGATCCACCAGGCCCGGCCCTCCCGGGCCCCGCCGCCGATCCCGCCGATCAGCGCGGCCAGCCCCTGCACGATCCAGGTGATGCCGATGATCAGCCCGATCAGCGACCTGGTCAGGTGCAGGTGCCGGATCAGCACTACGCCGATCACGATGAACAGCAGGCCGGCGATGCCGAGCCAGATGCGGTGCGGTTCGCCCGGGTCGAACACCCGGACCAGGTGGAACAGGCCGGACAGGATCAGCAGGATGCCGAGCAGGACCGCGATCACGTTCAGCGACCCGGTCGGATGGGCGGTCACGATGATCCCCAGGATCAGGGTCAGCGCTCCCAGCAGCATGGCCGCCTGCCAGGACCCGGTCAGCAGCGCCGGGGCTGGCGGTGGGGCGTCATAGTCCCCGGTGGTCACGGTTCGCTCCTGTCCGCAGCGTCACGTACCGAGCAGCTTGGCCTTGGCCGCAGCGAACTCGGCGTCGGTCAGCACACCCTGCTGGTGCAGGTCGGCCAGCTGCTTCAGCTGGTCGATGGTGGCCGAGCCGGCCGGCGGGGCGGCCGCTGGCGGCGGCGCCTGTTCCGGTGGCGGTGCCTGCTGCTGCTCCAGGTCGCTGATCCGCTGATTCTGGTCGTCCTCGGCCGCGGCGGCGTCACCCTGACGCCGGGCCACGCTCTTGCCCGCCATGTACGCGCCGCCGCCGACAACGGCCGCGCGCAGCAGGGGACGTCGTCTCCTGATCACATCTGGCTCCTCTCGACGGGCGCCCGGGGCCGGGCGCCAGATGACTATGCTTCGCCGGGCCCTTCCGGCAGGGACAGGCCGAGGGCGATCATGAGTTCCGGCGCCGCGGCCACGATCTTCGGCCCGCCGACCTGAGGGGCGATGGCGATGAGCACGCCGACCAGGTCGGCTGGGGTGGCCCCGGCATCCAGGGCGTTGCTCACCTGCCAGAGATAGGACGCGGGGGGCGCGTCGAGCGCGATCAGCGCGGCCAGCTTGACCAGGGCGAAGGAACGGTCGTCCAGGCCGCTCCTGGCCTGCCACTCAGCCCGGAGTTCCAGGCCCTCGGCCAGCATGTCGAGGTCGCCCACCGCCAGCCCGTTCAGCGCATTCTGGGTGGTTTCGTCGACGTCTACCTTCGCGGGCATGCTCATGATCAAAGATCCTTCCCGGTTCACGGCGTCACGGGGCAGCGCTACCCGGCTCTGCCCGTGTTCCTAGCCTGCCCAGTTTGGCCGGGTGCCGTGTCACCCGCAGCGGATGGTGTGCCCGGGCTGGCTGCGGGACGGGGGGCCGCGGCCGGCGGCTGGCTGGGGTGGCCAGCCGGCGCTGGCCGGGGGAATCATGCCTGGCGGATGAGGCGCGGGCCGGGCCGCCCGGCACCGGCCCGGGCGGGCATCGGGCGGGCCGGTGCTGGCTTAACCCGGCCGGGCGGCGGCTACTCGGCAGCACCGCCCGGCCGGGCGTCTAGTTCGGCCCACACGGCCTTGCCCGATGCGGTCCGCTGCACGCCCCACTTGGCCGCCAGCGCATCCACCAGCACGAGACCGAAGCCCGATTCGTCCAGGCTGTCCGGGATCCGGGGCCGCGGCTGCCGCGGGCAGCCGTCGTGCACCTCGATGCGCAGCCAGGTCCCGGCGTATTCGATCCGCAGCACGGTCGTGGGCGTGTCCGGCCCGGTGTGCTGGATGGCGTTGGTGATCAGTTCGGAGGCCAGCAGCACCGCCTCGTCGGCCAGGTACGCCAGCCGCCAGTCGGCCACCGCCGCCCGGACCGCCTGCCGGGCCAGCCCGGCGGCCGGCCCCGCGGCCGGCAGCGTCACCTGCCTGAAGCCTGGGTCATACTCGTGCGCTGCCCCCATCACCGCGCTACCCCGATCTCGCTCTGGGCCGGGCTCATCCGGCACTCCCCAGGGGACGCTTGCGGCGGGTTCGCTGGGTTCCAGCGGCGCGCGTGCATGGGCGGATGCCTCACGATGCGCGGGCCACGCACGTCCCCCGTGCTGGTCTCCTGACTGTTGCACCTGGAGCTGCAAGTCAGCTGAACGAAAGCTGGCAATGAGCCGACAGCCCGCTGGTCACTTGCTGACCGCCTCTAGCGCGGGCGGCGATGGCATGCGACTGTGTGAGAAAGGTGCCCACCGGGGTACGTAATCTCGCTGTCTCCGGCGAGCGGGGGGCTAATGGGGCGCGACATTCAGGCCGTCACAATCAGCGGCGAAGACCGGCGCAAGTACCGGGACAAGGTGCAGCGTTCACTGGACGTGTTCGCGCGGATGCTGCGCGAGCAGCTGTTCGAGGCTGACCCGGCGCAGGTCGGGGTGGAGATCGAGCTGAACCTGGTCGACGCGGCCGGCTGCCCATCGATGCGCAACGCCGCGGTGCTGGACGCGATCGCCGACCCCGCCTGGGCAACCGAGCTGGGCCAGTTCAACCTGGAGATCAATGTGCCGCCACGGCCGCTGGCCGGTGACACGGTCGCGGAACTCGAAACCGAGATCCGGGCCAGCCTCAATGCGGGGGACAGCAAGGCCCGCCGGACCGGCAGCCGCCTGCTCATGATCGGCATCCTGCCCACCCTGGGTGAGGAGGACATGCACGAGGGCACGCTGTCCGCCAACGAGCGGTACAAGGTGCTCAACGAGCAGATCTTCGCGGCCCGCGGTGAGGATCTGCGGATCCATATCGAGGGCGCCGAGCAGCTGCTCACCCACGCGGGCAGCATCACCCCGGAAGCCGCCTGCACCAGCGTGCAACTGCACGTCCAGGTCAGCCCGGAAGCGTTCGCCAGCTACTGGAACGCGGCCCAGGCCATCGCCGGGGCGCAGGTCGCGCTGGCCGCCAACTCCCCCTACCTGTTTGGCCGGGAGCTGTGGCAGGAGACCCGGATCACCCTGTTCGAGCAGGCCACCGATACCCGGCCGGACGAGCTCAAGCACCAGGGCGTGCGGCCCCGGGTGTGGTTCGGCGAGCGCTGGATCACGTCGGTGTTCGACCTGTTCGAGGAGAACCTGCGGTACTTCCCCGCGCTGCTGCCCATCTGCGAGGACGAGGACCCGCTGGCCGTGCTGGAGGGCGGCACCTGCCCGGAGCTGGCCGAGATGAGCCTGCACAACGGGACCATCTACCGGTGGAACCGGCCGGTGTACGCGGCCGTGGCCGGCCGGCCGCACCTGCGGGTGGAGAACCGGGTGCTGCCGGCCGGCCCGACCGTGGCTGACGTGGTGGCCAACGCGGCGTTCTACTACGGCCTGGTCCGGGCCGTGGCCGAGGGGCAGCGCCCGGTCTGGACGCAGATGTCGTTCGCCACCGCGGCCGAGAACCTCCGTGAGGCGGCCCGCAGCGGGCTGGACGCCCGGCTGTACTGGCCTGGCCTGGGTGAGGTGCCCGCCCCGGAACTGGTGCTCCGCCGCCTGCTGCCGCTGGCCCGGGCCGGGCTGTCCCGGTGGGGGGTCAGCCCGGCGCACGCCGACCGGCTGCTCGGCATCATCCAGCAGCGCTGCCTGACCGGGCAGACCGGCGCCAGCTGGCAGGTGGCTACGGTCCGGGCGCTCACCGCGCGCGGCGCCGACCGCCCGGAAGCGCTCCGGCTGATGACCCAGCGCTACATCGAGCACATGCACAGCAACGAGCCGGTGCACACCTGGCCGCTGCCCTGACCGCCCGCGGGTCCGGGCAGGTGCCCGGCGGGCCCGCTGGCCGCCGGGCCGGATCGTGCGTACCGTCGTTCGGGTGTGGCATCTCCCGCTCGGCGACATCCGGGTCATCGACCTCACCGTGGCGCGGGCCGGCCCGACCTGCGTCCGCCAGCTGGCCGACTGGGGGGCCGACGTCATCCGGGTGGAACCGCCGCCCGGTCACGCCGCCCACGGCGCGTCCGACGAATCCCGGCACGACTGCGACTTCCAGTACCTGCACCGGAACAAGCGGTCGCTGACCCTGGACCTCAAGGCGCCGGGCGGCCGTGACGTGCTGCTCCGCCTGGCGGACCGGTCCGACGTGCTGATCGAGAACATGCGGCCCCCGGTCAAGGACCGGCTGGGCTTTGGCTTTGCCGAGGTGCACCGCCGCAACCCGCGGCTGGTCTACGGCTCGATCTCCGGGTTCGGCCAGGACGGCCCGTACGCGGCCCGCGGCGGCGTGGACCAGATCGCGCAGGGCATGGGCGGCCTGATGAGCGTGACCGGGCTGCCGGGCAGCGAGCCGACCCGGGCCGGCATCCCGGTGTCTGACCTGGCGGCCGGGCTCTACCTGGCCATCGGCGTGCTGGTCGCGCTGCACGACCGGGAACGGACCGGGACCGGGCGCTGGGTGCAGACGTCGCTGCTGGAGTCGATGATCGCCATGATGGACTTCCAGGCCGCGCGGTGGACCATCGACCGCGAGGTGCCCGCCCAGGCGGGCAACCACCACCCGACCAGCGTGCCGATGGGCTGCTTCGCCGCCGCGGACGGGTACCTCAACATCGGCGCCGCGGGGGGGCGGCTGCTGCGCCAGCTGTGCCAGGTGATCGGCCTGCCCGGCCTGCCGGCCGACCCGCGCTTCGACACCCAGGCCAAGCGCTCGGCCAACCGGGCCGAGCTGAACGCCCTGGTCGCCGCCCGGCTGCGCACCCGGACCACGGCGGACTGGGTCGAGGCGCTCAACCAGGCCGGGGTGCCGTGCGGCCCGGTCTACCGGATGGACGAGGTGTTCGCCGACCCGCAGGTCGGCCACCTGGCCATGACCGAGCCGGTCGAGCACCCGGCCCTCGGGCGGCTGGACCTGGTGCGGAACGCGGTGCGGATGACCGGCGGGCCGCCCACCGTCCGGGCCCCCAGCCCGGAGCCCGGCGCGGACACCGACCAGGTGCTGGCCGAGCTTGGCTACCCCAGCGCGGAGATCGGACGGCTCCGCGCCGACGGCGTGATCTGAGAGGACCCGCATGACCGGATCGCTGCTCACCGAGGTGTCTGACGGCATCGCCGTGCTGACGTTCAGCAACCCTGCTAAGCGGAACGCCCTCACCCGCGAGATGCGCGCCGCGCTGCCCGGGCGGCTGAGCGAACTCAACGCGGACGCCAGCGTCCGCGTGGTGGTCGTCACCGGCGCCGGGGACCGGGCGTTCACGGCCGGCGCGGACATCTCCGAGTTCGGCGAGCAGCGGACCTCGCCGGACGCGCGGGCCGAGTTCGACCGCAGCTACGCGGCCATCGGCCACGCCTGGGCCAGCCTGGACAAGCCGGTCATCGCCATGATCCGGGGGTTCTGCCTGGGCGGCGGGCTGCTCACCGCGCTGCAGGCGGATATCAGGCTGGCCGCCGCGGGCAGCCAGTTCGGCATCCCGGCCGCCCGGCTCGGGCTGGGGTACGGATTCACCGGCGTGACCGCCCTGATGGCCGTGATCGGCCCGGCCTGGACATCGGAGGTGCTGCTGTCGGCCCGGCGTTTCACGGCCGCCGAAGCGCTGCAGATGGGGCTGGTCAACCGGGTCGTCCCAGCTGACCAGCTGGCCGGGGAGACGATGACCCTGGCCCGGGGCATGGCACAGAACGCGCCGCTCACCATGGCCGCCTGCAAGGCCGCGATCCGGGCCGCGGCCACGTGCCCTGGGCAGCCCGCAACCGCCCGGGTCGAGGCGATGATCGAGGCCTGTTTCCAGTCCGCCGACTACCGGGAGGGCCAGCGCGCCTTCGCCGAGAAACGCCCGCCCGCGTTCACCGGCCGCTGATCAGCCGCTAGCCCTGGGTCCGCAGCTCGTCTTCCGGGCCGGCCGGGTCAGGGCCGCCCAGGTCATCCCGCGGAGCCGGCGTCTCGGGGCCCAGCTCGTCCTCTTGGCCGGCCGGGTCAGGGCCGCCCAGGTCATCCCGCGGGGCCGGTGTCTCGGGGCCCAGCTCGTCCTCTGGCCCGGAGTCCGGGCCACCAAACACACTTCCCGACTGCCCGTTCATCAGGCCTCCCCGGGCGTGGTTACGGTGCCGCCTACCCTGCACTGTCTTCCCCGGGTCAGGGTAGCCGAACCAGGCGGGCCGCAGTGGAAATGGGTACCCGGATTAAGGATGCGGGGTGCGCCGCGGCGGGCGAGCCTGTGACCAGCACACAGGGATAATCACTGGGGACCCTGTGAGCCGTCCCCGTGGTCCGGCGCAGTGGGGGCCCGCCGTTGACCACGGGGACATCTCCGGGTGCCCGCCCGGCGCGGCGGGCTAGCCGTTTCCCAGATCGGTGTGGCCAATGTGACGAAAATTGGCCAGCCGGGCGCGGGTGCACCCCTGAGTTTGGCCGATCGGCCGCAATTGGTGGGTTATCCACGCAGCACGCCAATGAGCGGGTAACAATGACGCCAGGATTGCCCGCCATAAGGCACGGAGGTGTGGCGGCTGGTGAGGTTGGTAATGGGGAGCATTAACGGGGAGTCACGCCGGTCGGTTAGCCGGGGGCGCGGCCATGTGGGGACGTGACCGCGAGCAGCAGATCACCCTCGAATTCGTCCGCCGCGGCCCGGCCCGCGGCGGCGCGGTACTGCTCGTGGAGGGCGAGCCGGGGATAGGGAAGTCCAGCCTGCTGCGGCTGGCCGTCGACGAGGCCGCCAGGCGCGGGTTCGCGCTGGTCACGGCGGCTGCGGACGAGCTGGGCGGGGCGGGGCCAGGTGCCCCGCTGGTGGCCGCGCTGCACGGACCGCCCGGCCCGTGGCCGGCCGGGCCGGCGGCCCGGATCCCGCCGGCCTGGGCAGCTGGCTGCTGGACCGGTTCCGCACCCTGCTCGAGCAGCGGGCCGGAGACGGCCCGGTGCTGGTCAGCCTGGACGATGTGCAGTGGGCTGACCGGGCCACGCTCGCCGCGCTGCGCGTCCTGCCGGGACGGCTGGCCGCCTATCCGGTGGCCTGGCAGCTGGCCCGGAGCACGGCGGGCGGCAGCGGCGCCGCGCTGCTGTTCGATCTGCTGGAGCGCGCTGGCGCGGCGCGGGTCACGCTCGGCCCGCTGGCGGACGGCGCGGTTGCGGAGCTGGTCACCGGCACGCTGGGCGGGGCGCCGGAGGCCGGCCTGGCCGAGCTGGCCTCCGGTGCCGCCGGCAACCCGTTCCTGCTGGTGGAGCTCTTAAGCGGGCTCCGCGAGGAACACGGCGTCCAGGTCGCCCGGGGCCGGGCCACGCTCAGCTCGGCCCGGCTGCCGGACCGGGTCCAGCTCGCGGTGCGGGCCTGGCTGGCCGGGCGCAGCGCGCGGCTCCGGCCGCTGCTGGAGACCGCGGCCGTGCTCGGCCACTCGTTCCGGCTGGAGGACGTGGCCGAAATGCTGGGTGAGGCGCCAGCGGCGCTGCTCCCCGAGCTGACCGAGGCGCTGCAGGCGGGGCTGCTGACGGCCGGGACGGACGACTTCACGTTCCGGCACGGCCTGGTGTGGCAGGCCGTGACCGAGTCCGTGCCGCAGCCGGCCCGGCTGGCCCTGCACCGCCAGTTCGGCGGGATCCTGCTGGCCCGGGGCGGCTCGGCGGCGGCGGCCGGAGCGCACCTGCTGGCCAGCGCCCGGCCAGGCGACGCCACCGCCCTGGCCGGGCTGGACCAGGCCGCGGCCGCGGCGCTCAGCGCGGCTCCGCAGACCGCCGCCGACCTGGCGCTGCGGGCGCTGGAGCTGACCCCGCCAGCCAACCCGGACTGGCTGCCGCGGTCGGCCCGGGCCGCCGAGTCGCTGGCCGCGGCCGGACGGGTGGCCGAGGCCGAGAACATCGCGCGGGTGGCGCTGGCCCAGCCGCTGCCTACCGCCACGGCCGCCCCGCTGCGCTGCGCAATGTCCGCCGTCCTGGCCATGAAAGGCCAGCCCGCCGAGGCGGACGCCGCGGCCGGGGCGGTGCTGGCCGGGCCGGGCCTGTCCGGCCGGCTGCGCGACGAGGCGCTGGTCACGCAGCTGCACGCGCGGACCGTGCTGAGCGATACGGCCCGCGCCCGGGACCTGGCCGAGACCATCCTGGCCGCGCCCGGCCAGTACGGGGTGGCCGCGGTGGCCGGCGCGCAGCTGGTGCTGGCCGCCATTGGCTGGGATGACGGCTGGGCCAGCCGCGGGCTCGGGTACGCCCGCAGCGCGGTCCGCCGGATCAGCGGCGTCGCACCGGATACCAGGCACTTCCAGCCGCTGCTCACGCTGGCCGCAATGCTGGTCGACCTGCGCATGCTGGACGAGGCCTCGGCGGTCATCCAGGCCGCCGCCGGTGATGTCCAGGCGCTGCGCTCGTCCGGCACCGAGCCAGTGCCGGGCCTGCTGCGCGCCCGGGTCGACCTGGCGCTGGGCCGGACCGATGCCGCCGCAGCCGGGGCGGAAACCGCGCTCCGGACCGCGCGGGCCCAGAGTTTCCCGCTGCACTGCTCGGTGGCGTTGAGCGTGCTGGGTACCGTGGCGCTGCGCCGCGGCGACCTGCGGGCCGCGGCCGGCCACCTGCGGAACCGGCAGCTCTACCCGCCGGGTGGCGGGTGGTACGCGCGCACCGCAGCGCTGCTGGCCGAGGCACAGCTCACTGAGGCCGCGTCCGGGCCGGCCGCGGCCATGGAGCTGGCCGGGCCGATCTACCGCGGGCTGCCGGGCCGCCGCGCGGTGCTGATCGGCGAGCCGGCCGCGCCGGCCTGGCTGGCCCGTACTGCGCTGGCCGCTGGCCAGCACGAGCAGGCCGCCGACGTGGCCCGGATCGCCGACGAGATCGCCCGGCTCAACCCGGTCCTCAAGATCACCGCCACCGCGGCCGCGCATTGCCGCGGCATCGTGAGCCGCGACCCGGACCGGCTGGCCCAGGCCGCCGCCGAGCACCCGGACCCCTGGGCCCGCGCGTCGGCGGCTGAGGACCTGGCCACGCTGCTGGCCGCGGACGGCGACCAGGACGGCAGCATCGCCCACCTGGACCAGGCCGCGGGCGGGTACGGCCTGGCCAGCGCGGCCCGGGACGTGGCCCGGGTGCGCCGCCGGCTGCGCCGGCTGGGGGTGCGCCGCCGGCACTGGGCGCCCGGCGGCAGCCCGGCCAGCGGGTGGGACAGCCTGACCGAGACCGAGCGGGCCATTTCCGGCCTGGTCTCGCAGGGGCTGAGCAATCAGCAGGTGGCCGGGCAGATGTACCTGAGCGTGCACACGGTGGCCGCGCACCTGCGGCAGATCTTCCGCAAGCTCGGCATCACGTCGCGGGTCGAGCTGACCCGGCTGGCCATCGAGCACGGGCAGCACCGCGACCGCGGCCACCCGCCACCCGGCTGGCCGCCCGGCCGCAGCCGCCAGCACCACCCGCGCCGGGACCGCGGCTGACGGCGGGACCAGCCAGCGTGGCTGGTCCCGCCGCCGGGCCGCGGAGTGGCGCACCCTGGGCTTGGCGGGCCGCCCGGAGACGGCCCGCCACCGGGCGCTGCCGTGCTGAGCTACGCCAGCGCGCCCGCCCGGCTGGGATCACCCGGGCAGGCCCGACTTGAACAGGACCGACGGCTCGTGTTGGCCGACGTACGAACTCCTGGGCTGGTTAGCCACGTCGGTGCACGTGGAGCGCTTGCTCTGGCAGAACGGCCGGGGGTAGGACGAGTAGCCCGCCTGCCGGGCCTGGACGTGAGAGGTGGTGCTTGCCGCAGCGGCGGGTGACAGACGTAACCGGCCGCTTTCGGGGTGCTTCTTGCTGATACTCTCCCAGCAGCCGGACGATGGCAACGAATGCGCCCGGAACCATCGCCGCTCGCCGAGCGCTACCGGGCGCCAGCACCGGGAGGACACGCCGTGGCCGAGCAGCAGCCCGCCGGGGACCGGCCGGCCCCGCCCGCGGCCAGCGGGCCCGCCACTGAGATCGACACCAGCGTGGCCCATCCGGCCCGCGTCTACGACTACTGGCTGGGCGGCAAGGACAATTTCGCGGCCGACCGGGAGGCGGCCGAGCGGGTGCTGGCGGCCACGCCGGGCCTGCGGTTCCGGGTCCGGGCCAACCGGGCGTTCCTGACCCGGGTGGTGCGGTTCCTGGCTGGCGAGGCCGGCATCCGGCAGTTCCTCGACATCGGCACCGGTATCCCGGCCGCGGACAACACCCACCAGGTGGCCCAGGCGGTCGCGCCAGACGCGCGGATCGTCTACGTGGACAACGACCCGATCGTGCTGGCCCACGCCCGGGCGCTGCTGGCCAGCGGGCCGCACGGGGTCACCCAGTACGTGCACGGCGATATCCGCCAGCCCGCCGCGATCCTGGCCGAGGCGGCGCAGACCCTTGACTTCGCCCAGCCCATCGCGCTGATGCTGCTCGGTGTCCTGCACCTGGTGCAGGACAGCGAGGATCCGTACCGGATCGTGGCTGAGCTGATGAACGCGCTGCCGCCGGGCAGCTACCTGGCCATCTCACACCCGGCCAGCGACACCGACCCGGCCGCCCAGGCCGAGGCGCAGAAGCGGTACAACGAGCGGGTGTCCACGCCGCAGACGCTGCGCAGCCGGGACGAGGTGACCCGGTTCTTCACCGGGCTGGACCTGGTCCCGCCCGGTCTGGTCTACGTGCACACCTGGCGTCCCGGCCCGGCCGACCGCCAGCCCGCCGGGGTAACGTCGGCCTACGGCGGGGTGGCCCGCAAGAACTGACCGCTACCGGCTGGGCCGCGGGCCAGCCGGGACCGGGCCGCCGCGCCAGGCCGGCCCGGCCGTGTGGCCGGCGGCCACGTCGTAGGCGGCGCGGGCCAGCAGCCGGGTGGAGTCCAGCGTGGGCAGCGGGGCCACGTCCGGTGTCACCAGCAGCGGGATCTCCGTGCACACCAGGGCGGCCGCGTCACAGCCACGGGTGGCCAGCCGCGCCATGATCTGGATGTACTGCTGGCGGGATTCGTCGCTGAACACGCCGTTCACCAGCTCGCCGAAGATGACCCGGTTGATGGTGTCCCGGTCGGCCGGGCCCGGGATCTCGGCCGCGATACCGTGGGCGGCCAGCGCCCGCGGGTACACCGGGCTGGCCATCAGGTACTTAGTGCCGAGCACAGCAACGCGCCGGCAGCCCGCCTGGGCCGCCTGGCCAGCCACCACCTCCGCGATGTGCAGGCCGGGCAGCGCGAGATCGGGGCCGGGCCGTTCGAGCGCGATATGCGCGGTGTTGTCCGGGCAGGCGAAGAAGTCCGCGCCCGCCCGGGCCAGCCGCTGCACGCTGGTGGCCAGCGTGGCCCTGATCGCGTCGTGGTCACCGGCCTCCCACGCGGGCATGCTGTAGCCGAACGCGATGTAGTCGAGGGTGACGTCGGGGTGCTCGTGGCGGCCGGCCCGGCGGAACCCTTCCCGGCAGTAGCTGAGGAAGCACAGCGCAGCGCCTTCGGTGCTGTGCGCGAGGATGCCGAGGTGCACGGCCCCAGCCTGGCACACCCACTCGCGCCGCTCTCCCGGTGCCGCCTGGCCGCGGCCCGCCCGCGGCGCGGGCTGGCCCTGCCGGTATCTGTACCGTTAACGTGGCCGTCAGCGTCCCAGTTTTTTGCCCGTTACTACCCATTACTTGCCGGTTGCGGACGGCAGGCCAGAATGGTGGTGAACTGGGCAGGCAGACCGCCCGGCGGGAGGTCGGGGACACCAGGGCACTCAGCGTCGAGGCCGGGGGTGCAACATGGCTGGGCATCGGGTGTTGGGCATGGTGCTGGCCGGCGGCGCCGGCCAGCGTCTCGGCCCGCTGACAGCCGACCGGGCCAAATCCGCGGTTCCCTTCGGCGGCCTGTACCGGGTGATCGATTTCACGCTGTCCAACCTGGCCAACGCCGGCTGGCGGCGGATCTTCGTGCTGACCCAGTACAAGAGCCACAGCCTGGACCGCCACCTGACCACCACCTGGCGGCTGAACGCCCTGCTGGGCAACTACGTGACAGCGGTGCCCGCGCAGCAGCGGTTCGGCCCGCACTGGCAGGTTGGCTCGGCGGACGCGATCTACCAGTCGGTGAACCTCATCGAGGATGATCAGCCTGACGTGGTGGCGGTGTTCGGGGCCGATCACGTGTACCGGATGGACCCGCGGCAAATGATCGACGCGCACCTGGCCTGGGGCGCGGGGGTCACCGTGGCCGGTGTCCCGGTCCCGCGGGTAGAAGCGACCAGTTTCGGCGTCGCGCAGACCGCACCGGACGGTCACCGCATCGAGAGGTTCCTGGAGAAGCCGGCCGAGCCGCCCGGGCGGCCGGGCCAGCCGGACCAGGCGTTCGCGTCTATGGGCAACTACGTGTTCGACCGCGATGTCCTGGTGGACGCGCTGCGGAAGGACGCGGCCAGCGACAGCAGCGGGCACAGCATGGGCGGCGACATCATCCCGATGCTGGTCCGGAACGGTACCGCGCACGTCTATGACTTCCTCCGCAACCAGGTGCCAGGCGCCAGTGAGCGCGACGCGGGCTACTGGAAGGACCTGGGCACGATCGATTCCTACTTCGGCGCGCACATGGACCTGTGCACGGCGGACCCGCCGTTCCGGCTGCACAACGACCGGTGGCCGATCCTGACCCACATCCCGCCGCTGCCGCCGGCCAAGTTCGTGCAGGACGACAGCGACCGGGGCGGTATGGCGGTGAACAGCCTGGTCAGCAACGGCGCGGTGGTATCCGGCGGGCTGGTGCGCAACTCCGTGCTGTCGCCGGGCGCGCTGGTCGGCAGCTGGGCCCGGGTGGACCGGTCGGTGCTGCTGAACAACACCCGGGTCGGCCCGCGGGCCGTGGTCGAGAACACGATCGTGGACAAGAACGTCGTCGTGCCCGGCGGTGTCACGATCGGCGTGGACAAGGAACACGACCGGGCCCGCGGGTTCGTGGTGTCCGAAGGCGGCGTCACGGTGGTCGGCAAGGGCCAGCTGGTCATCCCGTAGGTGATAATGAGCCGGACCGGGTGCCTACGATGACCGGTATGACGCAACCAGCACCAGCCGGTCTCCCGGTGACAACCGCACTGACCCTGCCCGGCCTGACCGTCGAGCGTGATCTTGGCGTCGCGTTCGGCCTGGTCGTGCGCAGTATGGGCGCGGTCAAGTCGATTGGCGCCGGGTTCAAGGCGCTGCGCCAGGGCGAGGTGACCCAGTACACCGAGCTGCTCGAGGACAGCCGCAGGCACGCGATCGACCGGATGATCGAGAACGCCCGGCTGCTCGGCGCGAACGGGGTCGTCGCGATGCGGTTCGATTCCTCCGAGATCGGCCAGCAGCTCACCGAGATCGTGGCCTACGGCACGGCGGTCGTCACCCGCCCGGACAGCTAGCCGTGCCCGGGACGCCCCCGCCAGGCCCCCGGCCGGTGCTCACCGAGGCCGGCCGGGAACGGCTGCTCAGCCTGCTCCGGGAGCACTACGCACAGGGCCACCTGGATCTGGCCGAGATGAGCCGGCGGGTCGGCGTGGTGCTGGCCGCGGCCTACTCCGACGAGGCCGCGGCGGCGGTGACCGATCTGGCCGGGCTGGACGGTGCGGCGCCCGGCTCGCCGCCGGCCGGCCAGCCCGGCCGCGGGCGGATCGGGCAGCGGCGGCGGCACGCGCAGCGGACGCAGCCGGATGCGGCGTGGGTGCCGACCCCGGAGCGGTTCCGTGACCCGTCCACGCGTGCGATTGTGCGGGTCTGGATCGACCCGGCCGACCTGAGCCGCCACTATGTGCCGGAACCCGGCGGCTGACCGGCCAGCGGGACGCCAGCCCGGCTATGACGCCTTTAATAGGAAGCTACTAAGTATGATATGATGTAACAGTTTTCCCCGGCAGAAAGCGCGCATGGATATACGGTACCAACGTAGACTTTTCCGGCTGGCAGATGTGCTGATCACCCTGCTGGCGGTCTTTCTCTTGCTAGACGCGATGTTCGGGTTCACGAAACACCATGTAATAAACTCCGCGCAGCTCCAGGCGGCGGCCCGGGGTGTTAGCTCCTCCAATCTGTCCACGTCCTGCCGGGGCGGCTTCTCCAACCAGCGCACGGTGGGCGGAGTCACCCAGATCGCACCGCACGGGACACCGTTCAACGCGTACCAGGTGACGCTCACCAATATCGGGAACCGGGTCATCACCATTGATGAACTGACCGTCGAGCTGCGCGATTATAAGGACAATGTGTTCGCCCAGCAGCATGATGCGGATCTGGGCGATGGGTCTGGCATAACGCTCGGTCTCGGCCAGTCCCGTACGATCCTGGAAACTACCGGTATCAGCCAGCCGGTCGCCTCGTGCGACGTCCTGGGCTGGTAGTCACCCGGGACCGGGCCCAGCCGGGGCGCCGCTGGCCGGGCGGCGGGCCCGGCCCGCGGCAGGAATGAGGGAGATGCCTGATGGTGCGGCACCGGGTCGCGTCGCGCGAGGAGTGGCTCGCGGCGCGCAACCAGTTGCTCGCGGCGGAGAAAGAGCTGACCCGGCGCGGTGACCAGCTTGCGGCACAGCGGCGCGACCTGCCGTGGGTGGCGGTCGGGAAGGACTACCGCTTCGACACCGCGGACGGGCCCAGGACGCTGGCGGAATTGTTCGCCGGGCGCTCGCAGCTGGCCGGCGGCGTCCCGCCGGTCGCCACCAGGCTGGCCGAGGAGTGCGGCACCGAGCCTGCGGCGTATCTGTCCGGGGCGCCGGTGCTGAGCAGCTACGCGCTCCGGGATGGGACGGTGTACCTGACGTACTCCACCACCGCCCGCGGGCTGGAATTCATGATGGGCTACTACGGCTTCCTCGACCGGACCCCGCTGGGCCGCAACGAAGGCGATCCGCCGCAGCTGTGGATGCGCCGCCACGACGAGTACGGAGCAGGAACGTGACCGATGTCCCGGTGCACCATTTCCCGGGCCGGGATGGCGTTCAGCTGGCCTACCGGGAACTGGGCGCCGGCCGGCCGCTGATCCTGATCCACGGCTACACCGGAACTGCCACCATGACCTGGGTGGACAGTGGGCTGGCCGGGAAGTTCGCGGCGCACGGCTTCCGCGTGATCATGCCTGACCTGCGCGGCCACGGTGACAGCGCCCGGCCGCACGACGCCGCCGCCTACCCGCCGGACGTGCTGGCCGACGACGGCCTCGCCCTGATCAGCCAGCTGGGGGTCACCGACTACGATCTGGCCGGCTACTCGCTGGGCGGCCGGACGGTGATCCGGATGCTGGCCCGCGGCGCCGCCCCACGGCGCGCGGTGGTGGGCGGCCAGGGCCAGGAGGCGATCATCCACACCGTGGGGCGCGGCGGGCGGTACCGGCACATCCTGGCCAACTTCGGCACGTTCCAGCCCGGGTCACCGGAGCAGGCCATGGAAGACTGGGTCCGGGCCAGCGGAGGCGACCCGGTCGCACTGACCCGGGTGCTCGACACGTTCGTCAGCACCCCGGAGGCGGCCCTGGCCCGCATCACGGTGCCCACGCTGATCCTGACCGGCGCCGACGATGGCCACGACGCCACGGCCGGGGCGCTGGCCAGCGCGCTGGGCGACGGGCGGTACGTCAGGCTGCCCGGCGATCATTACCGCGCGGTGCACACCCCGGAGTTCGAGACGGCGGTCATCAGCTTCCTGGACGTCAGCCGTCCCGCTGCCGGGCTCGGTGGCGGGCCACGTTGACCCGGCTGGCGCACCGGACGCTGCAGAACTTGCGCTGCCCGCTACGGCCGCCACGAAGGTGACCGGCAGCATCCCCTAGCTGGCGTTCGGCGGAAGCATGGCCCGGTGTTCACGTTCTGGTCCGTCCCGGCCGGGCCGCTCCGCTCTGGGATGATGCTAAACAGCGGATTACCGAACGGGCGCGCTCCGGCGCCGCGCAGTGAACAGGCCGTGTCATCACCGGTCCGGCCGGTGATTCGGGCGGCTGCCGGGGTAGGGGCCCGGTCAGGCTTCAGGAGGGAATTCTCATGGCATCCACGACTGCCGCCGTGACCGGCGCGGACCTGGCCACGGTCGCCGAACTAGCCCAGCAGCTGCGGGTGGACTCGGTCCGGTGCAGCACATCGGCCGGGTCGGGTCACCCGACGTCCAGCATGTCCGCCGCGGACCTGCTGGCCGTGCTGCTCGCCCGCCACCTGCGCTACGACTGGGATCAGCCGGCCAGCGCGGCCAATGATCACCTGATCTTCTCCAAGGGGCACGCGTCCCCGCTGCTGTACTCGGTCTTCAAGGCGGCCGGTGTGGTGACCGACGAGGAGCTGATGACCGGTTACCGCCGGTTCGGGTCACCGCTGGAAGGCCACCCGACCCCCGTGCTGCCCTGGGTGGACGTCGCCACTGGCTCGCTGGGCCAGGGCCTGCCCGACGCGGTCGGCGTCGCGCTGGCCGGCAAGTACCTCGACCGGGCGGACTACCGGGTGTGGGTGCTGTGCGGCGACAGCGAGATGGCCGAGGGCTCGATCTGGGAGGCCCTGGACAAGGCGTCGTACTACAAGCTGGACAACCTGATCGCGATGGTCGACGTCAACCGGCTCGGCCAGCGCGGCCCGACCGAGCTGTCCTGGGACCTGGACACTTATGCCCGCCGGGCCGAGGCGTTCGGCGCCCGGGTGTTCGTCATCGACGGCCATGATGTCGCGGTCATCGACCGGACCATGACCCACGCCGGAACGCTGGGCGGCGACCAGCCCACCGTCATCCTGGCCCGGACCAAGAAGGGCCGTGGCTTCTCCGAAGTAGAAGACCGCGAGAACTGGCACGGCAAGCCGCTGCCACCGGCCATGGCCGAGCGGGCCATCGCCGAGCTCGGCGGCCAGCGCAGCCTGCTGGTGCGCGGGCCGGTACCCGGGCCCGGCGCGCCCGGCCGGGCGGCGTCCCGGGAGGCGGCCACGGTGACGCTGCCGTCCTACCGGGTGGGCGACGAAGTGGCGACCCGCAAGGCCTACGGCCAGGCGCTGGCCGCGCTCGGCGCCCGGCCGGACGTGGTGGCCATGGATGGGGAGGTCAGCAACTCCACGTATGCCGACGAGTTCGCCGCGGCCTATCCCGAGCGCTACTTCGAGATGTTCATCGCCGAACAGCAGCTCGTGGCCGCCGCGGTCGGGTTCAGCGTGCGCGGCTACCGGCCGTTCGCTTCGACGTTCGCGGCGTTCTTCACCCGGGCCTACGACTTCATCCGGATGGCCGCCATCTCACAGGCCAGCATCTGCCTGTCCGGCTCGCACGCCGGGGTGGAGATCGGCGCAGACGGGCCGTCCCAGATGGCGCTGGAGGACCTGGCCATGATGCGGGCCGTGCACGGCTCCACGGTGCTGTACCCAAGCGACGCGACCAGCGCCGCCGCGCTGGTCGGCGCGATGGCCGACCGGGAGGGCATCAGCTACCTGCGCACCACCCGCGGCGCGTACCCGGTGCTGTATGACAGCGCGGAGACGTTCCCCATCGGGGGCGCCAAGGTGCTCCGGTCCAGCCCGGGCGACCAGGTCACGCTCATCGGCGCCGGGGTCACGCTGCATGCCTGCCTGGACGCGGCCGCGCAGCTGGAGTCCGACGGGATCAGCGCCCGGGTCATCGACGTGTACTCGGTCAAGCCCATCGACACCAGCACCCTGGCCGCCGCGGCGGCGGCGACCGGCGGCCGGCTGGTCATCGCCGAAGACCATCATCCCGAGGGCGGCCTCGGATCGGCGGTTGTCGACGCGCTGACCAGTGCCGGGCCGGCCGACCTGACCGTCCGGCACCTCGCGGTCTACGAGATGCCCGGGTCCGGTACCAGCGCCGAGCTGCTCGACGCGGCCGGTATCAGCGCCAGTCACATCGCCGGCGCCGCCCGGGACCTCGCCGGGCAGCGCCCGACCGGGTGATGGCGGCCCCCGTGGTCCGGGCGCCCGTGGTCCGGGCGCCCGTGGTCCGGGCGCCCGTGGCCCTGGGCGCCGGGCCACCTCGCCTGCCGGGGCCGGCCCGGGCGGTTGCGACAATCGGCTGGTGCGCAGGGCTGACATCACCGCTGGCCTGGTGTCCAGGCTGGTCAGGACGCAATTCCCGCAGTGGGCTGAGCTGCCGGTCCGGCCGGTCGAGCGGAGCGGCTGGGACAACGTAACGTTCCGGCTGGGCACGGGCATGTCGGTCCGGCTGCCCAGCGCTGAGGATTACGTGCCGGGGGTCCGGAAGGAGCAGCGCTGGCTGCCGGTGCTGGCCGGCCAGCTGCCCGTGCCGGTCCCCGAGCTGCTGGGGGTGGGCGAACCGGGATCCGGGTTCCCCTGGCCGTGGTCGGTGTACCGGTGGATTGATGGCGTCCCGGCGGCCGGGCTGCCCGCCGGTGAGCTGCCCCGGTTCGCGGCCGATCTGGCGGGCTTCCTGGCCGCCCTGTACCGGGTCGGCCCGGCCGGCGGCCCGCCGCCCGGGCCGCACAACTTCTTCCGCGGCGGCCCGCTTACCGTCTATCACGGCGAGACGCAGGCCGCGCTCGCCGCGCTGCGCGGCCACATTGACACCGTGCTGGCGGCCGAGGTCTGGCAGGCCGCCCTGGCGGCGACCTGGCCCGGCCCCCCGGTCTGGTTCCACGGCGATGCGCAGCCGGGCAACCTGCTGGTCCGGGACGGCCGGCTGCACGCGGTCATCGACTTCGGCACCAGCGGCGTCGGCGATCCGGCCTGCGACACCACGATCGCGTGGACGTTCCTGTCCGGCGACAGCACCCGGATCTTCCGGGAACGCCTGCCCGTGGACCGGGCGACCTGGACCCGGGGACGTGGCTGGGCCATCTGGAAGGCTATGAAGGTGCTGGCCGCCGCGCTCGGCGACGATCCCGGCGAAGTGGCCGTCACGTCCCGGGTCATCGGCAGGATCCTGGCCGACCATCTGGCCAGCACCTAGCGGCCGTCAGCCGCGCGGCTGGGCGCGCCCGGCCCGCCCCGGGCCAGGCACGCCGTCATCGCAGCCGGGCCCGCGCCGCGGTGACGGCCACCGTGGCGTAGCGCACGGTCACGCTGCCGCCCAGCGCGTCGATGGCGGCCCCGGTGTCCGCCAGCACCTCAGCCAGCTTGCCTGGCGGCAGCCGGGTGAGCAGCCCGGTGGTGGGCAGCTGGTCCAGCCACTCGTCCCGGGTGCAGACACGGTCCCAGTCGAACCGCCACTGCTCCGGCTCGCTGAACCCGCCCACCTCCCGGATCGCGCCGGCGATCTTGGTGAACAGCGGCTGGTACAAGTCCAGGGCCGACCCCCCGGACGGGAGGCTGGCCGGCGCGCCGGGCGCCACCCGGCGGTAGGCCGCGGCGGCCGCCCTGGCCACCTCGGGCGGGGGCTCGAACACATGGTGGAATGGCGCCAGCCGGCCACCGGGCCGCAGCAGCTGCGCCGCCTTGGCCGCGCCTGCCACCGGGTCCACCCAGTGCCACGCCGTCCCGGCGATGACCGCGTCGAACTGCCGGGCCGCCGGATCCCAGGCCTCGAATGTGGCCACCTCAACCTCGACCCCGGTCCGGCGGGCGAAATCAGCCATCCGCGCGTCCGGCTCCACCCCCAGCACCCGGCACCCGGCGGCCTGGAACTGCCGGGCCGCGATACCCGTACCGCAGCCCACGTCCAGCACGTCCGGCCCGGGGCTGGCGGCCGCGATCCGGTCCACCAGGGCGCTGGGGTAGCGCGGCCGGGCGCGATCGTAGCGTTCCGCGTCCACCCCGAACGACTCGGCCATCTGCCGGTGCTGATGCGGCTCCTGCGGGGCGGGCGGCGTGTCCGGCGGCGGTATAGTGGGCACGCGCCCACCTTAGGGGGCATGTGCCCACCCGGCAACCGGGCTGGGCGGGGCAGGAAATCGGCCACCGGGCTGGGCCCGGGCTGGAAAGAGGATCCGCGGTGCCGACTGGGGTGGCCCTCCGCGATGTGCGGGAGCAGCTGTTCGGCGCCGCCGAGCGGGTCCTGCTCCGGGACGGGCCGAGCGCGCTGACCAGCCGGGCGGTGACGGCCGAGGCGGGCTGCGCCAAGGGCGTGCTGCACCGGCACTTCGCCGATTTCGACGACTTCCTGGCCGAGTTCGTGCTGGACCGGGCCAGCCGGATGGCCCCGCAGGCGGCCGCACTGTGCGAGTCGGCCGGCCGCGGCACCGTGGTCGGCCACCTCACCGACGCGCTGATGGGCCTGTTCGGGTCGGTGGCGGTGGCCATCGTCCCCCTGGTGACGTTCCGGGACGCGCTGCGCGCCAGGCTGCGCCGGGCCTGGCCGGCCGGCGTGCCGGTGCTGACCGAGGCCGCGGCCATAATCGCGGCCTACCTGGCCGCCGAGCGCGACCTGGGCCGCATCGCGGCTGACGCCGACGTCAACACGCTCGCTGCCATGCTGATCGGGACCGGGCACCTGCTGTTCGCCGGGCGGCCCGGGGCGCCGCCCGAGGCCGCCGTCCGCAAGGTCGTGCTTACCGTCATCGCCCCGGTGGCCGGTGTCAGCGCAGTTCGCCAGCGGCCTTGAGGTCGTCGAAGAGCAGCTGGTCCACTGGTGGCACCCGTGCGCGGTCGGCGTAGCCGAACCAGCCGAACTCGTCGATCTCACTGCTGGCCCGGAGCGTCCCGGCGTAATCGCCGGTGTAGCAGCTCATCCGCACGATGGCCCCATCCGGGCGGCCGCCGGGCGGCGGCGCGGTGTAGGTGCCCACGTGCCGGACCGTTTCCGGCCGCAGCCTGACCGACAGCTCTTCGGCGACCTCGCGCAGCAGTACCTCCAGGTCGCTCTCCCCGTCCTCGCGCTTCCCGCCCGGGATGTAGAAGATGCCCCGGCCACGTGGCCGGGCGCACAGGATCCGGCCCTGCTCCACCCGCACCCAGGCCACGGTATCGATGACGGCCGGCACGATCTCAGCGTGGCCGGCCGGCCAGCGGGTGGCAAACCTGGCCGTGGCGCGGGCAGCCGGCGCCCTCTCGGTCAGGGGCGCGGCCCCTCGGTGGACAGCAGCACGATGGTCAACGCACGGCCCAGGCCGAGCGCACCAAGGGGCAGCCGCCGGACGCCGGCCAGAGTGGCGGCGCCGCACGGCCCCGCCGGGACGCCGTGCGCGGCCAGGTCACGGACGGCGGCCGCGGCCTCCTCTTCGGACACGGCCACCGCGGCGGACAGGCCGTCCCGCAGCTGCGGCCAGGCCAGCGCGGAGGGCGTGCCGCAGTTCAGCCCGGCCATGGCCGTCACCCCGGTGCGGACGGTGACCGGCCGGCCAGCCAGCAGGCTGCGCCGGACGCAGTCGGCGCTGCCCGGCTCCACCGACGCTACGTGCGCACGGCTCCGGTAGTGCGTGACCGCGGCCTGGGCCAGCGAGCCAACCCCCACCGGGACGACGACCAGATCCGGGTCGGCCTGGTCGTCGAGCTCGGCCAGCAGCGTGCCGTAACCCTCCACGATCCAGCCCGGGACCTGCTGGTATCCGTCCCACGCGGTGTCCTGCACCAGCTCCGCCCCGTGGCTGGCGGCATGCCGGGCGGCCCGGCCAACCGCCTCGTCGTAGTCTCCGGGCACCCGGATGACCCTGGCCCCCTCACCGGCGATCAGCCCGGTGGTGGCCTGATCGAGCACGTCGGGCACGAAGATGTCGGCCCGGGTGCCCAGCAGGGCCGCCATCCGCGCCACGGCCCGGCCGTGGTTGCCGTCGGTCGCGGCGGTGAACGTGACCGGCGCGGCCACGGCCGCGGACCGCAGCACGGCCAGGGTCAGCTCGCCGGCCAGGCCGGATCTGGCGGCCAGCCGCTGGGCGATGGCCCAGGAAGCGCCGAGAATCTTGAACGCCGGGAGCCCGAGGCGCCGGGACTCGTCCTTAACCAGCAGCTGTCCTACGCCGAGCTCGGCGGCCAGGGCTGGCACGCCGGTCAGCGGGGTCACCGCGTAGCCGGGCAGCCTGGCGTGGAAGGCGCGTACTTCGGGCCTGGGGCCGGCTGGGGCCCCGGCACTGTCCCGGGCCCCGGGTCGCAGGAACATGCCTGCAGTATCGGGCCGGCCAGGTCAGCGGCGGAAATCAGGCCGGCCGGCCGGTCGGGTCAGGTCAGGTCAGGTCAGGTCAGGTCAGCGGCGGTGCAAAGCAGCGGGTGCACGGTCGGCCCGGGCCGGGTAGTGAAGTACTCATGCGGGCGATCGTGGTGAACGAGTTCGGCGGCCCGGACGTGCTGCGGGCCGGCCAGGCCGAGCGCCCGGCCCCGGGGCCGGGCGAGCTCCTGGTCCGGGTGCTGGCGGCCGGGGTCGGGCCGTGGGATGTGGCGCTGCGCCGCGGCGGGTGGAGCGGGTCGCTGCCCTACATTCCCGGCGGCGAGTTCGCCGGTGTGGTATCCGGCGGCGAAGGGCGCGACGCCGGCTTCGACGACGGCACCCCGGTATACGGGTATCCCGGGCTGGCCGGCTGTTACGCCGACTACGTCACGTGCCCGATCGAGCAACTGGCCCCGATCCCTGCCGCGCTGAACGCGGTCGAGGCGGCCGCCGTGCCCATCGACGGGCTGACCGCCGAGCAGGGCCTGACCGACATCCTGGGCGCCGGGCCCGGTGACCAGGTCCTGATCACCGCGGGCGCGGGCGGGCTGGGCCATTTCGCGGTGCAGATCGCGCGGGCGCTGGGCGCCGTGGTGGTGGCCACGGCCAGCCCCCGCCACCACGAGTTCTTGCACCGGCTCGGGGCCACCGTGGTCGTCGACCACACCGTTCCAGGCTGGCCGGATGAGGTCCGCAAGGTGACCGATGGCGGAGCGGGAAAGGTGCTGGCCTGTGCCGCGCAGACGCTGGACGGCGCGGCCCGGGCGGCCCGCGCCGGGGCCACCATCGCCACCCCGGTGCACGGCCCGCTGCCTGGGACCGGGGAGGTGCACTGGCAGCAGTATGACGGGGCACCCAGCGGCAGCCGCCTCATCCGGATGGCGCCCTGGTTCGACAGCGCAGACCTGTCCGTACACCTGTCGGCCCGGTACTACTGGCAGGACGCCGCGGCCGCGCACCGCACCGTGGAGCAGGGGCACACCCAGGGCAAGATCGCCCTCATCGTGGACGACGACCTGGCCGCCGCGTCCGGCGTCTGACCGGCCCGCGCGGGGTCGCGGCCGGCGCCGGGCCGGCGCGCGTTAAGCTTCGGCCATGACCGGGTCCCGAGCAGAATTTGACCGCGAGCTGGAGGCCATCGAAGCCAAGGTCATCGAGTTGTTCGGCATGATCGCGGAAGACCTGCCAGGAGCAACTCAGGCCCTGCTGGACAGCAGCACTGAGGCGGCACAGGTGGTGGCCGAGCGCGAGCAGGTCATCGACGCCCTCTACGTCGAGATCGAGGGGGTGGTCAACCAGGAGATCGTGCTGCACTCCCCCGCCGCATCGGATCTGCGTTTCCTGCTGTCGGTGCTGCGGATCGTGCCCGAACTCGAGCGCTCTCACGACCTGGTCGTGCAGATCGCCACCCGGGGCAGCCATGCGCTCGGCCAGGATCTCACGGCGCGCAGCCGCGGGCTGGTTCAGCGGATGGGCGAGCTGTCCTCGGGCATGTGGCGCCAGGCGGCGGACTCCTGGTACAACCGCGACGGTTCTGTCGCCGCCGCTCTGGCCGAACATGATGACGAGATGGATGAGCTGCACACCAGCCTGGTGGCCGAGCTGGCCTCCGGGCAGATGGCGCTACCGGTGATCATGGAGATGACCCTGGTGGCGCACTGCTACGAGCGGCTCGGCGATCACGCCGTCAACATTGCCCGCCGGGTCATCTACCTCGCCGGGCGCGCGGCCGGATAGTGGCCTTGGGTACCCGGCAGGACCAGGCCGGCGTTCTGTTCCCCGCGGGGGTGTCGGTGGGGCACTGGAGCGACCAGGCGGGCCGGACCGGGTGCACCGTGATCCTCGCTCCCGCGGGCGCGGCCGGCGGGGTGGATGTCCGAGGCGGGGCACCCGGCACGCTGGGGACAGACGCGCTTCGCCCGGGCACGGCCATTGACCGGGTCCATGCCGTCCTGCTCACCGGCGGCAGCGCGTTCGGCCTCGCCGCAGCGGCGGGCGTCCTGCGTTTCCTCGAGCAGCAAGGCGCGGGGCTGCCGTTCGGCTCGGTGCGGGTGCCGATCGTAGCCGGCGCGGTCATCTTCGACCTGCTGACCGGGGATCCGGGGGCCCGGCCCGGCAGCGACGCCGGGTATGCCGCCTGCCAGGCGGCCGGTGCCCGCGCCGGGCAGGGCCAGGTGGGCGCAGGCACCGGCGCGACCGTCGCGAAGGCCGGCACCAGCGCGCCGCGGCCGGGCGGCCTGGGTATCGCCACCGCGACGGCGGGTGGCGCGGTGGTGACCGCGGTGATGGTGGTCAACAGCGTCGGCGGCATCTGGGATGACGAGCTTCATGAGTGGGCGGCGCCGCTGACCGGCTGGGACCGGGCTTCGTCGCTGTTCCCGGGAGCCAGCACCACCATCGGTACCGTGCTGACCGACGCCCGGCTCAGCACGGAGCAGGCGAACCGGGTCGCGGCGGTCGCGCACGACGGAATCGGCCGAGCGGTCCGCCCCGCGCACACGCTGTACGACGGTGACACCATGTTCTGCCTGGCCACGGGAGCCGCTGCTGCGCCCGCCGATGCGGTGGAAGCCGTGGCGGCTGACGTTGTTGCCCGCGCGATCGTGGCCGGCGTCCGCGCCGCCGCGCCCTGACCCGGCCGTCCCGGCCAGGATGGGGCCGCCCAGGGCACAGACCAGGGATTCCACGGGCGCGACCGGCCCGCCCGATCGGCACGCTGATACCGACACTAACCGACCGATGGAGGTCAGCATGGCCAGCACCGGTGCCAGCAGTAACGCCTCGACGGGCACGCCCGAAGCGGGCTTGGTCGACCTGAAGCTCGAGGTCGTCACGCTGCCCGTCTCCGACGTGGACCGGGCGAAAAGCTTCTACCAGAGCCTCGGCTGGCGGCTGGATGCCGACATCGTCCGCAGTGACACGTTCCGTGCCGTTCAGTTCACCCCGCCGCACTCGTCGTGCTCGGTCGCGTTCGGGACGGGCCTGACCACCGGCGAGCCCGGCTCTGTGCAGCGCCTGATCCTGGCCGTGTACGACATCGACGCGGCGCGTGGCGACCTGGTCAGCCGGGGCATCGACGTCAGTGGGGTGTTCCATCTCGCCGGGGGCCGTGTTCCGGGCCCGGACCCGGAGGGCCGCTCCTACCAGACATACGCGTCGTTCAGCGACCCGGACGGCAACGGGTGGCTGCTCCAGGAGATCAAGACGCGCCTGCCCGGCCGCGAATGGGCGGGCCTGACCACGGATGTCGCGTCCCGGGCCGCCCTGCTGCGCGAAACCGCCGAGCATCATGACCCGTACGAGAAGACCCACGCCCCGCACAACTGGTGGGACTGGTACGCCGCCTACATGGACGCCCGCGAACAGGGCCAGACGCCGGACGAGGCGTCTCAGGCCGCCGGCCGCTATATGGCGGAAGTCCTGCACATTTCGGCCGTATGACCTCACGCCGTGCTCAGCCGCACAGCGCGGCGCGGATCAGATCCTGCAGTTCCGCGTCAGGGATGCGCCCGGCGTCGGCCGGGCGCAGCCTGATGGTTCCCTTCCCCGCAGCCAGCTCGGGATGACGCGCCGAGAAACCACCGTCCCGGCTCGGCGATACGTACAGCGACAGCCCATGCCGCCAGGCCCCGATGTTGAGGCGCTGGCGCCCGACCCGGTAGGTGGGCATGCCGTACGAGAGCACCACCTCGGCGTCCGGGCAAGCCGCCGAGATCAGCCGATGCAGGCGATCAAACACCGGCTGGTACTCGCGGTCCATCTCGTCGCGATAGCGGCGCACCGCCTCATCCATGACGCCTCTCTCCGCCTCTGCGACAATCGGCACATGCCGGAACGCCTCGAAGTGCAGCGGGCCATCGCCGCATCGCCCGCCGAGATCTTCGCTGTACTCACGGATCCCCGCGGCCACGTCGCCATTGACAGCTCCGGCATGCTGATGGAGGCCAGCGGCGGCACTGTCACCGGGACCGGGGACACGTTCGTCGTGCACATGGACCGGGAAGCACTTAACGACTACCCGCTCGGCCTCTACGACGTCACCGTCGAAATCGTGACGTTCGAGCCGGGCCAGGAAATTGCCTGGACCGTCCACGGCCAGCTGGATCTCGGCCACGTGTACGGGTACCGGCTCGAGCCGATCGAGGGCGGCACGCTCGTGACGTCCTACTACGACTGGTCGGCGGCCGAGCAGAGCTGGAAGGACGCGGCCATCTTCCCGGTGCTCCCGGAGGGCGCGCTGCGGGCCACGCTCGGGATCCTGGCCCGCACCGTCGCCCCGGGCCGGCCGCGGCCCGCAACCGCAACGCAGTGACCGGCCGCCCGCCCAGTGGGCGGGCCGCCGGTCAGCCAGGCCGGGTGACGCGTCCCTGCAGGTGCGTCAGCCGACGACCTGAACGTTTTCCGCCTGCGGCCCCTTCTGGCCCTGGGTGATGTCGAACTCGACCTTCTGCCCTTCCTCCAGGTTGCGGTAGCCAGTGCCGGTGATCGCGCTGAAGTGCACGAACACGTCTGGGCCACCCTCCACCGCGATGAAGCCATAACCCTTGTCGCCGTTGAACCACTTCACAGTGCCCTGCGCCATCTCGTCCTTCTTGGTTGTGTGTACGGCGCCCCCGTCACAACCGTGCAGGCGCGCGCTTACCGTGTCGCTGTGGCTAGCCTGCCACGGAATCCGCCCGGCCGCTAAGCCGGGCCGCCAGTTGGTCCATGATCTTGCCTCATTCTGCCTGCCGGCGTAACTGGGTTCGGGCCAGTGACCCGGCCAGCTGGCGCGCCGGCGCCGGCTGGCTACGACACTGAGCCGTTCGCCGGGCAGGCGGTCGAAGCTACGGCCGCTTCCTGCCCGAGCACCTATGACAACACCAGCGCCTGCGGTCCTCAGGCGTCCCTGGTCATCATTCGCCATGCGCCGAGGATGGTCCAGAACGCCAGCCAGCCGAGGATGACGAAGACGGCCTGGGTGGCCGACTCGGGCAGCAGTGCCTGTGCGCCGCCGGGGCGCCCGACGCCTCCGGTTACCCCGGGCAGCGTGGCGGCCCCCGCCAGCCCGGAAGGCCGCAGGTGCGCCATGGCCAGCCCGACGAATGAGCGTTGCAGGTTCTGCAGATGGGGGATGCTGATCCCGGAAAGGATCGGCGTCAGGATTATCTGGAACACGATGAGCAAGATCACTGGGATGGTTCGCTGCCCCATCAGCGAGGCGAGCCCGAGCCCGAGGATGAATCCGACCGCCGCGGCCAGCTCGAGCCACAGCCCGGCCTCGATCATGAGGGAGATCGGCGGGTAGCGGACAATCGCGGTGTAGCCGGGGTAGTCGTGCCGGGCGATCTTGGTGGCCAGAGCTTCCAGCGCGGCGGGCGCGGGCTGGGCGGGGGTGACCGCTGACTTCGACCAGCCCGGCGGGCCCGCGCACACGACACTCGGCGGGATATGCCCGCTGTAGGGCAGAGAGCAGATGACCGGCTCGGCGTGGTTCCCGGCCCAGTTCCCGAAAGCGGCCCGGGACAGGCCGGGAGGTATGTTCACGGACGAGTCAACGGTGAAGGCCGGGGCGGCGAAGACGCATACCGCGCAGAGGATCGCGTAGCCGATCGCGGCCAGCGGCATGACAATGGCCAGCCCAGCGGGGATCCTGGCCAGGTACAGCGCCAGCCGGGACCGGCCGGTCACGACCAGGTGCCGGAACATTCCTTCGGTGAGGTCGCGCGATCCCGCCGTGCAGCCCACCGTGGCGGCGGCGATGAAGCCGAAGGTGGGCAAGAAGCCGGCCGCCAGCGGCACGAAGATCTGGTCGCCGCCGGCGGGCGGGTTGGCGTACGGCGCGAACGCATGGGCGAGCAGGCGGATGAGGAGGAAGACGGCCGGGAACCCGATGTTCATCACGATGAGGGCAATCATGAGGCCGCGCCGTTTGCGCAGCTCCATGACTTTCGTGGCGATCATGCCAGCGGTGGGAACCGGGGATGCCCGGCGGTCACGTGCGTGACCGCCGGGCGCCAGCTGGACTGCCTGGTCCGTGCCGGGGGCGGGCTGGGTTGTCATTCCGGATCCCCCACTCTGCCTGTCACCTGCAGGAACCACGATTCGAGCGAGGTCTGGACCGGCTGGAGCCGGTAGACGGAGATTCCGGCTGCGACAAGAACACGGTTGATCTCGGCGATGACGTCCCGCCCGGTGCCCGCGGGCAGCGTAATCTTCAGGCCCAGCGCCACCGGCGCGGCCTCGACATGGGCACCGAGGCTGGTGCCCGCGAGCAGGGCACGGGCCCGGCCGGGGTCGGAGCATTCGACCTGAAGCGCGATCCGTGCCCCCGCCAGCAGCTCGGAGATCGGTCCCTGCTGGATGATGCTGCCGCGGTCCACGATGGCGACCGCGTCACAAGTCCGCTCCACCTCGTCGAGGAGGTGGGAGGACAGCACGACGGTGCGGCCGTCGGCCACCATCGAGAGGATCATGTCGCGCATCTCAGCCATTCCGGCCGGGTCGAGCCCGTTCATCGGCTCGTCCAGCAGGAGCAGCTGGGGATCTCCCAGCAGGCACGCGGCGACCCCCAGCCGCTGGCGCATTCCCATCGAGTACTCCAGGACCCGGTCACCGGCCCGGTGGGCCAGGCCGACACGCTCCAGAGCGGGCCCGATCCGGTCCCGCGCGGCCGGCTCGCGGGCCGCGGCGAGCAGCCGCAGGTTCTGCCGGCCAGTGAGATGGCCGTGGAACCGCGGCTCGTCGACGATGGCGCCGACCCGGGCGAGAGCCGCGTCGCGATGCCGCGGGACGGGGTACCCGAGCAGGGACATCGTGCCAGCGTCAGCGCGGGTCAGTCCCAGCAGCACCCGGATGAGCGTGGTCTTGCCCGCGCCGTTGGGGCCGAGGTAGCCGAACGCGGATCCCCGGGGAACCAGGAGCTCGACACCATTCACGGCCGTATTCGCCCCGAAGCGCTTGGTGAGCCCGTGGGTCTCCACCGCCCAGCGGTTCGCGGCGGCCAGCTTGCCGGGGGCGCCAGGCCGAGCCGTAGTGATCATCCGATGCCCTCTCCTGCTACGGCCGCCGCCGATGACGGTCTGGCCAAGAGCACGACGATGATGACGGCGGTCATCGGATCCTTCCACGAACGGCTATGGCGAAGATTGGCACGGCTCCTCCGCCTGGCTGGGCCTGGGGTTAAGAGCATGCGGGGACGGCGACCAGAACGTCTTCGGCCCGGGGTTGGAACTTGACCCGTCCAGCACGCTCACCGGTGGGTGCAGATGTCTCCACCCACCGGCCGACGTGTCTCTGCCCTGAGGGCGATGCCGTCCGGGCCGGCCCACCGTAACGTTACTGAGATGAGCTCAGACCCCGCGGCCAGCGTCGCCCTCGCCACGCTGCGCAGGGCGCGCGCGCAGCAGGAGGCCGTCCACCGGTGGATGCGCCGCCTCGTTCCACCGCTCTACGCCGTGGTGGCCGTGGCCGTGTTCACCAGCGGCCGGAACCCGGGGCTGGCGGGCCGCGACCTAGCTGCTGTTCTCGCTGTGGGCGGGTTCGCGCTGGGTGCGCTGGGCGCGCTGACGGCCCGTCATCGGCGCGCGGCGGTCCGCATCGTTTTCGCCCTGGTGCTCGTGGCCAGTTCGGCGGCGCTGGTCGTACTGCAACCCGACGGCGCGGGCCTGGCTGGGCTCCTGACCGGCCTGGTGCTGCTCGCCCCGCGGGTGCCCGATCGCTTCCCGATCGCGCTGTCTATCGCCGGCCTCACGTGCCTGGCGGCGATTGCGGTGACCGTCAGCCACGGCTCGCCGGCCTTGGCGCTGCTCAGCGCCATCGCGATCGTCGGCTTCCCCGGCATGACGTTGCTGGCCAGAAGGCTCGGGCAAGCCAACGACCAAGCTGAACGGCTGCTTGCCGAGCTGGAAGGCACCCGGGCCGCGCAGGCACGGGCGGCTGGGCTGGCTGAACGCCAGCGGCTGGCCAGGGAAATGCATGACGTGCTCGCCCATTCCCTGTCCGGGCTCATGCTGCAGCTCGAAGGCGCCCGGATGCTGGTGGCCGATAACCCCAGCGATCCCCGGCTGCCTGGAGTCATCGAGCGTGCCCACCACCTGGGTAAGTCCGGGCTCGAAGAAGCCCGCCGGGCGATCGGGATGCTGCGCGATGACGAACTGCCTGGGCCCGAACGCCTGGCTGGTCTCGCTGCGCGGTTCCAGGAGGTCAGTGGCGTCCCATGCCAGTTCACGGTGTCCGGCCAGGTCTACGAGCTCCCATCCGAGGCAGCGCTCGCGGTGTACCGGGTAGCGCAGGAAGCGCTGACGAACATCACCAAGCACGCCTGCGCGGAACGGGTTGAGGTGCGCCTCGGTTATGAGCCTGGCTGCGCTCGCCTGACGGTCGAGGATTTCGCGATGACCTGGGCACCGCCGCGCGAGGCTGGCGACGGCCCCGGTTACGGCCTGACCGGGATGCGCGAGCGAGCCGAGCTGCTCGGCGGCGAACTCAGCACGGCGATGACACGCGGTGGCTTCCGGGTCGAGTTGCGGGTGCCAGCGTGAGCCAGCCGGTGCGTGTTCTCATCGCTGACGACCAGCGGGTGGTCCGTGAAGGACTGGCGATGGTGCTGGGCCTGCTGCCTGACGTCGAGGTCGTGGGCTCCGCCGCTGATGGCGACGAGGCGGTCGCCATGGCCGCTGACCTGCTCCCCGACATCGTCCTCATGGATCTGCGGATGCCCCGCTGTGATGGCGTCGAGGCCACTCGCCTGCTGCGTGCGCGCATGCCGGAGACCAAGGTCGTCGTGCTGACCACCTACGCGGATGACCGGTCCGTGATCAGCGCCCTGCGGGCTGGCGCACGCGGTTACCTGACCAAGGACGCGGGCGGAGCAGAGATCCGCCACGCCCTCCGGCAGATCCTCGATAACCAGGCCGTCATCGACCCCGCCGTCCAGCATCACGTCGTCGACGCCATCGCCACCGGATCGCCGGCCCCAGGCCGGCCGCCGCTCTCCCCTCTTCCCGCGGGCCTCACGCCCCGGGAAGCCGAGGTCCTGTCGCTTATCGCCACTGGTATGTCGAACAGCGAGATCGCCGAGCAGCTTGTTGTCAGCGAGGGCACCGTCAAAAGCCACATCAACCACCTGCTGGCCAAGATCGGCGCACGCGACCGCGCCCAGGCGGTCACGTTCGCCTACCAGCACGGGCTTACCCCGCCACCGGAACCGCCCGGGTGAAACCCATCGCCTGCAACTCCGCCCGGTGTCCTGCTGCTCACCTCCGGCTGGCGGCCCGTGCCGGAGAATCCGGCGCCTGAGCGGTCCCGGGCGCGGCGTCCTCGCGCCTGACGAAGTCCTTGCCCCGGATCAGCAGCAGCGCGCAGACCCCGCCCACCAGCGCCAGGGCCGCCGTGATGTACAGCAGGTCGTTGAGGCCCGAGGCGAAGCTGGACCGGAGCGCGAACGCGGTGGCCCCGCGGTCAGCCGCGGGCACGGACGCCAGTGCGTGCCCAACCGATCCCTGCCGGACAGCTGCCGCGATCGTCTGGGCCGAGCCCGCCAGCGACGGGGGCAGCGTTGACGCCAGGTGCGACTGCATGGCCGAGATAAAGATCGAGCCGAGAGCGGCGATGCCGGTGGCGATGCCGATCTGGCGGAACGTCGCGTTGGTTCCGGATGCCATGCCCGCCTGGTGCGGCGGCACGACGCCGATGGCGGTGGAGGCCAGTGGCGGGTTGACCAGACCGGAGCCGAGTCCGGCGATGATGAACCCGGGGACCAGGTGCGTCCAGGAGCTGGTGCCGGTCAGCCCGGCCATCACGATCAGCCCGATGCCGACCAGCAGCAGGCCCGGCCCGATGAGCCAGCGGACCGGCACATGCTCGCTCAGCCGCCCGGCCACGGTCGCGGTGACCGCCGTGGCCAGCGTGATGACCGATACCCGCAGGCCTGCTCCCAGGGCCGAGTACCCGAGGATGTCCTGCAGGTAGATGACCAGGTACAGCAGCACCGCGTACAGTGACCCGTTCATCGCGAACGCCGCGATGGAGCCGCCCGCGAACGTCGGGACCCGCAGCAGCCGGACATCGAACATCGGGTTGGCGATCCTGGTCTCGGCCACCACGAACGCGGCCAGCAGCGCGATGCCAGCCCCGAGGCAGGTGAGAACCCAGGTGTCCGTCCATGAGGTCTCGCTGGCCCGGATGAGCCCGTAGATGAGGCTGACCAGCCCGGTCGTGAGCAGCCCGAACCCGGCCCAGTCGGGCGGAGTGGGCTGCGCCGAGCGGGACTCCTCGACCCGCCACAGCGTCACGGCCAGCGCGAATATGCCGATCGGGATGTTGACGAGGAAGATCCCGCGCCAGTCCCAGCCCGTCGTGATCAGGCCGCCGAGCACCGGCCCGGCCGCGGTGGCGATGCCGGTGACCGCGCCCCATATGCCGAAGGCTGTGCCGCGGTCCTTGCCGCGGAAGCTGTGGCCGAGCAGCGCCAGCGAGGTCGCGAAGATGATTGCCCCGCCGACGCCCTGGCCGCACCGGGACAGGATAATCATCAGCGGGCTCTGCGCCAGGCCGCACAGCACCGACCCGAGGGTGAAGATCGTCAGCCCGATCGCGAACAGCCGCCTGCGCCCGTACCGGTCGGCCAGCGCCCCCGAGGTGAGCAGCAGCGATGCAAGGGTCAGCGCGTACGCGTCCAGGGTCCACTGCACGTCACTGAAGGACGCGTGCAGCCCGGCCTGGATGGCCGGCTGGGCTACCACCACGATGGTGACGTCGAGCAGCAGCATAAAGGTGCCCGTGCAGACCGCCAGCAGGGTCCACCACTTCTTGTCCATGGCCTTGATTCTCCTTGCCTGCCTTCCCAGCTATCGTGCCTGGCAGCGGGATCAGACTCCGACTTTCGGCGCTGTTATGCCGGATCCCGACATCTGAAGGGAGCGAGGCGTGGAAACTGACAGCCTCGACGAGGTGGACCGGCAGCTCGTCCATGCCCTGGTGATCGCGCCCCGGGCACCGTTCAGGCTGTTCAGCGACGTGATCGGGGTCTCCGACCAGACCGTCGCGCGGCGCTACCGGAAGCTCGTCTCGGCCTTCGGGCTGCGCGTCACCGGGGTGCTCAACGGCGAGCGCCTCGGCTGGACGGACTGGTGTGTCCGGCTGCAAGTCATGCCGGGACACGCCGATGGCATCGCGCAGGCCCTGGCACGTCGGCCGGACACCCGGTGGATCACCCTGGCCTCCGGCGGCACCGAGATCACCTGCGTGCTGCAGGTGCGCACCGCCGAGCAGCGCGACGAGCTCTTCCTGCGCGGCCTGCCGGGCAGCCGCCGGGTCACCCAGATCACCGCCCAGTCGCTGCTGTACCAGTACAGTCCGGTGGAGTGGGCCGGCATCACCAGCACGCTGTCGCCCGGCCAGGCCGCCGCGCTGCGGGCCAGCGGCGGGTACCCGGACAACGTGCCACGCGACCCCCGGCCCGCGCAGGACATGGAAGTCGAGCCGGTGTCCCTGCACCCCGACGACCACCTGCTCCTGGCCGAGCTGGCCAGGGACGGGCGGGCGTCCCACGCCGCGCTCGCCGCGGCCCTGCACTGGCACGAGTCAACCGTGCGCCGCCGGATCGAGGAGCTTCAGCAGCAGCAGGCGCTGTACTTCGACGTCGACATCCACGAGGACTTCCTCGACGCCCGCCTGGCAGCCCTGCTCTGGCTCGCGGTCGAGCCCGCGCATCTCGACGAGACGGGCCGGGCCATAGCCCGCCACCCTGAGGTCCCGTTCGCCGCCGCCACCACAGGCCACACGAACCTGGTCGTCAGCGCCCGGTTCCGTGGCACCCGGCACATGTACCACTACATCACGGCCCGGCTGGCCGGGCTGTCCGGCATCAGGTCCCTGGAGACCTCGCCCATCATCGGCCGGTTCAAGCAGGCCGGCCCCGCGACCCCCGGGCTCAGCGGCTGAGCGCCGCCGCCCCACGCGACGGCCAAGCATGCTGGTCTAGGTGCGCTAGCTGGCCTGCGGGCGATCTGATGTCATGCTCGCGGTGTCGGGGCGGCCGGTGGTCGGGTCACCGTACGGGGGGCGGCCTGCCTTCCGCGGTGGCACCGAGCTCGGCGCTCCATCCGGACGTCCGGTAGGCATGGTGAAATGCCGAGCGGAGAAAGTCCACGGCTGTGGCATGCGGGTCGGGGGCGGCGCGGACGTCATCCCAGTCCAGGATGTACTCCCCCAGGGTCTCGTCCCAGCAGGCGGCCGCCGGGGACAAGGCAGCGCCGGCGAAGCCGGGCGGCGCTGGATAGGCGAACGCGTAGAAGGCCGCCCGGTGGCGGCCGTCCCCAGGCCACCAGCCGACCACGACCTGCTGGGCGTCGGATGCGTTGCGCGTGATGAAGCCGTCAGAGGGCGGGGCGGCCGGGGCACCGGAGAACATCACCACGCACAGGTCGAACGAGCCCCACCACGCGTTCACCGGCGTGGACCGGCCCCGGTATGGCGCGCGGAACGCCGCGAGCGCCAGCGCCGCCTGGGTGGCCGCGGCGAAGTACTCCTCAACCTGGCCAGGGTCGTAGCGGGCGTGCTCGTAGTCCTCGTCCAGCGGCACGCTCCACGGAACCTCCTGCGGCACCGGGTTGATGCGCACCGCACCGCCTGCCCGGGCCATCGCCGCCAGCACATCCCGGGTCACCTCGGCCACCGGCCGGTCCGGGACAAGCGGCACCCGCTGCACCGATCCGCGGCTGTGCTCCACCACCGCCTCGTGCGCGTGCAGGTCCAGTGCCACCACCAGCGACCCGGAGCCATCGGGCGCGGGCAGCGACCCGGTCTCCCAGCCGCGCGCAGTCAACCGCAGCGCGGCGTGCAGCAGCTCCGGCTCGGGCGGCGCGAGCTCCACCGCCAGCTTGCCCAGCACCTGAGTGTGGGCATGCAGCGTGTCACATGTCGCACTCCACCGGTCGTAGGGAACCGCAGGCCAGTACTCTGTCATGATGTGCTCCCATCGCGGTCTCGCATCCGCGGGGCAGACGCGAGGGTCAAATCGGGCCAGCTCGACGCTGCCTCCAGTACAGACTTCCCGCCACCACTAATTCTCACGTCAAGATTTGGACGCCCGAGTTTCGAAGTGATGTTTCCCGCGTTTTCCGGAGTCGGGTTGCTGGATGATCAGCCAGCTGGCAACTCGTGGAGGATGTTGTGCGGAGGCGTTACCTGGCCGAGTTCCGCCGTAAGGTCCTGGACCCGGGTCACGGTGACTCCCCGTCGGACGCCGTGAGCGGACCGTGCCCGTCTGTGAGCGGCTGAACTGCGATCAGCTTGGCCAGCTGGGGCAGCGAATCCTGGAGGTCCTGCATCGTGACCACATCGGCCAGCGCGAGGCGGACTGCGGCGAGTTCGCGGGCGAGGAACTCCGTATCGGTTTGAGTCCGTACCGCCACGTCCCGGTCGCGCTCGATGTTGGCCCGGTCCCGGTCGTCCTGCCGGTTCTGCGCGAGCAGGATTAGCGGCGCGGCATAGGCGGCCTGGGTCGAGAAGGCCAGGTTGAGCAGGATGAACGGGTACGGATCCCAGTGATTGATCGAGCCGATGGTGTTGAGGATGATCCATCCGATTACGAACACCGTCTGGCCGACTATGAATCGCCCGGTGCCGAGGAATCGCGCCATCCCCTCCGCGAACCGGCCGAACGCGTCGGCGTCGTATCGGGCGCCCATCTGCGGGGAGCCGTGCGGAACGGACAGGTCGGCCCGCTCGCTGAGCAGGCGAAGGGAACCTCGTGCCATGTTAGCCTCCCGTCCTGCGCCAGCCCGGAGGCAGCAGGTGGTCCAGTACGTCGTCCACGGTAACTGCGCCGAGCAGGCGGCCGTCCTGGTCACATACCGCCACACTGATCAGGTTGTAGGCGGCGAGCCGCGCCGCTAGCTCATGCTCGGGCAGATCGGGCCCGACGAAGACGCTCGCCTTGTCTACGCACTGGCCAACCAGGTCGGAGGGCGGCCTGCGCAGCAACTGCTGGAACCCCACGCTTCCGAGGTAGCGGCCAGTCGGCGTCACCGTAGGTGGTTCGCACACGAACACCTGCGCGGCCGCGGCTACTGGCATGTCCGGTTTCATGATGCGGGCTAGTACCTCAGCGACCGGCGTCTCCGGTGCGACGATGATGGGCCGGGAGGTCATCAGCCCGCCCGCCGTCGTCGGGCCGTATCTCAGCAGCCGCCGCAGGTCCGCAGCCTGGACGGTCTCCATTGCCGTCAGCAGCCGGTCGCGTTGCTCGGCCGGCATCTCCGCGAGCAGGTCCGCGGCGTCGTCAGGCTGCATCTTTTCCACCACGTCGGCGTCCCGGCCGAGTCCGAGGCCCGCCAGTAGCCGGATCTGGTCTTGTTCGGGCATCTCCTCGAGCAGGTCGGCCAGTTCGTCGTTGTCGAGCGCTGCCGCGATCTGGCTGCGCCGGCCGGGGGGCATGCCTTCGACAGCGGTGGCGAGGTCAGCCGGCCTCAGCTCGCGCAGGCCGGCGAGCTGCTCGGCCAGCGGGTCCGTCTGGAAGAGTTCCGGGTACTGGTCCCAGGGCACGACGGCCGAGCCGCGGTGCAACAGGCTCCGGCCGTCAGAGAGGGCCAGCGCGGAGACCTCCCAGCCGACCCGCCGCTGCTCGTCTGGGCTAATGGCGACATCGACGATGGTCCCATCCTGGACGTGCCGGCCGTATAGCTCGGAAGCCAGGATCTCCCCGGTACGCCGGGTGAAACTGTCCAGGTCGATGGCGCCGCCGTGGAGATGGGCGCCGTCGATGGAGATCTCGGTGATCTGGCCCAGATTGACGAAGATGCGGCGCCGCTGCAACGTCACCACCAGCCCCAGCGCGCGCGGGGGCTCATCCCCGGCGGCGGGCAGGATCACGACGTCGCGGATCCGGCCAATGGTCAGGCCCGCGCTGTCCAGCAGTGGACGGCCTTTCAGCCGGGAGGTGAAAATCTGGCCGCTGGTCATGCCGGCGCCTTCCTTACCCTCGGCTGACTGGTCCGCACCATTATCGTTTCCGCTGTCCGGCTGGCTGGATTGGTGGTGGGGGTCCTTCCTCGGGCTTCGCTGGGGTGAAGTGCTGGCGTCCGGGCTGGGTGAAGTGGGGGTGCCACCAGATGGGGAGGATGGCAGCTCTTGTACAGCACGGTGGCGCAGGCCCGTTACGGCGACCAGCTGGTGTGTCCGGTGCGCGAGGCTTTAAAGCGCGCCGAGGCCGCCGTGGCCCGAAGGGCCCAAGAGCGGTTTCGGCGCCCGGACGCACGACAGTCTCGGGCTCACCGCGGCCACCAGCCAGGAAGAGCTGGCGCCGCGCCTGGGCCACCGCAACTTCCGCATGCCGCTGATCCAACGCCACCTGGCGGGCCGGATCTGGCGCCCTTGAAGCCGTGAGGAAACTTCTCGCCGGCACGATGAGTGCAGTAACGGATAGTAGGCGATCGCATACGGGAAGCGGTCGATCGCGCTATGCTCGCGAGTCATGAGACGATTCGGGGTCATCCTCGCCGCCGTTCCTCTCGCAGGGCTGGCTGTCGCTGCGCCGGCGTCCGCCGGAGCCACCCAAATTAGGCAGGTCGGCTCCTGCACCGCGCAGGGCGACTATGCCACCTGTGACGCCTCAGGCACCGTGAACAGGCCCCGGGAACTCATCGTCCACGGCAGGTCCACTCCGGGCCAGCAGGTGAGTGTTTACTGGTCCATGACCTGCGCCAAGGGCATGGGGGCAGGCAGCAAGTCCGGGCAGTTCACTGCCACCACGCCCTTGCACCGGGTCATGAAAATGCCCTACCGGCATCCGGACTGGTGCTCAGTCGCGGCCGGTGCGCAGCTCAGCGATGGTGGCCACCTCCGGGTGTGGATCACTGCCGTCAGAAAGTAGCACCTCCCTAGCGATCTTTGGTCGCGAGGTTGTGGACGTTTGGGTCAAGTTTCAGGCGGCGCGGGGAAGGCGGGCCCGGGTGGCGTAGTCATCGACGTGCCGGGTGATGGCGGCTAGCACGGCGCGGAGTTCAGGCGGCGCCTGGGGCTGGTTGGCGGCGGTGAGGGGGACCAGGAGCCGGTTGTAGATCTTGGTGTAGAAGACGGCGATGCGGATGCCGTCGTCGGTCAGGGTGTAGCGGTTGGTGTGCGGGAGCCGGCGGATCAGCCCGCCCAGGCGGAGCCGGCGCAGGTCGTGGTCATCTGCCCGGGGGTGTAGGCGCTGCCGAGCAGCCCGGCGGTCAAGACACGCAGGTTCTTGTTCGTGAAGCCGGTCGCGGCGAGCAGCGTCTGGCACAAGGCGCCGGCCAGGGCCATGACCCGAGGATCGCCGAAGCGTAGCGCTGGGGTCCTCCGCCCCTCCGCCAGTACCACTTCCAGGTGAACGACTTGTCAACCGGCGGGAGCTTGCAGGTGACGATGGGCTGCCAGTCGAGCAGCTGCCCGAATAGCGCGGCGCTGGTGCTAAGCCAGCCGGGCAATCTGGGTGGTGGCGTGGCGCCTGACTTCACGATGATCAATTTCACAGGCACCACCGTGGACGCGAACTTCGGCACGATCAAGGGGAGCCTGGCAGCGAAGCCGGGAGAGTGGACAAGCGAGGCGCTAGAGGAAACAAGCTCATCCGTAGTCAAACCCCCTGCGCTACAAGGTGGGCGGGCGTTCAGCAACACCCGGGCAAGCTGAGACAGACCCACGACCTCACGGACACGCAACTCGCTGAGCCTGGCCCGGGGTTCAGATCGTGCACGGAGAGAGAACTTGGTCTGTAGGCCGGGTCCTGTGCCCCGGGTGTGCTGACCTCGGTGGATGTAAGACGTATGCGAGCTAACCTGCGGTTGCGATCTCAGCGATTCTCATTGTTTCCTGACAAATCGCAGGGTCATGTGCCCCGAATGTGCCCCCGGCCCCTCTCTGCCAAGCTGTCGTGAGGCACCCGCCCCTCAGTAACCACTGACTCCCCGAGGGCGGGGATGGAGACAAGTTCCCGAGATGACTGTGACCGTGCTCGGCCGTGCCCTGACGGCCGGCGATGCTGGACGGGTGAGCGGTGAGCGGCAGGAGCGTCCGGATCCGGAGGTGCCCGAGAAGGGCCGCCGGTGGACATTCACCGCGCAGTACAAGCTGGACGTGGTGGCCGAGTATGACTCGGCGGCGGCCGGTGAGAAGGGCGCGGTGCTGCGCCGGGAAGGCCTGTATTCCAGCCACGTGATCGAGTGGCGGCGGGCCCGGGACGCCGGTGCGCTTACGGGCCAGGTCCGGCCGCGGGGCCGTCCGGCGGCTGATCCGCGGGATGCGCAGATCGCCCGGCTGCGCAAGGAGAAGGCCAAGCTGGAGCAGGAGCTGGCTAAGGCCCCGTGCTGACGTGCCGGGTACTCAGCCTGGCTGTCCCTGGTGTTCCGCGCCGACCGGGCCAAGGATGCTGAGTTGCTGGTGCTCCGGCACGAGAACACGGTGCTGCGCCGGCACGTCGGCCGGGTGCAGTACGAGCCGGGCGACCGGGTGTGGTTCGCCGAACTCGCCACCGACGTCCCCGCCCGCCACCGGATCCGCACAGCATTCGACCAGCTCACGATGGTCATCTGACAGCCCGGTCATTCTCCTCAGCGCGCTCTGTCATGCGCACTGATCGGTCAATGCAACACTGCCCGCCGGGACGCAACCCCTGGTGTGCAGCTTTTGCGCATGGCCCGGGTCGGGTAAGCTCACGCCTCGCCATGGGTGTCTTCGATCAGCCAGTCAAACGCCTGCAGCCGCATGAACCGATTCCCCCGGTATGGCGCATGTTCTGCCGGTGCTCGTTCAAGGTTGGCAGGTGGGGAGAGATCGCCGCGTGCGAATGCCGCTCCTGGTGGCGGGTCGGCAAGCGCGGCCGGTGGTATCCGATCTCCAAGCGCGGTGCGTTCCGCGCGCTGCTGCCTGAGCTGATGCGTGAGCTTAACCACTTCGAGGTGACCGGGGGCTGGCCGGGAAACTGACGCGCCGTCACACGGTCTTCTGCCAAGCCCGTCCCGCGTCGGCTGCGCTCCCGCCGGCCAGCACCAGCCGCACCTGTGCCGTGCCAAAATCGCATGTCGGCTCTGAGCTGGTGTTTTCTGCGATTGTTAGGCTGCTCTCCGGTACTCGCTGATCAAGCCTCGGACGGCTTGTCTGTGCTTGATCCGGGCCGTCGCATCGATCGTTTCGCCGGGTTGTGCAGCGGAGGTCGTTGTTCGCGCGCTTGGTGGGGCCAGTGATCGTGGTAGTGCTGGGCGTACTCGGTCAGGATCTGCCGGAGGTGCTGTTCGCCGTGGATCAGCAGGTGATCGAGGCACTCGCGGCGTAGCGTTCCCGCATACCGCTCCGCGAAGGAGTTCGCCTGGGGTGACCGAACCGGAGTCTTGATGATCCGCATGCCGTTGCCGGCCAGCACCTCGTCGAACGCCGGCGTGAACTTACTGTCGCGGTCACGTCAGGAATTTGAAGCAGCCGGCGCGTGCGCCGAGGTCCATGAGCAGGTTGCGGGCCTGCTGGGCGGTCCAGGTTCCGGTGGGGTGAGCGGTGACGCCCAGGATGTGCACCCGCCGGGTCTCGATCTCCATCACGAAGAAGACGTGCAGGCGTCTGAGGAACACGGTGTCAACGTACAAGAAATCGCACGACAGGATCCCTGATGCCTGGGGAGGCCAGGAACTGCCGCCAGGTCGGTGACGCTCGGCGTGGTGCGGGCTTCAGCCCGGCCGCGGAAAGGATCCGGCGGATCGTTCCCTCGCCGATGTAGTGGCCAAGGCCGAGGAGTTCGCCTTGGATGCGCCGGTGGCCCCACCGCGGGTTCTGTCTAGCGATCCGCTGGACCAGCTCGCGGACCTCATCCGGGATCGGTGGGCGTCCTCTGGTGGTCGGGTAGGTCTACTTGTTCTTGACCAGGCGCCGGTGCCAGGCGAGCAGGGTCCCGGGCGTCACGATCCGATGCAGGTGAAGATGCTTGCGCGGCAGCCGCGCCAGTGCGGCGATCACGGCACGGTCAGCCCAGTCCGGCTCCGGGCGGGCGACCTGACGGCGCAAGACCGCAACCTCGTCCCCGCAGCACCAGGATCTCTACGTCCTTCGAGGTGTCGCTCCGCGCGAGCAGCACCAGCCAGCCGAACAACCGGACCATGAGCAGATAGACGAGTCGGAAGATCACGAGCGCCGAGGATAGAAGACCAGGTCAGGTGTCCTGCACGAGTTGTGGCACCCCACAGGCTTCGGTGTCGGTAAACCCCCGCGGGCGTACGGGCGTTCATCATGTGTGCCCTTGATGGTGGGGGATGGTGTCATGTCCACGATCTGCTGGCTTTCAGTGTGAGCACTGGCTGGGGCGGAGCCGGGGAGGACGCCAGACTCGTGCAGCTCCGCCGCCGCTATCCGCGGTGGCTGATCTGGCGTGGCAGCTTCACCGGTGACTACTGGGCCATGCCGCCACGCGGCCACCCAACCCGGCGTGAGCTGATCAGCGCCCGCGATCTCGACGAGCTCGCGTGGCATCTGGCCGAGGCTGAGCAGTAGCACGACATATCAGGAACCTCACCCGGCACGGTACGTCGTCGGCGCTTGCCAGCTGCCCTCCGGCGGCCCGCAGCGCCGTCGGCCTCGGCGCGCGGCCCGGCGCGCTTGCCGGTCAGATCCAGCCCGGCCAGTTCGCCGATGAGCTCGGCGGCGGCGAACGGCACCGCCGCAGCCGCCCGGGCGGTCATCTTCCGCAATCCCGGCGACATGCTCTGCCCGGCCATCCCGGCTCCCTATCGCAGGGCGCGAAACCATGGCCGCACCCAGCGCAGCGATACTAGGGCCGGCCCAGCATCACCGCCCCCATCGTGGTGTCAACGGTCTTGTCCCGGTACCGGCGAATCCCGCGTGGTGACCTGCCCCGTACGTGGCGTGCAGGCCCCGGTAGCCGCAGGTCCGGCGGCCGGCGGCGCGGTCATCGCTGCAGCTCACACCTCAGGCCGACTTCTGGCACCCTACAGGCGCGCAGCCGGGCCGGCGTGCAGGAGGCGTGGTGCCCACGCGCGCCGGATGACCGGTTCTGCGCTACGAGAAGGGCTCGCAGGGCACCTGCGAAGATGACGCCAGGATGGGCGCGGCGCTACGCTTCCCTTGATTGTCCTGGTTGGGGGCGGCGATGGTGACAGGGCCGGGAGATGAGCTGCCAGCGTCCGCGGCGGGCCGTGGATACCTGCGGGTGTCGCATGCTGAGCGCGAGCAGGTGATCGACGCTCTTAAGGCCGCGTTCGTGCGCGGCATCCTGGCCAAGGACGAATTCGACCTGCGGGTAAGCCAGGCGTTCGGGTCCCGGACCTACGCGGAGCTGGCCGCAGTCACCGCCGGCCTTACCGCCGGGCCGACCGCAGCCCAGCCGCGCAGGTCCGCCCGGGCCCAGGGCGGACAGCCAGTTCTGCGGCCCGGCCGGGTGATGGCGGCGGCAACCGCGTTTTATGCAGGCGTGCAGGCGTTTGTGTTCCTCTCGCCTTGGCCTGCGGGTACCGAGAACGATCCCGCGCGTGCGAAGATCGCGCTGTTCCTCGTGAGCAACCCCATGTACCTGCTCGTTTTGCTCATCTGCGTGGTGTGCTTGATCGCTGGGCGGCGAGAGAGGCGTCCAGCGGGCGGCGGCCGCGACGGCCAGCACCGGGCGCGGGTGGACAGGTATCCGGTACCCGCTCTCAGCCGTCCCGGGCGGAGAGCTTCCGTCGGCCGGTCGCGGTCACCGGCACACGGCCGAAGCTGAGCGGAGCCATCCTCCCCGGCCGCTGCGGCGGGCTCATGGTCACCGCTGCGGTGGCGCCCTCGCGGATTGCCTGGCGTGATGGCTGGCAATCGCCGTGCGATGAGCCGCGGATCACCCGTCCGGAAACGCGGGGCACCTCGCTTATGACTGGCCCGATACTGTGGGTGCCGAAAACTGCGTCACCTCACGCGACCTGCGAATATTCATGGATCAGGCCTCCGAGCCGGTCGCGGCGTAGGGCCCGGAGGTTTGCGCTCGAAGCGGGTGGATGCGGACGCCCGGCAGGCGGGTGCTGTTGCAGTGCCCGATGTGGCCGATGCACGTTGTAATGATCGACGTACTCATCAAGAACCAGTCGCAGGTGCCGCTCGCCGGTGATCAGCATCCGGCCCAGGCACTCGCGCCGGGCGCTGGCGATCCAGCGTTCCGCGATCGCGTTCGCGCGAGGCCCCTGGACAGGCGTCTTGATGATCCGGATCCCGGCTGCCGTGAGCACGGCGTCGAACGCGTCGGTGAACTTGGCGTCCCGGTCCCGGATCAGGAACTTCAGCCCGTCGGTATGGTCTTCGAGATTCATCAGCAGGTTACGGGCCTGCTGGGTTACCCACTCCCCCGTCGGGTGCGCCGTGATTCCGGCCAGGTGCACCCGCCGGGTGCCATGCTCAATGAAGAACAGCACATACAGGCGGCGCAGGAACACCGTGTCGATGTGGAAGAAGTCCACCGCCAGGATCGTCTTGGCCTGGGCGTCCAGGAACGCCCGCCAGGACTGCCCGACCCTCTGGGCGCCCGGTCGATGCCCGCATCCTTGAGGATCTGCCACACGGTCAACGGCGCGAGCTTGTGGCCCAGGCCGGCCAGCTCGCCGTGGATGCGCCGGTACCCCCAGAACGGGTTGTCCCGGGCCATCTCCAGCACCAGCGCCCGCACGGACCCCGCTGTCCTGGGCCGCCCGGCAGAACGGCGCGGATAGGCCGAGTGCCGTCGAACGAGGTCGGCGTGCCAGCGCAGCAGGGTCCGCGGGGAGATGATCAGCCGCAGCTGGCGGAGTTGGCCGCACGACAGCAGTCGGGCCAACGCGGCCAGGACCGCCCGGTCGGCCCACGACAGCCTCGGCGGCTTGACCTGACGCTGGAGGACGGCGACCTGATGGCGCAGAATCAGGATCGCGGCATCCTTGGCCCGGTCTGAGCGGGCGAGCAGGGCAAGCCAGCCGAACAGGGTCCAGGTACAGCCCGACCACGTCACGGACCTTCTGGCTGAACTGCAGGTCCGCGGATAACTTCCACGTCTCCACGATGTGTGGCTTGAGGCCGATCGCCCGCCAGATCCGCGACACCGCGGTCTGGTTCAGCACTGCCACCTTCGCCATCGACCGCGTCAACCAGTGCGTATCCCCGTTCGGCGGCGGCTATTTCACCGTCTTGGCGTTGGCCAGGCTGACCTGGTAATCACTGATCACCCACGGCCGCCCCGGCCGTGGCTCGTCAGACAGCCCCCCTCCAGTCGGCCCCGCCCCAACCAGCCCCGCCACTTCGGCCGTCCGGTCGACGGGCTAGGCATCGGGCTCTGCCCCTGACCCACCGCCGTTCTTCGATGCACGCCTGGAAGTCCGCGGCCTTAGAATCACGACAAACGACAGGACAACCAATACGCTAATCACGAGACCAAAGAGAATATCAAGTCGGGTAATGCCAGGCAGCGAACTCGGCACAAGAACCGACCGCAAAGGAAGTATGGCTAGAATAGCGGCAGCAACCCCAATAGCGACTTCATATACCTCAGCCCCTTTCCTGGCAACGTACGTAACAAGAAGCAATCCTATCAACAGCACGAATGGCGCGAGGCCAATCGTGTAGGTGTAAGCGATTATCAGCCATTGGCGCTGTACGTTGAATATCAACAGGTCGTTGTCATCCGACGCTTGAGCAGTTGGATCATCAATGTGCACCCTCATAGAGAGATCTTGATCCCGCGACATTATAGCAAGTGACGAAGGAAGGACCTCCCCATTTTGCCCTCTCCCAGCCAGCACAGTGACCGAGTCGTCCAGTTCATACCAGTCCTGCGGAAAGGCTCGTGGCTGCCCTAGCACAAAGATGTCCTGGCTGGCTCGAAACGCCGCATTGTTAATCAGTCCTCCTATTTTTAGGCTGCCGCAGTTGCTGGTATGAGCTGCCGCTAGGGATGACACGGGAACAGGAATTACGATGCTGCTTAGTCCGATTTGGCTCTTAATCACCAAGGAGACGTTCTGGTAGGGATGGTCCAGGCGTTTGGTCTTCTGATTGTCAAGGCTACCGATCATCTTATGGCCTGGCCCGGTAACTCCAATCAGGATGCCAAAGGTGGCATAAGTGGCAGAAGAAGTAACCTGATCCAAGCCGAGAAATTCGAAAGTCACACACAGGTCAGATTTCTTGAGCAGATAGATATTCTTTGGTGTGCCGTAGTAACTATCCCTTGGCAGGCCGAGACTAGCCGACTGGCCTACGAGGGTTTGCTCCCCGGCCGAATCGAAGACATTTTCGACTAGCAAGGCTATCGGCACCGCAATGAGGACGATGAGAACTAGACAAAGAAGCACGATACTCAAGATCCTGGCGGCCCCCTTGATGGCGTCGAGAATTTTGCGCCAGAGCGATGTGGCCTCGGCAGGGCCTGATGCCGGGATCTTGGGAGTCCCATGTCGGTTTGTTCCCATTTATCCCCCACGGCGCCAGAATCTGTAAGCAACAGACAGCTGAATTGTGGTCAATCTTTCTGCAGCCGACAAGACCGACTGGCTGACCGAATCAGATCTCCCCCATAAGCGCATCGGCCGGATCATGCCGCGCGCGCCTGTTGTAGGGTCCCGAAACCGGCGGTGGCGGTAGCTCGGCGGGCGGTGCCCTCGTCGCCAGCGGCAGTCAGCCGGGCGGCACCACTGTCCCGGGTGAGGCCCTCGAGGCGGCGATCCGGCGCCTGGAGGGATGAGGTGCCAGCAGGCATGTCCGCGAAGCCGCGGACGGCCTGCGCGGGATGGGATACGAGCTGAGACTAGCTGCGCCGCCAGTGCCGCATCGCGGCAGGTCGCGCGCCTGAGCCCACGGCGGCGGTCATCGACTCCCAGTCGGTCAGGGCCTCCGAGGAGGTCGGCCGTGCCAGCCGCGGCTACGACGCGGGCAATTATCTGGGGTGGTCGGTTATGCCGGGCGGGATGCCAGGCGGCTGGCTGGCTGGGACGCAACCGGCGGGAACGCCGTCATAACTACAGGTCTTCGAGGAAGGCGAGCAGGCTGTCGGTGGGTCTGTATCGGCCTGAGGGGGTCTGGTGGGGGGCGGTGCGGGCAAGGGCTCGTTCCTTCATGGCCAGGTCGGCGTGGAGGTAGATGTCGGTGGACTTGGTGCTGGCGTGTCCGAGCCAGAGCGCGATGGTGGCGGTGTCGATGCCGGCCTGGAGCAGCGCCATGGCCGCGGAATGCCGCAGGGTGTGCGGGGTGACGTTCTTGGACGCGAGTGCTGGGCATGCCGCCGCGGCGGTGGGCAGATATTTGGCCAGTAGGTCAGCGACGGCGTCTCGGCTGAGGTGCCCGCCGCTGCGGTTGGGGAACAACGGGCCTGCCGGTGCGGCTCGCCGGCGGGTGATCCACTGGTGCAGCAGCCGGGCGGTGGGTTTGGTCAGCGGGGTGCACCGCTGTTTCCGGCCTTTGCCTGTGCAGCGCAGGTGAGCGCCTGCGCCGAGGACGGCGTCGGCGCAGGTCAGCGAAGTTAGCTCGGAGACGCGCAGGCCGGTCTGAATGGCGACGAGGAGCAGGAGGTGGTCGCGCCGGCCCAGGGCGGTCGTTGTGTCCGGAGCGGCCAGAAGCGCGTTGATTTCCGGCCGGTTCAAGAAGCACACCTAGGTCGAGTCGTGCCGCTTGTGAGGGATGGCCAGGACGCGCTGGATGAGCAGAGACTGTTCGGGGCAGCGGAGAGCGGCATAGCGGAACAGTGAGTGGATCGCGGCGAGCCGGGCGTTGCGGGTGGTCACGCTGTTGCTGCGCTGGTGTTCGAGGTGGTCGAGGAAACCGCCGATGAACGCGGCGTCGAGATCGGTGAGCCGCAGCGCCGAGGGCGGGCGGCCGAGTCGCTGCTGGGCGTGATGCAACAGCAGGCGGAAGGTGTCACGGTAGGCGGTGACGGTGTGCTGGCTGAGTCCGCGCTGGGCCAGGCGCTCGGTGAAGAAGCCCTGCATGACGGGGGCGAGGGTGGTCACGCTGGTTCCTTCCATGCCGCGTCCAGGCGGGTGGCGGCGGCCGCCATCAGCTCCGGGCAGGCGTGCAGATACCAGTAGGTGGTCGCTGGGCTGATGTGCCCCAGATAGGTGGACAGCGCCGGGAGAAGGTGGGGCACGTCCAGGTCCTGGGAGTACCAGGTCACCAAGGTGGCGACCGCGAAGGAATGACGCACATCGTAGAGACGCGGCTCGGGGGCGCCGGGGGGTGCCTGGATCCCAGCAGCCCGCAGCAGGCGGGAGAAGGTCTTGCTGGCGTTGGTGTGGTTAAGGCGGGTTCCGGCTCCCGAGAGGAAGAACGCCGGGGTCGGCGGGTCCGGGCAGAGCTCGTCCCGTCGCTGTGCGTAGGTTCGCAGCTGGCCGGTGGCGGTGGGGTGGAGCGGGACCAGCCGGGACTTGCCGAACTTGGTGCCCTGGATTATCAGGACTCCCTCGGCGAGGTCCACCTGATCGCGGTCCAGCCCCATCGCCTCGCCGGTCCGCAGCCCGGTCACCGCCATCAGGCCGATAAAGGACCCGAAGGTCGAGGCCCGCAGCGGTGAGGCCAGAGCACCAGCCGCGCGCATCAGCGCGGCGATCTGGCCGGGCGAATACAGATACGGTGTCGTCCGCCGCTCCTGGCGGGGTAGCAGATCTTCCGGCGGAACCTCGGTGCGCTCGTCGGTGACCGCCAGATAGCGGGCGAAGACACGCACCACCGTCAGCCGTGCCGCCCACCATGACGGATCGGCGTCACGGGGCAGGGTCGCCCACTCCAGGGCGGCCCCGGCCGTCAGGTGCGCCAGGCCGCGCTCCTCCAGGAAACCGGCGAACTGCCTGAGCAGCCGGCCTTCGGGCCGCAGCTTGTAGCCCAGGCCGCGCCGCATCGCCAGGTACTCCTCGGCGGCCTCCCGCATGGCGCTCATCGCTCACCTGCTCCCGGCCACAGCCGGGCGACCGCCGCAAGCGCGGCCCGGTCAACCTTGGCGTAGATCGCTGTCGTGTCCTCGCCGTGGTGGCGCAGCAGCTGCGCGACCTCGGCCAGGTTCCCGCCCTGCGCCAGTACCTGGGAGGCAGCGCGATGCCGCAGCTGGTGCGCGCCGACCGCAGGGATACCAGCGCGGCGGGATGCGCAGCGGGTGACCATGACGGCCGACTGGCGAGACATCGGCGCGTCGGGACCACACGAGCGCAGGAACACCTCCCGGCGTAGCGATGGGCGACGGCCCTGCCGCAGGTAGCCGGCGAGCGCGGCACCCACGTCTGCGGGCAGCGGCAACCGGTCAACCCGGCCGCCCTTCCCGTGGATCACCAGTTCACCCGCCCGCCAGTCCACGTCATCCAGGCGCAGCGCGGCCACTTCATGTGCCCGCAGGCCCAGCCGTGCCATCAGCATCAGCACGGCGAAGTCCCGGCACCCGACGCTGGTGGCCTGATCACAGCTCGCCAGCAGCATGGTCACCGTGCCGCTGTCCACACCCGCCGGCAGGTTGCTCATCCGCCAGCTGGCGACCGACGGCACCGCCTCCGCCAGATCCCGGTCGATGACCCCGGTCACGAACAGGTAGCGCAGCGGCGACCGCACCGCGGTGGTCGTCACCTTCACTGACCCGGTCGCATAGCGCCGCGATTCATCCACGATGAAACCGGTGACGGCAGCGGGCTCCAGCCGATCCAGCCGCAGCTCTCCCTCTTTGACCTGCACTCTCAGGAACCTGCGGGCGACGTCCACGCGCTGGCGTGCCGTCCGCTCGGCGAGCCGCCGCTCGCGATGCAGATAGAGGCGGTAGGGCTGCAGGGCGCGCTCGACCGGGCAGCCGGTCTCCTGGTATTCCTCCCGCGGGATCACACCGATCTCCCGCAGGTATCCCAGCCGCCGCCGCAGCGACCGGAGCGTCACCCACCGCCGGTAACCACCCTCCCGCCGGGCCTCGGCGAACCGCACGACCTGCCGCGAGGTCAGCTCCGCCGCAGCGATGCCTTCTGATTCCAGCCAGCGGCTCAGGTGCGCCAGCACGTACGCGTTGTCCTGCGCGACCCGCGGCGCGTAGCCCAGCACGACCAGCTCCGCCCGGAACCCGGCCACGTACGACGCCAACGGACCCGGCACCCGAGCCGGATATCGATCAACCATGCCTGCCTGCTTCGGCGGACTCACGAAGAAGACGCACTCACGCGATTATGACGGCGTTCCCGCCGGTTGCGTCCCAGCCAGCCAGCCGCCTGGCATCCCGCCCGGCATAACCGACCACCCCAGATAATTGCCCTTATCCCGGTGCCGGGATAACGGGAAGAAGGTCAACGGCCGCAAGAGGCACATCGCCGTGGACACGATCGGGCTGCTGCTGACCGTGCTGGTCACCGCCGCCGGGGTCCAGGACCGCGACGGCGCCAGGACCTTGCTGTGGAACCTGAGGAAGGCATTCCCCTTGGTCAAGCTCGCCTGGGCCGATGGCGGATATGCCGGCAAGCTCGTCACCTGGCCAGGACCAGGCTTAAGCCGAAGCTGACGCTGGAAATCGTGAAACGGCCCGATGACCTGCACACGTTCCAGGTTCTGCCCCGCCGCTGGGTCGTTGAGCGCACCCTGGCCTGGATTACCAGGTCACGACGCGCGGTCCGGGACTGCGAGCGGCTCCCCGGGCACCACGAGACGATGGTCTGGTGGGCCATGACCATCACCGTGAGCCGCCGCCTCGCTCGATGCTCCCAGCCCGTCCAGCCCCGCGCCGCCTAGTTAAGTTAGCGCCCTGGCCGACGGGGAGCCACCACGGCGAACAACCTTTCGCAACGGCGGACCCATTCGAACAGCGGGACAGCGACGCATCCGAGGTCACGGACTGTCCTGAACGGGTCCGGAGCCGGACGGGATCGCTATAGATCTGAAGGCCGAAGATGGCCGGCTCACGGGCAGCCACGCTACGCTTTCCGTGCGTCGTGCTCATGGGGAGGTGCCAGTGATGGCAGGGCCGGGAGACGAGGTGGCAGCGGGCGCCGGAGGCCGTGGCCACGTACGGGCGTCACATGCCGACCGCGAGCAGGCAATCAGCGTGCTCAAGGCTGCTTTCGCGCAGGGGCTGCTGGACAAGCACGAGTTCGACCTGAGAGCAGGCCAGGCGCTCGGGTCACGGACCTACGCGGACCTGGCCACAGTCACCGCCGGCCTCCCCTCTGGGCTGACCGTGGCCGGGCCGCTGCGGGCACCCGCCCAGGCGCAGGACTGGCTGACGATGAAAAGGGCGGTCACGTGGAGCGCGGGCATGCTCATTCCCACCGCGATAGCGACAGCGATAGGTTGGGTGGCCGCTCTGCGTATCGATGCCCTGGCAGCCATCTTGTGGCCCTTTCTCGCCTTTTTCGCGGCGACAGTAGTCGCCGGGACCATGCTCGGCGAGGCACGGGACAAGAAACGCTCCCGCGGGCAGCTACCGCAGGGGCCACTGCCTGGCCCGCGCGGTCAGGTATCCCGGAGAACAGGATCGGCCCCCGAGGCTGAACGGCTGCCGCAGGACGGTCACGGTCCGCAGCATGCAGCCGAAGCTGTACCAAGCCGTCGTTGCCCCCGATTGTCCGGGTCGCGGCCACCGCGTCAATGGCACCCTGGCAGGCGTGAATACGCGATCGGCTGCGCCGGGCAGTGACTACGGCGTCCGAACCGCCGGGATGGGCAGCAAGCTGTATGTAGCGACCACGTCCGTCATGTGCCCACACACCGGAAAGCGACGGTCAGGGACCGAAGCTGAAGGCTTGAACCGCACAGCTGGGCGCCAGAAACCGCGCTCAGCCATAACCTCGGTCAGGCGGCGAACTTGCGGAATACCTGGCGGGAGCCTGTGGGTGCCGAGAACCCTGTCATAGTTACTGACCTGGTCTTTCGTGTTGTGCGGGCCCATCAAAGTTGGACATCTGGCTGCGGGACTCCGGCGGGATGAGGCACTGTCAGTTCCCCATGCCGCTACGGCTTTCTTACCTGGCAGTGCTCCGCGTGTTCGGCTGGCTCGCCTTGCCCGCCCGGTCCGACCGCGCCCAGGACGCCGAGCTCCTCATCGTGGGCCATCAGGTCGCCGTGCTCCAGCGCCAGGCCAGGACACCGAGGCTGTCGTGGGCCGGCCGGGCGATCCCGGCCGCGCTGACCCGGCCACTGCCGGGCGGTCATCTCCGCCAGTTGCGCCTGATCATCTCCCCTCCTACCCTGCTGCGCTGGCACGCCGGCCTGGTCAGGCGGAAATCGACCTGCCTGCACGACGTTCCAGGACGGCCACCTACGGCGCAGGCCATCCGGGCGCTGGTGCTGGAAATGGCACGAGATAACCCAGGCTGGGGATATCGGCGTATCCACGGCGAGCTGACTGGGCTGGGACACAAGCTGGCGCCGTCGACGGTGCGGCAGATCCTCACGGACGCGGGCGCCGATCCCGCGCCCCGGCGGTCCGGGCAGACCTGGCGGGCCTTCCTGGCCGCCCAGGCCACGACGATCCTCGCGACCGACTTCTCCCACGTCGATACCGTGCTCCTGCGCCGTCTGCACGTGCTGTTCTTCATCGAGCACCGGACCCGGCGCGTGCACCTGGCCGGGATCACCACCCATCCTGCAGGTGCGTGGCTAACTCAGCAGGCCCGTCACCTGCTGATGAACCCCGAAGGTCACGCTGACAGCTTCAAGTTCCTGATCCGCGACCAGGACGCCAAGTTCACCGCGGCGTTCGACGCGGTGTTCAGCTCCAATCGGCGCGCGGATCATCCAGACGCCTGCGCGATCGCCACGGGCGAACGCGATCGCGGAGCGATGGATTGCCCGCGCCCGCCGCGAGTGCCTAGGCCGGATGCTGATCACCAGCGAACAGCACCTGCGGCTGGTCCTTGATCAGTACATCGATCACTACAACGGGCACGGCCACACCGCACGCTCCAGCAGAACCCGCCCGCCGGGCACCCGCATCCACTTGCTCCAAGCGCGAATAGCAGGGTACTTCGACGGGATCGGCCCGGCGGCCTGATCCAAGAATATGCCCAGGTCGCATGAGGTGACACAGTTTCCGGCACCTACACCCACAGCCTGTTCAGTGCAAGCGGGGAGATCAGTGCATGCTCCGCCAATGAGCCGAGTTCGGCGGCCGTAAGTCTGCTGACGTGACCTCGGGTGCAGGCTGCGGCCGACGCAGCCTGAAGCGCCAACGCTCCGCCTGGATCCTAGCCGCCAGTCATGCCTTTTTGAAGAATCTACGCCGCGACACTACGACATTGCCGCCGACGTCCCGCATGCCACAGGCTCCGAATGGCATTCGACGACCTCACGCTCGCCGCCTGAATCCAGCGGACCATCGGATCATGCTCCAACGCTGTCAGGGAAGGCACAACATAGTGCCATTACTGAGAGACGCATGCCTCATGACAGCTTGGCACAGAGTGCTGCCAGTATTAGAATACTTGTTCGACCCACCTGGCACACTGGCGCGGGGCGTGATGACTACTAGCTCTTTCGATCAGTACAGGCCTGGCGGCTACCAGGCGAGCCCTGCAGTCGCGCGGCGTATAGCCCTCACCAGACGAGCGCTGCAGTCGCGGCATGGGTCCCCTGGGGTGGGATACCTCGCATGGAGAGCCGTCGCCTGGCTCGGGTACCACGCATGGAGAACCATCGCCTGGCTCGGGTACCACGCATGGAGAACCATCGCCTGGCTCGGGTACCACGCATGGAGAACCATCGCCTGGCTCGGGTACCACGCATGGAGAACCATCGCCTGGCTCGGGTACCACGCATGGAGAACCATCGCCTGGCTCCTGCACCACTCGTGGAATCCGGTCCTGCTGGCACCGGTGCGGGCCAGCGTCCGGTTTGGGTACCACTTGTGGAATCCTGTCCTCCTTGACGCTAGACCCTGGGGACTAGCAATTGCGCGAAATCTGTTCTCCCCAAGCACAATAGCCAGTCTGCTCATCTTGATAATCGCAACCTTGATCGCAACCTTGATCGCTAACTGGATTACGAGGTGCCGTGATTGAGCTGTCCTACGCTTTCCGGGCAGGGAATACGCGATTATCTAATCCTGTGGGGCTCGACTATTCGATCTGGCCTGGCCCGTTCTGGCCCTGGGCAGTCTTGCGGGCTGGGACCATCGCTGAGTGATCTTCTCCGTTGTCTACTTCCTCACGCGTCGTATGCTCGGCTGCCTGAAGTTGGTGGCCTGGCGTGAGGCGTCCAAGGATGCCAAGCTCCTCGTCCTGTGGCACGAGAACGCGGTGCTGCGCCGCCAGATCGGCCGAGTCCGCTACCAGCCGACCGACCGGCTTTGGCTGACGGCATTGTCCCGACTGATCCCCCGGCGCCGATGGGCCGAGGTGTTCGCCGTGACCCCGGCGACGCTGCTCGCCTAGCACCGGCGGCTGGTCAGCCGCAAATGGGACTACACCAGCCGACGGCATCCCGGCCGGCCACCCACGGCTGCCGCGATCCGCAAGCTCGTGATCCGCATAGCGACCGACAACCCGGCCTGGGGGCACCGGCGCGTACACGGCGAGCTCGTCAAGCTCGGCCACCCAATCGCCGCCTCCACGGTGTGGCAGATCTTGCACAATGCTGGGATCGATCCTGCGCCCCGCCGCACAGGCCCGACCTGGAAGCAGTTCCTGACGGCCCAGGCCCCCGGCATTCTCGCGGTCGATTTCGTCCACACGGACACCGTGTTCCTGCGGCGCATCTACGCCTTGATCGTGATCGAGCATGGTTCCCGCCGCGTTCACCTAGCTGGCATCACCGCGAACTCGGACGGCGCGTGGACTGCACAGGCGGCCCGTAACTTCTTGATGGACCTCGGCCAGCGTTCGGCTTCAGCCAAGTTCCTGATCAGAGACCGCGCTGGCCAGTCCACCGGCTCCTTCGATGCCGTGTTCCGGGCGGAAGGGATCAGGATTCTCGTCTGCCCGCCGGAGGCGCCGAGAGCGAACGCGATCTGCGAAAGGATCATTGGTACCCTGCGCCGCGAGGTCTTCGACCGGCTGCTGGTCGTCCATGAACACCACTTGCGCCGGCTGTTGATTGAGTACCTGCGGCACTACAACACGACCCGGCCGCACCGCGCGCTCGGTCAGCTCGCACTCCCTCGCGAGACCGAATGGGGAGCACAGTCACCCAGCTAGTCACCCAGACGGGTCAGCCAAGATCGTCCCGGCTACGTTTTGCCTGGTGGGCGCAACTGGGTTCGAACCAGTGACCCCTCGCTTGTAAGGCGAGTGCTCTACCACTGAGCTATGCGCCCGGGCCAACCGGACAGGCGGCCGGCCCTCAGCGTACCGGCTTCCCGCCCACGGCGAGATGGGCGGCCGCCAGCTGGGCCACGGCGCCGCTCACCGCGAGCCGGTTGCGCAGCCGCTCCAGCCTCATGTCCATGGCCGTCCCGTGCACCCCGTCCGCCAGGGCCTGCTCGAAGTCGATAGCCCCGGCGTAGGCCGTGCCAAACCGGATCGCGGGCAGCAGCAGGTCCCGCTCCCCCGGCGACAGCACCCGCCAGCGGCTGTAGCCCGCCGCTACCGCGGCGATCCGGTCCTCGTCCGGCTGGACGTTCCAGGCCCCAGGACCGGCCCCGGCCGGGACCGCGTCCCGCAGGCAGTCGAGCAGGCAGTTCCCCAGATCCAGCACCGGGAGGCCGAGACCGCCGCATTCCCAGTCGATCAGGGTGATGCCCGCCGGGCCGGTCTGCACCGCGTTGGCCGCCCACGCGTCACCGTGCACCAGCCCACGCGGCAGGCCGGGCAGGTGCTCCCAGACGGCCCGCACCGTCTCGCGGAACCGGTCGTACATCTCCTGCCAGCTGGGCGGGACCAGCGCGGCGACCCGGTCCAGCCGGGCCTGCGTGACCGGGATGGCCTCGTCCGGGTCCCACATGGCCACCCCGGGACCTGGCTGCTCCGCCGAATGATCCGGGCCGGGGCTGAGTGAGTGCAGCCGCCCCAGTGCGGCCCCCAGCATGCGCAGTTGCGCTGCCGACGGGCCGAGCACCGGCCCTTCGACGAAGCTGGTGGCCAGGGTCAGCCACGCCCCGGCCAGCCCCACCGGGTCGCCGGACCGGGTACGGATCAGCCGTGGCGCCCGGTACCCGTCCCGCTCCAGGTAGTCCAGGGTGGCAGCCGAGCTCAGCAGCCAGCCGAGCGGAGTTGTGCGGGAAGTTCGCCGGAACCGGACGGGCACCGGAGCGTCTGCGCGGCAGGCGCGTACGGCCAGGCGCTGCCCGTCGGACGCGGTCACCAGGTAGCTCACGCTGCCGCTGTGCACCGACCCGGCCAGCCGCCGGAAGCTGCCAGGGTCGATGCCGCGCTGGTAGTACTCGCGCACGATCCGCCCTGTTACCGCCGCATCGCCCACCGGCTGGCGGTCTTCCTCAGCGGGAATCGGCACTGGTCCGGGGGGCGCTCTGGCTGACCAGGCTGCGGCCGAGTACCCGGTCCAGTGCCTGGGCGACCTCTTCGGACAGGCCAGGGCTGGGGCTGGCCTCAGCTGGCGTCTCGGCGTCGATCAGCCCGGCCGATGGGGGCACGATTGCCCCGCAGTCCCGGCACTCCACCTCGCCGAGCCGCCGGACCAGGTGCACGCTGGCACACTGCGGGCAGCGGGCCAGCTCGGACGTCCAGTCCTCAGTATCCTGGCAGTGCGGGCAGATAAGCACCTGGCTGTCCCGCCGCACCCCACGTTTCCACGGGCTCTGCCCGCGGCCGGGGTCAGTCTGCCGAACGCCACATCGATAGCAGGGCATCCTTGGCTGCTTTCGATCCTCTCCGGGGCTGGCACTCCGCTCCGCGGGCCGTGCCCTGGGCAAGATTCAGCTCAGTTCGGCGAGCACCTTCTGGTACTCGGCGATGTCCCGAGCCTGGGGAATCGGGTTCACCACTTTCCACCGGACCAGGCCGGCCTTGTCAATGATGAACGTGCCGCGTGTCGCCACGCCCTTGTCCTCGTCGAATACACCGTAGAGCCTGGCCACCGCACCGTGCGGCCAGAAGTCGGACAGCAGCTCGAAGCTGAAGTGGTCCCGGTCGGCCCAGGTCCGCAGCACGAACGTGGAGTCCACCGAGACGGTCAGCAGGGCCGCGTCGTCCCGGGCGACTTCGGGGAAGTCATCGCGCAGCGCGTACAGTTCGCCGGTGCACACCCCGCTGAACGCGAGCGGATAGAAGACCAGCACCACGTTCTTCTCGCCCTGGAAATCGGACAGCCGCACCGGGCTGCCGTGCTGATCTTTCAGCTCGAAATCCGGAGCCTGCTGGCCAACCTCAACTGCCATGGGCTGGTTCCTTTCCGCCTGCGGATGAACCAAGTCTGCCACCCCGCCCAGCGCGCCCACGCGCCTTGGTGCAACCGTCATCAGAGCGCAACCGGCTCGCCGCTCAGCGGCGGGCCTTGCGCGCAACCAGGCGGGTGCCGAGCCAATCCCGGGCCGCGCTCACGCTCGACGTCTGGGATAGCCCCGCCGTCGGGGCGGACTCCCCGATATCACTCGGCTCAACGTGCCCGGGCCGCCCGGCCTTCGGGGTGAGCAGCCAGATGTAGCCGCCGTCGGCCAGCGGTGTCAGCGCGTCCATCAGCGCGTCCACGAGGTCGCCATCCCCGTCCCGCCACCAGAGCATGACCACGTCGACCACGTCGTCATAGTCCTCATCGACGAGTTCCACGTCCTGCAGGCTGGCGATCGCCTCGCGCAGCTGTTCGTCGCAGTCGTCGTCATAGCCGAGCTCCTGCACCACCTGACCCGGCTTGATGCCGAGTCGCTCGGCCAGGCCGGGCTGATCCTGCGCCTGGCGCGCGGTCGCGCTCACTGACGTCCTCCTCTAATCCCTTCCCGCGGTCCCGCATCCGCCCCGGCCCGCCGCCGTACAGCTAGCCGCAGTTCGCCGCCGTGCGCTGATGCGCTAACCACGTAGGCACCACTTGCTGGGATAGTTCACACTGGGTCGGCCCCCCGCGCAAGTGCCAAATGCCCCTGGAAGCGAAAACCATGTCACAGTTTGATCTTCCCCGCCCGGTGCTGCCGCTACCCGACGAAGGAAAGTCTTATCTGCCTGTCCGGATTATCCACATTAAGATCTATTAGGGCGATTGATTGCCAGGTACCCAGGGCCAGCCGCCCGCTGATAACCGGCACCACGAGGAACGGGGCGACCAGAGCGGGCAGCACATGGGTCCGGCCATGCCCCCGCGATCCGTGCGCGTGTGTCCAGCGATCATCCGCGGGCAGCAGCCGGTCGAGGGTAGCCAGCAGGTCCACATCGCTGCCTGAGCCCAGTTCCATCAGGGCCAGGCCGGCCGTGGCGTGCGGCACGAACACGTGCAGCAGCCCGTCACCGCCCGCCGCCTCCGCAGCCAGGAATTCCGCACACTCGCCGGTTATTTCCCGCACGGTTTCCCGCGCTCCGGTCCGCACCCGCACGATTGTCGTCTTCATACCGAACGAATGTGGCGGGGCAGTCGCCGCTGCGCAAGTGCGCCGTGCCGGGTGGCGCGGCTACTTCTTGGGCTTGGCCGAGGCGGCCTTCTTAGCCTTCGGCTTCGGCTCGACTACGGCATCCGGGCCGGGGTAACACAGCCCGGTGTGCCCATCGTCGAAGCGGACCAGGTACGGCGGTCCGCCGGCCGCGCCATGCACCTCGACGATCTCGCCCATCTTGTCCGGGTGGCCAACCATGTTGCCGTGAACGTGCAGCCGGTCACCTACACGTGCCTGCATGCCAGCACCTCCTCGTGCCCGTTAGCCCCGGGCACAGCCAGCGCATAGGCTGGACATGCGCCGGAGCGCTCACGCTCACCGTGTACCCAGACTGGCACTGGGGCATCATCGGCGCCAGGGGCAGACGTCCCGTCCCTGACGTCATCGGTCCCCGCACCAGTTACCCCCTGGTAGGCGGGTGCGCTTCCGGAGTGCAGGCCCCAGAATTGGTCTGGACCAACCCTGCTCAGCCGGGCGGTGACCAGCCGCCCGGACACTGCGGAAATGGCGGCCAACAGCCGCCCGACCTGCGAAGGCGAGGAAACCCCGTGGCTGCCGGACGCCAGCGTTTCTCGATCATCAGCGACGGGCTGCCCACCCAGCTGCCGGACATCGATCCGGACGAGACCCGGGACTGGGTCGATTCGTTCGACAGCGTGGTGCGCACCCGCGGCCGTTCCCGGGCCCGGTACGTGATGCTCCGCCTGCTGGAGCGGGCGCGTGAGCAGCAGGTCGGCGTGCCCGGCCTGCGCAGCACCGACTACATCAACACGATCCCGCCCGAGCGCGAGCCGTGGTTCCCCGGCGACGAGTACGTGGAGCGGCGGATCCGGGCCTACATCCGGTGGAACGCGGCCGTGATGGTGTCCCGGGCCAACCGGCCCGGCCTGGGCGTCGGCGGGCACATCGCCACCTACGCTTCGGCGGCCAGCCTGTACGAGGTCGGGTTCAACCACTTCTTCCGCGGCAAGGATCACGGCGAGTCCGGTGACCAGGTGTTCTTCCAGGGCCACGCGGCACCCGGCATCTACGCCCGCGCGTTCCTGGAAGGACGGCTCAGCCAGCATCAGCTGGACGGGTTCCGCCAGGAACTGTCCCACCCGGGCGGCGGGCTGCCGTCCTACCCGCACCCGCGGCTGATGCCGGACTTCTGGGAGTTCCCCACGGTGTCTATGGGCCTCGGCCCGATCAACGCCATCTACCAGGCCCGGTTCAACCAGTACCTGCTGGCCCGGGAGATCAAGGACACCAGCCGGTCGCATGTATGGGCGTTCCCCGGTGACGGCGAGATGGACGAGCCGGAGGCGCTCGGTGCGATCGGCCTGGCCGCCCGCGAGGAGCTCGACAACCTCACCTTCGTGATCAACTGCAACCTGCAGCGGCTGGACGGCCCGGTGCGCGGCAACGGGAAGATCATCCAGGAGCTGGAGGCGTTCTTCCGCGGCGCCGGCTGGAACGTGATCAAGGTCATCTGGGGCCGGGAATGGGACCCGCTGCTGGCCACCGACGTGGACGGCGTCCTGGTCAACAAGATGAACAACACGCCGGACGGGCAGTTCCAGACCTACTCGGTGGAGCCGGGCTCCTACACCCGGGAGCACTTCTTCGGCACCGACCCCCGGCTGCGCGCCATGGTCGAGCACCTGCCCGACGACGAGCTGCGGAACCTGTCCCGCGGCGGTCACGACTACCGCAAGGTGTACGCCGCGTTCAAGGCGGCCGTGGAGCACGTCGGCCAGCCCACCGTGATCCTCGCCCACACCATCAAGGGCTGGACACTCGGCCCGGACTTCGAGGCGCGCAACGCCACGCACCAGATGAAGAAGCTCACCGTGGCCGAGCTGAAGGATTTCCGCGACCGGCTGTACCTGGAGATCCCGGACGCCGCCCTGGAAGCGGCGCTGCCGCCGTACTACCACCCGGGCGAAGAGTCCGACGAGATCCAGTACATGCGCGAGCGGCGCGCCGCCCTCGGCGGCTACCTGCCTAAGCGGGTGGTCCGCGGGAAGCCGCTCAAGCTGCCCGGCGACCCGGTGTACGCCGAGTTCAGGCGGGGTTCGGGCAAGCAGCCAGTCGCCACCACGATGGCGTTCGTCCGGCTGCTCAAGGACCTGATGAAGGACCCGGAGATCGGTGCCCGGTTCGTGCCCATCATCCCGGACGAGGCCCGCACGTTCGGCATGGACTCGCTGTTCCCCACGGCCAAGATCTACTCCCCGCACGGCCAGACCTACGAGGCGGTGGACCGGGCCCTGCTGCTGTCCTACAAGGAGTCCGAGCGGGGCCAGATCCTGCACGAGGGCATCAGCGAGGCCGGCGCGATGGGCTCGGTGATCGCCGCCGGGACGTCGTACGCCACGCACGGTGCGCCGATGATCCCGGTGTACGTGTTCTACTCGATGTTCGGCTGGCAGCGCACCGGGGACGAGATGTGGGCCCTCGGCGACCAGCTCGGCCGCGGCTTCCTGCTCGGCGCCACCGCCGGCCGGACCACGCTCACCGGGGAGGGCCTGCAGCACAACGACGGCCACTCGGTGCTGCTGGCCTCGGTCAGCCCGGCCTGCGTGGCCTATGACGCGGCGTGGGCCTACGAGCTGGCCTACATCGTCAAGGACGGGCTGCGCCGGATGTACGGGCCGACCGAGGGCCACCCGGATGGCGAGGACATCTTCTACTACCTGACCGTGTACAACGAGCCGTACCAGCAGCCGGCCGAGCCCGCCGACTACCCGGGTGGCAGCACGGCGCTGGAGCAGGGCGTGCTGCGCGGGCTGTACCGGTACGCGGCCGGGCCGGCCCGGCCGGGGAGTCCGGGGAGTCCGGGGACGAAGCCGAGCATCCACGGGCGCAGATCCTGGCCTCGGGCGTGGCCATGCGCTGGGCCCTGGAGGCACAGCGCCTGCTGGCCGAGGACTGGGGCGTGGCGGCCGACGTGTGGTCGGCCACCTCGTGGACGCAGCTCCGCCGCAACGCGCTGTCCTGCGAGGAGTGGAACATGCTGCACCCGGACGCGGAACCGCGGGTGCCCTACGTCACCCAGCTGCTGGACGGGCAGCCGGGGCCGGTGGTGGCGGTCAGCGACTGGATCCGGGCCGTCCCGGACCAGATCGCCCGCTGGGTGCCCGCCGCGTTCAGCTCCCTGGGCACCGACGGTTACGGGTTCTCTGACACCCGCGCCGCGGCCCGCCGGTTCTTCCATGTAGACGCGGAGTCGATCACCCTGGCCGTGCTGAGCCAGCTGGCCCGGCGCGGCGAGGTGAAGCCGGAGGCGCTCAGCCAGGCCATCGAGAAGTACGGGCTGGACGTTCCGGTCAGCACGGCCCTGGCCAAGGACAGCTGAGTCCGGTCAACACACCGTAAAGCCGGTTCAACCCGGGGACGGGGCCCGGGCGCTGCGGCGCCCGGGCCCCGTTCCGTCCCGGGCCCGGTCCGCGCAGGCCAGCTCCGGGAGCGGCCGGCCAGCCGGTGCTGGACGATCATCTGCAGCACGTTCCTGCGTAGCTTCGCGATGCCGTTACCACGTAATGAGTTGGTAAGGACTGTCCTCGTCCGTTTGGACACATTTCGGTCACGGAGGGTCTAGCGTGGCCGTCCGAGAGATCCCCGGAGCGGACACGGAGGCAAGTAGATGCAGTTCAGGCGTGGTGCGCCATGGCAGCGTCGGGACCGGACCCGGCCGGTGCTGATCGCGACCTTGGTCGCCATCCCGCTTGCGGTGGGCGTCATCGTCGGCGTGAAGGTTGCCGATCCGGGCCCGGGCGGCGCCGTCGCCCTGTCGGCGAACCGGTTCGGCATCGGGCATCATCATCATCACCACCACCACCGGGGCGGCGGGACCGGCCAGGGCGGCGGGACCGGCCAGGGCGGGATGAACATGAACCAGACGCCGGCCCAGGCGGCCCAGTCGATGAACTGCACCCTCGACGTGCCAGCCAACCCGCTCAGCGCGCGGGGCCTGGCTACCCCGTACGTGCTCGGCGACGGCTGCCAGATGTCCAATGCCGACCTGCAGGCGTTCGTCGAGGCGGACATCATTAACCCGCGGACCGGGCACATCCGGGTCTACAACCCGCTGGTCATCACCCAGGGCACCCAGCCGGCCGCCAGGCCGGTGCCGCCCCGGGTCCCGCGGGGTGACGTGGTCGGCATCATGTTCGGCTTCAACGGCGACAACCTGATGCTCACCAGCACCGGCAACTCGCTGCAGCAGGGCAACTGCGTCAACGGCCTGGGCCAGTCGCTGTTCACCCAGGTCGCGTACTGCAACAGCCCGGCGTTCTACGCCGCGGCGAACCGGGACATCGCGCGCGGCCTGCTCAAGATCCCGGCGCTGGCCACCGGTAACGACGGCCAGCCCTGCCCGAACACGCGCAGCTTCGCCGTGGTGGACCAGGACCAGAGCGACAACGTGGTGACCACGTACCTGCTGACCACGAACGGGCAGACCGCACAGGACTCGGCGGCCAACGCGACCACGCTGGGCGGGGCCGCGCCGATCAACAACGGCAGCGACAACGCGCTGGTCAACAAGTTCATGGACCCGGCCCTCGGCTGCACCCCGTACGAATTCCGGGACAAGACCGCGGCCAGCGGGATGTCCGGCTCGCAGATCACTGACGAACTGCTGGCCGCCGCCGACCAGGCCACCCCGGTCGCCCTGGTCCCGCTGAACGACCCGATGACCGAGGTGAACGGGGCCAGCAGCCTGGCCAAGACCAACCTGTACCGGGCCGGTGTGGACCAGCCGCCGGTGAACGGGACCCAGGACGCGGACACCCCAGCGAACTACTGCAAGGACATGATGCAGACCGGGATGGCCCGCACCGCGCTGGACGAGAAGCAGTTCACCGGCTTCGCTTCGCCGGTGCCGGCCACCGGCAGCAACCTGTTCACGTTCATGGCCGCGCGGCTGTCCGCCTCGTTCCAGAACCTGGGCTGCGGCGCCCTGCTCAACGCGCCTGACCCGGTCAATCTGACTCTGGACAACAACGGGGTGGCCATCGCGGCCAGCTTCACGCCGCTGGCCATCGGCACCCTGCCCGGCGGGGTGGCAGCCACGGCCACGCCGACCGCGACGCCCACCGCCACGGCGGGCGGCACGGTCACGGCCACGCCGACCGCGACGCCCACGCCGACCGGTACCGCGACGGCCACCCCGGTCCCGACCCCGACCACGACCGCCACCAGTGGCCAGGGTGGCGGGCAGGGCAGCACCGGGACGCAAGGCGGTACGTCCACCCGCGGCTGACCGACAAGATCGGCCGACCGCACCACTTGTCACACCTGTCCCCCGGCCCACGGCTCCCCCGCTGGCCCCGGCCCAGCCGCCAGCCCCGGCTCGTGATCAACCGATTACTGCTGCTATAGCAACACCAATCGGTTGATCACGAGAGGAACCGGGGGGCCGGGCCGGGGCCGGGGGCTTGCCCGGCCGGGCCCGGCCGGGCTCCGGCCGGGCCGGGAGGCCGGGGCCGGGAGGCCGGGGCCGGGCCGGGAGGCCGGGTTGAGGCTGGGGCCAGAGCTGGCGGGGAACGGGGTCAGGTGCCGAGCCGGCAGGGAACGGGGTCAGGTGCCGAGCTGGCGGGCCAGGTCGGTCAGGTCGGCCGCCACGTAGCCGTAGTCCCGGGCCGGGGCCAGGTTGTCCTGCTGCCGCGGCCCGCCTTCGGCCGGCCGGGGCACGAACGCCGTGGCCAGCCCGAGGTCAGCCGCCGCGCACAGGTCGCCGTTGTGCGCCGCGACCAGCATCACCTCGGCCGGGTCCAGGCTGAGCAGCTCGGCGGCACCCAAGTAGGTCTGCGGGTCGGGTTTGTACCGGCGGAACAGCTCAGCGCTCAGGATGAGGTCCCATGGCAGGCCGGCCCGCTTGGCCATGTCCACCAGCAGGGCCACGTTCCCGTTGGAGAACGCGGCCACCACGTAGCGCCGCCGTAGCCGGTCCAGGCCGGGCACCGCGTCGGGCCACGGGTCGAGCCGGTGCCAGCAGGCGTTCAGCCAGTCCAGCTCCGCCCCGGGCAGGCCAGCCAGGCCGAACTCGCCGGCCAGCTCGCCGAGCACCCGGCGGTGCAGGTCATCCAGCTTGGTCCAGGGCAGCTTGCCGTCCCGGACCAGATTCATGGCCGGCTGGTAACCAGCCCGCCACTGGTCGGCGAAGCGGGCCGCGTCGACCTCCAGCCCGGCCCGCCCGGCCACCGCGGCCACGTCGCGGATCACCCCGCTGCGCCAGTCCACCACCGTGCCGAACACGTCGAACACCAGCGCCTTAACCTGCGCCACCACTGCGCCTCCTCCCGGCGGCCGGACGGCCACGCGGATGAGTGTCTCACCCGCGTCTCACCAGCTCCGGTGGCTGGCCGGGCCCAGGCACCGGCGGCACGTGGCACGCTGGGGGCATGACGGCAGCGGACCAGGACACCGGCCCCGGCGGCCCGGCGCCACCCGGCCGGGTCCGGGCGGAGACCGTCCAGCGGCTGGAACGGGCCATGGGCTCGCTCGGCACCGCCGCGATGGCGTCGATGGACGAGCGGCTGTCCTGGTTCCGGTCCATGTCCGCGGAGAACCGGTCCTGGATCGGCCTGGTCGCCCAGGCCGGCATCGCCGCGTTCGTGGACTGGATCAAGCACCCGAGGCGCGGCCGCCCGTCGGTGGCGGTCGAGGTGTTCGGCACCGCGCCCCGGGAGCTGGCCCGCGCGGTCACCCTGCAGCAGGCGGTGGAGATGGTCCGGGTGACCATCGACGTGGTCGAGGCCCGGGTCGATGAGCTGGCCGCACCGGGTGGCGAGTCGGAGCTGCGCGAGGCAGTGCTCCGCTACACCCGGGAGATCGCGTTCGGCGCCGCGCAGGTCTACGCACGGACCGCGGAAGCCCGGGGGGCCTGGGACGCCCGGCTGGAGGCCCTGGTCGTCGACTCGCTGGTGCGCGGCGAGATGGGTGAGGGTCTGCAGTCCTGGGCGTCCGCACTGAACTGGTCGCACACGCCGGTGGCGGTGATCGTGGGCCACGCGGACGGCAGCGATCCGGAAGCGGTGATCGAGGAGCTGCGCGCGATCGTGCGGCGGTCCCGGCTCGACCTGCTGGCCGGGGTGCATGGTGACCGGCTGGTCGTGGTGCTGGGCGGCACGGACGACCCGCTGGCCGCAGCGGCGCAGATCGCGGGGCGGTTCGGGGCCGGCCCGGTGGTGGTCGGACCGCCCGTGCCCGACCTGCAGGCGGCCACGGAATCCGCCGCGGCCGCGCTGGCCGGCCTGCGGGCCGCGCCGGGCTGGCCGGAGTCGCCGCGGCCGGTGCTGGCCACCGACCTGCTCCCGGAGCGGGCCCTGGACGGCGACGTGCGGGCCCGCGAGGAGCTGATCCGCGAGCTGTTTGAGCCGCTGCGCCGCGGTGGCGCGGCCCTGCTCGAGACGGTAAGCACCTACCTGGAGCAGGGGTCCTCACTGGAGGCCACAGCCCGGCTGCTGTTCGTGCACCCGAACACTGTCCGTTACCGGCTGCGCCGGGTTACCGAACTAACCGGCCTGATTCCGTCCGAAGGACGGGCCGGTTTCACGCTGTGGGTCGCTATCGTGCTCGGGCATATCGCGCACAAGCGCACATAGTTTGTAGCTAACCACCAAGGTCTAGTGCCCAAACTTCGTGCTCTTCTTTACCCATGTAGCGGACTTCTACAGTGCACTGTTGAAGACATGCTTGTCATCACCGCCCCGGGCCAGGGCGCGCAGGCGCCTGGCTTCCTCACCCCGTGGCTCGACGTCCCCGGTTTCGCCGACCGGCTGGCCGCCTGGTCCGAGCTGGCCGGCATCGACCTGATCCGCTGCGGGACCACCGCGGACGCGGACGAGATCCGGGATACCGCGGTGGCCCAGCCACTCCTGGTGGCGGCCGCGATCGCCGCGGCGGAAGCACTGTTCGGCGGCGTCGGCCAGGCCCGGGCCCAGCTCGGCGCGGTGGCCGGGCACAGCGTGGGCGAGCTGGCGGCCGGCGCGATCGCCGGCGTGCTCAGCCCCGAGGACGCGATGCGGCTGGTCCGGGTCCGCGGCCAGGCCATGGCCCGGGCCGCGGCCGAGCAGCCCACCGGGATGACCGCGGTGCTCGGCGGCGACGAGGCGGCCGTGCTGGACGCGATCGAGGCGTACGGGCTCACCCCGGCGAACATCAACGCCGCCGGGCAGATTGTGGCGGCCGGGACGCTGGAGCAGCTGGAGAAGTTCGCCGCGAACCCGCCGGACGGCGCCCGGCTGCGCCCGCTCCAGGTGGCCGGCGCGTTCCACACCCGGCACATGGCGCCCGCGGTGGATGCGCTGCGCGAGGCCGCGGCCACCGTGACGATCAGTGACCCGGCCGTGCTGCTGCTGTCCAACCGGGACGGCTGTGCCGTGCGCTCCGGGGCGGACTGGCTGGAACGGATCGTCACCCAGGTGAGCGCGCCGGTCCGGTGGAACCTGTGCCAGCGCGAGATGGCCCGGCTGGGGGTCAGCGGGTTCATCGAGCTGCCACCGGCGGGTACGCTGACCGGGCTGGCCCGGCGCGCCCTGCCCGGGGTAGCGGTGACCGGCCTCAAAGCGCCCAGCGACCTGGCCGCCGCGCGCGCCCTGATCGGCGAGCACGGCGCGGTCGACCCGTACCTGGGCGGGCAGGCGCCGGAATGGCGGCTGCTGGTGGCCCCGCTGGCCGGCACGTTCCGGACCGTGGTGGGCGACACGGAGCCGGTCGCGGCCGGGGCCACGGTCCCGACCGGGGCCGAGATCGGCCACGTCGAGCAGCGTGGTGGCCGGCACGCGATCACCCCGCCGTTCCCGGCCACGGTGATCGAGTGGCTGGTGGAGGACGGCGATCCGGTCAGCGTGGGCCAGCCGCTGATCCGGCTGCAGCCAGACCAGGCCGGCTGACCGGCCGCCGTCGGCCCGGGCGGCCCGGGGCGGCCCGGTGGCCAGCACCAGCACCGGGGTTGGCCAGCCAGGGCGCGGGCAGCTGGAGACCAGCAACGGGCAGCTGGACAAACACAACGGGCAGCTGGAGCGCCCCACCGGGCGGCTGGAGCCCAGCACAGCGCAGCGAGCAAACACAAGCGGCGGAATGGGGAAGGATCATCGTGATGCGACTCGCCGAGGGCGGCCCGGGCGCCCCGGGTGCCCGTATCCTGGCGTTCGGCGGGTACCAGCCGGCCAGGGTGGTCACCAACGACGAGCTGGCCCAGACCGTGGACACCACAGACGAGTGGATCCGCAGCCGGGTCGGCATCGCCCGCCGCCGGATCGCCGGGCCGGACGAGACCGTGACCGACATGGCCGTCGCGGCGGGCGGCAAGGCGCTGGCCGCGAGCGGCCTCAGCCCGGCCGACATCGACCTGGTCATCGTGGCCACCTGCACCGCCGAGGCGCCGATCCCGAACACGGCGGCCAGCGTGGCCACCCGGCTCGGCATCGTGGCCCCGGGTGCGTTCGACCTGAACGCGGCGTGCGCCGGGTTCTGCTACGCGCTCGGTACGGCCAGCGACGCGGTACGGGCGGGCACCTCCCGGCACGTGCTGGTCATCGGGGCCGAGAAGCTGTCCCAGTGGGTGGACTGGACCGACCGGTCGACCTGCATCATCTTCGCCGACGGTGCCGGGGCGGCGGTGGTCGGCCCGGTCCCCGCGGCGGAGGCCGACGGCGGCCCGGGAATAGGCCCGGTGGTCTGGGGCAGTGACGGCGGCATGGCCGACAAGATCTTCATCAAGGACCGCAACTCGTTCATCTTCCAGGAAGGCCAGGCGGTGTTCCGCTGGGCCACCACCGCGCTGCACCCGGTGGCCAGGAAGGCCTGCGAGCGGGCCGGGGTGGACCCGTCCGAGCTGGCCGCGTTCGTCCCGCACCAGGCCAACCTGCGGATCATCGAGGCCATCGCCCGGAAGATCGGTGCGCCGCAGGCCAAGGTGGCCACCGACATCATCGACTCGGGCAACACCTCGTCGGCCTCGATCCCGCTGGCCCTGTCGGCGATGATCGAGCGCGGCGAAGTGGGTTCCGGCTCGGCCGTCCTGCTGCTCGGCTTTGGGGCCGGCATCAGCTATGCGGCGCAGGTCATCACGGTACCCTGACCGCGCCACGGCCCACCGGCAGCGCCGCGCGGGCCGACCACCACACACGAAGGAGAACACAGACAGATGGCTATGACTGACCAGGAGATCCTGGACGGCCTGGGCGAGATCGTCGACGAGGTCGCGGGCGTTCCCGCCGACCAGGTCACCCCGGACAAGAGCTTCGTCGACGACCTGGACATCGACTCGCTGTCCATGGTCGAGATCGCCGTGGCCGCGCAGGACAAGTTCGGCGTGGAGATCCCGGACGACGAGCTGAAGAACCTCAAGACCGTGCAGGACGTCGTCAACTACGTCCGCAACGCCGAGGTGTCGGCCTGAGCCAGCGCGGCCGCCGGCCGCGGCGGCCCGTCACCGGCAGGTGGTGCGGCCCGCGCGCGGCCGGGCCCGCGGGCAGCACACCAGTGCGCACGTAACGCAGACCAGAGGAGCGATTCACAGTGCGGGCAGATCAACCACGCGTCGTCGTCACCGGCCTGGGCGCGACCACGCCGCTGGGCGGGGACGTCGCCTCGACCTGGGAATCGCTGCTGGCCGGGCGCAGCGGTGCGGTCCGGCTCCCGGCGGACTGGACCGACGTGCCGCTGCCGGTGCAGATCGCGGCCCCGGCCGCGGTCGACCCGGCCACCGTGGTGGGCCGGGTCCAGGCCCGCCGGATGGACCGCTGCGAGCAATTCGCCATCGCCGGGGCCCGGGAGGCGTGGGCCGACGCCGGGTCCCCGGACGTGGACCCGGACCGGCTGGCCCTGGTCATCGCGAGCGGCATCGGCGGTGTGGCCTCGACCATCGCGGCCTACGACACCATGAACGAGAAGGGCTGGCAGCGGCTGTCCCCGTTCACCGTGCCGATGCTGATGCCGAACGGGTCGGCGGGCTGGCTCGCTATCGAACTGGGTGCGCACGCCGAGGTGCACACCCCGGTCAGCGCGTGCGCGTCCGGGGCCGAGGCCATCGGCTACGCCATCGACATGATCCGGTCCGGGCGGGCCGACGTGGTCGTGGCCGGCGGCACCGAGGCGGCCATCATCCCGCTGAACATCGCGGCGTTCGCCGCCATGCGGGCGCTGTCCACCCGCAACGACGAGCCGCAGCGGGCGTCCCGCCCGTTCGACCGGGGCCGGGACGGATTCCTGCTCGGCGAGGGCGCGGGCGTGATGGTGCTCGAGTCGGCCGAGCACGCGGCCCGGCGCGGCGCAACCGTGCACGGGATCGCGGCCGGGGTCGGTTACTCCTCGGACGCCCATCACATCGCCCAGCCCGAGCCGGGAGGCACCGGGCTGGTCAAGGCGATGCAGCGGGCGCTCACCGACTCGGGCCTGGAGCCTGACCAGTTCGTGCACGTCAACGCGCACGCCACATCCACCCCGGCGGGCGACGTGGTGGAGGGCCAGGCGATCGCGCGGGCGTTCGGCAGCGCGGCCCCCGGGATCGTGGTGTCGGCCACCAAGTCGATGACCGGGCACCTGCTCGGCGGGGCGGGCGCGGTCGAGTCGGTGGCCACCCTGCTGGCGCTCCGCGAGCACGTCGCGCCGCCCACCATCAACCTGGACGACCCCGAACAGGACACCGGGGTGGACATCGCCACCGAGCCACGGAAGCTGGTCCCGCGGACCAGCGCGCCGATGGCCGCGCTGAACAACTCGTTCGGCTTCGGCGGGGCCAACGTGGCCCTCGCCTTCACCACCGCCTAGCCCGCCCAGCCACCGAGCCCACCGCCCGCCCAGCCACCGAGCCCACCAGCCCGCCCAGCCACCGAGCCCACTAACCCGCCTAGCCATTGCGCCCATCTGCCCACTGACCGGGGCACCACTCCCCGCGTTCTCCCGCCCACGAGCAAGGAGACCTCCTGTGACCGTCGTCGAAAGCGGCATCACGGCCGAGCACAGCACGGCCCCGCCCGCCGCGGCCCCGGCGGCCGCGCCGACCCTGTCCCGGGACCCGGAAGTCAGGCTGGCGGCCCTGTTCGACGAGGGGTCGGTGCGCCTGCTCACCCCGCACGACTCGAGCGGGGCGGTCGCCGCGACCGGGACCATCGACGGGATGCTGGCCGTGGCGTTCGCCAGCGACGCCCGGGTCCAGGGCGGCGCGATGGGCAGCGCCGCGTGCGCGGCCATCGTGGCCGCCTACCACGAGGCGGTGGCCCAGGGCGCGCCGGTGATCGGGCTGTGGCACTCCGGCGGTGCCCGGCTGCGCGAGGGAGTGGAGAGCCTGCACGCGGTGGGCACTGTGTTCGCCGCCATGACCCGGGCTTCCGGCGTGGTACCGCAGATCTCGGTGGTGCTCGGCGCCGCGGCCGGCGGGGCCGCGTACGGGCCCGCCCTGACCGACGTGGTCATCCTGTCCGACCACGCCCGGATCTTCGTCACCGGCCCCGACGTGGTGCGCAGCGTGACCGGCGAGGACGTGGACATGGCCCGGCTGGGTGGCCCGGAGCCGCACAGCCGCCGGTCCGGGGTGGTGCACCTGGTCGCGCCGACCGACGCCGACGCGCTCAGCCGGGCCCGGCGACATCGCGCTGCTGCTCGGCCGGCAGCAGGACGATGAACCTGGACCTGGTAACCGGCGCAGGAGCCGGGGCCGGCCCTGGACACACTGCTGCCCGAGTCGTTCCGCCGGGCCTACGACGTGCACCCGGTGGTGGCCGCGCTGCTCGACGAGCCAGGCATCGAACTGCACGCGCGCTGGGCGCCGAACGTGGTCACCGCGCTCGGCCGGCTGGCCGGCCGGACGGTGGGCGTGATCGCCAACAACCCGCTCCGGCTGGGCGGCTGCCTGGACTCCACGTCGGCGGAGAAGGCGGCCCGCTTCGTCCGGATGTGCGACGCGTTCGGCGTGCCGCTGGTCGTGATCGTGGACGTGCCCGGTTACCTGCCCGGGGTCGGCCAGGAATGGGACGGTGTGGTGCGCCGCGGCGCCAAGCTGCTGCACGCCTTCGCCGAGGCCACCGTGCCCCGGGTGACCCTGATCACGCGCAAGTCCTACGGCGGCGCCTACATCGCGATGAATTCCCGCGCACTGGGCGCGACCCGGGTGTTCGCCTGGCCCGGCGCCGAGATCGCGGTGATGGGCCCGGTGGCCGCGATCCGCATCCTGCACCGGCGGACCCTGGCCGACGTGCCCGCCGATCAGCTCCAGGAGGCCGAGGCGAAGCTGGCCGCGGAACATCGAGCAGGAGGCCGGCGGCCTGGACCGGGCCCGGGAACTCGGGGTGATCGACGAGGTCATCGACCCGGCCGCGACCCGGGCCGCGCTGGCCCGGGCCATCGCGCAGGCCCCGCAGCGGCGCGGCAGCCACGGCAACATCCCGCTCTGACGTGGCCGGATCCCGCTCTGACGTGGCCGGATCCCGCTCTGACGTGGCCGGCCCCGGCCGCCTGCTGATCATCGAGCACGAGCGGGACGCGCCCGCCGGGCTGCTCGGGCAGTGGGCCGGCCACCGCGGCCTGGCCCTGGACACGGTGCCGCCTGGCCGACGGCGGACCCGCTGCCCGCCCGCCTCCCCGGGTACGCCGGCGTGGTCGTGCTCGGCTCGGAACAGACCGCGTTCGACGACACGCTGCCCTGGCTGGCCGGCGAGCTGGACCTGGTGGCCCGGGCCATGGCCGGGTCCGTCCCGGTGCTCGGCATCTGCTTCGGCGGCCAGGTGCTGGCCCGCGCGCTGGGCGCCCGGGTGTACCGGCTCCCCCACCCGGAGATCGGCTGGGTCCGGGTCCGCAGCCAGCACCGCGGCCTGGCCAGCGGCCCCTGGCTGGCCTGGCACCGGGACGGCTTCGAGCTGCCGCTGGGCGCCCGCGAGCTGGCGGCCGGCGGTGCCTCGCTGCAGGCGTTCAGCCATGGGCCTCATGTGGGGCTGCAGTTCCACCCGGAAGCGACCGAGGCCATCACCCTGGACTGGATGCGCGGGGTGACCCCGCCGGTCAGCCCGGCCCAGGCCGCCGAGCTGAGCGGCGGGTGGGCCGGACGCCGCGAGCCGGGCCGCGGCGGACGCAGCCGGCCTGTTCTCCGCCTGGCTGGACGGCGAGCTGGCCACCGCGGCCGAGGGCGGCCGCCGGGACGGGGTCCGGCTGCCCACGCCCTGACCTGCGGCCGCCGCGGGGCCGGATATGCGGCCCGGTGCATGCCCGGGAGCCTCGCGGGTAAAGGCCGGGCCAGCCACGAGTAATAGGAACTTCGAAATTCTGCCTGGATTCCCCCTCCCCGGGCGCCGGGCCCGACGTAGCATCGGCGATCTATGCCTCCTGATGACCGGTCGGAACACCTGGCCCAGCAGACCGGAACCTCCACCGCGCCAGCCATCCCGGCGGACCGCCCCAGCACCGGGGAAAGACCGGCCCGGCGGGCCGTAAGCGGTCCGGTCCGGCTCGGCTTCGCCAGCTTCCTGATGCTGTTCGCCGAGCTGGCGCTGATCCGGTGGACGGCCGCGAACAACGTCTACGTGACCAACGCGACGAACTTCGTGCTGCTGGCCAGCTTCCTCGGCATCGGGGTCGGCTTCCTCAACGCCCGGTCCAGCCGCGACTTCGTCCGCTGGGCGCCGGTGCTGCTGCTCGCCCTGGTCGCGTTCGTGCTGGCCTTCCCGGTCATCCTGGCCTCGCTGTCCGGCCCGAATCCGTACCAGGGGCTGTTTGGCAAGCCGGCCCTGCCCCGCCCGGTCAGCCTGGCCGTAGTCTTCGTGCTGAGCGCCACTGTGATGGCCGGCTTCGGCCAGGCCGTGGCCCGGCTGTTCGTGAACTACCGGCCGCTGCACGCCTACCGGCTCGACATCGCCGGCAGCATCGCGGGCATCGCGGTGTTCTCCCTGCTGTCGTTCCTCGACGCGCCGCCAGTGCTCTGGGGCCTGGTGGCCGCGGGCGGCCTGGTCCTGCTGCTCGGCCGGTCCGCGCGCTGGTGGCAGTGGGCCGCGGCAGCCGTGGTGGTGGTGCTGCTCGGCATAGAGTCGGCCGCGCCGCACGAGGTGTGGTCGCCGTACTACAAGCTGTCCGCGGTGGTGGCGGGCAAGGACTCGGCGCTGTACGTCAGCGCGAACAACATCCCCTACCAGGCCGCGCGCTCGCTGCCCGTGCTGCGGGACGAGAAGAAGTTCTACTTCTACCCCTACCAGCACGTGCCCCGGTCGTCGCTGAAGAACGTGCTGATCGTCGGCGCGGGCACCGGCAACGACGTAGCGGTGGCCCTGTCCGAGGGGGCGCAGCACGTGGACGCGGTCGAGATCGACCCGGTGCTGCTCGGCATCGGCCGGGCCAAGCACCCGGACCACCCCTACGACAGCCCGCGGGTCAGCACGCACACCGACGACGGCCGCGCGTACCTGCAGGACACGACCAGGAAGTACAACCTGATCCTGTTCGCGCTGCCCGACTCGCTGACCGCGGTGGCGGGCCAGTCCAGCCTCCGGCTGGAGAGCTACCTGCTCACCGAGCAGTCGGTCGAGGCGGCCCGGGACCGGCTGGCCCCCGGCGGCACCATGGCCATGTACAACTACTACGCGCCGTACCTGTTCAACCGGTACGCCACCACCATGGCGGACGTGTTCCACCGCGCGCCGTGCGCCCAGGTCGGGCCGCCACTGGGCGGCCGCCGGCTGGCCGTGCTGACCGACCGCCCGGGCGGCCCGGTGCCGGACTGTGCCGCGGTGTGGCACGGCAGCAAGGTGGCCCCGGCCACCGACGACCACCCGTTCCCCTACCTGCTGAGCAACTCGATTCCGTCCAGCTACCTGTGGATGCTGGGGCTGATCCTGCTCGCGTCGGTGCTGTTCGTCCGGGTGGGCGGCGGCTCGCTGCGCCGGATGAGCGGCTACCTCGACCTGGCCTTCATGGGCGCCGCGTTCATGCTCCTCGAGACGAAGAACATCGTCCAGTTCGCGCTGCTGTTCGGCAGTACGTGGTTCGTCAACGCGCTGGTCACCGCGGCCATCCTGGTCGCCGTGTACCTGGCCGTGGAGACCGCCCGGCTGATCCGGCTGCCCCCGCCCTGGGTGCTGTACCTGGCGCTGACCGCGTCGCTGGTGCTCACCTGGCTGGTGCCCCAGCAGGGTCTGGTCACGCTGCCTATCGTGGCCCGGTTCCTGGCCGGTGCCGCGCTCGCGTTCGCGCCGGTCTACCTGGCCAACCTGATCTTCGCGCAGCGGTTCTCCGACGTGGAGACCACGGCCACCGCGTTCGCCGCCAACCTGCTCGGTGCCATGGTCGGCGGCGTGCTGGAATACCTGGCCCTGATCACCGGGTACCGGTTCCTGCTGGTGGTGGTGGGCGCGCTCTACGCGCTGGCGTTCCTGACCAGGCTGCGGCGCGGCGGCGCGGCTCTCCAGGCTGCCTAACGCCCGCGGGCGGGGAATGTGCCGGGCCGGGCGCGCGGTTGCTGGCGGTGAGCGGCGCGCCCGGCCGGGCGCGGGCGCCCCGACGCCTGGAGGGACCGTGACCACATCACTCGTCAAGCCGCTGTACACGGCGCGGGCTATGGCCACCGGGGGCCGGAAAGGTCATGCCGTGACCGACGACGGCCTCCTCGACGTGCACCTGAAGCCGCCCAAGGAGATGGGCGGCCCGGGTGGCGGCACCAACCCGGAGCAGCTGTTCGCGGCCGGGTACGCGGCCTGCTTCCAGAGCGCGCTGGGGGTGGTGGGCCGCCGCCAGGGCGTGAGCACCGACGACTCCCTGGTCGAGGCGGACGTGACCATCGGCACCGTGGGCGGCGGCGGGTACGGCCTGGCCGTCACGATCAAGGTGTCGGTCCCGGGCGTGGACGCGGGCACCGTGGCCGCGCTGGCCGAGGCCGCGCACCAGGTTTGCCCGTACTCCAACGCCACCCGGGGCAACATCGACGTCACCGTAGAAGCGGGCTAGCCCGGGGGGACGCTATTCCCGGGCGGCGGGGATGCGAGCGTAGGAACTGAGCACCACGTCCCAGAATGCGGGCACGTCGATGGACATGGCGACCAGCGCGTTGTGGGTGCCCGGCGCAGCCGCGAAATCGGTCACGGTCATCCCGGCCGTCCACCGCCCGGACGTCTCCACCTCGACCCGGGCCGGCTGGCAGCGCAGCAGTCCGGGCTCGGCCACCAGGGCCAGCGCCAGCACGTCGTGCACGGCCGGCCCGCTGGCCGGGTCACCCGGGACCGCTCCGCCGCGGTAGCCGAGCAGCCCGGGCAGCAGCAGGTCGGCGGCCAGCCGGCCGAGCGGGCGCATCCGGTCCTGCACCGCCGGGGTGGCCCGGGCCTGCCGCGTGACGTCCAGCCCGACCATGGTGACCTGCCATCCGGCGCTGAACGTAATGGCGGCGGCCTCCGGGTCGGCCCAGATGTTGAACTCGGCGGCCGGTGTCACGTTCCCCCGGCCGGCCGAGCCGCCCATGATCACGAAGTCGCGCACCCAGCCCGCCAGCCGGGGCTCGCGGCGCACGGCCAGCGCGATGTTGGTCAGCGGCCCGGTCGCCACCAGGGTGATCTGCCCAGGGGCGGCGCTGATCTGCTCGATGAGGAAGTCGGCCGCGTGCCCGCGGGCTGGTCCGGTCCGGGCCGGCGGCAGGGTGGCCGCGCCCAGCCCTGACTCGCCGTGCACGTCCCGCGCGTCGGCTACCGGGCGGAGCAGCGGCTGGGCGCTGCCGGGCACAACCGGCACGTCCGGGCGGCCGGCCAGTTCCAGCACGCGCAGCGCGTTGCCGGTGACCTGGCCCAGCTCCACGTTGCCGCTGACCGTGCTGACCCCGGCCAGGTCCAGGCCGGGGTGCCCGCAGGCGAAGATGATGGCCAGTGCGTCGTCGATCCCCGGATCACAGTCCAGCAGGACCGGGGTTGGTGGCTGCCGGATCACGACCCAATCGTAGGACTCAGCCGGTGGCGTGCAGCCAGCGGACCGGTGCGCCCTCCGCCGCGCACCGGAACGGCTCCAGCTCGGCGTCCCACGGCCGGCCCAGCAGCCGGTCGAGTTCCGCCTCGAGCGTGGTGGTGCGCGCCGCGGGCACCCCGGACCTCGCCCCCGCAGCCACCGTCATGGCCGCCAGCAGCCGGTTCTCCGGAATCAGGATGTCCCCGTTGGCACTGGTCACGGCCGAGAACGTGCCGAGCACAGGCGTGTAGCTGTAGCGCACCGCGTCGCAGCCCGGGCTGGCTTCCTCGGTGACCTCGAAGCGCAGCCGGTTCCAGCCGGCCAGTGCGGACGCGATGGCCCCGGCGGCGCCCGGCCGGGCGTGCCAGTTCAGCTCGCCGCGGACGGATCCGGGCGCGGCGGGCTGGCCCACCCAGGACAGGCTCACAGGCACGCCAAGAACCCCGGCCACCGCCCACTCGATGTGCGGGCATAGTGCCGGGGGTGCGGAATGAACCTGCAGCACACCGTTAACTGACACCAGACCTCCCTGCGAGCGACCGAGGTGCGTCTTCCCCAACGACCTCGCCCACCGCATTGGCGATCAGGCGCCAGGAACAGCTTAGGCATGGTGCCGAGTGGCGCCCATGCGCATCCGCGTTCCCGCCAGAAATTGTGCCCTACCTCGTTGCCAAGCACCAGGGCAGGGGCCGAATTGAGCCATCTTTATTTCCGCCCGGCCCGCCGCCGCCGCCGAAACCGCCCAGATAGCCCCTAACGCGGCAGGCTCCAGCGTGATGTCATAAGTACATGACGGAGCGGGATGTGATCGGGCTGTTATTCACCGCGGAAATGTACGGTGTGCAACTCGACCTGTTAGCGGCCCGGCTCGGGATCAGCGACCCCACGGCCCGGGCCATCGTGGCCCGATGGCGGCGGCAGGGTCACGCGGACTGGGCCCGGCTCGGGCCCGGCGCACCCTGGGTCTGGCTGACCCGTCCCGGGCTGGCCGCCTGCGGGCTGCCCTACCGGGCCGGCGGGCTGGCCCTGCCCCGGCTGGCTCACCTGCGGGCGGTGACCGCGGTCCGGCTGGCCCTGGAATCGGCACCGCGTTATGCCGCCGGAGGCGCGCACTGGCGGAGTGAACGGCGGCTCCGCGCCCGGATGGGCAGCCGGATCCCGCTCCGCGAGCACGTCCCGGACGGCGAGGTGCACTGGCCGGACGGTGGCGAGCTGCCCTGGGCCGGCGAGTGCTGGGCCATCGAGGCGGAACTCACCCGCAAGACGGTGTCCCGCACCGCCGCCATCATGACCGAGATCCTGACCAGGACCGGTGACTATGGCTGCCCGGCCGGGGAGGTCCGGGTGCCGGGCCGCGCACCCCGGCACACCCGGGTGCTGTACCTGTGTGCCCCCGCCGCCGGGCCGGTGGTGCGCCGGGCCCGGCTTGCGCTCGGCCCCGGCCTGGCCGCCCGGATCGAGGTCCGCGGCCTGCCAGCGCAGTATCTCCTTGAGCCGCCGGGACCCCGCCCGCCGCCCCGTTCCCCCTGCACTGTCCAGCCGGTGCCGCGTCCCTCCGGCCCGGCATGATCACCCGGTACCTCGGGTTTCTCGCCCTGCGCGCGACGCTCCGCGCGCTGGCCCGGGTGATCAGCGTGCTGGCTGGCGTTGGGCTGCTGGTGCTCGCCCTGCCGGTGACACTGGCCGGCGGGTATGCGCTGACCCTGGCCTGGCTGCTCGGCTGGCCGCCGCGCCAGCTGTACCGGGCCGCTGGGTGGTGCCTGCCCATGGTGCTGGCCTGGCTGGCCGCGCTGGCCGCGGCCGGTGACTCGTGGCCGCAGCTCGCCGCCGCGCCGTTCACCGCCTGGCTGCGGATGTGGCACGACCTGGCCGCGGGGTCCTGCGCGCTGGCCGCGGTGACCGTGGCCCCGGCCGCGATCCCGCTCGGCCTGCTGGCTGGCGGGCTGGCCTGGTCATGGCGGATCTACTCGCTGCAGACCGGCAGCGGCGGGCTCGGCCCGGGCGCCCCGGCCGCGTTCGACCAGCGGCAGTGGCGGCATCAGGTGCGCACCGCCCGGGCCCGGATCAGCGCGCCCGGCGCGGTGCCGCTGGTCCAGCGGAACGGCAGCGTGGTGGCCGGGGCCACCATCCGCACGGTGCGGCACCGGGCCGGGCGGCTGGCCGTGGTCCCCTACCCGCAGCTGCGCTCGCACCAGGTGGTGATTGGCACCACGGGCACCGGGAAGACCACGCTGCTGCTCCGGCTGTGGGCCGGGTTCATCCGGCGCGGCATGCACCTGTACGCGGCCGGCGCCGGGGCGCGCCCGCTGCTGGTGGTCATCGACTGCAAGGGCGGCGCCGACTCGCGGCGGATCGCCGAGCGGGCCCGCCGGGTGCTCCGCGACGCCGGGGCGGCGGCCACCGCGATCTGGCCCGACGAAGCCAGCCTGTCGCTGTGGGCGCTGCCGCCGCCCCAGCTGATCAGCACGCTGTCGGACATGATCGAGCACGGCACGGGCGGCGCGGCCTACTACGCCGACGTGCTGGAGGAGATCGTCCGGCTGGCTGTGGCCGCGCCGTGCGGGCCACCATCCAGCGCGGCCGACTTCCTGGCCCGGCTGGACCCGGACTGGCTGCGGCTGGCCTACGCGGCCAGCCCGGACGCCGCGCTGCTCGGCGCCATGACCCGGCACGTGGCTGACGTCGCGTTACGGTTCCGCACCCTGCTGGGCCGGCTGAGGCGCCGGGCTGGACGGGCCGGGCCACTTCGGCGACGCCGACGCCTGGTACTGCATCCTGGAGGGCACGGCCGAGATCACCGTGGCTGAAGCGCAGGCCCGGGCCCTGGTCGACCTGCTGGCCTGGTTCGCGGCCGGCCGGGAGACGGGGCGGCAGGCAGGCCGCGGGTAGCGGGCGGGCCCCGGGAGATCCTGCTGGCCGTGGACGAGTTCAGCGCGGTGTCCCGGCGGCTGCCCATCTGGCAGCTGTACGAGCGGGCCCGCTCGCTGGGCCTGGCCGTGCAGGTGTCCGCGCAGTCCTGGCAGGGGCTGGCCGCCGAGGAGGACGAGCGGTACCGGGTGGCCAGCACCGCGGACGGCGGGATCTGGCTGCTCCGCACGCCACACCCGGAGCCGGTGGCCGCGCTGGCCGGCACCCGGCGGGTGGTGGACACGACCCGCCGCCTGCTCGGCGTGCCGCTGTGGGCCCACGAGGGACTGTCCCGGGCCGACGGCACACCGGTGGTGGACGCCGAGCTCATCCGTGGCCTGGGCGTAGGCCAGGCCGCCTACCTATACCGGGGTGGCGTCACCTACGTGCAGGTTAAGCGCCTGGTGGCTGAGCCAGCCCAGCTGGCCCGGGCGGCGGTACCGGTGCCCGGCGGGCCGCTGGCTGACGCCCAGCGCGGCGGCCGGCCCGGTGGCCGGGACGGTGGCCGGGACGGCGCTGGCGGGCTGGACGGCGGGCCCGGGCCACCGCCGCTGGCGGACGTCGGGCCGCTGCTGGACGAGGCGTTCGGCCCGGAGCCGGAATGAGCGGCAACCCGTTCGGGATGCTGGGGCTGCCGGCCCGCGCCGACCTGACCGATGACGACGTGCGGGCCGCGTGGCGGCGGCTGGCCGCGGCTACCCACCCGGACCGGGCCGACGGTGGTGATCCGGACCGGTTCGCGGCCGCGGCGGCCGCCTACACCACGCTGCGGACCAGGTCAGGCCGGGGCGAGGCGCTGGCCGACCTGACCGGCCCCGGGCGTGCGCCGCGCCGGGCCCGCCCGGCTCCCCCGTCCCGGCCGGCTCCGCTGCCCCGTCCACCGGGCCCGCCGCCCCGGCCGCCGGGCCCGGCCCGGCAGCCCGCCGGCGGGGAGGCCAGCGGGTCGGGCAGCGGGGCAACCTGCGGGCCAGGCCGCGGGGCAGCCAGCGGGGCAAGCCGCGGTCCAGGCAGCGGGGCAGGCCGCGGGGCAGGCCGCGGGCCAGGCAGCGGGGCAGGCCGCGGGCCAGGCAGCGGGGCAGGCCGTGGGCCGGGCAGCGGGGCAGGCCAGGGGGCAGCCAGCGGGGCAGGCCGTGGCCGCGCGGTGGCGTCCGGTGCGGCTGGCCGCCCGGGTCCGGCGCGGGCGGCCGGGGCGGCTGCTGCTCCGGGTGGCCATCGTGGCCGCGGTCAGCGCGGCGGCGATCGCGGTGGCCGGCCTGGCCCCCGCCACGCTGGCCCTGATCGTGGGCGCGCTGACCTGGCTGCTGCTCACCGCCCGGCGCGACCTCGCCCCGCCCCGCTGACCGCCCGGCCGCCGCCGGGCTCTAGCCGGGTTGCGCATGGTTGTTGCATTCATGCGGTCAGGACCGCCTGAATGCAACAACCATGTCGTTGAACACAACGCGCGGTCCCGGCCCGGCGGTTGACTGGTAAAGAGCTTGCTTACCTATCATCGGGCAGCATGACGATCAGCCATGTGCAGCTGTTCTCCCTGCCGGTCAGCGACCAGGACCGGGCCCGGGACTTCTACGTGGAGACGCTCGGCTTCGAGCTGGTGTCGGATACCTCGATGGGCCCGGACATGCGCTGGGTTCAGGTCCGGCCGCCCCGATCACAGACCTCGATCACGCTGGTGACCTGGTTCCCGGGCATGCCCGCCGGCTCGGTGCAGGGGACCGTGCTGGAGACCGACGACCTCGACTCTGACGTGACCGCGCTGCAGGCCCGCGGGGTGCGGATCGAGGGCGGCATCCAGGAAGCACCCTGGGGCCGGTTCGTTACGTTCGGCGACCCGGATGGCAACGGCCTGGTGCTGCAGGCCACGGCGGGCGGCTGACCGGGCCGGGCCGATGCCGGACGCCGACGTGTTCGACGCCATCGCCAGCCCGGTCCGCCGGGAGATCCTGGATCTGCTCCGCCGGGGTGAGCAGCCGGTGCGCGATCTGGCCGCGTCCTTTGCCATGTCCCGGCCGGCCGTGTCCCAGCATCTACGGGTGCTCCGCGCGGCGGGGCTGGTCAGCGAGGAGCGGGTGGGGCGGGAACGGCGCTGCCGGCTGGACGCCCGGCCGCTCCGCGCGGTGCTGGACTGAGCCGGGCACTACGAGCGGTCCCGGCCGCATCATGCCCGGCTGCTGAGCGAGCTCCTGGCGGAAGACGACCGTGGTGAGCTGCCGGGCTGAGCCCTAGCCCGGGCCGGGCCCGGTAGCCACCGGCCGGGCCGGGTCGGTGACCCAGTCGGACCAGGAGCCCAGGTACAGCGCGGCCGGCAGGCCGGCGATCCGCATGGCGAGCACCTCGTGGGCGGCGGTCACCCCGGAGCCGCAGTACACCCCGGCGGGCCGTGCCCCGGCCGCCGGATCCGGCGCTGCGCCCAGGCCCGCGAACCGGGCCCGCAGCGCAGCCGGGTCCAGGAACCGCCCGTCCGCCCCGACGTTGGCCGCGGTGGGCGCGCTGACCGCACCGGGGATGTGCCCGGCCACCGGGTCGACCGGCTCCACCTCGCCGCGGTACCGCTCGGCCGCCCGGGCGTCGAGCAGCACCCCGTCCCGGGCCAGCGCGGCCGCCGCGGCCGCGTCGAGCAGCGGCAGGTGGCCGGGCCGGGCGGTGAACGCATCCGGGATGCCGTCCGGCCGGGCCGGCGCCAGCCCGGGCCCGGTTTCCACCGGCTGGCCGGCCGCCCGCCATGCCTGGTAACCGCCGTCCAGGACGCGTACCTGGTCATGGCCGAAGTAACCGAGCAGCCACCAGGCCCGGGCCGCCGCCATCGAATCGGCCTCGTCGTAGACCACCACCGGCCAGCCGTCCCGCACCCCGGCCCGGCGCATGGCGTCCTGGAAGGGGCCGGCGGCCGGCCGCGGGTGCCGGCCGCCGGCCCCGCCCGGCCCCGGCGGCCCGGCCAGGTCGCGGTCCAGATCCACGAACCGGGCGCCGGGCAGGTGGCCTGCCCGGTAACGGCTGATGCCGGGTGGCCCGGTGAGCCGCCAGCGGACGTCGAGCAGCACCGGCGGCCGCGGGCCGGCCAGTTCCGCCGCGAGCGCCGTGACGTCGGTCAGTGAATCGGCCATCGTCTCCGCTCCGTCCAGCCTGCGGGGATGCACACCCGATCCGACCGCCCGGCACGTTCGTCCTGTGGATAACCCCGGGTATTTCTGTGGATGAAGTACCGCCCGCGCTTGAATTCTTCATGCGCAACTGTGGATAACTATGCGTGCTTAGTACTGGGTCACCGGCTGGACACGCTGAGCATCGGCACGAACTGGTCCCCCGGCGTCAGCGAGCCGTGCATCCCGATCAGGCTGGATTCCAGCCGTTCCGCCTTGCTGGCCACGATGGCCCACGACCCGGCCGGCGCCGCGACCACGTCGCCGATCCGCGCGACAAAGCGCGGGTCGACCTGGCCGAACCAGCCTGCCTCGATGGCCTCGTTCCGGGTTACCACCCAGGCCCGCGAGCCGATCGTCTCCTGCCAGCCGATCAGCACATCGGCCGCCGCGCCGGGCACGGCGTAGACATGCCGGGCCCGCGGCTCGCCGCCGAGCAGCGCGACGCCGTCCCGCAGCACGGGCAGCTCGTCCACGTCGATCTTTTCCTCGGGCGCCGAATCCACCATGCCGTGATCGGCGGTGATGTACATGGTGGTGCCGCGGGGCAGCGCCCCGGCCAGCTGCTCGGCCAGCTTGTCCACGTGGGCCAGCTGGTAGAACCACGCGTCGGACTGGCTGCCGAAGGCGTGCCCGGTGCCGTCGAGCTCGGCGTGGTACACCGTGACCAGGCAGCGGTCGGCGGCGCTCAGGGCCGCCACGGCCTGGGCGACCAGCGCCCCCATGCTGTCCGCGGCCCGGTAGCTGGCCCCGCGCATGGCCGCGGCCGAGAACCCCGTCTTTTCCAGCGCCCGGGCCGCCACCCGGTAGGCGGCCACCCCGGCCGCCTCGGCCTGCTGGTAGATGGACGGGGACGGCTGCCAGCTCAGCGGGTCGACCCGTTCATCCCAGCGCAGCCCGTTGAGCAGCCGGTCGGCGCCCGGCACCGCGACCTGGTAGCCGAGCATGCCGTGCTCGCCGGGCGGCAGCCCGGTGCCCAGCGAGGTCAGGCTGGTCACCGTGGTGGCCGGGAACCCGGCCGTCAGCGCCCGGCCGGTATAGGCCAGCTCGGACAGGAACGGCGCCGCGGCCGGGTGCTCGCGGAGCAGCTCCCAGCCCAGGCCGTCCACGATCAGCAGGCAGACCCGGGGGCTGGGCGGCAGGGCCAGCGGGTTCGGCGTGCCGTTCACCCCGAGCGCGGCCAGCAGCGAACGGGCCAGGTCGGGCAGGCTCCCCGTACCGTAGTTGGGCACCAAAGGCTGGGCTGGTGGCTCAGTCGTCATGCTGTGCCCGTCAGCGGCCGGGATGAGTGGTCGCCTCGGTCAGCGCCACCGCGAAGGACAGCACCTGCTGCACGGCTTCGGCACCGTCAGCGGCCTCGCTGACCCGCATGCTCAGGTCGTCCGCCGTGATGGTGCCGGTGTATCCGTGGTCGGCCTCGCAGTTCTCGTCCCCGCAGTGCGCGGGTTCCAGCTCCACGTGGGACAGCACGTTCCAGCCGATGGTGAGGACGACCTCGGTAGGCATGGTCACGCCGGGCACGTAGGTGGCCGGGTCCGGGACCACGCGGGTCACCGCCACCGAAGAGATCCGGGAAAACCGCACTGCCTCGGTGCTCGTCTCGGCCTGCGGGCGGGAGCCCGGTTCGTCGTCGGCCGGGTTCTCGTCAGTGTGGGAGTAGACCAGCCGGGTCGGGGTCAGCACGAGCACGGTCATGTGCCTGCGCACTTCCATGGCCGGGTCGAACAGCGCGTCAGCCTGCACCACATAAGAGACAACGGCTTCCTGGCCCAGCGCGGAGAACACCGCATCCGCCACCAGGCCCGGATAGTAGCCACTTCGCTCGATCGCTGACCGCAGCCCAATCGCTGTGGTTCGAGTATCCCTCATACCCCCATCCTGCCCTGCCGGCGGACCAGAGCTCACAGAACGGGCCATCAATCGCCGGAGTGAGGATTTGCGCCACCCGTCCGTAGTACTCACCCGGCAGCCAGGCCCGCACCGGCCGGGCCGGCCGACGCGTCGCTGAACTCCGCACGGGTCAGGTCGGCGGCCTGCTGCGCGGCCGGTTCGGGCAGCGCCATCGCCCCCGCGCCGGCCGTGGGCCGCGGCCGCCGGGGCGCGGCCGCGCCAGCGCTGCCGCCGCGGCCGCGGTAGACCAGCAGCCCGTTCACCGGATCGGGCACCGCGTCCAGCGCGGCCGCCGTGCCGGGCAGCGCACGGAACACCGCCCACTGCCCTTCGTCCGGGAACGTCATTTCGAACACCACGCCCCAGCGGTGGATGTGCCACTCCCAGTCGGTAGCGCCGTGCGCGAGCGCGGACTCGATCAGCCGGGCGCTGTAGCTGTCCCGCCACTGGGTGGCGGGGAATTCCCCGTCGAAGACTTCGATTGACCACCACTCGGCCATACCTGCGACGATATGCCCTCATAACGGCCGGCGGCACCCCAGCAGGCCGGGCTATCCGTCCGGTGCCATTTGCGGCACACCCACCGGAACCTGGGCCCAGAAGGACCAGGAATCGGCATCATAGTCACCGGGCCACTTGGTACTAGGGGGGAGCCCGAGGATGGTGTCGCAGCCGACGCTGGAGCCGCTGCGCCGTTGGGACCCGGAACGGATCGGGCCCTTCGCGGTGCTCGGGCGGCTCGGTGCGGGGGCCATGGGCCAGGTGTACCTGGGCCGGTCCACCGCCGGGCGGCTGGTTGCGGTCAAGACAATCAAGATCGAGTTCGCGGAGGAAGCCGGGTTCCGCACCCGGTTCGCGCACGAGGTGGCGGCGGCCCGGCAGGTCAGCGGGGTGTTCACGGCCGCGGTGGTGGCGGCCGACCCGGAGGCGGACGTGCCGTGGCTGGCCACCGCCTACGTGCCTGCGCCGTCACTGCACAAGCTGGTCCGGGTGTGCGGCCCGCTGCCGGTGCCGGCCATCCGGTGGCTCGCGGCGGGCTGCGCGGAAGCACTGGAATCCATTCATAACGCCGGCCTGGTGCACCGTGACCTCAAGCCGTCCAACGTCCTGGTGGCCCCGGATGGACCCCGGGTGATCGATTTCGGGGTGGCCCGGGCCGCCGAGCGGATCCAGCTCACGGTCACCCGCGGCGCCGTGGGCACCCCCGCCTACATGGCCCCGGAGCAGGCCCGGGACACCCGGCAGGCATCGGTGGCCAGTGACATGTTCTCGCTCGGCGCGACGCTGCTGTTCGCGGCCACCGGGCATCCGCCCTACCAGGGCGACACCGTGATGGACGTGCTGGTCCGGCTGGCCACCGAGGCCCCGGATACTGGCGGCCTGCCTGCCGAGCTCACCCCGCTGGTCACGGCATGCCTGGAGCGTGCCCCGCGGCACCGCCCGACGTCGGCCGCATTGCTCCAGTCGCTGGCCCCGTTTGTCCGGGCCGGCTCCGAGGCCGAGTCCGGCCACACCTACCTGACCGGCCCGGAGATCGCGCTCATCGAGGAATACCAGCGCAGCCCGCAACCGCAGATCCGCGACGAGGCCGGCTCCCGGCCAGGTGACAGTGAGCCCAGCGGGGACGCCACGTTCGGCTCGCAGGTTCTGCCCGCCGGGGCCGCCTCCCGGCCACCGCTCCGCGCCGAGCGGCGGCACGCCGCGGTGCGGGGCGCATCCCCTGGCCGGCTGGGCCGGCACCGGGTGCTGGCCGCCGCCGGGCTGGCCGCCGGCGGTGCCGTGCTGGTCGCGGCGGGGGTGACCGCGGGCGTGGCCTACCAGTCGGCCCGCGGGCACCCGGCCGCGGCCGGCCCGTCCGCCACGCCCAGCACCCCGGCCCCGGCCGTGCTGCCCATCGTGCTGCCGGCCCAGCCACCGAACACGCTGCCCAACGGCGTCAGCAAGACACCCAAGCTGGTGCTCAGCCAGCCGTACGGCGACGGGCACACCGTTTTCGTGGTCCACGGCAGCGGCTTCCAGCCGCTGACCCAGGTGCGCATCGAGCTGGTTGGCGTCGGTATCTCGCCGGACCGGCCGGTGGCCGACCAGAAAGGCACGTTCAACTACGCGATCGACCAGGGGAACCTGTTCTTCCACGGGCTGATCCCGGTCGGGCACCACAAGGTGGTGGCGCTGGGCGCGGGCGGCCGCCGGGCCAGCGCCACGTTCCAGGTCCTGCCGATGGGACCGGGACCGCCCGGCGGCAGCCCGCCGCCGGGCGCCTGAACCGGCCCGGCTCACGGCGCCTGGGTCCACCACAGGTCCTCCTGCCGGGAGCACCAGGCCGGGTCGTTCAGCCGGCCCAGGTCAGCCGTGGTGATGATGCCATGCTCGATCAGCACCCGGACCACCACCTCTTCGGACAGCCGCACGTCGGCGCGGACCAGCCCCCGGTCGGTGATCTTGCGGCGGAGCACCTTGATGTGCTCCGCCACACGGGCGGACAGCCGGTCACGGAACGCCGGGTCGGTATCGAACCGCTCCAGCTCGTGGTAGGCGCCGGTGACCTCGAGCGCGGCCTTGGCGATCTCTGGGGTGCGCGGCAGCGGCGTGGTCCCGGCCGGGTCGAGCAGCCAGGGCCGGCACCACATCAGCGCCACCAGGAAGATCTTCGTCATCGGGTCCAGGTACAGCGGGAGCAGCGTGGCGTCACCGTCCTGCCAGCCCCGGGTACCGTCCGGCCCGTCAGCCCAGCCGCTGGCCGTACCCGCCACCATCACCCGCAGCGGCTGCCCGTCGTCCAGCATGGCCCGGGACCCGACCAGGGTGGTCCCGCTGCGCAGGAACCAGCCGCCGGACGGCTCGCCGTGCTCTTCCATCCGGGGCAGCCTGATCCGGTATCCCTCGCCCTCGGTGTAGAGGGCGTGGGTACGGCTGATGTTCGCGATCCATACCCCGCCGCCGAGCGCGGTGATCACCCCGGCCCGGCGGGACAGCCCCCGGCCGGCCGCGATGGCCAGGTCGGCGTCTGGGCCGCGGCCGAACACCAGGCGGCCGCCTTCCGGGACGCCCACGACTAGGCCCGACGGCGCGGCCACCCGCGCCGCCGCCGAACTCGGCTCGACCGCCATCGCCTTCCTGCCTGCCGCCGTGGCTGTCACGTAGCGGACATCCTAGGGCCGGGCCGGTGGCCGGCCGGATCCCGGAGTCCGGGGATAGCCGGGCGGGCCTGCACCCGGTTAGCTGGGTCTGCCTGGGGCGAGCACGGTCCGGGCTCGCAGGGAGCCTGCCGTTAACCCGGCAGGTGGGCCGGTACCGCGGGGCGGTACCGGCAGGGGGCCTAGCGGCCCTCTGGGGGCCCCTGCGAGCCCGCCCCGTGCCGCCCCAGGAAAATACTTCTCTGCGCCTCCGGGGGCACTTCGAGGCGGCTCTTGGGCGCGGCTCTCAGCCGCCGGGATGACCGTGGTCCCGCCTGCAGGATGACGTCCTGGGCTGGCCGGCGCCCGTACCCTTGGCCTGTGAGCGCGCTCTACGCCTGGCTGCGCCGCCACCCCCGGCTGGTGGACGGCGTGCCCGCGGCCGTGCTCGCCGTGCTCGGGCTGGGCCAGGCCCTCGCGCTAGGCCAGTACTCACTTATCCCGGTGGCCGCCGCCCTGGTTGCCGCGCTCGCGTTCCGCCGGGCCTACCCGGTCGGTGCCTTCGTCACCGGGATCGCGGTCGGCGCGGTACAGGTCCTGGTCGGCATCCACATCAACATCATCGACGTGGCCATCGTGATCCTGCTGTACACGCTGGCCGCGTACCGGCCCCGCCGCCTGTCCGTGCCCGGGCTGGCCGTCTGCCTGACCGGCTCGGCGGTGGCGGTCGCGATCTGGCGGCCAGACCGGCTCCCCGTGCTGCACTGGATCCTGGTCAACTCCATCGCCCTGGCCGGGCCGTTGCTGATCGCCTGGGTCATCGGCGACTCGATGCGGTACCGGCGGGACTACTACACCGCCCTCGAGGACCGGGCCGCCCGGCTGGAACGGGAGCAGGACGCCCAGGCCCAGATCGCGGCGGCCGCGGAACGGGCCCGGATCGCCCGGGAGCTGCACGATGTGGTCGCGCACAACGTCAGCGTCATGGTGGTCCAGGCCGACGGCGCGTCCTACGCGCTGGACAGCTCGCCGGAACAGGCCCGCCAGGCACTGACCGCTATCGCCAGCACCGGGCGGCAGGCGCTGTCCGAGATGCGCCGCATGCTCGGCGTGCTGCGCAGCGACGACGGCACGACCGGGCTGGCCCCGCTGCCCGGCATCGGCCAGCTTGGCGAGCTGCTGGAGCAGACCCGGGCGGCCGGGCTCGCGGTGTCGTTCAGCGTGGCAGGTGTGCCCGCACCGCTGCCCGGCGGGCTGGCCCTGGCCGCGTACCGGATCGTCCAGGAGTCGCTGACCAACACGCGCAAGCACGGCGGCCCGGCCGCGAGCGCCCAGGTGCTGCTGCGGTACTGCGAGGATGTGCTGGTGCTGCAGATCACCGACGACGGCTACGGCGCGGCGGCCGCCGCGGACGGGGCCGGTCACGGGCTGACCGGGATGCGGGAACGGGTGGCGCTGTACAACGGCACGGTGCACTCCGGGCCGCTGCCGGGCGGCGGCTACCAGGTCACCGCGCGGCTGCCCGTGGTCCGGCAGCAAAGCGGGGCCAGCCTCCCGGAGGCGCAGGGAAGCAGAGCGTGATCAAGATCCTGCTGGTCGATGACCAGGAGCTGGTGCGGACCGGGTTCCGGATGGTGCTGGACGCGCAGCATGACATGTCGGTGGTGGGCGAGGCAGGGGACGGCCTGGCCGCGATCCGGCTGCTCGCCGCACGGCCCGCCGACGTGGTGGTGATGGACGTGCGGATGCCACGGCTGGACGGCATCGAGGCGACCCGGCGGATCTGCCAGGCCGGAGACCGGCCGCGGGTGCTCATGCTCACCACGTTCGATCTCGACGAGTACGCCTACGCCGCGCTCAAGGCCGGGGCCAGCGGGTTCCTGCTCAAGGACGTGCCGCCGGAGGAACTGCTGTTCGCCATCCGCGCGGTGGACTCGGGGGACGCGGTGGTCGCGCCGTCCACCACCCGCCGGCTCATCGACCGGTTCGCGCCGCTGTTCCCGGCCAAGGACTCGCTGGCCCCGGCCGGGCTGGACGCGCTGACCAGCCGGGAACGTGAGGTGCTGGCGCACGTCGCCCAGGGGCTGTCCAACGCGGAGATCGCCGAGCGGCTGTTCGTCTCCGAGGCCACGGTGAAGACGCACGTCGGCCGGGTGCTGGCCAAGCTGGGGCTGCGCGACCGGGTGCAGGCCGTGGTGCTGGCCTACGAGACCGGCCTGGTCCGCGCCCGCGGCTCAGGCTGACCGGGTGCGGCCGGTGGCCGGGGCGGCGCGGCCGCGGGGAGCTCAGGTCTTGCTGGCCGTGGCCCGGCGCAGCGACCAGCCAAGCGCCGCGAGCACGCACACCGGCATCAGCCACCACGCGTTCACGTGGGCCACGTGCACCAGCAGCGCCGTCAGCGCCAGTGCGGCGGCGACGACCGCCGCCCCGCGCCAGTCGTCGCCGATGACGAAGTCATACCAGAACGCGCCGAACGAGTGCAGCCAGCGGCTCATCGGGTGGCCTCCTCGGAGGTTACGGGGACGGCGGCGGGCACCGGGGTGGCGGCGGCCCGGGCCCGGCGCAGCAGCAGGGTGTAGCCAAGGCAGGCCAGCGCGATCAGCGGGATCACGGCGAGCAGCGCCGCGTCATGGCCGGGCCAGCTCACCCCGGCGCCCTCGGCGCCCCAGAACGTGCCGAACGAGGTCAGCATGACGCCGACCGCGAACTTCATCGTGTTCTCCGGCACCCGGGCCAGCGGCGCCCGGGCGGCCACGCCCACCGCGGCGACCACGAGCACGGCGGCGACCGCACCGAGTGCGGCCAGCCCGAGGTTGCCCTGGTTGTCGCCGAACGTGATGGCGATGAACACCACCTCCAGGCCCTCCAGCAGCACGCCCTTGAAGGACAGGGTGAACGCGTACCAGTCCCGGACGCCGTACCGGCCGCCGGCCGCCGCGGCCTGAGCCGCCGCGACCTGGCGCTGGTAGATGCCGGCCTCGTCGTGCAGGTCCTTGTAGCCCGAGGCGCGCAGGATGGCCTTGCGCAGCCATTGCAGGCCGAACACGGCCAGCAGCGCGCCGACCACCAGCCGGAGCACGCCCAGCGGGAACAGGGTGAGGGCCGGCCCGACGGCGGCGACCACCACGGCCAGCACGACCAGCGCGGCGGCCATGCCCTGGAACGTGGACCGCCACTCCCTGGTCAGGCCGGCCGCCATCACGATGGTCAGCGCCTCGACCGCCTCCACGGTACAGGCCACGAAGACGGTCAGGACGAGGGCGAGGGCATTCACGTGACCTCCAGCGGTGTCATCCACGACCCGGTTCTGCGTACCCGGCCCGGCCCCAGCCGGCCGGGATACCGGCTGATCTCTGCCACAATGGCGGCATGCCTGACGGGGACAGCACGCCGGGCGAGGGCTGGCTGCTCCTCGTCTACCGAGTTCCGTCCGAGCCGAGCCGCCTGCGCTCTGCGGTGTGGCGGCGGCTGAAGAGCCTGGGCGCCATCTACCTGCAGAACTCCGCGGCCGCGCTGCCGGCCGGGCCGGGCGCCGAGCGCGCCCTGCGCAAGCTGCGCAGCCAGATCCTGGACATGGACGGCACGGCCGTGCTGCTGTCCTGCGCGGTGCTGGCCGGTGAGTCGGAGGTGCGGGCGGCATTCGAGGCAGCCCGCAACGACGAGTACGAGGAGGTCCTCGACCGCTGCGAGGACTTCCTGGGCCAGGTGCGCAAGGAACACGTGGCGAGCCACTTCACGTTTGCCGAGCTCGAGGAGAACGAGGTCGACCTCGAGAAGCTGCGCAACTGGTTCGCGCGGATCCGGGCCCGGGACGCGTTCGACGCGAGCGGCCGGCCGGCGGCCGAGAAGGCCCTGGAAACGTGCCAGCAGGCGCTGGACGAGTACGCGGCCCGGGTGTACGCCCTGGACGAGGAGGGGCACTGAGCCAGCCCGCTGGCCACTGGCCACTCTCGCGCCTCCTCGCCGTCCGGTCCGCGCTCGTTCCGCTACCCACTGGGAACTCTGCCATCCTAACATTCGTCAGATCTCAAAAGTGACGACTGTTAGCTCGGGATCGTGCCAAGCGCTTAAGCCGCAGGCAGGTGCAGGTGGCCGGGCCCGCGCACGTCCGGCCGTTCCAGGCCCGTGGCGCGAGCCTGCCGCTGGGCCAGACGGCCGCCCCTGCTGATGATCCGGCCCACCGGAATCCGGCTGTGCCCCAGCCACACCGGCGAGCACCAGCTGGCCGGCACGGTGGCCGACGTGGCGTTCGGCGGCCGCGGCTACGAGCACGCCATCGACATCGCCGGGCACGGCCGGCTGACCAACGTGTTCGCGGACACCCGGGCCCGCCGCGGCGACCCCGTCGGCCTCCGGCTGGACGCGGCCGGCTGCCACCTGTTCCAGGCCGCGGCGGCGGGCGGGGACGACGGCCCGGAGCCGGCCTCACCCGGCGCAGCGGCCAGCCAGGCACCAGCCGTCACTGCGCCCGGCAAGCGTTGAGCTGGCGGTCAGGCACCGTTCACCTAACCCCCATCTAGGGGCCCATCCGGTGGGTCAGGCTGCTGCCCATCCCAGCGCGGGACCATGCCCGCGCTTGTGCGCATGGGACGAGGAGGCAAGCAGATGAGGCTCACACTGACCAGGCCGGCCTGCGTGCTCGGCGCGGCCGGGCTGGCCCTGTCCGCGGTGACCGCGTTCGCGGCCAGCGCGGCGGGAACGGCTCAGGCCGCAGTGGCCCCGCCGACGGCCACACCGATCAAGCACGTGGTGATCATCATCCTGGAGAACCACAGCTTCGACAACGTGTTCGCCACCTACCAGCCGCCGCACCACCAGCACATCTGGAATCTGCTGTCCGAGGGCATCATCAACAAGAACGGGAGCCCGGGCCCGAACTACGCCCAGGCCTCGCAGCTCACCGCCGTCAATCGCAAGAGTTACACGCTGACCCCGAAGATCACCGGCGGGTACAAGACGCTGCCGATACCGGACACCACGTACGTGGACAAGGCGTGTGACGGCCTGCCGGAAGACCACGCGGACACGCGGTTCCCGGCCGACCTGCCGAACGGCCCGTACCAGATCACCAAGTACGTGCCGTACTGGGACAGCCACTCCGAGTACTCCAAGTACGGCCAGTGCGAATTCTTCGGCGCGTACGTCGGCGACCCACTGCACCGCTTCTACCAGATGTGGCAGCAGAGCGCCGCCTTCCACGACCGCCTCGCCACCTGGGTGCCCAACACGGCCGGCGACGACAACGGCGCGATCCCGCCCCAGCCGATCTACCAGGGCAGCGTGCAGATGGGCTTCTACAACATGGCCGAGGGCGACGCCCCGATCTTCCATAACCTGGCGCTGCACTACGCGATCAGCGACAACTATCACCAGGCAGTGCAGGGCGGCACCGGCGCCAACCACGTCATGCTCGGCACCGGCTACGCCGCGTCCTACCAGAACGCCAGCGGCCAGGCGGTCAAGCCGCCGTCCGGCGAGATCGAGAATCCCAACCCCAAGCCGGGCACGAACAACAACTACACCCAGGACGGCTACGGCGCCTTCAACTCCAAGGGACAGCCGACCTATCAGGGCGGCAGCTACTCCGAGTGCGCGGACCCGGGCGCGCCCGGCGTCAGCGCGATCGACGCGTACCTGGCCAAGCTGCCGTACAAGACGCTCAGCAACTGCCAGCCGGGCCGGTACTACCTGCTCAACAACTACAACCCCTACTACCAGCCCAACGGCAAGCCGTACCCGCCGGGTTACAACGTGCCCGCCCAGAAGAGCGACTTCGTGACGATCGGCCAGTCGCTGTCCGAGCACCACATCAGCTGGGGATACTTCGGCGAGGGCTATGACGCCAGCGCCCCGGGCGGTGCGCTCCCGGAATACTGCAACATCTGCGACCCGATGGAGTACTCCTCATACATCATGACTAACCCGCGGCTCCGCAGGTACACCGAGTACAACTACGACCAGTTCATCTCCGACGCCGTCAAGGGCCGGCTGCCGTCGGTCTCGTTCCTCAAGCCTGGCGACGACGACGGCCACCCCGGCTACTCGACGCTGGCTGCGTCCGAGAACTTCGTGGCCCGGGCGGTCGCCGCGGTGCAGGACAACCCGAGGGAGTGGGGGTCCACCGCGATCTTCGTCACCGAGGACGAGAGCGGCGGATACTACGACTCTGGTTACATCCAGCCGGTCAGCTTCTTCGGTGACGGGCCGCGGGTCCCGCTGATCGCGATCTCGCCGTACGCCAAGCCCGGCTTCGTCGATCACACCTACACCGATCACGTCTCGCTGCTGAAGTTCATCGAGGCCAACTGGAAGCTGCCGCCGCTGACCAGCTACAGCGAGGACAACCTGCCGAACGCCACGCCGTACGTCTACGTGCCCGAGGACCGGCCCGCCATCGGCAACCTGATGACGATGTTCCAGTGGAACCACCCGGACTTCGGCACGCTCAGGCTGCCGCAGAACTCCGAACCGGCCGCCGCCAGCGCCCGGCTACCGGCGATCAGCCACCAGGACCGGTGACACCCGCGCCCCGGCTGCCCCACGTGGGGCAGCCGGGGCGCTATCGCGGCCGGGCACCCTCCGTGACTGCGATCACGCTGTCCCGGCAGGGACTAGCATCAGAGCCGTGACCACGACGCTCAACATTTCCTCTGCTGCACCACGCTCCGTCGACGCGGATGCGATCGTCGTCGGAGTGATCAAGACTCCGGACGGCCCGGCGCTGGCCCCGGGAGCGGCGGACATCGATGAGGCGCTGGGCGGCACGCTCACCGCCACGCTGGCCGTGCTGGGCGCCACCGGGCAGGCCGAGGACATCACCCGGCTGCCGTCGGCGGGCGCGCTCGCCGCGCCGCTGATCGCCGCGGTCGGGCTCGGCCCGGGCCCGGCCGACGCAGCCGCGCTGGACCCGGAGACGCTGCGCCGCGCGGCCGGGGCGGCCGTCCGGGCGCTGACCGCGACCGCGTGGGCCAGCCGTCCCGGCAACGGGGACCGGGCCGCGGGCCCGGGGCCGCGGATCGCGCTCGCGCTGCCCGCCCGGGACGCGGCCGAGGCCGAGGCGGCCGCGCTCGGCGGGCTGCTCGGCGGCTACTCGTTCACCCGGTACCGCCCCGCTGCCGCCCCCCCGGCCGCGCTCACCGTGCTGGCCGGGCCCAGCGTGACCGGGACCGGCCAGCGCGCCCAGGCGCTGGCCGACGGGGTATCGCTGGCCCGTGACCTGGTCAACACGGCACCGTCCGATCTGGTGCCCGCGGCCCTGGCCGCGGAGGCGGAGCGGGTCGCGGCCGCGGCCGGCCTGGGCGCCGAGGTGCTGGACGAGAAGGCGCTGAGCGAGAACGGCTACGGTGGCCTGGTCGGCGTCGGCCAGGGCTCGGTGCACCCGCCCCGGCTGGCCCGGCTGGAGTACACCCCACCGCAGCGGGCCGGCGCGGCCGGGGCACCCAAGACGGTGGTCTTCGTGGGCAAGGGCATCACGTTCGACTCCGGCGGGCTGTCGCTGAAGCCGCCCAAGTCGATGGAGACCATGAAGTCCGACATGGGCGGCGCGGCCGCGATCATCGGCGCCATGCAGGCCATCGCCGCGCTGCAGCCTGACGTCCGGGTCATCGGCTATCTGCCGCTGGCCGAGAACATGCCGAGCGGATCGGCGCAGCGGCCCTCGGACGTGCTGACCATCTACGGCGGCAAGACAGTCGAGGTGCTGAACACCGACGCCGAGGGCCGCCTGGTGCTGGCCGACGCGCTGGCCCGGTCGGCGGCCGATGCTCCCGACGTGCTGGTGGACGTGGCCACGCTGACCGGCGCGCAGCTGGTGGCGCTGGGCCCGCGGATCGCCGCGGTGATGTCCAACGACGACGAGCTGCGCGACGCGGTGGTCGCCGCCGCGGGCCGGGCGGGCGAGGCCATGTGGCCGATGCCGCTGCCGGGCGAGCTGCGCAAGGGCCTGGATTCCACGGTCGCGGACCTGGCCAACGTGGCCCCGGACCGGTTCGGCGGGATGCTGATCGCCGGGCTGTTCCTGCGCGAGTTCGTGCCGGACGGGGTGCGCTGGGCGCACCTGGACATCGCCGGCCCCGCGTTCAATGAGGGCGCGCCGCACGGGTATACCCCCAAGGGCGGTACCGGCGCGGCGACCAGGACGCTAGTGCAGATCGCCCTGGACGTGGCCGAGGGAAGGCTCTAGCCGGGGCCGGGTGTTAGGCGGTCGGGGACAACACTGATCGGAGCAAGGAGCGCATCTGTGGCGGAGAGCAACGGTTCCTACGACATCGTCATCCTCGGTGGCGGCAGCGGAGGCTACGCCTGCGCGCTGCGCGCCGCGGAGATGGGGAAGCGTGTCGCCCTCATCGAGAAGGACAAGGTTGGCGGCACGTGCCTGCACCGTGGCTGCATCCCGACCAAGGCGCTGCTGCACGCCGCGGAGATCGCGGACCACGCGCGGGACGGTGAGGCGTTCGGCGTCCGGGCCACGTTCGAGGGCATCGACATGCCCGGCGTCAACGCGTACAAGGACAAGGTGGTCGACCGGCTCTGGAAGGGCCTGCAGAGCACGCTGGCCAGCCGCAAGGTGGACATCGTGTACGGCGACGGCCGGCTGGTCTCGCCGACCCAGGTCCGGGTGGGCGACACCGTGTATGAGGGCAGCCACGTGGTGCTGTCCACCGGCTCGGAGCCGAAGAGCCTGCCCGGGCTGGACATCGACGGCGAGCGGGTGATCACCAGCGATCACGCGCTGCGGCTGGACCACGTGCCGCGCTCGGTGGTCATCCTGGGCGGCGGCGTCATCGGGGTCGAGTTCGCCAGCGTCTGGCGGTCGTTCGGCGCCGACGTCACGATCGTCGAGATGCTGCCGCACCTGCTGCCCCCCGAGGAGGAGTCAAACTCCAAGCTGCTGGAGCGGGCGTTCCGGCGGCGCGGCATCAAGTACGAGCTGGGCACCCGCTTCGAAGGGGTCAAGGAGTCGGCCAGCGGGGTCACCGTCACCCTGCAGGGCGGCAAGTCGATCGACGCGGACCTGCTGCTGGTCGCGGTCGGCCGCGGGCCGGTCTCGGCCGGGCTCGGCTACGAGGAGGCGGGCATCGCGATCGAGCGCGGCTACGTGAACGTGGATGAGTACTGCCGGACCAACGTGCCGACCATCTCCGCGGTCGGTGACCTGATCCCCGGCCCGCAGCTGGCCCACGTCGGGTTCGCCGAGGGCATCCTGGTCGCGGAGCGGATCGGCGGCCTGAGCGTCACCCCAATCGACTACGACGGCGTGCCGCGGATCACCTACAGCGACCCGGAGGTCGCCTCGGTGGGCATCACCTCGGCCATGGCCGCCCAGCGCGGCATCGAGACCACCGAGTTCACCTACAACCTCGGCGGCAACGGCAAGAGCGTCATCCTGCAGACCCAGGGCGCGGCCAAGGTCATCGCCACCGCCGCGGGCGGCCCCGACGGCCAGCCCGGCCCGGTCCTCGGCGTGCACCTGGTCGGCGCGCGCGTCGGCGAGCTGATCGCCGAAGGACAGCTCATCTACAACTGGGAAGCGCTGCCATACGACGTGGCGCAGCTCATCCACCCGCATCCGACCCAGTCGGAAGCCATCGGCGAAGCGCACCTCGCGCTCGCCGGCAAGCCCCTGCACGTGCACGCCTGACCAGTCTGGCCGGGCGGGCCCCCGCACCGCAGCAACTGCGTCGAACAGCGAAGGAGTCACGGGAAGCCATGTCGGTCTCCGTATCCATGCCCCAGCTCGGCGAGAGCGTTACCGAGGGCACCGTCACGCGCTGGCTCAAGAAGGAGGGCGAGCGTGTGGAGGCGGACGAGCCGCTGCTCGAGGTCTCCACCGACAAGGTCGACACCGAGATCCCGTCCCCGGTGGCCGGGATCCTGCGCGGGATCACCGTCGCTGAGGACGAGACGGTGGAGGTCGGCGCCGAGCTCGCGATCATCGACGAGACCGGCGCTGAGGGCCAGGCCGCGGAGCCCCCGGCCACGGAAGCCCCGGCCGCGGAGCCTCCGGCAGCGGAGGCCCCGGCCCCCGCCGGGTACGCACCGGCCGGGGCGGAACAGGTGACGGACAGCCCGCCGCCGCAGCCGGACGTCCCCGAGCAGGCTGGCTACCCGTACCCCGACGTGGCACCGGCCAGCCAGCCCGCACCGGGCGGTTATCAGCAGCCTGCGGCCTATCAGCCGCCGGCCGGCTACGGCGCACCAGGTGGCTATCAGCCGGGTGCGCAGCCGCCGCCAGGCGGGGGCGCCCAGCCCCAGCCGCCAGCCGCTGTGGCCGGGACGCCGGCCGCGGCCGCGCCGCCCGCCGCTGACGTGTGGCAGCGGGCCGAGCCGGGCCCGCCGCCCCTGCCGCCAGCCCCGCCCGCCCAGCCGGCCGCCGCCCAGGCCCAGCCCGGGCCACCGCCAGCGGCTCCGGCACCGGCGCCCCCGGCCGCCCCGCCCGTCCCGGATGGGGAAGGGCCGGCCCGGCCGGCCACGGTGCCCGCGCTGGGCACGGCCGACGGCCCGTACGTGACCCCACTGGTCCGCAAGCTGGCCGCGGACCATGGTGTGGACCTCGGCACGGTGGCCGGGACAGGGGTCGGCGGGCGGATCCGCAAGCAGGACGTCATCGATGCGGCCCGGGCCCGGCGTGAGGCGGTGGCCGCCGCCCAGCAGGCCGCCGCGCCCGACGGGCAGGCGGCGGCGGTGGCCGCCGCAGGCCCGGCCGCGGCGGCCGGGCCGCTGGCCGGCCCAGCCCAGCTGCCCCCGCAGCGCGGCATCGAGCCGTCCAGCCTGCGCGGCACCACCGAACGGATGTCCCGGGCCCGGCAGCTGATCGCCCGGCGGATGGTCGAGTCGCTGCAGACCTCGGCCCAGCTGACCACCGTGGCCGAGGTCGACGTGACGGGCATCGCCCGGCTGCGGGACCGGGCCAAGGCCGACTTCGAGGCGCGCGAGGGCGTCAAGCTCAGCTTCCTGCCGTTCTTCGCGCTGGCCGCCGTCGAGGCGCTCAAGGTCCACCCGCGGCTCAACGCCAGCATCGAGCCGGACGGAACCCAGGTCACCTACCACGATGCCGAGCACCTGGGCATCGCCGTGGACACCGAGCGCGGCCTGATGGTCCCGGTCATCCGCAACGCCGGCGACCTGAACGTGGGCGGCCTGGCCCGCAAGATCGCCGACCTGGCGGCGCGCACCCGGGCCGGGCAGGTGAGCCCCGACGACCTGGCCGGCGGGACGTTCACGCTGACCAACACGGGCAGCCGCGGCGCCCTGTTCGACACGCCGATCATCAACCAGCCGCAGGTCGGCATCCTGGGCACCGGCTCGGTGGTGCGGCGGCCGGTGGTGGTGCCCGACCCGTCGCTGGGCGAGGTGATCGCGGTCCGGTCCATGGTGTACCTGGCCCTGAGCTACGACCACCGGCTGGTGGACGGCGCCGACGCGGCCCGCTTCCTGGACACCGTGAAGGCCCGCCTGGAAGAGGGCGCGTTCGAGGCGGAACTCGGCCTGTAGCGTCCATCCGGCCGGTGAGCACCGAAGACTGACCGGAAGGCTGGCTGGCCAGACGGGGGGACACAGGATGAAGGTCGCGGTCACCGGGGCGTCCGGGCTGATCGGCAGCGTGCTGGTCGCCACCCTGCGGCAGGGTGGCGACCAGGTGGTCACGCTGGTGCGGCGCACGCCCGCGGCGGTGGACGAGATCGCCTGGGACCCGATGGCGCCGGGCGGTGGCCTGTCCCCGGACGCGCTGGACGGGGTCGGCGCGGTCGTGCACCTGGCCGGCGCGGGCGTGGCCGACCACCGGTGGACCGATGCTTACAAGGAGGAGATCCGGGCCAGCCGGGTGCGCGGCACCGAGGCGCTGGCCGGCCTGCTGGCGGGCATGGACCAGCCGCCCGCGGTGCTGCTGTCCGGGTCGGCCATCGGCTGGTACGGGGATACCGGCGGACGCGAGGTGGACGAGTCGGCACCGGCTGGGCAGGGCTTCCTGCCCAGCGTGGTCCGGGACTGGGAGGCGGCCGCCGAGCCCGCCCGGGCGGCCGGCATCCGGGTCGCCTGCCTGCGCTCCGGCATCGTGCTGTCCCGCCGGGGCGGGGTGCTGGGCCGGGCGCTGCCCCCGTTCCGGCTCGGCCTGGGCGCCCGGCTCGGCCCGGGCACTCAGTTCATGAGCTGGATCACGCTGACCGACTGGATCCGGGCCGCGCAGTTCCTGCTCGAGCAGCCGGAGCTGTCCGGGCCGGTGAACATCACCACACCGAACCCGGTGACCAACGCCGCGTTCACCGCGGCGCTGGGCGGCGTGCTGCACCGGCCAGCGCTGCTGGCCATCCCCTCTGCTGTGCTGTCGGCCGCGCTCGGCGGGGTAACCAGTGATCTGCTGTCCAGCGCCCGGGTACTGCCCAGGCGGCTGGTGGACACCAGGTTCGCGTTCAGCTACCCCGACCTGGCCAGCGCGCTGGCCGCGGAACTGCACCCCGCCGGGTCAGCTGCCTGACCGGCTCCGCCGCGCTTGCGGGCGTCAGCCGGGCATCACACCGCGGGGCTCTCCTCCCGGCGCGATGCCCGCTGGCCGGCCCCGGCCGCCCCCACCAGTTCGCCCGCCTCGACCGGGACGCACGGCTCCGGGATCACGGTCCGGATGCCGTGGGTGCCCATGCCATAGAGCGGCAGCTTCCACAGCGGCGGCACTACCCCAGGCAGCCCGCTGAGGCTGCGCAGGGCCCGGATGTTCAGCCGCAGCAGGCGGCGCGCGATGAACAGCGCGAGCGCGGCCAGCGGCAGTTCGACGCAGAGCGCCAGCAGCAGGCTGACCCAGAACCCGCTGGTCCGCAAGTCCAGCGTGACGTCGAACCAGGCGTCGCAGCAGAGCAGTGTGGCCAGCACGATGAGGCAGGCGATCACCAGCTGGCGGTGCTTCCAGGCCGCCCACGCGGTGACCGCGAACGTGACGAGCTCGAAGATGTCGAAGCCGACCCAGGCGCCGCGCCAGCCGCCGGTGTGGTAATACCGGGGCAGCGTCACGGCCAGCACGCCGATCCAGGCGGCCAGGCCCAGGCAGCCACCGATGATCACCACCAGCGCGATGGCCCGGCGCACCGGCCCGGCGGGCAGGTCCGCCTCACCGGGAGGTACCGGGTCGTCGAGTGCGGCCAAGGCACGGCTGAGTTCGGCTCGCTGCTGCGGGCTCATCCGGCGCAGCTCGTCCACATTAATCACGCGATGCACCTCCCTAGCCGGTAACTACCCCACCTGGGCCGTTGCTTCCCCTCGTGTCGGCTGTGCTTTCGCTGGGCAGTCGCTGGGCGCCGGTGGATTACCCGCCACGGGCCGCCGGATATCGTGGGCAGCGTGATGAGTGAGCTGGTCTACGTGCACGCCGGCTTCGGCCAGCATCCGGTCCCCTACCTGCGCGGCTGGGAACTCCAGCGGCAGGTGCACGGGCAGCGGGTCAGCGGGGCCATCCCCGACACCTGCCTGCTGCTGGAGCACGAGCCGGTGTACACCGCAGGCAAGCGGACCAGCCCGCTGGACCGCCCGGGCCCGGACGCGGGGGCCCCGGTCATCGACGTAGACCGCGGCGGCAAGATCACCTGGCATGGCCCAGGGCAGCTCGTCGGCTACCCGATCGTCCGGCTGGCCGAGCCGGTGGACGTGATCGCCTACGTGCGGGCCCTCGAGGAGGCGCTGATGCGGGCGTGCGCGGACGCAGGCCTGGCCACGATGCGGGTCGAGGGACGCAGCGGTGTGTGGGTGGCGGGCGGGGCCGCCCCGGGCGGCGGCCCGGACCGGCCAGACCGCAAGGTCGCCGCGATCGGCATCCGGGTGTCCCGGGGGGTGACCATGCACGGTTTCGCGCTGAACTGCGACTGCGACCTCGGCTGGTACGACCGGTTCGTGCCGTGCGGCATCCGCGACGCCGGCGTGACCAGCCTGTCCGCTGAGCTCGGCCGGCCGGTTACCGTGCCGGGCATGCTCGGCCCGGTCGAGCGGCAGCTGCGCCGGCGTGCTGGGCGCCACCAGCTGGCGGCGCTCAGCCGGCCTGCCCGGGGGGCCGGTTCGCCGCCGCCTCTTAGGCCACGCCCGCAGCACTTGGCCCGGCCCGCCCGGCCAGGTACCCGCCCAGCTCGCCGGCTGGGACAGCGGCCTGCTCACCGCTGTCCATGTCCCGCACCGTGACCGTGCCCGCCTCCTGCTCGCTGCGGCCATAGATCAGTGCCCAGCGTGCACCCTGGTCGCTGGCCCACTTGAGCTGGCGGCCGAGCTTGCGCGAGCCGCCCAGGTAGACGCTGGCCCGCAGCCCCGCGTCGCGGGCTGCGGCGGCGAAAGCAAAGGAGCGTTCGGCAAACTCATCGCCCATGACGGTGACGGCCACGTCCAGGCGGCGGAGCGGCCCGGCCCGGCCCGTCTCGGGGAGCAGCAGCAGGATGCGCTCGACGCCAAGCGACCCGCCGGTACCCGGCGTGTCCGGGCCGCCAAGCTGCGCGATCAGGTGGTCGTAGCGGCCGCCGGAGGCGATCGACGAGCTCACCCCGGGAGCGACCACCTCCCAGATCGGCCCGGTGTAGTAGCTCAGCCCACGCACCATCCGCGGGGTGAACTCGACCCGTCCGGCCGGGATGTGCGTGCCGGTGAGGGCCAGCACCTGGTCCACCTCATCCAGCCCGGCCGCGCCCTCCTCGCTCGGCTTGAGCACCGCCCGGATCCGGTCCGCGGCATCCGGCGCGGTCATGGTGGCCACCAGGTCGGCGGCGGCGGCCTCGGCCAGGCCGCGGCCGGCCAGTTCCGCGGCCACCTCGGCCGGCGCCAGCTTGTCCAGCTTGTCCAGCGTGATGAGCACCCCCGGGCCCAGTTCGGCTGGGACGGCGAACGCCTCGAGCAAGCCGGCCAGCACGTGCCGCGAGTTGAGCAGGAAGCGGAACCCGGGGATGGCGAGCTGGTCCAGCACGTCGTGCACCGCGCAGATCACCTCGGCATCGGCCAGTACCGAGGTGGTGCCGAGCGTGTCCAGGTCGCACTGGGTGAACTCACGGAACCGGCCCCGGCCCGGCCGGTCCGCCCGCCACACCGGGCCGATCGCGTACCGCTTGTACGGGCTGGGCAGCTGGCTGCCGTAAGCGGCCGCCACCCGGGCCAGCGGGACCGTCATGTCGTAGCGCAGGGCCAGGTCCGCCTCACCGGATGCCTCGTGCTCACCGCGCCGCAGGATCTTGAAGATGAGCTTGTCGCCCTCTTCCCCGTACTTGCCGAGCAGCACGTCGAGCCGTTCGAAGGCTGGCGTCTGCAACGGCTCGAACCCGTAGCGCGCGAACACCGACCGGATCACGGCGAACGCGCGCTGCCGGGTTTCGAACTCGGCGGCGAGGAAATCACGTGTCCCCGAGGGGGGATCGAACTGCGTAGGCATGCGCCCATGCTCCCCGACAACCGGGCCTCCCGTCACATCGAAATGCGTTCCAGGCCAGCCCACGGGGCGTGCTAGCGTGGAACGCGTGTACTAGGACCAGCGGCCGCGCTCCGCGCACCCCCGGCTTTTGCCCGCCCTCGTCCTAGGAGTTCTTCTTTGTCCCGCTCCGCGCGCGGCCCGCGCCGTGGCCTGCCGCTGGCCGTCGTCCTGCAGACGCTGATCTCGGCCGGCGACGGGCTGGTCATGGTGGGCCTGGCCAGCCGGGTGTACCAGAGCTCACACGCGTCGTGGGCGGTGGCGCTGGTGTTCCTGGCCATCACCGTGCCGATCACCGCGCTGGCCCCGGCCGCAGGCGTGCTGCTCGACCGGTACCCGGTCCGCCCCGTGCTGATCACCGCGTCGGCCGTGCAGACGCTGGTCGCCCTGGCGCTGACCAGGTTCACCGGGACCGGCGCGACGCTCGGGCTGGCCATCGGGTTCGGCTTGTGCGCGGCCCTGCTGCAGCCCGGCCTGGGCGCAATCGTCCCGCAGCTGGCGGGCAGTTCCGGGGTGACCCGGGCCAACGGCTATCTCCAGGCGGCCACCTGGGGTGGCTTCACGGCCGGCCCGCTGCTGGCCGGGGTGCTCACCGCGGCGGGCGGCACCGGCCTGGCGCTGGGCGCGGTGGCGGCCATGTACGGCGTGGGCGCGGTCGGCCTGGGCGTGCTGCAGCTCAGCCCGGTGCCCGCGGCCGCACCGGAGCTGGCCGCCGACGGCGCGGCGGCCGCGGACGGCGAGCGCGGCGCCCGCCAGTTCAGCGCGGGCCTGCGCTTCCTGCGCGCCGACCGCGAGGCCGGCCTGCTCGTGCTGGTCGTCAGCATCATGGTCATGTTCGGCAACATGGCCAGCGTGGCCGAGGTGGCGTTCGCCGAGGGCGTGCTCAGATCCGGGCCGGCCGGGTATTCGCTGCTGGTCGCCGCGTGGACCGCGGGCATGCTCGCCGGGACGCTGGCCGGTGGCCGGCTGCCCCGGCGGCGGCTGGCCCTGGCCACGCTGCTGGGCAGCCTGGCCGCTGGCGCCGGGGTGGCGCTGGCGGCCGGCGCGGTCACCCTGTGGCAGGCCGCGGCGGCCTACGGGATCGGCGGCGTGGCCAACGGCGCCGAGGTGGTAGCCACCCGCAGTTTCCTGAACCACCGGGCTCCGGCGGCCATCTCCGGGCGGGTGTTCGCCATGTACTCCGGGCTGCTGTTCGGTGCGGCGTCGCTCGGCATGGCGGCGGCCGGCGGGCTGCTGGCCCCGCTCAACCCGCGGCTCGTGCTGCTCATCGCCGGGACCGGTGGCATCATGGCCGGCGCGCTCGGCTGGCTGCGCTACCGCCGGCTGGCCCGGCCGGGCACCGCGGCCGCCCACCAGGTGGTACCGGGCCAGGCGGTACCGGGCGACGCGGCGCCGGACGACGCGGTGACTGCGGCCAGGGCCGCCTCGGCCACATCGGCCGGGACGTAGGCTGGAAGGCGTGGTACTCGCACCCGAGGGACGCAAGCTGCTCCGGCTGGAAGCCCGCAACCGCCAGACCCCCATCGAGAAGAAGCCGCCGTGGATCAAGACGCGGCTGCGCACCGGCCCGGAATACACCGCGCTCAAGGGGCTGGTGCAGCGGGAGGGGCTGCACACCGTCTGCCAGGAGGCCGGCTGCCCGAACATCTTCGAGTGCTGGGAGGACCGCGAGGCCACGTTCCTGATCGGCGGCGACCAGTGCACCCGGCGCTGCGACTTCTGCCAGATCGCCACCGGGAAGCCGGAGCCGCTGGACACCGACGAACCGCGCCGGGTCGCCGAGTCGGTGGCCACCATGGGGCTGCGCTACGCCACGGTGACCGGGGTGGCCCGGGACGACGTGGCCGACGGCGGCGCGTGGCTGTACGCACAGACCTGCCGCGAGATCCACGCCGCCGTCCCCGGGTGCGGCGTCGAGCTGCTGATCCCGGACTTCAACGCCCACGACGGCAAGCTGGCCCCGGTGTTCGCCGCCCGGCCCGAGGTGCTGGCGCACAACATCGAGACGGTGCCCCGGATCTTCAGGCGGATCAGGCCCGGCTTCCGGTACCAGCGGTCACTCGACGTGCTGGCCAAGGCGCGGGCCGCAGGCCTGGTCACCAAGTCCAACCTGATCCTCGGGCTGGGCGAGGAGCCGGCCGAGATCACCCGGGCCATGACTGACCTGCGGTCGGCCGGCTGCGAACTGCTCACCATTACCCAGTACCTGCGCCCCTCGCCGCTGCATCACCCGGTCGAGCGGTGGGTGCCGCCCGCTGAGTTCGAGCAGCTTGGTGACGAGGCACTGAGCCTGGGATTCTCCGGCGTGATGTCCGGGCCGCTGGTCCGGTCGTCCTACCGGGCCGGCCGGCTGTACCGCGAAGCCATGGCCCGCCGGGCCGAACCGGGCACCGCAGTTTCCCACCCGGCCCGCTGACTCGTATCCTGCCCTCCATGGCGAACAAGGCCGCAGGCTCAGCAAACCGGAAAGGCGGCGCGGACGACGCCCCGCCCGGCCGCATCAAGCAGATCCGCATGGTCGCGGGGATTATCCGCGAGCACAACCCCCGGGCGCTCCCGCTCATCGCGATGACCGCCATCATCATCATCGGCGTCTGCGTGCTGGTCGGGCTGCTCACCGGCCTGCCCGGCCTGCTCATCCCGCTGGGTGTGCTGGCCGGGGTGGCCGCCGCCATGATCTTGTTCGGGAGGTTCGCCCAGTCCGCGCAGTACGCGGCGGTGGAGGGGAAGCCCGGCGCGGCGGCCGCCATCCTGCAGAGCATGCGCGGCGGCTGGACGGTGACCCCGGCGGTGGCCGCCAACCGGAACATGGACGTCGTGCATCGCGCGGTCGGCAAGCCCGGTGTGGTGCTGGTCGGCGAGGGCTCGCCGACCCGGCTGCCCGGCCTGCTGGCCGCCGAGAAGAAGCGGATCTCCCGGGTCGCCTACGAGACCCCGATCTACGACTTCCAGGTCGGCAACGAAGAGGGCCAGATACCGATCAGCAAGCTGCAGCGGAAGATCATGCGGCTGCCGCGCAACCTGCGGGGCTCCGAGGTATCAGAGCTCAACTACCGGCTCAAGGCGCTGCCCCAGTCGCTGCAGATGCCGAAGGGCCCGATGCCGAAATCAGGCCGGATGCCCAAGCCCCCGCGCCCCCGGACGAGGTAAGCACGGGTTCAGCGGGGTCCAGCGGGTCGCCCCCGGACTAGTTACGCCCTCAGCACGATGGTATTGGCGGCGCGGTCGTGCAGGCCGCGCAGGTCCCGGTCGGTGACCAGGGGCGGCAGCACACAGAGCAGCAGCAGGGTGCGGACCAGTCCCCACAGGAAGCCGACCGGCCGGCCGTCCAGCCGGGCCACCCGGATGCCGCAGATCCGCTTGCCGATGGTGAACCCGGTCAGCGCGGTCAGCACCCAGATCTGCACAGCGAAGATCAGCAGGGTGATCACCGTAACGTCGCTGTGGCCGAAAAACGCGTGCGCGATGATCAGGCTGAGCAGCCAGTCGATCAGCAGCGCCAGCAGCCGCCGGCCCATCCCAGCCACGGAGCGGGGCCCTTGCTCGGGTAGCCCGAACCCCTCCCCCGGGTACTTCTGGTCGCCCTGGCTGTGCACGCCGGGCAGCAGGATTCCGCCCCACCGTCGCTCACTCACGCTCTAACGGTACCGCCCGCTGTGGCCGGTAGCGCCCTGCCTGGCCTGCAGGAAACGGCCTAGCCCAGGGGGTGGCGCCCGGGGGCAGGCGTAACACGTGTGAAACACTAGAGACACGGCTCGGTAATCGCCGGGAACTAGCGTGCGAAGCGTTCCTGCCGCAGGCAAACCCCCCAAATGCGGCCAAATCTGCGTGGCCGCCTTCCCGCGGCCTCAGCCGCGGCAGCCAGGGAGGCCAACACCAGTGACAGCTCCGTTCAGGGAGGGTTGATGTTCCAGAACGCCGACGAGGTGCTGAAGTTCATCGGCGATAAAAAGATTCAGTTCGTCGACGTCAGGTTCTGTGACCTGCCGGGGACCATGCAGCACTTCACAGTGCCAGTTGAGTCGTTCGACGACAAGGTCTTCACCGAGGGCCGCATGTTCGATGGTTCCTCGATCCGGGGTTTCCAGCAGATCCACGAGTCGGACATGCTGCTGCTGCCGGACCCGGCCACCGCCTACGTGGACCCATTCCGCCAGCACCCCACCCTGAACCTCACGTTCTTCGTGCACGACCCGCTGACCAGCGAGCCGTACAGCCGGGACCCGCGCAACATCGCGCGTAAGGCGGAGACCTACCTCAAGGGCACGGGCATCGCGGACACCGCGTACTTCGGGCCGGAGGCGGAGTTCTACATCTTCGACTCGGTGCGCTACGACACCGGGGCCAACTCCGGCTACTACTACGTCGACTCGGTCGAGGGCGCGTGGAACACCGGGCGCGAGGAAGAAGGCGGGAACCTCGGTTCCAAGCCGCCGTACAAGGGCGGCTACTTCCCGACTCCCCCGGTGGATCACTACACCGACCTGCGCTCGGCCATGGTCAGGTCGCTGATCGACGTGGGCATCTCGGTGGAGATGCAGCATCACGAGGTGGGCACGGCCGGGCAGGCGGAGATCGACATCCTGTTCGGCCCGCTGCTCAGCCAGGCCGACAAGCTGATGCTCTACAAGTACGTGATCAAGAGCGTGGCGCGGGCCGCGGGCAAGACGGTCACGTTCATGCCCAAGCCGATCTTCGGTGACAACGGCTCCGGCATGCACTGCCACCAGAGCCTGTGGAAGGACGGCTCGCCGCTGTTCTACGACGAGGTCGGCTACGCGGGCCTGTCCGACACCGGCCGGTACTACGTGGGCGGCCTGCTCAAGCACGCACCCACGCTGCTCGCGTTCACCAACCCGACGGTGAACTCCTACCACCGCCTGGTGCCAGGCTTCGAGGCGCCGGTCAACCTGGTGTACTCACAGCGGAACCGGTCGGCCTGCGTGCGCATCCCGATCACCGGCTCCAACCCCAAGGCCAAGCGCCTGGAGTTCCGGGTACCGGACCCGTCGTGCAACCCGTACCTGGCCTTCTCGGCCATGATGATGGCCGGCGTCGACGGCATCAAGAACAAGATCGAGCCGCACGAGCCGGTGGACAAGGACCTGTACGAGCTACCGCCGGACGAGGCGTCGGCCATCCCCCAGGTGCCGGGGTCGCTGGACGCCGTGCTCAGCGCGCTCGAGGCGGACCACGACTACCTGCTCGAAGGCGGCGTGTTCACCGAGGACCTGATCGAGACGTGGATCGACTACAAGCGGTCCAACGAGCTCGACCCGGTCCGGCTGCGCCCGACGCCGCACGAGTTCGCCATGTACTTCGACGTGTGAGCGAAGTCACCGGCTGCTGAGCAGCATGGCCAGGCCGCTGGCCCGCCACCTCCCAGGGCGGGCCAGCGGCTTTCGCGTTGGCCCGGGCGGCGCGGGTGGTCACCGGCTGCGGGCAGGATGGGTCAGCCGGGCCAGCACAGCCGAGCCACCGGGGCGGGGATGAACCATGACGGGCCGATCACTCTGGCCAGCCTGAACCTGCACGCCGGGCTGACCGCCGGTGGCGAGCCGTTCGACGTCGCCGCGGCCTGCCACCGGCTCAAGGCGGACGTGATCGCGCTGCAGGAAGCGTGGCGGCCGGACGGCCAGCCGGACGCGGTGACCGGGGCCGCGGCCGAGCTGGGCGCGCAGGTACGGCACTGCGGCCTGGCCCGGGACACCAGCCGGGCCGGGCTCGGCATCGGGCCGGACCCCGGCCCGGGCACCTGGGGGCTGGCCCTGCTGTCCATGCTGCCCGTCACCGGCTACCAGGAGACCGAGCTGGGCCGGGCGCCCGGCGACTCGATCAGCCGGGCAGCCCAGGTGGTCACGCTGACCATGCCGGGGGGTGCCGCGCTGCGCGTGGTGAACACGCACCTGACCCACCGGTTCACCAGCCCGGTCCAGCTCGCGCTGCTGACCAGGCGGCTCGCGGCCGGCCCGGCGGTACCGACGGTCCTGGTCGGTGACCTGAACACGCCGCGCGCGGGCACGCTGGCCGCAGCCGGCTACCGCCGGACCGTGCGCGGCCGGACCTACCCAGCCGACCGGCCCTGGATCCAGCTGGATCACCTGCTGGTCCGTGGCCCGGTCCGGGTATCTGGCGCTGAGGTCGCCGACCCGGCCGGGTCGGATCACCTGCCCATCCGGGCTCAGCTCAGCGTCGGCTGACCCGCGCTGCCAGCCGGCCCGGCTCAGCCCGGCTCAGCCCGGCTCAGCCCGGCTCAGCCCGGCTCAGCCCGGCTCACTCCGGCCGGCCCGGCTCACTCCGGCCGGCCCGGTCAGCCCGGGTCCGCCCCGGCCACCACCCGGCCCAGCTCGGTGATGGTGGACCGGGACAGCACGTGCACGGTGCGCGCCGCCGGTGATCTGCGCAGCGCGTGCCGGGGCAGCCGGACCCGCAGCGCGCCCGGCTGGGCCTCGAAGACCACCGGCGGGACCATCCGGAGCGCCTCCCCGTCCACGCCGATCTCCACGGCCGCGGCGGAGGTGATCTCGAACCGCGGCCCGGTCCACTCCAGCCAGCCGGCGTACCGGCGCGCCTGGCCGAGCGCCTCGAGCGCGAAGAACGCGTTGGCCCCGGCAGCGTCGCTGATCGTGACGGCCACGATGCCGAGCTGCCCGGTGTCCAGCCGGGCCCGGGTGCCCATGCCGCCCTCCATCGGCACCAGCTGGTAGGGGTTGTTAGAGATCAGGATGAGCTGGGCGGTGCGGCGCTCCTCGCCGTCCGGCCCGGTAAAGCACAGGTCGAGCGGGTCCGCGGCCGGGCCGAGCAGATCAGGCAGCAGGGCCGCGGCGGTGCGCAGCTTGGCGTCCCGGTACTCGGGTGACTGGACGACTTTCGCGTACAGCCCCAGCGACGCGTTATTCACAAACGTGCGCCCGTTCACCGTGGCCAGGTCGATCCGCTGCTCCACCCCGTCCGCGAACGCGTCCAGCGCGCCGACCACATCATCCCGGTTCAGGCCCAGGTCGAGGGCGAAGTGGTTCCGGGTGCCCGCCGGGACGCACACGTACGGGATCCCGGCCCGGGCGGCGACCGACGCGACCAGGGCCTGTGAGCCGTCGCCGCCCGCCATGCCGATGGCGTCCGCACCCTGGCTGACCGCGTCCTCGGCGAGCTGACGCAGGTCGTCGCCGGGTTTCAGGAGGACCGGGCGGATGCCCCGGCGGCGGCACTCGTCGGCCAGCTGGAACCGCTCCGCCTTGCCGCCACCGGACTTGGGGTTCATGATCAGCACAGCACGCTCGGCCCGGCGGGCCCGCCTGGCGCGTGCCGACTGGGCCCGCAGGGCCTGCCTGGTGCGGCCCAGCGCGTACCGGGCGGCCAGCACGGACAGCGCGGCTAGCACGGCGATCAGCAGCAGCAGCGGCCAGTTGATGTGCGCGAAGAACAGGCCCACGATGGTGCCGGCCAGAGCCAGCACGGCCACGCACAGCGCGATGACCCGGACCAGACCGCGCCGGGACACCACATACCAGCCGCTGGTCACGCAGATCAGCAGGCCGGCCGCGACGACCAGGATGGCCAGCAGGTGGAGGGCAACGCCGACCAGGCTGAGCCCGACCGCGCCGATCAGGGCGAGCAGGGCACCAGCCGCGGACACCCGCTCCCCCGCCGTCGGCCGCGCCGCGGGGCCGGCCCCGGCCCGCTGGGCCACCGCGCCGTCTGGGCCATCCGGGCCCCCGTGCCGCGCCCCCTCGCGCTCGGTCACCCGCGCCCCCGGGTAGGAGATCGTCGGCTCGCGGGCGGCCGTGCCCCGCAGTAGCGCCCTGTTACCTGGGTGTTAGCATACGCGGATGGCGGAACAGGACGCTGAGCGTCAGCCCGCGATGGAGAGTATCGCGGACTGGCTGGCCACCCAGGCCGGCGAATACGGCGGCCCCATCCGCCGCCAGGTGGTGGACTCGGTCAGGCAGCTAGGTGCGGTGGACCGGGCCACTTACGAGGCCATCGCCAGCACCCCGACCCCGGCCCTTGACAAGCCGCTGCGGCGGCTGTCCCGGGCGGCCGACAAGTCCCGGCTGTGGCTGGCCATCGCGGCCGCGCTGGCCATCGGTGGCGGCCCCGCGGGCCGGCGCGCCGCGGTATCCGGCACCCTGGCCATCGGTGCCACGTCGGCCCTGGTCAACCTCGGCGTCAAGCCGGTGTCGTTCCGCACCAGGCCAGACCGGGTCCAGGCTGGTGTGCCAGGGCAGCGCTACGTCCGGATGCCCGGCTCCACGTCCTTCCCGTCCGGGCATTCCGCGTCGGCCTTCGCGTTCGCCACCGCGATCAGCCGGGACCGCCCGTGGACCGCGCTGGCATGCGGGTTCCTGGCCGCCGCGGTGGCCTACTCGCGGGTGCACACCGGGGTGCACTACCCGGGCGACGCCGTGGTCGGCTCGCTGATCGGCGCGAGCACCGGCCTGGCCGTGGCCGGGCTGCTCGATCATCTGCCAGCGGCCGGCGCGCCCGGCTAGGCCGCAGCGATCTGGCCGTCCTCCAGGTGCAGCGTCACGTCGGCGATGCTCAGGAACGCCGGGTCGTGCGTGGCGACCAGCGCGGTCACCCCTTCGGTGCGGACCACGGTCCGGATCAGCTGCATGATCTGCCGCCCCGTCTCCGAGTCGAGCTGCCCGGTGGGCTCGTCGGCGATGAGCAGCTGCGGGCGGCTGGCCAGGGCCCGGGCGATGGCGACCCGCTGCTGCTGCCCGCCCGACAGCTCGCCGGGCCGCTGCCGGGCGTGCTCGCCCAGGCCAACCACATCGAGCATGGCGCGTACCCGGTCCTCCCGGGCCTGCGGCTCAGCGCCGGCGATACGCAGCGGTATGCCGACGTTCTCGGCCGCGGACAGAATCGGGATCAGCCCGAACGACTGGAAGATGAACGCGATCGACGACCGGCGCAGGAGCGTGCGTTCCCGGTCCCCCATGGCGGCGATGTCCCGCCCGTCGATGCGCACGGTCCCGCCGTCCGGCCGGTCCAGCCCGCCGATGATGTTGAGCAGCGTGGTCTTGCCCGACCCGGACCGGCCGGACAGGGCGACCAGCTGGCCGCGCTCGATGGTAAGCGAGACGCCGCGCAGCGCGTGCACGGCCGCTGCGCCGGTGCCGAACGTCCGGGTCACGCCGCTGACCTTGGCCAGGACCGGATCCTGGGCCGGCTCGGCCGTGGCCGCAGCTCCGCGGCCCGGGTGCTGGCCCATCGGCGGCTGGCTCATCTCAGTGGTCCTCCCAAGCTGGCTGGCCGGACTGGGTCATTTGTGCCCCTACCGACCCGACGTCTGGCCCGCTGCTCGGGTTCCCCGCTGCCCAGGGCGGCGGTCACGCTATGTCGAACTCGCCGTCCTGGACGCCCAGGGTGAAGGCCTCCCACTCGGCAGGCGTGAACGTCAGCACCGGGCCGTCCGGGTCCTTGGAGTCGCGCATGGTAATCACGTACTCGCTGCCCTCTTTGGAGCCGGGCACGACCGCGACCTCCACACAGGCCGCGTCACTGTGCGACGACTTGTGCCAGGCAGCACCGGTCAGGTCCATCGGTCGATCGCCTTCCTCGCCAGGTGGGTACGGGTGCACGCTGCCTCCAGTATGGCCTACCGGCAGCAGGCCGCTCCTGGTGTTACGTTGCGTCGGTGCGCATCGGCGTCTACGTGGACGGCTTCAACCTGTACTACGGCGGCCGGGGACTGTGCGGGCGGGGCACCCCGGGCTGGCGCTGGCTCGACCTGCGCGCGCTGGCCACATCGCTGATCAGCCGGCGCACCAGCTGGCCCAGCGCCCAGGTGTCGCGGCTGGTGTACTGCACGGCCCGGATCGACGGCCTCGGCAACCCGTCCGGCCAGGCCGACCAGGACGTGTACCTCAAGGCGCTGACCGCGGTGGGCAGCGTGGACCACATCGAGTACGGCAGCTATGTGGCCCGGGTCAAGACCGCGCCGCTGGCCGTCAAGGACCGGACCGGCCGGCCCGAAGTCGTCCGCCCCGGCTGGCCGGTCATGATTCAGGACGGCCAGGGCGGGGTGGTGGAGGACGCGGTGTTCATGGTGTCCTACGCCAACCGGGAGGAGAAGGGCTCGGACGTCAACGTCGCCTCACACCTGCTGCTCGATGTGCTGGGTGGTGCGGTGGACGGGGCGCTGGTCATCTCCAACGACAGCGACCTGCGGTTCCCGGTCGAGCAGGCCCGGGAACGGGTTCCGGTCGGCCTGATCAACCCGTCGCCCAACCATCTGGCCGGCGCGCTGCGCAGCGAGCCGTCCGCGGGGGCGGGACGGCACTGGTGGGCCCGGCTGAGCTGCACCGACCTGACCCGCCACCAGCTGCCCGACCCGGCCGGCAAGTACCATCGCCCAGCCGGCTGGTAATGGGCCGGGCACCTTTCACGGGCCTGGCTCGTCAGGACCGGGACAAAACGGTCATCTACTGCACCGGATCCGTGACAAGTGGGATCGGGCCAGCGCGGACAGGTCCGGGCGGCCCCGGGCGCCGGTGCTGGTGTGACTCACGGGATCGATGGGATCAAAGGGGCCTGCGCCACGTGCCGGGTAACCAGCTCAGTCCGGCCACCAAGTCCAGCGCCGTGGCACGCCGACCACCAAGTCCAGCGCCGTGGCGCGCCGGCCACCGCCGGGCAGCCAGGAAGAGCCAGCCACCCAGGGCTGTTACACTCGGAGGCATATACCACCCGGCTCCTCGTGGGCCGGGTTTTCGCATGCCGGGGCCGGTGCGCTCAGCCACCCGGGCCGCGGTGCCGGTCCCGGATCAGGGCCAGCGGTGGCAGGCCGGACAGCTGGCTGCTCTCCCGGGTCAGGTGCGCCTGGTCGGCGTAGCCGGTCACCGCGGCCAGGCCGGCCAGATCGGCCGCGTCCGGCGCGGCGTCGATCCGGGACACAAAGCGGCGGAACCGCAGCACCCGGCGGAGCAGCACTGGCCCGTAGCCGACCGCGGCGCAGCACCGCCGGTTCAGCTGCCGCTCACTGATGGCCAGCTCCTGGGCCACCTGCCGGACCCGCGCATCCGGCCGGGCCAGCCGCTGCGCGGCCTGGACGACCAGCTGATCCGGCGGGGCGCTGGTCACCAGCTCGCCGGCCAGCCGGACCAGGCCGCACACCGCCGCGTCCGGGCGGAGCGCGGCGGGCAGCTGGGCAGCCAGCCGGGCACCGATCCCCCGGGGCAGCTCGGCGCGCAGCTCGCCGGGCCCGGGACGCTGATCGAGCAGCCCGGTCAGTGGCCGGCCCAGCGCTGGGCCGCCCGCACCGGGCCGCAGCCGGACCCCGGCCAGCACGGTCCCCGGCGCCATCGGCATCAGCACCGGCCCGGTGTCCGGGCCGGCCAGGAATACCCCGCTGCCGTGCTGCCAGATGAGATCCACGCAGGCATCCGGCAGCACCCGGGTCGGCGGCGCCCCGCCCGCCGGGGTCACCCCGACCCAGACGCACGACACGGCGCCGGCCAGCGCGGCCGGTGGCGCGAACTCGCGGTATCCCGGCGACCAGTCCACGCCCCGAGTCTGGCACGGACCGCCGACAGTTGACCGATTCGTGCAAGCCACCCGCCCCGGCCGGGCGCGAAAATGGCTTGATGACCTCACCTGATTTCGCTACCGCGGCCCAGTTCCTGGCGGCCACCGGCCGGGTCCTAGACCGTCGCCGGTTCGGCCGGCTGTTCGGCCCGGACGGCCCGGGCCCGGACGGCCCAGACGGCCCGGGCCCCGGCGCCCCCGGCCCGGACGGCCCGGGCCCGGACGGCCCGGATGACCCGGGCCGGGACGGCCCGGAGCCGGTCCGCGACGCGATCGCCGCCTACCGCAACCCGGACGGCGGGTTCGGCCACGCGCTGGAGCCGGACGGCCGGTGCCCGGGCAGCCAGCCGCTGGCCATCGCGCTCGCCCTGGCCACCCTGGACGAGGCTGGTGCCTGGGATGACGAACTGGTCCAGGGCGCCCTCGGCTGGCTGGAGCGGCACGCGCCCGCCGGCGGCGGCGTGGCCGAGGCGGACCCGTCCATCGAGGGCTGGCCGCACGCCCCGTGGTGGGCGGCCATGGACCGCCAGCTCCCCTCGATCATCACCACCGGGCTGATAGCCGGGACGCTGCACCGCAGGCATGTCCAGCATCCCTGGCTGGACCGGGCCACCGAGCTGGAGTGGTCCATGATCAGCGAACTGACCACGGCCAGCCCATACCAGATGCGCGCCGTCATGCATTTCCTGGACTGGGTGCCGGACCGCGACCGGGCGGTCAGGGCCTTCGGCCAGTGCGGCCCGCTGATCCTCGATCAGGGCGTGGTCACCCTGGACCCGGACGCTCCCGGGGAGATCCACACCCCGCTCGACTTCGCCCCGCTGCCCGGTTCACTGGCCCGCCGCCTGTTCCGGCCGGATGTCATCGAGGCGCACCTCAGCCATCTGGGCACGGCGCAGCAGGACGACGGCGGCTGGACGTTCAACTGGCCGGCCTGGTCCCCGGCCGCGGCGGCCGACTGGCGCGGCTCGATCACGGTGGATGCGCTCCGGCTGCTCCGCGGCAACGGCCGTTGCTGATGCGAGAACCGGGCGGTCATGCGAGAACCGGGCGGTCAGCCGGGGCCGGGTGGGTCCGCGGCTGAGCTGGCGGCGGCACCGCTGCCACGGGCGCTGGTGGCGGCCCGGCGGCGAAGCAGCCAGCCACGCCGGGTCCAGGTGTGCCGGATGATCACCGCGATCAGGATCACGCTGCAGATGGCGTGCCACCGGATCCGGGTCCGCCCGTCCAGCCAGTCCCACAGCCCGGACGCGGTGACCACCAGGGTGAGGGCCAGCAGCAGACTGGCCTGGCTGAGACTCCAGCGCATGGCCCGGGACAGCGACCGGCGCGACCAGAGGCGGTGCAGCGTGCCGCGGATCCAGGCCCGCCGGTTCCACAGATGCGGCCCGACCGCAGCCACGAAGACCAGCCCAACCACGCTGTGGATCGCGACCGACATCGGCTCGAACAGCACGGACAGCACGCCCGCCGTGATCAGCGCGATGTCTACCGCCCAGCGGCCCGGCCCCGCTCTGCGCATCCCGTCACTCTGGCTGAGCGCAGCAGCCGGGCACATCGGCCCGGGGCGCGATGTTGTGGGTGCGCCCGCAGGATGAGAACAGCCGGCTGCCCTACCCCGGGCTGAGCCAGGGCCGGGCCGCCGGGTGCCGGCGTTCAGCCATAAAAGAGGCGTTCCATCACGGCGCGGGCCCGGCGCGCGGTCCGCCGGTAGTCCTCGCCCAGGTCCTGGCCCGCATCCGGCGGGTAGCCGAGGATCCGGGCGACCGCGGCCAGCTCGGCCTGCTTGGCCGGCAGCACGTCGGAGGAGCGGCCGCGGAGCAGCACCACCGCGTTGCGGATCCGGGTGGCCAGCCGCCACGAGGCGGCCAGCCCGGCCGTGTCCTCGGCGCCGATCAGGCCGGCCTGCTCGGCCGCGGCCAGCGCAGCCAGGGTCTGCGTGGTGCGCAGCCCGGGCACGTTGTACGCATGGCTGAGCTGGAGGAGCTGGATCACCCACTCCACGTCGGACAGGCCGCCCGGGCCGAGCTTCAGGTGCAGGGCCGGATCGGTGCCGCGGGGCATCCGCTCGGCTTCCATCCGGGCCTTGAGCCGCCTGATCTCACGGGCGGAGGACTCGCCGATGCCGCCGGCCGGGTAGCGGTACTCGTCGGCCAGGGCGTTGAACCGGCGGCCCAGCTCGCGGTCCCCGGCCGCCGGGGCCGCGCGGAGCAGGGCCTGCGCCTCCCAGGCCAGCGACCAGCGCTGGTAGTAGGCCCGGTACGAGGCCAGGGTGCGGACCAGCGGGCCCTGGCGGCCCTCCGGGCGCAGCGACGGGTCGACGACCAGCGGCGGGTCCGGCGCGGGCTGGGCCAGCAGCCGGCGCAGCTCCTCGGCCACCGTGTGGGCGGCCCGGGACGCGGCCTGCTCGTCCGCGCCGGGCAGTGGTTCGTGCACGAACATCACGTCGGCGTCGCTGCCGTAGCCGGTCTCCCGGCCGCCGAACCGGCCCATCCCGACCACGCATATCCGGGTGGGCAGCGGTCCTTCGTCCCGCTCGGCCCGGCTCACGGCCGCATCCAGCGCTGCGCCGATGGTGACCGCGGTGATCACGGTGAGCGCCTCGCCGGTCTCCTCGACCGTGGTCAGCCCGAGCAGGTCGGCGGCAGCGGTGCGGAGCAGCTCGCGGCGGCGCAGCGCGCGGACGGCCTGGGCCGCCACATCGGCGCTGCCGTGTCGGCTGACCACCGCGGCCGCTTCAGCGTGCAGCGCGGCGGCCGGCCGCGGTGCCAGCTGCTCGTCCGAGCCGAGCAGCGCCACCGTCTCCGGCGCGCGCATCAGCAGATCGGTGGCGTACCGGCTGGAAGCTAGCAGCCGCGCCATCCGGCGGGCCACGTTGGTGTCGTCCCTGAGCAGCCGCAGATACCACGGCGAGTCGCCAAGCGCATCGCTGACCTGGCGGAACGCGAGCAGCCCGGCGTCTGGCTGCGCGGCGTCGGCGAACCATTCCAGGAGCACCGGCAGCAGCGTGCGCTGGATGGCCGCGCGCCGGGAGACGCCCGAGGTGAGCGCCTCGATGTGCCGCAGCGCCCCCGCCGGGTCCAGGTAGCCGAGGGCTTCCAGCCGGGCCCGGGCCTCAGCCCGGGTGAGCCGGACCGCGTCGCTGGGCAGCCGGGCCACCGCGTCCAGCAGCGGGCGGTAGAACAGCTTCTCATGCAGCCGCCGGGCTTCCCGGGCGTGCTGCCGCCACTGCGCCATCAGGTCCGCTGCCGGGTCGGCCCGGGCCGGCGGGGCCGGGGCCGCGGCCCCGTTCCGGGTCCGGGCCCGGCGCAGCGCCCGGCCAAGGCGGCGCAGCGCATCCGGATCGTCCGGCAGGGTGTGTGTACGGCGCAGCTGGCGGAGCTGGAGCAGGTGCTCCACGGTACGCAGGAACCGGTACGCGGCGGCCATGGTGGCCGCGTCATCACGGCCCACGTAGCCGCCCCGGGCCAGCGCCGCGAGGGCGGGCAGGGTGCCCTGCTCGCGCAGTGACTCGTCGGTCCGGCCGTGTACCAGCTGGAGCAGCTGCACCGCGAACTCGATGTCCCGCAGCCCGCCCGGGCCGAGCTTGAGCTGGCGGGCGGCTTCACTGGGGGCCAGGTTGCCGATCACCCGGCGGCGCATGGCCTGCACGTCCGCGACGAAGTTGGGCCGCTGCGCGGCCTGCCAGACCATCGGGCTGAGCGCGTCCACATAGGCCTGGCCCAGTTCCAGGTCACCCGCTACCGGCCGGGCCTTGAGCAGCGCCTGGAACTCCCAGGTCTTTGCCCAACGCTCGTAGTAGATGCGGTGGCTGGCCAGCGTCCGGACCAGCGGGCCGTCCCGGCCCTCCGGGCGCAGGTTGGGGTCGACTGGGAACAGCGCGCCCTCGGCCGTGGTCTGTGAGCAGACCCGGATCAGCCCGGCCGCCAGCCGGGTCGCGGTGCGCAGCGCGGCCGCCTCCGACTCGGGATCCGCACCGGAACCGGCCGCCGGGGCGGCGGCGAAGATCACGTCCACGTCACTGGCGTAGTTGAGCTCATGGCCGCCGCACTTGCCCATCGCCAGCACCGCCAGGCGGGCAGGCGGCGCATCGGCCGGCAGCTCGGACCGGGCGATGGCCAGCGCGGCCTCCAGCGCCGCCGCGGCCAGGTCGGCGAGCTCGGCCGCGGTCTCGTCCACGGTGACCGCGCCGGTGAGGTCACGGGCCGCGAGCTGGAGCAGCCGCCGCCGGTAGGCGGCGGGCAGCGCGGTCGCCGGGCTGCCGCCCGGGGCCGCGGCCGGATCGGCCACCGGCTCCGGGTCACCCGGCCGTGCCCCCACCGCGGCCAGCAACTCGGCGCGCACCTCGGCGGCGGTGACACCGCGCAGCGCGTCCGGGCCGCTCAGCACGTGCCAGTCGGCGGGATGCCGGGCCAGGTAGTCACCGAGCGCGGCACTGGCGCCGAGTACCGCGGTGAGCCGGTTGCGCAGCCCGGCATCCGCGCGCAACGCGTCGAGCAGTGCACCGTCGCGGGGCATCCGGGCCAGCGTGACCAGGGCCAGGTCGGGGTCGGCGGCCGCGGCCAGCGCGGCCAGCAGATCCGCGTCCGCGCCATCCGGGTCTACGGCCAGATCCTCACTGACCAGCCGTTCCGCCCGGGCCGCGTCGGCGAATCCCATCCGGGCCAGCCGCCCGGCCGGTGTGGTCCTGCGGCGCACGCTCACCCCTGAACGGTAACCGCATCCCGTGCGGCTGGCTCCCGGCTGGACCCGGCCAGGCTCCGGCGGCGGCGATGTGCCCCGAAATCGGCCCCGGAAATGGTGGCGCCGGGGCCGTCCGTAGACGACCCCGGCAGGGGGGTGCACCGGGGGGGGTAGGTGCACAAGTTAATGATGCGACCGGCCGGTAACGTCCCGGTAGCGTCACTAAATCCGGGTATCACCGGGCCTGCGGGCTGGGCCGAGGTCAGGCCCCGACGGCGTGCCCAGGGGGCAGGCCGCGGACCGCGGGGCCGCCCGCGGCCGGGACGCTACCAGGAACGTCCGGCACGTCGCCGTGCAGCCGGGCGCGGACCTGGTCCGCATCGGAGTGGTTGAGGTGCTCGAGGATGGCCAGGGCTTCCCGCCAGGCGTGGCGGGCCTGGTCTGGGTCGCCGGCCGCGTGGTAGGCGTCGCCGAGGTGGACCAGCATGGTGGTCTGGTAGTAGCCGGCGGCCTGGCCCTCGATGGTGTGCAACGCGGTGCGGATGTGCGTGATGGCTTCCCCGAACCGGCCCAGGTGGTACAGCACGTAGCCGACGCTGTCCCAGGTGGCGCCCTCGTTCAGCGGGTCACCGCGGCCGCGGTTCATGCTCAGCGCCTGCTCGCAGAACTCCAGCGCCTGCTGGTACTCCCCGAGCTGGGCGTGGATGTAGCCGACCCCGTTGAGCATCCTGGCCTGCCCGGGCTGGTAGCCCTCGTCCCGGTACAGCCCCAGCGCCAGCTGCGCGTGGCCCAGCGCCTCGGCCAGCCGGCCCTGCCGCTCGGCCAGCAGCATGATCTCGTTGTGCGCCCGGGCCTGGCCGAGCCGGTCACCGAGCTCGTGGTACACATCCAGGGCCTGGGTGCAGTACACCCGTGCCTCAGCCAGCAAGCCCAGCCGGCTGTAGCTGGCCCCGAGATCGCGGTAGACATGCGCCTGGGCCGCCCGGTCGCCGAGCCGCTTGGCCGCGGCGATCGCGGTGTGCTGGTTGGCGACCTGGTCGTGCCAGTAGCCTTCCCGGTCGAAGAACAGCCACGACGCCCACGGCAGCTGCCAGGCGTGCGTGTCGAAACCGAGCTCGTCGGCCTGGCCGATGGCGGCCAGCAGGACCTGGCGTTCCGCGGCGAACCAGGCCTGCGCGTCAGCTGCGCAGGTCAGGATCTCCGGGGTGACCCCGGGCCGGGGCGGCGCCACCGGCAGCCGCTGCCGGGCCGGGTTGAGCAGCCGGACCCCGGAGCAGGCGGTGTGCAGGTAATGATCCAGCACCCGGTACACGGCCTCCTGCCGCAGCTCCTCCGGGTCAGTCGTGCCGGCCAGGTCAGCGGCGTACGCCCGGAGCAGGTCATGGAACGCATACCGGCCCGGCGTGTGCTCCGCGATCAGGTGCGCGTCAGCCAGCTCGGCCACCGCCGCCGCCGCCTGCCCCGGCGTCATCGCGGCCAGGCTGGCCGCGGCCGGGATCGTCACATCCGGGCCGGCGTGCAGGCCGAGCAGCCGGAACAGCTGGACAGCCGACTCGCTGAGCTGCTGGCATGACCAGGAGAACACGGCCCGGATACTGGCCACCGGATCCCCGGCGTCCAGCGCGTCCAGCCGCCCGTGCGCGTCAGCCAGCTCCCGGGACAGCTCGGTCAGCGGCATCAGCGGCCGGGCCGCCGCCCGCGCCGCCACGATGCTCAGCGCCAGCGGCAGCCGGGAGCACGACTCGATCAGCTGGCGCGCCGCGCCCGCCTCCGCACTGGCCCGTTCGCCCAGCCGGCCCGCGAGCAGCTCCCGGGCCTCGGTACCGGTCAGCACATCCAGCGGCAGCAGCCGCGCCCCCTCGGTGGCGGCCAGGCCAGGCAGCCGGGCCCGGCTGGTCACCAGCACCAGGCACGACGGGCTGCCGGGCAGCAGCGGCCGCACCTGCGCCGCGTCCAGCGCGTTGTCCAGGATGACCAGCATCCGCTTGCCGGCCAGCACACTGCGGTACAGCGCGGCCTGCGCGTCCACACTGTCCGGGATCTGTTCCTCGGTCACCCCGAGCGCGCCGAGGAACCAGCGCAGTGCGTCGGCCGGGGCCACCGGAGTGCCCGACGGATCGAACCCGCGCAGGTTGACATACAGCTGCCCATCGGGGAACCCGGCGGCCGACTGGTGCGCCCAGTGCACCGCCAGCGCCGTCTTACCCGCCCCGGCCGTCCCCCCGATGACCAGCACCTGGACCGCTTCATCGGAGGATTCCGCGGCCTGCATCCAGGCCCGCAGCTCAGCTAGCTGCGTGGTCCGCCCGGCGAAGTGCGCCACGCCGGCCGGCAGCTGGCGCGGCACCACCGAGGCGGCCGGGCTGGCCGGGCGGTCAGCAGCGGCCGGGACCGCCCCGGCGCCCTCGGCGGCCTGGCCAGCCTGGGTGGCCGCGGCGGCCGCAGCCGCGGGCCGCGCGCCCGGGCCGGCCCGCCGGGCGGCCGGGGCCGGCTGGCCGCCTGGGGCTGGCGGGGCAGCGGCGGGCTCCCGGCCCGCGGTGGCTGGTGCCCGGCCCGGCCCGGCCGTCCGGGTCTGCCGCGGGCCCGGCCGCGGGCGGCCGGCCGGTGCCCGGCCGGCCTTGGTGCCGCCGGCCGCCGCCCCGGCCGGCTGGGCTGGGGCGGCCGCGTCCCGCAAGCTGGTCAGCGCGGGGCCCGGCGCGGCCAGGCCCAGGTCGCCAGCCAGAATGCCCGCCTGCAGGTCGCGCAGTTCCCGGCCGGGTTCCACGCCCAGCTCGTCGACCAGCAGGCGGCGGGTGCGCTGGTAGGCGCCGAGCGCCTCGGCCTGCCGGCCACAGCGGTACAGCGCCAGCATGAGCTGGGCGTGGAACCGCTCACGCCACGGGTGGTCCAGCGCGAGCTGGGTCAGCTCGCCGACCAGCTCAGAGTGCCGCCCCTGGGCCAGGCCGGCGTCCATCCGCCATTCCTGGGCCTGCATCCGCAGCGCGTCGAGCCGCGGCACCTCGGCCGTGATCAGGGCGTTCGACGGGACGTCAACCAGCGGGCTGCTCCGCCACAGGGCCAGCGCCTCGGTGAGCACGTCCCAGGCCGCCTGGGTGTCGGCCTCCGTTCGGCCGCGCCCGACGGCCTCGCCGCCGCGGGCGCACAGCGCGGTGAACCGGAGCGCGTCCACCTCGTCCGGCTCCGCCTCGAGCGCGTAGCCCGGGTCGCGGGTCACGATCCGGCGCCCGGCCACCGGGCCGAGGACCTGCCGCAGCCGCTTCACGTAGTTGCGGATGGCCACCCGGGCCCCGGCCGGGGGCATGCCGTCCCAGATGATCTCGGCCAGCTCGTCGTAGGAGGCGACCTGGCCAAGGCGGACCGCCAGCGCGGCCAGGATCACCCGCTGTTTGGGCGCTGGGACAACTACGTCCGCGCCATCAGCCCGGACCAGTAATGGCCCGAGCACGCCCACCCAGAACACGCTGCCCTAACCCCGATCCCTGTAGCGGCCAGCCGCCCCAGCCCCAGTTCCCCCCACTGCACTGGCTCACCGTCACAGCACCGGCAGGTATCGGTCCAGTTCGAACTGGGTGACCTGATGCCGGTACTCGCGCCACTCGGCGCGCTTGTTACGCAGGAAGAAGTCGAAGACATGCTCGCCGAGGGCCTCGGCCACCAGTTCGCTGTCCTGCATTGCCGTGATCGCCTCATCCAGGCTCTGCGGTAGCGGCGAGATGCCCAGTGCGCGCCGCTCGGCCGAGGTGAGCGCCCATACGTCATCCTCGGCGCCGGGCGGCAGCTCATAGCCGGCCTCGATGCCTTTCAGACCCGCTTCCAGGATCACCGCGAACGCAAGGTAAGGGTTACACGCCGAGTCTACCGAGCGGAACTCCACCCGGGTGGCATTTCCCTTGTGCGGCTTGTACATCGGCACCCGGACCAGAGCCGACCGGTTGTTGTGCCCCCAGCAAATGTACGCGGGCGCCTCCCCGCCCGCCCCGGCGGTGACTTCCGCCGCCCCCCACAGCCGTTTGTAGGAGTTGACCCACTGGTTACAGACCGCAGTGATCTCGGCCGCGTGCCGGAGCAGCCCGGCGATGAAGGCCCGGCCCAGCTTGGACAGCTGGAATTCGGCGCCCGGCTCGTAGAACACATTACGGTCGCCCTCGAACAGCGACATATGGGTGTGCATACCGGAGCCGGGGTACTCGGTGAACGGCTTCGGCATAAAGGACGCGTAGACCCCTTGCTGGAGCGCTACCTCCTTCATGACCAGCCGGAACGACATAATGTTGTCAGCCGTGGTGAGCGCGTCCGCATAGCGCAGGTCTATTTCCTGCTGGCCCGGCGCATCCTCGTGATGGCTGAACTCCACCGAGATGCCCATGCCCTCCAGCATCTGGATCGACACGTGCCGGAAATCGTGCGCCACGCTGTGCGGCGTGTGGTCGAAGTAGCCGCCGGTGTCGATGGGCTGGGGCCGGGTACCTGCCGCCGGCTTCTCTTTGAGCAAGAAGAACTCCACCTCGGGGTGGGTGTAGAACGTGAAGCCGAGGTCGGCCGCGTGGCCCAGCGCCCGCTTCAGCACGTACCGCGGGTCGGCGTAAGACGGGGATCCGTCCGGCATCCGGATGTCACAGAACATCCGGCCGACCCCGGACGCCTCGCCCCGCCAGGGCAGCAGCTGGAACGTGGACGCGTCCGGCTTGGCGATCATGTCCGCCTCGTAGACCCGGGCGAAGCCCTCGATGGCCGAGCCGTCGAAGCCGATGCCCTCGGCGAAGGCGCCCTCGAGCTCGGCCGGGGCGACGGCGACCGATTTGAGGTAGCCGAGGACGTCGGTGAACCACAGCCGGACAAAACGGATGTCCCGCTCCTCCAGGGTGCGGAGGACGAATTCTTCCTGCCTGTCCATGACAGCCTGTCCTTGCTGGTCAGCGGGCTTACACCTGCGTGGATGCGGGCAGCACAGCATATCGGCTGACCGAGCCCGCCCTGGCGGACAGTCTCTCGCGATCGTGTTACCAGGGCGTTACAAAGCCACCGTGAGTCTACTCGCGGGACCGGGGCCGGCCTACCGTCCGCCGCCCCGGGCCGGGCCACCGGGGCGGCATACAGTGAACTGGTGACCAGGCTGCGTATCGCCCTCGCCCAGGCGAACTCGACCGTCGGTGACCTGACCGGGAACGCGGCCGCGGTGCTGGACTGGACCCGCCGCGCCGCGGACGCGGGCGCCGACCTGGTGGTGTTCCCGGAGATGATGCTGACCGGCTACCCGGTGGAAGACCTCGCGCTGCGGACCTCGTTCGTGACCGCGTCCATCGCGGCGCTGGAGGACACGGCACGGCAACTGGGCGCCGCCGGGCTCGGCGGTATCGCCGTGGTCACCGGGTACCTGGGCCGCCAGGCGGGGGTGGCCGCCCGGGTCGGTGTGCCGGCCGGCGCGCCGCTGGACGCGGCCGCGCTGCTGCACGGCGGCCGGGTCGTGGTGACCACGGCCAAGCATCACCTGCCGAACTACGGGGTGTTCGACGAGTACCGGTATTTCGTGCCCGGCAACTGCCTGCCGGTGGTCCGGGTGCCCGCCGCCGGCGGCGAAGCGGTGGACGTGGCCATCGCCATCTGCGAGGACCTGTGGCAGGACGGCGGCCCGGTCGCGGTCACCCGGCAGGCGGGCGCCGGGCTGCTGGTCGTGCCGAACGCCTCCCCGTACGAGCGGGGCAAGAGCGAGGCCCGGTACCAGCTGGTGGCCCGGCGGGCCCGCGAAGCGGGGGCCGCGCTGGCCTACGTGAACATGATGGGCGGCCAGGACGAGCTGGTCTTCGACGGCGACTCGATCATCGTGGACGCGGCCGGCGAGCTGCTCGCCCGCGGACCGCAGTTCGAGGAGACCCTGCTGGTCGCCGACCTCGAGCTGCCGGCTGCGGGAGCAGGGCCACTGCCCGCGAACAGCCCCGCGGATGCCAGCGACGGCACGGTCATGACGATCACCCGGGAATTGCTCCCGCCCCAGCCGCCCCCGCCGGCCCGCGGCTCGCCGGCCTCGGCGCGGAGCGGCGATCGGGGGGTTCGGGGGGGTCGCCCCCCCGGGCCAGCACAGCCGACCGGGTCGGCCATTACACCCCGGCTGGACCCGCTGGCTGAGGTGTACGCGGCGCTGGTCACCGGGGTCCGTGACTACGTGCGGAAGAACGGGTTCGGCTCCGTCATCCTGGGCCTGTCCGGCGGGATCGATTCCGCGCTGGTGGCCACGATCGCCGCTGACGCGCTCGGCCCGGAGCGGGTGCACGTGGTGCTGATGCCGAGCCGGTACTCCTCCGAGCACTCGGTCGGCGACGCGGAGGACCTGGCCAAGCGGCAGGGGCTGCAGGCCGCCGCGGTGCCCATCGCGGGCATGGTGGACGCGTTCGAGGCGGAGCTCGAGCTGACCGGGCTGGCCGCCGAGAACCTGCAGTCCCGGATCCGGGGCGTGATCCTGATGGGGCTGAGCAACGCCGCGGGCCATCTCGTCCTGACCACCGGGAACAAGAGTGAGATCGCCACCGGGTACTCGACCCTGTACGGCGACTCGGCGGGCGGCTTCGGCCCGATCAAGGACGTGCTCAAAACGCTCGTCTGGGAGCTGGCCCGGTGGCGCAACGGCCAGGCCGCGGCGCGTGCTGAGATCCCGCCGATCCCGGAGAACTCCATCACCAAGCCGCCCAGCGCGGAACTCGCACCCGGCCAGCTGGACACCGACTCGCTACCCGACTACGCGGTGCTGGATTCCTTGCTCGACGACTACGTGGAGAAGGACATGGGCGCGGCGCAGCTCGTCGCGGCCGGGCACGACCCAGCGCTGGTGGACCGGGTGATCCGGCTGGTGGACCGGGCCGAGTACAAGCGGCGGCAGTACCCGCCTGGCCCGAAGATCACGGCGCGCAACTTCGGCCGGGACCGGCGGCTCCCGATCACCAACGCCTGGCGCGAGCCCCGCCCCGCCAGCCCGCCCAGCTAGCTCAGCATCAGGACCGCGTAGCCGGCGAGCCAGTGTTCTAGCTGGTAGTCACCGCCCACGACGTACGGCAGGACCGCCTTGGCGTGCTGCCGGGCCGCGCCCAGGGCCGGCTCGGCCCGCGGGTCGCCGGGCGGCAGCGCGTCGGCGATCCGCCGCCAGCACCAGGCCCGGCTGGCGTTGAGGCCGTGCAGCTGCGCGGCCAGCCCGTCGGCGCCGTCCCCGGTGGCAGCCGGGGTGAACAGCGCGGCGGGCCGGCCCCACTCAATGCCGGGCAGGAACATGGTCAGCCAGTCCGCGAACTCGTCCCGGCGCAGGATGCGGGACATCAGCTCGGCCTCGGTGAGCGCGGGCGACTGGCAGTCGTCGGCCGACGGCTCCCAGTCGGCCGGGTACATGATGTCCGCGCTGAACCAGCCCCTGGCCCGGGTCGCGATCGCGTCACGCAGCGCCGGGTCCCCGGCGGCGGCCCGCAGCTGCGCGAACGGCCAGGCCAGCGACAGGCCGAACGCGCTCCCCCGGCGGGTTCCGTGGCGCACCGGGTAGACCTGGCCGGGCAGCCAGTGCAGGAAGCAGCTGACCAGCGCCTCGGCCAGCGGGGCCATCGCGGCCGCCCACTTCAGCCCGTCCGGGTGATTCCAGGTGGCCGCCTCGTGCACCAGGGCCAGCGCCCAGCCCCAGCCCTGCGGGCGCTCGGTCGGCGCGTCCGCCCCGGCAATGAAGTCGGCCTCGTGGGCCAGCGCTACCGGTGTGAACTGGGCGCTGAGCGCGGCCCGGATCTCCTCGCCGCGGGCCTCGTCCGGAACCCGGCGTAGCAGCCGCAGCAGGGCCCAGTGCATCTGCACCGAGGACTGCCAGTCGTGGCTGCCGTAGAACACCGGCGTGCGGGCCCGGGGCCGGTACGGGAAGTCGCCGGGCGCCGTCATCAGATGCTGCATCGCCGCCGGGAACTCGTGCTTGATGTTGGCCAGCGCCACTCCCGCGTAGCCGGCCCCCTCGGTGCGGAGCAGCCCGGCCCACTCCTGCGCTAGGTCCATGCCCAGACCGCCCCTCCAGCCGAGAATTCCGGCACGCACCGAGTTGGATTCCCGGGACCAGGCCGTCCTACGCCTACCCGTCCACGTAGCCTGCCACGCAGGTGCGCGACGCGCCGCCGACCCAGATCTGGCCGTCCCCATCCTGGCTCACGTGCACCCGGCCGGCCCGGCCTAGCGCCGTTCCCTGGCTGGCCACGTAGGGGGCGGTGACCCGGCCCGTGCCGAGCAGCCAGCCGGCCAGCGAGGCGTTCAGGCTGCCGGTCACCGGATCCTCGACGGTGCGGCCAGCGTTGGGGAAGAACGCCCGCACCTCGAATGCGGCGGGCGCGCCGGGCGGGTACGGCCCGGCCACCCCGATGTCCAGGTTGACCAGGCCCGGGCGCAGCGCCAGCACCGCGTCAGCGCTGGGCAGCAGCACCGCGACCCAGCCCGGGCCGTTGTCCGCCCAGGCCAGATCCACGATGTCGGACCGGCCGATGCCGAGCAGCCCGGCGATGTGCCCGGCGAGTGGCTCGTCAACCGGCCCGGACCGGACCAGCGGCGGCGCGGCGAAGGCCAGGCCGGCCTCGGTCCGGCGGACCTGGACCAGGCCGGCTCCGCATTCCTGGACGTACCTGTCCGGGCGGGCCGGCTGACCGCCGGCGTCCAGCCAGGCGTGGCAGGTGCCGAGCGTGGGATGCCCGGCGAACGGCAGCTCACTGGACGGGGTGAAGATCCGGACCCGGTAGTCCGCCTGCGCACTGGACGGGGGGAGCACGTACGTGGTCTCGGACAGGTTCATCCAGCTGGCGAACTGCTGCATGCCGTCGCTGCTCAGCCCGTCCGCGTCGAGCACCACGGCGAGCGGGTTGCCGCGGTGGGGGGCGGTGCTGAACACGTCGACCAGACGGAAGGCACGCCGCACATTCCCCAGTCTGCCCTTTACTCCGGGGGACGACCCCCCTGGACCCCCCGATCGCCGCTTCGCGCCGAACGCCGGCTCCTCAATTCCTCAGCGGGCGCTGAGTCCTTGCCGCAATTCGTCCACCACGCGGGCCGTGAAGCCGGCTTCGATGCCCTCCGGCTGGTGCTTGCCGCGGGCCAGCACAGCGCCGGACAGCATGAACAGCACGACTTCGATGTCGGTGTCCGGGCGCAGTTCCCCGGTGGCCACGCCGCGCCGCAGCACGGTCCGCATGACCTCGCGGCGCGGCTCGACCACGGTCTCCGTGTAGCGCGACATCAGCCGCGGGAACTTGGCTCCCTCGCCGAGCAGCAGGGCGAACAAGCGGGCCCGGCGCGGGTCGGCGTAATCGGCCGCCATGACGTCCAGCAGCGCCACCAGGTCGTCACCGACCGACTCGCCGCGCAGTTCCGGGAGCGGCGTCTTGAGCGCGGCCACGGCATCGAGCAGCAGGTCCTCCTTGCCCGGCCAGCGGCGGTAGATGGTGGCCTTGCCGACCCCGGCGCGGGCCGCCACCTCCTCGATGCACAGCCCCTCCACGCCGTGCTCGGCGAACAGGCTGAGCGCCGCATCGATGATCGCGCGGTCGGCCCGCTCGCTGCGCGGCCGCCCGGGGCGGCGGGGCTCGGCCGCCGTCCCGGGTCGCTGGTCAGCCACGGGGCTGACGTCTGCGGCCAGCATGGTCTCAGCCTTCCGTGACTTCGGCGCGGAGGGCGGCGGGGATGTCCGCGATCACGGTGTCCTCATGCACCACGTCCGCATGCACCACGTCCTCGGCCAGCACCACGTTCTCGGCTGGCGCCGGGGCGGCGGCGCGGCCCGGCATCCAGATCAGCACCACGAGCGCACCCGCCAGCGTGATCACCGCGGAGATGACCGTCGTGACGTGCATGGCGTGCACGAACGCGGCGTTGGCCAGGCTGTCCAGCCGCAGCCCGGCACCGCCCAGCCGGGACGCCACGGTCTGCGTCGCGGTGATGGAGCCGGTCGCCGCGTCGCGGGCGGCCACGGGCAGTGCGGTCAGGTGCGGGTTCAGCTGGTCCCGGTAGACCTGGGCCAGGATGGAGCCCAGCACGGCCACGCCCAGCGCGCCGAACACCTGGCGGGCGGTGTTGGTCAGCGCCGACCCGGAGCCGGCCCGCTCCCTGGGCACCACGGACATGACCGCCTCGGTGGCGGGCGGCATCACGCTGCCCATGCCCGCGCCCTGCACGAAGAAGATCACGCCCAGCACCCAGATCGGGGTGCTTACCCCGAGCAGCTGATAACCGGCCAGCGCGACGGTAACGGTGAGCAGCCCGCTGGCGGCCACCGCTTTGGTGCCGAACCGGCGGACCAGCTTGGCGCTGCGCGGTGCCATCAGCATCTGCCCGGCGGCGAACGGCAGCGTGAGCAGGCCCGCGTCCAGCGGGGTGTAGCCGCGCACGCTCTGCAGGTAGAAGCTGAGGAAGAACAGCGCGCCCATCATGCCGAAGAACACCAGCCCGAGCGCCCCGACCGCGGACGACAGCCGCGGGTCACGGAACAGCTTGACGTCCAGCGACGGGTGGCTGAGCCGGGTCTCCCACCAGGCGAACGCGGCCAGCACGGCCAGCCCGGCCACGGTCGCGCCAAGCACGTCCCAGTGGATCCAGGTGCCCTTCTCGCCGCCCTGGATGATGCCGTACACGACCAGCACCAGGCCCACGATGGACAGCAGCACGCCCAGGTAGTCGATGCGGCCCGGGTTCGGGTTCCGCGACTCCGGCACCAGCAGCAGGATCGCGACCACGCCGACCGCGGTGAGCGGGACGTTGATCAGGAAGACGGAACCCCACCAGAAGTGCGCGAGCAGCAGCCCGCCCACGATCGGGCCGATGGCGACCCCGATACCCACGGCGGTGGCCCAGATGCCGATGGCCCGGGCCCGCTCCCGCGGGTCGAACACGTTAGAGATGATGGACAGGGTCTGCGGCATGACCGCAGCGGCGCCCAGGCCCATGGCGGCCCGGGCGAAGATCAGCTGATCCGGGTTCTTGGAGTAGGCGGTCAGCAGCGAGAAGATGCCGAACGCCGCCATCCCGATCATCAGCATCCGCTTGCGCCCGATCCGGTCGCCGATCACCCCGAAGGTGAACAGCAGGCCGGCGAACACCAGCGTGTACGAGTTGATCCCCCACTCCAGCTGGCTCTGGCTCGCGCCCAGCCCCGCGTTGGGCTCGGCGATGGTCTTCAGCGCGACGTTCAGCACCGTGTTGTCCAGCACGATGGCGATCAGGCTGATGATCAGCACGCCGAGAATGGCCCACCGGCGGCGGTAGATGCGGTCAGCGACAGCGGACTGGGGATCGGCGTGGCGAAGATCCATTGACGTCCTTCTGGTCTGTGGTTGCCGTACCGGGAAGGCCACTGCGACCAGCCGCGTTCATCCAGGTACCGGTCCGGCGGGCAGCTGCCGCGCCGGGAAGCTATCGATACGGAACTCCCCCGTATCGGAAAACATTCCCGGCTGCGGCCGGACTTTCGGGGGTTAGCGGCTGGACTTTCGGCGGGCCGGCAGCTGGACTTTCGGGGGGCTGGTGGCCGGACCTTCGGGGGGTTACCCGCATGGCCCGGCCCATGCGATCATCGAATCGTCCGGGGACGCCGCGGTGGCGCCACGAGACATGGAGGATCCGAGCATGAACGCCCCTATCGGGGGCCTGGGCTCGGCCGCGACCGGAGCGCGGACCGATGTGCCGGCCCCAGTAGCGTCAGGCAGCCTTCCGCAGGCCAAGCCACAGCCGCTGTATGGCGGCCGCAGATCACGCCGGGTCACGGTCAGCGACCTGGCCGCGGCCAAGGCCCGCGGCGAGAAATGGCCCATGCTGACCGCGTACGACGCACTCGTGGCCCGGGTGTTCGATGACGCGGGCATCCCGGTCCTGCTGGTCGGCGACTCAGCCGGGATGGTGGTGTTCGGGCACGACACCACGATCCCGGTCACGGTGGACGACCTCATCCCGCTCACCGCGGCCGTGGTCCGCGGCACCAGCCGGGCCCTGATCGTGGCCGACCTCCCGTTCGGCTCCTACCAGTCGTCGCCCGAGGCGGCCCTGGCCACCGGCATCCGGTTCCTCAAGGAAACCGGGGCGCAGGCGGTCAAGCTGGAGGGCGGCCACCGGGTGCTGCGCCAGGCCGAGGAACTGGTCGCGGCGGGCATCCCGGTCATGGCCCACCTGGGGCTCACCCCGCAGTCGGTCAACGCGTTCGGCGGGTACCGGGTGCAGGGCCGGGGCGAGGACGGCGAGCGGTTGCTGCACGACGCCAAGGCGATGGAGGCCGCGGGCGCGTTCGCCGTGGTGCTCGAGTGCGTGCCCGCCGAGCTGGCCGCCCGGGTCACCGCGGCGCTGTCCATCCCGACCATCGGCATCGGCGCCGGGCCGGACTGTGACGCGCAGGTACTGGTCTGGCAGGACATGGCCGGCCTCAGCCCGCGCACCCCGAAGTTCGTCAAGCGCTACGCGGACGTGGCCAGCGTGCTGGGCCAGGCGGCCCGGGCGTTCGCCGAGGACGTGACCGGCGGCGCATTCCCGGACGCCGAGCACTCCTACCGCTGACCTGGCGGCCACAATTACCTATCAGGGCACATAACCAGATTCCGGGCACCTAGTATCGCTTCCGCGAGGCGACTGCGGACAGTAGCGGAGGAGCACGGATGAGGTGGGTGCCGGGCGGGTTGCTGCTGCCCGCGATCGCCGTCCTCGCGCTGGCCGCCGCGGGCTGCTCGTCGGGCAGCACCAGCTCCACCGAGGCCGAGCAGGCCATGTACGCCGCGGTGAGCAGCCCGGTGATGACCGCGGCCCGGTCCGCGCCGGCCGGGAACAAGATGGTCGGCACGGCCGCCGACGGCCTGCGGCTGGCCGTACCGGACCGCTGGGTGACCGTGCACGGCGCTTCCTTCCACCGCGCCCTGCATGACCTGGGCCTGGGCCGGGCCTCCGCGGCGCAGCTAGCCGCGCTGGTGCCGGGCCGGGGCGCGGCCGGGTCGGTCGACGTGGCCGCGCCGGCCGCTGACGGGTCCGGCTTCGGCGCCGTCACGTCGCTCTTCTGCGCGCCGGCCCACTTCCCGCCGGGCACCAGCCCGGCCACCGGGCTGACCACGCTCAGCGAGCAGGAGTTCACCGCCGCCGACGCGGGCAACACCCAGCTCGGCCAGACCACGGTGGACGGCCGGACCGCACTGCTCAGTTACGACCAGGCCAGCGTGGGCAGCCGGTCGCTGACCGTGCTGCAGTACGCGATCGACGCGCCCGGCGGGCGGGCCTGTTATGCCACCCTGGTGACCGAGCAGGCGCCCAGCTACGAGCCGGTATTCGGCCACCTCCGCCCGGGCCTCCAGGTCCTCCCGGCGGTCAGGCGCTGATCCCGCTGTGCCAGTTGACGCACGCCAGCACCGGGTACTGGCGGTAGGCAGCGTGCAGTCATTGACTCCCAGTGGTCGCGCGGTAAAATGACTGAGTGGTCAGTCATTTACCGGAGGGTGGTGCCGGGATGAGCGAACCAGCCATGCTGGCTTCCGATGCCGACCGCGACGGCACGGTCCGGGTGCTGAACGAGGCGTTCACGGACGGCCGGCTGACGGCGGGCGAACACCACGGCCGGCTGGACGCCGCGTATGCCGCGCAGACCTGGCCGGAGCTGGCCGTCCTGACGGCAGACCTGCCCCGGAGGGCTGACCCGGCGGCGGAGCCGGCCGCCCCGGACTGGACCGGGAGCCTGGACCCCTGCCTGCTGTGCCTGCTGTTCTGCCTGTGCCCGCCCGCCGGCCTCGCCGTACTCCTGCATCGGCGGCGGCCCCGGGCCAGGACGGCGCACCGTGCCGAAGATCGCTGAGCAGGCGCGGGTCGCGCGCCGGGAGCAGCTCATCGCCGCCGGCCTGGCCTGCTTCGCCAGCTCGGGCTATCACTCCACCACGATGGCTGATGTCGCGGCGCAGGCCGGTGTGTCCAAAGGCACCCCGTATCTGTACTTCGCCAGCAAGGAAGCGCTGTTCCTGGCCCTGCACGAAGAGTGGGGCGGCCGCGCCGGGCAACGGGTGGACGCGGCCATCGCCGCTCTCCCAGAGGCCGTCCGCCAGTCGCCGCGGCAGGTACTGCATGCGGTCGCGGGCGGAATCGCGGCGCATGTCCAGGCCGAGCCGGATACCTGCCGGGTGCTGATGGAAGCCCGCGCGCTGGCTGTGCACGAACCCGCCGTTGCCGCCGCCGTGCGGGCCGGGGATACCAGGTCTCATCGGCGGCTCGAGGAGCTGATCAGAGCCGGCGTCGAGGCCGGGGAATGGCCGCGCGGCACCGACCCGGCCCTGGCCGCCCGGCTGTTCACCGCGGCGCTGTACGGGCTGATGGCGCAGTGGCATCTGGCGCCCGGCTCGTTCTCCTGGGTCAACGCGGTGAGCATGCTCACCGCCGCCCCGCGCTGAGCGCCGGCTGCGGCGGCTGGCCGTCGTGGCCGCGCGGCGCACAGGTGCCGGTGGCCGTGGCTGACGGGGTGGTCGGCACACTGCCCCTGACCGGCGCTAGCTGCGATGCGGCGGCGGCCTGCGTTGCGCTGTGCACGGTCCCGGCCCGGCGGTTGTCACCCGCGGCTAGCCGCGGTCGGCCTGGAACGCGGCGATCTGGGCCCGGATCTGCCGCTCCGCCTCAGCCTTGGCCAGGCCGAGGCCGGCCAGCGCGCCGGCCGTGGCGTCGTTCTCGTCCAGCAGGCCGACCAGGATGTGCTCGGTGCCGATGTAGTTGTGCCCCAGCCGCAGCGCGCAGCGCAGGGCGCCGCGCAGTGACGCGGTGGCCCCGGGGCCGAGTGGTACCCGGCTTTCCCCGGCGGCCGCGGCCCCGGGCGGCTGGGCCTGCTCCGGCGTGCGGTCCGGCTGGCCGAGCGCGGCCCGCACCTGCGGTTCGGTGAGGCCGAGCGCCGCGATGGCCTTCGCGGCCAGCCCGTCCGGCTCGGCGAACAGGCCGAGGGCCAGGTGATCGCTGCCGATCACCGCGCTGTCCGCGGCCCGGGCATGGTCCTCCGCCGCGGTGAGCACGCTGCGCGCCCGCACGGTGAACCGGGAGAAGTCGCCGGCCACCCACGGGCCCGTGGCCGGGTCGCCGCGCGGCACGAACCGCTGCTGCGCGGCCTGCTTGCTGACGCCCATGCTGGCGCCGATCTGGCTCCACGACGCGCCGGATCGCCGGGCCTGGTCCACGAAGTGCCCGATCAGGTGATCGGCCTGCTCACCGAGCTGCTCGGCTACGGCCACGGCGCTGGCCAGGTCGTCGAGGGCGTCCCCGTCCGGGCGCTGGACCTTGACGAACGTGATGAGGGTGTCGAGAGAAACCGGGCTGTCAACCATGCGTCAATCGTAGATTGACGGAGCCCCAACGTCAATCTGGGATTGACGGCAGCTCAGACGTCAGTGATGCGCAGCCCGGCGTGCGCCTTGTACCGGCGGTTGACTGAGACCAGGTTCGCGGTCAGCGCCTCGACCTGCCCGCAGTTCCGCAGCCGGCCCGCGTAGATGCCGCGCACCCCCGGGATGCGCGCGGCCAGTGCCTGGACCAGGTCGGTGGCCTCCCGGTCGTCGCCGACCACCATCACGTCCAGGTCCACGGTCTCCACTTCCGGGTCGAGCAGCACCACCGCGGACACGTGATGGAACGCACCGACCACCCGGCTGCCCGGCAGCACCGCGGCGGCTTGCTGCGCGGCGCTGCCCTCGTCCACCGGGAGCGGGTAGGCCCCGCGCTTGTCGAACCCCAGCGGGTTCACGCAGTCGATCACAACCTTGCCGGTGAGCGGGCCCGCCAGCGCGGTCAGCAGGTCGCGGTGGCCATCCCAGGGCACAGCCACGATGACCACGTCCGCCGCCGCGGCCGCATCCGCGTTGGCCATGCCGCGGATCGCCGCCCCGCCGCCCAGCCCGTCGTGCACCCCGGCCGCGGCCGTGTGTGCCCGGTCCGCGCTCCGCGAGCCTATTATCACCGGGTTGCCCGCCGCGGCGAACCGGTGGGCCAGCCCCCGGCCCTGGTCCCCGGTGCCACCCAGCACCGCGATGGTCAGATTTGCGACGTCCGTGGTCATAGCGGGAGAACCCTGGTCGGCGGTCATTCCCCGATCCTGCCAGAGCCGTTCCGGCCGTGGCACGATGGGCCGATGGACGCGGAACAGGTGGCCGCGCTGCGCGCCGCGCTCGCGCCGTCCGGGTGGCTGGAGCGCACCGGCGCCCTGGCCCGGGCACTGCGCCGGCCACGTTCCCCGGGCGGGCTGCTCGTGGTGGGCACGCCGGACGACGAGCCCTGGCACCTCACCGCGCACCTCGACGAGGAGAGCCGGCTGGCCGGCCTGCCCGGGCTGCGCCCCACCCTGGTCCGCTGGGCGCCGCCGCCGGGGGCCCCGGCGCACCTGGGCGTGGGCATGCAGCGGCTGGCCCAGGCCGCGCCCGGTGAGACGGTATTCGTGGTGAGCGCGGAACCGGCCCCGGCCGCGCTGCTGGAGCGGGTGAACGACGCGCGGAACAAGGCCACCATCCTCGCCCTCGACCTGGGCGACCCGGAGCTGGATCAACTGGCCCACGAGGCGCTCAGCGTGCCACCGGGCGCCGCCCCGCTGTCGTTCGGCGCCGCCCAGCACCTGGTCAGCCTGGCTGCCGGGCAGCAGGACGAGCCGGCCGGCCACGGGCTGCGGCAGTGGCTGAACCGCGTGCTGGACACGGTCAGCGGCCCCGCCCCAGGCGGCTAGCGGGCCGGGCGTACCTGATCACTCGATCGTGATCATGACTTGACTGTCGTTGGGACGACACCAATGTCATGATCACGGCTCTCAGAGCACAGCGACATGGCCGGGGGCAGTGGCTATGATCACATCCTAGATTACCTATTGACATTATAGGAATAAGGCCACACGATGGGGTCATGGTTCGTCTGCGCCTCGTGGTCTCCTGCCGCTATGTCGATCGGGTCTCCCGCCGCTACGTCGATCAGGGCCGGCTGTCCACGGCGCTGTACCCGGCCTGCGGTCCTGGTCAGCACTGAGCAGGACCACCCCAGTCCCGGATCAGCCGGGCCGTCGGCGGCGCCGGCCACCCCGGCCCCAGCTGACGGCTCCCCTGCCACGAGCGAGGTCTGTCATCCCAGGAAACACACCGGCCGGATCGACGGGCCGCGGTTCGGGGACCGGGACGATCCCGGCCTCATCGAGCTCGGTACCGCCTGCTCGCCGAGCTGGGCGTTGCCCGGAGGAGGGCTGATGATCACCACTGGAACCCGGCTAGCCGCCGGCCTGGCCCTGCTCGCGCTGACCGCGGCGGGCTGCTCCTCGGCCAGTGCCGGCCACGGCAGCAGCAGCTCCAGCTCCGTGCAGAAGGCCAGCACCACGGACGTCTCCAACGTCACCCTGCACATCGCGGACCAGCCGGGCTCCAGCGCGCAGGCCCTGCTGACCGCGGCCGGCCTGATCAGCAAGCTGCCGTTCAAGGTGACCTGGGCCGACTTCACCTCCGGCCCGCCGATGCTGCTGGCGATCGCGGCCGGCGCGGTGGACATCGGCAGCGTCGGCAACGCGCCGCCGGTGTTCGCCGCCGCGGGCGGGGACGACCTGGCCATCGTGGGCGCGTTCCAGGCCAGCCCGCACGGGTCCGCGCTGCTGGTGCCGAAGAACTCGCCCATCCGCACCATCGCCCAGCTGCGCGGCAAGCGGATCGCCGTCGCCCAGGGCAGCTCGGCCGACTACCACCTGCTCACCGTGCTGAAGAAGGCCGGGCTCTCCGTGCACGACGTAACCCTGGACTACCTGCGGCCCGCGGACGGGCTGGCCGCGCTGGCCTCCGGCCACGTCGACGCGTTGGACATCTGGTCCCCGTTCGCCGAGCAGGCGGAGATCCAGGATCACGCCCGGCTTCTGGTCAGCGGGGTCGGCTACGGCAGCCCGTACTCGTTCACGGTGGCCGCGCGGGGCGCGCTGGCCGACCCGGCCAAGGCGGCCGCGATCCGCGACTACCTGAAGCTACTGGCTCGGGCGCACGCCTGGGCCGCCGCCCACCAGGCCGCCTGGGCTGCGGTGTGGGCCAAGGCCACCGGCCTGCCCGGCAACATCATGACCGATGCGGCCAGGGACGATGCGGCCCACGCGGTGCCGATCACCGCGGCGGTGGTCAATTCCGAGCAGCAGGTTTCCAACACGTTCACCGCGGCCGGGCTGATCCCGGGGCACGTGGACCTCACCAAGTTCATGGACACGGCGTTCAACACCACCGCCGGAGGGACCTCCTGATGACGCTGACCTTTCACTGGTTCCTGCCCACCACCGGCGACGGCCGGTCGATCATGGGCCGGGGGCACAGCCTGCCCCCGGCCACCCCGGCTGGCGCCCCGGGCCGGCTCCCGGACGCCCCGCACATCCGGGGGGCCGCAGCGCAGGAACGGCCGCCGGACATCGAGTACCTGGCCCAGGTGGCCCGGTCCGCTGAGCAGCTCGGCTTCGAGGCCGTGCTCACCCCTACCGGGACCTGGTCTGAGGACGCCTGGCTGGTCACCGCGGCGCTGACCCGGGAGACCCGGCGGCTGAAGTTCCTGGTCGCGTTCCGGCCCGGCCTCACCTCGCCGACCCTGGCCGCTCAGATGGCCGCCACCTATCAGCGGCTGTCCGGCGGCCGCCTGCTGCTCAACGTGGTCACCGGCGGGCAGGCCGACGAGCAGCGCCGGTTCGGCGACCACCTGTCGCACGACGAGCGGTACGCCAGGACCGGGGAGTTCCTGGAGATCGTCCGCGGCGCGTGGGGCGGCCAGCCGTTCGACTTCGCCGGGGAGTACTACCAGGTGGCGGGCGCAACCGTGCTGCGCCCGCCGGACCCGGTGCCGGGCATCTACTTCGGCGGCTCGTCTGCCGCGGCGGGCCCGGTCGCCGCGCAGTACTCTGACGTCTACCTGACCTGGGGTGAGCCACCGGCCCAGGTGGCGGAGAAGCTCGGCTGGATCCGCGAACTGGCCGCCGCCAGCGGCCGGGCGCTGCGCTTCGGCATCCGGCTGCACGTCATCACCCGGGACAGCGAGGCGGACGCCTGGGCCGAGGCCAGCCGGCTGCTCGACTACCTCGACCCGGCCGAGATCACCTCGGCGCAGCGGGTGCTGAGCGCCAGCGAGTCGGTCGGCCAGGACCGGATGCGCGCCCTGCACGCCGCCTACCGGCATGGCGGCTCAGCCCAGGATCTGGAGATCTACCCCAACCTGTGGGCCGGGGTCGGCCTGGTCCGCGGCGGCGCGGGCACCGCCCTGGTGGGCAGCCACGAGAAGGTGGCCGACCTGATCGAGGAGTACGCCTCGCTTGGCATCACCGAGTTCATCCTGTCCGGTTACCCGCACCTGGAGGAGGCGTACTGGTTCGGCGAGGGCGTGCTGCCCGAGATCCGCCGGCGCGAGGCCGCCGCGGCCAGCTCCGGGCGGGCCCAGCTGCGGGCCAGTGCCTGATGAAGGCCCACGTGACCTTCGTCGTGCTGGTCGGGAATCACAGACCCCAGTTCGCAACCGCCCCTGGGCCGGCCGGGCCGGCCGGGCCGGCCCGGGCCGGCTGACCCATCACACCGGAAAGCAGTGCCGTGACCATCATCCCTGGAACATCCCCGGCCCGGGCGGCGCCCCGGCTCGGGCCCACCGCGGGCCGCGGGCCGGTCATCGCGATCATCGGCGGCGGGGCCAGCGGCACGCTGGCTGCCGTACACCTGCTGCAGGCGGCCGCGGCCCGGCACAGCCCGCTGCGCATCACGCTGATCGACCGGCTCGGCCGGCATGGGCTGGGCCAGGCGTACGCCACCACCAACCCGGATCACCTGCTGAACGCGCCAGCCGAGCGGATGAGCGCGCTGGCCGGCGACCCGGGCCACCTGGTCCGCTGGGCGGCTGCGGCCGGCCTGGCCACGACGGGCTTCCTGCCCCGGCCCGCCTACGGGCGTTACCTGCGCGACCTGCTGGCCGAGGCTCAGCAGCGGGCCGAACCGCAGTCCCGGCTGACCGAGCTGACCGGCGAGGTGGTGGCGATCCGGCCGGGGACCGGCGGCCGCCCGCTGCGCGTGGTGCTCGGCGACGGCACCTGCCTGGAGGCCGACGCCGCCGTTCTGGCCTGCGGGAACCTGCCGCCGGCCACACCGTTCCCGGTCCCGGACAGCCCGCGCTACCTGGCCGACCCGTGGGCGCCCGGGGCGCTGGACGCGGCCCGGGACGGCAGCCCGGTGGTGATCCTGGGCACCGGGCTGACCATGCTGGACGTGGCCATGTCGGTGACCGGGGGCCAGCCGCGGGCCATGGTCCGCGCGGTGTCCCGGCACGGGCTGCTCCCCCGGGTGCACCGGGGCATGCCCGCCGCCGGGGGGGACAGCATCTGGCTGCCGGTGCTGGCCGACACGGCCGGCCCGGTCCGGCTCACCGACCTCATCTGGCAGGTGCGGGCGGCCATGACCACCCGGCCGCAGCACTGGCAGGACGTGGTCGACGCGCTCCGGCCACACGTGCCCAGCCTGTGGCAGCGGCTGACCCCGGAGGACCAGCGGCTGTTCCTGCGGCACGTGGCGCGGTACTGGGAAGTGCACCGGCACCGGATGCCACCCGCCACCGCGCAGCGGATCACCGCGCTGCGGATGGCTGGCCGCCTCCGGGTGCTGCCCGGGCGGATCACCGGGGTGACCGAGCGCGCCGGGCAGCTCCTGGTGCGGGTGGAGCACGGCGGCACGGCCACCGAGCTGGCCGCAGGCTGGCTGATCAACGCGACCGGCCCGGCCGCGGACATCGGCCGCAGCCCAGACCCGCTGCTCCGGGATCTGCTGTCCCGCGGGCTGGCCCGGCCCGACCCACACCGGCTGGGCATCGACGCCAGCCCGGCGGGCGCGGTGCTGGACCTGGCCGGCGCGCCGAGCAGCACCCTGTTCACGCTCGGCCCGACGCTGCGCGGCGTCCGCTACGAGACCACCGCCGTCCCGGAGATCCGGGATCAGGCCACCGCCCTGGCCCAGCATCTCGTCACCACACTCCAGGCCAGGTACCGCCCCGGCAGCGCCGCCTAGCAGGAGCGCAGTGCCGGGAGCGTAGTACCAGGACCGTCGCAGCGATCTCGCCGGCCGAGGCGGGGCCCGCCGCAGGCGGGTGCTCGCCGAGCCGGCGTTCGGCGCGGCGGTGATCGGGGGTCCGGGGGGCCCCCCCGGACAGATATTGTCCGTTGGCACCACCAGGACGGTTCAGGGCTGTTCCGGCGGCCATCGACACGCCCGCCACCGGGGCGGATGCTGGCTGGTAAGGCTTCCTGCCAGCATGGAGGTAGACGGTGGCCAACCTCGCCCAGATCCTCGCCGACCAGGCCGCGAAGCAGCCGGAGCATCCCGCGCTGCTGGCCGGCCACCGGGTGATCAGCTACGCCGGGTTCGACGACGCGTCCGCGCGGGTCGCGTCGTTCCTGGTCAGCCGGGGTTTCCAGCCCGGCGACCGGGCTGGGCTGATGCTGCCCAACGTGCCCGAGTTCTGCCTGGTGTGTTACGGGGTGCTCCGCGCGGGCGGCACGGTGGTGCCGATGAACCCGCTGCTCAAGTCCCGCGAGGTCGAGTACTACCTGAGCGACTCGGGGGCGGGCCTGCTGTTCGCGGCGGCGGACTCGCCCGGGGAGCCCGCCGCGGGCGCCGCCGCCACGGGCGCGGACTTCATCCCGGCCGGCGCGGCCGACCTGGCCGCGCTGCTCCAGGCGGCCCGGCCCGCACCGGACGTGGCTGACCGGGCGGACGACGACACCGCGCTGATCCTGTACACGTCGGGCACCACCGGGCAGCCCAAGGGCGCCGAGCTCAGCCACGCCAACCTGCGCACCAACGCCCAGCTCAGCGCAGAGACCCTGTTCAGCCTGGGCCCGTCCGACGTGGTCATGGGCTGCCTGCCGCTGTTCCACGTATTCGGGCTGACCTGCGGGCTGAACACGGCGGTCGGCTCCGGCGCCGCGCTGGCCCTGCTGGCCCGGTTTGACCCGGGCCAGGCCCTGGAGCTTATCCAGCGCTGCCGGGTCACCGTGTTCGAGGGCGTGCCGACCATGTACGCGGCGCTGCTGCACCAGCCGGACCGGGACCGCTACGACACCAGCTCACTGCGGGTCTGCGTGAGCGGCGGCGCCGCCCTTCCGGTGGAGCTCCTGCGGGCCTTCGAAGCGGCGTTCGGCACGATGATCCTGGAGGGGTACGGGCTGTCCGAGACCTCGCCGGTGGCCTCGTTCAACCACCCGGACCAGGTACGCAAGCCCGGCTCGATCGGCACCCCGGTGCGCGGCGTGCAGCTGCGGCTGGTCGCCCCGGACGGCACCGACGTGCCAGGCCGGTGAGGTCGGCGAGATCGCGGTCCGCGGGCCGAACGTGATGACGGGCTACTGGCAGCGGCCGGACGCGACCAGGGAGGCCATCCCGGACGGCTGGCTGCGCACCGGCGACCTGGCCCGGCAGGACGAGGACGGCTACTTCTTCATCGTGGACCGGAAGAAGGACCTGGTCATCCGGGGCGGATTCAACGTCTACCCGCGGGAGATCGAGGAGGTGCTGTACGAGCACCCGGCGGTCGCCGAGGCGGTCGTGATCGGCATCCCGCACCCCTCACTCGGGGAGGAGATCGGCGCGGCCGCCGCGCTGAAGCCCGGCGCCAGTGCCACCCCGGAAGAGCTGCGCGCGTTCGTCAAGGGACGAGTGGCCGCATACAAGTACCCGCGGCACGTCTGGCTGGTCGAGTCGCTGCCCAAGGGGCCGACCGGGAAGATCCTGCGCCGTGCGGTCACCGCCCCGGACGGCCTGGTGCCGTGAGTAGCCAGGCCCCGGACCCGCGGGCCGGGGTCATATCGGGCCCAGCGCTGGAGACCGGGCGGGACAGCACCGTGGATGCGGCCGGGCCGCTGGACCTGCTGCTGGCCGACGCGGCGCTGGGGCCGGCCCGGCGGTTCGTGCCCGGGATGGCCATGGCCCGTTTCGCAACCCGGCTGGCCGCCCAGCCGGCGCTGCTGACCAGCCGGCTCGCCGGGCTGGGCACGGAGCTGGGCCGGATTGCGGCGGGCCGCTCGGAACTGGCCGCCCCGCCACGGATCCCGGCCATGGTCGAGCCGGGCGCGTTCACAGTGGGCGTGGACCTGGCCGTCACCCCCGGCTCGGTGGTGCTGGAATGCGGACACCACCCGGATGCCCGCGGGCGTGCACCGGGACTTCATCGAGCTCGCGCTGGGCAACAGCCTCACCGTGCCGGGCCGGGCCAGCATGCTGGGCCGGCCAGTTGACCTGGCCGTCGTGGACACTGATGCTTATGTGGTGGCCGGTGCCGCAGATCACCTGTGTCCGTGGCAGTCCTGTTACCGGAGCACCCAGCTGCTCGGCGGGGACTGCCGCTTCGTGCTGGCCCGCAGCGGGCACATCGTGTCCATGGTGAACCCGGTCGGCCAGGCCAGGGCGGTGTACCGGACCGCGCCGGTCACCCCGCCTGACCCGGGCGCGTGGCTGGCCGCGGCCACCGCCGGGCAGGGTTCCTGGTGGCCGGACTTCGCCGCCTGGCTCGGCGAGCGCGGCGGTGCGGAGAAACCGGCTCCGGACTTCCCCGGCAGCCCGGCCCGGCCGCCCATCGAACCCGCGCCAGGCAGTTATGTCTTCGACCGCTGAATCACCGGCCGGCGAACCGCTGTGGGCCCGGCTGGCCAGGCGCCGGCCCCGGCGGTCCGACACCCGCACCGTGGTCATCGGCGGCACGACGCTGCGCATCGCGGTCCGGCCACCCGCCGTCCCCGGCATCGCGCCGCCGTTGCTGCTGGCCAACGGCATTGGCGCCAGCCTGGAGACGTTCGACCCGTTCCTGGCCGTCCTCGACCCGGCCCTCGAGGTCATCCGGTTCGACGTGCCGGGCGTGGGTGGCTCACCGCTGCCCACCCGGCCGTACCGGCTCCCCCGGCTGGCCCGGCTGCTGGCCGGGCTGCTCGACCAGCTTGGCCACGAGCAGGCCGACATCCTCGGTATCTCCTGGGGCGGTGCGCTAGCTCAGCAGTTCGCACTGTCGCAGCCACGCCGCTGCCGCCGGGTGGTGCTGGTGGCCACCGGAACCGGGACGCTGATGGTGCCCGGCAACCCGTGGGTGCTGGCCAACCTGGCCACCCCGCGGCGCTACCAGGATCCCGACTACACCCGGGGCATCGCCGGCCACCTCTACGGCGGCACCGCGCGGCGGGATACCGACCGGGTCGTCCGGGTCATGCACCAGTGGACCCGGGTCGGCCCGTCCCGCGGTTACGTGTACCAGCTCGCCGCCGCGGCCGGCTGGACCTCGCTGCCGCTGCTGCCCATGCTGCGCCAGCCCACCCTGATCATGGCCGGCGACGACGACCCGATCATCCCGCTGGTCAACGCCCGGGTACTGGCCCGGCTGATCCCGAACGCCCGGCTGCACGTCTACCACGGCGGCCATGTCGAGCTGGTGCTGCGCCCGGATCTGCTGGCCCCCCCGGTCAGCCAGTTCCTCACCGAGCCCCCAGCGCGGCCCGCAGGGAGGTAACGCCGATGTCCCACGACGCCGATTTCTACGGCCTGGAGCAGCTGCTCGGTGACGCCGAGCGGGACGTGCTGCACCGGGTGCGGGCGTTCATGGAGAAGGAGGTCGCGCCGGTCATCAACCGGTACTGGGTCACCGCCCAGTTCCCGGACGAGCTGATCCCCGGGCTGCGCGGGCTGGGCATCGCCGGCCTGCCGTACCACGGCTACGGCTGCCCCGGTGGCCGGCTGCTGCTGGACGGGCTGGTCGCGCTGGAGCTGGCCCGGACCGACCCGTCCATCGCCACGTTCTGCGGCGTGCACGGCGGCCTGGCCATGGGGTCGATCTACGTGTGCGGATCCGAGGAGCAGAAGCAGCGCTGGCTGCCGCCGATGGCCCGGATGGAGCTGATCGGGGCGTTCGGGCTGACCGAGCCGGACACCGGCTCCGGCGCGGCCCGCGGCCTGACCACCACCGCCCGCCGCGACGGCGGCTCGTGGGTGCTGCGCGGGCAGAAGACCTGGATCGGCAACGCCACGTTCGCCGACCTGATCGTCATCTGGGCCAGGGACGAGGCGGATGGCCAGGTCAAGGGGTTCGTGGTGGAAAAGGGCGCGCCCGGGCTGCGGACCCAGAAGCTGCAGGACAAGATTGCCCTGCGGGTGGTGCAGAACGCCCGGATCACGCTGGACGACGTCCGGGTGCCCGAGGACGGCCGGCTGCAGAACGCCCGCTCGTTCCGGGACACCGCCGAGGTGCTCCGGATGACCCGGGCCGGGGTGGCCTGGATGGCCACCGGCTGCGGCCGCGGCGCGTACGAGCACGCGCTGGCCTACGCCGGGCAGCGGGAGCAGTTCGGGCGGCCCATCGCGGGCTTCCAGCTCGTCCAGGACCTGCTGGTGAAGATGCTGGCCAACACGACCGCGTCGGCCGCGCTGTGCGCCCGGCTGGCCGGGCTGCAGGAGGCGGGCCAGGCCCGGGACGAGCACTCGGCGCTGGCCAAGGTGTTCTGCACCATGCGGATGCGCGAGACGGTGGGCTGGGCCCGGGAGCTGATGGGCGGCAACGGGATCCTGCTCGAGCACCACGTGGGCCGGTTCGTGGCCGACGCCGAGGCCATCTACTCCTACGAGGGCACCCGGGAGATGAACACGCTCATCGTGGGCCGCGCCATCACCGGACTGAGCGCGTTCACCTGACCCCAGCCGCCCGGCCGGACGAAAACGACCGGCCGGCCACCCCTGGTCACGAAGGCGGGGGCTGCTGCCGGGCGGCTTCCAGGGCCAGGCACAGCTCGGCCACGTCGCGCGGCGCGGTCAGGCTGCGGCCGGTGGCGGCGCTGATCCGGCGCAGCCGGTGCCGGACCGTGTTGGGGTGGACGAACAGCCGCTCCGCGGCCTGGCTGGCCGACCCGCCGCTGTCCCGCCACGCCTCCAGGGTGTCTAGCAGTACCGTGCGCTCCCCCTCCGGCAGCGCGGCCAGCGGGCCGAGCACCGAGCCGGTAACGTGCCGCATGACCTCCGGGGTGCTGGCCGCCGTGACGGCCAGCGGGGCCGTGTCGAACAAGGTGACCGCCGCGCGGCCCGGGGTGGCCGCGGTCATCGCGATCCGGGCGAACCGCAGCGCCTGCCCGGTCTGGTCCAGGGCCTGGTACCGCGGGCTGATGCCGACCCGGTGCGCCGACCGGCCGGCCAGCAGCGCCACCAGCTGGCCGAGCTGCCCGGGCGCCCGCAGCACCACGATGCCCACCTGCAGGTCGGGCAGCAGCCGCCAGGCCGAGGAGATGTCGCCGGCGCGCAGCCGGTTCTCGGCATCGGCGATGGCCTGCCGGCCCACCTCGGGGACTTCCGCCGCGACCACCACGTACGGCCCGCGCCGGGTCAGGCGCAGGATCTCGGCTGTCTCCCAGAGCGTGGTGGTCCCGGTGATCCGCCCTTCCAGCAGCGCGGCGACCAGCGCCGACCGCTCGTGCTCGCGGTTCAGCACCCGGGTCGTCATCGCGTCCCGGTAGCCGCCCGACATGGCCTCGATGAAATCGGTCTGCAGCATCCAGACCTGGCTGGACGCGCGGACCAGCGTCGCGCTGTCCGGCGACCCGCTGCTCTCCGCCTCGGCCACGAAGCATTCCCAGATGAACCGGGTGCCGACCCGGTAGGCGTCCATCAGCGTGGGCAGCGGGACGTCCGCACCGGCCCGGCGGCGGCCGTTGTCCGCCGCGGGCGAGATGTCCCGGGTGACCGGCGCGCCCAGCGAGCCGAGCACGTACTCCAGGTGGGCGCGGCAGCTGCCGCGTAGCTCGGCAGATGAGACGGTGGGCTGCTCGCGGTAGAAGCTGACCTCAGCGGTGATCCGCTCGGCCATCGCCGTGGCCAGCGGCCCAGCCCGCTTGAGCAGCACCCGGCCCAGCTCGGCGAGCTGCTCGTCCACGGCCCAGTCATCTGGTTTCAGCGCCATTGCCAGATGATACGAGGCCATACTGGGCCGGGTACATGACCGGAATGTCCGCGCGGACCATCAGTTTCACCCAGCGTTGTCCCGCCGAACGTAGACAATCAGAGCGGCCGAGTCGACGATGAGAAACGTGATCCGTACGTACCGGTAACTGGGAGGTCCGTATGACCGCTCCACTGCAGAGAGATATCGGCGGTGAGCTCGGCCGGATCGGCCGCCATTGGGGCTGGCTGCTGTTCTTCGGCATTCTCATGGTCGCGGCCGGGGTGTTCGCGGTGGCCTGGCCCGGCCCGACGGTTGTGGTGCTGGCCATCCTGTTCGGCATCCAGCTGATCGTGTCCGGGATCTTCTCGTTCATCAACGCGTTCGCCGCCGACGAGTCCAGCGGCAGGCGGGTATGGAACGTGATCCTCGGGCTGCTCGGCATCCTGATCGGTTTGTACGCGGTCCGGCACATCATCGTCTCGGTGGTCGCGCTGGCCCTGCTCATCGGGATCTACTGGGTGGCCTACGGGATCTCGGAGATCTACACCGCGATCGCGCACCAGGACGCGCCGCACCGCGGCTGGATGGGCTTCATCGGCGCGCTCAGCGTGGTGGCCGGCATCATCGTGATCATGTGGCCGGGCATCTCGCTCGTCACCCTGGCCTTCGTGCTCGGCTTCTGGCTGATCGTCTACGGCATCATGGAGATCGCCGTGGCGTTCCGGGTGCGGTCCGCCGTGCACCATGTGCAGCACGTGGTGGCCAACCCCGCCTGAGCCGGCCGACTGTCAGTGCCCCGCCCTAGAGTGGGGCCATGCCAACGGACACGGACACACAGGCCTCCCGGGCGCAGCGGTTCCGGGCCCTGCACAAGGGCCCGGACCTGCTGCTGCTGCCCAATCCGTGGGATGCCGGGTCGGCCCGGCTGCTGGAATGGCTCGGCTATGCCGCGCTGGCCACAACCAGTGGCGGATTCGCCGCCACGCTCGGCCGGCTGGACGGAGCGGTGACCCGGGACGAGGCGCTGGCCCACGCGGCCGGGATCGTGGCCGCGACCAGCCTGCCGGTGTCCGCCGACCTGGAGAACGCGTTCGCCGACGAGCCGGCCGGCGTGGCCGGGACGATCCGGCTGGCCGCCGCGGCCGGGCTGGCCGGCTGCTCGGTGGAGGACTATACCCGGCGGGACGACGAGCCGGTCTACGACCTCGGGCGGGCCCGGGACCGGATCGCCGCGGCGGCTGAGGCGGCCCGGGACACCCCCGGCCCGCTGGTGCTCACCGCCCGGGCCGAGAACTACCTGCACGGCCACCCAGATCTGGCCGACACCATCACCAGGCTGCAGGCCTACCAGGAAGCGGGCGCGGACGTGCTGTACGCGCCCGGGCTGACCAGCCTGGACGACATCCGGGCCGTGGTCAGCTCGGTGGACCGCCCGGTCAACGTGCTGGCCCTGGCCGGCGGCCCGGGCATCCCGGAGCTGGCCGCGGCGGGCGTCCGCCGGGTCTCGGTCGGCTCCGCGCTCGCCCAGGCCGCGTACGGGGCCGCCGTGCAGGCCGCCCGCGAGCTTCGCGACCAGGGCAGCTACGGCTTCCTCACCCTGGCCGCGGAAGGCCGCGCCGCCATCCGCGCCGCCTTCGCTGCCTAACGTCCCGGCACCAGAGACCAGTCAGCTGTCCAGGCTGAGCACCATGGTCGGGCGTTCAATGACATGGTCTTCGCGGAGCGGGCGGACCGCGGTGCCGATGGCGAAGAACTCGGTGGTGTGCGAGCCCCAGGTGTGGCTGTGCTGCCGCAGCTGCACCCCGACGATGCCCTCGGCGTGCAGCTGTTCCGCCTCGTCCTGCATCCGGCTCATGGCCAGCTCCCGGGCGTCGTACAGGGCCTGGGTGAACTGCTCAAGTTCCACGTTGCGGCCGATGTTGCTGACCTTGCTGCCGAGCCGCTGGTGCGCGATGTGGTACACACAGGAGCCCATCACCATGCCCAGCGGGGCGTACCCGGCCCGGATCAGCGTCCAGAAGTCCTGGCCGGACAGGTCCGAGGTGAACGGCTGCTTCTTGTTGTTGCGCCACTCGGTCACCCCGCCCCCGCCCGCGCCCGGCTCGGCCTTGACCGCCGTGCCCACCGCGATGAACTCGGCGATGTCGGCGCCGAACTCTTTCAGCTCGACGTCCAGCCGCACCCCGACGATGCCGTCGGCACCGAGCGCGTCGGCTTCCGCCTCCATCCGGGTCATGGCCAGCTCACGGGCGTGGTACATGGCCTGGGACAGCACATCCAGTTCCTGGTTCCGGCCCCAGCGGCCGACTTGCAGGCCGACGTGATAGATCGAGCTGCCCAGCACCAGCCCGAGCGGGCGGAACCCGGCCTCGCGGACCAGCAGGAACTCGTTCACCGACAGGTCCGAGGTGAAGATGGCCCCCGGGCGCCCGGGCCGCAGCTCAGCCAGCCTGCGCATGGCGTCCTGCGGGACTCCTTCCACGCTCAGCTCCGTGCTCTGCTGGTCGGTCATCAGCTCTCCCTCAATGCGGTTCTGCGGCTGGTCAGTGCCCCAGCCTGACCCGGGCGGCCTGGCGTCGCTGCGGGTCAAGCGACAGCACGGCGAGCGGTGGTGGCGGTTTGCCCTCCGCGGCGAAACGGACCGCGGCCGTGCCGATGATGGTCACTTCCACGACGTGGTCCTTGCCGTGCTCCTGCATCGGGCACTCGCGCTCGTGCACCCGCATGTCCATCCGGGACACCACCACGGCCTCGCCACCGAGCCGGCGGACGTCCCGCTCCAGTTGCTGCCGTGCGTCGTGCCGGCTGTCGTTGACCAGCTCGGTGTACCCCACCACCTCGGCGTTGCCCGCGCCCCACCGGGTCTGGCCCACGGTCAGCCAGTCGTCGTGCCGTGCCCCCACCGAGATGCCCAGGGCCAGGCCCACCGGCACCCAGCCGGCGTGGATCAGCTTGGCGAAATCCTGCCCGGACAGGTCGGAGCTGAACGGCTGGCGCAGCGGCACCGCCCCCGGGGCCCGGACCGCGGTCCCGATGGCCTTGAACTCCAGCCCGCCCGCCGGGAACGAGCCGATGCTCAGCGTGACACCTACGATGCCATGCCCGCCGAGCGCATCGCACTCTTCCAGCATCCGGCCGATGGCCTGGTGCCGGGCCTGGTACATGGCCTGGGTGAGCGGGCCAAACGAGCCGTAGCCGCCCTGCCCGGACACCTGGGTCACGCTGCGGTAGGCCTGGGCGTAACCCCCGTAGCCCGACCACGCGCCCGGGCAGTTGTAACCGCCGGTGAAGCCGATGTTGTACACCGCAGCCCCGAGCACCTGGCCGGCCGGCTCGAAGCCTGCGCTGCGGATGGCCGCGAACTCGTCGCTGCTGAGCGCGGAACCCCAGGTCCCGCTCTTCCGGATCTCGGCCAGCCGGGCCCGGGCAGCCTTCGGAAGGTCATCGCCCGCGCGGTCTTCAGCCACCGTGCGCCCCTTCCGGCATCGTCGCAGAACCAACGATACCCGGCGGGCTCGCGATCACCGATCATCGCACGGGGAACGCCGCCGAGCCGGCTGCCCGGCGGGCCAGCAGCCGCCCGGAACTCAGTCGGAGTCGGCAGCGTCCCATTCCTCGTTGCGCTCCTGGACCAGTTCCAGGGCGTGCTCGGCTTCTTCCCGGGTGGCATACGGTCCCAGCCGGTCCTTGCCCGGGCAGCCTGGGCCCTGCTCGACCGTTCCGTGCTTCAGGCAGTACCACCAGCTCTGGTCATCGTCCATGCGCACTAGACTCGCAGACCATGGCGACTCTGCTCCACCCTGGCCGGCTTTCCCCGCCCCGGCGCGTACCGGCCAGCATCCCGCGGCCGGAGTACGTCGGCCGCAAATACCCGAGAACCGGCGAACCCGACGTCAAAGACGCCGGCGACGATCGAGCGGATGCGGGTGGCCGGCCAGCTGGCGGCCCAGGCCCTGCAGGAGGTCGGCAGGCACGTGGCGCCCGGGCGTCACCACTGACGAGCTGGACCGGGTCGGGCACGAGTTCCTCATCGACCACGGCGCCTACCCGAGCACGCTGGGCTACCGCGGCTACCCCAAGTCGCTGTGCACCTCGCTGAACGAGGTCATCTGCCACGGCATCCCGGACGACACGGTGATCGCCGACGGGGACATCGTCAACGTGGACATCACCGCGTACCTGAATGGGGTGCACGGCGACACCAACGCCACGTTCCTGGCCGGTGACGTGGACGAGGAGTCGCGGCTGCTGGTGGAGCGGACCCACGAGGCCATGATGCGGGGCATCCGGGCGGTCGCCCCCGGCCGCCCGCTGAACGCCGTCGGCCGGGTGATCGAGTCGTACGCGCGCCGGTTCGGATACGGGGTGGTCCGCGACTTCACTGGGCACGGCATCGGCACCACATTCCACTCCGGCCTGATCGTGCCGCACTTCGACGACCCCGGCGTCAACGTGACCATGGAGGAGGGCATGACGTTCACCATCGAGCCCATGCTCACCCTGGGCACGATCGCCTACGACGTGTGGGATGACGGGTGGACCGCGGTCACCAAGGACCGCAAGCGGACCGCGCAGTTCGAGCACACGCTGCTGGTCACCGCGACCGGTCATGAGATCCTGACCCTGCCTTAGCCCCCGTCCGGCCCGGCCGGGCTGTCCGCGCTCGCGGCCGCGCTCGCGGGCTGGGCCAGCTCAGCCTGCCGCCGCCGGTCCCGCGCCACGCGCACGGTCGAGCATGGCCAGCACGGCCAGCGCGGCGAGGAAACCGAGCGCACCAGCCGCCGCCACCCCGGCGAGCACGGCGACCCGGGCCGCGTCGCGGTGCATGACCTGGATCGGCCCGGGCGCCCCGCCGAAGTGGCCGCGAGCGGCCAGCCCGGTGCCGGGCCGGGCTGCGGCCAGCCGCCCGGCCGCGCGCAGCGCCGCCACCGCGTCCACCTCACCGAAGCCGGTCGCCGGGCTGTACCCGGCGGCCGGGCGGTGCCGGGCTGAGCCGATCAGTGCCTGGGCCACTTCCGCCGGGGCCAGCCGGGGGTAGGCGGCCCGGATCAGCGCCGCCACCCCGGTGACGAACGCGGCCGCCGGGCTGGTCCCGCTGGCCTGCAGGTAGCTGCCGCCCGGGCCGGCCCCGATGATCCCCACGCCGGGCGCGGACAGCACCACCGACGAGTTGCGGTCGGAGAACGGCGCCCGCTGCCCGGTGTCGCCCACCGCCGCGACCGAGATCACCCCGGTGAACGCGGCCGGGTAGGAGTACGGCGTGTAGCCCGGGCCGGCCGCGCCGCTGTTCCCCGCGGACGCCACCACCAGCACGCCGTGCGACACCGCGTAGCCGATCGCCGCCTGCATGTCCCGGGTCGGCTGGCTGGTGCCCAGGGACATGTTGATGACCTGGGCGCCGTGCTGGGTGGCGTACCGGATGCCGTCCTCGATGGCGTCGGAGTACCGCGGGCTCGAGTTGTACACGCCGACCCCGGGTTCCTGGTCATCCAGGATGACCCGGACGGACAGCACCCGGGCTGCCGGGGCGACGCCGATGATGCCGTCCGCCCGGCCTGGCCCGCTGCCGTGCCCGGCGATGAGCGACGCGATGAACGTGCCGTGCAGGTACGGCGGCTGGTATCCGGGCGGGTCCGCGCCCCGCGTGTAGTCCGGCCCGGTGCTGACCGACCCGGCCAGGTCGGCCGCGGCCGCGTCCACGCCGGTGTCCAGGACGGCCACGGTCACTCCGCGGCCCGTGCTGAGCCGCCAGGCGGCGGGCGCCTCGATGGCCCGCAGCTGGGCCTGTTCGGCCACCCGGACCTGAGCTGCCTCGCTGGCCGGGGCGGCCGCCCCGGTCAGCACGATCACCCCGGCCAGGGCCAGGACCGGAGCGGCCAGCCTCGGGTAGTGGTTCAGCATGACCACTGCCGGACGGCTGCGCAGTTCACCACCGCGGGCTGGTTCAGCGGGGCGAGGATCGCGCCGGCCAGCTGGCCGGCCGCGGCGAAGGCCGGTGGGTTGTACTCGCCGGTGGCGGCGGCCGGCCGGCCGTCCGCATAACCCGCCACGGTCAGCAGCACGTACGGGCCGTCCTGCCGCGCGAGAGCAGTCTGCCTGCTGTTCTTCGCGAACCGGGCCGCCGCGGTGCCGGGAAAGGCCAGCGCGCGCAGCGCGGCCACCGGAGGCCGGCTGGCCGGCAGCCCGCGGGCGAACGCCTGGGCCTGGGCCGGTCTGGGGAACGCGAGCACCCCCGTGGTGTAGACGATCCCTTGCAGCTCGTCAACGTAGCTGGCCCGCAGCCCGGCCCGGCAGCCGTCCCGGCGGGCCGGTCCGGCCAGCGCCGGGTCCAGCGCGGCGGCACACTGGTCGTCCGGTGAGATGCCAACCCGGTGCGCGGTGTCGTCGCTGCCCAGGCTGGTGGTGTAGCCCAGGGTGGCGGGGAAGATCCGGCCCGACGGCCAGGTCCGCCACCGGCTGGCCACCGCAGCCGCAGCGGCTGCGGCGCGCTCCGCCGCGGTAGGCCGCCGGTTCTGCAGGGCAACCGCCCGGTAGCCGGCCAGGACCGCGACGACCAGGCAGCACACGCCGCCCGCCGCGGTGAGGGCCAGCGCCCGCCCGCGACGGCGGGCGGCCGGTGCTGGCTGCGGGCCAGCCCCGGCGGCGTGGTCAGCCCACGCCTGGCCGGGACCCGGTTGGTTCACTCGCCAAGCGTACTGGGCTAACCCGGGGGGGCCGCCCCCCAGCAACCCCCCGATCGCCGCTTCGCGCCGAGCGCGGTGCTGGCCCCGGGGGACCGGCCCCCGGCGCCTCGGCTGGGGTGTGGGCCAGCGTGTGGCCGCCGGGCAGCCAGGCCAGCCAGCCGGGGAAATACCAGGTGCGTTCGCCGCACACGGCCAGCGCGGCCGGGACCAGGATGCCGCGCACTACCGTCGCGTCGATCAGCACGGCCGCGGCCAGCCCGACCCCGATCATCTTCAGGTCGATGATGGACAGCGTGGCGAAGATGGAGAACACCGCCACCATGATCACCGCTGCGCTGGTCACCACCCCGGAGCAGGCCGCTATGCCGCCGGTCACCGCATCCTGGTGCGATTTGCCCGCGCACCGCAGCTCACGGACCCGGCTCAGGATGAACACGTGGTAGTCCATGCTCAGCCCGAACAGGAACACGAACATGAACAGCGGCACCCAGTCGATAATCGCGCCGAACGAGGTGAAGCCCAGCAGTCCCTGCAGCGTGCCCGTCCTGGAAGATCAGCGTGATCAGGCCGTAGGCCGCACCGACCGAGAGCAGGTTGAGCCCGATCGACATCAGCGGGATGATCAGCGAGCGGAAGGCCAGCGTGAGCAGGATCAGGGCGAGCAGCGCCACCACCGCGAACACGATGGGCGTGCGGGAGTGCAGCGCCGCGCCGAAGTCATAACCGTTGGCCGTGTTCCCGGTTACGGCGTAGCTGGCTCCGGGCACGCGGCCGATGGTGGCGGGCAGGATCCGGTCGCGCAGCGCCAGCAGCGCGCCACGGGACACCGTGTCTGACCCGTTGCCAGCCAGCGGAACCGAGATCACCAGCCCGTGGCCGCCGCCGACCAGCTGCGCGGTGACCGGCCGGTGGATCACTCCGCGGGCCGACGCCCTGGCCTGCAGCGCCGCCACCTCCGACCGCATGGCCGGGCCAGACATGTCGTTCCCGGTGACCACGACCTGCGCCGGGGCCGGCAGGCCGGGGAAGGCGCGCTGGATCTGCTCCAGGGTGTGCACCACCGGCAGCCGGGACGGCAGGTCGATGGGCGGGGTGCCGGTACGCATGCTCAGCGCGGGCACGGCCAGGGCCAGCAGGGCCAGCCCGGCCGTGCCGCCCCACAACAGCGGCCTGCGCACCACCCGGTGCACCAGCGCGGCCCACAGCCGGGACGGCCGGGCCTGCGTGCGGTGCCGCCCCAGGAACGGGATCCGGCCCCGGTCGGCCCACGGCCCGAGGAACGACAGCAGCGCGGGCAGGAGCGTCAGCGAGCCGGCTACCGTCACCCCGACCACCATGATGGTGCCGACCGCGATCCCGGTGAACAGGTCGATCCCGGTCAGCAGCAGCCCGGCCAGGACACCATCACGGTCAGCCCGGAGACCAGGATGGCCCGCCCGGAGGTGGCGGCGGCGGTGGCCAGTGCCCCGGGGAAGGAGGCACCGGCGGCCCGTTCCTCACGCTCCCGGCGCAGGTAGAACAGCGAGTAGTCGACGCCGACCGCCATCCCGATGATCAGCACCACCTCGGCGGTGCTGGATCCGATGGGCAGCCACCGGCTGGGCACCGCGAGCAGTGACACGGCGACCATCACCGCACTCCCGGCCAGCAGCACCGGGATGCCCGCGGCGATCAGCGCGCCGAACACCGCGATCAGCAGGATGAGCGTGATCGGCACCGAGGTGAGCTCGGCCTTGTGGAAGTCCTGTCCCATCAGCGTGTTGGCCGCCTGGTCGGTGCTGGCCCCCCCGGCCTCGGCCACGATCAGGCCCGGATGGCGGGCCTGCACTCTGGCCACCGCAGCCAGGTCGGCGTTGACCGTGCTGTCCGCCCTGGCGTTCGGGCCGGCCACCTGGAACGTGACCAGGGCGCTGCGGCCGTCGGCTGAGATCATCGCCTGGCCGCCCGGGCCGAGCGGGGACCGGACGTCCCGCGCCGCCCCGGGCAGCTGGTGCAGCGCGCCGGCCACCTCGGCCACCGCGCTGCGCAGCGCCGGGTCGTGCGCATAGCTGGCGTCCGGCCCGGTGCTGCGGGCCTGGATGAGCACGCTCTCCGAAGGTGGGGTGACCACTCCCAGCCGGGTCAGCATCTGCTCGGCCTGGCCGGACTGCCCAGGGTCGTACTGCGGCTGGCTCTGCGTACCGAGCAGATGCCCGCCCAGCATGGCCGTCGCCGCCAGCACCAGCCAGCCGACGATGACCGCGATCCGGTGCCGGGCGCTCCAGCACGCGATCCGCTCCACCAGCGGCGCCTTCGGCCGATCCCCGGCTGGCCGGTGCTGCGGGGTGCCCGGTGCGGGCTCCGGCGGCAGCTCCGGGAGCTGGGTACGTACCTGGGGCAGGGCTGGGCTGAGCAGCTCGCGCATCTGGCCTCGCGGGGTCGGGGTGCGGCTAACCGGCACGGCAGCTTTGTCTGACGTGCACGTCAGGGATCCCTCACAGGATGCCAGATGTTTGTGACGCTGACGTCAGCGTCCAGGGATTCTCCGGGCTTTTTCAGCTAACCCTCAGCTTCCCTCCATGTCCGGTTACCGCCCGGGCCAGGGCTGACCGGCCAGGTCAGGGGCGCTCTGCTCACTGGCGGCGGAAGGGCCTCAGGGCTTCACGACGTGGTAGCGCAGGTGGGTCATGGCCCCGAAATGGGTTCCCTCCAGGGTCAGCCCGGCCGGTGGGCGGGCCCGACTTGCGCCGGGACGGGAGCAGTCGCGATGGGCCCGGCCGGCCCGAAGGGGACTACGGGCCGGCCGGGCAGCCAGTGCAGCCAGCGCGGCAGATACCAGCTGCGCTCGCCGAGCAGGGCCAGGCAGGCGGGCAGCAGGATGCCGCGTACCACGGTCGCGTCGATCAGCACCGCGGCCGTCAGCGTCACGCCGAGCATCTTGAACTGGATCAGGGCAAGCGTGGCGAAGATGGAAAACACAGCCATCATGATCAGCGCCGCGCTGGTCACCACCCCGGCGCTGCTGGCGATACCGCCCACCACGGCGTCCCTGGTCGTCGCGCCGCGGCCGCGCAGTTCCCTGATCCGGCTCAGGATGAACACGTGGTAGTCCATGCTCAGCCCGAACAGGAACACGAACACGAACAGCGGCACCCAGGGCACGATCGCCCCGTAGCTGGTGAAGCCCAGCGGTCCGGCCAGGTGACCGTCCTGGAAGATCAGCGTGAGCAGGCCGAACGCGGCGGCCACCGAGAGCAGGTTCAGCGAGATCGACACCAGCGGGATCAGCACGGAACGGAACGCCACCAGCAACAGCAGGAACGCCAGCCCGGCCACCACGGCCAGCACCAGCGGGGTGCGCCCCCGCAGCACCCCGGTGTCGTCGTAGTTCTGCGCGGTGCTGCCGGTCACCGCATAACTGATGCCAGGCACCCGGCCGAGCGTGCCCGGCAGTACATGATTCCGCAGGTCGAGCAGGGCGTGATTGGACACCGCGTCGGTGCTGTCACCGGCCAGCGGGACGCTGACCAGCACGGCCCGGCCGCCCGCCACCGCCTCGGCCCGGATCGGCCCGCGGATCGGCCCGCGGGCCGAGGCCTCGGCCCGCAGCCGGCCCAGGGCCCGGGTGACCTGCGGGCCGGCCAGATTGTGGCCGGTCACCACCACCTCGGCCGGTGCCGGGCCGCCCGGGAACGCGCGGTTGATCCGGTCGTACGTGGCCACAATCGGGATCTTGCTGGGGAACCCGCCGTTGGGCGGGTTGCCCAGCCGCAGCCCCAGCGCGGGCGCGGCCAGCACGAGCATGGCCAGTGCGGCCACCGAGCCCCAGGCGGCCGGATGCCGGATCACCCGGCGGACCAGCGCGGCCCACAGCCGGGATGGGCGGGCGGCCGTCCGGCGGCGGCCGAGGAACGGGATCCGGGCCCGGTCCGCCCACGGGCCCAGCCAGGACAGCAGCGCGGGCAGGAACGTCAGCGAGCCGAGCACCGCGACGCCGACCACCGCGATGGTGCCGACGGCGATGCCGGTGAACTCGCTGTACCCGGTGAGGAACAGCCCGCCCAGCGCGATCATCACGGTCAGCCCGGAGATCAGGATGGCCCGGCCGGACGTGGCCGCCGCGGTGCGCAGCGCCTGCTCGGTGCCCGCGCCGCGGGCCCGTTCCTCCCGCTCCCGGCGCAGGTAGAACAGCGAGTAGTCGACGGCGACGGCCATCCCGATGAGCAGCACGACCGCGGACGTGCTGGAGTCGATGGGCAGCCACTGCCCGGGGATGGCGAGCAGGGCCAGCGCGGTGAACACCGCCGTCCCGGCCAGCAGCACCGGGATGCCGGCCGCGATCAGCGCGCCGAACACCGCGATCAGCAGGATCAGCGTGATCGGCACCGAGGTCTCCGCAGCCTGCCGGAAGTCCTGGCTCACGATGGCGTTGGCGGCCCGGTCGGTGCTCGCGTCCCCGGCTTCGGCAATCAGCAGGCCGGGATGGCGGGCCGCCACCGCGGCCACCGCGCGCAGCGCAGGCACGACGGCCTGGTCCTCCTGGCTGGTGCTGGCCGGCACCGTGAACGTGACCAGGGCGCTGCGCCCATTGGCCGAGACCAGCCCGGTGCCGCCGCGGCCGAGCGGCGTGGCGATATCCCGCGCCGAGTGCGGCAGCGCGGCCAGCGCGGCCGCGACCTGCCGGGCCGCGCGCCGCATGGCCAGGTCGGTGCTGAACGTGTGCCCCGGCCCGCCGCTCCCCCGCGGCTGGATCAGCACGTACTCGTGCGGCGGGGTGGTGAAGCCCAGCCGGTTCAGGGTCTGCTCGGCTACGCCGGACTGCCCGGCGTCAGTTTGCGGCAAATTCTTGGCCGGGAGCTGGTGGCAGGCCACGAAAATCACGGCTACCAGCAGGAACCAGCCGAACACGGCGGTCTTGCGGTGCCGGGCACTCCACCCGGCGATCCGCTCGACCACCGGTGCACGGGACCGGTGCGGTGGCTCGCTAACCGGTTCTGTTTCTGGCCATACTGAACTGGACGGCTGGCGCATCATGGCCTTCTCTCAGGGTGTTGGGTGTGTCGGTCGCAGTCCCTCACCCATGAGCTGGTCCCTCATGGGTGAGGGCACGGCATCATGTCGCCGGGTGCACGGGCTGCGGGTGCCGCGGTTCAGCGGGTGCTGGCTCGGGGTGCAGCGGGCCCAGCGGGCCGGGCCGGGTCAGCACGTCCTTGGCCTCGGCCATCGGGTCGGCCGGCGCGCGCAGCAGCGCGCTGGCTATCCTGGTGTGCACCCGGGCGGCGCCCACCAGCACGTAGTTGAACAGCAGGAACAGCACCAGGAAGACCGCGGCGGCGAGCAGCGCCCTGGGCAGCGTATTCACAAACACGCCATGCCCGCCGGGCCCGTGCGGGCCGTTCGGGAAGTAGCCGAACTGGAGGCCGGACGCTTGCTGCCCGTTATTGAACGTCTCGGGTACGGACCAGTACCAGGCAGGCACGGTGATACCGGCCAGCAGCACCAGCCACACCACGATGACCGCGAAGTCCAGCGCCCACAGCAGCGGGAACAGGGCGAACAGGTAGGCGAAATCGCGCCAGGTGGCCGGGTCGGTCCACCGGGTGCGGACCTGGCTGAGGATGCCGGGCCGGGTTACGGCCCGGTACCCGCCATGGACCGGCTCGGCCAGCACCTCGTGCAGCCGCCAGCGTTCCGCGTTGGCGCAGCCGCGGATGACCCCGGCCGCGGCGACCAGCAGCGGGATGCCGGCCAGCGTGATGCACAGCACGGCCGCGGTCAGCGTGGCCGCGAAGACGGCCGCCCACAGCAGCCATCCCCACACCAGGTAGGCGAGCAGGAACCAGGCCGCGCGCCAGGTGCTGCCCGCCACCAGCTGGTGCAGTGGGTTGCGGTACAACCGCAGCCGGGTGTTCATCCCACGTCCCGCATCAGCTGCTCGACCGCCCGCACGTGCTCGGTCAGCTTGGCTAGCTCGGTGCGCAGCTCCTGCTGGTTGGCCACGGCTTCCTCGGCCAGCTTCCGGTAGTGCGCCATGGCCACCGCGTCGGCGCGGTGCGCCTGCAGCCGGAAGTAGGACCAGACGATCACGGCCGCCGCCCCGCAGATCGCGAGCGGGATGCCCAGGCCGATGGCAATCCCAGCGATGGCGCTGCTGGTCAGCGCAGCCATGTGCGCGGCCATCATTGGCTGTCTCCGTCCGGATCGGACGCTCGGGTGTCCACGTTGTCCCCTTTCACGCCGCCCTGGTGCAGCGCTGTGATGATCGTTTCGGCGTTGAGCCGCAGGTCGAACGGCACCAGCTCGAAGTACTTCATCGCCTTGCCGTCCTCCGACAGCTCCAGCTGGCCGGCCACCAGGCCCGCCTTCTCCAGCTTGTCCAGGTGCATGTAGAGCAGCGGCCGGGACATGCCGAGCCTGCGGGCCAGCTCGCTGACGTGCACCCGGCCATCCCGCAGTTCCGCGACGATCCGCAGCCGGTGCGGATTCGCCACCGCGGTGAGCACGGTAAGCAGCTCGTCACTGGTCAGCATGGCTCCCCGGCTTGAGGCTCTTTCACCTGTCATAAAAAACTTACACATGGAAGAGCGCATGCGTCAAGGAACGCCGGCCATGATGGTCGTCATGGGACAGCTGATCCTGCTCCGGCACGGCGAGACGGAGTGGAGCAAGGCAGGCCGGCACACCGGCCGCACCGACATCCCGCTCACCCCGGCCGGCGAGGCGGCCGCCGCCGCGCTGGCCCCGGCGCTGGCCAAGCGGAATTTCCGGGCCGTCTTCACCAGCCCGGCCCGGCGGGCCGTGGCCACCGCCGAACTGGCCGGGCTGGGCAATGCCAAGCCCGACCCCGACCTGCTGGAGTGGGACTACGGCCGCTACGAGGGCCTGACCACGGCGCAGATCCGGGAGCAGCGGCCGGGCTGGTATCTGTGGCGCGACGGCGTACCGCCGGGCGGCCCGGGGCATCCCGGGGAAAGCGTGCAGCAGGTGGGCGCCCGGGCCGATGCGGTGCTGGCCCGGATCCGGCCGCTGCTGGCCGAGGGTGATGTGGCCCTGGTCTCGCACGCGCACATGCTGCGTATCCTGACCGCCCGCTGGCTGGGCCTGGACCCGACCTGTGGCCGGCTGTTCCGGCTGGACACCGGCACCCTGTCGGTGCTCGGCACCGAGCACGGCTCGCCGGTCATCCTGTCCTGGAACGTGCCCCCGGTGGCGTTCGAGTGATCCGGTTACGCCGCCCGCCGGCCACGGTCACCGCGGCCGGGTCTCCTCCTCGATCCAGCTCAGGAACGTCGCCGCGCCGGCCACGATGGGCGTGGCCACGATCTCCGGCTCGTCATAACTGTGCCGCTGGGTGAGGAAATCAGCCAGTTCCTGGTAGCGCGCGGCGGGCAGCTTGAGCAGCAGCAGCCATTCCTCGGCCCGCTCCAGTGCCCCCTCCCACCAGAACGTGCTCACCACCGGGCCGGCCACCTGGGCGCAGGCCGCCAGCCTGGCCTGCACCGCGTCCCGGCCCAGCTCGATGGCTTCGGCCCGGGAGTCAGTGGTCGTCTGGACCTGGACGTACCGCACGTTCCCGGCCGCTGGCTCGGCTGTCGCCTCGTCCGCCGCCGGGCCACTGATGCCTCCCTGACCTGCCACCCCACCGATGGTACGCCCCGGCCGGGGTCTGGGCCGGGCACCGCGGCCTGCCGCGTTACGGCTCAGCCCGGGGCGCCGCGGCCTGGCCCCGGCCGCCGCCGAGGAAGGACTCCACGAAGTCGGGGCTGGCCGACAGCTCGGCTGGAGTGCCCACCATCCGGACCTCCCCGCCGCCCAGCACGTAGGTGCGGTCCGAGATGGCCAGCACGGCGCGGGCCCGCTGCTCCACGATGAGCACCGCGGCGCCGCTGGCGGCCAGCTTGCGCACGTGCTCGTTGAGCAGCGTGGCGGCCACGATCGGGGCCAGGTTGGCGGTGGGCTCGTCCAGCAGGAACACGCCCGGGTCGAGCATCAGCACCCGGCCCATGGCCAGCATCTTGCGCTCGCCGCCACTGAGTTTCCCGGCACTGCGGCCCAGCATGCCGCCCAGCCGGGGGAACACCGCGACCACCCGCTCGACCCGGCCGGCGATCTGCTTGCGGCGCAGCAGGTACCCGCCCATCTCCAGGTTCTCCCGGACGGTCAGCGGGGCGAACACATCGTCCACCTGGGGCACGTAACCCACCGCTGCCCGGGCCACCTCTTCTGGCGCCGCGTTGGTTACGTCCCGGTCCCCCACCCGGACCGTGCCGGACGACACGCGCACCACCCCGACCAGGCTCTTGAGCAGCGTGCTCTTGCCCGACCCGTTGGGCCCGACCAGCGAGATCACCTCACCGGGCATGGTGCTCACGGTGATGTCCCGGATCACCGGATCGCCACCGTAGCCCGCGGTGATGCCCTCGGCCCGCAGCGGCAGCCCGTGCAGCGCCAGCTCAGCCGACAAGGTAGGCCTCCACGACCTCGCGCCGGCCGCGCAGCTGCTGCATGGTTCCCTCGGCCAGCACCCGGCCCTCGGCCATCACCACGACCGGGTCACAGAACTCGTCCATGATGGCCAGTTCGTGCTCCACCATCAGGATGGTCATTCCCTCGGCGCACAACGCCACCAGTTCCGCCCCGATCCGCCGGGCCAGCCGGGGATGCACCCCGGCCATCGGCTCGTCCAGCAGCAGCGCGGCGGGCTCGGCCATCAGCGCGCGCATGATCTCGACCAGCCGCCGCTGCCCCCCGCTCAGGTCCCCCGCGTAGCTGTTGGCCATCCCGGCCAGCCCGAACCGGTCCAGCAGCCCGGCGGCCCGGCGCACCGCCGCCGCCTCATCGGCCGCCCAGTACCGCCGGCCCAGCAGCGCCCCGCGGAACGAATCCCCCCGGTTCCCGGGCACCGCCGACAGCAGGTTCTCCAGCACGGTCAGCCGCTTGAACTCAGACGCCAGCTGAAACGTCCGGACCAGCCCCAGCCTCGCCCGCCGGAACGCCGGCACCCCCGTCACGTCCTGCCCCTGGTAGATGATGCTCCCGGAGGTAACCGGCAAGGTGCCCGCCAGCATGGCCAGCAGCGTCGACTTCCCCGCCCCATTAGGCCCAATGAGCCCGGTCAGAGTCCCCTTCCGCACCGCGAAGGACACGCCGTCAACGGCCCGGACCCCGCCAAACTCCCGCACCACCTCCCGCGCCTCCAGCACCACCGCCCGCTCCCCGTGCTGTGCCGTGCCCCCACCCGCACCAGGCTGGGCTTCCTGTGCCTGAGGCGGTGACGGACGTGGCGAACAGCGGGCGTCGCGTGCCTGACCGTTACCGTCAGCAGGCGGCGTCTCGGGCGCTACGGTCTCCGCCGTTGACGACCCTCGCCAGCCCGCGCTCGCCACGTCCGTCACCGCCGACCTCACGCTCGCCGCGCCAGGTGTCGCCGACCCCGCCCCCGGCAACGCGATAAAACGCTTCCGTTCCGGCAGGATCCCCTGTGGCCTAACCCAGAGGAAGATCACGATCAGCAGGCCAATCGCCACCCACTCCAGTGAGGGGATCAGGTTAGGCGGCAGATTATTCGAGGTCGGGATGAACCGGGTGATCTCCTCGAAGCCGACCGGGACCAGAATGGCCCCGATGACGGCGCCAATGTGGTTGCCCGCCCCGCCGATGATGACCGCCGCGAACAGCACGACGGTTTCCGCGTAACCCCACGCGGCCGGGGACCAGGTGCTGATGTAGGAGACCAGGATCCCCCCGCTCAGCCCGGCAATGGCCCCGCCGGTGACCAGCATCGCGGTGCGCAGCGTGAGCAGGTTCTTGCCCAGCGAGTCAGCCACGGTGTCGTTGTCCCGCATGGCCCGCAGCGACCGCCCGTACGGCGAGAACGTGATCCGCCGGACGAACCAGAACACCGCGGCGGTCAGCACGACGGCGCCCGCCCCGAACGCCCACTGGTAGCCGCTGGACGTGCCGGAGAACCCCTGTGCGGCGAACGGCGCCGGGATCAGCGACAGCCCGGCGTCCCCGTCGAGCAGCGGCCGGTAGTTGGTCACCAGCAGGTTCAGCAGCACCGCGGTGACCAGCAGGCCGACCGCGGCGAAGTCACCACGCAATCGGCGGCCGACCAGGAACGTGAACGGCAGCGCCAGTATCCCGCCGACCACCGCGGCCCCGATCCAGGGCAGCGGGAACGGCAGGTTCCAGCCGCCGATGTAGGACTGGAAGCCGCCGTTGGCGGAATCACCGGGCATGGCCAGGATCGCGGCCGCGTAGCCACCGGCCGCCTGGAAGATGATGAACCCGAAGTTGGTCACCCCGGCCACGCCGAACTGCTGGCTCAGCCCGAGGCAGGCCATCGCGTCCACGGCCGCGTAGATGATCAGGTTGAGCGTGTAGTAGGAGTTCATCAGCGCTCCCCTCCGGCCGTCATGCCCGCGCTCCGAGCAACCCGGTGGGGCGCACGCCGAGCATGACCAGCAGCACCACGAACGCGACCACGTACTTGTAGTCAGCCGGGATGAACGCCGCGCTGACCTCGGTAGCCAGCCCGATCACCACCGCGCCGAGCATCGCGCCGTAAGCCTGCCCGGGCCCGCCGAGGAACACCGCGGCCAGGATGAGGATCAGGAAAATGTCCGTGGAGGTGGCGTCGAAGCTGCCCGCGTCGATGGCGAACACCACCCCAGCCAGCCCGCACAGCGCGCCGGTGATGGCCCAGGTCATCGTGATCACCCGGCTGGCCCGGATGCCGCAGTTGCGGGCCAGCGACCGGTTCGCGGCCGTGGCCCGCATGGCCTTGCCCAGCTTGGTGTACCGGAGCAGGCCGTGCACGGCCAGCATCACCAGCACCGACAGCACTATGATGATCACCTCAACCCCGTCCAGGTTGAGGCCGCCCCCGGCCAGCGTGGGGCCGTTGCTCATGGTGTAGGACACGGCCGTGCCGCCGGTCACCGCCTGCACGCCGAACTCGATGATGAGCGTCATGCCCAGCGACACGATGACCATGGTGATCGGCGAGGTGCCGCGCCGCTGGAACGGCGCGTACACCCCGACGTTGAGCAGGACCGAGATCAGCGCGCAGGCGGCCACCGCGACCAGCAGGCCGAGCCACACCGACAGGCCGGCCTGGTTGACGGCGTAGGCGATGTACGCACCGAAGATCATGATGGCGGCGTAGGCCAGGTTGAGCACGTCGGTCACCGCGAACTGGAGCGTGAACCCGACCGACGCGATGGCCAGCACGGCCGCGGTGACCAGGCCGAACCCGATGGATGCGACGAACAGGCTCATCCGGCGGCCCCGCCCCGCCGGGCCCGGCCCGGCCCGGCAGGCCGTGGCCGCCCCGGGGGGGTGGGCACGGCCACGGCCTGGCTCCGGAGGGCCGGGCTCAGCGTCAAGACAGCGCCCTCAGCTGGGCCGCGGTCAGGTTGCCGACCACGTTCACCGTGCCCGACGGGCTGTACGTGTCGATCTGGAAGATGCCGGTCGAGTCGTGGTAACCGTCGAAGCTGGTCGGCCCGCCCGGTCCCTCGTACCGGATCGACTTGCCCGCTTTGAGTGCGGCGGCGCAGCCGGCGAACGAGTAGCAGACGGTGGCGCCAGGCACCCCGTCCCCGATCTTGATGATGTCCGGCCCGTACACGCTGGGGCTGGTGCTCTTGGACATGAGCATGGCCAGCGCGGCCAGGTTGATCCCGTCGTACAGGTGCACGCCGCCCGGGGCACTCAGGTAGGTGGTGAAGTCACCGGTGGCCCCGGGGACCTTGCCCTGCTGGGACAGCAGTGAGGTCTTGAACGCGGCGAACGCCGGCCCGGAGGACTCAACCACCAAGTTGTCGGCGTGGAAGGCGCTGGCGAACGTGCTGGCGCCGACGGCCGCCGCGGCCGACTTGAAGAAGGCCGGCGAGATAGCCGCCGAGGTGCCGATGATCGGGATCATCTTGCCGTGGTTGAGCTGCTTGATCTCGGCGAACAGGGTCGGGTCGGCGGAGCCGAGCGCCTCGGTCATGATGGCGTCCGGGTGCGACTGGATGATCGCCTCGGCCTCGGTGCGGAACGTGGTCGCGGTCAGGTCGAGGGTCTGGTTGGTGGTCAGCGTGATGCCCGCCTTCTTCAGCGCGGCGATCGCGGGCTGGATGAACGTCTGCGACCCGATGTCGTTGCCGAACGCCAGGGCGATCCGCTTGTAGTGCAGTTCCTGGGCGATCGCCACCATGGCGTAGGACTCCTCCAGGTCTGGCGGGACCAGCCGGTAGAAGTACGGGAAGTGCACGTGATCGAACTCGGACTGCCCGGTCATGCAGAACATGGCCATCTTGTGCGAGTTGATGATCGGCACGACCGAGGCCGCCTCGTCCGAGGTGCAGCCGATGACCAGGGCCAGGCTGGGGGTCGAGGCGAACATCTGGTTCACCGCGGGCACGGCGTCGGCCGGCTCCCCGCGGGTGTCCACACTCTTGCAGGTCAGGGTATGGCCCAGGACCCCGCCCGCCTTGTTGATGGTCGCGGTCGCGCCGTAGCAGGAAGCCAGGTACGTGGGGCCGAGAGCGGCGTCGGCGCCGCTGAACGGGGCCACGTCGGCGATGGTCAGCTTGCCCGACCCGGTGCCGGAACTGCTGCTGGCCGACGTGGAGCCGCCAGAACTGCCGCAGGCGGCCAGCCCGGCGGCGAGCACCACCGCGCCGAGTGCCGCTGTGAGGGTCGTGAACTTCATTGTCCCCCTCCAACCTTGGTGGAGTGACGTTGCTGGACTGACTCGTTGACTGCTAGCCGGGTACCTTCTGCCGGCTGCGGGACGGCGCGGGACGGGCGGATCAGAAGCCGCTCTTCAGTGGGCTGCCGGGGCGCCAGCGCCAGTCCGCGGGCGCGCCCTCCTCGGCCACCACCCGGTTCCGGATGGTGCCGAGCCCTTCGACGGTGATTTCGATGACGTCCCCGGGCTGCATCCAGACCGGTGGCGTGCGGGCGAAGCCGACACCGCCGGGCGTACCGGTGGCGATCACGTCACCGGGGACCAGCCGGGTGAAGGAGGAGAAGAACTCGACCGCGCTGGGCACGTCGACGAGCATCAGCGAGGTCCGGGCCGACTGCATGACCTGGCCGTTCAGCCGGGAACTGATGGCCAGGTCAGACACGTCGAGTTCGTCGGGGGTGACCACCTCGGGGCCGATGGGCATGCTGCCCTCGAAGTTCTTGCCCGCGGTCCACTGGCTCGCGGCCCGCTGCCAGTCCCGGGCGGACGCGTCGTTCAGCACGACGAAACCCGCGATGGCGTCGAGGGCCTTGTCGGCGGTGATGTACCGGCCGCCCGCGCCGATCACGACGCCCAGCTCCGCCTCGTAGTCGAACCGCCCGGTAAGGGCCGGCTTGACCAGGTCGGCGTACGGGCCGAGCACGCTGTCCGCGCCCCGCACGAACGCGTCCGGCCAGGTCGGCACGGCCCGGCCGCCCTCCAGGGCATGCTCGCTGTAGTTCAGGCCGAGGCACAGGATGCGCGGCGGCTGCGGTACCGCAGGCCCGAAGTCCGCCTCGGCCACCTCGCGCCCGTCCAGGTCCTGAAGCGGCCGGATGGTGTCCATGGCGGGCAGGCCCGCGCCGAGGACGTAGTGCAGCGAGGCGAACCGGGGGTCCCCTGTGGCCCCGGCGACGTTGACGTAGCCGGACCGGGCCCGGACGTGCAGCCGAAGTCCGTCAGGGGTGGCAATGCTGGCGAGCCTCACGTGCCCGATCTCCTTAGTCGCGGGGATGCTGGTGCGGTCATCGGGCGGGCCGTCTGGCCGCTGGCTGGATTGGTTGAGTATGCTGCCTAATTGGTTGTATACACTGGATTGGTTGAGCATAGGTGTTCTGCAAGAAGACGGTCAATAGGGTTAAGACGAAATTAACGCCGTCCGCTAGTCACGGTCTGATCTCGATTGGTACGATTGGTTGACATGGGGAACGGAGCCGGGGCCGCCGCCCCGTTGCCGGCCCAGCTGAGATACCGGCTGGCCGAGCTGATACTGGCCGAGTCGGCCCGGGCTGGCCTGGGCCCGGGAGCGCGGCTGCCCACCGAGCGCAAGCTGGCCGCCGACATGGGCGCGACCCGGACCTCGATCCGGCAGGCGCTGGCCGTGCTGGAGGCGGAGGGGCACATCTCCCGTGAGGTCGGCCGGGGCACCTTCCTGCGCCGCGACCCTGGGCCAGCCAGCGCGGCGGACGGCGGCCCGGCCCCCGGCCGGCGGGCCGGGAACGGGGGGTCCCCCGCCCCGGGACGGCCGCGCGAGGTGGAGACGGCCGACGGCTTCGCGCCCGCGGACGTAATGACGATCCGGCGGCTGGTGGAACCGCTGGCCATGCCGCTGGTGGTGGCCTGGGCGACCGCCGCTGACTTCAAGGAGCTGGACCGCTGCCTGGCCGGCGGGGCCCAGGCGCGCAGTTACGACGAGTTCGAGAACTGGGACCTGGCCCTGCACCGCACGGTCATGGCGGCCAGCCACAGCCCGCTGCTCGGCCAGCTGTACGCGGTCATCGAGTCAGCCCGGCACGGGCACTCGTGGGGCGACCTGAAACGGCGCAGCGCATCCCGGGAACGCCGGGAGCGGTACCAGGCCGACCACGCCGAGCTGGTCGCGGCACTGCGCGCCCGGGACAGCGACCGGGCCACCGAGGCGATGCGGGTGCACCTGGCCCGGGTGAACAATGACCTGTTCGGCGAGTCGGCCCGCTGACCACCGAGCCCCTTGCAGCAGTGACAGCGAAGGGGCTCGTGGTTGCGGGGCGGGGCTGGCCTAATACCCTCCGCCTCCGCCGCCGCCGCTGCCCATCGACGAGCTGGCCTTGGGGCTCGGTGACGAGCCGGAGCCCATCATCATCGAGCTGACCGACACGGCGTCGATGGCGTTGACCCGGAGCGCGTGCCAGACGCCACCCAGCCCGTTGCCCTTGACCTGGCCCGGGGCGGTGTCGCCCGCGTACAGGTACAGCGGGTGGCCCTTGTACGTAGCCTGCAGCATCCCGCCGGCCCGGGTGATGGTGCCGAACTTGCCGGTCAGCCGGACCCCCATCGCCGCCATCGGCTTCCCGGTGAGCGGCGGCCAGGCGGTCGCGCAGCCGCCGGTGCACGCCGAGGTCATCCCGGTATCCTTGCTGTACCAGTACAAGGTGAAGCCCTTGGCGTTGGCCAGTACCGGGCCGATGCTCGTCTTGATCTTCATCAGCGTGGCGGTGCCGGCGGACATCATGCCGGAGCTGCCGCTCTTGCTCTTGCCCTTGCCCTTGCTCGACATGCCCGACGACATGCTCGACTTGGTGGACATGGACGAGCCGTAACTGCCGCTCGCCGAGCTGGGCGAGGTGCTGCTGCCGCACGCGGCCAGCAGCAGTGCGGGTATGGCCAGCACCGCGGGCGTCCATTTGCGGTAACGCATCGGGTCTCTCCGCTCATCGGGGTAGGGGCGGACATATACCCCCGGGCACGTAACGCTAGGTGCCGTCGTTCACCCGCCGGACTACGGCCAGCGCGCCGGTAAGAAAGACGTAATCCCTGATACAGCCGCGGCGGCCGGGGTCAGCCCGCCGCGGCGATGCGGCCGGCCAGCCAGGCCAGCGACATCGGGTACCGGTAGTCGATGCCCATGTGGGTGGCCTCGAACAGCTCGAAGTGGATGACCTCGTCCGCTACCCCGGCCGCGCGCAGCGCCTCGCGGAACGCTGTCGCGCCCACGTCGAGGAACCATTCGTCCCGCTTACCGGCGTCGATCCAGATGCCGGCCAGCCCGCGCAGCTGCCCGGCGTACTGCGGCGCCATCCGGACCGGGTCCCAGTCCAGCCAGCGCTGCCACACCTCGGGCCGGAGCTGCCCGGTCAGCGGCTCGAACGGCAGCTCCACGGTGCCGTCCTCGCGGGCCGAGAAGCAGGCCGACACACCGAGCAGCATGAGCAGGTCGTGGTCGGCTTCCTTGGTGAACGAGGGACGCGACCGGAAGTCATCCCACCACTTCCAGATGTCCCCGTCGTAATCCCGCAGATGCCGCACGGACTTGCCGAACTCCGGGATGTAGCTCAGCTCGTAGAGCGAGTCACCAGCGTGCGTGGCCAGCGCGCCGAACAGGTCGGGTCGCAGCATCGGGGTGATCATCGCACCGAACCCGCCGCTGGACTTGCCCATGATCGCGCGGTGTGCGGCGGCATCCAGCGTCCGGTAGTGCGCGTCCACCCAGGGCACGACCTCGTTGCACAGGTAGGAGTGGTACCGGCCGGTGCCCGGTGAGTCGACGAACTGGCTGCCGCCGTAGCTGGTCCACGCGTCCACGTACACGACGATGGCGCCGGGCGCCTGGCCGGTCCGGAACACCGCGTCGGCCGTTTCCGGGAACGGCTGGCGGTACGGGGACCGGTTGCGCCACATGGCCACGTGCCCGGTGTACCCCTGGATCACGTACACCGCGGGGTACCGGCGGCCAGCGTCCGCGTCGTAGCCGGGCGGCACGTACACCCACAGCGGGCGCTCCGCCGGGTCGCCCAGCGGGTTGCCGTGGAGTAGCTCGCTGGTGATCACGTGCTCGTCGATTCGCCCAGCCAGGTCGGCCGACCAGGGCAGCATCAGGGTCTCCTCCCCAGCACCGGTACCGCACCGTACTGCCACCTACCGTAGAGGAATGAGCACCGAGCAGGCCGAGCGAGACCCGGTGGAACTGCACTTCGCCGAGATGGCCGCCACGCTGGATGGGAAGAGTGCTGGCCCGGCGGGGCGACCCCCCGGAACCCCCCGATCGCCGATCCGCGCTGAGCGGTGGCCAGCCGCCGTGGCAGCGGACAGCTCCGGGCACTGGCCGGACGGTGCGGCGGCGGTCCGGGCGGGTTCGGCGCTGACCGGGCAGCACGGCCTGGACCTGTTCGACGCCCAGCTGGCCAGCCGGCACCTTGACGTGGCCGCGCGCTGGCTGCGCGCCCGCGGCACCGGCTTCTACACCATCGGCTCGTCCGGGCACGAGGGTAACGCCGGCGTGGCGGCCGCACTGCGGCTCACCGACCCGGCCCTGCTGCATTACCGGTCCGGGGCGTTCTACCTGGCTCGCGCCCAGCAGGCCAGCCCGCCTCAGGACGGCGTACGGGACGTGCTGCTCGGCCTGGTGGCGGCCGCGGCGGAGCCGATCGCGGGTGGCCGGCACAAGGTATTCGGCAGCCGGGCGCTCAACGTGATCCCGCAGACCTCGACCATCGCGTCGCACCTGCCCCGGGCCATGGGGCTGGCCTTCGCCCTGGACCGGGCCGCCCGGCTGGGCCAGCGCACCGGCTGGCCCGCCGACGCGATCGTGGTGGCCAGCATGGGCGACGCGTCGGTGAACCATTCCACCGCGGCCGGGGCGGTCAACGCCGCCGCGTACTGCGCGTTCCAGCGCCTGCCGCTGCCGCTGCTGATCGTGGTCGAGGACAATGGGCTGGGCATCAGCGTGCGGACCCCGCCCGGCTGGGTCGCGGCGGCCACCCGGGCCGTGCCGGGCATCGGTTACTTCCACGCCGACGGCGCCGACCTGGCCGCGGTCTATGACACGGCGCTGGCCGCCGCGGCCTGGGCCCGCACGCGGCGTTCCCCCGCGATCCTGCACCTGGACGTGGTCCGGTTCGGTGGCCACGCCGGGTCGGACGTGGAGAGCGGCTACCGCACCCCGGCTGACCTGGCCGCCGACCTGGCCGCCGACCCGCTGCTGGGCACCGCCCGGCTGCTGGTCAGCGCGGGTGTGCTCACCCCGGCTGAGGTCATCGCCCGGTACGAGCAGTCCCGCGCCCACGTGCTCGGCCTGGCCGGGGAACTGGCCGAGGCGCCGCGGCTGGCCTCCGCGCAGCAGGTGATGGCCCCGCTCGCGCCGCACCGGCCGGACCAGGTGTGGGCCGGCGCGTGCCACGCCGCGGACCCGGCTACCCGGCATAACGCCTTTGCCGGGCGGCTGCCCGAGCAGGCCGGCGGGCTGACCCTGGCGCAGTCGGTCAACGCGGCGCTGGCCGACGCGCTGGCCGCCCGGCCCGGGATGCTGGTGTTCGGCGAGGACGTGGCGCGCAAGGGCGGGGTGTACGGCGTGACCCGGGGCCTGCTGGACCGGTTCGGCGCGGCCCGGGTATTCGACACGCTCCTCGACGAGTCGTCCATCCTGGGCCTGGCCCTGGGGGCCGGGCTGGCCGGGCTGCTCCCGGTGCCAGAGATCCAGTACCTCGCCTACCTGCACAACGCGGCCGACCAGATCCGCGGCGAAGCGGCCACGCTGTCGTTCTTCTCCCAGGGCCAGTACCGCAATCCGATGGTGGTCCGCATCGCCGGGCTGGCCTACCAGCGGGGCTTCGGCGGGCACTTCCACAACGACAACGCGCTGGCCAGCCTGCGCGACATCCCGGGCCTGCTGATCGCGTGCCCGGCCCGGCCTGACGACGCGCCTGCCATGCTGCGCACCTGCCTGGCCGCCGCGGAAGCGGACGGCCGGGTATGCGTGTTCCTCGAGCCCATCGCGCTGTATCACACCCGGGACCTGGCTGAGCCGGGAGACGGCGGCTGGCTGGCCCGCTATGACCCGCCCGGGGCGTGGCCCGCCGGGCACGTGCCGGTGGGCCAGGCGCGCTGCCACGGCGACGGGCGTGACCTCACCATCGTCACGTTCGGCAACGGGCTGTGGATGAGCCTGCGGGTGGCGGCCCGGCTGGCCGCCGACGGTATCGGCTGCCGGGTACTCGACCTGCGCTGGATCGCGCCGCTGCCGGCCGGCGACATCCTGCGCGAGGCCGAGGTAACCGGCCGGGTGCTGGTGGCCGACGAGACCCGGCGCACCGGCGGGGTGTCCGAGGCGGTGGTCACCGCCCTGGCCGACGCCGGATTCGGCGGCCAGGTGGCCCGGGTGACCAGTGCGGACAGCTTCATCCCGCTGGGCGAGGCGGCCCGCCTGGTGCTGCTGTCCGAGGCGGCCATCGAATCCGCCGCCCGGCGGCTGGCCGGGCTAGGCAGCTGAACCGGCCGGCCGGGTGACCGGCGGGCCGTTCGCCGCAGCGTTCCCGTTGTTCACCGGCCCGCCATTGTCCGGTCACCGCAGACCGCGCCAATTCGCCCTCATCGCATTCGCATTCCAGTTGTCCCAATAATCCGGGCGGCCCACAGCGGGCAGCGCTGGATGGACGTCACCGCGGCCGCCATGCAGAGAGCTCTGCACGTGCACCGGCTGCTGGCGGCCGCCAGTCAGCACCGGCATTTCCGGCTGCCTGATCTCATCATCGCGGCCACCGCCGAGGAGCACGGTGCAACCGTGCTGCACTACGACGCGGACTATGACCGAATCGCCGCGGTCACCGGGCAGCCGGTGGAGTGGGTAGCCGCCCGGGGGTCACTCTAGACACCTAGCATTCCTATGCATAGACTCACCTAGCATGAATCGTGAACGCCTCAAGGGACATCTCGACCTGCTGCTGCTGGCCGTGCTCGCAGCCGGGCCCGCCCATGGCTACGCGGTGATCTCCGCCCTGCGCCAGCGCAGCGAGGGAACATTCGACCTGCCGGAGGGGACCGTGTACCCGGCCCTGCACCGGCTCGAGGATGCCGGGCTGCTCAGCAGCAGCTGGGCCGATGGGGACGGGCGGCGCCGCCGTGTCTACGCGCTGACCACCCAGGGGGCCGCCGCGCTGGCCGCCGAGCGGACCGAATGGCGGCGCTTCGCGCACGCCGTCCAGGCCGTGGCCGGCGCGCCCGGCCTGGCCGGCCAGGCCGGGCTGGCCGGAGGCCGGGCATGAGCGGCCACGACGACCTGGTCGAGGCGTACCTGGACCAGCTGTACGCCCGGCTGCGCGGCTCGCCCCGGCAGGGGCGGCGGCTGCTGGCCGAGGCCGAGGACCATCTGCGCCAGGGGGTGGAGGAGGGCCTGGCGGGCGGGCTCAGCCTGCGCGAAGCGCAGGAGCACGCCATCTCCAGCTTCGGCTCGGTACGCGCGGTGGTCCGCGCGCACGACACCCGGCTGCGCCGGCTGCCCAGCACCGCGGTGCTGGCCGACCTGGTCATGTCCGGCTGGAAGCTGAGCTCGGTCGGGCTGCTCGCGGTCGGCGCCAGCGGGCTGGTCGCGGCGGCCATGAACGCGATCTTCGGCCGGCCGTTCGTCGGGGCGGCGGTCCGGGGCAGCACGCTGCCCGCGGCGTCCTGCCGGTACTGGCTCAGCAACTGGCCCGGCGCGCACAGCTGCGCGCAGGCCTACCTGCTGGAGAGCAGCAGTGACGCGGTCTCGCTGCGGGTCGCCGCCGGCCTGCTCGGCCTGCTGCTGCTGGGCGGCTACTACCTGGCCCGGCGCCGGGGCTGGTCGACCGGGGTGCTGCCGGACGGCTTCACCCCCACCGTCGCGGTGAGCCTGTTCGGCGTGGCCGGCCTGGGCCTGGCCTGGCTGGCCGTGATGCGCGGCCGCGGCGTGATCGCGGTGGGCGGGAACATCGGGCCGGGCTTCTTTCTCAGCGGCGCCCTCGTCGCGCTGGCCCTGGCGGCCGGATACGGCTGGCAACTGCAGCGCGCGCTGCTCCGGCATGCCCGGCGCTGACCAGCCCGCCGGTGGCTGGCCCGCCCCGGCCTGGCCCTGGGCCCCGGCCGGTACGGGCCACGCCGGCCGGGGCCACCCCGGCCCGGTACGGCTAGCCCCCGGCTAAGCCCGCCCGGGTGGCCAGCAGGTGGCTGGCCAGCAACGCGGTCACCTCGCCGGGCTGGGATACGTTGGCCAGGTGCGCGGCGCCCCGCACCACCCGCAGCCGGGCGCCCGGGATGCCCCGCGCGATCACCGCGCCGTGCCAGGGCGGGGTGGCCGGGTCCTCGGCGCCGGCGATGACCAGGGCCGGCGCGGTGATGGCGGGCAGCGCGGGCCGCAGGTCCATGCCGGCGATCGCGTCGCAGCAGCCCGCGTAGCCGGCCGGGTCAACGTCCGCCCGCAGCGTGGCCACGAACCGGGCCGGGGTGGCCGGGTCGCGCGCGGCGAACGCCGGGGTGAACCAGCGGCCCACCACCTGCCCGGCCAGCGGCGCCAGGCCGCCGGCCCGCACCGTGGCCGCCCGGCCGGCCCAGAACGCCTGGTCCGGGAAGTGCGCGGTGGTGCAGCAGACGGCCAGCGCGGTGATCCGCTCGGGAGCGTGGGCGGCCAGCCACATGCCGACCATGCCACCGAGTGAGATACCGCAGTAGCACACCCGCGCGGCCCCGAGGTCATCGAGCAGCCGCAGTACGTCCGTACCGAGGCCGGCGATCGTGTACGGGCCGGGCGGGGCGGGCGACCCGCCGTGCCCGCGGTGCTCGTACTGGACCAGCCGGAAGTGCCTGCGCAGCACGGCGGCCTGCGGCGACCACAGTTCACGGGTGGTGCCCAGCGAGTTGCCCAGGACCAGCAGCGGTGCGTCCGGCGGCCCCTCGTCCACCGACGCGGCCAGCCGCACCGGCTGATCAGACATCGAAAAACACGGTTTCGTGGTCGCCCTGCAGATGGATGTCGAACCGGAAACAGCGGTCCGCGGCCGGGTCTGGCGCCGCGATCAGGGTGGCCCGGCGCTGCTCGCCGGTGATGCTGGCCAGCACCGGGTCGGCTGCGTTGGCCGCGGCCTCGTCCCCGAAGTAGATCCGGGTCACCACCCGGTCCAGCAGGCCGCGGGCGAACACCGACACGTCCAGGTGCGGCGCCTCGGTTGCTGCCGTCCGGGCTGGGCAGCGCGCCCGGCCGGAGGGTCACGATCCGGTAGCTGCCGTCCGGCCCGGTCGGGCACCGGCCGAAGCCGCGGAACCCGGTGCCACCAGCCGGGGCGCCGCGCGGGTCGTCGGGGTGGTCGAAGCGGCCGTCCGGGTCGGCCTGCCAGGTCTCGATCAGCCCGTCCGGGACCGGGTCACCGGCCCCGTCGAACAGCCGGCCGGTGATCATGATCGCGCCCGGGGTGCCCTCGTCCACCACGAACGGGCCGTCCGGCCAGGGCAGGCCGATGGCGAGGAACGGCCCGACCGTCTGCGACGGGGTGAGCCCGCCCGGTCACCGGGCACCGTCCGGCGGCTCGAACGGCGTTGAGCCAGTGCCCCGCAGCACGATGTCCCATTCGTAGGCGAGCGCCCAGTCTGGCTCGGTCAGGTCCATGCTGAACCGGGAGATGAGCCGTTCCCGGGCATTCGGGTCGGGGATCGAGTTGTAGATCGGGTCGTACGGGAACAGCGGGTCTTCCGGGAAGTACATCTGGGTGACCAGGCGCTGGGTGAACGCCCGGCCGACCAGGAGAAGTGGATGTGGGCCGGCCGCCAGGCGTTCGGGTGGTTACCCCACGGGTACGCGCCTGGCTTGATGGTCACGAACCGGTACCGGCCCTCGGCGTCGGTCACGCACCGGCCCACCCCGGTGAAGTTCGGGTCAACCGGTGCCGGGTGCTGGTCCACCACGTGGTGGTACCGGCCGGCCGCGTTGGCCTGCCAGATCTCCAGCAGCGTGTCCGGCACCGGCCGCCCGTCGCTATCCAGCACCCGCCCGGTCACGATGATCCGCTCGCCGAGCGGCTGCCCGGCGTGCTGGGTGGTCAGGTCGGCGTCGGCCGGCGCGACCCGTCCGGCACCCAGCAGCGGGCCGGTGATCTCGGTCAGCCGCTGCCGGATCAGCACCGGCGGCTGGTGCGGCGCGCGCAGCCGGGTGGACCGGTAGCCCGGCGAATCCAGCGGCGGGTGCACGCCCTCCGCCCGCGGGTACGACGGCAGGCGGAAGGCAGTCGGCGGGGACGGCGGGTGGGTGGTCATCAGGCTGCTCTCTCCCTCACAGGCTCGGGTCATCCGCCTGAAGCTGGCGCAACGCGGTGAGTTCTGCCGCGGTCGGCGGCGCAAGCTCTTCCAGGGAATCAGACACCCCGAGATCCCAGCCGGTCCGGGCCTGGACGTCCGGGACCGTCACTCCCGGGTAGATACCCGTCAGCGTCAGCTCGCAGCTGGCCGGATCGGGCTCCAGGATGCCCAGGTCGGTGATGACCTTCCGGGGCCCCGCCCCGGTCAGGCCGCAGCGCTCCCGGTAGCCCGGGCCGTCCCCGAACCCGACCGAGGTGACGAAGTCCACCCGGTCCACGAACGAGCGGCGGCTCTGCCGGACCACCACGATCACTTCCCGGCACGACGCGGCGATCTCCGGCGCCCCGCCCGCGCCGGGCAGCCGTACCTTGGGGCCGGCGTAGGAGGTGCCGATGACGGTGGTGTTGATGTTGCCGAACCGGTCGATCTGGGCCGCGCCGAGAAAGCCGACCCCGATCCGGCCTGGCTGCAGCCAGTAGTTGAAGATCTCCGGCACGCTCACCACGGCGTCCGCGGTCTCAGCCAGGACGCCATCGCCGATGGACAACGGCAGCTGGCCGGGCTTGGCCCCGATCGTCCCCGATTCGTAGATCAGCACCAGGTTCGGCGCGTGTGTGGCCCGGGCCAGGTTCGCCGCGGCGCTGGGCAGCCCGATGCCCACGAAGCAGGTCATCCCGTCGGCCAGGGCCCGCGCCGCGCAGGCGGTCATCATCTCGTCCGCGGTGAACCCAGCTGGAGCCGGTTCCGCGTCCGGTGACCCGCCGCGCCCGTCCGCCGTCATGCGCCGCGCCCGGTGGCCACGTTCCCGGTACCGGCCAGCGGGCCGCCGCGGGCCAGCACCTCGTCCGCCAGCCAGCGGCCGAACCGCTCCCGGTCCCGGCTGATCGCATCCCAGGCCTGGTAGTAGTCGTTGTCCCGGGCCGAGAAGCCGAGCGCGTACGAGGGGTGCGATCCGCCGGGCACTTCGGCCACGTAATCCACGACCCAGGTGGGCAGCACGATGGCCCCGGGCTGGGGGCCGAGCTGGTCCACGATCTCTTCCACGGTGACGACCGAGCGCTGCGCCCCGAGCACCGCTTCCTTCTGCACCCCGGTGATGCCCCACAGCTGCACGTTCCCGGCCCGGTCGGCCCGCTGCGCGTGGATGACCGCCACGTCCGGGTTGAGCGCGGCCACCGCGGTCAGCCGCTCGCCAGTGAACGGGCAGGTGATCGGGCGCACCGCGGGCTGGCCGTCCAGGCCGGGCAGGCCTTCCAGGCCGGTCCCGCTGTAGCCGCGCAGGATGGCGAACGGCACCCCGGACGCGCCCGCGGCGTACCGGTTGGCCATGCCCGCGTGGCTGTGTTCCTCCAGCTGCAGCGGCCCGGGCCAGCCGTTCTCCACCGCGTCGCGGAACCGGTGCAGCGAGCCGACCCCCGGGTTGCCGCCCCAGGAGAAGATGAGCCGGCTCGCGCAGCCTGCCCCGATGAGCTGGTCGTAGATCAGGTCCGGGGTCATCCTGATCAGCGTCAGGTCACGCCGCCGCTGCCGGATCACCTCGTGGCCGGCGGCGAACGGGATGAGGTGGGTGAAACCTTCCATGGCCACTGCGTCACCGTCGTGGACGGCACCTGCGATGGCCTCAGCCAGTGAAACGATCTCCGCCATATCCTCCTGCCCCGGACCGCATATCCACGGACACCATAATGACCATGTGGTCGCGATAAGTACAGCCGTTCGTAATACGGACAGCGGCTCCTGGGCGGCCGCCCCGCGCGCAGGCCGGCTCAGGGCGCCCCGGCCAGCACCCGCTGGGCGATAGCGAAGGCCCGGTTGGCGGCCGGCACCCCGGCGTAGACGGCCGCGTTCAGCAACACCTCGCGGATCTGCTCCGCGGTCAGGCCGTTGCGCAGCGCGGCCCGCAGGTGCAGGGCCAGTTCCTCGTCCTGGCGCAGCACGACGAGCGCGGTCAGCGTGATCATGCTCCGCTCGGCCCGGGACAGCCCGGGCCGGGACCACACCTCACCCCACGCGTACCGGGTGATGAAGTCCTGGAACGGGGCGGTGAAGTCGGTACTGCCCGCCACCGCCCGGTCCACATGCTCATCACCCAGGACGTCGCGGCGGATGGTCATCCCCTGCGCGGTTCGTTCGGCATCGTTCATGGGCGGCCTTTCCCACAGGGCTGCCCGAAGTGGCAGCGCGGTCGGCCAGGAACACTACCCAAGCGCGGCCACGGCCTGGTCCGCCTCCTGGTGCGCGGCCAGCGCCGCGGTCACGAAGTCATCGGCCGCGCCCAGGTAACCAGCCGGGTCGAGGGCCTGGTCGAGCTGCGCCGTGGTGAGGCCGGCCGCGGCCAGCCGGCCGCGGCCGGCGGGGTGAGCAGGCCGTCCCGGAGCGGCCGGCCGCCCGCCGCGGCCCGCGCGCTGGCCTCGGCCAGCAGGTCGTGCGCGGCCGCCCGGCCGAGTAGGGGGGCGAGCAGCGCCGCGACGTGCTCAGCCAGCGGGAAGCCGCCCGCCGCGTCCAGGTTGGCCCGCATCCGGGCCGGGTCGGGCGCCAGCCCGGTCAGCATGTCCACCGCCCAGGAGGCGGCCGAGCCGGTGAGCCGGAGCACATCGCTCAGCGGCGCCCACTCCGCGTGCCAGGCGCCAGCCGCACGCTGATGTTCCTGCTCGGCGGAGCTGACCAGCGTGGCCAGCAGCCCGGGGACCTGGCGGGTGCAGCCGAGCACCGCGATGGCCGCCACCGGGTTGTGCTTGTGCGGCATGGCCGACGACCCGCCCCGGCCGGCCCCGCCGCGCTCGCGGATCTCGCCCACCTCGGACTGGGCCAGCAGCGTGACGTCCCGGGCGATCTTGCCGAGCACCGCGGTGACACCGGCACAGGCCGCGCCGACCTGGATGATCCGCAGCCGGTCGGTGTGCCAGGGCAGCGTGGGCACGGCCAGGCCCAGCTCGCTGGCCAGCCGGGCGGCCACCTGCGGGCCGGCCTCATCCAGCGCCGCGAGGGTGCCCGCGGCCCCGCCGAACTGCACCGCGAGCCGGCTCGCGGCCACCCGGGCCAGCTCCGTGCGGGCTTCATCCAGGCCAGCTAGCCAGCCCGCCGCGACCAGCCCGAACGTGACCGGCACGGCCTGCTGCAGCAGGGTCCGGCCGATCATCACCGCGTGCCGGTACCCGGCCGCCAGCCGGGCCGCGGCCGCCGCGGCGGCGGCCAGGTCGGCGGCCACGGCCGTGCTGGCCTGCCGGGCCAGCAGCATGGCCGCGGTGTCGATGATGTCCTGGCTGGTCGCGCCCTGGTGCACCGCGGCCGCGGCGTCCGGCGGCACCAGCCGGCCCAGTTCCCGGGCCAGCGCCGGCACCGGGTTGCCGGTGAGTGCGGCCTGCTGGCCAAGCTCGGCCAGGTCGAAGGCCTCCGGCTGGGCCGCCCCGGTCACCGCCGCGCCGGCGCCCGGGGCGGCCAGCCCGGCCGCTTCGAGGGCCCGGGCCAGCGCGGCCTCGGTGTCCAGCATGGCCCGCAGCCAGGCCCGGTCCGACGTGTCCACCGCCCCCCGGCCGAACACCCCGTCGAACAGCCCACCCGGCGTCTGCACCGCGCTGCCCTCCGGATACTGAGCGGATGATCGGCGGGCCCGGCCGGCCCGCCCCCACGATAGCCCCGGGATGCTCGGTTACGCCGGGCTGGCCAGCCCGCGTGCCGCGTACCTGGTGGCCGGCCTGTCGGATGGCAGCTCGCTGCGGGTCAGGCCGGCCGAGGTCGGCGGGCGCCGGTACATCGCGCTGGCGTGCCGCCCGGCCGCGCGCTGATCCGGGTCACCGTGTACGGGCGGTCCGGGCGGCCGCTCGGCACCGTGCGGCCGGCCGCGGCCAGCCGCTGAGCCGCCGCAGCCAGGCTGGTCAGGCCGCCAGAACGGGGGCATTGTGCGGGGACGGGGGTACGGGCCTATCGTCTCCTGTATGACCGTGCAATCATCCCTGTCCGGCGGCCCTGGCCTGGCCCAGGTGCGCCGCCTTGTCACCGAGATCCCCGGACCCGCCTCGCGTGAGCTGCTCGCCCGCCGCGAGAGCGCGGTGGCCCGCGGGGTCAGCCACGTCTTGCCAGTATTCATCACCGCGGCCGGTGGCGGCGTGCTCATCGACGTAGACGGCAACTCACTGATCGACTTCGGCTCCGGCATCGCCGTCGCCTCGGTGGGCAACAGCGCGCCGCGGGTGGTGGCCGGGGTGCAGGAGCAGGTCGCGCGGTTCACGCACACCTGCTTCATGGTCACGCCGTACGAGGGCTACGTGGCTGTCTGCGAGGAGCTGGCCCAGCGGACCCCCGGTGACCACGACAAGCGGTCGGCGCTGTTCAACTCGGGCGCCGAGGCGGTGGAGAACGCGGTCAAGATCGCCCGGCACGCCACCGGGCGGCCCGCCATCGTGGCGTTCGACCACGCCTACCACGGCCGGACCAACCTGACCATGGCGCTGACCGCGAAGAACATGCCCTACAAGGACAAGTTCGGGCCGTTCGCCGGGGAGATCTACCGGATGCCGATGGCCTACCCGTTCCGCTGGCCGGGCGGCCCGGAGGCGTGCGCGGCGAACGCCCTCGACGTGATCACCGGGCTCATCCACACCCAGGTCGGTGAGGACAACGTGGCCGCAGTGATCATCGAGCCGATCCAGGGCGAGGGCGGCTTCGTGGTGCCTCCCGACGGGTTCCTGACCGGGCTGGCCACGTTCTGCCGGGAGAACGGCATCCTGTTCGTCGCCGACGAGATCCAGAGCGGGTTCTGCCGGACCGGCGACTGGTTCGCCTGCGACCACGAGGGGGTGGTGCCGGACCTGATCACCACGGCCAAGGGCATCGCCGACGGGCTGCCGCTGGCCGGCGTGACCGGGCGGGCCGAAATCATGGACTCGGTGCACGCCGGCGGCCTGGGCGGCACGTACGGCGGCAACCCGGTGGCCTGTGCCGCCGCGCTCGGTGCGATCGAGACCATGGCTGCCGAGGACCTCGCCGGGCGGGCCCGGCGGATCGGCGACATCATGCTGCCCCGGCTGCACAAGCTGGCCGAGGCCAGCCCGGTTATTGGGGATGTCCGGGGCCGCGGCGCGATGGTCGCGGCGGAACTGGTCCGCCCGGGCACGCTGGAGCCGGCCCCGGCCGCGGCGGCTCAGGTGGCGAAGGCGTGCCACGCGGCTGGGCTGGTCGTGCTGACCTGCGGCACGTTCGGCAACGTGCTGCGCTTCCTGCCGCCGCTGGTGATCGGTGAGCAGCTGCTCGAGGAAGGCCTGGCCATCCTGGAGGACGCCTTCGGCGCCATGTAGCGGCGTTTCCCCCCAGCGCGGTGAGCTGGGCCCCGCCCGCGGGGCACAACAACCGCGCTCAGGCCGTCCCGCAGCGGCCGGCTGAGCTGATGCCGGGGCCCGGGTCCAACGCTGCGGGAAACTGGAGAGCCCGGCCGGGCCGCATGGTGGCCGTCAGCCGGGTACACAGGCAGCATGCCCGTTCTCGTCGGCACGTCCGGCTGGCAGTACCGCGACTGGCGCGGCCTGCTCTACCCGGACGGGCTGCCGCAGCGCCGCTGGCTCGAGCACTATGCCAGCCAGTACGCCACGGTGGAGAACAACAACGCCTTCTACCGGCTGCCGGCCCGGGAGACGTTCGCGGCCTGGCGGGACCAGACCCCGGACGGCTTCGTGATGGCGGTCAAGGCGAGCCGGTACCTCACCCACATCCGGCGGCTGCGGGACCCGGCCGAGCCAGTCGCCCGGCTGCTCGGCGCGGCGGCCGGGCTCGGCCCGCGGCTCGGGCCGGTCCTGCTGCAGCTGCCGCCGACCCTGGCCGCCGACCCGCCGCTGCTGGCCGCGTGCCTGGCCGAGTTCGGCCCGGCCGGCCGGGCGGCCGGCACCGGCCCGGTCCGGGTGGCGGTGGAACTCCGGCACCCGTCCTGGTGGGCGGGCGATCGGGCCAGCGAGGTGCAGCAGGTGCTGGCCGCGCACGATGCCGCGCTGTGCTGGGCGGACCGGCTCGGCCATCCGGTCACCCCGCTGTGGCGCACGGCCGGCTGGGGCTACCTGCGGTTCCACGAAGGCGCGGCGCAGCCGTGGCCGCGTTACGGCCGGCAGGCGCTGCGGTCCTGGGCCGCCCGCATCCAGCACACCTGGGGCGGCGAACGGGACGTGTACGTGTACTTCAACAACGACCCCGGCGGCGCGGCGGTCACCGATTCGGCCACGTTCGCCGGGCTGGCCCGCCGGGCCGGGCTCACCGTAACCCGGGCCCCGGCGGCCCGCCAGGTGGCCCGGCCGGCCAGCGGGTGACCGTTACCGGTTCACCGGGAAGCCGAGGCTGACGCCGCCGTGGCTCGGGTCGAGCCACCGCGAGGTGACGGCCTTGCCCCGGGTGTAGAAGTGCACCCCCTCGGTCCCGTACACGTGCGTGTCGCCGAACAGCGAGGCCTTCCAGCCGCCGAACGAGTAGTAGGCCATCGGCACCGGGATCGGCACGTTCACGCCGACCATCCCGGCCTCCACCTCGAACACGAACCGGCGGGCCGCTCCCCCGTCGTTGGTGAAGATGGCCACCCCGTTCCCGTACGGGTTCTCCCCGACCAGCCGGACCGCGTCGTCGTAGCTCCCGGCCCGGACCACGGACAGCACCGGGCCGAAGATCTCGTCGGTGTAGCAGCCCATACCCTGGGTGACGTGGTCGAGCACACTGGGCCCGAGCCAGAACCCGGCGCCGGCCCCGCCGATCACCGGGTGCACCCGGCCGTCCACGGCCAGCGTGGCGCCCTCGCGGACCCCGGAATCCAGGTAGGACGCGACCCGGTCGCGGTGCGCCGCGGTGACCAGCGGGCCCATCTCGGACCGCTCGTCGCTGCCCGGCCCGACCCGCAGCCGGGCCACCCGCTCGGCGATCTTGGCTACCAGTTCGTCGCCGATCGGCCCCACCGCGACCAGCACCGACACGGCCATGCACCGCTCGCCCGCGGACCCGAAGCCGGCCGACACGGCCGCGTCGGCGGCCAGGTCAAGGTCGGCGTCGGGCAGCACCACCATGTGGTTCTTGGCCCCGCCCAGGGCCTGCACGCGCTTGCCCGCCCTGGTCCCGGTTTCGTATACATAACGCGCGATGGGGGTCGATCCCACGAAGCTGGCCGCGCGGACGTCGGGGTGGGTGAGCAGCGCGTCAACCGCTTCCTTGTCCCCCTGGACCACGTTGAACACGCCGTCCGGCAGGCCCGCTTCGGCCCACAGCCGAGCCAGCAGCAGCGAGGCTGACGGGTCTTTCTCCGACGGCTTGAGCACGAACGTGTTGCCGCACGCGATGGCCAGCGGGAACATCCACATCGGCACCATGGCCGGGAAGTTGAACGGGGTGATGCCGGCCACCACGCCGAGCGGCTGGCGGATCGAGTACGCGTCCACCCCGGTGGACACGTTCTCCGAGAACCCGCCCTTGAGCAGGTGCGGGATGCCACAGGCGAATTCCACCACCTCGAGGCCGCGGGCTATCTCGCCGGCCGCGTCGGACGTGACCTTGCCGTGCTCGGAGCTGACCAGCTCGGCCAGCTCGCCGGTGTGCTCCACCAGCAGCTGGCGGAACGCGAACAGGATGGCGGCCCGCCGGGCCAGGGACGCGCCGCGCCAGCCGGGGAACGCCTTGGCCGCCGCGGCCACCGCGTCACCCACCACCGCGGCCGAGGCGAAGTCGACCGTGCCGGTCACCTGGCCGGTGGCCGGGTCGTAGATGTCACCATGCCGCTCCGCCGCGCCGGTCCACGGCTGGCCGCCGATCCAGTGGCTGATGTGCTTCCGGCCCGTCATCGGGTCGCCTCCGCGTTGACCGCGCGCAGCGCGTCGGCCAGGATGCCCAGGCCTTCCTTGGCGTCCGCCTCGGACAGGTTCATCGGCGGGGCCATCCGCAGCGCGTGCCCGTACAGGCCGCCCTTGCCGATGAGCAGGCCGCGCTCCCGCGCCTCGGCCAGCATCCGGGTGGCCAGCGCCGGGCTGGGCGCCCCGGTGGCTGGGTCAACCAGGTCGATGGCGAACATCAGGCCCTTGCCGCGTACCTCGCCGACGGCCGGCAGGGTGGCCGCTACCTCGCGCAGCCCGCTGATCAGCATCCCGCCGAGTTCGGCCGCGTTGCGCTGCAGGTCGTGGTCCAGCACATAGTCGAGGGCGGCGCTGGCCGCCGCGGTGGACAGCGGGTTGCCGCCGAACGTGGAGATGCCGTTCCCGGGCAGCCCGTCCATCAGGTCGCCACGGGCGATCACCCCGCCGATGGCGAAGCCGTTGCCGAGTCCCTTGGCGAACGTGATGATGTCCGGAGCCACGCCGTGCGCACCGATGCCCCAGAAATGCTCGCCGGTGCGGCCCCAGCCGGTCTGCACCTCGTCCGAGATGAGCAGCGCGCCGCGCTCGCGGAGCACCGCGGCGTACTCGCCGAGCAGCCCATCCGGCGGCATGGTGAACCCGCCCACCCCCTGTACCGGCTCGGCGATGAGGCAGGCCACGTCGCCCGCGGTGGCGGTGCTCAGCACGTGCCGCAGGTCGGCCAGGCAGGCCGCGCTGTACTGTGCGTCGTCCAGGCCGGCGAACGCGGGCAGCTGCCGGTCGGTGCCGTGCAGGTAGTGCACGTTGAACGGGGCCAGCTGCGAGGCCTTCCACGCGCCGTTCCCGGTGATGGCGACCGCGCCGAACGAGCGGCCGTGGTAGCTGTTGCGCAGCGCCAGCACCTGGTTGGACCGGCGGGCCACGGTGGCCAGCATGAGCGCCGTCTCGTTGGCCTCGGTGCCCGAGTTGGTGAAGAACACCTTGGCGTTCTCGATACCGGACAGCCGGGCCAGCTTCTCGGCCAGCTCGACCTGATGCCGGATCAGGTACAGCGTCGAGGTGTGCACGATCCCGGTGTCCAGCTGCTGCTGCACGGCCTGGCGTACCTCCGGCACGTCGTAGCCGAGCATGTTGGTCAGGATGCCGCAGAAGAAGTCCAGGTAGCTGCGGCCGGAGGAGTCGGTGACCCGGCTGCCGCTGCCGCTGGTCAGCTCGAGCGGCTCGTCGTAGTACAGGGCGACCCAGTTAGGGATGACGCGGCGGTGCCGCTCAAGGAGTTCTGACATCCCCCCAGTCTGCCCGCCATCCCGCCCGGTACGGTTCTACATAGTGATAGGAATCTTGCTCCTATCCTGACACTATGTTCGACTGGGAGCAGCCGGCGAGTGATCGCGGGGAGGTGGCCGGGTGCCCACGGTGGCCGAGGTGCTGCGGATCGACGTGGTACAGCGCGGACTGCCCCGCGTGCTGGCGGCCGCGGGCCAGCTGGACAAGCCGGTCCGCTGGGTGCACGTGATCGAGGTGCCCGACGCGGCCCGGCTGCTGCACGGTGGGGAACTCGTGCTCAGCACCGGCATCGCGCTGCCCGGCGAGGGGCCGCAGCTCGACGCGTACGTGGCCGGGCTGGCCGGGGTCGGGGCCAGCGCGCTCGCGGTGGAGCTGGGCCGCAAGTACACCGGCGGGCTGCCGGCCGGCTTTGTGGCCGCGGCCGAGGCCCACCACCTGCCGCTCATCGTGTTCCAGCACGAGGTGCCGTTCGTGGAGATCACTGAGGCGGTGCACGGGCTGATCATCAGCGACCAGCTGGATCAGCTCCGCGCGTCGGCCCGGCTGCACGAGGTGTTCACCGATCTGGCCGTGGCCGGCGCCGGGCCGGGTGAGATCCTCCGCCAGGCCAGCCTGCTGGCGGGCCGGCCACTGCTGCTCGAGGACCTGTCGCATCACGTGCTGGCCTGCGAGCCGGCCGGGGCCGACCCGGCCCAGCTGCTGGCCGGCTTCGGGGCCCGGTCCCGGGCCGTCCCGCCGTCTCCCCGGACCGCGTATCACGAGGGCAGCGGCTGGCTGGTGACCATGGTCGGCGCCCGCGGTGAGGACTGGGGCCGGGTGATCCTGGTCTGCGACGGCCCGCCTGGCCCGGTGGACACCGTGCTGGTCGAGCGGGCCGCCACCACGCTGGCCCTGGGCCGGCTGCTGGCCCGGCAGCAGGAGAGCCTGGAACGGCAGGCGCACCGCACCCTGATTAGCACCATCCTGGCCGGGCCGGACACCGGTCCGGACGAGATCTCGGCTCAGGCCCGGGCGCTCGGCGTGCCAGTGACCGGCCGCCAGCTGGTCGCCGTGGTGCTGAGATCCCGGGACCGGGGGGCCGGGCTGCTGGCCCAGGCCCGGGTACTGGACCTGGCCGAGGCGGTGGCCGAGGCCTGCCGCGCGGAACGGATCCCGGCGCTGGTCGGGTCGCTGGACGACGTCCGGGCCGCCGCCCTGCTCTCGGTGCCCGGCAGCGACGACCCGCAGCAGGTGCTGGGCGGGGTGTGCGAAGCGGTGCGGCGCGGGCTGGCCCGCCGGGCCAGCCGGCCCTACGGTGTCCCGGGTGACGACCCGGTGATCGGCGCGGGTGCCCCGGCCAGCGAGGTCACGGACGTGCGGCGCTCGCTGCTGGAGGCCCGGCAGGTCGCCGACGCCGCGGCCGACGGCCCGCGGGCCACCGACGGTCGGCCGTTCTACCGGCTGGCCGACCTGCGGCTGCGTGGCCTGCTGTTCCTGCTCGGCGGGGACCCGAGGCTGGCCACGTTCGTGGACCGCGAACTCGGCCCACTGCTCCGCTACGACGCCGCGCACGGCACCGACCTGACCGGGGTGCTGGCCACCTACGTGGCGGCGGGTGGTAACAAGGCCGAGGCGGCCGCGCGGGCTCACCTGGCCCGGCCCACCCTGTATGAGCGGCTGCGGCACATCGAGCGGATTCTCGGCATCAGCCTCGATTCGGCGGAATCGCGCTGCTCGGTGCAGGTGGCCCTGCTGGCCAGGACCCGGCCGGCCGCGCCCAGCGCTTCCGGCTGAATTAGTCCGCTACCTGCCGGCTGGCCAGGCGGGCCGCCCGGCACCGCTCATGGCGGCACGACATGTAATTGACAGGCAGAATCGCCGGCCACAGTTATCCGGTAGCCCGGATCGCGGGGCCGCCCGCACCGTTACCCATCGGCATCCTCCCGGATAGTTGTTTTACCAAAGTTTACCTTTCTGATCAGACAGATACGGCGCTGGCCTCACGGTTTTCCGTTATACGCCGGGATAGAATCCCGCTGCGACACGACGCAACACGCCCAGAGAGAGCACATATTTGGTTTGGCACCTATTCGCGGCTTTCTGACACCCAGAGCGTGCTCTGCTGGCGCGGCAGCGGCAAAGCATGCGTGCCATGCCGGGCCGCTCCGATAATGACGGATCAGGATACGGGGGACATCTTGACCGGCACGAGGATAAGGCAGATGTCCCGGCCCGGAAAGGCGCACGGGGGCACGCGGCGCCCGGCGCTGGCGCGGTGGATAGCGAGCGGGGCGGTGCTGGCGCTGGCGGCCGGCTCGTACGCGGCCGACCAGGCGATATCCCCGTCACCGGCGTCCGCGGCGGAAACGTACCCGACCACGATCGCGGCCGGGTATAACCACTCGTGCATGATCGTCACGGGCCAGGCGTACTGCTGGGGCGGTAACACCTACGGCGAGCTGGGCGACAACTCGACCGTCAGCAGCACAGCGCCGGTGCCGGTGGACACCAGCGGGGTCCTGTCCGGGGTGACCCTGACCCAGATCACCGCAGGTAACGGGTACACCTGCCCGCTGGCCAGCACCGGGCGCGCCTACTGCTGGGGCTACAACGCGGACGGCGAGCTGGGCGACAGCTCGACTGCCAACAGCAGCGTGCCGGTGCCGGTGACCACGTCCGGCGCGCTGTCCGGGACGACGCTCACCCAGATCAGCGCCGGTGAGTACGCGACGTGCGGGGTGTCCGGCGCCGGGGCCGCGTACTGCTGGGGCCTGGGCAGCTCGGGCCAGCTCGGCAACGGCGGAACCAGCAGCCCCAGCCGGCCGGTCACCGTGTCAGCCAGCGTCAGGTTCGGCGAGATCAGCGCCGGCTACAACAACACGTGCGCGCTGAGCATGGCCGGCGCCGCCTACTGCTGGGGCAGCAACAACGACGGCCAGCTCGGCAGCGGCTCGACGGCCGGCCGCGGCGTGCCGGTCGCCGTGCACGCCTCCGGGGTCATGTCCGGCCGGACCCTGACCCAGATCACCGCGGGGCAGTACCAGACCTGCGCTGTAGACAGCCCCGGGTCCCAATACTGCTGGGGGCTGAACAGTTCCGGGCAGCGCCGGGCCGCCGTCGGCGGCCACCCGGACCCGGGCGGCCAGCTGGTCCGGTCGGCCCCGGCGGTGGCATAGGCCGCCCGGCACCCGGCGCAGAAGCACAGCGAGAGCAGTCAGTCCGCGGCCGGCCCGGCCAGCCTGGTCACCGCGCCGGTCTTGTCGTGCACGCTGCCGTGCTCGAAGCCGTACCAGCCGCACGCCTCCAGCTCGATCGCGGCCACCCCGGGCAGCGCGGCCACCTCGGCGGCCAGCCACGCCGCGTACTCGTGCACCGCGGCCGAGCCCGCGCACAGCGCCCACGGGTACCGGTCGCCGAAACAGTTCCGCACCGCGCACTCCGCCGCCGCGGCGGCCAGCTGGGAGTTGTGCGTGAGCACCACCCAGGCGGTCACGCCCAGGCCGGCCGTCCGCAGCCGGGCGGCGGCCCGCTCGAACGACCCGGCCGGCTCGGCCACCGCGGGGCGCAGCGCCGCCCCCGGCCAGCGGGCCGGGTTGGGCCGGTAGTACACGGCGGGGTCCCGGGTCACGATGCGGTGCGCCGGGTGGAACGGGGTGGCCGCGCGCACCGCGTGGTACGCGGCGGCCAGGCTGACCCGGGCCAGGCCGAGCCCGGCCATCCGGTCCGCGGCGGCCGGGTCGCCGTCCACGTCCCACGGGTACAGGTAGGCCCGGTGCGCACTAGGAGACCGGCCGCAGCGGCCCGGGCAGCAGGGCCGCGGGGAAGTCCTGGTACGTGACCGGGACCAGCCAGCGGCGGATGGCAGTGGCGCCGACCGACGTGTAGCCGGCCGCGGTGGTGGCCGGGAACGGGCCGCCGTGCTGCTGCGCCCAGGTGACCGCGACCCCGGTCGGCCAGCCGTTCCACACCACCCGCCCGGTGGTCCGGGTGAACACGTCCGCGACCTGGGCCGCGGCGGCCAGGTCCGGGGCCGAGTCCGGGTCGCCGTGGATCACCCCGGCCAGGTTGCCGCCCAGCCGGGCCAGCACCGGGATCAGGTCGGCGGCCGACTGGTACGTGATGACCAGCCCGGCCGGCCCGAAGTGCTCCTCGGCCAGCTCGGGCAGCCCGGCCGCGAACTGCTCCAGGGTGGTGCCGTACACGTGCGGGGTGGCCGCCCACGGGCCCTGGCCGGGCTGGCCGTCGGCCACCGGGGTGACCGCCGGGCTGGCCGCCAGCCCGGCCACGGCGGCCTGGTACGACTCATGGATCCGGCCGGTCAGCATGGGCGCGCCGGCCGACGACGTGACCGCGTCCGCGATCGCGGTGCGCAGCCCAGGGTCGTCCGGGACGAACAGCAGGCCCGGGTTGGTGCAGAACTGGCCGGCGCCCAGGGTGAGCGAGCCGGCGTACCCGGTGGCGATCTCGGTGGCCCGGGCGGCGGCCGCACCGGGCAGGATGACCACCGGGTTGACCGAGCCGAGCTCGCCGAAGAACGGGATCGGCACCGGGCGCTCGGCGCAGATCCTGGCCAGCGCCAGCCCGCCGCGCACCGACCCGGTGAAGCCGGCCGCCGTGATGGCCGGGTGCTGGAGCAGCCGGACACCGGCCGGCACGCCGTACACCACGGCGAACGTGCCGGGCGGCGCGCCCGCCGTGGCCAGTGCTTCGGCCACCAGCCGGGCGGTCAGCACCGACGTCTGCGGGTGCCCCTCGTGCGCCTTGACCACCACCGGGCAGCCGGCCGCCAGCGCGGAGGCGGTGTCCCCGCCGGCCACCGAGAACGCGAACGGGAAGTTGGACGCGGCGAACACGGCGACCGGGCCGACCGGGCGCATCATGTGCCGCAGCCCGGGCACCCCGTTGCCGGGCGGGCTGGTGATCACGTCCAGGTAGCGGCCGTCGGCCAGCACGTCGCAGAACATCCGCAGCTGGCCGGTGGTCCGGGCCACCTCCCCGGTCAGCCGGGCGCTGCCCAGCGCGGTCTCGGTGTCGGCCAGCTCGGCCAGCTCGGCGGCCCGGCTGTCCAGCGCGTCGGCCACCGCGGCCAGCGCCTTGGCCCGGCCCGCCGGGCCCGCCGCGGCCCACGGCGCGGCCGCCCCGGCCGCCGCCGCGGCGGCCGCGTCCACCGCGCTGTCACTGGTCTCGGCGACCGGCTCGCCGGTGGGCTGGCCGGTACGCGGGTTGTACCCCTGGATCATGATCACCCGTCCTGTCGCTGCTGAACCAGCAGGCACCGGCATGCCGGTCCACACTACGCGCCGGTGAGGCGGGGCGCGCCGGAGGCGTGCGCCCGCCGAGCCGACGTTCGGCGCGAAGCGGCGATCGGGGGTTCCGGGGTTTGTCGTCACAGGTTGAAATGGCGGGGGATCGTCCCCCCGGGTAATTCAGTGCGGGTCGGGCTCCGGATTCTGACCAGCCCGGGCCAGGAACCCGAAATCACAGCCCTTGTCGGCCTGGGTCACATGCTCGCTGTACAGTGCGCCGTAACCACGCTCATAGCGGGGCGGCGGCGAGCGCCAGGCGGCGCGGCGCTGCTCCAGTTCCGCATCGCTCAGCTCCAGCCGGAGCACCCGGCCGGCCACGTCCAGCGTGATCAGGTCGCCGGTGCGGACCAGGGCCAGCGGCCCGCCGGCGTAGGACTCGGGCGCTACGTGCAGCACGCAGGCCCCGTAGCTGGTGCCACTCATCCGCGAGTCGGAGATCCGGACCATGTCCCGGACCCCGGCGGCCAGCAGGTAGTCCGGGATCGGCAGCATGCCGTACTCCGGCATGCCCGGGCCGCCCAGCGGGCCAGCGTTGCGCAGCACCAGCACCGAGTCCGGGGTGATGCCCAGCGCCGGGTCGTTGATCTGCCGCTGCATCTCCTGGTAGCTGTCGAACACCACGGCCGGGCCGGTGTGCTTGAGCAGCGCCTGGTCGGCCGCGATGTGCTTGATCACGGCGCCGTCCGGGGCGAGATTGCCGCGCAGCACCGCGAGGCCGGCTTGTGCCGCCAGCGCCGTGCTGGCGTTGCGGATCACGTCCTCGTTGTAAACCTCGGCCCCGGCCAGCCCGTCAGCGAGGGAACGGCCGGTCACTGTGATGCGGTCGGTGTGCAGCGCGCCGGGGACCTTGCCCAGCTCGGCGAGGAGCGCGCGCAGCCCGCCGGCGTAGTAGAAGTCCTCCATCAGGTACGTGCCGCCGGGACGGATGTTGGCCAGCACCGGGACCCGGCGGGCGATCTCGTCGAAGTCGTCCAGGGACAGCGGGACATGGCAGCGGCCGGCCATCGCGATCAGGTGGATGACCGCGTTGGTGGACCCGCCTAGGGCCAGCACGGTGGCCACCGCGTCCTCGAACGCCTCCCTGGTCATGATCTGGTCCGGGGTGAGGCCCGCCCAGGCCATCTCCACGATCCGGCGGCCGGTGGCGGTGGCCATCCGGTAGTGCGCCGAGTCCACCGCCGGGATGGACGCGGCGCCGGGCAGCGTCATGCCGAGCGCCTCGGCGGCCGAGGTCATGGTGGACGCGGTGCCCATCGTCATGCAGTGCCCGGGCGAGCGGGCGATGCCGCAGGCCAGGTCGGCCATTTCGCAGTCGCCGATCAGGCCGGCCCGCTTGTCGTCCCAGTACTTCCACAGGTCGGTCCCGCTGCCCAGGGTGCCGCCCCGGTAGTTGCCACGCAGCATCGGCCCGGCGGGCAGGTAGATGGCCGGGATGCCCGCGCTGGCCGCGCCCATCAGCAGTGCCGGGGTGGTCTTGTCACAGCCGCCCATCAGCACCGCGCCGTCGGCCGGGTAGGACCGGAGCAGCTCCTCGGTGTCCATGGCCAGCAGGTTCCGGTACAGCATGGGAGTCGGCTTCTGGAACGTCTCGGACAGCGACGCCACGCCGAACTCGGCCGGGAAGCCGCCCGCCGCCCAGATGCCCCGCTTGACGTGTCCGGCCCGCTCGCGCAGGTGCATGTGGCACGGCTGCAGCTCGGACCAGGTGTTCACGATCGCGATGACCGGCTTACCCCGGTAGTCCTCGGGGTCGGCGCCGAGCTGGCGCATCCGAGTGCCGTGGCTGAACGCCCGCATCCCGTCCCCGCCGAACCAGCGCTCGCTACGCAGCGCTGACCCGGGGGGGCGACCCCCCGGAGCCCCCCAATCGGTGCTCACCGCTGGACCCGGGCGCTGCCCCCGCGGACCAGCGCCTCCACTTCGGCCAGGGTGGCCATCGAAGTGTCCCCGGGCGTCGTCATGGCGAGCGCGCCGTGGGCCGCCCCGTACTCGACCGCGGTCGGGAGGTCATCGGTGGTCATCAAGGCGTAGATCAGGCCGGAGGCGAAACTGTCGCCGCCGCCGACCCGGTCCAGAATGGCCAGGCCGCCGCGGTGGGTCGCCTCGGCGAATTCGCCGCCCGCCCAGGCCACCGCGCCCCAGTCGTTGACCGAGGCCGTCCGCACTGTCCGAAGCGTCGTGGCCACGACCCTCAGGTGCGGCAGCTGGCTGGTCACCTCGTGGATCATCTGCTTGAAGTTCGCGGCGCTGAGCGAGTCGAAGTCCGCCCCGGTGTCCGGCACGTGGAACCCTAGACAGGCCGTGAAGTCCTCCTCGTTGCCGAGCAGGACATCGACGTGCTCGACCAGCCGGCGGTTGACTTCCTGCGCGCGGGCCTGACCCCCGATCGCCTGCCAGAGGCTGGGCCGGTAGTTCAGGTCATAGGAGACCACGGTGCCGTGTCGCTGGGCGGCCTGGGTGGCTTCGGCGACCACGTCCGCCGCCTCCGGCGAGAGGCTGGCGTAGATCCCGCCGGTGTGGAACCAGCGCACGCCGAGCGTGCCGAAGATGTGCTCCCACGGGATGTCACCCGGCCGCAGCTGGCTGGCCGCGGTGAGCCCGCGGTCGGACACGCCCCGGGCCCCGCGCACGCCGAAGCCGCGCTCGGTGAAGTTGAGCCCGTTACGGACGGTCCGCCCGACGCCATCGAACGGAACCCAGCGGATCAGCGAGGTATCGACGCCGCCCTGCAGGATGAAATCCTCCGCCAGCCGGCCGATGTCATTGTCGGCAAACGCCGTCACCACCCCGGTCCGCAGCCCGAAACAGCGGCGCAGCCCGCGGGCCACGTTGTACTCGCCGCCGCCCTCCCAGACCTGGAACGACCGGGCCGTCCTGATCCGGGTATCCCCGGGGTCGAAACGCAACATGACCTCGCCGAGGGAGATCTCGTCGAACCGGCATTCCTCGGCCGGCCTGGTCTCGATGAGAGCCATAGGGTTCCTCTCCTAATCGGCGGCCGCGATCGCCACGGCTTCCGCCGTCAGCCTGGTGACCTCGTCGAAGTTCCCCGCACGCAGCAGGCTGGCCGCGACCATCCAGCTGCCGCCGGCCGCCAGCACGGCGGGATGGCGGAGGTAGCCAGCGAGATTCGCGGCCGTGATCCCGCCGGTCGGGATGAACTTCAGCATCGGCAGCGGCGCGCTCAGCGCCTTCAGCATGGCCACCCCGCCCAGCGGCTCGGCGGGGAAGAACTTCACCGTCTCGATGCCCGCGTCGAGGGCCGCCAGCGCTTCGGTCGCGGTCGCAATGCCCGGGAAGACCGGGACCGATCTGGCCTGGCAGTGCCGCACGACCTCCAGGCTCAGGCCCGGCGTGACGATGTAGCGGGCCCCGGCATCGATGACCCGGGCCGCCTGAGCCGCGTTCAGAACCGTGCCCGCGCCGACCACCATGCCGGGATCGGCGGCCATCGCCCGGACGGCCGCCTCGGCGGCCGCCGTCCGCAGGGTGATCTCGGCGCAGCGCACGCCGCCGCGCTGCAGCGCCGCCGCCAGCGGCGGCGCCGTCCCTGGGTCATCGATCACCACCACCGGGAGCAGGCGGGCCGCCGTAATGGCCTCCACGACTTCCGTCATCATGCCTCCTGACGTATTGCTGCGCGCCGGCTCAGCGACCGCATGCATACTACCATGGTAGTATGTTCAGGTGGCAAAGATCTTCGCGGCCAGTGACCCGGCCCGGGCGGCAGGAGCGGGAGCCGCATGCTGACGCCAGACCTCCAGCAGCCTGGGCCGGCGCTGTCCAGCCGGCAGTCCAGAGAGTCCTCCGTGCGCGGGCAGGTATACCGCCTGCTGCTGCGCGACATCGTGCAGTGCCGGGCCGAGCCCGGGCAGACGCTGTCGGAGAAGGAGGTCGCCGCCACCCTGGGGGTCAGCCGGACCCCGGTCCGCGAGGCGTTCCTGCAGCTGGCCGAGGACGGGCTGCTCGTCATCTCCCCGCAGCGCGGGACGGCCGTGACCAGGATCAGCACCCGTCAGGTCCGCCAGGCTCAGTTCATCCGCGAGGTCCTGGAACGGGCGGTCCTGGCAGTGGGCTGCCGCACCAGCACCGGGGAAGCCTGCGGCGGGCTGGATGCCGCGCTGTATGCCCAGCGGCAGGCCGCGACGAGAATGGACTACGCGGCATTCTATGACGCTGACGAGCTTTTCCATGCCGAGCTCGCGCGGCTGAGCGGCTTCGACGGGGCGGGCCGGCTGGCGGGCGGGGCGGGCGTGCACCTCAACCGGGTGCGCTGGCTCAGCCTGCCCGAGCCGCATGGCATCGAGGCCGCCCTCGGGCAGCACGAGGAGATAGCGTCCGCGGTCAAGGCGGGCGATGCGGCGCGGGCCGATCAGGTGCTCACCGCACACCTGCGCACCGTGCTCGGCTCCCTGCCCGCGATCCGCGACCGGTTCCCCGGCTACTTCGACCGGGACGGGGAAGATCTGCCCCCGCTGCCGGATACCGCGGGACTGACGATCGGCTGGCAGGCCGGCCCGGGGCCGGGCGAGCGATGAAGATCAGCGATGCCCAGGTCCTCGTGACCAGCCCGGGACGGAACTTCGTCACGCTGAAGGTGACCACCAGCGACGGGGTGACCGGCATCGGCGACGCGACACTCAACGGCCGGGAACTGGCCGTGGCCAGCTACCTGCGCGACCACGTAACCCCCCTGCTGATCGGCCGGGATCCCCAGCGCATCGAAGACACCTGGCAGTACCTGTACAAGGGGGCCTACTGGCGGGGCGGCCCGGTCACCATGACCGCGATCGCGGCGGTCGACGTCGCCCTGTGGGACATCAAAGGCAAGATCGCCGGCCTGCCCGTCTATCAGCTGCTCGGCGGGGCAGCGCGGGACGGCGTGCTGGCCTACGGCCACGCCAGCGGGAATGACCTGCCCGAGCTGTTCGACTCGGTGGAACGGCACCTGGAGCTGGGCTACCGGGCGGTGCGGATCCAGAGCGCGGTGGCCGGCCTGGGCCCGATCTACGGCGTTGGCCGGGGGGTCGCCCCTGGCCGCTACGAGCCCGCCGCCCGCGGCGCCCAGCCCGCCGCGGAGACCTGGGACTCGCGGGCCTACCTGCGCCACATCCCCGGCGTGTTCGAGAAGGTCCGGGAGCGCTTCGGCCCCGAACTGCCCCTGCTGCACGACGCGCACCACCGGCTGACCCCGATGGAGGCGGCGCGGCTCGGCCGGTCCCTCGAGCCCTACGACCTGTTCTGGCTGGAGGACGTCACGCCGGCCGAGAATCAGGATGCGCTGCGCCTGGTGCGCCAGCACACCACGACGCCGCTGGCGATCGGCGAGGTGTTCAGCTCGGTCTGGGACTGCGAACGGCTGATCCGTGAGCGCCTCATCGATTACATCCGCACCTCCGTGGGGCACGCCGGTGGCATCAGCCACGTCCGGCGGATCTTCGGCCTGGCCGAGGTGTACGGGGTGAAATCGGGCTCGCACGGGGCGACCGACCTGTCCCCGGTCACCATGGCCGCCGCCGTGCATCTCGGCCTGGCCATCCCCAACTTCGGCATCCAGGAGTACATGCGGCACGAGCCGATCGTGGCTGAGGTCTTCCCGCATGCGCACGGCTTCCGCGACGGCTACCTGCATCCCGGCGAGGTTCCCGGCCTGGGCGTCTCGATCGACGAGGGTCTCGCGGCGAGGTACCCCTATGAGCCTGCCTACCTGCCGGTCAACCGGCTGGCCGACGGCACCGTGCACGACTGGTGAGCGGCCTGGCCGGAGAGGGCACGACTGGTGGAGAGCACGGCTGTCAAAGCAGCAAGGAGCGCTGATGATGGAGATGGATCCGGACCGACTGTTCCCCGCCGACCCGGCGACCCGGGCCATCGCCCGCGACCTGTACGCCGAGGTCCGCGGCCTCCCACTGATCTGCCCGCACGGGCACGTGGACCCGGCGCTACTCGCTGACGACGCGCCGCTGCCCGAGCCAGCCGCGCTGTTCGTCACGCCGGATCACTATCTCACCCGGATGCTGTACAGCCAGGGCGTGCCACCGCAGCAGCTCGGAGTGCCGGACCGGCACGGCCGCGTCCAGGTCAGTCCCCGGGAGGCGTGGCGGACGTTCTGTGCGTACTGGTACCTGTTCCGCGGCACACCCAGCCGGCTCTGGCTGGAGCAGTCCCTGGCCGAGATCTTCGGCGTGACCGAGCGGCTGGGACCGAAAACCGCGGACGCGGTGTACGACAAGCTGACGGCGAGGATCGCCGAGCCGGCCTACCGGCCCCGGGCGCTGCTGCGGCGGTTCGGCATCGAAGTGCTCGCCACCACGGACTCCCCGACCAGCAGCCTGGACCAGCATGCCCGGCTGGCGGCCGACGGCCTGGCTGGCCCGCGGGCCCAAGTGCGGGTCATCCCGACCTTCCGTCCCGATCCGGTCACCGACCCGGAGCAGCCCGGCTGGCTGGCGGAGCTGGCCAGGCTCGGCGAGCTGGCCGGGACCGACACCGGCAGCTACGCCGGGTACCTGGATGCGCTGGCCCAGCGGCGCGAGGACTTCCGGCGGGCCGGCGCGACCGCCACCGATCACGGCCACCTCACCGCGCGCACCGCCGACCTGGATCCCGCCGACGCGGCCCGGCTGTACGGCCGGCTGCTGCGGGCCGCCGGGCAGGCCTGCCCGGACCCCGGTGACGCCGAGCTGTTCCGCGCCCAGATGCTCACCGAGTCGGCCCGGATGTCGGTCAACGACGGCCTGGTGATGCAGCTGCACCCCGGCGCCGTGCGCAACCACGACCGCTTCCTCTACGCGGAGTTCGGCCCGGACTCGGGCGGCGACATTCCCGCCGCCACGGACTACGCGCACGCCCTCCGCCCGCTGCTCGACCGGTTCGGTGACGACCCGCGGCTGCGGCTGGTGCTGTTCACCCTGGACGAGTCGGCCTACTCGCGCGAGCTGGCCCCGCTGGCCGGCGTGTACCCCGCCGTCTATCTCGGCCCGGCCTGGTGGTTCTACGACAGCCCCGAGGGCATGCGCCGCTACCGCGAGCTGACCACGGAGACCGCCGGGTTCTACAACACAGTGGGGTTCACCGACGACACCCGCGCGTTCCCGTCCATCCCGGTGCGGCACGACGTGGCGCGCCGGGTCGACTGCGGTTTCCTGGCCCGGCTGGTCGCCGAGCACCGGCTGCCCGCTGATGAGGCCGCCGAGGTCGCCAGGGACCTCGCCTACCGGCTGCCGAAACGCGCTTACCGCCTGGACGAAGGAGGAACACGATGACCTCGGAACGATCCCGGCTGCTCGTGCTGGCACCGGGGGATGACATCGCCGTGGCGCTGGACGACCTGATGCCCGGTGAACGGCTGGACAGCCCGACCGGCCCGCAGCCGCTCACCATCCGTGGCCCAGTGCCGCGCGGGCACAAGGTCGCGCTGCGGGAGGTGGCAGCCGGCGCCCCAGTCCGCAAGTACGGCCAGGTCATCGGGGTGGCGGCGGTGCCGATCCCAGCCGGTGAGCACGTGCATACACACAACCTCGAGTTCGCGCCGGGCGTGCAGGGTGGCGCCGTGCCGGCCGGGGGCGGCGCGGCGGGCAGCGCGGCGCCCGCGGGCCGGGCCGCCAGCGGCCCGGGCCCGGCGGCCGGGCAGCTCCCGCCGCCCACGTTCGACGGGTTTGTCCGGGCGGACGGGCAGGTCGGCACCCGTAACTACATCGGCATACTGACCTCGGTCAACTGCTCGGCCACCGTGGCGAAGCTGATCGCACGGGAGGCCGAGCGCCGCCTGGGCTCGTTCCCGAACGTGGACGGCGTCGTCGCCCTCACCCATGGCACCGGGTGCGGAATGACCCTCGCAGGCGAAGGGATCCGGCTGCTGCGCAGGACGCTGCACGGGTACGCCGCGCACCCGAACTTCGCCGCCATCCTGACGGTCGGGCTCGGCTGCGAGGTCAACCAGCTCGCCGACCTGGACCTCACCGGCGGCTCCACCCCGGCGGCCACCCTGAGCATCCAGGAGGCGGGCGGTACCACCGCCGCGGTTCGGGCCGGCCTCGACGCGCTGGCCGAACTGCTGCCCGCCGCGGACGCCGCCCGCCGCGTGCCGGTGCCCGCCAGCCGGCTCATCCTGGGCCTGGAATGCGGCGGCTCGGACGGTTACTCAGGCATCACCGCCAACCCGGCGCTCGGCGCCGCTGCGGACCTGCTGGTCGGCTGCGGCGGCACCGCGGTGCTGGGCGAGACGCCGGAGATCTACGGTGCCGAGCACCTGCTCATCGCCCGTGCCGCCGAGCCTGCCGTCGCCGACGCGATCAGGGACCGGATCGCCTGGTGGGAGGCGTACGCCGCGCAAGACGCCGGCACGCTGGACGGCAACCCCTCGCCCGGTAACAAGGCGGGCGGCATCACGACGATCACGGAGAAGTCGCTCGGCGCGGTCGCGAAGGGCGGCACCACCCCGCTGCGGGCCGTCTACCGCTACGCGGAGCCGGTCACCGAGACCGGCCTGGTCTTCATGGACACTCCCGGATACGACCCGGTGTCGGTGACCGGCATGGTCGCCGGGGGGGCGCAGGTGGTGTGCTTCACAACCGGGCGCGGCTCGGTGTTCGGCGGCAAGCCGACGCCCAGCCTGAAGCTCTGCTCGAACTCCGAGACCTACCGCCGGATGACCGAGGACATGGACGTGAACTGCGGCGAGATCGCCGATGGCAGCGCCACCGTGGCCGAGCTGGGCCAGCGCATCTTCGATCTGGTGCTCGCCACCGCCTCCGGGCAGCGCACCGCCAGCGAGCAGCTGGGGTTCGGCGAGGAGGAGTTCACCCCGTGGCAGCTCGGAGCGGTGCTGTGACGGAGACCACGGGCTCGCCCGGGAGGCCAGCCCGGGACCGCAGGCTCAGCCTGGCCGAACTGCCCCGGCTGCCCGCCGCGTTCCGCCCGGCCATCGACCCGCGCCAGCGCCGGGTCCGCATCGTTCACCTGGGTATCGGCGCGTTCCACCGCGCGCACCAGGCCTGGTACACCGAGGAGTGTGGCGACTGGGGAAGCTGCGGCGTGACGCAGCGCAGCCCGCGGGTGGTCGAGCAGCTCGCGCCGCAGGACAACCTGTACACCCTGCTGGTGCGGGACGGCGCGGAGGCCAGGCCCCAGGTGATTGGCGCGGTCCGCGAGGTGCGCTACGCGGGCGCCGACCCCGCGGCGGTTACCAGGCGGATCGCCCGGCCGGAGGTGAGCATCGTCAGCCTCACGGTGACGGAGAAGGGTTACCGGGGCGACCCGGCCACCGGCCGGCTGCAGCTGGCGGATTCGGAGATCGCCGCTGACCTGGCCGGGCGCCCACCGCAGACCGTGATCGGCCAGCTGACCGCCGGGCTGGCCGCCCGGGCCGCGGCCGACAGCGGCCCCGTCACGGTGCTGTGCTGCGACAACCTGCCCGCCAACGGGCCCACCGTGCGCGGCTTCGTGCTGGATTACGCGGAGGCGTACGCGGCCCGGCACGCTGCGGCCGCCGCGCTGCCCGGCTGGATCCGCGCACAGGCCACCTTTCCCGCCACCATGGTGGACCGGATCGTGCCCGCCACCTCCGGCGCGGACCGCGCCGACGTGGCGACGCTGCTGGGGGTGCGCGACCTGGGCGCGGTGGTGGCCGAGCCGTTCACCCAGTGGGTCATCGAGGACAGCTTCGCCGCCCCCCGGCCGGCCTGGGAGAAGGCCGGGGCGGAACTGGTGGCCGACGTCGCGCCCTACGAGAAGGTGAAGCTGCGCCTGCTCAACGGCGCGCATTCGGCCCTGGCCTACCTCGGCGGGCTGGCTGGGTACGAGTTCATCGTGGACGCGGTCCGCGACGACGTCCTCGCGGCCAGCGCGCACCGGCTGATGATCGACGACGCCGCGCCGACCGTGGACCCGCCGGCCGGCATGGAGCCGGATGGCTACGCGGAGCAGGTGCTCCGCCGGTTCGGCAACAGCGCCCTGCAGCACCGGTGTGCGCAGGTGGCCATGGACGGCAGCCAGAAGCTGCCACAGCGGCTGCTCGGCACGGTCGCGGACCGGCTTCAGGCCGGCGGGACGCCGGTCTGGGCGGCGCTCGCGGTCGCCGCCTGGATGCGGCACGTATGGGCCGGGCGGGCGGATGACGGACAGCCGTTCCCGGTCGATGACCCGCTGGCCGGGCTGCTGCGCGCCCGGCTCGCCGGGGCAGGCGTGGGGAGCGCGGCCGGGGCCGAGGAGGGGGCTGACCAGGCCGGCCGGGTGGCCCGGGCGCTGCTCGGGATCCGGGAGGTGTTCGGCGACCTGGCCGAGTCGGCGGTGCTCCGCGACCTGCTCACCGAGCACCTCACCTGGCTCGCCCGCGACGGCGCCCGCCGCACCGCCGCGGCCCTGCTGTCCCGGTGACGCAGGCCACCAGACGGTGCGCCCAGGCTTCCGCGGCTGGGGGGCGGCAGCCGCCCAGTTCCCGGTTCACGCACTGTGTGGTGCAGTGTTTCCAAATACGTGGCCGAACGCACCGCGTAACGACCGGGCGGCCTGGGCAGGCTGGCGGTGGGGGATGGTATGCCAGAAGAGTATGTGCTTGATCATCATCAGCAGGGCGAGCGGCAGCGGCTGACGCTGATGTCCCGGCTGCTCGACCCGATGCACCGGCGGCACATCGACGAACTCGGCGCCGCCCAGCCGGGCGCGCGGACGCTGGAAGTGGGCTTCGGCAACGGCTCCATGTCGGCCTGGCTGGCCAGGCGGGTCACGCCCGGCGGGCAGGCGGTGGCGGTCAACCTGGACGTGTCGCTGGCTGACCCGGCCGTGACCGGGGTGGAGTTCCGCACTGGCGACATCCTGGCCGGGCCGGTCGAGCCAGGCGGCTTCGACCTGGTCACGGCCCGGGCCGTGCTGCACCACGTCGGCGACGCGGCGACCGCGGTGGCCAACCTGGTGGCCAGCGCCCGGCCGGGCGGCGCGGTGCTGCTCATCGAGCCCGACTTCCTGCCGGTCGGCGCGGCTGAGCCGGCCGGCATCCGGGCGTTCTGGGACGGCTGGCTGGCCTGGTCGCGCGACCAGGGCATCGACTATTTCATCGGCCGTAAGCTGCCTGCCCTGCTGTCTGGCCTGGGCCTGGACGGCGTCACGGCCACGGCCGAGACCGCACTGTATCCCGGTGGCTCGCCGTGGGCCGAGTACTGGCGGGAGACGGTCGCGGAGCTGCGCCCCCGGCTGGTGGCGTCGGGCCGGCTCGACGGCCGGCTGATCGACGCGTTCCTGGCCCAGTATGCGGACCCGTCCTGGTGGACCCAGACCATCGCGTTCACCGCCGTCGCCGGGCACCGTGCCCGCCGCTGAACCAGGCCGGTCAGGGGCATTCGCCCCTTCCCAGGGCAGGCCGGCCGGCGCAGGCTGGCAGTAGCGGAGGGGGCAGGCCCGAAGCGCGCGAGGGAGTGCCGTCTCATACCGGCGGGCGGGGCGCCACGGAGGTGACGGTCATGAACGCAGCAGCGATCCCGGCTAGTGTGCGGGACCGGGTGATCAGCGATACGGTGGTGGCACTCGGGCAGCGCGCCCCGGACGGCCAGCAGGCGGCCAGCCTGGAGCAGCACCGCCGCGACACCTGCGAGCTGCTCGACCTGGTGCTGCAGTGCGTGGACGAAGGCAGCGCAGACCCGATCATCACTCCGTCCCAGCAGATCGCCGCGGGCCGGTTCGCCGCGGGCGCCGACCTGGCCGAGATCCAGGGGGCGTTCAACCTGCTGGGCGAGATGATCTGGCGGCACGCGGCCAGTGCGCTGCCCGACGATCGGCGGCTCGAGGTGCTCCAGCTGGTGACCACCGTTCTGGGCGCAGGAAAGGACATGCTGGCCCAGACCTACGTGACCCTGGCCAGCGGGGAAGGTAATCCGCCGCCGGGTCATCGGCCCGGCCCGGCGGTCCGCCCCCTGGGCGGCCGCGCGGCCGGCGTCGTCCAGACCGAGGTACTCGGGCAGGTGGGTGTCATCACCCTGAACGACGAGCGGAAGCGGAACGCTATCGGGGCCCGGCTCGCGGACGGTGTCATCGCCGGGCTGGCCAGCCTGCAAGCCCAGCAGGTCCGGGCCGTCGTGCTCCGTGCCGCCCCCGGCATGCGCGTCTGGTCCGCCGGGCACGACATCGACGAGCTGCCCCGGGGCCGCCGTGACCCGCTGGGCTACAACGACCATCTGGAAGGGCTGCTCCGCGCGATCCGCACGTTCCCGGCGCCGGTCATCGCCATGGTGCACGGCACGGTCTGGGGCGGCGCCCTCGACCTGGTGCTCAGCTCTGACCTGGTCACCGCGGACGAGACGGCCTCCTTCGCCATCACCGCCGCCAACCTGGGCCTGCCCTACAACACGACCGGGCTGCTGCACTTCCTGGGGCGGCTGCCGATCAACCTCATCAAGGAGATGTTCTTTACCGCCGCGCCGATCGACGCCCAGAAGGCCAGCGAATGGCTGCTGATCAACCATCTGGTGGACTCGGCAGAGCTCGAAGCGTTCACGTTCGACATGGCCGCGACGATCGCGACCAAGTCGCCCATGGCCATGGCGGTCATCAAGGAACAGCTCCGGGTGCTGTGTGACTACCAGCCGATCGCGGCTCAGACCTACGAACGCATCCAGGGACTGCGCCGCGAAGCGTACGACAGCAGCGACTACCTCGAGGGCCTCCGGGCGTTCGCCGAGAAACGCCAGCCGATGTTCCGCGGCAGCTAGCCTGGGTCAGGTGGTCTTCCGGGCCACTGCGCCCCACATGGCGGACCGGCGGGCCCCCTCCACCTCGGAGTCCTGCCGCCACTGCTGCACCGGGACCACACCGGGCTCGACCAGTTCCAGGCCGGCGAAGAACTCCGTCACCTCAGCCCGGTTCCGGTACCAGCCCTGCTGGGCCAGCAGCCGGTTCAGCCGCTTGCCCATCTCGGCCATCTTCGCCGGCTCGATATCCGAGGCCACGTGGGACAGCAGCAGGTAGCTGCCCGGCGGCACCGCGTCTATCAGCTGCCGGACGATGCCGTACGGGTCATCGTCCGGGCCGATCAGGTGCAGCACGGCCACCAGCATGACCGCGACTGGCCGGGAGAAGTCGAGGAAGCCCGCCGCGTGCCCGAGGATCTTCGCGGTGTCGCGCAGATCGGCGTCGAGGTAGTCGGTCGCCCCTTCCGGGCCGGCCACCAGCAGGGCGCGGGCATGGGCCAGCACGATCGGGTCGTTGTCCACGTAGACCACCCGGCTGCCCGGGGCTACCCGCTGGGCCACCTCATGGGTGTTGTTGGCGCTGGGAATCCCGGTGCCGATGTCCAGGAACTGGCGGACCCCGGCCTCGGCCAGGTACCGCACTCCGCGGGCCAGGAACGCCCGGTTGGCCCGGACCGAGGAGACCAGGTCCGGGTAGGCCGCCAGGGCCTCCTCGCCAGCTTCCCGGTCGGCGGCGAAGTTGTCCTTGCCGCCCAGCCAGTAGTCGTAGACCCGCGCGATGTGCGCCACGCTGGTGTCGAAGTCCACCGGCTCACCCTGGGCCGCCGGGAGCGGCGCACTTAGCCACCCGTCCGTCATCAGCTGCCACCTTCCCGCTCGGCCAGACTCTGCCATTATCCGTGAACGGCGAGTTAATTGGTGAACACCGAAAACATTACCCGTGAGTAGATATGCACGGGCCGTAGGGCCGGGGCGGGCTGGGACCCACCGGGCCGGGAATGCACGGGCCGTAGGGCCGGGGCGGGCTGGGACCCACCCGGGCCGGGAATGCACGGGCCGTACCGCCGGGGCAGGCTGGGACCCACCGGGCCGGGATGCACGGGCCTGTCCGCCCGGGCGGGTCAGGACTCGAAGCCCAGCCCGAGCCGGTCCAGGGTGCGGAGCCACAGATCGCGGCGCCCCTGGTAGCGGTCCGCGCGGGCCAGCGAGGCCCGGGTGAGCTGGATCACCGCGGACCGGGCCGGCTCGGGCGGGAACGGAACCGGCTTGCTGCGCACCATGGCCAGCTCGGTCCGTTCGGTCGGCTCGCCGCCGAGCAGGTCCAGCATGACCTGGCCGGCGAACCGGGACGCCCCGACGCCCAGCCCGGTGTACCCGGCCGCGTAGGCCAGCCGCCCGCCGTGCGCGGTGCCGTAGAACGCGCAGAACCGGGCACAGGTGTCGATCACGCCACCCCAGGCATGGCTGAACCGCAACCCGGCCAGCTGCGGGAACGTCTCAAAGAACTGGCCGGCCAGCAGGCTGAACGTGGCCGGCCGCTGGTCCTGCGCCGCGGTGATCAGGCCGCCGTTGTAGTAGACCGCGTCGTAGCCGCCCCACAGGATCCGGTTGTCCCGGGTCAGCCGGTAGTAGTGGAACTGGTTGCCCATGTCGGCCAGGCCCTGCCGGTGCTGCCAGCCGACGCTGGCCAGCTGCCCGGCCGACAGCGGCTCAGTCATCAGCGCGTAGTCGTAGACCGGGACCAGGTACAGCTTCAGCCGGCGGAGCAGCGACGGCGGGAAAGCGCCGGTGCCCAGCGCGGCCGCGGCCGCCCGCACGCTGCCCCGCGGCGTGGCCAGCCGCAGCCCGCCGCCGTCCCGGCTGATCCGGGTCACCGGCGACTGCTCGTGGATCCGCACCCCGGCGGCCAGGCAGGCGCGGCGCAGCCCCCAGGCCAGCCGGGCCGGGTCCACCAGGGCGCAGCCGTCCCGGTCCCACAGCCCGCCTACGTAGGTCGGGGAATCGATTTCGGTCCGCACGCCGGCCGCGTCCAGCAGCACCGGGCCGCCACCCAGGCCGCGGGCGGCCGCGGCCGTCTCGGCCAGCCCGGGCAGCTGCCAGTCCTGGGTGGCCACGACCAGCTCGCCGGTGCGCTCGAACCCGCAGTCGATCGAGTACCTGGCCACCGCGTCCGCGATCCCGGCCAGGTTCTGCCGGCCGAGCCGCTCCAGGGTGGGCATCTCGGCGCCGAACCGGTCCAGGCCGTTGGCCAGCCCGTGGGTCAGGCTGGCCGAGCAGAAGCCGCCGTTCCGGCCGGACGCCGCCCAGCCGGCCGTGCGCCCCTCGAGCAGCACCACGTCCCGGGCCGGGTCGCGTTCCCTGGCCAGCAGCGCGGTCCACAGGCCGGTGAACCCGCCGCCGACCACGGCCAGGTCAGCGGTCTGCACACCGCGCAGCGCGGGGGCCGCGGCCGGGCGCGTCCGGCTGGTCCAGCCAGTAGCTGACCGGGCGCGCGCCGCGCAGCGACCCGGCGGCCAGTGCGGCCACGCGGCGCTGGTCGCCGGCTGGCCGGGTGCGGGCGTTAAGCATGCTAGGTGATGACCGGATTGAAGATCGACTCGTAGACGGCCTGCAGCTTGCCGCTCACGTCGGGGTAGTTGTACAGCCGCTTGTAGTCCGCGGCGGACGGCCAGACCAGCTCGCTGGTCGCCACTTCGTGCAGCAGCGACCTGGTGCTGCCGCTGGCCTTGGCCGCGTCCGCCGCGATGATCGGCCGCGCGGCCGGCACGGCGCTGATGTAGTTGATCGACTCGGTCAGCTGGGCGGCGATCCGGGGCTGGTAGTACCAGTCCATCAGCAGCATCGCGTCCACCGGGTTCTGCGCGTACTTGGGGATCATCATGTTGTCGGTCCACAGCGTGCCGCCCTCGTCCGGGATGACGAACTTGAGGTCGGTACCGGAGGACAGGTTCTGCTGGAAGATGTCGCCCGGACCAGGCCATCGAGATCCAGGTGTTCCCGGCCACCAGCTCGTCGATGTAGGACTGCTGGTAGTAGCCGCGGACCTGGCCCGCGTGCCGCTGCTGGGTGAGCACCCGGGCCGCGGCCCGCCAGTCGGCCGGGGTGGACGTCTCCGGGTCGATGCCCAGCTTGAGCAGGCCGAAGTTGCCCAGGTCCTGGATGTCGGTCAACATCCCGACCCGGCCCTTGTAGGCCGGGTTCCACAGCTCGTCGAGGCTGGTCACCGGGGTCTGGATGTACTTGGGGTTCCACGCGATCCCGGTCGTTCCGGACGCCCACGGGATGCTGTAGGTGTTCCCGGGGTCGAACGAGCGGTGCTGGAACCGGGGGGCCGCGTACTTGTGGAAGTTGGCCAGCATGGTCTGGTCCAGCGGGAGCAGTTCGCCGTAGCTGACCAGCTCAGAAAACCAGAACCCGTTGGTCACCACCATCAGGTCGTAGCCGATCGACTGGCCGGACCGGAGAATCGGGCTGATCTTGTTGACCCAGTAGCTGACTTCCTGGATGACCTCGGAGTAGCTGACCGTGATGCCGGTAGCCGCGGTGAACTCCTGCAGCGTCTTGTGCCCGGTGTCGATGTACAGCGGCCAGTTGGCGAAGTTCACCTGGCTGTGCCGCCGCTGCCGGGACCAGAAAGCGGTCACCGGGTTCTGCGCTTTCATGGCCGTGGGCAGCGGGGCCCCGGCAGAGCACCCGGCCAGCGCCAGCCCGGCGGCGGCCAGGCCACCGAGCGCCAGCGCGTCACGACGCCGCGGCTGCTCCATGAGTCCTCCCCCGCCGCCCGCCGGCTAAGCCTGCCTCCTGGCTACCACGATGCTGGCCAGCGCGCACAGGATTCCGGCCGCGAAGATGGCACTGCCGAACACGAAAAACCTGCGGCAGGATGCTGATCCGGGTCGCACCGTACCCGGGCCGGGCGCTAGCTGCCCAGGTAACTCATCACGTGCTTGATCCGGGTGTAGTCCTCGAACCCGTACATGGACAGGTCCTTGCCGTACCCGGAATGCTTGAACCCGCCGTGCGGCATCTCAGACGCGAACGGGATATGCGTGTTGATCCACACGGCGCCGAAGTCGAGCAGCCGGGCCAGCCGCATCGCGCGGCCGTGATCCCTGGTCCACACGCTGGCCGCCAGCCCGTACTTGACCCCGTTGGCGTACGCCACCGCCTCGTCCTCGGAGCTGAACCGCTGCACGGTGATCACCGGGCCGAAGATCTCGTCCTGGATCATCTCGTCGTCCTGGCGCAGCCCGCTGACGACGGTGGGCGCGAAACAGTAGCCGCGCTCCCCCACCTGGTGCCCGCCGGTCACCACGTCCGCGTGGTCCGGTACCCGGCTCAGGAAGCCGGACACCCGGGCCAGCTGGTTCGGGTTGTTGAGCGGGCCGTAGTCGGCGTCCGGCACGTCCAGGCCGCCCACCGTGGTATTGCGGGCCTGCCCGGCCAGCGCGTCGGTCAGGTCGGCGGCGATGCCCGGCCCGGCCAGCACCCGGGTGGCCGCGGTGCAGTCCTGGCCCGCGTTGAAGAAGCCGGCCCCGGCGATGCCCTCGGCGGCCTGGGCCACGTCGGCGTCGTCGAACACCACCACCGGCGCCTTGCCGCCCAGTTCCAGGTGCACCCGCTTGAGCCCGGCCGCGGCGGCCTGGGCGACCTGGATGCCGGCCCGGACCGAGCCGGTGATCGAGACCATCTGCGGGATGTCGTGGCTGACCAGCGCGTGGCCGGTGGCGGCGTTGCCGCAGATCACGTTCAGCACGCCCGCCGGCAGGAACTCGGCCGCGATCTCAGCCAGCAGCAGCGTGGACACCGGCGTGGTGTCCGACGGCTTGAGCACCACGGTGTTCCCGGCGGCGATGGCCGGCGCGATCTTCCAGATCGCCATCATCAGCGGGTAGTTCCAGGGCGTCACCTGGGCGCACACGCCGACCGGCTCGCGCCGGACCATCGACGTGTGCCCAGCCATGTACTCCGCGGCCGCGCTGCCCTGCAGGATCCGCGCCGCGCCCGCGAAGAAGCGCAGCTCGTCCACGCACGGCGGCAGTTCCTCGGCCAGGGTGAGCGCCACCGGCTTGCCAGTGTTCCGGCATTCGGCCTGGGTCAGCTCGGCGGCCCGCGCCTCGACCGCCTCAGCGATCTTGAGCAGGGCCAGGCTGCGCTGCGCCGGGGTGGCGTCCCGCCACGTCTCCCGGGCCGCCTCGGCGCTGCGCAGCGCGGCGTCCACATCCTCCGGCCCGGACACCGGGGCCAGCGCGTAGGCCTGCCCGGTGCTCGGGTCGACGACCTCGCTGGCCTGGCCCGCCGTGGCCACGGCGAACTCGCCGTTCACGAAGTTCTTCAGCTCGACCAGGCTGGTGCCGGGCTGGGTGGTTGCCGTCAAGGTCCGCCTCCTGGGACAGGTTCCTGAATCGTGGCCAGCTGCCTGGGACTTTGCGGTCAGCCGCCGATGCCTCCGACACTCGCAGAGAAATGAAACATGAACAAGTGAATCCGTTGCATATACCATGCAGAGCAACGAAATCAGTTGACAAGTGGTACCTGCATGACACGATGGCTTGCAGAGGAGGACCGCATGGCTCATTCTCCCGGGGTGCCGGCGATCCCCGGCGGGCTGAGCGGGGAGCCGCCACCCGCTGCCCGCAACGGCCGGATGACCGCACGAGGCGCCCCGGGCGCCGCCCTCGACCACCTGTCCAAAGAGATCATCGAGCAGCTGCAGGAAGACGGCCGCCGCTCGTACGCGGCCATCGGCAAGGCCGTGGGGCTCTCCGAGGCGGCAGTCCGGCAGCGGGTGCAGCGCCTGGTGGACGCCGGGATCATGCAGATCGTCGCGGTGACCGACCCGCTGATGCTCGGCTTCAGCCGGCAAACCATGATTGGCATCAAGTGCGGCGGCGACCTGGAGCAGGTGGCCGACCAGCTGGCCGCGATCGATGAGATCGACTATGTGGTCATCACGTCCGGCTCGTTCGACCTGCTGGTGGAGGCGGTCTGCGAGGACGACAGCCACCTGCTGGAGATCCTCAGCCGGGTGCGTGGCGTGGCCAGCGTGACCAGCACAGAGACGTTCGTGTACCTCAAACTCCGTAAGCAGACCTATGGCTGGGGGACCAGATGACAACGCCAACCGACCCGTACCGCAGCCGGCCCGGCGCTCAGCACGAGCACGGCGGGCTCGACCCGCTGGGGCCACTGGCGGCTACCGACGGTGCGGTGGGCTCCGGAGGGCCGGCCGACGTGGTGCTGCAGGAGTCAGCGCGGCGTCACCTGTGGCTGCACTTCACCCGGATGTCGGCGTACGCCGACGGCGACATGCCGGTCATCGTGCGTGGCGAGGGCCAGTACGTGTACGACCAGAAGGGCAAGCGCTATCTGGACGGCCTGTCCGGCTTGTTCGTCAGCCAGATCGGGCACGGCCGCCGCGAGGTCGCCGAGGCGGGTGCCCGGCAGGCCACGGAGCTGGCCTACTTCCCGCTCTGGTCCTACGCCCACCCGCGTGCCGTGGAGCTGGCCGAGCGGCTGGCCGCGCTGGCCCCCGGCGACCTGAACCGGGTGTTCTTCACCACCAGTGGCTCCGAGGCGGTGGAGTCGGCCTGGAAGCTGGCCAAGCAGTACTTCAAGACGATCGGCGAGCCAGCCCGGTACAAGGTGCTCAGCCGGGAGATCGCCTATCACGGCACCTCGATGGGCGCGCTGGCCATCACCGGCCTGCCGTCGATCAAGGAGCCGTTCGAGCCGCTGCCGCCGGGCGGGGTCCGGGTGCCGAACACCAATTTCTACCGGGCGCCCGAATTCATCGCGCACGACCTGAACGCGTTCGGCCTGTGGGCGGCCGACGAGATCGAGCGGGCCATTCTGCGTGAAGGGCCGGAGTCGGTGGCCGCAGTGTTCCTGGAGCCGGTGCAGAACTCGGGCGGCTGCTTCCCGCCGCCGCCCGGATACTTCGCCCGGGTCCGGGAGATCTGCGACCAGTACGGCGTGCTACTGGTGTCCGACGAGGTCATCTGCGCGTTCGGCCGGCTGGGCCACTACTTCGGCTCGCAGCGCTACGGGTACCAGCCCGACATCATCACGTTCGCCAAGGGCGTGACCTCCGGATACGCCCCGCTCGGCGGCATGCTGGTCCGGGACCGGCTGATGGAGCCGTTCAACGAGGGCTCGGCCACGTTCCTGCACGGGATTACGTTCGCCGGCCATCCAGTGTCCTGCGCGGTGGCCATGGCCAACCTCGACGTGTTCGAGAAGGAAGACCTGCTGGGCAACGTGCGGGCCAACGAGGCGACGTTCCGTGCCACCCTGGAGCAGCTGTCCGACCTGCCGATCGTCGGCGACGTGCGGGGGGACGGCTACTTCTACGGCATCGAGCTGGTCAAGGACAAGGCCACCCGGGAGACGTTCACCGACGAGGAGTCGGAGCGGCTGCTCCGTGGGTTCCTGTCCCAGGCCCTGTTCGACGCCGGCCTGGTCTGCCGCGCGGACGACCGCGGCGACCCGGTGATCCAGCTCTCGCCGCCGCTTACCTGCGGCCCGGAGCATTTCACCGAGATGGAGCAGATCCTGCGCAACGTGCTGACCCAGGCCTGGTCCCGGCTCTGATTGTCTGCTTAACGCCCGCCCGGCCAGCTCGCCCCAGCCACCCGGCGCGGCCCGGCGCCGCCCAGCGCGGCCCCGGGCCGCCGCCCGGCACTGTGGTGCTTTTGTCCATGTATATGGGAAGAAGTAACCGCACAAGGGACTAGGCATAGTGGGGCCACAGTTTTGTGGTGTGGCTAAGCGGGAAAGTAGCCCGTATGCCGACGGACAGGTCAGCGGGCCGCGTTCTGGCATTTGCCTTTGGTGCCGCTGCGCTTTTCGATATCACTGGAGCGGTCATCTACCGGGCGCTCCGGAGCCAGCTGCCTGAAGCCGGGCACATTTCCCCGGAAGGTCCTTTCCAGCACGCGACGAGAACAATTCAGGAAGCGCATTCTGAGGCGGTCATGCGGGCCGCCGAGCGGCATCGCGCGGGCCTGCCCCGATGACCGACCCGGACGGGCCGATCCAGCCAGGCCACCCGGCGGAGCCCGGGCCCGGGCGGCCCAGCGCGCCCGACCAGCCGGGCACGGCCAACCGGGGCGGCCAGCCCCCCGCGGCCAGCCTGCCGGAACGGCCGGGTGGGCCACCACCCGGGCCATCTGGAGCGCCGGTGCCAGCCAGGCCATCTGGAGCGCCGGTGCCACCCGGGGCGCCGGTCGGACCGCCCGCGGGCGTACCAGCCGTCCCTGACCCGGCGGCACCGCCTGCCCCGCCGGACCTGCCTGGGAAAGCGGGCGCCCCAGACCTGCCAGGTGAGGCCAGCCAGCCAGGCCCGCCGGGTAAGGCCGGCCAGCCAGGCCGTCCACGGAAGGATGGCCGGCCGGGCCCGGCGGACCTGCCCAGCCTGCATGACGAGCGCACCCCCCTGGCCGCCACGGCCCCGGTCTCCCCGGTACCGCCCAGCGGCCAGCGGCCCGCCAGTGGGCCAGCCGGGTCCGGGCTGGCGGCCGCGGAGGGCCCGGCCAGCCCGGCCGCGCTGGACCTGGAGCGGCTGGCCAGCCTGGTGTCGGACCGGATGGCGGACACGGCCGGGCACCGGCCGGACCCGGCGCAGGAAATCCCGTCGGCCGAGCAGGCGGTGCTGCTGCGGGAGAAGGCCCCGGAACTCTACGATCTGTGGCTCAAGATCGCCCAGGACAAGGCTGAGACGGACAACTACGTGCACCGTGCGCCGTACGAGGTGCCGGAACGGCTCGCGCACAGCGGGCGGCCGCGGGCGCTAGGCGCCATGATCGTGGTCCTGGCGTTCTGTGGCTACCTGGCCTCGCTGGGCCCCGCTGGGGTGTACGTCGGCGGGCTGATCGCGCTCCTGGACCTGCTGGTCATGCTCGCGCTGTTCTTCGGCCTGCGGCCGGAGCACCTGACCGAGTCCGGCCGGCCCCGCAGGCGGCGGTTAACTCAGCAGCCTGCGCCGGTCGCAGTGTTGCCATCGGCTTTGTGGCGGGTTCCGGTCCTGTGGCGCAGTTTCTTCACAACTCCCCCGGAGCACATGACTGGTTCCCGGAGCACATGATCGGGCCGGGCGGGCGGTTCCAGGCCCGGCGACCCGGTTGACCGGGATGCCCCAGGTACGGAAAACTTCTGGAGACGTCCAAGTCGCTGCGGAAACAGTAGTGTTTGCGGCCATCAGCAACTGAAAGAGTTGTCGTATGGGATCCAGCGGTGCAGCCGTGACCGGCCACCAGCCAGCCCCGATCGACCGGGCCTGGCTGGCCGAGCTGACCCAGCGGGAGCTCCGCCGGTTCGCGGACGGGCACCCGCGCTCCGCGGACCTGTTCGCGCGTGGCCAGGCGTCGCTGATCGGCGGCGTGCCGATGCCGTGGATGATGCGCTGGGCCGGCGGGTTCCCGCCGTTCGCGGCCCGCGCGTCGGGCGCCCGGATCACCGACGTGGACGGGCACGACTACGTGGACCTGTGCCTGGGCGACACCGGCGCGATGACCGGCCATGGGCCGCCCGCCGTGCTGGCCGCGGTGGCCGCCCAGGCCGAGCGGGGCATCACCACCATGCTGCCCACCGAGGACTCGCTCTGGGTAGCCGAGGAACTCGCCCGCCGGTTCGGCGTAGCCCACTGGCTGTTCACACTGAGCGCGACCGACGCGAACCGCGCCGCGCTGCGCATTGCCCGGCAGGTCACCGGCCGGGGCAAGATCCTGGTGTTCAGCTACTGCTACCACGGCTCGGTGGACGAGACGTTCGCGGTACGGGCGGCCGACGGCAGCACCGCGTCCCGCGAGGGCAACGTGGGGCCGCCGGTCGACCCGGCCGAAACCACGGTCGCGGTCGAGTTCAACGACATCACGCAGCTCGAGGCGGCCCTGGCCGGTGGCCGGGTGGCCTGCGTGCTGGCCGAGCCGGCCATGACCAACATGGGCATCATCCTCCCCGACCCCGGCTACCACCAGGCCCTGCGGGAGCTCACCCGGGCCACTGGCACGCTGCTGATCATCGACGAGACGCACACCCTGTCGGCCGGCCCGGGCGGCTGCACCGCGGCCTGGGACCTGGACCCGGACATGGTCACCATGGGCAAGGCCATCGGCAGCGGGGTGGCGTCCGGGGCCCTGGGCATCGCCGGCGATGCGGCCGGGCGGATGCTGGCCCAGACCGACGCGGACTACGAGGACACCGGCGGTATCGGCGGCACGCTGGCCGGTAACGCATTGTCCCTGGCCGCGATGCGGGCCACCCTGGGCACCGTGCTGACCGGCGCCGCTTACCAGCACATGATCCCGCTGGCCAACACGTTCCGGCGGGGCGTCGAGGACGTGCTCGGCGAGTTCGGCCTCGGCTGGCACGTGACCCAGCTGGGCGGCCGGGCCGAGTACCGGTTCCAGCCCGCCCCGCCGCGCACCGGGACCGAGGCGCAGCAGGCCGCCGATTCCGAGCTGGAGCGCTATTTCCACCTGCACGCGATGAACCGCGGCGTGCTGATCACGCCGTTCCACAACATGGCGCTGATGTCCCCGGTGACCACGGAAGCCGACGTGGACCGGCACACGGCGGTGTTCCGGGAGGCGGTCAGCGACCTGCTGCGCGGGCCGGGGAGCTGACCAGGACCCGGGCCTGCTGGAGCCGCCAGGGCGTCAGGGCCATCGCCCGCCAGCTGCCGCGTGGCGGCGGGGCAGCCGGCCGCCCGGCGGGCGGCCCGGGCCGGCGGCCGGTCAGGCCGTGCCGCCCGCGGCTGCGCCTGGACGGGGGGCGCTGGGTCACCCGGTACACCTCCAGCAGCTGGGCCAGGTCGAGCGGCGATTCGGCGGTGAGCAGCCAGCCCGGCCCGGGGCCGGGACCGGGGGCCATCGCCCACCACTGCATGGTGGCCCGGCCGAACCAGATGCGGGCCTCGGGGTAGCGGGCGGCCAGCACGGTCTGGATGTCGCGCAGCGCCTCGGTGTAGCCGTCGAGGGACCCGGCCTGGTCTGGCCCGTCGCCCGCCCACAGCACGTCGGCCCAGACCAGCCTGCCCCGGTGATCGCCGCACACCCCAGACCGGGTGGCCAGCGCGGCGACCAGGCGCAGCCCGCGCCCGGACTCGCTGAGCGCCGCGCTGCCCAGCGGCCCGGCGCCGGGCAGGTCCAGGCCCGGCGGGCCGGCCCGAGCGGGCCGTTGCCCAGGTAGCCGGGGCCGACGAGACCAGTGCCTGGCCCGGCGGGACCGGCCGCGCCGGCAGCAGCCGGGACGACGGCTAACGGGCCGGTGCCCAGCAGGGCGGCCAGCCCGGCGCCGGCGCCGGGGCCGGGGCCGGGGCCGGGGCCGGGCGGGCTGTCCAGCCCGCCCGCGTCGGCCACGGCGATGCGCACCGTGGCCGGGTCGGCCAGCCAGCTCAGTTCCACCGCGAAGAAGCCGCCCAGGCCGCTCGCGGAGTGCCGCACCGCGTTGGTGGCCAGCTCGATGGTGACGGTCACGACGTCGGCGCGGGCCGGGCAGTCGGGCAGCAGCTCGGCCAGCCAGTACCGGACCTGGCGCAGTTCGGCCTCCTGGCCGGGAAAGACGCGGCGCCAGCGGAGCGGCGGCCCAGGCTGGCCCGGCCCAGGCCCCGGCCGGACCGGGCCGGGCTGGACCGGGCCGGGCTGGACCGGGCCGGGATGGACCGGGCCGGGCTGCGGGGAAGGCAGCCGTCCCGGCGGCTGGCCGTCCGTCATTCCGCGAATGGCTGCCTCCCTTCCCAGCACGGATGCTGGCCGGCATCCGGCCAGCCTGGCGGGGCTATTGGGGCCGGCCGTAAGCAATCAGTAAGAGCCGCGCCGGCCGGGCCGGTGCCGGGCGCCGGCCGGGTCCCGCAGGACCAGCCCGGCCCGTGCCCCGGGGCCACTCATGGGCCGGGTCCCGCACGAGCTACCCGGCGCCGCCCGCCGTCCCGCCGCTAACCGGGTGGCCCCTGCCAGCTGCCCTCGGAGAGCACCAGCGCCGGGCCGGACAGCAGCACGCTGTCCCCGTCCAGGGCGACCTGGAGCACCCCGCCCCGGGCGGACAGCTGACGGCCCAGCAGCGGTTCGCGGCCGAGCCGCCCGATCCAGTACGGCCCCAGCGCGCAGTGCGCGGAGCCGGTCACCGCGTCCTCGTCGATCCCCGTCGCCGGGGCGAAGAACCGGGACACGAAGTCAGCACCATCCCCGGCCGCGCCGACCGCGCCGTCCGGGCCATCTGGGCCGGGCGCGGTGATGATCAGGCCGCGGACCGGCAGCCGCCGCAGCGCGGCCAGGTCCGGCCGGGCCGCCCGAACCTCGTCCGCCGAGCCCAGCACGGCCAGCACGTCCAAGTCGTTGCGCAACACAGCGGTCACCGGCACCGGCAGCAGCTGGCGCACCGCCTCGCCGAGCACGGCCTCGCCTGGGGCGGCGTCCCCCGGGCACTCGTCGGCCGAGGCCTCGTCAACCAGCGGCTCCAGCGGCAGGCTGGGCAGCCGGAGCTGCACCCACTCCCCCGTGGCGCGGGCCTCCAGCGTCCCGGACCTGGTCTCGAACGACACCGTCCCGGCCACCGCGGCGCCGCTGTCCAGCAACACCCGGGCCGCGGCCAGCGTGCCATGCCCGCACAGCACCAGTTCGGTGGCCGCGGTGAACCAGCGCAGCCCGAACCGGCCGGGCTGGCCGACCGGCCAGACCACGGCGGTGGCGGGCTGGTTCAGCTCCGCACCGGCCTGGGCCCCGAATTCGTCGCCGGGCTCGTGGTCCAGCACCAGCACCGCCGCCGGGTTCCCGGTGAACGGTGCCGATGCGAACGAGTCAACGTGCAGCAGCCGCGCGGTAGTCACGCCCTCATCATTCCCCGCTCCGGCGCAATCCAGCAGCACGGTGCATTGTGCCGCGCCGGCAGGCACGATGCGCTGCGCTGAGCCGGAGCCGGCCGGAATGGCCGCGGGCGCTCAGATACGGCTATCGCGGAGGGAGCCAGCCGACTCCGGCCGCCGGGCCGGCGGCGCGTGGCAGCATGGGCGGATGCGAGTGCTGCGCACCCCTGAGGACCGTTTTACCGGTCTGCCTGGTTTCGGCTACCCGCCGCGCTACGCCAAAGCCGGCGGCCTGCGGCTGGGCTACGTGGAGGACGGGCCGCCGGATGGCGAGCCGGTACTGCTGCTGCACGGCGAGCCGAGCTGGTCGTTCCTGTACCGGACGATGCTGCCGGTACTGGCCGGGGCCGGGCTGCGCGCCATCGCGGTGGACCTGGCCGGGTTCGGCCGGTCGGACAAGCCGGCCGAGATCGCGGACCACAGCTACAGCAGGCATGTGGAGTGGATCCGGGCCTTCGCGTTCGACCAGCTCGGCCTGCGCGGGGTGACGCTGGTCGGGCAGGACTGGGGTGGCCTGATCGGGCTGCGGCTGGTCGCCGAGCATCCGGGCCGGTTCGCCCGGGTGGTGGCGGCCAACACCGGGCTGCCCACCGGCGACCAGCCCATGCCCGACGTATGGCTGCGCTTCCGCGATGTGGTGCGCACCGCGCCCAGGCTGAGCGTGTCCCGACTGGTGCAGTCCGGCTGCCAGGTCACGCTGCCGGACGAGGTGTGCGCCGCCTACGACGCGCCGTTCCCGGACGAGGCGTTCATGGCCGGCGTGCGGGCCATGCCGAACCTGGTGCCGGCCACCCCGGACAATCCGGCGTCGGGGGCCAACCGGGCGGCCTGGCGGAAGCTGGCCGCCTGGGACAAGCCGTTCCTGGTCGCGTTCAGCGACGGCGACCCGATCACCGGCGCGATGGGGCCGGTGTTCCTGGACACCGTGCCCGGCGCCAAGGGCATCGAGCACCCGGTCATCACCGGGGCCGGTCACTTCCTCCAGGAGGACGCGGGTGAGCGGCTGGCCGCCGCGATCACCAGCTTCATCCGCGCGCACCCGGCGGCCGGGGACGCCGGCCGGTGAACAGATGGGCGGGCCGCTGCCCGCCGGGCACCTCGGCACCGGTCCCCTCCGCGGCGGTGAATCCCGCCCCGGCCAGCAGCCGGAGCCACGTGGCGTGGTGGAACGCGCCGAGCCGGTGGGTCTCCCGCACCACCTCGGTGGCGCCGTCGGCGGCGCGCAGCACGAACTCGTAGCGCACCTCGATCCACTCGTCGGCCGGGTCCGGGTCGGACCGCCATTCCCGGAAGCTGCCGTGGCGGCCGTCCGGCGCGGTGCTGCCGCCACCGCCGCGGCCCGGCTGGAATGTCTCCGCGGTGTAGTCGGGCACGAACACGGCGATGCCGCCGGGACGGCAGTGCGTGAACGCCGTCGCGATGACCTGCCGGAGGTCGTCCTCGGTGGTCACGTAGTCGATGGCGTCGTGCACCAGCACAGCGCCGAACTCCCGGCCCAGCCGCAGCGTGCGCATGTCGCCCTGATGATGCGCGCAGCCCGGGTTGAGCTGCCGGGACGTGGCCAGCATGGCCGCGGACCAGTCCACCAGCGTGAGGGCGAACTCCCTGGTCAGGTGACTGGCCAGGTGCCCGCCGCCGCTGCCCAGGTCGAGCACGTCGCGCACCGGGATGGCCGCGGTGCGCAGCACCGCGGCCAGGTAGGCCGCTTCGGCCGCGTACTCTCCCGGCGGGGAGATCAGCGGCCACCACCCGGCCAGCTCCTGGTAGAGGCGGTACTCCCGGTCCGGCCCGGCGGCTACCACAAGCCCAGCAGCGAGCCGAGCACCCGGGCCGCCTGCCCCCCGTTCTCCTCGGCGATGCGCAGCGCGGCGGGCACGTCGAGGTCACTGGCCAGCGCCGCCCGTACCGCGTCCACCGCGCTGTCCCCCGAGCCGGGCACCGTCCGGTCCGGCCGCCCGGCCGCGGCCTGCAGCCGCTCCAGCCGCGCCGCGGCCGCATCCAGCCCGGCCCGGTCGTAGTCCCAGCCCTCGTCCCACCTCCGGTCCAGAATCAGCAGCCGAACGCTTCCCGCGGGGTACTCCTCGAGCAGCGAGCTGATCAGCACCAGGTTGCCGGCCGACTTGGCCATCTTGGCCCCGCTCACCCGGACCACGCCGGCGCTGAGCCGGGCCCGGGCGAACGGGGTCACCCCGGTCAGCGTCTCGGCCACCGCGGCCTGGTAGACGTGATGCGGGAAGCGCAGGTCAGCGCCGCCGGCCAGGACGTCGACCGCCGGGCCGAACGAGTGCACGGCCATCGCCGCACACTCGGCATGCCAGCCCGGCCGGCCCGGGCCCCACGGGCTCTGCCAGGCGGGCTGATCTCCGGTGGACGCCTGCCAGATGGCCACGTCGAACGGGTCATCTTTGCGCGCGTCGTCCGGGTGGTCACCGTACTCGCTGGCCAGCTGGAGCGCGGTGGCCCGGTCCAGCCCGGCCCGACCGGCGGCGGACGCGCCGCGGAAGTAGACGTAGCCGTCCCGCTGGTAGGCCGCATCCCGGGCCAGCAGGCCGGCGGCCAGCGCGATCACCTGCCCGATGTAGGCGTGCGCCCGGGGCTGCAGGGCGGGCGGGCGGACCCCGAGCGCGGCCATATCCTGGTCGAAGTAGAACTGCTGGATGGCGGCGAACTCGCCGAATGGGGCCCCGGCCCGGCTGGCCGCGCCGAGCAGCACGTCGTCCACGTCGGTCACGTTGCGGCACACGACCACCTCGGTACCCGCCGCGTGCAGCACCCGGGCCAGCGTGTCCACCCAGACGAAGGTGGCCGCGTGGCCCAGGTGGGTGACGTCGTACGGGGTGATCCCGCAGGCGTACACCCGGGCCCGGCCGACCAGCGGCAGCGGTGCCCGGTTCAGCGTGGCCACCGTCGGCAGCCGCACGGCCAGCATTTGTCGCATCTCGCCTCCCAGTCAGGCAGGCGCAGCTGCCCCTGCCGAGGTTAACCGGGCCGGCCGGCCCGCCGCTCCCGGATCTTCGTCCCGTCGTCCCGGGACCATCGGCCCTGCCTGGGCCCGGCACTCCCGGCTGAAAATGATCATGTGAACCGTATCGTCAGGACACTCCTCCCCGGGACGAGTTCCATGACCTGGCGGCCGGGAGGCAGATCGTCTTCACCTGAGTGAGGGAGTGCCGATGAAAGCCGTCGTGGTCGGCGGGGTGGCCGGCGGGATGAGCTTCGCGGCCCGGGCCCGGCGGCTGGCCGAGGACGCCGAGATCGTGGTGCTGGAGCGGGACCGCTACGTGTCCTACGCCAACTGCGGGCTGCCCTACTACCTGGGCGGGGAGATCACCGACCGGGATGCCCTGCTGGTGCAGACGCCGGGCTCGCTGGCCCGCAGCCTGGCCCTGGACGTGCGCACCGGGCACGAGGTGCTGGCCATCGACCGGGACCGCCGGGCCGTGCTGGTCCGGGAGCGCGCCACCGGCCGGCAGTACGAGGAGAGCTACGACGCGCTGGTGCTGTCCACCGGCGCGGTCCCGGCCGTCCCGCCCATCCCGGGCGTGCAGCTGCCCGCGGTCCGGGTACTGCGGACCATCCCGGACGCGGATGCGCTGCGCGGGCTGCTGGCCGCCGGGGCCCGGCACGCCGTGCTGGTCGGCGCCGGGTTCATCGGCCTGGAGGTGGCGGAGGCGCTGCGCCACCGCGGCCTGGCCGTCACCCTGGTCGAGCTGGCCGGCCAGGTGCTGCCCGCGCTGGACCCGGAGATGGCCCGGGCCGTCGAGCTGGAGCTGCGCCAGGCCGGTGTGGACGTCCGGCTGGGCACCTCGGTCAGCTTGCTCCGGGAAGCGGACGGCCGCACCGTAGCCGAGCTGTCCGACGGTACCCAGCTCGCCGCTGACCTGGTGCTGATCTCGGCCGGGGTACGCCCGGAGACCACGCTGGCCGCGGCGGCCGGGCTGGCCCGCAACGACCGTGGCGCCCTGCTCGTGAACGAGCACCTGCAGACCTCCGACCCGGCCATCTACGGCGTCGGCGACGCGATCGAGGTGACGGACGCGGTGTGCGGAGCCCCGCTGTCGGTGCCGCTGGCCGGCCCAGCCAGCCGGCAGGGCCGGGCCGCGGCGAACCACCTGTTCGGTCACGGCGGGGTCAGTACCCCGGTGCTGGGCACGGCCATCGTGCGGGTATTCGGGACGGTGGCCGCGCTGACCGGGCGGACCGAGCGCGCGCTCCGCGCGGCCGGTGTGCCGCACCACAGCGTGCACCTGCACCCGCAGAACCACGCGGGCTACTACCCGGGCGCCGAGCCGCTGCACCTGAAGCTGGTGTTCGCCCCGGACGGCCGGATCCTGGGTGCACAGGCCACCGGCCGGGCCGGGGTGGACAAGCGGATCGACGTCATCGCGACCGCGATCCGGGCCGGGCTGACCGTGCCCGGCCTGGCCGAGCTGGAACTGGCCTACTCCCCGCCGTTCGGCTCGGCCAAGGACCCGGTCAACATGGCCGGGTTCGCGGCCAGCAACCTGCTCAGCGGGGAGCTGCGGGTGTGGCACGGCCGCGAGCTGGACAGCAGGCCGGCCGGCGCGGTGCTGGTCGAACGTGCGCTCGGCCGCCGAGTTCCGGGACGGGCACCTGCCCGGCGCGCGGAACATCCCGCACACCGAGCTGCGCGGGCGGCTGGGCGAGATCCCAGCCGGTGCCCCGGTGCTGGTGTACTGCGCGTCGGGCTACCGCTCGTACCTGGCCCTGCGCGTGCTCCGGCAGCACGGCTGGCCGGACGTCCGCTCACTGTCCGGCGGGCTGGCCACGCTGCGGCTGGAACTGCCCGGCCTGGAACTGGCCCGCGGCGAGCTGGCCGGTGCCCGCTAACGGCCAGCCCTAGCGGTGCTCGGTCGGCAGGCCCAGCGCGTGCAGCACCTCGGCCACGCTGGCGAACTCCCGGCGCGGGGGCAGCCCGCTGATCGCGTCAATGACCTCGTCGGGTGCCCCGGTCCGCTGCAGGTAGCCGAGCATCGTGTCCCGGCGGGCCGGGAAGTCGTGCGGCTCCAGCCAGCGGGCGATGTCGGACCGGCGGTCCACCTCGGCCGGGGTGATGCCGGCCGGCACGCCGGGCTGCTCACTGGGGGGCAGCTCCTCGTCCAGGTGCTCCTCCTCAAACGGCTCGGTCTCCCGCCACTCCTCGGTGTGCTCCGGCTGGCCGGTATGCGTGATGCTCTCGGTCTCCTGCTCCATCTCCTGATCGAGCCGGGCGCCGTGCTTGAAGCTTCCTCGTTCCATCGCGCTGCCTTTCGCTAGGTCGGGCGCCGGTCAGCTGGCGGGAGCCCCGGCCCGCTGGTCGCGGGGGCCGAAGGCCAGCTGACCGTCGCGGACGTCCACGGTCACCTGCTGGCCCGGCTGGATCTGCCCGTCCAGCAGCAGCCGGGACAGCTCGTTGTCGATTTCGCGCTGGATGACCCGGCGCATCGGCCGGGCGCCGAACTCGGGCTGGAAGCCGCGGTCCGCGATCCAGTCCACTGTGGCCGGGGTGAATTCGACGGTGACGTCCTGGGCGTGCAGCCGGCGCCTGGTCTCCTCCAGCAGCAGCCCGGTGATCTGGCGCAGCTCGGTCTGGTCGAGCGAGCGGAAAATGATGATCTCGTCGATCCGGTTCAGGAACTCCGGGCGGAAGGATTCGCGCAGCCGCCGCATCAGCTGGTCCTGCAGGCCGTCCTGCTGCCCGGTGCTGGAACCGGCCGCGCGGCCGGCGAAGCCGAGCGTGCCGGCCCGCCGGGTGATCAGGTCCGAGCCCAGGTTGCTGGTCATGATGAGCACGGTGTTCTTGAAGTCGACGGTCCGGCCCTGGCCGTCGGTGAGCCGCCCGTCGTCCAGGATCTGCAGCAGGATGTTGAACACGTCCGGGTGGGCCTTCTCGACCTCGTCCAGCAGCACCACCGAGTATGGCCGCCGCCGTACCGCCTCGGTGAGCTGGCCCGCCTCCTCGTAGCCGACGTAGCCGGGCGGCGCGCCGACCAGCCGGCTCACCGTGTGCCGCTCCTGGAACTCGCTCATGTCCAGCCTGATCATCCGGCTGTCCGACCCGAACAGCGCGTCGGTCAGCGCCCGGGCCAGCTCGGTCTTACCCACCCCGGTCGGGCCGAGGAACAGGAAGCTGCCGACCGGCCGGTCCGGGTCGCCGAGGCCGGCCCGGGACCGGCGGACCGCCTCGGCCACCGCGGTGACCGCCTCGTCCTGGCCGATGACCCGCTCGTGCAGATGCTGCTCCAGGCGGAGCAGCCGGTCCTTCTCCTCCTCGGTGAGCTGGGTCACCGGGACGCCGGTGGCACGCGACACCACCTCGGCGATGTCGTTGACGGTGACCTCCGGCACGCTGCTCTCGTCGCCGCCGAGCTGCTCGATCTGCTGCCGGACCTGGCTGATCTGGTCGCGCAGCTGGGAGGCCAGCTCGTACTGCTCGCTGGCCACCGCCTGGTCCTTGTCCCGCAGCAGCTCTTCGGCCTGGCGTTCCAGGTCACGCACATCCCGGCCGGGGGTCTTGGTGCGCAGCCGGACCCGGGCGCCGGCCTGGTCCATGAGGTCGATGGCCTTGTCCGGCAGGAACCGGTCGGAGATGTACCGGTCGGACAGCTCGACCGCCGCGACCAGCGCCTCGTCCGTGTAGCGGACCTGGTGATGCGCCTCGTACCGGTCGCGCAGCCCGCGCAGGATGGTGATCGCGTCGTCCGGGGTCGGCTCGGGCACCAGGATAGGCTGGAACCGCCGGGCCAGCGCGGCGTCCTTCTCGATGTTCTTGCGGTACTCATCCAGCGTGGTCGCGCCGATGACGTGCAGCTCGCCGCGGGCCAGCGCGGGCTTGAGCATGTTGCCCGCGTCCATCCCGCCCTCGCTGCTGCCGCCCGCGCCGACCAGGGTGTGCAGCTCGTCGATGAAGATGATCAGCTCGTCACCGTGCTCGCGGATCTCGTCGATGATCCGCTTCACCCGCTCCTCGAAGTCGCCGCGGTAGCGGGTGCCGGCCACCACGCCGGACAGTTCGAGCTGTACCACCCGCTTGCCGGCCAGTGTCTGCGGCACGTCGTCGTCCACGATGCGCTGCGCGATGCCCTCGACGATGGCGGTCTTGCCCACCCCGGCCTCACCGATCAGCACCGGGTTGTTCTTGCCCCGGCGGGACAGCACCTCGACGGTCTGCTCGATCTCGCCGTCCCGGCCGATCACCGGGTCGATCTTCCCGTCCGCGGCCAGGGCGGTCAGGTCGCGGCCGAACTCGTCCAGGGTCGGCGTGTCCGACCGGCCGCCAGGACCGCCCGCGCCCGGCGGCAGGCCCTGGCCGGCCAGCGCCCGCTGCAGCGTCTCCGGGGTGACCCGGGCCGCGCCCAGGATCCGGCCCGCGCCGGACTCCGGGTTGACGGCCAGTGCGAACAGGATGTGCTCCGGCCCGATATAGGTGGAGCCGACCGCGCGGGAGATCTGGTGCGCGTCCAGCAGCGCCCGCTTAGCCCCCGGGGTGAGCTGCGGCGGCTCGCCGCTGGGGGTGGCCTGGGACTCCTGGCCTTCGATATCGCGGACCAGCCCGTCCGGGTCGGCTCCGGCCCGGCTGAGCAGGGTGCGGGTTGGTTCCATACTGGCCGCCGCCCAGAGCAGCTGCTCGGTGTCCAGGTCCCGGCCGCCCCGCGCGGCCGCATGGCTGGCCGCCGCGCCGAGCAGCTCGCGGGCCGGCCCGCTCATCAGCCGGGTGATGTCCACCCGGCGGGTGGGCCGGCCTGGGCCCCCAGTGCCGTAGATGCGGGCGAGGAAGTCGTCGAACGGGCTGGACCCGAAGTCCTCAGGGCCGTAGAAACCACTGGTCATCTCTGCAGCACCCCCGGTGCGGCTTGGTCGTGGTTGCGTACTTAGGCCCCCTACCCGCGATGGGCGCGGAATCCCCGGCAGGCGACGGTAATCCCCGCTAAACCAGCGCGAATCGGCCGCTACAGTGCCCCCGCTGGGTCAGTCTCTGCGCCCGGTCAGGGCCAGGCTGGCGCCGATGCCGATCATGACCAGGCCACCGGTGCCGCCGACCAGGGCCAGCCGGCGTGGGGACCGGGCCAGCCACGCCCGCGCCGTCCCGGCCGCCACGGCCCAGGTGCTGTCGGACACCACGGCGATCGCGACGAACACCGCGCCGAGCAGCAGCATCTGTACCGACACGTGCCCAGCGGGCCGGTTCACGAACTGAGGCAGCACGGCGGCGAAGAACACGATGGCCTTCGGGTTGCTGGCCCCGACGACCGTGCCGTCCCAGAGGATCCGGCCGGTGCTCCTCGGCTGGACCGGGGCATCCAGCGCCGCCCGCAGCGAACCGCGGTGCCGCCACGCGTGCACACCGAGATAGATCAGGTAGGCCGCGCCGGCCAGCTTGATCACGGTGAACACGGCGACCGACCGCTCGACGACCGCCCCGATGCCGAACGCCACCGCGGCCACCTGCAGGTAGACGCCCAGCTGGCCGCCCAGCGCGGTGCCCACCCCGGCGGCCCGGCCGAGGGTGAGCGAACGGCTGATCACGAACAGCACGTTCGGCCCGGGCACCACGATCAGCGCGAAGGAGATCAGTGCGAACGCGAGCAGATGGCCGGTGGGCAGCACACGGTCAGGGTAACCACGGCCGGCCCCGGCCCCGAAACGGTTTTCCGCCCTTGACCCAGCCCCAGCGGCGAGCCTATCTTAATGGCTATCAGATTCTGGTCGGCGATCAGGTCACCGGGGAGGCGATCATGGACAGCAGCCGGGCCGGGCGGTGGACGGCCGCCGACGTGCCGAGCCAGGCTGGCCGGGTGGCCGTGGTCACCGGGGCCAGCGGCGGCATCGGGCTGGAGACCGCTATGGCGCTGGCCCAGCGCGGCGCGACCGTCGTGCTGGCCTGCCGGGACGAGGCCAGGGCCGGGCACGCGGCCGGCCAGGTCCGGTCCGCGGCGCCCAGCGCCGACGTCCGGACGGTGCACCTCGACCTGGCCTCCCTCGGCTCGGTCCGGCAGGCCGCGGACGAGATCCTGGCCCGCTGCCCGCGGCTGGACCTGCTGATCAACAACGCCGCGGTGATGTACGTGCCGTCCCAGCACACCGAGGACGGCTTCGAGCTCACGTTCGGCACCAACCACCTCGGGCCTTTCGCGCTCACCGGGCTGGTCCTGCCGCGGCTGCTGGACACCCCGGGCTCGCGGGTGGTGACGGTGAGCAGTGTGGGTCACCGCTACGGCGGGATGCACTTCGACGACCTGATGCTGACCAGCGACTACCACCCGGACCACGCCTACTGGCAGTCCAAGCTGGCCAACCTGCTGTTCAGCTACGAACTGGGCACCAGGCTGGCCGCGGCCGGCGCGGGCACGATCTCGCTCGCCGCTCATCCCGGCGTGGTGCTCACCGGGCTGTGGCGGACCAGCCCGGGCTGGGAACGGGCGCTGATCAGCCCGCGGCTGCGGCTGATCAACTTCTGGGCCGCGCAGCCCGCGTCACACGGGGCGTGGCCCACGCTGCGGGCGGCGACCGATCCGGCCGCCCGGGGCGGCGAGTACTACGGGCCCGGTGGCTACCACGAGTACACCGGCCCCCCGGTACGGGTGGAGTCCACCGCCGCCTCCCACGACCCGGCCGCGCAGCGGCGGCTGTGGCACATCTCGGAGCGGCTGACCGGCGTGCGGTACCCACTGCCGGTTCCGCTCGGGCAGCCGGGCCAGGCCAGGCCCTAACCTGTCCGCCATGGGACCAGCCAAGCGCGGCCGTTACCACCACGGTGACCTGGCCGCCGCCCTGGTCAACGCGGCCATCGAGGTCATCGGCGAGCGTGGCGTGCACGATTTCTCCATGGCCGAGGCCAGCCGCCGCCTCGGGGTGGCGGTGAGCGCCCCGTACGCCCACTTCGCCGACCGTGACGACCTGCTGGCCGCAGTGGCGGTCCGCGCCTACGCGCAGTTCCATGCGGCGGTCACCGCGCAGCGCGAGGCGGGCCTGGCCCCGGCCGACCAGCTGGCCGCGATGGCCCGGCGCTACGTCCGGTTCGCGGCCGCCCGCCAGCCGCTGTTCCAGGTGCTGTACGAGGCCGGGCTGGACAAGACCCGGCACCCCGAGATCGAGGCGGCCGAGCAGCCGATCAACGAGGCGCTCACGGCGTGCGTCAACGCCATAGCTGGCGGCCCCGGGCCGGACGCCGAGGAACTCGCGTCGGCGGTCGAGGCCACCGCGCACGGCTACGCCATGCTGCTGCTGGACGGCGGCCCGGATCCGTCGGGCGAGGAGGTCGAGCGCACCGCGGAGCGGGCCGCCCGGGCGGCCCGCGCGCTGGTCGAGAGCCGCCGCCTGCTGGCCAGCCCGGCCGGCCGGGCCGGCCTTGAGCCGCCCGGGGAGACCGCGGCGCCCGTGACCCCGGGCGGCGCGTTACGGCGTTAGGCGATGCAGGTCGCGGGGGAAGAGGGTGACCTCCCGCACGTTGTCCGCGCCGGCCAGCCGGCTGGTCCAGCGTTCCAGGCCGATCGCGAACCCGCCGTGCGGCGGCATGCCGTGCGCGAACGCGTCCAGGTAGCCGGCGTAGGCGGCCGGGTCCTCGCCACGGGCCCGGATGGCGGCCAGGTAGTCGCCGTAACGGTGCAGCCGCTGCCCGCCGGTGACCAGTTCGACGCCGCGGAACAGCAGGTCGAAGCTGTTCGACCAGCGCTCGTCCCCGGGCTGCGGGTGGGTGTAGAACGGGCGCTTGCGCATCGGGTAGCCCTCGACGGCCACGAAGTCGCTGCCGTGCTCGCGGGCCGCCCACTGGCCCAGCGCCTGCTCGTGCGCGGGCGCCAGGTCGGGCTCGCCGGGCGGCGCGCCGGCCAGCCGCAGCGCGTCGCTGAAGTGGATGACCGGGAACTCGGCGGGCACCTCCGGGATGGTGCTGCCGAGCCGGGCGGCGGCCGGGCCGGCCTGCTCCCGGACCGCGTCGGTCATCCCGGCCAGCGCGTGCCGCAGCACGGCCAGCACGTCGCGGTGGTCGCGGATGAAGCCCAGCTCGGCGTCCAGCGACACGTACTCGGCCAGGTGCCGGGCGGTGTCGTGCGGTTCGGCCCGGAACACCGGGCCGGTCTCGTAGACCCGTTCGAACACGCCGACCATGGTCTGCTTGTAGAACTGCGGCGACTGGGCCAGGTAGGCGCGGCCGCCGAAGTAGTCCACGGCGAACACGCTGGCCCCGGACTCGGTGGCCGAGGGCACCAGCTTGGGCGTCTGGATCTCGGTGAAGCCCAGGCCGTCCAGGGCGGCCCGGAAGCCGCGCAGCGACGCGGCGGCAATCTGCCAGGCCGCGCTGCGGGCCGGGTGCCGCCAGCTCACCGCGGCGTGGTCGAGCAGGGTGGGCAGCGTGGCCTCCAGGGCGGGCCGCCACAGCTCGACCGGCGGGGCCTGGGCGGGCTCGCTCAGCGGCGTGATCCGCGGCCCGGTCAGCTCCATGCCGCCCGGCGCGGCCGGGTTCGGCGTGGCTACGCCGGTGACGGCGACGACCGTCTCCTCCCCATAGGCCCGGGCCGCCTCGAGCGCCGCCAGGTCGCCCGGGCGGATGACCACCTGGGCCAGACCGGTCCGGTCCCGCACGATCAGGAACGTCACCGCGGCGAGAAACCGGCGGCGGTGTACCCAGCCTTCGAGCCGCACCCGGCGGCCGGGCTCGGCGTGGGGCAGGTCGGCCGCCATGGTGCGGGCGGTGGCAGCGGTTTTCATTCGTGGTCACCTCCAGTCCGTTACCTGGCCCTGGAGGTGTGGGCGGGGGCTAGGTCGCGGTGCCACCACACCTTCGCCGGCGCGTGCCCGGGCCGACCTCGTTCTGGCCGTTACGCGGCCAGCGGCCCAGGCTAGGAAGGTGTCTTCACCGGGAGTACGCTGTCCGCCTTCGCAGCGGCTGGCGGCTCTCTGAGCAGCGTGACTTCCCGGCTACTTGGTCTTCCATCGCGGCCTGGGCGGGTTCCAGGATACGGCAGCCTGGACCGGGCCGGGATCAGCGCGCGGGCGGTGCCGGACCCAGGTAGACGAGCTCATCGAGGGAGTCCCCGTCCCGGAAGGTCACGGTGACCGCCCCGGCCAGCACCCAGCCGCAGTCCTCGTACAGCTGGATGGCGCTGCTGAGGTCGGCGGCCACGTCGAGGACCGGCCACAGCCCGCGGCGGGCGGCCTGCCGCGCGGCGTGCTCCAGCAGGGCCCGGCCGACGCCCTGCCGCCGGGCGGCGGGCGCCACCAGCAGCCGGGCGATCACGCCCAGGCGGCTGGCGGGCGCCGGCTGCGGCGCTGGCCAGCTCCATGACCGGCGCCGAGCTGCTGCGGTGCAGCGCCACGTGCCCGGCGATCCGGCTGTCCCGCTCGGCCACCCAGGCCCCGTACGCGGCCGGCCCGGTCAGGAATCCCCGGAGGTCACCCGGCAGGTAGTGCGGGTACCCGTCCCGCTCGCGCACCTGCCGGGCCAGTTCGACGCAGCCGGGCAGGTCCGGCTCGGCCCGTTCCCGTACCAGCACGCGCACACTCTAGGGTGCAGATGTGTCTACCGTCACGGCCGCGTTGTTCACCTGCCCGCTGGGCGGCGGCGCCGCCCTGCTGCCGCGCACGGCCGCGATGGCCGAGGCCTACCAGGCGCTGTGGGAGGTCAACTACGAGCGGCTGGCCCGGTGGTTCCCGGGACTGGACGGGCCGCCGACACTGGCCGGGACCCGGGCCGCCCTGGAGCAGCAGGGCCAGGCGTGGCTGGACGGATCCCAGCTGCCACTGGCCATCGCGGTGCCGGCCGGCGGCGGCTGGCGGCTGGTCGGGGCGGTCAGCCTGTTCATCGACGACTCGGCCCGGTCGGCCGAGGTGGGCTACTGGATCGACGGCGGCTTCGAGGGCCACGGGCTGGTCACCCGGGCGGTCAGCACCGCGCTCGATCACGCGTTCGGGCCGCTCGGCCTGCAGCGGGTGGAGCTGCGCACCACGCCCGCCAACCAGCGCAGCCGCCGCGTGGCCGAGCGCCTGGGGTTCACCCAGGAGGGCGTGCTGCGTTCAGCCGCCGCGTTCCCCGGCGGGCGGCAGGACGAGCTGGTCTACGGCCTGCTGGCCAGTGAATGGCCACCGGCCGCGCACGTCCGCCCTGGCGCGTGATGTAGCCGGCCAGTATCTTCCACTAGTCAGCATTGGCGCCGGGGGGGGGCGGCCGTCCTGATCATCGTCAGCCACCTCCCTGGCCCTAACCGTGGTGTCTGCCACGTTGTGTCCGCGCCGTTCCCCCGCCGCATAGAAGGTGCACGATGGCTCGACGAGGCAAGTCAGGAAAATCTGAGGCTGACGAGCCAGCGCGGCCGGAGCTCCGATGCTGGCGGGCCATCGTCCTTGGGCTGGCCACGGTCTTGCTTACAATTCTCGGCTTCACGTTCAGGTCATTGGCTACTCCCGGCCAGGAAAGCACGACCATGCTGAAAAATGCTCCGCTCACCATCGCGTCGTTTGCCACCAGCCCTGATGTCGCTGTACGCCTGACGATGATCGTCAGCCCCGCTCAATCCTGCTCCACACAGAAGACGGTCAAGAACTGCCAGAACGGGTCGGCCGGGATTCTGTATGCGGCCATTACGGGAGCGAATCTCAGCAAAAAAGCGGCTAGCGGCGGAACGATCCTCATCACATCAAACAGGCCTGCGTTCACGACCGACCTTCTGTTTACGGCATCTACGAATACCGCAGTCTATGTCGGTGGCATAAATGTCTCAGCACCGTCGTCGCGGCTCCGCCGCTACCTTCCCGGCACTGATGTTCTCACGGTCAGCATCAGCAGGGTCGAGCACGCCCAGAACAGCAGCCAATTTGGGGCACCAATCGCGGGCTTCATTCTGCCTTCGGTCAGCCAAAAGATAAATGGGAGCTTCTTCGCCCACCTTCCCCGTATTGGCTGGTCTCCCCTGGTAACTCAGGTGACAAGCGAATCCTCTTCGACCTGCATCACCAGCGTGACGGCTGGGTCTTCGTCACACGTGGCGAACAGATCCTCCTCCGGCTGCCCGGGCAGTAGCGCGGCTGCGGCGACGTCCGAGACAATACCAGTGACCAGCGATAATTCATTCTTCAAAGAATTCCCCCTGATCATGACCGAGTCCGGCCGCGTGCACAGCAGGAACGTCGACGTCACAGTATTTGCCCCCTGGCTGCAGAAATCTTTCAGACTGTCCCACTCGCCGCATATCTCCAGGGGACAGGGCTTGAAGCTGCTGCGCAGCATTTCGAGCTACCGAACTATTCCTGGCACCAAAGATGAGCTGTACTGGGAGACCAGGACGCAGGTAACTGAGGCGCTGGCCGGGGCACAGTCAAACCTGGCCGACGCCCGTATCGATAGCATCCTCTCCCCCGATGGGCAGTTTCAAGGTGACAGCTATGTATGGACCGGGACAGGTTCGCTGGAGCCGAGCATAAGCGCAACCAATATCAACGCGGCCGAAATCCAGGGCAACTACAACTTCCTCTCCGGCATTGCCTTCGCGACCGCCGCCGCCGCGGCCATCGCCCTGCTGCAGGAACTACCGCACGCCATACCGCTGCCCCGCCGATGGCCGAGACTGCGGCGCCAGCCCGGCGCTCAGCACCCGGCCGGGCGAGCCCCCAGTGGGCTGGGCTGGCCTGGCTGACCGAGGTCTGGACTGCCCGCCTGCGCCCCGAGCTCAACCCCGCCGGCGGCGTCTGGGCGAACATGAAAACGGCCTGGGCAACCTGATGGCCTGCGGCGTGGACCAGCTCGCCGCGATCATCAAGAACCGGCTCCGGGCCACCGCCAGCTGGCTGGCCAACTTCGATGACGCGAACCTGCGGCGCAGCACCCGGGCCGCGGTGGCGGCGGGCGCGCGGGTGGAACGCGCCCTGGAGATCCTGGGCTGCGGCGCGCCGCAGCACCTGGCCATGGCGGGCCGGCTGCGGATGGCGCACCGGCAGGCCAGCCTGGAGGCACCGGGCCAGCCCGCCGGCCCGCCGCTGACCAAGGACGTGATCGCCGGCCGGATCCGCCGCCTGCTGGCCATGGCCGGCCGCCGCGCCAGCCAGCAGGGCATCCCCGATACCGGGTCCAGCCTGACCATGGACATGCTGCCCCAGCGGACCTTTGGTGACTGGTTCTGCTATGCCTCGCGGCTGCTGGCAAAGCGGGCCAGCAGCGGGACGAGCACCTTCGCGTCGGGGCTTCCCCAGCCCGTCACCGGGTCCCATCCGGGACCGGCCTGGTAACCGACCGTGGCCGAGCCTGCGGTCACGTCGTTGTTGCCGGTAGTAATGTCGTGAAACGCCTTGTGGTAGCTGGGGCTGCGGCCGATGCGGTAGATGGCCGGGTTAACGAAGCCGAGGTCGTGATGGGCGTACTGGTCGGCCAGCGCGATGACTCCCCCCCACAGCGGCGTGGACCCGCTGGTGCCGACGGGCGTTTCGATGCTACCGCCGGCGAAGACAACCGGAGGGCCCGGATGACCAGCGTCAGCGGCCACGTCGGGCACGCCCCTCATCGCCGAGATCCTCCGGACGCCATCCTGATAGGCGGGACGGGCGTACAGGTGGCTGAAGCCGCCCCCCGCTCCTGCCCAGGCGGTCTCGCCGAGGTAGGCGCCCGAGGGCTTCGCGGTCAGCGTGGTGCCGCCAACGCCTAGCACGAGCGGGTCGGAGGCCGGAAGTTCGACCTCCTCAACCGGCCTGCCCCCGAACCAGTCGTCGCTGAACGCGCCGTTGTCGCCGGAGCTGGCGAGCACCGTGACATGGTGGGCGGCCGCTGCCAGCAGGATGGAATGCATCTCGGCCGCCTGAGCCCTGGTGAAGTAGTGTTCTCCCAGGCCCCAGCTGATCGAGGCCACGTCGGTGCCGGAGACGGCCAGCCGCAGCCCGGCGAGCATGTCCGCGGTCGCGGTTGCGGCGCCCTGACTCCAGGTGGAGGGGAACAGGACCACCCGGAGGGTGGCGGCGGGGGCGACCGCGTGTATCACCTCGAAGTCCCCGACCTCCTCGCTATCCGCCTGCCATGGCGCGGCTGCCCCGGCCAGGGTGGTCACGATCTGGATCCGCGCGGCGGGCAGCCCGAACGTGTGGTTGAACGCCGCCAGGTCCTGGCGGATGTCGGTAGCGTCGCCGGCGGATGGGGTTGGGGAAAGGACCGTCACCGTCACGCCGCGCCCGTCGATCCCGCCGTCCAGCAAGGGCTGGATGCCATACGCGATCCGGAACTGGTGCGGGGAATAGCAGGGGCTCTGTTGCAGCGGGCAGCTGGAATCCGCCTCGGCGGGCGGGCCGGGCACGGTCGTGGCCGGGCCGGCTGCCGTGACGGACCCGGAGGTGGTTGCGGGGCTCGCGCCCGCAGGACTCGACGCCGGGGTAGCCGCGCCGCGCGCTGTCGCCGCGGACGCGCCGCTCGCCGTGGTGCCTGAGCTTCCCGTGCATCCTGCCACCAGCGCCACGCTCAGCAGCAGTGCTGCGGCGAGCAGGCGCGCTCGCCATGAGCGGGTCAGCCGCGCTGGCAGGCTGCTGTCGCGCATCTGGTCTCCCTCGGAGCGGACCCGCTGGGACGTGCCGCGATCAGCCTGACCCGGAACGCGGCGGAGCGAGCGCACCAGATCCAGGCCCGCGCCGGGCCCGGCCGAGCGCGGCCCGGACACCGTAGCCGACGGCCACCGCCAGGCACATGGCGGCCACGATACCGGTACGAGGGAGCGGTCATGGTGGCGTTGCCGTCCGAGACCGGGCTATTCCAGATCAACTGATGGGTGACCGCCCCCACACCGCTCGCGCCGAACGCGGACAGCAGCACCGGTACTCCCGCGAAGAAAGAGGCTGCCGACGGCCGCCGCCAGAAGCCTGGCGAGCTTCCACGCGGCCACGGCCTCGAACCCGAACCGTCATAGCAAGCCCGACCTTGGCCGTTCAACTTCTGTAGCTCTGGGCTACCGGCCGGTGAGGCCGGCTTCGTGGGCGAGCAGCCCGGCCTGAGTGCGGTTCGCGCAGCCGAGCTTGTCCAGCATCCGTGACACGTAGCCCTTGATGGTGGCTTCGGAGAGGTACAGCCGCGCCGCGATCTGCGCATTGGACAGGCCGTCGGCCAGGCCGGCCAGCACCTCGGTCTCCCGTTCGGTGAGCGACCGGACCAGGCGCTGGGCGCGGTCCCGGGCCGAGTCACGGTCGGCCGACGCCGCGACCAGCCGCTGCGCGGCCACGGGCGACAGCACGGTATGCCCTTCGGCGGCCACCTGCACCAGCCCGATCAGGTCCTCGGGCGGGGTGGACTTGATCAGGAACCCGGCCGCGCCCGCACGGAGCGCGCGCAGCACGTACTGGTCGGCATCGAACGTGGTCAGCACGACCACGGCGGGCGGGCGGTCCAGCCTGCTGATCCGCTCGGTCGCGGCGATCCCGTCCAGGCCGGGCATCCGCAGGTCCATGAGCACCACGTCCGGACGGCTGCGGATCACCGCCTCGACCCCGGCCGCGCCGTCGTGCGCCTCGTCCACCACCTCGACGGTGCCGCCCGAGCCGAGAATGGTGCGCAGGTGCGCGCAGACCATCGGCTCGTCGTCCACCACGACGACCCGGATCACGACGTCACGCTGGCCGGCTCCGCGGTCGGCACGTAGGCGGGCAGCACCACCTCGACGCAGAACCCGCCGCCGGGTTCGGGGCCGGCCCGCAGCGTGCCGTGCACCAGCTCGATGCGCTGCCGCAGGTTGGCCAGGCCGAGCCCGGAGCCCGTCCCGGCCAGCGCCGGGTCAGCCAGCACCGGCTCGGCCAGCCCTGGGGTGGCTGGGGCTGGGCCGACCAGCGCGGGGCGGCGGCCGGGCGGGCCGTTGCACACGCTGAGCCGCAGCTGCGCCGGGTCGTAGCCGACCCGGACGGTCACCTGGGCGCCGGGCGCGTGCTTGCGCACGTTGGTCAGCGCCTCCCGGACGACCCGGTAGGCCGTCCGGCTGACCACCGGGGAGGCGAGCGCCGGGTCACCGTCCTCGATCAGCTGAACCGGGGTGCCGACCGCGGTCGACTCGGCGGCCAGCGCGGCGAAGTCCGCGGCCGACGGCGCCTCGTCCCCCTCGGGCGCCGCGCGCAGGATGCCGACCAGGTCCCGCAGTTCGTCCAGGGCCTGGCAGCCGGCCGCCCGCAGGTCCTCGGCCGCCTGCCGGGTGACCTCGTCCCTGGCCGTCATCCGCAGCGCGCCCGCCTGCAGCACCATCAGGCTGACCCGGTGCGTCACCACGTCGTGCATCTCACCCGCCAGCCGGGCCCGTTCCTCGGTCCGGGCCTGCTCGGCCAGCAGATGCTGCTCCCGTTCGGCCCGTTCGGCCCGCTCGGTCAGTGCCTGCACCAGCCGGTGCCGGGCGGAGAAGTACAGCCCCAGCAGCGGCCCGACCGCGGTCCGGAGCACGCCGATCGTGATCACCGTGATCGACGGCTGCCAGGGCCGCGCCGCGATGATGGTGAGCAGGGCCACGGCGACGTGCGCGGCCCGCCGGTCCCGTGCGTAGAACATGCCGTAGGCGGCCAGCGCGGTCGAGTAGGGCGCCCAGACGTTCCCCGGGTTGGCCGGGGTGATCAGCCCGGCCGGGTGGATGAGCAGCGTCACGGCCAGGGTGAACGCGGCCAGGATGGCGATGACCGTGACCGGGGCCCGGCGCCGGACGACCAGCGAGCTGCAGGCGGCCGCCTGCAGGCCCAGCATGGCCCAGGCCAGCGGGCCCGGGTGGGCCGGCCACCAGGTGGCGCCGATCAGGGTCATGGCCGTGTCGAACAGCACGAAGAACACCGCGATGGCTACGTCGAGCGCGACCCAGTGCCGGTTGTACCACCGATCTCCGCACGCCATGGGCTCACGGTATGCCATCGCGGCAGCCAGGCCACAGGTGCGGAAACCATCGTCGGGCCGGGATCATACGAAAGTTGCAGGCGGCCCGCCCCGGGCCGCCTTTCGTTGGCCCGGGACCAGACTCCCCGCCCTGCCGGAGACGGCGCCCGCTCGGCTGCACTGAGGGCATGCAGACAACGTCAGGCCTCGCCAAGGCCACCCCGCAGCTGGGCCGCTACCAGATCGACCCGGGCGGCTCCACCGTTACATTCCGCACCCGGCACCTGTTCGGGCTGGCGCCGGTACGCGGCCGGTTCGCCGTCCGGGCCGGGACCGTCGACGTGTCCGAGCCGCTGGCCGGCTCGCGCGTGTACGCCGAGATCGAGGTGGCCAGCTTCCACACCGGCAACCCGGTGCGGGATGCCCAGGTCCGCTCGGCCCGGTTCCTGGCCGCTGACCAGTACCCGGTGCTGGTGTTCAGCGCGGACGGCCTGGACGGCCAGGCCGTGGCGGGCGAGCTGACCGCGCGCAATGTGACCAGGCCGGTCAGCCTGCTGGCTGAGGTGGGCGCCGTGTCCGCACAGTCGTTCACCGCCCGGGGCACGGTGCGCATTGACCGGTACGCGTTCGGCGTGACCGCATTCCGCGGGCTGGCCGGGCGCTACCTCGATGTGACCGTGGAGGTCCGGTGTGTGCGCAGCTGACCGGCACAGACAGTGCGGCTGGCATGGCCGGCCCGGCGGGCGCGGCCGGCCCGGCGGGCCCGGCCGGCCCGGCGGGCCCGGCTGCCGCTGTCCCGGCTGCGCTCACCGTGGCCGGGCTGCGCAAGAGCTACGGCCCGGTGGCGGCGGTGCGCGGGGTCAGCTTCACGGTCCGCCGCGGCGAGATCTTCGCGCTGCTCGGCCCGAACGGGGCGGGCAAGACCACCATCATGGAGATCCTGGAAGGGTTCCGCACCCGGGACGCGGGCCAGATCGACGTGCTCGGCACCGATCCCGGCGACCGGGCCAGCGGCCGGGCCCTGCGGGAGCGGATCGGCCTCGTACTGCAGGACATCGCGGTCGAGCCGTACCTGACCGTCCGGGAGACCGTGGCCCGCAACGCCGGCTACTACCCGTCCCCGCGCGACGTGCCGGAGGTGATCGGCCTGGTCGGCCTGGCCGGGCAGGCCGCGCAGAAGGTCCGCAACCTGTCCGGTGGGCAGAAGCGGCGGCTGGACCTGGCGCTGGGCCTGGTCGGCCAGCCGGAGCTGCTGTTCCTGGACGAGCCGACCACGGGCTTCGACCCGGCCGCCCGCCGGGAGGCGTGGGACGTCGTGCGCGGCCTGCGCGCGCAGGGCACCACGGTCGTGCTCACCACGCACTACATGGACGAAGCCCAGGCGCTGGCCGACCGGCTGGCGGTGATCTCGGCCGGCCAGGTGGTAGCCGAGGGCACGCCCGCCGCGGTCGGCGGGCGGGACCGGGCGCAGGCCCGGATCCGTTTCGCCCTGCCGGATGGGTGCGCCCCCGCCGACCTGCCGGTCGGCGCCGAGCCAGCCGGGGACGGCCGGGTCGTCGCTGAGACCACCGAGCCGACTCAGGCGCTGCACCTGCTCACCGGGTGGGCGCTGCGCCGTGGGGTGGTGCTGGCCGGGCTCACCGTGGACCAGCCCAGCCTGGAAGACGTCTACCTGCGCCTCACCGGAGATGGCGGGGCGGCCAGGCCCAGCGAGATCAGGCCCAGCGAGAGGAGCAGATGATGGCGACCGTCATCCACCGGGCCCGGCGGCACGACGTGGCGCTGGCCTGGCATCAGGTCCGTTACGAGCAGCTGTCGTTCTGGCGGAACCCGCAGAGTGCGTTCTTCACGTTCGTCTTCCCGGTCGTGATCATCACGATCTTCGGTGCCCTGTTCCGGGCCGGGGGGCCCAGTTCCTACTTCTACGGGCTGTCCGCCCTGCAGTACTACGTGCCCACGATCGCGGCCATGTCGGTGCTGGGTTCCTGTTACAGCCAGCTGGCCATCGTGCTGGCTACCCGGCGGCAGGAGGGCATCCTCAAGCGGGTCCGGGCCACGCCGCTGCCGGCCTGGGGCTACTTCCTCGGCCTGCTGGCCCACTGCGTGCTGGTCAGCGTGGTGGACGTCGCGCTGATCGTCGGCGTGGGCCGGCTGTTCGGGGTGCCGCTGCCCACCCACTGGGCCGCCATTGCCATGACCCTCGTGCTCGGCGCGGCCTGCTTCTGCGCCCTGGGGGTGGCCGTGGCCTCGGTGATCCGCAATGCCGAGGCCGCCCCCGCGGTGGTCCAGCTCATCCTGTTCCCGCTGCTGTTCGTGTCCGGCACCTACCTGCCCATCCATTCCCAGGCCCTGGACCGGGTGGCCGCCGTGCTGCCGGTACGCCCGTTCAACCAGGCTCTGCTCGGCCCGTTCGCCCACCACACCGGGGCCGACTGGCCCAGCCTGGGCGTGCTGGCTGCGTGGGGCGCCGTCGGCACACTGGTCGCCCTGTGGCGCTTCCGCTGGGAGCCCAGGCCACAGTGACCGCCGGCGGCCCGCACCCGGGGCGAGCGGCCGCGGAAGGCATCTCTTCACGGATCCGGCGCAGTGGATGCCCGTTGCATCCCGGTTTACGCGGACCTGGCCCGTGAAGAGTGGCTCGGCCCCTGACCGCCGATAGCGCTCTGTAGCCTCGGCGCTACCCACGATCCAGACAGCCGGCATGGGAGGCAACTGGCACGGCGTGTGGCGGGTTCGCCCAGCCACGGTGGGCTTCGGCTCGGACTACTTCCTCAAGAGCCTGCGGTACCAGTCCGACAACGGCCGCCACGCCTATGCGCACGGGAAGCTGTTCATCGACGACTGCCGCCCTAACTGCGCCCGGGCCGGGTACTTCGCGAACGCCACGGCGTACTTCTGGCACGTGTTCAACCATCGTGGCCCGGGGCGGAACTTCGGTGACCTGCGGCTGCGCTGGGGCCGGCATCTGCAGCACTCACGGCTGCTGTGGATCAACGGCCACGGCGAATGGTGGTGGCGGGGAGCCTGAACCCCGGCCCGGTTCAGGCCGTCCGGGTGGCGCAGCCCAGGATGCGCCGCCCGGAAGCGGATCCGGTGGTACCCGGCAGCTCGCCGCCTACGGCGTGCTATCCCTCCTTCTCGTGCCACCGCTCGCGGCTCGTGTCGTACGTGTACGGGTTGTCCAGCACCTTGGTCTCCGGGATCTCCGGGTGCATGCCCGCCACCCACGCCTCGTCGCCGAGCTGGCCCTGCAGGTACTCCACGGTCCGGGCCACCTCATCGCGGGCCCGGCCCAGCCCATCGCCGAGCAGCCGGCCGTCGTGCTTGAGCACCCGGCCATTCACCACGACCGTGTGCACGTCCCCGCGCTGGGCCTGGAACGCGACGTGCCCGTACGGGTTGAGCAGCGGGAACATCACCGGTGAGGCGTCGTTTCTGAGCAGCACCACGTCGGCCTTCTTGCCCGGCTCCAGGCTGCCGGTGACCGAGTCCAGGCCGAGCGCCCTGGCGCCGCCGCGGGTGGCCCAGTCGACCACGTCCTCGGCACGCAGGTGGCAGTTGGTCACGGTCTCCTGCCGCCCGTGCGCCTCCAGGTGCTCGCGGGACCGGTCCGCGCCCAGCGTGCTGCGCATGGCCGAGAACAGGTCGCCGCTCCACCACACGCTGGTGTCCATGGACAGCGACACCGGGATGCCGTGCTCACGCAGCTGCCAGGTCGGCGGGTAGCCCTGGCCGGCGCTCTGCTCGCTCTCGGTGGACACCGACGCGGTACCCCCAGTGGCCGCGATCCGGTTATAGGAGTCCCGGCTCAGCGTGGCCGCGTGCACGTAGATGGTCTGCGGGGTCATGAACCCGTGCTCGTGCATCAGCCGGATGCCGTCGTCGTTGGTCGCGCCCCACACCCCGGCGTGCGTGGTAACCGGCACGCCCAGGTCCCGGGCCACCTCGAACGCCGCCTGCTCCGGGAAGTCCGGGTCGCCGGTCACGTCGAACGCCATCTGGAAGCCGAGCATGTCGTCAGCCGGGCTGAACCGGCGGGCCACGAACGAGCGGAACTCGGGCTGCGCCGACCACTCCCACGGCCCCTGCTGGATGTTGCCGTAGGCCAGCACGAACCGGCCCGGCACCGCCTGCAGCGCGTCCACCGCCGCCTCGGCGTGGTCCACCGTCTGCAGCCCGTGCGACCAGTCCACGGTGGTGGTCACCCCGGCGTCGACCGCCTCCAGCGCGGCCAGCAGGTTGCCCGCGTGGATGTCCTCCGGCCGGAACACCTTGCCCCACTGCAGGTAGTACCAGACGAAGTACTGGGTCAGCGTCCAGTCCGCCCCGTAGCCGCGCATCGCGGTCTGCCACATGTGCCGGTGGGTGTCGATCATGCCGGGCATGACGATGCCGCCGGCCGCGTCGATCTCGGCCGTGCCCGCGGGCACGGCCAGGCCCGGCCCCACCGCGGCGATCCGCTCACCGCTGATCAGCACGTCCGCGCCGGGCAGCACGTCGTGGGCGTCGTTCATGGTCAGCACGGTGGCGTTGCGGAACACCACGGGCCGGCCGGGCGCGAAGTCGGCCACGTCGGGGACCTCCACTCCGAGGCGGGCAGCAGGCAGGAACCTACGGACAACCGTCCGCACCACGGCCAGCTGTCATTAGTCCGGAAGCGTGGCCGGTCCGGCGGCCGGTGTCAAGGGCCGGCAGACGGGCGCGAAGGCGCCCTGGCCAACGGCACTGTCCGCCATGCGGACACGCCGGGCGGAGCACGCTACAGTCGGTCCCGGTATACCTAGCCCAGCAGGAGCAGCCATGGCACGCCGTGATGCAGGCCCGGACTTCATCGAGGCGCTGGCCCGGGGCCTGGACGTGATCCGGGCCTTCCGGCCGCACCAGCCGGTGATGTCGCTGGCCGCGGTGGCGGCCGCGGCCGGCCTGGCCCGGCCCACCGCCCGCCGCATACTGCTCACCCTGGAAGAACTCGGTTACGTCCGGCCGGCCGGCGGTGGCTTCGAGCTCACCCCCCGGGTGCTCGAGCTGGGCATGACCTACGTGCTGTCGCGCAGCCTGTGGGAGGTGGCCCAGCCGCACATGGAGGCGCTGGTCGCGCGCACCCACGAGTCCTCGTCGATCGCCCAGCTCGACGGGTCGGACATCGTCTACGTGGCCCGGGTCGCGGTGCCGAAGATCATCGCGCTGGCAGTGACCATCGGCACCCGCTTCCCGGCCATGCCCACCTCGCTGGGCAAGGTGCTGCTGGCCGCGCTGCCGCCGGGCCAGGCCGAGCGGGTGCTGGGAGAGCCCAGCCGGTCCGGGATCATCCCGCGGTGGCGGCCGGGCGCGGCCGAGCGGGCGGCCGAGCTGCGCGAGGTGCGGGCCCGCGGCTGGTCGCTCACCGACGAGCAGCTCGCGGCGGGCATCCGCTCGGTGGCCGCGCCGCTGCGCGACGGGGATGGCCAGGTCATCGCCGCGCTCAACGTGACCGTGCACGCGGCCGAGACCCCGCTGGACGTGCTCACCGGCGAGTACCTGCCGCTGCTGCTGCAGACCGCCGGTGCGGTCAGCGCGGACTGGGCCCGGTACCAGGCGGCTCCCCAGGTCACCATGCCGCAGGCCGCCGCCCTGCCTTGACAGGCTGCGTCCCTCAACAGCAGACTGCGGAAAATCGGACAATCGTCCGTCTGACGGACGGCGAGCCAGGGAGTTGACTGCGCGGGATGACCGGCCGCACCGCCGCGGCGCCCTCCCCCGGCCCGCTGTCCGGGCTGCTGGTGGCCGACTTCTCCCGGGTGCTGGCCAGCCCGTACGCCACCATGCTGCTGGCCGACCTGGGGGCCGACGTGATCAAGGTGGAGAGCCCGGCCGGCGACGACACCCGGCACTGGGTGCCCCCGGTCACCGGCGACGGCACGTCCACCTACTTCATGGCCATCAACCGCAACAAGCGCTCGGTCGCCCTCGACCTGACCGACGCCGGCGACCTGGCCTCCGGGCAGGAGCTGGCCCGCCGCGCCGACGTGTTCGTGGAGAACTTCAAGCCGGGCGGGCTGCGCCGGTTCGGCCTGGACTACGAGTCGGTCAGCGCCGGGAACCCAGCCATCGTGTACGCCTCGATCAGCGGCTTCGGCGCCGGCCCGGGCAAGGACCTGCCCGGCTACGACCTCATGGTGCAGGCCATGTCCGGGCTGATGAGCCTGACCGGCGACCCGGACGGCCCGCCGCTGCGGGCCGGGATCTCGGTGTTCGACGTGATCGCCGGCCTGCACACCGGCTTCGGCATCCTGGCCGCGCTGGTGCACCGCTCGGCCACCGGGCAGGGCCAGCACGTCGAGGCCAGCCTGATGGCCTCGGCGCTGTCCGGGATGGTCAACCAGACCAGCGCCTGGGTGGCCGGCGGGGTGATCCCGCACCGGATGGGCAACGCGCACCCCAGCCTGTTCCCCTATGAACCGCTGCCCACCAAGGACGGCGAGCTGATCGTGACCGCGGGCAATGACGCCCAGTTCGCCCGGCTGTGCCAGGTGATCGGCGCCCCGGAGCTGGCCACCGACCCCCGGTTCGCCCGCACCGACGGCCGCACCGCGCACCGGGCCGAGCTCAAACCGTTGCTCGCCGAACGCCTGGCCCGGCGCACGGCCGCCGAGTGGTTCGCGGAGCTGATCGCGGCGGGTGTGCCCTGCGGGCCGATCAACACGGTGGCGGGCGGGGTCGACTTCGCGGCCCAGGTCGGGCTGGAACCGGTGCGGCAGGCCGGCCAGGGCGGCAGCGCGGTGCCGACGGTACGGCATCCACTGGACTTCTCCCGTACTCCGCCGCGCTACGATCTCCCCCCGCCTAGGCTCGATGAGCACGGCACCCAGGTCCGGGACTGGCTGGCTGGCCGGCCCGCCGAATCACGTTAGGGAGCGGCCATGGCCACTGTCGCCGCGGTCATCGCATCCACCCATCACCCGTTCTACTACCGGGCCAGCACGTCGGCCGGCCCGGACCGGCCGCCGTTCGCCGACGAGTGGGTGGCCAAGATCGGCGCGTTCCGGGAAACGCTGACCCGGGCCCGCCCGGACGTCCTGGTCATGGTGGGCTCCGACCATTTCCACCAGATATGGCTGGACAACATGCCGCAGTTCCTGGTCGGGAAGGCCCCGGCGTACGACGGGAACTTCTACAACGAGGAACGCGAGTTCGGCCTGCCGCGGATGTTCGTGCCCGGGCACGAGGATTTGTCGGCCCATCTGCTGCGCCAGGGCCTGGACGCCGGATTCGACCTGGCGTTCAGCAACGAACTGCGCATCGACCACAGCATCACCTGCCCGCTGATCACGCTGCGGCCGGAAACGGACCTGCCCATCGTGCCGGTCTACACCAACATCTTCGCCCCGCCCATGCCGCAGCCCCGGCGGTTCGTGCAGCTCGGCCAGGCCATCAGGGAGATGGTCGAGTCCTGGCCGTCGGAGCAGCGGGTGGCCATCATCGGCACCGGTCACCTGTCGCTGGAACTGGGCGGCCCGCGGCAGTTTGGCCCGCACGGCCCGGATCCGGAGTTCGACCGGAAAGCGGTTGAGTGGATCGCGTCCGGTGACCTGGACTCGGCGCTGGCCGAGGTCAGCCTGGACAGCCTGTGGGAGCCGGGCAATGCCACCCACGGGTTCATGGACTTCATGCTGATGATGGGCGTGGCCGGGCGGAACGTGAAGGCCGACTACACCGACTCGCTCGACCTGTTCCACACCATGGAGGCTTACTTCACCTGGTACCCGGAGGGGGTGCAGGAGACGCGGTGAGCAAGTACCTGATCAACAAGTTCCTGTACACGGTGGACCGTGACCCGGTGCTGGTCGAGCGGTACCGGGCGGACCCGCAGGGCACGGTGGCCTGGTGGGAGGCCGAGCAGGCCAACCTCATCCTGAACTGCCACAGCGGTGAGCGGAGCACCTGGCTGGCCTTCACCGGCGCCGAGCGGGAAGCGCTGGCCAGCCACGACTACGTCGCGCTGTTCGAGCTCGGCGCGCACAACTTCCTCACGCTGACCCTGTTTATCGCGCTGTTCGAGCGGGACTACGAAGAGCCGCTGGCGTTCCAGCGGGAGTACGCGGCGCGGCTGGGTCACTGGACCGTGCCGTATCCCGACATCTCCACCTGACCCGCCGAGGAGCCGTGATGAGCAGCACCATCCCCGAGAACTACCGCGACCTGCTGGCGGCCGACGTGGCCACGCTGGGCACGGCCGGGCCGGACGGCCGCCCGCAGCTGTCCGAGGTCTGGTTCCTGGCCGAGGACGGCACCGTGTCCATCTCGCTGAACAGCAGCCGGCAGAAGCTCAAGAACCTGCTGCGCAACCCGGCCGTCAGCCTGCTCATCCTCGACCTGGCCAATCCGTACCGCTATCTGGAACTGCGCGGCGACGCGGAGATCACCCCCGACCCGGACTACGCGTTCGCCGACAAGGTCGGGGCCAAGTACGGCGGGGCGGACCCGCGGGAGCATGACCGGCCCGGTGAGAGCCGGTACGTGGTCACGATCCGGCCGGTCCGGGTCAACGCGGTCAACATGCGCGGCTGACCAGGGCCGGCCGGGCTGAGCGCCCGCTCCGGGCTGAAGCCCTCAGCCGGGCTCCCGGCCGCCCTGCGCGGCGGGTTCCGCGCTGGCGCTGGCCAGCAGGGTGTGCAGGGCGGCGGTGTACTGCTCCAGCGCCAGCCGCCCGGCCCGGGTCAGGCTGAGCCAGGTGACCGGGGTGCGGCGCCGGTACGACTTGGCCGCTTCCACGTAGCCCGCTTCCTCGAGCTTGCGCAGGTGCGTGGCGAGGTTGCCAGCCGTCATGCCGGTCAGCTCCTGCAGCCGGGGGAACGTGATCCGGTCCCCCTCGCCCAGCGCGGCCAGGGCCACGGTCACCCGCAGCCGGGGCTGCGCGTGGATGACCGGGTCGAGGGCGGGCAGCGCCGGCGGACCGCCAGCGAGCTGGCCGGGCAGGTCAGTAACGTCGCCGGTCACGTCAGCACGGCTCCGCAGCCCGGCGGGCGCGGAACCAGCTGACCGCGGCGGCAGCCAGCAAGCCGCCGCCGCCCGCCAGCGCCAGCACCGCGAAGTTGGCCGGCCAGCCGGCCAGCACGCTGCCCGCGCCGACGGCCAGCATCCAGCCGCCGAGCCCGTACTGGACACGGTCGCCGAACAGCACGCCGCCTGCCAGGTAGAGCACCCCGGCGGTGACCGCGAAGGTGCCCGGCCAGAGCAGCGGGGCCAGCCGGCCCGGCAGCCCAGCGTGGGTCAGGCCCGCGTCCAGCACGAACACCCCAGCGAAGGCCAGCACCCAGCACCAGCCGTAGCTGACCCCGGCGGCTCGGGTCGGGCCGCGCACACCACGGCCGCGGCGGGCCACGTGCCAGGCAACGTAGGCCGCGGACAGCACGGACAACGCCGCGAGCACAGTGCCCGCCACCCAGCCGGGCACCACATGCCAGCGCGCGCCCGAGGAGGCCAGGTAACACAGGCCGAACCCGGCCAGCCAAGTCACCCCCCACACGCCCAGCAGAGGCACCGGGTCGGGGTAGAGGCGGGCGGCCACACCGCGGCGCTCCTCGGTGATCAGGTCCAGCGAGTCCCGCGGTGAGAGGTCCCCGGCCGGGCCGTGACCTCCGGCCAGGCCGTGACCTGCCGCCCGGCCGTGACCTGCCGCCCGGCCGGCTGGCGGCACCGGTGCCGCCGGTGGCTGGGCGGTCACCGGCCCCGGCCCGCCGGGTATTGCGGCGGGCGCGTCGCGGTCATCTCTCATTGCCAGCCTCCAGCTACTAGCTTCCAGCTACCACTTTGTTATTCAAAGTACTTTGACTGTAGTTCCCCGCCCGGCCGGGCGCAACTGCCCGGCACGGTTTCCTGAACGACCACCAGAGCGCCGGCGACCACATCCCGTTCCTGATCAAGCTCAGCGGGCCCATCATGGGCTACGGCCCGCACGAACCCTCGGCCCAGGACGCGGGCCAGCGCATCAGCGAGTTCTTCGCGGCCCACCTGCGCTGATCCGCCGCTACCGGGACCGGCCCGGGCCAGGCGCCAGCGTCCAGGCTGCATTACGCTCCGTGACTACCTAGCTATGATGCGTAAGGTCAGGGGGCGGCATGCTCGAGCGGATCAGCCACTGGGTCGTCCTGATGTTCGAGAACCGGTCCTTCGATTCGCTCCTCGGCCACCTGCCGCACATCACCGCGGCGGACGGCATCCGGGACCGCGAGATCATGCTGCGCTACCCCCAGGGGTGCGTGCGGGTCCGGCCGGCGGCTGATTTCTGCGCCCCGGATCCCTGGCCGGGCTGCGGCACATCGAGATGTGGCGCCGCCACTCGGCAGCGCGGTCCCAGTTCTTCGCGGATGCCGCGGCCGGGCGGCTGCCGGCCTACGCCTGGGTCGAGCCGAACATGTTCTTCCCCCCGCTGGATGACTATCATCCGCCGACCGACATCCGGGCCGGTGAGCAGTTCCTGGCCCGGGTCTATCAGGCCGTGCGCGACTCGCCGCAATGGCCGCAGACCGCCCTGATCGTGCTGTTCGACGAGCACGGCGGCTGTTACGACCACGTCCCGCCGCCGGCCGCCCCGGCACCCGACGACTACCCCGGCCAGCAGGACTTCGGCTTCGGCCGTTTCGGGCTGCGGGTGCCGGCCATCATCGTCTCCGCCTACACCGAACGGGGCACGGTCATCGAACAGCCCTTCCAGACCTGTTCTGTGCTGCGTACGCTGCGTGAACGGTTCGGCCTCGGGCCCGCCCTGAGCCGCCGGGACGCCGCGGCCCCGCTGCTCGAGCCGGCCTTCAACCGGCCGGTGCCGCGCGCCGACCGGGTGACGGTCACCGCCGCCGGGTACCGGTACCGGCCGCCGACCAGGGAGCAGGCCACGGCGGCGCTGGGCGACGACCCCGGTGCCCGGCTGCTGGTCTCGAAGTGGGGCCAGGCGGGCCGCCGGGACCTGCCGGAACTGGGCGAGTGGATGCTGCGCAATGCCGCCCGGCGGCTGGGCGAAGACCCCGGAGACGTGCCCGGCACGGTGGCCGGCGCCCAGCGCTGGCTGACGGCCCGGCTGCGCACCCCGCAGTGGCTGGGCCCGCTGGGCTAGCGTGGGCCGGCCCGGTCCAGGCTCCAGTGCCGGGACGTCGCGGCCAGCCACTAGCCGGTGCCGCCCGGGCCACCGGCCGCGGCGCGGAGCGCCACCCGCCGCGGCACCGGGCAGCAGCTGGCTGCGGGCACCCGCCCCGCGGGGCGTTCGGCGAAAGGAAAGGTGGTCTAGCCGAACGTGAACGAGAAGGCCTGGAGGCCAGGGTCGGAGAAGCTGATCCGGCAGGTGCGCTCGGTGACCGGGCCGTGCTGGCGGATGAGCTGGTGCAGCCGGGGCCAGGTGGCGGTGCCCTGGCCGGGCCCGTCGGTGTCGGTGCCGTGGTCGTCGCCGGGTGGCTGCCCGTCCAGGCGGACCTGAAAGCGGACCGGGGCGCCGGCTGCCGCGGGCCCCATGACCAGGTGCAGGTCGCGGGCGAAGAAGCGGCAGGCGATCTGGGCGCCGGCCGACTCCGCGGTAATGGCCTGCTCGCCCATGGTCCAGTCGCCGGCCAGGGCCCAGTGGTTGAGCAGCAGCCCGTCCGGGATGATGTAGGTGTGCGGCTTGCCCGCGACGACGCCGCCGGGTGAGGCGAAGTTCTCGGTCCGTTCGTAGCCGGTGTAGTTCTCCGGTGACCGCAGGCTGGCCCAGTCGGCCGGTGCTTCGATCCCGGCCGCGTCGGGTGCGACCAGGCCGGGGCCGGGATGGCCAGATCCAGCCTCGGCCAGCAGGTGCTGGATGACCATTTCCGACTGCTGGTATTCGCCTTCGCCGAAGAAGTGATGCCGGATCCGGCCCTGCGCGTCGGCGAAGTACAGCGCCGGCCAGTAGTTGTTGCCGAACGCGCGCCAGACCGCGTAGTCGTTGTCGGTCGCGACCGGGTAATCGATGCGCATGTCCGCCACCGCCTGGCGGACGTGGCCCAGGTCGTGCTCGAAGCCGAACTCGGGCGTGTGCACGCCGATCACGACCAGCCCGTGCGCGCCGTACTTGGCCGCCCAGGCCCGCAGATAGGGCAGCTGGCGCAGCCAGTTGATACAGGTGTAAGTCCAGAAACTGGCCAGCACCACGTTCCCGCGCAACCCGGCCGTGGTCAGCGGCAGTGAGTTCAGCCATCCTGTCGCACCACCGAATGACGGCAGCTCACCCTCGACGGGCAGCCGCGCCGACGCGACATGCAACCCGGCCGGCACGGGCCAGTGCGCGCTCATGACGATGCCTCCCGCGCGGCGTCCGGAAGTCGGGCCCTCATCTGCGCCTCCTCAGCGATTGCCGTCCGGGCCGCGGTGGCCCCTGGCCCCACCGTCGCCCAGCAGGCGGCCGGGTCGCACCCGGGTCTCACCCGGGCCGGCACCCTGGTCCGGCTGGGTCAGGCGGCCAGAGTGCGGTAGTGCAGGTGGGCCACGCCGTTGCCGAACCGGCGCTGGCCGAGCAGTTCGAGCGGCACGCGGGTGCCTGCAGCCGGGCCATCCGGGTCTCCGTTCCAGTGCGGTGGCCAGTGGGACCGGTCATGCGTCGTAGTCGACGACCAGTTCGCCGGACTCGGGTATCGCCTGGCAGGTGAGCACGTAACCGGCGCCGGTCTCGTGTGGCTCCAGGGCGAAGTTGCGCCGCATGTGCACCGACCCCGCCCGGACCAGGGCCCGGCAGGTGCCGCACACGCCCGCCTTGCATGCGAACGGCAGATCCGGGCGGACACGCTGGGCGGCGTCCAGGACCGGCAGGCCGGGCGGGACGGTCACCGTGCTGGTCCGGCCGTCGAGGATCACCGTGACCTCGGCGCCGGGGCCGGGCGGCGCGTCCACGTGGTGCACCTCGTGCGGCTCATCGACGTAGAACAGCTCGCGGTGGATGCGGCCAGGATCCACGCCGAGCTGGCTGAGCACCTCGACCGCCCCGGTCACCATCCCGTACGGCCCGCACAGCCACCACTGGTCCACAGCGGCCACCTCGACGGTGGCCGGCAGCAGGTCGCGCAGTTTGGCCGCGTCGAGGCGGCCGCTGAACAGCTCCACCTCCTGCGGCTCCCGGGACAGCACGTGCACCAGCTGCATCCGGTCAGGATAGGAGTCCTTGAGGTCGGCCACCTCGTCAGCGAACATCACCGTGTCGCTGCGCCGGTTCCCGTACACCAGCGTGACGGCGGTGTCGTCGCGCGCGGCCAGCAGCGAGGCGGCGATCGACAGCACCGGCGTGATCCCGCTGCCGGCCGCCAGCAGCACATGCTGGCCGGGCCGGGTCAGGTCCGGCGTGAACCCGCCCGCGGGCGCCTGCACATCGAGCACGTCACCGGCCCGCACGCCGTGCACCAGCCAGCCGGACACCGCTCCCCCGGCCACCTCCCGGACCCCGATCCGGGGTGCGCCGCCGGCCGGCGCGCAGATCGAGTAGGACCGCCGCTCGTCTTGGCCGCCGGCGGCCCGGCGGACGGTCAGCGACTGGCCCGGGGCGAAGTCGAAGATCTCGCCCAGCTCGCCGGGCACGGCGAACGTGACCGCGGCCGCATCCGCGGTGAGCGGATCGACCCGGCTGACGGTGAGCGGGTAGAACGCGGTGCGCGAGGCCACGGCTGGCACTAGATCTCCTTGACGTACTCGAACGGCTCGCGGCACTCGTCGCAGCGGTACAGCGCCTTGCAGGCCGTCGCGCCAAAATCGGCGGTGCGCACCGTGCGGTCCGACCCGCAGCGCGGGCACCGGACGCCGCGCCGGGCGGGGCGCAGGGTCAGCGGAGTCGGGCCCTGGTGACGCGGCGCGGGGTGCGGGCCGGCGATGCCGGCCTCGGTCAGCTTGCGGCGCCCGGCAGCGGTGATCCAGTCGCTGCTCCACGGCGGGGCCAGCTGGGTCCGCACCTCGACCCGGCTGAATCCGCAGGCCGTGAGCCGGTGCCGCAGGTCGGCCGTGATCTCGCGGATCGCCGGGCAGCCCGAGTAGGTGGGGGTGATGGTGACGATCACCGTGTTCCCGGCGTGCTCGACCGACCGCAGGATGCCGAGGTCGGCCACGGTCAGCTGGGGCAGTTCCGGGTCGGGCGTGGCCGCGGCCACGTCCCAGGCGGAAGCCGGCCCGGCTACCACGTGGCGTCCGGGTGGGCGCGGGCCACGGACTGCAGTTCGGCCAGCACGTAGCCCAGCTCCTCGGTGTGCACGCCATCGCGCCCGGACTGGCCGCTGACCTGGCCGAGCGGGGCGGCCTGGGGGCGGTCCAGGCCCGCGGCGGCCAGCACCGCGCCGAGCGCCGCGTCCACCCCGGCCCGCACCCCGGCCGGGTCCACCGCCACGCTGCCCAGCGCGTGCTCGACCGGGTGCGCGGCGAACAGCTCGTCCACCAGGGGCCAGATCCCGTCCAGGGCCCGGGCCATCCGGCCGCGGGACAGGTCGGTGCCATCCCCCAGGCGGACCACCCACTGCGCGGCGTAGTCACGGTGATAGGCCAGCTCGTTGACGCCCCGACCGGCGATCGCGGCCAGTACCGGATCGGCCGAGCTGCGCAGCCGCTCGAACACGGCCAGCCGCCAGCACGCGAACACCAGCAGCCGGGCCACCAGCTCGGCGAAATCGGCGTCGGCCCGCTCGGCCAGCCGGACGTTGCGGAACCGCGGCTCGTCCCGGAAGAACGCCAGCCGGTCCTCGTCGGCGCCGAGTGACGGGTCGGCCGTGGCGGCGCGGGCGAGCAGCAGCCGGGCCTGGCCGAGCAGGTCGAGCGCGATGTTGGCCACCGCGGTCTCCTCTTCCAGCTCGGGCAGGCGGGTGATCCACTGCTGCAGGCGGTGACTGTAGATCAGCGCGTCGTCGCCGAGCATCAGGCAGTAGGTGGCCAGGTCCGCGGCGTCCACCCCGGGTGGCACCGTGGTGTCCACGCCGGCCAGCGGGTCGGTGAACCCGGTGCCGAACGCCCAGCGGTGATCCTCGCCGTGCTCGCCGGCCAGCAGGTCGTAAGGATTGTCCTCGCTGCTCATCGGCCGCTCACATGTGGGGCACGTCGTCGGGGATTTGGTAGAACGTCGGGTGCCGGTAGACCTTGTCGCCGGACGGCGCGAAGAACGGGTCCTTCTCATCCGGGCTGGAAGCCGTGATGTCGGACGAGCGGACGACCCAGATGCTGACCCCCTCGTTGCGCCGGGTGTAGAGGTCACGGGCGTGGTGCAGGGCCATCTGCGGATCCGCCGCGTGCAGCGACCCGACGTGCACGTGGTTCAGGCCCCGCTTCCCGCGCAGGAACACCTCCCACAGCGGCCAGTCGGCGCGGGCCATCATGCCGCTCCGGCGCGGGCAGCGGTTTTTTCGGCGTGCGCGACCGCGGCCTCGCGGACCCAGGCTCCGTCCTCGTGGGCCTGGCGGCGGCGGGCGACGCGCTGGGCGTTGCACGGGCCGTCCCCGTGCACCACGGCGGCGAATTCGTCCCAGTCGATGGGGCCGAAGTCGTAGTGCCCGCGTGCGCCGTTCCAGCGCAGCTGCGGGTCGGGCAGGGTGACGCCGAGCTTGTCAGCCTGCGGCACGGTCATGTCCACGAAGCGCTGCCGCAGCTCGTCGTTGGTGTGCCGCTTGATACCCCAGGTCATGGACTGTGCGGTGTTCGGTGAGGCGGCGTCGGGCGGGCCGAACATCATCAGCGACGGCCACCAGAACCGGTTGGTCGCGTCCTGGACCATCTCGCGCTGGGCGGCGCTGCCGCGCATCATCGTCATGAGCAGCTCGTAGCCCTGCCGCTGGTGGAAGGACTCCTCCTTGCAGATGCGGATCATGGCGCGGGCGTACGGGCCGTAGGAGGACCGGCACAGCGGCACCTGGTTGCAGATCGCGGCCCCGTCCACCAGCCAGCCGATGACGCCGACGTCGGCATAGCTCAGCGTCGGGTAGTTGAAGATCGAGGAGTACTTCTGCCGGGCCGTGACCAGCTTGCTGGTCAGGTCGGCCCGGTCGGTGCCCAGCGTCTCCGCCGCGCTGTAGAGGTACATGCCATGCCCGGCCTCGTCCTGGACCTTAGCCAGCAGGATCGCTTTGCGCCGCAGCGACGGGGCCCGGGTGATCCAGTTGCCCTCCGGCTGCATGCCGATGATCTCCGAGTGGGCGTGCTGCGCGATCTGGCGGATCATGGTCGCGCGGTAGCCGTCCGGCATCCAGTCCCGCGGCTCGATCCGGCGGTCGCTGGCGATCGTGTCGTCGAAGTGCTCGGTCAGCCCGGCCGGGCCGGGGTGCGTGGTAGTCATCCGCCCGCCTCCAGCGGCCACCGTTTGGCCACCATAGTCAGCACGTAATACTGGGCCGCCACCGAGCCATCCTGCTTGGTGACCTCGGTGTGCCAGCGCACCTCCCCGTAGTCGCCGTCGCGCGGGCTGATCTGCTGGCAGGTCAGCGCGACGGTCAGCTCATCGCCCGGGTAGACAGGGGTGAGGAAGCGCAGGTTGTCCACCCCGTAGTTGGCCAGTACCGGCCCCGGGTCGGGATCGACGAACAAGCCGGCCGCGAGCGAGACGATGAGGTAGCCGTGCGCGACCCGCCCGTCGAAGAAGGGGTTGGCGGCCGCCGCCGTCTCGTCCATGTGCGCGTAGAACGTGTCCCCGGTGAACTGCGCGAAGTGCTCGATGTCGGCCAGCGTGACCTGGCGCGGGCCGCGCACCACGGTGTCACCGATACGCAGCTCGGCCAGGCTCTTGCGGAACGGATGACCGCGTTCCGTGTCGCGGGCCGCGCCCGGGACCCAGCGGCCGGTGACCGCGGTCAGCATGGCCGGGCTGGCCTGCACCGCGGTCCGCTGCATGTGGTGCAGCACGGCCCGGATGCCGCCCAGTTCGGCACCGCCACCGGCCCGGCCGGGCCCGCCGTGGACCAGCACCGGCAGCGGCGAGCCATGCCCGGTGGACTCCGGCGCGTCGTCGCGGTCGAGCACGAGCAGCCGGCCATGCCAGGGCGCGATGCCCAGTACCACCTGGCGGGCGAAGCCGGCGTCGGCGGTCACCACCGAGCCGGCCAGGCTGCCCCGGCCCCGGGCCGCGAGGTCGATGACCTCGGCCGGGTCGTGGTAGGCCAGCACCGTGCTCACCGGCCCGAACGCCTCCACCTGGTGCGGCTCATCCCGCCCGGCGTCGCCAACCAGCAGGATCGGCGACATGAACGCGCCCTGCTCAGCATCGGCACCGGCCACGTCAACGTGCTGGGGGTCGCCGAACACGATCTGCCCGGCATCGGCCAGGGCCTTGACCGAGCGGCGGACCTCTTCGCGCTGCTCCACGCTGACCAGCGCGCCCATCCGTACCGACTGGTCGGCTGGGTTGCCGACGGTGACCTTGGCCAGCCGCGCCGACATCGCCTCCACCACGGCGGCCACCTGCCCGGCCGGGACGAAGGCCCGGCGGATCGCGGTGCACTTCTGCCCGGCCTTGACCGTCATCTCGGTCACCAGCTGCTCGACGTACAGGTCGAATTCCGGGCTGCCCGGCCTGGCGTCCGGGCCGAGGATCGAGCAGTTGAGCGAGTCGGCCTCGGCGTTGAACCGCACCGAGCGGGCGACCAGGTTGGGGTGCGACCGCAGCCGGGCCGCGGTCAACGCCGAACCGGTGAAGCCGACCAGATCCTGCTCGGTCAGCTGGCTGAGCAGATCGCCAGCACCGCCGCAGACCAGCTGCAGCGCACCCTCGGGCAGCAGCCCTGACCCGACGATCAGCTCGACCAGGCGCGCCGTGAGGTAAGCCGTCTGCGACGCGGGCTTGATCAGGGCCGGGACACCCGCGATCAGGGCCGGGGCCAGCTTCTCCAGCGGCCCCCACACCGGGAAGTTGAAGGCGTTGATCTGCACCGCGACGCCGGGCAGCGGGCTGAGCAGGTGCTGGCCCACGAACTGGCCGCCACGGCCGAGCGGCTCGGCCGCCCCCTCGACGTAGACGTGCTCGTTAGGCAGCTCACGCTTGGCCTTGCTGGCGTAGCTGAGCAGCACGCCGATGCCGCCGTCCACGTCGAACTTGCTGTCGAACAGCGTGGCGCCGGTCCGGGCCGACAGGGCATACAGCTCGTCGCGGTGCCCGCGCAGCATCCCGCCGACCGCCTTGGCCAGCGCCGCCCGCTCGTGGAAGGTCAGCGCCCGCAGTGCCGGGCCGCCCACGGCCCGCCCGTAGTCGAGCGCCGCGGCCATGTCCACGCCGTCCGACGAGACCCGGGCCACTTCCTCCCCGGTCACCGCGTCACGCACGGCCTGACCGTCAGCCGGGGCCTGCCACCGCCCCGCGACGTAGCTTCGCAGCACCGCCATGCAAGCCTCGCAATCAGCCGACTTACCGACCGGACGTTCAGTAATTTAGACTACCGCGGTGACCGCCAACAAGCCTGCTCCCGGCCCGGGCCGGCCACGGCGCGGGCGGCCCGGCTATGACCTCGCCTCGCTGCTCGCGGTGGCGGTCGAGGTGTTCAACGAGCGCGGCTACGAGAGCACCAGCATGCAGGACCTGGCGCACCGGCTGGGTATCGCCAAGTCCGCGATCTACCATCATGTCCCGGGCAAGGAGGAGTTGCTCCGGCTCGCCCTGGATCGCGCGCTGGATGGCTGGTCCGAGGTTGCCGGGCAGGCCCAGCGGCTGGACGCGCCGGCCATCGACCGGCTGGAGTACCTAGTTCGCGGCACGGTCGGCGTGCTGCAGGCCCAGTTGCCGTACGTCACCCTGCTGCTCCGGGTGCGGGGCAACACCACAGTGGAGCGGGACGCGCTGGACCGGCGGCGCGACTTCGACCGGCTGGTCGCCGACCTGGTCAAGGAAGCTGAGTCCGATGGGGACATCCGCCCCGATGTGAACCCGGCCATCACCGCCCGGCTGCTGTTCGGCATGGTGAACTCGGTCGTCGAGTGGTACCGGCCAGCGGGAGAAGGCTCGCTGGCTGACGCGGTGTGCGCGGTGGCGTTCGATGGCCTACGGCTCCGGGCCGGCCGTACCGCCGCCGCCGACGGCCGCCACCAGCCCGGCCGGGCGCCGGCCTAGGCCAGCGGTCCATCTCAGCTGACTGTTGGTTGACTGCTGTCCCCGATGGATCTAAAGTCTTAACGTCATAGTACTTTAAGGGAGGCAGGCGTGATCAGCTTCCGCCTCGACGGCCGTTCGGTGGTGCCCCCGTACCTGCAGATCGTCCAGCAGGTCCGCCAGGCGCTCCGGATGGGCGTGCTCGACGTGGGCGACAAGCTCCCCACGGTGCGGGAAGTCGTCGCAGCCACGGCGGTCAACCCCAACACCGTGCTCAAGGCCTACCGCGATCTGGAGCGCGACGGCCTGGTCGAGCCGCGGGCCGGGCACGGCACGTTCGTGGTGGGCCGCCGGCTGGCCCGCCTCCCGGCACACATTCACGGCTGGCCCGCAGCCTGGCGCAATGGGTGCGCGGCGCCCGTGCGGCCGGGCTGGATGACGAGTCGATCGAATCGCTGCTGCACATCACGCTGCGAGCGGCGGACGACGAGGAGGAGGCCGGATGATGGCCAGCAGTGACCCTGACGTGATCCAGACCCGCGCGCTGTCGAAGCGCTACCGCAAGGTCACCGCCCTGAGCGAGGCCACCATAAGCGTTCCCGAGGGCCGGGTGTCGGCGCTGATCGGCCCGAACGGCGCGGGCAAGACAACGCTGCTGCGGGTGCTCGCCGGGCTGGCCAGGCCGAGCAGCGGCGAGGTCGCGGTACTCGGCGGCGCACCGCGCCAGGACCCGGCCTTTCTGGCCGGCATCGGCTTCCTGGCCCAGGAGATCCCGCTGTACCGGCGCTTCACCGCCGAGGATCACATCGGCGTCGGCGCGCACCTCAACTCCTGCTGGGATGGGACGTCTGTGCGGCACCGGCTGGAGAGCCTTCGGATACCGCTTGACCGGGCGGTGGGCACGCTGTCCGGAGGCCAGCGCGCCCAGCTGGCCCTGGCGCTGACGCTGGCCAAGCGGCCCCGGCTGCTGCTGCTCGACGAGCCCGTGGCGGCGCTGGACCCGCTAGCCCGGCGGCAGTTCCTGGCCCACCTCGCCGAGGCGGTGGCCGACGGCGGCCTGACCGTCATGCTGTCCTCGCATTTGCTCGCCGACCTGGAACGAGTCTGCGACCATCTCATCCTGCTGGCCGCATCCCGGGTCCAGCTGTGCGGCGACATCGACACTCTGCTCGCCGAGCATCAGGTCCTGGTCGGGCCCCGCAAGGACACGACGGCTATCGAGCGCGACCACACCCTCGTGCACGCCGTCCGCACCGCCCGCCAGGCCACCCTGCTCATCCGCCGGAACGGGCCCGTAACCGACCCGGCGTTCGAGGCCGCCGACGTCGGCCTGGAAGAGCTGGTGCTCGGCTACATGGGCCAGCTTGCCGGGCCCGCGCCGGCGCACCTGACTGCGATCGGAGAAGATCAATGACCTGGCTTGTCTGGCGCCAGCACCGTAACCAGGCGTATTTCGCCGCCGCCGCCCTCGCCGCGTTCGCGGTCCTGGTGGTGGTCACCGGCCGGCAGATGGCGTCGCAGTACCGCTCCGCGCTCGCCTCGTGTATGGCCAGCCACACCTGCGGCAACCTGGCGAATACGCTGACCTTGGGTACCCCGCTGCTGTCCTTGCTGGTCACGCTGACCGTGGTCGTGCCGTGCCTGCTGGGAGTGTTCTGGGGCGGGCCACTGGTGGCCCGGGAACTCGAAACCGGCACCAGCCAGTTCGCGTGGATGCAGAGCATCACCCGCAGCCGCTGGCTCAGCGTCAAGGTCGGCTGGGCCCTGCTCGCCGCAGCCGCCTGGGGCGGTGCCGTCTCGGCTCTCGTCACCTGGTGGTCCAGCCCGGCAAACGCCCTCAACCACCAGAATTTCCAGCCCAGCCAGTTCGACATCCAGGGCATCGCCCCAGCCGGCTACGCGGTGTTCGCGGTGGCTCTCGGCATCGCCGCGGGCACGCTGCTCCGCCGCACGCTGCCCGCGCTGGCCATCACCATCGTCGTCTTCACGTTCCTGCGCCTGGTGATCGGGCAGGACCTCCGCCAGCACTACATGACCGCGCTCACCAGGACCTACAGCTTCCTGCACCGCCCGGTCCTGCCAACCGGGTCCTACTGGCGGGTCTCGGCGGGCCTCGTTGGCCCGGGCGGCCACATTCCAGGCGGCCAGTCCCACGGCGGAGGCCTTACCCTCACTATCAACAGCCTGCCGATCAGCGTCAGCAGCTTGCCGTCCGCATGCCGGACGCTAGCCTTCCAGGGCCCGCTCAGGTTCTTTCCCTGCCTGACCGCTCACGGATACCGCGGGTTGTTCCTGACCTACCAGCCCGCCAGCCGGTACTGGGCTTTCCAGGGTATTGAGACCGGCATCTTCGTGCTCCTCGCTGCCGTCCTCATCGCCGTGACAGCGATCGTGGTCACCCGCCGGGACGCCTAGCACCCGAACACGTCGCCGCCGCGTCCAGCCGGCCCACGGGACGGCTGGCCAGCATAGGCTCTAACTTGGTCGGGTGACCGCACCGCCAGAGACCGACGTTGCCAGGATCCGCAAGTTCTGCCAAGCCCGGGTCCCGGGCCGCCTTCGCCATCAGGTCCGTATCGAAGCCGCCGTCCGCGGCAACTCGGTCACTATCTTCGACTGCCGCCCGCCCTGGCCGCCGGACCAAACCGAATGGTCGAAGGTACGCGTGGCCCAGCTGCGCTACAGCGCCACCACCCACCACTGGAGCCTGTACTGGCCCGACCGCAACGGCCGCTGGCACCGCTATGACGACCCGCACCGCGGCCCCGTTGACCAGCTACTGAACGAGATCGAAGCCGACCCAACGTGCATTTTCTGGGGCTAGCAGCCAGCCTCACCGCAGACCGGTGCCCTCAATAGCAGCCGTGGACACCGTCAGTCCCGCCGACGAGAACCGGCCGGCCGCGGTCCCGATACGCTGGGCGGGCGATGGCCTGGCAAACGGTGGGGTGTGCATCGCTGCTGCTGACCGGAACCGGCGATCCGGTCTGCCCACCGAGCCTGGTCGCCGCGATGGCTGACGCCATGCCGCGCGGCACCTTTCGTGAAGTGCCTGGAGCCGCGCACGATGTGCACCGATCGCACGGGCCCTGGCTGACCTCGGCGATCGCCGAGTGGATAGGCGGTCACTGACGTCCGCGACGCGATCCACTAATTCCCTTACCGCCCGGTGCCCTGGCTGGCGGTGATGCCGTCGAGAATCCGGTGCAGTCCCCACAGGTATTGCTCGGTGGAGATGTTGCTGGCCATGGCGGCTGCCGCGGCAGCGGTCCGGGGCAACTGGTCAGCCGGGGCGGCGGCGAAGGCCTGCTGCTGGGCGGCTATCCGTTCTGCCGTGGATGTCGAGCTGGGCTGGTTCAGGTCGGCGATATCCAGGGCGACCGAGCTGAACACATAACCGAACAGCAGGTGCGACGCGCGAGCGGCGTCGGTGGGGGTGAGGCCAGCGTCGGCGAAGAGCTCAAGGAGCCGTTCTCCCAGAGCCAGCGCGTGCGGGCCGGTCCTGGGCTGGCCGATCATCAAAGTTACCGCGCCGGGGTGGGCGGCCAGCCGCGCTCGCAGTTCGACGGCCAGGGATTCCACGCGCTGCCGCCATGGCTGGGCCCGGTCGGCGAAGACGCCGTGGTCGACCTCGCTGAACAGCCGCTCGACCAGAGCCCTGATGACGGCGGCCTTGTCCGGGAAGTAGGTGTACACCGCGTTAGGAGCTACGCCCACCTTGGCGGCGATGCCACGCACCGACGCCCCGTTTGCCCCGCCCTCGTCGAGCAGCTGCAACGTCGCATCGAGGATCTCATCCTCGGTCAGGGCCCGCCGTGGGCCCGGCCGCCCCCGCTTGCTCGGTTCTGCCATTCGGCCGGTCCCCCCTCTTGACTTCGCCCTGGACAGGGTACAGCATTTGTACACCGTACAAAATCTGTACAGCGTCAAGAGATAGGTCCAGGATGAGCGAGAGCTACGCCCCTTACCCCGTCCACGTTGACGCGTCGCTGGACCCGTTGACCTCCCGCGGGCTGTGGCTGATCAAGTGGCTGCTGCTGATCCCGCATTTCGTTGTGCTGGCATTTCTGTGGGTGGCCTTCCTCATGGTCAGCGTGGTCGCGTTCTTCGCGATCCTGGTAACCAGCCGTTATCCACGGCCGTTGTTCAACTTCAACGTCGGCGTGCTGCGCTGGACCTGGCGCGTGCACTACTACGGCTACGCCGCCCTGGGCACCGACCGTTATCCCCCGTTCACCCTCGCCGAAGTGCCGGACTACCGGGCCCACCTGGACGTCCCCTACCCTGGACGGCTGTCCCGGGGCCTGGTGCTGGTGAAGTGGTGGCTGCTAGCCCTGCCGCATTACCTCGTGCTGTCCATCCTCGTCGGCGGCGGGCTGTGGGCCACCTCCCACGGGGCCGCTCACGGCGGGCTGAGTGCTGGCGGCCTGGTCGGCCTGCTTGTCCTGATCGCCGCGATCGTGCTGCTGTTCACCGCCCGCTACCCCAAGTCGCTGTACGCCCTCATCGTGGGCATCGACCGGTGGTCACTGCGGGTGGTGGCCTACGCCGGGCTGATGACCGACGCGTACCCGCCCTTCCGGCTCGACCAGGGCGGCACCGACCCCGGCTCAGTTCCCGCCGGTCCCGCCCCGTCGGCTCCGCCCGTCCCCGCAGGGTAATCCGGCCGGCGCTCCGGGACGTCCAGGCCTGACTCGGCAGGAAGGAAGGAGGCCCGCTATGCGGGTGATGTTGATGATCAAAGGGGATCCGGAACCGGGTGCAGTGCCCAGTGCGGAACTCCTCACCGCGATGGGCAGGTACAACAAAGAGCTTGAGCAGGCCGGACTGCTCGTCGACCTCGCGGGGCTGCTCCCGAGCGCCGGGGGGAGCCGGGTCAAGTTCTCCGGGGGAAATCGCTCCGTCATCAGTGGCCCGTTTGATGAGTCGAAGAAACTGATCGCGGGGTACTGGATCCTCCAGGTGAAATCGATGGACGACGCCGTGGAATGGGCCAAGCGCGCCCCGTTCGAGGCGCTTTCCAGGATCTACCCAGGCGAGTACGGCGCCGAGGGCGAGATTGAGATCCGTCAGGTGTTCGAGCCTGAGCATTCTGACGCATCGAGCTAGCGGCGCCGCAGTCAGCGCCCGGCGAGTCACCAGGCGTACCGCGAAGCAGCGGGACGGGCGGTCCAGGCCGGCACATGATCCCGGTCACTCACGCCGGCCCGGGCCGTCCTGAGACGGCCCGCCCGGCGTCCGATAGCTCAGCAGTTTCACGGAACGGAGACCGGCATGGCCACCACCGTCCGAACGCCAGCCCCGAGGCCGCCGGCGCACGGAGCCCGGATGGACTCGTTGCGGAAGACCGCCCTGGTCGCGGGCGTGTTCTACCTGGTCACCTTCGTCTCGATCCCCACGCTCGCCCTGTACGGCCCGGTGAAGAACCACCGGGACTGGATCCTCGGTTCCGGCGGCCACACTGCCGTGCTCGTGGGCGGCTTCCTCGAAGTGATCGTCGCCCTCGCCTGTATTGGCACCGCCGTCACGCTGTACCCGGTGGTCAAGCGGCAGAACGAAAGCGCCGCCCTGGGCTTTGCCAGGACGCCCGGCTCAGCCGCGGTCGTGGAGGGTCACCTGGTAGCCGTCGGGGTCCGCGAACGTGAAGGTGCGGCCGAACGGCCCGTTGACGGGCGCTGAGATGATCGTCGTGCCGGCGGCGGCGAGGGCGTCGTGGATGTCCTGCGCGTCGGGGGCGTGCAGCCACAGCGCCATTCCCTGGCCCGGCTGCGCGATCGCGTCCAGGTCGGTGCCCGCGACGACGTCGCGGACGGCGAACGCGATCGGCTTGGTGTCGAACACGACGGCGTGCGGCGGTCCTGCGTCGGAGCGCTTCAGCCCCAGGTACTGCTCGTAGAAAGCGGCGGAACGCTCCAGGTCGCGCACCTGCAGTGAAATGAAGTCGGGTCCGGTGACGGCCACGATTCCTGCCTCCTTATGTTATGTCAGTCTTCTGACACACCCCAATGTATGTCAGAATACTGACATGAGTCAAGGCGAGCCCGGAATCGAGCTGGACACATCGCTGGGGTACATGCTGAAGGCGGCCGCGAGCGCCCTGCACTCTGCCCTGGAGGCCGTACTGAGGCCGCTTGGCATAACGATCACCCACTACGCCTGCCTGGAGCTGCTGGCCCAGCGACCGGGTCTGTCCAACTCCGAGCTTGCTCGCGGCGCCTTCGTCACCCGGCAGTCGATGAATGTGCTCCTGCAGGCCCTCGAACGCCAAGGACTCGTTGTCCGCCCGGCACAGGCACCCGTCGGCCGGGCCCTGCCGACCGAGCTGACCGCCCGCGGGCGCCGCCAGCTTAAGGTGGCCAGCGCCGCGGTTCGCCACGTCGAGCAAGACATGCTGGCCAATCTGGATGCCAGCGAACAAGATCAGATGCGGCGCCTGCTCATTGCATGCATCGCCGCACTGACTGAACCGCCCGCATCGGCGACGTGACTCCTCCGGACCGGCCGTCTGCATCAGGGCACCTGGCGCAGGCAGCAACGGCCTGGTGACGCGCGGGTGCTACCTGCAAGCGCCAGGCCTGCGTCTTCGCCGCTTTCACCTGCTTGCCCATAGGGTTAACTTAGCTGCGATGTGGACAGAAGAGTTCAATCCCGGCCTGGCAGCCGCGGTTCGCGCGCTTGATGTCCGTCTGAGAGCCGCGAAAGGCGATCCGCTGCCACTCGAGTCGTACGGCGACCTGCGCATTGCCCTCGCGGACCTGGAGGAGCTTCGCTAATGCTCCCAGCAGAGCGACTACGGCCAGCGGATTAAAGACTCGGGACACTAGTTAACCGCCCGGACTAGTTATCTGCCCAGGATGCCGGCCGCGGTCGCTTACCTGCGCTGGTAGCTACGTTATGCCCAGCCGGATCGGCTTGTATTGGTTCCCATTGTGTCAGGGTTCGGGTCACATCGTGGCAGCGGGAATGGTGAGGGGTTAACGCGCTGGGGATCTCCCGGGCCGCCGCCGCATCCGCAGAGCGCCGAACAGAAGGGCGCCGAGGAGCACGACAATGCCGATAAACAGCAAAAACAGCATACCCTTGACGACGACACCTACGAGGCCGAGTGCGATCGCCACGATCACGAGGAATAGGAAGAGGGCAATCATCTGATTCTCCGCTCAGTTGTACTGCTCAGCGGCGGGCAAGCTGCCGTTCACCGCTCGCGCCCGCCTGGTATGGCAGGCCGTAGTGCTTGAAGATGGCCTCTTCGTCGGACGCAGGCAGTTCACCGTCGGTGGTGATCGAAGGGGAGTCCCTGACTTGTTTCCTATCGTGGGCGACCTTGAGGTATCCGGGACCTACGATCGCCCCCGTCAGGGGAACGAACGCGAGCCGGTGCCGGGTTGGCATCCCGACTTTGACGGTGCCGAACGCTGGCAGGTCCGTGCTCGTGTCGACGTAGATAGCTTCCAGTTCCCCGATCTTGTGACCATCGGGGTCAACCACATCGTGGCCGCGCCACTCCCGGACATCGGCCGCCTCGAACACCTCGGCCTTCCTCTCTACAGCACCGCCCACCGCTTCTACAGCACCGCCCACCGCTGAAGGCCAACTCGAGACGCTGCCGTATACAGCCAGTCTAGCCCGGCCGCAGCGTGCTCTCGTTCGCCAGGAATTAGAGCCTCCAGAATCCCGGCGCAGTTCACTTGGCTGCATCAGTGACGTCATGGGCCGCGGCGGCGGCACCGGCAGCGAATAAGTGTCAAACGCGGGTGTCACTGCGAAGTGCACCCCATGGGCCACGAGCACCCCCTGGGGCGGGACGGATGGCACCACCCCCGGACCGGTATGACATCCGGACCTCGCTGCGCCTGCGCGGCCTTTCACCCGCGACTAGCGGCGCGGTCCTGGGCGCCGGCCTGGTGGCGTTGTTCAGCCCGGTCCCGAGGGGCTTGCAGTGCGGGCCGCGGTGTAGAACTGGCTGCCAGGAGGTTCGGCCATGACTGGAGAACCGGGCGCGGAGGGGGCTCCAGGCCCGTTTACTGACGAGCGCGCTCAAGGACAAGACGTCCTTGGCCTCGGAGAGCGGGAACGCGACGCACTACTCGCCTGGGTGGGCGAGAACCTGACGCTGGTGCGGCGGTCGGCTTCCGGGCAGCGCACCTTGTACTGGAGCCTCGGGATCTGCTTCGTGGTGGGCCTGGCCGCTCATGTCGGTGGATTCCTGCTCAAATCCTGGGAGACGACGGAGCCGCTGGCTGTGCTGGCCGACCTGCTCTACACGCTCGGCTGGGCACTGTGGACCGGAGTCGTCGTGGGTGGTGTTCATCCAGCTCTATCCGGAGACGAAAAAGCGTCAGTACAAGCAGGCCCTTGATGCCTATGAGGCGGCGCGCGCCGATCAGGCCCGAGCTGGGAGTGGCCGGGTTCTGCCTGGCGAGCAGGGCGAGGAGGACCAGGCGGTGCGGTGGTACCGCCAGGCCGCCGACGCCGGGGACGCGGATGCGATGGTCAGCCTGGGGGCCCTGCTCAGGAAGCAGGGCAAGGAGGACCAGGCGATGCGGTGGTACCGCCAGGCCGCCGACGCCGGGGACGCGGATGCGATGGTCAGCCTGGGGGCGCTGCTCGCCGAGCAGGGCGAGCAGGACCAGGCCGCGCGGTGGTACCGCAAGGCCACCGACGCCGGACGTCGTGATGCATGACGCGGTTCGGCCGATTCGAGTGGGGTGAGAGGCTACCCACCGCCGACCCGTGCCAGCCAGCCGGTGAAGCTGAGGCAGCCCTGATCCGGGGAGCGCCGGGGAGGGTGGGAGCAGCCCTGACCAAGCCGGGCGGGCTAGCACGGCCAGATAGCGCGGATCCGGCGAGAGTGGGCCGATAGCCAGACGTCCTGCAGCCGCAGCTCAGCCCAGCCGGGTGGCGACCCGGCTCAGCGCCGCGGCCAGGCAGCCCGGTGCTTCGTACCACACCTGGTGCCCGGCGCCCGGCACGATCGTCAGCCGCGCGTCAGGGAACACCGTGGCTGTGGCCTCGGCTGCCTGCCGCGGGAGCGGGCTGCACTCCCCTGCGACAACCTCCACCGGTCCGGTGAATCCGCCCAGCAAGCCCGGCAGGTCACCGCGCTCGACGGCCTCGGCGATCGACGCGGATGTCTGCTCAAAACCCTCCGGGCCCACCCGCACCGTGTCCGGGACCGGCGGCGCATCAGCCGGAACCGCGAAATAGCCAGGCCACTCCAGCCGGAAATACTCCAGCGCCGCTGCGGCCTCCTGCTCCTTGCTGGTGGCACTGAGCCTGTCCAGTTCCGCGATCCTGGCCCGGGCTTCCAGCGTCGCCCGCGCCTCCAGCTCAGTCCCAAAACCGGCCAGACCGCCGTCGCCCACCGCACCGAGAGGGTCGGCGAGCACCAGCGCGTTTACCCGGCCGGGTGCCCGCGCGGCCAGCTGCATGGCAAGGTACCCGCCCCAGCTGTGACCGAGCACCGTAGCGGCGGCCACCCCGTGCTGGTCGAGCACGGCCAGCGCGTCGGAAACGTGTTGCTCGATGGTGAACGGGCCTTCGGTTACCGACGGGGCGACGCCACGCTGGGTATAGCGGAGCGCATCCCAGCCCGCCAGTTCGGCGGCGAACCAGTCGCTGTAGTCGTTTACGGCCGGCCCGCCGTGGAAGACGAGCAGCGGCCGGCCTGACCCGGATCGCACGCCGATGAGCTCGCCGCCGGGCACGCTGACGGCCAGAGCTCGCTCGTTCATGACCCTCTCGTTCATGGGCTGGATGGTAAGGCACGAGGCGAGCGGCCAGCACCTCATATACATCTGTTCTTGTCGGGCAAGATCATAAATGCCGAGGGCGTTTCCGCAGGTCATATAGCACGTAGCTTGGGGTATTGCAGAGTGGGTCGGGTGGGCTCTACCCACGACCGACGGATTATGAGTCAGCGCGCGCTGCCTGATGGCTAGCTGATCCGGCCCACCAGGGTTGAGGCTAGGCACGCTAAGCCTCGATCCACCGCCCGAATTTAGGTGACGGCGTTCTGTCGGCGGACCGGCTGGTGCGGTCTTGATGGTGGTGGCGGGCGTGGCTTTCCTGCCGCTTACGTTTCTGCGGCTCGTCCACAGGTCCTTGCCCGGGGAGGCTGGCTGGCGGTTTGCCGGGTGGCCGCTGGGGCCCGCAGGGTCGTGGTGACCGGGTCTGGGCTGGTCAGGCCGCGGCGGCGGGCGGGCCGCAGGCGGCTTCGAAGAGGTTCATCCATTGGATCTGGCGGTGCCAGCCTTCGGGCAGGTGCAGGGTGAGGTGGCCGCGGCCATGGCGGGCGGTCCGGGCGGCGACGTCGATGAGGTCGCGGCGCAAGGTGGCGCCGCGGGCTTTGGCGCAGGCGAGACTGGCCAGGGACCCGGCGGCGCGCAGCAGGTTGTGCGCGACGGCTGCGAGGGCAACCCAGGCCGCGTTCGCCGGGAATGACCCGGAGGGCAGATGAGCCAGCGGGCCGTCGGTCGAGTCCGCGAATACCTGTTCCGCCTGGGCGTGGTCGCGGTGGTGCTCCTCGGCCTGGATGGTCGCGAACGGGGAATCGGTGAATACGGCGTGGTAGCGCCAGATGCCGAACAGCTCACCCTGGCCTTGCCCGGCCTGGCGGTCGAAGTCTTTGACCCGTCGGACGATCAGCCGGGCGGCGATCGCCTGCCCTTTCTTCGAGGTGAAGGCGGTATACGGGACTTCGGCGACCTGGGCGTCAGAGACCCAGCAGCGCAGCTGGTCATCCCAGATGGCCCGGGGATATTTGATGGGCCTCCAGGCGTCCTCGCCGATGGCGGCGATGGCAGCCCGCACGTGCGGGTTCATCTGCACGGTGACCGAGAAGAACGCCCCGGCCCGGCGGACGGCGCCGGTGAACGCGGCGGAGTAGAACGCCGAGTCGGCCCGCACCACC
>CAWICB010000006.1:0-176614 GCA_963834515.1 uncultured Actinomycetes bacterium | reverse complement strand
TGACCTGAGTGCGCCGGCGCGGGCGGCGGCGAGCGCTACCTTGGCCGCGTTGTCGGCGGTGATTCTGTCGATCGGCTCGGCGGTGACCAGGAGCCGCAGGTAGATCGGTGCGAGAAGGGTTCTGACCAGCTCGGCTGGATCGGTGCCGGCAGGAAGCTGGCCGCGTGCGATGGCGCCGGAGACGACCGGCTCAGCTTGCCGGAAGAGGGCCTCGAAAAAGCGGCGCTTCGCGCCAGCGACCTCCGGTATCCGGCCGGCATCGGGCATCGAGGCGGCGGCGACGGTCCCACCCGCTGGGCTGGTCAGGAACGCGACGGTCATCCGTGCGAGCCTGAGAAGATCGGTGCCGATGTCGCCGGTGTCGGGGAAGGGCATTTTCGCCGTCGTGGCGAGATCGGCCACCGCGTCGGCGACCAGGCCTTCGCGGTCCTTCCAGCGCCGGTAGATCGTCGTCTTGTGGACCCCGGCCCGCCGCGCCACGTTGTCGACGGTCAGGGCGGCGTAGCCGGTCTCGGTCAGTTCGGCGAGCGTTGCGGCGAGAACTGCGGCACGGACCCTCGGGCCTCGCCCGACGGGCCGGGCGCGGCCTGCCGAGGCGGACTGCGGCGTCATTGCAACTCCAAGTTGCGTTTCTCGCTGGCCTGTGTCACTCTGACGATATCGCAACAAAAAGTTGCGATATCGCGCGGTTCACCGCGAAGCACCGGCCAAGGCTGCTCCGGCTCTCGCGCTTCCCGGGCTTCTGGGAAAAACTAGGGAAGCTGGATTCATGGGTACTCCGGCCATCCGCACCGAGGGTCTGTCCAAGCGCTACGGCTCCGCCGATGCTCTGCTCGGCCTCGACCTCGAGGTCGCCGAGGGCGAGGTCGTCGGTTACCTGGGGCCTAACGGTGCCGGGAAGACCACCACTATCCGCCTGCTGCTGGGGCTGGCGCGGCCGACGGCGGGGCGGGCAGAGATCTTCGGGCTGGACTGCCAGCGCCAGACCGTCGAGGCACACCGGCGGCTCGCGTACGTCCCCGGCGAGGCCAGCCTGTGGCCCTCGCTCACCGGGTTCGAGACGATCCATCTCCTGGGGCGGGTCCAGGGCCGGGTCGACACCGCGTACCGCGACGAGCTGATCCAGCGCTTCGATCTCGATCCGTCCAAGAAAGTGCGGGCTTACTCCAAGGGCAACAAGCAGAAGATACTGCTCATCGCCGCCATGATGACGCGCCCTGACCTGCTCGTGCTCGACGAACCCACCAGCGGGCTCGACCCGCTTATGGAACAGGCGTTCCGCCACAGCGTGGCCGAGGCGCGCTATGCCGGGCAGACGGTGTTCTTGTCGTCGCACATCCTGAGTGAGGTCGAGGCCCTATGTGACCGGGTGGGCATCCTGCGCGAGGGTTGCCTGGTCGAGATAGGGACGCTGGCCGAGATGCGGCATCTGTCGGCGTTGACCGTCGAGGCCACGTTCGATGGCGTGCCCCCCGACCTGACCAGGGTGGCGGGCGTGAGGCGAGCCGTGGTGGACGGCCGCCGTGTCCATCTTGAGGTCCAGGGGCCGATCGAGCCACTCGTCGATGCCCTGGCCCGTACCGGCGTGCGCGGATTGCTCAGCCGTGAGCCCTCGCTCGAGGAACTGTTCCTGGCCCAGTACGGGCCCGGTGGCGCGGCACCGGGCCCGACCGGAGTCGCACCGGCCGGCATGGCTCGGTCATGACCGGCCGGCTGCTCGAGCAGCCACTGCGCGAGCTCGCCCCCGCGGGCCGCTACCCGGGATCCGTCCTCGCCCGTCAGGTGGCGCGCCGCGCCGCTCGGTCGGGCGCTCTGTGGGGCCTCATCTTCGGCTTCTTCATCATTGTCCAGACGCACGCCTACACCTCCACCTACAAGACCCAGGCCTCGCGCAACCAACTAGCGCGCGCGTACGGGTCGAACACCGCCATGAACGCGCTCCTCGGGTCGGAGCGCGCCGTCAACACGGTCGCCGGCTTCGCCGACTGGCGCTTCGTCGGCATCTTGAGCGTCCTCGGTTCCATCTGGGGCCTGCTCATGTCCACCCGCCTCATGCGCGGCGAGGAGGAAGCCGGGCGCTACGATCTGCTCCTGGCCGGTCAGACAACACGTCGACGCGCCGCGGGCCAGGCGCTCGCAGGCCTCGGCGCCGGGTTGCTGGCCTTGTTCGTGCTGACGGCTCTGGGGGCGATTGTCACCGGCCGGTCCCCATCGGCCGGATTCAGTCTCGGCCAGTGCCTGTACTTCTCTGTCACGCTCGTGGCGGCGGCGGCCATGTTCCTCGCCATCGGCGCGCTAGCCAGCCAGTTGGCCAGCACCCGGCGGCGCGCCGCGGCCATGGCCGGGGTCGTCTTCGGCCTGGCGTATGCCCTGCGCATGGTGGCTGACACGAACCAGGGCCTGCACTGGCTGGTGTGGCTGAGCCCTCTCGGCTGGATCGAGGAAAGCAGGCCTCTAACCAATCCGAACCCGGTGGCACTGCTTCCGGTCCTCGTCTTGCTGATTGCGGTCACCGCAGTGACGCTGCACCTGGCCGGGACCCGCGACGCCGGGGCAGCCTCGTGGCCCGGACGCGACTCGTCACCACCGCATCTGGCCCTGCTTGGCGGCTCCGCGGGCTTGGCCGTGCGCCTGATGCGGCCGGTCGCACTTGGCTGGCTGTTCGCAGTCGCTGTCTTCGCTGTGCTCATCGGAACCACGGCCGAGTCGTCCGCCAAGGACGCCACCGGCTCGCAAGGGATCAGCCAGGCGATCGGACGGCTCGGCGGGCACGGCTCAATCGTGGCGGACGATCTTGGTCTGACGTTCCTGATCCTCGCGCTCCTGATCGCGCTGATCTCGGCCGGCCAGATCACCGCGATGCGGACCGAGGAGGCCGGTGGTTACCTGGAGAACCTCCTTGTCCGTCCCGTGAGCCGGACCTCATGGTTCGCCGGACGGCTGGGACTCTCCTCCCTTCTCGTCCTTACGGCTGGCCTGCTGGCCGGGATCGGGGCCTGGGCGGGCGCCGCCAGCCAGCACAGCGGGGTCCGTTTCGGCTCGCTGGTGACGGCCGGCCTGAACGTCGTCCCGCCGGGGCTTTTCCTCCTCGGCCTCGGCGCGCTGGTGCTCGGCGCGTGGCCGCGGCGGACCTCGACGGTTGTCTACGGATACCTGGCCTGGTCGTTTCTCATCGAGTTCGCGGGCGGAGTGGTTCACACCAGTCACTGGCTACTGGACACATCCGTCTTCTTCCACATGGTTCCCGCCCCCGCCACGAGTCCCGACTGGCCGAGCATGGCGGTCATCACCGGCCTCGGGATCCTAGGAGCCGTCCTCGGCGGCATCCTTCTCTGCCGTCGCGACCAGAAGAACGCCTGACCTGGTGTACGCCCGGTCTGGTGAGACGGGACGCCGGATACGTCCGGGCACGCCGCCGCGGCGGGGTAATCCGTGACCGCCCATACCTCCAGCATGCCGTCCGGCCCGGCCTGCGCATCGGTGACCTGCAGGCCCTCCACGCCGAACAGCACAGACGCCGTATCCTGGACCACGATGCCCGCGGCTTTCTGACGATCTTGATCCTGTGGTAAGGCCCGAGATCGTAAAGCCGCGGGCTTCCATATCACGGCGACACGCCGCAATAACTCGATGGCACCAAGACAAGGCGGGCGCCAGACGCGCGCACGCTCCGCAACACTCTGATATCACCGAAAGTAATCGGATGGTGACAGCTTTCCGGTCAACTTCGAAGGCCCGTTAAAGTCAGCGGCGTTGGCACCGCGCCACACCACCCCGGCCGGCTGACGGTCAGTCGTACCGGACGCAGCTGTCGGGCTGACGGCCACTCAGTAGGAAGTCGGCCAGTGCGTGGCTGCCGCCCTGGATGCGCGGATGACGTGGTCGCGCTGACGACGACGACGGTCGCCGCAGCCGCCGACCGCCTGCCCGGCGGCGGGCGGCTTCCTGGTTCCGCCGGTAATCAGGGTCGCCGCAAGTCTCAGCAGCCCGCCGACGATCCTCCCCGCCTTCGACAGGGCGCGCCTCAATGACCCGCCACCAGCGCGGGATCTGAGGTGTTACTGGTTAGGCGTCAACCAGGTGACGCACGCCAATGCCCTCGTCCGAGTCCACCTGGTAGACGACAACCGTGTCAGCGCCGTCGCGATCATCCCAACCGGGCGTGGATGCTCCTGTGGCATGAATCGCCGAGCGAATACAGCTCACTCCAGTTGCCATGGCTTCTTCGAAGCTGCTTGCCCGGACTGTGACAGTGAACTCGGCGGTGTCGTTCGTGGCGTCGGAGTCGGCTGAGAAGTCCAGCCGGTCGTTGTTGCATGCGTCGAGCTTCGCGAGCTCACCCGCAGGGTAGACGCGCTTGCGGCGACTCTGGTTGCTCTTAGTGCCGTCAGGTAACGGAATCGTCACCTATTCGGTTTGACCTCGGCTGACTGGGCTTGTCCATGCGCCCTGGCAGTCCGAGCAGTCGGCGTGCTTCCAGCCACGCTGCCGTTTCCGCGCGCGGGCCCGCTTGTACTGTTCGTGCTGGTTGACGGGCGGCCGGATCCGGGGCTTGACCGCGTCGGCCTCGGCAGAGCGCTAACCTGGGCGGACACCGCCATTTCGTCAGCCCATGTGTGGGTAGCGGTAGTCGGTGGGCGGGGCGAACAGCTCCTTGATGGCCCGGGCGTTCACCCACCGGGTCAGGTTGAGGATCGAGCCTGCCTTGTCGTTGGTGCCGCTGGCCCGGGCGCCGCCGAACGGCTGGCGGCCGACCACCGCACCGGTCGGCTTGTCGTTGATGTAGAAGTTGCCCGCGGCGAACCGCAGCGCCTCGGCCGCGGCGTCGATCGCGGCCCGGTCCTGGGCGATGATCGAGCCGGTCAGCGCGTACGGGGCGACGTCGGCCGCCTGCGCCACGACCTGGTCATAGCGGTCATCGTCGAATACATGCACGGCCAGAATCGGCCCGAAGTACTCGGTACGGAACACCTCGTCCTCCAGGTCGGAGCACTCCAGCACGGTGGGCTGGACGAAGTAGCCCTGTGACCCGTCGGCGTCCCCGCCGGCCAGCACCCGGATCGACGGCCGGGTCCGGGCCCGGGCCAGCGCGTCGGAGAGCCGCCGGAACGCGCGCTGGTCGATCACCGCCCCCATGAACAGGGACAGATCGGCCGCCACGTCGCCTACCGTGAGCGAGTCCACCTGGGCCAGGAACGAGTCCTCCAGCCGGGTCCACACCGAGCGCGGGATGTAGGCCCGGGATGCGGCCGAGCACTTCTGGCCCTGGTAATCGAACGCGCCGCGGAGCAGCGCGACCGACAGCACCTCCGGGTCGGCCGACGGGTGCGCGATCACGAAGTCCTTGCCGCCGGTCTCGCCGACCAGCCTGGGGTAACCCCGGTAGCCCGCGATGTTCTCCCCCACCGTGCGCCACAGGTGCTGGAACGTCCCGGTCGAGCCGGTGAAGTGGATGCCAGCCAGGTCGGGGTGCGGCAGCGCGGCCCGGGACACCGCCTGGCCGTCCCCGGTGACCAGGTTGATCACGCCTGGCGGCAGGCCGGCCGCTTCCAGCAGCCGCATCGTGTAGTGCGCGGACAGCTGCTGGGTGGGCGATGGCTTCCACAGCACGACGTTGCCGAGCAGGGCCGGCGCAGTGGGCAGGTTGCCCGCGATCGAGGTGAAGTTGAACGGGGTGATGGCCAGCACGAAGCCTTCCAGCGGCCGGTACTCCATCCGGTCCCACTCACCCGGGCCCGAGTCCGGCTGCTCGGCCAGCAGCCGCCGGGCGAAGTGCACGTTGTAGCGCCAGAAGTCGATCAGCTCACAGGCCGCGTCGATCTCGGCCTGGTACACCGACTTGGACTGGCCCAGCATGGTGGCCGCGTTCACGGTGGCCCGCCACGGCCCGGCCAGCAGGTCGGCGGCCTTGAGAAAGATCGCGGCCCGGTCGTCGAACGACATCGCCCGCCACGCCGGGGCGGCCGCCGCGGCCGCCCCGATGGCCGCGGTCACATCGGCGTCGGTGGCGTTGGCCAGATGGCCGAGCACATGCGCGTGGTTGTGCGGCTGGACGACCGGGATCCGCTCGCCGCCGGCCATCCGCTGCTGGCCGCCGATCGTCATGGTCAGCTCGGCCGGGCTGGCGGCCAGCTCCTTGAGCTTGGCTTCCACGACAGCACGTTCGGCGCTGCCGGGTGAGTAGGGCCGGACCGGCTCGTTGGCGGGGTGCGGCACATTGCTGACGGCGTCCATGAGGATCTCCCTGGAACAAGGTCTCAATCTGGCGGTGTGCCCATCGTGCCACGCCGCAGACCCAGGGCGGCCACCGCGCCTGCCGCGGATACGGCCGCCAGCACCAGCACGCAGTCGTGGAACGCGGCCACCGGCACGCCGGTGGCCCGGTCCCGCGCCGCGTAATACGTGGCCAGCAGCGCAATCCCGAACGAACCAGACAGGCGTTCGGTAATGCTGAACAGGGTGTTCGCGTCGGGCAGCTGGCCGCCGGGCAGATCCCCGACCAGCTCCATGACCAGCGGCTGGACGGTCAGCCCGAGCGCTACGCCGCGGCCGCAGAGCAGGGCGGCGGTGGCCCACACCGGGGTGCTGGCGCCGAGCAGCAGCATGCCCGCAGTGGCCAGGGCGAGCAGGGCCAGCCCGCCGGCCACGCTGCCCACGACGATGGCCGGGCGGGCCCGGCCGCGCTCGATCGCCGCGCTGCCCAGCCAGCTGGCCAGGCCCATGACCACGCCCTGCGGCAGCAGCACCAGCCCGGTCACGCCGGTCGTGCGGTGCTGGATGTCCTGCAGGTAGACCGGGGCCAGGAACAGCACCGAGAACAGCACCACGCTGGCCACGCAGGCCAGGGCCAGGGTGAGCGCCCGGTGCGGCGAGCCGAGCAGGCTCAGGCTGACCGCCGGTTTCGGGTGGCCGCGGCCAGGCCGGCCGCTGAGCCGCCAGTACCAGAGCAGGTAGCCGCCGGTCAGGGCCAGGCCGCCGGCCCAGGCGGGCGCCGCCGCGGCGGACAGCCAGCCGTGGCCGGGGCCCTGGCTGGCGCCGTACGTGGCCAGCCCCAGGCCCGCGCTGAGCAGGGCCAGGCCGGGCACGTCGAGCCGGGCCCGTGGGTCGCCGGCGGCTCGCCGCGGGCCCGGCGGAGCAGCCGCAGGCCGGCCAGCGCGGCCAGCCCGACCGGCACGTTGATCAGGAACACCGACCGCCAGCCGAACGCGCCGATGAGCAGGCCGCCGAGCGCCGGCCCCAGGGCTGGGGCAGCAAACAGCATGATGCCCGCGCTGGGCGGCATGGTCCGCGCGGCGCCGTCCTGGCCCAGCAGCAGCCCCATGGCCAGCGGCACCATCGGCGCGCCGAGCAGGCCCTGCACCACCCGGGCCGCGATGAGCAGCCCGATGCTGGGCACCACCGCGCACGCCGCGGAGGCCAGCACGAAGCCGGCCAGCGCGGCCTGGTAGGCGGGCATGATGCCGAACCGCCGGGCCAGCCACGGGCTGGCGGCCAGCCCGCAGGCCAGGCCGAGCAGGTAACCGCTCAGCGTCCAGGCCGCGGTGGCCAGCGTGGTGTGCAGGTCGGTCACGATGACCGGCACGGCCACGTTGACCACCGAGGAGTCGATCATCGAGAGCATCGGGCCGGCCAGAAAGACCAGCCGCAGCGCGCTCTCCGGCACGGCCGGGCGGCCGGTGCCCGGGCCGGCCCGGGTGACGGTCACGGGGCGGCCCGGGCCGCCGCCCCGGCCAGCTCGTCCAGCCAGCGCAGCTCGTGCTGGGCGGCGGCCCGGCTGAAGTCCATCACCCGCAGCCCCCACGGCTCGGCCCGGGCGTCCGGCCGGAGCGAGTCCAGGTGGGCGACCCGGCCCTCGACGATGCCCCGGCGCACTCCGATGATCCGGAGCCGGTCCGCGGGCGGCACGTCGGCGAAGAGCGAGACCCGCATCTGGAACTCGTTGTCGTCGGCCAGCAGCGCCGGGTCGGCGTCCCGGATCATCGCCTGCAGCAGGTCGTGGCCGGTGTCGGTGAGCCGGTACACGTTCCGCGGCGGGCGGCCCGGGTCGGCCTCGGCGGCGACCCGCTCGATGACGCCCTGCTCCTCGTAGCGGCGCAGCGCCGGGTAGAGCACGTTGTTGTTGATCGACCGGCCACCCAGGATCCGCTCGACCTGCTTCTTGATCTCATACCCGTGCCGCGGCTGGTCACGGAGTACGCGCAGCATCAGTATGTCAAAGTACACGGGGTTAGCCTAACCTAGGTTAGGCTAACCCACTAGGTCCTGCTGGCCGGACGCCGGGCCGGGGCGGATCCGCTCAGTCCTCGTCCTCGACGTAGCGGAGTTCCTGGGTCGCGTACCAGAGCAGGTCGTGCCCTTCCGCGCTGTCCACCAGGAACTGGGCGTCGTCGTCGCCCGCGTCGGCCGCGGGCAGTGCGGCCGACGCGGCACCGATGTCCCGCACCGCGAGCAGGTCGTCGACGTGCCCGGACGCCACCCGGGCCAGCGGCACCGGCGCGGACACCTGCACCAGGGTCGGCTCGTCGAAGCCGCCTTTGGCGTCCACCTGGTCGTCCGGCACGTCGGCGGCCAGCACGACCCGGCGGCGGGGCGCGGCGGGGTCGGCCAGCAGCAGCCGCAGCGACGCCCGGGCCGCGTGCGTCATCGCGACGTACTCGAGTTCTTCCAGGTCACCGCTGGCGTACCACTCACGCAGCGTCGGGGTCACGGCGAACGCCCGGACCGGCGCCGGGCCTACTTCGGCGTCGCGCAGGACGTCGGCGAGCATGCTGACCGTGGCCGGCAGGTAGACGCGCATGAGACATTCCCCGATGAAAGTGGCGGTCAGCCCAGGCTGTCCGGGGCTGCCCTGCCGGTAAGTCTGCCATCCAGGGCCGCCACCACGGCAGCGATCGCCGCGTCCAGCGGCTCGTGCTCCCAGACTCGGACCACCTGCCAGCCGGCCGCGGCCAGCGCGGCGTCGGCCGCCCGGTCCCGCTCCATGTTGCGGCGCAGCTTAGGCGCCCAGTACCACTCGTTGACGGCCGGGTCCCGGCCGTGTTCGGGGCAGACATGCCAGAAGCAGCCGTCCACGAACACGGCCACCCGGCGCGCGGTGAACGCGATGTCGGGCCGGACCCGGGCACCGTCCGCCAGGTCCAGCCGGTAGTCCTTGCGGAACCGGTAGCCCTGCCGGTGCAGCGCGCTGCGCAAGGCGAGTTCCGGCTTGGTGCCGGTGCGCCGGATGGCCCGCATGTTCGCCGAGCGTCCCGGGCTGGACGGGCTCGGATAGTCAGCCACCGGCTAAGGCTAGGGCAGCGCGTCCCGGGCGGGCAGCCCAACCAGCTCAGCAAGCCGGGCCACGGTTTCCCCGGGGTCGGTGTGCCAGACGCCGGTCATCCCGAGCGCCTCGGCGGCCAGCACGTTGGCCTCGATGTCGTCCACGAACGCGCACTCCTCGGGGGCCAGGCCGAGCAGCTTCGCAGCGTGCCGGAAGATGCGCTCCTCGGGCTTGCGCATGCCGACCTCGGCGGAGATGACGACCGCGTCGAACAGCTCCGGGAACAGGTGGCTCGGGTAGGCGGTGAAGCCCCACGAGTTGGACAGCAGCGCGGTGCGCACACCGGCCGTCCGCAGCTCACGGAGCAGCTCAACCATGGGATTGCACAGCACAGCCGGGGCGAACATCCGGTCCAGCAGCCCCTCCGCGGCTACCGCGCTGCCGTCCCGGCGCACCAGCCGGGCCGCCAGCAGCCGCTCGAATTCGGCATCGCTGCACTCGCCGCGCTCCAGCGCGTGGACCGGGTTGACCACCCCGTCCTGGTAGGCCTCGGACACCCAGGGCCGGATGACCGCGACGTAGCTGTCGAAGTCGATGTCGTCGGCGGCGATCCAGGCCCGCACCATATCCAGCAGCGGGCCGGTCAGCACGCCGCCCCAGTCAGTGATCACACCACGCAGTACATACCCGATGGTAGTCAGCTTAGCTGGACGCGGGTGAGGGGTGCGGGTCAGCCAGGTGAAGGCTGGGTGACGTGTGGCGCGGGAGGAGCCCTGGGTGACGGGCGTGGCGCGGAGGAACCCCCGGGTGACGCGCGCGGCGCGGCAGGAACCCCCTGGTTCCTGCCGCGCCGGTGACGCGGGCTGCTGCGTCGTCTTAGCTTTGCCGCGCCTGGCCTTACCGGGTTTCGGCGGTCCCGGCGGGCTGCCCGGTCCGGGTGCCCGGGGCGTGCGTGCGCACGGCCGGCCGGGTCGCGTGCCGCCGGCCAGGAACCACCCGGTGCGGGGCCAGGTGCCGCCGGGGCACGGTCAGCCCATCCATCGCGGCCACCGGGCTGGTCGGCACGAAGTCGCTGACGTGCGGCTCCGCGGCGGCCTTGGCGCGGAAGTAGGCGCGGGCCTCGGAGTAGTCCGGGTGCTGATGCGGGCGCTTGAAGGTGATCCACAACGGCACCCCGACGATGCCCAGCACGATCAGGGCAATGATGGGGAAGTTGGCGATCACGATGCCAGTCACGGCGGTCTCCTCTTTTCCTTCCGGCCCGGCGGCGGCCCCGCCGGCGTCTATGGCTTCACGATGCCCGGGCGCGTTCTGCTGGCCGTTGGCGGCGCCTCTGCGGAAGCTCTGAATGTTGCCGGTGACCCGTGGTCCGAGGACTGTCGGTCCCAGGCCGTAACGTGCTGAGCATCAGTCCGGGAGGGGAGAGCCACCATGCCTGACACCACCGCAGCCGAGGCCCAGAGCGTCGCCACCGGCGAGCGTGCCGATCTGCTCGCCGCGCTGGCCAAGCAGCGCTACTTCCTGCGGCACACCGCGCGGGACCTGACCGACGAGCAAGCTGCCCAGCGCAGCACCGTGAGCGAGCTCTCCATTGGCGGCATCATCAAGCACGTCACCGCCACCGAGCGGCAGTGGGTGCGGTTCATCCAGGTCGGCCCGGTCGCAATGAGCTGGGACGGGGCCGACGTGTCCGACTGGCTGGCCGGGTTCCGGATGCTGGCCGGTGAGACGCTGGCCGGGCTGCTGCAGACCTACGAACAGGTCGCCCAGGAGACCGCCGAGCTCGTCGCCACGCTGCCCGATCTGGATGCCGCCCACGCGCTGCCCGACGCGCCCTGGTTCGAGCGCGGCGCGAGCTGGTCCGCCCGGCGGGTCTTGCTGCACGTGCTGGCCGAGACCGCGCAGCACGCCGGGCACGCCGACATCATCCGCGAGTCGCTGGACGGCGCCAAGTCGATGGGCTAGCCGGCCAGTCGATGGGATGGCGGGCCAGTCGATGGGCTGGCCGGCCAGCGCCGGGATGGGCGGCCAGCGCCGGGATGGGCGGCCGCCGTTACCAGCATCGCGGCGACGGCCGCTCTGATCCCAATGACCCCGTGAGTCACACCAGGACCGGCCCCGAGCAGCCCAGACCGGCCCGAATCCCACTTTGCACGGATCCGGCGCAATAGATGCCCGTTTTGTCCCGGTCTTGGCGGGCCGGGCGCGTGAAAAGTGGCTCCAGCACCCGGCTGCGCTCAGGACGAGGTGGGCCTGGGGACTGACCATGGACACTGGCTGGTGGCGTGGGCGATCCGGCTGGGGTATTGGTGGGCAGGTGGATCCGGTAGAGGCGTTGCGTGAGATTGCGTTCCAGCTGGAACGGGCCGGGGCCCCGACCTACCGGGTGCGGGCGTTCCGCCGGGCCGCCCAGGTGATCCGCGAGCTACCCGCGGCCGAACTGGAGCGGCGGGTCCGGGACGGGACGCTGCGCGCACTGCCCGGCATCGGTGCCACTACGGCGGAGGTCATCACCCAGGCGGCCGCCGGGCAGCAGCCGTCCTACCTGGCCACACTGCTGGCCGAGGCGCCGGCCAGCGGCCCGGATGGCGCGGCGGGCGGGGACCGCACGGCCGGCGTGGCGGGCGCGGAAGCCGGGCAGGCTGGGCTGCGTGCCGCGCTGCGCGGCGACTGCCACACCCATTCCGACTGGTCGGATGGGGGCAGCCCGCCCGAGGAGATGGCCGACACGGCACGCCGCCTGGGCCACGAGTGGATCGCGCTGACCGACCACTCGCCCCGGCTGACCGTGGCCAACGGCCTGACCGCGGACCGGCTGCTGGCCCAGCTCGACCTGATCAGCCGGCTCAACATCGAGCTGGCCCCGTTCCGAATCCTGACCGGGATCGAGGTGGACATCCTGGACGACGGGGCGCTAGACCAGCGCGACGACCTGCTGGCCCGGCTCGACGTGGTGGTGGCCAGCGTGCACTCCAAGCTGCGGATGCCCGCCGGGCCGATGACCGAGCGGATGGTGACCGCGGTCCGCAACCCGCACGTGGACGTGCTGGGGCACTGCACCGGGCGGCTGCTGTTCGGGCGGGGCCGCCCGGAGTCGGAGTTCGACCCGGAGGCGGTGTTCAGCGCCTGCCGCGAGCATGGCGTTGCGGTCGAGATCAATTGCCGGCCGGAACGCCGGGACCCACCCGGCCGGCTGCTGCGCCTGGCCGCCGAGGCGGGCTGCCTGTTCGCCATCGACACCGACGCGCACGCCCCCGGGCAGCTGGACTGGCTGGGCAACGGCGTGACCCGGGCCGAGCGGTTCGGCATCCCGGCCGAGCGGGTGATCAACACCCATACGGCGGACGCCCTGCTGGCCTGGACGGCTGTGGCCTAGTTGTTCCCGGCCCGGCGAGCCGCCCGGTTCCCGGGCCCGGCGAGCGGCCTGGTTCCGGCGCGCGGCGATGACCGGGCCGGGCACGATCCCGCCGCCCGGCTCGCTGTCGCCCCCGCCCGGCTGAGCACCGGCCCGGCCGGAGTCCCGCACCGGCCCGGTACGGCAGAATCGCAGTGCACAGTCGCACAGCGAACGAATCGGGCACGGAAGGCGGGCAGATGCAACCAGTCGCGGTGGTTACCGGGGCGAGCAGCGGGATCGGCGCGGCCACCGCGGTCCGGCTGGCCGGCGCCGGATACCAGGTCATCTTGGCCGCCCGCCGGGCGGACCGGATCGAGGCCCTGGCCCGGCAGATCCGGGCCGACGGTGGTCAGGCCGACCCGGCCCTGCTCGACGTGACCGACCCGGACGCGGTCCAGGCGTTCGCCGGCGACCTGGACCGCTGCGACGTGCTGGTCAACAACGCGGGCGGCGCGTTCGGCGCGGATACCGTGGCAGACAGCGACCCGGCCGACTGGCAGGCCATGTACGACGTCAACGTGCTCGGCACGCTGCACGTAACCCAGGCCCTGCTGCCCAGGCTGATCGCCAGCGGCGCGGGCACGATCGTGATCATGGGCTCCACCGCCGGGCTGATCTCCTACGAGGGCGGCGGCGGTTACGTCGCGGCCAAGCACGCTGAGCACGCCATCGCCGAGACGCTGCGGCTGGAACTGTATGACCAGCCGGTCCGGATCATCGAGATCGCGCCGGGCATGGTGCGCACCGACGAGTTCGCGGTCAAGCGGTACCGGGGCGATGCCAGCCGGGCCGCCGCGGTGTACGCCGGGGTGGCCGAGCCGCTCACCGCGGACGACGTGGCCGACACGGTCGCCTGGGCGGTGACCCGGCCGGCACACGTGAACGTGGATCTGCTGGTCCTCCGCCCGCGCGCCCAGGCCGCGCAGCACAAGGTGTACCGGGAGAACATCTGACTCAGCCGGGCGGCCAGGTCAGCCCGGTCAGGTCGGGGACCACCCGGTCGGCCGCGGTCAGCTCGGCCGCGTCGTGCGAGGTGGTCACGGCCACGCAGTACGCCCCGGCCGCCTTGGCCGCGGCCACCCCGGCCGGGGCGTCCTCGAACACCACACAAGCCGCGGGCGGCTGGCTCAGCGAGCGGCACGCGGCCCGGTACCCTTCCGGATCCGGCTTGCCCGCCGTGACGTCTTCCGCGGTCACCACCACGTCGAACAGCTCGCGCACGCCCAATGCGGCGAGGGATTCTTCTGCATAACGCCGCCCGGCCGAAGTGACCAGCCCGAGCGGCACGCCTGCGGCGCTGATCGAGCGGACCAGCCGCACCGCGCCCGGCAGCGGCTCGAGCGGCGGCTGACCCGGTCCGTGGAAGTGGGCCTGGGTGGCCGCCATCAGCTCGGCCGGGTCATGGTCCGGCAGCCGGGCCAGCAGCAGGCCGTGCATGTCCACGCCGCGGCGGCCGATGAACGAGCGGATCAGTTCCTCGTCAGCGGGCAGGCCAAGGGTTCCGAACACGTGCAGCCACGCCTCCCGGCTGCGCGCCTCGCTGTCGATGAGCGTGCCGTCCAGATCGAAGACGGCCGCGGTAAAGGGCCCGGTCATCAGCTGGTCTGGGTGACCTTGCTGAGCCCGCGCGGGTTGTCCGGGTCGATGCCCAGCCGCCGGGACAGCGCCTCGGTGAGCAGCTGGCCGGGCACGATGAGGCCGAACGGGGCCAGCCACTCGGGCAGCGGCAGGCCGGGCACGGCCCGGCTGCTCGCCGCGGCCAGACCCGGGCCGCCGCCGATCGCGTACGCCCGGGCCCCGGCCGCGACCACCCGCCGGGCCAGCTCGATGGTGCCGGGCAGAGCCGGCCCGGAGTCGGCGGCCAGCAGGATGGCCGGGGTCGCCGGGTCCACCACCGCGATCGGCCCGTGCAGCAGGTCGGCCCAGGACAGCCCCATCGCATGCAGGTAACAGGCTTCCTTGAGCTTGAGCGCCAGCTCCAGCGCGGCCGCATAGGCCAGCCCGCGCCCGGACACGACCGCCCCGTCCACCCCCTCCAGGTCGGCCACCATCGGCTCCAGCGCGCCGTCCAGGCCGGTGGCCAGCACCCGCTCGATCTCGTCCGGCACGCTGCGCAGCTGCCCCGGGTCGAGGTCCGCACCCAGCCCGATGGCCAGCACAGCCAGCGCGGCGAGCTGGGTGGTGAACGTCTTGGTGGCCGGCACCGCGTGCTCCGGGCCGGCCTCCGTGACCAGGGCCAGGTCGGCCACCCCGGCCAGCGCGGAGCTGGCCCCGTTGGTGATGGCCAGCGTCCGCGCGCCACAATCCGCCGCCCAGGCCAGCGTGTCCACGATCTCCGCGGTCTGCCCGGACTGGGACAGCGCCACGGCCAGCACCCCGGACAGATCCAGCCGGCTGTGGTACTCGGTGGCGATGGACGGCGAGGCCAGCGTGGCCAGCAGGCCGGCGTGCGTCTGCAGCAGGTAACTGCCGTACACGGCCGCGTTGTCCGAGGTGCCCCGGGCGATGAAGAGCACCTGCCGGCCGCCCGCCGCGAGCTGCCCGGCCTCCGCGGCCCGGGGCAGCAGCGCATCCAGGGTGGCGCGCAACGCAGCCGGCTGCTGCCCGATCTCGGTCCGCATCGCGGTGGGCACGGTCACGTTCACGGATACACCTTCTCACCCTCGATCCAGGTCGCGGCAGTCCGCAGGTCATCATCCAGCCAGACCAGGTCGGCGCTGGCACCAGGGGCCAGCCGGCCCAGGTCGGGCCGCCCGATCAGGTCGGCCGGAATCCGGGTCGCTGCGGCCACCACCGCGGCCAGGAGCTGGGGCGGGGGGACACGCCGCAGGCGTGCTCCCGCCGAGCCGGCCAGCCCGGGGGCCGGGGGTTCCGGGGGCAGTTCCCCGGCGGAGTAGGGCGGGGGGCCGTCCCCCCAGGCCAGCACGGTGCGCACCATGTTGGCTACGGCCCGGTCCAGCCGCAGCGCCGAGCCGGCCAGGGTGCCGCCGGCGCGGCGCGGCGGCGCGCCGTCGCCGGGCGGCAGCACGATCGGCTCGCCGCCGAGCAGGTACTCGCCGGGCGGCAGGCCCGCGCACGCGGCGGCGTCGGTGACCAGGCAGATCCGGCCCGGCGCGGCCGCGAACGCGACCAGGCAGGCCACCGGCGACACATGGTGCAGGTCGGCGATGAGGCCGCTGGTCAGCCGGGGGTCAGCCAGGGCCTGGCCGACCACCCCCGGTTCCCGGTGGTGCAGCGGGCGCTGCGCGTTGTACAGGTGGGTGACCATCCGCGCCCCGGCCCCGGCCGCGGCGGCGACCTGGCCCGCGGTGGCGTCGCTGTGCCCCACGCTGGCCAGCACCCCGGCCGCGGCCAGCTGGCCGATGGCGGCCATCCCGCCGTCCACCTCCGGGGCCAGCGTGACCAGCCGGAGCACGCCCTGCCCCGCAGCCAGCAGCTCACCGACGGCCGCCGGGCTGGCCGGGATGATCCAGTCCGGGTTGTGCGCACCGCGCCGGGCGGGCGAGATGAACGGCCCCTCCAGGTGCACGCCGAGCACTCGGGCGCCGCGGTCCGGCAGCCGCCCGGCGAAGCCGGCCGCGCGGCGCAGCGCATCAGCCAGCCGGCCAACCGGGGCCGTCACGTAGGTGGGCAGGAAGGCCGTGCACCCGGTGGCCGGCAGCCCCGCGGCCACCGCCGCCCAGCCATCCGGGTCCGCGTCCATCAGCTCGACCCCGAAGTACCCGTTGACCTGCAGGTCGACCAGGCCCGGGACGAGCACCCCGGAAGTCAGCTCCAGGTCCGGGTGGCCCGGGGCCGGGCCCTGGCCAACCTCGGTGATGCGGCCCCCGGCGGTCCGCACGTAGCCCGGCTCGAGCACGCCGGAACCGGGCCCGGCAGGGATGACCCGCGGCGCGGTGATGATCACGGACGATGACTCAGCGGCCGATGTGGGCCATGAACTCGGCCGGGTACCGCTCCCCGGCGGCCGCGTCCCTGGGCACCGCCGCCTCCAGCGCGGCCAGGTCCGCCTCGTTGAGCACGATGTCCGCGGCGGCCACGTTCTGCTCCAGGTAGCTGCGCCGCTTGGTGCCCGGGATGGCCACGGCGTCGTCGCCCTGGGCCAGCACCCAGGCCAGCGCCAGCTGGGCGGCGGTGACCCCGCGGGCCCGGGCCAGCTCGCGGACGGCATCGGCCATGGCCAGGTTGCGGGTGTAGTTCGCGCCCTGGAAGCGCGGGGCGCGGGACCGGAAGTCGGCCGCGCCGAACCCGGCCGAGGCGTCCAGCGTGCCCGTCAGCAGCCCGCGGCCGAGCGGGCTGTAGGACACCAGGCCGATGCCCAGCTCACGCAGCAGCGGCCGGATCTCGTCCTCCGGTTCCCGGCTGAACAGCGAGTACTCGTACTGGCCCGCCGCCACCGGGTGCACCCGGTGCGCCCGCCGCACGGTGCCCGGCGCGGCCTCCGAGATGCCCAGGTAGCGCACCTTCCCGGCGTGCACCAGCTCGCTCAGCGTGCCCCACGTCTCCTCGACCGGGACGGTGGCGTCCACCCGGTGCTGGTAGTACAGGTCGATGTGGTCGGTGCCGAGCCGCCGCAGCGACGCGTCGCACGCCTCGCGCACGTACTCGGGCCGGCCGTTCACGGTCCGGGTGCCGTCCGGGCGGCGCTGGTTGCCGAACTTGGTAGCCAGCACGACGTCGTCCCGGCGGCCCTTGATGGCCGCGCCGACCAGCTCCTCGTTGGTGAACGGGCCGTAGGCGTCCGCGGTGTCCAGGAACGTCACCCCGAGGTCCAGGGCCCGGTGGATGGTCGCCACTGACTCCTGGTCGTCCGGCGTCCCGTAAGACTGGCTCATCCCCATGCAGCCGAGCCCGAGTTCGGTGACGGTTAGACCCTGGCCGAGCGTGCGCGTTCTCATCAGCTACCGCCTCGTGTCGGTTCCCTGGCTGGGTCAGGTTACTGGCCGGGTGGCGTTGCGAAGAAAAGGGCCCCGGGCAGCTCAGGCGCTGGCCCGCTTCCGCGGCGGGCGCTTGCGGGGGGCGCCGTCCCGGTCCTTGGTGGCCGCGTCCAGGCTGGCCTGGAGCGCGTCCATCAGGCTGACCGGTGCCGCGGCGGGTGCCTGCGCGGGCTCCGGCGGGGCCTGGCCGGCCACCTTGGCCGCCACCAGTTCCTCCAGCGCCTCGCGGTAGTTGTCGTGGAACTGCTCCGGGTCGAAGTCCACCGTCATCGAGTCGATCAGCGAGGTGGCCATCTTGAGCTCCTGCGACCGGGTCTCGATGTCCTCGTCCAGGAACGCGAAGTCGGGCTGGCGCACCTCGTCCGGCCAGAGCAGGGTCTCCAGCACCAGCAGGCCGTCCCGGGTGCGCAGCGTGGCCAGCGCCTCCCGCTGGCGCAGCGCGACCCGGGCCACCGCCACCCGGCCGGACCGCTCCAGCGCGTCGCGGAGCAGCGCGTAGGCCCGGGTGCCCGCCTGCTCCGGCTCCACGTAGTAGCTGCGGTTCATCAGGATCGGGTCGATCTGCTCGGCCGGGCTGAAGTTGAGCACCTCGATGCTGCGGGTGGTGGGCAGCGGCAGCTGGGCGAAGTCCTCGTCGGTCAGCACGACCATCTGGCCGTCCTCCAGCTCGTACCCCTTGGCCACGTCGGCGTACGGGACCTCCTCGCCGTCCAGCTCGCAGACCCGGCGGAACCTGATCCGGCCGCCATCGGCCGCATGCACCTGACGGAACGTAACGTCCCGCTGCTCGGTGGCGGTATAGAGCTTGACCGGGATCATCACGAGCCCGAACGAGATGGCACCTTTCCACATGCTGCGCATGCAGTGTCAGTACCCAGGTGGGCGGAATGTGCCCCTCTGCAGGGGGCCAGGGCGGATCCGGCTGCCAGAATGAACGGACCGGCCGGCCCGGAATGGATCGCGTAGGCGTAGCGAGGCGGGGGAGGATCAGCACATGCCTGACTTCGACGTCGTCGTGCTGGGCGGCGGGACATCCGGCACGCTCATCGCCACCGAGGTGTCCCGGGCTGGCCGCTGCGCGGCCCTGGTGGAAGCCGGCCTGGTCGGCGGCGAGGCTCCGTACCTGGCCGACATGCCGTCCAAGTCGCTGCTCCAGTCGGCCCGCCGGGGCGAGACCTGGGAGCACGCGGTGGCCCGCCGCGACGAGGTGGCCGGCCACCTGAACGACACCGTGGCCACGGCCCGGCTGGCCGAAGCCGGGGTGACGCTGCTGCGCGGCACCGGCCGGATCACCAAACCAGGCACGGTCGTGGTCGTGCGGGGCCCGGTCAAAGCCAGCCCGGAGGGCACGGCGCCGTCCGGCACAGTGACGCTGCGTTATAACGACCTGGTGCTGGCGACCGGGAGCGAGCCGGTGGCGCCGCCGGTCGGGGGACTGCCTGACGTGCCCACCTGGACCAGCGCGGAGGCGCTGACCTGCCCAGACCTGCCACGCCGGCTGATCGTCCTGGGGGCGGGCCCGGTCGGCTGCGAGCTGGCCCAGATCTACGCGGCGTTCGGCTCCCAGGTCACGCTGGTGGAAGCGGAACCGCATGTGCTGCCGGGCGAGGCTACGTTCACCGGGGAAATCCTCGGTGACTCGCTCCGCCGCACCGGGGTGGACCTGCGGCTGGGCTCACCGGTGGTGAAGGCCGAGACGCTGAATTCCGGGCTGGCCCTGACCCTGGACGACGGAACCCGGATCGAGGCCGACCGGGTGCTGCTGGCCACCGGCCGGCGGCCGCGGATCAGCGGGATCGGGCTGGAGGCGCTCGGCATCCCGGCCGGCGAGCCGCTGCCGCTCGACGGGGCCTGCCGGGTCATCCTGGCCACACCGGCCAGTGCGACGCTGCTCGGCGCGGGCCAGCGGGCCAGGAAGCCGGCCGGGCGGGTCTGGGCCGCGGGCGACGTGACCGCGGTCGCCCCGTACACGCACACCGCCCGGTACCAGGCCAGGATCGTGGCCGCCAACATCCTGGGCGGGAACCGGTGCGCCGATTACCGCGCGGTGCCCAGGACCGTCTACACGTCACCGTCAGTGGTCACCGTGGGCCTGCCGCCCGTGCTGGCCGCGGACAGCGGGGTGGACCTGGTCACGGTGAGCTGCGACCTGGCCGAGACGGCCCGGGCCACGGTAGAGGACGACGACCGGGGCCGGGTCGAGCTGTACGCCGACGCCGGCGACCGCGACGTCCTGGTCGGCGCGGCCGCGGTCGGCCCGTACGCCGAAGAGTGGATGGGCGAAGTGACGCTGGCCATCCGGGCCCGGATCCCGCTGGACGTGCTGGCCGACATGGTGCACGCGTTCCCCAGCTACGGGGAGGCGATCGGGGCGCCGCTGCGCGGGCTGGCCCAGCGGACCGCGGCCGGCCCGGTGCCCGGGGCGGCGGCCCCGGCGGTAGCAGGACCGGGCGCGGCCGTGCCGCCGGGCGGAGCGGGACCGGGCGGGCAGGCGGCCAAAGCGGCGGGTAACCCCGGCCCGAGTGCGAGAGACTCAGTGCTGCCGGATCCTGGGCCGGCCAGACCGGCGCCGGACGGCCAGGTGCCGCAAACCACGGCCCAGCCGTGACAACTGAAGGTGTGCTGATGAGCAACGTGAGCTGGGACCCCAGCGAGGACATAGAGGCTCCGACGGACGACGCGGTCGAGCAGCACGAGCCGCTGGCCGGGGAAGACGAGACCGGAGAACCGGCCACGTTCGAGATGCCGGACGAGGCCAACGAGGCCGACGTCGCCGAGCAGAATCAGCCCGTGCAAGGCGACGATGACGAGGAGAGTTACCGCTGAGTCAGCCGGCTCTGAGTCACGTTCTGTTGCCGGCCCGGGCGCGTCCGGGCGGTCGTAGGATGGCACGATCAGGCGGGTTTGCCGCCGGACAGACGCATCGGAGTCTCTCGTGACCGCAACACCACAGGCCCGCACGGCCGGTACGCGGCTGCCGAGGCCCGCGCGGCGCCGCCAGCTGCTGGGAGCTGCCCAGGAGGTCTTCGTCGCGCAGGGCTACCATGCGGCGGCCATGGACGAGATCGCCGAACGGGCCGGGGTCAGCAAGCCGGTGCTGTACCAGCACTTCCCCGGCAAGCTCGAGCTCTACCTGGCGCTGCTCGACGAGAGCGCCGACGCGCTCACCGCGACTATCCGGACCGCGCTCGCCTCGACCACGGACAACAAGCAGCGGGTCACCGCCACGTTCCAGGCGTTCTTCGACTTCGTGGCCGACACCGGGGAAGCGTTCCGCCTGGTGTTCGAGTCCGATCTGCGTAACGAGCCGGCCGTCCGCGACCGGCTCGACCAGACTATGCATGACCATGCCGACATGATCAGCCACGTCATCCGCGAGGACACCGGGATGAGCGACGCCGAGGCTCAGCTGCTCGGCATCGGCCTGGTCGGCATGGCCAGGATCAGCGCCACCTACTGGCTGGGCACCGACCGGGCCATTTCCAAGGACGCCGCCGAAGAGCTGATGGCCCGGCTGGCCTGGCGCGGCATCAGCGGCTGGCCGCGTACCGGCTGACTGAGGCCGCACACCGGCCCACCGAGGCCGGGCACACCGGCCGACCGAGGCCGGGCGGACCGGCCCACCGAGGCCGGGCACACCGGCCGACCGAGGCCGGGCGGACCGCTGCGACAGACGACAGGAGCGCCGTGGAAGTCAAGATCGGGATCCAGTCCATCCCGCGGGAGCTGGTCGTGGAGACCAAAGTATCCGTGGACGAGGTGCAGCAGCTGCTGAGCGAGGCGCTGGCGGCCGATGGCAGCGGGCTGCTCGCGCTCCCGGACATCCGGGGCGGCAAGTTCCTGGTCCCAGCCGACAAGATCGCTTACATCGAGTTCACCGGGGCGGAGCAGCGCCGGGTCGGCTTCGGCAACCTGTAACCCATCAGCGCGGTTGTTTTGTGGTCACTGGTGACCACAAAACAACCGCGCTGATGGAAAGGCATGCTGGGGGTTCAGCTGGCCAGGCCCAGGGCGACCATCCGCTGCGCGTGCGCGTCGGTGATCCGGGCCAGCATCCGGCCGATGTCGCCGATGTCGCTGTCCGGTGCCGGGCTGGCCTGGCCGGCCGAGAGCAGGCTGGCCAGCGGGCGCCGGTCGGCGACCACCCGGTAGGCCTGGGCCAGCGCCTCGCCGACCAGCCGCCTGGCCCACAGCGCCAGCCGGCCCGCGACCTGCGGGTCGGCCGCGATAGCCGCGCGGACCCGGGCGGTCACGAATGCCGCGTGCCCGGTGTCGGCCAGTACCTGGAGCACCAGGTCACGGGTGCGGGGGTCGACCAGCTCGGCCACCGCGCGGTAGAAGTCGGCCGCGATGCCATCCCCTACATACGCCTTGACCAGGCCCTCCAGCCAGTCGGACGGGGCGGTGCGGGCGTGGAACGCGTCCAGCGCCGCGGTGAACGGGAGCATCACCTGGTCCGGCTGCGCACCGAGCGCCGTGATGTGCTCGCCGAGCAGCCTGAAGTGGCCGAACTCGGCCACTGCCATCTCGCCCAGGGCCGCCTTGTCGGCCAGCGAGGGCGCCAGCGCGGCGTCCTCGGACAGCCGGAAGAACGCGACCAGTTCCGCGTACGCGAGCAGCCCAAGCAGGTCGAGCACGCCTGCGGGGCCGGGGCCATCGGGCGGCTGAGGCGCATCCTCGCGCCGGCGTGCTTCGGTCACCCGCGAAGCGTAACAACCTGGTGCGGGCGAGGCGGGGCGTGCTAGAGGTGGGGCCGCGCCACAGGAGGGGGTCCCCGCCGGTCCGGAGGGCCGATCCCGGGGCCCGGGGCCGATCCCGGGGCCCGGGCTTACCCCGGGGCCCGGGCTTACCCGGGGCTGACCCCGGGGCCCGGGCTTACCCCGGGGGCTGATCCCGGGCCCGGGGCCCGGGCTTACCCGGGGGCTGATCCCGGGCACGGGGCCCGGGCTTACCCGGGGGCTGATCCCGGGCACGGGGCCCGGGCTTACCCCGGGGAGCTGATCCGGGGACCCGGGCGCTCCCCGGGATCAGCATGGCCGCGCGTCGGATCACCGGCCCGCAGTGCACATTGCTACACTGGGTGCAGTTTCTTGCTGGGAATGTGGCCGCCCCCGGCCGTGTTCCTGGTGACAGTGGGACTCGTCATTCCGGCGGCCGCAGGCCTGCGGCGGCCCTGGAGCATCTGACCGGAAGCCCTACTGCGCCGGTGGCTGACGCCGCCGACTGAGCCACTAGCGAGGCCCGAAGGCCATTACGCACGCGTAGCGTGCAGCCAGCCAGCGGGCCACTGATGGAAGCTGATTGAACTGACAACGCACACAATGACCTCGTCCGTAGCAGAACCCCCGGCGGAAGACCGCCCGGCAGCCGGTTCTCCGGACGAGAACACACCGCAAACATTCCGTGACCTCGGCGTAGACGATCGGATCTGCGTCGCCCTGGAGGGCGTGGGCATCACCGCCCCGTTCCCCATCCAGAGCCTGGCCCTGCCGGTCGCGCTGGGCGGGCACGACATCATCGGCCAGGCCCGCACCGGCACCGGCAAGACGCTCGCGTTCGGCATCCCGATCCTGCAGCACCTGGCCAACGGCCCGGCCCGCCAGTCCACCGCGCCGGCCGCGCTGGTGGTGGTGCCGACCCGGGAACTCGCCATCCAGGTCGCCGACGACCTGCGGGTGGCCAGCGTGGCCCTGGGCACCAAGGTGCTGACCGTGTACGGCGGCCGGGCCTACGAGCCGCAGATCGACGCGCTGCGGGCGGGCGTGGACATCGTGGTCGGCACCCCCGGCCGCCTGCTCGACCTGGTCGGGCAGCGCACCTGGACCTGTCCACGATCGGTGCCCTCGTCCTCGACGAGGCGGACAAGATGCTCGACCTCGGGTTCCTCCCCGACGTGGAGCGGATCCTGGAACTCACCCCGGTGGGGCGGCAGACCATGCTGTTCTCCGCCACCATGCCGGGCGAAGTGGTCACCCTGGCCCGGCGGCACCTGCGCCAGCCGCTGCATGTCCGCGCCGAGCAGCACGATGAGCCGGACCTGGTGCCGCTGACCGTGCAGCACGTGTTCCGCGCTCACCAGATGGACAAGATCGAGATGCTGGCCCGCATCCTGCAGGCCAATGGCCGCGGGCTGAGCATGGTGTTCTGCCGGACGAAGCGGTCCGCTGACCAGGTGGCTGATGCGCTGACCACGCGCGGCTTCGCCGCTGCCGCGGTGCACGGCGACCTCGGGCCAGGGCCAGCGTGAGCGCGCGCTGCGGGCGTTCCGCAGTGGCAAGATCGATGTGCTGGTGGCGACGGACGTCGCAGCCCGTGGGCTCGACGTGGACGACGTTACGCACGTGATCAACTACGAGTGCCCGGAAGACGGCAAGGCCTACCTGCACCGCACCGGGCGCACCGGCCGGGCGGGCCGGGACGGCATCGCGGTGACGTTCGTGGACTGGTCCGACATGCCGCGCTGGAAGCTGATCAACGAGGCACTCGGCATGGGCCAGCCGGAGCCGCCGGAGACCTACTCCACCTCAGAGCACCTGTACGCTGCGATGGACATCCCGGCCGGGGTGACCGGCAGCCTGCCCCGGGCCAGCCGGGAGCGGCTCGGCCTCGAGGCCGAGGAGCTGGAGGACGTGGGCGAAACCGGCCGGGCCCGGTCCCCCGCTCCGCGCCGTGGCCAGCGCGAGGACCAGGCGGCACGCAAGACCCGCATCCGCAGGCGGACCAGGGGCGGCGTGGCTGTGCGCGGCGGCGAGGCGGCCAAGCCCGAATCTGATGGCCAGCCCCAGCACCCGGCAGCCAGCGACGCCAGCTCCGAGCACAGCCAGCCACGCCGCAAGCGCCGCCGGCGGTCCCGGCGCGGTGGCCAGCAGGACAGCGCGGCAGACTGAGCTGGCGTCCGGCCAGCACCCAGCAATCACCAAGGGCAGGCCAGGCGTATCCACAGCATCCGTGGGTAGGCTGGCCGCCTGTGAGCACACCCAAAACGCTGCAACTCCCCTCAGGGGTGCGGCGGCGGACCATCGAGACCAGCCGGGGCGAATTCGCCGCGCTCGAGGCACTGCCGGTCACCGGCGTGTGGGAGCGGCAGCCCGCGCTGCTGGTTCCCGGCTACACCGGCAGCAAAGAGGACTTCCTGCTCATCCTGCAGGCCCTGGCTGCGGCGGGCCGGCAGGTCATCGCGATCGACATGCGCGGGCAGTACGAGTCGCCGGGGACGGACGATCCCACCGCCTACCAGTTGGACGCGCTGGCCGCCGACCTGGCCACGATCGCCGACTGGCTGAGTTCCGGCCAGGCCGACCCGGCGGCTGAGGCCGGGACGGCCGAGCACGCCGGAGTAGCTGAGCACACCGGGGCGGCTGACCACACCGGGGCGGCTGACCACACCGGAGCGGCCGGAGACGCCGGAGCGGCCCGGGGGATCCACCTCCTCGGCCACTCTCTCGGCGGCCTGGTGGCCAGGGAAATGCTGCTCGCCCGGGCGGCCCGGATCAGCTCCCTGACCCTGATGAGCTCCGGTCCCGGCGCGCTCACCGGGCCGCGCGCGGCGGTGCTGAGCGGGCTGCTGGCCGAGCTGGCCGGGACGGGCCCGGCTGAACTGCGGGCGGAGATCGAGCGCATCTGGAAGACCCGGATGGAGCCGGAAGCGGTGGCCGGCGGTGTCGCCGGCCGGGATCATCGACTTCCTGCGGACCCGGATGCTGCACAGCAGCCCGACCGGGCTGCGGGCCATGGGCCAGGCCCTGCTGTCCTGCCCGGACCGGGTCACCGCGCTGGCCAGACTGGACGGCGTGCCGCTGATGGTGGTCTACGGCGAGAACGACGACGCGTGGGAACCGGCCGCCCAGGAGGACATGGCCGTCCGGCTCCGCGCGCAGCGGGTGTGCATCCCGGCCGCCGCCCACTCCCCCGCGGTGGAAGCTCCCGAGACCACCGCGAGCACCCTGACCAGTTTCTGGAACGCCGTCGAATGCCACCAGCGCCGTCCCGCCCGCACTTCCTGACCCGGCTGCCTCACCCGCCGGCAGGAACGTCGAGCCCGTCCCACGGACGGCGGGCCGAGGTGGCGGCCGACCCCTCGGGGCACAGCGCGCGGAAGTCACACCAGCCGCAGCCCGGCCCCGGGCGGGGCGGGAACACGTCGTCCACGGCGCGCTGATCACCGAGCCCAGCCCGGAACCGGTCGTCGGCGGCCGCGCACTCGGCCGCGATGTCCTCGGCCCGGCTCAAGTGCCGGGCCAGGGTGGCGTCGGTGTGCGTCCAGGCGTGCACCGTCCCGGTGGGCAGGTGATGCAGCTCCACCTGGTGGCACGGCCGGCGCAGTACCCGGCCGGCGGCCACCGCGTACACCGCCAGCGGCAGCGAGGTCCTGGCGTCGTCGGTGCTCAGCGGCCGCCGCCCGGTCTTGTAGTCGACCACGACCAGCTCAGCTGAGCGGCCCGGGCCAGCAGGCCGTTCATCCAGCCGGTCGATGCGGCCGGACACCGCGATCCGCTCGGTGCGGGCCGCTACCGTGCGTTCCACGCCGGCCGGCTCGGCGGCCGGGTCCAGCCGGGCCACGTACCCCTCGACCATGCTGGCCGCCCGGCCGCGCACCTCGGCGGACTGTGCGTCGCTGGCGAAACCCTCGTTGATCCAGCCCTGTTCCAGCAGGCCGCCCGCGGCGCCGGCCGTCCGCTGCCCCCGGGGCAGCCGCCACCACGCGGCCAGCGCGTTGTGCACGCTGGCACCGAGGCTGTTGTGCGCCCACGGCGGGCCTTTGCGCGGCTGGGGTCGGTCCAGGTAGGTCATCCGGTACACCCGCCGGCAGCCGAGCCAGGTAGTCAGCCGGGTCGGGGTGCACGGATACAGCCGGCGCGGCATCCCGTCCAGGCCGAGTTGCTCCCCGTGCAGCATGCCCACTCAGTCCGGCTCTTCCAGGCGGGCCAGCACCGGGCCCGCGGTCACCCAGGAGTCGAACCGCTTCTGGGCCGACGCCACCGTAGTCTCCGCGCCGTGCCCGGGCAGCACCCGGGTCGCCGCGTCCAGCGTCAGCAGGTGCTCGCCGATCGCGCTGAGCTGGGCCGGAAAGTCCGGGAACGAGTCGCCGTGCGGGACCGGGCCGGTGGCCTGCAGGCAGTCCCCGGCGAATACGGCCGCGAGTTCCTCGCTGTACAGGCAGACCGACCCCGGAGTGTGCCCCGGGGCGTGGATGACTTCCAGCGAGACGTCGGCGACCTCGAAGATCCCGCCGTCCTCCATCCCGATCTCCGGGTCGTCGCCGGCCTGCGCGGCCCGCCAGGTGATCAGGTCGCGGGAATGCAGCGCGATCGGGGACTCGTCCCGTCCGGCCACCGCGGCCGCCGCGGCCACGTGCGAGGCGTGCCCGTGGGTGCAGATCACGGCGAGGATCTCGCGTTCGCCCACCGCGCCGAGCACCGCGCCGGCGTCGGTGCCCGGGTCGATGACGATGACCTCCTCGTCATCACCCACGATCCAGGTGTTGCCGTCCGGTGCGTCATCGCGGCCAGGCGAGGACACCTGTTCTATCCGCGCCTCCATGCCAGCCCTTCCTCTCCATCTTTGTCACGAACGTCCAGCACCCCAGGCCGCCGCGAACCTGGCTACCTCCGCCCCATTATGGGTCCGTGGCCCGGCCGGCATGGCGGCAACGATCGCGCCGGGACACTAGCCGGCCGCGGTCTGCGCCATCAGCTGCCCGAACGCCTCCGGGCTGGTGGTCTCGCAGCCCAGCCGGTGCCCGGTCAGGCTGCCGTGATCGTCGCTGCCGCCGGTGGCCAGCAGGCCGAGCTGGGCGGCCAGCGCGCGCAGCCGGTCCCGCTCGGCCGGGCCATGATCGGGGTGGTCCACCTCCAGGCCGGCCAGCCCGGCTCCGGCCAGCTCCGCGATGGCCAGGCCGGGAATCCGCCAGCCCCGGGACACCGCGCCCGGGTGGGCCAGCACGACAGCGCCGCCACTGCCGCGGACCAGGCCGATGGCGCGGGCCGGGTCGAGCGCGTACCGGCTCACGTAGGCCCGGCCACCGGGCCCGATCCAGTCCGGGCTGAACGCCTCGGCCGGCTCGCCGATCGCCCCGGCGGCCACCATGGCCCGGGCGATATGCGGCCGGCCCACGCTGCCCCCGCCGGCCAGGGCCGCCACCTGGTCCCAGCTGATGTCCACGCCCAGCTCGCGGAGCCGGGCCACCATGGCCTGGCCGCGGCGGACCCGGGCCGCCCGGATGGCCCTGGTCTCGGCGGCCAGTTCCGGGCTCATCCCGGCCGGGAGGTAGCTGAGCAGGTGCACGCTGTGCCCGTCCAGCCGGGACGACAGCTCCATCCCGCTGACCAGGGTCAGGCCCGGCGGCAGCGCCGCGCGGGCCGCGTCCAGCCCGGCCAGCGTGTCGTGGTCGGTCAGCGCCAGCACGTCGACACCCGCGGCCCGGGCGCGGGCCACCACCTCGGCGGGTGGGTCGGTGCCGTCCGAGGCGGCCGAATGGGAGTGCAGATCGATGCGCACGAGCGCACATCGTATGGCCCGGCGGCCCGGTTCCGCTGCTATCAGACCATTAGCGCTTAACGCCCGCGCCGGGCCGGTCAGCCCGGCAGCCGCGGGGACTTCGCGCCGAATGGAAGATCGAGGTCCTGGCCGGGGTCGCGGAGGTCGCGCAGGGTCAGGGTCTCCAGCAGCAGGGTGCCGGCCGTGTCCGGCCACAGGATGATCCACAGCCAGTTGCCGAGCACCTCGCCGGCGAACGCCGCCGCACCGGGGGTGTCCACGCTCCACAGCGGGAACTCGTGATGGCCGAACTGGACCAGGGCAGTCGGCGGCCCGGCCGCGAATCCCTCGCCGGGATCGGGCCCGGTCAGCCCGGCCAGCCCGGCGCCCAGACCGAGCCCCGGCTCCTCGGAGACGAGCAGCATCTCGGCCAGGCCGCCGACCGGGTTGGGCCCGGACAGGGCCACCACGCAGCCGCGGGTTCCGCTCCGGTCGTCGCCGGCCCCGGTGAACCCGGTAACCAGCCAGCCGAGCGGGATCGGCCAGGGCAGCCAGACCGGTACCCGGGCCGCCTGGAGCAGGGCCTGCAGCCCGCCCGGGGACGGGCTGCGGGTCATCCGGAGGGGCTGGACCGCGCCATGCAGGTCGCACTGCCACGTGCTGTGCCAGGCGCTGGGCTCACTCAGCGTGCCCTGGCACCGCGGGCAGACCGGATCCTTCATCATGAGTACCGACGTTGATCGCCGCCACGGCTCACGTCAAGGACCATCAGCCGCATACTTGGTCCGGTGGACGGCAACACGGCCGGGGAGCGGCGCATCCCCTGCGTAGGGGCGATCATCAAAGACCAGGCCGGGCGGCTGCTGCTGATCAAACGCGGGCACGCCCCGCAGGCCGGCCGGTGGTCGCTGCCCGGCGGCCGGGTCGAGCCCGGGGAGACCGACCAGCAGGCCGTGGTCCGTGAGATCCGCGAGGAGACCGGGCTCGAGGTCCGGTGCGATCAGCTGGTGGGCAGCGTTGAGCGGCCCTGGCCGCCGGATGCGGTCATGGAGATCAGGGATTATGCGGCCACGGTCACCGGGGGCACGCTGGCCCCGGGGGACGACGCCGCCGAAGCGCGCTGGGTCAGCCCGGAAGGCCTGGATGGGCTGCCGCTGACCAGCGGGCTCGCCGAGACGCTGGCCGGCTGGGGGGCACTCGGCTGAGCCCGCCCCGCCCCGCGCCGCCCGGTCCCGGGCCGGCCGGGCCGCGGCCCAGCCCGGCCGCCTTACGGTCAGGGCCCCTGGTGGCCTCGTCCGCGTGGCACCCTGGTCCGGTGGCAGACACGCAGCCGGACGCGGGCCGGCTCGCGCTCATCGCGCAGGCGGCCAGGCGGGCCGGGCTGATCTGGATCACGGTGCCCGGTGCCCGGCCGCGGGCGGCCTGGCACGTGTGGCAGCAGCCGCCCGGCCAGCCCGCCGCGGCTTACGTGCTGACCGGCCCGGGCGAACAGGCGGTGCCCGGGCTGGACTCGGCCGGCCAGGTCGCGGTCGACGTGCCGAGCAAGGACACCGGCGGCCACCTGGTGTCCTGGACGGCCCGGGTGGGCCGGGTGCCACCCGGCTCGGCGGAGTGGGCCGCGATCCTCGGCGCCCTGCTGGCCGGGCGGCTCAGCCCGGCCACATCGCGGGACGGCCCCGCGGCCGCGCTGGCCGAACGCTGGGCGGCGGACGGCGCGGTGTACCGGCTCAGCCCGGTGGCGGGCGGCGGCGCGGTCGACGCTACCCGGAGGGCTCAATAGCATGAGGGCATGGTCAAGCCCGCTGTCGCCGCCCCGCCCACCGCCGAGCAGGTCACCCAGGCCCTCGGCACCGTCCAGGACCCGGAGATCCACCGGCCGATCACCGAGCTTGGCATGGTCAAAGGCATCGATGTGGACCCGGCCGGGCTGGTCCGGGTGGATATCTACCTGACCGTGGCCGGCTGCCCGCTGCGCGACCGGATCACCCAGGACGTCACCGCCGCGGTCACCCGGCTGCCCGGCGTGTCCGGGGTCCGGGTGGAACTGGACGTGATGAGCGAGCAGCAGCGCCAGGAACTGCAGGGCCGACTGCGCGGCGGCCGCCAGGAAAAGGACATCCCGTTCGCCCAGCCGACGTCGCTGACCAGGGTGTTCGCCGTGGCCAGCGGCAAGGGCGGGGTCGGCAAGTCCTCGGTCACGGTGAACCTGGCTGCGGCGCTGGCCGCGGCGGGCCAGCAGGTGGGCGTGCTGGACGCGGACATCTACGGGCACTCCGTGCCCCGGATGCTGGGGGTCACCGGCCGGCCCACCCAGGTCGAGCAGATGATCATGCCGCCCGAGGCGCACGACATTAAGGTGATCTCCATCGGGATGTTCACCACCGGCAACGCCCCGGTGGTGTGGCGCGGCCCGATGCTGCACCGGGCGGTGCAGCAGTTCCTGGCCGACGTGTACTGGGGCGACCTGGACGTGCTGCTGATGGACCTGCCGCCGGGCACCGGGGATGTGGCCATCTCGGTGGCCCAGCTGGTCCCCACCGCGGAGCTGCTGGTGGTCACCACCCCGCAACTGGCCTCCTCGGAGGTGGCCGAGCGGGCCGGGGCGATCTCGGTGCAGACCCACCAGCGGATCGCCGGGGTGATCGAGAACATGTCCGCGCTGGCCTGCCCGCACTGCGGCGAGGAGGTGCCGGTGTTCGGCTCCGGCGGCGGCCAGGCCGTAGCCGACGCCCTGACCAGGGTGACCGGCGCCACCGTGCCGCTGCTCGGCCAGGTGCCGATCGACATGCGGCTGCGCGAGGGCGGTGACCGCGGCCTGCCGCTGGTGCTCAGCGACCCGGACTCGGCCGCCGCGCGCCAGCTGTCCCGGATCGCAAACGGGCTGGTCAGCCGATCCCGCGGGCTGGCCGGACGGCGGCTGGGACTGACCCCGGCCTAATCCCGGCTCAGGTCGCCTCAGGGTCGAACGGCGGGGGCAGCTCCTGGCGGGCCAGCGTGGCCGTGGCCCGCCGGTCGGCCTCGTACTCCACGGGTTCCGCCGCCGCCGCGGCGGCGGCCGCCGCGCTGCCGTCCATATCGTCGTCGAACAGGTGCTTGCGCACGAAATTGCCCGGGTGCAGGTCCCGCAGGTCGAAGTCCTCGAACTCAGGACCCAGTCCTTCCCGGAGGTCCCGCGTGGCGCCGTCCGCCAGCTTGCGCAGCTCACGCAGGGTGCGCCCGGCTTGCGAGGCGATCTTCGGCAGCTGGTCCGGGCCGAACACCACGATAGCGATCACGGCCAGCACCAGGATCTTGCCAAAGGACAGGTCGAGGAACACGTCAGCTCTCCACGCCAGGTACGCCACCGCGGCGGCGCGCACGGTCTGGGTTCCACTGTAGACCCCTCACCGGGGCTGCGCCGCCCCCGAATACCGGGCCGCCCATCAGCGGAACGGGTTCAGCCACGAAGCGAGCCGGCGCAGGCCACGGTCCATCCGGCCGAAGAACCCGGCCTTTCCGTTGTGCGGCAGGGCGATGACCACCTCATCCACGGTCTGGGCCGGGGCGTCAGCGATCAGCGTGTACACGAATCCGCGGGCCGACCAGGCCACGCTGCGCTGGTCCGGGTCGGCGATGTAGACCGGCTGGCCGCGGACCGCCACCTCCTGCCAGCCGCTCATCACCGGCGGCAGCTGGCCGCGCTGCAGGAACAGCGAAATGACCGACAGGCCGTCGGAGTAGGCGAGATCGACCACCCGCCCGTCCGGGGTGCCGGTCTGGCCGGCCTGGACCAGGGTGAGATTGCCAGGCAGCCGCCCGGGCAGCGGCCAGCCCGCCGCGCGCAGCCGGAGCAGCTGCGCGCCGGCCAGCGGTGTGCTCGACGGCATGGTCCGGGTGGCAGGCAGCCCGGCGCCGGCCGGGGCGCCGAGTTGCAGGCTGACGAACACGTCCTCGGTGACCAGCCGGGCCCGGGTGTCGAACGTCTCCCGGCGCAACGGCAGCTTGGTCGCGCTGTCCAGCCAGAACCGCGCGGCCACCGTGCCGGACCGGCGGCGGTACAGCACCACCTCCTGGGCCGGGCGGCCGGCGACCCAGCCCTCGCTGCCCATCGCGACCCGGTAGTTGGCCGCCAGCAAGGTGACCATCTGCGGGGTCATGCTGATCACGCTGCTCCGGGCCGCGCTGGTCGGCGTCGGCCGTCCCCTCCGGATCGGCCCCGGCCGCGCGGAGCGGCTGGGCGGCCTGGTCGGCCGGCACCGCGGCCGCCTGGACCAGCGTCTGGCGGCCGCGCTGGTGCCAGACGTTCAGCACCGACGTCCAGCTGCCGGCCGGGCCATGCCACTCGGTGAGCTGCACGCCCTGGTAGGACACCCGGCGGCAGGCCGCAGCGGCCGCACTGAGCAGGCGCAGCCCGGCGTTGCCGGTTTCGGCCGGGGTCAGCGTGGCCGGCGGCAGCTTCATCGGGGCCTGGCTGGCGGCCGTCTCGTGCCCGGCGGCACCGGTCAGCAGCAGGCCGTTTCGCGTGGACATGTCCCGCCAGACCACGGCGGCCCCGCCCGCGATCAGGCCCAGGACCATCACGGCGGTGGCGATGCGCAGGTGCAGCGGATCGTGCTCGGGAGCACTCCGGTCACCCGGTGTCGTACGGCGGAACATCCCTCAGCTCACGGTCCCGGGTTAGCGCCGGTCATCACACCCGCCCGGGCCGTGGCTACCGGGGCGGCGGATCCCTGGCTGGCCGCGGGCCGCACCGTGGCCGCCCGCTGGCTGATGGCCGCGCGGCTGGCCTGGGCGGCCCGGGGTGCGGCCGGGCTGGCCAGCGCGGCACCGGCCGGCCTGCGGCCGGACGGCCTGGTGGCCACCGGGGCCACCGGCAGGTCCCCGGTCACCACGGCGTGCTGTTCCAGGAACATATCCACGGCCGGGGTGACCCTGGGCCCAGACGTCTGCGGCGCGCCGCCGGCCAAGAACGCGGCCGCGCCCAGGCCGGTCATGGCGGAGGCCAGGATGCCCGCGGTGAGCAGCCGGGTGGCCGGGAGCCCGGACCGGGAGCGCCATGGCACGCGGGCGGCCCAGCCGCGGTCCTCCCCGGGCCCGGCCACGGCCATCAGCCGCCCGGTCAGGGCAGCATCCACCATGGCCTCACCCAGCGAGTGCATCCGCTGCTTGAGCGCGCGCAGCGCCACCGCTTCCTGGCGGCATTCGTCGCAGCCCGCCAGGTGGGTGAGCACCCGGTCCCGTTCGGTGTCCGTCAGCTCCCCGTCGATGAGGGCGGAGATGCGCTGGCCTAGATGGCTCACTGGTCACCAGCCAGCGGGACGATGACCTCCGTTACGGGCGCCTGCGCGGTGGCGGCAACTCCGCTGCGCCGCGGGCGGCGGTGGTCGAGCGCGGTCCTCAGCTGGGCGCGGCCGCGGTGGATCCGGCTGCGCACGGTGCCCAGCTTGACGCCGAGCGTGTCAGCGATCTCCTCATAGGACAGGCCCTCGATGTCGCACAGCACCACCGCCGCCCGGTACTCGGGAGCCAGCGCCTTGAGCGCGGCCTGGATATCGCCGTCCAGGTGCCGCTCGTCGAAGGCCTGGGCGGGCGTGGGCTCGCCGCCGCGGAGCCGCTGCGCGGTGTCGTCGCCCAGGCCCTCGAACCTGATCCGCTGCTTGCGCCGGGCCATGTCCAGGAAGAGGTTGGTGGTGATCCGGTGCAGCCAGCCCTCGAACGTGCCGGGTGTGTAGCCGGACAGGGAGCGGAACACGCGGACGAAGACCTCCTGGGTCAGGTCCTCCGCGTCATGCGAGTTGCCGGTCAGCCGGTAGGCCAGCCGGTACACCCGGGCCGAGTGCTCCCGGACGATGTCCTCCCAGGTTGGGGGCGTCCATTCGGGTGCCCCGTCTGGGCCAGCTGCGAGCTCGCCCACTGTCCCGCTCTCCTGACACGTGCCGTGTGCCTGTACCACCATGGTGCCCAGGCATCCCCTCTCCGCACCAGCCGGGGCCGGATCGGCCGGGCCCGCGTTTGTGTCAACGTCGCAGCCCGCCCGGCTAGTTCCCGGGTCGTGGCGCGTCGCCAGCAGCGCGTGACGATAGGCTTCCGGGACTGGGCAATACGCGTGCACCGGGAGGGCAGCCTATCTTGAGCGCTGAGGCCAACCTCGCCTACGTCGAGGACTACCTCCACGAAGACGAGCCGCTGCTGGCCGCGCGCCGCGCGGCGGCCGAGGTGGGCGGGGCGACCCCGGTCGGGCCGGCGGCCGGCGCGGCGTTGCGCTTCATCGCGGCGGCCGTCAACGCCCGGTCGGTGGTGGAGATCGGCACCGGCTGCGGCACGTCGGGCATCTGGCTGCTCCGCGGGATGCGCCCAGACGCCGTGCTGACCAGCGTGGACGCCGAGCCTGAGCACCAGCGGCTGGCCCGTAAGGCGTTCACCGAGGCGGGTTTCCCGGCCAACCGGTACCGGCTGATCAGCGGGAAGGCGCTCGACGTGCTGCCCCGGCTCACCGACGGCGCGTACGACCTGGTGTTCTGCGACGCGGACAAGCAGGAGTACCCGGACTACCTGGTCGCCGCGCTGCGGCTGCTGCGCCCCGGCGGCGTGCTGGCCTTCGACAACGCGCTGTACGGCGGCCGGGTAGCGGACCGCAGCGCCTGCGATGCGGGCACGCTGGCCATCCGGGACCTGGGTGAGCAGGTCAGGCAGGATGAGCGGCTGGTCCCGGTGCTGCTGCCGGTGGGCGACGGCCTGCTGACCGCGGTCAAGCGGTAGCCGCCGGGGATTCCCCGGCCAGCCAGTGCAGCAGCAGCCGGGTGCCGAACCCGGTCGCGCCCTTGGTGTTCTCGCCGTCATCGGCGGTGGCCCGGGCCGCCCCGGCGATGTCCAGGTGCGCCCAGGGACGGCCGCCGGTGAACTCGCGCAGGAACAGCGCCGCGTCGATGGACCCGGCCCGGCCCGCCCCGCCGGCCACGTTGGCCAGGTCGGCCACGGGCGAATCGAGCCCGGCCCGGTAGTCGTCGGCCAGCGGCATCCGCCACAGCCGGTCACCACTGGCCGTCCCGGCGTCCAGCAGGGCCGCGGCCAGCTCGTCGTCGGTGGCGTACAGCGCGGCCAGTGCCGAGCCCAGCGCCACCCGGGCCGCTCCGGTCAGCGTGGCCACGTCGACCACCACGTCAGGATCGAGCACCGCATCCGCGTAGGCCAGCGCGTCGGCCAGCACCAGCCGGCCCTCGGCGTCGGTGTTCAGCACCTCCACGGTCCGCCCGCCGTAGTGCCGGATCACGTCCCCGACCCGCAGCGCGGTCCCGGACGGCATGTTCTCCGCCGCGGCCACCAGCCCGGTCACCCGGACCGGGGCGCCGAGCCGGGCCAGCGCCGACATGGTGGCGATCACCGCGGCCCCGCCGGCCATGTCGGTCTTCATCAGCTTCATGTTCTCGCTGGGCTTGAGCGACAGGCCGCCGCTGTCGAACGTGATGCCCTTGCCGATCAGGACCACGTGCCGCTGCGCGTGCCCGGGCTGATAGCTCAGCTCGATCAGCCGGGGCGGCCGGGTGGATCCGGACCCCACCCCGAGCAGCCCGCCGAACTGGTCCCGGGCCAGTTCGGCCTCGGCCCAGATCCGGCAGGACAGGTCGTGGTCGGCCGCGATCCGGGCCGCCTCGCCCGCCAGCCAGGCCGGGGACTTGGTCATCGACGGGGTGTTGGCCAGATCCCTGGCCAGCGCCACCGCCCCGGCCATGGTGACGGCCCGTTCGACCAGGGCCGTCCCGTCCCTGGACCCGGCCACCAGCAGCCGGACCTCGGCCGGCCCGGACGGTTCGGGCGGGCTGGATTTGAGCGTGTACTGGTAGCTGCCGAGCAGCAGCCCCTCCACGAACGCGCGCACCGACTCGGCTGGCTCGGACACCACCGCGGTGCACACCGCGGTCCGGCCGGCCGGCAGCCGGCGGCCCAGCGCCGCGCCGGCCCGGCGCAGCGCGGCCGGGGCCCCATCGCCGGTACCGAGGAACAGGACCGTGCACGGGCCCGGGCCAAGCTGGATTACGGACTGTGCGATTTCGCCCGGGCGGCCGGTCAGTTCGCTGCTCACGATGATGTCGGCGGCCCGGACCGGGAGGTAGCTGTCCAGCTCGCCGGCGCCGGCGCCGGGTACGGCGGCGGCACCGGGCTCGTCCGGGCGGCGCACCGGGATGACGATGACCGTCGGCTCAGGCCCCGGCGAGGTGCCATCCTCCTGGCTGGCCACCGCAGCAGGCGCGCGCCCAGCCGCAGCGCGCAGAAAGCGGTCCAGTGGTTCGTGGTCAGCCGCTGGAACAGCGGTAACCGTTGCCTTGACCGGCAAGGCTCAGCCGGTGACGGATTTGAGCGCGTCCGAAAGCCGGGCTGCCTCGTCCGCGGACAATTCGACTACCAGCCGGCCGCCGCCTTCGAGCGGGACGCGCATCACGATGCCGCGGCCCTCTTTGGTGACCTCGAGCGGACCATCGCCCGTCCGCGGCTTCATCGCCGCCATTCCGCATCCCCTTCCTGCTCGGGGCCGCATGAGACCTCGCGGAGGCCTGCCGCGCCGGATCCCGGCACCTGCGGCGGGTCCGGCCACCCACAGCCGTGTCGATCAGTACCTCTATTATCCAGAGTTCCGGCCTACAGTGGTAACGATCAGCACTCCCTTCCGCCCCCTGCCGTCGGTAACTAGGGCATCAGCAGCAACTTGTGCACCATCGGTCACGGACGGTTAGGGTGGCCCGTACCCCAGGAGAGTTCAGTGACGGACCCGCTGCCGGACACAGTGCGCTGGGACTTTACCGAAGCGGTCGCCACCATCGTGCTGAACCGGCCGCAGGCCCACAATGCCCTCACCGCGGAGATGAAAACGGCGCTGCTCGCCGTGCTGGGCCAGGCGGCGGCCAATCCTGAGGTCCGGGCGGTCCTCATCACCGGGGCCGGGCCGGCCTTCTGCGCCGGCCAGGACCTGCGGGAGCACGCCGGGCTGCTGGCCGCCGCCCAGGCGGGCGGGACGGCCGGGCGGCAGGCCGGGGCGGTCATGGATACCGTCCGGCAGCACTACAACCCGATCGTGCTGGCCATCAGGTCCATGCCCAAGCCGGTCATTGCCGCGGTCAACGGGGTGGCCGCGGGGGCCGGGGCGTCCCTGGCCCTGGCCTGCGACCTGCGCATCGCGGCGCGCAGCGCCAGCTTCCTGATGGCCTTCGCCCGGGTCGGGCTGGCCGCGGACAGCGGCGCCTCGTGGACCCTGCAGCGGCTGGTCGGGGCCGGCCGGGCGGCCGAACTGCTGCTGCTGGCCGACCCGCTGCCGGCCAGCCGTGCGCTGGACCTGGGTCTGGTCAGCCAGGTGGTGGAGGACGCGGAGCTGGCTGCCGCGGCCAGTGCGCTGGCCGCCCGGCTGGCCCTCGGCCCGACCGCCGCGTACGCGGGCATCAAGGAGGAACTCGACTACGCGGCCGGTCACGACCTGGCCGCGGCGCTGGAGAAGGAAGCCGAGGTGCAGGCGGTGCTGGGCCGCACCGTGGACCACCAGGCGGCCACGTCCGCCTTCGCGAGCAAGCAGCGGCCCACGTTCCAGGGCCGCTAAGCCCGGTCGGCGGCCGCCAGTTCTTCGTGCGCGCACACGATCTGCTCGGCCGCGTCCACGAGGTCGGAGAACTCCCGCCACTCGCGATGCCCGCTGCGGCCGGTCCAGGACACCACCCGGCTGCGTATCCAGACGGTCAGATCACGCCGGATGGACAGCACTGACATGCCGGAGGCGGGCGCGTCGGCCCGGACCATGTGCCCGAGACCGCGATCGGACAGCATCCGCTCCAGCAGCTCGGCTACCTCCAGCGAGCCGGGCTGGGGCCGGCGGAACCGGTCCAGCGCGGTGCCGGGCGGTACCGGCTGGGCGAACCACACCGCCTTGCCGGAGACCTTCCAGCCGCCGAGCCGGGCCCGGGTCAGGTGATGCCCCCAGCGCCCGCGCGAGAGCGCGTGCACCACGTACAGGCCACGCCCGCTCTCCGCCTCGTCGGCGGGCACCCCGGCCCGCGGGTCCGGCGGCTGGCCGTTCGCCCAGCCGGGCCGGGCATCGAACACCTTGCATACCAGTTCCTGCTGGCCAGCAGCCCGGCGCAGGTACAGCCAGAGTTCTGGCGCACCGGTCAGCGGGCCGCCGAGGATGCCGTCGAACTGGACCGCGGTCCGCGCGTGCATGCTGTTGGCGGCCAGTTCGCTGGCCATCGTGACGCCGTCATAGACCACTTCGTCCGGCAGGCCGATCCCGGTCGCCGCGGCGCGGAAGAGCTGCCGGGCGGTGGCCGCGCAACTGGCGTCCATCGGCAGCGGCGAAGCCGAGCAGCCGCCCGCGGACACCGTCACGGCCGGGGGATGCGCAGCGTCGGAGGGGTGCGGTGTATCAGCCGCAAGTGACGCTAACATGATCTTCAAGCCTTCCGGGGGCCGCAATCTGTGAAACACAGATTATGAGTCATGCGCCCGCTGACGCAACGACATCCGGTACGGAAGTGCCGTCTTGAACTAGTCTTTACTTTTCTGTCCGGACAGATTCGTCTCGAATAGGACATTACGTAAAGTAATAGTGCTGTGGCTAACAGGCTACGCAAGCTACGTGGCCTGGGTGTTCCGGGCCCTGCGAACCGCGCAGTACAGTCGTGCCGCGGCGGCTGCGGGCCGCCGGGCCTCGAGACAGGTCCTGATGAGAAGAATCCCCCGGGTGGCGGCCCGGGGGATTCTTCTGTTTCGTGCCTGGGGCGGCTCAGCCCGCCGCGGGGTGGTCGAGGTTGAAGCGGCCCGCCTTGGTCTCGGCCAGGAACCGCGCGAAGGCGGCCCGGCTGACCACGTGCGCGCCGGCGGCGGGACGGGTGCTGTCCCGGACCGCGACGATGTCCGGCAGGTTGGCTGCGATTTCCACGCAGCCGCCGTTGGATGTGGCACTCAGGCGTGCTTTACGCCACTCAGCTCGAGACAGATCGATCATGATTACTCCAGTTGTTGAGCGAGATGTTCTAGGTAAACCGTGGTGTCTGCGGGCTCCTGGGAGGAGTCCCGGATCCGGCCGAATGCCTGGATGTACAAGTTCACCTCTTCTTGCCTGCTTACCTCCTGGATAGCCGTGTCGGTTTCGGTGAAGACGAGGCCGGCTCGTCGCCGGGCAGGTCGAAGATGTTGATCGAGGACGACACGCCGGGGCTCGGGCCGTCCGCGAAGCGCTGGATGCGCAGCTCCACGTTGGGGCGGCGGCTCATCTCGATGAGATGCTCGATCTGCTCGCGCCGCTCCGTCCGGGTGCCCCAGTGGTACATCAGCGACGCCTCGGTGATCACTGCCACCAGGCGGGGCGCCGTTCCGTTCGTCCGGTCCAGGATCTCCTGGCGGCGCTGCCGGGTCTCCATGGCCTTCCGCCGCCACGCGGGCGGCCGTGGGCCGGCCCGCATGAACGCCTCCGCGTAGTCCTGGGTCTGCAGCAGCCCGGGCACGACCAGTGGCATGCAGACCTGGATCCGCTCCGCGTCGTTCTCGAAGCCGGGGAACTCGTTCTCGAAGATCTCGGTGTAATCCCGCCACCACGGCCGGGCGCGGGCCCGGATGGCCAGGTCCTCGAGCACTTCCGCGCTGGCGCTGTCCACGCCGTAGATCCGCAGCAGGTCCCGGATGTCGCTCATCTCGGGCCGCTTCCACTGGTTGGCCTCGAACCGGCCCACCTTGCCCCGGCCCCAGTTGAGGATGTCGCACACGTGGTTGGCGGTGTGCCCACTCTCCATCCGGAGTTCGGCGAGACGACGGGACAGCCGGCGCTTGGCTACGGTTGCCCCGTAGGCGTCGTCGGACATCCGGTCTCTCCTCCTTGACAAGGCGCTCGATTAAGCATAGCGCTACCTAACTTGTGAATCGCAGATTATTTACCACTCGGCTGAGACTCTCAGGTTGAGTTCAGGGTAAGCGCAATTGCGCGCCGGAGTGGCATCGGTTTGCCCGGGAATGCCGGGCCGCCTGCTGACTGGGCGGCTAGCTGGCGCCCTCGTCGAACTCGCCGCCGCGCACGCCGTCGAGAAAGCACTCCCACTCGTGGCGGTCGTACACGAGAACCCGGCCCTCCGGGTCACCCGCCACCCGCATCAGCACGTACTCGGTACGCGGCGCCGGGTGCCCGCTCCCGCCCGTCCCAGCCAGTGCGCGGGCCGGCACGAACGCGATCTCGATCGCGCCGCTGCGGTCCCCCGACCGCCGCCACTCCTGCGCCTCCAGGTCAACGCCGAGCTCGTCCACGGTCGGCTTCCTGGTCACGGCTCCTCCTCGGGCGGCTCGTTCCCGGGCGGCCCGCCGCGGACGGCCCCGCCGCGGACGGTACTGAGCCACCCGGCCCTCTCCACAGTAGAGCAGCGATCACTCGTTACTGTCCGCAATCGCCGGATCGGTCTGATCTGGCCGCCGCGCGGGCACCCGGGCCACCCCGGCGTACCCCCAGCGTGACCCGTCGCTGTCGGCCAGTTCGGGATCCTCGGCCCCCCACTCGCCCATGAAGGCCAGCCGCGGCGGTTCGCCCGGCCAGGGCGGCACCAGGTCCAGCCCGGTGAAGAAACGCTCGACCTCAGGCCGCGACCGGGGGCGGATGCTCTGGGTCGACCGCGCGTACTCGGCCAGCCCGGTGCGGACCGCCTGCGGCGGCACGTTGTCGTCGGTCACGTGCGACAGCGCCAGGTAGCTGCCCGGCGCCAGCGCGGCTAGGTACTGGGACACCAGTCCCCACGGGTCCGCCTCGTCGGGCACGAAATGCAGCACGGCCGTCATCAGCAGCCCGGCCGGCTCGGTGAAGTCGATGAGCGACCGGAGCTGGCGGTCGTTCAGCACCTTGGCCGGATCGCGCAGGTCGGCGAACACAAACGTGGTGAACCGGCTGTCGGTCAGCAGGCCCTGTGCGTACGCGCGGACCATGGGGTCGTTGTCCACGTAGACGACCCGGGCATCCACCGCCGCGGCCCGGACCACCTCATGGGTGTTGCCCTGGGTGGGCAGGCCCGACCCGACGTCGATGAACTGGGTGATCCCGCGCTCCTGGGCCAGCCACTTGGCGGCCCGCTGGTGGAAGCCCCGGTTGGCCCAGGCCATGTCGGAGATCTCCGGCAGGTCGGCCCGGATCCGCTCGGCCGCGTCCCGGTCGGCGCGGTAGTTGATCCGGCCGCCGAGATAGTAGTCGTACAGCCGGGCCGGGCTCGGCACCGACGGGTCGACCCCCGCGGGCACCGGCAGCCCGTCGTCAGCTCCCGGGTCCGCAGGCTGGCTGGCTGGCCCGGATCCGGCCGTCATCTCGTCCCCTCCCCCGGTCTAGCTGGCTCACATTGTGACACGCCATGTGTGATTCACGAACCACCCTGACCGCCACCAGCCCCGGCGGGGGGCGTCGGCTCCTGGTACGCCCCGCGCCGGAAGCAGTCCCGCAAATGGTCATCGACCAGGCCACACGCCTGGAACGCGGCATAGACCGTGACCGGGCCGGTGAACGTGAAGCCACGGCCGCGCAGTTCCCTGGCCAGGGCCCTGGACGCGGCCGTCGACGCGGGCAGGTCGGCCATGCTGACTGGGGCGGCCAGCCCGGCGGCCGGGTCTGCGGCGTAGCCCCACACGAGCGCGGCGAGCCCGCCGGGGATGGCCAGCGCCGCACGGGCGTTATTTATGGTGGCCTCGATCTTGGCCCGGTTCCGGATGATGCTGGCGTCACCCAGCAGCCGCTCGACGTCCTGGTGGCCGAAACCGGCCACCGCGGTCAGCTCGAAGCCGCGGAACGCGGCCCGGAAGCTGCCGCGTTTGCGCAGGATGGTGAGCCAGGACAGGCCGGCCTGGAAGCCTTCCAGGCTCAGCCGCTCGAAGATGCCCTGGTCGGTGCGGACCGGCCGGCCCCATTCCTGGTCGTGGTAGCCGAGGAACTCCGGGCTGCTCATGGCCCACGGGCAGCGCAGCCGCCCGTCTGGGCCCGGCCCGGCCGTGCCCCCCCGGTCAGCCATCGCCGGGCGCGGCCGCCTCGTCGGGCTGCGCCGCCTGCACCGGCGCGGCCCCGGCCGGGAGCTCAGCATCGGCATCCAGGCTGCCCCGGTCAGCCCCGGCCGCCGGTTCGGCGGGCACCACGCCGTGCGGGGCCGGCCCGGTGACGCCGACGCCGACGCCGGCCGACTCGGCCTCCGGCTCGGCCTCCGGGGCGGGCGGCCGGGGCGGCGCGCCGCCGTCCGGCCGGACCGCGGCGAGCTGCTGGCGCAGCACGGCGATCTCGACGTCGCGTTCGGTGACAATCTGCGCGATCCGGGTCAGCGCCTCATCAGTCACCTGCGTGTTGTAACCCCACAGCGCGGATGGCGGCCGCAGCATCGCCACGTCGGCGGCGGTGGCCAGGTCGCCCAGCGTGGGCGGCACGTAGTCGCTGGGGAACTCCGCCATCTCGCCGCCGTGGCCCATAGCCACGGCGACCACGCCGACCAGGATGACGGCCCCGGCAAGTAGCAGCAGAACGGGCACAGTATGCATCGTGCCACGCTCAGCCAGCGCTTATGCCCAGTGCCCTGGACCCGCCGGCCCGGTCAGCTGACGCCGGGAGCCGGGTCGGCCCCGTTTCGCTGCGCGTGCGCCCGCTGGATGATGCTGACCACCTCGGCGGGATCGTCCACCACGGCCAGCAGGTCCTCGTCCCCGGCCGTGATCTTGCCGCCGTCCAGCACGCTGGCGCGGATCCAGGCCAGCAGGCCCGACCAGTACTCACTGCCGACCAGGACGATGGGGAACTTCGTGATCTTGCCCGTCTGGACCAGGGTCAAGGCCTCGAACAGCTCGTCCAGCGTGCCGAACCCGCCCGGCAGCACCACGAACGCCTGGGAGTACTTGATGAACACAGTCTTGCGGACGAAGAAGTAGCGGAACTCCAGGCCGATCTCGACGTAGTCGTTCAGGCCCATCTCCATGGGCAGCTCGATACCCAGGCCAACCGACACCCCGCCCGCCGTGGCGGCGCCTTTGTTGGCCGCCTCCATGACACCCGGGCCGCCCCCCGTGATGACCGCGTACCCCGCCTCGGCCAGGCCCTTCCCGATCGCCTCAGCCTGGTCGCACTCCACGCTGCCCGGCTCGGCCCGGGCACTGCCGAATACCGCCACCGCCGGGCCCAGCTCGGCCAGCAGCCCGAAGCCCTCTACGAACTCGGCCTGGATCCGCAGCACCCGCCACGGGTCGGTATGCACCCAGTCGCCCGGCCCGCGGCGGTCGAGCAGCCGCTGATCGGTGGTGGTCTTCGGGATGAAATCGCCGCGCAGTGTGGCCGGTCCCTGCCGGCGGATGCGGCGACGTGATTCTGATTGCACTCTCCCGATCCTGCCACGCACCCCGCCCTGCTCAGCGCAGGCGAGGGCGGGCGCCCCGCAGGGGTGTTCCGCCCGAGCCTGCGCTCCCGGGCCGGGGGTCGCCCCGGGCTAACAAGGGCGGGCGCCCCGCAGGGGTGTTCCGCCCGAGCCTGCGCTCCCGGGGGGGCCGGGGGTCCTCCCCCGGGAGAACCAGTCACCGCAGTCGGCACGGGCCGGTAACTTCGGCATGTGCCAAGAAGCCGGCCCGGCCCGCCGCCGCCGAAGCGGCGCCGCCGCGCACTCACCGTGACCGTCCTGGCCACCGTCTTCGCCATCGGCGGGTACCTGGTGGTGCGCGCGTTCGCGCCGGAGATCGCCCCGGTGCTGACCGGGTCGGGATGCGTGGCCACCGGCGACCAGCAGAGCATCCTGCTGGACACCGAGCAGGGCGCCATCGCAGCCACCATCGCGGGCGTCGCCCACCAGCAGGCGATGCCGCGGGTGGCCGTCACCATCGCGTACGCGACCGCGATGCAGGAGTCCAAGCTGCACAACCTGAACTACGGAGACCGGGACTCGGTCGGGGTCTTCCAGCAGCGGCCCTCCGAGGGCTGGGGGCCGCGGAAAGACCTGGAGGACCCGGTCTACGCCACGACCAAGTTCTTCCGCGCGCTCAAGGGCGTGCCCGGGTACCGGAAGATGCCGGTCTACCAGGCCGCCCAGGCCGTGCAGCACAGTGCGGACGGGGCGGCCTACATCCAGTACGAGAAGATGGCCGAGGCCATGACCCCGGCCTTCACCGGCCAGCGCGGGCACGCGGTCTACTGCTGGTCATCCTCGCCCAGCCCGGCCCGGGCTGACATGACCGGGATCACCAGCGAACTTTCGGCCACGTTCGGCCCGGCGGTGGCGCGCGACGTGACCGACCAGCGGAGCGGCCGGGGCAGCGCGGCCGACGGGGCGGCCCGGCTGATGCTGGTCCGGGTCGTCGAGCCGCGTTTCGGCTGGGAGGTGGCCAGCTGGCTGGTCACCCACGCCAGCATGTACCACATCCACAAGATCCGCTTCGGCGGCTACCAGTGGCAGGCCGCCGCCAGCAGTAAGGGCTGGGTCCGGGACGCGGGCGCACCGCCCGCGGGCAGCATCGAGCTGAGCTGATAGCCTGCGGCCGGCTGGTGAATCTCGGCACCCGAGGGTGCGCCCAGCCCTGGGCGGTCGGGATACTTGCCTGGACCCGGGATACTGGGAGCCTCAGTCCCCACCGGGACAGCGCGGGAAAGAGGAGTTCGGAAGTGACGTACATCATCGCGCAGCCCTGCGTCGACCTGCTCGACAAGTCGTGCATCGAGGAATGCCCCGTCAACTGCATCTACGAGGGCGAGCGCATGCTCTATATACACCCGGACGAGTGCGTGGACTGCGGCGCGTGCGAGCCGGTGTGCCCGGTCGAGGCGATCTTCTACGAGGACGACGTGCCGGACCAGTGGAAGGACTTCTACAAGGCCAACGTGGAGTTCTTCGAGGACCTCGGCTCACCCGGCGGCGCAGCCAAGGTCGGCAAGATCAACAAGGATCACCCGCTGGTCACCGCGCTGCCCCCGCAGGCCGAAGAGAGCTGACCCTGGCCGCGCGGCTGCCGCGCTTCCCCTGGGACCTGCTCGCCCCGTACGGGGCGAAGGCACGGGCCCATCCCGGCGGGATCGTGGACTTGTCCGTAGGTACCCCGGTGGACCCGGTCCCGCCGGTGGTGATGAGCGCGCTGAGTGCCGCCGCCAACGCCCCGGGCTACCCAGCCACCCATGGCACGCCGCGGCTGCGCGAGGCGGCGGCTGGCTGGCTGGCCCGACGGCACGGGGTGGCTGTGCGGCCGGACGCGGTACTGCCGGTGATCGGCACGAAGGAGTTCATCGCCGGGCTGCCCGGGCTGCTCGGCTGCGGCCCAGGCGATGTGGTCGTCTATCCGGAACTCGCCTACCCGACCTACGACATTGGCGCCCGGCTGGCCGGAGCGCGGGGCGCGGCGGCTGACGGTCTGACCGCACTGGGCCCGGAGCCGGTCCGGCTGGTCTGGGTCAACTCCCCGGCCAACCCGACCGGGCGGGTACTGCCGCCCGGGCACCTGGCCAAGATGGTCAGCTGGGCCCGGGAACGTGGGGCGGTACTCGCGTCCGACGAGTGCTACCTCGGCCTGGCCTGGGACGCGGAGCCGGTATCGGTGCTGCACCCCGACGTGTGCGGCGGCTCGGCCGAGGGCGTTCTCGCCGTGCACTCACTGTCCAAGCGGTCGAACATGGCCGGCTACCGGGCCGGGTTCGTCACCGGCGACCCGGCCCTCGTCGCACAGCTGCTGGAGATCCGTAAGCACGCCGGGATGATCATGCCGGCCCCGGTCCAGGCGGCGATGGCCGCCGCGCTGGACGATGACGCGCACGCCGGCCGGCAGTACTCGGTGTACGCGGCGCGCCGGGCCCGGCTGCTGCCCGCGTTCCAGGCCGCGGGCTGGCAGATCAGCCACTCCGAGGCGGGCCTGTACCTGTGGGCGTCCCGGCCCGGGCAGGACTGCTGGGGCTCCGTTGAGCTGCTGGCCGGCCTGGGCATCCTGGTCGCACCGGGCGAGTTCTACGGCCCGGCCGGCCACCAGCACATCCGGATCGCGCTCACCGCCACCGACGAGCGCATCGACACCGCCGTGCGGCGGCTCGCGGAACTGTCGTAGCCCTCCGGGATCAGGCCTGCCCGGCCGCCATGCGGGTGCTCGCCGCGCCGTTCGCCGTACGCCGGGACAAGTACAACGAGGTGCAGCCCGATGTCCTGGTCGCCCGGTACGCGGATCTGACCGAGCAAGGCCTGCCCCGGGCCCCGCTGCTGGCCGTCGAGGTGATCTCACCGACCAGCCGGCTCCGCGACGCCAGTCTCAAGAAGGCGGTCTACGCCCGGCTGGGCACGCCGTCCTACTCGCTCGTCGATCCGGATCCAGATAAGCCGTCGCTGACCGTGTTCGAGCTGGCCGACGGCGGCTACCGGGAGCTCGCTCACGTTACGGGCGGGGCAGGCCTGGACGGCCAGCCGGCCGTTCCCGGTCCGCGTCGGGCCGGCGGGCCTGGTGCGGGGACTGCGGCCCTGATCGCGGGCGCCCATAGGCTGGGGGTGTGCTGCAGCTCTATGACACCCGGACCCGGCAGGTAGAGCCGATCGAGCCCGCCCGCCGGGGTGGCCTGCGCCTGTACAGCTGTGGCCCGACCGTGTACCGCTACGCTCACGCCGGCAACCTGCGCACCTACCTGCTCGCCGACCTGATCCAGCGGACCGTGGAGCGGAACCGGCTGACCGTCACCAGCTGCCAGAACATCACCGACGTGGGCCACCTGGCCGACGACAGCGAGATCGACCCGGCCGGCCAGGACAAGATCATCGCCCAGGCGCGGGCCGAGGGCCGGACCGCGCTGGACCTCGCGCGGCACTACGAGCAGGCGTTCCACGCCGACTGCGCCGCGCTGAACATCCGCCCGGCCGGCGCGCAGCCCCGGGCCAGCGAGTCGATCGGCCTGATGATCGAGCTGATCGCCGGGCTGCTGGCGGCCGGCCACGCCTACCAGACGCCGGCTGGATCGGTGTACTTCGACGTCCGTTCTTTCCCCAGCTACGGCGAGCTGTCCGGCAACCGGCTCGACGACCTCCGCCCCGGCCACGGGGCTGGCAGGCAGAGCGCCGACCCGGGCAAGCACTTCCACGCCGACTGGGCGCTGTGGAAGAGCGCGCCCGCCGGCCGGGAGCTGACCTGGGGGGCGCCCTGGGGTACCGGGTTCCCGGGCTGGCACACCGAATGCTCCGCGATGTCCCTGCACTACCTGGGCGACACCATCGACGTGCACACCGGCGGGATCGACCTGCGCTTCCCGCACCATGAGGACGAGCGGGCCCAGTCGAACAGCGTCACCGGGCACGAGGTGGTCCAGCACTGGGTGCACGGCGAGCACCTGCTGTTCGAGGGCCGCAAGATGGCCAAGTCAACCCGGAACGTGGTGCTGCTCGGCGACCTGGCCGGGCGCGGGCTGGACCCGCTGGCCCTGCGGCTCGCGTTTCTGGAGCACCGGTACCGGCAGCAGATGAACCTGACCTGGGGCACGCTGGCGGCCGCGGACGCCGTGCTGCACCGCTGGCGGCAGCGGGTGGCCGAGTGGGCCAACTCGCCGAGCCGGCCGATGTGCGCCCAGTACGTGGCCGACTTCGCCGCCGCGTTCGACGCCGACCTGGACACCCCGGCTGCGCTGCGCGTGCTGCGTGCCCTGGAGCGGGACACCGAGATCCCGCCCGGCGCCAAGTTCGAGACGTTCGCCTACGCCGACCAGCTGCTCGGCCTGGATCTGGCCCGGGACATCGGCCGGGTGCCGGCTGCGCCGCCGCTGCCGCCGGGGGCGGCCGAGCTGCTCGAGGCCCGGGCGGCCGCCCGGGCGGCGGCCGACTGGCCGGCCGCGGACCGGCTGCGGGCCGACCTGGCCGCGCTGGGCGTCACCGTCCGGGACACCCCGGCGGGCCAGGACTGGGCCGCCGCCGTCAGCTGATCACGCAACGATTCGCCGTCTCTGCCAGAACTTCGCAACAAATGAGCGGCTAGACGCAGCTCACACGCATTTATCCTTCCGGATGCAGCTCTTACGCTGGATTAGCTGCCGATCACGCCAGCCGGAGCTACCTGAGAGGAGCCCGATGACCGCTACCTACCCTGCCGCCATGACGGTCTCGGTGCCCGGCACCAGCCCGGCTACCACGGCTGGCCGCACGCCGGTGCCAAGGTGCTACCTGATGTGCCGGCCGGAGCACTTCACCGTGCGGTACACCATCAACCCCTGGATGGCCAGCGGGGAAGCGGTCAACACGGCCCTGGCCATCCGGCAGTGGCAGGGGCTGCGCGACGCCTACCTCAGCCTCGGCCACTCGGTGCGGCTCATCGACGGCCACCCGGACCTGCCGGACATGGTGTTCGCGGCCAACGGGGCCACGGTGATCGGCGGCACCGTGCTCGGCGCCCGGTTCCGCCACCCCGAGCGGGCCGCCGAAGGCCCGGCCTACCTGAACTGGTTCCGCGGCCAGGGCTACCGCTCGGTGCACGAGCCAGGCTGGGTCAACGAGGGCGAGGGTGACATCGTGTCCGCGGGCGGGGCGATCCTGGCCGGGCATGGCTTCCGCACCGACGTAGGCGCCAGGGACGAGCTCGAGGCGCTGTTCGGGGTGCCGGTCATCAGCCTGCGCCTGGTCGACCCGCGCTTCTACCACCTGGACACCGCACTGTGCGTGCTCGACAGCACCACCGCGGCCTACTACCCGGCCGCGTTCGACGCGGCTGGCCGGGCTGCGCTGGCCGCGCACTTCACCGAGCTGATCGAGGCCAGCGACCAGGATGCCGCGGTGCTCGGGCTGAACGCGGTGAGCGACGGCCGCCACGTCGTGCTGCCCGCCCAGGCCGCGGCGCTGGCCGCCGATCTGGCCGCCCGCGGCTTCGAGCCGGTGCCGGTGGACATGTCGGAGTTTCGCAAAGCGGGCGGCGGCCCGAAATGCTGCACACTGGAACTGCGGCCGTGACCGGGGGAACGGCCGTGCGAGGGGGAACCACCGTGACGACATCGGCAGCCAGCCTGCACGCCCTGGCCGAAGCACACAGCGCACACAACTACCACCCGCTGCCCGTGGTGATCGCCGAGGGCGAGGGCGCCTGGGTGACCGACACCGAGGGTCGCCGCTACCTGGACATGCTCGCGGCCTACTCGGCGCTCAACTTCGGGCACCGCCATCCCGCCCTGGTCGCCGCCGCGCAGCGCCAGCTGGACCGGGTCACCCTGGTCAGCCGGGCGTTCGAGCACGACCAGTTCGGCCTGTTCTGCGCCGAGCTGGCCGAGCTGGCGGGCATGGACATGGTGCTGCCGATGAACACCGGCGCCGAAGCGGTGGAAACGGCCATCAAGACCGCGCGCAAATGGGGCTACGAGGTCAAGGGCGTGCCCGCGGACCAGGCCGTCATCGTGGCGTTCGACGGTAACTTCCACGGCCGGACCACGACCATCGTCAGCTTCTCCACCGATCCCGACGCCCGGGCCTCGTTCGGCCCGTACACGCCAGGGTTCCGGGTGGTGCCGTACGGGGACGCGGACGCGCTGGCCCGGGCCATGGACGAGGTCGTGGTCGGGGTGCTGGTCGAGCCGATCCAGGGCGAGGCGGGTGTGGTGGTGCCGCCGCCGGGCTTCCTGGCCGCGGTACGCGAGCTGTGCACCGCGCACGGTGCGCTGATGATCGCCGACGAGATCCAGTCCGGGCTGGGCCGGGCCGGGACCACGTTCGCCTGCGAGGCCGAGGACGTGGTCCCGGACATGTACCTGCTCGGGAAGGCGCTCGGCGGCGGCATCGTGCCGGTCTCCGCGGTGGTGTCGTCCCGCGGCATCCTCGGCGTGTTCCAGCCTGGGCAGCACGGGTCGACGTTCGGCGGCAACCCGCTGGCCTGCGCGGTCGGCCGCGAGGTCATTGCCATGCTGGCCACCGGCGAGTACCAGGACCGGTCGGCCAAGCTCGGGGCGCACCTGCACGGCCGGCTGGCTGCGCTGCCCGCCGACGTGGTCCGCGAGGTCCGCGGCCGGGGCCTGTGGGCGGGCCTGGAGTTCACGTCGCTGTCCGGCCGGGCCGTGTGCGAGCGGCTGGCCGCCCGCGGGGTGCTGGCCAAGGACACGCACGGCACCGCGATCCGGCTGGCGCCGCCGCTGGTCATCAGCGAGCCCGACCTGGACTGGGGTATCGACCAGCTCGAGGCGGCTATCCGGGACTGATCTCCATCAGCGCGGTGCATTTATGGTCGCCGCCAGCCACAAATGCACCGCGCTGACTGATAGGCGGCGCCGGACCGGCGCTGCTAGGGGTCCTGGAGGGCGCGGTAGCGGCCGCTGTAGTGGATCAGCGGCCGGCCGCCCGGGCTGGGCGCGCTCACCCCGATGACCTCGCCGACCACGATGCTGTGGTCGCCGCCGTCGTGCACCGCCGTGGTCCGGCATTCCAGCGCGCCCAGCGCACCGGCCAGCACCGGGGCCCCGGTCGCCGGGCCCGGGAAGTGCTCGATCCCGGCCAGCTGGTCCTCGAGCGGGCGGCCCCGGGTGGCCAGCCACTGGGCGGTCTTCTCCGCGTCCTCGTCGAGCACCGACACGGCCCAGGTCCCGGTGCGCAGCACGGTGTCGTGAAAGCGCGCGATCTTCTCCGCGCAGAACAGCACCCGCGGCGGCTCCATCGACACCGAGCAGAACGCGGTGACGGTCATCGCGTGGTCGGCCCCGTCCAGCGACGTCGAGACGACCATGATCCCGCTGGCGAACTGCCCGGCCACGCGCCGGAAGCCAGCCCCGTCGATCGGCGTCATGGACCGAAGTTCCGCGGCAGCACCGACCTGGCCTGCAGGCTGCGCCGGACCCGGGCCCGGCCCCGGCTGACAAACCCGAACACCACGCCGGCCGCGGCACACACCGACCCGCCGTAGAGGTACCAGGCGCCCGCGGATGTGTTGGTCACGATCACGCTGCCGCCCGCGGTGGGCAGCGTGAGGATCACCGACACGATCAGCCAGCCCAGGGCGGGGACGACCGCACCCGCCGCCGAGCCCATGCCCACCGACCCCAGCACACAGGTCAGCAGGATCAGCCCGGCCGCCGCGATAGCGGCCAGCGGCACCGGCCCGGCACCGCGGCTGTACTGGGAGCAGCCGATCAGCCCCTGCAGCGCGCCAAACAGGAACAGCAGTGCGTAGCCGCCGCCGGTGACGAAGGCCTGGCTGTCCCGCTGCGGGGGCGGCGGCGGCAAGCTGTCCACGGATTGCAGGTTATACGTACGCATCCTGCAGCCCGGCGAACAGATCCGCCTCCCGCCCCGCCGGGCCAGCCGACCGCCCCGCCGGGCCAGCCGACCGCCCCGCCGGGCCAGCCGACCGCCCGGCCGGGCCGGGTGCGCCGCCCAGGCCGGGCAGCAGCGTGTAGTACTCCCGGGCCAGGATGCGCTGGCCGACGCGGTTGGACAGGGCGAAGAACGGTTCGTGCACCGCGATCTGGGTGCGCGTGCGCGCGCATGGCCGCGACCTTGGCGTCCAGGTAGCGGGTGGCGTCGATCTCGGTCGTCACCTGATCGTCCGGGACGCCGAACGGCAGCTCGTCCGATGGCGGTGACCTCGGTGAAGCCGGGCGGCGGCACCGGCCCGGCGCCCGGCCCGGCCGCCGGGCGCGGCCAGCCGGACCGCGCTGGCCAGCACCGATCTGGGCAGCGCGGTGGCGTAGAACTTGGCCACCGGGCCGGAACCGGCGGCCAGCTCGAAGGCCCGCCAGGCCACCCGGTGCGCCTGGATGTGGTCGGGATGCCCGTAGAAGCCCCGGTCGTCGTAGGTGATCATGACCCGGGGCCGCACCTCGCGGATCACGGCGACCAGCTCGCCAGCCGCCTCGTCCACGTCGGCCTGCCAGAAGCAGCCCGGGTCCGTCGTTGCTGGGCAGGCCCATCATCCCGGAGTCCCGCCACCGGCCCGGGCCGCCCAGGAAGCGGTGGTCGGTCACGCCGAGCGCCGCGCACGCCGCGTCCAGCTCGCCGATCCGGTACTGGCCGAGCCGGTCCTCCCGGTCCGCGGCCAGGTGGCGCAGTTCCGGCCGGGATGACCTCGCCCAGCTCACCCAGCGTGCAGGTGACCAGCGTGACCGGGACCCCCTCGGCCGCGTACCTGGCCATGGTGGCGCCGGTGTCGATCGACTCGTCATCCGGATGGGCATGCACCAGCAGCAGCCCGCCCGCACCGGTCGCGTCATGCTCGCGGCGAGCCTAGCCACCGGCGCGGCGGGCAGCTGGCAAGATCGGGGCATGACCGACAGCTTCCCCCGGCAGCAGGCCAGGACCCGGCGGTTCAGCCTGGGTGTCCCCCGCTCGTTCCGCGTCTCCCCGGACGGCCGCCGGGTCGCGTTCCTGCGCAGCAAAGCCGGCGCCGACCCGCTGACCTGCCTGTGGCAGCTGCACGTGGCTGGCGGGCCGGGGGAAACAGCGCACGAGGAACTGGTCGCCGACCCGGCTGCGCTGGACGCGGCCGGGGATGACCTGCCGGCCGCGGAGAAGGCGCGCCGGGAACGGGCCCGCGAGCAGGCCGGCGGGATCGTCGGCTATCGCCACCGACAGTGACCTGCGGGTGGCCGTGTTCACCCTGGGCGGCCGGGTCTTCCTGACCGAACTGGCCGAGCTGGGCAGCCCGGCCGGGCCGCCCCAGGAGATCGCCGCGCACGTCCCGGCGCACGACCCAAGGCCGGACCCGGCCGGCCGGCGCATGGGGTACGTGTCTGCGGGCGCGCTGCACGTGCTCGACATCAGGACCGGCCAGGACCGGGTGCTGGCCGGCCCGGACGGCCAGCCCGGCCTGTCGTTCGGGCTGGCCGAGTTCATCGCGGCCGAGGAGATGGGCCGGATGCGCGGCTACTGGTGGGCACCGGACGGCTTCGGCCATCCTCACCGCCCGGGTCGATGAGGGCCCGGTGCAGCGCTGGCACATCGCCGACCCGGCCAACCCGGCCGGCCGCCAGCCGAGGTCCGCTACCCGGCCGCGGGCACGGCCAACGCGGATGTGTCGCTGCTGCTGGCCCGGCTGGACGGCAGCCAGGCCGAGGTCGGCTGGGACCGCGGGGCGTTCGCGTACCTGGTCGCCGTGGACTGGTCGGTCGGCTGACCCGCTCATCGTGGTGCAGAGCCGGGACCAGCGCCGGATGCAGCTGCTCCAGGCCGACCCGGCCACCGGCCAGACCACGCTGATCCGCGAGGACACCGACCCGAAGTGGGTGGACATCGTGGCCGGGGTGCCCGCCCGGACCAGCGACGGCGAGAATCGCCTGGGCGGCCGTCCTGCAGGGGGCCCGGCGCCTGCTGCTGGGCACCGCGGACGAGCACCGCGCGGGCACCGCCACGGCCGTCACCCCGGCCACCCTGCACGTCCGGGACGTCCTCGGCACCGACGGGGAGACTGTGCTGTTCACCGCGTCCGGGCCGAGCCGGCCGAGATCGGCCTGTGGCTGTACGGCCCGCCCACCGGTCTGCGCCAGATCAGCCCGCCGGGCGGCGTGCACGGCGGCACCCGGTCCGGCGGCACCACGGTGCTGGTCAGCCGCACGCTGGCCGAGCCCGGCGCACGGACCGGGATCTGGCGGGACGCGGAACCGGACCGGCGGATCCCGGTCGCCAGCCACGCCGAGCAGCCCAGCCTGCCCGCCCCGCGGCCGGACCTGTTCCCGGCCGGTTCCCGGCAGATCCGGACCGCGCTGCTGCTCCCGTCCTGGCACCGGCCCGGCTCGGCCCGGCTGCCGGTGCTGCTCGACCCGTACGGCGGCCCGCACGCCCAGCGCGTGCTGGCCGCCCAGGACGCGTTCCTGACCTCACAGTGGCTGGCCGAGCAGGGCTTCGCGGTGCTGGTCGCAGACGGCCGGGGCACCCCGGGCCGGGGGCCGGAGTGGGACCGGGCGGTCTGGCACGACCTGGCCGGCCGGGTGCTGGAAGACCAGATCAGCGCGCTGCACGCGGCCGCGGAGCGGAACGCCGACCTGGATCTCAGCCGGGTCGCGATCCGGGGCTGGTCGTTCGGCGGCTACCTGGCCGCGCTGGCCGTGCTGCGCCGCCCCGACGTGTTCCACGCCGCGGTGGCCGGCGCCCCGGTCACCGACTGGGCGCTGTACGACACGCACTACACCGAGCGCTACCTGGGTGACCCGGGGCACGACCCGGCGCCGTACCAGGACTGCTCGCTGATCCGCGCGGCGCCGGAGCTGAGCCGGCCGCTGCAGCTGATCCACGGCCTGGCCGACGACAATGTGGTGGTGGCGCACACGCTGCGGCTGTCCGCGGCGCTGCTGGCCGCCGGGCGGCCGCACTGCGTGCTGCCGCTGTCCGGCGTGACGCATATGACACCGCAGGAGGAAGTGGCCGAAAACCTGCTGCTGCTGCAGGTGGACTTCCTCGGCCAGGCACTGGGCACGGAGCCGGCCGATAGTAAGCGGCCGATGTAGTGAGAGTCACACGCATGGAAACGCCGGGACCGGCTCCAGGATGGTATTCAGTTGGTTAACGTTTCGCTTCGCCTTCCGCGAATCCGGCTGGCCGGACACTGCCGCCGCGGCGCGAAACGTTCCCATTGAGGCTGCAAGGGTGGAGACGTCACCGATGACGCAGGTAAGCCAGGCGCCAGCCAGCACGCGGGCGCAGATCAAGGAAGCCACCCTGCGCAAGGACCCGTGGTGGCGCCAGCCGGCCATCACCGCCGCCGCGCTGGCCGTGGTGGTCATCTACCTGACCTGGGCATCCCTGGTCAACGCGGACTACTTCTGGAAGCCGTACATCTCGCCGCTGTACTCCCCGTGCCTGGCCACCACGTGCGCCAAGGGGTCGGGCTTCGACTGGATCCCGTGGCTGACGTGGCTGACTCCGGCCATCATCATCATCGGCGGCCCGATGGGCTTCCGGCTGACCTGCTACTACTACCGCAAGGCCTACTACCGGGCGTTCTGGCGCTCGCCCGCCGCGTGCGCGGTGCGCGAGCCGCACGCCAAGTACACCGGCGAGACCCGGCTGCCGCTGATCCTGCAGAACGTGCACCGCTACTTCTTCTGGATCGCGATCGTGTTCAACGTGATCCTCACCGCCGACGCGGTGATCGCGTTCCGCAACCACCAGGGCCAGTGGGGCCATATGGGCCTTGGCACGCTGATCCTCCTCGTCAACGCGGCCCTGCTCTGGCTGTACTCGCTGTCCTGCCACGCCTGCCGGCACACGGTCGGCGGCCGGCTCAAGCACTTCTCCAAGCACCCGGCCCGGTACTGGATGTGGACCCAGGTGTCCAAGCTGAACGTGAAGCACCAGCAGTTCGCCTGGGTATCGCTGTTCTGGGTGCTGTTCACCGACCTCTACATCCGGCTGGTGGCCAGCGGCGCCATCTCCGACCCGCGGTTCTTCTAGGCCGCCCGCAGCAAGCCGAGCCAAGCGAGGCAAGAAGGCCCACATGAGTGACACAGACATCGAACGGCTCTCCTACGACGTGGTAGTGATCGGCGCCGGCGGCTCGGGGCTGCGGGCGGCCATCGAGGCCCGGCAGGCGGGCAAGAAGACCGCCGTCATCTCCAAGTCACTGTTCGGCAAGGCGCACACGGTGATGGCCGAGGGCGGCTGCGCCGCGGCCATGGGCAACGTCAACCCGAACGACAACTGGCAGGTGCACTTCCGCGACACCATGCGCGGCGGCAAGTTCCTGAACAACTGGCGGATGGCCGAACTGCACGCCAAGGAGGCGCCGGAGCGGGTCTGGGAGCTCGAGGCCTGGGGCGCGCTGTTCGACCGGACCAAGGACGGCAAGATCAGCCAGCGCAACTTCGGCGGGCACGAGTACCCGCGGCTGGCCCACGTGGGCGACCGGACCGGGCTGGAGATGATCCGCACCCTGCAGCAGCGGGTCGTCGCGCTCCAGCAGGAAGACGCCAGGGAACTCGGCGACCCCGAGGCGATGATCAAGGTTTTCGCGGAGACCACGATCACCGAACTGCTGAAGGACGGCGACCGGATCGCCGGGGCGTTCGGCTACTTCCGTGCTCGCGGCCAGTTCGTGGTGTTCGAGGCGCCCGCCGTGGTGCTGGCCACCGGCGGGATCGGGAAGACCTTCAAGGTCAGCTCGAACTCCTGGGAGTACACCGGGGACGGGCACGCGCTCGCGCTGCTGGCCGGGGCCAAGCTGCTGAACATGGAGTTCGTCCAGTTCCACCCCACGCACATGGTCTGGCCGCTGTCGGTGCGCGGACTGCTAGTCACCGAGTCGGTGCGCGGTGACGGCGGGGTGCTGCGCAACTCCGAGGGCAAGCGGTTCATGTTCGGCTACGTGCCGGACGTGTTCCGGGCGCAGTACGCGGAGACCGAGGAAGAGGGCGACCGCTGGTACACCGACCAGGAGCACAACCGGCGCCCGCCGGAGCTGCTGCCCCGCGACGAGGTCGCCCGCTCGATCAACGCCGAAGTCAAGGCCGGGCGCGGGTCCCCGCACGGCGGGGTGTTCCTGGACATCGCCTCCCGGCGGCCAGCCGAGGAGATCCTGCGCAAGCTCCCGTCCATGTACCACCAGTTCAAGGAGCTGGCCGACGTGGACATCACCAAGGAGCCCATGGAGGTCGGCCCGGCCCAGCACTACGTGATGGGTGGCGTGGAGGTGGACCCGGACACCGGGGCGTCCTGCGTGCCCGGCCTGTTCGCGGCCGGCGAGGTGTCCGGCGGCATGCACGGCTCCAACCGGCTGGGCGGCAACTCCCTGTCCGACCTGCTGGTCTTCGGCCGCCGGGCTGGAATGGGCGCGGCCGACTACGTGGCCAAGCTGACCGGCGACCGGCCGGCGGTGGCCGCCGCCGACATTACCGCGGCGCAGGCCGAGGCGGCCGCCCCGCTGGAGCGTTCTGGCGGGGAGAACCCGTACACCGTGCACGCTGAGGTCCAGCAGACCATGAGCGACCTGGTCGGCATCATCCGCCGGGAAGACGAGATCAAGACCGCGCTGGCCGAACTGGAGAAGCTGCGGGAGCGGGTCGGCCGGGTCAGCGCCGAGGGCGGCAGCGCGTACAACCCGGGCTGGCATCTGGCCCTGGACCTGCGCAACATCATGCTGATCGCGGACTGTGTGGCCCAGGCCGCGCTGGAGCGGCAGGAGAGCCGGGGCGGGCACACCCGCGACGACTTCCCCGGGATGAACCCGGAATGGCGCAAGATCAACCTGGTCTGCGCGCTGGACGGCGACCGGGTGTCGATCACCCGGCAGCCGATCCCGCCGATGCGCGACGACCTGATCAGCCTGTTCGACCCGGCCGAACTGGAGAAATACCTGACCGAGGAGGAACTGGCCGCCCTGCCGGCCCAGCCCGCGCCAGAGGAGACACACTGATGGGCTACAAAGCACAGCTGCGGGTATGGCGCGGTGACGCGGGCCAGGGCAGCCTGGCCGACTACACGGTCGAGGTCAACGAGGGCGAGGTCGTGCTGGATATCCTGCACCGGCTGCAGGCCACCCAGGCCGGCGACCTCGCGGTGCGGTGGAACTGCAAGGCGGGCAAGTGCGGGTCCTGCTCAATGGAGATCAACGGCCGGCCGAAGCTGGCCTGCATGACCCGGATGTCCACGTTCACCGAGGACGAGACGATCACGCTCACCCCGCTGCGCACGTTCCCGGTCATCCGCGACCTGGTCACCGACGTGGCGTTCAACTACGAGAAGGCGCGGGAGATCCCGTCCTTCACCCCGGACCCGTCCATCGGCCTGGGCGAGTTCCGGATGCAGCAGGTGGACGTGAACCGGTCGCAGGAGTTCCGCAAGTGCATCGAGTGCTACCTGTGCCAGAACACCTGCCACGTGATCCGGGACCACCCGGAGAACGAGCGCCCGTTCGCCGGGCCACGGTTCCTCATGCGCGTGGCCGAACTGGAGATGCACCCGGCCGATGAGGCGGACCGGCGGGAGATCGCCCAGGACGACTTCGGCCTCGGCTACTGCAACATCACCAAGTGCTGCACCGAGGTCTGCCCGGAGAACATCAAGATCACCGACAACGCGCTCATCCCGATGAAGGAGCGCGTGATGAGCCGCAAGTACGACCCGCTGGTCTGGCTGGGCAGCAAGATCGCCCGCCGCCCGCGGCACGACACGCCCGCCGTGCCGGGGAAGAAGAGCTGACCCCCGGCTGCCTAACGCCCGGGCCGGGGCACTGCCGCCGGCCGGCCCGCGGCCCCTCAGGGCTGGGCGAGCCGTCCCGGCGGCGGCCCGGGCCACCCCAAGCCAGGACAGGCATCGTTCAGATTTAGTTCAATAGCCGCACCGCGCACGGCGGTTCTGGGCTCCGGCCCGTACGATGTGACCTGCGCACCGGCAAGCCGCCGCCACGCGAGCAGCGCCGCCTGGGCGTCGTGACACCCCGCGGCGGGAGCGGACGGAAAGGCTGCCATGTCTCACATCACCTATCTCGAGGCGGCGGTGGTCGGCCTGGTGCAGGGGGTCACCGAGCTGTTCCCGGTGTCCAGCCTGGGGCACAACGTGCTGATCCCGGCGCTGATCGGCGGGAGCTGGGCCAGCGACCTGAACGTGGCCCGGGCGGAGTCGCCCTACCTGGCGTTCATCGTGGGGATGCATGTGGCCACCGCGCTGGCCCTGCTGGTCTACTTCTGGCGGGACTGGGCCCGGATCATCGGTGGCTTCTTCAGCTCACTGCGGCTGCGGTCCACCCGGCCCTGGCTGCGGCTGGACACCCGCGATCAGAAGCTGGCCTGGATGATCATCCTGGCCACCATCCCGGTCGGCCTGGTCGGCCTGGTCGCCGAGCACGCGTTCCGGGTCATCTTCGGCCGGCCGATCGCGGCCGGGTTCTTCCTGATCGTCAACGGGCTGATCCTGTACTGCGGGGAGAAGTTCCGCACCCGCCAGTCGGTGCAGGCCGACCAGGCCGTCGCCGCCGAGCGGGAACGGGAGCAGCAGCTGGTGTCGGCCCGTTCCGGGGCGGCGGGCCCGGCGGCTGCCGGGCCGCCGGGCGGCCAGCACGCGGCCGCCCGGCCCGCCTCGCACCAGGCAGTCCGCCAGGAGGAGATAGCGCTGGCCGAGCGGGCCGACGAGCGGCTGGTCAAGATCGGCTACCTGCAGGCGGTGCTCATCGGCGCGGCGCAGATCCTGGCCCTGCTGGCCGGCGTCAGCCGGGACGGCGTCACGATGGTGGCCGGCATGACCCGTGGGCTGTCCCGGGAGGACGCGGCCCGGTTCGCGTTCCTGCTCGCCACCCCGGTCATCCTGGCCGCCGGGATACTCAAGGTGCCCGACCTGACCGGGCCGCTGGGCAACGGCATCCACGGCCAGATCCTGCTCGGCAGCGCGCTGTCCTTCATCGGCGCGTACGTGTCGGTTCGTTTCCTGATGAAGTATTTCCAGACCCGCACGCTCACCCCGTTCGCCATCTACTGTTTCGTAGTCGGGCTGGGCAGCGTGATCTACCTGGGCCTGATCAAGTAACGTCGGCAACCTCGGCGGCCCGGACCGGGCGGCCGGAAGGGCGTTCATGTCGCACATCACGTACCTTGAGGCTGCCGTGGTCGGCCTGATCCAGGGCGTATCCGAGCTGTTCCCGGTGTCCAGCCTGGGGCACAACGTGCTCATCCCGGCGCTCATCGGCGGCAGCTGGGCCAGCGACCTGAACGTGGCCCGGGCGTCCTCCCCGTACCTGGCCTTCATCGTGGGCATGCACGTGGCCACCGCGCTGGCGCTGCTGGTCTACTTCTGGCGGGACTGGATCCGGATCATCGGCGGGTTCTTCAGCTCGGTCCGGTACCGCCAGGTGCGCACCCGTGATCAGAAGCTGGCCTGGATGATCATACTGGCCACGATCCCGGTCGGCCTGGTCGGCGTGGTCGCGGACAAGCCGTTCCGGGAGATCTTCGGCAAGCCCATCGTGGCCGGCGTGTTCCTGATCATCAACGGGATCATCCTGTACTGCGGGGAGAAGTTCCGGCCGCGGGCGTCGGTCCGGGCCGATCAGGTCGCGGCCGCCGAGCGGGACCGGGAGCTGGTTCCGGCCGGCCCGGGCCCGGACTGGCCAGCCGGGGACCCGTACGCCCGGCCCGGCCCGGACCCCTACCGGGCCGGGCCGGGCGGGTCCGGTCCGGACCCCTACCGGCCGGCGCCGGGTCAGGTCCGGCACGCCCGGCACCGGCAGGTCTCCGGCCACCAGGCGGTGCGCCAGGAGGAACTGGCCCAGGCCGTAGCGGCCGACGAGCGGCTGGTCCGGATGGGCTACCTGAAGGCCGTCACCATTGGCGCCGCGCAGATCCTCGCGCTGCTGGCCGGGATCAGCCGGGACGGGGTGACCATGGTGGCGGGCATGGGCCGCGGCCTGTCCCGGGAGGACGCGGCCCGGTTCGCGTTCCTGCTCGCCACCCCGGTCATCCTGGCCGCCGGGGTGCTGGAACTGCCCAAGCTGACCGGGCCGCTGGGGCACGGCATCCACGGCCAGATCCTGGTCGGCAGCGTGCTGTCCTTTATCGGCGCGTACGTGTCGGTGCGCTTCCTGATGAAGTACTTCCAGACCCGCACGCTGACCCCGTTCGCCATCTACTGCTTCGTGTTCGGCCTGCTCAGCGTCGTCTACCTGGGTGTGATCAAGTAACGGCGGCGGGGCCGGCCTACTCGCCGCGGGAGCGGCGGGCGCGCATCCGGGCCCGGTCCTTGGCGTCCAGGATGACCTTGCGCAGCCGGACCGTGGACGGGGTGACCTCAGCGCACTCGCCGGTGGCGCAGAACTCCAGGGCCTGCTCCAGGCTGAGCGCGCGCGGCGGCACCAGGCGCTCCAGTTCCTCGCCGGTGGACTGCCGCACGTTGGTCAGCTTGCGCTCCCGGGTGATGTTCACGTCCATGTCGTCGGCCCGGGAGTTCTCCCCGACGATCATCCCCTCGTACACCTCGGTACCCGGCCCGACGAACAGCGTGCCCCGTTCCTGCAGCGAGAACATGGCGTAGGGGGTGGCTGTCCCGGACCGGTCGGCGACCAGCGAGCCGGTCGGGCGCATCCGCATGTCGCCGGACCACGGCTCGTACCCCTCGAATACGTGGTGCGCGATGCCGGTCCCCCGGGTGTCGGTGAGGAACTGGGTGCGGAAGCCGATCAGGCCCCGGGCGGGCACGATGAAATCCAGCCGGACCCAGCCGGTGCCGTGGTTGGTCATGTGCTCCATCCGGCCCTTGCGCAGGGCCAGCAGCGAGGTGACCGCGCCCAGGTACTCCTCGGGCACGTCCACGGTGAGCCGCTCCACCGGCTCGTGCAGCCGGCCGTCCACGTCGCGGGTGACCACCGTGGGCCGGCCGACGGTCAGCTCGTAGCCTTCCCGGCGCATCGTCTCGACCAGCACGGCCAGGGCCAGCTCACCGCGGCCCTGCACCTCCCAGGTGTCCGGCCGCTCGGTGGGCAGCACCCGGAGCGAGACGTTGCCGACCAGCTCACGATCCAGCCGGTCGCGGACCATCCGGGCCGTGACCTTGGTTGCCTGTCGGGGGGTTCCGGGGGGTCGTCCCCCCGGGCTGGCACTGCCCCGGCCGACCAGCGGCGAGCTGTTCACCCCGATGGTCATCGAGATGGCCGGCTCGTCCACGGTGATCAGCGGCAGCGGCCGCGGGTCGTCCGGGTCGGCCAGCGTCTCACCGATCATGATGTCCGGGATGCCGGCCACCGCGATGATGTCGCCCGGCCCGGCGCTCTGCGCCGGCACCCGGTCCAGCGCCTCGGTGCGGAACAGTTCGGTAATCTTGACCTTCTCGATCGAGCCGTTCCGGCGGCACCAGGCCGCCTGCTGGCCCCTGGTGATCTCACCGGACTCCACCCGGCACAGCGCGATCCGGCCCAGGTAGGCGGAGGCGTCCAGGTTGGTTACGTGGGCGCGGAGCGGCTCGGCCGGGTCATAGGTCGGGGCGGGCACGGTGTCCCGGAGCACGGTGAACAGCGGCTCCAGGTCCGGTGAGTCGGGCAGCGTGCCGTCCGCCGGGCGGGTCAGCGAGGCACGGCCCGCCCGCGCCGACGCGTACACGATGGGGAACTCGATCTGCTCCTCGGTCGCGTCCAGGTCGAGGAACAGCTCGTAGGTGGCGTCCACCACCTCGGCGATCCGGGCATCGGGCCGGTCCACCTTGTTGATGACCAGGATGACCGGCAGGTTGGCTTCCAGCGTCTTGCGCAGCACGAACCGGGTCTGCGGCAGCGGGCCCTCGCTGGCGTCCACCAGCAGCAGCACCCCGTCCACCATGGACAGGCCGCGCTCCACCTCGCCGCCGAAGTCAGCGTGCCCCGGGGTGTCCACGATGTTGATGGTCAGCCCGCCGTGCGCGACCGCGGTGTTCTTGGCCAGGATGGTGATGCCCTTTTCCCGCTCCAGGTCACCGGAGTCGAGTACCCGGTCGGCCACCTGGGCGCCGGCCCGGAACGCGCCGGACTGCCACAGCATGGCGTCGACCAGGGTGGTCTTGCCGTGGTCGACGTGCGCGACGATGGCCACGTTGCGCAATTCATCACGGGTGGCGAGCTGGGCCTGGCGTGCGGGCATACGGGATCTCATCTGCTTGAAGGCTGGGGCTGCCGCGCACTGGGGCGCAACCCTACTAGTCTATCCGGCTGGTGTTCAGCGCCGTCCGGTCCGGCGCAGCACCGCCGGCCCGGTGCCGCAGCGCGCACCGGGGCGGCCCGGGAACGGCGGGTCTCACCCCGGTGCGCCGCCTTATCCCGGTGCCCGCCCAGAGATAAGGCATTCGCCCGATGCGGGGCCGCCCACCTTACGGCGAACCTCGATGGTGTACGGCCGCGACCTGCGGCCGGCACCGAGGAGGATTTCGTGCATCCGGTGATCCAGACCGCAATCGCCACCCAGCGCATCAGGGAGATGCAGGCCGACGCGGCCCGGACGGCCCAGGCCCGCGCCGCCCGCCGGGGCCGGTCACCACGCCTGGCCTGGCTCTTTGACCTGGCCGACCGGCGCGGGGCCGCCCGGCTGGCTCAGCCCGGCCCCGACGTCTGCTGCCCCGACTACCTGCTCACCGGCCAGTGCGCGGCGCATAACCAGCCGCGCCAGATGACGGCCGGCAGCAGGCCATCATGACCGCTGAGCCCCCGGCCTAAGGCGGCCGGGGGCTTAGCCGGGCGGCCCGGGCCAGAGATAAGGCGTCCGCCCAATGTGCCGGGCCCCCCCTTAGCAGCAAGCTCGAAGATGAGCGGCCGGGACCACGGCCGCCGGCCCAGGAGGACATCGTGTACTCAGCCATCGGCGCGGCAGTCGCCGCCCAGCATGTTAGGGATCTGCTCGACCAGGCCGCACAGGACCACCGGGCCGCCACGGTGCGGCGGGCCCGCCGGACGCGGGCCGGGCACCGGCCGGCGCCGGCCAGCCCGGTCCGGGCCGCGGGGCACGGCACCACGACCGCCCCGTGCTGACCTCACCCTGCCGGCCTCACCCGTGCTGACCTAACCCAGTGCTGACCTCCACCCAGCTGACCTGCCCCGGAGTCCCCTCCCCGGGGCAGGTTGGGTTATGGCCGGGCGTCGAGAACCTGCACCGGGTCGCCGGCCCGGATGGTGCCGGTGCCATCGGGGATGAGGTTCTGGCCGAACACCAGTTGCTGGCCGAACCGGCGGCGGCGGCCGAGCATGGCCAGCGGCTGCCGGCCGCGCTCCCCGGTGCGCTGGTCGATCGTGGTGACCTCGCAGCGGCCGCACGGCTTGGCCACCCGGAACGTCACCGGGCCGATCTGGATCAGGCGCCAGCCGTCCTCGGCCCACGGAGCCGTGCCCGCCACCACCACGCTCGGCCGGAACCGGTTCATCGGCACGGCCGGATGGCCATCCCCGGCCAGCCACTGGCCCAGGGCGTCCAGTGAGCCCCGGGTGGTCAGCAGCAACGGGTAGCCGTCGGCGAAGCTGACCCGGTCCTCCGGCGCCCCGAACTCCGGGTCGACCTGGCGGCGGCTGGGGTCGTCCAGGTGCACCAGGCGCACCGGCCGTCCGAGGAAGCGGGAGAACCAGGCGTCGGCCTGGCCGCCGGCCGCGGCCGCGCGGACCTTCGACCGCCACACGCTGACCCAGAGCATCTCGGCGCCGCGGTCCTCGGCGGGCGCGGGCACGGTGAGCGCTGGCTGCCCGTCCGCCGACAGGCCCAGCTGCCCGGCGGGGGTGTAGCGAGCGCTGACCCGGGCCAGGGCCGGCGCAGTGCGCTGGCTGACGAACCGGCCGCCGGGCTCGATCACCAGCCAGCGGCGGTCCCCGGCCAGCCCGCACGGCTCGACCTGCGCCGCAGCCAGATCGACGGCCCGGGTGGCCTTGACCGGGTAGATGTGTATCGAGGCCACTCGGGCCGGCTCGGCGGCATCCATCGCAGCCTCCTCGTCGCGGTGCGGTCAGCCAGGATACCTGCCCCCTGCCCCGGCAGCCGGACTGGTCCCGGCAGTATTAGGAACACATGTTCGATATTTGCTACGGTGGTGGGATGGCAGAGTACGTTCCGCCGGGCTGGCCGGCCGGGGTGCATCCGCCAGGCGCGCCGGATTTCGAGGCCACGGCGGTGGCCTGGCTGCTCGACGTGGTTCCCCCGGACTACCGGCTGTACGGCGTGCTGCGGCGGCATCCGATCGCGCTGGCCACCATGGCCAAGCATCATGTGGATGCCTGCGTGCTGGGGGCGCGCCAGGGCTACCGCAGTACCCGGACCGAGCTGGGCGGGGCGCTGCCCGCGGCCGGAGTGGACGCGGTGCTGGCGGCCTACCGTGCGGAAGGCCGCCGTCTGGTGGCCACAGCCAAGGGCGTCGACCTGATCGGGCGGGCCCTGCGCGGGGAGGTGTTCCGGCCCCGGCTCCGCGCCGAGTAAGGAGTCAGCTCCCGGCCCGGACTACCAGCACGGCCATGCCGTCGGCGGCCGGGCGGCCGCCGAAGCCGCGGACTTCCTCGTGCACCTTGGACGCCACCACCTCGGCGGTGAGCCCGGCGCAGCCGGCCAGCAGCCGGGCCAGGCCGTCGTCGTCATCGAGCAGCCGGTCGCCGTTCCGCCGCCGGGTCACCCCGTCCGTGACGCACAGCAGTAGGTCGCCTGGATCCAGGTGGCCCGGCTGGGCGGTGAAGCCGAGCCCGTCGATCACCCCCAGCACCGGCTGTGGCACCGCCGCCGGCCGTGGTGCCGCGCCGGACACCTGCAGCACCAGCGGCAGCGGCTGCCCGGCGCAGGCCAGCGACACGTGTACCACGCCGTCCGCCCCGGGCCCGGTGATCTCCCCGTGCACCAGGGTCAGGAACGTGCCGGGCGCCCGCTCGTCGAGGATGAGCTGATTGAGCCGACCCAGCACGGCGGGGATGCCGAGCCCGTCCGCGGCCAGGATGCGCAGCGTGTTCCGGGCCAGCGTGGTCACCGCCAGGCTGGCCGGGCCGGCCCCGCACACCTCCCCGACGGCGAACCGCCACCGCCCAGGCCCAGCTGGGAACACGTCACAGAAGTCACCGCCGGTCGCGGCTGCGGCGCCCGCTCCGGGCAGGTCGTGCGCCACCGCCAGCTGCACCCCGGGCACCCGGGGCAGCTCGGCGGGCAGCAGGACGGCCCGCAGCGCCTGGGCGGCGGCGAGCTGCTGGGTGGCCAGCCGGTAGTTCTCCAGGCCGAGCGCGATCCGGCCGGCCAGGTCCCCGGCCAGGCTGAGCACTTCCCGGGACGGCCGCCCGGAGTGCGGGCCACCGAGCACCAGCAGCCCGGACGTGCCGGCCGGGGTGGCCAGCGGGAAGCACCAGGCGCCGCGGGCGGCCAGCTCGGCCGCGCCCCGGGGCGCGCCAGCCGGTGCGGCGCCGGGCAGCGGCCAGCGCAGGCCCGCGCGGGCCCGGGACCAGGCCCCCGGCCGCCCGGGCTCCGGCCACGGCGCGCTGCCGCGGGCCCGCTCGAGCAGCCAGGCCAGCGCCGCTGCCCGCTGCTGATCGGCATGACGGGCGGTCAGCACGTGCAGCTCACCGTCCGGGCCAGCCGCCAGGACCGCGCACCAGTCGGCCAGCCGGGGCACGGCCACCTGCCCGGCGAGAGCCAGGATCCGTTCCGCGTCCAGCGGGCTGGCCAGCAGCTCGCTGGCCTCGGCGAGCACGTCGATCCGGGCCCGCCGGGCTCGTTCCAGCCCGGCCAGCCGGGCCCGTTCCAGGGCCGGGGCCATTCTGTCCGCCAGTTGCTGCAAGCGCTGCAGGTCGTTGTCGCCGAACCGGCCGGGCAGCACGGCGGCCACCGCCAGGACCCCGGTCACCTGGCCGTCCACGATGAACGGCACGGTCGCCACCGACGGTGCGGTGCGGAGCAGCGCGGCCGGGCTGATCCCGGCCGCGGCGCGCACGGACAGATCCCCGTCCTCGTCGGCGACCAGCGCGTAGGCTGCGTCGCCGGCCACGATGACCCGGGCCGACCCGACGGCCTGGCGGAGCAGGTCGTCGTAGTACGGCTCGGCGGTGGGCTGGCCGGTGGCGGGCGGGCCCGCGGCCCGCACGTTCCAGGCCGCCGCGGGCACGGCCGGGCCGGCCGCGTCCGGGTCGGCGGCCGGGTCGGTCAGGCTGTCCTGCTGGCCGGCCAGCCCCATCCGGAACCAGACCGCCTTGGCCTCGGCCCCGTAGCTCACCCCCCAGGCCGACGCCAGCGCGGAGGGCAGCAGCAGCCCGCGGCCGTGGGTCCGCTCGGCCGGGGCGCTGTCGTCGCCCACCGGGCCGGGCACCATCCGGGCCGGGTGGCTGTCCCGGACCACCACCTCCACCGCGCTGCCCGCCAGCTTGCAGGTGACCTGCACCTGGGTGCCTGCGTGCACCACGGCGTTGGTGACCAGTTCGCTGGTCAGCAGGACCGCGTCGTCGACCAGTTCGGTACCGGCCAGCCGGGTGTCGGCCGAGCGCCGGCTCGGCGTCCAGCCAGTCCTGCAGCGTCTCCCGGACGAACTTGCGTGCTGCCGCCACGGCCGCCGGCTCCGGCCGGTACGCCGCGCTCACCACGAGATCGTTACGCGCCTTCACATGCCCCCTCGGCGAGGTGCGGAATGACCAGCACTATCGAATCGTGAGCCGCCAGGGGACGCGTCCGCCGTCATCGTGACCGAGTCGTGACCCGCGATCCGGGTCGATCAGGACCGGTCGCCCAGCACCGGCGCGGGCCGGGACCAGCCGTCGCCGGCCACGTACTCCCGGACCACCTTCGCCGGAACGCCAGCGATCACGCACCGGTCCGGCACCCGGCCGCGGACCACCGAGCCCGCGGCCACCACCACGTTCCGGCCGATCTGGGCCCCGGGCAGCACGATCACGCCGGCTCCGAGCCAGGTCCCCGGGCCGATGGAAACCGCGGTGTTGCTCGGCCACTGCCGGCCGATCGGCACCTCAGGGTCGGCATAGCCGTGGTTCTGGTCGGTGATGTACACGTACGGGCCGGTGAACACGTCGTCCCCGATCACGATGGAGTGGTGCGCCACCAGGTGGCTGCCCCGGCCGATCACGCACCGGTTCCCGACCCGCAGCACCGGCGAGTCGCCGAGCTCATGGCCGGGCACCATGCCCGCAGACAGCGAGACGTGCGCGGCGATCATCGCCCCGGCGCCGATCTCGATCCACTTCTCGCCGTACAGCGTCCCGGCGGGGAACGCGATGATCGAGCCGGCCCCGAACCCGGCGAACCGGCGGCCGGCCGGGGTGCCCGCGGTGATGGCGCCCGCCTGCTGGGCGGTCCGCCACGCGCGGTGCACCAGCCGCCAGGCCAGACCACGGCCCGCGCTGGCGAGAGCGTCGCTGCCCGGCATGGCCAGCTACGGTACCCGCGGGGTGAGCGGCAGCGCCCGGCGGGCCGAAGCCGGCGCCGCGAGCTGGCCACAGGCCCCGTCGATCTCGCTGCCCCGGGTGTCCCGGACCGTGACCGGGATGCCCCGGTCCGCCAGCCGGGCCTCGAACTCGCGCATCGCGCCGGGCGCCGAGGCCGTCCACCGGGATCCGGGCGTCGGGTTGAGCGGGATCAGGTTGACGTGGGCCAGGTGCCCGGCCAGCAGCCCGGCCAGCCGGTCGGCCCGCCACGGCTGGTCGTTGACGTCCCGGATCAGGGCGTACTCGACAGACACCCGGCGGCCGGTAGCGGCAGCGTAACCCCACGCCGCGTCGAGCACCTCAGCCACGTTCCAGCGCCGGTTGACCGGCACCAGCTCGTCGCGCAGCTCATCGTCGGGTGCGTGCAGCGAAACGGCCAGCCGCACCCCGAGTCCGGCCGCAGCCAGCCGGCCGATGGCCGGCACCAGGCCGACGGTGGACACGGTGACCGAACGCTGGGAGATGCCCAGCCCGTCGGGCACCGGGTCGGTGATCCGGCGCACCGCCCGGAGCACGCTGGCGTAGTTGGCCAGCGGCTCACCCATGCCCATGAACACGATGTTGGAGACCCGGCCCGGGCCGCCCGGTATCTCGCCCCGGGCCACCGCCCGGGCCCCCGCCACCACCTGGGCCACAATCTCGGCCGCGGACAGGTTCCGGGTCAGCCCGGCCTGGCCGGTGGCGCAGAACGGGCACGCCATCCCGCAGCCCGCCTGCGAGGACACGCACATGGTGACCCGGTCCGGGTAGCGCATCAGCACCGACTCGATGAGCGCGCCGTCGAACGCCCGCCACAGCGTCTTGCGCGTCGTGCCCTGGTCGCAGGACAGCTCCCGTTCGGCGGTGAGCAGCCGGGGCAGCAGCGCCCCGGCCAGCTTCTCCCGGGCCGCCACCGGCAGGTCGGTCATCTCCGCCGGGTCGTCGGTCAGCCGGGCGAAGTAGTGCCGGGCCAGCTGATCGGCACGGAACGCCGGCCCGCCCAGCTCGGTGGCGGCCTGGCGGCGGTCCGCGGGGTCCAGGTCAGCCAGGTGCCGCGGCGGGCGGGTCAGGGTTCGGTTACCAGGCACCTGCGCTCCGTGAGAAGGCTTGCAAAACGCTTAACAATATCCTGGGTGCGGCCCCGATGACCTGCGGCGAATCAGTATCTTTTCGGGCATGCCGACGTTGCGCAGGGGCGGGAGAGACACTGGTCTCGCGGCCCGGCCGGGACGGCCCGACATCCTGCTCAGCAGCGACAGCCCGTACGGCAGCCGCCGCCTGGTGGTGGAGTACGACGGCTCGACCACCGCGGCCTACGTGTACGACCAGTCTTCGGTCATCGCCGCCGTGTGGATCGCCAATCACCGGCCTGCCCCGCAGGTGGCCGACCCGGCCCAGGCTGCGGCGGGCCAGGCCCCGGTCATGCCGGCTGGGCACACCAAGCACCCGGCGGGCCTGCCCCAGCTTGACCCCCGGGTGCTGCGCGCGCTGTGGTTCGAGGAAGGCGACGGCGTGGCCGTGGCCGAGGGCGGCCGGCTGCTGGCCGTGATCCCGGGCTGGTCGGACGTGTCCCGCGGGATGCCCGGCTACAGCCGGGAATGCATCGGCCAGACCCCGTTCGCCTGGGCACTGGACGACGCGCTGGAAGGCCTGGGCCCGCGGGCCGACCGGGCCACCGAGTTCTGGCGGTGGCGGGCCAGCGACGGCGCCTGGGCCGGGTTCCAGCAGGCCCTGCTCGGCCACCTGCTCGGCCGGCTCGGCCCCGGCTCGCGGTACTGGGACGTCAGCGCGGGCAAGATGCCGCAGGCCGGGGTGTCCGAACGCCCGCCGACCCGGGACCGCCCGTTCACCGTGCTGTCCACGATCGGCATGAGCTGCCAGCGGATGCCGGTGGTCGAGCAGTTCGCCGAGGATGCGTCCTCGGCCCGGATCGAGCTGGCCCTGGCCACCACGATGCCCAGCCCCGACGCGGCGCGCATCTTCCTGTGGCTGGCGCACTACCCGTGGCGGGCCGTCACCTGGTTCGGGCCCGGGCACACAATCCGCTGGTACCACGAGCCGGCCACGTTCCCGCTCGGCGGCGGGAACACCGCGGTGCTGCTGCTGGACGACCCGGCCCAGCTCATCGGGCCGGAGGTGCCGGACATGTCCGGGTTCTCGTTCGGCGGCGACCCGGTGCGCTGGCTGTGGGTGCTGCCGATCAGCGAGCCGGAGCGCCTGTTCGCCAAGGAACGCGGGTCGGCCAGCCTGGTCACCCAGCTCGCCGCGCACCGCCGCAGCTGGGTCGCCGCGCCCTAGCCGCGCCGTAACCGCGGTGGCCGCGGGGGACAACTGGGCACTGGTCACGTGCCCGGCCCGCGCAAACCGGGATAAAACGGTCAGCTACTGCACCGCAGCCGTGAAGAGTGAGACCGGGCCGCCGTTAAGCCAGCGGCATTGCGCTATAACGGCGCCAATCGCCGGTCACAATAGACCGGGAATGGCGGGGGACGCTGCCCGGCAGCGGCCCCCGCCGATCAATCCAGTTCCGGGTCAGTGAATATGCAGGTTGACCCCCAGCAAGGGCAGCCACCACAGGAAGATGGCCAGCAGGGCGGAAAGTACACCCTTGAGCAGGCCGACGGTGATGTAGTGCTTTTCCCAGGCCACCACCAGACCGATGATCACGTAAAGCAGGAAGACGAGGCCGAACCGGCGTCTGAAAATCCACATCCTGACATGCTCCGCATCTCCCCCGCCTGGTACGTACGAGTCGCACGCAAAGTCCCCGGGGAATGCGGGCACAAACGTTACTTCAGGAAGATCGTGAGCAGCAGCCAGACCACCGGCGCGGTGATAAGCAGCGAGTCGATCCGGTCCAGGATGCCGCCGTGCCCGGGCAGCAGCCGGCCCATGTCCTTGATCTGCAGATCCCGCTTGACCATTGACTCGGACAGGTCGCCGAGCGTGGCCGCGGCCACCGCCGCCGCGCCGAGCAGGATGCCCTGCCACCAGGTGCCGTGCAGCAGCAGCGTGAGCACCAGCACCCCGGCCACCACGCAGCCGGTCACCGAGCCGGCCAGCCCCTCCCAGGTCTTGCTCGGGCTGATCACCGGGGCCATCGGGTGCCGGCCGGCCAGCACGCCGACCAGGTATCCGCCCACGTCACTGCACACCGGGAGGATGAGGAATGCGAGGGTGCGCCGCGGGCCGTCCGGCGCGGCCAGCATCAGCCCCACGAACGAGGCCATCAGCGGCAGGTAGACCAGGGCGAACAGGCCCGCGGTGATGTCCCGCAGGTACCCGCCGCTGCCGCCGGGCATCCGCCAGGCCAGCACGCCGATCACCGTCACGGCCAGCGCGGCCACCAGGGGGCGGGTGCCGTTGGTGTACGCCAGGGCCAGCATCAGCGCGCCGCCCACCGCCACCGGGGGCAGCGGCAGCCGGATGCCCCGTTCGCCGAGGGCCCGGCCGAGTTCCCACAGGGCCACGCCGACCACCGCGGCCATGTAGATCAGGAACGTCCACTTGACCGTGAACAGGGCCAGGATGGCCAGCCCGCCCAGGGCGAGGCCGACCGCCACCGCGGCGGGCAGGTTCCGCCCCGCCCGGGACCGTTTCGGCGGCGGCGGCGCACCACCGGGGTCCGGTGGGCCCGGTTCGGGCGTTGGGCGGGAAAGGTTGTCGCTGGGCGGCGACCCGCTCGCGGGGTCAGGCCCGGAACGGCCGGGCCCCAGGCGGCTGGGCCCGGTGCGGTCAGGCTCGGTGCGGCCAGGGTCGTTCAGCCCGTCAGTGGCCAAGCTCAGACCTCAAGAAGCTCGGCTTCCTTGTGCCGGAGCAGGTCGTCCACCTGCCCCACATAGGTGTGCGTGAGCTCTTCCAGGTCCGCCTGCGCGCGGTGCACCTCGTCCTCGCCCGCGTCCCCGGACTTGACCATCTTGTCCAGGGAGTCCTTGGCGTGCCGGCGGATGTTGCGGATGGAGACCCGGCTGTCCTCGGCCTTGTGCCGGGCCACCTTGATGTAGTCCTTGCGCCGCTCTTCAGACAGCTCGGGGAAGACGACCCGGATGATGGCGCCGTCGTTCGACGGGTTCACCCCGAGGTCGCTGTTCCGGATGGCCTTCTCGATGGCGCCCAGCGACGACTTGTCGAACGGCTGGACGATCACCATCCGGGGTTCCGGGATGTGGAACGACGCCAGCTGATTGACCGGGGTCTGGGTTCCGTAGTACTCGGCCGTGATCTTGCCGAACATGCTCGGGTGCGCCCGGCCGGTCCGGATGGTGCCGAACTCTTCCTTGGCGACCACGACCGCCTTCTCCATCTTCTCCTCCGCTTCGAGGAGAGTTTCGTCTATCACTGCGGCTCCTGTGCGTCCTGGTGCCTTCACGGGTTCGCGCCTGGCGGCCGGGGTGCTGGCCGTCAGTAGTCTCCTGACCGGCAGATCAGTGTGCCGATCTTCTCACCGCGCACCGCCCGCGCGACGTTGCCCTCTTCCATCAGGTCGAAAACGACGATGGGCAGGCCGTTGTCCATGCACAAGCTCACTGCGGTCGCGTCCATGAACTTCAGCTCCCGGCGCAGTACCTCGCCGTAATCGATCTGGGTGAACCTGGTCGCGCCGGGGCTGCGCCGCGGGTCCGCGTCGTACACCCCATCGACCTGAGTTCCCTTGAGCACCGCTTCCGCGCCGATCTCCAGCGCGCGCTGCGCAGCGCACGTGTCGGTGGAGAAGAACGGCGCACCGAGACCCGCGCCGAAGATCACCACACGGCCCTTTTCCAGGTGCCGGATGGCCCGGCGCGGGATGTACGGCTCGGCCACCTGGCCCATCGTGATGGCCGTCTGCACCCGGGTCTCGATGCCCAGCTTCTCCAGCACGTCCTGCAGGGCCAGGCAGTTGATGACGGTGCCCAGCATGCCCATGTAGTCGGCCCGGGCCCGGTCGATGCCCCGTTCGGCCATCTGGCGGCCACGGAACATGTTGCCGCCGCCGACCACGGCGGCCAGCTCGACTCCGTCGGCGACCACCGCCGCCATCTCCTTGGCCAGCCGGAACACCACGTCAGGCGAGATGCCCAGCGCCTCGTGCCCGGAGAACGCCTCCCCGGACAGCTTGACCACCACGCGCTTCCACCGGCGGTGGGCCGGCTCCGTGTCGAGCGGCCGGAGGCCCGGGCCCGCCATGACCTGCGAGCCGGGATTCTCCTGGTAGGCGTCCGCGGCGGACGGCACGTCCGGGCCAGCGGCGCCCCCCGGACGAACCGTCCGGGTTACGGCCCCGCTGGCCTGGCGTTGTCCCCCGCTGGCCGTCATCCGGCCTGGCCCACCTGGAACCGGGCGAAGGCCCGCACGGTGACGCCCTGCTCAGCCAGCAGCTGCTTGATCGTCTTCTTGGGCTCACGCACGAACGGCTGCTCGGTGAGCACCACGTCCTTGAAGAAGGCGTTGAGCCGGCCCTCGACGATCTTCGGCACGGCCTGCTCCGGCTTGCCCTCGTCCCGGGTGATCTGCTCCATGATGCCGCGCTCGTGCTCGACCACGTTCGCGGGCACCTCGTCCCGGGTCAGGTACTGCGGACGCATCGCCGCCACCTGGTGGGCCACGTCCCTGGCCGCTTCGGCCGACGGCTTGTCCAGCTGGACCAGCACGCCCACGGTCGGTGGCAGGCCCGGGTCGGACTTGTGCAGGTAGGTGGCCACGTAACCGCCCTCGAACAGGGTGTACCGGCCAAGTTCCAGCTTCTCCTTGAGCGAGGCGCTGGCCTCCTCGATGAGCTGCTGCACAGTGCGGCCCGGGCGGACCTCCAGGCCGAGCAGGGTCGGCCGGTCCGCGACCCGGTGCTCCAGGGCGGCCCTGGCGATCTGCCCGGCCACGTCCTGGAACACCTCGGTCTTAGCCACGAAGTCGGTCTCGCAGTTGAGCTCCACCAGCACCCCGGCCTCGGTGCCAGCCAGCTCCGCGGTCACGAGGCCGTTCCCAGCCGTCCGCGAGGCGCGCTTGCTCACGTCCTTGGCTCCCTTGACCCGGAGGATCTCGACCGCGGCGTCGAAGTCGCCGTCCGCCTCCTCCAGGGCCTTCTTGCAGTCAAGCATTCCCGCGGCCGTCTGCTCACGCAGCCGCTTCAAGTCCGCGGCGGTGAAGTTCGCCATGTCCTCATCTCTCACTGTCTGTCTTCTTAGTGGACGGAGCCACTGGCCGGGCGGCTGGGCTGCTGCGGCCGTGCACCGGCCGCCGCCCGGCCAGGCCCAGGTTCAGGCGCCTTCCGGCTCGGCCGCGCTGTCCGCCGTCACACTGGCGTCGGCCGCGGCGCTGGCCACGGCGGTCGCGTCGCCGTCTGCCGCCGGGCTGGCGTCGGCGGTCGCGTCGCCGTCTGCCGCCGGGCTGGCGTCGGCCGCCCGGCCTCGGCCGCGGCGCACAGGCTCGGCCGCCACGCTGGCGTCGGCCGCACCGGCCTCGGCCCGCTCGCGGCGCCACAGTCTCGGCCGCGGGCGCCACAGTCTCGGCCGCGGGCGCCACAGTCTCGGCCGCGGGCGGCACAGTCTCGGCCGCGGGCGCCACAGTCTCGGCCGCGGGCGGCACAGTCTCGGCCGCGGGCGCCACAGTCTCGGCCGCGTGGCTGGTCCCGTTGGCCGACACGCCGTTGGCGCTGGCCTGGGCCGCGGCCTCGTCACCGGCCGTCTTGCCCTCCAGGACCTGCAGCTCCCACTCAGCCAGGGGCTCCTCGGCGCCGATGTCGCCGGATCCGGCGGGCGTGGACGGCTTAGCCTCGCCGTCCGCCGCGCCGGCCCGGGCGATCAGGCCGTCGGCCACGGCGTCGGCGATGACCCGGGTCAGCAGGGAAACGCTGCGGATCGCGTCGTCATTACCGGGGATCGGGTAGGTAACCTCGTCGGGGTCGCAGTTGGTGTCCAGGATGGCGATCACGGGGATGCCCAGCTTGCGGGCCTCGCTGACCGCGATGTGCTCCTTCTTGGTGTCCACCACCCAGATCGCGCTCGGCACCCGGGCCATGTCGCGGATCCCGCCCAGCGACCGCTCCAGCTTGTCCCGCTCGCGGCGCAGCTGGAGGAGTTCCTTCTTGGTCATCCCGGAGCCGGCCACGTCGTCGAAGTCGATCTCCTCGAGTTCCTTGAGCCGCTGCAGCCGCTTGAACACGGTGGAGAAGTTGGTCAGCATGCCACCCAGCCAGCGCTGGTTGACGTACGGCATGCCCACCCGGCGGGCCTGTTCGGCCACCACTTCCTGGGCCTGCTTCTTGGTCCCGACGTAGAGGATGGAGCCGCCGTGCGCCACGGTCTCCTTGATGAACTCGTACGCGGTATCGATGAAGTTCAGCGACTGCTGCAGGTCGATGATGTAGATGCCGTTGCGCTCGGCCAGGATGAATCGCTTCATCTTGGGATTCCAGCGCCGGGTCTGGTGCCCGAAGTGGACGCCGCTCTCGAGGAGCTGCCGCATAGTGACGACCGGAGCCATGCCCGCGGTCCCCTTCCTGCTTACGCGCCGCGCCTGATCGCGCCGACGCTCTCGGTTGCTGCCTGGCGCCCGGGCGCACCCGCCGCGGCGGTCAGGCCGCGGACCGGTGGGAAGCGTCCCGCCGGGCTCGTCGAGGAACCCTGGCGGCAAGCGGACGCGCGAATTTAGCCGTGGAATTACCTCCGCTCGCGCGGCGGCTTCTGCGGCCGGTGCAAAGTCTACCCGCTCCGGCCGGGACTGACGGATCCACCTAACGCCGGTGCGTGCTGACCGGGCCCGGCGGTGCGCCGCACCAGGTGCGGCTCTGGCCCGGCCGGCCGGGACCGACAGTGTCTCAACACATGAGACGCACCGGGGATTCCCAGGCCTGGCCCGCTCCGCCACTCTGGCGGCTGCAGTCACATCAGCCACACGATCGGCGCCGGTGGCTGGTGCGACGGCCACTCTGTGGTGCGTTGGGCCACGGATACGGAAACAACGCAGCACCCAGCGCGGGGACGGCTCAGGCCCGGGGATGGGCCTGGTTGAACGCGGAATGCAGCCGGGCCACCGACACGTGGGTGTAGATCTGGGTGCTGGCCAGCGACGCGTGCCCCAGGATCTCCTGCACGCTGCGCAGATCGGCGCCGCCTTCGAGCAGATGGGTGGCGGCCGCGTGGCGCAGCCCGTGCGGCCCGGTGTCCGGGACGGCCGGCACCGCGGCCAGCCGGCCGTGCACCACCCGGCGCGCGGTCCGCGGGTCGAGCCGGCCGCCCCGGGCGCCGAGGAACAGTGCGTGGCCGCTGGCCGGGGTGGCCAGCACCGGGCGGCCGGCCTGGGCCCAGCGCTGCACCGCGCGCTCCGCGGGCAGGCCGACCGGCACGGTGCGTTCCTTGCCGCCCTTGCCGAGCACCCGGACGGTCCGCCGCCCGTGGTCCAGATCGCCGGCGTCCAGGCCGCACAGCTCGCTGACCCGGATACCCGTGGCGTAGAGCAGCTCCATGATCGCGGTGTCGCGGAGCAGCACGGCGCGCTCCCGGGGATCCAGGTCCCGGCCCGCCGGGTCCGGCGCGCTGCTGTCCAGCACCGTGGCCAGCTGGTCCGGGCGGGCCACCTCGGGCAGCCGGCGGCGGATCCGCGGGGTGCCGAGCAGCGGGCCGGGATCGGCGGCCAGCAGCCCGCGGGCGTGCGCGAACGCGGTGAACGCGCGGGCCGCGGCGGCCCGGCGGGCCAGCGTGGTGCGGGCCAGGCCCGCCCGGTGCTGGGCGGCCAGCCAGCCCCGGAGCACGCTGATGGTCAGCCCGTCCGGGCTGGTCGCCCCGGCCCCGGTGGCATGCTCCAGCAGCGCACGGACATCCCCCAGATAGGCCCGGACGGTGTGCGGCGAGGTGTTGCGCTCGGCGGCCAGATGCCGGCCGAACGCGTCCAGCGCGCGGCTCAGCGGCTCGGCCAGCTGGCCCGCCGCGTCGTGCTGCGCTGGGTCAGCCATCCACCCAGTGTCGCACCGGCGGCCGGTTACTCCACCGTGACACTCTTGGCCAGGTTGCGCGGCTTGTCCACGTCGTTGCCCAGCGTCACGGCCGCGTGGTACGCGAGGATCTGCAGCGGCACCGAGAGCAGGATCGGGTCCAGCTCCGGCTCGTTCTTGGGCACCCGGATGACGTGATCGGCCAGCTTGGCGTCCAGGTCGGTGTGCCCCACGGCCACCACCGGGCCGCGCCGGGCGCGGATCTCGCCCAGCGTGGACAGGTTCTTGTCCAGCAGCTCATCGTCCGGCACGATGGCCACGGTCGGCAGGTCGGGGCTCACCAGGGCGAGCGGCCCGTGCTTGAGCTCGCTGGCCGGGTAGGCCTCAGCGTGCAGGTAGGAGACTTCCTTGAGCTTCTGCGCGCCCTCCCGGGCGACCGGGAAGCCGCGGACCCGGCCGATGAAGAACAGGCCCTGGCTGTCCACCAGCGAGGCGGCGATGCCGGCGATGTGGTCCTCGCCCGCGAGTATCTCCTCGATCTGGTCGGGCAGCGCGCGCAGCCCGGCGATGATCCGCCTGCCGTCAGCGGGCGACAGGTCGTGAATCCGGCCCAGGTGCAGCCCCATCAGTGCGAAAGCCACGGCCGTGGCGGTGAACGTCTTGGTCGAGGTGACCGAGACCTCCGGGCCGGCGTGCAGGTACATGCCGCCGCCGCACTGCCGGGCGATGGCGCTGCCGACCGAGTTGACCACGCCGAGCACCTGGCCGCCTTTGCGCTGCAGTTCCTGCACCGCGGCCAGCGTGTCGTAGGTCTCGCCCGACTGGCTCACCCCGACGTACAGCGTGTCCGCCTCCACCACCGGATTGCGGTACCGGAACTCCGAGGCCGGCTCGGCCGCCGCCGGGATGCGGGCCAGGTCCTCGATGATCTGGGCTCCGACCTGCCCGGCGTAGTAGGCCGAGCCGCAGCCCAGGACCAGCACCCGGCGGATCTCGCGGAGCTGCCGGGCGTCCATGTTCAGCCCGCCCAGGTGCGCAGTGTTGAACCGGTCCTCGATCCGGCCGCGCAGTGCCCGCTCGACCGTCCGCGGCTGCTCGTGGATCTCCTTGCGCATGAAGTGCGTGTAGCCCTCGGCGTCGTAGGAGCCGAAGTCGGTGTCGATGATGAACGGCTTTTTGGTGGTGGCCCGGGCATCCAGCGTGGCGGTGTGGAACCCGTCCGCACGCACCGTGGCCACTTCGCCGTCGTCCAGGTGCACCACCTGGCGGGTGTAGCGGACCAGGGCGGCGATGTCCGAGGCGACGAACATCTCCTTGTCGCCGAGGCCGAGCACGACCGGGCTCCCGTTGCGCGCGGCCACGATCCGGTCCGGCTGCCGCGAGTCCAGCACGACGATGCCGTACGTGCCGACCACGGACGTGAGCGCCTGGCGGACCGCTTCCTCGAGGTCGTCGGCGCCGCTGGCCGCGATCAGGTGAGCCAGCACCTCGGTGTCGGTCTCCGACTCGAAGACCGAGCCTTCCGCGGCCAGCTTGGCTGCGGAGCTCGTCGGCGTTCTCGATGATCCCGTTGTGCACGATGGCGACCGGCCCGCACACCTGCGGGTGCGCGTTGACGTCGCTCGGCTCGCCGTGCGTGGCCCACCGGGTATGCCCGATGCCCGGGCTGCCCTTGAACCGGGCGGGCAGCCCGCGGGCCAGGTCGGCCACCCGGCCCTTGGTCTTCTGCACCCGGATCTCACCCGACCGGCTCAGCACCGCGATCCCGGCCGAGTCATAGCCCCGGTACTCGAGCCGGGCCAGGCCCTCGAGCAGGATGGGGACGCAGTCCCGGCCCCCGATATGAGCGACGATCCCGCACATACTCTGCCCCCTGTCAGCCGTAGATGATGCGGCGCAACTGCCGCTGCGAGTACTGGGGCGGTGCCACCAGCCGTTGCTGGAGCTCAGCGGCAATCTGCTGGAACGCCTTGTCGTTAATGAGGCCACGCGCTCTGAGCTCGCCGTGGCGCCGACGGACGAACGCCTCCGCTGGTTCGGAGAAATACCCGACCACCTCAGCGATCAACCGTTCCGCTTCTCCCGGGCCCAGCGCGCTGCTCCGGGTCACGTGGCTGATCAAGTCATCGAACGGTCGCCGCGCTCCTGCCACTGCCCTAGCATGAGCGATTCAGTCCCAGAAGGCAAAGATCCTGCCCGGAATCGGGCAGGATCTGCCCGATTCAGCCAGGATCTGCCCGATTCAGCCAGGCGGGCGGAGCCGCCAGCCGCGGGCGCACCGTTCCACGAAGCCACCCGCCGCGAGCTGGCCCAGGCACCGCAGCACGGTATCGAAGTCCACGCCGGCCGACACCGCGATCCGGGCCGGCCCCCAGCCGGAGCGGGCCGGGACCGCCTCCAGCACGCTTCGGCTGACCGGATCCAGCTCATCGTGCGGCAGCACCGGGCCCCGCCGGCTGGGCGCACTCCTCGTCCGGGCCGAACGACACGCTGCGCGAGCACGTCGGCCACGCCGGTCACGCACTGCGCGCCCCAGTCCCGGATGACCAGGTGGCAGCCGGCCGACGCGATGGACGTGACCGGGCCGGGCACCGCCATCAGCGGGCGGTTCAGGTCCCGTGCGTGCCGGGCAGTGTTTAGCGCGCCGCTGCGCAGCGCCGCCTCGACCACGCACCGTGCCGCGGCTGAGCGCGGCGATCAGCCGGTTGCGCACCAGGAACCCGGGCCGGGTCGGGGACCGGCCCGGTGGCTGCTCGCTGACCAGTGCGCCGTGCCCGGTGACGGCCTGGAACAGCTCGTGGTGGCCGCGCGGGTACGGGTCATCGACGCCTGAGGCCAGCACCGCGATCGTGCTGCCCTCCGCGCTGAGCGCGCCGCGGTGCGCCCAGCCGTCGATGCCGAACGCGCCGCCCGACACCACCGTCCAGCCACGTTCGGCGAGCGCGGCGGCCAGCTCGGCGCAGACGTGGCGGCCGTACGCGGTGGCGGCCCGGGTGCCGACGATGGAGACCGAGCGGAGGCAGGCGAACCGGAGGTCGGCGGTGCCGCGTACCCACAGCGCCCACGGGCAGGCATCGCCGAGCACGGCCAGCTGGCCGGGCCAGCCCGGGTCTCCAGGGCACAGCAGCCGGATCCCGGCCCGCTCCCAGGCCGTCCAGGGTGAGCTGGGTGGGCATGCTCCCCAGCCGGGCCGTCCAGCGGCGCAGCGCGCGGTCCAGGCCGGGCGATGGCCGGATCGGCCCGGCCGACAGCCCGGCCGTCAGCGCGGTCACGATCTCGGCCGGCGGGCAGGTCCGGAGCAGCGCCGCGAGCTGCACGTCGCCGGGCTCGGCGATGCAGCTCAGCACCGCCCGGGCCAGCCGCTCCTCCGGGCCCGGCGCTGGGCTGGCCAGCACTGGCTGGCCGGGTTCCGGTTTCCCGGGCTCCCGCCGGGCCGTCACGCCGGCCCCCCAGCCACAGCCCGAGCGCGTAGCTGGTCTGCTCGGCGCCCGGCCGGGGCCGCCCGGCCAGGTCGGCCAGCGTCCAGGCCACCCGGAGCACCCGGTGCACCCCGCGGGCGCTGATCTGCCCCAGGTCCATGGCCCGTTCCAGCGGCGCGAGCGCGCCGGCGGCGGGCCGGAGGTCGCGGCTGCAACTCGCGGCCCGGGATCTCCGCGTTGAGCCGCCACGGGGTGTCCCGCAGCCGCTCCGCCGCGCGCCGCCTGGCCGCCGCCACCCGGGCCGCCACCGTGCCGCTCGGCTCGGTGAACGCCGCGTCGCTGAGCAGCTCACGGCGGCTCACCGGGAGAAACTCCACCTTCACGTCCACCCGGTCGAGCAGCGGCCCGGACAGCCGGGCCAGGTACCGGCGGCGGACCGCGGGCGTGCATTCGCAGCCCGTCTGTTGCCCGGGGCCCTTGGCGCATGGGCACGGGTTGGCCGCCAGAACCAGGGTGAACCGGGCCGGGAACCGCGCGGTCAGGCCGGACCGGGCGATCACCACCTGGCCCGACTCCAGCGGCTGGCGCAGCGCGTCCAGCACGTCCCGGCCGAACTCCGGGGCCTCATCCAGGAACAGCAGCCCGCGGTGGGCCAGGGACGCCGCCCCGGGGCGGATCACCCCGCTGCCGCCGCCCACAATGGCCGCCTTGGTCGCGGTGTGATGTGGCGCGCAGAACGGGGGCACGGTCAGCAGCGGGCCCTGGCCGGGGAGCACGCCCGCCACCGAATGGATCGAGGTGACCTCCAGGGCGGCGGCCATGTCCAGCGGGGGCAGCAGGGTCGGGATCCGCTCGGCCAGCATGGTCTTGCCCGCGCCGGGCGGGCCGAGCAGGCACAGGTGGTGGCCGCCGGCGGCACAGATCTCGGCGGCGCGCCGGGCGGTCGGCTGGCCCAGCACGTCGGCCAGGTCGGGCCCCGGCCCAGGCTCCCCACCCGGCCCGGCCGGGCTGCCCGGCCCGGGCGGCACCCCACCCAGCCCCGGCCCGGTCGCGCCACCCAGCCCCGGCCCGGGCGGCGCGCCGCCGGGCGCCCGGCCGCCGTCGATGACCTGCACCGGGTCCGCGGGGCTGGACACGCCGTCCCGCAGCCAGCGGAGCAGGCCCGGTAACGTCCCCGCGCTGAGCACCCGGAGGCCGGGCACCAGGGACGCCTCGGCGGCGTTGGCCCGCGGCACGGCCACCCGGCGCAACCCGCTGGCCGCGGCGGCGGCGACCGCGGGCAGCACGCCGCGGACCGGGCGGAGCTGGCCGTCCAGCCCGAGTTCGCCGACGAACGCCACCCCGTCGATGGAGGCCGCGGGCACCGCGCCCGCGGCGGCCAGGATGGCCACCGCGATGCTGGCATCGAAACCGCTGCCCCGCTTGGGCAGGCTGGCGGGGGACAGGCCGACCGTGATCCGGCGCTGTGGCCACTGCTCGCGGCTGTTGACGATGGCCGCCCGGATCCGGTCCCTGGCTTCGCGAAGCGCCGTGTCCGGCAGGCCGACCAGGAGCAGGCCGGGCAGCCCGTTCTGGATGTCGGCCTCGACCTCGACCGGGTGCCCCTCCACGCCGACCAGCGCGATCGCGTGCGTCCGTGCGACCGGCATGTCAGCCCACTCCCCGGACGTGCTCGATGGTGAAGTGCCCGGCCCGGTCCCGGAGCAGCCCGATCACGTCGACCCGGACCTCGTCGAACAGCACCCCGTGCGCGTGTATCCAGCAGATGGCCAGCTGCCGGAGCCGGGCCTGCTTGCGGCGGCTAACCGCCTCGAGCGGGCTGCCGAAACCCAGCCCGGACCGGGTCTTGACCTCACAGGCCACCAGCACCCGGCGGTCGACGGCCACGATGTCCAGCTCACCCGCGGCACAGCGCCAGTTGCGGTCGAGCACCCGCATCCCGGCCTGCTGCAGGTAATCGGCGGCTAACTGCTCACCCTGCCGGCCCAGATCGTCCTTGTCCGCCATCCGGCATCACCTCCACGCCGAACACTGCCGGACCTGGGCGCGGGCGCCCAGCGGCAGTTACCTGGCTGTGGACAGACGGGAGCAAAACCGCCGTGCTGTGCACGGCGCGGCGGATCTGTCGGTCCCGGATGCTTGAATGCGGGCGGGCCCGGCTACTTGTCCGGCACCTCGAGCTCGGCGCGGGCCAGTTCCTCGACGTTGACGTCCTTGAACGTGACCACCCGCACGTTCTTCACGAACCGGGCCGGCCGGTACATGTCCCAGACCCAGGCGTCCTGCATGATGACCTCGAAGTAGACCTCGCCGTTCTCGGAGCTGTGCACGTTCAGCTCCACCTGGTTCGTCAGGTAGAACCGGCGCTCGGTCTCGACCACGTGGGTGAACAGCCCCACGACGTCGCGGTATTCGCGGTAGAGCTGCAGTTCCATCTCGGTCTCGTACTTCTCGAGATCCTCTGCGCTCATCTGCTCACCCTCCGATCAGCCGCCGAGAGGTCCGATCTGGCTGGCATCAACGATAGGTCAATTCTCCATCCAGCATTTCCCCGGACCTCATCTGGCCGGGCACCGCGGCGGCCAGGTCAGCACCCGCCGCGAACTCGTCCACCCAGCCGTCAGGCGGCACCGCGCTGTCCCGCACCAGCCCGTTGACGTTAGCGAACGAAGCCCGGTGCTCGGCACACGGCCCGTGCTCGGCCAGCGCCCGCATATGACTGCGGGTGGAATACCCCTTGTGCTGGGCGAACCCGTAGGCCGGGTAGCGCCCCGACAGCTCGGTCATGATGCGGTCCCTGGTCACCTTGGCCACGATGGAGGCGGCGGCCACGCACGCGGCCACCTCGTCGCCCTTCCACATGGCCAGCGCGGGCACGCCGAGGCCGCGGACCGCGAACCCGTCGGTCAGCGCATAGCCCGGCCTCGGGGTCAGCCCGGCCAGGGCCCGCCGCATGCCCTCGATGTTGCACACGTGCAGCCCGCACGAGTCGATCTCGGCGGCCGGGATGATGACCCGGTGCCAGCCCAGCGCGGTCCGGAGCACCTCCTCGTAGGCTTCCTCCCGGGCGGCCGGCGTGAGCTGCTTGGAGTCCGCGATGCCGGTGAGCCCGGACAGCCGGGCCGGGTTCAGCATCACCGCCGCCACCACCAGTGGGCCGGCGCAGGCACCGCGGCCCGCTTCGTCGATCCCGGCCACCGGGGACAGCCCGGCCCGGACCAGGACGCGCTCGTACCCGGTCAGCCCGGCCGCCCGCCGGGGCGTATACCCGGGATGCCGCCACTCGGCCACGGCCATGGGCTCACCCGCGTCCGCGGCGGCGCAGCCGGACCCCCGCCCGGCGGCCGGTCCTCCGGCGCAGTCTGCGTTCCAGCAGCGTCAGCGGCGCCGCGGCGGCGGCCGCGACCGCGACCGGGGCGGCCGGGCCGGTCAGGGCGCCCAGTGCGGTGCTGGTGGCGTTCAGCTGGCTGAAGGTGGCCGGGATGGGCAGCACCCGGAACCGGCTCGGCGGCCACAGGATGAGGAACGCCCGGCCCACCACCTGGCTCTCCGGGATGGTGCCACCGCCCGGGTCGCCGATGTGCCCGCGCGAGTCGTAGGACACGTTGCGGTGGTCGCCCATCACCCACAGCCGCCCGGGCGGGACCCGGATGCTGAACCTGGTCATCGACGGCGGGTTCCCCGGGTACAGGTAGGACTTCTCGTGCAGCGGCACGCCGTTGACGGTCACGTCGCCCTGGCTGTTGCAGCAGACTACGTGGTCGCCGGGCAGCCCGATGACCCGCTTGATGTAGTCGTGCACGCCCGGGGAGATGCCGAACAGGCCGACCACGGCGTGGCCGAACTCGCTGGCCCACCGGACGATCGGGTCACTGGGCTGGGGCGGGCTGGGCGGATCCCAGGAGCCCTCCCCGTTGAACACCACGATGTCCCCGCGCTCGATCGACCTGAAGTGGTAGATCAGTTTGTTGACCAGGACCTTGTCCCCGATTTCGAGTGTGTTCTCCATCGACGAGGACGGGATGAAGAACGCCTGGATGACATAGGTCTTGATGACCAGCATGATGACGAGGGCGAACACGAACAGCCCGATGAGCTCGACCCACCAGTTGATCCGCCTGCGCCGCCGGGTCGCGGCCACGGCGCGCCGCGCGCCCGGTGTGGCCCCGGCCGCCGGCCCCGTGCCGCCCGGCCCCGTGCCGCCCGGCCCCGTGCCGCCCGGCGCCGCAGCCGGGCCTGCCGTCGCGGCCGTGGCACGGCCAGGCTGGCCGGTGATCGTTTCGGTACCCGGGGTGTCCGGTTCCGCATCCACCACGCCGTCACTGCCGGGGCCGGCAGCGCCTTGCGCGCCGCTCACCGCCGGATCGCTCATTCCCCGTTCATCGTTCATCGAGTCCGAGCCTAACGCCGGGGCAGGAGGTGTGGCGCAGACGGAGGCTGGCCCACCGCGGCACAGGCCTCCCGGCTAAGCCCGCCGTCATCGGTGCCGGACACCGGAAAAGAACCCGGTCAGCGGGCCGGCTCGCGGCGCTCCCGGATACGCGCGGCCTTGCCGCGCAGCGAGCGGAGGTAGTACAGCTTGGCCCGGCGCACCCGGCCCCGGGTGACCAGCTCGATCTTGTCCAGCGACGGGCTGTGCACCGGGAACGTGCGCTCCACGCCGACGCCGTAGCTGATCTTGCGGACGGTGAACGTCTCCCGGGCCCCGCCACCCTGGCGCCGGATCACGACGCCCTGGAAGACCTGGATCCTCGACCGGGTGCCCTCCTTGACCCGCACATGTACTTTCAGAGTGTCCCCGGGACGGAAGTCGGGGATGTCAGAGCGGATCTGGGCCTGCTCCAGCTCGGCGATCGCGGTGTGCATGGCTAACGTTCCTCAGTTGTCCGCACGCGCGCACAGGCCAGCGAACGCGTGGCATCGGTCTGTCGTTGTCCCGGGCCGCGGTGGGCGCCAGGACGCGCACCCGCTGGGTCGGCCTAATGTGGGTGGCGGACTTCAGTGTGCCATATCTTCGGCACTGGTCGGAAAGCCAGCGTCCAGCAGGACTTGCCGGTCCTGGCTGTCCAGTGGCTCCGCCGCCAGCTTAGCAACCAGATCGGGGCGGAACGCGGCGGTCCGGCGCAATGCCTCGTCACGCCGCCAGCGGGCGATGGCGGCGTGGTCGCCGGACAGCAGCACGGGCGGGACCTCGCGGCCTCGCCATACCCGGGGCCGGGTGTAGGCCGGGCCCTCCAGCAGCCCCGACATCGGGCCGCCGCTGCCGCCGAACGAGTCGTCGGCCGCGGACCCGGCATTGCCGAGCACCCCGGGCAGCAGCCTGGCGATCGCGTCGATCATGACCAGCACCGCGGGCTCGCCCCCGGACAGCACGTAGTCCCCGATGGACAGCTCGTCCACCGGCATCCGCTCCCCCGCGTCCGCGACCACGCGCGCGTCGATCCCCTCGTACCGGCCACAGGCGAACACCAATCGTGCACAACGCCCGAGCCCGGCCGCGGCGGCCTGGCTGAACGGGCGGCCGGACGGGGTGGGGACGACCAGCCGGGGCGGGGCCGGGTCAGCCCCGGTCACCTCGTCCAGGGCTTCGCCCCACGGCTCCGGCGACATCACCATCCCGGGGCCGCCACCGAACGGCGCGCCGTCCACCGTGCGGTGCACATCGTGCGCCCACCGCCGCAGGTCATGAACGTGCAGCTGGAGGGTTCCCCGGGCCGCGGCCTTGCCGAGCAGGGACACACTGAGCGGGCTGAAGTACTCCGGGAAGATCGTGATGATGTCGATGCGCACCCGGTCACCTCACCCGCGGCCAGGTTCCGCCGTACCGAGTTCGAGCAGCCCCGGGGGCGGGTCAATGACCAGCCGGCCGGCAGCCACATCGACCTCGGGCACGATCGCGGCCACGAACGGGACGAGCAGCCCGTCCGCGGCCGGCCGGGCTGGGCCGGCCCAGGGACGCGGCCCCCGGGGGCCCGCTGATCGCCAGCCCGGGCCGGGGCCGGGCCGGGCCGGCTCGATCACCAGCAGGTCCTGGCCGGAGTGCCGGACGTCGGTCACCCGGCCGACCGGTTCACCGGACACGGTGACCACAGCCAGCCCGATCAGTTCGTGGTCGTGGAACTCATCGGGGTCGTCCGTGGACCCGGCCGCGGCAGAGTCCAGGGTCAGCCAGACACCGCGCAGCGTCTCGGCCTGGTTGCGGTCGGTGATGCCCTCGAATCCGGCCAGCAACCGCCCGGTGTGCCAGCGGGCCGAGGCTACGGTCAGCGGGCCGGCCTCGGCCGGGTCGGTGGCCAGCACCGACCCGACCGCGAACCGGCGCTCCGGCTCGTCGGTGCGCACTTCCACCGACACCTCGCCGCGCACCCCGTGCGGCCGGGTGATCCGGCCCACGACCAGTTGCATGACGGGCTAACGGACCTCGTCCACGTCGAGCAGGTCGACCCGGACGTACTTGCCGCCGGCCAGCGAGCCGATGACCGTGCGCAGCGCCTTGGCCGTCCGGCCACCCCGGCCGATGACCTTGCCCAGGTCCTCGGGGTGCACCCGCACTTCGAGGACCTGGCCCCGGCGCAGCCCGTGGCTGTTCACCCGGACGTCGTCTGGGTGCTCCACGATGCCCTTAACCAGGTGCTCAAGGGCCTCTTCCAGCATGTCAGGCTCCGTTGCCCTGCTCCGTGGCCGCGGCCGCCTCCGGCTCGCCGGCGTCGGCCGGCTCGGCGTTGGCGGCACTGTCCTTCTTGGCGCTGCTCTTGTTCTCGGCCTTGGCCGCGGCCGCGGGGGCCGCGCCAGCCTCCGCCGTCTCAGCCTGGTCCGTGGCCGTGTCAGCCTTTGCCGTGTCGGTCTTGGCGGTGTCGGTCTTGGCGGTGTCGGTCTTGGCGGTGTCGGTCTTGACGGTGTCGGTCTTGACGGTGTCCGTCTTGACGGTGTCCGTCTTGGCCGTGTCGGTCTTGACGGTTTCGGTCTTGGCGGCAGCCTGCCGCCCGCCCGCCCGGCCGGCCTGGCCGCCTTGCCGTCCGCTTCGGCCTGGTCGTCGGCCTTGCCGACCGGCTTCCGGCCCCGGCCCTTGGCACCCTCGCCGGTGCCCAGCGCCTGGGCCACCGCGGCCGCGTAGGCGTCCTTCTTGTCCGCCTTGGGCGCGGCGCTCTTCAGCGTCCCCTCGGCACCGGGCAGGCCCTTGAACTTCTGCCAGTCCCCGGTGACCTCGAGGATCTTGCGTACCGGGTCGGTCGGCTGCGCGCCGACGGACAGCCAGTGCTGGGCCCGCTCGGAGTCCACCTCGATGAAGGACGGCTCGTGCATCGGGTGGTACTTCCCGATCTCCTCGATCGCGCGGCCGTCCCGCTTGGTGCGCGCGTCGGCCACGATGATCCGGTAATACGGCGCATGGATCTTGCCCATGCGCTTGAGCTTGATCTTGACAGCCACGGGTGTGGTCTCTCCCAGAACGATCGGATGCAGGCAACGCTCGCGCCGGGTGGGTACCACCGCGTCGGCCCGCTCGGTCCCGGGCCGGCGAGCGTGAGAGGGCGTCGCCAGACCGGGAGGTGTCGCAGACATTGTGCCAGACGTACCGGCCCAGGGCGTAATCGCGGCCGAATCCAGGCGCCCGCCTGCCCCGGACCCGCAGGTTCGTGATCAACTGATTGGTGTCGTTGTAGCGACACCAATCAGTTGATCACGGCGCGGGGGCGGGGCAGCATGGGCCGGTGAGGCTGGTGGGGTCAGTGGGACCGACGTGAATCTGGCGCGGGGACGCCCCGGCGGGCGCGGGGACACCGGCGGGTGCGGGGTCAGGCGCGGGGACACCGGCGGGTGCGGGCAACACTGGCGGGTGCGGGGCTACTCGTCGTCCTTCTTGGCCCGGCGGCGGCCGAGCAGGCCGAATCCGGCCGGCAGGCCGGCCGGGCCGGTGCCGCCCGGGGCACCGCCGGACGGCGGCAGCCCGCCCGGCGCGGGCAGTTTGCCGAGATCCGGCATGGCCCGGCGCAGCGCCGGGTTCGAGTTCAGCGCCTCCAGGCTGGCGGCCAGTTCCTCCGGCGAGCCGGGCAGCCCGCCGTCCGCGCCCTGGCCCAGCCCGGGAGCGCCCTGGCCCGCGCCGTTGCCCGCATGCTGCCCGGCGCCCGGCTTGCCGCCGGCCTTGCCCGCGGCCGGGTTGCCACCGGGGCGGCCGCCCTTGGGCTTCTTCTTCGCCTTCTTCTTGGCGCTCTTGGAGACCGCCCGGCGCATGCCGGGGATGGCCGGCATGCCCGGCATCCCGCCGCCGCCCATCATCTGGCGCATCATCTTCTGGCCCTCTTGGAACCGGACCACGAGGTTGTTGACCTCGCCCACTGTGACCCCGGACCCGTTCGCGATCCGGGCCCGGCGGGACCCGTTGAGGATTTTCGGGTTGCGCCGCTCGGCCGGGGTCATCGAGTTCACGATGGCCGCCGCCCGGTCCAGATCCTTGTCGTCGATCTGGCTGAGCAGCTCACGGTTCTGCGCCGCGCCGGGCAGCATGCCGAGCAGGTTGCCGATCGGGCCGAGCTTGCGCACCATGGCCAGCTGCTCGACGAAGTCCTCCAGGGTGAAGCCGTCGCCGGAGGCCAGCTTCCCGGCCATCTTGGCCGCCTGGTCCTCATCGAAGGTCCGCTCGGCCTGCTCGATCAGGGTGAGCACGTCACCCATGTCGAGGATGCGCGAGGCCATCCGGTCGGGATGGAAGATGTCGAAGTCTTCGAGCTTCTCGCCAGACGAGGCGAACATCACCGGCCGGCCGGTGAGCTCCCTGATGGACAGCGCCGCGCCGCCGCGGGCGTCACCGTCGAGCTTGGTGAGCACGACCCCGTCGTAGCCGACGCCGTCGAGGAAGGCCTGCGCGGTGGCCACCGCGTCCTGGCCGATCATCGCGTCCACCACGAACAGGATCTCGTCCGGGTCGGTCGCGTCCCGGATGGCCACGGCCTGGCCCATCATCTCCTCGTCGATGCCCAGGCGGCCGGCCGTGTCGATGACGACCACGTTGTGCTGGCGGCGCCGGGCCTCGTCCACCGACTCGCGGGCCACCGCGACCGGGTCACCCACGCCGTTGCCTGGCTCGGGGGCGAACACCGGCACGCCGGCCCGCTCGCCCATCACCTGCAGCTGCTGAACCGCGTTCGGGCGCTGCAGGTCGGCCGCGACCAGCATCGGCGTGTTGCCCTGGCTCTTCAGCCACAACGCCAGCTTGCCGGCCAGCGTGGTCTTACCGGAGCCCTGCAGGCCCGCCAGCATGATCACTGTGGGCGGCACCTTGGCGAACCGGATCCGGCGGGCCTCGCCGCCGAGGATCTCGATGAGCTCCTCATGAACGATCTTGATGACCTGCTGCGCCGGGTTCAGCGCGCCGGAGACCTCTTCCGACGACGCGCGCTCCTTGACCCGCGCGATGAACTCCCGCACCACGGGCAGCGCCACGTCCGCCTCGAGCAGCGCGATACGGATCTCGCGGGCCGTCGCGTCGATGTCCGCAGCGGACAGCCGGCCGCGCCCGCGCAGCGTGGAGAAGACCTGGGTCAGCCGGTCAGAAAGAGTCTCGAACACGCCTCCCAGGCTATCCGGTCAGGCGCACCGGGTCAGTGCTACCGGATCGTCTCGCGCCTTGCACTCTCACCTGAGGGTTAGGAGGGTGTTTAGTCACGCCTATCCCGGCATCCTGCCCTGCCCTTTCCGGGAAACGGCCCGATCCCGCACGGTAAGGGAATCCGTTAAAGGCGGGCCACATAGCCGAAGAAGATCACCATGAACGTACTCAGGCAAGCATCGTCGCCCGCCGGTGCGGCGGTCCTCGCCGTTACCGGTGTGGTGGGAATGGCCGGTACAGCGGCCGGGGCCAGCGCGGTTGCGGGAGCTGCCGTGCCCACCGCCGAGCAAGCTGGGTACGCTGCCGTGGGCGCCCAGTTCCAGAACGTCCAGACCAGCGTCTACCTGCGTAAACCTGCTCAGTACGGGAGCGAGATAGGCGGCTACGGCCTGCCGGTCCAGCTCTGGCCCGCGGGGCGGCTACTGGTGCTGGGCGTCTCGGACAGCACGTCGTCCAGCCCGTTCAGCCCGGCCGTGGCCGTGTTCAACCCGGCCACCAAGGCACTGATCTGCAGCACGGCTGGGTCCGGCCCGCAGGAATGCCCGGGAGCCCCGGCCAACTGGACGAATGGATCGGTGAGCTACCCGGCCGGTGACACGGTGACGCTGGCCGCCTCGTACAACAAGTCACTCGGCGCGGCGCACTTCGTGGTCCGGGAGGTCACCGCGGGGACGTCATCCGGGTTCACCTATGACGTGGGCACCGGGGTGTCGTTCAGCCGCTCAGCGCGGCCAGCACCTGAGCGGCGATCTTGCCGCGGATCCGGGACCCGCCGACCGGGCCGCCCGACGTGTCCACCACGTAGAACACGTCCACCGCTTCCGCGCCCAGGGTCTCCACCCGGGCGGCCCGCACGTCCAGGCCGCAGTCGCCGAGCGCCCGGCCGATCCGCCACAGCAGGCCGGGCGCGTCGTGCGCGCGGACCTCCACCACGGTGGCCGTACGCGAGGCGTCATCCAGCAGGGTGACCTTGGGCGGCGCGGCCGGCACCGGTGACTGCCGGTAGGAGCGCATCCGCCGCTCCAGCCGCTCGGCCACGTCCAGCCGTCCGGCCAGCGCCCGGCGCAGGTCGCCGCTGACCAGTTCGGCGTCGGGCGGGTCACCGAACTCCGGGGCCACGGTGAACGCGGCCACGGCCATCGTCCCGTGCGAGGTCGCGTTGGCCGAACGCACCGCCAGCCGGTGCGAGGCCAGCACGCCCGCCGCCTGCCAGAGCAGCCCGGGCCGGTCCGGGGCCACGATCGTCACCTCATGCCCGCGTACCCGGGCCGCGGGCACGCCCTGCTCGGCCAGCGCCGCCTGATCCGGCCGGAGCGGCAGCGGCCCGGCCGGCAGCTCGCCGGCCAGCCGCGATTCGACCCGCCGGACCAGGTCACCGACCAGGCCCTCTTTCCAGTCGTTCCAGGCGGCCGGCCCGGTGGCCAGGCCGTCCGCGGCGGCCAGCGCCTGCAGCAGCTCGAGCAGTGGCCGGCTGCCGACCACCGCGGCCACCTGGGACACAGTGACCGGGTCGTCCAGGTCGCGCCGGGTCGCCGTCTGCGGCAGCAGCAGGTGGTGCCGGACCGCGCCGGCCACCAGCTCGGCGTCGGACGGCCCGAGCCCGACCCGGCGGGCCACGTCCCGGGCCACCACCTCCCCGGTGACCCGGTGGTCGCCCGGCCAGCCCTTGCCGATGTCATGCAGCAGCGCGGCCAGCAGCAGCAGGTCGGGCCGGGCCACGTCCCGGGTGAGCACGGCGGACCGGACGGCCGTCTCCACCAGATGGCGGTCCACGGTGTAGGTATGCAGCGGGTTGCGCTGCGGCCGGTTCCGCACCCGGTCCCAGTCCGGCAGCAGACTGGCCACCAGGCCCTCCTGGTCCAGCGCCTCCCAGACACCGATGGTGGCCGGGCCCGCCCCGAGCAGCGCGACCAGCGCGTCCCGGGCGGCCGGCGGCCAGGGCACCGGCAGCGGCGGGCACTCGGCCAGCCGGGTCAGCGTGCGCGGGGCCAGTACCAGGCCGGCCTGGGCGGCAGCCGCCGCGGCGCGCAACGGCAGCGCCGGGTCAGCTGCCGGATCGGCCGCACGGGCCAGTACCACCTCGCCGTCCTGCTCGACCAGGCCATCGGCCAGCGGCCGGCGTTGCGCCTTGCTCCGCCGCCGGCCGCCCCGGCTGCGCTGCGCCTGGCGGAACGCCTGGTCCACCGAGTACGCGACCGCCCGCCCGGCCCCGGCCAGGTGCCGCATCAGCGCGTCCGCGTCCAGCAGCCCGAGCATCCGGGCCACCTCGTCCTGTTCCTGCAGCACCAGCCGGTCGGTGGGCCGCCCGGTGATGTCGTGCAGCGCGTGCCGCGCGTCCATGATCGACTCGTATGCGGCCCGGACCCGGGGACCCGGACCGGGTGCCACCCAGGCGGCCGCGATGGCCTGGATGGCGTGCACGTCACGCAGCCCGCCGCGGGCTTCCTTGAGGTCGGGCTCGAGCAGGAAGGCCAGTTCGCCGCTGCGCTCGGCCCGCTCCACGTGCAGCGCCTGGAGCTCGGCCAGCCGGGTGCCGGCCGAGGCCCGCCAGTCCTCCAGGGCGCCAACCCGCAGCGCATTGGTCAGATCCGGGTCACCGGCCACGTGCCGGGCGTAGAGCAGGCCGAGGGCGACCTTGAGATCTTTCCTGGCCACCCGGCGCGCCTCGGCCGTGGTCCGCACGGCGTGATCGAGCCGGGTCCCGGAGTCCCAGATCGGGTACCAGATCCGGTCGGCCATAGCCGCGATGCCGTCCCGGCCAGCGTGCAGCAGCAGCACGTCCAGGTCGCTGCCGGGAAGCATTTCACGGCGCCCGTACCCGCCCACCGCGACCAGCGCGACGCCGGGTTCCGCGCCGAGCAGGGTGGCCAGCCAGCGGTCCGTCTCCACGCTCCGGCGGGCCCGGTCGCTGGCGAAGGAGGTGAGTGGCGGCCCGTCGGAATGCGGCCGGGCCGAGGGTGCGGACATCACGCCTGCCCCCCCTGGCCCGTGCTGCGCACTCCGATCAGACCTCTGCCGTTTCCCCTGAGCTAGAGCGCGCCGGAGCCGCGCTCACCGGTGCGCACCCGCACCACGGTCTCAACTGGGAGCGACCAGACTTTCCCGTCGCCAATCCGGCCGGTCTGCGCCGCCTTGACGATCACACCGATCAGGTCGTCGGCGTCCTCATCGTCGCAGAGCACCTCCAGCCGGACCTTGGGCACCAGGTCAACCTGGTATTCAGCCCCCCGGTAGACCTCGGTGTGACCGCGCTGCCGGCCGTAGCCGCTCGCCTCGCTCACGGTCATCCCATGGACACCAAAGGCCTGCAGCGCCGCCTTCACCTCGTCCAGCTTGAACGGCTTTATCACGGCAGTGATGAGCTTCATGCGACCACCTTCTCGGGGCACCCTGTCCTGTGCCGACCTTCCGCCCAGGGCGTTTCACCCGCCCGCACAGAGTGTTTCGGGGGCGTGAAAGACGGGGGTCACATGTTACGGGAACGTTTCTGCCCGGTCACCCTGGGCACGGGGCGGCGGCGCGGGTGCCGGGCGCAGATCCGCGTCCTGATGGCAGCGGTGGAACACATTAGCTGCCGAGGATGGCGTCCACGAACGCGTCCGGCTCGAACGGGGCCAGGTCGTCCAGGCCCTCGCCCAGGCCGACCAGCTTGACCGGGACGCCCAGCTCGCGCTGGACCTGGAAGACGATGCCGCCCTTGGCCGTGCCGTCCAGCTTGGTCAGCACGATCCCGGTCACGTCCACCACCTCGGCGAACACCCGGGCCTGGCGCAGCCCGTTCTGCCCGGTGGTGGCGTCCAGCACGAGCAGCACCTCGTCCACGGTGGCCTTCTTCTCGATGACGCGCTTGATCTTGCCCAGCTCGTCCATCAGGCCGGTCTTGGTGTGCAGCCGCCCGGCGGTATCCACGATGACGCAGCCCACCCGCTGGTCGATGCCGGTACTGACCGCCTCGAACGCCACGCTGGCCGGGTCCGCGCCCTCCTTGTCGGAGCGGACCACCGGGGCGCCGATCCGGGCGCCCCAGGTCTGCAGCTGGTCGGCGGCCGCGGCCCGGAACGTGTCCGCCGCCCCGAGCAGCACCGTCTCGCCCTCGCCCAGCAGCGCCCGGCCGAGCTTCCCGCACACGGTGGTCTTGCCGGTGCCGTTGACCCCCACCATCAGCACCACCGCGGGCCGGTCGCCGTGCGGGGTGGTGTGCAGGCTGCGGTCGGTGTCCGCGCCGAGCTGGATGATCAGCTCGGCGCGCAGCATGCCGCGCACTTCGTCGGGGCTGCGGGTGCCGACCACCTTGACCTGGGTCTTGAGCTCCTCGACGATCTCCCGGGCCGGCCCGACGCCCACGTCCGCGGTGATCAGCGTGTCCTCGATCTCGTCCCAGGCCTCGTCGTCCAGCACGTCCCGGGACAGCAGGTTGAGCAGCACCGCCCCGAAGCCGCCGCGGGAGGCGGCCAGCCGCCCGCGCAGCCGCGCCAGGCGGCCGCGCAGCGGGGCCGGCCCGGGCTCCACCGGGGCCGGCTGGGCCGCGGGTGGCAGCACCTCCTCCACTCCGGGGGTGGCGGTGTCTACCTCCCGGGCGGGCGGCACGGCGGTCTGCTGCCCGTCCGGGGGTGCGGGCGGCACTTCGGGTGGCGCGGGCGGCGCGGCCACCCGGCGGCGGCGGGGGCGGACCAGCAACGTGGTCCCGGCCCCGGCGATGAGCACGATGAAGATCAAGCCAAGAATGATCGCAAGTTCCATAACGGTCCCAGTCTGGCAGACACCCCAGCCCGGCTAATCCCCCATCTGCGCGGGCTCATGCCTCGGCCCGGCATCAGCGCGCGCATTCCGCCTGGCGGGCGCGGCATTTTGCACCGCGCTGATGGGCTGGGCTGGCTGCTGACGGGCGGGCGGGGCTGGACGGGGCTGGCTGGACGGGGCTGGCTGGACGGGGCTGGCTGGACGACCCGGCGGCCGGAGGGTGGCCGGGTCAGGCGGATTCGCGCTCGCGGAGCCGCTGGCTGACCACGGTGGACACACCGTCGCCGCGCATGCTGATGCCGTACAGCGCGTCGGCGATCTCCATGGTGCGCTTCTGGTGGGTGATGATCAGTAGCTGGGAGGCCGACCGCAGTTCCTCGAAGATGTGCAGCAGCCGCTGCATATTGGTGTCATCGAGGGCCGCCTCGACCTCGTCGAGCACGTAGAACGGCGACGGGCGGGCCTTGAAGATGGCCAGCAGGAACGCGATCGCGGTCAGCGACCGCTCGCCGCCGGACAGCAGCGACATCCGCTTGACCTTCTTGCCCGGCGGCCGGGCCTCGAAGTCGATCCCTGTGGCCAGCATGTCGTCCGGGTCGGTGAGCACCAGCCGGCCCTCGCCGCCGGGGAACAGCCGGCCGAAGATCCCCTCGAACTCGCGGGCGGTGTCCTCGAAGGCCGACGCGAACACCTCCTGCACCCGGTCGTCCACCTCCTTGACCACGGTCAGCAGGTCCCGGCGGGTCTTCTTGAGGTCCTCGAGCTGGGTGCTGAGGAACGTATGCCGGTCCTCAAGGGCGGCGAACTCCTCCAGCGCCAGCGGGTTGACCTTGCCCAGCTGGTCGAGCTGGCGCTGCGCGGTGGCGGCCCGGCGCTCCTGCTCGGCCCGGATGTACGGGATGGTCAGCTGCTCGGCACCGGTCAGCACCGGCTGCTGCTCCCCGTGCGGCTCACTCCCGCTGGCCGGGGCGATCCCGCTGGCCGGGGCGATTCCGTTGCTGTGGCTCTCAGCGCCATCCTGCGCGCCCGCCGGGCCATCCTGGTCGCTGGTACCCAGGCCAGCCTCAGCGGGGCTCTCAGCGCCGTTGGCGGCGCGGCTGACGGGAACCTCCGGTGCGGCCAGCGGAACCGGCACGTCCGGGCCGTACTCGGAGACGAGCGCGTCGGCGGCCACGCCGAACTCATCGGCCGCCCGGGCCGCCATCTGCTCCAGCCGCATCCGGTGCTCGGCCCGGGCCATCTCGGTGCCGTGCGCGGCGTCTACCACCCGGTCGAACTCGGCCGCCAGGTCGCGGACCTGCGCCGCGGACTTCCTTCAGGGCCACGGCGCGGCCCTTGCTGGCCTGCTCGGCGGCCTGCCGCTGCTCGGCGGCCGCGGTCAGCGACTCGGCCAGCCGGGCCAGTGCCCGCGCGGCCCCTTCGGCCACCGCCCTGGCCACCACCGCCTGCTGCTCCCGGCGGACCCGCCGGGCGGCGGCCTGCTGCGCGGCCTGACGCTCCGCGGCGGCCGTGGCGACCAGCGTGTCGGCCCGGCCGGCGATGGCCCGCAGCCGTTCTTCGGCCGTCCTGACCTCCAGCCGGGCGTCCATCTCGGCGTTCCGCCCGGCGCTGACCGCGGCGGCCAGCGCGTCCCGGTCCGCGGCGGGCCCGTCCGCCGGGCCATCCGGGTCCGCGGAGAGCGGCCCGGGCTGATCCGCCGGCCCGGCCTGGTCACCGGCTCCTCGGCCGCGGCCAGGCTGGCCTCGAGCTCGCCGACCGAGGCGTTCCCGGCTTCCTGGGCGCGCTGCGCGCTGTCGATGGCCGCTGCCAGCCGCTGGGCCTCCTCGCGGGCGGCCCGGGCCGCGCCGGCCAGCCGGCCGAGCCGGCCGGAGATCTCCGCGGCCGCCGCGTCGGCCTGCTGAATGGCGGCCTGCGCGGCCGCCACCACCTTGCGGGCCTGGTCTTCACCGGCCACCGCATCGGCCAGGTCGGCGGCGGCCTGCTCGCCGCGGCGCTGCACGTCCTCCAGCCCGGCCGCGGCGTCGTCGGCCACCCCGCGCAGGGTGAACTCGCTGGGCGCCTTGGCCGACCCGCCGGACGCCCAGTGCGCGCCCAGCAGGTCGCCCTGCCGGGTCACCACCCGGATTTCCGGGCAGGCCCGGACCAGATCCCGGGCCTGGGCCAGGTCCGCGGCCACCACCACGCCGGCCAGCAGCCCGCCCAGCGCGGCGGCCAGGTCCGCGGGCGCCCGGACCAGGTCGAGCGCGGGCTGCGCGCCGTCGGGGAGGTCGATGTCTCGGCCGGCCCGCCGAGCCGGGTGCGGCCGGCCCTCCGGACGCGATGATGAGGCTGGCCCGGCCCGCGTCCTCGGCCCTGAGCTGCTCTAGGACGGCCACCGCGGCGGCCAGGCCGGCCACCGCCACCGCGTCGGCCACGCTGCCCAGCGCCGCGGCGATCGCCTCCTGGGCCCCGTCGGCCACGGTGACCAGTTCGGCCACCGCGCCGAGCACGCCGCCGAACCGGCCCGGCTCGGCCAGCAGCGCGGCGGACGCGTCCCGGCCAGTGCGCAGCGCGTGCACCCCTTCGCGCAGCGCCTGCACCCTGGCCACCAGCGCGGCACCCTCGGCACTGGTCTCCCGCTCGGCCGCGCGCAGCTCGCTGACCCGGGCCGACGCGGCGCTCAGCTGGGCTGCGGCCTGCTCGTGCTCCCAGGCCAGCCCGGTCCGGTCGTCGTCCCGCCCCGCGCACTGGTCCTGCAGTTCTTCGTATTCCCGTTCCGCCTGGTCGGCCCGGGACCTGGCCGCGTCGAACGCATCAGCCAGCCGCCCGGCCTCCTCGGCGGCGGCCGCCGCCTTGCTGCGCGCCGCCCCGACCTGGGCCCGCAGCCGGGCCAGCTGCTCGGCCCGCTTCGCCTCGGCCCGGGCCGCGAGGGCCAGCCGCCGTTCCTCGTCAGCCAGCGCGGCCTCGGCGGCGCCGCGCTCCGCGGTGACCGCGGTCAGCTGCTCACGCGCCGCCTCCAGCCGCTCGCCGAGCACCAGCTCCTGCTCACGCAGGGCTTCCGCTTCGGCTTCCAGCTCGTCCGGGTCCCGGCCCGGGCGCGGGGCGTCCGGTTGCGCCACCAGGTGGGCGTGCCGCTCCTGAGCCACGCTGGCTACCCCGCGCAGGCGTTCAGAAAGAGCGGCCAGTGCGAACCAGGCCTCCTGGGCGGCGGCCAGCCGCGGCGCGTGCTGCTGCTCGTCACCGTCCAGCTCGGCCTCGCGCTGCCGGGCCTGGGCCAGGGTGCGCTCCAGCTCGCCCCGGCGGGCCAGCGCGGCAGCCTCGTCGGTCTCGTCCCGCTCCAGCGCGGCGGCCGCGGTCACGTAGTCGTCGGCCAGCAGCCGGAGCCGGGCGTCGCGCAGGTCGGCCTGGATCACGGCGGCCTTGCGGGCGATCGCGGCCTGGCGGCCCAGCGGCTTGAGGCGGCGGCGCAGCTCGGCCGTGAGGTCGACCAGCCGGGTCAGGTTGACCTGCATGGCCTCGAGCTTGCGCAGCGCCTTTTCCTTGCGGCGGCGGTGCTTGAGCACGCCCGCCGCCTCCTCGATCAGCGCGCGGCGGGCCTCCGGCCCGGCGTGCAGCACCTGGTCCAGCTGGCCCTGGCCGACGATCACGTGCATTTCCCGGCCCAGGCCGGAGTCGGACAGCAGTTCCTGGACGTCGAGCAGGCGGCAGTGGTCGCCGTTGATGGAGTACTCGCTCTGCCCAGACCGGAACAGCAGCCGGCTGATCGTGACCTCGGTGTACTCGATGGGCAGCGCACCGTCGCTGTTGTCGATGGTCAGGGTGACCTCGGCCCGGCCCAGCGGGGGCCGGGAGGCGGTCCCGGCGAAGACCACGTCCTCCATCTTGCCGCCGCGCAGGGTCTTCACGCCCTGCTCGCCCATCACCCAGGAGAACGCGTCCACCACGTTGGACTTGCCTGACCCGTTGGGGCCGACGATGCAGGTGATGCCCGGTTCGAAGCGCAGCGTGGTGGCCGACGCGAACGACTTGAAGCCACGCAGGGTGAGAGTCTTCAGGTACACCTGCAGGCTCCCCTTCCCCCTCCGGGCCCGGTCCGCTGCACCCAACTCCAGTGCGGCGCGTCCACCTCGGCCAGCAGCGCGCCAGCCTGTCCGACCCTACCGCGCAGCGCCGACAGGGCCCGGCATTCGCGGATTCTCGGCCGGTCCACGGGGCTGACCAGAGCCAGCCAGCCGCGCCGCACCAGACACCCGGGTGCGGCCCAGCAGGCCGGGCGGGAGAACGTAAGGAACGAGGGCACACGAAGAGGGACGCCGCCGTCGGCGTCCCTGTTCCGTGGTGGTAGGTCGGCGCCTCAGATGAGGGCCGGCTCGCGCTCCCGATCTGCTACGAGCAGTTCATGACCGGCTTCTGCAGCTAGTGCGTCGTTTGCGTCCTGAAGCCGGACGAGTTCGGCTTCCAGGTCACGTACTCGCTGCTGAAGGCGGCGCATCTCTGAGACCATGCGGGGATCAGGCCCGCCGACGTGGCCGAGTAGAGCCTTCGCCATTGTAGTGGGTCCTCCACACTGAGTGACCAGGGTGGGCGCACACGCGAAGACTCGCATGAGTGCGCGCAGGTGACACTCCCTAGGGTCCCACCCCGCGGGAATTCGGTCAAGTTGAGCGATCATGCAGGTCACGATGAAGGCGGTGAGCGCGGGGCCGGGGCTGGCAGCGCGGGCAGCTGTAGGCCGACCTGTTCATGAACGGATCGCGCCGGATCGGCGTGCCGCACCGGGGGCAGGGCTCACCCTCCCGGCCGTATACGCACAGTGACCGGGAGAAATACCCGCTTTCACCGTTGACGTTCACATACAGGCTGTCAAACGACGTCCCGCCGGATCTGAGGGCATCCAGCAGCACCGCGCGGACCTCGTCCAGCACCCGGGCGGCCTCGGCCCGGGTCAGCGTGTCGGTGGCCCGGGCCCAGTGCAGCCCGGCCCGCCACAGCGCCTCGTCGGCGTAAATGTTGCCCACCCCGCTGATCAGGGACTGGTCGAGCAGCGCCCGTTTCACCCCGGTGTGCCGCCGCCGCAGCCGGGCCAGGAATGCGGCGTCGTCGAAGGCGGCCTCCAGCGGGTCGGGGGCGATGTGCGCGATCAGCGGCGGCAGCGCCGCGCCGCCCTCGGCCCAGACCAGGTGGCCGAACGTGCGCTGGTCGCTGAACCGCAGGTCAGGGCCCGGCATCGGTGAACGTGAAGCGGGCCCGGACGTGGCTGGACACCGGGCGGTCCGGGGCCCCGACCAGCAGCTGCCCGCTCATGCCCAGGTGGGCCAGCAGCGCGTCGCCGTCCATCGGCAGCCACAGGTACTTGCCCCGGCGGCGGGCCCCGGTGATGGTCCGGCCGCGCAGCACGGCCTCGAAATCCGCCGCCCCGGCCAGGTGGCGCCGGATGGCCCGCGGGTGCAGCACCTGGGCCTTCTCGATGGTCCGGCCCGCCACGTGGGCCTCCAGGCCGGCCCGGACGGTCTCGACCTCGGGGAGTTCCGGCACTGGTCAGCCCCCGGCCGGATCGTCCCCAGGCGCGGCCGTGGCATCGCCCCTGGCCGGGCTGGCCGCGTCGTTCCCGGCCGGGCTGGCCGCGCGACCCTCCGCGGGGCTGGCCGCGTCGTTCCCGGCCGGGCTGGCGGCGGGCGATACCCCGTTGCTGCCCGCGGCGGCGGACTCGTGGCCGTTGCTGATCGCGTTCCAGGCCGCCTCGGCCGCCTGCTGCTCGGCTTCCTTCTTGGACCGGCCGGCGCCGGTCCCGTAGTTGCGGCCGCCCACCTTCACCGTGGCGCGGAAGAACTTCTGGTGATCGGGGCCGCTCTCCTCGACGTGGTACTCGGGCACGCCGAGAAACCCCTGGGCGGTCAGCTCCTGCAGCGATGTCTTCCAGTCCAGCCCGGCCCCCAGCCCGGCCGACCGGGCGATCACCGGGTCGAACAGCCGGTGCACCAGCGAGTCCGCCTTGGCCAGGCCCAGCTCGAAGTACACCGCGCCGATCAGCGCCTCCAGCGTGTCGGCCAGGATCGACGACTTGTCCCGGCCGCCGGTGCCCTCCTCGCCCCGGCCGAGCCGGACGTAATCGCCCAGCTTCAGTGCCCGGGCCACGTCGGCCAGCGCGCGCATGTTCACCACGGCCGCCCGCAGCTTGGCCAGCTGCCCTTCCGGCAGGTCCGGGTACTGGCGGAACAGGGTGTCCGTGACGATCAGCCCGAGCACCGCGTCACCGAGGAACTCCAGCCGCTCGTTGGTCGGCAGGCCCCCGTTCTCATACGCGTACGAGCGGTGCGTGAGGGCGCGTTCCAGCAACTCCGGGCTCAGCCCGGCATCGATCGCGCGCAGCAGCCCGGCACCGTCCGGCCCGTCTGCTGCACCGCTGCTTGACCCGCCTCGCACGCCGTGGCCCTTCAGTGCATCAGCTGCCTTCAGTGCATCAGCTGGGGGTGATCACCTGACGGCGGTTGTACGTGCCGCACGTCGGGCAGGCCGTGTGCGGCAGCTTCGGGGACCGGCACTGCGGGCAGCTGACCAGCCCGGGCGCGGACGTCTTCCATTGCGCCCGCCGTGACCGGGTGTTGCTGCGCGACATACGCCGCTTCGGAACAGCCACCTAACTCTCCTTCATCGTGTGCACACAAGTCATTCGCCCACCGGGTCCGGCCCGTCCGAGCCCGACCCGTTCAGCTGCTGCAGGCCGGCCCACCGCGGGTCGATGGCCGGGCTCATGCCCATGGTCCGGGCCCGCCTGAGCGAGCAGCGCGCCGCATTCCACGCACAGTCCCGGGCAGTCCTCCCGGCACAGCGGGGCCAGCGGCAGCGCCAGCACCAGCGCGTCATGCAGGGCCGGCTCGAAGATCAAGCAGGTCCCCTTGCAGAGCGTACCCGTCGGCCGCGTCCAGGCCGTCGTCCGCCGTATAACCGAACAGCTCCTGCACCTTAACGTCCACCTGCTGGTGCACCGGCTCCAGGCACCGCGCGCACTCCCCGGTGACCGGCGCCCGCGCGGTCGCGGTGACCAGCACGCCCTCGGACACCGCCTCCATCCGCACCGCAAGCTCGACGTCGGCCCCTTCGGGCACGCCAGCCAGCCCGGCCTGCGCATAGGCCGGGGCCGGGACGGTCCGGGTCAGCGAGTGCTCTGATCCCGGCGCGCGGCCGAGGTCCAGGACACTGAAGACGAGCGGCTTGCGAGGATCGAGGCGGGCTGGAGAATTCTTTCGTGGCTGTGGCATGGTAAAGGCGATGTTCGGCACGCTTGAGATGGTCAGCCTACCGGCCAGCAACGGTATTCCCAACTCCGCGCGGGCCCGCACGCCGGGCCGGGCCGCGCGGCGGGCCGGCCCGGGGCCGTTCAGCCGAGCGCCAGCCGGTCCTTGAGCCGCTCCAGCACCAGGTCGGGGACCAGTGAGGTGACGTCCCCGCCGTACCGGCAGATCTCCTTGACCAGGCTGGAGCGCAGGAAGCTGTATACCGGGTTGGCCGTCGATGAACAGCGTCTCGACCTCGGCCAGACGGTAGTTCATCTGGGCCATTTCCATCTCGTACTCGAAGTCGCTGACCGCGCGCAGCCCCTTCACGATGGCCGTCACCTGATTGGCCTTGCAGTAGTCCACCAGCAGCCCGGTGAATGTGCCGATCTCGACGTTCTTGATGTCCGCGGTGACCTCGTGGAGCATCTCCACCCGCTCCTCCACGGTAAACAGGCCCTGTTTGGCCAGGTTGGCCCCGACCACGACGACCACCTCGTCATGCAGCCGGGCAGCCCGCCCGATGATGTCGAGATGCCCGTTGGTCACCGGGTCGAACGAGCCTGGACAGGCGACACGGTGCACGCGGTCACACCCTTCCTGGGGGACATCCACCTGCGGCGAGACCGTACCAGAACGTGGTATCGCCGTAACGGCGGGACCGCTCCGGGGCATATCCGGGCGGCCAGGTCACCGGGCCGGACCGGGTGTCCCGCTCCACCGCGACGACCGCCCCGGGCACCAGCCAGCCGTGGCCGGCCAGCGCGGTCAGCGTCCCGGTCACCTCCTCCCCCGGCATGGCGTACGGCGGGTCGGCCACCACCAGGTCGTACCGGCCCGGCCCCAGGCCACGGGCCAGCAGCCGGTCCACCCGGTCGGTGACCAGCTCACCGCCGGGCAGGCCGAGCGTGTCGATGTTGCCCCGGATCACCCGGGCCGCCCGTGGGTCGGCTTCCACGAACAGCACGTGCCCGGCACCACGGGACAGCGCTTCCAGCCCCACCGCGCCCGAGCCCGCGTACAGGTCGAGAACCCGCAGCCCATCCATCGATCCGCACAACGCCAGCAGCGTGCCGAACAGGCCTTCCCTGGCCCGGTCACTCGTCGGGCGGGTGTGCCAGCCCGCCGGCACAGCGAGCCGCCGCCCGCGCGCCGTCCCCGCAATGACTCGGGTCAAGCTTTCTCCAGGAACTCGGCCTGTTCCTCGTCGAGCAGCGCGCTGATCGCGGCGGCCAGGGCTGGGTGGCCGGCCAGCCCCGGGTCGGCGTCGACCAGCGCGGTCGCCTCCTGCCGGGCCTGGCCGATCAGCTCCTCGTCGGCTAGCAGGGTGAGCATCTTCAGGCTGGACTTGCGGCCGGCCTGGGCGGCGCCCAGCACGTTGCCCTCGCGGCGCTGTTCCAGGTCGAGCCGGGATAGCTGGAAGCCGTCCAGCGTGCTGGCCACCGCGTCCAGCCGGTCCCGGGCCGGGCTGCCCGGGGGCGCGTCGGTGACCAGCAGGCACAGCCCTGGCTTGGCCCCGCGGCCGACCCGGCCGCGCAGCTGGTGCAGCTGGGACACGCCGAACCGGTCGGCGTCCAGGATGACCATGATGGTGGCGTTGGGCACGTCCACGCCGACCTCCACCACGGTGGTAGCCACCAGGACGTCCACCTGGCCATGGGCGAAGCCGCGCATGGTGTCGTCCTTCTCCTCGGCAGGCAGCCGGCCGTGCAGCACGCGGAGCGCCAGCCCAGCCAGCGGCCCCGACCCGAGTTCCGCGGCCACCTCCAGCACGGCCCGCGGCGGCCGGTCCGCGGCGTCGTCCGGTTCGTACTCGCCCGCCGCGTCGTCCGGGTCGCCGGGATCGAGCTCATCGGTGAGCGGTGTTCGGCTGGACGGGCCGGAGGCGTCCTCCAGGCCGATGCGCGGGCACACGACGTAAGCCTGGCCACCACCTTCCACTTCCTCGCGGAGCCGCGCCCAGGTGCGGTCGAGGAAACGCGGCTTCTCGGCGGCGGGCACCACGTGGCTGGTGATCGGCGTACGGCCGGCCGGCAGTTCGCTGAGCGTGCACACGTCCAGGTCGCCGTAGACGGTCATGGCCACCGTCCGCGGGATCGGGGTGGCCGTCATGACCAGCACGTGCGGGCGGCGGCCGTGGGCCTTCTCGCGCAGCGCGTCGCGCTGCTGCACGCCGAACCGGTGCTGCTCGTCGATCACCACCAGGCCCAGATCCTTGAATACCACCTGGTCGTCCAGCCGGACCCGGTGGTAGAGCAGGGTGTGCGTGCCGATCACGATGCCGGCCGCGCCGGACGACACGTCGTCCAGGGCGGCTCGCCGGGCCTTGGCGCCTTGCGAGCCGGTGAGCAGCGCCACCCGGGTGGCCTGCCCGGCCGAGTCCAGCTCACCAGCCCGGCCGAGCGGGCCGAGCAGCTCGGTCAGCGACCGGTAGTGCTGCTGGGCCAGCACCTCGGTGGGCGCGAGCAGCACCGCCTGGCCGCCGTCGTCCACCACCTGGAGCATGGCGCGTACCGCGACCAGCGTCTTGCCCGAGCCCACCTCGCCCTGCAGCAGCCGGTGCATCGGGTGCTCCCGGCACAGCGCGGTCATGATCTCCTCGCCCGCGGCCCGCTGCCCGGCGGTGAGCTGGAACGGGAGCCGGGCGTCGAACGCCTCGAGCAGCCCGCCGCGGCGCGGGATGCGCGCGGTGGCGGGCAGCGCGTCCTCGGCCCGCCGCCGCTGGGCCAGCACGGCCTGCAGCACGAACGCCTCGTCCCACTTCAGCCGGAGCTTGGCCCGGCTGATCTCGGCGAACTCGACCGGGCGGTGGATGCCGTGCAGCGCGGCCACCTGGTGGAGCAGGCCGTACCGGTCGCGGACCGCGGCGGGCAGCGGGTCAGCCGCGATATCCAGCGTGTCCAGCACGGTCCGGATGGCCTTGGCAATCTTCCAGGAGGACAGCTGGGCGGTGGCCGGGTAGACCGGGATGATCTCCGCGGCGTGCTCGGCGGCCAGCTCGGTCCCCGGGTCGGCCTCGCCGAGCAGCTCGCAGTCGGGATGGATCAGCTGCCGCTTGCGGCCGTAGCTGGACACCTGGCCGGCGAACAGGCCGTGCAGGCCCGGCTTGAGCTCCCGCTCCCGCCACGGCTGGCGGAAGAACGCGAGGGTCAGCACGCCCCGCCCGTCGGTCACGGTGACCTCGGTCAGCTTGCCGCGCCGGTTCCGCATCGGCCGGGAGGTCACCGCGGAGATCTTGGCCAGCACCGTGACGTGCTCGCCGTCGCGCAGCGAGGCCAGGTCGGTCAGCTCGCCGCGCTGCTCGTACCGGCGCGGGTAATGCCGGAGCAGTTCCGCCACCGTGTGCACGTCCAGCGAGCTGGCCAGGACCTTGGCCGTGCGGGGATCGAACACCCGGTCGATCTGGTCGTCAAACCTTGCCATGGCCTCACAGGATAAGCGGCGGCGGCGACGTTTACGGCTGCCTCGCCCCCTCGCAGGCGAGGAACGGCGCGACGCGGTGATACCGCGCCGGTGAGGCGGGGCCCGCCGGCGGCGGGTGCTCGCCGAGCCGGCGCGCAGCGGCGAGCGGGGGGTCCGGGGGGTCGCCCTCCCGGGTTAGCAGAGCGATTCGCGCTAGCGGGCGGTGGTCGGATAGTGTGGCCAGGCTGCCCTGGGCGTGGCTGAGTGGTGCCCGCCCCCAGTCCGGGCACAAACCGCCTTCATGCAAGGGAGCATCCCGTGGCTTCTGTCTGCGAGATCTGCGGCAAGGGGCCAGGATTCGGTAACAACGTCTCCTTCTCCCACCGCCGGACTCCACGGCGCTTTAACCCCAACATCCAGATCCGGCGCACCACCGTGGGCGGCAACAGCCGGCGGATCCGGGTCTGCACGTCCTGCATCAAGGCCGGCAAAGTCACCCGCTGACCGCCGCGCCCCCGCAAGGCACCGCCGCTGTGCGGTGCCTTGTTCGTGTCCGCGGGCCGCGCCCCGGTGCCGGGTCAGGGCGCGCTGAACGCGCACGGCGTGCCGTCGATGTCGCAGCCCACCGGGGCCATGGGCGGGCCGTCCAGGACCACGGTGAACTGCACCCACGAAGAGCCGGCCGGGCCACCCTGGCCAGCCGCGCCGCCAGGCCCGCCGAGGCCGCCGGAGCCCAGCCCGGCATAGCCCTCGGCGACACCCGCGTCCGGGCTGGTGGCCTGCCACTGCGCGCCCTGCACGTTGGTCACCCGGGCGCCGGGATAACCGAAGGCCAGGCTCCAGCTGTGCTGCTGCCGGGAGTTCAGCCCGGTGATGCTGATCTGGTCGATGAAGCCGCCCGGCCACTGGTGGGTCAGCTGGTAGCTGACCGTAACCTGCGGGGCGCCGTAGCCGTGCCGGGCGGCCGGCCCGGCCCCGGCCCGGGACTGGCCGGAGCCTGGCGTGGCGGGCGCGCTCGGCGTGAGGTGCACCTGCACGCCGGGGCGGGCCGAGGCGAGCGTGCCGCCGTTCGGCTCCTCGGTCGCGCACACCCCGGCTGAGCACTGATCACTCGGGAACGGGGCGCTGAAGTGCAGCACGGTCTTGGTCATGTTGGCGGCCAGGCTGGCCGCGACGACCACGCCCAGGCCAGCCGCGAACGTCGGGGTGACCAAGAGGCGGCGCAGGGCCGGGCCAAACCGGCGCCCGGTCGCGGCCCGGCGCGTGCCGCGGCTACGGCGTGGCCACCATCCGCTGGCCCACGCCCGCCACCCGGCAGCGCGGTGCGCCCCGTCCCCCCCAGCGCTGGCCGGCGCCCGGTGACGGGATGCTGCTCTCTTGCCCGGTGATCGCATTTGGGGGGTTTATACCTAAGGACAGGGCGGGCTAACTTAGTGACAGAACTGTAATTTACCGAACACGCTCAGTGAGGAGGGATCGGTCCATGAAAATGAGTCCATCCGGACAGTCTCTCGACTCGCCGCGAATCCACCCAAACTCCCCAGCCGTCACGTACCTGCCCGACAACCGTCCAGCGCCCGGATAGGGCTGCTCCGGGCGGGAAAGTCGCAGCCAGGGCATGATCCTCCCCGCCGGTGAGTATCCAGTCAAGCGGGTCCTGATTACCAAGTGCACTTGCCGCCTCACGGAGCGTATCGGCCGGCGGCAGAAGGGCGGATTCCACGTCGATGCGTACCCCGCTCTGCTCGGCCAGGTGACCGACGTCCTGGATGAGCCCGTCGCTCACATCGATCATCGCGGTGGCGCCGAGCCGGGCCGCCTCGGGCCCGGCCGGGTAGTCCGGCTGTGGCCAGCGGTGCGCGGCCAGCAGGCTGGCCGGCCCGTCCAGGCCAGCCTGCAACAGGGCCAGCCCGGCCGCGGAGTGCCCTGGTGTGCCGGCCACGGCCAGCACGTCCCCCGGCCGGGCACCCGAGCGGGTGACCGGCGGCTGGCCGGCCAGGTCGCCCAGGGCGGTGACCGCCAGCATGATCACGGGGGCGGCCGAGATGTCCCCCCCGGCCACGGCCGCGCCGACCCGGGAGCATTCCTGGGCCAGCCCGGCGGCCAGCTCCTCAGCCCAGGCCGCCGGCAGGTCGCCCGGGGTGGCCAGCCCGACCAGCAGGGCCGTCGGCACCGCCCCCATGGCCGCGATGTCGGCCAGATTCTGGGCGGCCGCCTTGCCGCCAATTTCGCGGGCCGATGACCAGTCGCGGCGGAAATGCCAGCCTTCGACCAGAACGTCTGTGCTGGCTACGACCCGCCCGTCCGGCGCGGCGAGCACGGCACCGTCGTCACCGATGCCCACCAGCACGCCGGGGGTGGCGGGCAGCCGGGCCGCCAGCGCCGCGATGAGGCCGAATTCCCCCAGGTCTGCGACGGTAATGGGGCCCTCCCGACTGCCGTCCTCGCTTTAGGGTAGCGTGGCCATTCCGGCCGCAGGCAATGAGGCCCCCGGGGAGGACGCGTGGTTCAGGCATACATCCTCGTTCAGACCGAGGTGGGCAAGGCCGCCGAGGTCGCCCGCCGTATCGGGGCCATCGAGGGGGTGACCCTGGCCGAGGACGTGACCGGGCCATACGACGTGATCGTGCGCGCGGAAGCCACCAACGTAGACGACCTGGGCCGGCTCGTCGTCGCCCAGATCCAGGGTGTCACCGGCATCACCCGGACGCTGACCTGCCCCATCGTGCATATCTAGCGCCGGGCTCAGCCCCCCCCCCACGTGAACCACGGTCGGCTGAGTGGGCTGGCCGCAGGCGGGTAGTGCATGCCCAGTCAACAAAGCGGAGGGGGCCATGTTCGAGGCAGCGGACATCAGGGAGTGGCGTGGCCATGACGTGGTGGACGATGCCGGCCGCAAGGTCGGCACGCTGGAGTCGGTCTATGTAGACACCGCGACCGACGAGCCCGCGTTCGCCACCGTCACGGTGGGCATGCCGACCCGGCACCGGCTGGTCTTCGTGCCCCTGGACGGGGCCACCGTGGGCCCGGGGTACCTGAAGGTCACCCGGCCGAAGAGCCTGGTCCGGAGCGCGCCGTCGATCGACACCGACGGGGAGCTGCCAGCCAGCCAGGAAGCGGCCGTCTTCGAGCACTACGAACTGGCCTACCAGCCTGGCGCGGGTGGCGAGCGGCGGCTCGCCCGACGCTGACCTTAGATCGGAGACGCATGGCGCTGTTCCTGTTGCTCATCATCGTGGCTATCGGCCTGGGCATCGCGGGAGCGGTGATCAAGGGCCTGTTCTGGCTGCTCATCATCGGGGTGGTCGTGGTCATCCTGGACCTGGTCCTGTTCGGCGCGCGGCTGGGCCGGCGCCGGGGCAGCCGGACGACCCGCTGACCGTCCGCTGGCCGGCGCCCAGCCGACCGGCCGGCTGCAGCCGAGGCGCGCAGCCAGCACGGCGGTGCGCGGGCCGAGCCCCAGGCTGGTCGCGTGCCGCAGGTCCGCGGCGGTGTCCACGTCTGAGCGCAAGCTGGGCACATCGGCCAGCAGGATCTCGACCGCCCCGCCCTCGCGGTACCGGCTGGCCGAGCCGGACCCGAACCGGGGCCGGAACGGCGTCCCGGGCCGCGCCGCGTACAGCGTGGTCCCGGTCCCGGCCGCATCGGCCACGAACGCCTCCGGCCCGCAGGCCGCGGCGTGCAGGGCCCGGCCCAGTTCCACCGGCCGCAGCGCGGGCAGGTCGGCGGCCAGCGCGGCCGTGCCCGACCTGGGCCAGCGCGCGGCAGCGACCGACGCGCCGTGCGCCAGGGCCGGGTTGAGCCCGGTGTCCGGCTCGTCCGGCACGATCACCGCGCCCAGCCCGGCCAGCGTCCGGCCAGCCGCCTCGTCGTCGGTCACCACGAGCACGGCGGCCACCGCCGGGCAGGCGGCCGCCGCGCTCACCGTGTCCGCCGCCATGGCCAGGGCCAGTGCCTCCCGGGCCGGTCCGGCCAGGCCGGCCAGCCGGGATTTGGCGCGGGCAAGTACCTTGACGGGGATCACCAGCGACCAGCTGAGCGGGCTCTCGGTCACACCGGCGACCATACTGTGCCCGCGGCGGGCCGGGCCGCCCGGTGGTTGGCTAGCAGCATGGCCGCGCCTCGACACGGCGGCCGGCGGAACGGGAGACTGGCACCGATGAGAAACCTCCTGGATGCAGGCGGGAGAGCGCACCGATGAGCGGACAGCAGCCCAGCCGGCCCCCTCGCCAGCCTGGCGGGCCGGGACGAAGGTGTTCTTCCCGCCGCTGATCAAGTCGGTGATGAAGCGTGACTGGGCGGGCTTCCAGCACTTCCCGCGGCAGGGCGGCGTGCTGGTGGCGGCCAACCACCTGTCCTACGCGGACTGGCCGGCCATGGCGCTGTTCGTGCACCAGGCCGGGCGCTACCCGGCCTTCATGATCAAATCCTCGGCGTTCGGGGTGAAGGGGATCGGGACGCTGCTGCGGGGCTGCGGCCAGCTGCCGGTGCGCCGGGGTGAGGCCGACGCGGCCAACGTGCTCAAGGTGGCCGAGCAGGCGCTGGCCGACGGCGAGTGCGTGGTCATCTACCCGGAGGGCACCGCCACCCGGGACCCCGAGCAGTGGCCGATGGTGGCCAAGACCGGGGTCGCCCGGCTGGCCCTGGCCAGCGGGGTCCCGGTCATCCCGGTGGCCCAGTGGGGTGCGCAGGACATCCTCCCGTACGGGACGACCAAGCCCCATCTGTGGCCGCGCAGGACGGTGCGGATGCTGGCCGGGCCGCCGGTGGACCTGAGCGAGTTCGAGGGAAAGCCGTTCACCAGGGACGTCCTGCGCGGCACCACCAACGCCATCATGAGCGACGTGGCCAGGCTGCTGGCCGAGCTGCGCGGCGGCCAGCCGCCCGCCGAGCCGTACCACCCGGCGATCGCCCGCCGGGCCGCGCGCGAGGCGGCCCGGGAGCAGGACGCCGCGGCGGGCAGCGGCCCGGGCCGCGAGCCAGAACCCGGCGCGGACCCCGGCCCGCGTGAGGCGACGCCAACGTGAAGACCGCGGTCATGGGGGCCGGCATGTGGGGCACCACGTTCGCCCAGGTGCTCTGCGACGCGGGCAGCCCGCCGACCCTCTGGGGGCGGCGGCCCGAACTGGTTGCGGCGATCAGCAGCCGGCGCGAGAACCCGGACTACCTGCCGGGCATCACGCTGCCGCCCGGGCTGGCCGCGACCGCGGACCCGGCCCGCGCGCTGCACGCCGCCGAACTCGTGGTGCTGGCCGTGCCCGCCCAGACGCTGCGCCGTCATCTCGAGGCCTGGCTTGGCCTGCTGCCGCCTGACGCCGCGTTCGTGAGCCTGATGAAGGGCATCGAGCTCGGCACCCATGACCGGATGAGCCAGGTGATCGGTGAGGTCACCGGGGCCGGCCCGGAGCGGATCGCGGTGATCTCCGGCCCCAACCTGGCCCGCGAGATAGCCGAACGCCAGCACGCCGCCACCGTCGTCGCATGCACCGACGACACGCTGGCCAAACGCCTGCAGCAGGAGTGCCACACCGGCTACTTCCGGCCCTACACCAACCCGGACGTGACCGGCTGCGAGCTCGGTGGCGCGGTCAAGAACGTGATCGCGCTCGGCGTCGGGATCGCGGTCGGCATGGGCTGCGGGGATAACACCCTGGCCACGCTGATCACCCGCGGGCTGGCCGAGATCACCCGGCTCGGCGCGGCGCTCGGGGCGGACCAGCACACGTTCGCCGGGCTGGCCGGCCTGGGCGACCTGGTGGCCACGTGCAGCTCACCGCTGTCCCGGAACCGGACGTTCGGCGAGATGATCGGCCGCGGCATGCCGGTGGCCGACGTGGCCGCGCTTACCACCCAGGTGGCCGAGGGAGCCAAGTCGGCCGGCCCGGTCCTGGAACTGGCCGGGACGCTCGGCGTGGAGATGCCCATCACCGAGGTTGTGGTCGGGGTGGTGAGCGAGCGGATCGATGTCGGCCAGGCCGCTACGCTGCTCACGTCGCGGTCGGCCAAGCCGGAGCGTTATGGCGTCTGACCCGGCCCCGCGCCCTGACCCGGCCCCGTGCCCTGATCCGGCCCCGCAGCCTGATCCGGCCCCACGGGGTGATCCGGCCCCACGGGGTGAGAACACCCGCGCCGTGCACCTGCCGGCTGCCCCGGTGCTCACGCAGCAGCCCCTGGCCGTGCCGGTGTACCGGACCGCGGCGTTCGCGTTCGCGTCCAGCGCCGAGTACGCGGCGCTGCTCAACGGCAGCGCGGCGGGTTACAGCTACAGCCGGATCGACAACCCCACCGCGGACAGTTTCGCGGCGTCGGTGGCCGCCCTGGAGGGGAATGGGCGGCCGGGGCCCGTGGCGGCCCAGGCATTCGCGTCGGGGATGGCCGCGATCAGCGCCGTGTTCTGGACGTTCACCGGGGCGGGCGCGCACGTGCTGGCCCCGGCCGCGGTGTATGGCGGGACGTACGGCTTCCTGCGCAGCGTCGCGGCCCGGTTCGGCGTGCGGGCCGACTTCGTGGACATGACCGACCTCGGCCAGGTGCGCTCGGCGCTGCGCCCGCAGACCCGGATCGTGTACGCGGAGACGCTGGCCAACCCCACCACCGCCGTCGCCGACCTGCCCGCCCTGGCCGGGATCGCGCACGAGGCGGGCGCACTGTTCGTGGTGGACTCCACCCTCGCCCCGCCGGTCGTGTGCCGGCCGCTGGAACACGGTGCGGACCTGGTGCTGCACTCGGCGACCAAGTACCTGGGCGGGCACTCGGACGCCACCGGCGGCGTGGTGTCCGGGGCGCCGGAGCTGACCGGCCGGGTCCGCGCGGTGCGCATCGACACCGGCGGCTCGCTGGCCCCCGACGAGGCATTCCTGCTCCGCCGCGGCCTGGAGACGCTGCCGCTGCGGGTCAGCCGCCAGTGCGGCACGGCCCAGGCGTTGGCGGCGGCGCTGGCCGGGCACCCCGCCGTCCGCCAGGTGGACTATCCCGGGCTGCCCGGACATCCCGGGCACCAGGTGGCCCGGCGGCTGTTCGACGCTGGCCCGGACGGCACCCGGTTCGGCGCGATCGTCACGGTCACCCCGCGTGGCGGCCGGGCGGCCGGGTACGCGCTCGCTGACCGGCTGCGGCTCGCGCAGGTGGCCACCTCGCTGGGTGGTACGCACACCAAGGTCAGTCATGTAGCGTCCACCACACACCGGCAGTTCGACGACGCGGCGCTGGCCGCGGCGGGCATTGATCCGGGCGCGGTCCGGTTCTCGGTCGGCCTGGAGGACGCCGCGGACCTCATCGCCGACGCCGCGCAGGCGCTCGACGCGCTGGGCGGGATACGAGAGGAGCTCGGGTGAACCAGCAGGGCAAGATCAGGGTGGCGGTCGTGTTCGGCGGCCGGGGCCCGGAGCACGCGATCTCCTGCGCCAGCGGCGGGACCGTGCTCGCCTCCCTGGACCGGGACCGGTACGAGGTCATCCCCATCGGCATCCTGCCTGACGGCCGGTGGGTGCTGACCTCGGACGAGCCGGAGCGGCTGGCCATCACCGGCGGCCAGCTGCCGTCGGTCGAGGCGGTGGCCGAGCCGGGCGGCCACGTGCTGCCCTGGTCCGGCACGGAGAGCGGCCAGCTGACCACGGCCGAGCCAGGGGCCATTCCGCGGGTGCTGGGAGACGTGGACGTGGTGCTGCCCATGCTGCATGGCCCGTTCGGCGAGGACGGCACCATCCAGGGGCTGCTGGAGATGGCGGGCATCCGCTACGTCGGCGCCGGCGTGCTGGCCAGCGCGGTCAGCATGGACAAGGAGTACATGAAGCTGATCTTCCAGGCCAGGGGGCTGCCGGTGGGCCCGTTCGTCGTGGTCCGCGACCAGGACTGGCAGCCCGCGGACGGCCCGGCCAGCCTGCCGGTGCCGGTGGCCGCGGAACGCAAGCCGGTGCTGGATGCGATCGGCGAACTGGGCTGGCCGGTCTTCGTCAAGCCCGCCCGGGGCGGCTCCAGCATCGGCACGTCCAAGGCCACCGACCTGGCCAGCCTGTACGAAGCCATCGAGAACGCGCGGCGCTATGACCGCAAGGTGCTGGTCGAGCGGGCCATCACCGGCCGGGAGGTGGAGTGTGCCGTGCTGGAGGGCACCGGCGGCGGTCCGCCGGACACCAGCCTGCCCGGCCAGCTCATGGTGGAAGGCGGCGAGGAGTTCTTCGACTTCGAGGCGAAGTACCTGGACGACGCCAACAACATGGTCATCCCGGCGCCCATCCCGCCTGAGCACCTGGACGAGGTGCGCCGCCTGGCTGCGGCCGCGTTCGAGGCGGTGTCCGGCGAGGGCCTGGCCCGGGTCGACTTCTTCTACACCCCGGACGGCCAGATCCTGCTCAACGAGATCAACACCATGCCCGGGATGACGGCCGCCTCGTACTTCCCCAAGATGTGGGCCGCTACCGGGCTGTCGCTCGGCGACCTGCTCGACCGGATGGTCAGCACCGCGCTGCGCAAGCGGCCCGGGCTGCACTGACCCTGGGCCGGGCGCAGATCACGGTGCAGGCCACGGTGCGCAGCTACGACGGCGGCACCCGATCGGGCAGCGTGTTCACCGATGACGGAACCGTGCTGAGCTTCGGCCCGGGCGCGCTGGACGGGTCGGGCCTGCGGCTGCTGCGCCGCGGGCAGCGGGTCCGGATCCGGTGCGACCAGGCAGGCCACATCGCGGCGCTCACCCTGGCCACGTTCCCGCTGCCGTCCCCGGTCGCTGAGCCAGTTAACCCGGGGCGCCGGAATACGGCTGCGCCGTGATCATGAGATTGGTGCCGCCGGAACGGCCAATCCCATGATCACGGCGGCGGAAACCCGTTAGCGCTTCTTCGCGGCCGGGATCTTCTTCTCGCCGTTGACGACGGCCTTGAAATCGGCACCGGCCCGGAACTTGGGCACCGAGGACTTCGGCACCTTGATGGTCGCCCCGGTGGCCGGGTTTCGCGCCGTGCGGGCCGGCCGGTTCTGCTTCTCGAATACACCGAATCCGGTGATCGCGACCTTGTCACCCTTAGCCACGGTGAGCTGAATCGTGTCGAGCACCGCGTTCACGGCCTCGGTCGCGGTCTTCTTGTCCCCCAGCCGGCCGGAGATCGCGTCGATCAGGTCACGCTTGTTCATGTATCACTCCTGCGGTTCCCCCTGACGGGAGGTCGCGCGGACAGGGCTGCCGTAACCGCGACCTCTGACCTGCCTGAAATTAGGCGATCCAGCGCGCTGGCACAATCACCTGAGCGTAAAAACACGGCGTGTCGCGCTCGGGATACCCAGATTTCCAGTACTGCAAGCGATTTCAGCCCACTGGATCAGCCGTCGGCAGCCAACTCGCCCGGTGCTGCTCGAAGCTGCTGATCTCGTCGGCATAACGCAGGGTCAGGGAAATATCGTCGAGTCCCTCCATGAGCCGCCACCGCGTATAGTCGTCGATCTCAAATACCCCGGTCAGCACCACCTCGCTGCTCTCCGGGTGGGCGGCGCGCACCTCACGGCCCGCCAGATCGACAGTGACCTCGGCATCCGGGTTAGCCTCGATAAAGTCCTGGAGTTCTGCCGCGAATTCTGCGGAAACGCGCGCCGGGAGCAGGCCACCCTTTGTCGAGTTATTGCGGAAAATATCGCCGAATCGGGCCGAGATGACCGCCCGGAAACCATAATCGGTGAGCGCCCAGACGGCATGCTCACGGGATGACCCGATGCCAAAATCCGGGCCCGCCACGAGTATTGTCGCGCCGTCCGCCCTGGGCTGGTTCAGGACGAATTCCCGGTCGGCCCGCCAGGCCGCGAACAGGCCATCGGCGAAGCCCTCCCGGCTGACCCGCTTGAGGTACTCGGCCGGGATGATCTGGTCGGTGTCCACGTTGCTGCGCCGCAGCGCCAGGGCGCGGCCGGCGTGCGTGCTGAAAGGCTCCATCGTTGCTTCAGTTCCTTCCCGGTCAGAGGTCGGCGGGCGCGGTCAGCCGTCCGGTCACCGCGGTGGCCGCGGCCACCTGCGGCGACACCAGGTGGGTGCGCGACCCCTTGCCCTGGCGGCCTTCGAAGTTGCGGTTGGAGGTCGAGGCGCTGCGCTCGCCGGGGCCCATCGTGTCCGGGTTCATGCCCAGGCACATGGAGCAGCCCGCCGACCGCCACTGCGCGCCGGCCGCGGTGAAGACCTCATCCAGGCCTTCCTGCTCCGCCGCCGCCTTGACCTCCATGGAGCCCGGCACTACGAGCATCCGGACCCCATCGGCGACCTTCTTCCCGCGCAGCACCCCGGCCGCGGCGCGCAGGTCGTCCAGCCGGCCGTTGGTGCACGAGCCGACGAACACCGTGTTCACCGCGATGTCGGTGAGCTGGGTGCCGGCCGCCAGGCCCATGTAAGCCAGCGCGCGCTGCGCCGAGGCCCGCTGGCCCGGGTCAGCCATGGCGTCCGGGTCGGGCACCGCCGAGTCCAGCGGCGCGGCCTGGGCCGGGTTGGTGCCCCAGGTCACGAACGGCGTCAGCGCGTCCGCGTCCAGGGTCACCTCCCGGTCGAACGTGGCGTCCGGATCGGTGGGCAGCGACCGCCAGTAGTCCAGCGCCACCTCCCAGTCCGCGCCGTGCGGCGCGTGCGGCCGCCCTTCCAGGTAGCTGAACGTGGTGTCGTCCGGCGCGATGAGCCCAGCCCGGGCACCGGCCTCGATGGACATGTTGCAGACCGTCAGCCGGCCGGACATGGGCAGGCTGCGGACCGCCTCGCCGCGGTACTCGATGATGTGCCCCACCCCGCCGCCGGTGCCGATCTGCGCGATCACGGCCAGGATCAGGTCCTTGGCCGTCACCCCGTACGGCAGCGCGCCGGTCACGTTGACCGCCATCTGGGCCGGCTGGTGCTGGGGCAGCGTCTGGGTGGCCAGCACGTGCTCCACCTCGCTGGTGCCGATGCCGAAGGCCAGCGCGCCCAGCGCCCCGTGCGTGCTGGTGTGCGAGTCACCGCAGACGATCGTCATGCCGGGCTGGGTCAGCCCCTGCTGCGGGCTGATCACGTGCACGATGCCCTGCCCGGCGTCGCCCATCGGGTACAGGCTGATGCCGAACTCGGCGCAGTTCTTGCGCAGCGCCTCGACCTGGACCCGGGACACCGGGTCGGTCACCGGGCTGCCCGGGCCGACCAGCGGCAGGCCGGGCCCGGTCACGCCCAGCGTGGGCACGTTGTGGTCCTCGGTGGCGACCGTGAGGTCAGGCCGGCGCACGCTGCGCCCCGCCAGCCGCAGCCCGTCGAACGCCTGCGGGCTGGTCACCTCGTGAATCAGGTGAAGATCGATGTAGAGCAGGTCAGGCTCACCGCCGGCCCGGTGCACCACACGTGAGTCCCAGATCTTCTGCGCGAGCGTACGTCCCATCCGTATGCCCCTTTCCGCGGGCGCTTGGTCGCGATCCGTTGAGTTGGGCGCCCTGTCACTCCGAGGGCCTGCCTAGCGCTCAGTTGCGTCTCGCATTTCGAGACGGCAATATCGGACCATGGACAACTCTAGCGGAGTCGGGGTGCTGGACAAGACAGCGGCCGTGCTCAATGCCCTGGAATCGGGTCCGGCCTCGCTGGCCCAGCTGGTCACCGCGACCGGCCTGGCCCGGCCGACCGCGCACCGGATCGCGGTGGCCCTGGAGCGGCACCGGCTGCTGGCCCGCGACGCGCAGGGCCGGTTCATCCTGGGTCCCCGGATCGCCGAACTGGCCACCGCGGCCGGGGAGGACCGGCTGCTGGCGGTGGCCCAGCCGGTCCTGGTCACGCTGCGCGATCTCACCGGGGAGAGCGCCCAGCTGTACCGGCGGCAGGCGGACAGCCGGATCTGCGTGGCCGCCGCGGAGCGGGCCACCGGGCTGCGGGACACCGTGCCGGTCGGCTCGGCCCTGCCCATGACGGCCGGCTCGGCGGCCCAGATCCTGCTCGCCTGGGAGGAGCCGGAGCGGCTGCACCGTGGACTGCGCGGGGCGAAGTTCACCGCGGCCGCGCTGGCCCAGGTCCGCAGGCGGGGCTGGGCGGCCAGCGTGGCCGAGCGCGAGGCTGGCGTGGCCTCGGTGTCCGCGCCGGTCCGCGGCCAGGGCGGGAAGATCATCGCTGCCGTCTCGGTATCCGGGCCGATCGAGCGGCTCACCCGGTCGCCCGGCCGGCTGCACGCTAACGCCGTGGTGACGGCGGGCGAGCGCATCACCAGCGCCCTCCGCCGGGCCAGCTGAGCACGTAACCGGGTTGTCACCGGGCGGTGCCGCTACCGGGTGTCCTGCATCGGCGATACTGGAGAACGCATGTGATCTTGTGCGATCATGCCCGAAGGTCCCCCGTGCGGCGGGTCGGTGGCCTCTGACCGTCTCAGCCGCGTGCGGACGAGGCTACCTAAAGGGCCACGCCACTGACATCGTGAGGTCGCGTCCATGAAGGTAGCCGTCGTCAAGGAAACCATGCCGGAAGAACGCCGGGTCGCCATCGTCCCGGAGATGATCGGGCGGTTGCGCAACGCCGGGCTCGAGGTGCTGGTCGAGTCGGGTGCGGGGGACGGAGCGTGGTTCGCGGACAGCGCCTACGCCGCTGCCGGCGCGAGCGTGGTGAACCGCGCCGAACTGCTCGCCAGCGCAGACCTGATCCTCACCGTGGGCAAGCCCGACGCCGAGCTCACCGCCGGGCTGCGCCCGGGGCAGGCGCTGCTGGGCATGCTCAACCCGCTGGCTGACCCCGCCCTGGCCGCCGCGCTGGCGGCCAAGGGGGTCACCGCGATCAGCCTCGACGGGCTGCCCCGGACGCTGTCCCGGGCCCAGACCATGGACGCGCTGAGCTCGCAGGCCAACGTGGCTGGATACAAGGCGGTGCTGGTGGCGGCGGAGCAGTTCGGCCGCTTCTTCCCCATGCTGACCACCGCGGCCGGCACGGCACGGCCGGGCAAGGTGCTCATCCTGGGCACCGGGGTGGCCGGATTGCAGGCCATCGGGACGGCGCGGCGGCTCGGTGCCGTGGTGTCCGCCTACGACGTCCGGCCGCAGACCAAGACCGAAGTGGAATCGCTCGGCGGTACGTTCATCGAGCTCAAGTCGGTGGCCGACGCGGCCGGCGAAGGCGGCTACGCACGGGCCCTGACCGACGAGGAACGGCAGGCCCAGCAGGCCGAGCTGGCCGGGCACATCGCCCGGCACGACGTGGTCATCACCACCGCCCAGGTGCCGGGGCGCAAGCCGCCGCTGCTGGTCACCGAGGACGCGCTGAAGGAGATGACCGCGGGCGCGGTCATCGTGGACATGGGCTCGGGCCCGCTGGGCGGCAACGTGGCCGGCTCGGTGCCCGGGGAGACGGTCGTCACCGGGAACGGGGTCACCATCATCGGGGCCGGCAACCTGGCCGCCTCGGTGCCCAGCGCGTCGTCGGCGTTCCTGGCCCGGAACATCAGCGCGCTGCTGCTGCACATGGTCAGCGACGGTGCGCTCGCCATCGATCCCACCGACGAGATTCAGGCCGGGGTCGTCATCACCCATGACGGCGCCGTGATCCAGCCCGCGACCGCCGCCCTGCTGGCCGACGGCAGCCCTGGTGCTGCCAGCCACAGCGGGGACCAGCCCGGAGGTGCTACCTCGTGACTCCTGTCCTGCTCACCGACATCACGATCTTCGTGCTCGCCATCCTGGTCGGCTTCGAAGTGATCAGCAAGGTGCCCGCCACCCTGCACACCCCGCTGATGTCGGCGGCCAACTCCATCCACGGCATCGTGCTGGCCGGCGCCCTGCTTATCGCGGTGACGGCCGACAACGCCCTGGGCTACATCCTGGCCTTCATCGCCTGCGCGTTCGCGGCCATGAACGTGGTCGGCGGGTACGTGGTCACCGGGCGGATGCTGAAGATGTTCAAGCGCACCCGCACCCCGGTGCCGGCCGAGCCCGCGCCCGCTGAGGTCAGCGGCAACGGCAAGCTCCCGGTCACCACCCAGACGGGCAGCCGGTCATGAGCGCCTTCGACTGGGTCACCCAGCTGCTCTACGTCGCGGCCGCGGTCTGCTTCGTGCTCGGCCTGCACCTGATGAACTCCCCGGCCAGCGCGCGGCGCGGCAACCAGGTGTCCACGTCTGGCATGATCCTCGCCATCGCGGTCACCTTTGTCCTGGTCATCCACGCGAAAACGGTCACCGCCACCGGGTGGACCGTCATCCTGCTCGGCACCCTGGCTGGCGCGGCGGCCGGCCTGTGGATGGCGCGCACCATCGAGATGACGGCCATGCCCCAGCTGGTCAGCATTTTCAACGCGGTCGGCGGCGGCGCCGCGGCGCTGGTCGCGGTCAACGACTACGTCAAGCTCTCCTCGGGACACCTGGCCGAGTCGATCACGGTCTTCACCATCCTGGACGTGCTGATCGGCGCCATCACGTTCTCCGGGTCGATCATCGCGGCCGGGAAACTGCAGGGCCTGATCGACGGCGCGCCGATCACGTTCCCCGGTTCCCGTCTCGTCAACTTCGCCGCGGCGGCGGTCGGCATCGGCGGCGGCATCTACATGCTGGTCACCCCCAGCGTCCCGGTCCTGATCATCATCATCGTGGCCGCGCTGGCGTTCGGCGTGACGATGGTGCTGCCGATCGGCGGCGCCGACATGCCAGTGGTTATCTCGCTGCTGAACGCGTTCACCGGCACCGCGGTGGCCATGGCCGGGTTCGTCATCGGCAACTGGGCGCTGATCATCGCCGGGGCACTGGTCGGTGCCTCCGGCTCCATCCTGACCAAGCTGATGGCCGACGCCATGAACCGGTCGCTGACCAACATCATGATCGGCGGGTTCGGCACCGGCGACACCGGCCCGGCCATCGCGGGCCCGGGCGGCGACGTGCGGTCCATCCAGGCCGACGACGCCGCCATCCAGCTCGCCTACGCGCAGAAGGTCATCATCGTGCCCGGCTACGGGCTGGCCGCCGCGCAGGCCCAGCACCAGTGCGCCGAGCTGGCCGCGGTGCTGGAGGAGCGCGGGGTCGAGGTCAGCTACGCCATCCACCCGGTCGCGGGCCGGATGCCCGGGCACATGAACGTGCTGCTGGCCGAGGCTAACGTGCCCTACCCGCAGCTCCGGGAGATGGACGAGATCAACCCGGAGTTCCCGCGGGCCGACGTGGCCCTGGTCATCGGGGCCAACGACGTGACCAACCCGGCCGCACGGCGGCCCGGGAACCCGGTCTCCGGCATGCCGATCCTGGACGTGGACCACGCCAAGAGCATCATCGTGATCAAGCGGTCGATGGGGCACGGCTACGCCGGGATCGACAACGAGCTGTACGTGAACCCCAAGACCAGCATGTTCTTCTCCGACGCGAAGGGCGCGCTGGCTGAGCTGACCGCCTCGGTCAAGACCCTGGTCGGCTGACCCGGGCCCGGGCTGCGCCCCCGCCGCGGGACGAGCGGGTCACGAACGCGGCCGGGGGCGCAGCCGGGACAGGCCGCCGTCCACCGCGAACTCGGCGCCGGTGGTCGACCCGGCCCGGGGCGAGGCCAGGTACACCACGGCCTGGGCCACCTCGTCCGCGGTGACCAGCCGGCCGTGCGGCTGCCGGGCGGCCAGCGCGGTCCGCTCGGCGACCGGGTCGTCGGCCGCGTCGAGCAGCCGGCCCACCCAGGGCGTGTCAGCGGTGCCCGGGTTGACCGCGTTGACCCGGATACCCGCGGCCAGGCCGTCGGCCGCCATGGCCCGGGTCAGCGCCGAGACCGCGCCCTTGCTGGCCGAGTACACAGCGCGCTGCGGCAGGCCGGTGGTGGCGGCCACTGAGGACGTGTTCACCACCGCGGCGTGCGCCGACTCGCGCAGGTAGGGCCAGGCGGCGCGGGACACCCGGGCGGTGCCGATCACGTTCACGTCGAGGACCTGCCGCCACTCGTCGTCGCTGCTCTGCGCGACGTCGCCCCGGGTGCCGATGCCCGCGTTGTTGACCAGCACGTCCAGCCCGCCAAGCTCGGCCACGGCGGAATCCACCGCGGCCCGCACGGCGGCGTCGTCGGTGATGTCGGCGCACCGGTAGCGGGCGCCGTCGGGCAGGCCAGCGGGCGGCTCCGGGGCCACGTCGAGCACGACCACGGCCGCACCCGCGGCGCGGAACGCGGCCGCGATCGCGGCCCCGATGCCCGACGCGCCGCCAGTGATCAGGGTGCGCAGCCCGTCCAGCTCGCTCATCTCAGGCGTCCTTAAACGTCTGCCGCTGCTGGCCGAGGCCGTCGATCTCCAGCTCCACCACGTCGCCGGCCCGCAGGTAGGGCCGCTGGTCCGGGTCGCCCATGGCGACCCCGGCCGGGGTGCCGGTGTTGATCACATCACCCGGGTACAGCGTCATGAACGCGCTGATGTACCAGACCAGGTAGGGCACGCCGAACAGCATGTTGCTGGTGCTGCTGTGCTGGCGCGGCGTCCCGTTGACCGAGAGCCGGAGGCCGAGCTGCTGCGGGTCGGGCACGGCGTCGGCGGTAACCAGCCACGGGCCGAGCGGGTTGAACGTGGCGCAGTTCTTGCCCTTGTCCCACTGCCCGCCACGCTCGATCTGGAACGCCCGCTCGGACACGTCGTTGCTGATCGCGTAGCCGGCGATGACGCCGGCCGCCTGCTCCGGGCGGTCCAGGTAGGCCGCCTCGCGGCCGATCACCACGGCCAGCTCGACCTCATAGTCGGTCTTCACCGAGCCGCGCGGGATGAGCACGTCGTCGGCCGGGCCGACCACCGTGTCCGGCGCCTTCATGAACAGGATGGGCTCGGCAGGCAAGTCCGCGCCGGTCTCGGCCGCGTGGTCGGAATAGTTCAGCCCCACACAGACGATCTTCCCGGTCGGCGCGAGCGGTGGGCCGAACCGGCCCGGCTCCTCGGCCAGCGGCAGCTCGCCGCCGTCCAGCGCCGCCCGGGCCCAGCTCACCCCGTCACCGGCCAGGAAACCGGGATCGATGTCGGCGGTGACTGACCGGAGATCATGCCACCGGCCGTCGGGCCCGGCCACGACCGGGATCTCGCCACCAGGTGGTCCGCTTCGCGCGAGTCGCATCGGGTGCTGCTCATCCTTCCTCGTGGGGGCTTCCGCCGGCCAGGCTGGGGGGCCAGGGGTGCCCGCCGGCGGCGGACCGGCTCCGCCGCCGCAGGGTCAGCGTAATATCCGTGCCCCGGCGGTACCGCATCCAGCCAGGCACACGCCCACCGCCGGGTCGTGGCGTCGGCGCCGCCCGGAGTCATCCGGGTTCCGGGCTGGGTGGCACGGGCCGGCGTTGCGCAGAATAGGGGTTATGAGCACAGTTGACGCTGACGTCAGCGGGCCGGACACGGCGGAAGCCGGGCCCGAGCCGGAACTGACCATGGCCCGGGTGGCCCGGGTCGGCGACCTCGAGGTCCGGCGGCTCATGCCGCTGCGGCGGCGGCGCACCGTCGGGGCCTGGTGCTTCGTGGACCACTACGGGCCGATGTCGGTGGACGGGGTGGCCGGCATGCAGGTGCCGCCGCACCCGCACATCGGGCTGCAGACCGTGACCTGGCTGCTGGCCGGGAACGTGCTGCACCGGGACAGCCTGGGCAGCGAGCAGATGATCCGGCCCGGCCAGCTCAACCTGATGACGGCCGGCCGGGGCATCGCCCACTCCGAGGAGTCGCCCGCGGACCATGACCCGGCGCTGCACGGCGTTCAGCTGTGGCTGGCGTTGCCGGCCGCGGACCGGGCGGTGGTCCCCGGGTTCGAGCATCACGCCGGGCTGCCATCCGCCGGGCTGGCCGGGTTCGAGGTCACCGTGTTCGCCGGGTCGCTGGCCGGGATCCGGTCACCGGCCACCGTGTTCTCCCCGGTGACCGGGGCGGAGCTGCGGGCGGCCCGGCACGCCAGCGGGCAGCTCCGCCTGGACCCGGCCCATGAGCACATGGTCTTCGCGGTGACCGGGCAGGCCCGGGTGGCGGGCGCCGAGCTGTCCCCGGGCCGCCTGCTGTACCTGCGCACCGGCCGGAACCAGGTGCGGCTGGCCGCGGCGGCGGGCAGTGTGCTGCTGCTGCTCGGCGGGGAACCGCTGGGTGAGCCGCTGCTGATGTGGTGGAACTTCGTCGGGCGGACGCCGGAGGAGATCGTGACGGCGGCCCGGGAATGGGCCCAGGGCACCCGGTTCGGCAAAGTCGCCGGGTACCACGGGCGGCCGCTGCCAGCCCCGCCGGTGGACCGGACGGCACTGCGCCGCCGCTGAGCCGTTCACCTGAGGTTTCCTTGATCGCGGCGGTGACGCCCGTGGCTGGCACACTCCGCGGGTGATGTCAGGGGTGGTCCCAGGGTCCAGGATGGGAGACGTGGGTGAGAGAAGCCGGCTTTGGGTATTTGTACCTCCGGCAGCAGGACGCGGCGGGCGATCTCGCCGGAGGCCGGCCCTTCCCGACGGACTGCTAAGGGGGTGCCGCACTGAATCAGAAACTGGCACTGCCGCGCATCGTGGTGGGCGTGGACGGGTCACTCGCCTCACTCGCCGCGCTGCGCTGGGCAGCACGTGAAGCGGGCTTGCGGGACGCGGCCCTGCAAGCCGTCCGGGCGTGGGAAGACGCGGCGAAACGGGTAGCGCCATACGCCTCGCATACCTGCCTGGCCAGCGGCCCGGAGGACCACCGCCGGGTGGCCGACCGGCTGCAGGCCGACGTGACCACGACACTCGGCCCGGCTCCGCTTGTCTCGGTGGCGGTCCAGATCGCGGAGGGGCTGGCGGCCCGGGTGCTGCTGGATCACGCGGCCGGGGCCGACCTGCTGGTGCTGGGCAGCGCGACCCGGCGCGCGCCGGACGGCATCGGGCCGGTGGCCCGGGCCTGCCTGCGGCACTCGCCGTGCCCGGTCGTCGTGGTCAGCGACGCGATGACCGACATACGGGTGCCTGCCTGAGCCCGGCACCGCGGAGGCTGGCGCGGCTCAGCCCGGCACGGCGGAGGCTGGCGGCTCAGCCCGGCACGGCGGAGGCTGGCGCGGCTCAGCGGTGACTGTTCCAGCGCGGCCCGGTGGCCTGCCAGTCGGCGTCCCACTCGGCCAGCCGGTGGCGGTCCAGGGCTTGCCGGGCCAGCGAGACGGTGCAGATCAGCGCGACGCCCAGCGCGAACGGGGCCACCACGGCGGCCAGCATGGCCTGCCCGGTGGCCTGCACGTCGCGCAGCGGCGGGCCGGTCAGCGTACCCGACTCGTTGACCCAGATGCGTACCGTGCTGCCCGCCAGGGCGCTGGCCGGGGTGGCCACGTCACCGGTCCGGATCTTGCCGTCCGGGGCGGTCCACCGGGCCCGCACGTCGGCCCCGATCACCCCGCCGTACCCGATGTCCACGCCCGGCCGGGCGTCGGCCAGCAGCACCGCGCTGACCTGGTGCCAAGACGACTGCTGGCCGTGCTGCACGCGGAGTGCGGCCGCGTCGGCCCAGTGCCAGGCCAGCATGGTCACCAGCGGCGCGCAGGCCAGGAACACGATCAGCGCGGCGGCCAGGATGGCCGCTTCCGCCCGGTCCGAGGTGCGGCGCAGCGGGTTGTGGTCCGGCCATACCTCGCGGAGCCACCGCGGGCGCGGTGGCCTGGGGCCCGCGGCCCGGTTCTGCCTCATCGTGATCCCTCCCTCCCCGGTTTCAGTGTGCCTGCGCAGGAAGCCGGGCCGCAGGGGCCATCTGCCTGCGCAGCCGGGACTTTCGTCTTATCCATCACCCCGGGCCCGTCAGTCGGCCCGGGTGACGGCCGGCGTGCCCCGGCTGCCGCCCAGCGCGGGCCTCAGCTGACCGGAGGGGGGTTGCCTTCCGCGCTGGCCGCCAGCGCGGGGTCCCAGGCGCATGCCACGCAGGCCTGGCGGAACGCCGACCGGGCGAAGGCGAGCGCGGTGCCGAACGGGTCGCCGGCCGACCGGACGACGTCCCAGTCCAGGATGTACTCCCCCAGCGACGCATCCCAGCGGGCATCGGGCGGGGAGAGGGTCAGCGAGCCAAAGCCAGCCGGGGCGGGATGGGCGTAGGCGTAGAACGCGGCGTGCGGGTACCGGCTGTCACCCGGCCACCAGCCCACCGCGACGTCCTGGGCATCCATTGCGTTCCGCATGATGAAGTCAGTGGACGGCGGGTCGGCCGGGACGCCGGAGAACAAGCTCACGGCCAGGTCGAAGGAACCCCACCACGCGTTGACCGGGGTGGACCGGCCCCGGTAGGGGGCACGGTAGACGGCCAGCACCAGGGCGGCCTGGGTGGCGGCGGCGAAGTAGGCGCCCACCTGGGCCGGGTCGTAGCTGGCGTGCTCGGTGTCCTGGTCGAGCGGCATGCTCCAGGACACCTCCTGGGGCCGGGGGTCGATCGCGACCGGCCCGCCCAGGCGGCGCACGGCGGCCAGCAGTTCCTGGGTCACCGTGCCGACCGCCCGGTTCGGGGTGAGCGGGACCCGGGCCGCCCGGCCGTCGGAGTGCTCGACCACCGCCTCGTGCCGGTGCAGGTCGAGCACGGTGACCAGGGCCCCGGAGCCGTCCGGCGCGGGCAGCGGATGGGTCTCCCAGCCGCGGGCGGTCAGCCGCAGCGCGGTGTGCTGCAGCTGGGGCTCCGGCGGGGCCAGCTGGACGGCCAGCTTGCCGAGCACCTGGGTGTGCGCGTGCAGCGTGTCACAGGTTGCCTGCCAGTCCTCATACGAGCACGCAGGCCAGCTCACCGACATGGCAGCAGCCTAAGTCGGCGGCAGGTCCCAGGCCCAGCCGGCTGGCCGGCCGCTAAATCGGCTACATCGGCGGCTGGTACCAGGCCCAGCCGGGCGGCCTGCGCGGCGGCCGCGTTGCGGGTCGGCGCGCCGAGCTTGGCCAGCACCGCGGACACGTGGTGGTCCACGGTCTTGGCCGAGATGAACAGCTGCCCGGCGATCTCGGCGTTGGTGTGCCCGGCGCAGATCAGGCCGAGCACTTCCTGCTCCCGGCGGGTCAGCCCGAGGGGATGCTCGCGGGTGGTGGTGCGCGGGCCGGCCGGGATGGACCGGACGCCCAGGCCACGCATCCGCTGCCGGGTCAGCCGGGCGGTGGCGGCGGCACCCAGGTCGGTGAAGATCCGCAGCGCGGTGCGCAGCGACTCCTCGTCGGCCGCGCCGAGCAGGGCCAGGCCCGCCTCGTAGCGGCAGCCCAGCCCGGTCCACAGCCGGGCCGCTTCGGCCAGGTGACCGTCGATTTCGGCCTGGTAGGGGGCGGCCAGCGGACCGCGCGGCGGGCGGCCCGAGCCGGTGCGGCGCAGCCAGACGGCGACCGCGCCGCGCTCCCACGCGTCGGCGCCGCCGGCCACGTCGTCGGCCCGTTCGGCCTCGCGCCGCGCCTGGGCCGCCTGCCCGTCGAGGAAGTACGCTTCGGCCCGGTTCAGCCGGACCGGGATGATGCCCTGCGGCTCGCCCGCGGCGTCCGCGTAGCCGATGGCCTCGTCCAGGTACTCCAGGGCCCCCGGTTCGCCGCGGCGGGCCCGCAGCGAACCGAGCCGGTTCAGCGGGCACAGCCGGATGATGGGTGACGGGCCGCCACGCTCCAGCAGCTCGGCGCTCAGCGCCGCCGCCTCGTCCCAGCGCCCGGTCCGTTCCAGCACGCTGGTCCGCTCGCTGCGCAGGAACGCGGCGTACGTGGCGACGTCGTGCTCCTCGCAGTACGCGAGGCCCTCGGTGAAGTAGGGCTCCGCCTCGGCGAACAAGCGTTCCGCGTTATACAGCGACTGCGCGTTGGTGTACGCCCGGCCGGCCTGCTCCTCATGCCCGCCGGCCAGCGCGATGTCCAGCGCGGCGCGGATAGCCGCGGCCCATCCGGCGCCGGCCGCGTGGCTGGCGCACGCTTCAGTGTCCAGCGCGTCGCTGAGCACCCGGGTCAGGCCGAGCGGCCGGGCGATCTGCTGGGCCTGCCGGGCCAGCTCGATCGCCTCGGCGTTGGCATAATTCACCATGTGCAGCGACGCCACGCTGGAGTAGGCGGAGGCCAGCTCCACGGTCGGGCCCAGCGGTTCGAGCAGCGCGACGGCGGCCATCCCGGCCGCGAGCCCTTCACCGCCACGGCACAGGTAGCACAGGCCGCAGGCCAGCCAGCGCAGCGTGTCGCCCTCGCGGAGCGGGTCGCCGGCCTGCCGCCACAGTGCGAGCGCGCGCTCCCGGGCGCCGACCGCGTCCTGCCACCGGTCCAGCAGGCCCAGCTCGTAGCTGAAACTGTCGTACAGCCCGGCCACCGTGGCCGGATCCTGGCCGGTGGCGAACCGGAGGGCCCGCTCGTACTGGGCGGCCGCCTCGCGGTGCGCGCCCAGGCCGGCCGCCCGGCGGGCCGCCTCGGGCGCGTGCCGGAGCACGGCCGCTGCGTCGTCGGCCGCCTCAGCGTGGAAGGCCAGCCGGGCGTCGTCATCGCAGCCGGCCGACTGCAGGAAGGACAGGATGCTGGCGTGCAGCGGGGCACGGCGGTGGGCCGGGACCGCCTCGGCCACCGCCCAGCGGGCGATCTCGTGGCGGAACCGCAGCCAGTCCCCGTCGCCGGTGACCAGCCCGGAGGCGGCCAGCTCGTCGACGGCGGCGGGCGAACAGCCGGCCACCACGGCCAGCAGCGTGACCTCGGCCCGGGTACCGGTCAGCGCGGCCGCGTCGAGCACGGCCCGCGGGCCGGCGCTGAGCCGTGCCGCGCGGGCCAGCACGGCGTCCCGGGCCGACGGCGGGACATCGCCCATCCCGGACTGCACGACTTCGGTCACGTAGAACGGGTTGCCGCCGGTGAGCCGGTACAGCGCGGCGGCTTCCAGCCCTGACTCGGCGGCCAGCACACCGACCGCGTGGGCACTGAGCGGGGCCAGGCCGATCCGCCTGGTGGAGCGTTGGGTAGCCAAGTCGCCGAGCGCGACGCGGAGCGGTTCGCCCGGGCTCAGCCCGTCGTCCCGGTAGGTGGCGATGACCAGCACCGGGAGGTCGCGCAGGCGGCGGCCGAGGAAGCGCAGCAGGTCCACGGTGGCCGCGTCAGCCCAGTGAATGTCCTCCACGACCAGCACGTGCAGGGTGCCGGGCTCGCTGAGCTGGCCCAGCAGCGCACGGAACAGGTCTTCCCGGGGGGCGTCGGCGCGGCACAGCTCGAGCAGCTCACCGCCGAGCTTGCTGGCGATATCGAACAGCGGCCCGAGTGGCCGCGGGGTGAACAGGCCGTCGCACGCGCCCCAGAACCAGCGCGCCGCGGGCCGGTCCCGCTGGGCCCGCTCGACCAGCGCCGACTTCCCGACGCCTGCCTCGCCGGCGACGAGCACGAACCGGCCGTCACCCCGCTCCGCCTCGTCCGCGTAGCCGGCCAGTGACCCCAGTTGCGCTTCCCGTTCCAGCAACGGCACCGTTACAGTCTCCACTACCGCACCTCCCGAGCACTACCAGGCATAACGCCCGATCCGGGGCACTGGCCCAGAATGGGCGGGCGGAGCCGGAAATTAGGTACCCAGGACCGGAAGCTGGGTAATCGCTCCCGATCCGGCCGGCGGGGCCGCCGCCCTATGGTCACGGTGAACCGACCACCACGACCGGGAGGCAGCATGCCGCTCTACATGGACGTGCACAACATCGCCGGGGGTGTCCCGGCCGACGACGTGGCCCAGGCCCACCTGGCCGACCTGCAGACCCAGGGCGACTACGACGTCCGGTACCTGCGGTACTGGGTCAACGAAGCGCAGGGCCAGGTGTTCTGCCTGGTCGAGGCGCCGTCTCCGGAGGCCGCCGCGGACGTGCACCGGAAGGCGCACGGCCTGGTCGCCGACGCGATTTACCAGGTGCAGGAAGGCAGCTAGCCGCGCACCCCGCCCACCCAACGTTGGCCTGCCAGGCCGGCCAGAGCTACCCGATGGAGAATCACCATGATCCGCACCCGACGTTTCGCCTCCTGCCTGGTGGCCATGATGGCCGCCGCGGCGGCCAGTGCCGTGGCCGCCCCCGCCGCTTTCGCGAGCATCGTCCCGCCCGGACCGGCGGGCATGACCAGCCCGCACCGGCCGGCCAGCCCGGTGCACACGGTCGTGGTCGGCGGCATGCCGGGCTGGCAGATTGCCCTGATCGCGGCGGCCGCCGCGGTACTGGCCGCCGGGCTCGCCGTGGCCGCCGACCGGATCTTCGCGGCCCGGCGCAGCGGCGCCACCCGGCTCGGCCGCGGCGCGGCGCGGCTGGGCCGCGGCGCCGCGTCCTGACCGGCTGCCGGGACTGGCTGCGGGGCACCGGGCGGGCCTGCCCGCCGGTGTCTCCGCGGGCCCGCCCGCCGGTGTCTCCGCGGGCCCGCCAGCCCCCCACCCGGAAGGCAGCGGCCGGGCCTGGTTTCAGGCCGGTTTAGCGGGCGTGAACTGGGGAGATATCTCGAGGGAGGGCCCCCCGCGCCCATGCTCATGATCCGCGGCAGACTCGGGGGTGCGGTAGCGACGATGAGCCCGCCACCACCGGACCGGCCCAAAACTGAGGAACTGCGCGAGCTCAAGCTGGTCTGCATGGGCAACCTGCTGTCCACGACCGAGGAGCGGGTCTACTTCAAGGACCTGATGAGCCGGTTCCTGTTCGTCAGCGAAGGCTGGATCGAGGCCTACGCACCCGGCCGCACCGCGGCGGAACTGGCCGGGAAGACCGACTTCGACGTGTTCAGCGACCAGCACGCGGCCGCCGCGTTCGCCGACGAGGAGCGGATCGCGCGCACCGGCGAGCCGATCTCCGGGCAGCTGGAACGGGAGACCTACAGCGGCCGGGATGACGCCTGGGTATCGACCACCAAAATGCCGCTGGTCGACGACCATGGCCAGATCATCGGCACGTTCGGCATCTCCCGTGACGTGACCGGGCAGGTCAGGGCCGAGCAGCGGCTGGCCCAGCAGGCGGTGGAGCTGACCGCGCAGAACGAGCAGCTACGCCAACTGGACCGGCTCAAGGACGAGTTCATCGGCCTGGTCTCGCACGAACTGCGCACCCCGCTCACCTCGATCATCGGGTATATCGCGCTGCTCCGGGACGAGCGGTCCAAGGGGATGAACGTGGACCACTTCGCCGACGTGATCGAGCGCAACGCGCAGCGGCTGCTGCGGCTGGTCGGTGACCTGCTGTTCCTGTCCCGGATCCAGACCGGCCAGCTGGCCATGGAACTGCGCGGCACCGATATGCTCGCTATCGCGGCCCAGGCCGCCGAGGAGATGCGGCCCGAAGCCGAGGGCAAGAACATCAGCCTGGCCCTGTCCAGCGCTGAGGTGCCCCGGTTCGCCGCGGACCCGATCCGGGTCGCCCAGGTGCTCGCCAACCTGCTCTCCAACGCGGTGAAGTTCACCCCCGAAGGCGGGCGCATCGAGGTCAGCGTGGGTGTGCACGGCGACCATGCCGTGCTCGCAGTGACCGACACCGGCATCGGCGTCCCGCAGGCCGACCGTGACCGGATCTTCGAGCGCTTCTTCCGGTCCGCAGTGGCCACCGAGCAGGTCATCCCGGGCACCGGGCTCGGGCTGACCATCACCAAGGCCATCGTGGACGCGCACCACGGGACCATCACGGTGACCAGCCAGGAAGGCCGGGGCAGTACGTTCACCGTCCGCCTGCCGCTGCTGCCGGTGCCCGCCGCGCCGGGCCCCGAGCCGGCCCAGGTGTGACGGGGGACCACCAGCCGCTGGAGAGCAGCTAACCGCCGGGCTTGGTGATCCGGCGTCCGCTGATGTGGGTGGGCCGGATGCGCATGTACAGATTCCGGGGGCCGCCGGCCCAGGGGGTGACCCCGGTCTGGGCCATCGCGGCCAGCTCGTCTTCGCCTGTCACATGGTGCGCCGATCCGTGGATGAGCACGCTCCAGCCCTCCTGCCGGGCCGGGTCCAGGTCGTCGATCTCGAAAGCGATCTTGTATTCAGCGTCCCGTATCCCCGTGGTCAGGTCCTCATCCATGGGGCTGCCCTCCGTGGTGCGGAACACGATGGAGCCCTCGAACAGCCGGTAGTTCACCGGGAGCACCATCGGGCCGAACCGGCCGCTGTAGGCGATCCGGCCGACCTCCTGGGCCGCCACCAGCCGCAGGCATTCGGCCTCGTCAAGTACCTGCACCCGGCCCCCGGCCGCCGCGGCGTCAGCCATCTCCGCGGCAGTATGCTCCCCGGCTGAGCTGTCAGCCATGAGTCATCCCTCCAGTCTCGGGCCAGAGCACCAGCAGGCCCGGTGACCAGCCTGACACAGCGCACGTTAGCCCGTCCCCGGCACCTGTGCCGCACCGGGCCGGCCCTGGCCGGACGGGGCACCGCTGACCTGCGGATGACACGGCCGGCGTCGCTACGCTGGCCTGGTGATCAGCCAGCTGCGCGCGCGCTGGGCCAGGCTGCCCCGGTGGGCGAGGTGGTCGCTGGCCGGGTACCTGGCCGGCTTCGCCGACGGCACCGGCGTGCATATCAGGGACCTGGCCCGGGGCGGCATCCACGCCTATGCGGCCTTCGGGCCGGTTCCCGTGCAGGTGTTCCTGGTCGCCTTAGTGATTCTGGATCCGCTGGTGCTCGTGCTGGTGGGGCTGGCCCGCCCGGCTGGCGTCTGGCTCGGCTGCGCTGTGCTGGTGCTGGACAACCCGGCGAACTGGATCGCGAACTGGCCCGCCCTGCGCCACGATCCGCTGCGCCTGCTGGCGCCGGCCGGGCTGCTACCGCTCACCGCGTTCACCGTGTTTGTACTGGTGACGGCGCCACTGCTGCTGCCGGTCATGCGGCACCCGCGGCACGGCAGGTAGCCGCGGACCTGGTCAGCCGGACGTGGTGACCTCGTGCCACAGGCCGCCGTTCAGGTTGAGGTTGTTGCCGCGGGCCTGGCCGGGGGCGGCGTCGCCGACGTAGGTGTACAGCGGGTGGCCATCGTAGGTCGCCTGCACCGACCCGTCGGACCGCTTGATCGTGCCGAGCCGGCCCGGGATGCCCGGCCCGGCCGTGACCGGGCCCTTGACCGGCGGCCAGTACGCGGCACATGACCCGTAGCACTTGGATGCGGTGGGCGTGTCCGGCGCGAACCAGTACAGCGTGAAGCCCCTGGCCGTGGCCAGCACGCTGGCCCCGCCGATGCTGACCACCTTCAGGCCGCCGCCCGACGAAGCCGCGGCGGCGGGCCCGCTGGCCGTGCCCACCGCGACGCCGAGCAGAATCAGGGCTGCGGCCGACACCCCGGCTACCACGGCCCGCGGCACTGGGATGCTGGCCACCAGCTGGTCCAGCGGCGAGGCGGTGGCCGGCTGGCCTGCTCGCGGGGCCAGCGCCATCAGGGCCAGCACCGCGAACGCGGCCACCTCGATGATCCCGGCCACGATCCCAGCCGTGGTGCGGACCTCGGTGAACCCGAACAGCCCGGCCCAGATGGACAGCAGGTAGCCGGCCAGGGTGGCCAGGGCGAACCCGGCGCCCGCGGCCGCGGCCAGCCGGCTGCCGGACGCCAGCACGGCCGCGGCCAGGCCGAAGGCCGCGATGATCTGGAGCAGGAACAGCCCGCCGATGGTCGGAATCGTCCGGTAGCCGGTGAGGTACAGATCGAGGTGCACGGCGCCGGTGGCCGCGAGCAGGCCGGCCCCGCCACCCGGAACGCGAGCTGGCGGGGCTGGCTGAGTTGGGCAGGCAGCGTTCGGGCCATAAGTCGCCCCGCCTTCCGCTCGGGGAGGGATGGTTACCCGCGGCCTGGGGCCGGATCAGTACCCGCCGCCACCGCCGCCGGACGAGCTGGTGGAGGCCGGCGCGGCCGAGCCGGACACCTTGACCGCGTACCACAGCCCGCCGGACAGCTTGAGGCCGTTGCCCTTGTCCTGCCCCGGCGCGGTGTCGCCGACGTAGGTGTACAGCGGATGCCCGTTGTAGGTGGCCTGCTTCGTCCCGTCCGACCGGGTGATCGTGCCGAGCTTGCCGGTGACCCCCTGGCCGGCCGTGACCGGGCCCTTGACCGGCGGCCAGTAGCGGGCGCACGACCCGTTGCACTTGGACGTGGTGGACGTGTCCGGCGCGAACCAGTAGAGCGTGAAGCCCTTGGCGTTGGTCAGCACGGTGAGACTGCCAATCTTGGCCGTTTTCAGCGCCGAGCTGGCCGACGTGGTGCCCGCCGAGGACGAGGAACTTGAGGAGGAACCCGAGGACGGGGAACTGGCGCCGGACGAGCCGGACGCCGCTGAGCTGCCGCACGCGGCGGCGACCAGGGCCAGGCTGGCCAGGCCAACCGGAGCCCACCATCGGTTACGCATCGTGTACTCCCGCTCGAAAGAGATCATGTACCTACATCCAGCACGTAACGCAGGCCTGGTCCGTTCAGCGTAGGCACGAATGATTGGCTGATTGCTGCTGCCCGGGCAGCAGCAATCAGCCGGCCATCACGAGCCGGTGGGTCAGTCCGACGGCGGCGACGGCTGGATGACGCTGAACATAGCGCCCTGCGGGTCGCGGGCTACCGCGATCCGGCCCACCGGGCTGTCGAACGGCTCAACCAGGATCGAGCCGCCCAGCTCGGTGACCTTCCGCGCGGCCGCGTCGGCGTCCTCGACCGCGAAGTACACGTGCCAGTGGTTGGGCACGCCGGGCATCGGCGGCGGGGTGGTACCGCCCACCATGTCGCCACCTGCGTGGAACAGCGTGTACTCCCCGGTCCCCATGTCCATGGTCGAGGTGGTCAGCCCGAGCAGCCCGGTGTAGAACGCGGCGGCCGAGGGGTCGCCGGTGATCAGCTCGTTCCAGATGAGCGCCCCGGGCTCGTTGACCAGCGTGGCCCCGATGTGCTTGTTGGCCTGCCACAGCGCCACCGCGGCACCGCACGGGTCGATGATGAAGGCCATCCGCCCGGCGTCCATCACATCGAACGGCGCCATCGCGAGCTGGCCGCCAGCGTGCTCGACCTGGGCGGCGGTCTGGTCGACCGAGTCGACGGCCAGGTAGGTGTTCCACAGCGGCGGCGCACCCGCCGCCTTCATCTCTGGTGGCTGGGCCGCGATCGCGGCCACCGGCTCGCCGCGGAGCAGGGCCATCGAGTACGTTCCGCCCTGCGGCATGGACTGGTCGTCGTACTCCCACCCGAACAGGCCGGAGTAGAACCCTTTGGCCGCGGTCTGGTCGGTGGTCTGCAGGTCGACCCAGTTCGGTGTGCCCTGGGCATAGGCAGTGCGGTTAGGCACGACTTCCCCCTCCAAAAGTAGCTGAGCTGCGCGTTCCGGTGCGCCCCCGCGCACGCGCGCATTCTCCCCGGTCCTACCCACTCGACGAGCAGGATTGCCGGTAATCGACAGCCCGGGTCCAGTCGTGCCCACCGGTACCGCGCGCGGCGGGCCTAAATCAGCGGCATTCCGCTGATGACATCGGCTATCACCTCGTCGAACAGCTCGGGATGGGCCTGCCGGAGCCGGACCAGCCGGCCCGGCCGTGGCTGGATGGGGCGCCGCCCGCGGCGGCGGCCGGGCTGGCCCGTCCCGGGCCAGCCAGCCGCGCGGGCCGCCATGTCCAGGACATCGGGCCCGAAGGACGACTCGATCCGGGCCCGCACCGTACCGAGGTCGATCCCGATCGTCCGCAGCGCGGCCGCGTCCAGCCCGCCAAACAGGACGTCTCCCGGTACGGCTCGCCGGGTCATCTCCAGCTCGACAGATGCCGGCGTGTAGCCGTGCAGGCGCAGTGCGAAACGGGCGGGCAGCGCCAGCGAGCCATCCGCGCCGGGCCGGCCGAGCAGGCGCGCCCGGACCAGGGCCCGGATCAGGACCCGGCTTACCGTCCCGGGCATTACCGGCTCCCGGGCCGCTTGCCGTGCTTGCGGTGCACGGTCTGCTTGGTGACGCCCAGCCGTTCCGCGATCTCCTGCCAGGACCAGCCCAGCTTGCGCGCGTTCTCCACCTGGAGGATCTCCAGCCGCTCGGTGAGCACGCGCAACGCCGCCACCGCGCGGAGCCCGACGTCTGGGTCGCTGCTGGCGGCACCCTCGGCGATTTCGAGTGTGGACTTCATGTCCGTCAGCATATGCTGACAGAGCATGACGCGTCAACATAAGCTGACATGCTGCCCGCGGGGAGTGGCTGACATGCTGCCCGCGGGGAGTAAGTGACGGCCGTGCCAGCTAGCGTGGGCGCATGGATGAAGTGGAGACCGACGAGCACGGGCGGCCTGAGCCGCCGCATGAGGCCGGCGAAGCCGCGACGCTGCTCGGCTTCCTGGATTTCCAGCGTGCGACGTTCGAGTGGCGCTGCCGCGGGCTGGACGACGCGCAGCTCCGGGTCGCCCTGCCGCCGACCTCGATGACGCTGGGCGGGATGCTCAAGCACCTGGCCTACGTGGAGGACTCCTGGTTCACCGAAGTGGCGGCCGGTGAGCCGGTCCCGGAGCCGTGGGCCAGCGTGGACTGGGACGCCGACCCCGACTGGGACTGGCACAGCGCGGCCAGCGACCCGGGTGGCGAGCTGCGGGCGCTGTGGGCGGACCGGGTCGCCCGGTCCCGGGCTGTGGTCCGGGACCTGCTCGGCCAGGACGAAGCGAAGGCGCTCCGCCACGCGCATCCCGCCTGGGGTGGGCGGGACCGCGTCTCGCTCCGCTGGATCCTCACCCACATGGTCGAGGAGTATGCCCGGCACAACGGCCACGCCGACCTGATCCGCGAATCCATCGACGGCGAGTCCGGCGAATAGGGATCAGTATCCGCCCGGGGCGGCGGTGCCGGTCACCACATCGAGGTTGATCTCGGCGGCGTCCCCCGCCCGCCAGGCAATGTGCTGGTCGGGGCAGATCAGCACAAACTCCTGGCCCCACCGGTAGCCGGGCGGGCGTACACCCCGGTCAGCGGGATCCCCGCCGCCGGGCCCGGGCGCCAGCGCGGTCACCCCGGGTGCACCGTCAGACACCGGACCGCTTGGCCCGCTGGATGGCCTGCGCGTCGTGGGGCAGGCGGGCTGGACCGGCGCGGGTTTCCAGCTGACACTGGGGAGGACAGCGAGGGAAATCGAGATCGGGGGTGACCGCGATGACGCGGCGGGATATCGAGTTCGACGCCGATGGCGTCACGTTGCGGGGCTGGTTCTACCCGGCCGGGGACGCCTGGCCTGGCCCGGCGGTGATCATGGCGCACGGATTCTCCGCGGTCAAAGAGATGTACCTGGACAAGTTCGCCGAAGCCTTCGCGGCGGCTGGGCTGAGCGCGCTGGTGTTTGACAATCGCTGCTTCGGTGCCAGCGACGGCGAGCCCCGCCAGGAGATCGATCCGTGGGCTCAGGTCCGGGACTACCGGCACGCGATCACGTTCGCCGGCACCCTGCCGGAGGTGGATCCCGGCCGGATCGGGATCTGGGGCAGCAGCTACTCCGGTGGCCACGTGCTGGTCGTCGCGGCGATCGACCGGCGGGTCAAGGCGGTGGTCAGCCAGGTGCCACTGATCAGCGGGCACGCGAACCTGCGCGCGCTGGTCCGGGCCGATTTCATCGCCGGGTTCCGGGAGCAGTTCGACGCGGACCGGCTGGCCCGCTTCCGCGGCCAGCCGCCGGCCATGGTCCCGGTCGTGGACAAGGACCCGCTGGCGCCGTCGGCATTGCCGACGCCGGATTCGTGGGAATGGTTCAGCGAGACGGGCAACACCCGCGCACCCTCCTGGCGCAATGAGGTGACGCTGCGCAGTGTGGAGATGTTCACCGAGTACGAGCCTGGTACGTACCTGCCGTGGATCAGCCCTACCCCGCTGCTGATGCTGGTGGCCGCTGGGGATCACCTGGTGCCATCCGAGCTTGCCATCGCCGCCTTCGACACGGCTCACCAGCCCAGGGAACTGGTCATCAGGCCAGGCGGCCATTTCGACGCCTACACGGTGGATTTCGACGCGTTCAGCGGCCGGGCGCGGGACTGGTTCAGCCAGCACCTGGCCTGACCGGTGCGGCGGCTCAGGCCTGACCGCGGCGGCCCCGGCCTGACCGCGGCGGCCCCGGCCTGACCGCGGCGGCCCCGGCCTGGCCGCGGCGGCGGCTCAGGTTTCCCCGTGCTCCTGCAGGAAGGCCCGGAACTCGTCGATGGCCTGCTCGGGATCTGAGCCAAGGTCCCCAACCACCACCGTGTCCGTGCCGGTCCAGTAGACGCCGCTGTACTCACCGGTGCCGCCCAGCTCCACCAGCAGCGGGCCGTGCGCGATCTTTATGTGGTCCCGCACGTCTTCCCACGGGACACCCGCGGGCACCAGGCCGATGGCAGGCGAGTCGCTGTCGTCGTAGTCCAAGCCGTCCAGCACTGGCCTTCCCCTCACCCACGGCCGGCCGCCCGGCAACCCGCTACGCGTGCACCGTGCCCTGGCTCTCGAAGGTCATGGCCCGCTGCAGGGCCGCGGTCCGCAGCCCGGGCTCGATCTCGGCCGGGCCGCCCAGCGCCGCCGCGTTGATGCCGGCCTGCGCGGCCTCCTCGACTACGCCGCCGATCAGGATGGCCAGGTCCGGGGTGCGGTGGAAGACCAGCACGCCATGGTTGGCCAGCAGCACGGCCGGGACGCCCGGGGTGACCGCGGCCCGGATGCTGGCCACCGCTTCGGCCGAGCCGCGTGGCCCGTAGCCGGCCACCGGCACGCCGCTCTGCAGGCCGAACATGGCCAGCGCTTCCACCCAGCACCCGATCGGCCGGCGGGCTACCGCGTAGGCCGTGGCGTACGGCGAGTGCGTGTGCACGACGCAGCCGACCTCCGGCTGATCGGCGTACATGGCGGTGTGCATGGCCACCACCGCACCCTGGATGGGCGGCAGCTCGCCTTCCAGCAGCGTCCCGTCCAGCCCGACGCGGGCCACCGCGGACGCCGGGTGGTCCCGCAGCGACGGCCCGGCGGTGAAGTACATCTCGTCCGCCCCTGGAACCCGGAGGCTCACGTTGCCGTGCCCGTTCGCCGAGATCGCCCCGCTGGCCACCACCCGGCGCGCGACGTCGACCACCTGATCAGCCAGGTCCCTGTCCATGACCGCCCTCCCCCTCTGATCTACACGATCTTATTGTGCCCGCCGTGGACGACCAGGGCCTGCCCGTCGTGCAGCGTGCGGTAGGCGACCCCCTCGGCCCGGTACCGGGCGACGACCCGGTCCATCGCGTCCGTCTCCGGATGCCCGGCCGACCGGTAGTGCGGGACGAACGCCTCGTCCAGCACGCCCAGGCCGTCCCACACCGGCTCGGCGCCGTAGACCCGGCGGACCTCGCCAGTGTCGTTGACCAGTTCGAGGCCGCGCAGGCTCGGCGCCAGGACGCACGGGCCGGCGCTGTAGCCGCCGTAGACCAGCGCGTCCGCGGCCAGCAGGTCACGGAACACTTCATCCCCGCCGCTCCGGGCGAGCGCGTAACGGAGCATGAACACGTTGCCACCGCGCACCCAGGCCAGCCCGGCAGCCAGCTCCCGGCGCAGCCGCTGCGCCTGGCCGGTATAGTCGCGCAGATCCAGCTCGGTGGCGGCGAAGCCCAGCCCGGCCAGCGCGGTCAGCTCGCGCTCGACGCCGTCGCGGCGCACCCCGGGCGCCAGGCCGTCCAGGGCGTTCCCGATGACCACGGCGGTGCGGGCCGCGCCGCCCACCAGGGCGGCCAGCTGCCCGGGATGGTTGCCCATCCGGAACGACGACAGGTAGAGCCGCACCCACCGAGACTAATGGGCCGCCCGGTGCAGGCCGCGGAGCACACGCACCGAACGTGGCCCGACGGTGACCTTGTCCCCGGCCTGGCCGTGCGTCCCGGCCGGCCCGGGCTCCCCGGCCAGGTCGTAGCTGTTCAGCGCGGGCTCCCAGGCCTGCCCGTCCCGGGTGGGCGGGATGACGAAGTCCAGCGGCTCCCACCAGGCGTTGATCATGACGAGGAAGTCGTCGTCGGCCAGCAGCGTGCCGTCCTGGGCCCGGTCCGGGTCATCGCATCCGTCCAGGTAGATGCCCAGGGACAGGGCGCCCGGGTTGGCCCAGTCATCCCCGGTCATCGGCGCGCCTTCCTCGGTGAACCAGCCCAGATCGGTGGCCTCCATCCCGGCCAGGAAGCGGCGCCGCCGGAACACCGGGTGCTCCTTGCGGAACGCGATCAGCCGCCGGGTGAAAGCCAGCAGTTCCTTGTCCTGGCTGGACCAGTTGACCCAGGTGATGTCGTTGTCCTGGCAGTAGGCGTTGTTGTTGCCCTGCTGGGTGCGGCCCGCCTCGTCCCCGGCCACCAGCAGCGGCACGCCGAACGACAGCAGCAGCGTGCTGAGCATGGCCCGGGACTGCCGCTCGCGCAGCGCCAGGACAGCCGGATCGGCGGTGGGTCCCTCCACGCCGCAGTTCCAGGACCGGTTGTCGCTGGTCCCGTCCCGGTTCTCCTCGCCGTTGGCCTCGTTGTGCTTGTCGTTGTAGGAGACCAGGTCGCGCAGCGTGAACCCGTCGTGCACGGTGATCAGGTTGACCGAGGCGGTCGGCCGCCGCCGCTCCGCCCCGCCATACAGGTCCGACGAGCCGCAGAACCGGGTGGCGAACTCGCCGATCCCGATCGGGTGGCTGCGCCAGAAGTCGCGCATGCTGTCCCGGTACTTCCCGTTCCACTCCCGCCACAGCGGCGGGAAGCGGCCCAGGTCGTAGCTGTCCAGCTGGCCGACGTCCCACGGTTCGGCGATCAGTTTGGCCGGGGATACCACCGGATCCTGCGAGACCATATCGAAGAACGCCGATACCTCGTCGAAGCCGCCCTCCTGGCGCGCGAGCGTCGGGGCCAGATCGAACCGGTAGCCGTCCACGTGCATCTCGGTGATCCAGTAGCGCAGCGAGTCCATGATCAGCTGGAGCGTCCGGGGATTCCCGGCGTTGAGCGAGTTCCCGCAGCCGGTGGTGTCGATGTACTGGCTCGGGTTGGCCGGGTCGAGCCGGTAGTAGGCCGGGTTGTCCAGGCCCCGGAAGCAGAGCGTGGGCCCGCCGGGGCCGGCTTCGGCGGTGTGGTTGAACACCACGTCGAGCAGCACCTCGAGGCCGGCCGCGTGCAGCGCGTTCACCATGGCCTTGAACTCGGCTACCTGGCCGCCCGGCTGGCCGCCGCGCACCGCGGCCGAGTAGCCGTTGTGCGGCGCGAAGTACCCGATCGTGTTGTAGCCCCAGTAGTTGGTCAGGCCGCGGGCGGGCAGGAACGACTCGGGCACGTTCTGGTGCACCGGCAGCAGCTCGATGGCGGTCACGCCCAGGTCGGTCAGGTAGCCGATGACCGACTCATGGGCCAGGCCGGCGTACGTGCCGCGGAGTTCCTCCGGCACGCCCGGGTGGCGCATGGTGAACCCCTTGACGTGCATCTCGTAGATGATCGTGTCGGCGTAGCGGCGCCGCACCGGGGCCGTGTCCGTCCACCGGAACGCCGGGTCCACGACCAGGCTGCGCGGCATCTGCCTGGCCGAGTCCAGTGTGCTGGGCGAGCCCGCGGCATCCACCGCGTAGCCGAGCACTTCCGGGCCGAACGCCACCTCGCCGCTGATCGCCTGGGCGTACGGGTCGAGCAGCAGCTTGGCCGGGTTGCACCGCAGCCCCTGGGCCGGGTCATACGGGCCGGCCACCCGGTACCCGTAGGCCTGCCCCGGGCCCACGCCGGGGACGAACCCGTGCCAGACACCGGCGTCGTAATCCCGTAGCGGGATCTGGGTCTCCCGGTCCGCGCCGTCGAACAGGCACAGCGTCACGGCGTCGGCGATACCCGAGGCCACGGCGAAGTTGGTGCCGCCCTGGCCCGGGGTGGCACCCAGCGGAAACTCGCTGCCCGGCAGTTCGTCCAGCGCCGGCCCGCCCGCCACGGCAGTCATCGCTCCCCCTGCGACCGGAGCTCGCGGATCACGTCGCCAACCGGGCGGACGGCTCCGTGCCGCCGCCGGATCAGGTCGGCGACCACCCCGGTCCAGCCGGTCTGGTGCGACGCGCCGAGCCCGGCCGCGTTGTCGCCGTGGAAGTACTCGTTGAACATCAGGTTGTCCTTCCAGGCCGGATCATCCTGCAGCCGGTCCACCCAGCCGAAGCACGGGCGGCGGCCGTCCGCGCCGGTCAGGAAGATCGAGATGAGCCGGGACTGCAGGTCGGTCAGGATGTCGCCGAGATTCCGCTGCTGCCCGGAGCCGGCGGGGTACTCGAACGTTACATCGTCGCCGAAGAAGCGGCCGTAGCGCTCCAGCGACGCGCAGATGAGGTAGTTGAGGGGGAACCACAGCGGCCCGCGCCAGTTGGAGTTCCCGCCGAACATGTCCGTGGTTGACTCGGCCGGCTCGTAGTCGATAGTCGCGCTGAACCCCTCGACATCGAGCTGGTACGGATGGTCCCGGTGGTAGGCCGACAGCGCGCGCAGCCCGTACGGGGACAGGAACTCGTCCTCGCTGAACAGCTTGGTGAATAGTTTCTGCAGCCGGTCCAGGCCGACCACGCTGAGCAGTATCCGCTCCTCGCCCGGGTCGCCGCGCAGCAGCCCGGTCTCCTGCAGCTTCTCCCGGTCGTGCAGGCCGCGCCGTTGGATGTAGTCCGCGAACTGCTTGCTGACCGTGAACGACCGCTCGAGCATGCGCTCGTCGATGACCACGGCACCCAGCATCGGGATGATCCCCACCATGGACCGGACCTTGACCGGCACCGTGGTGCCGTCCGGGGTGAGCAGCCGGTCGTAGTAAAGGCCGTCCTGCTCATCCCACAGACCCTGGTCGTCGATGGCCTCGGCGATGGCCGCGAAGTGCTCCATGAACTTGAGCACCAGATCCGTGTCCGGCCGGCCGCTCCAGTACAGCACCACCGCGATCGAGCCCATGGCCACCGCGTAGAAGGCCATCCAGCCGGTCGCGTCGGACTGCTCCAGGGTGCCGCCGACCGGCAGATGGGACCGGTCGATCGGGCCGATGTTGTCCAGTCCCAGGAAGCCGCCCTCGAAGATGTCGTTGCCGCCCGCGTCCTCCCTGTTGACCCACCAGGTGAAGTTCACCAGCAGCTTGTCGAACACCCGGTTCAGGAAGTTCAGGTCCCGGGCCCCGTCGATGGAGAACACCTCCAGCGCGGCCCAGGCCTGGACCGGGGGGTTCACGTCGCTGAAATCCCACTCGTAGGCAGGTAGCGCCCCGTTCGGATGCTGGAACCACTCCCGGCACAGCAGGATCAGCTGGTACTTGGCGAATGCCGGGTCCACGTGGGCCAGCGCGACGCAGTGAAAGGCCAGATCCCAGGCGGCGAACCAGGGGTACTCCCACTTGTCCGGCATGGACATGATGTCGAAACTGTTGAAGTTCCGCCATCGTGAGTTGCGGCCGGACTTGCGGCTGGCGGGCGGGGGCGGCTGGGCCGGGTCGCCGTCCAGCCAGCGGCCCACGTCGTAGTAGTAGAGCTGCTTGCTCCACAGCAGCCCGCCGAACGCCTGCCGCATCACCCGGGCTTCGTCCTCGCCCGCGGTGCGCGGGGTCAGCCCGGTGTAGAACTCATCCGCCTCGCGCTTCCGGGCCGTCATCGTCCGGCCGAACGTCTGGCCGAACGCCGCCGCGGCGCGGGTCTTGCTCGGCCGCAGCCGGAGCCGCAGTTCGACCGTGCCGCCCGGCGCCACCTCGACCTTGTACCAGGCCGCGCACTTGGTGCCGCGCCGGTCCGGGTTGACGGTCGGCGCGCCGTGGATCACGTGATCGTTGATCCCGTCCTTGGGGTAGGGGGTCTCCGGCTGGGCACCGAACAGCCGGGCCACGTTGGTCTCGTTCTCGCAGAACAGCAGTTCCGGCTCGGTGCCGTCCGGCCCCTTGTCGGCCAGCAGTTCCAGGCGGCCCAGGTACGGATGCTCGACCTGGGCCGATGTGCTCCCGGTGGCCGCCATCTCCGGCTTGGCCGCGCCCACATCCCAGGACCAGGTGTTGCGGAACCAGGCCGTGGGCAGCACATGCAGCGTGTCCTGGTCCTGGCCAGCGTTGGTCACCCGGACCACCATCAGCAGGTCGGTCGGGCTGGCCTTGGCGTAGTCGACCTCGGTGATCCAGTACCCGGCGTCGAACACCCCGGTGTCGAGCAATTCGTACTCCGGGTCGTGCTTGCCGCGGCGGCCGTTCTCGGCCCGCAGGTCGTCGTAGGGGAACGGCTGCTGCGGGTAGTGGTAGCGCCAGCGGTTCCAGGCGTGGCTGGGCAGCGCGTCCAGGTACCACCAGTACTCCTTGGCGTCCTCGCCGTGGTTGCCCTCGGCCCCGGTCAGCCCGAAGATCCGTTCTTTGAGGATCGGGTCGCGGCCATTCCACAGGGCCAGGCCGAGGCACAGCCGCTGCTCGATGTCGCAGAACCCGGCCAGGCCGTCCTCCCCCCAGCGGTAGGCGTGCGAGCGCGCCCAGTCGTGCGGCAGGAAGTTCCACGCCTCGCCGTCGGGGCTGTAGTCCTCACGCACCGTGCCCCACTGCCGCTCACTGACGTATGGGCCCCACAGGTACCAGTCGCCTGCCTGCCGTAGCCCATCCTCGAGGCGCCCGAACGTAGCGACCCGGTCATTTTCAGCACTCATCGCTCATGTCCACCTGGAGATCTCAGCATCCTCGGTGCGCCGCCGTGACGTTTCGCCGGGCAGCCTTATTCATACCGAGCCAGTCTGGGGCAGAACCCTCTGGTGCGCGTCACCCGGCGGGGATGACGTGCCCGGCCGCAGGTGACGTCCCGGCGAAATTAGCGGAACGGCAGATGGCCGCCAGCCTGCTATCTAGTGAACACACCGGATTCGGGCTGGCTCAGCCGCGCCCTGGGCCCTAACCGGCCGATCCCATCTCAGCAATCTCACTGGCCAACTTACTCATCATGCGTCCAGTTGTTGCCCGCCGGGATGACATCGTGCAGGCTCCTCGATCCCGCGACCGCACTCTCGAAATCCGCAGGTCATACGCACTTCCCTGGATGAGCGATACCACCTCACGGAAGCTGCCCGCGAAATTCATCTGATGGCCAGGAAGCGCGTCGTGTGCAAATTCGCACCACTCTGGCTCATCCTTGGCATATTAGTGCCGCCTTTAGCTCACGGCTATGCCTTAGCCGAAACCCGCACGCCGGGCGTCATCGAGGGGAAAGACAGCCTCGCTCACCCCGTGGGCTGAGAGCTCCTTTAGCGCCGGGCCGGCCTGGTAGATACCGAGCAGGGACCGCCCGATTCCAGGGTTCCGATTTCCGGTTCCGCGGGCTGCACGGCGCCAAAGCGGATAACGACACCGGCCAGGTCGGTAGCTGCCCTCCACAATTGCGGGCCAGTGGCCCGTTCTGACCGGGCTGCGCGGATCCGATGCCGCCGGCGCCGGCGCCGGGTTCCGCGTCCCGGTAGCGGGGTAACGTGCAGGTACGGGCACGACGCCGGCCCGGCCGGGCCTGCCGTCACGCCGCTCAGCACGGGCGAGCCGGGGCACGGATACGGGAGAGCCGGGGCACGGATGAGCAAGGCAGACCGAACCCGGCAGCAGACCGCCCGGGCCCGGATCGCCGAGCAGCGTGCTGCGGCCCGGCGCCGGGAGGTCCGTAACCGGGTGCTCATCACCGCCGGCATCGTCGTCCTGGTGATCGCCGTGGTGGTCGTCTTCGTGGTCGTCAAGGCCGGCCGGGGCACGCCCAGGACCAGCTCAGCCGCGGGCACCGTGCTGCCCGCCAGCGTGGCCCGGCAGGTGACCAGTGTCCCGGTCAGCGTGCTCAGCACCGTGGGCGGCGGCTCGGTCCCGGCCTTCACCCCGGACCCGGTGAAGCCGATTTCCGGTCCGCCAGTCACCCGGGGCGGCAAGCCGGAGATGCTCTACATCGGAGCCGAGTTCTGCCCGTACTGCGCGGCACTGCGCTGGTCGATGGCGGTCGCGCTGAGCCGGTTCGGCCGGTTCACCACGCCGTTGCGCGGTATCCACTCCTCGCCCACCGACGTCTATCCCAGCACCGCCACGCTCACGTTCTACCAGGCCGCGTACACCAGCCGGTACCTGGCTTTTACCCCGGTGGAGAACGAGACGGTGAAGAGTACGCCGCTGCAGGCCACCACGCCCCAGCAGCAGGCGATCTGGGACAAGTTCGACGCGAACAGCTATCCGTTCATCTACTTCGACGGCAAATACATGATCGTTGCGCCGCTGTACAACCCGCAGATCCTGCAGGGCAAGACGTGGGCCCAGATCGCTGCCGCGCTGCACGACCCGTCCAGCCCGATCGCCCAGGGGGCGATCGGGGCCGCGAATTACATGACCGCCGCGATCTGCCGGATGACCGGCAACCAGCCGGCCAGCGTCTGCTCGGACCTGCCGGTCAAGACGCCGTAGCGGCCGGCCCGCCCGCCGGCCCGTCTTTCACGAGGATGGGGAATATGACGGTGCGGCTGGTGCAGCGGCGGCTCGGCCCGGTGCCGTGGCTGGTCGTGCGCGGACCGGCCATCGAGGCGTTTACCAGCCTTGGCGCGCACCTGCGGACGGAGATCGGTGAGATCGTCGAGGGACTGCCGGGCCTGGCCGCGCTGCGGCGCCATGTCGCCCGGGAGCCGGGCCGGGACAGATTCGCCGCCGTATGCCAGGCGACCGAGTCCCGCTTCCCCCAGCCATGGGCTGAGCTGACCGCGCTCGCTGCTGGGGCCAGGGTGCCGCTGGATGACCTCGCACTGCTGAACTTCCGCGGCGACCTCGGCGTCATCGAACCGGACAGCACTGACGAAGGCACCGGCTGCAGCGACCTGGCGTGGCGGCGCCAGCGCTCTTTTATCGCCCACAACGAGGATGAGCCGGACTTCTTCACCGACCGGTGCGTGCTGCTCACGCTGGCGCTGGATGACCAGCAGCCAGTCGCCACGTTCGCCAAGCCCGGGTTCCTGCCGAGCACCACGTTCACCGTGACCGGCTCCGGCCTGGTGTGGAGCATCGACCACATGCAGGCGGGGTCGCCCGGGCCGGGCGCCGGCCGGCATTTCGTCGCCCGTGGGCTGCAGCTCGTGGCGGGCGCGGTGGATCAGGCCATCGGCTACCTGGGCCAGCATCCCTCGGCCGGCGGGTTCGCGTACACGATCGGCGACCGGGCCGGCCGCATCGTGACCGTCGAGTCTTCGGCCGGCCAGCTGGCGTGGCGGGAGGTCGGCACAGACGGCCCGGTCGGCTGGCACACCAACCACGGCCGGTACGTCGCCGACGCGGCGGCCAGCCCGCACGGCACCAGCCTGCGCCGCGGGGCGGTGCTGGCCGCGCTGCCCATCCCGGCCTGCGAACCGGACCCGGGCTGGTTCGTGCGGGTGCTGGCCGGCGCGCCACCCAGCGGCGTCCGGGCCGAGCCAACGGGCGCCGCGCGGACCACCACACTCTGCACATTCGTGGCTGATCTCACTGGCGGCGAGGCGACCATCGTGAACCAGCACGCTGAACCCGTCACGGTACCGCTGCCCAGCCTTACCTGTTCCTGACGCGCCCAGCCGTCGGCGCTCCGCGCACGTGACCTCGGGTGCTCCCCGCTGGTCCTGGCGCCCCCGGCCCGCCGGCTGGGCTGGCAAACGCTTCCCGGCCGCCCGAACTGTGATTCCCGGGACAAAAGCTGACACCCGTCGCCGGCCCTGCCTCCCGCGCTTACCAGCCGCTCTATTCGGGCATGGACAGCACGCCTCTATTAGCGACAATGGAGGTATCGGGGTGATCGAGACTAAAGGAACCTAAGGAACCTAAGGGGGCGCTAGTGAACGCGCCAGCTCCGTCGCCCGACAGCACAGGTGCGCCCGGGAGCGGCCGCACTGGAGTGCAGCGGCCCCAGCCGCCCAGGAAACGTCCTATCGCGGGCGAGCCACCCCGATATAGCCTGCCGAGGTTAGCCTACGAGGCTCTCCGGAGGCTATATGCCCGAATTCTCCGGATTCTCGGGTTCGGGGTGATGCGCGCGTCGGTCCCGTTACGGAATCTGGGTAATGAGCCGGTCCGGGCACGCGCCTGGCTGGAGAGCGCCGGGATCGAGGAACGATATGGGTACAGCCAGGAGATCTCGCTAAATGCTGACGTTCGTGAGGTGACAGCACCCACGGGGTTAATCAAGTTCACCCTTCCCTACGACGGAGAGAAATACTTCACCCGGCAGGCGTACCAGGATGTGGCTGGCGGGCGGCGCGGTGGTGCTGGCCCGGCCGGTGAAGCTATCATCGGTTTCCTCGCGCTCACCGACTACGAGGCGACAGGCCTGGAGAAGCTGCTTGGGCTGCAGGCCAATTATGGCTCTATCCCGATCCGGGCACTTCTCCCCGCACCGGCCGGGTCAGGCCAGGCCGAGCAGATAAGCCCGGGCAGCAAAGCCTGTGTAATTTCACAAAGCTACCAGCCGGCGCCGCCGAAGATCGTTCCAGTACGGATCGACATAGAATTAGATGATCCTGATACAGCCGAATTTCGCGACGATGACGCGCCGCCACTGCGGCGGCGGCGCGCCGAGGATGCGTCGGATGTATCCGCGCTTCAGGCCGACCGCGCCGAGGTGATCAGGAGATCACCCGAGCGGCAGCTCGATTTCGTGCCAGATTTGTGGCTCCGGCTGACGGTACGCCTGCGTCTGCCGCGCGACCTGGCGCACGGGGCGGAGGCCGAGGTCAGCAACGTCTTCGTTAGCTGGCCCACGCACACGTCGCTAAGCTCACTGGCACTGACGGCGGACGGTCAGCCACAGGTTGGGTACAACCCGGAGCAAGAACACGAGGGCTGTAAAGGCGGACTGGAGTGGTCACGGGTTCCGCTGGCCCGCGAAGAATCAGCGCCTGGCGCAGAGGGCGGGCGTGACGCCCGGCAGGCGGATGAGGAGATCATCACGCTGAGCAGCGGGGAGATGGTGCTGTCAATATCGAATCCCGGCGAGCTGTACAAGCAAGAAAAGCTTAGCGGCCGTATCGAAGTGACCGTGAACCGCCTGCTGTCAGGCATGGATGCCCGCCTTTATGATGCAACCGGAAGGCAATGCCAGCCCCGGCGCCCCGGCCTGAAGCTCCAGAGCACCATGACCATCGATTTTTCGCTGCCATTGTACGACGCCTTCGCCCGGCGCATAATGTCCCCGTATCAATGGCTGTATTTCGATGAGGTGATCCCCGGTGAGATGCGGATTGATGACATCAAGATGGCGCTGAGGAACCGGGGGTTCAGGTCTGTCTCGCTAGAGGGCGCCGATCCGGGGAACTGCCGCATCATCGCATATCGCGCACACGGGCCGGACCAGCTGCAGCTCGCCCTGTATGTCAGGGGCGAGCGGTACACAGCCCAGCGCGAGCGCAGCGTCCCGGGCGGTATGACGTACCGGACCTCGGTCGAAAGCGGCGACTTGCGGATCTACGTGTATGGCTTCCTGCGCGCGGAGAGCAAGCCGGTCGTCCGCGAGATCAATGCACTGCGGCGAGCGCTTCGCGAGCGATTCGACCGCCTGCCGGCTGGACGTTGAGCGGGGCGATCACGTGGAGCTTACCGTCGAGCCGTGGGCATCGGTGGTCCGCTGTTACAAGTGCGGCTCGTCGCGGGTCTTCGCGCTCTGCCACCATTGCTGGCGGCCAGGGTGCGCGAGGCATGTCGTGGCTTCCCCGCGGTGGATGGAGAAGTTACTCGGCCGCGAAGGCGGTGGCCCGGGCCTGCAGAACGTCCGGCCCACTCATTGCGGCGACTGCGCCCGCATCCGGGCTGGAACGGCAGGGACCAGCGGCTGGTGGCTCGTGGCCGGGGTGGCTGGTAGCGGCCTAGTGGTGATCGGGGCCAGCACTATCTCGCTGAGCCTGATCGCAGGCCTGATTTGCCTGCTGGCGGGCGGGATAGCCGCGACCTGGGCGTATCTGCGGGTCCGGCGCGCCGCAGTTCGGGTACGCCTGGGCCTGCCGGTGCCGCTGCACCCGAAGGCGGCCGGGCTGCAGCTAGTCGAGCAGTTGCAAGGAGAAATCACTCTCGGCTCGCAGGGCGACGATTATCAGACCGTCCTGAAACCGGTCGAGGGTGACATCACCATGCTGCTCACGTTCGGGCGGCCCGACCAGGAGCGGGTGTGGCGACGGCGGAACCAGCTGCCAGCACCGGACGCCGCGATGCGCTATTGCGCTGGGTGCCTGGTGGTTCTGGGGCCGTCCGGCATCAAAGTTGGTGATCAGGTCGCGGGCCCGGTTGTGCCGCTGGCTGGCGGCACCACGGAGCACCCGGTGTTCCGTGCCGGAGACGCGCCGTCGTCCAGCACGTGGAACTTCAGGCGGCATTACGAACTGCGCGCTGAGCCGGACATCCCCTCGGGACCAGTCTGGATCACCCCTTCGATCGTCCCCGAGTCGGACCGCCACGCTTTTGAGCTGGACATCCAGTGGGCCGAGTTCGGTCCCGATCACGGCAAACCACTCAGTCTGGATGTGATAGATCTGCTGCGGCTGGAGTTCCCGGCGAGCTGGGGAGATATTCACAGCTGGCGAATTCTTCAGCGAGCCAGCGGTCCCACGAGCGCGGTGCGCGAGCTCATGCCGGATGGACGCCAATCGCTTGAACTGAAACGGCTACGGCCAGACGAGCAGGACGAAGATCGGGAGATCCGGGCGGCGCGGCTAACGCTTTCGATCCGGTTCGCGGGCGAAGTCGATCCCGGGGATGAAGTATCCGGCCGGGTCCAGGCCACCATGCACGGGACGCTCTCCGGCGTAACCGGGGTATGGCTGTTTAACTCGCTCGGGCCGCGCCGGCGTGCGGTGGCGGCCAGCATCAGGACGCGTCTGGACGCCAGCTTCCGGCTGAGCCTGGCCAGCATCCGGTACCAGGACATCCGGGTCGTTCCGGACCGCGCGGCGGAAGACAGCGACCGCGACAGCTACGCGGATGAATTCGCTGTGGTCCCGGGGGACGAGACGGTGATCGCGCTGACAAACGCGATGAGCGAGGAGGGCTATTACGTCAAGCGCGTGATCGAGAACCCACCGCGCAGCGGCAGGCGGGCCGACCTGGTGCAGCGTTACTGGGATATCGCCGGCAGGCGGTATGAGGGCGTTTACCCCATCGATTTCCACATAATCCTTACCGGCGAAGAGGTGCACAGCGGTGGCATCCGCCCGGAGCGCGGCACCACGAAGGTCCGGATCGTGGTCAAGGGCGCTTACACCGACGACGCGATGGAAACCCGGATCGGCGATGAGTGGAAGCGGCTCCGTGATCTGACGCTCGAGACACTGGGGCGCCAGGATTCCGCGGCCAGCGAGTTGGGCTGAGGCACGCTGGGAGGAAGTTATGGCCTGGGAGTGCGCCGAGTGCGGCACCAGCCAACGGCAGAACCGGATCGACGGGGTCTGCCACCATTGCGGCAAGCCACTGTGCGGCAATGATCAGGTACTGATCGCTGATGATGCTTTCGCCACTTCTTCAGGCGAAGCTAGCCAGGTAGCCGTGCACTGCCGGGCATGCCGGCGGCAGCATCACCGCCTGGCGGGCATCCCATTGCGGCGGGAACGCTAATGATCGAGATCACCGTGTCACCAGCGAGGATCAGCCCGTCGCGCGGGCGAGGCTGACCGGCACCTGCTCTTCGCCGGGCCACTGTGGCCAGCTGTAAGCGCACGCCTGCAGGTCCCGAACTTTGGCTACAGATAGTAATGGCCGTGCTACGCTAAGTTCAAACGGGGTCTTCATCGTTGCGGTCAACCAGGAGTGGCTTGCGGCCCGCATTCACCAGGCCGGCCTTCTGGTCCATTGCGCCGCGTGCGGGTAACTGAGCAGGCGGGAGTCGTGACGCATGAGACTGGCAGCACCGGCAACAGCGGCGGCGGTTACCGTCCTCCTGGCCGGCCTGGTTGGCCTGGCTGGTCCAGCGGCAGGTGGCGGGCAGCCCGGCACAGATCCCGCACCGGCAGCCAGCGGCGGGCCGGCTGCCGCCCTGAGCGCGGTCACGCTCGCCAGCTATGGCACGGCCTACCGGACTGAACTGCGGCCCACGGTCTCAGCCAGCAGCGGAGCTCGCCTGAGTGCGGCCCAGGCCGGGGGCGCGCCACCCAGCGCCCCCGCCACCGGTACCCCGGCATCGGTGGCCACGCAGGCCAGGTGGCCGGCTGGCACAGCGCCCCGCCCCCCGGGCGCGGGCGGCACATCCGTGACCACAGTCTCCGGCGTGGCCTGCCCCTCAGCCCAGGAATGCGTGGCCGCCGGGTACTACTACGACTCCTCGTTCACCTTTCAGGGCCTGCTGCTGACCGGGCACGGCTCGTCGTGGACCGCGGCCAAGGCCCCCGTCCCGGCCGGCGCGGCCGCCAGGCCGCAGCCCACCATCTCTGGCGTGGCCTGCCTCTCAGTCCAGGAATGCGTGGCCATCGGCAGCTACGAGGACTCGTCGGGCAGCTATCAGGGGCTGCTGGTGACCGGGCACGGCTCGTCGTGGACCGCGGCCAAAGCACCGCTGCCGGCCGGCGCCGTGGCCAAATTCGGGGCCAGCGTCACCTCGATAGCGTGCCCGTCATCCCGAGAATGCGTGGCCGTTGGTGACTGGGTCAACTCCTCGTTCAACACCCATCTGTTCCTGCTGACCATGCGCGGATCATCGTGGACCGCGGCCACCGCACCGCTGCCGGCCGGCGCCGCCGTCAATTTTGGTGCCGGAATCTCGGTTCTGGACTGCCCGTCGGCGGCCATGTGCACCGCCGTCGGCACCTACAATGACTCCTCGGGCAAAACCCATCTGTTCCTGCTGACCATGTGCGGATCATCATGGAAGGCGGCCACAACACCGATGCCCGCCGGTGCCCCCGCCAGCCCCTACATCTATATCAAGGGGATAGCGTGCCGGTGTCCCACCGCATGCGTCGCCACCGGCTGGTACGGCAATGCCGACTCCCCACCGGCAGGCAATGAGGGGCTGCTGCTGACCAGGCACGGATCGTCGTGGACCGCGGCTACCGCACCGCTGCCCCGCGGCATCACCAGCGTGTACACCAGCATCTGGGCGGCGGCCTGCCCGGCTGGCACCGGATGCGTCACCGTCGGCGACTACGAGGAGTCCCCGAGCAACGGCGGGGGGCTGCTGCTGACCAGGCAACCGTCGTCATGGGCCGCCGCCACGGCACCGGTTCCGGCCGGCGCCGCCACCAACCCGGCCACCAGCATCACCGCGGTGGCCTGCCCATCAGCCACCGCGTGCACCGCCGGCGGCAGCTACGAGAACTCCTCGGGCAACACCGAGGTGCTGCTGCTGACCAGGCACGAAGTGTCATGGGCCGCCGCCAGGGCACCGCTTCCGGCCGGCGCCGCCACCAACCCCTACGGCGGCATCACCGCGATAGCCTGCCCATCAGCCACCGCGTGCACCGCCATTGGCGGCTACAACGATTCCGCGGGCAACACCCAGGGGTTGCTGCTGACTATGCACGGTTCATCATGGACCGCGGCCCAGGCACCCCTGCCTGCCGGTGCCGCCACGAGATAGCTTCACCCGAACGGCGCACCCGGCATCTGCCTGCCGGGACGTGCTTACACCCGGCGCGGTGCCGGTGCCGTGCTGGGTTGCAGCACCGCCGAACCGAGCCAGTGGCTGGCCTGCAGCGCGAGTTCCACGTCGTGACGGTCATCGCCCACCGGCCGGCCGAGACTGTCCTGCGCCTTGCGGATCCGGTACTGGACGGTGTTCTTGTGCAGCATCAGCTGTTCGGCGGTCGTCTTGTAGCTGCCCCCGCTCTGCAGGAAGATCAGCAGGGTGTCGCGGAGGCGAGCGTGGTTCTCGTCGTCGGTGGCCAGTCCCGCCAGCGTACTGAGCACCCAGGCCCGCAGTAGTTCGGCGGATTCGAGCATCATCGCCACGGGCGCGACGTCGCCGAACACCACCACCCCGGGCGCTGGAGATCCCGCGGCCACCGCCACCGCCTGGGCAGCGACGGCCTGCTGGTGAGTCAGGCGGAAACCCGCCGTGCCCTTTTCCACGTCGCCGAAGGCGAAATGGATGTCGCTGTCCACGCTGACCGTGCCGGCCGCCGCGGAGTCGAACCTGTCGCGGATCCCGAGCGGCAGCCACGCCCACGCGCTCGATTCGTCGCGGGGCAGGAACAGCGGATCGCCGGAGCAGGCCCCTTGCGCGGCGACACGGCCAACCGCGCGCTCGAGCCGGGTGATCTCGTCCGCGGTGGCCGCCACGTCGTCCGCCCAGCACGTCACGCCCACGTGGTACTGCCGCAGCCGGTAGCCCAAGATGGCCTCCGCGGCGCGCACATCGATCCGTTTGCCCGACAGCAGATCACGGATCCGGGCGGCCCGCGCCGCGCTCCGGTTCCGCAGCCAGTTCTCTCGCTCGCGCGTATAGGCCGCGACGATCTCCTCGGAAGTCTGGTCGATGTACCCGGCCACGATCTTGGACATGCCGAGTGTGGTGGCGGTTATCAGCTGGGCGTCATCTGCCTGCCGGGCCAGCTCCCTCAGCAGCCAGTCGGAGAAGCATGCGTGCCCGACCCGGTAGGCGCGCAGCAGCGCGGTCAGCGGCGAGCCGCGCTGCGCCAGCCGGCGCGCGTATTCCACGGCCGCGGCTGGGGCCTGCACGTCGGCCAGGTCGATCTGGTACTGCATGATCTGCAGGCACGTGTTGACGTTGCTGTGCACGCTCGAACCCAGCAGGGCCTGTACCGGCTTGTCGTCGCGGAGTTGCGGGATCTCCCGGAGTATTACCTGGTAAACATCGTCGTACACCGCCGCGGCCCGGTGGCCCACCGCTGCCGCCACGCCGGCCATCAGCTCGGCGACCGCGGGATGATCCGTCTCCACCTGCGGATTCTTACACATTCAGGCGGGCACGCACAGCGGCGGCTGATAGCGCGCGCCTATGGCCCGGCAGCCGGGATCGCTTCATCAATTCCCAGCCGAGGTCCGTCTGCATATTCCTTGCCGGGCCATGCCACTTCCCTGTCATTATCTGATGCCCCAGGCATGCGTATGCTCCCCCATATCTGCTCTGGGGCTTTCCGTGGCGAAGCTGTGCCCGCAGAACCATCGCTGATCCCGGGTTTGTGACGGGCGACCAATGGCAGAACGCGTCCCGCTGCTTAGGCTCAGCTGGAGGAGAGATCATGAACCCGGACAGCGACACGATCAGATCAGCCGCTGCGGATGCCGCGGCGGCGCCCCTAGACCTGCTGCTCACCGATGCGGCCATCGGCGCGCTGCGCCGGGTGAACCCAGGCGGTTCCGGCCTGCGCCTGGCCGCCGCGCTGGCCAGCCGGCCGCAGCTGGTCGCCGGGCGCGGAGGCCGGCTGCTCAGCGAACTGGCCCGCATCGCCGTGGGCACTTCGCAAGTGCAGCCGTCCCGGCGGGACCGGCGGTTCGCCGACCCGGGCTGGGCAGGTAATCCGCTGCTCCGCCGCGCGATGCAGGCGTACCTGTTCACCGCGGAGAGCGCGGAAGGCCTGGTAGCCGGCGCCGGCCTGGACTGGGCGGATTCCGAACGGGTTGGATTCGTGCTGACCAACCTGATCGACGCGCTGGCCCCGAGCAATAATCCGCTGCTGAACCCGGCCGCGGTGAAGGCGGCTGTTGACACCGGCGGCGGCAGCGCCGTGGCGGGCGTGCGGCATTTCGCTGCTGACATAGCGGCTGCCCCCCGCGTGCCGTCGATGGTGGAGCCGGACGCGTTCGAGGTCGGCGTGGACCTAGCCGTCACGCCCGGATCGGTGATTGCGCGGACTCCGGTGTTCGAGCTGATCCAGTACCGCCCGGCCACGGCCGCGGTCCGGCATGTCCCGCTGGTGATCGTCCCGCCAGTGATCAACAAGTTCTACGTGATGGACCTGGCACCCGGCCGGAGCATGGCGGAGTACCTGGTCGGCCGCGGCCAGCAGGTGTTCATGATCTCCTGGCGCAACCCGGACGCCCGGCACGCGAAATGGGATCTCGACACGTATGGCCAGGCTGTCTTGGACGCCATGGACGCGGCCGCGCGGATCACCGGGAGCGAGCAGACCGCGCTCGCCGGGGCCTGCTCCGGCGGAATCATCGCCGCGATGGTGGCCGCGCACCTGGCGCACGCCGGCCAGCAGGACCGGATCGCTGCTTTGACCCTCCTGGTCACCGTGCTGGACCAGGCGCGCGCGGGCCTGGCCAGCGCGGTCGTCGACGAGCGGACCGCGCGGCTGGCCGCGGCCAGGTCCCGGGCCCGTGGTTATCTGGACGGCCGGTCGCTGGCCGAGGTGTTCGCCTGGCTGCGCCCGAACGACCTGATCTGGAACTACTGGGTCAACAACTACCTGCTCGGCCGGAAGCCGCCGCCGTTTGACATCCTGTACTGGAACGCGGACACCACCCGGATGACCGCGGGCCTGCACCAGGACTTCCTCCAGCTCGGCGTCGCCAACGCGCTGGTCAGGCCGGGCCGCGCCACAATGCTTGGCTCACCGGTGGACCTGGCTGCGGTCGACCGGGACACTTACCTGGTCGCCGGGATCACCGATCACATCTGCCCCTGGCAGAGCTGCTACCGGTCCACCCAGCTGCTGGCCGGCCGGGAGCGGTTCGTGCTGTCCACCAGCGGTCACATCGCCGCCATGGTCAACCCGCCTGGCAACGACAAGGCCAGGTACCAGCTAGCCAAGGAGTGCCCGGAAGATCCCCAGCAGTGGCTGGGGCGCGCGGAGACCCGCGACGGGTCCTGGTGGCCGGACTACGCGGACTGGCTGGCCGAACGCTGCGGGGAGGAGAAGGCCGCGCCCGGGGAACTGGGCGGCGGCGGGCTGGTGCCGATCTGCGACGCACCAGGAACGTACGTCTATGACCACTGACCCGCCCCGTCCCGGGCCCGCCACCGGAGACAGCGCGGAATCTGGGCGGGGCCGGGCCCTGAGCCAGCGTGGGCGGGCTGGGCCGGCCGCGCGGATGCGGATCCTTACCATCGGCCGCCGTCCCATCCGCGTCGCGGTGCGGGAAGGAACCCCAGAGTGGCTGCCGTTGCTGCTGTGCAACGGCATCGGCGCCAGCCTGGAACTGTTCCAGCCATTCGTGGACGCGCTCGATCCGCGGCGAGGGGTCATCCGGTTCGACCTGCCGGGTATCGGCGGCTCGCCGGCCCCGGCCGTCCCGTACCACGTGGGCACGCTGCCGTCGCTGCTGGCGGGGCTGCTTGACCAGCTGGGCCATGAGCAGGCCGACGTTCTGGGCATCTCGTGGGGCGGCGGGCTCGCGCAGCAGTTCGCGCTGAGCCGCCCGGACCGGGTGCGCCGCCTGGTGCTGGTGGCGACCGCACCGGGCGCGCTGATGGTCCCCGGGCGTCCGCGCGTCCTGCTGCGCATACTGCGGCCGCGACGCCACCGGGACCCGTCATACGCGGCCCGCGTCGCCGCCGAGCTGTATGGCGGCAGCGCGCGGACAGACCCGATCGCAGCCCGGGACCTGCTGCACGCCACCAGCCGGCTGGGCCCGGACCGGGGCTACTACTACCAGCTGATCTCCAGCCTCGGCTGGACCAGCCTGCCGTGGCTGCGGAAGCTGCGGCCGCCCACCCTGATCCTGGCCGGTGACGATGACCCCATCATCCCGCTGGTCAACGCGCGGATCATGCACCGGCTGATACCACGCAGCCGGCTGCACATCTACCACGGCGGCCACCTCGAGCTGGCCGCCGACGCGGAACGCCTGGCCTCGGCCGTGGAGGCGTTCCTCAACGCCGACCTCACCGCGGAGGGGTGCCAGTCATGACGCAGGTGACGAGCGCGCATCTCGGGGAATCCCTCGGGACGGACTTCTTCTCCGTCCGCGAGCAGTTCACCGACGAGCAATGGTCTCACTTCATCACCGTCCGGCGGTTCGTCGACGAGGAGGTCGTGCCGGCCGTCGGCCCCTACTGGGAACGGGCCGAGATCTGCTGGCCGCTGGTCAGGCGGCTGCCCCAGCTCGGCATCGTCGGCGAGGACATCCAGGGATACGGATGCGCCGGGATGAGCCCGATGGCGTGCGGGCTGGTCACGATGGAACTGCACCGCGGCGACGGCAGCCTCGGCGTGTTCCTGGGCGTGCACGCGGGCCTGGCCATGATGGCGATCGCGATGTGCGGCTCGGCAGAGCAGAAGGCGCGCTGGCTGCCTGACATGGCCCGGATGGACAAGCTGGGCGCCTTCGCGCTGACCGAGCCGGAGCACGGCTCGGACTCAGTCGCCCTGGAAACTTCGGCCCGCCGGGACGGCGACAGCTGGGTACTGAACGGCCGCAAACGCTGGATCGGCCTGGGCACCGTCGCCGACCTGGTCGTCGTATGGGCCCGCAGCACCGACGACGGCCAGGTCAACGCGTTCGTCGTGGAGAAGGGATCGCCGGGCTACCAGGCCCGGGTTATCGAGGGGAAGGTGTCGCTGCGCTCGGTGTGGCAGGCCGACATCACGCTGGAGAACGTGCGCGTGCCGGCCGGGAACCGGCTGCCCGGGGCGGGCTCGTTCAAGGACACCACCCGGGTCCTGGCCGCCACCCGGAGCACCTGCGCCTGGGCGGCGCTGGGCCACGCCACCGCCGCCTATGACACCGCCGTGCGGTACGCGCTGGAGCGGCGCCAGTTCGGCGAGCCGCTGGCCAGCTTCCAGATCATCCAGCAGCGGCTGGTATCGATGCTGGCCGACCTCACCGCGATGCAGCTGTACTGCCTGCAGATCGGCCGCCTGGCCGAGGCCGGCCTGCTGACCCCAACCGTGGCTGGGCTGGCCAAGATGCACAACACCCGCAAGGCCCGCGCGATAGCCGCCGACGCCCGCGACATGCTCGGCGGCAACGGTATCCTGCTCGACTACCAGGTCGCCCGGCACATGGCCGACCTGGAGGCGATCCACACCTTCGAAGGCACCGAGACCATGCAGACGCTCATTGTGGGCCGCGCCATCACCGGCCTCGCGGCCTTCAGGTAGGTACGGCGGCCCGGCCCGGTGATCTAGTTCATTTTTCCGAACGCCACCTGGTATCAGTCCTGCGTCAGCCTGGCGCTGGCTTCCGGGGCCTCCCCGCAGGCGGCGCCGGGAGGCCTCGACCTCGGCCTCGGCGGCGGCGCGGCCGGCCCGGGACGCGCCCTCGACGCTTTTGCCCGGCTCCAGCTCCTTGTAGATCAGGAAGAAGTGCTGAATTTCAGGACGTCAAATTCCATGGCCGTCAGCCAGGTACCGGCCGCCCTTGATGGCCAGGATCTCGTTGCAGCCGTCCTCGATCATCGACAGCCGGGCGTCCCGGAATATCTTCTCGATGGGGCGGTCACGGCGGATGCCTGCGCCGCAGAATATCTGCAGCGCGTCGCTGGCGACGTCGAACGCACTCTGAGTGCCGGTGACCTTGGACGCCATGGCCACCTGGAGCGCGGGGACCGGCTGGGTGAAGTTGTACAGCATCGCCCGGCGGGCCAGCGCCCGGGCCGCCTCGACCTTGCGGTACATGTGGAACAGCCGGTAGGCCACGCTCTGGTGTGCTGCGATGGGCGCGCCGCCCTGCCTGCGCTCGCGCGCGTAGTCCAGCGCCAGCTCGTAGGCCGCCCGCGCGGTGCCGGTGAAGATGGCGCCCATGCACGCGTTGCCGAGGACGAGGACCTGGTAGGCGGCCCGCTGGTAGTCGTCCGGGCCGGCCAGCACGTTCGAGACGGGCAGCATCACGTTGTCGAAGATGACCGCGCCCTGGTTCAGGGCCCGCTGCCCGAGCTTGTCCAGCGGCGCCCCGCGGCTGACGCCCGGGGCATCCATCGGCACGATGACCACGCAGCCCCGTTCCGGATCGGGCCCGAGGCCGGTGTCGGCGGCGCAGTAGAGGATGCAGACTTCGGCGATCGTGCCGTTGGAGATCCAGTCTGCCTTCCGCCCGTTGATCACGACCCGGTCCGCGGACAGCGCCGCCACGCAGTCGGGTTGGCCGTAGTCACCGCTGGGATAGAAGATCTGGCGGCCGGGATCGAGCTGATCGGAGCCGTGGCCAGGCTCGGTGGTCGCCCAGCAGCCGAGCTTCGAACCGGGTGTCAGCTCGAGCAGATGCTGGTTGCCGAACGCGGCCGCCATCCACCGCGGGAACATGGACACCCCGAGCGAGCTGGCCAGGCCCGCATCGCCCCAGCCCAGTTCCTCGAGGATCAGGCAGGCAGCCCTGGCGGCCTGGGCCGGCTCGAAGGCCAGCAGCTGGTCCACGCCGACGCCCAGCTGGGCGAATTCTGTGAACACCTGCCATAGCGGTGAGGCCGCCGCGATGACCTCCTCGGGCGTCATGCGGTCCAGCCGCTCACCGATGGGCCGCATCACCTCGGCGGCGAAGCGGTGCACCCTGTCCAGCAGGTCCTGCTCCTCCTTGGCCAGGGGTTCTTCGGCGCCGGTCATCTGCAGCGTGCCGTGCGGGTCGTCATCCCACCGGGCGATCAGGGTCCCCTCGGCGGGGCGGGCGATGCTGGCGAACTGAGCCATGGCCGTTCGTCTCCTCGATCACGTGAATGCTGGCTGCTCGGTCACCCCGGCCTCGGCCAGGTAGTCCCTGACCGGCGTGCCCAACGGCAGCGTGATGTCCGCGACGGCGTACAGGGCGCCGAGCATCCGCACCGGCGCTATCGCGGCGAGCGGGTCGAACTCGGAGGCGGAATCCATCGTCACCGAGCACCGGCCGGTCCACAGCTCCGGTGTCCCGGCCGCGCTGATTGCGGGAACGGCCGAGTAATCGGTCCGGATCAGCTCGCAGATGCTCGGCTGGCTGGCGCCGGGGCGGCTGTTCGGGATCCGGCGCAGGGTGAGCGCGGGCAGGAAGCTCACCTCGCCCGGCGCCGCCAGCCGTTCGGGGTTCATGGTCACGGTCAGCAGCCGCTTCCCGGCGGGCCGCTCGACCGTGAACATCATCTGCTCACCGAACGGCTCGCCGGTGGCGGGCCGCGTGTAGCCCATGCTGGCGAACTTCTTGGGAAACCCCCACAGCTCACGCCCGCACGCCAGCGCGGCGTCGTTGTCAACGTAAATAAACGGGCAGAACGTGTAGGGCTCGCCCTCGAAGCTCACCCGGACCAGCATGATCGCCTCGTTGTAGACGCCCAGGGTGGAGAACGGGTAGTGGACCACCCAGGCCAGGCACACCGGCGGGTCCTCGAGCGGTGACACGCCCGGCGGGAGCAGGCCGGTGATCGCGGCCGGATCGGCCTCGTAGGAGGCGATGATCGCGGTCGCCCCGCGGTACAGGTAGGGCGGCGGCGGGTACAAGCCGCCGCTCACCGGGAGGGCATAACCCTCGGTCAGCACGTCCATGACATCTCCCTTGCGTCCATCACGGTGGCCGGGTACTCAGGCTGGGGGCACGCTGAGCAGCAGCGGGTAGGCCCGGCGGTCCAGCCGGCCGGACAGGTCGACGTGGACGAACTTCTCCTCGGTGTACTCGTCCAGCGCATGCGGTCCCAGCTCGCGGCCCAGCCCGCTCTGCTTGTAGCCGCCGAACGGGTAGGCGGCGTTGACCATGTGCCAGTCGTTGATCCAGACGGTGCCGGCCTCGAGCCCGGCGGCCACGTCCAGGGCCCGCTGGATGTCGGTGCTCCACACCCCGGCGGACAGCCCGTACTCGGTGTCGTTGGCGATCCGGATGGCCTGGTCGGTACTCTCGCAGCGGATCACCGACAGGACGGGGCCGAAGATCTCCTCGCGCGCGATCGTCATGTCGTTGCGGACGTCGGTGAAGATCGTCGGCTCGACCCAGAAGCCGCGCTCGAACCCCGGGCCGGCTGGCCTGCCCCCGCCATAGGCCAGCGTGGCGCCTTCGGCCTGGCCGGTGTCGATGTACCGCAGGATCCGCGTCTGCGCCTCGGCCGAGATGACCGGGCCGAGATCCGTGGCTGGGTCCAGCGGATCCCCGATCGTGATCGTCGCGGCCCGCTCGATCAGGCGCTCGACGAACTTGTCGTGCACGGTGGCGGCCACGATGACCCGGGTGCCCGCCTCGCACGCCTGGCCCTGGTTCATCAGGCCGCCGAACAGCGTGCCGTCCGCGGCGAGGTCCAGGTCGGCGTCGTCGAGCACGATGTTCGGCCCCTTGCCGCCGAGTTCCAGTGTCAGGCGTTTCACGTTGCCCGCGGCCATCCGCATGATCTCGCGGCCGACGGCCGTTGACCCGGTGAAGGCGATCTTCCGCACGTCCGGATGGCTGGCCAGCCGGGCTCCGACCACTTCGCCCTCCCCGGGTACCACGTTCAGGACCCCGGCCGGCAGCCCGCAGTCCTGCGCGATCCGGGCGAACTCCAGCAATGTCAGCGGGGTTCGCTCGTCCGGCTTGACGACGATGGTGTTGCCCGCGGCCAGCGCGGGGCCGATCTTCCACATCGCCAGCAGCAGCGGGAAGTTCCACGGCACGATGGCCGCGCAGACGCCGACCGGCTCGCGGCGGACGATGCCACTGGCCAGCGTCGGGACCCGCACCAGCGGCCCGGGCCGCTCGAAGGCATATCTGCGGGCCAGATCGGCGAAGTAGCGCAGGTGGGCGATGGAGAAGCCGAGCTGGAACGTCCCGGCCTGGCGGATCGTCGCGCCGTTCTCCAGCACCTCGAGGGTGGCGAGCTCGGTGACCCGCTCGCCAAGCCGGGCGGCCACCGCGTCGAGCACGGCGGCCCGCTCGTCCGGCGGCGTCCGGCGCCACCGGCCGTCGGCGTGCGCGGCCTTAGCCGCCGCGACCGCGCGGTCGGCGTGCTCACGCCCGCCCCTGGCCACGCTGGCTACCAGTTCCTCGGTAGCCGGGCTGCGGATCTCGAACTGCTCGTCCGCGTCGACCCAGTCACCGCCGATGAGCATCGAGTAGCGCCGGATGGTGTCCATCCCGCCCCCTTTCGCGGTATGCGCCACGACGCTAGGCCCGCGGTGAACCCGGCGATAACGTGCCGGTGACACGAGGATGGGCCTCTTCCTCGGGCCACCGGCACAGCGGTTGTGCCGCCGTACCAAGGCCCGGGGACAGGCTTGATACCCGGGACCGACGACCGCCCCGGGTCGCCAGCCGGACAATGAGCAGCGTGACTAACCTGGCCAAGAACCTGGCGGACACCACCCGCACCCACGCCGGACGGGTGGCCGTGCGGGTGGACAACGCAGCCATGACGTACCGGGCGCTGGACGAGGCGAGCGCCCGGGTCGCCGGGCTGCTGCATGAGCGCGGTCTCAAGCCCGGCGACCGGGTCGGCATCATGATGCCCAACGTCGCCGAGGTTCCGGTGGTGTACTACGGCGTGCTCCGGGCCGGCGGCGTTGTCGTCCCGATGAACCCACTGCTCAAGGCGCGGGAGGTCGCCTATTACCTCGGCGACTCCGGGGCCGGGCTGATCTTCGCCTGGCATGCGTTCGCGGACCAGGCCCGCGCGGGCGCGGAGCAGGCCGAGGCGGAATCCATCGTCGTGGACGGGGTCAGCTTCCCCGATCTGCTGGCCTCCGCCGTCCCGGATGACCAGGTCGCGGACGCCGACCACGAGGACACCGCGGTGATCCTCTACACCTCCGGCACAACCGGCCACCCGAAGGGTGCCGAGCTCACCCACGGCAACCTCCGCAGCAACACCGAGGTAGCGTGCACCGACATCGTCCGCGCGGGCCCTGACGACGTCATCTTTGGCGGGCTGCCACTGTTCCATGTGTTCGGCCAGACCGTGGCGCTCAACGTGGCGGTGGCGTCCGGAGCATGCCTGACCCTGCTGCCGCGGTTCGACGCCGGGCACGCCCTGCGGATCATTGCCGGTCACCGGGTCACCGTTTTCGAAGGCGTGCCGACCATGTACGTGGCGCTGCTGCACCAGCCTGACCGCGCGGACTACGACACCTCCGCGCTGCGGACGTGCATCTCCGGCGGCGCCGCGCTGCCGGTCGAGGTGCTGCGCGGGTTCGAGGAGGCGTTCGGCGTCCCGGTGCTGGAGGGATACGGCCTGTCGGAGACCTCCCCGGTCGCCTCGTTCAACCATCCCGGCCGGGAGCGCAAGCCCGGCTCGATCGGCACCCCCATCCGGGACGTGCAGATGCGTGCCGTGGACGAGGATGACCACGAGGTGCCGCGGGGTGAGGTGGGTGAGATCATCATCCGCGGGCCGAACGTGATGAAGGGCTACTGGCAGCGTCCCGAGGCCACCGCCGAGGCGCTCCGCGATGGCTGGTTCCACAGCGGTGACCTGGCCCGGGTTGACGAGGACGGTTACTTCTACATCGTGGACCGCAAGAAGGACCTGATCATCCGTGGCGGCTACAACGTCTACCCGCGGGAGATCGAGGAAGTGCTCTACGAGCATTCCGCGGTCGCCGAGGCCGCCGTGATCGGCCTGCCGCACCCGGCCCTGGGCGAGGAGGTCGGCGCCGCGGTGGCCCTCAAGCCGGGTGCCGTCATCACCGCCGATGAGCTGCGCGACTACGTCAAGGGCCAGGTGGCGGCGTACAAGTACCCACGCCACGTGTGGATCGTCGACGCGCTGCCCAAGGGCGCGACGGGCAAGATCCAGAAGCGGGATATCGTCATCCCGGATGATCTGGCCGTCCGCTGAGGATGCTGCTGCTCGCTCCCCCGGGCGCCGGCAAGGGCACGCAAGGCGAGCGGCTGGCGGCCAGCTGCGGGGTGCGGCACATCGCCGCCGGTGACCTGCTGCGAGCCGAAGCCCAGGCCGGTACGGCCCGCAGGTCGCGAGATCGCCGTCTGCCAGGCCCGCGGTGATCTCGTCCCCCGATCACATCGTGCTCGATACGCTGACCCCGGCCGTCGTCGAGGCGGCCGCTGGCGGCGGGGACATCCTGGACGGCTTCCCCCGGACCCTGCTGCAGGCCAGCGCCGCGGCGGAACTCGCGGCCCGGCTCGGCGTGACGCTGGACGCGGTGGTCTGCCTGTCGCCGACCAGTCACCCGATTCCGTCACCGCGGACATCCAGGCCCGGCTGTCTGGGCTGCGGCTGACCCGCCCGCATGATCACAAACGTGGCGCACCATACGTGTGCTGAAACGTCAGCGTCTTCGAAGCTCAGGTCAGGGCAGCGTCCACCGTGTGACCGCGAAGCCGGAGGACGCTCCGGTCACGATGGTGTGCCCGCCGGGGGCCAGCAGCGGCAGGCTGCTGCCGCCGGAGATGGTGACGGGGTGGCTGAGGGCAGCAATGCGGCTGACCGATCGCAGGTTGGCCACATTCCAGAGGAAGGCGTAGTTCCGGGCCACCTGAGACGGCTGCGGCGCGTTCGCGGAGAGGGCGGAGAAGGCTTCCCCTGACGGCGGGCTAAGGTCCGCGACGGCGGTGAGCGTCTGCCCGCCGGGACCGAATTCCAGCGCGTACATCGGGCCGCAGCCTCCGGTGCAGATGCTGGCCGCTATCTGCCTGGCCGTCACCGTCTGCATGGTCGCGGCGCGGGCGGGGCGGGCGGGGTTGGCCAGGCTGAGCAGTGTGACTGTGCCGCCGTAGCTGACGCCGGCGAGGAGATTGCCGTGGGGAGAAAACGCGAGGGCGTTGATAAAGCCAGACTCACCCGGCACGGTGGCGATGCGGGTGGCGTGAGCCGGGTCGGCCACGTTCCACAGCGCGACCTGGTTGTGCCCGGTGGCGCTGGTCAGCAGGCGCCCATCGGGTGAGAACGCGATGTCGCCCTGGGTGAACAGGGCCCGCCACGGCGGCGCCACCGGGGCGGCCAGGGTGCGCAGCAGGCGGGGCCTGGCCGGGCTGGTCACGTTCCACAGGAAGATCCGGTCGTAGTAGGCGGTGGCCAGAATCCGGCCGTCCGGGGAGAACGCCTCCCCCCACAGCAGGCCGCTGTCACCGGTGCGCAACGTCGTTATCCTGGCCGGCTTGCGGAGGTCGCCACGTTCCACAGGGCGGGCTGACCGCTGAACGCGACCGTCGCCACCGTGCGGCCGTCCGGCGCGAACACCGTGGGCGCCCCGCCCTCGAAGTTGGCCAGTCGCCTGGCCCGGGCCGGGCTGGTGACATCCCACAGGGTGTCCAGGCCATCCAAGTGCCCGGAGGTGGCGGTGACCAGGATGTGCTGATCCGCCGGGCTGAACGCCATGGCCGTCACGCCGCCTCCTGGGCCGGCCTGCCAGTGGCCGTTCTCCCATATCCCGTAGCCGAGGAACGGGCCGAAGACCAGCACCAGCGAGCCAGCTGCCGCGGCTGATATCAGGGCGGCACGGCGCAGCCGGGCCATCGATGGCCCCGCCATCCGGTAAGCCGGGTCCAGGTGGGTGCTCAGCACTCCCGCGGCCAGGCTGGCCACCGTCCGCGCGGTGGCCTGGTGCTGGTCCAGGACCTCGAGCATCTCCTCGCTCGCGCTCCCGCCACCGGCGCGGGTGCCAGCCGGCCAGGACGCGGGACAGCCGCGGCCAGCCCGGGCCTCATCCCGCACCCCAGGCCATGGCAGTGCGCAGCCGGGCCACGTGCACGATCTGCTGCATGGTCCTGACCTGCTCGGCCAGGATCTCCTGCCCGGCCGCCGTGATCTCGTAAGGGCGGCGGCGTTCGGCGGTGGCCAGCGGCCGCACCCAGCCGCGGCGTTCCAGCCGGGACAGCGCGCCGTACAAGGTGCCCGGCTCCATGCTGATGCCACTGAACGTGGCGACATCGGTCATGATCGCGTAGCCGTGCTTGGGCCCGTTCGGCCAGGCTGGTCAAGATCAGCAGCGACGGGTCGGCGAACCGGCCCAGGCCATCGAACTTTCCGTGCATGCACGTCCCCGCCCGGCAGCACCGCTTACTAAGTGGTGATTAGTACCGTAGCCGGCCGTTAGGTGTCAACCGCGCAGTCCGAGCGCCACCAGCGCTGGGCAAGGCAAGTATCCGGCCCCGAGGCTGCCTATTCTTGGCTGGTGAACGCGTGCCGGGCGGAGGGCATCCTGCTCACCGGGGTCTACGGGTCGGGCAAGAGTTCGGTCGCCGAGGAGATCGCCTACCTGCTCGAACAGCGGGGCGAACCGTATGCGCTGATCGATCTCGACTATCTGAGCTGGGCGGGCACGGGGGCCGGGAATCGCGCCGCCGAATTCGGATTGATGCTGCAGAACCTGGCCGCAGTGGCGGCGAACTACCGGCGAGCCGGGATCCGGCTCTTTGTGCTGGCCTACTTTGTCCGCAGTCACACCGAGGTACACGGCGTGCGGAACGCGCTGGGGCTACCACTGCGGGTCGTGCGCCTGTCGGTTCCGCTGCCCGTTATCGAGCGGCGGTTGGCCAGCGATGTCACCAGCGGGCGCCGCGACGATCTGCGTGCGGCGGCGGCGGCGATCGCCGCGGCAACAGGTGCTGGCGTCGAGGATGTGGCCATCAGCAACGGCGGACCCATCAGGGAGGTAGCGCAACAGGTGATGACTTTCCTCGGCTGGCTGTAGGCCAGGATGATGTCCCGGCGGAGATCCGCGTGTGGCGCGCTTCGACCACGACCGCATCACGCGATCTGGTCCCCGCCGCGCGGGCCGCCTGCGGTGCCGCAGCTCGAGGTCCGCGAGCAGCCAATTCTCCCAGAAATGGCGCTCTTTCAGATAACCGGACGTCCGGTTTAAGCCCCGGCGAAAGCCCAGTCGCCGTCCCGGGCAAGACCTCAACGACCCCGCCAGAATGTCCCGGCAGCGGCCCATCTCCGGCGTCTTGAACAGCGGTAGGCTGGCGGCAGAGGGCAGCGGGAGGCGTGATGGTTTGGCTCGGTGGCCCGCGGGGGAGGGGCGGCATCAGGAACAGGGCGATCGTGCTGCACGATCCTCCCCCTGGTTACCGTCCGCCCAGGCGCAGAATCCCGTGGAAGGACCGGCAACGGCAGGCCCGCGAGGACTGGGTCCTCATGCGCGTCGCCACCGTAGTCCTGGTCCTCGCGGCTGCTGCGATTGTCGTGTTCTTTGTCCTGATGGCCGCGGGGTATCGCTAGCCCCGGTCTTCCGTGAGCCCGGCCTGACGGCACCAGGCCGGGATCGGCACCCGCGCCCGGTGGCTGGCTGCCGTGCGTCCGCGTGATCAAGTAAGGGAGCGGCTGGTGAACGGCACGGTGCTGGTCCGCGCACCCAGCAGCAAGCTGGCCGAGGGCATCGTCACCCACATCAGGCGGAGTCCAGTGGATGTAGCCCTGGCCCGGGGCCAGCACGCCGCTTACGCCGACGCGCTGGCGGCCTGTGGCTGGATGATCATGCAGGCGCCGGCCGCCGAGGACTGCCCGGACTCGGTGTTCATCGAAGATGCGGTGGTGGTCTGCGAGGACCTGGCCGTGCTGACCCGGCCCGGCGCGCGGCCCCGCCGGGCCGAGGTGGCCGGCGTCGCCACGATCATCGGGTCGCTGGGCCTGCGTACCGCCGCGATCCAGACGCCAGGGACTCTCGACGGCGGGGATGTGCTGCAGGCCGGCCACACCGTGTACGTAGGACGCGGCGGGCGGACCAACGGCGCGGGCATCCGCCAGCTGCGCGCCCTGCTAGCGCCGCTGGACCGCACCGTGATCGCCGTCCCGCTGAGCAACGTGCTGCACCTGAAGTCTGCAGTGACCGCGCTGCCCGACGGCACGTTCCTGCTGCTTCCCCAGCTGGTGCCAGCCGGGCTGTTCCCGGCCGTCCGCCCAGTCGAGGAAGACAGCGGCTGCCATGTCGTCCCGCTGGGCGCCGACCGGGTGCTGATCGCCGCGTCCGCTCCCCGCACCGCGCAGCTCCTGGACGACATCGGCTTCACGCCGGTCGTGGTGGACATCAGCGAGTTCGAGAAACTCGAAGGCTGCGTCACCTGCCTGAGCGTGCTGCTACCCGGACGCTAACGCCAGGGCCTGGCAGTCGGCAGGTGTCGGCCGAGCCCGTGAAGGGAGCGGGCTCAGGGCTACTGTTCCGGCTCGTACTTGAATGAGAGCTGGAGCTTAGTGCGGAAGGTGATCGCCCCGCTCTCATCCAGGTGAATGTCCTGCTTGACGACTTCAGCCACCCGCAGATCGCGGAGCGTCCCGGCCGCGGTCCTGATCGCCTCCGCGGCTGCATCCTCCCACGACGTGCCGCTCGTCCCGATGACCTCGGTCACCCTGTATACGGTCATGACACTCTCCTTCCGGCGGCGGCCAGCCTGGGCGCCGCCAGGGATGGGCGGTCCACACCCGGCCGGGCGTGAGTCCAGCCGGAAAATGCTCTGCAACTGCCTGGCCCGAGCCTGGCACTTTCCCCAGGCGACGTCCAGGACCCTAGGCTGCTGAACCCCCGTCCACGCTGGCGTAGCCAGCATGGCGAGGAGCGCACAATGCCGAAGCGGACTGAGGAGCCGGTCCGCCACCGCCCTGGTCGCTTGCGTCAGTCGCCGGTAGCCAGGATCACTTCCGATGCCTTGATGACCGCGGTTACGTCGCTGCCTTCCTCCAGGCCGAGCCGCCGAACCGCCTGCACGGTGATCGACGCCACCAGGCGGGTCCCGTTGGCATCGAGCTCAATGTTGGCGATCGCTTCGCCGGCCGCAATGCCGGTGACCCGGGCCGGGATCTGGTTGCGGGCACCCACAGCCCGGTACGGGGTCCCCGCTGCGCCCACCGATCAGCCGGGCCTGCAACCTGCTACTTCGTTCGTAGCCCGACCGGATCTGAACCGGCACCTGTTCATGGATCACGGGTTCAGGAACTGGCGCCAGCCACCTGGCAGGGTGGTCTGGCCTACCTCGATCAGGTACCCGTCGGGGTCACGCAGGTAGCAGCGGATCTCGGTCTTGTGCTGTTTCGGTGGCGTGAGGAACTCGGCGCCCCGCGCGCTCCACTCCGCATACACAGCTTGGATGTCCGAGACCCGGATGTTGAGGAAGCTGCTGGCCAGGTCCCGATCGCGCGGCGTCTCGAGTGTGACGGCCGGCTTGTCGTCGGTCGGGCCGCCACCGACGTTGATGATGATCCAGCTGTTGGCGAGCGCCACGTACGTCGGCTCACCCGAGCGGATGGTCTTGCCGCCGAGTACCTCCGTATAGAAGCGGCGGGAGCGCTCCACGTCGTCAGAAACGATGAAGTGGGCCAGTGCGATCTCGAATGCGGGCTGGCTGCCTTCAGGCATCTGGTACCTCCACGGTCCGGGTAGCGGTACGGGCTCCCGGCTGCACGCCGTCTCACTGGGTGAGCCGCCCGGGCCCTGGGCGGATCAAAGCGTACACGGGCACGCGCCGATGCCCGCGGATCGGGCGCCAGGGCTGACCGCCGGCTCAGCCGGTTCCGGTGGCTCCGCGGCATGCGGCCTGGCGTTCCAAGCTCAAGGAACTCAATGCGCCGCGGAGCGCCGGTCAATTTGTATCTGAAGGACTACGCCAGCCTCTGTACGAGCAGGGAGAAGGACTCCCTGCAGCGTTGACGGCTTGGGCACACCCGGGGTTCCGCCGCAGCCATCCCAGAGCGCCGACTGAATCAGGGCCACAGCTTGACTGAAGTATGAGGTGCGCAATGTCCAGTCCCAGCCAGTTCCGGCAGCGGATCATCCTCGAGGCACCTGAATGCCGGATTGTGCCTGGCGAAACAGCCCGCTTCTCATTTATCGCAGAGATAGAGGGCAGTGCGCCGTCCATCCATGACTTTGCTATTACCTCAGATAACCCAAATTTCAATTCTGAGTGGATTCATATAGTTCGATCACCTGTCAATGCGGACCTCTCGCATTACATTCTCGAGATCCGTCCCCAGGAAATCGGGCGCTCTCAGTATGGCATTTACCCGCTCCATATATGCTACGGAGGGCCTGGCACTCCCCGATACGCCGAAGGTCAAGGTACGCTCATCATCAGACCATGTGTCCGGCTGCTCGTGGAACCCTCCCTGGAAACCTGGCCAACCGGGCAAGTCTCTTTGTCGCTGGAGAATTGCGGTGGAACTGATATCGATGTGCTGGTTTCAGTAAGGCACCAGGGTTCGAACTGGTCGAGAGGGTGGAATTTCGAGCTGCAGGCGGACGAAGGGCCATTCGAATTCTCTGAGAGCTTCGATCCGCCAGCCGGTGGCCGGAGGGGAGAGTTTGAGGTCGAAATCAGTGCGGAAGGTATTCCTATAGCCCGCATGCGGATACAGGGCAGACGCGCGGTTATTCCCCGCAAACTCATCGTCACAGCAGCCGTGGTACTCGTCGGGGCAGCGATTGGGACTGCACTCGCTCTCTTGTGGCCGGGCTCAGCATTGGCCTCTCAGTCGATCGTTTTCACCTCCGCGCCGCCAACCGGCCCGGCACCTGGCGGTACCTACGTGGTGACGGCAAAAGGAGGCGCCTCGGGCAATCAGGTATTCATTACCATCGACTCCCCGGCCACCTCGGTATGCTCGATATCCGGTTCCACCGTGACCTTCAACCAGCCCGGCACCTGCACCATCGACGCCAACCAGGCCGGCAACGCCCACTACCAGCCCGCCGCCCAGGCCCAGCAGACAGTGACCGTAAACAGCGGCACCAAAATAAGCCAGTCGATCTCCTTCACCTCCACGCCGCCTACCAGTCCGGCACCTGGCGGTACCTACGTGGTGACGGCAAAAGGAGGCGCCTCGGGCAATCAGGTATTCATTACCATCGGCTCCCCGGCCACCTCGGTATGCTCGATATCCGGTTCCACCGTGACCTTCAACCAGCCCGGCACCTGCACCATCGACGCCAACCAGGCCGGCAACGCCCACTACCAGCCCGCCCCCCAGGCCCAGCAGACAGTGACCGTAAACAGCGGCACCAAAATAAGCCAGTCGATCTCCTTCACCTCCACGCCGCCTACCAGCCCGGCACCTGGCGGTACCTACGTGGTGACGGCAAAAGGAGGCGCCTCGGGCAATCAGGTATTCATTACCATCGACTCCCCGGCCACCTCGGTATGCTCGATATCCGGTTCCACCGTGACCTTCAACCAGCCCGGCACCTGCACCATCGACGCCAACCAGGCCGGCAACGCCCACTACCAGCCCGCCCCCCAGGCCCAGCAGACAGTGACCGTAAACAGCGGCACCAAAATAAGCCAGTCGATCTCCTTCACCTCCACGCCGCCGGCCGGCGGTGAGTTCATAGGAGACACCTACATGGTGTCGGCGTCAGGGGGTGCCTCTGGCAATCAGGTGGTCATTATCATCGACTCCTCGAGCACCTCGGTATGTTCGATATCCGGTTCCACCGTGACCTTCAACCAGTCCGGCACCTGCACCATCGACGCCAACCAGGCCGGCAACGCCACCTACCAGCCCGCCCCGCAGGCCCAGCAGACAGTCACGGTAAACCAGCCGGTCAAATGAGGCTCCCCTGCCGGTCCCGTGGGTGGCTGGGCTGGGGCCGGGGGCCTGGATGGGGTGCTGAGCAGCGGGATCGGACTGGCCTGGGCTGAGGGCGGGGGTGCTGTGTTCGGTGCCGGCTTGGGGTGGTGGTTTGCCAGTGCGGGAGCCTTTGCTTCCAGCCTGGGCAGGATGCGCTGGGAACGTCTGGTGTCCAGGCCCTGTGGCCCCTTCGGGGTGGCCTGCGGCCAGCCTGGACACCAGCCGCCGCCCAGCGCCGGATGAGGCTGCCCGGAAGCAGAAGGAAAACGAGCGCAGGGGGAGAATCGGTGGCCAGGTCAGGCACGCTGCTCCCGTCCGTAGTGTCTGAGGTGTCGAATCACAAGGCACCAGCGGAAAGGGAACGGCGTGCGCTCATCCAGGCTATGGGCAAGCTGCCCGGCTGCGAAAACACCATCGTCGAAGGCATGGACTGGCAGGAGGAGGACAGCGGGGATGGCAGCGGGCCGGCGCTGCGGCTCATCGTGCATGTGCGCCCGCATAAGCGGCTCGCGTCCCGGTGCGGTATCTGCGGGCGGAAACGGCCCCGTTATGACCACGGGCAGGGCCGGCGCCGCTGGCGGGCCCTGGACCTCGGCACCATCCGCGCCTACCTGGAGGCCGGGGCGCGGCGGGTGTCGTGCCCGGAGCACGGGGTGGTCACCGCGGCGGTGCCGTGGGCCCGGCACGGTGCCGCGCACACCCGGTTCTTTGATGACCAGGTCGCCTGGCTGGCCGCGGCGTGCCCGAAGACCACGATCACTGCTTTGATGCGGATCTCCTGGCGCACGGCTGGCACCATCATCGCCCGGGTGGCTGCCGGGGCGGAGGCGGCCTGCGACCGCTTTGCCGGCCTGCGCCGCATCGGGATCGACGAGATCGCCTGCAAGCGCGGCCACAAGTACCTGGTCGTCGTGGTGGACCATGACACCGGGATGCTGATCTGGGCCGCGCCCGGCCGCGAGACCAAGACCGTGCACGCCTTCTCCGGTCAGCTCGGCGGGGAACGCTGCTGACCCCCGTGTCCGCCGACGGCGCGGACTGGATCGCCGGGCCGGCCGCCGCCCGCGCCCCGCAGGCAGTCCTGTGCGCCGACCCGTTCCACGTCGTCTCCTGGGCCACCGGCGCTCTCGATGAGGCCCGCCGCGAGGTATGGCGCACCGCCCGCCGGGCCCGGGCCACCGGCACGGTCCGGCATGGCAGCCGGATGATCCGCGTCTCCGCGGGCGACGCCAGGAGCCTCGCCCGCGCCCGTTACGCGCTGTGGAAGAACCCGAGAACCTGACCGGCCGCCAGGAAGCCAAGCTCACCTGGACCGGGAAAACCCATCCTTATCTTTGGCGCGCTTACCTGCTCAAGGAAGGGCTGCGGACCGCGTTCAAGCTCAAAGGCGATGAGGGCAAGCACGCCCTGACCCGCTGGCTGTCCTGGGCAGCCCGCTGCCGCATCCCCGAATTCACCGAACTCGCGAAAAAGATCCGCCGGCACCTGCCCAGCATTCACGCCACCTTGGACCACGGGCTGAGCAACGGCCTGATCGAATCGGTCAACACCAAAATCCGGGTCCTCACCAGGATTTCCTGCCGATTCCACCAACCCGCCGCACTCATCGCCCTGGCCATGCTCGCCCTCGGCGGCCTCAGACCCGCCCCGCCAGGAAGATGATCACCCAGCAACCCACACAACCGGCAGGAGGGCCTCAAATGACGTCGGAAGGCGATAGTGACCGAGCCTTTGCCTGGCCCTGCTCGGCGGGAGGAGCGGGGACGGCCGGACATCGTCGTCGCGGCTGACGCCCCGGGTCCGATGTCCGACTCGCGAGATACCGTCCGGGCATGCGCTATCTGATGCTGATGTGGGCCGATGCGGACGCAGCGAGCGGCGACGAGTCCGACTTCCAGGCCTGGGCCGAGTTCGACGAGCAGGTGCGGGCCAGCGGCGCGTTCGTGCTTAACGGAGCACTCGTTCCGGCCTCGACCGGCGCTCGCCTAGTTCAGACCGCGATAGCTGGGCACGCGCTCGGCGAGGCGGTGGAGCGCCGGCCGTTCGCCGAAGGCACGCGGCAGATTCAGGCCTTCTACATCATGGATCTCCCCGGCATGGATGCCGCCCTTGACTGGGCAAACCGGCTACCGACCTACGGCTACGTTGAGGTCCGCGAGCTGCTCCAGTTCTGACCTTCGCCATCCCGGCGAAGACAGCAGCCGCGAACTCGATCACCTCCGGCTTGCTCAGCGGCGATGCCGGGCGCGTTCCTCCTCATCCAGGCGGTCTGCCTCGCGATCCTGCTCCCGGCGCTCGCGCACCTCGGCCCCGTGCTCATCGACACGCAGACGGCGCTCCAGTTGCTCGGCGCGGCGCTGCTCCTTGGGCGTTGAGTGCCCTTCGTGCTCCTGCTCGCGCAGCGCGTCGAGTTCCTTCTGGAGGGCGTCATCACGAGGCCGCGGCGGCTCATCAGGTTCAGTCATAGTCGGTTCCTCCTCATCCGGCGCACCCATGCCGTCCTTCTAGCAGATCGCATCTGGGTCGGCACTCTGGGCGAGCCCCCAGTTTGACCGCCAAACGGGCGATCTCTGCTCAATGCGGAGCTCATGCCCAATCGCTGACGGGTTTAAATAATCGGCCTGCGCGGCTAGTGATCATCTTGGTCTGTACCGACAGCCTGTGCGTAGGCCGCCACAGTGCTGCCAGTAGCCGGGAACCGCCCGAACAGCCACAGCAGCAACAGCGGCGCGGCGCTGAACCTACGTCAGCCCTGATGCCAAGGTGACGGATCCAAGAGCGACGCTAGGCGGCCCACGGCGAAGCTGCTGGCGACCATCGGGATCTGCCGCTGACGCCCGCCAGGCAGGCGCAGCGCATCGAAGATCAGTACGCTAAGCGGTCTGCCTCCAAATGATCTGTGAGGCCCGACTCCCATAGAGCGGGAACCGGGCCTGTGACCTGCTACTTCACTCGTAGCCCCGACCGGATTTGAACCGGCGCTACCGCCTTGAGAGGGCGGAAAATCCCTTCGTATTAGTTTTGAACATGATGGCATCTTTACGCTAATCTGCGGCAGGCCAATCGGCTCGGGCTGGCCACGTGGGACGTGCCAGGTGGCGGCCCACATGCCAGGTCCGCGGCGCCCGGAGCGCCGCGGACCGGAGGGTAGCGCATCAGGCAGTGCGGTTGTGCCGGCTGCCGCCGCTGGGCGAGTTGTGGCCGGTGCCGGCGGCGGGCAGGTTGTGGCGGGTGCCGGCGGGCAGGTTGTGGCGGGTGCCGGCGGCGGGGCTGTGGTAGCGCGTGGCGGCCGGGGGCGGGTTGTGGCGGGTGGCGGCGCTGGCGGTGCCGACGGTGCCGGCCGCGATGCCGAGCGTGGTCAGAAGCGACAGGGCCAAGGTGATGATGCGCCGAGTGAGCATTGCCGGTGTCCTTTCTGGCTGGCGGCCGGGCCGTTCCCGCCCGCCAATGTCAGCTTCGGCCACCGGGGCACCCAGCGGGCAGAGGCCCAATTACCCCTTTCCGCCCGGCGCGGTGCACCGGGGTACAACTACCCACACGCCCGGCGCCGGGCGGGCACACCGCCGGGCCCGGACTGCGGCGTGCGCTAGACCAGGCCCGCTTGCAGGGCCAGCCGGGTCAGGTCGGCGCGGCGGCGGCAGCCGCTTTTGTCGCGGATGCGGTCCATGTGGGAGCGGACGGTGCGGATGCTGATGAACAGCTGCCCGGCGATCTGGGCGTCGGTCCGGCCGCGGGCGACCAGCGTGACCAGTTCCCGCTCCCGCGGGCTCAGCCCCGCCAGCCCCGGCGCGGCGGGTGCCGCCGCAGACCTGGCTGGTCCCATTGCGGCTGACTGCGGCCCGGCCCGGGTGATGAGCAGCGCGGCGAACTCGGCTGCGGTGGCCAGTGTCATGGCCGCACCGCGCTCTTGAGCCGCCCGCAGTTCCGCTGGGTCGAGTGCGCGGGCGGCCTGCCGCAACGGCTCCTCTCGCTGCTGGATCGATTGCGGAGGGTCGATGCTGCCGTCCTTGGCCAGCCGGGCCGCGAATGCCGCCCACAAGGTGACCGCGTCAGCCCAGCGGCTGGCCGCCGCGCACAGGAGGGCGCAAAGATGGAGGCAGTCGGCCAGCATGACCCAGGCGCCGATGCGGGAGGCCCGTGGGAGGACCTGGGCCAGATATGCCCAGGACTCGGTGAGGTTGCCCGCCCGCCACTCCAGCTCCCCCAGGAGCGACAGGCGAGACGCCTCGTTGTGCGCGTCGCCCGCCTCCCGGGCCGCCGTCAGTTCCTCAGCGCAACTGCACCGGGCGGCCGCCAGCTCACCCATCTCGATCAGCGCGTTACTGAGACAGTAACGGCAGTCACGCGCCAGGGTGCCTGGGATCTTCGCGGGATCGACCTGGCAGGCCTGCTGTGCCCACTCCAGGGCGCCCCGGAGGTCACCAGAGTAGTGCGCCGCGCCATAAAGGCGCGCGAGGGCACCGGCCTGGCCAGCTAGGTAGCCGATCTCGCGGGCCAGGGCCAGGGCGCGGCGGGCATCCTCGGCGCCCTCCGCGATCCGGCCCAAGATCAGCAGGCTCCCCGCCCGGCCGGTCAGGGCATCGGCCAAGGCCGGCGACGGCGCGCCCGGCGCCAGGGCTTCGCAGGCCACAGTGTAATAGCCGATCGAGCGTGCGACGTCACCGGTCATGTTGGACGCCCGGCCCAGCCAGGCTTGAGCTGCGCACCAGGTGCCCTCGCCCGGCACGCCGTGGGAGGCGGCGGCGCCCAGCAAGTCGGCTGCCCCGGCCCCCCACCGCTGCCGCAGGCCCCACCACGGCGCCAGGGCCAGCGCCAGCCGCAGAGCGGTGCCCGGGTCGTGGTCCAGCGCCCAGGCCAGGGCCTGGTGCACGGCGGCATCCTCGGCGTCCAGCCACCGAGCAGCGGCCAGCTCCCCGGTGCTGGTTTCCAAGCCGGCGGCAGCCTGCTCGGCGACGGTCAGCGCGTACCGGGCCAGCGCGGCAGCCACCTCGTCCTGCTCGCCCGCCTCGGTGAGCCGGTCCTGGCCGAACGCACGCAGGGTCTCCAGCATCACATACCGCACCCGGCCATCCGGGCCCGGCCGCGGCGGCGTCCAAGGTGAACGGGCCGGGGAAAACCGCCAGCTGCCGGAACACCCGCCGCTCCGGCTCATCCAGCAGCTGGTAGCTCCAGTCCACCGCCGCCGCCAGCGACCGCTGCCGCGGCGCCGCCGTCCGGTCCGCCGCCACCAGCAGCCCGAACCGGTGATCCAGCCGGTCCAGCAACTGGCCCACGCCAAGCGCTTCCACCCGTGCGGCCGCCAGCTCAATCGCCAGCGGCATCCCATCCAAACGCGCCACCAGCTGGGCCACCACCGCGCCGGTCCCGGCGTCCAAGGTGAACCCCGGCAGCACCTGCCGGGCCCGGTCGGCGAACAGGGCCACCGCCTCCGAACCACCGGCACCGCCGGCTGAGCCCGGGCCGGGCAGCCCCAGCGGCCAGCCGGTAGCGGGTCTCCCCCGCCAGCCCCAGCGGTTCCCGGCTGGTCGCCAGCACCCGCACATCATCGGCAGCCGGCAGCAATTG
>CAWICB010000005.1:0-517166 GCA_963834515.1 uncultured Actinomycetes bacterium | reverse complement strand
TCGCGGCCGTCGTCCATCCGGGCGTGGGAGCCGGCCCGCGATGATGTAGCCGGTGTGGGTCGCCTGGCAGGCTTCCTCGTGCCGACGACCGGCTTGACGTCGGTTCACGACTTCCAACCGGGCTGATACACAGTGCGGGCGATCGTGACCCCGGGCAGGTTGACCACGTTGAGCGAGGCGTGTTGGACGCGTGCCGCTCATCGGGCGTCTCGATGTTCTTGACGGCCACGATTAGTTTCGTAGCTTCGAGCATCCGGCGTTGCCTTCCCTTGGCCTGGCTTGCCAGGCCAGCATGCAGGCCGGCCGCCCGCCGTCACATCGGGAACAATACGTAGCTGCCAGCCGGGACTACGTAGTGGCCGAGGGGGGAAACGCCCGCTGAGAGTCGCGGGCTGCGGCCTGTGATGCGGTCGTTACCAGCCCGGTTCGGGAGCGGGCGCCGGACTGTCGCAGCAGGCTCTCGACGTGCTTCTCCACGGTCCGTGGCGACAGATGCAGCCGCGCTGCGATCTGCTTGTTGGCCAGCCCGCGGGCGACGAGGCGCGGCGCGTCCGCCTCCCTGGCCGTTCCCCCCGCCGCCACCCAGGGATTGGGCTGCGACTCTCTGAGCAGTTCGCGGCAGCGCTCGGCCAGGCGGGGCAGCTCCCGGCGATCAAATCCGGCCTCGGCCTCGGCCAGCCAGCGAAGCGGGTCGCCCCATCCGTCGGCGAGAGCGGCGGGGGCGGCGCAGAACCTCGCCAGCTCACCCCAGGCCTCGCCGTTCGTGAAGCCAACGTCGCAGCCCGCCGCCAGTTCGTTGGCCCGCTGCCGCTGCCCGGCTCGCCCGGCCAGAACCGCCTCGGCATAGCCGATAAGGCTCCGGTTGTGGCGGATAGCGCCGACGCCCAGCCGGCGGGCCTCCTCGATCGCCCGTGCCGCCCGGTGATCACCAAGTGAGGCCAGGAGCAGCGGCCAAAGCGCCCGGAGCCCCGCGGGTTCGGCATGCGGGAGGCGGGCCAGGATCGCCATCCCCCGGGCGTAGGGTTCCACGGCCGCCGCGGCATCGCCACCGAGCATAACCACTGCTCCGCGGCTGGCCCAGCAGATGCCCTCGACCATCTGGTCGTATGGAGCGGCCGCGATGGCGCGGGCGGCGTAGCGCTCTGTCTGCCCGGCGTCCGCGCGCATGCTCGCGCTGCCGGTAAGTACCGTCAGCGCTTTGGCCCGAACCTGGTCCAGGCCGAGCCGCTTGGCGAGGCTGATGGCGGCCTGCGCGTGGGCATCACACGTGTTCAGTTCCCAGCGGCAGGTGAAGCCCGCGGCGAGCTGGAGATCCAGAATCGCCACGGTACTCAGCGCCCCCATCTGCTCGCCAGCGCGCCGCGCCTCGGACAGCCGCTCCACTCCGGCATGATCAAGTAGGTCGATGGTGCCGAGCTCGTGCAGGGCGCGCAGCCGCCACAACGGCAGGCCGGCGGTCTCTGCGGTGACCAGCGCGCTCTCGAACGCCGCGCGGGCGGCGCTGAGATCACGCAGCCGGTAGCTCCGGCCGATGAGTTCCAGCGCGTGACAGCGGACATCCGGAGCACTGCCCTCGTCGCCGAGGACGTCCTCGGCGTAAAGCCTGGCCTCATCGAGGTCATCGGCGGCGAAGGCTAGCTCGGCATCGATGACACCTATGCGGGCCCGCACGCCAGCGGGTGGGGCGGTTCCGGCCAGGCGCCGGGCGGCGCCAAGGTGGTGCCGGGCCATCTGCCACCGCGAGGCGGCCACCGCCGCCTGGCTGAGACGGAGGTGAACCTCCGTCCGGAGTTCCGCCTCCTCAGGTCCGAGCCGGGTGATGAGATGGCCGCCGGCCGCCGCTGCCTCCTCAACCCGACCGGCCAGGGCCAGCGCTTCGACCAGCAGAAGTTCCGCCTGTTCCCGCTCGGGAGTGCCTTCGAGGAGGTCAGCGGCACGCCGTAGGGTACCGATCGCGGTGGCCAGCGCCCCCCAGGCCAGCGCCTGGCCCCCGGACTCGCTCAGCAGCGTTCCGGCCCGGCGGCGGTCCCCGGCACGATTCGCCAGCTCGACGGCCAGTTCGCGCAGGCCGCCTTCCAGGCCCGGGTGTGCGGCGTCCAGAACGGCGAGTGCCGCCGAGGCCAGGGCCCGCTGCCGGGGTGGCAGCATGGTATCGAGCACCGCTTCGCGGGTCAGCGCGTGCCGGAAGCGGAAGGCCGTGCCGTCGGCGCTCACAAGCAGTTGCTCGACAGCGAGCCCGAGCGTCTCCGCCACCAGGGCCGCAGTCTGGCCGCTCACGGCCGGGAGCAGTTCCCAGTCGAAGTGGCGGTCGAGGATGGCAGCGGCCTCGATCACCGATCGCTGCGGTTCGCTGAACCCGGCCAGGCGCTCGCGGACCGTCTCGGTGAACGACTCCGGCAGCCCGGGCGACGCCAGCAGATCTTCTACCAGCAGGGGTACTCCTTCGGCGGAGGCCTGCACGCGGCGCAGGAGTTCCTCCTCTGCTCCCGGGATGCAGGCGTGGACCATGCGCGCCATGTCCTCATCGCTGAGCCGGTCCAGAACCAGGTGAAGTACGCCGGGCCGGCCCCGCTGCCGGCGGGCCACGTCCAGGGCGGCCGATGGCCGGTTGGCGCGCAGGGTAAGTACGCACAGCAACGACTCGCCATCAAGGTGCTCGCCGAGGTACTCCATCAGGGCCACGGTGTCCGGGTCCGCCCAGTGCACGTCCTCTAGCACTATGACCAGGCCCTGCGGCGCAAGGCGCCGGAGAAGCTGGATCAGCGCCTCACCGCGGATCCCAGGTGAGACCTCTCCACTCGCCGGAACGCGGCCAGCCATCCCCGGCAGCAGCGCGCTCAGCGCGGGCAGCCAGGGCTCCATCGTCGCGTCATCGGGAACGGCCCGGTCCCGGAGGAGCTGCACAATCGCGTCCGTCAGCGGCCGGTAAGCAGCGGTCGATGACTGCGGCACCGCCCGGCCGGTAACGACCCGGATGCCACGGCTGGCCGCCCGGCTGGCCGTCTCTAGGGCCAGCCGCGACTTGCCGATCCCCGGCTCCCCGGTGATCACCACACACCCGCCGTGCCCGGCCATGGCGGCGGTCAGCGCCGCGTCAACCGCCTCCAGCTCGGCGTCCCTGCCGATCACGACCGGGCACAATACCTGGGCCATCAGCCTAGTCTGACAGCAATCCCTCGATATCGAAGAAGGTCACTGGGTTCCGGGACGGCCGCGCAGGAGTCCCCGGGTGATCGCGCAGGAGTCCCCGGTGATCAGGACTGCTCCCGCCGGCTGGTCTCACCGCGGACATGTGAATTCACCGTGAGCCGGGCTGCCACTCATCATGCAGCAGGGCATGCACCAGGTCATCGGTCCATTCACCCTTGGCCCAGGTGCTCTCGCGCAGGTGACCTTCCCGCCGCATGGCCAGCCGTTTCAGCAGCGCGATCGACGCGGCATTCCGCGAGTCGCAGTAGGCGGTGATCCGGTGCTTGCCCCGCGCGGTGAACAGGTAGGCCAGCAGCAGGCGCACGGCCTCGGTGGCGTAGCCGTGGCCCTGATGCTCAGTGGAGATCGTGAACCCTATGTCGCACAGGCGTGGGTCATCGGCATGCGGCATGGCCGCGCAGTCGCCGATCAGCTGCCTGGTCGAACGAGCACCACGGCGAATTGGAACCATTCCCCGGCCGTATCGGGATGCTGCTTTGCCATCTCCCGGATGAAGCGCTCGCCCTCTGCCCGCGGGTACGGCGCGTCCCAGCTCTGAAAGCGGGCCACCTGCTCAGACCCGATTCCGCGAATAGCGCGGCGAGCCTCGTAAATGATCTTGATGGGTCAGGATTCCGGGTGCTGGCCATGGTGACAGCCCGGGGATCGGCGCCGGGTTCGCGGGGTGGCACGTTCTGCGGGTCAGGGCTGGTCTGCCGGGGGTAAGGACTGGGAGCGGGGGGCTCTGGGTGCGGGTCAGGCCGGTGCTGGCAGTTGCCGCAGCCGGGTGAGGACCTCGGGAAGCAGGTAGTGGCCAGGCGGGAGCCGCAGCACCAGGTGGCGGGCGTGGCGGGTCAGCCGTGCCGGGACGGCGATCAGCCGCCACCGCAGGGTGGCGATCATGGCCTTGCCGCCGCGCACCCCGTGTCCTGCCAGGATGTCCTCGCCGGCGGTGATCGCGGTGAGCTGGTGCAGCCAGGCGGCCATGTTCGCGGCGAGCAGCGCCCCCTGCATCCAGGCCATGTTCACCTGGGGGTATCCGCTGGGGAGGTGCCGCAGGGCGGCACCAAGCTTGCTGTCGCGGAAGATGTTTTCGATGGTGGTGCGGTGACGGTACCAGTGCTCGGCGGCGACCGCCTTGCCCGGCGCGGACACGTCCAGGTTGGTCACGATGAACGAGTAGGCGTAGATCGCGCCTGCCCGGGCGAGCTCAGGGATCGGCAGGGCCCGCTGACCGGGGTGCAGGGTACGGCGGCGCCGCGAGCGGGGATCGGCGGAGACCTGCTCCGGGTCGAGGCGGGCCCGGCGGATCAGCAGCCGGGTATTGGCCGGCCACCAGTCTGGGCCGTAGTCCGCCACGGCGACCTGGGCGTGCTCCATCCCGATCGCGTCATGCCAGGCGTCTTCGCTGAGGCCGGCGAGCAGCCGCCACAGCGGGGCGATCCGCCTGGCCCCGATCGCGAAGCTGATGTGCTCGTCATGGGCGGCGCGGGCCAGCGCCCCGGCGAAGTACCCGGCATCGGCCCGCAGGCCCACGCTGCCCGATGCCCGCACCGCCGCCGGCAGGCAGGCCAGCGCCCGGCGCAGCAAGGCCGGCGCGGTAGCCCGCGGGTCATCGGTGCCCGATCCCAGGTCAGCTGCCAGCACGATCTCGGTCTCGGCCCAGGAGGCCACGTGCGGGCGGCCTGCCCGCTGCCCCTGGTGGTTACAGGCCACGCCGCGTTTCTTGCGGCCGTAGACCTCCACGTCGGTGGCATCCAGGTCGATCGTGACCGGGCCCCCGGCCAGGGCCGCCGCCCGCTGCGGCGGCAGCAGCGACAGCATCCGCCCGGTCACCGCCGCCAGGCCGGCCTCCACCGCTAGCCACTGGGCGGGAGTAACCCGCCGGGCCAGGCCCGCCGCAGTCGTAGACGCCAGCCCCGGCACCGGCGTTATCTGCTGCCCGGCCACATCAGCGCGCTGACGGTCCAGGCCCACCAGGAAGTCCTCCCCGGCCAGCTGCGCCGCCGCGATCCCCGCCACCAGCTCCCCGGCACTGAAACCACGATCCCGCTGCTTGATAGGCCCGGTCGCGGCGTCGATCGCCTCGATCACCCCCAGCCGGCTGCACAGCTCGCTGACTGCCGTCAGGCCCGCGTTCGCCGTCAGCGACCGATCCGCCGCGCCGATCCGCGCCTGCCGACGCTTCCCTGCTCCGCCGCGTATCCTGCTCACCAGATAGGTGCCCCTCCGCTTGAGATGATCATTTCTTCGCAGCGATCATCATCCCAGGTCAGAGCGGCACCTATCGGCATCTACGCGCACGTGTAACTGGCTTATTCGCGGATTCGGGTCAGAGAGCCGACGCCAGACCTCATCCAGCAGACCACGCGTTTGTCCAGCATCGCGCAGATCTTGGACGAGCACCACGATCTCATAGAGCCTGCGGGCATCAAGCAAGACCCTTGGCTCGTCTTGCTGGACGACAAGAACCCCCTCCTTGGCCCACGCCCGCACAGTCTTGTCAGAGACTCCCAGCAACTCAGCAGCCACGATGGTCCGCACAGGAGGGGCTGCGTCCAGCGTCTCTGGCGACCGCAGCCATAAGCTTGCTGCGCCGCGGATCGCCCGATGGCAGCGTCTCAGCAACCTCGGCCACATCATCGACAACAGACAGCAGCTCCTTGGCGCGCTCAGCCTCAGCCTCAACTGTTGTCATCGTCCCGTCCCAATAGATCCGACTACAGAATAGTACCTGGTTTTCCCTTACTTAACACCCTTGCTTTGAGTCAAGTGCGTGACCTCAGTCCGTTGCCAGCTCATCCGGACCAGCCTCGTGACAGCGTACGCATCTAGCCGCATAGAGCGCGTGTCTCGGTGGCCGGATCTCTTCCAGGTGGCTGGTGCTGGACCCAACGAGATGTCTGATCAAGATCAGGACGCCGAGCTTGAACCGCCTCTGTCCGTGTCAGGGATCAGGCGTGGTGATTGGATCTGCTCGCTGCCGAAGACACCGGCCTGGCCAGCGTTCTTGACGAGCCGACCCCACCGCTCCTGGCGGCCGTGAGCACGGGCAATCGCTTCGCCGCTGGGCAGGGTTCCATCCTCGCCCCGGTCGGCCAGTGCCGAATGCCACGCCCGTCGTTGCAGTTCGGCACTAGGGCGTGTCCCGTAGATCTTGGTGGGTGTTTCCGCTTGGATGCCGTTCGTGGATGAAGACCGGCTGCGGCGACATGACCTGAGTGATGCGGAGTGGGCCCGGCTGGAGCCGTTGCTGCCGCGCCATCCGCGGCAGGGGCACCGGTGGAATGATCACCGGCTGGTGATCAACGGGATCTTTTTCCGGACCCGGGCGGGGTGTGCGTGGCGGGATCTGCCGGGGTGTTACGGGAACTGGAAGACCGTCTATCACCGGCACCGCCGCTGGTCGGGGGACGGGACCTGGGAGACGATCCTGGACCAGCTGCGCGCGGGGTGCGATGAGGGGCAGGGCCAGGCGTGGACGGTCGCGGTGGATGCCACGATCGTGCGGGCGCACCAGCACGCGGCCGGGGCACGGCGCCGGCCTCCGGCTGATATTGACCCGGCGCGGCTGGCCCCCGCGGCGCTGAGCGCCCCGGCGCGCACAGGGGGCTGAGCCGAATTACAAGGACCGCGAGACCTTAGGCCGCTCCCGGGGCGGGCTGACCAGCAAAATCCACCTGCTCGCCGATGCGCGGTGCCGGCCGCTGGCCCGGCTGTCCAGCGCCGGGCAGCGTCACGACTCGGTCGCGTTCAGCCCGCTCATGGGCCGGCTGAAGATCGCGCGCCGGGGCCGCGGCCGGCCCCGGACCCGGCCCGGGCGCGCCCTGGGCGACAAGGCCTACTCCAACGCCGCGATCCGCGTCCACCTGCGGCGCCGCGGCATCAAAGCCACCATCCCCGAACCCACCGACCAGGCCCGCAACCGGCGCCGCCGCGGCCGCCGCGGCGGACGGCCACCCGCCTTCGACAAGGACGCCTACAAGCAGCGCAACACCGTCGAACGCGCCTTCTGCAAGCTCCGCCAGCACCGCGCCGTGGCCACCCGCTACGACAAACGCGACTACGTCTGGCGCGGCACCATCGACGTGGCCTCAATCAGGATCTGGCTCCACGATCCCGTCCCATGATCTACGGGACACGCCCTAGTGGGCCCCGGGCAGATCATCCCCACCGGATCGGGTGTGCGCCCAGGCGGGCCGATCGGCCAACCCGCCCCGAACAGGCGGGTTGGTGCGCGTCGTAGAAGGAGATTGCCAGTCCGCCGATCCCCCTGACACCAACAACGCTGCGCTGTTCGGGCTTGCATGATTCAGCCTGTCGCACAAACCCAAATGCGGCTCGCATCGCGAGATGGAGCGTTCTGCGAGCCTCTTGCATCCCAAGTCGGGGCTGGTCATGGCGGTGGAGAGCAGCAGGCCAACGCTGCCCACCGCTCGAATCTCGCAATGTGAGACGTCCAAGCCTTTATGCGACAGGCTGGATTATGCACGACCGCTGAGCGCCAGGAACTTACTCTTCTGCCGCCGAGCGTGTTGTCGCGGCGTGGCGCCGGGGTGGTTGACGCGCTGGCCGGGGGCGCGGACGCTGGCTAGTGTGGCGGGGACTGCTGATCATGTGTTCCGTAACCGGGCGGCCTGGGACCGGCGGGCGGCGGACTACGCCGGCCCGGGGCTGGACAACTGGGCAGCCAGCGAACCGGCCTGGGGAATCTGGAAGGTCCCCGAGGCCCAGCTGGGCGTCTTGCCGCCGCACCTGGACGGCGCCGACGCCCTGGAGCTGGGATGTGGCACCGGATATGTCTCCGCGTGGCTGGCGCGCCGCGGCGCCCGGCCGGTCGGCGTGGACAATTCCGCCGCTCAGCTGGCCACCGCCGCGGCGCTGCAAGAGCGGTTCGGGCTGCATTTCCCGCTGATTCAGGCCAGCGCCGAGCAGGCCCCGTTCACCGGCGCCGCCTTCGACCTGGTGATCTCCGAATATGGTGCCAGCAACTGGTGCGACCCGTATGCCTGGATCCCTGAAGCGGCCCGGGTCCTGCGCCCCGGCGGGGAACTGGTGTTCCTGGCCAGCGCGGTCCAGGCCGTCCTGACCTGGCCCGAGCAAGACGGCCTGCCCGCCACCGAAACCCTGCAGCGCCCCTACTTCGGCATGCACCGCTTCCAATGGCAGGGCAGCGACGCGGTCGAGTTCCACCTCGGCCACGGCGACATGATCCGGCTGCTGCGCCACTGCGGGCTCGAAATCGCCGACCTCATCGAGATCCAGCCCCCGCCCGGCTCAACCACCAGGCACCCGGACGTCACCCTGGACTGGGCCCGGCAATGGCCCTGTGAAGAGGTCTGGAAAACCCGCAAGCCACCCTGACCCGACGCCTACGAACGCACGCTCATGCCGCTCCGTGAGCGCAAGGCCAGGCGGGTCGGCGCGTTCTTGCTCACATAAGCCGTTGCAGTTCTTCGACGCTCATGCCGACGTCGGAGAGGATCCCGCGGAGTGTTCCTTTGGCCACATCGCGGCCTGGGTGCACCGGGACCGTGGTGCCGCGTCCATCAGGGTGCCGCATCACGTGGTGGCTGCCTCTGACGCGGGCCACCTTGAAACCGGTTCTCTCTAATGCCCGGATGATCCGGTCCCCGGGCAGAGATGGGACGGATGGCATCAGGCCACGTCAACCGTGAGCGTCAGCTCCTGCGGTGCGCCAAACTCGGCGATCAGCCCTTCAAGCGCCTCGCGCAGGTCAGCCACGGCAGCCTCGGGGGTATCACCCTCACCGTTAGCGCCCACACCGGGACGCAGCTGAGCGTGGGCGCACCACACACCGTCTTCGTCCTGCTCCACGGTGTAGGGGATGTGCACGGCCCGCGTCATCGTCCCGGCTCCTTGCGTCGGCCTGTTCATCGTAACCGGCTGGCCGCGAGGCCCGGGCCGTACCCGGCCTGCCCGGTGTGCCACCATCCAGCACAGGTTCCGCTTCTATGCGCGAGCAGTTGCCGAGCGCAGCCTCAGATCATGATGAACTTCCCCGCGCCCGCATCCGCCCCCTCTGATCGCTCCGCATGCACTGACCCGCTCCGGCTGGCAGTAGCCGCCTATCTGGCCCGGTTCAAGGGATCCTCCCGCGAGCACACCGAATCCGATCTGCGCTGCTACCTGGCCTGGTGCGCCGAACACAGCCTGGACCCGCTGGCCGCCCGCCGGCCGCACTGGAGCTGTACATCCGGTGGATGCAGGAGATCCGCCGGTTCAAGCCGTCCACTGTCTCCCGGCGCTTCTCCGTGGTGGCAGGGTTCTACCGGACCTGCGTCATCGACGGCCTGCTGGAGCACTCACCCGCGGAGCACGTCCGCCGGCCTTCGGTATCGCCGGAGTCACCAACTCTCGGGTTCACTCATCTGCAGTTCGAGGCACTTCTCACCGCGGCCCGCAAGTCACCAGACACTTGCGACTTCACGCTTGTCGCAATGCTCGGGCTGCTGGGCCTGCGCATCTTCGAGGCCACCGGCGCGGACATCGCCGATCTGGGTGAGGAGCACGGCCACCAGGTGCTGCGCGTGTGCGGCAAAGGCACCAAGGTGGTCCTCGTCCCGCTACCACCCGCCGTCGGCCGCTCCATCGACCGCGCAATCGGCACCCGCACCCACGGGCCGATCCTGCTCAACAGCCGCGGCGCCCGGATGGACCGCCACGCCGCCACCCGACGACTGCGGCGACTCGCCGAGACAGCGGGGGTCCGGATTGCCAGGCCACACCCGCACATGCTCAGGCACACCTTCGTCACCACCATGCTCGACGCTGGCGTAGACCTGCGAGACGTCCAGATCGCCGCCCGCCACGCGGATCCCCGCACCACGATGCGCTACGACCGGGCGCGCAAGAACCTCGACCGCCACCCCAACTACATCCTCGCCGCCTACATGGCCTCGGGCACCTGACCGAGTTCGCGTCTCCCGAAGCCCAGGGGCCCGGGAGACGCCCGGCCATTGCCGATGTGAGTGCGCAGACCACAGTACAGCGTGCGTGCTGCGGGCTTGGTTAGATTTAGCGGATGCTTGCGGTCTGGTAACGCCCGTGCTCGGACACCGCCGCCCGCTGCTGCCCAGCGGGCTCTGCTGCCTGTATGGCCTCCCAGGCAGAGCAGTCCATGGGAGGCAAAAATGCCGGGAACCGGGCAGCGGGTCTCGCGATGCTTGCGCCCGGCCGCGTGAATGGAGAAAGCTGGAGCGGACAACGCGGCACGGAGCTGAAACCGCCCGAGGGCGTACCCGCGACGCGCTTTGCGATCGGCCAGTTTGGCGAACGAGGGATATGGCATGGCTACGGATACTATGGACCCGGCCACTGCGGTCACCTACGGGCCCTTCATTCAGGCCGCGGAGGCTCAGTACAGCAGCGATCCCAGTCAGGTCAGTCCGGCCACGATCACGGACATGCCCGCCGGCTATACGCTGGTGCGCACAATCCAGATGACCGATTTCCTTGGTCCGGAGCAGTCACGAGTCTTCTACGGGTACGTGGCGGTGGGTGGTCAGCCCACCACTGCGGTGGTCGCGCTGCGCGGCACAGAATCGACGATGGAATGGTGGGATGACTTCCATTGGGATCTGGTGCCGTTCGCGCAGATTCCAGACGGCGGGAACGTTGCTCAGGGCTTTTATGACATCTACAAGAGCACCGGCACGATGGCGCCGGGCCAGGAGGCCACGTCGGCGCCGGGCGCCTTCGCCGCCGAAGTGGCCCAGGCGGCCACCAGCGGCCTGGCGGCCGGCCTTGATCCAGCCTCGCTGCCGCTGGTGGTGACCGGTCACAGCCTCGGGGGTGCGCTGGCGACACTGCTGGTCACAGAGCTGAACGCGACCACGTCGCTGAAGCCGCAGGCGTGGACGTTTGCCTCGCCGCAGGTGGGCGACGCGAAGTTCGCCGCACGCTACGGCGGGCTGAGCACTGTGTCCTGGCGGATCTACAACCAAGTTGACGTCGTCCCGTACTTTCCCGTTGATGTCCTGGATAGGTACCAGCCCGTCACCACCGGGTACGCGGTCAATTCCCTGGGGAAGGCGAAGTGGAGCCTGAGCTGCGCCCACTCGCTGAATACCTACATGCACATGCTGTCGCCCGCCACCGTACCGCTGGATCAGGCTTGCAGCTGACGGCCTAGCGCCCGGTCAAATGCCCGGGACAGGCGCAGGCGGGAACGCCAGCCCGGCGGTGACATGACCACCTCAACGTTCCGTTGCTAGATGCGGCCGGGGCGGTTGCCATCAAGCCCGTCCCTCCATCCCACCCGAAGGGCCGCGTTACATCCGGCCGTCTGCTGACTCGCCAAGCCGTCCACCCGGTCATGCATGTGAGTGACTTGGCGTGGTCAGTCAAGCCGGGACTCATTCAGCAGCAATCTACCCTCACCCGGGCAGAGGCCCCGCGTCTTTCCGCGACATTAATCCGTGTGTCTGCCTTGATGCCCGCTATATGCCGTTCGCCGGATTAATCCATACTGGGAAACCTCAGTAAACCTTAGGTGGCGCCCGAGCGTCACTAAGCAAGACGTCCGCCTGTGACGCCTTGAACCTGCGATACGCGCCGCATTCCTGAAGGAGCTTTAATGACGCATCGCCGCAGACTCTCCCGCGCGCGTTTTGGAACCGTACTGGGACTCACCGGACTGGTCATCGCAATGATCGCATGGGCCGCGCCAGCCGCGGCCGCGGCAACCCCGCATCCCGTGGGCGCAAACGCGAGGCATTTGAAGGCGAAGCACGAGGCGGCGGCATCCCCGGCCGCCACCGGCACGTCCAGTGCTCCCGAGCCGACCGTCACGTGCGACAAGCCGGGACACAGTCATTCGATCCAGGTCGGTGCCAACCTGCAAGATGTGCACCCGAGCGCCGAATGGAAAAAGAAAGACCCGACGCATCTGGTATTCACGCTCAAGGCAACGCCGCGTTTCGACCTGAACCTGGACTTCAGCGGAGACGTGAAATGCGAAGCAAGTCTAACCCTGGCAACATTTCCCATAGGCGACACAGGCCTTGTCCTAGCGATCGGGCCGAAGCTGAAATTCGACGCCAGGGGCACGGTCGGCGCAGACTTCACCTGGAAGCCATCCATCGATGTCGGCTTCACGATCAACAAAGGCAAGTTCAGTGAGGGCCCGCTCTCGTTCACTAATGGAACCGGAGTCGTCTTCACCGGCAGTGGAACCGCAAGCGTGCATCTTGACCTGCATGCCGTCATTGAGACCATAGCCGGAGCCGTCGGCGTGGAAGGTGACATCGGACCGGTCCTGAGCGCTACGGTGACAGGCACCACCGCGGCCCACACGGCCTGCTGGAACGGCAGTGCCGCAGCGAAGGCGGACTTCGGCACCTTCGTGAGCGCATTCGGTTTCCAGAAGGAGTTTTCGAGCCCCGAGTGGCAGCTGGGCAAGTCCGAGTCGCTCGCGGGATGCCTGGCCAAGACCATCACCTTCGACGGGAGCCCGAAAACAGGGGCCCCGCCCAAGAAGCTGGGACCGTATACGATGACGGCCTTCGCACCGGATACCACACCGGCCGGCACAGTCGAGTCGCAGATCTCTGGGCCGACCGGGACGGTAAGGTTCGGCCCTGCGCTCACTCACGAGGTGGCCGGCCAGGGCTGGGCGACCTGGAGCAACGGGTACACCGGTGACGTCTACGAAGATACCACTGCGCTTCCGGACGGGAACTTTAAGATTACGATCACCCTGCCGCCTGGCACCGGGGCATTCTACGGCTACGCCGAACCCGATGAGTTCAAAGACTACGCCATAAACGCTACCGCTAATAATGGCGTCACCTCCGGAGACGTCACAGTCAACGGCGACGCGGGCGCCAGGTACTTCGGCTTCTACGCGACCTGCGGCCACAGAATCAGCTCTATCACCTATGTCGACAGCGGCGGTGATAGCGCAATGGCGATCGGCGAGTTCGGGATAGCTCCAGCCTGCTGAACAAGCCGCTGCCCGTTCGGAATTGTTCAATTCGGATCAACCGAACGGGCAGCGGTAGCACGCCAGGATAAGGCCAACCACATCCCTGCCGACAGCTCAGCCGAACCAGCGCCGGAAACTTCGCTGCCGCGCCCGAAACCTGGGGCTGGCCCAATCAGACATTAGGCACAGGGCCCGTTCGGGGGGAAGTTCTGCAGTCGGCTCACCGGGCTATTCGTAGACTAGCTGCCCACGGCGTGGCTTACTAGAACGGAGCGGATGAGCGACAGCTGGCCGAGGATCCGCTTGTCCACGGCCGAAGACCGCCCCCTGGGCTTGGCAGAAGGAGACCACCCCGGTCGGCTACTGGACGCTGCCGCAGCTCAGCTCTTCCTAGAACGAACGGGCCCGGAGTTCAGTCACGTCAACCGTAACGGGCAGGGCTGATGCACCGGTCCGAGGTCCAGCATCCCCACTCCGGCAGTAACAGCCGACGGCACGGGACGGATCAGTCGGCGAGGTGAGAAACTCTTGCGAGGGGGATTGTAATGGCACTTGCTGACACAGTGGTCGCTGGCGCGTTCGGTGTGGTTGGTGCGCTGGGCGGTGCGCTAGGCGGAGCTTGGTTTGCCCAGCATGGCGCAGCCAAGCAACAGGAGAAGGCTTGGCAGCAGAATCTGGAAGATCGACGACGGTCGGCCCTGCGGACGGTGGCAGCACGGTTCTCTGAGCACGCGCTCACGTCCAGCAATGCGACGAGCGGAATGCTTGAGCGGTATCGGAGTGACCCTGGCACCGCACAGGTGACAGGGAACCCCCGCCTGGTTGTCAGACTGGTCGGAGCACTCTGGGAACTACAACTACTTACGACCCGACGGGAGGTCGTCGATCTCGCCTGGCGGCTGCGCTGGCAGCTACGGATGGCTTATCAGGCCGCTGAAAAGCTGATCCGAGGTCACCAGGCCGGCAACGCTGATCCACAGCAGGCAGATGAACTTGACTCGTTGCTCCTTCGCATTGGCGACTTGCGCGCTGAGTTCATGGACGCCGTTCGTGATGAGCTTGGGCTAGGCAAAATCGGCGAAGTAGACCAGTCAGGCGCCGCGGGTTGATACAGCACAACAACAACTTGTTACTCCTCTAGGAGCTCAGTGGTCCTGCGTGACGAAGCATCGTCAGCTGGGCGTGCGCATGACCGCACACAGATCGCCTTCCGGGCGCCACTCGGACAGCCAGATCACCGAGCGTTCGGGCGATTAAGTGCGCTCGTTGGTTGACCCGGCGGTGACAGAGCGCTTTGAGAATGAGCGAGTAACCCGCCATGGTGACAATGCGATCTGGACATCCCTGGGTCGTAAGCCTTGCCGCGCGCACACTCATTTGCCGCTGTCGGTAGCACTCGGCCTGACCCAGACCTCCAGACCTCGCGTCCTGCAATCCGTCGCTGGTTTGCCAGTCAGGGCGGGTTTTCGGGCCCTGCGGTGCGCGTGCCCTTCAAGACGTAGTCAAAGTAGCGTTCGGCGATGCCACAGCCGCTCCACTCGGCCCGCAGACGGGTCCGCCGCTCAGCCCGGCGCAATGCCGACAGCAGTGACCGGTTAAGATCCCGCGCACTGGGACCGATCATCGTCGTGTCGATGTGAAAGCCGTCAGAGGTCTTGGTGATGCCCCGGCTCACGATTTGGCGCAGGACCGGTTCAATGGCCGGAAGATCGTCGGAACTCACGTCCGCCACCAGGTGAAACTCTGATTCTGCCATGGGCATCATCCTTGTGGTCGCCAGCTACGACAGCTATATGATCCCAACGGACGGAATCGCGCCTAGCCCGGATGCTCGCTCCCGCATGATATGCGGGTGATCTTCATAAGGATCTTGGCAGGCTGACAGGCCTGTCCTTATGGAGATGGGGGCCTGCATGGGTGTGACTGCTGTGTGGCTGGTCCGGTCGCGGACGCGGCCGGTGATGTGGTGGTGCGGCTGGGTGTCCGGCTGCTGGATGAGTACCTGGAGTTCCTGGCTGGCCGGTGCCGGCCGAACTCGGTGCTGGCCGTGGCTTATGACCTGAAGGTCTTCTTCGCCGTGGTCGCCAAGCCGCCGCGGCAGGTCCGCCCGGTTGACGTGCTGGCGTTCATGACTGCGCAGCGCGCTGGCGGCGAAGGCCGGCTGCAGGTCGCCGGGGCAGGCGCGGGCGGGGTGTCGGCGCGGACGCTGCGGCGGCGGCTGTCGAGTGTGTCGGGACTGTACGGGTTCCTGCTGGCCCGCGGGGACGTGAGCGTGAACCCGGTGCCCCGGGGCCTGCCGACCCGCCGCGAGCGGCAGCGGCCCGGCCAGGGCGTCCCGCTGGTCCGGGTGCCCCGGACGCTGCCGCAGATCCTCGGCCCGGCCGAGGTTGACGTGCTGACCGCCGCCTTGCGCAGGCACTGGGACCGGGCCATGGTCGCGGCCATGGTGCTGGGCGGGCTGCGCCGCTGTGAGGTCCTGGGACTGCGGCTGGGTGACCTGCGCTTCGCCGGGCGGCGGGTGTTCATCGCCGAGGGTAAGGGCGGTCACCAGCGGCTGATCCCGGTCTCGGCGCGGTTCTTCACCGAGGTCAGCGCCTACCTCGATGCCGAGCGGCCCGCCGATGCGGGCACGGACCGGGTGTTCGTGGTACTCAAAGGCCAGCGCCGCGGCCAGCCGCTATCGGCTGACGGGCTGGATGAGATCCTCGACGGGGCCCGTCGCCGGGCCGGGCTGGCCCGGGCGACCTGCCACCAGCTGCGGCATACCTGCCTGACCCAGCTGCGCAAGGCCGGGATGTCGCTGGAGGCGGTGCAGGCCCAGGCCGGGCATGCCCCGATCGAGTCGACCCGCATCTACCTGCACCTCGGCGATGACTGGCTGGCCTCCCAGTACCGCAAGGCCGCCGAGGCCATCGACGCCCAGCTGCTGCCGGGCAGCATTGCTGCCGGTGCCCGGTGAGCGGGCCGCTGCTGCTGCCGGCCTGGGATCAGCTGGCAGTCAAGGTCCCGGGAGTCACCGGGCCGATGCGCCGCTACCTGGAGCAGATCGCCTGCGTGCTCCGGCCGCGCAGCGTGGTGAACGCCGACGTGGCATTGCGGTGCTTTGCCGCGTTCCTGGCCGAGGCCCCACCCCAGGTCACTGGCCTGGCCCAGATCACCCGCCGGCATGTTGAGGCGTTCAAGCCCTGGCTGGCTGCCCGGCCCGGGCAGAACAAGCCGGCCGTGACCGCGGCCACGATCGCGCACCGGCTCGGCACGCGGCGGATGTTCTTCGTCCGGATCGATGAATGGGGCTGGGAAGAAGCCCCGTCCCGGGTGCCGATGTTCCCCGGTGACCTGCCCCGCCAGGACCATCCGCTGCCCAGGGCCCTCGATGACGCCACCGCCGCGAAGCTGCTGCGCGCTGCCCAGAGCGACCGCAGGATGCTGGTACGCGTCACCGTGGAGATGCTGCTGCGCACCGGACTGCGGGTCGGTGAGTTCACCGGCCTCCCGGCTGATGCCGTGGTCCTGATCGGCGCGGGGCCGTGGCTGCACGTCCCGGGCCGGCAAGCTCCGCGAGGACCGCTACCTGCCGCTGCACCCCCAGCTGGTCACCCTTATCGATGCCTACCGGGCCCGGCACGTCCCGGCGGATCATCCGCTGCTGCTGCCCAGGGAGAACGGCCGGGCCCTGGACCGGCACACCGCTACGCCAAGATCGCCAGCCGCACCGTCGCCGATGAGTACTTCGCCGTCAGCGAGAAAGCCGAGGCGCTCTACGGCCAGCCCGCCCAGCTCCCGGCTGACGCGGCCGGCCCGAAGATGGCCCGGCTGCGCCGCGAGCACCACCGGCTTCTCGGCAACGGCTACTGCACCCGCCCGCCCCAGCTCGACTGCGCCTTCGAGTCCATCTGCGAAACCTGCAGCTACTTCCAGACCAGCATCGAGTTCCGGCCCACCCTGGCCGCCCAGCATGACCACGCAACCACCCACGGCCAGACCAGCCGCCAGGAACTCTTCACCCGGCTCATCCGCCAGATCGACGACAACCAAGCATCATGATCAGCTTGACAACGATCACCCGCATAATGCCGCAAGTAGCGCGCGTCGGGTCCGACAGGGCCCATCCCTGGAGGGCGAAACGTTCGCGGGGAGTCTCGCCGGCCGACACTGCACCCATTACCTGGCCGCGTCGGCATCTGATACCGGCCAGACCGATAGATGGCACCACGATGCGTGACAGCGAGGGTCGGTGAGAACGCACCCCGAGCCGCCTAATGGACGCAACGGTCACTTGGCGGGTGGGTGGATCGGGCCCGCCCGAACAGACAATCTGAACGGTCGGCGTTCCGGGCCGTCGAGGGGAGTCTCGGGATGGCTGCGGGAGCCTTATCGCGTGCCCGGCGGGGGCGGGCGGTCGTCTAGGTTCTCGTCCTGTTCGATGTGGTGCAGGTGATCGGGCTGGGTGTGCCAGCCGGGCGGAAGGCCGGCCGTCAGGGCAAAGCGAACAAATCGCGCTACGGCCTGGGTGTGCGTCCGGCTGGGGTTCCACTGCAGGGTGAACGGCACGAGCTGGCGGGGCGTTACCGGGCAGATCACGGTCTGGGTGTGGGCGGCGGCCAGGGACGGGATCAGCAGGATCCAGTCGATGCCGGGCTGCTCGGCCCAGCGGTTGGCGGCCAGGTCAGTGTCGGCGAGCTCGATGGTTGGCGGGGCGATGCCGGCGGTGGCGAGGGCCTGGCGCTGGGTCAGGGCCCAGGCGGGGAACAGGGCCTCCGGGGCGGTGCCGAGGACCTCGTGGGCGAGCTCGGATAGCGCGATCGTGTCGCGGCCGGCCAGGCGGTGCCCTGGCCGCAGGCCGACCACCAGCGGCTCGGCGCAGAACACCTCGGTGGCGATCCCGGCTGGTTCCGGGAGCGGGCCGCAGGTGAGGGCCACATCGATGCCGCCAGTAGCGATAGCGTCCAGGAGCCTGGGCAGCCACATCCGTTGCAGGTCGACGGTCACGTGGGGGGCCTGGGATGCGAACAGGTTGATCAGGTGCGGGGCGAGCACGAGCGCGGCGGGCGGCGTGACGCCCAGCCGCACGGTGCCCGCCTCCCCCCCGGCGACGCGGTGCACCGCGGCCTGCGCCGCGGCGACTTCGTCGAGGATGACCTTCGAGCGGCTGAGCAGTTCGGCGCCGGCGCTGGTGAGGGCCACCCGGCGGGTGGTGCGGGTAAGCAGCGGCGTGCCCAGCTCACGCTCGAGGCGCCGGATCAGTTGACTGAGCGTCGGTGCGGCGATGTGCAGCCGGTCGGCGGCCCGCCCGAAATGCAGTTCGGTGGCGACGGCCACGAACGCTTCGAGCTGACGCAGCTCCACAAGGTGAAGGTACCCGCACCGGCTTTCATCTTCTCCGCGACGGCCCGCGTGTCCCGGGAACGGGAGATCGCCGGTGGAACGCTCATTGTTCGGCCGGGCCGAAGAGTGCGTTCATAAGTTGCGTCTTTTTCCGCCGCGGATACGGTGTCATGCTCGCAGCACGGTGACCGCACAGCGTCTGCCGTTAAACCGGGGAGGGATCATGTCCGTGCCTTCTGACCACCGCTTCCTCGAGGGGGCGTTCGCCCCGGTGACCGAGGAGATCACCGTGTTCGACCTGCCGGTCACCGGGCAGATACCCGCCGGGCTGTCGGGCCGGTATCTGCGCAACGGGCCGAACCCGCTGGGCCTGGACGACCCCGACTATCACTGGTTCCTGGGCTCGGGCATGGTGCACGGCGTGCGGCTGCGCGGCGGCAAGGCCGAGTGGTACCGCAACCGGTGGGTCCGCTCCCAGGCCGTCGCCGCGGCGCACCACGAGCAGTGGCCGACCGGGCCGGTGCACGAGAACATGGATTTCGCCGCCAACACCTGCATCATCGCCCACGCCGGCCGCACCCTGGCCACGGTCGAGGCCGGGCCGCTGCCGTATGAGATGACCGAGGAGCTGGACACCGTCGGGCCGTGCAACTTCGGCGGGACCCTGCCGGGCGGGTTCGCCGCGCACACCAAGCTCGACCACGCCACCGGCGAACTGCACGCGATCGCGTACTTCTGGGCCTGGAACTACGTCCAGCACGTCATCGTCGACCCGGCGGGAAAGGTCTCCGCCACCACCAACATCGCCGTCCCCGACGGGCCGATGATGCACGACTTCGCGCTGACCGGCCGTTACGTGGTGCTGCTGGACCTGCCGGTCACGTTCAGCCTGAACGCGGCCACGCACGGCAAGGAACTGCCCTACGTGTGGAACGACGCCCACCAGGCCCGCGTCGGCCTGCTGCCCCGCGACGGCAGCTCGCCCATCCGCTGGATCGGCATCGACCCGTGCTGGGTGTTCCACTGCCTCAACGCCTACGACGACGACCAGGGCAAGGTCGTGGTCGACCTGTGCCAGTACCACCGGGGCTTCGACGTCTCCACGCTGTGGTCCACGCACGGGCCGGTGACGCTGGACCGGTGGACCATCGACCCGGCCGCCGGGAAGATCACCCAGCAGCGCCTGGACGACCGCGGGCAGGAGTTCCCGCGGGTCGACGACCGGATCATCTCCCGGCCGCACCGTTATGGCTATAGCGCGGTCATCGGCGAGGTCACCCGGGCCATCACGGCCACCGGCGACTTCGGCGACGACGCGTTCACCAACGCGATACTCAAGCATGACCTGAAGGCGGGCACCGTCGAGGCGCACGAGTTCGGCAAGGACGCCACCGCGGGCGAGGCCGTGTTCGCGCCGGCCGCGGCGGACTCCGGCGAGGACGACGGTTACGTCATGGCCTTCGTGCACAACCCCGACCGCGGCGCGGCGGACCTGGTCATCCTGGCCGCCCAGGACTTCACCGCCGACCCGGTCGCGCGCGTCCACCTGCCGGCCCGGATCCCGCTGGGCTTCCACGGCAGCTGGCTCCCCGACCGCTGAGCACGATAAACCCGGCCTGGCCTGGCCAAGGCCTGTCCTAAGGGGTGTACGTTGCGAGCTGATGTCCTGGTGCTGGCGCTGATCAGCGTGGCCGGGAGCCTGGTCTACATCGGCGTGGTGCTGGCGCTGCACTTCCTGCCCACCGGCTACGACCTCGTCCATAACGCGGTCAGCGACTACGGCGTCGGCCAGTACGCGCCGTTGTTCCGGGTCAGCCTCTGGGCGGGCTCGATCGCCGTGCTGGCCCTGGCCATCGGCCTGACGCTGGAACCCGGCGCACCGCCCCTGCTGACCCGGGGCCTGGTGTTCCTGGGCCTGGTGTCCGCCTGCCGCATCGGGGAGTCACTGTTCCCCACCACCGTCGAAGGGCAGAAGCTGACCCGGACCGGGGCGATGCACTACCTGTTCGCGATCCTGACGTTCGGGTCCACCTACGCGGCGATCTCGGACCTGACCCCCGACCTGGTCAAGCTCTACCCGTGGCACTCGCACTGGGGGGCACTCGACTGGCTGTCCGGCGCGATACTCGTCGGGCTGATCCTGGTCCTCGCCGCGCTGCTGCCGCGGCTGCGGCATGTCTTCGGGCTGCCCGAGCGGTTCTTCCTGGGCGTCACCTACATATGGCTGGTGGTGGTGGCCTGGCTGCTCGCCGTAAAAGCGCACTAGCCTACGCCGGAGGCCTTGTGCTGCAGCAACGCCGGCTCGGCAAAGCCGGGGCTGTAGGGGCGCGAACGGGCCGGGCTCCCGTGACCGAGCCAGGCCCAATCCGTGTCTCCCCCAGAGGGCAGCCAGGCGCACTTGCTGATCAGTCCCCCGGGCGGTGCAGCACGGCCTGGATCCGCGCGGCAAGCTCACGCCAGGTGAACGGCTTAGTCACGTAGTCGTCGGCGCCCAGCTCGAGCCCGACCGCCTTGTCAACCTCGGTGTCCTTGGCGCTCAGCATGATCACCGGCACATCCGAGCGCTCGCGCAAGCTCCGGCACACCTCGGTGCCTGGGGGTCCAGGGAGCACGAGATCGAGCAGCACCAGGTCCGCCCCGCCGCGGTCGAACGCCGCCAGCGCATCCGGCCCGGTCGGGCAGACGGCGACCTCGAAGCCTTCCTTGCGCAGCATGTAGGAAAGGGCGTCGCTGAACGACTCCTCGTCCTCTACCACGAGCACCAGCGCCATGCGGCTGCCCTCCGCACCGACTCCTTTCCCACCATACCGATCTGGTTCTCCTGCGCCAGGTCCACGGCCGCCGCCCGGGGCGTAGCGGGAGACGGAAATCGAACTCGCACTATCAGCTTGGGAAGTCTCTGGCGCTGTAACGCCGCCACATGCCTGTGCTGCCACGCGACGGTGGGCTTTTTGGCCGCCTAAACGGCTGCACGCAGAGTCGGGTAATCTGCGTGGGTTCGGGGCAGTGACTGACACGTCAGCCCCGAGCGCCGAGTCAGCAATCCGCGCAAAATCGGGTCAAGAGCCGGGTGACGCTCGGTGACCAGCGCTCGGTTGGCGCCAGGGCGTGCGTAGCCGCCGATCTGTACGCTGGCCGAGTTCGTTTGGGATGGTCGTCGGGCCGCGCTGAATAGTTCTTATGCGGTTCGAGCTGCTGCTGCCAGCTCCGGAGGGGTGGCCGGGTGATCGTGATCGTCAAGCCCGGGGTGCGGGCTGTGGTTAGCGCAGCGGCTTGAACGCCCGCCCGGACCTCGGTGGTGAACAGTTCGGGTTCTTCCCAGGCGGCGAAGTGGCCGCCCCTTGCGGCCTCGTTGAAAAAATAGGCGAGGGTGGGGTAGGACGCCTCGACCCAGCTGCGTGGGGCCCGGAAGATCTCGCCTGGGAATGTGGTGAAGGCGACTGGGAGCTTGACCGGGGGTGGTGGCTGCCCGGCCGCGAGGGCCTGGGCTCGCCCGTTTTCCCAGTACGACCGGGCTGCCGAGGCCCCGGTACCGTGAGCCAGTACAGCGTGATGTTGTCGAGGATGTGGTCGCGGGTGAGACCACCGGACGGCTGCCCGTCGACGAAGGCGCGGGAGATCTTGTTATAGGCGTCGGTGTCGTGGTCGAGCATCCAGGCTGCCAGGGCGAGCGGTGAATCCAGCAGGGCGTAGCCGATCGTCTGTGGCCGGGTGGCCTGCTCCAGGAAGTAGCCGAAGCCGCTCGCCCTGAATGTCTTGGTCTGCTCGAGGGCCGCGCGTTCCTGCTCGGTGTCTACTGGCATGGGGCCTCCGCCCAGCGCCGTCACGAGCAAATTCATGTGGATGCCGGCCAGCTCTCCGGGTGCCTGGCGGCCCATCGCGTCAGTGATAGAGGCGCCCACGTCGCCGCCCTGGGCGACGTAGCGGGTGTACCCGAGGCGGCGCATCAGCTCCGCCCACGCCTGGGCGGTACGGCCCACGTTCCAGCCGACCTCGCTCGGTATGGCGGAAAACCCGTAGCCGGGTATGGACGGCGCCACGAGATCGAACGCGTCCTCGGCGGAGCCGCCGTGCGCGGTCGGGTCGGTGAGCGGGCCCACGGCCCCGAGCATCTCGATGACCGAGCCGGGCCAGCCATGCGTCATAACCAGCGGCAGCGCGTCCGCGTGCGGCGACTTCACGTGGATGAAGCGGACGTCCACCCCGTCGATCTCGGTCTCGAACATCGGCAGCCCGTTCAGCGTCTCCTCGCACGCACGCCAGTCATAATCGGCCGCCCAGTAGCGCGCCAGCTCCCGCAACGTCGCCAGCTGCACACCCTGCGACCGGTCTGCGACAAGCTCCTTGCTGGGCCAGCGCATCGCGGCGATGCGCTGTCGAAGGTCGGCGATCGCTTCTTCGGGCATATCGACCCGGAAGGGACGGATTTCTGTTTCGCTGGACATACGTCTCCACCTCCTGGATTAAGTCCGTGGCGCTAACGGCGCACCAGGCCGGGGATGGTCACCTGGCCGGGTTCTTGGCTGGCAGGGCGGGGGCGAAGAAGTCGATGAGCAGCTGGTTGACGCGCTCATGCTCGTCGTGATGGACCCAATGCGACGCGTCGGGCAGGCGCTCGACATGGTCCAGGCCGGGCACGTCGTCGTGGTCGGGCTCGGCCAGTTCTTCGCCGAGGTAGCGGTCCCGCTGCCCCCAGATGACCAGCGTCGGCGCCGAGATCGGGCGAATCTGTGCCTCGACATGCTTCGGCGACTGCCGCGCCGCGTTCCGGTAGTAATTGATCATCCCGGTTGCCGCGCCCGGCTGCGACCACGCCTCGACGTAGCGATCGATCTCCTCCGGGGTGTACGCGGGATGGGCGTCCCGCAGGAAGTGCCGGAAGAAGTGCCAGCGGTCAGCATGCACGACGGCTTCGGGCAACTCCGGGAGGTCGAAAATAAGACGTACCAGGACTTGCGGAGCTGACCCGGGTGATGCAGTCCGCGCAGGAACTGCCGTGGATGGGCCACGTTGAGGATGGCCAGCCGGTCCACGACCTCAGGGTGACTCATCGCAGTATCCCAGGCGATGGTTCCGCCCCAGTCGTGCCCGACCAGCAGCGCGGACTGGGCACCGCGTTCGTGGATGAGGTCGCGGATATCGGCGGTCAGCTTATCGGTGTCGTAGGCCTTGACGCCGTCCGGCTTAGCGGACAGGTTGTAGCCGCGCGTGTCCGGGGCGACGACGCGGAATCCCGCCGCCGCGAGCGGCGCGATCTGCCCTCCCCAGACTTGCTTTTACCAGATGACAGTAATGCCCCTACCATTTCTTGACATCACCTGGGGGTCTATCTCACGAACGGTGTTTCCGGCGTTGGCTGGTTAGTAGGTCTCGGCGGCCGGCCAGCGGTCACCGAACGTGATGGCGAAGGCGTTGATCACGGGTTTCCAGCGCATCGTCCACCGGGTGCGGCCTGTCCCGGTCGGGTCCAGGCTGCGGGTCACAAGATACAGGCATTTCAGTGCGGCCTGCTCGCTGGGAAAGTGGCCGCGGGCCCGGACCGCGCGGCGGTAGCGGGCGTTCAGGGATTCGATCGCGTTCGTGGAGCAGATCACCTTCCTGATCTCGGTATCGTAGTCGAGGAACGGGATGAATTCGTTCCACGCGTTGCGCCACAGCCGGATCATCGCACCATATTTATCACCCCACTTCTCTTCCAGCTCGTCCAGCGCCGCGGACGCCGCATCCACATTAGGCGCGGTATAGATAGGCCTGATATCCCGCTTGATCGCATCAGCGTCGCTGCGGGAAGTGAGCCGGAACGTATTCCTGATGAGATGGATAATGCATGTCTGGACGATGGCGAGCGGCCACACATTCCCCACCACTTCCGGCAGGCCTTTCAGCCCGTCGCACACCAGGAAGAACACATCCCGCACCCCACGGTTCTTCAGGTCGGTGAGCACGCTCATCCAGAACCTGGCGCCCTCACCGCCGGTCCCGGCCCACAGGCCCAGCACGTCCTTGCGGCCGTCGACGGTGACGCCTATGGCGGCGTAGACAGGCCGGTTGGCCACCTGGCCGTCCCTGACCTTGACCACGATGGCGTCGATGAAGACCGCCACATAAACCGCATCCAGCGGCCTGCTGGCCCATTCCTGCATCTCGGCCACGACTTTCTCGGTGATCCGCGACACGGTTTCCCTGGAAATAGACGCCCCGTAGATCTCAGCGAAATGCGCCGAGATCTCTCCCGTGGTCAGTCCTTTCGCATACAGCGACAGCACAATCTCGTCCACCTCGGTGAGCCGGCGCTGTCTCTTCTTCACGATCTGCGGTTCGAAAGTCCCCTCGCGGTCGCGGGGAACATCGATGCGGACTTCACCTGCCGCATCGGAGATGACCGTCTTGGAGCGGACGCCGTTGCGCACATTCGCTGACCGGCGTTCCGGCGCCGCCTGATTCTTCTCATGCCCCAGGTGCTCAGTGATCTCCTCGTTCAGGGCCGTTTCCAGCACATTCCTGGTGAACAGTTTCAGCAGCCCATCAGGCCCGGTCAGCTCCAGGCCCCGCTGCCGGGCCTCGGCCACCATCGCCGCCGCGGCGGCCTGCTCTGGCGACAGCTGCCGCCCGTCACTCTCGTCCCTCTTGTGCTGGATTCACAGCATCTGATGTCATCACTCACAGTGCCCATCCCGCCGGACCTCAGCCCGGCGTGTCGGGCCGGAAACACCGTTCGCTGCACAGTCCCCTTCCGAGAACAGTTGCGGTTGTTCCTACCCGCCGTTCGGCGCGAGAGTAGGAGGTGATCTGTTGTCGGGATGGACTGCGCCGTAGTCGGCAATTCTGGGTCGTCTAAGAGCCTGCTTGAGAACTCAGGCGGCTCGTGGCTGGGCGGTGGCTGATTGCCGGGCGAGGCGGCGGGTCATGACGATGATCATGGCCCAGTGGACGTAGGTCTGGTGGCGGGCGGGCAGCCGTTCGTAGTCGCGGACGGTGCGGCGGTGGCGGGTGATCCACGACAAGGTCCGCTCTACCACCCACCTGCCGGGCAGGACCTTGAAGGTGTGCAGGTCATCGGGCCTTTTCACGATCTGGAGGGTGATGCGCAGGCGGGTCTTGGCCCAGGTGACCAGCTTGCCCGCGTAGCCGCCATCCGCCCAGGTGAGCTGGATGGAGGGGAAGGCGCGGCGCAGGTTCCACAGCAGCGGTTTCGCGGCGTCGCGGTCCTGGACGGACGCGGCGGTGACCAGCATCATCAGCAGTAAGCCGCCGGTGTTAACGGCGATGTGGCGCTTGGTCCCGTTGATCTTCTTCCCGGCGTCGTAGCCACGGCGGGCACGCGCGATCATCTCCGAGCCCTTCACCGACTGGGAATCGATGATCGCCGCGGTCGGTGCCGGGCTCCGGCCGGCCGCGGCGCGGACCCGGCCGCGCAGGTCATCATGCATCCGGGCGGTGGAGCCGTCCGCCTCCCACTTGCCAGCCCACCAGTACACCGTCCCGGCGGGCGGGAAGTCGGCGGGCAGCGCCCGCCACACCGGCCCGTTATGGGTGAGGTAGCGGATCGCATCGGCGATGTCGCGCATGCACCAGCTGGCGGGACGGCCGCCGCGCCCGGCCAGCCACGCCGGGGGCGGCAGCGACGGCTCGCAGACCGCCCATTCCGCTGCGGTCATGTCTGAGGGGTAGCGGCGGGCGCGGGTGCTGCGGGAGGCCCCGCCGGGGCAGCACCGGCACGCCACCGCGCCGGCGACCGGGGCCGGGTGGACACGCTCATCGGCGGCAGGGTAGAACGGCACGCAAGGCTCCTGGCATCGCGCTGGATTCGACACCCAAGCGATTACCAGGAGCCTCTTGCGTCACATCAGCGACACGCCGCGCCACGTCCAGGAAGATCCGGATGCGTCCGGCCTGCGGCAGGCAGGTTCTCAAGCAGGCTCTAAGGTTGCCGCATGCTGTCGGTCCCAGGATTCGCAAACGACGAGCGGAAGCTGAGCTGATGTGCCTGGGTCAGGCGGGCTATGCCAGGCCGACGCTAGGTGGCCTTACCGACGCTGGCGACTTTGACCGGGCGCGGGCTGATGCTGATAGTTCCTCGATGTGGCCACATTCCCCGGCGGGCTGTGGCCGCGGTGGCGCGAAGTCCACCAGTCGGGTGCTCGGGGAATCGCCCAAGGCTGGAGCAGCTCAGCTCAGCGCCGGACTGGTGCCAGTGCCGTTGAGCGGCCGGGTGCCCGGCGGCCGCCCGCGGCGGTGGCGATGGCACGGCGGTGCCGTCTTGCCGGGCCGGGGTCGCCCGGCCGAATAGCGGCCGGTGGTGTGCTGACCGGCGGCGGTGCGGCACCTGGTTCCCCGGCGGGGGACGTATGATGTTCTGGCCGCGCGGTTGGGGGGCCGGTAGGTTTTCTGGCCGGTCCGGTTGGCGTCAACCTTGATGAGAAGCCTTGGGCTGTTGGTCACGCTTATGTTCTTGTTCGCCGACATCGAGGGTTCGGCCGCGATGGCGTGGCGGCTGAGAGAGTTGTCTGCGGGGGTGGCGGCCGATCATCGTCGGCTGCTCCGGGCGGCCCTGGCTGCGCATGGGAGATGACCGGGGGCTGCTGAGCAACTTGCCGGCGCGGGTGTCGAGTTTCATCGGCCGGGAGGTGGAGCTGGCCGAGGTGCGCGCCCTGGTGGCCAGGTCGCGGCTGGTGACGCTGACTGGTGCGGGCGGGGCGGGCAAAACCCGGCTGGGGCTGCAGGTGGCGGCCGGGCTGGCCGATGGCGCCGGGGACGGGGTGTGGTTCGCCGATCTGGCCGCGCTGGGCAATCCGGATCTGGTCGCGGTGACGGTGGCTGATGTGCTGGGCGTCCGCCAGGAGCCGGGCCGTCCGGTGCTGGAGGCCCTGGTGGAGGTGGTGGGCGGGCGGAGCCTGCTGCTGATTTTGGACAACTGCGAGCATCTGATCGGCGCGTGCGCCAAGCTGGCCGACGGGCTGCTGCGGGGCTGCCCGAACCTGGCACTGTTGGCGACCAGCCGCGAACCGCTGGGTATCGATGGGGAGCAGGTGTACCGGGTGCCGTCGCTGGGCGTCCCGGCCGACGACGATGACGCCGCGGCGATCCGGGCCAGCGAGGCGGTGCGGCTGCTGGAGGATCGCGCCGCGGCGCAGGGGGTGCCGCTGGCCGGGGACGAGCCGGCCGCGCAGCTGGCCGGGCGGATCTGCCGGCGGCTGGATGGCATCCCGCTGGCCGTCGAGCTGGCCGCGGCCCGGCTGCGGGTGATGCCGGCGGCCGAGCTGGAGGCCCGGCTGGATGAGCGGTTCGCGCTTTTGACCGGGGGGTCGCGGGCCGGGCTGCCGCGGCAGCAGACGCTGCGGGCGATGGTGGACTGGTCCTGGGAGCTGCTGACTGGCCTGGAGCGGGCGGTGCTGGCCCGGCTGTCGGTGTTCGCCGGGGGGTTCGGCCTGGCCGCGGCCGAGGCGGTTGCCGCCGACCCGGACGTACCCGCCGGGGAGGTGCTGGGGCACCTGGGCGCGCTGGTGGACAAGAGCCTGGTCCAGTTCGGTGATACCGGTATCGGCCCGGCCCGGTACCGGCTGCTGGAGACCATCCGGCAGTACGCGGCCGGGCAGCTCGACGCGCAGGGTCCCGCGGCGGCCGGGGCCGCCCGGATCGCTCACCGCGATTACTACCGGGCCCTGGCCGAGGCGGCCGCCCCGCACCTGGCGGCGCACGATCAGGCGGAGTGGCTGGACCGGCTCGATGCCGAGCTGGGCGACCTGCGCGCCGCGATCGCCGTCAGCCAGGCCCAGGCCGACCCGGCGCCGGGCCTGCGGCTGGCCACCTCCCTGCGCGTGTACTGGGCGGCCCGCGGGCACGCCGCCGAAGGCGCCGATGCCCTGCAGTCCCTGCTGGACATCCCGGCCGCCCAGCAGGCAACGCTGACCCGCGCCCGGGCACTGGCTGCGGCGGCGCACCTTCTCCAGCAGACGGGCGGCTACGCGATCGCCGGGGACTACTGCCAGGAAGCGCTGACCATTGCGCACGCTGCCGGGGATGACTACCTGGTCGCCGAGCTCCTGCACACACGTGCGTGGGTCCTGGTGCGCCAGGGTCAGCCCGGTGCCGCGCTGCCGCTCATCGAGCAGGGCGTGGGCCTGGCCCGCCGCCTTGGAAATCTCCACCTCACCGCCCGTCTGCTTTCCGCCCGGGCGTACGCCACGAACGTTGCGGGGGACCCTGAGGGCGCGGCCCGCGATAACGCCCAGGCCCTGCGGCTGTTCCGCCAGGCCGGTGACCGGCTCCAGGCGGGGACAATGCTCTGCAACCTCAGCGACTACGAGCTGTGGGCGGGCGACCTGGATGCCGCTCGCCGCCACCTGGTCGAGTCGCTGGACATCGCCCGCGCGCTCAATGCCCGCAATGGCACCGTCATAGGGACTTTCAACCTGGGTCTGGCCGAGTATCTCAGTGGTTCGCTAGGCGCGGCTGAGGCTCTGTTCGCCGAATCACTCGACCTGGCCCGGCACATGGGGATGAAGCGGCATACTGCCTACGCGCTGATCGGCCTGGCCCTGGCCGGCCACGGCGGGGCGGACCCGGGCTGGTCGGCCCGGCTGCACGGCGCGGCCGACCAGGCCCTCGCGGCGCTGGGCCACACCCTCCAGCCGCTGGAGGGCCGGCTGGCCGGCCAGGACCGCGAGCGGCTGCGCGCCGCGATGGGCGCCGAGGCCTTCGAGGCCGAATACGCCGCGGGCCGTGCCCTCGACCTAGCGCAGGTGCTGGCTGCGCTCGGGCGCACGGACGCAGCCGCCGGGCAAGCGTCGGCGGCGGAATCAGGGGAGGCCGTGTCGGTGCTGACGCCTCGCGAGCTGGATGTGCTCAAGCTGGTCGCGCAGGGATTGAGCAACCCCGACATCGCCCAGCGCCTTGTGCTGAGCGAGCACACGGTCCACCGGCACCTGGCCAACATCCTGCGCAAGCTCGGCCTGTCCTCCCGCGCGGCGGCCGCGGCCTGGGGCGTGCGCACCGGGCTGGTGTGAGCCTGGCCCGATCGGGCCATCTGCCACGACCGCGTGAATCTGGCCCGTACGGGCGAAGCGCCAGCGCCGCGCTGCCGGATACCACTGACACAACGGGGCAACGGGTTCGCCTGGGCTGCCACTGGCAGGCGAAGCCGCCGAGGGGAGCGAGGTGTCGATCAGCCAGATCCTCGGAAACATCGTCCACCAGGCGACGCCGAGGAGACCGCTATGCACCACTCCATCAGCTGTCGCCTGGCCCAGGCCCGCCTAGCCGAGCTGCGTCACCACGCCCAGCGTGCCACCCTGGCCCGCGCCGTCCTGGCCTGTGCCCTTAGGTGCTGCGCCGGATCCGTGCCGTTCCTGGCACCGCCCAGGCCGCTGAGCCCGCCGTGGCTGGCGACGCAACCGCTCACTGAGCAGCGCCGTCCGCGGCATGACCGGCCAGAGCTTTAAGGAAGGAAACGCCTCCTATGCCCGCCACCGACGTCCACCGCGGTCCGCTGGCCGCGCTGACTGCCACGCCTGAAGGTCGCCCAGTCCGCCGCCGGGTGACGCACTCCGGTTACGAGATGTACCCCGGGCACCGTTACGCGGTGCATCTCGGCCACCCGGCACTGCGGACCGCCGACGGCCACCACCGCGACGAGCGGCACGCCAGCTGGCTGGAGCTGTTCTTCGACCTCGCCTTCGCCGGGGCCGTCGGCCAGCTCGCCGGCGCATTCCAGAGCCGTCCCGGCCTGGGCGCCCTGGCCTGCTTCGTCCTTCTGTTCACTCCCGTCTGGTGGCTGTGGGTGCAGCTCACGTTCTACGCCGACCGGCACGAGAGCGAAGATGCAGCACACCGGATCGCCATCCTGGTGGCGATCCTGCTGTGCGTCGCCCTGGCCGCCAGCGCACCCAGAGCCCTGGCTGGCCATCCGGGTGGGTTCGTTATCGCCTTCGCCTGCCTGCGCGGCCTGCAACTGCTGCTGTACGCCCGGGCCTGGCGCCACCTGCCGGCCACCAGGCCGCTGTACAGCTGCTACCTCATCTGCTTCAGCGCCGGCGGCGCGCTGTGGCTCGCCTCCCTCACCGTCGGCGGCTCCGCGCGGTACACGTTCTGGGGCGCGGCGTTGCTGACCGACGCTGCCGGCTCCCTGGCCATGCTGGCGCCACGCCGCCGTCTGCCGCTGAACAGCGCGCACCTCGCCGACCGGTTCCAGATTTTCGTCTTGATCGTGCTGGGAGAGTCGATGGCCCGGCTGATCAGCGCCGCGGCCGCGCGTCCCTGGAGCCTGCCGCTGGCCATCGTGCTCACGGCGGCGCTTCTCACGCTGGCCGCGCTGTGGTGGGGCTGGCTCACCGCCGCTGACCGCCGCGCGCTGGACAGCCCGGCGGCCATCGCCCGGTTCACTGCGCTCAATCTGCCGCTGGTGGCGGGCATCGCCGCGGCCAGCGCCGGCCTGCACATCGCCATCCTCGCCGCCGACGGAGCCAGCACGATCGGGGTGGGCCCCAGGGCCGCCCTCTACGGCGGGGTGAGCATCTGCCTGCTGGCCAGCGTCCTCCTGCCGTCCACGAAGATGACCCCGCCGGTCAGGGCCGCCAGGCTGGCGACCGCCCTCGCCGCGATGGGCCTGGTGTTCATGGGCGCGATCGTCGAGCCCGTCTATCTGGTCCCCGCCCTGACCGCGGTGCTCGCGCTCGGGCTGACCGCCGAAGCACGCCAGAGCGCGTCAGCCAGCAACCCAGCAGCCGCCGGCCTTGCTTACAAGGAGCACCCATGCCCGCCGTCTTGACATCCCCGGCCGCCACGACCCTCACCCGCGTTGATCCCGGCTCGAACCACGCGCTCACGGAGCCGACGTTGGCCTCAGCGTGGCAGGCAGTGGCGGGCAGTGGCGGGCACCACGATCGGCCACGAGCTACTCGAATTGGCGCCCGGATCTGTTCGCGCTGACCGAGCTGATCCTCGAGCGCTCGGAGGCCAACCGCTTCGCCCTGCTCCACGGCCTACCCGCAACACCGAACTGGCGGATCTGCATGCGAAAGCCCTCACTACCGGCTACACCACTACCCACGCCGAGTCTGCGCGCCTTCAGGTCATCTCGACCTTTATTGACGCGCTCACGCTAGGTGACGCAGGCTTACGTCTCCTAGCTCCGCCTTGAATGTTCTAGCCGGGCGGCGTCGCCGACCAATCTCAGCCTCCTCGCAGCTGCCGACTCCGCCGGGGCGGCGTTGCAGGTCCAGGTGGAGCGCCCGCAGCGAAGCGAGGACGAACGACCTGGAGGTGCGACGGTGCCTCGGCCAGAATTGGCGGCCAGGGAGGCGATCGGTCGGGCGCAAACCCCTAGGCCGAGTCTTACCCGCTAGGTCTCGCCCCGGCTGGCGGCTGGGCCACCTGCGGGTTGGATCGCTGGTCAGCAGCGTCTGCGGATACTGCCGCAGCCAGGACGTCGGCCAGTGGCAGCGGGAATTCAGCAGCGGCTGCGGCGTGCCGGGCAGATCTGGCCGACCGTTGGCCGGGGTGGGGCACGCGTACCCGGGCCGCGGTGAGGGCCGCGTGAAGCTGCTCTGCGGCCAAACGGGCGGCTGCGGCTTGGGCCTGCCGCAGCCGGCCACCGCATCGATCAGGGCCACGAGGTTGGCGGCCAAGGCGCCCGCCTGGCCTGTGCCGTCGCCAGTCGTGCCGCCCGTCATCGCGAGCAGCCGCGCTGCGGTCCGAAGCTGGTTTCCCTCCGGAGTGTGGCGCGGAATCCTGCCGTGCGGTGAGCGGGAGGCACGGTCGTAGGTGTCTGCAGCGCAGCGCAGTGCCCGGCTGCCGGTCGCCCTGGCGGCAGTGTGGAGCGTGTCGGCCACGGCCCAGGCTGCGTCCGCTCCGCACTCCGGGTCGGTGGTGGTGCAGTAGCGCAAATGCTCCGCCCCGATGGCGGCTTGCTGGGCCACGTGGCGGTAGATCTCGGTGCGTTCCGGCCCGTTAACTGGGATGCGCCGGAACGCTCCGCCGCCCCATAAGCCCGTGCCCAACCCTCCCGCAACCGGGGCAGGGTCAGCGCGCTGTGCAGGCGTCCGCCGCCGAACCAGCGGGGCGTCCCGTCCGGGCCGGTGCAGCCGGGGAGGGTCACCGCGTAGCCGGTTACCTCGCCGGGATTGACCTCGCTGAACCGTTCGCGCACCAGCAGGCCTGCCGCGCTCAGGCGGGTGAAGAACCCTGCTTCATCGGTGGCGTGCTCCGCTGCCTCGGCCACGGTGGTCCGGAGCACGGCGCGGACGGCCGGCCGTAAGAGCTGGTCTGCGCCCGCGAGAAGATCGCGTGCCTGCGGCCCAGCCCACCGGGTACGCAGCTTGGGCAGGGTCAGATCGGCCGCGAGCTTCCCGCCGCCGTACCAGATGGGGTAGCCGTCCCTGCCAGCGTGCTCGGGCAGGCCGACGGCGTAGCCGGTTACCTGACCCGGGCGGACGGTGCTGTACCGGTGACGGACCAGAACCCCGGCCTGGGCCAGGCGGGTGAAGAACTCTTGCTCGGTGCGCGCTGCGGCCGCGGCGGTGCAGACCTCGCGGCGGAGCCGGGCGCGGGGTGGCTCCTGCCAGTTGCGCCGGATCGCCTGCTCCGACTCAGCGCGCTTGGGTCGCCGCGCGGCGGTGCGGTCCGCTAGGGCGGTGGAACGCAGGCCGAACTGGCGTTCCGCGTCCTGGCAGGCCGCCCGGACCTGGAAGTAGTCGTTCCAGACCTTCGGGCGGATCTGGTCTTGCCGGGCCAGGGTCGCGACCAGGTGGATGTGATCCGGGGCGTGCCAGACCGCCACCCAGCGCACCGCCAGGTCGTCCCCAACAGACGCCAAGCCGGTCCGATCCATGATGGCGGTGGCGACCTGCGCCCACTCCGCGTCGGAGAGCACCCGGTCCTCGGGCGCGACGCGGACCGCAGTGCCACACCGGCTCGCGGTAGTTCGATCCGTTCAGCGCGGCCAACGGCTGGGCGAGCAGCCCGGCCAGGCGCCGGAAGTCCCGTGATCCGTTCGCACGGCGCCCCGGCTCCAGCTCGGCTGGGTCGCTAAACCCGGCGACCAGGTGCGAATCGGTGTGCTCATTGGCTTTTCCCGAGCCGTAAAGTTAATAGAGCAGGCGCCGTGCGTCGGTGCCGCGGAGCACTTTCCCGATCACGCGGAACGCCCCGGCCAGGTCACGCAATGCTCCGGCGCACATGTTCCGCAGCTTCATCCAGACGGCCGACTACCCGGGCACAGAATTCCGCCGCTGGCAGCAGATCCTCGCCGCACTGTCCCGTTGCATTCAGGCGCGCCACTGCCTGATTGAGATTCGTGCCAACCCGGCGCACCAGCCCGGCGGCGGACATAAGGTCAGCGAGCGCCTCACGCAGCGGCGAGGCCTCACGGGCCTGGGTACCGCACGCCGCGGCTAACGTCACTTCCGCGGCGTACGCCCCACGGGCAGACCGCGAAAGCCAGATCCTCGTATCAGCCGATACCGACTTCGGAGAGCTTCTCGCCAACCGGGGGACGCGACCCCCGGCCGCCGGGGTGGCTGGCTACCCTGGATGCGTAGCCGACGCTGAACAGGCAGTTCAGCAGGCGCAAGCAGTAGCCCACAATCGTTCGTTATCTCCTGGCGATCCCGGATCGCCAGGCGTACGTGAGCGGAGGGCAAGGTAGAGACGTCTGCGGCGAGCTTTCCCGCCACTTCGCAGCAGCCGGACCTGGTGGTCGGCTTGCTGGCATCGCCAGGACCTGCTTCGGAATTGACGGAGAGCCTGCTGCCGGACATCGCTGACCGGCTAGCCGCGCAGCTGCCGGGGGCCCGGTGGAAAGTTGAATTCGTCTCGGACCGGCTGGTCGAACCGCCTACCGACCTCAGCTCGCTGATCTCGGCGGGGCGCCGCATGCTTCTGGCCCGCGGCTGGCCGCTCGTGGTGTGCGTTACCGACCTCCCGCTGCAGACCGCCAGGCGGCCGGTGATCGCCCATGTCAGCCCGACCCACGGGGTTGCCGTGCTGTCCATGCCCGCGCTCGGCCCGGTCGCGGTACGCAAGCGCGCCGCCGAGGCGATCGTCCGCCTGATCGGGCACATGCTCGGCGACATCGGGCCGGCCTCAGACGCCGCCGGGCGGCGCCGCCGCCCGCTCGCCGATGCCGTGACCCGGCGGATGGCCGAACTGGGCAGGCGGATCGAGCACGGAGAGAATGACGTGGGCTTTGCCGCGCGCGTCTTCACCGGCAATGTCTGGCTGTTGCTGGGCATGCTCCGGGCCAACCGCCCGTGGCGGCTCGCGCTGCGGCTGATCCGCGCGCTGGCCGCGGCCGTCGCAGCCGGCGTGTTCGCCCTGGTGACCAGCGACATCTGGCGGCTCGCTTATTACCTCGGGCCGGTGCGGCTCACCGTTATCACGGTTGGCTCGGTGGCCGCCACCTGTGTGACCATCGTGATCGCAACCGGACTGTGGGAGCGCAGCCCGCACCCGGGCGCGCGCGAGCAGGTCATCTTGTTCAACATAGTCACCACGGCCACGGTCGGCATCGGCGTGGCCGTGCTCTACCTCGCCCTCTTCGCCGCGATGCTCGTCGCCGCGCTGCTGCTGATACCAGGAGACCTGCTCAGCATGCAGCTCAGCCACCCGGCGGACGTGGCTGACCAGATCAGGCTCGCCTGGCTGGCCACCTCAATCGCGACGCTGGGCGGCGGGCTCGGTGCCGCGCTGGAGTCCCATGAGGCGGTACGCGAGGCCGCTTACACCTATCAGCCGGATACGCAGCTCAACACCATGGGCTGACCCAGCCAAGCATGCATCCGCCCGCTGAGAAGTGCTGGCTCATAGCTGGGCTGGCTCATAGCTGGGCTGGCTGGGCGGCCGTGGGCCGGCTGGCGCCGGCCTGGTCCCCGGGAACGCTGTCCGATCCCTGCCGTTGACGCGCAAGTGTCAACCTGCTGAGCCTTTATGTGGGAGCGCGCTCAGGTCATGTTGACCCACACGGTCAACTGGAAGGCCCAGCTATCAGAGTGGCCGTGCTGCTGCTCGGTGCTGTTCAGTTCCTGCCCCGGACCGTAGCCGTCAATGGTGCGGCCGACGTTGCTAATCTTGGCCAGCAGAGCTGGGCGCCAGCGAATGTCTACCAGGCGGCCCGTGGTCGTTCCGGCTGGCACGCCGGCCTCCGGCGGGCGCCGCAGCGCGCGCTGGGTGGCTGCGCCACGCTGCGCCATGGCGCAGCCCGGCGCCTGAGCGGCGCAACACACAGGCTCGCTATCCGGCGCAACGACCCGAGCCAACGGGCGCGATCCGCGAACCCCCACCTGTGTATGACCGGCGCGGTCCCGGGAGTGGATCTTGGGATGCCGGGAGCCTGCAGCGCAGTGACCACCCGCAAACACGGCAACGGTCACAGCCCGGCTGACCGCTCGCAGGAGCCGAGTGACGACCTAGGCGGCAAGAGTCACAGTGCCCGGACAAGAAGAATTTGCCCGGGTGGCACCTGAAAGGCAGCCGTGCGGTGACTGGAATCCGCGGTCTTGCCAGCAACGCGCCGCTGAGCGCCACCCGAGGTTAACCGCCTGGCTGGTGGTTAATGGCGTACCCCAGCAAGGGGAGTCATCTCATGTCCGCTGCACTGCTCATCTGCGTCAAGGCGATCAACGGGGGTCTCTTCGTCGCCCTGTTCGCAGTGCTCGGCGAGCTGCTGCAGCCCAAGCGGTTCGCAGGCATCTTCGGCGCCTCTCCCGCGGTTGCGCTGGGTAATCTGCTCGTGATCGCCTTGGCTGAGGGGGAAGCCTCGGCCCGGGTCTCCGCCACCGGGATGATCGCCGGCGCGGTCGCCCTAGCGGTGGCGTGCACGGCCGCGATACCGGCCGTACGCCGCTGGGGCACTGTCTGGGGTTCGGCCGTGCTCTGGACCGTCGGGCTCACGGTCGGCGGCGCCATCGCGCTTCCGGTGGCAGGCGCGGCAAGTGCCCGATCCCCGTCCGGCCTGCCAGTGGGCGGCCAGGCCGGGCGACAGCCGGGCAGCCGGGCCAGGCGGCAGGCGGATACCAGCCGCAGCACCGGCGTCGCGCCCGGCCGACTGTTCGCCGTCGATGTCGGGCACTACGCGAGATCCCGCTGCCTGCTCTCGTCGTTCGTTTCGCCTTCGGCGCCACCATCTTCGTGGTGGCCGGGCTGATCGGCGTGCTGGCCGGGAAGGCGGCCGGTGGGGTGATGCTGGCCGCGCCAGCCGTGCTGCCGGCCACGCTGGCCATCACCGAGCGGCATGAGGGCCGTGGGCCGGCCGTGACCGAAGTGGAGGGCGCGGTGCCCGGTGCCATCGCGCTCATCGGCTTCGCGGGGGTCGCGGCGGCCAGTAAGGCCCGGATCCCGCTCGGCGCGGCCTTGCTTGCCGCACTCGCCACCTGGGTGGCCGTCGCCATTGGCGGCTACCTGACACTGGCCGCCATCGTCCCCAGCTGGCGACAGGACGTCCGTACTCTGGCGTTCCACCGCCGTGACGCCGCCCGGGCCCGCCGCGCGGCCTAGCGCCGCCGGGGACGGCACGCGGGAGTGGTCGCGCCGCCCATGATGGCCGGGCCGACGAACTTCGGGGCTTTGGGCAGCGTCATGTGCTCCAGGTGGGTGATGGTGAAACTGGCTTCCTGGATGGAGTCCAGGGTGGGGCGGTTGCAGTCCCAGCAGACGACGAGCCGGTTGGCCAGTTGAACCGGTCCTGCAGCCGGGCCGGCCGCGGGTCATCGGAGCGCAGGTGCTCGAGAAACAGGAACCGGACGCCCGGCCGGAGCACCCGGCGCAGTTCGCGCAGCGCCCGCGGCTGGTCGTCCACCCCGCGCAGCACCAGCGTGGAGACCGTCAGCGGGACGAACACGAAATGGTAGTGATCGTGATGCCAAACTGCCACCGGGACAGGAGCACTTTCGTGCCGGTCATTCCCGGATCTCCTGCTCCACCCACGCCCGCAGGCTGGCCAGCGGCAGGGCACCGGCCTGCTGAGCCATCACCTGGCCGTGCTTCAGCACCAGCAGAGTCGGGATGGCCTGTACAGAGAAGCGCTGCTGCAGCCGGGGTGACCCGTCCACGTTGACCTTGACCAGCTTCACCCGTCCAGCCAGTTCGGTGGCGACCTGGGCGAGGGCGGGGCTCACCATCCGGCACGGGCCGCACCATGGCGCCCACATGTTGACGACGACAGGCAGCGATGCGGCCTCCGCGATCTCCGCGAACGAGTCGTCATCGGCGTCCACGATCCAGGGCAGCGGACGGTGGCAGTGGCCGCAGCGCGGTATATCCCCGGCTGCGGCCGGGACCCGGTTCCGCCGCCCGCAATGCGGGCAGGTGACCAGCTGAGTCGCGGTGACCGGATGAGTTTTCTCGGTCACGGCGGGTTCTCATAACCGACGGTCAGCGCACCGCCGTCGTAATCGACCCGGATCACCGCGCCGTCCCGGATGTCGCCCGCCAGTAGCGCACGGCCGATCCGGGTCTCCACCTCACGGGCGATGAACCGGCGCAGCGGCCGTGCCCCGTACACGGGATCGAAGCCCTGCTCGGCGATGAACCGCCGCGCGTCCTCGCTGACTTCGAGCATCATCTGCCGGCCGGCCAGCCTGGCCCGCACGTCATCGAGCATGAGGTCCACGATGCGCTCGATCTCAGTCTCGGTGAGCGGCTTGAACAGCACGATGTCGTCCAGCCGGTTGAGGAACTCGGGCCGGAAGTGGCCGCGCATCTCGCCCAGCACCAGTTCCCGCACGTCGGGCTTGATCTCGCCGCCCGCCACCGCGTCCTGGACCAGGTACTGCGAGCCGATGTTGGAGGTCATGATGATGACTGTGTTACGGAAGTCGACCGTGCGGCCCTGCGCATCGGTCAGCCGCCCGTCGTCCAGCACCTGGAGCAGCGTGTTGAACACATCGGAGTGGGCCTTCTCCACCTCGTCGAACAGCACCACCGAGTACGGCTTGCGGCGCACCGCCTCGGTCAGCTGGCCGCCCTCCTCGTAGCCGACGTAGCCCGGCGGCGCGCCGACCAGGCGGCTGACGGTGTGCCGTTCCTGGTACTCGCTCATGTCGATGCGGACCATGTTCTCCTCGGTGTCGAACAAGGCCGCGGCCAGCGACTTGGCCAGCTCGGTCTTGCCCACGCCGGTGGGGCCGAGGAAGATGAACGACCCGATCGGCCGGCGCGGATCCTTGATGCCGGACCGTGCCCGGATGATCGCGTCGGCGACCAGCTGCACGGCCTCGTCCTGGCCCACCACCCGCTCGTGCAGGATCTGGTCCAGCCGGAGCAGCTTCTCCCGCTCGCCCTCCTGCAGGCGGCTGACGGGGATGCCGGTCCACCGGGACACGATGGCCGCTATCTCGTCCTCGGTGACCACCTCGCGCAGTAGCCGGGTACCGCCCTGCCGGGAGGCCAGCTGCTCCTCCTCGGCGTGCAGCCGCCGCTCCAGGTCGGGCAGCTTGCCCATACGCAGCTCGGCGGCGGTGCTCAGGTCATAGTTGCGCTCGGCCAGCTCGGCCCGCTGGCGGACCTGTTCGATGTCCTCTCGTAGCGCCTGGATCCGGCGCAGCGTCTGCCGCTCGGCCTCCCACTGCGCTCGCAGCGCGTCGGCCTGCGCACGCAGATCGGCCAGTTCCCGGCGCAGGTCATCCAGCCGTGCCTGGCTGGCCGGGTCGCTCTCCTTGGCCAGCGCGGCCTCCTCGATCTCCAGCCGCATCACCCGCCGGGTCAGCTCGTCCAGCTCGGCGGGCATGGAGTCGATCTCGGTCCGGATCATCGCGCAGGCCTCATCGACCAGGTCGATGGCCTTGTCCGGCAGGAACCGGTCCGGGATGTACCGGTGGCTGAGGGTGACCGCGGCGACCAGCGCGCTGTCCGCGATCTTCACGCCGTGGAACACCTCGAGCCGCTCGCGCAGGCCGCGCAGGATGGAGATGGCGTCCTCCTCGGATGGCTCGTCCACCATGACTGGCTGGAACCGGCGCTCCAGGGCGGCGTCTTTCTCGATCCGCTTGCGGTACTCGTCCAGCGTGGTGGCACCGATCATGTGCAGCTCGCCGCGGGCCAGCATCGGCTTGAGCATGTTGCCCGCGTCCATGGCACCCTCGGCCGCCCCGGCACCGACCACATTGTGCAGTTCGTCCACGAACAGCAGGATGCGGCCCTCCGCGGCGCGCACCTCGCTCAGTACAGCCTGCAGCCGCTCCTCGAACTCGCCACGGTATTTCGCGCCGGCCACCAGGGCGCTCATGTCCAGGGCGAAGATCGTCCGGTCGCGTAGCCCCTCCGGGACGTCGCCCCGGGTGATGCGCTGGGCCAGGCCTTCCACGATGGCGGTCTTGCCGACACCGGGGTCGCCGATCAGCACCGGGTTGTTCTTGGTCTTCCGGGACAGGATCTGGATGACCCGCCTGATCTCGGCGTCCCGGCCGATGACCGGGTCGAGCCGGCCACTGGCCGCAGCGGCCACCAGGTCGGTGCCGTACTTGGCCAGGGCCTCGTAGGCGACTTCGGGCATGGCCGAGGTGACCCGCTGGTTGCCGCGGATCTTGGTCAGTGCCTCCAGGAACCCGTCCCTGGTCACGCCCTCCTGCTGGAGCAGGCGGCCGGCCGGGGTGGCCGGGCCCTCGGCCAGCAGGGCCAGCAGCAGGTGCTCGACCGAGACGTATTCGTCCTTGAGCCGGCCGGCCTCCTGTTCGGCCGCATCGAGCAGCCGGGACAGCCGCTGAGTGACCATGATCTGCCCCGGGCTGGCTCCCGGGCCGGTGACCCGGGGCCGCCGGGCCAGCTCCGCTTCCAGCGCCTGGCGCAGCCGGTCCGGGTCCGCGCCGGCCTGGCTGAGCAGCCGGGGAGCGATGCCCTCGCCCTGGTCGAGCAGCGCGAGGAGCAGGTGCTCGCCGTCCACCTCGGTATGGCCGAAGCGGAGGGCCTTGGTCTGCGCGTCGTGTAGGGCTTCCTGCGACTTCTGGGTCAGGTGATTCGGGTCCATTGGTTACCGTCCTGGCCATCGGGAGCCCTGCAGGGCTGCTTCGAGTACCGCGATCCGGTCGAGCAGATCGGTTACCAGCGCGACGGCGGCGTAGTTGAGCCCAAAGCCCGCGCGGAGTCGCTGCATCCGGGCCACCACGGCCAGCTGGCTACGGGAGAACCGCAGCTCGCCCGCGGGGCCGTAGCTGGCCTCGACGATGCCGAGGGCGACCAGCTGGCGGATCAGATCCGGATGCAGGCCAGCCAGGGCGGCGAACTCGTCCAGGCTGAGCCGGGACGCCGGGACCCGCACCATGGCGTGGCTCATGGCTGCCGCCTCGGGTCGAAGTCAGACTCGGCCGCGAGCTGCTCGAACAGCCGCCGCTCAGTCCGGGAAGGGCGAGCGGGCACCATGATCTTGGCCTCGCCGAACAGGTCACCGGGCTTGCCCCGGGGATTGGGCAGGCCGCGGCCGCGGAGCCGGAGCCGCCGCCCGGTCGAGGTACCGGACGGGACTTTCACCTTGGCTTCGCCGCCCGGGGTGTCCACGGCTACCGACGTGCCCAGGGCGGCTTCCCACGGTGCGAGCAGCAGGTCGACGTAGAGGTCACGACCGTCGAGCCGGTACCTGGGATGCGGCGCGATGCGCACGATGAGGTACAGGTCGCCGTTGGCCGATCCGTCGGTGCCGCGGCCGCCCTGGCCGGCCAGCCGGATCCGCTGCCCGTCGGTCACGCCGGGCGGCACGTTCACGTCCAGGGTCGCGCGGGCCCCGTCTCCGGACAGAGTGATCGACCGGCGGGTGCCGTGGTACGCCTCCTCGACCGTGACCCCGAGTTCGGTCTCTTGGTCGGCACCGCGGATCGGGCCCCAGCCGCGGTCTGCCCGGCCGCCGAAGAACCCGCCGAGCAGATCCTCGATGTCAATGTCGCCGCGACCGAAACTGAACCCACCGGTCCCCCGGCCCGCCCGGGCCGGGCCGGCCCAGCCGCCCCGCGGGCACCGGCCCCCGCGCTGGCCCGTGCCCGGCTGCGCCGCCAGGTCTCCGGGTCCACGTCCTCGGGAACCTGGCGGAAGTCCGCGCCGAACGCGTCGTAGCGGCGCCGGGTCTGCGGATCGGACAGCACGTTGTAGGCCTCCGAGACGTCCTTGAACCGGTCCTCGGCGCCCGGGTCATGGTTGACGTCCGGGTGGTACTGGCGGGCCAGCTTGCGGTAGGCGCGCTGGATCTCGTCCTGGCTGGCGTTCCTCGGCACGCCCAGGATCTGGTAGAAGTCCTGGCCGTCAGCCATCAGCCCGACCTGGCCACCACCACCTGCGCAGGCCGCAGCTGGTGGTCCCGTTCGCCGTACCCGGGCTGGATGACCTCCACCACCGAGCCGTCCCGGGCGGTGGAGTCGGACCGGGTGGCCACCGCGTCGTGCCGGGCCGGATCGAACATCGCGCCGAGATCGTCACGGCGCGGGTAGCCGAGCCGGGCCAGCACGCCGATGGCCTGCTCCCGGACCTGCCGCACACCCTCGATGACGGCGTCCGGATCCGCCTGGGCGTGGGCCAGCGCGCGGTCCAGGTTGTCGATGACCGGCAGCCATTCCCGGGCCACCGCAGCCCTGGTCTCCTGCCTGGCCTGGCTGACCTGGCTGGCGCAGCGCTTGCGCAGGTTATCCAGGTCAGCCAGCGCGCGCAGCCGGAGGTCCTCCAGCTCAGCGATGCGGTCCAGCAGGTCCGGGATCGCGGTGTCGTCGGCCGGGCCGTCCTCCGCCGCAGTTGCCGGAGCGGCGTCCGGCTCGACCCGGGCTTCCCCGTTTCCATCCCTATCGGTCATCGGCCAGCTCACTCCCGGGTGGTGAACTCGGCGTCGATCACGTCGTCGTCATCGCGCGGCAGCTCCGTCTCGGGTTCCGTGGCCGGTCCCTGCGGCGGGGCGGCCAGGATCTGGTAGATCTGCTGCAACTCGTCGGTGAGGGTACGCAGCCGGTCCAGTGGCGCCTGGTCGTTCAGCGCCTGGCGGGCCTCGGTCACGGCGTTTTCGGCCCGCGCCTTCTCGTGCACCGGGAGCGAGTCTGCGCGCTCGTTCAGCACCCGCTCGACCTGGTAGGCCATGGTGTCGAGCTGGTTGCGGGCCTCGGTCAGCTCGCGCAGCCGCCGGTCCTCGTCGCGATGCTGCTCGGCGTCCTTGACCATCCGCTCCACCTCGGACTGGTCCAGGTTGGAACTCTCACTGATCGTGATGCGCTGCTCGACGCCGGTGTCCTTGTCCCGGGCCGAGACGTTCAGGATCCCGTTCGCGTCGATGTCGAAGGTGACCTCGACCTGCGGCACGCCGCGCGGCGCGGGCCGGATGTTCTCCAGCCGGAACCGGCCCAGCACCCGGTTATCCGCGGCGCGTTCCCGCTCCCCCTGCAGGATCACCACGTCGACTGCGGACTGGTTGTCCTCGGCGGTGCTGAACACCTCCGTGCGGCGGGCCGGGATCGTGGTGTTGCGCTCGATCACCTTGGTCATCACCCCGCCCAGGGTCTCGATGCCCAGGGATAGCGGCGTGACGTCGAGCAGCAGCACGTCCTGGACTTCGCCCTTGATCACCGCCGCCTGCACCGCCGCGCCCAGGGCGACGACCTCGTCCGGGTTGACCGTCATGTTCGGGTCCTTGCCCCCGGTCAGCCGGCGGACGAGGTTCTGTACCGCCGGGATGCGGGTCGCCCCACCGACCAGGATCACCTCGTCGATGTCGCTGTCGGTCAGCTTGGCGTCGGCCAGCGCCTGCTTGACAGGCCCAGTCGTGCGCTCCACCAGATCGTGCGTGATCTGGTCGAACGTGGAGCGCATCAGCGTCGTGTTGAGGTGCTTGGGGCCGGATGCGTCGGCCGTGATGAACGGCAGGCTGATCGTGGTCTGGCTGACCGAGGACAGCTCGACCTTCGCCTTCTCGGCTGCCTCGAACAGGCGTTGCAGCGCCTGCGGGTCGGCGCGCAGGTCGATGCCGTTGTCCCGCTGGAACTCGTCGGCCAGGTGGTCCACGATGCGCCGGTCGAAGTCGTCCCCGCCCAGGTGGGTGTCACCCGCGGTGGCCCGGACCTCGACCACGCCGTCGCCGATGTCTAGCACGCTGACGTCGAACGTGCCGCCGCCCAAGTCGAAGACCAGCACGGTCTCGCTGTTCTTCTTGTCCAGGCCGTAAGCCAGCGCCGCGGCGGTCGGCTCGTTGATGATGCGGAGCACTTCCAGGCCGGCGATGCGGCCGGCGTCCCTGGTTGCCTGCCGCTGCGCGTCGTTGAAGTACGCGGGCACCGTGATGACCGCCTCGGTGACCCGCTCGCCGAGGAATTTCGACGCGTCCTCGGCCAGCTTGCGGAGCACCAGCGCGGAGATCTCCTCGGGCGCGTACAGCCTGCCCTGGATCTTGAACCGCACCGCGCCGTCCGGGCCGGGCACCACGTCGAACGAGACCGCGTTCAGCTCGCTGGTGACCTCGTCGTAGCGCCGCCCGATGAACCGCTTGGCCGAGTAGATCGTGCCCTTCGGGTTCAGGATCGCCTGCCGCCGGGCGAGCTGGCCGACCAGCCGGTCACCCTGCGGCGTGAACGCCACGACGGAGGGAGTCGTCCGCGATCCCTCGGCATTGGGTATCACCGTTGGCTTGCCCGCCTCGGTCGCCGCAATCACGGAGTTTGTCGTGCCGAGATCGATGCCGACTGCAACGGCCATGGTTTACCTCCCGGATGAGGATCTGTGCCCACCCTGGCCGCCGCACGGGACCGGATACATCGTCAAGACAGTTAGTCCAGGGCCCGCCCCGCCGGGCTAGCCGAACGGGTGATGTAACCGTGCCCCGGTGCCAGCAGCCTGGGAAACGACGCGAAGCGCAGTTTCAGGACGGGGTGAACTGATGAAGAACGACGCCGAGATCCGCGATGACGTCACCGAGGAGCTGCGCTGGGACCCGCAGCTCACCGACCCGGACGCGATTGGCGTGGCGGTGGCCGACGGAGCGGTCACGCTGACCGGGAAGGTGTCAAGCTACGCCGAGAAACTGGCCGCGGCCCGGGCCGCGGAACGGGTCCACGGGGTCCGGGCGGTAGCCAACGAGCTGACGGTAATCCTGGCCGGGACGCCCCGGGACGACTCCGACATCGCCCGGGCCATCGCGCACATCCTGGAATGGAACGTGCAGATCCCGGAGGGCAAGGTGCACGCCCGGGTAGAGAACGGCTGGGTCACCCTGGACGGCGAGGTAGAGCATGAATACCAACGCCGCGAGGTGGAGCGGATGGTCCAGCACGTCCGCGGTGTGACCGGCGTCCTGAACAACATCACCGTCACCTCGCCGGTCAGCCCGGACGCCGTCCAGGCCACGATCGAGGAGGCCTTCAAGCGCGCGGCCGAGGTGGACGCCCGGCACATCCGGGTCGAAGTCACCGACCACACCGCCAAGCTGTACGGGCACGTCCACTCGCTGTACGAAGCCGGTGCCGCCCGGGCCGCGGCCGCCGCCGCTCCCGGGGTGGCCACCGTGGAAAGCCACCTGACCGTCGAACCGTGACCGCAGCCCGACCCTGGGACGAGCCGGCGGCATGACCTGTTCGGCTAGCCTGCCGCTTTCTTTGCTTAACGCCCGTGCCGGACTAGCCGTCCTGCTGATGTACCCGGCCGCCAGCCCAAGCCAGCCTGGGGCATAGCTCGCAGAGACGGGAGACACCCATGACCGTGCTAGCGGATCCGCACCTGGCCCTGGTCCGCCTGGTGTCGCCGCGGACCCCGGAGGGCTGCGAGGAGTGCCTGCGGCTCGGCTCGGCCTGGGTGCACCTGCGGCTCTGCCTGACCTGCGGGCACGTTGGCTGCTGCGATTCCTCGCCGCTCCGGCACGCGCGCGGCCACGCGTTCGCGGTCGGGCACCCGATCGTCGCGTCGTTCGAACCGGGTGAGAACTGGCGCTGGTGCTATGTCAACGAAACATATGTCTGAGGTCACCGAGACGCCGGACCTGCAGGGTGCCTATCCCCGGCTGTCCGACGCCCAGATCGATGCGCTGGCCGCCCTAGGCCAGCGCCGTCGCGCGGAGCCGGGCCAGGTCCTGTTCGCCGAGGGCGACCGGAACTGCGACTTCTTCGTGGTGCTGGCCGGGCTGGTGGCGGTCGTGGACGGGCGCGGCACCCCGCAGGAGCGGGTCATCGGCGTGCACGGCCGGGGCCGTTTCCTCGGCGAGCTCAGCCTGCTCACCGGGGAGGCGTCCTACTACACGGCGGTGCTGGCCGCGCCGGGCGAGGTGCTCGTGGTGCCGGTGGACCAGCTCCGGGACCTGGTGGCGTGCGACCCGGTGTTCGGCGAGCTGGTCCTGCGCGCCTATCTCATCCGCCGCTCGATTCTGATCGGCCTGGGCGCGGGATTGCGGATCGTCGGCTCCAGGTACTCGCCGGACTCCAGGCGGCTGCGCGACTTCGCGGCCCGCAACCGGCTGCCCTACCGCTGGCTGGACCTGGAAACCGATCCGTCCGCCGAGGCGCTGCTCAGCCAGTTCGGCGTAGCGCCGGAGGAGACGCCGATCGTGATCGTGGGCCCCCGGCTGCTGCGCAACCCGGCCACTGCCGAGCTGGCCGCCGCTATCGGGCTGCCCGCGCCGGTCACCCCGGACGGCGGCTGCGACCTGCTGGTTGTCGGCTCCGGCGGCCGGCCTGTCCGCGGCCGTGTACGGGGCCTCGGAAGGCCTGCGCACGGTGGTGCTGGACGGGACAGCCACCGGGGGCCAGGCCGGGACGTCGTCCCGGATCGAGAACTACCTCGGCTTCCCGGCCGGCATCTCCGGCGCCGAGCTGGCCGAGCGGGCGCTGATCCAGGCCCGGAAGTTCGGCGCCGACTTCGCCGTGCCCGCCGAGGCCACGGCCATCGGCCGGGACGGCACCCGGTACCAGGTACGGCTGGCCGACGGGAGCGCGATCAGGGCCACGTCGGTGGTCATCGCCACCGGGGCGAGGTACCGGCGGCTGCCCGTCCCGCGGGCGGACTACTTCGAGCAGATGAGCATCTACTACGCCGCCTCCCAGGCCGAGGCGCTGATGTGCCGCGGCGATCCGGTGGCCATCATCGGCGGCGGCAATTCGGCCGGGCAGGCGGCGGTCTTCCTGTCCCGGCACGCCGCGCGGGTCACGCTGATCGTCCGGGAGACCGATCTGCGCCAGTACATGTCGCGGTACCTGATCGACCAGATCGGGCGGATCCCGAACGCGCGCGTCCTGCTCGGCGCCGAGGTACGGGAACTGCTCGGCGACCGGGCGCTGGAGGCGGTCGCGGTCGAGGACAACCGGACCGGACAGCGGCAGATCCTGGGGGTCCGGGCCCTGTTCGTGTTCATCGGCATGACCCCCAGCACCGGCTGGCTGGCCGGGCTGGTTGACCTGGACGAGCACGGCTTCGTCCGGACCGGGCCGGACGTGGCCCTGGGGAACGGGGCCGCGGCAGCCGCCGACTGGCGCCGCTCGCTGCTGGAGACCAGCCAGCCCAGCGTGTTCGCGGTCGGCGACGTGCGCAGCGGTTCCGCCAAGCGGGTCGCCACGGCCGTCGGGGAGGGCGCGATGGCCATCCGGCTGGCCTACGAACGGCTGCGGGCCTCGTAGCCGAAGCTGACCAGGAGGCAAAGCGATGCCAGTGATGGGCGTCACCAAGTTCGAGCGCTTCTTCCGCGCGGCCGGGGAGGTCAGCGTGGACCGGGACGACATCCAGCGCTATCTGGATTTCGTCAACGACGTGCTCTATGACCTGCTGATCATCGGCCAGGCCACGGCCAAGGCCAACCTCCGGGACGTCATCCAGCCCTGGGATCTGCCGGTCACCAAGGGCCTGCAGGAGAGCACGCACGCGTTCGAGCGCCTCGACGAGGACATCGAACTCCAGCCGATACTCGAGTCGCTGGCCGCCCGCCCGCCCCTCGACATGGCCCTGGACCTGGACACCGAGGCCCGGCTGCCGCCGCTGTTCGGCGGCATCAGCGTCGCGCTGGCCCGGACGTTCAGGCTCCTCGACGCGGATGTCAAGGCGGTGCACACCGTGCAGTGGGACCGCACGTTCCAGCTCTTCCGGCAGCTGATCTGACGGCGGCGCGGTCCCGGTGATGCCCCCAAGCTCGCCGGGGCCGCTCCGGGAGGGACTGCCGGTCAGCCAGTGACCTCGATGCGGCGCGGTTTGGCTTCTTCCGCCTTCGGGATCTTCACCGAGAGGACGCCATCGGACAGGGTCGCGCTGACCCCGTCCGGGCTCACCTCGCCGGGCAGCATAGTGCGGAACTCGAAGCGCCCGGTCCGGCGCGACCTCCGCCCGCGCTGACCGCTCTCCTCCTCCGGTTCCGGAATCTCGCCGCTGATGACCAGCTCCCGGTCACTGAGCTCGACGTTGATCTGATCCCTGCGCACCCCCGGCAGCTCGACCTCGACGGTATGGGCGTCATCCGTCTCCGATACGTCAGCCAGTGGCACCCAGGGTGCGTTCATCACCTGCATCTGACCGAAGGGCATGCCGCCGAACGCCATGTTGAGCAACTGCCCCATCCGGTCATATAGATCCTCGAACTCGCGGGACGGGTCGGCCATGGGCATACTGCGCCTGCTCCGGCGGGACGGGAAGCTGTGCCATCACGGGACCTCCTCAGGGCTCGGGCGGTTGACTGAGCCAGCGTGCCTACCGCTTGATGCTGGCCCGCTGGGCGACCGTGTTGCATCCCCAGGGTGGCTATGTGGTGATCGAGCCGACCGCGTTCGGGACCACGGTGCAAATGAGCCGCGACGTGCGCTGACCCCAGCCACCGGCCGACGTTCTACCCGATCGGGCGATTTAATCGGGGGTCGCGGCGGCCAGCGTTGAGTCATGTTGCATGTCCGGCTCAACCTGATCACCGCGGACCCGATCCGGCTGGGTGATTCGGTCAAGTTCGTGGAAAATGAGGTCCGGCCCGTGGTCGAGAGCCAGCCCGGCAACCTGGGCATGGCCCTGAAGCTAAATCCGGATATCGGTGTGGCCATCCTCGAATCGTTCTGGGTGTCCGGTGACGCGCTGCAGGCCAGCGAACGGATGGCCGCGCCCAACCGGGCCGCCGCGGTCCGGCGGGCCTCCGGCACCGTCACCGTCGAGCGGTACAGCGTGCCGGTGTTCGAACGCGAGGCGCTGCTGCGCAGCGGCGAGGGCGTCCGGGTCACCCGGCTGGACGTGCAGCCGGGCGCGGTCGAGGATACTGTGGCCGCGTTCGGCGACGTGACGGTGCCCTGGCTGGCCGACACCGAGGGGTTCTGCAGCACGCTGCTGTTCATCGACCGGACCTCCGGGCGCTCGGTCGTCGAGACGGTGTGGCGGGACCCGGAAGCGCTCGCGGCCAGCCGGAGCGCCGCCGCCGCGATCCGGGTGAACACGGTCCGGGCCACCAATGGCGTAATCCGCTCGGTCGAGGAATACCAGCTGGTGTTCAGCTCCGCGCGGAAGTGTTGACTGGCAGCTCGGGCGAGCACCAGCTATCGCACGGCGGGCCGCGCCGCCGGGGGCTGGAACTCAGCCAGCCCCCGCGGTGGCGGTCCCGGTGACCAGCCCGGCCGCCGCACCGTTCAGCGCCTGACCGGCGTGGCCAGGTGCCCCTCCAGCAGAACGGCCCCCAGACACCCGCCCCGGCGAGGGCGGCCATTACGACGACGATGGCCATCGCAACCCTCCAGCGGGGCAGATCATCCGCTATCCGGTCACGCTGGCGAGGACGGCGGCCCGGTTCATCACCCGTTCGGCTAGCGTCCGCGGCCGCTAGCCGAACGGGTGATGTAGCCGCCAGCCGGGGCTGTCCAGGATGGCCACATGGCAACGATCCTGGCCGCGGTCGTACTGGTTGTGGTGGGCGCGCTCATCGCTGAACTGCTGGACCGGAACTCACCGGCCGGGCCTAGCCGCCGATGACTGCCGCGGTCAGCGGGCGGGTGGACGACGAAGGGCTGCCGCTGCCGCCGCCGGTGCACGGGAAGGCCGCTCGCCCGGGAACCGTTCCAGGTCACCGTCACCCGGGCGGTCAACAGCGTGCTGTTCATCGTGGTCGTGCTCGAGCTGCTCCGGACGATCGTGAGCCCGGCTGGAGGGCGGCGGATTCCAGCTCCAGCCATTCCTGGTCATAGGCATCATCTCGGCCACGCGGGACATCCTCACCGTCGGCGCGGAGCTGTCCCTGGCCGGCCGAGGCGGGGTGCCGCTCGGCCGGAGCATGACCGAACTGGCCGTCAACGCCGGCGTGGTCCTCGCGCTCTCCGTGGCGCTGGTCCTGGTCCGGCGCTTCGCCCGGCTGGACCGCGCATGACCGGCCAGAAGTCCTACCAGCGCCGACGGCGGGCCGGCCGGGCACGTCGCCGCGGTGCGTGAGCCGACCTGATTGCGCCGTTCGCCGCCGCGGCGGCGCGTACCTTCAGCGTTGACCGGGTAAGGCGTAGATTGGCATAGTTACGTACCCGTGACCCAGCCTGCCGCGCCCACCGCAGCGGCGCGCAGAACTCCACCGGCTCTAGGCGCAGGGCTCCCACCCACCACTGCGTGCTGGAACACGCTCCTTCGAGGTGGCCCATGACGGAAACAGTGCCGCTAGGCCTGCTCGGCCTGCATGTCCCGCGTGGCACACACATCTGCTCCTTTTACCGGGGCGCCCAGGGCCGGGACGAGATCATCCTGCCGTTCCTGGCCGAGGGCATCCGGTCGCAAGACAAATGCCTCTGCATCCTCGATTCGATCGACCCCCCCGACGTGCTGGCCCGGCTGCGCCAGCAGGTTGACATCGGACCATCGGTCGAGACCGGGCAACTCGAACTGGCTACCCCGGCCAGCGCCTACCTACGCTCGGGCACGTTCTCCACCGAGGACATGCTCGACTACTGGCAGCAGGCGGAAGCGAACCAGACCGAGGAAGGCTTCAGCCTGACCCGGGCGACCGGGGAGATGCCCTCGGTCCTGAACCAGCCGGCGGGCCGGCCCGAGTTCTTCCGCTACGAAGCCAAGCTCAACGAGGTCATCCCGAACTACGCGCAGGTCATCGTGTGCCTGTATGACCTGGACCGGTTCGGCGCCGAGGTGCTGATGGACGCGCTGCGCACCCACCCCCGGGTGATCGTGGACGGGATGGTGCACGAGAACCCGTACTACATCGAGCCGGGCAAGTACCTCGCCCGCCAGGAGTAGCGGCCGTGGCGCCGGCCGGCTCCGCGAACGGGGCCGGGGTTCTCCGCGACCAGCTGTCCGACCTCCGGGGCCTGCTCGTGCTGTCCATGCTGCTGACCCGGCAGGACGACGAGGCGGGGATCCTGCACCTGGTGGCGAGCGCGGTCGAATCCCTCGGGCCGTGCTGGACCGAGCGCATTTTCCTGGACGGGCATTGGGCCGAGGTCCGGGTACCGGCACACGAGCCGGTCGGCCCGGGCTTCCGCAGCGGCCGATGGGCCGAGCACGACGGGCCGGTACAGCTGGCCGGTGTGCCCTGGGCGTGGGCCTACCCCATGTCGATCCCGCATGGCCCGTCCGGTTACCTGGTCGTCGGGGCCGAGCAGGAGCCGGCTGAGGAGCAGCGGTTTGTGCTCGGGGTGCTGGCCCAGCAGGCCGGGGTAGCGCTGGCCAACACGCAGCTGCATACCCGCCAGCGGGAGTATGCCGAGCAACTGCAGGTCACCAACCTGGCGCTGCGGCGCACCATGGAGATCCACGACACGCTGACCCAGGTGGCGCTCCAAGGCCGGGGCCAGGAGGGGATCGCCCAGGCCGTGCACGACCTGACCGGCTACCCGGTGGCTATCGAGGACCGGTTCGGCAATCTGCGGGCCTGGGCCGGCCCGGACCGCCCGGAGAGCTACCCCAAGGACACTCCGGAACACCGGGACCGGCTGCTCCGCCGGGCGATGGCGGCGGCCGGCCCGATCCGGGACGGCGAGCGGCTGTTCTCGCTGGCCCGGCTAGACGGGGCGGCCATGGGCGTGCTGGTGCTGCACGACCCGGTCGGCACGGCCGAGAAGGTGGAGCGGGTGGCCATCGAGCACGCCACCACCGTGCTGACCATGGAGCTGGCCCGGCTGCAGACCCTGGCCGACGCCAACGCCCAGCTGCGCAGCGACCTGGTCGCCGAGCTGGTCGAGGGCGCCGACCTGCCCGGGGTACTCAACCGGGCCCAGGCGCTCGGCTATGACCTCGGCCGCCCGCACCGGGTCGTGGTGGTCGAGGTTGCGGGAGAGCAGGAGAACGACCAGGCGGACGGCTTCTTCCGCGCAGTGCGCCGGGCCGCCCAGGACACCCGGGTCGGGTCGCTGCTCGCCCCCCGGCCCGGCGAGGTGGTCATCCTGGCCGACGCCGAGGCGCCGTGGGCGAAGTTCCGGGCCGCTGTGCTGGCCGAGTGGCCCGGGGGCGACTGCCGGATCGGGGTGGGCAGCCGCCGCAGCCGGCTGGACGAGTTCCCGCTGTCCTACCAGGAAGCGCAGCTCGCGCTAAAGATGAATCAGGCCGCGGGCGGCCGGGACCAGGTGACGCGGTTCGACGATCTCGGCGTCTACCAGGTGCTGGGCACCGCACAGAACGCCGCCGCGGTGGAGCGGTTCGTGCGCGACTGGCTCGGCGTCCTGATCGAGTACGACGCCAGCCACGGCGCGCAGCTGGTTATGACGTTGAGTGAGTACCTGGACTGCGGCGGTAACTACGACGCCACGGCCAAGGCCCTTCTCGTGCACCGCAACACGCTGAAGTACCGGCTCCGCCGGATCCGCGCGGTGTCCGGCCACGACCTGAGCCATCCGGATACCCAGTTCAACCTCCAGCTGGCCACCCGGGCCTGGCGGACCATGCAGGCATTGCGCGAGTCGTGAGCCGGTGCTGAACCCCCTGTCCCAGCGGGACAGCGGGTTCGTCCAGATGGGACGGTGTGCCGCGGGTGGCAGCCCCCGAAGCTGGCAGGAAGCCTGCGAAATCGAGGTATGCCATGGCCCGCACCGAGCTGGAACTCAACTCCTACGTGCATCACCTGGAAGAACACCTGCAGCTAACCGTGTTCGGCCGCGGCGTGGCCGACCCGGAGGCAGCCGTGCTGCTGGTCCGGGGCGCGCTGGCCGCGGGCGACCGGGCCAGGGCGGCGGAACTGGCCGCGGCCACCGCCCGGCTGACCGCGCACTGGCCGGACGACCGGGACATGGCGGCGGCCGCCGCCCATGTCCGAGGGCTGGTCGAGCAAGATCCGGCGGCGCTGGAATCGGCCGGGCAGCGGTACTCGACCCCGGTGGGTCGGGCCTGGGCGGCCGAAGACGCCGGGGTGGCCCTGGCCCAGCGCGGCGACCAGGCGGCGGCGGTGGCCCGGCTGTACGACGCTCATGATCGCTACCGGCAGCTGGGCGCCACCGACAGCATGGCCCGGGTCCGGGCCCGGTTGCGGGCGACCGGCGTCCGGCTGCAGCCCGGCCGCCGGTCCGGCCGGCCCGCCTTCGGCTGGGGCAGCCTGACCGAGACCGAGCAGCGCATCACTCACCTGGTGGCCGATGGGCTGACCAACCGCCAGATCGCCAGCCACATGTTCCTCAGCAGCCACACGGTCGCGTTCCACCTGCGCCGCATCTTCTGCAAGCTCGACGTCGTCTCCCGGGCCCAGCTGGCCAGCCTGGCGGCGGACAAGGCCCGGACGGCGGACTGACCCCCCGGACTAGCCATGCGGCGGTTTCGTCCCGTATTGCCGCACGGGAAGCCTGGTGGCTTGTGTGTACAGGCCGAACTATGTTGCACTGCCGCCCGTCACCCGGCCGTTGGCTGCCCCAGCGGTGCCGTTCCAGAAGCCCGATTACGCCGAGCGCTAACCGCCAGCCCGTTGGCCAGATGGCGACCAGCCGGTTGACCTGGGATGGACGCCGCTGCGAACTGCCACACCCGCCTGGTGCTGGGTCTGGGCACCGCCTGGGTCCTGGATGGCCTGTCCATCACGATCGCCAGCTCGGTCGCCAGTAAGCTGACCCAGCGCACCACCCTGGGCCTCTCCACCACGCAGGCCGCGTCGATCGGCACCCTGTACCTGGTCGGTGAGGTGATCGGTGCTCTGGTGTTCGGCAGGATGTCCGACAAGCTCGGGCGCCGCAAGCTGTTCATGTGGACGCTGGCCGTGTTCCTGGTCGGCACCGCTAGCGGGGCCGCACCGACGTCTGGATCAACGGCACGTACTGGCTCGGCGCGATCATCGGCACGTTCGTCACGTTCCTGCTGCTGAATTCGCTGCGGACCAGCATCGGCTGGCGGATCGCGTTCCTGGTCGGCCCGGCCCTGGCCATCGTCGTCCTGTACGTCCGGCGCAACCTCCCGGAGAGCCCGCGGTGGCTGATCACGCACGGCCGGGTGCGGGAAGCCGAAGCGGAGATGCGGCGCATTGAGGAGGTCGCGGCCCAGGACGGGCAGTCGCTCACCCCGGTCCCGGACAGTGCTGCCCATCGTGATCAAGCCAGAGAAGCGCTACGGCTACCTGACCCCGCTCCGGGTGGCCTTCCGCGAGCATCCGCAGCGCGCGATCCTCGGCGCGACTCTCATGATCACACAGTCTTTTCTGTACAACGCTATCTTCTTCACCTACGCGCTGGTTCTGACGAAGTTTTACCACGTGAGCAACAACGCCGTTCCGTTGTACGGTCTCGCGTTCGCGGTCGGCAACCTGGCGGCCCCGTTGCTGCTCGGCCACCTGTTCGACACGCTGGGCCGGAAGAAGATGATCTCCGGCGCGTATCTCGTCTCCGGGGCGATGCTGGCCGTCAGCGCCTGGCTGTTCGACGCGGGCGTGCTGCACGCGGCAGGCCAGACGTGCATCTGGATCGTCGTGTTCTTCTCCGCCTCCGCGGGAGCCAGCGCCGGCTACCTGACCGTGAGTGGGATCTTCCGAATCGAGATCCGGGCCGAGACCCTGGCCGTGTTCTCCGCCATCGCCCAGATCTTCGGCGCGATCGGGCCGGCGTTCTACGGCTGGCTGATCGGCAACGGCCAGAACCGGACCGGCCTCACCATCGGCTACCTGGTCGGCGGCGGCATCATGATCATCGGCGGGCTGGTCGAGATCGCGTTCGGCATCGACGCGGAAGGCAAGTCCCTGGAGGAGGTCGCCGCGCCGCCCTCCGAGGTCGACGCCCGTGCCCGGTAGTTACGGGCCTGCGCGCGTGACAGACCCGGCGACCGTGCCAGATCAGCCGATGGGACGCCCGCAGTCCACTCCTGGCGGGGCAGCAGCGCGGCGATGTCGTGCTCGATCTTGTCCGGGTCGGTGTGCGCGGTCCAGCCAAACCGCCGCGCCAGCCGGGCGACATGGGTATCCACAATGATGCCTGGCTTGCCGAAGGCATCGCTTAGCACCAGGTTGGCCGTCTTGCGCCCGACACCAGGCAGGGTCACGAGCTCTTCCAGCGTGTCCGGAGCCTCGCCGCCGAACCGATCGCACACCGCCTGGCCGAGGCTGATAAGAGTCCTGGCCTTAGCCCGGAAGAACCCGGTCGGCCCGATCAGCCGCTCGAGCTCGGCCTGGTCTGCGGCGGCGTAGTCGCCGGCCGTGGCATATCGGGCGAACAACGCTGGCGTCACCTGGTTGACCAACCGGTCCGTGCTCCGGGCCGACAGGATCGCCGCAACCAGCAGTTCGAGCGGAGAGATGAAGTTCAGCTCGATACGCGCGTCTGGGTACAGCCAGGCCAGTTCACTGTTTATCCGGACAGGGTCGCTTCCGGGGATCGGCAGAGGGAAGCCAGCCAGATTAAGCCCTGTCGGCACGAAGGTGAACGGCCGCGTCTGGCTTCCCCCGCCTGACCGCATCCTCCTTGATTCCCGCCGTGACATCAGCATTCCGCGATTGCTCGGTGCTCACCGTTCCCGGCTGAGGATCCGGTGAGTCCCGCGAAACCCGCGACGGCAGGCGTGCGAGCACCAGGAGAACGCCGACCAGGGCGACCGCGGCGCCGACCGCCAGTGCTATCTCGTTGCCGCTCATGAACGCGGCGCGGGCGGTGTGCGCCAGCAGGGCGCCGGTGGCGCCCCCGGCGTGAGCGGCTACGGCGAGGGCACCGCCGAGTGAGCCGAGGATGGTCTGCGTGGCAGTGGCTGGCAGGTGCCGGCCTGCCAGCGCCGTGGTCAGGTGATCCTGGTAACGAGTCGAACAGCACACTCCCGATCACGGCGACCCCGAGCGCGCCGCCAACCTGCAGCGCAACGGCGTTGGAGGCCGATCCCATCCCGGAGTCGCCCTGAGGGACCGATCCCACGACGGAGTTCGTCGCCGTCGGAAGCAGAAGGCCGGCCCCAAGCCCGATCAGCAGGAGGCCGGGCACCACGTCTGCGTAGGTTGTGGTAACCGCGGACACCGCCGAGATCTGCCACAGACCGCCCGCGATCGCCGCCAGGGCGGCGGCAACGGTGAACTTGAGCCCGATGACGCGGGCGAGGAGCGGGGACAACGGCGCGCTCACGGCGAGCACGGCAGCCATGGGCAGGATGCGCAGCCCGGCTTGGAGGGGGGACAGCCCCAGGTCGAACTGCAGGAACTGGGTCTGCACGAACAGCGCGCCCAGCAGCCCGAAGACCCCGAGGATTTCAGCCGCCGCAGCCACCGAGAACCGGCGATCTGAAAAGAACCCCAGCTTCAGCATCGGGTGGCTGCTGCGGGCCTCCCAGGTGACAAAGGTGCCGAGGACGGCCAGGCTGGCCAGCCCGGCTCCGATTACCTTCCAGGAGCCCCAGCCGCTGGCGGGAGCCTCGATGATTGCCCACAGCAGCAGGCCAAGGCCGCCGATCGACAGCGCCGCCCCCCAGGGATCGGGCCGGTCGGCGGCCGGGTTCTTCGAGTCGGGGACCAGCAGCAGGGCGCCTGCGAACCCGGCGACCACGATCGGGACGTTGACGAGGAATATGGAGCCCCACCAGAATCGGGCCAGCAGCAGGCCGCCGGCGATCGGGCCGATGGCGATGCCAAGCCCGATGGTCGCGGCCCAGGCACCAATGGCGCGGGCCCGGTCCGCTGGGACGCGGAACACGTCGTTGATGATCGACAGCGAAGCGGGGATGGTCAGCGCCGCGCCGGCCCCCATCACGGCCCGCCACGCGATCAGCAGGTCCACCGACCCGGAGAACGCGGCGCCGATGGATCCTGCCGCGAAAACGCCCAGGCCGATGAGGAAGAACCGCTTGCGCCCGAACCGGTCGGCCAGGCTGCCGCCGACGAGCAGCAGGCCCGCGAAGACCATCGCGTAGGAGTCTACGATCCACTGCAGTTGGCTGGAGGTAGCGTGCAGTGTCCGGACGAGGGTGGGCAGGGCCACGTTGAGGATGGTGTTGTCCACATTGACGATGAGCGCGGAGGCGCACAGCACCACCAAAACGGCCTGCCTGCGTCTGCGCGACACTGCAGAAAGCCTGAGCGCGGGGGGCGCTGCGCCGGAGGATCGCACCATCGGAGTTCCCTGGAGGCCCATCGTGACGGTTGACGTTGTACCGCCGGGGTCCGGGGCAGCTGCCAGGTAAACCGGTCGCGCCACGAGCGCGCGCCCGTCCGGGCTACTAGCGCCTTAACCCTACCCCAGGTCTGCCTGCGCAGAATAGGCGTGGCCGGCTCCCTCAACGTCACCCGGCAGGACCCGCAGTGTCCAACCGGATCAGCCCAGACCAGGCCCGGCAACGGCTGATACATCATCCGGGCGCTAACGAGGACCGGACGGCAAAGTCACCCAGCAAGTGGTACTGGCCGCCGCGCTGGAGATCATCGGCCGCGACGGGACTGACGCGCTGTCCATGCACCGTCTCGCCTCGCGCTCGGCAGTGACGCAGGTCGCCACCTGTGCTACTGCAGCCAGAAGCCTTGCTAATGATGACCGCAGGCGCGAGAAAAGCCGCAAGTGCCGCGGTCCCCAGGTCGTCCGGGTCGCCCCGGGCAGCACGGGGCAACTTAGGATCGCATCGGCGGACGCCCGCGACCGCCGGATTCAGGTAGTCACCCATCCGTAGCGGTACCACCCGAATATGCGTCATGATCTGCCGCAGAGCACGATTAGCGTCATGGAGTGGGACCCCCATGTCGGCAGCTACCTTCTGCAGCGCCTCGGGCAACTCCGCTTCCACGTCCTCGCCGATGTACACGTTCGACCGTCCGGTACCGGCCAGGGACACCAGGACCGACGCAGTGCCACTTCGAGCCACATGGCGGCTCAGTGCCGGTTCATGTCAAGTGCCGGTTCAGTTGACGGACAAACGACGGACAAATGATCGAGGCCCGGCTCCCCAATGAACCGGGGACCGGGCCTGTGACCTGCTACTTCAATCGTAGCCCCGACCGGATTTGAACCGGCGCTACCGCCTTGAGAGGGCGGCGTCCTGGGCCGCTAGACGACGGGGCCAGGTGCGTTGCCAGACACTGCATGGTAGGGCACCGCGCACAGTGACGCCAAACCGGACGCTGGACCGGGCCGGCGGCTAGCTTCCAGGAATCTGGAACCCGGACGCCGGACCGCATGTGGCCCGGCTACGCGGGTACATGGCGGCGCATGTTGGCATTCATCATCGTTCTGCTGATCGTGGGACTGATCGCCGGGGCACTGGCCCGCCTGCTGGTTCCCGGCCGCGACCCCATCGGCCTGCTCGGGACCATCGTGCTGGGCGTGCTGGGGTCCTTCCTGGGCGGGGTCGTGCTGAACCTGGTCGAGTACCACAAGGTTTTCACCCACTCGATCCGCCTGACCGGCATCATCGGGTCGGTGATCGGCGCGGTGATCCTGCTGATCTTCTACCGGCTGTCCGGTCACGAGCGGGGGCACCGCCGCAGCGGCTCCCGGGCCAGCCGCCGGCGCCGCTGGATCTGACCTCCCCCGGGTGCCTGGCCGCCCGCCAGCGGCCAGGCACCACCCCGGGGCCAGGCACCACCCCGGGCCAGCACCAGCCTGGGGCCAGCCTGGGGCCAGGCACCACCCCGGGCCACCCACCAGCCTGGCCGCGCAGCGGCTTGACCTCTGGCGGCGGGCGGCGTGCGGCGGGATGGACCGGCCATCAGCAGGCGTTCAGCAGGATATGGATGTTGCCACGGCGGTCCGGCAGTGGCGGCTGGAGCCGCACCCGGAGGGCGGGTTTTTCCGCGAGACCTACCGGTCCGCGCTGAGCACGGTCCCGCCGGGCTGGCCAGCTGAGCGCGCGCTGGCCACCGCCATCCTGTTCCTGCTGCCGGCCGGGGCGCGGTCCGCGTGGCACCGGGTGCGCGGTGACGAGCTGTGGCTGTGGCAGGGCGGGGCAGCCATGGAACTGCACATCGCAGACGAGACGCGGCTGGTCGGGCCGGACCCAGCGGCCGGGCAGGAACCCCAGGTACTGGTCCCGGCCGGGGCCTGGCAGTCCGCCACCCCCAGCCCGCAGGCCACCCCCGGCCGGCCAGGCAGGCCCGGCGCCAGCCAGTGGTCGCTCGTCGCCTGCCTGGTCACGCCGGGCTTCGATTTCGCCGACTTCGAGCTGCGCTGAGCCTGGCCCGGCGCCCAGCGCCCGGCGCCCGGCCACGAAAAAACCGGCAGGTCACTGACCTGCCGGTTTCACGCTGCTGGGGTACCAGGACTCGAACCTAGACTAACGGGGCCAGAACCCGTCGGGCTGCCAATTACCCCATACCCCACCGCGGCGGGCGCTGTGACGCTCACCCGCGCGCTTGAGCAGTGTAGCCGAAACGGGGAGCCTCCTGCGAAACAGATCAACGGCCGGTCGCGATCCGGCGCCCGGGCCGCCGCGCGATCCGGCGCCCGGGCCGGCCGCGATCCGGCGCCCGGGCCGGCCGCGATCCGGCGCCCGGGCCGCCGCGCGGGCCCGCGCCCGGGAGGCAGCCCCGGCCGGGGGTGGGGGGGTGTGCCCCGGCCGGGGTTCCTGCTCTCATCACGTGCGCGGCGCGCACTCCGTTCACGGCGCTCCGGCCGGCTGGACGGACTGAACCGGCCCGGCGGGCACGCGCGGGGCCGGCCCGGTGCTGCCGCGGACGGTCAGCACCGCCGGCGGTTCCTCGACGTTGCCCACCTCGGCCCCGGCCGCCGCCTGAACCAGGGCCCGGGCGGCGCGCCCGCCATAACCGGCCACATCCCTGGTCAGCGCGCTCAACGGTGGGTGCACAACTTCACAGAAGGCGGAGTCGTCCCAGGCCACGATGGACAGCTCGGCCGGCACCTCGATGCCCAGCTGCTGGGCCGCGCCGAGCCCGGACACCGCCATCAGGTCGTTGTCGTACAGGATCGCGGTTGGTGGTTCGGTGCTCTGGAGCAGCTCCCGGGTGACCGCCGCCCCGCTCTCCCCGGTGTAGTCGCTCTCCCGCAGGTCCGCGCGCAGCCCGGCTAGCTGCGCGGCTGCGCAGAATGCAGCGCTGCGGATCTTGGTGTGCCAGAGCCGGGGCGGGCCGGTGACCCGGGCGATCCGCTGGTGCCCGGCCGCGGCCAGGTACTCCACCACGGTCCGGGTGGCGGCGGCGTCGTCCTGCCAGATCGCGGGCAGTGACCCGGCGCCGGCCGGGTCGCCGATCACCACCGCGGGCATCCGGAGCTCTTCGAGGATCCCGATCCGCCGGTCACCGGTCTGCAGCTCGACCAGGAACACACCGTCCACCCGGTGCTGCGCCCACCAGGACCGGTACATGGCGATCTCCGCGTCCTGATCCTCGGCCATGGTGAACAGCAGTGCGGTGCGGTCGCCGGCCAGCTCGGCCTGGATGCCCCAGATGAACGGGGTGAACCACGGCTCGACACCCAGCGTGCCGGGCGGCCGGCCGATGATCAGGCCGAACGCGCCGGCCCGGCCGTCGGACAGCGCCCGGGCCGCGCTGTTCGGCTGGAAGCCGATTTCCCTGGCGATGGCCAGGATGCGCTCCCGGGTGGCCGCGGACACCCCGGGCTGGCCGTTCAGCGCGAACGACACCGCGGCTTTGGTCACTCCGGCGCGGCGCGCGATGTCCGCGATGGTCGGACGCTTCACCTGTGCCTCCCAGCGACCGCCAAGGCGGCCGCGCGGACGGCGCTCGCGCACCCCCGATCCCCCGGCTGCCTGCGCTGGCCAGTGTAACTGGCTGGTGGGCCGGTGAACGGGGCGAATATCCTGCCCCCGTCCGGGTTCGGCACGGTCCGCATCGGCAGCGGGACGCTGAGCCCGGTCAGTGACATCCGTCCCAGCCGACGTCCCGCGGAGCACTCATGCCCTGGTTCGACCTGCCGCTGCCCGACCTGCGTGCCTACCGCACCGCCACCGAGGAGCCACCCGGCCTCGACGAATGGTGGCGGGAGCGGCTCGGCCAGGCCCGGGCCCTGGCCAGCGCCCCCACGGTGACCAGGTACGAGGCCGACGGGTACGGGCCGGCCGAGGTGTACGATGTGGAGTTCTCCGGCGCCCGGGGGGACCGGATCCGGGCCTGGTACATCCGGCCGCCGGCCAGCACGAACAGCAGCACGAACGACAGCACGAACAGCAGCGCAGACGGCACCGCGAGCGGCGCCCTGCCCGTGGTGGTCAAGTTCATCGGCTACGGCGGCGGGCGCGGGCTGCCCGCCGACCACATGTTGCTGCCCGCCGTCGGCTATCCGGTGTTCGTGATGGACAGCCGGGGCCAGGGCGGCCGGTGGACCATCGGGGCGACCGGGGACCCGCCCGGCGACGGCCCCGAATACTCCTCGGTCATGACGCGCGGGCTGGACAACCCGGAGGGCTACTACTACACCCGGCTGTTTACCGACGCGGTGCGCGCGGCCGAGACGGCCGCCGAGCTGGCCGGCCGGTCACCGGTCGCGGTGACCGGCGTCAGCCAGGGCGGTGGCCTGGCCCTGGCCACGGCCGGGCTGCTCGGCGACGCCGTCGCGGTGTGCCACGCCGACGTGCCGTTCCTGTGCGACATCCAGCGCGGCGTGACCACCGCGCCGGACATGCCTTACACCGAGGTGGCCGAGTTCCTGGCCCAGCAGGTCGGCTACGAAGCCACCGCGCTGAACACGCTGCGCTACGTGGACTGCGCGCTGCTGGCCCGCCGGATCACCGCCCAGTGCCTGCTCAGCGTCGGCCTGATGGACACGATCTGCCCGCCGTCCACGGTGTTCGCGGCATACAACGAGATCACCGCGGCCAAGGACATCGCGGTGTTCAGCTTCGGCGTGCACGCCGTGCCGCCCGCCCACCTGGAACGCCAGCTCCGCCACCTGCGCACCCACCTGCCCAGCCAGCCTGCCTAACGCCAGCTGGGTGCCTGGTGCCGCCCAGCCGCCGGGTGCTGCCCGGTCAGCCGATGGACTTGATCGCGGCGGCCAGCCGGTGCAGGGTCCGCTCCCGGCCCAGCAGCTCGATCGACTCGTACAGCGGCGGGGAGACCCGCTTCCCGGTCACCGCCACCCGGACCGGGGCGAACGCCACCCGCGGCTTAAGTCCCAGGTCATCGACCAGGGCTGTCTTGAGGGCCGCCTCGATGGTCTCATGCGTCCACGGCTCGGTCGCGGCCAGCGCCTCCTCCGCCGCCCGCAGCGCCGGCAGCGCCTCCGGGGTCAGCACCCGCTCGGCATCCTCGGGTTCCACCTTGAACCCGCCCTGATCGCCGGCGAACAGGAAGCTGAGCATGCCCACCGCCTCGGTGAGCCGGCTGATCCGGGTCTGGATGAGCGGCGCCGCCGCCTCGATGAGCGCCGCCCCGGCCGGGCTGGGCGGGGTGCTCACCAGCCCGGCCCGCTCCAGGAACGGGGTGATCCGGGCTACGAAACCGGCCGGGTCCAGGGCCCGGATCTTGTCCCCGTTGATCGCCTCCAGCTTCTGCACGTCGAACTGGGCCGGGTTCTTGTTCACCCGGGCCAGGTCGAACTCGGCGGCCAGGTCGGCCAGGCTGAACTCCTCCCGGTTGTCCCCGGGGGACCAGCCGAGCAGGGCCAGGTAGTTGTCGATCGCCTCCGGCAGGAAACCCTCCTGCCGGTACCAGTTGACCGAGACCACACCGTTCCGCTTGGACAGCCGCTGGCCGTCCTTGCCCAGCACGTAGGGCAGGTGGGCGAACACCGGGAAGTCGTCCTCGGCCACGCCCATGGCCCGGTACACGGCGATCTGCCGCGGGGTGGACGACAGCAGGTCCTCGCCGCGCACCACATGGGTGATCTTCATCAGCACGTCGTCCACCGCGACGGCCAGCGTGTACAGCGGCGAGCCGTCGCCCCGGGCCAGCACGAAGTCGGGCACGTGCGCGTGGTCGAACGTGACCTCGCCCCGGACCAGGTCGGTGAACGTGGTCGACCCCTCCGGCATCCGGAACCGGACCACCGGCTTACGCCCCCCGGCCCGGTACTCGGCGACCTGCTCAGCGGTGAGCACCCGGCAGTGCCCGTCGTAGCCGCTCGGGCCGCCCCCGGACCGGGCCGCGGCCCGGCGCTCGGCCAGCTCCTCCGGGGTGCAGTAGCAGTAGTACGCGTGCCCGGTCCGCAGCAGGTGGTCGAGCCACTCGGCGTAGATGGTCAGCCGCTCGCTCTGCAGGTAGGGCCCGTACCGGCCGCCGACCTCCGGTCCCTCGTCCCACTGCAGGCCGAGCCAGCGCAGCGTGTCCAGCGCGGACGCGATGTACTCCGGGGTGACCCGGGTCTGGTCGGTGTCCTCGATACGCAGCACGAACGTCCCGCCGGTGCGCCGGGCGAACGCCCAGTCGTACAGCGCGGTCCGGATGTTGCCCACATGCAGGTCACCGCTGGGCGACGGGGCGAACCGGACGCGCACCGCCGCGGCCTGCTGGCCGGCCGCTGCTCAGTCACGGCCAACCACCGTGTTCGTCAGCGACCCGATGTTCTCGATGGTCACGGATACCTCGTCTCCATCCTCCAGCGGCCCCACCCCGGCCGGCGTTCCGGTCAGCAGCACGTCGCCCGGCAGCAGCGTCATCACGGTGCTGATGTATTCGACCAGCGCCGGGACATCGTAGAGCAGCTGCGAGGTACGCGCCCGCTGCCGCACCTCGCCGTTCACCGTGGTGCTGAGCTCCAGGTCGGCCGGGTCCACGTCAGTCTCTATCCAGGGCCCCAGCGGGCAGAACGTATCGAACCCCTTGGCCCGGGTCCACTGCCCGTCCCGGGCCTGCAGGTCCCGTGCGGTCACGTCGTTGGCGCAGGTGTAGCCGAAGATTACATCGGCCGCCTGGGCGGCGGGCACCTCGCGGCACAGCCGCCCGATGATCACCGCGAGCTCGCCCTGGTAGTCCACCCGCTGGGTGAGCTTGACCGGGTAGGCGATCTGATCCCGGTCCCCCACCACCGCGGTGGACGGCTTGAGGAACAGCACCGGCTCCCCGGCCGGGCTGGGGCCTGGCTCGTCGCCGGCCGGCTGGCCGTTCCCGGCGTAGTTCCGGGCCACCGCCACGACCTTGCTGGGCAGCACCGGGGCCAGCACGCGCACCTCGGCCAGCGGGTAGGTGTCACCGGTGAGCTGGACGCCACCCTTGCCCGGGCTGAACGGGTGGCCACGCAGTTCCGCGATCACGGCCAGGCCACCCGGCCGGGTAGCGGGCTGGCTGGCCGCGGCCCCGTCCGTCCGCGTCTCCCCCACCACGCCGTAGGCGACGTCGCCACCTTTGGCGAATCTCGCGATGCGCACCGCTCAAACCTCACCGTTGAGAGTCCTGCCCGGCCCGGACTGGGACCGGGCCGCTACGGCATCCGGCACGAGCCTACTGAGCCCGGCCTGCCGCCGCGCCGGGCCGGTTACTGCATATAGCCTTCGACCTCGGCCGCCGGGCGCGCCGCAGCGTCCCCCGGGTCCTCGCCGAACTCGCGGCGGGCCCGGCGCTGGCGCAGCAGGTCCCAGCACTGGTCCAGCGCCTCCTCCACGGAGCGCAGCTGCGCCCGCTCCTGGTCGCTGGGCAGCGACCCATCCGCGGCTTTGGCCCGGAGCTCGTGCTCGGTCTGGATCAGCTCGTCGATGTGGCCGAGGATTTCCTTGTCGTTCATGGCTCCACCGTAAGGGTGCACCGGCCACCTGCGGACCCTGGGTCCCGGCCAGCCGGCTGGCCAGCTGGATACGCTTGGCCGGTGCCCGATCCCGTCTTCCTGATCACGGGTGCATCCAGCGGCATCGGCGCGGCCACGGCCCGGGCCGCGGCCGGCGCCGGGTACCGGGTGGTGCTCACCGCGCGGCGCCCCGGCCCGCTGGCGGAGCTGGCCGCCGAACTCGGCGGCCCGCCCCGCGCCGTGCCGCTGGCCTGCGACGTCGCCGACTGGGCTCAGCTGCAGAACCTGATGGCCGGGCTGCGCGGCACGGTGGGCCGGCTGGACGTGGCGTTCGCCAACGCGGGCGTCTCGGTGCCCACGTCCTTTCTCGGCCACGGCGGCGTGCCGCCCGGCGAGTGGGCCGGCCTGGTGCTGACCAACGTGCTCGGTCCCGCGCTCACCGCGCGGGCCGCGCTGCCGCTGCTGGCCGAGACGGGCGGGCACCTGCTGCTGACCGGTTCGGTGGCCGGCCGGGTGCTGCGCCCCGGCAATCTGTACTCGGCCACCAAGTGGGCGGTGACCGCCCTGGCCGCCAGCATCCGGGCCGAATGCGTCGGGACCGGGGTCCGGGTCACCCTCATCCAGCCCGGGCTGACCGACACCGGGCCGGCCAGCCCCGGCCGGGAAGCCGATCCGAAGCTGGCCCCCGGCGATGTCGCCCGGGCCGTGCTGTACGCGGTCAGCCAGCCCGCCGGCGTGGACGTCAGCGAGATCGTGATCCGGCCGGTCGGCCAGGATCCGTTCCGCTGAGCACGGGGGCCATCCGGACCGGCGGCGCGGCCACGCCGCGCGGCCGGTCGAGCAGGAACGCGAAGCCGGCCACGCACACCCCCAGCCCGACCGGGATGTACAGCGCGGCGGTCAGCCCGGCCAGGCTGGCGCACCCGCCGATCAGCGCCGGGCCGCCGACCAGGCCCAGGTAACCGAGACCGCCGACCCAGCCCACCGCGCGGCCCGGCCGGTCCGGGTCGCTGCTGGCGGCCGCGGAGAACAGCTGCGGGACCGTGCACGACAGCCCGACGCCGCAGGCCGCGAACCCGGCCACCGCGACCGCCGCCTGTCGCGTGCACAGCGCGCCAGCCAGCCCCAGCACGGCCAGCAGGCCGCACCGCCGGACCAGCCCGGCCGGGCTGTACCGGGCGGCCAGCCGGTCGCCCACCAGCCGTCCCGCCGCCATGGCCAGCGAGAAACCGGCGAACCCGGCCACCGCGAGCCAGCGTGAGGTACGCACCACGTCGCGCAGGTAGACGCCGCTCCAGGTGCCCACCGCGCCCTCCGTGATCACGCAGCACAGCGCCAGCAGGCCGAGGGCCAGCAGCTGCCGCGACGCGGACCCAGGCGGCGGGCGGCCGGCCCGGGCCAGCCAGCCAGCCCGCGGCCGCGCGGCCAGCCGCCGGGACGGTTCGGCCGGCCGCCGGGACGGTTCAGGCAGCAGCCAGCGGCCGGCCATGGCCGCGGCAGCCACGCAGGCCGCCGTGGCGGCACCCAGCACGATGGCCAGCTCGGCGCGCCGCCAGGCCAGCAGGCCGCCTAACACCGCCCCGGTCAGCGCGCCCATGCTGTAGGACGCGAAGAACGAGGCCATCAGCGGCCGGCCGTACGCCCGCTCCACCCGGACCCCCTCCGCGTTCACCGCCACCAGCAGCGCGCCACCTCCGATACCGAACGCCAGCAGGGCGCCGATGACCTCGGGCAGCGTCTCGGCGGTGCACAGCGCGAGGGGGAGCACGGCCACGGCCAGCCCGGTGGGCCGGACCAGCCGGGCGCTGCCGAACCGGTCAGCCAGCCAGCCGGCCAGCGGCATCACCAGCACCAGCCCGGCCGGGCCGACGAGCAGGGACAGGCCGAGCAGGCCGTCGGTGAGCCGCAGCCGCTCCTTGACCGCCGGGATCCGGGCGATCCAGATGCCCTCGGCCAGGCCGAGGATTACGAAGTAGGCCAGCACAGCCACCCGGGCGCTGCGCGGCGAGCCAGCGCCCGTCCCGTGGCCGGGTCTGGCCGGTGCCGCCCCAGGGCCGGCCTGACCAGTGGCTGCGGGTTGGGTGTTATCGGTCGAGGCGCGGGGTCCTGGCGCATTTGTTTCTGTTCCCGAACTGATGCTCGCACCATACCGACCGGTCACATGCCTCGACAGAGGCCATAAGTCCCAGGCCGGGCACGAAACGGGTGCCCGGCCGGCCCCGGGGCACCGCTCCGTGCTCAGGCCGGCGGTGCCGGCTGGCCGGGCCGGCCGGGTCCGGCTGGTAGCCGGCCCGGAGCAGGGCATAGCTGACCGCTTCTTCCAGGGCGTGCCAGGACGCGGCGATGATGTTCTCATCCACCCCGACCGTGCTCCACGTCCCGTCGGCCGCCCCGGAGCCGTCGCTGGACTCGATCAGCACCCGGGTGACCGCCCCGGTCCCGTGCGAGCCCTCCACGATGCGCACCTTGTAGTCGGCCAGTTCCACCATGGCCAGCTCGGGATAGAGCCGTTCCAGGGCCAGCCGCAGCGCTTTGTCGAGCGAGTTGACCGGCCCGTTGCCCTCACCGGTGGCCACGATCCGCTCGCCCTTGGCCCGCAGCTTGACCGTGGCCTCGCTGACGACTTCGGCGCCCGGCCGCTGTTCCACGATGACCCGCCACGATTCGACCTGGAAGTGCCGCAGCGGCGCGCCGGCCAGCTCGTCGCGCAGCAGCAGCTCGAACGAGGCGTCGGCCGCCTCGAACGTGTACCCGCGGGCCTCCATGTCCTTCACCCGGCTGACCACCCGGCCGACCGTGGCCTTGTCGCCGGACAGGTCGTAGCCGAGCTGCTTGCCCTTGATCTCCACCGAGGCGCGGCCGGCCATGTCGGACACCAGCATCCGCATGTCGTTGCCGACCAGCACCGGGTCGATGTGCTGGTACAGCATCGGGTCCACCTTGACCGCCGACGCGTGCAGCCCGGCCTTGTGCGCGAAGGCCGAGAAGCCGACGTAGGGCTGGTGGGTGCCCGGGGTGACGTTGGTGACCTCGCTGATCGCGTGGGCCACCCGGCTCATCTCGGCCAGGCAGCCGTCGGGCAGCACCACGCGGCCCTGCTTCAGCTGCAGCCCGGCCACCACGCTGAACAGGTTGGCGTTGCCCGCCCGCTCCCCGTACCCGTTGGCGCAGCCCTGCACGTGGCTGACCCCGGCGTCCACCGCGACCAGGCTGTTGGCCACCGCGCACGCGGTGTCATCGTGGCAGTGGATGCCCAGCCGCGCACCGGTGGCCGCCGCGACCGCGCTGACCACGTCGCCGAGCTCGCCGGGCAGCATCCCGCCGTTGGTGTCGCACAGCGCGACCACGTCCGCCCCGGCCTCGGTGGCGGCCCGCACCACCTCGAGGGCGTAAGCCGGATCCGACCGGTACCCGTCGAAGAAGTGCTCCGCGTCCAGGAACACCCGCTGGCCCTCGGCCCGCAGGTGGCTGACCGTGTCCCGGATCATGGCCAGGTTCTCCGCCAGCGTGGTCCGCAGGGCCAGCCGGACATGCCGGTCGTGACTCTTGGCGACAAGAGTCACGACCGGCGCCCCGGACTCGCGCAGAGCGGCGACCTGGGGGTCGTCGGCCGCCTGCACACCGGGCCGGCGGGTCGCGCCGAACGCGGCGAGCTGCGCGTGTCTGAGGTCCAGTTCGGTGCGGGCCCGCTGGAAGAACTCGGTGTCCTTGGGGATCGCACCCGGCCAGCCGCCCTCGATGAAGCCCACGCCGAACTCGTCCAGCCGCCGGGCGATGGCCAGCTTGTCGGCGACGGTGAGGCTCAGCCCCTCCTGCTGGGCGCCATCACGCAGCGTGGTGTCGTAGACGTGGAACTCGTCCTCAGGCATTGACTGGTCCGTCTCTGTCGTGCGGCGGCTGCCGCTGGTTGGGATGCCCGCAAAACAAAAGACCCCTCGCGGTATGCGAGAGGTCTGCGCGTCGGCGGTGCGGGCTGCTGCCCTGCTAGGTGCCGGCGCGCCTGCCGATAATGATGCGGCCGGACGTCATGTCCCCTAGTGTGCCACACCAACTGGCGTGATCATGACTTGAGTGGGAATCTGGGCCCACTCAAGTCATGATCACGAGCTGGCCCACGGGTCAGCAGATCTTGTAGACCCACCCGTGCGGGTCGGGACGGTGCCCGTACTGGATCCCGACCAGCTCCTCGCGCAGCCGCATGGTCACCGGCCCGGGGTTGCCATCCCCGACCGTCCACTCCCCGTTAGCGCTCCGGACCGTGCCGACCGGGGTGATGACCGCCGCCGTCCCGCACGCGAACACCTCGGTCAGCTCGCCGGACGCGCACTCCGCCTGCCACTGCTCGACCGAGATCTTGCCTTCCTCGGTGCGGAAGCCGAGATCGGGCCCGAGCTTGAGCAGCGAGTCGCGGGTGATCCCGGGCAGCATGGTCCCGGTCAGCGCCGGGGTCATGATCCGGGCTTGCGGCCCGGTGCCGTAGACGAAGAACAGGTTCATCCCGCCCATTTCCTCGACCCAGCGGCGCTCCACCGCGTCCAGCCAGACCACCTGGTCACAGCCCGAGCTGGTGGCCTGCAGCTGCGCGGCGAACGCGGCCGCGTAGTTGCCGCCGCACTTGGCCTCGCCGGTACCGCCGGGTGCCGCGCGGGTGTACTCGTGCGACAGCCACACCGAGACCGGCCGGATGCCGCCGGTGAAGTAGGCCGCCGCCGGTGACGCGATGACCGTGTACTGGTACTCCTGGGACGGCCGGTTCACGCCCAGCCCGCGCTGCGTCGCGATCATGAACGGGCGCACGTAGAGGCTGTGCCCCTCGGCCGCCGGGACCCAGTCGCGGTCCTGGCTGACCAGCAGCTCGATAGACCGCAGGAACGCCGCTTCGGGCAGTTCCGGCATGGCCAGCCGGGCCGCCGAGCGGTTGAACCGGGCCGCGTTGGCCTGTGGCCGGAACGCCACGATGGGCCCGGCGCCCTGCCGGTAGGCCTTCAGCCCCTCGAAGATCTCCTGCGCGTAGTGGAACACCGCGGTGGCCGGCTCCAGCACGAGCGGCCCGTAGGGCTGCAGCGCGCCGTCGTGCCAGCCCTGGCCCGCCGTCCAGTGCAGGGTGACCATGTGATCGGTGAATACCGCGCCGAAACCCGGGCTGGCCAGGATCCGGTCGCGTTCCGCGGCCGGAACGGGATCGGCGCTGGCGCGGACGTCGAAAGCGATCTCGGTGCTCAGGCTTGCCGTCATCACAGGTCCTTCTTCCTGCCCGGCCGGGCCGGGCTGCCGCGGCCGGGCGCCGTCGCCCGGCCGCTCCTACGCGCCTATCCGGCCACCCGGGCGGCGATGTCGTCGCCGATCTCCGGGGTGACCCGGGCCGCCCACGCGCCCTGCCGCTCGACCATGTCGTCGGCCACGGCCTGCTCGATGCGCGCGGCCTCGGCCGACCGGCCGAGGTGCTCGCACAGCATGGCCGCGGACAGGATCGCCGCCGTGGGGTCGGCCTTCTGCTTGCCAGCGATGTCCGGCGCACTGCCATGCACCGGCTCGAACATGCTCGGCGCGGTCCGCTCGGGGTTGATGTTCCCGCTGGCGGCCAGGCCGATGCCGCCGCCCACCGCGGCCCCCAGGTCGGTCAGGATGTCGCCGAACAGGTTGTCGGTCACCACCACGTCGAAGCGCTCCGGCTGGGTCACGAAGAACATCGACGCCGCGTCCACATGGCAGTAGTCCACGCCGATCGTGGCGAACTCCTTGGCCATCGCGTCCACCGTGCGCTGCCACAGGTCCCCGGCGTAGGCCAGCACGTTGGTCTTGTGCACCAGGGTGAGCCGCTGCCGCGGCCGCTCGGCGGCCCGCTCGAACGCGTACCTGACCACCCGGCGGACGCCGAACGCCGTGTTCAGGCTCTCCTGGGTGGCCACTTCCTCCGGGGTGCCCTTGCGCAGCACGCCGCCCGCCCCGGTGTACGGGCCTTCGGTGCCCTCCCGGACGACCAGCATGTTGACCGCCTCGGGCCGGACGTCGGCCAGCGGGGTCAGCACCCCCGGATAGAGCCGGACCGGGCGCAGGTTGACGTAATGGTCGAGTTCGAACCGGAGCCGGAGCAGCAGCCCGCGCTCGAGCACACCGCTGGGCACGGTGGGGTCGCCGACCGCGCCGAGCAGGATCGCGTCCTGGGCCCTGATTTCCTGCAGCACGGAATCGGGCAGTGTCTCCCCGGTCCGGTGCCAGCGCTGCGCGCCGAGATCGTAGCTGGTCGCGTCGATGGAGATGCCGGCGGCCTGCAGGACCTTGAGCGCCTCGGCCACGACCTCAGGGCCGATACCGTCGCCGCCGACCACCGCGAGCTTGATCGCAGAAGATGCCATGCGCGTACCTTACTGGTCGTCTGCGGCCGGTGACGCTGCTCCGTTGTCCCGCCGGTCCAGGGCCACCTGCAGGGCCCGCGCGGCGGGCCCGGCCGGGGCCCGGCGGCCCGCGGTGGCGGCCGGCCGGCGCGCGGCCGGGCGCGGTGCCCGGCGGCGCTGCCCGTCGTGGGCACCGGGCTGATTCCAGGGATACATGTCATACACGGCTGGGTTCTCCTGACCAGGTGGCTGCTCACCCCGGGCGGCCCAGGCGGGCACGCGTACCGGAGGAGACTCCGCGGGCGGGCTTACGGCCAGCACCACAACCCGCAGCGGGTTGGCCGGCCTGCCCTGTCAGGCCCCGCTACGGCCGCTAAAGATGAATACGAAGCGCCGCATATTGTTGGTCATCCTAGTACCTGGCTGACGCAGTGTCGCCTGAACCGCGGATCCGTCTCTCATACCGAGACGGATTCGCTCGCCGTGGATGACGCCGCTAGCGCTGGTCCAGGTCCACAGTCCGGCCCACCACGGCGCCGATGGTGGACGAGATGTCGTCCAGCACGACCGCCGGGATGGCCGAGTCGACGGTCAGCACGATCAGCGCGTGCCCGCCGCGGGCATCCCGGCACACCTGCATCCCGGCGATGTTGATGCCCTCGCTGCCCAGGATCTGGCCCACCGTGCCCACCACGCCAGGCCGGTCGGTGTAGGTCAGGAACACCATGTGCTCGGCGGGCGCGATCTCCATGTCGAAGCCGTTGACCTCGACCAGCTTCTCCAGCTGCCGCCGGCCGCTGAGCGTGCCCCCGGCCGACACCACCTGGCCGTCGGGCATGATGCCGCGCAGCGTGACCAGGTTGCGCCAGTCCGGGCTGTCCGCGTCGGTGACCAGGCTGACCTCGACCCCCCGGTCCGCCGCCAGCAGCGGCGCGTTCACGTAGGTCACCGGGTCCACGACCACGTCGGCGAACACCCCTTTGAGCGCCGCCAGCTGGAGCACCCGCACGTCCTGGCTGGCGATCTCGCCGCGCACCTCCACGTCGATCCGGGCCGCCATCCCGCCGGCCAGCGCGGTGAAGATCCGGCCCAGCTTCTCGGCCAGCGGCAGGCCCGGCCGGACATCCTCGTGCACCGCGCCGCCCTGCACGTTGACCGCGTCCGGGACGAACTCCCCGGCCAGGGCGAGCCGCACCGACCTGGCCACCTGGGTGCCGGCCTTCTCCTGTGCCTCGGCCGTGCTGGCCCCCAGGTGCGGGGTGGCGACCACGGACGGGAACTCCAGCAGCGGGTGGCCGGTGGCGGGCTCGGCGGCGAACACGTCGATGCCGGCCCCGGCCACCCGGCCCTCCTTCAGTGCCAGCCCCAGTGCGTGCTCGTCCACGATGCCGCCGCGGGCCGCGTTCACGATCCGCACCGTGGGCTTGACCAGGTGCAGCTCCCGGTCCCCGATCAGGCCGGTCGTCTCCGCGTTCCTGGGCAGGTGCACGGTGATGAAGTCGGCCTCGGCGAGCAGCTCGTCCAGGCTGGTCAGCCGTACTCCGGCCTGGGCGGCCCGGGTGGCGGGCACGTACGGGTCGTAGGCGATCACCCGCATGCCGAACGCGGTCAGCCGTTCCGCGACCAGCACCCCGATCCGGCCCAGCCCGAGGATGCCGGCCACCTTGCCGTCGAGTTCCACGCCGGTGAAGGCCGACCGCCGCCACTGGCCGTCACGCAGTGCGGCCGCCGCCTGCGGCACGTTCCTGGCCACCGCGAGCAGCAGCCCGACGGCATGCTCGGCCGCGCTCACGATGTTCGAGGTGGGCGCGTTCACCACCATCACGCCGGCCCGGGTGGCCGCCTCGACATCCACGTTGTCCAGGCCCACGCCCGCCCGGGCGATCACCCGGAGCCGGGGTGCGTGCGCCAGCGCCTCGGCATCGACCTGGGTGGCGCTGCGCACGATGATGGCGTCCGCCCCGGCCAGCGCGGCCAGCAGCGCCGTGCGGTCCGCACCATCCACCTGCCGGACGTCGAAGTCGGCTTCGAGCCGGGTGATGGCGGCCGGCGATAGTTCCTCAGCGATGAGAACGACAGGTGCAGGCACGGCGTTGGCCTCTCGTGTCGGTCAGCGGAGCCCCCAGTGTAGCGGAGCTTGTGAAAGCATTCACGAGCCGCACATCCGTGCGCTCCCCGGTCACCCGGCGGGCAGTCACGGGCTGGCGCCAGCCCGGGCGGCAGGCCCGGGGCTGGCGCCAGCGCCCCCGACGGCGTGCTCAGGAACCGCCCGCGTCATCGGCCTGGTCGAGCCAGCTCATCAGCGGCCGCAGCTGGGCGCCGACCTGCTCGATCTGGTCCGCGCGGGAGGCCTCCCGGCGCTTGAGGAAGTTCGGCCGGCCGGAGTCGAACTCCTCGATCAGTTCCCGGGTGAACGTGCCGTTACGGACCTCGGCCAGAATCCGCCGCATCTCCTCCCGGGTCCGCTCGTCGACCAGCCGCGGGCCCCGGGTGTAACCGCCGAACTCCGCGGTGTCCGACACCGACCAGTACATCTTGGAGATGCCGCCCTCGTACATCAGGTCCACGATGAGCTTCATCTCGTGCAGGCACTCGAAGTAGGCGATCTCGGGCTGGTAGCCCGCCTCGACCAGGGTGTCGAACCCGGCCCTGATCAGCTCGGACACTCCGCCGCAGAGCACGGCCTGCTCGCCGAACAGGTCGGTCTCGGTCTCCTCGGCGAACGTGGTGACCAGCGCGCCGGCCCGGGTGCCGCCGATGGCCTTGGCGTAGGCCAGGGTGAGCGGCCACGCGTTGCCGGTCGCGTCCTGCGCCACCGCGACCAGGACCGGCACACCGCGCCCCTCGGCGAACTGGCGGCGCACCAGGTGACCGGGCCCCTTGGGGGCCACCATGCACACGTCCACCCCGGCCGGCGGCCGGATGAGCTGGTAGCGGATGTTCAGCCCGTGCGCGAAGAACAGCGCGTCGCCGTCGACCAGGCTGGGCTCGATGGCCTCGGCGTACAGCGCCCGCTGCACGTGGTCCGGCGCCAGGACCATGATCAGGTCCGCCTCCTCGCAGGCGTCCTGCGGGGTGAGCACACGCAGCCCCTCGTTGGCCGCGCTCTCCCGGCTGCGCGAGCCCTCAGGGAGCCCGACCCGCACGTCCACGCCCGAGTCGCGCAGCGACAGCGCGTGCGCGTGCCCCTGGCTGCCGTACCCCAGGATGGCGACGTGCCTGCCCTGGATGACACTGAGGTCAGCACCGTCGTCGTAGAAGATGTCTGCCATTGCCTGCCTTCTGTTCACGGTTTGCTTGCCGCCCGGCCCGGTCCGGGCCGGGCATTACGGAGCCGGCTACTGGGCCGCGCGGTCCACCGGGCGCAGCGCCCGGTCGGTGATCGACCGGCCGCCGCGGCCGAGCGCGACCATGCCGGACTGGACGAGTTCCTTGATCCCGAACGGCTCGAGCACCCGGATCAGGGCGTCCAGCTTGTCCCGGTTGCCGGTGGCCTCGACGGTCACCGCGTCCTGAGCCACGTCGACCACCTTGGCCCGGAACAGCGTCACGGTCTCCAGCACGCGCGACCTGCTCTCCAGGTCGGCACGCACCTTGATGAGCAGCAGCTCGCGCTGCACCGACGCGGTGGGCTCGAGCTCGACGATCTTGAGTACGTTGATCAGCTTGTTCAGCTGCTTGGTCACCTGCTCCAGGGGGTGATCCGCGCAGTCCACCACGATGGTCATCCGGGAGATCTCCGGGTGCTCGGTGGGCCCGACCGCGAGCGAGTCGATGTTGAACCCGCGGCGGGAGAACAAGCCGGCGATCCGGACCAGCACGCCCGGCTTGTTCTCCACCAGCACGGACAGCGTATGCCTGTTCATCGTCGGCTCCTGATCGCGTAGCCGGGCCAGTCCCTGGCTCATTCGGTCACATCCCAGTCCGGCGCCATGTTCCGCGCGACGACGATGTCGTCATTGCTGGTGCCGGCGGCCACCATCGGCCACACCATGGCGTCGCGGTGCACGATGAAATCGACCACCACCGGCCGGTCGTTGATCTTCATGGCTTCCTCGATCACCGCGTCCACGCTGGCCGTGTCCTCGCAGCGCAGCCCGGCGCAGCCGTACGCCTCAGCCAGCTTCACGAAGTCCGGGATGCGGGTCCCGCCGCCTGCGGCCGGGTCCCGGCGTGGCGCGTGCTCCCGGCTCAGCGCCTCGTCATAGGTCTGGGCCACCCGGTCCAGGTCGGTGTTGGAGTACCGCTCGTTGTAGAACAGCGTCTGCCACTGGCGGACCATGCCGAGGTTGCCGTTGTTGATGATGGCAATCTTGACCGGGATCCCCTCCACCGCGCAGGTGGCCAGTTCCTGGTTGGTCATCTGGAAGCAGCCGTCGCCGTCGATGGCCCACACGCACGCCGCGGGGCTGCCCACCTTGGCCCCCATGGCCGCGGGCACCGCGTAACCCATCGTGCCGAGGCCGCCGGAGTTGAGCCAGTGGCCCGGCCGTTCGTGCCCGATGAACTGGGCCGCCCACATCTGGTGCTGACCCACCCCGGCCACGTAGACGGCGTCCGGCCCGGCGATCTCGCCGATCCGCTCGATCACGTACTGCGGGGCCAGCGAGCCGTCCGCGGGCTGGTCGTAGCCGAGCGGGTACGTGCTCCGCCAGGCGTCCAGCTGGGACCACCAGGCGGCCAGGTCGGGACGCTGGCCGTCCTGGTACTCGGCGCTGACCGCGGCGATCAGCTCGGTGATCACCTCACGGCAGTCACCGACGATGGGCACGTCCGCACGGCGGTTCTTGGAAATCTCCGCCGGGTCGATGTCCGCGTGCACCACCGCGGCGCCGGGCGCGAAGCTGTCCAGCTTCCCGGTCACCCGGTCGTCGAAGCGGGCCCCGAGCGCCACGATCAGGTCTGCCTTCTGCAGCGCGCCGACCGCGGCCACCGTGCCGTGCATGCCCGGCATGCCCAGATTCTGCCGGTGGCTGCCCGGGAAGCCGCCCCGGGCCATCAGCGTGGTGACGACCGGGATACCGGTCAGTTCGGCCAGGTCCAGCAGGGCCGGGCTGGCCCCGGCCTTGAGCACGCCGCCCCCGACGTACAGCACCGGGCGGCTGGCCCCGGCGATCAGCCGGGCCGCCTCCCGCACCTGCCGGGAGTGCGGCCTGGTCACCGGGTGGTAGCCGGGCAGGTCGAAGGTGGGCGGCCAGCGGAACTCGGTGCTGGCCTGCAGCGCATCCTTGGCCACGTCCACCAGCACCGGCCCGGGCCGCCCGGTGGACGCCACATGGAACGCCTCCGCGACCGTGCGGGCGATGTCGGCCGCGTCGGTGACCAGGAAGTTGTGCTTGGTCACTGGCAGGGTGATCCCGGAGATGTCGGCTTCCTGGAACCCGTCCGTGCCGATCAGGCTGCTCGGCACCTGGCCGGTGATGGCGACCACCGGAACCGAGTCCATGTACGCGTCGGCCAGCGGCGTGACCAGGTTGGTAGCGCCCGGGCCCGAGGTGGCCATGCACACCCCGGGCCGCCCGGTGACCTGGGCGTACCCGGCGGCCGCGTGACCAGCGCCCTGCTCGTGCCGGACCAGGATGTGCCGGACGCTGGGCGAGTCGAACAGCGGGTCGTACAGCGGCAGGATGGCGCCGCCCGGGATGCCGAACACGACATCCACGCCGAGCCGCTCCAGGGCGGCGACCAGGGCGGCCGCCCCGGTCATCCGGGTCCCGGCCGCCGGGCCCGGGTCGCGGGGCTGTGCTGGCTGTGCTGGCCCGGGGGGGCGGCCCCCCGGAGCCCCCCGATCGGCCTGTGCTGGCCCGGGGGGGCGGCCCCCCGGAGCCCCCCGATCGGCCTGTGCTGGCCCGGGGGGGCGGCCCCCCGGAGCCCCCCGATCGGCGCTCTGCGCCTCGTCCGGCGGAGCCGGACGAGGCGGCGCATCACCGGCCTGGCCGGGGCTCGCTGTCCCCTGGTGATCCGTGGCCTCCCGGGAGCCGGCCCGGGCGGCCAGGTCACGCGGTGACGGCCCGGTGCCCTTCCGGGATGGGCCTGCCAGTCCGGGGCCTGGGGTAGCCGCGGGCGTCTGGTCGGTCATCACAAGTTTCCTCGTCTGGGTGGTAGGTGCCGGGCAACAAAAAACCCTCGACGCCGTACGGCGAACGAGGGTAGCGCGCTGGTAGCCGGCTTAGTCAGCTACTCGCGCGCCTGCTGAGTACGAGAGTCGTGGTCATGGACACGGTTAACACTGTGGCCCAGACCGGGCCGGACGTCAACTTGAGAGCACGTTCGTCTCAACTGGCGAGATCACGCCGCCGAAAGGGGGCTCCCTCCCAGTCCGGCCGCTGCCCGTGGCCAGGCCCGTCACGCTGCCCGCTGGCAGCGGCCCGCCCAGGAAAGCGCCCATGCCGGCCGCACAGCCGATCGCGGTCAGCAGGTCCCGCTGCTCGGCCCGCTCGATCCCGTCCGCCACCACCTCGATGTCCAGGTCCCGGCCGACCCGGACGATGGCCCGGATCAGCGTCTCGGCCGCGGCCCGGGTGCCCAGTCCGGCCACCAGCCCGGGCCCGACCCGGATCAGGTCCACCTGGAGCTGGCTGAGCCCGGCCAGCGCGGCGAGGCCGGCGCTGGATGCGTCCATGGCCAGCCGGACGCCGCGCTCGCGCAGCTCGCCGAGCCCGTGCGCGGCCGCCTCGCCGCCGTCGGCCAGCACGGGCTGGCCGGCCTCCAGGATCAGCGCGTGCGGCGCCAGCCCGCTGGCCGACACGGCCTCCAGCACCGACTCGGCGAACCGGGGGGCCCGGATCTGCCGGGGCGAGCAGCGCAGCCAGACGCTGGCCTCCCAGCCGCTGCGCCACCAGCCGGCCGCCTGGGCACACGACTCGCGCAGCGTCCAGTCGCCCAGCTCGGCGATCACCCCGGACGTCTCCGCGATATCCAGGAACTCATCGCGCGGCACGTCGGCCCCGTCGAGCCGCCAGCGCGGCAGCGCGGTCACCCCGACCAGGCGCGAGGTGGCCAGGTCGGCCATGGGCAGGTACTCCAGCTCCAGGTCACCGCCGGCTACGGCCCGGCTCAGCCGGGACGCGACCTGCAGGCGGCGGTGGACGTCGGCGTCCGGGAGCGCGGCATACACCTCCAGCCGGCCGCCGCCGGACTGCTTGGCCCTGGACACCGCGGCGTCGGCGTTGCGCCACACGTAGCCCGCCGGGCTGCCATCGGCCAGCGCCACCCCTACGCTGGCGGTCAGCGAAACGGCCCGGTCGGCGGCGCGGTACGGCTCGGCGGCCAGGCTGGCCAGGATGCGGCCGCCCAGGTCGGTGATGTCCTGGGCGCTGGCCGCGCCGGTGATCAGGACGGCGAACTCATCCCCGCCCCAGCGGGCCACCGTGCCCTGCGGCGGCACCACCGCCCGCAGCCTGCGTGCCACCTGGGCCAGCACCAGATCCCCGGCGCTCGGCCCGGCCATGTCGTTGACACCGGTGAAGCCGTCCAGATCGACCAGGATCACCCCGGCCAGCCCCGGCTCCGCACCGCTGGCCTGGGCCGCGTCCAGCTGGCTCAGGCTGAGCGCTTCCCGGGCCCGGTCCTCCAGGTAGGCGCGGTTCGGCAGCCCGGTCAGCCCGTCGTGGTAGGTGAGCTGCGCGATCTGCCAGGCGCAGCGCGACCAGGTCGCTCACGTCGCGGGCGGTGACCAGCAGCCGGTCCGGCGCGCCCTGGCTGCGGTGCCGGGAGATGGTGGCTTCCACATACCGCCAGGTGCCATCGGCCGCCCGGACCCGGCACGAGTACCGGATCTGGGCCGACGGCTGGCCGGCCGCCTCGCGCACCGCGCGCTGCCCGTCCGGCTGGTCCTCCGGGTGCACCAGGTCGGTCAGCACCATGCCTTCCAGGCTGTCCGGCGCGTATCCGTAGTCGCGGACCGCGGGGCTGGCGTAGCTGATCAGACCGGAGTAGCCGCAGACCAGAACCACATCGCTGGTCCGGTCGGCCAGCTCGCGGAACTGCTGGCCGGACTCGTGCCACAGCCTGGCCCGCACCCTGTCCCGGTGCACCAGCAGGACGATCCGGCTGGTGAGCGCGAGGATGGCCGTGCCGGCCGCCACCGCCAGCACCGGGCGGGCCACCGGGCCGCCCGCCAGCGCCGCGCCGATCAGCACCAGCGCGGCCAGCGCGGCGGTCGAGGTGGCGATGATGGTAGTGGCGTGCCGCCCGGCGGCCGGGAACTGGCCGCTGTCCTGGTGCCCGGCGTCCCGGCTGTCCAGCCACGGGGCAGCGCCCAGCACACCCAGCCCGGCGATCAGCAGCAGCTGGGCCGCGGTGCCGGGATGCCCGTTGCTGACCCGGGCCCCCACCGCCAGCGCGTCGCTCAGCGTGATCAGGAGCAGCGCGGCCAGGGCAGCCGCCCCGCGCCGCCCGGCTGCCACTGCGAGCGGCAGGATGCCGCCCAGCACCAGCAGGTCGGCCAGCGGGTGGATGAGCTCGCCGCCGAACGCGGCCGGGTCGTCACCGGAGTGAGCGTAGGCGGCGCTGAACATCGTGATCCAGCAGATGATGAACAGCGCGCAGGCCAGCACGTAGCCGTCGGCGCAGTAGGCCAGCGCGGTGCCGGCCCGGCCGCGCCGCTGGGCCAGCGGGTGCCGGTCCGCTTCCCGCCGGGCCCGCAGGCTGACCACACCCGCGACCAGTGTGGGCAGCGCGAGCAGCCCGGGCAGGTCGGCGGTGGTGAGTGGAAGCGCCGCCCCCGCGGTGGCGTTGGCCAGCACCTGCTGCCCGACCGCGCCCAGCCCGGCCAGCAGCGCGGCCACGGCCAGTAGCCAGTAACCGTGCCGGACCGGACCTGCGTGCCGGTTGGCCCCGCGCCAGAGGCTGGCCGCGCTGACCGCAGCAGTCAGCGCTACCACCGCGGTAACCGCCTGTGCGACCAGGCTCATAGCAGGCCACCCGATGCTTGCGGGGGCACCGAGTCTCCTTCCGCCGCGTCCGCCGCCGATGACAGGGCCAGCGGGCCTTGTGGGCCCGGGGTGGCCTTCCTGGGCAACCGAGCTACAGCGAGCGGTCACCAGGGCAAAACTGGACGCCCACAGGGTGCGCTGCGGGAGCCGCGAATGGGCTGGTCGCGGTCATCGTCACTGCACGATGCTGCTCACTTTAAGGCCCTTAGATCACACTTCGATTGAGGAAGAGCGTCCAGCGGGCGTCATCTGACGCTGAATCGCGCGCGGTCGGTAACTGCCTGCGATGACGCTCCACCATCCGGGCCGGTGCGGAACCGGCCCGCTGAGCCGGCCGTCAGGTCCGCCGCGGGGCGATGGTCACGACTGGCCGAGCCGGTCCAGGATGAGCTCCTTGACCCGGGCGGCATCGGCTTTGCCCTGGGTGGCCTTCATCACCGCGCCGACCAGCGCGCCCGCCGCGGCCACCTTGCCGCCGCGGATCTTCCCCGCCACGTCGGGCTGGGCCGCGATGGCCTCGTCCACCGCCGCGGCCAGCGCCGTGTCGTCGCTCACCACGGCCAGGCCGCGGCGGGCCACCACCTCGTCCGGGGTGCCCTCGCCAGCCAGCACGCCCTCGATCACCTGCCGGGCCAGCCGGTCAGTCAGCGCCCCCGACTCGACCAGGGTGCTCACCCGGGCCACGTCCGCCGGGGTGATCGGCAGGCTGGCCAGCTCCGCCCCGGAGTCGTTGGCGGCCCGGGCCAGCTCGCCGAGCCACCACTTGCGCGCGTCGGCCGGCGAGGCGCCCGCCGCGACCGTCTCGGCCACCAGGTCCAGCGCGCCCGCGTTGTGCAGCGCGGCCATGTCCTGGTCGGACAGGCCCCACTCGGCCTGCAGCCGGGCCCGCCGGGCGCTGGGCAGCTCCGGCAGCCGGGACCGGATCTCCTCGACCCAGCCGGCCGGCGGGGCCAGCGGTGCCAGGTCGGGCTCGGGAAAGTACCGGTAGTCCTGGGCTTCTTCCTTGCTCCGCCCGGCCGACGTGCTGCCGGTGGACTCCTGGAAGTGCCGGGTCTCCTGGACCACCCGCTGCCCGGCGTCCAGCACCGCGGCCTGCCGCTCGATCTCGTAGCGGACCGCGCGCTCCACCGAGCGGAGCGAGTTCACGTTCTTGGTCTCGGTCCGGGTGCCCCACTGCGCGGCGCCCCGGGGCGCGATCGATGTGTTCACGTCGCAGCGCAGCGAACCCTCCTCCATCCGCACGTCGGACACGCCGAGGGTGCGCAGCAGGTCGCGCAGTTCGGCCACATAGGCGCGGGCCGCGGCCGGGGCCAGTTCCCCGGTGCCGGTCACCGGCTTGGTGACGATCTCCACCAGCGGGATGCCGGCCCGGTTGTAGTCGACCAGCGAGTAGTCCGCGCCGTGGATCCGCCCGGTCGAGCCGCCCATGTGCAGCGACTTCCCGGTGTCCTCCTCCAGGTGCACCCGCTCGATCTCCACCCGCACCAGCCGCGGCTGGCCGTCCGGGGTGTCGTGCACGGTCACGTCCAGCCAGCCGTCGGTGCACAGTGGCTCGTCGTACTGCGAGATCTGGTAGTTCTTCGGCATGTCCGGGTAGAAGTAGTTCTTCCGGGCGAACCGGCACCAGCTGGCGATCGAGCAGTTCAGCGCGAGCCCGATCCGGATGGCGTACTCGATCGCCGACCGGTTGATCACCGGCAGCGACCCGGGCAGGCCCAGGCAGACCGGGCAGACCAGCGAGTTGGGCTCGCCGCCGAACCGGTTCGGGCAGCCGCAGAACATCTTGGTCCTGGTGCCCAGCTCGACGTGGGTCTCCAGGCCGATGACCGGGTCGTACCGGGCCACCGCGTCGCCGAACGGCACCACGTCCGGCATGGTCGGTACGGTCATCACGCGCCTCCCGTGTCCAGGCCGTGGGCCGCGCCGAGCAGTGGCCCGCCGCGCCGCGAGTCGAGCGCGGCCTCCACCGCCGCCGCCACCCGGTACACCCGGTCGTCGGCCAGCACCGGCGCCATGATCTGCAGGCCGACCGGCAGGCCGTCCTCCGGGGCCAGGCCGCACGGCACCGACAGCGCCGCGTTGCCGGCCAGGTTGGACGGGATCGTGCACAGGTCGGCCACGTACATCGCCATCGGGTCGTCGGCCCGCTCGCCGATGGGGAACGCGGTGGTCGGCGTGGTTGGCGAGACCAGCACGTCCACCTGCTCGAACGCCGCCCCGAAATCCCGGCTGATGAGCGTCCGCACCTGCAGCGCCTTGCCGTAGTAGGCGTCGTAGTAGCCGCTGGACAGGGCGTACGTGCCGAGCATGATCCGGCGCTTGACCTCGGCCCCGAAGCCCGCCTCCCGGGTCAGCGACATGACCTCCTCGGCGCTGCGCGTGCCGTCGTCGCCGACCCGCAGCCCGTACCGCATGCCGTCGAAGCGGGCCAGGTTGGACGAGCACTCGCTGGGCGAGATGAGGTAATAGGCAGGCAGCGCGTAGCCGAAGTGCGGGCAGGACACCTCGGCCACCTTGGCCCCGAGTGATTCCAGCAGCTCCACCGCCTCGGTGAACCGGGCCAGCACCCCGGGCTGGTAGCCGTCGCCGGACAGTTCCGGCACCACGCCGATGCGCAGCCCGCTCACGTCAGCCTGCCGGGCGGCGGCCACCACCGGGGGCACCGGGGCGTCCACCGAGGTGGAGTCGCACGGGTCGTGCCCGGAGATGGCCTCGTGCAGCAGCGCCGCGTCCAGCACGGTGCGGGCCAGCGGGCCCGGCGTGTCCAGTGACGACGCGAACGCGACCACCCCGTACCGGGACGAGCCGCCGTACGTGGGCTTGACCCCGACCAGGCCGCACACCGCGGCGGGCTGGCGGATGGAGCCGCCGGTGTCGGTGCCGATGCCGAGCGGCGCCTCGAAGCCGGCCACCGCCGCCGCCGAGCCGCCGGACGAGCCGCCCGGCACCCGGCGCAGGTCCCACGGGTTGCGGCTGGGCCCGAACGCGGAGTTCTCGGTGGACGAGCCCATCGCGAACTCGTCCATGTTGGACTTGCCCAGGATGACCACGCCGGCCTGGCGCAGCCGCCGGGTCACCGTGGCGTCGTAGGGCGGCTGCCAGCCGTCCAGGATCCGGGACGCGCACGTGGTCGGCATGTCCGTGGTGGTGAACACGTCCTTGAGGGCCAGCGGCACGCCGGCCAGCGGGCCGAGCACATCACCAGCCGAGCGCCGGTCGTCCACCCGGCGCGCCACCGCCCGGGCCCGGTCCGCGGCCACGTACAGGAACGCGTGCAGCCGGTCTTCCACCGCGGCGATGCGGGCCAGGTGCGCGTCGGTGACCTCGACCGCGGATACCTCGCCCGCGGCCATGGCCGCGGACAGCTGCGCCGCGGTCAGCCGGGTCAGCTCACTGTCCACGGCTCAGTCCTCCGCCAGGATGCGCGGCACCCGGAACCGCTGCTGCTCCACCGCGGGCGCCTGGGCCAGCGCCTGGCCGGGCCCGAGGCAGGGCTGTTCGACATCATCCCGGAACACGTTGGTCATCGGCACGGCATGGGTGGACGGCGGGATCTGGTCGGTGGCGACCTCCTGGACGCGGGCCACCGCCGAGATGATCTGGTCCAGCTGGGTGGCGAGGTGTTCGAGTTCTTCCTCGCCGAGAGCCAGCCGGGACAGCTGGGCCAGATGAGCCACTTCGGCACGCGCAATGGACATGCCTGCCATCCTAGGGCCGCCCCCGGGGCCGGCCGACGGCATTATCCGCCGGGCGCCTCCGGCGCGGCCGCCGAGGTCAGCGGGGCTGGATGAGCGGCCTGGTCGCCGGCCAGCCAGGCCGTGGCCGCGGCGGCGTTCAGCGGCCGGCTGAACACATGCCCCTGCGCGGCATCGCAGCCCATGGCCAGCAGCACGGCAGCCACTTCCGTGGTCTCCACGCCCTCAGCCACCGAGCGGATGCCCAGCCCGCGCACCAGGTCCACCAGCGAGCGCACGATGAGCTGGCCATCGGGGCTGCTGGGCAGGCCGGTCACGAACGACGGGTCGATCTTCACCTCGGCCACCGGCATCCGGCTGAGCCGGCCGAGCGAGGAATACCCGGCGCCGAAGTCGTCCAGGCTGAGCCGGACGCCGAGCGTGCGCAGCGCGGCCACCCCAGCTGCGATGTCGATCGTCTCGCTGTTCAGTGCCCGCTCGCTGACCTCGACCAGGAGCACCTCGGGCGGCAGGTGGAGCGCGGCCAGCTCGCGTTCGACGGTGCCAGCCAGCCCGGCGTCGAGCAGATCGCGCACGGAGACGTTCACCGACAGCCGCACCGGGGAGCCGCCCAGCCGCCAGGCCAGCGCCTGGCGCAGCGCGGTCCGCACCACGTGTGCGGTGAGTTCCCGCATCATGAGCGACTGCTCGGCCAGCGGGATGAACTCGGCCGGCCCGAGCAGCCCCCGGATCGGGTGCTGCCAGCGGAGCAGCGCCTCCATCGCGGCCGTGCGGCCGCCGGCCAGGAACACGGTGGGCTGGTAGTACAGCTCGAACTCGCCGTGGTCGATGCCCCGGCGCAGGTCGCCCAGCAGCGACAGCCGGCCCGGGGCGGGCCGGGCGGCGCGGGGCTCGTAGTGCTCCACCCCGGTGCGCCGCTCCTTGGCCAGGTACATGGCCACGTCGGCGCTCTCCAGCAGCCCGGCCACGGTGCCGGCGTCGTCGGGGTACAGCGCGATGCCCACGCTGGCCTCGATCCCGAACGACATGCCCTCCAGCCGGACCGGCTCGGCCAGCGCGGCGCGCAGCCGGGCCGCGACCTCCCGGGCCGCCGCCGCGGTGCGCACCGCGGGCAGCAGCACGGCGAACTCGTCGCCGCCCAGCCGGGCTACCACGTCGCCCGGCCGCACGCTGCGGGCCAGCCGGTGCGCGACCGCCTGCAGCAGCCCGTCACCCAGCTGATGGCCGAGGGTGTCGTTGACCTCCTTGAACCGGTCCAGGTCGAGGAGCAGGAAACCGGCCTTGTGCCCGGTCCGGGCCGCCTCGGCCAGCGCCTCGCCGGCCCGGCGCAGCAGCAGCACCCGGTTGGGCAGCCCGGTCAGCTGGTCGTGCAGGGCCTGGTGCTCGCGCTGCACGGCGACCGCCGCGTTGACGTAGATCGCGATCAGCGGCAGCACGAAGAGCAGCACGAGGGCGGTGGACCGGTCCATCACCACCACCACCACGGGCGCGGCGGACAGCAGGGCCAGGTTGACAAACGCCTGGTAGGGCAGGGCTTTGCGCAGCGTGGCCAGCACCGGGGTGCGCTCGTGCAGCGCCACGGCCACGAAGACCAGCACGAAGTTGACCGCGAAGCAGGCCAGCGCGGCCAGCCCGATCGGGCCGAGCTCGGTCCCGGCCGGCAGCCACGGCCGCCGTGGCGACGGATGGATGTGGCAGGCCGCCAGCACCGCCCCGGCCAGGGCCAGGCTGAGGGTGAACTGGGCCGCGTTGAACGCGCACCGGAACAGCGCCGTGCGGCCGGACAGCGCGACGACCAGGGTGACCACGGCGGCCAGCGCCGCGGCGACCGGGAATCCCCAGTACAGCAGCGCGGCGAAGCAGAACGTGACCGAGGCCACGCCCGCGTCCGGGACCGACTTGCCCGGGGTCACGATCGGCTTGAGCTCGCCCAGCAGGCACAGCGCGGCCAGCACCCAGACCAGCCCGTGGCTGGCCAGCGGGGCGGCCCCGGCCGCCCGCAGCCCGTCCAGCGCCGCCAGCAGCGCACCCAGGCCGGCCACCGTGACCACGGTGAAATAGGTCCAGAGTGGGGAGCCGATCCGCGGACCGATGTCCCTGGTGTCGCTGGGGTCCCTCATGGCGTCCTCGTGGCTGCCGCCAGCCGGCCGGATACACCTTCGCTCCCAGCAGAGTACGGCGGAAAACGTACTTCGCGAAGCCAATCGCACACTATCTGTTACAACGGATTGATCCGTTATTCAATTGCCGCAGGTCAGGGGCTTGCGGTCATCTTGAATCAATTCCGGCTCAGGATGCCGTGTCATTCCCATCCGGCGCAGCAGCCCCGGCGGCCCCGGTCTCCGCTGTGCCCACGGCGGCCGCCGGGCCGTCTTCGAGCAGCACCCGGAAGCCCGCCCCGTCCAGCACCGGCACCCCCAGCGACAGCGCCTTGTCGTACTTGGCCCCGGGCTTGTCCCCAGCCACCAGGAAGGCGGTCTTCTTCGACACCGAGGCGGACACCTTGCCGCCCCGTGCCTGCACCGCCTCGGCCGCGGCGTCCCGGCTGAACTCGGCCAGCGTGCCGGTGATGACCACGGTCAGCCCGGCCAGCGGCCGGTCCGGGTCAGCCGGGGCGGCCGGGCCTGCGTCAGCAGCCGGCGCGGGCGGCGGCACCCAGCCCGGGATGGCCAGCCGGACCCCGGCGGCCCGCCATTTGCCCACGATGGCCACGTGCCAGTCCACGCCGAACCATTCGATGATCGAAGCCGCGATCTTCGGGCCGACTCCCTCGGCGGCGGCCAGGTCCGCCGCTGGCGCGGCCGCAATCGCGTCCAGCGAGCCGAACGCGGCGGCCAGCACCCGGGCCGCGGTCGGGCCGACGTGCCGGATGGACAGCGCCACCAGCACCCGCCACAGCGGCCGGGACCGCGCCTCGTCCAGCTTGCCCAGCAGCTTGGCCGCGTTGACGGTCAGGCCGCCCTGCTTGTTGGTGAAGAACGACACCGTGGCCAGCGACTCGGCGGTCAGCCCGAAGATGTCGCCCTCGTCGCTGACCAGGCCCGAGTCGAGCAGCGCGACCACTGCCTCGTAGCCCAGCACCTCGATGTCCAGCGCGCCCCGGCCGGCCAGGTGGAACAGCCGTTCGCGGAGCTGGGCCGGGCAGGCCCGGGTGTTCGGGCAGCGCCAGTCCACGCCACCGTCCTCGCGGACCAGCGGGGTGCCGCAGGCCGGGCACACCGCCGGGAACTCGAACTCCCGCTCGCCGCCGGTCCGCAGGTCCGCGACCGGCCCGACCACCTCGGGGATCACGTCGCCCGCCTTGCGCAGCACCACCATGTCGCCGATCAGCACGCCCTTGCGGGCCACCTCGTCGGCGTTGTGCAGGGTGGCCCGGTCCACCGTGGAGCCGCTCACCACCACCGGCTGCATGACCGCGAACGGGGTCACCCGCCCGGTCCGGCCCACGTTGACCTGGATGTCCAGCAGCCGGGTGTTGACCTCCTCGGGCGGGTACTTGTACGCGATCGCCCAGCGCGGTGCCCGGCTGGTCGCGCCGAGCTGGTGCTGCAGGTCCAGCCGGTCGACCTTGACCACGACCCCGTCGATCTCGTACGGCGGGTCGTGCCGGTGCTCGCCGTAGTAGGCGATGTAGTCGCGCACCCCGGCCAGCTCGCCGGTGACCCGGAACAGCTCACTGACCGGCAGGCCCCAGCCGCGCAGCCGCTCGTACCAGCCGGAGTGGGTGTCCGGCGGGGCCCCGGAGGCGGCCCCCACGCCGTGCAGGATGAGCGACAGCGGCCGGGTCGCGGTGACCCGCGGATCCTTCTGCCGCAGCGAGCCGGCCGCCGAGTTGCGCGGGTTGGCGAACGGCGCCCGGCCCGCCTCGGCCAGCCGCTCGTTCAGCTCGTGGAACGCCGCGACCGGGAGGAACACCTCACCCCGGACCTCGAGCAGCTCCGGCACGCCGGACCCGGACAGCCGCAGCGGCACCGCCGCGATGGTCCGGATGTTGGGCGTGACGTCCTCCCCGGTGACCCCGTCGCCCCGGGTCGCCGCCCGGACCAGCGCGCCGCCCCGGTAGACCAGGTCCACCGCCAGCCCGTCGATCTTGACCTCGCACAGGTACGGCCCGGCCCCGCCGAGCCGCTGCACGCGGGCCGCCCAGGCGTCCAGCTCCTCGGCGGAGAACGCGTTGTCCAGGCTGAGCAGCCGCTCCAGGTGCTCTACCGGGGTGAACTCGGTGGACACCGCGCCGCCCACCCGCTGCGTCGGCGAGTCCGGGGTGCGCAGCTCCGGGTACCGGTCCTCCAGCTCGCGCAGCTCCCGCATGTCCGCGTCGTACTCGGCGTCGGACAACGTGGGCGAGTCCAGCACGTAGTACCGGTGGTTCGCCTCGGTGACCGCCACGCTCAGCTCGGCATGCCGGTGCCGCGCCGCGGCGTCCACCGCCGAGCCGGGGATCCCCCCGGCCTCATCGGGCTGGCTCACCGGGACTCCTCCTCAATCAGTTCGGGCAGCATCCGGGCCGCTTCCCGGCACCGGGCCAGCGCACCCCGCGCGTAGCTGGGCGGCGCGCCGGCCAGCCCGCAGCCCGGGGTGATCACCACCTGGGCGGCCACGCTGCCCGCCACCCCGCTCGGCCCGCCCGGGCGCCGGGCCACCGGCCAGCCCATCCGCCGCCACAGTTCGGCTACCCGGGCGGCCACGTCGGCGGCCGCGGGCAGCTGGCCGGAGGAGCGTTCGGCGGCCTGAGCAGGGCCCGGGCCGTTGCCGGCCCCGGGCGCGGCGGGCTGGGCGCGGCCGGCGGGGGCGTGGCCGGAACCGCGCCCACGAAGATCCCCAGGCCTGCCTCCACCGCCGCGGCCAGCACCTCTTCCTCTCCCCGGCGCAGCTGGCCGAGGTCGATCCCGGCGGCCGCCGCGCCCGCATTCCTGATCATGTCAACGGGTGCCGACATCGCGCAGCAGTGCACCAGGCCCGGCACCTGGGCCGCGGCCAGCACCACGCGCAGCCCGGCCGCCGCGTCGGCCTCCTCGACGCCGCGGACCCGGTTCAGCCCGCTGGCGCTCGGCACCGCGCCGGCCAGCACCGCGGGCAGGGCCGGCTCGTCCAGCTGGAGCAGCACCCGCGCGGCGGGCGCCCGCGCGGCCACGTCGGCCACGTACCGGGCCACCCCCTCGGCCAGCGACGCGGTCAGGTCGCTGACCGCGCCACGGTCAGCCAGGGCCGGTTCCTGGCTGCGGGTCAGCTCCAGCGTGGCCGCCAGCGTCCACGGCCCGCACGCGCTTATCTTCAGAACGCCCGGATAGCCGCCGGCCACTTCCTCCAGCGCATCGAGGTCGTGGGCCAGCATCGACTGCGCGTGGCGCAGATCACGCCCGGCCGGCCGGCCAGCCGCCAGCCGTGCGAGGTCGTCTCGGCGGGCAGTTCGACCAGCAGGGCCGCGGTGCGGCCGGTCAGGTCGGCTCCTGGGCCGCGGCCGGGCAGCTCGGCCAGGAACGGCAGGCCGGGCACCTCACCGAAGATCAGCCGCATCGTCTCCAGCGGGTCGGTTCCCGGCATCGAGCCGACCCCGGTTGCGCTCTGCGCGGGCCACGGGTAGCCGGCCGGGCTGGGCTCATCAGGTACGGGCTCATCAGGCACGCAGCCGAGCTTAGGGCGTGTCCCGCGGCTCGCCCTAACCCCGCCGGGCCGGCCCGCCGGGCCGGCCTCAGGCGTAGCTGTCCGTCTTCTGGGTCACGGCCGGGCCGGAGTCGGTCCGGCGCCGGACGTACAGGCCGGTGACCGTGCGGGCACCCGCCGACAGCCGGCCCGGTGCCCGCCGGGTGAGCGAGAAGTCGCGTTCCTCGCGCCGGATCCCGTAACAGACCAGGACGGTGACGGCGGCGACGGCCCCGGCCGCGAACACTACTAGTGCGAGGACGACGATGGCGACCATGGATGGCCCCCCTGCTCCCTGGCTCGCGGCGGTACGCCGCAACTCCACTCAGCTACCCCGGTTCCCCCGGTAGGGGTGAGGTGGATGTTGGGAATGAGTCAGCCGGGCTGGCTATTCCCAAACGTTTGAACAATGGCCCCTATCCGCACTTCCTGCCCCGTCAGGGTTAATTACTTATAGCATCTAAGTGTGCGCTGTGGCAATGGCTTTTGGGCGGCTCCCGCGGCCCGGACCCCGCGCCGCTAGCCGACCAGGAACCCGCTGGTAGCGGGGCATCCGGGCCGGACCGGACGGCCCGGATGGCAGGGACCACAGGGACCGCGCAACCGGCCCGGACCGCGAAAATAACCCCGCCCCGGACGATCTTTAATTTCTGATCATAAGGCTATCAGGCGGCAGCTCAGCCAGCCCGGAATGTTGCCTGGAAATCATCTGAACGTACCTTTCCGGCTAGCCGGGCTGGCGCGGCCGCTGTGGCGGGCACTGGGAATTGGCGGCCAGATTCCGGTACGGTGCCCTGACCAGGCCGGCCGGGATGCCGAGGGGGACCAGTGGCTGACCCGATGTACCGGCAGATCGCCGAGGTTCTGCGTCTCCGGATCGAAGCAGGCGAGCTGGTCCCAGGGGCACAGCTGCCGACCGAGATCGAGCTCCGGGACCGCTACGCCGTGTCCCGCGGTACGGTCCGCGAGGCGGTCAAGTGGCTCATCGCCCGCGGCCTGGTCGAGACCCGCCCGGGCCAGGGCACGTTCGTGATCGAGAAGATCACGCCGTTCGTCATCACGCTGTCCGGCGACCCGGAGACCGGGTTCGGCGGCGGCGAGGATGACGTCTACGGCCTGGACGTCAAGGCCACCTGGTGGGAGCCGGCGGCGAGCCGCCCGCGGGTCGAGGTCCATCGGGCCAGCGAGGTCAGTGTGCCCGAGTTGCAGCTCGGCGAGGACAGCATCGTAGTGAGCAGGCACCAGCGGCGGTTCATCGACGGCACCCCATGGTCGCTGCAGACGTCCTTCTACCCGATGCGCTATATCGAGCAGGGCGCGTCCCGGCTCACCGAGCCCGGCGACATAGCTCAGGGCACGGTGAGCTACTTGCATGAGACGCTGGGCATCGATCAGGCCGGCTGGCGGGACATCATCGCCGTCCGCGGCGCCGATGAGGTCGAGACGTCCTTCTTCAAGCTCCCCGATGATGGGCGGGTGCCGATCATCGAGACCCGGCGCACGGTGTTCGATTCTGATGGGATGCCCATCCGCCTGACGGTCAGCGTCTACCCGGCCGACCGGAACCGGTTCGCCGTCAACGCAGGCCGGGTCCCGGACCAGGTGATCTTCCCGGCCGAGTGATCTTCCCGGCCGCGGAACCGGGCCGCGGGGCGTAGCGGCAGGCGCTCCGCAGCAGCGCGACCGCGGCGGCACCGGCCAGACAGGGCTGGTGCCCCGTAGCACGCCCCTGCGGTGCTACGGAGCACCATCTAGCTGGCAGGCCGGCCCGGGACATCCCCGCTGCCCGGGCCGGCCCGGCTTGCGCGGTCAGACGAGCATGTCCTGCCGGCCGAGGTGCAGCGGGGCGTCACTGGGCCGGCGGACCCACAGGCCGGTGATCCGGCGGGTGCCGCCGATCAGCTGGCCGGGAGCCTGGCGGGTCAGCGTAAAATCCCGCTCCTCACGGCGGATACCCCAGCTCACCAGAACGAGGACTCCGGCGACGGCGCCGGCGAAGAACGTTACGAGAGCGGCGACGAGGACGATTGTGGCGGCCATGGCGGTTCCCCTAACTGCTGGCCTGCGGTGGTGTCCGCGAGCTCCGATCTGGTCCTGGTCCGGTACGGATTGCCGGGCCAAGAGGGCTGTTGGGAACTAGTGGGCTGGTACCGGTGCGCCCAAGCAGTCCAACTGCTAGGCTCAGAGGTATGGATCCAGTCATCCAGGTCATCCCAACCTTTGGTGCGTATCTGGGTTATAACCCCTCCCCCGGGCCTCAAACCCGCTACATCCCAAAGATTCTGATGACCCGGGTGACGGGTATGATCCACTCGGGTCCAGCCGGTCCTACCATTGGACCGGTTGGGATGGCTGGGAGGTGACATGGCTGATCCCATGTACCGGCAGATCGCCGACGACCTGCGCCGCCAGATCGAGGCCGGGGAACTCGCGCCCGGCAGCCAGCTGGCGACTGAGATCGAGCTGCGGGAGACCTACGACGCGTCGCGCAACACCGTCCGCGACGCGATCAAGGTGCTGACAACCCGGGGCCTGGTCGAGACCAAGCCCGGGCAGGGCACGTTCGTCGTGGAGCGCATCAGCCCGTTCGTGACCACGCTGACCCAGGTGGTGGGCAGCGACGGGAGCGGCGAGGGCAGCCCATACATCCAGGAGGTCTCAGCCAAGCGCCGGATCCCGCGCGCCAGCGACGTCCGGGTGGAGATCCGCCGGGCTGACCGCCGGATGGCCCGGGAGCTGCAGCTCAAGGTGGCCGACACGGTGGTCAGCCGGCATCAGCGGCGGTTCATCGATGAGAAGCCGTGGTCGCTGCAGACATCCTTCTACCCGATGCCGCTCATCGAGCAGGGCGCCACCCGGCTGATCCAGGCGTCCAACATCGAAGAGGGCACGGTTGACTATCTCAAAGACGCAATCGACATCGAGCAGGCCGGCTGGCGCGATACGCTCCATGTCCGCGCGCCGGATGCCACTGAGGCGGTGTTCTTCGGCCTCCCGGACGACGGAAGAGTGTCGGTAATCGAGACGCGCCGGACGGCCTTCGACAAAACTGGAAAGCCAATCCGGCTCACGGTCAGCGCCTATCCGGCCGACCGGAACGAGTTCGTCATCAACGTCGGCGACATCCCGGCCGAGGTTGAGGACCCCCCATCGGCCGACGGGGAGGACAGCAGCTAGCCGGGCCCAAGGATTCCACCCGGCGGCCGGGGCCGCCGGGGTACTCGCTGTTTGACCGCTGAACGCACAGAATTCCGTGGGTCACCTTGCACACGGGCTCACGGGTACAGGGCACCTGCCCTGGACGGCACAGGACGACGTGATCCTGTGCGTTTCTGCCACCAAGAGAACTGGAGGATGTGATGGCTAAGTTGCACGCTCGTCCATCACTGCAGTACCGCTACGAGCACTACGACCCACGATTCTGCGGCCTGGTCACGCTTTGAAGGACAGCCGCTGAACTAGCCGGAACGGCTTGGCCCCGGCTGTCCGTCACTGGACGTGACGGACAGCCGGGGGAATTAGGCGGCCTGCGGGCGGCCGGCGCCGCTGGCCCGCCATCCCGGTCCGTGCCACCCCGGCGCGGACCGCGGGGCGACCGTGCTCCTCCCGGGCGCGTCCGGCCCGCCGGCCGGGAACAACGGCCACTACCCGGCCGGCCCGGGAATGGGTTCCGGCCGCGAATGGGCAGTGCGACTGTCCTGGGAAAAGACACTCACTCATGATCTTCCCGGCCGAACTGGCCAGGACCAGCCAGGCCGGAGATTGGCCGCCCGGCACACGGCGCCGGCCATGGCCGCTATCAAATCGCCCCGAATCTGGGCAACCATAGGAGCATGGCAGAGGCTCCGCTGACCGTCCGTCTGGCTACTGAGCGTGACCAGGAGGCGATCATCAGCCTGCTTGATGAGGCCGCCGCCTGGCTGCGCACGCAGGAGACGGATCAGTGGGCCCGGCCGTGGCGGAACGAGCAGGATCGCCGGAACCGGATCCGCCGGGACCTGCGGGCAGGCAAAACGTGGATTCTCGAGGACGGGCACTGGCCGGTGGCCACGTTCACCGCGGACCGCGAGCACAACCATCAGGAGATGCCGGTCTGGCCCGAGCGGTCGCGGGGCGACCAGGCCGTCTACGTCTGCCGTCTCACCGTGCGCCAGAGCCACGCGGGGCAAAAGCTCGGCGCGGAACTGCTGAACTGGATCGGCCTGTCGTTCCGGGAGCGTTACGGGACTGAGTGGATCAGGGTCAACGTGTGGACCACAAATCATGAGCTGCAGGACTACTACAAAGATCAGGGATTTGAGTTCCACGCCGAATCACAGGACCCCAGCTATCCGTCCGGCGCTCTTTTCCAGAAGGCCACTGCGGGCATCGAGCTCGCCGTGCCTGCCCTGTTCCAGGTGCCGGGGCCAGGCGAAGCGGGCTGACGGCCGCCGGGTGTCGCACGGCAGCGCAGCGGGTACCTTCGGGGGAAGTTATGGCGATGGTCAGTGGCGCGCGCGGTGGCCTGGGCCCCAGCCGGGGCGCGGGCCGGTCTGGCCGTGACCACGCCCTTGACCGGCCACGACGCCGCCCCGGCGCCGGATGACCCGGCCCCAGCAGCGGACGGCCGGTGCGCCGCCTTACCCGGAACCGCCGGATCCCGGCCACTACCGCACCCTGCTCGGCGCCGCCCGGCAGCGCGCGGCGGCCGGCGCGGCCCGGGCCGCCCGGGCCCGCCGCCGCCGGACCATCACCAGGCGGCTGATCTGGCTGGCCATAGCCTTGCTGACCGCCGCCATCGCCATCGCGGTTGCGCTCCGCGTCACCCCACAGCAGACCGTCACCGTGGCCGGCCAGGTCATCAAGGTGGGCACCACCGCGCCCAGCCTTAGCGTGTCCGGGCCCGGCGAGGTCAACCTGTTCGGCCAGAGCCTGCCCACCCAGGTCCAGTTCCTCGGCCCGGTCCGGCCCAGCCTGACGCTGACCCAGATCACCATCAACAGCCAGCTGACCAACTTCGTCCAGGGCGCCGGGCCCGCCGGTGCGGAACGCATCCTGGGCAACGCGCTGGCCAGTGGCTGGATGCACTACTTCGGCTGGGAGATCGCGATCACCGCGGCGGGCGCGCTGCTGCTGCTCGGGGCGCTGGCGGGCTGGCGCCGGCTGCCGCACCAGACCACGCTGAAGCTGCTGGCCGGCGGGCTGGTCGCCACCGAGGCGATCAACCTCGGCGCGATCATGCTGACCGCCTATACCGCGCCGGGCACGCTGCGCCAGGTCCGCTCGCTGAGCCAGCTGGTGGGCAGCGAGCCGCAGTACCCGGACAGTAAGAAGACCGTGCCGGTGCCGCCCGGCGTGCGGGTGGTGGTGATGGGTGACTCGACCGCGGCGGGGGCCGGGCTGCCCTGGGTCCGCGACGCCTCCCGCACCGACCAGATGTGCGGCCGCAGCGCCGACTCCTACGCCGAGGACCTGGCCCGGTCCAACGGCTGGCAGGTGATGAACCTGGCCTGCGACAGCGCCACCATCAGCCAGGGGCTGCTCGGCCCGGAAGGCCGCGGCGGGGAGCTGGTGCCCGCGCAGATCGACGCCGCGGAGCGGGCTACCAGGGCGCAGGCGGTTATCGTCAGCGTGGGCGCTGACGACCTGGACTGGGCGGCCATGCTCCGGCTGTGCGCGGTCGCCAGGACCTGCAACGACAGGGCCACCACGGCCTACTTCCAGCAGCAGCTGGCCACGTTCAGCAAGGACTACTTCCAGCTGCTCAGCCGGCTGGCCGACTTGCCCAGCCACCCGCAGGTGATCATCAACCGCTACTACGACCCGTTCGACCTGCAGCTGACCTGCCTGGCCAAGGTCGGCCTGACCAGCACCAAGCTGCGCACCCTGAACTCCCGGCTGACCACGCTGAACGCCGTGCTGGCCAAGGGCGCGGCCGAGTTCGGCTTCACCTCGGTCAGGCCCGACTTCGCCGGCCACCAGCTGTGCACGCCGCAGCCCTACGTGCAGGGCCTGGGAGATCCGGCGCCGTTCCACCCGACGGCCGAGGGCCAGCTGGCCATCGCGCTGGCCGACCAGGCCGCGCTGAGCCCGGCCATCATGCCGTCCTCGGCCGCCGTGCAGACCCCATCCCCGGCCCCCACCCCGCCGCGCTAGCACGCGACGGCCTCAGCGCGGTTCATTTGTGGCTGCCGGCGACCACAAATGCACCGCGCTCACGCCAAGGGCCCTGTCCCGCGGCTCGGTCCTGGGGCTCGGTCCTGGGGCTCGGTCCTGGGGCTCGGTCCTGGGGCTCGGTCCTGGGGCTCGGTCCTGGGGCTCAGTCCTGGGGCTCCGTCCGGGCCACGATCCCCGACCACGGCGCGAGCACGCCCGCCTCCCCCGTCTGGCCGGGCCCGGACCGGTCTGAGCTGATCAGCACGTCGCCCAGTTCGCCCAGCTCGGCCAGCGGCTTAGCCAGCCGCACCGGCGCCCCGGTGAAGTTGGCCAGCACAGTCAGCCCCCCGGTCTGGTACACCCACAGCCCAGGCGGGCTGGGCAGCTGCGTGTAGCTGGCCAGCTGGCCGCCGAACTCGGCCCGGCGCAGGGCCAGCAGGTCCCGGCACAGGTGCAGCGCGGACGCCGGGTCCGCGCGCTCCGCGGCCACGTTCCGGGTGGCATGCCCGCCGTAAGGCAGCCAGGGCGTCACCCCGGCGGTGGTGAACCCGGCCGACGGCGAACCGTCCCAGGGCATCGGGGTCCGGGACCGGTCCCGGCTCTCCTTGCCTCCCGCTTCGGCCCGCATCTTGTCCCGGACCAGCGCGGCCGGGACGTCCACGTCGGTCATCGCGATCTCGTCGCCGTAGTAGAGCACCAGGGTGCCGGGCAGCGTGGCCAGCACCAGCAGTGCCAGCCGGGCCTTGCGCTCGTCCCCGCCGCACCACCGGGTCGGGAACCGGCTGATGTCGTGGTTGGACGCGGTCCACACCGGGCATTCCCCGGCGGGCAGCTCGGCCAGCGTCTCGGCCACCACCGCGGCCAGCCCCTCGGCCGTGAAGCCGGTGAAGATGAACGGGAAGTTGAACGTGAGCTGCAGCTCGTCGCCGTGGCCGTGGAACGCGGCCAGCGAGCTGAGGTCGCCGACCCATGTCTCGCCGAGCAGCAGCCGCGGCACCGGGTAACTGTCCGCGATCTTCCGCCAGTCCCGGAACACGCTGTGCGACTCGGGCCGGTTGGCGCTGTACACCTGGGCCAGCCCGAACCGGCCGCGGACCACCTCACCTTCGGGCGACGGCGGGTCGTCGCGGAGCTGCGCGTCCTGGTACAGCCCGTGGGCCACGTCGATGCGGAACCCGGCTACCCCGCGGTCGAACCAGAACCGGAGGATGTCCCGGAACTCCTCGTGCACGGCCGGCTCCCACCAGTTCAGGTCGGGCTGGCTGGGCAGGAAGTTGTGCAGGTAGTATTGCCCGCTGGCCTGGTCCAGGGTCCACGCGGGCTCGCCGGTGGCGGCGATCCAGTTGTTCGGCGGCCCGCCGCCCGGGGCCGGGTCGGCCCACACGTAGTAGCCGCGGTGCGGCGCGGCCGGGTCACTGACCGCCTCGACGAACCAGGGATGGGCACTGCTGGTGTGGTTCGGCACCAGATCGAGCAGCACCCGCATGCCCCGCTGCCCGGCCTCGGCGATCAGCTCGTCCAGGTCGGCCAGGGTGCCCAGTTCGGGGTGCACGCCCAGGTAGTCGGACACGTCGTAGCCCCAGTCGTCATCCGGCGAGGGCATGGTGGGCGACAGCCAGATGCCGTCCACGCCGAGCCAGGACAGGTAGTCGAGCTGGGCGGTCACCCCCGGCAGGTCACCGTAGCCGTCGGCGTTGGTGTCCCGGAACGACCTGACGTACACCTGGTAGAGGGTGGCCCCGAACCACCAGCTGGGCGTGGTTGCTGGCGTATCCATCATTCTCCTGCGGGTAATGAGCTGCTATGCCTGGTGACTTGCCTTGCCCAGGATGTCAGGCGGAGACTTGGAAGATGAGCCCGGCCATCGAACTGATCGGCGTAGTGCTGCTGCCGACCGCCATCGGGTACGCGATCCTGGGCAGCGTGCGGCTGGCCCGCTGGGTCGCCCGGCAGCGGCCGGTGGAACGGGTCATCACCCACGAGGTGCCCGCGGAGCCGATCGGCCGGCTAGCCGCCCGGCTGAGCCGGCTCCGCGCCGAGCTGGAGGACGTGGAAAACCGCAGCGACATCCCGGTCAAGGGGGTCCGGCTGCGCGCGCTCCGCGGCGCCTACCTTGACCTGCTGCGCACCGCCTGCCAGCGGCTCGAGGTCAGCCCGCTGCCGCCGGGCGACCATGTCCCGCAGGCCGAGATCTACCGCGCCGAGGCTGGCCTGCGCCAGCGTGGGCTGGACGTCCGCGCGCCCGCCACGCGCTGATTATGGTCCGCGTGCTGGCCGTCTCTGACGTCGTGGACGAGGTGCTGGGCGCGGACGTGACCGGGATCCGCGACGCCGAGCTGATCCTGGCCTGCGGCGACCTGCCGTTCGACTACCTGGGCCGCCTGATGAACCGGCTGGACGTGCCGCTGGTGTTCGTGCCCGGCAACCACGATCCCGACGTGTCCGGCTACCGGCTGTCCCGGGCCGGCCTGACGCTGCGGGCCGGCCTGCCCGCCCGGCCACCGTGGCCGGACGGCGCGGTCAACGCGGACGGCCGGGTGGTGGACGTCGCGGGCCTGCGCATCGCTGGCCTGGGCGGCTCCCCCCGGTACAGCGACGGCCCCAACCAGTACACCGGCCGGCAGCAGGCCCGCCGGGCCCGGCGGCTGGCCGCCCGGGCCCGGCTGCGCCGGCCGCGCGGTGCGGTGCGATCGGTGGACGTCCTGCTCAGCCACGCCCCACCGCGCGGCGTCGGGGACGGCGCTGACCCGCCGCACCAGGGTTTTCCTTCGCTCAACGCCCTGGCCGGGTGGCTGCGCCCGGCTCTGCTGCTGCACGGCCATGTGGATCCCGAGCCGGCCAGGCGCGACCACTGGCTGGGCAGCACGATCGTCCGCAACGTCACCGGCTGGCAGCTGATGGACGTGCCGGCCCGGGGGGACGACTCCCCGGAACCCCCCGGCCGGCGCTCCGCGCCGGGGCCGGCCAGCCCGGCCAGCCCGGCCAGGACGGCCAGGACGAAATCGGCTGGGCCCACGGAGCGCCAGGGTGCCTGACACCGGCTTCCCGCGCGCTGATGTCGACAACGACTTCCTGCGCATCCGGCGCCGCCAGGTGCTGGCCCGGCTGGTCCAGCGGCTGCGCCGGGAACCGGACGACGTCAACCTGATCCTGCCGTTCGACGAGGTCGTCACCGCGCTGGGCCGGGCCGGCGAACGGCGGCTGGGGTTGCGGACGATCCGGCTGGACCGGATCGTGGGCACGGTGGACTCCACCCGGGACTTCGACCGCCGGTTCCGGCCCACCTCGAACCGGGTCCGGGAACGCTGGGAGCGGCTGGCGCTGGCCCAGCGGCGCGGCGAGTCCATCCCGCCCATCGACGTGTACCAGGTGGGCGACATGTACTTCGTGGCGGACGGGCATCACCGGGTGTCCATCGCGCTGGCTACCGGGCAGCAGACCATCGACGCGTACGTGACCGAGATCCTCACCAAGCTGCCCGCCCGCGGCATCCAGCGCCGCGGCGACCTGCTGTTCAAAGACTACGAGCGGCTGTTCCGCTCCCGGGTCAGGCTGCCCGACTCCGCCTACGCCAAGATCACCGTGGCCGATCCCTGGTCCTACGCGGAACTCAGCGAAACGGTGGAAGCCTGGGGGTTCCGGCTCATGCAGCACGAGCACAAGTTCTACGACCGTGCCGAGGTGTCCCGCCGGTGGTTCGCCGACGAGTTCACCCCAGTCGTCCGCATGCTGCACGCGGCCGACCTGGTCGGCTCGTGCAGCGACGCCGAGGCGTACCTCACCATCGCCCGGGAACGCTACCGGCTGATCCGCACCCACGAGTGGAACGACGAGGTGATCGAGGAACTGCAGCGGCGGCTCGGGTCAGCGCGGCGGCGCGGTCGCTGACCCCGAGGCCTGCCCGGCAGCGCCCGTGTCGGCCTGCGCGGGAGCGCTCCCGTCGGCCGGGCCCGTGGCACTGGCTGGTGAGCCGGAGTCCCCCAGCGTGAGATTCTTGCCGGTTTCCGGGTCGAAAACGTGCAGCCTGCGTACGTCTACCCAGATCTCGGCGTTCTCCCCCTCGGTGAGCCGGGTGGCCGGGTCGAACCGGGCGACCACGGTCTCGCTGGCATCGCCGGTGTCCGCCCGGCCGGAGTCCCGGGCCAGCTCAGTAAGCTCGGCCGCGTCCACCCCGCCCAGTTCCTGGCTGAAGTAGACGAATTTCTCCGAGCCGAGCGACTCCACCACGTCCACGGTGGCCGGGAACGTGATCCCGTTTTGCCGGGTCTCAGCGGGCACCAGCGACGCGTCCTCGAAGTCCTCCGGGCGGATGCCCACGATCATCTGCCGGCCTGCCGCGGAACTGCTCAGCACCTGCTGCAGCCGGCCGGCCAGCGGGATGTCGCCCAGGCCAGTGCGCAGCTTGTCCTCCTCCAGGGTGCCGCCCATGAAGTTCATCGCGGGGGAGCCGATAAAGCCGGCCACGAACAAGTTGGCGGGCCGGTCGTAGAGTTCCTGCGGCGACGCCACCTGCTGCAGGATGCCGTTGCGCATGACCGCGACCCGGTCGCCGAGCGTCATCGCCTCGGTCTGGTCGTGCGTCACGTAGATCATGGTGGTGCCCAGCCGGCGCTGGATCCGGGACACCTCGGTGCGCATCTGCACCCGCAGCTTGGCGTCCAGGTTGGACAGCGGCTCGTCCATCAGGAACGCGGACGGGTCGCGGACGATGGCCCGGCCCATGGCTACCCGCTGCCGCTGGCCGCCGGACAGGTTGGCGGGCTTGCGGTCCAGGTGCTGGGTCAGGTCCAGGATCCGCGCCGCCTCCTCGACCTTCTGGTTGATCACGTCCCGCGGCGTCTTGGCCAGCTTGAGCGCGAAGCCCATGTTCTCCCGCACCGTCATGTGCGGGTACAGCGCGTAGCTCTGGAACACCATGGCGATGTCCCGGTCCTTGGGCGACTTGTTGTTGACCACCTGGCCCGCGATGCGCAGCTCGCCGTCGGTGATGTCCTCCAGCCCGGCGATCATGTTGAGCGTGGTCGACTTGCCGCAGCCCGATGGCCCGACCAGGATGACGAACTCGCCGTCGGCGATGTCGAGGTTGATCTTGTCAACGGCCAGCGCGCCGTCCGGGAAGCGCTTGGTGACGTTGTCCAGGATGATTTCAGCCACTGTCTCTCCTTGATCCGCTAGCCCTTGACCGCGCCGGAGGTCAGCCCAGCGACGATACGGCGCTGGAAGAACAGCACGAAGATGATGATCGGGATGGTGATGACCACTGCGGCGGCCGCGATCGGGCCGGTCGGGATGGTGAACACCGAGCCGCCGCTGAAGTAGGCCAGCGACGCCGGCGCCGTCCGGGCGTTGATGGTCGAGGTGAACGAGATCGCGAACAGGAACTCGTTCCAGCAGAACAGGAAGATCAGGATGGCCGTGGTGACCATGCCCGGCGCGGCCAGCGGGGCGATGACCCGCATGAACGCCTGGAACGGCGTGGCCCCGTCCACCTTGGCCGCCTTCTCCAGCTCCCAGGGGATCTCCCGGAAGAACGCCGACAGGATGTAGATGCCGAGCGGCAGGCCGAAGGCCACGTAGGGGATGATCAGGCCCGGCCAGGTGTTGAACAGGCCGAGCGCGCGCTCGATGCTGAACAGCGGGGTGACCAGCGCGATCTGCGGGAACATCGCGATCAGCAGCGCTACCCCGATGAGCACGGCCTTGCCCGGGAAGCGCAGCCGGGCCACCGCGTAGGCGGCCATGGAGGCCAGCACGACGGAGATGAACGTCGCGATGAGGCCGATACCGATCGAGTTCAGCAGCGGCCTGGTGAACTGCGAGGTCTTCAGGATGCTGCTGTAGTTCCCCCAGGTCCACTGTTTGGGCAGGAAGGACGGATCGAGAACCGCGGCGGGCGTCTTGAACGACAGTGAGGCCAGCCAGAGCACCGGGATCAGCGCCAGCGCTATGACGACGACGTTAGCCGTCCCCCAGCCGAACTTCTGCCGCGGCGTGGTGGTAACAGCAGCCATCAGCGAGTCACCTCCCGAGGTTGTCGGTGCCTGGGGCCGCGGTGCCGAAGCCCTTGATGAACAGGAACGCGATGATCGCCACGCAGACGAAGATCAGGATCGAGATGGCCGAGCCGATCCCCAGGTTCAGCGCGTTGAACAGGTTGTCCCAGCCGAGGATCGACACCGACGAGGTGTTGTTGGCACCGGCCGTCAGGATGAAGATGCTGTCGAAGATCCGGAACGAGTCCAGCGTGCGGAACAGCAGCGCGACCAGGATGGCCGGCTTCATCAGCGGGACGGTGATCCGCCAGAACCGCTGCCAGGCGGTGGCGCCGTCCACCTTCGCGGCCTTCTGCAGGTCCTCGGGGACCAGGGACAGCCCGGCCAGCAGCAGCAGCCCCATGAACGGGGTGGTCTTCCAGACTTCCGCCAGGATGATGACCGCAATCGCCTTGTATTCCGTGGTCAGCGGCGCACTGTAGTTGAACGCCGCGGACAGGTAACCGATGCCCGGGGTCCAGGCGAACTGCCAGCCGTAGGCGGCGGCGACGGTCACGATCCCGTACGGGATGAGCGCGGCGGTGCGGACCGTGCCGCGGCCGAACAGCGTCCGGTGCATGACGATGGCCAGCAGCATGCCGAGGACCAGGGTGATAGCGACCGAGAAGATGGTGATGACCACGGTCACCTTCAGCGCCTGCCACCAGTACGGGGACGTGAGCACGGCCGCGTAGTTGCTGAGCCCGATGAACTTGGTGTCGTTCGGAAGCTCCAGGTTGTCGCGCAATAGCGACAGGTAGATGGCGTAGCCGATCGGGAAGGCGGTGACGGCGACCATCACGATCACGGCCGGGGCGCACAGCAGCCAGCCGAACCTGCGCTCGGCCCGCGCCCCCTCGGACAGCGGCGCTTTACGCCGCTTCGCTACCTGTTCGGTGGCCCCACCGGGGACCGTCTCCGTGGTCGTACTCATCGGCCCCTTCCTTCCTTCCGGGCCGTGCCGCCCGGTGCCGGGTGGCGGCTCACGGGACCAGGCCCTTCGATTGCAGGGCGTCATTGATCTGGCTGACCATCGAGCTCTCGGTACCCGTCGGGCTGATCCCGGACGCTGGCGAGATCAGGTGTGAGATGTCAATGGATACGACCTGGTAGACCGGGGTCTTCGGGCGGACGCTGGCGTGCTCGAGCGCGTTCAGGATGTCGGCGTGGAACGGGTAATCCTTGAACAGCGCCGGGTTGTTGTACAGGCTGGTGATGGTGGGCGGCACGCCGCCCACGTTGGCCCCGATGATCTGGTTCTGCTTGTCCCGCAGGCACAGCGCGGCCTGGAACGCCAGCGCCTTGTGCTGCGAGTAGGCGCTGACCGCGAGGTCGATCCCGCCGATCGTCACCTTGGCCGGCACCCCGGGGGTGACCTCCGGGTACAGCGCCCACTTGAACGTCTTGAACAGCTTCGGGTTGTCCAACTTCATGGCCGGATAGACGAACGGGTAGTTCAGCTCGAACGCGGCCGTGCCCGCCTCCATGGCCAGCCGGTTCTGGTTCTCCATCTGCACGTCCAGCGACGGGTCGGCGCCCGGCCCGGTGGCCAGCTGATGCATGATCGACAGCGCCTTGACCGCGGGCGCGCCCAGCACCGGCTTGGTCGCGGCCGCATTCAGGATGGTGCCGCCCGCGCTGGCCACCATGGTGTTGAACCAGACCGTCGCGCCCTCGTACTGGGCACCCTGGATCTCGATGTAGTGCGGCTTGCCTTCCTTCTTCAGCTGCGCCGCGTCGGCCAGCATCTGGGCCCAGGTCTTGGGCGGGGTCTTGACCAGGGCGGAGTCGTACCACAGCAGCTGGGTGTTGCTGTTGTCCGGCACCGCAACGAGCTTGCCCTTCCAGATGGCCGTGTCCAGCGCGGCCGGCAGCGTGCCGTCCTCAGCCTGCGTCTTGTCGGCGCCGGTCCATGGCACGATCCAGCCGGCGTTGGCGAACTCGGGCTCCCAGGTCACGTCGAGGCCCATGATGTCGATCGTGGAATCGTGCGCGGCCAGCCGCCGGACCAGCTGCAGCCGCTGGTCGTCAGACCCGGTGGGCAGCAGCTGGTAGGAGATCTTGTACTTGCCGTGGCTCTGCGCGTCGCAGTTGTTGATGGCCGTCTGGGTGGCCCCGGAGGTGTCCGGGTACAGGTAGAAGTTCAGCGTCACCGGCCCGGTGCTGGCGCTGCTGGTACCGCATGCGGCCAGCACGGAGGAGAGCAGGATGCCGCCACCGGCGGCAGCGATCAGCAGCCGGAGCCGGGGCCGACCGCGCTGTCCTGGGCGCCACGCCCGGGCGCGCCTTCCAGAGCTGGGCTTGCGATCACTGCCACCAATCATGGCGCCTCCCGCGACCGGGCGCTTCGTCGCACCTGTCACCCCTGCTGTTGCCTGCCACGCTAGAGGCTTTCCCAACGGGCAACAAGAGATGCACTTTACGGAAACTTTTGCTAGCCTGCGCGCCGCACCGTGAACAAATCGTGACGCGGTTTGCCCCATCTTGTTGCAGTAGTCGCTGCCCTGCGTGGGCCGCTAATATCTCCCGGCCAGGCATGGTTAAACGCAGTTACCAGGCCCAAATCCGCGGCCCCAGGGGTGCTGCGCCCGGGCGCTGGCCGGACGGCCTCAGCAGGTGGCGGCGATCGTCCCGCTGCCTAGCACGGTGTCGCCGTCGTACAGCACCGCGGCCTGGCCCCGGGCTACGCCGCGGGCCGCCTCGTGCAGCCGGATCCGGAGCAGCTCACCGTCCAGTTCCGCGGTGGCCGGATGCACCTCACCGTGCGCGCGCAGCTGGACCAGGCCGTCCCGGGGGGCGGGCAGCGGCTCGCACCCGGTCCACACCGTCCGCTCGGCCACGATCTCGTGCACGTCCAGCGCTTCCCGTGGGCCCACGGTAACGGTCCGGCTGACCGGCTCGATGTCCAGCACATAGCGCGGCTGGCCGTCCGTGGCCGGCACCCCGACCCGCAGGCCCTTCCGCTGGCCGACGGTGAACGCGTACGCCCCCTCGTGCTGGCCGACCAGCGCGCCGTCCTGGGTCACGATGCGGCCCGGCGCGCCGCCCAGCCGGCCGGCCAGGAAGGCCCGGGTGTCCCCGTCCGGGATGAAGCACACGTCGTGACTGTCCGGCTTGGCCGCCACGGCCATCCCGCGGGCGGCCGCCTCGGCCCGCACCTCCGCCTTGGTCGAGGAGCCCAGTGGGAACATGGCCCGGTCCAGCTGCTGCCGGGTCAGCACGGCCAGCACGTAGGACTGGTCCTTGCCGTCGTCCACGCTGCGGCGCAGGCGGCCACCGTCCAGCCGGGCATGGTGCCCGGTGCAGACCGCGTCGAAGCCGAGCGCGACCGCACGGTCCAGCACCGCCGCGAACTTGATCTTCTCGTTGCAGCGCAGGCACGGGTTGGGGGTGCGGCCCCGGGCGTATTCGGCTACGAAGTCGTCCACCACGTCCCGGCTGAACCGTTCGGCCATGTCCCAGACGTAGAACGAGATGCCGATCACGTCCGCGGCCCGGCGCGCGTCGCGGGCGTCCTCCACCGTGCAGCAGCCGCGCGCCCCGGTCCGGTGTGACTGCGGGTTCGCGGCCAGCGCGAGATGCACCCCGGTCACATCGTGCCCGGCATCCGCGGCCCGGGCAGCGGCCACCGCGGAGTCGACGCCGCCCGACATGGCGGCCAGCACACGAAGGCGATCCATTGCGCTATCGAGGGTATCCGCAGTGCCGGGTCCAAGGGTCACGCCAACGGTACCGGGGCCTGCGGCGGAGGAGTGACGCAGCGGGAGGAGTGATACTGCGGCGGCGAGGCGGGGCCCGCCTTCGGCGGGTGCTCGCCGAGCCGGCCTTCGGCGCGCAGCGGCGATCGGGGGGGCCCGGGGGGTGTCTCCCCGGCTGGGCCGACGAGGCGGGGCCCGCCTTCGGCGGGTGCTCGCCGAGCCGGCCTTCGGCGCGCAGCGGCGATCGGGGGCCCCGGGGGGTCGCCCCCCGACTAGTACAGCGCCCGCCGCGCGCGCTGCACGACCTCGCCGATCACCGCGCCGAGCGCGTCCACATCCTGCTGGGTGGTGGTGTGACCGAGCGAGAACCGCAGCGAGCCGCGGGCCCGCGCCTCGTCCGCCCCCATGGCCAGCAGCACGTGGCTGGGCTGGGCCACCCCGGCGGTGCACGCCGACCCGGTGGAGCAGGCGATGCCCTTGGCGTCGAGCAGCATCAGCAGCGCGTCGCCCTCGCAGCCGGGGAACGAGAAGTGCACGTTGCCAGGCAGCCGGTCCGGCCCGGCGGGCGGCCCGTTCAGGACGGCGTCCGGCACCGCGGCCCGTACCTGGGCGATGAGGTCATCGCGCAGCCCGGCCAGCCGCGCCGCCTCCTGCTCGCGGCGTTCCGCCATCACCATGGCCGCCACCGCGAAGGCGCGGATGGCGGGCCCGTCCAGGGTGCCCGAGCGGACCTCGCTCTCCTGCCCGCCGCCGTGCAGCACCGGGACCGGCTGCACACCCCGGGCCAGCAGCAGCGCCCCCGCGCCGACCGGGCCGCCGAACTTGTGCGCGGTGATGGTCATGGCGTCGGCGCCGCTGGCCGCGAAGCTGACCGGCAGCTGCCCGGCCGCCTGGACCGCGTCGGTGTGGAACGGGATGCCGTGCTCGTGCGCGATCCCGGCCAGCTCGGCCACCGGCTGGACCGTGCCCACCTCGTTGTTCGCCCACATGACCGTGACCAGTGCGACCGACCCCGGGCTGGCCTCGATGGCCCCGGCCAGCGTGCCGGGGCGCAGCGTCCCAGCCAGGTCCACCGGCAGCAGCGACTGCTGCGCGGCCTCGTGCTCGGTGAGCCAGTGCACCGAGTCCAGCACGGCGTGATGCTCCACCGGGGTGGTCAGCACCCGGCGCCGCTTTCCCGGCCCGCCCTGGCGTCCGCCCTGCCGGGCCCAGTACAGCCCCTTGACGGCCAGGTTGTCCGCTTCGGTGCCGCCCGCGGTGAAGATCACCTCGCTGGGCCGGGCGTCAAATACCTCCGCGATCTGCTCCCGCGACTCCTCCACCACCCGGCGGGCCCGGCGCCCGGCGTTATGCAGCGAGGATGGGTTGCCAAGCTGGCCGAGTTCCTCAGTCATGGCGCTGAGCGCCTCGGGGAGCAGCGGCGTAGTCGCCGCGTGGTCCAGGTACACCACACGGTCCGGTGCCTGCCCCGGCCGCCTGCCCGCGCTGTCCATGTACCTCATGACGGACTTCAGCCTAGTGGGCGTCCTGGACTGGGCACGTGCGCCCAGTCCAGGACGCCCACCCCGGCCACGTCCTAGTTCGCCGAGCGCTGCTCGATCTGCTCGGTGAGCTGGGGGACGACCTGGAACAGGTCGCCCACCACTCCGAAGTCGGCCAGCTCGAAGATCGGCGCCTCGGGATCCTTGTTGATCACCATGATGGTCTTGGCCGTCTGCATGCCCGCCCGGTGCTGGATCGCGCCGGAGATGCCCACCGCCACATACAGCTGCGGGGACACCGTCTTCCCGGTCTGGCCGACCTGGAACTGGTGCGGGTACCAGCCCGCGTCGGTAGCCGCCCGGGACGCGCCCACCGCGGCGCCGAGGGAGTCGGCCAGCTTCTCGATCAGCGCGAAGTTGTCCGCGTTGCCCACGCCGCGGCCACCGGACACCACGATGGCCGCCTCGGTCAGCTCGGGCCGCTCGCCACGCTCGGCCACCACCCGCTCGGTGACCCGGACCGCCCGGGCAGCGTCGCTCAGCTCCACCCCGGCCGGCTCGATAGCGGCCGCCGCCGGGGCCGGCCAGCGGCCACGGAGTTGGGCCGGACCGCGATGACCGGCGCGCCGGTGCGCACCCGCGACTTGACGACGATCGCACCACCGAAGATGGACTGCTCGGCGACGATCCCGCCGTCCCCGGCGGTCAGGCCGGTGGCGTCGGTGATCACCCCGGAGCCGGTCTTGACGGCCACCCGGCCGACCACCTCCTTGCCCTCGCCGGTGGCCGCTACGAGCACTGCGGCTGGCGAGGTGCGGGCCGCCAGGGCCGCCAGTACCTCGGCTACCGGGGCGACCACACCGTCGGTGAAATCGCTGCCCTCGGCCACATAGACTTTGGCCGCGCCGAACTCGGCCAGCCGCTCCCGGCCACCCTCGGCGCCGTCGCCGATCCACACCGCCGACGGCTCGCCGAACTGGCGGGCCAGGGTGAGCAGTTCGCCGGTGACCTTCTTGACCGTCTCGCCGTCGTGCTCGGCGAGAACCAGAACCTCAGCCATGATGTCCTTCCGTGCTCAGATGAACTTCTGCGCGGCGAGGAACTCAGCGGCCTTGGCGCCACCGTCGCCTTCGTCTTTGACGACCGTGCCGGCCTGCCGCGGCGGGCGTTTCGCGAAGCTGATCACCTCGGTGGCCGCGGCGGCCAGCCCGACCTGGCCCGGGTCGATGCCCGCCTCGGCCAGGCTGAGCACCTCCACCGGCTTCTTCTTGGCCGCCATGATCCCCTTGAACGATGGGTAACGCGGCTCGTTGATCTTCTCCACCACGCTGATCACCGCGGGCAGGCTGGCCTCGACCTTGTCGTAGCCGTAGTCGGTCTGCCGGTGGATGGTCAGCGAACTGCCGTCCACCTCGACCTTGCTGGCCAGTGACACCTGCGGCACGCCGAGCCGCTCGGCCAGCATGGCCGCCATCACACCCATCCGCGCATCGGTCGACTCGGCGCCCGCGATGACCAGGTCGAACCCGGCCCGGCCGAGCACCGCGGCCAGGACGGCCGAGGTCGCCAGCGCGTCCGACCCAGCCAGCCCGTCGTCGATGACGTGGATCGCCTTGTCCGCCCCCATGGACAGCGCCTTGCGGATCGACTCACTGGCCTTCTCCGGGCCCATGGTCAGGATGGTGACCTCGCCCCCGTGCGCCTCGGCCAGGCGCAGCCCTTCCTCGATCGCGTACTCGTCAAGCTCGTTGATGACCCCGTCGACCGAGGCCCGGTCCAGCGTCGAGTCATCGGGCCGCAAGGTCCGCTCGGCCCAGGTGTCTGGCACTTGCTTCACCAGGACAACGATGTTCATGCCGGTGGCCGACCTCCTGTCTCATTCCGCCCAGCTGGGCACCTCAAGGGTGCCAAACCGGTAACCCGGTTCTCCGCCCGGGGGTCGCCCCGAACTATGTTACTCATTGGTAGCTTACTCCTTCGGCCGCATCCACGACGTTGGCCAGCAACATCGCCCTGGTCATCGGGCCAACCCCGCCCGGCATCGGGGCCAGGTAACCCGCCACGTCGCGGACGTCGGGAGCCACGTCCCCGACCAGGCCCGCCTCGGTCCGGGTGATGCCGACATCGAGCACCGCCGCCCCGGGCCGGATCATGCCCGCTGTGAGCAGGCCGGGCCGCCCGGCCGCCACCACCACGATGTCCGCGGCCCGGGTGTGCGCAGCCAGGTCCTTGGTGCCGGTGTGGCACAGCGTGACGGTCGCGTTTTCGCTCCGCCGGGTCAGCAGCAGGCCCAGGGCCCGGCCGACCGTGATACCACGCCCGATCACGGTGACGTCGGCCCCGGCGATGGTCACTGCATACCGGCGGAGCAACTCCACGATGGCACGCGGAGTGCACGGCAGCGGGCCGGGCTGGCCGAGTACCAGCCGGCCCAGGTTGAGTGGGTGCAGCCCGTCCGCATCCTTGGCCGGGTCGATCCGGCTCAGGATGGCGTTCGGGTCGATGCCCGTGGGCAGGGGCAGCTGGACCAGGTACCCGGTGCAGACCGGATCGGCGTTCAGCTCGTCGACTACCGCCTCGACCTGCTGCTGGCTGGCGTCTGCGGGCAGCTCGCGGCGGATGCTGGCGATGCCGACCTCGGCGCAGTCCCGGTGCTTGCCGTTGACGTAGGCGCGGCTGCCCGGATCGTCCCCGACCAGCACGGTGCCCAGGCCCGGGACCAGGCCCCGCCTGGCCAGCGCGGCGACCCTTCCGGCCAGCTCGGCCTTTATCTCGGTGGCTGCCGCCTTGCCGTCCAGAATCTGCGCGCTCATCGTGGTATCAGCTCCGGGCCGTGGAAGAGTCAGTGGAAGAAATGCCGCACGCCGGTGACGTACATGGTGACCCCGCCCCGCTCGGCGGCCTCGATGGACAGCTTGTCCCGGATCGACCCGCCGGGCTGGACCACGGCCCGCACCCCGGCCTGGATCAGCACCTCCAGGCCATCCGGGAACGGGAAGTAGGCGTCGCTGGCCGCCGCCGCGCCGGCCGCGCGGCCGCCCGCGCGGGCCACCGCCAACCGGGCCGCGTCCACCCGGTTGACCTGGCCCATGCCCACGCCGACCGTGGCCAGCCCGGACGCGAGCAGGATGGCGTTGGACTTGACGCTGCGGATGGCCCGCCAGGCGAAGGCCAGGTCGGCCAGGGTGCCGGCGGACGCGGGCTGGCCGGTCTTAAGCTCCCAGCTGGCCGGGTCGTCGCCGGGCGCGTCGATCTCGTCCGGGGTCTGCAGCAGCAGGCCGCCGTCCACCTGCCGCCACTCCGGCACCCGGCCGCGGCTGGGCGGTTCGCAGCGGAGCAGCCGCACGTTCTTGCTGCCGCTGAGGATGCCCAGCGCCTCCTCCTCGAACCCGGGCGCGATGACCACCTCGGTGAAGATGTCCTTGACCTGTTCGGCCATGGCCGCGGTGACCACCCCGTTAGCCGCGATCACCCCGCCGAACGCCGAGTCCGGGTCGCACGCGTTGGCCTTGCGGTGCGCCTCGGCCAGGTCCGCGCCGAGGGCGATGCCGCACGGGTTGGCGTGCTTGATGATGGCCACGCAGGGCTGGGTGAAGTCGAACGCGGCCCGCCAGGCGGCGGCCGCATCCACGTAGTTGTTGTAGGACATCGCCTTGCCGTGCAGCTGCGCGGCCTCGGCGATGCCGGGCCAGCGCCGGCCTCGGTGTACAGCGCGGCCTGCTGGTGCGGGTTCTCCCCGTAGCGGAGCACCTCGCGCCGGGACCACACCGCCCCGGTTACGTCTGGCCACCCGGTTTCCTGGGCCGTCTCGTCCCGGGCGTAGCTGGACGCGAACCAGGACGCGACCGCGACGTCATAGCGAGCGGTGTGCGCGAAGGCCTGCGCGGCCAGCCGCCGCCGCTGCTCCAGCGTGAACCCGCCCGCGGCCACCGCCCCGGCCACGTCCGGGTACTGCGCCGGGTCGGTGATCACCGCCACGTGCTGGTGGTTCTTGGCCCCGGCCCGGACCATGGCCGGACCACCGATGTCGATCTGCTCCACGCACTCCGCGGGCGGCGCGCCCGAGCTGACCGCGGCCTCGAACGGGTACAGATTGGACACCAGCAGGCCGAACGGCGCAATGCCCAGCTCGGCCAGCCGGGCCTCGTGCTCGGGCCGGCCCAGGTCGGCCAGCAGCCCGGCGTGCACCGCCGGGTGCAGCGTCTTGACCCGGCCGTCCAGGCATTCGGGGAAGCCGGTGACGTCCTCCACCGGGGTCACCGGCACCCCCGCCTCGGCAATGGCGGCGGCCGTGCTGCCGGTGCTGACGATTTCCACGCCGGACTTGTGCAGCGCGCGCGCCAGGTCGGCGAGCCCGGTCTTGTCGTAGACGCTGATCAGCGCGCGCCTGATGGCTACTCTCGTCAACTGCCGATCCTTACCTTCCTGCCGGTGACGGCCCACCCGTCACGCACCATCCGGCCCACAGTCTCCACGAGCAACTGGCGTTCGGTGACCTTGATCCGCTCGTGCAGGGTGGCCTCGTCGTCATCGTCCAGTACCGGAACCGCGGCCTGGGCCAGTACCGGGCCGGTGTCGGTGCCCGCGTCGACCAGGAACACGGTGCACCCAGTGACCTTCACGCCATGCTCCAGCGCATCGCGTACCCCGTGCATGCCAGGAAAGGCGGGCAGCAGGGCCGGGTGCGTGTTGATCACCTGGCCGCCGAACGCGTCCAGGAAGTACTTGCCGACCAGCTTCATGAACCCGGCCAGCACGATCAGGTCGGGCCGGGCGGCGGCGCAGGACGCGGTGAGGGCCCGGTCCCAGTCCGCGCGGTCCGGGTAGTCCGCGACCCGGTGCGCGAACGTGGGCACCCCGGCCCGCTCGGCCCGGTCCAGGGCTGGCACCCCGGCCCGATCCGCGCCGACCGCCACCACCTGGGCGCCGTACCCCGGGTCGGCGCACGCGTCGAGCAGCGCCTGGAGGTTGGTTCCCGCGCCAGATCCCAGAACGACCAGGCGTGCCTGCATGCGGCCACCATAACCGCACCTTGGGGATGGGCTCGCCCACTGGCCGGCACGAGGCAGAATGGGAGGCCGCGGCCTGTACGTGGCTGGCCCGAGTCCCACCCGCGACCCCTGGAGCTCTCCGCCGATGGCCCCCAGTGTCCCTCCGCCGCCCCGCCGTGAGCAGGCACAGCCGACACAGGCGCAGGCCCGGCGAGCGGTGCGGGCCGCCCCGGCGCACCAGCAGCGGTCAGTCGCCGCGCTGCTGCTGGCCGTGCTCAGCCTGTTCGGCCTGCTCGGTGTGAGCAACTTCCAGCGCGGCGTGTACATCGTGACCTTCGCCCTGGTGGCAGGCGTCCTGGCCATCTGGTTCGCGGGTACCGCGCTGGCCCGGACCAGGCGGGCCGGCACGGCGGGGCCGCGGGGCTCGGTCACCGCCATCGTGATCGGCGGGATCGGGGTGCTGCTCAGCGGCATCCTGCTGCTCGGCTTCGCGCTGTTCGGGAAGCAGGCTGCCACGTTCTCCCGGTGCCTGAGCGGGGCCAACACGGTGGCCGCGCAGCAGGCCTGCCAGAACCAGTTCATCCACTCCATCGAGCAGGCCAGCCCTTAGCCGAACGGCCAGGACCGGTTCAGGGCAGCGCCGCCGGGCCCGCCGGGCTGGCCCGGCCGGGCGGTTCCCCGCCGTCCTCGTCCGGGCCCCACGGGTCGACGAAGATGCGGTGCGGGTTTTCCGCGCCGCCCGGGTCCTGATCAACCGGCGCCCGGCCGGGCCGGGCCGGGACGGGCCCACCCGGCCCGGCCACCCGGGCCGGCGACCGGCGCATCCGCAGCCAGTTGGCCACCCCTGCGGTCACCGCGGCCGCGACGCCGATCTCCAGCGCGGACACCACCGCGGTCTGCCAGCCGGACGGCCCTACCGCGGCCAGCCGGCCGTTGCCCAGCGGGCCGCCGGCGAACGCGGCCAGCAGGCCAACCGCCCCGGCCGTGGCCACCCCGCACGCGAAGCCCCACAGCGGGGCCAGTTCCACCGCGGGGGTCGGCGCCGCCCGCGCGGTCAGCAGGCCGCCGAACGCCCCGGCCAGATACGGCACGGCGAGCATGAGGACGGATGCCCAGCCCGGCACGGCCGAGTGGGCCCCGGAGGGCAGCGCGGCCAGCATGGGCAGCAACGGCAGCGAACCGAGCGCCGAGCCGGTGGGAGCGACCACCGTGCCGGTACCGAACGCAAAGCCCGGGCCGAGCGTGTAGCAGATTGACCACACGATGGCGTTAGGCACGTAGGCGATCTGGATCAGGAGCAGCAGCGCGCCGCCGACCAGGCCGGGCGCGAGGGCCGCGTCCGCCGCGCGGAAGCCGTGCAGGCTGGTGCCGAGTGAGGCCCCGGCCAGGATGGCGCCGGTCCCGGTCAGCACGGTGAGCGCGCCGAGCGCGCCCAGGAACACCGACCTGGACCTGGGCGGCAGCAGATGAACCAGATTCCACCACGGGGCGAGCGCCCGCGCGCCGCCCAGCCCGCCTGCGACCAGGGCGAGCAGGAAACCGGACAGCACGGCCTGGACGAGCGACGGGGTAGCCAGCGACGACTGGCCGAGCAGCGCCAGCGCGCCGGCCAGCAGCGCGTACGGCACCGCCAGGGCTAGCGCCGCGTAACCCACCTCAGGGAGCCGGGAAACCTCGCCCTTCTTCACCACCCACCGGCCCGCGAGCCAGAGCAAGGCACCGGGCAGCAGCACCAGGCCGAGCGGGAGCAGGCCGATCCGGCCGCCCGCTGCCCGCCCGGCGCCGAGGCTGCCACCGGTGTGCAGCACGAAGCCGACATGGTGCCCGACCAGCCAGAGGTCGGCGGCGGTGCGCAGTACCCCGGGCAGGCCCACCCCCGCGTGCGGCGCGGCGATCCACCCGGCCAGCACCAGCAGGGTGATGCAGACCAGCCCGGTACCCGCGGCCGCGCAGGCAGCGATCGCGCCCGTGATGACCAGCGGCCGGGCCGGACCGGGCGGGGGCCCGGGCGCCTCGGCGCCGTGGCCCGCGCGCGCGGGCGACGGGGCAGAAGCGGTCACAAGGACCCATCCTGGCAACCAGCCGGCGGCCGGCCGCGGAGGCGCGCCGCAGCTCAGCCGCGCGGGCCTGGGCCGGTCGCGCGCGGGTGCGGGTCACGCGGGTGGGGGTCACGCGGGTGCGGGTCACGCGCGGGTGCGGGTCACGCGCGGGTGCGGGTCACGCGCGGGTGCGGGTCCGCGCGGGGCGGGGGACGCGCGGGTGCGGGTCAGCCGTCAGTGCGGGCCGGCCACGGCTGCGCGTCAGCCGCGTGCGCGCATCACGTCGCGGACCAGGCGGGCCGTCTCGCTGGGGGTGCGGCCGACCCGGACACCGACCTTTTCCAGCGCTTCCTTCTTGGCCTGCGCGGTACCCGCCGACCCGGAGATGATCGCCCCCGCGTGCCCCATGGTCTTGCCCTCCGGAGCGGTGAACCCGGCCACGTAGGCCACCACTGGCTTGGTCACGTGGGCCTCCACGTACGCGGCGGCCCGTTCCTCGGCGTCGCCGCCGATCTCACCGATCATCACGATGGCGTCAGTCTCCGGGTCATCCTGGAAGGCAGCCAGGCAGTCGATGTGCGTGGTGCCGATGATCGGGTCGCCGCCGATCCCGACCGCGGTGGAGAAGCCGATGTCGCGCAGCTCGTACATCATCTGGTACGTCAGCGTGCCCGACTTGGAGACCAGCCCGATCCGGCCTTCGGTGGTGATGTCGGCCGGGATGATGCCCGCGTTCGACTTGCCCGGCGAGGCCACGCCCGGGCAGTTCGGGCCGACGATCCGGGTCCGGTTCCCGTTGGCCGTGGCGTAGGCCCAGAACTCCGCGGTGTCGTGCACCGGGATGCCCTCGGTGATCACAATGACCAGCGGGATCCCGGCGTCGATGGCCTCGATCACCGCGGCCTTGGTGCCAGCCGGCGGCACGAACACCACCGAGACGTCCGCGCCGGTTTCCGCCATCGTGTCGGCCACCGTGGCGAACACCGGGACGCCGGCGCCACCGAGATCCACGGTCTGCCCGGCCTTCCTCGGGTTGGTGCCGCCCACCACCGTGGTCCCCGCGGCCAGCATCCGGCGGCCGTGCTTGCTGCCTTCCGAGCCCGTGATGCCCTGGATCATGACCCGGCTGTCGCTGGTCAGGAAAATCGCCATCTCATGCTCCTGTCGCGGGGGCGGCGGCTGCGAGTTCGGCGGCCCGCCGGGCTGCGTCGTCCATGGTGGCCACCTGCTCGACCGTGGGCAGCGCCGCCTCGGCCAGGATGCGCCGGCCCTCATCGGCGTTGTTCCCGTCCAGCCGGACCACGATCGGGTGCCGGACTTCGTGACCCTGGCTGGCCAGCATGCCGATGGCAGAGACAATCCCGTTGGCCACCGCGTCGCAGGAGGTGATCCCGCCGAACACGTTGACCAGGACGCTGCGGACCGACTGGTCGGACAGCACGATCTCCAGCCCGTCGGCCATCACCTCGGCGGATGCGCCGCCGCCGATGTCCAGGAAGTTGGCCGGCCGGATCCCGCCGAGCGACTCCCCGGCCAGGGCCACCACGTCCAGCGTGGACATGACCAGCCCGGCCCCGTTGCCGATGATGCCGACCTGGCCGTCGAGCTTGACGTAGTTCAGGTGCTTGGCCTTGGCCTGGGCTTCCAGCGGGTCGGCCGCCTCGGCGTCGGCGAACTTCTCGTGGTCCTGCCGGTAGGCCGCGTTGTCGTCCAGGCTGACCTTCCCGTCCACGGCGAGCACGTCACCCTGGTCGGTCAGGGCCATCGGGTTCACCTCGACCAGGGTGGCATCCTCGTCGGCGAACACCGACCAGAGCCGCTCGGCGAGAACCGCCGCCTGCTTGGCCGCCTCGGCCGGGATCCGGCCGGCCTGGATGATCTCCTGCGCCTTGGCCGCGTCCACTCCCTGCAGGGGGTCGATAGGGACCCGGGCCACCGCCTCCGGGCTGCTGTGCGCGACCTCTTCGATCTCCATGCCGCCCTGCACCGAGCAGATCGCCACGAACGTCCGGGCCGCCCGGTCCAGCAGGTAGGACAGGTAGTACTCCTGGGCGATGTCCACCGCCTCGGCGATCAGGACCTTGTGCACGGTGTGGCCCTTGATGTCCATGCCGAGGATCTGGCCCGCCTTGGCCTCTGTCTCCTCTGGGCCGTTGGCCAGCTTGACGCCGCCCGCCTTCCCCCGGCCACCGGTCTTCACCTGGGCCTTCACAACCGCGAGGGGTGACCCCTCGGCCGCGAAGCCCGCCGCGATCTCGCGAGCCTCGGCCGGGGTGGCCGCGACCTGGCCGCGCTGCACGGCTACCCCGTACTCGGCGAACAGTTCTTTCGCCTGATACTCAAACAGGTCCACTAGCGTCCGTCCTCAGGTGGCCTACGGGTGAGCAGGATTCCGCACGCAGCCTACCGTTGACGAGGCTGGCCTTCCCCCGGGCCCCAGGCAACCCCCGTGCGCCACTCCCACCCACCCCACCGGCCCCACTCGCCCCGGTGCCCCCACCCTCCGCCCCGGTGCCGCCACCCCCAGCCCCGGTGCCCCCAGCCCGATTTCGTGATCATGACATCGGTGGTAATAGACCCCCACCTAAGTCATGATCACGATTGGGGAGCGGCGAATGTCGGACCCTGCGGGAAAGCTGACCCTATGCCACCGACGGGGAGCATTGACCGAGTCGCGTTAGGGCGACTGCTGCGGGAACAGGATGGAGTCATCTCCCGGGCCCAGGCACTCCACTGCGGGCTGTCCCTGGACCAGGTCCGGTATCGCATCCGGCCGGGCGGTCCCTGGCAGCGCCTGCTGCCCGGGGTGTACCTGGCCGCGACCGGCATCCCCACCCGGGCCCAGACGGAGCTGGCCGCGCTGCGCTACGCCGGGCGCGGCAGCGCGCTGACTGGGACCGCAGCGTTACGCCGGCACGGCGTCCGGGTCCCGGAATCCCAGGCGGTTACCGTGCTGATCCCAGGCCGCCAGGCCCGGGTAAGCCAGCCGCTCGTGCGGATCTGGCCCACCAGCCGGATGCCGGAGTTCGTGATGGCGGATGGCGCGATCCGGTTCACGCTGGCCGCCCGGGCGGTGGCCGATGCCTCCCGCGAGCTTGGCTCGTTCCGGGAGGTGCGAGCGGTTACAGCGGACGCCGTGCAGCGGCGCCGGTGCAGGTTAGCCGAGCTCAGCGCGGAGCTCGCGGATGCGCCGATACGCCGCTCCGGGTGGCTGCGCCGGACGCTGGCTGAGGTGGCCGACGGAGTCCGGTCGGTGGCCGAGGGAGATCTGCGCGACCTGATCATCCAGACCGGCCTGCCTGCGCCGATGTTCAACGCCCGGCTCTTCGCCGGCCGGGAGCTACTGGCCGTGGCCGATGCGTGGTGGCCGGAGTCGGGGGTGGCGGTGGAAGTGGACTCCCGGGAGTGGCATCTGTCGCCGGAGGACTGGGAGCAGACCCTGGCCAGGCACGCCCGGATGAGCGCGTTCGGGATCATCGTGCTGCATGTCACGCCCCGTCAGATCCGCACCGACCGGACCAGGGTGGCCGCGGACATCAGGTCCGCGGTGCAGGCTGGGCGGCACCGGCCGGCCCTGGCCGTGCGCGCGCTGCCAGCCGCGGGCTGAGCCGCTGTGCGGGCGCTAGGTGCCTTGCTGGACGGGCTCGGGAGAGGACTGGCCGCCTAGCGCCGAGCGGACCCAGCCCACGATGTCGTAGGTGGAGGCGCCGGGCGTGAAGATCTTGGCTACCCCCATCCGCTCCAGCTCAGCGATATCGGCCTCGGGCACGATCCCGCCACCGAACACCACGATGTCGCTGGCCCCGCGTTCGGCCAGCAGCTCGAGCACTGCGGCGAACTGGGTCATGTGCGCCCCGGACAGGATGGATAGCCCGATCGCGTTGGCGTCTTCCTGGATGGCGGCGGCCACGATCTGCTCAGGCGTCTGGTGCAGGCCGGTGTAGATCACTTCCACGCCCGCGTCGCGCAATGCCCGAGCCACCACCTTGGCGCCCCGGTCGTGGCCGTCCAGGCCGGGCTTGGCGATGACCACCCGGATCGTTCCCATGCGCGCCTCCTGGCCGGTGCTTGCCTGTCCCTGCAGGGTAACCCGGCTCCCCAGGCCGGCGGCATGGCCATCCGTCCTCGCCGCGCGGGCCAACCGCCGGCCGAGCGCGGGCCGAGCGCGGGCCAACCGCCGGCCAACCGCCGGCCGAGCGCGGGCCGAGCGCGGGCCAACCGCCGGCCAACCGCCGGCCGAGCGCGGGCCAACCGCCGGCCGAGCGCGGGCCGAGCGCGGGCGCCAATCCGGTTGCCGGCCCTGGGACACTTTTCCCATGGACGTGACCATCCCGGTCGGCGGCGGGGTGCTGGCGGCCGGCGACAGCGGCGGCGACGGCCCCCCAGTGGTGCTGGTGCACGCGGGGTGGACCGACCGCAGCAGCTGGGCCCGCGTCACCGAGCAACTGGCCGGGCGGTACCGGATCATCTGCTACGACACCCGCGGCTTCGGTGCGTCCCCACCCCCGCACACGCCGTACACCCAGCTCGGCGACCTGCTGACGGTGCTCGACCACTTCGGTCTGCCGCGGGCGGCCCTGGTCGGGCACAGCGGCGGCGGCGGCACCGCGCTCGGCCTCGCGCTGGCCCAGCCGGACCGGGTTTCGTCGCTCGCGCTGCTGGCGCCCGGCGTCCCGGACTATCCGTGGCCGGCGGACGACCCGTACAACGCCGAGTTCATGGCCCTGGCCACCAAGGATGACCGCGCCGGGCTGGCCGAGCTGGGCCTGCGCACGTGGGCCGCGGCGGGCCCGGATGCGGCGGCCCGGGCGCAGATCGAGAGCGCGGTGGCCGGCATGTTCGCGCAGGGCGACTTCGAGCAGCCCGACCCGCCCGCCTACGACCGGCTGGCTGAGATCAGCGCACCCGCCGTGGTCATGCTCGGCGACCTGGAGTACCCGATGGTGGTCCGCTGCGCGGACAGCGTCGCGGACCGCATTCCCGGCTGCCGCCGGGTCCGGGTGCCCGGGGCCGACCACCTGATCCCGCTCCGGGCGCCCGGCCTGGTCGCCCAGGTGATCACCGAGCAGGCCGCTAGAACCCCCGGATCACAGTTTCTCGATCGGGGCGTAGCGCAGTACCAGGTGCTTGATCCCGTAGTCGCCGCCGAAGTCAATCTTGGCCTCGGGGTCGTCACCGCGGCCCTCGACGGACAGCACGGTGCCCAGCCCGTAGGCGTCGTGGGTCACCTTGTCGCCCGGGCTGAGCGAGGGCACCCGCCGGTTGCCCGGGCTGCGCACGCCCGGCCGCTGGGCCAGCCGCTCCCCGGCCGGCGCGACCGCGGTCCGCTCGTCGCGCCGCCACTCCACCAGCTGAGCCGGGATCTCGTCGAGGAACCTGGACTGCTTGTGGTACTCCGGCCGGCCCCACCAGGCCCGGGCCACCGCCCGGGTGAGGTACAGCCGGCGCTCGGCCCGGGTAATCCCGACGTAGGCCAGGCGGCGTTCCTCCTCGAGTTCCTTGTCGTCGGTCATCGACCGCTGATGCGGGAACACGTGTTCTTCCATCCCGGTGAGGAACACCACCGGGAACTCCAGCCCCTTGGCGGTATGCAGGGTCATCAGCGTGACCTGCCCGCCGTGTTCCGCGCCGTCCGGGATCTGGTCGGCGTCGGCGACCAGCGACACCTGCTCCAGGAAGTCGGCCAGCGTCCCGTCCGGGCGCTGCGCGTCGAACTCCCGGGCCACCGAGACCAGCTCGTTCAGGTTCTCGATCCGGCTCGCGTCCTGCAGGTCGGTGGACGCCTCGAGCTCGGCCAGGTACCCGGACCGGTCCAGGATCATCTCGGCCAGGTCGGGGACCGGCAGCCCGGCCGCGGCCTCCGACCGCAGCCCGCTCATCAGCTCGTTGAACGAGGCAATGGCCCGGGCCGACCGGGCCGCCATCCCGGGCGCGTCGCCGGGCCGGGCCAGCGCGGCCGCGAAGCTGGTCCGGTCCCGCTGGGCCAGCGCGGCCACGCACGCCTCAGCCCGGTCGCCGATCCCCCGGCGGGGCACGTTGAGTACCCGGCGGAGCGACACCTCGTCATCCGCGTTCGCGGTCAGCCGCAGATAGGCCAGCAGGTCACGGATCTCGCGCCGCTCGTAGAACCGGACGCCGCCGACCACCTTGTAGGGCAGCCCGGCCCGGATGAACACTTCCTCGAATGCCCGGGACTGCGCGTTGGTCCGGTAGAACACGGCGACGTGCCCCGGGGCCGCCTCTCCCTCGTCGGTGAGCCGGTCCACCTCCTCGGCCACGAACGCGGCCTCGTCGTGCTCGCTGTCCGCCACATAGCCGACGATCGGCGGGCCGTCTCCGGCGTCGGACCACAGGTTCTTGGGCACCCGGCCGGTGTTGCGGGAGACCACCGCGTTGGCCGCGGCCAGGATGTTCTGCGTGGACCGGTAGTTCTGCTCCAGCATGATCACGCTCGCATCGGCGAAGTCCCGGGTGAACTCCTCGATGTTGCGGATGGTGGCCCCGCGGAACGCGTAGATCGACTGGTCGGCGTCACCGACCACGCACAGCTCGGCCGGGGGCAGCGGGCCCGCGTCGTCGCCCCCCGACTGCCAGGCCGGTGCCGAGACCAGCTCCCGGACCAGCATGTACTGCGCATGGTTGGTGTCCTGGTACTCGTCCACCAGGACATGCCGGAAGCGCCGCCGGTACGTTTCGGCCACCTCGGGGACGGCCTGCAGCAGGTTGACGGTGACCATGATCAGGTCGTCGAAGTCCATCGCCCCGGACGCCACCAGGCGGCGCTGGTACTCGGCGTACGCCTCGGCCAGTGCCTTGTCCCGGTAGCCCTCGGCGCGCGCGCTGAACGCCTCGTAGTCGATGAGCTCGTTCTTCAGGTTGGACACCTGGGCCAGCATGGCCTTGGGCGAGTGGTGCTTGGGGTCCAGGTCGAGCTCGCGGCAGACCAGCGCCATCAGCCGCTGCGAGTCGGCCTGGTCGTAGATGGAGAACGACGACGGGTAGCCGAACCTGGCCGCCTCCCGGCGCAGGATCCGCACGCAGGCCGAGTGGAACGTCATCACCCACATGGCCCGGGACCGCCAGCCGGTGAGATCGGCCACCCGGGCGGCCATCTCGCCCGCTGCCTTGTTGGTGAACGTGATGGCCAGGATCTCGCCCGGGCTCACGTCCCGCTCGGCCAGCAGGTAGGCGATCCGGCGGGTCAGCACCCTGGTCTTGCCCGAGCCGGCCCCGGCCACGATCAGCAGCGGGCCGCCCTGGTGCACCACGGCCGCCCGCTGCTGCGGGTTCAGGTCATCCAGCAGGGAGTCAGCAGCTTCGGCGGTCACCCATCAAGGGTAGGCGGTGGCGCCGACAGCGCAGCCGGATTCCCTCGCCTTATCAGGCCGTGCCCGATCCCGCCGCTGGGGGCACCAGGTCCGGGTCCGGCACCAGGGTGGGCGTGCTCCGGGTCAGGGTCTCGCCCTTGAAGTACGCGGGCCGGGTGATCCGCAGGTAGATGAATATGGCCACCCCGGCCACGGCGGCGAAGATGGCGATGAGGAAGATCCCGCCGATCTCCCAGTGCAGGCCGGGCACGGTCCAGTGCGTGTAGCCGAACGAGGCGGTGTAGTCGCTCTGCAGGCTGTAGATGCCCGCCGCCCACATGATGGCCCAGCCAAGTCCGGGGATGATGCCGCGCATCCACAGGTTGCGGGCGCTGCTGGTCAGCGTCTTGCGGTAGTACCAGACGCACTCGAGGGCGGTCAGGCCGTAGTAAAACGCGATGTAAATGCCGATCGCGGTCACCGCGTCGTAGATGACGTTGCCGCCGGAGATGTAGTTCATCGGGACGTAGAGGGCGATGGAGACGGCGCCCATCACGACCGTGGACACGGTCGGCGTCAGGTACTTGGGGTGGATCTTGGCGAACGAGTCCGGGAGCGCCTTGTAGACAGCCATCGACAGGGTCGTGCGGGCGGTCGGGAGGATGGTCGTCTGGGTTGAGGCCGCGGCCGAGCTGAGCACCATCAGGACCAGCAGCCTGGACAGCGTGGTGCCAAGGGCACCCGTGCCGAAGATCGCGCCGCCCAGCACTGACAGCACGTCTCCGCCGTGCGCCTCGTTGGACAGCCCGATCCCGGTCGAGCCGATGCCGGCGAACGACACCGCCGCGAAGATCACGATCACGTACGTGACCAGCAGCAGCACGGTCGAGATGATGGCCGCCTGGCCCGGGGTCTTGTCCTTGTCCTTGGTCTCCTCGTTGACCGAGACGGCGGTGTCCCAGCCCCAGTAGATGAACAGCATCAGGACGATCCCGCCGAGGAAGTCCGAGAGCGACAGGTGGGTGGGCAGCAGCCAGCTGGCACTCGGCGTCACCGAAGTCTTCGGGTGGTGGCTGCCCGCGACCTTGACCAGCGCCGTCACCGAGAGCACCAGGAGCATGACGAGCTCGATGCTCAGCAGGATCTTCTGGAACCACGCCGAGACCTCGATGCCCCGGTAGCAGATGTAGGTCATCGCGATGATCCAGATGATGCCGACCAGCAGCACCCAGGGGCTGGCCGGGTTGGTCCCGATCGAGCTGTTGGGGCCCTGCACCAGCAGGAACACGTACTGGCCCGCGACCTGGGCCAGGCTGGCCATGACCAGGATGTCGGCTGCCACGATGCCCCAGCCGCCGGCCCAGCCGGTCTTCGGGCCGAACGCCCTCGCCCCCCAGGTGAACGTGGTCCCGCAGTCGGGGTCGGCCTTGTTCATCTCGCTGTAGCCGATCGAGCAGAACAGGATCGGGACGAACGCCAGCACGGCGACCGATGGCGCCTTGAAGCCGACCAGAACCACGACGAACAGCAGCGTTGCCGCCAGGCTGTAGGCGGGCGCGGTCGAGGCCACGCCCATGACGACACTGGACACCAGGCCCAGGGCGCCACTCTTTAGCCCCTTGTCCCTGGACTCTTCAACTGGCTGAAGCTCTGGCGTAGCGGCCGCCATGGCTCCCCCTCCTGGCAACACCTGAGCCGGTCGGGTCAGGTCCTCGATTACGGCAGTCTGGGCTGGCCCGGTCCGGAGTGATCCGTGGGGCGCATCGTACGCCAACTATAGACACCTACCCAGCTGCCACGGTTCTAGCATGTATGCGATCTCTCGGCAACGATTTCAGTCGTAACGGGTACGTATCACGACTGGTCCCGTGGCCCAGAAGCACCTAGAAGGCTAGGATCGCCAGTATGCGGATTCTTCTTGTCGGGGCTGGCGGGGTAGGCACCGCGTTCGCCCGTATCGCCGCCCGCCGCCCGTTTGCCGAGCTGATCGTGGCCGACTACGACCTGGCCCGGGCCGAGCACGCGGCCGCGGCCCGGGACGGCTACCGCGCCGTGCAGCTGGACGCCCGGGACGAGGCCGCCACCGCGGCACTGCTCACCGAGAACTCCTGCGACGTCCTGATGAACGCCACCGACCCGCGGTTCGTGATGCCGCTGTTCCGGGCGGCGCTCCGGGCCCGGGTGCACTACCTGGACATGGCCATGTCGCTGTCCCACCCGAACGCCGAGCAGCCGTACCGGCAGACCGGCGTCAAACTGGGCGACGACCAGTTCGCGCTGGACGCCGAGTGGCAGCAGGCCGGCCTGGCCCTGGTCGGGATGGGCGTTGAGCCCGGATTGTCGGATGTGTTCGCCAGGTACGCGGCGGATGAGCTGTTCGGCGAGATTGACGAGCTGGGCGTACGGGACGGCGCCAACCTGGAGGTGGACGGCTATGACTTCGCGCCCACGTTCTCCATCTGGACCACGATCGAGGAGTGCCTGAATCCCCCGGTTGTCTACGAGGCGGACCGCGGCTGGTTTACCACGCCGCCGTTCAGCGAGCCGGAGGTGTTCACGTTCCCGGCCGGCATCGGGCCGGTGGAGTGCGTGAACGTGGAGCACGAGGAAGTGCTGCTGATGCCGCGCTGGGTGCAGGCCCGCCGGGTTACGTTCAAGTACGGGCTGGGCGCGGAGTTCATCGGCGTGCTGGAGACGCTGCACAAGCTGGGGCTGGACCGCACTGACCCGGTCCAGGTGGGCGGGGCCAGCGTCTCGCCGCGCGACGTGGTGGCCGCCTGCCTGCCCGACCCGGCCCAGCTCGGGGACAAGATGACCGGGGTGACCTGTGCGGGCACCTGGGTGACCGGGACCGGCCAGGACGGGGCACCGCGCGAGGTCTATCTGCACCATGTGGTGGATAACGCCTGGTCCATGGCGGAGTATGGCTCGCAGGCGGTGGTCTGGCAGACCGCGGTCAACCCGGTCGTGGCGCTGGAGCTGATGGACTCGGGCGCCTGGTCGGGCGCTGGGGTGCTCGGCCCCGAGGCGCTGCCGGCCAGGCCGTTCCTCGACCTGCTCAACGACTACGGATCGCCCTGGGCCTGCGAAGAGCGGGACCCGCAACACTAAACCGCCCCTGAAATTCTGAACGGAGGGCCCGTGGTGGAAGAATTGCGCAACTTCATCGGCGGCCGGTGGACAGACACGAGTTACGACCGCCGGGCCGAGCTCGTCGACCCGAGCACCGGTGAGGTCTTCGCCACCGCGCCGATTTCCAGCGAGACCGAGGTGGATGCGGCGTTCGCGTCGGCGGCCGATGCCTTCCCGGGCTGGCGGGACAGCACGCCCGCGGAGCGGAGCCTGGCCCTGCTCCGGATCGCGGACGCACTGGAGCGCCGCGCTGACGAGTTCGTCAAGGCCGAGAGCCAGAACACCGGCAAGCCGCTCGCGCTGACCCTGTCGGAGGAGATTCCCCCGATGGTGGACCAGATCCGGTTCTTCGCCGGGGCGGCGCGGATGCTGGAAGGGCGCAGCGCGGCCGAGTACATGTCCGGTTACACGTCGTTCATCCGGCGCGAGCCGATCGGCGTGTGCGCCGCGGTGACCCCGTGGAACTACCCGATGATGATGGCGGTGTGGAAGCTCGCGCCCGCGCTGGCGGCCGGGAACACGATGGTGCTCAAGCCGTCGGACACCACCCCAGTGTCCACCCTGCTGCTGGCCGAGCTGATGAGCGAGTTCCTGCCGCCGGGCGTGTTCAACGTGATCTGCGGCGACCGGGACACCGGGCGGGCGCTGGTCGCGCACAAGACGCCGCAGATGGTCTCGATCACCGGCAGCGTCCGGGCCGGCCGCGAGGTCGCCATCACGGCGGCCGCCGACCTCAAGCGGGTGCACCTGGAACTCGGCGGGAAGGCACCGGTGATCGTGTTCGACGACGCCGACCCGGCCAAGACGGCCGAGGCGGTGGCCATCGCCGGCTACTTCAACGCCGGGCAGGACTGCACCGCCGCGACCCGGGTGCTGGCCGGCTCGCGGATCGCGGCCGACCTGGCTGACGCGCTGGTCGAGATGGCCCGCGGGCAGACGGTGGCCGGCCCGGACGTGCCAGACGCCGACTTCGGGCCGCTCAACAACGCCAGCCAGCTGGAGCGGGTGAGCGGGTTCATCGAGCGGCTGCCCAGCCACGCCGAGGTACGCACCGGCGGCAACCGGATCGCCGGCCAGGGCTACTTCTTCGAGCCCAGCGTGGTCACCGGGCTGCGCCAGGAAGACGAGATCATCCAGCAGGAGGTGTTCGGCCCAGTCATCACCATGCAGGAGTTCAGCGACGAGTCCGAGGCGCTGGCCTGGGCCAACGGCACCGAGTACGGGCTGGCGTCGTCGGTTTGGACACGCGACCACGGGCGGGCCATGCGGATGGCCCGCGGGCTGGACTTCGGCTGTGTGTGGATCAACACGCACATCCCGCTGGTGGCCGAGATGCCGCACGGCGGGTTCAAGCACTCCGGCTACGGCAAGGACCTGTCCATGTACGGGTTCGAGGACTACACCCGCATCAAGCATGTGATGTCCGCGCTCGACTAGCGGCGGGCGCGGGACCGTGCGGCCCGGCCGGCGCCAGTGGGCGCTGGCCGGGCCGCCTGCACTTGACCAGCACGCCGCGCTGGTAACCGGGCCCGCCCGCGCTGGTAACCGGCCTGCCCGCGCTGGCCGGGGCAGTACCGGGCGTTCATAGGATCGGGATCATGCTGAGTGACTCCGAGGTTCAGCGCGCGCTGGTCATCGCCGCCCATCCAGACGACATCGATTTCAGCGCCGCGGGCACGGTGGCGCGCTGGACGGGCGCCGGGATCGAGGTCACCTACTGCCTGGTCACCGACGGCGACGCGGGCGGTTTCGATGACTCAGTGCCCCGGGCCGAGATGGGGCCGCTGCGCCGGAAGGAACAGACCGCGGCGGCCGCCTGCGTCGGGGTGCATGACCTCAGATTCCTGGGCTACCCGGACGGCCGGGTGGAGCCCAGCCTGGCGTTGCGCCAAGATCTTGCCCGGGTGATCCGGCAGGTCCGGCCGGACCGCGTGGTATGCCCCACGCCGGAGCGTAATTACCAGCGGATGGGCATCGGCCACCCCGATCACCGGGCGGTGGGCTCGGCCGCGCTGGACGCCGTCTACCCGGACGCGCGCAACCCGTACGCGTTCCCGGAGCTGCGCCTGGCCGAGGGCCTGGAGCCGTGGACGGTGCGCGAGGTGTGGATCTCGGCCGCCTCGGCCGCGGATCACTTCGTGGACATCACGGACACGTTCAGCCGGAAGCTGGCCGCGCTGCGGGCGCACGAGAGCCAGACCGGCCACCGGGACAACCTGGAGGAATTCCTGCGCGCCCGGCTGGCCCGCACTGCCGAGCAGGCCGGGCTCCCGGCCGGTCACCTGGCCGAGGCGTTCCAGGTCGTCGAACTCGGCCTGAACCGCCGCCAGCCGGGCTCAGTCAGTGGCCAGGTAGGCGGTCCGGCCCGGCGGCGGGCTGCCCCCCGGATCCACCCAGTACTCGGTGCCGATGGCCAGCAGCCCATCCCGCAGCACCCAGAACGCGGCCAGCCGGAACACGTCGCCGCCTGGCGCCCGGATCTCCACCTCGGCCGCGGCCGACTGGCCGTCACCCAGTGCGCGGAGCACGGTGAGGTCACCCCACGGCTCGGGGTACTCCCGCTGGAACCGCAGCACCTGGTCCCGGCCGGCCAGCCGCTCACCGGTCGCGGGCAAGTCCACCACCGCGTCCGGATGCAGCAGCGTCTCGGCCCGGGCCCAGTCCCGGTCCTGGTAGGCGGCGTACAGTGCGCGGGCCATATCAGCGGCGTCCACGGGGTAAGCCTGCCACGAAGTACCCAGGTGAGCGAGCACAAGGACTGGTGCTGCGCGGCACCGCCGTCTTAAGTTGGGCACCAGGAGCCACAGCCGTCTCCTGAGGAGGAGCTCGGATGACAACGATCAGCGTCATGGTCAACGGCGTCAGCTACGTGGATGACGTCGAACCCCGCCTGCTACTCGTGCACTACCTGCGGGAGCGTCTCGGCAAGACCGGTACTCCGGTCGGGTGCGACACCTCCAACTGCGGCGCATGCACCGTGCACCTGAACGGAATATCCGTTAAAAGCTGTTCTGTCCTGGCGGTCCAGGCCGATGGCGGTGAGATCACGACTATCGAGGGCATGGCCAACGGCGAGTGGCACCCGCTGCAGCAGGCCTTCCACACCGAGCACGCGCTGCAGTGCGGCTACTGCACGCCCGGCATGATCATGGCCGCGGCTGACCTGCTCCGGGACAACCCGCACCCCAGCGACCAGGAAATCCGCGACGGCCTGGAAGGCAACCTGTGCCGGTGCACCGGTTACGAGAACATCGTCCGCGCGGTACGGCGCGCGGCTGAGTCCGCCGAGTCAGGGGTGACGTCATGACCGCCGACACGCAAGCCCAGCCGGCCACCGAAGTCGGCCGCGCGCGGCCCCGCAAGGAGGACGCACGCCTGGTCACCGGCCAGACCACCTGGACGGACAACATCACCCTGCCCGGGATGCTGCACATCAACTTCGTCCGCAGCCCCTATGCGCACGCCCGGATCACCTCGGTGGATGTCAGCGGCGCGCTGCAGGTCCCCGGCGTGCTGGCCGCGTTCTCCGGCGCCGACTTCGCCGCCGAGCAGGGCTCGCTGCCCTGCGCCTGGCCGGTCACCCCGGACATCGTGATGCCGGCTCACCCGCCGATGGCCACCGACGAGGTGCGCTACGTGGGCGAGGCGGTGGCCTGCGTCATCGCCCGGGACCGGTACACGGCGGCGGACGCGCTGTCCGCGGTGGACGTCAACTACGAACCACTGCCCCCGGTGCTGGACATGCGCACCGCGCTGGACGAGTCGTCGCCCAAGGTGCACGAAGCGGGCAACAAGAGCTTCGAGTGGACGTTCGCCAACGGGGACCTGGACGCGGCGTTCCGGGACGCCCCAGTGGTCATCGAGCGGAACTACCGGCAGCAGCGGCTGATCCCCAGCGCGATGGAGCCGCGCAGCGTGGTCTGCTCCTGCGTGGGCGGCGAGTTCACCCTCTGGTCATCAACCCAGATCCCGCACGTGCTGCGGGTCATGCTGGCCCTGGTGACCGGGATCCCGGAGCAGAACATCCGGGTCATCGCGCCGGACGTGGGCGGCGGCTTCGGCTCCAAGCTGCAGGTCACGGCCGAGGAAGTGCTGGCCATGCTGATCGCCCGCAAGCTGGGCCGGCCGGTCAAGTGGACCGAGTCGCGCAGCGAGGGCAACCTGACCGTGCACCACGGCCGGGATCAGTGGCAGCGGATCAGGATCGCGGCCGAGCCCGACGGCCGGCTGCGCGGCCTGTCCGTGGACCTGCTCGCGGACATGGGCGCCTACCTGATGCTGGTCACCCCGGGGGTGCCGCTGCTCGGCGCGTTCATGTTCAACGCCATCTACAAGATGGACGCGTACTCGTTCCGCTGCACCGGGGTGTTCACGACCAAGATGCCGACCGACGCCTACCGCGGCGCGGGCCGGCCGGAGGCCACGTTCGCCATCGAGCGGATCATGGACGAGCTGGCCGCCGAGCTGGGCCTGGATCCGCTGGAGGTGCGGGAGCGGAACTGGATCAAGCACGAGGAGTTCCCGTACACCACGATCGCCGGGCTGACCTACGACAGCGGCAACTACGAGGCCGCCACGGCCCGGGCCAGGGAACTGTTCGGCTACGACGCGCTGCGCGCCGAGCAAGCCGAGCGCCGGGCCGCGGGCGACCCGGTCCAGCTGGGCATCGGCGTGTCCACCTACACCGAGATGTGCGGGCTGGCGCCGTCCCGGGTGCTCGGCTCGCTGTCCTACGGGGCCGGCGGCTGGGAGCACGCTTCGGTGCGGATGCTGCCCACCGGCAAGGTGGAGGTGGTCACCGGGTCCAGCGCGCACGGCCAGGGCCACGAGACCGCGTGGGCCCAGATCGTGGCGGACAAGCTGGGCGTGCCGTTCGAGGACATCCGGGTGCTGCACGGCGACACCCAGGTCTCCCCCAAGGGCATGGACACCTACGGGTCCCGGTCGCTGACCGTGGGCGGGGTGGCGGTGGCCGGCGCGTGCGACAAGGTCGTGGCCAAGGCCAAGGTGATCGCCTCGGCGCTGCTCGAGGCGCCGCCCGAGGAGATCGACTTCGAGGCCGGCGTGTTCCGGGTCCGCGGCAGCGACGGGGTGGTCAAGACGATCCAGGAGATCGCGCTGGCCACGTTCGCGGCGCACGCGCTGCCGGACGGCGTGGAGCCCTCGCTGGACTCGGACAGCACGTACGACCCGGACAACTTCTCCTACCCGCACGGCACCCACCTGTGCGCGACCGAGGTGGACACCGAGACCGGCCAGGTCACCATCCGCAGCTACGTCGCGGTGGACGACGTGGGCAACGTGGTCAACCCGCTCATCGTGGACGGCCAGGTGCACGGCGGGCTGGCCCAGGGCATCGCGCAGGCGCTGTTCGAAGAGGCCATCTACGACGAGGAAGGCAACCTGGTCACCACCACGATGGCCGACTACCTGCTGCCGGCCGCGCCCGACCTGCCCTCGTTCACCACCGACCGGACGCAGACCCCGGCCCAGACCAACCCGCTCGGTGTCAAGGGGGTCGGCGAGGCTGGCACCATTGCCTCCACACCGGCCGTGGTCAACTCGATCGTGGACGCGGTCCGGCCGCTCGGCATCCGGGACATCGTCATGCCGTGCACGCCGGAGCGGGTCTGGCGGGCCATCAAGACGGCGCGGGACAGCGGGGCCGGGACCCAGGTGACCGGTGACTCGCAAACCCCGGCGCACGGCACGATCGGGCACATCAGCGGCGAGGACGCCGCCGAGGCACACGGAGGTGCGGAATGATCCCGGCGGCATTCGAGTACACCCGTCCCGGCTCGGTAGGCGAGGCGGTCCAGGCGCTGGCCCAGGGCGGCGAGGACGCCAAGGTGATCGCGGGCGGGCAGAGCCTGCTGCCGCTGCTCCGGCTCCGGCTCGCGTTCCCTGACCTGCTGGTCGACATCGGCGAGCTGAGCGAGCTGCGCGGCGTCCGGGACGAGGGCGGCAGCCTGTGGATCGGCGCCCTCACCACGCACGCCGAGGTGGTCCGCGACCCGCTGGTGCGCGAGCACTGCGGGCTGCTGTCCGAGGCCACCAGCACGGTAGCCGACCCGGCGGTCCGGCACCGCGGCACGATCGGCGGCTCGCTGTCGCACGCCGACCCGGCCGGGGACCTGCCCGCCGTGGCGCTGGCCCTGGACGCCACCATGACCGCGGCCGGCCCGGGCGGCAGCCGGGACATCGCCGCCGCCGACTTCTTCGACGACTACCTGACCACGACGCTGGGCCAGGACGAGATCCTTACCGGGGTCCGAGTGCCCAAACTCGGCGCGGCTTGGGGCTATCGTTATGAGAAGTTCCACCGGACGGCCCAGGCGTGGGCGATCGTGGGTGTGGCGGCCGTGGCCCGGCGATCCAATGGGCAGGTGGCCGAAGCCCGGATCGGGCTCACCAACATGGGACCCGTTCCGGTCCGGGCCCGGGCGGCGGAGGAGGCAGCCGCTGGGGCCGAGGCTAACCGCAGCGCCCTGCGGGCGGCCGCAGCGCACGCCGACGAAGAATCGCAGCCGCCGTCAGACCTGCACGGCGCACCCGACTACCGGCGCCACCTGGCGCGGGTGCTCACCGCTAGGGCGCTGGCGGTGGCAGCTGGAGTCTGACAGATGGAAATGGAGCACTCGTTCACCATCCCGGTCCCGCCGGAGCGGGCCTGGGCGGTCCTGCTCGACGTCGAGAAGGTGGCGCCCTGCATGCCGGGCGCCACCATCGATTCCGTGGACGGCGACGAGATCAAGGGCCGGATCAAGGTCAAGGTCGGGCCGGTCGCGCTGACCTACGCGGGCACCGCCCGGTTCACCGAAAAGGACGAGCAGGCCAAGTCGGTCGTCCTGCAGGCGTCCGGCAAGGAGACCCGGGGCAGCGGCACCGCCGCCGCCACCATCACGTCCACGCTGAGCGACGAGGCCGGCCAGACCCGTGTGGTCGTGCACACCGCGATGACCGTGACCGGGCGCCCGGCCCAGTTCGGCCGGGGCGTGATGGCTGAGGTGAGCGGCCGGGTTATCGAGCGGTTCGCCGGCAACCTGGCGGCCCAGCTCTCTGCTGGTGCCGGCCCGGCCGCCGCGGCCGCGCCCGCACCGGGTGCGGCCGCCGTGGCCGCCGAACGCCCCGCCGCCAGCGCGGTCGGCAGCCCGGCCTCGGACCAGGCCACGCTGCCGATCGAGGAGCTGAACCTGCCGGTGCGGTCGTACAACAGCCTGCGCCGCCGGGGCGTGCACACGGTGGGCGGGCTGGCCGCGCTGAGCGAGCAGGATCTGCTGGCCATCGACGGGCTCGGCCCGGCGTCGGTCAAGGAGATCCGGCAGCGGCTGGCCGACCGGGGGCTCGGCCTGGACACGTCCGGGCGGGCCGAGGCCAACGGCGGTGCCGCCTCCGCGGCGGCCCCGGCCGCCGCCCCGGCGCCGGCCGCCGCCCCGGCGCCGGCCGCCACGGCCACGCAGCTCACCGAGGCCGCCGGGCCGGGCCCGGCCACTGGGCCGGCCTCATTTGCCGGCCGGGTGGCCGACCGGGACCTGGCCGCCTCGAACAGCCTGCTGCCGCCGCAGGGTATCCGGCCGCCGGACGAGGACGCCCTCGACCTGCTCAGCGTGGCGGGCCTGCCGGTGCTCAAGCGGGTCCTGCCCGCCGCCGGCGTGGCCCTGTTCGGCGTGGTCCTGTTCAGCCTGCTGCGCAGGCGCCGGCGCCGGGCGCGCGGCTAGCCGGGTACCGGCGGCCCCGTGACGGTCTTCCCGGCTGGCTTCGCCGAGGGCTTCTCCACCGGCCGCCCGCTGGCCGAGGAGCTGGACGCCGCTGACCCGCTGGCCGGGTTGCGGGACCGGTTCGTATGCCCGGAGCCGGGCCTGATCTACCTGGACGGCAACTCGCTCGGCAGGCTGCCCCGGGTCACCGCGCAGCGCATCGGCGAGGTGGTGGCGCAGCAGTGGGGCGGCGGCCTGGTCCGGTCCTGGGCCGACTGGGTGAGCCTGCCGCAACGGGCCGGTGACCTGCTCGGTGACATGCTGCTCGGCGCCGCGCCGGGGCAGGTCGTAGTGACCGACTCGACCACGGTCAACCTCTACAAGCTGGCCTGCGCGGCGCTGCAGGCCCAGCCGGGCCGCCGGGTCATCGTGACCGACGACGACAACTTCCCGACCGACCGGTACGTGCTGGACGGGGTGGCCGCGCAGTTCGGCGCCGAGCTGCGGCTCATCCACACCGACCTGGACGCCGGGATCAGCCCCGCCGCGGTGGCCGGCGCGGTTGGCCCGGACACCGCGCTGGTCAGCCTGTCGCACGTGGCCTACCGCAGCGGCGCGCTGGCCGACATGGCGGGCCTCACCGCGCTGGTGCACGAGGCGGGCGCGCTGGTGCTCTGGGACCTGTGCCACTCGGCCGGCGCGGTCCCGGTCGGCCTGGACGCCTGCCACGCCGATCTGGCCGTGGGCTGCACGTACAAGTACCTGAACGCGGGGCCGGGCGCGCCCGCGTTCCTGTACGTGCGGGACGGCCTGCAGGACCGGCTGCGCCAGCCGATCCAGGGCTGGTTCGGCCAGCGCGGCCAGTTCGAGATGGGGCCGGCCTACGATCCGCTGCCCACCGTGGCCCGGTTCACCACCGGCACCCCGAACATCCTGGGCACGGTAGCCGTCGAGGAGGGCACCCGGCTGCTCGGCGAGGCCGGCATCGGGGCGCTCCGGGACAAGGGGATCCTGCTGACCAGCTACCTGATCGGGCTGGCCGACACCTGGCTGGCCCCACTCGGCTGCGCGCTGGCCACGCCGCGGGACCCGCTCCGCCGGGGATCCCATGTCAGCCTGCGCCATCCCGAGGCGTGGCGGATCAGCCAGGCCCTGATCCGGGCCGGCGTGATAGGCGACTACCGGGTCCCGGACCGGCTCCGGCTCGGCCCGGTCCCCAGCTACACCCGGTTCAGCGACGTCTGGGACGCGCTGGACATCCTCCGCCAGATCATCGAGAACGAGACCTACGCCGATCTCCCCGCCGCACCCGCCGAAGTCACCTGAGCCCGGCCACCAGCCGGGACGGCACGACCTCGATCTGGACGGGCCGCTGCGCGGTGTAGGCCTCATCAGCACAGACATGCGCGACCTGCTCGTATTGGTCATGCCGCAGTTCGAACGCGATCAGTTCCGGCTTGCCCAGGTCTGGCCCGACGACCCAGTACGACTGAACCCCGAACTCCTGGTAGGCAGCCTTCTTAGCGCTCAGATCGAACAGCGCTGTGCTCGGCGGCCGGATCTGCCTCCATGCTGGCCCGGGGGGCGACCCCCCGGAACCCCCGCGCGTCGCCGGTTCGGCGGGCACACGCCTCCGGCGCGCCCCGCCTCACCAGCGAGCTGGTTCCAGGTGACCCCGGAAATTCACTCCCATTCGATGGTGCCGGGGGGCTTGCTGGTGATGTCCAGCACCACCCGGTTGATCTCCGGCACCGCGTTGGTGATCCGGTTGGAGATCCCGGCCAGCAGCGGGCTGGGCAGCCGGGCCCAGTCCGCGGTCATGGCGTCCTCGCTGGTCACCGGGCGGAGCACGACCGGGTACCCGTAGCTGCGCCCGTCGCCCTGGACGCCGACCGAGCGGACGTCGGCCAGCAGCACCACCGGGCACTGCCAGATCTCCCGGTCCAGGCCGGCCGCCGACAGTTCCTCGCGGACGATGGCGTCCGCCGCCGACACGATGCGCAGCCGCTCCGCGGTGACCTCACCGACGATGCGGATGGCCAGCCCAGGCCCGGGGAACGGCTGCCGCCAGACGATCTCCGGCGGCAGGCCGAGCGTCTCGCCCACCCGGCGGACCTCATCCTTGAACAGCGCCCGCAGCGGCTCGACGAGCTGGAAGCTCAGGTCGCTGGGCAGCCCGCCGACATTGTGGTGTGACTTGATGTTGGCCGCCCCGGTGCCGCCGCCCGACTCGACTACGTCCGGGTACAGGGTGCCCTGGACCAGGAAGTCGACCGAGGTGCCCTGGCTGCCCGCGGCCGCGGTGATCTCCCGGGCGGCCCGCTCGAAGGCCCGGATGAACTCCCGCCCGATGATCTTGCGCTTCTCTTCCGGGTCGGTCACCCCGGCCAGCGCGGCCAGGAACGTGGGGCCCGCGTCCACCACCTTGAGGTCGACCCCGGTGGCGGCCACGAAATCCTTCTCGACCTGCTCCGCCTCGCCCCGGCGGAGCAGCCCATGGTCCACGAACACGCAGGTCAGCTGCGAGCCGATGGCCCGCTGCACGATCGCCGCGGCGACCGCCGAGTCGACCCCGCCGGACAGCCCGCAGATCGCCCCGGCCGAACCGACCTGAGCCCGGATCCGCCCCACCTGCTCGTCGATGATGCTGCCCATGGTCCAGTCCGGGCGGCAGCCGGCCAGCTCCAGGAACCGGCGGATCAGCGCCGTGCCATGCTCGGTGTGCAGGACCTCGGGGTGGAACTGGACGCCGTACAGCCGGCGATCCGGGTCTTCCAGGGCCGCGGCCGGGGTGGCCGCGGTGCGCGCGGTGACCGCGAAACCGGGCGGGGCCCCGGTGGCGGTGTCACCGTGCGACATCCAGACTTGCTGCCGCCCGGCCAGCACCGTGAGCAGCTGGCCGCCGGGCTGGGCCGGGCCGCCGGGCAGCAGGTCGAGCTGGGTGGCGCCGTACTCGCCCGACCCGGTGTGCGCCACCACGCCGCCCAGGCCCGCCACCATGAGCTGGAATCCGTAGCAGATACCGAGCACCGGGATGCCGGCCCGGAGCAGGTCGGCCCCGCCGGGCAGCGGCGGCGCGCCGGGCGCGTACACCGAGGCCGGCCCGCCGGACAGGATGATCGCGGCTGGCTTCCTGGCCAGGATCTCGGCCGCGGGCGTAGTGCTCGGCACGATCTCGGAGTACACCTGGCACTCCCGCACCCGGCGCGCGATCAGCTGCGCGTACTGGGCGCCGAAGTCGACCACGAGGACGGTGTCGAAGTCCGTACTGGGCGGCACCGTGCCCCCTTCCTGCATGCCCCGGGAAACCGCCAGTCTAGTGGCCGCCGGCCTGGGATTTCTCCGCCGCGGTGGGCGGCGGCGCGGTAGTAGCCGGGGACGGCCCGGCCGTGGGTGGCGCGGGCTCGGCGGGCTGGCCCAGCGGGTCCACCCGGACCCGGGCGATGCGGCGGCCGTCCATCTGCAGCACGGTCAGCACGTGCCCGTTGACCTCAACCTTCTCGTGGTCGGTGGGCAGCTGGCCGAGCGTGGCCAGCACGTAGCCAGCCACCGTCTCGTAAGGTCCCTCGGGCAGCTCGATGCCGGTCTGCTCGGCGAACTCATCCAGGTTCAGCAGGCCGTCCACCTCGATGGCGCCGCCGCGCAGCTGCTTGGGCTGGCCCTGATCCACGTCGTATTCGTCCTGGATGTCCCCGATCAGCTCCTCGACCAGGTCTTCCAGCGTGACGATGCCGGCCGTGCCGCCGTACTCGTCCATCACGATGGCCAGGTGGGCCCGGTCGCGGCGCATCTCGGACAGCGCGGACAGCACGGTCTTGCTGATCGGCAGCAGCTTCACCGGCCGGGAGATCTCCCCCACGGTCAGCGGCCGGCTGGTCATCTCCGGATCGATCAGGTCCCGGACGTGAATGAAGCCGATCACGTCGTCGTAGGACTCCTGGTAGACCGGGAACCGGGAGTAGGGCTCCTTGGCCACCACGGCCGCGGCCTCGCGCAGCGGCATGTCGGTGGGCAGGAACTCGACCTCGGTCCGCGGCACCAGCACCTCGCGGATCTGCCGTTTGCCCGCCTCGAACACCTCGCCCACGATGCGCCGCTCGTCGGCGCTGATCGCCTGGGTGCCCGCCACCAGGTCGCGCAGTTCCTCCTCGGTCATCACCCCGCGGCCCTGCCGCGGGTCGCCGCCGAGCAGCCGGACGACCAGGTTGGTGGACCGGGACAGCAGCCAGACCAGCGGGCGGGCCGCCACCGACAACCGGTCCAGGGTTGGCGCCACGACCAGCGACACCTGCTCGGACCGCTGCAGCGCGATCCGCTTGGGGGCCAGCTCACCGAGCACCAGCGTGAAGTAGGAGATGACCAGGGTGACCACGACCAGCGATACCGCGGACGCCACCCCGGACGCCACGTTGTGCCTGATCAGCGCCGATTTAAGGTGCCCGGACAGGGTGGCCTCGCCGAACGCGCCGGACAGCAGGGTGGCCAGGGTGACCCCGACCTGCACCGCGGACAGGAACCGGTTGGGGTCCTGGGCCAGCTTGGCGGCCCGCTGGCCGCGCCGGCCACGCTGGGTGAGCCGCCGGATCTGGCCTTCGCGCAGCGAGACCAGGGCCATCTCGGCGCCCGCGAACAACCCGTTGACGAGCACGATGAGCAGGACGATGACTATGTCCCAGCCAACCGCGCTCACGTGCTGACCCCTGACCTTCGTGTCCGCACAGTCTAAGCAGTCCCTTGACCCCCAGTGGGCTACCTGACCAGTCAGCCGTGACCTGCACCGGGCCTGGCGCCGGACGGCCGTGCCTGGCCCGGTCACCCGGCATTACCCGGGGGGATCCGCTGGGAAACGGAGCCGGGCCAGATAGCGTATGGGTCCCGTGGGACCTGGGGTATGGAAAGGCACCGGCCGGCTCGCCGACGGGCGGGACATTATCTACTTCGACGAACAGCCTGACTCAGGCCGCGCGGCTGTGCCAGACACCAGGCCGCTGCCGCCGGAGCCGGGCTATGGCGCCCCGCCGGAGACTGGCACCGCCGCGGCCGGCGGGCTGCGCTGGGACGCGCTGCGCGGCGAGTGGGTGGTCATCGCGGCGCAGCGCCAGGACCGGACGTTCCTGCCCCCCACGGACGAGTGCCCGCTCGACCCTTCCCGCCCCGGCCGGCCAACCGAGATCCCGGCCCCGGACTATGACGTCGTGGTGTTCGAGAACCGGTTCCCGTCGCTGCGCGGTGCGGGCCACTGGCCGGCTCCCCGGCCGCCGGCCGACGCGGCCGGCCCGCTGGAGTCGGGCGGGGTGCCGCCCCGGCCGGGCTACGGCCGCTGCGAGGTGGTCTGCTTCACGTCCGACCACGACGGGTCGTTCGCCAGGCTCAGCCCGCGCCGGGCCCGGACCGTGGTGGAGGCCTGGGCGGACCGGACCGCGGCGCTGAACGCGATGACCGGGATCACCCAGGTGTACTGCTTCGAGAACCGGGGCGAGGAGATCGGGGTCACCCTGCACCATCCGCACGGGCAGATCTACGGCTTCCCGTTCGTCACCCCGCGGACCGCCACCATGCTGGCCCAGGCCGCGGGGTACACCGGCCGGACGGGGCGGAACCTGTTCGACGACATGGTCGAGGGGGAGATCGCCGCGGGCACCCGGATCGTCACCCGCAACGAGCACTGGACCGCGTTCGTGCCGGTGGCCGCCCGGTGGCCCTATGAGGTGCTGCTGTTCCCGGCTCAGCGGGTCCCGGATATCCCGGCGCTCAGCGACCCGGCGCGGACCGCGTTCGGCCACATCTACCTCGACGTGCTGCGCCGCCTGGACGCGCTGTTCGGCATGCCGCTGCCGTACATCGCGGCCTGGAATCAGGCGCCGGCCCGGGACGTGCCCGGCGCCGCTGAGTTCGGTCTGCATCTGCAGGTACTGTCGGTGCGCCGGGCACCTGGCAAGCTGAAATACGTCGCGGGAACGGAGTCAGGCATGGGAGTGTGGATCGGCGACGTCCTGCCGGAGGATGCGGCGCTGCGGCTCCGGGAGGCCGGGTGAAACTGCTCGTAACCGGCGGGGCCGGCTATATCGGCAGCGTGGTCGGTGCCCTGCTGGTGGCCGAGGGCCACCAGGTCACGGTGCTGGATGATCTGTCCACCGGCCACCAGGACGCGGTGCCCACCGGGGCCACGTTCGTCCGGGGCAGCGTACGGGACGGGGCCGGCCCGGTGCTGGCCGGGGGCGTGGACGCGGTGCTGCACTTCGCGGCCAAGTCGCTGGTCGGCGAGTCCGTGGCCAAGCCCACCCTGTACTGGGAGAGCAACCTGGGCGGGACGCTCGCCCTGCTGGAGGCGATGCGCGTCGCCGGGACCCGCCGGATCGTGTTCTCCTCTACCGCCGCGGTCTACGGGGAGCCCGAACGGATCCCGGTCGCCGAGACCGACCCGACGCGCCCGACCAGCCCGTACGGCGCGTCCAAACTGGCCGTGGACACCGCCCTGGCCGAGTACAGCCGGCTGCACGGCGTCGGCGCGGTCAGCCTGCGCTACTTCAACGTGGCCGGGGCGCACCCGCAGGCCGCCGGGGGCTGGCTGGGCGAGCGGCACAGCCCGGAGACCCACCTGATCCCGAACGTGCTGGCCGTGGCCACCGCGGTGGCCAGTGGCGCGGGTGGCGAGCTGAATCTGTTCGGCGACGACTACCCCACCCCGGACGGCACGTGCATCCGGGACTACATCCACGTGGCCGACCTGGCCTGGGCCCACCTGCTGGCGCTGCGGGCCTGCCAGCCCGGCACCCACCAGGTGTACAACCTGGGCAGCGAGTCGGGCTTCTCCAACCGTGCCGTGCTGGCCGAGTGCGAGCGGGTGACCGGGGTGGACATCCCGGTCCGGGTGCGCCCGCGGCGGGCGGGCGACCCGGCCGTGCTGGTGGCGTCCTCGGAGCGGATCAGGACTGAGCTGGGCTGGCAGCCCGGGCGCGATCTGCACGCCATGGTCAGCGACGCCTGGACGTTCACCCGGGCCAGGACCGAAGCGGGCCAGCTGCGGTGACCGGGCTGGCCAGTGCCGAGCGGGTGGCGCAGTTTTTCCGCACCGAGTTCGGCGTCCCGCCGGCCGGGGTGTGGCGGGCACCTGGCCGGGCCAACCTGATCGGTGAGCACACCGACTACAACGACGGGTTCGTGCTCCCGTACGCGCTGGACCGGGGCACCCTGGCGGCGGCCGGGCCGGCCACGGCGTGCTGGAGCTGATCTCCCGGCAGGGGGGCCGCGGCACGGTGATCATCCCGCTGGCTGGGCTGGCCCCCGGGACGGCCGATGGCTGGACCGCCTACCCGGCCGGCGTGGTGTGGGCCCTGGCTGAGGCCGGCTACCGGCTGCCGGGGGCCCGGGTGGCCATCGACGCCGATGTGCCGCAGGGCGCCGGGCTGTCCTCATCGGCCTCCCTGGAATGCGCGATCGGGCTCGCGCTGACCCAGCTGGCCGGGCTGTCCGTGCCCCGGCCGGAGCTGGCTTCGATCGCCCGGCGGGCGGAGAACGACTTCGTCGGCGTGCCGACCGGGATCATGGACCAGTCGGCCGTGCTGCTCGGCCAGGCCGGCCACGCCCTGCTGCTGGACTGCTGCAGCGGCGAGTCGGACCAGGTGCCGCTCAGCCCGGCGGCGGCCGGCCTGGCCCTGCTGATCATCGATACCCGGGCCCGGCACCGGCTGACCGAGAGCGGTTACACGGCCCGGCACATCGAGTGTGCGGAAGCGGCCCGTGCGCTCGGCGTGCCGTCGCTGCGGTACATCCCGGACCGCAGCGGGCTGGCCGGGCTGACCGACCCGGTGCTGCACCGCCGGGCCCGGCACGTGGTGACCGAGAACCAGCGGGTGCTGGCCATGGCCGCGCTGCTGCGGCGGGGGGAGGTGGCCGGTACCGGGCGGCTGCTGAACGAGTCGCATGCCTCGCTCCGTGACGACTTCGAGATCTCCTGGCCGGAGGCGGATGTGACTGTGGATACCGCGGTAGACGCGGGGGCGCTGGGCGCCCGGATGATGGGCGGCGGTTTCGGTGGCTCGGTGATCGCCCTGGTCCCGGCCGACTCGGCGGCGGTGCGGGCCGCGCTCCGGGCGGCGTTCCGGGATCGGGACTGGCCCGAGCCGGACTTCCTGGACGCACCCCCCTCAGCCAGCGCGCAGCGGCTGTGGTGACCGGCATGGGCGCACTCCCAGGCGGCTCGGTACGCGAGGACGCCGCCGTGATCGCGGCCGACCTGGCCGAGCTCCGGCACCGCATCCACCGCGAGCCGGAGATCGGCCTGGACCTGCCGCAAACCCAGCAGAAGGTGCTGAGCGCACTGGACGGCCTGCCGCTCGAGGTCAGCCTGGGCAGCGCGCTCAGCTCGGTGACCGCGGTCCTGCGCGGCGCACAGCCCGGGCCCACCGTGCTGCTGCGCGGCGACATGGACGCGCTGCCCATCACCGAGCGGACCGGCCTGGCCTACGCCTCGGCCGTAACCGGCGTGATGCATGCCTGCGGCCACGACCTGCACACGGCCATGCTGGCCGGGGCGGCGCGGATCCTGTCCGCCCGGCAGCGTGACCTGCCCGGAAACGTGATCTTCATGTTCCAGCCCGGCGAGGAGGGGCACGCGGGTGCCCGGCACATGATCAACGAGGGGGTGCTGGACGCGGCGGGCAGCCGTCCGGTGGCCGCATACGCGCTGCATGTCGCCTCGGCCCAGTTCGGCCACGACCTGTTCGCCACCCGGGCGGGCTCGATGATGGCCGCGGCCGATGTGCTCGACGTAACCGTGCGCGGGCACGGTGGGCACGCGTCGCAGCCGCACCTGAGCGCCGACCCGATCCCGGCCGCGTGCGAGATGGTCACCGCGCTGCAGGCGCTGGTGACCAGGCGGTTCGACGTGTTCGACCCGGTCGTGATCACGGTCGGCAGCTTCCACGCCGGGACCACGGACAACGTCATCCCGGACGAGGCGCACTTCCTGGCCACGGTGCGCTCGTTCTCCCGCGCGGCCCGGGACCGGGTGCGTGCCGCCAGCGTCCGGCTGGTGACCGAGATCGCCGGCGCGCACGGCCTGCAGGCCAGCGCGGAATACCTGGACGAGTATCCGGTCACCGTCAACGACGCCGCGGAGGCGGCGTTCGCCGGGCAGCAGGCGGCCGCCCTGTTCGGCGACGGGCGGGTGCTGGCCCAGCCCAACCCGCTGCCCGGGGCCGAGGACTTCTCGTTCGTGCTGGAGCAGGTGCCCGGGGCGTTCGTCATGCTGGGCGCCACCCCGGCCGGCACCGATCCGGCCACTGCCCCGTCCAACCACGCCGCCGACGCGGTGTTCGACGATTCGGTGCTGGCCGACGGCACCACGCTGCTGGCCGAACTGGCCCTCCGCCGGCTGGCGGCGGAGGGCCCGGCCAGCTAGAGGCTGGCTACGTCGGCCTGCTTGGCCCGGACCGCGTCGGCGGCCTCGCGCAGCGCGGCGAGTTCCGGCTCGGTCAGGTCGCGCTGCACCACGCGGCGGACCCCGGTCGCCCCGAGCTCGGCCTCCACCCCCAGGTAGACCCCGGAGATGCCGTACTCGCCGTCCACCCAGGCGCACACCGGCCGCACCTGGCCGGAGTCCTCAGCCACGGCGCGGGCCATCCGGGCCGCGGCGGCTGACGGGGCGTAGTACGCCGAGCCAGTCTTGAGCAGCCCGACGATCTCCGCCCCGCCGGCCCGGGTGCGCTCCACCAGCTGGTCGATGTCCTGCTGGCTGAGCAGGCTGGCCAGCGGCTTGCCATCCACCGTGCAGGCGGACGGGACCGGGACCATGGTGTCCCCGTGCGAGCCCAGGGTGAGCGTCTGCACCGAGCCGACCGGCACGCCCAGCTTCTCGGCCACGAAGTAGCTGAACCGGGCGGTGTCCAGCATCCCGGCCTGGCCCAGCACCCGGTGCGGCGGGAAGCCGGACGCCTTGGCCGCCAGCGCGGTCATCTCGTCCAGCGGGTTGGACACCACGATCAGCACGGCCTCCGGCGCGTGCTTGACCACGTTCTCCACCACCTGGCGGACGATCTTGGCGTTGACCCCGATCAGGTCCATCCGGCTCATCCCCGGCTTACGCGGCAGGCCGGCCGTGATGATCACGATGCTGGACCCGGCGATGGCCTCGTAGCCCTCACCGGCGGGCCCGGTGGTCTGCCCGGTCACCCGGGTCTCGAACCCCTCGATCGGCCGCGACTGGTTCATGTCCAGGGCCAGCCCCTCGGGCTTGCCCTCGACGATGTCGGTGAGCACGACCTCGTCGAAGATGTCGTACTCAGCCAGCCGCTGCGCGGTGGTCGAGCCGTAGAACCCGGCCCCGACCACGGTTACCTTGCCCCTGCGGGTCATTCCAGCGATCTCCGTTCCGGCCTAGTGCTGCTGAGCGGACATCGCCTCGGCGAGGTTCGCGCTCAGCTCCTTCAGGAATTCCTCGGTGGTCAGGAACGGCGTGCCCGGGCCCACGAGCAGCGCCAGATCCTTCGTCATCTTGCCGCTTTCCACAGTGTGCACGCACACCTGCTCCAGCGTTTCGGCGAACCGGGCCACCTCGGGGGTGCCGTCCAGCTTGCCGCGGTGCGCGAGGCCACGGGTCCAGGCGAAGATGGACGCGATCGGGTTGGTTGAGGTCGCCTTGCCCTGCTGGTGCTGCCGGTAGTGCCGGGTCACCGTGCCGTGCGCCGCCTCGGCCTCCATGGTCCGGCCGTCCGGGGTCAGCAGCACGCTGCTCATCAGGCCGAGCGAGCCGAAGCCCTGGGCCACGATGTCGGACTCGACGTCACCGTCGTAGTTCTTGCACGCCCACACGATGCCACCGTCACCCTTGATCACCTGGGCCACCATGTCATCGATCAGCCGGTGCTCGTAGCTGATGCCCGCGGCCTCGAACTCGGCCTTGAAATCGGCCTCATAGATGTCCTGGAAGATGTCCTTGAAGCGGCCGTCGTACGCCTTGAGGATGGTGTTCTTGGTGGACAGGTACAGCGGGTAGCCGCGGGACAGCGCGTACTGCATGGTGGCCCGGGCGAAGTCCCGGATCGAGTCGTCGAAGTTGTACATGCCCATCGCCACCCCGCCGCTGGCGAACCGGGCCACCTCCAGGTCCAGCGGCTGCCCGTCGCCGCTGTCCGGCTGGTAGGTGATGTGCACCGAGCCAGGCCCGGGCACCACGAAGTCGGTGGCCCGGTACTGGTCGCCGTACGCGTGCCGGCCGATGATGATCGGCTTGGTCCAGCCGGGCACGAACCGCGGGATGGTGGACATCACGATGGGCTCACGGAACACCACGCCGCCGAGGATGTTGCGGATCGTGCCGTTGGGCGAGCGCCACATCTTCTTCAGCCCGAACTCGGTGACCCGGGCCTCGTCGGGGGTGATCGTGGCGCATTTCACACCGACCCCGTGCCGCAGGATGGCGTTCGCCGCGTCCACGGTCACCTGGTCGTCGGTGGCGTCCCGGTTCTGCACTGACAAGTCGTAATACTCGAGCGAGATATCCAGGTAGGGCAGGATCAGCTGGTCCTTGATGAACTGCCAGATGATCCGCGTCATCTCGTCGCCGTCGATCTCGACCACGGGATTGATTACCTTGATCTTGGGCATGCCGCCGACTTCCTTCCTTACCGCGCTGTGCTGCCGCCCGCGGGCGGTTATCCCGCCGGGCGCTGTTATCCCGCTCGCGGCGTGATCCCGCTGGCGGTGTACTGCCGCTGACGCTGTTGTGCCGCTCCGCCCGTCACCACGGGATGGGCAGCACGAGGCCAGCGACCAGCAGGCCGACAGCCAGGATGGCCAGCGCCGTCACATCGATGGAGCGCCGCCTGCTGGCGAGCATGCCTGCCCGCTGCTCCGGCAGCGCCAGCCGGGCCAGCGCAGCGACGAAAAGCGCACCCGCCACTGTCAACGTACCCGGCCGGACATAATGCGCGCCCTGCCAGATCAGTGCCAGCCCGGCCGCCACGCCGCACAGCACGACCAGATAGGGCAGTTGGGCGGTGACGCGGCCCGGCTGGGCGGCCGGCCGGTCCCGGCCCCGCCGGGCCCGGCCGCGGCGACTAGCCCGGCCTGGGCTCCCGGCCGGGCCGGGGCTCCGGGCCTGGCCGGCCGGCGGACCGGGCGGTCCCGGCCACGAACCAGCCCGGTCAGGCGGGCCGGCCATACCGGCCAGCGCGGACGCCACCCGCCCGGCGGCGTCCAGTGACGCCGCCGCGCCCGTCTCCGCGTCGCTCACCGCTCGCGCTGCTTCCTTCCCTGTCCCGCACCGCCTGCGCCCTGCTGCACTCCTGACGCTACCGCGCCCGGGGCACGTCCGGCCGCTTGCTCACCCGGCCGGGTGTCTCCGTTTGCGGCACGGCCGGGCGCCGTCCGGGGCATCCCGCTGGCCGCTGGCTCACCGCCCGTTCAGCGGCACCCAGGTGAGGTGGGCCTCGCCGACGTACTCGCTGTCCGGGCGGATCAGCCGGTTGTCCGCGTGCTGCTCCATCACGTGCGCGGTCCAGCCCGCCATCCGGCTGACCGAGAACACCGGGGTGAACAGGTCGGTCGGGATGTCCAGGTAGTGGTAGACGGTGGCCGCGTAGAAGTCCACGTTGGGGTAGAGGCCCCGCTCCGCGAACACGGTCTCCTCCATGACCCGGGACATCCGGTAGTACGCGTCGTCGCCGGATCGGGCGGCCAGTTCCGCGGACATCTCGCGCAGGTGGGTGGCCCGTGGGTCTTCCGTCTTGTAGACCCGGTGCCCGAACCCCATGACCTTCTCGCCCGCCGCCAGCCGGCCGCGGACGGCCGGGCCCACGGCGGCCACCGGGTCGGCGCCGGCCTCGGCCCGGATAGCCTCCAGCCCGCGCATCACCTGCTCGTTGGCCCCGCCGTGCAGCGGGCCCTTGAGCGTGCCCAGCGCCGCCACCACCGCGGAGTGCATGTCCGACAGCGTGGCCGCGCACACCCGGGCCGCAAACGTGGACGCGTTCATGGTGTGGTCGGCGTGCAGCACCAGGCAGGTGTCGAGGATCTCGGCGTCCCGCCCGGACGGGGCGCTGCCGCGCAGCTGGAGCAGGAAGTTGGCGGCCAGGCTGAGGTCCGGGTCGGGGCGCGGGCACTCCCGGCCCTGCCGCGCGGCGTGGTACGCGGCGACCAGGACCGGCTGCTGGGCGGTGAGCCGGGCCGCCTTCCGGGCGTTGGCCGCGGCGGCGTTGGAGTCCTTGTCCGGGTCCTCGGCGCTGGCCAGCGAGACCAGGCTGCGCAGCGCCTCCATCGGGCCCTGCGCCGCGGAAACCTCGTTCAGCGTCGAGCTGACCAGCTTGCCCAGGATCCGCCCGCTGATCAGCTCGGCCTGGTAACCATCCAGGTCGGCGCGGCTGGGCGGGGCGCCGCGCTGCAGCAGGTAGGCGATCTCCTCGAACGTCGCGGCCCCGGCCAGGTCATCGATGTCGTAGCCCCGGTAGAACAGCCGCCCGGCCTGGCCATCAATGTCGCTCAGCGCGGTCGATGCGGCGACGACGTCAGCCAGGCCCTTGGACGGCTTGTCCACCATTTGGCTACCTCCCGATGGCTCGCTCGGCAGTGTACTTCCGGCCGCCCATCGGGCTCGGGCCGGGCTGGCCAGCAGCGGGCCAGGCCGGGCGCCATGGGCGGGCTGGGCGGCTAAAACGGGGGGGTGCGAAATGGGTACGGAACGGCCCGCGAAGGGTAACTGGACGGAGAGAGATCTGTGACCAGTCGGGCAAGCGGGAGGAACTGTTGTGGACGGCCCCTATATTCGCATCGAGGACAGCGGGGATGTTATCCAGCTGTGCGAAGCCGTGACGACGATCGGGCGTGGCGCCGGCGTAGACATCCGGCTCAGTGACCCGAGCGTGTCCCGGCTGCACGCGGAGATCGTCCGCCGCGGTCCTTACGCCTATGTCACAGATCTGGGGTTATCGCGCAACGGCACCCGGGTCAACGGGCGGCTGGTGGCCCGCCGCGTCCTGGAGGACGGTGACGTGCTCACGTTCGGCAACGCCCGCTGCCGGATCGGCGGCCTGCCCGCCGAGGACCTGACCGCCGAAGTAGACCTGCGCCGGCCGCCGAGCCCGGAGCTGACCCGGCGCGAACTGGACGTGCTGACTTCGCTGTGCCGCCCGGCGCTGTCCGATGAGGCATTCGTGGCCCCGGCCACCGCCCGCGAGATCGCCGCGGACCTGGTGGTTACGGAGGCGGCCGTGAAGCAGCACCTGCTCCGGCTGTACCAGAAGTTCCGCATTCCCGAGGGCACCAACCGCCGGGTCCGGCTGGCCAACGAGGTCGTCTCGCTGGGGCTCGTCCGGCCGCTGCCGCCGACCGGCCGGGACAAGGTCCCGCAGCCCACCCGACCGGCATCGGGGAGGTCACCAGGGCCGCCAGCAGCCGCCGGGGCAGGGCGGGCCGCAGCGGACGGGAACCTGCCTGAGCGGCGGGCCAGCTGACCCAGCACCGGCCGGCTGGGCGGCCGCGGCCGTCCAGCCGCTGGCTACTACGGCTGGCTACAGATGGACGCGCAGGAAATGCCGGGGCAGATGGCCGAATACACCGGGCAGGCGGCCCACGCCGGGGAACGCGGGCAGGTGCACCAGCGTGCCGGTGGGCGCGCCGAGCGGCCAGAACGCGGCCGGCGAGGTCATCGCGGTGGCGATGGCCGCGACGGCCAGCGCTCCCAGCGCGAGCAGGGCCACCATCCGCACGCCGGGGCTGGTCACCACGGCCGAGAACACCCGGTTGAGCTGCCGGCGGCCCTTGGCTGATCCCGGGCCGTACGCGTAGCAGGCGACCAGCGCACCCGCCGCGTAGGACATCGCGTGGGCCAGCGACGAGCCGGGCACGGTCAGGTACGTCAGGCCGGCTGCGGCCACCCCGGCGATCAGGGCGAGTGGCGCCTGGAGCAGCGTGCCGATCAGGGACCGGGCCACGAAGACCGGGAACGCGGCCACATTCATCACCGCGCCCCGCTGGTCCGAGCCGCGGTGAGCCAGATCACCCGCCCGGAGCAAGGTCAGCATGGCCAGCGCGAGCAGCGTGCCGGCCACCGGCAGCACGATGGCCAGGCACACCGCGACCACCATGGTGGCCAGGACCAGCAGCGGCTGCCGCCGCGGCGCGGCCCAGTCACGGTCCCGGCCCGCGGTGGCCGGCCCGGCCGGGCGGGCCGCCGCGGCGGCCGCCCCGCCGCCGGCGAACGTGTCCCTGGCCGCGGCCGGGTAGCCGTTGGGCGCCACGGGCTGGTAGTTGACCGGGGGCAGCACGTCGGCGAAGTCGTCGGGGCGCAGCTGGCCGGCGGCAGCCATCGGCTGGGTGCGCGGCCGGCCTGCCCCGGCCGCTGCGCCGGGCAGCACGGTGGCGGCGGGCCCGGCGGCAGGCCCAGCCGTGGCAGGCCCAGCGGCGGCAGGCCCAGCGGCGGCGGGCCCAGCGGCGGCAGGCCCGGCAGCGAACGCGTCCTGGGTCGGGTAGCGCACCGGGGCGTCGGCCCGGGTGCCCGGGGCCAGCCGCCCGCCGTCCAGCCCGCCGGGCACCGGCACCGGCTGCAGCGCGGCCACGTCCAGCGCGGCGGACGCGGCGCACAGCTGGCTGGCCGCGGGCCGGGCCGCCGGGTTGCGGCGCAGCGCGGCGCCCAGCAGCCCGGCCATGGGCGTGGGCACCCCGGCCAGGTCAGGCTGGCCGTTCACGATCCGGTAGAAGATCGTCTCGTACGAGCCGGTGCCGAACGGCGGCCGGCCGGTGGCCGCGAAAGCGACCGTGCCGCCCCAGGCGTGCACGTCCGCGGCGGCCGCGGCGGGCTGGCCCTCGATCACTTCCGGGGCCAGGTAGCCCGGGGTGCCCATGAACATGCCGGTCTGGGTCAGCCGGGTGGAGTCCAGCGCCTGCGCGATCCCGAAGTCGATCACCACCGGATCGCTGTTCACCAGCATTACGTTGCCCGGCTTGAGATCGCGGTGCACCACCCCGGCCGCGTGGATGGCGGCCAGCGCCCCGGCCAGCCCGCTGGCCAGCCGGGCCAGCCGGGCCCCGGTCAGCGGGCCGTCCTGGGTCACCACGTCGTCCAGGGTGCGGCCGGGCACGTAGCGGGTCACGATATACGGGGTGTCCCCGGTCACGTCGGTGTCGAGCACCTCGGCGACGAACGGGCTGCGTACCCGGCGCATGGTCTCGACCTCGCGGGCCAGCCGGCGCCGGGCGTTCGGGTCGCCAGCCACCGCGGGACGGAGCACCTTGATCGCGACCGAGCGCTGCTCGGCGTCCCGGCCGAGGTACACGACTCCCATGCCGCCCTCGCCGATTCGGTCGAGCAGGCGGTAGGCGCCGAGCCGGTCCGGCATGTGATCCGCTGTTGTCATCGCCCCCCCAGCCTACGAACTACCCTCGTGCTGCTCCCCGGGGACGGGACAGAACGCAGGTAGAAGCGGTACCGGAACACCGGTAACGGACGCCGTGCGGGCATGGCCACCCCCGCCTAGGTACCGGTGACCAGCCTGCGCAGCGCCTCGGCCGTCCGGGCATTCTGCTCGGCGTAGCCGACGAGCGCGCGGGCCAGCTCGGCCGCCCATTCGTGCACCGGCACCGGCTGCCGGGACAGCACCACCCCGCGCACTTCCCGGCATACCTCCGCGGTCGGCTGCCCGGCGCGGACCGCCAGCGTCATGACCTGCTCCCCCAGCCGGACAGTGATCTTGGATACCTTGCCGGGCCGCCCGTGCATCCGGTCGGATACGGAACGGTCCCGCTCTATGGTCACACATCCGGGCGGCAGCGAGTCCCCGAGGGATTCGGTCAGCACCTGCGCGTAGATGGCCGCGTCGGCACTGTCCGCGCGCAGCGCCGCGGTGACCAGGTCCAGGTCGGGGCTGGGGACCGGCTCAGTCATGGCTGCTCCTCGGGGATGGTTGGCCTGCGGGTTCGCCTCCCCCAGTGTCACCGCCCGGCGAAGGTGGCCTGCCCAGGACCATTCTCGAGGAAGCTGCGCATCCCGGTGCGCTGATCCTCGGTGGCGAACAGGCCGGCGAAGTGGAGCCGCTCGATCTCCAGCCCGGTGGCCAGGTCGGTCTCCAGGCCGTCGTCGATGGCCTGCTTGGCCGCGCGCAGCGCGAGCGCGGGCCCGGTCGCGTACCTGGCCATCAGCGAGCGGGCCACGTCGTAGACCTCGGCATCCGGGACGACCCGGTCCACCAGGCCGATGTCGAGTGCCTCGGCCGCCTCGACCAGCCGGCCAGTGAACACGATGTCCTTGGCCCGGGCCGGGCCGACCAGCCGGGGCAGCCGCTGGGTGCCGCCCGCACCCGGGATCACGCCGAGCTGGATCTCCGGCTGGCCCAGCCGCGCCCCCTGGCCGGCCACCCGGAAGTCGGCGCACAGCGCCAGTTCGAGGCCGCCACCCAGCGCGTACCCGGTAATGGCCGCCACCACCGGCTTGGGGATCCTGGCCACGGCGGTGAACGACGCCTGGAGCCGCCGGGAGTCCGCCGCCATCTGCGGGTAGCTGGTCCCGGCCAGCTCCTTGATGTCGGCGCCCGCGGCGAACAGCTTCGGCCCGCCGTAGAGCACCACCGCGCGGCACGCCGGATCTGCGGACACCTCACCGGCGGCCGCCGCGATTTCGTCCTGGACCTGGGCGTTCAGCGCGTTCATCGGCGGTCTGTCCAGCCGGATCGTGGCGATGGCCTGATCGATCTTGACCGTGACGAGCTCACCCATGACGCACCTCCGGCTGGGCCAGTGTCCAGCCGGGGGCATTGCGCCGCCCGCCCAGGGCCCAGGTGGAGGCTACTCCCCGGCGGCGCGCGGCTGCGGCACCCCCTGTGAGTCCTCCAGGAAGGCGTGGATCTCGGCCTCGCTGTAGCGGCGGTGGCCGCCGAGCGTCCTGATCGAGTGGAGCTTGCCCTGCTGCGCCCACCGGGTCACCGTTTTCGGATCAACCCGGAACAAGGCCGCGACCTCGGACGGCGTCAGGAGCTTATTCTCGGCGTGTGTGTCTTGCTTCATGACGGGTGTGTGTCCTCTCACGTGGTGGGGGCGCCAGTGTCCACGGGAGGAGACACGACAGCGTCATGCAGCTGCCATAACGTGTAGCGGATTCTCATGGCCCCCCCGGGCTTTGCTGCTGCAGTGCCTGAACCCTGCCCCTCCATCATGCGCCCGCAGAGCAGGTTCCAGAAGAGCCCGCGAGCACGTTGCAAAAAGTAGACGCACTGCCACGCACAGCGGTTTACGTGCGGAACGTAATTTGCCGACTACCTGCAGCAGTTTCTGTTCGGGGATGAACCTCGCGGACTACCGCAAGTCGCCAGTGGTCAGGCCGGCCGGCGCCTCGGGCAGCGTGACCAGGCCCAACTCCGCGTCGGAGGCCAGCAGCGGGTGCCGGGGCACGACGCGGAGCGTGTAGCCGAACGGGCCGGGCCGGCCCAGCTCGGCCTTGCCCGCGAACCGGGCTACCCCGTCCTCCGGCCCGGCCTCCACGGCCAGCGAGCTGACTGCCGGGTCGATGATCTCGTCCGCGTCGCCGACCCGGCCGTACACCACCTCGACGTTCACGTCGTCCGGGGACAGTTCACCGAGCGCCACCGTGGCCCGCACCACCAGGCTGCTGCCCGGCCCCTGATCGCCGTCCTCGCCCTCGACGTGCTCGATCCGGACGCCGCCCCAGGCCCGGGTCACCCGGCGCTTCCAGGCGGCCAGGTCCCGGGCGGCCGCGTACGGCACCGGCTGGCCGAGTGCGTCCGCCCCGTCGCCCAGCGCGCGGGACGCGCGCGCGGCCGGCACGTACAGGCCCTGCACATAGTCGCGCACCATCCGGGACGCCTGGACCCGGGGGCCGAGCGCGCGCAGCGTGTGCCCGACCATCTCCAGCCAGCGGCGCGGCAGCCCGTCCGGGCCGGTGTCGTAGAACCGGGGCGCCACGGTGTGCGCCAGCAGCTCGTACAGCGCGTTCGACTCCAGCTCGTCGCGGCGCTCCGGGTCGGTCACGCCGTCCGCGGACGGGATGGCCCAGCCGTCCGCGCCGTCGTACCACTCGTCCCACCAGCCGTCCCGGATGGACAGGTTGAGCCCGCCGTTCAGGGCTGACTTCATCCCGGACGTGCCGCACGCCTCAAGCGGGCGGAGCGGGTTGTTCAGCCACACGTCGCAGCCCTGGACCAGGGCCCGGGCCATGGCCATGTCGTAGTCGGGCAGGAACACGATGCGGTGCCGCACGGCCGGGTCGTCGGCGAACTGGACCATCTGCTGGATGAGCCGCTTGCCGCCGTCGTCGGCCGGGTGCGCTTTGCCCGCGATGACCAGCTGGATGGGCCGCTCCGGGTCGAGCAGCAGCGCGGTCAGCTTGGCCGGGTCGTGCAGCATCAGGGTGAGCCGCTTGTAGGACGGCACCCGGCGGGCGAAACCGATGGTCAGCACGCTGTCGTCGAGCACCTCGTCCGTCCAGGCCAGCTCGGCGTCGCTGGCCCCGCGCTGCCGCCACGACGCGCGCAGCCGGTGCCGGGCCAGCGTGACCAGCCGCCCGCGCAGCGTGTGGCGGATCTCCCAGAGCCGGGCCGGGGCGGTGTGTGCGACCCGTTCCCAGGCGTGCCCGTCCTCCGGCAGCTGGGCCGTGGCCGCGTCCTCGGCCGGGCCGCCCGCCAGGTCCAGCATCTCGGCCGACACCCAGGTGGGCGCGTGCACCCCGTTGGTGATCGAGCCGATCGGCACCTCCGCGAGGTCGAACCCGGGCCACAGCCCGGCGAACATCTCCCGGCTGACCTCGCCGTGCAGCCGGCTGACCCCGTTCACCCGCTGGGCCAGCCGCATCCCCATCACGGCCATGTTGAAGACGCCGGGATCACCGCCCGGGAACGTCTCCGCGCCCAGCGCCAGCACCCGGTCCAGCGGCAGCGCCGGGTCGGCCGCCGACCCGCTGAAGTGCCGTACCACCAGGTCCCGCCGGAACCGGTCGATGCCCGCCGGCACCGGGGTGTGGGTGGTGAACACGGTGCCCGCCCGGCACAGCTCCTGGGCGTCCTCGAAGCTGAGGCCGAGCTCGGCGTACTCCCTGATCCGCTCCAGCCCGAGGAACCCGGCGTGCCCCTCGTTGGTGTGGAACACCTCCGGTGCCGCGTGCCCGGTCAGCGCGCAGAACGCCCGCACCGCGCGGACCCCGCCGATGCCGAGCAGCAGTTCCTGGCGCAGCCGGTGATCACCGCCGCCGCCGTACAGCCGGTCGGTGACCTCGCGCAGCGTCGGCTCGTTGTCCTCGACGTAGGAGTCCAGCAGCAGCAGCGGGACCCGGCCCACCTGGGCCACCCAGATCTGCGCGGACAGCATCTTGTCCTCGGCCAGCGCGACGCTGATCCGGACCGGGGTCCCGGTACCGTCGCGGAGCAGGCTGAGCGGCAGCCCGTTCGGGTCGCTGGCCGGGTACCGCTCGGTCTGCCAGCCCTCCGGGGACAGCGACTGGGTGAAGTAGCCGTGCCGGTACAGCAGGCCCACGCCGATCAGTGGCACGCCCAGGTCACTGCCGGCCTTGAGATGATCACCGGCCAGGATGCCGAGGCCGCCGGAGTACTGCGGCAGCGCTTCGGTGATCCCGTACTCGGGGGAGAAATAGGCGATCGCGGCGGGCCCGGCCGGGCCGGCGCTCTGCTGGTACCAGCGCGGGCCGGACAGGTAGTGGTGCAGCTCGTCCGCGGCCTCCGCCAGCCGGCGCAGGAACGCCGGGTCCGCGCCCAGGCTCTCCAGCTGGGCCGGCGGCACCTCGCCGAGCAGCGCGACCGGGTCGTGCCCGGACGCGTCCCAGCCCGCCGGGTCGATCGACGCGAACAGGTCGCGCGTCTCGGCATGCCAGGACCAGCGCAGGTTAAGGGTCAGCTCGCGGAGCGGGGCCAGCGAGTCGGGCAGTGCGGCTCGGACAGTGAACCGGCGGATGGCTCTCACGGGCAGTGACCTTAACCGTCAGGAGTGAATGCCGCGAACCCGGTTGGCAAATTCCGGGCCGCCGCACCGGACCAGGACGGTTTCATTACCGCCACCCAAAACGTATACCGAACGCCCGGCTGGCGCGGCTGGCCCCGGCCGGCCCCGGCCACCGGGGACCGGGAAAACTCTCGGGTCTAACGGGCGGCCCGCTGCGCATGCCAGCCGTCAGACTGGGTAACGTTCCCTGGTGATCGGACGCATTCCCATCCTGGACGTCGACCCCGTCCTGGACTGCGGCCGCCGCCCGGCTAAGGCGGTGACCGGCGAGACCTTCGAGGTGACCGCCACCGTGTTCCGTGAGGGACACGAGATGCTCGGGGCCGGCGTGGTGCTGCGCGGCCCGGGCGGCGAGCGGTCCGCACTGGCCCGGATGCGCGAACTCGCGCCGGGCACCGACCGGTACGGCGCCGAGGTCACGGTGGGCGCCGAGGGGCTGTGGCAGTTTCAGGTGGAGGCGTGGGGCGATCCCATCGCGCACTGGCGGCACGATGCCGGGATCAAGGTGCCCCGCGGCCTGGAGACCGAGCTCATGCTCACCGAGGGCGCGCTGCTGCTGGAGCGGGCCGCGCACGGAATCCGGCCAGCCAGGCTGCCCTGCCCACCCGGGATACCGGCCGGCGGGCGGTGGGCCAGCTCGGCTGTGGCCGCCCAGGAGGCGCGGGCCGCGCGGGCCGCGCTCCGCGAGCTGGCCGCGCTGCTCCGCGATCCGGCCGTGCCGCCCTGGGACCGGCTGGCCGCCGCGTCGTCCGGCCCGGTGCTGGCCGTCCTGGCCGCGTACCCGCTGCGCGACATGATCACCCGGTCGGCTCGGTACCCGGTGATCGTGCACCGGCAGCGCGCGCTGTACGGGGCCTGGTATGAGTTCTTCCCGCGCAGCGAGGGTGTCAACGTCGACCCGATGGGTTACCGGGAGCCGCGCAGTGGCACCCTGCGCAACGCTGAGGGCCGCCTGGACGATATTGCTGATATGGGGTTCGACGTCGTCTACCTGCCGCCGGTGCATCCCATCGGGACCACCGCGCGGAAGGGGGCCAACAACGTGCTGCAGGCCGGGCCGGGCGACCCGGGCTCGCCGTGGGCGATCGGTTCCCCCGCGGGCGGGCACGACGCGCTGCACCCCGATCTGGGCACGTTCCCGGACTTCGACAACTTCGTGGCCCGGACCCAGGAGCTGGGCATGGAGGTCGCACTCGACCTGGCCCTGCAGACCTCGCCCGATCACCCGTGGGTGACCGAGCACCCGGAGTGGTTCACCAAGCGGGCTGACGGCCGGATTGCCTACGCGGAGAACCCGCCCAAGAAGTACCAGGACATCTTCCCGCTCAACTTCGACCACGATCCGGAGGGCATCTACGCCGAGGTGCTCCGGGTGGTCCGGGTGTGGATGTCGCACGGGGTGCGCATCTTCCGGGTGGACAACCCGCACACCAAGCCGCTGCCGTTCTGGGAGCGGCTGCTGGCCGAGATCGCGCGCACCGACCCGGACGTGCTGTTCCTGGCCGAGGCGTTCACCCGGCCGGCCATGATGGCGGCCCTGGCCAAGATCGGGTTCCACCAGTCCTATACGTACTTCACCTGGCGCAACACGGCCGCCGAGATCACCGAGTACGCACGCGAGCTGGCCGGCCCCGCGGCCGCCTACATGCGGCCCAACTTCTTCGCCAACACGCCGGACATCCTGCACGAGTACCTGCAGCACGGCGGTCCGCCCGCGTTCAAGATCCGGGCCGTGCTGGCGTCCATGCTGTCCCCGTCCTATGGCATCTACTCAGGCTACGAGCTGTCCGAGAACGTCCCGGTCCGGCCGGGCAGCGAGGAGTACCTGGATTCGGAGAAGTACCAGTACCGGCCGCGGGACTGGGCCCTGGCCGACCAGGGGCCGGCCGGCATAGCGCCGTATATCGCCCGGCTCAACGCGATCAGGAGAAGCCACCCGGCGCTGCACTGGCTGCGTAATCTACGGTTCCATCACGCCGACCAGCCGGAGCTGATCTGCTTCTCCAAGCGCCTGGCCGAGGCCGAGGACACCGTCCTGGTCGTCGTGAACCTTGATCCGCACCAGCCGCGAGAGGCAACTGTCTGGCTTGACCTGCCTGAGCTCGGAATGGAAAGCTCCGCGGACTTCGTTGTGGTCGACGAGCTTTCCGGTCAGTCGTACCGGTGGGGGCAAGCCAATTACGTGCGCCTCGACCCGGCCGCCGAGCCTGCCCACATCTTTCAGGTGAAGACGTCCCCGTCTGCCTGAATTAGCCCGATACCTCCGCAGGAGCCGCAGTGGTTACAGAGCCTGAGCCGGGCCGTCCCGCCCCTCCCGGCCTCCCGCTCCCGGAGCCCTGGCCCAGTTTCTCGGCGCCGCCCGGCGAGCCGATACCAGACCCGTTTTCCTTCGAGCGGCCACGCGACCCGCACTGGTACAAGCGCGCGCTGTTCTACGAGGTGCTGGTCCGCGGGTTCCACGACTCCAACTCGGACGGCACCGGTGACCTGCGCGGCCTGACCTCGCGGCTGGACTACCTGCAGTGGCTGGGCATCGACTGCATATGGCTGCTGCCGATCTACGCCTCACCGCTGCGCGACGGCGGTTACGACATCTCGGATTTCACTTCCGTATTGCCAGATTTTGGCAACATCGGGGATTTCGTGGACCTGGTCGACCAGGCGCATGATCGCGGTATCCGGGTGATCGCCGACCTGGTGATGAATCACACGAGCGATTCGCATCCGTGGTTCCAGGCGTCCCGCGCCGACCCGGATGGTCCCTATGGGGACTTTTACGTCTGGTCCGATAACGATGACCGGTTCCCGGAGGCGCGGGTCATCTTCGTGGACAGTGAGCACTCGAACTGGACCTACGACCAGGTCCGTGGTCAGTACTACTGGCACCGCTTCTTCTCCCATCAGCCGGACCTGAACTACGAGAACCCCAAGGTTCAGGACGCCATGCTGGAAGTGCTCCGGTTCTGGCTGGATCTGGGCATCGACGGTTTCCGGCTGGACGCGGTGCCCTACCTGTACGAGCGCGAGGGCACCAACTGCGAGAACCTCAAGGAAACGCACGAGTACCTCAGGCGGGTCCGCACCGAGGTGGACCGGCTGTACCCGGACCGGGTGCTGCTGGCCGAGGCCAACCAATGGCCGGCCGACGTGGTCGAGTACTTCGGCGACGCGGAGACCGGCGGCGACGAATGCCACATGGCATTCCATTTCCCGCTGATGCCGCGCATCTTTATGGCCGTCCGGCGTGAGCAGCGCTACCCCATCTCAGAAATCCTGGCCCAGACGCCGCCCATTCCGGCCAACTGCCAATGGGGCATCTTCCTGCGCAACCATGACGAGCTGACGCTGGAGATGGTCACCGACGACGAGCGCGACTACATGTACGCGGAGTACGCCAAGGACCCGCGGATGAAGGCCAACATCGGGATCCGGCGGCGGCTGGCCCCGCTGCTGGAGAACGACCGGAACCAGCTGGAGCTGTTTACCGCGCTGCTGCTGTCGCTGCCCGGCTCACCGGTGCTGTACTACGGCGACGAGATCGGCATGGGGGACAACATCTGGCTCGGCGACCGGGACGGCGTCCGCACCCCCATGCAGTGGACGCCGGACCGCAACGCCGGCTTCTCCACCTGTGACCCGGCCCGGCTCTACCTGCCGCTGCTGATGGACCCGATCTACGGCTACCAGGCGCTCAACGTCGAGGCCCAGCAGAAGAACTCGGGCTCGTTCCTGCACTGGACCAAGCGGATGATCGAGATCCGCAAGCGGCACCCGGTGTTCGGGCTGGGTGTCTACGAGGAGCTCAGCTCGTCCAACCCGAGCGTGCTGGCGTTCGTCCGGGAATACACCGCGCCGGGCGGGGCCGAGGCCACCGACCGCATCCTGTGCGTCAACAACCTGTCCCGGTTCCCGCAGCCGGTCGAGCTCGACCTGCGCCGGTTCAAGGGCGTCACCCCGGTCGAGTGCATGGGCGGGGTTACGTTCCCGCCCATCGGCGACCTCAGCTACCTGCTTACCCTGCCTGGGCACGGTTTTTACTGGTTTATCCTGCCCGAGCCGCGGGGAGAGCACCCGCGGTGAGGGCGACCGGGCGGCCGCACCAGGCTGGTTACGCAAAGTAACCGGCGAGATGATGATCGACATGATGCTGCATGTTCCCCGGGGACGGGGTAGACCGGAAATATGACATTTGAGGAAACGCTGGCGGAGTGGATCCCGTCGCAGCGCTGGTTCGCCGGCAAGGGTGCCAGGATCCTCGATGTGGCGATTGTGGCAGACACCGAGCTGGCCTGCGGCGAGCCCGGCCTGCGCCATCTCATCGTGGCCGTAACCCAGCGCGGCCGGGTGGACTCCTACCAGCTTTTCCTCGGCCTGCGCAGCGAGCTCCCAGATGAGCTACGGCACGTGCTGATCGGGCGGGCCCCAGATGACCGGCAGGCGTACGACGCGCTGCACGACCCGGAGCTGACCAGGCTGCTGCTGCGGGCCATCGCGGAAGGGGCCGAGGTGGGCCCGGTCCGGTTCCGCCCCGAGCCCGGGACCGGGCTGGACACCGACCTGGACAGCCTGGTGCTGACCGGTGAGCAGAGCAACACCAGCCTGATCTTCGGCGAGGAGAGCATCCTCAAGGTGTTCCGGCGGCCCGCCGCCGGGATCAACCCCGACCTGGAGGTGAACCGGGCGCTGCACCGCCTCGGTTCTAAGCACATCGCCCAGCCGCTGGGCTGGATCGAGGCCACGCTGAGCGGCGCCCAGGTCGTGCTGGGCATCCTGTCCGCCTACCTGCGCGCCGCCACCGACGGCTGGACACTGGCCGCGACCAGCGTCCGTGACCTGTATGCCAGCGAGACCGAGGCCGCGGCGGACGCCGGCGGCGACTTCGCCGGCGAGTCTTACCGGCTCGGCGAGGCCACCGCCGAGGTGCACCGGGACCTGGCCCGGGCGTTCGGCACCGAGGAACTGCCCGCGGAGGCGATCAGCCGGCTGGCCGATGACATGTTTCACCGGCTGGACGAGGCCATCGCCGCCGTACCCGAGCTGCGCCAGCACGTGGACACGCTCGGCGGCGCGTTTTCCGACCTGGCCAAGATGGACGTCGCACTGACCGTGCAGCGGGTGCACGGGGACTACCACCTGGGCCAGGTGCTGCGCACCCAGACCGGCTGGGTGGTGCTCGACTTCGAGGGCGAGCCCGCCACCCCGCTGGCCCAGCGCCGCGCGCCGGCCTCCGCGCTCCGCGACGTGGCCGGTATGCTGCGGTCCTTCGACTACGCGGCCCGCCATCAGCTGCTGGCGCACCGTGCGGAAGACTGGCTGCACGCCGCCGCCGTGGACTGGGTCCGGCGTAACCAGAACGCGTTCTGCGCCGGGTACGCCGCGGCGGGCGGTACCGATCCGGGCACGCACGCCATCCTGCTGCGCGCCTTCGTCCTGGACAAGGCGGTCTACGAGGTGATGTACGAGGCCAGGCACCGGCCGGGCTGGATCGCCATCCCCCTCGGCTCGATCGCCGACGATTGAGCGGCTAAGGACGCCTAAAATATGGTTACTCAGCGTGACCAGGCTGAGGTCAGCCTGGGGGAAATCGACCGTGTGGTGGCAGGCACGCACCACGACCCGCACTCCATCCTGGGCGCCCATCCGGGGCCGGGCGGGGTGACTGTCCGGGTGCTCCGCCCGCTGGCCAAGACGGTCACCGTGGTGCTGCCCGACGGCCGCCGCTTCCCGGCCGAGCACGCGCACGAGGGCGTGTTCGCTGCCACCCTGCCGCTCGGCGACGTGCCGGACTACCGGGTTGCGGTGAGTTACCCGGACGGCAATGGCGGCCCGCTGCCCGAACTGGTCACCGACGACCCGTACCGCTTCCTGCCCACCCTGGGGGAGATGGACCTGCACCTGATCGGTGAGGGGCGGCACGAGAACCTATGGCAGGTGCTGGGCGCGCACGTGCGCCAGTACGGCCCGGTGACCGGCACCGCGTTCGCGGTGTGGGCGCCGAACGCCCGCGGCGTCCGGGTCATCGGCGACTTCAACCACTGGGACGGCCGCGGGCACCCGATGCGCTCGCTGGGCGGCGCCGGGGTGTGGGAGATCTTCCTGCCCGACGTGGGCGACGGCACCCACTACAAGTTCGAGATCTGCGGGGCGGACGGCCGGTGGCACCGCAAGGCCGACCCGATGGCCAGCCGGGCCGAGCGCCCGCCCGCCACCGCGTCGGTCATCTACACCTCGCGCTACGAATGGAGCGACGCCGAGTGGCTGAGTTCCCGTGCGCGGCGCCAGTCGGTCGGCCAGCCGGTGAGCGTGTACGAGGTGCACCTCGGCTCCTGGCGGCCCGGGCTGAGCTACGCCCAGCTGGCCGAGGAGCTGACCGAGTACGTGACCAGCCTGGGCTTCACCCACGTGGAGTTCCTGCCGGTGGCCGAGCACCCGTTCGGCGGGTCGTGGGGTTACCAGGTCACCTCGTACTACGCGCCGACGGCCCGGTTCGGCAGCCCGGACGAGTTCCGCCACCTGGTGGACCGGCTGCACCAGGCCGGCATCGGGGTGATCCTGGACTGGGTCCCGGCCCACTTCCCGCGCGACGAGTGGGCGCTGGCCCGGTTCGACGGCACACCGCTGTACGAGCACCCGGATCCGCGCCGCGGCGAGCACCCGGACTGGGGCACGCTGATCTTCGACTACGGGCGCACCGAAGTGCGCAACTTCCTGGTCGCCAACGCGCTGTACTGGCTGGAGGAGTTCCACGCCGACGGGCTCCGGGTGGACGCCGTCGCGTCCATGCTGTACCTGGACTATTCGCGGCGTGCGGGCGAGTGGGCGCCGAACGCACAGGGCGGCCGGGAGAACACCGACGCGGTGTCGTTCCTGCAGGAGGTCAACTCGGCCTGCTACCGCCGGGTGCCGGGCACCATGATGATCGCCGAGGAGTCGACCGCCTGGCCGGGGGTGACCCGCCCGGTGCACCTGGGCGGGCTGGGCTTCGGCTACAAGTGGAACCTCGGCTGGATGCACGACACGCTCAGCTACATGTCGCTGGACCCGGTGTACCGGCAGTACCACCACAACGAGATCACGTTCTCGCTGATGTACGCGTTCAGCGAGAATTTCGTGCTGCCGCTGTCCCACGACGAGGTGGTGCACGGCAAGGGCTCGCTGCTGAGCAGGATGCCCGGCGACGAGTGGAACCGGTTCGCCGGGCTGCGCGCCATGCTCGCCTACATGTGGGCCCATCCGGGCAAGCAGCTGCTGTTCATGGGCTCGGAGTGGGGGCAGGGCAGCGAGTGGTCGGCCGAGCGCGGCCTGGACTGGTGGGTGCTCCAGTACGAGTACCACGCCGGCGCCCGGAAACTGGTCGCCGACCTGAACCGTGGGTACCGCGGCGCCCCGGCGCTGTGGGCGCTGGACAATTCACCGGCCGGGTTCCGCTGGATCGACGCCAACGACGCGGCCGGCAACGTGCTGTCGTTCATGCGGCTGGCCGGGGACCGGGCCGAACCGGGCCAGCCCGGGACGCTGGTGTGCGTGGCCAACTTCTCTGGCGGCCCGCACTCTCAGTACCGGCTCGGGCTGCCCGAGGCCGGCCGCTGGCGGGAGCTGGTCAACACCGACGCGGCCGATTACGGCGGCAGCGGGGTGGGCAACCTGGGCGTGATCGAGGCGGTGCCCGAGCCGTGGCACGGCCAGCCCGCGTCGGCCGTGCTCACGCTGCCGCCGCTGGGCGTGCTGTGGCTCGTCCCCGACGCAGGCTGAGCCCGGCCGGCCCGCCCGGCCAGGGTGTTATCCGGCCGTAATCCGGCCTGGGCCGGATTACGGCGTCAGTGGTAGGCGCTCAGGCCGAGCCTGATGGCCAGGCCGATCCCGCCCAGCGCGATCAGGATCTGCAGCAGCCGGCCCGGGATCCGGCGGACCAGGGCCGGCCCGGTCCACCCGCCGATCAGGAAACCCGCGCCCAGCGGCAGCACGGCCGCCCAGCGGACCGGGCCGAACGCGGCGAAACCGATCGCTGCGACCCCGTTGGCCAGCCCGTTGATCACGTTCTTCACTGCGTTCGTCCGGGCCAGCGACTGGCTGAGCATGGGCATCAGCACGGCCAGCATCAGGATCCCGCCGGCCGCGCCGAAGTACCCCACGTAGCAGGCGACGCAGAACAGCATCGCCAGCCGGGCCCGGCTCTGCTCGCGGTCCGGGTTTCCCGGCCGGGGCCGGGAAACCCGGAATGGCCAGCGCCGGGCCGGCCCCCCAGCCGTACCGGGCCGGCCCGGCCCGCCGGGCCGGCCCGGCGCGGCGGCGGCGTCCGGTCCGTCCGCCGCGTCCGGTGCGCTCGGCGCGTCCGGTGTGCTCGGCGCGTCCGGTCCGTCCGGTCCGTCCGCCGCGCTCGGCGCGCTCGGCGCGTCCGGTCCGTCCGCCGCGTCCGGTGCGCTCGGCGCGCGAGCGCCGTCCGCCGAGCCGGACGCATCCGCCGCGGCCGGGGCGCCCGGCCCGGCGCCCGGGCCGGGGGCGGGCGGCCCAGCCGCCAGGCCGGTGCCCGCCGGCCCGGCCTGCGGCGCCGGCTGAAGCAGCAGCACCAGGGACGCCCCGCCGATCAGCACCGGGGCGGCCGCCTCGAACGTCCGGGCCGGGGTCAGCAGCAGGATGGCCGCGCCCGCGGCGCCACCCAGCCCGGTGACCAGGCCCAGCCGGCGCAGCCGGGCTCCCTGGCCGGCCAGTTCCGGGCGCGACCCCGCCGCCGCGCCGACCGCGGTAAAAGACAGCGACACGGTGTTGGTCACGTTGGCGGCCAGCGGCGGCAGCCCGAGCGCGAGCAGCACCGGGTAAGACACCAGGGAGGCCAGGCTGGCCACCGTGCTGACGATGCCCGCGGCGATCCCGGCCACGGCGAGTACGACCAGATCAGCTGGGGTCACCTCCTGACCCAAGCACAGACCGCCCATTCCGCGCCGTGACCCACCCCACACCCAGCTTCTGTGTTAGCGCGGTGCATTTGTGGTCACGGGTGACCCAAAATGCACCGCGCTGATAGCGGCAATGCGGCGGCGATGCGGAAGGATGTGCAGAGAGGGGAAGGTGAAAGAGCCGTGACGCAGGCTACTGAAGTTCACGCAAATACGGCAGAACAGACACCGGCCACCGCCGTGCGCACCGCTTACCACGAGGAACTCGACCCGGGCCAGCGCAGCGCACTGCTCAGCTGGCTGTCCTTCACCGGGACGTTCACCGCGGTCCGCGGCATCACCTACAGCATCCGGGAGGGCCGGGGGCCATTCCGCAACCTCAGCCTGGGTGGTGAACACCTGCACCACTACATGTGGGGCATCGGGATGCTGGCCGGGGTCGGGGCGGTCGCGGTCCGTGGTGAGGACCGGACCCGGCGGCACCCGGCGGTGGCGCTCACTTACGGTGCGGCCCTGGCCCTGATCGTGGACGAGTTCGCGCTGCTGCTCGACCTCAGGGACGTGTACTGGGCCAGGCAGGGCCGGATCTCCATCGACCTGGGCATCGGCGGCAGCGCGCTGGCTGGCTCGTACTTCGCCGCCCGGCCGATCCTGCGGCGGCTGGCCCGTGACCGCGCCGCACGGGCCACTGGCTGACCCCAGCGGCGCCGCTACAGCAGATCGAGCAGCCAGCGCGGGCCGGTCACGGTAGCGCCGGCCGCAGTGGCGCGGCGGCGCAGCTCACGGTCGGCGGTCACCACCACGCGGGACCCGCGGGTGCTGGCCGCCAGCTCGGCGATGGTGTCGTCACCCGACCCGGGGGCGGCTACCACCCGGACCCCGTCGGCGTCGGCCAGCTCCGGCAGGGCCGCCTTGGCCTGCCCCTCCAGCACCAGGATGTACTGCGGGAACCACCGGTCCAGCGCGCCGGCCCGCACCCCGGCCGGCAGCTGGGTGATGCCACGCCCAGCCAGCCCGGCCAGCTCACGGCCCAGCCGGGCCGCCGCCCCGGCCCGGTCCCGCCACCATCCGTCGGCCCGGGAGCCGATCACGTTGGCCGCGTCCACGATGATGGTCACCGGCTCGACCGCCTCGCGGATGACCGGCCAGGTCACCGCGAACCCAGGATGCAGCGGCAGCGACCCGACCTGATCCACCGGAACCCAGGCCACCCGGGGCGCCTCCCGGCTGGCGGCCCGGACGCCGAACGGGCGGTCGGCACCAGCCACCAGGGTCTGGTAGGACCAGCCGCCGTGGTCGTCGTCGAGCAGGCCGTGGATGCGCGCCGCGCCCGGCGGCACGGCACACTCCTCGGCCGCCTCGCGCAGTGCGGCTCCCGCCGCGGACTCGTGGCTGTCCCGGGCCCCACCCGGCGGGCCCCAGGTCCCGGCGTGCTGGGTCCAGTCCGCGCGCAGGATGAGCAGCACACTGGTCTGCCCGTCATGCCCAGGGGCGCAGGCCAGGAGGCCGGCCGCACCATGCCTGCCCCAGTGACGGTGGCCCTGAGCGCAATCAGCCCAGCCATTGCCATCCCCTTCGGCCATTACCGTCCTTTCGGCCCTGTCCGACGATAGCGCAGCCCAGGCAGCCGCCCGCCCCACGCGGCGGGGCCGTAAGCTGCTCGCATGGTGACTTCCACGCTGACCGACCGGATCACCACGTTCCGCCAGCGGCGGACGGCTCCGCTGATCCTCGAGCTGGACCTGAGCGACGGGATCGCGGAGGAACCGCCCACCGACCCGTTGACGGCGCTGGCCACGATGCGGCGGCCCCGGCTGGCCGACGTGCTGGACGGGCTGCGCCGGGCCCGCACCGACCAGCGGGTCCGGGCGCTGGTGGCCAAGGTCGGCGGGCAGCGGATGGGGCTGGCCCAGGTACAGGAACTGCGGGCCGCAATCGCGGCGTTCGCGGGCTCGGGCAAACTCGCGGTCGCCTGGGCGGAGACGTTCGGCGACTTCTCGCCCGGGAACGTGCCGTACTACCTGGCCACCGCGTTCGACCGGATCTACCTGCAGCCGTCCGGGGACCTGGGGCTGACCGGCATCAGCGTGCAGAACTGGTTCTACCGTGGCGCGCTGGACAAGCTGGGGGTCGAGTTCCAGGTCGGCAAGCGGGAAGAGTACAAGAGCGCGGCCGAACGATTCACCGAGCAGGGGTTCTCCGGCCCGGCCCGGGAAGAACTGCAGCGGATGGCCGCCTCCATCGTGGAGCAGATCACCGCGGCCATCGCGGAGCGGCTGGAGATTTCCGGCGAGGCGGCCCGGGCGCTGATCGACAGCGGCCCGTTCCAGGCCAGCGAGGCCCTGGACCGCAGCCTGGTCGATGCGCTGGGTTACCGGGACGAGGTGTACGAGGCGGTCCGCAAAGAGGTGGGCCCGGACACGCAACTGCTCTTCCTGAGCCGCTACCAGCGGGCCCGTGTGCTGGCCGAACGGACCCGCACGCTGCCCCGGCCCGGCGCGGACTCGGTCGCGCTGATCTACGCATCCGGGGCCATCCGGCGCGGCCGCAGTTCCCGCGGCCCGCTGCTGCGCGGCCCGATAGGCTCGGACACGCTGAGCGCCGCGCTGCGCAGTGCCATCGCTGACCACCGGGTCAAGGCCATCGTGCTGCGGGTGAACAGCCCCGGCGGCTCGTACGTGGCGTCCGACACGATCTGGCGGGAGACGGTACGGGCCCGCCAGGCCGGCAAGACGGTCGTGGTGTCGATGGGTGAGGTGGCGGCGTCCGGTGGCTACTTCATCGCCATGGCCGCCGACGCGATCATCGCCCAGCCGGGCACCATCACCGGGTCCATCGGGGTGCTCAGCGGCAAGCCGGTGCTGAACGAGGCGCTGCTGCGGGCCGGCGTGACGTCGGACGTGGTGACCGAGGGTGCTCACGCCGACATGTTCACCGCGTCCCGGCCGTTCCGCGAGGACGAGTGGGCCAAGATCAACAGCTGGCTGGACCGTATCTACGCCGACTTCACGGGCAAGGTCGCGTCCGGCCGCGGGCTGGCCCAGGAGCGGGTGCACGAGGTGGCCCGGGGCCGGGTGTGGACCGGCGCGGATGCGGCCGGCATCGGGCTGGTCGACTCGCTGGGCGGCCTGGACACCGCACTGGACGTGGCCAAGCGGAAGGCGGCGCTGCCCGACACCGCGCCGGTGCGGCTCTACCCGCGCAGCCACCCGCTGGACCGGGTCCGGCCGCCCGCGTCCAGTGAGGAGCGCCCGGCCGCCCGCACGTCCCTGTTGGCCGAGGCCTGGGGCCCGGTGTGGCAGCTCGCGGCCCAGGCCGGCCTGCCGTCCTACGGCCCGCTGCTGCTGCCCGGGCGGTGGGTGATCCAGTGACCGGGGCGGCCCGGCACCGGTGACCGGCAGCACGGCCGGGCTGGGCGACGCGCTGTCCGCCTTCGCCACCGGCGTCACACTGGTCACCATGGCCGACGGGCGGGACGACGTGGGCACCACGGTGAGCGCGTTCTGCCCGGTGTCCGCCGCGCCGCCCCTGATCCTGGTCTCGCTGATGGCCGGGTCCTACCCGGCCGAGCTGCTCGGCCGGGTTGACCAGTTCGCGGTGACCGTGCTGGCCGCCGGGCAGCGGGCGCTGGCCGGCCGGTTCGCCGCGGCCGGCCGGCCCGGCGCCCGGCTGATGCTGGAGGGCGTGCCCCATCAGCGGGGCCAGGTATCCGGCGCGCTGATCCCGGACGGCGGCCTGGCCGCCCTGGAGTGCGGCGTCACCGAGCGGATACCGGCCGGCGATCACCTGCTGGCCATCGCGGCCGTGCGGCATGTCCCGTACCTGGCCGAGGCGGGCGAGCCGCTGATCAGGTTCGCGGGCCGCTACCTCGCCACCAGCAGCAGCTGACCGGCCCCGGCGCTCCGGCGTCCCGGCCACCCAGCCGCGCTGAATATGCTGGCCCCGGCTTTCCGGACGGCCGGGGCACTCAGCCCCCGCCAGCACCCCGGCGGGCCGGCCGGCAGCGCGGGACTCCCCAGTGAGCCTGCAGCGTGAGAGGCACATCCGATGAACGGCACCAAGGTGCCGGGTGACACGGCCAGCGACGGCCCGTCGCCCGCCCGGCTCGACACGAGCGCAGCCCATATCGCCCGGGTCCGCGACTACTGGCTCGGCGGCCGGGACAACTTCGCGGTGGACCGGGAGGCCGGCGACGAGGCGATGGCCAGGCTCCCCGGCCTGGCCAGATCGGTCCGGGCCACCCGGGCATTCCTGGTCCGGGCGGTGCGCTACCTCACGGCCGAGGCCGGGGTCCGGCAGTTCCTCGACATCGGGGCCGGCCTCCCGACCGCGAACAGCACCCACCAGGTGGCCCAGTCGATCGCGCCGGACGCGCTGGTCTGCTACGTGGACCGCGATCCGGTGGTGTTCGGCCACGCGCGGGCGCTGCTGGCCAGCCGCCCGCACGGCAGCACCAGCTACCTGGAGGCAGACCTGCGGGACGCCGGGAAGATCGTGGCCGAAGCGGCCGGCCAGCTGGATCTCACCCAGCCGGTGGCCGTGGTGCTGAATGCGGTCCTGCAGTTCATCCCGGACGACGCCGGCCCCGGCCAGATCGTGGCCACGCTGCTCGACGCGGTACCGCCGGGCAGCTTCCTGGTGCTGTCCCAGCCGGCCAGCGATACTGGCGGCCCGGCGCGGCCCAACCTGGCCGGCCCGCTCAGCGGGCTGCTGGCCGAGCCGGTCACCCCGCGCAGCCACGCCCAGGTGAGCCGGTTCTTCGCTGGCCTCCGGCTGCTGCCGCCCGGCGTGGTCCGGCTGCCCGAGTGGCGCCCGGACCCGCCCGGGCGGCCGCAGCCGCCACCGGGCCGGCCGGCGGCCCCGTCCTGTGGGGCGGCGTCGGCACGAAGTAACCCGGCCGCGGCCGGTGGCGGCCGGCCGCCCCCGGCCGGGCCCGGGCCGCACCGAGTGGCGTTCGGTAACTGGGTTGTGGATTGGTTGTGGATGACCGGTGGACGGCCCGGGTGGCGCGGGGGAAAACGCCGGACGCCCGGTGGATTGCCTGTGGATGACCAAAGAATCTTCAAATCGCCCGCAGCAAGGCCTTGTGCAGCACTGTCCGGCGGCAGTAAAACTGCTCTCACCACTGAAGACGGGCCAGCCGGGGGAGACCCCGGAACGCCGGGGGCACTGGGTGACCGGAGCTCCGGGCGGGTACCAGTGACCAGTGGGCGGCCAGGCCAGCGTGGCCCGGCGGCGGCTACGGGGACAGCCGGGAGACCGGCCTCCCCAGGCCCGGCGGGCAGCGCGGCCAGGCAGCGCGAGGCCCCTCCATCTCATACATGGAGGGGCCTCGTCGTATTGTGCCTGCCTTCAGGCACTATCCCCGGCAGCGACACGCCAGAACCGTACCGAACACGGCCGGGCCAGCCGTACGTCCCGCAGGCCAGAGCATCGTCACCCCAGCGGCCAGGCCGGGCGCCCGCCCTGCCACTCCGGCTTCCGCCCGGCCCGCCAGGCCAGCCGCCCGGCCTGCCAGACCGCACTGACCAGCGGAACGCCGGGCCGGTAGGCGAGATAGGTGTACGACGGGGCATCCAGCAGGACCAGGTCGGCGCGCGCCCCGGGGGCCAGGTGCCCGACATCGGTGCGGTGCAGCGCGCGGGCGCCGCCCGCGGTGGCCGCCCACACCGCCTCCTCGGTGGTCAGCCGCATCTCCCGGACGCCCAGCGCCACGCACAGCGGCATGCTGGACGAGAAGCACGAGCCGGGGTTGCAGTCGGTGGCCAGCGCCACCGTGACCCCCGCGTCGAGCAGGCGCCGCGCGTCGGGATATGGCTGCCTGGTGGCGAACTCCACCCCGGGCAGCAGCGTGGCCACCACGGCGGACGACGCCAGCGCGGCCACGTCCGCGTCGCTCAGGTACGTGCAGTGGTCGGCCGAGGCCGCCCCGGCCGCCACCGCGACCTGGACACCCGGGCCGGGGCCGAGCTGGTTGGCGTGCACCCGGGGAATCAGCCCGGCCGACCGGCCCGCCGCCAGCACCGCCGCGGCCTCGTCCGCGCCGAACGCCCCGTCCTCGCAGAACACGTCCACCCAGCGGGCGTGCGGCGCACACGCGGCCAGCATCGGCCCGCAGACCAGGTCGAGATAGCCGCCCGGGTCCGCGGCGTACTCGGCGGGCACCACGTGCGCGCCGAGGAACGTGACCTCCGGGGTGACCTCGGCGGCCAGCGCGGCCGACCGGGCCTCGTCGGTCACGGTGAGCCCGTAACCGGTCTTGCACTCCAGCGTGGTGGTGCCCTGGCTGAGCATCTCGCCGGCCAGCGCGGCCAGGTTGGCCCGGAGGGCGGCATCCGGCGCCGACCGGGTGGCCGCCACCGTGCTGCGGATGCCGCCTGCCTGGTACGGCCGGCCGGCCATCCGGGCCGCGAACTCGGCGCTGCGTTCCCCGGCGAACACCAGGTGCGCGTGCGAGTCCACGAAGCCGGGCAGCACGGTGCGGCCAGCGCAGTTGACCGCATGGTCGGCGGCCGGGGCCGCCGCCGTCGGGCCGGTCCAGGCCACCCGGTCATCGTCGATGACCAGCGCCGCGTCCCTGGCCGACCAGAACGGGCCCGGCCCAGGCTGGCCGGGGCCGGGACCCGTGTCCGGGCCGGCGTGGCTGACCAGTTCACCGATGTTGGTGATCAGGGTGCTACTCACGGCAGCTCACGCTACCGGGACAGTCCGGGCGGCCGCGCTGGCTGGGTCAGTTGACCTGGATGGAGCGCTTGGCCATGCCGAACCAGAAGCCGTCGATCACGCTCCGGGCTGCGGCCAGGTCGCCGTCCGCGGCACCCAGCGTGACGAACAGCGGCGCGAAGTGCTCGGTGCGCGGGTGGGCCTGGCGCGCGGCCGGTGCCTTGTGCTCGAAGTCCAGCAGCTCATCCAGGTCCCCGTGGGCCAGCGCGTCGGCACCCCAGTGGTCGAACTCGGCCATTACCGGCGCCACCCGGCCGTCCATGCTGAGCGCGCGGAGGTTGTGCGTGAAGAACCCGCTGCCCACGATCAGCACCCCCTGGTCGCGTAGCGGGGCCAGCTTGCGGCCAATCTGGTACAGCCCCTCCGGGTCAAGGGTAGGCATGGACACCTGGAGCACCGGCACGTCCGCATCCGGGTACATCTCGGCCAGCGGCACATACGCGCCGTGGTCCAGCCCGCGGTCCGGGATGTCCGCCACCCGGGTGCCTGCCGTGCGGAGCAGCTTGCGCACGTCTTCGGCCAGCTCCGGGGCGCCGGGCGCCGGGTAGCGGACGGTGTAGTACTTCTCCGGGAAGCCCCAGAAGTCATAGACCAGGGGAACCCGGCTGGTCGCGCCCAGGGCCAGCGGCGCGGCCTCCCAGTGCGCCGAGATGATGAGTACGGAGGCCGGTTTCGGCAGCTGGCCCGCCCAGCCGGCCAGCTGACCTGGCCAGCTGCCGTCATCGGCCAGCGGCGGCGCGCCGTGGCTCAGGTAGATGGCGGGCATCCGCCCGGTGTGCTCCCGCCGGGCGTGCTCCGGGCCGGCCTGCTCCGGGCCGGCCTGCTCCGGGCCGGCCTGCTCCGGGCCGGCCTGCTCCGGGCCGGCCTGTTCCGGGCCGTTATTGGCCAGCCCGGTGTTCTCGGACATCGCTTCCTCCAGCACGTGTTCCGGCGGCCAGCACGCGTTCCGGCGGCCTTGTCGCCCGGGTCAACTCTTCAAATTTGAACTATATTCCCGGGTGGCGGCGCCGGTTCACTTCTGGGCGCTCGGTTGGTTCAGATTCAAACCATACTCGGTAGGCTGGCCAGTGTGACAGAGCCCGTGGACCCGCCCGGGGCGGCCCCGCCCGCCGGCCCGCCGGATGACGGCCAGCGCTGGCTCGAACCGGCCGAGATGGCCGCCTGGCTGGCCTTCCTCGAGGTCAGCCACCTGCTGGACCGGGCTATCGAGCGGCAGCTGAAGCAGGACGCCGGGCTGTCCCACGCGCAGTACGAGATCCTGTCCCGGCTGGAGTCGGCCCTGGACGGCCAGCTCCGGATGAGCGACCTCGCGGATGTGATCATCGTGTCCCGGAGCGGGCTCACCTACCAGGTCAGCCAGCTGGAAACGGCCGGCCTGGTGCGCCGCGAGAAGTGCCTGTCGGACGAGCGGGGCGTGCTGGCCGTGCTCACGCCGGCCGGCCGTGCGGCGCTGGCCCGCGCCGCTCCCGGGCATCTCTGCGTGGTCCGGGAGAACCTGATCGACGCGCTCACCCCAGCCCAGCTCGCCGCCCTGGCCGAGGGCCTGGGTGCCGCCCGCGCCCGGCTCCGCCCACCGGCTTAGCTGGTCCGCCCGCTGCCACCCCGCAGCACCGCGCTCGGGGCCGACCGGCTGCGCGGTGCATTTTGGTGCGTATCTGGGCCCAGCGCACTACGCAGCACCGGCCGGACCGGGGCTCAGCCACTACCCGGTGACTTGAGCCGCAGGCCACACCAGCCACGGACCGCCGGCCGGCTGGCTGGCCCGGTTAGCTGAGCAGCGGGCCGATGGCGGCGGACAGGGCGGCCGGGACGTCGGGGACCAGCAGGTGCTGGCCGGCGCGCACCACGTCGCGCCCGCTGGCCACCACGTTCGACACGTCGGCCGCGGTACCGGCGAAGATGACCGACGCCAGCGCGCTCGCCGCGGTGGCGCGGGCCAGCCGGGGGGTGTCCAGCCGCACCGTGACCAGGTCGGCCACGGCGCCGGGAACCATCTCCCCGGCCTCCGGCCAGCCCAGGCAGGCGTGCCCGGCGCCGCAGGCCGCCTGGGCCAGCGCGGCGGCGCCGAAATGACCGCGTTCACCGGTCAGCAGCCGCTCGCCCAGCTCGACCAGCCGGGCCTCGCCGAGCAGGTCGACCACGGCGTGACTGTCGCTGCCCAGCGACAGCGGGCAGCCTGCCCCGGCCAGCGCCGCGGCCGGCCCGATCCCGTCGGCCAGGAACGCCTCCGTGCTCGGGCACAGGCAGGCACAGCTCCGGCTGCCGCCGAGCAGCGCCACGTCCTGCCGGGTCAGGTGGGTGGCGTGAACCACGGTGCTGCGCGGCCCGAGGGCGCCCGCGCCGTCCAGCACCTGGGCCGGGGTGCCGCCGTAGGCGGCCACGCTGGCCTCGTTCTCGGCGGGCTGCTCGGACAGGTGCGCGTGCAGCGGCGCACCGCAACTGTGCGACCAGGCCACCACCGGGTGCATCTGGCCGGGCGGCACGGCGCGCACCGAGTGGATGGCCGCCCCGGCCCGGGCGTGCGGCGCCAGTACCCCGTGCTCGTCGCCGCCGAGCGCGGCCACCCGCGCGGCCCAGCGGTCCGCATCACCGTCGGAGAACCGCCGCTGCACCAGCGACAGCGGCTCGGCGCGCCCGTCCGGGGCCAGCCCGCCGGACAGGTAACACGTGTCCAGCAGGGTGATCCGCAGGCCGGCCTGTTCCGCGGCCCGCACCAGCACCCGGCCCATCTCGTTGGGATCGGCGTACGGCACCCCGTCCGGGCCGTGATGCAGGTAGTGGAACTCCCCCACGCAGGTCACCCCGGCCAGCGTCATCTCGGCGTACACGGCCCGGGCCAGGGCCAGGTAGCTGTCCGGGGTCAGCCGCCCGGCCACCTGGTACATCCGCTCCCGCCAGGTCCAGAACGTGCCCTGCCCCGTCTCGGTCACCCCGCGCAGCGCGCGGTGGAACGCGTGCGAGTGCGCGTTGGCCAGCCCGGGCAGGGTCAGCCCGGCCAGCCGCTGGGTGCCCGGCGGGACGGCGCCGGCCGCCACCCCCGGGGCGACCGTGCGCAGCACCGGGCCGGCCGCCTCGATCAGCACTCCGGCCTGGACCTCCCCGGCCCCGGGCCAGGCCAGCTCGGCGTGCCAGTACCGGGTCCCGGTCAACCGGCCAGCTCCCGCAGTACGGTGGCCAGCGCGGTCACCCCGGCCGCGCAGTCGGCCGCCTCGGCGTGCTCGGCCGGCGAGTGCGACACGCCGGTCGGGTTGCGCACGAACAGCATGCCGGTGGGCAGCCGGGCGGCCAGGATGCCCGCATCGTGGCCGGCGCCGGTGGGCAGTACCGGCGCCTCGATGCCCTGGCCGGCCAGGGCCGCCGCCAGCCGTTCCCGCAGCCCGGCATCGAACTGCACCGCCGCGGTGCAGGATTCTCTTTTCCAGCCGAACGCCACCTGGCCCGACTCGGCCGCCCGGCTCGCGGCCGTAAGCACCTGATCGACGGTGGCGTCCAGCTGGCTGGTGCGGGCGGCCCGGACATCCAGCCAGGCGTGCACCGACGAGCTGACCGCGTTGGCCGCCCCGGGCTCGGCCCGCACCTTGCCGATAGTGGCCAGCGTGCCCAGATCGGCCGCCGCCTGCCGGGCGGCCAGCACGGTGTGCGCGAACGGCAGCATCGGGTCGGCCCGGTCGGCCAGCCGCGCGGTGCCGGCGTGGTCGGCCCGGCCGGTGAAGCCGAGCCGCCACCGGCCGTGCGGCCAGATGCCCTCGGCCAGGCCGACCGGAGCGCCCAGGTCAGCCAGGGCCCGGCCCTGCTCCACGTGCAACTCGACGTAGGTAGCAATGCGCCCGGCCAGGTCCGGGTCGGGGCCGAGGCGGGCCGGGTCCTGGCCGGCCGCCCGCATGGCCGCCGCGAACGTGATCCCGTCGCCATCCCGGAGACCGCCCGCGGTATCGGGGCCGATCGCACCGGTGAGCAGCCGGCTGCCCAGGCAGGCCACGCCGAACCGGCCGCCCTCCTCCTCGGCGAACGCGGCCACCACGATGGGCCGGGCCGGCTGGAAGCCGGCCGCGCGCAGCTCGTCGAGGGCCGCGAACGCCGACACCACGCCCAGCGGCCCGTCGAACGCCCCGCCATCCGGCACCGAGTCGAGGTGGCTGCCGGTGGCGATAGCGGGCGCGCCGCCAGGCACATCCCACCACGCGAACAGGTTGCCGTTGCCGTCGGCCTGCACCCGGAGCCGGCGTTGCGCCGCGGTGGCCTCGAACCAGGCCCGGCAGTCCAGCTCGGCCGGCGTCCAGCAGAACCGCCGGTAGCCGCCGGTGGCGGCATCGCGGCCGATGGGCAGCAGCGAGTCCCAGAGCGCGGCAAACGTGCTCATCGCGGCTGCATCGGGACGCGGACCCCGCGCTGTACAGCCACGTCCTCGGCTTCCTCATACCCGGCGTCCACGTGCCGGATCACGCCCATCCCCGGGTCGTTGGTGAGCACCCGTTCCAGCTTCTGCCCGGCCAGCGGGGTGCCGTCCGCCACGCACACCTGGCCAGCGTGAATGGACCGGCCGATGCCCACCCCGCCGCCGTGGTGGATGCTCACCCAGGACGCCCCGGAGGCCGTGTTGACCAGGGCGTTCAGCAGCGGCCAGTCGGCGATCGCGTCGGACCCGTCGGCCATGCCCTCGGTCTCCCGGTACGGCGAGGCGACCGAACCGCAGTCCAGGTGGTCCCGGCCCAGCACGATCGGGGCGCTCACCTGGCCCCGTTCGACCAGCTCGTTGAAGCGCACCCCGGCCAGGTGCCGCTCGCCGTAGCCGAGCCAGCAGATCCGCGCGGGCAGCCCCTGGAAGTGCACCTTCTCCTCAGCCATCCGGATCCACCGGGCCAGCGGCTCGTTATCCGGGAACAGGTCCAGGATGGCCCGGTCAGTAGTGGCGATGTCGGCCGGGTCACCGGACAGCGCGGCCCACCGGAACGGCCCCTTGCCTTCGCAGAACAGCGGCCGGATGTAGGCCGGCACGAAGCCGGGGAAGGCGAACGCCCGCTGATAGCCGGCCAGCTCCGCCTCACCGCGGATCGAGTTGCCGTAGTCGAACACTTCCGCACCACGGTCCATGAAGCCGACCATGGCCTCGACGTGCGCGGCCATCGACTGCCGGGCCCGCTCGGTGAAGCCGGCCGGGTCCTCGGCGCGCAGCGCGGCCATGTCCCCGAACGGCACGCCACGGGGCAGGTAGGTCAGCGGGTCGTGAGCCGACGTCTGGTCGGTCACGATGTCGATCGGGGCGCTGGCGGCCAGCATCGCGGGCACGATGTCGGCCGCGTTGCCGAGCAGCCCGATGGACAGCGGCTGGCCCGCGTCGCGGGCCGCGGTCGCCCGGCGCAGCGCGTCGTCGGTGCTGCCCGCGGCCACGTCCAGGTAGCCGTACTCGATCCGCCGCGCGATCCGGGACGGGTCACAGTCGATCACGATGGCCACGCCGCCGTTCATGGTCACCGCGAGCGGCTGCGCACCGCCCATCCCGCCCAGCCCGGCGGTCAGCGTGATCGTGCCGGCCAGCGACCCGCCGAAGCGCTTGGCGGCCACGGCCGCGAACGTCTCGTACGTGCCCTGCAGAATGCCCTGGGTGCCGATGTAGATCCAAGAACCCGCGGTCATCTGGCCGTACATGGTCAGCCCGAGTGACTCCAGGCGGCGGAACTCCTCCCAGGTGGCCCACTGCGGGACCAGGTTGGAGTTGGCGATCAGCACCCGGGGCGCCCATTCGTGGGTGCGCATCACGCCGACCGGCTTGCCCGACTGGACTAGCAGCGTCTCGTCGTCCCGCAGCTGCTGCAGGGACCGGACGATGGCGTCGAACGCACTCCAGCTGCGCGCCGCGCGGCCCGAGCCGCCGTACACGATGAGCTGGTCCGGGTGCTCGGCCACCTCCGGGTCCAGGTTGTTCATCAGCATCCGCAGGGCCGCTTCCTGCGGCCAGCCCAGGCAGCTGAGGGTGGTCCCGCGCGGGGCACGGACCGGGCGCGGGCCAGATTGGTCGGCAGTCATCGCTCCTCTATCTGTCCGGGGGGCGACCCCCTGGACCCCCGATCGCCTTACTTGTCCGGGGGGCGACCCCCCTGGACCCCCCGATCGCCTTACTTGTCCGGGGGGCCGACCCCCCTGGACCCCCCGATCGCCGCTTCGCGCCGAACGCCGGCTCGGCGGGCACCCGCCTACGGCGGGCCCCGCCTCGCCGGCGCGATGCGGTGGTTCGGGCTAAACCTACTTCTAACCTAGACCGACGGCCTTCAGCCAGCCCTGGGCCACGGTCGAGTAGTTGGCGTGGTCCAGGATGACCGCCTTGTCCATGGCCAGCAGCGCGGCCGTGGTCAGCCGGAGCGAGATGGCGTTGAGCGTGCTCACCACCGTGCTGGTGGCCGCCTTCTTGTAGACCAGCGGGGTGACGTTCTGGGCGGCGAAGTTGAACTTCGGGTCGGCCAGCGCCACCAGGTGGTCGGTGATGATCTGCGGCGTGGTGGTGAACACGTCGGCCGCCTGCACCTTCCCGTCGGTGAGCGCGGCCAGCGTGAGCGGGCCGGACTCATCCAGCGGGTCGAAGCCCTTGAACGTCAGCCCATAGTTCTTCTTGAGCCCGGGCAGGCCGTCGGAGCGGGTCTTGAACTCGGGCGGGCCGCCGAACACCATGGTTTTGGCGTACGGCTTGAGGTCGCCGATCGAGACCAGGTGGTACTTCTTGGCCGTGGCCGCGGTGACCGTGACCGAGTCCTTGTCCTGCGCCGAGGAGGAGTTGAGGATCTCCAGGGACGAGGGCAGCTTGGCCTTGAGCGCGGCGTTCACGTCGCTGGTGGTGGCGGCCGTGCTGGTTGGGTCCACGGACGTGGTCAGCAGCGCCCCGTTGTACTCCGGGATGACGCTGATCGCGCCCTTCTCGATCTCCGGGTAGTAGACCTCCCGGGCGCCGATGTTGAACTTGGAGGTTACCTTCACCCCCTTCTTCTGCAGTGCCAGCACGTAGATCTCGGCCAGCAGCTCGTTCTCCGGGAAGTTGGCCGAGCCCACCACCACGGTGCCCTTGGCCGCGCTGCCCGCCAGCGGGTTGGAACTGCTGGAACTGGAGCTGCTGGAACTCCCGCCGCTGCTGCCGCAGGCGGCGAGGACCAGGCTGGTCAGGACGGCCATGCCGCCGAGCACGGTGCCGCGCAGCCGGATGCCGCGCAGCGCGGGTGTGACCGCCGCGAACCGCGAGGTCGGGAACATAAGGGTGTCCCTTCTTTTGAGGTGAGGCCCCATCACGTCTGGCGGGCCTGCTGGCGCAGGCCGGCCGGCACGGCGAGCCGCCGCACGACGATGAACACGGCTTGGACAGCCAGGGCGAGCACGACGACGAGCGCCGCTCCCCCGGCCACCTCCCCGTAGTTGTCGGTCGCCAGCCCGTCGATGATGTAGCGGCCCAGGCCGCCCAGGCCGATGTACGCGGCGATAGTCGCGGTGGCGACCACGAAAATCGCCCCAGTGCGCAGGCCGAGGATGATCAGTGGCGTGGCCACCGGCACCTCCACCTTGCGTACCTGCTGCCAGGACGTCATGCCCATGCCGCGGGCCGCGTCCTTGAGTTCGGGGTCGACCCCGGCCACACCCTCATAGGTGTTGACCAGGATGGGCGGGATGCCGAGCACGACCAGCGGGATGAGCCAGGCCAGCACGGAGAAGCCGAGCGTGACGGTCAGCAGGACCAGCAGGCCGAGAGTGGGGATGGCCCGCCAGGCGTTGGCCAGGTTGACCACGAACACCGCGCCGCGGCCGGTATGCCCGATCAGGATGCCCAGCGGGACCGCGATCAGCGCCGCGATGAGCAGGGACAGGCCGGTGTAGTAGAGCTGCTCCAGGATCCGGACCGGGATGCCGCCGGAACCATGCCACTGAGCCGGCTGCTTCAGCCAGTCCCACGCGTAGCTGAGGAAGCTCACCGGGCACCTCCGGCCAGCGCGGGCACCGGCTCGGCCACGACCTCGGGCTGGGTCCGGCGGCGGCGGCGCGGCCGCCACGGGGTGAGCAGCCGGCGGACCAGGACCAGCAGCAGATCGCAGACCAGCGCGAGCGCGATGATCAGCCCGCCGCCGACCAGGATCTCCTCGGTGAAGTCACGCTGGTAACCGTCCACGATCAGGTAGCCCAGGCTGCTCACCCCGATGAGCTGGCCGACGCTGGCCAGGCTGATGCTGGCCACCACCGCGACGCGCAGCCCGGCGATCACGATCGGCACTGCGATCGGCAGTTCCACCCGGACCAGCCGGCGCAGCGTGCCGAACCCCATCGCGGTGGCGGCCTGCCGGACTGGGTCGGGGACCGAGCGGAGCCCGTCCACCACGTTCGGCACCAGCACGCACAGCGAGAACAGGGTGAGCGGGATGATCACGGTGGTGTCGGTCAGCCCGGTGTACGGGATCAGCACGATGAACAGAGCCAGCGACGGGATCGCGTACAGCACGCTGGTGGTGGACAGCACCGGCGGATAGAGCCACCGCCACCGGATACACATGATGCCCAGCGGCACCGAGACGATCAGCCCGAGCAGCGCGGGCACCACGCCCAGGTAGGCGTTCTCCCAGATGAGCTGGGGAACCTGCGGCCAGTCCATGGCGGGTCAGCTCGTTCCGGTGGGCGACGGTTCCGCGGCCGGCTCGGCCGCTTCGGCCGCGGCGCCGAGCCGTTCGTAAGAGGTCACGCCGACCACCCGGCCCTGCTCGTCCACCCCGACGGCCCGGCCGGCCGGGGACAGCAGGGTGGCGTCCAGCGCGGCCCGCAGCGAGTCGGTGCTGACCCCGAACGTGTGCCCGTACGGGCTCAGCCTGGCGTCACCCACGGTAGCCTCGCGGGACAGCGACTTCAGCTCGTGGCTGCTGACCCAGCCCCGCGGTCTCCGGCCCGCATCGGTGACCAGCAGCCAGGGCTCACCGGTGCGGCCCGCGTGCTCGGCCGCTTCCCAGACCGGCGTGCTGGCGCTGACCACGGCCGTGTCGTCCAGGCTCAGCCCGGCGGCGGCCAGGAAAGACAGCCGGCGGATGCCCCGGTCGAAGCCCAGGAAGCTCTCCACGTAGCTGTCGGCGGGCGCGGTGAGCAGCCGCTCCGGGCTGTCCACCTGGGCCAGCCGGCCGCCCGGGCGGAAGATGGCGACCTGGTCGCCCACCTTGATGGCCTCCTCCACGTCGTGCGTAACCAGCACGACGGTCTTGTGCAGCTCCGCCTGCAGCCGGAGAAGCTCATCTTGCAGGCTGGCTCTGACAATCGGGTCGACCGCGCTGAACGGCTCGTCCATCAGCAGCACCGGCGGGTCCGCGGCCAGCGCCCGGGCCACCCCGACCCGCTGCTGCTGGCCGCCGGACAGCTGGTACGGGTAGCGCCGGCCCAGGCTCTCGTCCAGGCCGACCAGCTTCATCAGCTCCCGGGCCCGGGCCCGGGCCCGGGCCTTGCCCCAGCCGATGAGCAGCGGCACGGTGCCGATGTTGTCCTCGATCGTGCGGTGCGGGAACAGCCCGGCCTGCTGGATGACGTAACCGATGCCGCGGCGCAGGGTGGGCGGGTCGGACTGCTGGATGTCCCGCCCGTCGAGCAGGATCCGGCCGCTGGTCGGGTCGATCAGCCGGTTGATCATCCGCAGCGTGGTCGTCTTGCCGCAGCCGCTGGGACCGACCAGCACCATCGTCTGCCCGGCCGGGATCTCCAGGTTGAGATCATCTACCGCCAGCGTTCCGCCCGGGTACCGTTTCGTCACGCCTTCGAAGGTGATCACGACGTGGCCTTCCGGTCTGGCCCCCACCTGGGTCCCGGGGTATGACGCTGCTCCCTGCCCGTGCTGCTGGGCAGCATGCCCGGCAGCCGCAGCAAGATCAGCGTAACCACGTTCCGCGGGCCCAGCCACGCTGCCACGGCGAACCGTGTCCGAGACGAGACCGGGCGTGACACCGTGCCTGGGCTGGCCAGGGCCACGCCCGCCGCCCCGGCCGGGCCGGGTCGGGACCGCGGGGACGGGGAATAATCATGCCGGGCCGGAGGTTTGGCTCCCGGTTGCGGGCAAGCATGCTCAGTACCCCGCCAGCGGTGCGCCGGCCAGCGCGCGCCCGGACACCCCCTGGGAAATCCCACCATGTCAGTAGAGATTAGCGAACACCACGAGGTGCCCGGGCACCAGCACAAGGATGTGTCCGGTGGCTGGCTCCGCCCGGCCGTGTTCGGGGCCATGGATGGCCTGGTCACCAACGTCTCGCTGATCGCCGGCGTGGGGGCGGGGGTGAACGCCTCGCACGGCTCCCCGCATCTCATCGTGCTGACCGGGCTGGCTGGGCTGGCCGCGGGCGCGTTCTCCATGGCAACCGGCGAGTACGTCTCGGTTTCCTCGCAGAACGAGCTGGTGCAGTCCGAGGTCCGCAAGGAAGCCCACGAGCTGAAGTACAACCCGGACTCGGAGCGGCGCGAGCTGGCCGAGACGTTCCGCAGGCAGGGGGTGGAACCCGGGCTGGCCGACAAGGTCGCGGCGCAGATCTCGGCCCATCCCGAGCAGGCGCTGGGTATACACGTCCGCGAGGAGCTCGGCGTGGACCCCGAAGACCTGCCCTCGCCGTACACGGCAGCGGCCGCATCGCTGCTGACGTTCGCGATCGGCGCGCTCATCCCGCTGCTGCCCTACCTGTTCCGGATCAACAGCCTGACCCTGGCCCTGGCCCTGTCCCTGAGCCTGGCCGCGGTGGCCGCGTTCGTCGGCGGCGGGCTGGTGGCCCGGCTCACCGACCGGCCGTTCCTGCGCGGCGCGGTGCGCCAGCTCGTGCTGGGCGCGGCGGCGGCCGGCATCACGTTCGCGATCGGCAGCGCGGTCGGCGCCGGCGTCTCGTAACCCGGCCCACCCCCACCCCGGGCCGGCCCTGCCACCGGCCCGGCGCTCACCCGGGCCCGCCCTGCCGCCGGGCCCGGCGCTCACCCGGGCCCGCCCTGCCGCCGGGCTCATGCCACTTCAGGGGCACGCCGGCGCAGCTTACGGGCCTGACCGGGCGCTGCCGCCGGCCGCCACGGACCGGCGCGTCCCGGATCGCGGACCGGCCCGTCCCGGATCAAGGTGACGGGTGTACCCGATGGTAATGTTCGCTGCCTAACCGGCCACGCGGGCGGGCCTCCCCGGTACGGACAGCCAGCGGCGGACAAACCGGACGGGCAGTGCCGAACGTCAAGTGCCACCGGACGGGCAGTGCCGAACGTCAAGTGCCAAACGAGAGGTGCGGACCTGCGTGATGACCACGGATCACCCGCTGCGCGTCGCACTGCTTTCCTATCGCAGCAAGCCGCATTGTGGTGGCCAGGGCATCTACCTGCGTCACCTGTCCCGCGAACTGGCCGCGCTCGGGCACTACGTCGAGGTGTTCTCCGGCCAGCCGTACCCGGACCTGGAGCCGGGGCCGCTGCTCCGCCCGGTGCCCAGCCTGGACCTGTACCGGGACGAGGACCCGTTCCGCACGCCCCGGCTGGGCGAGTACCGGGACTGGATCGACGTGCTGGAATTCGCCACCATGAAGACCGGGGCGTTCCCCGAGCCGCTCACGTTCAGCCTGCGGGCCCTGCGCCTGCTGCGCGCCCGGCGGGCCGACTTTGACCTGGTGCACGACAACCAGGTGCTGGCCTATGGCCTGCTCGGGCTGCCCCGGATCGGCCTGCCGCTGATGACCAGCATCCACCACCCGATCAGCGTGGACCGGCGGATCGAGCTGGCCGCGGCGCGCGGCAAGGACTGGGTCGGCAAGTGGCGCTGGTACTCGTTCGTCCGGATGCAGAGCCGGGTGGCCCGCCGGGTGGGGCCGATCCTGACCGCTTCGCAGGCGTCCCGAGCCGACATCTGCCGAGACTTCCGGGTCGACCCAGCCCAGGTGCACGTGATTCCGCTGGGCGTGGACACCCGGCTGTTCCACCCCCGGGACGAACCGCGGGTGCCCGGCCGGATCGTGGCCGTGGCCAGCGCGGACTCGCCGCTCAAGGGGGTGGCCACGCTGCTCCAGGCGGTAGCCAAGCTGACCGTGGAGCGGGACGCGCAGCTGATCGTGGTGGGCAGGCCAGCCCCGGGCGGCCCGACCGAACGGCTGGCCGGGGAGCTGGCCCTGGGCGACCGGGTCCGGTTCGTGCACGGGATCAGCGACACCGAGCTGGCCGGGCTGTGCGCCAGCGCCGAGATCGCGGTCGTTCCCTCGCTGTACGAGGGCTTCTCGCTGCCCGCCGTGGAGCACATGGCGTCCGGGACGCCGCTGGTGGCCAGCCGGACCGGCGCGCTGCCCGAGGTCACCGGGGACGCCGCGCGGCTGGTCGAGCCGGGCGATCCGGACGTGCTCGCGGCCACCCTGCGGGACCTGCTGGACTCGCCCGCCGATCGGGCCCGGCTGGGCACGGCCGCCTGGCAGCGGGTCCAGGAGCGGTTCGCGTGGAGCGCGGTGGCCCGGGCCACGGTGGACCGCTACCGGGCCGCGATCGCGGCCAGCGGGGCCCCGGCGTGCTGACCGTCGATTTCCGGCGGCTCCCGGTTGGCCCCGGTGACCGGGTGCTCGATCTCGGCTGCGGGGCGGGGCGGCATGCGTTCGAGGCGCTGCGGCACGGCGGGTCGGTGGTGGCGCTGGACGCGGACGCCGCCGAGCTGCGCGGGGTGGCCGGGGTGGCCGCGGCCATGCATGAGGCGGGCGAAACCCCGCCCGGCGCCGGCGCGCGGACGGTGTGCGGGGACGCGACCGCGATGCCGTTCCCGGACGCCGCGTTCGACCGGGTCATCGCGGCCGAGGTGCTCGAGCACATCCCGGCCGACCAGCGCGCGCTGGCCGAGATCAGCCGGGTGCTGCGGCCCGGTGGCCAGCTGGCCGTGACCGTGCCCGCCTGGCTGCCGGAACGGGTCTGCTGGGGCCTGTCCGCGGACTACCACAACACGCCGGGCGGCCATGTCCGCATCTACACCCGCGGCGAGCTGGAAGCCAAACTCACCGCGGCTGGGCTGCTGGTCGGCGGGCACCACCACGCGCACGGCCTGCACTCGCCGTACTGGTGGCTCAAGTGCGCGGTGGGCGTGCACGACGACGGCCATCCGCTGGCCCGGGCCTACCACCGGCTGCTGGTCTGGGACATCATGCGGCGGCCGGCCGTGACCCGGCTGGCCGAGCGGGCGATGAACCCGCTGATCGGGAAGAGCCTGGTCGTCTACGCCGAGAAGCCGGCCGCCCGGCCGGCCGCCCGCCCCGTCCCGGCCACCACGCGGGCGCATGCCGCCGCCTGACGGGCTGGCCAGCTCAGTGGGCCGCGGGCCGGCCGCCGGCGCTGGCCCGGGCCTGGCCGAACGCGTCGTGCCGGCCGTGCCCGGCATCCTCACCGCCCGCGAGGTGCTGGCCACCGGTGAGCACATCGCCGCCCGGCAGGCCGCCTCAGGCGCGATCAGCTGGCCGGACGGCCACACCGACGCATGGGATCACGTGGAGTGCGCGATGGCGCTGTCCGCCTGCGGGCTGACCAGCGCGGCGCGGCTGGCCTACGACTGGCTGCGGCACACCCAGCGCGCGGACGGCTCGTGGCCGAAACGGGTCGTCGGGGATACCGTGACCGACGCCGGCGGGGAGAGCAACCAGACCGCCTACGTGGCCGTAGGCACCTGGCACGAGTTCCAGGTCACCGGGGACGAGGAGTTCCTGGCCCTGATGTGGCCCACGGTCCGCCGGGCCATGGGGTTCGTGCTGTCGCTGCAGGTGCCGCGGGGTGAGATCCTGTGGCAGCGCGCGGCCGACGGGATGGCGGCCAGCTACGCGCTGCTCACCGGGTGCGCCAGCACCTACCAGAGCCTGTGCTGCGCAGTCTGGCTGGCCGAGTACCTGGGTGAGCCGCAGCCCGCCTGGGAACTGGCGGCCGGCCGGCTGGGCCACGTGGTGGCCTGCCACCCGGAGGCGTTCGCGGACAAGAGCTGGTTCTCGATGGACTGGTACTACCCGGTACTGGCCGGCCCGGTACGCGGCCCGGCCGGGCTGGACCGGCTGGACGCGCAGTGGGCCGAGTTCGTGGTCCCCGGGCTGGGTGTGCGCTGTGTCCGCGACGAGCCCTGGATCACCGGGGCGGAAACGTGCGAGCTGGTGATGGCGCTGCACGCGGTGGGTGACCATGCGCGGGCCCGGCAGGTGTACGCCGACGTCCAGCACTTGCGGGACGCCGGCGGCGGCTACTGGACCGGGTGGCAGTTCGCCAACCAGGCCCACTTCCCGGCCGAGCGGAGCAGCTGGACCGCGGCCGCCATGATCCTGGCCGCCGACGTGCTGTCCGGCACCACCCGCGCCGCGGCCATGTTCCGCGACGTGCCGCTGCCGCCGCCGGCCGAGCCGGGCTCGCCCCGGCACTGCTTCTCGCCGCGCTGCCGGCCGGCCCGGGACCTGCGCTAGCCGCCGGTGCGCTCCAGCACGCGCAGCGAGCCGTGCCGGGACACGTCGGTGAACTGGCCGGATTCCAGGGCGCGCCGGTAGATCCGGTACGGGGCCTGGCCGCCGTCGGCCGGATCAGGGAACACGTCGTGAATGGCCAGAGCCCCGCCCGGGGCCACCCACGGCGACCAGTTGGCGTAGTCGGCCTGCGCCGCCTCGTCGGTGTGCCCGCCGTCGATGAACAGCATGCCCAGCGGGACCCGCCACAGCGTGGCGACCTGCGCCGACCGGCCCACCACGGCGATGACCTGGTCCTCCAGGCCGGCCGCGGCCAGCGTGGCCCGGAACGCGGGCAGCGTGTCCAGCCGCCCGGTCCGCTCGTCCACCAGCGCCGGGTCGTGGTACTCCCAGCCCGGCTGGTTCTCCTCGGAGCCGTGGTGATGATCCACCGTGATGACCAGCTGGCCGCCCTGCCGCCCCGCCGCGGCCAGGTAGATGGTGGACTTGCCGCAGTAGCTGCCGATCTCCAGGATGGGCCCGCGGGCCGCATAGGCGGCCGTGGTCGCGTACAGGGCCAGCCCTTCGGCGGGCGGCATGAACCCCTTGGCCGCCTCGGCCGCTGCCCGTAGCCCCGCTGGCATCCCCATCCGGGCCCCCCTTCAAAAGGCCGCACTTGCCCAACGCTCGCTGGGGGCAGCCGGCCGCCCGGGCGCGCGGCTGGCGGCAGGAGCTGCCCCCGGGCGGGACGGGACGTACTGTAGCGCTGGGCGTCCCGGGTGAAGGAGGCAGGGCGATGCGGGTGGTGGTCGATCGCGACCTGTGTGAGGCCAACGGGGTGTGTGCGGGCCTCGCCCCGGACGTCTTCGACCTCGACGACGAGGACTACCTGCACATCACGGCGGCGGAGGTGCCCGCCCGGTCGGCTGATGCGGTCCGCCGGGCGGTGGCGTCCTGCCCGCGGCTGGCGCTCAGCCTGGCCGGCTGAGCTTCAGCTGACTGAGCTCGGCTGGCTCAACTCGGCTGGCTCAACTCGGCTGGACTGGGGCCAGGCCGCTGCGTCACAGCACACCGGCCGCGAGGGCCACGCCCACCGCGACCAGGATGGCGCCGCCGATCTGCTCGCCGCGGCGGCCCGCCGCGGTGCCCAGTCGGCCGCCGAGTTCCAGCCCGGCCAGCGACATGGCCACGCTCACCGCGCCGATCACGATGGCGCCCTCGGCCACGCTGATGTGCAGCGTGCCCAGGGCGAACCCGGCGGCCAGGTTGTCCAGGCTGAGCGCGAACGCGGTGACGATCAGCTGGCCCAGGCCCATGCTGTGCGCGGGGTGCGTCCCGCGGCCGTCGGCCGGCCAGGCGGGCTGGCGCAGCGACCGGACCACGGTGACCCCGCCCAGGATGATCAGCAGGCCGGCCCCGATCCAGCGGGCCAGCTGGCCGATGCCGGTGGCCAGCCCGGCCCCGATGACCAGGCCGACGATGGGCATGCCGGCCTCGAACGCCCCGAACACCACCGCCACCCGCAGCCGGGTCCGGGCGGTGACGCCACCGAAGCCGATGCCGATGGCCGCGGCCAGGTTGGACAGCCCGACCGCGGCGGCGACCAGCAGGAGGGGGAGCACGGGCCCAGGTTAGAGCCGCAGTGGGCTCAGTGACCGGGTTCCTGCAACTCGACCCGGTTCCCGGCCGGGTCGGCGAGGAACGACTGGCGGCCGGTGCCCACCGGGACCGGGTCGGTGACCGTGACGCCCTGCGCGCGCAATTCCGTGACCACTGCGTCCAGGTCGGAGACGGCCAGCGCGAAATGCTGGCCCAGGGACGGTGGCACGTCGGCGTCGATCAGGTGGATCTGCTGGCCGCCCGCGTCGAGCCAGGCGCCATCGAAGCTGAAGTCCGGCCGGTCGGTGCGCTCGGTCAGGCCGAGCACCCGGGTGTAGAAGTCGAGCGCCGCAGGGACGTCACGGACGTTGAGCGAAACATGGTGCAGCCCGTCAGGTCTCATGGATCCAGTTTCGCAGCCGGCCAGGTCTCCGAGCTAGGCCGGCGAGGCGGGGCGCGCCGCAGGCGTGTTCCCGCCGAGCCGGCGTTCGGCGCGAAGCGCCGATCGGGGGGGTCCGGGGGGCGTCCCCCGGGCTACACCGCCGGGTCCGTGACCCGGCCGAGGAACAGCGGCAGGCCGCTGCCGGTATCGATGATGGCGAACAGGAACGGCCGGTCCACGGTCACTTCGACCGGCGGGTCGGGCCGCATCACCCGGGCCTTGGCCCGGATGATCACCGCGGTGGCGGCGGCCGCCTCGGTGCCCTGCTCGTCCACGTCCAGATAGGCCTGGTGTACGACCTCGCTGACACACAGCGGCTCGGCCTCGGTGATGCCGGTGAAGTCGGCCTGCCTGGAGAAGGCCAGCGGCATGCCTAGCGCGGCCAGCGCGTCGCCCAGGCCGAACCCGGCCGTGATCCGGAACCTGGGCAGGGCCAGGATGACCGGCCGGGACCCCAGCCCGGTCAGCAGGCCGCCCAGGCCGCCGCTGGCCAGCCGGCCCTCGACTGGCGGCAGCGGGCCATCCGGCAGCACGATGACCATGGCCAGTTGCTGCCCCGCGTAGGGCAGCTCCACCACCTGGTACCCGTCGCCGCGCAGGTACCGCAGCCGGTCCCGGAGCCGCATGGTGGGCACCTGCACCTCGGTGCCCGGCTCCGGGTGGAACGGGGCCGGCTGGGTGGCGTCCGACGGGAACGGGGACGTCCAGGCGGCCTTCAGGTAGACGGCGCTGGCCAGCACCAGGCGGGTGGCGATGCTGATCATGCCGGGCGCGATCAGGCTGGTGATCTTACCCGCGGTCTGCTCCGCGATCAGGTCGTTGATCTGCTGCGCGGCGGCGGCGGCCGCGGCCCCGAAATCGGCCGCCCGGAACTCGGTGCACGCCGCCTGGGCCAGTGCCGCGGTGAAGTCCGGCTGCACTGGCAGCCCGGACTGGACCCACAGCGTGTTCGGGGCCCGCAGCGTGACGTCGCCCGTGGCCAGGACGCCGAGCCGGGCGCACGTCTCGGCCAGGCCGGCCGCGGCGTCCTGCGGCGTGGCCAGGTGCAGCACCGCGGCCAGTTGCGCGGCCGTCTCGCCGCGCGCCCCGAGCAGCGTCATCCGCAGCGCGGTCGCGATGCTGGATGGCGAGAAGACGAGATTGCCGGCGCCGCCCAGCGCCCGGTACAGGCTGGCGCCGAACGCGTCGTCCGGGGCCAGGCTAGGCACGGTCTATCCCGGGGGACGGCTCCCCGGAGCCCCCCGGGGGCGCCGGCTCGGCGGGAGCACCGCTCCGCGGCGCCCCGCCTCGCCGGAGCCGAGACAGCCGCCGCACCGCCTCCCGCAGCACCTCCTCCTGCTTGCAGAACGCGAACCGCACCTGGCTGCGGCCGGCCGCCTCGGTGTCGTAGAACACGGAACTGGGGATGGCGACGACCCCCGCCCGGTCCGGCAGGCGGCGGCAGAAGTCCATCCCGTCGGTCTCGCCCAGCGGCCGGATATCGGTGGTCACGAAGTACGTGCCAGGCCGGCTGGTACACCTCGAAACCCACCGCGGCCAGCCCGGCGCACAGCACGTCCCGCTTGGCCTGCAGATCACGGCTGATCCCCGCGTAGTACGCGTCGGGCAGGGCCAGCGCCTCGGCCACCGCGTACTGGAACGGGCCGCCGGTCACGTAAGTGAGGAACTGCTTGACCGTGCGCACCGCGCTGACCAGTTCCGGGGTGGCCGTAACCCAGCCAACCTTCCAGCCGGTGAACGAGAACGTCTTGGCCGCGGAACTGATCGTCACGGTCCGCTCGCGCATCCCGGGCAGGCTGGCCATCGGCACGTGCTCCCCGTCGAAAACCAGGTGCTCATACACCTCGTCGGACACCACCAGCAGGTCGTGCTCGCAGGCCAGCGCCGCGATCCCGGTCAGCTCGGCCCGGCTGAACACGGCCCCGGTGGGGTTGTGCGGCGTGTTCAGCAGGATGACCCGGGTGCGCGGGGTGATGGCCGCGCGGAGTGCGGACAGGTCGGGCCGGAACGCAGGCGGCCGCAGCGTCACCGGCACCCGGGCCGCGCCGGCCATGGCCACGCAGGCGGCGTAGGAGTCGTAGTACGGCTCGAAGGCGATCGCCTCGTCGCCCGGCTCCAGCAGCGCGATCAGCGCGGCCGCGATGGCCTCGGTGGCGCCCGTGGTGACCAGCACCTCGGTGTCCGGATCCACGTCCAGCCCGTAGAACCGCTTCTGGTGCGCGGCCACGGCCAGCCGCAGCTCGGGGATGCCCGGGCCGGGCGGGTACTGGTTCCCCCGGCCGTCCATGATCGCGGCCGCGGCCGCCGCGGCGATCTCGCGCGGCCCGTCGGTGTCCGGGAAACCCTGGCCCAAGTTGACCGACCCGGTGGTCAGCGCGAGCGCGGACATCTCGGCGAAGATCGTCGTGCCCAGGCCGGCCAGCCGCCGGTTCAGCAATGGTCTGCTCACCCGGCCATGACATCACGGCCGGCCGGTTCGTGCAGCAGCGAGCTACCCTGCCGGTATGCGTATCACCCTCGGGCAGCTGCCGGTCAGCCCGGATCCCGCGGTCAACCTGGGGCGGGTGCGGGCCGCGCTGGACCGGGCCGCGGGGCAGGGCGCGGACCTGGCCGTGTTCCCGGAAGCGACCCAGGCCCGGTTCGGTACCGACCTGGCGGAGGTGGCCGAGCCGCTGGACGGGCCGTTCGGGACGGCCCTGGCCGCCGCGGCCCGGGACACCGGGGTAGCCCTGGTCGCCGGGGTGTTCGAGCCCGCGCCGGACGGCCGGGTGTACAACACCGCGGTGGGGTACAGCGCCAGCGGCCAGCGGGTGGCCGCGTACCGCAAGATCCACCTGTTCGACTCGCTGGGCGAGGCCGAGTCCAAAGTGGTCGCGCCCGGCGCCGAGCCGGTGCTGGCCGAGCTGGCTGGCCTGCGGGTGGGGCTGCTCACCTGTTACGACATCCGGTTCCCGGAACTGGCCCGGGACCTGGTGGCCCGCGGCGCGGACCTGCTCGTGGTCCCGGCCGCGTGGGCGGCCGGGCTGTTCAAGGAGGAGCACTGGGTCACGCTGGTGCGGGCCCGGGCCATCGAGAACACCGTCTGGGTGGCGGCGGCCGGCCAGGTCCCCGACCCGGACTCAGCACCGACCCGGGCCCCCACCGGCATCGGCCGGAGCATGCTGGTGGACCCGATGGGCACCGTCCGGCTGGATCTCGGGCTGTTCCCCGGAATCGGCACCGGAGACGTGGACCTCGCGCTGACCGCACAGGTCCGGGACCGGCTGCCGTGCCTGGAGCACCGCCGTCCGGATGTTTTCGGCCGCTGACGCGGCGAGCCCTAGGACGCGGCGAGCCCCTGCGTGGCCAGGTCGAGCACGGCGCTGCGCAGGCTCTCCCGCTCCTCCTCGCTGACCCGTTCCACGAACCGGAGCATGGTGATGTGCTCGTCGCCACCAGAGCGGAGCACCTCGGCCATCAGCCGGGCGTCATGCTCCTCCCGGGACTCCACCGGCCAGTACCGCCAGGCCCGGCCGTGCTTCTCGCGGCACAGCACGCCCTTGCCGTACAGGATGTTCATGACCGTCATCACGGTCGTATAGGCGACAGGCCGGTTGTAGGACAGCCGCTCGCGGACCTCGCGGACCGGGTAAGCCCGGTCCCCGGCCCACACCACATCCATGATCGCGGACTCGAGCTCACCGAACTCGCGCACTTGCCGCCACCTCCCGGTTATCCATGGTAGGCACGGGCCCTGGCCGGGCCCGAGGCCGTGACGGCGGCCGGGGGAGGAAATCTTCCCTGTGTGCTGTTTTCTCCACCCGGCGCACGCTCGGCATCGTTCTTAGCTGTCGCGTGGTGCATGCGGTACACCGTGGCCGGCCCGGCCGGCCCGAGACATCGGTCGGCTGACGGATGTGCCAAGCCAGCCCGCCGGGCGGCCTGGCTCAGGACTCGGGCGGGCCGGCTTCCAGCGGCGTGCCCGCCTGCGCCCGGCGATGCCGCCGGATCAGCCAGAACAGCACCGCACCGAGCGCGGCCGCGGCGATGGCCACGGCCACGCCGGTGCCTACCGTGCGCGCGATGGCCGCGTACGCGGACCCGGCGGCGTAACCCAGCAGGCAGTACCCGACGCCCCAGACGACCGCGCTGAGCACGTTGTAGAGCAGGAACGTGCGATAAGGCATCCGGGCCGTGCCGGCCACGGCCGGCATCATGGCCCGCAGCACGGCGATGAACCGGCCGAGGAACACGGCCACCCCGCCGCGCCGGTGCAGCACCGACCGGGCCCGGCCCACGCGGTCCGCGACCCGGCTCAGCCGCGGCCGGGCGAGCAGCCGCCCGCCCAGATGGCGGCCGATCTCGTAGCCGGCCAGCGGGCCGATGACCGCGGCCAGCACGACGACCAGCGTCAGCGCCAGCAGGGAGACCCGGCCCCGGCTGGCCAGCACGCCGCCCAGCACGGCCGCCGTCTCGCCCGGGATGACGAAGCCGAGGAAGATGGCGGTCTCGCCGAACACCAGGGCGGCGACCAGCAGATAGGCCAGCGGGCCGCTGAGCCGGGCCAGCTCACTGGTGAGTGACGTCACCGGCCCGTCCCTTCCGCCGCCCACTGTCCCGCTGATCACCGGCCCGCCGTGACCCATTCCGGGGTGACCTCGCATTATCCCGAAATCGGGGGCTTCCAGATGCGATGCTAGCCAGTGGGCCCGGGCGGGTTGGCCGGTCTGCCGCCGATCGCGCCGAAGGGCCTCCCCCGGGCCGCCCGGCCGACCATCATTTGCTGACAATTCGGACAGCGCACCGGATCTGCCCCGCCGCGAAAGGAGGAGGATGCCAGCGATTCCCGACACGGGTCCGGAAGTCCTGCCTTCGGGCGGATTCGTCCGCCAGGCGAACGTGTTCGCCACGCGGATCACGGGAGACGGATCGAGCGGGTACCTGGCCGAGCCCGGGCGTTACCAGCTCTACGCGTCGCTGGCCGATCCGTGGGCACACCGGGCGCTGATCGTGCGCCGCCTGCTGGGCCTGGACCGGGTGATCGGGCTCAGCCTGGTCGACCCGATCCGGGACGAGCGCGGCTGGCGCTTCCCGGCCAGCACCGGCGGGGTCGATCCGGTGACCGGGGCCCGGCTCGTGTCCGACCTCTACCTGATCACCGATCCGGGGTACCGGGGCCGGTTCACCGTGCCGTTCGTCTGGGACACCCGCAGCCAGCGGATCGTGGACAACGACTTCCAGCAGATCACCATCTCGTTCGAGACCGAGTTCCGCGGCTACCACCGGCCCGGGTCGCCCGACCTGTACCCGGCGGAGCAGCGCACCGAGATCGACGCGCTGAGCACGCTGATCTACCACGCGGTCAACAACGGCGTGTACAAGGCCGGGCTGGCCACCAGCCAGGCCGCCTACGAGGAGGCGTTCGACGCGCTGTTCAGCACGCTGAGCGCGCTGGAGGAACGGCTGCTCCGGCGCAGGTACCTGCTGGGCAGCAGCATTACCGAGGCGGATGTGCGGCTCTATCCCACATTGGCCCGGTTCGACGCTGTCTATTACACGCATTACAAGTGCAACCTGAACCGGCTGGTCGACTACCCGGGCCTGTGGGGCTACGCCCGGGACCTGTACCAGACCCCGGGCTTTGGCGACACAACGGACTTCGCCCACATCAAGCGGCACTACTACCAGACCCAGGATTGGATCAACCCCAACCGCATAGTGCCCAAGGGACCGTATGTGAACTGGCTCTCACCGCATGACAGGGAGCGCATGTCAGGGCGATCATGAGGTGGTGGCCCGGACTCCGGGCCGTGCCACGGCGGTAGCCTTAACGCCGGGGTAGGGACAGAAATCCAGCATCGAAGAGGGCGATGTCCGCCGTGTCTGCTGAGTCACCGCAGTCCGCATCCAGCCGCACCGGAGCCAGCGATCCTGGCCGGGCGGCCGCCGAGCATCCCGACGGCGCTAAGGACTTCGGGCCCAACGAATGGCTGGTCGACGAGCTCTACCAGCGCTACCTGGCCGATCCCGGGTCGGTGGACATGGCCTGGTGGAACTTCTTCGCCGACTACACACCGCCCGCGGGCAGTGTGACCCGGCCCGAGCAGCGCCGCGCACCGGCTGAGGCCGGCCGCCCGGCGCCCGCGCCCGCGGCCCGGCCGGCCGGCCCCGGCGCACCCGCGCCGGGCGGGCCGGGCACCGCCGGGCCGGGCACCGCCGGGCCGGGCACCGCCGGGCCGGGCACCGCCGGGCCGGGCACCGCCGGGCCGGGCACCGCCGGGCCGGGCACCGCCGGGCCGGGCACCGCCGGACCGGGCACCGCCGGCCCGGGCACCGCCCCGCCGCCCAGCGGCAGCGCCCCGCCGCCCAGCGGGAGCGCCCCGGCGCCCAGCAACAGCGCCCCGGCCGCCCCGGCCGCGGCTCAGCCCGGGCAGCCGGCCAGCCCGCCCGCCGAGCCGGCCATCCCCGATGCCGCCCGGCTGCGCGGCGCGGCCGCGCGCACCGCGGTCAACATGGAAGCCAGCCTGGCCGTGCCGACCGCGACCAGTGTGCGGACCGTGCCGGCCAAGCTGCTCATCGACAACCGCATCGTGATCAACAACCACCTGGCCCGCGGCCGGGGCGGCAAGGTCTCGTTCACTCACCTCATCGGGTTCGCGGTGATCCGCGCGCTGGCCGCGGTGCCGGAGATGAACAGCTCCTACACCGAGCTCGACGGCAAGCCCGCCATCGTCGAGCCCAGCCAGGTCAACCTGGGCCTGGCCATCGACGTGACGGCCAAGGACGGGTCGCGGCAGCTGCTGGTGCCCTCGGTCAAGGCGGCCGAGACGATGGACTTCCGCCAGTTCTGGATGGCCTACGAGGATGTGGTCCGCCGGGCCCGCACCGGCAAGCTCGCCGTAGCGGACTTCGCCGGCACCACGATCACGCTGACCAACCCGGGCACGATCGGCACCGAGCACTCGGTGCCCCGGCTGATGGCCGGGCAGGGCTGCATCGTCGGGGTGGGCGCCATGGAGTACCCGGCCGCCTACCAGGGCGCGGCCGAGGAGACCATGACCCGGCTGGCTATCAGCAAGGCGGTCACGCTGACCTCCACCTACGACCACCGGATCATCCAGGGCGCGGTGTCCGGCGAGTTCCTGCGCCGGATCCACGCGCTGCTGCTGGGCGAGGACGGCTTCTGGGACGACGTGTTCCAGGCGCTGCGCATCCCGTACGAGCCGGTCCGCTGGGTCCGGGACATCCCGGCCGGGCACGAGGACGACATCACCAAGTCGGCCCGGGTGCACGAGCTCATCCATGCCTACCGCGTGCGCGGCCACCTGATGGCCGACACCGACCCGCTGGAGTACAAGCAGCGCAGGCACCCCGACCTGGACATCAACCAGCACGGGCTGACCCTGTGGGACCTGGAGCGGACGTTCGCCACCGGCGGGTTCGGCGGCAAGCCGCTGATGAAGCTGCGCGAGATCCTGGGTGTGCTGCGCGACTCCTACTGCCGCACCGTCGGCGTGGAGTACATGCACATCCAGAACCCGGAGGAGCGGGCCTGGATCCAGGCCCGGGTCGAGCGGCCGCACGACCGGCCCGGGCATGACGCGCAGGTGCAGATCCTGTCCCGGCTCAACGTGGCCGAGGCGTTCGAGATGTTCCTGCAGACCAAGTACGTGGGCCAGCGGCGGTTCTCGCTGGAGGGCGCGGAGTCGCTGATCCCGCTGGTGGACGCGGTGCTCACCGAGGCGGCGAAGGCCTCGCTGGATGAGGCCGTGATGGGCATGGCGCACCGGGGCCGGCTCAACGTGCTGGCCAACATCATCGGCAAGTCCTACGCGCAGATCTTCCAGGAGTTCGAGGGCAACCTGGACCCGCGCAGCACGCACGGTTCGGGTGACGTCAAGTACCACCTGGGCGCGGACGGTGTGTTCACCGCCAGCGACGGCGCCACGATCCCCACGTCCCTGGTGGCCAACCCGAGCCACCTGGAAGCCGTGGACCCCGTACTCGAGGGCGTGGTCCGGGCCAAGCAGGACGTTATCGACATGGGCGAGCCGGGCTTCACGGTGCTGCCCGTGCTGATCCACGGGGACGCCGCGTTCGCCGGCCAGGGCGTGGTCGCCGAGACGCTGAACCTGTCCCAGCTGCGCGGCTACCGGACCGGCGGCACCGTGCACATCGTGGTGAACAACCAGGTCGGCTTCACCACCGCCCCCGCGGAGTCCCGGTCCAGCGTGTACTCCACGGACGTGGCCCGGATGATCCAGGCGCCGATCTTCCACGTCAACGGGGATGACCCCGAGGCGGTCGTCCGGGTCGGCAGGCTGGCCTTCGCCTACCGGCAGACGTTCCGCAAGGACGTCGTCATCGACATGATCTGCTACCGGCGGCGGGGGCACAACGAGGCGGACAACCCGTCGTTCACCCAGCCGCTGATGTACGACCTGATCGACGCCAAGCGGTCCACCCGCAAGCTGTACACCGAGTCGCTGATCGGCCGGGGCGACATCACCATGGAAGAGGCTGAGCAGGCGCTGCGCGACTACCAGCAGCACCTGGAGCGGGCCTTCACCGAGACCCGGGAGGCGGCCAAGCGGCCGATGGACCCGGGCGCGGTCGTCCGGCCAGCCACCACGGCCCAGTTCCCCATCGTGCACCTGGCCACGCCGACCGCGATCTCCGAGGAAGCCATCAAGCAGATCGTGGACACCCAGCTCAACCTGCCCGAAGGCTTCACCCCGCACCCGCGGCTGCAGCCGCTGCTGGCCCGCCGGGCGGCCATGGTCGAGCAGAACGCCATCGACTGGGCCACCGGCGAGATGCTGGCGTTCGGGTCGGTGCTGATGGACGGGCACCCGGTCCGGCTGGTCGGCCAGGACACCCGGCGCGGCACGTTCGGGCAGCGGCACGCGGTGCTGGTGGACCGGCACACCGGGGCGGAGCACACCCCGCTGCGCGCGTTCAACTCGCCGACCGCGCGGTTCCACGTCTACGACTCGCTGCTGTCCGAGTACGCCGCGGTCGGCTTCGAGTACGGCTACTCGGTGGCCCGGCCGGACGCGCTGGTCTGCTGGGAAGCCCAGTTCGGCGACTTCGTCAACGGCGCGCAGACGATCCTGGACGAGTTCATCAGCTCGGGCGAGCAGAAGTGGGGCCAGCAGTCCAGCGTGGTGCTGCTGCTGCCGCACGGCTACGAGGGCCAGGGCCCGGACCACTCCTCGGCCCGGATCGAGCGCTTCCTCGGCCTGTGTGCCCAGGGCAACATGACCGTGGCCCTGCCCACCACCCCGGGCAACTACTTCCACCTGCTGCGCTGGCAGGCTCTGTCCGGCCGGCACACCCCGCTGGTGGTCTTCACGCCCAAGTCGATGCTGCGCCTCAAGGACGCCGCGTCACCGGTATCCGAGTTCGCCCAGGGGGCGTTCCGCCCAGTGATCGGGGATACCGCAGACCTGGACCCGGCCGGCGTGCGGAAGGTGCTGCTGTGCTCGGGCAAGGTGTACTACGACCTGGCCGCGCGGCGGGACAAGGACGGCCGGACGGACACCGCCATCGCCCGGATCGAGCGGCTGTACCCGGTGCCGGACGCCGAGCTGCTCGAGGAGCTGGGCCGTTACCCGGCCGGCGCGGAGATCGTCTGGGTCCAGGAAGAGCCCGCCAACATGGGCGCCTGGCCGACCATGGCGCTCAAGCTGCCCAGCATCATCGGGCGCCCGCTGAACCGGGTCTCGGTGCCGGCCAGCTCGGCGCCGGCCGTGGGCTCGGCCACCGCGCACAAGGCCGAGCACCAGCAGGTGGTGGCCGAGGCTGTCACCCAGGACTGAGCCGTGTACTTCACCGACCGTGGCATCGAGGAGTTGCAGACCCGGCGGGGCGCCGACGAGGTCAGCCTGAACTGGCTGGCCGAGCGGCTCACCGAGTTCATCGACCTGTTCCCCGAGTCCGAGGCGACCGTGGACCGGCTGGCCACCTGGCTGGCCCGGCTGGATGACGACGACGGCGGCTGACCTCGCGGCTTGGTGAGCCGCTCACGATACATCTTGACTTTGGAGAAACGCGATATATCGTTTGTGTGGACCGCAGGAGAGGACCGCACGATGCCACACTGGACCGTGGACACGCCGACCACGCTCGACTTCGACCAGGTGACCGCGCTGCGGGTGCGGGCCATCTCCGGGTCGGTGGCCGTGCTGAGCACTGACGAGAAGTCGTGCCTGGACATCGACCGCATCTCCGGCCAGCCGCTGCAGGTCAGCCATGAGGACGGCATCCTGACCGTGAGCTACGAGGACCTCACCTGGGACGGGCTGCTCGGCTGGCTGCGGCCACAACGGCATTCAGCGGCCATCACGGTCACCGTGCCCAAGGACTGCCCGGTCCAGCTGGGCGTGGTCAGCGCGGGCGCCATCGTGTCCGGGATCGCCACCAAGACGTCGGTCAAGAGCGTATCCGGGAACATCACCCTGGACGGCGTGACCGGCACGGTCGAGGCGACCACGGTGTCCGGCGATATCGAGGCGCAGGGGGTCGGCGGCCGGATCGGCTTCAACTCGGTGTCCGGCGACCTCACCCTGGCCGACGGCTCGGTCGGCCAGCTGGACGCCAAGACGGTAAGCGGCCGGGTCACCGCCGACATCGACCTGGAGTGCGCGGCCCGGCTGCGGGTCGGCACGGTATCCGGCGCAGTCGCGATCCGGCTGCCGGCGCAGACCAACGCCTGGGTCGCGCTGCGGTCCACGGCCGGGCGGGTGCAGAGCGAGTTCGGTGAGCTCAGCCCCGGCCGGCAGCCCGGCGCCACCTTGCTGAACGGGCAGCTGGGCCGCGGCGAAGGCGTCGGCAAGGTTTCGGTGACCACCATGTCCGGCCAGGTCACGCTGCTGCAGCGGGACGAGCCTGGCCCGGCGGGGCAGGCCGCGGGAGAGCCGCGATGAGCCCGGTGTTCCGGCACGGCCGGCTCCGGCTCTACCTGCTCAAGCTGCTCGACGAGTCACCCCGGCACGGCTACGAGGTGATCCGGCTGCTGCAGGACCGGTTCATGGGCGTGTACGCGCCGTCCCCCGGCACCATCTACCCGCGGCTGGCCCGGCTGGAGGAAGAAGGCCTGGTCACGCACGACGAGACCGACGGCAGGAAGGTGTACCGGATCACCGACAAGGGCCGGGAAGAACTGCGCAACCGGTCCGCGGACCTCGACGATCTGGAAGAGGAGATCACCGCGTCGGTCCGGGACATCGCCCGGGAGGTCACCGAGGACGTCCGGGAGACCGTGCGCAACCTGCGGGAGGAACTGACCTGGGCGGCCCGGGACATGCAGCGGCGCGGTGGGCCGCCGCCCGGCACCCGGCGCGGTGGGCCGCCGCCCGGCACCCGGCGCGGACCCGGCCCGGACGCCCGGTGGGCGCGCGACGAGGTGTGGCGGGCCCGGGATGAGGCGTGGCGGGCCCGGGACCAGGCCCGCCGGGAACGCGCCACGGCCCGCCGGGAGCGCACCGAAGCCGGGCGGCCCGGGCGGGCGCGGGGCCAGGCCGACTCCTGGGCGGCCGCGGCCGGTGAGCAGGCCAACCGGGTGGAGTCCGAGCAGGCCCGGCTGGACGGGGAGCAGGACCGGCTGAACGCCGAGCAGGCCCGGCTGGATCAGCAGCGCGACCGGCTGGCCGCCGAGCAGGAGCGGCTGGCGGCCGAGCAGGAGCGGCTGGCGGCCGAGCAGGACCGGCTGGCGGCCGAGCAGGAGCGGCTCGACCGCGAGCAGGACCGGTCCGGCGAAGACCACGGCGCAGCGGCCGAGCGGCTGGAGACCGAGCAGGACCGGCTGGGCGAGGAGCAGGACCGGCTGGGCGAGGAGCAGGACCGGCTGGATGAGGAGCAGGACCGGCTGGATGAGGAGCAGGACCGGCTGAACGAGGAGCGCGACGAAGAGGAGCCGGACCAGGGCGGCCCGCGGCGCGGCCGGGGCCGGGGCAGCTGGGACTGGCAGGCCTGGGCGGACTGGCCGGGCCGCCGCCGCGGGCCGCACGGCTGGGCTGATCCCGGGGCGCTGCCCGACCTGGAGCAGCTGGCCCGGCACTTTACCCGGGAACTGCGGGCCGCGGCCGCCCAGGCACAGGCGGTCAGCGAGGAAGCCGCCGGGGACCTGCGTGGCATCCTGGACGACGCGCTGGACCGGATCAAGGCCGAGGTGTTCGGCACCAAGAACCCCCCGCCGCCACCCCCGGGCAAGAACTAACCCGCTAGCGCGGTGCAAAAGTGGTCACCGGCGGCCACAAATGCACCGCGCTGTTCGGTGTCCGGCGCCGCGGTCGCGGAAAACCGGTTGGCGGCCGGGGTCGCGGCTGCGCAAGGATAGGCTGCAATCTCACTCCGTGACCGACACCGTGCCGACCGCCGGCCCGGGCCGTCCGGGACCAGCCCGGGGATCAGGAGGTAGCGCGGTGCCGGTGCCACAGGCCAGCAGGCTCAACAACGTCCGCTACGACATCCGTGGGCCGGTGCTGCGCCGGGCCCGGCAGCTGGAAGCCGAAGGGCACCAGATCCTCAAGCTGAACATCGGCAACACCGCACCGTTCGGCCTGCACGCCCCGGACAGCGTGGTGCACGACCTAGTGCAGAACATCGGCGACGCCCAGGGGTACAGCGACGCGCGCGGCATCTACCCAGCGCGGCTGGCGGTGGCCCAGTACTACCGGACGCTCGGCGTGCCCGATGTCACCCCCGATGACGTCTACCTGGGCAACGGGGTGTCCGAGCTGATCGTGATGGCGCTGCAGGCGCTGCTCGACCCGGGCGACGAGGTCCTGGTGCCGAGCCCGGACTACCCGCTGTGGACCGGCGCGGTCAACCTGTGCGGCGGCCGGGCCGCGCACTACCGGTGCGACGAGCGGGCCGGCTGGGCACCGGACCTGGACGACGTCGCGGCGAAGATCACCCCGGACACCCAGGCGCTGGTGATCATCAACCCGAACAACCCGACCGGGGCCGTCTACTCCCGGGACACCCTGCAGGAACTGCTCGGCCTGGCCCGCACGCATGGCCTGCTGGTGCTGGCCGACGAGATCTACGACAAGATCCTCTACGACGGCGCGGTGCACGAATCGGCCGCCGCGCTCGCCCCCGACCTGGTCGTGCTGACCATGTCCGGGCTGTCCAAGACGTACCGGGCGCCGGGTTTCCGGTCCGGCTGGCTGGTGGTCAGCGGGCCGCGCCGAGAGGCGGCGGACTACCTGGAGGGCCTGGAACTGCTGGCCAACATGCGGATGTGCCCGAACGTGCCGGCCCAGCACGCGATCCAGACCGCGCTCGGCGGGCTGCAGAGCATCACCGCCCTGCTCCAGCCGGGCGGCCGACTGCGGGATCAGCGGGACCACGCCTGGCGCCGTTTGGGTGAGATCCCAGGCGTGGACTGCGTCCGGCCGGCCGGCGCGCTGTACGTGTTCCCCCGGCTGGACCCGGACGTGTACAAGATCTCGGACGACCAGCAGCTCGTCATCGACCTGCTGGAACAGCAGCACCTGCTGCTGTCCCATGGCACCGGGTTCAACCTGGACACGCCGGACCACCTGCGGCTGGTGTTCCTGGCCGGGGTCGACGTGCTGGACGACGCCATCGGCCGGCTGGCCACGTTCCTGGAGAGCTACCAGCAGTAACATTCCGGGGGGTCGTCCCCCGGGGCTAAACCGTGAACACGACCTTGCCGAACAGGTCGCCGCTGATCATCGCGGCGAAGCCGTCCCGTGCCTCGGTCAGCGGCAGTACCCGGTCGATCTTGGGCCGCAGCCCGGTCTGCTCAAGGAAGTGGGTCAGCCGGCCAAGCTGGGCGCGAGTGCCCATGGTCGACCCGACGACCGACAGCTGCAGGAAGAACACCCGGTTCAGGTCGGCCGGCGGGACCGCGCCACTGGTCGCCCCGGAGATCACGATCCGGCCGCCGGGCCGCAGCGAGCGCAGCGAGTGCGCCCAGGTCGCCTCGCCGACCGTTTCCAGCACCGCATCGACCCGCTCCGGCAGCCGGGCGCCGTCCGGGAACACCTGGTCGGCGCCGAGTTCCAGGGCCCGGTCCCGCTTTTCCTCGCTACGGCTGGTGGCCCACACCCGGAAACCCCCGGCCCGGCCCAGCAGGATCAGTGCGGTGGCCACGCCGCCGCCCGCGCCCTGCACCAGCACGGTGGACCCGGGCTGCAGGCCGGCCTTATCGAACAGCATCCGGTAGGCGGTGAGATACGCGGTCGGCAGGCAGGCGGCTTCCTCGAAGGACAGCGCGGCGGGCTTGGGCACCAGGTTGCGCCGGGGCACGGCCAGCCGCTCGGCGAACGTGCCGTCGTAGCGCTCGGACAGCAGCGACCGCCCCGGATCGAGCGTCTCATCCCCGTCGCCCCGCGCCGGGTCGCCGACCACCGAGTGCACGACCACCTCGTGGCCGTCCTCGTCCACCCCGGCGGCGTCACAGCCCAGCACCATGGGCAGCCGGTCGGCAGCCAGGCCAACGCCGCGCAGGCTCCACAGGTCGTGGTGGTTGAGGGCGGCGGCCCGTACGGTGACCGTAGTCCAGCCCGGCTCCGGCACCGGGTCCGCGTGCTCTCCGAGCTCCAGGCCGGCCAGTGGGGCGTCCGGGTCGATCCGTGCGGCAGTCACAGCGAACATGGGCCGCACCTTAGCCGCTGGTCCCGGTTGGCCAGGCACGCGGGGGCTGGTCCCGGTTGGCCACGCACCCGGGGCGGTCCAGATTAGCCGCGTATCCGTGGCGAACGGCCGTCCGGATAAGTGAGTCTGTGTCATACTCGGTGCGGGGAAGCGGACCCCGATGTCCCCAGCAGCTTAAGGACTGGAGTGGATCTCACCTCCTATGCCGAGCTGGCGGTGCGCTTGGTCAACGCGGGCGGCGCTGGCGATGGCCGCCACGATGAGCTCGTCACCATCGAGGCGTACTGTGCCCTGACCGCCGACCGGGCGTACCTGCGGGCCCGGATCGCGGCGGGCGACCTCGACGCGCTCCGGCAGCTGCGCACCGAGCTCCGGCTGATCTTCGCCGCCTGCATCGCCGGGAACGACGAGGACGCGGCGGCCCGGCTGAACGCGCTGCTCGCCCGGCACCCTATTCACCCGGAAATCGCCCGGCATGACGGCGAGCCATGGCACCTGCACCATGCTGAGAGCGGCTCGGCGGCCGACCAGTACGCGGCGGGAGCGGTGCTCGGGCTGACCCGGGTGGTCACCGAGCTGGGCACCGACCGGCTCCGCCGCTGCGAGACCGCGTCCTGCGGCAACGTCTTCGTGGACCTGAGCCCGGACCGCTCGCAGAGTTACTGCGGGGACCGCTGCGCGGGCACGGCCAACGTGACCGCGCTCCGGGACCGGCGGCGCGGCCAGGAGTCCAGCCAGGCGTCGCACGCCGCGATCTGAATCCGGCGCTCCCGGGCACTCGTCTGGAGTTTTCTGCTCTTTCCTCCCTACCTGCCCCCACCTGCGGTTAGTCGCTGTCCGCCGGCAACGCCGCGGGGGACGGCACTGCGTATCACCACACGAACGGATCGTAACTCGCGTTACCGAAATGAAGCCGCCGACTCCTTCTCAGGCCGTTTGACGATCATTACCATGAGCCCTACTCACAGGCGTATGGCGCACGTATGCGGACCGGAAAGAAGGTTCGAGCATGGCAAACGAGGCGGTAGCCACCACTACCAAACCGGCAGACGTCGGCCTCAAACGGGAGATGGGGCTGATCGGGGCCACCTGGGCATCCGAGACGTCGATCATCGGCTCGGGCTGGCTGTTCACCGCGTTGTTCGCCGCTCAGGGGGCGGGGGGCGCCGCGATTCTGGGCTGGCTGATCGCCGGGGTCATCGTCATCATCCTGGCCCTGGTCCACGCCGAGCTCGGCGGGATGTACCCCGTTTCCGGCGGCACCGCGAGATTCCCGCACTTCGCGTTCGGCAGCGTGGCCGGGATCTCGTTCGGCTTCTTCTCCTGGCTGCAGGCGGTCACGGTGGCGCCGATCGAGTGCTTCGCCGTGATGCAGTACGGCTCGTACTACTGGCACGGCCTGTTCAACACGAGCACGAGTAACGTCACCACGACCGGCTTCCTGATGACGATCGTCCTGATGGCGGTCTTCACCGCGATCAACTTCCTGGCCATCCGGCTGTTCTCCCGGGTCAACGCCGGCATCACCTGGTGGAAGGTCGCCATCCCGGTACTGACCATCATCATCTTGCTGTTCCACATGCACGCCAGCAACTTCAGCGCTGGCGGCGGCTTCCTGCACCTGGGCATCAAGGCCGTGTTCGGCCAGATCGCCCTGTCCGGCATCGTGTTCTCCTACCTCGGCTTCGAGCAGGCTGACCAGCTCGCCGGTGAGGTCAAGAACCCGGGACGCAACCTGCCCCGGGCGATTATCTACGCGATCCTGCTCGGGACCGTGATCTACGTCATGCTGCAGGTGGTCTTCATCGGCGCGATGGACCCGGCCCAGCTCACCCATGGTGGCTTTGCCGGGATCACCAACACGAACGTCCTCTCCGGCCCGTTCGCCGGGCTGGCCGGGCTGATCGGGCTCGGCTGGCTCGCGGTCATCCTGCGTATCGACGCGTTCATCTCGCCGTTCGGCACCGGCCTGATCTACCAGACCTCGACCTCACGCATCGGCTACGGCCTGGCCCGCAACCGCTACTACCCGCAGATCTTCAGCAAGACGGACAAGAACGGTGTGCCCTGGGTCAGCCTGATCTTCGCGTTCCTGTTCGGCCTGGTGTTCCTGCTGCCGTTCCCGAGCTGGCACTCACTGGTTGGCCTGGTCACTGGGGCAAGCGTGCTGATGTACGCGGGCGCGCCGCTGTCCATGGGTGCGTTCCGCAGGACGGTCCCCGATGCTGACCGGCCCTACCGGATGCCCGCCGCCTCGGTGCTCGGCCCGGTCGCGTTCGTCGCCGCCAACCTGATCATCTACTGGTCGGGTTTCGAGGTGATCTGGAAGCTGGGCCTGTGCATCGTGATCGGCTACGTGATCATCGGCGTGGCGATGATGTTCGACCAGAACCGGCCGCCGCTGGACTGGAAGTCGGCCCAGTGGCTGCCGGTCTACCTGATCGGCATGGGCATCATCTCCTGGCAGGGCCAGTTCAGCGGCAACTCGCAAAAGCACCCGCTGCCGCCGACGAACACCTTCAACATCCCGTTCTGGTGGGACATGGTGGTGGTCGCCGCGTTCAGCCTGGTCATCTACTTCTGGGCGCAGGCCGTCCGGCTGCCCAGGGGAGAGATGCTCAACCTGATCCAGCGGCAGGCTGGCGAAGAGCCGAGCGAGCGGATCCGGCACTGATCAGCTGACCGCAAGGTCGTTGCTGGAACCCCCGCCCGGTGGGCGGGGGTTCCTCGTTTTGCGGCGCGGGCTGGCCTGGGCCGGCCGGTGCTTACCCGGCCGCGCCGCGCCGGTAGCGCAGCAGCACCCGGCCGCTGATCAGGTCACCGGGCACGGCCCCGAACGAGCGGCTGTCCACGGCCCGGACGCCCTGGTTGTCCGACTCCAGCCACCAGCCGCCCGCCGTCTGCCGGACCGCCCGCTTGACGAGCAGGAAGTCCGCTCGCCCGGGCTGCCGGGCGACCACGATCTGGCCCGGCCGGACCCGCGGCGGCCGGGCCCGGCGCAGGCCGCGCCAGACCAGCAGCCAGTCACCGGGCCGCAGGGCCGGCTCCATGGACCGCTCCGCGACCGCGATCCGCCACAGCGGCCAGCGCATCTGCCCTCCCACGTTCCAGCGAAGGCTAACGGGGTAGTGTCGGTTCCCGGGTACCCAAGATCCGATATGAGAGAAGGGGATCAATGAGACTGCTGGCACGTCTCCTTGAGCCGCGGGCCACCGCGCACGCACACTGCGACCTCCCGTGCGGCGTCTACGATCCGGCCCAGGCCCGGATCGAGGCGGAGTCCGTCAAGGCCATCATCCAGAAGTACAACGACAGCCAGGACCCAGCGTTCCAGACCCGCGCGCTGCTCATCAAGGAGCAGCGTTCGGATCTGGTCAAGCACCACCTCTGGGTGCTCTGGACCGACTACTTCAAGCCGCCGCACTTCGAGAAGTACCCGCAGCTGAACCAGCTGTTCAACGAGGCCACCAAGCTGGCCGGCGGCGGCCCGGGCGGGACCAAGAGCAGCACCGACGTGGCCACCGCGGACGCGCTGCTGGCCAAGATCGAGGAGATCAGCAAGATCTTCTGGGAGACCAAGCAGGGCTGAGCCGGCCGGCTGGCTGGACAGCCTGGAAAACCGGCCATGGCCGCCTTGCCGAGGCCGCGCGGGCCCGTGCCCGCGCGGCCTCTGGCATGCTGGCTGGTAAGCCGGCCAGCGGCCGTGGCAGGCCGGCCAGGCAGCGATCGCGGGCCCGGCCAGTGGCGCTGATGCCCTGGTCAGCCGAGATTGCGTGATCACTTCACGGGGCGCCGCGTCAGCGCGGGCCGCCGCGGACGGTAGGTTGCAAGTCAACACAGCGACGGCCGCCAGCCATGCGGGACGCCGGCGGTACGGGAGGACGAACGTGACGGAAGAGACGACCGCACCGGCAGCTGCGGCCGTGCCCACCGCGGTACGCGGCGAACCGGCGGCCCGGGAGGCGGAAGACCGGGTTACGATCCGGATGCCCGCCGAAGGCGCCTACCTGTCCGTGCTCCGCACGGCCACGGCCGGCCTGGCCGCCCGCCTCGACTTCACCCTGGATGAGATCGAGGACCTGCGCATCGCCGTGGACGAGGCGTGCGGCCTGCTGCTCAGCCAGGCCGCGCCCGGAGCCGACCTGGACTGCGATTTCACCCTGGCCGAGGACAGCATGACCATCGCCGTGTCGGTGCCCAGCCCACGAGCCCAGCTGCCCGCCCGGGACACGTTCGCCTGGACGGTGCTCTCCGCCCTGGCCGGCAGTGTGGACGCGTGGGCCGGGCCCGGCGACCGGCTTACGGTCATGCTGCGCAAGACCCGCGAGCTGTCGAGGTCCGGGTGACCGAGGAAATCGAGGTCCGGGTGCCACGGGAGATGGAGGCTCGGCTGACCGACGATATCGACGCTGAGGTGGCCACCGATATCGAGGTCGAAGTCGAGGTCGAGGTAGAAGTCGAGGTCGAGGTCGAGGTGCACGTGGCCGGGCCCGGCCTGGCCAGCACCGCGCGGATCCAGCATGCGGTCCCGGACCGGGGCCGGGCCCGGGAGCTGTTCGAGCGGCTGGCCGTGCTGCCCGCTGGTGACGCGGAGCGGCTGCGCATCCGGGGCGAGCTGGTGGAGCTGCACCTGCCGCTGGTGGAGTACCTGGCCCGGCGGTTCCGCAATCGCGGCGAATGGCTCGATGACCTGACCCAGGTGGCCACGATCGGCCTGATCAAGTCCATTGACCGGTTCGACCTGGCCCGTGGCGTGGAGTTCTCCACCTATGCCACCCCGACCATCGTGGGGGAAATCAAGCGGCATTTCCGCGATAAGGGCTGGGCGGTCCGGGTGCCGCGGCGGCTCCAGGAACTCAAGCTCGCCCTGACCAAGGCCATCGGGGACCTGGCCCAGCGGGAAGGCCGGGCGCCGACCGTCGCGGAGATCGCCGCCCACTTGCAGATGACCGAGGAAGAGGTGCTGGAGGGCCTGGAGTCCGCCAACGCCTACTCCACGGTGTCGCTGGATGCCCCCGACTCTGGGGACGACGACGCGCCCGCAGTAGCCGAATCCCTGGGCATGCTCGATGACGCGCTGGAGGGTGTGGAGTACCGGGAGTCGCTGAAGCCGCTGCTGGAGCAGCTGCCGAGCCGGGAAAAGCGCATCCTGCTGCTGCGCTTCTTCGGCAACATGACCCAGTCGCAGATCGCCAGCGAGCTCGGCATCTCCCAGATGCACGTGTCACGGCTGCTGGCCCGGACGCTGGCCCAGCTCCGGGACGGCCTGACGGCAGACGACTGACGGCTGAGAAGCGACCCGCCGCGGTTAGCGGCGCGACGGCCCAGGCGACGGTTCCCGGCCACCGAGGGCACGCAGGCTGGGCGGGACGAGCAGCGTTGCGAACCCGCCGACCGCCAGCACCAGGCATGGCACGCCCCACGAGTACCGGTGCGACTGCAGCAGGTAGATGGCCACGATCCCGACGAATAGCTGAGTCAGCAGCGCGGGTGTGCGGGTCCACCGCCGGGCCCGGGCCAGCGCCACCGCTATCCAGGCCAGCACGACCGCGGTGGCCACGCCGATGATGGTCAGGGCGACTCCGCTGCCGGTCTGGTAGGACTTGCCCGCCGCCGTGTCCACACCCGACAGCACGCTGGCCACCAGCACGATGACAGCCTCGGCGGCCTGTATACCCGCCGCACCAAGCAGGCTCGACGGCCTCTCCCGCATCTCCAGCATCCTCCGTGCCTAGTTACCCTGAGCGCGTGCGTGCGCTTCTCATTGTCAACCCACGGGCTACCACCACAACCCAGCTGAGCCGGGAGGTCATCACGCACGCCCTGGCCTCCCAGCTGGATCTGGAGGTTGTGCAGACACGCTACCGGGGTCACGCGGCCAGCCTGGCCGCGACCGCCGTCGCGGGCGGCCTGGACCTGGTCCTCACGCTGGGCGGCGACGGCACGGTCAACGAGGCGGTCAACGGGCTGCTCCGCGGGTCCAGCGGGAACGGCCTGGCCCCTGTGCTGGCCGCCCTGCCGGGCGGCAACGCCAACGTGTTCACCCGGTCGCTCGGCCTGCCCATCGACCCGGTGGACGCGACCGGGCAGGTCATCGAGGCACTGGAAGCGGGCCGGTCACGCAGCCTGGGGCTCGGCCGCATCGACCCCGGCGGCGGGCCCGGCCAGCACCGGTACTTCACGTTCAACGCCGGCCTGGGCCTGGACGCCGAGGTGGTCCGGGTCATCGAGGGCTTGCGGGCCCGCGGGCGAGCGGTCACCCCCCGGCTCTACCTGTGGACCGCGCTGCGCCAGTTCTACACCGTAACCGACCGGCGGCACCCGGCGCTGACCCTGGAACGCGGCGGCCATCCCCCGGTCGGGCACCTGTTCTTCGGCATCGTGTCCAATACCGCGCCGTGGACCTACCTCGGCCGCCGCCCGGTCAACCCGAGCCCGGCGGCGGATTTCGACACTGGCCTCGACCTGTTCGCGCTGCGCCAGCTGCACACGGCCAGCACGCTGAACGCGCTGCGCCAGATGTTCGCCCGCCGGACCGGGCCGCCCAGCGGGCGGGACGTGCTCAGCCTGCACGACCAGCCGGAGTTCGTGATCTCGGCCAGCAGGCCGGTCGCACTGCAGGTAGATGGGGAGTATGTGGGTGAGTACGAGCGGGTCAGATTTAGTTCTGTTCCCGACGTTCTGCGGGTAATTGCCTGACCCACCCGGAACGGCACCTGATGTGAGGGATCTGACACGGAAATCCGCCTGAACCTTTGCCAAATAGTCTTGCGTTTGATTGCTCGGCTTGACAGGCTAGAACCCGGTTCGGGTGAGCGGTGCTCTGCGCCGTCAACTGGTACGTCCTGGCGTTCTGGCGGCACGGGACCGCGAACCTAGAGTCTGCGGGGGCGCTGACTCAACTGTGCGTAGCTATACAACCCCGGGAGCTGGTACAGCTTCCGACATACGGTCCGGCTCGTGAAACCATTCACAAGCTTGACTCCGCTAATGAGGAGTGGTCGCATGGACTGGCGCCACGACGCCGCCTGCCGTGACGTGGACCCGGAACTGTTCTTCCCCATCGGGAACACTGGGCCTGCGCTACTCCAGATCGACGAAGCCAAGCAGGTCTGCCGCCGGTGCCCGGCCATCGAGGGCTGCCTGCAATGGGCGCTGGACAGCGGCCAGGACGCGGGCGTGTGGGGCGGCATGAGCGAGGACGAACGGCGCGCGCTCAAGCGGCGTTCCACCCGGATCCGGGCCCGGGCGCACGCCTAGCCCCCGGTGTCGCCACTAGCCCGGCGTCCCGCCCAGGCCTGGCGGGCCCACCGGGCCGCGAGCTGATAACGACGTGGCCGGGTCCAGGGGCAGGTCCACCTCGGCCCGGGTACCGCCACCCGCTCTCGGCTTGAGTTCCAGCCTGCCGCCCAGCTCCGAAACCACCAGCGTCCGGACGATCTGCAACCCCAGGCTGGTGGTGGAGTCGAGGTCGAACTCCTCCGGCAGCCCGACCCCGTTGTCCTGCACGGTGACGGTGAGCCGCTTCGCAGTGCGGGCCACCGCCACCTCGAGCAGCCCGGCCGTACCGCCGTCGGCGCCCTGAGCCAGCCCGTGCTGCAGGGCGTTCTGCAGCAATTCCGCCAGCACCAGGGCGAGCGGTGTGGCCACCGCCGAGGGGAGCAGCCCGAACCGGCCGCGCAGTTCCGGCCTGACCTGGGCCTCGGCCGCTGAGACCTCGCCCGCCATGGCGGCCACCCGGTGCGCCACGTCGTCGAAATCGACGATCTCGTCCGGGGCGTGGGACAGCGTCTCGTGCACGGTCGCGATGGACCCGACCCGGCGCACCGCTTCTTCCAGCGCGGCCCGGCCCTCCGGTGCGTCCATCCGCCGGGCCTGCAGCCGGAGCAGCGCGGCCACGGTCTGCAGGTTGTTCTTCACCCGGTGGTGGATCTCCCGGATGGTGGCATCTTTGGTCATCAGCTCCCGTTCGCGGTGCCGCAGTTCGGTCACGTCGCGGACCATGACCAGCGCCCCGGTCCGCAGCCCGTTCACCACCAGCGGGATGGCCCGCAGCTGGACTACGGACCCGTTGCCCTCCACCTCGGTCTCCCGGGGCGTGCGGCCGCTGGCCGTGACCATGAGTGAGTCGTCACTGGCCCGGGCCGGGGCACACAGCCGCGCGGTCAGCGGGCCCAGTTCCGCCCCCACCAGGTCGGCGGTCAGGCCGAGCCGCCGGTAGGCGGACAGCGCGTTCGGGCTGGCATAGCTGACCTTTCCGCTCCGCCCGACCCGGAGCAGACCATCCCCGACCCGGGGCGACCGGACCAGCGCGGGCTGCTGGCCGGGCCACGGGAACATGCCGGACGCGACCATCTGGGCCAGGTCGTCCGCGCCCTTGAGGTAGGTCAGCTCGAGGCGGCTGGGGGTGCGCGCGGAGCTCAGGTTGGTACTCCGCTCGATCACCGCGATGACCGCGCCTTCCCTGGTCACCGGGATCGATTCACGGCGGACCGGCACACCGCGGGTCCACTCCGGGTCGCCCTCCCGGCAGATCCGGTGCTCCCGCTGGGCCGAGTCCAGGAACGGCCGGGCCCCGGTGGACGCGAACGTCCCGACCACGTCGTCGTGGAACGTGGTCGGGCCGGTCGTCGGCCGCATCTGGGCCAGCACGACCCAGCCGGAGGCGTCCTGCAGCGGTGCCCACAGCACCAGGTCGGCGAAGGACAGGTCGGCGAGCAGCTGCCAGTCCGACACCAGGGCGTGCAGCCAGTCGATATCGGCCCGGGTCAGTGCCGTGTGGCGGCGGGCCAGGTCATTCAGTGTGGGCACCCTGTCATCATCGCGCATGCCACGCACCGGGCGGCCACACGTGCTCGGCTTTCCGCCTGCCCCGGCGCCCGCGAGGTGAGCCCGCCTGGCAGGATTTGTGCATGCCTGGTTGCTGTACGTGGCCAGCGGTCACGCGCTACCGGAGCGGCGGCCCGGCCGGCCGAGGTTGCGCGCTGGGCGCGGCGTCGTGGATTCTGTCCACCATGCGGGATCAAGCCCGGAACGCAGCTTCTGCGGGAGGAGATGACCGTGGCCGCTTCCCCTGCCGCCCGCCGCGATGACGAGCGCGCCGAGCCGGCCATCGCGCCCGGCCCGCGGCTGCCCAAGTACTACAGGGTGAAGCGGCAGCTGCTGGAGCTGACCCAGACCCTGGCGCCGGGCAGCCCGGTCCCCCCGGAGCGCGAGCTGGCCCAGCACTACGGCACCTCCCGCACCACCGTCCGGCAGGCCCTGGCCGAGCTGGTGGTCGAGGGACGGCTGCTGCGCATGCAGGGCAAGGGCACGTTCGTGGCCAAGCCCAAGGTGGCCCAGCTGCTGGAGCTGGCCAGCTACACCCAGGGCATGCGGGCGCACGGGCTGCACCCGCAGACGAAGATCCTGGACACCAGCTACGTCCCGGCCGACGCGCAGCTGTCCGAACTGCTGGCCGTGCCGCCCGGCAGCCGGGTGCTGCGCATCCACCGGCTCCGGCTGGCCGACGGGGAGCCGATGTCCACCGACACCTCGCACCTGCCCGCCCGCCGTTTCCCCGGGCTGCGCCGCAACCTGGACCGGTACGCCTCGCTGTACGAGGCGCTGGGCACGGCGTACGGAGTCCAGCTGGCCGAGGCTGAGGAGACCATCGAGACCGTGCTGGCCGACCCGACCGACGCCCGGCTGCTCGGGGTGGACCCGGGCATGCCGCTGCTGCTGCTGTCCAGGCAGGCGTTCGACGTGGCCGCGGTCCCGGTCGAGTGGGCCCAGTCCAAGTACCGCGGCGACCGCTACAAGCTGGTTACCCGGCTGCGCCGGGACCGCTGACGCCGCCGCCGCGCCGGCCAGCCAGCCACCAGGCGGCGGGCAGCAGCCCGGCGGCCAGCGCGGCCTTGATGGCGTCTCCGGCCAGGAACGGGGTGAGTCCCTCCGATATCGCGGCCGACGCGCTCAAGTGCAGGTCGACGGCCAGCCAGGTCACGCCGAACGCATAAATGACGACCTCGGCGGCCAGCATGGCCGGCACCGAGCGGAGAACGGACCGGTCCGCACCCTGCTCGGCCAGGTAACCGCACAGCACCGCGGCCGCGGCGAAGCCAACCACGTAGCCGAACGAGGCGCTCGCGTACCCGCTGGAATGCGCCGCGAACCAGGGCACCCCGGCCACCCCCGCCACCGCGTACAGCACCAGGGCAGCCCCAGCCCGCCGCCAGCCCAGCGCGGTGCCGGCCAGCAGCACGCCCAGCGTCTGGCCGGTGATCGGCACCGGGGTGAAGGACAGGTGGAAGGAGATCTGGGCCAGCAGCCCGACGAACCCGGCCGCACCGACGACCAGGAGCGTGTCGCGGACCAGCGCGCCAGGCAGCAGGTCGGCAAGCACCAGCGGGTGGCGCCTGCGCAGCGCGGCAGCATCGGACATGGGATCGGCTCCTCAGGCGGGCAATGGGGGCAGGCAGTCGAAGGGGACCCTATCAAGGCAGGCCAGAGCGCTCCAAGGCAGCCGTAGCGGACGGAACCAGGGACAATGATGGGCATGCGGGTGACCGACACGCTGGCCTTCATGCGAGGCGGCTGGCAGCTCGACCGGGTGCTCACCGACCACCGCTCTGGCACCCGCGGCCGGTTCACCGGGCTCGCGCTGGTCAGCCCGGCAGCGGCGGGACTCAGTCCTGGGGAATGGCAGTACACCGAAACCGGGGAACTCGTCTTCGGAGCGCACTCCGGTCCGGCCACCCGCCGCCTGCGCTACCAGGAACAGCCCGGCGGAACGGTCGCGGTGCGGTTCGCCGACGGCCGGCCGTTCTACGTCCTCGACCTGCGGTCCGGCTACTGCCAGGCCGAACACGGCTGCGGCCCGGACCATTACCTGCTCAGTCACCGGGTGCTCGGGCAGGCCTGCTGGAAGAGCAATGGCGGGTCCGCGGTCCGGACAAGGACTACCTGGCCATTACCCGAATGGAGCGCAAACCATTGCACAAGGTGCCGATCCATTGCACCATGGACGTCAGCAACGTGACATAAGTCACGCGCGCGCTCCCGCTCGCGGCTGGCGGCCCGGTGGTGGCGCGTGGCCGAACTCACGCAGGGAGACGACCCCATGGCGCACTCCAGCCCCCGACCCAGGCGCACCGGCGCCTGGGCCTTAATCACCGTCCTGGTGCTCGTGGCCATCCTCGGCACGCTCATCGTGCCGATCTACGCGCGCAGCACCCCGGCCCTCGGCGCGTTCCCGTTCTTCTACTGGTACCAGCTGATCTGGGTGCCGGTGGTCGCGGTGCTGATGGCCCTCTGCTACCTGCTGTCCACCCGGGGATCGCGCAGCACCGCTGACGGCCCGGTCCCCCCGGACCGTGACGGCCCAGGGGAGGCGAGGTGAGCATCAACTGGGTCTCGTTCGGCATCCTGCTCTTCCTGTTCGCGGTGGTCGCGCTCGTCGGGTTCGCCGCTACGCGCTGGCGCCGCGCCGAGGACATGCTGCACCTGACCGAGTGGGGGCTCGGCGGGCGTAGCTTCGGCACGTTCATCACCTGGTTTTTATTAGGCGGTGATCTGTATACTGCCTACACCTTCATCGCGGTACCGGCCCTGGTCTTCGGCACCGGCTCGGCCGGGTTCTTCACCCTGTCCTACACGATCATGGTCTACCCGATCGTGTTCGTGTTCCTGCCCCGGCTGTGGTCCGTGGCCCGGGTGCATGGCTATGTGACCCCGGCCGACTTCGTCCGCGGCCGGTACGGGTCGCGTGGCCTGGCCCTGGCTGTGGCCTTCACCGGCATCCTGGCCGTGATGCCCTACATCGCCCTGCAGCTGGTCGGCGTCCAGGCCGTGCTGACCGTGATGGGCATCGGCGGCAGCTCGTCGAACACGTTCGTCAAGGACCTGCCGCTGATCATCGCGTTCCTGGTGCTGGCCGGCTACACGTTCGTGTCCGGGCTGCGCGCCCCGGCGCTGATCGCGTTCATCAAGGACACGCTGATCTACGTGATGATCATCGTGGCCATCATCTACATCCCGATCCGGGTCGGCGGCTGGCAGCACATCTTCGGCGTGGCCAACACCCATCTCAAGTCCACCAACCCGAAGACCGGGAAGCCATTCGGCAGCCTGATCCTGGAGCCGGCCGGCGAGTGGGCGTTCGCCACCACGGCGCTGGGCTCGGCGCTGGCCCTGTTCATGTACCCGCACAACATCACCGGCACGTTCGCGGCCCGAAGGCGCAACGTGATCCGGCGCAACGTGGCCGCGCTGCCCGCCTACTCGCTGGTGCTCGGCCTGATCGCACTGCTCGGCTACGTGGCGCTGGCCACCCCGGGCGTGGCCGGCGAGGTCAAGGCGCACGATTCGAACGCTCAGCTGGCGCTGCCCTTCATGTTCCAGAAGGTCTTCCCGAGCTGGTTCGCGGGCGTCGCCTTCGCGGCCATCGTGATCGGGGCCCTGGTCCCGGCGGCCATCATGTCCATCGCGGCGGCCAACCTGTTCTGCCGCAACATCTGGAAGGAGTACTTCCGGCCGAACGCGGGCGATGCCGAGCAGACCCGGGTCGCGCAGACCGCCTCGCTGCTGGTCAAGATAGGCGCGCTGTGCTTCGTGCTGTTCGTGAACACGACGTACGCGATCCAGCTGCAGCTGCTCGGCGGCATCTGGATCGTGCAGACGTTCCCGGCCATCGTGGCTGGCCTGTACACCCGGTGGTTCAACCGCTGGGCGCTGGTCATCGGCTGGGCGGTGGCCATGGTGTGGGGCACCATCGAGGCGTACCGGCTGCCCTCCCCGGGCAAGCCGGGCACCCACTTCGGCGCCTCGGCAGACACCGTCCCGGTAATCGGACACACCGTGTACATCGGGCTGACCGGGCTGGTCATGAACCTGGTCATCGCGGTGCTGCTCACCGTGGTGTTCCGGGCGGCCAGGGTGCCCGTGGGCGCGGACGAGACGCGGCCCGGGCACTACGTGGCCGACCCGGAACCGGCGGCCGCGCCGCCGGTCCCGGTCGCCGCGGCCGCGGCGGGCGGGGCCAGGGCGGCCGGCAGCGGCTGACCCGTTGTGGTGCCGGGGCCGCGCCGTCCCGCTGGCCCCGGCACCACCCGCGGCCCGGCATCCCCCTGACCCGGCATGCTACTAACTGGTAACCTCGCGGCATGACTGAGCGGAACCCCGGGCCAGCCAGCCACGGCGGCACGCTGGCCATGGCTGCGGCCCGCGGCCACGGCGTCACGGCCATGTTCACGCTGTCTGGCGGCCACGTGTTTCCGTTGTACGACGCCGCCACCCATGCCGAGCCGCCGGTACGGCTGGTGGACGTGCGGCACGAGCAGAGCGCGGTGTTCGCCGCCGAGGCCACCGCCCGGCTGGCCCGCTCCCCGGGCCTGGCCGTGCTCACCGCCGGGCCGGGAGTGACCAACGGGGTGAGCGCCATCACCACCGCGCACTTCAACGGGTCGCCAGTGGTGATCCTGGCCGGCCGGGCCCCCGACTACCGCTGGGGCAGCGGCAGCCTGCAGGAGTTCGACCACCCGGAACTGCTCCGCCCGGTCACCAAGCAGGCCTGGACCGAGCACGAGACGGCCAAGATCGGCACCGGGGTGGCCGAGGCGTTCCGGCTGGCCGCCACGCCGCACCGCGGGCCGGTGTTCGTGGACATCGCACTGGAGGCGCTGTTCGGCCCGGCCGGGCCGGACGCGGCCGGGCTGGCCGGGGACACCGGGCCGGCCGCCGGCGGGCGCCGCGCCCGCCACCGACCCGGCCGCGACGGCGCTGATCGCCAGCCAGCTGGCGGCGGCCCGGCGCCCGGTCCTGGTCCTGGGCTCGGACGTGTGGGCGGGCCGCGCCGAGCGGGCGGCCGCCGCCGCGGCCGCGGATCTCCGGCTGCCCGTGATCACCAACGGGCAGGGCCGCGGCATCTTGCCGCCCGGCCACGAACTCCTGGTCACCCGGGCCCGGGCGGCCGCGTTCCGCCGGGCCGACCTGGTCGTGGTGGTGGGCACCCCGCTGGACTTCCGGCTCGGTTACGGCACGTTCGGCGGGGCCGACGGCGCCGAACCAGCCGCTGTGGTCCATGTCGCCGACGCGCCGGCCCAGATCGCCAGCCACTGCCCGCTGGCCGCCTCGTACGCCGGCGACCTGGCCGCGTTCTTCACCGGCCTGATCAGCCCGGCCAACTGGCCCGGCCGGCCGGCCCGGCTGGCCTGGGAGGCGGACTGGCTGCCCGAGCTGAGCACGGCCGCGGCCGCCGCGGTGGCGGCCGACCGCCCGCTGCTGACCAGCGCGGCCAGCCCCATCCACCCGATGCGCATCTACGGCGAGCTGGCCCAGTTCCTGGACGACGACGCGGTGGTGATCGGCGACGGCGGGGACTTCGTGTCCTACGCGGGCAAGTACATCGAGCCGAAGCGGCCGGGCGGCTGGCTCGACCCGGGCCCGTACGGCTGCCTGGGCACCGGGCTCGGCTACGCCATCGGGGCCCGGATCAGCCGCCCCGCGGCCCAGGTCGTGCTGCTGCTCGGGGACGGCGCGGCCGGGTTCTCCCTGATGGACGTGGACAGCCTGGTCCGGCACCAGCTGCCGGTCGTGATGATCTGCGGCAACAACGGCATCTGGGGCCTGGAGAAGCACCCCATGCAAGCGCTGTACGGCTACGACGTGGCCGCTGACCTGCAACCGCAGTCCCGGTACGACGAGGTGGTCCGGGCCCTGGGCGGGGCCGGCGAGATGGTCACCGAGCCGGACGGCATCGCGCCCGCCCTGGACCGGGCGTTCCGCTCCGGGGTCCCGTACCTGGTCAACGTGATCACCGACCCGGCCGTGGCTTACCCCCGCTCCACCAGCGGCATCTGACCGCGAGCGGGGCTACCCGATGATGGCGATGAGATCGCCTTCCTGAACCACGTCGCCTTCCGCCACGGCCAGCTTGGTGACCGTGCCGGGCTCTTCGGCCAGGACAGGGATCTCCATCTTCATCGACTCGAGGATGACCAGGGTGTCGCCGTCGGAGACGTGCTCGCCCTCGGCGGTGACAACCTTCCAGACGTTAGCCACCATCTCCGCCCGAACCTCGGCCACAGCCGCTCCTCTCCCGCACCGGGGCGCTGCGGGCGCCCGGTCCCATTGTGCTGGCTGCCGCTCAGGGACGCAGCCGGCCGACCACCGTCGTGTCATAGCTGCCGCTGCGGAACTCCGCGCTGTCCAGCAGGTCAGCGTGGAACGGCAGGTTGGTCCGGACGCCCGCGATCCGGAAGGACGCTACCGCCGCCCGGGCCCGGCGCAGCGCCTGAGCCCGGTCCGCGCCGTGCACGCACAGCTTGGCCAGCAGCGGGTCGTAGAACTGCGTCACCCGGTTGCCGGCCGCGTACCCCGCATCCACCCGGATGCCTGGGCCGGCCGGCTCGGCCCATTCGGTGATGGTGCCCGGGCTGGGCAGGAACCGGCGCGGGTCTTCCGCATAGACCCGTAGTTCCAGCGCATGCCCCGCATACGTAACGCCGCCCGGCTGGAAACTGGCGCCGGCCCCCGCCGCGATCAGCAGTTGCTGCTCGACCAGGTCGATGCCGGTGACCAGCTCGGTGACCGGATGCTCGACCTGGAGCCGGGTGTTCATCTCCAGGAACGTGAATTGCCCCGAGTCCACGTCGAGCAGGAACTCGACCGTCCCGGCCCCGCGGTAGCCGACCACCTCCCCGGCCCGGACGGCGGCGGCCAGCAGCCGGCCGCGCAGCGCCGGGCCGACCCCGGGCGACGGGGTCTCCTCGGCCACCTTCTGGTGCCGCCGCTGGACCGAGCAGTCCCGCTCGCCGAGGGCCAGCACCTGGCCGCGGGCCAGCCCCAGGATCTGCACCTCGACGTGCCGGGCCGCGCTGACGTAGCGCTCCAGCAGGATGTCCGGGCTGGCGAAGAACCGTTCCGCCCGGGACCGGGCCGTCTCGAACGCCGCGCGCAGCTCGGCGTCGTCCGCGGCCGCGCTCATCCCGATCCCGCCGCCACCAGCCGCGGCCTTGACCATGACCGGGTAGCCGATGCTGGCCGCGGCGGCCACCGCCTGGTCGGCATCGGCGACCGGCTCGGCCGTGCCCAGCGCCACCGGCACCCCGGCGGCGGCCATCAGGTTCCGGGCGCTGATCTTGTCGCCCATCTGCTCGATGGCCGCCGGTGGCGGGCCGACCCAGATCAGCCCCGCGGCCTCGGCCCGCCGGGCGAAGTCCGCGTTCTCGGACAGGAACCCGTAGCCGGGGTGGATGGCCTGGGCGCCGGTGCGCCGCGCGGCCTCGATGATGGCGGCCTGGTCGAGGTAGCTGCGCGCCGGGGGTGGCGGCCCGAGCAGCACGGCCTGGTCCGCTTCCCGGACGAACGGGAGGTCCGCGTCGGCCTCGGAGTAGACGGCCACGGTCCGGATGCCCAGCCGGCGCGCGGTGGCCAGCACCCGGCGGGCGATCTCGCCCCGGTTGGCGACCAGCACCGATTCGATCACCGGGGAAGCTTACCGGCGCCCCGGGTAGCAGCGGTCGGTGACCTTGCTCAGCGCCTCGACCACACCTGGGTCGTACTCGGCCGCGGTGTCCAGCCGGAGCTGCTCCAGCGCGGCCGCGGACCGGTCCCGGTCCGCGGACCCGCCGACCAGGTCGTCGAACGCGTTGGCCGCCCGGATGATCCGGCTGCCGGGCGGCGGCTCGGCCGGCCCGCCGCGCCACGGCAGGCTCTGGCAGCGGACGATCTCGGCCACCTGGTCCAGCACGCCCGCCTGCTCGATGACGCTGGCTCCCAGGCCGGCGATGCGCCGCTGCTCCTCGGGCGAGGTCAGCACGGTGGCGCCGCCCGGGATCGGCTGGGCCAGGGACAGCTGGCCGATGTCGTGCATCAGCGCGGCGTACTCCAGGTTGAGCAGTTCGGGCTCGCTCATGCCGAGTTCCCGGCCGACCGCTACCGCCAGCCGGCCCACCCGGCGGGAATGCCCGTCCTCCACGTAACCGCCGACCTCGGTCACCCGGGCCAGCGCGGCCACCGTCTGCAGATAGGTGGACCGGATCCCGGCGTACCGGCGGAACGCGCTCTGGGTGACCAGCAGCGGTGCGATCAGCAGGGCCAGCGCGACCAGGCCCATCGCCTCCGCGGCCAGCGCGATGAGCACGGCGCACGCCCCGACCGCCGCGCCCAGCGGCACCTGGATCCGCAGCTCGTCGGACAGCGACACGCCGAACCGGGCCCGCAGCGCGTCGGCCCGGATCAGCGCCCTGATGACGCATTCGGCGAACCAGCCCGCCACGATCAGCACGATCATGACCGCCACGCACAGCCAGACGTGCCGGCTGATGATCCCGAGGTTGGCCATGGGCCGGAACGCGGCCGCCACGAACGCCACGGCCAGCAGCCGGCAGGCCATGCCAGCCGTCCCGGCCGGGCGGCCGGCGGCCAGGTGCGGCAGCGCCCCGACGATCATGCCAATCGCGGTGACCGCGGCCACCTGGAGCGCGGGCTGCGCGGCCGGCATGCCGCCGACCCGCAGCAGCAGTGCGTACCCCAATGCCCCGGCGCTGGCGATCGGCGCCGCCTCCCGGTCGCCGGGCAGGGCCAGCCGGAGCAGTTCCCCCAGCGCGATCAGCGCGCCGAACGCCAGCGCGGCGCGCGGCTGGACCAGGCCTGCCGCGGCTGTCTGGGCGACCGCGGCGACCACCAGCACACCCGCCGCCGCCACCAGCAGCAGCTGCCCGGAATCCATCGACTGCCAGGCCGGTTGCCGGGCCAGATGCCGCTGGCTGGTCACCCCGGATCCCGCTCAGTGGCTCTCGACGACGCGCAGCGGCGCCGTGGGGTCATCGTGGTCCTGGGCCGCGATCTGGCCGCTGAACCCGGCCGCCGGGCGGGCCGGCTGGCTCTCCCAGCCCTCCCGGCACAGCGCGGTGATGAACGCGTCCACCAGCACCGGGTCGAACTGGGTGCCGGACCACTGGCGCAGCTCGGCCACGGCCTCGTCGATCTGCCGGGCGCCCCGGTAGGACCGGGCCGAGGTCATCGAGTCGAACGCGTCGGCGACCGCGATCACCCGGGCGAACTCGGGGATCTCGTCGCCGGCCAGGCCCATCGGGTAGCCCTGGCCGTCTATCCGCTCGTGGTGGTGCATGATGCCGTCCAGCGCCTCGGTAAGGAAGCCGATCTGCCGGACGATCTCCAGGCCGCGCATCGGGTGCAGCTGGATGGCGGCGAGTTCCTCCTCGGTGAGCGGCCCGGTCTTCTGCAGCACCGTGGTCGGCACGCCGAGCTTGCCCACGTCGTGCAGCATCCCGGCGTACCTGATGGCCGCCACCCGCTCGGCGCCCATGCCGATCTCCCGGGCCAGCATGGTGGCCCCCCGGGACACCCGCTCGCTGTGCCCGCGGGTATAGAAGTCCTTGGTCTCCACCGCCTGGCAGAGCGCGGCCATGGTGGCCGAGTAGGCGGCTTCCTGGGCGGCGAACTGGCCCATGGCCCAGCGGGCCACGAACAGCGGGATGAGCACGAGGACGGCCGCGAACGGGCCGACCAGGTCCCACAGCGCCGCGATGAGCAGCCCCAGCGTGGCATAGCCCAGGTCGGACGCGAGCAGCAGCGGGAGGTGCCGGTCCAGCCGGCCGCGCTGCGGGCCGGCCCCGGGCGGGGGCAGCAGCAGCAGCATGCCCCAGAGCAGGCCGTGGTTGACGGCCACGTGCACGGCCGCGGCCACCGCGAACGGCAGGATCGCAGCCGGGAACCAGCCCGGCTTGGGCACCCCGACCTGGCCGCCCAGAGCCAGGTAGGCCTCGCCCGCGGCGAACGCGCTCAGCGCGTTCATCGCCCCGTTGAAGGCCCGCTCGCGCAGCCCGCCGCGGCGCAGGCTGAACAGGGACATGGCCCCGACCGCGGCCGCGCCGCCCGGGCCGAGCAGGACCACCGCGGCCAGCGCCGCCGACGGGCTAGGCGACCAGGCGGACTGCCGGGAGGTGAGCGTGGCCGGTGTGGAGTCGCAGATCAGGTACAGGATGGCCAGCACCAGCAGGATCTGGGCCAGCCCGGCGGTGGGGTCCCAGTCCACGTTCCAGTCCAGACCGGGCACCAGCACGTGCACGAATACGGAGGCAGCGGCCAGTACGACGATGGCCATGTACAGCCAGGCCGCACGCGAGAGCCTCGGCACGCTCCCCCCTTAAGTCAGTCCGGTCAGCCATGGCCCCTGCCAACCGGACTCGTTCGCCACTCAGGGTAACGCCATCACCGCTATTCGCGTAGCCCTCATGACCGATATCTGCAATCAGCAAAATGCGGTGCAGAGAGTGGCAACTTTTAGCCCCGCGATTGGCCGCGGTGGCTCACCGGGCCTGGGCTGGGGCCGGTAACTCGCCGATCTCGATGGTCGCCCGGACCTCCCGGATCCGGGTCAGCACCTTGACCCGCAGGTCCTGGGGGACCGCGTCGTGGCCGCAGTGTTTGTGCACCAGGCGCTTGACCGCCTCTTCCAGGCCATACTCCCGCAGGCACGGGCCGCACTCGTCGAGGTGCTGCCGGATCTCGGCCCGCCCGCTGGCGCCCAGCTCCCCGTCCAAGTAGGAGTAGACGCGGTCCAGTACTTCGGTACATGGGGTGTCATGTGGGTTGCCACAGCTCATGACCTGTCCGCCCCCAGTTCGCCATTGGCCGGGGAAGCCTGCTCCTCCGGAGCCTGGCCGGTACGGTTAACGCCGCGATCCGCCGCGTAGTCCTGCAGCATCTCGCGCAGCTGCCGCCGCCCACGGTGCAGCCGCGACATGACGGTGCCGATCGGCGTGCCCATGATGTCGGCGATCTCCTTGTACGCGAAGCCCTCCACATCGGCGAGGTAGACCGCGATGCGGAAGTCCTCCGGCAGGGCCTGCAATGCGCTCTTGATATCAGAGTCGGGCAGCCGTTCCAAGGCCTCCGCCTCGGCCGACTTCAGCCCGGAGGACGTGTGCGAAGCGGCCCGGGCGAGCTGCCAGTCCTCGACCTCCTCGGCTCCTGACCGCTGCGGCTCCCGCTGCTTCTTGCGGTAGCTGTTGATGAACGTGTTGGTCAGGATGCGGAACAGCCAGGCTTTCAGGTTGGTGCCCGGCTGGAACTGATGGAAGGACGCGTATGCCTTGGCGAACGTCTCCTGGACCAGATCTTCTGCGTCCGCCGGATTGCGCGTCATCCGCAGCCCCGCCGAGTAGAGCTGATCCAGGTAAGGCAGCACGTCGTGCTCGAAGCGCTCGCTTCGCTGCTCGAGTGTTTCGGTTACCGGACCCACCCCCTCGGACATCTCCTGTGCCGGCCGAAGGTCAGCACCGTATGCGCGGGAGGATACATCCCCGTGCCGGGCTGGCTCGAAGCGAGGGAGCAGAAGTGGATTCGCGCGCGGCGCGCAGTCGGCTACAAGCACGACCTGTGCAACAGGCCGCCTGACGGCTTCATTCCGCCCCCGGACCCGGGACCTGACCCTCAGGTCAGGTGAGGGTGGGGCCGCGGCGGGGAACATTTCAGGTGAAGGACTGCGCGGCGGTAACGCCCGCGTTGGATGGAGTCATGGTGGCGGCAAGTACGACCAGCCCGCTCGCTGTTCTCGGATCCGGCTCTCTCGCGGCCTACTGGCGATTCCAGCGAGCCGTGGCAGCGGCCCAGCTGCAGGCCTGGCTGCCCCGTGGCGGACGGGTCCTGCTCGACATCTCCGGCCCGCAATCGGCCGGTGCCGGCCAGGCCGCCGCGTCCGGATACGCCGTAATCCGGGTGCTGCCCCAGTTCCCCGCCGGGCCCACCGGGTCATCTTCCCGGGTCACTACCCTGGTCGCTGATCCCGGGCGGCTGTCGTTCCTGGCCGACGGCAGCGTGGACGGAGTGATCGCCGAGGACGGGGCGCTGTCCGCGCACCTGATGGCCGAGGACGTGGCGGCCGAGATCAGCCGGGTGCTGCGGCCCGGCGGCCAGTTGCTGGCTTGCGTGGACTCTCTCGTCCTGGGCATGTCGATCCTGGCCGAGCAGCACCACTGGGCCGAGCTGAGCGACCTGCCGCAGGCCGAGGTGGTGCTGATCCCGTGGCCGGACGGCCGGATCACCCGGTGCTTCGGCCCGGATCAGCTCAGCGACCTGCTTACCGAGGCCGGGCTCGAGGTCAGCTGGATCCGGCCGCGCACCGTGCTGTCCCCGTCCATGGTCGACCACGTGCTGCGCAAGGAACCCGGCTCGATCACGCGCCTGGTCCGGGCCGAGATGGCGGCCGGCGAGGAGTCAGCCCCCGCGTCCGGCGCCAGCGGATCGTTCGGGATGTACCTGCTGGCCGCGGCCCGCAAGCCGGGCTAGCCGGTACCGCCCGGGCTGCCCCAGCGCCGGTGCTGGTGTGACTCACAGGGCCAGTGGGATCAATGGGCTCCGGGCCGCGGATGGCTAGCGGCGCAGCCGGTCCCGCTTGGACTGGCAGGCCACGCAGCGGGCCGCCTCCGGGCGCGCTTCGAGCCGTCCGTCCGGAATCGGCCGCCCGCAGTCGGCGCACATCCCGTAGCTGCCGTCCTGGATCCGGCCCAGCGCGGCCAGGATCTCGCCGCGCTGCGACATGGCCGAGGCCAGGATGGCCTGGGTCCGGTCGCCCTCGGCCAGGCTGGTCCCGGCGTCGATCTCGTCCTGGGGGAAGTCCGGGCGGGCGGCCGGCTGCTCGCTGCGCAGCACCGCGATCGACTTGTCCAGCTGCGCGCAGGCCTCTTCCAGGCGCTTGCGTACGACGATCGTCTGCATTAGTCCTCCCTGCTGGTCAGGGCACCGGCGGCGCAGCGGAACGGCCCGTCGGGGCCGGGCCGCGCTGTGGGGCCTCAGAACAGCGCGTCGGGGGCGCCGCGGGAAGCGCCGCCGGGCCACGCCGTGCCGGCCAGCGGCTCGAGGAGCGCCGGCCCGTTATGCCGTACCGAATTGACCTCCGTTGAGACGGGATATGACGTCAGGTGGGCCACCGCGGCCGGTGCCAGCAGGCCGTGCAGCGCCTCGCCACTGGTGGCCGCCGGATCGAGCCAGTCCGCCCAGCGGGACGGCTCGATCACCATCGGCATCCGGTCGTGGATCTGGCCGATCTCGTCCTCGGCCCGGGTGGTGATGATGGTGGCCGACCACAGCCAGGCCCGCGGATCGTCGTCAGGCACGCTCTTGTCCCGCCACAGCTCGTACAGGCCGGCGAAAGCCAGCACCCCGCCGTCCGCGCGGTGGATGTAGAACGGCTGCTTCTGCGGCTTGGCCGGGTCCCCGGTCTTCTCCCACTCGTAGTAGCCGTCGGCCGGGAGCAGGCACCGGTGCCGGGCGAACGCCCGGCGGAACGCGGGCTTGACGGCCACCGTCTCCGCCCGGGCGTTGATCAGCCGGCTGCCGATCGAGATGTCCTTGGCCCAGGACGGCACCAGGCCCCAGCGGACCACGCGCAGCTCGCGCTCGGCCGCCTCGCCATCGGCACCGCCCGCCGGCCCGGCTCGCCCTCAGCGGGCTCCCTGGGCCGGCGGTTCAGCACGGCGTACACCGGCTTGGTCGGGGCCACGTTGTAGTCCGGCCGCAGGTCCTCCCCGACACGGTCGCGCTGCACGCTGAACTCCTCGAGGAGTTCCTGGCGCTTGCGCGCCGACGCGAAACGACCGCACATCAGATTCTCCCGTCCGCTGCCAGCCAGGCGTCAGTTCCCGGGCCAGCCGGGACCGGCGAAGCACAGAATGTGGCGATTCTTAACCACAAATCTGGTTTACCAAACCTGCACCGCGTGTCCACCCGGGCCGCAGCGCCGCCGACCGCCGTTCACCTGCGCCGGGTCCGCTGATTCTTTCCCTGCTTCGGCCGGATCACTCGGGGGCGGCCGGGCCAGGCTACGCATTACGCTCACAGCATGGAACCCCCGCAGCAGGACGCGGACGGCGAGCCCGGCCCGGCCGTGGCGCCGGCACCGGTCTGGGCCGCCCCGCGGGCCACCGGCCCGGTCCGGGCCCGGGTCCGGCTGCCCGGCTCCAAATCCATGACCAACCGGGCGCTGGTGCTGGCCGCGCTGGCCGCCGGGCCGGCCGAGGTGCGCCACCCGCTGCGGGCCAGGGACACGCTGCTGATGGCCGGCGCGCTGCGCGCGCTCGGCGCCCGGGTGGACACCACCGGCCCCGGCGCCTGGGCGGTCACACCCGGCTGGGCCAGCCACGACACCCGGATCGACGTGGGCAACGCCGGCACGGTGATGCGTTTCGTGCCCCCGGCCGCGGCGCTGGCCCGGGTGGCGGTCCGGTTCCACGGCGACCCGCGGGCCGCGCAGCGCCCGGTCGGCACGATCATCACCGCCCTGCGTGAGCTGGGCGCCGTGATCGACGACGGCGGCCGGGGTGCCATCCCGTTCACCGTGCACGGCGCCGGCTCGCTGCCTGGCGGTGCGGTCACCGTGGATGCGTCCGCGTCCTCCCAGCTCGTGTCCGGGCTGCTGCTGGCCGCGCCCCGCTACGAGAAGGGCCTCGAGGTCCGGCACCGCGGGCCGCGCGCCCCGTCGGCCCCGCACATCGCGATGACCGTGCAGATGCTCCGCGACGCCGGGGCCACGGTGGAGACGAGCTCGGCGGCCGGCGGAGCCGGCCTCACGGACACCTGGTTCGTGCACCCAGGCGCGCTCAGCCGCCACGCGTTCGGCGTTCAGCCTGATGTGGTGAATTCCGCCCCGTTCCTGGCCGCGGCGCTGGTCACCGGCGGAAGTGTGACGATCATGGACTGGCCCGCGGTGACCACCCAGCCGGCCAGCCAGATCCTGGACGTGTTCACCCGGCTGGGCGCGCGCGCCGTGGCTGGCCCGGACGGGCTGACCGTGACCGGCACCGGCCGGATCCGCGGCCTCACCGCCGACCTGGCCGACTGCAGCGAGATCATGCTGACGGTGGGGGTCCTGGCCGCGCTGGCCGACTCGCCGTCGGTGCTCACCGGCATCGGCCACCAGCGGCTGCAGGAGACCGACCGGCTCGGCGCGCTGGCCACCGAGATCAACGCGCTGGGCGGGGCGGTGACCGAGCTGCCGGACGGGCTGGAGATCAGGCCCCGCCCGCTGCGCGCGGCCCGGCCGTTCGCCACCTACGACGATCACCGGCTGGTGATGGCGGCCGCCGTGCTCGGCCTGGCCGTGCCGGGCCTGGTGGTGGCCGGCCCGGGGGCGGTCGGCAAGACGTTCCCTGAGTTCCCCGCCGCCTGGGCGGCGATGCTGGGGCAGGCTCCCTGAACCGGCGGCCGTCGCACGCGGACCTGGACGAGGATGACGTCCGGGTCCGCCCGGCACGCGGCACCCGGCCGCGGACCCGGCGGCGGCCCGCCCACGAGGACGCGGCCGAGGCGTTCGTGGCCTCGGTGGACCGGGGCCGGTACGGCTGCCTGATCGGCCACCGGGCGGTGACCGCGATGCGGGCCCGCGAGCTGGGGCGGCGCAGTGTGGTGGTGGGCGACCAGGTCGCGCTGGCCGGGGACATCTCCGGCGCGCCGGGCACGCTGGCCCGGATCGTCCGGGTCGAGCCGCGGAAGTCGGTGCTGCGCCGCTCGGCCGACGACACCGACCCGGTGGAGCGCGTCATCGTGGCCAACGCCGACCAGCTGGCCATCGTCACCGCGCTGGCCGACCCGCCGCCCCGGCCCCGGCTGATCGACCGGTTCCTGGTCGCCGCGTTCGACGCCGGGCTCGGCCCGCTGCTGGTGCTGACCAAGTCCGACCTGGCCCCGGCCAGCCCGATCCTCGACGTGTACGGGCCGCTCGGCATCCCGCACCTGGTGCTCGGCCAGCCGCTCACCCCGGGCCGCCTCGACCCACTGCGGGACGCCCTGGCGGGCCGGGTCAGCGTCCTGGTGGGGCACTCCGGGGTCGGCAAGTCCACCCTGGTCAACGCGCTCATCCCGGGCGCGGACCGGGCCGTCGGCGCGGTCAACCCAGTGACCGGTCGAGGGCGCCACACGTCCTCGTCCGCGGTCGCGCTGCCGCTGCCGCCGCCCGGCGGGGGCTGGCTCATCGATACCCCCGGGCTGCGCGGGTTCGGCCTGGCCCACGTATCCCCGGAGCGGGTGGTGCGGGCCTTCCCCGACCTGGCCCCGGGCGCGCTGGCCTGCCCGCGCGGCTGCACCCATCTGGAGCCGGACTGCGCGCTCGACGACTGGGTCCGCGACCAGGGCGGGGACCGCCGACTGGTGACGCGGCTGGACTCGCTGCGCCGCCTGCTGCGCAGCCGGGAGGACGACGACAGCCCGGGCCTGCCGGCGCCGCCGGACCCGGCCCTGGAGTAGCCGTCCACCCGTGGCCATGGCCGGGACGGCGCTGATCCGCTAGCGTTTCGCGGCATGGCGGGATACGACGATGACCTGCGTTTCGCCCACGTCCTCGCCGACGCGGCCGACGACATCACCACGCGCCGCTTCCGGGCCCTGGACCTGCACGTGGAGGCCAAACCTGACCTGACGCCGGTCACCGACGCGGACAAGGCGGCCGAGGAAGTGCTGCGGCATGTGCTGCGCCGGTCCCGGCCGCGCGACGCCGTGCTGGGCGAGGAGTTCGGCCGGGACGGCGGCGGGCCACGGTGCTGGGTCATCGACCCGATCGACGGGACCAAGAACTATGTCCGCGGGGTCCCGGTCTGGGCCACCCTGATCGGCCTGATGGACGGGGACAAGGTGGTCACCGGCGTGGTGTCCGCGCCGGTGCTCGGCCGCCGGTGGTGGGCGGCCACCGGGACCGGCGCGTGGACCGGGCGCGGCCTGACCAAGGCGTCCCGCTGCCGGGTGTCCGACGTGGCCCGGGTCGAGGACGCCTCGTTCTCGTATTCCGGGATGGGCGGCTGGGCCGAGCGGGGCATGCTGGACGGCTTCCTGGACCTGGCCCAGTCAGCCTGGCGGACCCGGGCCTACGGCGACTTCTGGTCGCATGTCCTGGTGGCCGAGGGCGCGGTGGACTTCTCCGCCGAGCCTGAGGTGTCGCTGTGGGACATCGCCGCGCTGCAGGTCATCGTGGAGGAAGCCGGCGGCGTGTTCACCGACCTGCACGGCCGGGCCAGCCCGGAGGGCGGCAGCGTGGTGTGCAGCAACGGGCGGCTGCACCAGTCCGTGCTCAGCGCGCTGGGTGGCGAGCCCGCGGACCGCTGACCGGTACCCGCAGGAGCCGCCGGCGGCTGCCTGGCGGGCCTTCAACCTGCACTTATAGGACGCCCAACGACCCGAGAACTGAGTGCGGCCAGGACCTTGCCCCCGGGTCAGGTTGCGCGGATGCTGGAATTCAGTACCCGTCACAAAGGCACAAGCGCGTGATGTCCGCACGAGGCGCCACCGCCGGCCCGCACGCAGCCCACGGGACGGTGGTGGCGCTTCCGACCTGGCCAGGGAGTGATCGATCGTGAAGGTGCGGGATGGCATGACCACGGTGGTGCTCACGATCGGGCCCGCGCACACGCTGCGCGAGGCGGCCCGGCTGATGTCCGCCCGCCGGGTCGGCGCGGCCGTGGTGATCGACGATCAGCACGCCGGAATTGGCATTCTGACCGAACGCGACATCCTGGACTCGATCGGCGCCGGCCAGGACCCGGATACCGAACTGGTCGCCCAGCACCGCACGCTGGACGTGGTGTTCGCGGCGCCGGACTGGACCCTGCAGCAGGCTGCCGACACGATGGTGCGGTCCGGGTTCCGGCACCTCGTGGTGGTGGACGGGCAGGAGGTCACCGGGCTGCTGTCGATGCGCGACATCGTGCGGGTCTGGTCCGACGCCGGCACGCCGGTGGTGAGCGCCCGGGCCACCGCCCCGGCCTGAGCCAGGCCGCCCCGGTGATCACAGTCAGTGACACGGCGGGTGATTACCGCATGTGACCGAGACGGATGAGAGCCCTGTGCGCCTCCCCAGCCGGGCACACAGGGCTCTCCGCCCCCCGAGTGGGCCACCGATGCCGGGAACCCCCGCCCGGCCCGTAGCCATCGCGTACTAGTTCACCAGATTTCCCTGGTTATGGACAGGGCCTAAGGTCCCATTTCGGTCAACTTGCTGGTTCTGACCATCTGTCACCAGGGTCCCGCGGCACTCACCCCCGGTTACGACACGGCGCCGGCCACCGCTTACCGCCCGCGCAGGCGGTTGCTGAGAGTTTTCATTCCGGCTCCCGCCGGGCCGGAGCTGCCCGGCCAGCTGGGCTGGGCCGGCCGGCCCAGCGTAAGGCAGCCGCGGCCTGGCCGGGCCGGCCCAGCCTGCTCAGTCTGAGCCGGCCGGGCCCTCCTCGCCGGCCGGTGGCGGGTACGAGCCGGTCAGCGTGCGCTCGTGGCCGGCCAGCGCGGCGATCGAGGACAGGATGCTGGTGTCCCGCGCGCCGACCAGTTCCCAGGCCCGGGCCACACCGATGATCAGGGACGCGACCAGCACGTTGCAGATGACCTCCAGCGCGCCGGTGTCGCGGCCGTGCCGGACCACGATGAGCCCGGCCACCAGCTCGAGGCCGAACGTGGCCAGCAGCAGCCCGATCAGCCCGAGCTGGCCCGGGATCCGGCGGCGGGCCGCCCGGTCGCCCCAGATGGAGCGCAGCCCGCCGACGGTGAACAGCACGCCGCTGATGCCCAGCACCAGGGCCGGGTAGCCGATGTTGTTGCCGGGCACCAGGCCGAACAGCGACACGATCAGCGCGTTGCTGAAGGCCAGCAGCGAGGCGGCCGCGCGGACCTGCTGGATCACGCCCCGGGGCCCGCCCCGGGACGGCCGCGGGGCCACCGATATCGCCACGAACAGCAGCCCGGTCAGCGATGCCGCGGAGGCGGCGACTGCGGTCAGCAGATCCCGGTACAGGCCAGTCACCATCTCACCCACCACCTGTCTGCCTGCCAATGACCAGACCGTCACATACGGTACGGCACCCCCCGCCGGCCAGCCGCTCACCCGCCCGGGGTCCGGGTCCAGCCCCGCCTGGTCCTGGTCAGTTGCTGGAACCCGGCCGCCCCGAGCAGCGCCCGGTAGCCGGCCTCGTCCCGCGCACCCGCGGCCCAGCGGCCGGGCGCGGGTCAGCCGTCCCGCGGGCCGGGGCCGGTGTGGAAGACCGGCCAGCCGATCTCGGTCCGCCACTGGGCCGGGTCGGCGGTGTTGTGCCGGCCGGTGAGGTAGTACTCGCGGACCGGGCCGTCCACGGCCAGCGCGTGCTGGGTGACGTAGCTGGCCAGCGAGCCGTAGGCCCGGTCGATGTCGGTGTGCGGCCCGTGGTGGGTGATCGTGGCCAGCTCGGCGGGCGGCACGGTCAGCGGCACCACCCGGCCGACCGGCCGCACCGGCGTGCGGCACGGCACGAAGATGACGGCCTCACCCTGGTCGTGGGCGAACAGGTCGGTGGCGTAGATGCCGCCGCTGGGCCCGTCGGCGGCCAGGTTCTGGGCGTCCAGGGTGGCGTGCAGCTCGCCGAGCGCGCCCGGGAACCAGGTCTGGATGTCGGCCATGTCCACCACGTCGCGGATCGCGGCGGCCGGGGTGGCCGGGACCCGGCGGCGGCTGATGCCCGCGGGCTCACTGGGCGACGGGTGGGCCAGCAGGTCACGCAGGGACGCGACCGCGGTCTGGGTGCGGGCCAGGCCGTCCTCCAGGCGGTCCAGGTGGGCCGCGATGAGCTCGTTGCGCGCCGCGACGTCCGGTGCGGCCAGCACCTGCCGGACCTCATCGACCGGCATGTCCAGGTCCCGGAACCGCCGGATGACCTGGGCCACCGGGATCTGGGCCGTGGTGTACCGGCGGTAGCCGGTGTGCGGATCCACGTCGGCCGGCTCCAGCAGCCCGACCCGGTGGTAGTAGCGCAGCGTCTTGACGCTCAGGTGGGTCGCCCGGGAGAAGTCACCGATCGGCAGCACGCTGGGCATGGCTTCAGTCTGCACCCTCCCCTGGGGGGAGAGTCAGGCCCGGTTTCCCGGGTTGACCATGCCCCGGCGGGAGCCGCGAGGGTGGCTGGTGTGACCGATTCCAGGACTATCCGGCCGCTGCGGCCGGGCCGCTGAGAGGAGCATCTGCCATGCACGCCACGGAGCTGACCGGTGTGGTCGCCGAGCACATCGCCGCGGTCAACGCCCAGGACACCGACGCCATCATGGCCACGTTCGCCGCCGACGCCTACGTGAACGACGCCCGCCGCGAGTTCGCCGGCCGGGACGCGATCCGGCGCTGGGTGGAGCGCGAGATGACCGGCGACAAGGTCCGCATCGAGGTCCGCGAGGTGCTCGACCACCACGGTGACACGATCGTGCGGGGCGCGTACGACGGCGAGTTCGACAAGACCAGCCTGCCGGACGAGCTCGTCCTGTCGAACTACTTCAGCGTCCGGGACGGCAAGATCGTCAGCCTGGTCGTCATCTTCAACCAGCCTCCCGCGTACTGAGCCGCCCACGGTCTCTCCCGCCGTCCGCCGGGTGGGGCGGCTAGCCTGGCCGGCGTGCGTGGTCTGGCGGCCCAGCTGCTTCGCACGCGGCCCGCTCCACCCGGTCCCGGTAAGCAGCCCACCAGGCCGGATCCGAAGACGGCAGGTTGGGGCGCTCGGCGCTCAGCCCGCTCGCCCCATCGATCAGTTCGCGGACGATGTCCGCGTGCCCGGCGTGCTGGCCGGTTTCGGCGACCACGTGAACCAGCACGCGATGCAGCGTCACTTCGTTCCGGCCGGGTGGCCACCAGGGCACGTGGCCGGTGGCGTCGAGGGCCAGCGCGCCGATCGTGGCGTCCGCGTGGGCCCAGACCCGCCGGTACAGGCCGGTGATGAATTCGCGCGACTCACCGGCGGCCGCGAACATATCCGAGTTCGGGTCGGCTGCGTCCCAGGGCAGCTGGCCGGCGAAGGGACGGCTGAACGTATCGCCGAAGTAGCCCGACTCGACATTGGCCAGGTGCTTGACCAAGCCGAGCAGGTTGGTGCCCGTCGGTGTCATCGGGCGGCGGATGTCGTATTCGGCCAGGCCGTCCAGCTTCCAGAGCAGTGCGTCGCGGCCTTCTTGCAGGTAGCGGTGCAGATCGGCTTTCTGATCAGAGTTGGCCATCCAGGCAGCCTGGCACCGGCGCGACGGCCCGGGCCACCGCTTTTCTGGCCGGCCGTGCTGGCCCGGTGAGCCAGTCGCCGCGGATGCTCTTCCGGTCGCACCGCTGGGCCGGGACGCCAACCGGACTGCCCGAGTTTGGTGCTGGCGGCCGGGGTAGAAGCCAGATCGTGCGCCTGTTGCCGTGGTGCCTGGCCGGGGTCATGGCCGGCGCGCTCGCGTGCGGCGGGTGCGGCGGAGCACCGGCCGGCCCGCGGCCGGTGCGCCTGGACGCGGGCCCGGCGGCCGGCGTCTTCGACACCCCGGTGCACATCACGGTGCGCGGGCTGCCGCCCGGGCTGATCACGGTGCAGGCCCGGACCCGCGACTCGCAGGGCAGGCCGTGGCAGTCGGCAGCGCAGTTCCGGGCCGGGCCGGCCGGGACGCTGAACCTGGCCCGCGCGGTGCCGGTGTCAGGGAGCTATCACGCAGCCGACGCGGCCGGGCTGCTGTGGTCGCTGAGCCCAGCCTTCACCCGCGATCCGGCCACCCAGTTCCTCATGGGCCCCGCCGGCTTCACGGTCCGGTTGCAGGTGCTGGCCGCGGGGCGGGTCCAGGCCACCGCCACACTGGGCCGCCGGTGGCTGCTCCCGGCCAGGCCCACCGTCCAGACCGTGCGCCGGGACGGCTTCGCCAGCACCCTGTTCCCGCCCGGCCAGGCCCGGCCGGGCGCCCCGGCCGTGATCGTCATTGGCGGCTCGGCGGGCGGGGAGGACACCATCGCCGCGGCGGCACTGGCCATGATCGGCTATCCCGCCCTGGCGCTGGGCTACTTCAGAGAGCCCGGGCTGCCGCAGTGCCTGTGCGCGATCCCGCTGGAATACTTCGCCCGGGCGGCGGGCTGGCTGCGCGCCCAGCCCGTGGCCCGGGGCCGCCCGGTCATCTTGTTCGGCGCGTCCCGCGGCGCCGAGGGCGCCCTGCTCGCCGCCTCCTACGAACCGCACCTCTTCGACGCCGTGGTGGCCAGCTCACCCAGCGCCGATATCAACGGCGGCTACGGTGGCCAGCCCGGGCCGGCCTGGACGTTCCATGGCCGGCCGCTGCCCACCGGTGCGCTCATCCCGGTGCGCCGGATCCGGGTCCCGGTCCTGCTCAGCGACGGCGGCCAGGACGCGATCTGGGACTCCGCGGCATCAGCCGCCGCCATCGTGACCGAGCTCAAGGACGCCCATGACCCGGCGCCCTACACCAACCTCTATTATCCCGGCGCCGGGCACGCTTTCCTGGGCCAGCTGCCGTACTTCCCGGACTCGCTGTACGGCCACCACGGGCCGGTGGGCGGCACCGGGCAGGCCAACGCCCTGGCCGCCGAGCAATCCTGGGCCAGGATGATCAGCTTCCTCAACCACCCCTGGCGACGGGCGTAGCTGGTCAAGGCCGGCATACCCGCTGGACCAGGTCCTGCCAGCTGTCCGCGATCCGTTCGGCGGCGTGCGGGGCGGCGGTGAGGTCGGATGCGGAAAGGTAGAGCAGCAGGGGGCCGTCCAGGGCGGCGGTGAGCTGGACGGCCAGCATGTCCAGGTCGGCGCGGCCCAGGCCTATCTGCCCAAGCAGGATCCGGATGTGCACCTGGGACAGGGGGCTTTGCGATCCGGCTGGGATGGGCTGGTGGCCGTCCAGGGCGGCGCGGGCGATGTCGCGGTGGGTGATCAGGAAGCGGGTCCGGGCCCGGCCGTAGGCGATCAGCCGGTCCAGTGCCGCCGCACCCGGGCCCAGCGGCGGGGGCCCGGTCAGGACCTGCTGCTGGAACGCCTTCTCGTCGTCGTCCAGGAGCGCGGCGAAGATCCCGGCGCGGGTGCCGAACCGGCGGAACACCGTTCCCTTGCCCAGGCCCGCGCGATCGGCCAGCCCGTCCATGGTCAGCGTGTCCGGGCCCTGCTCGGCGAGCATCTCGCGGGCGGTGGCCAGCAGGTGCCGCCGGTTGCGCGCGGCGTCGGCGCGCTCGGGGTGCGGCGCCCCCCAGGACAGCACCTGCTCATCCACAGGACTCACTCTATGGCCGGAATACTAACCGGGGTAAAGTCCGTTTAGCTGGGCACGCCCGCGCTAGAGCACAGGAGGAACTCCCATGACCCGGATCGGAATCATCCTCGGCAGCACCCGCCCCAACCGCAACGGCGAGCAGGTGGCCAGGTGGGTCTACGACATCGCCTCGCGCCGCAGCGACGCCGAGTTCGAGCTCGTCGACCTGCGCGACTACCCGCTGCCGCACCTGGACGAGCCGCTGCCGCCCTCGATGGGCCAGTACCAAAACGAGCACACCCGGCAGTGGGCCGACAAGATCGCCTCGTTCGACGGGTTCGTCATCGTCACCCCGGAGTACAACCACTCCACCTCCGGGGTACTGAAAAACGCCATCGACTACCTGTACGCCGAGTGGAACAACAAGGCCGTCGGCTTCGTCTCCTACGGCTCGGTCGGCGGCGCCCGGGCCGCCGAGCAGCTGCGCCTGATCGCCGGCGAGCTGCAGATGGCCGACGTGCGCCAGCAGGTCGCGCTGTCGCTGCTCACCGAGTTCGAGAACTTCAGCGTGTTCAAGCCCGGCGACTACAACCGGGCCGCGCTCGATACCCTCCTGGACCAGGTCATCGCCTGGAGCGCGGCGCTGGCACCGCTGCGCCAGCCAGCAGCAGCCGCGGCCCGCTGACCGCCGTCGCCCCGCTGCTCATCCAGCCCGCAGCGGGTACAGCGCCCGGCCGGCGCCTGAACACCGAATGAGGCGTTACGCGCAACTGAGGTGGTGGCCCGGCCTGCCCTCTGGGCGCAGGCCGGGCCACCGACCGCAACGGGCCGCCCTGCACTGGCCCTCGCGTGCGGCGGGGTGTCGTTGCCGTACGCCAGTTGCCCCGAGCGGGAGTCCTGAGCTCCACGGCGGTTCCCTGGGGGGCTGATCGTTTTTGAGCAGCCCGGGTGAGCATTGTGTCGCGGTGCGGTCCACTCGGTGTCGGTGGTCGTGGGAGTGCGTGTGATTGGCCGGGCTCGCGCGCCGCCGCCTGGAGAGCGACAGATACGGGCAGCTCTGCTGAAATCGTTATGAATCATAGACCGGGGCGCGCCCTCCGTCTAAGGTGGAAACGTCCGACTGGCCAGGCAGGGGGGAAGGCCACATGTCAGACATACTCGCTACCCAGACCCGGGGGCCCGATCACCGGGTCCCTGGGGCGCAAGACAACTCGCAGCCCTTTACTGCCACTCGCAGGCGATCGAAGCCGAGGAAGATTTTAGCGCCGCTCATCTTTGCCGTGTTCGGCTTGGCACAACTCGTCGTGGCCTTTATCTTGTACCCGTCAACGCCCGGAGATTCTACGCCTGGTATCGCTCAAGTGTTTATCAATACCGGCGCCTCACTGGGGATCATCCAGTACGAAGTGGCCCAGCATGCGGGAATAGCTAAGGTGACGGTCTCACTCGAGCCGTTTGGAAAATTGCCGCGCTCGTCAGCCGTCGGGGTGGTATTTACCCCGCCGGTAGGAACCACCTTCGTGGATTGCCCTAAATCAGACTGCAGCGGCGGCAACTGGGCAACGGGCCTGAATCTCACCTCTGACCACCAGCTCGCCACCGCCGTGTTCAAGGTAAAGGCCAGCAGCTTCGGCGTGAGCCACAACGGGCTCACCGCGGCGACTGCGATTCCGGAAGTCAACCTCACTTCCAGCAATAGCAACCCGGCGCCGGTAACGATGTACGCCACGTACCACTTCCCGGCAGCCAGCAGCTACGACTGGTCCTCCTACCCGACCTTTGAGGTCAGCAAGTCCACCGCTATATGGATGGAAAACGTGCCCAACAACGGCGATACTGCGGGACGGGCGGTGTCTGGCATTGACCAGGGCACCCAGACGGGCAACGACAACAAAACATTCGCTGCGGGCGCACTGCTCGGCCTCGGTGGCGCTGCGATATTGGCCGCCGCCATCGAAGCTCTGCACGTGGGCGACTGGGATGCACTCCGCGCACTGCACTCGAAGTAGCAACTCCGAGGCCCGCTTTCGTATGTCCTGAGCTGGCCTTTCATGAGCGCCCCGAGCCCGACTCGAACGCGCGACCTGGTGCTTAGGAGGCACAACCGCGCCAGCGCTGGGCAGACCAGCAACGACGCACGTCACCAGCGAGCGAAACAGCCAACGGCAGTGGCTGCCTGAACGATCTTGGGTGGAACAGCCAGGCGAGCCGCCCAGCGGGCATCTCCTGCATTCGGGCGCTCCGTCGGTGGCCGCGCCTATGCTGGCCTCGACGCTGATTCGCCGGGAGGTGCGATGACTGTGCCGGACGCCAGCAAGCCTCAGGTCCTCAGCCGCCCCGCTTGTGCGCCGTCGGCTGTCCGCGCAGTGCTGGCGGCCAACGCCGACCCGGCGGTGGTCCGTCGTTACGACGCTGACCTGGACACGGCTTATGAGCAGGCCCGCCAGGACGGCGACCTCACGCCGCTCGTGCAGACGGTCCGTCGCTGGTGGTTCGAGGCCGACGCCTGGCGCGACCCCGAGGCTCAGCACGAGTTCCTCGCCCGCGTAGAGCGCTACCAGCGCGAAGGACCCCCGCCAGCCACGCAGCGAACCAGCTGGCAAGAAATTCGCACCCAATATGGGCTCTAAAACATGTACCGGTGGGATTTTGACGGTCTTGCCCGGGAACAGTTCGCGAGCCTCAGCCCGGGCGGCCAGGCCGAGCTTACTGCCTTTATGGACGCAGCCATTCTGGTTGACCCGATGGAGTATCAGAGCCACGCTGGTGAAGCTTCTGATCCGCCTGCCCCGCTGCGAATGTTACATTCCGGCCAGCATCACGAAGGCCTGGTCACGTTTCTGGTTTATCCCCCGGACGATCTCGTGCGCATCGTCCGGCTCCAGTGGCGGCTGGGTGGCTGACGACAGCGCCTCTGCCGGGCCCACCGGCACAAGCAGTCAGCGCGCTAGCGCTGTGCACGAGGTCTGGGGGGCGTTTTCGCTGGTGGCGCCCCGAGCGCGACTCGAACGCGCGACCTACTGCGACGTCGATGGTGCTGTCACGTGGCCCCCTCGCAGGCCGACGCCCTGCCAACCTGCAAGCCGGGCTCGCTGGCCTTCGCGATCATCCCGGAGCCGGAGCACCCCGCAGGAGGCTGGCCTGACCATCTCCCAAACATGGCACTACACTAAGTAATCATAATGATACTCAAGGTAGCTTAGCGGGAAGGGACCGGGCCTGGATGGCCAGGATTCTCGTGGTCGATGACGAGCCGGACGAGCGGTTCCTGGTCGGCCGGACCCTGCGGAAGCAGGGGCATGACGTGACGGTCGCGGAGAACGGCGCCGCCGGGCTGAAGGAAGCGCAGGAACAGGTCCCGGATCTGGTGGTGACTGACGTCATGATGCCGGTCATGGATGGCGTCGAGTTCATCCGGCGGCTGCGCGGTGATCCGGCCACGGCAGGCATCCCGATCCTCGCCGCGAGCGGGGACACCCACCTGGCGGGAGCCGCCGACGCGGTCCTGGCGAAGCCCTACGACGACGACCGCCTCGTCACGGTCGTGAATAGCCTGCTGGAGAAGGGGCGTGAGGTGCGTTGACGCACATGTCTAGTGGCATAGCAGGGCTGGACCTGGTGCTCAACGGCGGCCTGGAGCCCGGGTCGGTCGTGGTCGTGGCCGGGGCGCCGGGCACCGGGAAGACGATCCTGGCTCAGCAGATGTGCTTCGCCAGGGCCAGCGCGGAGCACAAGTGCGTCTACTACACGACGATGTCCGAGCCGCATAACAAGCTCGTCCGGCACCTGACGGAGTTTGCCTTCTTCGATCCGGAGGCCCTGGGGCCCTTGGTCGAGTACATCCACATGGGCGACTTCCTGGGGCCGTCGCGCCAGGGCGGCCTGGAGGGGCTGATATCGGAGATCGTCCGCAAGGCGCTGGATGAGGAGCCCTCGATCGTAGTGGTGGACAGCGCCAAAATGCTGGGCGACTTTGCCGACAAGCGGGAGCTGCGCCGCGCGCTGTATGACCTGACTGGCCGGTTTGCCCGGAGCGGCACGGTGTTGCTGCTGCTCGGCGAGTACACCCCCGAGGAGCTGCGCAGCGACGTCGTGTTCTCGCTGGCCGACGGCATCATCCACCTGGAGTACGAGGCCCGCGAGCCGATAGACCGGCGGTGGCTGCGGGTCATCAAGATGCGCGGCGGAAGCCACCGGTCGGGCAAGCACACCTTCCGGATCGGGCCAGACGGGGTGGAGGTGTTCCCGCGCGTCGAGACCCTGGTCCCGCTTCCGGAAGCCACGCTGTCCGGCCAGGTCCCCAGCGGTATCCCCGGCCTGGATGACCTGATGGGCGGCGGCGCGAGGCAGGGCGACGCCAGCCTTGTCACCGGTCCCTCCGGCGTCGGCAAGACGATCTTCAGCCTCCGCTGGCTCGTCCAGGGCATAGAACGGGGGGAAAACTGCCTGTACGTCACCTTCCAGGACACCGCTGCTCAGCTGACCAGCGTGGCCGGCGGTTTCGGCTGGGATCTGCCGGGCTACAGCGATTCGGGGCAGCTCGTGATCTCCTATGTCCCGATGGGCGATCTCGACCTCGATGTCCTGGCCACCTCCGTGCGCTCGGAGATCGCCAGGCACCCAGTCGGCCGCGTCGTCATCGACAGCTTGTCCGAGCTGGTGTTCGCCGCCCGCGAGGAGGACCGTTTCGCCGCATACATGCGCAGTCTCGTCGGACTAGTCCGGGCGGGGGGCAGTTCGCTGCTCCTCACCAGCGAGACCAGCGTCCACGGGCTGCCCGGCAACTCCCTGGACGGGTTGCTGTTCCTGTTCGACAACACCATCGACCTGCGCTACATCGAAGAAGGTGCTCAGATAGGCCGGGCCGTGCACGTCGCCAAGATGCGCAGCAAAGCGCACTCCATGACGCTGAACAGCGTCACCATTACCGACCACGGCCTGGAAGTTGGGCACGTGCTCGACAGCGTGACCGGGCGCCTTGGCTGGAGCGCACTCCGAACGCAAGGATCGGCGGAACTGGCCCAGGCCAGCCACTCCGGCCGCCGCCAACGCTTAGCCCCGCGGACCGAGGCAGAGCAGGCGCCCCGAGCGCGACTCGAACGCGCGACCTACTGCTTAGGAGGCAGTTGCTCTATCCGCTGAGCTATCGGGGCACGCCACGCCGGACCTGATGATGCGGTACGGCGCTGGCGCGGTCTAGCCTAACCGCTCAGGCCGCCGGTCGTGCGGGCCCGCACCGCCGGGCCGTGCAGCTGGCCGGGCTGACCATAGGGTGGGGCGGTAAACGGCCAGCGCGAGCAAGGAGCGGACCCGGTGCAGGTACGAGATGTCATGACCCAGGCGACGGTCACGGATTCCTCGTCCGACACCCTGCGCGCGGCGGCTGAGCGGATGTGGCGGCAGCAGACCGGCTCGCTACTCGTCTCGGACGGCGGCCGGCTGGCTGGGATCATCACCGAGCGGGACGTGCTGCGCGCGGTGGCGCTCGGGGCCGACCCGGAGCGGAGCACCGTGGACGAGGCGATGACCACCGAGGTGTTCACCGTGCCGCCGGACATGCCGCTGCACGAGGCGGCGCGGGTGATGGCCGCGCGCTGGATCCGGCACCTGCCGGTGGTTCAGGATGACGAACTGCTGGGCGTGATCAGCATGCTGGACATCACCGGCATCTTCGCGGCGCTGACCCCGGCCGGGGTGACCGTGGAGCATGAGTTCGACCAGCTGGTCCGGGAGCGCCGCCTGGCCCGGATCGAGCACGGTGACCTGGACTGACCACCCTGACCCGGCCGCCGGCACTCTGCACGGATCCGGTTCAGTGAAGTCATGACAAACCGGACATAGCCTGTACCAGGGACGTGAAGAGAACGGGCCGTAGTCCAGGACTGGGACGGGTGTGGCGGGAGGTACGACGGGCGGGGCGGAGTGCACGGTCCGCGGTACGCAGGGGCACCGCACCCCGGAGATTCCGGGCACCCCAGAGACTCCGGACACCCGGAGACCCCGACTCCCTGGGCAGCCAGCTACGGCAGGTCGATGGGGAGCTTGATGCCGTCCAGGACGTGCGGGCAGGGGCAGTCCCGGTCCACGGGCAGCGCCTCGATGATCCCCAGCACGAGCTCGCGCAGCCGGGCCACGTTGCGGCCGAACACCCGGAACACTTCCTCCTGGGTAACTCCCTCGCCCTCCTCCACCCCGGCGTCGGTATCGGTGATCAGGGCCAGGGCCGTGTAGCACAACGCCAGTTCCCGGGCCAGCACAGCCTCCGGGTGACCGGTCATCCCGATCAGCGTCCAGCCCTGGGCCGCGTACCACTGGGACTCAGCCCGGCTGGAGAACCGCGGCCCCTCGATGACCACGAGCGTCCCGGAGTCGGACAGCTCCCAGCCCGCGGCGCGGGCGGCCGCGATGGCCTGGGCCCGGCCCGCCGGGCAGTACGGGTCGGCGAACGGCACGTGCACCGCCCCGCCCGACTCGAAGAACGTGTGGGTACGGCCGGAAGTACGGTCCACCAGCTGGTCCGGGATGGCCAGCCGCCCGGGCCGGTAGGCCGGGTCCAGCGACCCGACCGCGGTCGGCGCGAGGATCTGGCGCACCCCCAGCGAGCGCAGGGCCCACAGGTTGGCCCGGTACGGAATCTGGTGCGGCGGGAACCGGTGATCCCGGCCGTGCCGGGGCACGAAGGCCACCGAACGGCCTGCCACCTCGCCGGTCACGATGGGGTCGCTGGGGGGCCCGTACGGGGTGTCCACCACCACCTCGGCGGCATCGGTGAGGAACTCGTAGAACCCCGACCCGCCGATGACACCTATCTCTGCGCGCTGATCCACGCGGACAGGTTAGCCAGCCGTGCTGGCGGCCGGCGCCGCGGCGGGCGAACTCTTGCCGGCCGCCCGCCCGGACTTCCCGGCCGAACCAGACCCAGACCCGGACCTGCCCGAGGACGAGGAGCCCGAAGACGAGGACCCCGATGACGAGGACCCCGAGGACGAGGAGTCCGGCGAGGACGGGGAAGACCCGTTCCCAGCCGGCTTGCCCGAGTCAGCATCGGACTTGGCCGCCGCGGGCTCCTTGTCCTTCTTCGCCCCGTCGCCGGAACCGGACGAGCCCTTACGGCTGTCAGTGCGGTAGAACCCGGACCCCTTGAAGACGATGCCGACCGGCGAGAAAACCTTGCGCAGCGAACCCTGGCAGGACGGGCAGACCGTCAGCGGGTCGTCGCTGAACTTCTGCACGACCTCCAAATCATCGCCGCACCCCGTGCAGCGGTATTGATAGGTCGGCACGGTCACTCCTCATGGCACCGCGGGAAAAACGATTAGCACTCACCTACAACGACTGCTAGATGGTAACTCATTCCCGCCGCAACCAGGTCACCCCGCCAGCCGGGCGGGCCACCATCCGCACCCGCTGGTCGTGCGGTCCGGCCGGCACGGCCGGGACCAGTTCCGCGTCGTACACCAGCGCGATGGTCGGCACCTGCCCGCCGACCCGGGCCAGCGCCCGGTCGTACGAGCCGCCACCCCGGCCCAGCCGCAGCCCGGACTGGTCCACGGCCAGCGCGGGCACCAGCACCAGGTCCGCGCTGCACACGGCGGACGGGCCGCGGGCCGGCTCCGTGGGCTCCAGCAGCCCCCGCGGCCCGGGCCGCAGCGAGTCCGGGCCCTCGTACGAGGCCCAGTCCAGGTCGCCGTCCGGCAGCAGCACCGGCAGCAGCACGTACGAGCCGCGCTTCCACAGCGCGAACAGCAGCCCGTGCGTGCCCGGCTCGGTGCCGACCGAGTAGTACCCGGCCACCGTCCCGGCCATCTGGGTCTCCGGCAGGTCCAGTACCGCGTCCCGGATGGACCGCCCGGCCGCGGCCAGCTCGGCCGGGCTCAGGGCCCGCCGGGCGGCCAGCAGCCGGCCGCGCAGTGCGGCCTTATCCTCGGCCAGCTGAGAATCCACCCAAACCGCCTCCGCCGATCGGGGCCGGCACTGGCCGGCTGCTGAGCGGGCTAGGGTACGAGGATGCCTGACCATGCCGCTGTGACCAAAGCGGTCGTACCCGCTGCCGGGCTGGGGACCCGTTTCCTGCCGGCCACCAAGGCGACCCCCAAGGAAATGCTGCCCGTAGTCGACAAGCCTGCCATCCAGTATGTGGTGGAGGAGGCGGTCAGCGCCGGGCTGGACGACGTGCTGCTCATCACCGGCCGGAGCAAACGGTCCATCGAGGACCACTTCGACCGCAACTACGAACTCGAGGAAGCCCTGACGGCCAAGGGCGACGCCGGGGGGCTGGAGCTCATCCGGGAATCCTACGAGCTGGCCACCGTGCACTACGTGCGGCAGGGCGACCCCAAGGGCCTCGGCCACGCGGTGCTGTGCGCGGCCAGGCACGTCGGTCACGAGCCGTTCGCGGTCCTGCTCGGCGACGACTTCATCCACCCCGACGACGGCCTGCTGCAGCGCATGCTGGAGGTCCGGCAGCAGCGCGGCGGATCGGTCATCGCGTTGATGGAGGTCGAACACGACCAGGTGTCCAGCTACGGCTGCGCCGCGATGGAGGCGACCGGCGAGGACGACGTGGCCCGGATCACCGACCTGGTCGAGAAGCCCGCGCCGGGCGACGCGCCGAGTAACTGGATCATCATCGGCCGGTACGTCTGCGACCCGGCGGTGTTCGGCGTGCTGGCCGAGACCCCGCCCGGCCGGGGCGGCGAAATCCAGCTCACTGACGCGCTCAAGGTGCTCGCGCAGCGCGACCCAGCCGACGGCGGCGGTGTGTACGGCGTGCTGTTCCGCGGCCGCCGCTACGACACCGGCAACAAGATCGACTACCTGCGCACCCTGGTCCAGTTCGCCTGCGAGCGCCCGGACGTGGCCGGCGAGTTCGTGCCGTGGCTGCGCAAGTACCTCGACAATCTGGGATGAGCGCGGGCGGGCCGCCGGACCTGGTGCCGGTGGAGCAGCATCTGGCTGAGGCGCTGGCCGCCATCCGCCCGGTCCAGCCCGCCCGGCTGCCGCTGGCGGCGGCCGAAGGTGGCGTGCTGGCGGCGGACGTCACGGCCACTACGCCGCTGCCGTCGTTCGACAACTCGGCCATGGACGGCTACGCGGTGCAGGCCGCCGACCTGGCCGCGGCGTCCGGGGACAACCCGGTCCGGCTCCCGGTCCGCGGTGAGATCGCGGCCGGGGACACCGGGTCCTACCGGGTGGAACAGGGCTCCTGCCTGCGCATCATGACCGGTGCGCTGCTTCCGGACGGGGCCGACGCCGTGGTCCCGGTGGAGTGGACGGACGGCGGGCCGGCCACGGTGGCGTTCGGCCGCCCGGTGTCAGCCGGGAACGCGCTCCGCCGTCGCGGCGATGACGTGGCGGCGGGGGCAACGCTGCTGAGGGCGGGCACCCGGCTGGGCGCCGCCGCGCTGGCGCTGCTGGCCGCGGCCGGGCAGGGCGAGGTGCTGGCCCGGCCCCGGCCCCGGGTCGCCGTGGTGTCCACCGGAAACGAGCTGGCCGAGCCGGGCACCCCGCTGGTCCCGGGCCGGATCTGGGAGTCGAACAGCCTCATGCTCGCGGCGATGGCGCGGGCGGCGGGCGCGGTGGCGCAGCGGCGGCGGCTACCGGACGACCCCGACGCGGTGCTGCGCACGCTGGACACGCTGCTCCCGGACGCCGACCTGCTGATCACCAGCGGCGGGGTGAGCATGGGCGGCGAGCACGACGTGGTCAAGGCCGCGCTGTCCAAGCTGGGCACGGTCACGTTCCGCAAGGTGGCCATGCAGCCCGGCATGCCGCAGGGCTTCGGCACCCTCGGCCCGGGGCACACCCCGCTGTTCACCCTGCCCGGCAACCCGGTCAGCGCCTACGTCTCGTTCCTGCTCTTCGTGACCCCTGCCCTCAGCCAACTTCAAGATCTTCCGGCCGAACGCCCCCCGGTGCTCACTGCCGCCCTGACCGAGCCGGTGCGCTCGCCCGGGGGACGGCGGTCGTACCTGCGCGGTGTGCTGGACCGCGCGCGGCAGACGGTCGTCCCGCTGACCGGCCAGTCCTCACACCAGCTCGGCGCGCTGGCCCAGGCCAACGCGCTGATCATCGTCCCGGAGCAGATCACCCAGCTGGCCGCGGGCACCGGGGTGGACGTAATGTGCCTGCCATGAGCGATCCCGGCCTGACCCACGTCGACCAGGCCGGGCACGCCCGGATGGTCGATGTGTCCGGCAAGGAGGTGACCGCCCGGGAGGCGCGCGCCTCGGGCCGGGTCCGGCTGTCGGCCGACGCGGTCGCGGCGCTGCGGGCGGGCACGGTGCCCAAGGGTGACGCGCTCGCGGTGGCCCGCATCGCCGGCCTGCAGGGCGCCAAGCGCACCCCCGACCTGGTGCCGTTGTGCCACCCGATCGCGCTGCACTCGGTCACGGTCGATCTCGACGTGCAGGATGACGGGGTGGCCATCACCGCGGTGACCCGGACCGCGGACCGGACCGGGGTGGAGATGGAGGCGCTGACCTCGGTCGCCGTGGCCGCGCTGGCGCTGATCGACATGATCAAGGCGGTGGACCCGGCGGCGGTGATCACCGACGTGCGGGTCGAGGAGAAGTCAGGCGGCCGGACCGGGCGGTGGCGGCGGCCATGACCGCGGCGGGGAACCCCGGGCTGGTGCCCGGGCCGCCGGGCATGATCCGGGCGCTGGCCATCACGGTGTCGAACCGGGCGTCGGCGGGCGTGTACGAGGACAAGTCCGGGCCGGTGCTGGCGGGCCTGCTGGCCACGGCGGGCTGCGCCGTGGACGGCCCGGTGGTGGTGCCGGACGGCGAGCCGGTGCAGGCGGCGCTGCGGGACGCGATCGCGGCCGGGTATCAGGTGGTGGTGACCACCGGCGGGACCGGCCTCACCCCGGGCGACCGGACCCCGGAGATGACCCGGAACGTCATAGACCGGGAAATACCAGGCATAGCCGAATCAATCCGGGCCGCCGGGGTGGCAGCCGGCATCCCCTCGGCCATGCTGTCCAGGGGGCTGGCCGGGCTGGCCGGGCAGGTGCTGATCGTTAACCTGCCCGGGTCCAGCGGCGGGGTTAAGGACGGCATGCGGGTCCTGGGCCCGGTGCTGGCCCACGCGGTTGACCAGGCCAGCGGCGGCGACCACCCGCGTTCTGCCTGAATTCGTCCGGTGTCGCCATAGCGTCCCGATCGTGAACGGGGGAATGATGGGCCTCGTGGGACGTATGCGCGGCTGGCCCGTGACCATCGTCGAGCCAGCCTTGCTGGACGAGCCGATCGGGCTGCGCCCGGTTCGCGCCCGGGATGCCAGCATCTGGCGCGATGCCCGGGTGCGCAACGCGGACTGGCTGCGCCCCTGGGAGCCGACCAACCCGGAGACCCCGCTGTACCGGTCCACGATCAGCCCGTACCTGTCCATGGCCCGGACCATGCGCCGGGAGGCCCGCCAGGGCCTGGCCCTGCCCTGGGTGATCACCTACGGGGGCCAGTTCGCCGGGCAGCTCACGGTGGGCAGCATCACCTGGGGTTCCGCCCGGTCAGCCCAGGTCGGGTACTGGATCGACGAGGCCTACGCGGGCCGGAACGTGACGCCCACCGCGCTGGCCATGGCCCTGGATCACTGCTTCTTCGTGGTCGGGCTGCACCGGGTGGAGGCCAGCATCCGGCCGGAGAACCACGCCAGCCGCCGGGTGGTGGAGAAGCTCGGCTTCCGCGAGGAGGGCCTGCGGCGGCGCTACCTGCATATCGACGGGGCGTGGCGGGATCACCTGTGTTACGCGCTGACGGTGGAGGACGCTTCCGGCGGGCTGCTGCCGCGGTGGCGCAACGCGCTGTCCGGGGTGCACGGCCGGCCGATTCCCGGGCCGCGCTAGTCCGCTCGTCCCGGCTTCAGCCCGGCGATCTCACGACACACCGGGCTTAGTGCTGTTCATCGCCGACGCCGGCCCTTACCGTGCGTCACGTGAGCACGCGCGCCATGCGGCTAGTCACGCCTATCCTCAGGCGTTCCGTCGCCGTGCCGGCCAACATTTCCGGGGTGGGGCGTTGAGCAGCGCCATCCTGTATTTCGCCATCGTGGCTATCTGGGCTGGGGTGCTCATGCCGAGATGGCTGCGGCCCCGGCACCGCGCCGACGCCGAGCAGAACGAGCCTGCCGGTGCTGACGTGGTGGCCTCGTTCGCCCAGCCCGGCCTGGAAGCCGAGGACGACGGCAGACGGCGCGCCGAAGCCGCCCGGCGGCCACGGCGTGCTCCGGACCGGCCGGCAGAACGGGACCCCGAGCCCGCGGCGCCGTGGACCGAGGACGACACGGCCGCCCGGCGGCGCAACATCCTCCGGGCCCGGCGGCGCATGCTCGGCACCCTGATCGTGCTCACGGTGGGCGCGATCGCGATCGCCGTGACACATGTCGCCGCCTGGTGGGTCACCGTGCCGCCAGGCGTGCTGCTCGGCGGGTTCCTGCTGCTGCTCCGCGAGGCGGCCCGCAGCGACCAGGAGCGGGCCCGGCGCGAGGCAGCCCAGGCCGGGAGCCAGCAGGCCGCGGATCCGCAGGCCGCCGGGCCGCCGGCCGCCGAGCCCGAGGTATTCGAGCGCATCGAGTCGGCCCCCGAGGCGCCGGAGGCTGACGTGGTGGAGATCACCGCCACCGCCGAGATCATCGACATCTCGGCTCGGGTCAGCGAGCAGGTCTACGACCAGTACATCGACGCGGCCGAGCGCGCCGTCGGCGACTGACCGGCACCGTCACTCCCCCGTGGCAGCGGCCGATCGCGCGAGCAGGGCCCAGAGTTTGCTACGCTGACAGCCGTTCCAGGGGCTGTAGCGCAGTCCGGTAGCGCACCTCGTTCGCATCGAGGGGGTCAGGGGTTCGAATCCCCTCAGCTCCACCCAGGTCAAGGGCTGGTTTCGAACACGGGGTCGGCCCTTTCCGTCTCTATACAGCACCGAAGTACAGCAACCTTAGCCATTGAGCAGCCATGTGCGGTTCCGGCTGATCATGGACACATTGATTCCGGCTCCTAGGCGACAGTTTGCGGACGCGGTTCCGGTAGCTGGCTGACAGTGGTTCCGGTTCCTGGGCGACACTCCGAACTGGTTTCCGGTTTTTCCGCATTCCTGGCGTTTGGCTGTGATCAACAAGGCTGATCGCAGCTGGGAGGGGGCTGGGTGTGCTGGTGGAGCTGGGTGTCGTGGAACAGCGGTACCGGGCGGTGCTGGAAGTCCTGGAAGACGGAACGCCGGTGACGGACGTCGCCCGCCGGTATGGGGTGGCGCGGCAGACGGTGCATGAGTGGCTGACCCGGTATGCCAGTCAGGGCGGCATGGGCGCCCTGACGGACCGGTCCTCGCGGCCGGAGAGCTGCCCGCATCAGATGCCGCCGGCGATCGAGGCGCGGGTGCTGTGGATGCGGCGGTTGCACCCGTCGTGGGGGCCTTCGCGGATCCGCTGGGAGCTGGAACGTGAAGGCAGGGAACCGCTGCCGGGCCGGTCGTCGGTGTACCGGGCGCTGGTCCGCCACGGGCTGGTGGAGGCCAGGAAGCGCAGGCGGCGGCGGGAGGATTACCGGCGCTGGGAGCGGGGCCGGGCGATGGAGCTGTGGCAGATGGACGTCATGGGCCGGGTGTTCCTGGCCGGCGGGCAGGAAGTGAAGATTGTCACCGGGATCGATGACCATTCCCGGTTCGTCGTGTGCGCCAAAGCGGTGCTGCGGGCCACTGCCCGGCCAGTGTGCCAGGCCCTGGCCGAAGCCCTGCACCAGCACGGCATCCCGGAGCAGATCCTCACGGACAACGGGAAGGTGTTCACGGCGCGGTTCGGGCAAGGCCCGGGTCCGGTCATGTTCGACCGGATCTGCACCGATAACGGCATCCGCCACATTCTCACCGCGCCGTACTCGCCGACCACGACCGGGAAGATCGAGCGGGTGCACAAGACGATGCGGGCGGAGTTTTTCACCCGCACTGACCGCACCTTCATGACCATCACGGACCTGCAGGCCGCCCTGGATACCTGGGTGGCCGAGTACAACACGGCCCGGCCGCACCAGTCCTGTGGCGGCCGGCCACCGATCGAGCGGTTCCAGTTGGCGGACCGGTCCCTGGCTGCTGACACCACCGCCACCGAGCCGCAGCCAGCACCGGCCCGGCCGGCCAGCACGCGCCCGGCCGGGGTGTCGCGGTGGGTGAACGCGGCCGGGAAGATCTCCCTGGGCGGGTTCGGCTACAACGTCGGCGCGACCTACGCCGGTGAGCCGGTCGAGGTCGTGGTGGCCGGTGGCCTGGTGGACATCTGCCACCGCGGCGTGGTGGTCGCCACCCACGCCCAGCGGCTGCGTGAAGACCAGGCCGACCGCGCGCCGCGGGCCCGGGTGGCCCGCCGGGCCCGGGATGCCACCGCCGGGCTGACTGTCACCCGGCTGGCCGACGCCCACGGCACGGTCACCTTCGCCGGGACCACCTACCGTGCCGGGCGGATGTGGGCCCGCACCTTCATCGACGTGACCATCGTCGCCGGGTCGGTCCAGCTGTCCAAAGACGGCCAGGTCCTGCGGGTCCACCCGATCCGCCACGACCGCTCCCGCGAACTCGGCGCCTTCGCCAACCCTAAAGGCCGCGCCCGCCGCAAGAACTCCGCCATCGGCTATGTCAGCTAGCTACCGGAACTCCCCGGCCGGGATGTCAGGCAGGTACCGGAACTCCGATGTCGCCCAGGTACCGGAACTTGACAGCCATCGAGCAGCCATCGAGCAGCCATCGAGCTGCCTTGTGCGGTCACAGGAGCGGTCGCAGGTGACACACGTCGGCCCCAAACGGATTTCCGTCATCCCCTGACACCTGCCCCAACGAGCTTCCGGGAGTATGCAGCGGCCCGGCTGGCGATGGTGGGCAGCGCTGTCGGTGCGGCCCGCGGGGGCCGGATACGTGCCCAGACGCGGACTGCCCGCTCCGCCGGTGCAGCTCATCGTGCCTTTGGCGGAGGTCTTGAGAACCGCTACACGCCAATCCTTGACTACATGGTCTTGTGGTTAGTCCCGCTCGGCCACGAAGGTTCCCCAGCCGACCCGGGACACCACCATGCCCTCCCGCTGCAGGGCGCTGAGGGCCTTCCGCACCGTCCCGGCCGCCAGGTCATATTCCTGGGCGAGTGAGACGACGGACGGGATCCGGTCACCGGGCGCGTACTCACCTGACTCGATCCGGCCGCGCAGCAGGTCCGCCAGTTGCTGCCAGGGCGGTATCGCCGATGACCGGTTGATCATGATCACACGATAGATAACTAACCCTCACCCTGGCGATATACGATTCACCATGGTGAACCATGGCATGATTCAGATATGGATACCGAAGGCGCCCAGGACGTCACCCTCGCCGAGGCACTGGAAGAGTTCGGCGCCACCCACCAGCTCCACGTCGATGAGTTCTGCATCGTCGCCGTCCGGCGCCGCACGCCGCAGAGCCAGGAGGTCACGACCGGGCGCACCGTAGCCGAGCTTCTTACCAAGCTCCGCGCCGAACAGCACGGCAGGCCATGACCATCGTGGCCGTGCCCTGCTCGCACCCGGGCGCCGTGGACCTGATCGATAGCCGCTACCCCACCGACGAGCGGCTGCACTTCTCCGCGGGCGAGTGGCGGGAGTTCCTGGACGCGGTGAAAGCTGGCCGGTTCGACCACGGCGGCGACTCCGCCGGCGCACCGCCCGGATCCGGAGAAGGCGCCGAAGACGAGCCCGGACCCCAAGCTCAGGCCGCGAACCGGGCTGACTAACGCTGCGCAGCTGAGCGCGAATCACCGGGCAGCGTCGGCAAGCGGGTCGTACGCGGCTGACCGCTCCCGACACCGGTCGTGGTGAGCAGTAGCAACGACATCATGGTAAGGAGAAGGTCTACGGTTCGATTCCGTAAGAGGGCTCCACAAACCAGCAGGTCAAGGCGAGGTTTCTGATCCACTCGCGGTACCTTCAAGATCATCTGACCGTCATCTGACCGTCGTTCTGGACGTCCGTTGACAGGACGTCCGTTGACGTCCGTTGATGGCACTGAGCCACATGGATTGGCCCGCGATGACAGGGCGGGCGGGCCCAGCCGAGCGGCAGGTTGAACAAGGCCGCCCAGCCGACACTGTTGCGTTGCGCCATCCCGACAAGGCATAAGGCATGATCATCTGAATCCTGCGCGGGCCAGATGGTAGTTGCGAGGTCGTCGAAGGCGATGCGGAGCCGGCGGTGGTCGGGGACGTCGGTGGCGATGTCATAGTGGCCGCGGCGCAGGTTCTGCACGAACGCGTGGTCGACGATGAGGATCCGCGCTGACCGGAGCCGTTTCAGACCTCGCATCGGCTGGAGCCGGGCTTTCAGCTGCCCGCGATCAGCCCCGATCGGTTGTTCACGTACTACTCCACGGTGTGCAGCGCCGAGGGGACCAGTTCATCGACGACGCGGGTAAACGGCCGCGCGGTCGATCATGACCTGGGCCAGGATCCTGCCGATGCCAGCGCCCGGTCGAAGTGCCTCGCGGTCGCCAAGCCGCGCTTCGCTGATACCAGGGCGTCGGTGACCTGGCCAAACTGATCAACCGCCGGGTAGACAGAGGTCCACTTTCCGGCACCCTCAGGTAGGTCTTGTCGACGAACCAGCGGTTCCCAGGAACGTGGCGGCCCGGCCGGGCCAGCTCAGGCGGCGCTGCGTCTCCTGGCCAGCGGCGGCTCCTCATGAGACAGGGCTTAGCCGTTCGTCGAGCACCTTTACGCCGTTCTTGGTGATCACCAGACGGTGCTTGCTCACGTAGTAGACGTAACCGTTGTCCTTTGCTTTGAAGCCATGGCGTGACCGCTGTGCGAGCAGTGTGATGTGCAGGCTCGGGTTGTTTCTGTCGGATCCGTGATAATAAATCTCCCCGGTGCTCGTCTCGCACAGCCTGATCTTGAATTTCGGGGAATTGTATGCTGCTATCAGCGTGCTGTTCCCCCCGCCCTTGATGGTGGCTGCGATGCCAGCCGGGCACGGCGGCCCGGTTGGCGAAGCCGCGGGTGCGCCGGATCCGGTGATGTGGTGGATGACTGGGAGCCAGTCGCTGCGGGTGAGGAAGACGCCGGCGGCGACGGCAAACAGCAGCAGGAAGCCGATGAGCTTTCCCGGCCTGCGGCGCGCGCGCCGGTAGGGCGGCGGCGGTGTCCAGGGCTCGCGGTGGACCGGGATGGGTGGTGTCTCCGGCGGGGTGGGCGGTGGGACGCGCGGGGCACGGCGTGGTTCGCGTGGTTTCGGCGGATCACTCGGCGGGGTTCCGGTTCCTGGTGGGAAGAAGCGGGAAAGGTCGCCGAGACCGGTCAGCCCGATGTCTGGAAGGGGGGCTTCCGGGCTGGGGCTTCCCGCCCGCGGTGGTGGTGGCGTGAAGGGGGATGAGCCTGCGGGGCTTCCTGGCCGGGCCGAGCCTGGTGCGCGGGCGGGCTTCGGGCTTTTGCGTGGCTTCGGTGATGGCCCGCGGGTCTTCGGCGCTGGCATGGGTTGTTTGCAGGCGGCGCAGACGATGCTTGAGGCTGCGTTCACCGTTTCGCATCCGGGGCACCTCCATGGGGCCTTGCCGGATGTGACGCGGCCCGCGGCTCGGGCCCCTGCGGCCGCTGAGGGGGTTTTCCCGGGTGCTGCTGGGGCTGGCGAGAGGCATGCCTGGCAGCCCGGTGCCCCGCGGGGGTTGACGGTCTCGCACTCGCCGCATTGCCAGGTGTCCCCCATCTGTGGCTGCTCTTACCAGTCGCCCGCTTGGCCGGTGCCGTCCGGTGAAGCCGTGATCGTGGGGTCAGGGGCGTCGGTGTCCGTGCTGGGGGAGGCAAGTAGTTCCAGTGTTGTCGGGCCGGCGAAGCTCAGCCACTCAGAGGTGTCGGGCACGCTATCCACCGCGAGCGCCAGGGTGCGAGCGCCCGGCCGCGAGTGCTTCCCGGCCGGGGGTACCCGGTTGTCCTGTGCGTCAGGCCCGGCGGCGTCTTCTATCTCATAAGCCACGGCCAGGCCGCTTGGCGGTTCTGGTGGTGCGGGCGAGGTTGCTGACTCTGCGTATGGCTCGGCGTCTCGGACTCCTGGATCCGCTGTGCCTGCCGTGGTCCGGGAGCTGCCCGGCTGCAGGCTGCCCTGCCCTGCTAGCTTTCGGCCGCTTCGCCTCTCGAGGAGAACACGGAGATCCCGCAATACCGGTTCGTGCTCGCGGCCGAAGGTCAGGGAAACGCTGATGCCGCTGCGTCCCCCCCGCTCCGGGGGACCGGGCGGGGCCGCGGCGCGCGCGCGGACGCCAGCCTGCACGATCAGCTGAACCTGCTCAGGGTCAGGCATGACCTCTACCTGGAATTGCTCCAGGGTGTGGATGGCAGCGAATACGGACGCCTCTCCGCGGTGCGGATAAGCTGACCAGCCGAAGCCTAGGAACCTGTTTCCGACTTCAACCCAGCTGTTGCCCTCCCCGAGAACGAGGGAATGTACCCCCTCTTCCTGGCCGTCGCGCGGGACACAATTGTGGAAACCGAGGTCCCAGATCAGGGATTCGGGGTTCTCAGCCCGGACATACGGGGTGGGTTCGCCGTTGATGAAGTATCTTTCGCGGAAGAATCCGAGCGTGTCGGCATGCCATTGTCCTTCTTCGGAATCTGTGCTGGCCCAGCGCATACGGAAAAGTGGCATCGTGCCATCAGCTCACAGGCTGTTCACGATCGTCTGGATAATCTCGTCCATTTCCCATTCATCCAGGCCCTCGCCTGCCTGGGAGGGGAAGAAGATGGTGTTGTTCCAGTTCGCCGCGATTCCTGGCCATGGTTCCAGGTCGGGCGCAAAAAGTAGCAGGCGTTTCGCGGAGTTTTCCATCACGGCTGACTGGCTTGACTGGTATCCCCATTCCTCGAAGAGGTCATCCTCGGAGTTGGCTACGGACTGTGGGTAGGTGCCGCTGGCCACTGCCGTTGGCGAGCGGAGCGGGTGGGCGGGGGCGTCAGTGAACACCACGATCACGTGGCGCCGCCGGTCCAGGCCCCTCTCCCAGGGGGCCCGTACCGCCAGCGCAAGTGCTTCGAGGCCCGACTCCGGAGCGTCGCCGCCCCCGCGTGGTTCCAGCTTGCGGACGAAGTCCTCGTACGCGCCGGTGTCCTCGGGCAGGCGGAGGAATTCTGTCTCCTCTATGGCGTCGTCCGCCCGGTCGCCGAAGTCCCGGAAGGCGATGACCTTGACTCTGAGTTGGGAGATGCTTTTCCCTTTTTCTCCCATGACTGTCCTGAGCCGGTCGTGGAATGACAGCGCGCTGGACTTCACGTTCTCCAGCACTGGCCGCATGCTTGCGGTCGTGTCGATGCACAGCACGATGTCAACGGCGTACCTGAGGTTGCCGCTGTACTGGCCTGGGGTTTCCGACATGACATGTCTCCGCTCTTGTTGCTTTTCTGTGCCGTTCCTGGGTGCGCCGGGCCGGGGAAGGGGGTCATGGTGCCGGCGGTGGGGTGCCTCACTCGGGTGGCCGTGGCTCCGGCACGCGGGTATCGAGGCGGATCCGCAGTCGGCTGGGCCTCGCCCCGTGTGCGGCGCCGTCCTCACCTGGTGCTGGTGACGGGCTGGTGCTGGCGGGCTCGGCGGTGGGTCCCGGTGTGCTGCCGGGACCTAGGTTGATCTGCAGCCGGCTCGGGCGCCGGGTGCCGGTGACCGGGGCGGGGTCCTCTGCCACGCTGCTGGGGAATTCCAGGACTGTTTCGTCGTCCAGGGCCTTGAGGAATGCCTCGATGCGGGGCCTGCGCTGCGGGCGGGCATCGGTCAGGGACCGGACGAGGCGGGTTATCCCGGGGTGCAGCAGCGGGTTGAGGATAAGTTGCTGCCCGGCCTTGACTGCCTCTCCCGGAGAGCTGAATGTGGCAGGGAAACCTGGCCTTTGCCCAGTCAGGTACTCGTGCAGCATTAGGCCGAGCGCGAACATGTCCACGGCCGTGGTCAGGGCGGAACCATCCGTGCCCGGCTCTTCCCGGACGTAGCCCAGGAACTCTGGTGCACCATAAAGGGTGTCCCCGCCCACCGTGCCTGGCTCCGGCGGTTCCCCGGCGAGGTAGGAGTCATCAAAGTCGATGAGTTTGGCTGTGTACAGGCCGTTGCCTGGCCGCTTCTGGACCAGTACGTTGTCGGGTTTCAGGTCGCCGTGGACGACGCTGATCCGGTGCAGTTGCTGCAGGCTGAGCGCCAGAGTGCGCAGAACGACTGCTTTCTGGCGGGTGGTTAGGGCAGTCAGGCTGGCCAGGTTCGAGGCGTCGATGCGCTTGGTGATCTTGTAATAGGTCGTGGCTTCCCGGAAGAACGCTTCCGCGATGACGATGTTGCCGCCGCCGATGTCATCAGACTTGAGGCGGTTCATGACGTGCCGGTGCCGCTGCTCGAACGCCAGGCAGTCAGCGCGGCGCTTTTCCTTGCTGCTGGCTGGGCCCGGGGAGGAGTCCAGTGGCCATTTAGGCTCCAGGAATTCCTTGATGAAGAATTCCTGGACGCCGCGGGTCGCGAAGGCCCAGACGCATTTGCCTCCCCCGGCGTTGGTGGGCTTCGTGGCCACGGTGTAGCCGTTCAGTACCTCGCCTTGCTTCATCCCCGTGCCTCCGACGGCTGTGGTATGCGCTGCTCATAACCGGGCCGGTAGCGCCGCCAGGAGTCCAGCCGCGCGACTCGGTAGGCGCCGTCGCCGGACTGGGCAAGGCCCTTGAGTGGCTGCCAGTGTTCTTCGTGCAGTGCCGCGAGCCGCGCGCCAAAGGCGGCGCGCAGCTCACCGAAGCCCCGGTATCCAGCAGCGACGAGGGCGAGGCTGGCATCGTCTTGCGTATAGTCCTGGACCTTGCGGGCAAGCAGCTCGCCCCACGCAGCCGGGTTGGCTGAGCTGGCCAGGGTGTCGAGCAGGATGTACTCGAAGTGTGCGGGGGTCTGCACGTAGTTGAAGAACCCGTCGGTCGCGCATAGCAGGACGCACGGGGCTGCGGCCAGGTCCTGCGCTGAGTGGACCTCATACCGTCCGTCAGCCGCAATCTGGTTGGTCATCGGGGGGTCTTGCTCCAGCGAGCTGAGGGCGTCGGGTATCTCGGTGTCATCCCTGCTCAGCTGCTGCAGCCCGGCCGCGGGTGCCATCAGGTAGCACCGTGAGTCACCGGCCCACCGGATCTGGACCTGAATGCCGGCAGGCCGTACACGGAAGAGGATCGCGGCCAGCGTGCTGGGCAGTTCCCGCTGCATGGTGCCGCCGATGCGGCTCCGGGCCGGGTTGCGCAGCTCCCCCAGCACGCCGTCGATGTTCTCCCGCAGCGTGGGGGGTTCGGGGGGCGGCAGCTCGTGCCAGGTCCTGGAGTCCTGCGTCTGCGCGAGCTGGCGCATGCCGTCGAAGCGGACTTGCCGCACGAAGTACTGCTCGACGGCCAGCCGCACCGCCCGGGAGGACACCCAGGCGCCCGAGCGCTCGGTTCCGCCTAGGGTGCGTCCTGCTACCTGTACGCCTGCGCCCCCGACCCCATCACAGACGGCCAGCAGGCCCTGCCCGGTACTGTCGTGGTAGAGGACCAGGGGTTCGGCGTCCTCACCCCGTCCCGGTTTTTTCTCCGTCCAGACCCCGAGCGTGATCATTTCCGCCTGTTCATGGGCCCATACAGCTGACCCATGCTGAGCGGCTGGGGTGATGCGCATGGTCAGCCTTCCTCGCCGTGGTCTGGGTCGCGGCGTGCAGGCCTTGGCGGCAGGACCCGGGAGGGCCGCAGCGTTTCCCCGTCGCCGGGGCGTTCGCGTGGCCCGCCGCCATCCCGTGCTGTGGGTTCCCTGGGAGGAGGCGTCTCGTCCTCGCCGACCACGGCTGCGTTGATGACCTTGCGCCCGGGGTCAGCGGAACCGGCCAGGCTGCCGCGCAGGCGTGACGCTCCGGACCGCGGGCCGGCGTCCGGGGCCGTCTCGCTGGCGTAGAGGGTGCCCGCCGGCAGCGCCCGGGTCAGGAAGCGGTCCATCAGTTTCTTGCGCTCATCGCGGGTTTCGAATGGCTCGTCGTCCGAACCGCTGTGCCCGTACATGATGCTGATCGCCTGGAGCATGTTCCGTGCCTCGGCGATATCCCCGGCGACGATCATTTCCATGACCGGGCCAGTGTCGTCTGGATGGTTGGCCAGGTGCAGCGCGAGCAGGGCGGGATTGCCGCCGGCCAGCAGGTCACGCATTGGCCCGACCTTCATCCCGGTCAGGCGCGTCTCCCTGTGCGTCTCCCGGAAGCTGCGGCCGCTTGCCGCTGCCTCGTCTGCGTGGACCGGGAGCTCAATCCCGCAGCCCGTGATCTCCACCGCCCGGTCGGCGGACACTGACCGCAGCGCCTCCTCGATGGCTTCCTCCGCCCGTGAGGATTCAGCGATGTCCAGCCGCCGGGATGCCCCGCGCATCGTGGCAACCAGGCATGGCGCGACCAGGCTGCGCATGTCCCGGATCTGGCGCCGAGCCACGTCAGCAGGGTCGGTGACCCGGCAGCGGTAGGTCAGGTGTGCCTGAAAGACGAAGCCCGGGTCGGAGCTGGGCAGCTGCGCATCGAGGTAGAGCTGATGCTCGGCCGTGTCGATGTAGTAGGCGCTCCGGTAGTTCCCGAACCGGGCGGCGGGCACGGGGGAGCCCCCGGGAAAGCTCACCAGTTCCCCCCGCGACGAGACCAGGACCAGCGCGAGGCCCAGCCTGGGCGCTGCCAGCCGCCGCAGCTGCAGGAATGGCAGCGGCTCAGGTCCCCCGACGATGGGGTCGTATGTCGTTTCCATGACTTCGTCCCTCCGCTCACCGGGAGACGGCACTCAGCACGCGCTGCGCCGACCGCACTGGTGCCTTGGGGCTGCTCGCCCATTGTTCGAGGTAGTACTCCATGCGGTCGGGGTGCTTGCCGCCCAGCCGGGTGATCGCCTCGATGACCCGTGATGCCGGCGCCAGGGCCCTTTCGTCCTGGTCCGCGAGTTCCAGCCAGGACCGCAGAGCATCCAGCGCCAGCCCTCTGACCGGCTTAGCGGACAGCGCCCGGCCCCACAGGTCACGCAGGGCCTCACGGTGGCTGTCTGCCTGCGCCAGCAGCACTGGCCACGACGTGGCATCCGGCCGGGTCTTGCGCTCGGGGATCGCGGCACGCCTGATCCCGGCCGCGGGCCGGCTCGCTGCCCCGCCAGCACTGCCCGCGCGTGGCATCACGGCTGTTCCTGTCAGGCGCGAGGATCCGTGCGGGCGGGTAGGGGGAGCCGAGCTGGCGGTGCGGGCAGGGATATCAGCGCCGGAAGGGGCATCTTCCAGCGCGCCAGCCTCGCCCAGGGCCGGTGTGCGGGCTATAAGGATGAAGGCAAGCAGCGCCTTCAGCACTGGCGGTGACCCGTCCATGGGCGCGCTCCATTCCAGCAGCGCGTCGAGCACCTCACCCATGTGGCCGTTTTCGGCAAGGTTCAGGACCGCGACTGCCAGGGCGACAAGGCAGTCCCACTCGTCCCGCTTGAGTACCTCACCAAGGACGCCGATCGCGTCCGCGGGATGGCTGCGGCCAAGTGCGCTGCCCGCGGCCTCCGCAGCCGTCCATGGCAGCCGGCTGCCGGGTCCCTCGGGCAGGTTGGCTGCCCACTGCCGCAAAATGGCCCACACCCGCGCTGAGTACAGGGGACTGTGCCCGGGGACCGCGAGCGCCAGCGCAGCGCAGGCCCGGGTGGCCGGGGACGGACTGACCGCCCACGGATACACGAAACGGTGCAGGACGTAGGAGAAATCAAGGGTGGCCAGCAGGCCAGTGGATGCGGCGGCCCGCGCCCGGACCTCAACGTCAGGATGATGGCCGAGTTCCCGCAGCCAGCCGGTCAGGGCGGGGCGCATGCCATCGACCCAGGTCCAGGCGTGCTCGAGGACCGCCGCGCGGAGCCGGGGACTGCGGAACCGCAGCAGCTCGGGGGACGGATCGCCGTAGGCGGTGGCGGGCTGGCCGGAGACGGCAAGCTGGATCCACTGCTGCTGATCGGCCAGCGCGCGGCGGAAACGCAGTGGCGGCGGCTCTTCCAGGTCAGGGAACAGCCGCAGATAGAGGGCCGCCGCGGCGTCGCTGATGGTCAGGTAGCTGGAATCCTCCAGGACCGAGACAGCTACCGGCAGCACGATCTGCCGGTAGTCGGTACCTGCCGAGGTGTCAGTTCTGGCGAACCATGCCTGGACCCGCTTCGCCGGATCCAGCAATGCCTGCATGGTGGCCGCCCGGTCCCTGTTCTCGTTGACCGCTTCGGCGATCAGCACCGCCACCCGTGACGCGAAACGGGGGCTGCTGTCCTCGGCGAGCAGGGCGGCGACCTCGTCGCTAGCGAGCCATAGCCTGAGACCCTCAGCCCGGGCCGGCTTGATGACGGCGCGGGCCCGTCTGTGCACGACAGTCAGCGGGTCGGGCATGCCGAGTTCCTCGAAGGCGAACTCGGCCCGGCTGCCCGCCGCTGCCAGAGCCCCGCACGCCTCCTCCGCCACGAGCACCATGTAGTTACCGCTGTCGCGCAGCAGCTTTGCGGTCTTCTGCAGCCATACGTCATCAAGCCGCCCGACCAGATCGGCCGCGAGGGAAGGCACCAGGAATGTCGTGCCAGTCGGCCCGCAGCGCCACCCGCGCTCGGCCAGCAGGACAGAGCCCGCCATCATGTGCATGCTGTCCCTGCTGCCGGCTTCCGCCAGCAGGGCGGTCGCTGCGGACTCCCGTCCGCTGCCCGGCGGACCGCACAGGATCAGCAGGTGGCGGCTGCGGAGCTTTTCGAGTGCCGGGCCAAACCCGCCTGGGCAGATGTACGTGCCTATGCGCCGCTCGAGGTAAGCATCATCAAGGGGGACCGCCGAATCGGCGGCCCGGCTGTCACCCGGCGGGCTCTCACCACCTGACCGGATGGCGAAGTCGCCTTCTTCGACGGAGATCTCGTCATTGAACACGTTGATTGAGCCGATCCGCAGGCTCGGATCACCTCCCAGCTGGCGGAACAGCTGGTCGAGGATATCCCCGGAGCGGGCTGAGTCCTCGCGTGCGGGGAGCCGCCCCGCCAGGGAGCGGATGGCCTGCTCCTCAGTGATCCCCTCGCCGGGAACAGGGTCATCGCCGGCTGCCGGGTGAGTGCCCTCGCCAGGCAGATCCCCTGGCCGCCCACCCGCTGCCGGGGCAGCTGGCGCTTCCCCGGGTGGCCGTCTTTCCTCTGAGCTCTCGCCCCCCACGACGTACCCTCCCCGCCGGGGCACTGGTGCGCACCCCGCCCCCACTCAGTTGATGTTGAAGTCGCCTTGATCAAGGCGGATTGGCGCGTTGAAAACGGTGATTTTCCCGACCCAGCCGTAATTATCAAACAGCTTGGATCCGGGCTGGTACTCCGTGCGCTGCCTCGCCTCGTCGATCAAGCGCTGCAGCTCGCCGGCGAACCGTGCGTCCCGCGCAGTGTGCTCTTCGAGCGCCTGCCGCAGGAGCAGCACCGCCTGATCGTCCTGCGGACGCTGTTCGGCCACGAGCAGCGCCTGCGTGGCTTGCTTATCTCCCTGGAACTTCCGGGTGACTAATACCCGGAGTCTCGACAGGCCAGACCAGGCCGATTGGCCTGCATCCTTGCCAAGCTCCTCGGCGCCGCTTCTCGAAGCCAGGATCAGCGCTGCCAGTGCAATGGTTGAGACCGGTTCCATGTCCCCTCCCCAGGTCCCGGATCTTTCAAATACATTAGCGCCTTCAGCGCTATTCGCCCAGGTGCACGACTATCACCTCAGCATCAGGCCAATCACCACCGTTCACAAGACCTGTGACGCCCCAGGCCGTCACTGGGGTTACCGGCAGGATGTCTCGATTTCGCATCTGTCCTGGAAGTAAGGTCGGCCTATCCGCGTCTGCCGCGAACCTTGGGGCTGCACTAGGAGGGATAGCCGAACCGTCCGCCCTGGAATCACATTATCCGGTCGCCTCCGCCAGCGAATTCCCTGGATCCAGCTCTGCACCGGTCCCCCGTGGACAGTCCTTGCGGACGCGGCGCCGCGCATCAAGTCAGTGCAGTCATCGGCACCCCTGTCCCACTCGAGCATTGATGCAGCGGCACCATGAGCCCCTGCGCTGGGCGGTTCCGGGATTACAAGTTGCGGAATGCTCCTGGCGGATCGCCGTGCTGCGCGACTGTAACTCTTTGACACCGTTTGCACTTTTTCGGCAGATTTGCTACGCGACCCGCACTGAGCGTCGTACATTTCGCAGTTCCACGCCGGCTGATCATGGCGTGATTGCTTCGACCAGGGCCGCGTAGTCCTCGTCGGTGAGGATCCCGAGATCACAGGCGAGCACGATCTCGTCGAACGAGCCTACGGCCAAGGGCTCGAGATCATCCAGCGCCGCCTTGGCCTCCTGCAGGCCGGGTGGGCATACCGACGGCACTGATGCCAGCCGTCGGCTGCGCAACTCATGTCCAAGGCCGGCCAGCGTGATCCGCCCGTCCCGGTAGGCCCTCGCCAGAGTCAGCAGTTCCCCCGCGGGGGAACGCTATTTCCTGCTGGCTTGCACAATTCAAGGCGCCGGCACTCCCGGACTTCAGTACCGGACCCGCAGCAAGTCCCCAATGAGTACCTGGAACGACAGTCCGCAGCGTGAATTAACCACAAATCCGCTGTCCGGAAAACTCGGGGCAGACCAGGGGTCACGCCGGAGCCCGGCACCTCGCCTAGCCCGGCCGACGAGCCACCCGACCCGATGCTCAGGCTTGTCATCGAGGGGAACAAGGCCTGGCAGGCGGCTGCCGAGGTGCGTAAGCGCTGGCTGGCCGACGTGCTGTTCGCCCGCCGGGCCGCACCGCGCGAGGTGGCCGAGTTCACCGCCCGGCAATTGCTGGCCATGCCTGAGCCGCTGCGCACCGGCCTGGCCATGGCCCCCGGCCGGATGAGCTTCAGGGAGATCACCCGGCAGAACCGGGCAAGTGGCTGGAGATCTGCGGCACGACTGCGGGAGCCCGGCTGCCGCTGCTGATGCTCACCTCGATCGCCGTCACCTACGAGCACGCGTTGACCCAGAACGACGGCCGGAACACCTGGCGCACCGACGGCTACAGCCCCTGCCCTCGCACCCAGGCCGGCGAATACCTGACCTTCCTGGCCAGCATCGGCCACACACTTACCCCGATCGAGCAGGCCGTAGCCGACGGCGTCCCCTAGACCGGCGACACACCAGCCGGCACGCTGACCGGCCCCGGCGACGATCCGGCCACCGACGGCGAGCCAAGCACCGAAGTCACCGCCGACGCCAACCCCGGCATGGACGACCACACCGGGCAAGCCGCCGCCTGAGATCCATTCCCCTGGGGAGGGCCGTCAGCAGGGGTGCTGGCGGCCCTCCCCGCCCCGACTACCGACAAAGCAGCAACGGGTCATTGAGGCCTGGGCCTGCCGGGTGGATGATCGGAACGCAGCGGTCTGCCCTCCCCGCTGGGCGGACGCGGGCTGCGTATCAAGCCGTGAATTTGGCCAGGCGCAATCCCCACCAGAGGTACTAAAGGTACCGGAATAGCTGATGAGCCTGATCCACGGACAGGACACCCGGGAAGACGACGAAGACCGCGACGCGGGATGACCACCAGCACCGCCGATCGGCCGGGTGATACAGCAGGTTATCGCCGGTCAGGGACGCTGGTTAACTGCTCGCCCCATCCTCAGGGGAATCGGACGTAGCTGTCGCAGCCTGCTCCCCGGAGTGCTCCAACGGGTGGTCTTCGACGGAATCGGGTGCCCGGGACGCATCGGCCGCCGCGCCGGCCTTAGCGCCAAGCAGCGGCTTTGTTGCCTCGATCACCTTCTCAGCGAACTTCCGCTGGGAGGCGAGCAGTTTCTCAGCGAAGTCGTAAGCGCTGGCCACGGATTCCCCAGGTTCAGGCAGCGTGAAGCTGCCCGGCGGTTCGGGCGCCGCGGTGTCCGGGGTGGACGGCTGGACGGTATCGAGCTTGTTCACCACGTCCACCACGCCATCGATATCCCAGGTCAGCCGGACCGCAATCCGGATCAGGTCAGGCCGCTCGGATCCCAGGTGGCCAGCCAAGGTCACGACGCCGTTCCGCACTCGTACTGTGACGTCGGCCGGGTCGGCGAGGAGGATCTGGGTGAGCATCTCGCGGACCTCCCGGGCGATGTCCTCATCTGGGCGCAAGAACACGCTGAGCAGGTCAGAGCGGCTCACTATCCCGACCAGATTGCCGCCCAGGCCGAACCCGCCGCCTTCGGTCACTGGCAGCCGCTTGATGTGACGGCTGTTCATTAGCCTCGCCGCGGCGGGCAGGGTTGCATCCGGGTGGATAGTGATGGCGGGCGACGTCATCAGCTCACCCGCGGTGAGGCCCTGGTGCTTCGCATCGCCGGCGTGCCGGTGGAGGAGGCCGCCCGATTCAAGGTGGGCCTCCCGAGCGTGCTTGTCCAGCACTCGGAGCAGGTCAGCCTCGGACACCACTCCGGTGACATGGCGGCCCAAGGTCAGCACCGGCACGGCGCTGATCTTGTGCTCGGCCAACAGGACCGCGATCTTCTTGTATGGGGTTCTCTGGTCAACAGTCACCACAGACGTGGTCATGACATCCATGACCCGGTGATGCCACCGTCCGTGGTGCTGCTTCCGCTCGCCGTGAGAATGCGGACCGGCGGAGGTGGCTGTCGCCGTCGGCTCCCGCGCATGCTCTTTGACGGAATGGAGCGCCCGGGACACATCAGCCGCAGTGGCCTTGCCGTACAGGGATTCGTAATACGTCGCACCCAGGCGACGGAGCACCGCGTCACGGTGCATATCGTTGCGTGTCATTCCTGCTCCCCCCTTGCGAGCCGGTTCCGGGGGATATTGCCTACTCCCGCACCATTAAGTGTCTTCGCGCGGTGTGAGGTTCGTCACGGCCGAATGTCACGGTCAGCAGGGACCTCGGTCACCAGCCGCAGCCCGAGGCGATTGTGGCCACACTTTTGTGATACCTTGGCCTGATGGTGGCGGACGCACACGCCGTCGGCCTTCGGGACCTGCGGCACCACACAAGTGAGGTGCTGGCCCGGGTCCGGCACGGCGAGACGATCGACGTGACCGAACACGGACGGCTCATCGCACGGATCGTCCCGGTCGGGGAACGCCAGCCCACCCCGGTACTGGCGCGCCTGGTCGAGTCCGGCCGGGCCACCCTGGCCCGGCGCCCGGGCTACCGGCCCCGGATGCGTCCCGGCGATGGGACTGACCGGCTCTCCGGGACGCTCGCGGCGCTGCGCGACGAGGAACGCTGGTGAGCCTCTACTACGCAGATACGTCCGCAGTGATCAAGCTGCTCGTGGCGGACAGCTACTCCAAGGCGTTCGCGGCGTTCTACGATGCTCATGCGGATGTCGAATGGGTCAGCTCGGCACTGCTGCGGATTGAGCTCACCCGAGCGGTGACCCGTGCCCTGCCTGCACTGCTGCCCGATGCTCGTGATCTGCTGCTCGCGTTCTCCTTCGTCGCGATAGACGATGACATCGTGGAGGCAGCGATGAACGAGCCCGACCGCGGGCTGCGCTCCCTGGACGCGATCCACCTGGCCACCGCCCGCATTCTCGGCGAGGACCTGGACGCCATCGTCAGCTACCACGACGGGTTGCTCAAGGCAGCGACCGACGCGGGCCTGCCCACGGTGTCGCCACGGGACTGACCGCCGCGCCGACGACTCGCCGAAAACCACACGCCGAGACGACTCGCAGGAAACCACAGGCCGGATAGGACCCGGGGGTGACGTGAGCACAGAGACCGGGCCGAGCGCCTATGCCCTGCTGACCGACGGAACGACGATCGAGATCCGGCCGGCGCGGCCGGACGATTTCAATGCGGTGCGGGACATGCACGCCAAGATGTCCACCCAGAACCTGTACCTGCGCTTCTTCGGCGTCAGCGCGGTCGCCGCCGAGCAGGAGGCGCGCCGGATATGCCGCCCGCCGTCACCAGACCGCCGCGCGCTGCTGGCGGTACTGGACGGCCGGGTGGCCGGCTGCGGCAGCTACGCGCTGCTCGACAACGGCTCCCGGTCGGCGGAGGTCGCCCTGTCGGTCGCCGATGACATGCACAATCGCGGGATAGGCACGCTGCTGCTGGAGCACCTGGTCTCGCTGGCCCGAACCCGGGGAGTCCGCGTCTTTGTCGCGGAGACGCTCACCGAGAACACGCTCATGCTGCAGGTGTTCGCCAATGCCGGGCTGCGCGCACACCGCGCGCTGCAGAATGGTGTCTACGAGCTCACGTTCCCCCTGCCGTCCGACGAGCGCGACGCCGACCTCGGCACCTACCGTGACGCGATCGCCGAACGAGAGCGGTCGGCCGACGTGGCCAGCCTGCAGCACGTGCTCCACCCGGTCTCGGTCGCCGTCATCGGCGTAAGTCGCCACCTCGGTTCGGTCGGGCGGGCCATCCTGCAGAACATCGTCGACGGCCACTTCCCGGGCCCGGTGTACGCGGTCAACCCCGGTGCGGCCGAGGTGGGCGGCGTGCCCTGCGTCCCGTCGGCGGCCCAGCTGCCCGGCCAGGTTGACCTGGCCGTCATCGCCGCACCGCCGGCGGCCGTCACTGGTATCGCCGAAGACTGCGGGCGGCGCGGCGTCAAGGCCCTGGTCGTGTGCACGTCTGGCTTGGACGGCCCGGCCCGGGCCCAGCTGCTGGGTATCTGCCGCCGCCACGGCATGCGGCTGGTCGGGCCGGCCTGCTTCGGCATAGCCAATACGGCCATCTCCCTTAACGCCACGTTCGCGGCCCGCCAGCCCCGGCCAGGAATGGCCGGCCTGGCGCTGCAGTCCGGTGGCGTCGGCGTCGTCTTGCTCGAGCACCTGTCCCGGCTGGGCATCGGCATCTCCTCGTTCGTCTCCCTCGGTGACAAGGACGACGTATCCGGTAACGACATGCTGCTGTGGTGGGAGTCGGATGCGGCGACGAAGCTGGCCGTGCTGTACCTGGACTCATTCGGGAACCCGCGCAAGTTCGCCCGGACCGCCCGTGCCGTCGGCCGCACCATGCCTGTGCTGACCGTGAACGTGGGCCGGTCCGCCGGGGGCCTGCGCCCGGCGGCGGCTCGCGCCGCGGCGGCGGCAACCCCGCAGCTCACCCGGCAGGCCCTGTTCGAGCAGACGGGCGTCATCGCCACCGCCAACCTCGGTGAACTGGTTGATACTGCGGCCCTGCTGGGCGCCCAGCCGGTCCCCGCGGGGACCAGGGTCGGCGTCGTGTCCAATACCCATGGCGGCGGGATGCTCGCCGCTGACGCGTGCGGTGACGCCGGCCTGCAGGTCGCCCGCCTGGCCGAGGACACCCGGCGGGCGCTGCGCGACCTGCTTCCCCCCATTGCGGGCGTGGCCGGGCCCGTCGATACCACGGCGGTGCTCGCGCCTGGCCTGTTCCGCCGGTGCCTGGAGATCGTCGGCGCCGACCCTGGTGTGGACGCGGTGCTGGCCCTGGCGGCCACGACAGCGACCAGTGACCTGGTTCCCGAGGTGCGCGCCGCGCGGCTGCCGGTGCCGGTCGCCGCGGCGGTGATGGACCAGGTCGAAGTGGTCCGGCTGCTGCCGGGCGCTGACCCGGACTCCCCCGCCGTGCCCGCCTACGCCTATCCGGAATCCGCCGCCCGGGCTCTGGGCCACGCCGCCCGCTACGGCATGTGGCGGGCCACGCCGCCGGGAACGATCCCTGATCTGGACGGCCTGCACCAGGACCGGGCGAGGGAGCTGGTGGCCGGCTTTCTGGCGGACACCCCCGGGGGTGGCTGGCTGTCCCGGGAGCAGAACGCGGAGCTGCTCAGCTGTTACGGTCTGCCGCTGGTGGCGAGCGCCGCAGTCAGCACCGAGGACGGCGCGGTCGCGGCGGCGGAACGGTTCGGCGGGCCGGTGGCGCTCAAGGCGGACGTGCCCGGCCTGGTGGTGCGCCGGAGTGGCGCTGGCGCCATCCTGCTTGACTTGCACGGCGCGGCTGAGGTCCGGCGGGGATACCACGCACTGCGGAAGACGTTCGGCAGTCGGCTGGCCCGCGTTATCGTCCAGCCGATGGTCACCGGCGGGGTGCAGGTGACGCTGAGCGTGCTCCAGGAGCAGGTATTCGGCCCGCTGCTGCTGTTCGGGCTGGCCGACACCCCGGGCGTGCTGCCTGACCGCACCGCCCGGCTGGCGCCGCTCACCGAATCCGACGCGGACGACCTGATCCGCTCGGTACCCAGCGTCCCGCTGCTGCCCCCACGCCCTGACCCGCCCGGCGCCGGCCCGGTGTCTCTCAAGCAGCTGACGCTGCGTGTTTCCAGGATGGCCGATGATCTCCCGCAAATCGCCGAGCTGGAGCTGAGCCCGGTCGTAGCGGGCCCGGAGGGTGCCCTGGCGGTCAACGGCCGGATCCGCGTCCAGGCGGCGGAGCCCGCCGATGCCTACCTGCGCCGGCTGGGCTGATACCCGGCCTGGGCTGATACCCGGCCTGGGCTGATACCCGGCCTGGGCTGGTGGCCGGGCTGGAGTCCGGCCGGAGAGTAGGGTCCTGTGTCCATGCACGTGCAGATGCGCTGGCCTGGCCAGCACGGGGTGCGGCTGCCGGTGGCGCTGTGGTGTCCCGGGCCGGGCTACCGGATGATTTCCAGTGCCGTGCTGGGCGGCGGGATCGGGCTGCGGGAGTGGGTGCTCAACGCGCAGGTACCGGCCACTTACAGCCGGACGGACCCGGCCGTGCACGTAGCGGAGCTGGCGGCCGGCCTGGGCCTGACGGGCGACGGCGTCGGGCTGCTCACCGCGGCCCGGGTGACCGATGTCGTGCAGTGCGAAGACGAGGGGGTGCGCACCGCGGCCACGGTCGGCCTGCGCGTCCCGGCCTGGGCGGCGGCACCCGCTGGCGCTGCCGATCGTGAGCCGGCCACCGCCTGGCGGCCCGGCACCATCAACATCATCGTTTCGGTTCCGGTGCCGCTGTCTGACGCGGCGTACGTGAACGCCGTCATGACCGCCACCGAGGCCAAGGCCCAGGCCGTGCTGGAGGCGGGGTTCCGCGCCACCGGCACGGCCTCGGACGCCATCTGCATCGCCGCCCGGACAGCGGGCCGGCCCGAGGACTTCGCTGGGCCGCGGTCGCTCTGGGGCGCGCGGATCGCCCGCGCCGTGCACGCCGCCGTACTCACCGGCGCGGCCCGGTACCCGGCCGGCCCGGCCTAGCCACGGCCCGCCGCATGCAGCCGGGCGCGGGTACCGCCACCGGGGACGGCAGGCGCGACCCGGCTAGCATGTGGTAGTGCGCACGATGATCCCGGGCGGTGAGTCGGCGCGGTGAAAACTCCGGGCGCCACCACGGGCCAGCCTTCGCTCGCCACCCGGATCGACGAGCAGAAGGCGCATCCGCTGGCCTGGCAGCAGGTCGTGAAGCGGGCCGTGGTGGTCGTGGTGGCCGGCGTCTCCATCTACCTGGTGTTCCCCACCATCACCGAGGTGTTCGCCTCCTGGCCCCGGCTGTCCACCCTGGACCCCATCTGGTTCACCGCCGCGATCGCGGCTGAGGCCGCCCACTTCACCTGCACATTCGCCCTGCAGCGGCTGGCCCTGCGGACCAAGGCGTGGTTCCCGGTCGTTACGTCCCAGCTGGCCGGCAACGCGATCACGCTGATCGTGCCGGGCGGGGCGGCGGTCGGCGCGGCCGTGCAGTTCCGGATGCTGGCCGCCAGTGGGCGCGAGAACAGCTCGACCGTGGGCGGCCTGGCCGCGTTTTCCCTCCTCGGCGTGGGCGGGCTGCTGGCCCTGCCGGTGTTCGCCCTGCCGGTCATCCTGTTCGGCGCACCGACCAACCGGGGGCTGGTCAACGCGGCCATTCTCGGCGCGGCCGGGTTCGTCGTCTTCGCCGCGCTCGGCGCGGTCGTGCTGGCTTACGATGCCCCGCTGCGCTGGTGTGGCCACGCGGTGCAGTGGCTGCATAACTCGGTGCTGCGCAAGCGGGCTCCGCTGACCGGCCTGGACGGCACCCTGCTCGAGCAGCGCAACGAGATCCGGACGGCTCTCGGCCAGCAGTGGTGGCAGGCGCTGCTGCTGTCGGCCGGCCGGCTGGCCTTCGACTACCTGTGCCTGCTGTTCGCGCTGCGGGCCACGGGCAGCGATCCCCGCCCGTCGCTGATCCTGGTCGCCTACGCGGTGGCCGGGGTGGTCGGGATGATCCCGGCCACTCCTGGCGGGCTGGGGCTGGTCGAGGCCAGCCTGACCGGGCTCCTGGTGCTGGCCGACGTCAACTCCAGCCAGGCCGTGCTGGCCACGCTGGCCTACCGGCTGGCCTCCTACTGGGCCCCGCTGGCCGCCGGGCCGGTCGCCTACGGCCTGTTCAAGCTCAGGTACCGGAGCGCCCGGCCGCCCGCCGGCCAGCAGCACCAGCCGGGGGCGGCCAGTCCCAGCGGATAATCGGTCCGGGCAACCCGTGACCTGACCAGAATGGGGAGCTATGGCGGGCATCGTGGCGGGTGGCGGCGTCGAGGCCGGGCCTGGGGCCAGGAACGTGGGGCGGCGCCGGGCCGCGGGCATCTACGGGGCCATCATCACCGCCGCCATCATCGCCGCCGCCGGTGGCCACCTGCGCACCGTCGCGCTGGTGGTCTCGGTCATCGTCACCCTGGTCGTGTACTGGCTGGCCGAGGAGTACGCCGAGCTGCTGGGTGAGCAGGTAGCGGGCGGCAAGGTGCCCGGCTGGGCGTACATCCGCGACGCGCTGGCCGCGACCTGGCCGATGGTCAGCGCGTCGTACCTGCCCCTGCTGGCGCTGCTGCTGGCCCGGGTGGCCGGGGCTTCCGCGCTGACGGCGGCCAACGTGGGGCTGGCCGCCGCGGTGGTGCTGCTGACGTTCCATGGCTGGTGGGCTGGCCAGTCAGCTCATCTGCACGGCCGGCAGTTGCTGCTGGCCACGTCGGTGGCCGCCGCGCTGGGACTGGCCATGATCGCACTCAAGGACCTGGTCCTTATCCATCTGCACTGACGCGGGCCGGCCGGCAGCTCGGGGCACGGGCGTTAGGCAGCGAAGGCCGCCTTATCCTGCTGCGATGACCGTCGTACTCCCGCTGGAAGCGCACGCGGCGCTGCGCGACGCGCTGGACCGGGAACTGCCGGCCGCGGCGCGGCTGCGCCGGGACCTGCATGCCCACCCCAGCCTGTCCGGCCAGGAAGCGCCCACGCTGAACCTGCTGCTGGACGCCCTGCCCGGTGGGTCCGGTGCCGAACGTGTGGCCGGCACCGGGGCCGTGCTGCGGATCGGCGGGCCCGGGCCGGCGGTCGGCGTCCGCACCGAACTGGACGCGCTGCCCATCACCGAGGCCACCAGCGTGCCCTGGGCCGCCGGGCCGGGGGCCATGCACGCCTGCGGCCACGACGTGCACATGGCCGCGCTGGTCGCACTGGCCCGGGCCCTGGACCAGGTGGGCCCGCCGGTGCCCGTGCTGGCCGTGCTGCAGCCACGCGAAGAGGGGAACCCGTCCGGGGGGCAGGATGTCGTAGCCTCTGGCCTGCTCCAGGCCCACCAGGTCGCGGCGGTGGCCGCCGCCCACGTGCAGCCGCTGCTCCCGGCGGGTGCGGTGGCCTGCGCACCGGGCGTGGTCAACGCGGCCGCGGACGAGTTCACGCTGACCATGGCGGGCAGCCCGGGGCACGCCGCCTACCCGCACCTCACCCGTGATCCGGTGCTGGCCCTGGCCAGCTTCGTGGTCGGCGTCCAGCAACTGGTCAGCCGGAACACGGACCCGATGCAGCCGGCCGTGGTCACCGTGGGCACGCTGGCCGCGGGCGGGGCCGCCAACGCCATCCCGGGCACAGCGGCCGCCCGGGGCACCGTGCGGGCCATGTCGGAGGTGCACCGCAGCGCACTACATGAGCGGCTGCGCAACGTGGCCAACGGCATCGCGCTGGCGCATGGCTGCACCGCGGACCTGGTGATCGATCGCGGCGAGCCGGTGCTCGACAACGACCCGGGCCTGGCCGCGCTCACCGCGACGCTGCTCGCCCAGGTCGGTACGCAGGTAACCGAGCCGCTGCGGACGTGCGGGGCGGACGACTTCTCGTTCTACAGCACCGTGGCGGCCGGGCTGATGCTGTTCGTCGGCACCGGTGGCGTGCCGGGTGCGGGCCTGCATACGGCCACGTTCCTGCCCGCCGAGCGCGCCGTGGGTGACGTGGCCCACGCCCTGCTCGCCGCCTACCTGGCCGGCTGGGCCACGATCACCCGGTGATCGCGGCCACAGCCGGCCACCGCCCCCGTCGCCAGGCTGGAGGTGGCCTGCCTCCCCCGAAGCGCCCCCGTGGCCAGCCGGGCGGACAGGTGTGCTGAGCATGCCACGGCGGCCTGGTGCCGGGCTGGACTGCGGCCCGGTGCCGCCTGGCACGCCCGCTGCCTGGTCAGCGCGGCGGGCCCGGCGGCCAGGGCCAGTACCGGTACGGGAACGCGTGCGCTCTTCGCACAACGTGCATACTGGACATTTGCCAGCAGACGGGGACTGGGGCTACCTGGGGGCACCATGCGGGATCACGGCGACGGGCAGCCGTCGTGGCCGGGGGATGGCCCGCCCGCCGGTCCCGGGGCCGGCCTGGGCCGGTGGCTGGCGGATCACCGCCGGGCCGCCGGGCTGACCCAGCGGGAGCTGGCCGCGGCGGCCGGCGTGGGCCTGGGCACCGTGCGGGACGTGGAGCAGGGCCGCCGGACCCGGTCACGTTCGGTTGACCGGCTGGCCGGCGCGCTCGGGCTGGACGCCGTCCAGGCCCGCCGCCCAGCCGCGGCCCGGGCGGTACGCACCGGAGCCGCGCGCCCGGATGCTGGGCCGCCCGCCGGAGCTGGCGAGGACCTGTGGCTGCGGGTGCTCGGGCCGGTGACGGCCTGGCGCGGCGGTATCCGGGTCGACCTCGGGACGCCGCGCCAGCGGGCCGTGCTGGGCGTGCTGGCCGTGAGCCCGGATGAGCCGGCCGGGCGGGACAGCATCATCGACGTGCTGTGGGGCGAGGATCCCCCGGCCACCGCGGTCAACCTGGTCCAGGGGTACATAAGCGGCCTGCGCCGGGCCCTCGATCCGGGCCGGGCGCCCCGGGATGACGGCGGGCTCATCGTGTCGGCCGGGACCAGTTACCGGCTCCGGCCCGGTACCTGGAACCTGGACGTTGTGGCGTTCGGGCTGCTGGCCGGCCGGGCCCGGGCCGCCCAGGCGGCCGGGGAACCGGCCACCGCCTGCGGGCTGTACGAGGAAGCGCTGGGGCTGTGGCGCGGCGAGCCACTGGCCGACCTGCCGTTGCTGAGCGGTCACCCGGCCGTGGCCAGCCTGGCCCGGCGCCGCGCGGCGGCTGTGATCGGGCACGCCGAGGCAGCGTTCGGCGCGGGCGGCCATGAACGGGCGCTGCCGCACCTGCACGCGCTGGCCCAGGCCGAGCCGCTGAACGAGCAAGCACACGCCAGGCTCATGATCGCCCTCGCGGCCACCGGGCGCCAGGATGCGGCCCTGCAGGTGCACGAGGAACTGCGCCGCCGGCTGGATGAGCAGCTCGGGGTACGGCCGGGCGCGGAACTGCGGGACGCACACCTGCGCGTGCTGCGCCAGGACCTGCCCGGTGCCCGGCCGCCCCGGCTGAACGGTCAGCCGGGCCGGGACGCACCGCCCGGACCCGGCGGGCCGCCCGGACCCGGCGGGCCGCCCGGACCCGGCGGGCCGCCCGGGCCCGGCGGGCCGCCCAGTCTGAACGGCCTGCCGCGGCAGCTGCCGGCCCCGGTAGCGCATTTCGCCGGCCGGGCCGGCGAGCTGGCCGCGCTGACCGGGTGGCTGGACCAGGCCGCCGCCGGGGCACCGCGGGGCGCGCTGATCGCGGCCATCACCGGCACCGGGGGCGTGGGCAAGACCGCGCTGGCGGTGCACTGGGCCCACCAGGTGGCGGGCCGGTTCCCGGCCGGGCAGCTGTACGTCAACCTGCGGGGCTTCGACCCCGGTCAGCCGATGCCGGCCACGGACGCGCTGGCCGGGTTCCTGCGCGCCCTCGGCGTGGCGGGCCGGGACATCCCCGCGGATCCAGACGAGCGGGCCGCCATGTACCGGAGCCTGCTGGCCGGCCTGCGGATGCTGGTGGTGCTGGACAACGCGGGTGAGGCGGAGCAGGCCCGGCCGCTGCTTCCGGCCACAGCGGGCTGCGTGGCGCTGGTGACCAGCCGTGATTCGCTGGCCGGCCTGGTCGCCCGGGACGGCGCCCAGCGCCTCAGCCTGGACGTGCTGCCAGCCGGCGACGCGCTCGGCCTGCTCCGGGCGCTGCTCGGCCCGCGGGTCGACGCCGAGCCGGCCGCGGCCGCCGCGCTCGCCGGGCAGTGCTCCAGGCTGCCGCTCGCGCTCCGGGTCGCGGCCGAGATCGCTGCCGCGCGGCCCGGGGTGCCGCTCGCCGACCTGGCGGGCGAGCTGGCCGGGCTGCACCGGCGGCTGGACATGCTGGCTGCGGGCGGCGATCCCCGCTCGGCCGTGCGGACCGTGTTCTCCTGGTCCTACCGGCGGCTGGACGCGGACGCGGCCCGCATGTTCCGGTTGCTGGCCCTGCATCCCGGCTCCGGTTTCGGGCCCGCCGCCGCGCCGCGCTCACCGGCAGCGCCGTACCCGGCGCCCGCCGGACGCTGGACGGGCTGGCCCGGGCGTACCTGGTCCAGGCCACGGCGCCGGGCCGGTACGGGCTGCACGACCTGCTGCGCGGTTACGCGCTGGACCTGGCTGCGGCCGAGGACAGCGAGCCGGATCAGCGCGCGGCCACGACCAGGCTGTTCGACTACTACCTGGCCGCCGCCAGCTCGGCACTGGCCGTGCTGATACCCGCTGACCGGTACCGCCTGCCCGCGCCGCCGCCGGGCGAGCCCGCCGCGGCGTGGGGCCCAGCCGCGGCGCGCGGCTGGCTGGACGCGGAACGTGCCACCCTGGTCGCGGTCGCCGCACACGCCGCGGTGCACGGCTGGCCTGGGCACGCCACCCGTCTCGGCGCCACGCTCTACACCTATCTGCAGACCGGCGACCATCACGCCGAGGGCCGCACCATCCAGACCTGGGCCTGCCTGGCGGCCCGCCGGTCCGGCGATCGCGCCGCCGAGGCGGAGGCGCTGAGCGCCCTGGGCTGTATCGAGTGGGCGCAGAGCCGCTTCGACCTGGCCGCCGGGCACCTGCAGCGGGCGCTGACCATCTTCCGTGACGCCGGCGACCGGGCGGGCGAGGGTCACGCGGTGGGCCGGCTCGGCCTGGTCGAGTTCGCGCGGGGCCGCCGCGAGCAGGCGGTCGGGCACTTCGAGCAGGCCCTTGCCCTGCTCCGCGGCACCGGCGACCGGCTCGGCGAAGCGCACGCGCTCGAGGCGCTGGGCTGGTCCGATGTGCTGCTGGGCCGCTTCGAGCAGGCCGGGCGCCGCCTCGGGCAAGCCCTCACGCTGTGCCGCGAGATCGGCGACCGGTCAGGTGAGCAGTTCGTGCTGACCAAGCTCGGCACCATCGATCTGCGGCTGGGCCGCTACCAGCAGGCCACTGGCTACTTCGAGCACGCGCTGGCGCTGAGCCGGCAGATCGGGGAGCGGGCCGGCCAGGCCGGGGCGCTGAACGGCCTGGGCCGTACCGACGTGCGGCTGGGCCGGTACCAGCAGGCGGCCGGCCACTTCCAGCGCGCGCTCGGGCTGAGCCAGCAGATCGGCGACCGGGCCTGCGAGGCCGAGGCGCGCAGCGGCCTCGGCGAGACCATGCTGGCCACCGGCCGGCCTGGCCAGGCCCGCACCCAGTACGCCAGCGCACTACGCCTGGCCACGCACATCGGCGACCCGCATCAGCAAGCCCGGGCCCACGACGGCCTCGCGCACAGCTACCGGGCCAGCCACGATGCCGGGCAGGCCCGCCGTCACTGGCTGGAAGCGCTCACCCTGTACACCGGGCTGCGCGCCCCCGAGGTGCACCAGCTTCCAACTCTCGGCCCGGCGACGTGACCGGCCAGGCGCACCCGGCGGTTCCTGATCCGGGGCGTCAGAACTGGGCGCACAGCGCCCAGACGATCTTCCCGTCGGCGCCGTCCGGCGTATAGCAGCCCCACTGCGCGCTCAGCGTTTCGACGAGCAGCAGGCCGCGGCCACATTCGGCGTCCGGGCCCAGGTGCTGCGGGATGGGCTGGTGCTGGTCGGCGTCCCACACCTGGATCAGCACGTTGTGCCGGTCCGAGGTGAGCCAGAACCGCATCGGCAGCGCGGCCCCGACCCGGCCGGATGCGCAGACCGCGTTGGTAGCGATCTCGGAAACGAGCAGCTCGACCGTGTCGGTGAGGCCGTCCAGGCACCAATCGCGCAGCATGTTCCTGGCGTGCGAACGGGCCGAGCGGACCGACGCGGGCAGCGCGCGCAGCTCGAGGTAACTGCGCAGCGGCCACTCCCGCGTGCTGGCCAGCTCCCGGCCGGGCTGCAGCGCAGGCACGGCAGAAAGCCTGGCCGTCCGGCTGGGGTACGCAGCCGGAGGCCCGCTTACCGTGCCAATCCCTGGGACGGTCATGCTGCGGGTACGCCTCCGATCCGCTGAAGGCGTGACGCCACGGCAGCGGGGACCGCACCGGCTGTGCGGGAACAATAACCGCACAATGCCAGCAAAGGCTCACGAACCGCCGTCAGGATGACAGGCGTCACTCACGGATCGCTCACCACGGGTACGCTGCGGTCTTGGCCGCGGTATGCCGTGCTCGGCCGGCGGCGCCGCCGGCCGAGGATGGCGGGAAGAGGTGCTGGGCATGGATTTCGGGCTGCTGGGGCCGCTGGTAGTCCGTGATGGCACCCGGCTGGTTTCCATCTCCGCCCCCCAGCAGCGCATCCTGCTGGCCGCCCTGCTGCTCAACGCCGGGCGGGTGGTCAGTGTGGACGCCCTGGCCGAGGTGCTCTGGGAAGACGAGCCACCGGCCGGGGCCCGGGGTGCGCTGCACAGCGCCGTTCAGCGGCTGCGGGTGGCGCTGGGCCCAGCCGGGGCCGACCTGATCGAAACCCAGCCGCCCGGCTACCTGATCACGGTCGGGGACGGCGAGCTGGACGTCCGGGCGTTCAGCGGGCTGGTGGCGCGGGGCCACGCGGCGGCGGAGGCTGGGCGCTGGGCAGAAGCGGCTGGCCTGCTGCGCGAGGCGCTCGGGCGGTGGCGTGGCGAGCCGCTGGCCGACGTGCCGTCGGAGCTGCTGCGGGAGCGCGAGGTCCCGCCCCTGGAGGAGCAGCGGCTGCAGGCCCTGGCCGGGCGGATCGACGCCGATCTGCACCTGGGCCGGCATGGCGAGGTGGTGGCCGAACTGCGCCAGCTGGCCGCCTCGTACCCGCTGCAGGAACAGTTCCACGCGCAGCTCATGCTGAGCCTGTACCGCAGTGGCCGGCAGGCTGACGCGCTGGCCGCCTACCAGGACGTGCGGGGCGTCCTGGCCGACGAGCTGGGCATCGATCCCGGTCCCGAGGTCACCCTGCTGCACCAGCGCATCCTGGCCGCCGACAGCGAGCTGCTGCCGGCCGTGGACGCCGAGCTGCCCGGCACCGCCGCCGGGCAGCTCAGCCCGGCTGCTCCGGCCCGCGAGCCCACCGCGCCGCGGGATCACGTGGTGCCCCGGCAGCTGCCCGCCGCGACCAGGCATTTCGCGGGCCGCGCGGAATCGCTGAAAGCCCTGTCCGGGCTGGCCGCCGAGACCGCCGGGGCGAGCCCGGCCACGGTGATCGCGGTCATCGACGGGACGGCCGGGATCGGCAAGACCACGCTGGCCCTGCACTTCGCGCACCAGGTCACCGGCCAGTTCCCGGACGGGCAGCTGTACGTGAACCTGCGCGGCTTCGACCCGGCCGCCCGGCCGATGCCGGCCGAAGAAGCGGTCCGGCTGCTGCTGGACGGGCTGGGCGTGCCCGCGGCCCGCATCCCCACCGGGCTGGACGCGCAGGGCGGGCTGTACCGCAGCGTGCTGGCGGGCCGGCGGATGCTGGTCCTGCTGGACAACGCCCGGGACGTCGATCAGGTCCGCCCGCTGCTGCCGGCCAGCCCCGGCTGCCTGGTCATCGTGACCAGCCGCGTCCAGCTGACCAGCCTGGTCGCCGCCGAGGGCGCGTTCCCGCTCACCCTGGACGTGCTGCCCGGCGGCGACGCGCACGAACTGCTGGCCCGCCGCCTCGGCGCGTCCCGGGTCGCGGACGAGCCGGGCGCCGCGGATGAGCTGATCCAGCTGTGCGCGGGGCTGCCGCTGGCGCTCAGCATCGCGGCCGCGCGCAGCGCGAGCCAGCCCAGCCTCTCGCTGGCCGCGCTGACCGCCGAACTGCGGGACGCCGGCGGCCGGCTGGACGCGCTGGACGCCGGCCACGCCGCGACCAACGTGCGGGCCGTACTCTCCTGGTCATACCAGCAGCTCAACGCCAGCGCGGGGCGGCTGTTCCGCCTCCTCGGACTGCACCCCGGGCCGGACGTCAGCGTCGCTGCCGCGGCCAGCCTGGCCGGGCAGCCGCTGCCCCAGGTGCGCCGCGAGCTGGCCGAACTGACCCGGGCGCGGCTGCTGGCCGAGCCCGCACCGGGCCGGTTCAGCAGCCACGACCTGCTCCGCGCGTACGCGGCCGAGCTGGCCCGGTCCTGGGACACCGAGGCTGAGCGGCAGGCCGCGACCGGCCGGCTGCTCGATCATTACCTGCACACGGCGGCCGCGGCGGCGCAGCTGCTGGACCCGACCCGGAGCCCGGTCACGCTGGCCCCGGCGGATCCCGGGGCCGCGCCGGAGCCGATCGGGGACATCGCGCGCGCCCTGGCCTGGTTCCACGCCGAACGCCGCGTTCTGATGGCCGCCATCGACCGGGCCAGCGAGGCCGGGTTCGACACCCAGGCCTGGCAGCTCCCCTGGGCGCTGTCCATCTTCCTGGAAACCCGGGGCCGCTGGCACGACTGGGTGGCCATCGAGCAGACCGCCCTGGCCGCCGCGCAGCGGCTCGGCGACCTTCCGGCCCAGGCTGGCGCGCACCAGCGATACGGCTACGCCAGTGCCCGGATCGGCAGCTACCGGGCAGCCGACACCCACCTGGGGCACGCGCTGGACATCCACACCAAGCTCGGCGACCCGGCCAGCCAGGCCTACGTACACAACGCGCTGGCCATCACGGAGCAGCTCCAGGGCCGCCACGACGAGGCCCTCGGCCACGCCGAACAGGCGCTGGCCCTGTACACCGCCATCGGTGACCGGTCCGGCCGGGCGCTGGCCCTCAACTCCGTGGGCTATTTCCACGCCCTGGGCGGCGACTCCCAGCAGGCGCTCAGCTACTGCGAGCAGGCGCTGGAGCTGTCCCGCGAACTGGGCCACCAGGAAGGGGTAGCCAGCGTGCTGGACAGCCTCGGCTACGCCCACCAGCAGGGCGGCGACTACGCCCAGGCCACGGCCTATTTCCAGCAGGCCGCCGACCTGTACCGCGAAATCGGCGGCCGCTGGGGGCTGTCCGAGACGCTCCACCATCTGGGCGATGCACAGCATGCCGCCGGCGCGGTGGCAGCGGCCCGGGCGGCCTGGCAGGAAGCGCTGGCCATCCTGGATGATCTTGGCCACCCCGACGCAGCCCAGCTGCACGCCAAGCTCCAGGCCCTGGGCACGGGGTCAGGATAGAGCGCCGAGCGCGGTGCACCCCCGGATAATCAGCCCGCACCACTTCTGCACTCGCGACCAGATATCGCCGGATTCCCACGTACTCCTGATTGACGACACCTGGGCAACCGGTGGGCACGCCCAGTCGGCGGCTCTCGCGCTGCGAGCCGCCGGCGCGGCCGGGCCAGCCGGAACAGCGGCCTGTGACACTCGCCGGCCCGGACATGACCGGACATCGACTACTTCATGTGCTCAAGTAAGCACTTTAGGTTCATGTGCTTAAATAAACACTTTGGGGCGGTGGGATCCGGTCGGCCTGGGGGTTGCTGACCGATGGCCGGCCACCGGGCTCGCCGTTGGCGCCGGGCCGGTGTTCGCCCGGGCCCGCCGCTCTTGCCCGGCCAGGGGGAAGGTGGGGGACATGAGATCTGTCAAAGCTGGCCTGATAATGGGCTCGCTGCTGACACCGTTGCTGGTGGTGGGGGCGCTGTTCGCGCAAGCCGGGCCGACCGCGGCCAGCACCGGTTCGGCGGGCCACCACGGACAAGCCGTGTACGTGGCCAAGAACGCGAGTTCCACCGGCTCCGGCCAGTCCTGCAGCTCGGCCCGGTACAGCACCATCCAGGCCGGGCTCAACGCGGCACCAGCCTGGTCGACGGTGGTGGTATGCCCGGGGACCTATAACGAGCAGGTCGTGGTCAGCAAGCCGGTGTCGCTGGTCGGCCTGCACGCGACCATCAACGAACAGGGCGTCACGCCCAGCCTCGTGGTGAACGTGCCACACGTCGGGAAGCTGACCATCTTCGCTGGCGTGGTGATCCTGAGCTCGGACGTGAACTTCCGGGGCTTCACGGTCACCAACGCGCTCGGCGAGGGCGTCCTGGCCGCCGGGGTGACCGGCGACATCAGCCACGTCACCATCCAGCACAACGCGGTCGTGCACAACGACCTGGGCGGCGGCGTGCCGCCGGCCTCCACGTATTTCGAGTGCGCGGCCGAGGGCCAGGCGCCCGGTGACTGCGGGGAGGGCGTGCACTTCATCGCGGTCGCGTACTCCTGGATCCGCGGGAACTACATCGCGCACAACTCCGGCGGGATCCTGCTGACCGACGAGACCGGGCCGACGCACAATAACGTGATCGAGAACAACCTGGTCACCCGCAACGAGACCGACTGCGGGATCACCGTGCCCGGGCACAACCCGGCCGCGCTGAGCCCCACCGGCCAGCCGCAGCCCAGCGTCGCAGGGGTCTACAACAACGTCATCGCGCACAACGTGGTCACGTTCAACGGCCTGAAGGGCGACGGCGCGGGGGTGCTGTTCGCCAACGCCTCAGCTGGCACCGCGTCGTACAACAACCTGGTCATCGGCAACTTCATCGCCGGTAACGGGCTGTCCGGGGTGACCATGCACGCACACACCATCAAGCCCGGCCAGTTCGAGCTGCTCAGTGGCAACAAGATCATCGGAAACGTGATCGGGAGGAACAACATCGACGGCGACCCGCTGGACTCGCCCGCCTCACCCAAGGATGAGAAGACCACCGGTGTGCTGGTGTTCTCGGGCGGCACTCCAGTCACGGTCATCATCGCCCACAACCACATCTTCAACGACTTCTTCGGTGTCTGGCTGAGCAAGCCGGTGACGGCGTTCGGCCTCGGCACGAACACGTTCCATCACGTGATCAAGCCGATTTCAGCCGGCCACTAAACGCCGCCTGGGCACTGACCGCAGGAACAAGGGGCGGCCCCCGCCGGGGGCCGCCCCGTCAGTCCCCGGAGCCGAGATAGCTCCATACCTGGGGGAACCGTCCTATGCCGAGCGTCCGGCAGATCTTCTGCGCGGCCATGCTGACCCCTTCGGTGAACGTGGGAAAGGCCAGCTGCAGCTCGGCGATCTGCTGCACGGTCATCCCGGCGGCCATGCACGCGGCGACGGTCTGCACCGTCTCGGCTGAATATTCACCGAGCACGTGCGCCCCCAGGATGGTGTGGTCGCGGCGGTCCGCGATCAGCTTGCAGAAACCGTCTGGCCGCCCGTCCGCGACCGGGCGGAGCAGATCGTCGTAGTACGCGATGCCGACCACCGCGTCATGCCGCGCCCGGGCCTCGGTCTCGGTGAGCCCCACCCGCCCGTACTCGGGGTCGGTGAAGCTCCCGCTGGGCACCACGTCGTAACTGGCCCGCCGGGACGGACCGAGGACGGCGTTGCTGGCGGCGATCCGGCCTTCCATCCGGGCCGTCTGGACCAGCATGGACCGGCCATTGACATCACCGGCGGCGAAGATGTGCCCGACGTTGGTGCGCAGGTAGTCATCGACCGGGATCACACCCGGCCCGGCGGCCACGCCCGCGGCGTCCAGGCCCAGGCCGGACACGCTGGCGGGCCAGCCCACGGCGAAGAACACCGCATCGGCGATGAGCTGGCCGGGGGCCTGGCCACACCGGTAGTCAACCTGGATGGCAGCCCCGTGCGGGCGCAGCGCCTCGACCAGCGTGCCGGTGTGCACCTGCATGCTCTGGGCCTGGAAGGCGCGGCTGAGTTCCGCCGAAACGGTGGGATCGGCGGCCGGGATGAGGACCGGCCCCGCTTCGAACAGGGACACCGCCGCGCCCAGGTCTTGCAGGATCGAGGCGATCTGGCAGCCGGTGTCGGCGCCACCGACCACTGCGGCCCGTTCCGGCAGGCGGGCCAGGGACGGAATGTCTTCGTAGGTCAGCGCGAGCTCGGCGCCGGGAATGGGCAGCCGGGCCGCATGGCCGCCCACGGCCAGGATGACCCGGTCGCCGGACCAGCTGCCCGCCCCGGCCGCGGCCACCGTGTGCGGGCCGGTGAAGGCGACCGGCCCGAGGTCCTCGACCAGGTCGATTCCGAGCTGCCGGAGCTGGCCGGCCATGTCCTTCTTGTCATGCGCGTAGCGGGCTACCCGGTCGGTGTTGGCCACCATCGCGGGCAGGTTGGGCACCGGCCGTGGACCTTCCAGGCCGAACAGGGCCCAGGAGGACCAGTCCCGGGCCAGCCGGGCGGCCCGGGCCAGCGTCCGCACCGGTGCCGGTCCGCGGTTGAGGCTGGTGCCACCGACCTGGCCGGCCTCGAGCAGGGTGACCTGCGCACCCAGCTCGCTGGCCTGCAACGCGGCCGTGACCCCAGCCGGGCCGCCGCCGATCACTACCAGGCTGCCGCTCATGACCCGGCCATTCCGCCAGCACCACCGTCCGTCACCGGCCGCACCCGCCCACCGGCCGCCCGGCACGCTGACCTCAGTCTGCCCGCCTGCCCGCGCCCTGTCAGCAGCAGGCTCCAGGCTCACGATCGCGTTTAAGCATCGTTAACCCCGGCGTCACGAACATGTCCGGCGGTATTCCTCCCCGGGACAGTTCGGCTGCGGCTCCCGATGGTCTGCTGGCGGTAGGCGATGACGCGGGGGGTGGACGGTACCCTGACCCGGTCCAGGCAGACATCATGAAGATGCGGGACATGGTGCTGAAGAACCAGGTCCTGCTGGGCACGGTCAACGCCGGGCCGGACGCGTTCGTGGCCGCGCTCCGGGACGTGGCCCTGTTCCGCCGCCGCTGGCCGGAGGTGGTGTCCACGCTGATCGCCGGCCGCTACCCGCCCGAGCACGCACCGGACCTGATCCTGGGCCACGGCCGGCATCAAGAGCGTCATCGCGTTCGACGCCTAGCCGCCGGTCCCGGCCACCAGCCGCCCGGACTTCACCGCCGCCGTGAACGCCGCATAGTCGCGCTCATTCTGGTCGGCGTAGGCCACGGCGAAATCGGCGATGGCCCGGTCGAACATGTCACCCTGGCCGAGGTAGGCGGCGATGGCGATCCGGTCGCCCCAGCGGGCGTGCGCCCGGGCCAGTGTCGCGCCGCAGATCTGAGCGTAGACGGTGGCCCCAGGCACGAGCATTCGCTCCACGTCGGCGCCGCCCTTCCAGTCGTGAACCTGGCGCACGTAGTAGTCGCGGGGCACGCCGTCCAGGCCCTTGATCCGCTGCCAGCCCAGGAAGATGTCGGTGGCCGCTTGCATCACCCGCTGCCCCATCACCACCCGCTGCCCGTGGTTCGGATAGCTGCTTGGCCCGGCATAGCGCTCCAGCACCGCGTCCTGAGCCTCTTTCACCTGCAAGAACAGCGGGTCATCCGCATCGCGGCCGAGCAGCAGCAGGAGGTAGCAGCGGGTGCCGACGCTGCCCACTCCCGTCACCGTGCGCGCCGCGTGAACGTAGCGGAACTCCGCCAGCGGATGCCCCTGGCGGCTCAGGGTCCGGCGGTAGGTGGCGAGCAGCTTCCTGATGACCGGCGCCGGGTCCTCCCACTCCGGCCCGGGCCGGGCCAGGTCCTCGAGCGGCACGATCAGCGGCGGGTCGGCGGTGATCCGCAGCTCGCCGCCCATCCCGGCCGCGGGCTGGGTGCGGACCCGGGCGCTGTCCTGAGTGCGGGCCTCAGCCACGTGCCGCTTCGCCCGCCGGGCTTCCTTCTTGGCCAGCTCCGTGACCTGCACCTGCTGCTGGACCAGGTCCAGCAGCACCCCCGCCTCCAGCTGGTCGTACCACGCACTCAGGGTGCCCAGCCCAGCGGCCCGGTGCATCCGCTTCCGGTACTCGCGCACCCCGGCGGTGACGATCGCGTGCCGGTTGTCCGGTGAGAACCGGCGGAACCGGCCCATGATCTCGAAGCTGGCCGCCATCCGCTTGACATCCCACTCCCACGGGCCAGGCAGCGTCTCATCGAAATCGCTGATGTCGAAGATCAGCTTCCGCTCGGGGGTGCCGAACACACCGAAGTTGGACAGCTGGGCGTCCCCGCACAGCTGCACGGTGATCCCGGACGCTGGCGTCCCGGCCAGGTCGGCCGCCATGATCGCGGCCGCGCCCCGGTAAAACGTGAACGGCGACGCCAGCATCCGGCCGTACCGGATCGGCACCAGTGCTGGCACCCGGGTGGCCGCCTGCTCCTCGAGCAGGCTGACCGGGTCAGGGCGATCCGGCGCCGGCTCCCACCGCCCGTGCACAGACCTCGGCGCTGCCCGGCGGGCCGATCGTCCCCGGGTCACCCGCTGGTCAACTGTCAGGTGCGGGCGCCGCCACGAGGATGCGAACGGCACCGCCCGCGCGCCGTTGCCCGCCGCCGAGCCGTTGCCCGCCGCCGAGCCATTGGCCGCCGCCGCGCCATTGCTCCCCCGCGCGCCGTTGCCCGCCGCCGCGCCATTGCTCCCCCGCGCGCCGTTGCCCGCCGCCGCGCCGTTGCCCGCCGCCGAGCCGTTGCCCGCCGCTAGCCGGGCGCCCGCACCCGGAGCGGCGCCTCCCGCCAAGCCGCTGCCCCGCGCCAAGCCGCTGCCCCGCGCCGATCCGGCGGCCGGACCCGCAGCGGGGCCGGCGCCCGTCGCCCGTATGTCCGTGGTCATGCTGGCCCCTATCACCGCGGCCGGATGTCGCGGCATGTTCATCGAGATGTTCTGTTCTGGTAACTCCTTGCACACCCGGATTTTGAATTTAACAGGCGTACCGGTCAGCGACTATTCCCGGCTCCCAGTAGCGACCGCAGGTGCCGGACCGCGGGTGACCCGTGGGCCAGCACCGCGTCGTGCAGGTCCCGCTCGCAGTACTCCGGCCGCGCCGCCCGCACGGCCGCCACCAGGCCGCTGACCTCGGTGTAGCCGACGTAATACGTGGACAGCTGGGTGGAGGTCAGCAGCGCCCGGCGCCATTTGCCGGCCGCCTCGCCCTCTTCCTGGAACCCGCGCCCGGTCATCAGCGCCATCGCGCCGTCCTCGGCCAGATCGCCGCAGTGCACCTGAACGTCCAGGATGCTGTTGATGATCATGCGCAACCGCATCTTGAGCTGCTGCATCCGGACCGCATCCGGGTTGCCGTGACCCGGGTAGCCGTGCCGGGCCATCAGTTCCTCGGCGTACACCCCCCAGCCCTCGACGAACGACCCGGACCAGAACGCGGCCCGGGCCGGTGTCCCGCCGCGGAACCGGCGCGCATGCCCCAGCTGCAGAAAGTGCCCGGGCATCGCCTCATGCACCATGAGGTTCTGCACCATGTGCCGGTTGTACTCCTGGTAGAAGGACCGCACCCGGGCGGGCGCCCAGTCCCGGGGCGCGGGTGACACGGCCACGAACGTCGGCAGCCCGGCCGGTTCCAGCGGCCCGGGCGGGTCGCAGTACGCGACCGCCACGCCGCGGTCGATCTCCGGCATCTCGATGACGTCCACGGCATCGTCCGGCACGCTGACCAGGCTGTTTTCGATGACGAACGCCCGTTCCTGGCGGTATGCCCGGTCGACCAGCCCGAGTATCGTCCGGTCGTCTGGAGCGTCCGCCGCCAGCCTGTCCAGGACCCGCCGGACCAGGTCCGCGGGCGCACCCCCGCCGGTGTCCAGCCGGGCCGCGGTCTCGGCGATCTGGCCGGCCGTCTCGTCCAGGTCGGCCTGAGCGCGGGCCAGCAACTGCTCCGGTGTGAGGCCAGACTCCAGCGTGAGGTGGAGCTTGCGGGCGAACAGCTCAGGCCCGAGCCGCGGATCACGGAAGCCGTCGTCCCGGAAGCCGCCGTCCCGGGAGCAATCATCCTGGGAGCCGTCATCCTGGGAGCCGCCGGCCGGCCGCTGCTGCAGCCAGCGGCGGTGCGCCGCGATCGCGTCCAGCGCCGCGGTGCGCGCGGCGGCCAGATCTCTGGGCACGGCGTCCTCCGGGGCGGCGGCCAGCGCGGCGTCCAGTTCCGCCCCGATCAGCCGCTCGGTGCCCTCGAACTGGCTGATCGCGGTGTCCAGATGCACCCGGGGCAGCCGCGCGGCGGCCACCGAGCGTGCCGCGGCCAGCGCTTCCGGAACCGCCGCCAGCCGCTGGGCCACACTGGCCAGCCGGTCCGGCAGCGGCGCGAAGTCACGGGCCAGCAGCAGGTAGATAGCCCGTCCCGGGTTGGCCAGCATCGGGTTCCACTCGTGTTCGCGCAGCTCCGTGGTGGCGAACCGGACCCGGTCCAGCTGGGCGAGCAGGATCTGCGCGTCAACCCGGTACTCGGCGGACAGCTGGCCCAGGTTGACGGCGGCCACCTCAGCCCACCGGTCCGTGCACCAGCGGTCCAGCTCGTCGTAGTGCCCGGCCGTGCCGATGGTCAGCCGGCCGTCGTAGGCATGCTCGCCGAGCAGGGTGGCCAGTTCCGGGCGGCGCTCCAGCAGGCCGCCCACCACCGATTGGGCCAGCCACCGGAACGAGGCGTCAGCGTCAGGCATGAGCCCGACTATAAGGAGTTAAGGAGCGCAATGGCCCCGGCCACCTGGCGCACGCGGCGTACCCGTCAGCCGAACGGCGTGCCCTGGCTGGTCTCCTCGGGCAGCGGGCCCAGCTCCTCCTCGCTGGCCACGCTGCCGTCGCCGCGGATGTGCCGCACGGAGATCCCCTGGCTGACCAGGGCCCGGCCGATCAGCAGCCGCCGGTGACAGCGCCGGGGATCCTCCTCGCTGCATAGCACGGCCACCCGGTGCCCGTCCGCTTCGGCCCGCAGCCGCCGCAGCCCGGCGCCGAACCGTTCCGTCCTGGCCACTTCGCCGTACTGGACGCGGCCGTCACTGTCGCGGCGGTCCGGCTCCGGCGGCCGCCCGCCGAGTTCCGCGCCCAGGAAGACATAGCCCAGGCCCGCCCCGCACATTGCGGCGCGCAGCCGCTCCCGGTTGAACTGCGGGTGGTACCGGGAAAACGGCTGAGACCGGACATCCACTACGACCTCGATCCCGGCCCCGTGCAGCACGCCGAGCAGTGCGGGCAGCTCGTGCCTGGAGTGCCCGACGGTCCAGATCGTCGCCCCGCCCACCCGCTGAGACTACGCGTCACCTGATCAGCGCGTTGTTCGCGGTCGACGAGACGAACGTGGCCCCGGACGCGATCACGACCGGAACCAGGGCCGGGCCCAGGTCCCCGTCACCAAGCTGCCCCTCGTAGCTGACCCCCCACGCGTAGACCTTCCCGGTGGCCGAGACGGCATACGACGTGGCCGACCCGGTGGCCAGGCTCCGGTACTTAACCCCCGGCGGGGCGTAGAAGCGGACCGGTACCGGCGACGCGGCCAGGCTCCCGTTGCCCAGCTGGCCGCCGGCGTTGCTGCCCCAGGACCACAGCGAGCCGTCGGACAGCTTGACCAGCGTCTGCCCGTTGTCCCAGATGGACCCACCCTGCGCCACCTTGACTACAGCGTGCGGGAGGGGCACGTGGACCGGCACATCTGACGCCCGGCCGGCCGTCCCGTGGCCGAGCTGCCCCGCCCCGTTGTAGCCCCAGTCGAAGTACTTCCCGTTGGCCAGCAGGGCGCCCGAGTTGGCGAACGCGGCCACCAGCCTGGCCACGGGCCGGCCGTTGAGCGTGGCCACCTGCACCGGCCGGGTGCTGCTGCGCCAGCTGCCGTCACCCAGGTCGCCGTCGATGTTCTGCCCGCAGGCGTAGACGGTGCCGGCCGCGTCATACAGCCCGTGCGTGCTGGCCCCGGCCACGGCGGTCACCCCGGACAGCGGCAGCCGCACCGGGGTGGTGTACATCCTCGTGTTGCCCAGGCAGAGCTGTCCCCCGCCGTTGTTGCCCCAGCCCCAGACGTGGCCGGTGGTGTTGACGGCCAGCCCGGTGTCGAACGGCATCGCGTCGGCCGGGATGGACGCGATCGTCACCCCGGCCGGGAAGCGCACCTGGACCGGCGCGCCCAGCGAGTTGCTCAGGCCGCCGTCACCCAGCTCGCCCTGCGTGCCCAGGCCCCAGGCGTACAGCCGGCCATCGGTCAACAGCGCGTACTCGGTCGAGTTCGAGGTGCCGATCTGGGCCACCGTGCCGGGCAGGGTCACGCTGGCCGGCGAAGCCAGCGTGTCCACGTTGCCGGGCGTATGGCCGAAGAATGAGCCCCAGTGCCGGAGGGTCGTGCTGCCGGACGGCCCGGGCGGCGTGCCGGACGGGGCACCAACGGCGGCCGAGGACTGCACGTCGGTCACCCCGGATGAGCGGTGGCCCGGGCGGGCTGGCCGGGCGGCCGCCGAGCAGCCAGCCAGGAAGATCATCGCTGCCACGGCCACGCAGAGGCCGGATCTAACAGAAAGTATTGCAGTCGCGACACTCTGCGCTGACTTCGTCACTCGCTCACTATAGGAGAATCCCGGACCCGGCCGGAGGTAGGCCAGGACAACGACATTCTCGTGCTTAACGCCACTGCCCGCCACGGCCGGGCCCAGGCCCGCGGGGCCGCCGCGGTACCCGATCGCCGCCGCCGGCCGCCCCCGGGCTGGTACGGTTGGCGGCGAAGGGGAGTAGTCCTTCGCCGGCTGGTCAACATACTGGCGCGCGGTGCGCGCCCGGCCACCGGGTCACCGTGAGGTGACGGACGAGACCTTCGGCTGTTGAGCGAATCCGGCCGGAGGACCCCGCATCCCACCCGGCCGGGTGAAAACCGACCGAAGGATCCCCGAATGCCCTACCTCGGCGCCGCCGGTATCGCGTTCATCCTCACGTTCCTGGGCGAACTGCCAGACAAGTCACTGTTCGCCTCGCTAGTCCTCGGCACCCGGTACCGGCCCGCGTACGTGTGGGCCGGGGCGGCCGCGGCGTTCACCGTGCACGCCGGGATCGCGGTCACGGCCGGCCAGCTGCTGGCCCTGCTGCCGGTTCCGCTGGTGGACGGGGTGGTCGCCACGCTGTTCCTGGCCGGGGCGGTCTACCTCTGGCTGACCAGTTTCCGCCCGCAGCCGCCGGACGGCCTGGACGCGGCCCGGCAGGGTGGGCCGCCCGCGTCCTTCGCCCGGGTCGCCGGGACCAGTTTCGCCGTGGTGTTCGTGGCCGAATGGGGCGACATCACCCAGCTCACCGCGGCCAACCTGGCCGCCAGGTACGACCCGCTGGCCGTGTTCGCGGGGGTCACCCTCGGGCTGTGGGCGGTAGCCGCTATCGCGGTCAACGTCGGCGCCAAGGGCCTCGCCCTCATCCCGGTGGCCTGGGTCCGCCGGACCACCGCCGTCATCCTGCTCGCCCTGGGCGGCTACACCGCGTTCGCCGCCCTCACCACCTGAGCCCGGCGCGCAACCGGGCCCCCCGGAACGCCCGGGGTGACTACCCTCTGTCCTGATGCACCGGATCCGCTGGGCGCTGGCCGCCGCCGCTGCCACGCTGACCGCGTGCAGCGTGGCCCCGGCGACCAGTTTGCCCAACGCCGCGCCGCCGACCCGGCCAGCCAGCCGCCCGGCGCGGCTGGCACATCCCGGGACGTCACCGGCCGCCACCGCCACGGCCACTACGCAGCCGCCCGCGGTGGCCGCGGCGGAGGCCACCGTGCCGCCCCGGCTGCCGCATGCCCGCCGCGGCGGCCCGGGCCGGTTCCCGCCCACCGCGCCGGGGGTGCTGGACGGCAAGACGGTGCTGGTCAACCCGGGTCACAACGGCGGGAACTTCACCGCCCCCGGCATCATCAACCGGCTCATCTGGAACGGCCGCGAAGAAGAAACCTGCGACACCACCGGTACCGGGACCGGCACCGGGTACACCGAAGCCCAGTTCAACTGGAACGTAGCCCGCTTCCTCACGGCCGACCTGCGCGCCCGCGGCGCCACCGTGGTGCTGACCCGCACCTCCAACACTGGCATCGGCCCCTGCGTCACCGAGCGGGCCGCGCTCGGCAACCGGGCCCACGCCAGCGCCGCCATCGCCATCCACGCCGACGGCGGCCCACCCACCGGCCGCGGCTTCGCCATCCTCGAGCCCGTCCCGGACGGCATCAACAACGCCGTCGTCGCTCCCTCCGCCCGTCTCGGCACCGACCTGCGCAACGCGTTCGCCGCCGGCACCGGCGAGCCAGTCAGCAGCTATGACGGGGTAAACGGCATCCAGCCCCGCGACGACCTGGCCGGCATCAACCTGACCACCGTGCCCAAGGTGTTCATCGAATGCGCCAACATGCGCAACCCGGCCGACGCCGCGCTGGTGGTCTCCCCCGCCTGGCAGGCCAAAGCCGCCCGCGCCATCGCGGCCGGCCTGATCGCGTTTCTCGCCGGAAAGCGATAATCGCCGCTTTATCCACCATTGTGTGTAGCGGTGTGGATAAGGTGACGCCTCCGCAATCACTAAACAATGCAGTATTCGCCCCCGCCGGGCTAGAGTCCGGCCATGACCGCGCGCGTGCTGTACATCATCGTCTGCGGCGCACCCCCGGCCCGGGACGCTGCGCAGCTGGTCCGGCTGGCCCAGCGGGACGGCTGGGACGTGTGCGTGCTGGCCAGCCCGTCCGGCCGGAAGTTCACCGACGCGGCCGCGCTGGAGGAACTGACCGGGCACCCGGTGCGCAGCGAGTACAAGACCCCGGGCCAGCCGGACGTGCTGCCGCCCCCGGACGCGATCGTGGTCGCGCCGGCCACCGTTAACACGATCAACAAGTGGGGCGCCGGGATCTGCGACACGCTGCCGCTGGGCATCCTGGTCGAGGCCATTGGCAAACGGCTGCCGATCGTGGCCCTGCCGGTCACCAACCCCGAGCACGCCGCGCACCCGGCGTTCGCCGAGAACATCGGCCGGCTGCGCTCCTGGGGGGTGACCGTGCTGACCCAGACTCAGCCTGTCTTCCCCTGGGCCCAGGCCCTGGCCGCGGTCAGCGGTAGGCCCGGGTGAGGTGCGCGTAGACCACGATATTGTCCAGGTACTGCCGGGTGGCGGTGTCGAACGGGCCGCCGCACGTGATCAGCCGCAGGCTCGGGTACCGGGCGCTGCCGTACACCTCGGACGTGGGGAACGCGGTCTTGACCACCTTCTGCACTCCGTCCACGGCGAACACCGCGGTGGACCCGTTAGCTCTGACGATCTTGATCTGGTCACCTGGGCGCAGCGTCTTGAGGTAGAAGAACACCGAGATCCCGGTGAACGAATCGACGTGCCCCAAGATCACCGAGGTGCCGCGCTGCCCGGGGGTGACGCTGCCGTCGTACCAGCCGGCCAGGTTGTGGCTGGCCAGCGGCGGCACGGCCACCACCCCGCGGCCGGCCAGGCCGAGCCGCATGACCGGGGCGTCCACATCCAGTTCCGGGATCACGATCTGCACCGGCCGGGACGCGGCCATCGGCGCCGCGGCCGCCGTCGCGCCCATCGTGGGCATGGCCGTGCCCACGCTGGCCGGGATCTGCTCCGCGGCACCGGACAGCCGCCCGCGCTGGGCCACCGCCCGGACGGCCAGGAACCCCCCGGCCAGGACCAGGACCACCCCCAGCGCCGTGATGAGCCGCCCCGGGCCCCGGTGCCGGCCAGGGTAGCCCGGGTCGCCGCAGCCCTGGTCCTGGTCAACCGGATCGCCGTAACCCAAGTCCTGGTCACCAGGGTCGCCGTAGAACTCGTCCCCGAACAGACCCTGGGCCGGCCGGGCCGGCCCAGGGCGGTTCCGTCGTGACATCATGGTCAGGCCGGGTGCCGCCGGCGGCGGATCCCGGCGATGGTGAGGATGGCGCCGGCCAGCAGCACCGCGATGCCGCCGGCCAGTTCCGGCAGAATGCTGGCGTGCTGCAGGCTGCCGCCGCCACCGGTGTCAGCTGAGCCCATCGGGGCGGTGCCGAGCGGCGGGGCCGTCCCCATGCTCGCCACGGCGCCCGCGCCGGCCGGGCCGGCCGCGGCCGGGCCGGTGACGTCCAGCATGGTGGCCGACGTCATGGTCGCGGTGACCGTGGCCTGCAGGACGCATACCGCGGCCACCGAGACCACGCCCCGTGCGTGCACGATGACGGTGAACCGGGCGGGCGGCAGGATGTGCAGCAGCCCGGCCGCCCGCAGCGGCAGCGGCGCCCGCACCGTGAACACACCACGGCCGGTGCTGGCCATCGCCCCGGTGAGCGGGACACTGCCGGACTGCGCCCCGGCCAGCGGCAGGGCACCGCTGAACGAGACCGCCGAGGTGCCCGCCGGGTACGTCCCGCCGAGGCCGTCAGCGGGTGACGAGAGCGTGACCACGTCGGCCGAGCCGACCATGCCAGGGCCGGACGTGCTCAGCGTCATCGGGATCTGGCCCGTCTGCCGCACGGTGTGCCCAGCCACCGTGACCATGCAGACGTAGACCGGCCCGGTCGTGGCGGCCGGCACCGCGGGACGAGTGACCATGATCTGCACGGCGGCACGGGCCGTGCTGGTGCGCGTGCAGTTGAACGCGGCCAGCATGGTCCCGCTGACCAGCGTCACCCTGAGCGCCGCAGGTGCCTGAATGGCCGCCGTCCCGGCGGTGGCCGGGACGGCTGAGCCGGTGATGGTGATCGCGGGGATCTGCGTCGCCATCCCGGCGGCCATGGTGGCCTGGCCGGTGAGCGGCACGGTGGCGGCGGACAGCCCCGTCGACGGGGCGCTGGCGGCCGCGGTGACTCTGGTCAGCGACGGCAGCCGGGTGCTGTCGGCCGTGGGCAGTGCCTTCGCCCGGGTGGTGAGGGAAACCGCGGTGGCGGTGCCGACCGTGCCCGCGGTGGGTGCGCTCAGCGCCGCGGTGAGAATGAGTGGTGTGCTGGTGGTACCGCCGGACAGGGTGCACGAGTAGCTGACCGGCGTGCTAGCCCACGGGGCATTCGCGTCAGCCGGGATGACCGGGCCGGTGAGAGTGGCCGCCGAAGCGCCACCCATCCCGGCGGACAGCCCCGCCACCGCCACGACGAGGGTGCCGCCCGCCCGGACCGCGCGGCGTATCACATTCCCTTGGTGGTACACGTTCTGGCCCTTCTCGAGTTGGCCCGCTCCGTGAGGTGACCCGCTCCAAGGGGACGCGCCATAGCACACTAGAGGCCGGCCCGGCGGGCCGGAAGCGGCCCGCGCCGGGCCGTAATACCGCCGCAAGATGTGCCGGTTATTACGATCAGCGGGTGAGCAGTCTGCCGCTGCCCCGGTTCCCGGACGGGTTCGGATGGGGCGTCACCGGGTACCGGTTCTCCATCGCCTGGCCGCGCGCCCGGCCGGCCGGCACCGGGCCGGCCGGGCGCGTTCGGCCTGGCCGGCGCCGGTGCGGGCGACCCGGCCAGCGGGCTGGGTACCGCGACGTGATCGCCGCTCAGCGCGGCCCGGGCTGAGCACGCCGGACGGCACTGCCCAGCAGCATGGTCAGGCTCAGCACGATCAGTGCGCCCTCCACGAACAGCGACACCGTGCCCACCCAGTAGCCCCAGTTGCCAACGTCACCGGGATCGCCAGGCACCCCCACCGTGCGCGAGGCCACGTAGCCGGTGAACGGTGCCACGCCGAGCAGCACGCCAGCCGCCCAGCCCAGCCAGTCCCGGCCGAGCCGGACCGGCCGCGGCAGCAGCAGGGCCAGGGCGGTCAGCACGCCGCCGATTTCGATGGCCCGGTAACCCCAGCCGATCCAGGCTGGGGACGTCAGGGCGGTGATGCCGCCCTGGTCGGCTACGTGCACTGCCGATACGGCCAGCGCCAGCAGCGCCCCGGTGAGCCGGATCGTGAACCCCTGTATTGCGTCTGTGCCGACCTGGACCCGGCTGGTCCGGGTGGCCGTGGTTGACTGTGCCACCTGCTGCTCCCCCGAATTCGTGCACCGCTGCGGTGCTCCCCCCACAGCCAGCACGGCACGGGGCGGGACGGGGTTCAGCGTGGCCGCCACGCCCAGCTGTGACCATGGCCACATGAACCAGGCGCTGGCCTGGAACGTTATGGTGCCTGCCGGATGCTAGGCCGGTGACGCCTGCGGTGCCGCGGCGTCGTCCCAGGCGGCCCGCAGCGCGGCCAGGAACACGTCGGCCGGCTGCGCGCCGGTCACCGCGCGCGAGCCGCCGATGACATAGCACGGGACACCGGTCACGCCGAGCCGGCGGGCCTGGTCCGCATCACTGGCCACCTGCTGCCCGGCCTGCGCGTCGGCCAGCGCGGCCCGGGCGTCACCAGCGTCCAGCCCGGCCTGGGCAGCCACCACGGACAGCCCGGCCACCTCGAAGATGGACGGCCCGGCCCCGAAGTAGGCGCGGTACAGAGCGGTGATCATGGCCCGGCCGTGGCCGTGGGCCTGGGCGTACTGCAGCAGCCGGTGCGCGGCCCGGGTGTTGCCGGACTCCCGGTCCACCAGGAACGGGAGTCCCTCGGCCTGGGCCAGGCCCTGCACCCGGCCCTCGGCCGCGGTGGCCTGCGCCCGGGACAGCCCGTACTTGGAGGCCAGCATGTCCAGCACCGGCTGGGTGGTCCCGGCGGGCTGCCCCGGGTCCAGCTCGAACGAGTGGTAGCTGACCTCGACCTCGTCGCGGTGCTCGAACTGGCTCAGCGCGGTGTCGAAACGCGCCATGGCCAGGTAGCACCAGGGGCAGACGATGTCGGCCCAGACATCCACGCGCATGCACGGCCTCCAGGGGCAGGCTGGCCAGGCCAGGCCAGGCCAGGTCAGGTCAGGGGCAGTTCGGCCCACACCGTTTTGCCGCCGTCGGCTGGCTGCACGCCCCAGCGGGCCGACACGGCGTGCACCAGGCCCAGCCCATGATCTGGCGAGACCGGCAGCGGCGGGTCGCCGCCCAGGCCGGCCAGCGGGCGGGCGTCCTCGACCCGGATCCGCACCGCGTCACCGGCCAGCGTCAGGCTGACCGTAAAACCGGACCGGGCGTGCCGCACTGCGTTGGTAGCCAGTTCGCTCACTACGATGGCCACGTCGCTGGCCAGGTTGACGCCGCAGCGCTGCTCGATCCGCCAGCTGCGCAGCAGGTCCAGCGCGAAGTGCCGGGCCGCGCGCGGGGCATCCCGGTCCTGCGGGAACGAGCGGGTGCCGCCGGGCCGGGCCGCGGCGGGACCCACCCGGGCCGGCCGCGGCATGGCGGGCGGGACCCCGACCACGGCCGCGTGCAGGCGGCAGACCTCGGCCACCGCGGCGCGGTGCTCCGCACCGGCGGCCGGGGATTCCGGGTAACCGCAGTACAGTGCGAACGGGATGTCCCGGGCCAGGTCATTCCACAACGCCTCGAGCTCCAGGGTGGCGTTGAGCTGGCCCGCATCCCAGAGCAGGGCGACCATCTCGCCGTATACCCGGACCGCGCGGCCCGCCGCGGCCGCCGACCTGATCACGTGCCCGACCTCGGCCTCGAAGCTGGCCGCGTCCACCTGGCCGGCCTCGGCGAACCGGCACAGCAGGGCCGCCGCGTCGATGGCCTGGTAGCGGCCGTCCGCCCGGGCCGCGCTGACGTCCACACCGGCGCCGCCCAGGTAGTTCTCGAACGCCAGCCGGTGCCCCGGGGTGGCCACCACGACCACCGCGCTGCCTTCCGCCAGCCCCTCGGCCAGGTACTGGCCGACACCCGCGGCCAGTTCACGCTCCCGGGCGTAAAACTGGACTACGTGCCGGTGCGCGGCCGTGGCTGCCGAGCCGGGTACGACGGCCACAGTCAGCCTCCTCAGCCGCGATCAGCTACGGAATCCGGGACACACCTACTGTACCCGCAGCGTAACCGCTCATTCAGAGCTGAGGACCGGCAGCTCAGGACGCCCCGCCGTGCGCCCGCTGCAGGGCCGCGATGTCCAGCTTCTTCATCGTGAACATGGCCTCCATGACGCGCTGCACGGTGGCCGGGTCCGGATCGGTGATCAGGTCAGTGAGCACCGCCGGGACGACCTGCCAGGACAGCCCGTACTGGTCGGTGACCCAGCCGCAGGCCACTTCCTGCCCGCCGTCGGACAGCCGGTCCCAGTAGTAGTCCACCTCGTCCTGGTCGGCGCAGATGATCATCAGCGAGACGGCCTGGCTGAACTTGGGGCCGGGCCCGCCGTTGAGCGCGAGGAACTTCTGCCCGTTGAGCTCGAACTCCACCGTCATCACCGAGCCGGCCGCTCCCGGGCCCGCCTCGGTGTACCGGCCGATCCGGCCCAGCCTGGAGTCCTTGAAGATGCTCAGGTAGAAGTGCGCCGCCTGCTCGCCCTCGGTGTCGAACCACAGGCACGTCGTCATCCCCTGGCTAGCCATCCATCCTCCTCATCGCCGCTTGCTTCTCCCGGCTGACGTTCCCGCCGCCGCGAACTCACCGGTCCGCCCGGTTGATCCAACCCGTTAGCGCGGTGCATTTGTGGTCACTGCTGACCATAAATGCACCGCGCTAACGGATATGGCGGGCCAGGCGGGGTCAGGCGGACTGGTACTGGCGGGTGGTCTCCTCCACCAGCGCCTGGCAGAACGCGGGCAGGTCGCCGGGATTCCGGCTGGTGATCAGCACGTTCGGGCCGGACCGGCACACCTGGACCTCGCTGTCCACCCAGGTGCCGCCCGCGTTGCGGATGTCCGTGCGCAGGCTGGGCCATGAGGTCAGCGTCCGGCCCCGGACCAGGCCGGCCTCGACCACCGTCCACGGACCGTGGCAGATCACCGCGGCCGGCTTGCCCATCTCGAACATGTCCCGGACGAACTGCACCGCCGCGGGCACCACGCGCAGCTGGTCCGGGTTGGCCACCCCGCCCGGCAGCACCAGCAGGTCGTAGTCCTCCGCGTGCGCGTCGCCCACGATCTGGTCCACCGGGAACGTGTCGGCCTTGTCCAGGTGGTTGAACGCCTGGGCGTTGCCCACTTCGGGGGCCAGCAGCAGCGGCGTCCCGCCCGCGGCCAGCACCGCCGACCAGGGCGCGGTGAGCTCTACCTGCTCCACACCCTCGTTGGCGATAAGGAATGCGGCCTTGCGGCCGTTAAGCTCGTTAGCCATAACGTATGTTCCCTTCGTTCGATGGCGTCCCGGGAACCGCTGCCCAGCCAGGCCCGGTTGACTCCACCCCGGTGCGGAGTTTTTCGGCGGGCGGGCAGGCCCAGCGGTCAGCCGAGCCCGGCCAGCGCCCGGAACGCGAGCTTCGGCTCCCAGCCCAGGCCCTGGTAGCCGGCCGGCGGGCCGCCCGGTCGATGATGGCCCAGCCCATGCCGCCCCGGCCGGCCGCCCCGGCGTAGCCGCAGCAGCCGTACTCGGTGATGGCCAGCGGCTTGCCGTGACCCAGGTGCGTGCGCAGCTCGGCCCGGAACGTGCCCGCGTCGCTGGCGTCCCGGTAGGCGTCCACCGCCGCGATATCGAACGGCGCCCAGTCCACCGGCGGATCATCCTCTCCATCGGGCGCGAGGCTGGGTCCCATGACGACCGGGCTACGCGAGCGGGCGCAAGCAGGAGACCAGGCGGGCCATCTCCGACTTGGCGACCGGCATGTTCGCCGCCCGCGGGTACGGCCAGGTGACGATCGCCGACATCGCCCAGGCCGCCGGGGTGGCCAAGATGACGGTGACCAACTACTTCCCGCGCAAAGAGGACCTGGTCTTCGACCGGGCGGAGGGGATCATCCAGCACCTGGCCGGCGTCGTCACCGCCCGGGCGCCCGGGAAGAGCCTGCTGACCGCGGTCCGGCGCGACTATGCGGACGCGGTGGCCCGGGGTGATGTCACCCTCGGCCTGTCCAGCCCGGCATTCGCCCGCATGATCCAGGGCAGCCCAGCGCTGACCAGCCGGGGCCTGGACATGCTGAACCTGCGTGAGCAGGCCCTGGGCGACACCATCGCGGCCGGGACGGGTGCCGACAGCCCGCAGCAGCGGGTGGTGGCGGCGCTGCTGGCCTCGGTGCACCGGGTGCTGTACGCGGAGGCCAGCCGGCGCAGCCTGGCCGGGCAGCCGCGCGACGAGATCCGGGCCGTGCTCGCGGACGCCGCCGCGGCCGCGTTCGATCTGCTGGAGCCGGCCCTCGGCGATTACCTGGTCCGGCCCGCCTGACCGCGCGGCCGCCGCCGAGGCGGCAAATATTACGGAACGCGGACCCCCTCCGGTTTGGGCTGGGGAAGCGCCCGGACCGTCACTAACCTCACCGGAGTAACTGAGCGAGGGACACCCTGATCACTATGCGCTGAAAGGGATCCTGGTGAGGACGAGATACGACGGGCACGGTGGCGCCACGCATCTGCCCAGAATGGTGGGACAACGATGAACCGTCGGGTACTCGCGATAGCGCTCGGCATTACCGCCGCCATGGGCGGGGTGGCCGGCGGCGTGCTGGCCGTGCACGGGTCAGACCGGACCGGCGTCAGCCTGTCCGCGAACTCGCAGCAGGAGCACATGGGCCACATGTCCCGGCTGGGCGCGGGATGGACGTTCAGCACGCTCAACAACAGCAACGACGTCACGTTCAACCAGCTCCTGGGTATCAACAACCGGGGCCAGATCGCCGGCTACTTCGGGTCCGGGGCCAAGGGCCACCCGAACAAGGGCTACGTGCTGAACCTCGCGCCGCAGGGCTCGACGTTCCAGAACGAGAACTTCCCGGTCGGCAAGCAGACCCAGGTCATTGGGATCAACGACGCCGGGGTTACGGTCGGTTTCTGGTCCAGCCAGAACAAGGCCAGCATGTCGGACAATAACTTCGGCTTCTACGACGTGAACGGCCAGTTCCACAACGTCGTGTACCCGACCAGGAACATGTCGAAGCCACCGGTCACCCAGCTGCTCGGGGTGAACGACCACGACATCGCGGTCGGCTTCTTCAATGGCGCCAAGGGCAATTCGCACGCGTTCGAATACGGCATCCGCGGAGGCTGGTTCCGCCGGCTCCACATCCCGGGCGCGATGAGCAGCACCGCCTCCGGCATCAACAACCGGGGCGACATCGTGGGCTTCTTCACCAACCAGCGGGGCAAGACCGAGGGCTTCCTGCTCACCCCGCGCGGCACGGTGATCGAGTTCCGCATCCCGCGGGCCAGTTCCACCATGGCGTTCGGCATCAACGACTTCGGCGAGGTGGCCGGCACGTTCATGAGGGGCAGCGGCAGCAACGCCAAGTCGTTCGGCTTCACCTGGCGGCCCGGCCGCGGCTTCACCGTGGTCAACGACCCGCTGGGCTCCGGTGCCACCACGCTGAACGGCATCAACGATGCCGGTGACCTGGTCGGCTTCTACACCGACGCCAAGGGCAACACCGATGGCCTGCTGGTGGCCCGGGGCACGTTCAGCGCGTCCACCGCGCCGCCGGTGAGCACTGGGACAACGCCGGTGACCAGCACGCCCACGACGGCACCAAGCACGCCGGCGACGGCACCGGCCGGTGCCGGGCCGACCCACTTCTGATCAGCACCTAGCGCAACCGCCCAGCGCCAGCGGAACGGGCGGCCGGGTCAGCCCCGGCCGCCCGTTCCGCTGTCCGGCGCGGTCCCGGGCGGTCACGTGGACAGCGCGGGCACCCGGCCCGAGCTGGCGCTCCTGATCACGTGCCGCCGGAACAGCTCGGCCGCGGGCAGCAGCCGCCGGTCCGCGGACCAGCTCAGGCACAGCTCGCGTGCCGCGCCCGGGTCGGTGATATCCAGGTAGCGCAGCGGCCCGGGCGCGGCCTCCGGCGCTCCGGCCCGGGGCGCCGGGACGATGGCTACGCCCAGGCCGGCCGCCACGAACCCGCGCACGGTGGACAGGTCGTCCCCCTCGAACACCACCTCGGGGCGGAACCCGGCCCGCTCGCACAGCTCGTCACCGAGCCTGCGCAGCGCGGACGTGCGGCGCAGGCTGACGAACGGCTCGTCGGCCACCTCGGCCAGGCCGATCTCGCCCCGCCCGGCCCGCGGGTGATCGCTGCGCAGGGCCAGCCGCAGCGGCTCGATCGCGATCAGCCGGGTACGCATCGCGGGGCTGCGCCCCCGCCGGGTGCCGATCTCCAGGTCGGCCCCGCCGTCGATGGCCGCGGCCTGCAGCTCGTCGTGGACCTGGGTGAGCTGGAACGTGACGTGAGGATGCGCGGTGCGGAAGCCGCGCACCAGGGCGGGCACCAGCCAGGTGCCCAGCGACTGCTGGAACGCCAGCGCCACCGTGCCGGTGTCCGGCTCGATGAGCTGGTTGACGGCGGCGATCCCGTCGTCGAGCTGATGCAGCAGCGCGTCCACGTGCCGCTTGAACACCGCGCCGGCCTGGGTCAGCCGCAGCGTGCGCCCGTGCCGCCGGAGCAGCGGCGTGCCCAGCTGGGCCTCCAGCCGGGCCAGCGCGCGGGACACCCCGGACTGGGTGACCATCTCCAGCTCGCTCACCTCGGTTACCGTGGTCCCGTCGGCGACCTGCTGGAACCAGCGCAGCGCATCTGTGTCCATATTCATGACCCTAGGTCATGGATTAGCGTTGCATTATGACTAGGCAACCGGTGAACCTGGCCGCCGCCCTGGCCTCGTTCGACGACGTCTACAGCCCGCGGATCGTGGCCCGGATGAACGACTACGACGTGCGGGTCGCGCATGCCCGGGGTGAGCACGTCTGGCACACCCACGGCAGCACGGATGAGTTCTTCCTGGTCCTCGATGGCCAGTTCGACGTCGCGCTGGCACCACCGGCCACGACCTCAGCTGAACCGGGCTTGACCCACGAGATGGCCGGGATCCTGGCCAACGCCGACCGGGGAGAGCGCGCAGGCTAGCCTCGTGACGACGGAGGGGGAGCACATGCCGGACCGCAGGGTGCGGGTGGTGATCGTGGGCGCCGGGCTGGCCGGCCTGGCTTGCGCCGCGGATCTGGCCGGGGCCGGGGCGCTGGTCACGGTGCTCGAAGCCGGCGACGCGGTGGGCGGCCGGATGCGTACCGACCGGGCCGGGCCGGGCTTCCTGCTCGACCGCGGCTTCCAGGTGCTCAACACGTCCTACCCGCAACTGCGCCGCCGCGCTCAGCTGCGGCCGCTGCAGCTGTCCCCGTTCACGCCGGGGATGCTGCTGCACACCGTGATGGGCCGGCTGCGGGTGGGCGATCCCACCCGCCAGCCGGGCCGGCTCGGTGACGTGCTGGGCGGCCGGGTCGCCGGGCCCCGGGACCTGGCCGCGCTCGGCCTGCTCAGCGCCCGGGACATGCTGCTCCCGGCTGAGCTGGTCAAGCGCGGGCGGGAGCAGACCACGGCCGCCGCGCTGGCCGCGGCCGGCATCTCCGGGACGCTGACCGAGCTGTTTTTCCGGCCCTTCCTGGCCGGCGTGTTCGGTGAGGATCAGCTGGACACGTCCAGCCGGTTCTTCCACCTGGTCTGGCGCAGCCTGCTGCGTGGCACGCTGTGCCTGCCCGGCCGCGGCATCCAGGCCGTGCCCGAGCAGCTGGCCGCGGGCCTGCCGCCGGGCACGGTCCGGCTGGAGACGCCGGCCAGCAGCCTGACCGGCGGCGGGGTGCTGCTGGCCGACGGCAGCGAGCTGCCCGCCGATGCGGTCGTGGTGGGCACCGGGGCGGCGGCCGCCGCGACGCTGCTGCCCGGGCTCGGCGTGCCCGCCCGGCACGCGCTCACCACGTACTACCACGCGGCCCCGGTCAGCCCGCTGCGCGAGCCCACCCTGCTGGTCGACACCGAGCGGGTGATCCTGCACACCTGTGTGCTCAGCGAGGTCTCGCCCGGCTACGCCGGCGACGGCCGGGCCCTGATCTCCAGTTCGGTGCTGGGCGACGGCCAGGTGCTGGGCGACGGCCAGCCGGGCGGCGAGGCGGCGGTCCGGGCCCGGCTCGGCACGCTGTACGAAACGGACCCGGCGGACTGGGAGCCGCTGGCTGCCTACCCGGTACTCGACGCGCTGCCGGCCATGCCCGCACCGCACCCGCTCAGCCGGCCGTGCCGGGTGCCCGGGCCCCAGGGACAGCCGCGCCGGTACGTGTGCGGGGATCACCGCGCGACCAGCTCGGTCCAGGGCGCGCTGGCCTCGGGCGCCCAGGCAGCCCGGGCCGTGCTGGCCGACGGCTGACGTCAGCCGGCCGCCGCAGCCAGCCGCCGCCGGCGTCAGCGGCCGGGGAAGACCAGCGGCAGGTGGTCGATGCCGACCACGCCGGCCGGCCAGCTCACCCGCGGCGCCGGCCCGGGGCCAGCTCATAGTCCGGGATCCGGCGGTGCCACTCGGCCAGGGCGACCCGCATCTCCATCCGGGCCAGGTGCGAGCCCAGGCAGCGGTGCGGGCCGCCACCGAAGGCCAGGTTCCGCTCCTGGCGGCCGAAGTCGATGACGTCCGGGGCCGGGTGCTCGGCCGGGTCCCGGCCCGCCACCGCCACCGCCACCTGCACCAGCGTGCCGGCCGGGATGCGCTGCCCCGCCACCTCGGCGTCCCGGGTGGTGACCCGGGGCACGTAGAGCAGCGGGCCGTCCACCCGCAGCAGCTCTTCCACCGCGGCCGGGATCACCGCCGGGTCGGCCACGATCCGGCGGCGCAGACCAGGCTGGCTGGCCAGCACGGCGAACGCGGTGCTCAGCGCCGACGTGACTGTCTCCAGGCCGGCCAGCACGAACAGGAAGGACAGCCCGTAGATCTCCTCGTCGGTCAGCGGGTCCGGGCTGGCCTGCCCGGCCAGCAGCTGGCCGAGCAGCCCGGTGCTGGTGCCGTCCCGGCGCCGCTGGGCAACGTGCTCGACCAGGTACTCGTAGAGCTCCGCGCCCAGCCGCACGGCCCGCTCGGACCGGGTCTCGCCGGGCCCGGGCGGCTTGTTCCGCAGCAGGGCCTCTTTCCAGGTGTTCAGCCGGTCCCGGTCGTCGGCCGGGAGGCCGAACAGGGTCAGGAACACCTGGGCCGGCAGCGGCGCGGCGAGATCCGCGACCAGGTCGCAGTGGCCTCGCGGTGCCACCCGGCCGATCAGCTCGCGGGCCAGTGCGCGTACCTCGGGCAGCCATCCGGCCACCCCGCGCGGGCTGAAGAACGGCTGCAGGATGCGCCGGTAGCGGGTGTGCTCGGGCGGGTCGAAGGCGATCGGGACCAGCGGCAGCGGGCTGCCCACCAGGTCGAACGCGCGGCGTGAGGAGAACAGCCCAGGGTTCTTGAGGGCGAACTCGGCGGCTGCGGCCGAGGTGATCAGGTAGGAGCCGAACGCGGTGCGCAGCACCGGGCCGGCCTCGCGGAGGAAGCCGTAGGCGGCGGTCCGGTCCTCGGCCATCGGCAGCTGATCCAGCCGCAGCGGCGTGGCACCGGGTCCTGCGCTCATCCCCGTCCTGCGCTCATCCCTGTCCTGTGCTCCGGCCGTCCGGTGCTCCGGCCTGTCCGGTGCTCCGGCGGTCCTTCCCTCCCCTAGGTCTGGCCCGGCCCGGGACCGGGCAAACCCGTCCCTGCCGGGCACGCTTAGGCTGGCGGTACGGGCACCCGGGAAGGGCCGGCCGGGTGGCTGCGTTGCCCACAGTGAAGTGGTTCCCGGCCACCCCGGCGGGGCCCGCCCCGGCGCGAACACCAGCGGAGGTGACGGCACGTGGCTCTGCCGCAGGACACATCGGCCAAGTTCCAGGACTACGCACACCCTGAGATGCTGGTGAGCACCGAGTGGCTGGCCGAGCACCTCGACGACCCGGGGCTCGTGGTGGCCGAGTCCGACGAGGATGTGCTGCTGTACGAGACCGGGCACATCCCGGGCGCGGTCAAGCTGGACTGGCACACCGAGCTGAACGACCCGGTGACCCGCGATTACGTGGACGGCGCGGGCTTTGCCCAGCTGATGTCGGCCAAGGGCATCTCCCGGGACACCACCCTGGTGCTGTACGGCGACCGGAACAACTGGTGGGCCGCTTACGCGCTGTGGGTGGCCACCCTGTTCGGCCACCCGGACGTGCGGCTGCTGGACGGTGGCCGGGCCAAGTGGATCGCGGAGGACCGCCCGCTGACCACGGCCGTCCCCGACCGCCCCACCACCGATTACCCATTGGTGGCGCGGGATGATTCACGGATCCGGGCGTTCCGCGACCAGGTCCGTGAGCATCTCGGCCAGCCGCTGATCGACGTGCGCTCGCCCGGCGAGTACACCGGGGAGCTGCTGCACATGCCCGACTACCCGCAGGAAGGTGCGCTGCGCGGCGGGCACATCCCGGGCGCGGTGAACATCCCGTGGGCCCGGGCGGCCGCCGAGGACGCCACGTTCCGCAGCCGCAAGGAACTCGAGGCCATCTACGCTGGCGAGGCCGGGCTGAGCCCGGCCGACGACGTGGTGGTGTACTGCCGGATCGGGGAGCGGTCCAGCCACACCTGGTTCGTGCTCACCCACCTGCTCGGCTACCCGGCGGTGCGGAACTACGACGGCTCCTGGACCGAGTGGGGCAACAGCGTCGGCGTGCCCATTACCAGGGGAGACCAGCCATGACCACGGCCGGCACCCTGAACCCGCGGCTGCAGGACATCGTGGACGACTTCGACGCGGTGTCCGGCCAGGAGAAGCTGCAGCTGCTGCTGGAGTTCTCGGCCGAGCTGCCGCCGCTGCCGGATCGTTACGCCGGGCACCGGGACCGGCTGGAACCGGTGCCGGAATGCCAGTCGCCGCTGTTCCTGGCCGTGGAGGTGGGCGGCGACCAGACCGTGCACCTGTTCTTCGACGCGCCGCCGGAGGCCCCGACCACCCGCGGGTTCGCCAGCATCCTGTACTCCGGGCTGGACGGGCTGAGCGCGCCGGAGGTGCTGGCCACCCCGGCCGAGTTCACCACCGCGCTGGGCCTGCAGGACCTGGTCAGCCCGCTGCGGCTGCGTGGCATGGCGGCCATGCTGGCCCGCATCAAGCGCCGGGTCCAGGACCAGTCCGCCTGACGGCGGCCGCGCGGCCGGCGCGGCATGGGGGGCGCAGCTACCTGCCCTTGGTTGTTGCGAGTAAGTTGCAATAATGCCTACGCTGCTAGCAGCGAGCCCCTCGCACGGAAGGTGCCCAGATGGCTGACCCGCGCGCCCGGCTGGCCACGATCCGCGCTGGGCTGACGCCCCGCGAATGGTCGCGGGCGGCCGCGATGGCGCTCACCGTGGTGGGGCTCAACGTGGCGGGCTGGGCCATGCTGGCCGCCGCGGTGAGTGGTCACTTCCACATCAGCCGGACGGAGACGTTCGGCTTTACCACCGGCATCCTGGCTTACACCCTGGGCATGCGGCACGCGTTCGACGCCGACCACATCGCGGCCATCGACAACACCACCCGGAAGCTGGTCAGCGACGGCCAGCGCCCGCTGTCGGTCGGCTTCTGGTTCTCGCTGGGCCACTCCAGCGTGGTGTTCGTGCTGGCGCTGCTGCTGAACTTCGGCATCCGGGCGCTGGACGAGCAGGTCAGGAACTCCGGCTCCCAGCTCCAGTACACGACCAACATCATCGGCACCATGGTGTCCGGGGTGTTCCTGTTCCTGATCGCGGCCATTAACATCGTGATCCTGGCCGGCATCGTCCGGATGTTCCGCGATATGCGCGCGGGCCGGTACGACGACCAGCAGCTGGAAGAGCAGCTGAACAAGCGCGGCCTGATGAACCGCTTCCTGGGCCCGCTGGCCCGGCGGATCGACGCGCCGTGGAAGATGTACCCGATCGGCTTGCTGTTCGGCCTGGGCTTCGACACCGCGACCGAGGTGGCCCTGCTGGTGCTGGCCGGCACCGCGGTCATCGGCGGGCTGCCGTTCTACGCCGTGCTGTCGCTGCCCATCCTGTTCGCGGCCGGGATGAGCCTGTTCGACACGGCCGACGGCTGCTTCATGAACTTCGCCTACGACTGGGCCTTCGCCCGCCCGGTGCGCAAGGTCTACTACAACCTCACCATCACCGCCCTGTCGGTGTTCGTGGCGGTGTTCATCGGCGCCGTCGAGGTGCTCGGCCTGCTCGGCCAGGACCGCCGCCTGACCGGGCCGGGCTGGTCCTGGCTGGCCAGCTTCGACATCAACAAGGCCGGCTTCGTGATCGTCGGCGTGTTCGTGCTGACCTGGGTCGCCGCCCTGGCCATCTGGCGGTTCGGCAAGATCGAGCAGAAGTGGGACCTCGCCGCCAGCACCCAGGGCAACGATTAGCCGCGCCAGCGGCGCGCAGAGAGCAGGAGGGCACCATGGACGAGGAGCAGGCGCGGCGGCGGCTGCGGGCCGAGCGGGCCGAGGTGGAGCGGCTGCTGGCCGACACCGAGCGGTCCGGGCAGCAGGACCGGCAGAGCGAGGACGAGAAAGGCGCCGACATCGACGATGCGGCCCAGCCGCTGAGCGCGGAAGGCGAGGACGACGCCATCGCGGAGAGCCTGCGCGACCGGCTGGCCGCGATCGGGCGGGCCGAGCAGCGGCTGGCCAACGGCACGTACGGCCGGTCCGTGCGCAGTGGCGAGCCCATCCCCGACGCGCGGCTGGAGGCTGACCCGGCGGCCGAGCTCACCGTGGCGGAAGCCGCGGCCGACGAAGCCGCGGCCCGGTAGCCGCCCGCAGGCCATGACGGCCGCGGCCGGGGGTTAGGCGTCCAGGTGGGGTGGCAGCCCGAACCGGGGGAACAGGCTGGTGTCCAGGAAGTGGTGCAGGTGGCTGATCCGGCCGCCGGTGATCTCCGGGACCTGGATGCACCACGGTTCGAACCGGGTGCCGTCCGCGGCCGGCTTGTACTGGCCGAACGCCGGGCTGGCGTTGGCTACTACCGGGACCAGCCGTGATCCCGCGCAGGGGCTGCCGTAGCCGGTCCAGAAGCCACGGATCTGCTGCGCCCCGCGCAGCCACATCTCGAACGGCGGCATCGAGAAGCTGGCGTCCTCGTGCAGCAGCGTGACCAGCCGATCGACGTCGTAGCGCTGAAACGCGTCCACGTACCGGGACAGCAGTTCCCGGTTCTCCTCGGCCACGGCCGGGGCCGGTTCCTCTTCGGCCGGGCCACTGGTGGCCATGGTGTTCCGGGCCCGCTGCAGCGCGCTGTTGACCGACACCACCGTGGTGTCCAGCAGTTCGGCCACCTCGGCGGCCTGCCAGCACAGCACCTCACGGAGGATCAGCACCGCGCGCTGCCGGGGCGGCAGGTGCTGCAGCGCGGCGATGAACGCCAGCCGCACGGTGTCGTGCAGCACCGCCTGCCCGGCCGGATCGGCGTCCGGCGCGGTCATGGCCGCGTCACCGGGAATCGGCTCGATCCAGGCCGTCTCGGGCAGCGTCGCGACCGGTGCGGTGGTCGCGGGCACCGGCGCGGACAGGTCCATCGGCAGCGCACGGCGCTGCCGGCTGCGCAGCATGTCCAGGCAGACGTTGGTGGCGATGCGGTACATCCAGGAACGCACCGCGGACCGGCCCTCGAACCGGTCGAACGCCTGCCAGGCGCGCACCATGGTCTCCTGCGCGGCGTCGTCCGCGTCGTGGGCGGAGCCCAGCATCCGGTAGCAGTAGCCGGTCAGCTCCGCGCGGTGCATCTCCAGGTCATAGGACACAGTGCCGGTGGTGGCGATCGTTCTCACGCTCCTCCCGTGCTCAGCCCGAACCTACCCACCAGGTCCGGCTCGTGGCCAACAGTGTGGCAGCAGCCACCGACAATCCGGCCGGGCCCAAGCCCCGCCCCGGCCCCGCCCCGGCCCCGCCCCGGCCCCGCCCGGGCCCCGCCGCGGCGCACCCGGCTTGCCAGAGCGGGGCCCGCTCATAGAGGGTGAGGGATCGACGGCCCGCTCCGCGCCCGGTGTGCGCTGCGCCGGGCCACTGAGGCGACCACGTGGCGCAGCGCCGGGCTGCAGGGAAGAGCATGGCGAGTCATCGGGACGGATCAGCGCGCGCGGTCGGGATCCGGGACGTGGCCAGGCTGGCCGGCGTCTCGGTCGCCTCGGCCAGTTTCGCGCTCAACGGGCAGCCCGGCGTGGGCGAGGACACCAGGCGGCGCATCGTGGCCGCCGCGGCGGAACTCGGCTACCGGGCCAACCCGCAGGCCCAGGCGCTGCGCCGGGGCCGCACCACCACGTACGGCTTCGTGGTCCGCAACTTCGCCAACCCGTTCTTCCTGGACGTGCTCAGCGGGGCCGAGGAAGTCGCGGTCGCCGCGGGCGCCACCCTGCTCGCCGTGGACTCGCGCTACTCGCTGGACCGGGAGCGTGGCCACGTCCAGGAGATGGCCGGGCAGCGGCTGGCCGGGCTGGCCATCGCCCCGGTCGGCACCGGCGAGTCGATCCGGCTGTGGCAGGCACTGCGGCCCGGGGCACCGGTGGCCGCGGTGAACGCGTCGGCCGCGCGCGTCACCGGAGTGTGCCGGGTCCGCCCGGACAACCGGGCCGCGGTCGAACTGCCCATGCGCCGCCTGGCCGAACTGGGCCACACGTCGGTGGCTTTCCTGTCCGCGCCGCGCCGCCTGATGGCCGACCCGGACCGGCTGCGCCAGTTCCGGCGGCTGTGCCGGGCGCTGGGCCTGCGCGGCAGCATCATGTACTCGCCGCTCACCATGACCGGCGTGCAGCAGGCCAGCACGGCGCTGCTGGCCGCCCCCGACGCACCGGCCGCGGTCATCACCAACTCCGACTACACCGCCCACGCGGTGTACAAAGCCGCCCGTGACCTGCGGCTGCGGGTCGGCCCCGATGTCTCCGTGGTGGGCCACGACGACCTGCCCACCTCGGAACTGCTGGACCCGCCGCTGGCCACCATCCGGCTGGACCGGCAGGAAATGGGGCGGGCCCTGATGCGCCGCCTGCTCGGCGCGGTCCCGGCGGATGACTACATCGCCCCGGTCGAGCTCATCGGCCGCGCGTCCCTGCAGCCGCCCGAGCGGCCCGCGCTGGTCCGGGAGCAGGCCGCGACTCACCTGTCTCCCTGGTGAACAGCAGTTGGCCCCCGCGCGTCAACTCGGTAACGCCTCTTGACACCCCTCGCCGGGATACGTCAGCATACCGGCGAAAACTAAACGTTTAAGGTGTTTATCAAAGCGTCGTTCTCGGGGGGGTACAGGCCTGTCCTCCGGAGCGTTACCGCACCCGGGCTCCAGGCGTGCCGCGGGCCCGTTCACAAATGGGGATACACGGACCGGAGGAAATGAGTGAGATCTCCCTATCGCTTTACCCTGATAGGAGCCGCGGCACTGGCATTGCTGGCGGCCGGCTGCTCGTCAGGCTCCAACTCGGCTTCCAGTAGCGGACCCAACTGGGCCACCGTCACGTCGGCAGCATCAGGTGGCGGTATGAGCAAGCTCATCGCCGCGGCCAAGAAGGAAGGGCAGCTCAACGTCATCGCCCTCCCGCCGACGTGGGCCAATTACGGCGCGATCATCAGCACGTTCAGCAAGAAATACGGCATCAAAGTGAACTCCGCCCTGCCGGACGGCACCAGCCAGCAGGAAGTGGACACGATCAAGCAGAAGAATGGCACCGCCGCCGCGCCGGACGTGGTGGACGTCGGCGAGGCCGTCGCGCTGGCCAATACCAGCCTGTTCGCGCCGTACAAGGTCAGCACCTGGTCAGCCATCCCGACCGCGCAAAGGAACGCCACCGGGCTGTGGTACAACGACTACGGCGGCTACATGGCGGTCGGCTACTCGAGCAAGTTCGGCACGATCACGTCGCTGAGCCAGCTGCTGCAGCCGAAGTTCAAGAACGCGGTCGCGCTGAACGGGAATCCCACCGCCGCCAACGCCGCGCTCAATGGGGTCATGATGGCGAACCTGGCCGAGGGCGGCCCGGCCGGGAACATCTCCAAGGGGGTCAACTTCTTCCACCAGCTCAAGGCGAAGGGTAACTTCTCCCCCGTGTCCGCGACCGGTGCGACGATCAAGTCCGGGTCCACCCCGGTCGTGTTCAACTGGGACTACCTGAACCTGCCCAGCTACGTCGGGGTGTCCAACTGGAAGGTGTTCATCCCGAGCAACGCCGTGCTCGGCGGGTACTACGCCCAGGCCATCAATAAGAACGCGCCGCACCCGGCGGCGGCCCGGCTGTGGGAGGAGTTCCTCTACTCCCAGGCCGCGGACGGCGGCCAGAACCTGTGGCTGCAGGGCGGCGCCCACCCGGTCGAGGCGGCGGCGATGACAAGCAACGGCAGCATCGACAAGTCAGCCGCGGCCAAACTGCCCCCGGTGGCCGGCACGCCGGTGTTCCTGACCCAGAGCCAGGCCACCGCTGCGGCCAACTACCTGTCGGCTAACTGGGCTAAGGCCGTGGGTTAACAGGGAGGACCGTGTCCGTCGCCACGACGACCACGGCTGGCGCCCGGCCCGCACGGGCCGGGCGCCAGCCCCGTCTCCGGCCTGGCTGGGGACCGTGCCGTTCTTCGCCTACGTGGGGGTGTTCCTGCTCTGGCCGACCGGCATCCTGGTCGTTGACGCGTTCAAGAACCCCAGCGGGGCCTGGCACTTCGCCAACCTGTCCGTGCTGTGGGGCCCGGTCGTGCGCGGCTATTTCCTCGGCTCGTTCAAGCTGTGTGTGGTGTCCGCGGTGGCCGGCGCGGTGTTCGGGGCGCTGGTGGCGTATGCGGTGGCCGCCGGAAATCCGGATGGCGTGGTGCGCCGGTTCGCGATTGCCGGGTCAGGAGTGCTGGCCCAGTTCGGCGGCGTCACGCTGGCCTTCGCGTTCCAGGCGCTCATCGGCCCGGCCGGGCTGCTGTTCCACGCCAGCTGGTACTACGACTTCCCGTGGTCCATCGCGCTGATCTATACCTACTTCCAGATCCCGCTCATGGTGCTGGTCTTCCTGCCCGCGATCGACGGGCTCAAGGCCCAGTGGCGGGAGGCGTCGGAGAGCCTGGGCTCGTCCACCTGGCAGTACTGGCGCTACGTAGGCGGCCCGTTGCTCGCCCCGGCCTTCCTGGGTGCGTTCCTGCTGCTGTTCGCCAACGCGCTGTCCGCGTTCGCGACCATCGAGGCGTGGGAGAACCAGATCGCCTACACCGTCCCGCAGCAGATCAGCACCGCCCTGTCCAGCGAGGTCGGGCTGGCCAACGTGAACGCGGCCGACCTGCTCGCGTTTGGCATGATCGTCATGGTGGCGGTGGTCATGACCTGTTATGCGCTGCTGCAGCGGAGGGCGGCCCGATGGCTGCGATAACCTCAGTCGGCGAGACGCCGCTGGCCGGCGCGGCCAGCCAGCGGCCGTCGGGGATGCAGCGCCGCCGCCGGTGGCGGCTGAACATCTTCCGCTACGTGGTCTTCACCATCTACGGCCTGTTCGTCGCGCTGCCCCTGCTGGCCCTGTTCCGGTACTCCCTGGAGGGCAAGACCCTCGGCACCTGGTCACTGACCGCCTGGAAGGACATCGTGTCCTACCCCGGCCTGGCCAGCGCCGTCGAACTCACCCTGGAACTGGCCGTGATCACCAGCGTGGTCACGCTGGTGCTGCTGCTGCCGACGATGATCTGGATCAAGCTGCGGGTGCGGTGGATCAGCCGGACGTTCGAGTTCCTCTGCCTGCTGCCGCTCACCATCCCGGCCATCGCGCTGGTCGTCGGCCTGGGCCCGGTGTACAACCGGATCCAGCACTACAGCCTGTCGGCGCTGCAGCTGTTCTGGGTCTACGTCATCCTGGCCCTGCCGTACGCCTACCGGTCGCTGGCGTCCGGGCTGGATGCCATCGACGTCACCACGCTGGCCGAGGCGGCCCGCAGCCTGGGCGCCCGCTGGTCGACGGTGATGTTCCGGGTCATCGCGCCGAACATGGGCCAGGCCATCCTGAACGCGGTCCTGCTCACGTCGGCCCTGGTGCTGGGTGAGTACACCATCGCCTACCTGCTGCTCTTCAGCACCCTGCAGCCGACCTTGTACTCCATCAGCCGTAATACGCCCAACGCGGGCGTGCTGTTCTCCACGTCCATGGCCGCGCTGCTGTTCACGTTCCTGCTGCTGCTGATCGTGTCCTACATCGGCCGCCGACGCCGCCGGGGATGAGGTTGAACCCGTGAGCTCACCTGCGACCAGCGCCGAAGGCGCCATGACCAGGACCGCCGTCGAGGTCCGGATGGACGGGCTGACCCGGCGCTACGGCCCGGTGGTGGCCCTGGACGGCCTGGACCTGACCCTGCACCCCGGCGAGCTGGTCGCGCTGCTCGGCCCGTCCGGCTGCGGCAAGACGACCACGCTGCGGCTGCTGGCCGGCCTGGAGGACGCGGACGCCGGCACGATCACGGTCGGGGGCCGGGACATCACCCGGCTGTCGGCCAGCAAGCGGGACATGGGCATGGTGTTCCAGGCCTACTCGCTGTTCCCGCACATGACCGTGCAGCAGAACGTGGCGTTCGGGCTCCGGCTGCGCCGGATGGCCAAGGCCGAGCGGGACCGGCGCGCGCTGGAGATGCTGGACCTGGTCGGCCTGTCCGAGCAGGCGGGCCGGTACGCGCACCAGATCTCCGGCGGCCAGCAGCAGCGGGTCGCGCTGGCCCGTGCGCTGGCCATCCAGCCGCAGGTGCTGCTGCTGGACGAGCCGCTGTCCGCGCTGGACGCCAAGGTCCGCGGCCAGCTGCGCGACCAGATCCGGCGGATCCAGCTCGAGGTCGGCATCACCACCCTGTTCGTCACCCATGACCAGGAGGAGGCACTGGCCATTGCGGACCGGGTCGGCGTGATGCGGGAGGGACGGCTGGACCAGCTGGCCCCGCCCACCGAGGTTTACTCGCGGCCGGCCACCGCGTTCGTGGCCGAGTTCGTCGGGCTGACCAACCGGCTGGCCGGCACGGTGAGCGGCGCCACGGTGACGGTGCGCGGCCGGGACCTGCCGCTGGTCGAGACGGACACACCGCCCGGCCTGGTGACCGCGCTGGTCCGGCCGGAGGCGGTCAGCCTGGCGTCCGGCGGCCCGGCCGAGGCGGGGCCGCTGACCGGCACCGTGATCGCCACCACGTTCCTCGGCGCGACCAGCCGGGTGACCGTGGACCTCGGCGACACCACGATCATGGCCCAGCTGCCCACGGCGGACGCGGCCGAGCTCACCGCGGGCAGCCGGGTGACGCTCTCCATCCGGCCCGATCCGGTGCTGGTCTCCGCCGCTGCCGCGCCCGCTGCGAGCGAGGGTTGAGCGATGCGCGCGCCCCGCTGACTACCGAACGCCGGCTGGAGGCCGGTGCCGTGCTGCGGCACGGGGCGAGCTCGGCGTACCGGAAGGTTGAGGTCATCGCGGGCGAGCCGCATCTGCTGCGCGAGGACTTCGCGGCGGGTGAGACGGCCGGGCCGCCGGCCCGCCCGCTGGCCTGCCTGGTGCACATCACCGACCTGCAGCTGGCGGACGTCCAGTCACCGACCCGGTTCGAGTTCCTCAACCGGTACTTCGCCGACCCCCGGTACGCCGGGCTGGTGCCGGTGCAGCGCCCCCAGGAGGCGCTGACCGTGCACGCGGTCGATGCCATGCTGCGCACGGTGAACGGGCTGTGCGGCCCGGTCACCGGGCGGCCGGTGCAGCTCGCGGTGACGACCGGGGACGCGATCGACAACGCCCAGTGGAACGAGGTCCAGACGTTCCTGGCCCTGTTCGAAGGTGGCCTGGTCAGGCCGGATTCCGGCGCCCCCGGGTACGCCGGGGTGCAGGCGCTGGACTGGCCGGATGACATCTTCTGGAAGCCGGACGGTGCGGGCCCGGGCGGCCCGGACTTCTTCCGCCGCGAGTTCGGCTTCCCGCACTGCCCGGGCCTGCTCGACCGGGCGCTGCGCCCGTTCGCCGCGGACGGCCTGCGCATCCCGTGGCTGTCCTGCTACGGCAATCACGAGGCGCTCAACCAGGGGGTCGGCGCGGCCACGCCGGGCCTGGCGGCCGCGCTGACCGGCGGCCGGAAGCCGCTCGGCCTGCCGGACGGGTTCGACAGCGAGCACGCGCTCGAGCTGTTCACCGTCAGCCCCGAGGCGTTCATGGCTGGCCCGTCCCGGGCCGTGCCCGCCGACCCGGGACGCCGGCCGGTCAGCCGGCGGGAGTTCGTGGCCGCGCACTTCCGGCCGGATGCGCGGCCCGCCGGGCACGGCTTCACCGAGCAGAACCGGCTCACCGGCACGGCCTACTACGTGCACGACACACCCGCGGTGCGGTTCATCGCGCTGGACACCAACTGCCTGGCCGGCGGGGCGGACGGTTGCCTGGACCAGCCGCAGGCCCGGTGGCTGGCGGACCGGCTGGCCGAGGTGCACTCGGCCTACCAGGGGCCGGCCGGCGAGCAGGTCCGCACTGACCACGAGGACCGGCTGGTCGTGCTGTTCTCCCACCATGGCCTGAACACGCTGACCAACACCCGGGCCACCCACCTGGGCCCAGGCGGTGAGCCGCTGCTGCCCGCGGCCGGCCTGACCGCGCTGCTGCACCGGTTCCCGAACGTGGTGCTGTGGCTGAACGGGCACACGCACACCAACGCCATCCGGGCCCGGCGTGACCCGGCCGGCCCGGCCCGCGGCTTCTGGGAGGTCACCACGTGCGCGGTCATCGACTGGCCGTGCCAGACCCGCATCGTGGAGCTGACCGACTCGGCCGGGCAGCTGGCCATCACGTGCACCATGGTGGACCACCACACCCCGCTCGCCCCGCTGGCCCCAGCCGCCGCGCTGGCCAGCCAGGACGATCTCGCCGCGCTGCACCGCGAGCTGGCCGCCAACATCCCGTTCGACGGCCCGCACCCGGGCCGCAGCGGCCGGATCACCGACCGGAACGTGCAGCTGCTGATCGCCCCGCCGTTCCCGCTGTCCCGGCTGCCCGGGCTGTGAGCCGGCCGGGCGGCCTATCATCGGGGCCGTGCGCCGTGACTCCTCGACCGTGGTCGTCCTGGTGGGCGACGTCCGGGAGCCGCTGCTCGCCGGGCTGGCCCAGTCCCCCAACGTGGCCCTGGTCCGTCCCGCGGCGGACGAGCCGGACAGCCTGACCGCAGCCGCCCGGGCCCTGGCCGGGGCGGGCCGCCGGGCCGCCCCGTTCGTGCTGGTGCCCGCCGACCCGCTGGCCGGCGTGGCCGGGCAGTGGCGGGCCATGTGGGACCTGTCGGCCGGCCAGCCGGGCCCCGCAGGCTTCGAGGCCGCCGCGGCCGGCGTGCTGGCCGCCTGGCGGGCCGGGCGTTTCGAGCTGCCCGACTACTACCTGGCGCTGACCCCGGCCACCGCCGGGGGCACCGGCCCTGACCTGTATCTCGGCCCGCTGCGGGCGGCCCGGCCGCGCCGGGTCGCGGCGGTGGTCACCCCGGACAGCGACGGGCCGGCCACGGCCCGGGTGCTGCAGTCGCTGCGCGAGCTGCCGCACGGCCCGTGGTGGCCGCCGCTGGACGACCTGCTCAGCTCGGCGCGGACGTTCTTCGCGGGCCGCCTGGGGGGCAGCGGCGGGCCGGCCGCGGGCGGTGCCGGGCCGGCCTGACAACCAGGATTCTGCTTCTGTTTCCGGACATCTCACCCAGCACAGCAGCCAGTACGCCGTTTTTCGGTCACACTGGATAACCAGGCGTCGGCGCAGCACCACCAGCCGGGGCCCGGCCAGGGAGGGGAGTCCACCGGTGGCCGTCATCGAACCCACGCCAGCCGCCGCACCGCCGCCTGGGCCCGGGACCGCCGCCGGCTGGTTCTATGACGCACGGCGCGGGGTGCACTACACCAAGCCGGTGATGCGCGGCTGGCTGCACATGCTCTGGTTCGTGGCTTCGCTGGGAGTCAGCACCGTGCTGCTGACCCGGGCGCACGGCGGTGCGCGGGTGACCAGTATCGCGGTGTACGCGGCCAGCGTCAGCGCGCTGTTCGGGGTCAGCGCGCTGTATCACTGCGGGACCTGGTCCGACACGTGGCGGCGCCGGCTGCAGCGGCTGGACCACGCGATGATCTTCTTCCTGATCGCCGGGACGGCCACCCCCACGTTCGTGCTGGCCGCCCGCGGCGGCATCGGGGTAGCGGGCCTGATCGTGCTGTGGACGCTCACCGGCGCCGCGGCCGTGATCCACATGGCCTGGATGAACGCCCCCGAGCGGCTGGTCGGCGGCACGTTCATCGCGCTCGGCTGGGTGGCCGCGCTGGCCCTGCCCGAGGTGTGGATCCACTCCGGCGCCGTGCCCGGCGTGCTGATGGTGGCCGGCGGCCTGCTCTACCTCACCGGGGCGGTGGCCTACCACTTCCGCTGGCCCGACCCGTACCCGTCGGTGTTCGGCTACCACGAGGTGTTCCACACGTTCGTGTGCGCCGCGGCCGCGTGCCAGTACGCCGCGATCGCGCTGTACATCACGTAGTTTCCCGGGGGCGGCGCACTGGACCCCATCCGGTCCGTCAGCCCGGCACCACGGCCAGGAAGCGGAACCGGTCGCCCCGGATCTCCACCACCGGGTCGGTGAACCCGGCCGCGGCCAGCCGGGCCGCCAGCCCGGCCGGGTCGACCGGCAGGTAGTCATCGCCCTGGTGCAGTTCCCAGCGGGATGGGGTGGCCATCCCGTCGCTGCCTACCACCAGCCCGCCCGGGCGGAGCACCCGGCGCACCTCGGCCAGCAGCCGGTCCTGCAGTTCCGCCGACGGCAGGTGATGCAGCATGGTGAACAACGTGGCCGCGGTGAACTCCGCCGCGCCGAACGGCAGCCGGGTGCCGTCCGCGTGCACCACGTCGACGTTGCTGCCGGACAGCCGTCCGGCCAGCGCGCTGGCCAGCCGCTGGTCGATCTCCACCGCGGTGAGCCTGGGCACCAGGCGGCGCAGCACATCGGTGGTCAGCCCGGGCCCGGGGCCAACTTCGAGCACGTCATCGCCGAGGTCAGCCTCCGGCAAGACCCACGGCAGCAGTTCCGACTCCACGTAGGCGGCCCACTCCGGGCTGGCACAGATGCGCAGGTGCGCCTCGTTCATCAGTCCTCCCCGGCACTGTAGCTCAGCTATTGTACCGGCGGAAGAATTGCATGATCTGATGGCCCGCGCCCTCGTCCAGGCCATTCTTGCAGGCCCAGTTATTCTTTATCCGGGTCGGGTCGGCCAGGTCGGTGGAGGCCACCAGCACACCCGGTGACAGCGTCCAGGCCATGAGGCCCATGCGGTGCTGCGCCAGGTACTGCAGGAATCTCGGGACGGATTTCGGCGCGTTCGCCCAGCACGACCGCGTGGACGCGTAATTGGTCCATTCCGTGTCAGTCATCGGCACGATCGAGGAATTGTCGCCGAACCGGGTGTCCCAGTAGCCCGCATTGTGCGGTGCGGTCACCCCGCCTGGATGATTTACCCCGTATTCCAGTGGCCCGGCCCTGGTCACCTGGTAACGGTTCACGTACTGCAGCGACCCGCCGGTGTGCGGCCCCTCGATCCAGAACAGGTTGCGCGAGCCGGCCCGCCGTACGTACCTGGCCAGGGTCTGCATCCCGATGAATTTGGTGCCGCGATACGTGCCGCCGTTGAGCCAGTACTGCCACGTCGCCGTCTCGCTGTACGAGGCCACCCGCCGGGGCTCGTTATAGAGGTCGAAGATGACGTCCGGATTTTTCCCGTACAGGCTGGTCAGCTCAGTCCAGAAGGTCTTGGTCTGCGCCTCCGGGAGTCCTGCGCTGTTCGGCGGGCCGCCCTCCGTCTGGTCATCGATCGCTACCACCAGGCCGAGCGCCAGGCCCTGGCTCACCTCGGACTCGATCAGCTTGAGGAAGGAGGAGTTGATGCTCCCGTCCGCGTTGAACAGGGCGTACTGGAAGACCTGCAACTCCAGTGTGTTGGCGCACCAGGACGCGGCGGACGCGCTGATCTGGGCGGAATCCCCGGTGGCACGCGCGGCCCAGTTCGGGTTGCCGAGCCCGGTGACCACGATGCCATAGGGGATGTACCGCTGCCCGGCCGAGTCTGTTATCTCGTTCTTGTTCTCGTGAAATGGGCCGGTGACGTGACGGCAGGCCCCCGCCCGGCTACTGGCCCGCGCTAAACTCGCGTTCCCGGCAAGAGCCGCCAGGGCCAGGGCCAGGCCGCCAGCCAATGCCATCGCGAACTTGAACATGAGCTGTCTTCCCCTCCACGGGAACATGAATGCGAACAGGTATCCCGGGAAAGCAGCTGATGAGCGCTGCAGAGAAGGCTGCCGGGATAACCATTGCCCGGCAGTATGCCCGGCCGGGCCGCAGTGAACCGGCCCGGATCAGGTCCAGCCCAGGGCCAGCACCAGGGCGACCAGCACGGTGGCCGTGCTGACCTCGATGATGGCACCGAACACGTCGCCGGTCAGCCCGCCCAGCCGCCGCCGCGCGGCCCGGGCCAGCAGCCCGCCGACCAGCAGCCCGGCCAGCGCCGCGGCCAGGCCGCGCAGCGCGGCCGGGACGCCGCCCAGGGCGAAGCCGGCCGGGACCACCGCGGCCAGCAGGATCAGCCCGGTCGCGGCCCGGCCCGGCCGCCCGGTCCGGCCGGCCACCAGGGCACCGAGCCCGCCGGGCCGGGCCGCGGGCAGCCCGGTGGCCAGCACGGCGGCGACCCGGCCGGTCACCGCGGCCAGCACCAGGGCGGCCACCGCGGGCCAGCCGCGCGGCACCGCGGCCAGCGCGGTCACCTGGACCAGGATCACCAGCACCAGGCCGGCCACACCCAGCGGCCCGACGTCGGAACGGCGCATGATGGCCAGCGCCTCGGCGGCCGGGCGCCGGCTGCCCAGCCCGTCCGCGGTATCAGCCAGCCCGTCCAGGTGCAGGCCACCGGTCAGCAGGGCGAGCAGCGCGACGGCCACGGCCGCGCCGAGCAGCTGCCGGGGCACGCTCGGGCCGCCAGCCACGGCGGCCGCCATCCCGCCCGCCGCCATCAGCCCGGTCAGCAGGCCCACCGCGGGCAGCCAGAACACGGCCCGGGCCGCCGGCCCGGCCTCGAGCTCGGCCGGGGCCCCAGCCGGGATGATGGTGAACAGGCTCAGCGCCACCCGCCAGGATGCGGTACGCGGTGCCCGGGTCATCACGGTCTCCCCAGTCACCGCAGCCGCCGGGCGATGCCCGCGGTGCACAGCCAGACCTGCTCGCATTCGGCCGCGATCCGGGTGTTGAGCACGCCCAGCTCGTCCCGGTACCGGCGGCCGGAGACGGTGCCCGGCACCACCCCGGAGCCGACCTCGTTGCTGACCGCGACCACCGGCCGGGCGGTGGCCCGCCAGGCGTGCAGCAGCCCGTCCACCCGGCTGGCCAGCTGCGGGCCGGCGCCCGGGCGGTCCTGCCACAGCCCGGCCTGCTCCATCACGCCGGCCAGCCAGGTGGACAGGCAGTCCACCAGCACCGGTGTGGCCCGCTCCCGGGCGGTCAGCTGCGGGCCGGCCAGCACCTGCTCCAGGTCCAGTGTTTCCAGGGTGACCCAGTGCGCCGGGCGGCGCAGCCGGTGGGCGCGGACCCGCTCGGCCCACTCCGGGTCAGCGGCGGCCGGCCAGCCGCCGGTGGCCACGTAGTCCACCCGGTCCCGGCTGGCCAGCAGCCGCTCCGCGGTCACCGACTTGCCGGACCGGGCGCCGCCGAGCACCAGCACCCGGCCGGCCTGGCGGCGCCGCGGCAGGCTGCCCCGGGCCCAGCGGATCATTCCTTCTCACCGGACACGCCCGCGCTGTCGAACGTGGCCACGTCGCGCAGCACCCGGGCCGCGGCGGCCACCACCGGCAGCGCCAGGGCGGCGCCTGAGCCCTCGCCCAGCCGCAGGTCCAGGTCGAGCAGCGGGCGCAGGCCGAGCGCGTCCAGCGCCCGCCGGGCCCCCGGCTCGGTGGACAGATGCCCGGCGATCAGGCTGTCCGTGACGTCCGGGGCCAGCGCCCGGGCGGCCAGCGCGGCGGCGCAGGCGATGACGCCGTCCAGCACGACCGGTACCCGCAGCGCGGCGCCACCGAGCATGAACCCGGCCAGCGCGGCGTGCTCCAGCCCGCCCACCGCGGCCAGCACGGCCAGCGGGTCGGCCGGATCGGGCACGTGCCGGGCCAGCGCCCGGCGCACCACGCCGACCTTGCGCTGCCAGGTCTCGTCGTCGATGCCGGTGCCCCGGCCGGTCACCTGGTCCGGGTCAGCCCCGGTGAACACCGCGATCAGCGCGGCCGACGCGGTCGTGTTGGCGATCCCCATATCCCCGGTCAGCAGGCAGCGGTTACCCGCCGCGACCAGGTCACGGGCGGTCTCGATGCCCACCTCGACGGCCCGCTCGGCCTCCTCGCGGCTCATCGCCGGCCCGGCCGTCATGTCCGCGGTGCCGGGCCGGATCTTGCGCGGCAGCAGCCCGGGCCCGGCGGGCAGGTCGGCCGCCACCCCCACGTCGACCACGCACACCTCCGCCCCGGCCTGGGCCGCGATCGCGTTGACGACCGCGCCCGAGGCCAGGAAGTTGGCCACCATCTGCGCGGTGACCTCCTGCGGCCAGGGCGTGACCCCCTGGGCGTGCACGCCGTGGTCGGCGGCGAACACCGCGACCACGGCGGGCTCGGGCAGCGGCGGCGGGCACTCCCCGGCCACCCCGGACAGCTGCACCGACACCGCTTCCAGCCGGCCGAGCGAGCCGCTCGGCTTGGTCAGCGCCTCCTGCCGCTCCCGGGCCTGGGCCACGGCCCCGGCATCGAGTGGCCCGACCGCGGTGAGCGTGTCGGCCAGCAGCCGGGCGGGCGGCTGGCCGGGCAGCCCGCGCCGCCCCCACTGGCCGTCGTGCACCGCCCAGGCCAGCGGCCGGCGCTGGGCCCACCCGCTGAGTACCAGTTCTGGCGCGGGCGGGAACTCGGTCACGTAGCCCACGCACAGGTAGCTGACCACCTCCAGGTGCGCGGGCAGGCCGAGCGCCCCGGCCAGCTCACGTTCGGCGAAGAAGCTCACCCAGCCCACGCCCAGGCCCTCGGCCCGGGCCGCCAGCCACAGGTTCTGCACCGCACAGGCCGTGGAGTACGCGGCCACCTGCGGCTGTGCGTGCCGGCCCAGCACGTTGCCGCCGCCCCGGGTGGGATCGCAGGTGACCACGATGTTGACCGGGGTGTCCAGGATCGCCTCGACCTTCAGCGCACGGAAGGCGCGGGCCCGGGGCCCGGGCAGCCGGGCCGCGAACACGTCCTGCTGGCGGCGGGCCAGGGTGTGCACCTGCTCCCGGATGGCCCGGTCGCGCAGCACGATGAAATCCCAGGGCTGGCTGAGCCCCACGCTGGGGGCCTGGTGCGCGGCGGCCAGCACCCGGGTCAGCGTGGCGTCGTCCACCGGGTCGGGCCGGAAACCGCTGCGCACGTCGCGGCGCTCGGCGACGACCCGGTACAGCGCATCGATGTCCGCCTGCGGCAGTGCGTTCTGATCGCCGCTCATCTATCTCCTCCTCCAGGCCACGATCACCGCCAGCACCAGCGCGGCCACGCTGACCAGCCGGGACAGCCGGACGGCCCGGACGATGTCCGGGGCGGCGGGTGGTGCGCCGCAGCCGAGCCGCGCGCGCTCCTCGGCCCGCCCCTGGTAACTGATCCGGCCACCGAGCCGCACCCCCAGCGCGCCGGCGAAGGCCGCTTCGCACCGGCCGGCGTTAGGACTCGGGTGCCGCCGCCCGTACCGGCGCAGCGTGCTCAGGGCCCGCCGGGGGCTGCCTCCCACGGCCGGGGCCGCCGCCGCGGCGAGCAGCCCGGTGACCCGGGCCGGGATCAGGTTGGCCACGTCGTCGAGCCGGGCGGCGGCCCAGCCGAACCGCTGGTACCGGGGGCTGCGCTGGCCGATCATCGCGTCCAGGGTGTTCACCGCGCGATAACCGAGCAGCCCGGGCAGGCCGAACGCGGCCCCCCAGAGCAGCGGGGCAACCACCGCGTCCGAGGTGTTCTCGGCTACCGACTCGACGGCCGCCCGGGCCAGCCCGGCCGCGTCGAGCTGCGCCGCGTCGCGCCCGCACAGGGTGGGCAGCATCCGCCGCGCCGCGGCCAGGTCGCCGGCGTCCAGGGCCCGGCTCAGGGCCAGCGCCGCGCCACTCAGGCTGGCCCCGCCCAGCACCGTCCAGCTGGCCAGCGCGGTGGCGGCCAGGGTGACGGCCGGGCGGCCACGGGCCAGCCGCTGCGTGGCCAGCCCGGCCCCGGCCACCGGGGCCACGCAGGCCAGCACGAGGGCCGCTCCCGGGGCCCGGCGGTCCGACCACAGCACGGTCTCGGCCCGGGCCGCCGCGGCCCCGAAGGCCGCCACCGGGTGGCCCCGCCGCGGGTCGCCCAGCATCAGGTCGAGCAGCCCGCCCGCCAGCAGCCCGGCGGCCCGCGCGGATCCTGGCCGCGACGGCACCATCATGAGCCGAGCCTTCCCCGGGGTAACCACGCCCCGCAGGCGGTGGACCGACGGCCGGAGTCTCCTGGCTCCCGGATCGAAGCTCCTCCCGGCCTTCCCACCGCTGCCGCGGCCGTGGCCGTCACGGGACTCGCTCCCCGGTCACAGTGGCGGGACCGCGCCGGACTCACACCGGCTTCCTGCCCTGCCGTCGGCGGAACGCAAGACAGAAGATCACACCGTGCTACCCCCGTCAAGCAGCCCGCACGCCAGACCCCCGCATCCGCGCAGGTGGCGCGCTGGTTTCGGGCCGGGGGCCACGGGTAGCTCGCGGACGTGAGCACCGACGCCGCCCGGGAGGCCGCTGACTCGGCCCGTCCCGGCCGCGACCGGCCCGGCGAGACCGAGGCCGAACGGGACGACCGCAACACCATGGAGCTGCTCAACGAGCTGCGCGTGGTGGGCATCGGCGTCCAGGTGCTGTTCGGCTTCCTGCTGTCGATCCCGTTCGCCAGCCGGTTCATCCAGCTGGGCCACACCGAACGCGTCGTCTACCTGGCCACGGTGGTGCTGGCCGGGGTGTCCACCGCGCTGCTGGTGGCACCGGTCGCCTACCACCGGCTGCTGTTCCGGCGGCACGAGAAGGCGAGCCTCGTCCGGGTGACCAACGGTCTGGCCATCGCCGGGCTGGTCACGGTGGGGCTGGCGGTGTGCTCGGCGGTGCTGCTGGTGACCAGTTTCGTCGCCCCGGGGCTGCGTGCCGGCGTGATCACCGGCGCGCTGGTCTGCATCTTCGCCGTCCTGTGGTTCGCGCTGCCGCTGGCCCGCCGGGGCCGCGACGACTACCACGACCACGCGGACCGCACGGGGCAGCGGGCCTGACCGCTGGTTTGCGCGGTTTCCTACGATGGAGTCATGAGGTGGCCAACACGCAAAACTGAGCCGTCCAGGGTACGCGGATGACCACGCCAGCACCGGACAGCCCGACCCTGACCGCGATCCTGACCGTTGACGACGATCCCGGAGTGTCCCGGGCAGTAGCCCGCGACCTGCGGCAGCGGTACGGCGGCCAGTACCGGATCGTGCGCGCCGAGTCCGGCGCCGCGGCCCTGGACGCACTGAAAGAACTGCGCTTGCGCGGCGACGAGGTGGCGGTCATCCTGGCCGACTACCGGATGCCGCAGATGAACGGCGTCGAGTTCCTCGAAGAGGCGATGCGGGTCTACCCGGCGGCGCGCCGGGTGCTGCTCACCGCCTATGCCGACACCAACGCGGCCATCGAGGCCATCAACGTCGTCGATCTCGACTACTACCTGCTCAAACCGTGGGACCCGCCGGAGGAGAAGCTCTACCCGGTGATCGACGCCCAGCTGGACGCGTGGCGGGAGGCCGATTACCAGCCGGTGCACGTGACCAAGGTGATCGGGCACCGCTGGTCGGCCCGGTGCACTGAGGTGCGCGAGTTCCTGGCCCGGAACGAGGTGGCCTACCGCTGGTTCGCCTCGGATGAGCCGGACGGGGAGCGACTGCTCGCCGCGGCCGGGACCGACGGCCGGACGCTGCCGCTGATCATCACGCCGGACGGCGAGACCATGCTCGCGCCCAGCGACGCCGATCTGGCCACCCGGGTCGGGCTGAGCACCACCCCGGCCAAGGACTTCTACGACCTGGTGGTGATCGGCGGCGGGCCGGCCGGGCTGGGCGCGGCCGTATACGGCGCGTCCGAGGGCCTGAAGACCGTGCTGGTCGAGCGGACCGCGACCGGCGGCCAGGCCGGCCAGAGCTCGCGGATCGAGAACTACCTCGGTTTCCCGGACGGGGTGTCCGGGGCCCAGCTCACCGTCCGGGCCCGGATGCAGGCACAGAAGTTCGGCGCGGAGTTGCTCACCACCCGCGAGGTGGTCGGCCTGGACATCAAGGGGTCAGCGCGCGGCATCCGGTTCGCCGACGGCGGCACGCTCGGCGCGCACAGCATCATCCTGGCCACCGGGGTGTCCTACAAGCAGCTCGGCGCGCCCGGCCTGAACGAGCTGACCGGCCGCGGGGTGTACTACGGCTCGGCCCTGACCGAGGCCTCGGCCTGCATCGACCAGGACGTGTACATCGTGGGCGGGGCCAACTCGGCCGGCCAGGCCGCGGTGTACCTGGCCAGGCACGCCAAGTCGGTGACGCTGCTGGTCCGCGGGCCATCCCTGGAGCGGTCCATGTCCTTCTACCTGATCCAGCAGATCGACGGCATCGAGAACATCTCGGTGCGGACCTGCACCGAGGTCATCCAGGCCGACGGGGACGGGCACCTGGAGCAGCTCACGCTGCGGAACACGGCCAACGGCGGCACGGAAACAGTGGACGCGGGCCTGTTGTTCGTATTCATCGGGGCCGCCCCGCTCACCGACTGGCTGGACGGGGTGGTGGTCCGGGACGGCCACGGGTTCGTGGTGGCCGGCCCGGACCTGACCGTAACGGGCCAGAAACCGCCCGGCTGGCAGCTGGACCGGGCGCCGTACCACCTGGAGACCAGCGTGCCCGGCGTGTTCGTGGCCGGGGACGCCCGGGCCGAGTCCGCCAAACGGGTCGCCTCCGCCGTCGGCGAAGGTGCGATGGCGGTCATGCTTGTGCATCGATACCTGGAGAAGCTGTGAGTGCAGAGTCAGCCACCCGCCCCGCCCAGACCCCGGCCGCCCAGACCCCGGCCGCCCAGACGTCACGGCGGCAGACGCTGCCGTGCGACGTGACCGAGCTGCGCAGCCTGTTCCTGTTCGAGAAGCTGACCGATGAGCAGCTGGAATGGCTGTGCCGGGAAGGCCGGGTCGAGCTGTTCGACCCAGGCCCGGTTTATGCCGAGGGTGACCCTGCCACGTGCTTCTACGTGCTGATCGAGGGCACCCTGGCCATGTCCCGCCGGATCGGCGGCGACGACGTCGAGGTGAACCGCAGCTCGCAGCGGGGCGCGTACACCGGGGCGTTCCGGGCCTACCTCGGCGACCGGGTGCCCCAGGTCTACGACAACTCGATGCGGGTCACCGAGCCGAGCCGGTTCTACGTGCTGGACGCGGACAAGTTCGCGGGCATGATGCGGGACTGGTTCCCGATGGCCGTGCACATGCTGGAGGGGCTGTTCTTCGGGATCAAGAACATCCAGCAGCAGGTCGGGCAGCGGGAACGGCTGCTGGCCCTGGGCTCGCTGTCGGCCGGGCTGACGCACGAGCTGAACAACCCGGCCGCGGCCGCGGTGCGGGCTACGGCCACGCTGCGCGACCGGGTGGCCGGCATGCGGCACAAGCTGGGCATGATCGCCGGGGGCAACTGGGACCAGCGCGGCCTGGAGACGCTGATCCGGCTGCAGGAAGAAGCGGCCGAACGGGTGTCCAAGGCACCCGAGCTGAGCCCGATGGAAGCGTCCGACCGGGAGGACGCGGTGTCCGACTGGCTGCTGGATCACGGCTGCGACCGGGGCTGGGAGCTCGCGCCCACGTTCGTCCAGGCCGGGCTGGACGCGGGCTGGCTGGACCAGGTGGCGGCCGTGGTCGAGGACGGCACCCTGGAAGGCGCCATCCGCTGGCTGAACTACACGGTCGAGACCGAGCTGCTGATGAACGAGATCGAGGACTCGACCAAGCGGGTGTCCAGCCTGGTCACCGCAGCCAAGCAGTACTCCCAGCTGGACCGGGCCCCGTACCAGGTGGTCGACGTGCACGAGCTGCTCAAGAGCACGCTGCTCATGCTGAGCGGCAAGCTGGGCGACGGGATCAACGTGGTCAAGGACTTCGACCGCACGCTGCCCCAGATCCCGGCCTACCCGGCCGAGCTGAACCAGGTCTGGACCAACCTGATCGACAACGCGGTCAGCGCGATGGGCGGGCACGGCACGCTGACCGTGCGCACCGCCCGGGACAACGACTGGGTCCTGGTGGAGATCGGGGACACCGGGCCGGGTGTGCCGAAGGAAATCAGGGAGCGTATCTTCGAGCCGTTCTTCACTACCAAGCCGGTGGGCGAGGGCACCGGCCTCGGGCTGGACATCTCGTGGCGGATCGTGGTCAACCGGCACCACGGTGACCTGCGGGTGGAGTCGGTGCCCGGGGACACCCGGTTCCAGGTCCGGCTCCCGGTGACCGCCGCAGAGGAGGCCTGAATGGCTGACGTCCCGGGCATCAACCCGTCGATCCCGCCCAGCGGCACCGGCTGCGCCGAGTGCAACGCGGCCGGCGGCTGGTGGTTCCACCTGCGGCGGTGCGCCGAGTGCGGGCACGTCGGCTGCTGCGACAGCTCACCTTCGCAGCACGCCAGCGCGCACTCCGCGGCCAGCGGCCACCCGCTGATCCGCAGCTTCGAGCCCGGCGAATCCTGGTTCTGGAACTATCCGGAGGAGGAGTTCTACGACGGGCCGCCGCTGGCCCCGCCCGAGCATCACCCGCTGGACCAGCCGGTGCCCGGCCCGGCGGGCCGGGTCCCCGCCGACTGGCAGCGCCACCTGCACTGACCCGGCAGGCCGTGACCGGGGTGACCGGGGACGGGGCCACCGGACCATGACAAGCTAAGCGAATGGGCATCGTGTCACCCGGCAGCCAGCCCGACGGGCCGGCCGACCGCCGCAACCTCCGGGTCTCCGACGCGGAACGGGAACACGCCGCCGACGTGCTGCGCCGGGCGGCCGGTGACGGGCGGATCACGTTCGATGAGCTCGATGACCGGCTGGCCGCCGCGTACGCGGCCAGGACCTACGGCGAGCTGGCCGCGATCACCGAGGATCTGCCCGAGGCCGGCCCGCAGCCGCCCGCGGTCACCGCGCCGATGCCGCCCGCCCAGGCGGCGGCCCGGTTCCCGGAGTCCCGGATCGGCGGCACCCCGGGCTCAGCCATCTCGGTCGCGGTGATGAGTGAGGCGCACCGGTCCGGCGGCTGGGTGGTGCCGCCCAGCTATACCGCGGTGGCCATCATGGGCGCGGTCAACCTCGACCTGCGCGACGCGCAGTTCAGCGGGCACGACATCACTATCCAGACGTTCGCGCTGATGGGCGGCATCGACATCATCGTGGATGAGGACATTTCGGTGGATGTGTCCGGCTTCGCGTTCATGGGCGGATTCGAGCACCGGGCGGCCGGCCCCGGGCTGTCCGGCGCGCCCCGGCTGCGCGTGGTGGGTTTCGCGCTGATGGGCGGGGTCAATGTGCAGCGCCGCCCGCCGCGGAAGAAGAAGCAGCGCGATCTGCGCGACCAGGAGCGGCGCGACCGGCAGCTCGGCGAAGCGGGCCGGGGCGGCTGGGAACTGAGCGACGGCGGCGAGGCCCCGTCCATGTGACGGAGCCGGCCGGCAGCGCCGATATCCCAGTCCACCGCCCTTTTCCGGGCAAAACGCCGTGCGCCTCCCCGGCCACGCCCAACCCGACATACTGACAGGGCGTTGGGGACCTGATCACAGACACAGGGAGCGAGAGCATGAGCGATTCCGCGGCCGATTCCTTCGTGGCCCTGCCCGGCAGCGAGCGCGCGCCGCTGCCCGCGGCCGAGCAGGCCGGGCCAGTGGACGGATCGCAGCGCATCGAGGTGACCCTGATAACCCGGCGCCGGGCCGCGCTGCCCCAGGACCTGGTCGAGGGGCCGGCCACGCTGACCCGCGACCAGCTGGCCGAGCAGCACGGCACCGACCCGGCCGACATCGACTTCATGCGCATCGTGCTGGCCCCGTACGGCCTGCAGGTCACCGAGGCCGACCCGGGAGCCCGCCGGGTCAAGGTCGAAGGGTCGCTGGCCGCGCTGGCCGACACGTTCGGCGCCCAGCTGACCATGGTGCGCAGCCCGCAGCCCGGCCCGGGCAGCCCGGCCCGGGGCAGCCCGGCCCGGGCCTGCCGGTGGCCGAGCACCGCTACCGGGAAGGCGCACTGCGCATCCCGGCCGAGCTGAACGGGATCGTGCTGGCCGTGCTCGGGCTGGACGACCGGCCGCAGGCCCGCCCGCACTTCCGCTGGGCACCTGCCGCCACCGCGGCCACCGGGCCCGCCGGGCCCGGGGCCGCCGCCCCGGCCGCGGCCCCGGTGTCCTACACGCCACCGCAGGTGGCCGGGCTGTACAACTTCCCGGCCGGCACCGACGGGACCGGCCACACCATCGCCATCATCGAGCTGGGCGGCGGGTTCGGCAGCAGTGACCTGGACCCGTACTTCTCCGGGCTGGGCCTGGCCGTGCCCTCGGTCAGCGCGGTCGGCGTGGACGGCGCGGTCAACACGCCCGGCCAGGACCCGAACGGCGACGACGGGGAAGTCCTGCTGGACATCGAGGTGGCCGGCGCGGTAGCACCGGGCGCGGCCCAGGTGGTTTACTTCGCGCCCAACACCGACCAGGGCTTCGTGGACGCGGTGAGCACGGCGGTGCACGCCAGCCCGACGCCGACCGTGGTCAGTATCAGCTGGGGCCAGTCCGAGGACTCGTGGACCGGCCAGGGCCGGACCGCGCTGGACGAGGCGCTGGCCGACGCGGCCGCGCTGGGCAGCACGGTGTGCGTGGCGGCGGGCGACAACGGGAGCAGCGACGCGCAGACCGACGGCCAGCCGCACACCGATTTCCCGGCGTCCAGCCCGCACGCGCTGGCCTGCGGTGGCACCAGCCTGCAGGCCGACCTCGGCACCGGCGTGATCAGCTCCGAAACGGTGTGGAACGACGGCCCGGGCCACGGCGCCACTGGCGGCGGGGTCAGCGACGCGTTCGGCCTGCCGTCCTGGCAGGCGTCGGCCGGGGTGCCGGCCCAGGCCGGCGCGCGGCCGGGCACGGCGCCCGGCCGCGGCGTGCCAGATGTGGCCGGCTGCGCCGACCCGGAGACCGGCTACCAGGTCCGGGTGGACGGGCAGTCCATGGTCGTCGGCGGCACCAGCGCGGTCGCCCCGCTGTGGGCGGCGCTGACCGTCCGGCTGGTCCAGGCCACCGGCAAGCCGTTCGGCCTGCTGCAGCCGCTGCTGTACGCCGGGCGTGACCGCGGGCGTGGCGGCCACCGGTTTCCAGGACATCACCAGCGGCAACAACGGCGCCTATGCGGCTGGCCCCGGCTGGGACGCGTGCACCGGCCTGGGCTCCCCGGACGGCGGCACGCTGCTCGGGCTGCTGCAGGGCTAGCTGGCCGCGCTGGCTGGGCTCAGCCCTCGGGCGGGGTGCCGATGGTGGCGGGCGCACCATACTGGCGCAGCACGTCCGGCACGGCCACGGTGCCCCGCTCGTCCTGGAAGTTCTCCATGATGGACAGCAGCGACCGGGCGGTGGCCCCGGTTCCGTTCAGGGTGTGCGCGAACTCCAGCTTGCCGTCCCGGCGGAACCGGATGTTCAGCCGCCGCGCCTGGTAGTCCGTGGTGTTCGAGCAGGAGGTGATCTCCCGGTAGCGCTGCTGGGCCGGGAACCAGGCCTCGATGTCGTACTTCTTCGCGGCGGGCGCACCCAGATCGCCCACGGCGATGTTCATCACCCGGTAGGGCAGCCCCAGCGCCTGGACGATCTCCTCTTCGTGGGCCAGCAGTTGTTCGTGGAAGCCGGCCGACTGCTCGGGCACGCAGTAGACGTACATCTCGACCTTGTCGAACTGGTGCACCCGGAACATGCCCTTGGTGTCCTTGCCCGCGGCCCCGGCCTCGCGGCGGAAGTTCGTGCTGAACGCCGCGTACCTGGCCGGCAGCTCGCTCTCCTCGAGCCGCTCGTCGGTGTGCAGGCCGGCCAGCGCCACTTCCGAGGTCCCGGTCAGGTACAGGTTGTCGCGCTCCAGGTGGTACAGGTTGGACTCCTCAGTGGGCAGGAACCCGGTGCCGTACATGGCCCGCTCGCCGACCAGCACCGGCGGGAGCACGGTCAGGAACCCCTTGCTGGCCAGCCGGTCCAGGACGAAGCGGTACAGCGCCATCTCGGTCACGGCCACGTCGCCGATCCGGTAGGCGAACCGGGATCCGGACAGCCGGGCGCCGCGGGCCATGTCGATCCAGCCGCGCGGCGAGCCGAGGTCGGCTGCGTCCCGGACCGGGAAGCTGAACTGGGGCAGCTCGCCCCAGGTACGGATGGCGACCGAGTCCTCCTCGGTCATCCCGTCCGCGGCAGTGGGGTCAGGCAGGTTCGGGATCCGGGCCAGCAGCGCCTGCCGCTCCTGCTCGGCCTCGGCCTGCGCAGCCTCGGCGGCGTCCAGTTCCTTGCGCAGCTGGCGCAGTTCCTCCTGCTGCTCCGGGCTGGGCGGCCCGCCCCTGGACGAGCGCCTCTGGGTGGCGCGCAATGCCTCAGCCCGTTCGGTCAGCTCCCGCCACCGCTGGTCGGCCGCGAGCAGGGCGTCGAAGTCGCTGGCCGCGCCCGCCGGGCCAGCGCGGTACGGTACCGGTCCGGGTCCTGGCGCGCGGCTCTCAGGTCAATCACCTGCGCGAGTCTAGCGGGCACCGCCGGTCGTGCCGTGCGCGCATGCTTGCCGCACCATCCGGTCCCGGCACGTCCTGGCTGATGAGGGCCCAGGGGCGGTCCGGCCGCGCGGGTCATGATCAGGGTGGCCCGGCGCGGGCCGGACAGCTTGAGCTGCCGCTGGATCCGGCTCACGTCGCCGGCCAGGCCGCGGCGCCGGATGTCCACCGAGCCGATGTCGAGCTCGCGCAGCCGGGCGACCAGCTCCCGCTGGTGCCACGGGCCGGAATCGAGTACCTGGAGGGTGCGGGCGAACGGGGTGCGCACCGGCTGGCCGGTGCACAGGAACGCGATCTGCGCGTCGATCTGCCAGCCGCCACACGACCGGGCGAGTTCGGCCACCAGGCCGGCCCGGGTCACGGCCGGGTTCGGGTCGAGCAGGAACGGGCCGGGCGGGGCCACCAGGACCGGCGGCCCGGGTTGCGGGGTGAGGGTGTGCCCGCCGGGCAGGATGGTGGCCCGGGTGGCCGAGCGGGCCAGCGCGGGCGACCACGCGCGGCTTCCCTGAGCTCCCGGCCGACCGCGACGAACTCCAGTCTCCCAGCCGGGCGGCACCGCGTCCCGTGCGATCCCCGGCGCGGCCTTGATGCCCACGCTGGCTGACCTGGCCGGCCAGGCTCAGGCACCAGGCCAGCGGGGGCTCGCTGGCGCCGGGCCGCAGCCGCCCGCGGCCGGTCCGCCGGGCCGGGTCGATGAACACCGCCTCCACGCCGTCCAGGTCGGTGTCCCGGACGTCGCCCGGTGCTCGGCGCGCACCCGGCTGGCCACGCCGTAGACGGCCGCGTTGAGCATCGGCCATCCGCAGGTGCAGCGGGTCGCGGTCCACCGCCCGGACCTGATGATCGCTGGCCAGCGCGATCAGGTCACCGCCGATGCCGCAGCACAGGTCGGCCAGCACGCCGCCCGCGCGAACCGGGCCTGCCGGTGCCGGGCCACCACCTCGGCGGAGGCCTGCTCCAGGCCGTCCCGGGTGAAGAACATTCGCATGGCCCGGCTGAACTTGGCCCGGGCCGCGATCCGCAGCTCGTGCTGGGCCAGGGCCGCGGCCACCAGCCCGGCCGGGTAGCTCGCGCGCAGCTGGGTGCCCAGCCGCAGCGCGTCGCCAGCGGGCAGCGGCTGCTCGCCCAGCCGGCCAGCAGCTCGGTGCCGGGGCCGGACAGCAGGGCGGTCAGCTGGTCGTCCGGGGTCATGGCCCAGCACCGCTCCGGGCCCCGCGCGGGGCTGCGGCCGGGCCGGGAGCGGGGCCCCGGGCGCTGGGGCCCCGGGCGCTGGGCAGCCCGGATCGGGTGGCCAGCACCGAACCAGCCAGGATGAGCCCGAACGCGGCGATGATCTCCGGGGTCAGCGGCTCGCCCAGCACGCCCACCCCGAGAGCGACCGCCACCGCCGGGTTGACGTACGTGATGACCGTGGCCCGGGCCGGGCCGACCTCGGCGATCAGCTGGAAGAACAGCACGAAGGCCAGCGCCGTGCAGAGCACCGCCAGCGCGGCCAGGCTGGCCAGCACCTTGGCCGACGGGACGGTCTGCGGCCAGGTCAGCGCGGCCGCGGGCGCGTAGACCACGGCTGCGAAGCCGAGGCAGACCGCGGTCATGCCGAGCCCGGGCAGGCCGGCGAGCTTACGGCTGGCGATCAGCGGGCCGGTGGCGTAACCGACCGCGGTCAGCAGCACCAGCACGACCGACCCCAGGTCACCACCCAGCGCGCCCGGCCCGGCCAGCAGGGCCACCCCGGCCAGCCCGCCGAGCAGCCCGGTCCAGCGCAGCGCGGTCAGCCGCTCCCGGCCGCCGGTCAGCCGGGCCAGCACCACCCCGATGATCGGCACGGACGCGATGAGCAGCCCGCTCAGCGAGCTGGACAGCCGCCGCTCGGCCTCGGACAGGAACAGCCAGGGCAGGATTATCTCGACGCAGGCGAAGACGCCGAGCCAGCGCCAGTGCGCGCGGAGCACGCCGAGCTCGCCGCGGCGCAGCGCGATCGGCAGCAGGATCACGGCGCCGCCCGCGACCCGGGCCAGCACCAGCACCGGCACCGAGACACCGCCGTCCGCGACCTTGATGAGCAGGTAAGGCACGCCCCAGATCAGGCTCATGGCGATGAACAGCACCCAGCCGCGGCGGCTCACCCAGGCACCTCCTGTCGTCTCCCCTGGCAGGCTATAGCGAGACGCAGACAGCGGGCCCGCGGTCAGGCCGACCCCGGCCCAGTGCTGCCCGGCCTGGGCACATCCCCGGCGTATCCGGCTACCCTCGGCCGTATGCAGCTCATCCCGGAGGGCAGCGCCCGGACAGCCACGGCCGGCCAGCCGGGCCCGGCCGCGGCCAGCCACCGGCGGCCGGCCGGGCCGCCGGCCGCCCTCCCGCTGCGCTGGGCGCTGCCCGCCGCGGCCGCGGGTGGCCTGGCGCTGGCCGGGGCGTTCCCGCCGGTCGGCTTCTGGCCGCTGGCCGTGGCCGGGCCTGCCGTGCTGGCCCTGGTGCTGTACCGGCGGAGCCTGCGCGGCTCGTTCGCCGTCGGGCTGGCCTTCGGCGTGGCATTCTTCGTGCCGTTGCTGTCCTGGCTGGTCAACGTGGCCTGGTACGCGTGGGCCGCGCTGGCCATCGCCGAGGCGGTCATCTTCGCGCTGCTCACCATCGGCCAGCGGCTGCTGCTCCGGCTGCCCGGCTGGCCGGTCGCGGTGGCCTGCTGGTGGGTAGCGGCCGAGGCCATGCGGGCCCGCTGGCCGTACGCGTTCCCGTGGGGGCGGCTGGCCATGAGCCAGGCCGGGCGCGCCCACCGCGGGCTGGGCCGCGATCGGCGGGCCGCCCCTGCTGTCGTTCCTGGTCGCGCTCGCTGGTGCGGCGCTGGCGTGGGCCGTGCTGGTGCTGCTCTCCGGGGCAGACAGGCCAGCCGGACGCCGGTTCGTGACGGCCGGGCTGGGGGTGGCCGGGGCGTTCGCGCTGGCCCTGGGCGGCGCCCTGCTCCCGGTCGATCAGGCCGGGCCCGGGCCAGCGGAGCGCCGAGGTGGCCGCCATCCAGGGCGACGTGCCGCACGCCAGGAACATCCCGGGCCTGCTCCGGGCGAGCACGGTCACCCAGGACCACGCCGCGGCCACCGAGGCGCTGGCCGCGCGGTCGCGGCTGGCCGGCCGGCCCGCCCCGGACCTGGTCGTCTGGCCGGAGAACTCGACCGACCTCGATCCCTCGCTGTACCCGCCGATCTACGCCACGATCGCGGTCCGCGGTCGCGCGCCATCGACCGGCCGGTGCTGGTCGGCGCGCTGCTGGAGAACCCGCTGCGGAACACCGGCCAGCTCTGGCTGCCCGGCCGCGGCCCGGTCGGCACGTACGTCAAGCGGCAGCTGGTGCCGTTCGGCGAGTACATCCCGTTCCGCGGCCTGCTCCGGCACATCACGTCGCTGGTCAACCTGCAGCCGGTCAACTTCACCGCCGGGGACCGGGCCGTGGTGTTCCACCGCGGCCTCGGCGCGATCCGGCTGGGCGACGTGATCTGCTACGAGGTCGGTTTCGACGGGCTGGTCCGCTCGGAGGTTACGGCGGGCGCCAACCTGCTCGCGGTGCAGTCCAACGACGCCACGTTCGAGGTGGACGGCCAGTCCGGTGAGTCCACCCAGCAGGTGGCCATGGCCCGGATCCAGGCCATCACCTCCAACCGGGCCGTGGTGTACGCGTCCACCACCGGGGAGAGCGCGATCATCGGGCCGTCCGGGGCGGTGCTGGAGCACAGCGGGCTCTGGCGGCGGGCCGAGCTGGAGGCACGGGTTCCGCTGCGGACCGGCCTGACCCTGGCCGACCGGCTGGGCGGCTGGCCGGAAGCGGTGCTTACCGGGCTGGCCATCGCCGCGCTGGCGGTGGCGGCCGGCAGCGCGGTTCGCGACCGGCGGCGGGCCCGGGCCGGTGACCGGCGGCCGGCGGCCGGCGATGCGCGGCCCGGGGCCTAGTAGCGCCACAATTGAGGCATGGCCTCCAGGCGCCAGCGACGGTGGCGCGCCCTCACCCAGCCATCCCGGTATGCGGCCCTGGCCGCGGGGGCGCTGCCGATTCTCGCCTTCCCCGCGCTGAACCTGGAGTTCCTTGGCTGGTGCGGGCTGGTGCCCGGGCTGCTGCTCATCCGGGCCGCGCCGTCGGCCCGGGAGGCGGCCGTCCGCGGCTGGTGGCTCGGGACCGGCTTCCTGCTGGCCGCGCTGTACTGGCTGGCCCCGAACCTCGGGCCGGGCCTGCTGCTGGTGGCCATCGTGTTCGGTGTGCTGTGGACCGGTTTCGGCGCGGCCGGCTGGCCGCTGCTCCGCGCGCCGCTCACCCCGGGCCGGGCGCTGGCCGCGCTGGCCGTGCTGCCCAGCTACTGGCTGTTCACTGAGTGGGCGCGGTCCTGGCAGGGCTTCGGCGGGCCGTGGGCGGTGCTGGGCACCAGCCAGTGGCAGCATCCCGTGGTGCTGGCGCTGGCCTCGGTGGGCGGGGTGTGGCTGATCAGCTTCGCGCTGGTCGCGGTCAACACCGGCCTGGTCATCCTGCTGCTGGCGCGGCGGAACGCGGTCCGGCTGGCCGGTGCGGCCGGCGTCGCGGTCGCGCTGGCCGCCGGGCCGGTCGCGTTCGCCCTGACCCCGGCCGTGCCGCCGGTCCGGTACGTCACGGCCGCCCTGGTGCAGCAGGGCATCCAGCCCAGCCGGGCCAGCCGGGTCAACGCGAGCCTGCGGCTGTCCGAGGGGCTGGGCGCCGACCGGCCCGACCTCATCGTGTGGGGGGAGAGCAGCGTCGGCTACGACATCGAGCGGGCCGACACCGGCCTGCTCGACCGGATCGAGGCGCTGGCCGCCCGGACCGGCGCGGAAATCCTGGTCAACCAGGACTCGGCGCTGCCCACCGGCGGTAAGTCCAAGGTGGCTCTGCTGATCGGCCCGCACGGGGTGATCGGCTCGTACGTCAAGACGCGCCTGGTCCCGTTCGGCGAGTACATCCCGTTCCGCGGCGCGCTCGGCTGGCTGACCAGCATCAGCCAGGCCGCGCCCAGCAACATGATCCCCGGGGACGGCGCGCACCTGATCCATGCCGTTGACCGGGCCGGGCGGCCGCTGCCGCTCGGCGTGCTGATCTGCTTCGAGTCCGCGTTCCCGGACATGGCCCGGGTCGATGCCGACCTGGGCGCACAGCTGATCATCTACCAGACCTCGGACTCGACGTTCCAGCAGAGCTGGGCGCCGGCCCAGCACGCCTCGCTCAGCGCGGTCCGCGCCGCCGAGACCGGGCGGCCTGTGGTGCAGGCCGCGCTGACCGGGGACACCGCGGCGTTCGACGCCCGGGGACGGCTGCTGGCTATGATGACCACGGCACGCCGGGGAGTGACGGTGCTGCGCATCGGGCTGCCGCCGGGCAGCGCCCGCACCCCCTATGACCGGCTGGGCGACTACGTCCCATGGGCGGCGACGATCGTGGTCGCCTGCACGGCCGTCGGCTGGCTCGCCGCCGGCCGCCGGAACCGCCGGGGACGGGTACCTTTGGAGGGCAACTTCCGGCCTGCCGGATACGTCTCAGTATCGGGCGCGCCGCCGGCCATCCTGGGCCGGTCGGCGGAACCGGGCCGGAAGCGGCGGACGAGGATGTCCCTCGCTCCACCTGACCGGGCCGCGTTCCCGACCTGGGCCGCGCTCAGCAAGACAGCGGTTCCGCCCGGTAACCTGACGCGGCGCGGAGCACAGGCAACAGGCGATGCCACCGGTGACTGGCGGAGCTATCGGCAACAGGAGGGGTGCAGGGTGCGGGAGAGCGACAACGCGCCAGGGCAGCAGCGGCTGGCCTGGGCGCGGACGGCCGCAGGGCGGCTGGGCCGGGGGCGGACGGCCCCGCGGCGGGCCCCGCACCGCGCCCCGCAGCGGCTGGCCGGGCTGGCTGCGGTCACAGCGGCCGCGGGCCTGCTCATCGCGGCTTGCTCGAGCGGCTCACCCACGTCCAGCGGGCCCGGCGGCCAGCCGTCCGGCAAGTCCGGCGCCGCGGGCGTCACGGCGGCCAGCGCCGCGCTGTCCATCACCCCGGCCAACGGCGCACGGACCGCGAACCCGGCCCAGGGCGTCACGGTCAAGGCCGGCGACGGCAAGATCCGCAGCGTCACGGTGACCACCGGGCACGACCCGGTCAGCGGTTCGGCCAACGCCTCACACACCGTGTGGCACAGCTCATGGGCCCTGCAGCCGTCGCGGGACTACACCGTGCGCGCCACCGCGGTCAACCCGGCCGGGAAGACCGTCACGTCGGTGAGCAGGTTCCGCACCCTGACCCCGGGCGCGACCGACACCGCGATGATCTTCGAGGGGTACAAGCAGAGCTACGGCGTGGGCATCCCGATCCGGATCACGTTCAGCTCCCCGGTCGCCAACCGGGCCGCGGTGGAGCGGTCGCTGGAGGTGACCAGCTCCACGCCGGTGACCGGGGCGTGGTACTGGGACGGCAACCAGACGCTGTACTTCCGCACCATGAACTACTGGCCGGCCAACACGACCGTGACCTTCGACGGGCACCTGGACGGGGTGGAGGCCGCCCCCGGGGTCTACTTCACCGCTGACCTGACCCAGACATTCGGCATCGGGCCGTCGCTGATCGTGGTGGCCAGCACCCGGACGCATTACCTCAACGTCTTCTACCAGGGCAAGCTGTGGGGGCACTGGCCGATCAGCACCGGCCGGCCCGGCCTGGACACGGTGGACGGCACGTACATCACGCTGGAAAAGGGCAACCCGGTGCGGATGGTCGGCAACGGCTACGACGAGCTGGTCAACGACGCGGTCCGGTTCACCTACAGCGGCGACTACCTGCACTCCGCCCCCTGGTCGGTCGGCGAGCAGGGCTACACCAACGTCAGCCACGGCTGCGTGAACCTGTCCCCCGAGCACGCGGCCATGTACTACAACCTGGCCACCCCCGGTGACCCGGTGACGATCACCGGCAGCCCGGCCGCCGGGCACTGGGACGACGGGTTCACGGTCTGGTTCCTGACCTGGAAGCAGCTGCTCAAGGGCAGCGCGCTGGGCAGGCCGTGCAGGCCGGGCCGTCGGGCAGCACGTTCGTCAGCCCGTCGTCGGTCACCGAGCAGCCGCTGACCTCACGGCTGGCCGGCCCGAAGCCGGGCAACTCCGCCGCGCAGAGCTGACCAGGCCCTGGTCAGCAGCCACCGGGCGGCTGGCCAGCGGGCACGCTGTCCTGAGCGTGGTACCGGGCCAGCAGCCGGTCCTCCGCCGCCGGGCGCGGGAACAGGAAGAACACCAGTCCCGCACCGAGCAGCACCGCCACGATGGCGGCCGCGTACGCCCACTGGTCACCGGCCAGGAACGCGCTCCTGGCCGCCGCGGTGATCCGGCTGGCGTACTGCGGGTAGCGCTGGGCCACCGCCTGCGCGCCCGCGAACGACTTCTCCAGCTGGTTCTGCACGCTGCCGGTGATCTGCTGCCGGTGCGGCGACTGCGCCACCGACCGGGCCACCGCGCTGGCGTACCCGGCGGTCAGCAGCGCGCCGAGCACCGACTGCATGATCGCGCCGCCCAGGTCACGCTGCAGGTCGGCGGTGCCTGACGCCATGCCGGCCCGGCGGGTGGGCACCGAGCCGGTGAGCGAGTGCGAGGCCGGGGTGCCGGCCAGCCCGACGCCCGCCCCCAGGAACACGAAGGCCAGCCCGACCGCCCAGTAGCCGCTTCCCTCGTGCCACAGCAGCAGCATGGTCAGGAAGCTGAGCAGGCAGAACGTGTACCCGCTGAGCAGCGTGAACCGGGAGCCCCGGGCCCGCACCAGGTAGGCCGACAGCGGCGCGAACGCGACCAGGCACAGCGCTGCGGGCAGCACCGCCAGCCCGGCGCCCAGCGCGGAGTAGCCCAGCACGTCCTGCAGGTACTGCTGGCCGACGAAGATCGCGCCCATCAGCGCGCCGAACACGACGATGCCGCCCACCGCCGCCACCCAGAAGATCCGCCGCCTGGCCACCTGGAGGTCGTACAGCGGGGGCCGGGCGCGCCGCTGCCGGACCACGAACCCGGCCCCGGCCAGCACCGCGAGCAGGCCGGTACCCAGCGCCAGCGCGGCCGCGCCGGGCACCGGGGCGAAGTTGATGGCGATGACCAGCGCCGCGACGAAGATCATGGACAGCACGCCACCGGGGTTGTCCACCCGGCCGGTGGTCTCGTTGACGTGCGCGGGCACCCAGCGCACGGCCATGGCCAGGGCCGCCGCGGCGAGCGGCAGGGTGAGCAGGAACGCCGAGCCCCACCAGAAGTGCTGCAGCATCAGGCCGGCCAGCATCGGGCCCAGCGCGGTCACCGCGCCGCCAATCCCGGACCACAGCGCGATGGCCCGGGTCCGGGCCGCCCCCGACCACAGCGCGGTGATCAGGGCCAGCGTGGTGGGGTAGGCCATGCCCGCGGACACCCCGCCCAGCAACCGCCCGGCCACCAGGACCCCGGCGTCCGGGGCGTAGGCGGCCAGCAGGCACCCGGGCACGGACAGCAGCACCCCGCCGGCCAGCAGCATCTTGCGGCCGTACCGGTCGCCGACCGCCCCGAGGTAGAGCACCGAGCCAGCCAGGCCCAGCGAGTATGCGATGGCGATCATGTCCAGGCTGGTCTGCCCGGCGTCGAACGCCCGGCCGATGTCCGGCAGCACCACGTTGGCCACGGTCAGGTTCAGGTTGGCCACCGCCGCGACCAGGATCAGGGACGTCAGCACCAGCGCGGCGCGGGCCGGCTGCGTCCCGGCCCGGGCCGGGGCGCCGCCCGCGGCGCCCGCAGCGCCATCCCCGGCAGGCCCGCCGCGCCTGGCGGCAGTGGCCAAGGTCCTCTCCCCTCGGGCTCAGCGGACCAGCCCGGAACCAGGCCCGGGCTGCCTCGGCCACCGGCTACGAGCCAACCAGCTCAGCGGGGCCGCGCGTCACCCGGAACGGGTGATCCCGGCGGACAGCTGCCGCACGGCGGGCCAGCGCCGGGCCAGCCGGCTGGCTGTCCGCTGCACCGCGGCCCCGGTCCACGCGGCCGGCCGCGGGCTGGCCCCGTCCACCAGCCCGTTCCAGTACAGCGACCAGGTGCCGGCGACCACCCGGCTCACCCCGGGCGCGGTCAGCAGCCGGACCGCCCCGGAGGCCAGCCGCGGCCGCCGGAGCAGCGCGGCCTGCAGCGCCGCCGCGCCGGGGAGGTACCGGCCGAACGTATCCGCCACCGCCTCGGTGTACGCGCCAGCCGCCCGGCTATCGCCGCAACCAGCGGCCAGCAGGCACTCCGCGGCCAGCCGCGCGCTCACCATGGCCGGCCCGATGCCCTCGCCCTGCAGCGGGTTGATCAGCCCGGCCGCGTCCCCGGCCAGCAGCACGTTGCGCGCTGCGGGGGGCGTGCCGGTGCCGCCCATCCGCAGCCAGCCGCCGGTCACCTCGCCGTGCTGGGCATCGGCGGCCAGGTCCCCCGTGCGTTGCAGCATGGCGCAGAACCGGGCCAGGTCGGCGCGCAGGCTGGCCGGCCGGCGCCGGGTGCCCATGCCCACCCCAATGCCGACGTTGGCCCGCCCCGGCTCGCCCGGGAACAGCCAGCCGTAGCCCGGGTAGATGTGCCAGGGCGCCGCGTCCAGCAGGACGAGCAGCGGCAGCGGCACATGGGCCGGAACGTAGGCCCGGATCGCGAAGCCCCACAGCGCGGTGTCCGGGTCGAGCAGGCCGGCCAGCCGGGCCACCGGGCTGAGCGCGCCGTCCGCGCCGATGAAACTGTCCGCGGCCAGCCGCCGGCCGTCGCTGGTCAGCAGCGCGCGGACCGGGCCGCCCGGCTCGCCCTCCACCCCGCTGATCCGGGCCCGCACCGGCTCCGCCCCGGCCTGCACCGCGGCCGTGCGCAGCGCGTCGTCGAGCACGGTCCGCGGTACCACCACGCCGTGCCCGGGGTAGCGGCGGCCGGGGAACGCGGGCAGCCGGGACCGGTGCCCGGACGGGCCCACGGCCAGCAGGTCCGCGCCCTGCCCGGCGTCCGGTACCGGCACGGCCAGCTCGTCGAGCAGCCCTACGCCGCGCGGCCCGACCAGGTCGCCGCACGCCTTGTCCCGCGGGAAGGCGGCCTTGTCCACCAGCGCCACCCGGGCTCCGCCGCGGGCCAGCACCAGCGCGGCGATGCTGCCGGCCGGCCCGCCCCGGCCACCACCACGTCGAACCGGTCAGCGCTCACCGCGCGACGACCACGGCCACCGCCAGCGTCCCGGTGGCCCAGGTGAAGTAGCGCAGCGCCCGCTCCAGCGGGGCCAGCAGGTCGGCCCGGCCCAGTTCCTGCTCCCGGCCGTCCCGCCAGGTCACCCGGACCGACACCACGCTGACCCGGCGGCGCAACGCCCGGGCCGGGGTGCTGAGCGCCCGCTGCCCCATGGACAGGAAGAACGCGAACACCGCCCCGATCAGCGCGGCTGGCGGCAGCGTCCAGTGCTGCGCGTACGCGCCGACCAGGAGCGGGAACGACCCCCAGGCCAGGCCGAACCAGATGTCGCTGTGCATCAGCCCGTGCATCAGCTCCAGGTTGTATCCCACGACCAGGATGGCGCCCAGGATCACGAACGGGAGCAGCCGCAGCCCGCCGTACAGCAGGCCGAGCACCATCGCGGCGGCCACCGAGACCGCCGCCACCCCGCCGAGCCACACCGCGCCGATGCCGGTGCCCAGCGGGCGGCCGTTCAGCTCGTCCAGGGCGTGCGCGCCGATGCCCACGGCCAGGAAGAACGCCAGCAGCGTGCCGGCCAGCCGCCACAGCACCGGGTGCGGCACCAGCGCCGCCCCGATGGCCACGTAGGACAGGTGCCACAGGGTGTACGGCGGGTGCAGCAGGGTGAGCCAGTCACGGAACCCGCCCGTGCCGCGGCCCAGATCGTAGAACGCGGTCTTGCTGGTCTTGTCCGTCCGCGCGCTCACGGACCCGTTCCCGCCGGCGGCCCGGCCTTGCGGCCCCACATGATCAGCCCGCCGCCCAGGCTCATCACCGCGGTCCCGACGTCAGTCAGCCCGGCGGCCTGCCACGCCGCGACGTGGTCGGCGAGGGAGTACCGCCGGTAGTGGGTGGAGATGCTGGGCCCGAGGAAGCGGCCGACCCGGTACCAGGCCGGCCCCCCGGTCAGCCCGCCCGCCAGCGGCAGCGCCAGCCGGGTGTACAGCCACCAGGCCGCCCGCCAGCCCGGCCGCGGCGGCAGGTAGAACTCCAGGCTGGCCAGGGTGCCGCCGGGACGCAGGCAGCGGGCCATCTCGGCCACCGTCGCGGCCGGGTCGTCCACGTAGCGCAGCAGGTAGGAGAAGCTGACCGCGTCGAACGTGCCGTCCGGGAACGGCAGGCTGTCGGCCCGGCCCACGGCCAGCCGGACCCGGCCGCGCTGGCCGGGCCGCCGGGTCCGGGCCAGGCCGGCCCGCAGCATGGGCTCGTTGAGGTCGACGCCGACCACGTTCGCGCCGGTCCGGCCGGCGATGGCCAGCGCGATACCGGCCGGCCCGGTGGCCACGTCCAGCACCAGTCCCGGTTGCCCGGCCGCGGTCCGGCTGACTACCGCCCGGCGCCAGCGCCGGTCCTGGCCGAAGGACAGCAGGTAGGCGAGCCGGTCGTAGTGGGCTGGCAGGTCGGCGAACACATCACGGGCCACCCGCTCACCACGCAAGCGAGCATCCTGGGCCGGTGCGGCGGTCACCGCGTTCGGGGCAGAGCCAACGGGCGCTCCCTACGGGGGCTGCACGGTCTATCCCAGGATCGTCGCATGCCACGCTCGCGTGGGCAAGGAACACCCACCCCAAGAGCGCGCACAGGCCAGCTACTTAACGCCTGCTGGCCGGAACTGTCAGCTGGCCTCGCGCAGCGCGCCCGCGGGCCGGCGTCCCCGCCTCCGGCGGGGCGGCTGCCCGCCTCGTGACCGGGCCGCCGGCCGGGGGCCCGGGCCGGGCCGGGTCCTGGCCGCGGCCGCGGGCCGGGTCCCGGCCGCAGCGGCGGGCCGGACTGGGACCGGGATCGGCGTGCCCGACTCGGCGATCTCCCGGACCGCCTGGTGGCCGGGCTGCACCTGATGCCGGACCGGGGTGATGCCGGCCGCGTCGTGCAGCCGGGCCACGTCCCGGACCTGGGCCGGGTCAGCGAACGCGACCACCGTGCCGGGTGCCCCGGCGCGCGCCGTCCGGCCGGACCGGTGCAGGTAGTCCTTGTGGTCGTTGGGCGGGTCGAAGTGCACGACCAGGTCCACATCCTCGATGTCCAGCCCGCGGGCGGCCACATCGGTGGCCACCAGCACCCGGGGCTGCCCGGCGGTGAATCCGTCCAGCGCGCGCTGCCGCTGGTTCTGGTTCAGGTTGCCGTGGATGGCGGCCGCCTCGGCCCCGGCCCGGGTGAGCTGCTTGGCCAGCCGGTCCGCGCCGTGCTTGGTCCGGACGAAGAACAGGCTGCGCCCGGGCCGGGCCGCGATCTCGGCCGCGATGGCCAGCTTGTCCTGGGCGGGCAGCACGAAGACCTGGTGGTCGGCGGCCGCGCCGGGCTCGCTGGCGGGCGCCACCGCGTGCAGCGCCGGGCTGGCCAGGTACCGGGTGACCAGCCGCTCCACGTCGCGGTCCAGCGTGGCGGAGAACAGCATCCGCTGCCCGCCGGCTGGGGTGGCGTCCAGGATCCGGGTGACCGCGGGCAGGAAGCCCAGGTCGGCCATGTGGTCGGCCTCGTCCAGCACGGTGATCTCGATCGCGCCCAGGGTGCAGGCACGCCGCTCCATCAGGTCGATGAGCCGGCCTGGGGTGGCCACCACGATGTCCACCCCGCGCCGCAGCCGGTCGATCTGGCGGCCGATCGGTGCGCCGCCGTACACCGCGGTGACGCTGACCCCGACCGGGTTGCCGAGCGGCCGCAGCACGTCGCTGACCTGCCGGGCCAGCTCCCGGGTGGGCACCAGCACGAGCCCGCGCGGAGCGGTCGGCTGGCGGTGCGCGGTGCTGCCGGCCGGCCCGGCCAGCCGGGCCAGCAGGGCCAGGCCGAACGCGAGCGTCTTGCCCGAGCCGGTCTGCGCCCGGCCGAGCACGTCCCGGCCGGCCAGCGCATCCGGCAGCGCCCGGGCCTGGATAGCGAACGGCTGCCCGATGCCCCCCTGGGCCAGCGCACTGACCAGCGGCGCGGGCAGGCCCAGCTGGCCGAACGTAACCGGGGCGGGCGCGGGCTGGGCCAGCGCCACGGCCAGCGCCTGGTCCAGCGCGGAGCGCCGGTCCGGGGCGGGCCGGGTGGCCCGCGGTGGCCGGGCCGGCCGGGTGGACCGGCTGGGCCGGGGCCGCGCGGACCGGGCTGGGTGCCGCCGGGCATGACTGTCGGGCAAGGAATCTCCATCCATGCTTATTGGGCCGCGACGCGGAGAACGGATCGGGGCAGCGGCCGGGGGCCAGTGCTCACCGGGAATGAAGACTGCTCACGCAAGCGACCGCGCGGGCTGCTCACCCGCGGGAGTGGCGGCGCTGACCGCCGCCTTATGGGTTAACCCTACCAGTGGGGCTGATGTTCCCGGCCGGGCCCGGATCCTCCTGGTTTGCGGCCGGTAAGTCCTCGGCGCCGGGCTTCTCGAAGTAGCTGACCGCGAGATAGGCGGCCACGAACGCGACCACCATGGCGAGCAGCAGGGCCAGTTCGGTGGTGGGGATGGTGTGCTCGTTGCTGAGCAGGAACAGGATCCGCCGGATGACCGCGACCAGCCCGACCACGATGAACGGCTGCGCGGCCAGCCGGTGCGCGCGCAGCGACAGCACCACCGTGTGCACGATCTCGACCAGGATCAGCACCAGCAGCACCCGGTCCAGCAGGTTGATGGCCGGCGCGGCGATCGGCTGCGTCCGCACCTGGTTGATGAAGTCGACCACGCCGGACACGGCCAGCGTGGCGGCCAGCACGATCAGCACCACGCCAATCGTCACCGTGACGATGTCCTGGGCATGCTCCAGGACCCAGATGGACCCCGCCACCACGGGCCGCGGCTCGGGCGCGGGCGCGGGCGGACCGCCCGTGGCCGGTTGGGCCGCCGGGTGGCCGGTGTCACTAGCGTCTGGCACGAGTCCCTCCGCGGTGCGGAACGGGAGGCAGAACGCTTATTAGATCAAACTCGCGGCGATCCGCGCAGGACCGCGGCGTGGTCGGGCACAAAGGTTTGCATGTCCCGGGGCACCCGGATGTAGCCCTTGGCCGCCGGGCGGGACGGCAGGGCCAGGTGCTGCCGCTGCACGTCGTGGTAGGGCAGGGTGGACAGCAGGTGGGCGATCATGTTGATCCGGGCCCGCCGCTTGTCGTCGCTGTCCACCACGTACCAGGGCGCCTCGGGGATGTCGGTGTGCAGCATCATCTCGTCCTTGGCCCGGGAGTAGTCCTCCCACCGGGTGACCGACTCCAGGTCCATCGGGGACAGCTTCCACTGCCGCATCGGGTCCTCCAGTCGGGACCGGAAGCGCAGCTGCTGCTCGGCGTCGCTGACCGAGAACCAGTACTTGCGCAGCAGCAGGCCGTCCTCCACCAGCAGCCGCTCGAAGATCGGGCACTGGTGCAGGAACCGCGCGTACTCCTCCTTGGTGCAGAACCCCATCACGTGCTCCACCCCGGCCCGGTTGTACCAGCTCCGGTCGAGCAGCACGATCTGGCCGCCGGACGGCAGGTGGTCCACGTAGCGCTGGAAGTACCACTGGGTCTGCTCCCGTTCGGTCGGCGCGGGCAGCGCCACGATCCGGGCGATCCGGGGATTCAGGTACTGGGCGACGCGCTTGATCGTGCTGCCCTTGCCGGCCGCGTCGCGGCCCTCGAAGATGATCACGATCCGGGCGCCCTCGGCGCGCACCCACTCCTGGACCTTGACCAGCTCCGCCTGCAGCCGGAACAGCTCGGTCTCGTACGGCTTCCGGGGCAGGCGCTTGACCTTGGCCGCCCTGACCGGGCCCGCCTTGGCCTTGCCGTCCTTGCTCGCCTTGATCTTGGTCGCACCATCGTGCTGGCTCATCGTCACCGCACCTCCTTACTGCTAAGGAGTCAACCACGGGCCGGGACCGGTGACGAGCGGCCGGGCTCCGCGGCCGCACCCAGCCGGGCCGCCACCGCGACCAGGTCCCGGGCCGGGCCGGCGGCGGCTGGGCCGGGCCGGCCCATACCGCGCGCAGCCGCCGGGTCAGGTCGATGTCCGGCACGCTGACCACGGCCAGCAGGCCGGCCGCCACCGCTTCCCGCACCCCGAGCAGGCTGAGCACCGCGGGGCCGGCCCCGGCCCGCACGGCCTGCCGGATCGCCGTCGTGGTGGTCAGCTGCAGCGCGGGCGCGGCCAGCTGGGTGCCGGGGCCGAGGCGGCCGGTCAGCGCGGCGCGCAGTGCCTGCCGGGTGCCGGACCCCTCTTCCCGCTCCACCAGCGGGGTGGCGGCCAGCTCAGCTGGGCCAACCGGTGACGTGCGGCGGGCCCACGGGTGATCCGGGCGGACCACCACGGCCAGCCGGTCGGTGGCCACCACCCGGGATCGCAGCCCGCGGGGCGGGTCCGGTCCCTCGACGAAGCCGAGATCCGCGTTCCGCTCGCTGACCAGGGTGGCCACCGCCTCGCTGTTGGTGGCCACCAGGGTCACGTCGGCCGGGGCCCGGCCGGCCTGCTCGTACTCGCCGCGCAGCGCGACCAGCCAGGTGGGCAGCAGGTGCTCGGCCACAGTCAGGCTGGACGCCACCCGGAGCTGGGCGTCCCGGGCCCGGCGCAGGCTGGCGATGCCGCTGTCCAGCTGGCCGGCCAGGGCGAGCAGCGGGGCAGCCCAGTCCACCACCAGCCGGCCCGCCGGTGTCAGCCGGGACCCGCGCGGGTCCCGGTCCAGCAGCACCGCTCCCACCTGCGCTTCCATGGCCCGCAACCGGGACGAGGCAGCCTGCTGGCTGATCCCGGCCTGCCGCGCCGCGGCCCCGATACTGCCGTGCCGGGCCACCGCGGCGAACAGCTCCAGGGCAGCCAGATCGGGGACATGCGGGCTCAGCGGCACCCCGCCAGCATAACCAGCCCACAAGAGCTGGTTGTGGGTTGGCAAGTCCAAGCCAGCTACCCCAGCCGGCCAGCCAGCCCGGATGCTGGGGAGATGAGCGTTGGCACCCCCGCCCGGCGGCTGGAACCCGCACCCCCCGGCCCGGCCACGGCCCGCCGCGGCCCGCTCCGTGACCTGGACCGGCCTGCCGACATGTTCGCCAGCCTGGGGCCGAACTGGTTCGCCTCGGTGATGGGCACCGGGATCGTGGCCACCGCCGCGGCCACCCTGCCGGCGCACTGGCCGGGGCTGCGCGCGTTCGGCACCGCGATCTGGGTGCTGTGTGCGCTCTGGCTGGCCGTGCTGGCCGTGGCTGAGGTGATCCACTGGACCCGGTTCCGGGCGGCCGCGCTGGCCCACGCCCGCAACCCGGTCATGGTGCAGTTCTACGGCGCACCGCCGATGGCCCTGCTCACCGTCGGCGCCGGGGCGCTGCTGCTCGGGCCGGCCCTGATCGGCGCGCACGCCGCGCTGGCCATCGACGCGGTGCTCTGGCCGCTGGGCACGGTCGCCGGCCTGGCCAGCAGCGTGGCCGTGCCCTACCTGATGATCACCAGGCCGGACGCCGCGGCGGACGCGCCGTTCGGCGGCTGGCTGATGCCCGTGGTGCCGCCCATGGTCAGCGCGGCCACCGGCGCGCTGCTGATTCCGCACCTGCCCGCCGGGCAGCTGCGGCTGACCATGCTGCTGGCCTGTTACGCGATGTTCGGCCTGAGCCTGATCGCCAGCCTGGTCATCATCCCGCAGATCTGGCAGCGGCTGGTCCGGCACTCGGCCGGCCCGGCGGTCATGGTGCCCACGCTGTGGATCGTGCTCGGCCCGCTCGGCCAGTCCATCACCGCGGCCAACCTGCTCGGTGGCGTAGCCCACCTGGCCGTGCCGCCCCCGTACGCCACCGCGTTCGCGGTGTTCGGCGTGGTGTACGGCGTCCCGGTCTGGGGCTTCGCCGCGCTGTGGGCGGCGCTGGCCGCCGCGCTCACCGTCCGCGCCGCCCGGCAGCGCCTCCCGTTCGCCCTGACCTGGTGGTCGTTCACGTTCCCGGTCGGCACGTGTGTGACCGGCACCACCGCGCTGGCCCTGCACACCGGGGCGGACGCCTTCCGCTGGGCCGCCGTGGCGCTGTACCTGGCCCTGGTCGTGGCCTGGCTGGTGGTGACCGTGCGGACGGTGCGGGGCGGCTGGCGCGGCACACTGCTCCGCCCGGCCTAGCCTGTGCCCAGCAGGCGGCCTAGCCTGGGCCCGGAAAGGCGGCCTAGCCTGTGCCCAGCAGGCGGCCGGGCCGGGCATCCAGGTTCCGGGTTAAGCCGGCACCGTTCCCGGGGATCAGGCCAGGCGAGTCGTCCAGCAGCCCGTACCGGACCGCGTAGGAGGCGGCTTCCAGCCGGGAGTGCACCCCGAGCTTGGTCAGCACCGACTGGACGTGCGTGCGGACCGTGGCCGCGGACACGCCCAGCTTGGTGGCGATGCCCGACGTATCCAGCCCTTCGACCAGCAGGCCGAGGCATTCCCGCTCCCGGCCAGTGAGGAAGCCGGCCAGCCGCTGCGCCTCGTCCGGCCGCCCGCGCTCCCGGGCGGGCCGTGGTTTGGGCACGTCCACCACGACCTCGCCGCGCTGCACCCGGTCGATGGCCCGGGTCAGTGCGGACACGCCACGGGTCTTGTGCAGGTAGCCGGACGCGCCGGCCTGCAGCGCCTGCCGGATCCCCTCGGTGTCCGGGTCGGCACTGAGCACCAGGATCTTGGTCCGGCCGCTGGCCGCGAGCATCGGGCCGATCGCGCTGATCCCGCTCTCCCCGGCGAAGTGCCGGTCGATCAGGCACACGTCGGGCTGCTTCCGGCGCACCGACTCGATCGTGTCCCGGACCGTGCGCGCCACCGTGACCTGGTACCCGCGCTGGATCAGCACCGCCGACATGGCGTCCAGGAATACGCTGTGGTCATCCCCGATGACCAGCCCGGTCATGTGGGTTCCGCCGGGATCACGATGCGCACCTGCGCCCCGCCGGCGGCCGGCGCCCGGACGTCGATGCTGCCCCCGCACGACTCGAGCAGCGTAGTCACTACGCCCAGGCCGAGCGTAGCGGCTCCTGGCGGCCCGTTCCCGAAGCCGGGACCGTTGTCCAGTACCTCGATCACCGCCCGCGGTGGCGGCTCGGCCAGCATGCCGACGGTGACCTCAACGCGGCCGGACGGTCCCGCGGCCCGGGCCGCGTTGTCCACCACATTGGTCAGTACCCGCCACAGCAGCACCGGGCTGGCCAGCACCCGCACGTCCGGGCCGGGCCGCAGCTGCACCGCCGACTCGTGTGCGACCCGGGCCAGCTGGCTCACCTGGCCCGCCAGTGAGCGCAGGCTGACCTCGGTGACCGAGGCCGCCGTCTCCTCGCGCCCCGGGACCTCCTGGGCAATGACATCCAGCAGCCGGGACATCTCCAGGGACAGCAGTTCCAGCCGGAACCCCGCGTCGCCCGGGAGTTCCGCATCCCCGCGTACCGCTTCCACCAGATAGGACAAAGTGGTCATCTGATGTCCTAGGTCATGCAACAGGCCCCGCACCGCAAGCGTGTCCTGACTGTCTGACCGCCTGCGCCCACGGCCCCGTCGCCGGTCGAACGACGGTTCCACAGCGTTCCCCCCGATAGGGAGGCCACGGGTCCGTCACCCCCGCGGGCCTCCCCCTCCCCCGATTTATCACCATCCGATGTGAATTCGTCACCGCATGCCGGTATAGGAACAGTTAACCATGCCCAGCCTAGGCAACGGCATACCCACCGGAGTAGGCCGCTACTAGCGCGCAACGCAGCGCCTGCCGGCCGAACCGGGTACCCAGCCGGGCCCGGGCGGCCGCGGCCATCCGGGCCGCGGCGCCGGGCGAGTCGAGCAGGAACGCCACCGCCTCGGCCAGCAGCTCGGGGCGGCCGGGCGGGACGAGCAGCCCGGTAACGCCGGGGATGACCACATCACCGACCGCGTTGACCGCTGTCGCCACCACCGGGATACCGCACACCATCGCCTCGACTACCGCGGTGGGCAGCCCCTCGTAGCGGCTGGGCAGCGCGAACACGTCGAACGCGGGCAGCAGGTCGGGTACGTTGCTGCGCTGCCCGGCCAGCAGTACCTGGTTTCCGGGCAGGCTGGCCGCCTGGGCCGCGATCTGCGCGGCCAGCTCACCGTCGCCGACCCACACTCCGGTCACCCCAGGCCGCCCCAGCGCGCGCAGCGCGGCCACGAAGTCATCCGGCGCCTTCTGGTAGGTCAGCCGCCCGACCGCGCCGACCACCGTGGCGTCCGCGGGCAGGCCCAGCTCGGCGCGGGCCCGGCGGCGGCCGGCCACGGCCGGCGGGGGGCATCTGGCGGCCTGGTCGGCCCCTTCGGCGACCACCCCGATGGTGTGCACCCGCTCCGGGGCGACCAGCCGCTGGCGGACCGCCTCGACCGCCACCCCGGTGCCCACGCACAGGGCTACGTCGGTGATCCGGCCGAGCCGGCGTTCTATCTGGATGTAGCCGCGGCGGCGGGCGGGCCCCTGGAATTCGTGGAACGGGAACCCGTGGTACGTGTGCACCAGCCGGGGCACCCCGGCCCGGTGCGCGGCCAGCCGGCCGAGCACGCCGGCCTTGGCGCAGTGCGTGTGCACCACGTCGAAGTCCCGGCGGCGCAGCAGGGTGGTCAGCCGGGCCAGCGCGCGCACGTCGCTGCCGGGCGCGATGGGGGCGCGCAGCGACGGCTCGATGATGACCTCCAGGCCACCTGCCCGCGCCTCGTCCAGCAGCTGGTCACCGCTGCCGGTGATGATCGTCATCGGGTAGCTGGCCGGGTCCATGGCCTGCGCCCCGCGCAGCGCGTGCTGGCCCGCCCCGCCTTCCAGCCGGGTGATGACCGTGGCCACCCGGACCGGCGCGGCGTCGGTCATTCAGCCTGTTCCGGGCGGCGCAGGCCAGCCGCCCGGGCCACCCGGACTGCCTCCAGGCGGCTGTGCACGTCCAGCTTGGCGAAGATGTTCCGGGTGTGCGTGCGCACGGTGTCGGTGGAAATGAGCAGATCCTGGGCGATCTGCCGGCCCCGCTTGCCGTCCATCATGGACAGCAGCACGTCCCGCTCCCGGGGGCTGAGCACGTCCAGCAGGTCATCGTGCTCGCGGGCCCGGCTCACGTCGGCGCGCAGCTCGCGCAGGATCGCGCCCAGCATGTCCGGCGGGAACCAGGAGTACCCCTGGCACACCCCGCGGACTACGGTTTCCAGCTCGGCCGCGCCCTGCTCCTTGGCCACCCAGGCGGCCACCCCGGCCCGGGCCGCCTCGACCGCGTGCGCGATGTTGTGGTCGGCGCTGAGCACCACCACCTTGGCCTCCGGGCGCGCGGTGACCAGGCCCTGCAGCACCTGGCCCGCGGCCGGGCCGAGCGGCTCCACCTCGATCGTGATGACGTCGGGGCGCAGCCCGCGGACGATGTCGAGCAGGTTCGGGTCGGCGGTGGTGCACCGCCCGGCCACCCACAGGTCCATGGCGGCCGACAGCCGGGAGGCGAGCGCCTCGGTCACCATCAGGTGATCATCTACGAGCAGGATCCGCACCGGGTCCATGAGCTCACTGTGCACCGTTGCCACGGGCCCATCTTCACCCAGATACATGACTTGCCTCCGCCACCCTCGCCGGCCTGCCCGGCTCATTGCTGGTCCCAGTGCATGGCAAGCCGCCGGCCTGCGGCCGGCGGCGGGGAGCGCGGCCGCGGCGGCGCTGCCCACCGGACGGCGGGCAGGGCTCTTCCAGCGGCCATTGGACACCGACAACCACGCCATCGGGACCGAATACAGCGAGATGGCGGCGTCCAGGATGCGCATAAACGGAAAGAAAACGGCGAGCGGCAGCAGCCGCGGCTGGCGTTCCAGCACGGCCACCGCACAGGTGAGCAGGAAGTCGGGCAGCAGCACGCCGAGCAGTACGGCGGTCAGCGTCAGGTGGCTGGACACGGCCAGGTGCAGATCGTCGAACGGGGGCCAGGACAGCACCTGGCCGGCCAGGTCCGGCACCAGCAGCACGATCAGCGCCAGCGGGAGCAGGAAGAACAGCACGCTGGAGGTGACCAGCTCAAGCAGCAGCAGGGCGATCATGGCGGTGAACAGGTTGGCCCGCGGCGGATGCCGCCGCACCGTCTGCCACAGCCCGAGCGCCCACCGCTTGGTCTGCCGGATGTAGTCGTGCAGGTTGTCCGGATCCTGGGTGACCGCCACCGCGCTGAGCGTGAAGCCGACCTTGCCGAGCCGCTTCTGGTACACCTCGAACGTCATGTTGAAGTCCTCGATGACCAGCCCGGGCGGGTTCATCTCCAGGTGCGGCAGCACCCGGGTCCGGTACAGGCTGGCGAAGCCGGGCACGATCGGCGTCGCGTTGGAGCGCAGCCAGGTCTGGCCGAACTTCAGCGCCCGCTGGCCGATCGCGTAGATCCGGGTGCGGTGGCCGACCAGGACCTGGCCGCTCAGCGAGAGCTTGCGGTCGCGGGCCGTCCGTACACAGCCCGCCACGGCCACCACCTGCGGGTTGTCGAACATCGGCAGCGCCGCGGCGAAGTAGCCGGGCTGTACCCGGGTGTCCGCGTCCAGCAGCATCACCACCGCGAACCGGTCGATCAGGCCGAACCGGGCGATGGCCTCCTCCAGCGCGCCGGCCTTGCCCACATTCTCCTGGGTCGAGATCACCCGGGCCCCGGACCGGCGGGCGATCTGCACCGTGCCGTCGGTGGATCCGTCCGAGACCACGTGCACGTTCCGCGGCGGCACCAGGGCCATGATGGCCCGCAGGCTGTCCGCGATGACCAGCTCCTCGTTGTGCGCCGGGATCAGCACCGCCACGTCGGTAGTGGTCAGCGGCCCGCCGGGGTTAGCCCGCCACGCGGAGCGGCGATCGGGGGGATCCGGGGGGCCGCCCCCCCGGGTCAGCACGGACTCGGCCAGCCGGATCAGCCCGACCGACCCCCACAGCGCGAAGTTGGCCCCCAGCATCAGCATGGCCAGCGCCCACCACGGCATCACGGCACCGCCTTCGAGGTGCTCAGCGCGTGCGGCCCGGCGGTGGGCAGCACCTGGCTCAGCGCGGGCCAGGTGGCGGAGTCCTCGTAGCCGTACATCCACAGGTAGACCCCGGCGATCCCGGCCCCCTGGGCCAGGTCGAACTTGGCCCGCGAGCTGGCCGCGTTCTCGAACCACACGGTGTGCTTACGGCCCGCGGCGGTGTAGCTGAACCACGGCGCCTGGCTGGCCGTGTCGTACCGCGGCGCCACGTGGTACTGCCGGGACAGCCGGAGCGCCTGCAGCCAGCTGATCGCGGTGCCGTGCCCAGCCGACCAGTCGTAGCCGTACAGCGGGATGCCCAGAACGATCTTGCTCGCCGGGATCTGCGTCTTCGCGTAGTGCAGCACCGCGCGGAGCCAGCCGACCGGGGCGACCGGGCCGGGGGGTGAGGTGGCCCAGTGGTAGTCATAGCCCATCAGCCGGACCTGGTCGGCGGCCCGGCCGATGGCCGCGTAGTCCTGGGCCACGTTGCGCGGGTCGGTGCCCGCGTTGCTGGTCTTGGCGAACACCGCGACCGACAGCACCTTCCCGTGCGCGTGCAGCGCCCGGGCCAGGTCCGCGACGAACGTGCTGAACGCCCCCCGGTCGCTGGCGTGCAGGTTCTCATAGTCGATGTCGATACCGGCGTAATCATGGCGCTGGGCCAGCGCCACGATGGCCGCTACCTGGTTAGCCCGCAGTACGGGCGAGTGCAGCATCCGGCCCACCGGCTGGTAGGCCCACTGGCCCCCGGTCACGTTGGCGATGGTCGGCACGACCAGCAGGCCCGCCACCCGCAGCCGGTGCATGTCCTGGGTTACCGCGGCCGCCTGCCCGGCGGGGTACTGCGTGTCGATCCGCCCGGATGCGCTCAGCCCGTACACCCACGGCGAGACCTCGGTCACCGCGTCCCGGTGCGCGAGCACCGCCGTGGTGCCGTGCTGGAAGTTCCAGTACGGCATGGATGCCACCACCAGCGTGTGCCGGGCTGCACTGCCGCGCAGGCTGAACATGGTCACCCCCACCGCAACCGCCCCGGCCAGCACCACGGCCAGCCACGCGGCCCCGGCGATGTGGCGCCGCGACCGGCCCGGCGCCAGAGCTGGCGCCGGGCTGCGGTTGCGGTACGCCGTTCTCGTTTCCCCCGCCATCCCGTTGTCTGCTGTCTTATCACGAATCGGCGTTTATGCCCTCATGCCCGGCACCGTCCTGATTACGCCGCCTCCCGCCGGGTGGCTGACTGCTCGGCCGCGACGGCCTGGATGATGTCGTCCAGGCTGCGGGTCGCGGCGAAACCGACCAGGTCAGCGGCGAGCGTGCAGTCCGGCACCCGGCGTGCCATGTCTTCGTAGCCCGCGCCGTACGCCTCCAGGTAGGAGGCCCGGGTTAGGCCGCTGGCCGACCCGGTCAGGCGTGATCACCCGGCGGGCCAGGTCCTCGATGCTGACCTGCTCGGTGCTGCCCAGGTTCACCGCCCGGCCGCAGGCCCGGTCCGCGGCGATCAGCCGGGGCAGCGCGGGCACCACGTCCTGGACGTGGCAGAAGCAGCGCACCTGCCGCCCGGTGCCGAACACGGTGAGCGGCTGCCCGGCCAGGGCCTGCCGGACGAAGCGCGGGATGACCATCCCGTACCGGCCGGTCTGCCGCGGGCCGACCGTGTTGAAGAACCGCACGATCACCGCACGCAGGCCCGCCTCGCGGACGTAGCAGTCGACCAGGCTCTCGTCGATGGCCTTGGCCTCGGCGTAGCTCCACCGCGACTTGAGCGGCGAGCCGACCACCCGGTCGTCGTCCTCGCCCAGCCCGATCTTGGTGTTCTTCCCGTAGATCTCGCTGGTCGAGGCGACCAGCAGCCGGGCGCCGGCCGCTTGCGCCGCGGCCACCACGTGCTCGGTGCCGTGGATGTTGGTCCGCAGGCTGTCCAGCGTGCGGTCCCGGATCACGAACGCGCCCACCGCCGCGGCCAGGTGGAACACCCAGTCCGCCCCGCTGGCCAGCTCGGCCACCGTGGCCTGGTCCATGATCGACGCTTCGGCCAGGCGGAACCGGGGATGCCCGGCCACCGCGCGCAGGTTGTCCCGCCGCCCGGTGCTCAGGTCGTCCAGCCCGGCCACTTCGTGCCCGGCGGCCAGCAGTTCCTCGGTCAGGTGCGAGCCGATGAAGCCGGCCGCCCCGGTGACCAAGCACCTCACCGTGATCCCCCCAGGCCGGGCCGGGCCGGCCGGGCGGGCCTGGCCGCCCGCACCATGGTGCGCCAGCCGCGGCGGGCGGCCAGCCGCTCGTACAGGTCGTCGATCCGCGCCGTGACGGCCTCGATGCTGTACTCCTTCTCCACCGCGGGCTCACCGATCCGCGGCCGCGGGCCAGCGGCCAGCTCGGCGGCCATGGCGGCGCGCATCCCGGCCGCGGCCTGCGGCACCTGGCAGGCCCGGGTCACGCTGAGACCATCCAGCGCCGGGCAGGTGGTGTAGAGCACCGGCAGCCCGTTGGCCAGTGCCTCCAGCACGGACAGGCCGAACGTCTCCTGCTTGGACGACGCCACGAACAGGTCCATGGCCGACAGCATGTCGGCGACGTCGTGCCGCTCCCCGGTGAAGATGACCTGGCCGGCCACCCCGTGCTCGCGGGCGGCCTGCTCCAGGCGGGCCTGCTCGGCGCCCTTGCCCACGATGAGCAGCCTGGTCGTGCCGGTGAGCAGCGGCGCCGCGGCCTCGATGACCATGTCGAACTGCTTGTTCGGGTCGAGGCGGCCGAGCACCCCGATCAGGTACACCCCGGCGCCGATGCCGAACTCGGCCCGCACCCGCTCCCGGGCACTCTCGTCGAAGGCCACCCGCTGCAGGTCAACCCCGTTCGGGATGACCGTGATCCGGCTGTTCCGCACCCCCCAGCGGAGCAGCCGGTCGCGGACCGCCGGGGAAACTGCGATCGTGAGGTCGGACAGGAACTCGGTGCCCAGGTACAGGGCCCGGACCCCGGGCGTCATCGGCCGGCGCTCCAGGTGCGTCTCGCCGATCGAGTGCTCGGTGCTCAGGATCACCGGGGTGGCGGCCAGCCACGCCGCTGGCCGGCCGTAGATCTGCGACCGGTACAGGTGTGCGTGCACCACGTCGTAACGCCCCGCCCGGATCAGCTGCCACAGCCGGACCAGCGCCGAGATCTGCGTGTTGCTGGTCATTCCGAGGTCCCGCACGGACCCGCCGTCCGCCCGGATCATGTCCGCGACCGGCCCGGGGTTGTACAGCGTGACCACGTCGGACTCATGCCGGGTGTGCTGCAGGACCGAGCGGAGCTGATGTTCCGCGCCGCCCACCCCCAGGCCGGTGATGATGTGCAGGACTTTCATGAGCGGCCTCCTCGGCGGGAAAGCTCGCCCAGGGCCTCAGTGGCCACGCTGGTCACGGTGCGGGCGAGAATCACCAGGTCAAGCCAGAACGACCAGTACTCGATGTAGGCGTTGTCGAAGCGGGCCCGGTCGGCGATCGAGGTGTCCCCGTTCAGCCGGTGCACCTGGGCCCAGCCGGTCATCCCGGCGGGCATCCGCTGCCGCCCGGCGTAACCGGGGATGTCCTGGCTGAACTGGCGGGCGAAGTAAGGCCGCTCCGGGCGCGGGCCGACCAGGGACATGTCGCCGCGCAGCACGCAGACCAGCTGCGGCAGCTCGTCGATGTGGGTGATCCGGAGGAACCGGCCGAGCGGGCCGCATTTCTCGCCGGGCACCGTCCAGGCCGTGTCCGGGTCGCCGTGCTGGCCCAGCGAGCGCAGCTTGACGATCTCCGCCAGCCTGCCCCCGCCGACGACACGGACCTGGCGGAACAGCACCGGGCGGGGCAGCCGGAGCCGGACCGCGATGGCCGCCACGGCCAGCACCGGCCAGGTCACGGCCAGTACCGCGGCCGCGGCCAGGATGTCCAGCGCCCGCTTGGCCACCCGGCCGGGGCTGTGCCGCCGGGCCCGGCGCAGCGGGATCAGCCGCAGACCCCACACCTCGTCCAGGCAGCCGGTGGGCACGGCCAGGCCCAGCCCGGCCGGCTGGGGCAGCACGGACACGTCCGCGCCGAGCCGCCGGCAGGCGTGCAGCGCGCCGGCCATAGCGTGCTCGTCACCGTCCACGCTGGCCACGATGACCCGGCTGATCCGGTGCTGGCCGACCAGCCCGGGGAGATCGGGCAGCGAAGCGCAGCTGGTCACCCGCAGGCCCAGCTCGGGATGCTCGCCGAGCAGCTGGGCCAGCTGGGTGCTGGCCGGGCCGGCCCCGGCCAGCACGGCCCGCTCGGTCAATCGGCCCCGGCGGTGCGCCGCACGCAGCGCCGCGGACCCGGCGGCCCGGGCCGCGACCACGGCCACCCCGGTGATCACCACCAGCCGGAGCACCGGGCCCGCGCCGGGTGCCCAGGGCAGCAGCAGCAGCGCGGGCAGCGCCGCCGCCACGGCGATGCGGCCGGCCTGGTCGGCGACCCGCAGGCAGATCCGCAGCCGGTGCAGCCCGGCCACGGCGAGCGCCACGAACACCGCGGCCGCGTACCCGGCCGCCAGCCAGCCGGCCGGGAACCAGCCCAGCAGCAGCGCGCTGCCCACCGCCGCGGCCAGCGCCAGCAGATCGGTCACCGGCAGCCCGGCGGCGGCCACCAGCGCGCCGCCGCCGGCCCGCGGCACGCCCGCCGGGGTGCGGCCAGCCAGGGCCGGCTGGAACCGGGCCGGGTCCGCCGTGATGCTCACCGTGGCGTCCCCACCGTCAGGTCCGCGCGCTGGCCGGCCACGGCGGTCAGCCGCCGGGCCACGGTCCGCGCCGCGTGATCCGTCCCGTACACAAACCGCATCACCGGGCCGAACGTCGGCGCGACCCCAGGGCCGACCACGTACAGCCCGCGCGCGGTGGACTGGTAGTCGCGGTCCAGCACCGGGGTGCGCGCCACCGCGCGCAGCCGGGTCCGCAGCCCGGGGTCCAGGAAGTTCAGCCGGGCCAGGTCCGGCCGGTAACCGGTCGCCGCGATGACGTGGTCCGCGGCCAGTTCGGTGCGCCCCCCGTCCCGGTCGGCCACGCCCAGCCGTACCCCGTCCGGCCCGGGCACCGCCCAGTCCAGTGTGTGCCCGGCCAGGATCGGGAACTCCCCCTCGACCCGGCCGCGCAGCCAGCTGGCCCCAGCCGGGCCGAGCGCGGTACGGGCCCGGTAGCTCCGGGTGGACGCGGGCAGATGCCGGAACAGGCCCGGCTGCCGGGAGTAGAACCAGGTGGTCCAGCCGGAGCCGAGCCCGGCTTCTGGCTCGCGCAGCCGCTGCCGCAGCGACCGGTCCAGGGCCAGCGGGGCACCGTTCCACACCACGCGCTGCTCGCGCATCACGATGCGCACGTCGGCCCCGCTCTCGTGCAGCAGCGCCGCGGATTCCAGGGCCGACTGGCCGGCCCCGACGACCAGCACCCGCTGACCGCGGAACGTGGCCAGGTCAGTGTGCGCCGAGCTGTGCGTGCAGACCGCGGCGGGCAGGCCGGCCAGTTGCCCGGGCACGTGGGCGAAGTGCTCGACGCCGATGGCCAGCACGACCTGGCGGGCGGTCAGTGTCTCGCCGTCGGCCAGCGTGAGCCGGTAGCCGCCCGCCACCTGAGCCAGGCCGGTCACCATGACCTCGGTCACGTCGAGGCCGGCCGCTTCCTGGAACCAGGCTCCGTAGGCCACGAACGCGTCCAGCGGCACCGGCAGGCCGTAGTCGGCGTACGGGCGGCCGGCTGACCGGCAGAACGCGCCCAGTGTGAACGCGCCATCCGGGTCGGACAGGTTGGACGCGAAGCCCTGTGACTTGAGGTACATGCCGCGCGGCATGTTCGCCCGCCACAGGTGCATCGGCAGCCCGAACTGCCGGACGCTCAGCCCCGACCGGCGCAGGTGCGCCGCTACGGACAGGCCGTACGGCCCCGCGCCCACGATGGCTACGTCAGTCATGCCGATTCCCTTTCTGTTTGCCGTACGCCTTGCGCACCGCCTGCCACCCCATGCGCAGGCACATCAGGCCGAACGGCCGCAGGTCGTCCCGGGCGAACCAGCCCAGCTCGTCGACTCCGCGCAGCGACGAAGCCCAGGACAGCAGGCCCAGCTCACCGGCCCGCCAGTAGCCGGCCGCGCCCAGCGGGTCGTAGTTCTCCAGCAGGAACCGGCGGCCGCTCACCATGGCGTGCCCGGCGATCGGCTGGCCGGTCAGGTCGAGATAGGCGGCGCGGGCCACGTCCACCCCCGCGGTGTCCTCGAACAGCCGGAACTGCGCGCCCAGCCGCGGGTTGAAGTCGAGCAGCTTGTACTGCCCGTCCCGTGGGTCGAAGCGCAGATCGAGGTCCATGATGCCGCGGAAGCCGACCGCACCGAGCAGCCCGGTGACCTGATCCCGCAGCTCCGCGTTGGGCACCGCGCGGCCCAGGCTGGTCACCCCGGCGTAGGCCGGGTAAGACCGGTCCTTGACCCCGGTGAACGCGGGCTGGCAGCGGCCGGCCGTGCTGCAGTAGCCGTGGAAGAACCAGTCCTGGCCGGGCCCGCCGGGCAGGTACTCCTGGAGCATCAGGCCCAGCCCGGCCGCCATGGCGCGCCGGCAGGCCGCGGCCAGCTCGGCCGGGGTACGGATGATCGTGGTGCTGCGCAGCGGCGGCCCGTGCTCGCACGACGCGGCCCGCCACGGGGCGGTGAGCTTGGCCACGACCGGGAACCCGGCCTGGGCCGCGAAGTCGGCTGCCTCCCCGTCCGACCAGGCCAGCATGGCCTGCGGGCTGGGTATGCCCCGGTCCCGGCACAGCTGGAACAGCGAGTACTTGCCGGCCAGCTGGCGGGGCAGGTCGGTGGGCGGGTCGGCGAACAGGTACGCCTCGCGCAGCGCCTTGCCCTGCTCGGCCAGGTAGATCGCGCCCGCGTCGTCGGTGGGCAGCAGCACAGCCGGACGGCCGATCCGGCGGGCCAGGCTGAGCAGCCCGGCGGTGATCCGGTCCGCGTCGTCGGCGGGCGGCAGCCAGAACACCCGGCCAGCCAGGTAACGTGAGCTGGCCGCGGGCGCCCACCGGGCCTCGTGCACGCCATACACCGGCACGCCGAGCCGCCCCAGGCTGCGGATCACCCCGAGCCCGCCGTGGTGCAGCACGTTGGGGTCGAGCTTCAGCACCACCGCAGGGGTGGTCACGTCGGCCTGGCTCAGCTCAGCGATCATGGTGGTGGCCTCACACCACCGCGCGGCGCGGGGGGCCGAAGAACTGGTACGTGCCGTCCAGCACCCGGGGGCAGCTGTAGGCCCAGGAGTAGTCCGTTCGCGGATGCACCGTGTGCGCCACGGCCAGGTCCCAGGCGGCCCCGGACGGCGCCGTCTCGCTGGCCAGCACCTGGCCACCGGGCAGCTCGATGACCGGCAGCAGCGGGTCGTAGTAGGCCACCGTGGCGCCCTCCCGGAGCAGCCCGGCCATGATAGCCAGGGCTGGTGATTCGCGCAGGTCACGCACACCGGCCTTGTAGCTGGCCCCGATCACGATGATCCGCGCCCCGGCCAGCCGCAGCCCGTCCGCGGCCAGCACCTCGGCGGCCCGCTGGATGACCCGCTCCGGGCGCAGCGCGATGGACTTCATCGCCTGCTCGATGAGCGGTGCGCTCTGGTCGGCCGCGCTGAGCTGCCAGAGCAGGTAGTGCGGGTCGCACGGGATGCAGTGCCCGCCCACGCCTGGGCCCGGGAACGCACCCAGGAAGCCGTACGGCTTGGTGCTCGCGGCCAGGGTTACCTCGATCGGGTCCAGGCTGAGCGCGCCGCACGCGTCGGCGAACTCGTTGGCCAGCGCCAGCGACACCGCGCGGAAGATGTTCTCGTACAGCTTGGTCGCCTCCGCCGCCTCGGTGGAACTAACCAGGTACACCGAGTCGGTCACCCGGCCGATCAGCTCGGCGGCCCGGGTGGTGCAGGCCGGGGTGGCGCCGCCCACCACCCGCGGGGTCTCCCGCTGCACGTGGTCCGGGTTGCCCGGGTCGATCCGCTCCGGGCTGAACGCCACGTGCACGTCGGAGCCGGCCACCAGCCCGCGGTCCCGCAGCGGCCCGGTCAGCAGGTCCCGGGTGGTGCCCACATAACTGGTCGAGGTCAGGATGATGACCTGGCCGGCCCTGATGTGCTGGACCACGGTGGCGCACGCCGCGCGCAGCGCGGACAGGTCCGGGCGCTGCTGGCTGTCCACCGGGGTCGGCACGCAGATGATGACCGCGTCGGCCGCTTTGGCCGCGGCCGGATCGGTGGTCAGCTCCAGGCTGCCGTCGGCGAGCGCGGCCGCCAGCCGGTCCCGGTCCGGGCCGCCGAGGTCGGCGCGGCGCGCGGCGATGTCGCGCAGCCGCTGCGGGTTGCTGTCGATACCGATGATCTGCCGGACCTCGCCGTGCAGCGCCACCGCGGTCGGCAGCCCGACGTACCCCAATCCGACAATAGCGACCGAGCCCGCCGTCACCCAGTGGCCATTCCCCCGGCCCGCCCCGGCCGCCCGGCCCGCCGTTTGGAAGGTGATCAGCTTCTGGTCGAGCAGGTTTTCCCGCCCGTTGACCGCTAGCGAAAGCCGGCGCTCGGCCACTATGCCCCCTTGACCCTCAGTGCTGGGCGAAAACCCCCGTCGTCGCCCAGCGAACTCCTTCTCTGACTCCGACTGTGGCAGTCGCCTTACTCTTCCGGGTCACCCAACAGGGGTAGCCGCCCTACGCAGAGTGCGGGATCTTCAGGCCGCCCGGTGACCCGAGTGCCCCGCGCCGGGCCCGCGATATTCCCAGGTCAGCCAGTGCCGCAGTGCCTTGCCCCAGAGCCTGGCCGGGGTGTCGGCGTCGCCGATGTAGGTGCGCGGCAGCGCGTGCCGCCCGGCGTAACCCGCCGGCCAGATAGCGCAGCCGTAGTCGTAGCCCGCGTCGCGGACCGCGCCGACCACCTCGGCGTCGAAATGCCCGTACGGGTAGCAGAATCCGCTGGCCGGCTGGCCGGTGATGTCCTGCAGGATGCGACGGCTGCCCCCGGTCTCCGCGGCCAGTGCCCCGTGCGCCGCGGTCAGCGAGACATGCTGCAGCCCGTGTGAGCCGATCTCGACGCCGGCCTCGGCCAGCCTCCGCACCTGGTCCGCGCCCAGCAACGGCTTGCGTGGCCCGGCCGGGTCCCAGGCGTTGTCCCCGCCCAGCCGGCCCGCGATCACGAACACCGTCGCGGTGAAACCGTAGCGCCGCAGCACCGGCAGCGCATGCTCGGCGAAATCGGCGTAGCCGTCGTCGAAGGTGAGCCCGATCAGCCCCTTCCCAGCCCCGGCCGCCCGGGCGGCGAGCAGTTCGGCCATGGACACCCCGCGCCACCCACGCCGGCTCAGCCAGCGCATCTGCTGCTCGAAGCGCGGCGGCTGCACCGTCACGAGATACGGATCCTCGGTGTACGGCTGCACCGAGTGGTACATCAGCACCATCGGCATACCCCGCGTGGCCAGGCCATTCCCCCGGACCTGGCGATCATGGATCACCGGCACCATCCTCGTACTCCCCACCAAGCACTATAAACCTGCAGCGTATGGTGTGGAGCGACCAGATTTCCTCCTTTTTTCGGCTGGTTTTCTCTACCCCATCCGGCGGGTGAATTGGAGTAACCCTGATTAACCCGGTGGAATGCACGCACACCGGTGGTCAGCGCGGGCCGGACCGGGTAGGAACCGGGTGACGATGCCCGCCGCACCCCAGGAGTCCCTATGGCCACCGCCACGAAGCTGCATGTACTCGACTGCGGAGCAATGAGCTGCGATCTCACCTGGCTGCTGCTGAAGCCGGGACGGAGCATCCGGCCGCGGGGCCAGCGCGACAAGCCGGTCGAGTGGTACCCGTGCACCACGCACGCCGTGCTGGTGGAGACGGCTGAGGGCACCATGCTGTGGGACACCAGCTGCCCGCGCGACTGGGAGACCCGCTGGGTGCCCACCGGCTTGCAGGAATTCTTCCCCTACGACCAGGTCGGGGAGGACCAGTACCTGGACTCGCAGCTGGCCCAGCTGGGTGTCAGCCCGGCCCAGCTGGACTACGTGGCCCTGTCTCACCTGCACTTCGACCACGCCGGCAACGTGCGCACGTTCGCCGGGGCCGGGCCCCGGCTGGTCGTCAACGACAAGGAGAAGGAGTGGGCGTTCGGCTATCCGGGCGCGTTCAACGGTGCGCACCTCAAGGCCGACTACGAGGGCCTGGAGTTCGAGACGGTGTCCGGGGATACCGAGTTCCTGCCCGGGGTGACGTTCATCGAGGCGCCCGGGCACACCCCGGGCACGATGGCGATGAAGGTGGACCTGCCCGACACCGGGACAATGATCTTCACCTCGGATGCCGTCTATATGGGCGACTCCTACGGCCCGCCGGCCACGCCCGCCGCCATCGTCAACGACCTGTCCGCCTGGTACGCGTCGGTGGAGAAACTGCGCGGCATCGCCGAGGAGTCCGACGCCACCGTGGTCTTCGGGCACGACGCGGAGCAGCTCCGCTCGCTCCGCCGCGCCCCCGACGGCTACTACGCGTGAGGAGGCGGCCATGACCAGCACCACCCCGGCCAACCCGGAGGCCATCTTCACCTACGGCGCGCCCCAGCTCAAGTTCGGCCCCGGGGCATCGGCTGAGATCGGCTTCGACCTCAGCCAGTACGGGGTGCGCCGGGCCCTGGTGGTAACCGACCCCGGCGTGGCCGCTACGGGCATCCCGCAGCGGGTCGCCGACCAGATGGCCCAGTTCGGCATCGAGGCGCGCGTCTTCGATGGCGTGCACGTGGAACCGACCGACGCGAGCATGAACGCGGCCATCGAGCAGGCCCGCTCGACCGGGCCGTGGGACGCGTTCGTCGCCGTCGGGGGCGGGTCCAGCATCGACACCAGCAAAGCCATCAACCTGCTGCTGACCAACCCGGGCGGGCTGATGGATTACATCAACGCGCCGGTCGGCCAGGCCCGTGCCCCGGTCAACCCGCTCAAGCCGCTGGTCGCCGTGCCCACCACCACCGGGACCGGCGCGGAGAGCACCACGGTGTGCGTGCTGGACGTGCTGTCGCTCCAGGTCAAGACGGGGATCAGCCATGCCCGGCTGCGGCCCACCCTGGCCGTGGTCGACCCGCTGCTCACGCTGACCCAGCCCGCCGGGGTGACCGCCTCGGCCGGGATGGACATCCTGTGCCATGCGCTGGAGAGCTATACGGCCCGCTGGTACACCAGCAACGAGCGGAAGCGGCCCGAGCAGCGGGTGCCGTACTGCGGCGCCAACCCCATCTCTGACATGTGGTCGGAGAAGGCCATGTCGCTGCTGGCCACCTCGTTCCGCACCGCGGTCCGCCACGGTGATGACCAGCAGGCCCGGGCGGACATGGCCATCGCGGCCACGTTCGCCGGGATGGGCTTCGGTAACGCGGGAGTGCACATCCCGCACGCCAACGCGTACCCGATTGCCGGCCGGGTGCATGGCTTCCACCCCAAGGACTACCCACCCGACGAGGCCATGGTGCCGCACGGCATGTCGGTCGCGCTGACCGCGCCCGAGGCCTTCCGGTTCACGTTCGACGCCGCCCCGGACCGGCATCTGCGCGCCGCCCGGCTGCTGGCGCCGGACGCGGACCAGCCGCCCGACCCGGCCGAGTTCCTGCCCGCCGTGCTGAACGCGCTGATGCGCGACATCGAGATCCCGAACGGGGTGGCCGCCGTCGGCTACTCGGCCGCGGACATCCCCGCGCTGGTGGAGGGCACGCTGAAGCAGCAGCGGCTGCTGGCCACGTCGCCCAAGCCGGTCACCGCCGACGACCTGGCCGGGATCTTCGAGCGGTCCCTGGAGCTCTGGTAGCCGTGCCCATCTACCAGCTGCGCTGCCCGCAGGGGGATCCGGACTTCGAAGTGATCCAGTCGCTGCGCGCGCCGCTGCCGCCGTGCCCGGCGTGCGGCGGCCCGGTCCGCAAGGTCCCGGCCCGGTTCGGGATCGGCGGCGCGGCGGCCGCTGCGCTGCCGCCACCGCCCGAGGCCATGCCGCAGACCTGGCGGGGCACGTACGAGGGCAACCGCGAGTACGTGACGGAGCTGCGGCGCACCGCGGACCAGCGCCGGGCGCTGGAGGACCGGCACCCGGAACTGGCCGGGGACCGCCGCCCGGTGCTGGCCCACGAAGGCCAGTACGCGGCGGCCCCGCTGCGGGCCGGCGACGCCGCGCCGTAGCGCGCTGCTCGTCGGCGACTATGGAGCCGACCCGGCCGGCCAGTTCGGGGCCGCGCGAGTTGAGGAAGAAGGCGTAGCTGGCGGCCAGCACGACGATGATCAGGCCCGCGTACGGGAACCAGTCATACGGCGTGGGCTGGCCTGGCTTGGCCAGGTAGTACAGCGGCACGATGATGGCCGCCGCGCCGAGCAGCGGCAGTACCGCGTGCTTGACCATGGTGAATTCGTGCGGCCGGAACCTGCGGTAGTAGAACGGCAGGGCCGGGTTGGCCAGCAGGTACACGACCAGCACCAGGATGGTGCCCATGGTGGACGACTCGGCGAAGAAGTTGATGGGGTTCAGTGAGCCCGTGCTGACCCCGATGACATGCAGCAGCGCCCAGCCGCCGATGATCAGCCCGGAGATGCTGACGAACGTGAAGATGGCGTTCATCGGGGTGCGCCGGGCGCGCCCAGGGTGGACGTCATCCCGGCCAGGTAGGCGAAGAACGCCAGCACGCCGATAGTGCTGCCGGGCCACCGTGATGAACGGGATCGGCGCCGCCCCGAGCTTGGTCACGTTGTAGCCGAAGCCGCTCACCGTGGCGTAGGCGAACAGGACGTAGCTGACGGCCATGATGGCTACCGAGGTGAACACCGCGCGCGGCACGTTGCGCCGCGGGTGGCCGGTCTCCTCGGCCAGCGCGGCCGAGTTCTCCCAGCCGATGAACAGGTAGATGGCCAGCGGGAACTCGGCCGCCAGCCCCGAGAAGCCGTGCGTGATGTGGCTGGGCTGGAACGGGACGGCCGACAGGTGTAGCCGACCCCGCACAGCAGCGCCGTAGTCACCGCGCTGGTGCCGCCGAACGTCTTGCCCACGAACGTGATGAAGCCGCCGGTGGACGGCTGGGCCCGGGAGAACTGGGCCAGCGTGTTGCCGAGCAGCGCGATGGCGATGCCGGCCGCCACAATGGTTAGCGGTGAGGCGACCCCGGCGGTGATGGCCAGGAAGCCGAACCAAAGTAGAAGCTCATGGCGGGGCCGATGTTGGCCATCGTGGCCGCGCAGATGTCCATGATGCCCAGCGCGCCGCGGCGCAACCGCAGCTCGTGACCCACCTCGCCGACCGGGGGGCTCTTGCTCTCGCCGTAAGGAAGGGATTCGGTGCCGCTCATGATGATCCTTCCCCAAGCCATCATCAGATGGCCAGACCGTGACTCACCGGCGCGACCGGCACAAGGATCGGCTACTACGACGTGGTCTCCATTGCCGTCACCGCCACCCGGCGGCCGGCGGATCACTCCGGGCGGAGGTTTCGTTCCCCCCGTCCGCTGTGTATGGATGGTGGCAACAGGAGTAGCCGGCTGGTGCAGCAGAGCAGGGGGAGGCGGCACGTGACCATCGATGCGCTCATCAGGCGGATGGAAGCGCTGCTCGGGCCGCTGGAAGCAGCCGGCGACCCGCGGCGTTTCTTCCACGCCCGGTATCTGGGCACCACCCGGGCCCTCCGGGCCGCGGTCCACGCCGGGCGGCTGCACGACCCGGGCTGGGTGGAGCAGTGGGGGGTCGCGTTCGCGGACCGGTATCTCGCCGCGCTGGACGCCGACGCGGCCGATGCGGCCGTGCCTGCACCGTGGGCGGTGGCGTTCCGCGCCGGGCAGCAGCAGCCGGGAGCACCCGCACCCCGGCACGTCCTGCTCGGCATGAGCGCGCACCACGGCTACGACCTGCCGCAGGCGCTGCTCACGGTGATCAGCGGGCCGGAGTTCGCCGACCACGCGGTGATCAGCCGGCGCCACGCCGATCACCAGCGCGTCGATGAGCTGCTCAGCCGCTGCTGGTTCCCGGACGGGCTGAACCAGGCGGCCAGCCGCCGCCTGCGGGCCGCACGGGCCACCGTATGGGCCAACGCCATCGAGCTGAACGCCGCCCGGTCACTCGGCCCGCCCGCCTACGCGGAGCGGCTGCACGATCTCGAGGCGCTGAGCGCCGCCCGGGTAGCCGAGCTGGCCCGGCCGGGCCAGTTGCGGCTGCGGCTGGCCGCGCCGGACCTCGGCGTCCGGCTGGTGGCCGGCGGTGACGCGTTCCCGCGCACGCCGGCCGGGCCGCCGGCCGGCGGCCGGGCCCCCGGGCGGCTGCGCTCGTTCGACCCGGCCCAGGTGGCCGATCTGGAGCTGCGCGCCTGGGTCGGGTACTACCGCCGGGACTGGGCCACCGTGCTGCGCTGCACGGTGGCGCTGGTCCGGGTGGGTTTCGGGATGAGCTGGCCGCGCACGGTGCAGGGCGCCTGGCTGCTGCTCCGGGCCAGCCAGCTGTGGGCGCCGCTGGACAACGACCCGGAGGCCGCGGAGCAGTGCCTGCGCCGGTTCTACGGCCTGGTCCGCGCGGCGTACGGGATACCGGAGGACAGTTCCGAGGCGGCCCGGCTGGAGGTGGAGTGGTGGCGGGTGCACCGGGACCGCCAGCGTGGGTCCGGGCCGGCCGAGCCGCTGGTGGACGCGCTGGCCCGGCTGTACGCGTTCGTGTACCAGGCCCCGCACGACGACGTCCGGCCGGCCGCGGCCCACCGCGCCCAGGCCATGGATCTGTCCGACCAGTGGGTGGCCGAAGGCTGCCGGCCGGACAGCCCACTGCTCGCGCTCGAGCATGCCGCCCTGGTCCGGTCGTATGCCGCCCTGCTGGCCGCGGTGCACCGCTGAGCCGCTGCCCAGTCCGGGACCAGGGGCCTGTTAAATTGACCGGCGCCATTGCGGCCGGCAAGATGCGGTGCAGGTTGCACAACTATTGACCACGCAAACTTCACGTATAAGTTCACCAGGCATTACGCTGATGCGTAACGCACACATGGGGCGGATACCATGCCAGATCATGGCAGCCAGACGGTCCGGCGCCGCCGGCTCGCTGCCGAACTGCGCCGGCTGCGGGAACGCGCTCGGCTGACCGGCGACGAGGCAGCCGTGAAGCTGGGCTGGTCCGGGTCCAAGATCAGTCGTATTGAATTGCACCGAATCGGCGTCAAGCGTGACGACCTGGACAAACTCCTCGACCTGTACCGGGTGGAGAGCCCATACCGCGAGGACCTCCAGGCATTGGCCAGCGAGTACACCAGGACCGGGCGGCTGCGGGCGGTGGTGGCCGGCCTGCCGCCGGACTACGCGGAATACCTGTCGGCGGAGGACGAAGCCCGCTCGATCTGGAACTGGGAGCCGCTCGTGGTACCCGGTTTACTGCAGGTCGAAGAGTACGCCCGGGCCATCCACGTCGGCTACCAGTCCATGTTCCGGCTGGCCCCGGGCGACTGGGAAAGGCGCATCGCCCTGCGGCACATGCGGCAGCAGCGGCTTACCGATGAGCCGCCCCTGGAACTGGCCGTTATCATCGACGAATCGGTGCTCCGGCGCCGATTTGGTGACAGTGCGGGGATGTACACGCAATTGCGTCGGGTGGCCGAGGCATCCGAAATGCCCAATGTGGACGTCTGGGTTCTCCCGCTCAGCGGAGAGCATCCCATCGGCACCGGAGCCTTTACTTACATGCAGTTCCCGCAAGTGCACGACGTGCCACTGCGCGACATCGTCAATGTCGAGAACCTGACCGGAAGCTCCTACCTGGAAGACGAAGAGGAAACATACCGGTACCGGGTGACATTCGATGCCCTGCGGGAGAGGTCCCTGGACGTGGCGCGGTCCAGGGACCTCATCCTGCGCACGGCCCGCGAGCTGTGGGCCAGCTAGCGGCGGCCACCCTTGACGCTGGCCAGGAACGCAGCCCAGTCTGCCCGGGCGAACTGGAGCACTGGGCTGGCCGGCCCAGCTTTCGAGTCCCGCACTCCCACAACTCCGGCCGCCAGGCCAGCCACTTCGACACAGTTGCCGTTAGCGGCGCTGAAGCTGCTCTTCCGCCACTGGGCGAATTCGGGCGATTGCGGAAAGTGCACGGCCTCACGATGTGCGTCAACCACTGTTACCTCGCGACTGGCTTCAGCTCGCCGGCTGCCAGCTGGCGGGCGATTCGGATTTTTGTCCAACAAAGGGCCTACAGGGCAATACACCAGCGGCGGTGGCTGGGAACTCTAAAGCGGACTATCCCCGGCGGGCCGCTCGTTCGGGCAAAACCATATACCTGACGATCACGCCGCGCCGCCTTTCCGCACAAAGATCCGGCAGCTGACGGATAGCCCCCCGGATGTTTGCGGCGGAATCAGCCCCAAACGCTCAGCCGCTCAGCCCCAAACATCGTGGGCGACGGTGACGATGAGTTCGAGCTTGGCGGCCTGCTCGGCGTGGGACAGGGTGTTGCCTTCGACGGTGGAGGAGAACCCGCACTGCGGTGACAGGCACAGCTGCTCCAGCGGCACGAACCGCGACGCCTCCTCGATCCGCCGTTTCAGGTCACCGGGGTCTTCCAGGGTGCCGCGTTTGGTGGTGACCAGGCCCAGCACCACCATCTTGCCCGGCGGCACGAACCGCAGCGGCTCGAACCCGCCCGAGCGCTCATCATCGAACTCCAGGAAGAACCCATCGACGTCCAGCCCGCCGAACAGCGCCTCGGCCACGAAGTCATAGCCCCCCGACGCCGCCCACGAGGACCGGAAATTCCCCCGGCACAGATGCGTGGTCACCGCCATCCCGGCCGGCCGCCCGGCCAGCGCCGCGTTCACCTGCCCGATATACCGCAGGTGCAGCCGCCCGGCATCCTCCCCCCGCGCCGCGATCTGCGCCCGCTGCGCCGGGTCATTCAGGTACGCCAGGCTGGTGTCATCCAGCTGCAGATACGAACACCCCAGCCCGGCCAGCCGGGCCACCTCCCCGGCATACGCCGCGGCCAGATCGGCCCAGAACTCCTCCATATCCGGGTACACCGCCCGGTCCACCGACGCCGGCCCACCCCGGTAATGCACCATATTCGGCGACGGGATCGTCTGCTTGGCCACCACCCCCGGCCCAGCCACCGACCGCAGGTAACGGAAATCCGCACCGAAGATCGTCTTGTCCATCCGCAGCCTGCCGCCCACCACGATCGACGCCGGGGTGAACTCAATGTCACCCGACGGATTGTGGAACTTCACCGCCAGGTTCCCCCGCGCCTGGCTGATCCCCCCGATCTGGTAAATGAAATCCATATGCCACGACGCCCGCCGGAACTCACCATCAGTCACCGCCTGCAACCCCACCCCCTCCTGCATCGCCACCACATCAGCGACCGCCACATCCTCCACCGCCCGCAACTGCCCCGCACCGATCCGCCCAGCCACGAAATCATCCCGCGCCGCCACCAGCCCAGACGGCCGCAGCAAACTACCCACATGATCAGCACGGAACGGGGGACTAGTGCGAGGGCTCATGGTTCTCCTAGCCGTGCGACGTCCGTCAGCCGGCCCGGCCGGCCGCTTCCTCGAGCGCCCGCCCGGTCAGCACCCGGGCGAGGTGCTCGCGGTAGGCCGGGGTCGCATTGATGTCCTCGACCGGGCTGGTGCCCTGGGCGGCCTGCGCCGCGGCGTCCCGCGGGCTGGCCCCGCCGGCCAGTGCCTGTTCCACCGCGGCCGCGCGGACCGGCGTGCTGGCCATGTTGACCAGGGCCACCGCACCGCCCTGCACCACGACCCCGACGATGGCCCAGTCGATCGCCCGCTTGGTGAACTTCTGGAACGACCAGCCGGCCGCGGCCGGCTTGGGCACCCGGATCTCGGTCAGCAGTTCGTCCGGCTCCAGGGCCGTCTCGAACAGTCCAGCAAAGAAATCGGTGGCGGCGATCTCCCGCACCCCGGACGGCCCGCGCGCGATCAGGGTGGCGTCCAGGGCCAGGATTACCGCGGGCAGGTCGGAGGCGGGATCACCGTGCGCCAGTGACCCGCCCAGGGTGCCGCGGTGCCGGATCTGTGGGTCGCCCACCTGGCCGGCCGCGTGCGCCAGCAGCGGCACGGCCTGGGCCAGCAGCGCGGAGTGTTCCAGGTCATGGTGCCGGGTCAGGGCGCCGATCGCGATGTGCCCGCCGGCGTCCTGGATATAGCTGAGCTCGCGAAGCGGCCCCAGGTCGATGAGCACCTCGGGCTGGGCTAGCCGCAGCTTCATCAGCGGCAGCAGGGAATGCCCGCCGGCCAGGAACTTCGCGTCGTCGCCATGCTCGGTGGCCAGCGCGAGCGCCTCGTCCACCGAGGACGCGCGCAGGTAGCGTAGCGGCGCCGGGATCACTGGGCCACCTCGGCGGATTCCGCGGCCATCTCCTCGGCCGCGGCCATCTCCTCGGCCGCGGTCATCTCCTCGGCCGCGGCCAGCACGGCCCGGACGATGTTGTGGTAACCGGTGCACCGGCACAGGTTGCCTTCCAGGCCGATCCGGACCTGCTCCTCGGTGGGCTCCGGGTTCTCCCGGAGCAGCGACACCGAAGCCAGCACCATGCCCGGGGTGCAGAAACCGCACTGCAAGCCATGCTCGGCGCGGAACGCCCGCTGCACCGGGTGCAGCTCACCGTCCGGGCCGGCCAGCCCTTCCGCGGTGACTGCGTCGTGCCCGTCCGCCTGGGCCGCCAGCACGGTGCATGACTTGACCGACTCGCCGTCCAGCAGCACCGTGCAGGCGCCGCAGGACGTGGTGTCGCAGCCGATGTTGGTCGCGGTCAGGCCGGCCACGTCACGCAGGAAATGCACCAGCAGCATGCGGTCCTCAACCTCGGCGGCCACCTCCGCGCCGTTCACCGTCATCGTTACCTTCACGAACGCGCCCTCGCTTCGTTGATCGCGGTCCACACCCGGAGTGGCGTGGCCGGCATGTCGATGTGCCGGATGCCGAGGTGGGCCACGGCGTCCACCACCGCGTTCAGCGCGGCCGGGGTGGCGCCGATCGTGCCCGCTTCACCGATGCCCTTGACCCCGAGCGGGTTGACCGTGGTCGGCGTCTCCATGCCGACCAGCTCGAAGGACGGCAGCTCGGTGGCCGTGATCGCGGCATAGTCGGCCAGCGTCCCGGTCAGCGGGTTGCCGTCGGCGTCGTAGCGCACCTCTTCGTGCAGGGCCTGGGCCACGCCCTGGGCGATGCCGCCGTGCCGCTGCCCCTCGGCCAGTACCGGGTTCAGCACCCGGCCGGCGTCGTCCACCGTGACGTGCCGCACCAGGGTGACCTGGCCTGTCTCGGTGTCCACCTGCACCACGGCCAGGTGCGCGCCGAACGGGAACGTCGGGCTGGCGGGCCGGAAGTCCACGTCGGCCACCAGCCCGTCTGGGCCGGCCTGGCCGGCCACCGTGGCCCAGCCCAGCGCGGTGTCCGGGTCGCCGCGCACCATCCAGGCGCCACGGCTTACGTCCAGCTCCAGATCGGCTTCGCTGGCCTCCAGCATCTTCGCCGCCAGCCCCTGGGCCTGGTCCCGCACGTCTTGCGCGGCCTGGTGCACCGCGCTGCCGCCGAGCTGCAGCGACCGGGACCCGTAGGTCCCCACGCCGCGGGGCACCTCGTCGGTGTCGCCGTGCCGCACCGTGATCCGGTCCATCGGGATGCCCAGCTCGGCATTGACCAGCATGGCGAACGCGGTCTGGTGCCCCTGGCCGTGCGGTGAGCTGCCGGTATACACGGTGGCCGCCCCGGTGCTGTCCACTATCAGCCGGGACGTCTCGCCGTCGGAATAGTCCCCGGCGGTGATCTCCACGTAGCAGGACAGCCCGATGCCGAGCTGGGCCACGTCACCGCGCTCCCGGCGGCGGGCCTGCTCGGCCCGCAGCTCCGGGTACCCGGCCGCGGCCAGCACCTTGTCCAGTGCGGCCTCGTACTGCCCGGTGTCGTACACCGCCCCGCCCGGGGTGGTGTACGGGAACGCCTCCGGCGGGATCAGGTTCCGGCGCCGGACCTCGGCCGGGTCCAGGCCGATCTCGGCCGCGAACAGGTCCACCGCCCGCTCGATGGCCGCGGTGGCCTCAGGCCGGCCGGCCCCCCGGTAGGCCGAGATCGGCGTGGTGTTGGTCACCACCACCTGGTAACTGGAGCCGCAGTAGGGCAGCTCGTACACCCCGCTCGCCATCAGCTGGGTCAGCGCCGGCAGGAGCAGCCCGAGCCGGGGATAGGCCCCGCAGTCCTGGACGATGTCCAGGTGGTAGGCGAGGATCCGGCCGTCCCGGGTGCCGCCGATCCGGATCGTGTGCTGCTGGGCCCGGCCGTGCACCATGCCGAGCAGGTTCTCGTTGCGGGTCTCCACCCAGCGCACTGGCCGGCTCACCTTCCGGGCCGCCCAGGCCACCGCCGTGGTGTCCCGGTCCGTGGCGATCTTGGCGCCGAAGCCGCCGCCGACGTCCGGGGCGACGACCCGGACCGCGGGCTGATCCAGGCCGAGCGCCGCGGCGACCGCGTCCCGGGCCTGCTGGGCGTTCTGGGTGCTGGCCCACAGCGTGAGCCGGCCGTCTGCCCACCGCGCCGCGGCCGCCCGGACCTCCAGCGGCACCGGCGCCACCCGCTGGTTCGGGAACGTGCGCGAGACGACCACGTCGCAGCCGTCGAACGCGCCGGCCGGCGCGGGCTGGCCACCGCACCCGAGCACGTTGGAGCTGGTGCCCGGGAACAGCAGCGCCTGGCCGGCCAGCGCGGCGTCCACCCCGGCCACCGGGGTCAGCGGCTCGTAGTCCACGCTGACCAGCTCGGCCGCGTCCTCGCCCTGGTAACCGTCCTCGGTCAGCACGATCGCGACCGGCTCACCAACGTAGCGGACCCGGCCCGTGGCCAGCAGCGGCTCGGTGGCCGGCTGGTCCCCGGCCGGGGGCAGGTCATCCAGGTCAGCCGCGGTCAGCACGGCGACCACCCCCGGGGCGGCCAGCGCCGCCCCGGCGTCGACGCCGGTGATCTCGGCGTGCGCCACCGGGCTGCGCACGAACGTCACCCGGAGCGCCCCGGCCAGCTCGGGCAGCCGGAGATCGTCAGTGTAGGTACCTCCCGCGGTCAGCAGTCGTGGGTCCTCGGTCCGCACTACCCGGGTGCCCAGAATGCTCATCAGGTCTCCTCACCGCCGCCGCGTTTGTACCGGCCTACGATAGAACACACCAGTTGCGGCGGTTACCAGCGAGTCAAGCCGGCGTACTCGCCGAGCAGCCCGGCCGCGGCGGCCAGGTCGCCGTCCAGCGGGCGGTCCGTGGTGCGCGGGTCGAGCACCCCGGCCGCCGCGTCGAACGCGGCCCGCAGCGGCCCGGCGGCCGGGGCCCGGCCCTGCATCCGCAGCACCCGCACCGCCGCGGCCAGCTCGCAGGCCAGCACGGCCCGGTACGCGGTGATCGCCTCGCTGGTGGCGTGGGCCGACTGGGTGGAGAAGCCGGCGTGCTCCTCTACCCCGCGGGACAGCACCGCGCTGCCCAGCGCGGCCGGGGCCGCCAGGCGGCGGATGTCCGCTACCGCGGACTGGGCCACGTACTCCAGGATCATGATCCCCGAGCTGGCCGGGGTGTCCGCGGCGAACGCCTCCAGCCCGGTGAAGGCCGGCTCGACCAGCGTGCCGAGCCGGGCCGCGGCCAGCGCGGCCGTCTGGAACAGCGCCGCCCGCGCGGCGTCCAGCGCCAGTCCCGCGTAGCCGGCGTGGAAGTTGCCGTTGTGCCACACCGTGTGCGTCACCGGGTCGGCCAGCGGGTTCTCGCTGGCTGCGTTGATCTCGACGGTGACGATCTGCTGCGCGTGCGCCACCGCGTCCACGGCCGGCCCGTGCACTTGCGGGAACGCCCGGTACCCGTACGGATCCTGGAGCCGGACGGGAGTTCCGGGTCCGGCGGCGATCAGTTCGCGGACGGCCGCGGCGACCTGCTGCTGCCCCGGATGCGGCCGGGCCAGCTGCACCGGCTCGGCGAACGGCTCGGCCGAGCCGCGCACCGCGAGCAGCGACAGCGCCGCGATGACCACCGCGGCCCGGTTCAGCCCGGTCAGGTCCGCACAGGACAGCGCGGCCTCGCCGAGGGTGGCAGCGTTGCTGCTGATAAAACCGAGCGCCTCGGCCGGGCGCAGCATGAAGCGGGGCGGCGGGCCGCTGCCCTGCTGCCAGCCGCGCTCGCCGAGCAGGCACAGCCCGGTGACGGCCAGCGCGGTCAGGTCGCCGGTGCCGATGGCCCCGTAGCGTGGCACCGGCGGCACGAACCCGCGGTTGACCGCGTCCGCCAGCACGCCCAGCAGGCCGGGGTCCACCCCGGAGCCGCCCGCGCCGAGCTGGTTCAGCCGGACGACCAGCATGGCCCGGGCCAGGTCGGGAGCCAGCAGCGGGCCCGCCCCGGCCGCGTGGCTGCGCAGCACGTGCAGCCCGTGCTCGGCGGCTTCGCTGGCCGCCACCTGGACGTTGCGCTTGGCCCCCACCCCGGTCGTCCGCCCGTACACTGGCCGCTGCCCGGCCACCTGGCGGGCCGTCTGCCAGGCCCGCCGGGCCGCGGCGACGGCGCCCGGGGCTACCTCGACCCCGGCCTCGCGCCGGGCCGCCCGGGCGACCCCGGCGCAGGTCAGCGAGCGGCCATCGAGCACGACAGGGTCAGCCACCGGTCCGTTTCCTCGTCGAGCTGACCCGGGACTTCGCTCACTCCGCCCCGGGCTAGGACTCGTCGTACCGGGTGGGCGGGAAGCCGTCCTTGCCGAGCCGCAGCTCGCCCTCGGCTTCTTCCTTGTCGATCTCGGCCCGCTCGTCCTGGTACACCGGGCTGTCGGTGACGTTGGTCGGCACCGGGTCATCGGTGGCCGGAGGCACCTCATCCGGATTGAAGGGATCGAGCCCCGCGTCCACCCGCTCCTCTTCGGTGAGCTCGGCCAGCTGGTCGTCGTTGAGGCGGTCTATCTCGCCGCCGTGCTGGCGCCGGTCGCGGTGGAACTCGGACGGCTCGCGCGGTGGTTCAGGTGGCAGCTCAGTCATCCCCACACGCTACTGCGGGGCGGCCTGCCACAGCCGGCCGGCCCGGCGCAGCCCACCCAGGGCTGGAGTGGCTCAGTAGCAGAGCCGAGCCGGCCGCAGGTGGCCGGACACCTCTCCGGCCAGGCCGGGTTCGCCCGGGTCCACCGAGCGGACCGGAGCCCCCGGGACCAGGCCCGCTCCGGGCAACTCGACCCAGATCGCGGCCGGGCTGGTGCGCGACCAGAAGTAGTAGGTCAGGCTGGCGAAGTCGGCGGCCGACATCCACCAGGTGGGATACACGCTGAAGTCGTCATAGGGCGCGCCGGGCGGGACCGACACCGTGCCCGCGACCGCGGCCACCCCCGCCACGGCCTCCGCGGCGTCGGCGGGCTCGGGCAGGTGGTGGAGGTAGTAGGAGGCCCGGACGAAGCGGTCCGGGGACTCGATCGTGCCCGGCACCGGCGCGTCACCACCGAACGGCCGGTAGCTGCGCAGGTTGGCCAGTTGCTCGGCGAATGGCGGGTCGTTGGCCACCACACGGTACTCGCGGGAGTGGTAGATCCGGAGCGTCTCCCCGGCCGGCTCCACGATCGCACTGTCCCCGCTGGCGTCCTCCAGGACCAGGTGGCAGCCGAGTTCCTGGTTGCGCGCCGGGACCGACGTCACGCAGTGATTACGCAGCGCGGCTACGGCCCCGGCCACGGTCTCGAACTGGTCGAGGACCCACTGGGCCCACAGCAGGTTGGGGATGGCGCCCGGACTGCCCGGCGGGGCGAAGCTGGCCGAGCCCAGGTAGAGCAGGTGCGCGGCGAGGCCGGCGGTGTTCAGCCCGTCGGTCGTCCCGGCGCCCCACATGCTCAGCGCCAGCACACCGAGCCGCGACCGCCAGGCCAGGTCGCCGCCGCCCCGCTGGGTGCCCGGTGGCACCGCCCACAGCACCGGCTCGTCGCTCACCGCCCAGTCCATGGTGCGTGCGACCACCGGGCCCACCCGGTTGCCGGACCAGAAGATCCTCGTGCACATGGTGCCCTCCGTATCTGATGGATTACTTAAAGTAACAGGATGGCGATGACCAGCGGCCCGGCGGATTCCGGTACGCAGCGTGGCCCCCGGCTGCGGACGTGGGGCGACCGGCGGCTGGCCCAGTGGGCGGGCGGGCGGCCCGGCAGCCTGGTGCTGGGCTGCGTGCTCCGCTACCTGGAGTGCACCGAGAACTCAGCCGAAGCACTCGTGCTGGGCACGTTCCTGTCGATCGTGCCGGCCCTGCTGGCCGTATACGCCCTGTCGGACCTGTCCTACGGGTCCGGCAACGGCGTCGCGCAGCACCTCATCTACCGCCTGCACATCCACCAGCCGGCCGCCCGCCTCGTGTCGTCGGCGTTCGGCAGCGAGGCCAGTAACGCCGCCGCGGCCACCGTGCTCAGCCTGGCCGGCTTCCTGATCTTCGGGCTCGGCCTGGGCCAGATCGTCCAGCGCGTCTACGCGCGGGCCTGGCGGATCGACGCCGGCTCGCCCGCCGACCGCTGGCGGTTCGCGCTGTGGTTCGTGGCCAGCACAGTGCTGCTGGGCCTGCAGGTGACGGAGCAGGGGGTGGTCTCGTTCCTCGGCTGGGTGCTGGCCAGCCCGATCGGGTTCGCGGTCCTGGTCGCGTTCTGGCTATGGACGCCGCGGCTGCTGCTGCACGGCCGGGTGAGCGTCCGCCGGCTGCTGCCCGGGGCCTTGCTGGTCGCAGTGGCCTACCTGATCGCGGCGACGGTCTCGGAGTTCGTGCTCGGTTACTGGATCACCGACAACGGGCGTTTGTTCGGTTCCTTCGGCGTGGTCCTGGCGCTCGTCGCGTGGGCCCAGGTGGTCGCGTTGATCTGGCTGGGCGGTGCCGTGTTCTCCCCCGTCTACGCTGAATGGCAGGACGGGTGGCGACGCTACGGGCGCACGCCGTTCGCTTGCCCGCCGCTGCCCTGGCCGCGCCGCTGGCACCCATCCCCCCGGCCCAGGGAATAGCTGAGGCTGGCCGGCGGTTATCGTGAGCGTCGCCATCCGGCCCCGGGCTTATGGGCCGCTTCTAATGGCGGCTCCCGTCACGCGCGACCCGCGTGCCCCGCCTCTTCGGCACCCACTCTGACCTGCCCAGACGCACGTCCGCTGTGGGCGAACGAAATCCGGAAACAATGCGCCCGGCGCCGTGTTGAACGGGAAACGACAAGCCCGATTATCAGGAAGTGACCATGAGCGAAACACTCCGCCTGCCGGTGCTGCCGCTGGACGATTCAGTGGTGCTGCCGACGATGGTGGTGCCGCTGGACACCTCCGCTACTGAGGCCAGCGCGGCGATCCAGGCCGCGCAGATGTCCGCGGCGGTGCCAGGTGCGTCAGACAAGACGCCGCAGGTGCTACTGGTGCCGCGGCTGGATGGCAAGTACTCCGCACTGGGCACGCTCGGCGCGGTCGAGCAGACCGGGCGGCTGCCCAGTGGTGAGCCCGCCGCGGTGATCCGGGGCCTGTCCCGGGTGCGCATCGGCGTCGGCACGACCGGCCCGGGCGCGGCTCTGTGGGTCGAGGGCACGGTGGTGGAGGAGCCGCCGGCCTCGGCACGCGCCCAGGAACTGGCCCGCGAGTACCGCGGGCTGGCCGCCACCATCCTGCAGAAGCGCGGCGCCTGGCAGGTGGTCGATGTGCTGCAGCGGATTAGTGACCCATCCGCGCTGGCCGACAGCGCCGGCTACGCCGGGTACCTGACCATGGATCAGCGCCAGCAGCTGCTGGAGACGATCGACCCGGAACAGCGGCTCGAGCTGCTCACCGGGTGGGCCCGCGAGCAGCTGGCCGAGCTGGACGTGGCCGAGACCATCCAGAACGACGTCCGCGAGGGCATGGAGAAGCAGCAGCGGGAGTTCCTGCTCCGCCAGCAGCTGGCCGCGATCCGCAAGGAGCTGGCTGAGCTGGACGGCGAGCCCGGCACCGAGGAAGAGGACTACAAGGCCCGGATCGAAAAGGCCAACCTCCCAAATGACGTTGCGCATGCCGCGATGAAGGAAGCGGCCAAGCTGGAACGGACCAGCGACGCCTCCCCCGAGGGCAGCTGGATCCGCACCTGGCTGGACACGGTGCTGGAGATCCCGTGGAACGAGCGGACCGACGATGCCTATGACATCACCGGCGCCCGGGCCATCCTGGACGCGGATCACGCCGGCCTGGACGACGTCAAGGACCGGATCATCGAGTACCTGGCCGTGCGCAAGCGGCGCTCGGACAAGGGCCTGACCCTGGTCGGCGGCCGCCGCAGCGGCGCGGTGCTGGCCCTGGCCGGACCGCCCGGGGTGGGCAAGACCTCGCTGGGTGAGTCGGTGGCCCGCGCCATGGGCCGCAAGTTCGCCCGGGTCGCGCTGGGTGGTGTCCGGGACGAGGCGGAAATCCGCGGTCACCGGCGTACCTACGTCGGCGCGCTGCCCGGCCGGATCGTCCGGGCCATCCGCGAAGCGGGTTCGATGAACCCGGTCGTGCTGCTGGACGAGGTGGACAAGCTCGGCGCGGACTACCGCGGTGACCCCACCGCGGCGCTGCTCGAGGTGCTCGACCCGGCGCAGAACCACACGTTCCGCGACCACTACCTGGAGGTCGAGCTCGACCTGTCGGACGTGCTGTTCATCGCGACCGCGAACGCGCTGGAGACCATCCCGGGCCCGCTGCTGGACCGGATGGAGCTGATCCAGCTGGACGGCTACACCGAGGCCGAGAAGGTCGTCATCGCCCAGGGGCACCTGCTGCCCCGGCAGCTGGAGCGGGCCGGTCTGGACGCGTCCGACGTGACGCTGACCGACGCCGCGCTGCACCGGCTGGCCAGTGAGTACACCCGCGAAGCGGGGGTCCGGTCACTGGAGCGGACCATCGCGCGGGTGCTGCGGAAGATCACGGCCCAGGTGGCGACCGGCGAGGCGGCGCTGCCCGTAACCGTGGACGTGGCCGACCTGCACGGGTACCTGGGGCACCCCCGGCACACCCCGGAGTCGGCCGCGCGGACCGCGGTCCCGGGTGTGGCCACCGGCCTGGCCGTCACCGGCACCGGCGGCGACGTGCTGTTCATCGAGGCGTCGCTGGCCGACCCGGAAACTGGCACCACCGGCGTCACGCTCACCGGGCAGCTCGGTGACGTGATGAAGGAGTCGGCCCAGATCGCGCTGTCCTACCTGCGCTCGCACGGCGCGGAACTGGAACTGCCGGTCGGCGACCTGAAGGACCGCGGCGTGCACGTGCACGTGCCCGCCGGTGCGGTGCCCAAGGACGGGCCGAGCGCCGGGGTCACCATGACCACCGCGCTGGCCTCGCTGCTGTCCGGCCGGCTGGTCCGCTCGGACGTGGCCATGACCGGTGAGGTGTCGCTGACCGGGCGGGTGCTGCCGATCGGCGGGGTGAAGCAGAAGCTGCTCGCCGCGCACCGGGCCGGTATCAGCACGGTACTCATTCCCAAGCGGAACGAGCCCGACCTGGAGGATGTGCCCGAGGACGTGCGGAACCAGCTGACCGTGCACGCGGTCAGCGACGTCCGCGAAGTGCTCGGTCTGGCCCTGGAGCCAGCCACCCACCAGGCCGCCGTGGCAGCCTGAGGTTAGCCCAGCTGCAACGAGCCGCCGCCCCATCCCCGCTGGGATGGGGCGGCGGCTTTTCAGGCCCGGATCTCGCCCAGCAGCCGCCGCGCCGTGCCGCCGGTGATGGCCGCCCGGGCTTCCGCTGACAGCTGGCCGTCGAGGCCGGCCAGCAGGCTGGACACGCCCAGCCCGGTGTTGGGTGCGTCTGAGCCGAACAGCACCTTGCCCGCCACCGCGGCCAGCTGCGCCGGGGCGGGCCGGACCGGCTCGTGCAGCACCGGGGTCAGGTCGGCGTGCACCTGCGGGTGCTCGGCGACCAGCCGCAGCGCTTCGCCGCTGGCCGCATGCCCGCAGTGCGCGATGATGATCCGGGCCGCCGGGTGACGGCGGGCCACGGTGGCCACCGGGGCCAGTTCGGCCGCCTCGGTGTACCCGTCCGGGGCGTGCCCGGCATGCAGCACGACGGGGAGCGCCACCTCCGACACGTACTCCCAGACCGGATCGAGGCGCCGGTCATCGGCCGGGAAGCCGCCCACCGAGCAGTGCAGCTTGAGCACCCGCAGCCCGAGGTCCTCCACCGCGGCCCGGACCACGTCGGCCGGCTGGCCGTCGGCCGGGTGCACGGTGCAGCCGCCGATGACCCGCAGCGGGCCGTCCTGCTGGGCGGCGAACCGGGCCATCTCCTCGTTCAGGCTGGCCGCCGAGTCAGGACGCCGCGCGTACGGCAGTGACCACGCTTCGGTGATTCCCTCGGCGGCCAGCCGGTCGCACACCTCACCGGGATCGGCCGGGTAAGCGAAGCCGTGACTGGGGTAGCCGCGGTCCGCGAAGAAGCCACGGATCGCAGCCTGCAGCCGGGGCGGCAGCAAATGGACGTGGGCATCGACGACGGCGCTGGGCACCCGTCCGGTCTACCCGGTCCCCGCACCACGCTGGCCACCGGGGCCGGCCACGCCAGCACCCCATCCGGCAGAACGCCCGCGGGCCGTGCGGTCCGCGGGCGTTCCTGGTGGCGCTGCTTACATGCCGGACGGGTCCATCAGCCGGTGGTGACCGCGTCCCATCCGGTGGCCGGGCCGGGGCAGCTGGGTCAGGCCCGGGTTGGTGACCCGCTGCGGGGCGGTGTTGAACGTGGCGGCGGTCGCCGCGCCGTTGGCGTCGAGAGTGACCGTGACCGGGTTGGTCAGGCCGAAGTTCTGGCAGTTGAGGTTGGTGAAGGACATGTTCAGCCGGTTGGCCATGAACGTCAGCAGGTTGTCCCCTACCCCCGGGACCGGCGTAGCGCCGGTGGTCAGCAGAGCCTGATTGCTGGCCAGGAACGGCGTCTGGATGTTCACCATGTTCTGGCAGAAGCTGGCTGGATCGCTGGCCACCGTGAGCGGCGACACCAGTGGCTGGCCCACCTCGGCCCGGTACAGGTCGGTCTTCGGCACGCTGAACGCGTTGTTGACCAGCACCATCTCGTCGTTCTCCGGGACCAGCGCGACCGGCGCCTGCTGGTTCCGGGCCGCGGACAGTTCGTCCAGGGCCTGCGACGTGCCGGGCGCACCCGCCTGGGACAAGTCCCGTGCCTCGAACGGGGTGCAGCCGATGGTGGGGTCCAGGAACGCGTCGAGCAGTTCGTTGTCGCTGCCGTTGTTGATCGGCATGGCCCCGGCCAGCGCAGCCTTGTTGACCGCGTTGAACTGCGCGGTCTGCCCGCTCGCGGTGAGCAGGTAGGTCGTGGTGACATTGTCGCTCGGGTCCTGATCGACCAGGGTGAAGCTGCGCGTAGTCGGGCACGGCTGCCCGGTCTTGGGTGACGTCCCGATGGCCGGGATCCGCAGCCGCCCCTCCCGTTCGGCCCGGAACGCGGCCCGGAAGAATCTGGTCCCGTTGCAGAACGACACCTGCCCGAAAATCGAGCCCGGCTCGCCGTTCACGCACCGGCCCTCGGCCAGTGCGCCTGACGTGGCACCGACCTGAGTCAGGTTCGTGCCGTTGAAGCCGAAGTCGATGGTCACGACCGCGTGCCGGGGTAGCCGCGGCAGCACCGGCGCCGCCGCGGCCGTGGTGCCCTGCGTGATCACCAGCGGCTCATAGACGCTGAGCCGCCCGGTGACCCGGTTCAGGATCGTGGCCTGCACGAACGCACCGAGGTTAGTCGCGTTGGCCATCGTGCAGCCGGAGGCGGCCGGTGACATGCCGTCTGGCCCGGTGAGCTGGTACGGGGTGGCCAGCCCGGCCGCGGTCAGCGGGCGCGCGGGCACCACGATGTCGCAGGACACGTTGGCCGCGCTCACCGCGGCCGGGGTGGCCGATGCGGTCGCGGTAGCGCAGTTGGCGGGGGTCGGCGTGGCCGATGCTGTCGCCGCGCCCGATGCCGTCGCCGTGCTCGTGGCTGGAGCCGTCGTGGCCGGCGCCGTCGTGGCCGGCGCCGTCGCGGCTGGCGCCGTCGCGGCTGGCGCCGTCGCGGCTGGCGCCGTCGCGGCTGGGGCCGTCGCGGCTGGCGCCGTCGCGGGTGGCGCGCCGGCAGCGGCGCTGCCGGGCGGGGTGGCCGCGGCGCTGGCGGGCGCAGTTGCCGCGGGGTCGGGCGTGGTCGGCGTGGCCGCACTCGTGCTGCTGCCGGCGGCCGCATCCGCGGCGCTCATACCGGAGACCGCTGCGCCCGGAACTGCCGGGCCGGCTGCGTTCGGGGCGGCCGAGCCGGATACGGTGCCGGCCGATGTGGCCGGGTCGGATGCGGTGCCTGGCGGCGCGCCCGGGGCCGGCGCCGTGGGTGACGCCGCGCCTGGTGCGGCACAGTCCGCCACGTTTGCCGTGTTGCTGGCGGTACCGAACACCGTCCCGAGGTGTGGCGCGACGAGCAGGGCCACCCCGACCCCGGCCACTACCGCCAGCACACCCACGACCGCAACGAGCCTGCGCCGCGACCGCCGCCCGGAACCCCAGTTCTCCCGGTAGGCCATGTTATGGCCCCCTCTCCCCTTTCCGGATTCCGCTCCCGGGCGATCACAGTAGACCTAGCCGCTCAGCATTTGAGACCGAATCGACATACTTCGGTTAGGAATTCCCCAGGTATCGTTCAGCCGAGGTTGCGAAGGGGATTCGTACCTGGTCAGGCAGTCGGCGGCGGCCGGAGAAGCAGCGGCGCGCGTTACTCTGAGCCGCCACGGAAACGATCATTAAGACGGCAGTCAGCACGATAACAGAATACGTCGCGGCCATTCTGCCGAATTCGTGCGAAAACCGTGATGCGCTCGCGATCGGTGTTCCCAAGGCTGAACCGTGCGGGCCGCGCTCTCCGCCCGGCGGTACCGCTGAGCCAGGCCAGGCCCGGCAGGCGGCCAGCTCTCAGACTCTGTTCGAGAAAATATTCGAAATTTAGCTGACAAGCTCGCCGTGCTTCGCTACTATTATCGGGTAGCCGGAGTTCCCAGCCCGGGCGGGAGGTGATCAAGGGTGCCAGTCCCCCCGCACCCCCTCCCGCCCGCGGGAACACCTGACGATCGGGCTGAGGGCCGGTTAGCTGACCAGGACGAGCCGTACGGGATTGACCCCGATGAGTACGGCACTGACTGGGACCATGAGTGGCTGCCGGACGATCTGCTTGAGGAGTACTTCCCTTCGCCCGGCTCCGCCGACCCCAGCCCCGCCACTGCCCCGCCTCCGGCTCCGCGGGCGGCGTTCACCCACGAGGGCCCGGCTGATGTGATGCCACCAGGCCCGGACCTCGCCTTCCTGGCCGGCCAAGTGCAGCAGGCAGGAGCCGAGCACCTGGACGACGACCAGCTGACCGGGCTGCTGCAAGCCGCCCATCGGCTGGGTGCGTGGGCGGCCGAGATGAAGCTGTCAGCCATCTCCCAGCTCGCCGCCCGCCGGAGGGCGGAAGCCCGGGCCAGTGCTGACTGGCGGCCAGTCGAGCACGTCAATGACGAGGTCGCCGTCGCCCTGACGCTGACCACGTGGAGTGCCGACCGGATGCTGAGCCTGGCCGTCGGGCTGGATCGGCTGCCGCTGACCCGGGCCGCGCTGGCCGCTGGGCGCCTCGACGAACGCCGGGCCGAGATCATCGCCGATGAGCTCACCGGCTTGGACGACGAGCACGCTGCCGAGGTGGAGGCACAGATCATCGGCAAGGCCCCGGGGCAGACCACCGCCGAGCTGCGCCGGGCCGCTCGCCGCGCGGTCATCGCCGCCGACCCGGCGGCCGCCAAACGGCGCAAGGAGAAGGCCCTCCAGGACGCCCGGGTGGAAACGTTCCCCGAGGCCGCCGGGACCGCCGCGCTGGCCGGCCGGGACTTGCCGGCTGGCCAGGTGCTCGCCGCCGACCGCGCCCTCACCGCCCTGGCCATCAGCCTGCGTGACGGCGGTGCCGACGGCACCCTGGATCAGCTCCGCGCCCGCGCCTACCTGTACCTGCTCACCGGCCAGCCCACCACGGCCGGCACCAGCACGTGCCCGCCCGGTCCAGCCGACGTGCCCGGCGCAGCCGACCCGCCCGGCGCAGCCGACCCGCCCGGCGCAGCCGACCCGCCCGGCGCAGCCAACCCGCCCGGCGCAGCCAACCCGCCCGGCGCAGCCAACCCGCCCGGCGCAGCCAACCGCCTCCGCCCGGCGCAGCCAACCCGCCCGGCGCAGCCGAACCGCCCGGCGCGGCCGAACCGCTTCCGCCCGGACCCGCGCAACACCAGTCCCCCCGGACCCAGCCCCAGCCGCCAATGCCGTCCGGGCCGTCCGGGCTGCGCGGCAGTGTCCACCTCACCATGCCGCTGGCCACCTGGCTCGGCTGGTCCCAGGCGCCCGGCGAAGCCGCCGGGTTCGGCCCGCTGGACGCCGACGACGCCCGGGCCGTCGCCGCCGGGCTCGCCACCAACCCCGCCAGCCGATGGTGCATCACCCTCACCGACCCGGCCGGGCGGCCGGTAGCGCACGGCTGCGCGCGGCACAGACCGCGCCCACCCGGCTGCGGTCCGCCGGGCAGGCCCCCGGGCGGTCCTCCCGGCCTGGCGGACTGGGTCCGCACGGTGACGATCAAGCCTGTCGAGACGGGCGATTGCAGCCACCGCCGGGAATCCACCGGCTACCAGCCCAGCCTGTCGCTTCGGCACCTCGTCCAGATCCGCAATCCCACCTGCACCGCCCCGGGATGCCGGCGCCCCGCACAGCAGTGCGATCTCGACCACACGACCGCATACCAGTCCGGCGGCCGAACCTGCGAGTGCAACCTCGGACCGCTCTGCCGCCGGCATCACAAATGCAAGCAGACCCCGGGCTGGAGCCTGGCCCAGACCAGCCCCGGCCGTTTCACCTGGACCACACCGGCCGGCCGCCGCTACCGCACCGAGGTGGCCGAGTACGACGGATGATCATGCGAACGGGCGCTGAACCCATAACACGTGGGTTCAGCGCCCGTTCGCGGTGGGTCAGCTGGCTGCCGCTCCGGGTATCACCGTGACTGGGCACGGGGCGTGGTGGACGGTCTGGCTGCTCACCGAGCCCAGCAGCAGACGGCCAAAACCACCGCTGCCCCGGGAGCCGACCACCAGCAGGTCGGCATTCTCGCCTGCCTTGATCAGTTCCTCGGCCGCCACGCCGCTGACCGCCTGCACGGTGATCGCGGGACGCTCGCCGCCTACCTGGCTGGCCACCTTGTCCACGCTCTCCTGAGCCGCGGTGCGGGCCCGGGCTACGTCCTGCTCATCCACCGGGTAGGTGATCGGGGCGCGGGTCCAGGCACTCACCGCGACCTGGTGCACGGCCAGAACAGTGAGCGGAGCGTGGCGCAGCTGTGCCTCTTTCATGGCCCATTCAAGTGACCGTTCGGAGTGCGCCGATCCGTCATATCCCACAACAATTCCAGGCATTGCTGCCTCCTGATGCATGGCCTGGCCGGGCGCCATGGCCCTGACATGTAGAACGGTAGGCTCCCGAGCCTGCTGTGACTAGTGGGCACTGCGCCCGGCGCGGCGGGACGTCTGGACCTGTCCAGCCGGGCCGATGGTCCTGGCCGCCCGGCGCGGGTCAGGGCACCGGTCTGGCCGGTCAGGGCGCCCGGTCTAGCCGAGTGCGCCGACCAGATTCCGTAGCGCACCCAGGCCGGCGTTGCGCACGTGCTGCGAAGCCACCGTGACCACCGGGCACGGCGCCGCGCGCAGGCAGGCCCGGGCCACCGGGCCGAGGTCAGCGGCGGGCTGGCCGCCAGCGTGGTCCTCGGCCTGGGTGCCGCCGAGCACCAGCAGTTCCGCACCGGCCGCGCAGTGCAGCAGGACCTGCGCCGGCGATCCCTCGACCACCTCGAGCAGCGGATCCCCTGCGCCTGGCCGCGAGCCATCCAGGTGGTCCGAGCCATCCGGGTGGTCCGCGCCGCCCAGGAGGTCCACGCCGTCCAGGCGGCCTGGGGCAGCACCGAATCCCTCCTGGACCACGGCCCGCAGCAGCGTGCCGGCCGCCTTCCGCTCGTCGCTATGGTCCAGGCCACGCACGCCGGGCGCGTAGGGGGCCCGGCCCCGCACGGCCGGTTCCCAGGCGTGTACCGCGTGCAGCACGGTCCCGCGGAGCGCGGCCTCCCGGGCGGCCCAGGTCACTGCGGCCACGGCGGCCGCCGACCCGGCCACACCGACCAGGATCCGCCGCGGCGCCGCGTCGCTGGCGGTGTGTCCCATCGTGACATCCTCCCGGTACCCCGCCAGCGCATTTACCCCCCAGCACAGCTTGGCTCAGCGCCCGCCGGAGCGCTAGGAACAAAAGTCCTCTAATCGGCAAAGAGTCGCAACAGCCGGGGATGGCGGCGGGACGAAAGGCCGGCCCGGGTGGGACCTCGGACCGCTGCGGCCCAGGTCGGCCGGGGACCAGCATGAGAGGTGGCACAAGGGAAACCGCAGCCAGCCCATCGCGGCACCGGAGGAGAACTATGACTGCCAGGCAGCAGGCCGGAACCGGCCGGGTAGCAGCCCGGGTCAGGACACCCGGACCCGCGATGGCTGACCCGGGCGATCTCAGTACCCGGGTACGCCAGCGGCGCAGGGAGCTGAAGCTCACCCAGCAGGAGCTTGCGGCGCAGGCTGGGATGAGCGTCCCCTATCTGGCCTATCTGGAGAACAATCCGGCCAGGCCGACGGAGGCTGCCCTGCGCCAGCTGGCTGCCGCCCTGGAGACCAGCACCGAGTTCCTGCTCGGGGCGGGCACCGGGCGGCCGCCCGGGCCCGGCGCACCGCGCCCGCGGCCGACGTTGCGCATCCTGTCCCCAGACGACTGCTATGACCTGATCGCGGGGGGCGGGATCGGCCGCGTGGTGTTCGACAACGTGGACGGCCCGGTCGTATTCCCGGTCAACTACGCCATGAACGGGCAGGTGGTGGTGCTGCGCACGGGCGCGGACACCGAACTGGCGGCCCGGCTGGACTGCCCAGTCGGGTTCGAGGTGGACCGCCTCGACGAGGCGATGAGCCAGGGCTGGAGCGTGCTGCTGACCGGCCGCGCAGCCCGGGTGCGCACCGAGGAGCAGGTGCGCCGGCTGGAGGCGCGGACCGGGCTGCAGCCGTGGGCCGGTGGCGCCCGTGACGTCTACGTGCAAATCACCCCGTACCGGATCAGCGGCCGCCAGATTTGCGGTTAGCCCGGCCCGGCCGGTCAGGGATAGCCCGGCCCGGCCGGTGAGGGACCGGATCGCGGCGCGCTGGTGCCCGGCCGTCCGGTTGCGCGGGCCGCGACCGGACCGGCCGGTCCGGGATGCGGCAGGTCTGGGGCGGGTCGCCGGTCACGCTGACCGTCTCGCCGTAATGCTGGATGTCGATTGGGGGGCCGGGGCCGTCCAGCCCATAGCTGACCCGTTCCGGCTCAATGTCCACCCGGAGCCGGCGGTCGCGCAGGCAGATGGTGAAGCAGAGCCGGGTCAGCGCGGGGGGCAGCCGCGGCGCGAAGCTGGGCGGCTGGCCCCTCCGGTTACGCATCCCGCCGAAGCCGGCCACCAGCACCATCCACGCTCCGGCCAGGGCTGCGAGATGCAGCCCATCGCGGGTGTTGTGCTCCAGGTCGGCCAGGTCCATCAGGGCCGTCTCGGCCAGGTAGTCGTAGGCCAGGTCGAGGTGGCCGGTCTCGGCGGCCATCACGGCCTGGGCGGACGCGGACAGCGAGGAATCCCGGACGGTGAGCGCCTCGTAGTAGATGAAGTTGCGCACCTTCTGCTCGGCGGTGAACGCGTCCGGGCACAGCTGCATGGCCAGCACCAGGTCGGCCTGCTTGACCACCTGCTTCCGGTACAGGTCGAAGTATGGATAGTGCGAGAGCAGCGGGTAGTCCTGTGCGGGTGTCCCGGCGAAGTCCCAGACCTGGTGCTCGGTGAACGTCTCGGCCTGCGGGTGCACGCCCAGTTTCTCGTCGTAGGGCATGAGCATGCCGTCCGCCGCGGTCCGCCAGGAGGCGATCTCGTCGGGCGACACCCGCAGGTGCCTGGCCCGCTGCGGGTACTGCTCGGCCAGGTCGGCGGCGGCACTGAGATTCTGCTGGGCCATCAGGTTGGTGAACAGGTTGTTGTCCGCGATCGCGCTGTACTCGTCCGGCCCGGTGACGCCGTCGATCCGGAACGTGCCGGAGTCGTCCAGGTAACCCAGCGACCGCCACAGCCGCGCCGTCTCCACCACCAGATCGTGCCCGGTGGTGCTGGCGAACTGCTCGTCGCCGGTGGCGTCGACGTAACGGATCACAGCGGCGGCGATGTCCGCGTTGACGTGGAACGCGGCCGTGCCGGCCGGCCAGTAGCTGGAGCATTCGTCGCCGGAGATGGTCCGCCACGGGAATGCGGCACCCCGCAGGCCGAGCTGGCGGGCCCGTTCGGTCGCCCTGGGCAGCGTGCTGTGCCGCCAGCGCAGCTCGTGTGCGGCGGCGCCCGGGGTGGTGTAGATGATCACCGGGAGCACGATACGTCTCGGCGTCCCAGAACGTGTGCCCGTCATAGCCGTTCCCGGACAGCCCCTTGGCCGGGATGGGGCGGCCCTCGGCCCGCGCCCCGGCCTGCAGCACGTGGAACAGGCCGAACCGGACGGCTTGCTGGATCTCGTCATCACCGTCCAGCTCCACGTCGGCGCGGCTCCAGAAGTCATCCAGGTAGCCGCGCTGCTCGGCGCACAGCGTGTCCCACCCCGATTCCGCCGCGACCAGGAGCGCCCCCTCGACCTGGTCCCGGAGCGCAGGCCGGGACCGGACCGCGGACCAGCCGTACCCCACGAACTTGTCCAGGCAGAGCCGCTGGCCGTCGCCCAGCCGGCCACCCACCGTCAGCCGGGCCAGGTCGTCCCGGGTCTCGATGGACTGGTACAGGCTGGCCGCGCAGTCCAGCCGGTGATCCATGGTGGCGCACAGGGTCAGGCCGCTATTCCGGGTCTGGTGGATCAGCCCGGCCCGGAGGTTGGCCGAGCCGTGCTCGACTGCTTCCAGCGGCGCCTCGAGCACGGCCGCGACCCGGGGGTCGCCGCTGATCGTGGGTAGCTGCTCGTTGGCTACCAGTTCGGACTGCAGCACCACCCGGGCCGGGCCGTCCAGCGACTCGACCTGGTAGCGGATGGCCGCGATCGAGCGCTGGGTCAGCGAGACGAGCCGGACCGAGGTGACCCGGACCGGGCGCCCGGCTGGGGACGCCCACTCCACGACGCGGGTCAGGGTGCCGGCCCGGAAGTCCAGCGTCCGCTCGTGCCGCAGCAGCTCGCCGTAGCGCACGTCGAACGGCTCGTCGTCCACCAGCAGCCGGATCAGCTTGCCGTTGGTGACGTTGATCATCGTCTGGCCGGACTCGGGATAGCCGAACCCCGCTTCCGCATACGGCAGCGGGCGCTGTTCGTAGACCCCGTTCAGGTACGACCCGGGCAGCCCGTGCGGTTCCCCCTCGTCCAAGTTGCCCCGCCAGCCGATATGACCGTTGGCCAGGGCGAACAGGGACTCCGTCTGGGCCAGCATGTTGCTGTGCAGCGTGGTCTCGCGCAGCGACCAGGGGTCGGCTGGGAAGGACGGATGCTGGATCATCACTCCCCCAGCAGGTCGGCCAGGTCTTTCACGACGACATCGGCCCCGGCCGCGTGCAGCGCATCAGCCTGGCCGACCCGGTCCACACCCACCACGTAGCCGAACTGGCCGGCCCGGCCGGCGGCCACCCCGGCCAGGGCGTCCTCGTAGACGACCGCCCCGGCGGGCGGCACGCCGAGCGCCCGGGCCGCGGCCAGGTAGGTGTCCGGGGCCGGCTTGCCGGCCAGCTGTTCCCGGGTGGCCACCTGGCCGTCCACCACGGTGTCGAACTGGCCGGTGAGGCCGGCCGCGGCCAGCACGCTGGCGCAGTTGGCACTGGACGTGACCACGGCCCGGAGCAGCCCGGCCGCCGCGACCGCGTGCAGATAGCGCACCGAGCCCGGATAGGCCTGCACCCCATCCTCGGCGATCCGGCGCAGCACGATGTCGTTTTTCAGGTTGCCCAGCCCCGCGATGGTGGGCGTCCCCGGCGGGTCCGTGGCGCTGCCCTCAGGCAGGTCGATCCCCCGGGACTTCAGGAACGAGCGGGTGCCGTCGGCCCGCGGCTTCCCGTCCACATAGGTGTCGTAGTCGGCCACCGGGTCGAACGGGGCCTCGGGCTGGCCGGTCCGCGCCGACCACTGGCGCAGGAACCCGTCGAACATCTCCTGCCAGGCCGCGGCGTGCACCACAGCCGTCTGGGTGAGTACGCCGTCCAGGTCGAACAGGCAGGCGCGGATGTTCTCCGGGATGCCAACATCACTTCTGCTGCGCGCGGGCACGGCCTCAGCTTAGGGTCCAGATCCGGGGCGGGCGAGAGCGGGTTGGTCCCAGGCCCCGCGGCGGCCAGGCCGTAGCGTGGCTGGCGTGACCGCGCCTCAGCATCCCGCTGACCCCGAGCCGCCGCTCCCGGCCGGCCCCGAGCCGCCGCTCCCGGCCGGCCCCGAGCCGCCGCTCCCCGCCGGCCCCGAGCCGCCGCTCCCCGCCATCCCGGCCTCGGCGGGAGCGATGATCTTCGATCACGCGGGCCGGCTGCTCATCCTCAAGCCGGTCTACAAGTCGGGCTGGACCATCCCCGGCGGGGTGATGGAGGCGGACGGGGAGACCCCATGGGCGGCCTGCCGCCGCGAGGTCGGCGAGGAATGCGGGCTGGACGTGCAGCACGGCCGGCTGGCCTGCGTGGACTTCCGGCTTCCCCGCCCGGGGCGGCCGGGCGGCCTGCGCTTCCTGTTCGACTGCGGCGCGCTGCCCGACCGTGCCCTGGCCGCGATCGTGCTGCAGCCGGAGGAGATCTCCGAGTACCGGCTGCTCCCGGTGCCCGCCGCCCTGGACCTGCTGCGCAAGCCGATCCGGCGCCGGGTCAGGGCAGCCCGGCGCGGCACCGGCCCCCGCTACCTGGAAGACGGCCGCCCGGTGCCCGGCGTCGGGCCCTGAGCGGCGGTGCGGCGCCGGCCCGGTCCCCCGCCGCCGGTCTTAATCGCCCGGGACGGAAACCACCGGGCCGTGCGCATGGCTGAGCACCGAGTGGGTGACCGAGCCGACCCCCGGTCCTGACCCCTCCCCGGGCGTGTGCCGGCCCAGCACGACCAGGTCGGCCCGGGCCGACGCGCCGGACAGCACCCGCCCCGGATGCGCCTGCATGACCTCGGCGCTGGCCGTGACGTCCGGGTACTTCTCCCGCCAGCTGGCCAGCAGCGCCTCCAGCGCGCGCTGCTCTTCGTCCGGCGCCTCGTCGTGCCCGCGGAACGCCGACCGGGACCGTGCGTGCGTGGCCACCAGCCGGGCCTTGCGCAGGGCGGCCTCCTCAAACGCGAAGCTGAGGGCGGCCGCGGACTGGGCTGGATCCCGGACCCCGACCACGACCTCGCGGTGCGCGGCCATGGTCTCTTCCCGCACCACCACCACCGGGCAGGGCGCGTGCGTGGCCGCGTACCGGCTCACTGAGCCGAGGACCAGCGCACTGAACCCGCCGGCCCCGCGTGACCCGAGCACCAGCATCAGGGCGTCTTTCCCGCAGTCCACCAGGGCCTGGGCCGGGGCCACCCCGTCCAGCAGCTGGGTGTCCACCGGCAGGTCCCGGGCATCGTTGCTGGCCTCGCTGGCCGCGGCGGCCAGGGCCTGATTCGTGGCTTGCTCGATATGGCCGGCCACGGTGTCCGGGGTGGCCGGGTTCGGGCGCATCCGGGGCGGCATCGACGCCACCGCCACCAGGCGCAGCGTCGTGCCGCGCAGCACAGCCTCCCGGGCCGCCCATTCCACCGCCCGCACCGATTCCGGCGAGCCGTCCACCCCCGCGACCACTGGCTTCGCTGCCATGTCGTCCTCCTCAACCCGGCGATTACTGGTGTTGCTGATACCCACCCTGGCACGTGATGCCGCGCGGGACGAGGGGCAAAACACCTCAGCTCTGACAGGACCAGGGTCCCACGGGCCGGGGCCGAACGGCCCTGCCCGCCGCCGCGGCCAGGGAGCAGCCTGGGTGTTGTGACACCCGCTGCGCGGGGCTCACGGGCGGTGGCAGGCCTGTTGGGGGCCGAGTGGTACGGCGGTCTCGTGGGACCGCAAGACCCACCGTCGCCAGGACGGAGAGCGCTCCCAGCGCCCCGCTTGGCCCCGTGTGGCGGGTGCCGTCTCATCCAGCTACGAGCGGGTGCCGTCTTATCCAGCTACGGGTGAGCGCTACTCCAGCTACGGGTGAGCGCTACCCGGCAGGCCGCCGCCACGCCGCCGCCGATCAGGTCACCAGCTTCCGGGCCGGGCCCGGGCTGGGTCAGCCGAGCAGGGTGCGGCGGTGCGCCCAGGCCAGCCGGAGCAGCGCGGCCCCGGCGGTCTGCATGGGCTCGGCCCCGCCGGTGAACCGGGCCACGGTGGCCGCGGTGAACGGGATGGCCGCCGACCCGTTCTCGGTCACCACCTGGCCCTCGGCGTTGGCCGTGACCAGGTCGCGGAACAGGTGGTCGAAGACCTCGCTGTCGAACACGGCCACGGTCAGGATGTCGGTAGCCAGGGTGAGCGGGTCCACGCCCAGGCCGACGCAGCGGACCCGCAGCGTGCCCGCCACGCAAGCGGCGGCCAGCTCGCGGGCGAACGGCCACCGGGCGTAGTCCAGCACCCCGTCGCGGGTCGGGTAGTCCTCCGGGCTGCCGAGGAGCTCCTCACTGAACTCCCGGGTCATGCACCGCCACAGGCTGAAGTCAGCGTGCCGGGCGGCCGGCTCGTCGGTCACCGGCTGGAAGATGCCGGCCGGCATCACCTGGTAGACGCCACCGGCGTGGTTCACCCGGGCCGGGTCACGCCAGTGCAGCAGGAACGACGCGGTGCCATCGGGGGCCCGGCGCAGGGTCAGCGTGGTGACGGCGGTGAGCGCGGCGCGGCGGCTCAGCTGGCACGGGTCGCCGAGCGCGGCGCGCAGCGGCAGCCCGCCCAGGCTGACCTGGCTCACCGCACGGTCCTGGGCGGCGGCGAGCTCGTGGGCCACGGCGTGGCCCAGGTTCGTCGCCCCAAAGTACCGGGTTTCCCCCATGGTCAGCCGGGGGTGATCGCCGAGGGTGGCATCCAGCAGCCGGTAACAGATCCGGTCCTGGAACAGGGCGGGCGGGTTAACCGCCGCCACGGCCGCCGCATAGCTGGCGAACGGTCCACCCGGCGCGTGCTGCGGGAGCAGGTGCGCGGCCGCCGCCCCGGTGGCGTCGGTGCGCGGGGGCGGCGGGTCACTGGACCAGCGCAGGGCGATCCCGGCCAGGTCGAGCGGGGCGGCGGGCAGCCATTCCGGGCGGCACAGCAGGTCGGTGCCGGCCACCCGGGCCGCGTCCGGGTACAGCCCCGCGGCCAGCCCGGCCAGCGTCAGCCGGTCCTCGTTGACCAGGCGCCGCACCTGGCGCCAGCGTTCTGCGGTCTCAGTCATCGAGGCGATACTCACATACCGGCGGCCCCGCACCGCCCGGGTAACGAGAATCACGGTGCCGCCCGGAATACCCCGGCGGGTTCCTGCGCTAGGCCCAGCGTGCCGGAACCCGCGCCCCGTTCAGGAGTCAACACCGTGCCCAGGCCCCTGCTTCAGATCGTCATCTGCAGTACCCGTCCCGGCCGGGTCGGCCCGGCCGTGGCGGAGTGGATCACCGCCGCCGCCGAGGCGGACGGCCGGTTTGCCGTGGAGGTGGTGGACCTGGCCGAGGTCAACCTGCCGATGTTCGACGAGCCCCGGCATCCCCGGCTGCATCAGTACGAGCACCAGCACACCAGGGACTGGAGCGCGACCATCGACCGGGCCGACGCGTTCATCTTCGTGCTGCCGGAGTACAACTACGGCTACAACGCGGCCACCAAGAACGCCATCGACTACCTGCACCACGAGTGGAAGTACAAGCCGGTCGGGTTCGCCAGTTACGGCGGGGTGGCCGCCGGCACCCGGGCCGTGCAGCAGCTCAAGCAGGTCGTGACCACGCTCAAGATGGTGCCGCTGTTCGAGGCGGTGAACATCCCGTTCGTCCAGCAGTTCCTGGACGCCGGCCGGCGGCTGCAGCCCAACGAGATCATGACCGAGGCGGCCGCCGCGATGCTGAACGAACTGGCCCGGCTGGCTCCGGCCCTGCGCCCGCTGCGCAGCCCCTGGGTACCCGAGCCCGCCGAGCCCGAGACCGAGGACATCGACCCGGACGCCGAGCCCGTCCGGTAACGCCATCCCCCGGCTACCGCGGCGGGCCGTACCCACCGCCGCCCGGGGTTTCCAGCACGACCACGTCCCCGGCCGCGACCTGGACGGTGTCACAGCCAGCCAGTTCGGTGACCCGCCCGTCGGCGTGCTCCACCCACTGCCGGCCGAGCGCGCCGGGCTGGCCGCCCGCCATGCCATACGGCGGGACCCGGCGGTGGCTGCTCAGCGTGCTCACCGTCACCGGCTCCAGGAAGCGGAGCCGCCGCCGGCCCCCGTCACCGCCCCGCCACCGGCCCGCGCCGCCGCTGCCGCGGCGGATGGCATACGACTCCAGCCGGACCGGGTAGCGCCATTCCAGCACTTCCGGGTCGGTGAGCCGGGAGTTGGTCATATGCGTCTGCACGACCGCGGTGCCGTCGAAGCCGTCCCCGGCCCCGGACCCGCTGGACACCGTCTCGTAGTACTGCTGGCGGGCCGAACCGAACGTGACGTTGTTCATCGTGCCGGACCCCTCGGCCTGGACGCCCAGCGCGGCGTACAGCGCCCCGGTCACCGCCTGGGACGTCTCCACGTTCCCGGCCGCTACCGCGGCGGGGTAGGACGGGGCCAGCAGGCAGCCCGGCGGGATGATCACGGTGACCGGCTTGAGGCAGCCCGAGTTCAGCGGGATCTCGTCGTCGACCAGGGTGCGCAGCACGTACAGCACGGCCGCCATGGCCACCGACGACGGGGCGTTGAAGTTGCCCGGCAGCTGCGCCGACGTGCCGGTGAAGTCGATCTCCGCGGTCCGCGCGGCCTGGTCCACCCGGACCGAGACACCGATCACCGCCCCGCTGTCCAGCTCGTAGCGGTAGCTCCCGTCGTGCAGCCGGGCAATGACCCGGCGCACCGCTTCCTCGGCGTTGTCCTGCACGTGGCCCATGTACGCGGTCACCACGTCGAGACCGAAGTCCGCCACCAGCTGGCCCAGCTCGGCGGCCCCCTTCTCGTTCGCGGCCACCTGGGCGCGCAAGTCGGCCACGTTGGCCGCCGGGTCGCGGGACGGGTACTCGGCCGAGCTGAGCAGGTGCACGGTTTCCGCCTCGCGCAGCGAGCCACCCGCCACCAGCCGCCAGTTGTCGATGAGCACGCCCTCCTCCTCGACCCGCTGGCTGAACGCCGGCATCGAGCCGGGCGTGATCCCGCCGATCTCGGCGTGATGGCCGCGGGAGGCGACGAAGAACAGGATGCTGCCCGCCCGCGGTCCCGTCCCGAAGACCGGCGTGACCACGGTGATGTCCGGCAGATGGGTGCCGCCGTGATACGGGTCGTTGAGGATGAAGATGTCGCCGGGCCGGATGGCGCCCGGGTTGCGGCTGATCACCATCTTGATGCTCTCGCCCATCGACCCCAGATGCACCGGCATGTGCGGGGCGTTGGCGATGAGCTGCCCAGCAGCGTCGAACACGGCGCAGGAGAAGTCCAGCCGTTCCTTGATGTTGACCGAGTGCGCGGTGCTGCGCAGCCGGACGCCCATCTGCTCGGCGACCGACATGAACAGGTTGTTGAAGATCTCCAGCAGCACCGGGTCGGCACCGGTCCCGGCCACGCGCCGGGCCGGGGCCGGGCCGGGCCGGGTCAGCACCAGGTCACCCCGGCCGGTCAGCTCGGCCTGCCAGCCCGGCTCGACCACCGTGGTGGCGAAGTCCTCGGTGATGATGGCCGGCCCGGCCAGCACCGCGCCCGGGCGCAGCCCGCCGCGCGGGACCAGGTCCACCTCGGCCCAGCGGCCGCCGGTGAACATCGGCACCCGGGCCGCCGGGCGCGCGTCTCCCGCCGCGGGCAGGCTGGCCGCGGTATCCGCGGGGGCCGCGGTCAGCTCCACCGACACGGCCTCCAGCACGACCGGCTTGCCCGGCATCAGGAACGAGAACTGCTGCCGGTACGCCGCCTCGAACGCGCGGACCAGGGCGGCCGGGCTGCCCGGGCCGGCCAGCGGCACGGTCAGCGCGGTATCGGTCCCGGCGTACCGCAGGTGCGCCCGGCTGGCGGACCGGACATGATTTAGCTGAACGCCCTCCCGGGCCAGCTCATCGCGCGCCTCGGACTCGAGGCGCCGGGCCAGGTCGGCCGCGGCGGCCAGGACGGCGGCGGACAGCTCGGCCTCCACCGCGGACTCGCGCATCGCGGTCACGTCGGCCAGGCCCATGCCGTAGGCGGACAGCACCCCGGCCAGCGGGTGGATCAGCACCGTGGTCATGCCGAGCTGGTCGGCCACCGCGCACGCGTGCTGGCCGCCGGCGCCGCCGAACGTGGCCAGCGTGTACCGGGTGATGTCGTAACCGCGCTGCACGGAGATCTTCTTGATCGCGTTGGCCATGTTGGCCACCGCGATCTCCAGGAAGCCGGCCGCCACCTCGGCGCTGCTTCGCGGCTGGCCGTCCGCCGCGCTGATCTGGGCCGCGAGCCCGGCGAAGAGCCGCGCGGTGACGGCCGCGTCCAGCGGCTGGTCGCCGCGGTGGCCGAACACCCGGGGGAAGTAGCCCGGCTGGATCCGGCCCAGCATCAGGTTGGCGTCGGTCACCGTGAGCGGGCCGCCGCGCCGGTAACAGGCGGGCCCGGGGACGGCGCCCGCCGAGTCCGGCCCGACCCGCTGCCGGCTGCCGTCGAAGTGCAGCACCGACCCGCCGCCCGCGGCCACGGTGTGGATGCTCAGCATCGGGGCCCGCATCCGGACCCCGGCCACCTCGGTCTCGTACTGCCGCTCGAACTCGCCCGCGTAGTGCGACACGTCGGTGGACGTGCCGCCCATGTCGAAGCCGATGACCCGGCCGAACCCGGCCGCGGCGCTGCTCCGGGCCATGCCCACGATGCCGCCCGCCGGGCCGGACAGGATCGAGTCCTTGCCGCGGAACCGCCGCGCGTCGGCCAGCCCGCCGTTGGACTGCATGAACAGCACCCGGACACCGGGCAGCTCGGCCGCCACCTGGTCCACGTAGCGGGCCAGGATCGGGGACAGGTAGGCGTCCACCACCGTGGTGTCGCCGCGGGACACCAGCTTCATCAGCGGGCTGGTCGCGGCCGACTCGGACACCTGGGTGAACCCGGCGGCCCGGGCCAGCTCGCCGATCCGCGCCTCGTGTGCCGGGTAGCGGTAGCCGTGCAGGCACACCACGGCCGCGGCCCGGAAGCCGTCCGCATACGCCGCGGCCAGGTCGGCGGCCACCGCGCCGGCATCCAGCGGGACGAGCACGTCGCCGTGCGCGCCGACCCGCTCGGTCACCTCGATGACCCGGTCGTACAGCAGCTCGGGGAGGACGATCCGGCGGTCGAAGATCCGCGGCCGGTTCTGGTAGCCGATGCGCAGTGCGTCCCCGAATCCCCGGGTGATGACCAGCACCGTGGGCTCACCGCGGCGTTCCAGCAGCGCGTTGGTGGCCACCGTGGTGCCCAGCCGGACCGAGCCGATCTGGCCGCCCGGGATCGGCTCGCCCGGCCGCACGCCGAGCAGCTCCCGGATCCCGGCCAGCACCGCGTCCGGGTAGGCCCGGGGGTTGTCGGAGAGCAGCTTGCGGACGGCCAGCGTGCCGTCTGGGCGCCGGGCCACCACGTCGGTGAACGTGCCACCCCGGTCGATCCAGAACTCCCAGCGCCCGTCCGTCACCCCCGCATCTTAGGCAGCGGCCTGCACGGCGGACGCGCCCTCGGCCTCCCGCTCGAAGATCCCGGTGATCTCCTCCACCGACCGGCCCTTGGTCTCGGGCACGAACCGGTACACGAAGCCGATGGCGAGCACGCACAGCCCGGCGAAGCAGGCCAGCACCCAGCCCAGGCCGATGCCGGTCTGCCAGACCGGGAACACCTCGATGAGCGCGAAGTTGGCCAGCCAGTCCACGGTGGCCCCGGTGGACGCGGCCCGGCCGCGCACCGCGGTGGGGAACACCTCGCCTTGCAGCAGCCAGCCGGTGCCGCCGACGCCGATGGCGAACGAGGCGATAAACGCGGCCAGGCCGATCATCACGACCACGATGCGCGAGGTGCCGGTGAAGAAGGTCAGGCCCGCAGCGGCGAACAGGGCGAACACGGCCATGCCGGTGTAGCCGCCCATGGCCAGCTTGCGGCGGCCGACCCGGTCGATCCAGCGGAACGCGAAGTAGGTGGCGCCCACGTTGACCACGGTCAGCAGGGCGGTGACCTCGACGCCCGCGATGGTCTTGGCCACCAGCGAGCTGCTGCCCTGGAACAGCGGGCCGAGCAGGTGCGGGCCGTAGTAGAGCGGCACGTTGATGCCGGTGATCTGCTGGAAGATGAAGAACACGCAGACCACGAACAGCGCCCGGCGCACTCCTGCCGTCCAGTTGGTGCGCCGCTGCTCGCGCCGGTCCGCCTCGTCCAGTTCCCGGGCGGTGTACTCCACGTCCTGCAGCGACACCTCGGTCCCGAATGTGGCCAGCGCCTTCTGCACGCCCTGGTAATGGCCATGCCGCATCAGCCACCGGGGCGACTCCGGCATCTTGGTCCGCAGCGCCAGCCCGATCAGCGCCGGGACGGCGCCAAGCCCGAGGATGAGCCGCCAGTCCACGGTGCCCGCGCTGCCCGGGGCGATCTTGAGGATGATCAGCGCGACGATGTAGGAGATCAGGATGCCGACGGTGATCATCCACTGCTGCAGCATGCTGAGCGCGCCGCGGCGGCCGCGCGGCGCGTACTCGGCGATATACGCGGTGGCGATGGCCGAGTCGGCCCCGATGGCCAGCCCGATCAGGGTCCGCGCGATGAGCAGCACGGCGGCGTCCGGGGTGACCGCGGACAGGATCGACCCCACCGCGTAGATCAGTGCGTCGGCGATGAGCAGGGATTTCCGGCCGAAGTGGTCGGCGATCGGCCCGGCGCAGATGGCCCCGGCCGCCGCGCCCAGCGAGGCGCCGGCCACCAGATACCCGGTAAAGAACCCGTTCAGGTGGTAGGGCACGAAGTTGAGCGCGGCCCCGATGTTCGAGGTGTCGTACCCGAACAGGAACCCACCGAGGCAGGCGAGCAGGGTCAGCCGCCAGTAGAACGCGGTCGGCGGGCGCTGGTCGAGTTCGGCCAGCACGTTCCGTCCGCCGGCTTGGGTCTGAGTCATCCTTGACCACCCTCTACAGGGAACGAGGATGCTCAACTAACCGCCAACCGCCCGCTCAAACGGGCTCCGCCGCTACCGCACGGGATCCAGGATCACGACCGGGATCTGCCGGGTGGTCTTCTGCTCGTAGTCGGCGAAGCCGGGGTTGGCCTGCTTGTGCGCGGTCCAGATCCGGTCCCGCTCGCCGCCCTCGGCCACCCGGGCGGTGAACCGCCCGGTGCTGGTGCCGATCTCGGCACTGACCCCGGGGTTGGCCCGCAGGTTGTGGTACCAGTCGGGGTTGACCGGGGCGCCCGCCTTGGACGCGAACACCGCGTAGCTGCCGCCGCCGAGGTCGCGGTACATCACCGGGGTGACCCGTTCCTGCCCGCTGCGGGCGCCCGTGGTGTGCAGCAGGAGCAGCGTGCTGCCCTGGAACGGGCCGCCGACCTGGCCCCCGTTGGCCCGGAACTCGGCGATTATCTTGCTATTCCAGTCATTGGCCTCGGCCACGGGTGACTCCTCACTCGTCATTTAACTGGACTATCGGCCCAGCCCGGAAATTATGGCAACGGGACCGCGCGGCCCGGGGACAATCCATCTCCCTAACTTACAGCTTTCAACCTGTTACTCTCGGTCACATGCTGAATAACGGGCCCGACCTGCCCGCTTACCGCAACGCGGTGGCCGATCTGCTGCTGGAGATCGCCGGCTACACCGGCCCGGGGGACCTGGCCAAGGCGGAGAAGGTGCTCACCGACCGGATGCCGGACCGCGAGCTTACCGCGGTGCTCTCGGCCACACCGGGCGGCAGCGACGCCGCGGCGGCGCGGCTGCTCCGCGAGGTCCGTTATTACCAGCCCAGCGTCCGCAGCTCGGCCCGGGATCTGGCCGCCCATATCCGGATCCACCTGTTTGCCCTGATCGACATCATGTGGTGGGGGCAGACCCGGGCCTATGTCACCGATACCCAGCTGCTCAGCTCGGCCGAGCTGGCCGACCTCGAGCCGTTGCGGCGCGACGGCCGGCTGCTGTTCCAGTACCGCCGCCAGGCCCGCGGGCTGCCCGCCCGGGCCGTCCGCGCGGCGGCCCGGCGGCTGCGGCCGGACGGCGCGCCGCGGACCGCGGGAGTCCGCTTCGCCCGGGCCCGCCCCGAGGCGGTGCTGCTGCTGAACCAGCTGGCCGCGGGCCTGGCCGCCGAGGCCGGGCCGCAGACGCCCGCGCTGTGGGTGACCAGCCTGGCCCGCAGCATCGAGCACCAGCGCCGGCTGCGCGCGCTGGGCTACGCCGCGTCGCTGCCCAGCGCGCACTGCGTCGGCTACGCGATGGATATCGAGATGGCCTGGTTCGCCCAGTTCGGCGCCCGGCCCGCACTGGAGGGGCTGCTGCTGGGCCGGCAGCGGGCAGGCCAGGTCAATGTCATCGACGAGGGGCAGGCCTGGCACGTCTGCCTCAGCCCGGAGTTCGCGGCCGGGGTGCGGGCCAGCACGGCCACCGGCCACGGGCTGGGCGGCTGACCGCGGTGTGCGGCATCGCCCTGATCCTCGGCCCGGAACCGGACCGGGCCGCATTCCAGCGGATGATCACCTCGCTGGCGCCGCGCGGCGAGGTGGAGGAAGTGCTGCTCACCGGCCGGCTGCTGGCCGGCACCCAGCGGCTGCGCATCGTGGACGCCGAGCGCGCGGTCCAGCCCTGGCGGTCGGCCGACGGCCGCTGGGTGCTCTGCTACAACGGCGAGGTCTTCAACTACCGGGCCCTGCAGGCCGAACTGACCAGCCGGGGCCACCGGCTGCGCAGCGACAGCGACACCGAGGTGGTGCTCGAGGCGTTCGCCGAATGGGGCACGGGCGCGGTCCGGCGGCTGCGTGGCGAGTTCGCGTTCGCCCTGGTGGACACGGCCGCCGACCGCGTCTACCTGGCCCGGGACCCGCTGGGGGTGAAGCCGCTGTACTGGTCCCGCCGGGGCGGCTGCCTGCACGTGGCGTCGGAGGTGAAGGCGCTGACCGGGGTGGGCGCACCGGTCAGCGAGGTGCCGCCCGGGCACCACGGCTGGGCCGACGGCGGCTGGGCGCGGGCCGGCTGCCCGGGCGCGGCCGCCGGGCCCGACCTGGCGCCCTACGTGGACCTGCTCCGGCTGGGCGAGGGCCAGCCGCTCATCGAGGACCCGGACGAGGCGGCCAAGCTGATCCGGGCCACGCTGGAGGACAGCATCCGGGTCCGGGTGGACACCGGGCTGACCGTCGGCGTCATCCTGTCCGGCGGCCTGGACAGCACGCTCACGCTGCTGCACGTGCGCGAGATGCACCCGGACTGTGTCGCGTTCACCATCGGGGCCCCGGGCAGCCTGGACCTGGCCTACGCCCGCCGCCTGACCGCCGGCCTGGGGGTGCGGCACGAGGTCATCGAGGTGCGCCCGGGGGACATCAAGCTGGCCGACGTCCGGGAGGCCATCCGGCTGGGCGAGCTGACCGAGTACGGCGACATCATCAACGAGGTGGTGTCGGTGCCGCTGTTCCGCCGTATCCACCAGTGCGGGGTGAAGGTGGTGCTGTCCGGCGACGGCTCCGACGAGCTGTTCGGCGGCTACCCGATGTACTTCCGGACCGGCGAGGACCAGGCCCGCCGGCTGTTCCTGCACAAGATCCGCAACCTGGGCCGGACCGAGCTGCAGCGGCTGGACCGGGCCAGCATGGGGCACGGCACCGAGCTCCGTGTCCCGTTTCTCGACCTGGCCCTGGTCGAGCTGGCCATGCGGCTGCCCCGCGACCTCAAGCAGCGCCACGGCCAGGACAAGTGGATCCTCCGGCACGCGTTCGCCGACCTGCTGCCGGACTACATCCGGCAGCGGCCGAAGGACATGATGTCGTACTCGTCCGGGCTGCACGAGCGGGCCCGGCTGTTTAAGCCGCTGTTCCCGCGGATCCACCGGTCGTTCGGCTATGACCTGCTGGAGCCGGTGCGCCGCGACTTCGACTCCGTGCTGGAACGGTACGGCCACGACCTGGACCGGGCCACCGCCGACGCCACCACCCGGCAGGACTACCGGCTCACCGAACGGGCCCGCGACCTGGCCGGCGCGGCCCGCTGGAATGCTGTCCTGGCCGTCCGCGACCGGCGGCGCCGGTCCTGACCGGGGCCACGGTCAGCGCACCGCGGCGACCAGCGCCCAGACCACCTTGACCGGCGGCTGGCCAGCGCCGGCCGGGCCGGGCTCGGCGGCCGGGTAGTAGTAACCCCACTGCCGGCTGACCTGCTGCACCATTAAAAGGCCGCGGCCGCTCTCGCTGTCCTGGCTGGCCGGCCCGGAGCCCTGCAGCGGCGGCGCCGGGTTACCGTCCCATACCTCGACCAGCACCTGCCGCCGGTCCGAGGCCAGCCGCAGCCCGATCGACGGCAGCCCGCCGGCCGGGCCGGCCAGGATGCCCTGGCCACCCGCCCAGCCGCGGCTGCCCGGGGCGGCGGCCCGCAGCGCGTTGGTCATCAGCTCCGAGACGACCAGTTCCACGCTGTCGGCCAGACCGCCCTGGCCCCACTCGAACAGCACCAGCCTGGTATGCAGCCGGGCGCACGGCACCGCCCCGGGCAGCGCGCCAAACTCCAGCTCCGAGCGCAGCGGCCAGCCGGTGACCAGGCTGGCCGGGCCGTCTTCCGGCGCGGAGCGCACGGGATATGGGCCGGTTCCGGACCGGTGCATCGCGGGGAATCACCCCCCCGGAGTTCGGTTACCTCGCGCGTGCCGGTCCCGGATCCGGCAAATGCGGCGACGTATCATACGTCACAGTATCGTGCGTGAGCTGGCCACATGTCGTCAGCAACACGCACGCTGCTAGGTATTATGCGCCTTTTGCCCTGCTCCGGTAGGGTCAGTGGTCCCGCATCGATGATCCGGAGACATGATGGCCGCGATCCCCAGCCCGACTGTCCGGCGCAGGCGTCTCGGCACCGAACTCCGCCGGCTCCGCGAGCAGGCCCGGTTAACCTGCGAAAACGTCGGCCAGCGGCTGGACTGCTCGGGGACCCGGATCAGCCGGATGGAAACCGGCCGGATCAGCGTGCGGCCCGGCGACGTCCGCGAACTGCTGGAGCTCTACGGCGTGACCGGGGACCGGGCTGACGCGCTCGTCGAGCTGGCCCGGCAGGCCCGGCGCAAGGGCTGGTGGCACCGGTTCGGCCCGGTCACGCCGAGCTGGCTGGAACCATATCTCGCGCTGGAAGCCGAGGCGTCCCGGCTGCGCGACTTCCAGTCCATGGTGCTGCCCGCCCTGCTGCAGACTGAGGACTACGCGCGGGCCATTCTGCGCGCCGCGCCCGGCGCCGGGCCGGCCGGCGACATCGACCGGCGGGTGGCGTTGCGCATGCAAAGGCAGCTGGTGCTCGGCGGCACCGCGCCGCCGGAGCTGTGCCTGGTGCTCAGCGAGAGCGTGCTCCGGGTCCAGGTCGGCGGGCCAGCGGTCATGCGGGAGCAGCTGCGCGCGCTGGCCGGGGCGGCCGGCCGCGGGCATGTCACGCTGCAGGTGCTGCCGCTGGGCGCGGCGGCCCACGTACACCCGGTCAGCCCGTTCACGGTCCTGGATTTCGCCGATCCGGCCGACCCGTCCGTGGCGTACACCGAGCACCTGACCGGCGGGCTGGTGCTGGACGATCCGGCCGAGGTGCGGGCTTACACCGTGGTGTTCGACCGGCTGTGCGCCGAGGCCCTGGACCCCGGGTCGTCACTCGGCCTGATCACGGGGCTGGCCGGCTGAACCAGGCGGGCTAGCTGACCGGCCGGCCGCCCCGGGCGGTGCGGCAGCACGACCTAGGGTGCTTGCTCACCGTCGGCCGGGACTGAGCGGTCAGCGGCCGGGATCGAGCCGGGCCAGCACCCGGTCCTGCTCGGCGAGGTGGCGGCTCTGCTTGAGCTGGGTGTCGTGGATGACCCGCAGCGTGGCGATGATCCCGTCCAGCGCCTGGCCGTGTTCGGCCAGACTGTGCCGCTGGCCGGCCTGCTCCTCGCGCAGCGCCTGCATCAGCTTGCGCTGGGTGCCGAACGCCGTGTTCAGGTCGGCCATGTCCCGGTCCACCAGGGCGAACAGGTCGGCGGCCCGGCGGCTCTGGCTGTGCGCCTCGGTCAGCGCGGCGACCTGGGTCTCCAGGACCTCCAGCCGCTTGAGGATCTCGTCGAGTTCAGTCACGCCCGCCTCCGCCTGCGCTCCGGGATCTGAGCATAAGGCGGCCCGCTGGGCTGTCCGGCCGGTTCGGGGTCATTGCCCGCGGTTCGCGCGCCACTGGTCGCGGAGCTGACCGAGGTCGGCCAGCGGGCCGAGGTGACCCAGCTTGCCCGGGCTGATGACCGAGCGGATGGCGTGCACCTGGCCGTCCGCGATGTCCAGCACGAACACGTTGACGATGCGGCCGCCCGGGTCCAGGCCGAGCGCGCCCGGCTGCCCGTTGATCTCGGCCGGGCGGATCAGCACGCCGGCCTGCTGGATCTGCCGGCCCAGGCCGGCCAGCAGCCGCCCGACCCGGTCCCGGCCGGTGATGGGGTGCGGCCAGCGCGGCTGGACCCCCGCGTTGTCGCCGACCACCACCACGTCCGCGGCCAGCATGCCGACCAGGCCGTCCAGGTCGCCGTCCTGGACGGCGCGGAAGAACGTGGCGGCCAGCTCGTCCCGCTTCCCGCGGGACGCCTCGAAGCGGGGCTTGCCCGCGGCGATGTGCCGCCGGGCGCGCAGCGCCAGCTGGCGGCAGTTGTCCTCGGTCTTGCCCACGATGGCCGCGACCTCGCCGTAGCCGTAGCTGAACACGTCGTGCAGCAGGAACACCGCCCGCTCCACCGGGGACAGCCGCTCCAGCAGGAGCAGGAAGGCCATGGACAGCGTGTCCGCCTGCTCGGCCGCGGTGGCCGGGTCATCGGGCGGCGGCCCAGCCAGCACGGCCTCGCCGGTGAGCAGCGGCTCCGGCAGCCACTCCCCCGGATAGGCCTCCCGGCGGGCCCGGGCCGAGCGCAGCTCGTCGATGCACAGCCGGGTCGTCACCGCGGACAGGAACGCCTTGGGTGACTCGATGCCGGTGCCGCCGGACTCCGCGCGGTGGTAGCGCAGGAACGCCTCCTGCAGCACGTCCTCGGCCTCGCTGACGCTGCCCAGCATGCGGTACGCGATGGCGAACATCAGCGGCCGGTACTCCTGGTAGGCGGCGCTGCTGGTCACGGCGGGACCAGCCGCCCGGCTAGGCATCCGCGGCGCTGGGCTGGGCCGGCGCGGCCCGGCCGCGGGTGAAGCCCTGCCGCCAGCTCGGCCAGTCGGGCTGCCAGCCGAGCTCCCGCTTGGCCTTGGTGTTGGCGCAGCCGCGGACCTGGGTCATCATCGAGACGGCCACCTCGCCCGCGGCCAGCCGTCCCAGCCACACCGGGATCCGGTACGGCGGCCGGGCGCCCAGCGCCCGGGCCAGGAACGGGAGCCATTCCGCCACCGTAGCTGGCTCGTCGTCGACCACGTTGTACAGCCCCGGGCCACCCCGTTCCAGCGCGGCCTCGGTGGCCGCCGCGGCGTCGGCCACGTGCAGGAACGACCAGATGCCCGCGCCGCTGCCGATGACCGGCACCTTGCGCTGCCGGGCCAGATTGAAGAACTCGTCGCTGGCCCCGTAGCCATACAGCGAGCCGTAGCGCAGCACCAGGCCGTCCAGCCCGGTGGCCACCGGGACCACGTGTTCCAGGTGCCGGAACGCGGCCAGCGTCTCGCGCTGGCCCGCGGGCGGGTCCGGGTCCAGCGGATCCTGCTCGGTCTGCACCGGCGCGCCGTTCCGGTCACCCGGCCAGCCCGCGTAGCCCTGCGCGAGGAACCGCCGGGCGCCGGCCGCCTGCGCCGCGGCCAGCAGATGGTCGGTGCCGGCGGTGCGCAGCCGGTTGGTCGCGGCGAACTCGCGGTCGAAGCGGCGCAGGTTACTGAGGCTGGCCCCGGCCAGCGTGGTCATCTGGTGGATGACCACCTCCGGTTCGGCCCGGGCCACCGCCTCGCCGACCGCCGCCCCGTCCAGGCCGTCCAGGACCACCGGGTCCGCGCCCAGTGCGCGCAGCCGGCCCAGCCTGGCCGGGCTCCGGGTGGTCCCGGTGACCTGGTGCCCCCGGGCCACCAGCCGGGGCAGCAACTGCTGCCCGATGACGCCGGTCGCCCCGGCGACGAAGATGCGCATGCCGTGCTCCCTCCGTGACAGCTGCCGCCCGGCCCGCCAGCGGGCCGGGCGGCATCCTCTGAGACGGGGCAGCCAGGCCGGGTGTGACACCCGGGCTGGATCAGCCCTGGACCGGCAGCGCCAGGCCGCCCGGGTCCGCGCCGTCGTGCACGATCTCCAGGTTGACCGCGGCCAGCCGGGTGGTGGTGGCGAACGGCTCGCCGGTGCCAGGGTTACGGGCGAACCGCGGGTGCGCGCCGCCGGACACCTGCAGCCGCAGCCGGTGCCCGGCCCGGAACCGGTACCCGGCCGCGCTCATCGGCACCGTGATCAGGTACCCGTCCCCGGCGCCCCCGGCCCGGTCAGCCGCCGGGACATGCCGGGTCAGGCCGTCGCACACGTTGCGGGACCGGCCCCGCGGGTCCACGTCACACAGCCGGGCGAAGATGTCGAAATGCGGGCCGCTGGCCCGGACCCGCAGCCGCGCGCTGACCGGGCCGATCACCTCCAGGTCCGCGGCCAGCGGCGCACCGGTGAAGACCAGCACGTCCGGCCGGGCCTCCAGGGCCCGGTTGTCCACCGCCCCGGCCTTGGTGGTGAGCAGCTGGCCGCCTGCCGACGGGGTGGGCCCGGCCGGGTCGTAGCGCAGCCGCGACGCCCCGGGCCGGGCCGGTGGCTCGGTGCTCAGCGTGCCGTCCGCGGCCAGCCACCAGATCTGGCCGGCCGACTGCGGCGGCGGCCAGTCCGGCAGGTCGCGCCACCCGCCATCGCCGCCGACGTGCACCCGGACCGGCGGCTGCGCCCACCCGGGCGGGTCCTGGCCAAGCTGGGCGGCCAGCCAGCCGAGCGCCTCGCCGACCACGATGGGCAGATCGTCGTTGAACGCCGAGGTGTGCGTCCACGGGCCGATGACCAGCCGGGGCTGATGCCCGGCCGCGCGCAGCCGCTGGTATCCGGCCAGCGTCTGGTCCAGGCAGATGTCCCACCAGCCGGTGAGCAGGCTGACCGGGACAGCCGGTGCCGGGGCGCCCGCCGCCGCGTCGAGCGAGGTCCAGTACGGGTCGTCCGCAGCCGGGTGCCGGAGCCAGTCCTCGAAATACCCGATCCGGCCGCCGGTGGCCGCCGGGTACGCGTCGATCAGCGGCAGCGTCCCGGTAGCCCGGCGGATCCGGGCCCGCAGCCGCAGCATGCCCCGCAACACGGCACCCAGGCCGTGTTCCCAGCGGCGCATGGCCACCACCCCGACCAGCATGTTCTCCAGCGCGAACGCACCGCCCGGGTAGAACAGCGGACATGGAGCGGACGCGCCGACCTGCACGATCATGGCCCGCAGCTCAGGCGGGGCGTCCGCGGCCAGCGCCCACTGCACGTAACCCAGGTAGCTCGGCCCGATGGTGGCCAGCTCGCCGCTGAACCAGTCCTGCTGGCGCAGCCAGGCCACGGCGGCCTGGCCGTCGGCCCGCTCGTGCCGCCACGGCTGGTACTCGCCGCCCGACCCGCCGGTGCCACGGCAGCTCTGGATCACGACATGGAACCCGCGCTCGGCGAACACGCCGCCGAACAGGAAGGCCCACGGGAAGCCGCGGCCATACGGGGTGCGGACCAGCAGCGTGGGCCACGGCCCGGGGAGCTGCGGGATGTAGTGGTCGGTGCGCAGCGGCACCCCGTCGGCCGCGGGCACGTCGATCCCGGCCGCCACCCGGACCGCGCACACCGGCGGCGGCAGGCCCCGCCGGGACAGCCGGGTGAACAGCCGGACGGACCGGGGCAGCCGACCCGCTCTGACCATGACGGACTCCTTCGACTACGTACGATGTACGGTGTTGTTGCCCGCAGCATACTACGTACAGTGCACGCCGATAAGCTCGGTCCCCAGGGAGGTGACGTGATGGCCAGGCCCAGCCCGCAGCCCGTCCCGGACGCCAGCGTGCGGCCGTCGATCTGGGAACTGCCCGAAGTGGGTGAGCGCGGGCCCAAAGCGCGGTACAGCCGGGCCGCGATCGCGGCCGCCGCGGTAGCGCTGGCCGACACGGCGGGCCTGGACGCGGTCACCATGCGGCGGATGGCCGCCGAACTGGGCCTGGGCACCATGTCGCTGTACAACTACGTGCCGACCAAGGATCACCTGGTCCAGCTGATGATCGATCAGGTCAGCGGGGAGTATCAGTTCCCGGGCCGGCCGCCCCGGGACACCCGGCAGGCCATCGTGGACCTGGCCCGGCAGGGCCTGGACATCACCCAGCGCCATCCCTGGCTGCCCCGGGTGCTGAGCACCCGGCCGCCGGCCATGGGCCCGGCCACGCTGCGTTACGTGGACTACTTCCTCGGCCTGCTCGGCGGCACCAGCCTGGACACCGGGCGCAAGATGGAACTGCTGGCCCTGGTCAACGGGTTCGCGGTCAGCTACGGGGGGATGCAGGCCGGGCTGGCCGAGGAGCGGGCCCGCAGCCACGTCACCGCGGAGCAGCAGGCCGCCGCTCAGGTCGGCCAGCTGGTCGCGGCCGCGGCCAGCGGCCGGTACCCCAACCTGGCCGCCGCGCTGGCCGCGCCTGCCCCGCCGGAACGGGACGCGGACGAGATTTTCGGCTCATGTATCGGCCGGCTGATCGACGGGTATCTTTCTCCCTAAACCGGTCATTCGGTATCCGGCTATTTTCGGTAGCGCCCGCGCTGAGCTGGCCCTATAGTCAGGCGGTAACAGAATTCTGGCTGAAAGGCCTGCCAGAATGGCCTGCTGCTCCGGTGCGGTCATGACCCCCGAGATGGGGTCATGACGGGGCCGGCGCTGGCCGGCTTAAGATCATGTCACGTAAGAAAGGGTCGAGGACGGGTATCTCCTGTTGCCCCTGTCGCCGGGAGGGGGGGTTCCGCGGTTAGGGGTGAGGGGGGAGATGCCCGTCCTCGACGGCTCGATAGTACAGGTCCAGCTTGGTGGGCGCCGCCCGTCCGGCCCGAGCGTACTTCTCCCGGACCCGGCCCACGTACTGCTTAGCGGTCTCTTCACTAATGCACATCCGGCGGGCGACCAGCTTCATCGGCATGCCGGTGGCGTAAAGCCGCAGCGCGCGCGTTTCCTGCGCGCTTAGCGCCGGCCGGTCCGGCGCATCATCGGTGGCGAAGATGTAGGCCAGCCGGGGTGAGATCCAGTCCTTTCCCGCCGCCACCGCCTTAATGGCCGCGCGCACGTGGGACGTCTCCTCGTTCTTCAGCACGTAGCCGAGGGCCCCGGCCCGGATCGCGTCCCGGACGGTAGGCGGCCGGTCCGAGGCCGAGAGGACCAGTACGGCGGGCCCGGCCGCGCGGATCACGGCCACGTTCCGCTCCGCGGTGCTGCCATCGCCGAGGTCGAGATCGAGCAGCACCACGTGAGCCTGCCGCCCGGGCCCAGCCAGCAGGGCATCCACCGTGGCCGCCGTGCCGATGACCCGGATGCCGCTGCCCGGCGCGGCCACCCAGGCGGCCAGGCCGTCCCGGATGACCGGGTGGTCATCCACCGCGGCCACCTCGATGACCCCGGCCGCGTCCGTGTCGCCGGTCACCCCGGCCCCTTCCGCCAGCTGACTTCGAGGCAGCCCGGGCCGGCGCCCTCGGCGTCCAGCGTGGCCCGCCACGCCGCGGCCGCTGGTACCGGCCGGCCCAGCCCGGCCAGGCTGCCGCGGGCCAGGACGTGGCCGCCCGGGGCGCGCCGGAACGTGAGGTACAGCCCGACCTCGTCCCCGGCGCTCAGCACGGTGAGAATAACCGGCTGCGGCGGCAGGGCCTGCAGCACCCGGCGCAGCGCGGCCACGGTGGCCTGGGCCACCGCCCGGTCCGGCGGCCCGGGGTCCCCGACGACCTGGATCTCCACCGGCATGGCCCGGGCCCGGGCCATGCCCAGCGCGGGCCCCAGCGCGGCCAGCACCCCGCCCGCCCGCCCGGTCCGGTGCACCAGGGCCTGCCGCAACGTGGTGGCGTGCTCGGCACACTTACGCCGTACCGACGGGTCAGCCGGGTCGAGCGAGCCGCCGGCCATGCCGCGCAGCAGCGGCAGCGCTTCCGCCTCCAGCAACGCCATCCGGTCGGCGCGGTCGGCGTGGATGGCGGCTACCGCGGCCCGTTCCGCGGCCGAGCGGCTGGCCAGCTCGGCCCGGCGCACGGCGATCTCCGAGTGGGTGCGCAGCGTGGGCCGCAGCGCGGCGAAGATGGCCAGCACCACGCCCATGGCGTAACCGCCCGCCGCCACCCGGGCCAGCCCGAGCGCGGTCGCGCCGAGCAGGTCGACCACGAGGAACGCGTGCGCGGCGAACACCAGCGCCGCGCCCGGCGCCCACAGCCACGCGGACCGGCTCAGGGCCACCATGGCGAGCAGCCAGACCGTGCCGAGAATGGCCCAGTCCACCGAGCCGGCCGCCATGTGCACCCGCCGGTCCAGCCCGATGGCGGTCACCGCGGCTACGGCCACGGCGATCGCGAGTACCGCCTCCGGCCGGCTGAGGCCCCGGGCCAGCGCGCGCGGCACCAGCCAGCCCGCGGCCAGCAGGATGCCGAGCCAGACCGCCACCGCGGCCAGCGGCTGCCGGTAGGACCCGGTGGTGGCCAGCACCTGAACCAGCATCCCGACGGGCAGGATGACAGCCAGCGCCCCGAGGAACAGGGGCGCGGCGGACTCGGTGCCGACCGCGACCGCGCCGCTGGCCGTAGCGGCCCGGCGGGCCAGCACGGTCTTGTTCCGGGCCGGCCGGATCCGGTCCCCGGTCAGCACGGGCCGGCCCGCTGGGCGGCCGGCGCGTGCTGCAGCGCCGGTTCGGGCTGGGCCGGCCAGCACAGCCGGACCAGCGTGCCCGCTCCCGGCGCGGAGCGCACCGCGGCCGAGCCACCGCAGTCGGTGATCCGTTCGGTGATGGACCGCCGCACGCCCAGCCGGGCCGGCCCGAGCCGGGCCGGGTCGAACCCGGCCCCCTCGTCGCGCACGGTCACCTCGACGCCCGTTCCGGCGGCCGCCGGAGCCAGCGGGCGGACCGTGACCCAGGCCTCGCCCGTCCCGGCGTGCGCGGCCACGTTGGCCAGCGCCTCCCGGGCGGCCTGCGCGATGGCCGCGGTCACCGGGACCGGCAGGCCCGGGTTCGGTGTGCAGCTGCACGCTCAGCCCGCGGGCCCGCATCTCGCCGGCCACCGCGTGCAGGCCGGCGACCAGCTCCGCGACCGGGCGGCGCGGCGCTACGGCCGGGCCGGCCGGCTCGCTGAGCGCGCACTCCAGCCGGGCCAGGTCGTGCCGGCACCGGCTGATGATCCCGGCCGCCGGGCCAGGCCGGGCCACCGCGGTCAGCGTGTTCAGCACCGTGTCGTGCAGCAGCCGGTCGTGCTCCCGGCGCTCGACGGCCCGGGACAGGACGACGAACTGGCCGCGGGCATCCTGATCGGCCATGGCCAGCGCGCTGTCGGCCCGGCTGGCCCGGCCGTACAGCAGCCGGCGGCCGCACCAGTGCGCGGCGACCACGGCAAACAGCAGGACTGCCGACGCGGCCCGGGCGCCCCGGGCGGTGTGGCTGCCCGGGGTCAGCACGATGCCGCCCCAGAAGGCCAGCCCGGAGGCCAGTGACAGCGGCATGGACAGCCGCGGCGGGCTGAACCAGACCTGCACGATGAGCCCGCTGGCCACCGCGATGAACAGCCACTCCGCGGCCTGGCCGCGGATGGCCACCGGCACACAGCCGCCCGCGGCCAGTGCGAGCATGGCGTAGACCGCCCAGTCCAGGCAGGCCAGCGGCGACGGCGGACGGCGGCCGTGCAGGTACCAGATGGCCGCGGCGGCCCAGCCGACCGCGACCACCGGGCCCCACAGCCGGGCCGGGCTGGCCTGGTAGAACGCATGCCAGATGGCCACCTGAACCAGGACGTAGACCGCGCCCGCGCCGCGGACCATGGCGGCGATCCGCAGCAGCAGCGCGGCGAGCACCGCCATCGCGGGCCCAGCCGCCTGCGCCTCACTGGCCGCCCTGGCCGCGGGGTGCAGGGCTAACGACCGGGCCGACCGCATGGGCCCGATCATAGGCGTTCAGCCCGGGCCGGCCGCGTGCTTTAGAACACAATGTCTTATTCAAAAGTTGTGTAACACAAATTCCTGGTCAGGCCGCTGCTTTGCGCCACCGGACGGCCAGGAAGCCCGCCCCGGCCTCGCCGATGTCTATCGACGCCTGCCAGCCCGCGGTGGCCGTGACCAGCCGCCGCAGCCCGGCCACGTCCACCGGGCCCGCCGGCGGCCGCTCGAACGTCAGGTACAGCTCCACCTCGTCGCCGGTGGCCAGCACGGTGAGCAGCACCGGATGGGGTGGCAGCGCGCCGACCACGCCGCTGACCGCGGCCCGGGTCGCACCGGCCACCTCGGGCGCCGGGATGCCGGGATCGCCGATCACCTGGACCGTGACCGGCAGGCCCCGCGCCTGGGCCGCGCTGAGGGCCGGCCGCAGCCCGGCCAGCAGCCCGCCGTCCGGCTGGGCCGGCTCGGCCAGCGACCGGCGCAGCGCCGCCGCGCGCTCGGCGCAGCGCCGCTGCACCGCGCGGTCTGCGGGGTCCAGCGTGCCGTCCGCGATGCCGCGCAGCAACGGCAGTACGTCCGCCTCCAGCACGCCCAGCCGGCGGCGCCGGTCCTGCTGGATGGCGCCGGCCGCGGCCCGTTCCGCCGCCGTCTGGCTGGCCAGGGCGGCCCGGCGGGCGGCCACCCGGGCCTGGGCGCGGACCGCCGGGCGCAGCGCGGCGAACCCGGCCAGGATGACCAGCAGCGTGTAGCCGGTGGCCGCGAGCCGGGCCTGGCCGAGCGCGGTGCCGCCGAGCACCCGGTAGGTCACGGCCGTGTGCGCGGCGAAGACGAGCAGCGCCCCGGTCATGCACTCCCAGGCCGGCCGGCACAGCGCGACCAGCGCCAGCAGCCAGCCGGTGCCCACCACCGACCAGTCCACGGTCCCGGTGGCGTGCAGCCGGCGCTCCCAGCCGACCAGCGCCACCGCGGCCACCGCCACGGCGACGGCCAGCGCGGCGTCCGGGCCGCGGAGCCAGGCCCGGGCCCGGGGCAGCAGCCAGCCGGCGGCCGGCAGCAGGCCCAGCCAGACCAGCACCGGGACGGCCGGCTGGCGGAAGTCGTGCTGGTAGGCCAGCACCTGGATGAGGATGGCGAACTGCCACATCAGGGCCAGGCCCGCGGCCATCCGGGGCAGCCCCCGGGCGTAGGTCTCCTGGACCAGGCCGTCGCCGTTCAGCACGGCAGGCCGCCGCGCCCGGCGGGCCACTCCAGGCACACCACGGTGCCGGTGCTGACCGCGGACCGCACCGAGGCCCGGCCGCCGGCGTCCGCGACCCGCTCGATGATGGACCGGCGCAGCCCGAGCCGGGACGGGGCGACCTGGGCCGGGTCGAAGCCCGGGCCCGCATCCCGCACCGTCACCCGCAGCCCGGCTGGCGACGGCTCGACGTCCACCCACGCCTCCCTGGTCCCGGCGTGGCTGAGCACGTTGGCCAGCGCCTCCCGCACGGCCTGGGTCAGGGCGGCGGACACTGCCGCGGGCAGGACCGGCCCGGCGCTGGCCCCGGTCGCGCCGCCGAGGTGCACGACCAGGCCGCGGCGGCGCATCTCGGCGGCGACCGCGTCCAGCCCGGTGCGCAGCCCGGCCAGCGGCAGGTGGCCCGCGGCGGCGGGCTCACCGGCCGCGCCCAGCACGTGCTCGACCAGCGTGACGTCGTGCCAGCACCGGCCGGTCACCTCGGCGGCCGGGCCGCTGCCCAGCCGGGCCAGCGCGGTGAGCGTGTTCAGCACCGTGTCGTGCAGCAGCCGCTCGTGCTCACGGCGTTCGGCGCTGCGGGACAGCACCACGTACTGCTGGCGGGATTCCCGGTCGGCCTCGGCCAGGGCGGCGTCGGCCCGGGCCGCCCGGCGGTACAGCACCTGGTACCCCCACCACACCAGGACGGACACGGTGAGCAGCAACGCCGCCGCGGGCGCGGGCGACGCGGGCGCGGGCGACGCGCCGCCAGGCGGCCGGGTCAGCATCGACCCGGCCCAGAACGCCGCCGCCGAAGCCACCGCGAGCGGCCCGGCCAGCCGGGCCGGCGCGAACCAGGCCGGCACCACCAGCTGGGCGGCCAGCGCGATGTACAGCCAGCTCGCCGTGTCACCGCGCATCGCGGGCGGCACGCACCAGCCCGCGGCCAGCGCGAGCAGCACGCACCCGGCCGAGTCGGCCACCGCCAGCGGGGCGGTGGCCAGGCCGCGGCGCAGCAGGGCCGCCACCGCGGCCGCGCTGGCCGCCGCGGCCAGCGGGCCGGCCAGCCGCCCGGGCTGAGCGGCGAAGAACGTGTGCCAGATGGCCACCTGGCCGGCCACGTACCCGATGGCGATGCACCGGACCAGGACCGCGGTCCGGATGGCCACGGTGCGCAGGGTGGCCGTGGCCGGGCCCGTATCCGGGCACCGCGCTAAGTAACCGGGCGACCACATGGCTGCATGATAGGACCGGGGGCCAATGTCCGGGGTGGTCCTGCGGGGAGTCACCGTGCCATAGTTTGACTCACTGTTCAGTCAAACTCTCTGGGGGCAACCGTGCCGACCGACCCGCAGCTGCCGGACCGGGCCCAGGTGGTCATCGTGGGCGGCGGGGTGACCGGCTGCAGCATCGCCTACCACCTGGCCCAGCTGGGCTGGACCGACGTGGTGCTGCTGGAGCAGCACCGGCTGACGGCCGGGACGACCTGGCACGCGGCCGGGCTGATCACCTCGGCCGGGATGACCGACGAGACGGCGCTGTTCTTCAGCCGGTACTCCCGTGACCTGTACACCAGGCTGGAGGCGGAGACCGGGCACTCCACCGGGTTCCGCGCCGTCGGGCACCTGTCCCTGGCCACCAGCCCGCAGCGGCAGCAGGCGCTGCGCCGGGAGGCGGCCTGGATGCACGGGTTCGGCGTGGACGACGTGGAGATCTCGGCCCGGGAGGTGGCGGACATGTGGCCGCTGGCCCGCACCGACGACGTGCTGTCCGCGTTCTACGTGGCCGACGAGGGACGGGCCGACCCGGTCGGCGTGGCCACCGCGCTGGCCAAGGGAGCCCGCCAGCTCGGCGTGCGCATCGTGGAGGGGGTGGCCGCCACCGGGGTGGAGCTGACCGGACGGCGGGTCCGCGCCGTGCTCACCGAGCAGGGCCGGATCGAGACCGAGGTGGTGGTGAACGCGGCGGGCGTGTGGGCCCGGCAGTTCGGCGCGCTGGCCGGGGTCAGTGTCCCGCTGCAGGCCGCCGAGCACTACTACCTGCTGACCGGCGCGGTGCCCGGGATGGACCCGGACCTGCCGGTCATCGAGGACCCGGACAACTACGGCTACTACCGGCCCGAGGGGGACGGCATGCTGGTCGGGCTGTTCGAGCCGGTCGGTGCGCCCTGGTCGCTGGACGGGGTGCCGCGCGGTTTCGCGTTCGGGAAGATAAGCCCGGACTGGGACCGGATGGAGCCGTTCCTCGGGCCCGCCGCTGGCCCGGATCCCGGTGCTGGCCGAGACCGGGGTGCGGACGTTCTTCTGCGGCCCGGAGTCGTTCACCGCCGACGTCCGCCCGCTGCTCGGGCCCGCGCCCGAGCTGGACGGCTACTTCGTGGCCGCCGGGCTCAACTCGCTCGGCATCCTGTCCGGCGGCGGCGTGGGCAGCATGCTGGCGCACTGGATCGTGGACGGCGTGCCGCCGGTGGATGCCACCCCGGTGGCCATCGACCGGACCGCGCTGTACGAGACCTCCCGCCGGTTCCGCGCCGAGCGGACCGTGGAGCAGCTGGGCGTGCTGTTCGGCGACGCGGTCTGGCCGTCCTGGACGCCGGCCACCGGGCGCAACGTGCGCCGGTCGGTGCTGCACGACCGGCTGGCCGCCGCGGGCGGCCACTTCGCCACGTCGGCGGGCTGGGAGTTCGCCGAGTGGTACGACCCCGCGGGCGAGGCGCCGCCGCCCCGGCGGGACTTCGGCCGCCCGGCCGCGCACGCCCTCGTCGGCCGGGAGCACGCCGCGGTCCGCGAGGCGGCTGGCGTGCTGGACATGAGCCTGATGGCCAAGCTGCTGGTCCAGGGGCCAGACGCGGCCGCGGTGCTCAGCCGGCTGTCGGCCAACGACGTGCTGCAGGGCCCGGGCCGGCTGGTCTACACCCAGTGGCTCAACGATGCGGGCGGCATCGTCGCCGATGTCACCGTGACCTGCCTGGAGCCGGACAAGTTCCTGGTCATCGCCAGCGACCTGATCCACCGCCGGATCGAGCCGCTGATCCGGCGGGCGCTGCGCCCGGGCGAGGTGGTCACCGTGACCGACATCACCTCGGGCACCACCCTGCTGTCCGTGCAGGGCCCCGCGTCCCGGGAGCTGATCGGCCGGCTGACCGACGCCGACCTGTCCAACGCGGCGTTCCCGTACCTGTCGGCCCGGCCGGTCTATGCCGGGTACGCGCCGGTGCTCGCCGTCCGGGTCACCTACGTGGGCGAGCTGGGCTGGGAGCTGCACGTGCCGGCCGAGTACGCGGCCGGCGTGTACGACGACCTGATGGCGGCGGGCGCGGACCTCGGGCTGCGGCTGGTCGGCCTGTCGGCCATGTCCAGCCTACGGCTGGAAAAGGGCTACCGGGACATGGGCGTGGACATCGACAACACCGACAACCCGCTGCAAGCCGGTCTCGGCTTCGCGGTGGCCTGGGACAAGCCGGGCGGGTTCACCGGCCGGGACGCGCTGCTGGCCGCCCGGGCGGCAGGCCCGCCGCAGCACCGCGTGGTCAGCCTGATCGTGGACGACCCGGCGGTGGACCTGTTCGGCAACGAGCCGGTGTTCCTCGGCGCCGAGCTGGGCCGGCTACGTGCGGGCCGCCGCCTACGGGTACACGGTGGGCGGAGCGGTCGGCCTGGCTCAGGTGCAGTGCCCGGACGGGGTGACCGCGGCGTGGCTGAAGGCCGGCCGCTGGACGGTCGGCACCCCGGCCGGGGACGTGCCGGCCCGGCTGCAGCTCGCGCCGCTGTACGACCCGCAGCGGCTGCGCATCCTGGACCAGTAGCCCGGTCCCACCCGCCACCGGCGGGCGGAACCGGGCCAGGCACTACCGGGTACCGCGGACCATGGCCTTCCAGGTGGCCGTGCCCACGATGCCGTCCACCTTGAGCTTGTGGTTCCGCTGGAAAATCTGCACGGCAGTCATGGTCTTCATGCCGAAATACCCGTCCACGGACACGCTCTTGTGCCCGTAGGCATAACGCAGCAGATGCTGCACGGCGCTTACCGCGTCGCCCTTGCTGCCCCGCTTCACGGTGACCACGAGCTTGGGCCAGGTGATGTTGCCGACGATTCCGGACACCACGATCTTGTTCCGGCGCTGGAACGACATCACCGCCGTCTGGGTGGCCGGGCCGAACAGGCCATCCACCGCGAGCCGGTAGCCGCGCTGGTCGAGCAGGTACTGGATGGTCACGACCCGCTGGCCGGCCGCTCCCCGGCTGACGATGGGCCAGCCCACCGTGGTGTGCCGGGCCGATGCCGCGGCCGGGGACCGGGTGGCCGCGTCGGCGGCACCCGCGGTAATACCGGCCGTCAGCGCGACGATCATCCCGGCACCCAGGACACCGGCTGATATCCGGCGCATGGCATTTCGCATGGATTTTCCTCCGCATTGTGCGCTTTTCTGCTGATACCGAGAAAGGCCTGGCCAGGCCATAGGCTCTTTCTAGCGCACAACATTTTAACGGCAGCGGAAGCGTGCGTGGCAATGGCCGCGTTTTTAGCGAACGCACAGCGCACATTTACCTGGTGTTATTAAGGACTTTTTAAGCCACATGTAGCGCGATGCGCTGCCGGCCGCGGCCAGCGGAGTCAGGTCGCGTCGCTGCTGAACGCCGCGTCGAACGACGCCTGCGGCGGGTCGAAGTCGAAGCGGCGCAGGTAGCTGAGCGCCTCCGGCGCGCCCGCCAGCCGGTCCATCCCGGCGTCCTCCCACTCGACCGATACCGGGCCGTCGTAGCCGATCGAGTTCAGCATCCGGAAGATGTCTTCCCAGCGGATGTCGCCCCGGCCCGCCGAGACGAAGTCCCAGCCCCGGCGCGGGTCGCCCCAGGGCAGGTGCGAGCCGAGCCGGCCGTTGCGGCCGTCCAGCCGCTGGCGGGCTTCCTTGCAGTCCACGTGATAGACCCGGTCCGGGTAGGCGGCCAGGAACGCCACCGGGTCCAGGTCCTGCCAGACGAAGTGGCTGGGGTCGAAGTTCAGCCCGAACGCGGGCCGGTTCCCGACCGCGTCGAGCGCCCGCCGGGTGGTCCAGAAGTCATAGGCGATCTCGCTGGGGTGCACCTCGTGCGCGAACCGGACGCCTTCCGCGTCGAACGTGTCCAGGATCGGGTGCCACCGCCGGGCGAAGTCGGCGTAGCCCTGCTCGATCATCTCCGGCGGCACCGGCGGGAACATGGCCACGGTGTGCCAGATCGAGGAGCCGGTGAAGCCGACCACGGTCCGCACGCCGAACGCGGCCGCGGCCCGGGCGGTGTCGGCCAGCTCGGCCGCCGCCCGCTGCCGGACGCCTTCCGGCTCGCCGTCGCCCCAGATCCGGGCGGGCAGGATGCCCTGGTGCCGCTGGTCGATGGGGTGATCGCAGACCGCCTGCCCGACCAGGTGGTTGGAGATGGCCCAGCAGCGCAGCTCGTACTTGGCCAGCAGGGCGTGCCGCCCGGCCAGGTAGCCATCCTCGCGCAGCGCCCGGTCCACCTCGAAGTGATCACCCCAGCAGGCCAGCTCGAGACCGTCGTAGCCCCAGTCGCGGGCCAGCCGGCAGACCTCCTCCAGCGGCAGGTCAGCCCACTGGCCGGTAAACAACGTGAACGGTCGGGACATCATGGGCTCCTCTAGGCGGCGCCGGGGACCGGGGTCCACTGGCTGTCTTTACCGGCGCTGTCCGCCACCGCGGCCAGCACCCGCTGCACCTGCAGGCCGTCGGCGAACGACGGCTCCGGGTCCGCCCCGCCGGCGATCGCGGTGACCAGATCGGCGGCCTGGTGGACGAACGTGTGCTCCCAGCCCAGCACGTGCCCCGGCGGCCACCAGGCGGACACGTACGGATGGCCCGGCTCGGTGACCAGCACGCGGCGGAACCCGGCCGTGGCGCTGTCCCCGGCCCGGTCGTAGAACTCCAGCTCGTTGAGCCGCTCCAGGCCGAACGCGAGGCTGCCCCGGTCCCCGTTCAGCTCGATGCGCAGCGCGTTCTTCCGGCCGGCCGCGAACCGGGTGGCCTCGAACGAGGCCAGCGTCCCGGCGCCCAGCCGGGCGGTGAACACGACCGCGTCGTCCACGCTGACGGCCCCGGTGCGGCTGGCGTCACCGGCCACCAGCGGGCGTTCGGTAATGAACGTCGTGGCCTGGGCGGAAACCCCGGTGATGGGCTGGCCGGTCAGGTGCTGGGCCAGGTCCACCAGGTGGCTGCCCAGGTCGCCCAGGGCGCCGGAGCCGGCCTGCTCGCGGCGCAGCCGCCAGGTCAGCGGGACGGCCGGGTCAGCCAGCCAGTCCTGCAGGTAGCTGGCCCGGACGTGCCGGATCGCGCCGATCCGGCCCGCCCCGACCAGCTGGCGGGCCAGCGCGATGGCCGGGACGCGCCGGTAGTTGAACCCGGTCATGGCGCGGATCCCGCGGGCCCGGGCCCGGCCGGCCGCGGCGGCCATCGCCTCCGCCTCGGCCACCGTGTTGGCCAGCGGCTTCTCGCACAGCACGTGCTTGCCCGCATCCAGCGCGGCGATGGCGATCTCGGCGTGCGCGGCACCGGGCGCGCACACGTCGATGAGCTGCACGTCGTCGCGGTCCAGCAGGGCGCGCCAGTCGGTCTCGGTGGACTGGAAGCCATACCGCCCGGCGGCCGCCGCGGTGGCCGCCGGGTCCCGGCCGCACAGCGCGGTCAGCACCGGGCGGCGCGGCAGGCGGAACACGTGCGGGGCGGTCCGCCAGGCCTGGGAATGGGCCGCGCCCATGAACGCGTACCCGACCATGCCCACGCCCAGCACCGGCTGCGGCGGGCCCTCGGCCACGTGTCCTCCCAACGTCAGCCCAGCGTGGCGGCCCGCGGGTCCCAGCCCGCGGGCAGCACAGCGGGCACCGGGAACGTCGTGCCCACCGGCTCGAACGTACCCCCGGCCACCGACCTGGTGATGGCCTCCATGGTGTCCAGCACGTGCAGGGCCAGCTCGCCCGAGGCCCGGTGCGGGACCCCGGCACGCAGCCCGCGGGCCATGTCCAGCGCGCCGATGCCGCGCCCGGCGGTGGACCCGGCGGCCGGGATGACCGACCACTCGTCGCGGCCCGCCGGGCGGATCCGGACCTCGCCATCGAACCGGTTCGGGTCCGGCGTGGCCAGCGTGGCCTCGGTGCCGGTGATCTCCACGAAGCCGTGCCGCCGCAGCGGCGAGTCGAAGCTCAGCAGCACGGTGGCGGCCGCGCCGCCCGCGTAGCTGAGCAGCGCGGCGACATGGGTGGGCACGTCGACCTGGAACCGGGTGCCGGCCCGCGGGCCGCGGCCGATGACCCGGCTGGGGCGGCTCTGCCGGCCGAGCGCCGCCACCGACGTGGCCGGGCCGAACAGGCTGGCCAGCGTGGTCAGGTAGTACGGCCCGATGTCGAACAGCGGGCCCGCGCCCCGCTGGAACAGGAACTCCGGGTCCGGGTGCCAGCGTTCCGGGCCGGGGTCCTGCATCAGGGCCAGCGCGGTCCGCGGCTCCCCGATGGCGCCCTCGCTGATCAGCCGGCGCGCCGTCTGCAGCCCGGCGCCGAGCACGGTGTCCGGCGCGCAGCCGATCCGCACCCCGGCCCGGGCGGCTTCCGCAAGCAGCTCCTGCCCGTCTTTCGCGTCCAGCGCGAGCGGCTTCTCGAGCCACACGCTTTTGCCGAACGCCACCGCGTGCCGGGCCACGTCGGCGTGCGCGGCCGGGATGGTGAGGTTGACGACCAGCTCGACGCCGGGGTGGCTGACGGCCTGCGCTGTGCTGCCCGCGCCCGGTACCCCGTACCTGGCCGCCTGGGCCCGGGCCCGGCCCAGGTCGAGATCCGCGCAGCACAGCACGCGGACGTCCGGGAACGAGGTCAGGTTGGCCAGGTACGTGTCGCTGATGGTGCCGCAGCCGACCACGGCCACGCCCACCGGCTCCCTGGCCGTCATCGGACCACCGGGTCGGCCAGCCCGTGGGCGGCCAGCCAGGCCAGGCTGTCGCCGACCGCCGTCATCATGTCGGTCGCGCACCGGTCCAGCTCGACCACGCGCCACTCGGCGGACCGGCCCGCGGCCAGGATGCCCGCGACCGGCATCTCGCCCGCGCCCACCGCGGTCATCGGGTCGTCCCTGGTCACCGGGCCGTCCTTGACGTGCAGGTAGCGGACCCGCTCGCCGAGCCGGCCGAGCAGCGCGGGCACGTCCTGGCCGCCGACCGCGGCCCAGTAGGTGTCCACCTCGAGCAGCACGCCGGCGTCCAGCACCCCGGCCAGCACCTCCAGCGCGGGCCGGCCGCCGATCAGCGAGGACAGCTCGAAGTCGTGGTTGTGGTAGCCGAGCCGCAGCCCGTCGCTGGCCAGCCGGGCGGCCATGCCGTTGAGCTCGGCGGCCACCTCCCGCACGCTGGCCGCGTCGGCGAACCTGGCCGGCGGCAGGTAGGGCACGATGACGGTGTCCGTGCCCAGCGCGCGGGCCGCCGCCACCACGGCGGCGGCCTGGCCGTCGGTGGGGGTGGCGTGCACGCTGCACGTGGCCAGCCCGGCGGCGGCCAGGTCGGCGGCCAGCCCGGCCGGGTCGTCGAGCACGTTGAACGCCTCCACCGCCCCGTAGCCGAACGCGGCGAGCCGGGCCAGGACATCCTTCCGGTCCGCGGCGAGCTGCTTCGCGGACGGTGTACAGCTGGACGGCGGGCGGGTTGCTGGTGGTCACGCGAACCAGGGCTCCTCGGTCAGTGACGGCGCAGGGATCGCAGCAAGCTTTTCGAAAACTATTCGCTCGCTTTCTCAGGCTAGGTTCGTAGCCGGGCCTGGTCAATAGCCCGGATGTGGTTACGATGGGTGCTGGCCTGGGTCGTTTGCGCGGGCCCGCCCGATGCGATTTTCGAAAAGGGGCCGCCCGTGGCACGTGAAACCGGCCGCAGCACCCTGGTCGACATCGCCGCCGAAGCGGGCGTCTCCGTCTCCGCGGTGTCCAAGGTGCTCAACGGGCGGACCGACGTGGCCGCGGCGACCCGGGCCCGGATCGCCGCGCTGCTCCGGGACAACGGCTACCAGGTCGCGTCCCGGCTCGGCTTCGGCGTGGTAGACCTGCTGATCGCGGACCTGCACAGCCCGTGGGCCGAGGAACTGCTGCGCGGGACCGTGCAGGCGGCCGACGAGTCCGCGGCCAGCGTGGTGGTGGCCGTGGTGGACTCGCCCGGCCGGGTTCACCCGGTGGCTGGACCAGGCCGCCGACCGGGGCACCGACGGCGCGCTGTGCGTGCTGCACCTGCCGGACAGCAGCGAACTGCAGCGGCTGGCCGCGGCCCGGGTCCCGCTGGTGGTGATCGACCCGCCCGAGGAACCCGGGGCGGGCATCCGGTCCGTGGGCACCACCAACTGGCAGGGCGGGCTCACCGCCACCCGGCACCTGATCGAGCTGGGCCACCGCCGGATCGGCATCATCTGCGGCCCGGAACGGCTCTGGTCCAGCCGGGCCCGGCTGGCCGGGTACCGGGCCGCGCTGCAGGCGGCCGGGCTGCCCGCGCCCGCCGAACTGGTCCGCCGGGACGACTTCTGCCTCGGCGGCGGCCGCCGCCAGGGCGGTCACCTGCTCGATCTGGCTGAGCCGCCGACCGCGGTGGTGGCCGGCAACGACAGCCAGGCGTTCGGCGTGCTGCAGGCGCTGGCCGAGCGCGGGCTGCGGGCGCCCGCGGACCTCAGCGTGGTCGGCTTCGACGACGTGCCGGTCGCGTCCTGGGCCACGCCCGCGCTGACCACCATCCGGCAGCCGCTGGCCGCGATGGCCGCGGCCGGGTTCCGGATGCTGCGCGCCGGGCGGCCGGGCGGGCCGGGGCGGCCGGGGCAGCCGAGCCGCAGCACGTCGAGCTGGCCACGTCCCTGGTCATCCGGGACAGCACCGCGCCGCCCGGCCGGTAGCCCGGCCCGGCCCGGCCCGCGGGGACTGGCCCGCCGCAACCGGGCATTATCGCGCACCGGGCGGGGATTGGCCACGAACATGGCCGTATCGGTTGAGGCACCCTGGCCGATCGCCTAGTCTCGCCGTGTCACCTGCTGTTACCAGGGAGTCCCCCATGCCTCGTCTACCCGGGCGGTTCCGTGTCTTCTGCGTGGCCGCGGCGGCCACGGCGGCCGCGCTGCTCGCGGCCGGCTGCAGCGGCAGCGGCGGCGGTTCCGGCGCGGTAGGCGGCCTGGAGCAGACCAACCTGGTCGTCGCGGCGGTGCCCGCGATGGACTCGGCCGGGCTGTACATCGCCCAGCAGCGCGGGTTCTTCGCCCAGGAGGGCCTGCACGTCCAGATCGTGCCCGCGGTCAGCAGCGCCGACGTCATCAACCAGCAGCTGGCAGGTCACTTCGCCATCACCGCGGGCGCGTACCCGTCCTATATCGCCGCGGACGTCAACAAGAACGCGGACTTCCGGGTCCTGGTGGCCGGGTCGCAGCTGGCGCCGTCCGTGCAGCAGATCGTGGTGCCCGCCGGGTCGAGGATCACCAGGATGTCCCAGCTGGCCGGGCAGCCGATCGGGGTCAACGCGCTCAACAACGTCGGCACGCTGCTGGTCTCGTCGATGTTCAGCGACAACGCGGTCGCGGCCAAGGGCCCCAACGGGCAGCCCGACTTCAAGGTCATCCCGTTCCCGGACATGGGCCAGGCCCTGCAGAGTGGGCACGTAGCCGCCGCGTGGCTGCCCGAGCCGTTCATCACCGAGGACGAGGAGACGTACGGGGTCCAGCCGCTGGCCGACGCCGACGAGGGCCAGGCCGAGAGCCTGCCCATCGAGGGCTACGTGGTCACCCAGTCCTGGCTGGACAAGAACCCGCACACCGCCGAGGCGTTCCGCATCGCGCTGGAAAAGGCCCAGGCCATCGCGTCCACCAACCAGAGCGCGGTGCAGAGCGCGATGACCGCGTTCGCGGGCGTGAAGCCGCTGGCCGCCGACGTGCTGGCCACGCCGGACTACCCGACCGAAACCCAGGCCGGGCCGCTGCAGCGGGTGGTCTCGCTGATGGTGGGCGAGAACATGATCAAGCAGGGCTACAACGCCCGGAACCTGATCGCCAAGATCCCCGGCAGCTGAGCCGGGCCGGGTAACAGGCCCGGGCGGGGAATGGCGGGGCTTGACCCCGGCGAAATGGCCCGGGAATGTTGGCGGCCGGCCAGGCCAGACGTCGGCCAAGGTTCGCGCAGCCGTCACGTCGAGTTACGGCGCCAGGAATGTGTGCCGGTGATGATCAGGCCGTGCGGATAGTGCGGCTGGCCAACTACGTCGCGCCGGCTTCGGGCGGGCTGCGCACGGCGCTCCGTGAACTGGGCGCCGGGTACCTCGCGGCCGGCCACGAGCCGGTCCTGGTCATCCCCGGGCCCCGGCCGGGCCGTCAGTACACCAGGCAGGGCCTGGTCATCACGGTGCCCGGGGTGATCGTGCCGGGCACCGCCGGGTACCGGGCCATCGCCACCCGGCGGCCGCTGCGGCGGCTGCTCGACGACCTGGCCCCGGACCGGCTGGAGGTCTCCGACCGGACCACGCTGCGCTGGACCGGCCGCTGGGCCCGGGACCGCGGGGTGCGCTCGGTGATGGTCTCGCACGACAGCCTGGCCACCCTGGCGGGCATGTTCGCGCCGCCCGGGCTGACCGGGCAGTGGCTGTCCGACCAGCTCAACGCGAGCACGGCGGCCGGCTACGACGTGGTGGTGTGCACCACCGGGTGGGCCGCGGCCGAGTTCCGCCGGCTGCACGTGCGGAACCTGCGCCAGGTGCCGCTGGGGGTGGACCTGGACTGCTTCCAGCCCAGCCGCCGCGACGCCGGGCTGCGCGCCCAGCTGGCCGGGCCAGGCCAGCCGCTGCTGGTGCACTGCAGCCGGCTGTCCCCGGAGAAGCGCCCGGAACGCGCCATCGGCGCGCTGGCCGAGCTGCACCGGCGCGGACTGCCCGCGGTGCTGGTGGTGGCGGGAGACGGGCCGCGGCTGCGCGGGCTGCGCGCCCAGGCGGGCGGCCTGCCGGTCCGGTTCCTCCGGCACGTCACCGACCGCACCGTGCTGGCCCGGCTGCTGGCCACGGCGGACGTGGCCATCGCGCCCGGGCCGGCCGAGACGTTCGGCCTGTCCGCGCTGGAGGCGCTGGCCAGTGGCACGCCGGTGGTGGTCAGCGACCGGAGCGCGCTGCCCGAGGTGGCCGGCCCGGCCGGGCTGGCCGCCGCGGACCGCGACGCGGCGTTCGCGGACGCCATCCAGTGCCTGCTGGACGGCGATGTCACGGCGCGCCGGGCCCGGGCCCGGGCCCGGGCCGAGCGGTTCGGCTGGCCCGCCGCGGTCCGGGGTTTCCTGGCCGCGCACGGGCTGGGCCCCGGGCCGCGGGCCGCCCGGCCCAGCCCGGTCAGCACGTTCCGGGCCGGTGGTGCGTGATGATGCCGGTCACCGCGGCCGGGGCCGGGGCCGGGGCCGGGGCCGAGGCTGCGGCCGGGCCGGAGCCGGCCCGGTGGCCGGTGACCCGGTTCGCCGCCCTCGGCGACTCGGCCACGCTCGGCATGGGCGACCCCATGCCGCAGGGCGGCTGGCGCGGCTGGGCCGCGCTGCTGGCCGGGTCGCTGGCCCCGCCGGACCAGGTCGAGCTGTGCAACCTGGCCCTGTCCGGGGCGCTGATCCGCGACGTGGCCGGCGAGCAGCTGGACCGGGCGGTGTCGCTCGCGCCCACCCACGCCTCGGTGCTGGCCGGCCTGAACGACACGCTGCGCGGCACGTTCGACCTGGCCGCCATCGCCGCTGACCTGGAACGGGTTGTGGCCACGCTGGAGCGGACCGGGGCCCTGGTGCTCACTGCCAGCCTGCCCGATCCCGGGCTGCTGCTGCGCATCCCCGGGTCGCTGCGCCGGCCGCTGGCCCGCCGGGCGCACGCCATCAACGGGGTGCTCGGCCGGCTGGCCGAGCGGTACCAGGTGGTGTACGTCGACGTGGCCGCGCACCCGGCCATCTACGACAAGCGGATGTGGGGCGTGGACCGGCTGCACCCCAGCGAGCGCGGGCACCGGCTGCTGGCCCGGCTGTTCGCCGCGCGGCTGGCCGAGCTGGGCATGCCGCCGCACGCCATACCCGACCCGGAGCCGGTCAACCCGGAACCGGGCGCCTGGGCGCAGGCGCACTGGATGGCGACCAAGGGCACCGGGTGGATCGTCCGGCGGTCCCGGGACCTGGTGCCCCGGCTGCTCCAGCTGGCCGCCAGCGAATGGTGGCACGACCGGCGCGGCGGGCCGGGGGGGCCGGGGCAGGATGAGCACCAGCACCCGCACCGGGCCGGGCTGGGCCGCCGTGGTGGCTCTGGCCGGCTCCTGGTACGTGCTGCTGGCCGCGGTGTACCTGGCCGGTGTGTCCGGCCAGCTCGCCTTCCTCGGGCACGAAGCCGGGCACCGGCAGATCTTCCGCACCCGGCGGGCCAACGACGTGGCCGGGCTGGTGCTCGGCGACGTGCTGATCGGGCTGAGTTACGGCTGGTGGACCGGCAAGCACAACCGGCACCACGCGCATCCCAACCAGCTCGGCCGCGATCCCGACCTGAACATCGCGGTGATCGCGTTCACCGCCCGCCAGGCCGCGGGCCGCCACGGCCCGCACCGGCTGCTCGCCCGCTACCAGGCCTACCTGTTCTTCCCTGCTCCTGCTGGAGGCGGTGAGCATGCACGTGATCAGCAGCTGGGCCGTGCTGCACGGCCCGGCCCGGCTGGGCCGCCGGGCGCCGGAGGGCGGCCTGCTGCTGGTGCACTTCGCCGGGTACCTCACCGCGGTGGCGCTGCTCATGCCGCCCGCCCAGGCCATCGCGTTCATCGTGGTGCAGCAGGGGCTGTTCGGGGTGTACCTGGGCTGCGCGTTCGCACCCAACCACAAGGGCATGCCGGTGCTCGGCGAGCAGGACAGCCTGGACTTCCTCCGCCGCCAGGTGCTCACCTCGCGCAACGTGACCGGCGGCCCGCTGGTGGAAACCCTGCTCGGCGGGCTCAACTACCAGATCGAGCACCACCTGTTCCCGTCCATGCCGCGGCCCAGCCTGCGCCGGTGCCGCGCCCTGGTCCGGGTGTTCTGCGCCCAGCATGAGCTGGCGTACTGCGAGCTGAACCTGGTGGCCAGCTACGCGCAGGTGCTGCGCGCCCTGCACGGTGCTGGCCGCGGGGACGGCCCCCGGGCCCCCCGATCGCCGCTCCGCGCCGGGCGGTGGCCGCCCACCGCGGCAGTTAATCCAGCAGCCGCGCCCGGCAGGCCAGCTGCAGCGCCAGCCGCTGGTCGGAATCCTCCAGGTCGATGTCCAGCAGCTCGGTGATGGCCCGGATCCGGTTGGCCACCGCGTTGCGGTGCAGGTGCAGCTGCTGCGCGGTCTTGATGATGGATCCCTGCTGGTCCAGGTAGGCGGCCAGGGTGCGGATAGCGGTGTCGGCCCGGGCCTGGCCGAGCTTCTCCAGCGGCGCGAGCTGGTCGCGCACCGAGGCCCGCGCGGTGTCCGACGCGTACCACTCCATCAGCATCCGCTGCACGCCGACCGCGTCGTGGGTGGTCACGCCGGGCGGCTTGCGGGCGGCCCGGGCGGCGGACAGCGCGGCCCGGGCCTCGGCCGCCGACGCGCGCAGCCCCATCGGCCCCTCGTGCGGTGCGCCCACGCCGGCCCGGAACGCCAGCGCGGGCACCCGGCCGCCGAGCGCTTGCAGGGCCCGGGCGGCCGACCGGGCGGCCTGCGCGCCGGCCTGCGGCCCTGGGTCGGAGGCGGTCACCCTGATCAGCACCAGGGCGTGCGCGACCCGGGACAGGTGCCAGGTGCCGCCGGCCGCCGCGGCCGCCTGCAGCGCGATCTGCCCGGCCGATTCGAGCAGCTCGAACCGGTGCACCTCGTCCCGGCCCGAGCCGCCCAGGTCGTCCGCCTCGATCCGGACCGCGACATGCCAGCCGCCCAGCGCCACGTTCAGCTGCCGGGCCCGTTCGAGCAGGTCCTCGTTGATGGCCGAGTCGGACATCAGCAGCTCGGCGAGCAGTTCGCTGCGCGACCGGGCCGGGACCTCGCGGGCCTGCCGGGCCAGGTCGAGCAGCCGGCCAGCGGCCGCGGCCGCGTTGTGCAGCACCAGCCGGACCGCGATAGCCAGGTCACCGAGCGCCTCCGGCGCGGCGAAGTGGCCGATGAGCGTCTCACCGACCAGCACCGGCACACCGACCTCAGTGACCGGGCCCCCCGGGCCGGCCAGCGGCGGGCTCGGCATGGTGCGCGCCGGGCTGCCGTCCGGGGTCAGGGCCAGGCCGTTGCCGGTGGGCCGGGGGCGGAACTCGACCGGCGTGCCCAGCGCCCGGCTGACCGCCTCGCGCAGCCCGTCCAGGCTGGCCCCGGCCGCCTCGGCGTGCAGCACCGCGTCCAGGCCCTGCTGAGCCCGGCCCAGCGCGAGGTCGGCGCCGCCGCCGATCTCCCGGAGCAGCGACTGGACCAGCCCGGCCAGGTCGGCGTGGGCCGGGATGGAGATCAGCGCGATGTCGGCGCGGCCCGCGATGTCCATCGCCGTCACCGTGGGCGCCCACTGCTCGGCGGCGAACGCGGCCACCGCGCTGACCCGGTTCACGGTGGCCCAGCGCAGGGCCATGTCCAGCCGGTAGTCGGTGACCTCGGCCGACGCGGCCCGGGACAGCACGACCAGGCTGCCCGCGGGGGCGTCGTCCAGTTCCGCGAAACGCTCGGCCAGCCGGATCAGCGCTACCGGGCGGTCACCACCGCCCCGGCTGACCCGGTACAGCCCGGCCAGCGGCGAGCTGGCCAGCATCTCGTCAACTGACGGCATCGGCCCCCCAATGGCGCGGATCGGTGCGTACCGCACACTTCGGTCACCATCACAGTGCATTCCGCCCATTCTCCCGGGACGCACCAGATGTAAGCATGGCATCGCACCCGGCTTTCCGCACCGGCCTCGCCAGGCCTGCGGCGGCTGGTGCTCCCAGGGAGAGCAGATGGACCACGAATCAGCGATCGATTTAATGACGGCTGAGACAGAGGCCCCGGACTGGTGGCCGTATGCCCATGAGTTCCCGTACTGGCACGTGTGGCGGGGGATTGCCGGGCTGCTCTATGCCCGGCGGCTGATGTCCAGCCCGCCCCGCGTGGTGCGCAGCCAGGACCCGGTCGAGCTGCGCGAGCAGATCATGCAGGCGGAACTGCACCGGTAGCGGCCGTTCATCGGCGAAAAAGATGCCGTTGCGGGCCAGATCAGGAACTATATGCATAACGCCCCATCCGCTGCATGCCCTGATCACACCTGACGGCCGGACCGATGAAGCGACTGCTCGACCCTGACGCGCTGCGCGCATTAGCGCGCGGCTGCGCGGTGCTGGGTGCGGGCGGGGGCGGCGACACGTACCTGTCGTTGCTGCAGGCCCTGCAGGCCACTGAGGATTACGGCCCAGCCCAGCTCGTGGACGTGGACGAACTGCCGGACGACGCGCTGATCATGCCGTGCGGCGGGATAGGCGCGCCCACGGTCAGCATCGAGAAGATCGAGAACGGGGACGAGGGGGAACGGCTCCGCGACCATCTGCAGTTCCTGACCGGGCGCCCGGTGGCGGCGCTGATGGCCAGCGAGATCGGCGGCGGGAACGGCGTGCTGCCGGTTACCTGGGCCGCCCGGATGGGCCTGCCGGTGGTGGACGCGGACGGCATGGGGCGGGCGTTCCCCGAGGTGCCGCAGGTCACCATGCAGCTGGCCGGTATCTCACCCAGCCCGGCGGTGATGACCGACGAACGCGGGAACCTGGTCCTGTTCCAGGCCATTTCCGGGCACTGGATGGAGCGGCTGGAACGGGCGGCCGCGGTCGAGTTCGGCGGGGCCGCCTCGTCCACCGAGTTCACCCTGACCGCCGCGCAGGCGCGCACGGCCACGGTGCGGAACTCGGTGTCGCTGGCCATCCGGATCGGCACCGCCGTGCTGGCCGCCGCGGCCAGCCCGGTTGACGCCCTGATCGCCGAGATCGGTGCGTTCCGGCTGTCCGGCGGCAAGGTCTCGGATGTGGAGCGGCACACCACCAGCGGCTTTGTCCGCGGGTCGGTGGTCATCGAAGGGCTCGGCCCGGACGCGGGCCGGCTCATCCGGCTGGAACTGCAAAACGAGAACCTGGTCGCGCTGGAACGCGGCCACGTGCTGGCCTCGGTACCCGACCTGATCTCGGTGCTGGACAGCGAGACGGCGGACGCCATCGCGACCGAGCGGGTCAAGTACGGCCAGCGGGTGGTGGTGATCGCGTTCGGCTGCGACCCCATCTGGCGGACCGAGCGGGGCATCGCGCTCACCGGGCCGCGGGCATTCGGCTACGACTTCGACTACCAGCCCGTAGAGGAGCTCGCCGGTGCCCGCTCCTGACTGCCGTCTCGGCATCGACGTCGGCGGCACCAACACCGACGCGGTCATCATGGACGGCGCGGACCGGGTGATCGCCAAGGCCAAGGTGCCGGGCACGCCGGACATCACCGGCGGGATCGTGACCGCCATCGACACTGTGCTCCGCGCGCCGGGGGTGGCCGCGGAGCGGATCAGCCACGTCATGCTGGGCACCACGCACGCCACCAACGCGGTGCTGGAACGGCGCCACCTGCGCCGGGTGGCGGTGCTCCGGATCGGCGGGCCGGCCACGCACAGCATCCGCCCCATGTTCGGCTGGCCGGCCGAGCTCACCGCGGCTATCTCGGCCGGCGCGGTGATCGTGGACGGTGGCATCGAGTTCGACGGCCGGGACCTGTCCCCGCTGGACACCGGCGCCATCGCCCGGTTTCTCGGCCAGGTGGCCGGCACCGCCGACGGTGTCGCCATCACCAGCGTGTTCGCCCCGGTCTCGGCGCGGCACGAGCTGGCCGCGGCGGAGATCGTCAAGCGCGAGCTGGGCGAGGTGCACCTCTCGCTCAGCCACGAGATCGGCTCGCTCGGGCTGATCGAGCGGGAGAACGCCACCATCCTGAACGGGGCGCTGGCCGGGGTGGCCAACGACGTGGCCATTGCGCTGCACCAGGCGCTGGCCGCGCACCAGCTGCGCCCGGTCACGTTCTTCGCGCAGAACGACGGCACGCTGATGGCCCTCGACCAGGCGCTCCGCTACCCGGTGCTGACCATCGGCAGCGGGCCAGCCAACAGCGTCCGCGGCGCCGCATTCCTGACCCAGACGTCCGACTCAGTGGTCATCGACGTCGGCGGTACGTCCACCGACGTGGGGGTGCTGGTCAACGGGTTCCCCCGGGAGTCGTCGTACGGGGTCGAGATCGGCGGCATCCGGACCAACTTCCGGATGCCCGACCTGGTCACGATCGCGCTCGGCGGCGGCACCGTGGTCGCGGCGGACGGGGCCGGGGTACGGGTCGGGCCGCACAGTGTGGGCTACCGGCTGGACCCGGACGCGCTGGTGTTCGGCGGCAGCACGGCCACGCTGACCGACAGCGCGGTCGCGGCCGGCCGGGCCACACTCGGCGACCCCAGCCCGGCCCGCGGCCAGCGGCGGCTGCTCACCGCCGCGCTGGCCCGGGCCGACGCCATGCTGGCCGACGCGATCGACCGGATGAAGACGTCCCGGGCGGACCGCCCGCTCATCGCGGTGGGCGGGGGCAGCATCCTGATCCCGGACCGGATCCCGGGCGTCAGCGAGATCGTCCGGCCGGAGCACTTCGACACGGCCAACGCCGTGGGGGCCGCGATCGCCTCGGTCAGCGGCCAGGTCGACCGGATCTTCCACCTCGGCACCGGTGGCCGGGAGGCTGCGCTCGACGAGGCGTGCGGTGAGGCACGCGAGCGCGCGGTGGCCGCCGGGGCCGATCCCACGGCGGTGCGGATCGTCGAGGTGGAGGAGATCCCGCTGGCGTATCTCACCTCGCCCGCGGTCCGGATCCGGGTCAAGGCGGCCGGCACGCTCGGCGGCCTGCCCGGCCAGCCCGGCCAGCCCGGCCAGTCAGCGTACCGAGCTCAGCCACCTCAACCAGCACGGAGGAATCCATGAAGGCCCACCGCGCCGGGCTGCTCGCAGCCGGCTGTGCGCTGCTGGTGGTGCTGGCCGCCTGCGGCGGCTCGGCCAAGCCAGCAGCTCACCAGTCGGCCGGCGACCAGGTGTTCACCTACGACACCACCGCCCCGGTGATGGTCGACGGTTGGGACCCCGCGACCGAGTACTCCGACGGCATCATCGCGATGAGCAACATGTACGAGACGCTCACCCGCTACGACGCCGCCACGCACACCGTAAAGCCGCTGCTCGCGACCAGCTGGTCGTCCGCGGCCAACGGCCTGACCTGGACCTTCCACCTGCGCCAGGGGGTGCACTTCCACACCGGCCGGCTGCTGACCGCGCAGGCCGCGGCGGCGGCCATCCTGCGCACCGAGAAGCTGGGCGGCGGCGCCGCCTACGTCTGGGACGCGGTGAAGAGCATCGCCACGCCGAGCACCTACACGATGGTGTTCCACCTGAAGTACCCGTCGCCGCTGGACCTGGAGGCGTCGGCGTCCTACTCGGCCTACATCTACGACACCCAGGCGGCACCCAAGGGGGAGTCACTGACCACGTGGCTCAACACCCCGCACGACGCGGGCACCGGCCCATACGAACTGCAGACCTGGAACAAGGGCCAGGAGTTCGAGGTCATCCTGAAGGCCTTCCCCGGCTACTGGGGCGGCTGGCACGGCGCGCACTTCAGGAAGGTGGTCTTCCGCGTGGTGCCGCAGGACACCACGGCCGCACAGCTGCTCCGCTCCGGCCAGGTCTCGTTCGTGGAGCAGATCAGCCCGTCGCTGTGGAAATCATTCCAGGGCCAGCCCGGCATCCGGACCATGAGCGTGCCATCGTTCCAGAACCTGCTCGGCCAGCTCAACGCCAAGGCGCTGAGCCTGCCGGTCCGCCAGGCCATCAGCTACGGGATCGACTACCCGGGCATCGTGGCCGCGCTGCAGGGCGCGGCCGTCCAGCCCAGCGGCCTGGTCCCGGCCGGGCTGCCCGGCCACTTCAGCGACCTGCCGAACTACCGTTACGACCCGGCCAAGGCCATCCAGCTGCTGCACCAGGCCGGGTACGGGCCGGGCAAGAAGGCGCTCAACCTCAGCCTGACCTACACCCAGGGCGACTCCAACGAGCAGGTGGTGGCCACGCTGCTCAAATCGGACCTGGCCCGGCTGAACATCAGCCTGTCCACCCAGTCGCTGGCCTGGCCGACGCAGTGGGCCAAGGCCAAGTCCAATGACGCGGCCAGCCACCAGAGCATCTTCCTGGAGTACTGGTGGCCCGACTACGCCGACCCGTACACTTGGTTCAACAACCTGCTGCTGACCGAGAAGCAGCCCTACTTCAACCTCTCGTACTACTCCAACCCGGCCCTGGACAAGCAGATCAACCAGGTGGAGTCGCTGCTGGCCACCAACCGGGCGGCCGGGATCCAGCTGTACCGCACGATGCAGGTCGAGGTGCTGCAGCAGGCCCCGCTCGACGTGCTCTACAACATCAACTACCAGTACGCGATGCGCACGTCGTTCACCGGCTTCCAGCCTGACCCGGCCTACGCCAACGTGGTGTTCGTCTATGACCTCAGGCCGACTGGCAGTTGACCGTTTACGTCGCGCGCCGGGTCGCCCTGGCCGCGGTGGTGGTTGCGGGCGTCATCATCGCGACGTTCGTGATCGCCCGGGTGGTCCCTGGCGATCCGGCGGCGACCTGGGCCGGACCGCACGCCTCGGCGGCTCAGGTCGACGCGGCGCGGCGGTTCCTCGGCCTCGACCGGCCGCCCGCGGTCCAGCTGCTGGACTACTTCGGCGGGGTGCTCAGCGGGAACTGGGGGCTGTCGGTGCACACCCACCAGCCCGTGCTGTCCGACATCGGCACCGCCGCGCCCGCCTCGCTGGAACTGGTCACCGCGGCGCTGGTCCTCGCGCTGCTGGTGGCGGTGCCGCTCGGGCTGGTCTCGGCTCGCTGGCCGGGCGGCGTGGCCGACCAGGCCATCCGGGCCGGCTCCATCCTGGGCGTGTCGATGCCGATCTTCTGGATGGCGCTCATCCTGCAGCTGGTGTTCTCCCAGCACCTGCACTGGCTGCCCGCGGCCGGTGAGTACTCCCCCAGCCTGCTGTTCACCAACCCGCTGGCCCACCTCACCGGGTTCAGCCTGATCGACGCGGCCCTGACCGGGAACTGGCCCATGTTCGGCAGCATCCTGGTCCACCTGGTGCTGCCCGCCGTGGTGGTGGCCGCCTACCCAGCCGGGCTGATCGCCCGGATGGTCCGGGCCCAGGTCCTGGACACAGTAGGCGAGACGCACATCCAGATGCTCCGCGCGCTGGGCTTCCCCGAGCGCGCGGTGCTCGGCCGGTATGCCATGAAGCTGGCCTGGAACCCGGTCGCGGCGGCAGTGGCCCTGGTCTTCGGCTACTCGCTGGTCAACACATTCCTGGTCGAGGCGATCTTCGACTGGCCCGGGCTGGGCAGCTACGCGGTCGCCTCGATCGCCACCCTGGACACCCCGGCCATCCTCGGGGTGACCCTGTTCATCGCCCTGGTGTACGTGGCCGCCAACCTGGTCGTGGACATCCTGCAGGCCGCCCTCGACCCCAGGATCCGGCTCCGATGATCGAAGCGCCCACCCCGGCCGATATCCCGGCCGCCGCGCTGCCCCGGGGCCAGGCGCTGCGCCGCGGGCTGCGCGCGAACCCGCTGCTGGTCCTGGGCGGGCTGACCGCGCTGCTGATCGTGGTCATCGCGGTACTGGCCCCGCTGCTGGCCCCGTTCCCGGCCGACGCGGGCACGGCCACGCACCCGTTCGCGGTGCTCAGGCCGCCGTCGGCGGCGCACTGGTTCGGCACCGATCAGGTTGGCCGGGACGTACTGTCCCGGGTCATCTACGGGGCCCGGATCTCCCCGCTGGTCGCGGTCATCGTGCTGGCCATCGCGTGCCTGATCGGCGTCCCGCTGGGCGTCGTGGCCGGCTACTTCGGCGGCTGGGTCGATGAAGTGATCATGCGGGTGACCGACATCTTCCTGGCCTTCCCGTCGCTGCTGCTGGCGCTGGCCCTGGCCGCCGTGCTGCCGACGAGCCTGACCAGCCTGACCATCGCCATCTCGGTGACCTGGTGGCCGTGGTACACCCGGCTGATCCGGGGCCAGGCCGCGTCGGTGGCGGGCCGCCCGTACATCGACAGCTGCCGGGCCCTGGGCATTCCAGGCTGGCGGATCATCGTCCGGCACATCCTGCCCAACTCGGTCACCCCGCTGATCGTGCAGGTGTCGCTGGACGTGGGCGGGGTCATCCTGACCGCGTCGGCGCTGTCGTTCCTCGGCCTGGGTGCCCAGGACCCCACCCCGGACTGGGGGCTGATGGTGGCCGAGGGGCAGAACTACTTCACCACCGCCTGGTGGGTGGTGACGTTCCCTGGCCTGGCCATCATGGTCACCGCGTTCGCGTTCAACCTGCTCGGCGACGGGCTGCGCGACCTGCTCGATCCCAGAAGGGCGCTGCTGCCATGACGCCCGCCCGGCCCGCCCCGCTGCGGCTGGCCATCCGGGATCTCGAGGTCCGGTTCGGCGGCCGGCCGGTGGTGAGCATCGGCGAGTTCGGGCTGGGCCAGGCCGAGATCGTCGGGCTGGCCGGGGAGAGCGGCTCCGGCAAGTCCATGACCACGCTGGCCGTGCTGGGCCTGGCGCACACCGTGGGGGCCACGGTCCGGGGCAGCATCCGGCTGGACGGCATGGAGCTGACCGGGCTGTCCCAGCGTGAGCTGCTCGGCGTGCGCGGACGGCGGATCGCGGCCATCTTCCAGAGCCCCGCGATGGCGTTCAGCCCGGTATTCAAGGTGGGCAGCGTGGTCCTGCGCGCGCTGCGGTTGCACGGCATGAGCCGGGCCGAGGCGGCGGACGCGGCGGCGCGGGCCATGCGCCAGGTGCTGCTGGCGCCGGACCTGCTGGACCGGTACCCGGCTCAGCTGTCCGGTGGTCAGCTGCAGCGGGTGGCGATCGCGCTCGCGCTGGCGCTGCGGGCCGAGGTGCTGCTGGCCGACGAGCCGACCAGCGCGCTGGACGTCACCGTGCAGGCCGAGGTGCTGGAGCTGCTCCGCGGGCTGCGCGAGCGCGAGGGCATGTCCGTGCTGCTGATCAGCCACGACCTGGCCGTGGTGGCCGAGCTGTGCGACCGGGTGGCGATCATGCAGGCCGGCCGGATCGTGGAGCAGGGCCCGGCCAGCCAGGTGCTGTCCGCGCCGCGGCACGAGTACACCGCCGAGCTGCTGGCCGCGGTGCCCCGGATCGGCGCCGGGCCGGAGGTGACCGGGTGACCGCCCTGCTGGAGATCACCGACCTGAGCGTGCGGTTCGGGCCGGTGCGGGCGGTGGACGGGGTGAGCCTGCAGGTCGCGGCCGGGCCGTTCGGGCTGGGCCTGGTCGGCGAGAGCGGTTCGGGCAAGTCCACCATCGGCCGGGCCGTGGTCCGGCTGCTGCCCGCGCTCAGCGGTGGGCAGATCCGGTTCGAGGGCACCGACGTGACCGCGCTCCGCGGCCGGGCACTGCAGGACTACCGGCGTGCCGTGCAGATCGTGTTCCAGGACCCGGACAACAGCCTGGATCCGCGGATGCGGATCGGCACCTCGATCCGGGAGGCGCTGGCCGCACACCGGCTGGCGCCGCGGCGGCAGGCCGCCGGGCGGGTCCGCGGCCTGCTGGCCGAGGTCGGGCTGGACCCGGAGTTCGCGTCCCGGTACCCGCATCAGCTGTCTGGCGGGCAGCGCCAGCGGGTGGCCATCGCCCGGGCGCTCAGCGTGCAGCCCCGGCTGCTGGTGCTGGACGAGCCGACCAGTGCGCTCGACGTCCGGGCCCAGGCCCGGATCCTGGCCCTGATCGGCCGGCTGCGCGCCGACCGGAAGCTCGGCTACCTGCTGATCACGCACAACGTGGCCATCGTGAGCGAGCTGTGTGAGCAGACCGCCGTGCTCTACCTGGGCCGGGTGGCCGAGAGCGGCCCGACCGGCGAGCTGCTCCGCCTCCCGGCGCACCCGTATACGGTGGCGCTGCGGACCGCCGTGCCGGAGATCGACGCGCTGGCCCGCCGGTCCCGGCTGGTGCTGCCCGGCGAGCCGCCCAACGCGGCCAGCCCGCCGCCCGGCTGCGTGTTCCACCCGCGGTGCCCGCTGGCCGTGCCGCGGTGCCGGACCGAGGTCCCCGCGCTGCGGCCAGCCGGCCGCCCGGCCGGCTGGTGGCCTGCCACCGCGCGGAGCAGGTACTGAGTGGCGCGCTGAGCCGCGCGTTATCACCGGCCGCCCGGCACCCGTGACCGTCAGGGCCGGCCGGCGCCGGGCAGACCGGCCCGGACCTGGCCGCGGCGGCGCTGGGCGAGTACGGTCAGCTAGACATCGTGGTCAATCACGTCGCCCTGCTGGTCAGCTACCCGGCCGGCCCGGCCGCCGATGCGATCAACGGGAGGTGCCCGGCCGGTGAAGCAGCGCGACCAGGTGACCATGACCGGCCCGGAGATCGCCGCGCTGCTGGAGTCCGCGCACAAGGTCCAGCTGGCCACCATCAACCCGGACGGCACGCCGCACCTGGTCACCATGTTCTACGTGCTGGTCGGCGGGCGGATCGCGTTCTGGACCTACCGCACATCGCAGAAGGCGCGCAACCTGGCCCGCGACCCCCGGCTGGCCTGCCTGGTCGAAGACGGCGAGGACTATTTCGAGCTGCGCGGCGTGCAGCTCACCGGCACGGCGCGCAGCGTCGAGGACCAGGCCGGGGTGCTGGACATCGGCCGCCGCATCGCCGGCGGGCTGAGCGGCGTGCCAGCCGGCCCGCTGGATGAGTACGTGACCCGCGCCGCCCGGAAGCGGGTCGGCTTCATCGTGGACCCGGAGCGCATCGTCTCCTGGGACCACGGCAAACTCCTCCCCCCCTCCTGACCAGCCCCCGGAGTCTGGATCAGGCGTCACATGATCTCGCCGGTGAACGGGAATGCCCACGCAGCCGCCAATCATGAACTGACGGAGCCGCCTATACGTGAAATGAGGGGCGGGGAAATCCCCGCTATTCAGTAAGGGGGAGTCCAATGAAATGCTCACAGTGTGGCCGCGACGCGGCCGGGGGTGCCGCGGCGTGCCTGGGGTGCGGGGCGGCGCTGCCCACCACGGAGGCAGTCACCATCGTGCGGCCCGGTCCCGGGCTGGCGTTCCGCTTCGACGCGGCGCGCTGGACGGTAGCCGACCGGATCACCGGCGGCGCCACCGTCGTCCTGCTCGTCAGCCTGTTCCTGCCCTGGTTCTCGGTCAGCGCGGGCTTCGGCAACTTCACCGCCAGCTCGTCGGTGGATGCGCTGACCGCGCACGGATACCTGTACCTGGTGCTGCTGCTGGCCCTGGCCATGCTGGGCTACCTGGTCCTGCAGGCCGGCCTGCGGGACCGGCCGCCCCTGCCGCTCAGCCATGAGCAGATCCTCGGCGCCGCGGCCGCCGTCAACCTGCTGCTGGTGCTGGCCGGCCTGCTCCTGATGCCCGGTGGCGGCTCGCCGCTGGTCAGGGTCGGCTGGGACTTCGGCGCGTTCGCCGGGCTGGCCGCCGCGATCGTGGCGGCCGCCCCACTGGCCCCCGCGCTGCTCCGCGCCCGGCCCCGCCGGACAGCCTAGTTCACACCATTCCCCCGGCCTGGAGGCCGGGGGAATTCCGGCATTACCTGGCCCCCCGCGCTGCTCTATTCCACCCGGTCGCGGCTGCGCTAAACCGGTAAAAGCGCGGCCGGTCTCCCGGGCCGCGGCCAGCGACGGGCGGCACGTTAAGGCCGCCTGGCCCGAACGGTGCCATACTTGTCGGCTATGTCCGTGTGGATCTTCAAACAGACCGGCCACGGAGCTGGCCTCCGGGTCGGGGTCAAAGATCTCATCGACGTGGCCGGACTGCCCACCACGGCGGGCTCGCGGGCCGTCGCGGACCGCGCCGAGCCCGCCGCCACCGACGCCGCCTGCCTGGCCGGGCTGCGCGCCGCCGCGGCCCGTGGCGAGGCATGCCTGGCCGGCAAGACCAACCTGCACGAACTGGCCTACGGGATCAGCGGGATCAACGGCGCGTTTGGCACGCCGGTCAACCCGCTCGACCCGGCCCTGGTCCCGGGTGGCTCGTCCAGCGGCTCGGCGGCCGCGGTGGCCGGCGGCGAAGCCGACGTGGCCTACGGCTCGGACACCGGCGGCTCGATCCGCATCCCGGCCGCCTGCTGTGGGGTGGCCGGCCTCAAGACCACCTGGGGCCGGATACCGCTGACCGGGGTGTGGCCGCTCGCGCCCAGCCTGGACACGGTGGGGCCACTGGCCCGCGACGTGGCCGGCCTGGTGGCCGGGATGGCGCTGCTCGAACCGGGGTTCACGGTGACCGCGGGCCCGCCGCGGGTGGTCGGCCGGGTCGATGTCGGCGCGGATCCGGTCATCGACGCGGCGGTGGACGCGGCGCTGGCCGCCACCGGCTGGACCGTGGTCCCGGTGGTGCTGGACGGGCTGGACGCGGCCACCGCCGCGGCTATGACCGTGCTCGACGCCGAGGCGTGGGCGTCCGACGGCGCGCTGGCCCAGTCCGCGCCGGACCTGATAGGGCGGGACGTGCTGGCGCGGCTGCGCCAGGCCGCCGCCACCACCCAGGACGCGCTCCGCGTGGCCTGGACCCAGGCGGCGGTCTGGCGGGCCACCGTGGCCGCGCTGTGGGACCAGGTCGACCTGCTCGCACTGCCCACGCTGCTCGGCTTCCCGCCGACCCTGGACCACTCGCGGGACATGGTGCAGATCCGCGGCGTCACCTCGGCGGTGAACCTGGCCGGGGTGCCGGCCCTGGCGCTGCCGGTGCCGGCCGGCGGCCCGCTGCCGGCCAGCATCCAGCTGATCGGGCCGCCCGGAGGCGAGGACCAGTTGCTGGCCGCGGGGGCCGTCCTGGAGCAGGCAGCGCGCAGCTTACCCCGGCGTCCCTGGGGTGCAGGGCGGGCGGATGCCGCGCTCCGGTCAGCAGGACGGCCACGGCCACGGCCGGCGCGCCAGTGGGCCGGCCGTGACCCACAGCCGTGCCCGCCGCCGACGGCCTGGCGGCCGCGGCGGCCCGGCCGGGACAGGCGCTGGCACGGCCGCCGCCCGGAGCGGGCGCACCTCGGTCATGGTCGGCCGGTCGTCGGCCGGCTCGTGGCCCGCAACGGCCGGCTGGCTGCCCAGGGCGCGGGCTACCCGGCTCGGCCGGACTGGGCGCCGGCCCGGCCCGGCGGCCGGGCCGGGCGGCAGGGGAAGCTGGCTGCCGGTCACCGGCAGCCAGCCGTGGCCGCCTGGGGCCGCCGGGCCGGGCGCCGGCATCTGGCTGGGCCGCCCGGCCCGCAGGGCCAGCCCGGCCCCGCCCGCTGCGGCTGCGCGGGGCGGTGCGGCTGTCCCGCCCAGAACGGCTGCCCCGCCCAGTACGGCTGCCCCGCCCAGTACGGCTGCCCCGCCCAGTACGGCTGCCCCGCCCAGTACGGCTGCCCCGGCCGGTGCGGTTGCCCGGGCCGGCGCGGCTGCCCCGGCCGGTGCGGCTCCGGCCAGGGCCGCGGCCAGCGCGGCCTCGGGCGCGGCGTACCGGCGCACCGTCTCGGCCACCGGGGCCGGCAGCCAGTCCCCGGCCTGCCCCGGCCGGGCCGCGGCGCCGAGTTCGGCCAGCAGGTCAGCCACGCTGGGCCGGGCCGCCGGGTCCTTGGCCAGGCAGTGCTCGACCAGGGTGCGCAGCGGCTGGGGCAGCTGCCCGGTGCTGGGCTGGCCGTACACCACCCGGTAGAGCAGCGCGGGCATGGACCCGGCGCCGAACGGGCCCTCCCCGGTCGCGGCGAAGGCCAGCAGTGTCCCGAGGCCGAACACGTCGCTGGCCGGGCCGACCGGTGCGCCCTCGGCCTGCTCGGGGGCCATGAACCCGGGCGAGCCCATCACCATGCCGGCCTGGGTCAGCGCGCTGGCGCCCGCGGCGCGTGAGATGCCGAAGTCGATCACCCGCGGCCCGTCCGCGGCGACCAGTACGTTCGACGGCTTGAGGTCGCGGTGCACCAGGCCGGCCGCGTGGATCACGCCGAGGGCCGAGGCCAGCCCCGCACCCAGCACCAGGACCGGGTGCTGCGGCAACGGGCCGTGCCTGCGGACCAGTTCGGCCAGGGACGGACCGGGCACGTAGCTGGTGGCCAGCCAGGGCTCCGGCCCGCTGGTGTCCGCGCCCGTCAGCGCCGCGGTGAATGGCCCGCTCACGGCGTGGACGGCGGCCACTTCCTGGTCGAACCGGGCCCGGAATCCGGGATCCCCGGCCAGGTCGGCCCGGATTACCTTGACCGCGACCAGGTCTCCGGCGGCCGGGCGACCCAGGAACACCGAGCCCATGCCCCCGCAGCCCAGCCGGCCGAGCAGCTGGTACGGCCCCACCTGCCGCGGATCGCCGGCCCGCAATCCACCGATCATGCCCAGCCCTCCCGCCCCAGCCGTCCGCGGTCTCCGGTCTGGACAACGGGCGGCGGGCAGGCCCGGTTCAGCGCGTTGGCAGCGCGGTATTGGCCTGGCAGGTCATGTATAGCTGACTGGGAGCCGCTTGATGCCGTTGAGCCAGCCGGAGCGGAGCCGTTCGGGCTGGCCCGCCTGGCTGATCCGCGGCATGCCGTCGGCGATCGCGTTGAAGATCAGCTCGATCTCCAGCCGGGCCAGGTTGACGCCGATGCAGTAGTGCGTCCCGGTGCCACCGAAGCCCAGGTGCGGGTTGGGGCTGCGCAGGATGTCGAAGTCCGCCGGATGGCTGAACACGTCCTCGTCGAAGTTGGCCGACCGGTAGAACAGGCCGAGCCGCTGGCCGGCCCTGATCGGCTGGCCGCCCAGCGTGGTGTCGGCCAGCGCGGTGCGCTGGAACACGGTCACCGGGGTGGCCCACCGGACGATCTCGTCCGCCGCGGTCTCCGGCCGCTGGTCCTGGAACAGCTGCCACTGATCCGGGTGGTCCAGGAAGGCCAGCATGCCGTGCGAGATCGCGTTCCGGGTCGTCTCGTTGCCCGCCACGGAGAGCAGGATCATGAAGAAGCCGAACTCGTCCGGAGCCAGCTCACCGCCGTCCACCTGCGCGTGCACCAGCTTGGTGACGATGTCGTCCCGGGGGCAGGCCCGGCGGTCCTCGGCCATGGCCATGCTGTAACCGACCAGCTCGGCCGCGGCCGCTTGCGGGTCACCGTCGTACTCCGGGTCGTCGTAGCCGACCATCTCGTTGGACCAGGCGAACACCTTGCGCCGGTCTTCCTGCGGTATCCCGAGCAGCTCGGCGATGGCCTGCAAAGGCAGTTCGCACGCCACGTCAGTCACGAAGTCACCCGAGCCGTCCGCCAGGGCGTTATGCACAATGTTCTCGGCACGGGCGGTCAGCGCGGCACGGAGATTGCGGATCGCGCGCGGGGTGAAGCCGCGGGCCACGATGCCGCGCAGCTTGGTGTGCTGCGGCGGATCCATGTTGAGCAGGATAAGCTGCTGCATGGCCAGCGCCTCGTCGGTCACCGGCTGGCCGTGCCGGATGATCGCGGTGTTGCGCTGGCTGGAGTAGACGTCGCTGGCCCGGGATACCTCGAGCACATCCGCGTGCTTGGTGACCACCCAGTAGCCGTCGTCGTCGAAACCGGAGGCGCCGCGAGGCTGCTCGTTCCACCACACCGGGGCGGTGCGGCGCAGCTCGGCCAGCTCATCCGCGGGCACCCGGCGCACGTACAGGCCAGGGTCAGTGAAGTCGAAACCGGGCGGGATGTTCGGCTCGGCCATTGCTGCCTCCGCTGTAACGTAGTCCGCTCACTGATCAGACTGGGCTGCCACTACGGTAGGACGGTCCGGCACCACGGTCATTTCACGGCGTTCCCTGGGATGTGATCTAGCGGGCTGGACGAGCTGTTGTGCACCGCAACCGCGATCGCGGCCCGGTATAGGGGGCCCGAACAGGCCGGGGAGTTCGGCCGGCGCAACGGGGTGCCCGGTGAGCTGGTCGTCCGGCTCCGCCCGCACCAGGTGCTGGCCAGCTTCGACATGACCGCCTAACCCGCCCGGCCAGAGCGTGGCCCGGCCGAGCGGGACCGGCTTCTGCCGGCCGATCTCCTGGCAGATCGGGAACACGATGGCCGCGAAAGCGGACCACCGGCGGCCCCGGCCACGCGTGATAGACAGGCGGCATGGCAACGATTTCCGTTTCCGCTGAGCGGCCGGTAGGCGCTCCCGCGCCCGAGGTCTACGGCTACATCTCCGACCATCGCGAGCATCACGCGAACTTCCTGCCGCCCGCTTTCTCCGACTTCCAGGTCGAGTCGGGCGGCGTCGGGGCAGGCACGATCACCCGGTTCAAGCTCACCGCCGGCGGGCGCACCCGCCAGCTCCGGACGCAGGTCGCGGAGCCTGAGCCAGGCCGGGTGCTCACCGAATCGGACACCCTGTCGTCGTCAGTGACCACGTGGACGGTGGCCCCGGACGGCAATGCCTGCCAGGTGCATCTCTCCACCACGTGGCAGGGCGCGGGCGGGATTGGCGGCGTGTTCGAGCGCCTGTTCGCGCCGCGGGTGCTGCGCCGCATATACGCCGACGAACTCAGCCGGCTCGACGCTTACGCCCGGGAACGCCGCGGCGCCCAGGCCTGACCGGGCCGGCCACCCTCGCGGTCCACTCGTAGTCCGCGCCGGTGGCCAGCCAGCCTCCGTACTGCTGAGCGGTGAGGACCACCACCAGGGCACTGGCCGGGGTCTTCCACGGGTGCGACGGGCCACCAGCAAGCGGCACCGTGGAGGCCAGGACCAACCCCTTAACGGGAGCACCGATATGGCCAAGTCGCACGAGAAAGAGAAGTCACAGAAAGAGCACCGCGTGGTGATCGTGGGGGCCGGTTTCGCCGGGTTCAACGCCGCGCGGGAGCTGCCGAAGCTGATGGGTGCCACGACCGGCATCGTGGTGATCAACTCGACGGACTATTTCCTGTACCTGCCGCTGATGCCGCAGGTGGCAGGCGGGCTGGTCGAGCCGCGGCACATCTGCGTGTCACTGCCGCGGCGGCTGCGCCAAGCCCGGTTCGTGCTCGGCACCGTGCAGCACGTTGACCCCGGGCACAAGGTGGTGACGTGGGCCGGCCCGGAGGGCGCATCGGGCGAGGTCGGCTATGACCGGCTCATCCTGACCGCGGGCAGCGTGAACAAGCTGCTGCCGATCCCCGGTATCGCCGAGTATGCGCACGGGTTCCGCAGCATCGCCGAGGCGATCTTCCTGCGCGACGAGATCACCCGGCAGCTCGAGCTGGCCGCCGTGGCCGCCGATCCGGCCGAACGCGCGGCGCGGTGTACGTTCGTGGTGGTCGGCGCGGGCTACACCGGCACCGAAGTCGCCGCGCAGGGTCAGCTGCTGACCACCCGGCTGGCCGAGGCGATGCCCGGTCTCGCCGGCCAGCAGATCCGGTGGATGCTGCTCGACACCGCCCCGCGGCTGCTGCCCGAGCTCGATCCGCGGCTGTCGAAGACCGCCGACCGGGTGCTGCGGCGGCGCGGCGTCGAGGTGCGGACCGGCCAGTCGGTCGCCGAGGCCGCGGCCGGCTGACGTCGTGCTGTCCACTGGGGAGAAGGTGCCGACCCGCGCCCTGATCTGGTGCGTCGGGGTCCGCGCCGACCCGCTGGTGGACGGCCTGGACCTGAAGACCAGCCGGGGACGGCTGGTGGTCGACGAGTACATGTCCGTGCCGGGCGCCCCGGACATCTACGCCTGCGGGGACTGCGCCGCGGTGCCCGACGTGACCCGCCCCGGCCAGGTCTGCGGCATGACCGCCCAGCACGCCATCCGGCAGGGCAGGCAGGTCGCCCGGAACGTGGCCGCCTCCCTCGGCACAGGCACCGCGAAGCCGTACGAGCACCACGACGAGGGCTTCGTGGTGGACCTGGGCGGGGCGGCCGCCGCCGCGAACCCGCTGCACGTCCCGCTGTCCGGGCCGGCCGCCAGCGCCGTCACCCGCGGCTACCACCTGTCCGCCATGTCGGGCAACCGGATGCGGGTTCTCGCCGACTGGATCCTGAACACGGCGACGCCCCCGGAAGCGACATCCTTCGGGGTGATCAGCGCCGAGTCCGTGCCGCTCGACGTGGACGCACCACGAGCCTGACCGGGCCCGCGGCTGCGCGGCGCCGCCCAGCTGCCCGGCGTACCGGCCGGGCACGTGGCGGGTATCGCGGCGGCGCTCGGCTAGGGGATCAGCTGGTCGCCCAGCGGATGCCCTGGATGACCGCATGGCCGGCCGGGCGGACCAGCGCCGCCTCGGTCAGCGGCAGCCGGGGCAGGTACAGCGGGCGGCGGGCCCAGCCGGGCAGCAGCGAGGTGGCGGCCGCCGCGAGCATCCCGTACGGCGCCCGGGCCACGACCGGGAGTGGCGGGTTGACCAGCAGGAACCGGGCCGCGGCCCGGGACTGCGGGGTGCCGTGCAGCTCGGGCCGGTACTGCCGGATCCGGTCGGCGAGCTCGGCCTCGGTGCACGGTGGGTCGGGCACCCCCAGCTCGGCCGCGATCCGGGCCATGTCGGCCACGTACCCGTCGCGGGCGGCGGCGTCTAGCGGCCACGCGCCGAACCGCTGGTGGGCGCGCAGGAAACTGTCCGCCTCGGCGATGTGCACCCAGGTCAGCAAGTGCGGGTCAGAGGCCGCGTACCGGCGGCCGTCCGGCGCGACGCCGGTTACCCGCTGGTGGATGGCCCGCACCCGCTCGATAGTGGCCAGCGCGTCGGTGGCCCGGCCGAACGTCGTGACGGCCAGGAAGTAGCTGGTCCGCTGCAGCCGGCCCCACGGATCACCCTGGTACCCGGAGTGCGCGGCGACGGCGGCCATGGCCAGCGGGTGCAGCGACTGGAGCAGCAGCGCGCGGATGCCGCCGACGAACATGGCCGAGTCGCCGTGTACCCGGCGGATCGGCCGGTCCGCGGCGAACCACCGTTCCCCGGGTGACTGGTGGATTGCTTTCCGGTGCGCGGGCCCCTCGGCGCCCGCCACCCGCTCGAAGATCGACGTCCCGATCCGGCGCCGCACCATGTCGGCCGCGTCCTGTACCCGCACCAGCCCAGTATCGCCGGTCAGCGGCCGGTCAGCGGCCGGTCAGCGGCCGGTCAGCGGCCGGTGAGCGCCGCCCGGAGCCGGCCCTCGTCTTCTCACTTCGTGAGAAGACGTTTGCGATACACAGCTTCAAGATGAAATGCTCTCCTATATGTTGTCATGATGCGACAGCGTGTGACCATCGGAACCGGGGGCCGGATCGGATAGGTCAGCCCGGGAAGGGGATGTCACATGCCTCGGTTCAGCGCCCGCGAGATCGGCCGCATCGAGACCAGTTACACCAGCGACCTGGGGCGGCTGTCCTGGATCTGGGTGCTGCGCGCGGACGGCACGGTGCTGTACCGGCTGAGTCACGTGGACGGCCGCCCGGAACGTAACGACTGGCGGCTGGTGTGCCGGTTAACCACCACCGAGCGCCGGTCGGTCGGCACGGACAGCGCCCGGGCTAACGACCTGCTGGCCCAGGTCGCCCGTGAGCGCGGGCACTACCCCAACAGAGTCCCCGGCTGAGCCCTGCGCCTGCCGTCCGGGGGACTGCCCGGCCCGTTCGTGACCGTAACGGCCGTCCCAGCCCGCACCCCAGGACGCCTAATCCCCTTCCTTTCCCAGGCATCTCTTCACGGATCCGGCGCAGTAGATGCCCGTTTCATCCCGGTTCTCGCGGACCCGGCCCGTGAAGAGTGCCCAGCCCACCAGCCACACCGCACGAATTCAACTGCCGGGTGCTGGCGTGAATATAGTTTCATGAACTATGGTTCATGAAACTATATTCACGCGGAGGGATCGCGATGTCGGAGGTTGAGGTGCGCGGCCTGACCAAGGAGTTCGGCCAGATCGCCGCGGTGCGGGACATGTCGTTCCATGCTCCGGCCGGGAAGGTCACTGCCTTCCTCGGCCCGAACGGGTCGGGCAAGACCACCACGCTGCGCATGGTGCTCGGCCTGGTCCGGCCGACCACCGGCCAGGCACTGATCGGCGGCGTCCCGTACCAGCGACTGGCCCACCCGCGGCGCCAGGTGGGTGCGCTGCTGGAGGCGACCAGTTTCCATCCCGGCCGCCGGGCCCGCGACCATCTGCGGGTGCTGGCCGCAGCCGGGGGGATCGCCGACGGCCGGGTGGACGAGGTTCTGGACCAGGTAGATCTGGCCGGGCACGCGGAGCGCCGGGTCCGCGGCTTCTCGCTGGGCATGCGGCAGCGGCTAGGTATCGCCGCGGCGCTGCTGGGTGACCCGGCGGTGCTGCTGCTCGACGAGCCGGCCAACGGCCTCGACCCGGCCGGGCACGCGTGGCTCCGCGCCCTGCTGCGCCGCCAGGCGGCCGAGGGCCGAACCGTGCTGGTCGCGACGCACCTGCTCGGCGAGGTCGCCCAGACGGCCGACCACGTGCTCATCGTGAGTGCCGGGCAACTGCGTTTCGCCGGGCCGCTGCGCGAGATCGGGGCGGGCAACCAGGCCCTGGAGTCGGCGTTCCTGACCCTGACCGGGGAGGCCAGCTATGCCAGCCGCGATGCGCGCTGAAGTCCGCAAGCTGACCACGGTGCGGGCGCCGTGGCTGCTGCTGGCCGGGGGCCCGCTGATCGTGCTGGCCGGCGTGACCGGGCTCGTGCAGTCGGGCGCCAACGTGCACGATCCGGCGACTCAGGACACCGCGCTCGCCCACGTCGGGCTGGCCGCCGTGTTCACGCTGCTGTTCGGCATCCTCGCCGTGGCCGGCGAGTACCGGCATGGAACGATCACCGACACGTTCCTCAGCTTTCCCGGGCGGCGTACGGTAATCGCGGCCAAGCTGGCCGTGTACGGGCTGACCGGCGCGCTGGCTGGGGTGGTGTCGTCACTCGTCGCGGTGGCCGCCACCGCCGCGTGGTGGGCAGCCAAAGGTGGCAGCTTCCAGTGGTCCAGCACCGGGACCTGGCGGACGCTCGGCGGGGGCGTGGCCGTCAGCATCGCGTTCGCGCTGATCGGAGTGGGCGTCGGGGCGCTGATCCGCAGCCTGGTCGCGGCGGTGGCCGCCACCCTGGCCTGGGTCGCCCTGGTCGAGGGCATCGCCGGGCAGCTGCTCGGCTCGGGACTGGCCCGGTGGCTGCCCTTCTACGCCAGCGAGTCCCTGGACCAGGCCACGCTGACCGCGCCGGCCGCCCGGCTGCTGCCGCAATGGGGCGGCGGTGCGCTACTGCTCGGCTACGCCACCGTGTTCGCCGTGGCCGCCGTGCTCACTACACTCAACCGCGATGTCACCTAGGAAGCCTGCCGTGCTCCGCGACCGCGACGGGGAGAACCTCCGCGAGCACCTGATCGCCACCGCCGCCCGGCTCATCGACCAGCGCGGCAGTGCCGGGCTGGCCGTGCGGGACATCGCCCGGGAAGCCCAGGTGGCCGACGGCGCGCTGTACAACTACTTCGAGGACAAGGAAGACCTGCTGGCCCAGGCCCTGCTGGCGCACGTCGCCGCGGTGATGTCGGCGGCGCCCCGGCTGGTCCCGGAGGCGGGCACCGGCACCGTGCCGGAGAACCTGGCCCGGTTCATCGACGGTGGCCTGGGCGTGCTGCTCCGGGTGGTACCGGCATTCGCCGGGCTGCTGTCCCAGCCCAAGGTGCTCAGCCGGTTCCACGCCATGGTGGGCGGGGGTGCCGCATTCGGCACCCCCGACGCCGACCAGGACGGCGCCGACCGGGACGGCGCTGACCAGGACACGGGCGGCCCGGCGGCGCAGGCGCCGGGCGGCGAACCGGGCCGGGCCGGGCTCCCCGACCTGCTCACCAGGTACCTGCGCGCCGAGCAGCGGCTGGGCCGTATCGACCCGGACGCCGACGTCGAGGCAGCCAGCACGCTGATCGTCGGCGCCATCCACGGTCAGGTGCTGCCCCGGGTGCTGTTCGCGCCGCCTGGTGACCCGGTCAGCTTCCCGGCCGGGCTGCCCGCGCAACTGGCCGACGCGGCGGTACGCGGGCTGGCCCCGCGGCCCGGGCCGGCCTAGCCGCACCGGTCACCGGTCACCCGCGCCGCCCGAGCCGCGCCGCCCGAGCCGCGCCGCCCGAGCCGCGCCGCCCGAGCCGCGCCGCCCGAGCCGCGCCGGTCACAGGCCGCACGCGGCGGCCACCGCCTCGGCCGCGGCTTCGCGAGTGCCGTAGGCGGGGATGCCGGCCCGTTCGAAGTCGGTGACGTAGATGTTGGCGGCCTCGGCTGGGCTGCCGGCGGCGTTGAGGGCGGGGATGTACTGGGCCCAGATCTGGTTGAACGTCAAGATCGCGCTGAGCTGGGTCTGCAGGTCGGCGGCCGGGTTGCCGGTGACGTAGCCGCCGGGCAGCGGGGTCCAGCCGATCAGCCCGCCGCCGCCGTCGCCGACCGACTCGGGGTTGCCGCCGGATTCCTGGTAGATGTTCCCGGCGATGCCGGCCGCCGCGTTGGCGGAGTAGCCGTGCGCGGTGAGGAACGTGACAATGGCACCGTAGTTCAGCGGCTTGAGCGCTCCGCCCGACCCGGTGCAGGCCACGCCCCGCCCGCCGCTGGCCGTGACCACCGCCTGCTGCCCGGCCGGAGATGAGGAACCGCTGCTGGCCGGGGCCGCCGGGCTGGCCGTGGCGGAAAAGCTGGCCGGGCTGCTGGCCGTGGTGGCCGGGCTGCCCGTCCGGGCATGCCGCGGCCGGTAACTGCCGGTCAGCACGGAAGCAGGCGGGTCGGTGGGCACGCGCAGCACCTCACCCGTGTAGATCAGGTTCGGGTCACTGACCGTGCCGCGGTTGATCCGGTACAGGTACGGCCAGTCACCGGCGTGCCCATAGAACCGCTGCGCGATGCCGGACAACGTGTCCCCGGTGCGGACGGTGTAGGAACGGCCGTCCGACGCCCGGGCCTGGGGGGACGCGGGTGCATGGGTGGTCGCGGGCGCCTGGGCGGACCCGGGCGCCTGGGTAGACACGGAGGCCTGGGTAGCCGCCGCGGCGGGGCCCACGGCCGCGACGGCGGATGCGCCCGCAGCCAGTGCGCCGGCCACCGCGACCGCCGGGGCGGCCTGGCCGGCCCGCTGGGCCACCTGCTGGAACTGGGTGGGCGCCGCGTGCCGCCCGGTCTTCCTGATCTTCCTGCTGCACTTGTGTGCTGCCGTCAACGGCCTGCCTTACCACGATTCGGCGCCCAGCTACGCAGCACGTCGCGCTTCTCGCCGGGCCGGACAAGTTCTCAGCCGGCATCATGGCAGCACATTCGGCCCAATGTGGCGTAAATCAGACAAACAGTGTTTTGTGGTTACAGACAGCTCAAGCATGCACAATACTGTTTCCGAGCTGGGCGGCGTACCAGGGCCCAGGCCGCCCGGGCGGTCCTGGTCAGCCCGGGCCGGCCAGAGCGCGCCAGGCCCGGGCCAGCGTCTCGCGCAGGTTGGGCTCGGTGGTCAGCGCCTCCGCGCCGCCCACCGACAGCCAGCGCAGCGGGGTGTCCGGCGTTTCAGCCACCACCGCCTCCGGGGTCCGGGTGGCCAGCAGGAACCGTATGTCCGCGTGTTCGTGCGCGGGTTCGCCCTTCCCGGCCGGCACACCGACCACGGCGACGTGCCGGACCCGTGCGTCCGGCCAGGGCACCAGGTCGGTGAGGCCGGTCTCCTCGCCGGCTTCGCGCAGCGCGATGCTGAGCGGGTCGGTCTCGCCCGGGTCACCGTGCCCGCCGACCTGCAGCCAGGCCTGCTGCCGGGGATGCCAGCGGAGCAGCACCCGGCCGCTCTCCGGGTGCACGATCAGCGCGGACGCGGTCACGTGCAGTGGCAGCGTGCGCAGCCAGGGGTCAGCCACCGAGTCGGCCAGGGCGCGGGTGCGGGCCACGTCGGTGGTCTCGGTCTCCCCCTCCGGGTGGTAGTCATCGAGCATGCCGAGCAGCGTACTGTCCCGGCCGCCGGGCGGCCCGGGCCCGCCGGGCCGCCCGGGCCGCGCTGGCGCAGACCGGGCCTGAGTCACGTCCATCGGCATCCTAGGGCGCGGGTTGCCGGGAACGGTGCGATGGATGTCAACTTCTGAGGCTGTTTGTGCAAGATTCCCGGCTTCGCGCAGCAGTTAATTGCCGGCTCGCCAGACCGTCCCAGGGGACCCGCGTAGCCTCTAAGTACTACTGCTGAACCGCTGGACGTGCACCGTGCGCGTCCGGGTCGCGTCTATCAGTGGCGGGGGCCTGAGAGAGGAGGCTTTCATGCTGACAGCCGCGACGCTGCACCCATCCCGGAACGCAGCCGACGCTGGGCCGGCCCGGGCCAGGTGTGGACAGTGAGCGGCAGCCTGGCTGACGAGGCCTTGACGGGATTCCTCGCGGCGCTGACCCTGCTGCTCATCGCGTCGCTTTTGACAGTGATCCGGCAGCCGCCGTGGATGCCACCGCCGGCCAACGACACCCCCGGCCAGCCCACTGGGCCGGAGGCGGCTGACCCGTGGCCGGCGCACGAGAGAACGGCGTATCAGGGGCCGGCGCATCCTGGGGCGGCGCATCAGGGACCGGTGCGCCCGGGGGCGGCCCATCAGGGGCCGGCGCACGGGCGTCATTCGGCGGGCCCCCCGGCCGAGCCTGGGCCACCCCCGCTGCCGGTCCGCCAGCCGGGTCAGTCCAGCTGGCCGCGCCCGGAGCCGGGCGGCCCCACGGGAGCGATCGGCGAGCAGCCCCCGGTCTCCGGCGGCCCGCCCTGGGGCCCGGCGCCGCGGCCTCCCGGCTTGGCACCCTAGCCGGTTCGGCATGCGCTACGCCGACCCACCCGCCGCCCAGGACTACGCGGCGCCGGACGCCGCTATCTCCGTCTAACCGGCGCCGCCCGGGCCATGCGTTTGACGGGCCGGACAGGCACACTGGAGCGTGTGGCCGGATGCGCTCCGCAGCGGCCGGGACCTGGTCCGGGTGCCAGGGCCCGCGCTGTGGGCCAAGCTGGCCGCCGCCACGCTGTGCCTGCTCGCCGCCGGGGCGGCGGTCATCGCGGCGGTGAGCGGCAGCGCGCTGCGCAGCCAGCTGACCCGCCAGGAGGGTGAGCAACTCCGGGCGTATACGAACCAGCTGACCAGCCACCGGTTCCAGGTCCTGGGCACGTCCCGGTTCGCACCGGGTGCGGCGAGCACAGCGGCGCTGGCTGGTGCGCCCGGCGGGGTGGTCACCGCGGTCCCGGGGACCGGGGCGTTCAGCATCGAACTCCGCGGCGCGGATGGCCAGATGGTGCTCAGCGCGGGTCCCGGTACCCGGCCAGGACTGCCCCTCCCGGAGTCCTTCGCTCCGGTTCCGGCGCGCACGGGCGTGCTGCTGACCGTCCGCGGCGCGGACGGGACGTACCTGGTGATCGCCGAACCGGTGCGGTTCACGGCCCGGCGGCTCGTATTCGGTTACGGCGCCGACGACTTCTCGGTGACCAGCGGGACCCGGCACGGCACGGCCGGCCTGCTGGTGGCCGGGCTGCACCTGGCTGGCATCGGCCGGGCCGTCGCCCGGCTCACTCTCCTCGGCGTGGCGGTCAGCGCGGGCATAATCCTGCTAGCGACCGGTTCGGTGGCCGCCGCGGTCCAGTTCCGGCTGCGGCCGCTGGCCCGGGCAGCGCGGACGGCCGATGCGGTGGCGGCCGGCGACCTGTCGCGGCGGGTGCCCGGCCCGCCGGGCGGAGCCCTGGCCGGGTCCCTGAACGGCCTGCTGAGCCAGCACGAAGCCCGCGAAGCGGCGGCCGCCGTCGCGGAGGCGGCGGCCGCCGCGGCCACCGACCGGATGGGCCGGGACGTCGTGGCCGTGGCCCGGGAGCTTCGCCGGCCGGTCAGCCTGCTGCACGGCCTGGCCGGCTCCTGGCCGCAGCACACCCGGCGCGGGCCTGACGATACCGACCGCGCGCTGCGTGAGATAGCTGAACAGGCTGCCCGTGCCGAAGCAGTACTCACCGAGCTAGACGGCCACTCCCCGCCGGGCTAGTCCACGGCTGGCCGCCCGGACGGCGCCCCGGCCCGGTCTAGACCTTCATCATTCGTTCTCTTGAATGATTCGTGTTTAGGCCTGTAGGTTGGGCGCTATGACCGCATCCCAGACTCCTACTCCCGCCGAGGAGTTGCGTGGTGCCGGCCTGCGGGTGACAGCCGCCCGCGTCGCGCTGCTGGAGACCGTCCGGGGCGGTGACCACCTCGGCGTCGAGGCGATCGCCACCGGGGTACGCGACCGCATCGGCCACATCACCCTGCAGGCTGTATACGACGCCCTGCACGCGCTCACCGCGGCGGGGCTGGTACGCCGCATCGAACCGGACGGCAGCCCGGCCCGGTTCGAGGGACGCGTCAGCGACAACCACCACCATGTCGTGTGCCGCTCGTGTGGCACCGTCGCTGACGTCAACTGCGCGGTCGGCGACGCGCCGTGCCTGACCGCGTCCGACGACCACGGCTTCTCGATCGACGAAGCCCAGGTCATCTACTGGGGCCTGTGCCCTGAATGTTCCACCGCCACAGTTCCTGAGCACCCGTGATTCCGCCCAACTCCGGAAGGATTCCCGATGTCCGAGAACCATGATCCAGTAGTCGTCGAAGGCGCGACCCCGGAGAGCGGGGAATGCCCGGTCGTGCCTGGCCGTGTGCACCCGACCATGGGTGACGCCAACACCGAGTGGTGGCCGAACCGGCTCAATCTGAAGATCCTGGCCAAGAACCCGGCTGTGGCCAACCCGCTCGGCGCGGACTTCAACTACGCCGAGGCGTTCAGGAGCCTCGATCTCGCGGCCGTGAAGCGGGACATCGCCGAGGTCCTGACCACGTCACAGGACTGGTGGCCGGCCGACTTCGGTCACTACGGCCCGCTGATGATCCGGATGGCGTGGCACAGCGCGGGCACCTACCGGATCAGCGACGGCCGTGGCGGCGCGGGCGGCGGCCAGCAGCGGTTCGCGCCGCTCAACAGCTGGCCGGACAACGTCAGCCTGGACAAGGCCCGGCGGCTGCTGTGGCCGGTCAAGAAGAAGTATGGCCAGAAGATCTCGTGGGCCGACCTGATCGTGCTTACCGGCAACGTGGCCCTGGAGTCGATGGGCTTCAAGACGTTCGGCTTCGGCGGCGGCCGGGTGGACGAATGGGAGCCAGACGACGACGTGTACTGGGGCCCCGAGACCGACTGGCTCGGCGACGAGCGCTACACCGGTGACCGGGAGCTCGAGGAGCCCCTCGGCGCGGTGCAGATGGGCCTCATCTACGTCAACCCGGAGGGCCCCAACGGCACCCCGGACCCGCTCGCCGCGGCCCGCGACATCCGCGAGACGTTCCGCCGGATGGCGATGAACGACGAGGAGACGGTGGCCCTGATCGCGGGCGGCCACACGTTCGGCAAGACGCACGGCGCGGGCCCGGCCGAGAGCGTCGGCCCCGACCCCGAGGCCGCCCCGATCGAGCAGCAGGGCCTCGGCTGGAAGAGCAGCTACGGCACCGGCACGGGCCGCGACGCGATCACCAGCGGGATCGAGGTCACCTGGACCAGCACCCCGACCGAATGGGACAACAGCTTCCTGGAGACCCTGTACGGCCACGAGTGGGAGCTGGCCAAGAGCCCGGCCGGCGCCTACCAGTGGCAGCCCAAGGACGGCGCCGGGGCGGGCACCGTCCCCGACCCGCAGGACCCGTCGAAGAGCCGTCCCCCGACGATGCTGACCACCGATCTCTCACTGCGGGTGGACCCGGTCTACGAGCAGATCACCCGGCGCTTCATGGCCAACCCCGCTGAGTTCGCCGACGCCTTCGCCCGGGCCTGGTTCAAGCTGACCCACCGGGACATGGGCCCGGTCGTGCGGTACCTGGGCCCGGAGGTCCCGGCCGAGACGCTGATCTGGCAGGACCCGGTGCCGGCGGTGACGCACGAGCTCATCGGCGAGGCGGACATCGCGTCCCTCAAGGCCCAGGTCCTCGCGTCGGGCCTGTCGGTGCCCCAGCTCGTGTCCACCGCGTGGGCAGCGGCATCGTCCTTCCGCGGCAGCGACAAGCGCGGCGGCGCCAACGGCGGGCGCATCCGGCTCGAGCCGCAGAGCGGGTGGGAGGTCAACGAGCCCGACCAGCTGGCCACGGTGCTGCGGACGCTGGAGGGAATCCAGCAGTCCTTCAACGCCGGCCAGGCCGGCGGCAAGCGGGTGTCGCTGGCCGACCTGATCGTGCTGGCCGGCGGGGCGGCGGTGGAGAAGGCCGCCCAGGACGCGGGCTTCACCGTGCAGGTCCCGTTCACCCCGGGCCGCACGGACGCAGCCCAGGAGCAGACGGACGTGGAGTCGTTCGCCGTGCTCGAGCCGAAGGCGGACGGGTTCCGTAACTACCTCGGGAAGGGCAGCCGGCTGCCGGCCGAGTACCTGCTGCTCGACCGGGCCAACCTGCTGAACCTGAGCGCCCCCGAGATGACAGTCCTGCTCGGCGGCCTGCGTGTGCTGGGCGCGAACTACCAGCAGTCGCCGCTCGGCGCGCTCACCACCGCCCCCGGGTCGCTGACCAACGACTTCTTCGTCAACCTGCTCGACATGGGCACGACGTGGCAGCCGACGGCCCAGGATGCGAACACGTTCGAGGGCCGCGACGCGGCCACCGGCCAGGTCAAGTGGACCGGCAGCCGGGTCGACCTTATCTTCGGGGCGAACTCCGAACTGCGGGCCCTGGCCGAGGTCTACGCGAGCGACGACGCGAAGGAGAAGTTCGCCCGCGACTTCGTGGCGGCGTGGCACAAGGTGATGAACCTGGACCGGTTCGGCCTGGCCTGATCACGGCCACCCCGCATCAGCGCGGTGAGTTGGCGGCCGCCGGCCGCCAACTCACCGCGCCGGCGGGTCTCACTCGGCATGCAGCGCCGAGGCGGTGCGCATCCGGGCCGCCCAGCCCGCCGGCAGCAGCGCGCCCAGCACCGCGATGACCACCCCGGCCAGGGCCAGCACCACGAGTTCCCAGCCGCGGTACACGGCCAGGTAACTGGCGGGCAGGCCGAGATTGGCCGAGGACGCCATGGCCGGCAGCACGAACCGGTGCAGCGCCATCCCGGCCGGGACCGCGATGATGCCGGCCAGCAGCCCGGTCCCGGCCACCCAGCAGATCACCATGGCGATGGTCTGCCGCGGGGTCATCCCGACCGCCTTGAACACGCCCAGGTCGTGCACTCGCTCCCGGGTGTACAGCACGATAGTGTTCAGCACGCCGAGCCCGGCCACCAGGGCGAGCAGCACGGTCAGCGTGCCGATCAGGCCCAGCATCAGGTTGACCACGACCGAGTTCCTGATGTTCAGCGACACGTCGTAGGCCGAGCCGAGCCGGCTGGCCGAGGGACTGCGTGTAGCTGTCCAGCGGAGACGCCCGGGCGCAGCCCGATGTCGTACTGATCTGGCGCGGTCAGGACTGGCCAGCCGGCGGCAGCGTCCGGGTGTCCGTGATGACCGACACCCCGCGCCCTTCCGAGTCGAAGTCCTCGCCGACGATCCGGACCCGGATCGGCGTGGTGCCCAGCACGATCGTGACCTCGTCACCGATCGTCTTGCCGGTCAAGGTGAGAAAGCCGGTGGACACCACGGCCTGGCCCGGGCCGGTGTACCAGTGCCCGCTGATCAGCGGGTAACCGGTCCAGGCGGCCGGGCCACCGAACGCGGTGAGCGGGTGCTGGCCGGTCAGCCCGGCCACGCTGATCTGGTTGTCGGTCTCGGCCACGTAGTGCCGGGTGCCCGGCTGGGCGCGCAGCGCCGCCTGCATCGCGCGCTGCTGGGCGGCGTCGAACGTGAACGCGTTCTGCGAGCTGAGGAACACCTGCACGGGCTGGGCCGCGGAGTGCGACAGCCCGCCCACCACCCGGTTCAGCGACGTGCTCAGGCCGACCGCGAACGTCACCGCGGTCGCCCCCAGCAGCACGGCGACCAGGGTGATCGCGGTGCGCGCCGGGCGGGCGAACGGCGCGGCCAGCCCGATCGTCACCGGCCGGGGCAGCCGCAGCCGGCCGAACAGCCGGTGCGCGGCGTAGCCGTGCCCCTGCCGGGGCGCCCGGCCGGCCGCGATGGCCTGCACCGCGCTGGCGCCCGGCCCGGATCGAGGGCAGCAGGGCCGCGATCCCGACCAGGACGAGCATGCCGAGCGGCACGGCCACGTCCACCCACACCGGCACGCTCAGCGTGCCGACCCCGTAGGCGTTGGCCGCCTGATGCAGCAGCATGCATGGCCAGCACATCCCCGAGCACCAGCCCACCCAGCACGCCGACCAGGGCGGACACGGTGACCTGGCCGGTATAGGCCGCCACCACCTGGCCCGGGGTGAAGCCGATGCTCTTCAGGATGCCGATCCGGCGGTAGCCGGCCACCACCGCGCCGCTGACCACGTTGGCCACGATCAGCACCGACATGACCAGGCCGATCACCCCGAAGGCGACCAGGAACGGCACGAACGGCCCGATCCGGGAGGTCTCCGCCGACTTGACGGTCAGGTAGGACTCGGTGGCCAGCACCGAGCCGGCCGGCAGGGCCCTGCTCGGCCATCGCGGCATCCGCGCGGATGTCCGCCGTGGTGCCGGCGCTGCCGAACCGGTACAGCATCTGCGCGCTGGCCAGCGCGCCCGGCGCGCGCAGCCGGGCCACCTCACTGGGCGTCACCCAGCCCGCCGCCGAGTTGGTGACCGAGCTGGCCATGCCGACCACGGTCAGCACCGGCTGGCCCGGCGCGCTGGTCACGGTGATCTTCTGCGCCGAGCGGGAGCCCGATCTGCACGTTGCTGGCCGGGTTGCTGTCCAGCACCAGCTGGCCGGGACCCCGCGGCCAGTGACCAGCCTGCAGGGTGATGTCATCGACGGGGCCGCTGGGCGAGGACCGGCCGGCCAGCGTCAACGGCGGCAGGGACCCATTCGGCCCGGACTGGCCGGTCAGCTCGGCCGCGACATTGGCCAGGGCGAACGGCCCGGCGGCCCCTGTCACGCCGGGCAGTCTGCGGGTGGTGGCCAGCTCACCCGGGGTGGCCCGGGCCTGGTTGACGACCACGGCCAGGTGCGCGCCGCGCTGCGCCGCGAACGACTTGTCGAACGGGGCACTGGAATCCACCACCAGGGCCAGGGCCAGCACGGACGCGCCGGTGGACACCAGCAGCACCAGGCCGATCACGAACGTCTGCACACGCCGCCGGGCCACCCCGCCGCGCACCGCGCGCAGCACCGGGCCGCCTTTCATCGCTGGACCTGCCCCACCGCGGGCTGGCCGAGCGGGCCGGCCGCGCCAACCAGCCGGGTGCCGCTGTCGCTGACCGTCCGGCCGTCCACGAGCTGCACCATCCGGCTGGCGTACTGCGCCGCCAGGTCCGGGTTGTGCGTGACCAGGACCAGGGTCTGCCCGGCCCGGTTCAGCTCGCGCAGCAGCGCGCCGATCTCCTCCCCGGTCGTGGTGTCCAGCGCCCCGGTCGGCTCGTCGGCCAGCAGCAGCACCGGCCGGTTCACCAGCGCCCGGGCGATGGCCACCCGCTGCCGCTCCCCACCGGACAGCCGGCCCGGGTAGGCATCCCGGTGCCCCGCCAGGCCCAGGGTGCCGAGCAGCTCGATGGCCCGGGCCCGGGCCTGTCCCCGGGACAGCCCGGCCAGCTGGGCGGGCAGCAGCACGTTGTCCAGCACGGTCAGGTCGTCGAGCAGGTTGAAGAACTGGAAGATCATGCCGACCTGCCGGCGCCGGAACCGGGCCAGCGCGGTCTCGCTCAGCCGGTCAATGCGCTGCCCGGCCACGGTCACGGTGCCGGCCGTCGGCCGGTCCAGCCCGGCGATCAGGTTCAGCAGCGTGGACTTGCCGCTGCCGGACGGGCCCATGACGGCCACTGCCTCGCCCGCCGCCACCTCCAGGGTGACGCCATCCACCGCGGGCTGGCCGTCATTGTCGTAACGCTTGGTTACATCACTGACCTCGATAAGAACATCCATGGTGCCTCAGCGTCCCGGAGTTGAGCGCTGCGTGACATCCGGCTGGCACCCAGCTTCGGGGTGGTGCTAGGTACCGTGCCCATGCGGAGCCCTGCTGGATAGCCACCGCACTGTCGGTCCCCTACCGTCAGATGGAAGCCCAGGTCTCGTTCAGGGGACACGGGGAAGGCACCGGAGGAATTGATGGCCGAACGCGGGCCGGTGGCCGCCATGCCGCTGGCCGCACCGCCACGGCACGGGCTGCTGCACCGCGCCGTCCGGCCTATCTTCTCGGCCGAGACCTGGCTGGCCTTCATCCACCTGATGACCGGCACGGTCACCGGCTTCCTGGCCTTCGCCGTGGTCGTCAGCATGACCGTGACCGGGATCCTGACGCTCTGGTTCTTCCTGGCCGGACTCCCAGTGCTGGTGTGCATGTTCTGGCTGTGCCTGCAGTTCGGCCGGGCCGAGCGGGCCAGGTTCGCGGCCATGCTCGGCGTGCGGCTGCCCGCCCCGCCGATCGACCTGAGCCGGGGGTCCGGTCTGTGGCAGCGCACCAGGCGGCTGCTGGCCGCCCGGGGCACCCGCCGCCAGTTCGGCTACGCACTGGTCCGGTTCCCGCTCAGCCTGGCCGAAGCAGCCATCGTCTTCGTGGTGTGGACGGCCGCGATAGCCCTGTTCGGGCTGCCGCTCTTTGCCTGGCTAATCTTCGAGCTGCAATGGCACATCGGAAACCGGCCACCACATCCCGGGGTGCTGCTGGTCGCGGTGCTGCTCGGGGTGATCCTGCTGCTCGCCGCGCCGCAGCTGACCCTGGGGATGGCCGCCGTGGATACCGCCGTGGCCCGCTACCTGATCGGCCCGGGCGGCAGCACCGACCAGACCGAGCGGATCAGCCAACTGGAGCGCAGCCGGGCCCGGGTGGTGGACGCGGCCGAGGCCGAACGCCGCCGGATCGAGCGGGATCTGCACGACGGCGCGCAGCAGCGGCTGGTGTCGCTGGCCATGAACCTGGGCCGGGCCAAGGCCAGGTTCGCCGATGACCCGGCGGCAGCGAAAGAGATCATCGACCAGGCCCACACCGAGGCTAAGAAAGCCCTGGCCGAACTGCGCGACCTGGTCCGCGGGGTGCACCCGCCGGTGCTCACCGACCGGGGCCTGGACGCCGCCATCTCCGGCCTGGCCGCGGTGTGCCCAGTGCCGGTCACCGTGCACGCCGACACCGGCCCCCGCCCCTCGGCGTCGTCGGAGGCCATCGCCTATTTCATCGTGGCCGAGGCGCTCACCAACGTGGCCAAGCACGCCCATGCCTCCCGCGCCGACGTCTCGGTTACCCGGCACGGGGACGTGCTGCGCGTGCTGATCAGGGATGACGGCATGGGCGGCGCCGACCCGCGGGGCCAGGGCCTGGCTGGCCTGGCCGACCGGCTGGCCGGTGTGGACGGGCGGCTGGCCGTGCACAGCCCGGCCGGCGGCCCGACCGTTATCGAAGCGGAGCTGCCATGCAGGTCGTGATCGCTGAGGACTCGGTCCTGCTGCGCGAGGGGCTGACCCGGCTGCTGGCCGAGGCCGGGCACGACGTGGTGGCGGCGGCCGGGGAGGGCGAGGAGTTCCTCCGCGCCGTCGGCAAGTTCGAGCCGGACGCGGTGGTGATCGACGTGCGGATGCCGCCGACGTTCACCGACGAAGGGCTGCGCGCCGCCCTCGTGGTCCGCCGCCGCTGGCCCGCCGTGGGGGTGCTGGTGCTGTCCCAGTACGTGGAGGAGCGCTACGCCAGCGAGCTGCTGTCCGACCGGCCGCACGGCGTGGGCTACCTGCTCAAGGACCGGGTGGCCGACGTGGGCGAGTTCCTCGACGCACTGGACCGGGTGGCCGCCGGGGGCAGCGCGCTGGACCCCGAGGTGGTAGCCCAGCTGCTGGCCCGCAGCCGGCACCCGCTGGCCGCGCTGACCGCGCGGGAACGTGAGGTGCTCGCGCTGATGGCCGAGGGCCGGTCCAACGCGGCCATCGCGGCCGCGCTGGTCGTCGGCGAGGGCGCGGTGGCCAAGCACATCAACAGCATCTTCACCAAGCTCCAGCTGCCGCCGGCCGACCGGGACCACCGGCGGGTCCTGGCCGTACTGCGCTACCTGGGGGTGGGCTGACCATGGCCGCGCCGCTGCCGATGACCCCGGCCCGCCGGACTACGCTGCTCATCGGCGTCCCGGTGCTGCTGGCCCTGCTCACGCTCGGCGTGCACACGTTCGTCAAGCGGACCGTGCTCTTCCTGGTCAACGAGAACCCGGTCGGCCGCTCAGTCGCGCTCACCGCCCCGGTCACCGGTGGCCAGGTCCGGGTGACCAGCAACAACAGCAACCTGGTCTTCCGGACCAGCCCGCACGCCAGCCAGATCCAGGTCCGCGGGCGGCTGACCAGCACGTTCGTCAAACCGCTGTTCGCCCACCAGGTCACCGCGTCCGGGCTCAGCTTCGGCCCCGACTGCCGGGTACCGGGCGGGAACTGCTCGGCCAGCTTCACCGTGACCGCCCCATCCGGGCTGCCCGTCAATGTCAGCACTCAGTTCGGCAGCCTGACCACCAGCCACCTGCGCGGCCCGATCACGCTGGCGGGCAACTCCGGCGACATCGACGCGGCCAGCCTGACCGGCCGGGTCCAGGTGACCGACCAGTTCGGCACCATCCACGCGCGCCAGCTAACCGGCAGCATCCGGGTGGTCAACAACTCCGGCGACATCGACATCTCCAGCCTGACCGGGCCGATCCAGCTGACCGACCAGTTCGGCAACATCAACGCCGCCGGGCTGGCGGGCAGCTCGCGGCTGGTCAACAACTCCGGGGACATCGACGTGTCCGGGGCGACCGGGGACACCCAGCTCCGGGACGCGTTCGGCAACATCAACATGACCGGCCTGTCCGCCGCCACCGTGTCGGCCAGCAACAACTCCGGGGACGTCACGCTGCGCTTCACGACCGTGCCGCGGCAGGTGACCGTCAATGACAGCTTCGGCAACGTGACCCTGATCCTGCCCGCCGGCGCCGTCGCCTACCAGGTGCATACGCGCAACTCGTTCGGCAGCACGAGCGTGTCCGTGCCGACCAGCCCGACCGCGCGCGACGTGGTCCGGGTGACGAACAACTCAGGCGATATCACGATCATCAACGGTCAGTCGCCACCTCCCGCCGCCCGCGGCTGACCACGCAGCGGGCGGGGCCCGCCCGGGGCCCCGCGTGCACCGCGCTGCTCCCGCCCCGCTACCGGCCGGGTAATGGCCATCCGGCCGCGGCTGCGGCAGGCTGGCGTCATGAGCGTGCCCTTCCCTGAGCCGACGGCCCCGGTCGCCACGCGCGCCGAGGTGTTCCTCGGCTACCTCGGCTATTTCCGCGACCGGCTGGTCAGCAAGCTGGCCGAGCTGCCCGAGGACGAACTGCGCCGCAGCCGGCTGCCGTCCGGCTGGACCCCCATCGAGCTGGCCAAGCACCTCCAGTACGTGGAGCTGCGCTGGCTGGAGTGGGGCTTCGCGGGCCGTGATGTGGCGGATCCGTGGGCCGACCGCCGGGACGACCGCTGGTATGTCGCCCCGGACGAAACGCTGGCCAGCCTGACCGCCGCCGTCCACGCGCAGGCTGAGCGCACCCGGGCCATCGTGGCGGCGCACGACCTGGCCGACCTGGGCCAGCCCGGCGAGCGCTGGGATGGCGCCGGCCCGGCGTCGCTGGAGCGGGTGCTGTTCCACCTGGTCCAGGAGTACGCGCGGCACGTCGGCCACCTCGACGTGGTGACCGAACTGGCCACCGGCCAGACCGGGGAGTAGCCCGGCGGCCAGCACCGGTCATCAGGTCCGGTTATACAAGCCGGGGCCGGCCACCGCTGCTGGCGGTTACCGGCCCCGGCGGGTAAAGCCGGCGGGTTAGTAGCTGTTCCGCCACGTGGCGGTGAACGCATTGCCGCCGGTCAGGCCGGACACCGAGGCAATGTCATACGAATCGGTTGCGTCTACGCAGGTAATATCATAGTTGGTGCCGGAATAGCCGGAAATGGTGCTGGTCCGGCCCGCGGCTGTCTCGGAGGCAGCACTGAACGGCACGGTCTTGTACTGCGCCTCCGGCACGATGCCGATCGAGTACGCCGGCCGCTCGGCGATCCATTCCGCGCTGGTGTCCAGGCAGGTGCTGGTGGCACAGGTGGCGGTCCGGCTGAAGCTGTTGGCGCCGTGTGTTGAGTCGGTCAGGGCCAGGGTGTAGGACGAGCCGGTGCGCTTCACCGACGCGCTGATCCGGTCGCCCGCCGCGACCGACGTGCCCACCTCGACCGTGCCGGCCGGGTACATCTCGTACCAGCTGTAGTACACGGCATGACCCTCGAAGCACTGGGCGGCCGTGCCGTCCTGCTCCACGGTGCTATCGGAAAAGCCGTCCAGGCCCACCCAGTCCGAGGTGATCCTGTCCTCGGCCGTGCACGTCACCGCGGGCACCGTCCACGACCCGCCGACCCTGGTGAACGTGCCGTTGGTGCTGGAGTCATCCGCGTAGCCGGCCCAGTTGTAGGACCCGGCCGCCACCGAGCTGAGCACGCCTGGCCGGCTGGGCGGCGGCTTGTGCACGAACCATGCGGTCCCGTGGTTGCGGTTCAGGTCCTTGACCAGCGCCGCGCGCGCCCCGGCCAGGAACGTGGCCGTGAGGTGCGCGTGCACCGGGGCCCGGTCTCTGGCCGGGGCGGCGGTAGCTGATGCCGTAACGGCGGAAACCGCCAGGGCGCCGCCAAGAGCGGCGGCTGAACCCACAACGAACAGGCTGCGCAATACACGCATGAGACCCCCTTGGGAGAGCTTTCTGTCCGGTCAACGTACCCCGGATGTGGCCTCCCACAATTGTTCTTGCTGAACCAGCGGTCTCATTTATGGACGGACCGGACGCTTATTTCTGAGCCCATATTCGCATTCCCGGAAATGGTCGGCCAAATGCCACGATTCGGCTAGCGGGGCTGTCCCGCTGCGCCCAGCCCGGCCTCCCGCTGGAGCTGAACGGCGATCTCGATGATCAGGTCCTCCTGGCCGCCGACGTAGCCGGCCTGGCCGGCCCGCTGCCGGATCTCGTGCGCGGGCACGCCGTACCGCTGCGCGGCCTGCTCAGCGTGCCGCAGGAACGACCCGTACACGCCCGCATACCCCGGATCAGCGCGTTCCGGTCCACCCCGGGCAGCCGGGGCAGGAACGGCCGGACCACCTCCTCGGCCGCAGCCATCGCCGCGGTCACATCCACACCGGTGCGGATGCCAAGCCGGTCGAACGTGGCCGCGAGCACCTCGGTGGGCGCGTTGCCCGCCCCGGCACCGAGCGCGCACAGCGCCCCATCGACCTGGGTCGCGCCGGCCTGGGCGGCCAGCACCGAGTTCGCGATGCCGAGCGACAGGTTCTGGTGACCGTGAAAGCCGACCTCGGCCTGCGTACCGATTTCCCTGATCAACGCCTGGATGCGGGACTGCGCGTCGGCCAGCGCCAGTGCCCCGGCGGAATCGACCACCTGCACACACTGAGCGCCGGCGTCGACCATGATCCGGGCCCAGGCGGCCAGCTCGCCCGGGCCGATCCGGTGGGCCAGCATCAGGAAGCCGACCGCTTCCATGCCCAGCTCGCGGGCCGCGCCGAAGTGCTGCGGCCACATCGGCCTCGGTGCAGTGGGTGGCGATCCGGGCCACGGTGGCGCCCGCGTCACGGGCCTCGCGGAGGTTGCGCACCGTGCCGACCCCGGGCAGCAGCACCGCGATCCGGGCCCGCCCGGCCTCGTCCACCGCCGCACGGATCAGCGCTGTCACTGACCGGGTGGACCTCACGGCTCGACCTGGACCGGGTGGCACCCGCGGTGCGCACCGCCGCACTGGCGCAGTCCCGCCAGCTCGGGTCCGGCCGCTCGGCCGCCGGTCAGTGAGATGCAGCCGGCGTCGAGCCGCGAAAGCGCGATAACTATTGCCTATTAAAGCGATCGGAAAGATCGATAGGATGATCTCCCGCGATCTGGAGGAACTGCTGTGCGGATCGAACAGCTCGAGTACCTGGCGGCGATTGCCCGGCTGGGCTCGTTCCGCCGCGCGGCCGAGGAGTTGCATATCTCCCAGCCCGCGCTGAGCGGCTCAGTGCGCAGCCTGGAGCGCGAGCTGGGTGTCGATGTGCTGGAGCGCGGACGGTACGGCGCGCGGATGAGCGATCCCGGCCGCGACCTGTTCCCGTACATCCTCACCGTGCTGGACGCGGTGGACCGGCTGCGCACCGCCGCGGACGAACAGCACCGCAGTGTCCGGGTGGTCCGGGTCGGCACCGTGAACGCGGCGACCGCGCCCCTGCTCACCCCGGCCATCCGGCAGTTCCGGCAGAGCCACCCGGCCACCCAGGTCGAGGTGGTCGGGGCCCAGCAGGCCGACATCCACCGCGGCCTGCTGGCAGGCAACTTCGACCTGGGGCTGGTCAGCTATCTGGACGGCGACGACCGGCCGCCCGAACTGGAGACCACCCTGCTGCTCACCGGGCACGCGGTGGTCTGCATGCGGCCAGACAGCCCGCTGGCCGGCCGGGAGGCCATCCGGGCCGGCGACCTGCTGGCCGAGCCGCTCATCGTCATGCGATCCGGCTATGTGATGCACCGCTACGTGCACCGCCTGCTGCACGGCCAGGCCCCGGCGTTGTCCTATTCCACCGACGGGGCCGAGATGGGCAAGCTGATGGTGGCTGAGGGTCTCGGGCTGACCGTGCTGCCCGACTTCAGCGTCATCGGCGACCCGCTCGAGCAGCGGAAGGTCATCACCTGGCGCCCGCTGGCCGATGACGGCACCAAGATCCATCTGGTCCTCCAGCGGGCCCGCTCGGCGTCCCCACCGCGGGCGGCGCGGGACCTGCAGGACATCTTCGTGGCCCGGGCCCGGGCCTACTCGGCCCAGGGCCGGCCCGCGAGGTCAGGTAGCCGACCGGGTCGGCCGGATGGCGAATTCCCGCATGATCTCCGGCCGGGTGCCGATCGCGGCCGGGCCCGGGCCGCGGACGGACAGCGCGGCCGCGATCGACGCCAGCCGGATGGCCTCCGGCACCGGGCGGCCCAGGAAAACCTCGACGGCCAGCGCGGCCGCGAAACAGTCACCCGCCCCGGTAGCGTCCACCACCGGGCTGGCGGGCTCGGCGGCGAACTCGGACCAGCCCTCCCTGGTCAGCACCTCACAGCCGCGGCGGCCCCGGGTCACCACGGACAGCCCGCCGTGATCCGCCACCCCGGCCAGCAGCTGGCCCAGGTAAGGCGCCTCCAGCTCGGACACCACCACGATGTCGATCAGTGGCAGCACGGCCGGGGCAAAGCTGCGTGGCAGCAGCCCGACCAGGCCGCCGTCATTGTCCCAGCGCCGGATCAGGCCCTGCGGGGTCAGGCAGACCAGCCGGGTCAGGCACGCGCCGGGGAGTCCCTCGACCGTGACTTCCTGTGCAATCGGCGCGATATGCAGAATATCGCTGTCCGGGAGATCGTGCGTGTTAATCTCACCGGCCCACGCCGTAAGCCATTGTTCGCGCGCATCATCTTCTGACACATTACGGAAAGTTGTGGTCTCATCCGAAGGCTGCAGTAGCAGGGCCGCTTCGTTAGCGTAGGGCCGCCAGTACGGTGCCACGGCCGCCTCGTTTGCGCGGCCTGCGGCCGCGGCCCGGAGCCCGAGCCTGGCCGCCTGCAATGCGGAGTAGACTGCCGTTCCGCCCAGCACGAGAGAACCCTCCTGCTGGACATCGAGGGTTGGGTTACCCAAAGCCAGGTAGTCTAGCACCGCGATCCGCTCATAGCACATAGCTGGGAGATTGGCCGGTGGTACCCGTGCATGGTACATCAGCAGATAGCGGGCAACAACGCAAAGGCAGCCTTACCGAGCTGCCTGCTGAATTGCTTCCCGGAGCCACCGGGCGGCCCGGCGCCACTCGGCCTGGCGGCCTGCTGATCGGGGTGGATGGCGGCGCCACCAAAACGATCGCGGCCACCTATAACCCCGATACTGGGCAGGCCAGCATAGCCGAGACCGGCCCAAGCAACCCGGAAGCCATTGGCCTCGAGACCGCTGCGCACTCGGTGAACAGCGCCATTATGATGGCTCTTGGCCCGCATGCCAGCCTCCTGCCCGACGGCCAGCGGAAAGCTCCGGAAACGCCGATAGCGGCCGCCGTTCTTGGGATTGCCGGGATAAACAGCCACCAGGAAGGTCAGCGGTTTCTGTCTAAGGTACCCAGCCTGTATAGCAAGGTCGCGCTGGCGGTGAACGACGTCGTCGCGGCGTGGGCGTCGGGCTTGCTGGCATCGCCCGGAATTGCTGCCATTTCGGGAACCGGCAGCAATACGTTCGGCGTCAATTCCCGCGGCCAGGCCTGGCGGTGCGGTGGCTGGGGCCACATTCTGGGTGACGAGGGCTCCGGCTACCTGATCGCGCTGCGCGGAATCCAGCACGCCGTGGCCTGGCGGGACGGGCGGGGCCAGTGGAGCAGTATGGTTCCCCGGCTGCTCGAGTTCTATGAACTGACCGCTGTCGAAGACATCATGCCGGTCGTCTACCGGCCCTTCGACAAGGCCCGCATCGCCGCTTTTGCCGAGCAGGTGGCGGAGTCCGCCCGCGAGGGTGATGACGCTGCCATCCGCATATTCCGGCAGGCGGCCGCGGACCTGTCCCGGCAGGTCGCGGTCATCCATACCACTCTCCAGTTCGACGGGCCGACGGACGTGACCCTGATCGGGGGTACCTTTCAGGCCGGCGAGGTCTTCCTCGGGCCACTCCGGGAGCAGTTGCGGCCAGTGCTCGGTGACCGTGACTTCTCCAAGCCCCGGCTGCCACCCGCGGGCGGCTCACTCTGGCTGGCTTCCCGGGCCGCCGGGGCCGAAACGCGGCTGCGGGCGGAGGATGTCGCGGCAGCGCTGCGGGCGGCGCTGCGCCGCCCGCAGCGGGCCAGCGTCCCTGCCTAGCGCTCAGCCCGGCAATCCGGCCGGCCCACCACGTCCAGGCCGAGGTCCAGCGCGGGAGCGGAGTGGGTGAGTGCGCCCACTGCGAGGAAGTGCACGCCGGTGGCCGCCACCGCGGCGGCCTGCGCCAGCCGCAGACCGCCGCTGGCCTCCAGCCGGGCGGCCGGGTAACCGCGGGCCGCCGCCACCGCGGCGCGCAGTTCGGCCAGGCCCATGTTGTCCAGCAGGATCAGGCCGGCCCCGGCCGCCAGGGCCTCCCCGACCTGGGCCAGGTTGTCACACTCCACCTCGAGCGGCAGGCCGGGGGCGGCGGCGCGCACCGCCTGGATGGCCGCGGTGACGCTGCCCGCCGCGGCCACGTGGTTGTCCTTGATCAGCGCGGCGTCACCCAGGCCCATCCGGTGGTTGGCTCCCCCACCGCAGCGAACCGCGTACTTCTCCAGCTGGCGCAGGCCAGGGGTGGTCTTCCGGGTGTCGCGCAGCACCACCCCGGTGCCCGCCAGGGCGTCCACCCAGGCCCGGGTGAGGGTGGCGACCCCAGACAGGTGGGTCAGCAGGTTGAGCATGGTCCGCTCGGCACCGAGCAGCTCCCGCAGCGGGCCGCGGATCCGCAGCACGGCGGCGCCCGGGCTGACCTGGCCGCCGTCGGGGCGCAGCAGCTCCGCCGCGGCTGGATCCAGCCCGGCCGCGGCCAGCACGGCCACGGCTACCGGCAGGCCGGCCAGCACTCCCGGCTGCCGGGCCACGACCTCGGCCACCGCGGCCCGCCCCGGCCCGGCGGTCGCCGCCGACGTGGCGTCCGGGCCGTACCGGAAGTCCTCGTCCAGCGCGGTGCGGACCACCCGCTCGGTATCGGCCGGGTCCAGCCCGGCGGCGCGGAGTGCCGCGGTGACCCGCGTGTCCAGGCTCATGTGCTCCTCCCGCTGCTGAGGCTGGCCGGGGACCGGAGCACGGTGTGCCGGGCCGGGCCCGCGGAGACGGCCGGGATGTCCCGCCACCGGTGACAGCCCCGGCTCTCCGCGCGGGCCAGCGCGGCCGTGACCACCAGGGTGGACACCGTGTGCAAGCTGGTCGCTTCCAGCACGGCCAGGTCCAGGCCGGGGCCCGCGGGCGGCGCCTGGTCCAGCATCTGGAGCAGCGACTGCAGGCCCGCACGGTCGCGGAGCACGCCGGCCTGCCGGGACATCGCGGCTGCGAGCGGGGCCCGGGCGGCCGGGCTCATGCCCGGCCCGGCGGCCGGGGCGCGCAGCCCGGCCCGCCCCGGGCCGCCGTGGCACGGCCGGGTACGGGCTGGCCCGGGCCGGGCCGGGCCGAGCAGGTCACCAGCCCGGCGGCCCGCGATCAGCGACTCAGTCAGCGAGTTGGAGGCGAGCCGGTTGGCGCCGTGCACCCCGGTCGAGGCCACCTCGCCCACCGCGTACAGCCCGCCGACGCTGGTCCGCCCGTCCAGGTCGGCCCGGATGCCGCCGCACGCATAGTGCGCCCCCGGCGCGACCGGGATGGGCTCGGCAGCCGGGTCGATCCCGCGGGCCCGGCACACGGCCGTCACCGTGGGGAAGTCCCGCTCCAGCGCGGCCCGGCCCAGCATGGTGGCATCCAGCCACAGGTGGTCGGCGGGCCCGTCGCCCTCCGTCATGTGCTGCTGCATGGCCGCCGACACCACGTCCCGGGGGGCCAGATCACCGAGCGGGTGCCGGCCGGCCAGCACCGGGTGCCCGGCCATGTTGACCAGGACCGCCCCAGCCCCGCGCAGCGCCTCGGTGATCAGCGGGCACTCCCCGCGGGCGGCCTGCTGCCACAGCACGGTCGGGTGGAACTGGACGAACTCGATGTCCCGCAGCTCAGCCCCGGCCCGGGCGGCCAGGGCCAGCCCGTCCCCGGTCAGCCCGGCCGGGTTGGTGGTGGTACCGAACGCCTGGCCGAAGCCACCGGTGGCCAGCACCACCGCCGGCGCGTACACCACGCCGAGGCGCAGCGCGCCGCCAGCCCCGGCCAGCCCGGCCAGCAGCGCGCGGACCTGGCCGTCTGGGCCGGTCAGCACGTCCACGGCGGCGCACCGGGTGAGCGTCTGGACCGGGCTGGACAGCAAGCTGGCCCGCAGCACCCGGTGCACCTCGGCGCCGGCCGCGTCGCCGCCCGCGTGCACGATCCGGTTCCGGCTGTGCCCGCCTTCCCGGTGCAGTGCCCCGTGGTCCAGCCGGGCACCCCGCACGGCCAGCCGGCCGATTTCCCCTGGCGCCTCGGTGACCAGGGTGCGTACCGCAGCCGGATCGCACAGGCCGGCCCGGCCCGGACCGTGTCCCGCTGGTGCAGGGCCACGCTGTCCCCGGGGCCGAGCGCGGCGGCCAGCCCGCCCTGGGCCAGCGGGGTGGCGCCGGCGCCCATGTCCTCCTTGCTGACCAGCAGCACCCGCCGGCCGTGCCCGGCGGCGGCCAGCGCGGCACTCATCCCGGCCGCCCCGGAGCCGACCACCACCAGGTCGGCCTGCTGCTCCCACTCGACCGGCAGCCCGCCGGGCCCGGACCCCGGGCTGGCCGGCCGGGGCAGGTGCCGGAGCCGCAGCCCGCTCATTCGGCCGCCGCCGAGGGGGGGCCGGCCGCGATCATGGCCTGGACCGCCTGCCGGGCCCGGGCCGCCACGTCGGCCGGGACCCGCACCTCGGTGATCCCTTCGCGCAGGCAGCGCAGCAGCGTGGCCGGGGTGGTCATCTTCATGTACCGGCACACCGCGCCCGGGTTGACCGGCTCCCAGCGCACCGCCGGGTTGGCCTGGCGCAGCTGGTGCAGCATGCCCGTCTCAGTGGCGACCAGGACGGCGGACGCGGTGCTGCTGCGCGCGGCGGCCAGCATGCCCCCGGTGGACAGCACCCTGGTCCGGGTACCGGGCAGGTCGCCCACACCCGCCTGCCACAGCGCGCCGGTCGAGCAGCCACACTCGGGGTGGATGAACAGTTCGGCGCCGGGCTGCTCGGCGGCCTTGCGGCGCAGGTCCCCCGGGCTGATGCCGGCGTGCACGTGGCACTCGCCCAGCCAGACGTGCATGTTGTCCCGGCCGGTGACCCGGCGCACGTGGGCACCGAGGAACTGGTCGGGGAGGAACAGCACCTCACGGCCGGCCGGCAGCGCGGCCACGATCTGCGCTGCGTTGGCTGACGTGCAGCACACGTCGGACTCAGCCTTGACCGCGGCGCTGGTGTTGACGTAAGCGACTACCGCCGCCCCCGGATGCTCGGCCTTCCAGGCCCGCACCTGCTCGGCGGTGATGTTGTCGGCCAGTGAGCAGCCGGCCCGCGGGTCCGGGATGAGCACGGTCCGCTCCGGCGCGAGGATCTTGGCCGTCTCGGCCATGAAGTACACCCCGGCGAACACGATCACCTGGGCCGTGCTGGCCGCGGCGATCCGGGACAGCGCCAGCGAATCGCCGACGTGGTCGGCGACATCCTGGATCTCCGGCCGCTGGTAGTTGTGGGCCAGAATCACCGCGCCGCGCTGGGCCGCGAGCCGCCGGACCTCATCCGCCCACTCCACGCCGGCCTCCTGGTCAGCTGCTGACTGGCTGGTCATCCGTTACTCCGCCTCTCGTCCGTGCTCTTCCTGCCCGTTTCCGACTCTAGGTTTTAAACTCTAAGTCGAAAACTCGGTGATGGCACAGTATCATGCGGTCGTGCCAGGACAGCAAGGGCCGGCCAGCACCGGCGGCGGGGACACCGGGCAGGCGGCCCGCACCGGCGGCGGGGACAGGCGGCGACCGGCCAGCACCGGCGGCGCGGACACCGGGCAGGCGGGCGGCGACGAATTCCGCCACGAGGTGCTCGCCGTAGTCCTCCAGGTACGCGGCGACGCGCTGCACGTCCTGCTGTGGCAGCGCGCCGAACCGCCGTTCGAGGGATGCTGGGCGCTGCCCGGCGGGCCGCTCGGGCCGGCCGAACGGCTGGGCACCTTGGCCGGACGGCACCTGGCCCGCAAGGTGGACCTGACCGACATCGCCCATCTCGAGCAGCTGGAAACCCGCAGCGACCCGGCCCGGGACCCCCGCGGCCGGGTGCTGGCCACCGCCTACCTGGCCGTGGTGTCGGCGGACGTCGAGCCGCAGGTGCCGGCGGACACGGGCTGGCATCCGGTGGCTGGCCTGCCGCCCACCGCGTTCGACCACGGCTCGATCGTGGGATCGGCCCGGGAGCGGCTGCGGGCGAAACTCTCCTACACCAACATCGGCTTCGCGCTGGCCCCGGACACGTTCACCATCGCCCAGCTGCGGGACATCTACGCCGCCTCGCTAGGGCACCCGGTGTCCGCGACCAACCTGCAGCGCATCCTGACCCGGCGCGGGGTGATCGAGCCGACCAGCGCCGCCGCGCAGCCCACGCCGCTGGGCGGCAGGCCCGCCACGTTGTACCGGTTCGCGGCCCGGACGCTGGTCGTGACCAACGCATTCGCGGCGTTCCGGCCGCCCGCCAGCAGCCGCCGGGCCAGCCGCCGGCCATAATCAGTGTGGCTGATGGTGCGGGGCGGCGGGCCGCGCGGCGGGGGCACTGCGGTCAGTCGAAGAACTCGGCCCGGTCCACGGTGGCGGCCAGGCCGGCCGGCAGCAGGCTGAGCCAGCGCTCGGCGACCGGCGCCCGGTGCGCGGCCGGGATCTCGCCGACCAGGCGCAGCCGGGAAAGTCCGCCATCCGGGTAAATGTCCAGCCGGGTCAGCCGCACCGGGTCAGCCGCGCGGATCCGGAACCGGTGCTCGGTGTCCGGCAGCAACCGGGTCCGCGGCAGCAGTTCGGTCCCGGTGTCCGCATCCGACAGCCGGGCCGCGCTGGGTGCGTTGCCCACGAAACGGGACGTGTCGATGACCATGTGGTGCAGCACCCCGGGCGCCGCGAGCCGGACGACCAGCCAGTCGTTACCGTCGTCGCGGCGCCGGGCCGTCTCCCAGCCGTCCGACATGACCCGGGCCCGCCCGGGCGCCAGCACGTTGGCCGGCGCGGCGAAGAACAGGTTGCTGCACGCCGTGACCTGCCCGCCAGCCAGCGCGGCGGCCAGGTCTACCCGGCCGCCGAGCCGCCGCGGGTCGGGCACGATCTCCCCGAAGGCCCGCAGCCGGGCCACCCCCCCATCCGGCTGGATGCTGAGCCGGACGTGCGTGACCAGGCGGTCCGGGCCGGTCACCGGCACCAGGTTGGCCTGGTTCCCGTCCAGCCCCGCCGGGCCGGCCAGCGGCAGCCAGCCCGCCGCCAGCACGTCGTGCAGAGCCGGGTAGCCGAGCAGCGTGGCCCCGGCCACCGCGGCCGCAGGCGGGTAGTTCCCGCGGAAGTGCGTAGTGTCGATGTTCACCCCGCGCAGCACGGCGGGCGCGGCCAGCCGGACGATAGCGAAGTCCTCGCCTGGCTCCCGGCGCCGCCTGGTCTCCCAGCCGTCGTACAGCTTGCCCCGGATGCCGAACGCGGCCGGGTCGTGGCCGGCGGGCCCCGGCTCGATCAGGTTGTGCGCGTCGGCGAAGAACTCGTCGCTGGCGAACAGCACCGAGCCGCCCAGCGCCCGGCTGGCCACATCGGGCAGGCCGCCGAACACCGCACCGGTCCCGTCCTGGTCAGCCATCTGGGCCCCGGCTGGACCCGGCGTGAGCGGGGCGGGGGGCGGCAGCCAGGCCCGCGCGGACCAGCTGGCCACGCCGCTCGCCCGGCCCGACCGGGGCCCCGGCCAGCCACGTCTGGCGGACCAGCCCGCGCAGCGTCCGGCCCAGGTACGGGGTGACCGGGTGCCGCTGGCGGAGCAGGCCCACGTCCACTACGAATGTCTCGTCTGGCGCGAACACACAGAAGTCGGCCTGCTGGCCAGCTGCGATCGCGCCCCGGCCGGCCAGCCCGGCCAGGCGGGCCGGGGCCGCGGCCAGCCAGCCTGCCACCTGGTCCAGGCCGATGCCCCGCTGGGCCGCTTCGGTCCACAGCACCGGCAGGCCGAGCTGGACCGAGGCGATGCCGCCCCAGGCCGCGCCGAAGTCCCCGCGGGCCCCGCCGGGCCCGGCCAGCCGCTTGGCGGCCGGCGGGCACGGCGAGTGGTCCGAGACGACGCAGTCGATCGTGCCGTCCAGCAGCCCGGCCCACAGCGCGGCCCGGTTGGCGTCGTCGCGGACCGGCGGGCAGCACTTGAACTCGGTGCCGCCGTCCGGCACGTCCTCGGCCCGCAAGGCCAGGTAATGCGGGCAGGTCTCGGCGGTGACCGGCAGGCCGCCGGCTTTGGCCGCGCGGATCACCGGCAGTGCGGCCGCGGCCGAGACGTGCACGATGTGGGTCCGGCAGCCGGTCTGCCGGGCTGCGGCCAGCAGCGCCCGGATCGCCCGGACCTCGGCTTCCGGCGGCCGCGAGGCCAGGAACCCGGCGTACCGGCGGCCCTGGGCCGGCCGGCGCCGCGGCGATCACCGCCGGGTCCTCAGCGTGCGCGATGAGCAGCCCGCCAAAGCCGGCGATGGCGGTCATCGCCGCGGCCAGCTGCCCCGGGTCCAGCGGCGGGAACTCGTCCACCCCGGACGGCAGCAGGAAACACTTGAAGCCGGCCACCCCGGCGTCGTGCAGCGGCCGCAGCTCAGCTACGTTGCCCGGGACGGCGCCACCCCAGAACGCCACGTCCACCGCCAGCTGACCCGCCGCGGCGGCCTGCTTCTGCCGCAGCGCGGCCACCGTGACCGTGGGCGGGATGCTGTTCAGCGGCATGTCCACGATCGTGGTCACCCCGCCCGCCGCGGCCGCCGCGGTCGCGGTGGCGAAGCCTTCCCACTCGGTGCGGCCGGGTTCGTTCACGTGCACGTGGCTGTCCACCAGGCCCGGCAGCAGGACATCGGTGTCCGGCACGGTGACCGCCCCGCCCGGCGCCGCCTGATCAGCCGCCTGATCGGCCGCCTGGTAGTCAGCCAGGCCGGCGATCCGCCCGCCGCGGATGAGCACGGTCGCCGGGCGCTCGCCGCCGGGCGTGATCACCCGGCGGGCCCGGATCGCCGTGATCTCGCCCACTCAGCCGCCCCTGGTCGGTGTATTTCATTAGCGCGGTGACTTTGTGGTCATCGGTGACCACAAAGTCACCGCGCTCATTGATTCGGCCGCGCTGAGGCCGATCTTCGCATACCCGGTGCTGGCCGGGCCGGAGCTGGCGATCTAGGGTCAGCAGCGTGACCGATCCCGAGCCGGTGCCCACGGCCGATCCCGAGCCGGTGCCCACGGCCGATCCCGAGCCGGTGCCCAGGGCCGATCCCGGGCCGGTGCCCGCGGCCGATCCCGGGCCGGTACCCGTGGCCGAGTTTGACCGGGCCACCGTGGCCGCCGCGACCGCGGCGCTGCGGCCGTGCTGCGCCGCCACCCGCTGGGCCAGCCAGCTGGTGGCGGGCCGCCCATACCGCACGCTGGGCGCGCTGGGCGCCGCGTCGGACACCGCGATCGCCGCGCTGGACTGGCCGGACATCGAGGAGGCGCTGGCCGCGCACCCGCGGATCGGCGACCGGCCGGACGGCCCCGGCCGGGAAGCCGCCTGGTCCCGGCGGGAGCAGGCCGGGACCAGCGCCGCCGGGCCGGGAGCCCGGGCCGCGCTGCGCTCGGCCACGGGCGAGTACGAGGCCCGGTTCGGGCACGTGTTCCTGATCTGCGCGACCGGCCTGCGGGTCAGCGACATGCTGATCGCGCTGCACGGGCGGCTCGGCCACGACCCGGCCGCCGAGCGCGAGGCCGTCCGGGACGAACTGCGCAAGATCACCGCGCTCCGGCTGGGTAAGACGTTCCGGTAGGAGGCCCATGACCATCTCCACCCACGTGCTGAACGCCACCACCGGGCGGCCCGCGGCCGGCCTGGAACTGGCCCTCAGCCAGCAGGACGGCCCGGGCTGGCGGGAACTCAGCCGCCGGGCCACCGACGCCGATGGCCGGGTGCGCGACCTGGCCGGCGATGTCGCGCCCGGCGTGTACCGGATCGTGTTCCAGACCGGGGCCTACCTGCCCGAAACGTTCTACCCGGAAGTCAGCGTGGCGTTCCGGGTCACCGAACCGGCGGCGCAGCACCACGTGCCGCTGCTGCTCAGCCCGTACGCCTACTCGACCTACCGTGGATCCTGACCGGCCGGGTACCGCAGCGGGGCGGGAGCAACCGCGGAACGCAAAGGAGCGCTGGGCATGAACGGCTCGGGCGGGACGGTCGTGATCGAGGGCGGCCATGTCGCGACGGTGGACGCGGCGGGCAGCGAATACCCGGCCGGCCACCTGGTCGCCGAGGCGGGCCGGATCGTGGCCGTGGGACCGGGGCCGGTGCCGCCGGGGCTCGCGGCCGGGGCGGACCGGACCGACGGGGCCGGGCTGCTGGTCACGCCCGGGCTGGTCAACACGCACACCCACCTGTATCAGTGGCTGACCCGCGGCTACGCGACCGGCCAGGGCCTGTTCGGCTGGCTCGGCACGCTGTATCCGGTGTGGGCCCGGCTGACCCCGGAACTGGTGCACGACTCGGCCGCGGCCAACCTGGCCTGGCTGGCCCTGACCGGCTGCACCACCAGCACCGACCACCTGTACGTGTTCCCGGCCGGCCAGGACGCCGCGGGACTGCTGGAAGCGGAGATCCTCGCCGCCCGGCAGGTCGGCGTGCGGTTCCACCCGACCCGGGGGTCAATGGACCTGGGCCAGTCGGCAGGCGGGCTGCCACCGGACGACGTGGTCGAGACGCACGATGCCGTGCTGGCCGCGTCCGAGGCGGCCATCGACCGCTGGCACGACCCCTCGTTCGGTGCGATGACCCGGATCGCGATCGCGCCCTGCTCGCCGTTCTCGGCCACCGCCGAACTGATGCGCGACTGCGCCGAGCTGGCCCGGGCCCGGGGGGTCCGGCTGCACACCCACCTGGCCGAGACCGCGGACGAGGAGGAGTTCTGCCTGGCCACGTTCGGCCGCACGCCAGCCCAGTACGTCGAGGACCTGGGCTGGCTGGGCCCGGACGTGTGGCTGGCGCACTGCGTGCACCTGTCCGGCGACGCGGTGACCCGGATCGGCCGCACGGGCACCGGGGTGGCCCACTGCCCAACGTCCAACGGGCGGCTGGGGGCCGGCATCGCCCCGGTGCGCGGGCTGCTCGACGCGGGCACCGCGGTCGGGCTGGGCGTGGACGGCAGCGCGTCCAACGAGTCCGGCCGGATGATCGGCGAGCTGCACCAGGCCCTGCTGGCCGCGCGGTACGCGGGCGGCGCGGGCGCGCTGACGGCCCGGGACGCGCTGCGGATGGCCACCATGGGCGGGGCCCGCTGCCTGGGCCGGGACGGCGAGCTCGGCTCACTCGAGCCGGGGAAGCTGGCCGACCTGGCCGTGTGGCGGGTGGACGGGCTGGCCGGGGCCGGGATCGAGGACCCGCTGACCGCCCTGGTGTTCGGCGCGCCCACGCTGGAGCACCTGTTCGTCGGCGGCCGCCAGGTGGTGGCCGGCGGCCAGCTCAGCACGGCCGACCCGGGCACGCTGGCCGAGGCCGCGGCCAAGGCCAGCGCGGTCATCGCCGGGGCCGGCCGCTGGCCGCGGGGCGCTGCCAGGTAACCGGCCGTGGACCTCAACACGATCACCGGCCTCGTCCCCGCCCCCGGCGCGGTGTGGGCGCCAGGCGACGCCTGGCTGGGCGGCGGGACCTGGCTGTTCTCCGAGCCGCAGCCGGGCCTGCGGCGGCTGCTCGACGTGACCGAATTCGGCTGGCCCGCGCTCACCGAAACCTGGGACGGCCTGGAGATCGCCGCGACCTGCACCATCGCCGAGCTGTGCGGCTGGCAGCCCGGGCCACCCCGGGCCGCCGCGTGGCGCGGGGCGGCCACCCTGGCCCGGCAGTGTGGCCAGGCGCTGCTGGCCTCGTTCAAGGTGCAGAACGTGGCCACGGTCGGCGGCAACCTCTGCCTGTCGCTGCCTGCCGGGGCGATGATCTCGCTGACCGCGGCGCTGGACGGCGTGGTCACGCTGTGGGCGCCGGACGGGGCGGTCCGGCAGGTGCCGGCCGCGGACTTCGTCACCGGCCCCGGGCGCAACATGCTGCGGCCCGGCGAACTGCTCCGGTCGGTGTTCCTGCCGGCGGCCGCGTTGCGCGGGCGGGCCGCGTTCCGGCAGACGGCACTGGCGCCGGTCGGGCGTTCGGCAGCCGTGGTCATCGGGTGGCGGGCGGCCCCGGCCGATGGCACGGCGGCCACCGTAACGGTGACCGCGGCCACCCCACGGCCGGCCCAGCTCCGGTTCGCCGGCCTGCCGGCCCCGGACGACGCGGTGGCCGCGCTCGACGCGGCCGGGCTCCGGTACCACGACGATGTGCACGGCGCGCCCGCCTGGCGGGCCGCGATGACCCGGCGTTACGTCGCGGACGTGATCAGGGAGCTGGGCCGGACCACATGATCATCAACGGCCAGCCCGCCGCCGGGCCACCACCCCGGCCGGGCCAGTGCCTGCGCACCTACCTGCGCGAGCAGGGCTGGTTCGGGGTCAAGAAGGGCTGTGACACCGGGGACTGCGGCGCGTGCACGGTACACGTGGTCGGGGTCCCGGTGCACAGCTGCCTGTACCCGGCCCGGCGCGCGGCGGGCCAGCCGGTCACCACAATCGAGGGACTGGGCGCGCCCCAGCTGGCCGGGGACTTCCTGGCCGCCCAGGGCTTCCAGTGCGGCTACTGCACGCCGGGGATGATCATGACGGCCGCGGCACTCAGCGATCAGCAGCGCGGCGACCTCGGCCGCGCGCTCAAGGGCAACATCTGCCGGTGCACCGGGTACGGCTCGATCGCGGACGCGCTGGCCGGCCGGGCCCGGGTCGCGCCGGGGCCAGCCGGCGGCGACCCGGTGGGCCAGGGCGAGCCGGCCCCGGCCGGGCCGGGGATCGTGACCGGGCAGGCCCCGTTCACGCTGGACACGGCGGTCGACGGCGTGCTGCACATGAAGCTGCTCCGCGCACCGCACCCGCACGCCTGGATCCGCTCCATCGACACCGCGGCGGCCCGGCGGCTGCCCGGCGTGGCCGCCGTGTTCAGCTACCAGGACGCCCCCGGGACGCGGTTCTCCACCGCGCGGCACCACAACCCGGGCGACGATGCCTGCGACACGCTGGTGTTCGACCGGACGGTACGGTTCGCAGGCCAGCGGGTGGCTGCGGTGGTAGCGGACAGCGTGCCCACCGCCGAGGCGGCATGCGCGCTGATCAGCGTGGACTACCAGGTCCGGCCGGGCGTCTTCGGCGCCGCTGCGGCCCTGGCCCCGGGCGCGCCCCAGCTGCACGGGCATGCGCCGGGCAACGTGGCCGCCGAGGTGCACGGCCACATCGGCGACGCCGAGGCCGGCTTCTGGGCGGCCGAGGTCAGCTACCAGCAGACGTTCGGCACCCAGCGGGTGCAGCACGTGCACCTGGAGCCGCACGCCACCATCGGCTGGCTGGCGGACGGGCGGCTGATCCTGCGGACCAGCTCGCAGACGCCGTTCCTGACCCGGGACGAGCTGTGCCGGATCTACGGCCTGGACCGCAGCCAGGTCCGGGTGTTCACCGCCCGGCTGGGCGGCGGCTTCGGCGGCAAGCAGGAGATGTTCACCGAGGACGTGGTGGCGCTGGCCGTGCTGCGGCTGGGCCGGCCGGTGCAGCTGGAGTACACCCGCGAGGAGGAGTTCACCGCGGCCAGCACCCGGCACCCGATGCGGGTCACGGTCCGGCTCGGCGCCCGCCGGGACGGCACGCTGACCGCGATCCAGCTGCGCACCGTGGCCGACACCGGGGCCTACGGCAACCACAGCGGCGGCGTGCTGTTCCACAGCTGCAACGAGGCGATCAGCCTGTACCGCTGCCCGAACAAGCGGGTGGACGCGTGGTCCGCGTACACCAGCACGGTGCCGGCCGGGGCGTTCCGCGGCTACGGGCTGTCCCAGTCCGGGTTCGCGGTCGAATCGGCTATGGACGAGCTGGCCCGGGCGCTCGGCCTGGACCCGGCCGAGCTCCGCCGCCGCAACGCGGTGCGCCCCGGCGACCCGCTGATCTCGATCAGCGCCGAACCGGATGACGTGCAGGTCGGCAGCAGCGGCCTCGACGAGTGCCTGGACCTGGTGCGGGCCGCGCTGGACAGCGGGCGCGGCGCCCCGGTCCCTCGCGGCGCCAGCTGGCGGGCCGGCCGGGGCATCGCGGTCGGCATGCTGGACACCGCGCCGCCCGGCGGCCACCGCGCGCACGTGCGGATCGCGCAGCGGCCCGGCGGCGGGTACCGGCTGGCCGTGGGCACCGCGGAGTTCGGCAACGGCACCACCACCGTGCACCGCCAGCTCGCGGCGAGCGCGCTGGGCTGCCCGGTGGACCAGATCGAGGTCGTGTCGGCCGACACCGACGAGGTGGAGCACGACACCGGCGCGTACGGGTTGACCGGCGTCGTGGTGGCCGGGATGGCCACGCTGCGGGCGGCCAGCGCCCTCGCCGCGCTGGAAGCCGGCCCCGGCCCGGATGGCGGCCCGGACGGCAAGCCACTGGAGGCCGAGGGCAGCAGCGACGGCCGCGGCCGCTCAGTGGCGTTCTGCGTGCAAGGGTTCCGGGTTGCGGTGGATACGGAGAGCGGCGAGATCCGCGTGCTGCAGAGCGTGCAGGCGGCGGACGCGGGCACGGTCATCAACCCGGTGCAGTGCCGCGGCCAGATCGAGGGTGGGGTGGCGCAGGCGCTCGGCGCGGCGCTGTATGAGCACGTGGACATCGACGCGGCCGGCCAGGTGACCACGCGCACGCTGCGCGAGTACCACGTCCCGGTGCTGGCCGATGTGCCCCGGACCGAGGTCTATTTCGCCCGGACCGTGGACCCGCTCGGCCCGCTGGGCGCCAAGCCGATGAGCGAAGCACCGTTCAACCCGGTCGCCCCGGCCCTGGCCAATGCGGTGCGGGACGCCACCGGGCTGCGCTTCACCGACCTGCCGCTCACCCGCGACCGGGTCTACCTGGCCCTGCATTCCCACCATCATGCTTAACGCCCGGACCTGAAAGGCGGCCCCATGGTGCAGCTCGGCGCGAACCGGTACGGGAAGGCCGAAGTCCGGGTGCTGCGGGTGGCCCGCGGCGCGGCCGACGGGGGCGGCGACGTGATCCGGGACTGGAACGTGTCCACCAGCCTGTCCGGCGACCTGGCCGGCACCCACCTGACCGGGGACAACTCAGGTGTGCTGACCACCGACACGCAGAAGAACACGGTCTACGCGTTCGCTGCCCGGCTCGGCCCGGTCGAGCCCGAGGTGCTCGGCCTGGAACTGGCCGCCCATTTCGTGCGCAGCCAGCCGCAGATCACCCGGGCCCGGGTGCGGGTCGAGGAGTACGGCTGGGACCGGATCGGCGGGACCGGGCACTCGTTCGCCCGCCGCGGCGCGCTGACCAGGGCGACCCGGGTGGTGCACGACGCGGCGGCGGGCGTGTCCGTGGTGTCCGGCATCGAGGGGCTGACCGTGCTGAACACTACGGAGTCCGAGTTCTGGGGCTTTCCCCGGGACGAATACACCACGCTGGCCGAGACCACCGACCGCATCCTGGCCACCGAGGTCAGCGCCTGGTGGCGGTACCGCGGAGCGGACGCCGGCTGGGCGGCCGCGGGCCCGGCGGACGCCGGCTGGGCGGGCGCCGGCTGGGCGGACGCCGGGTCGGCGGACGCCGGCGGAGCGGACGGCGGCTGGGCGGCCGCGTTCGCGGCGGCGCGGCAGGCGCTGCTGGACGCGTTCAGCGGAACGTACAGTTACTCGCTGCAGCAGACGCTGTTCGCGATGGGGTCCCGGGTGCTGGCCGGCGTGCCGGCCGTGTGCGAGGTCCGGCTGGCGCTGCCCAACAAGCACCATTACCTGGTCGACGTGGCGCCGTTCGGGCTGGCCAGCGACCGGGAGGTGTACTACCCCGGGGACCGCCCGTACGGCCTGATCGAAGGCACCGTGCTGGCCGACGACGCCCCGGACGCCGGCCTGGCCTGGGACTGACCGCCCGTCACGTCTGGCTCGCCGCCGTCGGGGCCGGTTTTCGTTAGCGCGGTGCATTTGTGGTCTCGGCTGACCATAAATGCACCGCGCTGATGCCGGCCGCCCCGGAAATGGGCGTGCGGGGCCGGGGCCAGGGCTGCGATCATGCGGCGTGTGGTGGATGAGGATGCCTGGTACGCGATGCCGGTGCTGGCTGGTGAGCTGATCCGGCTGGAGCCCCTGGCCGTGGAGCACGCGCCCGGCTACCTGGCCGCAGCGGGCACCGGGGAGGTGGCCGCCGAAGTGTTCCGCTGGCTGAGCCCACCGGGCGGCGCGCTGGCTGAGCCGGTCACCATCGAGGACGCCACCCGGCATATCACCGACGCGCTGGCCGGCCGGGCCCATGGCCGCAGGCTGCCCTACGCCCAGATCGACGCGGCCACCGGGGAGTTCGCCGGGACCACGTCGTTCTACGAGGTCAACCCGGCCCAGCGCAGCCTGGGCATCGGGCACACCTGGCTCGGCCAGCGCTGGTGGCGCGCCGGGCACAACACCGAGTCCAAGCTGCTCATGATGAGCTACGCGTTCGAGACGCTGGCCGCGGTGCGGGTCGTCTGGCACACCGACATCAACAACAGCCGGTCCCAGGTCGCGATCGAGCGGCTGGGCGCGGTGCGGGAGGGAGTGCTGCGCAAGCACCGGCTCCGCTGGGATGGCAGCTGGCGGGACACCGTGCAGTACGCGATGGTGGACGGCGACTGGCCACCGGCCCGGGCCGCGCTGATCGCACGGCTGGCCACCGGACCGGGCGCGCGGGGTTAGCGCGGGCTGGCCTGATATGCCCCGACTGGGCCTTTCGGCCCGATCGTCTGGGATGGATGGCACTGGAGGCCAGCCAGACCTGGATGTGACCCTAATTCCATGACTGCCAGCGATGTCTCTGCCCGGCCTGCCGCGCAGACCCCCGCTCCGAGCCCGGGGCGAACTGCCCGCGCCATCGACTGGCCAGCCCTGCGCCAGGCCAGCCGGTCCTGCTGCTGCGTCGCCCGGCCCGCGGTGATCGTGGTCCTGCGGCCGGCGGAGAGCCGGCCGCATTCGACCGAGTTGCTGCTCTGCCGCCATCACTTCGACCGCTCCCGGCCGGCCCTGCTGGCCAGCCGTGCGCTGGCGTTCAGCCTGGACGGCCAGCGCCTGCCCGTGACGCCGTCCCAGGACGCGGACGTGACCGGCTGAAAGCACGACCGGGGCGAGATTTTGTTACCGTGGTACATTCTCGCCATGGTAGCTTCGACGCCGGGGCCGGCCGCCGCCGTTCGGTGGCGGGTGCGCTGCACCGGGACGGTCCGGCTGCCGCCTGGTACCGCGGCCCCGCTGGCCCTGTTCACCCCGGAGGGTGAGCGGGCCTGGGCGGCGGGCTGGGACCCGCGCTATCCCGCCCCGGCGGCCGACGACAGCGAGCCCGGCACGGTGTTCCAGACAGGCCACGGGGCACACGCCGGGATCTGGGTCGTCACCGGCCGGGAGCCGGGGCGGTCGGTCCGGTACGCCCGGGTCATCGCAGGCCAGGACGCGGGAACCGTCACCGTGACGCTGGGCGCCCGCGGGCCGGGCCATGGCCAGCCAGGCAGCGGCGGGCCGGGCCGCGGGACTCAGGTGACGGTCAGCTATGACCTCACGGCCCTGTCCGAGGCGGGTGCCGCCCAGCTGGCCCGGTTCGCGGCCGGCTACCCCGAGTTCCTGGCCCACTGGGAGCAGGCCATCGCGGCCGCCGTGCGCTGACCACCGGCCCAGCCGCGGCCGCGGTCAGGAGTTCAGGAACGCGAGCACGGCCAGCACCCGCCGGTTGTCGTCCTCCGACGGGGACAGCCCGAGCTTGGTGAAAATGCTGGTGGTGTGCTTGCTGACCGCCTTCTCGGTGACGAACAGCCGCTGCGCGATGGCCGCGTTGGACCGCCCCTCGGCCATCAGCGCCAGCACCTCCCGCTCGCGGCCGGACAGCCGGGTGATCGGGCCGTCGAACGACCGGCGGCCGAGCAGCTTGGACACCACCTCGGGGTCCATCACGGTGCCGCCCGAGGCCACGGTGCGGATGGCGTCCACGAACTGGTCGTCGTTGAACACCCGGTCCTTGAGCAGGTAGCCGACCCCGCCGGCCTGGTCGGCCAGCATCTCCCGGGCGTAGAGCTGCTCCACGTACTGGGACAGCAGCAGCACCGGCAGTCCTGGCACCTGGCGCCGTGCGGCCAGCGCGGCCTGCAGGCCGTCGTCGGCGAACGAGGGCGGCAGCCGGACATCGACCACGGCCACGTCGGGCCGCTTCTCCAGCAGCGCGCAGAGCAGCCCGGGCGCGGTGTCCACCGCGGCAGCTATCTCGAAGTCGTGCGCGGCCAGCAGCCGGGTCAGCCCGTCCCTCAGCAGGAACAGGTCTTCGGCGACAACAACGCGCACGGCACCTCCATGACAATCATGGTCGGTCCGCCGGTCGGGCTGTTCACCGCCAGGATGCCGTCGAACGTACCAAGCCGCCGCTCGACACCCCGCAGCCCGGTGCCGTTGGCCGGGTCGGCCCCGCCGACGCCGTCGTCGGACACCTCGATGCGCAGCACGCTGCCGGAGTGCTGGATGCGCAGGTGCACCAGCCGGGCCCCGGAGTGCTTGACCGCGTTGGCCAGCACTTCGGCCACCGCGAAGTAGCAGGCCGACTCGACCGGCGCGCTGAGCCGGCCGGGCAGGCTCGATGTCCAGCACCACCGGCAGCGGGGTGTCCAGGGCCAGCGCCCGCACCGCGTGGCCCAGGCCGCGGTCGGCCAGCACCGGCGGGCAGATGCCGCGGATCAGGTCGCGCAGGTCGTTCAGTGCCCGCACCGAGGTCTCCCGGGCCTCAGCGACCAGGGCCAGCGCGGCCTCCGGGCTGGCGGGCAGGATGCGCTCCACCGCGCGCAGGTTCATGCCCAGGGCGACCAGCCGGGCCTGCGCCCCGTCGTGCAGGTCCCGCTCGATCCGGCGCAGCTCGGACGTGGCGCTGTCCAGCGCCTGGTCACGCGTTTCGGTCAGCCGCTGCACCCGGCCTTCCAGCTCCAGGTTGGGCCCTGGGTTGGCCGTCATCCGGGCGTGCCTGACCACGGTGCGCGGGAACAGCCAGGCGGCCACGGCCAGGAACGCGCTGGCCTCGGCGCCGGCCACCACCGCGAGCTGCCTGCTGCTGACCATGACGAACCCATATAGCTGCGGGTGGCGGGCCAGCACGACGAGCGGCCACGACTCCCAGCGCGCGGTGAGCATGAAGCCGCTCAGGGCGTACGCGATCAGCACCACCGGGACCAGGTCGGCCGCGATCCGCGGCCAGCGGAGCGTGATCAGCACGGCCGCGGCGATGGCGGCGAGCATCCACGGATACGGGCCGAACACGGTCAGGCCGAGCACGGTGACCGGGACCAGGAGAATGCCCCAGCGAATCTCCTGCATCCGCCGCCGGAGATAGGGCTGCAGGCCCTGCGCGCGGGACCGGTACTGGGCGAACGTGCGCGGCGCGAGCCACAGGCCGAGCGCGATGAGCAGCAGCGCCACCGGCACCAGCCGCCCGGGCCAGGGCGAGCCGGTGAATGGCGCGCCGGCCAGGCGGGCGCCGGGCACCGACGCCCAGACGCTCACGTCGGGACGAGGCCCTGGGAACACGGTGCTGGCGTTGAACCGCCCGGGCGGTGGGGGCCCGGCCAGGATCCGCCTGATCCGCGGGGGGGTCCTCAGGATCCGCTTGATAACGGGCAGCTTCGGGTTCGGCGGGACCCGGACCGCCTTGCCGTTGGCAACGCTCACCGTGCCCTTACCGAAGCTCACGGCCTGGCCCTGGCCGAAGCTCACGGCCTGCTGCCCCGCGCCGGAGCCGGGCCACCGGACCGCCACCCGGTTGATCTGCAGCCTGGCCTGCCCCGGCGCGGGGAGGTAGAAGCCGGGGCCGGCCTTGGCCGGGATCGCCACTACCTGCACGCCGGCCCGGCCTTTCACTACCCACTCGCCTTTGGGCGGCCCCAACGCGTTCACCTGGAAGACGGAGATGGCGTGCGTCATCCAGTTGCCCGACGGGCCGGCCATGGTCGCGGCCAGGACCAGCCCGGCGATGCCCACCGCCACCATGGTCACTGGCAGCAGGGCGGCCGCCACCGCGGGCCACCAGAACGCCACGGCCATGGCCATCAGCACGGCCAGGATGGTCCACGCGTGCAGGCCGAACAGCGCCAGCCCGACCGCGGTCACCGGGACCAGCAGCAGGCCCAGGCCGAACCGGTGCAGCAGCCGGGAGAACGTCCGGTAGAAGAGCTTCAGCAGCAACCACATGCCCCCATCGTGGCCCCCCGGGGGTCCTGGCGCCATGGGCTGGCGTCTAGTTCCCAGGTGGGCCTGGGCCTACCCCGCCCGCGGGCGCCGATCGCCGGCGCCCGCGGCTGACCGCGGTAACCACCGAGCCAGTCAGCAGCACCAGCACCCCGTAGCCGCCGAGCGGGGCGGCCGCCGCGGGCCCGAACGCGGTGGCCGCGATCCCGGCCGCCACCGCGAAGTCCCGCATCGTCACCGGCAGCAGCACCGCCACCGAGCGGCCGGCTGGCAGCCGGACCGCCAGCAGCCCGCCGAGCAGCGCCGACCCGGCGATAAAGACGGCCAGCGCGGCGATGACCCGCAGGTAGCCCGCGTCGAGCCTGATCTGGCTGGCCACCTGCCACAGCAGCACCAGCAGCGCGGTGACGGTGACAATCCGCACGGCCGGGCCGCCCCGGCCGCCTGGTGCCCACACCGCGCGCAGCCCGATGCCCGCGGCCAGTGGCAGCGCCACCACGGCCAGCAGCGTGCCGAGCAGCGCGGCGGCCGGTACCGCGGCCGCGCTGCCCAGCAGGGTCAGCACCGGGCCCGCGGCCAGCACGGTGATCAGCGTGGACGCGGCCAGGATCACCGCGCAGACGGCCGCGTCGCCGCCCGCGAGCGCGCACAACGCCACCGTGGCCACCTCGGCGGGCGCCACGCCGGCCGTCTGCATGCCGGCCCGCAGCATCCGGCTCGCGATCAGCTGGCTGGCCGCCCAGGCCAGCGCGGGCAGCGCCGCGGTGCTGACGGCCAGCACCAGGGTGATGCGCCGCCACGCCGTGCGCACCGTGGCCAGGTCGGCCAGCCGCAGCGACAGCCCGGTGGCGAAGACCAGCACGGCCAGGGTGGCGTCAATGCCATCCCGGGCGGCCAGCGCCCGGCCAGCCCCGGGCCACGCCACCCCAGCCGCCGCCACGGCCAGCACCAGCGGCAGCAGGAACCGCTCGGCCACGTCAGCCGGCCCGGCCAGCCCGCGTCCCCGCCGTGGCCCGCTCACCGCGGAGTTAGGGCCAGTTCGGGCAGCGCGGGCCGGTCCCGGGCCTGCTTCATGTAGCAGTTGTACACGCCCGTAGAGCAGGCGTATCCGGGTATGGCTGACAGTAGGTTACGGCCCGATGACGGAGGCTGACATGCCTGCACTTCATTCCCGGGTCTGGCGGCGTTACGGCCAGTTACGGATCTACGTCTGCACGGCTGATCAGGCGGTTGGCTGGTTCGACCCACGTTCCGGGCGATCCCAGCTCAGCCGGCCGGACCAGCAGCGCGAATTCTGGGCCGCCGTCCGCACCGAGTGCCAGCGCCTGTTACGCGACGGGGTTATCACCGAGGCTGAACTCCTGGCGCTGGACGGCCCGGCGGAGCAGCCCGGCCCGGAATGGGATGACCTGGCCCGCGCCGCGCCCGGCGCGTCGGCCGGCGCCCGGGCGCGGGAATTGCGGCACGAGCATCCGCTGCTGACCACCGCGGCGGCGCTGCTCGGGATGCGCACGGCAGCCGGGTCATTCGCCGCTGGGGCTCGCGGCGAGCGCACGGTGGGCCGCCAGCTCAACCGGTGGGCGGCACGCTACGGCTGGTATGTGCTGCACGCGGTGCCGGTCGGGCAGCGCGGCGCCGACATCGATCACGTGATCATCGGCTCGTTCGGGGTGGTCACGGTCAACACGAAGACCACCGGGACGGCGGTCTGGGTCGGCCAGTACGGGCTGACCATCGGCGGCCGTCCCGCCGACTACCTGCGCAAGTCGCGCAGCGAGGCGGCCCGGGCGGCGCGGTTGCTGAACGCGGCGACCGGGCTGAGCGTGCCGGTCCAGCCAGCCATCGTCTTCGTCACGGCCCACCGCGTCACCATCTGCCGTGCTGGCCCGGGTGACGTCGCCGTGCTGGCCTCACCACGCCTGCTGCGCCGCTGGCTATGCAGGCAGCCCCCGGTGCTGCCGCCGGCCCAGATCGAGACCATCTACCAGGCCGCCCGCCAGCCCGCGAGCTGGCAGGCCCGCCCGCCCCGGCATCGGTGACCACGCCGCGTACTCCCCGGCCGGGCTGTCTGACGGTGAGACCGGCTACTCAATCCCGGCCACCCGGATACTCAGCCGGGGTGAGCTGGGCAGCCCGGGTTGTGGCCCTCGGTCGTGACGGCGCCGCACTCGGGGCAGACCAGGTGCGCGTAGCACGCTGACTCGCCAGCCCCGGCCGGCTGGCCGGCCCCGGCGGCCCCGGCGGCCCCGGCGGCCGGATCCTGGGCCGCCCCGGGGCCCGGCTGACGGAGCAGGCTGGCCAGCACGGCGGCCTCGCTGTGCCCGGCGTCCCGGGTGGCGGTGAGCAGGGTGACCGGACCCGCCGCGGCCAGCGCGGCCAGGTGCTGCAGAGCGGCCCGCGCCGCGCCCTGCGACAGTTCGGCCGTGTAGCGGCGGCCGAACTCAGCGAACTTGGCCGGATCGTGCCCATACCACGTGCGCAGCCCGGTGGAAGGGGCCACGTCTTTGGCCCACTCGTCCAGGTGGGCCGCGTCCTTGCGCAGCCCGCGCGGCCACAGCCGGTCCACCAGCACCCGGGTGCCGTCCTGCGGCTCTGGCTGCTCGTACACCCGGCGGACGCGGACGTCTGGCGGCATGACCGGGCTGCTCCCCCCCGCGTACTGACCAGGCCTTCGGTGGCTGGTCGTATTACCCGTATGATGGGCCCAGGCCGAGAGGCGCTGCAACGGGGTCGGACCCGCCACGCTCGGCCGGAAGCACAGTCGCAAGGGCGCCTCCTGTTATCAGGAGGTGACCCGGGACATGACGACAGCCCCAGCCACAGCTCTGCGTGAGCTGCTGGACCAGCGCATCGTGGTGCTGGACGGAGCCTGGGGAACCATGCTCCAGTCGGCCGGCCTCAGCCCGGATGACTACCGCGGCAGCAGGCTGCGCGATCACCCCCGGGACGTCACCGGCGACCCGGACCTGCTCAACCTGACCCGGCCCGACCTGGTCCGCGACGTGCACCGGCAGTACCTGGACGCGGGCGCGGACATCACCACCACCAACACGTTCACCGCGACCCGCATCGGCCAGGCCGACTACGGCCTGCAGCCGCTGGTCCGGGAGATGAACCTGCGCGGCGCCGAACTGGCCCGGCAGGCCGCCGACGAGGCGGGCGGGCGGTTCGTGGCCGGCTCGGTCGGCCCGCTCAACGTGACCCTGTCGCTCTCTCCCCAGGTGGACAACCCGGCGCACCGCGCGGTCAGCTACGACGAGGTGTACACCGCCTACGCGGAGCAGATCCAGGCGCTGGCCGAGGGCGGCGTGGACCTGCTGCTGATCGAGACGATCTTCGACACGCTGAACGCCAAAGCGGCCATCGCGGCCGCCCGCGACGTGGCCGGGCACCTGCCGCTGTGGATCTCGGTCACGATCGTGGACCTGAGCGGGCGGACCCTGTCCGGGCAGACCGTCGAGGCGTTCTGGCGCTCGGTCGAGCACGCCGAGCCGCTGCTGGCCGGGGTGAACTGCTCGCTGGGCGCCGCCGAGATGCGCCCGCACATCGCCGAGCTGGCCCGGCTGGCCGGCACGTACACGGCCTGCCATCCCAACGCTGGCCTGCCGGACGCGTTCGGCGGCTACGGGCAGGCCCCGGAGGAGACCGCGCGGCTGCTCAGCGGGTTCGCCGAGCAGGGCATGGTCAACGTGGTGGGTGGCTGCTGCGGGACCACCCCGGCGCACACCGAGCGGATCGCCGCGGCCGTGGCCGACCTTCCGCCGCGCCCGGTCCCGGATGCGGCGTCGCGGACCCGGTTCAGCGGGCTGGAGCCGTTCGAGATCGGCCCGGACACCGGGTTCGTGATGATCGGGGAGCGGACCAACGTGACCGGGTCGCGCCGGTTCCGCCGCCTCATCGAGTCCGGGGACTACCAGGGCGCCGCCGCGGTGGCCGTGGACCAGGTGCGCGGCGGGGCCAACCTGCTCGACGTCAACATGGACGCCGACCTGCTGGACAGCGAGCAGGCCATGACCACGTTCCTGAACCTGATCGCGACCGAGCCGGAAGTCGCCCGCATCCCAGTGATGATCGACAGCTCGCGGTGGAGCGTGCTGCAGGCGGGTCTGCGCTGTGTGCAGGGCAAGGGCGTGGTCAACTCGATCAGCCTCAAGGAGGGCGAAGGCCCGTTCCTGGACCAGGCCCGGCAGATCAGGCAGCACGGTGCCGGGGTGGTGGTGATGGCGTTCGACGAGAAGGGGCAGGCCGATACCGTCGAGCGCAAGGTGGCCATCTGCGGCCGGGCCTACGACCTGCTCACCCAGCAGGCCGGTTTCGCCGCCGAGGACATCATCTTCGACCCGAACGTGCTGGCCGTGGCGACCGGCATCGCCGAGCACAACGGCTACGCCAAGGCGTTCATCGACGCGCTGCCGCTGATCAAGCAGCGCTGCCCGGGCGTGCGGACCAGCGGCGGCATCTCCAACCTGTCGTTCGCGTTCCGCGGCAACGACGCGGTCCGGGAGGCCATGCACTCGGCGTTCCTGTTCCACGCGGTGCGGGCCGGGCTGGACATGGGTATCGTCAATGCCGGCCAGCTCGCGGTCTACCAGGACATCCCGGCCGAGCTGCTGGAGCTGGTCGAGGACGTGCTGTTCGACCGGCGCCCCGACGCCACCGACCGGCTGGTCACGTTCGCCGAGACGGTGCGCGGCACGGGCACCGGCCCGCGCGCTGTGGACCTGTCCTGGCGGGAGGGCCCAGTGCGGGACCGGCTCAGCCACGCGCTGGTGCACGGCATCACCGACTTCATCGAGGCCGACACCGAGGAGGCCCGGCAGGCGGCGGCCCGGCCGCTGGACGTGATCGAAGGCCCGCTGATGGACGGGATGAAGATCGTCGGGGACCTGTTCGGCTCGGGCAAGATGTTCCTGCCCCAGGTGGTCAAGAGCGCCCGGGTGATGAAGCGGGCGGTCGGCTACCTGGAGCCGTTCATGGAAGCGGAGAAGGAGCGGGCCCAGCGGGAAGGCCGGGTCAGCGACGCCGGCGGCCCGGGCAAGATCGTGCTGGCCACGGTCAAGGGCGACGTGCACGACATCGGCAAGAACATCGTCGGGGTCGTGCTGGGCTGCAACAACTACCAGGTCATCGATCTGGGCGTGATGGTCCCGGCTAATGTCGTCCTGGACACCGCGGTGGCCGAGGGCGCCGACGTGGTCGGGCTGTCCGGGCTGATCACCCCGTCGCTGGACGAGATGGTCAGCGTGGCCACCGAGATGCAGCGGCGTGGGCTGAAGATGCCGCTGCTAATCGGCGGCGCCACCACGTCACGGCAGCACACCGCGGTCCGGGTCGCCCCGGCCTACGACGGGGCCACGGTGCACGTGCTGGACGCGTCCCGGGTCGCCGGGGTGGTGTCCGACCTGCTGGACTACGACCGGGCCCGGACGCTGATCACGGCCAACCGGGCCGACCAGGAGCGGCTCCGCGAGCAGCACGAGCACACCCGGCGCCGCCCGCTGCTGGCGCTCAGCCAGGCCCGGGCCAACCATGAGCAGGTCAGCTTCGATGATCTGGCCGCCCCCACGTTCACCGGGGTGCGCACGGTGGCCCCGGACCTGGCCGCGCTGCGCGAGATGATCGACTGGCAGTTCTTCTTCCTGGCCTGGGAGCTCAAGGGTAAGTACCCGGCCATCCTGGCCGAGCCGGCCGCCCGCGAGCTGTTCGACGACGCGAACACCATGCTGGACAAGATCATCGCTGGGAGGCAACTGGAGGCGAGCGGCGGGTACGGCTTCTGGCCCGCCCACGCCGACGGGGATGACCTGCTGATCCAGCCGGGCCGCGCTGCTGGGCCGGACAGTGCCGCCAGGCCGGACAGTGCTGCCGGGCCGGACAGCGTCCGGCTGCCCATGCTGCGGCAGCAGACGGCCAAGCCGGCCGGCCCAACCGGTGCCTGGCCGACTATGTCGCCCCGGCCGGGGATCACCTGGGCGGGTTCGCGGTGGCCATCCACGGCGCGGCCGAACTGGCGGCCAGCTTCGAGGCCCAGCGCGACGACTACCAGTCGATCATGGTCAAGGCTCTGGCCGACCGGCTGGCCGAGGCGTTCGCCGAGCACATCCATCTCCAGGCCCGGCGCGACTGGTATGAACCGGACGCCGCCCCAGCCATCGAGGACCTGCACGCAGAGCGGTTCCGCGGCATCCGGCCCGCGTTCGGCTACCCGGCCAGCCCTGACCACAGCCTCAAGCAGGAGCTGTTCGGCCTGCTCGGGGCGGGGCAGTTCGGCATGTCGCTGACCGAGTCGTGCGCGATGAGCCCAGCAGCCAGCGTCAGCGGGCTGCTGTTCGCCCACCCGGCGTCGCGGTACTTCACGGTCGGCCGGATCGGCCGGGACCAGGCGGCCGGCTACGCGGCCCGGCGCGGCCTCCCGCTGGCCGAGGTCGAGCGCTGGCTGCGGCCCAACCTCGGTTACGAGCCGGACTGACGGCCCGGGCCGGCCCCTCCGGGTGGCCCTGGGCGGCCCGGCCGGCCGGGACCGGGTGTGCGGCCGGCCCCGCCAGCAGCGATACTCGGGGGATGCTGGAGTACGAGCGGCTGGGGGGCCGTGGCGGGATCGGGCCGGGCCCGGAAGTGCCGCTGCGCAAGCTGCCCGTGGCGGAACGGAACGCGATCCGGATCGGCCGGATCATGGACGCGGCCGGCCAACTGGTAGCCGAGCGTGGCTACGAGAAGATGACCACGTCGCAGGTGGCGCTGCGGGCCGGGGTGTCGCCCGGGGTGCTCTACCAGTTCTTCGCGGACAAACGGGAGATCCTGCACGCGCTGGCCGCGCGTAACCTGGACCGCTACCTGGCCCGGGTGGAAGATGCCGTCCGGTCCGGCGGGCTGGATGGCTGGCCGGCCACCGCGGACGCGGCCGTGGACCTGTTCGTGGCCATGTGCCGGGAGGACGCCGGGTTCCGGGTGGTCCGGTTCGGCGACGTGGCCGATGTGCACCTGCTCGGCGCTACCAGCGACAACGACTCGCATCTGGCCAGCCGGCTGGGCGCGCTGCTGGCCGCCGAGCACGGCGACCGTCCCGGCCTGCCCACCGAGCGGTCCCTGGTCATCGCCATCAAGATCGCCGATGCCCTGGTCAAGTACGCCTTCTCGGTGCACCCGGATGGCGACCAGGCGATCATCCGGCACGCCAAGGAACTGATCCGGATGCATCTCGAGCTCGCGGGCCGCGACGGCGACGGTGAGCCCGGCGGCCCGGCGGCCGGATGACGCCCCGGTTCGGGGTCCGGGAGCGGCGGGCCAGGCTGGGGGCCCGCCACCGGCTGGCCGCCGGGGTCGCCGGGGCCGGGGCCGCCGGCCTGCCGGACGGCCCGGCCGGCGTGGCCCAGGCGCTGGTCGCCGTGCACGGCACCGACCCGTCCTCGGTCTACCTGGGCATCCTGGCCCGGCTGGGCGGCGGGGACATCCAGGACGTGGAGCGCGCCCTGTACCAGGACCGGACCCTGATCCGGCTGCTCGGCATGCGCCGCACCGTGTTCGCGGCCACGCTGGACGACGCGGCGCTCATCCAGGCCGCGTGCGCGCGGGCCGTGGCCGCCCGGGAGCGCCGCAAGCTGCTCGGCCGGCTGGCCGAGTCAGGCGTGCCCGGTGACGTGGACGGCTGGCTGGCCGATGTCGAGCAGGCGGCGCTGCGGGCGCTCACCGCCCGCGGCGAGGCGACCGCGGCTGAACTGGCCGGCGACGACCCGCGGCTGCGCACCCAGATCGTGCTGGCCCGCGGGAAGCCGTACGAAGGCCGGCAGAACGTGGCCAGCCGGGTGCTGTTCCTGCTGGCGGCGGAGGGCCACGTGGTCCGGGGCCGCCCACGCGGCACCTGGTCCTCACATCAGTACCGCTGGTCACCGATGACGCTGTGGTGCCCGGGCGGGCTGGCCGACTGGCCGACCGAGGCGGCCGAGGTGGAACTGGCCCGGCGCTGGCTGCGGGCCTACGGCCCGGCCACTCCGGACGACCTGCGCTGGTGGGCCGGCTGGGGCAAGTCCCAGCTGAGCCGGGTACTCACCGAGCTCAAGCCGGCCGAGGTGGACCTGGACGGGGTACCCGGTATCGCGCTGGCCGACGACCTGGACCCGGTGCCGGACGGCGAGCCCTGGGCGGCGCTGCTGCCGGGGCTGGACTCCACACCGATGGGCTGGCAGCAGCGGGACTGGTTCCTCGGCCAGCACGGCCCGCGGCTGTTCGACCGGGCCGGCAACATCGGCCCGACCGTGTGGTGGGACGGCCGGATCGTGGGTGGCTGGGCGCAGGACCCGAGCGGTGAGATCGTCTGGCGGTTCCTGGAGGATGCCGGGTCCGAGGCGGCCGCCGCGGTCGGGGCTGCGGCGCAGCGGGTGGCCGGCCTGCTCGGCGGGACCCGGCTGGCCGCCCGGACCCGGGGCCGGACCTGGCTGGAGGACGAGCTGGCCCGCTGAACCGCCCACTCGCTTCGTGATCAACCGATCACTGTCGCTCTAGCAGCACCAATCGGTTGATCACGATGTCCCGAGGCGGGAATCCGGGGAGCGGGGAGCCGGTCGGCGTTGACATATTCCCATATGGGTATATGATCAGGGCATGGCCAGAGCACCGACCACGACGGACGCGTTCAATGCGGTCGCCGAGCCACGGCGGCGGCAGATCCTGGATCTCCTGGCCAGCGGTGAGCGGCCGGTGAACGATCTGGCCGGGCAGCTCGGCCTGGCCCAGCCACTGGTCTCCAAGCACCTCCGGGTGCTGCGTGAGGTCGGCCTGGTCGACGTCCGGGACGAGGGACGGCAGCGGCTGTACCGGCTCAACGCACGGCCGCTCAAGCCGATCCACGACTGGGTGCAGGGCTACCAGGAGCTGTGGACCGGGCGGTTCAGCCGGCTGGACGTCGTACTGGAAGAACTCAAGGACATGGAGGACGAAGATGGCGGCAGCGACGCGTAGCGCGGTGGTGACGCTTCCCACCAGCACGCAGATCATGATCACCCGGGAATTCGACGCGCCGCGTCACCTGGTCTACCGGGCGTGGACCACGCCGGACCTGATCCGCCGGTGGTGGGCCGGGGACCGGGGCGAGGTCACCAGCGCCGAGGTCGACCTGCGGCCGGGCGGCAGCTGGCGGTACGTGATGACGGCCAACGGCGGGTTCGAGGTTGCGTTCCACGGCGAGTACCAGGAGATCGTCCCGGACGAGCGGATCGTGTCCACCGAGGTGTTCGAGGGCATGCCCGACGCCGCCGCGGTGAGCACGGCCAGCTTCGCGGAGCGGGACGGGCGGACCACGCTCACCATTCTGGTCGAGCACACCAGCCAGGAACACCGCGACATGCATCTCGGCTCGGGCATGGAAGAGGGCATGAACGAAGCCCTGGACCACCTGGAGCAGGTCGCCGCGGCGCTGCGCTGACCGGGCGGGCGGAAGCCGCCCAGGAGGGAACCACCCGATGGCAGGCAAGGTGATCGCGACCGCGGCGATGTCGCTGGACGGCTTCATCGCCGACAGGTCCGACGCGGTCGGCCCGTTGTTCGACTGGTACAGCAACGGGGACGTGGCGGTCGCGGCCGGCGATCCGGCCCGCGTGTTCCGCACCACCGCGGTGACCGCGGATTACCTGCGGCCGGCGTTCGCGAGCACCGGCGCGGTGGTGATCGGCCGCCGGCTCTTCGACCTGACCGACGGCTGGGGTGGCCGCCCGGCCGTGGGCGAGGCGGTGTTCGTGGTGACCCATGAGGCGCCGGCCAGCTGGGCGGCGGCGCACCCGGACGCGCCCTTCACGTTCGTCACCGACGGCCTGGCCAGCGCGATCACGCAGGCCAGGCGGTTCGCCGGCGACCGGGACGTGGCCCTGAACGCCGGCGATCTGACCGGGCAGGCCATCGCAGCCGGCCTGGTCAACGAGCTGGCCGTCAACCTGGTCCCGGTGGTGTTCGGCTCGGGGGTGCGGTTCTTCGGCGGCTACGCTGGCCAGCCAGTACTGCTGGACGACCCGCAGATCGTGCCGGGCGACCGGGTCACCCACCTGCGCTACCGGGTGCGGTCAGGCTGAGCCGGGAACGCACAGACTGATCCCGCGGGGAAGCTCAGCTGAGCTTCCCCGCGGGATCAGCGCCGGTCCAGGGGGGTACGCGTGACGGTCAGTGGCAGAGCCCGGCCGGGATGGACTTCCCGCAGTGGTTGGCCAGGAACTTGTTCCCGACTCCGGTGCCGTCCCAGATCAGGTCGGCGGGGCGGTTGCGGAAGGCCCGGTTGGCCACGACCGCGTCGTGGTCCGGGTTGCTGCCCTTGGTGAGCTTGGCGGCGCTCAGCACCACGATGCCACCCGAGTTGAACTGGTGGCCCCGGTTGCCCCGCACCGTGTTGTGGATGACCAGAGTGTCGGTCGCGCCGAGCAGCAGGATGCCACCGCCCTGAACGCTGACCGGCGTCTCGTCGTTCTTCGGGCAGAACTTGTTGTTCCGGATAGCAGCGTTCCGCGCGATCACGGCATTGCCCGCGCCGCCCGGCTGGCCATCATCGAGCACCAGGATGCCCTGGCAGTTCCTGGTGGCCAGATTATTGAATACCGTCACGTGCCGAGCATGCCGGACAAATATCCCGAACTGATTTCCCACCGCAATGTTGTCCCGTACCACGGTGTCGGCGTGCGGTGAATCGCCGACATAGAAGCCGGCCTCATCGTTGCCTACCGCGATGTCGTGGGCGAACAGGGTACGGGTCGAAACGAATCGCGAGATACCGTAATCGCCGTCGTTGAACGCGGACACCCCGGTAACGGTCAGCCCGCTGGTGCCGTAGCCGAAGACGCCGTTGGACGGGAACCCCGCCACGTAGATACCGGTCACTGTGTCGCGCCGGACCACCTGGAGCACGGCCCCGTTCTTCGGGTTGACCTTCTTGGCCAGAATGCACACTCCGGTGACACCGAACGCCTGGGTACACAGCGTGTGCGGCTTCTTCGCGGGCGGCCTGAGCACCGTGCCGCCCAGCGAGTTACCAGCTCCGCGCAGCGTGATCCCGTCCGTGCGGATCTGTACCGCCTGCCGGTACACGCCCCGTTTGAGCCGGATCGTGGTCCCTGGCTTCGCGTGATTGACGGCCTTCTGGATGGATTGGCCGGGCCATACCACGATGACCCCATTGGATCCGCCTGCCCGCGCCGGCGCCGATGCCGACGCAGCTGCCGCGGAAAACATAGTCAGTGCAATTACAACTGTGCTGGCACACGCAGCCTTGATGAGTCCGCGCATTAGAGTCCCCCCTAGCGTGAATTATTCACACTGGCCCCACCTGGAACGACGCATTAACTGTGACGCTACCGAAAGGCGTGGCGCTTGGCAAGAGCGCGATACCCGGAAATAACAATCGGCCAAAAGCACCAATTAGCCCGCCGGGGCGTCAGCACGCGGTGACGGTGGCGCGGCGGGCCAGGGCGGCCGCGGTGGCGCGGTCCGGGCCGCCCGCCGTGCCGCCCACCGCCTGGGTGGACAGCGCGCCGGCGGCGCAGCCGAGCGCGGCGGCCTGCGGCAGGGCCAGCCCGTCGAGCAGGCCCGCGATCAGCCCGGCGTTACAGCAGTCCCCCGCGCCGGTGCTGTCCACCGGGACCACCGGCGGCACGCTGACGTGCCACTGCCGCGGCCCGGCCGCACACAGCACCCCCCGCTCGCCGCGCTTCACGACCAGCCCGGCGCCGGCTGCACTCACCCCCGCCCCCGCCCCGGCCCCGGCCCCACCCCCGGTCACCCGGCCCACGGTCAGCGCCCGGGCCGCCGCGGCGAGGTCCGGGGCGCCGCTCAGCCGCAGCGCCTCAGCCTCGTTCGGCAGCAGCAGGTCGGCCTGCCGGAGCACGCCGGCGCAGCCGCTCGTCCAGCCAGCCACCGGATGGGTCCCAGTTGGTGTCCAGCGAGGTGCGCGCGCCCGCGTCCCGGGCCGCGGCCAGCAGCCCGGCCAGCCCGGGCCCGAGCGAGTCGGCTCAGCAGGAAGTACGAGCTGACATGCACGTGCCGGGCCTGGCCGAGCAGCCCGGCCGGGACGTCGGCAGCGGTCAGCGACGCCACCGCGCCGAGCGCGGTGAGGATGGCCCGGTCGCCGCCCCGGGACAGCGCCACGGTCATCCCGGTCGGCGCGTCGCCGCGCACCGCCACCGCGCTGACATCCACCCGTTCCCGGGCCAGCTGGTCCAGCATGAACTGGCCGGCCGGGTCGGCGCCGACCGCGGCGACCAGCGCCACGCCGGAGCCCGAGCCGGGCCGCCGCCACCGCGGTGATCGCCGCGGACCCGCCGACGACCAGCGAAACAGCGTCCACCAGCTTCTCCTGCTGGCCGAACGCGGGGGTCACGTCCCCGCCGAGCACCAGCACATCCGGGTTGCAGTCGCCGAGTATCAAGCCAGGTCCAGCGGCGGGCAGCCGTGACAACGTCCACACCGGCGTCCTTGAGCAGGGCCGTGTCGTCGGCGCTGATACCGGTGTCGGTGACCAGCACGTCGATCTCGGCCGGCGGTGCAGATCCGGGCGAACGCGCGGCGGCCCACCTTGGAGCTGTCGGCCACGATGACCACCCGGCTGGCCTGCCGGGCCATCAGCCGGTTGATGCTGGCCTCACCCTCGTGATGCGCGGTCGCCCCGGCCACCGCGTCGATCGCGTCCACGCCCAGGATGGCCACGTCCAGCGTGACCTGCTCCAGCACGCCGGTGGCCAGCGGCCCGGTCAGCTCGTAGGACTGCGGCCGGGCCACCCCGCCGGTCGTCACGATCTTGATGTGCTGGCGGACCGCGAGCTCGGTGGCGATGTTCAGCGCGTTGGTGACCACGGTGATCACGGGCGGGGCGCCCGAGCTCAGGTCGGACCGGGTGGCCAGCGCCCGGGCCACCTCGGTGGTAGTGGTGCCGCCGTTCAGCCCGGCCACCTCGCCCGGCCGGACCAGCCCGGCGGCCACCGCGGCGATGCGCTGCTTCTCGGACGGATGCCGTTCGCGTCTTGTACCGCAGCGGCAGGTCGTACGTGACGCCCTGGGCCACCGCGCCGCCGCGGATCCGGGTCAGCATCTGCTGGCTGGCCAGCTCGTCGAAGTCCCGCCGGACGGTGGCCGTCGGACACCCCGAGCGCCTCCGCGGCGTCCTCGACCTGGAGCTGGCCCGCCGCCGCGAGCAGTTCCAGCAGCTCGTTCCACCGGCGGTAGCGGCTCACCGGTCCCTCCCGATCACCCCGAGCAGGCGGGCTACCTCCGCGGCGACCGCGTCCCGGCCCGCCGCACCGTACCGCCTCGGATCGACCAATGCGGAATCATCAGCCAGGCAGTGGCGTATCGCAGCGGTATAGGCCTTATTGAGCTGGGTGGCGACATTCACCTTGGTCATCCCGGCGCGCACCGCCGCCGGCCAGGTCGCGGTCCGGCACGCCGGACGAGCCGTGCAGCACCAGCGGCACGCTGACCGCCGCCCGGAGCCGGCTGATCAGCCCGATATCGAGCACCGCGTCGCGGGTCAGCATGGCGTGCGAGCTGCCCACCGCCACGGCCAGCGCGTCCACCCCGGTGGCCGCGACGTACCCGGCCGCCTCGTCCGGGCGGGTGCGCGCGGCCGGGCTGTGCACACCGTCCTTCCCGCCGATCTCGCCGAGTTCCGCCTCGACCCACAGGCCGTGGCCGTGGCACCACCGGGCCAGCCCGGCGGTGGCCCGCACGTTGTCCGGGTACGGCAGCCGGGACGCGTCGTACATCACCGAGCGGAGCCCGAGCCGGGCCCCCTCCCGGACCAGGTCCGCGCTGGTCGCGTGGTCCAGGTGCACGGCCACCGGGACCGCGGCCGCGGCCGCGATGGCCAGGCAGGCCTGCGCGATCGGGCCGAGTGCGCCGTGGTACGCGGCGCAGTTCTCGCTGATCTGGAGCACCACCGGCGCCCCGGCCGCTTCGGCCCCGGCCACGATGGCCTCGGCATGCTCGACGCCGATCACGTTGAACGCACCGACGCCGCAGCCGGCTGCGCGGGCCGGCCCGACGATGGCCGCCATCGGAGTCAGCGGCATCAGCCCGCCCCGTCCCGGTCCGCGGTGCCGGGCCGGACGGTCACCACGGGCAGCAGCCGCCGGTAGTCGGCGGCGCTGAACTCGCCCGCCACCGGCGCCGCCGCCGCCGACGTGCCCAGGGCCACCGCGTGCCGCAGCCGCTCCTCCCACGGGCGGCCGAGGACCAGGCCGTGGGCCAGCGCGGCGGCCACCGCGTCGCCCGCACCGGTCGGATTGCCCGCCACCGGTCCCGGCGGGCCCGCCCACCAGCTGCCCTCCCCGGTGACGGCGTGCAGCCCGTCGGCGCCCAGCGAGGCCACCACGGCCTGCGCGCCCGCCGCGCGCAGCTCGCGGGCCGCGGCGGCCACGGCCGGCCGGTCCGCGCCCGCGCCGGTCAGCGGCCGGCCGGTCAGGCCGGCCAGCTCGGCCAGGTTGGGCTTGACGATGGCCGGCCCGGCCGCCGCGCCAAGCCGCAGCGCCGCCCCGTGCGCGTCCAGCACCACCGGCACCCCGGCCGCGGCAGCCAGGCCGATCAGGCCGGCGTAGCAGTCCGCCGGCAGCCCCGGCGGCAGGCTGCCGGACAGCACCACCGCCGCCGACCCGGCCAGGGCTTCCTGATACCGAACGCGCAGCCGTGCGAACTCGCCGTCGCTGACCGGCGGTCCGGGCTCGCTGAACAAGGCGGTGCCACCCGATTCGCGCGTCGACCACCGTGAACGTGCGCCGGGTCTCGCCGCCGATCGGGATCCACGCGGCGGGCACGCCCAGGCCAGCCAGCGCGTCCCGCACCGCCGGCCCCGGTGCTGCCGCCGGCCAGCCCCAGCACGCAGCACGTCGGCGCCGAGCGCGTGCAGGGTACGGGCCACGTTCAGCCCTTTGCCGCCGGGACGGGCGTGCACCGCGACTGGGCCGGTTCACGCCCGGCCCAGTCCACGGCCGCCACCTGATGCGTGACGTCCAGGGCGGGGTTCAGGCAGACGACTCCGATCATGGCGTGGCAGCGCTCAGCGCGGGGCCAGGATGACCGAGCGGGCCAGGTTGCGCGGCCGGTCGGGGTCCAGCCCGCGGGCCCGGGCCAGCGCCACCGCGACCCGCTGCACCCGGACCAGCTCGGCCAGCGGGTCCTCGCTGGCTGAACCAGGCGCGTGCCGCCAGCCGCGGCGACCTCACCGGCCAGCCCGTCGGGCGGGGGCCGAACACCCACACGACGCTGCCGTCGCCGGTTACCGCGACCGGGCCGTGCCGGTACTCCATGGCCGGGTAGGCCTCGGTCCACATCCCGGCCGCCTCGCGGAGCTTGAGCGCGGCCTCGTTGGCCAGGCCGTAGGTCCAGCCGGTGCCGAGAAACGTGAACTGCCGGGCGGCCAGCAGCTCGGCCGGCAGCGGCGCGGCCAGCACCCGCTCCGCCGCGTCGGCCGCCGGGCCCACGTCCTGGCCCAGATGCGCGCGGAGCAGGGCCAGTTCGGTGGTGGCGAACCGGGTCTGCACCACCGACTCCTCGTCCGCGAACCCCAGGTCGATGACGGCGTCGGCGGCCTGTGCCACCGGGGTCCCGGCCACCGCGGTGATCGCGACCGTGGGCACCCGTGCCGCGCAGCCGGGCCAGCAGCTGAAGGATCTCGGTGGTGGTCCCGGACCGGGACAGCACCAGGACCCGGTCGTACTGGCGGCCAGTGGGCATCTCGGAGGCGGCGAACGCGTCGGTCTCGCCGTGCCCGGCGGCCTCCCGCGCCGCCGCGTAGGACTGCGCCATGAACCACGAGGTCCCGCAGCCCGCCACCGCGACCCGTTCCCCGCGGGCCGGCAGCGACGCCCGCCAGGTCCGGCGGCCAGCTGGGCCGCCCGCCGCCAGCAGGCTGGCTGCGAGGCCACCTCCTGCCTCAGTGCTCCCGGCGTGCTGCATCCCGGCACCACGCGCCTCCTCCCTGCTCCATTCCCGCGTCGCTCCGCATTCCTCGCCCTCAGGTCCCGGCCAGCCCGGTGGCGGCCACCGACCGGATGAAGTACCGCTGCGCCACGAAGAAGACGACCAGCATCGGGACCAGGCTCATCACGTTGCCGGCCATCAGCAGGGTCCACTCGGTGGAGTGCGCGCCCTGGAACGTGGCCAGGCCGAGCGGCAGCGTCATCTGGTTGGTGGACGTGATCGCGATGAGCGGCCACAGGAAGTTGTTCCATGAGTCGAGGAACGTCAGCGCGGCCAGCGTGGCCAGCGCCGGGGTGGCCAGCGGCAGCACGATCTGCCACAGCACGGTCAGCCGGCTGGCGCCGTCCACCCGGGCCGACTCCTCGTACTCCAGCGGCAGCGTCCGGAAGAACTGGCGCAGGAAGAAGATGCCGAACGCGGTGGCCGCGTTGGGCAGGATGAGCGCGCCGATGTGGTCGATGCCGACCCCGGCCAGCACGTGCACGCCGAGCCACTTGGTGATGATGAACTGCGGGATCATCGTGACCTGGAACGGCACCATCAGCGTGGCCATGATCACCACGAACAGGACGCCGCGGCCGAGGAAGCGGAACCGGGCGAACGCGTAGCCGGCCAGCGAGCACAGCACCAGGTTGCACAGCACGGTGACCACCGCGACCACCGCGCTGTTCACGAAGAACCGGCCGAACGGCGCGCTGTTCAGCGCGTCCGGGTAGTTGGCGAACCGCAGCGTGTGCGGGATCAGGATGGGCGGGAAATGCAGCGCCTCGGCCGGGGTCTCGATGGACGTGATGATCAGCCAGGCGAACGGGAAGATCAGCACCAGGGTGGCCGGGATCAGCACCAGGTGCCACGGGCTGAACGGCAGCCACCCGCCGGCGGCGGCCGCCGCGCCGGCGGGAGCTTCGATGCCGCGCCGGCGGGCGCCTGGATGGCGGTCATGACCGGTAGTGGGTGAATCGCCGGCCGACCCGGAACTGGATGGCCGTGACGACCAGGATGATGACGAACAGGAAGTAGGCGATGGCTGAGGCGTAGCCGAAGTTGAAGTCCTGGAACGCCTGCTCGTAGAGGTAGTAGACGAGCACCGTGGTCGCGTTGAGCGGGCCGCCCGGCGTGCTCAGGTAGACCTCGTCGAAGAGCTGCAGCGCGTTGATGGTGAGCCACACGGCCAGGAACAGCGACGCCGGGCTGAGCAGCGGCAGCGTCACCCGGCGGAACGTCCGCCACGGGGTGGCCCCGTCGATCGCGGCCGCCTCGATCAGCGTCTGCGGCACCCCCTGCAGCGCGGCCAGGTAGATGACCACGGCGAAGCCGGTCCAGCCCCAGATCGTCATGATCACGATCACGTACAGCGCCTGGGACGGCGAGTTGAGGAACTGCTGCTGCGGGATGCCGAGCAGGCTGAGGAAGTAGTTGACGACCCCGTAGGACGGGTCGAACAGCCAGATGAAGACGATCGCCTCGCTGATCGTGGAGATGGCCATCGTCGCGTAGGCGGCGGTCCGGTACAGCGAGATGAAGCGGATCTTCCGGTTCATGGCCACGGCCAGGAACAGCCCGACGATCATCGTCCCGGGCACGAACAGCGCGGTGTAGACCAGCGTGTGCTCGATGGCCTGGCCCACGATCGGGTCGTGGATCATCTGCCGGTAGTTCTTCAGCCCGACGAACGGCGTGCTCGGCGTGAGCAGGTTGGACGAGCTGGAAGGACATCACCGCCGACCAGACGATCGGCACCGCGCCGAACAGCAGGATGATCGCCACCCCGGGCGTCACGAACGCCCACCCGGCGAACTGCTCCGACGCGGTGACCCTGCGCCGCAGTGCCGGCCGCGGGGCGACCCGCCGGGCGCCCGATCGCCGCTGCGCGCCGAGCGGCGGCAAGCCGCCGCGGCCGCGCCGGCGCCGCAGCACGGTGTCCGGCAGGGCCATGATCAGCCCGCGGCCAGGATCTGGTTGACCTGCTGCGGCCGCGGAGCTCAGCGCGGCCTGCGGCTGGCTCTTGCCCAGCAGCACCGAGACGATCATGTTGCCGAGGACCTGGGAGATCTTCGGGTACTGCGGGATCTGCGGCCGGGCCTGCTTCACGTTGCCCAGGTTGGCCACGAACGTGCTCACGTCCGGGCAGCGTGGCGTCCATCTGCTGGTTGAACCCGGCCGCGTTGCCCACCGACGCCCGGGTCGGCAGGTCACCGGTGTGCAGCGACCAGTACTTGACCTGGGCGGGTGCGGTCAGCCAGAGCAGGAACTTCTCCGCCGCCGACACCTGCGTGGCGCCGTTGTTGAAGATCACCCAGTTGTCTGGGCCGGAGATGGTCTGGTGGCCGCCGCTGGTCCCTGGGTAGGCCGGCATGATCTGCACCCCGTAGTGCACGTTCGGGAACCCGGACAGGTCCCACGGGCCGGTGACCAGCATCCCGATCTTGCCCGAGTTGAACAGGTTGGCGTACGCCGAGTCGGTCGGGTCCAGGTACATGGACTTGTCCGTCACGGCCATGGTGCGCAGCGTGTTCAGTGAGTGTCAGCCCGGCCGCGGAGTCGAACGCCGCCTTCTTGTTGTCCGGGGTGAGCAGGCTGGCCGCCCGCCTCCCAGAGCAGCGCCTCCCAGTGCCACACCGTGTCCTCGGTGCCTGGGGTCACGTACGCGGTGCCGTACTGCTTGCTGGCCGGGTCGGTGAGCTTCTTGGCGTCGGCCATGAACTGCGACCAGGTCCAGTTCGGGCCTGGGCGGCGGCAGGCCGGCCTTGGCGAACAGCGTCTTGTTGTAGACCACGGCCAGGTTGTCCACCAGCGCCGGGATGCCGATCACCTTGCCGTTGACGGTGGCCACGTCCCGCTCGCCGACCCAGAAGTCGTTCCAGTTCACGCCGGGCCGCTGGACCACCTTGGTCAGGTTGACCACCTGCGGGATCTGGGCCACGTTGGGCGCCCACGACCCGTACAGGTAGGCGATGTCCGGCGGGCTGCCGCCGCGCACCGCGGTCAGCACCTTCTGCAGCGTGTCGTCGTTGTTGACGTACAGGCTGTCCGACCTTCGTGCCCGGGTGCTGGGCCTGGTACACGCCGACCAGGTGGGTGAACGTCTTGGCCTCGGCCCCGGTCCAGCCCTTCCCAGATCTGGAGGGTGGTGCCGCCGCTGCCGCCGGACGAGTTGCTGTCCGTGCCGCAGCCGGCCAGGGCCAGCACGGCCGCGACCGGCACGGACAGCAGACCAGCCAGGGTAACCTGCCAGCGCCGGGCTGGCCGCCGCTTGTCCATACCGCATCCCGCCCATTAGTGCTCGAATCTGCTCTGTTTGAGTCAGCATTGTGCATTCCAGCCGATCCAGATGCAAGATCTTGCGCGAAAACTGCGTGAATGGAACACTCACCGAGCTGTGATCAAGGTGACGTTCGTCGGCGCCGGCAGCATCGAGTTCACCCGCAACGTGGTGACCGACCTGTGCGGCTACCCAGAGCTGCGCGGCGGGCTGGAACTCGCGCTGTACGACATCAGCGCCGAGCGGCTGGCCCACGCCGAGCGGCTGGCCGGCCGGATCGTGGCGCAGTCCGGCGCGGGCGCGCGGTGACCGCGACCGCCGACCGGCGCGCCGCGCTGGCCGGCGCGCACTACGTGATCAACGAGGTCCAGGTCGGCGGCTACGCCGCCACCCGGGCCGACTTCGACATCCCGGCCCGGTACGGGGTACGCCAGACGATCGGCGACACGCTGGGCATCGGCGGTATCTTCCGCGGCCTGCGCACCATCCCGGTGGTGCTGGCGCTGGCCCGGGACATGCACGAGGTATGCCCGGACGCCTACCTGCTCAGCTACAGCAACCCGATGGCCATGCTGCCCTGGGCGGTCTACTCGGGCACCCCGTTCCACCGGGTGTACGGGCTGTGCCACTCGGTGCGGGACACCCAGGCGTTCCTGACCGGGCTGGTCGGCGCCGACCCGGACCGGGTCCGCTTCCTGACCGCGGGCTTCAACCACCAGGCGTTCGTGCTGCGCTTCGAGCAGGACGGCCAGTCGCTGTACCCACGGCTGGCCGAGGTCATCGACCGGACGCCCGAGCTGCACCGGCGGGTCCGGGTGGAGATCTTCCGGCGGTTCGGCTACTTCCCGACCGAGTCCAGCGAGCATTCCGCCGAGTACGTGCCGTGGTTCATGCGGCACGACTCGCAGGTCGAGCGGTTCCGCATCTTCGTCGGCGACTACCTGGAGCGGTCCGAGGAGAACCTGCGCGAGCTCGAGCAGTTGCGCCGCGACCTGGACGCGGGCACCCCGCTCGACCTGACCCCCGCCCGCGAACTGGCCTCGCTGTTCATCCACTCGGTGGAGACCGGCCAGGAGCGCGAACTGCACGTGAACATCCGCAACGGCGGGCTGATCTCCAGCCTGCCCGGAGACTGCTGCGTAGAGGTGCCCGCGATCGTCGGCGCGGGCGGCGCCAAGCCGGTGCCGGTCGGTGCGCTGCCGCCGCAGCTCACCGCGCTCAACCGGACGTTCCTCAACGTGGTCGAGCTGACCGTGCGGGCCGCACTGGAAGAATCCCGCGACCACGTGTACCAGGCCGCGCTGCTCGACCCGAACACGGCCGCCACGCTGACCACCACCGAGACCGTGGCCATGTGCGACGACCTGCTCGCCGCACACCGCGACCTGCTGCCCGCGGCCTGCGCTAGCGAACACGCTCGTGATCATGACTCTGGTGTCGTCCCAACGGCAGCAAAGTCATGATCACGAAGCGGTGGGGGCTTGAGAGGAGAGGTTATGCGGGTGCTGCCGCTGACCAGGCCGCGCCGTCTGGCCATAGGCGTGACCGCGGCCGCTTTGGTGCTCGCGCCGCTGAGCGCGGCCGCGCCGGCGGCCGCGCGGACCGCAGCCAGCACGGTGCGGATCCCGGCGCCGGTGCACCGGGGGACGCTGCGCATCGCCGGGCGGGCGCAGGACGGCTCGGTGCTCACCGCGGCCGGGCTGCGCTGGTCCCCGGCCCGGCTGCCGCACGGCATGAAGCTGCTCAGCTTCGAGGTCAGCTACACGTGGCAGACCTGCCGGGCGGACGGCACGCACTGCCGGCCGGCGTCGGACGCCACCGTGACCCCGTTCGCCGCCCGGCGGTACATCCCCGGGCACCCGACACCGGCCGGCGGCTGCGGCTCACCGAGACCGCGGCCGAGGTGGTCGAGACCCAGCCGGCCACGTTCAGCTTCCAGGTCATCCGCCGCTCGGTGAGCCTCCTGGCCAGCGCTCCGGTCCGGGCCTACCCGCGGCACCGGCCGCCCACGGCCGCATTCATCAACGGCACCCCGGAACACGTCACGGGCTCGGACGCCGAGTGCTTCCAGGTGGGCGTTACGCATTACAACTCGGCGGATGGGCAGCCGGCCCAGCAGTACCGGGTGGACCTGGGCCGGTGGCGGGCGCTGCCCGCCGCCGGGTCGTTCTACACCGGGCTGCTCAGGCCCGGCCCGCACCAGGTGACGGTGCGGACGGCCAACCACGCCGGGGCGACCATGATCCGGTTCGGCTGGCGGGTGGTGCCGCTGCCCGCCCCGCTGGCCTGCCAGGCCACCCCGCGGCACGCCTGCTGGTACCCGCCGCACCTGGCCGCCAACCACCACCCGATGCGCTGGGACTGGCAGATCGGCCGGGTCACCCCGCTGCAGCGGACCGGGCGCCGCGCCGTGGACATCTACGACGTCGACGGGTTCCTCACCACCCGGGCCGAAGTGCACGCCATCGAGACCCGCTGGCAGGCGACCACGCTGCCGCACCCGCGCGCGGTCTGCTACCTGGACCTGGCCTGGGAGGACTACCGGCCGGACGCCAGCCCGGCGCCGTGGGGCCGGTACTTCCCGGCCGCCACGCTGGGCAACGTGTACTACGGCTACCCCGACGAGCGCTGGGTGGACTTCCGGCAGCTCGACCGCGCTGGAGCCGATGCTCCGCGAACGGATCAGCATGTGCGCCCGGAAGGGGTTCGACGCAGTCGAACTGGACGACATCGACAGTTTCGACCCGCCGTCCACCACCGGGTTCCGGCTCACCCCCGGTGACGCGCAGAACTACCTGGCCTACGCGTTCAACGAGGTGCACCGGTACGGGATGACCGCGCTGTGGAAGAACTCGCCGTACCTGTCCTGGTGGGGCCGCCGGTACACGGACGGCGCGGTGGTCGAGGAGTGCTACGTCTACCGGATGTGCACCGCCGCTCAGCTGCGCGGCAGCCGCCAGTACGGGATCACCTGCACCGGCCTGCGCGGCCCGACCCCGTGCGGCTGGGACGACTTCAGCACCGACCGGACGGCCCGCCAGCCGACCGGCAAATGGGTGGGTGAGGCGGAGTACTCGGCCGACCATTACGTGTGCAGCCCAGGGCAGAAGTGCACCGGGCGGCGGTCGTTCGCGGCCTTCTGCGCGGCTGTCTACCAGCCGCCGTACGGCTTCGCCGCGGTCAAGTTCGACGTCGATCTGGACGGGCGGATGTTCTACCCGTGCCCGCGCGGGATCTAGCCGGCCAGCCCCGGTGCCCGCTGGGGCCGGCGCCCGCCGGGGATGATGGCGGGGTGACGGTTCCGGAGGAGCTACTGGGCCGGGCCGGGCTGCCCGCTGCCGAAGCAGCCGCCTGGGTGGCCGCGGTCCCGGACCCGCACCGTCCGCTGGACGCCGCGGCCGGCGCGCTGAGCCAGTTCCTGTCCGGCGGGCAGGCGCTCAGCGGCCGGCTGGCAGGGCGGGCGCACCGGTCGGCGGCCGGGCAGGCCGCCTGGGACGTGCTGGCGGCAGCCATGGACACGGCCCGGGACAGCTTCCTGCGGGTGCACGCGGAGGCCCTCTATGACGTGCTGACCAGTGACCGGACCCGGGCCCTGCGGCTGGCTGAGCTGCTGGCCGCGGCGGCCACCCAGGTGCCCGGCCTGGTGCCGGCCGCGGCCGAGCTGGCCGCCGAGCGGGCCCGGCCGCTGCCGGAGAAGAACGGCATCGAGTTCGCGCAGGGCCTGCTGGCCGGGCACGTGCTGGCCCGGCCGCGGGCCGGGCGGCACCTGATCGGCGCGATGCTGCGGCCCACGCCCGAGGCGCTCGGCCGGCTCGGCGAGCTGCGCGCCACCGGCCGGGCCGACCTGGGCCCGGTCCAGGTCACCCGGCAGGGCCGGGCCGGCGTGCTGGAACTGCGCAACCCCAGGCACCTCAACGCGGAAGACAACCTCACGCTGGGCCCGACCGAGTGCGCGGTGGACCTGATCCTGCTGGACCCGGACATCGAGATCGGCGTGATCCGGGGCGGCGTGGTCGATCATCCCCGGTACCCGGGCGTGCGTGTGTTCGGGTCGGGCCTCAACCTCACCCACCTGTACCGCGGGCAGCTCGACTTCCTGTTCTACCTCGATCGCGACCTCGGCTACGTGCACAAGATCTACCGCGGGATCATCCCGCCCGGCGCGGGCGCCGGGCTGGCCGGTCCGGATCCGGGGCTCACCGGGCGGCCCGGCACCAACCCGGAAGGCACCGCGGAGAAACTGTGGATCGCCGCGGTGGAGCGGTTCGCGGTCGGCGGCGCGTGCCAGCTGCTGCACGTGGTGGACCATGTGATCGCGACCCGTGGGTCGCGGCTGTTCCTGCCGGCCCGCAACGAGGGGATCATCCCGGGCGCGTCCAACCTCCGGCTGCCGCGCTTCGTCGGGGACCGGGCCGCCCGGCAGGCCATCCTGTCCGGCCGGCCGTGGGTGGCGGGTGAGCCGGACGCGGCGCTGCTCTGCGACGAGGTGGTGCCGCCCGGCGGCATGGACCGGGCGGTGCCCGCCCGGGTCGCGGCGCTGACCAGCTCCGGCCTGGTCAACGCGGCCGCCAACCGGTGCACGCTGCGGGCCGGCCAGGAGCCGCTGGACCTGTTCCGCGAATACATGGCGGCGTTCTCGGTCGAACAGGCCCGCTGTCACCTCAGCCCGGCCCTGGTGCGCAACCTGGAGGTGCACTGGAACGCGCGGACCCCCGGCGGCTGAGCCGCAAATACAGTAATGCAGTAAGCACTGTCCTACTGCATTCAGCAATCACCACCCCCCGCGTCTACCGAAAGGCCACGGACGCTGCGATAATGCCTGGATGACGGGGCTGTGTCTCGCCCTGGCTAACTTGAAGCCGGGCACGGGGAAGACCACCTCGGCTGTCTGGCTGGCACATGTTTTCGCCCAAGCGGGAAACAGCGTGCTCCTGGTCGACGCCGATCCATCGGGCAGTGCCCTGGAATGGTCAGACCTGGCCGCCATGTACCCGCGCCTGTCGCTGTCCCAGGCCTCGTTCCCATTCCGGATCGTCGCGCTGCCATCCCGCGAACTGCACCGGCGGGTGCCGGAGATCGCCCGGAGCGACGACGTGGTCATCATCGACACGCCGCAGCTGGAGGATCACGCCAGCATCGCCCGGTCGGCGATGCGCTACGCGGACGAGATCCTGATCCCGTGCGGGCCCACCCCGATCGAGATCAACCGCACCACGCCGGTGCGGGAGGAGATCAGCGACGTGGGCACGGTCCGGGACACCCCGCCCCGCTCGGCCATCCTGCTGAACCGCTGCATCGCCCGGGCGAACTCCACGTCCGACGCCCGGGAGGTGCTGGAGGGCCTCGGCTACGACGTGCTCGGCACCGCGGTGCCCCGCCTCGAGGTGTACGCGCAGAGCTTCGGCGTGCCGATCAGGAACCATGGCCGCCAGGTGTGGCAGCACGTGGCCCAGGACCTGGTCGAGCGGTGCCGGCCACGCTGCTCGGTACGGTCTTTACCGCGCCGCGGCCCGCAGTGGCCGCCAGCGGCTACATCCAGCCGCCATCGGCAGCCAGCGTGCCGCCGTTGAGGTAGGCGGCATCCGGCGAGGCCAGGAACGCGATCGCGGCCGCGATCTCCGCTGGCTCGGCCAGCCGGCCGAGCGAGGCGTGCAGGCCGATCTGGGTGTCCGCGGGCAGGTCGTGCTCGCGCAGCAGGGGGTGGGTGTAGTGCCGGGCGTTCTCGGTAGCCATGTCGGTCGCGGTGCCGCCCGGGGCGATGGCGTTGATCGCGATGTTCCGCGCGGCCAGCTCGGGAGCCAGGTTACGGGCCAGCGCCACCACGGCCGCCTTGCTGGCCGCGTAGACGCTGTGCTGGAAGACGGCGATCCCGGAGCTCACCGACGACATCAGCACGATCCGGCCGCCGCCGGTCATCAGCGGGACGGCGGCCTGCACCGCCCACAGCTGGCCCGCCACGTTGGTGTCGAACACCTGCCGGAAGTCGTCTTCGGTGATGCCGGCCAGCGGCCCGAAGTACTCCACCCCGGCGTTGCTGACCAGCACGTCGAGCCCGCCCAGCCGGTCCGCTGCCTGGCGGGTCACGGCGTGCGCCGTGGCCCGGTCCCGCACGTCGCCAGGCAGCGCCAACGCGGTATGGCCCGCGCCGGCCAGCTCGGCGATCAGCGCGCCGGCCAGCCCGGCGTTGGCGCGGTAGGTGATGGCGACGGCTGCGCCCTCGGCGGCCAGCCGGCGGGCGACCGCGGCCCCGATGCCCCGGCTGCCACCGGTGACCAGGGCCCGGCTATTGGCGAAACGTTCCATAGTGGCCATTCTTTACCGCCCGGCCCGGCCATTTCAGGGCACCTGGCCACAACGTGCACCCCGGGTGGCCGGACCGGACCGGGCCGGGCCGCGGGCGGCCGGGTGAGGGAGTGAGTAAGTAAGTGAGTGAGTGAGCACGCTGGGCACCGGCTACGATTCACTCAGACTGAGCGTCTGATTTCCGCGCTGATCAGGGAGCTGCCCGCGGTGAGCCCGCGCCCGTACCACCTGGGCAAGCGCCAGGATCAGATCGCCCGCGGCCGGGACCAGGTGGTCGGCGCCGCGCGGGCGCTGCTGGCCGGCGCGGACAGCTACACGGCCTTCACCGTCGAGGCCGTGGCCCGGCAGGCTGACGTATCCCGGGCCACCGTCTACTATCAGTTCAAGTCGAAGACCGGCCTGCTCGAGGCGCTGTGCGATGCACTGGCCGCGGACGGTCAGCTGTCCGCGCTGGCCGCCGCGTTCGCCGAACCCGACCCGGTGGCCGCGCTCCGCGGGCTGATCACCGCATTCGCCCAGTTCTGGGCGGCCGACCGGCTGGTCACGCGCCGGCTGCGCGCACTGGCCGCGCTCGATCCCGACGTGGCTGAGGTCATCGCCGCCCGTGACCAGCGGCGGCTCGACGGGGTAGCCGTGATCGCAGCCCGGCTCGGCGACGCCGGGCTGCTCGCCGTCGGCCCGGACCGGACCGCGCGGGTCCTGTTCACGCTGACCAGCTTCGAGACGTTCGACACGCTGGCCGCGCCGGATCAGCCGCTGACCAGCGTCGCGCCGGAGGTCTTCGGGCTGGCCCGGGCCGCGCTGCACGACCCGGCGCCCTGACCGGTTTGGGCCGGGGCGGGAGGGACCAGGTGGGCGAGCAGGGGGCTGACATGTCCGCCGCGGACTGGCGGGACGCCAGGACCCTGTGGAACTACCACCTGATGCACCACGAACTACGGCCGTGCTCGGCCGGCGTCGCTCTCGGCAGCAATGACCTGGGCGTGGCCGCGCACGCCGCCCGGCTGTACCACGAAGGCTGGTTTCGGGTGCTGGTCGTGACCGGGGCCAACAGCCCGGCCACGCTCGCGCGCTTCCCGCGCGGCGAGGCCACCCACTACCGGGAACACGCCCTGGAACTGGGCGTGCCCGAGCAGGCCATCCTGGTCGAGCCGGCCGCCACCAACACCGGGCAGAACATCTCGCGGTCTCGTGCGGTGCTGCGCCAGGCGGGCGTCCGGGTGGACTCGGTGCTGCTCATCTCCAAGCCGTACATGCAGCGCCGGGCCTACGCCACGTGCCGCCAGGCGTGGCCGGAGGTGGCCGCCAGCTGCGCCGCGGAACCGGCCGACATCGCCGAGTACGTGCTGCGGTCCGGGCACCCGCGGCTGGTCATCGACATGCTGGTCGGGGATCTGCAGCGGATCGTGGCCTACCCGGCCAGAGGATTCGCCATCGCCCAGCCGGTGCCGGACGGCGTGCTGGCCGCCTGCCAGCGCCTGATCCGGGCCGGCTTCACCAGCCAGCTGCTCCCGGGTTAGGGGCGGCCGGGTGGCCCGGGGATGGGCTGCACGCCGGCCGCGTGCCGGCGGGCCAGCGCCCGGTACACCTCGGGGTTGCTGTCCACCCAGAGCTTGGCCCCGCCCGCGACCAGGCCGGCCACCCGGGCCGGGACCCCGACGGCGAGCATGCCGTCCGGCACGGTCAGCCCGGGCGGCACCGTGGCGCCCGCCGCGACCAGGGACTGGCGGCCGATCCGCACGCCGTCGAGCACGGTGGCGCCGTTGCCGATCAGCGCTTCGGCCCCGATCACCGCGCCGTGCACCACGCACAGGTGGCCGATCGTGGCCCCCGCGCCCACCTCGGTGACCGGGTCGGTCCCGCCGTGCAGGACGGAGCCGTCCTGCACGTTCGCGCCCCGCCGGATGATGATGGGGCCGAAGTCGGCCCGGAGCACGGCCCCGTACCAGATGGACGCCTCGTCCTCGATCGTCACGTCACCCACGACGGTGGCGGTGGCGGCGACCCACGCGGTCGGGCTGATCTTCGGCTCGCGGCCTTCAAAGGAGAACAGTTGCACCCGCCCATGATGCCCGCTCACTTGATGAGCGGGTCGCGGGGCAGGCCGAGGATCCGCTCGGCGATCTGGTTGCGCTTGATCTCGGAGGTGCCGCCCGCGATCGACATGGCCCGGTGCATCAGCACCAGCATGGCGGCCAGCCCGCCGTCACCTTCGAGGAACGCCGCGTCCGGCCCGGCCAGCTCGGCCATGATGGCGGCCGTCTCGTGGCCGAGCTCGGACAGCAGCAGCTTGCTGATGTTGCCCTCCGGCCCTGGACCGCCGCCCGCCACCGCCCGGTAGGCGCTGCGCTGGTTCAGCACGCCCATCGCGTGCGTGCGGGAGATGTGCCTGCCGACCCGTCCGGCCCCGCCCGCCAGCCGCTCCGGGTGCGCGTCGAGCGGGGCGATGAACGCGCCAGCCGGCATGGTCATGCCGCCGTCGCCGCCGCCGATGCTGACGCTCTCGTTGCCGAGCGTCGCGCGGGCCACCGTCCAGCCCGCGTCAACCGGCCCGACCACGTCGCGGTCGGGTACGAAGACGTCATCGAAGAAGACCTCGTTGAACTCGGAGTCCCCGCTCGGCATCTTGAGCGGCCGGATGGTGACACCGGGAGCGTGCATGTCGATCACCATCATCGTGATGCCCTCGTGCTTGGGCGCGTCCGGATTGGTCCGCACCGTGGCCAGGCCGAAGTCGGCCACGTGCGCACTGCTGGTCCAGACCTTCTGGCCGTTGACCCGCCAGCCGCCCGGTTCCGCCCCGTCCCCGGCCGCCCTGGTGGCCCTGGTCCTGATGCCAGCCGCGTCGGATCCGGCGCCTGGCTCACTGAACAGCTGGCACCAGGTCACCTCCTGGGTGAGCGCCGGGCGCACCCAGCGCGCCACCTGGTCACGGCTGGCGTGCTGGATCAGGGTCAGGATGATCCAGCTGGTGATGCCGAGGCTGGGCCGCCTGATCCCGGCCGCGGCGAACTCCTGCTCGATGACCAGCTGCTCGAGCGGGCCCGCGTCCCGGCCCCACGGCTTCGGCCAGTGCGGCATCGCGTAGCCGGTCTCGATCAGGGCCTGCTTCCGTTCGTCGCCGGCCAGCTCGCGCAGCCGGGCTATGTCGGGCCCGATCGCGGCCCGGACCGGCTCCGCCTCGGCGGGCAGGTCGATCGCGGCCGCCCGGCGGACACCGCGGCGGACCAGATCGGTGACCTCGATGGCGGCCTGCTCGGTGTCCAGCAGCGCGGCGATGGCCGCGGCCCGGCGCAGGTACAGGTGCGCGTCGTGTTCCCAGGTGAACCCGATCCCGCCGTGCACCTGGATGCTGAGGCTGGCGTTGCCCACCGCGGCGGGCACGGCCAGGGCCGCCGCGATGGCCGCGGTGTAGCTGAACTGGTCACCTCCGCCGGCCGCGGCCCGGCCCGCGTCCCAGGTAGCGGCGGCAGCTAGCTCGGCGGCCACGAGCATGTTCGCGCAGTGGTGCTTGACGGCCTGGAACGTGGCGATCGGGCGGCCGAACTGCTGGCGGATCTTGGCGTACCCGGCCGCCTGCTCGGTGGTCTCGATAGCCACGCCTGCCGCCTCGGCCGCGAGCACCGCGCGGGCCACGTCGGTAAGCAGGCCACGGGCACCCGGCAGGACCGTGGCTGGCGCCCCGTCCAGGCTGACCCGGGCGGCCCGCCGGCTCGGGTCCAGGTTCGCGGGCACCTCGGCCCGGACGCCGCCGGCCGGCTTCTCGATGACCAGGACGTCCTGGCCCGCCGGGACGAGCAGGACGTCGGCCAGGTGGCCGCTGAGCACCACGCCAGCCGGCCCGGCCGCCGCGCCGCCGGCCCAGGTCACCTCGCCGCCCAGCGCGGCGGCACCGGTCAGGCTGCCGTCCGCGAGCCCGGGCAGCAGCCGTTTCTGCACGTCATCCGGGGCGGCGGCGGCCAGCACGGCGCTGGTGATCATGGTTGGGACGAACGGCCCGGGCGCGAGATGCCGGCCCAGCTGCTCGGCCACGACCAGTGTTTCGGGCAGGCCGAAGCCCGAGCCGCCGAGTTCTTCCGGGATGTGCAGCCCGAGCAGCCCGAGGCCGCCCAGCCCGGCCCAGAAGCCAGGCCGCCCGTCCGGGCCGGCTTCGAGCAGGTCGCGGGCCGCCGCGCGGGACTGATGATCGGCCAGGAAACCGGATACGGTCTGCGCAAGGATGCGGTGCTCGGCCGAGATGGCGATCGACATGGGTAGATTTTCCCCGTTCCCCCGGTGCCAGCTGCGGCCGGGTGGTCATGATCCAGCCAGCGGCGGCAAAGCCCTGGCCACGGCGTTAGCACGGCCCGGGTAGTGGAGGAGCCATGAGCGATCGGGCCACGGGTGATCAGGCGATCAGCCCGCCCGGCGTGCGGTCGCCCGCGCTGGACGAACCGACCCAGCAGGTGCGGTACCGCTGGATTGGCGGTCTCGGCCTGGCCAGCCTGGGCATGTGGATGGCGGTGCAGACGCCGCAGCAGGTCGTGCTGGCGCTTCAGCTGCAGGACATCACGCCCCGGCACAAGATCGTCGCCCTGGGCGTGGTGACCGGGGTCGGGGCCATCTCGTCCGCGCTGGCCACCCCGGTCGTGGGCGCACTGTCCGACCGCACCGCGCACGGCGGGCGGGCGGGCCGGTTCAGCGGCCGCCGACACCGGTGGACGCTGGTCATGGTGGTGCTGGCCGCGATCTGCCTGGCGCTGCTGGCCGCCCAGGGCACGGTGCTCGGGGTGGCCCTGCTCTGGTTCCTGTTCAGCGCGTTCCAGAACGGCGAGTACGCCACGCTGAGCGCGGCCGTCCCCGACCACGTGCCGGTCCGGCAGCGCGCCACGGTGGCCGGCTGGGTGGGCATGCCGATCGCGGTCGGCCTGGTGCTGGGCACCGTCCTGGTCGTGGACGTGCTCGGCCAGGACCTGGTCAGCGGGTACATCGCGCTGGCCGTGCTGATGGTGCTGCTGGCCCTGCCGTTCGTGCTGTTCACCCCCGACCCTCCGCTGGCCCCGGAGCACCGGGAGCCGTTCTCCTGGCGGCGGCTGGCGTCCGCGTACTGGATCAGCCCGCGCGAGTACCCGGACTTCGGCTGGGCCTGGCTGACCCGCTTCCTGGCCAGCCTGGCCATCGCCATGGGCACCCTGTACCTGCTGTACTTTCTCCGCGACGCGGTGCACTACCAGCGGCTGTTCCCCGGCCAGACGGCCGCGGACGGCCTGCTCATCCTGATCCTGATCTACACCGTGGGCGTGGTGCTGGCCGCGATCCTCGGCGGCGTCATCTCCGACCGGCGGGGCCGCCGCAAGATGATGGTCACCGTGTCCGGGCTGCTCATGGCGGCGGCCGCGCTGCTGCTCACGTTCGTGGAGACATGGAACGCGGCGCTCGCCGCGGCCGTGCTGTATGGCCTGGGCTACGGCGCCTACATCGCGGTCGACCAGGCGCTGATCACCCAGGTGCTGCCGAAGGCCCATGACCGGGCCAAGGACCTCGGCATCATCAACATCGCCATCGTCTGCCCGTTTGCCATCGGCCCGCTCATCGCGGCCCCGCTGGTCGCGCTGTCCGGCTACCCGGCCCTGTTCGGCGCGACCGCGGTGGTGTCCATCGCGGCCTCGGCCGGGGTGTGGCGGATCAAGTCCGTCCGCTGAGCCCGGCGCGATGACCGCGGCAGCGGGCCGGCTCAGGACCGGCCTGCGGTGGAGGTGCCGCCGGCCGGGACAGGTTCGCCCGGATGGCACCAGCTGTCGCACGGAGTGGCGGCCGGGCTGGGTGCGGTGGCCCGGCCGAACGCGCGCCGCACCACGAGGCCGGCCAGCACGACGATGGCCGCGGCGAGCCCGGCCACGTAGACGCTCGCGTCCACCGTACCGGTGGCCAGCGAGATGAGGCCGGCCAGCACGGCGGGCAGGCCCAGCCCGGTGTACGCGACGGCGAAGAACGTGGACACCACGGCGGCCCGGTGCTGCGGCTGCGCGAGCCGGTTCAGCTCGCTGAGCCCACCGCGGAAGATGAAGCCGACAGCGATGCCGCCCGCGATCGTGGCGACCAGGAACAGCCAGAGGGCCTTCGCGAACAGCGCCGCCTCGAGCGCGGCCAGGCACACCAGGAGCAGCGGTACACCGGTGGTCACGCTGCGCCTGGCCGGCAGCCGGGCGGAGAGCGCCTGGCTGATAGCCGCGGTGACGAAGATGAGGAAGGACCCGCCGCCGATCAGCGCGAGGTTATGCACGCCGAGCACGCCGTGCAGGAACGTCGGCACCAGGCTGCTGAACAGCCCGAGCACGCTGAACGCGGCGAACACGCCGAGACAGGCACCCAGCATGACGGCCTGCAGGCCGGGGAGCACGGCCAGCCGCGGCCGCAGGCTGACCCGGCCGTCCCGGCGGCGGACGGTCTCGGGAATGACCGCGATGGCGGCCAGGGCCAGCGCGCACGCGCCCAGGTAGGCCCAGAACACGCTGTGCAGCGGCATGGCCACGTACTCCGCGAACAGGCCGGCCACCAGGGGCCCGAGGCCGAGGCCGGTCATGTTGGCGCCGGAGGCGACCACCGCGGCCGCCTGGTGATCGCCGCGCGGCTGCAGTTCGGCCAGCGCGGCAGTCGCGGTGCCGGTGGCGAAGCCAGCCGCCACCCCGCTCACCACGCGGGCCACGATGAGCAGCCCGATGCCCGTGGCGGCCAGGAACAAGGCGGTGCTGACCGCTGCGCAGAGCACGGCCAGGGTCAGCACCGGGCGGCGCCCGATGTGATCGCTCAGGTCGCCGAGCAGCACCAGGGCCAGCAGCGTGCCGAGCACGTACGCGGCGAAGACTACGGTCACCCCGAGCGGGCCGAAGCCCATCTGCTTTTCGTACAGCACGTAGAGCGGCACCGGCAGGGTGCCGCCCAGCATCATGATCAGCAGCACCCCGGCGGTGAGCCGGTAGCCCCGGCGCCGGGCCGGCTGCGGGATCGTGCCGTTATCCCTCACATTCCCTGGGTTTACCCGCGGCGGCCGGGCCCGCACATCCACCAGCCGGGTAGCTGTGCTGCCCCGGGTAGGTGTGCGGCCCCAGGTAGGTGTGCGGCCCCGGCCAGCCGGTGACACGACGCGCCGGGAACGCTATTTCTTTACCAAAATGGCCGGCTGAAATTGACCACCGGATGAGTAAGAACTGGAGAAATCAGTGTAACTCTGGCTACTCGCACGCACAACAGGGGAACATAGCGCCGTCGTTGCACCAAAGGACCTTAGGTTTGTCGCGGTTTGCGGGTGATGTGAAGCGAGCGCCGCAGGTCCTGCAGCAGCCGGAGCCCGTCGCTGGTCATGGTCAGGCCGCGCCAGCCGCGGGATGCCCGGTCCAGCACGGCCCAGACCAGGGTGAGGCAGGAGGTCTCGGGTCTTCAGGTCTTCGGTGTCGAACAGGGCCCAGCAGGCGTCCTTGACCTCGGCCTGCATCCCGGCCGGGACCTTGGCCAGGACGTTTCTCGCGCGATGGATCAAGCAGCGCTGACGCAGCGCCCTGGGGAAGGTGTTCGTGCCTGGCTGTTCCCGGGCCTACCTGGCGCGGGCGGGGGGCCCGTGGCTGTGCAGCACCTTCGTCTTGTCCTTGTTCCACGCCGTGGTCGTGCCGTCCGGGTTCAGCACCAGGGTCCAGCCCCAACGGTGGATCACGACCTGGTGATGATAGGTGCACAGCAAGACGCACTCTTTGGTGCTGGTCTTGCCGCCGTTGGCCTTGTGCCTGACATGGTGCACCTCACAGGCCGCCGCGGGCTGGTTACAGCCGCCTGCCCACCGGCAGTGCTTGTCCCGGAGGATCACGGCGTTGCGGATCCCGGCCGGGACGGTCTCGGCGTACCCGATGTCCAGCGGGAGGCTGGGGCCGCCCAGCCGGGCGCCGAGCTGCCGACGGCGCAGGAACGAGGCCAGCCCGCCCGGACCCGACAGCAGATCGACAGCCTTGCCGATCACGGCCTGCTCGATCGCCTCCCACGCCCGGCTGGTGTCCGCGGGCGCCCCGGCACCGTCGGTGTCATCGGCGCCGTCGGTGCCGTCGCCGTCCGGGGTGCCATGACGGAGCTTGTGGAGCTCCACGCACAGCCGGACCAGATCCTCCAGGGCCGCCGGGTCGACCTCGCCGGTGACGATCGGGGCCATCGCCGCGTCGCACGCCACCGCCTTCGCGGCGTCACCGTTCAGCCACGCCCCGATATTTCCGCCGCCCTCGGCGGCCTCGGCGCGGTGCACGGCCCACGCAGCCCGCATCCGCTCGACCCACTCCCTGACCAGGGTCGTGCTGCCCTCCATGGCCAGCAGCTCGGCCAGCGGGATGTGCACCCACAGCCTCACCGGCTGCCCGGCCCGCTCCGGCAGCATGCCCGCCGCCGCCAGCCTGCGCATCGCCTCCAGGAGCGCATCATGGCAGCGCTGGTCCCGCGTCCGGGTGTCCTCCGCGTCCGCGGGCGCCGACAGGGCATCCAGCACCGCCTGCACCGCGGCGGCACACTCGGGGGTCAGGTCGCCGTGCAGCACCCCGGCACCGCCCAGCGTGGTCACCAGCCGCAGCGCCCGGTCCTCGAACGACTCATCCTTGTCCTCATCGGGCTCCTCGGCCCGATACCGCTCGTAGATCTCCGCGAACAGCCCGGCCAGGTCCGCCAGCTTCAGCCCGGAGACCGCGCCGTCGGCCAGGATCTTGTCCGCGTCCTCCCGCCGGTCCTGCGGCAGCTTGTCCGTCCACAGGCACAACGTCCGCGCCACCGACTCCGAGATCTCCCCGGCCGCCAGCGCCGCCGCGATCCGCGGGTGCGCCTCCGAGCGCCGGACCCACGCGGTGTAGGCGACGGCGACGCCTCTGGTGACGCCGGTCTTGTTGACCAGCCAGGCCCGCGGGCTGTAGTCCGCGTCGGCCGTGTAGCCCTGTCCGGCGGTGTACGCGCCCAGGATGGAGGTCCGCGCCGCCGTGGCCACCGAATTGACCTGCTCGAGGGCCCGCAGGCACCGGGCCTGCTCCTCGGCCGCCATCGCGGTCGCGTCCGTGGCGGCGAGGTAATCCAGCCCGGCCCGGACCATCTGCATGGCCTCGGTGGCACTGG
>CAWICB010000004.1:0-326128 GCA_963834515.1 uncultured Actinomycetes bacterium | reverse complement strand
GCCCCTTGACCGGCCAATCAGGGGGAACTCGCAGGTCAGCGACACGCCAGGTGGTGGGGGAATGCTTGCCTGGTTGTGACGGCGGCGATACACCTGTCCGCCATGAGCACCGGGGATTGCTCGCTGCGGCTTGAGCAGCGGGACGGGGATTGGCTGCTGGCAGGCCCGGACGCTGCACGTTTCGGGCTGGTGAATGAGTATTTGTCGCACCTGGCGGACCGGAATTACTCGCCGCGGACGGTCCGTGCTTACGGGTTCGACTTGCTGGCGTTCTGCCGCTGGCTGCGGGACGAGGGCATCGATCTGGCGGCGGTGACTACGGATGTGTTGCTGCGGTTCCTGGCTGCCTGCCGCGAGGCGAGGGTGCCTGGCCGGCCAGGGCCGAACGTGGTGTCGCTGGGTGGGCGGCGGCTGGATCAGTACGCGGCGGCCACGATCAACCACCGGCTGATCGCGGTCTCGGGCTTGTTCGCGTTCCGGGTGATGCGGGATCCGGATGCGCCGAACCCGGTCCCGAAGGGGCGGGAGGCCCGCAGGGCGGCCGGGGAGTGCCGCGGCTTGCTGGCGCACGCCGCCCGGCGGCCGAAGACCCGCTCGCCGTTGCGGCTGCGCGAGCCGAGGCGGCTGCCGCAGGCGCTGGACCAGCGGCAGGCCGCTGAGCTGCTGGCCAGCTTCCGGACCTGGCGGGACCGGGCGATCGCCGGGCTGATGCTGTATTGCGGGCTGCGCAGCGCCGAAGTGCTCGGGCTGGATGTCACCGACGTTGACATCGGCGGCCGGTGGGTGCAGGTCACCGGGAAGGGCAACCGGGAACGGCGGGTGCCGCTGGATACCGATGCCGGTTCGGTGATCCAGGCCTACCTGCTCGCCGAGCGGCCCGAGACGGCCAGCGCCCGGCTGTTCATCGTGGCCAAGGGCCCGAACCGCGGGCAGCCGCTGACCGAGGCCGGTCTGCGCCGGATCTTCCGCTACCACCGGGAGATCGCCGGGGTTCCGGCCGGGAACCCGCATGCGCTGCGGCATACCTTCGGCACCGCCCTGGCCGAGGCGGGGGTGGATCTGGCGGTGATGCAGGCCCTGCTCGGCCACGCCCATGTTGACACGTCGGCCCGCTATATCCACCTGGCTCCGGCGCACGTGAAGGCGGAATTCGATGCGGCTCGTGACCGTATACGCGCCCGGGGCTGACCCCCGCCCGCTGCTGGCCGCCTACCGGGAGCACCTGGAACGCACCGGCCGGGGCAACGCCTCCTACTGGTGGGCCGCCAAGGACTTCTTCTCCTGCTGGCCCGACCCGGGGATGTGGGCGGCTGAGCCGCTGGACGTCCGGCTGTCGGCCAGCTCAGCGCACCGGCCGCTGATCACGTTCTTGATGCTGCACGGGCACCTGCGGCCCGGCTATGACTACCTGCTGGAACGTAAGATCTCCAGCTTGTGGCGGGAACTGGAGGCCGCCCCTATCGGGGCTGACCTGGCCCGCTTCCGGGACGCCGCAGCCGGGCTGGGATTCAGCGACCGGGTCCGGACCGCGACCGCCTCCCAGGTCCCAGCCCGGCTGCTGATCCAGACCGGGCGCCGCCTCGGCGAGCTGACCGTCACCGACCTGGACGAGTTCACCGCTGCCTGCCGGGAACACGAGCGGCGCACCGGCGACGGATGGCGGCATTACAAGTCGGCGCTCAGCTGCACCCACCGGGTGCTGTTCCACCTCGGCATCCTGCCCGCCCCGCCGGCACCCGGGCCTAAACCGGTGCCCTTCGCGGACCGGCTCGCCGGCATCGCACCGCCGGTCGCCTCGGCGATGACGGCCTACCTCGAGCTGAAGAGAGCCACCTGCAAGCCCAAGACCGTCTCCAGCCTGGCCACCCGGCTGATGCACTTCGGCCGGTTCCTCACCGCCGCCGACCCCGGGCTGACCGGGCTGGCCGGCCTGGACCGGCGCCGGCACATCGAGCCCTACCTGGCATCCCTGGCCGACGCCCCCAACAGCAAGAACGACGGCGTGATCACCATCGGCGAACGGCACTGCCGGGTCCTGGCGGTGCGGAACTTCCTCACCGACATCACCGCGTGGGGCTGGGATGACGCGCCGGCCCGGCAGCTGATCTTCCCCGCTGACACCCCGAAGCTGCCCAGAGTCCTGCCGCGTTACCTGCCCGTGGACGCTGACCGGCGGCTCGCCGAGGCGCTCCGCGGGTCTCCGTATGAGCTGGCGGCCTGCGCGCTGCTGCTCCAGCGCGCCTGCGGGCTGCGCATCGGCGAGCTGCTCGATCTCGAGCTCGACTGCGTGCACGAGGTTCCTGGCTCCGGCGTCTGGCTGAAGGTGCCGCTCGGCAAGCTTGACAGCGAGCGGATGGTCCCGCTCGATGACGAAACCGTCGCCCTGATCGACCGCATCACCGAGATCCGCTCGCCCGGGCGCCCGCTGCGTCACCCGCGATACGCACGGCCCGCCCAGTTCCTGTTCACCCATCACGGCCGCCGCCTGTCCCAGAACGCGCTGCGCGAAGAGCTGGACCGCGCGGCCCAGGCCGCCGGGCTCGGGCATATCACCTCACATCAGCTCAGGCACACATATGCCACGGCCATGGTGAATGCGGGAGTGTCGCTGCAGTCGCTGATGGCCCTGCTCGGGCACGTTTCTGCTGAGATGAGCCTGCGTTACGGCAAGCTATTCGATTCCACCGTCCGCACCGAATACGAACGCGCCCTCACCCTCGCCAAACAACGGCTTGGCACCATGCCCGCCGGGCGCACCAGCCTTCCCCTCGCCAGCATCACCGGCAGCGCGGAATGGAAAGACACCCCCGCGGTCAAATCCCGGCTGGCCGGAGGATTCTGCCTGCGCGCCCCCGCGCAAGGCGCCTGCGTGTATGCCAACATCTGCGAGCACTGCCCGAACTTCCGCACCGACACCGGCTACCTCCCGGTGCTCGCCGCGCAGAAAGCCGACGCTGAGCATCTCGCCGCCGACGCCGAAGCCCGCGGCTGGATCAGCGAAGCAGACCGGCACCGCAAGCTCATCGCCCGCCTCGACGACCTGATCTTCAAGGCCCAGGCCGGATGAGTCCCGATCACCTGAACCGGGCCGAGCAGGCCTGCGCCGAACTGGCAGCATCCGGCCAGCCCATCACCTTCACCGCCGTCGCCGCGCGAACAGGAATCGGCCGCGCCAGCCTCTACCGGAACACCGCGGTCCGTGCCGTGATCGAGGAACAACGCCGTCACGCGGCCCGGGCCACCACCCTCACCGCGCTCACCGCAGACATCACAGCGCTGCGCACCGCGCTCGAAGCCGTCGCCGCCCGCGTCCGCCACCACGAAGAACAGCTCCGCCACATCAACACGCCACCACACCAGCACCCCGCGAGAACTGAACCAATTATTAACCGGCCAACGGAGAAGTCCAGGGATATTGGCCGGTTAATGTTACGACAACGCGATGGCCGAATCGTTCTTCGCTGCACTGAAGAACGAGCGCGTCCACCGCACCCAGTATCCCACCCGTGAGCACGCACGCCGGGACATTGTGAGGTACATCGAATTCTGGCACAATTCAAAACGTAGGCACTCCGGACTTCAGTACCGGACCCCGCAGCAAGTCCACAACGAATATCTTGAACAGCAGTCCGCAGCGTGAATTGACCACAAATCCGCTGTCCGGAAAGCTCGGGGCAGATCAGACGGAGGGCCCGGTACCGTAACCCCGATCAACACCGCCACCAACACTCCCGGGCCGCCCGATCACGGTCGGAGACAACCCCCAAGACATCGCAATCACACCGGACGGCAAGACCGCCTACGTCGCCAACGCCGACTCGGGCACCGTAACCCCGATCAACACCGCCACCAACACCGCCGGGCCGCCGATCACGGTCGGAGACAACCCCCTATACGTCGCAATCACACCCGACGGCAAGACCGCCTACGTCGCCAACAACCACTCGGGCAATGTCACGCCGATCAACACCGCCACCAACACCCCCGGGCCACCAATCCCCGTCGGATCGGAACCCGTTGCCATCGCGATCACCCCTGCCACCACCACTCAAGCGCCCACCTTCACCACGGCCCCCGCCGCAACCGCAGCCTTCGGGACCGCATTCACCTTCACGGTGACCGCGACCGGGAACCCAACACCGAAGATCACCAAAGCCGGCCGGCTGCCATCCGGCGTGACCTTCACTGCCAACGGCAACGGCACCGCCACAATCTCCGGAACCCCCGCTCACAGAGCCGCCGGGAGATACCCACTCATACTGACCGCCAGAAACAAGGCTGGCATCGCCACCCAGAACTTCACTCTCACCATCACTAAGCCCCCAGCCATCAAGAAGATCAGAACGACTAGGGCCGTAGTCGGCACACCACTGAACTTGCACATCAGAGCCACGGGATATCCAGACCCGGTCCTGGCCGAGCCCTCCGGCTTGACCTTCGCCGATGACAGGAACGGCGCAGCCATCCTCTCCGGCACCCCCACCCCTGGCAGCGAAGGCTGCTACCGCGTCACCATCATCGCCACAAACGCCTCAGGGACGGCCACCCTGCACTTCATGATCATCGTCTCGCGACACAGAAGGTTAGTAAGCTAAAAAGCTCGCTGGGAGATCTGAACCGGCCCAGACGTCGGACAGGGGTAGGCAGCAGGGAATCCGAAAACCCGGGCAGGTCCATTTCCGCTTGACCAGGTCGGCGTGCCAGCGCAGCAGGGTACGAGGGGAGATGATCAGGCGCAACTGGCGGAGATGACCGCCCGGCAGTAGCCGGGACAGCGCGGCCAGGATCGCCCGGCCGGCCCACGACAGCCTCGGTGTCCTGGCCTGGCGCTGGAGCACGGCGACCTGATGGCGCAGGATGAGGATCTCGGCGTCTTTGGCGCGGTCGGACCGGGCTAGCAAGGCGAGCCAGCCGAACACGCGGAGCACCGCCAGGTAAGCGAGCCGTAGCGACATGGGAACTGACAGTGCCTGATCCCGCCGAAGTCCCGCAGCCAGATGTCCAACTTTGATGGGCCCCGCACAACACGAAAGACCAGGTCAGTAGCTATGACAGGGTTCTCGGCACCCACACCCTGAACGTGGTGCGCGGCGCCGACGAACGGACAATTCATGTCGTCGTCGGCGAGAGCGGCCAGCCCGGCGAGCATGCCTGAGCTCTTCACCCCGGCCGGGGCGACCTACCTCAACGGCAAGTAGTCATCTTCTGCTACGACTATGTCATGCAGGACGCTGCCAATACCCAGCCCGGCCCGGACCCCGGCGTCGATCTCAGCGCGAAGGCATCGAGCCGGTTCCTTGCCGCAGCCGGCCTCGTTGTGGATGCGGCCGGTGGAACCCGCGTGGCCGGGCACATCGATCTCGGGCCGGATCACCACACGCCATGGGGCGTGGTGCACGGCGGTGTCTACACCACCGCCGCCGAAACCGCCGCCAGCCTCGGCGCAAGCCTGGCGGTACGGGACCGGGGGCAGTTCGCGGTCGGTGTGCACAATGCGACCGATTTCCTGCGCCCGGCTACCTCGGGCCGCGCCGGGGTTATCGCCGAGCCCCTGCAGCAGGGCCGTGTCCAGCAACTGTGGCTTGTCACCATCACCGACGAGCGCGGCAGGGCCCTGGCACGTGGCCAGATCAGGCTGCAGAACGTTCCGCTCCCCGGCACCGGCACAAGCTGACGAGCGGCCCTGTCCGTGCCGGGAATCTCGTCCATCGCTCTGACCAGCAGGGTTGCTCTTTGACCCTGTGGGGCTCGAATACACGATCGTGGCGGTGACCTGCTCCTTCTGCAGCAGCTAGGCCGTCAGGCGGCGATCTGATACTCGCTCGTGAGCCCGCCGAGGACCTGTTTCCGGCGGATCCGGTGCTCAGCGAGGTTGATCTGCGGTGGTCGGCTGGGAGCTTGAGCGGGGGCGAGCTGGCCGAGGGCACGATGCGGCCGGGCGGTGTTGTAGTGGCGCAGGTCCCCGGTCAGCACCCGGCGCAGATGGTGCTCATTAACGATCAGCAACCGGTCAAAGACCTCCCGGCGCAGGGAACCGATCATCCTCTAGCAGATCGCGTTCGCTCTCGGCGCCTGCGGTGGGCTGGCAAGAATCCTGATGCCCTCCGCCGTGCACACGGCATCGAAAGAGCCGGTGAACTGGCCGGCGCGATCCCTGATCAGGAACTTGACCGAAGCCGAACGCTGGCCGAGGTCCATCAGGAAGTTCCGCGCCGCTTGTGTCGTCCACGCGCTGTCCGGGTTGGCGGTGATGCCGGCCAGGTGAACGTGGCGTGTGCCGTGCTCGATGACGATCAGGGCATAGACGCGCCGCAGCAGCATGGTGTCCACGTGAACAAAGTTGACCGCCAGAATGCCACGGGCCTGCGCGGTCAGGAACTGCTTCCAGGTCGGGCCGGACCGCTGGGGCACGGGACCGATCCCCGCGGCGTGCAGGATCTGCCACACCGTGGAGGCCGCGATCAGGTGGCCGAGCCTGACGAGCTCGCCCTGCACACGCCGGTGCGAGGCGAGCAGCGTCGCTGGTGTCACCGCGAAGACCTCGCCCCATCGGTGCCGGGGGATTAGCCGGGACAGTGCGGCGAGCCAGAGTCGGTCGGACGGCCGGTAGCGGATCCGGCTTATCTGGCGGCGCAGCACCGCGTTCTCGTGGCGGAGCACCAGCAGTTCGGCGTCCTTGGACACCTCACGCGGGGAAAGCACCATCAGGCAGCCGAGCACAGACTGCGCATAAGCAGGTAAACAGTCGAGAAGATCACCCAGGGATGATCCCAGCCCGCAAGCCTGGTCAGGCCAGATCCAGTAATCGACCCCCACAGGGTTACTGGGCAGGTTGCAGTTCTGCCCAGCCGACCAGGGTCAGCGGGGAGGCCAGGGCCCGCATGATCTCATCTGGGCTGATCTGCGCCGGGTCCGCTGCATGGGTGACGATGAGCAGGAAGCCGCCTAGTTCGGCGGCGGCCGCCCGGATCTGGGGCTCTGCTTCGCAGCCGTAAACCTCTGTCCGCCCTTCGACGCTGGCGGCGAGCGTGGTCTGGGTCATATGGCCGGCCACGCCAGGTGCTGGCAAGCGGATGGGCATGCCTGCCGAAGGGGGTGTGAGCCCGGCTGAGGCGAAGCTGGGTTCCAGGCGCGGGTGCCACCCATCCGGGGCTTTCGCGAGCCACAGTTCTTCAAGACCGGGGTTGACGAGCAGCCCTGCTGGCCGGATCACCTGGTTGCCGTACTGAAAAGGCAGCAGCAGCACCACCGTCCGCCAGCTGATCAGTGCAGTGCTGGGGGTCCTGACTGGCCGCTGGCCGCTGGTCACTCGGCCCCTCGTCAGGCACATGCGAGCCCGGTCTTGGCCTGCCGGGACGTGGGATGATCTTCGGCTTGTGGGCTTGAAGCTGATCTTCTTGATTGTCACCCGTGCTGTGTGGCTGCTGGGCTTGTCGCGGCGGGAGTGGTGGTGGAAGGACGCCGAGATCCTTATGCTGCGCCATCAGCTCGCTGTGGCTGAGCGTGAGCGGCCTCGCGCTCATTCGCGTTTGACGTGGCCGGACCGGGTGTTGCTTGCCCTGCTGGCCGGGACGCTGCCGATCGGCCGTCTCGCCGCGATGCGGCTCATCGTCACCCCGGGCACCATCTTGCGGTGGCACCGGGACATCGTCCGCCGCCGGTGGTCGCGCCGGTCGCGCCAGGGCCGGTCCGGGCGCCCGGCTACACGCCGGAAGGTCCGGTCGGTGGTGCTACGGCTTGCCCGGGAGAACGAATCGTGGGGTTACCGCCGCATCCATGGCGAGCTGGCCGGGCTCGGCATCACCGTGGCGCCGTCCACGGTCTGGCAGATCCTCAAGAACGCCGGCATCGATCCCGCGCCCCGCCGGGAGGGACCTGGCTGGGCCGAGTTCGTGCCGTCCCAGGCGCAGGGAATCCTGGCGCTGGACTTCTTCACCGCCGGCCTGCTCAACGGAACGAAGGCCTGCGTCCTTGCCGTTATAGAGCACGGCACCCGTCGGATACGCGTCCTGGGAGCCACCGGGTACCCGGTCCAGGCGTGGGTGGTCCCGCAGGCCCGGAACCTGCTCATGGACGGAGAGGATGCCCGGACGCAGGTGAAGTTCGTCCTGCACGACAGGGACGCCAGCCTCACCGCCGCGTTCGATGAGGTCCTCCGTGCCGCTGGCGCCAGGATAATCCGTGCTGCGGTTCAGGCGCCCCGGATGGATTCGATCATGGAGCGGTGGGTCGGCAGCTGCCGCCGCGAGCTGCTGGGCCGGACCCTGGTGGAATCAGCGGCACCTGATGGTCGTGCTGCGCGAGTACGAGGACTTCTCCAACACCCACCGGCCGCACCGCGCCCTGAAGCAGGCAGCGCCGCTACGGCTACTGCCGGACGGCATCACGGATCTGGATCAGTTCCGGGTCCAGCGGCGCGATCGCGCCGGGGGCGTGATTCACGAATATCGCCTGGTCGCGTAGGTTTCCGGCACCCACAGCGCAACGCGGTGTGGCTGGCCAGCCGCGGCTGGCGGGTAACGGCGGTGGACTTCTCGGCCGCGGGCCGGACACGGGCAGGCACCTGGCCGGGGATTGCGGCGTGGCTATCGACGGGGTGCTGGCCGACGTCCGCGACTACCGGCCTGAGCCGGGATGCTTCCAGCGTGTGCTCATCGCTTACCTGCAGCTTCGCGAGGCTGAGCTGGACGGGGTGCTGCGCGGGGCGGTGACGGCGTTTGCGCCCGGCGGCGTCCTGCTGGTGGTGGGGCACGATGTGACGAACCTGGCCGTGGGCACCGGAGGGCCGCAGGACCCGGCCGTGCTGCATACCGTCGGCTCTATTACCCGTTCACTCGGGGACCTCACCGTGGTGCGGGCGGGACGCGTCCGGCGTCCGGTGGCCGGCAGCGCTCGCGCCGCGGTGGATATCCTGGTCCGCGCGATCCGTGCCTGACCCTGACCCCTCGCTGGCCGGGCCGTCCGGGTAGGCGGGCAGGCGGGCGGAGTAGATCGAGTAGCCGTCGGCGTAGAAGGCCACGGCCGTGGCGATCACGGTCGCCGCCATCATGGGGACCATCAGGCCGAAGCCACTGTGGGTGAGCTCGAGCACCAGCGCGAGGCCGGCGAGGGGAGCCTGCATCGCGGCGCCGATCATCGCAGCAGCGCCGATCATCGCGAATGCCCCGGACGGCGAGCCGGGCCAGGCCAGGTTCCAGGCCATCCCGAGAGCGCCGCCGAGGACTGCGCCGGTCGCGAGCGTCGGGGTAAACAAGCCTCCCGAGGCCCCGCTGCCCAGGCACATCGCGGTGACGATCGGCTTGAGGGCAAACAGGGCCAGCAGCAGGCTGAGGGTGCCGATGCCGAGGAAGGCATCGCGGGCCATGTCCAGGCCGTTGCCGAACAGCTGCGGGTACCGGATGCCGATGACCCCCAGGATGCCGAAGGCGACCACCGGGGCGAACAGCGCCCGCAGGCCCCGCGCGCGGTGATGCGATACCCAGCCGATGAGGCGGATGTACCCGGCGGAGATCAGCCCGAGCACCGGCCCGGCCAGCAGCGCCCAGGTCAGCAGCGACGCGCTGAAGCGGTAGTCGGGGATGCCGGGGTAGGTGGCACGATCGGGCAGGTAGATCCAGGCCGTGGCGGTGGCAATCCACGAGCACGCGAGCGCCGGGAGCATGACCGGCAGGGAGATGCTGCCGATCAGGATCTCCGCGGTGAACAGGGCGCCGGCCAGCGGGACGTTATAAACCGCGGCGAGCCCGGCCCCGCCGCCGCAGGCAACCAGCAGCCGCCGCTGCTGCGCCGACAGCCCGGCCCAGCCCGCCAGGACGCTTGCGGACGCGCCGCCGAGTTGCTTGGGGCCGGCCTCCCGGCCGATTGAAGCGCCCATGCCGATGACCACCTCGGAGATGACGGCCGTTCCCAGGCAGCGCCGGAACGACAGACGCCCGTCGCCGTTCCAGATCGCGTCGTCGATCTCCGAGGGCTCGTCCTTGGTGTACCGGCGCAGCAGGTACCACGCGAGGCCGCCGAACACGCCGGCGACGAGCAGCGAGCTCACCCGCCGCAGGTCCGAAGCCTGCTCGACTCCGTGCTGCAGAGTTCCGGAGTGGTAGCCGAACGCTGCGTACTGCACGTTGAACAGGATCAGCATCAGCAGCGCCCCGAGCAGCCCGGCGGCAACTCCGGTTAGCGCCGATTTCCGCATAGGTGGTTGAGCGCAACTCTCGTCGTTTGGGCTTGCCAGGCTGCCGGGTCGTGTCCTGGCGCTGGCCTGGTGAAACCTTGTCGCACCGCCGCTCCTTCCCGGACAGGCTGTTGTGGTGGTCAGGCTGCTGTATTACATCAATGTAAGTTGTTATCGTGTCGTGACTAACGTCGCCTCGGGGGAAACGGCTGGAAAACGCCCTGCTACCAGGCACCGCGCTGGCTTCCGGGCCGGCAACCGGTCAGATGGCTGGTGTGGCAGACTTGCCGTGTGACAGCCGGATCGCCGCAACGCGAGGGGGCGGAGTGGTTCAGCGCCCCGGCGCAACTGAATCACCGCCGCTATGAGGCGCTGCGCGCCTGGTTCACCGAGGGCCTGACCTATGAGCAGGCCGCCCAGCGGTTCGGCTACACCCGCTGGGCGCTGTCCAGCACCGTAAACCTCAACGCCGACCTCGACATCATGCTCGCCGTCCTCGCCCAGGCCCTCCTCGCAGCCTTGCGCGCCCGGCTCCCCGGCTACCACGCCGCAACCCCCGACACCATCCAGCGCCGCTTCCTCGAAACCCCCGGGCAGATCATCACCACCAGCGACCAGATCACCGTTCGCCTCGAACGCCGCGCCTACTCACCCGTGCTGCGCAAGGCCGGGCTGCCCGAGGCCACCACCGTTCCCTGGTGGGGCAACCGGACCCTGCACTACGAGTTCACCTGACCTTGCCCCGAACCGGTTGCGTGGAAATCCGCGTTAGCACCACGAGCAACCAGAACCGCGTGGTGAGAACGCCGGCGCCCTGGCTGGTGATGTTCGGCTGCTCCATGGCACCGCGGCCGGACGGCAGCCGCTGCCTGACCAGGGGCCGGGGCCTTCGCCGGCGCTCGCTTTGCGCGGCAGCACCGCGCCGGTAGGCACGCAGCCATCCCGGCCACCTGTGCGCTGGGGAGCGGCCAGCCTGCTGACGGCCCATCCCGGTCACCAGGGCAGCTCGGGCAGGCCGGTACAGCCGGCCGCACTGTCAGCGGCCGCCGGCCCGCGGACCGAAGCGGAACGCGCCCGCTCCGCGCCTGCCGGCAGATGCCGGCGGCGCGCGCTGAGGCTCAGCCGCGGCAGGCCCGGAAGGGTCCGGCTCCGGCGCAACCCGGTGCCGCGCAGCCAGAAAAGGGTGATGTACCGGCCGGCCTGGCGAGGCCTGGCCTGCTGCGCGCTGTGCATGAGCCAGCTGCCTCCGCGTGCGATAGACCCCAGGGGTGCCTGTAATCGTGCCGGCGCTGACCGAGCGGCTGGCCGGATAGCGTCCAGCGTCCCATGCGCTCGAACACGCCACGACCCGGGCCGGATCCGTCGCCGGGTTGTGGGTGCCGAAACCTATGCCACCAGGTGATATTCGTGGAGGATGCCGCCAGCGCGGTCACGCCGCTGGACCCGGAAGTGATCCAGATCAGTAACGCTGCCGGGGCAGGGGGCGGAAAGGCGCGGCCTGGTTGAGGGCGCGGTGCGGCCGGTGCGTGTTGTAGAAGTCCTCGTACTCGCGCAGCACGATCATCCGGTGGCGCTGGTTCTAGAGCAGGGTCCGGTCCAGTAGCTCGCGGCGGCAGCTGCCGATCCATCGCTCCATGATCGAATTCATCCTCGGCGCCTGCACCGCCGAGTGGACGACTCTGATTCCTGCGGACTGGAAGACCGCGTCGAACGCGGCGCTGAAGCTGGCGTCCCGGTCATGCAGCACGAACCTCGCCCGGATGCCGGCGTCATCGAGATCCATCAGGAGGTTCCGGGTCTGCTGTACCACTCGGGACAGGACGGGGTGCTCCGTGGCTCCGAGAACCCGGGCCCGGCGGCTGCCGTGCTCGATGACGGCCAGGACGTACACCTTGGTGCCGTTGAGCTGGTCGGCGGTGAAGAAGTCCAGCGCCAGGATCGCTTGTGCCTGGGATCGCGGGAACTCGGCCCAGCCCGGGCCGTCCCGGCGCGGCGCAGGGCCGATGCCCGCGTCCTGGAGGATCTGCCAGACCGTTGACGGCGCCACGGTGACGCCGGGCGCCGCGAGCTCGCCGTGGACGCGGTGGTAACCCCACGACTCATTCTCACGCGCCGGCCGCAGCATCAGCGACACGACATTGCGGCGCGTCGGCGGGCGTCCGGTGCGGCCGCAGCGGGACCGGCGCGCCCAGCGGCGGCGGGGGATGTCTCGGTGCCACCGCAAGATGGAGCTGGGAGTGACGATGAGCCACAGCCCGGCGAGGCGCCCGGCCGGCAGCGTCCGGCCAGCAGTGCCAGCTACGCCCGATCCGGCCAAGTCAGCCTCGCATGAGCCCGCGGCTGCTCGCGCTGGGCGACAGCCAGCTGATGGCGCAGGATCAAGATCTCGGCGTCCTTCCACCACCTCCCGACGGGACAAGCCCAGCAGCGACACGGCGCGGGTGACGATGAGGAAGATCAGTTTCTGGCCCGCAAGCCGAAGATCATCGCATGCACAGCCGGGTGCAGACCGGCCCACCGGCCATCTGCCGCAGGACCCGAGCCGAGGCGTTTCCCCGCGAATCTGTCCAGTTGGCAAGGTTTTCGGCACCCACAGGTGTTCGTCGCTCAGCCAGCGCAGTCGCTGTCCGTCCGGGAGCTGGAGGAACAGCTCGGCGCCGAGCTGTTCTACAGGGTGGCACGCGGAGTGCCGCTCACCCCGGCCGGCCAGGCGCTCCCCGGGCCGGCCCGCCAGGCGCTCCGCGACGTCGACACCGCCCGGGCCGCGGTGGCCTCGGTCACTGGCCTGCTGACCGGCTCGCTCACTCTCGGCTCCCCGTCCCAGCACGACGCGGCCCGCAACCCGCACCGCACCGGGGAAGGATGGGCCAAGAGTGCCGTGCGGGCCATCTTGCGCAACCCCGCTACACCGGCCGGCAAGTCTGGAACAAACAGCGCAAAGACGAGATCCTCCTCGACGTCAACGACGTCGCCCGCGGCTACGAGACCCGGCTGCGCTGGAACGACACCGGCCAGTGGGTCTGGTCCGAGACCCTTGCCCAGGAGCCGCTGGTCTGCGTGGAGGACTTCGAGGCCGCGCAGGCCATCATGGCCGGGGCCGGGCGCGCCCGGCAGGCCAGCCACGAGACCCGACAGCGGGTCCGCAACCCCTACGCCCTGCGCGGACGGCTGTACTGCGGGTTCTGCGAGCGCCGCATGCAAGGCCAGTACAACCACGGTAAGGCCTACTACCGGTGCCGCTACCCGAAGGAATACGCCCTCGCCAGCCATGTCCGCCACCCCGGCAACGTCTACCTCCGCGAAGCCGACATCCTGCCCGCCATCGACAGATGGCTCGCCGTTATCTTCGCGCCGCACCGGCTCGCCCAGACCATCCGCGAGATGCAAGCAGCCCAGGCCCCGCCTGCCACTCCCGAGCCCGCCGCGTCAGCCGACGACACCCAGGCCACCCTTGCTGACTGTGACGCCCGCCTCGCCCGCTACCAGACCGCCCTCGACGCCGGAGCCGACCCCCAGGCCATCGCCGAATGGACCCGCAAGGTCAAAGCCGAGCGTGCCGCAGCACTGGCCCGCGAGGCCAGCCAGGTCCGCCGCCTGGCCAGCCGCCGGCTCACGGGCGACGACATCCGCGCCGTTATCGCCGCCCTCGGCAACCTGCGCGACGTCATTCGCGACGCTGAGCCCGCCGAGAAGGCAGCCATCTATGACCAGCTCGACCTCAAGGTCACCTTCAAGCCTGGAGAAGCAAGACTCCGGGCCGAAGTCACCGTCGGCCCGGAGAACTATGTAGAGCATGCGGAGCAATGTGGGGATACGGGTCGTGTCCGAGGGGGGACTTGAACCCCCATGCCCCTTTCGAGGCACTAGCACCTCAAGCTAGCGCGTCTGCCTATTCCGCCACCCGGACGTGCCAGGCCACGGTTTCCACCGGACCGGCCGCCTCACGATAGCAAATCCGGCCCGGTCCGGCGAAGAGAGCGGATGCTCCGGCCAGGCTCCCGCGGGCTCCCCGCCAGTGTCCCGCGGGCACCGCCCGGCCGCAGCGCCCGGGTCCCCGCACCGTCCCGCGGGCACCGCCCGGCCGCAGCGCCCGGGTCCCCGCACCGGGTACCGCCGCCCGCACGAGGCAGCCGCCATCCGGCCCGCACCGGCCACGCCGGGGCGTTAGGCAGCAAAGACCGGGCACCCGGCCGGGAGCAAGTACCGGCCGGGGAGAAGCACCGGCCGGGGAGCAAGCACCCGGCGGGAGCAAGCGCCCGGCGGGTGCGACCATGGGGGGATGACGGAGAACCCAGCCCCCACCGCCCAGGACGAGGTGGCCGGCCTGTGCAGCGACCTGATCAGGATTGATACGTCCAACCGGGGCGACAACTCCGGCCCCGGGGAGCGCCGGGCAGCCGAACACGTCGCCGCCCTGCTGGCCGACGTCGGCGTCGAGCCGACCATCTTCGAGTCGGACAAGGGACGGGCCAGCGTGGTCGCCCGGATCGCGGGCGAGGACCAGTCCAGGCCAGCCCTGCTCATCCACGGCCACCTCGACGTCGTCCCGGCGCACGCGCCCGACTGGCAGGTGGACCCGTTCTCCGGGGAGATCGCCGGCGACTGCGTCTGGGGCCGCGGCGCCGTGGACATGAAGGACATGGACGCGATGATGCTGGCCGTGGTCCGGCAGCGGATGCGCGAGGGCCGCCGGCTGCCACGGGACGTCGTCCTGGCCTTCCTCGCCGACGAGGAGGCGGGCGGCTCCTACGGCGCGCGCTGGCTGGTGGACAACCACCCAGGCTTGTTCGAGGGGGTCACCGAGGCGATCGGGGAGGTCGGCGGGTTCAGCGTCACGCTGGCCGGCCGCCGCCTCTACGTCATCCAGATCGCGGAGAAGGGCATGGCCTGGATGCGGCTCACCGCGCACGGCCGCGCCGGGCACGGCTCCATGCTGCAGCCGGACAACGCGATCACCGAGCTGGCCGAGACGGTGGCCCGCATCGGCCGGCACGACTGGCCGGTCCGCCTCACCCCCGCCGTCGACGACTTCATGGCCGCGGCCTGCGCCGCGTTCGGCATCGAGTACAGCCCGGACATCCTGCCCCAGGTCCTGGACAAGTTGGGCTCCATGTCCAAGCTGACCGGCGCCACCCTCCGCAACACCCTCAACCCCACCGTGCTTAACGCCGGGTACAAGGTCAATGTCATCCCGCAGGTGGCTACGGCGGACGTGGACGGGCGATTCCTGCCGGGCCACGAGGCGGAGTTCTTCGCCGAGGTGGATGGCCTGCTCGGGCCGAACGTAACCCGGGAGTTCATCCACCACGACATCGCGCTGGAGACGACGTTCGACGGTGACCTGTGCGATGCGATGACCGCGTCACTGCTGGCCGAGGACCCAGCCGGGACGGTCATCCCATACTGCCTGTCCGGCGGGACTGACGCCAAGTCGTTCAGCCGGCTCGGCATCCGGTGCTTCGGCTTCGCGCCGCTGCAGCTGCCCGCGGACCTCGACTTCTCCGGCATGTTCCACGGCGTGGACGAGCGGGTTCCGGTGGCTGCGCTGCAGTTCGGCACCCGGGTCCTGGATGGGTTCCTGGATCGCTGCTGACCTGGGCGGCTGACCTGGGCGGCTGACCTGGGCGGCCGCCCAGGTGACCGGGGCGCCAGGCCATCCCGGGCGGGAAGTTTCAGCAAATCACCGGATCGGCACTTTGGGTAGTGTTATGGTTACCGATTGTGTGAGGTTGGTCACTACGGGCGCAGCTCCCCTGCCGTAGCCCGCACGGCCAGCCCGCGCAGCACCGGTTGTGGCGAGGAAGGTGGCCCCGTCGATCCGGCACCGGAGTAACGACCAAGGGGCCGCGCCAGGCCCGCCCGCCCGCACGGGCAGGCCGCGACGCGGTCAGCATGTCCGGCACCCGGAGCTTCGGATGATCGCCGTGGCCGGCGTGGTTGTCACCCCGCCCGGGCGGCCGCGGCGCAACGGTAGCTGCCCCCGCAGCGCCCCCCGTGAGCCGTGGCCGCCCGGGCGGGGCACGAAAGACCTAGCAGGTCAGGATGCCTTTGCCGGATGAGCGGTGGTCAAAGGGTCAGTACCGGGCGTATGATCGGCCGGCGCAGGGTGGCCTTCCTGCTGCCGTCTGCATTCAGCCGGAGCCTGGCCAGTTCCCAGTCCCCGTACTCAGCGTGGTCCGTCAGTATGCGACGTGCAGCGTCACGTGACGTTCCTCGCGGCAGATAAAGCACGAGGTAGGAGTACTCAGCCATCACCCTTTATTGTGCGCAGCGATCCCGGTGGTTCAATCGGCAGTGCTGAAATTATCTGCCGCGCGTTGTCCCCGGGGGCACCGAACGGGGTAACGGGGGGTATGGGGAACACCTGCACCACGGCCGGCGGTTGAACGTAGTTGGGCCGCGGAGTAGGACGGCGAGGCAAGCACAGCGCCCGGCGAGCAGAGCCGGGCAACATGGCACAACATGACAAGGGCCGGGCTGAGGCACCGGGCTAGAAGGTGAATGCGTGGCAGCAAGGACAGCTACCGCCGCGAAGGCGAAGTCCAACGGCGGCGCCGCGGGCAGCGGCGGCCCGAGGCGCCTGGTGATCGTCGAGTCGCCGGCCAAGGCGCGGACGATCGCGGGCTACCTCGGCTCGGGGTACGTGGTGGAGTCCAGCATCGGCCACATCCGTGACATGCCCGATAAGGCGGCCGAGATCCCGGAGCGGTACCGCAAGGAGCCGTGGGCCCGGCTCGGGGTGAACGTGGATGACGGCTTCGAGGCGCTCTACGTGGTCAACGCGGACAAGCGGGCGCAGGTGACCAAGCTGAAGTCGCTGCTCAAGGACGCGGACGAACTCCTGCTCGCGACGGATGAGGACCGCGAGGGCGAGGCCATCGCCTGGCACCTGCTCCAGGAGCTCAAGCCCAAGGTGCCGACCAGCCGGATGGTGTTCCACGAGATCACCCCGGAGGCGATCGCCCGGGCCGTGGCCAACCCGCGGGAACTCGACCAGGGGCTGGTCGACGCGTACCAGACCCGTCGGGTGCTGGACCGGCTGTACGGCTACGAGGTCTCCCCGGTGCTGTGGAAGAAGGTCATGCCGCGGCTGTCGGCGGGCCGGGTCCAGTCCGTGGCCACCCGGCTGGTAGTGGCCCGGGAGCGGGAGCGGATGGCGTTCCGCACCGCCCGGTACTGGGACCTGCAGGCGGAGTTCGCCCGGGCCGACGAGGTGGACGCGACCACGTTCCCGGCCACCCTGGTGGCGGTCGATGGCCGCCGGGTCGCGCAGGGCCGGGACTTCGCCCCGACCGGCGAGCTGCGCAACAGCGACGTCTGGTACCTGTACGACCAGGCCGCCGGTGCCACCGAGCCGCCCGGCGTGCTGCACCGCATGTCGGCCCCGGAGCTGGCCGGGCTGCGCGAGCGCAACGACTTCTCGGTCAAGTCGGTGGAGCGCAAGCCGTACCGGCGCTCGCCGTACGCACCGTTCCGCACTACGACGCTGCAGCAGGAAGCGTCCCGCAAGCTCAGCTTCTCGGCCAAGTACACGATGGGTGTGGCCCAGCGGCTCTACGAGAACGGCCACATCACCTACATGCGGACCGACTCGACCACGCTGTCCCAGACTGCCATCGACGCGGCCCGCCGCCAGGCCCGCGAGCTGTACGGGGCGGAGTACGTCCCGGACACCCCGCGCCGCTACACCAGCAAGGTGAAGAACGCCCAGGAGGCGCACGAGGCGATCCGCCCGGCCGGTGACTCGTTCCGCACGCCGCGCTCGTCCGGCCTGTCCGGCGACGAGCTGCGGCTGTACGAACTGATCTGGCAGCGCACGGTGGCCTCCCAGATGAAGGACGCCACCGGCGAGTCGGTGACGGTCCGGGTGGCCGGCCGGTACACGGACGGTCAGGCGGGGCAGGGCGGTCAGGCTGGGCACGAGGCCGAGTTCGGCGCCTCGGGCAAGATCATCAGTTTCTACGGGTTCCTCAAGGCCTACGTGGAGGACGCGGACGACGACGCCGACCGGGACGACCGGGAGCGCCGCCTGCCGCCACTGGCCGAGGGTGACCCGCTGACCGCCCGGGAACTGGCCGCGGCCGAGCACGCCACCCGGCCGCCGGCCCGCTACACCGAGGCCACGCTGGTCAAGGAGCTGGAAGACCGGGAGATCGGCCGGCCCTCCACGTACGCGAACATCCTGGGCACGATCCTGGACCGCGGCTACGTGTTCAAGAAGGGCACCGCGTTGGTGCCGTCCTTCCTCGCGTTCGCCGTGGTCACTCTGCTCGAACGGCACTTCGGCCAGCTGGTGGACTACGACTTCACCGCCCGGATGGAAGACGCCCTGGACGCCATCGCCCGCGGCGAGGCCGCCCGGGTGCCGTGGCTGCGCCGGTTCTACTTCGGCGGGGACGGCGAGGAAGGCCTCAAGGAGCTGGTCAGCGACCTGGGCGACATCGACGCCCGGGAGGTCAGCTCGTTCCCGCTGGCCGGCACCGACATCGTGGTCCGGGTCGGCCGCTACGGGCCCTACCTGGAGCGCGGCGACCAGCGGGTGAACGTGCCCGAGGGCATGGCGCCGGATGAGCTCACCCCGGAGAAGGCCGAGGAACTGTTCGCCCAGCCGAGCGGCGAGCGTGAGCTCGGCACCGACCCGGCCAGCGGCCAGGAGATCGTGGCCAAGGGCGGCCGGTTCGGCCCCTACGTGACCGAGGTGCTCGGCGAGGGCGCGAGCGGCAAGCCGCGCACTGCCTCGCTGCTGTCGTCCATGTCACTGGACACGGTCACGCTGGACGACGCGCTCCGGCTGCTCACCCTGCCGCGCACCATCGGCGAGCTGGACGGCGAGCCGATCACGGTGCAGAACGGCCGGTACGGCCCCTACGTGAAGAAGGGCACGGACAGCCGTTCGCTGGAATCGGAAGAGCAGCTGTTCACCCTCAGCCTGGCCGAGGCCAAGGAGCTGTTCGCGCAGCCCAAGGCGCGTGGCCGGGGCCGGGCGGCGGCCGCCCCGCCACTGCGCGAGCTGGGCGAGGACCCGGCCAGCGGCCGCCCGGTGGTCCTCAAGGAAGGCCGCTGGGGGCCGTACGTCACGGACGGGGAGACCAACGCCTCGCTGCGCCAGGGTGACGCGGTGGAGTCGATCACCTCGCAGCGGGCCGCGGAACTGCTGGCTGAGCGCCGGGCCGCCGCGCCGTCCGGGACCCGGCGCCGGACCGCGGCCAAGAAGCCGGCCGCGGCCAAGAAGCCGGCCGTCGGCAAGAAGGCGCCGGCGAAGCAGCCCGCGGCCAGGAAGCCAAGCTCACGACCCTAGGCGTGTCACGTGGATCTTGAGCGGTGGCCTGGGCTTAAGATCGGGAGTACCGGGCCCAACCGTACTGGCCCGGGGGGACGGCCACCCTGGCTCCCCGCCATTGCTGGCCCGGCGGGAACGCGCCTCCGGCGTGCCTCACCTGGCCAGAGATGGGGACATTTCGCGAGCTTGCCGCCCACGCGGCAGGCACCTCTATCGGTACTCTGACCCCGTGAACTTCCGATCCCCTTCCCGCGCTGGGCGCAGCCACGACAGCGTGCTGTCCATCCGGCCGTTCCGCCGGCTGTGGATTGCCACGTCGCTGTCCAGCCTGGGGGATTGGCTGAGCCTGGTCGCGCTGGCCGCGCTGGCGTCCGCACTGGCCGGGCCCGGAGCCGCGGCCCAGTACAGCGCGGTGGGCGGGGTCTGGCTGTCGTCGCTGCTGCCGGCCCTGGTGCTCGGCCCGCTGGCCGGCGCGTTCGCGGACCGGATGGACCGGCGGCTGAACATGATCATCGGCGACGTGCTGCGCGCCGTCTTGTACCTGTCCATCCCGCTCGACCTGTCGCTGCACTTCGTCAACGCGCTGACCTGGGTCTACCTCGTGCAGTTCGCAGCGTCCTGCGTGTCGCTGTTCTGGACGCCGGCCAAGGACGCGTCGATCCCGAACCTGGTGCCGCCGGACAAGCTGGAAGAGGCCAACCAGTACAGCCTGTTCACCACGTTCGGCACGGCGCCCATCGCCGGGCTGGTGTTCACCCTGCTGTCGCTGGTCAGCCGGGCGCTCGGCAATATCTCGCACTACTTCACGACCAACCCGGTGAACCTGGCGCTGTACTTCAACGCGGTCACGTTCGTGGTCTCCGCGCTGACCATCTACGCGCTCCGGGAGATCCCCAAGCGGCAGTTCAGCGCGCACATCTCGGCGCCCTCGGTGGCCAAGACGATCTGGGAGGGCTGGAAGTTCATCGGCCGGACCGAGGTGGTCCGCGGGCTGGTCATCGGCATGGTGGGCGCGTTCGCGGCCGGCGGTGTGGTGGTCGGGCTGGGCCAGCCGTACATCGAGCACACGCTGCACGGCGGCGATGCGGGCTGGGGCGTTGTGTTCGCCGCGATCTTCGTCGGGCTGGCCGGCGGCATGTTCCTGGGCCTGCGCATCCTGCGCGGCTTCAGCCGGCGGCGGCTGTTCGGGCTGAGCATCGCCGCCTCGGCCATCCCGCTGGCGCTCATCGCGCTGATCCCCAACCTGGTCGTGGTCGTGGTGCTGGTCGTGCTGCTCGGCGCGTGTGCCGGCGTGGCCTACGTGACCGGGTACACGATCGTGGGCCGCGAGGTGGACGACGACACCCGCGGCCGGACGTTCGCGTTCCTCTACTCCGCCATCCGGGTCGTCCTGTTCGCGGTCATCGCGGTGGCCCCGTTCGCGGCGGCCGGGTTCACCGCGCTGGTCCGCGGCGCGTCCGGCACCGGGAACCTGCATGTCGGCCACGTGAGCTATCAGGGCATCGGCTACAACCTGGTCATGCTGCTGGCCGCGGCCGTAGCGCTGTGGGTGGGCTGGCTGTCCTACCGGCATATGGACGACCGCCGGGGCGTCCCGCTCCGCGAGGACCTGATGTCCGTGGTGCGCGGCGAGGACTTCCAGCCGGTGCCCGGTCACGTCAACGGCAACGGCCACGGGCCGGAGCCGCCCGCGGTGCGCCGCGGCGTGTTCATCGCGTTCGAAGGCGGCGAGGGCGCAGGCAAGACCACCCAGGCCCGGCTGCTCGCCATCTGGCTCCGCGACCAGGGCTACGACGTGGTCACCACGCGGGAGCCCGGGGCGACCAAGATCGGTATGCGGCTGCGCGCCGTGCTGCTGGACACCGCGCACGCGGGCCTGTCCGCCCGGGCCGAGACGCTGCTCTATGCGGCCGACCGGGCCGAGCACGTGGCCACCGTGATCTGCCCGGCGCTGGAGCGCGGGACCGTGGTGGTGACCGACCGGTACGTGGACTCGTCGCTGGCCTATCAGGGGGCGGGGCGCAACCTGCCCGTTTCCGAAGTGGCCACGCTGAACCGGTGGGCCACCGGCGGCCTGGTGCCCGACCTGACCATCCTGCTGGACATGCCGCCCGCCGCCGGGCTGGGCCGCCGGGCCCGGTCCGCGGACCGGCTGGAGGCCGAGCCGCTCGACTTCCACGAGCGGGTCCGCGCGGGCTTCCTCAGCCTGGCCCGGGCCGACCCCGGGCGTTACCTGGTGCTGGACGCGTCCCGGCCGCCGGCCGAGCTGAGCCGGGAGATCCAGGACCGGATCCGCGACATGCTGCCCGATCCGGTGCCGCCGATGGCCGAAGCGAACACTGGCAGCATCCCGGCCATCGTGGACTGACCCCGATGCCCGCACCGGTCTTCGATGACCTGGTCGGCCAGGAGCGGGTGGTCAACCAGCTGACCCGCGCCGCGGCCGCGGGCGCCGCGCTGCTCCGCGGCGAGAGTGCGCTGGGCATGACGCACGCCTGGCTGTTCACCGGGCCGCCCGGGTCCGGCCGGTCGGTGGCCGCGCAGGCCTTCGCCGCCGCGCTGCTCTGCCCGGACCAGGGCTGCGGGCACTGCCCGAGCTGCCACCAGGTGCGGGCCGGCACCCATCCCGACCTGATGCTGGTCAAGCCGGACGGCCTGTCCTACGGGGTGAAGCAGACCCGGGACCTGGTCCTCCGCGCGGCCGGGGCGCCGTCCGGCGGGCGCTGGCAGGTGGTGCTGTTCACCGGCGCCGACCGGGCCACCGAGCAGGCCGCCAACGCGCTGCTCAAGGCGATCGAGGAGCCGTCACCGCGGACGGTCTGGCTGCTCTGCGCGCCGTCTGCGGAAGAACTCGTCACCACGATCCGGTCCCGGTGCCGCCTGGTCACGCTGCGCACCCCGCCGGCCGCGGCCGTGGCCGAAGTGCTGACCCGCCGGGACGGCGTGGACCCCGCGCGGGCGCTGGCCGCGGCCCGGGCCGCGCAGGGCCACGTGGGCCGGGCCCGGCGGCTGGCCACCGACCCGGACGCCGCGCAGCGGCGGGCCGACGTGCTCCGCGTGCCGGCCCGGGTGGTCAGCCTGGGCGCCGCGCTGACCGCGGCGGCCGGCCTGGTCAAGGCGGCCGAGCAGGAAGCGGCCGCGGTCACCGAGGAGCTGAACGAGCCGGAGCGCGCAGCGCTGCGCAAGGCGTTCGGCGAAGGGTCCACCGGCAAGGGCGTGGCCAAGGCGGTCCGCGGCGCGGCCGGCGCGCTGTCCGATCTGGAGGCCCGGCAGAAGTCCCGGGCCACCCGGCTGAAGCGGGACGCGCTGGACCGCGCGCTGCTCGACCTGGCCGCGTTCTACCGCGACGTCCTGGTCGTGCAGCTGGGCGCCGACGCCGACCTGGACCTGGCCAGCGCGGGCTACGAAGACGAGCTGCGCCAGCTGGCCGCCGCGGGCCGCCCGGAATCCACCGTGCGCCGGATCGAGGCCATCATGACCTGCCGGGAACGGCTCGAGCTCAACGTGGCCCCCCTGCTGGCCGTCGAGGAGATGGCGCTGGCCCTGCTGGCCGGCTGACCCAGGACGCCCCGGCTGACCCCGGACGCCCCGGCTGACCCCGGACGCCCCGATCAGCGCGGTGCATTTGTGGTCACGCGTGACCACAAATGCACCGCGCTAACGGATGGGCATCAACGGATGGGACACGTGGGGCAGCAGGGGTGCGGCACCCCGCGCCAGCCGCGCCGCTGCAGGGCCGCGGCGACCTCGGCGGCGACCACGCACGGGCGCTGAGACACGTCGATCCAGCTGTACCGCAGCGTGACCAGGCCGTTGACCGCGGCGGCGTTGTCCCGGTGGTGGTCCTGCCAGCGTTCTTCGAGCGGGTGCGCGACACGGCCATCGGCCTCCACCACCACGCCGAAGTCCGCGTACAGGGCATCGCGGTACCTGGTCCGCCCCCCGCCGATCGCCCGTGCCTGGCGCTCGGCGTGCGGCAGCCGATGCGGCCGCTCCACCTGCCGGATGTAGCGCAGCTCCAGGATGGAGTGGGCTCCGTCGCCGATGTCATCCAGTGCGACGGCCAGCTCTGGCCGCCAGCGCACCCGGGCCCGGCGGGCCATGGCCGCGCGCAGCAGGGCCGCCGTGGTGAGCCGGGCCCCGCAGGCCTGGGCCAGCCAGGCCAGCGCGTCGTCGAGCGTTCTGCTGACCTGGGTGAGGTCGAGCGTGGTCTCGTCGATCCGGGTGCGCGGCGGTAACGAGCCGAAATGCAGTGCTTCTGCCACCCGGCTGGACCGGTGCACCACGACGCCCCGGATCGCGCGCACATGCTGCTGCCTGGGCACCGTGACGTGGATGGCGGCCGTGTGCGGAGTGGTGAGCCGCCACTGTTCGGCGGCGGTGTAGTGACTGAGCACGGCATCGGGCCCGGCTCTGCGTAGCGCACCCCAGAGCTGGGCCTCCCGGCCCGGTTCTCCGGTGAACGTGGCGTAGACGCCCCGCTGGAGCCGCTGCCAGTGCCCGGCGCGCACTCGTGCCCGCACCGTGGCTGGGCTCACTCCGGAACTCAGGGCCTGCGTTCGGCTGATCACGCCGGATTGGTCGTACATCAGGTCGAGGCAGTCGTCCGGCAGTTCTCGCGGCATGGGTCAAGCGTGCAGCCAGCGTCCGACACATCGCCCCTTCGAACCGTTAGCGCGGTGCATTTGTGGTCACGCGTGACCACAAATGCACCGCGCTGATGGGATACGGCGGATCAGGCGTCGGCGCAGTCTTCCACCGGGACCGGTACCGGGTCGGGGACGGGTACCGGGTCGGAGACGGGTACCGGGCCGGGGACGGGTACCGGGCCGCCAGTGCTGGGCCGCGGCAGCGTGGGCCGGTGCTGCCGCTAGCTGGACGGACGGGAGGCGGGAAGCCTCAGTGCGGCTTGATGACTCCATGGACGTAGAGATTATGCATGCAGATGCACTAGATGCAAGTGCAATTAATGTAGTTGCATCTAACTGAGTGACGCGCTAAGCTGCGCCCGTGAGCGGGACCGAGCCCGGCCTGGACCGGCGCGACGCGGCCGGCGCCCTGGCGGCCGTGCCGGTGTGCGCCGAGGAGCCAGCCAGCGCCACGGGCAGCACCGTGTCCGGGCCGACCGGGCCGTCCGGTGAGCCGGTAGTGATCGCCTGGCGGTCGCTGGCCGCCAGGCACGCGGCGGCGTGGGCCGCCCTCGAGCACGAGCTGGGCCAGCAGCACGGGCTCGGGGTGAGCGAGTTCGAGGTGCTGGACCGGCTGGCCGAACGCCCGGAGCGTAACTTCCGGGCCCAGGAACTGGCCGGTGCCGTGCATCTGAGCCAGAGCGCGCTGTCCCGGCTGATCGACCGGCTGGAGAAGCACGGCCTGGTCGAGCGGTGCCTGTGCGGTGAGGACCGGCGCGGCATCTACGTCACGCTCACCGCGGCCGGCCAGCAGCGGCACGCCGAGGCGGTGCCGACGCACCGCCGGGTGCTCGCGGCCGTGCTCCCGGCCGGCTCGCCCATCGCCTGACGCACCACCTCACGGCACCGCGCCGAGCTGGCCGTTCCCCTGCGACCGGCGAATGGCTAACCGACATATGTAGGGTTAGCCATTCCGGCGGCCCGCGGGCAAGATGGTGGGCGACGGCGAGCAACCAATGCGGTGGCCGGGCGTGCAAGAGATATGAGCTACCCACTCTCCGGGGCCGGGCGGGCTCCGGATCGCGGCCAGGATCCCAGCTGGTCCGCAGCCGCCGCGGCGCGAGATCCGGCCGGGGCGCCCGGCGTAACCGCCGTGTTCCGGGCGCACCACGCCGAACTGGTCCGGCTGGCTATCCTGCTGCTGGGCGACCGGCCGTCGGCTGAGGACGCCGTGCAGGACGTGTTCGCCCGGCTGTGCGTCCGGGATCTGCTGCCCGCCGGGGACGGGGCCGTCACGTACGTCCGCGCCGCCGTGCTCAACCGGTGCCGCAGCACACTGCGCCGGAGGGCGCTCGCGCGCCGGGCCGGGCGCGCGGGCGAGTTCCCCGGCCGGAACGCCACCCAGCAGTCGGCGGAACACGAGGTCATCCTGGCCGAAGACCGCCGGCAGGTGCTGGCCGCGCTGGGCCTGGCTGCCTCGCCGGCGCCGTGAGGTGCTGGTGCTCCGGTACTGGCTGGGCCTGCCCGAAGCCGAGATCGCCCAGGTGCTGGGGATCAGGCCAGGCACGGTCAAGTCCACCGCCGCGCGCGGGCTCGCCGCGCTGGCCCGCGACCTCGGGGAGTCATCGTGACCAGGACAGAGCAGAGGCTGGCCGACGCGCTCGCGGCCGCGGCCCGCGCGGTGCCGGAAGAATCGCTCCGCCCGCTCGTCGCTCCCGAACGCCGCGAGCGGGGCCAGCGCCGGCTGGGCCGGCCAGATCAGCCCCGCCGGGCGGGCTGGCCGGGCTGGCTGGCGCCAGTCGCCGCCGCCCTGGGCGTCGCCCTGGTGATCGGGCTGGCCGTGCTGGCCAGCCGCCTCTCCGGGCCGTCCGCAGGACCCGCGGCCGGGCTGCCCCCCGGCGTCCCCCGCTACTACGTAGAGACTGGCCTCAGCGGCCGCCCGGTGGTGCGGTCCACCGCCACCGGCCGGGTGACCAGCACCGTCCCCGTCCCCCCGGGCAACGCTACGGGCTATAACCTCACTACCGCGGATGACAACGGCACGTTCTTCGCAGTCGCCTTCCCGCCCGGGGGAAACCAGGGTGAGCGGCTCTACAAGTTCCGGCTGACGGCAGCGGGCCGGGTGGCCGCGTTCTCGGCCGTTCCGGGCGGCGCACTGGCGAACCGCGATTGGGCGGCTGACGCCCTGTCTGTCTCGCCAGACGGGTCGCGGATCGCCGTGGCGATGAGCTTCACCCCGCGAGTGCAGACGTGCGCTGGCCGCCAGGCGGTCTGCGCGCGGCCCCACCCGGATTACATCCTGGCCATCAGCCTCGCCACGGGGGCCAGGACCGTCTGGCGGTACACGGGAGACAGCAGCCCCCATTTGTTCACGGTGGACAGCCTGTCCTGGACCAGCGACAACCGCCAGCTGGTCTACCTCGGACAGGCGTGCCGGTCGGTGCTGCTCCACGAGACCTGCCTGGGACCGCTGCGGACAGCCGAGGTCCGGGCGCTCAATCCGGCGACCGGTGGCGGGCTGGGCAGCGGGCGCCTGCTGCTCCGGGAGTCAGCCCGGTTCCCCTATCTGGCGCAGGCGCTGATCAGCCCGGATGGCGCGACCATTACCGCCGTCGTGCTGCACGGCCGGGTCGCCGGTAACCCCGGGCTAGGCAGTACGGTCCCCCGGGATCTGACCGTGACGACCTTCTCGGCCGCCACCGGGCAACCGCTGAGTGTGGTCTACCAGCGCCGCCTGGATGGTACCGCGGGAGCCAGTACCGTCCCTGCTTTCCTGGCCCTCGGCCAGGACGCCTCGGGCCAGCACTTCCTGCTCAACATCGGGTTGTGCGTGCGGGACAACTGCAGCGCCGGGGCCAGCGGCTGGATCCACGGCGGGCGGCTGGTGCCGCTGCCGCCGGCCGCCGGCCGGGACGCTGATGAGGTGTGGTGAACTTCGAGGTTGCCCGCTCGGGCCGCGCAGCCGTGCAGGTCATGGGGCACGCGCGGGCGTTATGCGTAGGTATTGGCTGGGGTAACGGAGCATTCGCTGTGATCCCACCGTAACCTGGGGCGATGGGCATGATGATGGCCGTCAGCTTCGAGCGCTACGGGCGGCTCTACTACCTGGACCCCGGCCCGCACACGCCCGCGGTCGGGGACAAGGTGCTCGTGCCCACGGACGCCGGCCCCGAGGTGGCCGAGTGCATCTGGGCCCCGCAGTGGGTCGATGACGAGGTGGGCGGGCTGCCGGTGTGTGCCGGGCTGGCCACCGAGGAACAGCTCGGCCGGGACGAGCTGAACCGGTCCCGGCGGGCCGAGGCCCGGGTGGCAGCGCGCCGTCTCGTCCGCGAGCACGGCCTGCCGATGAAGGTCATCGGCGTGGACTACGTGGATTCGCCCAGCGTGTTCACGGTCTACTTCAGCGCGCCCGGCCGGGTCGACTTCCGCGCGCTGGTCCGTGACCTGGCCGCCCGGCTGCATGGCCGGGTCGAGCTGCGCCAGATCGGGCCGCGGGACGAGGCCCGGCTGCAGGGCGGCATCGGGCCGTGCGGGCGTGATCTGTGCTGCGCCACGTTCCTCAAGGACTTCGAGCCGGTGTCGGTACGGATGGCCAAGGACCAGGACCTGCCGGTCAACCCGCTGCGGATCGCGGGCGCGTGCGGCCGGCTGATGTGCTGCCTGAAGTACGAGCACCCGCTCTACCAGGACTTCCGCAAGGAGGCCCCGGCCATCGGCGAGCAGGTGGATACCCCCGACGGGCCCGGCGTGGTGACCGGGCACAGCGTTCCGGGAGACAAGGTCGTGGTCAAGCTGACCAGGGATGGCCGGAAGTGCGCCTGCCCCAAAGCCAGCGTGTGCGGGTCCCGGCAGGCATATGAGGCGAAGTACGGGGAGCAGGCTGGCGGGTGAAGCTGCGGTGGGCTCTGCCCGCCGTGCTGTGCGCGACCCTGGCCGCCGGGTGCAGCAGCACCGCCGCCGCGCCCCCGTCCCGCCCGTCCCGCCCGGCCAGCCGCAGCGCCGCGCTGAACCCGGCCGGCTCGCCGCCGGTCACACTGGCCGGCTATTACGCGCAGAAGCTCCGGTGGGTGACCTGCGACCAGGTGTTCCGGTGCGCGCGGCTGCTGGTTCCTTTCGACTACTCCCGGCCGGCTTGGCGCCGTTTCTCGCTGCCGGTCATCGAGCTGCCGGCGGCCCATCCGGCCGAACGCCTAGGTTCGCTGGTGATCAACCCCGGCGGCCCGGGGGGATCCGGGGTGGCCTATGCCTTGCAGGCACGTTCGCAGATCGCGGCCGCGGTGCGGGCGCGGTTCGACATCGTGGGATTCGACCCGCGCGGCGTGGGCGGCAGCGAGCCGGCCGTGCACTGCCTGACCGGGCCGGAGCTGGACAAGTACTTCGCCACCGATGACGTGCCGGCGTCGTCGGCCCAGGTCGGTGCGATCGTGGCAGAATCCCGGCTGTTCGCGCAGGGCTGCCAGCGGTCCTCGGGCGCGCTGCTGCGCTACGTCGGGACCCGGAACGCGGCCCGGGACATGGACGTGCTGCGCGCGGCGCTGGGCGAGGCGAAGCTCACCTATCTCGGCAAGTCGTACGGGACCTACCTGGGTACCTGGTACGCACAACTGTTCCCCACGCACATCCGTGCGCTGGTGCTGGACGGGGCGATAGACCCGGCCAGTACCGGGCTCGGCATGAACAGTGTGCAGGCGCAGGGGTTCGAGGTGGCACTGCGGGCGTTCATCGCCAACTGCGAGGCCGCGGCCGGGTGCCCGCTGGGCCGGGCTGGCGTGGCGGCCGGGCTGGCCCGGATCCAGGCCCTGGTGGCCCGGGCTTCCCGCCACCCGCTGGTCAATGATCTTGATTCGCAGCCCGCCAACGGGGCCATGCTGCTCAGCGGGATCGCCACCGCGCTGTACAGCCAGGCGTACTGGGGGACGCTGCGTTCGGCCCTGACGGCCGCGTTCCAGGGGAATGGGACCGTGCTGGTGGAGCTGGCTAACGTGCTGTACGAGCGGAATGCGGCGGGGCAGTACAGCAACCTGGCCGACGCGGAGACGGCGGTGGACTGCGTGGACCGCCCGTGGCCCGCTTCGCTGGCCCGGTGGCGGGCGGCCGCGGCGGCGGCCGGGCGGGCCGCCCCGCTGTTCGGGCAGGCGATCATGTGGGGCAGCCTGCCGTGCGCATACTGGCCGGTGCGGTCGTACCCGGCGCTGTCCTCGCTGCGCTCGGCCGGCGGCCAGTCGGTGCTGGCCGTGGGGGCGCCGCCCATCCTGGTCGTGGGCAACCTGCGGGATCCGGCCACGCCGTACCGGTGGGCGCAGGCGCTGTCCCGGGACCTGGCGTCGGGCGTGCTGCTGGGCTGGGACGGCAACGGCCACACCGCGTACATGATGGGCAGCTCGTGCGTGAACTCGATCGTGAACAGGTACCTGATCTCGCTCACTGTGCCCCGGAACGGGACGCTCTGCCGGTGATTCCCGGTCGCCGGCCTGGGGAGCGGCCGTCTTGTGGGGAGTAGCGTCCTGGGGGGGAGCGGCCGTCCGGGGTGGGAGTAGCGTCCTGGGGGGGGGTGGCTGTCCGGGGTGGGAGTGGCCGTCCGGGGTGGGAGCGGCGCCCGATGGCGGATCCCATTGATCCCACCAGGCGCACAAGCCACACCAGCACCGGCGGCGGGGCCGCCGGGGCCGGTCTGATCCCACTGTTCACGGATCCGGTGCAGTAGATGTCCGTTTCGTCCCGGTCCTAGCGGGCCAGATACGTGAAAGGTGGCCCACTGCCGCCCGGCGAGGCGCTTCGCGGCACTCCGCCAGGTACAGGCCCGGACCGTGACGTCAGCGGCGTTGTGCTGACGCAACGCCGATTAGCTGATCACGAATCCCGGGCGAGCAGGGTGGTTAGCTGGAGCGGTGTAGCGCGGGCGAGGGACCGGTAGACTCGTTGGGCCGCCCGTGAGGGTAGCCCGCCGCCTTAGCTCAGTCGGTCAGAGCGACGCACTCGTAATGCGTAGGTCATCGGTTCGATTCCGATAGGCGGCTCCAGCTCAGAGAAGAATTTCGAACGAGCCGTTCGACGTCGTGGAACGGGTCGTGGAACGAATGACTGTGGTTCGGGTTATCGTTCCGCCATGGCCAACACCGTCCGCGGCCACATCGAGCAGCTGCCGAGCGGCTCGTTCCGCGTGCACGTCTACGCCGGAACCGACCCAGTCACCGGCCGGCCGCGGCGCCTGCGGGAGACCTGCCCGGACGAAGCGGCCGCCGCCGGGACGCTCGGGCGCCTGCTGAATGAGGCCGACGGTGGCCGGTTCCCCAATCGGGCCGCGACGCTGAGCCAGGCCCTCGACAAGTACCTGGAAGTCACCGACTTGGAGCTGTTGACCAAAGAGGCACATCAGGGCTACATCCGCCGCACCATCGGGCCGGTGCTCGGGGACGTGAAGGTACGCAAGCTCGGCGCCGACTCCCTCGACAGCCTGTACACGGCGCTGAAGAAGTGCTCACGACTTTGCGGCAGGCTCCCGAAGACCGAACACCGCACCGCTGGTCCGCACGCTTGCGACCAGCGGTGCGGGCCCCTCCGGGACCATCGCACCAACCGGCCCCACTCGTGCGACAGCCGGTGCCCTCTCCATGTGTGCAGGCCGATGAGCCCGGCGACGATCCTGCGGATTCACTCGATCATCTCCGCAGCCCTGGACCTGGCGGTCCGGTACGAGTGGACGGATCGGAACGTGGCCAAGAACGCCCGGCCGCCGCACCCTCGCAAGCGCGAGCCAGACCGACCCAACCCGGAACAGGCCGCCCGGCTCCTCAACCTCGTCTGGGCCGAAGACGAGGAGTTCGGCCTCTACCTGTGGACCGCGTTCACCACCGGCGCCCGCCGCGGCGAAGTCACCGCCCTGCGGGAAAACCGGTTCGACTTCACCCACCAGCAGGTACGGGTCTCCGCCAACTACATCGTCAAGCAGGGCACCCGCATCGAGAAACCACCCAAGGCCGGCGACGGGCGTCTGCTATCACTGGACCTGCTCACTTGCGAGCTGTTCCGCGAACGGTTCCAGCGCCGCCGCGCCGAAGCGGCCAGCAACGGCGTGATTGTCCCGCAAGACGCTTACGCATTCTCTCCCGACCCCGCGGGCCGGGCACCGTGGAACCCCGACACCATGACTCACCGGTACCGTCGGTACGCCCGCCGGGTCGGTATCACCAGCTCGCTGAAGGAGCTGCGGCACTACTCCGCTACCCAGCTCCTCACGGCGGGCACGGACTTGAACACCGTTGCCGGGCGCCTCGGCCACGCCGAAGGCTCCACCACGCTCAGGTTCTACGCGCAGTTCACTCGGCCCGCTGACCAGCTCGCCGCTGCGGTCATTCCGTCACAGCTCGACGGCCTACGCAAAAAGGAAAGGCTCCGCGACCTGTACCGTCAGGCACTCCCCACCAATGACCTCGGTTACTTGGCGGACACGCTTGGGCCGCTCGCTGGGCTGGACCACGAAACAGCACTGAGACTTCTCGCTGACTTCGCTTCGCAGGTGGTGTGATCCGATAACTGATGCGCGACACATGTCTAGCCGTTGATGTGCGACAGGTCCAGAAGCCTGCCAATCGCATGACGGGCGGCAACGCGCTGATCTGCCTGTTGACTGAACTACGGCAGGTGTTTTCGCAGTTCAGGTGGTGTGTAGCGGGGTTGGTGGGTAGGGTCGCCGGTCATGGTCGATCGGGGGAAGCCGGCCGTGGATGCGGCTGGCTTGGTGGTGCCGTTGGCGGGCCGGCTGATAGCTACCGGGGATACGTGGGAGCCGTACCGGCTGCTGGATAGCCGCGGCATGACGGTGGAAGCGGCCCGGGCCTATTTCTGCCATTTGCAGGCGGCGGGCCGGTCGGAGGCGACGATCCGGTCCTATGGCCTGGATCTGCTGCGCTGGTTCCGGTTCGTGTGGGCGGCCGGGGTGGCCTGGGAGCAGGCGACCCGGGCCGAGGCCCGGGAGTTCTGCCGGTGGCTGGTGGTGGCTGGCAAGCCGGTCCGCCCACATTGGCGGGAACGGCGGGCCGGACCGGAGGTGCCTGGTGTCGCGTCGGGCCAGGCGTATGCGCCGTCGGTGCGTGCGCATTGCGAAACGGTGCTGCGCAGCTTTTATGACTTCCACGTGGAGGCGGGCACGGGGCCGCTGGTGAATCCGTTCCCGCTGGACCGGTCGCGGCGGGGCGGGCGGGCTCATGCCCACCACAACCCGATGGAGCCCTACCGGCGTGAACGCAGCGGTTTGTACCGGCCGGTGGTGCCGTCCCGGATCCCGCGCAACGTCCCGGATGAGGAGTTCAACGCGATCTTCGCGGCGCTGGGGTCGCACCGGGACCGGGCGCTGGTGGCGTTTTATGTGTCCACCGGGGCGCGGGCGAGCGAGTTGCTGTCAGCGACCCGGGGCGGGACAGATCCAGGACGGCAGCTGATCACCGTAGTCCGTAAGGGGACCCGGGCGCTGCAGCAACTGCCCGCCTCGGCGGACGCGTTCGTGTGGCTGCGGCTGTATCAGGTGGAGACCGAGGGCGTGCTGCCCCCAGGCAGGGGGCTGCCGTTGTGGTGGACGCTGCGGCAGCCGTTCCGGCCGCTGGGCTATCACGCGGTGCACCGCATGTTCGAGCGGGCCGGCGCGGTCGCCGGCACCGGCGCCACGCTGCACTCACTACGGCATACCGCGGCCTACCGGATGGCCGCCGACCCGGCGCTGCCGCTCACCGACGTCCAGTTCGTCCTCGGCCACGCGCTGCTGACCACCACACAGCTGTATCTGACGCCCCGCCAGGAGGAAGTGATCCGCCGGGTGCTCGCCCATCACAGCGAGCAGGTCCGCCAGGCCCGGCAGCGGGCCCGGCCCGCCCCGGCGCCTGGTTACCGGCCCGGGACACTGGACGTGCTGTTCGGGAGGCAGGCGCGGTGAGGGTGGAAACTGGGCCGCCGCGGGCGGCCACGTCAGTATGGCTGGCGGGTTACCGGGCAGCGCGCAGGCGGTTCCTGCCACGGCCCGCGCAGCAGGACTGGCCGGCCACCCTGCAGGCCCGCGGGCAGGTCCTGGCCCAGCTGGCCACGATGGTGGCCGGCGATGCTAGATCCGGGCGCAGCCCGGGCGGTCTTGAGGGTCTGCTGGACTGGCTGGAGGCCCAGGACGGCGGCAGCTGGCAGCAGCGCTGGCTGGCCAGCGGCGCTGATGCCGCGGGCGCGGGGTGGCTGAGGCTGGCCGGCCAGTGGCTGAGCCGCCGCGGCGGGGGGGCCAGGCTGGTGCCCTGGGCGCTGACCACAGCGGTCTGCGGTGGCATCGTGCGCCCCTCGCTGGCCTGGCTGCTGACCGCCGGGTATGACGCGGACCTGGCCAAGGCCATGGCCGCATTCCGCGATCCGCAGGGCTTCGATCAGCTCGCAGGCCTGTGCGGCCAAGCCGGCGGCCAGGCGGCGAAAACCGCCCGCACGCACACGCTGCGCCGCGCCGCGGTGATCCTGGCCGCCAAGGGCGGCATGCTCGCCGGCATCCAGCTCGGCGATCTCCTGGAGCTGCTGGACACTGAGGCTGAGGTGCTGGGCACGGCCCGGCCCGGGGCCGCGGACAGTTACCGGCTGCTGCGCCAGCTGGGGATCTTCGGCCCAGCGCGCCGGCGCGGCTGCGGGAACTGCGCACCGCCGGCCAGCGCACCCCCGAGGAGATGATCGACCGGCACCGCCTGGCCTGCCGCCCGATCCGCGACCTGCTCGTCAACTACCTCAAAGAACGCCAGCCCGCCCTGGATTACGCCAGCCTGGAACAGCTGGCCCGCCGGCTGGGCATGTTCTGGGCCGACCTGGAAGCCCACCACCCCGGCATCGACAGCCTGCACCTGAGCGCCGAGGTCGCCGACGCGTGGAAGCGGCGGATGCGGACCAAACCGAAGACCGTCACCATGGACGACGGCACCAAGACCGTGACCCAGACAGAGCGGATCTGCCACCGCGAGTTCCTGACCCCGGTCCGTGCCTTCTACCTCGATCTGGCCCAGTGGGCCGTTGAGGACCCCAGCCGGTGCGCACGCTGGGCAGCGCCCTGCCCCGTCGGCCCCGCCGACACCGTCCAGGGCAAAGTCCAGAGGCACCGCAAATCCCGGATGGACGCCCGGACCCGTGAACGGCTCCCGGTCCTGCCGGTGCTGATCCGTTGCGCCGCCCAGCAGCACGCCGGCGCGGCCACGCTGCTGCACGCCGCCCGCAGCGCCCGCCCCGGTGACATCATCACCGCCGTCGGGCAGACCCTCGCCCGGACCACCAGCAGCGCCTCCGCCAGCATCTGGGCCGAAGACCTGGCCACCGGCCAACGGCGCAACCTCACCACCGAAGAAGACCGCGCGTTCTGGGCCTGGGCGGCCATCGAAGTGCTGCGCGCCACCGGAGTGCGCGCCGAGGAACTGGTCCAGCTCAGCCACCACAGCCTCGTGCAATACCGGCTGCCCTCCACCGGCGAGCTGGTGCCGCTGCTGCAGATCGCCCCATCCAAGACCGACGCCGAACGGCTGCTGGTCGTCAGCCCCGAACTCGCTGACGTGCTCGCCACGATCATCAAACGCATCCGCGGCACCGGCCGCACCGTCCCCCTGGTCGCGGCCTACGACGACCACGAACGCACCTGGCTGCCCCCGGCCCCGGTGCTGTTCCAGCGCCGGACCGGCGCCGAGAACCGCGCCATCCCCACCGCCACCATCCGCAGGATGCTCGCCGCCGCGCTCGCCCGGACCGGGCTGACCACCCCTGACGGCGCCCCGCTCCACTACACCTTGCATGACTTCCGCAGGATGTTCCTCACCGACGCGATCATGAGCGGGCTCCCGCCGCACATCGCCCAGGTGATCGCCGGGCACCGCGACATCAACGTCACCCTCGGCTACAAAGCCGCCTACCCCGACGAAGCCATCCAGGCCCACCTGGCCTTCCTGGCCCGCCGCCGCACGCTGCGCCCCACCGAGGAATACCGCACCCCCACCGACGCCGAATGGCAGGAATTCCTCGGCCACTTCGAACGCCGCAAAGTCGCCACCGGCACCTGCGGGAGAGCATTCGCCACCCCCTGCGTCCACGAGCACAGCTGCCTGCGATGCCCGATGCACTGGCCAGACCCCGCCCAGCGGCCCCGCATCTCCGAGATCCGTGACAACCTCCTCGCCCGCATCGCCGAGGCCGAACGCGAAGGCTGGCTCGGCGAGGTCGAGGGCCTCAAAGTCAGCCTGGCCGGCGCCGAGGACAAGCTCGCCCAGATCGACCGCCGCTCCCACCGCACCGCCGACCCCGGCATGCCCGCCGCTCCCCGCACATCCTGAACAGCCAAGTCCGGTTTGACTACTCACACCCAATTTGTCCAAGTTCAGAGAATGCCGAAAGTAGTGCGTTGCTCCGCCGGATGGCTTTGCCAGGGTACGCATATTCATGCACTGCGTCAGCGATCAACGCGGTCTCGGAGCTTCAGACGCGTCCCTGGCTCAGGCCACGCCTAACGCCGATTCGGCGCTTCCATGGAAACGCGGATGGAAGTATCGGCGAACGCGCAAATTAGCCGTTCTGGCGCGCTGGCCTGTTCGTGCCCGGACCGGACTGCGATGGCACCGCGCTCGCGGGGGCAGCCTAGGTGGCAGGCAGGGCCGTGCCGGTTTCCAGGAGGGTCTTCAGGCTCGACAGTACGGCGGGCCAGCCTTGCGAGATGGCCTGGAGGACGCTGCTGCTGGGCGAGAATCCGTCGTGGGCGACAGTCAGTTTTGTGACGCCCTTCCCGATGTCCTCCATGTCGAAGGTGACGTTCGAGCGGGGCTCGGCCCGCCAGGTATCGGCGGTTGCTTCATCCATTCCGACCTCGGTGGCCCACTGGGGCGTAAAGGAGTGCCAGGTGTAGGAAAGCCGGCGGTAGGGATCGGACTCAAGGATCACCTGTTCGGGGTCGCTCACGACGAGCCCGGCATCGTTGTGTTCCAAGTCCCAGGTTGAACCTTTCCGCCAGTCAGAACGGAAGGTCTTCGGTCCGGCCGTGCGGTGCCGCCAGTAGCACTTCGTGAAGGCGGGGTCGGTGAGGCCTCGCCAGACCTGCTCGGGCGTGGCGTGGATATAGGTCGTGTAGGTGAAGCTCGTCATCTTGTCGGTGGGAGCGTTCATTGCCCTGCCTCCGATCGCCGGGTTGCCAGGTTGAGTGTGGTGCCAGTCCTTGCGGGAGACCTTCGTTGCGGTTCAGTCCTGGCGGGTCAGCATGAACAGCGGGAACTGCCGGCTGGTTCTGGCCTGGGCTGCGCCGAGGTCAGGGGACCCCGCGACCGGTTTGGGCCACTGTGCGACCAGCTTCGGCCACAGTTCGGTGCGGGCGGTGTCGTCTAGCTCCTGGGCCAGGACCGTGAAGGTCTGGTCGCTAACCTCGGCGGTGATCCTGGGGTTGGCCTTGAGGTTGTAGTACCAGTCCGGGTGGGTGGGCGCTCCGCCGTTGGCGGCCCAGATCGCGTACCGGCCCTCTCCCTGGGGGGAGCAGGCCACCGGGGTGATCCGCTCGATTCCGGATCTGGCGCCGATGTGGTGGATGAGGATCAGCGTGGTGCCGGTCCACATACCGCCGACGCGTCCATGGTTCGCCCGGAACTCGTTGATTATCTCGGTGTTGTATTCGCGGGCTTCGCCCGAAGCCTCGTCCGCCATGATGTCCTCCGACATACGTGTCACGGGTTGTGGTATTCGTCTAGCCCCTCAGCAACTCGGTGCCGCAGGCGTAGTGTGCGCTGCTTCAGCGAGCCGTTTGATCGCGGCCAAGCGCTGGTCCCACTGGGCGGCAAGCTCAGCCATGGCCCGGGTGGCTTTGTCGAGCCGGTCCGCCTGGACCTGGTAGACAACCTCCCGGCCCCGCTTGCGCCGGCTGACCAGTCCGGCCCGTTCCAGCACCACTAGGTGCTTGGCAACGGCCTGGCGGGAGAACGGCACCCGGCCCGCCAGCCAGCTGGCGCTGACGTCACTATTGCTGACTACCAGGTCGAGGACCCGGCGGCGAGACGGGTCGGCGATGGCCGACCACAGCTCGTCATCGGCCGGTGTGGTCATCCCGGCCTGCGATCCGCGAGCACGCTGGCGAGGCGGTCCAGGTACTCGGCCCAGCCTTCCCGGTGCTCATCGGCGTAGCGCTGCTTTTCCCCGTCGGGCCAGCCACGCAGCTCGTGGCCACTTTCAGTCACCCGCAGGCGGGTCCGCTCTGCGCCTTCAGGTGTCAGCGTGAATTCCACCAGCATCGAGTTGCCAGTCAGCGGCTCCTCCCCGGCGGGGTAGTTCCACCGGAAGGAGAAGCGCCTCGGCGGGTCAACGGTTTCCACGACGACAGGGCCGCCCTGGTCCCCAAATTGCATGTAGCCATGGGCGCCGGGTTCGACCACCAGGTCCACCCGGTCGGCGAACCACTGGCTGATCTGGTCCGGCTCGGTGATGATGCGCCACACCACTTCCGCCGGCGCCTCGATCACAACCTCCCGCTCGATCACCAGGCCTGGCATCACGATTCGCCTCCCTGTCTGAGCCACCCAGCTCCGCTTCTATCTGCAACCGAAGGTAGCATGTCAAGCCAGGAATGTGCAACTACTAGTTGCAGGATGGCGTCATGCACCCGCGAGCCAACCTCGGGAAAGCACTCACGCGCACCGCGCAGAGTGACCAGTTCAGTGCATTCCAAGCGGCACACTGGCCAGCAACGTCGCCGCACCGAACGGCGGGTCGGTGCGCGGTTATCCAGTGGGCCTCGCGTCGCTGGCGACCCGGTCATAGCCCAACGCACGAGCGGCCCGGCTGTATGTCTATGCAGCATCGGCCTCGGGATGAATGTCCGCACATGCCGCAAAGAGAGCGTCCGGCCAGGGCACCTCACCCGAGACTGCGCCAGCCCCAGGCGGTCAGGGAAGACATAAATAGCCGCGATCCGCGAGTTGGACTGTCGCGCATCAGTTGGCAGACGACTGCCGCGCATCACCCCACGGAGGACGTCGCTTCGCAGGCGTAAGAGACGGTCCTGGAGGTAACTCAGGGTCCGAGCCGAAGGTAGTGAGCGTGCCTTTAGCTCCCCGCTGGGACGAGCAAATTAACGCCGTCGTGCTCCCGGACGGCCGGTGCTGACTGTGGCTGGAATGCGTCAAGAACACGAACCGCATACGCCTCTGACATAAGCGAGCCCACATCAGCCTCCCGGACCCACCGGAATCCAGCAACTTCCGGGTTTTCGGTTAGCTTGCCACCGATAGCCCGGCACCTGAACACAAGCGCGATAATTCCTCGACTCATGTTCTTGTAAACGCCGGTAAGCGCTACTGGTTCAACGGCCAGCCCGGTCTCTTCTTTGATCTCTCGCAGCAAGCCGTCCATGACGGTCTCATTTCGCTCAAGCACACCGCCGGGCGGTTCCCAATGAGCGTTATCTCGGCGTTGAATGATGAGCGCACGGCCGTCCGCGTCCATCACGACGCCGGCGACGCTTACTGAGTGGCGTGTGTCCTCATCAGTCACCTGCTGACTCCCATCAAGCAGTTCGGTAGGCTTGAGACTACTAGACGTCCGGACAAGTCAGCGGCCGGCGGCCGGGAGGCGCGACATGAGCAGCGTGCTTGACGGCCTGGCGGTGGATCCAGCCAGCGACAGGGCCGTGTTCCGGCAGATCGCTGACCAGCTGCGAGCAGCGATAGGGGACGGGCGGCTGCGTGAAGGTGACCGCCTTCCATCCGAGGCCCAGCTGATAGATCACTACGGCGTTGCTCGAATGACTGTTCGGAGCGCGCTGCAACTTCTTGAGGCGGAGGGACTTACTCGTGCTGAGCACGGCCGCGGTGTGTACGTACGGAGAAAGCCTCCTGTGCACAGGCTGGCCTCGGATCGTTTTGCGCGGCGCCACCGGAAAGAAGGCAAAGCCGCGTTTCTTGCCGAGTCGGAACAAGCTGGCGCGATACCTGACGTTGACTTGATTCAGGTTAACGAGATGGCGGTACCGCCTGAAATAGGTGAGCGACTTAACCACTCTGGACCTGTAGTTGTTCGGAGCCGACGCTATTCCCTTGATGGGACACCGGTTGAAACCGCTACCTCGTATCTTCCAGCCGAGATAGCGCATGGCACTCCGATCGCAGACCCCAACCCCGGGCCCGGGGGAATCTATGCCCGCCTTGAAGAACTCGGGCACACTCTGGAGCGGTTCACAGAGGAAGTCACTGCGCGGATGCCTACGGAGGCTGAGGCGCGGATACTGGCGATGACGCCAGGGGTGCCTGTATTCCGGCTGGTCCGTACCGCGTTCGATACGGACGGCCGGGCGGTCGAAGTCTGCGACACCATCATGTCCGCGGACGCGTATGTCCTTAATTACGAGCTGCCTGCCCACTGAGCACTCTTCGTTCTAACTGCTTCAGCCGCAGGCCCGTCAGAAGCTCAACCTCGGCTCGAACTCCGTGCGGACCCTGGCGCCGGGGCCTGGCCTGATGCTGCCGATCTTGGCCGCCAGGCGCTGAGCCGCCCGACTCTTTTTGCGCTTGCCTCAACTCCTCTATACGTGTTACAACTCCTCTAGGCACCTAGAGGAGTCAGAGTATCCCGGCTGTGCCACCAACGGCACCGCTGCTCTGGGTGCGACTCGGGAGGAGCCCGTTCCTGTGACTGATGAGCGCGTAGAGGTACCGCTGTCGGGGGCTGTGGTCCCGCCGGAGCTGCTGGAAGCGCTGGCGCGGGGAGTGGCCGCAGCGTTCGCCCCGCCTCAGCCTGCACCTTCCGCCGTGGCGGGTGCGGATTTCTTGACGGCGGGGCAGTTCGCGGACCGGCTGGGGGTTTCCCGGGAGACGGTCCGACGGCTGGCTATCGCGGATGTGCTGCCGTGCACGGTGGTGTGCCGGGGGAGCAGGAAGACGACCCGCCGGTATCCGCGGCGGTTTGCCGATGACTTCGCCGCGAGCGGCCAGGACGTGACCGACCTGGCCGAGTTCGCGGCCCGGTGGCGGGCCCGCATGGCCGCCGCCGCCGCGCAGTCCGGTTCGGTCTGAGGCTGGCATGAGCCTGGCACGTCGTGTACACGCTGCACCTGTGGCCGCCGTTAGGGCACGCAGCCCACTACACCGGCACCACCCCGGAGCGTCGGCTGGGACAGCGGCTGACCGACCACGCGCTGGGCCGCGGTGCCCGCCTCACCCAGGTTCAGGTCGAACGCGGCGGGTTCTGGGTGCTGGCCCAGTCCCAGCCGGGCGGGCGAGGGCTGGAGCGGCGGCTGAAGCAGCACGGCGCGGCCCGTCGCTGCGAGGTGTGCAAAGCCGTCAACGGCTATCAGGCCGGGGAACTGGCCGCTGAGGACGCGCTGAGCCGCGCCGGGTGGGATCGGTCGAATCCCGTGCAGCGCTCGATGCTGCTGGACATCTTCGGCCTGCCCGTACCGCCCGCAGCCCTGCAAGACCCCGCCCCCGCGGTCTCCGCCGCGCCAGAGCCGCAGGCCTGGCACTCCTACATCCCGGCCCCGCCCCCGCCGAGTGAGCCCGAGCCGTGGCCGTGGGGCAAGCCGGCCCCGGCCGATCCCGTGCTGGAAGCCGCGGTGGCCGAGCTGGAGCGGAGCTGGCGGGCCCCCGAGCTGTCCGCGCGGCCACCGCCGGAACCCGAACTGCAAGCCGGCTTGTGAACCAGCCCACCGCGGCCGCGCCAACCCGACCCGAACTGGAGGCACATTGCGATGACTGGCCCCGAACCCACCACGCTGCCCGCCCAGCCGAGCGACCCGGCCCTATTCGAGCCGCTATCCCTAGATGAGAACAAGATCCTTAGCTATCACCTGATGTCCGGCTGGCATAAGCAGCGCGCTGTCCATCCGCAGCTGTCCGAGCCATGGCAGGAAACCAGCAGGCTGCTGGACGACCTGCACGCCGCCTGGAACGCCGCCTTCGAGGCCCAGGAAGCAGCCGGGAATCCAGCCGAACCACCCGAGCCTGAGCCGGAGGCAGGGCTATGACCGGCCAGACACCGGGGGCCCAGCCCGTCCAGGGGCCGAGCCAGCCAACCCGTACGGACCTGATCTGGGCCACGGCCAGTTCCCAGGCCGCTCTGAATGACTCCGGCTTGTCCGCCCGGGACCGGCTGACCTACCTGGAGGCCGAGGCGGCCACCTATACCGCTGCGGCCCACCTGGGCGTGCAGGAGGCCACGGCCGAGGAGTACGCGGCCGAGATGGCTGCGGGGGAGCCCACCCTGACGGCCTGGGCAATGTCCACCGCCGAACCAGAGGCCGGGCTGTGACCGCCACTTACGGCCTGTCACGTTCCCACCCATGCCGGGTGACCCCTGCGGCCGGTGTTTCCCGGCCGCTTCGGAGCCTGCAGACCCCCGCGCTACCAGTAAGGACCGACCGTGGCCACTGACAGCTTCGCACAACAGAACACCCCCGACACCCCGGCCTGGCGTCGCTGGCACCTGGGCCGGGGCCTGGACCAGTACGACACGGAGACCGGACCTATGCTCACGAACTTGTCCCGGCGGGAGCGCCGCGCGCTCGGCCGCGGCGACGCTCCCGCCCGGGTCCGTGAGCCCGGGCGGGGCCTGGTGAACGCCGGTATGGTGCTTCTTGGCCTGCTGGACGCCGGTCTCCTGTATGTGGTGTACGCGGCGCAGTACGCGTTCATCTTCTCCCAGAAGCACGAACACGTGGCTGCCCAGGTCCAGGCTCTCGCACTGGACGCCGCCATGATCATTTTCTCTGTGCTGGCCCTCGGGCTGGCTCGTAAGGGCTTGGGCGCCCCGGCTGAGCGGGCCGCCATCGTGATCTGTGCTGCCACGTCGGCGTTCATGAACTGGACGGCCGCGGACCAGGCCAGCCTCCGGTCGGTGGCTGTCTACGTGGCCGCGCCGATCCTGCTGGCGCTAACTACCGACCGGACTATCTCGGTGGTCCGCCGCCACGTCCTGGGCATGAAGGACGACGCCAGCCCGTGGGCCAAGCTGGGCCGGGGGCTGGCCCGCCTGGCGCTGTACATGCTCCGCGCCGTAGTGGATATGAAAGGCACCCGTCGCGGGGTGAAGGCCGCCATCCTGGCCGCCGCGCCGCTGCCCGAGACCAAGGCGACCGCCCTGGACGTAGATGCCCTTGACGGCCTGCGGGCCGAGCTGGTGGCGACCCGGGACGCGGTGGACACGTTCGCCCGGTCCTTCACTGGCCAGCTCGGATCCTTGCGAGAGCTGGCCGAGGACACGGCCCAGCGCCAGAGCCGCCTGGAGCTGGCCGCCGGGGCCAGCGCCTACCCGACCAAGAAGGCCCACGTTCTGGCTCTGTACCGCGACCGCGCCGACTATGGCCAGCGTGATGCGGCCGGAGCCGCGGCCAAGGCTCTGGCTGCGGCGGCCGGAGTCCCAGCCAGCACGGCCCGCGCGTACGTGTACGAGGAACTAGCCAAGCGCCAGCGCGGGGAGGACGGCAAGTGAAGATCGCTGACATGGTGCTCCGCGGGCTGGCCTGGCTGGCCCTCGGGCTCCTCCGCCTCACATGGTGGGGCCTGTCCCATCCGGCAGGGGACCTAGTGGCCCTCGTGCTGGTGGCTGTGCTGTTCTGGCGGTTCAACCTGGGTTCCCGGGCCATGGAGCGCAACCGGGCCCGCGCGATGCGCTGGCGGGCCCGGTGCCGGCTGCGGCCCGGCCCGGGATTCGCATCCCTAGCCGAGCTGGGGACCCAGTGGAGCCGGACGGCCGCCGCCCACTGCGGCGGCCGGGTCCGGCCAGGCCTGACCTGGGGCCAGCGCATGGTGGCCACCGCGGCCACCGCCTACGCGCTGCGGCTGGGCCGCGCCCAGTTCGGTAAGCGCGTGTTCGGTTCCATGGAGGCCAACTGGCTGATGATCGCCCCGCCGCGTAAGCACAAGTCCGGCATGCTCGCGGATCTGTTGGTGGACTGGCCGGGCGCGGCCATCGCCACGTCCACCCGGGCTGACCTGTTCAGCCTGACGGCCGGGGCGCGCTGGCGGCACGGCCCGGTGTTCGTGTTCAACCCGTACGAGGTGGGCGGGGTGCCCTCCTCGTTTGGGTGGGACGTGGTGTCCGGGTGTGAGAACCCGGCGGAGGCGTTCATCCGCGCCGACAGCATCATCGGGCCGCGGATAGAGACCGGGGATATGGCCTGGTGGCAGGACAAGGCCGCGATCGCGCTGGCCGCGCTGCTGCATGCGGCTGCCCTGTCGGGGCGGACCGTGCTGGACATCTGGGACTGGGCCAACCGCGAGGGCGACGCCATCGGCGGGTCCGTCCTGGCGGGTCACCCGGCCGCGTCCCGCCAGCTTCGGTCCGTGTTCGCGGAGGCCACCCGGGAGGGCCGGTCCCCGGACTCCATCCGCATGACCATGGCCAAGTCCCTGACCTGGGTCGCAGACCCGGCCGTGGCCGCCATGGTCCACGGCCCGGCCGCCCGGCCGTTCGACGCGGACGCGTTCGCCGCGTCCTGCGGCACCCTGTACATGATCGCGCCCGGCGTCGCCGGGACCACGATCGCGCCGCTGTTCCGGTGCTTCACCGACTACGTGCAGCGCATGGCCAGCCTGTCCGGCTCCCGACGCTCCGCCGGGAAACTGGACCCGCCCCTGGGCCTGTTCCTGGACGAGGCCCGGCAGATCGTCCGCGTCCCGCTGGACCTTTGGCTGGCCGACTCGGCCGGGAAGGGCATCACCATCGTGGCCGTGGCCCACGGCCTCGGCCAGCTCCGCGAGGGCTGGGGAGCAGACGGCGCGGCAACCATCTGGGACACCACGAACAAGATCATCATGCCGGGTGTGACCGACTCGGACTGTCTGGACGCGGTGTCCGACGTTTGCGGCACTGTCGGCATGACCGAGGGGGAGCGCCGGGTCCAGGTCCCGGCCGTGCCGCCTGCGTTCGTGCGACGCCTGCCCCGCCGCCGGGCCCTGATCTTGGAAGGGGACTTGTCCCCCGTGGTGGTCAAGATCCGCCCGGCCTGGGCCAGGCTGGCGGTCCGCCTCCGGCTCCAGGCCGCTCCGCCGGTCCTGGACGCGGCCCTGGACGTGGGCTGGGATACCGAGATCCCGGTGCCGGGCTGGGCCACCACGGCGCCAGACCTTAGCGGTGTGCTGGCCGGCCTCCGGCCACTCCGGCCGGGCTTCCCGGCCGCCAGGACGGGGAGGGCACCATCACGTGACCGGCGCACCGGACACCACCCCCGGGGGGAGGACCCGGCGGCAGAGGCGCGGCGCCTCCAGGAAGAATTGGAACGCGCCCGCCAGGCCGGGTCCTCCATCCCGTACGAGACGCTGGCCGCCCTGGCGGCCCGCCTGTCCGACCTCGGGGGGAAGGTTCGCCACCTGGACGCCGTGGTGGACCGCTCCGGCCTGCTCATGGCGAAAGACATCCGGGGCCGCGTCGGGCGCCTGACGGCCGAGGTTGACGCTATCGGTGCCCGCCTCCAGGACGTGGAGGACCAGGTGGCCGACCTGGCCAGCAAGGGCGCCCGCGTCCCGGCACCCAACTGGTCCGCCATGGACCAATCCACCCGCGCAGCCGAGCTGGCGCGGCTGTCGGAGTGGGTGGACCAGGTCCTGGTCCCGTCCCAGGCGTGGCCGCGCGATAAGGAGCTGCGGCCGTGCTGGCGGACACACTGGCCCGTGATCTGGGAGCTGAGCGTGGTCTGGGCGGAGTGGCGGCGCGTGTACGGGCGCGAGGCACCCGAACTGGCCGGGGCGCTGGAGCTGGAGGGGCGCTGGCTCCCCGGCGCCCTAGACCGCGTCCACCGCGCCCTGGCCGACTGCCGGCCCCACGAGTGCATCCTGACCGCCATGACGCCCCGGCGGCCCACGCAAAGCCCCTTCTGAGCCACACTGGACCCCGCGCCCCAACCTGGGCCGGAGGTCCTGCCGTGCGCGGTCCTGGACATCTGGGAAGCGTGCCTACCTGCTATCTCCGACGGCCCGGCCGCCAGGGGCGGTCTTGTGACATGGCAGCCCCCCCGTGGCTCAGGGGTTGCGATCGCCGCGCCGAGCGTGAGGGCATTCAGCCATGTCCGTTGACCGATGAGGTAGGCCCGTCCAGTCTGTCCGTTCGGTCCGGCTGCCGAATTGAGCTGTACTTGGATCAAGGCCGCCTGCGGCGCCCTCCGGGTCGGCTCCGCCGAGCCTTGACCCGGCCACCGCTCCCCAGGGATTTGCGCCTGCGAGGACGACGGGCGGGACCAGGTGCTCAGTGAGTACATCCTCTTGCCGACCGCGAAATTAGTAGCTCCGAGGTCCGTCCGCGCAGGCGATTCGTTCGTACGTGTCAGCGCCTAAAGGCCGACGAGGCGGCGCCAGGCCGGTCAACACGGTAGATGTAATGCAGCGCATCATCAATCGGGTTGTCGGGCGACATCGGGCCTTCAGCGACCCGCTTCAAGCCAGCCTTCTCCAGCGCACGCCAGGAGGCCACATTGGCGGCCACCACGGCGACAAGCACCGCGGGCGCATCAGAATACGAGTTCCAGGTGTCCTCAACGGCCGCAGCGATCATGCGGGATCCGAGACCGCGACCGCGCCGCGCTGGGTCCGCGATGAGGTAGTCAAGCTCGACGGCGCCGACTGGCACCTCGATAACTGCCGAGAATTTCGTGAGATCCTGGGGGTAGTCGCAAATCGCCGAGCGCTGCAGCAGGCCGATTGGCCGGCCGTCGAGGAGAACGAGGAGGTCTTCCCCCGGCTCCTCGCCTCGCGTACTCGCGCCGAAGTCGCGCTCGACCGCCTCAAGGGTTGTCTCATGATTCCACCACCGGGCGACCTGGGGCTCTCGCAACCACTCGGCCAGCATGGGAAGGTCCCCGGCAATCAACGGCCGCCACGACAAGAAACCATCGCTAATCCTCTCCACCGTCACAGCGTAGATCCCGGAAGAGAATCGTCCTACGCGATGGTCTGACACTAGCCCAGCCCGGACAAATGGTGATCCGGAACATGCGCGGAACGACCTCCGCTGCCGCCGCCACCATTCGTGCAGTCGGCGCAGGTCAGCGCTAAGGTTCGTGCGATCACGCGGGCGGCCTCCGGAGCCGTTAGCGTCAGTTGCCTCCGGCGGGGGCACTCTGACTCCGGGATGGGAGTGGCTGATCATCCCGCCCGCCATCAACCCGGGCGGAGCCCAGCAGACCAGGCCGCCCGCGTCCAGATCGTTCGTCCAGTAGGCGCTGCATCTGGACCCTGGCGGCCTGGCCCGCTTCCCGGCTTTACACTCGGTGCAAAGGCCGAGGGTCTGGAGGTGGTCCCAGTGGCCGAGGCCGAGGACCGTAAGCGAGCGGAGGCTCTGCGTCGGCGCGTGCCCGCTTATGCGCTCATCCGCGCCATGGTGACCCAGGATAAGGAGGCGGCCGTCCTCCTGGTGGACCAGGCCCGGACGGCCGGGTCCCTGGACCTCCTGGCCTTCAACATGGCCAGCGTGGCCGCTGAGGCCCTATTAGCCTCCGAGGGGTACGACCTGGAGCGGGTCTTGTCCGCGCTGGACTACTGGATGGAGTCCGCGTCCAGCGGCGTGCCCAGCGCCCAACGTGCCCGGGACTCTGCGGCATGAACGCCTCCGCGCCGCAGGCCGAGGCGGACGAGGCCCTGGCCGCGTTCGCGCTCATCCGAGCCTACGCGGCCCGGGATATGTACACCGCACGTCACATTCTCGCGCGCTGGGACACCCGGGAGCGGGCCGCATCGTTCGCGGCCGTGGTCGCCAGTTCGGCCGCAACGCTCCTCCAGCGGACGGCCGGGGCTGACCGGGACCGCGCCCTGGCACTGGCGGATGAGGCCTTGGAGATCTACCAAGGGCTGGTCCTGCGGGACCGCCAACACGTGGCCTAACTCCTGTACGGACCTGAACGTGAACGCGACCGGCAGCGGCGCCAGCCGGACCAGCCAAGGGATGCAGTGATGTCTTGGCCCCACCCGGGCAGGCCAGCGACCGTGGTCCCGGTCAGGCTGACCCAGCGGTGGTGACCCTACTCATCGAGGCCGAGGTAGAGCCGAAGCGGAGCCTGTACGGAAGTCGCATCCGTACACTCGCGGGCATGGACACGACGACGGCCGCGTGGGCGGCTGGCCTGTTCGAGGGCGAGGGATGTATTTCCCGCTGCGGCCGTCACGGCGAGGGTCTCGCTATCGAGGTAAGCATGACTGACCGCGATGTTATCGAGCGGTTCGCCGCTGCTGCGGGTGCTGGCCGTGTCACTCCGCGAGTCCTCGGTGGCCGTGACCGGGACGGTCGCCTGGCTCAATGGCGTTGGTACTGCGGACGCCGCGAAGAGGTCATGCGCATCATGACCGAGCTGTTGCCGTACCTCGGTACGCGCCGTCAGACCCGGTATGCCGAACTTGTAGAGGCGACGTGGGCCAAGCGACTTGATCCCCGACCCGCGCCGGTTGGCCGCCACCGCTGAACGGACTGGCCGTAGATCCGTACACCCCTGTTGGCACATCCTCGACACCGAGGGGCCGGTAAGCGGGTCGGTGCGCGGGCCGCAGACGATCAGGCGGCCGGGCCCGGCTGGCCAATGGCCTTGCTTTAGAGTCTGATGGGATATCGTGACCGTTTTGTGGCTCATGATGGTTCTGAGGGGCTCTCGCCGGATGGCTGGCTGCCGGACCGGATCTCGGTGGGGGTGCTGACCAGGGCGTTCCCGCCGGAGCTGGTCGATGAGGTCATCGAGGTGACCGGGACGCGGGAGCAGCGGCGCCGGCTGTTGCCGGCCCGGCTGATGGTGTACTTCGTGCTGGCGTTGTGGCTGTTCCGGGGCCGGAACTGCGGGTACGGGCAGGTGATGGCCAAGCTGACCGACGGGCTGTATTGCCAGCGGCGGGGGCCGACTTGCTGGCCGGGCGCCTGGCGCCGGGAGGGCGGGCGGATGCGGGGGGCGGCCGCCAGTGGTGGCTGCCGAACATCTCCTCGCTGTCCCGCGGGCGCGGCAAGCTGGGTGCCGATCCGGTGCGGATGTTGTCCGAGCACGTGGCGGGGCCAACCGGGGCGGACGGGGCGCCGGGGGTGTTCTGCTGCGGGCTGCGGGTGGTCTCCATGGACGGGTCGGTCACGGACGTGCCGGACAGCCCGAAGAACGCCGCGTTCTTCGGCCGGTCCTCCAACCAGTCCCGGGACGGGGCGTTCCCGCAGGCCCGGTGGGTCGCGGCGGCGGAGTCCGGGACCGGCAGCCTGCTGGGCGCCGCGATCGGCCGGTACACCGACGCCGAGCAGCCGCTGGCCGCGGACCTGCTGGGCTGCTTCGGCCCGGGCATGCTGGTGCTCGCGGACCGCAAGTTCTTGTCCTGGGCCGCCGCCCGCGCCTTCCTGGCCACCGGCGCGCACCTCCTGTGGCGCGCCTCGGCGTCGTTCACCCTCAAGCCGGTGCAGGTCCTAGCGGACGGCACGTACCTGGCGGAGCTGAAGCCACCCCGGAAGAAAGACGGGCCCCCGGTCACCGTCCGCGTCATCGAGTACACCATGCACACCACGGCAGGAGACGGCGGCGAGCAGACCTCGGAGGTGTTCTGCCTGGTCACCGACCTGCTCGACGTGGAGGAGTACCCGGCGCTGGACCTGGCCTGCGCGTACCCCTTGCGCTGGGGCTGCGAGACAGTCATCGGCCACCACAAGACCGACATGGGCGAGGGCCAGCCCGTCCTGCGCTCCGGCGACCCCGAGGGCGTCATGCAGGAGATGTGGGCGCTGTTCGCCGTCTACCAGGCCATCAGCCGGCTCACCGGGATCGCCGCGGACGCGGCGGGCATCCCCCCGGACCAGATCAGCTTCCCGCACGCCCTGGCCGCCGCGACCGCCACTGTGGCGGCTTTCCCCCCTGAGCAGGCCGACCTCGCCTTCGCCACGTTCCTGGCCAAGATCCTCATGCCCGCCTTCTTCACCCACGACCGCCCCGGCCGGGCCAGCCCGCGCAAGACCAAGAAGGCCGGCGACTTCCCCGCCCGCAAGCCAGGTGAGCCCAGCGTCACCAAAGTCACCCGCACCATCGAGTTCCACCTGCTCTGCCCCTGGCAGCTCACCTGAAAGCAACGCCATCGGGACATGACGGATGGGAGCCTTCCGGTGCGATGATTTTCCTGGCGGCCGCCGGTCTTACCGAGCATGACTATGACGACGAGAGTCCAGAGCGTGTCGATCCCGGTGGCCGATCAGGACCGGGCACTGGCGTTTTACACAGAGGTGCTCGGCTGCGAGCTGCGCACCGACATCGAGGTGTGGCCCGGGGCCAGGCTGGTGGAAGTGGTGCCCCCCGGGTCGAGCGTCGGCCTGGTGCTACTGCCCCCGGACAGCGAAATCCCGATGGCCGTACGGTTGGGCACGACCAACGCCGAGACCGCCTACACGCGGCTTCGCCAGGCGGGCGCGAGGCTGCACAACGACGAAGTCGTGCACCTCGACGGCTACCCGCCGATGTTCTTTTTCGCCGACCCGGACGGCAACGGGCTCGTATATCTAGAGGAAGAACCCGGCGGGGCCAGCGGCAACTGATGCCGGCATCCCGAACTGGGCTGTGAGCCGGAGTGGTCATGGCCCTGGAAGTGACCGGGCGGACCGACGACCGCATTCCGGCACATCGCCACCTCTTCCCGGTGCCTGTCGAACCGTGACCAGCGGCCAGGCGTCCACGCGAGGGCAACCCGGAGCAGGCCCGGCGAGCCTGCCGTCAGGCACATCACCCGCAGAATCGAGTTCTGCCTGCTCTGCCCCTGGCAGCTCACCTAAAGCAACGCCATTGGCCCGGCTGGCTCACCTGAACCCGGACGCAACGCCACTGGTCCGCAATGGTCTGTGCCCGGCGCTCGAACTCGGCGCGGCTAACGCTGGGGGATCGTCTCAACAGTGGCAGTCCACCCGAAGGCATCCAGCCGGAACTTCGCGGCCGGATAACGGAGCTTGTGGCGCTGCGTCCAGGGAGACGTGGACAGCACTTCCGTACAGGGCTCTGTGGCGTCTACAGCCCGGCCTCCGGCTCGGCTGCCTCAGAGCCTGCTTGAGAACCTGCCTGCCGCAGGCCGGACGCATCCGGATCTTCCTGGACGTGGCGCGGCGTGTCGCTGATGTGACGCAAGAGGCTCCTGGTAATCGCTTGGGTGTCGAATCCAGCGCGATGCCAGGAGCCTTGCGTGCCGTTCTACCCTGCCGCCGATGAGCGTGTCCACCCGGCCCCGGTCGCCGGCGCGGTGGCGTGCCGGTGCTGCCCCGGCGGGGCCTCCCGCAGCACCCGCGCCCGCCGCTACCCCTCAGACATGACCGCAGCGGAATGGGCGGTCTGCGAGCCGTCGCTGCCGCCCCCGGCGTGGCTGGCCGGGCGCGGCGGCCGTCCCGCCAGCTGGTGCATGCGCGACATCGCCGATGCGATCCGCTACCTCACCCATAACGGGCCGGTGTGGCGGGCGCTGCCCGCCGACTTCCCGCCCGCCGGGACGGTGTACTGGTGGGCTGGCAAGTGGGAGGCGGACGGCTCCACCGCCCGGATGCATGATGACCTGCGCGGCCGGGTCCGCGCCGCGGCCGGCCGGAGCCCGGCACCGACCGCGGCGATCATCGATTCCCAGTCGGTGAAGGGCTCGGAGATGATCGCGCGTGCCCGCCGTGGCTACGACGCCGGGAAGAAGATCAACGGGACCAAGCGCCACATCGCCGTTGACACCGGCGGCTTACTGCTGATGATGCTGGTCACCGCCGCGTCCGTCCAGGACCGCGACGCCGCGAAACCGCTGCTGTGGAACCTGCGCCGCGCCTTCCCCTCCATCCAGCTCACCTGGGCGGATGGCGGCTACGCGGGCAAGCTGGTCACCTGGGCCAAGACCCGCCTGCGCATCACCCTCCAGATCGTGAAAAGGCCCGATGACCTGCACACCTTCAAGGTCCTGCCCCGCAGGTGGGTGGTAGAGCGGACCTTGTCGTGGATCACCCGCCACCGCCGCACCGTCCGCGACTACGAACGGCTGCCCGCCCGCCACCAGACCTACGTCCACTGGGCCATGATCATCGTCATGACCCGCCGCCTCGCCCGGCAATCAGCCACCGCCCAGCCACGAGCCGCCTGAGTTCTCAAGCAGGCTCTCAGGCTCGGGTGTGCTGGCCTGGGGGCCACCCCACTCCGGCGTGGCCAATCCTCGGACCCAGGCGGATGGCGCCCCGGGCTCGGGGGTGCCCAGTTGGGCCGCCGCGTACGCCTCGCGGTTGGCCTCCCGCCGAGCCTCGTCCTCGGCCGCTTCGGCCTGAGCCGCCTTGCGGGCGGCCAGCTCCTCTAGGCGAGCCTCCGTGACCGGATTCACGGTGGACGTGTCCAGCTTGGGGAGCTGGTCCAGGGCCTCGTCCACGTCTCCGGCCACGGCCTCCACGTCCAGGTCCCCAGGCTCGGCCATGGCCGCCTTCAGGTCGGGGACGGAACTATAAGCCTCCGCTTCCGGCCCGGCGCTGACCGGGGCGGATGCAGGAGTGACTGCGGCCTCCCGCGTGGAGGACTTGGCCCCGACCCCGCGTCGGCTGAGCTCGGCCTGGGCCAGCTCAGCTGCCTCACGCTGTGGCGCCGTGGACTCCTCCCAGACCGCGTACCCCTCGGCCGCGCCCTCCAGCTCTGTGGCGCGGACGTTGCCAGCGTCAGCTCGCGCCTCGGCCTGGGCGGCCAGCTCGGTCTGGCCCTGGGCCTGTAGCTCCAGCGCCCGAACCCGCGCGTCCGCCTCGGCCTGGCGCTCTGCCCTCAGCTCGGCCGAGACCTCGCGCGGAGCGGTGGCCGCCACTCGCTCGTATGCGGCCACGGTAGCCTCCAGCTCGGCCCGGGGGATGGCCCAAACGAGCTGGTTGGGGTCCCGGATCTCCAGCGCGCGGACTGCGTCCGCATGGGCGGCGGCCAGCACGGGATGCCCCTCGGGGACCGGCCCCACCACCTGGCGGGGGTTGGTGATCCCGGCCGCCTCGCGGTACATCGCCGCCTGGCCGACGCGGGCCAGCCAATCCCCTCGAAGCGCGGCCGAGCCCTCGGCCGGGAAAGCGCCCAGGGTCTCCAGGACCCAGGGCTCCGCGCGCTCTGCCTGGGCGTCGGCCAGCTCCCGGCCCCGGGCGTCCAGTGCCTCCCCCAACCCCAGGCCGAGCTGGCGGGCCTCGGGACCGATGATCTCGGGGACCCGGGTCGCCCACGTCAAGGGCCCCAGGCGGTCCCGGGTGGGCTTTGAAGCGTCAACTGGCTCCCCGACCGGAGTGCTGCTGAGGGCTGCCTCCGGCTCCGGCGCCAGGGGGATGGCCTGGCCCATGCGATACCCGGCGGCCTCCAGCCGGCCATGCATCACGGCCGCTACCGAACGCGCGGCCGTGAAGTCACGCGCGGTGGCATCGTCCACCACGGCGCCCAGCTCGGCCCCCGCGAGGACCGCACCCAAGACGAGGCGCTGGAACACCGGCCGCTGAGGCTCAGCCTCATACCGCTCATACTCGGCCGGGGACAGGCGCTCCTGGACGGCCCGGTCCACAGCCGCGTACGCCTCGGCCCGGACGGCCGCGCTCCACATCGTGAGCAGGTGGCCGGAGTGGGTGGCGAACGCCTGGGCCTCCCGCATGGCCTCGATCGCCGTGGTAGCGCTGGAGGTCCGGTCCAGGACCTCGGCCAGCACCGCCAGCGGGTCCGCATGAGCCGTGGGCTCCTGGCCCCGGGCCGGGCTCGGCCCAGTCACCACATGGGCTGGTTTCGTTCGTGAGTTTTGACCGCGGTTGTTCGCGAGTTCTGACCGCACTTGGCGGCCGGGCGGGTTGTTTTTGTTCGTGAGAAGTGACCGCACTGCGGGTGGCTGGGAGGGTCAGGGCGGGTCTTGGCTGAGCAGGAACTCGCCGTCGTTGCCGCCGAGGAGGAAGATGAAGCGGTCCAGGTCGGCGCGGAGTGTGTCCAGGCCGTAGGCGGGGTGGCCGATGTAGGCCAGGAACGATGGGGCGAGCGTGGCGGGGTCGGCGGCGAGCCAGCGGGCGATGAGCTGGAGGATCCCGGCGAGCTCGATGGCGTCGGCGGTGTCGATGCAGGTGCGGGGCATGGCGGTGCCGGGGTTAGTTCTGCTGGGCGGCGCGGGTCTGGGCAAGGCGGTAGGAGTCGGTGCCGGTCTCGATGATGTTGCCGCCGAAGGTGAGGCGGTCGACGATGGCGGCGCAGAGCCGGGGGTCGGTGAAGGTCTTGGTCCAGCCGCTGAAGCTCTCGTTGGAGGCGATGGCAACGCTTGCCTTTTCTTCCCGCTCCGTCAGCACCTGGAAGAGGAGCTCGGCGCCGCGCCGGTCGAGTTCCATGTAGCCGAGCTCGTCAACGCAGAGTAGGTCAACGCGGCCGTAGCGGTTGATGGTCTTGGTGAGCTGCCGGTCGTCGGCCGCCTCCACGAGCTCGTTGACGAGCTTGGTGGCCAGCGTGTAGCGGACCCGGTAGCCGGCCATGGCGGCTTCGGTGCCCAGGGCGATGAGCAGGTGGGACTTGCCGGTGCCGGAGTCGCCGATCAGGCAGAGCGGCAGTCCTTTCCTGACCCAGTCGCAGGTGGCGAGGGTGTTGATGACGGCGGGGTCGATGCTGGGGTTGGCGTCGAAGTCGAAGCCGCGCAGTGATTTCTCGCGGGGGAACCCGGCGGCCTTGATCCGCCGTTCGGCGCGGCGGCGGGCGCGGTCGTCGCACTCGGCCATGAGCAGCTCGGCGAGGAACCCGCGGTAGGACATCTGCTCGCGGGCGGCGGCCTCGGCCAGGTCGGGGAACTGGGTGCGGACCGTGGGCAGCCGCAGCATCCGGCAGGCCTGGTCAACGGCGGCGTCGGCGGCCTGTTCGGTCAGTCCGCGGCGGGGCTTGGCGGTCATGGCGGGGGTCCTTCCTGTGCGGTGCGGTGGCGGCGGAGCAGCTGGTCGTAGGCGGCGACCGATGGCAGCGGCCGGGCATCGGGCGGCAGCTTGTCCAGGCGGCGGGCGGTCAGGGACGTGACCGCCGACGGGCCGGCCAGCGCCGTGTCCGGGGCGGGCTGGCCGTCGGCCTCGTCGGCGGCCTTGCGTGCCTCGAGCGCGACCGCGTCAGCGGTAAGCGCCCCGGCCCGCAGCGCGGCGGCCAGCCCGGTCACGACGTGCTCGCCGTCCATGTGGCGGTGCAGCAGCAGGACCCCGACCAGCGCCCGGGTGCCGGCGGCGTCGCCGTGGGCCTTGCGGGCGGCGGCCCACCAGGCGTCGTGGACGGGGGTGAACTTCCCGGCGGCGCGGGCCTGCTCCAGGGCGGTCGCCCCGGGCAGCGCGCCGGGCTTGCGGACCAGCGCTTCCAGGTAGTGGTCCAGGTCCAGCCTCACGCCGGACTTGCCGGGCAGCCGCTCGTGCCGGGCGACCTGGGCGTGCCCGTCGTAGATGACCAGGTCCGAAGCGTGCAGCAGGACCCGGACCCGGCGGCCGATCAGCCTTACCGGCACCGAGTACTTATTGGTGCGGACCGTGACCTGGGCGAACCTGTCTACTGCCGGGGTGAACCAGCGGCCGGTCTCGAACGGCTCGGCCGGCAACGGCGCCAGCAGCGGCCGCTCGACCGCAAAGAACTCCCCGACCGTCCGCGCCCGGCCGCCGATCCGCCGGGCCTCGTCGGCGGCATCCCATTCGTCGATCATCGCGTTGAGCGCCTGAACTGACGGCACGTCCGGGACGGGGACCAGGTGGTTGCGGCGGAACCAGCCGATCTGCCCCTCCACCCCGCCTTTCTCATGAGCGCCGGCGATGCCGGGCTGGCAGTAGAAGGCATCCAGGCCCCAGTGGGAGCGGAACGCGGTCCACCGGTCGGTCTCCACCCGGGACCGGCTGAACCCGATGACCTGCGCGACGGCGGACTTGAGGTTGTCGTAGCGGATCTTCCCGGCCGGCACCCCGCCCAGCACCCGGAACGCGTGCTCGTGACCCTCGAAGAAGGCCTCCTGCCCGCCCGACAGCGAGACCCGGTGCACCGCCTTCCCCGAAAACGACAGCCGCAAGCAGAACAAGAAGCACCCGACATCCGCCCCGGCCAGCCGGACCACGACCTCGCCGAAGTCAACTTCCGCCTCATCCCCCGGACGATGTGACTGCGGCACGAAGACTTCAGCCGGGCCGCGGCCGGCCTCCACCCGGATCTGCGGCTTGCGCCCGGCGACATAGGCACGGACCACGGGATAGGACACGTCCGCCATCTGGTGCTCGTCCATCAGCCGGTGCCAGATCCGCGTGACGGTATGCCGCTGCTTGCGCGGCGCATCAAGGTCCGCTTTCAGGATCTCGTCGATGACCGGCTTGAACGGGTCCAGCTTCGAGGGCCTCGGCGGCAGGCCCTTACGCGGCCCGGGCCACGCCGACGACATCGCCTTCACGATCGTCCGCCGGCCCACCCCGTGCTTGCGCTCGATCGCGCGAGCCGACATCCCCGCCCGGACATCCCGGCGGATCGCCGCGTACAGCTCGACCTTCGACGCAGGCGGCATGAGGACACTCCTTGGTCCCCAAGCGCATCTACCGTCTCACCGCAAGCCCTCCGGTGCGGTCAAAACTCACGAACAACAACTTCCCCCAGACAGGGGTGCGGTCAAAACTCACGAACAACTGCGGTCGGTTCTCACGAACAGAACCAATGGGCCGTGTTCACGGACCGGCCCCGGGTCATGGCCACATAAAACGCCTCGCGGGACAGGCTCGGGGACACGTACACGTGCGAGGTGTCCACCGTGCGGCCCTGGCTCACGTAGACATTCCCGGCATAGGCCAGCTCGGCCGAGCGCCGGAGGTAGTCCAGCGGGACCGGGAACTGGCGCGACCAGGACCTGTCCGGCAGCTGGCGCCGGGCCAGGGCCACCCGCCCCCCGGCGGCCAGCGTCGTCCCGTCCAGCCGGAGCGTGTCACGGTTCGTGAGCGGGCGCCCGCCCGCGTCGATCGCGGGGGAGTTCTCCCGCGCCCGCACGAGATCCCCGGTCCCAGCCCCGTTGCCATCGGCCAGGCGGACCCCCACCTCCTCGGGTACGCGCCCGTGACGGACCAGCCCGGCCCGCACCATGGCGGCCAGCTCGGCCGCCTCCTCATTCGTGCCCGCCAGGAGCATGGCGTCCCGGCCCATCAGGTGGTCCGCCAGGTACAGGGCCACCGCGTCCCGCATGGCGGCCTGGCGGTGGTTGCCACGGACCCGCCCCCGGGCGTCATACGCCTGGAGCGCGGTCCGCTGGCCCTCGCGCAGGCCGAGGGACGCCTGGGCCTCCCACTCCCCGTCGAACCGCCGGACCTCGGCCAGCTCCCAGTGACCCAGGTCCGCCGCAATGAGCCGCATCATGCCGCCCGCGTCCACCGGGCCCAGCTGGGCCGTGTCACCAGTCAAGACGGCGCGGGCACCCGCGGCCCGCACTACCGTGAGGACGGCCGCCAGGTCCTCCGTGCTGACCTGGCTGGCCTCATCCACCACCACCACCTCCTGCGGCGTCAGGCGCATGGCGCCCCGGGACCCACCGTCCTCCAGACGGCCCAGAAACTGGGCCACGTTGACGGCCTGCGTCATGCCCTCGGCCGCCATGACCCGGGCCGCGTTCGTGGACAGCGTGACGCCCACGGCCCGGCCGCCGGTCCACTGTGTCCAGGCCCGGGCGAACGCGGCCATGGTGTGGGTCTTGCCCGAGCCCGCCGGGGCCACCAGGACGGACACGCCCGTCCGCCCGGCCAGCAGCCCGGCCGCCACCTCGGCCTGGGCCGGGTCCAGGTCCGACAGCGCCAGCGCCAGCTCCGCCTGGGCCGCGGTGACCAGCTGGGGGACCTCGCGGGCTGCCTCGGCCACCAGGTACTCCTCCAGGTCCAGATGGGCCGGGGTGGTGTACCGCTCCGCACCCGGCGGGGTGTACGCGCTGCGGCCGTCCGACGCGCGGAGCCCAAGTGCCGACACGTCCACCACGTCCGGGGCCGGGCCGAGAGCCAGGACCGCGCCGGAGGACACCGCCTCGGCCGCCAGCTCCTCGGCCAGGGCGGCCTGGTCCACCCCCGGAGCCATCGCAGGCATGGCCCGGTGGACCTCCCACAGGAGAGCGGCCCGGGTGAACGCCGCGGCCGACCGCTGGGCGGCGTCCACCGCGCGGCGGATGACGCTCCCGCGCTGCTGCGCCGACAGCACCTCGGGCCGTTCCAGGCCCTCCGGCGCGGCAAACGCCCGCACTGCTACGTGCACAGCAGACAGGGTGTCCACCTCACGCTCGGTGGTCCGCGTCTCCCAGGCGTCCAGCTCCGCGCCTGCGCTGCGCTGCGGCACCCCGCTGCGGTCCGACCGGCCATGCTGCTTTGCCTTCCGGGAGGCCAGCGTGGCGTCCTGGGCCATGGCCCACAAAGTCCGCTGACTCGGCTCCCGGCCATACCGCTGGCGGTACTCCTCCGCCATGCGCCGCACCTCGGGCGTGATCTGCGCCCGGCGGCTGGAGAAGGCGTCCATGACCTCCTGGGACACCCCGCCCACCTCGAAGCCGTTACCGTCCGCGCGGGGGACCAGCACATAGCCCAGGCTGGTCAAACGGGTGGCCAGCTCCCGGGCGGCCACGGCCGCCACGCCCAGGCGCTCCTGATACAGGAGGGCACCGTGCAGGGTCCGCCAGCGGGCGTCCACGCCGTCCCCGCGCTGGGCCAGGTTGAGCACCGCATTATGGACGTGGAGCTGGGGGTCCCCCTCCCGGGAGGTGTGCTGGAGAAACGACGCGACAACGCCCCCAGCCGTGTCGCGGTACTCACCCGAGGTGGCCGAGTGGTACCCGGTCCGGACGTACATGGCGCGTTCTGCTCGCGACAGCGCCGCGCGTGCTGCGGCCTCCAGGGCCTCGGTGATCGCCCGGGCGTCGCGCTCCAGCTCCCCGGCCTCGGTATGACGCCCGCCGGCCCGGGCCTGGCGTGCTGCCACCAGCAGGGAAGCATGCAGCACCGACACCGACTTGGCCGCGCTCACGGTGAAGTCAAAGTACGGGACCGAATGCTGGGCCTTGGCTCGTTCGGCCACCCGGACCAGCTCAAGGTCCCTGTCTGTGGCGAACGGATGCGCGGCCTGATGGGCGGCCACGGCCGCGTCCACCCGCTCCTCCACGGGCCGGTACTTCGCCCGCTGACGCGCGTCCAGGCGCTCCCCATCCGGCCCCACCCGGTCCATGTACAGGGCTTGGAGGACGGCCGGGTCCACCTCACCCCGGAGGCCGAGCTGGGCCGCCGCCTGGCCGCCCCACTGGCCAGGAGGCTCCCCGGCCGCGTCCGCGTAGTACTTCGTCCCGCCCGCGTGGCCGGCGGCCTGGCCCTCGGACAGGTACCGCGGGTCGTAGCCCTTGGCCAGCGAGGTGACGCTAGTCACTGAGCGTCACCCCTTGCCGTCACGTTGGGTTAATGCATGTGTGTGAGCCTCAAATCAAACCCAAGAGTAGCCTGTTCAGAGCATTATAAGCGAACATGTGTTCACAGGGCTGCCAGCGTTACCAGTGCAGGGCGGAGTGCGATGGTCGGCGTGCGTGCGTCCTGAGCCTGGGCCATTGACGGCTTCCCTTCCGAACCGTCGTGTCAAGTTCCGGCCATTCTGATGCGGAGCCGTTTGGCATGCGCACGCTAACCAGCCAGGGCGGCCCCCGGGGGCCAGGTACTCGCGGAACTTGGCTAGTCAGGACTTCGGGGTGGCCGCGCGGTCAGCTGCGTGGCGCGGTGGCGGTCTGGCCGGGTGCGGCTGGGTGGGCCAGCTTGGCGCGGGCGGTGTCCAGGTCGGTTTCGGCGCGTTCGGCGCGGGCTCGTAGGTCGTCCCGGGCCTGGGTAAGGCTGGCGATCTGGGCGTCGAGGGCCTGGCGGAGTTCGGTGCGCTGGCGGTCAGCGTCGGCGCGGACCTGGGCCAGTTCCTCGGCCGCTTGCTCGCGGGCCTTGGCGGCGTCGGCGCGGGCCTGGTCGGCACGGGCCTCGGCCGCAGCGGCCCGCTCGGCCGCGGCCCGGGCGGCGGCCTCATCCCTGGCAGCCTGATCCCTGGCGGCCTGATCCCTGGCGGCATCCCGGTCAGCCTGGGCGGCGCTGACCTGCTGGGCGGCTTCGTCGCGGGCCTGATCGATCTCCTGGCGGGCAGCGGCTTCAGCCTGCTCGATGCGGGCCTGAGCGTTGGCTTCGACCCCGGCCACGTCGCTGGTGTGCTCCTCGATCGTGCGGCAAGCCGCTGTTCGGCTTCCTGGCTGCGGGTCTGCTCGATGGCCAGGTGCCCGCCGGCCTCTTCGGCGGCCTCGTCGGCCGGGGCGCGGAGTTGCGTTTCGGTGGCGGCGCGCTGCTCGGCCTCGGCCCGGCCGGCCTCAGCGATCGCGGCACGTTCTTCGGCAGCGGCCCGGGCCGCTTCCATCTCCGCCTCGGCCGCGGCGGGGTCCCCGACCGTGTCGGCGGAGATACGGACCCGGTCGGCCAGGTGGGTCATCCGGTCGGCCAGGGTGCGCATCTCCCCCAGCATTTCCAGCGCGGAGGCCCGGGCCATGGTCACGGGCTGCTCAGTGTCCGCGTCGCTGCACAGGCCGGAGATGATCGGGCCGTCTTCGATCTGCTTGGGCGTGAGCTGGAGGCGGCGCGGCTGCGGGTGGCACGCACACTCGACTGGCGTCCGCCGGCCGCCCCGCTTGGCGGGCTGGCCCGGACCGTCGTCGCCCTGGTCCTGGCCGCCGCATTGGCGGGCCGGGCGGACCAGGTCGACCAGGAACGGGAGCCGGGCCGCGTCGATCCCTGCCGTCACCTCGGCCCAGGCGTCGTAGGCGGCCTGCCCGTGCAGGGTGCAGTGCGACCAGCCGGTGATCTTGTCCGGCACATCGGGGCAGCGCAGGCCGAGCTCGGCTGCCAGGGCGACGAACCGCTTGTTGTGGTACCGGTTCCCGGGCGGCGCTGGTGTCCTTGATGCCGCGCTTCGTGGCCAGGGCGTGGGCGGCCTCATGCAGCAACACCTCCACCACCGCCCGGCCCCCAACGGCCAGCAGCTCCCCAGCGACGAATAGCTCAGGGGCGCGCGGCTGGTCCTGGCCGCCGAGCACCCATCGCTCAGGCCAGTGGTGGCCGCGCAGCTGATAGCCCTCCGGGGTGCCCTTCTGGTTCGACCCGGCCCCGGTTACGATCACGACATCGGGCACGTCGGGGTGGGTGTCCTGGATGGCGGCCCAGGCGTGTTCGAGGGCGGCGATGATCCGGCTGCCATGCTCGGCAATGGTCCGGGGGTCAGTCATGCCGCATGCCTTTCTTTAGCGTGTGCATGCCAACCGGCGGTCAGGGTGGAGGGTGGGGGCCTCGCGCCGGCTGCGACAGGCTGCTGCCTGCCCGCGATTCCTGGCCCAGGGCCCGCAGAGGCTCCGCGCGCAAGGGTGGGCCTCAAGATGCTTTCCGTGAAGCGGTTGGAAAGGATCTTGGGGTGCCCTTGCGGGTGGAGGGGCGGGCCCGTACGCTGCGAGGCCCCCACCTGGAACGGCGCCCAGCCTGAGGCGCTTCCCCGGTGGTGTAGCCCGCAGATGTCAGGACAGGGAACACAGACAAGGGAACGCGGACCCGACGCGGACCCGAATCTGTGCAGACCTTCTGTACGGTTTCAAGGCGGCCCGGAGGGCCGCTCGCGCCGCCGACACGGCGGCCCGCCCGGCACTCACGCGGCAGCTGCCATGCCGGACGGCCTCCAGCGCCGGTCGGCTGGCGCGAAAAACATCAACCGCGGGCCACCATGAAATACAGCAGTCACCGGGGGTCCCCGGGGCAGCGGTGTGCCTGCTCAGTGCCTGCTCCCGCTGTCAGAATTGTCCGGGTTCGGGCCAGAACCCGTCAAGAGCGCCTTCGGCGTCGGCTTCGCCGATCTTCGACTCTTGACAGAACCTGCCCGAAAGTCCCGGAGTCGGCAGCTATCGGGAGCAGGGGCTAAACCGCCCAGGGCGGTTGACAGTTAAGCGCCAATAGCTGGGAGTGAAGCAGCGAAGTTGCAAACAGCCCAGCACACCTGGGCGTCGTGGTGCACGACCGGCTTCCGTCGCGGATCGCTAGTCACCGGTGCTTCGCGCGATCAAGAACAGTCAACGCCGCTTCGCTGGGATCCCGCCTAATGTCACACTCCCATATGCGTAGGACGTGCCACCCGGCTTCTTCCGCGAGGGCGACGGCGCGCTGGTCTCTCTCGCGGTTCCCCCTGATCTTAGCCTCCCACAATTTAGCGTTTGGTCCCTTGAAGCACACTTCCCCGTGCCTGGTGCAGCCGTGCCAAAGACAGCCATCCACGAATACGGCAAGCCGATATCGGGGAAGTACAAAGTCAGGAGTGCACGCGCGTCCAAGCCGGACATGCAAACGATACCGAAGTCCTAGCTTATTACCAGTGGATTTAGCTCATGCTACTCGCGACTTGAGGCCGACGAGCCGTCGCCCACAATAACGGTAAACTTCATTCACCCCGCGTCGAACAAATGTATACACCCTCACCAAGATAGAGCACTGACGGTAAGGGAAGGAGCGCGGATTCAGTCATTTGATGACACGTTCCTTTTCGCTGGGAGCAATAGAAGCCTTATAGCCAAGCAGATTGGGAATGCTGTTCCACCACTGCTTGGACGCGTGATCGCTGAGGCGCTGATCCGGTCTCTTGACGCTGTCGGCGATGCGGGCAGAGAAGCAGCCGCTGGGCTAGTGAGCAGTCTGGCTGTCTAGCCGAGGCGCAATCTGATACTCCACTCAGCCCAAGTTGAGCGCTGACTTTGCTTCGGGATTAGCGGCAGCCACTTAGTTCACTGGACGGGGACCGGGCCGAAAATCGGCCACCCTTTGCCCTTGACGCTGAAAACGTCAAGTAACCAGCCAAGTGCAGCAGCAAAGTGCCCCTGCAGCGACCAGAGCCGACCTGGCCTGGCCCGCGAAGACCTGCTGACCTGCGTCAGCGACTCCTCAACGACCGCCGTGCACCTCGATGGTAAGGAAAGGGTACGCGATCGGCCGCTGATGACACTTAAGCTGTGGGAGTGTGACCACGCGGGTCCTGGTGGGATAACTGGGCAAACGATGAGGCTAATTTCGCTGTTTAACCGCTGATGGACCTAACCCACAGTGGCGCGCCAATCACTATCCGGTCTACCGTCGCTGGCAAATGCCCCCGCCTCAAACGAGTCCATTGCTCTCTATCTATTTCGACATCATGATAGACCTCCGCAAACCACTCCGCCGATATGGTATGCCTGAGGACATTCGTAGTAGTCAGCCCCTCATAAACAGTCTCCAAAATCATGGCCTGTACTGATGCATCGCCGTTGAGTTCGTGGAACTTCCTACCCCTATCAGCAAGAAACCCTTCGATCCAAATAAGTGACGAAGACGACCACCGTGGAGCTTGCTTCTCGGCTGTTGAGAGATACCCTTCACAATTATCAATGCTCCCAAAAAGACATATTTCAACGCTAGCACAGTTGCTGCTCTCGGTTCTTGCGTGAATTACCACTGTGTGCCGCTGGGCCTTCTTTTGCCAACGCCTAAAGATGCTGAACGTAATCTCGCCAGAACCTTTAGCAAAGGCAGCTGGTGGGGGAGTAACGAAATCCGCTACAGCAATCTGCCCAATTGCCGTCTCAACTCTGAGAGCTATTTCGTGGCGCTGTAGGGCTTTAGTCTCCTCGATGATCTCCGCCTGGGGCAGTAGGCTTAGCGCGGGACTCCTGAACCCAAGTCTCCAGCGACGCCTCAGATTAATGTCATTGTCAGCCGCAATGCTCCGAACTCGGCGCTCTGACCAATATGAGTACCGCCGAACCGCTCCAAGCTCACCCAAAGGACCGGTCCTTTCTAGGATGAAGACCCACCTACCGCAGAGAACGCGGCCACAGGTCAGCCCACATGTGGCCAGCATCCGCCAAAGTCAGCCGCCACCGGGCGCACGACCGGCCTACAGGCCGAGTATGCCACCCACTTCCGCGCTAGCGTAACCCCCTGCTTATGGTCGATACTGCCACGCCGTGCGGCACCCGGCTACCAGGCGTTAGAGACGTGCACCGGCACTCGGAGGATGTCAATGACTGGTGAGATTCGCTCGGGCCGACGCTGACACCAACGAGCCTGGCGAGGCCAAGGAGGATGACAGCAGCGTCGCCGACTGGGTTAAATGAGCAGCCTCCAGCGATTACGCCACTTCCGCACCTGCTCCGGATAAATCGCGGAATGCTTGCTGTCCGGATTGCGAGGACGCATACCGCCCTTGCTAGCCAAGAACTGGTCATAACGCTTGCGCACATCGCTACGCAATGAATCGCCCGGACAGATGTAGAACTCGCGAAGGCCGTCTGTGAGGTCCACAAGAACAACGTGCTCGATCGTGGCCGACGTGTACTTGTCTACGTCCTCAATCTGCCAGGCACCTTTGGCGGCGACCTGTACCTGCGCCTTATGCCCGTTCACCTCGATGAACGAGAACGGGCCGACGAGAGCCGCCTGGTAGCCGCGCATCAGCGCCTCAGCCACAGCAAGATGCCGACCTGCGTCGTGGGTCTGCTGGTTTGTTCGTGCCATATGCCCTCCCTATGCAGGATATTCGCCTGGAACGCTTATACTCATCCTCTGCTGGATGGCCAAGGGTCTTTGTTGCAATTGGGATATCTCGCCTGGTGCAGTCGGATGCTCTCTGGCCTGCCTGGATATCCGCAGCGGTCACATCTAGTCCAGCCACCGCGCTCCACAGCCGCATTCGTTACGGAACGTTCAGGCCCGAACCCGCGCTCGTAGAGCCGTTGGGCGACCGAGTCACCATGATCCAACGCAAGCAGAGCTGCCTCGGCGATCTTGTCGTGGCCTTGAACCCAGAAGGCACCCCGGCTTGTCTCCCGCTGGCAGCCACACCAGCAGGTATCCGTCAACGGCAAGCGCTCTCGTTGGTCAGTCATGGTGTCAAGCTAGCATGTCTTGAAGCTAGGCCAAGACTGAGAGGCTAGCCTTCTCGGCTAGAAGCAAGGGCAAGAGGACCTGATAACAATGCCGGGGACCAATTAGGGACAACACGGCATACCCCTCACCCAACGAACCGCACGTCAGCGAACACAACACGCACACGTCTGGCACGCCCCGAGCTGCGATGACTTCCGACTCTCCGTCCTGGGGGTCAAGGGGGATGTCTCGGACGCTATTGACACACCGGTTGTCTGAGTAGTGCGCGGCTGCGCAGCCCCCCTCAGGAGCATCCAGAACCCCAGGGCAGCTCCCCTTCATGAGGATAGTCCCCGCGCCCTAGCCGATCGGCGCTACCGATTCGACAGCACCAAACGTGTTGCGTGGAGCATGCGTGACAGCTCAGAGTAAGCGAACCAGAACTCGTCAGCGACTAGCTGGGCGGTGTTGATGAACGGCGTGCTACGGACGCAGCTTGATCCCGATCAGCTGCTGCTTCTGCGAGAAACGTTCGCGCCCTATGACCGGAGGGGCGAGTGGCCAGTCTGGGCCTACGTGGATCACCTGCTGGACGCGAAGGGACTCGTGGCAGCGGAGGTGCTGGCGTCGCTGCCAGTCGCCGGGGGGCGGGGTGGCGGCCAGATGCGGTACGGACTGACCTGGAATCAAAATAACCACTGGCTTCCAAATGACGGCACGCGACTCGCGCTGACAGTAGCCGGGCTGTGGCATCTGGGATCAGCCTCCGCTCCACTGTTGGTGGCCTTCAAGGACACGGTCCGGTTTCTCGTTGAGCGTCAGAGGAGTATCACCCCATCACCAACGGAGGTGGTTGAAGCACGGGTGACGAGTCAGGAGGTGGCGCGCTGGCTAGCGGGTTCGGGACCTAGAGGTCTGCTAGGTCGGGCGGCAGATGTGATCCTGCGGAAGGTGGGGCAATTGCTGGAACATGAGCCGTACCTGTGGCACGGCTTCATGCGCCCGGACCTGGAGAGCGAGCGGTGGGAGCTGAGGATCCCGGTCTCGATACGTGACTTCCGCGAAGTTACGGCCGTCGAAGAATACATCGACCGGGTGGAGCAACTCGTGGCACCACCCGATCCGCCGTCCCAGCCGCTATCGGCCGCTCCGCTGGACATCCCATATGCGGTGAGCTTCGTGGATGCAGTATGGGAGAGCCGGACTGACTTCCCACTGTTCGCGCGGCCAGATCCGTCGAGCATCGCACGGCTCACGCAGCCGTGTGATAGCGAAGGCGCGTTCAACTCGCTGATGTCTGCGCTTGCGGACGCGCTTAGCCAGGTCGCGAAACCCGGATCCGGGAAGGCGCCACGAGCCGGGGCGCTGGAGGATGTGCGGAAGTACCTAGACCAGGAACTGGATCCGCCCGCGGCGGCCAGGTGCTCAGCAGCAATCAGCACACTCATCAAGTTGCGCACGATCCGTCACGGCATCGAACACGGGGATGCCCGCGCCAAGGCAGTAGCGGCATACGCCGAACTCGGACTGTCGTTCCCCATCGCGAACTGGCCGCAGGCGTGGGCGCAGATCTCCACGATTGCCTGCGGCGCACTGGACGTCCTAAGGGAAGAAGCTCACGCTGGACTTAGGCATCAAGACACGGACTGAGCCGGGGCACATCGCCCTGCGATCTGCCGGGAATCAACGAGAACCGCTGAGATCGCAGCGACAGGTCAGCCTGCGTGTCGGCTGTATCAGCCAAGGTCAGGAACATCTGTCAACGGCGCTTGAATTTTGACCCCCTGGCGGCATCTGAAAACTGACCCCCTGCATGATCTTTGGTCTCAATCGTCGGTCGTGGCGGCTGCGGGGACGCGGCCGAGGTCTCGGTCTTTGAGCCGGTAGCTGTCGCCTTTGAGGGCGATGACTTCGGCGTGGTGGACGAGCCGGTCGATCATGGCGGCGGCGACCACGTCGTCGCCGAAGACTTCGCCCCACCGGCCGAACGGCTTGTTGCTGGTCACGATCAGCGAGGCTCGCTCGTAGCGGGCGGAGACGAGCTGGAAGAACAGGTTGGCGGCCTCGGGCTCGAAGGGTATGTAGCCGACTTCGTCGATGACCAGCAGCGGGTAGCGGCCCAGCCGGATCAGTTCGGCTTGCAGCCGCCCGGCGTGGTGAGCGTCAGCGAGGCGGGCGACCCACTCGGATGCGGTGGCGAACAGGACCCGGTGCCCGGCCTGGCAGGCGCGGATCGCCAGGCCGATGGCCAGGTGGGTCTTGCCGGTGCCGGGCGGGCCGAGGAACACCACGTTCTCGCGGGCGGCGGCGAAGTCGAGGGTGCCCAGGTGGGCGATGACCTCCCGTTTGAGGCCGCGGGCGTGGTCGAAGTCGAACTCCTCCAGGCTCTTGCGGGCGGGGAACCGGGCGCCGCGGATGCGGCCCTCGCCGCCGTGGGACTCCCGGGCGGCGACCTCCCGCTGCAGGCAGGCGGCCAGGAACTCCTCATGGGTCCAGGACTCGGCGCGGGCCCGCTCGGCGAGGCGGGGCACCGACTCGCGCAGCGTGGGTGCCTTGAGCGCCCGGGTGAGGAAGGTGATCTCGGCGGTGGTGTCGCGGGCGGCGGTCTTGGCGGCGGCCATCACGCCACGCCCCCATCCACGCCGAGTGCGGCGTCGTAGTCGGCCAGCGAGCGGATCTGCACCTCGGGCTCGGGCGGGCGCCGCAGGGCGGTGACCCGGTCGCGGCGCAGGGCTCTGGCTGCGGCCACGTGGGCGGGGTCGCTGATGCTCTGATGCCAGGCCCAGGACCGGCTGTGGCTGGCCACCTCCTGGCCGTCGCAGAGCACCCGCACCCGGGACAGGTCCGCGGTGACTTCGATGCGGCGCCCGATGACGGCTGGGTGGACGGAGTAGTCGTTGGAGTCCACCCGGACGTAGTGGTCGCGGGCAAGCCTCGCCTGCGCCCGCCACCCAGTCTCCGGGGCCACCGGCGGCAGGCCCAGCATCGCCTGCTTGTCTGCGGTGATCCGCTCGGCCGGGGAACAGCCCAGCGCCCGCCGCGGCCGGGTGCTGACCAGCGCCAGCCACCCAGTGAGCTGAGTGTTGAAGTCTGCTGGGCTGGTGAACGTGCGGCCGGGCAGGAACGAGCGTTCCAGATAATCATGGGCCCGCTCGATCAGCCCCTTCGCCTCGGGATCGGCGGGCTTGCAGACCACCACCTTGGCGCCCAGCGTGCCGCGGAACGCCTGGCAGGCGCCCGTCAGCTCGGGCCGCCCGGCCCGCCACCGGCCGATCGCGCCCTCACCGTCCCACACCAGCGCCCGCGGCACCGCGCCCAGGCCGCTGATCAGCTGCCACCAGCCGGCGAACAGGTCCGCCGCGGTGCGGGTGGGGACGAGCAGCGCAGTCAGCCACCGCGAGTACGCGCACACCATGGTCAGCACCGGCAACTGGGCGGGCTTGCGGACCTGCCCGCAGCCCACCGGCACCATGACCGGCGGGAACCAGAAGTCGCACTGGGCGATCTCACCCGCCACATACGCCGTCCGGGACGCCGGATCCGGCGGCAGATACGCCGGCCGCAGCTCGGCGACCCGGTCCCGCAGAACCCGGACCGACCGTTCCCACCCGATCCGCTCAGCGATCACCGTCGCCGGCATCGTCGGATACGCCTTCAGCAACTCCCGGATCCGCGGCTCGGCCCCATCCACGATCGACCCCCTGGCCGGCCGCTCGTACTTCGGCGGCCGGTCGCTGGCGATCGCCGCCCGCACCGTGTTCCGCGACACCTTCATCACCCGGGCGATCACCTTGATCGGCATCTTCTCCGCCCGGTGCAGCCTGCGTATCTCTGCCCAATCCTCCACTGAGAGCACCCCTTCCACCCCCTGGCTCGGCTGGAGCCAGAGTCATCGGACAGGGGGTCAAAATTCGGATGCCACGCCGGGGTCAGTATTCACGTGCCGCCGACAACATCCGGGCACATGACCCGGCCTACAGACCCACTACTGTAGCTACAGGCCAGCTGCCCACGCTGGAGGCTAGGTTTACCGGCCGGGAGGCCGAGCGGGTACAGGCGGCGTGGAACGGATCGTGGAACGAGGGACCGCGAAATTCCAGTGGAATCAGTGCATGCAGCGCTATCCGCCGGGCTGTTTGTGCAGGTAGCGGCTGGGCGGCGTACTCGCGTGCCTCTAGTGCTTGCGTTGGCAGCCACTCAGCTGTGCAGGTTCGCTCCGTTGGGGCCGACTATCTTCTGGATCATGGTGCGGGCGAGTTGCTGGATCTGGGTGGGCAGGGGGACGTAGCTGGTGGCGGCGGCGTAGGCCTGGCCTGCGTGGGTAAGCCAGTCGAGCAGGGTGACGAGGGCCTGGCCTGTGGCCTGGCTGGGCTGGTGGGTGTAGACGAGTGCCCAGCTGTAGCCGGAGATGGGATAGCTGTTGGCACCGGGTTCGTTGACGATCGAGAAGTCGGTCGCTGAGATGGTGGGTTTCTGGGCGGCGTCGGCGGCGATGGACGCGGTTGAAGGGATGACGTAATTCCCGGCCTGGTTGCGGATGGCGGCGTAGGTGAGGATCGGGCCTTTGGAGTAGGACCGTTCGATATAGCCGATGGAGTAGGCGATGTGGGCGACCGCGTTGGCGACGCCCGGGTTGCCTTCCGCCCCGACGCCGGCTGGCCAGTGCAGGCTCTTGCCGGTTCCGACTTTGCTGGCCCAGGCCGGGGAGATGGCGGAGAGGTAGTTGCTGAAGATGTAGGTGGTGCCGCTGCCGTCGGAGCGGTGCACGACGGTGATCGGCTCGCTGGGGATGTTGACGCTGGGGTTGAGGCTGGTGATGGCGGGGTCGTCCCAGTTGGTGATCTGGCCGAGGAAGATGCGGGCGATGACGGGGCCGGTCAGGTGTAGCCGGGGCAGGCTGGGCAGGTGGTAGACGACGACCTCGGCGCCCAGGTCGACCGGTACCTGGACCGAGGCGCCGCCGTGGGCGGCGGCTTGCTCGGCGCCGGTCATGGGCACGTCGGAGGCGCCGAAGTCGGCGTGCTGCCCGGTGAAGGCGGCGATGCCAGCGCTGCTGCCCACCGCCGAGTAGTGGACCGTGACGGCGGGGTGCTGCTGGTGGTATTTGGCGAAGGCCAGGTCGAAGAACGGCGCGTCGAAGGTGGATCCCGCCCCGGTCAGCGTGACCGCGGTGCTGCTTGCACCAGCAGCGCTGGTGGCAGGCGCCGGTGAGAGTGTGCTGGTACTCGCCGGGTTGCTGGCCGTGCAGGCGGCTGCGGCGAGTGTGAGCAGCACGGCAGTGCCTGCGCTGAGCGTGGCGGCGCGTGTGCGGTGCGTAGTGTGGTAATGCCGTGCGTCGTTGGCTGGCATGGCTCCCCTTGCTGATACGGGGCGGTTAGTGGTGGCTGGCTTCGCGGAGCCAGGCTTGGGCGCCCATCTGGATCGCTTCCCATGGGCTGCCGAGCGGCGGTGTGTAGGACAGGTCGAGATCGCTGAGGCCGTCGATGGTCATGCTGTGGAAGATGGCGGTTGCGGCGATGTCGATGCGCTTGGCGATCTCGGCGTTCTTGTGGCCGAACAGCTGTAGGCCCAGCAGCCGCCCGGTAGCCCGGTCGCCCGTGACCCGCATGGTGATGCGGTGGCTGCCGGGGTAGTAGGCCTTGTGGTCATCGGCTTCGGACTGGACGGTGACCGGGTCGAACCTGGCCGCGGTGGCTTCGTGGTCGCGCAGGCCGGTGCGGGCGGCGGCCTGATCGAAGATCTTCACGACCTGGGTGCCGAGGCTGCCGGCGAACTGGCGGTGCCCGCCGAGGGCGTTCTCCCCAGCGACCCGGCCCTGCTTATGGGCGGTGGTGCCGAGCGGCAGGTAGGTCTCGCCGAGCAGCCGGTGGTGGGTGATGACGCAGTCCCCGGCAGCGAACACGTCGGGCAGCCCGGTGCGCATGGCCGGGTCCACGGCGATCGCGCCTCTGACCCCGAGCGGGGCGCCGGCTTCGGCGGCCAGCTCGCTGTCCGGGCGGACCCCGACGACCACCAGGACCACGTCCGCTGCGCGTGTGACCGGGGAGCTGTCGGCGGCGGTGGCCTCCACCTGCAGCCGCCCGGCCGCGCCTGCGGCGGCCGGGCTGATCCGCCTGACCGTGGTGCCGGTCAGGACTTCCACGCCGTGCCCGGTGAGCTGGGCATGCACATGCGCGCCGAGCGGTGCGTTGACGGTCGGCAGCACCTCGGGCAGCTGCTCCATCTGGGTGACACGCAGGCCGCGGATGGTGAGCGCGTCGGCCATTTCCAGGCCGATGTACCCGGCCCCAACGATCACCGCGGACTCGGGCGCGGCTTCCTCTAGGGTGCGCATGAGAGCGAACGTGTCGCCCATTGAGTGCAGCAGGTGCACGCCCTCAGCGGGGCCGAGCTGGTTCAAGCCGGTGATGGGCGGCTGGACCGGCACTGCACCGGTCCCAACGATGAGCTTGTCGTAGCTGAGCAGTTCCTCGGTCCCGTCGGGAGCGGTGACCAGGAGCTTGCGGCCGGCCACGTCGATGCGGCGGGCAGTGGTGTCCAGCCGCAGCCGCATCCCGGTGGCTTCCAGGTCGGCGGTGGTGCGGTGAGCAAGGTTGCGCCAGGGCGTCACCTCCCCGGAGATGTAGTAGGGGATGCCGCAGATGGAGAAGTTCGGGTAGGCGTCGGCGACCACGACGGTCACCTCGGCGCCGGGGTCGAGTTCGCGGGCGCGCAGTGCGGCGGAGATCCCTGCGTCGCTGCCGCCGATCATGACCAGGTGCATGACTGGATCCCTCCAGGGTGTGGTCAGTTCGGCTGGCCGGGGGATGCCGAACGGCTCGGCAGCAGCGCGCCGTCGTGCGCGGTGCGCCCGGCGTCCCGGTCGTGGTGGGGGACGATGATGTCCGCGGCCTCGCCGGGGGTCAGGCGCGGGTAGAGCGCGTGGATTACGCCAACGGCCAGGGCGCCGCCGATGATCTGGGCGGCGATGAACGCCGGGGCAGACGATGGCGCGATCCCGGCGAAGGTGTTGGAGAACATCCGGCCGACGGTGATCGCGGGGTTGGCGAAGCTGGTCGAGGAGGTGAAGAAGTACGCCGCGCCGATATAGGCCCCCACCGCTGCCGCGGCGGAGGCGGCACGGCCGGACCGGGCCAGGGCGAAGATCACCAGGATCAGGCCCAGTGTGGCGATGATCTCGGACAGGAAGTGCGCGGGCGTGGCCCGGTGCTTGGTGGAGATGCTCACCGCGGCCCGGGCGAACATCAGGTTGGCCGCCACCGCACCGGCGATGCACCCGGCGACCTGGGCGGGCAGGTAGGCGGCGGCGTCGCGCCAGCGCAGCCCGCCGAACACGGCGTCGGCGAACGACACGACCGGATTGAAGTGCCCGCCGGACACCGGGCCGAACATCAAGATGATGGCGAACAGCCCGGCCGCCGTCGCGGCCGCGTTCTCCAGCAGCTCCAGGCCGGTCTGGCCCGGGGACAGCCGCTGCGCGGCGATGCCGGAGCCGATCACGATGGCGGCCAGGAATGCGCTGCCGAGGAACTCGGCCAGGAGCCGGCGCCACAACGCGGCGGGCTCGGGATCTGGTCTCCTGGTCACACGGTCACCTTGACACACGGCAACTAGCTCAGTCAAGATTGAGTCAATGGGTAATGAGATAACTGAGGGCCTGGCCAGGCGGGCTGCGGTGCACGCGGCGCTGGCCGACCCGGCCCGGCTGCGGATCACCGACGCGCTCAGTGACGGGGACGCGTCCCCGAAAGAGCTGGGCGCGATGCTGGCCATGCCGTCCAACCTGCTCGCCCACCACCTGGGCGTGCTGGAGCAGGCCGGGGTCATCACCCGCCGCCGCTCCGAAGGTGACCGCCGCCGGACCTACCTGCAGCTGATCCCCGGGACGCTGGAATCGCTGGCCGGGGCGGCTACGTGGACCGCCCCGCGGGTGCTGTTCGTGTGTACCGCCAACTCGGCCCGCTCGCACCTGGCCGCAGCGCTGTGGCGCCAGGCCAGCAGCGTCCCGGCAGAATCCGCCGGCACCCATCCAGCGGCGGTGGTAGACCCCGGTGCCATCGCCGCCGCCGCCCGCCACCACCTGCCGCTGCCCCGCCGGCGGCCTCGGCACATCAGCGAGGTCCGCCACCACGGCGATCTCGTCATCACGGTCTGCGACCTGGCGCACGAGGAACTCGGCGATCTGGTGGCCGTGCACTGGTCCGTTCCCGACCCGGTCCCGGCCGGCGAGCCCCGCAGCTTCGACGCGGCCCTGGCCGACCTGATCCGCCGCGTGGAACGCTTCGCGCCCCGCCTGGCTGCCTCCTAGCCTGCAGCCTGGCTGATACGGGGTCTGGCGGTCACCCGCCCGGCCCCGTATTTGCTAGCGAGCTGCCGCCAGCCTGGTCCCGTTAGCAGCAGGCGGCTCCGGGCGATGCCGCTTCCTCGACGTGACCACCAGGGCCGCCGCAGCACGCGGGGTCGTGGCCTTCGCCGTAGAAGGTCTGGCTGTCGGCCAGGACGGTGTAGATCTCCCAGGACTCCCCGTTAGGTGTGCCCTGGACCCAGAACTTGTCCTGCTTGGCGTAGCAGCAGGTCGTGTCCTTCTCCTGCACCGTCGCGAGCCCGGCCTGGGCCAGGCGGGCCTGCTCGGCTTCGACGGTGTCGGTGTCGGGGACCTCGACGCCCAGATGGTTGAGGCTGCCGCCCCGGCCGGGGTTTTCCAGCAGGACCAGCTTGAGTGGCGGCTCGGCGATGGCGAAGTTGGCGTACCCGGGCCGGATCTTGGCCGGCTCGGTGCCGAACAGCTTGGTGTAGAAGGCTATGGCCTGGTCGATGTCGTTGACGTTGAGGGCGAGCTGGAGACGGCGGGACATAACACGACCTCCCGAAGATATTGATAGCTGTCTATGTCTGCGTCCGCTGCCGAGTTTGCCACAAGGCATCGGAATCTGTCAATATAGACGTATGTCGAAGTCTCTGACCGTGCTGGATCAGAACGCCACAGGCCCGTGCTGCACTCCAGCGGTGCAGGTCACCTTGCCTAACCAGGTGGGTGGCCGGGCCGTGTGCTGCGCGCCGCTGTCCCAGGTGCCGCTGTCCCTGGAACAGGCCGAGCAGGTCGCGCCGCTGCTCAAGGCGCTCGCCGACCCGGTCCGGCTCCGGCTGATGTCCCTGGTCGCTTCCCGCGCAGGCGGCGAGGCGTGCGTCTGCGACCTGACCGGCGCGTTCGATCTGTCCCAGCCCACCATCAGCCACCACCTCAAAGTGCTGCACGAGGCCGGACTGCTGGACCGCGAGAAGCGCGGCGTCTGGGTCTACTACCGGGCCCGCGCCGACGCACTGGCCAGCCTCGGCATCCTGATCGGCTCCCCGCCCAGGTAGCCCGCCCCCCGGGGCAGACGAGTAATGCCGCCCTGCCATCCATCGTCTATCGTCGATTAACGATGGAAGACGTGAAGCCGCTCGATCATGAGGTCGCGGACACCTACGCGGCCTTCCCCACCGCCGCGGACCTCGTCATGGGCAAGCCTTCTCCCGTCCCGCCCACGGCTGTCCGCTGAGCTATTTTCTGGAGGACTGCTATGCCGCCCACCAGCGACCTGACCGGCGCGGAAGACACCCGGGCGGCTGTCGTCGCCCGCTACTCCGGGCTGGCCCGGGCCGCCCGCCCGGGGCAGCAGATCACTGACTGCGGCCCGGACGCGTTCGCGGCCGGCTCCTTCGGCGCCGCCGGATATGGCGACACCAGCGAGCTGCCCGATGGAGCGGTGCGGGCCAGCCTAGGCTGCGGCAACCCGGTCGCCGTCGCCCAGCTGCACCCGGGGGAGACCGTGCTCGATCTGGGCTCCGGCGGCGGCATCGACGTGCTGCTGTCCGCCCGCCGGGTCGCCCCGGGCGGGAAGGCCTACGGCCTGGACGGCTCACCCGACATGATCGCCCTCGCCCAGGACAACGCCGGCCAGGCCGGGATCGGCAATGTCGAGTTCCTGCACGGCCACATCGAGGACATCCCGCTGCCTGAATCCAGCGTGGACGTCGTCATCTCTAACTGCGTCATCAACCTGTCCCCAGCCAAGCCCCGTGTGCTGGCGGAGGCATTCCGGGTGCTGCGCCCCGGCGGCCGCCTCGGAGTCAGCGACATCATCGCCGACGAAGACCTCGACCCCGCCCAGCGCGCTGAGGCGGAACGGCTCACCGGGTGCACCATCGGCACCCTCACCGCGGAGGAGTACCGGCGCCTGCTGCAGGCGGCCGGGTTCACCGACATCACCATCACCGCCACCAGCGACGCCACGCCTGGCCTGCACTCGGCCATCGTCCAGGCCAACCGGCCCGCCGCGCCTCCGGGAATCAAGGAGAATTAGCCAAGCCGCAGTCCTCTGAAGCCATCAAATATGGGCACAGGTTAGCGTCGAAACGCAAGCCTGATCCGGCAGTGGGCCAGGGGTGGGTAGCTCTGTCGCACGCCGGGGCGGCCTGCAGCATGGCAGCTGCTGCTTTCGCTGTCAACCAGATGCACCTTCCCTAGTTCGTAGGTGCCCAGTCACCAACGGGCGATCACGGCCATCCGCGACAGGACCACGCCCAGGGCGGGAGGTCGGACTCGTCCACGCAGTACGCGACGAGCTGGCCGTGCCGGCGTGGAACGGATCGTGGAACGAGGGACCGCGAAATTCCAGTGGAATCAGTGCATGCAGCGGTATCCGCCGAGCTGTTTGTGCAGGTAGCGGCTGGGCGGCGTACTCGTGTGCCTCTCGTAATGCGTAGGTCATCGGTTCGATTCCGATAGGCGGCTCCACCTGTAAACCGCCCGCTATCAGGCGGTTCAGCCGGGCTCCTAGTCGTCCTCATCTTCGATCGCCCCTTCAGACGGCCTAAGCCTCAATCCACCGCGCAAATAGTGGCCGGGTGCGGCGCGTTGACGCGAAAGGTGCCCCTTGACCAGGGACGATGGGAGTTGCTGACGCTTCCATCACCTGGTTCGAAGGAGCACCTGTCAAGTGCGATTGTTGCATGAGCTGGCCAGGATCCACGCGTCGTTTGATGACCCGAATCTCGTGTCGCGGGCGGGCCTGGTGCCGGTGATGGCGCTGGCCCAGCGGGCGGGCCTGGCCACGCTGGCCGGTGAGCAGGTGGCCATCGCTGACCGGTGCGGGGTGAACCCGCACCTGAAGGTGGGCTGCCTGGTGGCCGGCATGATCGCGGGGGCGGACAGCATCGATGACATGGATCTGCTGCGGCACGGGGCGATGCCGGCGCTGTTTGGCGGGGTCCGGGCACCGTCCACGCTGGGTTCGTTCCTGCGCGCCTTCACCTGGGGGAACGTGCTCCAGCTGCAGAAGGTGCACCGGGAGTTCCTGGGTGAGCTGGCCCGCCGCGCCCCGCTGCTGCCCGGGGCGGACGTGCTCGCGTTCATCGATATCGACTCGATGCAAAAGCGGGTCTATGGGCACAAGAAGCAGGGTGCAGCCTTCGGCCATACCAAGATTCAGGGCAAGAGCCTGCTGGTGCGGGGCCTGAACGCGCTGGCCGCCACCATCAGCACGCCGCTGGCCGCCCCGCTGATCGCCGCCACCCGGCTGCGCGGCGGCAACGCGAACTCCGCCCGGGGTGCCGCGTCGCTGGCCACCGAAGCGGTCACCACGGCCCGCGCTACCGGGTGCACCGGGAGGCTGGTGGTGCGGGCCGACTCGGCGTTCTACTCCGCCGCGTTCACCGGCGCCGTCCGCCGGGCCGGGGCGTTCTTCTCGGTCACCGTGCAGATGAACCCGCACGTGCGGGCTGCCATCGCCGCCATCGGCGAGGACGCCTGGAGGCCCATCAAATATCCCCGGGCCATCTGGGATGACCAGCTGCGCTGCTGGGTCTCTGACGCCCAGGTCGCCGAAGTCCCGTATACCGCCTTCACCTCGAAGAAAGGGCAGGCGATCACCGCCCGGCTGATCGTCCGACGGGTCAAAGACTTCAACCGCCAGGCCGGGCAAGGCCAGGGTGAGCTGTTCGGCATCTGGCGCTACCACGCCGTATTCACCGATTCCCCGTTCGCGACCATCCAGGCCGAGGAGCACCACCGCGACCACGCCCAGGCAGAACAGGTATTCGCGGACTGGACCGACGGCCCGCTGGCTCATCTGCCCTCCGGGTCATTCCCGGCGAACGCGGCCTGGGTTGCCCTCGCAGCCATAGCGCACAACCTGCTGCGCGCCGCCGGGTCCCTGGCCAGTCTCGCCTGCGCCAAAGCCCGCGGCGCCACCTTGCGCCGCGACCTCATCGACGTCGCCGCCCGGACCGCCCGCCATGGCCGCGGCCACCTCACCCTGCACCTGCCCGAAGGCTGGCACCGCCAGATCCAATGGATGAACCTCTTCGAAGCCGCCTGCGGCCCGCCCGCCGCCGCGGCCTGACCAGCCCAGACCCGGTCACCACGACCCTGCGGGCCCCAGCGGCCACCCGGCAAACCGCCAGCCAGCCTCCCCGGGCAAGGACCTGTGGACGAGCCGCAGAAACGTAAGCGGCAGGAAAGCCACGCCCGCCACCACCATCAAGACCGCACCAGCCGGTCCGCCGACAGAACGCCGTCACCTAAATTCGGGCGGTGGATCGAGGCTAAGTATCCCCGTGATGTCCCCGACCAGCCGGGCAGCCTGCCACAGATTGGCATCCACCATGTGGCCGTAGAGATCCATCGTCATTGCCGCAGTCGCATGCCCGAGCACCCGCCGAACCACCTTTGGGTCCGCGCCAGCCGCCAAACCGACGACGCCGCCGTATGCCGGAGATCATGAACCCTAAACCCCTGAGCCCGGCCGCCGCGGTGGCAGCGCTCCAGCCGACCGACCGCTTCCAGTTCGACTCACGCAGCGGCCCGGGGGCCGGAGCATCGAACAGCCATGCATTAGGTGCCTTACCGTGCTCCAGCGGTTGACGACTGGCACCAAGGTCCACGACCAACGGCACCGTACGAGCCTGCGGCGCCGCTGGCGCGGCGTCAGCGGCGGGCTCTGCCTTGGCGGCCCGCCCACCGCACGCCGCACCACACTTCGCAGGGCACGCAGATCAAGATGGCTCAACGTACACGGACCAGGGTGTGGCGTAGAGCCGTCTTCCTTACTCTCGATTTGTCCGGCTCGCGGCCACCGCGTCTAGGGCGGCCCTAAACCCGGCACCCGCTCGCAGGGATTCGGCGCCTGTGAGGAAGATGGCAGACAGTAGGACCTTGGGGAACCACTACAGCAGGAAGTAGCTGGGCCCCCCATACGGTAGAAACCGTCTCCTGCTGGTCCGCAGCGTAGAGGAAGAGGGGGAGTCTCATGGTGGGCGCATGGCGGAGGGATAGAAGAAGAGGAAATCGCCGAGGCAGCGGCCCGGCGCGAGCTGAAGGGAAAGGCGGGCCTAGCCGATCTGAATCTCAGACGGCAGATCGAAATCAGATTAACGCTCATATCTATGACGCGTATCGGTTGCAGATTGAACACGAGGACCATCTGATTGGGATGCGAAACGGCTGGCTGGTCGGTGGTCAGTCGTTTCTCTTTGCTGCATATGCGACCACACTTGCGGTTCAGGACCACGGAGTCCAACGCGGTTTTTCGAGCGCGGCTGATGAGCTATTCTATGAATTACCTGTGCTCGGGATCGTCCTCGCGATCCTGGTGTTCATAACGGTTAACGCAGCGCTAGCACGTTTGCGAGAACTGACAAAAGAATTCGAAAAGTCGCGCGAACGCCCCGCGGGCTATCCGTCGATCATGTCGGGAATTCCTCGGCGTTGGGGGCACGGTGTAGTGGTAGCTATCCCGCTTCTATTCATTTTTTCATGGATTGCGGTACTCTGCTTTAGGTAGACGATCCTGTCACCCAAGCATGTGGCTCACGGTTCCGTTGCGGTCAGGTAGGACCAACACTGGTCTCTCCCGGTGGACGACACGTCGGCCGCCTAGCCGCCGGTTCCCTGGGTCGCGGCTGGCAGCAACGGTGACAGCAACAGCGGCCACCAACGGGAGACAGCAGCTATCGGCGACAGCGCATAACGCTCGCATGATCCGCGCCAACTTGGGATATGTCCGGCCGAGAGAGCGGACGGTCGTGCGGCGGCGCCACTCCACCGAGCACCTGGCCTACGCATTGCGAGCGTGCCCCCGTGGTGCCCCCGAACTGCCATCAACAGCCAACGATCGCCACCGGCAGCAACCTGCGAACATGAAGCTAGCGCCGGACTTTGAACCCGCGAGCAAAGCATGAGAACACCCTCGTAATGCGTAGGTCATCGGTTCGATTCCGATAGGCGGCTCCGAGCGCGCCACCCTATCCGCAGGTCAGCACCATAGTCACGAACTATCCCGCTCAAACTCGTCCTTCGTCTGGCGGATTCTGGGCGGATCTGCGACCTCAGCAGCGCTGTCGAGGCGGTTCGCGTAGCGGTCCATGTCGCCCGGATAGAGGTGGCCGTACAGGTCCAGAGTGGTGGTGATGCTGGCGTGCCCCATGATCTCCTGGAGCATTTTCGGCGAGTATCCATCCTGAAACATCAGCGACGCAGCGGTATGCCTCAGATCGTGAATTCGGAACCGGCCGCTCAGCCCAGCTTGAGTGGGCGGGTTGGAACGTGGCGCTGCGCCAGTTGGATAGCCGCACTACGCTGCCGCCCAGCGAGGTGAACACCAGGCCGCCAGGGCAATGACGTGACGGTCTCACTACCTACGGTCGAGGAACGACCAGTTCTGGTAGGTGTCTGCCAGCACGAGCATGCGAACTCCCTGGCGGTGGGGTACGCGCCAGGGAGCCGCTGTCCGGAGTTCAGCCGTGGTCAGGCGGGATCACGGGGCCCCGCACGGGACCCACGTGCATCCAGACTGGCCCTTGGTGGTAACAGGCCAGGACGGGGAGCGGGGCCAGCTTCGAGGTGAACCGGTCCGGCGGGTAAACCCGCAGTCCGGCCGCGAGAGGCACGCGGCCCGGGTGGCCGGTGCCGGGCTGGAAGCAGGTCGGGCCGTAGTTGGCGGGATCGCCGACCTGGACGAGGATGGCCGCGGTCGCGTCCTGGGCGAGCGTCACCAGCGTCGGCGCGGGGCCCACCCAGCCGGCGGGGCTGCCGATCTCGTCACCGGACAGGCCCACCGTCGAGACTCCGGCGTGCCCGAACAGCGTGCACCGGTGCCCGGACATGTTGGTCAGGTAGATGCTGTCGTAGTAGCCCCCGGCGTAAGCGCTGCCTGGGTTGGTGGCGGCCCAGATGTCCAGGCCGGACGTCTGGCACGCCGGGGCGTCCCGGTGCGCTGCCACGGCGAGCGCGGCCGGGGCGGCGGCATCCGCCGCCGTGGTCGCCATTGTGAGCAGGCCGATGCTTGCTGCGGTCGCGAACGCTAACAGCCCGCGCCAAACTGATCTTCGCATTGCCGTCTCCCCTTCTTCCGCTATCTTCGCGATGAAGCATTTCATCGCACATTTGGGAACGTAACGGTCTCAGTGGTACGGCCCAGGGCCGAACGTCCCGCCAGCTTGAGACCAAGGCCATTGACGAGCCTGGCACTATCCCGGCGGCTGTAATTAGTTGTGATCATATTGCGGTCTCGACGCAGGCCTTCCTGGCAAGCTGCGCCACTCGTTAGCTTCGGGACGAAGAGTTCGCCACGGGAAAGATGCGGTAGCCGGTGTCAACCCGAACTTGACAGTCGCTGCCCTCCCAGCCGGAGCTGGCCATCAGGCCACCTGGCCGGATTTGGTCACACAGCGACGCTCAACGCTGCCGCCCAGTGCGAATGCGTGAGGGAGATTCCGGCAAGTCAACAGGTTTGTCGCCGGTAGCAGATACGCCCGTAGATCACTACGGATCTGTGAGTGTCGTTCCAGGCGGTCTGGGTGGACTGCCGCCAGGATCGGGATCGGCGGTACTGGGTGACTCGCTACGGATCTGGCCGCGAATGTGTATGCCCTTCATCTGACCTGTCCCCGGTTCGCCGGCCCCGGCCTGGCACCGCGTTGACCTGATCAGAAGCCTGTCCGCCCGTTGGCGTGACCCGTCACAGATGTGCCACCCGGTGACTCCACCCAGGCCGCTGCCGACGTCGGCCCCAGCCCTTGGAAGGAGTCACGAGGCCGCATGACCATGCTGGCAGAGGTCGTAGATGCCGTCATCGGGATCGGCACTCATCGCGGCAGTCATGAGGTGGAGATCGCGGATGCGGCCGGTAAGCCGATCGCGACGATGCAGGTCAGCAATGACAGCGCCGGGTTCGCCCGGCTGCTGGCCACCATCGCGAAGGTGGTGCCCAGGCCCAGGGTGGCGGTCTGCATCGACGGCAGCCGCAGCTACGGGATCGGGCTGGCGCGGGCGCTGGCCGCTGCTGGCCTGCTGATGATCGAGTGTGAGCAGCCCAGCCGCAAGCAGCGCCGCGGGAAGGGCAAGTCCGGCCCCATCGACGCCCACCTGGCGGTGCTCGCCGCGCTGCGCCTGGACGCGCAGGCTTCCGGTGCCGCGCGCCGATGGCGACCGGGAGGCACTGCGTATCTTGCTGGTTGCTCGCCAGGAGATCACGGTGGCCAGCACCGCACAAGCCAACCGGCTGCGTGCCCTGCTGCTGGCCGGGGATGACACCGACCGCAACGTACAGTGCGTGCCCGATCGCTTCGGCCGCTGCCTATCGAGGAAGATGGAGGGGACTAGTAAGCCGTGCGAAGCCACGAGCGGATCAGAGCGGGGCAAGGAACATTAGCACTTCGTCGCGGTCGTCGCCGGGGCCAAGCCGGAGTGCACCCGGCCACCGGCCTATCTCCCGCCAACCGAGTCGGCCGTAAAACTGTTCAAGACCCATACCAGCTCGGGCGGCCAGGTGAAGCTGCTCTAGTCCCATTTCTTCACGGGCGACCTGCCTGACGCGGTTCATCAGACCGGTCCCGATTCCATAGCCACGAAAGCGGGGATGGGTTTGCACCGAGTTAACGGTCCCCCAGTGCATGACCACTGGGGGCGATTCTCGGCGGATGCTCAGCCATCCGGCAAGGACGCCATCAACCATTGCAAATAGGAGCCGACTGAACCGCGGTTCCAAACCCGCGATGAGCTTGTCCGCTACTGGTTCCACCTCCCCGCTGCTCACCGGCGGGAAGGGGAAGCCCACCGCTCCACCGCTGTTGCTGACAGCTATCCAGCACTCGATCAGGTCGCGGCGAAGCTCGGGGCGGACATCATCGCCGTGGACGGCCTGCTGGAATGACGGTGCGAGATCATCGGCCATGCTGAGAAATGCCTCCTTCAACGGGTCTCTAGACTGCCGGGGCGAGGTAGGCCGGACCCTATGCCTTCACAGAAGCACAGCAGCAGCTCGCCACCTGGCCCAGCTACGGGTGGGAACGTTCGTCGGAGTGTGGTAGGCGGGTCGTGCCCGTTGCGCCTGATCGGACAGTCATCCGGGGTATCTGACGGCTACTCAGGGACCACGGGCTGAGCAGGAGGGCCTGATCACTGTGGTCTTCGCTGGCGGCAAACCGGACGGTGAGGCTGCCGATGAGCCGGAACCGCATCTCGAAGGACGCGTTCAGCTAGGTGACCACGATCTCGCTCCTCACGGTCTGCGGTCGGCGACCGCATCCCCGACATCGTCGCGTCCACAAGGGTGTGATCGAGTCCCCCAGGTGGCTAGTCGAGGCCGTAGTGGCTAGCGCGGCGCGCAGTATCCCGGTCAGTGAGAAGAGCACGGCGCACTGGCCGACGCATGTTCGAGCACGCACACGGTCGGCCGGAACGAGGGCACTGAAGGGCGGGTCTCGTACCGCTTGCTCTGCCCGCGACCCGCACCTGGTCAGGTCCCGGAATGGTGACCGAATAACGACTCCACCAGCTCATCCGACAGCCCGGCCGCAGCACCGACCGCACCTTTTCGAGATCACCTTCCTCGGTCCGACGTCCAGGGGCCACGGACCGCGGCGGCGGGCCCGGCCCGGCCGGGTGGTCGTGACCGGTGCGGCGGCCGCGTCGGGCGGGTTCTGGTCCGGCTTGGTGGCCCGGACCGTCAACAGCTGCCCTGACCGCTCCCGGCCGGCAAGCCAGGGTACGGCCAGTGTGTTTCAAGGGCGCGACGGCCCGGCCCCGAGCCTGACCCTGAGATCACTGCCAACCCGCCGATGACCGGTGGGACCCGGCCGCGATCGCTTCCGAGCAGGGAACGAGACAGTACCCGGACGGCACCGTGGACGGGCTCAGCCTGAACGTGCCCGCCGGGAACCTCACCGGGCTGGTCGTGACGCGACCGGGAGAACCAGCACCCAAGGAGGAGAAAAGGTCATGAGCAACATCGACAAGGCGGCGGCCATGAGTGGGTCAGCCGCGCCTGCGCGGGACAACCAGGAGGCCGCGCTAAGTTAGTCCTCCCTGACGCGAAATTCGTGTTCAACAGGGCTGGGGCGGCGCTGGTCGTGATCGATCCCCAGAACGACTTCCTGAGCCCCGACGGTGCCGGATGGCCAGTTTTCGGTCAAAGCGTCACCGAGAACAAGGTGGTCGCGAATCTCGCGAGGCTGTTCGAAGCGGCTGAGTCCAGCGACATGACTGTCGCCGTCTCGCCGCACTACGAGTATCCAGCCGACGGGGAATGGCGATTCGGGGGCCCAGGCGAGCGTCTCCTCAATGACCTTCACATGTTCGCGCGCTCGGGGCCACTGACCGTTGAGGGCCTGCCGGGGTCCGGTGCTGACTTTCTCGAGCAACTCAAGCACTTCATCCTCGATGGGTCGGCCATCATCGCCTCGCCGCACAAGATATGGGGCCCGCAGAGCAACGACCTGGCGCTGCAGCTACGAAAGCGCAGCGTCTCGCAGATCATCCTGGCTGGGATGGCCGCGAACCTCTGCGTGGAGTCCCACCTGCGTCATCTTCTGGAGGAGGGCTTCGAGGTTGCAGTCGTTCGTGATGCGACGGCCGCGGCGCGGGTCGCCGCCGGCGACGGGTACCTTGCGGCTGTAACGAATTACAGCTTCCTCGCCCACGCCGTCTGGATGACCGAAGAGGCAGTCTCGCATATTCGCGGAGGCGCCTAACTTAACTTAGCGGCCGGTCGGGCCAAGGGTGCCCTAGAGGCGGGCGGCTTGCGAGTCAGGCAGCGAGACGATAGCCGTGCCGTCGTACTGTCCGAACGTCCAGTAGTACGTCTCAAGGCCGCCCCTGATCGGCTCCGCCAGTTGCCGTGCCGCCGCCGGGGCAAGAGAGACCTCCCTCACCCGGCCGGGGTAGGGTCACCAGCCGTGGGGCGGCTCGTTCGGACAGTGCTGCCGCGATGTCCGGAGGCACCGGCACGTTCGAGCCCTGGAAACCATGAAACGGCCGGAACGACCCGAGTGTCGCGTCGTCGAGCAGTTCGGACCTGAGCAGGGGCGGCTCGATGCGGTAGTCGACCCGGATGTCCGTCCGCCACCGGGCGTACGCCGGTTCCCCCGGCTCGACGGGGTGCCCGTACGCCTTGGACACGATCATCGCGACGTAGTAGATGCCCGGGTGATGCGGCCCCGTCACTTGTACCCAGACGCGATCACCTACCGCGATCCGGTCCCGGTACCGGGGCGTGCCCCACCACCGCTCTGGCGAGGCAGCGATGCTGGTGTCCAGGTCGTCCTCGTGCGCGCTGGCCTGAAAGATCCAGTCAGCCATCTGTCCCTTCCGCTGCGGCTGTCAGACGGCTCCCTTCCCGTAATTGTCCCGTATGGCCGGGTTCTACGGAAGCCTGGGCTGGGGACTCGACGCCGACCGCTCCGCCGGGGACACCGCTGGCCGGTACTCTGGCCGGCCACGGCCGGCCGCCTGCTGGTGGCCGACCATCCGGCGGTGGTGCGCGGCGGCGCGGTAGCCCGGGTCCCGTGCACGACGATGTCGATGTCGTGCCACCCGACGATGCCGGAACTGTCCCCGGCAACGGGAATGCTGTTGTTGATGCCCATCGCCACTGACCCCGGCTCGGCGAAGGGCCGACCCGGTATCCCTATCTGACAGTAGCCAGTATCACCGCCCGTCTGACAGTAGCCAGCATCACCGCCCGCGGGGTCCATGGTCCTGGCCCCGGGTCCACCCGCGGCCGACATCGGAACATCAGGTGCCTCGTCCATGGGACCCGCCGGAGACGGAATTTCCCGCCATCGTGCCGATCAGCACCGTGCAGTGTCACCGCTCCGCCGCAGACCGCCATGGCGATCACAGGCATGCCAGCCTGCAGCAACGGGTCCGGGATCTCCGCGACCGCCTCATCCGGCCAGATACCCTTGGCTCCGGCCAGGACCTGGTGCCCCGTGCACCGAGGGCCGAGGGCGAAATCGCATGCTAGTGCGATGCTGCCTCTCCGATAGCGCGCGATCTGGCTGGCTTACGCAGCAGCAGAAGATCATGACCATCGCGCGTCCCGGCCACTGGTCGCAGCCGCGGGCCCGGCCCGGCCGGCCCTGACCGGCGCGGCGGCCGCGTCGGGCGGTTCTGGTCCGGCTTGGTGGCCCGGATCGTCAAGAGCTGACCGGACCCCCCCGGCCGGCAGGCCAGGGTACGGCCAGTGTGTTTCAAGGGCGCGACGCCCCGGCCCCGAGCGTGATGCTGACATCACTGCCACCCGCCGATGACCAGTGGGGGGGCCCGGCTCTGATCGCTTCCGAGCAGGGAACGAGCCAGTACCCGGACACACCGTGGACGGGCTCAGCCTGACTGTGCCCGACTGGAACCTCACCGGGCTGGTCGAGACGCGACCGCCGGGACAACTGGTACGCCCGAGGAGAAGGAGAAAGGTCATGAGTATCATCGACGAGGCGCTGAGCGCCAACGCGACCATCGCCAACGGCTACGATCCCAGCCGCGGGGGGCCGCCGGCGCCCAAGATCGCGATCGTCACCTGTGCGGATCCCCGGCTAACCAGCATCGAGCAGATGCTGGGTCTCGCCGCTGCCGATGTCGACATGATCAGGAACTTCGGCACCGTGATCGACGACGACGCGGTCCGGTCACTGGTTCTCTCGACCAGGCTGCTGGGCACCAGAGAGATAATGATCATCAATCACACCGACTGCGGGATGCTCAGGTTCACCGACAGCGAGCTGGAGGGCCGGCTCCGCAAGCAGACGGGGCGGGCGCCGATTGCGCCGGCCAAGTTCTACAGCTTCACCGACGCCGAGGCAAACACTAAGGAGCAGATCCAGAAGGCCAGGTCGCATCCGTGGATCTCGCCGGAGGTCCCCGTCAGGGGGTTCGTCTATGACGTGAGCACCGGGCGGCTCAGCGAGGTGTTCCCGGACGAGGAGACCGTCACTGGCTAGTCAGCGCGCCGCCTCGGCGTAGCTCGCGGCGGCACAGGTGCCGCAACACGGTCGTCAGGGATGGCACGGGTGATTGCCAGGAACAATCGGCCGAAGCGCCGGCAGCCTGACCCGGCCGCCGAAGCGCCATGCACGCTGAATCAGACGGGCAGCCCACGCCAAAGGAGACGCTGCCATGCCGACCCAGGCCATGCCGGACGCGAGGGCGCACTCGGGGACCGGCAGAAGGCCAGTGCCAGCAAGGCCCCGCCGACGCTGGCAGAGCGCCGCGCCGCCTTCACCCCTGGGGACCGCCTTCACCTGGTGCCTGACGACGTGCTGGTGACGGAGGTGACCGCGGGCGGGGTGCCAGCCCACTGGCTGGCCAGACGGCCTATACCCAGCAGGCTCCCCGGCGCCCGGCCCGTCCCTTACCTGCGCAATACCCGGAGAGCTTGCTCATCACCCCCAACGGAGCCTGCCGAAAGGCACCACCGAACAAGAACTGTCACAACGACGGGAGAAGCCCATGACCGGCCAGCCGGACTCACCCGCAGGGCTGAGCTTCGAGCGTGATGTCCGTCCTATGTTCCGCGAAAAGGACCGCGACTCGATGCTCAAACGCTTCGACCTCTGGTCCTACAGCGACGTCCAAGCGCACCAGGACGCGATCCTCGAGCGCCTCCGCAACGGCACGATGCCCTGCGACGGGGCATGGACGCCGGAGCGCGTCGCCATCTTTCAGCGCTGGATCGCCAGCGGGTCGGCGCCCTGAGCGCATGCCGCGGTGACTGAGCTGTCGGTAACAGAGCCGACTCGTCCCCGGCTCGCTGACCGGTCGGATGCCGCTCCCGGACGGCGGCTCGGATTCCCCGTGGTGACCCGACGAGCTGGGCGGTCGGCCACAAGTTGGCCTCCAGCAGGTGGCCGTAGAGGTCCATGGACATCCGGCGGGGTCGTGCCCAGCAGTCGCTGAACCACGTTCGGGTCCAGGTCACAACCCCCACAGTGCGCACCCGGGAGAGCTAACCGAGGTCACCCGTGCGCGCCGCTCGGACAATCAGCCCGGGACCCTGTTCCCAGATGCTGCGAAGTAGACGGCCACGATGGCATTCGATGGCAAAGGATGCGGCAGGGCTGAGGAACGCCACGGCGACGGCGACGAGGTAGACCAGGCTGCCCAGCAGCGCCCGGCGCGCTCCGGCGGGAAAGGCGGAGCGGGCGGACTCGGCAACCAGCCCCGGATGAGTGGCCAGATAGCGCCACCCGCAGGCGAGTGTCAGGCCCATCATGAGCATCGTGGCCGCATACAGGACCGCCACCGCGCGCGCCTCAGGGACCGCTTGGTCGGCGTAGTCGGCGGCCAGCGCGGTGGGCCACGGGATGATGGAGATGAACAGCAAGAAGACCAGCGTGCGTTCCAGAAACCGCCGATTGATGCCACGGACCGCGCCCATCATCCCGTGATGCTCGATCCACAAAATGCCAACTGTCACGAACGACACCAGGTACGCCACATATGAGGGCCACGCGTGGAGCAGATCGTGGACGAGCCGGGTGGAGTGGGCAGGCCGGGGCAGATCCAGAACCAGCAGGGTCATAGCGATGGCGAAGACCCATCGATGAGCGCATGAAGTCTCCCAGGTCCCAAGTCTGCCCCCACCTCGTCGCGGACGCTCGGCCGCCGCCCGGCTGCCCGCGAAGGCCGGCCCATGCAGTCAACACTGCAGCCTAGACACCGACCGGCAGAGTGGTGGCCAGGCCGGCGTGGCCGACCCAGAACGTAAACCCGGCGGCGGCTGATTCCGGCGATGCCAGTACCGCTGCTAGCCTTTGCCTGCCTCCGTTCCGTTCATGCCTCCCGGGCATAGACGTGGTTATTCTCCCCCTCTTTCCCAGATGAGAATTTCCGACCACCCGTCACGAATCGCCGCGGAAGGCGTTACCACATCATCGGTGTAATGCTCTTCACTCCCGGGTTAAGGTGCACCTGGGAACAGAGTTTGATAGCGAAAAGATGTGCGTATTAGGTGATTCGCCTTCCCGGGGGAGACCAAATGAAGCGCGTGCTAGCCTTGATCCTCGGCCTGATGATCATGCTCGGAACGGCCACGGCGTGCAGTTCGTCGGGCAAGCCGGCGCAGGCCGCGGCATCGGCCAGCCAGGCTGCAACCGGCAACTCCGGGCAGAGCGCTTCCGCGGCGGCTTCGTGCACGAAGGTCGGGACGCGAAAGATCCCCAAGACCCGGCTGCTTGCTGATCTTGGCCTGACCTATGGGGCGTTCCACCGGTATCTGTATAAGCCCTATAAGGCCGGCGCGTTTAAGAAGGGCGCGTCCGGGCGGATTAAGGCGATTATCAAGGCGGGGCTGGCGTCTGCGGCGATCGTCAAGCTGCTCAGCAACGCCGCCAAGAACGCGGCCGCTGACCCGACGCTCTGCAAGTACGTGCCCAACATCGACAGCATCGGGAGCAGCCTCAGCGCCCTGACCGGCAAGGTCAAGGACGGCTCGGTGAGCGCGAACGAGATCGACGGCACGAACAATCTGTTCGGCCAGCTCAAGAGTGCGACGGGGTTCACCGAGCCGGCCAGCACATCGCTGCCCGGGCAGAGTTGACCACGGCCATCCGGGACGCAAACCAAGGTGCGGGTGAACAGGCGGAGTGGGCGATCGGGCCGGGTTACGTGACCTGCACGGCCTCGGCGAAGATGCCCGCGACGGCGGCTTCGGTGCTGGAGATGACGTCGTCGTAGCCGCGGAAGGTGATAGCTGGACGGCTCACTTCGCGCAGATCGCTCCGTTGCCATGGCTATGGTTGGACCATCGAAGGGGGCCGCGCGATGCTGGTGATCGGATTCGTGGTCGCGGTGCTGATCGTCGTCTTGGTAATCGTGACCCGACGGGACTGAGAGCACGGAGCCGTGAACGGCTGGCCGCACCGCGCGTCCATGCCGGACCGGGCCCTGATCCAGGGCCGCTACGGAGGGGTCAGCGGATCAGCGACCGCCGTAGCCGCTTCCGGCGGCGGATGACGTGTGCGATGAGGTAGCCGAGGAACAGCAGGCTGGAAAGAGAATGCCAGCCAATGAAGAGATGGACGCCGGGTAGCGGGACGCGCGTGTTCTGCCCTGTCGCGAGGTCGTAAATGCCCGAGGCCAGGACGTTTGCGGCGAGGAAGACCAAGATGACGTCGGAGACGGCCAGCCGCCTCCCCTTCACCCGGGAACCGGCCCGGGCGAGCTGGGCCATCAGCCTGCTCAGCGTGTGGCGGCGTTGTGCGAGGTGGATGGTAACCAGCCCGAAGAACACGCACGCGATGACGACGTGGATCGTCACCCGGGGATTGACGTGGAACAGGAGCAGCGGCACCAGCGCCACGATGATCGTGATCAGCAAGGCCAGATGCACCGCCCACCGCGCGAGTGCCCGGCCGGAGCCGCGGTTCCGGCCCGCCACGCCTTCGCCGTGGCCCACGAGTGAGGCTGGCTGGTCCGGGCTGGCACTCATCGCGGCCGGTTCAGGCGGTCGCGGTGGCCGGCAGGATTCTTCATTCCGTGGCCTCATCTTCGGGTTTGGCACGAGTGTGACGGCGCAGCGCGATCCACCGGCCCAGGACAGGGCAGGCCGGCTATGACTTCTCTATTGCTGCACGGCGGGTAACGGTTCGGTATGGGGCTAACTCGTGTTGCGTGGGTAGACCTAGACCCACCCCGATGGCGGTCAGTAAGAAACGGAGTATCAGTCCCGCCCATCCCGGGAAGCCTGCGCCGGCCAGCCGCTCTGGCTCAGGATGCAGGCGACGTCGCCTGCACCGGTTCGGTGCCGGGTCCCGCGCAGTCTCCTAGTTCTTCGAACAGTTCCCGCGGTCCTAACTAGCCAGGCAGTCCAGCCCGGGAGCGGCCGGCCACGGCTGGCGGAACGTCACCCCGGCGGGCGGTGCCGCCCCGGTGCGGGCCAGCGCCAGCTGCCAGTCCGGTGACGAGCCGAGCGCCCAGCGCAGCGCGGTCATGGCGGCGTGGCCGGCCCGCCCGTCCCCGGGGCGGGACCGCACGCCGGTGATAACCCGGATCCGCGGCGGCAGGGTAGCCACGGCGGCCCGGAACAGCAGCCCGTACGCGGCCCGGACACCCGGGGGCAGCGGCGGCCGCCGCAGGAACCGGATCGCCTCGCGCCCGCCGGGCGACGGCCCGAGGGCCGGGTGGCCGCTGATCCACGCGGTCAGCGCGGCCGCGGTCTCGGGCCGTGGGCCAGCGCCGAGCAGGGCGCCGACCCGGGCCTGCTCCGCGACGAACCGGTCGGCAGCTGGCTCGGGGCACGGCTGCGCTCCGTACTCGCGGTACGCGGTGAGGAACGAGTCGGTCAGCGAGTTGTGCACCCACGCGCTCAGCCCGGCATCGGACGCCGCGTACTGCCTGCCCCGGCTGGACGTCCCCGAGACCGGCTGATGGCGGCGGCGGACCACGGCCACCGCGTGCTCCACCTCGGGCAGGGCACCGAACGACGTCGCGGTGACGTACGCGGCCGTCCGGCTCAGCCGGCCGAGCGGGTCCTCCCGGTACCGGGAGTGATCGGCCACGCCCGCCGCGACCTCGGGATGGGCCGCCTGGACGATCAGCGCGCGGATCCCGCCGATGAACACGGCCGTGTCGCCCACCACCGGCCAGGTCATCGAGCCCGGCCCGAACAGCCCCGGATCCGGCGCGTAGCTGAGCGTGCGGGCCAGCGGGTACGGGCCGTGCGAGAACAGGCCGCTGGTGCCGCGGGCGGCCCGGTCCCGGAGCTGGGCGGCCAGCGCCGCCCGCCCGCCCACATCGCCGCCGGTCACCCGCATCACCCCTCTGCCCGCCGTTACCACGGATTCGTAACCCGAAGGCAGAACGGACGCCTGGCCGCCCGGGGTCCCAGCCTGGCCGCCCCGGTCCCCGGCCCGGACACCGGCCAGCGGGCAGCTAAGGTCAAAGCTGACCGCGCCCCGATCCCGGGCGCGGGGAACCCAGCGGACTGGCGGGAATGGCTCATGAGCGTGTACGACTTCCAGGTTAAAACGGCGGACGGCGGCGTCCAGGATCTCGCTGACTACGCGGGCCAGCCGCTGCTCATCGTCAACGTGGCCAGCCAGTGCGGCCTGACCCCGCAGTACGCGGGCCTGGAGGCGCTGTACCGGGACACCAGGGACCGCGGCCTGCGGGTACTCGGTTTCCCGTGCAACCAGTTCGGCGGCCAGGAGCCGGGCACCGACGCGGAGATCCAGGAGTTCTGCGCCACCAGCTATTCGGTCAGCTTCCCGGTGTTCGGCAAGATCGACGTCAACGGCGGCCAGGCCGACCCGCTCTACGCCTACCTGCGCGCCGCGGCGCCCGGTGACTTCGGCCCGGGCTACGGCCCGCTGTACGAGCACATCAAGAACAGCCGCCCGGAAGCGATCGGCACCGACGAGATCAAATGGAACTTCACCAAGTTCCTCATCGACCGGGACGGGACCGTGGTCCGCCGCTACGAGCCCAGCGTCACGCCGCAGGAAATCCGCCCCGACCTGGACAAATACCTTTCCAGCTGAACGCCCGCGGCCGGCACTGTGGCGCGGCTGGGCCCGGTCTGCGGGGCGGCCTGGTAAACACCGGACGACGCCGCAGTGTCTGGCCATTAAACGCCGGATTACCAGATGGCCATCCTCGTTACCGGCGGCAGCGGGCACTCCGTGACAGGCCACCGATTGCCGGGCAGACTAGAAAACAGCACGTCGCGGGGCGGCAGCTGCGGGCGGACCAGGCCAGGGCAGGCACCGCTGGGTTCACTGAATAATGGGGGAGTGTGAATCCGGTTGACCGAGGGACCGAACAACACTGCTGGGTCAGCTGATCTCGCCGCGCTGGCCGAACTGGCCGCCACCACGGGCGAGACGGCCGAGGAGACCAGGCTCCGCGAGGCGCGGGCGGGCGTGCCCTGGCGGGCCTGGGGACCGTACCTCAGTGAACGCCAGTGGGGCACGGTCCGGGAGGACTACAGCGACAACGGCGACGCGTGGTCGTATTTCAGCCACGATCAGGCCCGGTCCCGGGCCTACCGGTGGGGTGAAGATGGCCTGGCCGGGATCAGCGACGACAAACAGCGGCTCTGCCTGGCCCTGGCGTTGTGGAATGAGCGGGACCCGATCCTCAAAGAGCGCCTGTTCGGCCTGACCAACGCCGAGGGCAACCACGGCGAGGACGTCAAGGAGTACTACTTCTATCTCGACAACCTGCCCACGCACAGTTATCAGCGCTGGCTGTACAAGTACCCGCAGCAGGAGTTCCCGTACAACGACCTGGTCGCGGTGAACCGGGCCCGGTCCCGGCAGGACTTCGAATACGAACTGCTGGACACCGGCATCTTCGACGAGAACCGCTACTTCGACATCGAGGTGGAGCACGCCAAGGCCGGCCCAGAGGACATCCTGTGCCGGATCACGGTGCACAACCGGTCGGCCCAGGACGCGGCGCTGCACGTGCTGCCCACGCTGTGGTTCCGCAACACCTGGTCCTGGACGGTGGAGCCCGGCGAGCCGGTGCTGCGGCCACGGCTGTCAGTGAGCCCGGCCGGGCAGCCGGTCATCCGGGCCGAGCATCCCGAGCTCGGCCTGCGCTACCTGTACGCCGAGCCCGGCGCGGATTTGCTGTTCTGCGAGAACGAGACGAATACGGCCCGGCTGGGCGGGGCCGCACCAGCCACCTCGTTCCCTAAGGACGGCATCGGCGATCACCTGCTGCACGGCTCGGACACGGTCAACCTGCGGCGCGAGGGGACCAAGGCGGCCGTGCACACCAGGCTGGTGGTGCCCGCGGGCGGCCAGTCCGCGGTGCTGGTCCGGCTCACCCGGGAAGCCCCGGACGTGCTGACCACCCCGTTCGCCGGCGCGGCCGGGCTGATCGCCAGCCGCCGGGCTGAGGCGGACGAGTTCTACGACGCCATCACGCCGCCCGCGGTGAGCCCGGACGCCAAGTCGGTCATGCGCCAGGCCCTGGCCGGGATGCTGTGGTCCAAGCAGTGCTACTACTTCGACGTCGACGTCTGGCTGCGCGAACGCGGGGCTCACCCGCTGCGCGCGCCCAAGCGGCGGGGCACCCGGAACGAGTCGTGGTTCCACATGTTCAACCAGGACGTCGTGTCCATGCCGGACAAGTGGGAGTACCCGTGGTACGCGGCCTGGGACCTGGCCTTCCACTGCATCCCGCTGGCCATGGTCGACCCCGACTTCGCCAAGAACCAGATCGACCTCATGCTGTCCCAGGCCTACCTCCACCCGACCGGGCAGATGCCTGCTTACGAGTGGAACTTCGGCGACGTGAACCCGCCGGTGCACGCGTTCGCCGCGCTGTTCATCGAGAACCTGGAAGCCAACCGCGGCGAGGTGGACCTGCCGTTCATGCAGGAGTGCTTCGCCCGGCTGCTGCTGAACTTCACCTGGTGGGTGAACCGGAAGGACCCCAGCGGGCACAACGTGTTCGAGGGTGGCTTCCTCGGCCTGGACAACATCGGCGTGTTCGACCGCAGCGCCGCGCTGCCCACCGGCGGGCGGCTGGAACAGGCGGACGGGACCGCGTGGATGGCCATGTTCAGCCAGAACATGCTGGAGATGGCGCTGGGCCTGATGCGGCACGACGAGACGTACAAGGAGTTCGTGCTCAAGTTCGTGGAGCGGTTCTTCTGGATCGCCGCGGCCATGGACCCGGTCGGCGAGCATCCGGATGAGATGTGGGACGAGGAGGACGGCTTCTTCTACGACGTGCTCCGGCTGCCCGACGGCAGCGGGGCCCGGATCAAAGTGCGCTCGCTGGTCGGCCTGTTGCCGCTGTGCGCGACCACGGTGATCGAAGCGGACCTCATCGAGAGCTACCCGGAGATCGCCAGGCGGGCCCGGACGTTCGTGGAACGCAACCGGGACCTGCTGGCCAACATCGCTGACCCGCTCGTGCCCGGCGTGCACGGGCGCCGGCTGCTGTCCCTGGTCAACGAGGAGAAGCTGCGCCGGGTGCTGGCCCGGATGCTGGACGAGGATCGCTTCCTGGGCCCGCACGGCATCCGGTCCATCTCCCGCTGGCACCTGGAGCACCCGTACACGTTCGACGTGGCCGGCCAGGTGCAGGAGGTGCGCTACGAGCCGGCCGAGTCGGCCAGCGGGATGTTCGGCGGTAACTCCAACTGGCGCGGGCCGGTCTGGTTCCCGGTGAACCTGCTGCTGATCCGCGCGCTGCTGCAGCACTACCGGTACTACGGGAACGACTTCAAGGTCGAGTGCCCGACCGGGTCCGGGACCATGATGACGCTGTTCGAGGTGGCTCAGGAACTGTCCCGCCGCCTGGTCAGCACGTTCCTGCGGGACGGCGCCGGGCAGCGGCCGGTCTACGGTGCCACCCGGCTGTTCCAGGACGACCCGCACTGGCGCGATCACGTCCTGTTCTACGAGTACTTCCACGGCGACAACGGCGCCGGGCTGGGTGCCTCGCACCAGACCGGCTGGACCGGCCTGGTGGCCCGGCTCATCCAGAGCCTGGGCCAGTTCGACGCGGCGGCCGTGCTGGACGACCCGCACTGGCCGATGGCCCGCCCATATCGCCGCCCCGCCGACGGCCCGGTCCCGCGGTCCACCGCGGCGCCGTAATGGGCCACCTTGACCCTGGAAATGCGCTAGGCCGGATTTCGCCGCCTAGCAGAGCAATTCACCCAGGCTGCGGGTATTCCATCCGGCCGACTTTCGTTGTTAACCTGGTGGAATGGTAGAAGCGCAGCTCGAATCGGGCGCTGAAGAGCAGGATTCTTCGCAGAACGGGCAAAAAGCCGAAGCGACTAAACGCGCGCGGCGCAGGCGTATCGACATCATCGCATTAGCGACCGCGCTCGGCGGCGTGGTCGCCGCGGTCTATGCCGGCTGGTCGGTCCATGTGGCCGGCCAGGCCAACCTCGCGTCGGAGCAGCAGCAGCTGCTCACGCTGGCCACCAACATCGGCGAGCAGTTCGCGACCCAGCAGAGCGCGCTGAACCAGGCCACTAAGGGCCTGACCGGCTCGCAGAAGATAATCGCCCAGGTGGACCAGAGCACCGGGCTCGCCGCGCAGCTCAGCGCCGAAGGGCAGGCGGCGCAGGTGCTGATCGGCACGCTGCACGGGAACGGGGTGGCGGGCATCGAGTACATCGATGTCGGCCGGGCCCTGGAAAATGCCGGGGACAACCGCGCCGCGCTGGCCTACTACAACGACGCGGTGACCGCGCCGCCGCGCGATGTGGTGACGATCGGCACTGCGCTGCGGGACGCGGGTTACCTGGAGTACTCGCTGGGCCTGACCCGGGCTGGGCACCAGGACATGATGCGGGCCGTGGCGGTGTTCCGCGGGCGTCAGCTCTACATCCCGAAATACGCGCTCGCCAACGACATCGCCCAGGGGTACTACGGGGATGCCGACGAGGAGCTGACCAGCAGCACGCCCCCCGGGTGTGCGGCCGCTAGCGCGGACATGGCCGCCGGGAACCGCGTGCTGGCTCCGGTCGGTGGGATCAGCGGCGCCCAGAGCGCCAACATCGAGCTGTTCGACACCGCCACCCTGGCCGACAAGGCACACTGCCATCTGCCGGCCGGCTGACCGGAGCCCGGCCGTAAGTCAGCCGGCGGGGCAGCTAGCCGGGCCGGGGCGCGGCCCGCTACATTCGTCTGCATGTTCGAACCGCCCGGCCTGCTCGACGGGCTGAACGAAGACCAGTGCCAGGCGGTCACGCATCAGGGCGGCCCGCTGCTGGTGCTGGCCGGGGCGGGCACCGGCAAGACCCGGACGCTGGTCGCCCGGGCGGGCTGGCTGCGCGGGCAGGGCGTGCCGGCCAGCCGGATCCTGCTGCTCACGTTCACCCGGCGGGCCGCAGATGACATGCTGGCCCGGGTCACCCCGGCCGGGGCGGGTGCCGCGGACCGGGTGTACGGTGGCACGTTCCACGCCGTAGCGCACCAGGTCATCCGGGCGCACGCCGAGTCGTTCTCGCTGCCGCCGCAGTTCAGCGTGATCGACCCGCCCGACGTGACCGATCTGCTGGACGCGGCCCGGGCGGAGCACGGCCTGGTCGGCACGCAGCGGCGGGCGCCCCGTGCTGCTACCTGCGCCGACATCTACACCCGGTGCGTGAACACGTACCGCACGGTGACGCAGGTCATTACGGCCAGCTTCCCCTGGTGCGCCGATTACGAGGCCCAGCTGGGCAGCCTGTTCCGCGGCTACGTCGCGCACAAGCGCCAGCACGGCCTGGTCGACTTCGACGACCTGCTGCTGCTGTGGCGGGCCGCGCTGGCCGACCCGGCGGCCGGGCCGGTGCTGCGCGGCATGTTCGACGCCGTGCTGGTGGACGAGTACCAGGACGTCAACGCGGTCCAGGCGGACATCGTCCGGCTGCTGCGCCCGGACGGCCACGGGCTGACCTGTGTGGGCGACGATGCGCAGGCCATCTACGCGTTCCGCGGCGCGGACCCGGCCCACCTGCGCCAGCTCGGCGAGCACTACCCGGGCCTCGAGGTGGTCCGGCTGGCCCGGAACTACCGGTCCAAGGACGCCGTGCTGACCCTGGCCAACACGGTCCGGCCGCAGTCGCCGGGCCTGGAGCTGGCGCTGGCGTCGCAGCGCGGCGCGGGTGCCCGCCCGCAGCTGGTCCGCTGTCATGACGAGGCCACCCAGGCCCGGGAGATCTGCGCCCGGGTGCTGGCCGCCCACGAGGCCGGCGCCGACCTGCGCGACCAGGCCGTGCTGATGCGCGCGGCCGGGCACAGCGACGTGCTGGAGGTCGAGCTGTCGGTGCGCGGCATCCCGTTCATCAAGTACGGCGGGCTGCGTTTCACCGAGGCGGCGCACGTCAAGGACTTCCTGGCCGCGGCCCGGGTGGTCGCCAACCCGGCCGACGACATCGCCTGGTTCCGGGTGCTCCGGCTGCACGAGGGGGTCGGCCCGGTGCACGCCCGGCGCGCGATCGATGCGATGCAAGTCCAGGGGGGTCGCCCCCCCGGACAAAAACTGGGCGATGCGGTGGCGGCCGTGCCGGCCAAGTCCCGGGACGCGGTGCACGGCACGCTGTCGGGGCTGGCCGGGGCGGCGGCCCTGGACCGGACGGCGGACCGGGCCACGGCCATCCTGGCCGCGCTGGACGCCCCGCTGCGCGGCCGGTACCCGGATGCCGGCGTCCGGCTCAATGATCTGCAGCGGCTGGCCGACGCCGCGGCCACCAGGCCGTCGCTGCACGACGCGCTCGTGGAACTGGCCCTCGACCCGCCGGTGTCGGCGTCGGGCCTGGCCGGGCCACCGCGGCTGGACGAGGACTACCTGGTGCTGTCCACGATCCACTCGGCCAAGGGCCTGGAATGGCCGGTGGTGCATCTGATGCACCTGGTGGACGGCGCCGTGCCCAGCGACATGGCGCTGGGCAGCCCGGAGGGCCTAGCCGAGGAACGGCGGCTGTTCTACGTGGCGGTCACCCGGGCCCGGGACGAGCTGTACCTGTACGCGCCACTGCGGATGCACCTGCACCGGATGTCCGCTGACGACCGGCACGGCTACGGCCAGCTGACCCGGTTCCTCACCCCGGCCGCGCAGGCCGTCTGCGAGCCGGTGCAGGCCGTCCCGCCGGAGCCGGTGCTGCCCAGGATCGGGCCGCTGGCCGCCACCATCGACGCGGCGCTCGACTCGCTGTTCGGCCCGGCCTGACCGTCCGCCGCCGGGGGCCGGACCTCATATGTCGCTGGCGTCCCACCCCTTGACCAGCAGGCCGCGCAGGTAGGCGGCCTGGCCGGCGTGCTGCAGGTCGTCTGAGATCACGCTGACCAGCCGCACCCCGAGGGTGACCGGCGGGTCCCAGGTCGGGTCCACGACCCGGTCCAGGCCGGGCTCGGTCAGGCCCTCGACGTAGCTGACCGTGTTGCGGTAGACGGCGTCGTGGTAGCCGGTCAGCAGCCCCGCGGGGGCGCGGCACGCCGCCACCTGGTCCGGGCTGTGCCCATAGCCGGTGTCGGTGACGCGGTAGGGCAGCCCGAACCGGTCCGCCCAGCCCTCCGCCGTCCAGGCCTGCTCGGTGCCGGCCACCGCGGCCACATGATCGTCCTGGATCCGGGTCAGGTGCCAGACCAGCCAGGTGATGGAGTTGGCCTGCCCGGCCGGCCGGAAGGCCAGCTGCTCGTCGGTCAGCCCGCTGGTGACGTCATGCACGATCCCGCGGATCCGGCCGAACGCGTCAGCCAGCAGATCACCCAGGGTCATCGGGAGTTCCTCGCTTTCTCGGTACCGGTCAGGTCGCGGAGCAGGCGGCGCGGCCGGGCCAGCCCGTAGCGGTGCCGGGACATCCCGGCCCACGGGTCGCCGGCGGCGGCCAGGTGCTCCAGCCGGTTCGCAATGGTACGGATGGTCACCGCGCGCGCGGTCAGTTCGGGGTCGGTGACCTCGTCCCAGTGCAGCGGCGCCGCCACCGGCGCGCCCGGGCGGGCCCGGACCGAATACGGCGCGACCGCCGTCTGCGCGTACCCGTTCCGCATGATGTCGGCGTAGATCCGGCCGCCGCGGGCGTCCTTGCGCTGCTCGACCGTGACCAGCCCGGGCTCGGCCGCGGCCAGCACCCCGGCCACCTGGCGGGCGAACTCCCGGACGCTGTCGAAGCCCTCCCGGCTATTCAGCGGGATCAGGACGTGCAGCCCCTTGCTGCCGGTGGTCTTCACGTAGCAGGTCAGCCCCAGGTCGTCCTCGAGGATGCCGCGCAGCCGCAGCGCCACCGTGCGGACGTGGCCGAACTGGCCGTCATCCGGCGGGTCGAGGTCGAAGATCAGCTGGTCCGGCTGGTGCAGTGAGCCGGTCCGGCTGAGCAGCGCGTGCAGCTCGATGCAGGCCTGGTTGGCCAGGTACACCAGGTCGGCCGGCTTCTCGCAGAGCACCTGGCACAGCTCGCCGCCGGCCTTGCCCACCTCGGCCCGCGGGATCCAGTCCGGGAAGTGCCGGCCGGCGTTCTTCTGGAAGATCCGCTCCCCGGTGATGCCTTCCGGGTAGCGGGCCAGCGACAGCGGCCGGTCCCGCAGGTAGGGCAGCATCACCGGGGCAATGTCCAGGTAGTACTGGATCAGGTCACCCTTGGTGATGCCGTCCGCCGGGAAGAGCGCCTTGCCGGTGTTGGACAGCGGGACGGTCAGCCGTCCTACCTTGAGCTGTTCTCGGGTCGCGGAGTCAGCCATCGTCCTGCGGAACCTCCCTGATCACCTCGTCCGGGCTCTTGTCCCGGCGCAGTCCCTGGAACCGCGGGTGGCGCAGCTCCCCGGCGGTGGTCCACTCGCTGAACCCGACCTGCCCGACCAGTTGCGGCTCGGTCCAGTGCACGCCGTGCGGGCGAGGCAGCTCACCCCGGCTGAACGGCGGCGTGTTCCGCTCCAGCTCGCTCAGCTCGTCGTGCAGCATGTGCAGCGTGGCAGTGTTGAAGCCGGTGCCCACCTTGCCCGCGTAGACCAATTGCCCGTCGCTGTCGTAATAACCAATCAGCAGCGCGCCCAGGCCGATCCGGGTGCCCTGCGGGTCGGTGAACCCGCCGATCACGAACTCCTGGTTGTTCTCACACTTGAACTTCAGCCAGTCTTTGGTCCGGCCCGGCCGGTACGGCGCGTCGGCTCGTTTGGCGATCAGTCCCTCCCAGCCCTGCCGGCACGCCTCGGTGTAGTACTGCTCGCCGTCGCGTACCCGGTGCTCGGTGTACCGCAGCGGGCCGGCCCAGGACAGCAGGCTGTGCAGGTGCTGCTTGCGTTCCAGTAGCGGCAGCGAGCGCAGGTCAGTTCCGTCCGCCCACATCACATCGAAGATGTAGTACGTCACCGGCACCTCGCGGAGCAGCTCCGGGGCCGGGTGGCCGACCTGCATCCGCTGCTGGAGCTGGGCGAACCGGGTCTGCCCGGCGGCGAACGCGACCACCTCGCCATCCACGATGAAGTCGCTGGCCCGCTGGGCGGACAGGGCCTCGGTGAGCTCCGGGTAGGTGCTGCTGACCACCTTCTGGTTCCGGGTCATCAGCCGCAGGCCCACGCCGTCACGGAACGTCAGGCACCGTTCGCCGTCCAGCTTGCGCTCGTAGATCCAGGCCGGGTCAGAGAACCTGTCCCTGGTCAGCGTGGCCAGCTCCGGATCCACCCAGTCCGGCGGCCGGTCGGCTCTGGCCATCCGCGTCACCTCCGGTCGTTGCTCGTCTAGGACAGCGTCTCATCCGGGTATCCAGGGATTGGGGTCTGGTCAGCCACCCGCGGACGAGGTAAAACCACCGTAAAGCTAAGCGTGCTGCGGGACTGGAGCACCCCCGAGCCGGTCCCGCAGCACCCGGCACCGGCTCAGCGCGGTGCATTTGTGGTCACGGGCAGCCACCAATGCACCGCGCTGATCGGATCCGGCCTAGTGTGAGTCGCGGCCGTGGTCCGGCGTGTCGAGCCCGGGCCGTAGCGGCGTGTCCCCCGGCTCCCGGCCGGCCGGGCCACCGCCGGCTGGCGGGTGCGGCGGTGGTGCCGCCTCATGAGCGGCCTGTTCGTGCTCATATTCTTCCTTGGCCTCGAGGTATGTCTCCCCGGCCCGGACGTCGGCGCCCTGGCCGCGGTTCCGGTATGTGTTGTACAGCGGCCAGCTGGCGAAGATCAGGAAGACGATGATGGCCAGGCCGATAGCGACGGCGACGATGATGGTCACGATGCTCCTCCTCGGTTCCGCGAGTCATCAGCGTGCGGCTTCGGGCCAGCGTCGATGGACCAGCCTGACGATGGCTCTGAAGCCAGTTTTCCAGAGGCTGGCATGTTCGGCCCGCGCCCACCACCGGCCGCGCAACTGGGCGCTGGACGCTAGGAGGGCCCCGAATAAAGCGGGCCGGGCTGCCGGGCCGGGCCGGCCGGGTGTTCGGTGTCCTGGGATGATTGTCCTTAATGCAGGCAGAGAGCGGGCCGGCCGGCAGTTGCTGGATGCAAGGGTGCGCTGGTCGGGCACCTGGTGCCGGCAGGGAGCAGGTTCGCGTTCCTGGCCGAGCACCGCGGTGAGCTGTTTACCGAGGAGGATTTCGCGGACCTGTTCCCGTCAGCGAAAGGCCGGCTGTCAGTCCCGGCGAGCGTGATGGTGCTGCAGGTGCGGCGTGACTATTCGGCCCGCTTATTCAGCGGCTTCCTAGTGGGAGTCGCGGGTCACCTCGTGGCCGGCCGAGCCGGCCAGGAAGTCCAGGTCCGCGCCGCGGTCGGCCTGCATCACGTGATCCACGTAGAGGCGCTCCCAGCCGCGCCGCGGCGCGGGCAGGGCGGCGAGCATGGCCGCGGCGGGCGGCGGCTGGCCAGCTCGGCCGCGGGCAGGTCGATGTCCAGCCGCCGGCCGGGCACGTCCAGCACGATCGGGTCCCCGTCCCGGACCAGCGCCAGCGGCCCGCCCGCCGCGCCCTCCGGAACCACATGCAGCACGACCGTGCCGTATGCGGTGCCACTCATCCGCGCATCACTGATCCGCACCATGTCGCGCACTCCGCGCGCGAGCAGCCTGGCGGGCAGCGGCATGTTGCCCACCTCGGGCATGCCCGGGTAACCGCGCGGCCCGCAGCCGCGGAGCACCAGCACGCTGGACTCGTCCACGTCCAGGGCCGGGTCGTCCAGCCGGTGCCGCAGGTCCTCGATGCTGTCGAAGACGACCGCGCGGCCGCGGTGCCGGAGCAGCCCGGGGGACGCGGCCGCGGGCTTGATCACCGCACCGCCCGGGGCCAGCGTGCCGCGCAGCACCGCGATACCGGCCTGCTCGAGCAGCGGGTTGCCGCGCGGCCGGATGACCGTCTCGTCCCAGATCCGGGCCCCGGCCAGCTGCCCGGTCAGCGGCTGCCCGGTCACCGTGACCGCCGCCGGGTCGAGCAGGTCGGCGACCTCGCGGAGCACCGCCAGCAGCCCGCCGGCCCGGAAGAAGTCGTCCATCAGGTGCTGGCCGGCCGGGGCCAGGTCGGCCAGCAGCGGCACCGCCGAGCCGATCTCGTCGAAATCATCCAGCGTCAGGTCCACCCCGGCCCGCCCGGCGATGGCCAGCAAGTGCACCACCGCGTTCGTCGAGCCGCCGATGGCGGCCAGCGCCACGATGGCGTTATGAAAAGAAGCCCGGGTCAGCACGGCGGACGGGCGGCGGTCCTGCTCGACCAGCTGCACGGCGAGCCGGCCGGAGGCGTGGGCGGCCTCCAGCAGCCGGCTGTCCGGCGCGGGCGTGCCCGCCACGCCGGGCAGCGTCATGCCGAGCGCCTCGGCCAGGCAGCCCATGGTGGAAGCGGTGCCCATCGTGTTGCAGTGCCCCTTGCTGCGGATCATGGCCGACTCCGAGGCGAGGAAGTCGGCCTCGGACAGCGTGCCCGCGCGCACCTCCTCGGACAGCCGCCACACGTCGGTGCCGCAGCCCAGCGCGGTGCCGCGGAAGTGGCCGGTGAGCATCGGGCCGCCGGGCACCACCACCGCGGGCAGGTCGACCGAGGCCGCCGCCATCAGCAGGGCCGGGATGGTCTTGTCGCAGCCGCCGAGCAGCACCACGCCATCCACCGGGTTAGCCCGGATCATCTCCTCGGCGGCCATCGCGGCCAGGTTGCGCCAGAGCATCGCGGTCGGCCGGACCTGGGTCTCGCCCAGGGACATGACCGGCATGTCGTGCGGGATGCCGCCGGCCGCCCAGATGCCGGCCTGCACGCTGGCCGACACCTCGTTCAGGTGCTTGTTGCACGGGCTGAGGTCGGAGGCGGTGTTGGCGATGGCGATGTGCGGCCGCCCGGTGAACGCCTCGCCGGGCAGGCCACGGCGCATCCAGGCGCGGTGAATGTAGGAGCCGCGGTCTGAGCCCGCGTACCACTGGGCGCTTCGGTACTGACGCATGTTGGGCAGGCTAACCCGCCGGGGCCGACTACGCCGAAGCCGCGCAGCTGATGCACGTCGGGGCGGCGGGCCGGGCGGCCAGCCGGGCCGGGGCGATCGGCCGGCCGCACCGCTCGCAGCGGCCGTAGCGGCCCTGGCTCAGCCGGGTGAGGGCCTGGTCCAGGCCGGCCAGCTGGTCGCGGGCCTGGTCGAGCAGCGCGGCCAGTTGGGCCCGCTCGAACGCGATCGTGGCCCCCTCCGGGTCGTGCTCGTCGTCGGCGCCGACCAGCGCGGCCGAGGCCACGATGCCGTCGAAGTCCCGCTGCAGGGCGGCCATCCGGTCCAGGGTGGCGCCGCGTTCCGCGTCCAGCGCGGCCCGGATGCCGGGGTCCGGCCGCCCGGTCACGGCCCGGGCCCGGCGCTGGCCTGGGCGGTGCCCGCCGGGGCCGCGGCAGCCGGGCCGGGCCCGGCCGGCGGCTGCTGGGCGGCGGCACTCGCCCGCAGGTCGCGCAGGGCCTGGGCGGTGCGCAGCGAGGTGTCCAGGGCCAGGCAGCGGGGTTCTTCCTCGCCGCGCAGCACGGCCTGGATGTGCCGGATGGCCGCGGTGAACGGCTGTTCCTGGCCGGCCGCCGGGTAGCTGCGCGGCGGCTTCCCGGCCGCGCAGACCTGGAACGTGTCGTCCGCCCGGGGGTGGTAGGGGGCGGTGATGTTGATCTGCCCGCCGGTGCCCAGCAGCCGGCCGAACGTGTCGCCCGCGCGGCGGAACCCGCAGGACAGCAGCAGCCGCCTGCCGCCCGGGAAGCCCAGGCTGCCCTGGGTTTCCACGTCCACCCCGTCACCACCCTGGATGGACACGGCCCAGGCCGAGTCGTGCGGGGCGGTGATCAGCTCACCGGCCAGCCGGACCGGGTAACAGCCGACATCGTTCAGCGCGCCGCCGGCCAGGCCGCCGCGCAGCCGGATGTCGTCCGGGCGAGTCAGCCGGAAGTGGAAGTTGGCCTGGATCTCGCGCAGCTCACCGATCACGCCGTCGGCGAGCATGCTGCGGAGCTGCCCCAGCTGGGCCTGGAACGGGAAGACGAACGCCTCCCAGAGCAGGGTCCCGGTTTCCTGGGCCACCGCGAGCACCGCCCGGGTCTCGGCCAGCGTCCCGCACAGCGGCTTCTCGCACAGCACCGGTTTGCCCGCGCGCAGGGCCCGGGTCGTCCACTCCGCGTGCAGCCCGTTGGGCAGCGGCAGGTAGATCACGTCCACCCCGGGGTCGTCGATGAGGGCCTGGTAGCCCTGGACGGCCCGGCCGATGCCCTGGCTGGACGCGTACTCCTGGGCGCGGGCCAGGTCCCGGCCGGCCACCACCGCGGCGGTTCCGCCCGCTTCCCGGAGCGCGGGCAGGAACTGCTTGCGCGCGATGCCGGCCGTGCCCATGATTCCCCAGCGAACCGCACCCGTGCCTGGCATCCCTCCACCGTAGACCGGCTGCCTGGATCTCGCCTGGGCCAGCGCGGCCACGTAGCCTGAAACTCCGGCGCCGGAGACGGTGCGCTGGCTATCCCGGAGTGAGGCGGACGATGGCGGCGGTGTTCGACGGCGTGGGCGTGGCGCTGATCACGGTGTTCGGGGCGGACGGCGAGATCGATCCGGCCGCGACCGGCAAGCATGCCGCCGACCTGGCCAGCCGGGGGATGACCGGGGTGCTGGTGTGCGGCACCACCGGGGAGGCCGCCACCCTGTCCGAGGCGGAGCGGGTGATGCTGATCGAGGCGGTGCGCGGGGCGCTGCCCGGCAGCGTGCCGGTGATCGCCGGGACCGGGGCCCCGTCGGCCCGGCAGGCCGTGACGCTGACCAGGACCGCGGTCGCCGCGGGCGCCGATGCCGTGCTGACCTGGGTGCCGGGCAGCGCGGCCGGGCCGCCCAGCGCCGCCGGGCTGGCCGGCTTTTACGCCCGGATCGCCGACGCGGCCGGGACCTGCCCGGTGCTGGCGTACCACAACCCGTTCATCTCCTGCGCGGCCATCCCGGTGGCCGGCCTGGGGACGCTGCCGGTGGCCGGGCTCAAGGACTCCTCGCCCACCCCGGACCGGCTGCTGGACGAGCTGGCCAGCTACTCCGGCGACACGTACGTCGGCTCGGCCGGCTTCCTGGCCCTGGCCGGGCCGATGGGCGTGACCGGCGGCCTGCTGGCCCTGGCCAACCTCCTCCCGGAGGAGTGCGTGGCCGCGTTCGGCGGGGACTACTCCGCCCAGCAGGCACTGGCCGGCGCGCATCTCGCCGTGTCGCGGGGCGGCATACCGCAGCTCAAGCAGTTGCTGGCCGACTCGGCCGGGCTGTCGCCGGTCAGCCGGGTCTGGTAGCGGCCGGCGCCACCTGGTGGGTGGCGAACGCGCGGCCCGGCCCAGACTGGCTGGACCGGGCACGTAGCCGACCTCTAGGCCGTGCGGGCAGAATGACTTGTACGGCGTATAGTTATCAAGTGATGGCTCCCACCCAGGCCGAGACGCAGCGGTCCCGGCTCAGCAAGGCCACCGTTGTCCACCGGGCGCTGGCCCTGGCCGACGACGGCGGCCTCGACGCGCTCACCATCCGGCGGCTGGCCCAGGAGCTAGGCGTCACCCCGATGGCGCTGTACTGGCACTTCCGCAACAAGGAAGAGCTGCTGGCCGGGCTGGCCGACCAGATCTGGAGCGAGATCAGCACCCATACCGACCCGGCCGCGCCGTGGCACGCCCAGCTTCGCGGGATCATGGAGTCCCTGATCGCGGTGCTGCGCGCGCACCCCAGCGCGTCCGAGCTGCTGATCGCCGCAGAGAAGAACAACAGCCCCCCGGCGCTGGTGGTCACCGAGGCCGCGCTGCAGGTGCTGCACCAGGCGGGCTTCGACCCCCGCCAGGCCAGCGAGGTGGCCCGCAACGGGCTGTGGACCGGGCTCACGCTAGCCATCAGCGAGCCCGGTCGGCAGCTGGCCGGGAACGAGGCCGGGCGGGCCGGGAACGAGGCCGGGCGGGCCGGGAACGAGGCCGGGCGGGCCGAGCAGCAGCGGCGCGCGATGGCCCGGCTGGCCATGCTGCCGCCGGACCGCTACCCCCGGGTGGTCGAGGCGGCCGTCCCGCTGACCGCCTGTGACGACCCGGGGTTCCACTACCGGTTCGGGATCGACCTGTTCATCAGCGGGGTGCGGGCCATGGCCAGCCGTGCAGCGGAGTCCCCCGGTGAAAGCGGCTGAGCAGCCGGGCGGGGAACCGCCCGGCCCGGGCCACCCCGAGCCGGGGCGGGACCGGCCGCTGTGCCGCGAGTCCCGGTGGGCCGACATCGGCGGACCGGTGCACTACCTCGACTTCGGCGGGCCGGCCGGCGGGCCGGTCATCGTCTGCGTGCACGGGCTGGAGGGCTGCGCGGTCAACTGGACCGCAATCGCCCCCCTGCTCACCAGCCGGTACCGGGTGCTGGCCCCGGACCTGGCCGGGCACGGGCTGACCCGGTCGGCCGGCCGGAGCACCTCGGTGGCGGCTAACCAGGCGCTGCTGCACCGGTTCATCGAGACCGTGCCGGGACCCCCGGTCATCCTGATAGGCAACTCGATGGGCGGGATGATCTCGCTACTGGAGGCGAGCGCGGCGCCGGACGCGGTGACCGGCCTGATCCTGATCGACCCCGTCCTGCCGTCGGTGCCGGCCTGGCCCGGCACCGAGCTGGTCAGCCTGTTCGCGCAGTACGCCACGCCGTGGGCTGAGGAGCTGCTGATCAACCCCAGGGGCTGGCAGCCACCCGAGGCCACCGTGGAATGGCTGTTCTCGCTGTGCTGCGCCGACCCGGCGGCCGTCAGCCCGGACGTGGTGGCCCAGCACGTCGAGGTGGCCCGGCGCCGGGCCGAGTTTCCCGACGCCGAGCGGGACATGTCCGCCGCCATGCGCTCGGTCGTCCGCACCGCCGGGTACGGGACGGGCGCGGCCTACCGGGATGCGGCCCGCTCGGTGGCCGGCCCTGTCCTGCTGCTGCACGGCTGCCAGGACCAGCTGATCCCGGTCTCGGCGGCCCGGTCCGCGGCGCGCGCCCATCCCGGGTGGACGCTGGTCGAGCTGCCCGGGGTCGGCCATGTGCCGCAGCTCGAGGCGCCGGACGAGTGCGCGGCGGCCATCACTGGGTGGCTCGGCTCGGTGGGCGGCTGAGCGTGCCGGCCGGTGCCGGCTGACCGCACCGGGCAGTGGCCGGCTGAGCGTACCGGCCGGGGCCGAAAGTCCTGGCTGACTGGGAAAGACGCCGCTGGCGGGCAGCCTGGTCCCCGCCGCACCGTGGAAGTAACCGGTGAACGCTGCGGGTGCGGAGGGGCGCAGGCCGATGAACTTCAATCTGGCGGTCATCCCGCGTGAGACCGCGGCCACCTCGCCGGGTCGTGCGGTCGCCTGCTATCCGGGCGGGCGGCTCACGTACGCCGAGCTGGACGCGCTGTCCGACCGGCTGGTGGCCGGCCTCGAGTCGGCCGGGGGTGCGGCCCGGGGACGCGGTAGCCCTGCAGCTGCCCAACATCCCGCAGTTCCTGATCGCCTACTTCGGCATCCTCAAGTGCGGCGCGGTGGCCGTCCCGCTCAACGTCATGCTCAAGGCCCCGGAAGTGGCGTGGCACGATGTCGCTCATCCCGCGCTTCGACCCGGCCGCGGTGCTGGCCGCCATCGAGCGGGACCGGGCCACCATCTTCGGGGGCGTGCCGGCCATGTTCGTCGCCCCGCTGTCTCATCCGGACCTGGACCGCTGCGACGTGTCCTCGCTGCGGGTGGCCATCTCCGGCGCGGCCTCGATCCCGGCTCCTGTGCTGGACGCGTTCGAGCAGCACTTCGGGGTAGTGATCCTGGAGGGGTACGGGATGACCGAGACCGCGTCCACCACCACGTTCAACCTCAGCGAGAGGCAGCGCCGGGTGTACAGCGTGGGCAAGCCGATCTGGGGGACGCAGACCCAGGTCTGGGACCCCGCGGGCCGGCCGCTGCCGCCCGGCCGGGAGAATGTCGGTGAGGTCGTGACTCGCGGGCTGCATGTGATGAAGGGCTACCTGAACCACCCGGAGGCCACCGCGCAGGTGTTCACCGGCAGCTGGCTGCATACCGGTGATCTCGGCTACTTCGACGAGGACGGGTTCCTGTTCATCGTGGGCCGCCAGAAGGAACTGATTATCCGCGGCGGGTACAACGTGTACCCGCGCGAGATCGAGGACGTGCTGCACGCCCATCCGGCGGTCGCCGAGGCCGCCGTGGTCGGTATCCCGCACGAGCGGCTCGGGGAGGAAGTGCTGGCCGTCGTCACGGTGCGTCCCGGCGCCTCGGCCGCGCCCGGCGACCTGCTCGCGTACTGCCGGGAGCGGCTGGCCGCCTACAAGTACCCCCGGGTGTTCGAGTTCCGCCCCGCGCTGCCCAAGAACTCCCTGGGCAAGGTGCTGAAGGGCGAGCTCGTGGCGGGCCGGCGGCACCAGGAAAGGGACCGCCATGGAGCGGATGAACGCCCTCGACGCGGGGTTCTACTTTGTCGAGCAGGAGAACGTGCCCATGCACCTGGGCTCGCTGGCCGTGTTCCAGGGCCCGTTCCCGGGCTACGACGAGATGCTCCGGCTGTTCTCGGCCAAGCTGCCGAAGGTGCCGCGGTACCGCCAGGTGGTGCGGACCACCCCGTGGCAGGTGTTCCGGCCGTACTGGGTGGACGATGAGCACTTCGACATCACCCGGCACCTGCGGCAGGCCACCGTCCCGGCCCCCGGCGGCAAGCGCCAGCTCTGCGAGCTGGCCGCAGAGATCTTCGCCGAGCCGCTGGACCGGTCCCGGCCGCTGTGGGAGGGCTGGCTGCTGGGCGGGCTCAAGGGTGGCCAGTGGGCGGTGCTGTCCAAGGTCCACCACTGCATGGTGGACGGCATCGGCGGCAACGACCTGATGGCCGCGGTGTTCGATGTCAGCCCCGACGCCCCGCGGCCCGAACCAGAGCCGTGGCACCCGGAGCCTGCGCCGTCCGGGCTCGATCTGATGATCACCGGGCTGCATGACGCCATCGCCCGGCCGGTCCAGCAGCTGGCCGGCCTGCCCGGGCTGCTCGAGCGCCCGTTTCCGTCCGCCGCCGAGCTGGGCGACTACGGCCGGGGCCTCGCGGCGGGCGTGGAGCGGCTGGCTGTTCCGTCGGTGACCTCGCTGAACGGCCCGATCGGCCCGGCCCGGCGCTGGACCTGGCTGACCGCCAGCCTGGCCAGGGTCAAGAAGATCGGGGCGGTGCTCGGCGGCACGGTCAATGATGTCCTGCTGGCCGCGATCACCAGCGGCTTCCGCGACCTGCTGGACGCCCGGGGTGAGCTGGCCGACGGGGTGGTGGTGCGGTCCCTGGTGCCGGTCTCGGTACGCAGCCAGGACGAGCAGGGCATGATCACCAACCGGATCTCGGCCGTGCTGGCCAACCTGCCGGTCAGCGAGCCCGATCCGCTGCGCCGGCTGGCCCTGCTGCGCGAGCAGATGGACGAGATGAAGCGCACCTCACAGGAGCGCGGGGCCGAGATACTTACCGGGCTGCTCGGCTTCACCCTGCCGGCGCTGCTCGCCTACGGCGCGCATGCCGCGTTCCAGATTCCGCAGCCACTGGTCCAGACCGTGACCACGAATGTGCCTGGGCCGGCGATCCCGCTGTACGTGCTCGGCCGCAAGCTGGTCCGCATCTACCCGTATGCGCCGATCGGCGACCACGAGCGGATCTCGGTGGCGATGCTCTCCTACACCGGGCGGCTCGCGTTCGGCATCACGGCCGATTACGCGGCCGTGCCTGACCTGGCTGTGCTGGCCAGTGGCATCCGCCGCGAGCTGGCCGGGCTGACCAGCCTGGCCCAGCGGTAGCCCAGCCGGCCAGCGCCCCCGGCGGCCGCCCGTGGCATCCGCCGCGGGCCGGCTGCGCGCGCCGGGGGAGGTCCGGGCCGCCCAGGGGATTACTTCGCTGGTCAAATCGGGTATACCTGGAATTTACCCGGCGGTAACACAGCGGACCGGCAGCGGTGGGCTGTGCGGCGCCGGGACCCAGGAGGTGACCATGGGCCTGGAACGGGGGACCGGCGAGCAGCGGATCGGGCTTGTGCTCGGCGCGGGTGGCGTGGTGGGAGCAGCCTGGATGACGGGTGCCCTCCAGGCCGTCCAGGACCGGCTGCCCCGGCCGGTCAACGACGTCGATCTGATCGTCGGGACCAGCGCGGGCAGCGTGCTGGCCGCCGCGCTGCGCTGCGGGGTCAGCCTGGACGAGATGATCGCCCTGCAGCGCGGTGACGGGGTGCGCCGGCTGCGCGAGGCCGGTGTGGGTGACCTGGACGAAGGCCCGCTGCCGCCGTGGCCGCACTTGCGGGCCGGCTCGCCCCGGCTGATCCTGCACAGCCTGCTCGCCCCGCACCGGGTGCATCCCGCGGTGGGCGCCAGCGCATGGCTGCCCCGGGGCCGTGCCCGGCATGAGACCCTGCACGCGATGGTGCACGCGCTGCACCAGCAGGCCCCGCGGGCGGTGCCCGGCTGGGTGAACGCCCCGACCTGGATCGTGGCCGTGGACTACGATTCCGGGCGCCGGGTCATCTTCGGCCGGGACCGGGCCCCGGAGGCGGCGCTGGCCGACGCCGTGGTCGCCTCGTGCTCGATCCCCGGCTGGTACGCGCCCCGGGCCATCGGCGGCCGGCGTTATGTCGACGGTGGCGTCCGGTCGGCCACCTCGCTCGCCGTGCTGGCCCGGTCCGGGGTTCACGAGGCGTACGTGCTCGCGCCGATGGCCAGCCTGATCCCGGACCGGCCAGCCAGCCGGCTGGGACGGCTGGAGCGGCGGCTGCGCGGGCTGGTCACCCGGGCGCTGCTGCGCGACGCGCAGGCACTGCGGGCCCAGGGCATCCGGGTCACCCTGCTCACCCCCGGGCCGGAGGACCTGGCCGCGATGGGCGTGAACCTGATGGACCCGAGCCGCCGGGCGGCCACGCTGGAAGCGTCGCTGCGCACCACGCCCGCGGCCTTTGCGGCCAGCAGCCGAGCCGAGGTGGCCTAGCCGGGCCCAGCCGGGCCTAGCCGCCCGCCCGCCGCTGCGCAGCGCCAGCACCGGGTGTCCGGTCGCCACCTGGGCCGCCGGACGGTGGGCGCGTAAGGGACCTGGCTGAACCCGCCCGGGGAGGCTGATCCCGGGCCCGGGCACCCACTGCCGGGCACCCGCTTCGCCCGCGGCGGAGCAGCCCGGACGGCCGGGAGCGGCTGACCACGATCGGCGCCGCTAGGGGAGAAACAGCGCTTCTTCCTGGCGGCGCTTTGTGAGCGCAAACATCGGCGATCGCCACCTAAGCGTGGGCGTTATCTCATTAATGAGATAACGTGGACGGTATGGACGAGAGCGGCCCGGCTGAGCCGGGCGGCCAGCAGCCGCCGCTGCCGGTACTGCCCGGGTTCCGTGAGATGGCGCTGCGCCGGATGGCCGACGAGCGGCGGCGGCTGGTCGCCGAGCTGGCCGCCCAGCGGCAGTCCGCCGGGCTGTCGCAGACCCAGGTGGCCGCCCGGATGGGCACGTCCCAATCGGCGGTGGCCCGGATCGAGGCGGGCGACGCCGACATGCGGGCTTCCACCCTGGAGCGCTACGCGGCCGCGGTCGGCAGCCATCTGAGCTGGCGGTTGCAGGCGGGCATGCCTGGCCAGCCAGCCGCCGGAGGGCCAGGAGGAACCCGATGACCGTGCCAGCCGCCGATCCGTTCCCCGAGGGCTGGCCGCCGCGGTCGGCCTGGTCCGCCCGTCCCGGCGACCCGGACCAGCCGGGCCAGCCGACGCGGCCAGGGGCGCCCGGCTGGCCAGGCCTGTCGGCCACACCGCCCGGCTGGCCCGTTCCGCCGCGCCCGCCCGGCACGCCACCGGCCTACCCGCCTGGCACGCCACCCGCCCACCCGCCGGCCGCGCCACCGGGCTACCCGCCCGGCGCGCCACCGGGCTACCCGCCCGGCGCGCCACCGGCCGCCCCGTCGCACGGCTGGATGGGCCAGGGCGACTGGCCGGGCCGGATCTACCAGCGGCTGCTGGAGCAGCGCATCGTGCTGGCGTCCGGGCATCTGGATGGCGAGGCGGCTACCGTGCTGTGTGCCCAGCTGCTCACCCTGGACGCCGAGGGAGACGGGCCGGTCCGGCTCGAACTGCAGGGCCTGGACGCCGAACTCCCCGCCACGCTGACCGTGATGGGCGTGCTCGACGTACTCCGGGTGCCGGTCACCGGGTACGTGGCCGGCCGGCTCGGTGGTGCAGGGGCCGGCGTGCTGGCCGCGTGCACGCACCGGCTGGGCTACCCGAGCGCGGTGCTCTCGCTGGCCGAACCGCGGCTGAACCTGGACGGCACGGCCACCGAGGTGTCCGCGCAGCAGGAGCAGCTCACCGCCATGCTCGACACGCTGTACATCAGGCTGGCCGAAGTGACCGGCCGTGAGGTGGACGAGATCCGCGACGACATGCGCCGCGGGCGGTTCCTCACCGTGCCCGAGGCGGTCAGCTACGGCCTCCTGGACGCCCAGGCCACGGCGGCCGAGCCCAGGCGGCCGGCCGGGCCCCGCCGGTGACCCGGTCGGCGGCCGCCACGGCCGCCGCGTTCATCCGGGCCAACACCGCGCTGGGCACGCCGCCGCTGGTCCCGGAGATCCGGCTCTACCTGGCCCGGGACGCGATCGAGTTGTGGGAACGGACCGAGCAGCAGGCGGCCGGCCGCAGGCGGCCGGCCCGCAGGCGGCCGGCCGCAGGCGGCCGGGCGGCAGGCGGCCGGGCGGCCGGAGCTGCCGCCGCCGTTCTGGGCCTTCCCATGGGCCGGCGGCCAGGCGCTGGCCCGCTACCTGCTCGACGAGCCGGGCCGGGCCCGGGGCCGGGCTGTGCTGGACCTGGCGGCTGGTTCCGGTCTGGTTGGGATCGCGGCGGCCCAGGCCGGCGCGGCCACCGTAACGGCCAGCGAGACCGACCCGTTCGCGGTGGCGGCCATCCGGCTCAACGCGGCCGTGAACCGGGTCCGGCTGGACGCGGCGCTCGGTGACCTGCTGGGCGGCCCGGCGCCCACCGTGGACTTGCTGGTGGCGGGCGACGTGTTCTACGAGCGGACGTTCGCCCAGCGGTTGCTGCCCTGGCTGGCCCGGGCCCGCGCGGCCGGGATCGACGTGCTGGTCGGCGACCCGGGCCGGGCCTACCTGCCGCGGGACCGCTGCACCGAGGTCGCCGCGTACGAGGTCCCGGTGCCGCGCGCCCTGGAGGACGCCGACGTCAAGCACAGCACCGTCTGGCAGCTCCGTTGAGCGCCCCGGAATTCATCAGCGCGGTGCATTTGTGGTCAGCGGAGACCACAAATGCACCGCGCTGATGAGATTTCCTGGCGCTAAGCCGACGAGGTTCCCGCTAGCCGGGTTCCCGGCCCGATCCCGGGCCAACTTCAGCCCGCCCGGCACCGGGCCGCGGCCACCACGGCCTGGCCGAGGCTGATCCCGCCGTCGTTGGGCGGCACCCGGGAGTGGGTCAGCACCCGGAACCCGTCCGCTTCGAGCAGCCCGGTCACCGTGCCGAGGAGCAGAAGGTTCTGGAACACGCCGCCGGACAGGGCGACCGTGCCCAGCCCGGACGAGGAGCGCAGCAGCTGGCACCCGGCCACGATGAGGTCCGCCACCCCGCGGTGGAACCGGGCGCTGACCACCGTCGCTGGTACCCCGTCGAGCAGGTCCCCGGCCGCCGCGCGGACCAGGTCCGGGCCGGCCACGGTGAACGGCGGGCCCGGTGTGATCCGGGCCGGGTAGCCAGCCCGGGCCGGCGAGCCCGCGGCACCCGCCGCGAGCTGCTCCAGTTCCACCGCGGCCTGGCCCTCGTAGTTGATCGTGTCGCGCACCCCGAGCAGCGCGGCCACCGCGTCGAACAGCCGCCCGGCGCTGGATGTGAGCGGTGAGTTCACCCCGCGCCGGGCCATGGCCAGCACGTCCGCCCAGGCCGCGGCGTTGCGCGCGGCCACGGCCAGGCCGCCGGGCAGCGCGCCCGGGAACGCCGCGTCCAGGTAGACCGCAGCCATCCGCCACGGCTGCCGGATCGCGGCCGCCCCGCCCGGCATGGGCAGCCCGCCGAGACAGCCGCCTCGCTGCGCCGTGGCCAGGTCGGCGATCAGGAACTCGCCGCCCCAGATCGTGCCGTCCGGGCCGAACCCGGTGCCGTCGAACGCGACCCCGATGACCGGGCCGTCCTCGTCGTTGTCGGCCAGGCAGGACGCGATGTGCGCGTGGTGATGCTGGACGCCGACTGGTTCGGCGTCCGGGTGGTCCAGGGCGTACTTGGTGGACAGGTACTCCGGGTGCAGGTCGTGCGCGATCAGCTCCGGGGTGACGTCGAACAGCCGCTGGAAGTGCTCGATGCCCTCGGTGAACGAGCGCAGCGTCTCGTAGTTCTCCAGGTCCCCGATGTGGTGGGACAGGAACGCGTGCTGCTCGCGGCCGAGGCAGAACGTGTTCTTCAGCTCCGCGCCGCAGGCCAGCACGGGGCGGCGGAACCGGCCCCGGACGGCCAGCGGCTCGGGGGCATACCCCCGGGACCGGCGCAGCACCGTCTCCCGGCCACGGAACGGCCGGACCACCGAGTCGTCGGTCCGGATATGGATCGGCCGGTCGTGGGTGAGGAACCAGTCCGCGATACCGCCGAGCCGGGCCAGCGCGTCGTCGTCGCGGTAGGCGATCGGCTCGTCCGAGACGTTTCCGCTGGTCAGCACGATTGGCCTGGAGAACGCCCGGAGCAGCAGGTGGTGCAGCGGGGTGTACGGGAGGAGGAGGCCGAGCTGCCGGCTGCCCGGCGCCACCGCGTCCGCGACCGGGCCGCCGGGCCGCCGCGGCAGCAACACGATCGGACGGCGGGGGCTGGCCAGCAGGCGCTCGGCCAGCTCGTCCACCGCGCACAGGTCCCGGGCCGCGGCCAGGTCGGGCACCATCACCGCGAACGGCTTGTCCTCGCGGTGCTTGGCCGCGCGCAGCCGGGCCGCCGCCTGCTGGCTGTGCGCGTCCACCGCCAGGTGATACCCGCCGAGCCCCTTGACCGCCAGCACCTGTCCCTGCGACAGCACCCGCACCGCCCCGGCCAGCGGATCATCATCATGCCTAACGCCAGGTCCGGGCGGCTGGGACCGGCGCCCGCTGGCCGGCCCGGCCGGCCCCGGGCCGCCGGTGGCAACGGCCAGCCGGAGCCGCGGGCCACACGCCGGGCAGCAGACCGGCTGGGCGTGGAACCGGCGGTCGGCCGGGTCGTCGTACTCGGCCCGGCACGCCGCGCACATGGCGAAGCCGGCCATCGTGGTCAGCGGCCGGTCGTACGGCACGTCCCGGACGATGCTGAACCGCGGCCCGCAGTTGGTGCAGTTGATGAACGGGTAGCCGAACCGCCGGTCCGCCGGGTCGGCCAGCTCGCGCAGGCAGTCCGCGCAGGTCGCGGTGTCCGCCGAGACCAGCGCGCGGCGGCGGCCCGCCGCGTCGCTGGGCACCGGTTGGCTGGAAACAATGGCGAACCCGGCCCGGCCGTCCGGCGCGATGGACTGCGCGGTCACCCGCTGCACCTGGGCCAGCGGGGGTGCGTCCCGGGCCAGCGCGGCCAGGAAATCCTGCACGCCCTCGGCCGGCCCCTCGACCTCCGCGAACACGCCGTCGGCGTCGTTGCCGACCCAGCCAGCCAGGCCCAGCCTGGTGGCCAGGGAGTAGACGAACGGCCGGAAGCCGACCCCCTGGACCACACCCTCTACCCGGACGGACGCCCGGACCATGCCGGTCACGGACCCAGTGTGCCCGGTTTCCCGGCCGGACGCCCGGACGGCCGCGCGGAGGCCGGGGCCAGTGCGCCGGTGTGGCGTTCAGCAAAATGCGCGGTGCCGTGGGCGGCGCGGCGGTGGCGGGCCAGGGCCTGGCGAGTGAGACCCTTCTGTCTGTCTAGGGACCATTGGCACTGGGCAGATCTTCCCCGGCGGGTCATAGTGTCCCAGTGTCCGACGGGGGTTGCGTGCAGCGGATAGACCGGCCACCTCGTAAGCTGCGGGCGGTTGGCGGCTCGGTGCACCCCAGTCCCAGCCTCGACGTGCCGATCGAGACCAAGCTGCATGCGCCCGGTGCGCGGGCGGAGTGGGTGCCGCGGCGCGGGCTGGTCGCGCACCTCACCACCACCCCGGCCAAGCTGGTCCTGGTTGAGGCGCCCGCGGGGTTCGGCAAGACCACGCTGGTGGCGCAGTGGCGGGCCAGCCCCACCGAGCGGCGCCCGTTCGCCTGGCTCTCGCTCGACCCGGGCGACGACGACCCCGCCCGGCTGTGGTGGCACGTCACCTGTGCGCTGCTCCGCGCGTGCCCCGATCTGGACTGTGCCGACGTGCAGCGGGCGCTGCGCGCGCAGCGCCCGGACATCACCGGCACGGTGCTGCCCATGCTGATCAACGCGCTGGCCGCGCTGCCCGGTGAGCTGGTCCTGGTCCTCGACGACTACCACCTGATCAGGGACCGGGACTGCCTGGAGCAGACCGCGTCGTTCCTGGTCCATCTCCCGGTCACGGTCCAGCTGGTGGTGATCACCCGGGCCACTCCGGCCCTGCCGCTGGCCCGGCTGCGGGCCGGCGGCGACATGGTCGAGATCGGCATGCGCGAGCTGCGCTTCGCCATCCCGGACGCGGGTGCGTTCCTGCACGCGGTCACCGGTATCGAGCTCAGCCGGCCCGATCTGGCCCAGCTCGTGGACCGCACCGAGGGCTGGCCGGCCGGGGTGTACCTGGCCGCGCTGTCGCTGCGCAGCCATCCCGAACCGTCGGCGTTCATCCGCGAGTTCACCGGGGACAACCGGTTCATCATGGACTTCCTGGCCGAGGAGGTGCTCGGCCGGCAGCCGGCCGGGATCCGCCAGTTCCTGGCCCGGACGTCGTTGCTGGACCGGTTCTGCGCACCGCTGTGCGACGCGGTGACCGGGTCGGCGGACGCGGCCGGGATCATCGACGTGCTGGAGCGGGAGAACCTGTTCGTCGTGCCGCTGGACGAGACCCGGCAGTGGTTCCGCTACCACCACCTGTTCGCGGAGGTGCTGCGCACCGAACTGATCAGCACCGAAGCGGACCTGGTCCCGGTGCTGCACCGGCGGGCCAGTGCCTGGCACCGGGCAGCCGGGTCGGTGGGCGACGCGGTGGGGCACGCCCTGGCCGCCAGGGATGCGGCCACCGCGGTCGAGCTGATTGCCCAGCACTGGTACGCGTACGTCAACGTGGGCTGGACCGGGACGGTCGGTGGCTGGCTGGGCTCGCTCAGCGAGGAGCAGATCGCCGCGAACCCGCTGGCCGCGCACTGTGCGGCCTGGGCCGCCGCGCTGTCCGGTGAGCCAGAGCCGGTCCGCCGCTGGCTGCCGGTGATCGAGGGCGCCCGGCACGATGGCATGCTGCCGGACGGCATCCGGTCGATGGCCTCGTCGGCCGCGCTGCTGCGCGGGGTTTACGGATTCGACGGGCTGGACATCATGCGGCAGTCCGCGGCGGCCGCGGTTGGCATTGAGGATGACCCGGCTTCGGCCTGGTACACGCTGGCCCGGGCCACGTACGGGTTCTGCCTGTACCTGTCCGGGGAGTTCGAGGCGGCGCTGCTGCCGCTGGAGCAGGCCACGGTGAGCGCCGGGGCGGACACGCTGGTCGGGGTGCTGGCTTACTCGGTCCTGGCCCTGGTCTCGCTGGAGCAGGGCCGGCTGGGCCGGGCCCGGGAACTGGCCGCGGTGGCCCGCCGGCTGGCCGCGCAGGACGAGCTGGCTGAGACGCCACAGAGCTCGATGGCCTACACGGCGACCGGCGCCGTGTACGCGGCCGAGGGGCGGCTCAAGGACAGCCGCAGCGAGCTGCGCCGCGCGGTCCGGGTCCGCCGCCGGTTCCCCGGGATCAGCCCGTGGGCCACGCTCGAGGCGTCGCTGCGGCTGGCCGGGGTGCTGCTCGCGATGGGGGACACTCAGGGCGCCGCAGAGCTGGCCGGGGAGGCGGGCCGCGTGCTGACCCTGTTCCCGGACGGCACCGGCTACCTGGAGGCCCGGCTCGGCCGGCTCCGGCGGCAGCTGGCCCCGGAGCGCAGGCCCGGGCTGGAGGACTCGCTGACCGGGCGGGAGGAGGATGTGCTGCGGCTGCTCCGCGGCACGCTCTCACTCCGCGAGATCAGCCAGCAGCTGTACGTGTCGCCGAACACGGTCAAGACCCACGCCCAGGCCATCTACCGCAAGCTCGGCGTGTCCAGCCGGCACGAAGCGGTCCAGCGCGGCCGGGATATCGGCGTGCTCTGACCCGCCGCTGGGGCGGGCCGCGTCCTGGCGGCCCACCCCAGCGCCCTGCGCCGTCGCAGTCCTCAGGCCGCGAGCACCTTGGCCTTCTCGCGCTCGAACTCCTCCGGGGTCAGCACGCCCTTGTCCCGGAGGTCGGCCAGCTTGGCCAGCTGGTCCGCGGTACTGGCCCCGTCGCCGCCGGTGGCCGAGCCCGGCGCGGCATGCCGCCCGTAGCTGGCGTACGCCTCGGCTTCGCGCTGCGCCTGGCGGACCGCCCGCTCGTGCATCGAGCCGCCCCGGACGATCAGGTAGACCAGCACCCCGATCAGCGGGATGAACAGCACGAACAGGAACCAGAGGGCCTTGGCCCAGCCGGACAGATCATGACTTCGGAAGATGTCGATGAAGATCATGATCAGGATCCAGATCCAGATCACCCACAGGAAGAACTCAATGATCGTCCAGAAAAGGTCCAGTACCGGATAGTTGGACGACGCGGCAAGGTACATTCTTTCTCCTTCACGCCTGGACGCTCCGCGTTCAGGCCATTAGGCAGGGAGGCCCGCTACGTTCAGCATTCGCGGGCCCGCAACCCGGGACATCACCCATCACGGGTGAGCCGATCAGCCCAACTGGTCACAGTCCTTCCCGGCCGCGTGCCCGCCGGGTTGCGGGCCTGGGGCCCCGCCGCGTTCGGCTGGGTTTGGCGTGGTGCGGCCGGTTTGGGCATGATTCGGCCGGTTTGGGCGGGGTTCGGTGGGGTGCGGCCGGGTTCGGCGGGGTGCCGCCGGGTGCCGCCGGGTCAGACGCCGGCCGGCTGGCGGCCCGCGCCGCCGTTCGGTCATGATGGCCCAGAGCCAGGGCCAGAATTCCGCCGCGGTCCTCGCCTCCTTCGCGACAGCCCGCACCGGGCGTCCCAGGGCGGCCGGGAATGCCGGCGATCCGCCAAATCCCGCCCCGCCCTTCCAATCCGGAAGAATGGCGCCCCGTCTCACGATCGTGGTCAATGAGGCGCCATAGCGGGACGCTGCGACTGGTGGCGGCGGATCTGCGCACTGATCCGGGCCCGTGGAGCGGCCCGTGTCCCGGTATCAGTCAGGGACGGGCAGCGACCACGCAGTAGACCGGGAGCTGGACGGTCAGCTTTCCGGTCGTGCTCAGCCGATGGCTGATCGCCGATTCCCAGCGCCGGGTCATGGCCCGCATGCGCATCATCGTGATCTAGCGCCGCTCCAGATCCTGCTCCGGTGCTGTGTCCGGAATCAGCAAGCCCGTTATATCGGGCTCGACGGACAGCAGGTGCCCGCCGGGCCGGAGCAGCGCAGCGATGTGCTGCAGGATCACGTCCAGGGAAGGCCCGTTGTGGACGAGCAGGTTACGCATGAACGCCACGTCCAAGCTGCCCGCGGCCAGGCCGGTGTCCTCGATCCGCGCCCGCACGATGTCCACCCGCCGGCCCAGCCCGAGCTGCCCGATCAAGGCGCCCGCCGCGCGCACTGCCTCTTCGGCGTCATCCACGCCAGTAACCCGCCCGGGCGAGCCGACTCGCTCGGCCAGATCGGGCAGGAACGTGCCCGGGCCGCAGCCCAGATCAACTACGCGGGCAGCAGTCACGATGCCCGCGGCGGTCCACAAGGTCTCCTCGCGAGCCAGAGCGCGTGCGGCCATCGCCCGGTAGCGGGCCAGCTCAGCGTCGGTCAGCCGGTCGGTGTGTTCCGTCATGATCGTGCTGCCTTACCGTCCTGGTGCAGCCTGCGCCGGGGTCAGGCGCTGAGTCAAGACGGCGGACCGGGAGCGGGGGGAATGACCCTCTGCTGGCCACGATCATGGACGTGGCTGCCGTAGGTGCTGGCGGAGCCAGCTGTACCAGGCGGGCAGGCCCTCGCCGGTGGTGGCCGAGACTGGCAGGATCGGGGTCCGCGCGCTGATCCGGCCCAGGTCGGCGGCGTGCCGGGCGGTGTCGAAGGCCAGATACGGGAGCAGGTCCACCTTGCTGAGCAGGACCAGGTCCGCGTCGCGGAACATCTGCGGGTACTTGGCCGGCTTGTCGGCGCCCTCGGTCACTGAGGAAATGACTACCCGGGCTGCCTCGCCGAGATCGAACAGAGCCGGGCAGACCAGGTTGCCGACGTTCTCGATGACCAGCAGCGAGCCGGGCCGCGGGTTGAGCGCACGCAGCCCCCGGGCCACCATGCTGGCATCCAGATGGCACCCGGCCCCGGTGTTGATCTGCGCCACCGGGCAGCCGGCGGCCTCGATCCGGGCCGCGTCCAGGGTGGTCTCCTGATCCCCCTCGATGACCGCCAGCCCCAGCTCAGCGCCGATATCCGCGGCCGTCCGCTCGAGCAGCGTCGTCTTGCCGGCCCCGGCGAGCTCATCAGGTTGACCGCGAGGATGTCCCGTTCCGCCAGCCAGGCACGGTTGGCGGCGGCCAGGCTGTCGTTCTTGGCCAGCACCTTCTGCTGCAGCACGATGGTGCGCCCGGGCCCGTGCTCGTGGCCGGGCCGGTCGTCGTGGCCGGGCTCATGGTCGTGGCCGGGCTCATGGTCGTGGCCGGGCCCGTGGTCGTGGCCGGGCCCGTGCTCGTGGCCGGGCCCGTGCTCATGGGGGGGCACGCCGTCCGGCCCGAGCACCCGGACCGTGGCCTCGTCGGCACAGCCACATGTCGCGCACATCTCAGGACGCCACCTCCACAGCAGTGATCCGCAGCTCGCGGCCGGACAGCACGGTCACGGCGGGGCTGCCGCAGCCGCACACCGGGATCAGCCCGTCCGGCTCGAACTCGCAGCCGCACTCGGCGCACTGGCAGCGGGCGGCCGGCTGGCTGATCTCCAGCTTGGCCCCGGCCAGGTTGGTTCCCTCAGCCACCAGGTCGAAGCAGAACCGCACCGAGTCCGCGACCACACCGGACAGCGGGCCGATCTCCAGGTACACGCACCGGATCGTGGCGCCGGGCAGCCGCTCGGACACGGCCTGCACGACGCCCTCGGTGATCGCCAGTTCGTGCACCCGCCGTCAGCAGATCCTGGGCAGCGGGTCGCCGACCAGCAGGTCCACGATCCGGGTACCGCCGAACGCGGTCTTCAGCAGCACGATGCCGGGCGGCTCCGCGGTGACCTCGCCGATGACCGCGGCCGCGGCGCCGAGCGGGTGGGCGCGCATCGCGGCCAGCGCCCGGCTGGCCTCCTCCGGCGCCACCACTGCGACCAGCCGGCCTTCGCAGGCCACGTACATGGGGTCGATGCCGAGCAGTTCGGAGGCCCCGCGCACCACCGCTGACACCGGGATCGCGTCCTCGTTGACCTGCACGCCCACCCCGGCCGAACTGGCCACTTCGTTAAGGATGGTGGCTACCCCGCCGCGGGTCGCATCGCGCAGCGCGCGCACCCCGGTAGTGGCCGACAGCAGGTCGGCGATCAGGCCGTTCAGCGGGGCGGTGTCCGAGGTGATGTCCGCCTCGATGTCCAGCTCGCCCCGGGCCAGCATGATCGTCACGCCGTGCTCGCCGATCGGCCCGGACACGATGATGGCATCGCCGGGCTGGGCGTTGGCCACGCCGAGCGACATCTCATGCTCCACCACGCCGATGCCGGCCGTGTTGATGTAGCAGCCGTCCGCTTTGCCCCGCTGCACGACCTTGGTATCCCCGGTGACCACCTGCACCCCGGCGGTTTCGGCGGCCGCTTTCATCGAGGCCACGATCCGGGTCAGGTCGGCGACCGGGAACCCTTCCTCCAGGATGAAACCGGCCGACAGGTACAGCGGGGTGGCTCCGGACACGGCCAGGTCGTTGACCGTGCCGTTGACCGCGAGATCACCGATGTCGCCGCCCGGGAAGAACAGCGGGGAGACCACGTAGGAATCGGTGGTCAGCGCCACCCGGGACCCGTTCAGGTGCAGCTGCGCGGCGTCTTCCAGCGGCTCCAGCAGGACGTTGCTGAACGCGTCCACGAACACCGCTTCGACCAGGGTCCGGGTCGCTTTCCCGCCCGCCCCGTGGGACATCGTGATCCGCTCCTCGCGGATCTTGGGCCGGCGCCGCCGGGCCCGGTCGATCCGGTCCAGGACCTGCTGCTCGCGTTCCGGGCCGGTGGCCGCCTGGCGGCCCGCGGCGGCCCCGGCCTGCCGCTCCTGCCGCTCACGCTGCTCGTGCTCGCGGAGCGCCTCATCCACCCAGGTTGCCCCGTCGGTCATTGAATGCTCACTTCCACCACCCGGCGGCGGTGCAGCCGGCCGAAGTTGTAGTAGGCGGCGCAGGCGCCCTCCGGGGAAACCATGCACGTGCCGATCGGTGTCTCCGGGGTGCACGCGGTGCCGAACACCTTGCACTCCCACGGCTTGAGCACGCCCTTGAGCACCTCACCGCACTGGCACGCCTTGGGATCGGCGACCCGGACCCCCGGCACCTCGAAGAGGAGTTCGGCGTCGAATGCCGCGTATTCGGCCCGCATCCGCATGGCGGAGTGCGAGATGAAACCGAGCCCGCGCCATTCGAAGTACGGCCGCAGCTCCATGACCTGGTTGATCGCCCGGAGCGCGGCCAGGTTCCCGTCCCAGGGCACCACCCGGGTGTACTGGTTCTCCACCTCGGACCGGCCCTCGGACAGCTGCAGCATCAGCATGTAGATCGACTGCAGGATGTCCAGCGGCTCGAAGCCGGCCACCACCACCGGCTTGCCGTAGTCCCGGGCGATGAACTCGTACGGGCGGCAGCCAATGACCGTGGACACGTGACCAGGCCCGATGAAGCCGTCCAGGCGCAGGTCGGGGGAGTCCAGGATGGCCTTGATGGCCGGGATGATCGTGACATGGTTGCAGAACACCGAGAAGTTCTGCAGGCCCTCGGCCGCCGCGCGGAGCACGGTCATCGCGGTCGACGGGGTGGTGGTCTCGAAGCCGATGGCCATGAACACCACCCGCCGGTCCGGGTTCTGCCGGGCGATCTTCAGCGAGTCCAGCGGCGAGTAGACCATGCGGATGTCGGTGCCGGCCGCCTTGGCGTCGAAGAACGACCCCTTGCTGCCCGGGACCCGCATCATGTCCCCGAACGAGGTCATGATGGTGTCCGGCTGGCTGGCCAGCGAGATGGCGTCATCTACCCGGCCCATCGGGATTACGCACACCGGGCAGCCCGGGCCGTGCACCAGGGTGATGGACTCGGGCAGGTAGTCCTCCAGGCCGTGCTTGTAGATGGTGTGCGTGTGCCCGCCGCACACCTCCATCAGCTTGTACTGACGCCCCGGCTCGCACAGTTCCGCGATCTTCGCGGCCAGCGCATGGGCTTTGTCGGCGTCCCGGAATTCATCAACGAACCGCATGGAGCCCCTCCAGTTACTCGATTCGTGATTCCTGCAAGGCGGCTAGCTCGTCCGCGTAGGCCTGGCCGATCCCCTCCAGGAACTGCAATGCGGCGGCCGCCTCCGCTTCATCGATCTTGGATAGCGCGAAGCCGACGTGGATGAGTACCCATTCCCCAGGGTCCGGCGGGTCGTCGGCCAGCAGCCCGATGTTGATCACCCGCTTGACCCCGCTCACGTCGACGCGGGCCAGGTCCGGCTGATCCGGCAGCAGCTCAATCACCTCGCCGGGAATGCCAAGGCACATGTGATCACCTCTCCGTGCTCTGCTGGTTGTCGCGCTCCCCGTCCGGCCCGGCCCGGACCAGCCGGGTGACCATCCGCACCGCATCGTCCACCGCGGCCGCCACCGGCGCGGTCAGCCCGATGCCCTCCTCGAGACTGGCCGGCTCGCAGCCCACCACCAGCACCCGGCCCGCATCCGCGCCCAGCGTCCCGGCCAGGCTGAGCACCAGGTCCGGCTGCATGCCGTGCGCGTTGAGCAGGCTCATCCCGGCGGGTACGGGGTCCGCGGCGGGTTCGGGCTCGATCAGGTAGACCGTGCCCGGCTCCCCGCCGCGCTGGGTGGCGTCGACCAGGATGGTGCTGTCGAACCCCTCAGCCAGGTCGTAAGCCAGGTGCATGCCACGGATGCCGTAGTCGGTGACGCGTACTCCCGCGGGCATTTCGTAGCGGGCCAGCCGCCGGGCCACCTCCACCCCGAAGCCGTCGTCGCTGAGGAAGATGTTGCCCAGGCAGGCGACCAGGGTCCGGCCGGTCGGCGCGCCGGTCACCGGGCATCACCCAGGGCCAGCAGGGTGAGTTCCCACAGCAGGTGATAAATGGTGGTCTGAGCTTCCTGGATCCGGTGCACCGAGGACGACGGCGCGACGAACAGGAAGTCCAGGCTGTCCAGCTCGGCCATCTTCCCCCCGTCGTAGCCGGCGATGCCCACGGTCAGCATGCCACGCCGGGCCGCCTCGTCCAGGGCGCGCAGCAGGTTCTCCGAGTTCCCGCTGGTGGACAGGCCGACCGCGATGTCCGACGGCTGCCCGAGGGCGGCGACCTGCCGGGCGAACACCACATCGACCCCGATGTCGTTGCACAGCGCGGTCAGCACTGCGGTGTCGTTGGCCAGGCAGAACGCGGGCAGTGGCCGCTCCCCGGCCCCGGGGTCGAGGAACAGCGAGGCCAGTTCCTGCCCGTCGGTCGCGCTGCCGCCGTTGCCGAACGTGAGCAGCCGGCCGCCGGCCGCGAACCGGGCGGCCATCTGCTGGGCGCAGCAGATGAGCCGTCCGGCATCCCGCCCGGCGATCGTGGCCCGCAGCTCGGTGATCTCAGCCGCCTTGGCCACGGTGGACTGGCGTACCTCGGCCAGCACCGCGTCCAGGCCGGCCTGCTCCCCGGCGTACAGGAACGGGTACAGCGACGCCATCTCGGCGGCGCTGTCCTGGCTGCGGTCAGCGGGCCGGGTCACGGCTGGACCACCGCGATGGCCTCGCCCGCGTGCACCAGGATGGTGTCGCCGACCTGCGCGCTGACCAGGGCCACGCTGACCTCTTCCTGGCCCGCGCCGGTGTCCACCAGGGCCAGCCCGGCCGGCCGCAGCTCGGTCACCCGCACCTGGACGGCTGTGTCGGAGCAGGTAATGCAGACGTTGCTGGTGCAGTGCCCGCCGGCGTTCATGACATGACCGCGGGACCGAGCACGCCCGGCTGCTCGAAGAACACGTGCACCAGTTCCCACAGCACGTGGTAGGCGGTCACCTGAACCTCCTTGACGACCCGCGGGTCGGACGCCGTCGTCGCGATGAGGTGATCCACGGCTGGGCTGCTGCCGATGGTGCCGCCGCCCGCCCCGGCCAGCGCGATCGTGAGCATGCCCATGCCGTGCGCGGTGAGCAGGCCGTTGAGCACGCTTTCCGAGTTCCCGTCGGCCGAGATGCCGAGGGCGATGTCGGCCGGCGCGGCCAGGTAGCGGAGCTGGTGCGCGAAGACCGCGCCCATGCCGTCCCGCTCGGCGATGCCGGTGACCGTGGCCGCGTCCGCGGTGAGCGAGATGGCCGGCAGGGCCCGCTTGCCGACGATCACCGGGTGCATGAATTCGACCGCCACGTGCTGGCCGTCCGGGCATGACGGGCCGGCCCCGAATACTACGAGCTTGCCGCCGGAGTGGAAGCGGACCGCCATGTCATGGCACGCTGCCGCGACCGTGCCCGCGCGCTCCGCGAACTCCCGGAGCGGGGCCGTCCGGCGGTCGAACAGTCTGGCGACGTCATCGTCCCGCAATGGCGCCGACGGCACTGTGGTCATGTCCTGCGGGTCACTTCCTCCGCTCCGTCGCGCGCATCCCCGCCGGGGGAGAGTCTCAGTCCGGCTCGTCTCCCGAGGCCGGAACCGTGGCCTCAACCTCGACATCCACCGTGTCACGGACCTTCAGCGCACCGAAGAACGCCGTGTACGGCTTGATGCCGTAAGCCGACTGTACGACTGTTCCCGTCCCCTGGTACGTACCCGCCTCGGACTGGGACACCTGGAGCCGGAACGGCCGGGACACCCCCCTGATGGACAGGTTCCCCTCAATAACCCCGCTCTCACCATTGAACTCGAACCGGGTCGCGGTGAACACCACCTCCGGGTGCTGCTCGGTGGCCAGCAGGCGGCGCGCGGTGGTGGCGATCTCCCGGCGGTCGCGGTCGGTCAGCGGTTTGATGCCGCCGCTGCCTTCCCGCACAGCCAGTGCCCCGATGTCGACGCGCACCTCGAGTGCTTCGGGGACTTTGTCGTCGTCCACGGTGAGTTCGCCCGACCAGCGGGGCAGGTCAATGACCAGATCATGGCCGGCCGTGGCGGCCAGCCCATCCCGGTAAGTGCGCAAGACGATCCGGCCGCTCTTCGTGCCCAGCCGGTAGCGTCCCGTAGGAACTGCCATGGCAGAACCGTAGGACACATGTGGGGGGACGTCCAGCCCATCATCTAGACACTATTGATCCAGCTGGGCAGGAGAGACCTGTGCGCCTCAGGGGAACGGAAGCTCCCCAAAGAGTTCCTGGATACGACGCAGGTCGCGGAGCCGCGGCTCGGTCTCGCCGCCCACCCAGCGGCCGACTGTCTTGACCGAGACCCCGAGCTGCCGGGCGGCGGCCTCCTGGGTGAGACCTTCCCGGCGCAGTGCGGTGGACATCCAGTCGGCGAACGTGGCGGGCCGGCGGCTGACGTCCTGGACGGCCGCGGCCGCAGCCAGGCCGCCTGGGCTGCCCCGCCCTGAGCCGGCCGGGATGGCCCGCGGCGTGGCCGCGAGGTTCGGGTTGACCAGGTCTTCCGGGGGCTGGTTGGAGTGCAGCACGTTGACCTCGACATGCTCAGGGAAGATGCGGAACGAGACCTGAATCGCGCCGGTTGGCCCGGCCGCGTCCAGCAGGGCACGGAACACGGTCTCGCCGACCTCCCGGTTGCCCTCCTCGGTCAGCGGGGATTCGGCCAGGCAGCGCCGGACGAAATCGCGGATCTCCGGGATCCAGGAGGGCCGGGCAGGAAAGGTCTGGGACAGAACCACGACGGGGACAACCTCAATCGGGCTATCCCCGAGCCCATTGCCCACCTCAGGCACTGGTGTCTCCCTTACCGCCAGCAGGCCGCGACTAGCCGGCCTGAAGACAGCGTACGCGCCCAGACGTCCGTACGCAGTCACGGTCAGGCGGCTTTGGGCAGGCCCGCGACGTAATGCTCCTGGTCAATCCGGGCTGTGGTCAAGTCTGTCCAGATTGGTTGGACAGTTCTGTCCGGCAACCTGCCGCTACTACCTTGATACGCATGGTGGAGGGGTTTAGCATGACCACACCTGCGCATGATGCAGGGAGGCCGGTCATGACCCAGTTCTCAGGCGCTTTACCGGCGCACTACGGTCCCGGCCGTCCGGCGGTCAGCGGAGCCCGCCAGGCGGCCGATTCTCGCTGGTGGGTCGCTGCTCATGCACGTTCTCCTGAGGCACACGCTCCGCACCCGTACCCGTATCCCCGGATAACAGGCAGGTTCCCGAACCACAGCGAGGGGGTGGCTGGGCGATGGCTACAGCCGCAGAGGCCAGCGACACATCGGCGGGGACGGCGGCCGAGCCCGTCGTGCACATTCTGTGGATGAACGGGGGGCTCGGCTGCGACGGCGACTCGGTCGCGCTCACCGCAGCCACCCAGCCGAGCATCGAGGAAATCGCCCTGGGTGCGCTGCCGGGGCTGCCCAAGGTCGCGGTGCACTGGCCGCTGATCGACTTCGAGTGCGGGCCGGAGCAGGGTGCGGACAACTTCATCGAATGGTGGTGGAAGGCGGACCGCGGCGAGCTCGACCCGTTCGTTCTGGTCGTCGAGGGCTCCATCCCGAACGAGGCGATCAAGCCCGAGGGCTATTGGTGCGGGTTCGGCAACAACCCGGCCACCGGGCAGCCGATGACGACCAACGAATGGCTGGACCGGCTGGCGCCCAAAGCGACCGCGATCCTGGCTGCGGGCACTTGCGCCACCTACGGCGGCATTCACGCCATGTCCGGCAACCCGACCGGCGCCATGGGCGTGCCCGACTACCTGGGCTGGGACTGGCGGTCCAAGGCGGGCCTGCCGATCGTCTGCGTGCCCGGCTGCCCGACGCATCCGGACAACCTGTCCGAGACCATCCTCTACCTGCTGTACCAGGTGAACGGGCAGGCCCCGATGATCCCGCTGGACGAGGCGCTCCGGCCGAACTGGCTGTTCGGCGCGACCGTCCACGAGGGCTGTGACCGCGCGGGCTACTACGAGCAGGGCGACTTCGCGGTGGACTACGGCTCGCCCAAGTGCCTGGTCAAGCTGGGCTGCTGGGGCCCCGTGGTCAAGTGCAACGTACCCAAGCGGGGCTGGATCAACGGGGTGGGTGGCTGCCCCAACGTGGGCGGCATCTGCATCGCCTGCACGATGCCGGGCTTCCCGGACAAGTTCATGCCGTTCATGGACGAGCCACCAGGCGCGCGCGTCTCGACCACGGCGTCCACCCTGTACGGGACGGTGATCCGTACCCTCCGCGGCTTCACCGCCAGGACCGCCGACGAAGAACCCAAGTGGCGGAAAAAGGGCAGCGACCTGCTCACGGGCTACCAGAAGCCCTGGTGACCGGCAGTACCCGGTAGTACCGACCTGCGCCCGCCCGCGGGCTGCGGCGCCCGACAGCAGCGAGAGGGATAAGCCATGACTACTGCCGAGGACACCGGCCTCGTCGAGATGAACTGGGATCCGATCACCCGGATCGTGGGCAGCCTGGGCATCTATACCAAGATCGACTTCAAGCAGAAGAGGGTCGCCGAGTGCTACAGCACTTCGTCCATCTTCCGGGGCTACAGCATCTTCATGAAGGGCAAGGACCCGCGGGACGCGCACTTCATCACCAGCCGGATCTGCGGCATCTGCGGCGACAACCACGCCACCTGCTCGGTCTACAACCAGAACATGGCCTATGGGGTCCGGCCGCCGCACCTCGGCGAGTGGATCATCAACCTCGGTGAGGCCGCCGAGTACATGTTCGACCACAACATTTTCCAGGAGAACCTGGTCGGGGTGGACTTCTGCGAGCGGATGGTCGGCGAGACCAACCCCGGCGTGCTGGAGCGGGCCAACAGCACCGAGGCCCCGCACGCAGCCGACCACGGGTACCGCACCATCGGCGACATCATGCGCTCGCTCAACCCGCTGGAAGGCGAGTTCTACCGTGAGGCGCTCCAGGTCAGCCGGTCCACCCGGGAGATGTTCTGCCTGATGGAGGGGCGCCACGTGCACCCGTCCACGCTGTACCCAGGCGGGGTGGGCACCACCCCGACGGTGCAGCTGTTCACCGACTACCTGACCCGGCTGATGCGCTACGTGGAGTTCATGAAGCGCGTGGTGCCGATGCACGATGACCTGTTCGACTTCTTCTACGAGGCGCTGCCCGGGTACGAGGAGGTCGGCCGGAGGCGGGCCGACCTGGTCTGCTGGGGCAGCCTGAACGACCCGGAGTACTGCGACTTCCGGTACGAGCACATGACCGACTGGGGCCGGAAGATGTTCGTCAGCCCCGGTGTCATCCGGGACGGCCAGCTGCTCACCAACGACCTGGTGGACATCAACCTGGGCATCCGGATCCTGCTCGGCAGCTCGTACTACGAGGACTGGGAAGACCAGGAGATGTTCGTGACCCGCGACCCGCTGGGCAACCCGGTGGACCGCAGGCACCCGTGGAACCAGCACACGATCCCCCGGCCGGCCAAGCGGGACTTCGACAGCAAGTACAGCTGGGTGATGTCGCCACGCTGGTTCGACGGCACCAACTACCTGGCCGCGGACACCGGCGGCGGCCCGATTGCCCGGCTGTGGGCCACGGCCCAGGGTGGCCTGGTGGACTTCGGCTACGTCAAGTCCACCGGGCACAGCGTGCTGATCAACCTGCCGCGCACGGTCACCCGGCCCGAGGTCACGTTCGAATGGAAGGTGCCCACGGACAAGGAAGGCAAGCCGCTGTCCAACGCGATCGAGCGGGACCGGGCCCGGACCTACTTCCAGGCCTACTCGGCCGCCTGCGCGCTGCACTTCATGGAGAAGGCGCTGGCCGAGGTGCGGGCCGGGCACACCAAGACGTGGGAGCCGTTCGAGGTCCCGGACGAGGCCAACAGCTGTGGCTTCACCGAGGCCGTGCGCGGCGTGCTGTCGCACCACATGGTGATCAGGGAAGGGAAGATCGCGAACTACCACCCGTACCCGCCCACCCCGTGGAACGCCAGCGTGCGGGACAGCTACGGCACACCCGGGCCCTACGAGGACGCGGTGCAGAACACGCCGATCTTCGAGGAGAACCCGCCGGATAACTTCAAGGGCATCGACATCATGCGGGCGGTCCGCAGCTTCGACCCGTGCCTGCCCTGTGGCGTGCACATGTACCTCGGCAACGGCAAGACCCTGGAGAAGGTGCACTCGCCGATGTCTGCCACCCTGGCCACCTGATGACCGACGCGCGGCAGGTGGGCGCCCGGGTAGAGGAACTGCTCGGCGTCCTGCAGTCCCAGGGCGGGGAGGCGACCGCCCGGGCGGCCGAGGAGCTGGTCCGGCTGCTGCTCGGCCTGTACGGCGACGGGCTCAGCCACATCATGGCCGCACTCCGCGCCGAAGGTGAGGCGGGCGCGGCGATCCTGGACCGGCTGCTCACCGACCCGCTGGTGGAGAGCCTGCTGCTGCTGCACGATCTGCACCCGCTGGATGTGGATGCCCGCATCCAGCGGGCGCTCGACCAGGTACGCCCCTACCTGGGCTCGCACGCCGGCGGCGTGCAGTACCTCGGCGTGACCGGCGAGGGAGTGGCCAGGCTCCGGCTGGAGGGCAGCTGCCACGGCTGCCCGTCCTCCACGGTGACGGTGGAGCTGGCCCTCAAGGGCGCGGTCGAGGACGCGGCACCAGAGGTCACCGAGGTCGTGGTGGAGGGGATGACCTCGGTGGGGGAGGGCCCGCTGCTGCAGATCGGCAGTCGGCCGCCGGGCCCGGACCCCGGGCCGGTCACCACGCATCAGCCTGCCGGGGCCGGGACCGCGGGTGCCACCTGGATTACCCTGCCCGATATCGGGCCACCGAGCAGCAGGCCGGTCAGCACGGTGGCGGCGGGTGTCCCGGTGCTTGTCTGCGCCGTCCGCGGCACGCTGTACGCCTACCGCGATGCCTGCGCGGTCTGCGCCGGATCTCTCGCCGATGGCACCCTGACCGTGGGCGAGCTGGCCTGCGCCAGCTGCGGCACCCGGTATGACGTCCGCAGCGCCGGCCGGAGCACCAGCGACCCGCAGGCCCACCTTGACCCGCTGCCGCTGCTGGCCGACAGCCACGGGGTGCGGATCGCGGTCGCGCAGCGCCAGGGAGGGGAGGCGCCTCGCGGGGGCGTTGCCTCCGGGCAGCCCCTCCCGGGGGGTTCCGGGGGGCCGGCTCCCCGGGCCGGGACCGTGGTCCCGTCGTGACCCGGCCGCAGGGCCTGCGCCGGTTCACGGCACCGCCTGGCCCATCCCGGCCGGCCGGGGCGCCGGGGCAGCCGCCCGCCGCGGCCGTCCCCCGCCGGGATGGGCCTCCGCTAGCCGCCGCCCCGGCCGGGGCAGCTGAGGAGCACTGCGAGTTCTGCTCGACCGGCATCCCGGCCGGGCACGGGCACGTGGCCGATCTCGAGCAGTCCAGCCTGGTGTGTGCCTGCCGGGCCTGCTATCTGCTCTTCACGGTATCTGCCCGGGGGGGCGACCCCCCGGATCCCCCCGGGAGCCCCAGCCCGGCGGGGACACCCCGCCGGGGCTCGGCCCGGTACCGCAGCGTGCCCGACCGGTACCTGCGCGACCCGGACCGCGTGCTGACCGTGGCCGAGTGGGACGAGCTGCAGATTCCAGTCGGGCTGGTGTTCTTCCTGTACCGCTCGGAACCGGGTCAGCTGAGCTGTTTCTACCCGAGCCCGGCCGGCGCCACCGAGTCGGCGCTGGACCTGCCTGCCTGGGAGCGGCTGGCCGCCGCGCATCCGCTGCTCCGGCAGGCCGAGCCCGACGTGGAGGCTGTGCTGATCAGCCAGCAGGAGGGGACGGGCATCGAGTACTTCATCGTGCCCATCGACGTCTGCTATGAGCTGGCCGGGCGGATGCGCATGCTGTGGCGCGGTTTCGACGGCGGCACCGAGGCACGGGAGAGCATCGCGGAATTCCTGGCCGGTGTCCGCCACCGGGCCCGGGACGCGCCGCGGGATCCCGGTCATGGCTGAGCTGGTGTTCGACTGCATCGGCGCCCGGCCGGAGCCCTACGCGGTCGTCCCGTCATTCAGCCTGACGCTGCGGATCAGCGAAACCACCGGCCAGCAGGTGGACGCGATCGCGCTGCGCACGCAGATCCGGATAGAGCCATTCCGGCGTGCCTACACCGATGATGAGGCGGCCCGGCTGCACGACCTGTTCGGCGAGCGGCAGCGCTGGTCCGACACGCTCAAGCCACTCCAATTCACGATGATCTCCACCATGGTGCCCGGGTTCACCGGCAGTACCGAAGTCGACCTGCCGGTGCCATTCAGCTACGACCTGCAGATCGCGTCAACGCGGTATTTCAGCTCGCTGGACGAGGGCGATATCCCGTTGCTGCTGCTGTTCAGCGGGACCATTTTCGGCCAGGCAGACGGCCGGCTCCGGGTGCAGCAGGTGCCGTGGAGCAAGGAGACCACGTACCGGCTGCCGGTCAGCCTGTGGCGGGAAGTGGTGGACGTGCACTTCCCGGATGCCGCGTGGATCACGATGAGCCGCCAGACGCTGGATGACCTGATCCGGTTCAAGACCCGGCACGCGCTGCCCACCTGGGATGCGACCGTGGCGGCGCTGCTCGCCCAGGCTGGCCAGGAGGAGTCATGACCGCCGTCCCCGACGCGGCCGCCGCGGACCAGGCGCGGCAGGTGGCCGACGCCATCCTCTACGAGGGCTACCTGCTCTACCCGTACCGGGCCTCCGCGCAGAAGAACCAGGAGCGGTTCCAGTTCGGTGTGCTGATGCCGCCCCGGTACGCCCAGGTTGACCCGAACGAGCCGTCAGCCAGCCAGACCGAGTGCATCCTGGAGTGCAAGGCCAGCGCGGAGCTGACCGCCACGGTGCGCTTCCTCCAGGTGCAGCGCCGGACGGTGCTGGCCGCCCCGGGCCTGGCCGAGGTCAGCTCGTTGCGGGCCGGCGGCACCGAGCACACCCCGTGGGACGAGGCCGCTGAACGTGAGCAGCAGGTCACCGCCCAGGTCAGCGAGCTGCTGGCCGGCGGGGTGGAGGTCCCGTTCACCGTGCCCGGCGGGGTGGACGAAGAGGACCTGGCTGGCCCGGGCGGCGAGCTGGCCGGCCGGCTGGCGCGCCGCCGGGAGTCCCTGTCCGCGGTGATCCGGCTGACCGCGGACCGGCTGCCTGGCCCGTATGGCGCGCTCCGGGTGCGGCTCGTGCTGGCCAACCGCACCGAGCCAGCCGGGACGCTGGCCCGCCGTGCCGACGGGCTGCCGTTCGCTCTGGTGGCCGCGCACGCCCTGCTCTGTGTCCCGGGCGGCCGGTTCCTGTCCATGACGGATCCCCCGGAGTGGGCCGCGCCCGCGGTGAGTGAATGTGTGAACACCGGTACCTGGCCGGTGCTGGCTGGCCCGGCTGGCTGCACCGAGCTGATCCTCTCCTCGCCGGTCATCCTGTACGACCACCCGGAGATCGCGGCGGAGAGCGCGGGGCAGCTGTACGACTCCACCGAGATCGATGAGATCCTCACGCTGCGCACGCTGACCCTGACCGATGCGGAGAAACAGGAGGCCCGGGCCACTGACCCGCGGGCCGCCGAGCTGATGGACCGGCTCGATCACCTGCCGCCGGAGATGCTGGAGCGGATGCACGGGGCCATCCGGTACCTGCGCCCGGCCGGGCCGGCCGCGGCGGGCACGGAGCGTGGCCGGGGGGCGGATCCGTCGGTCGCCGGGCAGGCGCCGTGGTGGGATCCGGGTGCCGACCAGTCGGTGTCCCCGGAGACCGATCACGTGGTCATTGCCGGAGTCCGCGTGGCCCGGGGCAGCCGGGTGCGGATGTGCCCGGGCACCCGCCGGGCCGACGCGCAGGACTTCTTCCTGGCCGGCCGGACCGCGCTCGTCGAAGCGGTGCTGTTCGACGTGGACGGCCAGATCCACCTGGCCCTCATCCCAGACGACGATCCCGCCGCTGACCTGCAGCGCAGTCACGGCCGGTTCCTGTATTTCAGCCCTGACGAGGTGGCGCCGATCGGGGCCGCGAGCTAACCAGCAACTCACCCATCCGGCAGAGGAGGACCAGCATGATCGGCAGGCTCGTCAAGGCAGGGGTGGTCGCCGTGCTCCTTACGGTGCTCATCCAGTCACTTCCGGACATCAAGCGCTATCTCGAACTGCGCGACATGTAAAGCTCGCGCCCGGCCCGACAAGGCAGGCAGAACTATGGAAACGATCATCGGGTTCATCGCCGGCTACCTGACTGGAATGAACGAGGGACGGGACGGGCTGAAACGGGCCCGCGCCTCGCTGGAAGCGATCAGGAACTCGCCTGAGTTCCACCGCCTGGTGGCGGACGCGGTCACGGTGACGCAAGGGCTGGCGGGCCGCGCGGCCAAGGGCGGGCTGAGCGGCACCATCAACGGCGTGGGGGAACTGATCACCAGCCGGGCCGCCACGCGCAGCCAGCGCGCTGCCTGACCATCACCTGGAGCTATCACCGGGGTTGCCGCGCGGCGTGACCGCGCCGCGCGGCCGCCCGCTGGCGGGCCCACTGGGCGCTGGCTCCGGCAGCCCCCGGCCGGGGCGCGGCGCCGTCCCACCGCGGAGTGGGCGCGTCGGCCGGGGTGGCACGGCGTGAATATTCCTGCCGTGTAGGCATGGAGGCATGACTACGTCAGTCGGGCTGGCCCACCGGGCCGCTGGCCAGCCGTGCTGAGAAGAACCGCGCGCGTGCCGGCGGCCGCCACTCCGCCACCCTGGCTGGTCGAGGTGGTCCGGCCCGCCCCGGCCCGGCCCCCCTGGGCGGCCATGCTGCGCGCCGCGCTGGCCGTGTGCGGCCCGCTGGCGCTGGGCCTGGCCCTGGGCGAGCAGGTGCCCGGCCTGCTGGGCGCGATGGGCGGCCTGCTCGGAACGGTAGTGGACCGTGGCGGCACGTACCCGGCCCGGATCAAGCGGATGGCCTGCGCCGGGATCTTCGGCGGCGCTGCCGGGCTGTCCCTCGGCACCCTGGTGCACGGCCGCGGCTGGCTGGCCGTGCTGCTGCTGATGCTGGTGGCCGGCGTTTCCGCGGTGCTGTCCGCGGCGGGCGCCACGGCCGCCATCACCAGCCTTCAGCTGCTCGTCTACGCCACCCTCGGCCTCGGCCCGCTGGGCGCGGTACGGCCCTGGTGGTGGCCGCCGGTGCTGCTGCTGGCCGGGGTCGGCTGGTCCATCCTGCTGCTGCTCCCCGGCTGGCTGACCAGCCCGCTGGCCGCCGAGCGGCGCAGCACGGCGGCTGCCTACCGGGCCCTGGCCCAGATGCTGCGCGCGGCCGGGACCCCCGAGTTCCCGGCCGCGCACCAGGCGGTCGTGGCCGCGCTGAATGCCGCCTGGGACGACCTCGCCTCGCGGCGCGCGCGGACCAGCGGCAAAGATCCCGGCCTGGTCCAGATCGCCGCGCTGCTCAACCTGACCCACCCGCTCACCGAAGCCGCAGTGACCGCGGTGCAGGAGGGGGCCCAGGTCGCCCCGGAGATCCCCGGCCGGATGGACCGGATCGCCGGCGCGCTGCAGTCCGGCGGCCCGGTGCCCGGGCCGGCCCCGGTCACCGGGCACACTCCGGGGGAGCGGGCGCTGGCCGCGGCGGTCGCCGCCGCCGCGGACGTGCTGGCCGGCCAGCGCCGGCCGGACAGCCTGGCCAGGGTTCCCCGGCGCACCCGGCCGGACCGGCTGCGCGACGTGATCGACGAGACCGTGGGCGGCCGGCTCACCCGGATCTTCGCGCTCCGGCTGATGGCGTCGGTCGGCGTGGCTGCGGCGGTCAGCCAGATCGTCACCCTGCAGCGCTCGTACTGGGTCGTGCTGACCGTGGCCATCGTGCTCCGCCCGGACTTCGGCTCGGTGTTCGCCCGGGCCCTGCAGCGTGGCATCGGCACCGTGGTCGGTGCGGTGGCCGGGGCGGTCATCCTGATCGCGGTGCCTGGCGGGCCGCTGCTGCTGATCCCATGCGCCGTTTTCGCCGCGCTGCTGCCCTACGGCCGGGACCGGAACTGGGGGCTGTTCAGCACGTTCCTGACCCCGCTGGTGGTGCTGCTCATCGACCTGCTGCAGCGGGTCGGCTGGGCGCTGGCCCTGGACCGGCTCATCGACACGCTGCTCGGCTGCGCCATCGTGCTGCTGGTGGGGTACGCGCCGTGGCCGTCGAGCTGGCATGCTCACCTGCCGGAACAGCTCGCCACCACGCTCGATATGGTGGCCCGGTACACGGACCAGGCACTGCTCGTCGCCCCGGGCCGGTCAGCGCTCCGGCGCCGGACCTACCGGGCCCTCTCTGACCTGCGCGCGGAGTTCCAGCGGACCATGGCAGAGCCCCCGTCAGTGAGCAGGCGGGCCGCCAGGCTGTGGCCGGCCCTGATCGGGCTGGAGCATGTCATGGACACGGTGATTGCCACGTCGGTGCACGAGGAGCAGCAGGGCTGGCGTCCGGCTGCCGCGGACCGCGGGCAGCTGACGGCGGCGCTGCACGCCTTGGCGGAGAGCATCCGGGACGGCCAGCCGCCGCCCGCCAAGCCACTGCCCTACCAGGAAGAACTCCATCCCATCGCCGACGCCATCCGGGATGTCCAGCGGCTGCTGGCCGGCGACCACGCCGAATAGGGGCGGCAGTGTCGGCGGACTGGCGGACCACCGCCCGGGACGGGCTGGTCGTATTGCTCACCGTGACCACCGGTGCGGTGGACGCGACCTCGTTCCTGGACCTGGGCCACGTGTTCAGCAGCGTGGTCACCGGGACCATGGTGCTGCTCGGCGTCGCGGCCGGCACCCACAACGCCGGGCTGGCGATCAACTGCGCCGTGGCGCTGGCCAGCTATGTCGCCGGGGTGGTAATCGGAGCGCCGCTGGCCGTCCGGCGGGCGGGCCGCTGGCTGGAGGGCTGGCCGGCCCGCCGCGCGCACCGGGCCACCGAGCACCACGAGATCTGGCCGTCCTGGCTCACCGTCGCGCTGGCCCTGGAGTTCTGTGTGCTGGCCGTGTTCTGCGTGGGCTGGGAGCTGGCCAGCGGGCGCCCGGCCGCGGCGGCGCAGCGGCTGCTCCTGGTGGCCGTCGGAGTGGCCATGGGCATCCAGGCGACGACCATCCGGCAGCTCGGCGAGGTATCGACCACGTATCTGACCGGCACGCTGACCGGGGTCATCTCCGGGCTGGTCACTGGCCGGCGGCCGGACGGTCTGCGCCGCAGCCTGGGCATCTTCGCCGCGCTGGTGATCGGCGCTGTGCTCGCGGCGCTAATCACCACGTACCAGCCTGCACTGCTGCCGATCGTGATGCTGGCTCCGATCGCCCTGGTCGTCTGGCTGGCGTCGGCCCGGTTCGGGCCGCGCCCGGTCCCGGCCCCGGCCAGCGGGTCCCCGGATTCCCCCGGTCCCACGGGCCCGGGCGGCCCTAGCCGGTCCTAATGGGCCTCGGCCGATGGCGGCCGCCGGCCCGCGATCCAGCCGGTCACGACCATGATCCCGAGCGCCCCGGCCGGGGGCAGCGTAACCAGCGCGGGAAGCTGGTACCGCCAGCTGAACTCGAAGAAGTCCGAGGCCAGCAGCACCGCGACCGCGCTGGCCATGGTGAGCAGGCAGGCCTGCGCCGTGGCCCGCTGCCCGGCACTGGCCCGGCGGCGCAGCAGCCCGGCGCAGCCGGCCAGCCCGGCCAGCACGCAGAACAGGAACAGCGGGCCGGGTGTGTACCCGCCGTGCAGCTGATAGCCGCGCAGGAAGCTGGCCAGCCCGCCGGCTGACTGCGGGCCGGCCGGCGTAGCGGCGCCCGGCCCGGATCACCCTGGGCGTGCCGGCCGGGGTCAGGTGGACGAACAGCAGCCGCCCGTTCCGCAGGCTGATATACGGCGGGTAGACCGGGTAGGCCCGCTGGAATTGCCACCGGGTGATGGACACGTCACCCCGGTCGGTGTCCCGGGTGAGGGCGAACAGCTTGACCGAGTCCCGGGCCCAGGCTGCGGCCACCCGCAGTGGCTGCTGCATCAGCACCTGGCGGCTGAACTCGTCGGCGAACGTGATGTGCGGCAGGCCGGCCGGCGGCGCGGCCCGCTTGATCGGGGACCCGGCGCCGTGGTCCAGCCAGTCTGGGCCGAGCATCTGCATCCGGTGCGGCGGGCAGAGCGGGCGCTCGTAGGCCGGCAGCGAGAGCGTGGCACAGTCGGCCGCCGCGGCGGTCCGCCCGTAGATCGTGCCGGCCGCATACGGGGCCAGCCCGAAGTGCTTGATGGTCACATAGTTGCGGTAGCTGATGAACAGGATCGGCAGCGCGAACGCCACCACCAGCGCCACCGCCTGCACCAGCTTCTGCCGCCAGCCCGGCACGGCGGCCAGCAGGTAGATGAGGGCAGGCAGGATGAAGATCTCACCGACCTGCCGGACGGCGGCGGAAGCGCCGAGGGCCAGGCCGGCCATCAGCACCAGCGCGGCCGGCGGCCGCCGCTCCCAGAGCAGGGCGGCCAGGCCGGCCACGATCAGCACCTCGAACGCGGTATCCGGCATGATCGACTGCTCGATCTGCAGCTGGTACGCATCCAGCAAGACCGGGGCGGTGGCCAGCGCGGCCAGCCAGCTGGGCACCCCGCGGCGGCGCAGCACCAGGTACAGCGCGACGGCCATGACCAGGCCGGCCAGGTGCTGTAGCGCCGCGACCAGGCCCAGCGTGCCCACTTTGAGGAACGCCTGCAGCACCAGCTGGTACCCGGGCGGGTCGTTACCCGGATAGGCGCCGAACAGGTACTTGATCGAGTCGATGTAGAGCAGGGCCGGCCGGTAAGCCAGCTGGGTCACCACCCGCAGCGCCAGGCCCGCGGCCAGCAGGATGGCCATCAGCCAGTGCCGCCGCAGCGCGGCGGCCAGGCCGCCCAGGCGCCCCGGGCCGGTGCGGGCCGCAGCCCGGGCCCGCGGGCCGCCCGGATCTGGGCGGACCCGCGCTGGAACGGCTCGCATAGCCCCCCCCGGTAGCTGTCTGTAAAACTAGCGGAACACTTAGTAACCTCGGTAGCAGCCTATCGGCCCGGCCCGCGGCCGGATCCCCAGCCGGGCCGGCCGGCTGGACGCCACCACCCGCCTGGCTGGACGCCACCACCGGCCCGGCTGGACGCCACCACCGGCCCGGCTGGACGCCACCACCCGCCCGGCTCACTCGGCCCGCCCAGCCGCCGGCTGTCAGCCCTCGTGCCTAGCATCTCTCCATGGCCGCCACGCCCGCGCCACCGGGGTCGCAGTGCTGGGCCGCACTCCGGGCCCAGGTCATGGCGCACGCGGCCGGGCTGGCCGGGCCCGGCCCGCCCGGCCCGGCCCAGTGCCGCACCTGCCGCGGGCCGGTCCTGGACGGCTACCGCCGCTGTTTCCAGTGTGGCCTGCACGCCGAGAGCGCACCGGGCAGCCTGGCCGACCTGGTCGTCCCGATCGCCTACGCGCCCAAGGGCAGCCTGCTGGCCCGCCAGCTGTGGCAGTACAAGTCGGGACGCCCAGCCGGGCGGGCGGCCGCCCAGCGCTGGCTGCGCATGCTGCTCCTCGTCTTCCTGCGCGAGCACGGGCCGTGCCTGTGGCGGGGTGCCGCCATGCCGCCGCCCAGCCACGTGGCCGTGGTGCCGAGCTGCCGTGGCCGCCCGGGCCCGCACCCGCTGGCCACCTTGACCGCGCCGTACCTGACGCTGCCCTGGGCCGGGCTGGCCGTGGCCAGCCCGGACGCGCCGGGCTGGCACGACCTTGATCCGGGCCGGTTCCGGGCTGCCCACCCGCTACCCGGCGCCAGCGTGCTACTGCTCGACGACACCTGGACGACAGGTGGCAGCGCGCAGGGTGCGGCCGGTGCGCTGAGAGCCGCGGGCGCACGGCACGTAGCTGTGGTCGTGCTCGGCCGCCACCTGGACCGGCCCGCGGCCGCCCTGGGCCAGCCGTTCCGCCTGGACCGCTGCGCGGTACAGGAGCTGGCCCCGGTCAATAGGCTTGACCCGTGATTTCCGATACCCCCTCACGGACCGCGCTCGTCCGCAGGGCCCGGCGCATCAACCGCGAACTCGCGGTGCTCTATCCCGACGCACACACCGAGCTCAACTTCACCTCCCCGCTGGAACTGCTGGTCGCGACCATCCTGTCCGCACAGACCACCGACAAGCGGGTCAACCTGGTCACCCCGGTGCTGTTCGCCCGGTACCGGTCAGCCGCTGACTACGCGGCGGCCGACCGCGCCGACATGGAGAAGATCATCCAGTCCACCGGATTCTTCCGGGCCAAGACCAGCAGCCTGATCGGCCTGGGCCAGGCGCTCTGCGAGCGCTTCGGCGGCCGGGTCCCGGGCACGCTGGCCGACCTGGTCACGCTGCCCGGGGTGGGCCGCAAAACCGCGAACGTGGTGCTCGGCAACGCCTTTGGGGTTCCCGGTATCACCGTGGACACGCACTTCGGGCGGCTGTCCCGGCGCTTCGGCTGGACCACCGAGACCGACCCGGACAAGATCGAGCAGGAGGTCGGCTCGCTGTTCCCGAAGTCTGAGTGGACCATCCTGTCGCACCGGCTGATCTGGCACGGCCGGCGGGTGTGCCACGCCCGGAGGCCGGCCTGCGGGGCGTGCACGCTGGCCCGGCTCTGCCCGTCTTTCGGCGAGGGGCCCACCGACGAGAAGACGGCACGGGCCCTGGTGAAGCTGGGCCCGTTCTCGTGAGGGTGCCAGCCCGGGGGGAAGACTCCCCGGAGCCCCCCGACCGCCGCCTCGCGCCGGGCGGCGGCGAGCCGCCGTCAGCGCGGGAGGACGACCCCCCGGCCTGGCTGCGCGACCTGGCCGTGGCCGCCCGGGACAGCCCGGTGCCGCCGCTGCTCCAGCCACCACCAGGCGGCGGCCGCCGGTCGGCCGTGCTGGTCCTGTTCGGCGCCGGCCCGGACGGTCCTGACCTGCTCCTGGTCCAGCGCGGCCCGGGGCTGCGCCGGCACTCCGGGCAGCCCGCCTTCCCAGGTGGCGCCATCGATCCCGCGGACGGGGGCCCGGTGCCGGCCGCGCTCCGCGAGGCGGCCGAGGAAGCGGGCGTGGACCCGGCCGGGGTCCAGGTCCTCACCGTGCTGCCCGACCTGTTTATCGCGCGCAGCGGGTTCGCGATCACGCCGGTGCTGGCCTGGTGGCGGCGGCCGGTGCCGGTGGCGCCGGCCGACCCACCCGAGGTGATCGCAGTCGCCCGGGTCCCGCTCAGCGAACTGGCCGACCCGGCGCGCCGGCTCCGCATCCGGCACCCCTCCGGGATGACCGGGCCAGCGTTCCGGGTCCGCGGCATGCTGGTCTGGGGGTTCACCGCGGCGCTGGTCGACCAGCTGCTTATGCTGGCTGGCTGGGAACGCCCCTGGGACCGCAGCCGGGTCGAGGAACTGCCCCCGGAGACTTACGCCGCAAGTTAATGCCCAGGCCGGCCCGGGTAAGAGCCTGGTCTATTACTGCACTGCGAACCAACTACCGGGCCGCGCACTATACGGTGGGCTGGTGTCGGGTGACGTGCTTGACCTGATCTTGATAGCGCTCGCCGCGGCGTTCGCCGTAGCGGGCTACCGGCAGGGTTTTATCGTCGGGATCCTGAGCTTCGCCGGCTTCCTCGGCGGGGCCGCCATCGGTGCCACGTTCGCGCCCGCACTGGCCCGCTCGGTAGTGCAGGGCACCTCACAGCAGGCCCTGGTTGCGATCGTTACCGTGTTCGTCGCGGCCATGATCGGCCAGCTGCTCGCGTCCGCGGTCGGCGCCGCGGTGCGGTCCCGGGTCAACTGGCGCCCGGCCACCCTGATCGACTCGGTGGCTGGGGCCGCGGTGAGCGTGCTCTCGGTGCTGCTCATCGCGTGGCTGATCGGCTCGGCCGTGGTCAACGCCCCGTTCGCCATCGTCACCAACCAGGTCAACCACTCGGCCGTGCTGCGCACGGTGGACGGGGTCATGCCGCCCGCGGCACGGACCATGTTCTCCGACTTCCGCAGCCTGCTGGCCAGCGGCCCGTACGTGCAGGTGTTCGGGGCGCTGGGTGCGGAGCCTGCGCTGACCGTGGCGCCGCCCGACCCGGCGGTGCTCAACTCGGCCGGGCTGACCCGGGCCCGGGACAGCATCGTGAAGGTCATCGGCATAGCGCCGAGCTGCTCCCGGCGGATCGAGGGCTCCGGGTTCGTGATCTCCCCGCAGCACGTCCTGACCAACGCGCACGTAGTGGCCGGGGTCACCTCGCAGCAGACGGTGATTACCCGGCGGGGCCGGCATCTGAATGCCACGGTGGTGCTGTTCGACCCGGAGCGCGACCTGGCCGTGCTGTACGTCCCCGATCTGCGGGCCGGGCCGCTGTCCTTCGCCGGCCCGGCTGGCATGGGCGCTAACGCGATTGTCGCCGGGTACCCGCTGGACCACGATTTCACCGTGGTGCCCGCCCGGGTCGGCGCCGACCAGCTGGCCCAGGCCCCCGACATCTACCAGTCCAGGGAAGTCACCCGGCAGATCTACTCGATCCGGGCCGATGTCCGGGCCGGTAACTCAGGCGGGCCGCTGCTGGACCCGAACGGGACGGTGTACGGGGTGGTGTTCGCCGCCGCGGTGGGCGTCAAGGACACCGGCTACGCGCTGACCGCTGCTGAGGTCAGGCGGGATGCCGGCCGGGGCGCCACCGCCACCACCGCCACGTCCACCCGGACCTGTGATTAAGCAGAACGCCAGGGCGGTGTACTGCCGCCCGGCCGCGGCTCAGCCCTGGCTGGCGTGGCCGCGGGTCAGGGTGAGGCGCGGCGCGCTCAGGCCGGCCAGGCCGCCGGCGTCGATGCGCCCGGCCAGCGCGGTAGCGGCCGCGGCCAGCCCGGCCGTGTCGACGTTATAGGGGGCCGCCGGGGCGTATCTGCCGACCCGCTCCGCCCCGCGGCGGAGCAGCGCGGCGGCCCCGCGGCCATTGCCGCGCTGCGCGTGGGTCAGGCCCACCGCCAGCTGGGCCAGGCCGCGCCACAGCTCACGTTCCGCGGCGGGCGCCCGCTTCCAGGACGCCTCGAGCACCTCGTGCGCGTGGAACGGGCGGCCGGAATCGAGCAGCTGCTGGGCCACTTCCAGCGCCTCGGCCGGGGGAAGGGCCAGATCGTCAGGAACCCGGTCCGCGCCGGGCGCGCCGCGGGGCAGTGGCCGGCCCAGTTCATCCCGGGGCCTCGCGTTGCGCGGCCGCCCGGAGCTGTCCCGGTCGCGGGCCGGGCCGGTGGCCGCCGGTCCCCCCATCACCGTTCGGGTTCTGGGTCCACCAGCCAGCCGTGCAGCTCAGTGTCGAACCGGGCGGGCTGTTCCTCGTGCGGGAAGTGCCCGGCCCCGTCCAGCAGCCGCCAGCGGTACGGCCCGTCCACGTGTGCGCCGGCGCCGCGCGCGGTGGCTGGCAGCACACAGGTGTCGAGCCCGCCCTGCAGGTGCAGCGTGGGCGCCTGGATCGGCGCGCGCATCCGCTGTGCGTACCGTCTGCCGTCCGGCCGCAGCCGGGAGCGCATGAACCAGCGGTGATACTCCAGGGCCGAGTGCGCCACCGAGGGGATGCACATGGCGGTCCGGTACCGGCGCTCAGTCTCCGGGTCGGGCCAGCCCGGCCCGGACCAGGCCCGCAGCATCTGGCCGACCCGCTGGGCGTGATCCCGGACCAGGGTGCGCTCGGGCAGCACCGGGACCTGGAAGCCGAACGCGTACCCGCTGCGGCGCCCCTGGCCGAGCGGGTCGGTGACCAGGGCAGAACGCATCCGCAGTGGGTGAGCCATCGAGATCACGGCCAGCCGCCGGACCACCTTGGGGTGGTAGGCGGCCATGGTCCAGGCCACCAGGCCGCCCCAGTCGTGCCCGATGACCACGGCGTTGGCCTCGCCGAGCGAGCGGATCAGCCCGGCCGCGTCGGACGCCGCGGTGATCAGGTCGTAGCCCCGCGGTGGCTTGTCGCTGCCACCGTAGCCGCGCAGGTCCGCGGCGACCGCGCGGAAGCCCGCCTCGGCCAGCGTGGCGAGCTGGCTGCGCCAGGTCCACCAGAACTGCGGAAAGCCATGCAGCATGAGCACCAGCGGCCCGTCGCCCGCCTCGACGATGTGGAACCGGGTGCCGTTGGCGCTGATGGCCCGGTGCGACCACGGGCCGTCAACGTAGATGGCCGACTCGCCCCGCAGGGTCATCGGGTCAGCCTGCCTCGACCGCCGGCCGGGCCGGCGTCTCCTCGTCCCGCTTGAGCATGGCCAGGTCCTCCCGGACGGACTCGCGCGTCCGGCGCAGGCCACTGACCCCGCGCAGCCTGAGCCATATCACCAGGGCACAGATCATGGCCAGCACGGCCCAGGTGCCGGCCACGATCAGGTACGCCGCCCAGGTCCAGATGCCCACCGTGATCAGCCCTTCGGCGTACGCGAAGCTGAGCATGACCAGGATGAGGAAGCCGAAGAACATGATGGTGCCGCCCAGGGCGACCGAGAGGCCAACCCGGCGGGCATCATCGCGCAACTCCACCTTGGCCAGGTCAATTTCGCACTTGACCAGGGTGGTTACATCCTTGATGGCCGTCGAGACGAGATCACCGATTGACGGCTCGCTGGCATTGCCCAGCGACTGCGTAACTGCGGGCCTGGCCATCCGCACTCCCCTCGCGCGATCGGTGCCGCTCACTTTCCCTGTGATTCGCGGGTGCACAGGGCGGGCAGCAGGTCAGTCCGGGCACGAGGCGCCAGGAATTGCCCCTATATCCCGGGAACAGCAGTGCCCCCGCGAGGTGATCTTACGGGATTAGCCGGCGGCACTTCAGCGCGGCCTTCCGCTATTGCGCGGCATGGCCCACAATGACCCGTGCCCGGGGGGTTTTGCGGGCCCGGGAAGGGCGGGAAAGGCCGTCGGGAGAGGGGGACGAGCCGGGCGCTGGGCGGAGGCTGGGGCTGGGACGAGCCGGGCGCTGGGGGAGGCTGGGGCTGAGAGGTGGCGGGCGCTGGGGGAGGCTGGGGCTGGAAGGTGGCGGGACTGCGGCGCCGAGGCGGGGGCGGGTCGTCGGTGGGCGGCAGGCGGGCCGTCGGCGGGAGGCGGGACTGGGGCGCCGAGACGGGGCGGGTCGTCGGTGGGCGGCAGGCGGGCCGTCGGCGGGAGGCGGGACTGCGGCGCCGAGGCGGGGCGCGGCGCAGCCGTGTGCCCGCCGAGAAGCCGCTCGGCGCGTAGCGGCGATCGGGGGGTTCTGGGGGGTCGTCCCCCCGGATAGCTCTGCCTGGCACGGCGAGCCGGGCTACCAGAGCGTGCACCATCATCCCGGGCAGTCCCCGGCCCGCCCCAAGTGCTGACGTGGCCTGGGCCGGGCCTGCCTCGGACGCCTTCCGCGGCTGCTGGTCGCGTGGGTACCCGACTTGCCGTGCCAGGACCTAGTCACCTTTCTACGGCGGATCACCGGGCAGGGAAAGCCCTGACCGAGATGAATTCGTTATCTTGATCGGTCTGTGCGGTCGCATTCTCCGGCGGCAAGGTCCGCCCGGTCACGTCCTGGCCGGGGCAGGCCCGGGCCGGGCAGCGCGCTGAACTCCAGCACCGGCCAGCCACGCTGCTGGGCCAGCCTGCGCAGCGCGCGGTCCGGGTTCACCGCGTGCGGCCGCCCGACCGCCTCCAGCATGGGCCGGTCGGTGACCGAGTCGCTGTATGCGTAGCAGTCGGCCAGTTCGTAGCCGCGCTCGGCGGCCAGTTCCCGGACCCGCTGCGCCTTGGCCTCGCCGTACGCGTAGAACTCCATCTGACCGGTGTACCGGCCCTCGGTGATCTCCATCCGGGTGGCGATGACCAGCGCCGCGCCGAGCAGGGCGCCGATCGGCCCGACCATCTCCTGCCCGGACGTGCTGACGATGATCACGTCCTCGCCCGCGTCCCGGTGCCGGTCGAGCAGGGCCCGCGCCTCGTCGTAGATATGGGGCAGGATCAGCTCATCGAGGTGCCGGGTCACGATGCCCCGGACTCGTTCGGCGGGCCAGCCCGACACAACTGGCTGACCTGGTCCCTGATCCGCTCCATCCGCTGGTGGCTGGCCTCGTGCCGGCTGAACAGCAGCTGGGCCACTGCGCCGCGGACCGCGTCACCCCGGCTGATCAGGCCATTACGGTAAAACGAGGGCCCGTAAGCCAGCGTGGCCGACCTCGCGATGATCGTCTTATCGAGGTCAAAGAACGCCGCGGCTGGCCGCTGGCGGCGGAACTAGTCACGGACCGGAGCCTACGGCCGAATGCCCTGCAATCGTTGGCAGCTGGCCATGACCAATTGGTAACTTGGCCCGGATACACGTAGGCTTTGCTGAGTGACGGGACCGGCTCTGCCCCCCCGGGGCCGGACCGTTTGGCGACCCCCGCTCTCCCCCCCGGCGGGGGTCGCCCCCTTGCTGCCCTTTGCCCAGGTCAGGACGGATTTTGCCGGGACTACCCAGAACTGTCCGCGGCACTAGTGTCCGGTCCCGGCCGCCCGAGCAGGCTGTCCAGCAGCGGGAGCGCGCCCTGCTTGGACAGCGGCTCGTTCCCGTTCCCGCACTTGGGTGACTGGATGCACGACGGGCACCCGGCCTGGCACTCGCAACTGCGAATCGCGTCCGCCGTTGCTGACAGCCAGTCCCGGACCGCCCGGAAGCCGCGCTCGGCGAAGCCCGCCCCGCCGTCCTGCCCGTCGTAGACGAACACGGTGAGCTGCCCGGTCGCCGGGTGCTGGTCCGCTGACACCCCGCCCACGTCCCACCGGTCGCACGCCGCGAACAGCGGCAGCAGCCCGATCGAGGCGTGCTCCGCGGCGTGCGCCGCCCCGGCCAGGTCCACTCCCGCGGCCAGCAGCCGGCTGCGCTGGCTGGCCGAGATCGTCCACCAGATGGCCCGGGTGCGCAGGGTCTGCGGCGGCAGGCTGAGCGGGACCTGGCCGAGGGGGCGGCTGGTCCGGGTGCTGCGCCGGACGAACCCGGTCACCTGCCTTCTCACCTGGACGTCACCAAAATGCACCGCCGCGTCCGGCCAGCTCTCCCGGTGCAGCGTGCGGGTGACCTCGATCGCGGTGACCTGCCGGGCCGAGGTGGCGTAGCCGGGGTCTTCGGGCCGGACCAGCGCTACCCCGGCGGCCAGGTCAAGCTCGTCCACCAGGTACATCTCGCCCTGGTGCGGGTAGACCGCGCCGCTGTGCACGAGCAGATGCGAGGACGGCTCGTCCACCGTCCCGACCAGCCGGCCGGTGGCCTGTTCAACGATCTTGACTGGCCGGCTCCCGGTACCGCGCAGCCCGGTCTGCCGCCGGCGGCCCCGGCTGGTCCAGTACAGCGCACCGCCCCGGCGGCGCAGCATTCCGCGGCGGGCCAGCGCGTCCGCGATCTCGCTCGCCCCAGGGCCGAACGTGGCCAGGTCCGCATCGGTGAGCGGCAGTTCCGCGGCCGCCGCGCACAGGTGCGGGGCCAGCACGTACGGGTTGCCGGGGTCCAGCACCGTAGCCTCGACCGGGCGGTGCAGCAGCGCCTCCGGGTGATGCACCAGGTAGGTGTCCAGCGGGTCGTCCCGCGCGATCAGCACCACCACCGCCGCAGGCCCGCCCGCCCGGCCCGGCCGGCCTGCTGCCACAGTGCGGCCCGGGTGCCCGGCCAGCCGGCGATGAGCACCGCATCCAGGCCGGCGATGTCCACGCCCAGTTCCAGCGCGGTGGTCGTGGCCAGCCCCGTGATGGCGCCGGTGCGCAGCGCCTCTTCCAGCGCCCGGCGGTCCTCGCGCAGGTAACCCGAGCGGTAGGCGGCCACCCGCTCACTCGCGGCGGCCGCGCCCGCCTCGCGGAGCGCGCGCCGCGCGGCCAGCGCCACCCCCTCGGCGCCCCGCCGGGACCGGGTGAACGCGAGCACCGGGACCTGCTCAGCCACCAGGTCGGCCAGCAGGCGGGCCGCCTCGGCGGTGGCGCTGCGCCGGACCGGCGCGTCCGCCTCGCCGCGGGCCCGGGTCAGCGGCGGCTCCCACAGGCCGAACGTGACCGGCCCGCGGGGCGCGGCGTTCTCGGTCACCGCCTCGGCGGGCCGCCCGGTGAGCAGCCGCGCGCACCCGGCCGGGTCGCTGACCGTGGCCGAGGCGAGCAGGAAGACCGGCTCCGCCGCGTCGCCGTGCGCCACCGCCACCCGGTGCAGGCGGCGCAGCACCTGGGCCACGTGCGAGCCGAATACGCCGCGGTACGTGTGGCACTCGTCCACCACGATGTAGCGCAGCCGCCGGTAGAACCCGGTCCACCTGGCGTGCCGGGGGAGCAGCGTCTGATGCAGCATGTCCGGCGTGGTGAGCAGGTAGTTGGCGTGGCTGCGGGCCCACTCCCGCTGGGCCACCGGCGTGTCGCCGTCGACCACGGCGGCCCGGATACCGGGAATGCCCAGCTCGCCCAGCGCGCGGAGCTGGTCGGCGGCCAGGGCCCGGGTTGGCGCGAGATAGAGCACGGTGCCCGCCTCGAGTGCCGCGGTGAGCGCGGGCAGCTGGTAGCCGAGCGACTTCCCGGACGCGGTGCCGGTGGCGATGATCACGTCCCGGCCGGCCCGGGCCGCCTCCGCCATGGCCACCTGGTGCGCCCACGGCGCGGGCACGCCAAGCTGGGCAAAGCCGCCGGTCAGCGCGGCCGGGACCCAGCTGGGCCAGGGCGCCTGCCGCCCCTCGCGGCCGGCCATGTACTCTACGTGGATCAGGCGTCCTGACTGCGCACCGTGGCGCAGGACAACGTCTGCGGGGGAGGCAGCCGCGGGCGGGAGCTGACCGGGCCGGGGCGGAGTGAGCGTAGTCATCGGCTCCCAGTCTGACATCTGTACCCGGGGTGCCTCGAAGCGTGAACTCGTGTAGACATGACGTCAGAGCGTGGTTGAATGCGCCACGGGACCAGATGCCTCCCCGGGAGGGACCTGCGAAGCCCTCGGGACACAAGACCACTGATGAGATAGACGAAGCCCGACCAGACGAGGGCTGCATGGCGCTGGAGGATTTGTGGATCTGAAGCTTGACCACCACACCAGGGATGGGATCGAGGTCGTCGATGTCGAGGGTGAGATCGACGTCTACACCGCCCCGCGGCTCCGCGAGCTGCTCATCGAACTGGTGAACAACGGTCACTACCAGCTGGTGGTGAACATGGAGAAGGTCGAGTTCCTCGACTCGACCGGCCTTGGGGTCCTGGTCGGCGGGCTCAAGCGGGTCCGCGCTCATGATGGTTCGCTCGACCTGGTCTGCACGCAGGAGCGCATCCTCAAGATCTTCCGCATCACCGGGCTGACCAAGGTCTTCGGTATTCACGACAGCGTCGACGAGGCGATCACCGCCCGGAAGTCGGAGAAGTAGGCGGCTCGCGCGCTCTTCATCCAGTCATGGCCACTGTCGAAATGAGCTTCACGCCGCTGCCGGTGCACGTCCGGACGGCGCGGCTGGTCGCTACCGCCGTAGCGCGGCGCAGCGGGGTCGAAGAAGCCCTCCTGGACGAAGTCCGCCTGGCCGTGGGTGAGGCGTGCTCGCGCGCGGTCGAAGCGCACCAGGCGCAATGCCCGGCCGAGCCGGTCCGGATCGAGCTGACCGGGTCGGGCGGCCGGTTCGAGGTGGTCGTCATGGACGCCGCGATCGGTGCCGCCGACACGGACGGCGGCACAGCCGGGGGCTGGGCGGTGCCGCCGGAGAGCGGGCGGCCCGGCGACAGCCAGCCACCGGGGAACGGGACGACCAACGGTGATAGTGCTCACACTGCGGGTGCTTTCCCGCAGGAGGGACTGGGTCTCGCGGTGATCGCGGGGCTGGCCGACGATGTGCAATTCACCCGTACCCCAGCCGGGCTCAGCATCAGGATGAGCTGGCCATCTGGCGGCACAGCCGGCTGACCGGCCACGGCGTGCGGGCTGGCGGCCGGATGTGCGGACATCTCTGCCAGCCTCGGCTCTTATGTGATTACCTGTGCGGGGGGAGCAGCGTGGCCCTGCGGCGGGTCCGTCCCCGCCTCGCATCCGGCGGCCGACATGCGTAGACTCCCCGCACTGCTTTTTTGGCACCGTGTCCATCCCGTGCGTTTCTGGCTGTTTCCGGCGCTGGCCGGTCGGCTGCCGGCCAGTTCCCGGCTGGCCGGCCGGGCCCCGGGAATAGCTGGGCCACGCGCTGGGCGGCCACGGGCCACTGTCTAGGAGGACAGAACAAGGATGTCTGGGCTCAAACTCGCCACGGGGAGCGGGGCAGTCAGTGTCACCGGCTCCAACTTGACCTGGGTCATTGTTGTCGCCGTGGTTGCGCTGCTCGCCCTGGCCGTGGCCGCCGTGCTGGTACGTGAGGTACTCGCCGCCAGCCAGGGCACCGAGCGGATGCAGGAGATCGCCCGCGCGGTGCAGGAAGGGGCGGCCGCCTATCTGCGGCGGCAGTTCCGTACCCTGGGCGTTTTCGTTGTTGCCATTTTCTTCGTGCTGTTGCTGCTGCCCGCGGACGGATCTTCGGTGCGCTGGGGCCGCAGCATCTTCTTCCTGATCGGGGCGTTGTTCTCCGGTCTCACCGGGTTCACCGGGATGTCCCTCGCGGTGCGCGGCAACGTCCGGGTGGCCGCGGCGGCGCGGGACGGCTTTGCCGGTGAGCGGCCCGCGATGCGGATCGCGTTCCGCACCGGCGGGGTGGCCGGCATGTTCACCGTGGGGCTCGGCCTGTTCGGCGCCGCGCTGGTGGTGATCCTGTACCGGGAGAACGCACCGAACGTGCTGGAGGGCTTCGGCTTCGGCGCGGCGCTGCTGGCCATGTTCATGCGAGTGGGCGGCGGCATCTTCACCAAGGCCGCCGACGTCGGCGCCGACCTGGTCGGCAAGGTCGAGCAGGGTATCCCCGAGGACGACCCGCGGAACGCGGCCACCATCGCCGACAACGTCGGGGACAACGTGGGTGACTGCGCCGGGATGGCCGCCGACCTGTTCGAGTCCTACGCCGTCATGCTGGTCGCGGCGCTCATCCTGGGCAAGGCGGCGTTCGGTAATGATGGCCTCGTCTTCCCGCTGATCATCCCGATGATCGGCGTGATCACCGCGGTGGCGGGGATCTTCGTGACGATGCCGCGCAAGGGCGACCGGAGCGGGATGACCGCCATCAACCGTGGCTTCTTCATCTCCGCGGTCATCTCGCTGGTGCTGGTGATCGGCGCCGCGTTCCTGTACCTGCCGGCCCACTTCAGCGAGTTCAAGGGCGTGACCGGGGCGGGTGCCGCGGCCATCCTGCACCACGGCGGCAGCCCGCGGCTGCTGGCCATCGGCGCGGTCATCATCGGCCTGGTGCTGGCCAGCGCCATCCAGCTGCTGACCGGGTACTTCACTGAGACCACCCGCAAGCCGGTCAGGGAGATCGGGGAAAGCTCGCTGACCGGCGCGGCCACGGTCATCCTGTCCGGCATCTCGGTCGGCCTGGAGTCGGCCGTGTACTCGGCGCTGCTCATCGGCGGGGCGGTCTACCTGGCCTTCCTGCTCGGCACCGGCAACGCCACCATCGCCCTGTTCGCGGTGGCGCTGGCGGGCACCGGCCTGCTGACCACGGTCGGCGTGATCGTGTCCATGGACACGTTCGGCCCGGTCTCGGACAACGCCCAGGGCATCGCCGAGATGTCCGGCGACGTGACCGGCGACGGCGCCCAGGTGCTCACCAAGCTGGACGCGGTGGGCAACACCACCAAGGCCATCACCAAGGGCATCGCGATCGCGACCGCGGTGCTCGCCGCGACCGCGCTGTTCGGCTCGTTCCGCACCACGGTGGTGCAGGCCCTCGGCATTAACGGTGGCACGTTCAACCTGTCGGTGGACCACCCCAACGTGCTGGTCGGCGTCATCATCGGCGCGTGCGTGGTGTTCTACTTCGCCGGCCTGCTGATCATGGCCGTGGGCCGGGCGGCCGGCCAGGTTGTCTACGAGGTACGCCAGCAGTTCCGCAACCACCCGGGGATCATGGACTTCACCGAGAAGCCCGAGTACGGCCGGGTGGTGGACATCTGCACCAAGGACTCGCTGCGTGAACTGGCCACGCCGGGCTTGATGGCGGTGCTCGCACCGATCGCGGTCGGCTTCGCGTTCGGCTACGGGCCGCTCGGCGCCTACCTGGCCGGCGCGATCGCGGTCGGCGCGCTGATGGCCGTGTTCCTGGCCAACTCCGGCGGTGCCTGGGACAACGCCAAGAAGCTGGTCGAGGACGGCAATTACGGCGGCAAGGGCTCGGAGGCGCATGAGGCGACCATCATCGGCGACACGGTGGGTGACCCGTTCAAGGACACCGCGGGCCCGGCCATCAACCCGCTGATCAAGGTGATGAACCTGGTCTCGCTGCTGATCGCGACGAGCGTGGTCAAGTACAGTCACAACGCCGGGCTGCGCACCGGCGTGGCCCTGGTGGCGGTGGCCATCATAGTGACCGCGGTCGTGATCTCCAAGCGGCGGTCCACCAGCGTGGCCTCGGGCGGTCCGTCGTCGCCGGCCGAGTCGGCCACCCCGGCCGAGCCAGCCGAGCCCTCCGGCCCGGCCCCGGCGAGCACCCCGGGCTGACCGCCCGGACCGCTCCCGCACCGCGTTGATCCCCCGGCCCTCCTGGCGTGGCCGGGGGATCGGCATAATCGGAGGTCATGACCGAGCGCACGCTGCTGGTGCTGCGGCACAGCAAGTCGGCTTACCCAGCGGACACCGCGGACATCGACCGCCCGCTGGCCCCACGGGGCCAGCGCGACGCGGTGGCCGCCGGGCGCTGGCTGCGCGACGAGGGCCTGATTCCTGACGTGGTGGTCTGCTCCACCGCGGAGCGCACCAGGGAGACCTGGGACCTGGTCAGCGACCAGCTGGGCTGGGCCGAGGAGCCCGGCATGCTGCACTACGACCCCCGGCTGTACGAGGCCAGCCCAGCTGACCTGCTGGCCGTGATCCGGGAGACCCCAGACGAGGCCGGCATCCTGGCCCTGGTCGGGCACAACCCGGGATCCGCCGAGCTGGCTTCGGCCCTGACCGGTCAGCGGGAGCTGAGCTTCCCCACCTCGGCGGTGGCGGTCATCGGGGTCGGCGGCGGCTGGGCCGGGGTTACGGCCGGCTCCGGGACACTGGCTACGCTGTGGACGCCTAAGGGCGGGTCAGTGCACCCGGCCGGCTGACGGCGGTCCAGCTGACCAGGGCCCGGCTGGCCAGGGCCCGGCTGACGAGGGACGGGCCGTGGGGTCACCCTCGTCCGCCGCTTCCACCTCGTCCCGAGGCACCCCGAGCAGGTACAGCACCGAGTCGAGATAGGGCACGCTGACCGACGTGTCAGCCGCGTCCTTCACCACCGGCCGGGCGTTGAACGCCACGCCGAGGCCGGCCGCCGCGATCATGTCCAGGTCGTTGGCGCCGTCACCGATGGCCACCGCCTGGCTGACCGGCACACCGGCCTGCACGGCGAACCGGCGCAGCACGTCCGCCTTGCCGGCCCGGTCGATGACCGGCCCGGTCAGCTTCCCGGTGAGCTTGCCCGCCGTGATCTCCAGCGTGTTGGCGGCCGCGTAGTCGATGCCGAGTTCCGCGGCCAGCGGGTCGGTGATCTGGCTGAAGCCGCCGCTCACGATCCCGCACCGGAAGCCGAGCCGGTGCAGCGTGCGGATCAGGGTCCGGGCGCCCGGGGCCAGCTCCAGCTCACCGCGGACCGCGGCCAGCACAGATTCGTCCAGCCCGGCCAGCATGGCCACGCGCTCCCGGAGCGAGGCGGCGAAATCCAGCTCGCCGCGCATCGCCGCTTCGGTGATCTTGGCCATCTGCCCGGCGCAGCCGGCCCGCGCGGCCAGCAGGTCGATCACCTCGCCGGCGATCAGCGTGGAGTCCACATCCATCACGACCAGCCGCATGGCCCGCCGGTGCAGGCCGCTGCGCTGCACGGCCACGTCCACGCCCTGCTGCGCGGCATCCCGGGCCAGGGCCACCCGCAGGCCTCCCGGGTCGGCCCCGGAGACGTCGAACTCGATACAGGTCACCGGGCGCTGGGCGAGCCGGCCGATGCGGTCGATATTCGCCCCGCTGGCCGCGATCCGGCCGGCGATGGCAGCCACCGCGGCGGGCGTGAGCGGGCTGCCCAGCACGGTGACGTGGAGCCGGCCGCGCCGCCGGGCCTGCTCCCCGGAGCCCATCGTGATCTCCGCTTCGAGATCCAGGTCGGCAGCCAGCCCGCGGATCGCCCGGTGGATCGCGGTCAGGTCCGGATCGTCGCCGCAGCCGAGCAGGGCGCCGAGCACCAGCCTCCCCCGGATCACCACCTGCTCGATGTCCAGCACGGTCAGCTGCTGGCCGGCCAGCGCGGAGAACAGCCGGGAGGTCACCCCCGGCCGGTCCCGGCCGGTCAGGGTGACCAGGAGTGTGGTCTGCGCGGCGTCCATCGGTGCCCAACGCTACCGGGGCTGGCCGGCCGGCGCGCACTGGTGGGCTGGCTGGTCCGCCATGACGTAAGTTCGGTCTGACACGGTGCGGTTGCTGGAGGGATCTGGATGTCCGACGAGGTGGTACGGCTGCGCGGTGTCGGCGTCCGGCGTGGCGGGTCGATGCTGCTGCGCGACGTGGACTGGACGGTCTACGACGACGAGCGGTGGGTGGTGATCGGGCCCAACGGCGCCGGGAAGACCACCCTGCTGCAAGTGGCCGGGTGCCAGCTGTTTCCCTCCGAGGGCCGCGCCGAGCTGCTCGGCAGCCGGCTCGGCGAGACAGACGTGTTCGAGCTGCGGCCGCGCATCGGGCTGGCCAGCGCCGCGCTGGCCGACCGGGTGCCGCCCGCCGAGAAGGTCATCGACCTGGTGCTCACCGCGTCCTACGCGATCGTCGGCCGGTGGAAAGAGGATTACGAGTCATCCGACGTGACCCGCGCGGTTGAACTGCTCGACGCACTCGGCTGCGCGCACCTGATCCGGCGCCGGTTCACCACCCTGTCCGAGGGGGAGCGCAAGCGGGTGCAGATCGCCCGGGCCCTGATGCCCGACCCCGAGCTGCTGCTCCTCGACGAGCCCGCGGCCGGCCTGGACCTGGGTGGCCGCGAGGACCTGCTCCGCCGGATCTCCCTGCTGGCCCGCGACCCACTGGCCCCGACCACGGTAATGGTCACCCACCACGTGGAAGAGGTGCCGGAGGACTTCACCCACGCCATGCTGCTGCGCCGCGGCGCGGTGCTGGCCGCGGGCCCGGTCCACGAGGTGCTCACCGAGCCCAACCTGACCAAGTGCTTCGGGCTGCCCCTGATCCTCGAGCAGCACGGTGGGCGCTGGTCGGCCCGGGCCGCGCAGTAGCGTCATCCCGGCCGGAATGGGTACAGAGCTGGCATGCACGCCCAGCACGCCGTGACGCGGGTGGGCCCGCGGTGAGGGGGGACCGGGTCGAGATCGTGATCGACGCCGGTGGTTCGTCGCGCACCTACGAGGTGGCCGCGACGAGAGCTGGCCGCCGGGTCGAGGTGGTCACCGGGCGGGGCGTGGTCGAGGTCATGGAGGTCACCCGGGGCGGCGCGGTGGTGCGCACCGCCCGGTTCATGGCGAGCCGGGTGCTGGCCCTGGTGGAGCACCCGGCCAGCGATGGCGGCCCGGACAGCGCCCGGCGGCCGGCCCGCGCCGCTGACCCCGCGGGCCCGGCCGGGCCCGGGGAGCCGGTCAGCATGGTCGACGACGCCGTGGACCGGACCATCTCCCAGCTGGGCTAGCCCGGCTGCACGGGCCGCCGGTTCTGCTACGTTCGTGGCTCCGGCGAGTGCTGCCCGGGAAGGAGCCGCCATGGCCGGAAGGCCGCTGACCGTCCTGTTCATGCCGGAGAGCGCGTACGGCCCGACCAACAACTGCATCGGCATCGGGGACGTGCTGCGCCGCCGCGGGCACCGGGTGGTGTTCGCGGCCGAGGCTTCCTGGAAGGGCCGCCTGGAGCCGCTGGGGTTCGAGGAAGACCTGGTCGAGCTCGCTGCCCCGGCCGCCACCGAGCAGGACGCCGGGCAGTTCTGGAAGGACTTCATCGCCAGCACCGCCCCCGAGTTCCGCAAGCCCACCATCGAGCAGCTGGAGACCTGGATCAAGCCGGTCTGGGCGGAGTTGATCAGCGGGGCCCGGTACGGCCAGGAGCAGCTGACCGCGATCGTGGCCCGGAACCGGCCGGATGTGATCGTCGAGGACAACGTGATCTGCTTCCCCGCGCTGCTCACCGCGGGGGTACCGTTCGTCCGGATCGTGTCCTGCAACCCGCTGGAGATCGCCGGTCCCGGGCTGCCCCCGGCGTTCTCCGGCTACCCGGCGGGCAGCCCGGCCCGCTGGGCGGAGTTCCGCGCCGAGTACGACCGGGTGCACCGGGACATGTGGGCGGAGTTCAGCGACTGGGTGGCCAGCCAGGGCGCGCCCCCGCTGCCGGACCTGGAGTTCATCCACACCGGCCAGGCCAACCTGTACGTCTACCCGCAACTGGCCGACTACCCACGGGCCCGGCCGCTCGGCCCGGCCTGGCAGCGGCTTGACTCCTCGGTCCGCCAGACCGACGGACAGTACCCGCTGCCCGCCCGGCTGGCCGCCCAGGACGGGGCGCTGGTCTACTTCTCGCTGGGCTCGCTCGGCTCGGCCGACCTGCCGCTGATGCGCCGGGTGATCAGCTGCCTGGCCGCCACCCCGTACCGGTACATCGTGTCCATGGGGCCGCTGCACGCCGAGCTGGAACTGGCCCCGAACATGACCGGTGCCGAATTCCTGCCGCAGACCTCCGTCATCCCGCAGGCTGACCTGGTCATCACGCACGGCGGGAACAACACCACCACGGAATGCCTGCACTTCGGCAAGCCGATGATCGTGCTACCGCTGTTCTGGGACCAGCACGACAACGCGCAGCGGATGGACGAACTCGGCCTTGGTGTGCGGCTGGACACCTACCGGTTCACCGACGCTGAGATGCACGGCGCGCTGAGCCGGCTGCTCGGCGACCATGCGCTGCGGGACCGGCTCAGCCGCGCCGCCGCCCAGATCCAGGCCCGGCAGGGGCTGGGCCAGGCCGCCGGCGTGATCGAGCGAGCCGCCGGCCGCGGCTGACCGCGGCCGGCGCGCGGCGGGAGCTGGCCAGCGGCTGGTCAGGCGGCCAGGAAGCCCCGGCTGACGGCCTCGGCGATCAGCTCCCGGGCGAACTGGCCGAGCGCGGCGGAACCGTCCTCGATCAGCGCCACCTTGGCCAGTACCTGGCTGGCCGTGACACCGTGCTGGGCCCAGGTTCCGCCGCCCAGCTGATAGTTGGCCAGCATCGGCTGCAGCCGGTCGAGGGCCCGGGCGAACCTGGCTTCCGGCGTGCGCCGCTCTTCGAACTCGTCCCAGAGGGCCCGGAAGCCGGCCGCCTGGCCGGCCGGCAGCAGGGCGAACAGCCGGTCCGCCGCGGCCCGCTCCGCTTCCTCCTGCCGGGCCTGGGCCTGCTCGGCGGCGTAGACGAACAGGTCGCCCGCGTCGATCTCGACCAGGTCGTGCACGACCGTCATGGCCGTAACCCGGCTGAGGTCGGTGCCGGCGGGCGCGTACTCGCCCAGCACCATGCTCATCAGGGCCAGGTGCCAGGAGTGCTCCGCGGAGTTCTCGCGCCGGCTCCCGTCGATGAGCTGGCTCTGCCGGAGCACGCCCTTGAGCCGGTCGGCTTCCAGCAGGAATCGCAGCTGACTGTCCAGGGGTTGCATAACCCCTATTCGATCAGGCAGCTCGCGGCTCGCCGGACCCCCGTACCAGCAGATGCCCCCTGACGTGCGATCATGTCCGTGGGGGACCCAACGATGATACGGGGGACCGGCTCATCAGGTCCGCCCTGGCCGGGCCCTGGCCCGGCCAGGGCGGACCACCCAGCAGCATCGCGGGGCAGCCCAGTTCGCGGTATCCAGTCACCCAGGGCGAGCATTATGGTCATGACCGACGAGGACCGGCGCGAGTCCCCGGTCCGGGACCAGGCCGGCAGCCACCGGCACCACATGATCTGCCGGGAGTGCGGGGCGGTCGCGGACGTGGCGTGCGCGCCCGGGCCTACCCTGTGCCTGGACCGGGCGGCCAGCGCGGGGTTCACCATTGACCGCGCGGAAGTCACGTTCTGGGGGCGCTGCGCCGGGTGCCGGACTGGCCAGCCAGCCGGCCAGTCCCGCCCGGCCTGACCTGGCCGGGCGGCCGCCACCACAGCCACGGCGTCCCTGGTTCACACCCCCCCGGGCCAGGGGCGCCGTCTGCTCTATCAGGACTGCGGGAATGGCGCCGCCCTGACCGGGGCCAGCAGCACCGCGGGGATGACTCTGGGCGGCGGGGCTGTGGCACGCTACGATCACGGCCTGATGGACAAGATCCGGGTCGCGCTGGCCGAAGATAACGTGCTCCTCCGGGAGGGTGTCTCCCGGCTGGTCGCGTCGAACCAGGATTTCGAGCTTGTCGGTACCGCATCTGACCTGCCCCAGCTGCTTGCCCTGGTGGCCGAGGCGCAGCCGGATGTGGTGATCACCGACATCCGGATGCCACCGACCGGGACCGACGAGGGCATCCAGGCGGCCGCGTGGCTGCGCGAGAACCACCCGGCGGTGGGCGTGGTCGTGCTCAGCCAGTACACCACCCCCAGGTATGCGATGGCCCTTCTCGAGCACGGCTCGGCCGGCCGGGCCTACCTGCTCAAGGAGCGGGTGGCCAGCGTGGACGAGCTGGCCCGGGCCATCCGCGCGGTAGCCAGCGGCGGGTCGGTGATCGACCCGCTGGTGGTGGACGAGCTGGTCCGCTCCCGGTCCCAGCACCAGCTGTCCAGCGTGGCCCAGCTGACCCCGCGGGAGGCGGAGATCCTGGCCGAGATGGCCCAGGGCAAGAGCAACGCAGCCATCGCGGCCGCGCTGACCGTGTCCGAGCGCGCGGTGGAGAAGCACACCAACTCGATCTTCGCCAAGCTCGGGCTCAGCGAGGAGAAGGACCTGAACCGCCGGGTCAAGGCGGTGCTGCTCTACCTGAGCGAGGCCCAGGGCAGCTGACCGGCCCGGATGACGCCGTGGAGGCTGGCCTCCCCCGCGGCTTGGGTGCCAGCACCCTCGGCTGGCCTGGCCGTGCATGGCAAGCTTGCGGTATGACCACCCCGCACGCAGTGGTCGTGGTAGACGACCAGGCACCGTTCCGGCTGGCCGCCAAGGCCGTGCTGCGCCGCCTGGACTGCTTCGAGCTGGCCGGGGAGGCACCCAGCGGGCAGGCGGCCATCGAGCTGGTCGATGCGCTGCACCCAGCGCTGGTGCTGATGGATATCAACATGCCCGGGATGAACGGGATCGAGGCGACCCGCCGCATCGTGGCCGCCCATCCCGACGTGGTGGTGTTCCTCTGCTCCACCTACGACGTGGCCGACTTGCCGCCCGCCGCCCTGGACAGCGGCGCCACCGGGTATCTGAACAAGGAGCAGTTCGGCGCGGACACCCTGCGGCGGCTGTGGGCCGAGCGTGGCTCGGGAACATTCGCCAGCACGTGACCCGGCGGCCCGGGCTTGTTGCCGGGCACGTCACCAGTCCGGGCCCGCGCGGCCCCGGGCGTGCTGGCCAGCCGGCGCCGGGCTGCTTACTGGTGGTGGTTTTCCAGGATCGGGACCGAGCCGCCGATCGTCGCGCCGTGGCCGGGCTGCGACTCCCAGCGGACGGTGCCGCCGATCGCGCCGAGCCGGTCGGACATGTTGACGAACCCGTGCCCGCCACGGGCCTGGGCGGCGTCGAAGCCGGGGCCGTTGTCGCTGACCGAGAACAGCAGGCCACCGGATTCCTCCCACAGCCGCACCTGCACGGTCGCCCCGGGGGCGTGCTTGCCCGCGTTCTGCAGGGCCTCCAGGCAGCAGAAGTAGACCGCCGTCTCCACGTCCTGGGAGTAGCGGCCGATCCCGTCGGTGTGCACGGTGACCGCGAGCGGCGACCGGCTGGCCGCGGCGCGCAGCGCCTCGCCCAGGCCGTTGCCGGCCAGCAGCGGCGGGAAGATCCCGTGCGCCAGCTCCCGCACCTCGCGGATCGTGGCCTGGACGTCCTCGGCCATCGCGCTCAGCATCTCGGTCCCGGCGGCCGGGTCGTCGGCGATGATGTCGGTGGCCAGCCGGAGGTTCACGGCCAGCGCCACCAGGTGCTGCTGGGCCCCGTCGTGCAGGTCACGCTCGACCCGGCGGCGCTCAGCGTCCCCGCTGGCCACGATCCGGGCCCGGGACTCCCGCAGCTCGTCGGCCTGGCGGCGCAGCTCGTCCAGGGTGGTCTGCAGCGCCGCGTCCAGCCGGACGTTGTAGAAGGCCAGGCCGGCCTGGCGGGCCAGCTCGGTGAGCACCCGCTCGTCTTCTTCGCTGAACACGTCGGCGCCGGCCGGGCGCTCGATGACCAGCAAGCCGAGCAGCTCGCCCGCGTGGCTGATCGGCGCGACCCGCAGCTGGCCACCGTCCCGCCCGTTGAGCAGCGACGGCAGCCAGACCGAGGTCCACGCGTTGCCGGACACCCCGGCCCGGGTGACCACCGGGCGCTCCCGGTCGCCGAGCACGATCGACCTGCGGCCCGCGTCCGGTACCGACACGGCCAGCTCCAGCACGTCCCCGGTCCCGGTGTAGATCTCCGCGCTGGTCAGCCCCATGGTCTTGCGCAGTGACTCGGCCAGCTGGAGCAGCAGCTCGTCCATGGCCACGGCCCGGGTCATCCGGCTGCCGAACGTGCGCAGCACCTCATCCGGGGCCTCCTTGGCCCCGTACACGAACCGGGTGGCCGAGGCCAGCAGCCGGTCCCGGGCGGGCAGGTAGCCGACCGCGGCGACCGCCGCGGCCAGCATGGACAGCCCAAGGATCTGCCGGTCGCCATGGTCGGCGGGCCGCTGGCCCAGGCCGAGCACGATGACCACGTAGATGGCGGAGACCACGATGCTGAACCCGGCCAGCGACAGCACGTGGACCAGCAGCCGGCCGGCCAGCGGGGCCAGCTGCGCGCTGGTGCCCGCGACCAGCCCGGCGGGCACGGCCACGGTCACCGCGGCCGCCACCGCGCCGATCGGGCCAGGCCAGCCGACCAGCAGGTGCAGCACCCCGCAGACCAGGGCGGCGTCCGCGGCCAGCACCAGGCCGACCGCGAGCCACTGCATCCGCTCCCGGTCCCGGCCGCCCAGCCGCAGGTAGCGCAGCCGGGCGGCGGGCAGCGCGGCCAGCAGCGCGACCGGCCAGATCACCATGGCCGCGGGGCGGGGGAACTGGTGCCCGGTGACGGCCAGCAGCAGCCCGGTGGCCAGCGCGGCCAGGTAGCCGGCCGTGGCCGTGGTGCGCCGCGCCTGGCTGGTGAGCCGCCCGTCCGGCGCGGCCAGCACGAACTGCACGCTGGCCGCGATGACCAGCGGGCCGGCGATGGTGGCCACGGCCCGGGCCAGCCCATGCGAGCCGGGCGGTGGCTGGCTGCCCAGCCGGGCCGCGGTCAGCCCGATGGCCCCAGTGAGCGCGCCCGCCGCCAGCTGCCACTGCCCGGCCAGCCCGGGTGACACGCTGGCGGCCACGGCGGCCACCGCCCAGGCCACGCAGAGCCCGTAGCCAACCGCCTGCACGGCTGGCAGGCCGGCTTGGTCCTGGATTCGCAGCCCGGCCACAACGACCGCCACGGTGACCGCGGTCAGCAGCACTCCGGTGGCTACCCGCCATCCGTGGCCGGTGCTGCCCGGCAGCGCGCTGGCCGCCGGGCTGGCCACGGTGTCATGGACTCGCGCGTTCATCCCGGCCCCGGTTCTGGCCGGTGGCCGGCCGGCAGGGATCCGGGGGACCGCATGGTCAGCGCGCCTCGATGATGACCGGGCCGCTGGTGTCCGGTTCGGCTTCGGCGGCCTCGATCCGGCCGTCACGCATCCGCACCACCCGGCCGGCCGCGGCGGCCACCCCGGCGTCGTGGGTGACCAGGACGATGGTCTGGCCACCGGCGTGCAGCCGCCGGAGCAGCTCGATGACCTCGTCCCCGCCCGCCGAGTCGAGCGCGCCGGTTGGCTCGTCAGCGAGCAGCAGCGTCGGCTCGTTGGCCAGCGCCCGGGCGATGGCCAGCCGCTGCCGCTGGCCGCCGGACAGCACGCCCGGCACGGCAGTGGCCTTGTCGCTGATGCCCAGCAGGTCGAGCAGGTCCCGGGCCCGGGTCTCGGCCATCTTCCGGCGGCGGCCGGCGATAACCGCGGGCAGCGCCACGTTCTCCAGCACGGTCATGCCCTCCAGCAGGTTGAAGAACTGGAAGACCAGCCCGATGTGCCGCCGGCGGAGCCGGGCCAGGTCATCCTCGCTGCGCCCGGTCACCTCTTCGCCGGCCACGGTGATCTCGCCCTCGTCGGGCGTGTCCAGCCCGGCCACCAGGTTCAGCAGGGTGGACTTGCCGCAGCCGGACGGGCCCATGAGGGCCACGAACCCACCGCTGGTAACGTCCAGGTCCACCCCGCGCAGCGCGCGCACCGGGGCATTCTCGGCCTCGAAGGTCTTGCGCACACCGCGCATGACCAGGGCCGGAGAGTTGTCGTTCATTACCCCCCCATTCGGGTTGTCAGGTCGATAGGGCCAGCCGGGCGGGCGGCGGGGGCCGCGGTCCCGGCCGTCGTGGCGGTCCCGGCCTGGCCGTTGGCCAGATGGATGATCTTGTAGGCGGTGACCGGGGTGTCGCGCCCTTTGACCATCTGGGCGCCCAGCGGGATGGCGCGCACCGGCGTGCTCAGCGCCTGCAGGGTGGCTTCGGACAGTACCGTCTCGCCCGCCTCGGCGAACTGCTGCAACCGCTGGGACAGGTTCACCGTGTCGCCGACCAGCGTGTACTCCAGCCGCTCCGCCGAGCCGAGCAGCGCCGCCGCGGCCTCGCCACTGGACAGCCCGAGCCCGAGGCCGAACGCGGGCAGCCCGTCCGCGGCCCAGTGCTCGTTGATGCCGGCCTGCAGGTCATGCATGACCCACGCCGCGGCCACCGCCCGGTCGGCGTGATTGGGCTGCGGGAACGGCGCGCCGAACACTGCCATCACCGCGTCCCCCACGAATTGCATTACCGTGCCCCCCTCACCCAGGATGGCCCGGTTCATCGCGGCCCGGTGCGTATTCAGCTGACCAGCCAGCTGGCTCGGGTCGGCGTGCTCGGCGATGGTCGAATACGAGCGGATGTCGCTCATCAGCACGGTCACCACGACCCGCTCGGTCTCGCCAATGTCACGCCGTTCCTGGCGCAGCTTGTCCGCGAGCCCGCTGGGCAGCAGCCGGGACAGCGTCTCGCCCTGTTCCTCCCGGTCCACGATGGCCTGGTGCAGCAGGCGCAGCCGGCGCAGCGCGCCGCTGTCACCGGCGGACACGCCCCCGGCCAGCTTGACGAAAACCGCCTCGACCTCGGCGTCCACCGCCTCGGCGGCGACCTTCCGGGAGGCGGCGATGGCCTTGATCGGCTTTCCCTCGGCGATCATGCCGAGCAGCTCTTCCTCGCCCGGGGTCAGCCCGCCGGGCTGCACCACCGGCCGGACCAGCGCCTCGACGATCGCCGGGTCCAGAGCGGTACCGCCGGTGGCGACGGCGCGGATCGCGTCGACCAGCTGGCTGCCCTCGGCGACGTGGTCCTTCAGCAGGTAGCCGTAGCCCGCCGAGCCTTCGGCCAGCAGGGACACCGCGTACTCGGGGTCCTCGTACTGAGAGAGCACCACCACCCCGGTGCCCGGATGGCGCTTGCGCATCTCCTTGGCCGCGTCAATGCCCTCCCGCTGGAACGACGGTGGCATCCGGATGTCAGTGACCAGCACCTGGGGGCTGGTTGCGGTGGCGCCGTCGATGACCCCGGCGTAGTCCTCGGCCACCCCCACCACGCTCAGGTCGCGGTGCCGCTGGATGAGGGCACGCACGCCTTCGCGCACGATCAGGTTGTCGTCCGCGAGGAAGACGGTGATCGGCTCGGCCCGGCCGGTGTCAGTGTGCTCCACGTATCAAGTTTTCGCATATCGGGCGGCAGCCCGCCAGTGCGCAGGCATGCATCCGGCCGGTGGTAGTGGCACACCCGGGGCGGCTGGCCAGCGTCCCGTCATTCGCTGTGCAGGATGTCGGCGGGCCGGGCCCGGGCCGCGGACTCCCCGGGCATGGCCGCGATGGCGGCGGCGAGCACGAGCCCGGCCGCGGCCAGCACGGCCAGCGCCACCGGCGGGACGACCATGGGCGGCGCGATCCCCAGCTGGTGGGCGAAGACCCGCCAGGCGGCCCGGCCGCCGAGGATCCCGGCCGGGATGCCGAGCAGCAGCGCGGCCGTGCTGAGCGTGCTGGCCTGCCAGCTCACTGAGCTGCGCACCTGTCCGCGGGTGAAGCCCAGGGTACGCAGCACCGCGAAGTCGCGCCGCCGCCGCCGGACCGAGGTCAGCAGCAGGTGGGCGAGGGTGATCAGGGCGAGCAAGCTCAGCGCGATGCCGAGCAGCAGCGGCAGGTCCTGGACCCGCCCGAAATTGACCAGGTCGGTGGGGGTGGCGGGGCCCTGGGTAATGAACGGGCCGAGCCGGGCCTCCCGGCCGGCCAGCTGGCTGAGCTCAGCCGGCCCGCTGGCGGCGGATGGCCGCAGCCGCACGAGCAGCGTGTCCAGCGGCGGGGCGGGCAGGCCAGCAGGCAGCAGCGCGCGCAGCCCGCCCACGGTGAGCGCGGCCCCTTGGCCGAGGCCGAGGACATCGCCCATGGTCGGGAAGACGGCGGTGCCCACGATGGTGAGCCGGTGCGGCCGGAAGCCAGCCAGCGATACTTCGAGCCGTTCGCCCAGGTGGGCGTGTGCAGCGGCCAGCGTCCGCTCCCCCACGGTTAGCTGATCCGGGCCGCGGGGCAGGCGACCCTGGGTGAGCACGGGCAGTAGCGAGCCATGATGGCCGGGCAGCAGGGCGATGGCATCAGCTCTGACGCCCTGGACAGTAAGCGGGGCACTGGAATAACCCGTGGCCCACGCGGCCACGGCGGGGTCGCTGGCCATGCTGCGGGCGGCCTGGCTGATCCCGCTCTGCCCGGCGTTACTGACGTAGGCGTCCCAGGTGACCCCATATAGCCGCGGCGTGGCGAGCAGGTGGCCGAGGCTGGCCGAGAAGACCAGTGCCGCAGTGAGTGCCGCCACGCCGACCACGGCGCTGGCCACGGTGCTGCGCACGGGCACCGCCGTCCGGCCCGCCCCCGGCTGCACCGCCAGCCGGATGCCAATCAGCGCGGTTACCGACCCGATGCTGGATGTGGCTCCGGCTGAGATCCGTGATCCCCAGCTCGTGCTGGGCTGGGGAGTCTGGCCCCGGCCCAGCCCCGTCTGGGCTGCTCGCCAGGCCGGCCAGACCGCGCACGCGGTCACGGCCAGCACCGTGCCAGCCAGGCCCAGGCCGAGGACCGGGCCGTCGGCGTATGGCCCCGGGTACGGCTCGGCGATCCGGGCCAGTCCCACCGGCAGCACCGGGGACACGGCGATGGCGAGCAGGGCCCCCGTTGCCCCGCCTGCCAGGCCGATTGCCCCAGCCCGGCCGAGACTGACGGCGAGCAGGCCCCGGCGGCCCATGCCGAGGGCCAGTAAGGTGCCGTAATCCGCGCCGTCCAGGAAACTGAGCCGGGCCAGTAGCTGGCCGAGGACAAGCAGGCCGAGGACCGCCAGCAGCCCGCCGAGCAGCCATAGCGCCACCGCCTGGAGGTGGATCGAGCGCTCGGTGTTCGCCGCCTGGGTGGCCAGCGGGTAGCTCTCCGCCACTTTGCCCAGCGCCAGCCGGCTGACTTCCCGCTCGACCGCGGGCAGGTCCGCCGCACCATGGCGGAGCCGGAGCGCGACGCCCGAGGAAAAGCCCAGGCCGCCGGGGTGCGCGCGGTAGAAGGCGGGCGTTGCCCACACGAAGTCCGTCCCGGTACCGGTCTGCGGCGGGAACTCCGCGGGCGCGGCATCGATCCCCACGATCCGCAGTGAGACCCGGTCCAGATGATGGGCCGCGGCCAGCACCGAGGCCCGCAGGATGTCGCCCACCGCCAAACCCTCGGTCTCGGCCAGGGTGAAGGAGACGTCGGCCTCGCCGGCCCGCGTGGGGTTGGGCAGCCGGCCGGCCAGGATCTTACGGTGCCAGAACTGGCTGGGCACGACGTTGGTCTCGGGAGCGAGGATGAAGGCGGCGGGTGGGGTGGCCAATGTGTACCCAGCCACGACCGAGGACTGGGCGACCTGCGGTAGCCGCGCGGCTGCGGCCGCCGAGAAGTGGCCAAACGTCCGGGACTGGCCGGGAAACGGGAACAGGAGTACGTCCGGGGCATCGCTCCAGGCCACCAGGCTGGGGTAGGCGGAGTCGGTCCGCCGGGCGCCGGCCGCGGCCGCTTGCACAGCCCCGGAGAACATCCCGGCGATGAGGGCCAGCATCAGCCAGGTGCGCCACCGCGCGCGGAATTCGGCCCGGAACACGAGCCATCTAGCGCCCATTGCCCCCCCGTCGGCTCGGCGGCCTGGCCCGGACGCCAGCACAGCAGGCAGCGCCGCCAGCCCGAATCGAGCGGTTGCCATCCCATTGGGCCACGGCGGTGTGGTTGACGGAAGGGGGCAAGCATCCCAGTCACCGGTGGTGGTCACCGCACCCCGGCAGCGCGGGAGCACCCTGGCTCAGGCGCCCCAGCTCTGCCTACGCTCAGCTCATGAACGGCCATGCCGCTGGGCCCGGGCCCCGATGCGGGTAGTGCTGCGCCTGGCGGCGCATGAGCTGCGGACCCGCTGGGCGGGCTGGGCGGTGCTCGTCCTGCTGGTCGCGGTGGCCGGTGGCGTGGTGCTGACCGCGGTCGCGGGGGCGCGGCGGACGGCCAGCGCCTACCCCCGCTTCCTGCACGTCTCGCACGCCTCCGACCTGCTGGTCTCCCCGGCCGGCACCGGCCTGGGCGGCTACTACACCGCGCTCGCGCATCAGCCGGGGGTGGCCATGGTCGCGCCCGGGATTGGCCTGAACGTGCAGCCGGCCGGCCAGCCAGGCCGGCTGGACTTGGCTGCGGCCGTCGAGGCTCCTGCCGACCGCCGGCTCGGCCATGAGCTGGACATCCCGAGACTGCTCTCCGGGCGGCTGCCCGCACCGAACCGCCCGGGCGAGGTCGCAGTGGACCAGATCGCCGCGGCCAGCCTGCACCTGCACGTCGGCAGCAGGCTGGACATGGTGGCGCTGGGGAACGCCGGGCTGCCTGGGTCAGGTACCGGGCCAGGATCGGCTGTGCCACTGCGCCACCTGGCCGAGCGAGTGGTCGGCGTCATCGTCACCCGGGCGTCGGTGGACCCGGTCACCGACCTCGACAAGGTGCCGTTCGTCCTGGCCACCCCGGCTCTCTGGCATCAGCTCGGCCCTGGCTACCTGGCCTTCGACGGGGCGTACGTCAAGCTCCGGCCCGGAGCCTCGGTGGCCACCGTCAGCCGTGAGGCCCAGGCCCTGGCCCGCCGGTTCCCCAAGACCCAGGGGCAGATCGACGTGGCCGACGAGAGCGCGCAGGTCGCGACCATCGAGCAGTCGATCCGGCCGCAGGCCATCGCGCTAGCCATCTTCGCGCTGGTGCTGGCCTGCACGGCACTGCTGATTGTCGGGCAGGCCGCCACCCGGGTGCTGCTGATCTCCGGGTCTGACAACCCAACACTGGCCATGCTGGGCATGACCCGCCACCAGCTGTTCGCGGCTGGCCTGATCGAAGCGGGCGTGGCCAGCGCGATTGGCGCGCTCTGCGCGGCCGGGGTCGCGATCGCCGCATCGCCGCTCATGCCGATCGGGGCCGCTCGCCTGGCCGAGCCGGACCCCGGCGTGAGCATCGACTGGCTGGTCCTGCCGCTCGGTGCCGCTGCCGTCGTGGTACTGGTGGTGGGCTGGGTCAGCTGGCCGGCCTGGCGGCTGGCCTCGGTGCGCGCTGCCGGGCCGCCTGAGCTGGCCGGCCGGTCCGGGCAGCGGTCACCCCTCACCGGGTGGCTGGCTGCCCTCGGTCTGCCGGTGACGGCCACCGATGGCGTGCGGCTCGCCCTGGAGCGGGGCCGGGGCCGTACCGCAGTACCGGTGCGGGCCGCGCTGGTGGGCACCACGCTGTCGGTGCTGGCCGTGACGGCGGCGTTCACATTCGGCGCCAACCTGCTGCACCTAGTGCACACCCCCCCGCTATACGGGCAGACCTGGGATGCCGCGATCGACCTCCAGTTCTCGCCCATCACGCCGCGGCAGGCTGGGCAGCTATTCGGCGGCAACCCGGGTGTCTCCGGCTGGACCTATGGTGACCATGGGATCATCGGGATCAACGGCCAGCTCATCCCAGCGATCGGTCTGGCGCCGGGCCGTGGGCCGGAGACCTCACCGACCCTGCTAGCCGGGCACGCCCCGCGCACCAGCCGCGAGATCGTGCTCGGTACCTCCACCCTGCGCAGCCTCGGCCTGCGGGTTGGCCAGCAGGTCAGGGTGACGGTGAACGGGCGGCCGGTGCTCGACCGCATCGTGGGCCGCGCGGTGTTCCCCAACTTCGGCCAGGGCAGCTTCACCCCCACCGACCTGGGCCAGGGCGCAGAGACGACGGCGGCCGTACTCCAGCCTCAGGCGGAGCCGGCCGGCGAGCGCCCCGGGTATGAGTTCGTGCTGCTGCGCTTCACCCCGGGCCCGGGCCGCGCCGCCGCCGTCAGCCGGTTCCGGCGCTCGATGACCCCGTTCTGCGCGAAGATTCAGCAGTTGACCTGCGTCGAGTTCGACCAGCAGCCCAACGGGGTGACGAACTACGCCCGCATCGACGGCACCCCGAAGGTGCTCGCGGCGCTCCTCGCCGCCCTCGGCATCGCCGTGCTCGGCCAGCTGGCCGTGGTGTCTGGCCGGCGCTGGCGGCATGACTTCGCCATCCTGAAGGCACTCGGCCTGGTCCGGCGGCAGATCAGCGAGATCGGCGCGTGGCAGGTGACCACGCTGGCTGGCCTGTCGCTGCTGGCCGGGCTGCCGGTGGGGGTGGCGGCGGGCCGGTGGGCCTGGCAGCTATTCGGTGCTGGCCTCGGCATCCCGGCCGATGACATCGTGCCCGTCCCGCTGGTGCTGCTGATGGTGCCCGCGGTGCTGCTCATCGCTAACGCGGTCGCGTGGTGGCCCGGCCGGTCCGCGGCCCGGGTCAGCCCGGCGCAGGCGCTGCGCACCGAGTGAGCCAGCTTCCGCCCGGGCCCGGGACAGCAGCGGGACGCCAGTCCCGTTCCCGGGGACGAAATACAGCGCACTGTGCTCCCCGGGGTGCAGGTGCTCCCGGGCGGCGAGCTGCTGGTCGATCATGACTGCGTGTGGGTCGTGCGGGTCGAACACCCAGCCGGACAGTACCCGGGGCCCGGTCGCCAGTCACCCCGAACGAATCGTTCGGGCTGGAAAACGTTTCGACGAGGGTGCTGGACGGTCCGCGCCGTCCGGGGAGCAGCGCATCGTACAGGCCGGCCACCGACAGGCTGGCCACAGGTGGCCGGTGGCTGAGCCGCGCATAGAAAGCGGGCGGGACCCGCAGGTCGGGCACCGCCAGCAGCTGCGCGGCGGTGGCTCAGCGCAGCAGCCGGGGTTAGGCGGTGTCGGTGCGCTGCGCGCCGGCCGCGGTGGTCAGCACCACCCCGCCGACCAGCCCGATGAGCAGCACCAGGCCCAGCATCGAGGGCCAGCGCTGCCGCAGGTCGGCGCGCAGGGTGAGCCAGGCCGGTGCCATGGGAAGATTCAGCTACACCCGGCCACATGCCGGCCAGGGTGGTAGGCACACTGGCGGCCGCCGAGCCAGCACGCCGGCCGCGGCCAGGCAGCACGCCAGCGAGCAGGCCGGCAGACGCCAGCCAGCACCCTGGCGGACCCGGCTACGGAGGACGACGATCGAAGCATGCGATACGAAAGCAGCGTTACCTCACTGTCGTGGATCCCGTCGGAGGCGGTGACCGGCCCCGGCCGGATGGCCTTCGACTCGGGATTCGGCCACTACGATGAGCCGCCGCCCGCCGAACTCGCGGACGTCGAGGAACTCCGGGCCGCAGACCGGTTCCGGTTCGCCAACCTGCTCCGGGCCTGGATCGAGGTCAGTGCCGACGGGAACATCACCGGCGCCGGGTACAGCGGCGGTGGCCTGATCGGCTCGACCCTGATCAAGCTGGGCGGGCTGCACTACCGGTTCCAGGCGGTCAAGCTGGACGACATCCAGCGTGCACCCGAGTACGGCCCGGGCTGGGTGAAGTTCACCCAGACCGTCGGCGGCCGTACCGGGGTACCCATGCCCCGGCCGGTGAAGCGCCCGCCGTACGTGCAGTGGCTGGCGCCGCTGGTGTGGACCACGCTGACGCTGACCCTGCACGCGGACGGCACCGCCGAGCCCGGCCATGACCGGGGCGAGCGCGTTCCCGCGGCACTGGGTGTACGACGCCGACGGCCAGCTGAGCCACAAGTCCGGCCTGACCGACTTCGCCGACTGGTCCGCCAAGTCGTTCGGCAAGCACAGCCCGTGGGGTGACGAGGACTCCCCGGCGCTGGTCACCGCGGTCGAGACGGCACTGGAACGGGCGCTGTCGGTGCAGCTGATGCACGGTGCGGCCAAGCCGAAGATCAGCCGGCTGCCTGGCGGGGATGTGCTGGTCCGGCAGGGGGAGCCGGGTACGTCGGTCTTCCTGGTGCTGGACGGCGTCATCCGGGTCGAGCGGGATGGCGAGCAGCTGGCCGAGTACGGCCCGGGCGCGATGCTGGGCGAGCGGGCCCACCTCGAGGGGGGCGCCCGGACCTCAACGCTGGTGACGGTGACCGACTGCCGGGTGGCATCGGTCGAGGCCAGCCAGTTCGACCACGACGCACTGGTGGAGCTGTCCGAGGGGCACCGGCGCGAAGACGCCGGCCACGACTGACGTGCGGGTCCACCTCTGCGGCGTGCGCGGCTCGACGCCCGCACCAGGAGCGGAGTTCCTCCGCTATGGGGGGCACACCTCATGCGTGGCGATCAGCCACGACGACAGCCCGGTGCCGGCGCTCATCCTGGACGCCGGCACCGGTCTCCGCCAGGTCACCGCGCTGCTGGGCGGCCACCCGTTCGCGGGCACCATCCTGCTTACCCACCTGCACTGGGACCATGTGCACGGCCTGCCATTCTTCCGCGGCGGGGACCAGCCCGGTGCCCGGGTCACCCTGCTGCTGCCTGAGCAGCCGGGCGGGACCGCGGCGGCCGTGCTGGCCCGCGGCATGTCCCCGCCGCACTTCCCGATCGGGCCGGACGGCCTGCGCGGCGAATGGACGTTCGGCATGGCCCGGCCCGGCGTGCTGAAGGCGGAGGGGTTCACCGTGGCAGCCCGCGAGATCCCGCACAAGGGCGGCCGGACGTTCGGTTACCGGGTCAGCGACGGGCATTCGGCACTGGCCTATCTGCCCGATCACTGCCCCACCGAACTCGGCCCGGGGCCAGCTGGCTGGGGAGCCTACCATCCGGCCGCGCTTGACCTGGCCGGCCACGTGGACCTGCTCATTCACGACAGTTCGCTGCTCGCCACCGAGGTCGCCGGGGAGGCGTCCTTCGGTCATGCGGCCGCTGAGTACGCGATCAGCCTGGGCCAGCGGGCGGCAGTGCGCCGGGTTGCGCTGGCCCACCACAAGCCGGACCGCACCGATGATGAGCTGGACCGGCTGGCTGCCACCTGGGCGGCCCGGACGCCGGACGGGGCATCGGGCCAGCCCGAGATCTTCGTGGCCGCCGAGGGCGGGATACTCGAACTATGAGCCCGCCGCCGCCCAGCCGCCCCGCCGGGGTGGGGCAGCGCACCGAGCTGGGCAGGGCGTCCCCGTCCGCCGCAGCCGGCTGCGATGCTGACGCCATCGTGGTCGGCTCCGGGCCGAACGGCCTGGCCGCGGCCATCACCCTGGCCCGGGCCGGCCTCGTCGTACGGCTGATCGAAGGAGCCGAGGTCCCGGGCGGGGGCTGCCGGACCGGCGAACTGACGCTGCCCGGATTCCAGCACGATCTGTGCTCGGCCGTGCACCCACTCGCGGCCATCTCACCGTTCTTCCGGAGCGTGGACCTGGCCGCGCGCGGTGTGCGGTTGTGTTCACCCACGGTGGCGTTCGCGCACCCGCTGGACGGTGGCCGGGCCGCCGCCGTGGCTGGCTCGGTGGCAGCGACCGCTGATCAGCTCGGCGCTGATGCGGGCAGCTACCGTCGGCTGCTCGGCCCGCTGGTCCGTGACGTGGAGCTGACCCTGCCAGAGATCCTGGCGCCGCTACGGTCGGTGCCGCGGCACCCGCTGGCCATGACCCGGTTCGGCCTGGGCGGGCTGCAGCCTGCCACCTTGCTGGCCCGGAGGTTCCGTACCGAGGAAGGCCGCGCGCTGTTCGCCGGCGTGGCCGCGCATTCGATGCTGCCGCTCAGCGCGCCGGTGACCAGCGCCTTTGCGCTGGTGCTGATGATGGCGGCGCACGCCGTGGGGTGGCCGGTGGTAGCCGGCGGCAGCGCGCGGCTGACCGACGCGCTAGTGGCCGAACTGGTCGCGTCGGGCGGGCAGGTGGAGACCGGGCGGTGGGTCAGCTCGCTGGACGAGCTACCGCCCGCCCGGGTGGTCCTCCTCGACGTCACGCCGCGCCAGCTGCTCGCACTGGCCTCCGGCCAGCTGAGTGAACGGCACCGCGCGGCGCTCCGCCGGTTCCGATACGGGCCCGGCGTGTGCAAGGTGGACTGGGCGCTGAGCGGGCCGGTGCCCTGGCAGAACGCGCTCTGCCGGGCAGCGGGCACTGTGCACCTCGGTGGCACCCTGGCCGAAGTAGCCAGCAGCGAAGCGGACGTGACGGCAGGCCGGCTGCCTGCCCGCCCGTACTGCATCGTGGCCCAGCCCGGGGTGGCCGATCCCACCCGCGCGCCCGCTGGGCAGTACACACTCTGGGCCTATTGCCACGTGCCGGCGGGGAGCACGGCCGACGCTTCCGGGCTTATCGAGGCGCAGATCGAGCGCTTCGCGCCAGGCTTCCGTGACCTGGTCCTGGCCCGGTCGGTACGTACCGCAGCGGACATGGAGCGGCACAACCCGAATTACGTGGGCGGCGACATCAACGGCGGGGCAGGCACACTCTGGCAGACGGTACTGCGGCCCACCCCACAGTGGAATCCCTACCGCACCGGCATCCCCGGCATGTACCTGTGCTCGAGTTCGACCCCGCCTGGCGGTGGCGTGCACGGCATGTGCGGTGTCGGCGCGGCCCGAGCCGCCCTGGCTGACCTGCATATCAGCGCTGCTGGCTAGCTGTGCGGCTGGCCCGGCGGTGCTCAGCTGGGTTTCCGGGCGGCCGGGCGTTCCCGGAGCCGGTTCAGGTGCCCGCGCAGCACCTCCTCCATCCGGTCGTAGAAGCCCACGATCAGCCGCAGCTCGTCGTCGCTATACCGGCCGGCCATCTCGTTCCAGTCCCGCACCATGGGCAGGAAGACCGCGGCCACGTCCCGCAGCGCGCGGTCTAGGACGATCCGGACGACCACCCGGCGCCGGTCCTGCGGGTCCCGTTCCCGGCGCACGTAGCCTGCTTCTTCCAGCCGGTCCACCACGCCGGTGATGGACGCGGTGGTCAGCCCGGTCTCCCGGGCCAGGTCGCCGGCCGTCATCTGGCCACGGAAGCTCAGGATGTTCAGGCAGTTGAGGTCGGTCGAGTTGATGCCGATCCGGTCGGCTGCGGCCTGGCTCATCAGCTGCATCAGGGAGCCGGTTCGCCGGATAGCGGCGGCGAATGTGGCGGCCAGTTCGGCGCGCTCGGGATCGGTGGCGGCGAACGACTCCGCCCACGGCACCTCCCACTGGCCGCCGTAGGGCCGGCCCGCCGGCCCGGCGGCTCCCGGCGGCTGCCCCGCCCCGGTTTCCGGCCCGTGCCCAGCTCCGGTTCCCGGCGGCTGCCCCGCCCCGGTTTCCGGCCCGTGCCCAGCTCCGGTTCCCGGCGGCTGCCCCGCCCCGGTTTCCGGCCCGTGCCCAGCTCCGGTTCCCGGCGGCTGCCCCGCCCCGGTTTCCGGCCCGTGCCCAGCTCCGGTTCCCGGCGGCTGCCCCGCCCCGGTTTCCGGCCCGTGCCCAGCTCCGGTTCCCGGCGGCTGCCCCGCCCCGCCCGTCGGTCCCCGCCCCGGCGCCCGGCCCAGTTCCCGGCCCGGTCCCGGCCCCGCCCCGGTTTCCGGCCCATGCCCCGCCCCGGTGTCCGGTCTGTGCCCAGCCCCGCCCGCGGGCCCGTGCCCCGCTCCGCCCACCGGTCCCGGCCCCGCCCCGCCCGCCGGCCCCGGCCCCGCCCCGGCGCCCGGCCCAGTTCCCGGCCCGGTCCCGGCTCCGGGCGGTGGCTGATCTTCAGACATGCCTCAACTCCCTATTATCTAAGCAGCCTAGACAATAGTTATCTAAGATGCTAGCTTCGCGTGTTAGTAAGCGCAGGCAGCCCATTCTCCTGGTCTGAGGTGGAGACAGATCATGACATCAGATGCACCGATCCTGGCACCCGAAGTGGCGGCCGACGAGCATGCCGACCCGCGCCGCTGGCTCACGCTGGTCATCCTGTTGCTGGCCGGCTTCATGAACCTGCTCGACGTGTCCATCGTCAACATCGCCATCCCGTCCATCCAGCGCAATCTGCACGCCAGCTACGCAGACGTGCAGTGGGCGCTGGCCGGTTACACACTCGCTTACGCCCTGGTGCTGATCACCGGCGGCCGGCTGGGCGACACGTTCGGCCGCAAGCGGCTGTTCCTGATCGGGGTGGCCGGTTTCACCATCATGTCCGCGCTGTGCGGCGCGGCCACCGGGCCCGGCATGCTGATCGGCTGCCGGGTGGTCCAGGGCGCCATGGGCGCCATCATGGTGCCCCAGGTCCTGGCGGTCATCCAGGTCATCTTCCCGCCCCGGGAACGGATCAAGGCGCTGGCCGGGTTCGGCGTGACGGCCGGGCTCGGCACGGTCAGCGGCCCGCTGCTCGGCGGCCTGCTCATCCAGCACAACCTGCTCGGCCTCGACTGGCGGCCGATCTTCCTGATCAACGTCCCGGTCGGGATCATCGCGTTCGTGGCCTCGGCCTACCTGGTCCGCGAGTCCAAGGCGGCCAACCCGCCCAAGCTGGACCCGGCCGGGGTGGCTCTCGTGTCGGCCGCGCTGCTGCTCCTGCTCTACCCGCTGGTGCAGGGCCGCCAGCTCGGCTGGCCGGCCTGGACGTTTGTGTCCATGGCCGCCTCGGTGCCGGTGTTCGCCGCGTTCGTCGGCTACGAGCGGGTTAAGGCCCGCCGGGACGGCTCCCCGCTGGTCCAGCTCGGCCTGTTCCGCGACCGGGCGTTCAGCGCCGGGATGGGGGTGGCCCTGACGTTCTTCCTCGGCGTGGCCTCGTTCGGCCTGGTGCTCACCCTGTTCCTCCAGCTCGGCCTGGGCTTCACCCCACTGCACGCCGGGCTGACGTTCCTGCCGTTCTCGGCTGGAGTACTGCTGTCCTCCGGGGCCGCAGCCCGGCTGGCGCCCCGGTTCGGCCGCGGCGTCACCATGGCCGGCGCGCTGGTCATCGCGGCCGGAATGGCAGCGATGATCGGCATCGTGCACCACTACGGCCCGGCCGTAACCACCTGGGACCTGGTGCCCGGGCTGGCCGCCGCGGGCCTCGGCCTGGGCGCGGTCATCGCGCCGCTGGCCGACATCGTGCTGGCCCATGTACCGCAGCGGGACGCCGGCTCCGCCTCTGGCCTGTTCAATACGGGCCTCCAGCTCGGCAACTCGATCGGCATCGCGCTGATCGGGGTGATCTTCTTCGCGCTGCTCGGCAGCCAGTCCGCGGCGGCCGCCCGCACCGTCACCCCGGAGCTGCGCGGCGGGCTGGCCGCGGCGGGCGTGCCCGCCCAGTACACCGGCCACGTCGTGACCGAGTTCCGAGGATGCCTGCACGCCAGGCTGGTGGCCGCTGACCCGACCGTCACCCCGGCGGCCTGTAAGCCGGCCGCCGGGCAGGTGCTGCCGGCCGCCGCGCACCCGGTGCTGGCCAGCGCGGGCGGCCGCGCGCTGCGCACCGACTTCGTCAGCTCGGTGGTGCGCACGCTGTGGTTCCAGGTCGGTGTGTTCGTGCTCAGCTTCCTGCTGATGTTCGCGATACCGGCCGGTGCGGGCAAGCACGGCCAGCAGCCGGTGCCGGAGCCGGCCGGCGGCCGGGCGCTGGCCACGGCCGGTGCGGCCGGCGAGGGGGGGACGGCATGACCGCGGCCAGCACCCCCAGCCCGCTGCGGCTGGCCATCCTCGGCGCCACCGGCGGCATCGGCGGCCACGTGCTGAACTGGGCCGCCGACGCCGGGTACCCGGTGCACGCGCTGGCGCGCCGCGCGGGGGCCGTGCCACGCCGTGCCGGGGTCACCGTGACCGAAGGCGACGCGACCGACCCGGTGGCCGTGGCGGACGCGGTGGCCAGCGCGGATGCGGTGCTGTCCGCACTCGGCCCGCGCGGTGCGAAGACGCCGCACCTGCTGGCCACCGCCGCGGCGGCACTCACCCAGGCCATGGCCAAGACCGGGACGGCCCGGCTGATCTGCGTGTCCGCGGCGGGCGCGTTCATCCGCGAAGACGCGGCGGCCAGCCCAGTGGTCAAGGCCATCGTGCCGCGCATCTTCGCCAGGCCGTTCGCCGACGTGCGCGCGATGGAGGAGGTGATCCGGGCCAGCGCCCTGGACTGGACGCTGGTCCGGCCAACCCGGCTGGTCAGCGCGCCGGCCAGCGGGGAGTACCGGATCCGCCCGGACTACCCGCCGCCCGGCCTGACCAAGATCTCCCGGGCCGACGTGGCTCAGTTCATGATCAAGGCTCTGCTGGACGCCAGCTACGTCCGCGAGTCCCCGACCATCTGCTGGTAGGCCGGGAATCATTAGCGCGGTGCATTTGTGGTCAGCGCTGACCACAAATGCACCGCGCTAATGGATTGGGGCGCGGGCGGCGAGGGCGCGGGCGGCGCGGGCGCGGGCGCGCGGGCGGCGCGGGCGGCGCGGCGAGGGCGCGGGCGGGTCAGATGGCGGGGCGGGTGGGCCTGCGGGGCGGGTCAGGCGCCGTCGGTGACCGCGGCGTTGACCCCGGCCTGGCGGGCGGCCAGGGCGGGTCAGGCGCCGTCGGTGACCGCGGCGTTGACCTCGGCCTGGCGGGCGGCCAGCTCGGCCGCGTACCTCGCGTCGTCCGCCTTCTGCCGGTCGATCCGGTCCGCGATGTCCTCGTCGTCGCGCATCAGTGCCTCGAGGTCGGTCTTGGCCGCGTCCAGCACGCCCAGGTCGGCGTAGGCGTGCTGAACTTTCGGGCCCCACAGCCCGATATCCCGCACGCACGGCACGATCCGGCTGAACAGCAGGGTGCGGAACGCCTGCTGCACCGGGGAGTGCTCGGTGAACTCCAGGCACTCGGCCACGTCGTAGCCCATCCGCTCCCACACCTCCTGGGCGCGGAACCGGTTGCGCATCAGGTAGCAGCCCTCGACCACGAACTCCTCGCGGTCGGCCCGCTCCGCCTCGGTCAACCCGGCGTAGTAGTCGCGCAGCGCCAGCCGCCCGAACGCCACGTGCCGGGCCTCATCCTGCATCACGTACGCGAGCAGCTGCTTGACCAGCGGGTTGGCGGCGATGTCGCGGTGCACGCCGAACGCGGCCAGGGCCAGCCCCTCGATCAGCACCTGCATGCCCAGGTAGGGCATGTCCCAGCGGGAGTCGCCGAGCGCGTCGGCCAGCAGCGTGGCCAGGTCCGGGTTGACCGGGTAGTACAGGCCGACCTTCTCCCGCATGAACCGGGAGTACAGCTCCACGTGCCGGGCCTCGTCCATGGTCTGCGTGGCGGCATAGAACTTCGAGTCCATGTCCGGCACCGACTCGACGATCCGGGCCGCCACCGTCAGCGCGCCCTGCTCGCCGTGCAGGAACTGGCTGAACAGCCACGCGCCCAGGTGATGGCCGAGTTCCTTGCGCTCGGCGTCGTTGAGCACGTCCCACTGCCGCGATCCGTAGATGGGGCAGAAGTCGTCCGGCGTCTCCATCACGTTGGTCGGATCCACCGGCAGCGCCCAGTCGATCCGCTTGGCCGCGTCCCACTGCTTATCCTTGCCCCGCTGGTACAGATCGAGCAGGCGGCTCCGGCCGTCGTCGTACTCCCAGCTGAACTTGGTCGTCCCGGCGGCGGGCACGTCCCAGGTGCCGGGCTCGACAGGGGTGGCGTAGTGGTTGTAGGTGGTCACGGCGGCCTCCAGCGCCCGGGGTATGGCCTGCCCTAATTACTACTCAGTAACTAGCGGCGGCGCAATCCCCTGGGGCGGGGGCCCGCTGCCGCCCGGTCAGTCGTGCACCGAAGGCTCGTGGTCGGCGTGCCCCGACGGCTCCAGCTGGAACGTGGAGTGCTCGACGTCGAAATGCCCCCGGACGCACTCCTGGAGCTGGTCCAGGATGCCCGGGCCGCAGCCCCGGGCCAGCGTGCCCGCGTCCACCACCACGTGCGCGGACAGCACCGGCAGCCCGGACGTGATGGTCCACGCGTGCAGGTCGTGCACGTCCAGCACGCCGTCCAGTCCGGTCATGTGCCGCCGCACCTCGGTCAGGTCGATGCCGCGCGGGCTGGCCTCCAGCAGCACGTCCACCGCATCGCGGAGCAGCCGCCAGGTGCGCGGCAGGATCAGCGCGCCGACCAGCAGGGACGCGATCGGGTCGGCCCGGGTCCACCCGGTCAGCGTGATCAGCACCGCGGTCACGATGACCGCCACCGCGCCGAACGTGTCCGATGCGACTTCGAGGAACGCGCCCCGCGCGTTCAGGCTCTCCGCCTGCGCCTGGCGCAGCAGGAACAGCGACGCACCGTTACCCGCCAGGGCAATACAGCCGAAGAACGCCATCAGGCCGGTACTGACCGGTTCTGGAGTAGCCAGCCGCCGGGCCGCCTCGATCAGGATGAACGTCGCCATCCCGAGCAGCAGCAGCGCGTTGGCCGTGGCGGCGAGGATCTCCATCCGGGCGTAACCGAACGTGCGCCGCTCGGTCGCGGGCTTGCTGGCGAAGTGCGCGGCCAGCAGCGACAGTCCCACGCCGGCCGCGTCGGCGGCCATGTGCGCGGCGTCAGCCAGCAGCACCAGGGACCCGGACAGTGCCGCGCCGATGACCTCGCCGACGGCGATGGTGACGGTAATGCCGAGCACGGCGGCCAGCCGGCCCCGGTGCTGCCCGGTCGCGGTCAGCGCATGCCCATGGTCATGCCCAGGTCCGGCCGTCATCGCCGCTGACCGCTCCCTTGTCCGGCGGGTGTGCGCCCTAGGTGCCAGGCCGGTCATCGCCGTCCCCGCCTGGGCTGTCGTCCTGACCCGACATACCCGGGAACAGCAGCTCGTAGGCGGGGTTGATCATGACCGGGCGGCCGTCCTGCATGCCCACCGGCCCACGGAACCGTACCCGGGCCCCGCAGATGATGCCCGGGATATGCGACCGGCCGTAGAACAGCGCGGTCAGATCCCCGGTGGAGTCGGCGATCTCGGCGGCCAGCACGGAGTTCCGCTCCACCGGCCGGATCTCCACCGCGCGGACCCGGCCCTCGACGGTGGCCCGGCCCGGGCCGGTCAGCGAGCCGATCGGGTTCACCCCGGCGGGCGGGGTAGGCCGGTTGTAGCCCGGGTGGTCCCCGGCCGGAGTGGCCGGCGGCGGCTGGCCAGCGTCCCGGCGTGGCCGCCGGGAGCGGAACCGGCCGCGCAGCCCGGGTGGCGGGGCCGCGGTCGCCGGGGGCAGCCCGGCGGCGGGGTCCGCGCCGCCGGGCACCCCGTTCCCGTCGCCCGCGGCGGGCGTCCCGTTCCCGTCGCCCGCAGCGGCCGCTCCCGCCCGGGCCGGATCGATGGCCGGGCCCCCATCGGCCGGGCCCCCATCGGCCGGGCCCCCATCGGCCGGGCCCGCGGCCTCCGGGTCAGCCGGCGCCACTGACGTGTCGGGCGGCGGCAGTTTGGCCGCCGCCGCCGCGGCGGCCAGCTCAGCCAGGCTCTTCGCGGTGCTGACATGGGCCAGCGAGGCCGCCTTCTGCTCCTGGGCTACCTGGCGTTCGTGCAGCACCTCGATCCGGCTGCGCACGTCGAACGGGACGATGGTGGCGGTCGTGTTCGGGATCTGGCTGACCACGCCCGCGATCCGGTCCGCGGTCCGGTCGTGCAGCAGCCGGCCGAGCAGCGGGGCGTAGCTGCGCCGGGGCAGCACCACCGTGACGTGGGTGCCGGGCTGGCACGCTTCGGCGCTGGCCAGTTCGGCCGCGCACCGGGCGACCCGCCGGTCCGGGCAGTCGATGAAGTCCAGCACGACCCCGCGGTCCGTCCGGGACCAGTCCTCGCGCAGCAGTTCGGCCTGCTGGTTGTCGATCACGAAGTGCACCGCGCGCAGCGTGGTCGGCCGCAGGCTGCGGGCGTAGCGCAGCGCGGCGATGGTGGCCAGGTCGAAGCTGTCCACCAGCACGTAGACGATGCGCCGGGAGTACTTGGGCGGCTCGGGCGGCTGGGGCCGGTCGGCGATCCGCTCCAGCACCCGCGTCTCCATCCGGTACTCGCGGTTCAGCCGGATGAGCGCGGGCACTCCGATGATGAACAAGATCACCACCAGCCAGGCGCCCTCGGTGAACTTCACCACCACGAAGATCAGCACTACGACCAGCGACGTCACACCGGCCGAGAAGTTGATCACCAGCTTGCGCCGCCAGTGCGCTTCCCGGTGCGTGTGGTGGTACTTGGCCATGCCGAACCCGGCCAGGGTGAACGCGGTGAACACGCCGATGGCGTAGAACGGCACCAGGTTGTTCACGTTGGCCCCGACCGCGGCCAGCAGGGCACAGGACAGCACCGCCAGCACCACGATGCCGTTGGAAAACACCAGGCGATGACCCCGCTTGGTCAGCCAGCGGGGCAGGAAGGCATCCTCGGCCACGAAGTTGGCCAGGAACGGGAAGCCGTTGAAGCTGGTGTTGCCGCCGGTGTACAGGATCAGCGCGGTGGCCGCCTGGACCAGGATGTACGGGATGTCGCCCAGGGCCGAGTGGCCGAAGATGATCCGGGCTTCCTGGGACAGCACGGTCGGCACGCCGAGGGTGTAGGGCGCAGCGTGGGTGACATGGGCCAGCCAGGAGATCCCGGCCACCAGGGAGCCGAGGATGAGGCCCTCGGTGACCAGTACCTTGCGGGCGTTGATGCCCTCGGGTGGCCGGAACGCGCTGACCGCGTTGGACACCGCCTCGATGCCGGTCAGCGAGGAGCCGCCGTTGGCGAACGCGCGCAGCAGTACGAAGATCAGGGCAAAAGAGATCAGCGAGCTGTAATTGTGCGCGGTACCGAACCCATACTGGCCCTTCACCGGGTAGGGATAACGCCCGAGCGTGCCGGAGACCTCGCGGATCAGGCCAGTGATGATCATTAGGATCACCACCCCCGAGAACAGGTAGGTGGGCACGGCGAACGACTTGCCCGCCTCGCGGATGCCGCGCAGGTTGCCGTAGCACATCAAGATCACGATGACGATCGAGATGATCGTGATGACAGCGGGGTCGCTCAGTTGCCGGATGCCGGGGAGAGCCGACGCGACCGCCGCGGTGCCGGCGGCGACCTGCACCGCGACCGTGACTACATAGTCGATGAGCAGCGCGACCGCGGCCACCTGCGCCACCCGGGGGCCGAAGTTGTCCCGGGCCACGACGTAGGACCCGCCGGCCCGGGTGTAGACGCTGACCACCTCGCGGTAGGACAGCACGACCAGGATCATCACGGCCAGCACCACGCCGGTCAGCGGCAGGATCAGGGTGAACGCGGTGATGGCCAGGCCGCCCTTGAGCAGCTCGATGAGGATTTCCTCGGTGCCGTAGGCCGACGAGGAGATCCCGTCCGGGGCGAGCACGCCGAGGGCCAGCACGTTGGACAGCCGCTGCTCGCCCAGCTGCTCGTTGACCATGGGCGGCCCGAGCAGCTTGCGCTTGAACGTGTACCCCAGGCCCTCCCGCAGATCATCACCCCTGGTGAGGACGCCCGTCGCTCGCCGCATTGCCACCTGGTCTGCCCTTCATCGCCTGACCTGGCCTTTGTACCACCGTGGCGGCGTGCTCAGGCCAACGGGGCAATTGGCTGATACCCGCGCTGGATGCCGGGTAGCCGGTCCTTAGCGGAGCTTTAGCGGCTGAGCGGTCAGCCGATGCCGAACCAGCCCAGCACGGTGAACACCAGCAGCAGCAGGCTCATCGCCGATATCCCCACCGTGCAGATGGTGGCCGCGGCCCGGAACCAGGTGCCGTTGGCCGCGGCGCCGAGCACGCTGCGCCGGTTGGTCAGGATCAGGATGTAGGCCAGGATGACCGGCGTGACCAGGCCCTGCAGCACCTGGGTGCCGATGAGCAGCGTGATCAGGTTGATCCGAGTCAGGGCCAGTGACGCGCCGATGAGCACCTGCACGGTGAACAAGCTGAGGAACAGCCGCGCCTCGGTGAACCGGCGGGACACCGACCGCTCCACCCCGACTGCCTCGCTGATGGCGTACGCGCTGGACAGCGGGACCACCGCGCCGGCCAGCGCGGACGCCCCGATCAGGCCGAACGCGAACAGCAGTTCGGCGGCTGGCCCGGCTACCGGGCGGAGCGCCATGGCCGCCTCTTTGGCCGAGGTGAGCGGCCCGCTGCCGCCGATGGCCGCGGCTGTGGCGATGATGATGGTAATGGAGATCACGCAGGCGAACAGCGCCCCGGAGACCGCGTCGATCCGGGCCCGCGGGTAGTCGGCCGCGTCCGCGCCCTTGTCCACCACCCCGGCCGCCGCGTACAGCTGCATGTACGGGCTGACCGTGGTGCCGATCAGGGCCACGCCGAGCAGCAGGAAGCTCTTGGTGTACAGGAAGTGCGGGACGACCAGATCGCTGCCGACCTGGCCCCAGTTGGGATGGCCGAGCACCATGGCGATCGGGTAGGCCAGGAAGGCCAGCGACAGGATCAGGAACACCCGCTCGGCGTACCGGTACGAGCCGAACACGACCAGCGCCCAGATGGCCACGGCCGCGATCGGGATGATGATGTACCGGCTGATGCCGAGCAGCTCGAACGCGGCCCCGATACCGGCGAACTCGGACACCACCAGGCCGGTGTTGGCCAGCAGCACGCAGAACAGGGCCACCCCGGTCAGCCGCAGGCTGAACTGCTCCCGGATCAGCGCGGCCAGGCCCTTGCCGGTGTGCGTGCCCAGCCGCACCGCCATCTCCTGGACCAGCACCAGGGCGATGGTGACCAGCACCATGAAGAACAGCGTCCGGTAGATGAACTGGGACCCGGCCGAGGCGTAGGTGGCGATGCCGGCCGCGTCGTTGCCCGCGTTGGCGGCCACCACGCCCGGCCCGGCGATGGCCAGCAGCAGCCAGATCCGGCCGCGCCGGGACCGGATCAGCCGGACCCCGCCGGCCCGCACCCGGGTTAGCGAGGTGAAACCCGTCCGGGCCCGGTCCCGGGCGAGCTGGACAGGCTCCTCTTCCCGCTCCCGGGTACTCACTGCAGCAGCCTCGGGAAGTGCAGTCGGCCATGCCCGGGCACCAGGGCGTCCAGCACGTCGTCGGCCAGGATGCGGCCCAGCGGCCGCCCGTCGTCGTCTACCACCAGCAGCGAGGACCGGCGGGATTCGACCAGCTCGGTGGCGACCAGGTCCAGGTCGGCGTCGGGGGGCAGGGTGACCGGCGGGTTGTCCGGATCGATCAGCTCACCCAGCTCCCGCTCACCGTCGCTGACCAGCAGGTCGAACGCGGACACGTCGCCGAGCAGTGCGCCCGCCTCGTCCAGTACCGCCACCGAGTCGATCTCGGTGCGGTGCCGGGCCAGCTCGGCCAGCCGCTGGCTGACCTGGGTCACCGTCTCGTCCGGGGTGGCGGTGGCCAGCACGGTGGTCATGATCCCGCCCGCCTCGTCGCCTGGGTAGCCGAGCAGCTTGATGAGCTCCCGCTGGACCGGCTGGGGCATCTGGGCCAGCAGCGCGGCCTGTTCCTCGTCGTCCAGGTCGCGCAGCGCGTCCACCGCCTCGTCCGGTTCCATCCCGGCCACCAGCTCGGCGGCCCGGGCCGGCGTCACCTCGCGGAGCAGCGCGGTCAGCTCGTGCGGCTCCATCTCTTCCAGGGCGTCCGCGGCCAGGTCGTCGCCCAGGCTGTCCAGCACCTCCTGGCGGTCCGACCGGCCCAGCCCCTCCAGCACATCGGCCAGCTCGGCCGGGCGCATCCGGCGCAGCGCGGCATGCGGGGTGCGCAGCTTCACCGCAGCGGGCTCCTCGGGTGAGTCGGCGCCGAACGACTCAATCGAGGCCCAGTCGATGACCCGGTCCGGGGTCGGGTGCCAGCGGAACCGGCGCGGGCCCAGCCGGCGCAGCAGCGTCTGCAGGCTGACGTCCACGCCGACCAGGTGGATCTGCTCGCCGACCTGGGCCAGGTACAGGTCGGCCGCCCGGATGACCTGGATCTCATCGGTGTCCACCAGCTGGTGGTCCATGATGTCCCGGGCCAGCAGCACTTCTCCCTCCCGGCGGGCGAACTCGCGCAGGTCGAGCCGGGCCGTCTTCAGCGTGACCGACCGGCGGCGCATCCGGTCGATGGCCGCGCTGTCCAGGAACGCGTGACGGCGGCCGACCCGGATCACGATGCCAGTGACCAGGGGATAGACCTCCCCGCTGCCGTGCACCTTGGCCAGCAGGTCGGCCACCCGGCCCACCTCGTCGCCGGCCTGGTTCAGCACCGGGCGGGTGATCAGCCCGGCCAGGGACACGATGTCCTGCCGGAGCTGGCGGGACGCCAGGGTGCGCTCCGACGGCTGGATCAGGCGGCGGGTGAGGGAGGACCCGTCACGGCGGCGCCAGCGGCCGGGATCGCGGTTGCTACCGAAGAACCGTTCGGACACAGCAGCCTCCTCGGGCCGCCGGCCCGGCCGCGGCTAGGGCATGGGCCCGGCCTGGGGCGGCCGGCGGGCGATGGCAGAAATAGGGACCTGCGTCACCCGGCGACCCGGCCCGTGGCGGGGGCCGTGATCGCCGGGGTAGTACTGGGAGGATCACCAAGCACGACGCCACCTCCTCGCCTCGGCTGCATGTGGTCCGGCTGCCTGCCGTACCCGGTGACAGTACCCCGGACGGCGCGATTACCCGGAATTCTGCTGCTCCATGCCGCTGAATGCCTGTTTACCAGTTGGCGACCGGCTGTTCACCTGGCCGCCAACGAGGGACCGGGCCAGCAGTGGAACACTGGCGGTTATCGCCCGTGATCACGGCGCACCGCCCGCCGGGCGCCCAGGCGGGGCCGGAAGGCCACAGAGGGGAGATGCCCGGGCATGGCCGCGACCTCGCCGCAGACCCCAGCCGCCACTCAGGGCGGCCGGACCATCCACCTGATGGACCTGCTCAAGCGCCCGATCGTGGACAGCAACGGCGAGTCGCTGGGCAAGGTGCACGACGTCATCGTCCGGCTGGGCGGCCAGGGCGCGCCGGTGGTCACCGGGGTGGTGGCCAAGGTGGGCGGGCGCGAGGTGTACGTCCCGGTCGAGCAGACCGGCCGGTTCGACGGCCACGAGCTCAAGCTGACCAGCGCCAAGCTGGACCTGCGCCGCTTCGACCGGCGCCCCGGGGAGGTGCTGCTGCGCCGCGATGTGCTGGGGCACCGGCTGATCGACGTGCCGACGGCGCATCTGGTCCGCGCGGCCGACCTGGAGCTCCGCGAGCAGCCGGACGGCCAGTGGGTGCTGGCCGGGGTGGACGTCCGGCGGCGGCCCCGTGGCCTGGGGCGTCTGTTCGGCGGCGGTGACGACGATCACGAGGAGCGCGTCTTCCGCGACTGGTCCCGGTTCGAGCCGCTGATCGGGCACGAGGGCAGCGTCGGGCTGCGTGGTCCGCTGGCCCGGATCCGGCGGCTCAAGCCGGCCCAGATTGCCGACCTGCTCGAGGACGCGTCCAAGGACGAGGAGACCGAGATCCTCGGCCAGGTGCACGCCGATCCGGAGCTGGAGGCGGACGTCTTCGAGGAGCTGGACGAGGACCAGGCCACCCGGCTGCTGGCCGAGCGGAGCGACCAGGAGATCGCCGGTGTGCTGGCCCGGATGCGGGCCGACGACGCGGCGGACGCGATCGCCGAGCTGCCGCAGAACCGGCGGCAGCCCGTGCTGGATCTGCTCCCGCCGGGCCAGCGGACCAAGGTACTGACGCTGATGGGCTTCAACCCGACCAGCGCGGGCGGGCTGATGGGGGTGGACTTCCTGACCCTGGCCAGCGACGTCGCGGTGGCCGACGCGCTGGCCGCGGTGAGCAACGCGGAAAGCCTCCAGCCCGAGGCCCTGACCTCGGTGCACGCGGTCGGGCCGAGCGGGCGGCTCCGTGGGGTGGCCACCGTGGTGCAGCTGGTCCAGGCCGACCCGGGGACCCCACTGCTGGACATCTGCGACCGTGACCCGGTCCGGGTCGGGGCGGACACCGACGTGGTGGACGTCGCGGTGCTGATGAGCGACTACAACCTGATCACGGTGCCGGTGGTGGACCAGGACCGGCGGATGATCGGCGTGATCACCGTGGACGACGTGCTGGAGGTCACGCTGCCGGAGGACTGGCGGCGGCGGGAGACCGCGGAGCCCCCGGACGCGCACCACGGTGGGGCCGACAACGGGGGCGAGCAGTGAGCTGCCCGAGCCGTGAGTGGCGCTGACCCGTGAGCGACCCGCCCCCCCGCCAGCCGGCTGATCCCGGCCAGCCAGCCGGCCCGCGCCCGGCGCCGCCCCCCCAGGCGGCCAAGCCGGCCCCGGCCGCGCCAGCCCCGGCCGCGCCGCCCCCCCAGGCGGCCAAGCCAGCCCCGGCCAAGCCAGCACCGGCCGCGCCAGCCCCGGCCAAGCCGGCGCCAGCCCCGGCCAAGCCGGCGCCAGCCCCGGCCGCGCCGGACCACTCCGCCGCGGCAGCCCGCCCGGACGGCGCCGCGGCCAGTGCGCAGTCCCGCAGCCTGGCCCGGCCGGCGCCGAGCGCGGTGCTGGACGAGGCTCACGTGGGCGACATCCACGGCGCGCTGGGCAGTATCCGGCTCGACCAGGACCCGGGCGAGCGGCCCGGGCTGCGCCGCCGGCTGGTCACGTTCCTGGCCATCATGGGCCCCGGCCTGATCGTGATGGTGGGCGACAACGACGCGGGCGGCGTGTCCACCTACGCCCAGGCCGGGCAGAACTACGGCTACAGCCTGCTCTGGGTGCTGCTGCTGCTCATCCCGGTGCTGGTCGTCAACCAGGAGATGGTGGTCCGGCTCGGCGCGGTCACCGGGGTGGGCCATGCCCGGCTGATCAACGAGCGGTTCGGCCGGTTCTGGGGCTGGTTCAGCGTCGGTGACCTGTTCCTGCTGAACTTCCTGACCATCGTGACCGAGTTCATCGGTGTCTCGCTCGCGTTGCGCTACTTCGGGATCAGCCCGTACATCTCGGTGCCGATCACCGCCGTGGTGCTGGTCATCATCACGGCCAGCGGCAGCTTCGCCCGCTGGGAGCGGGCCATCTTCCTGTTCATCGCGACCAGCCTGGTGCTGTACCCGCTGGCCCTGGCGTCGCATCCGCACTACAGCCAGATCGGCTACCACCTGGTCGTGCCGGGCATCCAGGGCGGGGCCAGCTCGACCGCGATCCTGCTCATCATCGCCATCGTCGGCACCACGGTGGCCCCGTGGCAGCTGTTCTTCCAGCAGTCCAACGTGATCGACAAGCGGATCACGCCCCGGTTTATCGGCTACGAACGGGCCGACACCGTGACCGGCTCGTTCGTGGTCGTGATCGGCGCCATCGCCATCATGGTGGTGGCCGTGTTCGCGGTCCGCGGCACCAACCTGGTCGGCAAGTTCACCGATGCGCTCGGGGTGGCGCACGCGCTGCAGGCGCACGGCTACTGGTACGGGGCGCTGTTCGCCATTGTGCTGCTCGACGCGAGCATCATCGGTGCCTCGGCCGTGACGCTGTCCACCAGTTACGCGTTCGGCGACGTGTTCGGCCTGAAGCACTCGCTGAACCGGAGCTGGCGGGACGCCAAGCAGTTCTACGCCACGTACGCCGCGCTGGTCGTGGTGGCCGCGGCCATCGTGCTCATCCCGCACGCCCCGCTCGGGCTGATCACCACGAGCGTGCAGGCCCTGGCCGGGGTGCTGCTGCCCAGCGCCGCCGTGTTCCTGCTGCTGCTGTGCAACGACCCGGAAGTGCTCGGGCCGTGGATGAACAAGCGCTGGCTCAACGTGCTGGCATGCGTCATCATCGGCGTGCTGCTCGACCTGTCCGGCACGCTCGTGGTCAGCACCGTGTTCCCGCACCTGAACGTCGGCCGGGTAGCCGTGGCGATCGCCATCGTGCTGATCGTGGGTGGCGGCCTCGCGTTCGGCGTGCTGGAGGTCATCCAGCGGCGCGCCGGGCGGGTCCGGCCGCGGACCCAGCTCCCGCAGCTCACCCGGCAGCAGCGGCTGAACTGGCGGATGCCGCCGCTGGCCCTGCTCAAGCCGGTGCAGTGGTCGCCGGCCACCAAGCTGGCCATGCTGCTGCTCCGCGGCTACCTGGTCATCTCGGTGGTCCTGCTCGTGGTCAAGGCGGTCCAGCTGGGCAAATAATCAGCCGGCCAGGGGATAAATCCGGGTGGCTGATTTGTTGCGCTTAGTGCGGCGGCGTTACAGTGAGCAGCCGAGTCTGAGCCGCCCGGCACGCACGTGCCACGTGCCCGGTGCCCGCAGGCGGCGCTGAACGGAGGAGGTGAGGATCATGCCAGACCGAAGTACCAGCAGTAGCAGTTCGACTGATCCTCATCCATCCGCGCAGACTTCGCAGCGCTGACCGCGGCTAACCGCAGCAGCCACCACCCCTGAGGCCACAGCGCCGGCCGATCCCGGGTTCCCCGGGTGAGCACCGGCGTGCCCCGGGCTGGCTGCCTTCAGTTCCTGGCGGATTGCGTTCGGTAGCAATGGGTTGCCCGCCCTGACGGGCAGGCATGCCCGCGTGCGCCGATCCGCCCGCCTCGGCCGGCGCTGCCTGGCTTGCGCCCGGTCCCCAGCCGCTGGGGAGATCGGCAGGCCTGGCATGGCACGTTTCAACTTCACCGGTGCGCCGTGGGCGCGCCTGGCCGCCCGCGCGTCCGCCGGGCCGGCCGCCGCTGACGTTACGGCCACCGAGCTGGCCGCCACCGGCACCGCGGTGCGCGACGCGGCCCACCTGGGCGACATCCGGGGCGCGTTCGGCACGGTCCGGGCGGGCGCGCTGGACCGGCCCTCGGGCTGGGGCCAGCGGCTCCGCTACCTGCTGGCCATCATGGGCCCCGGCCTGATCGTGATGGTGGGCGACAACGACGCGGGCGGGGTGTCCACCTACGCCCAGGCCGGGCAGGACTACGGCACCCGGCTGCTCTGGGTGCTGCTGCTGCTCGTCCCGGTGCTGATCGTCAACCAGGAGATGGTGGTCCGGCTCGGCGCGGTGACCGGTGTCGGGCACGCCCGGCTGATCCACGAGCGGTTCGGCCGGTTCTGGGCCGCGTTCTCCGTGGGCGACCTGGTGCTGGTGAACGGGCTGACCATCGTGACCGAGTTCATCGGGGTCGCGCTGGCCGGCAGCTACTTCGGGGTACCCCGCTGGCTGAGCGTGACCGGCGCCGCCGCGGTGCTGGTGACGTTCGTCGCCTCGGGCAGCTTCCGCCGCTGGGAGCGCTGGATGTACGTGCTGATCGCGGCGAACGTGGTGCTGATCCCGCTCATGCTGGCCGCGCACCCGCGGGTGGCCCCGGTGGCCCGCGGCTTCCTGCTGCCCGGGCTGCCCGGCGGGCTGAACGCCGGTGTGCTGCTGCTGATCATCGCGATCGTGGGCACCACGGTGGCGCCCTGGCAGCTGTTCTTCCAGCAGTCCAACGTGGTGGACAAGCGGATCACCCCGCGGTGGATCGGCTACGAGCGGGCCGACACGGTGATCGGCTCGTTCGTGGTCGTGATCGGGGCGGCGGTGATCATCGCGGTGACCGCGTTCGGCTTCGCGGGCACCGCGCGGCACGGGCACTTCACCGACGCCGAGGGGGTGGCGCGCGGGCTGGCCGCCACGGTCGGCCAGCACGCGGGCGGCCTGTTCGCCATCCTGCTGCTGGACGCGTCGCTGATCGGCGCGGCTGCGGTCACCCTGGCCACGTCCTACGCGCTCGGCGACATCGCCGGGGCCAAGCACTCGCTGCACCGGTCGCTGAAGGACGCGCCGCTGTTCTACGGGGCGTACGCGTTCTTCCTGGCTGCCGCGGGCACCGTGGTGCTCATCCCCGGCGCCCCGCTCGGCCTGATCACCGAGGGTGTGCAGGCGCTGGCCGGCGTGCTGCTCCCGTCGGCCACGGTGTTCCTGGTCCTGCTGTGCAACGACCGGGCGGTGCTCGGCCCGTGGGTCAACAAGCCGTGGCTGAACGCGGTGGCCGGGTTCATCATCGGCGTGCTGGTGCTGCTGTCCCTGGTGCTCACCGCGGCCACCCTGTTCCCGCACCTGACCGGCGCGCAGCTCGCGACGCTGCTGGTGTCCGGGGTCGGGGTGGGCGTGCTGGCCGTGGCCGGCTGGGCTTTCGCCCGGCTGCGGCCCCGCCGGGCGGCCCGCCGGGGCCTGCCGGACGATCCGGAGGCCGAGCTGGACACCGGTGTCGTGCTGGCCGCGGAGCGGATGACCTGGCGGATGCCGCCGCTGGCTGAGCTGGCCCGGCCGGCCTGGTCGCCGGGCCGCAAGCTGGGCATGATCACCCTGCGGCTGTACCTGGTGGTCGCGGTGTCGCTGGTCATCGTCAAGATCGTCCAGCTCTCCCTGGCCCACTGATCACGAACTGGGGCGAGCGGCGGTCAGCAGGCGATCTGCTGTTCGCGGAGGGCGGTGATCTCCGAGGGCGAATAGCCGAGGCTGGCCAGGACCGCCTCTGTGTCGCTGCCCGGCGCCGGCGGCGGGTCCGGCACGGCAGCCGGGGTCCGGCTGAACCGGGGCGCGGGGGCGGGCTGATGTACCCCGCCCACCTCGATGAACGTGCCGCGGGCCACGTTGTGCGGGTGCCCGGGTGCGTCAGCCATGGACAGCACCGGGGCTACGCAGGCGTCCGAGCCGTCGAACACGGCCAGCCACTCGGCCCGGGTGCGCTCGGCGAACGCGGTGGCCAGCCGGTGCCGCAGCACCGGCCACCCGGCCGGGTCCAGCTGCGCGGGCAGGTCCGCGGCATCCAGCCCGAGCCCGGCCAGCAGCTCGGCGTAGAACTTGGCCTCCAGTGCGCCGACCGCGACGAACTTGCCGTCCGCGGTCTGGTACGTGTCGTAGAACGGGGCCCCGCCGTCCAGCAGGTTGCTGCCCCGCTGGTCACGCCATACGCCGGCCGCCCGCAGCCCGTGGATGAACGTGGCCAGCAGCGCCGCCCCGTCGACCATGGCCGCGTCCACCACCTGGCCGTGCCCGGACCGCTCCCGCTCCAGCAGCGCGGCCAGCACGCCTACGGCCAGCAGCATCCCGCCGCCGCCGAAATCGCCCAGCAGGTTCAGCGGTGGCACCGGCCGCTCCCCGGCCCGGCCGATCGGGTCCAGGCTGCCCGCCACCGCGATGTAGTCGATGTCGTGCCCGGCCGCCCCGGCCAGCGGCCCATCCTGCCCCCACCCGGTCATCCGCGCGTAGACCAGCCGCGGGTTGTGCGCCAGGCATACTTCCGGGCCGAAGCCGAGCCGTTCGGCCACGCCCGGCCGGTGGCCCTCGACCAGCACGTCGGCCGTGTCCAGCAGCCGGAGCAGCACCGCGACCCCGGCCGGGTCCTTCAGATTGAGCCGGATCGACCGGCGGCCCCGGGCCAGCGGGTCGCCGCTGGGCTGCACCACCGGGTGACCGCCCGTCCCGGGCCGGCCCACCCGCAGCACGTCCGCGCCGAGATCCGCCAGCATCATGCAGCCAAACGGCGCCGGGGCCAGGCTCTCCAGTTCGATCACGCGCACGCCGTGCAGTGGTCCCATCAACTGCCCCCTTTTGCCTAACGCTGGCCCGGCTGCCGCCTGGGCGGAAGCCTAGTGCGCGGTCCTGGACGGGAGTTTCGAGGCTCTTAATAACCCGGCGGCTACGACAGCTTCGTGCGGTCGGCCAGCGGGCCGACTGCGATGGGTTACTGGGAGCAGGCCGACCAGCCGTTCTGCTACTCGGTGGCGGGCGTGTTCCCGGTCGCCGACCGGTGTTTCTGCTCGGTGCTCGGCCAGACCTACCCGAACCGGCGCTACCTGATCTCGGCCACCGGCATTCCCCCCGACGTGCCGGCCGGGGAGCCCAGCTACGACGGTTTCCACCGCTACGGGTTCCGGGGTGCCGTGCGCGGTCGCTGCCCCGTGGGCGCGCCGGGATTACGTGTGCCACGTGGTGAAGGATCACACCAGCATCTGCGCCCTGATCGAGGCCAAGTGGAACCGGCCCGCGATGACGAACTGGGACACGAACGCGGATCCCATGCCGGACATGCTCGAGCTGCGCTTCCCGGTGTTCCGCCCGCCGCCCGGCTGGCCCGGCCGCTGCTGGCCACCTACCCGGGGGCTATGGCGTGTAGCGTCACCGGCCCGGGCACCATACCCCCGCCCGGATGGGTCAGTCCCGGGCCGTAGCCCCGGCGGGACTGACCGCGGCGCAGCGTATTCTCGCTGCATGCGCGGTTACACGCAGGACAAGGACGCCTATCTCAAGCGGCTGCGCCGCATCGAGGGCCAGGTACGGGGCCTGCAGCGGATGGTCGAGGAAGACGTCTACTGCATCGACGTGCTCACCCAGGTCTCCGCGGTGACCCGGGCCCTGCAGGCGGTGGCCCTCGGGCTGCTGGAAGAGCACCTCGGGCACTGCGTGACCGAGGCCGTCCAGGCCGGTGGCGACGAAGGACGGGAGTCGGTGCGCGAGGCGGCCGCGGCCATCTCGCGGCTGGTCAAGTCCTAGCCGGCCCAGTCCTAGCCGGCCCAGTCCTGCCGGCCCAGTCCTCGCCGGCCCAGTCCTAGCCGGCCCGGTCCTCGCCGGCCCAGTCGTGCTCCGGGTCGGCGAGCCGGGCGAACGCACGCAGGTTGGCCAGGCTCTCGCCGCGCTTAACCCGCCAGGCCCACTCGCGGCGGATCGACGAGGTGAAGCCGATGGCCAGCGCGGGGTCGAAGTTCTCGTCCGAATAGGTCAGCACGCAGCCCAGGATCCGGTCAATCTCGGCCGGGTCCACCGCACCGAGCGGGAGCCGCCCGACCAGGTAGACGTCACCAGCCGGGTCGAGAGCGAAGTGCACGCCGTACATCCGCCCGTTGCGTTCCAGCAGGAACCGGTAGAACCGCGCGTGGTTCTCGTCCGGCTGGCGGCAGAAGAACGCCTCCACGTGCAGGCTGTGCCGCCCGGCGATGAGCCACGTCATGGTGGCCAGCTTGTGCTGCCCCTCGAGCCGGACCAGGAAGCTGCCCGGCTGCGGGCTCTCCCAGCTCAGCCCGAGTTCGGGCAGGGCGGCCTCGATGGCCTTGGCCGCGCTTTCCTGGGTCGCCGGTCCTGGCTCACTCATGCCTCACCATCCAACCAGCAGCACATACCCGGCCCCGTGCGGGATACCCGCACCGGGGCCCAGCCCGGCCGCGGGCCCAGCCCGGCCGCGGGGCCAGCCCGGCCGCGGGGCCCAGCCCGGCCGCGGGCTCAGGACGGCAGCGGGCTCAGGACGGCAGCGGGCTCAGGACGGCAGCGCGCGGGTGAACCGGTCCTGGGCCGGGACGCTGCTCATCGCGCCGGCGTACACGCCGAGCAGCCGGTCCACGGTGCGCGACCAGCCGAACCGGGACGCATGCGCGACAGCGCCGCGGGACAGCGCCGCCCGGCGGCCCGGGGTGGCGATCAGCTCGCGCAGCGCGTGCGCGTAGCTGGCCGGGTTGTGGTCGCCGACCAGGATGCCGGACTCACCGTCCCGCACCGCGGTGCGCAGGCCGCCCACGGCCGCCGCGATCACCGGTGTGCCGCAGGCCTGGGCTTCCACCGCCACCAGCCCGAACGACTCGGAGTGGGAGGGCACCATGACCACGGTCGCGGCGCGGTACCAGTCGGCCAGCTCGGCCTGGGGGCACGGCGGCTCCAGCCGGACCAGGCCGGCGATGCCGAGGCTGCGGGCCAGCTCGGTCAGCCCGTCCGGGTCGGCGCGGCCGGTACCGCTCGGGCCGCCGACGAACACCAGGCTGAGGTTGCTGGCCAGCTCCGGGTCGTCCCGCACCAGCTGGGCCGCGGCGTGCAACACGACGTCCGGGGCCTTGAGCGGCTGCACCCGGCCGGCGAATACCACCACCACCCCGTCGGCGGGCAGGCCTAGCTGGCGCCGCGCCGCGGCCACTGGCCCGGGCCGGAACACCGACAGGTCGACCCCGGGGTTGACCGTCCAGACCTTGGCCGGGTCGGCGCCGTAGAGCCCGACCAGCTGATGCGCCTCCTGGTCGGTGTTGGCCACCAGCCGGTCCGCCGTGGACACCACCTCGGCCTCGCCGCGCAGCCGCATCTCCGGCTCAGCCTGGTCACCCCGGGCCAGGGCCGCGTTCTTCACCCGGCCCAGGGTGTGCATGGACTGCACCAGCGGCACGCCCCAGCGCTGCCGGGCTACGAGGCCCACCTGCCCGGACAGCCAGTAGTGCGCATGCACCAGGTCGTAGCGCCCGGGGGCGTAACCCGCCTCGGTGCGCAGCAGCTCGAACGTGAAGTGGCACAGCTGGGCGGGCAGGTCGGCCTTTTCCAGCTCCTCGAACGGCCCGGCGGGCACGTGCCGGACCAGGACACCGGGCACCAGTTCGGCCTGGGGCGGGGCATCACGGGAGACGGCCCGGGTGAAGATCTCAACCTCAACGCCGCGGCTGGCCAGCCGCTTGGCCACCTCGACCACGTAAACGTTCAGGCCCCCGGCGTCCCCGGTACCTGGTTGTTCCAGCGGCGAGGTGTGGACACTGATGGTCGCGATCCGCCGGGGGAAGCGTCGCGGCACTGGCATGCACCTCCGACTGATGAACCCCGCGATGCGGCAGGGGATTCCCGGGGCTCTGCTAGTCGGGGGGCGCCCCCCGGGCCCTCCGATCGCCGCTCTATCTGTGCGGGGGGGCGACCCCCTGGACCCCCGCTTGCCGCTGCGCGCCGAACGGCTTCTCGGCGGGCACACGGCTGCGCCGCGCCCGCCTCGGCGCCGCGGCCCCGCCCGGCATGACCCGCCCGGCATGATCCGCCCGGCATGATCCGCCCGGCATGATCCGCCCGCCATGACCCGCCCCGCCCCGGCACCGCAGACTCACCCCGCACAAGCCGGCCCGTCTCGGCGCCGCGCTTTCCCCGCTGCCCCGATAAGCTCGGGTCATGGCGACGCTGGTGCTGTTGCGGCATGGGGAAAGCACGTGGAACGCGGAGGGCCGGTTCACCGGGTGGGTGGACGTGGGGCTGTCCGAGCGGGGCGCAGCCGAGGCGGTGACCGGCGGCGAACTGCTCCGCGACTCCGGCCTGCGGCCCGACGTGCTGCACACCTCGGTGCTGACCCGGGCCATCCAGACCGCCCACCTGGCGCTGGAGGCGGCCGGGCTGCTCTGGCTGCCGGTCCGCCGGTCCTGGCGGCTGAACGAACGGCACTACGGGGCTCTGCAGGGCAAGAACAAGGCCCAGACCCGCCAGGAGTTCGGTGACGAGCAGTTCATGCTGTGGCGCCGGTCCTACGACGTGCCGCCCCCACCGCTGCCGGATGATGACCAGTACTCGCAGGCGGGCGACCCGCGCTACGCGCTGCTGCCGCCCGACCTGCTGCCGCGCACCGAGTGCCTCAAGGACGTACTGGACCGGATGCTGCCGTACTGGCAGGACGCGATCGTGACTGATCTGGCCGCGGACCGCACCGTGCTGGTCGTGGCGCACGGCAACTCGCTGCGCGCCCTGGTCAAGCATCTGGACGGCATCTCCGACGACGAGATCTCCGGGCTGAACATCCCGACCGGCATCCCGCTCGTCTATGAGCTCGGCGCGGACTACCGGCCCAAGGTGCCGGGCGGCCGGTACCTCGACCCGGCCGCCGCGGTAGCTGCGGCCGCGGCCGTGGCCAACCAGGGCCGCTGACCGGTGTGCGGCTGTATGCCGGTTTAATCCAGCATGTCCAGGGCCCAGCCGCTGTGTGAATTGATCGGGAACACGGCAGCGGCGTGCCGACCGGCCGGGGCGATCCTGGCCGCTGCCGCTTACCATCGAGATGTGTGCGTGCAGGCAGCGGTGATCATGACAGTAGTCTCCGCAGCATGAAGATCCGCAAGGCGGCCAAGGCCCACCCCGGCGAACTGTCCGCCCCGCGTCGCCCACCCGCCCGGCTGCCAGCCGGCATCGCGGCCGTCCTCTCGGTGCTGTCCTCATCCGCCGTGGTCATCGACAGTGAGGACCGGGTGCTCCGGGCCAGTGCCGCCGCCCGCTCGTTCGGCCTGGTGAAGGGTGACCGGCTGATGGTCGGCGAGCTGCTGGCCCTGGCCCGGCAGGTACGCCGGGACGGCGAGATTCGCGAAGGCGAGATCGAGGTGGCCGGCACGAAGTTCGGCGGCCGGACGACCAGCTTCGCGGTCCGGGTGGCGCCGCTCGGGTCAGCCGTGGGCGGCGGTGGCCTGGTCTTGCTGCTGGCCGAGGACCAGACCGAGAGCCGCCGGGTGGAAGAGGTCCGCCGGGACTTCGTGGCCAACGTCAGCCACGAGCTCAAGACGCCGGTGGGCGCCCTGGCGCTGCTGGCCGAGACGGTCGAGGACGCCGCCGACGACCCGGACGCGGTGCGCCGCTTCGCGGGCCGGATGCGCCAGGAAGCGTCCCGGCTGACCAAGCTGGCCCAGGACCTGATCACGCTGTCCCGGATCCAGGCCGCCGAGCCCATCCCGGACCCGATCCCGGTTGACCTGTCCATCGTGGTGGCCGAGGCGCTGGACCGGTGCCGGATGAAGGCGAGCGCGCACGGCATCGAGCTGGAAGCCAAGGGGGATCCCGGGCTGGTCGTGCTGGGCGACGAGGACCTGCTGGTCAACGCGCTGCGCAACCTGCTGGAGAACGCGGTCGCGTACAGCCCGGAGCAGACCCGGGTGGTGGTCAGTACCACCCGGGTGGCCGATGACGTGGCCGAGATCAGCGTGGCTGACCAGGGCATCGGCATCCCGCAGCGGGACCTGGAGCGGATCTTCGAGCGGTTCTACCGGGTCGACCCGGCGCGCTCCCGGGCGACCGGGGGTACCGGGCTGGGCCTGGCTATCGTCAAGCACGTGACGGCGGCGCACGGCGGCAAAGTCACGGTGTGGAGCAAGGTGGGTGAGGGGTCCACGTTCACCTTGCGGTTGCCAGTAGCGAGCCGGCCCCGGGCTGCGGCGGGGAGTTCCCAGCCACCCGCAGCGACATCGGCCAGGGAGGCCCTGAAATGACCCGGGTGCTCGTTGTCGAAGATGAGGAGTCGTTCAGCGACGCGCTGTCCTACATGCTCCGCAAGGAGGGTTTCGAGGTAGCGGTGTGCCCGACCGGCCCGGACGCACTCGACACGTTCGACCGGGACGGGGCCGACCTGGTGCTGCTCGACCTCATGCTGCCCGGGCTGCCGGGCAGCGAGGTGTGCCGGACCCTGCGCGAGCGATCCAACGTGCCGGTCATCATGCTGACCGCCAAGGACAGCGAGATCGACAAGGTCGTCGGCCTGGAGCTGGGCGCGGACGACTACGTAACCAAGCCGTTCTCCTCCCGTGAGCTGGTCGCCCGGATGCGCGCGGTGCTGCGCCGCCGCGGCGAGCCGGAGGACGCCGCGATCACCACGCTGGAGTCCGGGCCGGTGCGGATGGACGTGGACCGGCACGTGGTGACGGTGCGTGGCAGCCAGGTACAGCTACCGCTCAAGGAGTTCGAGCTGCTTGAGGTGCTGCTGCGGAACACGGGCCGGGTGCTGACCCGGATGCAGCTGATCGACCGGGTCTGGGGCGCCGACTATGTCGGGGACACCAAGACCCTGGATGTGCATATCAAGCGGCTGCGGGCCAAGGTCGAACTCGACCCGGGCAACCCGCGGCACATCATCACCGTGCGCGGGCTGGGCTACAAGTTCGAGCCGGGCACGTAACGCCGTTACGGCGTGGTCGTTGGCGACGGCGACGTGGTGGGCGTGGCCGTGCCGTGGTGGCGGCGCTTGACGGTCGCGGTCGGCGTCGGTGACGGGGCTGGCGAGTAGGTGGCGTACTCCGTCGCCCTGGGCATGACGGGCACGGTCAGCCGCCCGCTGCCGGCGTTCTGGAACTGGAGCACCAGGTGGATGTCGGTGCCGTTCGCCAAGGTGTGGGTCAGGCCGTTCAGCACCACCTTGGGCTCCGGGCCGGTGAGCAGCACCGTCTGGTCCCGCTCCAGCGCGACGCCACCGGCCGGGATGGTGACCGAGGTGGCGGTGCCCGGCGCCGAGATGCTGACCAGGCGGTCCCGTGCCCCGGTGTTGACCAGGCCGAGGAACACGCTGGCCGAGCTGCCCGCGGGCAGCGAGGAGGTCAGCGGTGCGCCGAGGACGAACACGTTGCGGATGGCGATGAAGCCGGTTCCGCTGGCGGCCGGAATCGACAGGTTCGCCCCGGCGGTAGGCGCGTGCCAGTGCAGCACCGGCGCGTTCAGCCCAGCTTCGCACCCGGCGAGCAGGGGGATGGCTGCCACCGCGGCGACGGCGCACGCGCGTCGCAGCACGGTGAGGCTACGGCCGTGGAGCAGCATGACCTGCTCTCCTCAGATTTCGGGTCAGGCACACCTGGGACGCCGGACAGCGTATCGGCATCCGGGCCGGCTGCTGCCGCCGGCCCTGCCGTGGCGCGGGCCGGGGTGGCGGGCCGGTCAGGCGGTGCGCAGCCCGGGCTGATTCGCGGCCAGGTACGCCGGGCCGGGGGGGTCCAGGCTCTGTGGCGTGCTGCGGCCGAGCGCGCGCAGGCTGCTGCCCAGCTGGACGCTGGGCGCGAGGTTGCGCTGCACGCTGCGCACCAGGCCGGCCGGGTTGACCAGGACCACTGTCAGCCCGGACGGGTGGTAGACACGGCCGAGCGCGCCATCCGTGTCGGTGGCCAGCAGGACGGTGCCGCCGCGCCCCGCCGGGCCGATCGCCTTGACCTGCTGCAGCGAGGTGCCCACCGCGACCAGGTAGACGGGGACGTTGGCCGCGCGGGCCTGGCTACTGACCCGCTCGGCCGCGGTCCCGCAATGGCACCCGGCCGGGATCAGCGCGAGCACCGCGGCCCGGACCGTCCGCAGTGCGACGGCCTTGCCGTCGGCCTGCACCGTGCCGGCCGGCAGCCGGCCGCCGACCCGGCCCACCCCGGGAGTGGCCGACTGCGGTGTGGTCGGGGCCTGGGCCTGGCTGACCGGGGCGTCCGGCCGCCGGGTGGTGAACATGGTGAGCAGCGTCCCGGCCAGCAGGGTCAGCGCCAGGCAGCTGGCCAGCAGGGGCAGCACCATCCCGTCCCTGGCGATCGGGCCGCCGAGCCGCCGGAGCAGCCGCTGTCTGCGCAGCGCGCGCAGTTCGCGGTGATACGCCTGAACATCGCGATCCAGTTCCCTGGCATCGTCAGGGATCTCGATGTTGACCGGGGGCAGGCCATAGTCGTCCCGCTCCGGTTCCCCACCTCTGCTCACGAGCATCTTCTCCGGCGTGCGCTGCCTCGTTGCTCTCCAGTATGTGCCTGCCAGGCCGTTCCGGGCACTGCCCCGCGGATACCAGATTCATCCAGGCCCGGGCCGTGCCATGGCGGGTGCACAGGGCGATGGCTGGGTGGTCTGGGGCCGTCCGGGGGCCCGGCGGGCTGGACGGTGCAGACCGTGCCGAGTGGGTCATCGGGCCGGAATCACCAGGAAATCTGCGTATCCGGCGGGCGCCGCGGGCAGGCAGGCCCCGGGCCGACACGCCCCACAGGCCGCTTTGTAGACCGAGAAAAGGCGTATTGACCTGCGCGTTTATCGTTAACGTCAGATCGAGTGCCCGGTTGGTCGTGCTAAGATTGCCTTAGCGGAAGGGGTATGTGCCACATGACTTTTAAGGTCGGCGACACGGTCGTCTACCCCCACCATGGGGCTGCTCGCATCGAGGAGATCGAGACCCGTTCGATCAAGGGCCAGGATAAGACGTACCTGGTGCTCAAGGTCGACAAGGGTGACCTGACCGTACGCGTGCCGGCGGACAATGCCGAGCTGGTGGGCGTGCGGGATGTTGTCGGGCAGGAAGGGCTGGAGAGGGTGTTCGAGGTGCTGCGCGCCCCGCACACCGAGGAACCGACTAACTGGTCACGGCGGTACAAGGCCAACCTTGAAAAGCTCGCCTCGGGTGATGTGAACAAGGTAGCCGAGGTTGTCCGCGATCTGTGGCGCAGAGACCGCGAGCGTGGTCTGTCGGCCGGCGAGAAGCGCATGCTCGCCAAGGCCCGGCAGATCCTGGTCAGCGAGCTTGCCCTGGCTGAGAAGACCAACGAGGACAAGGCCGAGGCGCTGCTCGACGAGATCCTGGCCTCCTGAGCGCAGTCACGGCACGCAGGTGGCCGGTGAACCGCCCCGGGTAGGAGTTGGTACTGACGTCCATCCGTTCGGTGCTGGCCGGCCGCTCTACCTGGCGGGCCTGTTCTGGCCGGGCGAGCAGGGACTGAGCGGGCACAGCGACGGTGACGTGGCCGCGCACGCGGCGTGTGATGCGCTGCTGTCCGCGGCCGGGCTCGGCGACCTAGGAGCCAACTTCGGCACGGCCGACCCGCGGTGGGCAGGCGCAGCCGGGACCACGTTGCTGCGCGCCACCGCGGATCTGGTGGCCGGGGCCGGATTCATGATCGGGAACGTGGCCGTCCAGGTAATCGGGCCGCGCCCGCGGCTCGCGCCACGGCGCGCAGAGGCCGAGAAGGTACTGTCCGGGGCGCTGGGCGGCATCCCGGTCAGCCTGTCCGGCACCACCACCGACGGTCTCGGGCTGACCGGCCGTGGCGAGGGTCTGGCCGCGATCTCCACTGCGCTGCTGTTCAGCCCCGGGCCGTCGCCCGCCGGGCATTAGCCCGCTGGACGTCCCGGCTCCGGCGTCCCAGCTGGCCGCCCCAGGCGAACCAGCCACTGGCCAGCAGGGCCACGGTCCGGACTGCGGCGCACAGCGCCGCGGCCGCGCCGTATCCGGCATTGTCCGGGTACAGGTGACCGGGCGGGATGGACAGCGCCAGCACCGTGGCACTGAGTACGCTGCCGAGAGCGTAGGCAACCGTACGGGCCAGCTGGTAGAAGCTGATCGCGCTGCGGTTTCCTGGGCCGGCACGCCGCTGGTGATCTGCAGCGGGTTGACCGCATAGACGCACCCGACGCCGAACCCGTCCAGCGCCATGGCCAGCACGATCTGCCAGTACGCGGTGCGGGCCAGGCCGAACAGGACCATCGACGCGATCAGCAGCACGCAGCTGCCCGTGACGACCAGCTCAGCCGAGCCGCGCCGGGCCAGCGGCCGGGCCACCCGGGTGGCGGCGAAGCTGGCCAGCGAGAACGGGGTGAGCATCAGCCCGGCGACCACGACCGGCGCGCCGAAACCGTAGCCCACCGTGGGCGGCGTCTGGACGTAGCGGACCACCAGTGGTCCCAGCGGGTAGAAACCGACCGCGACCAGGAACGCGGTCACGTTGGCCGCCAGCACCGGCCTGCGCCGCAGCAGCCGCAGGTCGACCAGCGGGTGCGGCGTGTTGAGCGCGGCCACGACCCAGCCGGCCAGCGCGGCCAGCGACACCGCGCCCGAAGCCAGGCTGCCCGGGCTGGTCCAGCCCCAGACCGGCCCCTGGGCCAGCAGGACCAGCAGTCCGGCGATGCCCAGCGCGAGCAGGACGGTGCCGCCCACGTCCAGCCGGGCCGGGCGGGCCGGGCTCGGCGGCAGCACCGCCACGGCAGCCGCCAGGGCCACCGCGCTGAGGCCGGCCACCAGCCAGAACGGTGCGCCAGGACCCAGGTACTGAGCGAGCAGGCCGACCAGCGGATAGCCGATGCCAGTCCCGGCCGCGGTGGTGACGCCGATCAGCGTGATGCTTCCCCTGGCCTGGCCAGCGGGCAGATCATCCCGGGCGACCGCGGTGGCCAGCGGTACCAGGCCGAAGCCCGCGCCTTGCAGGGCCCGGCCGGCCAGGAACACGGCGAACCCGGCCGGCACGGCGGACAGCACACACCCGGCCAGCATCACCGCTACCGCACCGATGGCCACCGGACGGCGGGCCCGCCCGTTGCCCAGGCGCCCGATGACTGGAGTGACCACCGCCCCGGCCAGCAGCGTGATGGTGAGCGCCCACTGCGACGCGGCCAGCGATACGTGGTCAGCCCGCTGGATGGTGGGCAGCAGTGGGGTGCCGAGGCTGGCCACCGCCGTGGACTGCACGGCCAGGAAGACCAGCACGGCCCGCAGCGCTCCCGGGGAGCGGTGGCGGGCTGGGCTGGCGCTGGTCATTAGCAGCCACGCCAGGAAGACCAGCTTATGCTGTCCAAGACCAATCTCCACATATCTTCATGCCGCCATGGAATGAAGGCCTGAGCGGCGCGACACGGGGAGACCCGGCCGTGGACCTGCTCCAGCTCCGCTACTTCCAGGCCGTGGCCCGGCATGAGCATGTCAGCCGGGCCGCCCAGGAGCTCCGGGTCGCGCAGCCGGCGCTCAGCCGCTCGATCGCCCGGCTGGAGGCCGAGCTCGGTGTGCCGTTGTTCGAGCGGCGCGGCCGCCGGGTGGCCCTCAACCGGTTCGGCGCCGTGTTCCTGGCCCGGGTCGACGCCGCGCTCAGCGAGCTGGACCAGGGCCGCCAGGAACTGGACGACGCGGCCGGGCTGGCCCGCGGCCGCGTGGCCCTGGCCACCGAGACACTGCGCACGGTCACCGACCTCACGGCCAGGTTCCTGGCCGCTCATCCCGGGGTGAGCTTCCGGCTTTACCAGTCGCCGGCCCCGGGGATGGCAACCCAGCTCCAGGCGGGCCAGGTCGACTTGTGCCTGGCCTCGCAGCCGCTGCCGGGGGCGCCGGTCCAGGCCACGGACCTGCTGACCGAGGAGGTTCTGCTCGGCGTGCCCCGGTCACACCGGCTGGCCCGGCGCAGCCGGGCCAGCCTGGCGGACCTGGCCGCCGACGCGTTCGTGACCACCCGGCCGGGCTACTGGCAGCGTGCCCTCACCGACCGGCTCTTCGCCCGGCTGGGCCGCCAGCCCGTGATCGCCTGCGAAGGGGACGAGCCGTATGCCATCCGTGGGCTGATCAGTGCGGGGGTGGGAATCGGGCTGCTGCCGGCCATGGCCCGCCGGACCGCGCGGCCGCCGATCGGCTGGCTGCACCTCGACGAGCCGGGCTGCCAGCGAACGCTGAGCATGGCCTGGCGGCGGGACGCCTACCTGTCCGCGGCCGCCAGGCAGTTCCGCGACTTCGCGGTCGGCTATTTCGCCGCGCGGCCCACCCTGGACTAGTGCGGATACAGCCCCTGCGCGTAGGACGGGCCGTAGTGCCGCTCCAGGTCCTGCACGGTCTCCTCGATGTCCGCCTGGACGCTCTTCACGATGCGGGCGGTGGACGGCAGCGCGCTGGGCCGCCAGGTCGCGGGATCCCACAGGTCGGAACGCAGAAACGCCTTCGGGCAGTGGTAGAACACCTCGCGCACCTCGACCAGCAGGGCCAGCCGGGGACGGCTGCCGCGGACGATCATGTCATCGAAGAACGGCGCGTCCCGGAGCAGCCGGGCCCGGCCGTTGATGCGCAGCGTGTCCGGCCGTCCAGGCACCAGGAACAGCAGCCCGACATGCGGGTTGCGGAGGATGTTCAGGAACCCGTCGGCCCGGTTATTGCCTGCCCGGTCCGGGATCGCGATCGCGGCGTCGCCGAGCGGCCGGGCGAAGCCCGGTGGGTCCCCTTTCGGGGACACGTCGCAACTGCCGTCAGCACCGGCCGTGGCGATCAGGCAGAACGGCGACGCGGCCAGCCACTCCCGGTCCCGCTCGTGCAGGCTGGCCCGGACCTTGGTCGCCGAACGCCGGTTCGGGGTGCCGAGCAGCTCGCGAAGCTCGGCCGCCGAGGTCACCTCGACGAGTTCGGACGTGTCAGGCATTGGCGGTCCTCACCCTGGGGGCTGGGTCCCGTTCAGCCTAAGCCGTCGGGTGGCCTGGTAGCCGTCAGCAGACGGTGCGGCTGCCGCCGGGACGCGGCGGATCAGGACTCGCTTTCGGCGTCGTCCTCGGGTGGGGCGGGCGTGCTGCGCAACCGGTCGAAGTGCGGTGACGGAGCGGGCACCGGGGCCCGCATCGGCTGCTGCGGCACGTGGATGGTGCCGCTGGCCGGCTGACCAGGCTCCGGTGGTTCCAGCGAGGTGCCGTCCTGGGCGGCGGGGGCCGGATCAGCCGCGGCCTCTGGGCTGCTGTCGCCACCGGCCGGGGCCGGGCCGCCGGGTGCGTGGCCGGCCGGGACCGTGCCCGTCTGCTCTGACGTGCCCGCCGGCTCAGCGGTGCCCGCCGGCTCTGACATGCCGGGTGGATCAGTGGTCGCTGGTGGTTCGGTGCTAGCCGGCAGTTCAGTCGTGCCCGGTGGCTCGGTGGTCTCCGGTGGCTCAGTGGCCTCTGAAGCCTTGCTGGTCCCTGACGCTTCGGCCGTCTCTGGTGCCCCGGTGATTTTGGATGCCTCAGTGACCCCTGATACCTCAGTAGTGCCTGATGCGCTGGTGGTTTCTGGTGCTTCAGTGGTCCCCGACGACTCAGCCGTCTCTGGCAGCTGAGTGGTCTCTGATGCCTCAGCGACCGCTGGAGCCTCAGTGGCCTGTGACGCATTGCTGGTCTCTGAAGCCTCGGTAGTCCCTGACGCCTCGGTGGCCTCTGGTGGCTCAGTGGTCTTGAGGCCGGCCGGGCTGGTGGCGCCGGCCCCGGCCGGGGCGGTATCCGTGGCGCCGGGCTTGCTGTCCGCGGGACTGGCGTCCGTGACGCTGGTGCCGGTGGGCTTGGCGTCGGCGGGCTCGCTGTCTGGGCGGTGCGGCCCGTCGCCGTTGGTGCTGACGGGCGGGCTGGTCGGGGCGCGGTCCGCGGCCGGACGGTCCGGGACTGCGGCGGCGATGGGCGCGGTGCTGACGCGGGCGGGGGCCGCCTCGGGCCTGGCCTGCGCTGTGGCGCCCGCCGCCGGGGCAGGGCTCACCGGGGCAGGGCTGGCCGGAGCGGCGCTGACTGGTACAGCGCCCACCGGGGCGGCGCCCACCGGGGCGGTGCTGGCCGGGGCGGGTGCGGTGCTGGCCCGGCTGGGCTGGGTCGGCACGGTGCGCGCGGCACCGGCGCCGAGCAGGCCGTCGAGCCCGATGCGGGGCGGGGCCGGCGGCGCGGCCGGGGTGGCCCGCTCTCCAGCCGCGCTGCTGGCCCCGGCCGTCCGGGCCGGGCGGAACTGGCGCAACATGCACAGCAGCAGGGTGAACGCGATCAGCAGCAGCGCCCACGGCAGCACGGCCGCGGTCACCGCGGCGGCCTGGTGCGGGATGTGCGTATGCAGGGCATGCAGCACGCCGCCGGCCGCCATCGCGACTACCAGCAGGATCGTGACCAGCCAGGCGTAGCCGCGGCGCCACCAGCTGGCGCCGTGCAACGACAGCACCGCGGCGATGGACACCACCATCAGCGCGTCGAGGACGACCGGGAAGAACCTGGCCAGGCTGGGCGACATGCCGGCCGTCCGGGCTAGCTGGTGGATCCCGGGATAGGACAGCACGAACGCGCCCCCGGCCAGTACCAGGACGCCCAGGATGGCGGCGATCAGCGCGGCCACCCGGAGCCAGCGGAAGGGGTCAGGACCCGGCAGTGCGGTCGGCGGGGGACTGTCGTTCATCGGGGCCTACTTCGTCCTTCCTGCGGGGAATGCGCAGGCCTGCAGCGTGATCATCACGTCACAGCAGACGATATGCCCGCCGGCCCGCTGACTTGGGAAATTCCGTGCAAGCGCAGGTCGGCGGCGTGTTGCTGGGCGCCCTGGTAACAGCTTGCGGTACATGATGTGCAGCCCCACGTACCCCTGCGTGGGGTGCCGGAAGCCGTCCGGCACGGTGGCCAGCACCTCGAAGCCGAGCGAGCGCCACAGCGCGACGGCCCCGGTGTTTGTCGCCGCTACCGCGTTGAACTGCATGGCCGGGTAGCCGTAGGCCTGGGCCCGGTCCAGGATGTGCTCGGCCAGGGCCCGCCCGACGCCGCGGCGGCCGTGGTCCGGGCTGACCATGAAGCCCGCGTTGGCCACATGCGCGCCGCCGCCGCCGTGGTTCGGGTGCAGTTCACCGGTGCCGATGATGGTGCCGGCTGAATCCACCGCGACCAGTGTCGCTCCGGGCGGCTCGTGCAGCCACCTGGCCCGGGCCTGCTCGGACGTCGTGCCGGTGTCCCAGCAGAACGTGTCGCCGGCGGCCACGATGCGGCTCATGAAGGCCCAGATTCCCGGCCAGTCGCCGGCTGTGGCGTCCCGTATCAGCATGGGTACAAGGATGCCGGGCCAGGGCCAGTCCCCGGTAACCTTGCTGCGTGACACTACGCCTTTACGACACCGCCGCGCGCACCGTGCGCGACTTCACCCCGCTCGTCCCCGGGCAGGTGTCGCTGTACCTGTGTGGTGCCACCGTGCAGGCCCCGCCGCACATCGGCCACATCCGGTCGGGTGTGGTGTTCGACCTGCTCACCCGCTGGCTGCGGGCGACCGGGTACCAGGTCACGTTCTGCCGCAACGTGACCGACATCGATGACAAGATCATCCGGGTCGCGGCCGCCGAGGGTGTCCCCTGGTGGCTGGTCAGCCAGCGCAATGAGCGGGCGTTCAGCCGGGCCTACGAGGTGCTCGGCTGCGTGCCGCCGGAGGTGGAGCCGCGGGCCACCGGGCACGTGCCCGAGATGATCACCCTGATGGGCAGGCTGATCGATCGTGGTCATGCCTACGCGTCCGGCGGCGGCGTGTACTTCGACGTGCTTTCCTACCCCGGGTACGGTGCGCTGTCCGGGCAGCGGCTGGAGCACATGCGGGCCGCCGAGGATACCGAGCCCAACGACGCCAAGCGTGATCCCCGCGACTTCGCGCTGTGGAAGGCGGCCAAGCCGGGCGAGCCGGCCTGGGACACCCCGTGGGGCCCGGGCCGCCCGGGCTGGCACCTGGAGTGCTCGGCCATGGCCACTAAGTACCTAGGCCCCGCGTTCGACATCCACGGTGGCGGGCTGGACCTGATCTTCCCGCACCACGAGAACGAGATCGCCCAGAGCCGGTCGGCCGGGGACGGGTTCGCCCAGTACTGGCTGCACAACGGCCTGGTCGGGGTGGCCGGCGAGAAGATGAGCAAGTCGCTCGGCAACTCGCTGCTGGTCGAGGCCATGGTGACCCAGGTCCGGCCGGCCGAGTTGCGCTACTACCTGGGCCAGGCGCATTACCGGTCGGGCATCGAGTACTCCACCGAGGCGCTGGATGAGGCGGTGGCCGCGTACCGGCGGATCGAGAACTTCGTAACCCGGGCCACCGAGGCCATCGGCCCGATCAGCGAACTAAGCGACGAGCCGGCCGCGCTGGCCGGCGCGCTGGCCTCGGCTGAGGCGGCGGGTGAGCCCGATGCCGGGGTGGGCCCGACCCTGACCCTGGTCCCCGCGGCGTTCGCCGACGCGCTGGACGACGATCTCGGCGTCCCGCAGGCGCTGGCCGTGCTGCACGAAGCGGTGCGGGCGGGCAACAACGCACTGGCCGCCGGGGACCTCACCGCCGCCTCGGCCCGGCTGGCCGAGGTGCGCGCCATGCTCGGCGTGCTCGGCCTCAACCCACTGGCCGAGCCGTGGGCCACCGCGGGCCCCGGCGACGACCTGCACGCCGTGGTGGACGCGCTGGTCGGGGTGGCACTGGCCCAGCGGCAGGCGGCCCGGCAGCGCCAGGACTACGCGGCGGCGGACGCCATCCGGGACTCGCTGCGCGACGCGGGCGTGCTGATCGAGGACACCCCGCAGGGCCCGCGCTGGGAGCTGAAGCGATGAGCGGCGGACCTGCAGGCGGCGGCGCGGCCCGGTCCGGCAAGGGCGGCCGGACCAAGTCCGGCAAGCCGCGGCCGGGGACCGGCGGATACGGCAAACGGCGCCTGGAAGGCAAGGGGCCAACCCCGCCCGCGCACCTGCGGCCCGGGCATCCGGCCCAGCGGCGCGCCGCGCAGGCGGCTCGGGCCACCACCGGCGGCCGTGGCGAGGGGACGGCCCGGGGCACGGGCAGGCGTTCGGCGGAACAAGACGGGTCAGCCGGGGCGGGCCGGGACCGGGCGGCTGACCGGGCCCGCGGCGCCGGCGACGCCCCGGAAGTGGTGGCCGGGCGCAACCCGGTGCTGGAGTCGCTGCGCGCCCGGGTTCCCGCCACCGCGCTGTACGCCGGGCCGCGGCTGGATGCCGACCCGCGGGTGACCGAGGCCATCCGGCTGGCCGCTGACGCCGGGATGCCGGTCATCGAGGCTGGCCGGGCCGAACTGGACCGGCTGACCGGCGGGGCGGTGCACCAGGGCCTCGCGCTGAAGATCCGGCCCTACCAGTACGCGCACCCCGGTGACCTGCTGGACCAGGCGCGGGAACGGGGCGAGCCGCCGCTGATCGTGGCGCTGGACGCGGTCACCGACCCGCGTAACCTGGGCGCCGTAGTCCGCTCGGTGGCGGCGTTCGGCGGGCATGGCGTGCTGGTCCCGTCCCGGCGCAGCGCGCAGGTGAGCGCGGGGGCGTGGAAGGCGTCGGCCGGGGCGCTGGCCCGGGTGCCGGTGGCCCGCGCGGCCAACCTGGTCCAGACGCTGACCGGCTACCAGGAGGCTGGCCTGTTCGTGGCCGGCCTGGACGCCCAGGGGGACACCCCGCTCGGCGAGCTGACGGTGGCCGACGGGCCGCTGGTGCTGGTTGTCGGTTCGGAGGGGCGCGGGCTGTCCCGGCTCACCGCGCTGCGCTGCGACGTGCTGGCCCGCATCCCGATCGCGGCCCGGGCCGAGTCACTGAACGCGGGCGTGGCGGCCGGTATCGCGCTGTATGAGGTCGCGCGCCGCCGCTCGGGCTGAGCCGCAGGGTGCGCGCCGCTGAGTGTGCCGCGGCTGAGGCGGGCATAAGGTCACACTGAGGGGAGCGGAGGTGGCCGTGGACCGGTTGCGGATCGGGACGCTGGGCGCCGCGCGGATCACCCCGGCCGCACTGCTCAAGCCTGCCGCCCAGCTGCCCGACGTGACCGTCACCGCGGTGGCCGCCCGCGACCCCGGCCGGGCCCGGCGGTTCGCCGACAAGCACCGGATCCGGCTGGTGCACTCCTCCTACCAGGCGCTGCTCGACGACCCGGCCATCGACGCCGTCTACAATCCGCTGCCCAACTCGCTGCACGCGGCCTGGACGCTGCGGGCCATCGAAGCCGGCAAGCACGTGCTGTGCGAGAAGCCGTTCACCGCCAACGCCGCCGAAGCGGCCGAGGTCGCCGCGGCGGCCAAGGCGTCCGGGCTGGTCGTGATGGAGGCCTTCCACTACCGGTACCACCCGCTGGCCCGACGGATGCAGGAGGTGGCGGCCGGCCCGCTGGGCGGCCTGGGTGGCTCGCCCGGGGCTACGCCGGGGAGCTGGCCGGGACGGGCGTCCGGGATGGACGCAGTGGTCGGCCCGGCGCTGGGCACAGCAGGCGAGATCGGCCCGCTGCGGTACCTGGAAGCCTCGCTGTGCTTCCCGCTGCCCCGGTTCTCCGACATCCGCTACTCCTACGAGCTGGCCGGCGGGGCGACCATGGATGCGGGGTGTTACGCCATCAACTGGCTGCGCATGCTCGGGCCCGGCGAGCCCGAGGTGGTCGCGGCGCGGGCCAAGCTGCACAGCCCGGTTGTGGACCGGTCCATGTCGGCCTCGTTCCGCTTCCCGGGCGGGGTACTGGGCCGGATGACCGCCTCACTGTGGTCCGGCCAGCTGCTCCGGCTGGACGCCAAGGCGGTCGGTGACCGGGGCGTGATGCGGGTGTTCAACTACGTCTCACCGCAGCGGTACAACCGGCTGTCGGTGACCGCCGATGGGTACACCCGGCACGAGCGGGTGACCGGCGAATCCAGCTACACCCATCAGCTGCGCGCGTTCGTGGCCGCGGTGCGCCGGGGCGAGCCGGTGCTCACCACCCCGGAGGACGCGGTGGCGAACATGCTGGTCATCGACGCGGTGTACGCGGCCGCCGGGCTGCCGGTGCGCGGCACGGGCTGACCCAGCTGCTGGCCTCCAGCCGCGGAGCGCGCTATCGTTCGCTATGTGAACACCGATGGCAGCGAACCTGCCAGCCCACCCCCGGATGACGCCATCAGCGCCACCGGACCGGATGCCGCCGCCCGGCCGGCCGGGGGGCGCCGCACTGATTTCGTTCAGTCCCTGGATCGCGGCCTGGCCGTAATCCGCTGCTTTTCTTCCGAGCGGCCGTCGCTGACGTTGTCCGAGGTGGCCGAGCGGACCGGGCTGACCCGGGCCGCGGCCCGCCGGTTCCTGCTCACCCTGCAGGAACTGGGCTATGTGGGCAGCACCGGCCGGCAGTTCTCGCTCCGGCCCCGGGTGCTGGCCCTGGGCTACGCCTATCTCTCCTCGTTCAGCGTGGCCCAGATCGCCCAGCCGCACCTGGAAGACCTGGCCGAGGAACTGCACGAGTCCTGCTCGGTCAGCGTGCTGGACGGCGACGACATCGTCTACGTAGCGCGCGCCTCAGCCAACCGGATCATGACCATTGCGCTGACCGTGGGCACCCGGCTGCCGCCCTACCCGACCTCGATGGGCCGGGTACTGCTGGCCGGGCTGCCCGAAGAGGAGCTCGACGCGATACTGGACCGGACCACGCTGCGCCAGCTCACCGAGCACACCGTGACCGATCCGGCCGAGCTGCGCGGGATCCTGGCCCGGGTCCGGGCCCAGGGCTGGGCCGCGGTGGACCAGGAACTCGAGGCCGGCGTGCGGTCCATCGCGGTACCCATCCGGGACAGCTCGGGCCGGGTCGTAGCGGCCATCAACGCCAGCGCGCATGCGTCCCGGGTCCCGATGCGGACCCTGGAGCGGCAGTTCCTGCCCCGGCTGCTGGACGCGGCCGTGCAGATCGACGCCGAGCTCGCCACCCGGATGGCGGTCGGCGGCCGGGTCGTCCGCTGAGCCTCAGCCGTTGGCCTCGATGTAGCTGGCCAGCTCCGCCTTGGTGGCCGGTGCCGAGCCGCCCGTCTCCGGCGAGCGCCCGGCCGGGAACTGGCGGGACACCAGCTCGGCCTGGATCTGCTGCAGGTGCGCGGGCTGGGCGGCGGACGGCCCGGGGCCGCTCGGCGGCGGCACGGTCACGCCCGCCAGCACATCGTCGGTGCGCGGGGCGGCCAGCGTGAGCACGTCGCCAAAGCCGGGCGCGGCGGCGTCCCGGGCGGTCAGCGACGGCAGGCCCCAGCGCTGCTCGACCGTCTTGAGGATCGAGGTATGGTCCAGCGGCGTGCCGCCCGCCGGTGCCCGGTACACCGTGCCCGGCGCGATCAGCGGGGAGACCAGCACGGCGGGCACCCGCACCCCGAACCGGGTGAAGCCGAAACTGAACTCGCCCGCGTCGCTGTCCGGCGGGGTAGCGCCGGACGGTGGCGGGACATGGTCGTAGCAGCCGCCGTGCTCGTCGTAGGTGATCACCAGCAGCGTCTGCGGCCAGCCCGGCCCGCCGCGGACGGCCTCGTACACGTCATGGATGAGCTGCTCGCCCAGCGCGACGTCATAGTTCGGGTGCTGGCTGTTGCCGGTGGAACTCCAGCTCGGCTCCAGGAACGTGAACGCGGGCAGCGTGCCGCCAGCGGCGGCCGCCGTGAAGTCGGTGAACACCCCGAAGTGGCTGGGGTCGGCCCCGGTGATGTCGGTGAACGTGTCCTTGGTCAGCGGCTGGGAGTCGTAGCCGTAGATGGCCCACGGGATGCTGTGCGAGCCGAGCAGGCCGAAGATGGACGGCGCGGTGAACGTGTGCGTCTTGTCGTCCATGTGCCCCTGGCTGGTCGCCGAGCAGGCGAACGCGCGGTTCGGCAGCGTCTCGGTGGGCACCGGGGAGAACCACTGGTCGCACACCGCGTACCCGGTGGCCAGCGCGGACAGCACCGGGAGGGCTTCCGGGGTGAAGCAGCCCATGATCTCGCTGCCGCTCGTGCCGGGCAGGATAGACCAGCCGCTCTCGCTGGACTGCCAGCCCAGGGTGTAGTTGAAATCCTTGACGAAGCCGTTCATGGCCGGCACCGTGGCCGCGCTGGCCGGGGCGTTGTGATCACTGAACAGCTGGTCGTTGGTGGCCAGGTAGCCCTCGCCGGGGTCGGCGCCGGGCATGAAATAGGCGTTCGGCGTGCTGGGCTCGATCCTGAACACGGTGACCGGAGCGCCGCTGGCCGGCGCGTTGGCCTCGGTCCCGGTCAGCCCGTCGAACGGATGGCCGGCCGGTGACACGTTGCCCGCACCGCTGTACAGGAAGCCGAGCATGTGGTCGAAGGACCGGTTCTCCAGCATCAGCACGACGACATGCTGGATGGTGGACAGGTTCGTCTCGGCGGACGTCATCCGCAGCCTCCGTTGGCCCACGTTCGAGGTGACCTGCGGCGCCCCCCTGGATGCCGCGAACGGCCACCATCGTGGCACAGGGGGTAAGGGAAGCGCAGAGTTACGGGCGGTAAGGTCGCGGTTGTCGGCTTAACGTTGGGAGAACAGATGCGGCTCACCAAGCTGGAGCATGCTTGTGTCAGGCTGGAGAAGGACGGGGCCACCCTGGTCATCGACCCATCCGTGTGGAGCATGCCGCGGGCCCTGGACGGGGCCAGTGCGGTGCTAGTCACCCACGAGCATTTCGATCACTTCGACGCGGACGGGCTGCGCGCCGCGCTGACCGCGGACGCCGGCCTGCAGCTGTGGACCAACAGCTCGGTGGCCAGCCAGTTCGCCGGGTTCAGCCAGGACCAGGTGCATGTCGTGGACGACGGCGACGCGTTCCGGGCGGCCGGCTTCGACGTGCACGGGTACGGGCATCTGCACGCCGTGCTGCACCGCGACATCCCGGTGATCGAGAACACCGGGTTCCTGATCGACGGGACCGTGTTCCATCCCGGCGACTCATTCACCGTGCCCCAGGACCCGGTGCAGACGCTGCTGCTGCCGGCCAGCGGGCCGTGGCTCAAGACCGGCGAGATGATCGACTACGCCCGCGAAGTCGCCCCGCAGCGGGGCTACGTCATCCACGAGGCGCTGTTCGGCGAGACCGGCCTGATGGTGCTGGACAGCTTCCTGCCCCTGTGCGGCAAGGACGAGGACGCGTTCACCCGGGTGGACGTGGGGGCCGTGATCGAGCTCTGAGCCTGTCTCAGCCGGGTGCGCGGCCGGTGCGCGGCCGGTGAGTGGCTGGTGCGTGGCTGGTGCGTGGCCGGTGCGTGGCTGGTGCGTGGCCGGTGCGCCGCAGGTGCGTGGCCGGTCACACCGCGGATCCCGGCGAGCGCAGCGTGCTGGCCGTGGGCACGCCGGGCCGCGGTGAGCCGTCCAGCCATTCCCGCCCTTCCCGGTAGAGCAGCTCCACCGCGGGCCCGCGCAGCCCGGGCAGGCCGGGGGCGATCTGGAAGCCGAGCTGGTACTGCAGGTAGGCCAGGTGCCGGTAGCCGGCCGGGAAACTGCCCAGCAGTTCCGGGTCCAGGCTGAGCTGGGCCGCTGGGTTGACCGGGTCGAGCCGGTCCTGCTCGTAGACCGGCTGCCGCCGGACGATCCCCCACCGGCCGTCCCGCCGGGCCAGGAAGTCGTAGAACCGGCCGGTGCAGGTGACGTCGGCGGTCACCCCATGCACGTCAGCGCGCTGCTGGATGGTCATCTTGGTCTGCGCGACGGCCCGGTCCCCGGCCACTGTGCACACCGACCCGCCGAGAAAGTGCAGGATGTTCACGCCGGCCTCGAAGCCGGCCTGGCTGGCCCGGATGAAATCGGCGGCCCGCCCCTGGAACCAGGTGGCCGTCATCCAGCCGTCGTCGTGCCACACCGTGGCGAACGACGCCCAGTCGCCCGCATCCCGGGCTAGCGCCCACTTCTCGATGAGCGTGCGGATCCTGAACTCTTCTGCCTCTAGCTCGGTCAGCATGCGTGGCCTCTCTGCCGCCTGGCTCGGGCGGCGCAATGCGCCGCCCGAGTAAGACGGCGGTTACCGGGTAGCGGAGCCGGGCGGCCGGCGGTGTCGGTGAGGGCAGGCCGCCGGCCGCGCCGCTGGCGGACGAGGAGGACGACGTGAGTGACGTCCAGACAGGAACAGTAACGACCAAGGTGCCGGCCCGGCTGGACCGGCTGCCCTGGTCCCGCTGGCACTGGATGATCATTGTCGGGCTGGGCACGGTCTGGATCCTGGACGGCCTGGAAGTCACGATCGTCGGGAACATCTCGGGGCAGATCAGCAAGCCCGGTAGCGGCATCCACATCACCCAGGGTCAGATCACCGGGCTCGGCGCGGCCATGTACGTGGCCGGTGCGTGTCTCGGCGCGCTGTTCTTCGGCTGGCTCACCGACCGGTTCGGGCGCAAGAAGCTCTTCATGATCACGCTGGGTACTTACCTGATCGCCACCGCGCTGACCGCGTTGTCGTTCGCCCCCTGGTGGTTCTTCCTGTTCCGCTTCCTGACCGGGTTCGGCATCGGCGGAGAGTACGCGGCCATCAACTCGGCCATCGACGAGCTGATCCCCAGCCGGCACCGGGGCCGGATCGACATCGTGATCAACGGCACCTACTGGGCGGGCGCGGCGGCCGGCGCGCTCATCTCGGTGCCCGCCACCAACGATCTGCCGGTCGCCGTGGGCTGGCGGATCTGCTTCGGGCTCGGCGTGATCCTCGGCCTGGTCATCCTGCTGGTCCGGCGGAACGTGCCGGAGAGCCCGCGCTGGCTCTTCATCCACGGCCACGGCCAGCAGGCGGAAGACCTGGTGACCGGCATCGAGCAGAAGGTGGAGCAGGAAACCGGCCAGCAGCTGGCCGAGCCGCGGCAGTCGATCACGATCCACCAGCGCAAGTCCATCGGGTTCATCCCGATCGCGCGGACCATGTTCGGCACCTATCCGCGGCGCACCATCCTCGGCCTCTCGCTGTTCGTCGGCCAGGCGTTCTTGTATAACGCGATCACGTTCGGCTATGCGCAGATCCTGGCCACGTTCTTCCACGTCAGCACCGACCCGGGGTACTACTTCGCGGTCATCGCGGTGGGCAACCTGCTCGGGCCGCTGCTGCTCGGCCCGCTATTCGACAGCATCGGCCGCAAGCCGATGATCGCGGGCACTTACATCCTGTCCGGGGCGCTGCTGTTCGGCACGGCCTGGCTGTTCGACGCCGGGGCACTCGACGCCACCACGATGACGGCCTGCTGGTGCGTGGTGCTGTTCTTCGCGTCGGCCGGGGCCAGCTCGGCGTACCTGACCGTGAGCGAGGTGTTCCCGATGGAGACCCGCGCGCTGGCCATCGCGTTCTTCTACGCGATCGGCACCGCGGCGGGCGGGATCAGCGGGCCGCTGCTGTTCTCGTCCCTGGTCAGCACGGGTAAGGTCTCGGACACGGTGATCGCGTTCGCGATCGGCGCGGCGCTGATGATCCTGGCCGGCCTGGTCGAGATGTTCCTGGGCGTCAAGGCGGAGCGCAAGGGCCTCGAGGAGATCGCCAGCCCGCTGACGGCCGAGGAACCACCCGCCGTCGGGGCCGCCGCCCGGTAGCCGAGCCCGGCCCCGGTGGCGGCCGATCGCGATCACGACTTTCGTGCCGCTGGGGCACTTTTCACGCGGCCGGTCCGCGAGAACCAGGATAAAACGGGCACTCACTGCACCGCTCACGTGAAATGTGGGATCGGGCCCTGTCGAGGCTGCCCCGGTACCGGGTGCCGGCGTTACCCACGGGACTGATGGGGCTGATGGGGCCTGCGCGACGCTGCCGGTAACCGTGCGAGACCGTCCCTTACTCGGGTCTGACGGCAGGCGGGCGGCTACCGGCTGCAGCGGTGATTAGGCCGCCCTGCGGCGGGTAGCCGGCGTGCGTGGCCGGGCGACGACCGCGACGAGCGCTACGCGGGCAACGACCGCGACGAGGGCCGGGAGCGCGACCCGGGAGACGGGCGCGACCCGGGAGACGGGCGCGACCCGGGCGACGAGCGCGACGAGCGCGACGAGGGGGACGAGAGGACGCGGTGGCGCGGCCACGGCGGGCGGCACGGCCGTGCCGTCCACTTAACGGACAGCAGTCCGCCGCTCAGCGGGCCACACGCACGGGAGACGGGCGAGGCAGCGCGCCTACGGGCCGCGGGAAGGAACTTCGTTGACATCGCTGATCAGCCGCAGCCGCTACAGCCATAGCCATGGCCATAGCCACACGAGCCAGCCAAGCCGGCACGGCATCGACCATCTGGTGCGGAACATCCGCACCGGGCACTTCGAGCGCAGCCTGTCCGCGCTGACCGCGGCGGGCGCCGTGGTCACCGCGGCCGAGATCTTCTTCGAGCACGACAGCGCCAGCTTCGGCAACAAGATGATGTGGCTGCCGGTGGCCCTCGGCCCGGTCGGCGCGGCGGCCGGGGTGGCCGGCTTCTTCAGCCGCCGGGCAGCCAAGACCGCGCTGCCGGTGGCCTCGGCGGCCATCGTGGCCAACGGGCTGCAGGGCACATACCTGCACGCCCGCGGCATCGCGCAGAAGCCGGGCGGCTGGGCCAACACCCGGTACAACATGGAAATGGGCCCGCCGCTGCTGGCCCCGCTGCTGGTCACCATGGTCGGCGGGATGGGCCTGCTGGCCGCCATTCTGCGGCGGGAACAATGAGGCTCCGCCGGCCGGCCACCGCCCCGCCGCCCGGCCCCGGCGCCGGCCCGGGCGCGGCACCGGGTCGCCCCCGCCCGGCCCCGGGCCGGCCCGGCGCGGCCCCGGGCCCCCGCCCGGCCCCGGGCCGACCCCGCGCGGCGGCCCGGACCGCTTCCCCGGCTTCGACGTGTTCTCCGAGCAGCCACGCTGGGACCCGGCTACCGCGGCCGTGCTCACCGAGCGCCTCGGCCGTCAGCCGGACCTGCGGTTCTTCACGCCGGCCGAGGAGGCCATCGCCACCGCGCTGCTCGACCTGCTGCTCGGCCAGCAGGACCCGGACCCCCGCACTGTGCTGGGCGCACGGAACGCGGACCAGCAGCGGGACCGCCCACGGATCCCGCTGACGGCCATGATCGACGCCAGGCTGGCCGAGGCCGAGACGGACGGCTGGCGTTACGCAAATATGCCGGAGGATGGCCAGGCGTGGCGGGACACGCTGGGCTTCCTGGACGCGGACGCGCAGGCCAAACACGGGCGCGGCTTCGCCGGCTGCCCGGCCGCGGACCAGGCGGCGCTGATCCAGGTCGTGCAGGACGCCGGGTCCGGGGACTGGCACGGGCTGCCGGCCAGCCGGGTGTGGAGCCTGTGGACCCGGTACGCGTGCACCGCGTTCTACTCGCACCCGTGGGCGTGGAACGAGATCGGCTTCCCCGGACCGGCCTACCCGCGCGGCTACAAGAACCTCGGCGTCGGCCAGCGTGAGCCGTTCGAGGTGCCGGACGCCGCGCCCGGCCGCGACCCAGTCCGGGAGGACGGATGACCCAGGTCCGTGACCGCAACCAGTCCGCGTGGCTGATCCCCAACGACGGCACCCGGACCAACCACCGGCTGCGCCGGGACATGCGCCGGTTCGCCGACCAGGACGAGATCGATCTGGTCATCGTGGGCTGCGGGGCAGGTGGCTCGGTGCTGGCCCAGCGGCTGGCCCGGGCCGGCTGGCGGGTGGCCGCGCTGGACGCCGGGCCGTTCTGGGACCCGGACACCGACTGGGTCAGCGACGAGGCCGGCTCGCACCACCTGTACTGGACCGAGCCGCGGGTCATCGACGGCGCCGACCCGGTGCCGCTGGGCTCGAACAACTCGGGGCGCGGCGTCGGCGGGTCGATGGTGCACTACGCGGGGTACACGCCGCGGTTCCATCCCAGCGACTTCTGTACCTGGACCCAGGACGGGGTGGGCGCCGACTGGCCGGTCAGCTACGCCGACCTGAGGCCTTACTACGCGGCCATCGAGGAGGAACTGCCGGTGGCCGGCGAGCACTGGCCGTGGGGTGACCCGCACGGCTACCCGCACCGGCCGCACCCGGTCGGCGGCAACGGGGAGGTCTTCCTGCGCGGCGCGCGGAAGCTGGGCATCACGGCCAAGGTCGGCCCGGTGGCCATCCCGAACGGCCGGTTCGGCAACCGGCCGCACTGCATCTACCGGGGGTTCTGCCTGCAGGGCTGCAAGGTCAACGCCAAGGCCTCGCCGCTGATCACGCACATCCCGGATGCGCTGGCGCACGGCGCCGAGGTGCGGGCCGAGGCCATGGTGACCCGGATCGCGGTGGACGAGCGAACCGGGCAGGCCACCGGCGTGCACTACGTCCAGGGCGGCCGGGAGCGATTCCAGCGGGCCCGGATGGTCGCGGTGGCCGGGTACTCGATCGAGACGCCGCGGCTGCTGCTCAACTCGGCCGGGCCGGGCTTCCCGGACGGGTTGTGCAACAACTTCGACCAGGTCGGCCGGTACTTGATGGTGCAGGGTGCGCCGCAGACCGCGGGCCGGTTCGCCGACGAGGTGCGGATGTACAAGGCGCCGCCGCCCGAGGTCAGCTCGGAGCAGTTCTACGAGACCGACCCGGCCAAACCGTACCGCCGCGGTTTCTCCATCCAGAACGTGTCCCCGCTGCCCATCACCTGGGCTGAGCACGTGGCCGCGCAGGGCCACTGGGGCCGGCCGCTGCGCGACTACATGAGCGACTACGTGCACTGGTGCACGCTGGGCGCGCTGTGCGAGTTCCTGCCCCAGCCGGGGAACCGGGTGACACTGGATGAGGAGAAGGACCGGCACGGCCTGCCGGTAGCCAGGTTCAGCTACTCACAATGCGACAACGACACCCTCTTGCTTAACGCCGCTCAGCGCGTGATGGAAGACCTGCTGCACGCGGCCGGCGCGGATGAAGTGATCACCATCCAGCGCTTCGCGCATCTGGTCGGCGGTGCCCGGATGGCCGCGGACGAACGCCACGGCGTGGTGGACGGGACCTGCCGCAGTTTCGCAGTCCGCAACCTGTACATCACCGACGGCAGCGTGCTGCCCACCCAGGGCAGCGCCAACCCGGCGCTGACGATCATGGCCGTGGCGGCGCGGGCGGCCGGCCTGCTGCGGGCCGGGGCCCGCAGCGGCCCGCGGTAACGGCTGGTTTCGACCGCCCCACGGTGGAAAGCCGGGAGTGTTTCGTCCCACCCACCGAGAGCCGGGAGGACCTCATGCCAGGACGCGAGGAACTGCCGTCAACCCTGCAGCGGTCGTCGCGCAAGGCTCAGGAGACCTGGGTCAAGGCACACGACAACGCGGTGCAGGAGTACGGCGAGGGCGAGCGCTCGCACCGCACCGCGTACGGGGCGCTCAAGCACAGCTTCGAGAAGGTCGGCGACCACTGGGAAGCCAAGGCGGGCGGGGCCAAGGGCCCGTCCGGCGAGCAGTCGGCCCGGCCCCGGGGCCAGTCGGGGGAGAGCTACGGCGGGGTGGACGCCAACGCCAGCAAGGAGCACCTGCTCGGGCTGGCCCGGCGGCTGGGCGTGCCGGGCCGGTCCGCGATGAGCAAGCAGGACCTGGCCCGGGCCATCGAGCGGGCCAACGACCAGCAGACCGCAACGGCCCGCGGCGTCGGGTCAGCGGGCGCCGCGCCGGGTCGGCGGGCGCCCGCGCCGGGTCAGCGGGGCGCGGCGGAAGGACATCGTGATGACCGTGCTCGTCGGCGTGCAGGGACTAGGGCCGTCGCGGCCGGCCCTTCAGGCCGCCGCGCAGGAAGCTAGGGTCCGCGCCACCAAGCTGGTCGCACTGTCCAGGTATGGCGCCGAGCACGCGGCTGCGCCGGCCACCCGGCCGGCTGACCGAGGTTACCGGCCGGCCGACCCGTTTCGGCCGCTGGGACGGGGTAGCGGCACCTAGAGCGCGCCGGGTCCGGGCCCACGGCCCCGGCGCTGCACGACGAGACCTCCCAGGAGGTACCTGTGAAGGCGGTTGTCTACCAGGGACCGTTCACCGTGGCGGTGGAAGACGTCCCCGATCCGCGGATCGAGGCCCCCAACGATGCCATCGTGCGCATCACTACGGCCAACATCTGCGGTAGCGACCTGCACATGTACGAAGGCCGGACCAGCGTGGAAGAGGGCAAGGTGCTCGGCCACGAGAACATGGGCATCGTCGAGGAGACCGGTCCCGGGGTCAGCTGGATCAAGCGCGGCGACCGGGTATCGGTGCCGTTCAACATCGCCTGTGGCAGCTGCCGTAACTGCGTAGCCGGATGGACCTCATTCTGCCTGCGGACCAACCCCACCGAGGGGGTCGACGGCGCGGCCTACGGCTATGCGCAGATGGGTCCGTACCAGGGCGGTCAGGCCGAGTACCTGCGGGTCCCGTTCGCCGACTTCAACCTGCTCCCGCTGCCCGCGGGCACCGAGCACGAGCGGGACTTCACCATGCTGTCCGACATCTTCCCGACCGGCTACCACGGAGCCGCGCTGGCCGGGGTCGGCCCCGGGGACACGGTCGTGGTGTATGGCGCAGGCCCGGTCGGGCTGCTGGCCGCGCACAGCTCGTACCTGCGTGGTGCGGCCCGGGTCTACGTGGTGGACATGCACAAGGACCGGCTCGAGCTGGCCAGCCGGTTCGGCGCCACGCCCATCAACGCGGCCGACGCCGACCCGGTAGCGCAGATCAAGGACGCGACGGGCGGGCTCGGCGCGGACCGCGGCATCGAGGCGGTCGGCTATCAGGCGCACGACCGGGCCGGCCAGGAGCACCCCGAGATGGTGCTGGACAGCCTGGTCAACGCGGTCCGCACGGCCGGCGGGATCGGTGTGGTCGGGGTCTACATGCCCAGCGACCCCGGGGCCCCGAACGAGGCGGCCAAGCAGGGCCGGATCGGCTTCGAATACGGCACGTTCTTCCAGAAGGGCCAGGCCATGGGCACCGGGCAGTGCCCGGTCAAGCGGTACAACCAGCAGCTGCGGGACCTGATCATCGCCGGCCGGGCCACGCCCTCGCTGCTGGTGTCGCACGAGCTGGGCCTGGCCGAGGCGCCCGAGGCGTACGACAAGTTCGACAAGCGGACCGACGGCTACACCAAGGTGCTGCTGCACCCGGCCGCGGCCTAAGACGTCCGGCCTGGGTGTCAGCGGCTGAGCACCCGGGCCGGACCTAGCGGCCCGCCCGCGCGGGCATCGACGAGGGCCCCGGCGCGGGCGGGCTGCGCAATGCTGCTATCCGGGCTGCTATCTGCGCTGGTGGCCGGGCTCAGTCACTGGTGGCCGGGCTCAGTCACTGGTGGCCGTAGCTCACCCGATGCTCGGCCCCGAGCAGGCACTCCCGGAGGTAGGCCAGGGCCCGGGCCAGCAGCCGGGACACGTGCATCTGGGACACGCCGAGCCGGCGGCCGATCTCGGCCTGGGTCATGTTGCCGTAGAAACGCATGGCCAGGATGTGCTGCTCACGCTCGGGCAGCTCGTTCCAGTGCGTGGTGACCGCCTGCATGTCGAGGGTGTGCTCCACCCGGGGGTCGTCCCCGCCCAGCAGCTCACCCAGGGTGGCCGCCTCGGCGTCCGTCCCGACCGGCGCGTCCAGCGAATGCGGATGGAAGATCAGGTCGGCCTGGTCCGCGTCCCGGATGTCATCCGTACTGACCCGCAGATGGCGGGCCAGCTCGTCGGTGTTCGGCGAGTGCCCGAGGTCCTGGGTCAGCGTGCCGCGCGCCTGGCGCACTTCCAGCAGCAGTTCCTGGACCGGGCGCTTCACGTGCACCTGCCAGCGCTTGTCGCGGAAGTGGCGCTTGATCTCGCCGCTGATGCACGGCTGGGCGTAGGCGGCCAGGTTGCCGCCGAAGGCCGGGTCGAAGTTGTTGATCGCCTTGAGCAGCCCGACGTAGCCGACCTGCATCAGCTCCTCCTCCGGTTCCGGGCTATCCCGGTACCGGCGGGCGCACGAGCGGACCAGCGACTTGTAGCGGAGCACCAGCGCCTCACAGGCGGCCGCGCGCCGCCTGGACTTCACCGGCAGGGTGTGCACGATGTGCAGCAGTTCACCGTCGGCCCGGCCAGACACGTCTGTGGCTCGTGTCGCGGCGGGCTGGGTGGGCTGGGCTGGCTGGGAGGGCACAGCCGCCACGATTCATCACCTCTGCATCCTGCGATCGGAGTCCGTTCCTTACCGACCGTGCCCGCAGGGCAGCAGGCAAACATGACCGGGGCCGGACCGGTCAGCGCCGCACGAACGGTCAGCGCCGCCGGAACGGTCAGTGCTGACGGAACGGTCAGTGCTGACGGAACGGCTCCGCGTCGGCGGTGCGCAGCTCCAGGCCCAGCCCGGGCCGGTCCGGGTCGGGGACGAGCACCCCGCCGTCCGGGTCCAGCGCCCCGTCGAAGAACATCCGCTCGATCCGCTGGTGGTCGTGGAAGTACTCGACGTGCCGCAGGTTGGGCACCGCGGCGGCGCAGTGCGCGTGCAGGTTGGGGGCGCAGTGCCCGGACACCTGCACGTTGTGGGCGGCGGCCAGCGCGGCACCGCGGAGGAACTCGGTGATCCCGCCGCACCGGGTGACGTCCAGCTGCAGGCAGTCCACGGCCCCGGCGGTGAGCAGCCGGGCCGAGTCGGGCAGCGTCCAGCTGTACTCGCCGGCCGCCACGTCGGCCAGCACCTGGCTGCGGACCGCGGCCAGGCCGGCCAGGTCCTGGGAGGAGACCGGCTCCTCGAACCAGGTCACCCCGAATTCCTCCATCCGGAACGCCATCCGGACGGCCTGGGCCGCCGACCGGTAGCCGCCGTTGGCGTCCACGTACAGCTCGGTGTCCGGGCCGATGACCGACCGGGCCAGCGCGACCCGGGCCAGGTCGCGGTCCTGGTCGCTGCCCCAGGACTCGCCGATCTTGATCTTCACCCGGGGGATCCGGTCCTTGCCTACCCAGCCGGCCAGCTGGTCCCGGGTCTGGTTGTCGTCGTAGCTGGTGAACCCGCCGCTGCCGTAGACAGGTACCTCGCGGTGGGCCCGTCCGGCCAGGTCGGCGACCGCGCAGCCGGCCAGCCTGGCCTTGAGGTCCCAGAGCGCGATGTCGGCCGCGGAGATGGCGGTGGCGGCGATGCCGGGGCGCCCGATGTTGCGCACCGCGCGGGTCATCGCCTCGTTGGCGCCGGTGACGTCGAATGTGTCCCGGCCCGCCAGCACCGGCCCGAGCATCTCGGTCACCACAGCCGCCGCCGCCCCGGCCGCGTAACTCCAGCCGATGCCCTGGTGGTCCCCGGCCCGCACAGTGACCAGCACCAGTGTGGTTTTGTCCCAGGCCAAGGTGCCGTCGGCCTCCGGTGCGTCGGTCGGCACCACGTAGACCGCGGCCGTGACGTCCTGCACGGCCGGGCCGCCCGATCCGGTGCCGCTGTGCGGCCCGCCTGATCCGCTCATGAGGTCTCACCTCTCGGCTGTAGTCCGGCGCGGTCCGGCTCGTCGTGCTGTGCGGGGTCCAGCTACCTGCGTCCGGGGCCGGCAAACCTCGGCCCGGCCGGCGATTTGCTGACCCGGCGGATGTTTGGCCACCGGTTTGCCGGAGAGCCGGGGAGGGACGCACGGTACATGGAATTAACGATCGGCTGGAGGTCGGCAGGTGGCACAGATCGCATCAGAAGCGCTGGTGGAGCGGCTGGCGGACTGGGGTGTAGACACCGTCTTCGGCCTGCCTGGGGACGGTATCAACGGGATCATGGAAGCGTTCCGGCGGCACCAGGACCGGGTGAAGTTCGTCCTCGTGCACCACGAGGAGGCGGCCGCGTTCATGGCCACCGCACACGCCAAGGCCACCGGCCAGCTCGGGGTCTGCCTGGCTACGTCGGGACCGGGCGGTATCCACCTGCTGAACGGGCTTTACGACGCGAAGCTGGACCATATGCCGGTGCTTGCGATCACCGGGATGCAGGAGACGTCCGTGCTGGGCACCGGTTACCAGCAGGAGGTCAACCTGGACAAGCTGTACGCCGACGTCGCGGTCTACGACCAGATGATCTACAACCCGGCGCAGCTGCCGGCCGTGGTGGACATCGCGATCCGCACCGCCTACGCCAGGCGCGGCGTGGCCCACCTGACCCTGCCCAACGACCTGCAGGTGGCCAAGGCCGGGGAGAACCCGTACGCCGAGGTCGGCCCGGCCCGGGTGCCGGCCACCGCACCGATCCGGCTGAGCGCCCCCGGCCGCCCGTCCGCCGAGGATCTGCAGCGGCTCGCCGACGTGCTCAACGTCGGCCAGAAGGTAGCGATTCTGGCCGGCGCGGGGGCGCTGCACGCCCGGGAAGAGCTGCTCGCGGTGGCCGAGACGCTGGGCGCGCCAATCGTCAAGACGCTGTCCGGGAAGGCCACCGTGCCTGACGACTCGCCGTACACCACGGGCGGGATCGGGCTGCTCGGCACCGCGCCGTCCGAGGAGCTGATGAACGACCTGGACACGCTGTTCATGGTGGGCACCAACTTCCCCTACACCCACTTCATGCCGGAGCCGGGCAAGGCGCGGATCGTGCAGATCGAGGCCGACCCGGCCCGGGCCGGCGCCCGGGTGCCGACCGAGGTGCCGGTGGTGGGCGACGCCAAGGAGGGTCTGGCGGCGCTGCTGCCGCTGCTCAAGCAGCGGTCCGACACCTCGTTCCTGGAGAAGTACCAGCAGCAGATGGACACGTGGCGGAAGAAGATGGCCGCGCTGCAGGACGAGACGCGTGACCCGATCGCCCCGGAGTACGTGGTCGGGGTGCTGGACGAGCTGGCCGCCCAGGACGCCATCCTGACCTGTGACAGCGGGACCATCGCCACCTGGGCGGCCCGGCACTGGCACATCCGGGCCGGCCGGCAGTTCTACCTGTCCGGCAACCTGGCCACGATGGCCCCCGGCCTGCCGTATGCGATCGGCATCCAGCACGCCTTCCCGGGCCGGCAGGTGATCGGTTACGTGGGTGACGGCGGGTTCTCCATGCTGATGGCCGAGTTCCTCACCGCCATAAAGCACCACCTGCCGGTCAAGGTGGTGATCAACAACAACAACTCGCTGGGCCAGATCCTCTGGGAGCAGATGGTGCTGGGCTACCCCGAGTACGGTGTCCGGCATTCCGAGCCGTTCATCGACTACACCGGCATCGCCACGGCCAACGGGGCGCTCGGCATCAAGGTCACCAGCCCGGCCGAGGTCCGGCCAGCGATCAGCCAGGCGCTCAGCCACGACGGGCCGGCCCTGGTGGACGTGAACGTCAACCCGGACGAGCCGCCGCTGCCCGGCAAGATCGAGTACAAGCAGGCGAAGAAGTTCGCCGAGGCGTTCCTGCGCGGCCAGCCGCGCAAGGCCACCATCGCCACCACCCTGTTCCGCGACAAGATCGACCAGTTCAGGGCTTAATTGCGCCGCCGGGGCGGGTACCCGTCGGGGCGGGTACCCGTCGGGCTTCCCTCGTCGCTGGTCGGCACTGTGCGGTGCGAAAGTCCACGCATTTGGGAAGAAGGCGCCGCACAGAGCGTAGTCAGGGTACGCGCCTGCTCAGTGACTGGCCGCCGGGCCGCGGCGGTGCCGGGCGGGCGGGGCCGGCGCTGGCAGGTCCCGGGTCAGCGGCAGGCCGCCGGGGGGCTTCACCTCGGATAGCCGGAGGTAGGTGATCAGCCGCTGGCCGCCCCGGGTGGACAGGCTGGCCAGCACGTCCTGCAGTTCGGCGACGTCCCGGGCGACCACGGTGAGGATGTAGTCCATCTCGCCCGCCACGTTGTCCGCGGCGATGATCTGCGGCAGGGCCCGGACCTGATCCTCGAACACCTTGGTCGACCGTGGGTCATGACGGCCCAGGGTGGCGGCCACGTAGAGCTGGAGCGGGAACCCCACCGCGGCCGGGTCGACCCGCGCGGTGATGATCCGGATGACCCCTGACTCCTTCAGGTAGCGCACCCGGTGCAGCGTGGCGGCCGGGGACAGCCCGACCAGCCGGGCCAGTTCGACGTTGGTCCGGTCGGCGTCTACCTGCAGAGCATCGAGCAGCTGGATGTCAACTTCATCAAGTTTAACTGCCATAGTGCCAAACAATATATCGCTGTGATCGCTCACCTACAAATTTTCGGCCCGTGGTCGGCATCATGGATACATGACCACCAACCGCCGCCCCGCTCTCGCCGCGCTCACCGCGGCCGGGCTCCTGTGGGGTACCACCGTGCCGCTGTCCAAGCTAGCCCTGGAGTGGCTGCCGCCCGGCTGGCTCACCGTGGTGCGATTCGGCGTGGCGGCCGTCATCCTGCTGGTGGCGATCGGGCCCCGGATGCGTGCCGTGTTCAGCCCCGGTCTGCTGGCCTCGGGCGCCGTGGGCTACGGCGGGACGGTCCTGCTGCAGAACGCTGGCATCACCCGGACCAGCGTGAGCCACGCGGCGCTGCTGATCGGCACCGCGCCGGTCATGGTCGCGATCATCGCGGCGGTCTGGCACCGGAGCGTGGCCCGGCCGGTGGCCTGGGCCGGTTTCGCGGTGTCGCTGGCTGGCGTGGCCCTGGTCGCGGCGGGCGGTGGCGGCCACGCGGACCTGGCCGGGGACGGCATGGTGCTGGCCTCGGTGCTGCTGGCGGCGGGTTTCACTGTGACCCAGACCCGGCTGCTCCGGGACCGCGACCCGGTCGCGGTGACCGGTGTCCAGTTCCTCGGCGCGGCCCTGGCCGCGCTGCCGTTCAGCGCTGTGACCGAGGGCATCCCGGCCGCGCCCGCCAGCGCGGCTGCGGTGGTTACGGTCATCGCGCTGGCCGTCGGCGGCACGCTGCTGCCGTTCAGCTTGTTCGCCTTCGGGCAGACCCGGCTGCCGGCCGAGATCGCCGGTGCGTTCCTCAACATCGAGCCGCTGGTCGGGGCGGTGGCGGGTGTGGTCATCTTCGGTGACCCAGCCGGCCCGGCTCAGCTCGGCGGCGGCGCGGCCATCCTCGGCGGCATTGCCCTGAGCAGCGTCCGGCGCCCGGCCGGCTGGCGCGTTCCGGCCGCCTTCAGCAGCCGCTGGAGGCTTGCCCTCAGGAGCCGCTGGCGGGTGGCTCTCAGCAGGTGCTGGCGGCTTGCCCTCAGCAGCCGCTGGGGGCTGGCTCTCAGCGGCCGCGGCCGGCCCGCGGACGGCAGTGCCCCGATCACGGTCAGTCACACCCAGTACCCGGCCGGGCAGAAATTTAAACTTCCGCTCAGCCGCCCGCATCCCCTTGCCCGTCAGGCGAATGGGCTGCTCAGCGCCCTGCCGCTGGCGAATCCGGACTTGCGCATCCCGGTGATCTTCCCTACGTTGGGCCGCTGTGGTTGCAATCCGGACAAGGAGATGTATGAGGGTACAAACGCGGATATTCACGGCAGCGGGTGCTGGCGTGCTCATGGCTGGGCTGGCCGCTGGGCCAGCGCTAGCCAGCACGTACACCGTCCAGGGAGGCGACACGCTCAGCGGGATCGCCGCCCGGTCAGGTGTCTCGCTGTCCGCGATCGAGGCCGCCAACCCGCAGATCCAGGACTTCAACCTCATCTACGTGGGCCAGAAGGTGAACGTGCCGGACGGGCGTTCCGGGGTGACCAGCATCCCGGCGCCGGAGGCTCCGGCCCAGGCGCCGGCCACGTCGGACGAGGGGTCGCCGGCGGCGTCCCAGCCCGCGGCTAGCGCGGGGACCACCACCCCGCCGAGCACGGGCAGCCAGGCCACCGTGCCGGCCGCCAGCGGCGGTGCGCCATCGTCGTTCCAGCAGTGCGTGGCCTTCCGGGAGTCGAGCGACAACCCGACTGCCTCCTCGGCTGGCCTGTACGGCATCCTGCCGAGCACGTGGGCCAGCCTCGGCTACTCGGGCACGGCGGCCCAGGCCTCGGTCGCCCAGCAGACGCAGGCGTTCCAGCGGCTCTACGCGCAGGATGGCACCGCGCCGTGGGCGCCTTACGACGGCTGCTGACCCAATCACCACGACCCGGCCGGGCGGATCACACCGCCCGGCCGGCCCCCCGATCAAATACCTGGGCCCCGGCCGGCCCTGATCAGCCGGCCGGGCACGCAACCACTACTGAGCCCCGGCCACGGAACCCCCGACCGGCCAGGCTCGACGATCACCCAGAGCCCCGGCCGTGGGACCCTTTTCCCGCGGCCGGGGCTCTGCCGTTCACCCAGCCTGCCGTCGGCTGGCCCCGGTTGTATACCGTGCATCACATGGGGGCCAGTCCGGGACCCGGCTACCGCGGTGATGCGTGCCCCGCCGGGCCTGAGCCAGACGCCGGGCAGCTACGTGTTACAGGCGTGTGGCCAATCGGGACCGCATCTATCCAGCGCCAGGGTGCAAGCGCGATACTCGCTCATAACGGGTTGATATACGCCGGGTCAGCTAGCGTCCCGGGACAGCGCAGGAGAGGGTGCATGAGCAGGGGCCGCGTCGTTGGGCTGTGGATGGTCCTGCTCTCCCTCGTGGTAGCCGGGTGCGCCGCGCCGCAGTTCACTTACGTCACCAACTCCAGCCAGCACACTTACTTCAAGGTGCCCTCCGGCTGGCGCGAGATCAGCGCCACCGCGCTGGCCCACGCGGTCGGCGGCAATTCCACCCCGCAGAGCGGGGTCTGGACCGTGGGCTATGACGGCAGTACCCAGCCCGAGGCGGAGCACGCGCTCGGCCCGGCGAACGAGCAGCCATTCGCGTACTCGGTGGTCGCGGCGGTCAACCAGACGACCACGAACGAGCTGTCCTACAACGACCTGCGCGACTTCTTCCTGCCGGTCACGGCCACGGCCCGGGCCACCGCGGCCAAGGGCGGCTTCCCGCTGACCGATTTCCGCCTGCTGAGCGACTCGATGCTCGAGCTGCCGCAGGGCGTGCACGGCGTCCGGGTCATCTACGACTATTCCTACCCGGACGGCAGCGTCAATACGTTCGACCAGGTCGCCCTGACGAATGCGGATGACACCGAGGTCTACCTGCTTCTCGTGCACTGCCTGGCGAGTTGTTACAGCAAGCACCAAAGCGAGATCGACACGGTGATGAAATCATTCACGGTCAGGAGCCCATGATGACGATGGCCCCGGCAGGCAGCCCGGAAGGTCTGCGGCCACCCGGCGGGCGGCCGCGGGACGACGACCGGCCGACCCGCAAGCCGCTTCCGCTCTGGGACCGCATCAAGTTCCTGGTGCTGCTCGTCCTGATCTGGTTCATCCTGACCTGGTCGGCGATGGCCTCCAACCCGCTGGTTGGGTTCACCGACGCGGTGCGGATCGAGGCCCGGGCCGGCGTCTGGGTATTCGTGCTCATCGGCCTCGAGGCACTGCGCCAGATCCACTTCCTGATCAGTGAGCACTGGGCCGCCTATCACCGGTTCTGGACGGTCAAGTTCTTCGGCGGCTTCGAGCGGACCACCCACCGCAGGCTGTCCGACTGGACCAGGTTCCGCCTCGGCCGGCTGCTCACCTGGGTGTTCTGGCTGGCCGTGATCGCGGTGGTCATCGGCAAGGTGACGCACACCGACCCGGTGCTGGCCCTGCTGTCCCTGCCCGCTTATATCTGGCACGCGCTGCCGTTCGTGTTCCAGCTCATGTTCGCCGTCGTCTTCATCGTGATCCAGTTCGGCGCGATGCTTCTGGTTCCTGTCCCGGGGTGGCGTGGACGTGTACTACCCGGACGACATCAAGACCCGGTTCACCGACGTCTGGGGCCAGGACCACGTGCTGGAACGGGTCAAGGAGAACATCCTCTACCTGGAGGACCCGGAGCAGATCGAGTCCCGTGGCGGCTACGTGCCGGGCGGCATCCTGCTCTGGGGGCCGCCCGGCACCGGCAAGACGCTGATGGCCGAGGCGGTGGCAGGCGAGACCGGCCGGCCGTACGTGTTCGTGGACCCGGGCGCGTTCATCAACATGTTCATGGGCGTCGGCATCCTCAAGGTCAAGTCGCTGTTCCGCAAGCTGCGGCGGCTGGCGCTGCGTTACGGCGGTGTGATCGTGTTCTTCGACGAGGCCGACTCGCTGGGCCGCCGCGGCGCGCTGGCCCAGGGCGGCGGCCCGCCGGTACCTGGCCGGGCCACCCCGGCCGCCTGGCAGGCGGGCGGCTGCCACGGCTTCTCGTACCTGTCGCACGACGTGCAGTGGCGGCTGGCCCAGCGGGCGCTCAGTCCTCGTCGGCCGGCGACGAGCCGGACACCCGTCGCAGCAAGCAGATCATGGGCATGGGCGGCGGCGGTGGCGGCGGCATGGGCACGCTGGAGGCCCTGCTGACCGAGCTCTCCGGGCTGAAGAAGCCGCGCGGCTTCATCAACCGCCACGTACGGCGGCTGCTCGGCATGCGGCCCAAGCCACCGCCCAAGTACCGGATCCTGGTCATGATGGCGACCAACCTGCCGGAGGCGCTGGACGAGGCGCTGCTGCGGCCGGGCCGGATCGACCGGATCTACAAGGTCGGCTACCCGTCCAAGGCCGGCCGGGTGCGCACCTACGCGGGTTACTTCGCCAAGGTGCGGCACGAGCTGACCGCGGAGGAGATGGACAAGCTGGCCACCATCACCCCGTACGCCACTGGCGCCACCATCAAGGACCTGGTCAACGAGGCGCTGATCACCGCGATCCGGGACGGCCGGGACGTGATCACCTGGGGTGACGTGATCAAGGCCAAGCAGCTCAAGGAGCTCGGGCCGCCCGAGGACGTGGAGTACATCGAGCGGGAGCGGCACGCGGTGGCTGTCCACGAGGCGTGCCACGCGCTGGTCGCCTACCGCACCCGGCAGCACATGGAAATCGACATCGCCACCATCGAGAAGGGCAGCGACTACCTCGGCATGGTGGCCAGCATCCCGCCCGAGGACCAGTTCACCCGGTGGCGCAGCGAGTACCAGACCGACATCCTGGTCTCGCTCGCCTCGCTGGCCGGGGAGCGGATGTTCTTCGACAATGACAGCTCCTCCGGGGTGTCCGGCGACCTGGAGTCGGCGACCACCGTGGCTTCGTTCATGGAGGGTTTCTGGGGCATGGGGTCCACGGTGTCCTCGTACTCCACCGCCAAGCGGCTCGAGGTCGGCTCGCCGGGCGGCGGCCAGGGCGGCCGGAACAAGAAGGGCCAGGACCCGGAGGCGGAGATGCGCCGGGCGCTGGCCGACCGGATCGAGGACAACCTCAACGGACTGCTGAGCCGGGTCGAGGAGATCATCCGCACCGACCGGGACCAGGTGCTGTCCCTGGCCCACGCGCTGGAGACGCACAAGACGCTGAGCGGCGACGACGTGGTGGCCGTGATCGAGCGGCGGCCGGGGCCGTTCGTGGACGGCCGGCCGTACGCCGACCCGGGGCTCATCCAGCAGCTCGAGGAGTACCACGCCGGGGCGGCGGTGGCGCACCGGGACCACAGCCAGGAGCCGCTCGGACTGCCCGAGGTGCGCAAGCCCCCGGTGCTGACCGGCCGGCCCGTGGGCCGTGGCGCCCAACCCCGATCCGCTGAACGGGTCCGGCAGCTGACCGGGCGGCCCGGCTGGCCTGGCATGCGCGCCGCGTACCGGGTGCGGCTGGCCGCCAACCTGGTCAACGGGTCCACCCTGGCCGGGGTGCTGGTGGCCGCGGCCGGGCGGGCCCGGCTGGGCTGGGCGGACGACGGCCTGCTGGTCGGTACGGGCTACCGGCTGCCGGTGCCGGTGGCCCCGGCGTTCACCGTGGGGAACGTGATCCTGGCCCGCAGCGACCGGGCCACCCTGGCCGCGATGCGGCCGCTGCTGGCCCACGAAGCCCGGCACGCGACGCAGTACGCGTGCTGCCTGGGCCTGCCCATGCTGCCGCTGTACTTCCTGGCCGCCGGGGTGTCCTGGGGGCTGACCGGGGACTTCGGCTCGCGCAACATCTTCGAGCGGCGGGCCGGGCTGGCCGACGGCGGGTACACCGACCGGCCGCTGCGGCCCGCTGCGGCCCGGCTCGGTGCCCGGCTGGCCCGGATCGGCAGGCAGGCCGCGGCGGCCGCGCAGCGGCCGGCCATGCGGCGGCCGGGAGAGACGGCCCCCCGGCGGGCGCCGCGGCGTAACCTGGCTGCCGCGGGGATCACGACCGGAGGTGTGCCGCCGTGCCCAGGTTTCACCGCCTCAAGGTGCTGCGCCGCCTGCCGCATCCGTACCGGGCCTTTACCCAGGGCCTGGTCACCGACGGCGGCACCGTCTGGGAGAGCGCCGGGCTGTACGGCCAGTCCGAGCTGCGCCGCTACCAGCTCGGCCAGGACGAGGCGCCGGACTGTGCGGTGCTGCCGCCCGAACTGTTCGCCGAGGGCATCTGCCGGGTCGGCGAGCACATCTGGCAGCTCACCTGGCGGGAGCGGGTCGCGCTGCGCTGGGACGCGCGCAGCCTGACCCTGCTGGAGACGATCTCCTACAACCGCGAGGGATGGGGCATCTGCGCCGCGGGCAGCCACGTGCTGACCAGCGACGGGAGCAGCGAGCTCGTGGTGCGCGACCCAGGGACGCTGCACCCGCTCGGCCTGATCGTGGTGCGCTGCGGCGGGCAGCGCATCGGCGGCCTCAACGACCTCGAATGGGCCGGCGGCCGGGTCTGGGCCAATGTCGCACCGCGGCCGTACCTGGCCGGCATCGACCCGGTCAGCGGGGAAGTGGTGGACGTCGTGGACGCCCGGGCGGCCACGGAGCGGCACCGGGGCGACCCCGAGGCCATCCTGAACGGGATCGCGGCCCTGCCCGGGCCCGGGGAGTTCCTGCTCACCGGCAAGGGATTCCGCTCGCTGTACCAGGTCCGGCTGGCCGAGGGCCGGAGCCGGAAGCGGCCGGAGCAGCTGCTGGCCGGCTGATCCATTACCCCCAGCGACAGGCCAGTACGCGCCACGTTCAGCGGAATTGCCGGCGGTTCCTCCGCTGAATTGGCGCACAAATGGTAGCTTTTAGCTCAGCCGGGGATGGCGCTGCGAACGGAGTGCGGGGGTGACTGCCGATAGCGTGGATGATATAGCGGAAGTGCGGGCCAGTTGCCGGATGGCTCCCATTGCGCAATCCAGTCGGCTGAATCGCCCGGGGGTAGCAGGTAACTTTCGTTACCCGGCTGGTTGCCTAACTGGTAGTTACCATGTACCTTTGGGGAGGCGTCTCACATGGCTGCATTACCGGCACCGTAAACGGCTCAGGGACAACCCCAGAGCCACGTTCTGCGCGGAACCGCTACGGCCCGGTCACGGACGAGGGCCGGAGCCATAGCTCTCGGGTCCCAACGCGACCGCCGCCGGCCGGCGCATGTGTGAACGCGACGATCCCACGCCATATGAAGAGGAACACCGTGGTAAGGAGATTTGCAATGCTGTCCGCAGCAATTGCGGCAGCTATTACCCTGTCGTTCACCAGTGCGGCCGCCAGCGCAAGTGACACCGCCACCCATAACATCATCCAATACGGCTACACCATGGATAAGTTCGCAGCCGCCGACCCGGGCGCGGCGCAATACTGGATGGACAGCCCGAAGGCTTACGCTACGGGTGATCCTGGACCGTATGCGGCCACCACGAATATCCGTGTGTTTGGGAGCCTCTCTGGCCTGGCCCGGTTTGGGCCGCGTTTGCCGCAAAGGTCCTGGGTGCTGTTTGACATTGAGGCGTGGCCAGCTACGCCGCTAGCTGAGCAGCGGGACCCCGGGAAGGCCATGGAACAATTCAATGCGGCCGCTAGTGGCATGGGCTTGCGCCCTATTGATGCGCCCGCGATGGACCTGGCCAAAACGGATACGGTTTGCCCCAAGAAAACTCACGGCGATAGCCGGTTCTCCTGGTACATCGAGTGCAAGATTGCTGGTGCTGCCGTCAGGGGCGGCGGCGCTGGGGTGATCATCCAGAGCCAGTCACACGTGGGCTCGGCAGAATTTGGGACGCTGATCCGGAGTGCTCGCGCTGATGTCATAAGCGTTAATCCGGCAGCGTTCATCGATGCGGATGTCAGCGTGAATCATGGTACGGCCGCCCAGGCGGTTGCTGCGCTGGCCGGGGTCGGCAGGCACCTCATCAGCGGAATCTATCTTTCAGACAATAATGCCAATGCCGCCAAGCCGCACGGCTGGGAAGCGCAAGTGCTCAACGGCCTCATGGCTAAAGGCTGGTGAGCTCTTCATTTCGATAGCGCGGGCTACCGGGCCAATGGGGGCTCCGGTCCGGAATTTCGCTGGGCATGGCGCGGGCTGCCGCTGATGGTATTGGATCTACAGCCCACTCGACCGGGATGGCCCGCCGGTGTCATGAAAACGGGCGAAGGCCCGCTGATGTCATGAAAGTGGCCCCGCCGCCCCGTCGGCGGCTGCCCTGGCCGCCACCGGCGACCAGAGGTCCAGCCCGGCCTGAGCGCCAGCGGCACTGGCACCGGGTGCTTCAGCCGAGCGGCGGGACCACCGCCTCGATGAGGTGCGGGCCCGGTTCGGCCAGGGCGCGGCGCAGCGCGCTGGCGAACTCCGCCGCGGTCCGGGCCCGGCTGGACGGCACCCCCATCCCGGCGGCCAGCGCGGTGAAGTCGAGGTCGGGCCGGGACAGGTCGAGCAGGTCCCGGGCCGCACCGCCGGTGCCGCTCCCGGCTGCGCCGACGCGCTCCAGTTCCAGGCCCAGAATCGCGTAGCACCGGTTGCTGAAGATGACCGTGGTGATGTCCAGCTGCTCGCGGGCGTGGGTCCACAGCGCGGAAATCGTGTACATCGCGCTGCCGTCCGCTTCCAGCGCCAGCACCGGGCGATCCGGGCAGGCCATCGCGGCTCCGGTGGCCAGCGGCAGTCCCTGGCCGATGGCCCCGCCGGTCAGGGTAAGCCAGTCGTGCGGGGGAGCCCCCGCGGTGCTGCCGGGCAGCCACAGCCCGGACGTGTTGGCCTCGTCGGACACGATCGCGCCTTCGGGCAGCAGCGCACCGAGGACGGCCGCCGCACTCTCCGCGGTCAGCCCGCCGTCGGGCAGTCCCGGGCGCCCCGCGGGCTGGGGCCGCGGCCGGGCCGCCGGGGCAGCCAGGCTGGCCAGCGCGGCCAGCGCCCCGGGCACGTCCTCGCCCGGCTCGGCCAGCACGTGCACCTGACAGCCGGCCGGCACCAGCGAGCTGGGCCGGCCCGGGTAGGCGAAGAACGGGACCGGGACGCGGGCCCCGGCCAGGATGAGATGCGCGGTGCCATCCAGCTCGGCCGCGGCGAACTCGGCCAGGTAGCCCAGCCGGTCCACGTGCGGCCGTCCCGCGCCGCGTTCCAGCCGGGCCGGGAACGTCTCGGCCAGCAGCCGCGCGCCGGTGCCCTGGGCCAGCTGGCTGGCCGCGTCCAGGCCCGCGCCGCGCAGCCCGGCCCCGCCGAGCAGCAGCACGCATGGCGCGCCGCTGCGCAGCGCGGCCGCCGCCCCCGCCACGGCCGCGTCCGTGACCGGTGCGGGCGGCCGGGCGGGCGGGGCCGCGGCGGGTTCGCCGCCGTCCGACCAGGACACATCGGCGGGCAGCACGAGCGTGGCCACGCCACCCGGCGGTCGGCTGGCGGCGGCGACCGCGTCCGCGGCGTCCGGGCCGGCCAGCGCGGCCGCGGCGGTGCGGCGGAACCAGCCTGACACTGGCCGGGCCAGCGATTCGATGTCGGACTCCAGCGGTGCGTCGAGCCGGCTGTGATACGTCGCGTGGTCGCCCACGATGGCCAGCACGGGAGTGCGGGCGCGGCGCGCGTTATGCAGATTGGCCAGCCCGTTGGCCAGGCCTGGGCCCAGGTGAAGCAGGGCTGCGGCCGGGCGGCCCCGCATCCGGCCGTAGCCGTCCGCGGCCCCGGTGGCGGTGCCCTCGAACAGGCACAGCACCCCGCGTAGCTCCGGGACGGCGTCCAGCGCGGCCACGAAGTGCATCTCGGACGTCCCGGGATTGCTGAAGCAGGTGTCCACGCCGCACCCGGCCAGCGTCCGGATCAGTGCCTGCGCACCGTTCACTCGTGTTCCTTTCAGCGGGCGGCCAGGCTGGCCGCCGAGCATAAGCAGATAGGTCAGCATCCTGCCCGGCTCGCGGCGGATTGTCCTGCCCGCCTGGACTGCTTTCAGGAAGTCTCCAGATAACTATCGGGCAGTGCCGAGAGTCTCTTCAGCCAGCTTCCAGGTCTACTGGCCAGTATCAGGGTGTCAGCGAACAGGGGCATGAGCACTGAGGGAGCGACCCCAGATGAGCACGAACTTTGGCGAGCCGTTCCGGAGCGGTCCGGACCCGGACGAGCAGGGCGGGGCGCCGGCGGGCGCCGCGGGCCAGGCCGGCCCGGCCCAGCCAGCCCTCCCGGCCCAGCCGCCCGGCGCAGTCGGCCGCCGGGAGACACCGCGGCGGCCGCAGGCCCGTGCGCGGCCCCGGGCACCCCGGCGTCCTCGCCCCGCGGGACCTGGGCACCCGGCAACCCGTACGCGGCAGGCGGCGCGCCCGCCGCGGGCAACGCCGGCAGCTGGTACCACCCGTACAGCGCCAGCGGCCCCGGCGCCAGGCCCGGCGGGTACGGGCCCGGCGGGTCCGGCTATGGTCCCGGCGCGCCCGGGTGGCTATGGGCCAGCGGGCTACGGTCCGGGCGGCCCGGGCGCGGCCCGGGTGGCTATGGTCCCGGCGCCAGCGGCCCGGGTGGCTATGGTCCCGGTGGCTACGGCCCCGGTGGCTACGGCCCCGGTGGCTACGGCCCCGGCGCGTTCGGCGGCGGCCCCGGTGATGAGCGCCGTCCACGGCGCCGCCGGATGGTCTTCGCCGGCGGGTCCGCGGTGATCGTCGCGGCGCTGGCCGTGGCCGGGTTCAGCGCGGCCGACGCGTTCGGCTCCAGCACGCTGACCACGGCCCAGATCTCCAGCAAGGTGGACCCGGGCCTGGTGGACATCAATACCAACCTGGGTTATCAGCAGGAGCAGGCGGCCGGCACCGGGATGGTGCTGACCTCCAGCGGCGAGGTGCTGACCAACAACCACGTGATCCGCGGCGCGACCCAAATCAAGGCCCGGGACGTGGGGAACGGGCGCACCTACACGGCCAAGGTGGTCGGTTACGACGAGACGGACGATGTCGCGGTCCTCCAGCTGCAGAACGCTTCCGGGCTGCAGACGGTCAGCCTGAGCTCGTCCGCCGCCAGCGCCGGCGACAAGGTGGTGGCCCTGGGCAATGCCCTCGGCAAGGGCGGCACCCCGGCCGTGGCCACCGGCAAGGTAACCCAGCTTGGGCAGAGCATCACCGCTTCAGATGAGAGCGCCGGCACGGCCGAGCAGCTGCACGGGATGATCCAGACCAACGCGCCGATCCAGCCTGGTGACTCGGGTGGTGCGCTGGTCAACCGGTCCGGGCAGATCGTCGGCATGAACACCGCGGCATCCAGCAACATCTCGACGACTGGCTTCTCGAGCCAGAGCCAGACCGCGACCCAGGCGTTCGCCATCCCGATCAGCAAGGCGACCACGATCGCGAACCAGATCGAGGCGGGCCGGGCGTCGTCCACCGTGCACATCGGCGCGACCGCGTTCCTCGGCGTGCAGGTCACCAGCGCCAGCACGGGCGGCTTCGGCGGGTTCGGCGGCTTCGGTGGCAGCAGCAGCGGCGGCGGCACCACCGCCAGCGGCGCCGAGGTGGCCGGCGTGGTGTCCGGGTCTGCGGCCGCCCAGGCCGGGCTGACCCAGGGTGACGCGATCACCTCGGTGGCCGGGCACACCGTCACGTCCCCGAGCAGCATCTCGTCGCTGCTGACCAAGTACCACCCGGGCAGCAAGATCAGCATCAACTGGACCGACCAGGCGGGCCAGTCGCACAGCACCACTGTCACCCTGACTACCGGGCCTGCCGCCTGACCCAGGCAGGTCCCTCCGAACCGGGATCCGGCTACCCCCGAGCCGGATCCCGTCGGGGCGCCAGGCCGCGATCCAGACCCGGCCGGCCGGCGGCCCCGGACCAGTGCCCGCCGGCCCGTGAACCTCACCCGGGCCGGCGGGCACACCCCGCTCATGCCCCGCGCGTCCCGCATCCGCGCGGGGCATGAGCCGTCTGAAGGGCACAACTTCCAGATGTCTGGGAGTGGCGTCGAATTCGTTGACCGGGCCGCCCGCGATCCGCACAGTTGATCAGACGGGCCAGTGCGCCCCGGTAACCGACCAGCTGAGCGGCCGCGCCGCGGCCCGACATATGTAGGACTAGGTGCAGATGACTGACCGCATGGAGGACGTGCGCCGGCCGCCCCGTGCTCCGCTCGGGCGCTCACCGGTGGCCCACCCGCCGGGCCGGTCCCGCAGGCGGTGGGTGATCGCGGGCAGCGTGGCCGGCGGCTGGGTGCTGATGTACCTCATCACCCGCTCCCTGACCGGGGCGACCGCGCTGCTCCTGCTGCTCGCGGCGGTGGGTGCCGGGTTCGTGCTGGCGCTGCGGCTGCTGGGCTTCACCCGGGATCATCCGTGGATCCGCGGGGCGGCCAGCCGGCCGTGGCGGGACGGGCAGGAAGTCCTGCAGCTGGCCCTGCGCCACCTGCCCGAGGTGTTCGTGGTCACGCCCAGCGGCGCCCTGCTCGCGCCAAACGCCATCGAGCTGCGGCTCAACCAGCGCGACTACGACTCGCTGGCCGAGCGGATCGACATCGGCCTGGTCGGTGCGAGCGCGGCCGAGGTGTACGCGGAGCAGGTGGCCGCGCACGAAGCCCGGTTCGCCGGGTACGGGCCGCCCGAGGTGACCGTGCTGCCCGACCCGGCCGTGCCGCCGGGGCGGTTCCAGCTCCGGCAGGGCCGGCCGCTGGGCGCCGGGGCGCCGGGCGCGTTCCAGGCCGTGCCGCCCGGCTACCAGCCACAGCCAGCTGATCATCCGTCCCACCCCGGGACCGGCGTGCCTCAGCCACAGGTCAACCGGGCCCCCGGGGAGTGGCAGTTCGCGCACGACGGCAGCACCACCGCCGCGCCGGTCGCGCCGGCCGTCCCGGCCGGTGGGCTGGTCACCGTGGCCGCGCCGGTGCCGAGCCCGGTCCCGCTGCTGCGGCTGCGCACCGGGGACTACGTGTCGCAGACCCGGACATCCGGGGCCCGGGCCGGGCGTGGCGCAGTGGAACTCGCGCTGCCGGATGTGCCCACCGTGTCCAGGGAGCATGCCCGTTTCACGTACTCTGACGGTCAGTGGTGGATAGCCAACCTGGGCCTGAACGGCCTGGTCCTGAACGGCAGCCCGCTAGCCGGGGAGCACCCGCTGCACGACGGCGACTCGATTCAGTGGGGCCAGAATCAGGACGCGCCGCAGTCCCGGGTCGAGATCGGCTGACCCAGCCGTCGCCGGGCCGCGGCCAGCTTTTCATCCGGCCGCTCTCCCGCGGCGACTGGGTGCGCTGCCCGCGTGACGAGATCACCTGGCTGGACCGGGCCCTGCTCAGCGGCAACCGTGACCTGACCCTGCACCGGTCGCCACGCTGCGCCGGCCTGCGCTACGTCCACCACCGGTGGGAACTGTTCAGCCGGGACAGCAGCTACCCGGTCTACCTGGCGTGCTACCCCGGTTCCGCGCCGATGGATGCGCGCGGCGTGCAGGAGGCGGCCCGGCACGTGCTCCCGGTCGCGCCCGCGCTGCACTACGAGACGCTGCCGGTCGTCCTGGAGGCGGGCACGTGGCTGGTCAGCGTCGGGAACTGGGTGCTGCCGCTGCGGCTGGACATCTCCGTCCCGGGCGGTCCCGGGCCCGCCGAGCCGGGCCAGGACGAGCAGCCGGTCACCCAGGAGAAGCCGGTCCGGCCGGACGGCGGGCCGGCCCGCCGGGGCAGCCCGCCGCGCCCCGACGCCGCCCAGCGGGTGCGGGTCTACTTCCAGCGCAACGTGGCCGCCCGGATGGCCATGGCCTTCCACTATCAGGAATACATCCTGGGACGGCCCGCCCCGCAGCCGGTGCCGATGATGGACGTGGTCGTCGCGCTGGACCTGAGCGGTGAGGGCGCGGTGTCGGACTACAAGAAACTGCTCCAGGGCCTGATCTGGAAAGAGGCCGGCCACCAGCGGGAGCTGGCCGAGTTCCTGCTCCGGGGTGGCCTGCTCACGCTGGCCGACCTGAACCAGGCCCGGAAGGTGGCCGAGGATAACGAACGCACCGGCCGGAGCGAGCAGGCCCGGCGGCGGCTCAAGTACAGGCCGAAGAAGCAGTGAACCACCCCCGCCCAGCCTGGGCGCCGCCCAGGCTGCAACCGCGTGAATGTTTCAGCCACGCGGTCAGGACCGAGTGATTGTTTCAACCACGCGGTTGCGGAACGGGGCTCGGGCGCGGTTGCGGAACGGGGCGGGCGCGGTTGCGGAACGGGGCGGGCGCGGTTGCGGAACGGGGCTGGGCGCGGTTGCGGAACGGGGCTGGGCGCGGGTCGGGGGCGGGCGCGGGTCCGGGACGTCGGGTGGGTGGCGGGGGTCAGGTGTCGTAGGGGGCCGGGTGCTGGTCCCGGACCACGTTCTTCTGGATCTTGCCGGTGGAGGTCTTGGGCAGCTCGTCCACCGCGATCACCGCCTTGGGCACCTTGCACCCGTCGAGCCGGCCGCGCAGCGCGGCCAGCAGCCCAGCCGGGTCGATGGCCGCACCGGGCCTGGCCACCACCACGGCGGTGATGGCCTCGCTCCACCGCTCGTGCGGCAGCCCTACCACCACGGCCTCGGCGACGTCCGGGCCGGCGGCGTACACCGCCTTCTCCACCTCGATCGAGGCGACGTTCTCCCTGCCGCTCTTGATCACGTCCTTGTACCGGTCCGCGAACCAGAGCACGCCGTCCGGCCCGAACCGGCCCACATCCCCGGAGTGGAACCAGCCGTGGGCGAACGCCGCGCCGGTGGCACTGGCGTTAGGCAGATACCCGGCCATCGTGCTGGGGCCACGGTAGACGATCTCACCCTGCGCGCCGGGCGGCAGCAGGCCGCCGTCCGGGCCCATGATGGCCACCCGCACGCCGGTGATCGGCGTGCCGACCGCGCCGAAGCTGGCCCCGGTGCCGGGCAGCACGACCACGTCGGCCACCGCCGCCACCTTGACCACGGCGTCGCGGACCTGGGGGATCAGCTGGGTCTCCACCGCCAGGCCGCGGGCCCCGGAGTGGCCTGGCACGTAGGCCACCTCGTCCGGCCGCCAGCCCAGGTTGACCGGCACGCAGACCAGGCCCAGCTTGGCGCAGGCGAAGTAGACGGCCAGGAACTCGGCGCTGTTGCCGGAGGCCAGGCCGAGCGCGTCGCCCCGGGTGTAGCCGCGGCCGGCCAGGCCGTGCGCGATCTGGTTCACCCAGCCGTTGAACTGCGCGTAGGTCCACCGCCGCGGGCCGTCCACCACGGCCAGCTGGCCCGGCCGGGCCGCCGCGGACCGGGTCAGCGAGTCACCCACGTTGATCCGCTGGATGAGGCAGCGCGCGAGGTCCACGGTGCCGCTCTTTGTCCGGTCCCGCCCAGGTCGGCCGCCCTAATACGAGCGGGGCAGGCCCAGGCTGTGCTGGGCCACGAAGTTGAGGATCATCTCCCGGTTGACCGGGGCCACCCGGAGCAGCCGGGCCAGGCCCCAGTACGGCACCAGCCCGTACTCGGTGGCGAAACCGTTGCCGCCATGCGCCTGCATGGCCGCGTCCACCGCGGCGATGGAGGCTTCCGCGGCTGCGTACTTGGCCATGTTCGCGGCCTCGCCGGCCGGCTCACCATGATCGTGCTGCCAGCTGGCCCGCCGGGTCATCAGCCCGGCCAGTTCGGTCTCGATCTTGGCCCGGGCCAGCGGGTGCGCCACGCCCTGGTGGGTGCCGATCGGGGCCTGCCACACCTGGCGTTCGGTGGCGTACCTGGCCGCGCCGCCGAGCACGAACCGGGCGATGCCCACGCAGGTGGCGGCGCCGGTGATCCGCTCCGGGTTCAGCCCGTGGAACACCTGCCGGAAGCCCGCGCCCTCGCCGCCGACCAGGGCCCCGGGACCGAGCGGGACGTCGTCGAAGTGCAGGGTGAACTGACGCTCGGGCAGCATCAGGTCGACCGGCAGCACGCTGGCCTGCAGCCCGGGGGCGTCGGTGGGCACGATGAACAGGGACAGTTCCGCGTCTCCGCGCGCGCCGGTACCGGTCCGGGCGACCACCAGCAGCGCCTCGGCCTCGTCCACCCCGGAGATGTAGTACTTGGTGCCGCGCAGCCGCCAGCCCGACCCGTCCCGGGTGGCCGTGGTGGACAGCCGGTGGGTGTTCGAGCCGGCGTCCGGCTCGGTGATCGCGAACACCACCTTGCTGGTCCCGGCGGCCAGCCCGGGCAGCCAGGTCTTGCGCTGCTCGTCGGTGCCGAACTCGGCGATCACCCCGGCCGAGATGGCCGCCGAGACGAGCAGCAGCAGCAGCGGCGTGCCCTGCGCGCCGAGTTCCTCACAGACCAGGGCCAGTTCGGTGAGCCCGCCGCCCCCGCCGCCATACTCTTCCGGGATGTTCACGCCAATGAACCCGGCTTCACCAAGCCTGGCCCAGAGCTCATCGCAGGGCGTCCCCGCGGCGGCGTGACCGGTGTAGTAGCCCGGGCCAAAGCTGCTGGCTATGGCGGCGACGGCGGCCCGCAGGTCGCGGTGCTCGGCGGTCTCAGCGAAATCCACGCCTGCTCCATCGAAGTGATCGCAGATTCACCAGGACTCTAGCTGGCCAGCTGGGCTGGCGGCTAGCTGAGCAGCGGCCCGGGCCAGCCGGTGAAATGCCCGGGCCGGAGCGGACATGTGCCTGGTATTGAACGCAGCAGGCCCGGGAGGGAGTCAAGTCTTGCCGAGTCCGCCGCCAGATGCTGACCAGCGCCACAGGCACCGCTTCGAGGCGGTGTACGCGGCCCACTACGGCCCGGTGCTGGGCTGCGCGCTGCGCCGGGCCGGGAATCCGGATGATTGCCGTGGGCGCCGGGGCAGGTGCTGCTGCTCGTCGGCCCGGCCCGGGCACCGCACTACGGCTCCGGCCAGCCGGCCGGCGGTAAGTCGGCGCCGGTGCCATCCCCGGCACGGGCCGGGGTGGCGCCCAGCCCGCCGCCGACTCGGGCCGGCTGACCCAGCCGGCCCTTAGGCCCAGCCGTCTGTTCATTCCACAAGCTCAGACTCATACCCGCGGTAAATCGCCGCGTGCCCTGTCTGGTCGTTTCGTGCAGCAGCCTGATCATCGTCGGCAGCCAGGCCTGGCGCGTCACTATCCTGCGGCGCGATGATCATCGATGCTGCGGCCATGCCGCGACCGTGCACCGGAGACCGCCACCCCGGTCGCCACCCTGATGCCCGACAAGACCACGCTGCGGCGGTAGTACTGGCCGGCGGCTCCCGCCATCCCCGGATAGCATGCTGTTCATCTGGCCGGGTGATTCCTATACTTGCGGTTAGCCGGAAAGGGGCGGGAATCTCCGGCTGAAGGGGCGGGATCAAGGGGGGATAGGTATGGCACGAATGTGCCCGGAATGCGGCTTATCAGTCAACGCTGACGACGCATTCTGTGGGAACTGCGGGCAGCCCACCGGAATGGGTGGACAGGGCATCCCAGACGGCCCGGGCCCGGCCGGCCTGGGCGCTGAACACACTCTCCGCCAGCCGTGGCCCGGCCGGGACGCCGGGCCCCAATCTGGGTCCCGGCCTGGACCCACGCCGGGAGCGCCCGGTGGGACGCACCGGCGGGATAGCGGCCCGGACAGGCCGCCGGTGGCCGACGGTGCGGCCCGGATCCGGATCGATGACCGGGCCGCGCCGGACGAGCAGGCGGTGCCGGTTCCTCCCGAGGACGTGCTGCGGGAGGCCACCCAGGCTGCTCAGCGGGTGCGCTATTACGACCTCACCGGCGATCCGAGCTTCGATCCGTTGCGGAATAAGCGGTTCGGCTGGCAGCTCGTCCGTCGCGGGGCGCTGTTCGCGGTGGCCGGCCTCGCGCTGGACACGCTGATATTCCTGTTTCTGCTCATCGTGGCCGCGGTAACCCGGAGCCTCGCCATTCTCAGCCTGGACTCCATCGTCAGCCTGCTGGTCGCGATCGCCTTGCTGATCGCATACCTGTTGATGCCGGTGCCAGCTCTGCTGGGGCAGTGGAGCCGCCTGCTCGGGCTCCGGGCCGAGGTCGCGGGCACCGCGTTCGAGTACATCCGGCAGGCGGTGCGCCGCCACGACACGCCTTATGACTCCTTCCAGCCCAGAACGCTGCTGCCCCCGGGTGAGGGTGCCCGGCACTACCTGGAACTGCGCCGTGGCGTGTTCGCCTGCTACATCTCCTGCTTCCCGCACGGGCGCGACCTGTACGTGGGCTGGTCGCTGTGGATCTACATGTCCCCGTTCCGGCTGCTGAGGATGAAGATTGGCCGGCAGATCCAGGACTGGAGCGGGCGCGGCAACGACATGTACCAGACGCTCCGTTACGAATCGACCCGGGCCACCGTCGCGGCGGTACACGCCTGCATGCTCGAAGGAATCGACGTGGCTATCCGCATGCTCGATCCGGAGGCCGAACTGCTCGGCGGCGAAACCAGCATCTCGATCAGCTGACTACCGGGCGAGCAAGCCCAGTGACGAGGGATCGATGGCGAGTTTCTGCACCCGATGCGGCCACCGGGTGGGCGAGACCATGCGGTTCTGCACCAACTGCGGAGCGAGGCTGGCTCCAGCCGGCGGCGAAGACGCGCCGGTTACCGCCGCTCCGCAGGCCGAGCCGGGCGGGCCGCCCGCCGAGCCGGGCGGGCCGCCGTCCTACCCGCCAGAGCCGGCCCGGCCAGGGCGGTACCAGCCGGAGTCATACCCGCGGACCGACGCGGGGCCTGCCGGCCGCCCGGCCGTGGCCGCCCCGCCACCACCTCCCCAGCCCGCGCCCCCGCAGCGCCGGGGACCGCCCGCGCTCACCAGCGGCGTCCCGCCGGTGCCGGCCGCTGTACCCCATCCTTTCACCGTCACCTCCGCCCGCCCCCGGGCCGCCGCTGCCGCCCGTGCCGCTGGGGGGCGGCGTCCAGCCCAGTGAGCCGGAGTTCTACCCTGACCCCTATCCGGAGCCACCGCGCCGGCGGCGCGGTGTCCCGGGGTGGCTGATGATCGTCGCGGCCGTGGTGGCCGTCCTGGGCGGCGCGGGTGGCTGGTATGCAGCGACCCACCACACGGTCCGCCCGGCCGCATCTACCCAGCCGCCCGCCAGCACTAAACCGTCGGCCGGCGGCGGCGGGTCGCAGGCCGCCACGTCGCCGTCCAGCGGGACCAGCTCAGCGGTGCCGTCCACGCCGACCGCCACCGCGGGCAGCTCGGCGGTCGCGCTCGGCCCTGGCGTGTCGGGCCCGGCCGCCGGATCAGTCAGCGCGTTCCTGGGCCGCTACTTCGCGGCCATCAACAGCCATGACTACCCGGCCTACATTAGCCTGTTCGCCCCGGGCGCCGACCCCGGTGAGACCGCACAGGCGTTCGAGGCCGGCTACGCGTCCTCCAGCGACTCCAGCGAGACACTCGTCGCGCTGGGCAGCACGCCCAGCGGGAAGACGACCGCGTCGGTCACCTTCAACAGCCATCAGTCTCCGGCCAGCAGCGCCACGCACACCGCCTGCACGAGCTGGCGGGTCACCCTGTTCCTGGTGTCATCCGGTACCTCGTACCTGATCAGTCACCCGCCGGCCAGCTATCACGCGTCCGCACAGGCCTGCTCCTGAGGCTAGCCCTGGGTGCCCTGGCCGCCCAAGGTCTAGCCGCGGCGCGCGTCGAGCTGCTGCTGGACATCGGCCAGCACCTGGGTCACCGCGCGGCCGAACCGCACGTCGCACGGATGGCTCAGCTGCCCGGACCGGGCCCCCGCGGCCAGTTCGCCGAGCGCGGTGCGCAGCGGTGGCCCCGGCTGCCCGGTCTCGGCCGGGGCGGCGGACCGGCCCGCCTGCCCCCACAGCTCCAGGTGGGCGCCCGCGGCGGTCTCGGCCGCGCTCAGCGTCACGGTCAGGGTGCTGGTCGCCCCGCCCGCGTGGTGCAGGATGAGGTGCGTCACGTCGGCCGGCCCGGCGTCCGCGGTCACCGCGGTGACCGGGCCGAGGCTGGCCCACAGCAGGGAGATCAGGTGCGGGGCGAGGTCCCACAGGCCGCCCTTGGCCCGCCGCCACGGCGTGTTGAACGGGCTGCCCGGCTGCAGGGCGGTGCCCAGCCAGACGGCGTGCCCGCCGGCCCAGCCACCGGTCGCGGTCACGTCAGCCAGCCAGGCCCGCACGTCGGGCTGGAACCGGGCGGTGAAGAAGACCACCGACGCGACCCGGGCCTGGGTGACCGCGCAGGCCAGCTCGTCGGCGCCCGGCCCGGTGAGCGCGATGGGCTTCTCCAGCAGCAGGTGCTTGCCGGCCCGGGCGGCCCGGATGGCGATCGGGGCCTGCACGTCCGGTGGGACCGCGAAGTCGACCGCGTCCACGCTGGCCAGGAAACCGTCCAGGTCGTGGTGCGGGGCGGCGCCGTGCCGGGCGGCCAGGTCCGCGGCGGCGCCTGGGTCACGGCCCCACACCGCGCTGAACTCGATGCCGCTGGCCGGGTCGGCGGCCGCGGCGGCGAGCGCGGGCGCATGTGCGCTGCGGGCCCAGTAACCGGTGCCGACCAGGCCGAATCGCACTGACCCCGTCATCCGGATCCTCCCTGGCCGTCTGGGCCGGGACCGGGGCCCCGGCTGGAACCGGGACTGAGGTCCCCTGCGGCCCGGCCGAACTTCCCTGGCCGCCGGGCCGCCGCCGCGCGACAGTGAACGTGCTCCAGCAGTATGGAGGGCCGTCTCATGATCAGTACCGCGGACGTCGACCGTTACGCCGATGCCATCATGCTCATGATCAAGGAAGATCAGGACACCGGGCAGGTGCCCCGCGATGCTTCCTCCTGGGACGAGATCGACGACACGGTGGACGCGAACGACTATTACCTGCGCGCCCAGCTGCCGTCCGGTACCGCCCAGGCCACCGAGTTGCACAACGCCGTGAACGACGAGATCACCCGCCGCCTGGCCCGGGCCGAAGGTGGCCCGTGGGGGACCATCTGGGTTCACCCGGATGGGCACGAGGTCAACGTCAGCCGGACCGCCGGGTACGCCACCCGGGCCGAGGCGGACGCGGTCGGTTCTGACTACCAGGCCGAGCACGGCGGCTCCTACCGGGTACAGGGCGGCTGACCGAACGCCGCGGTGCCCGGCTGCTGGCCCGGCCGGGCCGGCGCTGAGCCGGCCGCGCCCGCTGGCGTCAGCCCGCCGCGGTGCGGCCCGCTGACCGTCCGTTCGCATGCCGCTCGATCAGCTGCGCAACGCCATCCAGGATGCACTCGACGCCGAACCGGAACTCGGCCGTCTCGTCCATGCCGGACGGCGCGTCACCGATCGCGGCCGACCAGGCCAGGCGGTGCAGTACCGGGTAGGACCGCTCGTCCACCAGCTGGCGGAGCAGGGCCTCGAACGACCAGGGGGGTGGCGGCGCGGCGTGTCGGTGGCCGCGGCGTCCTGGCTGTTCCGGCACCGGGTGAGCCAGAGCGGCTGAGCCGGGCGGCCCTCACCGCGCTCCGCGGCCCCCCGGCGTGACCAGCCCGCTCTCGTAGGCGAGGACCACGAGCTGGGCCCGGTCCCGCGCGCTGAGCTTGGTCATTATCCGGCTGACGTGAGTCTTCGAAGTCAGCGGGCTGAGGAACAGCCGGGCCGCGATCTCGTCGTTGGACAGGCCCTCGGCGACCAGGGCCAGCACCTCCCGTTCCCGGTCGGTCAGCCCGGCCAGCACCTGCCCGCTGGGGGGCGGCTGTTCCGGGCGGCGGGCCAGGTCGGTGATGAGCCGCCGGGTCACGCTGGGCGAGAGCAGCGCGTCGCCCCGGGCCACCACCCGCACCGCCTGCAGCAGCTCAGCCGGCTCGGTGTCCTTGACCAGGAAGCCGCTGGCCCCGGCGCGGAGCGCCCGGTAGACGTACTCATCGGACTCGAACGTGGTCAGGATGATCACCTTGACGCCGGCCAGGTCCTCGTCGGCCGAGATGCGCCGGGTCGCCTCCAGGCCGTCCACGCCGGGCATCCGGATGTCCATCAGCACCACATCGGCGCGCTCGCTGCGGGCCAGCCGGACAGCCTGCTCGCCGTTGGTGGCTTCACCGACCACCTGGAGATCGTCAGCCGCGTCGACCAGCACCCGGAAGCCGGCCCGGATCAGCGCCTGGTCGTCCGCCAGCACCACCCGGATCATGGCTGCCCGCCGTCGTCGGCCGCACCCAGCGCAGACGGTGCCGCGGCGTCCTGCTCGGCCGCGGGCTCGGGTCCCGGTCGTGGGCCGGCCAGGCTACCGTCCCGGCCGGGCGGGGCGTGCACCGGGAGCCAGGCCCGGACCCGGAAACCACCGCCGGCCGCGGGACCGGTCTCGACCGAGCCGCCGACCGCCGCGGCCCGCTCGCGCATCCCGGCCAGCCCGTGCCCGCCCGGCCCCGGGCCCGGTATGTCAGCCGGCTGGCCCAGCCCGGTGTCGGTGACCGAGATGCGCACCTCGTCCTGCGTGTAGCTGACTGACACGGCAGCGGTGGCCGGCCCAGCGTGCCGGATCGAGTTGGTCAGCGATTCCTGGATGATCCGGTAGGCCGCGAGGTCGGCCGCGGCGGGCAGCCGGACCGGCGGCCCGGCCACGGTCAGCGTGGTCTCCAGGCCCGCCCGGCGGGCCCCGGCGACCAGGCTGTCCAGCTGGCCGAGTCCCGGCGCGGGCTGGACCGGGTCGGCGTCGTCGGCCTGGCGCAGCACGTTGAGGATGGCCCGCAGTTCACGGAGCCCGTCCTTGCTGGCCGCCTTGATCGCCTGCAGCGCCTCGGCGGCCACCTCCGGGCGGGTGGGCAGCACGTGAGCGGCCGACCCGGCCTGCACGTTGATGGTGGCCATGGTGTGCGCGACCACGTCGTGCAGTTCCCGGGCGATACGCAGCCGTTCCTCCACCACCTGCCGGCGGGCGTCCTGCTGGGCCCGGTCCTGGATCGAGGCGACGTAGGCGCGCCGGTTGGCTACCGCGATCCCGGCCAGCAGCGCCGCGATGATCAGGCCCGGGATGAGGTAGAAGCCACCGCCGGTCGCGTTGCCGAACGGGTTCGCGGCCGCGGTGGCCGCCATCAGCACGGTCAGCGTGGCCAGCGCCAGCCCGGCCGCCCGCCACGCGGTGACCTGGGTGGCGACGGTGTAGACGGCGATGGCCGGGGCGAGCAGGGCGGCCCCGTTGACGTAGCCGAGCAGGCTGAAGATGCATACCGCGGCGGTGCTTATGCCGAGCACCGCGACCGGCCACGGGCGCCGCCAGATCAGCGCCAGGCAGGCTATCGCGACCAGGGCCAGTGCGCCGGGCCCGGGGTGCGGGATGGTCAGCCCCTTGAACTGGATGATGTCCGCGGGGGACTTGGGATGGCCCTCGCCGTAGCTGCCGCTGACCAGGATGACGGTCAGCCCGAGAGCGAAGATGACGTCCCTGGCCGGGGAGTTCACCCAGCGCCGCCACGCCGCCCGGACATACCGCATGTCAGCAGCGTAGGCACGATCGGCGCGGGCGTCGCCCTCCCAGGGTTGATCGGCTGGTACTCCCCCAGGAGTATCCGGCGGCCGGCCGGGCCCGGCGGCCCGCGTCCCGCTACTGGCCCGGCCTGACCCGCATCCAGATGTTCGTCATCTGCGGGGTGGGCCCGGCCGGCTCGAGCTGGACGGTGGCCGCGCCCGGATGGTCATACAGCCGGATCCCGTCGCCGAGCAGGACCGGGGCCACGTGCACCAGGATCTCGTCCAGCAGGCCGGCGTCGAGCACCTTGGCCGCCAGGCCCGGCCCGAGCACCGAGACGTACTTGCCGCCCGCCGCGTCCTTGGCCAGCTGCACCGCCTGCTTGATGTCACCGCCCACGAACGTGAAACCCGGGGCGGCCGTGCCCGGGTCGTCCCGGGTGAACACGAACTGCGGGCCACGCCACGCGCCCCCGTACGGTTCGCCCTTCTCGGTCTTGGCCCCCTGTTCCGCGTCGCCGCCGTGGTACGTGCGGTGCCCGATGAGGATGGCGCCGATCTGGTCCAGGGTGTGCAGCACGAACCGCGGGTCCGGGGCGAACGCGCTGCCGAACAGCCACCCCATGTCATCGCCGGGGCCGGCCACGAACCCGTCCAGCGACATGGTGATATGCCACAACACCTTGCTCATGTCGCGCTGCCCTCCGCCGGCTGCTGGCCCGCGCCACGCGGCGGCCAGCACACCGCGGCGCGTACGTCCCCTGCATGAGACGCGGCCGGTGGCCCAGACTCATCGGTCCGCCGTCACGGCGCGCCGGGCCGTGGCTGCTGTTCCAGCGCGGCTAGCCGGAGTTCGAGCTGGTCGACCCGGTGCCGGAGGATCTCCAGCTCGGCCTGGTCGGCCAGCCGGCGTTCGGCCGTGCGGCGCACCCGCGGCGAGGCCTCGGCCCGGGCCGCGACCAGGGCCAGCGGGACCAGCCGCTGCGGCCCGTGCGGCCCGTCCACCAGCCTGGACGGTATCTGCCCGGTCCGGTACCAGGTGCGCAGCACGGCCCGGGACGCCCCGGTCTCGGCCGCGGCCCGGTCCAGCGGCACCCAGTCCGAGCCCTCCAGCTGCGCGGACAGCTCGATTTCCAGCTCCCATTCGTCGAGCCGGTCTTCCCAGTCCATAACGCCTCCTACCCCTGCTATTAGCATAGTATTGACAGGGTTGACAGCCTGATGCACGGTGGCACCATGTTCGAGCGATTCACCGACCGGGCCCGCCGCGTCGTCGTCAACGCCCAGGAACAGGCCCGCGGGCTGCAGCACAACTACATCGGCACCGAGCACATCCTGCTCGGGCTGCTGGCCGTTCAGCGCGGCATGGCCAGCGTGGTCCTCGGCAAGTTCGGGATGACACACGAGGCCGTGCGGGAGGAAGTCATCGCCCGGGTCGGCACCGGCACGGTGACGATGCCGGGGCATATCCCGTTCACCCCACGGGCCAAGAAGATCCTCGAGCTGGCCCTGCGCGAGGCGCTCCAGTTGCGGCACAACTACATCGGCACCGAGCACATCCTGCTCGGCCTGGTGCGCGAGGGCGACGGGGTGGGCGCCCAGATCATCCAGGCGCACGGCGGTGACCTGGACGCGGTCCGCCAGGCCGTGACCGACCTGCTGCCCGCCGCGCAGGCAGGCGCCAGCCAGCGCATGCTGCGCCGCCTGGGCGGGGAGGGCGGGGCGGAGGACGACCTGCCGGTCACGCTGGCCGCGGAGGCCAGCGTGACCGGTGCCATCCGGCTGGCCGGGCCCCGGCCAGTCGGCTCGCACCACCTGCTGCTGGCCGCTCTCGACGACCCGGACAGCGCCGCGGCCCGGACGCTGGCCTCGCTCGGCGTCGACCTGGACCAGGCCCGGGAGGCGCTGCGCGCCGCCGATGTCACCGGGACCAGCGACGAACAGCCCGAAGAACGGGGCCGGCGGCACATGGTGCTCCGGGTCACCGGCACCAGCCTGACCATCGAGGCCACCGACCCGGACCTGGTCAAGGCGGCCCGGGCCGCCGTGGAGGCCCTCGGTGACCAGGCGGAACCCTCCGGCACTATCCGCGGTGACCTGCCCGCCAGCGTCACCCTCGGGGCGGTGTGGCTGGCCCTGCAGGCCAGCCTGGAGAACATCCGCCGCCGGGCCACCGCGGCCAAGGCGGGGAAGACGCAGCCCGGTCAGCCTGGTCCGGAGAATGTGCGGCCGCAGGCCGGGCCGGAGGAACCGCCCGGCGAGGTGGCCACGCCCGGCTAGCCGCCGCCAGCCGCAGCTACATCAGCGCGGTTGTCTGGGCCCGCGGGCCGGGCCTGACTCACCGCGCTGACCGGCTGCGGCGGCTAGCCGGGCCGCTTGGGCGGTCAGGTAGCGGCGTTCGGGAAGGCTGGTCGCGCGGCGGGCGGCGGCCTGGTACTCGGCCGCCGCGGCCGCGGGCTCGCCGGCCCGTTCCAGCAGGTGCCCGCGGGCCGCGTGCAGCCGGTGGTGGGCGGTCATCCGGCGGTCCGGCGCCAGCGCGGCCAGCGCGTCGAGGCCGGCCGCCGGGCCGTGCACCCGGCCCACCGCTACGGCCCGGTTCAGCGCTGTCACCGGGTTCGGCGCGAGCCGCCCGAGCAGGTCGTACAGGGCCAGGATCTGTGGCCAGTCGGTGCTGTCCACGCCGGCCGCCTCGTCGTGCACCGCGGCGATGGCGGCCTGCAGCTGGTAAGACCCGGGCTCGCCGCGCGGCAGCGCCGCGGTGAGCAGCGCCGTGCCCTCGGCGATCAGCGCCTGGTCCCACTGGCCACGGTCCTGCTCGTCCAGCGGCACCAGGCTCCCGTCCGGCCGGGTCCGGGCCGCCCGCCGGGCGTCGGTCAGCAGCATCAGCGCCAGCAGCCCGGCCACCTCGGCGTCGTCCGGGAGGAGCCGGTGCAGCCAGCGGCCGAGCCGGATGGCCTCCCCGGACAGCGCGGGCGCGGTCAGCTGCTGGCCGCCGCTGCTGACATAACCCTCGTTGAAGATCAGGTAGAGGGTGTGCAGTACCGCGGCGAGGCGTTCGGCAAATTCGGGGCCGGTGGGCACGGCCAGCGGCACGCCACTGTCCTTGATCGTGCGCTTGGCCCGGCTGATGCGCTGGGCCATGGTCGCCTCGGGAACCAGGAACGCGGCCGCGATCTGGGCGGTGCTCAGGCCGCCCACCGCGCGCAGCGTCAGCGCGATCTGGCTGGGCGGCCGCAGCGCCGGGTGGCAGCAGCCGAACAGCAGGGCCAGCGAGTCGTCGCGGCCGGTCCCAGGGCCGGCGTCCGCGGCCGGGCCGAGCAGCTCGGCCTGCGGTGTGGCCACCGCCACCTGGTCCTCCCGGCGCCGCCGGGACTGCTCGTTGCGGGCCTGGTCCAGCAGCCGGCGGGAGGCCACCGTGATCAGCCAGGCCCGCGGATTGGCCGGCTGCCCCGCGGCGGGCCACTGCACCGCGGCGGCCAGCAGCGCCTCCTGGGTGGCGTCCTCGCACAGGTCGAAGTGCCCGTACCGGCGGAGCAGCGCGCCGAGGACCTGCGGCGCCAGATCGCGCAGCAGGTCCTCGGCGGCGCGGTCCAGGCCCGCCCCGGGCCGGTTCACGGCTCCGGCGACTCGTGCAGCACCGGCCACAACTCCACCGGCTCCTGGTCGGCCCACGGCATGTCGGCCGCGATCTGCTCGGCGCGCTCGGCGCTCTCGCAGTCCAGCAAGTAGAAGCTGGCGATGTACTCCTTGGCCTCCAGGTAGGGCCCGTCGGTCACGGCCGGGGCCCCGTCCTGCCGCCGGACCAGTCTGGCCTGCACCGCGTCGGCCAGGCCGTACGCGCCGAGCAGCTCGCCGGTCTCCCGGTACCTGGTGTTGAACGCTTCCTGCTTGGCGATCTCGGCCGGCCAGTCCGCGGCCAGAATCGAGTTCCACTTCTCCTGGTTGCCGTAGATCAGCATGAGGTACTTCACCGGGGTCATCCTCCCTGGTTCACGGTGCGCCGGGCCGGCGCACCCTCACGAGTCAGTCGAAGCCGCCGGGACCGTCCTCGACATCCATTCTGGCCCGCCGCACCTTGCCGTTGAGTCTAGTGTCTAGGTACGGTAGACGATGTGAACGATGACCTGCTGGCTGCGGCCCGGCGAGCACAGGAACGGCTCATCGAGGCCGAACACGACGCCGAGGTGGCCCGGGCCGAGTTCCACCGGGCCGTCCGCCGGCTGCACCTGCACGGCGGCTCACTGCGCGAGGTCGCCCCCGCGCTCGGGCTCAGCCATCAGCGGGTACACCAGATCGTCGAGTCGGCGGGCGGTTCCCGCCGGTGGAGCCCGCGCCGGGCGGTCCAGCGGGTGGCCGGCTGCACGTTCTGCGGGCGGCCCGAGGTGGAAGCCGGCCCGCTGATCGCCGGGCCAGGTGTGTACGTCTGCACCGGGTGCACGGCGCTGGCCAGTGACGCGCTGGCCGCGGACGGCCCGGGTGCGGCCGGGCCGCTGCGCGCCGTCCCGGCCCAGGACGTCCGGGAGCGGTGCAGCTTCTGCGGCAAGTACCGGCCGGAGTGCGCCGGCCTGGCCGCCACCCCGGCCGGCGCGGGCGCGGCCTGGCGCGGCGCCATCTGCGGCGAGTGCCTGATGCTGTGCGCCGAGATCATCGCCGAGCGGGATTCCTGACCAGCGGCGGCCAGCGCGCCGCGGCCCGGCGCACCGGCGTGCCCCGCACCGGAACCGCGGATCGCGCTGCGGCGTGCCCGGCACCGGAACCGCGGATCGCGCTGCGGCGTCCAAGTCTTGAGTAGTCAGGGACTGGCCGGCTCCCGTCGCCGCGACCGTTCCCCGGACCGGGAGGTGGCAGGGTGGCCAGGTCAGTGTGGCGTGCACTCGGGCTTACCGCGGTGCTGGTGACCGCGCTGGCCAGCGGGCTGGCTGGGTGCGGGTCGCAGGCCAGCGGGCCGCAGGCCGGCCGCCCGGGTACCCCCTCGGCCGCCCCGACCGGGTCAGTGAATCCCGGCGGCCCGGACAGCCCGGCCCCCTCGGCCAGCCCGCCGGCCGCCACCCCGTCACCCGGCGGCACCTGTCACACCCACGTGGTGCCCCTCCCAGCCGGCGCCACCATCGTGCTGACGCTGCGCAACAGCAGCAACGGCGGGACGTTCTGCGTGCGGGAGGGCCAGCGGGTGGACGTCTACCTGACCGGCACGTCAGGCCGGCGGTGGGCGCCGGTCCGATCCGACTCCACCGTGCTGGTGCCGATGACGTACGGGCACCTGACGCCGTCCGTCGGGATGACCACCGCGTTCTTCGCCGCGGTGCGCCCGGGGGTGGCGCACCTCAGTTCAGCCCGGCCAGTCTGCGCAGCCAAGCCGGTCGGCTGCGACTCGCTCATCGCGTTCCGGGCCACGCTCATCGTGATCCGCAGCTCGGCCGGCTGACCAGGGCAGCGGTGGCGACGGCGGGCGCGCGGCCCGGCCCGGGGTCGGCTACCATGCAGCCAGTCACCCGCCGGTGTAGCTCAGTTGGCAGAGCAGCCGTCTTGTAAACGGCAGGTCAGCGGTTCGAATCCGCTCACCGGCTCCCAGGTCACACCCAGTCCGGGCCGCAGCATGCATGGCCCAGGCTGGCCAGAGTGCAGCGAGGCACCCGTCCGGTCTTTCACTCGAAGATCATCTTCGCGGCGGCGTCGATGGCCTCACGCTCGATCTGCGGAGCAGAGCTGCGCGCCACCGGGGAGGAGGCGGTACGCGCTCCACGGCAGATCGCCGACCACACTGGGCGCTAGCACAAGTACGTCAAGGTGCTGTACCACGAGAAATCCCCGGAAGGCGGCCATGACAAGTAATCGGGATGAGGACGCCGAGAACCAGGCGCTGCGGGCCTTCCTCGCCGCCCAGCGTGACGCGGTGCTGTCCATCGTGGCGGGGCTGGACGAGGACTCGTGGCACCGGTCGGTTGTGCCGTCGGGCTGGACGCCGGCCGGGCTGGTCGAGCACCTGGGCGGGGCAGAGTGGCACTGGTTCCAGGGGGTCGTGGCCGGCCAGCACCCCGAGCCAGCGCCTGGGGATGAGGACCTGACTCCCTATGGTCCGACGGCAGCATTCGACTGTGACCAGCCCGCCGCGGAGATCATCAATTTTTACCGCGACCAGTGCGCAAGCTCGGATGCGGTGCTGGCGGTGACACCGCTATCGGCGCGACCGCGCGGCAGGCACGGTGTCCCCGGGCAAGACGAACCGCCGGATGTGCGCTGGGTCGTGCTGCACATGATTGAGGAGACCGCGCGACATGCCGGTCACCTGGACATCGCCCGGGAACTCCTCGACGGCGAGACCGGGCTCGGGCCGCGCTGACCGGCCTGATGCCATCCCTTCTGCAAGCCCGGCAGATCGAGACCGGTCACCCAGCCTGACCGAGCCAAATCAACTAGGCGGGCCCGGCTGCGCACTAGCTTGATGAGGGTCAGGTCACCACCGGATTGCCCAGCTTGGAGATGGTGCGGTAGCCGCCTGGAGCGCTGAGCGGGAGGGACACCGCGGCGTGCCGCTACGGTCCGCGGCCGCGGTGGACGCTCACTGATCAACGGATCGGAATTCACGAAGGGATACGAGATGACTGGTGACGCAAGCACGGGCGCCCGGCTCCTGGGCACCCTGGGAACCGCAGATGGCAAGGGCGTCGTGCACGTGGAGGACCACTTTGATGCTGATATCGAAACCGTATGGTCAGCGCTCACCGATCCCTCGCGTCTGGCCAGCTGGTGGGGCGAGGTTGAGGGAGACCTGCGACTGGGCGGCGAGTATCGCGCGCACGTTTTGACCAGCGGATGGGAAGGCACAGGGCGGGTGGAAGCCTGCCAGGCCCCGCGGCGGCTGCTGGTGCTGACCAGGGAACCGGACCAGTCTGAGGACCAGTCCATCGAGGTCACGCTGACCGCCGGCGGCGGCCAGACCACCGTGGTCTGGGAGGAGCGGGGCATGCCCGCGGCCTACCTTGCCGGTTTCGGGGCGGGGATCCAGGTCCATGTTGAAGATCTCGGCGCTTACCTCGCGGGGCGGGAGCGCTGCGACGACGGTGCGAGGATGGGCGAGCTTTTCCCCGCCTACGAGCCCCTGGCCGCCAAGGTCAGCTAGGGAAGCGACGGCTGGCCCCGCTCAGGCTGCTGGTCACCCACACCCTGCCCGGGCATCTCAACGCTGCTCATGTCCGGTTCGCCCTTCCTCTACTATTCAGGTTGTTTAGGATCCCGTGGGGAGGACGCCTTGGACGCGGCAACGACGATCGTGAACGCGAAGGTATTCGACGGGACGAAGTCGCAGGACTGGACTTCGGTCCGGTTCGCTGACGGCCTGATCACCAAGTGCTCGGTCGCCTCCGCCGCGCAAGAAGGGGACGAAGTGATCGACGCGGGCGGCGGGACGGTGCTTCCCGGTCTGATCGACGCGCACGTGCACCTTGTTCCCGGCGCTCTCGCACAATCGTTGACCTTCGGCGTTACCACCGTTCTCGACATGTTCAGCAAACCCGACCTGGTGGCCAGCGCTAAGGAGCAGGCCGGCTCCCGTCCGGACGTGGCCGACGTGCGTTCCTCGGGTGTCGGTGCCACCGCGCCCGGCGGGCACCCGTCGATGATGTACGCCCCGTTCCCGACGTTGACCGCCGCTGACCAGGCCGGGCAATTCGTGGCGGAACAGATCGCGGCGGGCTCGGACTATCTGAAGATCATCTCCGGCACCGGGGGCCTATGGCCCTCGCTGGACCCGAAACCATCATTGCCGCGCACACCCGCGGCCTGCTCGTCGTCGCTCACGTGAGCTCGGTGGCCGGTGTCGAGGAGGTCGTGGCCGCCGGTGTCGATGTGGTGGCCCACGTCCCCGCGGACGCCGGGCTGGACAAGGCCCTGGCCGGACGCATGACCGAAGCCGGAATCGTGGTCGGTCCGACGCTGGCCACCATCGAGAACACCCTCGGCGAACCGGGTGGCGTGGCAGTTGTAGGGGACCCACGGCTCGCTGAAGCGCTCGGCGACGCCTGGGCACGCCGGTTGACTTCGGATACCTCGGGATGGCATGGCTGGCAAATGCCGCCCTACTCCCGGGCCGAGGACAACGTGCGGCGACTGGCCGATGCGGGGGTCACTCTGCTGGCGGGCACGGATGCCCGAACCCGGGGACCGTGTTCGGGGTGTTCGGGGCAAGCCTGCACCGAGAGCTCGAACTCCTTGTCCGGTGCGGCATCAGCCCGGCGCAGGCCCTGACCGCTGCCACGGCTGAACCGGCACGAGTGTTCGGCCTCGCCGACCGAGGACGTGTCGCCGCCGGGCAGCGCGCGGACCTGGTCCTCGTGTCCGGTGACCCGTTGACGGACATCACCGCAACGCGCGCCATCGAGCGGATATGGCGCGGGGGCATAGCCTGCGATCGACACGCCTTCGTCGCGAGCGCTGCCGAAGCTGAGCAGCTTGACGCTTTCGACGCCCAGCTCGCCAAGGTCGTGGCAGCCGTGCGCGAACGCTGGTCCAACTGATCCGAGGAAGGCCCCCTTGAACGCGGGCCCCCGTAGTTGTGCGCCGCGATCGTCGATCGGCTCACCGTCGGCGGCGACATCATCGAGACGTGTCCACCGCAACCAAGTGACGCCAGGGTAGAGCAGACGCGGGATCACCCAGACGGCGCAGAACAGGGCGGCTAGCAGGGCAGACAACGCGAGCACCGCAAGACAGACAGCGCGCCGATTCACCACACCCGGCCTGATACTGTTCAGGAGAATCAATCTCTCGTCGAATATGCCGCACGGTATCAGGTAATGTTGCCAGAGTGGGCAGTGACAAAACTGTCCCCTGTCTTCGTTGCCCGGCCAATCTCATGCAGGCTCAGTCAGATTTATATTGTGGAGATGTCTGCGTGGAGAAAGGATGTTGGTCACTCAACTCTAGAATCTGCTTACCGTCGGCCAAGTGCTTAGCAAGTATTAGAGCCTCCGGCAGTCCGTTGAGTTGACATTCGAGCTCGATCGACCTGCCTACGCTCTCCCGCACATCAAAGAGAAATTGGGCGAGGGATGCCCGAAAGGCCTCGAGGTAAAACGGCGATCGGTATCCGACGCTCCCGATCAGCATAAAACGCGGGCTGACAACTCGCCCTTCGACCTGAGCCGCCAGTTCTCGATAGACGCGAGCAGCTGCTCCCGCGAGGTCATCTACAGCGTGCCGGACGATCTTTTGCGCTTCGTTATCTCCGAGCTCTGCCTCGCGAGTTACCTGTGCGGCGAACGACGCGATGGTCGGCTTAGTGTCAGTGCCAAGACTTGCCAATCTCCGGGCGATCTCCCGTACGACGACCCGGGCGTCACGGTCGTCGTCCTTAAGAGGACTGAAGTGCCGGAGCATACAGCTCAGCAGGGCAGTATCAGGACCACCTTCCAAGGCTCGGTAACCTGCACGGATGCCCTCAAGGCCTAGCCAGAAAGCCGAGCCGTAATCCGCGACTACCCACTCATCGCCACCTCTCGTGATAACCTTATTATCAGAATTTCTGGCCATCGCCACCGAGCCAGTGCCTGCAATGACAGCTACCAGCTCCGAATTATGGGCCAGCAGCAAGCTCACTCCGTCGTTTGCCATTCCTACACGTACATTGAGACGGGAGATGGCCGCAGTAACGAGGCGCTCTAGCCGCTGTCTTGACACTGCGGAGTAACCTGCCGCATTGATCCAGACACATGCCGGCTCACCTAAGGTACGCGCCTGGATCACGGAGAAGATCTCGCTGCAGACTATCTGCAACTCCGCATTTGTCCGGTTGCTGCTAAGAGACCTGTCGATCTCGGCCACTGCCTTCTGCGTGCCGTCCGGCGCCAACACCCGCATGTTCGTGTGAGTTCCACCGGAGTCCACGCCGACCAAATATGGCATCTACTACCCCCCGTTGCCTCTGTGGCCATCCATCGCCCGCCTTAGCCTGAGGATCGTCTGACCCCCAGTCGTTACGGATGGACTCTGATGACCTCGGCCTTCCTGACGTCATTGCCTGACCACGATACTCTTCCGGACTCGCGTAGCTGCTCCAGAGAGGACTGGACCGAGGAGAGGCTTGCCTCGGGCAGGGAGTGGGCGACCTCCTGGAGGAGCCGCGGGACGCTGACCTCACCACGCTCGTTGAGGAGGGCGCCGAGTGACGCGCGGACAAACACGTCAGTAGTGGACGCTGACGCGGCAGACCTAAGCGACGTGACGACGTCGCCGGCTGCCTTGTCCGGCAGAGCGTGCAGCGCCTGATCAACTTCGGCGCTCGCGATCATGGGCTTGGCGCTTATCGATTCAGCCACACCAGAGAGAATGCCTTGCAGGCTGGTAATCTTGCTGACGAGGATCGCCCGCTCAGCCTGAGCGTGTCGTTTGCCCGACCACGAGAACCACCATGACGTCAGGAAACCCACAACGATTCCCGCCATGGCCGAAATAACGGTCAACGTGTTGCCACTCACTGTGCACTCCCGTCTCGGTTGCTCAGTGATCTACGATCGCTGGGCTATCTGCGGGTTTAGACGGCATCGCGTCCTGCCATGCTGCGTACCTCCCCTTCCGCCGATAGCGGATGGTCAGCACGGTGTGTTTCCGCGTGATGGCACAACACCCGCATTGTCCGCTCATGGCCGCCGGCCGGGCATGCTGCAGTTCTAGCTTCTGTTTAGGCCAGGGGACCAGGTGAAAGCTGCCATGATGGCCGCGCTGCCGATCGGGCCTGCGCCACTTAGGGCGGCATCCTGTGCGGTGTGCTTCGTGCCCGAAGCTTGCAGTAGTCCCCGATCGTCTCGATCTGTGCTGCTGCGACGTGAAGTTCACGCAGTCTGGCTGCGTATGCGGTCTGAGACTGCCAAAGCCGTCTGTTGGTTTGATTGCCCTGCTCGTGCCCGCGCGCCTGAGCCAGGGCCAGCAGGGTAGCTCCTCAATGATCATGGACGGGCGGAGACTGGTCAGGTCTCTGATTCCGCGAAGCAGGTAGAGATCCTCATAAAGTTCCACCGTCTCCCGCCATCTGCTGAGCGCCGACCGGGGCGACCCCCAGCCCTTACGCGCTTTCTGGATTTCGGTGTATGACACCGGCTGCGGCCTCATGACCTGCAGTACGAGAAACAAGGTGATGCCGAGCAAGACGAACCCGCCGAGGCCAAGGGCGATTGCTGTGCCCGCTGGGCGGTGCTCCCTTATGGCGGTCAACAGAGACGCACCTACGACAGCCGCCAATGCTGCGCCGAGAACAGCGCCCATCCATTTCGCCGAGTCGCGCAGCCTACCGTCGGCTCTACTTCTGCATTCCTTCATTCCCGCCAGCGGGGAATCAGATGACGCGCTCTTGCCCACAGGCCACGTAAGCCAGATGATCCCTTCCGGCTCCCGATGCTTCGAATCCGGATTCCGCGCATCGCGTCCCGAGCAGATGTCGTGCCTGATCTGATTGCCGTCTGTGGGCAGGACCACCCCCCAGCAGATCTGCGCTGGCTCGGGCTTCCCGGCAGAGGTAGTTAACGAGCAATCAGCCAGCTCGCGTGGCAGCTCTTCCTGATCGCTTGGCTGCTCATTCCGGGCCACATCACTGAGTGCAGACATACCCGCCCCCCTACATACGTATATGGCAATATACGCCCCTGAATCGTCACCCGCCGCCAGAACCGATCTGTGAGCCCCCAAGGCTGGGCCATAGCTGGTCAAATGCCCCCGGTCCGGCCGATCACATGAATGTGTCCAACGTGCTGTCATGCCGCCGAGCGGCTGGTGAGTCACAATCTGAGGGTGGCGTGCTCGATCCGGCAGTGCTCAGCGGCTGACCTCGCCCGGCTGCTGGAGTCCGCAGTGGATCCTGGGGACGCGCGGCATCATCGGGAGAGGTTCCGGATGCAGGGAGCTGGCCTGGCCACCTACCTGGTGGTCTGGCGCGGTGACGAAGCGGCCGGCCGGTGCACCGTGCTGGCCGCCTCCAAATATGACAAGGTCCGGCAGCTGGTCGGCGCATTTCCGGAAATGAATGCCCTCGAGGCCCGGCCACGGGGGCAGGGCACAGGGACGAAACTGATCGGCTGTGCTGAGCGGACGGCCAAAGAGCGCGGGGCAGCAATGATCGGACTGGCCGTGGCCGTCAGCAACGACGGCGCCCATCGCCTGTATCAGCGTCTTCGATACCACGACTGGGGGCACGGCCTGGTCCCCGACCGCTGGGACGAAACTGATTCCGCAGGCAGAGTGCTGAGGACGAACGCCGACCCGTGCCATTACCTGACCAAGCCGATCACGTGAGGCGAGGCCAGCAGCAAACGCACTGCCATGCCGCTGATCGTCTGCCGTTTGCGGAGCGCGCGGACGCTTGGCCCCAGCTACAGAGCCGGACTCATCACCAATGAGTCGCACAGCTAACCGGTGGCTCACCGGTACTTACGGCGGTGACCGCGGCGGCCGCTTGAGCCGGACCAGCCCTTAGCGGCGCCGGCTGCACTCGACGAGGGGCTCACCTCGCCGCCCCCTGGTGGCTGTCCCCGGTGTGCATCTTCTCAATGTCCGGCCGCCGACACCCGCCACGAACGACTCGCGGACGCTGCACGCGAACAGTGCGGCCCGTTCGCCGACCTCGACCCAGCGACTCGGTCGCGATCCGTCCCGTTCGTCAGCCACCGTGCCAAAAAGCACGGTATGAAGTATGGATGCCTGGCGACCGTGTGCGGGCCGAACCTCGAGTCATGGAGTTACCCCTTAGGAGATATGGTGAGTCTCGTAGTGCGGAAGCATGCTCTAAGTCAACTTGGAAAAGTTCATTATGATCGGGAGCTCGCTCTCCGTATCGAACAGGGCGATGCGCCTTACCAGCTTAGGGTTTATCCCCAGGGGCCGCTCGGCGAGCCAGTCTTTGTCCGATTCCCAGGCCGTGCCGGGGTGGAGACGCCGAGCGAGGTGATTGTAGGTGCGGCCGAGATTGTTGTTACCAGGCTTCGGCTCATATTGTTGATAAAATCGGGAATGAATGCGCGAGGACTGAGCCAGGAGAGTGGGGAGGTCGCAATCATATCGATTGACCGTAACGATCTTGGGTCACCGCAGCGGGTTGTCGCTCGATCTGGCAAGATAAAGAGCGTTAAGTTCCCAGGATCGGACGGCTCTTTCGTCGTTCTGGTTCCCCATATTCGAGACTTTGAGGGCTTCCTGAAGGTTATGGCTCCAGAGTATCGTGAACGGCTTGGGCATGCACGTGCCGCTGAGATCGAGGACAAGCGCCTAGATGACGAACTGGAGGCGCTGCTCCAAGAATACGAAACTGAAGCCGTCGATGTGCCCGAAGCAAGTCCGCAACAGATTGTCACCAAGGACGATCGACGGAATTCGCCTGGTGCAGCCGCAGGCCTTAAGATAATTAACAGGCTGATGTGCAGCATTCCCGGCAGGCTTACAATCGTAGCCGGTTGCGCTTTTGTTGGTACAGTCTTGATTCTATCAGGCAACTACGTGCAAAGTTATTATGCAGCAGAGCAAAGTCGGTGCAATAAGATAGTCACACAACCCGCTAGCTGCTTCTTCGGCAGTGTAGCAACTGCCATAGGGGGCGGTATAAGCAAAACGGGCTGGGTTGCGCTCTTCTCACCCATCGTCATAGTAATTGCAGCCGTCATTATGGTGAGGAGAAGTAGAAGAAGGGCTTGATACCGGGCGCAGCGATTACTGCTGGCGTCCTCGGGCCAATAGTCCCTGGTTAGGCTACGGCCCGGCCCCTCGTTATGTTGAGTATGCTGCGTGGTTCTGCGCTCAGACCCGCACTCTCATGCCGCTGACCGAGATGTTGAATGGCATGCTCGTCCCGAGGTCAGCGGTTGCGCAGGGAGATCTGGTCGGACTCGGCGATGTTGCCGGCCTCGACGGCTCGAAGTCCCTCACCCAGACGTTCGCGAGCCTGCCGCAAGAGTTTGAGAGGGTTGGTGGCGGGGCTCTGTGCGGCAGCGCGATCCGGATCAGCGCCGTGCTCCTCGATGAGGTGCGCCTGAAGCGCTGCAGCTACTTCATCTGCCGCCTTCAGCGCATGGTAGATGGCCCGGTTCCGTGCGGCGTCGTCAACCATGCGGCCAGTATCCCCCGCAGCCTGCTCAGAAATGCAATTCGCGGACATCCACGGATGGGAGTTGCCCGTCTGTCGCGCCAAGACCAGCTGCGGCTGGCGGTGGCTGTCTACCTGGCCCGGTTCAAGGGCGCCTCCCGCTACCACACCGAGTCCGACCTGCGCTGCTCCCTAGCTGGCTGTAGGTCTTGTCAAGCTGGCTGAGGCGCATGCTGGCTGGCCTCGTGGCGGGACGAGGCTTTGTGATCTTGCTATGCGCCTGGGGGGTGGCGGGGGTTGGGTGCTTTGGGCTCACGCTGACGTATGCGACCTGGGGCTGCCCGGGTCATCTGGCGTCGTCCGAGCTCCGTGATAGCGGAAGGCCGGGCGCCAAGCTAGACCCGGCGTGGCCCTTGCAGGCCCGCCATAGCGATCACGGCGTCTGATCCGGCCTTCCTGGCCCTAAGCCTGCCACCTGCGGCAGTGGTTGTGAAGGAAGGTGGGTCTGGTCAGCTCCAGCGGGCTGGGTCGTAGGGGGCCTGGTCGCGGACCATCGCGAAGGCGATCTTGCCGGCGCGGTGGGCGAGCGCGCAGGCGATGATGCCGCCGGGTTTGCCGCGTTCGCGCAGGGCGGCAGCGTAGGCGCGGGCTGCGGGGTCTTTCTGCCACAGGCCCATGCCCAGGCCGATCAGGGCGCGGCGCAGGTGAACCGAGCCTTCCCGGCTGATGGCACCGTCACGGCGCCGCCCGGCCGAGGCGTAGAGGGCTGGGGTGAGCCCGGCCGCGCGGTAGACCTTGGCAGGGCTGCCCCAGCGGGCATGCGGCCCGAGCGCGGCGGCGTAAGCGGCGGCGCGGGTCACGCCCCAGCCCGGGGTGGTAGTCAGTACGTGGTACTCGGTAGCCGGCAGCAGGGCTGCGATCCGCTCCTCGGCTGTGGTGATCTGGGCTTCAAGATCGCCCAGGAGGGCCAGATCGGCTTGCAGGATCTGCCGGGCGATCCCGGCCTGGCTGGTGGGCAGGGCCGTTCGCGCTGCCTCCACCAGGCGGGCGGCGACCCGCCGGTTGACCTGCACGCCCCGGCGGGCACCGAACTCGCGGAACCGGTCTGGGCCCAGCCGGGCCAGCCGGGCAGGATCAGCGAAGTGCGCAGCGACCAGCCGGCCCACCTTGGTGCCCAGCACGTCCGCCAGCGCCAGGCACAGGCCCGGAAATGCCCGGTCAAGCTGGGTGAGCAGCTGGTTCTTCGTCGCGGTGCGCACCTCGCCCCGGCGGCGGCGGTGCGCCACCCAGGCGGCCAGCTCGATCAGCGGCTCCCCGCAGGCCACCACCGCCGAACCCCGGCCCGCCAGCAGCAGGTCAGCGATGGCCACCAGATCCACCCGGTCGGTCTTGACGCCCCGCTGCCCGTTCACCCGCCGCTGCGCGCTCACATGCGCCGGGTTGAGCTCCACCACCTGCCAGCCCTCCGGCCACACCCCCGCCGCGATCACCGGCAGGTGGTAATGACCAGCCGCCTCGACCCCGACCCGCACCAGCTGCGCCCCAGCCGGCACCGAGCCGCTCACCCGGGCCAACATCTGCGCCACCCCCGCACGGGTCAACGGGAACTCCACCGCGGGCAGCAGCACCCGCCCGGTGAAATCACACACCATCACCATCGCCGAGGACTCGCCCACATCCACCGGCACCGCGATCAGCTCCCGCAGCGGCACCTCCTCTGTCCGGGCCGTCCACTCAAGCGAAGAACCACGAAGGGTCCGCATCGACCACCTCCGGCGAAGACCAGGCCAGGCACACCCTGGCCGCGGATCATGACAATCCGCTTCTGGCACCACCGCCCGAATCAGCGTTGGAGCCACGCCGGAGAGATATCAGCGATCCTTGGTCGCTAGCGACCAAGGATCGCTAGCCTGGTGCGCAGAACATGGCCTGGACCCGCTGGCCGCGCACCGCCCGCACCTGGAGCTGTACATCCGGTGGATGCAGGAGATCCGCCGGTTCAAGCCCTCCACCGCCTCACGGCGGTTCTCGGTCACCGCCGGGTTCTACCGGACCTGCGTCATCGATGGCCTGCTGGAGCACTCGCCCGCCGAGCACGTCCGCCGGCCCTCGGTCCCGCCGGAATCGCCAACTCTGGGGTTCACCCACCTGCAGTTCGAGGTCCTGCTCACCGCGGCCCGGGAACCATCCAGCCCGTGCGACTTCGCGCTGGTGGCCATGCTGGGGTTGCTCGGCTTGCGGATCTTCGAAGCTACCAGGGCCGATATCGCCGACCTGGGCGAAGAATACGGTCACCGGGTGCTGCGCGTATGCGGCAAAGGCACCAAGGTCGTCCTGATCCCGCTGCCACCAGCCGTCGGACGGGCCATCGACCGCGCGATCGGCACCCGTACCCGCGGGCCGATCCTGCTCAACAGCCGCGGCACGAGGATGGACCGCCACGTGGCCACCCGCCGGCTGCGGCGCCTGGCTCAAAGGCTGGCGTGCGGATCACAAGCCGCACCCGCACATTGCTCCGCCACACCTTCGTCACCACCATGTTCGACGCGGGCGTGGACCCGCGGGACGTCCAGAGCAGGCCCGAAAGAACCTCGCCCGCCACCCCAACTGCATCCTGGCCGCCTACATGGCATCCGGCACCTGACCAACCCCGCGTCTCCCGCGGCCCAAGCCCGGGAGACGTCCGGAATTGCCGAAAATAGTGCGCATAACGCAATGCATGGTGATACAGCGCGGCGCATAGTTTTCCGTGATCGCCTGATGAGTCTTCACGTCAGGAACTTCGCTCAGAGGCTCGGCTCGAGAGTTATCAGCCCGACCAGATCGCCGATTGGCGCGCCCGTGCGGGTGGTGAGATAGTCGTCCTTCGGTGCGCTCGCGAACCGGCGACCGGCGTAGCTAGTGCGCTGACCACGAACGTTCACCGGTCTGGGTCGCTGCTGTGGTTTGGCAGTGGTTTGGCTGAGCTGCCCGCACGCTCGATCGCCAGCGACGGTGGAGTGCGGGAGGCGCGATGGCAGAGCCGTGGACGAGGATGGCGCCGAACAGCGCGGCGCTGCAGGCCCGCGGATCGGCTTGAAGAAGTTGAGGGCGCCGGTGGCGGCGGCCCAGGTGGCGGTAGTCGACCGCGTTCTGCCCGGCCAGCAGTGCGACCTGGACGAGCAGCCGGCCCCGGTCCCGGCCAAGGTTATCGGGACGATGATGGCCGGGGCACTGCTGCCCGCGCTGGCCAGACACAGCCCGCCGATGGAGTTGCCGGTGAGGAAGGCGCCGATGATCGGGCAGATCTTGTAGCATCCGGTCCTGCGATCACGGGCCCGGCTACCGCGGTGGCCGCAGCGAGGCCCGCGAGAAGCGGGATGACGTACAGGCCCACGGTGAGGGCCGGCTCGTGCAGGAACGACGGGATGGCCGGCATCGCGGTGAATAACACCATGGTGGCCTTCAGGATCTGGGCCGCGGAGATGCTGAAGGCAGCGGAGCGGAACAGGATCAGCGGGGTGAGCAGCCGGCGGCCCGCCGCCCGGCGGCCGGGCAGGCGGCCCAGGCTGGCCATGGGCACGCCGGTCAGGGTCAGGATCAGCGCCGTCCCCCGGTGTTTCCCCCAGTGCTCCCAGCGCATCCCCTCACGCAGGCCAGGAGGCTGAAGCCCTGGCGCTGGTGAACCGTTCACCGCGCAGTCTCCTGGAGGTGAGACACATGGCCTGGTTCTGGCTCAACATCCCGCTCTGCACGCTGATCTTCGCCGCTGTCAGCGGGATCCCGTTGTGGATGGTGATCAAGCACCCGGATACCGGCCCGGCAGCCCCGGCTGCCGCTTCAGGCAGCGCCTCGCAGCCGCGCCCGGTGGCGCTGGCGGCAGCGCCCGGCGCAGCGCCGGCTGGGCACCTGCCCGCCGGGCGCGACGCGGCCGCACCAGGCGCCGTCGCGGCTGCCTAGCGCGCCATCCATCAACGTTCACCGTGTCTGATCATGCGGCCATGGGTCTGGGGCGTCCCCAGCGTTGCTGGCGTTCGCTGCGGATGCGGGCGCGTTCGCGGCGCTGGGCGGCCAGGACGTCGGGGTGGCGGGCGTTGGCGTTGCGCCAGGCCAGATAGGTCTGCAGGCGCCGGGCTAGTGCGGTGTGATGGGGGTAGTCCGAGCTGCCGATGGCAAAGGTGCGCAATGGCCCGAACTGCGCCCCGATCGGGTTAGCCCACGAGGCGTTCACCGGCGTGAAGCACAGTCTGACCTTGTGTTTTGCCGCCCAGGTCCGGATGGCCGGGGTCTTGTTCGCCGACAGGTTGTCCAAGATCACATAGATGGGGGCGCCGTCGGGGCGGGCGGCGCGGATGGACTTCAGCGCGGCCAGGGTGTGGTCGCCGCCTTTGCGCAGCCGGGTGATGCCCCACAGCTGGTCATCGGCCAGGCAGTAGCAGCCGTGGAAGTATCGGATCCCGTGCGTGCGGTGGTAGGTGGCCGGCAGCCGGGCGGGCTTTTTGTGCGGCGCCCAGCAGGTGCCGTGGCAGGGCCGGATCGATAACGGCCCGAACTGGTCAAACGCGAAGCACCGGTCCGGGAACGTGCTGGTGACGTGCTCGATCGCATCCAGCTTGGCGTCCTTGTCCGGGTCGGCGGACTCCTTCCAGGTCCGGGTCCGCTGGAAGGAAATGCCGCGGGCGTGCAGGATCTGCCGCAGCCGCTCCCGCCCGATGACCACGATCCTGGCCGGGTTGCGCGCCAGGTAGGTCACCAGCTTACGCAAGCTCCAACGCGTGAACGGCTGGCCCAGCTTCTCCGGGCGGGTGGTGGCCGCCGCGACGATGAAGTCCACGTCCTCATCGCTGATCAGGCGGGGACGGCCGCCCGCCCACCGAGGGTCCAGCGCCGCCAGCCCCTTCTGGTTGAACAGGTGGATCACATCACGCACCGTGTCCTCGTCCGCAGCGACCAGCCGGGCGATCGCCGTCACCGGCGTGCCTGACGCCGACGCCATGATGATCATCGCGCGGCGGACCCGGACCGACCCGTGCTTCCCACGCCGCACGATCTGCTGCAGCCGCTGACCCTCCTGATCCGTCAGCCGCCGCGCACGAACCGGCTCCGCCACCGCGCCTCCCCGCACCCTCGACCGCCATAGACAAACCGAGTGTGCAAGCAGATCACGCTAACCGCCGTCAAACTCCACTCAGCGGGTTCCAGCCGGTGAACGTTCGTGGTCAGCGCACTAGCCTGTCGCACCGAGGAGGAACCGCATGGCCGATTCTGACCGCCGGAGCACGTTGCTGGATTCTTACGAGAATGCTGCGGTGATCGTGTCAGGAATAGATGCTGACGAGCTCGGCCACCCGACACCGTGCCCCAAGTACGACGTGGCCGGACTGATCGACCACCTCGTCGAAGCGGGCCACCGGGCGGCCGCTCTCGGCCGCGGGCAGGCACCCCCGCCCGGAGACGAGTCCCCTCACGTGGAGCTCTCCGACGCGCCCGGTCAGCTACGTAGCGCCGCGGAACAGGCGGCACAAGCATGGGACGACGATTCCAGCTTGTCGTTGAGGTACACAATGCCGTGGGGCGAGGAGTACGCGGGAGCCACGCTGGTGGACATGTACCTGGCTGAGCTGGCCGCACACGCCTGGGACTTGGCCAGGGCCACCGGACAGACCGGCAAGTTGGACGCTTCCCTCGCCGTGCCGGCACTCGAGGGGGCACGGGCCATGATCAAACCTCAGTACCGCAACATGGCCGGGCCAGGAGCCCCTTTCGGGGCGGAGGTCTACCCAGCTCCCGATGCTGACGACTGGGAACGCCTCGCTGCCTTCATGGGACGCGACCCACGGACAACGCTCGGTCTATAAGGGACGAGCGCGGCGCCGGGCCCTCGATCGACATGGCGTCTTGAGCCTGGGTGATAGCCGGAGGTAGCCCGAACGCCCACGCAGAACACCGCGGGGGGACGGGTTCCCGGCCGATCCGATCGGCGGCTCGGCGAGCGCGGTTCGCGGTTCGCGGTTCGCTGCCTGCCCCAGTCCCCGTCAGCGGAGCCGCGGGGAACTCGCACAAGTATGCGCTGCTGACCCGCCCGGCCAATGCACGGATCTGCCGCAGCTGGTACATGTTCGAGGCTCTATTGGAGCTTTGAGCGCCCGTAGTGGCGGCTCACAGCTTCCCCCGAAATTGCCGACCGTGCCCTGGGGCCTGCGTCTGGTGCTGTGCCGCTCTGTGATCAAAGTGGTCCCGCGCTCATCGGCGGCGGGCCTTCCGCCCCTTGCCTTGCGCTGCACCAGGGCGTGTCCTTGAAGCGACAGGGGGAAAGCGATTTCAGTGGGCAGCACACCCAGAATCTTGGGCGTCATCGTGGCGGCCGCTCTGACGGGCGGCCTGGCGGCGTGCGGTACACCCGGCCAGAGCGCTCACCCGGCTGCGGTCAGGCCGCCCAGCGCGGCTGCTGGCCAGGTGCGGGTGCAGCCCGGCGTAACCGGCTGGTCCGGGATGGTTCAGCGCCCTGACGTCATCTACGTCGGCATGGGCGGAGCGCCCGTTGTCCGGCGGCTGGCCTGGCGGCACTGGGGGAGCCCCCAAGCATGGGCCAGCGGCAAACTCGACATCTACTGGCCCCAGCCGGGTCCCATATCCGGCTGGCATCCAACCGCCTACACGGTCACGGTGCGCCTCCAGGATATCCGGACGCACAACGGCCAGCCGTCCTACCGGAAGATGGCCTATATCTACGTCAACCGCCGGGGTATCGCGGAGTTCATGCAATTTACCTTCGCCGTCCAGCCGGGCGGATCGGCTCCAAGCTGGAACCCGCCCAGGCCAGGAATGGCCTGAAGATGCAATGAGGAGGCGACGGCAAGTCATGCCCGGCCTCATGATCATCTAACCCAGCCGTCACAGGGAACGTCCGCGCATGCCGCGATTAGGTCGTGGGGATGGATATCTCACGCACAAGGTTGGAGATTGATGATCCCGTGAGCCTTTTTCATCCTTGGGTCTCGCGGGCTTGCAGGACGTGGATGGCTTTGGCCAGCTGCCCGGCGCGCCAGGGGCAGCAGCGGAGTTTGCGCAGGATGCGCCAGGTCTTGAGCTGGGCGTTGGCGCGTTCCCCGGGAGAGCGTAGCTGGGCATGGGCGCGGTTGGCGTCTTTCTGCGAGGCGGGCTTGCCGCGCCCCCGGTAGGGAATGCGGACGTGGTCACCGGCGCCGGCGTAGCCCTTGTCGGCCAGGACCACCAGGCCGGAGTCGGCGAGTTCGCGCAGGACGCCCCAGATCCGGGCCGCGGTCAGGTCGTGCACCGCCCCGGGCAGCGGCCCGGAGACCCACAGGATCTCGCCGTCCGGGGCCGAGATGACCTGCAGGTTCATTCCGTGATGGCGGTGCTTGCCGGAGTAGAACGGCCGGTCGGCGGCCACCCGGTCGATGGGGATTAATGTGCCGTCGATGACCACGTACGCGTGACCGGCGTGCGTGGCGCCGGCCAGCACCCGGCGCAGCTTCGGGGAGCGGGCGGCCAGCAGGGCGACGGTCTCGGTGACATAGCGCCAGGCCGTGGCGGTACCAACGCCGAACCCGGCCGCGAGGTCGGCGAACGTCTCGCCCTTGCGCAGGTAGGCCAGGACCAGCAGGGCCTGCCGGCCGGGGTTGAGCTTGCGCCAGCACGACCCGATCTGCCAGCGGTGGCGGCGGATGACCCCGGCGGTGTAGTTGAGAGTCCGGGACGACAACGGCAGCGCGGCAGGGTAGAAAAGCATCGGAGCCCCTCGGTGGCAGATGCGGATCTTGGTCGATCGCTTCATCTACCAGGGGCTTCGCTGCGTCCCAAGCCGACACGCCGCCCGTGATCAGCGCATATGCCGGGTCACTCCAAGATCAGGATGAAAAAGGCTCCGTGCGTGTGGTTGGCGGTTCGATAGCGGGGTGGGCCGGATCCAAAGTGACGGGTGCAGGACGGACTGGGCTGGACACTAACCGGTGATACAGCCATGACTGCTCGCCGCTGGGTTGCGGCCTGCGTAGATGCTAAGCCGAGCCCGCCGCGGTGATCCATGAGCGTAGCTCCTCGACTTCCTCGTCGGTCAGTTCCATCCGCGCGTTGAGGCAGAGCCGGATGACGTTGTTGGCGAATTCGCCGGCCAGGACGTCGGCGTCGCGGCCTTTGGCCCGCCAATCCGCTCCGGCGAACTGGAAGCCCTGCAGCACGAAATGGATCGCGGCCCGGGGCACCCGTGCTCCGCGGGCCGCACATGCATCCCGGACCGCGGGCTCCACGACATTCAGTGGCTCGCTGATCGGGTGGTCGGCGGACAGCCGGGCGAGTTCCTCGAACAGGATTCGATAGGCGTCCGGGGTGAGTTGCGGGACGCCGACGATCCGGGCGACCCGGTGCGCGAGGCCAGCCAGGCTGTCTGGCAGAGGGACGCGGGGCTCCTGGGCCTCCAGCGGATCGTGCCGCCGAGGATCGAGCAGATAGCCCGGCGGGTGCGGCCCGCTCACCTGGAGGCCATCGCCCGTCATGCTCTCCACGAACTTCCTGAAGCTGCCGGATCCGCCCCAGCCTGAGGTCAGGACCTCATTTCCGAGGTGTTGTCGGATCCGCTGGGCCGCCGCAGCCATGGGTATTGGCGCCTCGGACGCACCCACTACCGCCAGCAGCTCATCGCGCATTTCCTGCTGCAAGCGCTCGTGCCCAGCCTGGCCGGGCAGCTGGTGGACAGCGGCGCCCGGCGGGGGCACGACGGGTCCGGCCGGAGGGCTGGCCTGGTGGAGGCTGATCCCGAGCGCCTCGTTCAGGAAGACCTCTAGGGGCAGGACCATGTCGCACGCGCTCTGCAGGGCCGTCGCCGACGGACCACTGGCCAGCAGGACAGTCCGCCGATCGTGCGCGCGCAGCCGCAGCATGACAGGGGTGAAGTCGGCGTCCGCGGACAGCAGGATGAACTCGTCGAAGTACGTGGAGTGCGCGAGCGTGTTGACGATGTCCAACACCATGTAGATATCTGCGCTGTTCTTGCCTCGGCTGGTCAGGGACGGGCAGTCGACCACCCGAAAAGCACTCCGCGTGAAATAGGGACGGAACCGGCCGAACGTGACGGGATTCAGGTAGCAGGCCCGGATCAGGATTTCCCGGCTCGTTTCCTCAGAGGCGTCCGGGACCACCTGCCCCATGTCCTCGCGCATCCACTGCAGCCAGCGCTCCGGTTCCGTGGCGAACGCCTCGCCCGCCGCCGGATCGATGCCTTTGAGGTTGAGGTACATGTTGTCGAAGTCGATGAACAGCGCGGTACGCACGTGACTGCGCGCCGGGGGCATCATCAGGTCGTCTCCGGTTATCTCTTAAATCTGGCAAAACCGACCATACTTCCGCCTAGCCGGAAATTAGCGGCGAAGACTACGCTATCGCGCCGCGAGCGATAACGTGCTGAGAACTGCGCGAGAGTCGGTAGACCGGTTCCTGGCCCGGTGGAGTAGATCACGGCCTAAGACACTGATCATGGAATGGCGCTGGTATCGCCCAGCATGTCCGTTGCGGCAACACTCGCTCATGCCGCGTTGCGTGTGCGCGTTCGTACGGCTGGTGAGCCGCGGATGCGCGATGACTCTCGCGGTCCTCGTGCGTCTTATCTACCAGACGCAGTCAGCCAGGATGTCCGTTGGACAATGAAGGGATGGCTCATGGAGATCATCAACCTGGGCAAGGCGGATGGGCTGCCGCCGGTGGATTGGGCCGCCGTTGCTGAGAAGCTCGATGCCGGGTCGGCGCCAGCCCCGGACGCGCTGAATTCCCGCACGACCTGGCTGTCCACCATCAACGACGACGGCAGCCCGCATGTGACTGCGGTCGGTGCCCTGTGGCTAGATGGCACGTTCTGGTTCCAGACGGGCGCAGGCACGCGGAAGGGGCGCAATGTCGCGCGCGATCCCCGGTGTTCGATCGCGGTGTCGATCCGCGACGCGGACGTCGTGATCGAGGGTGACGCTGCGCGGGTGACGGAGCCAGGCGCACTGGCACAAATTGCCAAGGCGTGGGCGGACCAGGGTTGGCCGGCCGAACCCGACGCCAGCGGGTCGGGTATCACCGCCCCGTTCAACGCACCGTCGCAAGGACCGCCGCCGTGGAACGTGTACCGCATCGAGCCACGTTCAGCGATCGTGACCTTGGCGGCGGAGCCGGGCGGCCTGACTCGCTTCCGGTTCTGACGCTGCTGATCGGCTGGGTCGCCCTCATCTAGCTGCTGTACGTGCGCTCGCGTGTGGTGCTGTCAGTGATTGCTATCCAGTCCTCAGCCCCATCTCTGGCGCCACCAGGCCACCGCATGGCGCGTGGATAGTTTGTGGGTCGAGGCCGTGTATCTCACATAGAGTTCATCGCCGACCCAGGTGGGTTCTTCGCGTGGCGAGCACCTGATCATCGCGATCGTGCGGTCGCGCCATGGCTCCAGCTGAAGTTCGATGCAGTCCATCACCTCGGGCCCCAGCTCGTGCGTTGCGAGGTTGTCGAAGGTCTGGCGCCACCCATCACTGGACTGGGGCTTGACGCGCGGGTAATCGGCCTCGATACCGACGACTGTCCGGTCATCCTTCACGCCGATGATGAGGGTGCCGCCTTCGGTGTTGAGGAAGGCGGCTAGTGTCTCGGTGACCTCTCGCTCCAGCGCCCGTTCAAGTTCCCCGCGCCCCCTCGTGTCTCCTGGCTTCGGAGGGTCAACGGGCACGCGAAGAGTGGCCTTGAACTCAAGTCTGGCTGATTCATCGCTCGCCAGCAGCCGTTCGACGTCAGCCTGGGCGGCGCGGATGCCGTCCAGACGGTCAAGGACCTCGGCGGCGCTGGCTGGCCGCTGCTCCGGGTCCGCTGAGAGCAGGCCGAATATGAGATCACACAAAGCGCGCGGCACGTCGTCCCGCTCAAGGGGCGGGGGTGGGGCTGCGCGACGCCTGGCCAGGATCTCCTCGCGGCTCCCCGCGAAAGGCGGATGGCCAGCAGCCATCTCGTAGATCGTGGCCCCGAGGGAGTAGAGATCGGCCCGGTCGCTGGCCGCTCCGCCATCTATTAGTTCGGGAGCTGTATAGACGATCACGTGGCGGCGGGAGAGATCGCTGATCTTCGGTTGGCTCAGCGGTACCGCGGTGTCGAAGTCCACCAGATGGACCGCCCCTAGCTCGTCAAAGAGCACGTTGCGGGGCTGCAAATCCAGGTACAAGATCCGGGATCCATGGATGTACGCGAGACCCCGGGCGATCTCGGCCGATATCTGCAAGATGCGCTCAGCGCTCAAGCTTTCGCCCGCTTCACCCAAGCGGGCGATGAGTTCCAGGAGTGTCCCTCCTGACAGGTACCGGTTGACCATTATGGCGGTTTCGTCGTCTTCCCAGTGGTTGACGACTCTCGCGATGTTTGGATGGTCGCCCAGCTTTCCCAGCACCATGGCCTCCCAGGCGCTGACGGTCAGACCGCCCGGCATGATGGCCTGGTTGCTGGCGAACACATCGACGGTCACCCGGCAATCAAACTTGCGGTCCCGCCCAAGGTAGACAGTCTTGTCGCGGGCCGACCGCAGCCGCTTCTGAACCTCGTACCTTCCACGCAGGACATCTCCTGCTTCAATAGACACGGCCATACATCGGGACCAAAGTCAACTGGACTGGTCCGCCCACCCCCTCCATCTGCGCTATCTGCATGGCACACTGCAAGTCGTGGCCAATCATCCGCTTACCGGTCATTCAAGCCTGAATGGCTGGCGAACCCGGTCCCACCCACACCTTGGCCTATATACAAGCCCGGGGCATCGCGAGCAGGAACACTCTATAGACGCGTTACCTATGGACCGTACCCGCTTCGGTGGACACCCGGCTTAGCTGCCCGATTCTTCGGGAGAGCAAGAAATGGGTTCGACACGCCGCTCATATACGCCGGAGTACAAGGCGCAATCGGTAGCTTTTGTCCTTGACGGCGGCCGCCCGGTTGCTGAGGTCGCCCGCAACATTGGCGTCCACGAGATGACTCTTGGCAAGTGGGTGAAGGTGGCACGAGATGCCGCGGAGTCCGGGAAATCCCCGGATGCGCCGCTGGGTGAGTCTGAGCGGGCCGAGCTGGTGCGTCTGCGCGCTGAGTCCCGGGATGACAAATCCACAATCGCTGAGCTGCGGATGCAGGTGGAGTTCGCAAAAAAAGTAGCGACCTGGTTCGCGAAAGGCAGTCAGTAAGATTCGCTGCTATCGCGGGCTGGGCTGATTCGGGCGACTATCCGGTGTCATTCATGTGCGCCTGGCTCGGGGTTTCGCGTTCCGGCTATTATGCGTGGCGGGGCGCGGAGCAGTCCCAGCGGTCCAAAGACGACTCGGCGCTGATCGCGATCATGAAGAAGATCTATGAGGACGCGCGGGGGAATCCGGGTGTGCGGCGGATGCGCGCGGGCCTGGCGGCGCTGGGCCACCTGATGTCACACAAGCGCGTGCACCGCCTGATGCAGGCGGCTGGCCTGCGCGGGCGCCACCCGAGGGCCTGGAGGCGGACTACCATCGGCGGGGACAAGCCCGTGCCCGCCCCCGACCTGATCGGCCGGGACTTCACCGCCGCCCGGCCCGATGAGAAATGGTGCGGGGATATCACGTACGTGAAAACGTGGGATGGGTGGGCTTACCTTGCGACCGTCATCGACCTGCACTCACGCAAACTTATTGGCTGGGCAATCGCCGATCACATGCGGACCAGCCTGGTCACCGCCGCTCTCGAGATGGCCATCTCCACCCGGAAACCGCCCCCGGGAGTCATCTTTCACTCCGACCGCGGCTGCCAGTATCAATGCCGGTGAGTTAAGGCGTTCCCGCAGGTGACAGGGCTTTGCTGGTCACTGTGATCTTGTATTTGACCTTGCCCGGCGGGTAGGCTTCGTCGCGCTTTTTGGCTGGGAAGGTGTTCTTCGGCGGTTTCTTGACGCGCTGGCATTGCCGGTCTCGCCGCGGGGGCAGGAGGTCGCTGAGGATGTCGTGGATGGCCTGGCTGCGTGCCCGGGAGAGGCCTGTGGCAGTCACGCTGATCTGGTTGCTGGCGTGGTCGCGGGCGATGCGGACGGTCGCGGTGAAGGAGATCCGGTCTGGGTCGATCCCCGCGGTGCGGGCCGCTTGGGTCTTGAGAGCGCACAATGCCTGGTAGACGGTGAGGAACGCGAACAGTTCCTGGCGGACCAGTTCGGGGGACTTGGACCGCAGGATGAACGATGCCCCGCGCAGGCGGGTCTTGAGCTCGCCATAGCTGTTCTCAATCAGCCACCGCTGATGCCCGTGAAGCGGAAATCATCTCTAGCCTCACTTCGGGCTCCGGGGCGATACTGAGCGTGGGAGCACTGTTGCAGGCGGCGGTCCTGGTCCGCCGGCTGCGGTCGGCGGCAGCAGGTGAGCGCGATGCGGCCGAGTGCCGGGCAGGCTGTGACTCCCGATCCCGTGGTCTGGGCGGTGCTGCCGCCGGAACGGCGTGCTGCAGCGGTGGCGCTGCTGGCGATGCTGGCCGCGAAAGCGGCAGCCCGCGTGGCGGGAGGCAGTCGTGATTAGCCTGGGCAGGTACCGGCTGCAGGGACAGCCGCAGCAGAAGATCCGCCCGGAGCATCTGGACCGGGCCGCGGTGGTCTATGTCCGTCAGTCGAGCAGGCAGCAGGTGCTTGAGCATTCGGAGTCCACGCGGCTGCAGTACGCGCTTGCCGGGCGGGCCGTGGCGCTGGGCTGGGCGCGGTCGCAGGTCGTGGTGATCGATGACGACCTGGGGGTGTCCGCGGCGACGGCGGATTCCCGGAAGGGGTTTGCCAGGCTCGTCACGGAGGTCACGATGGGACGTGCGGGCGTCGTGCTGGGCATCGAGATGTCCAGGCTGGCGAGGACCGGCCGGGACTGGCATCAGCTGCTGGAGCTGTGCTCGCTGTCTGGCGTGCTGCTCGCCGATCCTGACGGCGTCTACGACCCTGGGGTCTATAACGACCGGCTGCTGCTGGGCTTGAAGGGAACGATGAGCGAGGCAGAGCTGTACCTGATCCGGCAGCGGATGCTGTCGGGCAAGCTGGCCAAGGCCGAGCGAGGTGAGCTGGCGATCCCGCTGCCGATCGGCTATGTCCGCCGCCCGTCGGGCGAGGTCACCCTCGACCCCGACGAGCAGGCACAGCATGTCGTCCGTCTCGTATTCAGCGCCTTCCGCCGGCTGGGCACCCTCAACGGGGTGCTCCGCTACCTGGCCGGTCAGGAGATCCAGCTGCCGGTCCGGGTGCATTCCGGCCCGTCGAAGGGGGAACTGGAGTGGCGGCGGCCGACCCGGGAGACGCTGCAGATCATGCTGCACAACCCGGTCTACGCCGGGTACTACGCCTACGGCCGCCGGCAGGCCGGACCGAGGCGGAAATTGCCGGGCCGCCCCAGCACCGGCCGGGTGGTGAAAGACAGCAGCGAGTGGCTGGTCTTGCTGCCGGGCCGGCTGCCGGCCTACATCACCCCGGAGGAGTACGAGGCCAACGCGGCCCGGATGGCCGCCAACCGGCAGACCGCAGCCACGCCGGGCGCGCCGCGGGACGGCTCGGCGCTGCTGTCCGGGCTGCTGCGCTGCGGCCGGTGCGGCGGGCACCGCATGACAGTCCGCTACCACGACGGCTCGGGCGCCGCGCGCTCGCCGCACGGCTACACGTGCGCTTTCTACCAGGTCAACTACGGGACCGGCGGGAGCTGCCAGCACATCGCCGGCCCCGCGCTCGACGCATATGTCACTAGCCAGGTACTGGAGGCGGTGGCGCCGGCCGCGCTGGAGGTCTCCATGGCCGCCGCCGCCCAGGCCGAGGCCGAGCGCGCCATGCTGGACAAGCTGTGGCGGCAGCGGATCGAGCGCGCCCGCTACGCCGCCGGCCGGGCCCGCCGCCAGTACCAGCTCGCCGAACCGGAAAACCGGCTCGTCGCCCGGCAGCTGGAAGCGGACTGGGAAGCCGCGCTGGCCGAGGCGGCCCGGCTGGAAGCGGACTACCAGCGGTTCACCGAGGAACAGCCGGCAACCCTCACCCCAGCCGAGCGGGCGGCGATCCAGGCCCTGGCCAGCGATCTTCCGCAGGTCTGGCATGCTCCGTCGACGACGCAGGCTGACCGCAAGGAACTACTGCGCATCCTCATCCAGGACATCACCGTCAGCGTCGCCGGGGACAGCGAGCTGGTCGACGTCACCATCACCTGGGCCGGCGGGCACCAGACCACCGGGCGGGCCGTCCGCCCGGTCGCCCGCCTGGACCAGCTGTCGTATTACCCCGCCCTGCTCGCCCGCGTCACCGAACTCGCCGCAGCCGGCCGGAACAACCGCCAGATCGCCGGCATCCTCAACGCCGAGGCATTCCGCCCGCCCAAGCGGACCAGCCGGTTCACCGGCGGACAGGTCCGCACCCTGATCACCCAGCGCGGCATCCGCGGTCAGAGCCAGGGCCGGCCCGCCGTGCTCACCAGCCTGGCACCCGGCCAACGGTCAGTCCCCGGCCTGGCCGCCGAGCTGGGCATGCCCACCGCCACCATCTACAACTGGATCTACCGCGGCTGGATCACCGCCCGCCACGCCACCGGAACCAGGAACTGGATCATCACCGCCGACGACGAGCAGATGCGCCAGCTACGCGAACGCAGAGCCCGCCCGCCGGGCTTCTACACCCGCGCCCGCTGGGCACAGCCTGAACAACAACCCGGCAACAAACAAGGAACACAGCCATGAGAAAGCAGCGTGCCTTGACGGGTGCCAGCGGTGGCCGACTTCGATTTCCCAGCGCTGGTGGTAGATGGCTGCGACCTACGCCGCTGGCGCTTGCTCGTGGTCGAGCAGGGTGGTGGCCAGCCGGAACGGCTCGGTCCTGATGCCGCCGTCGCTGTCTTCAGCGGTGACGGTGTATTCGATGATCCGCACCAGATGGCCTTCAGCCGGGCAGGCCAGGGCGCGCCCGGCGGCGCGGGCCTGGCCGTGACGGACGTTCTCAGCCGGGGTGCGCATGACCGAATGGAATGACCCGTCCGGCAGTACCTTCACAGGCGGGAACACCAGGTTCTTCTTGATCCGCCAGGCCAGGTCAGCGCCGGTCGCGGCGGCCAGGCCCCACAGTTCGTAGCCGGGGAAGTTCCGGTCGGCCAGCAGCAGCATCCCCGGGGCCAGCGAGGCCAGCAGCCGCCGCGCCAGTACCTGCTCGCTGGCCTTCTCAACCCCGTCAAAGACGGCATCGATCAGCGCGCGGGTACCGCATTCGGTCAGCGCCAGCAGCCGCAACTGCGGGTTGCCGCCCTGGGTGACCCCGAACGCCGCGGCATTGGCCGGGGTATCGGCCGCGTCCAGGCCCGTGCCGTCCCAGGCCACCAGCCGCAGCCCGAACGCGAACGCGCCCGGGGCCCCGGCGCTGGCCAGCGCGCCACGCCGCAGATCGAAGAGCAATTCCAGCGGCTTAGCGCCCAGCCGCTGCCGGGCCCTGGTCAGCGCCGGGCTCGTCGGCAGCACCAGGCCATGCAGATGCCGCACCCCGTTCGTCAGCCAGCGCATCACCGACCGGTAGCCCGGCGGGGCAGCGCTGTCCGCCCCGCTGAACAGGCACAACCCGAGCACGAAATACACCACTGCCTGCGCGGGCAGCAGGCGCCGCCGCTTCTCCCGGCACCCGGCCAGTTCGATCACGTCATCGACGAGGCCAGGGCTGATCTCACAAGACAGCACACCCAAGCCAGCCGGGTACGCCGGCAGGCCACCATCTCCTGGAACGGGTACAGGCATGACAGACTGAGCGGGCAACGAAGCTCCCCCGAGGACAAAAGCGATCTTGGTCGAACGCTGTCCTACCGGGAGCTTCGTTGCGTCTGCGCGGCGACGCACCGTCCGTCACCAAAACGCGACACACCGGCCCACACGGCCCCCGGTCATCCACCGGAAGGCTGGGTCACCTGCGGGAACGCCTTAACTCACCGGCATTGCTGCCAGTATACGTCTTCCGTGTTCGACGGGTACTGCACCAGGAATAACATCAGGAGGTCTCTGGGAAGGACCGGAATCTGCTTTGATAATGCCGTATCGGAATCGTTCTTCGCGACGTACAAGAAAGAGCTGATCCACACCCGCCCGTGGCCCTCGCTGGCCAACTTGGAGAAGGAGACGTCTGACTGGATCAGCAACTACTATAATCCGCTGCGGAGGCATTCTGCGCTCGGGTACTTGATGCCCAAGGAATACGAACTAGGATATAGACAACTCAGTCAATTGGCAGCCTAATTCGGTGTCCAGAAAAGCGGGAACGCTCCACTACGCTCTCGGAGTACACCTAAGATGATCATCGGCTGACGAGGCGCTACCTTGGGGATGAACGTCCGCTCATGCCGCTCTTGGTGTCGTGCCGTGGGCGATCGCCGCCGCGACGACCAGCGGCGCCGGACCCGATGGCACTTCATCGGCGCTGCCAGGGGCTCGGACCGCACCTGATTCCATCGCCGCATTGCGGTCTGCGATGCGACAGTGATCAGAGCTACGTGCGCCAGCTGCAGGTGCCGCGCCGCCAGGTTAGCTTCCAGGGCGTGAGTAGACGAGTGTCAGGCTGGCTTGGATGCCTGCTGTGACTACTCCTATCCCGCCTTGGGCGGAGATGCCCACGGCCACCTGGACCTGGGACAACCCGAACCCTTGTTTGGACTGGGTGGCCAGCTGGCCGAGAAGGTCGTCAACCTCCCCCTGAACGCGGTCAAGCTGATCTTGGACGTCACCAAGGTCGAGTGGCTTGTGCTTGAGGATCTTCTCACGGATCCAGCCGTGTTCCTGAGCTTGGCCGGGGCGAACCTCACCGGCGGCTGGCGGCTTGACTGCTTCCTCTTCGACTAGGACCGTGAGGGACTGGTGCCCGCTGGGCTTGGTGTCTGTCATGGGTACACCTCCAATTTCATCATGCTTTCGAGTTGATAAATGGCCAGCCCATATCCGCTAGCCGGCTGGCCTGGTTGAGCGTTCGCGGGCAAGAACGCGCCGAGATATACACCCAGCGGGTCGCCCGAGGAGGCCTCGGTGACATAGGCTCCCGAGTTGCCCGGGGCGCCCGCCTGGCTGAGGCTGAACCGAAGTGGAAACTTCGGATCGTTGAACATCCCGAAGTCGCTGGATACGTCCAGCACTGTTCCGGTAAGGGACCCGGCGCTGAAATGCATCTCAGCATTGACTCCAGCGGCAAGGCTGCGGTAAGCGGAAGTGGGTGGGTTGCCGACAAGGGGTGCCTGCCCCACTGAAACCAGGGCAGCATCAGTGCACTCCGTAGCCGTGTCAACAACCGTCCCAAGGGCCGGGGCGGCGTGACGGGCAGTAAGCCAGCCCTGCGTTGAGCCGCCGCGGCTGGTCGCCCAGCACGCGAGTTGCCCTCCCGTTACAACCGGCGGAGTCGCTTGCCTTGACTGATGCTGTTGCCAGGTGCCTCTGCGTACGACTACCGGCAGGATGGTGTCGGCATCTCGAAACCTCAGCACCCGCAGGGGCTCATCTACCAAACCGGGGATGGCGTCTCCGTAAAGGATCACGCCAAACGGCGGAAACCCTGAGCGCTGGAAGGAAGGATCGAGGTCCTCATCGAGGAATCCGATGGCCGCGTAACTGAAGAACGGGACGTCTGCCGCCAGGGCCCGAATATCGGAATCGGCAGCGCTTGCTGCTGCCGTCCAACCCACCGATATCTGCAGGTCTGGCGGCAAGTCGGCCATAGCGAACGGAACACTGTCCACCACTCTGTCGGGCGGGTATGGCAGTGCTCGCAAAATCGACATATCAGGCTCAAACATGCCATATCTCCAGTATCCGACAGGCGCTTATAGAGAACTCAAGGCACTTGCGACTAGAGTGAATTATGGGGGAGCAAGCCGGCTGACAAGCAGCAGTAACATCTTCTCCGAGCGGCTAGGCCGCGTTAGCAATCGCCGCCTCATTGAGGTTCGCCTCTCTGAAGCCCTCGGTAGGGCACCCTCATCTGCCGCGTGTGGCGTGCGGATTGTCTTGCGTGGGCTAGCGCCGACAACTAAGCATGTCGGTCAGGTGTTCGGTAGCTGGAATCTAGCGGCTCAGGGCGCGCACGAACGCGGTTCCGTTCGGTGTCCCGACGCCGGTCACGTCGTCGTATCCGGGGCGGGTAAAGATCGTCGTTGGTATCCCGGCGGTCCGCAGCGACCAGACCTTGCCCTTGGCGTTGTTGACGCCGTTGGCGTAGTCGGTCCTGACCTCGGCGAGTGGATAGCCGAGCGGTCGCACGTCATGCAGAGAGCGGGTGCCGAGCAGCTGGTACAGCGCGGGGTTGATGAAGCCGTGCGCGAAGCCGGCGGCGTCGTCGGCGATCGCCATGACCCCGGCCATGAGCGGCGAGGACAGGCTGGTGCCGCCGATCCGGTACTCGCCGTAGTGGGTGCCGTTGGGGAACACCTGGGTCTCGCCGACCAGCATGCCGGTGTTGGGGTCGGCGGGCATCGCGACGTCGGGAACGGCCCGGTGCGGCCGGCGGGAGAAGTACTCCGAGATCGACGCGGGCACCCGGCCTTTCTGGTAGAACGGCTGGCCGAAAAGCTTGCTCGTACCGCCGCCCGCGCCCGAGTTATACGGTCCCGGCGGGGCAGGAGTCCACTTTCCGTTGGTCAGCTGCGAGTATGAGTTACTCCAGCCGGTCTCCCACAAGTACTGGCCGCGGGCGCCGATCCCGACGCTGGTCCCACCGACCCCGGTCACCCAGGGGTCGCTGGCGGGGAAGTCGACCGCCCTGTGCCCGACCGAGGTCGTGTCGTCACCGGAGTCACCGGAGGAGAAGTAGTTGCCGATCCCGGTCAGCGCGGCCTCGAGGGCAAACTCGTTGACGAACTTCACGTAGCCCTGCGATAGCGCCTGGCCCTCGGTGCCTTCCCCGTTCGTCACCGTCCAGGAGTTGGTGATGATGGACGCCAGGTGGTGGTCGATTGAGTCCGCCCAGGCCCGCGGCAGCCCGTGCAGGCAGTTGGACCCGGCGACGAACACGATGTTGGCCCCCGGGGCCATCCCGTGGACCGCCTCGACGTCGAGGGTTTCCTCGCCGTACCAGCCCTGCGGCCCGCACAGCTTGATGTGATCGAAGGAAGGCGGCAGCACCTGGCGGAACTGGCCGGGCCGCAGCGTCGGCAGGCCGTGCCGCCGGCTGTAGGTGTTGACGTCCTTGACGATCGTGGGCGAGGCGTAGGCGTCGGTGATCTCGACCGTGACTCCCCGGCCGGTGAAGCCCCGGCGCTCGAGGCCCTGCAGGCCGTACGCCGAGCGGTACTGGGAGGGCAGGTACCCGCAGACCGTGTACGGCTGGCGGTGCCCATAGGCAGGCGGCTTCGAGGTCGCGATCTTCTGGCCGTAGTAGGCCGAGCACGGCTGGACACCGGTGCGGAAGCCCGGTGGTGGCCCCGGCAGTGCGGAGCTGGCCGGCTGCACCAGCGCCATCCCGTCATCGAGGTCGGTCACACCGGCGATGATGTGGCCGAGGCTGGCAGGCACGGTGAGCTCGGTGGCATTGGCCCGCAGCACCTTGCCCTGATAGGCGTACATCCGCAGCGTGGTGCCGAACGCCCGCTCAGCTTGGGCCACCGTGCCATGCACCGCCACATACAGCCGGCTCGCGGCAACGCCGCTGACCTGGAGTCCTCCGCCGCGCAGCCAGGCAGACACGGCCGCAACCTCGCGGGACGTGGGCGAGTAGAAACGGCGGAAGGCAGCATCGCTAAGCCAGTGCGCATACAGCGGACTGCCCGGCATCGTCCGGGCCTGGGCGTCAGCGGCAGCGGCGGCTGCGTGGCGCATCCCGAGCAGCACCTCGAAATCAACTGCGCCGCCTGGCGGTGCCGCACCCACAAGCCGCCCGGCCCGGACAAAGCCAGGAACCGACCCCGCCAGAGCCACCCGGCCGCCCAAGCCCGTGCCAGTGCTCCCCACCGACGCCAGTGCCGCGGGCGCAAGCGCCACGGCCGCGGCCACGACCGTACCAGCGGCAAGCACGCGTACCCCCACGCGGCCGCGACAATTACCTCTGCGCAACATTGGCCCTCCCCCCGGGTGCAACGCGTCAAAAGCCTGCCCCGCCCAGGCTTTCCCCGAAGCCGGATCCTCCCGAGCCCCGCCAGCTGCCGAGTCCGGCGGCCCGGCGTGGCCTGTGCCTTGCACGCGTTGCTGCACCGCACCCTAGCCGCATAAAAGGCCGCTGACCAGCCCAGCCGGGCCGGCAACAGCCATACCGTAGGCAGCGATACGCCGCATACTTATGCACTGCAGCGCTTGCGCGGAACGCGTCCTCTCTTGCCGCGAAGCGCGCTTGTGCCGAGTTCGGGGCGCGCGGACTTCAGGGGGTCGGTGGCCTCAGTGCGTATCGAAGAAAGCGGCAATCCGGGCTCTGGCGTCGCTCGTCGCCTGTTCGTCGAAGCCCATCCCGATCAGCGGGCCACTGAGCAGGCTGACGACCGTGAACACCCGGGGCGGCGCCGCATCCTTACCCGCCGCACCTGCGAACGTGGCCAGCTTGCCGGGATGGTTGTTCATGAAGGAGTCACCGACGCCCGGGTAGACCTTCACGTCATTGCCGATGCCGCTGCCGTCCAGGATCCGCTTCAACCGGGCCGGCGCGTCCCCCACCGATCGGTCACGGGCACCGTAGCTGGCCACTACCGGGCAGGCGTTCGCGAGCAGGTCCCCGGCGTTTGCGGGCAGCGCCCATAGTTGACACTCGAGGCTTCGAACCCAGGCCCGGCCCCCAGGACAACAGCGAATCCGCCGCCCATGCAGAAACCGATCACTCCGATGTGCCCAGTGCAGCCGGGCTGGCCCGCGAGCCAGGACCGGGTGGCGTCGACGTCATCGAAGGCAGGCCCCCGGCCCCGGGCGACGTTGATGATGGTGGAGACGACACACCGGAGCTTGCCGCCCCAGGAGTAAAGATCCGGTGCCACCCCGAGATACCCCGCACCTGCCAGCCATTCCGCCTGCGCACGCAGATCCGCCGTCATGCCGACGGCGTCATGGATGACCACCACACCCGGCCAGGGCCCAGGGCTCGCGGGTGTCGCCAGGTAGCCGCGCAATCGCCGCGGGGCTGGGATCTGAACCTCGCCCATGGCCGCCCTCCTGGTTCGCCGCCGGCCGGACGCCCGGTCCAGCCGCGGGTTCACCGGCCCGCCCGCGGCAGGGATCATGCGCGAACCAAGTATCACCCGGGCCAGCGCTGGATCACCGGCAATCGCCGGGACCTGTCTGCGTGCGGCGCCGGGCCCAGCTGCCATACGGGCGCGCGTGCCCGGACCGTTCCCCGCAAACCTCTACGGCTACAGCGCCCGGGGCCCGGCGAGACGCGGACCCCACCGGCATGCCACACCAGGACACCGAGCCGTCCCCGCCTTGGCGAAAATCGGCTCGAAGTCAGCCTCCTGCCCAGACTCCACCGGCAGCAGCGTCGTCCCGGTTACTTCAGGCCTACCTTGCCGATGAGCGCGCGTTCTCCCACCAGGGGCACGGAGGCGCGCCGAACGCCGATTCGCACCCATTTATCCGGGCTGCGAACGGCGTAGTTATGAAGCCGACCGGCATTTCGGGCTTCTCGCCGGCTGGGGTATGGGGTGGTCTCCGCGTCTGTTTTGGTGACACACCCCGGCTCAGTGTGCGGTGTAGTAGTTGGCGACGGCGTGGAAGGATTGCTTGGGCTCCCAGTTCATGTCTGGGTAGGTCGTCCCTTTGCCGTGCCGGTAGGTCTTGACGAGGGAGAAGGCGTTCATGTCAAGGTCGTAGTGGGGTTCCTCGCTGAACGTCGCCGCGGCGGTCACGAACTCGTGGACGAAGGCGCCATCGACCCCCGCAGCGTCGAGGATCGTCAGCATCTCGGTGAGTTCCCGGGCTTGCATGGCCTCGTCTCGTACGTAGTCCCCATTGAGACGCTCGCGAACGAACCTGCCAACGAAAGGGAGGAGATGGTGGAGGGCCACGCGCTTCTGGTCGGCGACGCCGAAGCCGAGCGTCCCGTCGCTCTCGGCACCTCGATACGTGCACATGCCGAACTCGGTGTTGATGACCGGCTTGCCGAGCGCGAGGAGTGGTTGCAGCATTTCGGTGTAGCGGTCCTTGATCCGTGCGTCGCGGTAGTGGTCGACGCCGATCAGGTCGAAGCGATCCCAGTCAACGTCCTCCCAGACGAGCGGGGCATACGTGAGGGGTCCGTGGTAGACGCCGCGGACCGCTGTGCTCGCGCGGCCGAGGAAGTCGTTGAGCCGGTCGTTGGCGCTGTGGTCTCCCGCCTTTATTCGGGTGAATGCCTCGTGGGTGTGCGCGGCGAAGTCCCTTCCCGGCACGATGCCCTGCATGAACAGCGTCAGCTCGCTGCCGAGGACAAGGACGAAACGGTCGGGGTGCTGTTGGCGTAGCCACTCGGCCCGCTCAGCCGCCGAGACGCAGTAGCGGAATGTCTGGTCGGGAGACCGGCCCCACAGCGCCGGCGACAGCCACACTTCCAGGCCGAGGGCTAGGGCGCGCTCAGCGACCTGCACCAGCCTGTCAACCTCGCGCCCTATCAAGCGAACGGCATTGCAGTGCAGATCGTCGCGTGCGATCTGCAACTCGCGCTCCGCGGTGGCGAGGTCGAGCTTCGGGCGCGTCGGGATACCTCCACTGCCCCGGCCTAGAAGACCATCCCGGTGTCGTAGGTCACACCACGGCGGTTCACGAGACCGCTTCTTGTGCTTCTCGGGTAGCGAAAGACGACAACCCAATGTTTTGCATGATCGGCACTTCGCCACCAGCCAGGGAGAAGACGCCCTCGCTGGCCCGCTGCTCCCGTACGCGATGCACTTCGGACTGGTCCACGACGACCTGCCACTCGCCCGTTTCGCACACCACTGGGTGCGCACATTCTCGGTCCTGCCGGGATGGCATGAGGAATATCCGGAGGCACCCGACCCGCCCAGGAGCCAGTGCCCGTAGACAACACCTCAGGGCTCCAAGGGTTGATGGGCTGGTACCCGGCGATGTGACCGCGACCTCACCGCCGAGGCCATAGCTTGGTTAACTCCGACGGCGGCTTTGACCGCAACTCAGAACCGATGATCGTGCAGGAGCGCCTGCTCTACCGCCGTAGTGCCTGCATAACTATCCACGCTTGGCGGAGAGCGCAACATGCTTCTGCCGCCGATCGCGTCAGGTGGGATTAGAACACTGGGCGTTCAGGGCGGTCAGGGACGCACGCCAGGCACGGGCTGCACCAACGGCGCGATGACCTGAACCGCTTCGTCTTCCTGCTCGCCGGCGGCGGTGAGCGGTTCTTCGGCCCATGACCAGCATCTGCGGCCGGCTGGGCACCTGTCCCAGGGTCAGGGGCAGCCACCGCGCCACGGATCTCATCGCCGGCTACGGGTTCACCTCAGCGCCTGGATCGGCAGGCGTATCCGTTTGCTGCCGTCTGCGGCCGTCGTTAGGGTTGTCGAGTCCGCGCCACGGGGCCGGATCAGTTCCCTGGTATTCCCATGGTGACCGGCACGCCAGCTACGGTGCTCTGCCTGGCAGGCGGCTGCGCTGCCAGGTTGGCCGCCTTAGGAGCAATCGGATGAGGCAACCGGATGACCGCCCGATTCGCTGGGGAATCCTCGCTACGGGCGGCATCGCCCATGCCTTCGCGCATGATCTCGCGCTGCAGCCCGACTCTGAGGTTGTCGCCGTCGGGTCACGGTCCCGGGCTTCGGCGGACGCGTTCGGCGACGAATTCGGCGTACCGCACCGGCACGCGAGCTACCAGGCTCTTGTCAGCGATCCGGATGTCGATGCCGTGTACGTGTCAACGCCTCACCCCGGCCACCACGACGCCGCGCTGCTCGCGATCAGCGCGGGTAAGGCCGTGCTCGTCGAGAAGCCGTTCGCGATGGACGCCGCTCAGGCGCGCGAGATGATCGACGCCGCGCGCGACCAGGGAACGTTCCTCATGGAAGCAATGTGGACGCGCTTCCTGCCGCACATTGCGCGGGTGCGTGAGATCCTCGCCGCGGGAACGCTCGGCGATGTCGTATACCTGACCGCCGAGCACGGGCAGTGGTTCGCCCCCGATCCGCAGTTCCGGCTGTTCGCGCCGGAACTGGGCGGCGGGGCCTTGCTGGACCTTGGCATCTACCCGGTCTCGTTCGCGAGCCTGGTGCTTGGCGTGCCGACGCGGATCACCGCGGTCAGCTATCCGGCGTTTACCGGCGTTGACGCTACGACGTCGATGATCTTCCAGTACGACAGCGGCGCCCACGCGGTGCTGACCACGACCCTGCTGGCTGCATCGGGCAACCCCGCCGCCATTTACGGCACGGCGGCGAGGATAGAGATCGACGGCTCTTTCTACACACCGACCGCGTTCCGCGTGATCGCGCGTGACGGCACCGAACTGGAGCGCTTCGAAGAAGCATATGAAGGACGTGGCCTCCGCGGCGAGGCCGCCGAGGTGGGCCGCTGTCTTCGCGCGGGGCTGCTGGAGAGTCCGCTGCTCCCGCTGGATGAGACGTACACGATCATGCAGGCAATGGACGAGGTCCGCCGGCAGGTCGGCTTCTCTTACCCGCCAGCCTGATCGCGCCCAGCCGTGAGGTTCGCGACCTCCCGCCGTGCCCGGCCCGCAGCACGCACGCCATCAGCGCTCCTACCGGCGCCCTCGTGCAGCGCCGGCCGGGCCTTGCTTGCATGCTGCCGGTGGCGCGCACGCTGACCCACGCTGCGGCGAGTTCCGACCCGTGGCGTGCACCGGTCGCAGACCATCCCAGTCTGCATGTTTATCCATAGCTGTCTCGCCTTGGCAACGCACGGATCTGCGGCCGACCGAGCGGTCCCTGCAGCGGAACCTGCGCTCGGGTTGCTTGGCCGGCCGCTACACATCCGGGCCGCCAACGCGCCCTCATGGCAAGGCCCGGAGGGGTGATCATCGTTTGCAGAGGGTAGCGGAAAGCCCAGGCAGTAACGCCCGCAGTGCCGCCGATCTGGCGTCGACTCCGGCGCTCGGTCAGAGCCGTCAGCGCGGCACCAGCTCGCCGAAAACGAGCCTGACGGGGAACGGGTCCTCGAGGGTCAGCTCGTCCACGTGCGTGACGGCCAGCTGGTAGGTCCGGCTGGGCCAGTCAAGCCGGTACACCCTGGATCATCTTCAGGTAGGGATCGCCTCCCAGGAACGCCAGCAGGCAAAGAGGTATCCCCTCGTAGGCGTATTCCGCGAGCTTGTCGACGGTGTCGGTGTAGCCAGAGACCGGTGTGACAACCTCCACGACCATAAGCGCGTCGCGTGCGAAGAGTTTGGCGTCCTTCTGCGTGCACCGGGACACCGAGATATCCGGGCGCCTGAAGGAAAGCGTGCCGTCGCTGCGCCTGCGCTTGATGAAATGCACTGCGGCGCCGGTGGATACCTGCGTGCACGGCTCGGCTGGCCGGGCTGCATCCAGCCGGATGGCCAGCGTGCGGGTCACGTCACGGTCTTCGGGCGTGCCGCTTGGGCAGAAGGTGACGTTTCCGTCGATGACCTCGATCAGCTTGCGCACCCGATCGGGCAGGCTGTCGTACTGCGCTTCGGTGAGCGTCAGCGAGCCCGGGTCCGCTGCCCAAGGTGGCAGGGAGGTCATGGCATTCATCCTACGGACGGATCGCCCGTCCCTACCCCAGGTGCCACTGCGCCCGGGTCCGCCCGGTAGACATCAAGCGCGATAGGACAGGTTGTTTCGCCGACGAACGTCCCGCCATAGCCGAATAGATGACGTTGCTCTTGCACATGCTTATGCGCCGATCAGCATGCACATTCGCTATCGGCAATCTCGTCGGAGGTGGCGGGCCAAGCGCTTGACCCAATTTTGAGGCGGCCTCCCTGCCGACTGGTACCGCTTGCAGGTGGTGGTCGCATGGCGGTTGAGCGGCACAGAACAACCGGTTACGTGCCGGACGGCGCACCCCTGGGCCGACTCGCTCGGGTCCGGTGACGTAACGTCGTTGGGGCCACCTCTCCAACCCCGAGGAGAACCCATGCCTGCTCCCACCGTCGTCCTCGTCCACGGCGCCTTCGCCGACGCATCCGGGTTCGCGGGAGTGATCCGCGAGCTCGAGAGCGCCGGCCACACGGCGCTCGCCCCGCCGAACCCGTTGCGAGGCGTCGCCTTCGACGCCAGCGTCGTCAGCGACGTGGTCAAGGCCATCGACGGCCCGGTCGTGCTGGTCGGGCATTCCTACGGAGGCGCCGTGATCACCCAGGCGTCCGCCGGCCTGGAGAACGTGACCGGCCTGGTCTTTCTCGCGGCGTTCGGGCTGGAGGTGGGTGAGAGCTGCGCGAGCGTGCAGCAGCCGTTCCCGCCGCCTCTGCTCGCCAAGACGGCCGCCCCAACCCCCTACGACGCGCCCGGCGCCGCGGGCGGTCCCGACCTGTACGTCCAGAAGGACGGGTTCCGGGAGACGTTCTGCGCCGACGTGCCGGTGGACATGGCCGATGTCATGTTCGCGACCCAGCGCCCGCTCGCGGTCGCGGCGCTCAACGAGAACGCCACCGCGGCGGGCTGGAAGAGCAAGCCGTCCTGGTTCCTGGTCTCCGAGCACGACAACGCGATCTCGCCGGACGCGGAACGGTTCATGGCGCAGCGGATGGGCGCCACGACCGACACCATTGACGGCTCGCACACCGCGTTCATCGCGAAGCCGGTCGCCGTGGCCACGTTCGTCCGGCAGGCGCTGCGGTGACCTCGTAGACCGAGATGTGGTCCTGGCTCTTCCCGGTGAACGGGCCGCGGACCCAGTCCTGGTAGCGCTCCCGCAGCCGCAGGCCGCCCAGCCGGATCATCAGGTTCAGTTCACTCGCCTAGCAGTAGCGCAGCCATAGCGGCCGCAGCGTGGTTCCACCGGCCGCGAGGCTGAGCTCCCGGTCACGTATGGTTCGCGAGAGCTCGCTTCGGCTGCTTCGCCCGCGTACAGCAGCATGATTCCGATCACAGAGCGTAGCTAGCGCATGGGGCCAAGGTGCGCAAGTATCCGCCGATCGGCGCGGTTGCGAAACCGGGGTGGCCAGGACCGGCGGCCGCGCAGAGCAGCGCGATCTGTACCGCCTGCATCCCGCCGCGCCGGCTGACGAGCCTCCTAGGCTAGTGCGCGCAGGTGGTATCGCGCCTTCTGCCCGTTGGCCAGCTGCGAGGCTGGGGCTTGGTTCCATGCGGGTAGTCAACGGCTGGCATGAATGGTCTCGCGGCGGCTATGCCGCGTCAGTCTTCCGCTTACCTGCTCGTCCTTACATCAGTCAGCTGGCGTTGCCCGGATTCAGCGCCCTGGAGGTGCCGCAGGCCCAGGAAGCCCACAATCCCAGCGGCCACCAGAACCCCCCCGGCCACGAACAGGGCGATCTCGAAGCCCTGGAGAAAGGAGGACACCGCCGGGTCGAGCGCGTGGCCGCCTATGAACTTGGCTGCCGCATGGACCTGACCGCCCGCCACCTCGGTCCCAACCTGGGCTGCCCGCCGCTGCCCGGCTGCGGGGAAAGCGCTGGCCCGGTGGTGCCAGCTGGCCAAGGTCACGCCGGCGCCGATGGATCCCAGAATGGCCAGTCCCGTGGCAGTGCCGATCTGGCGGGAGGCGTTGAACAAACCTGATCCGATCCCAGATGATCCCGCCGGAACCTCGGCCATCGCCGCGGACGAACCGGCCGGGACCATCAGGGCGAAACCCACTCCCACGAGGATGTAGCAGGCGGCCGGCCAGGCAAAGGGCGTCGCCTGCTTCAGCTGGCTCATGCCTAGCATGCCCGCGCCGGCGATCAGGCATCCCCACCCGACAGCCGACGCCACCGCCAGCCGCCGCTCGACCCACTTGCCGAACTGGGCCACAACGAAGTACGGGATGCAGAAAAAAAGCCAGGACAGGCCCGTGCGAAGCGCCGACCATTGGTCAATATTCTGGAAAAAGAGAGTCACATAGTAGATGAATCCCGAGAAAGCTAGATAGGATAGGAGGTACACGGCACAGGCCCAGCCGAAGCTCGGGGTTCGCAGCAACGCCGGGGGAACCATTGGTGAGACGGTCCGGTGCTCCCACGCAAAGAAAATGACAAGGACCGCTGTGCCGATGGCGACACAAGCGGCCACGACCGGTGAATGCCAGCCGACGTCGGAGGACTGGACGAATCCGAAGGTCAGGAGCAGCAAGCCGCAAGCGCTCAGCGCAACCCCGCGCGTGTCGAGGGGGCGGGGTACAGGTTCCCTGGACTCCACGACCGCGACCTGCGAGATAACCACCGTCATTATCCCGATCGGGACATTAACCCAGAAGATCGATGACCACGGGAACACGCTGAGCAGCAGGCCGCCAGCCACGCTGCCGCCCGCGACGGCTAGGCCGCTGACTGCGGCCCAGAGCCCGATGGGGCCGGTCCTCGCCCCCGGCGGATAGGCCTCGGCAATCAGTGAAAGTGTCAAGGACGACATGACGGCGCCACCGATTCCCTGGATCAGCCGGAAACCGATCAGCATTCCACCGGAAACCGAAAGAGCACAGCCGACCGAGGCAAGCGTGAACAGAGAGACCCCGCTCATAAAAAGGCGCTTTCGCCCGAAATGGTCGCCCAGCGTACCGCCCGTTGGAATCAGTGCAGCCAGGGCCAGAGCATAAGCACTCACCACCCATTCCAGGCCCGCGGGCGAGAGGTGGAGCTCGTGCTGCAGAGACGGAAGGGCGACGCTTACGATCATGACATCGAGCACCATCATGACCTGAGCGGTGCACGCCACAGCGAGGGTAAGTCGCTGCCTGAGCGCTGTACCCAGAGCCACGGCTCAAGCCTCCCCACCTCACCGGCAAGCACACCGTCACGGCTTACGCGGCGAAGGCCATACCAGGCAGATCTGCACGCAAGGTGTCACGCGGCCGATGCAGCCGTCAACCGCCCTACCCAGCGACCTGCACGAATGGGCCTGCCGGGCGGCGGCATGGCGTTCACCGTGAAGTGAGGGCCCTCCGGCGCGCCTGCCAGGCGTGCCCGGTCGGCCGGATCTACCTTGACGCGACCGGGGCTGATCGCTTCGCATGATCCTCGGGTGCGGCCGCATCGTAGTTCCGCGCCACTCTGCGGCCGTGGGTGCGGATCGAGCGCATCGCCGCAGTTCAGAGGGTATTTGGGTGCTGACGGAACCTGGACGGAACGCCGTCGGCCGTGGGCAAGCGGCCGGAGAAGTACCGGCAGGTCAGGGACCGCAGATCGTGTGCATGGATGGCTGTCCGTAAAACCGTCGGCTCATGCTGCAGCCAACCGTGCAGCCAAGGCCCCAGACGATGGCGGACCGGGATGCGCAGACGCAGCCGCCACTGGCAGCGCGCTCGCCTCGCCACCTGTGCTCCTCCGCCAGACTTGCAAACGGCAGGTCAGCGGTTCGATCCCGCTCACCGGCTCCAGCTTGACGTCGGATCTCGCCGTGGACATGCTTACGGCCGCCGCGGGCTCGCCGGCCAGCGCGTGCTAGTCGAGCTGTGCGACGAGCCTCTTCGGCGCGAGGATCCGGTAGCTCTCGGTCACGAGCTCACCGATCTCCGCCCAGTCCGTGTCGCCGGTGAGCACGACCACGATGCGATCACGGCCCGCTCGCGAGGCGAAGAACGGGTGGCCAATTGACAGCAACGCCTCGCGTTCATCTGGGTTGGCACGCAACACCAGCAGCGGAACGGGCTGGCCGGCCGGGCCCCGCCACGCCACGAGCAAGCAGAACGACCTCCGGCCGATGTCGAACGACTGCGCCGTCGATCTGGCTCTGGTAAGTGAACCGTTGACCCGCACCGTCACCTCGGGCAGCGCCAGGCATAGCGTGCGGATCCGCTCGACGATGTCCTCCGGGACCTCTACGGGCGCGCTCACGCGAGACAACTGACGCGCCGCTGCCGAACCACCGTCGTTCTGTGGCCGTAGCGACGACCGGCGGCGGAACGCGGCCCGGACTGCAGCTGCGGTGGAGCTGAAGTACTCGGGCGGTTCGATGAACCCCCACTCGTTGAATGCCGAGCCGCTGGTGAGGGCCCGCCGGTAGCCGAAACAGGCGAGGTAGAGCGTCCGGATATACATGACCGCCTGGAGCCGGTCGAGTTCGTCGTCGGTCGGCTCGACATGTCGTCGGTAGGCGTTGACGGCAGCGTCGATCCACTCCTGGTTCGGCCGACGTGGATTCCACGAACCCGTGCCCCAGATCAGGTAAGCGAAGTCGGCGAGGCGGGGTCCGCGCCCGGACGCCTTCCAGTTGATCGCGACTGGCCCTGGTGCGCTCAAGACGGCGTGATCGGGGGCGTGGAGGAGGTTTCCGTGCAGCAAGCCCTCCGGCAGGCCGTGGCCGTCATCGGCCGAGCGCACCTGGTCGCGGAGCTGCTCGAATCGCTCGCGCCCGGCGGCCGCGACCAACGCGTTGAACGGCGTCGAGAAACGACAGGGCGGCCAGCAGGTCCTGACGCGGCGTGCCCTCACGGCTCGGGTCCTCACCACTTGCTCCACCCGGGCGGCTGACGGAATCGTCGTACGGCAGCGCGTGTAGCCGTCCGAGCAGCTCACCCATCATGGCGAACTTCGCGGCACCGTCGGGGAGCTGGACGCCGTCAACGAACCGCGTCACGAGGACCGCGCTGCCATCGAAGTCAGATACCGCATCGTCGACCGCCAGGCGCTCCGCGGGATAGTCCTGCCGCTCCAGGAATCTGAGGATTCCATCGTCGCCCTCAGCACCGGCACGCGGCCGGGCGGGGGGGAACGCGCGGGCGACCCACGGGCTGCCGTCATTGCGGTCGATGCGGAACACGTAGGTCTTGTGCACGCTGAGCTTCGTCGCCGCGACCGCGTCAATGGCGTAGCGATCCCGGAGATGAGCGAGTAGCCGCTCAGGAACAGGCTCGTGGTGCATTCGCGTACCGAGACCCTCGAGATCCGTCAGCGCTTCGGTGTAGCGCTGTCCAGTCTCCTCGGCGTGGCGCCGGACAACCTTCTTGAAGCTGGCGTCCCTGGTCATGGGCAAGCCTCCCCCTTGACACCCTCGTCCCCCAGCGACTCAGTGTTGGAAGATGGCCTGTGACATTGACGACCGAGAGGGCGAATCCCCTTCGCCAATGGAACCCCGACTGGGGCGGATGTTCCACAGCTCGGCGACCGGTCGCCGCCATGAGCAAACTCTTCCTGAGGCACTCGGTCTTCGTCAAGCACGCTTCACCCACGAGAATGGCACGGCGGAGGTGTCGGCAGCGAGGCGCGGACGACCAGAAGCGCGGCAGCTCACCGAACCTCGATCGCGAGCCGAGCCCGGGCGCGCGACCCGAATCGATCTGACCGCATGCGCGGCGACGGGCGACCGTCCCAGAACGCTCGACGTTCCGGAATTCCGAACGTTTGCCCGCCCGGCGCAGCCGCTGTTCCCAGCCAAAGTTTAAGCGCGGTCGGCGCGGCTCACCCGCAGGAAGATGATCAGTACGACGAGCAGTACCGCGATTCCGGCCGGCGCTAGTGTGTCGCCGAGGAAATGGCCCGGGCTAAAGGCGAGCGATACCGTCCTGGCGAACAGGAGGGTGGCGGCGACGGCGGATGCGCCCATGACGCCCCGGACCGCGAAGGCGTGATCCTGTGGTTCCGGGACGGCGATGTTTGCCGCATGGGGAGCAGCCAGTGGCAGGTCGGCGAGCAGGGCGCTCAGTTCTTTCCCGGTGCGGGCGCGCAGCGCCTGCCCAGATCGCTGGTCGAATTCGTCGGCCGTGAGCCGGCCAGCCCGGAACGCTTCGCTCAGCTCGGACTGCGCCCGGTCGCGGTCGGCGTCCGACACCCGGAGGTCGCCCGGCGGAAAGCCCCGGCCGGTTTCATCCATAATTCGCGCTCCTCAGGCGCGGGATCTGGGCCGCTGGCTTTCGGCCTGAGTCTTCGCGCCAACGCCAGTTAGCGTATCAGTGCGCACAACGGGCCCCCGGGTGCTGCACCGGGACATGTGGATGTGAATACGTAATGGCCAGCTGCGGCAAGCATCGGTGTTCCGCCGCGGTGGCCCGGGCCTTACAGGCCAAGGTAGGCCCGGACCGCGGCCTCGACTCGCTCCAACCCGGCCGCGTTCACTCACCATCGTCTTGATCACCGGCACCGAAGGGCCGGCCGCCGCGGCCGGGTGGCTGCTGGTCGCCCTGGTGGCGTCGAGCCGGGGCGTGCTGGTCGTGGCCGGGCACGATGTCCGCACCCATGCCGACGGCGACCTGGCCAACCCGCTGCCGTGGGCGCTGGGTGTCCTCAGCGTCGTGGTGATCGCCGGAACCTGGTCAGCCGGGTGGCGTGGCTGGCCATCCAGATACCGACCTAGCGGCATGCCAGCGGCGAACATCGCCAGCAGCTCAAGTGGATCTACACCGGCGCGGCCATCTTGGTGGTCTCGCTGCTCATCGGGGTGTTCATCCTCCCGCTCGCCGCGGGAGAAGTCCCCGGCTGGGATAGCCAGCCGGTGGTCAGCGCGGTGACGACGCTCGGCGTGGCCGCCCTGCCCGTCTGCATCGGGGCAGCGGTACTGAAGTACCGGCTGTACGAGCTCAACCGCGTCATCAGCCGGGTGGTCTCCTACACGCTGATCACGGCCCTGCTCGGCGGCGTGTTCACGGGACTGATCCTGCTGACCACCAAGGTGCTGCCGATCAGGGGGCGGTGGCCGTGGCCGTGGCCACGCTGGTCATCGCGGCGCTGTTCGACCCGCTGCGCAGGCGGGTGCAGCATGCCGTCGACCGCCGGTTCAACCGGGCCCGCTACGACGCCGAGGCAGTCGTGGCCGCTTTCACCGCGCGACTGCGCCGGACTATCGATCTGGACACCGTGCAGGGCGACCTGATCCGCGTCGTCCATGAGGCGTTCCAGCCCGCCCACGTGTCGCGGTGTGGCTGCCCGGCGCCAAACGGGATGCCACCGTCCCAGCTCCCGCCCGGCGCCGGCCAGCCTGACCGCGGGGGAGAGGCCTTCCAGCCGTGAAACGGCGGCCGGCCCGGCTCCGTTACGCCGGCCCGGCCCGGCCCGGCGCCCAGCCCGGGCGTCTGATCACGTAGAGTAACTCCTGTTCAGGGCGGACTAATCCGCTTCAGATGGGTAACTACTGGACTGTGAAACTATCTTCGCGGCTACCGCGTTGCGCCGAGTGAGATGGTTTGCACGCCTGAATGTGACGCTGCGCGACGGCCGCGCGTGGCGGGCGGCGAGCGCACGGCCCCTCAGCCTGATCGGGGGTATGGGGTGAGAACGTATGGGGCCCGCTGACATGGACGAGCCTGATCCGGGCGACGGGGAGATACCCGCTGACGCGGGTCAGCCCAGCGGGGACGCCGCGGGTTCCCCGGCTTCCGCAGCGGACAGCCCGGCCGGTGACAGCGGGACCGCCGAACCCGCGCCCGCAGCCAGCGCCCAGCCCGGCGGGGACCAGCCCGGCGGAGCGCAGCCGGGCGTCCCGGCGCCGGATTCCCCGGCCCCCCGGCACCCGGGCCGGAAGAAGAAGATCCTGGCCTGGACGGCGGGCGGTCTGGCCGTGGTGCTGCTCGCCGCGCTGGGCGGCGCGTACGCGGTCTACCGGCACCTGAACGCCAACCTGCACCAGGTGGACATCTCCGGCGACCTGGGCACCCAGCCCGTCGATCTGCACCCGCAGGCCGAGAACATCGTGATCATCGGCTCGGACAGCCGGAACAAGCAGGGTAAGGGCTTCGGGCAGAACCTGGTCACCGACCAGTCCGACACGCTGATGATCATGCACATCGCGGCCGACCGGAAGTGGGTCAACGTGATGTCGATCCCGCGTGACTCCTGGGTCAACATCCCGGCCTGCAAGATGGGCAACGGGCAGATGTCGGCCCCCACCTCGTTCAAGATCAACGAAGCGTTCGCGCTGGGCAACCTGTACGGCAACCACACCGATCTGGGCGTGGCGTGCACCGTCAAGACGCTGGAGCAGGACACCGGCATCCACATCGACCACTTTGTGGTGATCAATTTCGAGGGCTTCCGGTCCATGGTGAACGCCCTCGGCGGGGTCGAGGTGTGCAACACCACGAGGATCGCCGACCCGAAGTCGGGCCTGTACCTCAAGCCGGGGCACCACCTGCTGCACGGGCTGGGCGCGCTGGCCTACGTGCGGGCCCGGTACACCCTCGGCGACGGCAGCGACCTGGAGCGGATCGGCCGCCAGCAGGCGTTCATGTCCTCACTGGTCGAGCGGGTCAAGAGCGAGCTGCTCGACCCGCTGGCCATCTACCGGTTCCTGGACGCGGCCACCAAGTCGGTCACCATCGACAGCCAGCTCGGCGGCATCCATGGCCTGTACGACCTGGCCATGAGCGTGCGCAACCTGCCCGCCAGCCAGGTCACGTTCTTCACCCTGCCCACCTACCCGAGGTCGGAAGTGGTGCCCACCGATACGGCCAACGTGCTGTGGACGCAGCCCGAGGACAGCGCGATCTTCCAGGACTTCGTCAATAACACCCAGGTGAGGACGGCCACGCTCAAGCCGGCCAAGGCCCCGAAGATCTCCGCGCACAGCGTCTCGGTCGCCGTGCACAACGGCACCACGCAGTACGGGCTGCAGGACACCGTGGGCGGGATCCTGCAGCAGAAGGGCTTCCACGTGACCGCGGAGACCCAGGACACCGCCACCGACGTGACCGAGACCGTGATCAAGTACCACGCGGGCAGCCGCGATCAGGCCAAGCTGCTGGCGGCCAAGGTATCCGGGGCCATCATCGAGCAGGTGCCCGGCACCAGCTCCCGGCTGACCCTGGTGCTGGGCAGCGACTACAGCACCACGACCCAGACCACGAACTCGGCTCAGCCCGGGCCGACGCCCTCGCCGACGTTGTCCGCGCGCACCGCCAGCCAGAACATCTGCGCCAGCTAACGCCGGGCTGGGCCGTTCACATGCTCTCCAGCACGGTGAGCACGTGTTTCTCGGCTGTCTCGCGCAGCGCCGCGTGCAGCCCGAAGAAGATCCGTTCGGCCCGGTTGCCGGCCCAGTCCGCGGGCAGCAGCTCGGCGGGCAGCCGCGGATCCCGGTAGACGATCTTGCGCCAGCTGTCCACAGCCCGCATGTAGTCGGCGAACGCGGCCGCGTCGCCCGGCCGCCGCTGCCGCGACCAGCGGCGCATCACCGGTTCGTGGGCAGCGCAGAAACCGGCGTAGACCCCGGCCAGCCCGGCCAGGTCCCACCACTGGCCGACAGTGGCCCGCAGGTCCGCGGCGGGCAGCCGGGCGCCCTCGAACAGCTCGACGTACCCGGTCAGGCCGAGCGTGCCGATCCGGTGCCGGGCCTCGCCGGCCAGCTGCTGCGGCGCGATCCATACCCCCGAGGCGGCGGAGCCGAAGCCGAGCTGGTCCAGCCGGGAGCGCAGCACGTGCCGTTTGCCGCGCTCGGCTTCCGGCACGGAGAACACGGCCAGCACCCAGCCGTCGCTGAGCCTGGATGGCTGGCGGCCGAAGATACGCGGATCGCCCTCGGCCAGCAGCCGCTGCCCGGCCGGGGAGAGCGAGTAGCCGGCCGCGCCAGCCACCGTGCGGGCCTCGATCAGGCCGCGCCGCTTGAGCCGGGACACCGCCGAGCGCACCGCGGGCGCGTCCACGTCCACGTCGGCCATCAGCCGGATCAGGTGCGCGATGGAAATCCAGCCCCGGATGACGTCCCGGTACAGCCCGTAGAAGGTGAGAATCATCTCCCGCGGGCGGGCCGCGTCGCGGGCGGCCGGGTTGCTGGCTGCTGGCACGGGAAAAGTCTAGGTGACCGTATCGCGCTTTCCTGGTCTACGTAATGTTGCCGATATAACCGCGGGGACTGGAGGGCCGATGGACGCACCAGCACCGATCGCGCTCGTCACCGGGGCCGGGCACGGGATCGGGCGGGCGATCGCGCAGCGGCTGAGTCATGAGGGACTGCGGGTCGCGCTGACCGCCCGCACCGTAAGCGACCTGGACGACACCGCGGGCCGCTGCCCCGGGCCGACCCTCGTGCGGCCCGCCGACATCACCAGCGGCGCCGCCGTGGACGGGCTGTTCGCCGACGTCGAGTCGGCCTGGGGGCCGGTGGCCGTGCTGGTCGCCAGCGCGGGCGCGGGGTTCTCGGCCCGGGTAGACAAGACGCCGGACAGCGAGTGGCAGCGCCTGCTGGACATCAACCTGACCGCGCCGTTCCGCTGCGTCCGGCGCGCGGTGGGGCCGATGCGGGCGGCCGGGTACGGGCGGATCGTGGTCATCGCGTCCAGCGCGGCCCGGCTGGGCGAGCCGTACATCGCCGCCTACGCGGCCAGCAAGCACGGGGTGCTGGGCCTGGTACGGTCGGCAGCCGCCGAACTGGCCGGGACCGGGGTGACGGTCAACGCGGTGTGCCCCGGTTACGTGGACACCCCGATGACCGCGGCCACCGTGCGCACCATCGCCGCCGCCACCGGCCGCAGCGCCGGGCAGGCCCGGCAGGCGCTGCAGCGCAAGCAGCCGATCGGCCGCCTGATCAGGCCGGGCGAGGTGGCCGCGGCGGTCTGGTTCTGCGTCGAGAACGACGCGGTGACCGGGCAGGGCATCAACGTCGACGGAGGAGCGGTCCAGTCATGACTATCGAGCGCGTTAATCCGGCCGGGCTGGCCCGGCCGGCTTCTCGCACGCCGTGATCGGGCGCGGGTCGGTGATCCTGCTGGCCGGGCAGACCGCCCTCGACCCGGCCGGGCGGATCACCGGCACCGGTGTGGTGGCCCAGTTCGAGGTGGCCCTGGCCAACCTGCTCACCGCGCTGGCCGCGGCGGGCGGCCGCCCCGGCCAGCTGGCCTCGCTGACCGTCTACGTGGTGGACATGGACGACTACCGGCGCCACTCGGCCGCGCTCGGCGAGGTCTGGCGGCGGCTGGCCGGGCGGGACTACCCGGCCATGGCCGCGGTCGGCGTGACCCGGCTCTGGGATACCGAGGCCCTGGTGGAAGTCCAGGGCATGGCGATCATCTGACGGGGCCACCGGGCCACCGGGCCACCCGGGCCACTGCGGTCACCGGGCCACCGGGCCGGCCCCGCCGCCGGGCTGCCCGGGCCGGCCCGGTGTGCTGAGGTATTGACTGTCGTCATTAGTGCGCCATACCTTGACATCATGACGATCGGGGGCGCCCGGCTGGCCCGTTCGGCGCACGTGGACACGTTCTGCCGGGACAACCTGCCGCCGTCGGCCAGCTGGCCCGAGCTCACGTTCGAGCTGCCCGGGGTGCGCTACCCGGAGCGGCTCAACTGTGCGCACGAGCTGCTCGACGCGGTCATCGCGCGCCGTGGCGGCGGCCGCCGCTGCCTGCTCACCCCGCACGGGGACGTATGGAGCTACGCCGACCTGCAGCGCACCGTCAACCAGATCGCCCGGGTGCTCACCGGTGAGCTGGGCGTGCGGCCCGGGAACCGGGTGCTGCTGCGCGGCCCGAACAACCCCTGGCTGGCCGCCTGCTGGCTGGCCGTAATCAGGGCCGGGGCGGTGGCCGTGACCACGATGCCGCTGCTCCGGGCGAGTGAGCTGACCACCGTGGCGGAGATCGCCCAGGTCAGCCTGGCGCTGTGCGACTGGCGTTTCGGCGAGGACCTGCAGGCCGCCGACCTGGGCGGCGCCCCCATCGTGCTGTACGGCGGCGCCGGGCCCGGCGACCTGACCCGGCGCGCCGCGGCCGCCCCGGCCGGGTTCGCGGCCGTGGATACCGCGGCGGACGACGTCGCGCTGCTGGCCTTCACGTCGGGGACCACCGGCCGGCCCAAGGCCACCATGCACTTCCACCGGGACGTGCTGGCCATCGCGGACACGTTCTCCCGGCACGTGCTGCGGCCGGAGCCCGGTGACCTGTTCACCGGGACCCCGCCGCTGGCGTTCACGTTCGGGCTCGGCGGGCTGCTGGTGTTCCCGCTGCGGGCCGGGGCGGCGACGCTGCTGATCGAGAAGGCCAGCCCGGAGGAGCTGGCCGGCGAGATCGCCAGGCACCAGGTGACGGTGTGCTGCACCGCACCCACCGCCTACCGCGCCATGATCGCTTCCGGCCGGGCCGGCCAGCTCGGCTCGCTGCGCCGGCCCGTCTCGGCCGGTGAGCACCTGCCCGAGTCGACGTGGCGCGCGTTCCGCGAGGCGACCGGGGTCAGCCTCATCGACGGCATCGGCTCGACCGAGATGCTGCACGTGTTCGTATCCGCCGCCGACGACGACATCCGGCCCGGCGCCACCGGGAAGGCCGTGCCCGGCTACCGGGCCGCGATCCTGGACGAAGCCGGGGCCCCGGTGCCGCCGGGCGTGCCCGGACGGCTGGCGGTCAAGGGGCCTACCGGCTGCCGCTACCTCAACGACCCGCGCCAGGCCAGTTACGTGCAGGACGGGTGGAACATCACCGGCGACACGTTCGTCCATGACGAGGACGGCTACTTCTACTACCAGGCGCGCAGCGACGACATGATCGTCTCGGCGGGCTACAACATCGCCGGCCCGGAGGTCGAGGAAGCGCTGCTGGCCCACCCGGCCGTGGCCGAGTGCGCGGTGGTCGGCATGCCCGACGAAGCACGCGGGCAACTGGTCACGGCGTTCGTCGTGCTCGCCCCTGGGCACACCGGCACGGCCGGGATGACCAGCCAGCTGCAGGCGTTCTGTAAAGAAAAGATCGCGCCGTACAAGTACCCGCGCGCGGTCGAGTTTGTCGCCGCGCTGCCGCGGACCGCCACTGGCAAGGTGCAGCGGCACGTGCTGCGCGGCCAGCGGGCGGCCCAGCCCAGGTGACGGGGGGCGGCGCGATGCGCATTGCGGTCATCGGCGGCGGGCCGGGCGGGCTGTACTTCGCGGCGCTGACCAAACAGCTCAGCCCGGAGCACTCGGTCACCGTGTATGAGCGCAACGCGGCCGGCGACACGTTCGGCTTCGGGGTGGTGTTCTCGGACGAGACGCTGGGCGGCATCGAGCATGCCGACGAGGCGGTCTACGCCCAGATGGAGCGGGAGTTCGCCTGCTGGGACGACATCGACGTGCATTTCCGCGGCCAGGTGCACACCAGCGGTGGGCACGGCTTCGCGGCCATGAGCCGGCGCCGCCTGCTGGAGATCCTCCAGCAGCGCTGCCGCGAGCTGGGCGTGCGGCTGCATTTCAGTACGCCGGCCCCGGACGTGGCCGGGCTCAGCCAGTCACACGACCTCGTGGTGGCCGCGGACGGCGTCAACTCCGCGGTGCGCGCCCGGTACGCGGGCACGTTCCAGCCCTCCCTGGACGTCCGGCACTGCAAGTACATGTGGCTGGGCACGGACAAGGTGTTCGACAGTTTCAAGTTCTACATCCGCGAGACACCGCACGGCGTGATGCAGATCCACGGCTACCCGTACGACGCCAGCGCCAGCACGTTCATCGTGGAGATGAACGAGAGCGTATGGCGGCAGGCCGGTTTCGCCGCGCTGGCCGCGGGCGGCCTGGCTCCCGGCCAGTCCGACGAGAAGTCGGCCGCGCTGGCCGGCCAGCTGTTCGCCGACATCCTCGACGGCCACGACGTCCTGGTCAACAACTCCCGGTGGGTCAGCTTCAGCACGGTGCGCAACGAGCGCTGGCGGCACGGCAACGTCGTCCTGCTCGGCGACGCCGCGCACACCGCGCACTTCTCCATCGGCTCCGGCACCAAGCTGGCCATGGAGGACGCGCTGGCCCTCGCGGCCTGCTTGCGCGAGCAGGCTGACCTGGACACCGCGCTGCAGGCCTATGAGGCTGAACGCCGTCCCGTGGTGCTCTCCACTCAGCGGGCCGCGCAGGCCAGCCTGGAATGGTTTGAGAACCTCGGCCAGTACACCGGGCAGGACCCGGTCCAGTTCGCGTTCAACATCATCACCCGCAGCCGCCGGGTTACCTACGACAACCTGCGGGTGCGCGACCCCGAGTTCGTGGCCTCGGCGGACCGCTGGTTCGCCCGCCGCGTGGCGGCGTGCGGGATGGGCGGGGGAGAGGTCCGGCCGCCGATGTTCCAGCCGTTCCGGCTGCGGGATCTGGAACTGGCCAACCGGGTGGTCGTCTCACCCATGGACATGTACGTGGCCGACGACGGCCTGCCCGGCGACTTCCACCTGGTGCACCTGGGCGGGAAGGCGCTGGGCGGCGCCGGGCTGGTGATGACCGAGATGGTCTGCGTGTCGGCGGACGGGCGGATCACGCCGGGCTGCACCGGCCTGTACACCGACGAGCAGGCCAGCCGGTGGCGCCGGATCACCGAGTTCGTGCACCGCGAGTCGCAGGCCGCGATCGGCATCCAGCTCGGCCATTCCGGCCGAAAAGGATCGACCCGGCTGATGTGGGAGGGCATGGACCAGCCGCTGCCCGCGGGCAACTGGCCGGTGACCGGGCCGTCTCCACTGCCCTACCTGCCCGGGGTCAGCCAGGTGCCCCGCGAGCTGACCAGGGCTGACCTGGCCCGGATCCGGCAGCAGTTCGCCGACGCCGCGGCCCGGGCCGACCAGGCCGGCTTCGACCTGCTCGAACTGCACTGCGCGCACGGCTACCTGCTGTCCTCGTTCATCTCGCCGCTGACCAACCAGCGCCGCGACGGCTACGGCGGGCCGCTGGCCGGCCGGCTGCGCTACCCGCTGGAGGTGCTGCAGGCGATCCGGGCCGTCTGGCCCGCGGGCAAGCCGGTCAGCGTGCGCATCTCGGCCACCGACTGGATGGCGGGCGGCATTACGGCCGAGGATTCGGTCGAGATCGCGCGGGCGTTCGCGGCCGCGGGCGCGGACATCATCGACGTGTCGACCGGCCAGGTCACCCCGGATGAGCGGCCCGCGTTCGGCCGGTCGTACCAGACGCCGTTCGCCGACCGGATCCGCAACCAGGCCGGCCTGCCGACCATGGCGGTAGGCATCATCTCGTCCTACGACGACGTCAACTCGCTGCTGCTGGCGGGCCGCGCCGACCTGTGCGTGCTGGGCCGGGCCCATCTGCACGACCCGAACTGGACGCTGCACGCCGCGGCCGAGCAGGGCTACGCCGGCCCGGCCGCGGTCTGGCCGCGGCCGTGGCAGGCGGGTGCGCGGCAGCCGCAGACCGGCCGGGTGGAGGGACCGAAGCCGCGGCTGGAACTGGTCCGCCAGGGCCAGCCGGGGACGGCGCACCGGCGCTGGGGGCCAGCGGTGCGGGCCGGCCTGGGCTAGCTGCTGCTGGGCGCTGTGGTCGTCAGCCGCGGCTTCGCACCGGGGGCGGCCGCTGTGGCCGTCAGCGGCCTTCCCAGCGCGGCGGGCGCCGCTCGTTGAACGCGGCATGGAACTCGGCGTGGTCCCGGCTGGTCATCAGCAGTGCCTGGGTCATCGCGTCCAGCTCGGTGGCCGCGGTCAGCGGCATGTCCAGCTCACGGGTCAGCAGCGACTTGGTCTGGGCCAGTGCCAGGGCCGGGCCATCGGCCAGCTCGCGGGCCAGGCCGGCGACCGCGGTACCGAGCTCGTCGTCGGCCACCAGCCGGGACACCAGGCCGTACCGGTCGGCCGTCTCCGCGTCGATAGGCCGGCCCAGCATCAGCAGCTCGGTGGCGCGGCCCAGGCCGACGACCCGGGGCAGCAGGTAGGCCGCACCCATGTCGCCGCCGGACAGCCCGACCTTGGTGAACAGGAACGCGAACCGGCCGGACCGGCTCACCACCCGGAAGTCCGAGGCCAGCGCCACTACGGCGCCGGCCCCGGCCGCGATCCCGTGCACCGCGCTGATGATGGGCACCGGGCACTCCCGCATGGCCCGGATCACGTCACCGGTCATCCTGGTGAACCGGATCAGGTCCCGCGGCTCCATCTTGATCAGCTCGCCGATGATCTCGTTGACATCACCGCCGCCGCAGAACCCGCGCCCTTCGCCGCGGATCACCAGCACCCGGACGTCTTCATGGTGCGGCAGCTCGGCGATCAGGTCGCGCAGGTCGGCATAGCTCTCGAATGTCAGCGCGTTCAGCTTCTCGGGGCGGTCCAGCGTGACCGTGGCCACGCCATCGTCGTGGCTGAAGCGGAAATGCTGCCACTGGCTGGTCAGCGGGGCGGAGGCGCGGAACCGGTACGGCGGTGTCATCGGGTAGCCTCCCGGCCAATCAGGTCACGGGCGATGATCGAGCGCTGGATCTCCGACGCGCCCTCGTAGATGCGCAGCGACCGGACGTCCCGGTAGAGGTGCTCGAGCAGGTGCCCGCGCTGCAGCCCGCGGGCGCCGTGCAGCTGCACGCAGCCGTCGATGATCCGCTGCGCCGCCTCGGTCGCGAACAGTTTGGCCATGGCCGACCGCCGGGTCTGCAGGCCCCGCCCCGCCGCGGCGTCGTGGGTAGCGGCTACGTCGCCGCCGCCGGCGGTGGTGGCGGCGGCGGTGGTGGCGGCGGCGGTGGCGGCGGAGGCGGCGGTGGTGGCGGAGGCGTCACGGGCGGCGGCGTCGTAGGCGGCGGCTGCGGCATAGACCAGCAGCTGGGCCGCGGCCAGGTCGGTGGCCATGTCGGCGATCTTGTGCGCCACCGCCTGCTGATGAGCCAGCGGCGCGCCGAACGCCTGCCGTTCCCGGACGTAGCTGATGGTCGCGTCCAGCGCCGCCTGCGCCATGCCCACCGCGGACGCACCGACGCTGGGCCGGAACAGGTCGAGCGTGCGCATGGCCACCGCGAAGCCGGCGTCGGCCTGGCCCAGCACGTCGGCCGGGCCGACCCGGACCCCGTCGAAGACCAGCCGCCCGATCGGGTGCGGCGAGATCATCTCCAGATGCTCGCCGGTCAGCCCGGTGCTGTCACCGGCGACGGCGAACGCGGTCACCCCGCGGGCCCCGGCTCCCGGCGTGGTGCGCGCGAACACGGTGTAGATGTCGGCGTCCGGGGCATTGGAGATCCACATCTTCTCCCCGGTCAGCCGCCAGCCCGTACCGTCCGGCTCGGCGCGCAGCGTGAGCGCGGCGGCGTCCGAGCCGGCGCCCGGCTCGGACAGCGCGAACGCGGCCACGGCCCGGCCGCTGATCACCTCCGGGATCCACCGCGCCGTCAGCGCGGGCGGCCCGGACTGCAGGATCGGGTAGCTGCCCAGCCCCTGCAGCGCCAGGGTGGTCTCGGCTTCCCCGCTGACCTGAGCCAGCGACTCGCGCAGCAGGCAGAGCTGGAGCGCGGCGGCGTCCCGGGGCGGCTCGTCCGGCTGGCCGCCGAACAGCCCGCGCAGCAGGCCATGCTGGCCCATCGCAGCCAGCAGCGGCCGGTTGACCCGCCCACCCGCCCGCCCAGCGTGCCCGGCCAGGCCGGTGAGGTGCTGCCGGGCCGTGTCGCGTACCTGCTCGGCGTACTCCTGCTGCGCGGCAGTCAGCTGGAAGTCGGCCACGGCCAGCGGCCCTCCGGGACGGCGGGGCACCTCGGTGCCGGGACTATTCACTCGAAGATATAACGATCGTCACCGAGGCACAACAGACACGGGAGCAGGCGGGCGGCCCTCGTCACCAGCCGGCCGCCCCGGTTATCTTTGAGCAGCCGCGGCGGATCGACGGGTCGGGAGTGATCGGGTGCAGTACCAGATGTCCAGGGCGGTAGCCGGCCCGCTGCTGCATCTGCTGTGGCGCCCGAAGGTCACCGGGATGGAGCACATCCCGGCCACCGGTGGCGCCATCCTGGCCTCCAACCACCTGTCCATCGTGGATTCGATCTTCCTCCCGCTGATGCTCGACCGGCCGCTCACGTTCGCGGCCAAGTCGGAGTACTTCACTGGCACCGGCTTCAGGCAGCGGCTGACCGGTGCCTACATGCGGGCCACCAAGCAGCTGTCGGTGGACCGGGACAGTTCCCGGGCCGCTCAGGACATGCTGGACGCGGCACTGGCCCTGCTGCGCAGCGGCCAGTTGTTCGGCATCTACCCGGAAGGCACCAGGTCCCCGGACGGGCGGCTGTACCGGGGCCGCACCGGGGTGGCCTGGCTGGCGCTCAACTCCGGGGTGCCGGTCATCCCGGTGGCCATGGTGGGCACGGATCGTGTGCTGCCGCCCGGGTCCACCGTGCCCCGGCTGCACCCGGTGGGCATCAGGATCGGCAAGCCGCTCACGTTCGAGGCCTACCGGGGCGGCCCGGCCAAGGGCCGGGCCCGCCGGGCCATCACCGACGAGGTCATCCAGGCCATCCAGGAACTCTCCGGGCAGGAGTACATGCCGGTCTACGCCTCGGTGCGCAAGGCGCAGCTCAACGGGGGCGGGAATGGGCCTGCCGCGGGCAGCCCGCCCGCAGCCGACGGCTCCTGAACGCCCGCGCCCCCAGCTCCCGCGCATGCGGGGGGCCTGCGGAGCGGGGGCCAGGACAAGGGGGCCGACGCCCGCCAGGGAAGCGTTTCTGTCCACGCCACCTTCGTGATCATGACGTTGGTGGGTGTCTATTCCCACCAACGTCATGATCACGAGATTGTGGGTTATGCCCGTGGCCGCCACGACAGCTTCGGCAGTCCCACCCGCACCTTCGGCCTCAGCCGGTCGGGATGCTGGGCAGCCAGCCGGCTCTCTGACCCGGCCGGCGCTACCGGCCACACAGGGCCGACGTGAGCCGCTAGGGGAGCGGGGTGTCGTCTGGGTTCACCGCGGGGAACGAATCCGTGGTGTCGGCCGGGTTCCACGAGGGCCGGGGCGGTTGCGGGCCCGGGCTTTCCGGGTCGGCGCCGGGTGGCGGGTCCAGTTCCGGGAACGGCCCGCGGTCGGCGGTAGGCCGCCGGACCCAGCCGCGGCCGTTCTCTCCCGCGAAGGCGCCGCCACCGGGCCGGCTGCCCGCCGTCTGGCCGCTACCCGGCCAGCTGCCCGCCGTCTGGCCGCCGGCCGGCTGCCCGGCGCCCGGCTGCCCCGCACCACCGGAGACCGAGCCACCGGGCGGCACACCTCCCGGCGTCACACGAGCCGGTTCGGCGCCCGGGTAGGGCCGGGGCGGAATCACCCAGCCGGGCCCGCCGCTCCGGGCCGGGGCGTCCATCCAGGGCAGCTCGCCCTTCGGCTTCTCGGCCGGTTCCCAGGGCGGGTGGCCGGTGGTCTTGGGCGTGCGCCCCGGGTTGAGCCGGTTCGCTGAGCCGGCCGGGCGCAGCGGGGATCCCGGCGGGTCGGCGGCCACGGGCCGCCCGAACGCGGCATCGTCGGACAGCGCCCCGCCGGCTGGCTCGGCTGGGCCAGCTGCGTCCGGGCCGGAGCCGCCCGGGAACGCACCGCCCGGGAACGCACCGCCGGAGAACCCGCCGGCCGGGAACGCAGGGCCCGCGGCGCTGCCGAAGGCCGGGATATCCGCGGCCGCGCTACCCTGCATCGGCAGGTCCGCGGCCGCGCTGCCGGGCAGGGGCAGGTCTGCCGCGGCGCTGCCGCGCGGCGGCAGGCCAGCTGCCATGGTGCCGAACCCCGCCCCGCCCGCCGCCGGTCCGTCCCCGCCGCGTCCGTCCCCGCCGCGCCCGGCCGCACCGTGCCCGGCGAACCCGCCCGCGCTCTCCCCAGCGGGGCCCAGCCCGGCCTGCCCAGCCCCAGAATGCCCGAGCCCGGCCTGCCCGAGCCCGGCGGGGCCGGGCCCGGCCTGCCCGAGCCCGGCGGGGCTGAGCCCGGCCTGCCCAGCCCCAGAATGCCCGGCCCCAGCCTGCCCGAGCCCGGCCGGGGCCAGCCCGGCCTGCCCGAGCCCGGCCTGCCCGAGCCCGGCGGTGCGGAACGAGGGCGGCACGAAGTCGGGGTCGTCGAACGGCGCGCGGCCCACGGTCCGGCCGCCACCGGCGGCGAGGTCCACGGCCGTGCCGCCCGCCGCCCCGAAGGGAACCGCGGCACCGGTGGCGCCCACCCCGGCGCCGGCCGGGGCCAGTTCGTCGGCCTCCGGCTCGCTGCCTGCCTGGGCCCGGCCGCCCCGGGCCGCCGCTCGCAGCGGGGCCAGTTGCGCGTCCAGCGCGCGCCGCTGCCGGGTGCGCACAGTGATCAGCACGATGAGCGCGATGAGCAGCAGCGCGGCCAGGCCGAGCACCGGGTAGCGCAGCGCGTCCCACAGGCTCGTCGAATGCACCTTGATCCGGGGCGGGGCGGGCGGGGTCGGGTTGGCCGGGGACGCAGTGGCTGGCAGCGTGGCATTGATCTTGGCCGCGGCGACCAGCGCGGCCGCCGCATCTACGGTGCCGAACCCCGAGCCGGTCCGCCGGCCGCCCTGAGGATGGAACACGGTGCTGCTGGTCAGTGCCGCGGCGACCTGCGCCGGGGTCAGCGTGGGGAACTGCGCCCTGATCAGCGCGGTGATGCCCGCGACGACCGCGCTGGCTGCGGTGGTGCTCTTGAACTTGCTGTAGGCAGCCGTCCCGTTGGCCGCGATCACGCCGTTCCCGGGCCCGGTCAGCGTCACGTACGGCCGCCCGCTGCTGAACGGCGCCTTGGTGAACGTCTGGTTGAACGCGCCGACCGAGATCACCCCGGGGTAGGCGGCCGGGAAGTTAACCGTGTCCGGCCCGGCCCCGCCGTCCCCGGCCGGGGCGACCAGGACGATCCCCTTGCTCAGCGCGTAAGCCACCGCGGCCCGCTCAGCCGGGCTGCCCCCGGTGGCGGTGGACGTCCCGCCACTGGCCGCGGCGTTGTCGGCCACCACCGCCGCGGGGTCCAGCGGCAGGTCGATGACCTGCGCGCCGTGGCGCACCGCGTACCGGATGCCCCGCGCGATGGCCATCGGCAGCGCGGCCACCGTGGCCGGGTTGGCCAGCAGCGGGTCGTTGTTCTCCAGCGTCACCCGGACCGAGAGGATCCGGGCCTGGGGCGCGACCCCGATGATCCCGTCCGCATGCCGCGGGCCGTGCCCATGCCCGGCGATGAGGCTGGCCACGGCGGTGCCGTTGACCCCCCAGAACGGGCCGCCCGCGGCCCGGCCGGACCCGGTGAAGTCGCGGCCCGTGGTCACCGAACCAGCCAGGTCGGGCTGGGCCGGGTCAACGCCGGTGTCGAGCACCGCGACGGTGACCCCGCTGCCCCGGCTGGACAGCCAGGCCTGCGTCACATTCAGCGAACTCAGCCACCACTCCTGGTCACGGACTGTGTCCGCGAACGCAGGACCTGCTGTCGCCACCGCGACGCAGGCTGCGGCCACACCCGCGGCTATCGCTGTCGCCGCACGGCCACGGCGCCGGTGCGTCATACGCCAACCCTTCCGTCAGACCCGGGGGCATTCTGCCACGTTCCGGGCAGCCAGGCGGCTGGAGCGGAGGCAACGCAGGTCCGGATGGCGGCCGGGCCGCGGCGGTCAGGCGGGCATGGCCGCGGACAGCCGGACGTGCGCGCCGGGGGGCAGGCCGAGCTGCTCCGCCGCGTCGCCACCGTTCACGGCGAGTGAGATCAGGCCGGCGCTGTCCGTATAGGCCACGATCTCGCCCGGGGCCACCGCGGCGAACGTCTCCAGGTACGGCACGGTCAGCTGACGGCGGCCGCAGCGGACCACGACCGGGGAGCCGAAGCCCAGGCCCAGCCGGTCCGCGTCGGACGCGGCGATGGACAGCTGGACGTTGCCGAACCGGTCCACCGACATGACCTCACCCTCAGCCTCGCCGTCGTGCACCCGGCTGGTCGGCGCGGGCAGCGTCACCAGCTCGGTCACGTCGACCGGGGTGCCCGCGGTCTCGAGACTGGCCCCGGTGGCCAGGTGCGCGGCGACCGGGGTGAAGATGTCCCGGCCGTGGAACGTCGGTGACACCGGGTGCAGCCACAGCTCGCCGTTGGTCAGCTGGCACGCGGCCGTCGCCCCGCCCAGCGCGGCCACGGCCCAGGACAGCAGGCCGTTGTCCGGGCCGACCAGGATGCACTCCCCGGCCGCGACCGCAACCCCGCGGCGGGCCGTGCCGACCCCGGGGTCGACCACGGCCACGTGCACGGCCGGTGGCAGGTACGGCAGGGTCTGGGCCAGCACTGCGGCCCCCCGCCGGACGTCGCCGGGCGGTACCAGATGGGTGATGTCGATGGTCCTGATCGCGGGGACGATCCGGGCGGCGACCCCGTGGCAGGCAGCCACGAAGCCATCCTCGAGACCGTAGTCGGTGAGGAACGTTATGCAGTCAAATGAAGCCACGATGGCTGAGCCTACGCACGCCTGGGCATGGCGCAAGAGGCGACCTAGGATGAGGCTTCTGGAGGTAGGGGGAGACGTGATGGCGGCGCTGTCCGAACGCGAGGTGCGGGTCCTCGTGTTCGAGCGCGGCTGGTGGCGCTCGCCCGGCGCCAAGGAGCAGGAGATCCGGGACGTCCTGGGCATGACCGCGACGAGCTACTACCAGCTGCTGAACGAGCTGATCGACCGCCCGGAGGCGCTCGTGCTCGACCCGGCCCTGGTCAAGCGGCTGCGGCGGCAGCGGGCCCGGCGGCACCAGATGCGCTCGGCCGGCCCGGACCGCGGCGACGGGCCGTCCTGGTGACGGAGCCGGGCGGGCTGCCCGAGCCGCGGACGCCGGAGGGCCGGGCCGGGCTGGCGGCCATCGTGGCCGACCCCGCCCGGGCGCTGGTCGCGCTGGACTTCGACGGCACGCTGTCCCCGATCGTGGCCGACCCGGCCCAGGCCCGGGCGCACCCCGCGGCAGGCGAGGCGCTGCGCCGGGTGGCCGCCGTGGCCGGTACCCTGGCCGTGATCACCGGCCGCCCCGCCGCGTCCGCCGCCGAGCTGGGCGGCTTCGCCGCCGTGCCGGGGCTGATCGTGCTCGGCCACTACGGCCTGGAGCGGTGGGCCGGCGGCACGCTGGACTCCCCGCCGTCCGAGGCCGGCGTGGCGGCGGCCACCGCCGAGCTGCCCGGGCTGCTGGCCAGCGTGGCCGCCCCGGCCGGGACCCGGGCCGAGCAGAAGGGGCATGCGGTGGCCGTGCACACCCGCCAGGCCGCCGATCCGCAGGCCGCGCTGGACCAGCTGCGCGGGCCGCTCACCGAGCTGGCCGCCCGGCACGGGCTGGCCGTGGAGCCCGGGCGGATGGTGATCGAGCTGCGCCCGCGCGGCATGGATAAGGGCCAGGCCCTGAAAACCCTGGTTTCCGAACGCCACAGCGGCGCAGTCATGTACGTCGGCGACGACCTGGGTGACCGTGGCCGCCTTCGGCGCCGTGCGCGCGCTGCGCGCGGCTGGTATCCCGGGGCTCACCGTGTTCAGCGGCTCGGCCGAGGTGTCCGCGCTGGCCGCCGAGGCTGACCTGGTGGTGGACGGGCCGGACGGCGTGGTGGCCCTGCTCGGCGCGCTCGCGGGGACGGTCAGCCGGGCGGGCTGAACTCCAGCACGGCGAGCATCCCGCGGTGGTCGGTGCCGGCCATCCGCAGCGTCCTGGCCTCGTGCACCATGCACCCAGACCGGGAGGCCAGCACGTGATCCAGCCGGATCAGCGGCGGGTAGCGCCGGTCGGCGGGCCAGGTGAGGCCGGGCCAGTGCCGCTGCCGCGCCGCATCGGCACAGTCCACGAACCCGGACCGGAGGATGTCGCGGAACGGCCGGTGGTCCCGGCTGGCATTGAAGTCGCCCGCCACCAGCTGCGGGCCGGTTTCACCGGCCAGCGCGGACCCGATCAGCTCGAGATCCCGCTGCCACTGCTGCTCCTGCCGGTTCACCGGCGCCGCCGGGTGGACCACGGTCACCGTCACCGGCTGGCCCGGGGCCGGCTCGGCGCGGGCCCGCGGGGCCGCGTTCTTCAGGCCCGGCAGCGCCGGCAGCGGGGTCAGCGGCCAGCGGGCCCACAGCCCGGTGCCGGCCGACCCGGGCCGCGGGTCGAGGTGGCCGAACGGCAGCACGCCGGCCACCCCGGCCCGGTCCATCCGGAGCAGCCACTCGGTGGTCACCTCCTGCACGGCCAGGATGTCCACCTGATGCTGCCGCAGGGTGCCGAGGATGGCGCCGGGGTCGGCCCGGCCGCCCTTGACGTTCAGGGTCAGCACGCGGAGGCGTCCGGTGCCGCCGGGCACCGGCGGCGAAGCGGGCAGGCGGCGGGGCGGGCGCTGCCAGCCGGCCAGGATCAGCGCCGGGACCAGCAGCGGGAGCAGCAGCCACCAGGCGGCGGCGGCCGCCACCGCGGCCCCCGCGATGGCCAGCAGCGCCCCGGCCGGGGCGAGCGCGGCCAGTTTCGGGCCCGGGCCCGGCGCGGTGCCACCGCGGGCCCGGGCGATCAGGGCAGGCAGCGCGGCAGCGGTCAGTATCAAGGCCACCAGCCCGGTCGCCGCCGTCCCCACCCCGATTCCCAGTACCGGTGGCTGTTTCCAGCTCAGCAGCTCAGCCGATGCGCGCTACCCGCGGCCAGGCTAGCAGGCTGCGCAGTTGCGGTACGGCTGGCGTGGCCGGGTGATACCGTCATGGCCCGGTGCGCTCTATGGGGGGCGGCGAGGAAACGTGGAGCGGCCGGTGAGTGAGTCTGTGCTCTGCGGTTGCGGCCATAATCGCGACGCGCACCGTCATTACCGGCCGGGCAGCGACTGCGCGCTCTGCAGCTGCCCGAAATGGTCGCCCCGGGGCCGGCTGCAGCGACTGCTCAGCCTGTTCACCCGCTAGCCGGGGAGCCGGGCCGGGACCGCCACCCGAGCCGGGCCCCGAGCCGCCGCCGCCGCGGCTTCCGCTCGGCCCGCTCGCTGTCCCCGGCGCCGGGGTCCAGCGCGTCCAGCTGGGCCTGGAACCAGGCCGTGGGCGGCAGGGCCCCGCCCGCCTGGGCCAGCGCGTCCCGGCGGCGCTGGCGTTCGGAATCGGGCATGGTCAGCGCCTGATGCAGCGCCTCCGCGGTCTGCGTCACGTCGAACGGGTTGACCAGGATGGCATCCTGGCCGAGTTCCGCCGCGGCACCGGCCTCGGTGGACAGCACCAGCGCGCAGCCGCGGTCGGCCAGGATCGGGCCTTCCTTGGCCACCAGGTTCATCCCGTCCCTGATCGGGTTGACCAGCAGCACGTCGGCCAGCTGATACGCGGCCAGGGAGCGCGGGTAGTCGTCGTTGACATGGAGGATCAGCGGGTCCCAGTCGTCGGTGCCGAACTCGTCGATGATGTCCACGGCCATCCGCTGCACCTGCCCGGTGTACTCGCGGTATTCCGGCAGGTCGTGCCGGGACGGGTAGGCGAACGCCAGGTGAGTGACCTGGCCCCGCCACTCGGGATGGCGGATCAGCAGCTCCCGGTAGGCGGCCAGGCCGCGGACGATGTTCTTGGACAGCTCGGTGCGGTCCACCCGGACGATGAGCTGCCGTCCCTTGGTACTGTCCCGCAGCACGGCCACGTGCGCCTGCACGTCCGTGTCTGCCGCGCGGCCGCGCAGCTCGGCCGCGTCCACCCCGAGCGCGTGCACGCCCACCGTGGTGATATGCCCACGGTGCCGCACGGTGAGCCCATCCGGGTCCACCTCCGCGCCGAGGAACTCGGCACAGCAGGCGACGAACGCGTCCGCCCACCGCTGGCACAGGAACCCGGCGTGGTCCGCACCCAGGATGCCCTCCAGCACCTCCCGGCCGACCCGCACGGGCAGCAGCCGGTAGTAGTCCGGGGGCGCCCACGGCGTGTGCGAGAAGTGCGCGATCCGGACGTCAGGGCACTCCTCGGCCAGCATCCGCGGGACCAGCGGCAGATGGTAGTCCTGGACCATGGCCCGGATCGGCGTCCCGGCCGGCCCACCGTCCCTGGCCCCCCTGGCCAGCGCCGCCGCGAACGCGGCGTTGTAGCTGCGGAACGACTCCCACTCGCGGCGGAACGCCGCGCCGAAGCTGGGCTCGTCCGGGGTGTCGTAGAGCATGTGGTGCACGAACCAGAGCGTGGAGTTGGCCACTGAGTTGTACGCCCGCTGGAACGTGACCGCCGGGATGTCCAGCATCCGTACCACCGACCCGGCGCCGTCGCCCACGCTGTCCACCTCGCCCAGGTCGATGCAGGCCGCCCGGTGCGGACCGGGCCGCCGCCCGGTCGGCGTCGCTCAGCGCCGCGCACACCCACAGCACCGATGCCTGGCCCGCCACCGACGAGAGCCCGGAGACCAGGCCGCCGGCCCCCCGGCGGGCGGCTACCGAGCCGTCGTCTGCGATGGTGAACGAGACCGGGCCCCGGTTCGAGGCGATGAGCACGCGCTGGTCCGGCGTCATGCACGCGAGGCTAGCCTGCCTGGGCCGCTGAGCACCCATGCGGCATCGGTTAGAGTGTCTGGTACAACTTCATAACGCTCATCCAGAGGGGTGGAGGGATACGGCCCTGCGAAGCCCCGGCAACCATCACGATGTGGGTCCGCCGCGAGGTTAATTCCCCCCGTGACAGGTGCCAAGTCCGGCCCGCGGCCAACCGGCCGCTGGGACAGATGAGGAGAAAGGCCTCGCCACGTGAGCACTCCCCAGCCCGCGACCCCCTCCCGCTTCGGTTACGCAACCGGCCTCGGCTGCCGGGAATGCGGCCAGAGCTACCCGCTCGGCTCCACCCACGCCTGCGCCGAGTGCTTCGGCCCGCTCGAGGTCCGCTACGAGCTACCCCGTGCTGGACCGCGCCGCCATCGAGGCCGGCCCGGCCGAACATCTGGCGTTATGCAAGCTTGCTGCCCGTCCCGCCGGATGTGGCCGGCACGCCGAACACGGAGCCCGGCTGGACGCGCCTGGTCCGGGCCGAGCAGCTCGGCCGCGAGCTGGGCATGCAGGCGCTGTGGGTGAAGGACGAGCGGGCCAACCCAACGCACTCGTTCAAGGACCGCGTGGTGGCGGTGGCGCTGGCCGCCGCGGTCGAGCTGGGCTACAAGGTGCTGGCCTGCCCGTCGACCGGGAACCTGGCCAACGCGGTGGCCGCCGCCGCGGCCCGGGCCGGGGTCCGGTCGGTGGTCATCATCCCGGCCGACCTGGAGCCGCAGAAGATCGTGGCCAGCGCGGTCTATGGCGGCACCATGGTCCCGGTCCTCGGCACCTACGACGACGTGAACCGGCTCGCCTCGGAACTGGCCGACGACCGCGAGGACTGGGCGTTCGTCAACGTCAACGTGCGGCCGTACTACGCCGAGGGATCCAAGACCATCGGGTTCGAGATCGCCGAGCAGCTCGGCTGGCGGCTGCCCGCCCAGATCGTGGTCCCGGTCGCGTCCGGCGCCCAGCTCGTCAAGATCGACAAGGCGTTCCGCGAGCTGATCACGCTGGGCCTGGTCGAGGACACCCCGTACCGGGTGTTCGGCGCCCAGGCCACCGGCTGCTCGCCGGTGGCGGCCGCGTTCCGCAACGGCCATGACGTGGTGCAGCCGGTGCGGCCATCCACCATCGCCAAGTCGCTGGCCATCGGCAACCCGGCCGATGGGCCGTACGTGCTGGACGTGGTGCGGCGCACCGGCGGCGCGGTGGCCGACGTGGACGACGCGGCGGCGGTGTCCGCGATGCGGCTGCTGGCCACCACCGAGGGCATCTTCGGCGAGACGGCGGGCGGGGTCACCCTGGGCGTGCTGCGCAGCCTGCTCGCGTCCGGGCAGCTGGACCCGGCCGCGGAGACGGTGATCATCAACTCCGGTGACGGGCTCAAGACGCTGGACGCGGTGGCCGATGCGGCCACGGGGATCACCCCGATCCGGCCCACGCTGGACGGCTTCCTGGCCTTCGAGGCCGGGCTGGCCAGCCCGGCTGGCCCGCAGCCGAGTTGAGCCGGGCCGGGCCACCCGGCACTATGAAGAGCCGTCACCGCACGTCCCGAGAGGCAGGCCCCGGCATGACCGTGTCCGTCCGCATCCCCACCATCCTGCGCACCTTCACCGGTGGCGCTGCCGAGGTCACGGCTGACTCGGGCACGCTGCGTGAAGTCATCGCCGGGCTGGACGCCGCCTACCCGGGCATCGGCGGCCGGATCGTGGACGACACGGGCCAGCTGCGCCGGTTCGTCAACGTGTACGTCGGTGAGGAAGACGTCCGGTTCGCCCAGGGCCTGGACACCCCGGTGCCCGCCGGGGCGCACGTGTCGGTGATTCCGGCGGTCGCGGGCGGGTGAGCCGTCCCGCGCGGCGGCCGGCCCGGTTACGACCGGGATGCGGGCAACTGCCCGCGATGCCTGGCCCGATGCCAGGGAACTCGCCCAGCCGCGTTCGCGCGGTAACACGTCCCGAACGCGCACCGCACGAGGTAAGGTCGTTTCCGGTCGCTGTCGGTCGGCGAGCTCGGTAAGCCTGGCTTGCTCACGCCTAACCCGCGCCGCGACCGACGGGTTCCGCGGAGGCAAGGGTGGGACCCGAGGCCCGAGCGGAGTTAGGGAGTTGTTTGGTAATGGCTCAGGGCACCGTCAAGTGGTTCAACGCGGACAAGGGCTACGGCTTCATCGCGGTCGACGGTGGCAGGGACGTGTTCGTGCACTTCTCCGCCATCCAGATGGATGGCTACCGCACCCTTGAAGAGGGGCAGCGGGTCGAGTTCGACATCACGCAGAGCGATCGCGGCCCGCAGGCGGAGGCAGTCCGGTCTGTGGGAGCTTAGCTCGCTCAGCTTGGCTGATGGCCTGGTGCCCCGGTGACGGGTACCAGGCCATCGGGCTGCCCGGGCCGTCAGGTACGCCCTGAGCGGAATGGCCGCGGCCGAGCCCTGGGCCGGGCCACTCGGTTTGCACTCTCCTGCTGAGAGTGCTAAACAAGTCGTTGGCACTCTCGGCATGAGAGTGACAACTCCAGGGCGGGAATCGGGGCGATGAGGCCTTGCCGGCGGCAGGAAGGGACTGTCCGCCGACGGGTCGTCCGTCGCGGGCGTCGGTCCGGTTTCTCACAGTAAAGCCACCTAGTCCTGGGAGGACTGGAGCCTATGGCAGCCAAGATGATCGCGTTCGATGAGGACGCGAGGCGCGGCCTTGAGCGCGGTATGAACCAGCTCGCCGACGCCGTGAAGGTAACCCTCGGCCCGAAGGGCCGGAACGTGGTGCTCGAGAAGAAGTGGGGCGCTCCCACGATCACCAACGATGGCGTGTCCATCGCCAAGGAGATCGAGCTCGAGGACCCGTGGGAGAAGATCGGCGCCGAGCTGGTCAAGGAAGTCGCCAAGAAGACCGACGACGTGGCCGGTGACGGCACCACCACGGCGACGGTGCTGGCGCAGGCGCTGGTCCGTGAGGGCCTGCGTAACGTCGCCGCGGGCGCGAACCCGATGGCCCTTAAGAAGGGCATCGAGGCCGCGGTCGAGCGGGTGAGCGAGGAGCTGTCCAAGCTCGCCAAGGACGTGGAGACCAAGGAGCAGATCGCTTCGACCGCCTCCATCTCGGCTGGCGACCCCGCGATCGGCGAGATGATCGCCGAGGCGATGGACAAGGTCGGCAAGGAAGGCGTCATCACCGTCGAGGAGAGCAACACCTTCGGCCTCGAGCTCGAGCTCACCGAGGGTATGCGCTTCGACAAGGGCTACATCTCGCCGTACTTCGTCACCGACCCCGAGCGGATGGAAGCGGTCCTGGACGACCCGTACATCCTGGTCACCAACTCCAAGGTGTCGGCCAACAAGGACCTGCTCCCGCTGCTCGACAAGGTGGTCCAGTCGGGCAAGCCGCTGGCCATCATCGCCGAGGACGTGGAGGGTGAGGCCCTCGCGACCCTGGTGGTCAACAAGATCCGCGGCCTGTTCAAGTCCGTCGCCGTGAAGGCGCCGGGCTTCGGCGACCGGCGCAAGGCCATGCTCGGTGACATCGCCATCCTCACGGGTGCGCAGGTGATCAGCGAGGAAGTGGGCCTCAAGCTGGAGAACGCCGACCTGGACCTGCTCGGGCGGGCCCGCAAGGTCGTCGTGACCAAGGACGAGACCACCATCGTGGATGGCGCTGGCGACTCCGAGCAGATCTCCGGCCGGGTGAACCAGATCCGGGCCGAGATCGAGAACACCGACTCGGACTACGACCGGGAGAAGCTGCAGGAGCGGCTGGCCAAGCTGGCTGGCGGCGTGGCCGTCATCAAGGCGGGCGCGGCCACCGAGGTCGAGCTGAAGGAGCGCAAGCACCGCATCGAGGACGCGGTGCGCAACGCCAAGGCCGCGGTCGAGGAGGGCGTCGTCGCCGGAGGCGGCGTGGCCATCCTGCAGGCAGCTGCCAACGCCTTCAAGAAGCTCGAGCTGACCGGTGACGAGGCGACCGGCGCGGCCATCGTGCGCCGCGCCGTCGAGGAGCCGGTGAAGCAGATCGCGGTGAACGCCGGCCTCGAGGGCGGCGTCGTGGTCGAGAAGGTGAAGACGCTCTCCGCGGGTCACGGGCTCGACGCCGCGACCGGCGAGTACGTCGACATGTTCAAGGCCGGGATCATCGACCCTGCGAAGGTGACCCGGTCCGCGCTGCAGAACGCAGCCTCCATCGCCGCGCTGTTCCTGACCACCGAGGCAGTGGTGGCCGAGAAGCCGGAGAAGGAGAAGGCGCCTGCCGCGCCTGGCGGCGGTGACATGGACTTCTGACGTGGGCGGGGGCACGGCCCCCGGTCGCGGCTAGTCCGTAAGCCAGGAAGGGCGGTCCCGGGAAACCGGGGCCGCCCTTTTCGCATGCCCGGACCGGGGTGGACCGGGCCGGTATGAGCCGCGTTGCTATATTGACGGCTGGCCGGCTGCACAAGGGGATGATTCCGGGGGATTATCTAGGCATGAAGCGCCGTTCCCCCCGGCAGCCGAGCGCGGAGCAGATGATCCGCGCCTACCTCGGCCAGGTGTCCACCGCGGCGACGCGCAAGCTGCCCAAGGGGGACCGGCTGCTGTTCGTGGGGCGGACCAGGGCCACCATCGAAGCTCAGGTGGGCCCGCTGGCGTCCGCAGACGCGGACGACGTGGTGGCCGCGCTGACCGCGCTGGGGGATCCGGACGAGCTGGCCGCCAAGGAGCGGGAACGGCTGCAGCGCGCGCGGCGGCGTGGGTCCGCGGCCCAGCCCGCGCTGTGGAAGCCCCCCGGCAAGACTTCGCGCCGGGACGCGCGGCGGGCCGCCGGGCGGGCTGCCCCGCGGCGGGGTGCCGCGGGGGATGCCCCGGGGCGGTACGACCCGGGGGATGCCCCGGGGCGGGACGACCCGGGGGATGGCACGGCGCCGGGCAAGCCGCCCCGCCGGGCGCGGACCTGGCCGCACCGCCGGTCCGGGGCGGACGAGCCCGCGCTGCCCAGTTCGGCGGAGCCGGAGCCCCGGGCGGCCGCTCCGGGACCGGGCGCGCAGGTCCCTCAGCCGCGCCGCCCAGACGAGCCGGCACCGTCCACCGGGGCCCACGGGGCCGCTGGTGCGGCCGGGGCGGCCCCGGCCGCACCGGGCAGCCGCCCGGGGACCACGGGAGGTGGCCCCGGAGCAGGCCCGGGCGCTGGGCTGGCCGACTGGCTCGCGTCGTCCGGGGCGATCGACCCGGGCATGCCAAATGGGGCCGCCGGGCCAGGTACCCGGAACGGGACTGGCCCCGGTCCGGACCGCGCGGGCCCCGGTCCGGACCGCGCAGGGGCCGCCCGGTCCGGACCGCGCGGGCCCCGGTCCGGACCGCGCGGGCCCTGGGCCAGCCGCGCAGAACGGGACCGGGCCGGGCGCGGTGAACGGTACGGCGCCGGGGGCCCGGGCCGGTGGCACGGAAGCGCAGCCGCCCGGCCCGTCCCGGGCGGCCGCCACGGGCGCCGGGGACAACGCGGGCGCCGGGGACAAGCTGTCCGGCCCGGGCCGCCAGGCCCGGGAAACCCCGGCCGGCGGCACCGAACCGCTGTCGATCGTGCCGGGCATGGAAACCCATGACGACGAGGAAGAAGAGCCGGCTGGGCGGCGGTTCGGCCCGCCCGTCCCGCTGACCGAGGCGTGGGCCCTGGCCCGGAACAACCCGCTCGAGGCAGTGTCGGTGGTCCTGCTCGGGATCGGCGGGCTGATCTTCCCGGTCCCGCCGTTGTGGCTGATCGGCGCGCTGCTGGCGCTGCGGTCCCGGCGCTGGGACAAGCGGGACAAGTGGCTGGGGCTGGTGGGGCCGCCGGGGTTCGCGGTGGTCTGCATGGTGCTGCTCGGCCTCACCGGGAGCGGTACGTTCTGGCATGCGCTGGCCACCGCGTCGCACCAGTTCAGCCTGCTGCTCCGGGTCGGCTGCGTGCTATGCGCCGGGTACCTGGTCTGGCGGCTGCGGCGTGGCCCACGGCGCCGCAGGACCCCGCCGTGGCTGCGCATGCGCTGACCGCGCCAGACCGGCCGCCCAGGTGGTTACCGGGTGCCTGGTTACCGGGTGCCTGGTTCCGCGGGGTTAGCGTGATTCCGGCCGGGTATACCCGCCCGTGCGTTTCCTGCGGCCCCGCGACGAACGGCAGGCTCCCGCAGCCCCGACCCCGGCTTCGCACGCGATCCGTGCCAGGCATCCGCGCTCGGTTCAAGTGTGTGGCCGGTCCACCAGCCGGAAGCACCCCGCTGTTCGGTCCAGGGTGGCCAGGACTGCCGCCGGGCTCGCGGGACCGATAACCTAGGGTGGCATTTCCCCGTGCGCTCACCCCGCCCGCTCTCTCTGCGTGAGGTCTGGTCCGTGCCCACTGGCAAGGTCAAATGGTATGACGCCGACAAAGGGTTCGGCTTTCTCACCCGCGATGACGGGGGTGAGGTCTTCGTGCACTCCACGGCCCTGCCGTCGGGCACCACGGCGCTGCGGCCCGGCCAGCGCGTCGAGTTCGGTGTGGCCGAGGGCCGCCGCGGCGTGCAGGCACTGCAGGTCCGGCTGCTCGACCCGCCGCCCACGGTAGCCAAGACCCAGCGGAAGAGCCCGGACGAGATGGTGGTCATCGTCGAGGACCTGATCAAGCTGCTGGACGGGGTGTCCGCCGCCTACCGGCGAGGCCGGCACCCGGACCCCCGGGACGGGAAGAAGATCGCGTCGGTGCTCCGCGCGGTGGCCGACGACCTGGAGGCCTGACCACCCGTCCTGTCCCGCGACCGGCCCGCCGGCTAGCCAGAGGTTCCTCCGCTGGCCCTGGCCGGGGATGATCGGGGTGGCGCCAACCACACTGGTGGCGACCAGAAGGGACCGTCATGCCCGAGGACACCGGCTGGCCCGATGACCGGCGGATCACCGTCCGGGACCTGCAAGCCGCCACCGACCGCCATGAACGCTGGCCGATGCTGACCAGCTACGACGCACTGACCGCCGCCGTGTTTGAGCAGGCTGGGGTGCGGGCGCTCCTTGTCGGTGATACGAGCGCGGAGATGGTTCTCGGCTATCCCACTACGCTGCCGGTCACCATGGACGAAATGGTCTCCATGGTCGCGGCCGTGGTCCGGGGTACGCGCCGGGCATTGGTGGTGGCAGATCTGCCGTTCGGCAGTTACCAGGCCGGCCCGGATCAGGCCCTGGCCAACGCGGTGCGGCACCTGAAGGAAGGCGGTGCCCAGGCGGTCAAGCTGGAAGGCGGCCGGCGTGTTCTGCCGCAGGTCAGCACGCTGGTCGGTGCGGGCATCCCGGTCATGGGCCACCTCGGGCTGACCCCGCAGAGCGTCAACACCCTCGGCGGGATGCGCCGGGTCCAGGGCCGCGGAGCCGCCGGGGACCGGCTGCTGGCCGATGCGCTCGCGCTGGAACGGGCCGGGGCCTTCGCCGTCGTGCTGGAGTCGGTCCCAGCCGGCCTGGGGCGGCGGGTCTCCGAGCACCTGCGGATACCGACCGTCGGCATCGGCGCGGGCCCGGCCTGCGACGCCCAGATCATGGTCTGGCCGGACATGGCCGGGCTGACCACCGGCCGCCTCCCCCGGTTCGTCCAGCCCTACGCCAGCATGCGCGACGAGCTGCTCGATGCCGCCCGGTGTTACGCCGCCGACGTGGCCGCCGGCCGCTACCCCGACCAGGCGCACAGCTACGCCTGACCGCTCGCAGCGAGCCGGGCCAGGGCCAGGATCGGTCAGCGGGTGGCGGGGCGCGGGGCCATCCCCCGGCCGGCCAGGATGCGGCGGCGGCGGCCGGCGATCAGGAGCACGGTGGTTGCGGCCAGGCCGGCCGCGGCCACGCCCAGCCCGGCGGCCCCGCTGTCCGTGATGGACATGGCCAGCCCGGCCAGGCCGCCCACCACCCAGGCCAGCTGATGGATGGTCTCCGAGGCGGCCAGCGTGGACGACCGGACCTCCTCCGGGATCTCCCGCTGCACGATCGAGTCCAGCGCGAGCTTGGCCAGCACCTGGCCGGAGGCGGCCACCAGGGCCACGACCAGCGCTGCCCACAGGCCGAAGAACACCGCACAGCCGGCGGTGACCAGGGTCGAGATGCAGAGCATGGTGAACATGATGAGGTGCGGGGACCGGGCCCGGAGCGCGGCCCCGATCCCGGTGCCGATGAACCCGCCCGCCCCGGCGGCCCCGATCATCGCGGCCAGCGCGACCTTGTCCGGCGTGCCCGGGAAGTGCACGGTGCGCAGCAGGAAGGCCAGGAAGAAGATCATGTAGCCGGAGAACGCGCGCAGCGCCGCGTTGCCGCGCATCGCCTCCCCGACGATCGGCCCGACGCTGCGCAGCGTCTGCGCCCAGCGGGCCTGCTTCGGCCCACGCCGGGCCGCGGCTGGGTGCCCGGCGCCGGCGTGGCCGTTCGCGCTGGGCCCGGCCTGCCCGTAGGCCGGATGCCCGGCAGGTGCGTGCGGCGGCGCTGCGCCGCCCGGATGCTGGTCCGGCGGGGGGTGGCCGGGACGGAACTGGCCCGGCTGGACCGGCTGCGGGGCGGTGCGGTACTCGCTGGGCCGGTACGGGCTGGCGCCGTGCGGCCCGGCCGGATGCGGCCCGGCCGGATGCCCGGCCAGGCCGGGCGCCGCGGCGGCCGGCCCAGCCCCGGGCTCGGCGGTCTGCTCGTCCACCGAGTTGGGCAGCCGGATACCCAGCGCGATCGCGGCCAGGTACACCACGGTGCCCACCCGCAGCGCCCAGGCGCCGCCGGTGGACCCGCCGCCGGCCAGATACGAGACGCCGCCCGCGGCCGCCACCCCCAGGGCCGACGCGATCAGTGCGGCGAGCGAGATCCGCGCGTTGGCCGACACCAGGGTGATCTTGGCCGGGAGCAGCCGCGGGGTGACCGCGCTGCGCGTCACCCCGTACGCCTTCTGCAGGACGAGCACGCCGAACGCGGCCGGCAGCAGGGTAACCGTGTCGTTGTGCTGCGCCGCGCCGGCCATCCCCCAGCAGAGCAGGCCGCGGGCCAGCAGCGTGCCCAGCATGATGTACCGGCGGCCGTCCCGGACCCGGTCGAGCATCGGCCCGATGAGCGGGGCCAGCACGGCGAACGGGGCCATCGTGATGAGCAGCGTCAGCGCGATCCGGCCGCGGGCCTGGTCCACCGAGGTGCTGAAGAACAGGGTCCCGGCCAGCGCCACGGCGACGAACGCGTCGGCGGCCGCGCCCGCGGCGGTCAGCTCGATGAGCCGGTCCAGGCCGGTCCGGTCGGCCCCGGACGCCCGGGTCAGCCGGTGAATGGCCCGCCCGGTACCGCGGGCGGTGAATGCCCCGGCATGCCCGGCGGTGCCCAGAACCGATGCGAAGCCCCCAGCCGCCCGCCTGGCTCGCGGCCCCGCACCGGACAGTCCCATGGTCCAAGTTTCTGCCATGACGGGCCGTGGTGCGACCTGACCTTGCGCGATCTTTCCCACGTGTCGTCTCAGGCGTGTCCCGACGTCAGGGTCGCCTGGGGCCATGCCAGGGCAGCTGTAGCCATTTTGCTAGCTGCGCGTACCCGGACGGGCATGTTCGCTATAGTTACCGAACGTTAAGTAGCCTTCGCGGAACGTAGTAATCACAGCTAGCCCTTGACTTCGCGGAATGGGTGGCGCTGCTCAGGAGCGCCGGCTCACCGCTAGTCAAAGTTACTCGTCGGCCTTCCTGGTCAGAATGGACATAGAGTGCCACTCGCAACTAATACTGCACGTAAAGTTAACTATCTCTTTCGTGCTGTGACGGGCACGGCGGCTGAGTTGATCAGCGATCCCAGCCTTATCACTGGTATTGGATCATGTATTAACCATGCCAGCAGCTCAAACTGGGAAGCGCGCGAACCCTGGTGGAACAGCCGGGCCATTGAGTACCTCCAGAGTCGTCTTCCCCGAGAGGGAAGAGCGTTCGAGTGGGGTTCAGGCGGATCGACCGTCTGGCTCACTCGTAATGGAATGAACGTCACCGCTATCGAGTCAGAGTATGAATGGGCGGAACGGGTAAGGAAGCGCTGCCCGGCAGCCGATGTCCGCTTCATCCCGGGTGCAGATACCGGAACCCTACGATCTGAACCGCAACTCCGTGATCGTGGCGTGCATTACTTCGATGAGTATGTCTCTGCCATCGACGGCTTCGCGGCAGAGACCTTCGATGTAATTGTGATCGATGGTATCTGCCGTAAAGAGTGTGCCAGCCTTGCGGCAAAGAAAATAAAGCCCGGCGGCATCGTTGTTCTGGATGACACCAACTGGAAATTTCTCAGGCCTGCCGCAGGGCCCCTTACGAGCTGGGAGACGGCTACCTTTAGCGGATTCAAGCGGAAGAGTGGCCTGTTGGTCTATTCCACAACATTTTTCCATGCACCGGCCTAACGTTAGGCCGAGGCCGTGGGCCGTGATCTTCGCGGCGCTCTGACGCCTGCACCCTTGCCAGGCCGGGGCGCTGCCTGAGGAGGCTTATGCTGCG
>CAWICB010000003.1:0-854026 GCA_963834515.1 uncultured Actinomycetes bacterium | reverse complement strand
GCTCCATCCCTGCCTTCGTTCTTTCGAGTTACGTATTGCTGGTATTCGACCGGATAGATGCAGTTCGTGTGCTTGGTCAGCATCAGCTCGCGCACCTGCCGCAGCGCCTCTTTGCCGTGCTCGACCGGAATCGCATATTCGAGCTCGTGGAAATTGGGGACATATTCGATCGGATAGATTTCCGAGCTGTAGGCGACGCGCTCGAAGGTCGTCTGGTCGGCGAAGGGGGCTTCGTCGGTGACGTTCATCACCTTCATTTCGCAGACGTCATGCTCGCGCTTGGTCGGCGAAACGGCGGCGAGGTCGGGCAGGCAGTAGAGATGGCGCGATTCTCGGAACCGGGCACCAGAAAAAGCCGAAATGGCGATTGCCGGCGGCGAGGTCGTCGTGGCGCTCCATGCAGGCCTCGAAATCGTCGCGCCACTGCCTCTCCTTGAGATTGTAGGCGTCGACGACCTGCAGCGTCACCGTCGACATCACGCCGAGCATGCCGATCGCCACCTGGGCGGCGGCCATCATCTCGGGGTCCTCGTCGACGCCGACGTCGAGAACTGTCGCCGTCGGGCTGCACCAGGCGCATGCCGACCGCCTGGGTCGAGAGGCAGCCGAGCGTGATCCCGGTGCCGTGCGTGCCGGTCGACAGCGCGCCGGCGATCGCCTGCGTGTCGATGTCGCCCTGATTGGCGAGCGACAGCCCCATGCTCTTGAGCGCGCGGCCGATGTCGCCGATCTTCGTGTCCCGCGCGCACGGTGACGCGCTTGCGCGTCAGATCGGCGCCGACGACGCCCTGCATGTTTTTGAGGCTCAGCAGCAAGCCGCTGGTCGCCACCACCGGCGTGAACGAATGGCCGGAGCCGGCGACGCGCACGGGGAGATTCTCGCGCGCCGCTTGCGCCACCATCGCGGCCAGTTCGTCCTCCGAAGCGGGCTCGCCCTTGTGGCGCGCGACGAACGACTGATTGCCGACCCAATTGCGCCAGTGGCCGCCCGCGCCGAGGCGAACGGGCGTCGATTGCGAAGTTTCGCTCATGGTCGCCGCCGCCGAAAAGGAGGATGAGGGAGAGCGCGCAAAATCCCCACCGCCAGCGGGCCACGCCGCGCCGTCGCCGTCAAGCGGCTGCGCCGCTCCTGCGCTGCCCTTCGGCCGCTCGCGGCGCCGCGTCACGACCGTCCCCGAACTCGATCCGGAGACGGCCATGACGACAGCGAGGCGTTTGGCGGGGCGGCCGCTTATTCGCCCGGCGCGCAGGAGACGGCGTCGGTCGACGCCTGGCCTTCCGCCGCCTCGGGCGCCGGCTTGAGCGCGCCGGTCAGCGCCAGCCAGACGAGCGCGACGATCTCGCTCGCGCCGGCGACGAGGCCGATCGCGTCGACCGACCAGCGCGCGATCGTCCAGGCGCCGAGCGACGAGCCGATCGCGACGCCGACGTAGAGCGCCGAGATGTTGAGCGACAGCGTGATCGGCGCCATCGCCGGGATCGAGGGTGACGAGACGCGCCTGCTGGACGATCGGGAACGCCCAGCCGAACAGGCCCCACAGCGCCAGGCCGGCGAACAGCAGCGCCGCGCCCGCCTCGCCGCCGAGCCGCGGGCCGATCGACATCAGCGGGAAGGCGAGCGATGAGGACGACGAAGACGACGGCGAGGAACCGCTCGCGCGGCCAGCGGTCGGCGGCGTAGCCGCCGAACTGGCTGCCGAGCGAAGCTGACGACGCCGAAGAAGGCGAGCACCAGCGCCAGCCTGTCGCCGCCGATGCCGAGCGCCAATTCCGCCAGCACGCCGAGGAAGGTGTTGACCGCGAACGGGCCGACCAGCGCCAGCGCGGTCAGCGTCAGCATCTGCAGCACGTCCGGCCGCCGCATGACGGCGAGCCGCTCGGCGAAGCCGGCGGCGCGCGCGCCTGGCAGGCGCGGCAGGACGGTCGCGACGCCGATGGCGGCGAGCGCGGCGAGGACGGCGACGCCGAAGAACGGCGCGCGCCAGCCGGCGAACGAGGCGAGATAGGTTCCCGCCGGCACGCCGACGACCGTCGCCAGCGTCATGCCGCCGTAGATCAGCGCGATCGCCCGGCCGCGCCGCTCGGCGGAAAAGAGCGCGGTGGCGAAGGCGACCGCGGCCGGCATGAACGTGCCGGCGGTGAGCGCGAGCAGCGCGCGCGCCGCGGCGAGGCTGACGAAGTTCGGCGCGACGGCGGCGACGAGATTGGCGAGGGCGAAGGCGGCGATGGCGACGATCAGCAGCCGCTTGCGCTCGACGCCGGCGGTCGCCACCGCGATCAGCGGCGAGCCGAAGGCGTAGGCGAGGGCGAAGATCGTCACCAGCGAGCCGGCCGCCGCCGCCGTGACGTGGAGGTCGGCGGCGATCTGCGGCAGCACGCCGGAGACCAGGAACGTCTCGGCGCCGATGGCGAAGGCGCCGAGGACGAGGGGGAGGAGACGGAGCATGGGAGGGTCCTGGATCAGTTCAAGGATCATTGAACTGGGGTCTCGCCAGGCGAGAGTCAATGAGTTCAATAATTGTTGAACTGACAGAGGCGAGCGGGAAAACCCGCTCTCCCGTTCGGGAGAGGGGCAGGGGTGAGGGTCCGGCGCGCAGGCGTTTGATTTAACTGGCAAATCGCGCCTGCGGCGCGCCCTCATCCGGCGCTTCGCGCTGCGTTCTCCCGAACGGGAGAAGGGAATAGGGGCTGCGCGGCGAGCCAAACAGCGCCTATATGACGGTCATGGCCAAGGAACTGCACCACCCCGAGCGCGATCAGATCGAGCTTTCCGCCGTCCTCGAGGCGCTCAGCGAGCCGACGCGGCGCGAGATCGTCCTGCGGCTGCTCGAAGCAGGGCGAGGCGCCGTGCCAGGCGTTCGACGCGACCGCGCCGAAGAGCAACCTCAGCTACCATTACGCGCGGCTGCGCGAGGCGGGCGTCACCCGCACGCGGCTCGCCGGGCCGTATCGGATGATCTCGGTCAGGGTCGACGATCTCGCCCAGCGCTTCCCCGGCCTGCTCGACGCGATCGTCGCCGCCAGCCGCGCCAAGGCGCTCGGCGGAATAAGCCTCGGCGCCTGTCGCGCCGCTTTCATGTTGCGGTGCACAATAGAGCCTCCTATCCTCGCTCGACGCGAAGACTCGAAGCGAGCGATGCGCTTTCTCGACCGGACCCTCGAACGCCTTGGCCTCGTCGCCGCGCCGCCGCCAATGGCCGCCGCGGCGGCTGTCGCTCGCCCTGCAGGGCGGCGGCTCGTTCGGCGCCTTCACCTGGGGCGCGCTGGAGCGGCTGCTCGACGAGCCGGAGATTTCCTTCGACGCGATCAGCGGCGTCAGCGCCGGCGCGGTCAACGCCACGCTGCTCGCCTCCGGGCTGATGGAGGGCGGCCGCGAGGCGGCCAAGGCGCGGCTGGAGCGCTTCTGGAAGCGGATGAGCCGCGCGGCGGCGCTGACGCCGAGCGCCGCGCTCGCCGGCCTGTCGCTGGGGCTGATGACCCGCGCGCTGTCGCCCTATCTGTTCAATCCGTTCAACCTCAACCCGCTGCGCGAGGCGCTGATCGACGAGGTCGACTTCGAGCGCCTGCGGACGCGCTCGCCCGTCCGCCTGCTGATCGGCGCGACGCGGGTCGGCGACGGCGCGCTGCGCGTGTTCTCGACCAGCGAAGTCAGCGTCGACGTCGTGCTCGCCTCCGCCTGCCTGCCGCTGATCCATCACGCGATCGAGATCGACGGCGAGCCCTATTGGGACGGCGGTTACGCCGCCAATCCGCCGCTCATTCCGCTCGTGCTCGCCTCGAAGGCCGCGCATCTGCTGATCGTGCAGGTGACGCCGACGACGTCGGAGCGCTTGCCGACCAACCCGCGCGAGATCGCCAAGCGGCTCGAACAGATCCATTTCAACGCGACGCTCAACGCCGAGCTCGAGGCGCTCAAATACGGCATGCTCATCGGCGCGACGCCGAAGCTGCGCCGCCTGCGCATCGGCCGCATCTCGGCGCAGGAGGAATTCGTCGGGCTCGCCGACGAGAGCGCGGGCAATCTCGGCTGGGAATTTCTCGAACGCCTGCGCGCCAGCGGCCGCGGCGCGGTCGAAGCCTGGCTCGACGAGACGCCGCGCGTCAACGCGCCCGCGGCGGCGCAAACGGACGTCGCCGCCGGCTGACCGTCCGCCCTAGGCGGCGAGGGGAGCTTCGGCGCGCCGCCCGCGTTGTCGTCTGGCGGAACGTCAAAAGGAAACGCGTCGGGCAAGAGCGGAAAACGACCGCTCCGGCCGGACGGAAGGAGCGTGGCGGCGTCGATCTCGAACAAAGCCGAAGTCGGAGCGGACACCCTGGCTCCCGCGGATTCGCATCAGCGCCGCGGGCGTGATAAAATCGCCGGCGACCGGGGCATGGATTCGTTCGACGAATGCCTGTCGGACGCCGCGTGGCGGCGCCCGTTGCGCGAGACGGGCTCGAGAGCGGTCGCGGAAGCGCTCGGCGAATTCGACGAAAGGCGCGGATTCTCGCCGCCGCCGGGTTTCAACGATCCGCGCGCGTCACCGTTCGTCGCAGCCTGAGGCGCGCGCCGACATCCAAGCGGGAGGGGCAGATGCGCTCGTCGATTCCGGCCGCGTCGTTCGGCGCGTCGCGCGCCTCCAACTCGTGGTTCAGCTGGTTTGCGGGGGAGATCGCCAGGCTCAGCGGCCGTGCGTCGGCGTTTCTCGTCGCCGCGACGGTCGTGATCCTCTGGGGTGTCACCGGCCCGATTTTCAGCTACAGCGACACGTGGCAGCTCGTCATCAACACTGGCACCACGATCGTCACGTTCCTGATGGTGTTCCTGATTCAGCACACGCAAAATCGCGACACCGCGGCGCTTCAGCTCAAACTCGACGAGCTGATCATCGCGACGCAGAACGCACGCAACAGCTTCGCGGCGATCGAGGAGCAGTCGGAGGCGAGCCTCAATGCGGCCAAGGAAGACATTCGCACCAGGGCCGAAGGTCCGCCTCCCGCCGCCGAAGCCGACGCGCGCGTCGTCCCCGCCGGCGGCGGCTGAACGCGCGCTCTACTCCGCCGCCTCGGCCGCGGCGGCGATGTAGTTGAGCACCGGCGCCAGCCAGCGCTCGACCTCGGCGACCGCCATGCCCTTGCGCGCGGCGTAGTCCTCGACCTGGTCGCGCTCGACCTTGGCGACGCCGAAGTAATGCGCCTCGGGGTGCGCGATATAGAGGCCGGAGACCGACGACGCCCGGCCACATCGCAAAACTCTCGGTCAGCGTCGACGCCGATGCGCGCCTCGGCGTCGAGCAGCGGAAGAGCGTCGCCTTTTCCGTGTGGTCGGGCTGGGCGGGATAGCCGGGCGCCGGGCGGATGCCGCGATAGCTCTCGGCGATCAGCTCCTCGGGCGACAACGCCTCGTCGGGCGCATAGCCCCAGAGTTCGCGGCGCACGCGCGCGTGCATCGCCTCGGCGAGCGCTTCGGCGAAGCGGTCGGCGAGCGCCTTGACCAGGATCGAGGAATAGTCGTCGTTGGCGCGCGCGAAGCGCTTGGCGATCGCGTCCTCCTCGATGCCGGCCGTCACGACGAAGGCGCCGAGATAATCGGCTTGCCGCTGTCGATCGGCGCGACGAAATCGGCGAGCGCGACATTGGGGCGGCCGTCGCGCTTGGCGAGTTGCTGGCGCAGCGTGAAGAAGGTCGCGAGGCTCTGCTCGCGGCTCTCGTCGGCGAAGAGATGGATGTCGTCGCCGTCCGCGCTCGGCCGGCCAGAAGCCGACCGACCGCCTTGGGCGCGAACCACTTCTCGGCGATGATGCGCTTCAGCATCGCCTGCGCGTCGTCGAACAATTGCCGCGCCGCCTCGCCCTGTTTCTCGTCGTCGAGGATGGCGGGATAGCGGCCCTTCAGCTCCCAGGTCTGGAAGAACGGCGTCCAGTCGATGTAGCGCGCGAGATCGGCGAGGTCCCAGTCGCTCGATCACGCGCGCGCCGAGAAAGCTCGGCTTGCGGCGGCGTGTAGGCGGCCCAGTCGAGCGTCAGCGCGTTGGCGCGCGCCTTCGCGAGCGGCAGGCGCGTCTTGTCGGCTTCGCTGCGCGCATGCGCGTCGGCGACCTTGCGATATTCGGCGCGCACCGATCGCGACGTAGGACGCGCGCGTCTCCGGCGACAGCAGCGCGCCGACGACGCCGACCGCGCGGCTGGCGTCGTTGACGTGGACGGTCTGGCCGCGCGCGTAGTGCGGATCGATCTTCACCGCCGTATGCACGCGGCTGGTCGTCGCGCCGCCGATCAGCAGCGGGATGTCGAAGCCCTCGCGCTCCATCTCCGCGGCGACATGCGCCATCTCGTCGAGCGAGGGCGTGATCAGGCCGGAGAGGCCGATGACGTCGACCTTGCTGCTCGCGCGCCACGGCGAGGATCTTCGAGGCCGGCGTCATCACGCCGAGATCGATGATCTCGTAGTTGTTGCAGGCGAGCACGACGCCGACGATGTTCTTGCCGATGTCGTGCACGTCGCCCTTGACGGTCGCCATCAGGATCTTGCCGGCGCTCTGGCGGCCCTCGCCGCCGTTGGCCTGCTTCTCCGCCTCCATGTAGGGCAGCAGGAGCGCCACCGCCTGCTTCATCACCCGCGCCGACTTGACCACCTGCGGCAGGAACATCTTGCCGGCGCCGAACAGGTCGCCGACGATGTTCATGCCGGCCATCAGCGGCCCCTCGATGACGTGCAGCGGGCGCGCGGCGGCGAGGCGCGCCTCCTCGGTGTCGGCGTCGATGAAGTCGGTGATGCCGTTGACCAGCGCATGGGCGATGCGCTTGTCGACCGGCTGCTCGCGCCAGCTCGAGATCCTGCGCCTTGGCCTCCTTGGCCGCGCCGCCGCGATAGCGCTCGGCGATCGCGAGCAGCCGCTCGGTCGCGTCGGCGCGGCGGTTGAGCACCACGTCCTCGCAGGCCTCGCGCAGCTCGGCGTCGATCGTCTCGTAGACGGCGAGCTGGCCGGCGTTGACGATGCCCATGTCCATGCCGGCCTGGATCGCGTGATAGAGGAACACCGCGTGCATCGCCTCGCGCACCGGCTCGTTGCCGCGGAACGAGAACGACAGATTGGAGACGCCGCCGGAGATGTGGACGTGCGGCAGGTTCGCGCGGATTTGCCGCGTCGCCTCGATGAAGGCGACGCCGTAGCCGTTGTGCTCCTCGATGCCGGTGGCGACGGCGAAGATGTTGGGGTCGAAGACGATGTCCTCGGGCGGGAAGCCCGCCTGCTCGGTGAGCAGCTTGTAGGCGCGCGCGCAGATCGCGACCTTGCGCTCGAGCGTGTCGGCCTGGCCCTGTTCGTCGAACGCCATCACGACGACCGCGGCGCCGTAGGCGCGCACCAGCCGCGCCTGGCGCAGGAACTCCTCCTCGCCCTCCTTCATCGAGATCGAATTGACGAGCGCCTTGCCCTGCACGCATTTCAGGCCCGCCTCGATCACCGAGAACTTCGAGGAATCGATCATCACCGGCACGCGCGCGATGTCGGGCTCGGCGGCGACGAGGTTGAGGAACTCGACCATCGCGCGCGCCGGAGTCGATCAGGCCCTCGTCCATGTTGACGTCGATGATCTGCGCGCCGTTGGCGACCTGGTCGCGCGCCACGGCGAGCGCGCCGGCGTAGTCGCCCGCCGTGATCAGCTTGCGGAACTTCGCCGAGCCGGTGACGTTGGTGCGCTCGCCGACGTTGACGAAGGGAATGTCCTTGGTCAGCGTCAGCGGCTCGAGGCCGGAGAGGCGCATCAGCGGCGCGACTGCTCGGGACGCGCGCGGCGCGACGCCGCGCGACGGCCTCGGCGATCGCCTGGATATGCGCGGGCGTCGAGCCGCAGCAGCCGCCGACGATGTTGACGAGGCCGTCGCGCGCGAAGCCGCCGATCTCGGCCGCCATCTGCGTCCGGCGTTTCGTCGTAGAGGCCGAATTCGTTGGGCAGGCCGGCGTTGGGATAGGCGCAGACGAACGTGTCGGCGACGCCGGCGATCTCCTCGAGATGCTCGCGCATCGCCGCCGCGCCGAGCGCGCAATTGAGGCCGATCGCGAACGGGCGGGCGTGGCGCACCGAATGCCAGAACGCGGTCGGCGTCTGGCCCGAGAGCGTGCGGCCGGAGCGGTCGGTGATCGTGCCGGAGATCATGAGCGGCAGGCGCGCGCCCGTGCGCGGCGAAGGCCTCCTCGCAGGCGAAGATCGCCGCCTTGGCGTTGAGCGTGTCGAAGATCGTCTCGATCAGGATGAGGTCGGCGCCGCCGTCGATCAGGCCGGCGATCTGCTCGGCGTAGGCGTCGCGCAGCTCGTCGAAGGTCACGGCGCGAAAGCCGGGATTGTTGACGTCGGGCGAGATCGACGCGGTGCGGTTGGTCGGCCCGAGCGCGCCGGCGACGAAGCGGCGCTTGCCGTCGAGGCGCTCGGCCTTCAGCGCCGCGCGGCGCGCGAGGCGCGCGCCGTCGCGGTTGAGCTCGTAGACCACCTCCTGCATGCCGTAGTCGGCCTGGGCGATGCGCGTCGAGGAAAAGGTGTTGGTCTCCAGGATGTCGGCGCCGGCCATCGCATAGGCGAAGTGGATGTCCTCGATCGCCTGCGGCTGGGTCAGGGTGAGAAGATCGTTGTCGCCCTTGAGATGGCATTCGCAGCCGACGAAACGCTCGCCGCGGAAATGGCCCTCGTCGAGGCGCGAGGTCCTGGATCTGCGTCCCCATCGCGCCGTCGAGGATGAGGATGCGCTCGCGCGCCGCCGCCGCCGAGCGCCTGCGCCGACGTCGCCCTCCGCCGCCGGGCGCGGCGAAAAGTTGCGTGGGGCTGACGCTCATGGGCGGAATCCGTCGGGGCGCGATATAACCACATAAGCATATCTTTATATAGTTGCAAGTCACTTACCGGCGGCGAGGTAGCGGGGCGCTCCGCCGCCGCGGAGGCTCACCGGGGCCTCAGCGCATGATGCGTTCGAGTCGAATCCTCTGAATTGTCATTGCGAGCAACCCCCAGATCAAGTCCGGGGGGAAGCAATCCAGACTTGGGGATTGCGGCGGCCGCTGAGTTTGGATTGCTTCGCTGTCGCTCGCAATGACGGTCGGAGTCGCCATGACGGTCGGAGTCGTCTCGATCCGAAGAGAACGCGCTTTAGGCGGCGGAATAGGCGCAGGCGAGCGTGGCGGCTGCCGATGCGGCTGGGGCGCCCGCTCAGACCTTCATCTGCGCGCCGAGTTCGACGACGCGATCGGACGGCAGGTTGAAGAAGTCGGGGGCGCTCGTCGCCTGTTTGGCGAGCGCGATGAACAGCAGGTCCTGCCAGTGCGGCATGCCGGAATTCTGCGCCGGCTTCAGCGAGCGGCGGCCGAAGAAGAACGAGGTCGTCATGATGTCGAACTTCAGCCCCGCCTTGCGCAGCGCCGCCAGCGCCACCGGGATGCGCGGCGACTCCATGTAGCCGAAATGGTCCTGCCGCGCCCTGCTCGACACCCTGGCCGGTGCGCTGATCCATGACGTTGACGCCTGGCTGCGGGTGGCTGGCGCCTGGCCTGCCTGCGCCCGCCCGGCGCGGAGCGGCGATCGGGGGGGTTCCGGAGGGTCGCCCCCCCGGGCTAGCCGAGCCGGCCGGATGAGCCGCCCCGAAACTCCCCGGGTGGCACTGGTCACCGGCGCGGGCCCGTGGCATCGGGGCGGCCACCGTGCTGACCCTGGCCGCAGGCCGGCTGGTCGGTGCTGGCCATGGACAGCGTGGCCCGACGACCCGGCGCTGCCGCTACCCGATGGCCAGCCCAGACGACCTGTCCCGGGCTATTGCGGAGGCTGCCCGCCGGGCCTGGCGCCCGCCAGGTGCGCCGTGCACCGCCGACGTGCGGGACCCGGCCGCGATCGGGGCGGCCGTGGCCGAGGCGGAGTCCCGGTGGGGCGGCCTGGACGCGGCCATCGGGCGGCCGGCGTGATCGCCCGCGGCGTCCCGCTGTGGCAGATGCCGGCCGGGCAGCAGCAGGCGGTGCTGGACGTCGACCTGGGCGGCGTGCTGGACCCTGGCCCGGGCGGCCATCCCGGCACTGCTCCGCCGCCGGGCGCCGCGGTCCGGGCGGTTCCTGGCCGTGGCCTCGGCCGCGGCCACCCGCGGGCTGCCTATGCTGGCCGCGTACTGCGCGGCCAAAGCGGGAGTGGCCGGGCTGATCCGCGCGCTGGCTGCGGAACTGGCCGACAGCGGGGTGACCGCGAACGCGGTCAGCCCGGGCTCGACCGCCACCCCGATCCTGGCCGAGAGCGCCCGGCTGTACGGCCTGCCCGCGGCGGACGCGTTCGCTCCGCCAGCAGCCGATGCGCCGCCTGCTCGACCCGGCCGAGGTGGCCGCCGTGCTCGCCTTCCTGGCCAGCCCGGGGCAGCAGCGGCATGACCGGCGCGGTCGTGCCGGTAGACGGCGGGCTGGCGCTATGATCCCGGGCCGGACCGCGTCGCCCCCGGCCCAAGCACGCTCCCGGCCGGGTTCCGGCATCGCGCTGGATCCCGGCGGCAAGCAACTCGACGACCGCACGTTCTTCGGCGGGTCGCCAGCCCGGGTGCTGCGGCTGACCGGGGCCGGGCAGCGCGCCCTGGCCGAGCTGCGCGACGGCCCGGTGCGCAGCACCGCCGCGCGGCACGCTGGCCCGCCGGCTGACCGACGCGGGCCTGGCCCACCCGCGGCCGCCCGCGCGGCCGCGCCGGCCCGGACGTGACCGTGCTGATCCCGGTCCGGGACCGCCCGGAGCTGCTCGACCGCTGCCTGACCGCACTCGGCCGCCGCTACCCGGTCCTGTCGTGGACGACGGCTCGGCCTCCCGGCCGCGATGGCGGCCGTCGCGCCGCCCGGCACGGCGCCAGCCTGCTGCGGCGTGCCGCCAACGGCGGCCCCGCGGCCGCGCGGAACACCGGCCTGGCCGGCGTGACCAGCGAGTTGGTGGCGTTCCTGCGATAGTGATTGTGTTCCGGAGGCCGGGCTGGATCGAACAGCTCGCGGCGCATCTCGCCGACCCGGCGGTGGCCGTCGCCGCCCCCCGGATCCTGCCGGTTGCCGGCGGGCGGGGCTGGGCCGACCGGTACGGCGCCGCGGCCTCCAGCCTGGACATGGGCGGCCAGGAGAGCCGGGTCGCGCCCGGGCACCCGGCCGTCCTACGTGCCGACCGCCGCGCTGCTGGCCGGCCGTGCCGCCCTGCTGTCGGTCGCGGCGCCGGCCGTCTTCGACCCGGCGCTGCGCCTGGGTGAGGACGTGGACCTGTGCTGGCGGCTGCACGGGCGCGGGGTGGCGGATCGGCTACGAACCCGCGGCGGTGGTGCGCCATCACGAGCCCGCCAGCTGGCCGGGCCTGCTGGCCCGGCGGTTCCGGTATGGCACGTCGGCGGCCCCGCTGGCGCTGCGTCACCCGGGCCAGAACCGCTGCTGCTCTACCCGTGGCCCACGCTGACCGTGGCCGGGCTGCTGGCCCGCCAGCCGGTCGCTGGCCTGCGCGGGTTCGCGGGGTCGGTGCTGGCCATGCGCGCGGCGCTGCACCGGGCCGGGCTGCCCGACCGCGGCGTGCTGCCCGCGATGCTCCGGGCCACCCAGCAGACCTGGCTCGGCATCGGCCGGTACAGCTGCCAGTTCGCCGTGCCGGTGCTGGCCGCGGCGGTGGCCGCGCCCGGGCCGGGCCGCCCGGCACGCCGCTGGGGCCGCCGGGCCGCAGCCGCGTCGCTGCTGCTCGGCCCGCCGCTGACCGCGTGGTCCGGGCAGCGCCCCGGATCTGGACCCGGTGCGTTTCGCGATCGGCCCGGCCGACGACGTGGCTTATGGCGCCGGGGTGTGGGCCGGGGCGCTCCGGGCGCGGACCACGATCCCGGTCCGCCCGGCCGTCGCCTGGCACCCGCTGCGCGGTGACCTGGCCCGGCCCGGGCCGGGCAATCAGCCGGGCAATCAGCCGGGCAATCAGCCGGGCAATCAGCCGGCCGGCGATGCCGGGCGGTGAGCGGTGGGCCGGGCCTGGTTCGAGACGGTGGCCGAGGGCGCAGCGCCGGGCCCGCAACCGGCTGCCCCGTCGGTCTACCGGGCGCTGAGCGCGGGCACCGAGCAGGGGCTGACGCTGGCCGATAACGTGGCCGCGTTCGGCGAGCTGGGCTTCGTCCCGCAACGTGGCCGGGCTGTCCGCGCGGCGGGACCTGGCCAGCACCGTCATGGGCCAGCCGGTCGCCCTGCCGGTGCTGCTCTCGCCCGTCGGCGTGCACCAGGTCGAGGTGCTGCTGGACGGTGGCATCCCGGCGCGGCGGTGACGTGGTCAAGGCGCTGGCGCTGGGCGCCCGCGCGGTCATGATCGGGCGTGCCTACCTGTGGGCTTAGCCGCGGCCGGCCAGGCCGGGGTGGAGAACGTGCTGGACATCCGGCGCGGCGGCATCGACTCGGCGCTGCTCGGGCTGGGCCACTCCAGCATCGCCGGGCTCAGCCCCGGCGATCTGCTGGTGCCGGCCGGCTTCACCCGGGTTCCCGGCCAGCCCGGCCGCTGCCGCGGACACGAGGCTGGGCCACGGCCACCGGCCCGGCCCGGGATGAGCCCGGGCCGGGCCGCCACGTCTGCCGCCCGGCTAGGAGCTGCGCTCCCAGCTGACCGAGAAGCCGTTCCCGCTGGCGTTCAAGGCCCCAGGCTGCGCCTTGACCCGTCCCGCGGAGTCGATCATCGTGATCTCGTTGTCGGCGTAGGTGGAGATGACCCCGGAGCCGGAACTGCCGGTGTCCGTGGCCTTCGACGCGGCCCACGTGCCGAATCGGGATAGCGGGTAGACGCCGCTGGACCCGCTGGGCGCCTCCGCGATCCACTCCGCACTGGAGTTGGCACAGCTCGAGCACGCCTGGGCGGTGCTGAAGCTGTCGCCGGAGCGGCTGGAGTCGGTTACCGCCAGGGTGTAGCTGGTACCGCTGCGGGCTACCGACGCGGAGATGGAGTCACCGGGCGTGCAGCGTCGAGCCGACGACCTGGATGTCATTGCTGGGATACATCTCCCACCACGTGTAGTAGTAGGGCGTGCCCAGATAGCACTCGGCCAGGGTGCCATCCTGCTCCACCGTGCTGCTGCTGTAACCGTTGATACCGACCCAGAACGCAGCCAGTGACGTCTGGGACGTACACCTGACCGAGGGTTCGGTCCAGCGGGCCGTGACGTTGCTGAACGTGCTGTTCACGTCGGCGTAGCCGGACCAGTTCGTGCTGCTCACCTGGGACAGGCCCTTGATCCGGGCCGAATGCCCGGCTACCCGCTGATCGGCCGGGTGCTGGCCGACCGAGAGGTGCTGAAGCAGGGTCCGGGCTGCGGCGGCCGCCTGGCCGCCCGGGGCCGCGGCGGTGCTGGCGCCTGCGGCGGTGCTGGCGCCTGCGGCGGTGCCGACGGCCAGCAGCAGGCCCGCCGCGGGCAGGCAGGCGAGTAAAGCGAGGCTGAGCAGACGAGGACGGCGCATAAGAGGGGTGCCTCTCCCTTCGGCGCGGCCACGGGCAGCCGCGCGTGAGCCAATCGTAAATTCTCATAATGTGGCTATCAATAAGCTCGCCTGCCATTCCAGGTCCGCCCCCCGCCCGGCTGGCGCTCAGTCCCCCTCGTCCGGCGCAGCCGTCGCCTCGTCCGGCCCAGCCGTCGCCTCGTCCGGCGGGGTGTCGATGACTGGCACCGGATCGAGGCCGATCTGCTCCGCGATCCGGGTCAGCAGTTCGTCCTGGGCGGCCAGGTGGCCCTGCACGTGCGTGACCTCGTGCAGGGTCGCGCTGGCGTCGTGGAACGTGGCCGCGCCCGCTTGTCCGCCGCGGCGCCCTGGACGTTCTGCCCGACCATGATCACGCTGAGCAGGACCAGCTGGAGGAACGTCTGCGCGACCCAGGAGACCACCGCCGGGGTACCGGCGCGGATCGCGTCCGGCAGGCTGATCAGGTCGAACAGGGCGAAGGCGTACGCACACCACATGCTGCCGACGACCGTGGTGATGACCAGGGCGACCTTGGTGTTGAACCGGTTGACGGCCGAGCCCCGGGGCAGCAGGTCGGCTACCTTGACCGGTTTGTCGCCAGCCGGGATGCGATCCGCGGGTGACGTATGTGCTGATAAATCGCCATATCCTGGCCTTCCCCTCGGGAGGATGCCCGGGGCGGCGGGCCCCGCCAGGGTAAAGCGGCCGGCCGCGGCACAGCTGCGGCACCCGCGCGCTCAGCGGAACGCCCGCGCCGCCCGCAACGTGATCAACCGATTGGTGTGTCCCAGCAGCACCAATCAGTTGATCATTGGGCGTCGCGGGGTATTATCGGGCCGAAGTGCTGGCCTAATTTCGGATGGCCCTTTGGGCCGCCCGTTAATGGCGGGTGGGTTTAGTCAGCGTGACGGCCAGCAGCCGGCCGCGCACAGCCAGCGGCACTTCGACGAAAGCGGCCTCGGCCACCGCCAGCGCGTGATCAAGGCCGGGCGCGGAGGTGCAGACGTCGAACCAGGCGTCGGTAAGCAGCAGCGCGCCGCCGGCCGCTCGCGGTCAGCGCGGCCCGGCGGTCGCCGTGGGCCAGCAGCACCGCGGTGGCCAGTGCGGCGAGCGGCTTCCGCCGCGTCCAGGCCGGTCCAGACCAGCGACCAGTGCTGGGCCTGGGCGGTGGCCGGGAGTACGCACTCCGAGCAGCACGCACCAGGGCATCCGCTGCGCCAGGAGATGCTGCGGCATCTCGACGAGCACGGGTCCGCAACGTCTACCACGATCGCGCAGGCCCTGGGTGAGAACACCGGGACCACCAGCTACCACCTGCGGGTGCTCGCCGATGCCGGGGTCATCGAGGAGGTCCCCGAGCGCGCGAACGGCCGGGAGCGCTGGTGGCGCACGTTCCCCGTGGACTTGCGCGAGCCGGACTACGACAGCCTCAGCCTCCAGGAACGGGCCGCGCTGGATGAATGGCGCGCCGGGCAGATCCCGGGCGAGATCGAACTGGTCAACCGCTTCATCCGCGACGCCCGCCAGCACGGGAAGTGGGCCAAGGCCTCCCGGGCCGACGGGTACTACACCGCCGAGGACCTGGAGGCGCTGCACGACGAGTACATCGCGCTGCTGCACAAGTACGGTCACACGGCACAGGACGCGCCGCCCGGAGCCCGGCCCATGCAGCTGCGGATGTTCTACATCCCCGATGAGCCAGCCGGCCCGACACCGGAATCGTGATCATGCGCGGCGCCGTCCCGAACATGCGGCCTGGACGGCAGCTGCGCTCTCTTCACGGATTCGGTCCGCCATCACCGGATAAAACGGGCATCCACTGCACCGGATCCGTGAAGAGATGCCCCGGTCGGGCCAGAGTCAGCCCGGTGCCGGTGCTGGTATGGTCCACGGGACCAGTGGGATCAATGGGACCTGCGGTCCGCTCCCGTTGGAGTCTCTGACGGGAGCGAGTGACCGGGCCCTGGTGGCTGGAGCGGATCCGGTTAGCGACTCCACCGGGCCTCGCGGCTGGACGCGGGACGCGGCACAGAGCGCGGGCTGGGACGATGAAGGGTGTGAGCGTTACCCGGCTGATCACCCCCCACGACGCCCCGGCGCTGGCCCGGCTGGTCCGGGCCAACCGCGAGTTCCTGGCCCCGCGGGAGCCGGTCCGCGGCGAGGACTATTTCACCGAGGACGGGCAGCGCGCCGACATCCTGGGCTCACTGGCCCAGTACGCGCAAGGGGTCAAGGTACCGCACGTCATCGTGCGCGAGTCCGGCGGCATCGCGGGCCGGATCACGCTGAACACCGTGGTGCGCGGCGCGTTCCAGTCGGCCAGCGTCGGCTACTGGCTGGGCGCCGCGGACAACGGGCGCGGCCTGGCCACCGCGGCCGTCCGGGACATGATCAAGCTGGCGTTCCAGGACCTGGGCCTGCACCGGCTCGAGGCCGGACCCGGGTGGACAACGTCAGGTCGCAGCGGGTCCTGGAGCGTAGCGGCTTCGCCGCTTGGGGCTGGCCCCGGAGTACCTCGAGATCGCCGCCGATGGCAGGACTCACGCCTCGACCAGCTGCTGGACTCCGGGCCCGGCTGATGGGTCACGTCCTCATAGCGTGCGTGCGTCCGGGGCTGGAATGGATCCTGGCCGACGAGATCGCCAGCGGCTCTGCCACCGGCGGCGGACCCGGCGGCAGACCCGGCGCTTCCAGCTTGCGGCTGGCGCCGCGGCAGGTCAGCTTCACCGTGGCCCGGCTCACCCCGGAACTGCTGACGCTGCGCACCGCAGACGACCTGTTCCTCGAGGTGGGCACGGTGCCCGGGGTGGACCACACCCGCACCTCCCTTCCGGTGCTGGCCGCGCGGCTCGGCCAGCTCGGCCTGGCCTGCCGCTGGCCGCGCTGCGGGACGTGCGCGACCTCCCGGGCAAGCCGACGTTCGACGTGGTGGCCAGCCTGTCCGGGCAGCGCACGTACAACCGCTACGCGGTCGAGGACACCGCGGGTGGCGTGCTGGGGCCGGTGCTCGGGGGGCGGTACGTGTCGCGTTCGGCCGGGGCGGGTGACTGGCCGACGGGCGGCACTGACCTGACCGTCCGGTTGTTCCTGCACGGCACCGAGGTGCTGGTGACGCTGCGGGCCTGCCGGCCGCTGCACCGCCGGGGCTGGAAGGTACGAACCGGTCCGGGCAGCCTGCACCCGCCGGTGGCGGCCGCGCTGGCCCGGATCGCCCGGCACCCGACCGGCGGCGTCATCGCCGACCCGTTCTGTGGCGACGGGACGATCCCGGTCGAGGCCGCGCTGGCCGACCCCGCCGCCCGGGTGGTCGCCGCCGACCTCGACGCCGCCCGGCTGGGCAACGCCCGGGCCAACGCAGCCGCGGCCGGCGTGCCGGTGCGGTTCGTCCGGGCCGACGCCGGGGTGGCGCTGTTCCGGCCCGGCCTGCTCGGCCAGGTCATCACGAACCCGCCGTGGAACCGTGCGGTCGGCGCGGCCTGCGGGTCGCCGATGGGCTGGGACCGTTCTGGCGCCAGCTCCCGGCCGCGTTTGGCCGGCATGGGCGGGTCACGGTCATCGCGGACGCCGAACTCAGCACCGCGGGCCTGCTGCGCGGGGCCGGCGATGACGTCACCCTGGTCCAGGGCATCCGGCTGGCCGGGCGGCTGTCCGAGATCCTGGTCGCGACCCCGCCCGGCACCGCGGCAATCCCGGTTGACCCGGCCCTGGCCGGCTGGCGGCAGCGAGCCATCAGCGGCGGCGTGCTGTCCGGCGACGGGTTCTGAGCACCGGCACGCACCTGCCCGGCACCGGCAGAAACCCGCTGAGCACCGGCACGCACCTGCCCGGCACCGGCAGAAACCCGCTGAGCACCGGCACGCACCCGCCCGGCACCGCAGAAACCCGCTGAGCACCGGCACGCGCGTACCGAGCACCGGCAGACACCCCCCGCCGAGCACCGGAACGCCCGCCGAGCACCGGCATGCATTCGCTGAGCATCCCGCACACCGCGCGGGGCCGGGTGCCAGGCGCTCTGCGCAGCGTTCGGTAAAAAGGGGGTTAGCCCGGCTCGCTGAGCTGGTGGCTGTCCGCGGCGGTCAGCGCGCAGCCGTAGATCTTCTTGAGTTCCGCGATGACCTGCTGGGTTTCTGCGGAGAACGGTGGCTGGCCCTCGAAACGCGCGTGCAGCACCACGCCTTCCAGCAGGTCCGCGAGCGACATGTCCAGGTATTCGGCCGCAGGCCCTCCAGCACCTTCAGCAGGCTGCGTTCCATCCGGACGCCGGTCTGCACCCGCTCGACTGTTATCACGCTACTACGGTAAGCCGGTACCAGGCGGTGGGCCGAGCAGGCCGGCCAGCGCGGCCGCGAGCCGTGGGATGTCCACCGGCCCAGAGGTGTCCACCGCCAGCACCGGGCCGATCCTGGGCGAGCGCGGGCCGCCCGGCCCAGGCGGCGGGACTGCGCCACCGTCCGCGGCCTGGCCGAAGCCCATCCATCAGCGCTTCCTTGATCTCGTCCTTGGCCAGCAGCGGCAGGCCGAGCTCGGCGGCCAGCGCCCGGGCCAGCGTGCTCTTGCCGGACGCGGGCCAGCCGGCCACGAGCACGAACCAGCCCGCCGGGGCCGGTGCGGGACCAGCGGGGCCGGCCGGGCCGCCCGGGTCGGCGGGGCCGCCCGGACCAGCGAGGCCTGGCGGCTGCCGGATCGCAGGCCAGCTGCCCAGCCTGTCCGCTGCCGCCGGCACCGCGCGGGCGCGGTCCTGGCGGTGCGCCCAGGCGGCTAGGTCGCCACCCTCGATGGCCGTGGCCAGCAGGTCGGGGAACGCGTCCGGGGTGCACGCGAACGCAGGCACGCCCAGCCCGGCCAGGGCGGCCGCGTCGTCCTTGTCGAAGGCGGGCGCCCCGTCGTCGGACAGCGCCAGCAGCACTATCACCTGCACCCCGGCGGCCTTGAGCGCGGCCATCCGGGCCAGCATCTGGTCACCCGCGCCGCCTTCGAACAGGTCGGAGATCAGCACCAGGACCGAGTCCCGCGGCCGGGTGATGAGCGTCTGGCTGTACGCAACAGCCTGGTTGATGTCGGTGCCGCCGCCGAGCCTGGACGCCGAACAGGATGTCCACCGGGTCGGCCAGCTTCCCGGTCAGGTTGACTACGGCCGTGTCGAACACGACGAGCGACGTCTTGAGCGCCCGGATCGAGGCCAGCACGGCACCGAACACGGCCGCGTACACGACGGACGATGCCATCGAGCCGGACTGGTCGATGGCCAGCACCACGTCGCGGGCCACCGCTTGCTGCCGCCGCCCGTACCCGACGAGACGTTCGGGCACCACAGTGCGATGCTCGGGCAGATAACGGGTCAGGTTGGCGGCGATGGTGCGGTTCCAGTCGATGTCGCGCGGCTTGGGCCGCCGGGACCGGGCGGCCCGGTTCAGCGCGCCGGACACCGCGGCCCGGGTGCGGTTGGCGATCCGCCGCTCCACCTCGGCCACCACGCCAGCCACCACCTGCCGCGCAGTCGCCTTGGCCGTCTCGGGCATGACCTTGTTCAGGCTGAGCAGGGTGCCGATCAGGTGCACGTCGGGCTGGACGGATTTGAGCAGCTCCGGTTCGAGCAGCAGCTGTCGCAGGTTGAGCCGGTCGATCGCGTCGCGCTGCATGACCTGGACCACGGTGGCCGGGAAGTAGCGGCGGATGTCGCCCAGCCAGCGGGCCACCGAGGGGGCCGAGGCGCCGAGGCCAGCGGACCGCCGGCCTGGCCCGCCCCGGCTGATCAGGCTGCCCCGGCTGGCCAGACCGCCCCGGCTGGCCTGCCGCCCGGCTGGCCAGACCGGCCGGACTGTCCAGACCGGCCGGACTGTCCAGACGGGCCTGGCTGACCAGGCCGGCCCGGCTGACCAGACCGGCCGGGCGTGCCGGGTGCGCCCGGCATGCCGGGCCCGGGCCCGCCGCCGGGCTGCGGGCCGGGGCCGTACAGCGCGCCCAGCGCGGCGTCGATGGCCTGGTCGGCCGGGCCCAGCCGGGTGCCCAGGGCAGCCCCGGCCGGGCTGCCGAGCACCAGCCGCCAGCGCCGCAGCCGCTCCTCCTCGACCACCCGTCCGACCACCCGTCCGGCCTCCCGCCCGGCCGCCCGCCCGGCCGGGGTGGCCGCGTTCACCGGGCACCGCCGAGAATCGCGGCCACGGTGCGCAGCGCGCCCGCGGCCCGGCCTGGCATCGACCGGCTCCGCGGCACCGGGCCAGGCCTCCACCGCCGGTGAGCTGGCGGGCCGCGTGCCCGATATGGGCCAGCTCCGGGGCGGCGAAGCCGCCGAACGTCCGGCGCAGCAGCGGCAAAACGGCGGTGAAGTCCCGGTCATCCAGGCTGGCCAGCCAGTCGTCGAGGATGCCGAGCAGGTCCCGGTCGTGCACCAGCAGCAGGCCGCTGCCGGACAGGAACCCGTCTACCCAGGCCGCCTGGCCAGCCGCCGGCACCCCCATCGACAGGTGAGCGGCGAACCGGCGGGCCGCCTCAGCCCGGGCCAGCACGCCCGCGTCGGTAAGCAGCCGGACGACCCGGCCGGTCAGCAGGCCGTGCACATCGGCCCGGGCGGCCAGCAGGGTGAGCGCGGCGATCCACCGGTCCCTGGTGGCCCGGCCCTGGTCGTCTTGGGCGTGCAGGCTCAGCGCGGCGTGCATCCCGTCCAGCGCCCGCGCAGCCGCGCGGCCGCGTCGTCGGCCAGGCTGGTCACCGCGGCCGGCAGTCCGGCGCACACCCGCGCGGTGAGCGCGTCGATCACCTCGGCCAGCGCGCGGGTGCCGGTGCCCCGCACATCGCCGTAACGGGCCGCGCGCACCAGCGCGGGCACCGCGGTCATCAGCCGGGCCACGTCCGCGTCCCTGGCCGCCTTTTCGTCGAGCGCGCGCAGTACCGGGCCGAGCGCCGCTGGAAGATCAGCCAGCAGAACGCTCTCCACCGCGGCACTGACGCCAGCCACATCCCCGGCCGTCCGGGCCGCCTCGGTGATCTTCGAGGTGGCGGCCGCGGCCACCGTGGTGCCCCAGGGGGCGGCGTCGATTACGGCCACGACCAGTTCCGGGCGCCAGCGCAGCGCCCACGTCTCACGGAACGTGCCGGTCCGGCGGACTTGATCCTCGGCGGCCGTGCCCCAGCCGATACCGAGCACGGTGAGCCGGTGCAGCAGCACGGAACGGGCCCGTCCGGCGGCCGAGCGCAAGTCCAGGGTGAGGGCCCGCTCCGCCGGGTCCAGCCGGAGCCGGACCGCCCGGGCCTGGGCGCGGAGGTCGGCTTCCAGCGGCACGGCGGGCGCCGTGTCGGGCACGGTCCCGAGCAGTTCGCCCACCACCAGGTCGCGGGTGACGAATCCGGTCGCGTGCTGGTCGCCGTCGCACAGCACGGCCTCGGTGGCCTCACTCACCTCGGCCAGGCCGGCCAGCGGGCGGCCGCGCAGGGCGGCCAGGGCATCGGCCAGCCGGGCCGCCTCGATGATGTGCGCAGAGGAGACCGGCAGGTCGTGTGCGCGGAGTACGCCCGCGACCCGGGTCAGCCAGCGGATCACGCTGTGCTCGGGGGTGGTGAACAGGTGGTGGTACCAGCCCGGCGAGGTGATCCCGGCGCCGTAACCGGACGCGGCGGCCAGCCGGGCATGGGTCCACGGCACCCAGGCCAGCGCGGTCTTCCGCCTCGGCAGCCCGCGCAGCACGGCCGCGTCGGCCGCGGCGGGCGGGAGTTTCCCGGCCAGAGCCGGGGCGTGCCAGGCCCCGCAAACCACGGCCACCGGCCCGCCGGCGCTGGCCCGCACGGTGTCCCGGAGCGCGGCCCGCAGCACCTGGCGCATGTACGCCTCGCGGCACAGCTCCTGCGGCTGCTCGTCCGGCGGGGACGGCGCCGCGGCCCGGACCAGGGCCATGGCCTCGGTCAGGGCGCCGAACGGGGACGGCCCGTCCAGCCGGGACTCGATCAGGTCCTCCCACCAGCGCTCCGGGTCGTCGTACCCGGCCGCGGCGGCGAGCATGGCCACCGGATCCCGCTGCCCCTCGCCCGGCGGCTGCACCTCGTCCGCCTGCCCGGGCCGCCCGCCGGCTCCGGCTGGCCGGGCGACTCCGGCTGGCCGGGCGGCGCTGGCTCGCCGCCCGGCTGTTTCCGGCCGCGGCCGGCCAGCAGCACCGACGCGGGCAGGTCGCAGAACCGGACCGGCACCCGATGCGCGGCTGCCCACGTCATGGCCTGCCACTCCGGGGAGAACACCGCGTACGGCCAGAACGCGGACACCCGCCGCGCATCCGGCGCGTAGGCCAGCAGCGCCACCGGCGGGACCATCCCCGGGTCGGCGGCCAGCGGCAGCACCGGCGCCGCGTCGGCCGGCCCCTCGATCAGCACCATGGCGGGCTGCAGCCGGTCCAGTTCGGCCAGCACGGAGCGGGCCGAGCCGGGCCCATGATGCCGGATCCCGAGCACCGCCACCCGGCCCGCCGGGGCTCCGGTCACCCGCTCTCCTCGCGGCACGCGCGGTAGAAGTCGGCCCACCCCGGCCGGTCCCGGACCACGGCTTCCAGGTACTCGCCCCACACCTCGCGATCGGTGACCGGATCCTTGATCACCGTCCCGGCGATGCCGGACGCCACGTCGGCCGCCCGGAGCACCCCGTCGCCGAAATGCGCGGCCAGCGCGATGCCGTTGGTCACCACCGAGATCGCCTCGGCCGGCGACATGGTCCCGGTCGGGGACTTCAGCGTGGTCCGCCGGTCGGCGGTCATGCCCGAGCGCAGCTCACGGAACACGGTCACTACCCGGCGGATCTCCTCCACCGCGTCCGGTACGTCGGGCAGTTCCAGCGCCCGGCCGAGCTGCTCGACCCGCCGGGCCACGATGTCCACCTCCTCGTCCTCGGTGGCGGGCAGCGGCAGTACCACCGTGTTGAACCGGCGGCGCAGCGCCGAGGACAGCTCGTTGACGCCGCGGTCCCGGTCGTTGGCCGTGGCGATGACCGAGAACCCCTTGGCCGCCTGCACCTCGATGCCGAGTTCCGGGACTGGCAGCGTCTTCTCGGACAGGATCGTGATCAGCGCGTCCTGCACGTCAGACGGGATCCGGGTCAGTTCCTCCACCCGGGCGATGCGGCCCTCAGCCATCGCGGTCAGCACCGGTGAGGGCACCATGGCCGCCTGGCTCGGCCCTTCGGCCAGCAGCCGCGCGTAGTTCCAGCCGTACCGGATGGCCTCCTCGGCCGTGCCCGAGGTGCCCTGCACCAGCAGCCCGGAATCACCGGAGATGGCCGCGGCGAGATGCTCGGACACCCACGTCTTGGCCGTGCCGGGCAGGCCGAGCAGCAGCAGCGCCCGGTCGGTGGCCAGGGTGGCCACGGCGACCTCGATCAGCCGCCGGGGCCCGATGTACTTGGGCGTGATCACGGTGCCGTCGGCCAGCGTGCCGCCGAGCAGGTAGGTGACCACCGCTTGCGGTGACATCCGCCAGGACGGCGGCCGGGGCCGGTCATCGGCGGCGGTCAGGGCGGCGAGTTCAGCCGCGTAGATCTGCTCGGCGTGCGGGCGCAGCAGCGGCTTGGCCGGGGCTGTGGTGCTCAACGGATCTCCTCGAGGAAGGCGCGCCGCAGCGCGATCGTGCTGGCCATGCGGTGCAGCACGGCCGGCCAGGGGGCGGGCAGGGACTGGCTTCGGCCAGCCGGGTCAGTGCCGCGCCGTAGTCGGTCCCGCCGGTGGCGGGCAGCCGCCGGGCCGCCGTGCTGGCCAGTTCGCCGGCCCAGCGCGGGGCGGCCCAGCGCGGGGCAGCCGCGCGCGGGGCAGCCGAGCGCGTGGCAGCCCAGCCGGGCTGCGCGTCCGGCGGCGGCCCCGGCGCCTGGCTGACCAGGCTGCGCAGCGTGGACACCACCACCTCGGCCAGCGCCGGCGGCCACGGGCCGGGGCAGGCCGTCAGCTCGGCCAGCGCGGCCGGGGTGATGGCCGTGCGGGACAGCAGCGCCGCGGCCCGGGCCGCCCGGGCGGCGGGCGGCAGCACCGCGGCCAGCTGGTCATCGGCCGGCCACGCGGCCAGCGGCCCGCGGCTGGCGTGCAGTGTCTGGGGGTGCCGGGGGCCCGATGCGAGCAGCGCGGCCGCCCAGTCCGGGCTGGCCTGGCGGATCGCGGCCAGCCGCCAGCCCGCGTGCACCGGGACGGCGAGGTCCCCCGTCACCGGCAGGGCCACGATCTGGGCTGGGTCCAGCCCGAACCGCGCGGTCCACTCGCTCAGCGGGACCGCCGCGACCAGCTCGGTGAGGAGCCACGCGGCAGCACTGATCCCGGGCGCTGGCGGGGGTGCGCCGATTCCGTCCCGGCCTGCGGCCAGGTCCACGCCGGTTGGCCGCCGGGCCACCAGCTCGCGGCGCACCGGGGGGCCGGCCACCTGGAGCAGCGGCCTGGCCCGGCCGGCCGCGCGGCGCTGCCAGGCCGAACCGGGCATCCCGGCCAGCAGTGCGGCCGCGGCCGCCCGGACCGCGGCTTTGCGGTCATCCAGCGCCGCCTCCAGGAACTCCTCGTCGGCCGCGGACAGCCCGCGGGCCAGCACCGGCAGCAGCTGGGCCCGGTCGTCACCGGTCTCGGCCGCCCAGCCCGCGGCGAGCAGTTCCCGGGCCGCGGCCGGGTCGTCGGCGCGCAGCGCGGCCAGGTAGCCGCGGCGCTCGGCCCGGCGGCCGGACTGCCACACCCCGGGGTCGCCGGCCACCGGCAGCGCGGCTATGTCCGCGACCCGCTGCCAGTCAGCGCGGTGCGCGGCCAGCCACCGGCCGCGGTGGCCGAGCACGGCGGCCACCGCCGGGCGGAGCGAGCGGTCGTGCACCGCCGCGTCCAGCAGGCCCGGGAGCAGCGGGGCGGGCACCCGGTAGCCGGCCGTGCCCGCCGCGGCCAGCAGGTCGGCCAGCAGCCCGGCATCCGTGTCGCGGACCTGGCCGAGCAGCCGGGCTGCCCGGGCGGGCAGCTCCGGGGCGGTATCCCCCACGGCCGGGTTACGGCCGCTCACCCCGGTGGCCGGCCGCACACCGGCCCGGCGCGCCACGGTCAGCAGTGCCGCCGCGTCCAGCACGCTGGCCGCGGGGTCATCGCGGGCCAGCACGTCCGCGTGCGCTGCGGCCGGCCCGGCCAGGCCGGTCACCGGTTGCGGCCGGCGGCCCACGCCGACGGTGGCCGCCGCAACCAGGTCGTCGTACCCGGCGCTGGTCACAGCCGTACCGCCTGGTCGCCGTGCCACGTGGTGAGCGGGGTCACGCCGTGCGGGCTGAGTTCGCCGGCTATGCACACCGGGTGACCGCCGGACACGGCCAGCAGCGGCCACCGGGAGTCCTGCCCGAGCAGCGGCAGCGCCTGCCCGGACGGGCCGGCCAGCTGCCAGCCCGGTTCGCCGGGGACCGGTACCCCGGTCAGCAGCACGGGCCATTCGGTCAGCCACGGGTCCTGTTCCAGCGCCGCCGCCCAGGCCTGCAGCACGGCTGGCATATCACCGGCGCCGGCTGGCCGCCCGGCCGCGGCCGGGCGGCCGTACCGGGCGCCGGTGATGGCGCGCAGCGGCGGCTGGCCCGGGTAGAAATGCAGCCCGGCCTGAAGTGCCAGGCCGGGAACGAGAGCGGACTCGATGCTGGCGCCGAAGTTCCCGTTGGGCGCGAACGACAGCAGCAACGCGAACCGGCCGGTGTGCTGGCCGTGCAGCCACACCCGGCGCGCCGGGACCGGGCCGTCCAGCACGTCGCGGACCGCGAGCACCTGCCACTGGTCGGTCACCGGCGGCATGGCCAGCACGTCCTCCCGGCTGGTGGTGTAGCCGACCCGGGACCGGACCACGGCCGCCAGCGGCGCGGGCAGCGTGGCCAGCTGCCCGTGCGCCCGGGCCAGCAGGTGCAGCAGCCCGTACTCAGCCAGCAGCCGGCCGGGCCAGCCGTCCCCGGACATCGGCAGCGCCGAAAGCCGCCGCAGCACGCTGGCCACGCCGGGCGCCTGGGCATCCACCATCCGCGCGGCGATCGCGTCCGCGTGCCCGTACCCGGCGGCCCGGGCCGACGGCAGCCCGGCCCGGACCTGGTCACCGAGCCACACCTCCAGTTCGGCCAGGCCCGCGGCGACCCGCCCGGCGCGCTGCTCCGCCCGCCGGGCCGCCGCCGCCGTGTCTTTCGGCTTCCCGTCCGAGGCGGCCCGCGCCACGGCGCGGGCTTGCCGGCCGGCCTGCCACGCCGTGGCGTACCCGGCCGCCTCGCCCCGCTCCGGCACCGTCCCGCCGGCCCAGCTGAGCAGCAGCGCCAGCGCATGCTTGCAGGGGAACTTCCTGGACGGGCAGGAGCATTTGTAGGCCGGGCCGGCCAGGTCGACCACGGTCTGGTACGGCTGCTGGCCGGATCCCGCGCACAGCCCCCAGACCAGGTCACCGGCCGTGCCGGCCGCGGTCCAGCAGGCCGCCCTGGCCAGGCCGGCCGCGGCGCGCCGCGCGGCGGTGTCCGGGGCCAGGGCCAGCACGTCGCTGGCCGTCCATCGCGCGGGCACATCCGCGACGCTATCCGGCGCCGCCGACAGACCCGGCCCGCAACTCGTAACCTCAGCCGCATGCCTATCGAGTGGCTGACCGCGTTCCTGGACTTCCCCGCGGCCGCGTTCGGCCCGGCCACCGCATACTGGCAGGCGGTCACCGGCTACCGGCTGTCCGCGCCGCGTGGCGCCAGTGCGGAATTCGCTACCCTGCAGCCCGGCCAGGGCAGCGCCTTCCTCCGGGTGCAGCAGCTCGGCAGCGGCTCCCCCGGCGCCCACCTCGACCTGCACACGCCGGACGTGACCACGGTGGCCACCCAGGCGATGCGGCTCGGCGCCATGCTGACCGGCCACCAGCCGGGCCTGACCGTGCTCCGCTCTCCCGGCGGCCTCGCGTTCTGCGTCACCGGCGAACACCTGGCTGCCGAACGCCCCCGCCCGCAGCGGTGGCCAGCCGGCCAGCGCAGCCTGGTGGATCAGGTGTGCCTCGACCTGCCCGCTGATGCCGCGGACCGCGAGACCGGGTTCTGGGCCGGGCTGACGGGGTGGGAGCTGCGGGACGGCGCGCAATCGGAGTTCGCGTCGCTGGCCCGCCCGGCCGGGATGCCGCTGCGGCTGCTGCTGCAGCGGCTCGCCGAGCCGTCCGGCCCGGTCCGCGCGCATCCCGACCTGGCCTGCGACGACGTGCCGGTCGAAGTGCGCCGCCACGAAGCGCTGGGCGGCACCGTGCTGCGCGTCACCGGCATGTTCACCGCGCTGCTCGACCCGGCCGGCCTGGCCTACCGCATCACCAGCCGGGACCCGGACACCGGCACCCACTAGAAGCCCCCAGCCGCCCTCAGCGCAACCGGCAGTTCGTGATCAGTTGATCACGAACGCGGGGCGGCCGATCTCGCGCCACCGGCTGACACCGGCCGGCCGGGAGCTCCAGGTCGTGCTCGGCGCGCTGCAGCAGTGGGGTGACACGCACCTGCCCCGCCCGGAGGGGCCGAGCATGCTGCGCCGGGTGCGCGGCACCAGCCGCCGGGTGCACGTGGGCTTCACCGACGAGCACGGTCAGGAGATAGCGCTGACCGACGTGGCCATGATCCCGGCCAGCAACTCGTGATCATGACTTTGCTGTCGCTGGGACGACAGCAAAGTCATGATCACGAGACGGCGGGTCGGCCTTGGGCACGTCGCGGGCCGGCTCGGCCGGGCGGGCCGGCTGGCGAACAGTCAGCGGCAGGTGCCGCCGGTCAGCGGTAGGCGCTGGCGAACTGGCGGCGGAGCTTGTACTTGAGCACCTTGCCGCCCACGGTCTCGGGCAGTGCGTCCACGAAGATGACGTGCTTCGGGGTTTCGAAGCCAGCCAGCCGCTCCCGGCAGAACGCGATCAGCTCCGCCCCGGCGGCCGACTCGTCGGCCGACCCGCCAGCCGACCCAGCGGCCGGCTGGCCCGGCTCGGGGATCACCACCGCGGTCACGGCTTCGCCCCAGTGCTCGTGCGGCAGGCCGATCACGACCGCCTTGCGGACCGCGGGGTGCTGGTTCAGTACCGCCTCGACCCGCAGGCTGGACACGTTCTCCCCGCCGGTCTTCACGATGTCCTTGTACCGGTCGACCATGATGCGCAGCCCGTCGGCGTCGTACACGCAGCTGTCCCCAGAGTGGAACCAGCCGTGCCGGAACGCGTGCTCAGTCGCGGGCAGGTCGCGGTAGTACCCGGCGGTGATGGCGGGTGACCGGTACACCGCCTCCCCCGGCACGCCCGGCTGGCCGTCCAGCATGGCGCCGGTCTCATCCATCACGGTCGACTCCAGCAGCGGGTTCGGGATCCCGACGTAGTTGTGCTCGGGCGCGGTGCGCCGGTACAGGCCGGGCCACTTGTCCGGCCAGAACCGGTGGCAGGAGATGGCCTCGGTCTGGCCGAAGATCTCCACCGCGGTGAAGTCGTCACCGCACAGCCGCTTGAACGAGGCCAGCACGCCGGGCGGCAGCGCGGCCCACCCGTAGACCAGCACCTTCAGCGTGCGCGGGTCGTAGGCCAGCCGGTCCGCCTCCAGCACCCCGGCCAGCGCGGCGGCCATGGCCGGTGACCCGCCCCACAGCGCGGTCACCGCCTCCCGGCTGATGGCCGCGGCCATCTGCCCGGGGTCCGGCCGCCGGCCGATGATCAGGGTGCCGCCGGACAGGAAGGCCGGGAACGTGAACACCTGGTCGGCTACGTGGTAGATGACCGGCAGGAACGTGGCCAGTTTGAGGTCGCCTTCCAGCCGGATGCCGCGGGTCAGGGTGAGTGCGAAGCTGTACGCGGCCAGATGGCTGGAGTGGTGCGACACCATGGCGCCCTTGGGCAGCGCGGTGGTGCCCGACGTGAACAGGATCTGCCAGATGTCGTCCCCGTGGATCTCAACCGAAGGCTCGGTCACCGGCTGGCTGGCCACGAAATCCGCGAACGCCACGCTGCCCGGGACCACGTCGCCGCCGATCGGGATGGTGATCCCGGGCAGCAGGCCCGCGTCGCGGAACGCCTTCTCCGCGGCGGGCCAGGCCTCCGCGTCGACCACGGCGAACGCGGGCTCGGTCAGCCCGATGAGGTGGCTGATCACATCGGCGGCCAGCGACGGGTTGACTGGCACGCAGACCAGCCCGGCCTTGGCGATCCCGATCTTGGTCAGGTAGGCCTCGACGGAGTTCTCGCACAGCAGCATGACCCGGTCGCCCTGGTGCAGCCCGCGGCCGAGCAGCCCCTGCGCCAGCTGACTGGCCAGCTCGTCCGCCTGCCGGTAGCTGAGCCGCTGATACTCCGGTGACGCGTACGCCCCGGGCCAGCCGACGATGGCCTCCTGGTCCGGGACGCTCCACCGGAGCCGCTCCAGCACGTCGCCGATGCTGACCCGCTCCCACCGGTTCACCGCGCGGCGATGATTCAGGCTGGTCACGTCAAGGGCCATGGGGATCCCTCGCTTCCCTCGCCGCATGTGAACAGCGGTTAACAGCCGTATGGTAAGCGCATAGGCGCAGCTGGCCAAGGTGTTCCTGTGTTAGTGAATCGGGAGTAACCTGCCAATCGTCCGACGTGATCCTGAGGAGTGTCCGGGTGCCGGTGCTGACGTCCGCGGTTGACCCGGCCAGCGCGGCCTGCCAGCGCAACCGGGCCGCCCAGCTGGCCGTGCTGGCCCAGCTGGACGAGCAGCTGGCCGCGGCCCGGGCGGGCGGCGGGCCGCGCTACGCCGAGCGGCACCGGTCCCGCGGCCGGCTGCTGGTCCGCGAGCGCATCGAGCTGCTGCTGGACCGGGACGCCCCGTTCCTGGAGCTGTCCTCGCTGGCTGCCTGGGGCACCGAGTTCACGGTCGGCGCGAGCATCGTGACCGGGATCGGCGTGGTGTCCGGGGTGGAGTGCGTGATCATCGGGCACGACCCCACCGTGCGGGGTGGCTCGATAAACCCGTACACGCTGCGCAAGAACCTGCGCGCGCTGGAGATCGCCCGGGTGAACCGGCTGCCGCTGATCAACCTGGTCGAGTCGGGTGGCGCCGACCTGCCCACCCAGTCCGACCTGTTCGTGCCGGCCGGGCAGATCTTCCACGACCTGACCGAACTGTCCGCGCTGGGCATCCCGACCATCGCCCTGGTGTTCGGCAACTCCACCGCGGGCGGCGCGTACGTGCCCGGCATGTGCGACTACGCGGTGCTGGTGGACCAGCAGGCCAAGGTGTTCCTGGGCGGGCCGCCGCTGGTCAAGATGGCTACCGGCGAGGAGTCCGGCGACGAGGAGCTGGGCGGGGCCGAGATGCACTCCCGGGTGTCCGGCCTGTCCGACCACTTCGCCACCGACGAGCTGGACTGCATCCGGCTTGGCCGGCAGATCGTGTCCGAGCTGAACTGGCGCAAGCTCGGCCCCGGCCCGGCCGAGCCCGCCGACCCGCCGGAGCACGACCCGGACGACCTGCTCGGCATCGCGTCGGCCGACTTCCGGGTCCCGTTCGACCCGCGCGAGGTGCTGGCCCGGGTGGTGGACGGGTCGCGGTTCGGCGAGTACAAGCCGCTGTACGGGACCAGCCTGGTCACTGGATGGGCCAGCGTGCACGGCTTCCGGGCCGGCGTGCTGGCCAACGCGCGCGGCGTGCTGTTCAGCGAGGAGGCCAAGAAGGCCACCGAGTTCATCCTGCTGGCCAACCAGACCGGGACCCCGCTGATCTTCCTGCAGAACACCACCGGCTACATGGTCGGCCGGGACTACGAGCAGGGCGGCATCATCAAGGACGGCGCCAAGATGATCAACGCGGTGGCGAACAGCACCGTGCCGCACGTCACGATCAACATCGGCGCCTCGTTCGGCGCCGGGAACTACGGGATGTCCGGCCGGGCCTACCGCCCCCGGTTCATGTTCGCCTGGCCGAACGCCAAGCTGGCCGTGATGGGCGCGCAGCAGCTGGCCGGGGTGCTGTCCATCGTGGCCCGGCAGGCGGCCGAGGCCACCGGGCGGCCGTTCGACGAGACGGCGGATACCAGCCGGCGGCAGGCCATCGAGGAGCAGATCGAGCGGGAGTCGCACAGTTTCTTCGTGACCGCCCGGCTGTACGACGACGGGATCATCGACCCCCGGGATACCCGGACCGTGCTCGGCATCGCTCTGTCCGCGGCGCACTCCGGCCCGGTCGAGGGCCGCCGCGGCTTCGGCGTGTTCCGGATGTGAGGGCCCGGACATGCCGCCCATCAGCAAGCTGCTCATCGCCAACCGGGGCGAGATCGCGGCCCGCGTCATCCGCACCGCCCGGGCCATGGACATCGCCACCGTGGCTGTATTCGCCGAGGCCGATGCGGGCGCGCCGTATGTACGGGCGGCCGACGAGGCGGTGCCGCTGGCCGGGATCGCGCCGGCCGACACCTACCTGAACGGGACCGCCCTCATCTCGGCCGCCCGGCGCACCGGTGCGGACGCCGTCCATCCCGGCTACGGCTTCCTGTCCGAGAACGCGGCGTTCGCCACGGCGTGCGCCAGCGCCGGGCTGATCTTCGTGGGGCCGCCGCCGCAGGCCATCGAGGCCATGGGCTCGAAGATCGCGGCCAAGGAGCTGATGGCCGCGGCCGGGGTCCCGGTGCTGCCGTCTATCAGGGTCACCGGCGACCAGCCGCCCAGCACGGCGGACATCGACCGGATCGGCTTCCCGCTGCTGGTCAAAGCGGCGTTCGGCGGCGGCGGCCGGGGCATGCGGGTGGTCACCCGGCATGAAGACCTGGCCGCCGCGCTGGCCGGGGCGCGCCGGGAGGCGGCGGCGGCGTTCGGTGACGGCACTGTATTTCTGGAGCGCTACCTGGACGCGCCCCGGCACATCGAGGTGCAGATCTTCGGCGACACGCACGGCACCCTGGTGCACCTGTTCGAGCGGGAGTGCTCGATCCAGCGCCGCTACCAGAAGATCATCGAGGAGGCACCCTCCCCCGCGGTAGACGACGCGCTGCGCCAGGAACTCGGCGAGGCGGCCATCGCGGCGGGCAAGGCCATCGGCTACACCGGCGCCGGCACGGTGGAATTCGTCCTCGACTCGGCGGCGAGGGGAGGCGCGCCGGAGGCGGGTCCTCGCCGAGCCGGCGAATCGGCGGGGGGCTCCGGGGGGTCGTCCCCCCGGGCCAGCCCAGCCCACTTCTACTTCCTGGAGGTCAACACCCGGCTCCAGGTCGAGCACCCGGTCACCGAGCTGGTCACCGGGCTGGACCTGGTGGCGCTGCAGCTCCAGGTGGCCGAGGGCCAGCCGCTGCCGCCCGAGGTGCGGCTGGCCAGCCTGAACGGGCACGCAATCGAGGCCCGGCTGTACGCCGAGGACGTGGCCGCGGGCTTCCTGCCCGCCACCGGCACGCTGCGCGCGTTCTGCGTCCCGGACCTGCCCGGGATCCGGGTGGACGCCGGGGTGACCGCGGGCTCGCCGGTCGGGCTGCACTACGACGCGATGCTGGCCAAGGTGATCGCGCACGGCCCGACCCGGGACGCGGCCCGCCGCCGGCTGGCCCGCTGCCTGGCCGAGACCCGGCTGCACGGGGTGACCAGCAACCGGGACCTGCTGGTCGGCATCCTGCGCGAGACCGACTTCGCCGGCGGCCGGATCGACACCGGCTACCTCGGCCGGCACGACCCGGGGCGGCTCGCCGCGTCCTGGCGCAGCCCTGTAGCGCCGCGGCTGCACGCGCTGGCCGCCGCGCTGGCCGGGCAGGCGGCCCGCCGGGCCGCCGCGCCGGTGCTGCGCACCATCCCGTCCGGCTGGCGCAACGTGCCCAGCCAGGACCAGCATGTCACGTTCGAGGCCGGCGGCGCGCAGCTCGAAGTCCGCTACCGCTTCACCGGCCGCACCAGCTGGACCGGCTGCACCGGCGCCGGTCCGGTGACCGCCGAGGTGGACGGCGAGCCGGTCACCGGGCTGATCCTCCGCGACGCCACCCCCGGGCTGATCGTGGCCGACATCGACGGGGTGCGCCGGGAGATCAGCCTGCACCAGTCCGCCGGTATCTGGGACGTGGACAGCTACCTGGGCAGCACCGAGCTCACCGAGCGGCCCCGGTTCCCCGACCCGCAGGCCCGGGCCGCGCCCGGTTCGCTGCTGGCCCCGATGCCGGGCACCGTGGTCCGGGTCGAGGTGGCGCCCGGCGCTCACGTTACGGCGGGCACCCCGATCGTGGTGCTGGAGGCGATGAAGATGGAGCACAGCGTGTGCGCGCCGCACGACGGGGTGGTGACCGACCTCGAAGTGACCGGCGGCCAGCAGGTGGACGTGGGCACGGTGCTGGCCGTGGTGGACCCGCTGGCGGCGGAACATGACTGAGCAGCCGGTCAGCTACGAGCGGCGCGGCCCGGCCGCGTGGCTGACCATCAACCGCCCGGAGGCGCGCAACGCACTGAACAAGGCGGTCCGCGACGGCCTGTGGGACGGCGTCCGCCGGTTCAACGCCGACCAGGACGCGAAAGTGCTGGTCCTCACCGGCGCGGGCGAGCAGGCGTTCTGCGCAGGCGGCGACCTCAAGGAGATGGCCAGCGACGCGCTGCAGGTGCCACCGCCCGGCTTCCTGCCCCAGTTCGGCCGGAACATCGAAGTGCCCAAGCCCACCATCGCGGCGGTGAACGGGGTGGCCTACGCGGGCGGGTTCGCGCTGGCCCAGCAGTGCGACCTGTGCCTGGCCGCCGAGCAGGCCAAGTTCGCCATTACCGAGGTCAAGGTGGGCCGGGGGGCGCCGTGGGCCGCGCCGCTGCCCTGGCTGATCCCGCCCCGGGTGGCCATGCAGATCCTGCTCACCGGCGACCCCATCACCGCCCAGCGGGCGCACGAGATCGGCCTGGTCAACGACGTGCTGCCCGCGGCCGGCCTGCAGGCGGCGGCGCAGCGGCTGGCCGAGCGGATCGCGGCCAACGCCCCGCTGTCCGTGCTGGCCGCCAAGCGGACCGTCCGGCTGGTGACCGAGCAGCCGCTCAGCGCGGCGTTCGATACGGCCGAGCAGATCTGGGCGCCGGTGTACCGGAGCGAGGACGCGCAGGAGGGCCCGGCTGCGTTCGCCGCCAAGCGGCCGCCCGCCTGGAAGGGGCGCTGACCGGTGGCCGCCGACCTGGCCGGGCTGCTGGACGACCTGGCCGCCGAGACCGCGGTGCTGGACGGCCTGCTGGCCGGGCTGGACGCGGCGCGCTGGCCTGCCCCGACCCCGTCCCCCGGCTGGTCCATCCACGACCAGGTCACCCACCTGGCCTACTTCGACGAGGCGGCGGCGCTGGCCGTGACCGGCCCGGACCGGTTCCGGGCCGAGGCGGGCGCGCTGATGGCGCTCGGCGCCGGCTTCCCGGACGAGATCGCCCGCCGCTACCGGGCCCTGCCGCCGGCCGCCGCACTGGACTGGTTCCGCGGCGCCCGGGCCGGCTACCTGGCCACGTTCCGCGGCCTGGACCCGCGGCGGCGGCTGCCCTGGTACGGGCCGGACATGAGCGCGGCCAGCTCGGTCACGGCCCGGCTGATGGAAACCTGGGCGCACGGCCAGGACGTGGCCGACGCGCTGGGCGTGACGCGCCCACCGTCCGCGCGGCTGCGGCACGTGGCGCACCTCGGTGTGAGCACCTTCCGCTTCACGTTCCTGCTGAACGCCCGTGCGGTGCCGGACACCCCGGTCCGCGTCGAGCTGACCGGGCCGGGCGACGGGCCGTGGGCCTGGGGGCCGGTGGACGCGGCCAACCGGGTGACCGGCCCGGCGCTGGACTTCTGCCTGGCCGTGACCCAGCGCCGCCACCTGGACGACCTGGCGCTCGAAATCGCCGGCCCCGTCGCGGCCGAGTGGATGTCGATCGCCCAGGCGTTCGCCGGCCCGCCCGGCCCGGGCCGCTGTCCGGGCCTGGCGGTACCCGGCAGGGGTATGCGGTGACCACGGGAGAATTGGGCGTGGCGACGGGGGGCGTTCCCGGAAGGGATGTCCCGCGGCGCCAGCCATCCCGGGGGGTCCAGCGGGGTCGCCCCCCCGGGCCAATAAAGATCGGCAACTGCTCCGGGTTCTACGGAGACCGGATCGCGGCCGCCCGGGAGATGGTCGAGGGCGGCCCGATCGACGTGCTGACCGGCGACTACCTGGCCGAGCTGACCATGCTCATCCTGTGGAAGGCCCGGCAGAAAGACCCGGACGCGGGCTACGCGCGGACGTTCCTGACCCAGATGGAGCAGGTGCTCGGGACCTGCCTGGACCGCGGCATCAAGATCGTCAGCAACGCGGGCGGGCTGAACCCGGCCGGGCTGGCCGCCCGGCTCGGCGAGCTGGCCGCCCGGCTCGGCCTGGCGCCCCGGATCGCCTGGGTCGAGGGCGACGACCTGTCCGGCCGGCTCGGCAGCCTGCTCGCGGCCGGCCACCCGCTCCGCCACCTGGACACCGGCCAGCCCCTGGCGGACGCCGGGGTGAAGCCGGTCACGGCCAACGCGTACCTGGGCGGCTGGGGTATCACCGCGGCGCTGGGCGCCGGGGCGGACATCGTGGTCTGCCCGCGGGTGACTGACGCGTCGCTGGTCACCGGGCCGGCCGCGTGGTGGCATGGCTGGGCCCGGGACAGCTACGACGCGCTGGCCGGCGCGGTGGTGGCCGGGCACGTGATCGAGTGCGGCCCGCAGGCCACCGGCGGCAACTACTCGTGGCTGGACGAGATCACCGACCGGCGCTACCCGGGCTTCCCGGTCGCCGAGGTGGCGGCGGACGGCAGCGCGGTGATCACCAAGCACCCGGGCACCGGCGGGCTGGTGTCGCCGGGCACGGTCACCGCGCAGCTGCTGTACGAGATCGCCGAGCCCGCCTACCGCAACCCGGACGTGATCGCGCACTTCGACACCGTGCACCTAGCGCGAGCCGGCCCGGACCGGGTGCGCATCACCGGCACCCGGGGCAGCCCGCCGCCGCCCGACCTCAAGGTGGCCATCAACTACCTGGGTGGCTACCGGAACACGATGACGCTGGTGCTGACCGGGCTGGACATCGAGGAGAAGGCGGCCTGGGCGGAGCAGGAGCTGTTCGGCCTCCTGGGCGGGATGGACCGGTTCGGCAGCGTGGACGTGCGGCTGCTGCGCTTCGACCGGCCGGACGCACCGGCCAACGAGCAGGCCACCGCGCACCTGCGCATCACGGTCAAGGACAGTGACCCGCGCAAGGTGGGCCGCCAGTTCTCCAACGCCACCATGGAACTGGCCCTGGGCGGCTACGCCGGGTTCCACACCACCACCCCGCCCACCCCGGAGAGTTCGTACGGCGTGTACTGGCCCGCACTCATCCCGGTCGGCGAGGTCGAGCACACCGTGGTCCTGCCCGACGGTACACGCCGGATGATCCCGCACAGCCCACAGACAGCCCCGGCCGGCGCGACGGCGGCCCCAGCCGGCGTGCCAGCCCGGGGGGGCGACCCCCCGGAACCCCCCGATCGCCGCTCCGCGCCGAGGCCGGCGCAGCCCGGCGGGGGCCGCCCGGGCCAGCACTGTCCGCGCGCCGCTCGGGCTGATCGCTGGGGCCCGGTCAGGCGACAAGGGCGGCAACGCCAACGTCGGCGTGTGGACCCGGGACCCGGCCGCGTTCGGCTGGCTCCGCCAGTACCTCAGCGTGGACCGGCTCCGCGAGCTCATCCCGGAGGCGGCCGGCCTGCCCGTGCACCGCTACGAGCTGGCCAACCTGCACGCGCTCAATTTCGTCCTGGTCGGCCTGCTCGGCGACGGCGTGGCCGCGTCGGCCCGGCCCGACCCGCAGGCCAAGGGACTCGGTGAGTACCTGCGCAGCCGGCTGGCCGACATTCCGGCCGAGCTGATGAAGGAGGCGCCGCGATGAGCGACCTGGCTGCCGCGCCGCGTTCGGAGCCGGTGCGGCAGAGCTTGGCCGGTTTCCTGGCCCGGCGGCCGGGCCGGTGACCGGGCCGGCGCAACCGCGCGACGCGGTCCGGACCCGGGACCCGGCCCGCAAGGAACGCATCCTGGCCGCGGCCGCCGACCTCGTGGCCAGCAGCGGCTATCACGCGGTGTCCATGGCCGACATCGGGGCGGCCGCCGGGATCACCGGGTCCGGGATCTACCGGCACTTCGCCAGCAAGTCGGCGCTGCTGGTGGCGCTGTTCGATCAGGCCATCGACGGGCTGCTGCGTGACGAGCGGCAGATCGTGCACGACGCCCGCGACCTGCGCCGGGCGCTGCTGCTGCTGGTGCAGGGCCAGGTCGACTTCGTGATCGCCGACCGCGAGCTGGCCATCGTCTACCACAACGAGATTAACAACCTGCCCACCGCAGACCGGCGGCGGCTGCGCCGCAAGCAGCGGCTGTACCTGGAGGAGTGGGTGCACCTGGTGGACGAGCTGCACGCCGGGCTGACCGACAGCGACGCCCGGGCGCTGGTGCACGCCGCGATCGGGGCCATCCAGTCGGCGCTGTTCCACGCCAGCGGGCTGCCCGCCGGACGGCTGCGTGAGCTGCTCACCGCGTCGGCCGTGGCCATCCTGGACGGCGCCGAGCTCACTGCTCCCACTGATGGAACACGGTGAGCAGCACGCTGTTGACCACGACTATGGCGCCGAAGATGATAGCCAGCGTCACGCCACCCGCGGCGGCCAGGCCCCCGGCGGCCAGCCCGAACACGGCCAGCTCCAGCGGCACCCGGGCCGGGATGGCCAGCCGCCACCTGGCCCGCGGCGCGCAGCACAGGCTCCAGACCACGATGGCGGCCACGGGGGCGGCGATGGCCAGCACCACCCGCACCGCACCGTGCCCGGTGCTGGCCCCCCAGTAGGCCAGCGCTGCGAACGCGGCCAGTTCGAGCAGGAACTTCACCGCGAGGTTGGCGGACCTCAGCATGGCACGACAGTACGTCAGGCCACCGGCATTGGGCTGCGATAACGGTACGGCTAACGGACCGGCAAATCCCCGAAGCTCCACGACAATGGCTGCTTAATGGCGCAGGATGGATCGCCTACGGGTAGCCGGGGCGGCCGGTACGGCCTGTGCGGAGTCGATCCAGGAGTGACCAGATGGGCATACCCAGCTCCGCGGCCCCGCCGCGCCCCAGGCGCCGGTCGATCCGGTTCACGTTCGTGGCCACCGTCGCGCTGCCGGTCGCCTGCCTGGTCGTGCTGTGGGCGCTGGCCGTGCTGTTCGGCACCGGTCTGGACGACCACCTGTCTACGCTGAGTCACGCCCAGCTGGCCGAGATGATCCTGCTCGGCGGGGGCGGCCTGGTCGTCATCATCGGCGCGGTGGTGCTGATGGGCACGTTCGCCCGGCAGCTGTCCCGTGACCTCGACGACCTGGCTGCCACCGCCCGGCGGCTGGCCGACGAGCAGCTGCCGCGGGCCGTGCAGCGGCTCCGCGACGGGCTGGACCCGGACCTGCCAGAGGAAAACCCGCTCTGGCCGCGGACCCGGAGCACCGAAATCGACCAGGCCGCCACCGCCATCAGCCGGCTGCAGCGGACCACGATCGCCGCCGCGACCGGCGAGTCCGGCCTGCGCAGCGGGCTCCGCCAGGTGTTCGTCAGCCTGGCCCGGCGGAACCAGTCGCTGCTGCAGCGCCAGCTGAGGCTGATCGACTCGCTGGAGCAGAAGGCGTCCGACCCGGCCGCGCTGGCCGACCTGTTCGCGCTGGACCACCTGACCACCCGGATGCGGCGGCACGCGGAGAGCCTGGCCATCCTGTCCGGGGCCGCGCCGGGCCGGTCCTGGACCGAGCCAGTGCCGGTCATCGACGTGATCCGGGGGGCGATGGCCGAGGTCGAGGACTACCGGCGGGTGAGCGTGCTCACCAAGGCCGACGAGGCGGTGGCCGCCCCGGCTGTCGCCGACATGATTCATCTGCTGGCCGAGCTGATCGAGAACGCGACGATGTTCTCGCCGTCCGGCACCCGGGTCGAGGTCCGGGCCGAACGGGTGGCCAATGGTTTCGCCATCGAGATCGACGACCGCGGGCTGGGCATCGAGCCGGGCCAGCTCGACGAGCTCAACCGGCAGCTGGCCGAGCCGCCCGACTTCGATCTGGCCAACGCGGACCGGCTGGGCCTGTTCGTCGGGGGCAAGCTGGCCGGGCGGCACGGCGTCCGGGTCTCGCTGCGCCCGTCGCCCTACGGCGGCACCAGCGCCATCGTGCTGATGCCGACCAGCATCGTGTCGGCCATGTCCCCGCTGAGCGGCCCGCTGGACGACGAGAGCCGTCCGCTGCCCGGCCGGCTCGGCGCGCTGGACCTGGGTTCCGGCGGCACCCCGACACTGGCCGCCCGGCGGGCCGCGGCCACCGCCGCCGCGGTGGTGAGCACGGCGGTCCCGGGGACCGGCCCGGCCAGCGGCCTCGCGACCGGCCCGGCGAGCGGCCTGGACAGCGGGTGGCCTGGCCCGGACAGCCAGTGGGCGAGCCTGGGCGGGGCGCGGCCGTCCGCGGAGGCACCGCGGCTGCCGCAGCGCACCCGCCAGGCCAGCCTGTCCCCGCACCTGCGGGACAGCCCGGCCCCGGGCACGGCCGAGCGGGCCGGCGGGCCAGCCGGGGACCGCAGCCCCGAGCAGGCCCGGGCGCTCGCCGCGTCGCTGCAGACCGGGTGGCGGCGCGGCCGGCAGAGCGATCCGCCCGGCGGCCCGCCCGCACCCAGCCCGCGGCTGGGTGCCCCGGCCGACCATAGCGAGGAGGCGTGATGGCCGAGTACCCCGCGGCGGGCCCGGGGCCGGGCCTGGGCTGGCTGCTCGACGACCTCGCATCCCGGGTCAGCCACGTGCAGCGGGCGGTGATCCTGTCCAAGGACGGGCTGGTCGTGGCGGCCTCCAGCGGGCTGGCGCGGGACGACGCCGAGCGGATGGCCGCCCTGGCGGCCGGCGTGCAGAGCCTGGCCAGCGGCGCCGGGCAGCAGTTCGGGGTGCGCGCGGTCCGGCAGACCATCATCGAGCTGGAGCAGGCCCTGCTGTTCATCACCGCGGCCGGTCATGGCAGCTGCCTGGCCGTGCTGTGCCCCGCGGACGCCGACGCCGGCCTGCTGGCCTACGAAATGGCCCTGCTGGTCAAGCGGGCCGGCCCGCACCTGGCCGCGCGGCCCAGGTTCCCGGCCGTGCCGACAGCGGTGGAGTAGCCCCGCGATGGGCACGGAAAGTAAGTGGGCCGGCCGGAACGCTGGCCCCGTCGTCAGGCCCTATGCGGTGACCGGGGGCCGCACCGAGCCGGCCGATGGCGAGGTGCTCGACCTGATCACGATCGTGGTCCAGGCCGGCCTCAGCCCCGCGGACAGCGACCCGATCGCGTTCGGCCCGGAACACCGCCGGATCGTGCAGCTGTGCCGCCGCCCGGCCACCGTGGCCGACGTAGCGTCCGACACCGCGCTGCCGCTCGGCGTGGTCCGGGTGCTGCTGGCCGATCTCATCCAGTCCGGGCGAATCAAGGTGCTGCCGCCACCGCGGCCCGCCGGCCAGCAGCCCAGCACCGATCTGCTCAGGGAGGTACTGCATGGACTCCGCGCGCTCTGAGCAGGCGGACAGCGGACTCGCCGTCTTCAAGATCATAATTGCGGGCGGCTTCGGGGCCGGGAAGACCACGCTCGTTGGCGCGATCAGCGAGGTCCGGCCGCTGCGCACCGAAGAGAACCTGAGCAGTGCGAGCGTGGGGTACGACAACCTGAACGGGGTGGAGGCCAAGACGACGACCACCGTCGCGATGGACTTCGGCCGGATCACGCTGAACGAGAGCCGGGTGCTGTACCTGTTCGGCACGCCCGGCCAGGAGCGGTTCTGGTTCATGTGGGACGACCTGTGCTGCGGGGCGCTGGGCGCCGTGGTGCTGGCCGACACCAGGCGGCTGGCCGACTGCTTCGCGTCGGTGGACTACTTCGAGAAGCACGGCCTGCCGTTCGTGGTTGCGATCAACTGCTTCGACGGCGCACCGCACTACGATCTGGCCGAGGTACGCGCCGCGCTCGACCTCGACCCGCGGGTGCCCGCCGTGCTCTGCGATGCCCGGAAGATGCATTCTGCTCAACAAGTCCTGATCACCCTGCTAGAACATGTGCTGGCCGGCCGAACCGGAGACGACCCCGGATCGTGGCCGGCCCCAGCAGCGCCGCAGGTATCAACCCCGCAGATTTTAGGTGATGTCGGTGATCAGCCAGATGCCGGTGGGCGGGCCGGCCACGCCGGATGGGCCGCCCGGCCACCCCGTCCGCTCGGGTGCCGTGCCGCCGCTGGCCGATGGGTTCAGCACCCGGCCGGAGACGGCACCGAACCTGGCCGCGACCGTGGCGCTGGGGGCCACGGCCGCCCTGGTGCCGGCCCGGGCCGCCACCGCCGGGGTCCGGGACTGGCTGGGTACCTGCGGGAAGACCCAGCTCGCCGCGTACGCCGCGGAGTCGCTGTGGCAGTCCGGCGAGGTCAGCCTGCTGGTCTGGGTGGTGGCCAGCAGCCGGGCCTCAGTGCTGACCGGTTATGCGCAGGCGGCGCTGGACATGCTGGGCAGCGACACGGCACGGGACACCGACGCCCTCGCGGCTGCGTTCGTCAGCTGGCTGGCCGAGACCAGCCAGCCCTGGCTGGTGGTGCTCGATGACCTGACCACCGCAGCCGATCTGGCCGGGCTGTGGCCAGGCGGCCCGGCGGGCCGCGTGCTGATCACCGCGGCCAGCCCGGGGATGCTGCCCGCCGAGGCCCAGGCCCGGGTCCTCCCGGTCGGCCCGTTCAGCCCCCGGGAGGCGCTGAGCTACCTGATAGGCCGGCTGACCGCGGACACCGACCAGCGGCTGGGCGCCATCGACCTGGTCGCCGACCTGGGCAACGAGCCGCTGGCCCTGGCTCAGGCCAGCGGGGTGATCGCCAGCTCGACGCTGTCCTGCCGGGATTACCGCGGCTATTTCGTGGACCGGCGGGCCCAGCTCACCGAGGTACCCGGGGCCAAGCCCCCCGCCGCCGCGGTCACCTGGCGGTTCTCGGTCGAGCAGGCCGACCGGCTGGCCCCCGGCGGCGCGGTGCAGCCGCTGCTGGCGCTGGCCGGCCTGCTGGACGGGCATGGCACGCCCAGCACAGTGTTCAGCACCCGGGCGGCCACTGACTACCTGTCCGCCGGCGGCCCGGGTGGCCCGGCTGACCGGGACCCGGCCCGCGACGCCCTGCTCGTCCTGGAGCGGACCGGGCTGCTGGATATCGACACATCGGCCACCCCACCGGTGATCCGGATGAGCACAGTGATCCAGGACGCCGTCCAGGCGGCCATGCCGGCCCCGATGCGGGACCATGCCGTGCGGGTGGCGGCGGATGCGTTGCTAGCCGCGTGGCCCCCAGACGAACCGGACCCCGGGCTGGCGGCCTGCCTGCGCGGCTGCGCGGCCAGCCTGCAGCAGGCGGGCGGCAAGCTGCTGCTGCTGGCCGGCGGCTGCCACCCGGTGCTGCTGCGCGCCGGGCAGAGCCTGGATGCGGCCCGGCTCACCGGCTCGGCCGTGGCCTACTGGCGGGCGCTGGCCGCCTCGTGTGAGACCGCGCTCGGTCCCACCCACCCGGAGACCCAGGCCGTGGACGAGCGGCTGGCCGCGGCGTACCTGGCCGCCGGGCAGCCGGCCGAGGCCGTGTCCTGGTTCGAGCGGGTGGTGGCCAGCCGGGTCAAGGTGCTCGGCCCGGATCACCCGGGGGCGGCCGCCGGGCGCCGTGACCTCGGCCAGGCCCTGCTGGCGGCCCGCCAGTTCCCCCGAGGCGATCACCGTGCTGGCCGGCACGGTGGCCGAATACCAGCGGCTGTGCGGCCCGGATCACCCGGAGACGCTGGGCGCGCGGGACGAACTGGCTGCCGCCTACCGGGTCGCGGGCCAGTTCGGCGACGCCATCCCGCTGCAGCGGCAGATCCTGTCCGACCGCGAGCGCACCCAGGGGGCACGGCATCCGGACACGCTGACGACCCGGGAGAAGCTGGCCGACACCTACCTGGCCGACGGGCGGGTCAAGGACGCGATCTCGCACTACAAGCGGGTGCTCCCGGACCGGGAACGGGTCCTCGGCCGGGACCACCTGGACACCATCGCGGCCCGCGGCAAGCTCGCCGCCGCGTACTACTCCGCAGGCCGGATGGCCTCCGCGGTGCAGCTGTACGAGCAGACCGTGGCCGGCTACGACCAGGCGCTCGGCCCGGATCACCCGGACGCGCTGGCCCGGTGCCTGAGCCTGGCCACCGCCTACTACGCGGTCGGCCGGCTGACCGACGCGCAAAGCCTGCTCCGGGAGACCCTGGCCCGCTGCGACCGGGTGCTGCCGCCCGGCGACCCGCTGACCCAGGTCGTCCGGGACAGCCTGACCAACGTGGCCAGCGCCAGCGGCCAGCCCAGCTGAACTGGCCCGGTAAAGCTGGCCCGGCTGAACTGGCCCGGCTGAACTGGCCCGGTAAAGCTGGCCCGGCTGAACTGGCCCGGCTGAACTGGCCCGGTCAGCTGACCCGGTTGAGCAGGTAGCGCACCGTGCTGACCCCCGGCTCGGTGGCCAGCTCGCCGTCCGGGTGGGCCGCCCAGCCGTCCAGGTGACCGCCGCGGCCGTCGATTAGTCCGGCCCGGTCCTCGGACACGTGCACGATCTGCCAGCCGTCCGCGGCCAGCCGGTCCAGGCAGCCGAGCACCTCCCGGATCGGGTAGCCGAACTCGGCCACCGGCAGCCCGATATCCACCGGCACCCGCTCGGCGCCCTGGAACAGCCAGCCGGTCCAGGTGCGCAGCTCGCCGATCTGCACCGCCTCCCGCCAGTCGGCAAACTGGGCGGCCATGGTGGGCTGCGGGAAGCGGGCCCGGAACTCCTCGGTGACGTAGTCGTGCGCGACCGCTGGGTCGACCACGCCACCGGTGCCGTCCGGGAATGTGATCCGCGCCACGTCCACCCGGGGCCCGCCGTCGTGCAGCCGCTCCTTGCCCACCTGGACCCGGGTGGCGGCCTGCCACTCGGCCAGTTGCTGGTCCCAGGTCGCGCCGGTCCGCTCGGACACCCCGGCTGCGGCCGCCCGGACATGCTCGTCCCACCACTGCCGGGCCGCCTCGTCCCCGGCGTCCTTGGCCACCACCAGTGGTTTCTGGCCGGGGATCTGCACCATGTCGAACACCGTCCGGGTGATGACCAGCATCGCGTGGCGTAGGGCCACGGTCACGCCACCGGGCCCAGCACGATGTCGAACCTGACCCGGCTCCACGGGCCGTCCAGCCGCCGCCCCTCCGGGCCTGGCCCCGGAGGCTGATCGGTGAACTCCACGATCAGGCTGTCCTTCACGCCGAACACGGCATCGCGGTCCAGATACGGGTCGCCGGCCACGAAGATGTGCGTGATCAGCGGGCGGTACCCCGGAGCGTCCACCTTGAAGTGCAGGTGGGCGGGGCGCATCGGGCCGCGGCCCGCGGCGGTCAGCAGGTCACCGGCCGGCCCGTCGTCCGGGATCGGGTAGGGCGCGGGCCGCACCGACCAGAACCGGTACCCGCCGTCCGGGCCGCCGCGCAGCCAGCCCCGGGCGGCGGTGCGGTCATCGGGATACTGCACGTCGTAGAAGCCGTCCTCGTCGGACTCCCACACATCGATCCGGGCCCGGGGCACCGGCCGCCCGGCCGGGTCGCGGACGGTGCCGGACACGTAGCAGGGGCGGCCCTTGGCGCCGCCCGCGATGTCGCCGCCCAGCGGGATCTCCGGCGCGCCGCTGGTGAAGAACGGGCCGGTCACGGTCGACTCGGTGGCCCCGGCGGACGCCGGGGCATTGATCCCGACGGTCAGCATGGACAGCCCGAGCACGTCGGAGAGCAGGATGAACTCCTGCCGCCGGTCATCGGTGATGTGCCCGGCCCGGGTCAGGAAGTCGATGGCGAACTGCCACTCCGCGTCGGTCAGCCGGATCTCCCGGGCGAACGCGTGCAGGTACCGGACCAGGCTCTGCATGACCTCGCGGTACCGCGGCGAAGCTGCCCCGGCGAAGCTGGCCAGCACGTCCGCGGTGACCGCCTCCTCCCGGGCGGCCTGGGCGGCGGTGTCCGTCTCAGCCCGCGGCTGGCCAGCCGCACTGGCCGCCGCGCCCGCCCAGGCGGCCCCGAGCAGCGTGCGCAGCTCGGCAGCGCCGGCCGGCCCGGGGTTGTCGGCGGGTACGGCCGGGGCGATGAGCTGGGCGGCTTCGCTGATCTGGTCCTCGCGCAGCCCAATGTCGCGCAGCCCGCCCGGGATGCCCAGCCGGGCGGCCAGGGCCTGCACCGCGGCCGCCGGGCCCGCGCCGTCCAGCACCGCGGCCGCCAGGGCCGGGTCGCCAGCGGCCAGGGCCCGGCCGATCCGGGCTGCGGCGTCCGGCGCGCCGGGTGCGTTGCAGGCCAGCACGTAGGGCAGCACGATGGCGTGGGTCTGCGCGTGCGGCAGGCCGTACCGGCCGCCCAGCACGTGGCAGATCTTGTGGTGCAGCCCGGAGCCGGCCGCGGCGAACGCGGTCCCGGCCAGGTAGGCGCCGTACAGCAGGTCGCTGCGCGCGTCCAGGTTGGCGCCGTCCTTGACCACCACTGGCAGGGCCCGGGCCAGGGCCCGGATGCCCTCTTCGGCGGCCAGTGCGGTGACCGGGTTGCGGCCGGGCGCCCAGAACGCCTCCACGCAGTGGGCCAGCGCGTTCAGCCCGCTGGCCGCGGTCAGCCCGGCCGGCAGCGACTGGGTCAGCTCGGGGTCGTAGAGGACTACCCGGGGCAGTACCCGGGGGTCGGTCCCAGTGGTCTTCCGCTCGCCCTCGGTCAGCCCCCAGACCGGGGTCACCTCAGACCCGGCGTACGTGGTCGGGATGGCGATGACCGGCAATCCGGTGCGCAGCGCTACCGCCTTGGCCGTCCCGGTGGCCGATCCGCCGCCGATGCTCAGCACCGCGTCCGCGCCGGTCTGCGCGGCCTGCTGGCGGGCCGCTTCGGCGGTCCCGGCCGGCACGTGCGGGCGCACCCCGGTGAATACGCCGACTAGCCGGCCGCCCAGCGGCGCGGCCAGCTCGCGGGCCAGCGGCTCCGCGCGCGGGGTGGTGATCAGCAGCAGCCGGGACGCGCCCAGCCGGCTGACCTCGTCAGCCAGCGCGGCCCGGGCCGTCCCGGAGCCGAACACCACCCGGCCAGGCAGCGCGTCATAGGTGAATGGCTGCACTGCCAGCGCGGGTTATCAGCGCACCCGGCGACGGCGGCGCATCCCGCCGCTGAGGCGCATGAGGCCGACCACGACCAGCGCCACCAGCGCCACGAAGAACAGGAAGTGCAGCGCTGAGATCGCCAGCGAGATGAGCATGATCACGACGAACACGCCGAGCAGGAGGAGCAGGATCTTTCCCATAGCCCTAACGATATGCGAGCCGGGCCACCCCTGGCGCGGGCTGCGGCCGGCAATCTTCCCGGGCCCAGCCTGCCGCACCCCGGCACCCCGCCCGCCCCGTGCCCCCGGCCGGGCCGGCGCGCCCGGTCAACAAATCAGCGCGGTGCATTTGTGGTCACCGCTGACCACAAATGCACCGCGCTGATGGTCCCGCGCCCGCGCGGACCGCGACACGCCGGGGGTTGCGCCCAAAATAGATATCACTATGATAAGTGACTAGTATCAGCAGAAGACGTTGAGGAGGCCCGAGATGGCCACGCACAACACAGCGGCGCCCAGCCCGCAGGCACCCGGGCCGCAGCCGCCTGCCCCGCCGAGACCAGCATCCCAGCTGCCCGCCGGTCCCGCACCGGGCGTCATGGCGCCCAGCCCGGCTCCGCCGGAAGTGCGGCCCGGCCAGCCGCTCACCGAACGGCCCGCGGCGTCCATGCCGGGCATACCGGTGCTGCTGGCCAGCCTCGTGTTCATTGGCGTCGCGGTGTGGCTGATCGTCATCGCAAAGCACGCCTCGGGCGGCGCGGCAGGCGGCCTGACGTTCGCCATCGTGGTGCTGGCCCTGGCCGGCTCGCTCGGGCTGTCCGGGCTGACCCCGATCCAGGTCGGCGAGGCCCGGGTGGTGCAGCTGTTCGGCCAGTACAACGGCACGGTCCGGCAGCCCGGGATGCGCTTCGTGAACCCGTTCACCAAGCGGCGCAAGATATCCACCCGGATCCGCAACCACGAGACCGCGATGGCCAAGGTCAACGACGCCGACGGCAACCCGATCGAGATCGCGGCCGTGGTCGTCTGGCAGGTCCAGGACACCGCCCAGGCGCTGTACGCGGTGGATGACTTCGTCAAGTTCGTGGCCATCCAGACCGAGACCGCGGTACGGCACATCGCGACCAGCTACCCGTACGACACCACCGGCGACCCGGGCCAGCTGTCGCTGCGGGTCAATGCGGACGAGATCACCACCCAGCTGTCCGCCGAGATCGCCGCCCGGGTCGCGTCGGCCGGGGTGACCATCGTCGAGTCCCGGCTCACCCGGCTGTCCTACGCGGCGGAGATCGCCCAGGCCATGCTGCGCCGCCAGGCGGCCGGCGCCGTGGTCGCGGCCCGGACGCGGATCGTCGAGGGTGCGGTTGGCATGGTCGACCTGGCCCTGCGGCGGCTCGAGGAACAGGACGTGGTGGAGCTCGACGAGGAGCGCAAGGCGGCTATGGTGTCCAACCTGCTCGTGGTGCTGTGCAGTGAGCAGGCCACCCAGCAGGTCGTCAACACCGGATCCCTGTACCAGTAACAGAACGGCGTGCAGTCCGTTGAGTGAACGTAAGGGCATGCTGCTGCGGCTGGACCCGGCCGTGCACGACGCGCTGGCCCGGTGGGCCTCGGACGAGCTGCGCAGCACCAACGCCCAGATCGAGTTCCTGCTCCGCCGGGCGCTGGCCGAAAGTGGCCGGCTGCCCGGCCACGCGGGACGGATGCGCGGGCGCGGCCGTCCCCGCGCCGCCCCGGCGGGCGAGGACGAGGACGGGGACGATGGGACAGCAGCCGAGCCGACCGACAGTGCTAGCCCGGGGGGACGACCCCCTGGAGCCCCCCGATCGGCGCTTCGCGCCGAGGTCGGCGCTGCCGACCAGCCTTCTCGATCCGGCTGAGGCGCGGCACGAGGCCTAGCCACCCGCGCCGGGCGGGCGGCCGCTGGTAGCCTTTCGTCCCTGTGACTACCCCCGCAGCCGCTCCCAAGGATGAGGACAGCAGCCCACCAGGGAGTGTTCGGCCTGATCTTCTGCTCAGCTTGCGGGGCTGGCAGAAGGCGGCCTACCGGGCCTACTTCAGTCACCCCCGCCGTGACTTCCTGCTGGTGGCGACGCCGGGCGCGGGCAAGACCGCGTGGGCGCTGACCGTAGCCGCCGAGCTGCTGGCCCGCCGGGAGATCGCCGCGCTGACCGTGGTCACCCCGACCGAGCACCTCAAGCACCAGTGGGCGCAGTCCGCGCACTACGTGGGCATCGCGCTCGACTCCAGCTACCGCAACGCGCAGGGCCGCGCGTCCGCCGACTTCACCGGCGTGGCCGTGACCTACGCCCAGGTGGCCGCGCACCCGGTGCTGCACCGGCACCGCACCGAGAACCGGCGCACGCTGGTCATCTTCGACGAGATCCACCACGCCGGGGACGCGCTGTCCTGGGGCGAGGCGGTGCGCGAGGCGTTCGAGCCGGCCCGGCGGCGGCTGGCCCTGACCGGGACGCCGTTCCGCACCGACACCAACCCGATACCGTTCGTGAGCTATGCCCCGGAACTGGACGGCAGCCGGCGCAGCGTGTCCGACTACGTGTACGGGTACGGGCCGGCCCTGGACGACGGCGTGGTCCGGCCGGTGATCTTCCTGGCCTACTCGGGTGAGATGCACTGGCGGACCCGGGCCGGCGATGAGATCACCGGCACCCTGGGCACCCCGATGCTGGGCGACCAGCTGGCCCAGGCCTGGCGCACCGCGCTGGACCCGGAGGGCGAATGGGTGCACCGGGTGCTGGAGGCGGCGGACAAGCGGCTCACCGAGGTGCGCCGCGGCATGCCGGACGCGGCGGGCCTGGTCATTGCGACCGGCCACGAGGAGGCCCGGGCCTACGCCGCCCTGCTCAGGCGGCTGACCGGCACCCGCCCGGTGGTCGTGCTGTCCGACGACAAGGCGGCCAGCCGGAAGATCGCCGCGTTCACGGACTCGGACGCGCGCTGGATGGTCGCGGTCCGGATGGTCTCCGAGGGGGTGGACATCCCGCGGCTGGCCGTCGGGGTGTATGCCACCAGCGTCGGCACCGCGCTGTTCTTCGCCCAGGCGGTGGGCCGGTTCGTCCGGGCCAGGCAGCGCGGGGAGACGGCGTCGGTATTCCTGCCCTCCATCCCGGTCCTGCTCGGTTATGCCGCAGAACTTGAAGCCGAACGCGACCACGTGCTGCATACCATCCCCGATGACGCGGAAGCGGACGAGCTGGCCTCGGCGCAACGGCAGCGGGACACTCCGGACCAGCTGGACGACGCGCTGCCGTTCGAGGCGCTGCACGCGTCCGCGCACTTCGACCGGGTGCTGTACGACGGAACCGAGTTCGGCACCACGGCGGCCGAGCAGGACTTCCTGGGCCTGCCCGGCCTGCTGGAACCGGATCAGGTCGCGCTGCTGCTGCGCAAGCGGCAGGCGGAGCAGCTGCACGGCAGCGCCGGGGCGGGGGCCGCACCCCCCTGGGCCGCACCTCCCTGGGCCGCACCTCCCTGGGCCGCGCCGCCGGCCGGGGCCGCGCCCGGCCCGGCAGCGCCCGGCCCGGCAGCGCCCGGGCCGCCGGTGCCGGTCACCCGGGAGAACCTGGCCACGCTGCGCAAGGAACTGAACGGCCTGATCGGCGCGTGGCACCACCGGACTGGGCAGCCGCACGCGGTGGTGCACGCCGACCTGCGCCGTGCCTGCGGCGGGCCGCCGCTGCCGCAGGCCACCGCGGAGCAGATCCAGGCCCGGATCGGGATGATGCTCCGCTGGGCCACGTCCGGCCGTTAAGCCCGGCTACTTCGCCGTCCAGCCGCCGTCCAGGGTGAACGAGGTCCCGGTGGCCATGCTCGCGGCCGGCCCGGCCAGCCAGCACACCAGCTCCGCCACCTCGGCCGGCTCGACCAGCCGTTTCACCGAGCTTTCGGCCAGGATCACGGTCTCCAGCACCTGGTCTTCCGCGATGCCGTGCACCCGGGCCTGGTCGGCTATCTGCTTCTCCACCAGCGGCGTGCGCACGTACCCCGGGCTGATGCAGTTGCTGGTCACCCCGTGCGGTGCGCCCTCCAGCGCGATCACCTTGGACAGCCCCTCCAGGCCGTGCTTGGCGGCGACGTAGGCCGACTTGTACGGCGAGGCCCGCAGCCCGTGCACCGAGCTGATGTTGATGACCCGGCCGAAGCCCTGGTGGTACATGTGCGGCAGCGCTGCCCGGGCGAGCAGGAACGGCGCCTCGAGCATCAGCCGCAGGATGCGCCGGAACATCTCCGGCGGGAACTCCTCAACCGGCGCCACATGCTGGATGCCAGCGTTGTTGACCAGCACGTCGACGTCGAGCCGCAGTCCCTCCAGCCCGGCCACGTGGGTCAGGTCGACCGGCCACGGCTCGCCGCCGGTGCGGGCCGCGATCCGGTCCGCGCCCGCCTCGTCCAGGTCGGCCGCGATGACATAAGCACCAGCCGCGGCCAGCGCCGCGGCGCAGGCCGCGCCAATCCCGCTGGCCGCGCCGGTGACCAGCGCCCGCCGCCCGGTGAGGCTGGCTGTGTTGTCCACCGCGAAGCTCCTCGGTCCGGCTCGTTGACACACTGCCCAACTGGACGGTAGTACCTGCAGCACTGCTGCCTGAGCCCGGGGGAACCAGATGCCATCTGCTGCCGCGCGGCCGGCCGGTGTCCTGGCCGAGGACGTCGGCACGTCGCGGCTGCGCACCCAGCTGCTGCGGGCCGGGCCCGCCGCAGCGCCGGTCCTGGCGCTGGTGCACGGTAACGTGTCGTCGGCCCGGTTCTTCGCCGAGACCATGGCCGGGCTGGCCGGCCGGTTCCGCTGCGTGATGCCGGACCTGCGCGGCTTCGGCGGGTCTGAGCCCGCGCCGGTGGACGCCCGGCGCGGCGTCCGCGACTTCGCCGACGACCTGCACGCGCTGCTCACCGAGACCGGGCTGCTGGCCGGCGGCCGGCCGGTGCACCTGCTCGGCTGGTCGCCGGCGGCGGCGTGGCCCTGCAGTACGCGATCGACCATCCAGCCGCGGTGGCCTCGGTCGTGCTGGAGAGCGCGATGTCGCCGTTCGGCTTCGGCGGTACCCGGGACGTGGCGGGCACGCCGTGCTGGCCGGACTACGCCGGCTCCGGCGGCGGCTGTGGCCACTCACCGCACCTGGAGTTCCCGGCCGGGTTCCAGTCCGCGGTAACCGAGTTCCTGGCCGCCCACGGATAACCCCGCCCCCAGCCCAGCCCCTACGACCCCATCGGGCCCATCAGTCACATCGATCATGGTCCGGAACTTCTTTTCACATCTTTGGGTGCATTCGGTGTGAGGGTTTGTCCCGGTTTGTCCGGACCGAATCCGTGAAAAGAATGTTTCGGCGACCGGGGGGTCACGAGGAGGGGCGGGGCTGCTGGGCGGGGGGGCGGGCTTTGCGGGTGGCGCGTGCCCGGTGCCATTCGGTAAGCCAGGACGCCGCCCCGAATGCCGGGGCGGCCAGCCCGATCAGCAGGGCGCCGCCGGTGAACGCGCTCTGGATGAACGCGCCGCCGACCCGGGCCACGAGGTAGTAGTAGAGCACCACGACGACCATCAGCAGCAGGTAGCCGCCGGCCATCGTGCCGGCCACGTGCCGGGCCAGCCGGCGCCACCCGGCGGCGGTGACCGGGGCCAGTTCCGGGCCGCTGGCCAGTTCCGGGCGGCCAGCCTGGCCCCGGCCCCGGCGGGCCGACGTGAGGCGGGCCCGGTCGCGGCGGGCCGTGGGCCGGCGGGACAGCCAGAGACCGACGGCCAGCGCCACCATGATGATGACGTAGCCGCCTACCATCGGGTCGAAGTCCTGGCGGAGCAGGTGCGAGGACATGTCAGGCCCGGAGCAGGAAATGCCAGCCGCGGACGAAGATATGCCAGCCGAACCACAGCCACAGCGCGAACAGCGCCCACCGGCCGAACGGGTACCGCATGATGGCCCGGAACGTGTCACTGAGCGTCGGGACGTAGTTGCTGAGATGGCTGAGGGCCAGCCCTTCCCAGGCGAACAGGGCGCCGAACAGCACCGCCCAGACGAGATAACCGATCAGCGGATGATGTGCCACGTCGACCTCCCGAAGCGCCGTCAGATGCCACCGCTATGCTGCACCCGTTCGCGATCGGCGCGGAGAGGGGGCGGTCCGGATGACCGATCTCCCGCCGGGCATCGACACCACCGTCGCGCACCCGGCCCGGATGCTGAACTACGTGCTCGGCGGGACGGCCAACTTCCCGGCCGACCGGGAGGCCGCCGAGCGCCGGCTGCGGGTGCTGCCCGGCTGGCGGACCAGCGCGCAGCAGAACCGACAGTTCCACGCCCGGGCCATCCAGCTGCTGGCCGGCCAGGCCGGGATCACCCAGTTCCTCGACATCGGGGCCGGGCTGCCCGCGGCGGACCCGGTGCACGCGATCGCCCAGGCGGTCAGCCCGGCCTGCCGGGTTGCCTACGTGGACAACGACCCGCTGGTCCTGGTGCACGCCCGCACCCTGCTGCCGAGCCGGCCGGAAGGGCGGGTCAGCTACAGCCAGGCCGACCTTCGCGAGCCGGACCGCATCCTGGCCGACCGGGCCGTCCGCGGCACGCTCGACTTCAGCCAGCCAGTCGCCCTGATGCTGCTGGCCGTGCTGCACTTCATCCCGGACACCGACGACCCGGCCGGCATCGTGCGCACCCTGCTGGGCGCGCTGCCCGTGGGCAGCTACCTGATCGCGTCGCATCCCACCCAGGACTTCGACCCGGTCCGCAGCGAGCAGGCCACTGAGGCGGGCCGGGCCGCCGGGGTGCCCGCCTGGCTGCGCACGCATGCCCAGTTCACCGCGTTCTTCACCGGGCTCGACGTGCTGGAGCCAGGCGTGGTGCTGGTCTCGGACTGGCGCCCGGAACCGGGCCAGCCGCGGCCCGGCCCGCACCTGGTCACCTGCTACGGCGGCGTCGCCCGCAAGCCGTGACCAGCGCGCCGCGCCGTAGAATCGCCGGGTGCTGCCAACCGAGCCGGGCGCCGCGATGAGCGGCGCACTGCACGAACTGCACCGCGTGTTCGGCTACGACTCGTTCCGCGGTGCGCAGCAGGACGTGATCGAGCACCTCATCGGCGGCGGTGACGCGCTCGTGCTGATGCCCACCGGCGGGGGCAAGTCACTCTGCTACCAGATTCCCGCGCTGATCCGGCCGGGCACCGGCGTGGTCATCTCGCCGCTGATCGCGCTGATGCAGGATCAGGTGGACGCGCTGCGGGCGCTCGGGGTTCGGGCCGGGTTCCTCAACTCGACCCAGGAACCCGCCCAGCGCCGCCAGGTGGAAGCGGACTTCCTGGCCGGCCAGCTGGATCTGCTCTACCTGGCCCCGGAACGGCTGACCGCCGATTCCACGCTGCGCCTGCTGGACCGCGGCACGGTCGCCCTGTTCGCCATCGACGAGGCGCACTGCGTGTCCCAGTGGGGCCATGATTTCCGGCCCGACTACCTGATGCTGTCCGGACTGCACGAGCGCTGGCCCGGCGTGCCGCGGATCGCGCTCACCGCCACCGCCACCAGCGCCACCCGGGCCGAGATCGTGTCCCGGCTGGGGCTGGCCGAGGCCCGGCAGTACGTGGCCAGCTTCGACCGGCCGAACATCCAGTACCGCATCGAGCCCAAGGCGGAGCCGGCCCGCCAGCTGCTGCGCCTCATCCACGAGGAGCACCCGGGCGACGCGGGCATCGTCTACTGCCTGACCCGGGCGTCGGTGGAGAAGACGGCCGGCGTCCTGACCAGCAACGGGATCACCGCGCTGCCATATCACGCCGGGCTGGACGCAGCCACCCGGGCCCGGCACCAGGCCCGGTTCCTCCGCGAGGACGGGCTGGTCATGGTGGCCACGATCGCGTTCGGCATGGGTATCGACAAGCCCGACGTGCGGTTCGTGGCCCACCTGGACCTGCCCAAGTCGGTGGAAGGCTACTACCAGGAGACCGGCCGGGCCGGGCGGGATGGGAAGGCCTCCACCGCCTGGCTGGCCTACGGCCTGCAGGACGTGGTACAGCAGCGCAAGCTGATCGAGACCTCCGGCGGCGACCTGGCCCACCGCCGCCGCCAGTCCGCGCACCTGGACGCCATGCTGGCGCTGTGCGAGACGGTCGAATGCCGCCGGGCCCAGCTGCTGGCCTACTTCGGCGAGCAGGCCGCGCCGTGCGGCAACTGCGACACATGCCTGGCGCCCCCGCAGTCCTGGGACGGCACGATCCCGGCGCAGAAGCTGCTCTCAGCGGTGTACCGGCTGAAGCACGAGCGGGGTCAGCGTTACGGGGCCGGCCAGGTGATCGACATCCTGCTGGGCCGGAAGACGGCCCGGGTCATCGACAATGACCATGCCTCGCTGACCGTATTCGGCGTGGGCACCGAGCTGACCGAGACGGAGTGGCGCGGGGTGACCCGGCAGCTGCTGGCCCAGGGACTGCTCACGGTCTCCGGTGACTACGGCACGCTGGACCTCACCCGGGCCAGCCAGGAGGTGCTCGGCCGGCGCCGCCAGGTCATGCTGCGCCGGGAGCCGGAGCGGCCCGCCCGGGCCGGCCGGGCCCGCGCGGCTAAAGCGGCCGCGGCCACCGTGACCGAGCTGCCGCCCGCCGCCGCGGCGGTGTTCGACCGGCTCCGGGCCTGGCGCGCCGCCACGGCCAAGGAGCAGGGTGTCCCGGCCTACGTGGTGTTCCAGGACGCGACCCTGCGCCAGATCGCCAGCGAGCCACCGGCCACCCTGGCCGAGCTGAGCACGGTCAGCGGCGTCGGCCAGACCAAGCTGGCCCGGTACGGCCAGCAGGTACTGGACGCGCTGGCGGGCGGCTAGGCCATGACCGGGGACGGCGCCCAGCAGCGGGCCACCGAGTTCGTCAAGGAGCTGTACGCGGCGGGCAGCATCGACGCGGGCCAGCTGGACAGCGTCGTGGCCGGGGTGCTCGCGGCCAGGACCGAGGCGGAGCTGGCCGGAGTGGTCCGGTCGCTGCCCGCTCCGGTCGCGTTCACCAGCCCGGCCCGCCGGCTGAGCCAGCCGCTGGAGATCCACGGCGGCATGGGACGGCTGCAACTGGCCGGGCACTGGCAGCTGGCCACGGAAACGCACATCAGCGCCGACCTCGGGCGCGTGTGGCTCGACCTGACCGGAGCCGAGTTCGACGGCTCGGTCATCGACCTGCACGTGTACAGCGGCTGGGGCAGCATTACGATCATCGTGCCGCGCGGTGTCGCGGTACAGCTCACCCGGCACCAGGGCGGCGTGGACCGGCGGCTGGAACCGCCGGTGCCCGGGCTGCCGCTGATCCGGCTCGACGTGCGGGCCAACATCGGACGGGTCCACCTCTGGCATCCCGGGGCCCGGCGCCGCCCCCGGCGCTGGCGCCGGACGTCCTGACCAGGAGGCAGCATGCAGATCGGCGTGGTCTTCCCGCAGACCGAGATCGGCCCGGACGCGGCCGCGGTGCGCCGCTACGCGCAGCGGGCCGAGGAGCTCGGCTACCGCCACCTGTTGGCCTACGACCACGTGCTGGGCGCCGACCCGGCGGTGCACCCGGGCTGGGACGGCCCGTACGACGTGACGACCACGTTCCACGAGCCGTTCGTGATGTTCGGCTACCTGGCCGCGCTCACCTCGCTGGAACTGGTCACCGGGATCATCATCCTGCCGCAGCGGCAGACCGCCCTGGTGGCCAAGCAGGCCGCCGAGGTGGACCTGCTCAGCGGCGGGCGGTTCCGGCTGGGCGTGGGGCTGGGCTGGAACCAGGTCGAGTACGAGGCGCTCGGGCAGGACTTCACCACCCGGGGCCGGCGGCTCGGGGAGCAGGTCGGGCTGCTGCGCCGGCTGTGGACCGAGCCATCGGTCAGCTTCGCGGGCCGGTTCGACCAGGTGACCGGGGCCGGGCTGGCTCCGCTCCCGGTGCAGCGGCCGATCCCGGTCTGGTTCGGCGGGCAGTCCGAGCCGGCGTACCGGCGGGTCGGGCGGCTGGCCGATGGGTGGTTCCCCCAGGTCAGCCCGGGCCCGGAGCTGGACGCGGCGCGGGCGGTGGTGGACGCGGCGGCGGCCGAGGCCGGGCGGGACCCGGCCCAGCTCGGCATGGAGGCCCGGGTCAGCTGGCGCGGCGACGCCGGGCGGCTGGCCGAGCAGGCTCAGCAGTGGCAGGACGCGGGCGCGACCCATCTCGCGGTGAACACCATGGGCGCCGGGCTGGCCAGCCTGGACGCCCACCTGGACGCACTGGCCGGGGCGGCTGAGGCGCTGCGGGTGAGCCGCTGATGCCGGGCCAGGCGGCCCCGGACTGGACCGAGCCCGGGCTGTTCACCGTGGCACCCGGCGTGCACCGGATCCCGCTGCCGCTGCCCAACGACGGGCTGCGGGCGGTCAACGTGTACGCCATCGAGGCCGGCCCCGATCTGGTGCTGATCGACGCCGGCTGGGCACTGGCCGACACCGGCGGCCTGCTCGACGCCGCCCTGGGCCAGATCGGCCGCAGCTCCGCGGGGATCACCCGCTGCCTGGTCACCCACGTGCACCGGGACCACTACACGATGGCGGTGATCTTGCGCCAGCGGTTCGGCACCCACGTGGCGCTGGGTATCGGGGACCGACCGTCGCTGGCCAGCGCGGTGGACCAGGACCAGGAGAGCCTGCTCAGCAACGTCCGGCTGCTGCGGCAATCCGGCGCCGAGTCGGTGATCCGCGCGCTCAGCGAGGCATTCGGCGGCCGGGCGCATGAGGGCCAGCGGTGGGAGTACCCGGACGAGTGGCTCAAGGGGCGGGCCAGCATCGGGCTCGGTGGCCGCGAGCTGCTGGCCGTGCCCACCCCCGGGCACACCCAGGGGCACACCGTGTTCGCGGACCAGGCCGCCGGGACGCTGTTCGCGGGCGACCACGTGCTGCCGCACATCACCCCGTCGGTCGGCTTCGAGGCGGTCCGGGCCGACCAGCCGCTGGGCGACTACCTGCGCTCGCTGCGGCTCGTCCTGGACCTGCCCGACCTGCGGCTGCTGCCCGCGCACGGCCCGGTCGGCAGGAGCAGCCACACCAGGGCACTGGAGCTGCTGGACCATCATGAGGACCGGCTGGCGGCCTGCCTGAACCGGGTGGCCGCAGGCGAGCACACGGCCTACGCGGCGGCGGCGGCCCTGCCCTGGACCCGGCGCGGCCGCCGGTTCGCCGACCTGGACCCGTTCAACCAGATGCTCGCCGTGCTGGAGACCGGCGTCCACCTGGACCTGCTGGCCGTCCAGGGCAGGCTGGCCAGGACGGTGACCGACGAGCTGATCAGTTATGCGCTGCCCGGCCCCGGGTCACCCGGGGCCGGACCAGCCCGCGCGGCCGGCTAGGGTACATACATGCGCATGCATGTACCAGCGGACGGGTCGGCTGACGGGCCAGCTGGGCGGCCGGCTGACGGGCCGGCTGACGGGCCAGCTGGGCGGCCGGCTGACGGGCCAGCTGGCGGGCAGCCCAACCCACGCGGCGAGGCCATGGTGGCCGAACTGAAGTGGGTGCACGACATGATCCGGCAGGACCTGGCGGTGATCCGGCAGCTGGCCGTGGACACCACGGCCGGGACGCCGGCCGCGGTGCTCCGGCGGAGCGTCCGCTCGCTGGTCTCGGCCAGCCCGGTGTGGCAGCTCAAGGTCGGCTGCCTGCAGCACTGCCGGTTCGTGCACGCGCACCACAGCCACGAGTCCTACCTGCTGTTCCCGGCGCTGCGCGAGGCCAACCCGGCACTGAACCCGGTGGTGGACAAGCTGGAGGCCGACCACCAGCGGGTGGCCAGGCTGCTGGACGACGTGGCGGCGGCGGCGCAGGACCTGGACGGGCCGGAGCAGGACGGGCCGGAGCAGGACGGGCCGGGCCTGGACGGGCCGGCGCGGGACCGGCTCGCCGCCGCCCTGGCCACGCTGAGCACTGATCTGCTGGCCCATCTGGCCTATGAGGAAGAGCAGATCTCCGGCACGCTGCGCACGTTCACCCACTGGCCCGGCTGGTGACCAGGCCATGCCCGACCGCGACGAGCGCGCCTGCGCCCAGGCCTGGGCCGCGCTGAGCACCGCGCACGACCTGGTCAACGACCAGCTGGCCGCCGCTCTGGCCGGCACCTGCCAGCTCAGCATCCACGAATTCGAGGTGCTGCTCGGGGTGGAGCACGCGGCGGACGGCGGGCTCCGGCTGGGGGCGTTGGGCCAGATGATCCGGCTCACCCAGCCGTCGCTGAGCCGGGCGGTGGCGCGGCTGGAGCGGCAGGGGTGGCTGCGCCGGTGCGGCGCACCCGGCGATGGCCGCGGGGTGCTGGTTAGGATCACCGACGAAGGCCGGCGGATCCTGGCCCGGGGCGAAGCGGTGCACGCGGAGACGATCCGCACGCTGCTCCTTGACCGCCTGACCCCGGATGAGCAGGCACTGCTCGCCCGGGCGCTGACCCGGGTCGCGGCGGGCGACCCGGCCTGCCGGAAGGAGCAGACATGGCCCAGCCAGTCGCGTTCGGCCTGAACGTTGACCCCAACCAGGGCGGCCTGGCCATCGCCGGGCGGATCGCCACCATCGCCGACGAAACCGGGCTGGAGTACGTCGGTATCCAGGACCATCCGTACAACGCCGGGTTCGTGGACACGCTCAGCCTGATCACCTGGCTGGCCGCGCGGACCAGCCGGGTGCACTTGTTCCCCAACGTGGCCAACCTGCCGCTCCGGCCGCCCGCCATGCTGGCCAAGCAGGCGGCCACCATCGACGTGCTGAGCAGCGGCCGGTTCGAGCTCGGCCTGGGCGCCGGGGCGTTCGCCGACGGCATAGCCGGGATGGGCGGCCCGCGGCGCACCCCGGCGCAGTCGATCGCCGCGCTCAGCGAGGCGATCGACATTATCCGGGCGTTCTGGGCGGGCGAGCCGTTCAGCTTCCAGGGCAGCGTCTACTCGGCCCCGGACGTACAGCCCGCCCCCCGGCCCGCACACCCGATCGGGCTGTGGCTCGGTGTGCGCGGGCCGCGGGCCGTCGCGCTGGTCGGCGAGAAGGCGGACGGCTGGTCGGTGTCCGCGCCTTACGTCCCGCCGGAGCGGCTGGCCGGGCTGAACGGCATCATCGACGACGCGGCACTGGCGGCCGGCCGCGACCCGGACGACATCACCCGGCTGTACAACGTGATGGGCCTGATCTCCGATGACGATGAGGGACCGTTCCACGGCCCGCCGCAGCGCTGGGGCGACACGCTGGCCGATCTGTATGAGAACCAGCAGATGAACGCGTTCGTGTTCTGGCCGTCCGCGGACCGGGAACGGCAGTCCCGGCTGTTCGCCGAGCAGGTGGTGCCGCTGGCCCGGGAGGCAATAGGCAGTGCAGACCGCGGCTGAGTAGGGTCGGATTCGTGGAATACCGGAATCTGGGCAGATCAGGATTGAAGGTCTCGGTGCTCACCATGGGCACGATGACGTTCGGCGGGACCGGGGATTTCGCCAGCGTGGGATCGACCGGGGTGGACGAGGCCCGGCGCCAGGTGGACCTGGGCCTGGAGGCCGGGGTCAACCTCATCGACACCGCCGACGTGTACTCGAACGGGCTGGCCGAGGAGATCGTGGGCGAGGTGCTGGCCGGCCGCCGCGACGAGGTGCTGCTGGCCACCAAGGTGCGGATGCCGATGGGCGACGGGCCGAACGACGCGGGCCTGTCCCGGCATCACATCGTGACCGGCTGCGAGGCCAGCCTGCGCCGGCTGCGCACCGACCACATCGACCTGTACCAGCTGCACGAGTGGGACGGCGTGACCCCGCTGGAGGAGACGCTGGCCGCGCTGGAGCTGCTGGTCCAGGCGGGCAAGGTGCGCTACGTGGGCACGTCCAACTACGCCGGCTGGCAGCTGATGAAGGCGCTCGGCCTCGCCGACCGGCTGGCCTGCCCCGGTTCGTGAGTGAGCAGATCTACTACTCGCTGCAGGCCCGCGACGCCGAGTACGAGCTGATCCCGGCGGCCGTCGACCAGGGCCTGGGCGTGCTGGTGTGGAGCCCGCTGGCGGGCGGCCTGCTGTCCGGCAAGTACCGCCGGGACGAGCGGCCGGGGTCGGGCTCGCGGCAGCTCACCGACTGGAACGAGCCGCCGGTGTACGACCTGGACAAGCTGCACGACACGGTAGACGTGCTGGTCGATGTCGGCCAGCAGCACGGTGTGTCGGCGGCCCGGGTCGCGCTGGCCTACCTGCTCGACAAGCCGGCCGTGACATCCCTGGTCATCGGCGCGCGGACCAGCGAGCAGCTGGCCGACAACCTGGCCGCGGCGGACCTGGAGCTGACCGCCGACGACTTCCGGCGGCTGGACAAGGTCAGCGCCCCGGTGCTGCTGTACCCGTACTGGCATCAGGCCAAGACGGCCCGCGACCGGCTGTCCCCCGCGGACCTGACCCTGCTCCGCCCGCACCTGTGAGCGCCGGCGGCGGGGCGGCCAGCCAGGCGGTCACCATCCCGCAGCCCGTGTCCGGGCCGCTGACCGGAGCCGCCATCTTCATGATCCTCACGGTGCGGCCGGGCCGGGAGCAGGCGGTCCGCGACCTGTGCGGCGACCTGGCCGGGCTGCTCCGGTCGGTCGGGTTCCGCGATCTCACCGGAGGGCTGAGCTGCGTCATGGGATTCGGCTCGGACCTGTGGGACCGGCTGGGCACCGGCACCCGGCCCGCCGGGCTGCACCCGTTCCGGGAGATCCGGGCCGCGGACCGGCATGCCGTGTCCACCCCTGGCGACCTGCTGTTCCACATCCGGGCCGGGCGGATGGACCTGTGCTTCGAGCTGGCCACGCAGATCACCGGGCGGCTCGGCGACGCTGTCACCCCGGTCGACGAGGTGCACGGCTTCCGCTACTTCGACGAGCGGGACCTGCTCGGCTTCGTGGATGGCACCGAGAACCCGGCCGGCGCCGGCGCGGCCGCGGCTACCATCATCGGCGCCGAGGACCCCGGGTTCGCCGGGGGCAGTTACGTCATCGTGCAGAAGTACCTGCACGACCTGGACCGGTGGAACGCGCTGCCCACCGAGCAGCAGGAGAACGTGATCGGCCGGTACAAGCTGTCCAACGTGGAACAGGACGACGATGTCAAGCCGAGCTACGCGCACAACGCGCTGACGTCGCTGACCGCGGACGACGGCAGCGAGATCCAGATCGTCCGGGACAACATGCCGTTCGGCCATGCCGTCGGAGGGTGAGTACGGCACCTACTTCATCGGGTACGCGCGGTCCCCGGACCCGATCGAGCAGATGCTGGCCAACATGTTCGTCGGCCTGCCGCCGGGCAACTACGACCGGCTCCTCGACGTGAGCACCGCGGTCACCGGCGTGCTGTTCTTCGTCCCGTCGCTGCCGCTGCTGGAAAGCCTGGCCGATGACGGCGGGGACGGGGACGACGGCGCCGATGGCGACGGCGCCGGGGTGGCCGGCCCGGCGGCCGGGGAGGCCGCGGCCCAGCCGCCCGGCTCACTCGGCATCGGCAGCCTGGGCGGGGCCCCGTCAGACTAGGCCGGTAGGCTCGGGACGTAACTCCGATCACGGTTGCCCGCCTCGACAGGGAAGTCGCAGCATGAACAACCTGCACCGCGAGCTCGCCCCCATCTCCAGTGCCGCGTGGGCGCAGATCGAGGAAGAAGCCGCCCGCACGCTCAAGCGTCACCTGGCCGGCCGCCGGGTGGTGGACGTGCACGGCCCGGAGGGCGACGCGTATTCCGCGGTCGGCACCGGCCACCTGGCCGAGATCGAGGCCCCGCAACAGGGCATCCTGGCCCGGCAGCGGCAGGTCGCGCCGCTGATCGAGCTCCGGGTGCCGTTCCGGGTGGACCGGGCCGCGGTGGACGACGTGGACCGGGGTGCGCAGGACTCGGACTGGCAGCCGGTCAAGGACGCCGCGCGGCTGATTGCGTTCGCGGAGGACCGGGCCGTCTTCGAGGGCTACCCGGCGGCGCAGATCCCGGGTATCCGGGCGGCCAGCAGCAATCCGGCCATGACGCTGCCCGCCGACGTGCTCAGCTACCCGGAGGCGATCGCCGAGGCGCTCCGGCACCTGCGCCAGGCCGGCGTCAACGGGCCCTACTCAGTGCTGCTCAGCGCGGACGCCTACACCGCGGTCAGCGAGACCAGCGACCACGGCTACCCGATCCGCGAGCACATCAGCCGGCTGATCAACGGCGAGATCGTCTGGGCACCGGCCATCGAAGGCGCGTTCGTGCTGACCACCCGGGGCGGCGACTTCGCCCTCTACCTGGGCCAGGACATCTCGATCGGCTACCTCAGCCACGACGCGAACAGCGTGGAACTGTACCTGCAGGAGACGATGACCTCGCTGGCCTTCACCAGCGAGGCCGTAGTCGCCCTGACCGCGGCGTCCTGACCGGACCCGGCCGCCCGGGTAGCTCGGGCGTTCCGCCCCGTTGGCAGGACCGTTGTTGCTAGCGTTCTGAGCATGTCTGTGAAGACGTTCAGCATCAGCATGGGCGAGCGGGCCTACCGGCAGGCCCGCGCCGAGGCGGACCGCGCGGGGCTGAGCATGTCGGCCTGGATGACCCGGGCCGCCCGGGAGAAGATCCAGCGCGACGCGGCCAGCGCCATCGCCGAGGCTGACCGGGTCACCGGGCACGACTGGGCCGACTGGACCGAGGCCAACGCGCACGACTTCCCGCCGGGAGCCGGCAAGGGCGCGGCGTGAACCGCGGTGACATCTTCGCGTACAAGGGGGTAGCGCGGGCCGGTTACGTGGCCATCGTCAGCAACGACGGGTTCAACGCGATCACTGGCCATCCGGTGGTGGTCAAGGTCAGCGACCGGCCGGACCTGACCGAGACCCCCTACGTCGTGGCGCTCAGCCACAACGACCCCGTGCCCGGGCACCTGGAGTCGTACTCGGCCGTGCGGGTGCGCCGCAACCGGCTGTCCGGTGACCGGGTCGGGAAACTCGCCCAGGAGACCATGCGCAAGCTGGACGACGCGCTGGCCCTGATCTTCGACTACGAGGCTTGACTTGTCCGGGGGGGCGACCCCCCGATCGCCGCTACGCGCCAAACGCCGGCTCGGCGAGCACCCGCCTGCGGCGGGCCTCGCCTCGCCAGCACGTCCCAGATCCCGCGAGCCGACTACAGCCCTGTTCCCCCCAGGGGGCGGCCAGGTGGACGGTGGTCAGCGCGATGACCAGGCCGGCCAGCAGTGAGGCGGCCAGCAGCAGCCAGCGGGCCCGCCGCCCGGCCAGGACCTGCCGGGCCCGGCCGGCTCCCGGGCTGCCCATCACGTCCGCGCCGATCAGGCCGGGCAGCCGCCAGACGTAGGCCAGCACATGGATGGTCATCGCGCCGAACCACAGCACGAAGAACGCCTTGTGCAGGAACAGCCACGGCCCGGCCGCGGACTTGGCTACGGCCAGCATCACCCCGGTGCCGATCACGCCGAGCGAGGTGCCGAGCACCACCGGCCCGAGCACCCGGAGCAGCAGGGCCGGCGGGCCTTTCCGCCGGTAGTCGGTGGCCCCGGTGTAGTACCGGGCAAACCGGTAACAGACCGTGGCCGCCTTGAGCGCCACCGGGCCGATCAGCAGCATGCCGAGGAAGAAATGCACCGTGATCAGCTGGTGGATGGACAGGATGGTGAACCCCTCGGCCGCGAACAGCACCAAAAGCACGGCCCCGGTCGCGGCGGTCAGCCGCTCGTTGCCGTCGGCACCGCCGGTCCGGTCCTGCGGTCCGGGCGCGGGCCGCCGCGGCGCGGGCCGCTGCGGTGCCGGCCGCTGCGGAACGGGCCACGACCCGGCTGGGTCAGGCCCCGCCGCCGGGCCCGGTGGCCCGTCGTCCTCGCGTGGACCGTAAGGGCCAAGCGTGCGCCGCTGGCCGCCCGTCATCAGACCACATCCTCCCCCAGAGGTTCGCCCCATCCAGCCTGCGGGGCGGACTCCGGGGAACCGGTTCAGGAGCCGTTCAGAACCGGTAAGGAAAAGCCCGACCTCAGTCGGACGCGGCGGCCAGCAGGTGCAGCGTTACGGTCAGCCCGCCGCCCGGGGTGTCGGACAGCGCCGCGGACCCGCCGTTGGCCGTGACCAGGCGGTGCACGATGGCCAGGCCGAGGCCGGCCCCGCCCGGCGTGGCGCTGAAGAACCGGCGGAACGCCATTTCCTGGTGCCGGGCATCCATCCCCGGGCCGTCGTCCGCGACCACCACGGTGGCCCCGCCGGAGCCGCCCGCCGCGCTGATCCGCACGTGGCCGCCGGCTGGCACGGCGTCGAGCGCGTTGGCCAGCAGGTTGTCCAGCACCTGCTCCAGGTGCCCCTGGCTGGCCATGGCCCGCACCGGCCCGGGGACAGACTGGTGCAGCTCGACCCCGCGCTCCTCGGCCACCGGCCGCCAGGCCGCGGCCCGGTCCTTGATCACCTCATCCACCCGGATGCTGACCGGCTCAGGCACCACGCTCTCCGCCCGCGCCACCGCGAGCAGCCCGTCTACCAGGTGGGACAGCCGCGCGATCTCGCCCTGGGCGCCGGCCAGCTCCTCCGCGGTGGCCGGGTCGGTGTCCTGGCTGAGCACGTCCAGCCGGAGCCGCAGCGCGGCCAGCGGGGTGCGGAGCTGGTGCGAGACGTCCGCCATGGCCGCCCGGTTACCGTGCACCAGGGATTCCAGCCGGCCCGCCATCGTGTTGAAGTTCTGCGCCAGCCGGCGAACCTCGGGCGGCCCGTGCCCGGCCGACGACCGGGTGTCCAGCGCGCCGCCGCCCAGCCGCTGGGCCGCACCATCCAGCGCGCTCAGCGGGCGGCTGACCCAGCGGGCCAGCGCGATCGCGGCCACCGCAGCGGCGGCCAGCCCGGCCGCCCCGACCGAGATCAGCCAGGCCCACAGCACGCTGACCCGTTCCTCGAGCTCGTCGCTGGACCGGGACAGCACGACCACGCCGACGATCGCGTCGCCCCGGTCGCCGGTCACCGGCACGATCACCCGGAGCCGGTCATCGGTGCTGGTGTCCAGCACGGTCCGGCCGTGCAGCGCGGCGGTCAGGTCGCTGGCCGGGACGGTCAGGTCGGTGCCGCCGGTGCCCATGATCACCCGGCGCCGCACGTCGTACACCCGCACCTGCTCCCCGGCCCGGTGGGCCTGGGTCAGCGCCCGGCTGAGCGTGATGCTGCGGGACTGGTCATCGAGCCGGTCCTCGGCGAATCCAGCCAGCGCCCGGGCGAACAGCTCGGTGTCCTCACGGAACGAGCTCCGCTCATGCCCGGTGGTGATCAGCCCCAGCGGAACCACGGTGGTGACCAGCAGGGCGCCGATCAGGGCGAGCATCGTGAGGACGATGCGGCGGGCCATCAGACCTCGCCGAGCCGGAAACCCCTGCCGTACGCCGTCTCGATCAGGCCGGGCACATCGAGCTTGCGGCGCAGCGCGGCCACGTGCACGTCGAGTACCTTGGTCGGGCCGTACCAGTGCGAGTCCCAGGCGCTCTCCAGGATCTCCTGGCGGCTCATCACCCGGCCTGGGTCACTGGCCAGGCACTCCAGGATGTCGAACTCCTTGGGCGTCAGCGCCACCTCGTGGCCGCGCACGGTGACCTTGCGGGTGCGCGCGTCCACGGTCAGCGGACCGTGCCGCAGCACCTGGCCGTCCGGGCGCACCCGGCGCAGCACGGCCCGGATCCGGGCCAGCAGCTCGGCCAGGCCGAACGGCTTGACCAGGTAGTCGTCGGCGCCCGCGTCCAGGGCGAGTACCCGCTCCGGCTCCTCGCCGCGGGCGGTGACCACGATGATGGCCGCGTCCGAGCGCTCCCGGAGGCGGCGGCACACGGTGACCCCGTCCGCGTCCGGCAGGCCCAGGTCGAGCAGCACGACATCGGGATGCCCGGATGCGAGCGCCTCCCGCCCGGTCGTCACGTGATCCACGGCGTAGCCGCCCCGGGTCAGGCCACGCACCAGCTGGGTGGCCAGCCCGGGGTCATCTTCCACCACCAGGACGCTCTGGCTGCCCTTGCCAGGGGCCAGCGCCGCGCCCGCGGCTGCGCTCGGCATGCTCATGGCAACCACCGTAGGCGGTCAGCGCAGCGGTACGACCACGATGGGCTTGGTCGTGGGCTGGTTCGTGCCGCCGGCTGGCTCCACGGTGAGCGCCACCGAATCCCCGGGGAGCAGGCCGGAGGTCAGCAGCGGTGGCGTCCTGCCGTTCTTGCCGGCGGGCAGCAGCCCGGCCCGCCGGGCCCCGCTGGCCGCCAGGAACCACAGCTCGTACACCCGGCCCCCGGTCAGCGCGGGCAGCCCGGACGTGCTGATGATCAGCGCCCGCCGGGACTGCGAGGCGACCACGGTAGCCTGCCCGCCCGCCGACGTGGCCCGGGCCGTCAGCCGGGCGTCCGGCGCGGCCAGCACCGCGGCCACCGCCTGGTTCTGCGCCCGGGCCTGGTCCAGCTTGTGCTGGGTCACCCCGAGCAGCACGGCCAGCAGGACCACCGCCGCGACCCCGGCCGCGGCCAGGCCGGTGGCCAGCCGGGGTACCCAGCCCGGGCGGCCCGCCCGCCGGGTCCCGGCCGGCCGCGGCGCGGCCACGCCGGGCGGGAGCTGCCGGGTGACCCGCACCGCGGCGAGGACCCGGAACTTCAGCGTCGGGGGCGGGTCGGCGGCCACCGCCACGGCCAGCTGGGTGGCCGTCTCGCGGAACCCGCGGACTTCGTTCTCACACGGCTGGCAGCGGCCCAGGTGGCGCTCGAAGCGGTCCAGTTCCGGGCCGGGCAGCGCGTCCAGCGCGTACGCCCCGGTCAGCCCGTGCAGCTCATGCCGGCGGAGTTTCACCAGCTCACCCCCAGGCAGTCGCGCATCCGGATCAGGCCGTCGCGGATCCGCGTCTTGATCGTGCCGAGCGCGGCGCCGAGCACCGCGGCGACCTGGGGGTAGCTGTACCCGCCGTAGTAGGCCAGGGTGACCGACTCACGCTGCAGCTCGGTCAGCGAGCCCAGGCAGCGGCGCACCCGCTCCGCGTCCAGCCGGGACGCCACCGTGTCGGCCACGCTGTCCGGATCGGGCGGCAGCACCTGGCCGGCCTTGTGCTCGCGCTGGCTCTCCGCGGTCACCGAGCGGACCCGGTTGACGGCCCGGCGGTGCGCGATCGTCATCACCCAGGTCATCGCGCTGCCCCGGCCGGCGTCGAACCGGGTCGCGGTCCGCCAGATCTCCAGCAGGACCTCCTGCGCGACCTCCTCGGACTGCGCCGGGTCCCGGACCACCTTCCGGATCAGCCCGTACAGCGGGCGGGCCAGCCGGTCGTAGAGCGTCTCGAACGCGGCCTCGTCACCGCGGGCTACGTGGCCGAGCAGCGCGGCGAGGTCCTCGTCCCGCCCCGGCGCTGGGCCCGGGACGGGCTGGGCCGCGGAACCGGGGCCCGGTGGTGTCGTCATGCCGGGCATTCGGAGCAACCGGCCGGGCGGATCGGTCCGGCGGCCAGCGGGTCAGCCCGCTAGCTCGGCCAGGATCGGCACGAACAGCGCCGCGTTCACCGTGCCGACGCCCGAGGCGAGGTCGTACCCGCGCCGCGCGCTGAACCCGGTGACCGTGTGCAGCTTGCCGCCCTGGGTGAACGAGACGGTGTTGTTCCCCCGGGTCACGTCCACGATGCCGGACGACGGGCCGGCCGCGGACATCTTGTACAGCGCCGGGTTGATCAGCCCCAGCGGGTGGCCGGCCACCTGATCGGCCAGCGCCACCACCCCCGCGAACAGCGGGGTCGCCTCGCTGGTGCCGCACGTCGGGTACCAGCCGGGCGTCTGGCCCGGGAAGCTCTGGTACACGTCCACCGCACCGTTGCAGGCGCCGCTCATCGAGATGTCCGGCACGCCGCGCCGGGTGCCGACCACGCCGCTGACCCCGTTCTGGTACCGCGGCCGGGTGAAGATGACCGACTTGCCACCCCCGCCGGCCAGCGGGTTCGGTCCCTTGTTGCCGAAGAGGTACTTGTTAGTCGCCTTGTTGTAGGTGTCGTTCCACACCGTCGAACGTCCACGGCGCGCCGGCCGTAGCGGGCTGATGCAGCTGGGTGCCGCCCACCCCGGTCACCAGCGGGTCGCTGTCCGGCCACGACGTCACCGGGTGCAGGTAGTAGGTGGACCCGTTGAACATCACGTCGGCCGCGCCGCTGTCCCCGGACGCGGCCAGCGCGGTCACGCCGTTCCTGGCCGCGTCGATGTACGCGCCGCGCAGGCCGAGCAGCGACTTCCGGGACGGGAACGTCTGCTCGGTGGCGCCGAAGCTCTGGCTGATCACCCCGCCGAGGTGGTGATTGATCACATACTCCTCGGCCCTGACGATCTGCGGGAAGCCGGTCGTGCCCTCGTTCTCCGAGGTGGGCGTCTCGACCAGGAGGATGTTCGCGCCTGGCGCCATCAGGTGCGAGTACTCCACGTCCAGGTCGGTTTCCCCAGCCCAGCCTTCCCGGTTCGAGTTCTTCCGGTACATGGGCACCTTGCCCGCGGGCTGAATGACCGTGAGATGCGGTGGCGCGGGCAGGCCGAACTGCTGGTCGAACTTGGCCAGATCCTGCCGGACCGTCGGGGAACCGTACGAGTCCACGATCACGATGGTCTGGCCCTTGCCGGTGACCCCGGCCTTGAACAGCGGCCCCACGTTGTACGCCTGCTGGACCTGGGACGGCTGGTAGCAGGCGACGTGGAAGTGTGCCTCGCAGAACGACGTGGTCGGCGGCCCGGAGATGTCCACTGGCATGGCGTGCACCGCGTCCGGGCTGATGCTCACCACCGGGGCGGCCACCGCCGCCGCGCCGCCCGCGGCCAGCGCGGAACTGCCGCCCAGGCTGACCGCGATCGCGGCTGTACCTGCGGCGATGGACAAGGGGCGGCGCACTCGCATCCCGGCTCCAAGTTGCCTCGGGGCGGCCCCACCAGCCGCCCGAAGTGGACGTTCATGACATTAACAGCGCCGGCCGCTGGCCGCGAGGGAGCCCGGACGTCCGCCGGTAGGCTCGCAGCATGATTGTGGTCGTGGCCGGTGTGGCCGCCAGCGGCAAGACGACGGTCGGCACCCTGGTGGCGGAGCGCCTTGGCTGGCCGTTCACCGACGCCGACGCCCTGCACCCGGCGGCCAACGTGGCCAAGATGCACGCCGGGCGGGCGCTGGACGACCAGGACCGGCGGCCCTGGATGGCCGCGGTGACCGAGCGGATCGACGGCTACCTGGAGGCGGGCCAGTCGGCCGTGCTGGCCTGCAGCCTGCTCAAGCGCTACTACCGCGACCAGCTCACCGCGGACCGGCCCACGGTGCGGATCGTGTTCCTAGAGGTCAGCCGGGAGCAGCTGGCGGCCCGGCTGAGGTCCAGGGCCGGCCACTTCTTCCCGGCCGCGCTGCTGAACAGCCAGCTGGCCGACCTCGAACCCCCCCAGCCGTCCGAACGCCTGCTGGTGGTAACCGAGACCGGCCAGCCGCCGGCCGTCATCGCCGACGACGTGATCCAGCGCCTTGAGCTGCTGCCGTCCGGGGAAAGATGAGGCCATGAAGCTCACGCTCGACCTGCACGACATTTACAACCGCGGGCGGGACATCGACAAGGCGCTGCGCGCCATCATCGATGAGGCGGTGGCCAAGAAGGCGCCGGTGGTGGAGATCATTCCGGGCAAGGGCTCAGGTCAGCTCAAGAAACATGTCCTGCGCTTCCTCGAGCAGAAGGAAATCAAGGCGCTGTACTCGCGGGTCGAGAAAGACTCAAAGAACTTCGGCCGCATCTTCGTGCATTTCCGGTGGAAATAGCCTGATCCGCAGCCGCGCCATCACCGGAGTGGCGGCGCGGGCAATTCTGACCAGCCGGGCCGGTTTGCGGTGCCGGGGCGAGAACCGATGATGAACCCGCGCCTCAGCGAACCGCTCGTCAGGAGCGTATGCCGATTGCCAGACACAGCCCACAGTAAAATCCCCCCTTCCACGGACGGCATGCTGGCATGGACCTGGCCATTGTGAAGTGGCCCGGACCCGAATCCCGGCCGGACGCCCGCCTTCTACTCCCCCGGGAAGAAGGCACCGATAGCCTCCATTCCCCCCAAAACACAGGCAGGCAGGCGACCACGACCAGTGGCCTCCCGCATCCACCTGAGCCTTTGTCATCGTGACACGGACCGAACATGATGTCCAGCCAAAGCGCGAATTGCAGCGCCATTCCGATTACTAATTTACTTAGGCGTATCAGTACGCGCTGTTTGCCCTGGGGTGACCCCCGGAACCCCCCGATCGCCGCCCCGGGCGGGCGCCGGATCAGGCTCAGCTCCGGGCGGGCCGGGAGCGGGCGATGGTCAGCTCCCAGTAGCCAGCCGCGAGACTCAGCGCTGCGATAACCAGGAAGAAGGCGGCCCATGCATAGACGCCGTAACCGACGCAGATCAGGCCCGGGACGACCGCGACACAGCCACCGGCAATACGCATGAGGCCAAAGGTGCGGATGTGGCGGTACTCCCAGGGGGCGATCAGGCGTTGCAGGCCGGGTCGCGCCGGAGTTAGCCACCACCTGCGCAGGCGTTCCGCGGTGGTGCTGCCGTTGGGTGCGTTCATGGGGATGCCCCTTTCGGCTGTGGTGCCGGCCGCCCGATCACCTATCAATATGATAGCACTTTGATAGTGCTTGTCAATGCTGGCTGTCCTGACCCAGCTGGCCCGGCAACCCGCTCGGCGCCGCGACCTAATCCAGGGTGCGATGATTTCTGCATGCATGTCCTGATCCGCGCGGTGCTGACTGCCGCCGCGCTGGCCGTGGCCACCTGGCTGGTGCCCGGGATCCACCTTGGCCCCGGCAGCACGCTGGCCAAAGTGGGCACGCTGCTCGTGGTCGCGGTCATCTTCGGCCTGGTCAACGCCATCATCAAGCCGATCGTCAAGACGGTCGGCTGCCTGTTCTATGCGCTGACCCTCGGCCTCATCGCGCTGGTCGTGAACGGCCTGCTGCTCTGGCTGACCAGCTGGGTCGCGGGCAAGCTCTCGCTGCCGTTCCACATCACCGGCTTCTGGCCGGCGTTCTGGGGCGCGCTCATTGTCGGGATCGTGGGCTGGCTGCTCGGCATGCTGATCCCGGAGCCTGAGCGCGAGGAATGATGTGACCGGCACCATCCCGGCCCGTTCCGGGCAGCTCGACGAGCGGTTCCGTGACTGCCGTGCCGACCGCCGGATGCAGCTGCTGCACACCGGCTGCCGGTCACCGGCGCCCGCTACCCATAGAGCTCGGGCCGCCGGTCGGCGAGCAGGTCGTTATGGTCGTTGATCCGCTTGTCCCGGGCGCGGGCCAGGTCGCAGTCCGCGGCCAGCACGTCCGGCTGGCCGGTACTGGCCGGCCCGGCCAGCGGGTAGCCGTCCGGGCCGGCGATGAGGCTGCCGCCGATCCAGGACACCCCGCGCTCGTCGCCGCACCGGTCCGCCACCGCTACGAAGACGCCGTTGACCGCGGCGCCGGCCAGCGCCTTGACCACCTCGGACGGCCGCTCGCCGGACGGCCGCGGTGCGGCCGGCCAGTTCACCGGGGCGGCGATCAGGTCCGCGCCATGCAGCGCGGCCAGCCGCACCCACTCCGGGAACTCGAGGTCGTAGCAGATCATCACGCCCACCCGGCCGGCCGGCAGCCCGACCACCGGTGGCGGCCCGCCGCCCGGGGTGAACACCAGCTTCTCCCGGTCCCACAGGTGGGCCTTGCGGTATACCACCCGGGTGCCGGACGCGTCCACCAGGGCGGCGCTGTTGAACAGCTTCCCATCGGGGCCCAGCTCACAGAACCCGCCCACGATTACGGTCTGCAGCGACCGGGCCAGGTCGTGCCACTGCCGCAGGGCGGGGCTGTCAGCGGCCGGGCTGGCCAGCGCGCGGGCCTCGTCGGCAGTATTGAACACGTAGCCGCTGTCGCACAGTTCGGGCAGCACGACCAGCCGGGCACCCTCCTCGGCGGCCTGGCTGACCGCGTCCGCCGCCTGGGCCAGGTTGCCATCGGTATCCCCCACGGCCAGGCTGAGCTGGCAGACGGCGGCGACGACGCTCATGCCGCGGCCTCGCCGGGCAGCAGCAGCAGCTTGCCGGTCGTCCGCCGGGCGGCCAGGTCCTGCTGGGCCTGGGCCGCCTGGCCGAGCGGGTAACGGGCGCCGACGCGGACCGAGAGCTGGCCCTCGCTGACCCAGCGGAACAGGTCGCCGGCCCGCCACAGCAGTTCTTCCCGGCTGGCCACGTAGTGCGCCAGGGTGGGCCGGGTGACGAACAGTGACCCGGCCGGGTTGAGCCGCTGCAGGTCGAACGGCGGCACCGGCCCGCTGGCCGCACCGTACAGGACCAGGTACCCACGCGGCCGCAGCGCGGCCAGGCTGGCCTCGAACGTGGCCTGCCCGACGCCGTCGTACGCGACGGCGGCCCCGCTGTCCTGGGTGACCCGGCGCAGCACGTCGCCGAAGTCCTGGTACCCGGCCACGAAGTCGGCACCGGCCTGCTGGGCCAGCACCGCCTTGGCTGTGCTGGACGTGGTGGCCACGACCGTGCCGCCGCGCATCTTGACCAGCTGGGTGAGCAGCAGGCCGACCCCGCCCGCGGCCGCGTGCACCAGTACCGGGTCGCCCTGGCTCACCGGGTACGCGCTGTAGCACAGATAGTGCGCGGTCATGCCCTGCAGCAGCACGGCCGCCGCGGTCTCCAGTTCGATGCCGTCCGGTACCTGGACGGCGGCCCCGGCCGGCAGCGCGGCCTGCTCGGCGTAGCTGCCCGGCACCCCGGTCCAGGCCACCCGGTCGCCGGCCGCGAACCCGGTCACCCCGGGACCGGTGGCGGCGACCGTGCCGGCTCCTTCCTGGCCCAGCACGAACGGCAGCCGGCCCGCGTACGGGTACCGGCCTTCCCGGGCGTAGATGTCGGCGAAGTTGACCCCCGCCGCGGCCACGTCGACCAGCAGCTGCCCCGGGCCCGGCTCGGGAGCGGGGACGTCGGCGACCTCCACTACCCCGGGGCCGCCGTGCTCACTCACGATGACTGCGCGCATGAGAGCATCTTCTCTCACCCGGCCGGCCAGGGACGCGGCTAGCTCAGCCACCCCGGCCCGGCGTTAAGCAGCGGAGGAGGCTGGCTGGGGACAGGCGGTCAGGCTAGTCGACCACCAGGCCGGGGGTGGTATCCCAGCCCAGCACCCGGAGCACCGCGGCCAGCTGCGGCGGCATCCCGCGCAGCAGGACGCGGCGGCGCCCGGCGTCGGTGAGCCGGACCATGGCGCGCAGCCCGGCCAGGTCGCAGTACTGCACGGCGGACAGATCGAGTTGCACCTCGGCGGCACCCGTGGCGACCTCGTTCAGGCTGCTGACCAGCGCCGGGTAGGTCTCCTCGTCGATCTCGCCCGCCAGGGCCAGTCCTGGGCCGCGGGTGCGGGAGATGCGCAGCACCCCGTCGTCATAGCTGGCTGGGCCCGGCGCGGTCACCGGGCGGCGGGGCCCGCGAACGCTCATCCGACCTCCTGGCCACACGGACGTAACGGACCTCGGGACCGCTGCCAGGAGGAGCCGCCGCGGCCGGGCCGGACGGCGCGATGACGAAACGTCGAGGCTGGATCACCGCGGGGACTGGGCGGTGTCGTGACGACATGTCCGAGTATGCCCCGCAGCCGGCCAGCAGGCCAAGCCCAGCCCGCCACCGGGCCATAATTGACAACCATGGGTTGACATTGACAACAGGGGGTTGTCACACTGGGGCCATGGCTAAATACCCCGAATCCGCCGGCCATCAGGAGAGTTTCCGCCGCCTGAAGGAGGTTCGCGCCCAGGCGCTGGAGCACTTCCTGGCCGCCCGGCGGCTGCACGCCCAGCGGCGCGATCTGATCCGCGACCTCACCGCGGACGGTTTCTCCCAGGCTGACATCGCCCGCGAGCTGGGCGTCACCCGGCAGGCCGTCCAGAAGATGCTCGCCTGACACCAGGCCCGGGCCCGCGGTCAGCCCGGCTGCTGACCCCGGCGCGCCTGCCTCAGCCGCGCCACCTCCACCTTGAGCTGCTGGGTCTCAGCCTGGAGTTCCAGGACCCGGCGGATCCCGGCCACGTTCAGGCCGTCCCCGGTGAGCGCGCAGATCTCGTGCAGCCGGGTGATGTCATTCTGGCTGTAGCGGCGGGTGCCGCCCGGGCTCCGGGCCGGATCGACCAGCCCCTCCCGCTCGTAGATCCGCAGGGTCTGCGGGTGCAGCCCGGCCAGTTCGGCCGCCACCGAGATACTGAACAGACCTTTGTCCAGGTCAGCCCAGTCCGGGTTCATCATGATCAGCCCTTCTCCGTGCCCCAGCCGGCCCGGGCTGGTCAGTTCAGTATGCGGGAGCGGAAAATCTAAGTCGAGTGTTGTCAGGTAATCGGCCGGCATGTTATATACATCGAGAACACGGGCGGCGGCCACCAGCCACGACGACCGTAACCAGGTCGCCGCCCCCTGATGGCAAGACACCGCCCTGGTGCCGGGCTGCGCCCGGTGGGCCAGGCCGGCCGCGGCCGGCCCCGGGGCTGGGTTGGGTATATCCGGGTCAAGGAGCCAGCCATGGATGTTCGCGAACAGCGCGGCCGTCCGGTCATCGTGCCCATGCCGGCTGAGATAGACCTGGCCAACGCGGGCTGGGTCGGGGAGCAACTGCGCACCGCGGCCAATGCCGGCGTGACCGTCGTCGTGGCCGACCTGACCGCGACCCAGTTCTGCGATTCCGCGGGCATCCGCACCCTGCTGCAGGCCCGGGACAGCGTGGCGGCCAGCCACGCCCAGCTGCGCCTGGCCGTGGCCCGCGGCGGAGCGGTGCGGCGCGCGCTGCAGGCGATCGGCCTGCAGCGGGTGCTGCCGCTGTACTCGACCGTCGAGGCCGCGCTGGCCGCGGGACCGCGGCCGGAGGCCTAGCCGCCGGTTCCGGGCCGCGGGGCGGCGGGGGCGCTGTCGCTCTGCGTCACGCGGGCCGGCTAACCCGCGGCGGTCAGCGCGCGGCGTAGTCGGGCTGCTGGAATGGCCACGCCTCGGCCAGCCAGCCACGGATCACGTCGTGCAGCGGCTTGTCCAGTTCGGCGCGGTCGGCCCGGACCCAGGAACGCACGTCCACGTCGTAGCCGGCCTGCCGGGGCGGGTAGAAGTAGACACAGCCGATAACCTCGCCCGATCCGGGGTCGAGCACGGTATAGGCAAACCCAGTTCGGTCCGCGAAGTCCTGGGCATGGCGGGCGAGATCGGTGGCGTTCTCGGTCAGCGACATAGGCCCTTCCGGCCAGTCGCGGCCCGCGAACCCCGGGGTCGCCTTGATGTGGCTGATGCTGGACGTCCAGGCCGCGTGATCGGACTCGTTGTGCCGGACATCGAGTGGCTCGAGGACGAACAGTTCGGTGCGGAGGCCGGCCGGAACAGCGAAATCACCGGGGACCAGGGGTGTCGGCTGCATCCTGTCACGCTAACTGGCTGGCACCGCGCCGATGGCGCATGCGGGCTGCGATCGCGGGCAGGGACAGGAAACGGCCTGATAGCCCACGTACTACCGCACCGGGATGCCTGAGATGGCCAGCTTCTTCGGCGATGTCCTCCGTGACGACCACGGTCCACCCAGGCGGAGGGCGGCAGCACCGAGACCGTGGCGGGTGGTGGCGGTGCTGGTGTCCGTCACGCTGCTGCCCATCATGCTGAGCGCGTGCGGCTCCGCGCCGGCCAAGGCACCGGGAACGGCCGTTGTGGTGTCGGCGCCCGTGCGGACCGCGCACACCAGGTCCGGCACCATCGGGTACCGGGTCGTCGGGAGCGGCCCACCGCTGATCTTGATCATGGGCTACGGCTGGACCATGGAGGGCTGGGATCCGCGGCTGGTGCACGCCCTGGCCCGGCACAACCGGGTCGTGATGTTCGACAACTCCGGGATTGGCCGCAGCCAGCCGCTGCTCGAGCCGCTCACCATCGAGGCCATGGCCGACCAGACCAGTGCGCTCATCACCATGCTTGGCCTCGGCCGGCCCGACGTGCTGGGCTGGTCGATGGGCGGCATGATCGCCCAGGCGCTGGCGGTCCTGCACCCGGCCCAGGTCCGGAGGCTGGTACTGTGCGCCACATTCCCGGGAACTGGCGCGGCCATGCTGCCCTCGGCAGCGGCCCTGCGGGCAGGCACTGATTTTCCTGCTAACCAGGTCAGCGCCTATGACGCGTTCAAGGCAGCGGTCGCCGAATACCCAGCCGCGGCCCCGGCGGCGGCCGCCACGAAAGTGGCTCAGGCGGGCGCAGACACCGAGTGGCTGAACGGAGCCCAGCCAGCTGGGCACAAGATCACGAAGATCACAGTGCCCACGCTCATCGCCGATGGCACCGACGACCAGCTCGACCCGGTCGCCAATGACCACACCCTCGCCCGGCTCATCCCCCGGGCCAGGCTGGTGCTCTACCCCGACGCCGGGCACGCGTTCCTGTTCCAGAACCCGGCGCGCTTCGCCGCGCTCACCGAGTCGTTCCTGACCGGGCGCCGGAGCTCGTGACCCGGTGCGCCCGGTCACGCTTGATATGGTTGCTGCGTGTGCTGCTTCCGGCCAGGTCAGGGCAGGGTAGCTGGATGAAGACCGTGCCCTTCCCATCGTGGAGCTACGTCCGGGGGAACGCATGAGCGCCGACATCGACGAGTTGCGCCGCCTGCGCCGGGCCCGCGACCGGATGGACCGCGAGTATGCGCAGCCGCTCGACGTCCCGGCGCTGGCCCACACGGCGCTGATGTCGCCGGGGCACTTCAGCCGCCGGTTCCGCGAGGCGTACTCCGAGACGCCGTACTCCTACCTCATGACCCGGCGCATCGAGCGGGCGAAGGCACTGCTGCGCCGCGGCGACCTGAGCGTGACGGATGTCTGCTTCGCGGTCGGCTGTACGAGCCTTGGCTCCTTCTCGGCCCGGTTTACTGAGATCGTCGGCGAGACGCCATCCGTGTACCGCGCCCGCAACCACGACGAGCTGCGCGCCGTGCCGGCCTGCCAGGCGATGGTGCTGACCCGGCCGCGCCGGCGCCCGGACCAGGGACCCGCGGAAGAAGGCAGTTTCGGAGAAGCATCCGCCGCCGCACCCCTCTAGCATCGGTGCATGACCGTTTCTCTCAGTGGCGTACACGTCACCGTCGATGACCCGGACGCCGCGCTGGCCTTCTACCGCGACACCCTCGGCCTAACCGTGCGCAACGAGGTCGCCCGCGAGGGCTTCCGCTGGATCGTCCTCGTCACCGACAGCCAGCCCGAGGTCCAGATCGTGCTGTCGCAGCCGTATGCGGGCCGCTCCCGGGAAGACGGGGACTCCCTCGCGGCCTTGCTGGCCAAGGGCGCGCTGTCCATGATCCAGTTCCGTTGCAAGGACCTCGACGCGACGTTCGACAAGATCGCCGCCGCGCCCGGCGTCGAGGTGCTGCAGGAGCCCGTCAGCCAGCCCTGGGGCGTCCGCGACTTCGCCGTGCGCGATCCCGCCGGGAACATGGTCCGCGTAGACCAGGGCTAGCCCCGGATCTGCGTCCCCGGTGCGCCTCATCACGTTCAACGTCGCTTCCCTCGATGGCCGTATCAGTCTGTCCCGATCGACGCCCTCATGGCTCGATACGCGATGGAAACCACTCGACCGGTTCCAGCCGGTAGATGTGCTGACGCTGCACGGCGCCCGGATCTCCCTCGAGGGCAGCAACTCCTTTACCGCACGGGACGCACCAGCAGCCGCCTTCGGCGACCACACCGACGCCGGCGTGCCCGGGGGCGCCTTCTTGCCGGGGCAGGTGCACACCCATCCGGGGCGGTGGCTGGTCGTGATCGACAGCCGGGCACGGGTCAGGTGGACCACGTTCGAGCAGGACGGCACGAAACTAGCCGTGCTGATATCGGGCACCACACCGGCGGCGTACCGCCAGTTCCTCCGCGAGCACGAGGTGCCGTACGTCGAGGCCGGGGGCGGCCGCGTCGATCTGCGTCAGGCCACAGCGCGTAGCCGTCTGCGTGCCGTGGGTGGTGTTCGCCGGGCGATCGTGCAAGTTGGCGGTTGACTGCGCTGGTAGGGCTCGGTAACGTGGCGATGGTGGTGAGCCTGCCCGTGCCGTTCTCGGGCCGAGACGCTCAGATGGCCGCGTTGAGCGAGCAGCTTGACCGGGCTTGCTCGGGCGTTGGCACAGTGGTCCTGGTCGAGGGCGACGCGGGGATAGGGAAAAGCCGGCTCCTGGACGAGGCGGCGATGGTGGCGCGCCGCCGCCGGTTCCGGGTCGGGACCTGCGCGGCTGATCCTGGTGACAGCATGGTCGAACTGGCCACTCTGATGGTGGCACTGTTCGATGGGCCTGACCCGATCCTGGACCCGGCTGAGCTCCCCGACTTGCATGCCTTGCCCGAGCAGAGGTACTGGCTGCTCCAGGATCTTCAGGGTTTGCTCGAGCGGGCCGCGCTGGAAACGCCGCTTCTGATTTGCCTTGACGACTTGCAGTGGGCAGACGGCGGCACGGCGGCGGCCCTGCGAGCTCTTCCGGACCGGCTGGCGACGGTACCGGTCGCCTGGATCCTGGCTTTCCGGCCCGGTCCCGGCTCTCGGCAGCTCCCGAGTGCCGTCGACCACCTGATGCGCAGCGGAGCCGAGAAGATGGTCCTTGGCCCGCTGGGCGACGCCGCCATCCGGCAGGTGACGGCTGGTGTCCTGCAGGCGGAGCCCGGCGGCGACCTGCTCAGGATGGCTGAGCGCGCTGGCGGTAACCCGTTCTTCCTCGTTGAGCTGCTCTCCGGCCTGAGACAAGAGCAGCTCGTACGCATCGAAGCGGGCCGGGCGGAGCTGGTGGAGGCTCGGCTTCCGCGCCGGGTGGGGGACAACATGCGGCGGCGGCTGGACCAGATGCCGGAACTGGCGCATCAGGTAGCGGCCGTAGCCACTGCGCTGGGTCGGAGGTTTTCGCTCGATGACCTGGCGGCGATGCTTGATCGCCCGCCATCAGCGTTGCTGGGCCCGGTGCAGGAGGTGCTTCACGCGGGCCTATTCGTGGCGAGCGGGGAGATGCTCACCTTCCGCCACGATCTGCTCCTGGAGGCAGTCCGGGCCAGCTTGCCGCTGCCGGTGAGCCGGGCCCTCGATCGCCAGGCGGCCACCGTCCTCATCGCCCGGGGGGCGATGCCGCTCGAGGTGGCGGCCCGGCTCGCAGCGAGCGCCGAGCCGGGAGACGAAATCGCGGTCACGACCCTGTCGCAGGCCGCCGACGCGCTGGACGCAACCGATCCTGGGGCGGCCGCCGACCTTCAGCCGGCGGGCCCTCGACCTGGCCCCGCGCGATCATCTATTGCGCAGGGCACTCGTGGCCCAGACCGCCGTCCGCTTGCATGCCGCTGGGCGCGGTGAGGAAGCGAAGACATTCGCCGACACCGCCTTGCGCCAGGCGCTGCCGCCGGAGGAAGAAGCTGACTTCCGGCTGATCATTGCGGCCATGTTCGCGATTTCGCCCGACATACGCGCTGACTCCTGCCGCAAGGGTCTTGCCCTTCCGGATATCTCCGTGTACCTCCGCTCCCTCCTGTCCGCCAACCTGTTTCACAATCTGGTGACTGCGGGCCGGCTGGACGAAGCGCGCGCCGTGCTCCCGGAGGTGGAGGAAGCAGTTGACAAGTCCGGCGATCCGTGTGGTCATTTCGTCCTGGAACTGGCCGGCTCTGGCCTGACCTATGCCCACGGCTGTTTCGCCCGAGCCCTGGAACTCGTTGAATCTGCCCAGCGAAGCGGTCGCATAGCTGCCGGCGAGCCAGGGTTGTCACCTCAGTACTGGCGTTTTCTGCACGCCCGGCGGCAACTCACCACACAGTGGCTCTGCGATGCGCTCACTGTCCTCGACCGGATCGACGAGTCGCTGCAGATCTCCATCGAGAGCATCGCTGCTGCCCAGCACGAGCGGCAGGCCTGGGCGCTGGGCATCTTCGAGACCGGGCGGGCACGGCAGCTGCTGCAGATGGGCCGGGTCACGGATGCCGCGGCGGCCCTCGGAGAGCTGTTTACCCCAGACATGGCCCATCAGGTGGTCAGCGTCCTGGATGCCGCTGGAGTGGCCGCTCTTGGGCGGGTGGCGATTCATACCGGTGACCGGAACCTGACGCGGCAGGCCGCGGAGATCGCTCAGGTAATGCTCACCCAGGATGCTCCCAGCGTCCGCCGGCACGCCGCCTGGGTGCTTGCGCTGCAGGCCATGGCTGATGGCGACCCGCTCCGCGCCCGGGAATGCCTGTGCTTCCTCGGCGAGAAGGAGCGCATGTCGCTACTTCCCCTGTTCCCGATGGACGTCACCGATGAGGTGCAGCTGATCCGCATCGCCCTCGCCGCGGACGACACTGAGCTCGCGGAACACGCCGTCGGCGCTGTCCGGCGCCGTTCGCGGCTCAATCGCGATGTCAGGTCCCTGGAGGCCGCCGCGGCGCACGCAACCGGCCTCATCAACCACAGCGAGAAGGACGTTGCCGAGGCAGTGGAGCTCTACGAGAAGGGCCCCCGGCCACTCGCACTCGCCTCAGCGCTGGAGGATCTGGGTGGCGTGGCCGTGGATAGCGGGGCAACCGACCGTGGTATCAATGCGTTCAACCGAGCGCTCGCGCTCTATGCCGGAGCCGGGGCCAGCTGGGATGCCGGCCGGGTGCGGCAGCGGCTGCGGTCCCTGGGAGTGCGCCGCCGCGTGGTCCCGGCACAGCGCCCCGATTCCGGCTGGGCCGCGATGACCGACTCTGAGCTCGCCGTCGCGCGGCTCGCGGCTCAAGGGCTGACCAACCGGGAGGTGGCCGAGCGCCTCTTCATATCGCCCCACACGGTGAGCGGCCACCTGCGCCATGTCTTCATGAAGCTCCAGGTAAATTCGCGGGTTGACCTGGCCCGCATCGCCGCCGGGCATGAGCAGGGACGCTGACGTCGCCCATCTCGCTATCCGTGCGGCGGGCTCGCTGAGCCGGAAGCCTCACCCGGCGATGAGGTCGAACTCGTTGCCTTCGACGTCAGCGAAGGTCGTCCAGCGGGCCCCGGCTTCCTGGACGTCGCGGAGATTCCGGGCCCCCAGGCTGAACAGGCGCAAGGTCTCGGCGGCCAGGTTGTCGGTGATGAGGTCGAGGTGAAGGCGATTCTTGACCACCTTCGTCTCGGGTACCCGGCGGAATGCGAGCCGCGGTCCGCTGCTGGCCCCGTCGCCGGGTAGCAGCATGGCGTTCTCGGCGGTGGCGCCTTCTGCGACCTGCCAGTCCAGGACGGCGCCCCAGAACCGGGCCAATGCGGCGGCGTCGGTGCAATCGACCGATAGGCCGAAGACCTTGTTGCTCATGGCCGGTGTTCCCTGCCGGACGCGTTCTTATTCAGTTCCGCGATCTGGGCGCGGGCGGCTGTGACGAGTTCGGCGTTGGTGTTTGCGTGCCCGTTCAGGCCCCATCCGCCGTCGGGCGCTTCGGTCAGCAGCACCCAGGTCCGGCTGGCCAGGGCCGGGTCGCCGGCCGCCGCGGCGACGATGTCGGTGAGCTGGCGGACTACCGCCAGTTGCTTGTCGCGATCCAGCGCACCGGAATTGGTCAGGACCTGAACGCGGACATAATTGCTGTTGCCGTTGACGTTGGCCAGCGAGTCGGCAGGCAGATCATGTACGAACGCTGCGGTGTTCTTACGGAACATTGGGATGTCCGGGACCTGCTCGATCGTCATGACGGCGGTAGCGAGATCCACGGCCAGCCGGTGCTTGTCAGCGAACGTGCCAGCCGCAGCGTAGGCGTCAATCATGGGCATTGGGAGAATCCCTCCAGTCGTGACGTGCCTCTAGGCGCCGGCCGTTAGCCCGGCCCGGTGAGGAACGCGCCGACATCCTTAGCGAACTCGGCGTGATGCTGAAATAGGAACCCGTGGGCCGCGTCAGGGTAGATCTTGACCCGGGCCTGCGGGATCAGGCCGGCGAGCAGGTGTGAGTAATGCGGCAGGATCATCGGGTCGCTGTCGCCGTTGGCGATGAACACCGGCCGATCGATGGCACTGACTCGCTGCAGCAGGGCATGGTCGGGAATCCCCCAGGTGCAGACCGCGTCGTACTGCGCGTTGCGGGTCGCCCAGCTGGTCGCCTGGTCCCGGTCCCCGGTTCTGGCGTACATCCGCTGCAGGGCCTCGGTGCCGGCTTGCCGGCTCGGCGGCGAGGCGGCGAAGAACACGCTGAGGTACTGTTCCGGGCTGGTCTGGAGTCCCCCGACGGCGCCGATCACGTCCGCGGCCCAGCCGTGCATCCCGGCGGCTCCCTGCGGGGCCGAGGATGCCAGGACCAGCCGGTTAAGGATGCTGGGCCGGATGAGGGCTATTTCCTGCGCGACGAAGCTGCCGATAGAGAACCCCAGCAGGTTGACCTGGTCGAGGTCCATGGCGGTCAGGAAGGCGATGGCATCGTGGGCCATCTGGGTGACCGTGGCCGGGGTGGTCCCGGTCGAGCCGGCGACTCCGGCGTTGTCGAACGTCACCACGCGGCGGCCGGACGCCAGCGCATCGACCAGGGCCGGATCCCAGTTGTCGAGGTTGCCGCGGAAGTGCTGCAGCAGCACCAGCGGGAGAGCGCCATCACCCACGTCGCGGAAGGCATACTCGACGCCGTTCGCGGCCTTGACTGATTTGTTGGGAAGGTTCGAATACGTTGACATCAGGATCTTCACCCATCCGCCTCACCGATTACCCGGGCTGTCATGACCTGTCTCTGCGTTGAGCTTGTCAGCTGACTCCAGAGTGGTCCCGAGGCCATCAGCCGACACCACGCGAACGTGCTATCTGTAAACGCCCGCTCACGGCGCTGGAGTCGCGGGCAGGCCAGCCACCAGTCTGCTTAGGCAGTTCTGCTGCTACCTGCCTCGCGATGTGCCCGAGCGGGCGGGCGCGCGGGCCGGCCATGTCGTGGCACCAGCGCGGGGAGCGAGGCTGCGATTAAAGAGATAGCGCGTTCGTGCCATGTCGGCCGAGCGCCCCGGACCGACACTGGAATACAGACAGGCTCGGGGAAGAACGAGCCCATGACGATCTGGCCCGCGATCCGCGCGGCGGGTGGGGCGCATAAGGCCACCTGGATAACTTCGGCCTAAAAAACGGTCGTTATCTTCAGCTGAACCAGGAAGGAATCACTGAAATGAATGCCCGACCGAACATCGTCCTCGTCCACGGCGCATGGGCCGACGGCTCGAGTTGGAGCGCCGTCATCGAGCGGCTCCAGGCGGCCGGCTGCCACGTCACCGCACCGCAGTTCCCGATGACCGCCCTAGCGGATGACGTCGCCCGGCTGCGCCAGGTGCTGGACCTCCAAAATGGCCCCACCATCGTCGCCGGCCACTCCTACGGCGGCCAGATCATGACCGCTCTCGGCACCGACGCGCCTAACGTCGCAGGCCTGGTCTACATCGCAGCCTTCGGCCTTGACGAAGGAGAATCACTCGGCGCGCTGCTGTCGCAGGAACCCGTAACCCCGGCACTGGCGCACCTGTTCACCGACAAACAGGGTTTCGGCTGGCTGTCAGAAGACGACTTCGTGAACCACTTCGCTGCCGACGTCGATCCGGTCCGGGCAAGAGTTATGTACGCCGTGCAACAGGCGCTGGCCGGGTCCGCCTTCACCGACGCGATGGGCGTCCCGGCCTGGAAATCGCTCCCCTCCTGGTATCTGGTCGCCGGCAACGACGAGGCGATCCCGCCCGACGCCGAGCGCCAGTTCGCCAATCGCATGGGCGCAACCACGATCGAAGTCCCGTCGAGTCACCTGGCGATGGTCTCCCATCCGGCTGACGTGGCGCAGCTCATCGAGACCGCTGCCAGGGCCCTGGCTGACGCTGTCCCAGCCTAAGCAGTTGCCGTCCGCGCATTCCTACGACGGCGCGGTCATCACCAACGCCGCCACCGGCGACAAACAGGTCAAAGCGCTGGTCCACGTTGACGCCTTCGCGCCGGCGCACGGCCAGACCATCGGTCAGCTGGTCAGTTCCGAGCCTGGTTCGTGTGTGCTGCCGCCGGCGAACCTGACGATAGTGCCATTCCCCGGCGCCCCGAAGGGCGTCGCCGACGCCTACGCCAAGCAGGCCTCTTCCCGTTCTGCATGCCCGCTTCAGCGTCCAGACCGGATCGGCGCCGGCTGAGTTCCGCGCACGTTACGAGCAAGCTGTCCCGCCGCTGCCCGTGGACCAGGTCACGGCCCTGGTCCGGCGACGGCGCCGTGGCAGGAAATGCTGGACCTGATCGATGCCGCCGCGCCATGGGGCTTTCTCATCTACTACAAGAACGACGTTGACCCGGTGGTGCAGCTGGCCGGGGACCAGGCATCCGGCGTCGCTTACCTGATGGGCAACCACACCATCATGGAGCGCATGTATCGTTACGAGCCCGCCATTCTGATGTACGCGCCCTTGCATACCGTCATCTGGAGCGCCCCTGACGGCGGTCCCTGCTTCACCTTTGACAAGCCCAGCGACCAGTTCGCCAGCTTCGGACACCCCGAGATCGCAGCTGTCGGCCTGGAACTGGACCAGAAAATGGCTGCGCTGCTCGACCATCTCAACGTCAGGGTGCCTCACTTGCTGGTCACCAGCTGACCTACTGGCAAATCGAGCACCGGCATGGACCCCCGGGCCTGGACGGCGCCCCAGCCGGGATGGCGGCTCTTTGACCTCGGTAGATTGAGCTTCGTTCGCGCGGGATGCGGAAGGAGGCGCTAAGACCATGACGATCCTCGTCGTCGGGGCGGGCGCCACCGGTGGCTATTTCGGGGCCCGGCTGGCACAGGCCGGCCGGGACGTCACGTTCCTGGCCCGCCCGCGTCGTGCCGGGCAACTGCGCGAGCGCGGGCTGCGGATCGTCGAGCCGGGGGGTGGAGCCGACGCCGGGCAGGCGCTGCGGCCGCACCTGGTCATGGCCGGAGAACTGACCGAGCCCGCGGACGTCGTGCTGCTGGCGGTCAAGGCGACCGCGCTGGACCAGGCCATCGCTGACTTCGCCCCGGCCGTCGGACCGCGGACCGTGGTGGTGCCGTTCCTGAACGGGATGGCTCACCTGGCCGTGCTCAGCAAGCGGTTCGGCGAGTCGGCGGTGCTCGGCGGGGTAATCATTATCGCCGCCCAGCTCAACGACGAAGGCGACATAAGCGTCCAGCCCAGCACGTCCGCGAGCCTCACCATCGGGACGCAAGACGGCACCCGCACCCCCCGGCTGCAGACGGCGCACGACCAGCTCTCCGGGGCCAGGTTCGACACCAGCATCAGCGACGAGATCATTGCGCGGATGTGGCAGAAGTGGGTGTTCATCGCGACCATCGGCGCGTTGACCTGCCTGATGCGCGGTACGGTGGGCGACATCGTGGCCGTTCCGGGCGGACGTGATCTGGGCCCGGCCATCCTGGCCGAGGCCACCGCGGTGTCGGCTGCGGCCGGGTACCCGATGCCGGCCGGCGTGATCGCCAGCACGACGCGGACAATCACCCAGGCCCGGTCGCCGGTCAACTCGTCGATGTCCCGGGACGTGGCCGAGGGGCGGCCCGCCGAGGTTGAGCAGGTCCTGGCCGACCTGGCCCGCCGCGGCGCCGACCACGGGATCAGGACCCCGCTCTTCGACCTGGCCACGATGCAGCTGCGCGTCTACAACAACAGCCTCCATCCGTCGCGCTGACCATCCTCCAACCGTTGACCCGGACGGCTGGGCTGGCCCGGTCGATGGTGGCGGAATGATCAGCAGCCACCTGCGCGACGGAGCGGGTACGAGCCAGGTCGGCCGCTGCCGGGAGTTGTGCGTTGAATAAGTGTGGGAACCCAACGACTGGACTTCGCGGAGTTCTACCGCAGGTTCAGGGATGAGTGCCTGCGCACCGTCCTGGTCAGTGTCGGTGACCAGGACAAGGCCCAGGATCTCGTGGACGAGGCATTCGCCCGGGCTTGTGCATCGTGGCGCACGGTTAGCAGGCATCCTGCACCGACGGCGTGGGTGATCCGCACCGCGCTGAACGCGAACATTTCCCGGTGGCGCCACCGCCGCCGCGAGATATCGGTGCCCGACCCCGGCCTGGTCGCAGACCTGCCTGCGGTCAGCGGGGCAGCCGACAGTCCCGTCGATCCCAAGATCATGGCGGCGCTGATGCGGCTGCCCGCCCGCCAGCGACAGGTCGTTGCTCTGCGCCTGTTCCTCGACCTGGATACCAATCGCACCGCAGAGGTACTCAGCATCGCGCCCGGCACGGTCAAGGAGCATCTGGCCCGCGCCCTCGCGTCGCTGCGCGACGACCTCGCCCATATCCAGCAGCAGGAGACCCCATCATGAACGACGACGAACTGATCACAACGGTGCGGGAGTCCTTCACCGGTGTCCATTCGACCACCCCGGTGAACCAGATTGTGAAACGCAGCCGCGCGGTGCGTACCCGGCGGTTCTTTCCCGGCGTGGCCGCCGCGCTGGTCGTGGCGGCCGGGGCCGCCCTCGCCGTGAGCACGCTGACACCGGCCAGCCACCCGCCCACCCCTCAGCTGGCGGCCTGGACCGTAGTCAAGCAGGCCGACGGCACGGTCTCTATCACCGTCCGCGAGTTCCGCGATCCGGCCGGGCTGCAGCGCGAACTCCGCGCGGATGGCGTGCCGGCCAGCGTCATCTTCAATCCGAGACTGCCCCGCCGCGCACCGTTCCGCGACCTGTTCCGCGTCAAGAACAACCCGTGCCAGGCCTACGGTGGCGGGCAAGGCCAGCTGCTAAACGTGGTGGGGGGTGGGCGCCCGTCCCAGCTCCGGGAACGATCCACCATCTCGATCATCCATCCGTCGGCTCTCCCCGGCGGCGCTGGCGTCCAGTTCATCGCCACCCCCAACACTGGTTACCTGCAGAGCAGCCCGGACCGTTACGCGCTCGGGGTTCTCCTGGTGCAAGCCAGCCAGAAGTGCACCGGTAGCTGACAGCCCCCGGCCGATGACCCGGCAACGCTAACCACCTGGCTGAAGGGCCGCGCAGGTTGTTACGCGGCCCTACTTTGGGATGATGACCTGAATGGTCGGCTGTGACGGTCTTGCCAAGGGAGCGGATGAGCCATGACGCAGCCCCCGTCTCCCCCGGAGCGCCAGGCGTTCGTCTTGTCCCTCGCCGATCAGCGCAATCACGTGCTCGGCATCCTGGAGGGCCTCTCCGAGCAGGACCTGCGGCGCCCCATACTGCCCTCGCAGTGGACCTGCGCCGGGCTCGTACACCATCTGGCGGTCGACGTCGAGCGGTTCTGGTTCCGTGCCGTCGTCGCTGGCGAGCAACTCCCAGACGACGAGCCGGATAACGCCTGGCAGGTCCCCGCGGACTTGACGGCCACCGCGGTACTGGATACCTACCGGCGGGAGATAGATCTTGCCGACGCCATCATTGCCGCCACTTCCCTAGACAGCGCACCGGCGTGGTGGCCTGCGGACCTGTTTGGCAGCTGGCGGCTCGACAACCTGCGCGAGATCCTGCTGCATGTGATCGCTGAAACGGCATCCCACGCCGGTCACCTCGACGCGGCACGTGAACTCATCGACGGGCGGCAATGGATAGTTCTCACCGAGTAGCCGTCGGTGGTGCGGTGAGGCCGATGGGGTCCAGCCCTCAGAACAACATCAGCTGGTGATGTCCGTCCTAGCGGAGTAGCAGCCAGGACCGCGCGACATGCCGGTCATCTGGACGCGGTTGCCTGTCCCGCGCGCCGCGATGAGTCCGGCGGCGTCCGGCGGTCGTACTGTCGAACCCGTTACCCGAGGAGGATTTTGATGCGCAGTGTGACCTATTCGATGGGCGTCTCACTTGACGGCTACGTCGTCGGGCCGGACGGCGGCTTCGGCTGGACGGCGCCCGACGAGGAGGTCTTCCGCTTTGTCACCGACGAGATACGAGAGGTCGGCGTCCACCTGCTGGGACGAGGGCTGTACGAGACCATGCTGTACTGGGAGACCGCCGACCAGGATCCATCGGTCAACGACTCAATGCTCGAGTGGGCCGCGATCTGGAAGCCGCTCCCAAAGGTGGTGTTCTCCACCACGCTGTCGGCGGTGCAGGGCAATGCCCGCCTGGCCTCCGGCAGCCTGGCGGAGGAGATCGAGCGGTTGCGAGCCGAGCCGGCTGAGGGCGACATCGCGATCGGCGGCGCGACTCTCGCCGCCGAGGCGGCCGCATTGGGCCTGATCGACGAGTACCGGGCCAGGGTCTACCCGGTGCTAGTTGGCGGTGGCATTCCGTTCTTTCCCCAGCGCGAGCGCCGGGTGGATCTCGAACTCGTCGAGACCCGCACCTTCAGCTCGAGAGTCGTCTACCTCCGCTACCGCGTGGCGCGCTAGCCGACTCGTCCGCCGAGCCCCCAGGAAGAACGGGCCAGCCAGTGGCTTGACCTCAAGCACCCAGTTCTCGCAGAGATTTGCTATACACAACAACGTTCCTCCCAGCAACAGGGCTCACCCCCGCCTTTGACGCTCCTCGTTATGTCGGGGGAGGGCATGGATTCCTGTGCTGACCCGCGTTACGCTTCCCTCCAGCACGCTGGTGGGGGAGGCGTCGTGATGGCAGGGCCAGGGGATGAGGCAGCAGCCCCGGAAAGCCGGAGCCGTGGTGGACTCCGCGCGTGTGACGCCGATCGCGAGCAGGTGATCTCTGCTCTCAAGACCGCGTTCGTGGAAGGTCGGCTGACCGAGGATGAACTCAGCACGCGGGTAGATTGGGTATGCGCGTCACGGACGTACGCGGAACTGGCCGAGATCATCGCCGACATTCCCACCGCGCTCACCGGAGCCCGGTCCGCGCGCGCCCCGTGGCGGGCGACAAAGATTGCCTGGTGGTTCGAATACGCGGTCTTCCTGCCGGGCATCGTGGCGGTTCTTCTGCTCCCCGGTGGTCCCCGCACCACCATATGGACTTTGATCATTTTGGCCGCGGTCCTCTATCTGGCTTTCTGGATTCTCGGCGTGTTCATGATGGTCGCCTCACGGCGCGCGAAGCCCTCGGGCGGGCAACCATTGCCGCCGTTGTCCTGGCACGACCGCGAACAGGTGATCCGAACCCTCAAGGCCGCGCTGTCACAAGGCCGGCTGACCGAGGATGAACACGACGCGCGGGCCGCCCAGGTGTCCGCCACGCGGTCCCGCGCCGAGCTAGCCGCGCTCACCACCGACCTCCCAGCCGATCTGACCGCCCGGCTGCCGAAGGCCAGCTACGGTCTGACGGGTGTCTGCGTGGTCATGGCCGCGGCCAGCGTGGCGGCGGCCATAGTGCTGTGGCAACCTGACAACTACCCGGCGTTCGCGCTGGCCCTCTTCGCCGGTGCGACCCTGATTCTGGCCCCGCCCATAACTGTGGGCCTGATGATCGACGCACGGCGTCAGAAGCGGTCTGGCGGGCAGCTACGGCTGGGGCCAGCCCCCAGCGCTGGTGGGTCATCGTGTACGCCGGGCTGATCCTGGCCGCGGCCGGTACTTGATCTAGGCCTGGTCCAGCCACCACCCGCACTCCACCCGCCTGCCGCGCATGCCGGTTGTGACTCCCCGTCTGGCTGGCGTATCCTCAGTGTTGGCAGCCACGTCTGCCTGATCCGAGCTACGCCGGCCCGGCGCTGGTGGTAGTGCCTGAGGACAAGAGCGGCACAGCCCTCGCGTGGATTCTTCCCCTCCATCGTGTTTTCCTCTATGCGGTGGCCGGGCGCCGGGACGCGGCCACCGGAGCAGAGGCGCGATGTCGCACGACAAGATCAAGGCCGCAGCCCGCAAGCGCATGGCGGAATCAGGCGAGCCGTATGCCACCGCCCGGCGCGAGGTCATCAAGAATTACCAGGAAGCCGGGGCCGGACCCGGAGCCGCCTCGTCCGCCAGCGCGAGATGGTTCGCTATCGACTACAGCGATATGGGCCGGATTTCCCTGTGGGATGAGACACGGCGGGGTGGGGGCCCGGGGCGCGGCGGCGTGGAGGTCGGCTCGGCCGTGCTGCGGGTTCGGGTGCCCGATTTCCATCTGGACATCCCCCGCGGCTCGGTGCGATCGGCCGCCCGTTCTGATCACCAGACCCGGGGGACGATCGGGGTACACGGCCGCCGAGGCCGCTGGCTGGTGAACGGTTCGCATGACGGCTTGGTCGAGCTCGTCATCGATCCGCCCTGCTACCTGCCCCGGCAACTCAGCACAGTATTCCGCAAGGTGGAGGTCCGCTCACTGATCATCAGCCTCGTCGACCCCGACGGCTTCATCGCCGCGGTTCAGCGGAACAGCAGTCATTCGTAATGCTATGACCAATTCTTAGTAATATCTGAACCAGAGTTGACCCTGCCCCGACTAACAATAGCTAACTGCTCGCTTTGTGATGACTCGTGGCTTCGGCTATTGCACGCTACCTGCCGGGTGGCCCCAAGAGTATTGCGTCGGGCCGGCCCACAAAGGCTGATAGTTGTCGGCACATGGCGTCAACCAACAGATGTACCTCTGCGTCCCCTTAGAGGCGGCTCTGCGTCTCCTCTGAAGGCGCCCCGTGGGGTCGGCGGCGGTCGGCTTCGCCCGCCGGGAACTCAACCGGGACGCGAAGAACGCGAGGATGCGGGCGAGTTCCCGGGGGAGGCTGGGCAGGCCTGGGCCAGGTTCCGGATCCAGGGCCTGCTAGCAGGCATACGTGGAAGGAAGATGCTCAAGGTGGAGACGGTCAGCAATGAGAATTCCGCCAGCGTAGATGCCATTCGCTCCTACCTCCCCGCCCGGGCCGGCGAAGGAGCGGACCAGGAAAACGCCCATGGGTGAGGCGGTGGGCCCCCCGCGCCGACGGCGGCTGGGCAGGATCGGCTGGCTGGAGACTGCCCGGGCGGGGTGGCTGTTCAGCAACGCGGAGCGCGTTGCCTACTGGCTGGCCGTGGCGCCGCTGGCATCGCGCCTGCCCGCCAGCCTCGGCTACCGTGTTGCCTGCTGGTGGGGGGACTGGAGTTTCCGGCACTGGGCCGGGAAGCGCGCGGAGATCGTGGTTAACCTGCGCCAGGTGCTCGGACTCGGCCCCGAGGAGGCTGAGCGTCTGGCGCGCGACTGCATGCGGTTCCAGTCCTGCACCGTCGTTGACTTGATGCGGTTGCGGGGCCGTGGCCGGTCCCTGGGCAAACTGGTCGAGATCCGCGGTCGCGAGCACCTGGACGCTGCGTTGGCCGGGGGCAGGGGGGCCATACTCTGCACCGCCCACTTCGGCTCGCACGCCTCCGCCTTCTCCTTGCTGCATGCCAGCGGGGTCCCGATCACCAGCATCGGGCGCTGGTTCTGGCATGAGCCCGGTCTGCCTTCCACCGAACGGCGGTTCTGGGAACTCATCTTCGAACGGCGCGTGCTTCGCCACCGGCAGCGGCCGAACATCGAGCCGTGGCCGGGCCGCATTCAGGTCGCGGCGCAGGCCGCAGCCGCGCTGCGCGCCAATGAGGTAGTGACGATCTGCAGCGACGCTGAGCCGCAAGAGGGTGACCAGGCCCGCGCTGTCGAAGTGCCCTTCCTGGGGCGGCAGGCCAGGCTCCTGCCCGGGGTGGTGACCCTGTCCCGGCTGACCGGCGCCCCGGTGCTGATGGCGTTCGTGTACCGGTTGGCCGACTACCGGCACCAGGTGCTGGAGATCTCCCCGCCAGTGCCGGTGGACGGCGAGACGGAGGCCGCGTTCGGGCGCTGCGCGGCCGCGATGGATGACGCCATCCGGGCATACCCCGCGCACTGGTACTACTGGTTCCAAAGGGATGACCTCGCCACCCTCGGGCTGCTCTCGTCGGCTCCGCCGGCCGAGGCGGCCGCCGACAGCAAGGGTCTGAGCTCACCTTAGCCAGGCCAAGCTGCGGCAGCGCCGCAGGCCCCGCTACCGCACAACAATTGCGGCCAAGTGGCTCAGCGAGTTGTCAAGATGGTCGGGAGTGAAGGGCGGGAACTGAATGCGCTGCCGGGGAATCGGCCCTACCGCCGACCAGTCATAGGAGAGTGTGACCTTGGTCTTGTCCGGGCCGAGCTGGGTCAGGTCGTAACGCCAGATCCAGCCGCCGAACTTTAGCTGGCCTGTCGCCGGTGACATATAGCCCGGCTCCCACGAGATGACATGTGGCGGATCGAACGCGAGGACCCGGTTGGCCATCTCGTAGCTGCCGTCCGGGTGGTTGGGGTGGTACATGGCCATCCGGAAGATCTGGCCTGAGCCGGTTAGCCGTTGCCCATCGACGCAGTCGCGAACCCAGCCGGTGCCGTCAATGGCGGCGTGCCGGGATGGATCGGCAAGCGCCGCGAACACGGTTTCGGCCGATGCGCTGATCGTGGTGGTCGCGCTAACGGTCTCCTCGGTCATGATGGATGGCCTCCGATTCCTTTGGTTCCACGCGGCCTGGACGGCCCGAACTCCAGGCCTGCCGTCCCGAGTCGATAGTTGGCTACGACCTCGGCAGCAGTGCCGACAGCACTATCGGCAAACCTGCTGCAGCGGCGCACGGGTTAGCCGTTCAGGATGCGGGACTTCTGCTGCTCGAACTCGGCCTGGGTCAGCACGCCTGCTGTCAGCAGCTCACCGAGTTGCTTCAGCAGGGCCAGCCGGTCGCTCATGTTGGCTGTCTGCGATGGAGCAGCCGGTTCCTGCGATGGGGCGGGCTCGGCATAGGTATGCGGCGGCTGTGCCGGAGCCGCGTACTGCGCAGGCGGTTGCGGGGCAGGCACAGCTGCCGCATTGGCCTGGTCCTGCGCCGCCCACCGGTTTTGCTGGCGGCGCTGAATCCGGCCATGCACGGAGCTGGCGACCGCAACTGTGGCGGCGGTCTTCAATAGGCCCACGGTGACCTCCTCGTCGCTGGGTTGATAGGAATGCCGCTGGATCAGGAGGACTCAGCTGCATCAAGGGCGGCGACAATCTCGTCCGCGGGCAATCCGCCGCTGGCGATCAGCCGCGCGCCGTCGCGCCGCCAGGCATCCACCAGGCCGAGAGCCCACCGGTTCTCATAGATCACCACCACGGCGACGCTGCCTGGCTGCATCGCCGCCGAGATCTCGGTGATGTCAGAATCATCGAGCAAGCCTGACGACGCCCCAGCCCAGGCGCTGAGGTCGACCCCGCCGGGAACCGCGAACTCCCAGACGTCAATCTTCTTGCTCGTGCCTTCGGCGTCCTTGGTAATGAATTCCATGTCCAGGATGTCCACCACACCCTGGTCGGCCAGGGAAAGCAGCCTCTCAAATCCCGCAGCGGTGAGTTGGCCGCCGGGAAATTCTATGGCCAGGAAATCAACCGGCCCTAGTTCGTCGTCTGGTCCCGGCTGGGATGCCGCCGTCATACCTAACTCCCCTTGGAAGCCTCAGCTGACCGGCTGGCCGCTGCGGGACAAATCTAACAGTGCCACGAAGAGACCGGGAAACCGCGCCGAGCCGTTCCCGCGGGAGGTGATCCGGCACCTCCGCCTGTCCTCATCCCACATCACCACCGCTGGCAGCAGCGCCCGGCCGCCGCTTGACCAGAACCCGGCTGGGCCCGGCCAGAGTGGCGCAGGCGAGCCACCCCATGGCCAGGCCTCTCCTACCGAGGATTCAGGCTCAGCCCCTATGGGACAAAAGCCAGGTGGCACAATGATGGGAGCGGGCAGTGAATGATGCACTAGCGGCGGCCCCGGGCACCGCCAGAAGCGATTCCCCGCCACAGCGAGATCATCCAGGAGGGATAGCCACCCGCAGGCTATCCGGGCCATTGCAAAGACCACAGCCAGCTACCCCCCGAAACCACCGGGATAGCTGGGCATCCCGAGGACGATCAACGACACCGGGAGAAGGCTAGAACATGGGCTCATCGACGCGGATCATCCGGGCGGTGCTGCTGGCGGCGGCAGCCGCGGTCTTGGCCGCAGCGGCCTACCAGCTACGCGAGAAGCACCAGGAAGCCGATCTGACGGTGCAGAACATCCGTGACCAGCTCGACGCCCTGGATCCGGCCACGCGGGCCGCAGTCGTTGCCCGGCTCACTTCGGGAGAAGTGAAAAAGGTCCGCGAGCACGGTCAGTAATCGCGCAGGTGTCCGGTGGTCCCCGGAACCGGCCGCTTATGAGAGGGCGGACACGGAGCAGTACGTCTCTTTAGCCTCGCGGTATCGCTGGGTTTCGGCCCGTTCAGCTAGGCAGCAGTGCCGCCGCAAGGCTGTCGGACAGCCATCGGTTGAAGTCGGCGGTGCTCCAGCTGCGCTGAGCGACGAGCAGCCGGTAGAGGTGGCCGTCCGTGAGCGCCCAGCAGAGTTCCGCGGCACGTTGCTCGGTTATGCCGACGGCCAGTCCGTCCAGCGACGCGAGATACCGGATGAACATGGTAGCGCCCAACATCCGGTTGCGGCTCGCCTCGGCGAGCAGCTGTGCGGCCGCCGGGTCAATATCGGCTGCGGCGATGAGAACTTCGCCGAGCGGCGTGGTGCGGGCGGCGACGTCGGTCACGGTCTGCACCCAGAGCATGAGTGCCTTCCGCGGGTCGGACTCGGCCAGGATCGCCTTGATCGCCGGCCGGTCGACCAGGGCTATCGGCTCGTCGTCGCCGACGATGGCCCAATCCAAGGCCAGCTTGAGCAGGGCCACCTTGCCACCCACCGAGTTGAACACGGTACGCCGGCTCACGTGCGCGGCCTCCGCGATCCCGTCGATCGTCGTGGCCGCATAACCCTGGGCCAAGAAGAGGTCGTGAGCCGCGGTGACGATCGCCCGCCGGGTACGGCGGGCCTGCTCGTCGCGCACCTGCGACGCGTACTTCCTCGGCGGCTGGCTCGTTGGGTCCGGCGGCTGGGTCGTCGCATCGGGCGGGCTGGTTGCGTCGGGTGGGGGGTTCACCGTGACCCGCCCGGAGCCTTGACGCTCCCCAAAATTCGTTGCACTATTGATGCAGTAATCACATCGTGATCATACCAAACCTCCGCGCGTGGGCAGTAACGACAGGGAAAGAAGTGGTGAATCTCATGTCTGGTGCCACGTCCACCGACAGCATCTGGGACCGGCGGCGGTGGCTCATCCTGGGCGTGATCGCTCTGGCGCAGCTCATGGTGGTCCTGGACCTCACGGTCATGAACATCGCGCTGCCGTCGGCGCAGCGTGCGCTGCATTTCACCACCGTGGACCGGCAGTGGGTGGTCACCGCTTACTCGCTGGCGTTCGGCAGCCTGCTGCTGCTGGGCGGCAGGCTGGCCGACCTGCTGGGCCGCAAGGTCACGTTCCTGGCCGGCCTGGCCGGGTTCGCGGGTGTGTCGGCCATCGGCGGCGCGTCGGTCAACTTCACCATGCTGGTGACGGCCCGGGCCTGCCAGGGCGCGTCCGCGGCGCTGCTGGTGCCGTCGGCGCTGTCGCTGCTGACCACCACGTTCACCGGGCCAAAGGACCGCGGCCGGGCGTTTGGCGTCTACGGGGCGATCGCCGGGGCCGGCGGTGCGGTGGGCCTGCTGCTCGGCGGCGCGCTGACCCAGTACCTGTCCTGGCGGTGGACGCTGTATGTAAACCTGATCTTCGCCGGGGTGTCGCTCCTGGGGGGTGCGCTGCTGCTCAAGCGCCAGCCGTCGCCGACCCGGCCGAGGCTGGACATCCCAGGCGTGCTGCTCGTGTCCGGCGCCGTGTTCTGCCTCGTTTACGGGTTCTCCAACGCGGCTTCGCACCCCTGGTCAGCACCGTCCACCTGGGGGTTCCTGGCCGCCGGCGTGGCGCTTGGCGTGCTGTTCGCGCTGTGGATGAGCCGGGCGGCCCACCCACTGCTGCCGCCCCGCGTGGTGCTGGACCGCAACCGGGGCGGGGCCTACCTGTCGATGCTTTTCGCCTCCGCCGGGCTGTTCGGGACCTTCTTGTTCCTGACCTACTACCTGCAGCAGACGCTCGGCTACTCGCCGCTGGTGACTGGTGTGGCGTTCCTGCCACTTAGCGCCGGCCTCATCCTCGCGTCCAACCTGTCCACCATCGCGCTGATGCCGCGGACCGGGCCCAGGCCGCTGGTGGCGTCCGGGATGCTGACCGCGGCAGGCGGCGCGGCGTGGCTGGCCCTGCTAGGCCCGCGCACCGGCTATGGCACGGGCGTGCTCGGCCCGACCATCCTGGCCGGAATCGGCATCGGCCTGGTGATCGCGCCGGCCATCAACACCGGTACGTTCGGCGTGGCCCCGCAGGACGCGGGCGTGGCGTCCGCGACCGTCACCGTCGGCCAGCAACTCGGCGCCTCGGTCGGCACCTCGCTGCTGAACACCATCTTCGCCAGCGCCGTCACCTCCTACCTGGCCGCGAATATCGCTGCGGCCCGGCTGATCGGCCGCCACGCCCTGACCGGGCTCGCACTGGCACACGGATATGACACCGCGTTCTGGTGGACCGCCGGCATCTTCGCCGGCGGCGCAGTCACGGCCGGCATCCTGCTCCGTAGCGGGCCGCTGCGCCCGGCGAGCACGCCGCCCCCGGCACACGCTGAAGTGACAACTGCACAAGCCAAGGCCGACCCCGCTCTTCCCGGGTGATGTTGCTGGCGCAGATTCTCGCTGTCCGCGACGAAGGTGACCGACGGACGGATGAGGGATATTCAGGTGAACTGCCAAGCCGGGGACCGCACGCCGAACCACTGCTCGGCGCCGTAGGCTTCGAACCGCTCTACCTCGGTGAACCCCAGCTTCGCCGCGAGGCGCACCGAGCGGGCGTTAGCGGTCTGGGTAAAGAGCACCACCGGCTCGCCGGGAAGCTCGCCGGCGAACCAGCCGAGTGCCGCTGCACACGCCTCGGCGGCGTACCCGAATCCCCACGCCTGCGGCAGGAACAGGTAGCCGAGCTCGGCCTCCCCGGCAGCAGCCGGAGGACCGTGCCCCGTTGCTCTGCTGAGAATGATCTGGCCGATCATGGCTCCGTCGAGATCGGCTATGAAGAGGCCGGGGCGCCGCTCGGGCGCGCCGGGCATCTCGCGCTCAAGCTCGTCACGCGGCCGGGGGCCACCGAGGTAGGTGCCCACCTCTGGCGAGGCCAGCAGCTCGATGTATGCCGCACGGTCCCGGGCCTCGGGCTCACGGAGCACGAGCCTCTTGGTCCTGATCGGCTCAGGCGGCCACGCGACGGGTCCCAGGTCGGCCATGCGCGCAGGCTAGCAGCGACTAAACGACCCGCCACGATCGACCTGGACAGGCGGAAGGTCCTGTACTTCCTGGACTGGCTGGATAGCCGCGTGGCGATGCTGTCAGGCGGGGCGATCCGTTCCACTTCCAGGTCCTGGCGCGTGCGGTCGTGGCGCTGGCCCTCGACGTCTGTTTCCCAGCATCCGAAGTCGTCAGCACGGCGTGGTCCGGTCGTTCGAACTCCGACAGGTGCCAGCGCAGCCGCTGGTTACTGCGGACGATGCGTCCGCGGCGTGGCCACTGAGCTCTCAGCGGTCACGACTGGCAAGCACCCCGACGACCTGGTGTTCACCATGCCGGGCGGCAGCGTGCTGCGGCTATCCAACCGGCGACGTGCCACCTTACTGCCCGCCCGCGCTCGAGCTGGGCTGAGCGACCGGTTCCGGATCCACGATCTGAGGCGTACCGCTGCGTCGCTGATGATCCAGGCCGGGGTACCGTCCGAAGATGCTCCAGGAGATCATGGGGCACGCCAGCATCGCCACGACTCTGGACCTGTATGGCCACCTTTATCCGGGCGACATGGACCGCTACGCGGACCGCTTCGACAGCGCTGCTGAGAGCACAGATCCGGCCAGACGAGGACGAGGACGAGGATGAGAGGGATAGTTCGTGACTATGTTGCTGACCTGCGGGTTCGGTGGCGGTGATAGGTCCCATTTCCTGCGTGCCGGGTGCCTCGCCCGGGTCAGGTTCGGTACACGCCGCGCCGATGGCCAATGTCTACCACGGTAACCACTCGGGTCTTGTCATCGATCCGGTAGATGACCCGGTAAGTCCCGCGCCGCGCGCTGAACCTGTCGTCGAGTGGTGCAAGAAGGCGTTTCCCGACACGATGTGGCTGCGATAGCAGTGGGCCGGTGATGAATTCGTAGGCTGCGGCGGCCACGGCCTCGGGGAGAGTCTCAGTCAATGCTCGCCGCACGGTGGGAGTGGTCCGCAGGGTGTAGGGATCGCCGGGAGCGTATCCAGTCATCCCTGGGCGGGACGGCGGCGCATTGCCTCCGCCAGTTCCTCTGCTGAGACCGACTCACCCCGCGCCAGTTCCGCGTCGGAGGCAGCCAGGCGGCTCACGGTTTCAGAATCACGGAGGATGGCGAGGGTCTCCTCAAGCCGTTCAAGGTCTTCAGTTGCCACCAGCACGGCTGAGGGCCGGCCATGGACCGTCACCGTCACCCGCTCATGATGATCGTGAACGCGACTCACGAGCTCGGAGAGATGACTCTTGACCTCACCTAGCGGCAGCGTCGTCATAGTCAAAAGTATGACTAAGAATATGACCCTGTCAAAGCGGCCGCGGCTTCTGTGAGCAGCCCGCTCTTACGGGACCGGGCAGACGAGTCTCTCACGACGATGATCAAGACCCTGACCTGCGGCTACGCTGGCGCACTCGGAGGTCGAGGCGCTTGTTGTACTGTCCCGCTTGATGCTTTACACATTGGCTTTCCCTTGATTGTCTGACACATGCGGTAGCAGACGACTCCTAGTCGGGGTACTTCGTACCGTCTGGCCGCCTCTGGATCTGGGGAGTAGCGTCCTCACTGAGAGTCAGGAGCGGTGGCCGATGGCGAAGATGGCACCTGAGCAAGAGGCCAAATACGCCCTGATTTCGGGGTTGCCAGGAGCGATCCGCCGAAGGATGCGCAGCTAGCCTATGACCGCCTGGTGAACAGCGGGCACGCGCGGCAACCCCCGCGGCTGTCTCCCGGATGGACGCCGAGGATCGCCGCGTCATCATGCCCAAGTGGGGTTGCCGCTGTGGGAACCGTGCCGTTCATCCCTCTTGACGGGCTCGGCCTGGTGCTGCTGCCGTGGCTGATGACGCAGTATCAGCCGGGCGCGCATCCCTACCCGCTCGCGGTGCGGGCAATCGGCGTGGCCCTGATCGCGGCGGGCGGCATCGTGGTGCTCGTGGCGTGCGTGCGGTTTGTGACCGAGGGGATCGGGATACCGTGGCCGTTCACGGTGACTTCGGGGAAGTTGATCGTCGGAGGCGTTTACGGGTACGTGCGCAACCCCATCTACCTGGTAGCGGCTGTGGCCATCATCGGGCAGGCGCTGTTGCTCAGCCGCCCTGTGTTGCTGGTCTACACGGCTGGGTTCCTTGCTTTTTCGGCCGTGTGGGTTCGCTTGTTCGAGGAGACCCTCCTGGCCGAGCGCTTTGGTGCTGAGTACGAGGCCTACCGCAAGCAGGTGCCGGGCTGGTGGCCGCGCTTTCGGCGCCGAACTCCCTGACGTCGCACTCATTTCCGCGAACAAGGAGCGCCGCCTCGCCCGCGAGGGACGGTGAGATCGAAATCCCTGCCGTACCCTACCCACTGCCCTCGGAGCCGGTAGCCAGTTGGATCGCAGGAACTGAATAGCCCCGTGGTAGACGGAATCCTGTTAGTACCCGCTGTCAACGGCGCTTGAATTTTGACCCCCTGGCGGCATCTGAAAACTGACCCCCTGCATCAATGCCGGTGAGTTAAGGCGTTCCCGCAGGTGACAGGGCTTTGCTGGTCACTGTGATCTTGTATTTGACCTTGCCCGGCGGGTAGGCTTCGTCGCGCTTTTTGGCTGGGAAGGTGTTCTTCGGCGGTTTCTTGACGCGCTGGCATTGCCGGTCTCGCCGCGGGGGCAGGAGGTCGCTGAGGATGTCGTGGATGGCCTGGCTGCGTGCCCGGGAGAGGCCTGTGGCAGTCACGCTGATCTGGTTGCTGGCGTGGTCGCGGGCGATGCGGACGGTCGCGGTGAAGGAGATCCGGTCTGGGTCGATCCCCGCGGTGCGGGCCGCTTGGGTCTTGAGAGCGCACAATGCCTGGTAGACGGTGAGGAACGCGAACAGTTCCTGGCGGACCAGTTCGGGGGACTTGGACCGCAGGATGAACGATGCCCCGCGCAGGCGGGTCTTGAGCTCGCCATAGCTGTTCTCGATTTCCCAGCGCTGGTGGTAGATGGCTGCGACCTGCGCCGCTGGCGCTTGCTCGTGGTCGAGCAGGGTGGTGGCCAGCCGGAACGGCTCGGTCCTGATGCCGCCGTCGCTGTCTTCAGCGGTGACGGTGTATTCGATGATCCGCACCAGATGGCCTTCAGCCGGGCAGGCCAGGGCGCGCCCGGCGGCGCGGGCCTGGCCGTGACGGACGTTCTCAGCCGGGGTGCGCATGACCGAATGGAATGACCCGTCCGGCAGTACCTTCACAGGCGGGAACACCAGGTTCTTCTTGATCCGCCAGGCCAGGTCAGCGCCGGTCGCGGCGGCCAGGCCCCACAGTTCGTAGCCGGGGAAGTTCCGGTCGGCCAGCAGCAGCATCCCCGGGGCCAGCGAGGCCAGCAGCCGCCGCGCCAGTACCTGCTCGCTGGCCTTCTCAACCCCGTCAAAGACGGCATCGATCAGCGCGCGGGTACCGCATTCGGTCAGCGCCAGCAGCCGCAACTGCGGGTTGCCGCCCTGGGTGACCCCGAACGCCGCGGCATTGGCCGGGGTATCGGCCGCGTCCAGGCCCGTGCCGTCCCAGGCCACCAGCCGCAGCCCGAACGCGAACGCGCCCGGGGCCCCGGCGCTGGCCAGCGCGCCACGCCGCAGATCGAAGAGCAATTCCAGCGGCTTAGCGCCCAGCCGCTGCCGGGCCCTGGTCAGCGCCGGGCTCGTCGGCAGCACCAGGCCATGCAGATGCCGCACCCCGTTCGTCAGCCAGCGCATCACCGACCGGTAGCCCGGCGGGGCAGCGCTGTCCGCCCCGCTGAACAGGCACAACCCGAGCACGAAATACACCACTGCCTGCGCGGGCAGCAGGCGCCGCCGCTTCTCCCGGCACCCGGCCAGTTCGATCACGTCATCGACGAGGCCAGGGCTGATCTCACAAGACAGCACACCCAAGCCAGCCGGGTACGCCGGCAGGCCACCATCTCCTGGAACGGGTACAGGCATGACAGACTGAGCGGGCAACGAAGCTCCCCCGAGGACAAAAGCGATCTTGGTCGAACGCTGTCCTACCGGGAGCTTCGTTGCGTCTGCGCGGCGACGCACCGTCCGTCACCAAAACGCGACACACCGGCCCACACGGCCCCCGGTCATCCACCGGAAGGCTGGGTCACCTGCGGGAACGCCTTAACTCACCGGCATTGCCCCCTGCATGATCTTTGGTCTCAATCGTCGGTCGTGGCGGCTGCGGGGACGCGGCCGAGGTCTCGGTCTTTGAGCCGGTAGCTGTCGCCTTTGAGGGCGATGACTTCGGCGTGGTGGACGAGCCGGTCGATCATGGCGGCGGCGACCACGTCGTCGCCGAAGACTTCGCCCCACCGGCCGAACGGCTTGTTGCTGGTCACGATCAGCGAGGCTCGCTCGTAGCGGGCGGAGACGAGCTGGAAGAACAGGTTGGCGGCCTCGGGCTCGAAGGGTATGTAGCCGACTTCGTCGATGACCAGCAGCGGGTAGCGGCCCAGCCGGATCAGTTCGGCTTGCAGCCGCCCGGCGTGGTGAGCGTCAGCGAGGCGGGCGACCCACTCGGATGCGGTGGCGAACAGGACCCGGTGCCCGGCCTGGCAGGCGCGGATCGCCAGGCCGATGGCCAGGTGGGTCTTGCCGGTGCCGGGCGGGCCGAGGAACACCACGTTCTCGCGGGCGGCGGCGAAGTCGAGGGTGCCCAGGTGGGCGATGACCTCCCGTTTGAGGCCGCGGGCGTGGTCGAAGTCGAACTCCTCCAGGCTCTTGCGGGCGGGGAACCGGGCGCCGCGGATGCGGCCCTCGCCGCCGTGGGACTCCCGGGCGGCGACCTCCCGCTGCAGGCAGGCGGCCAGGAACTCCTCATGGGTCCAGGACTCGGCGCGGGCCCGCTCGGCGAGGCGGGGCACCGACTCGCGCAGCGTGGGTGCCTTGAGCGCCCGGGTGAGGAAGGTGATCTCGGCGGTGGTGTCGCGGGCGGCGGTCTTGGCGGCGGCCATCACGCCACGCCCCCATCCACGCCGAGTGCGGCGTCGTAGTCGGCCAGCGAGCGGATCTGCACCTCGGGCTCGGGCGGGCGCCGCAGGGCGGTGACCCGGTCGCGGCGCAGGGCTCTGGCTGCGGCCACGTGGGCGGGGTCGCTGATGCTCTGATGCCAGGCCCAGGACCGGCTGTGGCTGGCCACCTCCTGGCCGTCGCAGAGCACCCGCACCCGGGACAGGTCCGCGGTGACTTCGATGCGGCGCCCGATGACGGCTGGGTGGACGGAGTAGTCGTTGGAGTCCACCCGGACGTAGTGGTCGCGGGCAAGCCTCGCCTGCGCCCGCCACCCAGTCTCCGGGGCCACCGGCGGCAGGCCCAGCATCGCCTGCTTGTCTGCGGTGATCCGCTCGGCCGGGGAACAGCCCAGCGCCCGCCGCGGCCGGGTGCTGACCAGCGCCAGCCACCCAGTGAGCTGAGTGTTGAAGTCTGCTGGGCTGGTGAACGTGCGGCCGGGCAGGAACGAGCGTTCCAGATAATCATGGGCCCGCTCGATCAGCCCCTTCGCCTCGGGATCGGCGGGCTTGCAGACCACCACCTTGGCGCCCAGCGTGCCGCGGAACGCCTGGCAGGCGCCCGTCAGCTCGGGCCGCCCGGCCCGCCACCGGCCGATCGCGCCCTCACCGTCCCACACCAGCGCCCGCGGCACCGCGCCCAGGCCGCTGATCAGCTGCCACCAGCCGGCGAACAGGTCCGCCGCGGTGCGGGTGGGGACGAGCAGCGCAGTCAGCCACCGCGAGTACGCGCACACCATGGTCAGCACCGGCAACTGGGCGGGCTTGCGGACCTGCCCGCAGCCCACCGGCACCATGACCGGCGGGAACCAGAAGTCGCACTGGGCGATCTCACCCGCCACATACGCCGTCCGGGACGCCGGATCCGGCGGCAGATACGCCGGCCGCAGCTCGGCGACCCGGTCCCGCAGAACCCGGACCGACCGTTCCCACCCGATCCGCTCAGCGATCACCGTCGCCGGCATCGTCGGATACGCCTTCAGCAACTCCCGGATCCGCGGCTCGGCCCCATCCACGATCGACCCCCTGGCCGGCCGCTCGTACTTCGGCGGCCGGTCGCTGGCGATCGCCGCCCGCACCGTGTTCCGCGACACCTTCATCACCCGGGCGATCACCTTGATCGGCATCTTCTCCGCCCGGTGCAGCCTGCGTATCTCTGCCCAATCCTCCACTGAGAGCACCCCTTCCACCCCCTGGCTCGGCTGGAGCCAGAGTCATCGGACAGGGGGTCAAAATTCGGATGCCACGCCGGGGTCAGTATTCACGTGCCGCCGACACCCGCCCGCGTACCCGCCGAAGATGCTCCAGGAGATCATGGGATACGCACCAGCATCACCACGGCCCTCGACCTGTACGGCCCCCTCTGTCAACATGGACCGCTATGCGGATCGCCTCGACAACGCTGCTGAGATCACAGATTCGGGCCAGAATCCGACCAGACGAGAACGAGCGGGATAGCTCGTGACCATGATGCTGGCCTGCGGTTGTGGTGAGCGCGCTGGAGGTGAGCGCGCTCGGAGGGACTCGAACCCCCAACCTTCTGATCCGTAGCAAGATCAAGGATGTCCGGGGTCGTCCACCATCGTCCCGCTTGCCTGGCCGCACCGCTCGGGGTGGACAACCCATTCCAGCCGTATCCAAGCTCATCCAGATCCGTTGTTAGCATCCGTGTTAGCAAGATCCACCCGGCTCCGTGTGCCGTGATCCCTTGCGTGCAAAGGTGGTTCGGTGACATAAGGCACCAGGGTGGATTGAGGTCAAGCCCGATATGCCTGTTTCCTGAGTGACCGCTGGTGCACTCTCCGCTCCCCGTTCTGGCACGGATGTGGCACGGCCCTGGGAGTGCTGCGGGTCTCTTGCAGGCACGCTCTGGTGCAGGGCAGTATGTTGGTCACTGAGACAGCGAACGCGCTGGCAGGAGATGGCGACTGTGGCGACGGACCCCGCGCCCGATCAGAAGACCTCCAAGCCGGGCACGCGGCGGCCCGTGGCTATGACTCCTTACGCGATCGCGGTCGCCTTGTTCGCTGCCTTCTTGGTCGGCGGCATCCTCGCCAAGGTCATGCCGCTATGGCTGGTGGCTGTGCTGGGTGTCGTGATCGGTGCCGCCGTCTTCGTCTTCGTGGACCGCTACCCGCGCCTGCCTCGGGCCCGGTAGGGCTGTAGGTTTCAAGGAGCACGTCGTGATCGTCATCCTTGGGCTAATCATTCTGGTCGCGGCTGTGGTCGTGGGCGTGGCCGGTGTGCTCAGCAACACTGGCAGCGCGCATGCGCTCACTCATGGGTTCGCGGTGTTCGGCTACCACGTGACCGGCTCCACCGGCACGCTGTTCCTCTACGGCATCGTGGTCGGTGCTCTCGCCATGCTCGGGCTGAGCCTGCTGCTGGCCGGTGCGCGCCGCACCTCGCGGCGCGGCCGTGACTCGCGCCGCGATCTCGAACAGTCCCGCCGTGAAACGGCCGCAGTCAGCCAGCAGCGCGACGACCTCATCAACCGGGCCGAGGCCGCCCCTCCCGATACGACGAAGGAGCAGGGGAAGGGCTAGCCTGCGCGTGCGGCGGTACCTAGTTCACGCAGGCGGGTGAGCGTATTGATGTCGCCTTCCCCCCGTCCTCCCGGCAGGTGCCGGGTCTTTGCCGGGGAAGATCACTACCGGGAGGGCCTTTGACCTGGGCGCGCTCGGAGGGACTCGAACCCCCAACCTTCTGATCCGTAGAGTGTTTCGCGCATCTCCCCCACCGGCCCATATACCTGTTGACCTGGTGGAATGCTGTTCATTGATGCGCAGCAGACGGCAGCGTCGAGCGCTGCTGTGCGGCCAAAATCCGGCCAGGTAAGCCCGATGGCCAGGTCCGGCTGGGAGGACGGCGACTGTCAAGTTTGGGTTGACACCGGCTACCGCATCTAAGGTACTTAACGGGTCGTAGTTAGGAAGGCGGGTCTTATGTCGTCATCGGACGAAAGATGGGTAGCTGAGCAGCAGCAGCTCCTTGACGCACGAAACCATTTGGCTAGTTGCCAACAGTGGGCACAAAATGCCTTGAGCATGGCTGAGAACGATGGGCGGGAGCAAGCGGCGGCAGCGATTTTCGCGCAGGTGGCGACAGCGAAAGCCATCGCAGCACTTGCCGCCGCTGCCTTGGATATAGCTGGATCGATCAAAGCTTCGCCACCTGCCCCGTCCTCCTGATAGGTGCCGAGGTCTTGCCGGGGAAGATCAGTGTCAAGGGTGGCGCTTGCGCCATGGCACCAGCGACGCGCCCTCGGGCGCGCCCTTGACGGTGATCTTTGCCGGCGAGAGGATGCCCGGCGCGGAGGACGGCCCCGGTCGGATTACGCAGGCGCGGTCATCAGGGACGCCGTTACCGCCTGAGCCACCGGCCTGCGGATGCGGGCCAGCTGACCGGCGTGCGGCGCCGCACCCGTAGGGCTTCCGCCCGGCAGGGTGCGGCAGGCCGCCGCCCCAGAGTCCCAGTATGGGGCCGCCGTTCCGCTGCTCTGGGCGATAGTGGCGCTCGGTTTGCCGGTCACGCATTCTCCCCGATGACTACGCGCTTACTGCGCCCGATCCGGACCCCCAGTGGGCCGGACGGCTGGCGCGCCGCAGGTGCGCCCTTGATAACTGTGAAGAAAATCCTCACAGGACAAGGAATCGTGCCGCCTCAGAGCGCGTGTCGGCCGATGCCCGGCGCGATCGAAGATGGCTCTTCGCCAAGGGCGCCTGCCAGCCTGGCGAGGGTGCGGGTACGGCAGGAGGCCTTCCGCTGGCGCTCCAGCCTGGACAGAGTGTGCGAGCTGATTCCGGCCTGGGCCGCCAGCTCTTCCCGGGCTAAACCGCGCTGCCGACGAAGCTGGCGAAGGCGCTTACCGTCTACAACTGCCGTCCAGCGTTGCGTCTCTTGCTTGTTCCGGGCGGCGTTCATGAGGCGGTCCAATGGAAGACGGCCCAGACGGTGTGATGCGCCTGGTCGCCGTCGATGCCCCAGTCGTTAGCAAGGGCGCGGATGATGTCCAGGCCGTGGTGGCGGGCCGGATCGCTGACCGCTGTCTTCCACGGGCCGCCGTTGTCCTCGACGTCGATCCGCACATGCTGGCCTGGGCTGATCGTGGTGTGGACGGTGAAGGTGCCGCCGGACTGGCGCGAATCGGAGTGCAGGGCGGCGTTGGCTGCGAGTTCGGAGGCGCAGAGGATCACGTCGTCTGCCATGGGGCAGTCACGGAGAAGTGCGCGGAGGTCGGCCCGAACGGCGCTGATGTGCTCGGCACTGCCTGGGTAGGTGACGCTGGTGGTGCGTAATGCGAGTGTTCTAGGTGCTGGTGACTGCATCGGTCCTCGCTCGGGCACGTGGTCCGCGGCCTCTTAGTGACCATAAGCGTACTCTGGATAACAGACACGTACTATAAGTACGTGACACTTCGTGTACTAGCCCAGCACATTGAGTGCGAGCATGGCGTCACGCGATCTGGAGGAGAGCGATGTTTGGTCTGTTCGTCCGCTTCACGTGCAAGGACGAGGCCAGCGCCGAGGCTTATGACCGGCTGGTAGCCGAGACCATCGAAGCCATCAAGGCTGACGAGCCGGGGACGCTCGTGTACGCCTCCCATCTGGTGGAAGGCCAGCCGCTACAGCGGATCTTCTACGAGCTGTACCGGGACCGGGCCGCGTTCGAGGCGCACGAGGCGTCCCCTGCCACTGGTCGCTACCTGGCCGAGCGGGACCAGTACCTGGCCAGCACCGAGGTTGACTGGCTGACGCTGCAGACGGGCAAGGGCACCGGCAGTTGAGCACCCCGGACTATCAGCAGGCGCTTGGCCGGAAGATCGCCGCCGAGCGGCACCGCCGGGGTCTGTCGCAGGCTGAGCTGGCCCGCATACTGCGGCGGTCGGTGGCGTGGGTTTCCCAGGTGGAGCGCGGTGTGCGCAGGGTGGACCGGATGTCGGTGCTGGAAACCATCGCGATTGCGCTGGAAATCCCGCTCGTGGAGCTGGCGGCCGAGGCACCTGTGGTGGCCGCAGTTACCGAGGAACCGCCGGGCGCGGGTGAACTGCGGCTGATTCTGTCCGGCGCTCATGTGCTACAGGCAATGCTCGGCGAGAGGCACGTCCCGGCAATCCGCACGCTTCGCGCCAGGTCCGGCAAGGCGTGGGAGCTGACGCACGCGGGACGCTACACCGAGCTGACCGACCTGCTGCAGAGCCTCATCCCGGACCTGGAGACAGCCACTCGGTCGGCGCCCGAGGATCAGCGGACCGAAGCATCCGCGCTGCTGGCCACGACCTACCAAGCCTGCTCGGCGGCTCTGGCCAAGCTCGGTGAGCCGGATGTGGCCTGGATCGCCGCCGACCGGGCCATGGCGGCCGCGGAACGGGCAGCCGACCCGCTGCTAGTGGCGGCCGGGGCATTCCGGCTTGTGTTCGTGTTCATCGCCGCTCGCCACTACGGCCAGGCTGAGGAGACCGCCCGCACGACAGCCGATGCGCTCTGGCCGATGGCCGATGAGGGTAAGCCGCAGGCCATGTCGTTGTGGGGAGGGCTGACCTTGCAGCGCGCCGTCATCGCGGCGCGGGTGAACGATGCCGACACCGCGTACAGCCAGCTTGAGCAGGCGGCCGGGATCGCCGCCGACTTGGGCGAGGGCCGGAACGACTACAACACTGAGTTCGGCCCGGCCAACGTCGGCCTGTACGAGATCGCGATCGCCGTCGAGCTCGGCGACGCTGGCCGAGCCCTGCGCGTTGCCGCCGCAGTGGACACGTCCGGGCTATCGGCCGAACGGCACGCCCGGATGATGATCGACGTGGCCCGGGCACAGGGCCAGCGCCGCCAGGTCACCGAGGCGGTGGCGGCGCTTCGTGAAGCCGCAGAAATCACCCCGGAACAAGTCCGCGGACATGAGCTAGTCCGCCAGCTCGTCTCCGACCTGCTCACCATGCAGGACCCGCCCAGCGGCGAGCTGCGTGAGCTGGCCGGACGGCTGAACGTCATCAACTCGTACTGATATCAGGTTTATCAGGCACGTACTTTTAGTGCGTATCTGACTGAGGTCGTTGGCGGCCTCCCCCATCGAGGGATGACCGTGCGAATGCCGGGCCGGTGAGCCACCGGGTGCCCGGGTCACGGTGCTGATCACCACATGTACGCCTGAGCGGCAGGCAACCCTGCCAGGCCACCGTGCGGCAGAGCACCGCTGACCCGATTCCCGCTACCTCCGCACCCGGCCTGGCAGGGCCGCCTCCGCTCGTCCATCCGCCCGCAAGGGCTGACGAGAGGAGCACCACCATTGCCCACCGACCCCATCCCGGCAGGCATGGTCCGGCATCCCGGCGGCTGCCTGCAACCCGTTCTGCTGCGTGGCCGCGTCGATCACATCGACGGGACCACCGGCGAACTGCTCCACCGCTACACCACCGTCCACGAACCCGGCGGCGTGCTGCCCATCGCCTGCAAGACGCGCCGTGCCTCCCGGTGCCCACCGTGCGCCGAGGTCTACCAGGCCGACACCTACCAGCTCATCCGGGCCGGGCTGACCGGCGGCAAGGGCATCCCAGCCACCGTCGCAGACCACCCGTGCGTGTTCACCACGCTCACCGCGCCCTCCTTCGGTCCCGTCCACACCCACCGGGAACGCGGCGGCAGAGAACTGGCCTGCCGCCCACGCCGCGCCGCCGGGACCTGCCCACACGGCGCCCGGATGTCCTGCCCCGACAGGCACGGCCGGGACGATGACCGGCTCGGCGAACCGTTGTGCGCCGACTGCTACGACTACACCGGCTCGGTCTTGTTCAACGCCTGCGCCCCCGAGCTGTGGCGGCGCTTCACCATCACCCTGCGCCGCACCCTGGCCCGCCGGGCCGGGCTCACCAGCGAGGCGTTCGCCGCCCAGGTACGGGTGTCCTACGCCAAGCTCGCCGGATACCAGCGCCGCGGGGTCGTTCACTTCCACGCGATCATCCGCCTCGACGGCCCCACCGGCCCGTCTACCGCCCCACCCGCCTGGGCCACCCTCGGCCTGCTCACCGGCGCCATCGACCAGGCGGCCCGCGCCGTCCACATCGACATCCCGGCCACCCGCGGCGTGCCAGCCCGGACGCTGGCCTGGGGACGCCAGCTCGACACCCGCCCCATCACCACCACGGGGGTCCTGACCGACACCAAGGTCGCCGCGTACGTCGCGAAGTAGGCGACCAAGGCCGCCGAAGCCACCGGCACCATCGACCGCCGGATCACCCCAGCCGACCAGCTCGCCGAGCTGCCCGTCCGCGACCACGCCCGCCGTCACATCGCCGAATGCCTCCGGCTGGCCAAGCTGCCCGGCCGCGACCACCTTCACTTGGCCGCGTGGGCGCACATGCTCGGCTTCTCCGGCCACTTCGCTACCAAGAGCCGCGCCTACTCCACCACCCTCGGCGCGCTGCGTGCCGACCGGGCCGCCCACCAGCGCGAGACGGCCGTCGCTGCCGGGCTGCTGCCGACCTCCCCACCGACGGCACCACGCTCACTGTCACCGACTGGCACTACGCCGGGCGAAGCTACCTGCCGTCCATCGCCGAACTGGCCGCCATCGAATCCCGCGCCGCCGTATCCGCGACGGGAGGTGCGCCATGCCCCGGCTCCTCCTGACTGTCCCCGAGGCCGCCGAGGCCCTGGCGATCTCCCGCAGCAAGCTCTACGAACTGCTGGCCAGCGGTGCCATCGCCTCTATCCGTATCGACGGATCACGGCGCATCCCCTTGTCCGCCCTGGAGGACTACGTCTCCAGGCTGCTCGCCGAAAGGACCGCTGCGTAATGCCCCGCAAGACCACCCCCAAGCTCCGCGACGGCGTCATGAAACGCGGAGCCACCTGGTCCTACGTCATCCGCGTTAAGGATACCGAGACAGGCATCAGCAAACCCCGCTGGGTCGGCGGATACGCCACCGAAGAAGAAGCCAAAGCCGCTCGCGACGAGGCCCGGGTCAAAGCACACCAGGGCAGTTACATCGACCGCAGTTCGATCACCGTCAGCGCGTACCTCGATGACTGGATCGAAGCGCATGCGGTGCAGATCAAGTCCAAGACATTGCAGGACTACCGTCACCTGATCAATCGTCATGTCCGGCCACACATCGGCGACCTGCGCTTGCAGGCCATCACCCCGGCCCGTATCACGAAGCTCTACCGCGATCTCCTGACTGGCGGCGGCCGGAACGGCACGGGCCTGTCCTCGCGCACCGTGGCCTACGTGCATGCCGTACTACGCAAGGCATTCCATGACGCGGTCGTGGTCGAACAAGTCCTACCGGCCAACCCCGTCGAACGCGCCAAGCGGCCCCGCAAGGCAGACACCAAGCCTGAGACGGTTTGGGCTCCTGCCCAGCTCGCCACGTTTCTGGCTGCGGCACAGAGTCACCGCCTGTTCGCCTTCTATCACCTGGCCGCCTACACCGGAGCACGTCGCGGCGAACTGCTGAACCTCCGCTGGCGAGACATCGGCCTGGACGCACTGGAGGTCCGCATCACCGGGTCAGCCGCCGTCATAGCTGGACAACGCATTGAGGGGACAACCAAGAGTGGCCGGTCCCGCACGATCAGCATCGACCCGGACTCCGCCCAAGTGCTCATCGACCACCGCAAGCGGCGGGCCCAAGAGCGGCTGACCGTCGGACCCGAATGGAAGGGTGCCGAGGGACTACGTGTTCTGCACTGCCTGGGGTGAGCCGGTCCACCCCGACACTGTGTCATCACTCATGGCAACGCTGATCAAGGCACACAACGCCGCGCACGCGAACGAACCTCTGCCGCACGCTCGCCTACATGATCTGCGCCATGTCCACGCCACGACCTTGTTGCTGGCGGGCACCCCGGTCCATGTCGTGGCGGCCCGCCTCGGCCACGCTGACCCGTCGATCACCCTGCGCGTGTATGCCCACGTGATCAGCAATCAAATGTCCGAAGCTGCGGACACCTTCGCCCAGGTCATGAAGGCCGCAAGCTAGTCACTGTTAGCATCCGCGTTAGCAAGAAGGCCCCTTCCTTGATCGGAAGGGGCCTTTGACCTGGGCGCGCTCGGAGGGACTCGAACCCCCAACCTTCTGATCCGTAGTCAGATGCTCTATCCGTTGAGCTACGAGCGCTTGTCTTAACTTGTCTACCTGCGGCTTTACAGGCAGGTGATACGGTACCACACGAGTGCAGCGGTGATAGAGCTTCTGATTTGTCGCTCCGACATGCCCACCGCGACCTTTCAAGGGTAGGGCACGAAGGGCGCAGGTCGCACCGGCCGACGGGAGGCATCAGCATGTCCGTCACCAGCTTGGGCGAAGCGCGCCGCAACCTGGGACACCGGGACGGCACCCCCGCGTCCGCCGGGCCGCCGCTGGCCACGTTCGTCACGTCGTGGCAGCTCGCACTCGAAGCGGCGGCCAAGAGCAACAGAACGGTTCGTTCTTACACCGACTCCGTCCGGGCCCTGTACGCCTTCCTCACTGATCAGCACATGCCTGCCGATGCTGAGGGCGTCGGGGCGGAGCACATCCGCGCATTCCTGCTGGCCGAGGAACGGCGCACGTCGGCCGGGTCGGCTGCCGTGCACTTCCGCAACCTCCGGGTGTTCTTCGGCTGGCTTACGAGCGAGGAGGAACGCTCGAACCCGAACCCCATGGGCCGGATCGAAGGGCCGAAGGTCAGCAAGAAGGCGAGGACGGTTTTCAGCGACGACGAGCTGGCCCGGCTGCTCGGGACGTGCCAGGGCTCCTCGTTCGCCGATCGCCGCGACGCGGCGATCATGCGGGTACTGATCGATACCGGCATGCGTGTGTCTGGGCTGGCGAACTTGCACTACGACCCAGACGACGAGAGCCACAATGACGTGTTCCTCACCCAGCGGAAGCTCCGCCTCCGGCTCACGGATGATGACGAGACCTGGGTGCCGATCGGCAAGAAGGCTGCGGCCGCCCTGGACCGGTACATCCGGGTACGCGCACGTCACACCCAGGCCTCGTCGCCCTGGCTATGGCTCGGCGTCCAGGGACACAACACCGCGCACATGACCGACTCAGGAATCCGCGACATGGTCGGGCGGCGCGGCGAGCAGGCGGGCATCCGGAACGTTCACCCGCACCGGTTCCGGTGCTCGTTCGCTGACAAGTGGCTGGCCGCCGGCGGGTCCAGCGACGATCTCATGCACATCACTGGGTGGAAGACCTACCACATGGTCCGCGAGTACACCGAAGCCCGCGGCGCGGCCCGTGCCCACCAGGCGCATGCACGCCTCAGCCCGGGTGACCGGATCTAGCCATTGGGCCTGCTGCTTCGCATCGATGGTGGCGCCCGGCTCGGCAGTCCTAGTGAGCGGCGGTCGCGGTTACCGTGAGGATGACGATCGCGATTATGAGGATGCAGACGGTGATCGTCACGTAATGCTCGACCCGGCGCAATGCGATTTTTACCCGCTTGTCGGCCTGCACGGCTGTGTGGGCTGACGCCATGGCCGACTGTGCGGCGTTCACCGCGGCCTCGGCCGCGGCCGCCGCCCCGGCCTGCAGTTCCGCGTAGGCCTGGGCGGCGGCGGCGATATCCGCCTCTACCTTGGCCGCGGCCGCCTCAATCTGGTCCAGTACCTCCGCGCTGAAGGCCGCTGCCCGCCAGGCCGAGGACTCGGCCGCCTGGTGACTCGGGTCGGAGCCCGCATCCCCGGACGCGGCACTGTGCTCTACCGCGCGGGTCTCGTCGGTGCGCCGCGCCGTGCTGCCGGCGACGCGCCGGGTGGCTTCCCGCTCCGCTGTGGCGTTCGATGCGTCACGCAGGAAGCTGATCACAGCCTGCTTGGCCGCCGCGCCCAGGTCAGGAGATGCCTCCAGAACGGATGGGGATGGCACGCCCTGCTGGTGACGGAGGCGTCTACGCGTCGTGGTCACGACCCCTCCCTATGTACTGTATTAGTAGCCAATATATTACTCTACGTCACCACGGGGCGCCAGGCAGGGCACAAGTCCCCGATTTTTCCCGGGCTACGGCCCGGGCCATACGGCCCCTCACAACAGCTACGGCCGGGGGTGCAGGGTGGTTCGCGCCGCGCCTGGCCCGGGGGCTGGCTGGTCGCCCAGACGTTCCGCGGCGCCCATTTCCGCCCGCCAGGGCGGCTCTGCCCCCGCCCGGGTACAGGTCAGGGCGGCCACCCGGGCCCCCGCCGCGACGGCCGCCGCCAGCCGACGGGGGTCGGCCAGCTGGTCCCGGTCCAGCCCGCGCTCAGCCCACCAGGCCAGGAAGCCGCCGCCGAACGCGTCTCCGGCCCCGACCGTGTCCACCACCTCGGCGGGTGGCGTCGGCACCGTGAGCTGCTGCCCGTCCGCCGTGAACGCCCGCACCGGCGCCGGGCCGTCGGTGACCAGGACACACCGCGCGCCCCAGCCGAGCAGCGTCCGGGCCGCCGCCGGGACGTCGCCTGGGGCCAGGAACGGCAGGTCTTCCATGCTTGTCTTGAGGATGTCGGTACGCGGCAGCAGGCGGCGTATCCGGGCCAGGTGGGCGCTGGGATCCGGGATGGCTGACGCGCGCCAGTTGGGGTCGAGCATCAGCAGGACCGACGAGGGCAGCTGGCCAGCCAGGCTCTCCACGGCCCCACCCATAGGCTCCACAACGAGCCCGAGGGTACCGATATGCAGCGCGGTAACGTCGGCTCGCAGCGCCTGCCCGGCGGACGGCTGGTCGAGCACGAAACCGGCCGTGCCGGTGAGGTGGAACCAGTAACGCGCGACCCCGGCCTCGTTGACCGACACGATGGCCAGTGCGGTCGGCTCCGGCACCTGCTCCGGCAGCACCAGCTCGACGTGGTCGTCAGCCAGCTTCCCGGCTAGCAGCGCGCCGAACGGGTCGGCCGAGAACCGGCCCAGGAAGCGGACCGGCTGGCCCAGCCGGGCGATGGTGCGGGCCGTGTTGAACGGGCCGCCGCCCGGGCTGGCGTGCACGTCGCCGTGCGGCCCGACGATGAGGTCGATCAGGCTCTCACCGGCCACCAGGATCACGGCCGCGTCACCCGGCCGGAGTGATGATCATCTGCGGCAGGACGTAGCGGCCCTGCTGGTAATCATGGTCCGCAAGCGTGCGCTGGATTTCCCTGAGCTGGTCCAGGGTCAGCTCCAGGGGGGTCTCGTCCGGCTGGTAGGTCCAGCCCACCGGGTAGTCCACCCCCGGTCTGGTCGACATCTCGATATGGCAGCCCAGCAGATAACTCACCGGCCGCTGCCCACACCAGTTGACGAGACGGTCGATGGACCTGACGAAGGCAGGCCAGTCGAACACGTACAGGCGGCCCGGGTAGACGGTGTCACCGGTGAACAGGATCCTGGTGTACCGGTCGTAGTAGGTGACCGCCGCCGCGTGATGCCCCGGCGTGGCCAGGCAGTCAAGAATGCGGCCGCCGAGATCCACCGGCACCACCGCTTCCGGGTGGCTGTCGAAGCCGAAGTACGGCCAGGCCGCGTCGCGGGTCGCGCCGATCACGTCAGTGCTGGGCCGGCCGCTGAACTGCCCATCCGCGGCGGTGTGGTCGGTGTGCGAGTGGGTGTGCAGTACGAGCAGGCCATAGTCGTCCGGATGCGGATGCCTGGCCAGCCAGTCCCCGATGATCGCGTCGACGGTGCGGCGCAGCGGGAAGAAGTCCGGGTTCGCGGTGGCACCCGTATCGAGCAGGACCGCCTTAGCCCCGCCGAACAGCAGGAACATGAACGGCGCCTCGTAATGCACCGCTTTGTTCTGCCGCAGGATGTACGTGTGCTCGTCTGCGGCATGCACCTGGATGTCAGGATCGGTGTTGTATTTGGGCGCCGCTGACCCGTGAATCCACGCCACGTCCAGGTCCGGAACGGTCCCGCCGTCAGGGAAGTCCATCGCTGTCCAGCCTGCCACCCGGCTCAGCCAGGCGCCATGTCCACGAAGCGGCTGTAGTGCCCCTGGAAGGCGACCGTCACCGTAGCCGTGGGCCCATTCCTGTGCTTGGCGATAATGAGATCCGCCTCGCCGGCCCGGGGTGACTCCTTTTCGTAGGCGTCCTCGCGATGCAGCAAGATCACTACGTCCGAGTCTTGCTCGATGCTGTTATGCAGGCTGATCCCGTTGGCCACGAAGTTGTGCGTGCCCGGCACGGCCGCGTCGTAGACCGGCTGCTCCCCTAGGCTTTCCACCGACGCGATCTCATCCCAGAACACGTCGTTGGTGGCCACCATCTCCAGGTCAACATCGCCCAGAACGGCGGCTACCCGGGCTAGTCGCTGACGGCTGGGCGCGTGCTTCCAGAGCGTGCTCCCGCAGAACCTGGTGTCCATGGCGGCCGCGAACTCACGGTGCGACATGTGCCGCTCGGCCAGCACGACCCTGACTCTGTCCCAGACGTCCCGCGGGATCGTGTCCAGGTTGGTGTTGCTCTGGACTGACCGGAGCATCTCGCGGCAGGTACCTGCCATCGCCGCACGCCCCCCGTGGACACCGATCTCGTCCAGGAAACGCAACTGGTTCTCGGCACCGTAGACAAACAGGTGATAGCAGGGCCGGTGGTCACCCTTCCGGACCTCCTTGATGCGAGTCATCACGTTGAACCGCAGCAGGAGTCGCGCTACGTCATCGACCAGCGTCCGGCTGGTCGAACGCGTAATAGATACGCGATTGCCGAACCTTCGCGTCCCACCAGACGCAACCATCAGTCGCCCACAGGTGCCGCAGGAACAGCGCCGCCTGCTCCCTGGGGACCGAGAAGAGCCGGGACGGGACGAACTTCTCATGGGCCGCCGCGGTCACCGCGGCCAGGTTCTGCTCGTCGGTGCTGGCGTACCGAACGGGCTGGTTCCGCACGAACGAGCCGTCACCCAGTAGCTGGGCAAGCATGATGACTTCTGCCTCAGGCATGGGCTGCAGGTCCAGCGGGCCAGGGGTATGCCGCGGCACGGCGACCCGGCTGCCTGCGGCGAGCGCGCCGAGTGGCTGCCAGCCGTCATAGGTAAGGAACGGGTGATTGGCCGTAGCCTGGACCTCGCGGCCAGAGCGCAGCCGGACCTGGAACACCTCTTTGATCCCACTCGGGAACGCATGTGTCATCCGGCACGGGACCATCCGCAGCCGCTCGGTCAGCGACCAGACCGGTATGTCCCGCTCCCCGCTGGCCACCAGCTCGGCCAGCGTGACCTCCGCCCCGTTGTCCGCGCGCAAGATCCTGGTGGCACCCGTCAGGCAGCCCGATTCCCGCAGGTCTGAGAGCATCGGCCGCTTATCGGTGCGCTGCTCCGGTCCCCGGTTCAGCTGGGAGATGGCGATCACCGGCACGTCGATCTCTTTGGCCAGGAGCTTGAGTGAGCGGGACATGTCGGAGACTTCCTGCTGCCGGTTCTCCACCCGCTTGGGCGAGCTCATCAGCTGCAGATAATCGACGATAACCAGCTTGAGGTCGTGCCGCTGCTTGAGCCGGCGGCACTTGGCCCGGATCTCCATCATCGACATGTTCGGCGAGTCGTCGATGAACAGCGGCGCGTCCACCACCTCACTCATCCGCCGGGCCAGCCTGGTCCAGTCGTCCTCGCCCATCTGGCCGGTCCGCATGCTGTGCAGCGGCACCCGGGCCTCGGCGGACAGCAGCCGCATGGTGATCTCGTTGCGGCTCATCTCCAGGCTGAACATCACGGTCGGCAGACTGTGCTTGATCGTCGCCGCCCGGGCCAGGTCCAGCGCCAGCGTCGAGTTGTGCGTGGGGATCATCCCGCGGCCCGCCAGGTAGAGGTGGTCCGCGCTGTCCACCTGCACGCAGCGGACCGGCACTGACGGCACCCGGCGCACGTCCATGATGTACCGCCACCGGGTGGTGAAGTTGACGATGTAGCAAGTGGAAGAGTCGTCGTACCGCCCCGGCACCCGCTTCGTGCTCATCGAGCAGCGGTAGCCCAGGCTGAGCACCAGCTCGCGGACGTCCTCCGCGAGCCGCCGGTTCGTCACCCCCCACTGCACCGAGCCATTGCTGGTCACGGTGCCATCGGTGGCGAGGATGCCGGCCAGCAGCTCGCGGCGCTGCCCGATGGAGGCGCGGAGATAGCGGGCAGGAATGTGCTTGTTCCGGAGCAGCCCGAACGGCGGGGTGGAGAATCTGGCCTTCCCGCCGCGGGCCCGCGCCATCCGGTAGGTGAGCTGGCTCCGGGGCTTGACCACAACGCGCCCGAAAGCTGCCACGGACCCGGTCATCTCCGGGTCTGCCATGGCGAACCGGGCACCAGCCGTGTGCCCGTCCCCCAGCCATGTCCCCAGTGCGTACGGGGACAGGGGCAGCTCAGCCTCGGGCAGCTCGAACGGGCTGGCCAGCTGAACCGCGTGGTTGGGACGGTGGTCCGCCGTCTCGCAGCGTAGCGAGCCAGCGATCTGCTCGGTGGTGACGACTCGCGGCAGGGCTGGCGCCGCGGCCCGGGTCCAGGTCAGCCACTGGTGCTGGCTGTCGGCCACGATGACCTCGCCGTCGGAGAACTCCACCTCGTAGCACGGCCGGCCGTACATGACCTCAGTGGCCGCCACGACCGTCACCGGGCGCCCATCAGCCCCGATCAGCCGGTCCCCGACCTGGACCTCGCCCATGGTCGTCCAGCCGTCGGGGGTCGGCAGGCTCGTGGTCAACGCCAGCGCTTTGCCGACGGCTGGCCGGGCCGCGATGACGACCATCTGGCCGGCGTGCAGGCCGTTGGTCAGGGAGTCCAGGTCGGCGAAGCCGGTGGGCACCCCGCTCATCCCGCCGCCCCGGGAGCCGATGGCCTCGATCTCGTCCAGGGCCGCGGGCATGATCTCGGACAGGGACAGGTAGTCCTCGCTGACCCGGCGCTCGGTTACCCCGTAGACCTCGGCCTGAGCCCGGTCGACCAGCTCGTCGGCTTCCCCGTCACCCGAATAGCCCAGCTGCACGATGCGGGTGCCGACCTCGACCAGACGGCGCAGGATGGCGCGCTCGCGGACGATGCGCGCGTAGTACCCCGCGTTGGCCGCGGTGGGCACCGAGGCGATGAGCGTGTGCAGATAGCTAGGGCCACCGATACGGGCCAGCTCGCCCCTCTTGCTCAGCAGATCGGACACGGTGACCGGGTCGGCGGGCTCGCCCCGGCCGTACAGCTCCAGGATGGCCTCGTGCACGATCTGGTGCGCGGGCCGGTAGTGATCGTCTGGCCGGATGGTCTCCATCACGTCCGAGATCGCGTCCTTGGACAGCAGCATCCCGCCGAGCACGCACTGCTCGGCCGCCACATCGTGCGGCGGGGTCCGGTCGAAGCCTTCCCCCCGGGGAGCAATCTCGGCGATGCTCACCAGATACCACCTCCCCGTTTGGCCCGGACCCACGGCAGGGGCCGCCGGCACCGGCTGCATCCCCTGTTGTAGTCGGCAGGTCTGACAGTCTGGTTCCGGCCTTGTCACCGCGTCCAATCAGGCTGTGCACAGGCCTGTGGACAGGCTGTGCAGACACGCCGCCGACGCTGTGCGCAGGCTGGGGACGGAGCTGGGGACGGCGGCCGGACCTGGTTCTGGACCAGGATCGCTACCTGGGGTAACGCAGTCCACCGGATGTGTGCAGAAAAAACTTTGACCGGCCTCCGCGTCCACACGGGCAGGGAAGTTATCCACATACAGAACGTGACCCCGCAGGCAAGATCCCAGGCTGGCGGGCGCATCGAAAGCGGCCGCGACCGGGACCCCGCTGCCCTAGGATCCGAGCATGTGTTCGACCCCCGACCCCCGGCTCACCCTGATCGGCGCGGCCATCGACGAACTGGCCGCGGAGGCGCTCGCGCACGGGGACAAGGCGGACACGATGGCGGCCCGGCTGGCCGACGTCTGGGCCATGGTCGCGGCGCTCGACCCCGGGCTGGCCCAGCGGCTGCCCGGGTACACGGAATGACTGAGGCCCGGCCGGGCGAACCGGCCGGGCCTGCAGATCAGGCTCAGGCTGCGCGGACCTCGACGTCCAGTGTCGCGCTGACCTCCGGGTTCAGCCGCACGGTGACCTGATGCGTCCCGACCGTGCGGATCGGGGTGGTCACCTCAATCCGCCGCCGGTCGAGTTCCGGGCCCCCGGCGACCTGGACCGCCCGCGCGATGTCCGAGGCGCTGACCGAGCCGAACAGCCGCCCCGCGGCGCCGGCCCGGACGTCCAGCCGGACGGTGAGCGCCGCGAGCCGCTTGGCCGCCTCCCGCGCGTCATCCAGGCTGCGGATGTCCCGGGCCGCGCGGGCCCGCTTGATCAGCTCGATCTGCTTCTCGGCGCCCCGGGTCCAGGGCATGGCCAGGCCACGCGGGACCAGGTAGTTGCGGCCGTAGCCGCCGGCCACCTCGACCACGTCACCCGGCGCGCCCAGCCCGGTGACCTCGTTGGTGAGGATCAGCTTCATCGATGTGCCCATCGGTCCTCTCCCCGTCAGCGGGCCGTGCTGGTGTACGGCAGCAGCGCCATCTCGCGCGCGTTCTTGATCGCCTTGGCGACGTCGCGCTGATGCTGCGTGCAGTTTCCGGTCACCCGCCGGGCCCGGATCTTGCCGCGGTCGGAGATGAACTTGCGGAGCAGCCCGGTGTCCTTGTAGTCCACGTAGGAGATCTTCTCCTGGCAGAACAAGCAGACTTTCTTCCTGGGCTTGCGGATTGGTGCTTTTGCCATCATGGTGCTCCTGAAGAGAGCCCCGCGCATGCGGGGATGGTCGGTTGATTACTTAGAACGGGGGCTCGTCCGAGGACCCCTCGCCGAAGCCGCCGGCGTCGGCGGCCCAGGGGTCATCGCTGGCCCGGCCGCCGGACGATCCACCATACCCGCCGGATCCACCGGTTCCGCCCTGGCCGCCGCCGGTTCCGCCCTGGCTGCCGCCACCGAAGCCGCCACCGCCACCGCCACCGAAGCCGCCGCCGCCAGCGGCGCCGCCGCCGGAACGGTTTGACTTGGTCACCTTGGCCGAGGCGTTGCGCAGCGACGGGCCGACGTCGTCCACCTCGACCTCGTACACGGTGCGCTTCTCGCCTTCCCGGGTCTCGTACGAGCGCTGCCGCAGCCGCCCGTTGACGATCACCCGCATGCCGCGCTGCAGGCTCTCCGCCACGTTCTCGGCCGCCTGCCGCCACACGTTGCAGGTCAGGAACAGCGAGTCGCCGTCCTTCCACTCACCCGACTGCTGGTCGCGGAACCGGGGGGTGGACGCCACCCGGAACTTGGCGACCGCCTGACCGGTCGGGGTATAGCGGAGCTCGGGATCGTTGACCAGATTGCCGGCGATCGTGATCTGGGTATCGCCTGCTGCCATCGGGGTTACTCCCGGTCGTTCGGAGGGTGTGCCGGAATCAGGCTCAGTGCTGTTCCGGGCGGAGGATCTTGGTCCGCAGCACGGCCTCGTTGAGGCCCAGCTGACGGTCGAGTTCGTGTACCGCGTCGGGCTCCGCGACCATGTCGATGACCGCGTAGATACCGTCGGGCTTCTTCTCGATCTCGTAGGCGAGCCGGCGCCGTCCCCACACGTCGATCTTGTTGACGCTGCCGCCCCCGGTGGTGACCACCGAGAGGAACTGGTCGAGCGACGGCTGGACGGTCGACTCTTCGAGCGCGGGATCGAGGATGATCATCATTTCATAGCGGCGCATGCTGGAACATGCCTCCTCTGGACTGATGCGGCCACGGTCTCTCCGTGGCAGGAGGGGCCACCACGCCAGGCCGGCGAGCACGCCGGTGGCGGTTGCAGCCGAATCAGAGTACCAGGGGCCACCGACAACCCGGGCTCAGGATTCCGCGCGCCCGGTGGCGGGCACAACGTCCGGTAGATCAGTCGCCGGGCTCCGATGTCCGAGGAGGTGGCCGCCCGTGCCGCCAGCCACCGAAGTGCGCAGTCCCGAACGGGCCCGTCTGCGCCTCCCGCACGTCAAGCTCAACACGGACGGGAAGCGGCACCCGGTCGAGAATGTGCTCACCCTGTTCACGCTGATTGCTGGCCTGCTCGCCTGCGTCGCTGGCTTCCTGGCCAACTACGTCACGAGCGGGCCGTGGGCCCACATCATCGCGACCTGGCTGGGCCTGGCCGCCCTGCTGGTCGGGCTGTACAGCCAGCTCGTCTCGGCGACCCGGCAGGAGCGCATGCTGATCGTGACCGGCCTGGTCGCCGGGTTCGTCGGTCTCTGCCTGGGCCTGGCCAACGGTGGGTTGTTTTAAGGGTTGACCAACCCCGTCAGTACCCCCCGATAGTCTCAAGACCATGCTCCGCATCGGACCGCATGTGCACGACGACCAGCCGCTGGCCGCGGCGGAGGCCACCAAATCCCCGGTGGTCCAGTTCTTTCTCGGCGACCCGCAGGGCTGGGCCAAGCCCAGCTTCCCCGGCGGTGATCCGGCCGTTCTCAGCCAGGCACTCGAGGCCGCGGGCGTGCAGGCCTTTATCCACGCCCCGTACCGGATCAACGTGGCCAGCACGAACAACCGGATCCGCATCCCCAGCCGCACCCTGCTCGGCCAGTACCTGGCCGCCGCGGCCGAGATCGGCGCGGCCGGCGTGATCGTGCACGGTGGCGGGGTTACGGCCGGCCCGGACGTGGCCGCGGGCTACGCGAACTGGCGGAAGGCCGTCGAGCGGACCGAGCGCCCGGTGCCGATGCTGATCGAGAACACCGCGGGCGGCGAGAACACCATGGCCCGCGGCCTCGACTCGGTGGCCCGGCTGTGGGACGCGGCCGGGGCCGAGAACGTCGGGTTCTGCCTGGACACCTGCCACGCTTACGCCGGTGGCGAGGAGCTGGCCGGCATCGCGGACCGGGTCCGGGCCATCACCGGCCGGATCGACCTGGTGCACTGCAACAACTCCCGGGACGAGTTCGGCTCGGGCCGGGACCGGCACGCCGGGATGGAACAGGGCACGATCGACCCGATGGTGCTGGTCGGCGTCATCCAGTCGGCCGGGGCCCCGGTCATCTGCGAAACGCCCGATCCAGCCACCGACATTGAGTGGCTGCGCAGTCACCTCTAGCTTTGCGCGCTTTGCGCCGCTCTCGCTCTGCGCCTCCGCGGGCGCTTTGCGGGCGCACCCCCGTTGGCGCGCCGGAGCACGACCCGGTCCGCGGCGCCGGCCAGCACGCCGCCCGCCGGGTCGTCCTCCCCGTCGGCCCGGACCACGTCCCCGGCCGGGTGCAGGATGTCCCGCACCACCAGGGCGCAGAGCAGCAGCACGGTCAGGAACCGGGCCAGCAGGGCGGTGAAGTACAGCCCGGTGCCGATCCCGCCTGCCGCGGCCGGCCCGGTCGCCGACACGGTGATCAGGTAAGCCCAGATGGCGAAGAAGTAACCCACCTCGGCCAGCTGCCACAGCGCGTACCCGCCGAACCGTGGCCGGGCCAGCACGACCAGCGGCGCCAGCCACACCACGTACTGCGGTGACCACACCTTGTTGAACAGCAGGAACCCGGCCAGCACCAGGAAGAACACCTGCGCCACCCGGGGCCGCCGCGGCGCAGCCATGATGAGCAGCGCGAGACCCACGCAGGCGGCCAGGAACACCAGCGACGAGATGGCGTTCAGGCTGTGCACGCTGGTCGTGTTGACGAACGGCCAGCGTTCCGTCTCGAAGAAGTACCACACCGATCCCCAGTCCGCGGAACGGGTCTCGCTGAGCAGGTAGAACCGGGCCCAGCCGGACGGCGCGACGATCATGACCGGCACGTTGACCACCAGCCACGCGGCCGCGGCTGAGCCGGCCGTCACCCAGAACTCGCGCATCCGGCCCGCGCGCAGGCAGAGCAGCAGCAGCGGGCCGAGGAACAGTACCGGGTAGAACTTGGTCGCCACGGCCAGCCCGATCAGCACCCCGGCCAGCACCCCGCGCCGCGCCGCCCACGCCGCCATGCCCAGCATGGCCAGCCCCATCGCGATCAGATCCCAGTTGATGAACGCCCCCAGGATCACCGCGGGCGCCAGCGCGACGCCGAGCGCGGTCCAGCGACGGGACCGGCCGGCCAGGTACCCGGTGGCCAGCACGCCGAGCACGAAGAACACGCTGAGCAGCACGATCGTGACGTCGAAGAACTCGCGGCCCCGGACGAACGGGTTGGTGATCGGGTGGACCAGCCAGGCAGCCAGTTGCATGGCCCCGCCGATCAGCACCGGGTACTCCACCGGATGGCCCACGTACGGCACCTTGCCCGCCGACAGCCCTTCGCCGAAGTACAGCGGGTAGATGTCGGTGTAGCAGTGCGCCTGGAACTGGGTGAGATAACCGTTCCAGGCCCCGGCCCGGCAGGCCCACTTGCTGGTCAGGGCCAGCACGCAGCCGAGCACGCTGGCCGTGATCAGCGCCGAGGTGGACCCGGCCAGCAGCGCCAGCCGTCCCGCCTGGTACCGCTGCCCGGCCGGAGCTTCCTGCACCCTCCCTATCCTGCCTTGTTCCGGCGGATCCCGGGCAGCCCGATGGTCGGGGTGGGGGCCGGCGTCACCGTGGTGCCGGGCAGCTGGCCGGACGGGCCGGGCGAGGGCTGGCCCTGGTTCCAGTGGCAGTGCCGGCCCCAGAACCAGCCCTGGCAGGTGCTGCTCGGCGTCGGGGTGGGCGTGGGCTTCGGCTTGGGCGTGTACGGCCCGAGCAGGTTCCACGCGGTACCGCCGAAGTCCGGCGTCGGGAAGCTCTCGATCGGCATGCTGGCGAACACCTTCTCGGCGAAGATATGCCAGATCGAGGCCGGTTCCTGGCCACCGTAACCCTGCAGGCCGGCCAGCCCGTACAGGGTCTGCACGCCGGCCGGCGGCGCGCTCTCCTGGTTGGCCGCGGCCTGGCAGCCCGATATCCCGGCCGGGCAGCCCTGCTCGTTGGTGAACATCCCGACGGCCAGCGTGAACTGCGGGATCGACCCGATGAAGAACGCCGACTGGGACAGGTTGGTGGTCCCGGTCTTGGCCACGATCTCCCGGCCGTCAGGCAGCCCGGCGGTGGCCGCCGTGCCGCCTGGCTTGGTGTCGAAGGACAGTGCGTAGTCCACGTCGGAGTCCTCCTCCGGGGTCAGCACCTGCCGCCTGATCACCTTGGCGCTGGTCGTGTTCATGCCCTGCTGGATCTGCAGGATCACGTGCGGGGTGATGTACTCGCCGTCGTTGGCCAGCGTGGAGAACGTGCTGGCCTGCTCGGCCACGGTCAGTGACGCCTGGCCCAGGGCGGTGCCGACCTCGTTGCGCATCGTGTCCAGCCCGGACGCGGTGGTGTTCACCCCGAACGCCTGGGCCATCCGGACCATGTTCTGGCCATCGGTGCCTGCCACCCGGTGGTACAGATCGGTGTACGCGGTGTTCAGCGACTCGGCGGAGGCGGTGACCACGCTGACCCCGCTGGCCTGCCCGTCTCCCGCGTCGTTGCCGACCTCATACCAGTCGGCCGAGTCGGCCGGCACAGTCCGGCTGGCGTAGGTCATCGGCTCGGACACCGGCGGGATCCACAGCGGCGAGAAGCCGTCCAGCGTGCTGGTCTGCACGCTCATCCCCTGCTGCCGGGCCAGGGCCAGCACGTAGGGCTTGAACGACGAGCCCACCTGCTCCCGGTTCTGCAGGGCCATGTTCCACTGGCAGCGGATCCGGGCGCACCTCTTGGGCGGGGCGGTGAAGTTGGGCCCGCCGTACATGGCCCAGATCTGGCCGGTGCTGGGCTGCTCGAGCACCGCCCCGGCGTGCGCCCAGGCTGGCATGCCGCCCGCGATCAGCGACTCCTCCTGGCCCACCGAGGCGTAGAGCTGGTTCATCAGCGGTTTGCTGAACGTGGTGATGATGCGCAGCCCGCCGTTGGCGATCTGGCTGGGCGTGTAGTGGTACGTGGACTCCAGCTCGTTCTGCACGGCCTCCATGATGTAGCCGCGGTAACCGGACCAGGAGTTGTTGAACGCCTTCACCAGCTTGGGGAACTTCTGGGCCCGCGCCTGGGCCGGCGACAGCCAGCCCTCCTCGGCCATGCTGTTCAGCACGTAGTGCCAGCGGAACACCAGCGCCTGGTAGGCGGCGCCGGCCGACGGGCTCGGGTTGTAGTAGCTGGGGGCCTGCGGCATCGACGCGATCATCGCCGCCTGGGCCACGGTCAGCTTGCTGACCGGCACGCCGAAATACTGCTGGGCCGCGGCACCGAAGCCGTAGATGCCGGCCCCGGTCGGCACCGTGTTCATGTAGTTGGTCAGGATCCAGTCCTTGGACTCCTGCGAGGCCAGCTTCTCGGCGACGAAGATCTCCTTGATCTTCCGGGTCGCGGTCTCCGAGTCGCCGATGCCCAGGTAGTAGTTGCGCACCAGCTGCTGGGTGATGGTCGAGCCGCCCTGCTGGACCGATCCGCTGGTCAGGTCGGCGATGGCGGCCCGGATCATGCCGGTGGGCGAGACGCCGCCCTCGTTGTAGAAGTGCTTATCCTCGGCCGCCACCATGGCGTGCTTGACCATATTCGGGATCTGGTTGGAGCTGAGGATCTCCCGGTCCGTGCTGCCGAACATGCCGACCAGCGTCTTGCCGTCGCGGAAGTACACCCGGGACTGCTGGCCCTGGGCAAACTCCGACGCCACCGGGATCGGCGTCCGGGCGTACATGTAGAACACACCGATGAGGACCAGGATGAAGAACCCGGCCCCGGTGGCCAGCGACATGCCGATGGCCTTCTTCCAGGTCCAGTGCCGCCACCAGTTCCCTTTCCGGCGCGGCCGGGCCCCCCGCCCACGGCCATTGCCGCGGCCATTCCCGCCTTGGCCATTCCCGCCGCCAGTGCGGCCGCGCGGGTAGCCGGCGGCGGTCATCCGGCCGCCATCCGGGCCGGGCGGGTAGCCGTCGCCGGGGTAGCGGCCCGGCTGCGTGCCGAGCTGCTCGGCGAGCCGGTCCCTGGCGCTCGGCCCCCGGCCGCGGGGGGCGCTGCGGGCCGCCCGGCGCCCGGCGCGGCCGCCGTCGGACGGGGCCCGCGGCGCCCGGCTGCGGTCCCAGCGGTAGTCCCCAGCGTCCCCGCGGGCGTAGTCGCCGCGCGGGTAGTCGCCGCGGCTGGGCGGGCCGGAGCGCCCGCTCTGGCCGGGGCGCCCCGGATCACGGGGACCGGGGGGGTAAGCCCCGGGGAAGTCTGGGTTACTCACGCGTCCTCGCTGGTTCGGTGCGGCAAGTCGTGGGCGAGTGTCAGGCTGGGGCCTCACGGTATCCGGTGGTACGGGCTGCCTGGCGCGGGTTAGAAATTCGTCACAACTGCTTACCGCGCCGTTGACTCTGCTCCCGGGCTGCCTGGCCGCCCTGGCTGGGCGGTGCCGCCCCCGCCGTCACTGACCAAGAACGGCGGCGCCTGTCCCGTCGTTACTCTCCGGCCCGGGCCCGCCGGGTGCGCCGGGCAGGCGGCTCACCCGTGCCGAGAACATAGGACGAGGCGAGGTGGTTCCAGGCACAACTTTGGCAGACCTCGACCACATATACCCGGAACTCCCCGTATTGGGACGCCATCTCGGCTAGTTCCGGCCCCTGCTTAACCCGGCCGGCATACGGCCCGAGTTCGTCGCCGTACACGTACGTGACGTGAGTCAGCTTGGCCCGGCGGCAGATCGGGCAGGCCACCTCGGTCGCCTCACCGTGAAATCTCGCCGCGCGGAGCAGGTAGGGGTGGGCGTCGCAGACATCCGCCAGCGTGGTGTGCCCGGCCAGCACGGACGCGAGCGTTGCCCGGCGGGCAAGCCCGTAGTCCACGACCGATCGGCGAAGTCCCATCCCTGACAGCGTAAAAGGTATCGGTCCGGGACGGCGACCCCTGTACTTGTCCCGGGGGGCGACCCCCCTGAACCCCCCGGGATATCTGGCCCTGGGAGACGCCCTCCGGGCGCCTCCCAGGGCCAGAGAAATCCTCGTCCGGTACTGGTCAGATCAGCCTTCACTTGCGCAATGTCTCCGCTCGTCATATCTTGACGATGTATCGGTTCGATACATCGCTTCGGCACACCGGGGCACCAGCCGGGCGAGGGAGGTGCGGGCAGGCATGGTCGGGCAACGGTCGCGCGTCCTCGAGCTAGCGGTCCTCGGGCTGCTGCACGAGACGCCGATGCACGGCTATGAGCTGCGCAAGCGGCTCAACTCGACGCTGGGCGCGTTCCGCGCCTTTGGCTACGGGTCGCTGTACCCGTGCCTGAAGGAGCTGCTCGCGCACGGGCTGATCGCCGAGGAGTCCCCCGAGGTCCCGGAGGGGGCAGCCAAGCCGCTGTCCCGCCGGTCCAAGATCGTCTACCGGCTGACGGCGGAGGGCAAGGAGCGGCTGCAGGACCTGCTGGCCGAGTCCGGCCCGGACGCCTGGGACGACGACGGGTTCGGGGTGCACTTCGCGTTCTTCGGGCAGACCCGGGCCGACATCCGGCTGCGCATCCTGGAAGGCCGGCGTACCCGGCTGGAGGAACGGCTGGACGGCGTGCGCGGGGCCATGGCCCGGACCCGGGAGCGGATGGACAGCTACACGCTCGAGCTGCACCGGCACGGCCTGGAGTCGGTGGAGCGCGAGGTGCGCTGGCTGAACGAGCTGATCGCTTCGGAGCGCCAGGCGGACAGCGAGTCCGGTCCCGGTGCTGATTAACAGGACAACCTGACAAGCCAACACGGCTGAGAGAAGGAGTAAACCCCATGGGTTCGGTTCGGGTAGCCATCGTCGGCGTGGGCAACTGCGCCAGCTCCCTGGTCCAGGGCGTGGAGTACTACAAGGATGCCGACCCGGACGGCCGCGTCCCGGGGCTGATGCACGTCAGGTTCGGCCCGTACCACGTCCGCGACGTGGAGTTCGTGGCCGCGTTCGACGTGGACGCCAAGAAGGTGGGCCGTGACCTGGCCGAGGCCATCGGGGCGAGCGAGAACAACACCATCAAGATCGCCGACGTACCGCCGACCGGCGTCACCGTGCAGCGCGGCCCGACCCTGGACGGGCTGGGCGAGTACTACCAGGAGATGATCTCCGAGTCGGCCGACCCGGCGGTGGACGTGACCGCAGCGCTTCGCGAGTCCGGCGCCGACGTGCTGGTCTGCTACCTCCCGGTGGGATCCGAGCAGGCTGACCGCTACTACGCGCAGTGCGCCATCGACGCCGGGGTGGCGTTCGTCAACGCGCTGCCGGTGTTCATCGCCTCCGACCCGGAGTGGGCGGCCAAGTTCACCGCGGCCGGCGTGCCGATCATCGGCGACGACATCAAGTCGCAGGTCGGCGCGACCATCACGCACCGGGTGCTGGCCAAGCTGTTCGAGGACCGCGGGGTGGAACTGCTCCGCACCTACCAGCTGAACTTCGGCGGCAACATGGACTTCATGAACATGCTGGAGCGCAAGCGGCTGGTGTCCAAGAAGGTGTCCAAGACCCAGTCGGTGACCTCGCAGATCCCGCATGAGATGGAGAAGGCCGCGGTGCACATCGGCCCGTCCGACCACGTGCCGTGGCTGGACGACCGGAAGTTTGCTTACATCCGGCTGGAGGGCCGCGCGTTCGGCGACGTCCCGATGAACCTGGAGTACAAGCTCGAGGTGTGGGACTCGCCCAACTCGGCGGGGGTGATCATCGACGCGATCCGCGCCGCCAAGATCGCCCAGGACCGCGGCCTCGGCGGCCCGGTGCTGTCCGCCGCGTCCTACTTCATGAAGTCACCGCCCCGGCAGTACGGCGACGACGTGGCCCGCGACCTGGTCGAGCAGTTCATCCGCGGCGAGATCGAACGGTAACCCTGACCCATACCTAACGCCTGATCGTGGTCAATCGGGAGTCAAGCATCCGGCACCGGTTGGCCACGATCAAGGCTGCGCCACGGTGCCGTCCGGGGTGGCCGGCCGTAGGCTGATCGGGTGCCGTTCCTGCCCGCCAGCTCCTTCGTTGCCGACTTGCGCATCGTGCTGCGCGAGCGGGACTTCCGGCGGCTGTTCGCCACCCGGCTGATCTCGCAGACCGGTGACGGGGTGTTCACCGCCGGGCTCGGCTCCTATGTCTTCTTCAACAAGACGACGTTCCCCAACCCGGCGTCGGCCGCGGTCGCGTTCGCCGTGCTGTACCTGCCCTACTCGCTGATCGGCCCGTTCGCCGGGGTGTTCATCGACCGCTGGTCGCGGCGCCAGATCCTGGTCTACTCGGCCGCGGCCCGCTCGCTGTTCGTGGTGCTCACCGCGGCCCTGGTCGCGTCGGGTAACCTGGGCGTCCCGCTGTACGCCAGCGTGCTGCTGGTGCTCGGGGTCAACCGGTTCTTCCTGTCCTCGCTGTCTGCCGCGCTGCCGCACGTGGTGGCCGAGGACAAGCTGGTCATGGCCAACTCGGTGTCGCCCACCGCGGGCGGCATCATGGCCTCGGTCGGCGGGCTGGCCGGCCTGGGCGTACACGTGGCCACCGGCGGTGGGCAGACCGGCTCGGCGATCACCCTGCTGGCCGGCGGCTGCTGCTACCTGGCCGCCGGGGTGGTGGCCCGGGCCATGCGCCGCGACCTGCTCGGGCCGGACGCCGCCGAACGGGCGGCCGGCACGGTACTCGGCGAGGTCGCGATCGTGGCGGCCGGGCTGGTGGCCGGGGCCCGGTACGTGCTCCGGCGCCGCGGCCCGGCCGCCGCGCTGGGCGTTACCGGCGCCAACCGGCTGCTTTACGGGGTCCTGTTCCTGATGTCCATCCTGCTGTACCGGAACTACTTCTACCGGTCGGCCGGGGCCAACGCCGCGCTCAGCCACTTCACCGTGCTGGTCCTGGTCTCGGCGGTGGGCTACGGGTGCGCCGCGCTGGTCACCCCGGGGCTGTCCCGGCGGCTGGGCAAGCCGGCCTGGATGGCGCTGCTGCTGGCCAGCGGCGGGGTGGTGATGGGCGCGCTGGGCGAGACGTTCAGCCAGCCCGCGTACCTGATCATCGGGTTCTGGCTGAACCTGGTCGGGCAGGGCGTAGCCATCTGCAGCACCACGATCCTGCAGGAGCAAGTCGACGACGCCTACCGGGGCCGGGTCTTCTCGTTCTACGACATGGCGTTCAACATCACGTTCGTCTGCGGCGCCGCGCTGGGCGCGGCGTTCATGCCGGATGACGGGCGGTCGCCGGTGATCATCGTGCTGGTGGCGGCCGGGTACCTGGTGGCCGCGGCGGCCTACTGGCTGGCTGGCCGGGAGCCGTCCGGCGGATCGCTGCCCGGCGGCCCGGATATCCCTTCCCGCTCGGCCCAGCCGAGCAGTTCCTGAGTGGCCCGCTCCTCGCCCAGCGGGCCGTGCTCCATGCGCTGCTCGAGCAGGTAGTTGTAGGCCCGGCCCACGTCCCGGCCCGGCGGCAGGCGGAGGATCTGCATGATCTGGTGACCGTCCAGGTCGGGCCGGATCTTCTTGAGCTCCTCTTCCGCACTGAGCTGCGCGATGCGCTGCTCCAGGCCGTCCTGGGCCCGGGCCAGCCGGGCCGCCTTGGCCTTGTTCCGGGTCGTGCAGTCGGCCCGGGTGAGCACGTGCAGCCTGGTCAGCTGCGGGCCGGCGTCCCGCACGTAGCGGCGCACCGCGGCGTCGGTCCACTCCCCCGGCCCGTACCCGTGGAACCGCAGGTGCAGCGCGATCAGCGTGGTCACGTCGGCCACCACGGCGGCCGGGAAGCGGAGCGCCCGGAGCCGGGACCGGGCCATGGCCGCGCCGACCGCCTCGTGGTGGTGGAACGCGACCCGCCCGTCGGGCAGCAGGGTCCGCGTCTTCGGCTTGCCGATGTCGTGCAGCAGCGCGGCCAGCCGGAGCCTCAGGTCCGGTTCCAGCCCGTACCGGGGCTCCAGGTCGACGGACTGCTGCAGCACGGTCAGCGAGTGCTGGTACACGTCCTTGTGCCGCATGTGCTCATCGGTTTCCAGCCGGAGCCTGGGCACCTCGGGCAGCACCACGTCGGCCACGCCGGTGTCCACCAGCAGCTCGATGCCGCGCACCGGGCCGGTGCCGGGGGCCAGCATCAGCTTGGTCAGCTCGTCGCGGATCCGCTCGGCCGACACCACGCCGAGCCGGCTGGCCAGCTCAGCCATGGCCGCGGCTACCTCGGGCACGACCGTGAAGCCGAGCTGCGCGGTGAACCGGGCCGCCCGCATGATGCGCAGCGCGTCGTCGGTGAACGAGCTGGCCGGGCTGCCCGGGGTGCGCAGCAGCTTGTCCCGCAGGTCAGCCAGGCCACCGAACGGGTCGACCAGCTCCAGCGACGGCAGCCGCGCGGCCATCGCGTTGACCGTGAAGTCACGGCGGCGCAGGTCCTCCTCGAGCGACGAGCCGTACCGGGTGACTGGCTTGCGCGATTCGGGCCGGTAGGTCTCGCTCCGGTACGTGGTGATCTCGAAGATGGTGGGCCCCTTGCGCAGCCCCACGGTGCCGAACTCGATACCGGTCTCCCACACCCGGTCGGCCCAGCCCCGGGCGATCTGCAGCACCTGCTCCGGCAGCGCGTCGGTGGCCAGGTCCAGATCGCTGTTCTCGCGGCGCAGAAACACGTCGCGGACCGTCCCGCCCACCAGGACCAGCTCGTGCCCGTGCCGGGCGAACACCCGGCCCAGCTCCAGGGCAGGCGCCGCGGGCGCGCGCAGCAGCGCCGCGGCAGCCTCGCGCTGCTGCGGGCCGATCGGCGGGGTATCTGGCACGGGCATTGAGGGTAGGGGTTAGCAGAGGCCAGGGGAAATCCGGAACCCCTGAACCTGAAGGAGCACCCAGGGAACGGCAATACCATTCCCAGCATGCCGCGTCAGCGCCCAGCGTCCCGCGGCCGGGCCAGCCGACTGGCCGCGGCCGCTGGCATCATGGCGCTGGCCGCGGGGCCGCTCGCGGTCAGCCCGGCCGCCGCCGGAACGGCGGCCGGTGCCCCGCCGAAGGTAACGATCGCCATCACTTCGGTCAGCCCGCAGGTGGCCCGGCCGGGCAAACGGGTCACCGTGACCGGCACGGTGCGTAATGGCACCGCTACCGCGCAATCCGCCGTGTCGGTCCAGCTGTGGTCCTCCAGCGTCCCGTTCGGCAACCGCAGCGAGCTGGCCAGCTACGAAGCCGGGCAGCTGCCGGTGGACCTGCCGGTGACCGGGGCGCTGGACACGCTGCCCGGCGTGCTCCAGCCCGGGGCCACCCGGTCCTGGACGGTGACCGTGCCGGTGGCCACCCTGGGCATGACCCAGTTCGGCGTGTACCCGCTGGCCGCCCAGGCCGATACCGGCACCGGGGCGCGTGCTGACGACTACACGTTCCTGCCGTTCTGGCCGGGCAGCCGGGCAGCCGCCGGGCTGACCGACCCGGAACAGGTGGCCTGGATCTGGCCGCTCATCGCGCCGCCCGAGCAGGCCGCCTGCCACGCGCTGCTCAGCAATGGCCTGGCCACCAGCCTGGCCAGCACCGGCCGGCTGGGCGGCCTGCTGGCGGCCGGCACCAGCCCGGCCGGCGTGACCGCCGACCTGACCTGGGCCATCGACCCGGCCCTGCTGTCCAGCGTGGCCATGATGACCCACGCCTACCGGGTGGGCGGCACCCCTACCTGCACCGGCACGGTGACCAGGCCGGCCAGCCCGGCCGCGCGGGCCTGGCTGGCCCAGGTGCACGCGCTGGCCCGGCAGCAGGACTTCTTTACCACCCCGTACGCGGACGTGGACGTGTCGGCGCTGGCCCACGCGGGCCTGGACAGCGACCTGGCCCGGGCGCTGGCCAAGGGGCGCGAGGTGGCGGCCAGCCCCAGCCTGCTGGGCGCGGTGCAGCGCCCGGCCGGCGGGCGCATCGACTGGCCGGCCAACGGGATCGCTGATTACGGGGTGCTCGGCAGCCTGGCCGCCAACCAGATCGGCACGGTCGTGCTGAACAGCAGCATGATGCCGCCGGCCCGGCTGGTGCCGTACACGCCGAGCGCCATCACCACCACGCCGGACGGGGTCAACGCGGGCCTGCACGTGGCGCTGGCCGACGCTGCGCTGACCCGGGTGCTGGCCGGGGCGCCGACGGCCGCCGGCCGGTCCCCGGCCGCCGCGGCGTTCGCCACCGAGCAGCGCTTCCTGGCCGAGACGGCGATGATCGCGGCCGAGCGCCCCGGGCTGGCCCGCTCCGTGGTCATCACGCCGCCCCGGCAGTGGAACCCGGCCGCCGGGCTGGCCGCCGCGCTGCTGCAGGAGACCGACACCGCCCCGTGGCTGCAGCCGGCCAGCCTGAGCAGCCTGCTGGCCGCGCCCGGCCACGCTGGCCAGGTGGCCCGCAGGCCGCCGCCGCCCCAGCAGTTCGGCCACGGCGAACTGCACCGGTCGCTGCTCCGCAAGGTCCGCGGCCTGGAAGCGGCCATCCGGGTGCAGGCCAGCATGCTGGGCGTACCGGACGGCAGGTACCTGTCCGGCGCGGTGGCGGCCATCGAGTCCTCGGCCTGGCGCGGCGACCCGGCCGAGGCCAAGCACCTGCTGTCCTGGGTGGCCGGCTTCGTCGCCGCCCGCTCGCACCAGATCCGGATCATCGACAGTGGCGGCCAGGTCACGCTGACCGGCAAGTCGGGGCCGGTGCCGGTGTCCATCATCAACAAGCTGGGCCAGCCGGTCACGGTCCGGCTGCTGGTCGAGGCCCCGTCCAGCCGGCTGACCATTCTGTACAAGTCCACCCCGGTCACCATCGCCAAGTTCGAGCAGAAGACGGTGGCGGTCCGGGTCCGCTCGTCGGTCGCGGGCTCGACCGTACTCAAGCTGAGCCTGCTCGCCCCGAACGGGTCGCCGCTGCCTGGACCAGGTGCCCAGGTCACCGTGGACGCGACCCATTTCGGCACCGAGGCCCTGGTCATCGTCGCGCTGGCGTGCGGGCTGTTCGTGCTCGTGTCAGCCGGCCGCGCGGTCCGCCGCGGCCGCCGGGCCGGCAGTGGTCCCGCTGGTCAGGGCGCTACTCTCGTGGATCCCGGCGGATCGCCGGACGAAACGGATACGGTCAACAGGAAGCCCGGACCTGCCGACACTCCCGAGGAGCCGGATGAATACGCCAGCGCCCCAGGCCGGGTGGAGCGGTCCTGACCGCGGCCGCGGCCCAGGGCGCCGCCGGGCCCCGGGACGGCGCCGCGCCTCGGGCCGTGGTGCGCAGGCCAGCACCGATCAGGACGGCGGCGGGCCGGCCTATCCGGACCCGGCCCATCCGGACCCGGCCCATCCGGACCCGGCCCATCCGGACCCGGGCTATCCGGGCCCGGGCTATCCCGATCCGGGCTATCCCGGCCCAGGCTACCGCGGCCAGCCGGACGTAAACCGCTACCGGGCACCCGGGGCGCAGGGCTACCGCGACCCGCGCTACCCGAGCCCGCGCGAGCCGGCCCGCTGGCCGGGCGAGGCCTACCCGGCCCCGGAGCGGCCCCGCTACCGGGACGAGATTTACCCGCCCCCGGGCTATGCCGTGCCCGGATACGAGGACCTGGGATATCCCGACCCGGGCTTCTCCGAGCCGGCCCCGCGCGAGCCGGCCCCAGGCGAGCCCGCCCCGCGCGAGCCGGCCCGGCGCGAGCGGCCGCCGCAGCCGCCCGGCCCGGCTGGCGGCGCCCCGGGCGGACGGCCGCCTGGCCCCGGCCGGCCGGGCCCCAGCCGCCAGGGCAGCGGGCCAGAGGGGCCCAGCCTGGCCCGGTCCAGCAGCGTGATGGCGCTGGGCACGCTGGCCTCCCGCGGCACCGGCTTCCTGCGTACGCTGATAACCGTCTACGCGCTCGGATACACCCTGGTCGCGAACGCGTACAACAACGCCAACACGCTGCCCAACGCGGTCTACGACCTGATGCTCGGCGGCATCCTGAGCGCCGTGGTGGTACCGCTGCTGGTCAGCGCGGCCAGACGGGACCGGGACGCCGGCGAGGCCTACAGCCAGCGGATGTTCACCCTGGCCACGTGCGCGCTGTTCGGCCTCACCCTGGTCGCTACGCTGGCCGCCAGCCTGCTGGTCGCCCTGTACGCGCACGCGCTGACCGGCGCTGAGCGGCACCTCACGGTGATCTTCGCCTACTTCTTCATCCCGCAGATCTTCTTCTACGGGGTCAGCTCGATGGCGGGCGGGATCCTGAACGCGCGGGGCAGCTTCGCGGCGCCGATGTGGACCCCGGTGCTGAACAACGTGGTGGTCATCGGCGTCCTGCTGCTGTTCATGACCACCGGCGGTATCGGCGCCAACCCCGCGGATATCTCGGCCGCCCAGGTCCAGCTGCTCGGCCTCGGCACCACGCTGGGCATCGTCGTGCAGACCGCCGCCCTGATCCCGGCGCTGCGCCGGGTCGGCTTCCGCTGGCGGCCACGCTTCGACTTCCGCCGGGCCGAGGTAACCGAGATCCGCCGGATGGCTGCCCCGCTGTTCGGCTACATCGTCACCACCCAGGTGTCGTTCCTGGTCGTGCAGAACGTGGCCAACGCGGCATCGACCCACGTCAGCTACGACTCGTTCTCCACCTACACGTACGCCTGGATGCTGTTCCAGCTGCCGTACGCGGTGGTCGGCGTGTCGGTGATCACGGCCCTGCTGCCCCGGATGAGCGCGCACGCGGCGGAGCGCCGGTTCCCGCTGGTACGCGGCGATTTCTCCACCGGCGTCCGGCTGGCCTCGGCGGTGGTGGTGCCCGCCGCCCTGCTGCTGATCGTGCTGGGTGGCCCGCTGGCCGAGTTCCTGTTCGGCATCGCGCACGGCGGCAGCACCACGGTGGCCGAGAACCGCTACACCGGCGAGGTGTTCGCCGCGTTCTCCCTGTTCCTGGTCCCGTACATGATGTTCCAGTTGCTGCTCCGGGTGTTCTACGCGCTGCATGACAGCCGGACGCCCATGTTCATCGGTGTCGCCACCATGATCGTCAACAGCGGTGCCAGCCTGCTCGCGCTGTACCTGCTGCCGGCCGGCCACGTGGTGGAGGGTCTCGGCGTGGCGTTCGGCCTGGGTAACTTGGCCGGCATGCTGCTGGCCTGGCGGATCGCCAGCCGGCGACTCGGTGGCCTGGCCGGCCACGAGATCAGCCGCACCCTGGTGCGGATGCACCTGGCCGCGTTCCCGGCGCTGCTGTTCGCCTGGGCGGTAACCTTCATGATCGGCGTCCTGATCCCGGCCGGCCCGCTGTACGGGCTGGTCACCGTGGTGCTGGGCGGTGGCGGCGGGGTGTTCCTCTACTTCCTGTTCTCCCGCGCGCTGCATATCAGTGAGGTGACCGACCTGCTCGGCACGGTGCGGGCCCGGCTGGGCCGGTGAGGGCACCGGGAGTAAGCCGGGAGGATACCGGGAACCGAACCTGGTGTCTCTCACGTGTAACGGTTTGCGGTGGTAGGGCAGCCGGGACACGCCTGGCCGCTGTGCGCGGCTTAGCATGGTGTACGGCACCACGATGACGCGCTCGACATTGCTGCCTGATCCGCGGGGGCTCGGAAGGAGGGTCGGGAGCCCGCCCCGCTCCTGACTTCAGACTTATGAGCACCTTTATCTCTGAACCCGGTACCCGCCTCGGCGGTCGCTACCGGCTCGAGGACCGGATCGACGACAGCGGCGGCTGGTCGGCCTGGAAGGCTATCGACGAGACGCTGGCCCGGCCCGTCTCGGTGCTGACGTTCGCGCCGGGTTTCCCGCGGATCAGTGAGGTGCTCACCGCGGCGCGCGCGGCGAGCCGGCTCACCGACGCCCGGCTGGCCCAGGTCTTCGACGTCGAGGACGACTGGGACTCGGCTTACGTGGTGATGGAGTGGGTAGCCGGCGACTCGCTGGACGACCTGCTGGCGGACGGCCCGCTGGAGCCCGCCCGGGGCGCGGAGATCGTGGCCGAGGCGGCCGAGGCCCTGGCCGCCGCGCACGCGACCGGCATGGCGCATCTCTGCCTGACCCCGCAGTCACTGCGCTGGACGCCAGGCGGCGGGGTGAAGGTGCTCGGCGTCGGCATCGATGCGGCACTGTCCGACATCACCGCGGACGACCCGGCCCTGGCCGACACCCGCGGCCTGGCCATGCTGCTGTACGCCGCGCTGACCCGCTACTGGCCCGGGCCGGGCATGGGCACCCTGCCCCCGGCCCCGCTGGCCGACGGCATCCCGTGCAGCCCGCGCCAGGTCTGCGCGGGCGTTCCCGCGTCCATCGACGAGGTGACCTGCCAGGGCCTGTTTCAGCGCGAGCGGCGCCGTGGCCCGCTGCTGACCACCCCGGGCCTGCTGGCGGACGCCCTGTTCGAGGTGATCCCGGCTCCGGCGGCGCCGCCGCCCGCGGCCGGGCCCTGGACGGGCGGTTACGCCGCCCCGGTCTATCACCAGACCGATGCCGGGCCCGCCGAGTACGCGGGCGGCGGTGGCTGGCCGCCACCTCAGCCCCGCCCCCAGCAGCGCCGCCCGGCCCGGCCGCCAGCCGGCCGGACCCCGGTCAGCAAGGCGGTGCTGGCCCTCATCGTGCTGCTGGTGCTGGCCGCGATCGGCACCGGGCTGTACGGCCTGAGCCGTAACAAGGGCGGCGGCGCGCCGGCCGCGGCCGGCCGCTCACCCAGCCACTCGGGCTCCTCGGCCGGGAAAGCCCTGCTCACCCCGGTCAAGGCCGAGGGCTTCGACGCGCTCGGCCTGGCCAACGACCCGGGCGACGAAGACAACGGCCAGGCCGGGCTGGCCATCGACAACAAGCCGGCCACGGCCTGGCACACGCAGTTCTACGACCAGAGCCCGTTCTTCGGCGGCCTCAAGGCGGGCACCGGCCTGCTGATCGACATGGGCAAGCCGGTGCGGCTGAGGTCCATCCAGCTCACGTTCGGCCCGGAAGCAGGGGCCAACGTGGACATCGAGGTCGGCAGCAACGCCAGCATCTCCCCGCAGGGCCTGGCCTCGTTCACCAAGGTGGCCAAGGAGAAGAACGTCGGATCCGGCACCCAGACGTTCCGGACCAGCGCCTCGGCGTCCGGCCGGTACGTGCTGATCTGGTTCACCAAACTGCCCCCGCTGGCCGGCAGCAACGGTCAGTTCGAGGCGTTCATCTACAACGTCGTCCTGCACGGATCGGGCTGACCGGTGGCCGGCCAGCCCGGCCCGGCGCTGTCTGGCCCGTCGGGCGCGCAGGCCGAGCCCTCCGACGCTGAGTTGCTGCGCCGCCATGTCAGTGGCGACCAGGAGGCGTTCGGCATCCTGTTCGTGCGCCACCGGGACCGGCTCTGGGCGGTCGCGCTCCGCACGCTCGGGGACCCGGACGAGGCTGCGGACGCGCTGCAGGACGCGATGATCTCGGCGTTCCGGCGGGCGGCGGATTTCCGCGGCGAATCGGCCGTGACCACCTGGCTGCACCGGATCGTGGTCAACGCCTGCCTGGACCGGATGCGCCGCCGCGCGGCGCGGCCCGCGCTCAGCGGGGGCGAGGCGCTCGACGCGCTGGCCCGGACGCCGCTGGAGGATGCCGACCGGGACACCAAGCTGGACGTGCTGGCCGCGCTGCGCACGCTGGTCCCGGAGCAGCGCGCGGCGCTGGTCCTGGTGGACATGCTCGGCTACCCGGTGGCGGACACGGCGGAGATCCTGGGCGTCTCCCCGGGCACGGTGAAGAGCCGCTGCGCCCGGGGCCGGGCCCGGCTGCTGCCGCAACTGGCACATCTGCGGAACCAGCCGGGCGTACCGCGCGTCTCACCTCCAGCGGAAGGAGCGGGTGAGGACCAGTCATGAGGGCGCACGTGGAGGCGGAGTCCCTGGCCCGGTACGCCGAGGGGCTGCTGGGCCGCCGCGGTACGGCGCGGGTCCGTGCTCACCTGTCCGGCTGCGCGGAGTGCCGCCGGACCGCCGCGCAGCTCACCGACGTGTCCACCCGGCTCAGCCAGGTGCCGGCACCGCTCGTGCCGTCCGCGGTCGCGGCCCGGCTGGACGCCGCGCTGAGCGCCGAATCGGCCCGCCGCGCCGCCGAGCCGGGCGCGGCCGAGCCGGGCACGCCAGCGCCGGCGCCGCGGCCGCCGCGGCGCAACCCGCGGTGGTCCCCGGCCGCGCTGCGCATCCTGGCCGCGACCGGTGTGACGCTGGTGGCCGCGGGCGGCATCGGCTACGCGGTGGCCCAGTCCGGCTCGTCCGGCCCGTCCTCGGCGTCCTCGGCGTCGTCGGGAGCCGCCGGGCCGCCACCGCACCGCTCGGCCGTCAAGGCCGGCCCCAACGTGTCACCCGGCGGGCACGACATCCACTCCGGCCTCGCCGCACCCAACAACCCCGGCGGCAACATCGGCACCTCGCGGTACGTGCGTAGCGGCACCGACTACCAGCGCCGGACGCTGGCCCGGCAGGCCGTCCTGGTGGCCGCGAAGAGCAGGGTCAGCGCGGTGCCCGGGGTCGCCCGGCTGTCGCCCAACGTCGCGACCTGTGTCACCCGGACCGCGCGGCAACGGCCGGTGACCATGGTTGACCTGGCCCGATACGATCAGCACCCGGCCGTGGTGATGGTGCTGGGCGGCAGCCCGGGCAAGGTCATCGCGGTCAGCTACTCATGCGCGGAGCTGGACTCCGCCCCGCTGACCGTGACTTCCACGCCCGGCGCGGGATAATGCCTGCAAGGGGGCGGACCTGGGGCGCCGGGAATCTGCGCGCCCTAGGATCGGTTGACACCCCCGGAACGCAGCGAAGGGCAATCAGACGTGGTACGCGATGTAATCGTGATCGGCTCAGGTCCGGCGGGCTATACGGCCGCGATCTACGCGGCGCGGGCCAAGCTGTCCCCCCTCGTGTTCGAGGGCTCGGTGACCGCGGGCGGCGCACTCATGCAGACGACCGACGTGGAGAACTTCCCGGGCTTCCCGGACGGCGTGCTCGGCCCCGACCTGATGGACTCGATGCGCAAGCAGGCCGAGCGCTTCGGCGCCGAGCTGATCGCTGACGACGTGACCGAGGTGGATCTGGCCGCCACCCCCAAGATGATCAGGACGGCCAGCGAGACCTACCGGGCCCGCACGGTGATCGTGGCCACCGGCTCGCGCTACCGCGAGCTAGTCGTAGCGGGCGAGAAACGGCTCTCCGGGCACGGTGTTTCCTGGTGTGCCACGTGTGACGGCTTCTTCTTCCGCGAGCTGGACATCGCCGTGGTCGGTGGGGGTGACTCGGCCATGGAGGAGGCCACGTTCCTGACCCGGTTCGCCAACTCGGTGACGGTCATCCACCGCCGCGGCCAGCTGCGCGCCTCCAAGATCATGCAGGACCGGGCGCTGGCCAACCCGAAGATCCAGTTCCGGTGGAACACCGAGGTGGCCGAGGTGCTCGGCGAGAACAAGGTCACCGGCCTGCGGCTGCTCGACACGCAGACCGGCGAAGAAAGCACGATCGAGGTCAACGGCTTGTTCGTGGCCATCGGGCACGACCCGCGCAGCGAGCTGTTCACCGGCCAGCTGCCGATGGACAAGGAGGGCTACCTCCTGGTCGAGCAGCCGAGCACGCGGACCGGCGTGGACGGGGTGTTTGCCTGCGGCGACGTGGTCGACCACACGTACCGCCAGGCGGTAACGGCGGCGGGCACCGGATGCGCGGCGGCGCTGGACGCCGAGCGGTGGCTCGCGGACCACGAGTCCTGACAAGTCCGAGACAACGGGAAAGGAAGCAATCGCCGTGGGCGCAACCAAGGTCGTGACCGATGCGACTTTCGACGCGGAAGTCGTGAAGAACAGCAAGCCGGTCATCGTGGACTACTGGGCCGAATGGTGCGGCCCGTGCCGCCAGGTTGCCCCGGTTCTCGAGGAGATCGCCACGGAGCACGCCGACAAGATCGACGTGGTCAAGCTGAACATCGAGGAGAACCCGCAGACCGCGCAGAAGTACGGGATCATGCTCATCCCGACGCTGAACGTGTTCTCCGGCGGCGAGGTAGTCAAGCAGGTGGTCGGGGCCAAGTCGAAGTCCGCCCTGCTCAAGGAACTTGCCGACTTCATCTGATCCGGCTTGGTCACCGGCCGGCCCGGCTGGGTCACCGGCCGGCCCGGACATCCGGACGCTGTCCTCCAGCGTGGTCTACGAGGATGCCCACATCTCGCTGCGCTGCGATGAGATCGAGCGCCGGGATGGCAGCCGGGGCACGTACGCGGTCGTGGACAAGCCCGACTTCGCGCTGGTCATCCCGGCCGAGGCGGACCGGCTCTGCCTGGTGGAGGAGTTCCGGTACCCGGTCGGGCGGCGGACCTGGAACTTCCCGCAGGGCGGGTTCCCGGACCGCGGCACCGGGGACCCCGAGGACCTGGCCCGGCTGGAACTGGCCCAGGAGACCGGCCTGCGCGCCGCCCGGCTCACCCTGCTCGGCTACCTGCACTGCTCGCACGGCACCAGCAGCCAGGGCTTTCACGCCTACCTGGCCACCGGGCTGACCCAGGGCGAGCCGGACCGGGAACTGGCCGAGCAGGACATGCGCCAGCGCTGGGTGAACCGAGCCGAATTCAAGGACATGATCCGGAACGCCATGATCCTGGATGACTCGACCGTGGCCGCGTACTCGCTGCTGATGCTGCACGAAGAGCGGGGCACGGCGGCGGGCTAGAGCGGCGCCCGCCGGGCTCGGCCAGGCACCCGGAACGGGCTAGGCCAGGCGGAGGGCCCGTTCCGGGCTCACCGAGCCGAGCAGCCGCTCCAGGGCCACCTCGACGTCCTCCCGCCAGGACACGGCCGTCTTGAGCTCCAGCCGCAGCCGGGGATAGTGGTGGTGCGGCCGGACCGTTTTGAACCCCACCGCGAGCAGGTAATCCGCGGGCAGCACGCAGGACAGGCCGTCCGAGCGCAGGTCGCCGAACGCCTCGATGGCCTTTACCCCGCGCCGGGTGAGGTCCTTGGCCACGCCCTGCACCAGCATCCGGCCGAGCCCGCCGCCGGTGAACTCGCTGAGGATGCTGGCCGTCATCAGCAGCACCGCGTCCGCACTGACCGGGCTGGTCGGGAACGCCAGCGACCGGGGCACGTACATCGGCGGCGCGTACAGCACGTAGCCAGCTGGCGCGCCGTCCACGTAAGCGATCTTGCCGCAGCTGCCCCATTCCAGCAGCGTGGAGGATATCCAGGCCTCTTTCTCCAGCGCCGGGTCACCCACCTCTTCGGCGCGGGCGTGGCTCGCCGGGTCGAGTTCCCAGAACACGCAGCGACGGCAGCGCTTGGGCAGGTCATCCAGATTGTCCATGGTGATACTTACGAGACGGCGCGGCACTGACCTGACCCCTGTGATCGTGGCGGCGGTCGGCGCCGCAGACGAGTTCGCTGAGCGTGCCGGGCAGCGGGCCCGTACTCTGACATGGTACCCATCCATACCTGGAGTGGCCGTGTCATCGCAGCAGCGTTCTCCTGTCCCCAGCCCGTCACGGGTGGACCCGTTTCTGGGCCACTACGCCGCGCGGGCTCGCGGCATGGTGGCGTCCGAGATCCGCGCCCTGTTCGCGGTGGCGGCCCGGCCCGAGGTGGTCTCGCTGGCCGGCGGGATGCCGTACATCTCGGCGCTGCCGCTGGACGCGGTGGGCGAGATGGCCGGGCAACTGGTGGCGGACCGCGGCGCGGTGGCCCTGCAGTACGGCTCCGGCCAGGGTGATCCCGGGCTGCGCCAGGGCATCTGCGACGTGATGTCGCTGGAGGGCATCCGGGCCCACCCGGACGAGGTCGTGGTGACGGTCGGCTCGCAGCAGGCCCTCGACCTGCTCACCCGGATCTTCGTGGACCCGGGTGACGTGGTACTGGCCGAGGGGCCCTCATACGTGGGAGCGCTGGGTACTTTCGCCTCTTATGAGGCGGATGTGATCCATGTTCCGATGGATGACCACGGCCTGGTTCCCGGCGCGCTGTCCGATACGCTCGGCCGGCTGGCCGCCGCTGGGCGGCGGCCCAAGTTCCTCTATACCTGCCCGTCCTTCCACAACCCGGCCGGGGTGACGCTGCCCGCGCCGCGCCGGGCGGCGATCCTGGACATCTGCCAGCGGGCCGGGCTGCCGGTCATCGAGGACAACCCGTACGGGCTGCTCGGTTTCGACGGCGAGCCGGCCCGGGCGCTGCGCGCCGACGACGAGCACGTCATTTACCTGGGTACGTTCTCCAAGACCATCGCGCCGGGCCTGCGGGTGGGCTGGGCTGTGGCGCCAGCTGGGGTGCGCGACAAACTGGTGCTGGCCGCCGAGTCGGCTGTGCTGTGCCACTCCAGCCTGGCCCAGCTGCTGGTCCGCGAGTACCTGGACAGCCAGCCGTGGCGGGAGCAGGTCAAGGTATTCCGCGAGCTGTACCGGGAGCGCCGGGACACGATGCTGGACGCGCTGCGGGCCAGCATGCCAGCCGGCTGCCGGTGGACCGAGCCGGGCGGCGGCTTCTACGTGTGGCTGGGGCTGCCCGGGATCGACGCCAAGGCGATGCTGCCCCGGGCCATCGCGGCCCGGGTGGCCTACGTGCCCGGTACCGGCTTCTACTCGGGCGGTTCCGGGGCGGACCATCTGCGGCTGTCCTACTGCTTCCCCGAGCCCGACCGGATCCGGGAAGGCGTGCGGCGGCTGGCCGGCGTGATCAGCACCGAACTGGACCTGCGATCGACGTTCCGGCCCATCCCATGAGCGACCTGGGACACGTGCTGGTCCTGGCGGGCGGCATGTCGGCCGAGCGGGCCGTGTCGCTGCGCTCCGGTGACCGGGTGCTGGACGCGCTCCGGGACATCGGGGTGGACGCCGACCTGGCCGACGCCGACGCCGCGCTGATCCCGGCCATCACCACGGACCCGCCGGTGGCGGTGTTCCCGGCCATTCACGGCGCGTGCGGGGAGGACGGGTCCATCCGCGAGGTGCTGGCCCTGCTCTCGGTGCCCTACGTCGGCTCGACCGCGGCCGCGAGCCGGTCCGCGTTCGACAAGCCGACCGCCAAGGCGGCCGCGGCGGCGGCCGGGCTGCGCACCCCGCCCTCTGTGACGCTGCCCCGCGAGACGTTCCACGACCTGGGCGCGGGCGCGATTCTCGAGCGGGTGGTGGCCCGGCTCGGGCTGCCGCTGTTCGTGAAGCCGGCCCGCGGCGGGTCGGCTCTGGGCGCCACCCTGGTGCTGGCCGCCGACGAGCTACCCAGCGCCATGATGACCTGCTTCGGGTACGGCGACACGGCCCTGGTCGAGCAGTTCATCGCCGGTACCGAAGTGGCGGTGGGTGTGCTGGACCTCGGCGACGGCCCGAACGCGCTGCCGCCGGTGGAGATCCACCCGCTGAGCGGCAGCTACGACTACGCGGCCCGGTACACGGCCGGGCAGACCGAGTTCCATGCCCCGGCCCGGCTTCCGGCCGACCTGATGGCGCGGGCCGAGCAGGCCGCCGTGACCGCGCACCGGGCGCTCGGGCTGCGTGACCTGTCCCGGACCGACCTCATCGTGTCCGGCCCGGACGTTTTCTTCCTCGAAGTCAACGTGGCCCCCGGGATGACCGAGACCAGCACGCTGCCGATGGCGCTGACCGCGGCCGGCCTGGACCTCGGGGTCAGCTGCCGGGAACTGCTCCGGCTGGCGGCGGCCCGCGGCAACTGACGCCGTAGGCTCACCCCGTGACCAAGAGCTTCGGCAGTGACAACCACGCGGGTGCGCACGAGGCGGTGCTGCGCATGCTCAGTGCCGCCAACGCCGGGGACGCCCATGGCTACGGCGATGACCCGTGGACCGAGCGGGTGAGCCAGCAGCTGGGTGCCCGGTTCGGGGCGCGCGGCGGGGTGTACTTCGTGTTCAACGGGACAGGCGCGAACGTGGTTGGCCTGAGCCTGCTGGTACGCCCGTTCGAGGCCGTCATCTGTGCCGAGTCCGCGCACCTGAACATCGACGAATGTGGTGCCCCGGAACGGCTGCTCGGCAGCAAGCTGCTCACCGTCACGACACCGGACGGGAAGCTGACCCCCGATCTGGTCGCCACCCGGCTAGGTGGCCGGGGCGATGAGCACCGGGCTCAGCCACGGGCCGTGTGCCTCACGCAGGCCACCGAGCTGGGCACCTGCTATTCGCTGGCCGAGCTGCAGGAACTCGGTGAGTTCTGCCGGGCCCACGAGCTCCGGCTGTACCTCGACGGGGCCCGGCTGGCCAACGCGGCCGCCTACCTGGGCTGCAGTCTGGCCGAGCTGGCCGCGCAGGCGGACGTGCTCAGCTTCGGCGGGACCAAGAACGGCGCGGTGGCCGCCGAAGCGGTCATCGTGATGCCCCCGGACCTGACCGGGCCGGTGCCGTTCCAGCGCAAGCAACTGCTCCAGCTGGCCTCGAAGATGCGGTTCTCCGCCGCGCAGTTCGCCGGGCTGCTGGAAAACGAGACCTGGCTGGCCAACGCGGCCCAGGCCAACCTGATGGCCCAGCGGCTGGCCGCCGGGCTGCGGGACATTCCGGGGGTGACGTTGTGCTACCCGGTCCAGTCCAACGGCGTGTTCGCCACGATGAACCCGGCCTTCATCGAGCCGCTGCAGCGCCAGTGGGGGTTCTACGTCTGGGATGAACCGCGGCATGTGGTCCGGCTGATGACGGCGTTCGACACCACAGCGGCGGATGTGGACGAACTGCTGGCCAGCATCCGCGAGGTCAGCTTGTCCCGGATATGAGCGCGCCCGCGGTCATATCCGGGATATGAGCGCGCCCGCGGTCATGCTGGCCGTCCCGGGCGGCGGCCCCGGCCTCAGTCCGCCATCGCCAGGCCCTTGACGATGGCCCGGGCCACGGGTGAGGGATCGGAGCCGTCCAGCACGAAGCCGGCGGGGGCGTTGACCGCGGGCTGCGCGATCATCCGGGGCCCGGCGCCCCGGTGCGGCCAGGTCGCCGTGTGCACCATGAACGGGTGGCACAAGAAAACGTCCCCCGCCTTCCCGGTGGCGTGTGCGGCCGTCATGCACAGCGTCGACGGCCGCCAGAAGTCCGCGTCCGAATCGGTGCCCGCCTCGCCGTAGGGCGCCAGGAACTGCGGGACGGCCAGGTGCGAGCCGCACAGCAGCCGGGTCGGCGCGTCGTTGCGGCCGACATCGGTGAGCAGGAACAGCGCCAGCAGCCCGCGCGCCCGGGAGTGGATGCTGACCCAGCCGTCCTGCCCATCAGGACCGCGGTAGCTGCCCTCGATGTGGTACCCGGCGTTGGCCCGCTCGTCCTCCGCCGGGAACCGCACCACCACCGTTGGCCCGAAGACCGCCGGGTGCACTGAGCGCTGCCACCGGCCCGGGCCGATCAGCTCGTCATAGGCGGCGGTCAGCGCCGGCGCCAGGTACGCCGCCACGAACGGCTCGCCCGTCAGGTCGCCCATGCCCTCCACCAGCGGCGGCCAGCTGCCGGGGTCGTCCCGCCGGATACCACGGCACTCCATCGCCGCCCAGATCTGTTCCCGGCACGCCGCCACCGTGCCGGCGTCCACCGCCTCGCGAACGGCGACGTATCCGTCGCGCACGAAAGCATCCAGGTCCACCCGTCCATGATGGCCCGGTATGGCACCGTGAACGAATGAGCACCGAGCCACACCGGCGGCCAGCAACGCCGCCCCGGGCGGTCCGGGATCTGGCCGCGGCCGGTCAGGTGCGCCTGGCCTGGGAGAACGAGCATGCGCTGACCTTCGAGGCGGGAGACGGCCCAGGCCGGCGCTTCGTCAAATGGGCGCCCGCCGGTTCCCCGCTGGACCTGGCCGCCGAGGCGGCCCGGATGACCTGGGCCGGCGCTTACGGTCCCGTCCCGCGCGTGCTCGGCCAGGGCGCCGACGTGGAAGGTTCCTGGCTGGTCACGGCGGCCCTGCCCGGTCACAATGCAGTTTCGCCGCGCTGGCTGGCCGACCCGCGCACGGCGGTGATCGCCATCGGCCAAGGGCTCCGCGCGATGCACGATGCCCTGCCGGTCGCGGATTGCCCATTCTCCTGGATGCCGCAGGACCGGATCGCCGCCGCGCAGCGGGCGGCCACGGCCGGGCGCCTCGACACCTCCGACTGGGCTCCGGAACACCGGGAACTGGGCATCGAGGGCATGCTGGCCCAGGTTCAGGACATCCCGCCGGCCGACAAGCTCGTCGTCTGCCATGGCGACGCCTGCGCACCGAACACGCTGATCACCGACGACGGCCGCTGGTCCGGCCACGTCGATCTCGGCGACCTTGGCGTGGCGGACCGCTGGGCCGACCTGGCCATCGCCACCTGGAGCATCGGGTGGAACTACGGGCCCGGCTGGGAGCAGTTGCTGCTCGACACCTACGGGGTCAGCTTTGACGCCGAGCGCAGCCGCTATTACCGGCTGCTCTGGGAGCTCAGCTAGAAGGGCTGGCTCACCGCGCGGGCCCGGACGCTGTTTCACGTGAAACACTGCCGCCCAGCCGAGCCGCCGCTCAGGCGGCTCGGCGCAGGCGGCCGGCCGCAGCCGGGCCCAGCGGTGGTGGCGGACCTGCCGTGGCCGGGAGGTCGGCGGCCAGGGTGGCGGTCCGGCTTCGCGGTGCGGCGGCGGATCTCCCCGGCCAGCGCGGCCAGGTCGGGCAGGATGGCGCCCGCCGCCGCGGCGGCGGCCAGCAGGATCTGGCCGGCGCCGTCCCGCTGGGCATCAGGCAGGGCGCCGGTCCAGGTGCAGAGGTGCCGGGCCCACGACGGCGAGATGGCCCCGGCGGCCAGCGCCCGGTCCACCGCCGGATGCGCGGCCAGGCGTTTCATCCAGCCCACCGCCCCGGCCGCCGCGCCCAGCGAGATCTGGGTCTGCCAAATCAGCCACGCCCAGCCACAGCCACTAACTCGAAGCTATGTTCGACTCTAGCGGGAGCCACCGACAAAACTGGGCCCACCCGACCGAGGCGGATGCCGGGCCACTGAACTCCGGCACTGACGGCGCCAGCGCCCGCCCGCAGCCAACGGAAGGCGGCGTTCGGCCGCGCAGGTCAGCGAGCAGGTCCCGGTGCCGGTCTACACCGGCGTCTCCTGGGCTGGTTCCGCGGCCGCCTGGTGCCGGGTGGCCCACTGGCCGGCCAACCGGTAGCCCGAGGAGACGACGACATCGAACGCCCGGTCAGGCAGGACCTGGCGCGCGGTGACGATGGCCCGCGCGCCACGGCCGGTCAGGTAGCGGGTCCGTGGCCGCCGGGCGGTGACCGCCCGGGCGATAGTGTCCGCCACGACCGATGGCGGCGAGGCCAGCGTGCCGAGCGACTCCAGCACTGAGGCCATCGTTTCCGCCTGCTTCTGGTAGGCGGTTCCCGCCGAGGCCTGGCGCAGCTTCTGGGCCGAGATGGCACCCCACTCGGTACGGATCCCGCTGGGCTCGATGATGACGACATCGATGCCGAACGGCCGCACCTCCACCCGGAGGCTGTCGCTCAGCCCTTCGACCGCGAACTTGGCCGCGTGGTACCAGTCGCCGAGCGGCTCGTGGATCTTTCCCCCGATGGACGAGATGTTGATGATCCGGCCGCTGCCCTGGCGACGCATGTGCGGCAGGACGAGCTGGATGAGCCGGGCCAGGCCGAACACGTTGACCTCGAACTGATAGCGGGCCTCGCTGAGCGGGACGTCTTCCAGCGCGCCGTACGATCCGTACCCTGCGTTGTTCACCAGCACATCAACCCGGCCCTGCTCGGCCACGATCTGGTCAACCGCGGCCGCCGTGGCCTGCTCGTCGGTGACATCTACCGCCAGGGTCCGGACGCCCAGTTCAGCCAGGGCGGCCATCCGGTCCACCCGCCGGGCCAGTCCATAGACCACGTAATCGAGTCCATGCAATCGCTGGGCCGTGGCCTCGCCAATTCCGGAGGACGCACCAGTTACTACGGCGACATGATCGGGCATGCCACTTTCATTCCTCCGGACAGCCCAGCTAACCGGGTTTCACGTGAAACGCGGTTACGCGCTAAGGGCGGCGGCCCATTCTGGGGACATCGTGGTGATGATGCGCTCCAGGTCCTCGATCGAGCCGAACTCGACCACAATCTTGCCCTTGCGCTTGCCCAGCTCCACCTTTACCCGGGTGTCGAACGCGTCGGACAGCCGGTCCGCCAGCCGGTCCAGCGCGGGCGCGGACGCCTGCCGGGCCGGCGGCCGCCGGGTCTTGACCGGCCGCACGTCGCCTATGGTCACGATCTCCTCGACCGCCCGGACCGACAGGCCCTCGGCCACGATGCGGTGCGCCAGCCGGTCCTGGGCCTCTGGATCGTCCAGGGACAGCAGCGCCCGGGCGTGCCCGGCACTCAGCACGCCCGCCGCGACGCGCTTCTGCACCGGCCCGGACAGCTGCAGCAGCCGGAGCGTGTTCGAGATGTGCGGCCGGGACCGGCCTACCTTCTTGGCCAGCTCTTCGTGCGTGGCACCGAAGTCATCGAGCAGTTGCTGGTACGCGGCGGCTTCTTCGAGCGGGTTCAGTTGCTCCCGGTGCAAATTCTCCATGAGCGCGTCGCGCAGCATGTCGTCATCGCCGGTGGCCCGCACGATGGCCGGGATGTGCGTCAGCCCGGCCCGCTGCGTGGCCCGCCAGCGGCGTTCGCCCATGACCAGCTCGTACTGACCGGGGGCCGTCTCCCGGACAACAACCGGCTGAAGCAGGCCCACTTCCTTGATGGAGCCCACCAGTTCGTCCAGCGCCTCGTCATCGAACACCTGCCGGGGCTGGCGGGGATTGGGGGTGACCGCCCCGATCGGCAGTTCCTGGAAGTAGGCGCCACCCACCGAACCGTGAGCGTCGGTGCCGGGGACGGGCTGGGCGACTGCACCGGCCGGGCCCGGCACGTGCGTGGGCTGGGCCGGCTCAGTAGATGGCCCAGCAAATGGCCCAGTACCGGTCGGTGCGGGACCGGTAGGGATGAGCGCACCGAGACCCCTGCCGAGCCCGCGCTTCTGCTGAGCCATCGCCTCTCCTTGCCGCTACGGTCAGTGCCTCTGGCCTGCCGCGTATCCCTATCTGGACGCCACCACCTGCACGTACGCCGCCCGAGCCGACCAGGGAACCATCACCCGGGTAGCACCGGGGAACCTGCCGCCGTCCACCGTGCCGGTGCGCGGCGGCACAAGTCCCCTGAAGAGCATGCCACCCCGCAGCCCCAGATGCGCCCCAGGCGCCGGCCGGCCCCGGTCCCGCTGGCCGTTCAGTGCTGCGGCCCGGCCGCGAGAACTCGCCGCGGGCGGCTCAGCCAGGCTGGGACCGGAAGGCCATCTCGCGCGCGGCCTCCAGGTACGCGACCGCGCCGCTCGAACCGGGATCGTAGGTCATCACCGACTGGCCGTAGCTGGGTGCCTCGGAAACCCGCACGCTGCGCGGGATGATCGACTGCAGCACCACATCCCCGAAGTGGCCGCGGACCTCATCGGCCACCTGGGACGCCAGCCGGGTCCGGCCGTCGTACATGGTGAGCAGGATGGTGGAGATGCCGAGATCTGGGTTGAGATGGCTTTTCACCAGGTCAACGGTGCGCAGCAACTGTTCCAGCCCTTCCAGGGCGTAGTACTCGCACTGGATCGGGATGAGCACCTCGGCCGCGGCCACCAGGGCATTGACGGTCAGCAGGCCGAGCGATGGCGGGCAGTCGATCAGGATGTAGTCGAGCTGTGACTCGTCGTAGGAGCTCAGGGCCCGGGACAGCCGGCCCTCCCGGGCCACCATCGGCACCAGCTCGATCTCGGCGCCGGCCAGGTCGATCGTGGCCGGCGCGCAATACAGCAGCGGGATGTCATCGACCGCACGGATGATCCCGACCAGCGGCTGGTCCTCGACCAGCACGTGGTAGATCGACGTGGTGCCGGCCCGGTGGTCGACGTCGAGCGCGGTAGACGCGTTGCCCTGCGGGTCCAGGTCGATGACCAGCACCCGGGAGCCGTGCTGGGCCAGTGCGGCGGCCAGGTTGACCGCCGTGGTGGTCTTGCCCACGCCGCCCTTCTGGTTGGCGATCGTGATCACGCGGCAGGCGGCCGGCCGCGGCCAGGCCCGTTCCCGGGCCCCACCCGCGCCGGGAGCGCGGGTGGCCGGGTCACCATCCGGCTGCCGGGCGGCAGGAATCACCGTCTCCGGCCGGTCCTGGCCGCCCACGGCGACGTTACCGGCCGTGCTGTTGCTCTCGCTCACCACGTCTCCCTGCTCGCCAGTGCCCCGAGCGGCCAGTCCCCGGCGCCGTCCCATGTCCCCCCCGATTTCGTCGGCCGGGCTGCCGTCCTCCGGTGCGGCCGGTGGCTGGCTCAGCCCGGGTGGTGTGCGCACCGGTCCGGCCCCATCGGCGGGCCAGCCAAGACCGTGACTTACCCGCCGTGGCCCGAGGTACGTCTCATCCACAGACCCGGCCGTCCGCTCCGGTGCGGCCGGGAAACGCCCCGACGGGGAATCCGCCCCGGCTTCGGAGGGCCACCCCAGGCCGCCTGCGGAAGCCATCGCCGCGTTCCTCCCTGCTCCGCAGTCCGGTCCGCTAGCGGCCAGCAACCAGCCGCACGACTGTCGCAGCGCGATCGACCTTACCGTCCCCGACCCGCACCACGGCCACCTCCCGGATACCCAGCCGGCGCAGTACCGGCTTGGCCTTGGCGACCTCCTGGTCCGCGGCCGCACCCTTGATAGCAAGTATCAGGCCGCCCGGCCGCACCAGGCCCGCCGCCAGGCCGGCCAGCCGGTCCAGCGGGGCTACCGCGCGCGCCGTGACCACGTCGGCGGCGAACTCGCCGGCCACCTCCTCGGCCGTGGCCCGGCGGACCCGGGCCTGGTCCAGGTTCAGCTCGGCCACGCACTGGCTGAGGAACGCCGCCCGGCGCTCCATCCGCTCCAGCAGCGTGATCTCGACGTCCGGCAGCAGCAGAGCCAGCACGATACCGGGCAGGCCAGCACCCGATCCCAGGTCGACCAGGGTGGACGGCCGGGGCACCAGGTCCGCTACGGCCGCGCAGTTAAGTATGTGCCGGGTCCACAGCCGGGGTACCTCGCGGGGCCCGAGCAGCCCCCAGGCCACGCCGGGCCCGGCCAGCATCCGCACGTACTGCTCGGCGGCCGCCAGCCTGGGCCCGAACACCGCGACCGCCTCGGCCGGCGGATCCAGCGGAAGTGCCAGTGGCGCTGGGCCAGGATCCGCTGGGTGACTCACGCCCAGGTCAGCCAGCCGGGAACACGACCACTCTGCGGTTGGGCTCCTCGCCTTCGGACTCGCTGCGCAATCCGGCCGCCGCGACCGCATCATGCACGACCTTCCGCTCGAACGGGGTCATCGCCTCGAGGCGCCGGGGCACCCCGCTGCTCTTGACCTCGTCCGCGGCGTCCCGGCCCAGCTCGGTCAGCTCGGTCCGGCGCCGGGCCCGGTAACCACCCACGTCGAGCATGATCCGGGTACGGTCGCCGGTCTGCCGGTGCACGGCCAGCCGGGTCAGTTCCTGGAGCGCCTCCAGGACCTCGCCGCGCGGGCCGATCAGTTCCTCGAGCGTGGCCCCGACCACGGAGACCACCGCCCGGTCGCCATCTACGTCCATGTCGATGTCGCCATCGAGGTCGGCGACGTCGAGCAGGCCTTCCACGTAGTCGGCCGCGATCTCGCTCTCCTGCTCCAGGTCGGCCAGGTCCACCGCCGGCTCGGCCGCGCCGTCAGCTACGGCGCCGCCGTCCGCTTCAGCTACGGCGCCGCCGTCCGCCGCATCATCGTCCGCGACGTCCGCATCCTCAGCACCAGCGTCGCGGCCGGCCTCGAAGGGCGCGTCCCCGTCAGCGTCGTGACGCAGGCCGGACTCGGTCAGGGCCGGACTGTCCGCCTCGTCCCCTGCCAATGCCTGGCCTGCGACATCACCGCTGGTAACGGTGCGCGCATTGTCCGCTTGGCTCACGAGCGGGTCCCTCCTCGTTCCGGGTCGGTGCATCCCGGCACGGCACGTGCCCGGGTCTGGCCGGCCTACGCTCTATCGCTTGCCCGAACGCCTGCTTCGCGACTGGCGCACCGGTTGCTGCCTGACGATCTTAGTCTCGGGCTCGGGCGCTGGGGGCGGCTCAGGCTCGGCCCGACCCTTGACCAGCCGCCGCAGCCCGCCGACGGCGCCACCGTTGCCGTTCGAGCTGGCCCCCTTGGCCGTTTCGGCGGACGACGCCGCCTTGGCCGGCTTCGCGGCTGGCTCAGCAGCCGGCTTGGAGGCCGGCTTAGCCGAGCCACCCGACTGCTTAGCCGAGCCGCGCTGCTTGGCCGAACCGCCCGGCTGCTTGGCCGGGCCACTGGCCGCTGCACTGCCCGACGGCTTCGCGGCTGGCTTGCGGAGCTGGTTGATCGGCTGCTTACCCGACTCCGCGGTGGCGGCCGGCGTGGTCGCCTTGGCCGGCTGGCCAGCTTGCGTCTTGCCACCCGGGCCGGACTGGCCGGCGCCCGCCGCCGGGGCCGCCTGACCCGAGGCCGGGGCCGAGGAAGATGCCGGGGCCGTCGGGCCGGAGCCGGCCTTGGCCGCCTGCTGCCGGGCCGCGGCCCGGCCGGCCGCGGTCACGTTGGCGGCCGTCCGGGGCGGCGCACTGCCGGACTGCTTGCCACCCGGCTGCTTGCCGCGTGATCTGGCCGCCGCAGCACCAGCGGCCCCAGCAGCACCAGCAGCCGCGCCGACCGGCACTGGCGGCGGGAACCGCTTGAACAGCACGTACTGCTGGCCCAGCGTCCACAGGTTGGTGGTCACCCAGTACATGACCAGCCCGTACTGCCAGTACAGGCCGGACAGCGCGAACACCGGCACGATGTACTGCATCATCTTCTGCGACGACGCCATCGGGTTGTCCGGGTCCATCTGCGGGGTCATGCCGCGCTTCATGCTCTGCCGCACGGTCATGAACGTGGTCGTAGCGCTGACCACGACGGTCAGCAGGATGACAATCCGCTGCTCGGTATCGAGCGGGAAGAACGTCGGCGGCAGCAGCTTGGACAGCAGCCGGTCCGCCACCGTCACGCCGAGGATGTGCGCGGTCTGGGCGCTGTGCACCACGGCTGGGGTGAGGCCGTACTTGGGTTCGTCCAGCGAGATGGCCCGCAGCACGCCGAACAGCGCGAAGAACACCGGGAGCTGGGCCACCACCGGGAGGCACCCGGCCAGCGGGTTGGCCCCGTTCTCCTTGTACAGCTTCATGGTTTCTTCGTTGAGCTTCTGCCGGTCGCCCTTGTACTTCTTCTTCAGCTCCGCGACCTGCGGGGCAAGCGCCGTCATCTTCCTGGTCGCGTGCATCTGCTTGATGAACAGCGGCACCAGCAGCAGGCGCATGATCACCACAAGGAACACGATCGTCAGCGCCCAGGCCCAGCCGCTGGACGGGCCGAAGATCGCGCCGAACAGGGCGTGCAGGCGCATGATCACCCAGGCGACCGCCTCGTAAAGCGGGTCGAGCAGCGGGATACTCACGAACTAGCTCCTTGCGATGGGGGCGACAGGTGCCCCACGCGGCGGGGCGGCACCGGGTCGTAGCCGCCAGGGTGGAACGGATGGCAGCGGCCGATCCGGCACACGGCCAGCCAGCAGCCCCGCAGCGCGCCGTGCTCGCGCACCGCCTCCAGGGCGTAAGCGCTGCATGACGGGGCGAACCGGCACCTGGCGCCCAGCATCGGGCTGATGAACCGGCGGTACCCGCCGATCAGCCACAGCAGGACAGCCGCGGCCGCGGACGGCCCGGGCCGCCCGCTGGCTGCGTTCATCCCGCCTGAGCTGGTCATCGGCTCAGCGCCCCCACCTGCCGCCGGAGCAACGTATCGATCACCAGGTCGAGTTCGGCGGCGAGATCCGACTGGCGCGCGGTCGCGGCCCGCGGATTCGCGCGGACCACAAGAAGGCTACCTGCCGGCAGTGAGTCCATCCGTCGGCGAACCAGTTCGCGGAGCCGCCTGCGCACCTTGTTCCGGACCACCGCCCCACCCACCGCGCGGCTCACGATGAAACCGGCCCGGGGCGGCCCCGGTTCGTCCGCCCGGACCAGCAGGTGCCCGGTCAGCAGCGCGCGGCCGGCCCGGCTACCACGCCGGATGGCGGCGGAGAAGTCCTCGTGCCGCCGGATCCGGGCCGCTGCGGGAAGCAAGGCTGACCTCCGCGGGACGGCATGCGCCGGTCAGACACTGACCCGCGCGCGGCCCTTGCGCCGCCGCGCGGACAGGACGGCGCGGCCAGCCCGGGTCCGCATGCGAAGCCGGAACCCGTGCGTCTTAGCACGCCGTCGGTTGTTCGGCTGAAACGTACGCTTGCTCACGAGAACTCCAGGTTACGGGCTTTGCTGCGCTCGCTCATCGGGGCTCGCTCATCGGCACCGGCGAGCGATAGCCGCGCATGCAGGCAGAACCACTGTGATAGTGGCTGGGCCTGTTCACGTTACGCGCACTCCCGGGCACGGGTCAAACCAGCGTGTCCCAGGAAGAGACGTTTGCCGAACACCCGGCAACCGAGGACCCTAGGCTGTGGACAACCACTCCGGCTGGGGGAGGCCGGGCACGCGGACCACCGCCCGTCCGTGGGCACCAGGTTCAGCGCGATCCGTGCACACCGCGACATCCGGCGTGCACAAGCTGTGGACAAAGCTGTTGATCAGATGTGGGAGCGCGAGGGGTGAACGACGAGTGAGTGAAACGGACCTCGCGGAGGTATGGGCACGGTCCCTGGAAGAACTCGCGACCATGCAGATCGAGCCGCATCAGCGGGCGTGGCTCAAGTTGACCCGCCCGCTCGGGCTGGTGGAGAACACGGCGCTGATCGCCACGCCCAACGAGTTCGTCAAGGAACAGCTGGAGACGCGGCTGCGCGCGCTGATCACCCACGCGCTCTCCCGCGAGCTGGGCCGCAGCATCCAGCTGGCCGTCACGGTCGATCCCACCGCCATCTCCGCGGCCAGCTCGTTCGCCGCGCCGCCGCCAGCCGAGCCCGGGCCAGGCCAGATCCCGGCCGGCCAGGACGAGCTGCACCCGGCCATCCCGCGCCAGCCCGGCGCCCTGGACGCGGCCGGCCGCAACGGGGCCGCACCCGGCGGTGGCCCGTTCGACCCGCTGGCCGACCGGCCGCCGCACCCGGCCACCGGTCCGCTGGCCACGGGGCCACTTAACGCCGGCCCGCTCGCCACGGGCGGCCCGCACGGCACGGGCCCGCACGCCGCGCTGCCCGGGACGCCGCGGCCCACCCAGGCCCGGCTCAACCCCAAGTACACGTTCGAGACGTTCGTGATCGGCTCCAGCAACCGGTTCGCGCACGCCGCCGCGGTGGCGGTGGCGGAGGCGCCCGCCAAGGCCTACAACCCGCTGTTCGTCTACGGCGACTCCGGCCTGGGCAAGACCCACCTGCTGCACGCGATCGGGCACTACGCGCAGAGCCTGTACCAGGGGGTAAAGGTCCGCTACGTGAGCTCGGAAGAGTTCACCAACGACTTCATCAACATGATCCGGGACGGCAAGCAGGACGGGTTCCGCCGCCGGTACCGCGACGTCAACGTGCTGCTGGTGGACGACATCCAGTTCCTGGAAAACAAGGAAGGAACCCAGGAGGAGTTCTTCCACACCTTCAATACGTTGCATAACGCCAGTAAGCAGATCGTGATATCCAGCGACCGCGCGCCCAAGCGGCTGGTCACCCTGGAGGACCGGCTGCGCAGCCGGTTCGAGTGGGGGCTGATCACCGACGTGCAGCCGCCCGAGCTGGAGACCCGCATCGCGATCCTGCGCAAGAAGGCGGTGCAGGAGGGCCTGAACGCCCCGCCGGAGGCACTGGAGTACATCGCCTCCCGGATTTCCACCAACATCCGGGAACTGGAAGGCGCGCTGATCCGGGTCACCGCGTTCGCCAGCCTCAACCGCCAGTCGGTCGACCTGCAGCTGGCCGAGATCGTGCTCAAGGACCTGATCCCGGAGGCGCAGGGCCCGGAGATCACCGCGGCCACGATCATGGGTCAGACCGCGTCCTACTTCGGGCTGTCCATCGACGACCTGTGCGGCACATCCCGGTCCCGGGTACTGGTCACCGCCCGGCAGATCGCCATGTACCTGTGCCGGGAGCTGACCGACCTGTCGCTGCCCAAGATCGGCCAGCAATTCGGCGGCCGGGACCACACCACGGTCATGCACGCGGACCGGAAGATCCGGAACCTGATGGCTGAGCGCCGGTCGATCTACAACCAGGTAACCGAACTCACTAACCGAATCAAACAACAGGCACGGTCCGGGTGAACGAGTACAGAACAGCGCGGGCTGTAACAATGGGTACACACAGGCTGTGGAAATCCCTGTGGACAGGGTTGGGACTATCAGGGGACAACGCCACTAAAGCGGTGGGCACCGGCTGGGGAATCCCGCGGCACCAGTTCCCCGTCCCCAGCTCATCCCCCGCAGCGGGCCGCCGCCGCACAGCCCCTGTGGACCCTGATTCCGGCGCTGAACTGGGGGAATGCCAGCTGTCCCCAGCGTCCACCGACCCTATTGCGACTACGTACTTGTATCTAATAGAGAAATCAACTACGTATCAGGCTGGCCCCGGGCCGGGTACCCCGGGAAGGCTGGTGATCCAGTCCGGGGATACCCACGGGGCGGGCAGCTTGAAACCGGTGTTGGCGCCTGGGCGCACATTCACCAGAACGGGAGGCAGGTTCCTGTGAAGATCCAGGTGGAACGCGACGTACTGGCCGAGGCCGTGGCCTGGACCGCCCGGGCCCTGCCGGCCCGGCCCGCCGTCCCGGTGCTGGCGGGCATCCGGCTGCAGGCGGCCGGCGAGCTGACCCTGTCCAGCTTCGACTACGACGTGTCGGCGCAGGCGACCGTGCCGGTCAGCACGGAAGAGGCGGGCGATGTGCTGGTCTCCGGGCGGCTGCTGGCGGAGATCACCCGCAGCCTGCCGGCCCGGCCGGTGGACATCACCTCGGACGGTGCGCGCGCCACGCTGACCTGCGGCAGCGCCACGTTCACCCTGCTCACCATGCCGTCCGAGGACTACCCGTCGCTGCCTCCGATGCCGCCCGCGGCCGGGTCCATCGGCAGCGACGCGTTCGCGTCCGCGGTGAGCCAGTCGGCCACCGCGGCCGGCCGCGACGACACGCTGCCCGCGCTGACCGGCGTCCGGATCGAGATCGAGGGCGAAACGCTCACCCTGGTGTCCACCGACCGGTACCGGCTGGCCGTCCGCGAACTGCGCTGGAGCCCGGCCCGGCCGGACCTGTCGGCCGCGGTCCTGGTGCCGGCCCGGGCGCTGGCCGAGACCGCGCGGGCGCTCACGGCGGGTGCCGAGGTGTCCATCGCGCTGGCCCTGCCCGGCGAGGAGGGGGCCGGCGGCGAGGGCATGATCGGGTTCGAGGGGGCCGGCAGGCGCACCACCACCCGGCTGCTCGGCGGTGACTTCCCGCGCTACCAGGCGCTGCTGCCGAACCAGGTGAAGTCGGTGGCCGAACTGGCCGCCGGGCCGTTCGCCGAGGCGGTCAAGCGGGTCGCCCTGGTGGCTGAGCGGAACACCGCGGTGCGGCTGTCGTTCTCCCCCGGCCAGCTGGTGCTGGAGGCCGGCACCGGGGACGAGGCCCAGGCGGTCGAGGTCATCGAGGCCAGCTTCGAGGGCGACGACATCCAGATCGCGTTCAACCCGCAGTACCTGCTGGACGGGCTGACCGCGCTGGACTCCGACGTGGCCCGGATCTCGTTCACCGAGCCGGGCAAGCCGGCCCTGATCACCGGCAAGCCCGCGCCGGACGAGCAGCCCGACTACCGCTACCTGCTGATGCCGATCCGCCTGGGTGGATGAATAGGCTCCTGGTGTGCACCTGACCCGCCTCGCGCTTACCGATTTCCGGTCCTACGCGGCGGCGGAGCTGACCCTCGGCCCCGGGGTCAGCACGCTCATCGGCCAGAACGGGCAGGGCAAGACCAACCTGGTCGAGGCGGCCGGGTACGTCGCCACCCTGGGCAGCCACCGGGTCAGCAGCGACGCGCCGCTGGTCCGGCAGGGCGCGGAACGGGCCATCCTGCGCGCCGCGATCACGTCCGCGGAGCGTGACTCGCTGGTCGAGATCGAGATCAACCCTGGCCGGGCCAACCGGGCCCGGGTCAACCGGGTGGCCGTGCCGCGGCCGCGCCAGGTGCTCGGCGTCCTGCGCACGGTGCTGTTCGCCCCGGAGGACCTGACCCTGGCCAAGGGTGACCCGGACCAGCGCCGCCGGTACCTGGACGAGCTGCTGGTCACCGCGGCGCCGCGGTACGCCGCGGTCCGGTCGGACTACGAGCGGGTGGTGCGGCAGCGCACCGCGCTGCTGAAGTCGGCCCGGGCCCGCCGGCTGCCGGATGGCGCGCTCGAGACGTGGGACGAGCACCTGGTCCGCAGCGGGGTGGAACTGCTGGCCGGGCGGCTGGGCCTGACCGGGACGCTCCGCCCGCTGGTGGTCAAGGCCTACGCGGCGGTGTCCGGCGAGGACGGCGCGGCCGGGATTAATTACCGTCAACGAGGTGTTGACGATAGTGGAGAATCTACTGATCGTGACGTGCTGGCCAGCCGGCTGCGCGACGCGCTGGCCCGGTCCCGGGCCGACGAACTCGACCGCGGGATCTGCCTGGTCGGCCCGCACCGGGACGACCTGGAGCTGACCATCGGCACGCTGCCGGCCCGCGGCTATGCCAGTCACGGCGAGTCGTGGTCGATGGCCCTGGCGCTCCGGCTGGCCGCCTATGAGCTGCTGCGGGCCGACGGCGACGATCCGGTGCTGCTGCTGGACGACGTGTTCGCCGAGCTCGACACCGCCCGCCGGGACCGGCTGGCCCGGCTGGTGGGCGGCGCCGAGCAGGTGCTGGTCACCGCGGCCGTGCCCGCCGACGTGCCGGCCAGCCTGCAGGGCGCCCGGTTCGACGTGGCGGACGGGGTGGTGAGCCGTGCCAGCTGACCCGGACCGGGCCCAGCGGGCCCGCGAAGCCTTGGCGGCCGCGAAGGAGGACGCCAGGACTCGCGGCGACACGCCGGCCTTCCAGCGGTCGCGCACCTTCTCTGGCGAGGGGGGGCGCGCCGGAGGCGGGCCCCCGCCGGGCCAGGGCCGCGCGGGGGGTTCCGGGGGGTCGCCGCCCCGGGATAGCAGAGACCCGACCCCGCTGCGGGCGGCGTTCGCCGGGCTGCTTAAGGACCAGGGCTGGCAGGGCGCGGCCGCGGTGGGCTCGGTGTTCGGCCGCTGGCCGGAGATTGTCGGTGCTGACCTGGCCGCACACACCCGGCCGGACCGGCTGGAGGGCGGTGAGCTGGTGGTCATCGCCGACTCAACCGCGTGGGCCACCCAGGTCCGGCTGCTGGCCGGGACGCTGATCCGGCGGCTCAACACCGAGCTGGGCAGCGCCGCTGTGACGCGGGTCAAAGTCCGCGGCCCGGAGCAGCCGCGCCGGCCCGGTGAATGGCGTGTTCGCGGCAGTCGCGGGCCACGCGACACGTACGGCTGAGACTGAAGGTTCTCCCAGGTAAAATAGGACTGCGCCCGGGGGCCCGATGGCCGTTCAGGCCGCTGCGCCCTGCAGCGCATTATCTATGCCAAGAGGAGCTTGCTCTTGTCGTCCTACGACGCACGTTCGATCACGGTCTTGGAGGGCCTTGAGGCGGTACGCAAGCGTCCCGGTATGTACATCGGCTCTACCGGTGAGCGCGGCCTGCACCATCTCGTCCAAGAGGTCGTGGACAACGCAGTAGACGAGGCGCTGGCCGGCTACTGCGACCGCATCGACGTCACGCTGCTGGCCGACGGCGGGGTCCGGGTGGCCGACAACGGCCGCGGCATCCCGGTCGATGAGCACCCGGTGGAAAAGCGGCCTGCGGTCGAGGTGGTGCTGACCACACTGCACGCGGGCGGCAAGTTCGACAGCGAGTCCTACGCGGTGTCCGGCGGCCTGCACGGGGTGGGCGTGTCGGTGGTGAACGCGCTGGCCGCCCGGTTCGACGTGGAGGTGCGCCGGGACGGCTTCGTGTGGCGGCAGCGCTATGAGCACAGCCAGCCGGTCACCCGGCTGACCCGGGGTGAGCCGACCGAGGAGACCGGCACCATCATCACGTTCTGGCCGGACGCCACCATCTTCGAAACCACCGACTGGGACTACGAAACGCTGTCCCGGCGGCTGCAGGAAATGGCGTTCCTCAACCGCGGCCTGGAAATCAAGCTGACCGACGAGCGCCCGGAGCACGCGGCCATCGGGAACGGCGACGAGGAGCCTGGCAAGCCGCGCGCCGTGTGCTATCGCTATGAGGGCGGTATCTCCGACTTCGTGCGGCACCTGAACGCGTCCAAGGAACCGGTGCACTCGACCGTCATCGATTTCGGCGAGGACGGCGACGGGATCTCGGCCGAGATCGCCATGCAGTGGAACAGCAGTTACGCGGAGTCGGTGCACACGTTCGCCAACACGATCAACACCGCGGAAGGCGGCACCCACGAGGAAGGGTTCCGCGCCGCGCTGACCACGATCGTGAACAACTACGCCCGGGAGCAGAAGCTGGTCCGGGACAAGGACGAGCGGCTGACCGGCGAGGATGTCCGCGAGGGACTGGCCGCGATCATCCACGTCAAGCTGGCCAACCCGCAGTTCGAGGGCCAGACCAAGACCAAGCTGGGCAATACCGAAGCCAAGTCGTTCGTGCAGAAGATGGTCAACGATCACCTGCGCGACTGGTTCGACCGTAACCCGGGCGAGGCCAAGGACATTATCACCAAGGCGTCCCAGGCGGCCCGGGCCCGGATCGCCGCCCGGCAGGCCCGTGACCTGACCCGGCGCAAGGGCCTGCTGGAGTCCAGTTCGCTGCCGGGCAAGCTGGCCGACTGCCAGTCCGGGGACCCGGAACGGTGCGAGGTCTACGTGGTCGAGGGCGACTCGGCCGGCGGCTCGGCCAAGCAGGGCCGCGATCCCGAGTTCCAGGCCATCCTGCCCATCCGGGGCAAGATCCTCAATGTGGAGAAGGCCCGGATCGACCGGGTGCTCAAGAACAACGAGGTCCAGGCGCTGATCACCGCACTGGGGACCGGCATCCACGACGACTTCGACATCAGCAAGCTCCGCTATCACAAGATCATCCCGATGGCGGACGCGGACGTGGACGGCCAGCACATCACGACGCTGCTGCTGACCCTGCTGTTCCGGTTCATGAAGCCGCTGATCGAGGCCGGGCACGTGTACCTGGCCCAGCCGCCGCTGTACAAGATCAAGTGGGAGGGCCGCGGGGCCCAGCCGGAGTACGCGTACTCAGACCGGGAGCGCGACGCGCTCATCGAGGCCGGTATCGCCGCGGGCCGCAAGGACCCCCGGCCACGCGATGGCGTTCAGCGATTCAAGGGTCTGGGGGAAATGAACGCCGCCGAACTCTGGGAGACCACCATGAACCCGGCCAACCGGGTGCTCAAGCAGGTGACGGTGGACGACGCCGCCCAGGCCGATGAGCTGTTCACCGTGCTGATGGGCGAGGACGTGGAAGCACGGCGGGCGTTCATCCAGCGCAACGCCAAGGACGTCAGGTTCCTCGACATCTGACGGACGGCATCATTATGGCCGCGGGCCGCCCCGTGGCCACAGGAGAGGTTGTTATACGTGACTGAGCTGGACACCACCGGGGGCCCACGGGACCGGACTGAACCGGTTGACATCCAGGTGGAGATGCAGCGCAGCTACATCGACTACGCGATGTCGGTCATTGTCGGCCGGGCCCTGCCCGATGTGCGCGATGGCCTCAAGCCGGTGCACGTCCGCATCCTGTGGGCGATGTACGACGGCGGTTACCGGCCGGACCGGGGCTACTTCAAGTGCTCCCGGGTGGTCGGCGATGTGATGGGCCAGTATCACCCGCACGGCGACTCGGCCATCTACGACGCGCTGGTCCGGATGGCCCAGCCGTGGTCGATGCGGATGCCGCTGATCGACAGCCAGGGCAACTTCGGCTCCCCCGGCAACGACCCGCCTGCCGCCATGCGGTACACCGAGTGCCGGCTGGCCCCGCTGGCCATGGAGATGCTCCGGGACATCGACAAGGACACCGTCAACTTCCGGCCCAACTACGACGGCCGGACCCCGGAACCCACCGTGCTGCCCAGCCGGTTCCCGAACCTGCTGGTCAACGGGTCGCAGGGCATCGCGGTCGGGATGGCGACCAACATCCCCACGCACAACCTGCGTGAGGTGGCCGCCGGGGTGCGGTGGTACCTGGACAATTTCGAAACCAGTGACGAGGCACTGCTCGAGGCACTGCTCGAGCGGGTCAAGGGCCCCGACTTCCCGACCCGCGCCCTGATCGTGGGCCGCCGCGGCATTGAGGACGCCTACCGGACCGGGCGTGGCTCGATCACCATGCGCGCCGTGGTGGACATCGACGAGGATGCCCGGGGCCGGGCCTGCCTGATCGTCACCGAGCTGCCGTACCAGGTCAACCCGGACAACCTGGCCTCTAAGATCGCCGAGCTGGTGCGGGACGGCAAGGTCAGCGGCATCGCCGACGTCCGGGACGAGAGCAGCGGCCGCACCGGCCAGCGGCTGGTCATCGTGCTCAAGCGGGACGCGGTGGCCAAGGTCGTGCTGAACAACCTGTACAAGCACACCCAGCTGCAGGACACGTTCGGCGCCAACATGCTCGCGCTGGTTGATGGCGTGCCCCGCACGCTGCGGCTGGACCAGCTGATCCGGTACTGGGTGACGCACCAGATCGAGGTCGTAGTCCGGCGCACCCGGTACCTGCTGCGCCAGGCCCAGGAGCGGGCGCACATTGTCAGCGCGCTGCTCAAGGCGATCGACCGGATCGACGAGGTCATCGCGCTGATCCGGGGCAGCGAGTCGGCCGCGGTCGCCCAGCAGGGGCTGATGGAACTGCTGGAGATTGACGAGATCCAGGCCCGGGCCATCCTCGACATGCAGCTGCGCCGGCTGGCCGCCCTGGAGCGCCAGGCGCTGGCCGACGAGTTCGAGGAACTGATGGCCAAGATCGCCGACTACGAGGCCATCCTGGCCTCGCCGGAGCGGCAGCGCCAGATCGTGGGCGACGAGCTTGGCGAGATCGTGGACCGCTACGGGGACGAGCGGCGTACCCGGATCATCCCGTACGACGGCGATGTGACCGACGAGGACCTGATCGCCGAAGAGGACGTGGTCGTCACCATCACGCGCGGCGGCTACGCCAAGCGCACCAAGACCGACCTGTACCGGGCGCAGCGCCGCGGCGGCAAGGGCGTGCGCGGCGCGCAGCTGCGCACCGACGACATCGTGGACCATTTTTTCGTCACCACCACGCACCGGTGGATCCTGTTCTTCACCAACAAGGGGCGGGTGTACCGGGCCAAGGCGTATGAACTGCCCGATACGGCGCGGGACGCCCGCGGCCAGCATGTGGCCAACCTGCTCGCGTTCCAGCCCGACGAGCGGATCGCCGAGGTGCTCGCGATCCCGGACTATTCGGTCGCGACCTACCTGGTCATCGCCACCCGTACCGGGATGGTCAAGAAGTCGCTGCTCACCGACTTCGACTCGCCCCGGTCCGGTGGCATCATCGCGATCAACCTGCGGGACGACGACGAGGTCATCGCGGCCCGGCTGGTCTCGCCCGAGGACGACCTGCTGCTGGTCAGCCGGAAGGCGCAGGCCATCCGGTTCCACGCCACCGACGAGGCGCTGCGCCCGATGGGCCGGGCCACGTCCGGGGTGATCGGCATGCGGTTCACCGACGCCGACCAGCTGCTCGACATGCACGTGCTGCGTAACGGGGCCGACGTCATGGTGGCCACGGGCGGCGGGTACGCCAAGCGGACCCCGGCCGACCAGTACCCGGTGCAGGGCCGCGGCGGCCGCGGCGTGCTCACGGCCCGGATCACCGACTCGCGTGGCGAGCTGGTCGGCGCGCTGATGGTGCACCCCGAGGACGAGGTGTTCGCCATTACCTCGTCGGGCGGCGTCATCCGCACCGCGGCGGCCGAGGTCAAGCTCTCCGGCCGGCAGACCATGGGTGTCCGGCTGATGAACCTGGCCTCCGGGGACAGTGTGGTGGCCATCGCGCGCAACGCGGAAGCGCTGGTCGAGGCCGAGGTGGAAGCCGATGATGTGGTGGAGGGTGACGCGGAGGCCGAGCCGGGTAGCTAAAGTCACGGTGCGGTGATTGGGGAAGCATCACCGTCATTCGGAGATAACCTCGTAGGAAACCTGCTGAGGAGGACGGGGTGGATCAACGCGCAGAACCGCCGTCGTGGCTGCCTGACGGGACGCAGTCGAAGACGGGCGCAGCTGCCGACGTGCGCAGCCCCGAGGCCGACGAGGCTGGGGAGGCGGCGCCGGCCGGCCCGACCGAGTACAGCTTCGACGGAGACTCTTCGTACTCGAGTGGGTACGGCTACGAGGACAAGACGTCCGGGGAGACGACGTCCCAGGTCCCGCCGTACCCGGCCGAGCTGTCCGGGACAGCCACCGGCAATGCGTCCATGGGCAATACGGCCACCGGCAATGATGTCGCCGGTAATGATTACCGGACCGAGACGGACGAATCAGCCAACCGGACCAGCACATTCAGCGCGGTGTCCCCGCGCCGCTACCTGGGTGGCGGGGCGGCCTCGCTGCCGGGCGTGATCAAGGCCGGAAAGGCCAATAAGGCGGCCAAAACTGGCAAAGCGGACAGCCAGGTGTCGGCCCGGCGGGCCGACCTGGTCGTCGCCCGGCTCGAGCCGTGGTCGGTGATGAAGTTCAGTTTCCTCATGTCGCTGGTGGCCTGGGTGGTGCTGTTCGTCGCGGTGGCGTTGCTGTACTTCATCCTGTCCAGCTTGGGGGTATTCACCTCGATCGAGCACACGCTGGCCAGCGTCACGTCGAGTTCCAGTTCGTCCGGGATGAACCTGAGCCGCTGGTTCTCCGCGTCCCGGATCCTCGGCTACACGATGCTGCTGGGCGCAGTGAACATCATCCTGATCACGGCTCTGTGCACGGTCGGGTCCATGATCTACAACCTGGTGACTCACCTGGGTGGCGGCATCGAGGTCACCCTCCGGGAGACGGACTGACGGGTTACCCACAGAATGCGATAACCTATCCCGGCGGTGTCCGCCTCGCGGGCGTATAGCTCAGTCGGTTAGAGCGCTTCCCTGATAAGGAAGAGGTCCGTGGTTCAAGTCCACGTACGCCCACCCAGCTCACAGGTCCAGCCCCACCCACTCTGACGGGTCGGCGGCAGCCGATCAATCCGGCCCACCGCACCTCGGGGCAAGCCGTGCCATAGGAGGCTTACATGCCCGAATCCCCGGCCATCGCCCATGTGACTCTGACGGTGAGCGACCTCAACCGCAGTATCCCGTGGTACGAGCGGGTCTTCGACACCAAGCTCATCCTGGACGAAGAACCCGGGCCGTTTCGACGCGCTGTCTGGCTCGTCGGAGGTCAAACCCTCGTCGGCTTTCACCAGTTTCCTGATCCAGCTGACACTCTTCCCTTCAATGAGCGTCGAGTTGGCCTGGACCACCTGGCCTTTTCCTGTAGTAGCCGAAGTGAACTCGAAGCATGGGAGGCCCGGCTAAACGAACTCGGTATCGTCAACGGCGGTGTCGTCGATGCTGATTACGGTTCTGCGTTGTCCTTCCGCGATCCAGACAACATCGCGCTGGAATTCTTCGCGCCACCCTCGTAGGACATTCACGAGCACATCGGGTCCCCGGGCTGCGGTGGTTGGATGAGAATGGCCAGATGGCATCCGGACTGCCTGTGGTCGATGCGGCAAGCCTGGCCGCGTGGTGCGAGGTGCATCTGGGCAGTCCGCCGGAAAGCGAGCTGTTCCGGACGGGTCACCTTACCTATGTGGTGGGAACACGGCTGGCCGACGGGCGTGAGGTCGTGGTGCGGGTCCGCCCCGCCGCGCTGCGTATCGCTGCGTGGACCGAGGTGCAGCGCCGCCTGTTCGATTCCGGGTATCCCTGTCCGCAGCCGCTGGCTGGCCCCGCACCGCTCGGTGAGTATGAAGCCACCGCCGAGAGCCACATCCCGGGCGGGGGCATGCTGCCTGGCTCCGGCCGCGCCGCTCAGCCTTTTGCCGCAGCGCTCGCGCGACTGGTGCACCTGGCTCCCCGGCCCGGGCAGATGCCCTCGCTGGCGCCCGCGCCGCCGTGGGCAGCATGGAACCATAGCCAGGGCGGGCTGTGGCCCTGGCCCGAGGACCTGGAAGTGGACCTGAACCAGGTCGATGGGCCGGGCTGGATCGATGCGGCGGGCCAGGCCGCCCGGCAGAAGCTGCGCGAAGACCAGGACCAGGCCGTGATCGGGCACGGCGACTGGATCACGGACAACCTGCGCTGGCACGGCAACCGGCTGCTAGTGGCCTACGACTGGGACAGCCTGATCGCCGACAGCGAAGCAGTCATCGCCGGACTGGCTGCGGCCATCTACCTCTACCCGGCGCTGGCCACCGTGACCGAGACTCGCGAGTTCCTGCACGCCTACGCCACCGCCCGCGGACGGCCCTTCAGTCCCGGCGAGCTACAGCGCTGCTGGGCCGCAGGCGTCTGGACGAAGGCGTTCGACGCCAAGCAGGAACACGCCGCCGGACAGCCAGTTACCCGCCTGACCCAAGACGAAGCCCACGAACGCCTCCGCCGGGCTGGAATGCGCTGAGCCGCCGGTACCGCACGGCAGAGGCGCAGGTTGCAGTTCAGCGCCGTGCGGCGCCACACCGGGCAGCGCTCACCGTCGATGGAAGCTCCATAGCGACCGGAGACCAGCCACCCGCAGTCGGCTGCCTCCACCGGGTGCTTGGGTACGCACTAATTGATGCCAACCGCGCAGTGCACCACAAGTCAATATCCAGACCTAACTCGCCCGCCGGGTACTCGTCGTGGCGGCGCAGCCAGCTCATGGGCTGATCGCCTTCGCCGCGGCCGTTGGGCGCGCGGTCAAGGATCGCGTAGTAGCCCATCAGGAACTCCGTGCCGCGGGCGTAGCTGGAGTAGCGGTGGTAGACGGTGCCGCTGTCCCGGGCGAACGTGCTGACACCGTGCCCTTCGGAGAAATAACCGTCAAGGTCCGTCCCGGTCGCGCGTGCGTTCTGGGCCGTGACGAGCGGCAGGTTGTCACGGACGGCGGGCTGGTCGTGCAGCAGCCGAAGCAGCGTGAGCTCGCCCGCCTCGGGCCGGGGCGGCGCTGAACCCTGCGTCATCTCCGCCCGGGCCGATACGCCGAAGTCGAAGTTGAAGTCGCTGGCGTGGCTGGAGGCCCAGGTGAAGCTCCAGCCCATGCGCTCGCGGTAGGCGAGCAGCTGGTCGATCGGCGCGCGCGAGACGCAGATCATGGTTACGTCGCGGGCCTCGAGGTGGGCGAGTACGCCGTCGAAGCTGTCGGCGGTGGACGAGCAGGCCGGGCAGCCCGCGACGTAGCCGGGGCCGAACATGAAGTGGTAGACCACCAGCTGGGAGCGGCCGTCGAACAGCTCGGTCAGCGTCTTCGGCCCGGCCTCGGTCTGCAGCGTGTACCGCTTCCCGACCGGCACCCAGGGCAGCTCGCGGCGTTGCCGGGCAAGCTCATCGCCCAGCCGGGTGAGTTCCTTCTCGCGTTCGAGCAGCTCGGCACTGGCCGTGAGCCACTCGGCGCGAGTTCCGGTCTTGTGTTCGGTCATCGTTGTCCTCCTGGCAACTCTGGTCGGTGGAACGGCGGCGTCACATCGCGGGCGTGAGCCCGGGTATCCACGCCGGGGCGGCGAGGATCACGATGCCCAGCCCGATGATGGCCAGCGCCACCGGCACGTCGATGGCGGCTCTGGCGGGCAGCAGTTTCTGCCCGGTCACGAGTACGGTGATCACGGCCATCCAGGGGATGCTCATGACGCCCAGGGCGAGGAAGATCAGCATCAGCCCGATGCTCGAGCCGACGCAGGACCCGGCGAACTCGAATCCGGTGCGGCCAATCGCGCGGCAGTGCCGGCGGAAGCGCTGCTTGACCGGCGTGAGCTCATAGACACCGGCGGCGATCGTGATCGCCCCGGCGGCCACGGTCCCGTGCGGGCGGTACCCGGCGTACACCACGAGGCCGGCCAGGGTCCAGACGGCCAGGTATGACGTTACGAAGACGGGCACGGCGAGCGCCGGGCTCGCCGCCTGGGTGCGGCGCAGGAAAACGGGGACTGCACCGGGCAGCATCATCGCCGCCATCATCCACACCCACAGGACGATGAAGAACGCGAGCGAACCGAGGCCGGTGGCGACCCCCATGTCCATCCCGCTCATCTGCCGGATGGAGACCACCCAGCCCGCCGCCGCGAGCCCCAGCGCGGCCGCCAGCGCGATGGCCGTGACGGCTGGCGTTGCGCTGGTCAGCGCGATGGGGCGCGGGGCGGCGCCGTGGCCGCGGGGGCTGGCTGATTGATCCGTCATGACAGTTCTCTCGTCTTCCCTCGTCCGTTCCCGGCTCTACCTGCAACCGACGGTAGCACGTCGAAAGCCAACCTGCAACCGATGATTGCAGGTGTGCTAGGTCCGGGACCTGGCACTCACCGGCCCGTCCTCTGGCATCATCGATGTGTGAGCAGCGCCAACCTGGACAGCCTGGCCCGCACCGCCTACGAGGCCCACCGCAGCGCCCACCCTGGCTCGGTCCCGGCGTGGGACAACGCGTCCGAGGACGAGCAGCAAGCCTGGCGGATGGCGGTATCGGCGGTGGCCGGGCAGACCGGCGTGACGCTGGCCGACACCAGGCCGAGTCAGTCGCTGCACCTGGACGTCGGCGAGCAGCGGCACATCTTCCATACCAACTTCACGGCCGGGCGCCAGGGCACCCTGGTCATCACGGACGACTTCGCGTCCGGGCAGCACGCCCGGTTCCAGGTCGCGCACGGCCTCTGGTACGTCGAGGACCTCGGCTCGAGGAACGGCACCTGGCTCAATGGCCGCCGGATCCGCGCGCCGCAGCGGCTGAAGAAGGGCGACAAGGTCAAGATCGGGCACACCGTGCTGGTCGTGGCGCTGATGACCGCGGCCAAGAGCTGAGCCGGGTTACCAGCCGAGTTCGGCCAGGCGTTCGTCGCTGATGCCGAAATAATGCCCCACCTCGTGGATCACGGTGCGCCGCACCTGCGTGATGACCTCGTCCGGGGTCCGGCAGATGGCGCAGATGGCCAGCCGGTAGATGGTGATCCGGTCTGGCAGTACCCCGGCGTACTGGGTGGTCCGGCTGGTCAGCGGGATGCCCTGGTACAGCCCAAGCAGCCCGGGCGGCCCGGGCCCGTTCTCCACGGTGACGGCCACGTTGCGCATCAGCCGGCCCAGTTCCTCCGGCAGGCTGTCCAGCGCGGCCGCGACCATCTCCTCGAAACGTTCCGGCGCGACATCGATCACCGGTCCATTGTCGGTCGGCCGGGCGTTAGCTATGGATCGCCGGTGTTCAGCACCCGCTGCTGATAAGAGATCACTTAATCCGTGGTCGCCTGGGCTGGGCGGACCAATTAGCATCGGCGCTATGAGCGATCAGCCGGACGAGGCGCTTGGTGTGCTCCGCGGGATCTGGGCCGCCCAGGGACTGACCAGCGCGGATCTCGATGACGCCTGCGGCGACACCAAGGCGTGCCAGCGGATGGCGGACATCAACTTCGACGGGATGGCCGGCGACGACGAGGACCTGCACACCGCCTGGCGGTCCCGGCTGGCCCGCGAAGGCAAGCTGAACGCGGCCGGCGGCTCGGTCCGGGACCTGGTCCTCGGCCAGGCCGAGCCGCGCTGAGCTCTGCTTTGGACCAGCCAGTGGTGGGGCCGCCCGCCAGCGTCGCCGAGCTCACCGCGATCCTGCGCCAGGGCGGGTATCTGGCCGACCGCGGGCTGGCCACCGCGCTGTACGTGGGCCTGTCCCTGCAGCGCCCGGTCCTGCTCGAGGGCGAAGTCGGGGTGGGCAAGACCGAGGCGGCCAAGGTGCTGGCCGCCGTGTTTGGCCGGAAATTGATCCGGCTGCAGTGCTACGAGGGCATCGACACCAGCCAGGCGCTGTACGAGTGGGACTACGCACGGCAGATGCTGTACATCCGGGCCCTGTCCGAGCGGAAGATCACCGAAGACGACGCGGTGGACAAAGTCTTCGGCCCGCGGTTCCTGCTCGAACGGCCGCTGCTCGAGGCGGTCCGGGCCGGCGACCAGGCCGTGCTGCTGATCGACGAGGTGGACCGGGCCGACGACGAGTTCGAGGCGTTCCTGCTCGAGGTGCTGTCCGACTTCCAGATCAGCATCCCGGAGATCGGCACCGTCCGGGCGGCCAGCCCGCCGCTGGTCATCCTCACCTCCAACCGCACCCGGGAGCTGCACGACGCGCTCAAGCGGCGCTGCCTCTACCACTGGATCGGCTACCCGGCCGCGGCCCGTGAGGTGGAGATCGTCCGGGTTCGCGCGCCCGGGGTGCCGGAGGCGCTGGCCCAGTCGGTGGTCCGCGCGGTGCACCGGCTGCGCGAGCTGGACCTGGCCAAGCCGCCCGGGGTGGCGGAGACCATCGACTGGGTGCGCACGCTCGACTTCCTGGGCGCCACCGATCTCGGGCCGGAGGCCGCCGAGGACACGCTCGGCGCGGTGGTCAAGGAGCGCGACGACCTCGACCTGGTCCGGGAGAACCTGGCCGAGATCACGTCCGGTGGCTGACGCCGGCCTGCCGTTCGTCCGGGTGCTGGCCGACTTCGCCGCCGCGCTGCGCGGCGCCGGGCTGGCCGTAGGCTCCGGGGACGTGCTGGCGTTCGCAGCCGCGATGGGCACGCTGGACCCGACCGACCTGGTTGACCTGTACTGGGCGGGCCGCACCACGCTGATCACCCGCCGGGACAGCATCAGCACCTACGACCGGGTGTTCCGCCAGTTCTTCCTGGCCGCCAGTGACCCGGTCCGGGAACTGCTCACGCTCCGGGCCCGGGTCACGGCGGAGTCCGCAGCGGTCCTCGACGTGCCGGCCACCGACCCGCCCGCGGGGCCGGAGGGCGACCCGGAAGAGGCCACGCTGGGCCTGATGGCCTCGGACGCGGAGGCGCTGCGGCACAAGTCGTTCGCCGCCTGCACCCCGGAGGAGCTGGCCATGCTGCGCCGGATCATGGCCCGGATCCGGCTCGCCCCGCCGCGGCGGCGCACCCGGCGGACCCGGTCCTCGCCTGCCGGGCCGTCCCCGGACGTGCGCCGGATGGTGCGCGAGTCGCTGCGCATGCACGGCGACCCGGCCGAACTGAGCTGGCGGCGGCGGAAAATCCGGCTGCGCCCGCTGATCCTCATCCTCGACGTGTCCGGGTCGATGGCCGACTACTCGCGCAGCCTGCTCCAGTTCGCCTACTCGGCGCAGCGGGCGGCCGGGCAGGCGGCCAGGGTCGAGGTGTTCTGCTTCGGGACCCGGCTGACCCGGATCACCCGGGCGCTGGACCGGCGGCGGGCGGACGACGCCCTGGAGCGCGCCACCCAGGCCGTGCTGGACTGGGAGGGCGGGACCAGGATCGGGGCCAGCCTGGACACGTTCGTCCGGGACTGGGGCCGCCGTGGGCTGTGCCGCGGCGGGATCGTGGTCATCTGCTCCGACGGCCTGGACCGCGGCGACCCGGACGTGCTGGCCACCGCGATGGAGCGGCTGCGGCGGCTCAGCTACCGCATCGTGTGGCTGAACCCGCATGGCGGCGGCCCCGGCGGCGCGCTGGGCATGGCCGTCGCGGCGCCGCATATCGACCTGGTCCTGCCCGGGCACGATCTGAGCAGCCTGGAAGAACTGGCTACGCTGCTGCCAGCACTGCGTTAGGAGTCGCCGTGAGGTGGAGCGTAGGGATCGAGGCCGAGGCGGGCCGGGCCACGACCCGCGAGGAAGTGGTCGAGCTGGCCGATGCGATCGCGCCCAGCAACGGCATCGCGACCGGCATCGGCACCAGCCGCTACGGCGCCCAGCTCGTGGTCGAGGCGGCCAGCCGGGACGAGGCGATCGAGAAGGCCACGGCGGAGTTCCGCGCGGCCGCGGACCGGGCCGGGCTGCCGGCCGCGCCGGTGGTGCGGACCGAAGCGGTCAGCGAGGACGAGGACGACGGCGAATGATCCGGCTCGGCTCGCTGGCCGGTTACCCGTTCGAAGGGCCCCGGCTGCTGGGCGGGTGGGCCCCGCCGAGCGGGGCCGCCGTCTACGCCATCCTGTGCAAGCCCGACCCGGAGACGAAGCCGGAACGGTACGCGGTCATCTACGTGGATCACTCCGACGACCTGTCGGCGGAGCGGTTCCCGTTCCGGCACCCGCGCTCGCCGTGCTGGGTGCGCCGGGCCGGGTCGCGCTGGAAGGTGTACATCTGCACCTACCAGGTGCCCGGCGGCGGCCGGGCGCACCGGGAGCAGATCAGCCGCGAGCTGACCGCGATCTACCGGCCGGGCTGCAACGAGCAGCAGTACGACCACGCGTGGAAGGACGAGTGGATCGGCGGCTACACCGCGCCGACCACCGCCCCGGTAGCCCGCCGGCCGCCCGGGGGCAGTGCCCCGCCCCCGGGCGGCCGCCAGCCCCCCGGCGGGCCCCCTCCCCCCAGCGGGGCCCCTCCCCCCGGCTAAGGCTGCGGGGCGTAGCCGACCGCGTCGTGCAGCCGGGACCGGCGGCGGCCCGACGCGGGCCGGGCCGGCTCCGGCACGGCGGCGGCCGCCCCGGCCGCGGCCGGGGTGTACGTGACGTCGGCCACGATCTCCTCGGCCATCCCGTACAGCAGTGGCAGCGCGCCGGCCACCACACCGCCGGTCTGGTTGATGTGCTCTACCCCGGGCCCGATCAGCTTGGCGTGGCCCACGATGGTGGCCGCGGTCCCGAACGCCTCCTCCAGGTTCCCGGCGATCCGGGTCAGCAGCGTGCCCACCCAGTACAGGAAGAACGCCAGCCCCGCGATGAGCAGCGCGATGACGATGACTGTCCAGACCACCAGCGCAGTCAAGATTTCACCTTCCCTAGTACCCGGCCGAGGAACAGGTGGTGCTGCAGGCCCTCCGCGAGCACCGCCTCGACGCCGTCGGCGACCTGCGGGATCAGCACGGTGTTGGCGGTGTTGGCCGCCGCGTCGTGCAGCGTGCCCTGGATCTGCACGACCCGCCGGTCGATGATCTTCACCAGGTAGACGAGCAGGCTGAGCAGGGCGGCGACCGCCACCACGACCACGAAGCCGAGGATGATGGCGGTGGTCCACAGCGTGTGCTCGGTCGAGGACATGGCCACGGTGTGCATGTCAGCCTCCCAGCCGGGCCCGGCCGCGCTGCAGCCCGCCGATGATGACCGTGGCGTACTCGATGGTGGTGCGCAGCGCCCCGAGCGGCGCGGTGTTGTGCACCGCCTGGGCCAGCGCGTCGTTGATCTTGGGTGCCTCGTTGCCGATCTGCCGCGCCAGCACCAGGATCGGCACCACTAGGGCCACCACGACCAGCACGATCACGATCCCGATCGTGTAGCCCACCACCCAGCCGGTGGTGGAGGTGCCGGCGGCCAGGACCACGCCATGTCCTGCCATGTCCCTCACACCGTTTCGCAGAAGTCGCGGACCGGCTTGAGGCTCGCGTTGACCGAGGTCAGCCGGTCCGGAACGGTACTGGTCAGCTGGGCTACGGCCTGCACACCGCCGGTCACACCGGCCAGCGAGGCGCGGATCGCGCGCAGATGGAAGATCACCCGGAGCAGGCCGATCGCGGTGATGGCGATGATCAGTGCCGCGATGACGATCGTGGCCCAGGCAGCTGCTGGCATGAGCTGGCCCCTTTCACCCGAGAAGTTTCGCGACCGAGCCGGCGTACCGGACCGCGCCCACCGACACCTCGTGCACGGTGGCGTCGGTGGTGGCCAGGCCGTCCGGGACGCCCTGCAGCTCGCCGACCAGCGCCCCGCCACCGGCGAGGATGCTGTCGGCGGCGCCGCGGATGCGCTCCAGCGCGGCCAGCACCCGGTTCAGCAGGAAGATCACGACCGGCAGCACCACGAGCAGCAGCACCGCGTTGCCGATCCACCACAAGACCATGGTTCGTCTCCTCAGCTCGTGGGCTGGTAGGGGGCGAAGAACCGGCGGAAGACCCGGTTCAGCGCCATGAGGGCGGCCCGCAGGCCGAGCGTGAAGCCCCGCGCCGGGGTGGCCGACGCGGCGGCGATCTGCTCGGCCGACTCGCCCCGTTCGGCCCGCTCGATGCGGTCCTGCATGTTGGCCGAGAAGTCCCGCATCAGTACCGACGTGACGTCCGAGATCATGCCCCGGCCGTACTGCGCGGCCGCCCCGGACAGCTGCAGGTCCTGCGCCACACCGACCTTGGTGCCCCGGCCGGACCGGGCCAGCGTGGCCGTGACGTCCATGCTGGCCTGGCCGCGGCCCTTGGCCTCGGCGCCGCTGGCGTGCATCACGAGCCGCTTGGCCGCCTCGTCGCGCTCGGTGATCTCGGCCGTGCCGCCGAAGTTCAGCCGCACCGGGCCCATCCGCACCGCGACCCGGCCCTGGTACTTGCCGTCGCCCAGGTCCTCGGTCAGCTCCGCGCCCGGCAGGCACGCGGCGACCTGCGGGATGTCCTGGAAGAACGCCCAGACCTTCTCGACCGGCTGGGCGACCTCGAACTCGTTTCTGATCAGCATCGGGTCTCCGTCTTCGAGGTCAGGTAGGCATCAGGGTCACGCTCGAACGACTGCCGGCACCCGGCCGAGCAGAAGTAGTACGTAACGCCTTCGTGTGACAGGGGATGAGCCGCCGGGCCCGCCGTCACGGTCATTCCGCACACTCTGTCAACCCCGGGGGACGACCCCCCGGAGTCCCCCGCGAGCCCCTGGCCCGGCGGGGACACGCCTGCGGCGCGCCCCCCCTCGCCAGCGAGGATTCCGGTTCCGCGGCCGATCTTCAGTTCCCCGGACGCGCGGAGCTGGACCAGCTCGGCCAGGATGGCCACCGCGATCTCCCGGTGCGTGGTGCGCCCGAGGTCCAGGCCGGCCGGGACCCGGACCCGGTCCAGCTGGTCCTGGGGCACGCCCCGGTCGGCCAGGTAGCCGAGCACCGCCGCGCCGCGCCGCGCCGACCCGACCAGGCCCAGGTAGGCCGGCCGGGCGGCGGCCGCCTGCTCGACCGCCTCCTCGTCGCCGTGACCCTGGGTGGCCACCACGACCATGGAGGCCTCGTCCGCATCGGCGGCGGAGAACTCGGTGCCGTCCCGCACCGCGGCCCGCCAGCCCAGCGCCTGGGCCAGGCCCGCCAGCGTGTGCACCATCGGCGACCGGCCCACGATGACCAGGTGCGGGGCGGGCAGCACCGGCTCGATGTAGACCTCCAGCGCTCCCTCGCTCTGGCAGGAGATGGGCACCAGCGTCATCCCGTCGGGCAGCGCGTCACCCCGGCTGCCGAACTGCTCCGGCGCGCCGAGCAGCAGCAGCCGGGGCACCCCCTCGGCGATCACCTCGCGGGCCTCGCGGATCACCACTGGCTCGGCGCACGCGCCGCCGATCCAGCCGTGCAGCTCGCCGGACTCGGTGATGATCGCCCGGGCGCCCTGCTGCCCGGACGACGGGCCCTGCCGCCACACCACGGTGGCCAGTGCGAACGACTGCCCGCGCCGGGTCAGCTCGCCGGCCTCCTGCAGCACGCCCAGCCCGGGCAGGCTGGCTTCGGCCGGTCCCCCCGGGCTAGTCATCGGACCGCACGGGGGGCGCGCCGGACACGTCGTGCCGCTGGGTGATCGCTTCCCAGACCCGGTCCGGCAGCAGCGGCATGTCGATGTTCCGCACCCCGGTCCCGCCCAGCGCGTCGAGCACCGCGTTGACGAACGCGGCCGGCCCGCCGACCGCGGCGCACTCACCGATGCCCTTGGCCCCGATCGGGTGGTGCGGGCACGGCGTGACCACCTCGCTGTGCAGCTCGAAACCGGGCGTCTCCCAGGCCGTGGGCAGCAGGTAGTCCATGTAGTTCGAGCCGACGCAGTTGCCGTCCGCGTCGAACGTGATGAACTGCATGTTGGACATGGCGTAGGCCTCGGTCAGCCCGCCCATGATCTGGCCTTCGACGATCATCGGGTTGATCCGCACTCCGCAGTCGTCCACCGCGACCATGTTCAGCACGTCCCACACCCCGGTGTCCGGGTCCACCTCGACGGTGACGATGTACACGGCGAACGGCCAGGTCAGGTTGGGCGGGTCGTAGAAAGCGGTGTTCTCCAGGCCGGGTTCCATGCCGTCCGGCATGTTGCTGTACGCGGCCATCGCGCACTCCTGGATGGTCACCCCGCGGTCCGGCGCGCTGCGCACGTAGAACCGGCCCAGCTCCCACTCGATGTCCTCTTCGGACACCTCCAGCAGGTGCGCGGCCAGCCGGCGGGCCTTGGCCCGGATCTTGCGGGCCACCATGGCCACCGCCGCGCCCGCGACCGGCGTGCTGCGCGAGGCGTATGTGCCCATGCCGAACGGGGCGGTGTCGGTGTCGCCCTCCTCGACGACCACGTCCTCGGCCGGGATGCCCAGCTCGTGCGCCACGATCTGGGCCCAGGTCGTCTCGTGCCCCTGGCCCTGGCCGCGGGCCCCGGTGCGGACGATGGCCTTGCCGGTCATGTGCACCTTGAGCTCGGCTGAGTCGAACATCTTGATGCCGAGGATGTCGTACTCCCGGCTGTTGCCCGCGCCGAGCGGCTCGGTCATGGTGGAGATGCCCAGGCCGAGCAGCCGTCCCCGGGCCCGGGCCTCCTGCTGCTGCCGGCGGAAGTCCGCGTACCCGATGGCCCGCAGGCCCACGTCCAGGCACTTGGCGTACTGCCCGGAGTCGGTCAGGAAGCCGAACGGGGTGCGGTGCGGGAAGTCCTCGTCGGCCACGAAGTTCATCCGGCGGAACTCGGCCTGGTCCAGGCCCAGGTCGTCCGCGGCCGCCTGCATCATCCGTTCCTGGAAGAACATCGCCTCGGTGACCCGGAACGAGCACCGGTAGGCCACCCCGCCGGGGGCCTTGTTGGTGTACATGCCGCGCGCGGTCAGGTGCGCGACCGGGATGTCGTAGGCGGCGAACGCCGAGTGCATCAGGCCGATCTTGAACTTGCTGGGCTGGGCGTCGGAGAAGAACGCGCCGTGGTCGGCGTCGGTGTGCATCCGGACGGCCAGGATCTTGCCGTCCCGGCGCAGCGCCATCTCGCCGTCCAGGTACACGTCCCGGGCGAACCCGGTGGAGATCAGGTTCCCGGACTTGTCCTCGATCCACTTGACCGGCCGTTCCAGCAGGATCGAGGCCAGGATCGAGCACACGTACCCGGGGTAGACCGGCACCTTGTTGCCGAACCCGCCGCCGATGTCGGGCGAGATGATCCGGATCATGTGCTCGGGCAGCTCGGCCACCAGCGCCACCGCGGCCCGGATGATGTGCGGCGCCTGGGTGGTCATGTACACGGTGAGCTTGGAGGTGGCCCGGTTGAAGTCGGCGATCGACCCGCAGCACTCGATGGGCGAGGGGTGCGACCGCGGGTAGTGCAGCGTCAGCTTCGAGACCACGTCGGCCGCGGCGAACGCGGCCTCGGTGCCGGCCGCGTCGCCGACCTCCCAGTCGTAAATGACGTTGTCGGCCTGGTTCTCCTTGTCGTCCCGGATGACCGGGGCGCCGTCGGCCATGGCCTGGACCGGGTTCACGATGGCCGGCAGCGGCTCGTAGTCGAACGTCGATGGCCTCGCAGGCGTCCTTGGCGATGTACGGGTCGTCCGCGATCACGCAGGCCACTTCCTGGCCCTGGAACCGCACCTTGTCGGTGGCCAGCACGGCCTGCGTGTCGTAGGACAGCGTCGGCATCCAGGCCAGGTTGCGGGTGGCCATCATCTCGCCGGTGAGCACCAGGTGGACACCGGGGATGTCCCACGCCCGGCTGGCGTCGATGGACTTGATCCGGGCGTGGGCCAGCGGGCTGCGCAGGATCTCCATGTGCAGCATGCCGGGCAGCGTGATGTCGTCGGTGTAGTTGCCCTTGCCCCGGATGAACCGGTTGTCCTCGACCCGCTTCCGGCTCGCGCCCAGCCCGCCGATCTTGATCTCGTCGACTGCCTGTGACACTGCTCAGCCCTCCGCCCGCAGCTTGCCGGCCGCCCACAGCACCGACTTCACGATGTTCTGGTAGCCGGTGCACCGGCACAGGTTGCCGGACAGCGCCCAGCGGATGTCCTCCTCGCTGGGATCCGGGTTCTCGTCGAGCAGCGCCTTGGCCGCCATCATCATGCCCGGCGTGCAGAACCCGCACTGCAGCCCGTGCTCCTCCTTGAAGCCCTCCTGCAGCGGGTGCAGTTCGGCCGCCCCGGCCAGCCCTTCCACCGTGCTGATCTCGTGCCCGTCGGCCTGCACGGCCAGCATGGTGCAGGACTTCACCGGCCGGCCGTCCACCAGCACGGTGCACGCGCCGCAGTTGGTGGTGTCGCATCCCATGTGCGTACCGGTCAGCCCGAGACCGCGGCGGATCAGATGGGCCAGCAGCAGCCGGGGCTCGACCTCGGCGATCTTCTTCTGGCCGTTGATGGTGAACTTGATCCGGCGGACCGGCACCGCGGCGGCCTGCGCGTCGGCCTCGTCGCCGTGGTCCTCGTAAACAACAGTCATGTCAGGCTGCCCTCTCCTCCGGCACACCGCGGCTGAGAATGCGGACCACGAACGTGCGCACCATGTGCCGCTTGTACTCCGCGCTGCCGCGGTGGTCGGTCCGGGGCCGGGCCGCCGCCGCGGCCAGGTCCGCGGCCTGCCCGATGGACTCGGCGGTGAGCGGCTGCCCGGTGAGCGCGGCCGCGGCCTCGCGGGCTGCGATGGTCGACCCGCCCACCCCGGTCAGCCCGATGCCGGCCCGGGTCACCACGGCCCCGCTGGTCTCCACGGCCACCGCCACGCCGACGGTGGCGAAGTCGCCGACCCTCCGTTCCAGCTTCAGATATCCGCCCGAACGCTCGCCCCGGGCCGGCGGGATGACCGCCTCGACCGCGATCTCGTCCGGCTCGAGCACGTTCTCGAACGGCCCGGTGACGAAGTCAGCCAGCGGGATGGTGCGCCGCCCGGCCGGGCCCAGCGCGATCACCGAGCCGCCGAGCGCGGTCACCACCGACGCCCAGTCGCCCTGCGGGTCGGCGTGGCACAGCGAGCCGACCAGGGTGCCCCGGGTGCGCACGATGGGGTCGGCGATCAGCGGCGCGGCGGCGGCCATGGTCGGCTGGCTGCTCTTGAGCAGCGCCGAGCGTTCCAGGTCGGCGTGCCGGCACAGCGCGCCGATGCGCAGCGTGCCGTCCGGGTCGGCCTGGTGGTAGTCCAGCCCGGGCACGTTGTTGATGTCCACCACCAGGTCGGGCGCGGCGAAACGCAGCTTCATCAGCGGGACCAGGCTCTGCCCGCCGGCCAGCACCTTCGCGTAGTCCCCGCCGTCGTGCAGCAGGGTGATGGCCTCGTTCAGCGACCGGGGGGCCTCGTAGCGGAACCGGGAAGGGTACATCGCGGCTAGTCCGATTCCGGGTCCGGCACGGCCACCGGCAGCGTGTCCTCGGTGGGGTCTGGCCGTGGCTCCTGGTGCGGCGGCCAGGGCCCGGCGACCGGCTGGCCAGCGATCTTGAGATAGTCCATCAGCTCGGGCCAGGCCCAGACGGTGGGGCTCTTCCCGGTCTTCGGGGTGTGCTCGACGAGTTCGAACAGCCGGGGGTTGCCCCGGCTGTGCCCGTCGGACTCTATCCGCATGTGCACGCTCCCTTGCGTGGGTCAGCTGGGAGTGACTTGTCGGACATGATCGGCCCGGTCGCGGCCGTCCTGCAACCGTCGAATAAGGGGATACTTAACTCACCTGTCCGGACAGGTTAGCTCCAGATCGTGACGTACACCGGCGGCCGGAACCGGGACGGCGGCACGCCGGCCGCGGGCGAGCGCATCAGCTGCATGGCTTCCGTGGTGCCCAGGAACCGGCGCAGCGAGCTGGCCGCCGTGCTGCGGTGCTGGCGTTCCAGCAGGGTCGCGTGCCAGCACGCGCTGACCGGGGCGCCGGGCACATCGACCAGGGACAGCTCGCCGCGGCGCAGCTGCTGGGCGACCAGGTGCTCGACGGCCGGGGCCACCCCGGCCCCGTCCGCCGCGGCCGACCAGGCCGCGGTCTGGTTGGGGAACACCCGGATCATGCTGTCCGGCACCCGGAGCGAGGCCAGCAGCTGCCCGGTGTCGCTGCCCGGGTCGGTGCCGGACGGGTTGACCAGCCAGCGCCACTGATGCGGGGCGCCGTGCAGCCGGGGCTGCGCGGCGGTGACCACCACCAGGCGGTAGCGGAACACCGGCTCGCTGACCACGGGCAGCGCCGGGTCGCTGCCCACTTCGGGCCCGATGGCCACGTCGGCCAGCCGGTTGGCCACCAGCACGCCCATCTCGTTGCTCACCGCCACCCCGGCCGACACCTCCAGCGCGCCGGCGAACCGGCGGGTGAACGCCTCCATCAGCGGGCTGACCACGAACTCGGCCAGGGTTGAGGTAGCTACTACCCGGAGCTGCTCCGGCGCGCCCTGGGCGGCCCGGACCGCGGCGTGCGCCTCGGCCCCGAGCACCACGATCTGCGACGCGGTGGCCAGCAGCCGGGATCCGCCCGGGGTCAGCGTCATGCCGCTCGGCCCCCGGCTGACCAGCTGGTCGCCGAGGTGCTGGCGGAGCGCGGTGAGCGCCTGGGACACCGCGGACTCGCTGACCCCGAGCGCGCTGGCCGCCGACGTGACCGAGCCCAGCCTGGCCACCAGGACGAACGCATTGAGCTGGGTAAGGGTCATAACACGTCCGATTATCGCTCGCCGGCCGGGTGCCCTCGTAAACTGCGAACGAATCAGCCCAGGGAGGGGTGGGATGCAGGTCCCGGCGTTCGTCGAGTACGAGAAGGCGGCCAGCGTCGAGCATGCGCTCACCCTGCTGGCCCGGTTCGGCCCGGAATCGCGCATCCTGGCCGGCGGGCACAGCCTGATCCCGATGATGAAGCTCCGGCTGGCCCAGCCGGAGACGCTGATCGACATCAACGGGCTGGCCGAGCTCAGCTTTATCGAGGTGACTGGGGGCGAGCTCAGGATCGGCGCGCTGGCCCGGCACGCCGAGCTGCTGGCCGACCCGGCGGCGGGCCAGCACTTCGCCATCCTGCACGACGCGGAGCGGGTCATCGCCGACCCCATCGTGCGGAACTGGGGCACGGTCGGCGGCTCGCTGTGCCAGGCCGACCCGTCCGAGGACCTGTCCGCCGCGTTCGCCGCGCTCAAGGCGACCATGGTCATCCGGCACCCGGGCGGCAGCCGGACGGTGCCTGCCCGGGACTTCCACACCGGGCCGTACGAGACCGTGGTCGCGCCCGGCGAGCTGCTCACCGAGATCCGGGTGCCGGTCCGGCCCGGCGGCGGCAGCGCCTACCAGAAGGTGGGCCGCCGGGTGGGTGACTGGCCGGTCGGCGCGGCCGGCGCGGCGCTGTGGCTGGCCCCCGGTGGCCCGCCGGTGATCGAGGACGCCGGGATCGGGCTGACCGCGGTCGGCGCCGAGCACTTCGCCGCGGCCGAGGCCGAGGAGTTCCTGCGCGGCGCCCCGGCCACCGGGGAGAGCTTCGCCCGGGCCGGCCAGATCGCGGCCGAGCACTGCCGGCCGGTGTCCGACCAGCGCGGCCCGGCCGACTACAAGCGGCACCTGGCCCAGGAGCTGACCACCCGGGCGCTGCGCCGGGCGCTGGCGCGGGCGCAGCAGGACACGTGACGTGCAGATCACCGTGACGGTCAACGGGACTGGTTACACCCGGGACGTGGAGCCGCGGCTGCTGCTCATCCACTTCCTCCGTGACGAGCTGCGGCTCACCGGCTCACACTGGGGCTGTGACACCTCGAACTGCGGGGCCTGCGTGGTGTGGCTGGACGGGACGCCGGTCAAGTCGTGCACGGTGCTGACCGCCATGGCCGACGGGCGCCAGGTGCGCACGGTGGAGGGGCTGGCCGCGGCCGGCCGGCTCGACCCGGTGCAGCAGGGCTTCGCCGAATGCCACGGGCTGCAGTGCGGGTTCTGCACGCCGGGCATGATGATGACCGCCCGCTGGCTGCTCGACCACAACCCGCGGCCCACCCCGGCCGAGGTGCGCGAGGCGCTGTCCGGCCAGCTGTGCCGGTGCACCGGCTACGAGAACATCGTCCGCTCCGTTATGTGGGCCGCAGCACTAGCCCGGGGGGACGACCCCCCTGGACCCCCCGCCGTCCGCCGCCTCGGAGGGAGCCCGCCTGCGGCGGGTCCCGCCTCGCCGGCGAAGCCTGAGGAGGCGGGGTGACCACTTCATACGGGCGGGTGCCGCGCAAGGAGGACGCGCGCTTCGTGCGCGGGCTGGGCACGTTCACCGACGACATCGCGCTGCCCGGGATGCTGCACGGCGCCATCCTGCGCAGCCCGCTGGCGCACGCCCGGATCCGCTCGGTGGACACCACCGCGGCCGAGGCCCATCCCAAGGTCCGCGCCGTCATCACCGGCGCCACCCTGGCCGAACGGCAGCTGGCCTGGATGCCGACCCTGTCCCGCGACGTGCAGGCGGTGCTGGCCACCGACAAGGTGCGCTTCCAGGGCCAGGAGGTGGCGTTCGTGGTGGCCGAGGACGGCTACGCGGCCCGGGACGCGCTCGAGCTCATCGACGTGGAGTACGAGCCGCTGCCGGTGGTGGCCGACGCGACCCGGGCGCTGGACCCGGACGCCCCGGTGATTCGCGATGACCTGGCCGGGCAGCGGGACAACCACATCTTCGACTGGTCGGCCGGCGACCAGGCCGCCACCGGGGCCGTGTTCGCGGCCGCCGACGTCATCGTCACCCAGGACCTGCTCTACCCGCGGTCCCACCCGGCCCCGCTGGAGACGTGCGGCATCGTGGCCGACCTGGACCCGGTGTCCGGGAAGCTCACCCTGTGGACCACCAGCCAGGCCCCGCACGCGCACCGCACCATGTACGCGCTGCTGGCCGGGCTGCCCGAGCACAAGATCCGGATCATCTCGCCGGACATCGGCGGCGGGTTCGGCAACAAGGTGCCGGTCTACCCGGGCTACCTGTGCGCCGTGGTCGGCTCCATGCTGACCGGCCAGCCGGTCAAGTGGGTGGAGGACCGGTCGGAGAACCTGATGTCCACCGCGTTCGCCCGGGACTACCACATGCACGGCGAGATCGCGGCCACCCGGGACGGCCGGATCCTCGGCCTGCGGGCCCGGGTGCTGGCCGATCACGGCGCGTTCAACGGCTCGGCCCAGCCGACCAAGTTCCCGGCCGGGTTCTTCCACATCTTCACCGGGTCCTACGATCTGCAGGCCGCGTACTGCGAGGTCACCGGGGTGTACACGAACAAGGCCCCGGGCGGGGTGGCGTACTCGTGCTCGTTCCGCATCGCCGAGGGCGTGTACCTGGTGGAGCGGATGGTGGATCTGCTGGCCGCCGAGCTCGGCCTGGACCCGGCCGCGCTGCGGATGCGCAACCTGATCCGGCCCGAGCAGTTCCCCTACACCTGCCCGACCGGCTGGGAGTACGACTCCGGGGATTACCCGCGGGCCCTTCAGCTGGCCCTGGACATGGCCGGTTACGACGCGCTCCGCCAGGAGCAGGCGGAGAAGCGGGCCCGCGGTGAGCACATGGGCATCGGGCTGAGCTGCTTTACCGAAGGGGTGGGCGCCGGGCCGCGCAAGCACATGGACATCCTCGGCCTGGGCATGGCCGACGGGGCGGACCTGCGCGTGCACCCGACCGGCACGGCCGTGCTGGGGATTTCCTGCCAGACCCAGGGCCAGGGGCACGAGACCACGTTCGCCCAGCTGGTGGCCGAGGAACTGGGGCTGTCCCCGGCCGACGTCGAGGTCGTGCACGGGGACACCGACCGGACCCCGTTCGGCCTGGGCACGTACGGCTCCCGGTCCACGCCGGTATCCGGCGCGGCCGCGGTGGTGGCGGCGCGCAAGGTCCGGGAGCGGGCCCGGATCGTGGCCGCGGCCATGCTGGAAGCGGCGCCGGAAGACCTGGAGTGGGCTGGCGGCCGGTGGCAGGTGCGCGGCGACCCGGAGCAGGGCCGGACCATCGCCGAGATCGCGATGGCCGCGCATTCCGGGCTGGAGCTGCCGCCCGGGGTGGACGGGCACCTGGACGCGGGCACGGTGTACAACCCGCCCAACCTCACGTTCCCGTACGGCGCGTATATCTGCGTGGTCGACCTCGACCCGGGTACCGGGGAGGTGGCCGTGCGCCGGTTCGTGGCCGTGGACGACTGCGGGGTGCGGATCAACCCGATGATCGTCGAGGGCCAGGTGCACGGCGGGCTGGCCGACGGTGTCGGGATGGCCCTGATGCAGGCCATCACGTACGACACCCAGGGGAACTGCCTGGCCGGCTCGTTCATGGACTACCTGCTGCCCACCTCGGTGGAGTGCCCGTCGTGGGAACTCGGCGAGACGGTCACCCCGTGCCCGCACCATCCGGTCGGGGCCAAGGGCGTGGGCGAGTCAGCCACGGTAGGCTCCCCGGCCGCCGTGGTCAACGCGGTGATGGACGCGCTCCGCCCGTTCGGTGTCCGGCACGCCGACATGCCGCTCACCCCAGCCAACGTCTGGTCGGCCATGCAGGGCCGGCCGGTCCGCACCGACCTGTCGGCGAGCTGAGCGGGATCAATACCTCATCATGGAGTTATGCGGGAACCCATCGGGGACGGCGGCATCGCGGACCGGCTGCCTGACGTTGCGACGCTGATGCGCGACCTCGACGCGGCCGGCTACCTGGCCGACGATCCGCTCGGCGTAGCGCTGTTCCTGGCCGCCCGGATGGGCCAGCCCATCCTGCTCGAAGGCGAGCCCGGGGTGGGCAAGACCGAGGCGGCCAAGGCGCTGGCCGGGGCGCTGGACACGCCGCTGATCCGGCTGCAGTGCTATGAGGGGCTGACCGCCGCCGAGGCGCTCTACGAGTGGAACTACCCGCGCCAGCTGCTGGCCATCCGGCTGGCCGAGGCCCGCGGTGAGCAACTGCGTGACGCCGACCTGTTCAGCGCCGAGTACCTGCTGGCCCGGCCGCTGCTGGCCGCGCTGGACCACCCGGGCCCGCGGCCCGCCGTGCTGCTCATCGACGAGGTGGACCGGGGCGACGACGAGTTCGAGGCGTTTTTGTTCGAGCTGCTGGCCGAGGCCGCGGTGACCATCCCGGAGCTGGGCACCAGGCGTGCCACCCATCCGCCGGTCGTGGTGCTGACGTCCAACCGCACCCGGGACCTGCACGACGCGCTGAAACGGCGCTGCCTGTACCACTGGATCGAGTACCCGGACACCGACCGGGTGGCGGCCATCATCCGCCGCCGGGTGCCCGCCGCGGCCACCCCGCTGGCCAGCCAGGTGGCCCGCGGCATCACCCGGCTGCGCGGCCTCGACCTGGCCAAACCGCCCGGTGTGGCCGAGGCGATCAGCTGGGCCGAGGCCCTGGTCGTGCTCGGCGCGGACCACATCGACGAGGCGGTGGCAGCGCAGACGGCGGGCGTTGTGCTGAAGTATTCCGAAGACCTGCAGGTGCTCCGGGCGGCCGGCTTCGCGGCCTCGGTCAGCGATGGTGACTGACGACCTGGCCCTGATCGCCGCGCGGTTCGGCGCGGCGCTGCGCGGCGCCGGGGTGCCGGCCGGGCCGGCGCGGTGCGCCCGGTTCGCGGCCGCGGTCACGGTGGCCCGGCCGGCCACCCGGTACCAGCTCTACCTGTGCGCGCTGGCCACCCTGGTGTCCAGCCAGGCCCAGGTGGAGCCGCTGCGCCGGGTGTTCGCGGACGTCTTCGGTGACACCGGCGAGCCGGTGCGGACGGCCCCGCCGGGCGGCCCGGAGCTGCCGCGGCCCGGGCGCAGCAGCCCGGATGACCTGCTGGCCGAGGCGGCCCGGGCGGCCCGGCAGCACGTGCTGCAGCCAGACGGCCAGCGGGGGGCGGACAGCGAGGCGGCCGGGACGGGCCCGGATGGCCCGGGCCGTACCCGGCGGGTCCCGGTGGCCGACGGCCAGGCGGCGCCCGGGGACGAAGACGACGGCACCGCGTTCCCGGCGCTGGCCAGCCGGGCGGAACGGCTGGCCGGCACCGACTTCGCCGAGCTGACCCCGGACGAGCTGGCGGCGCTGGCCGGGCTGATGCGCGAGCTCACCCTGGCCGTGCCGCTGCGCCGGTCCCGGCGGCACCGGCCGACGGCCCGTGGCCGGCACACCGACCTGCGCAGCACGCTGCGCCAGGCCCGGCGCACCGGGGGGCACCCGCTGCGGCTGGCCCGCCGCGCGCCGGCCATGCGGCCGCGGCAGCTCATCGTGCTGTGTGACATCTCCGGGTCGATGGAGCCGTACGCACGGGCCATGCTGCAGCTGCTGTACTGCGCCGCGGGCGGGGCCGGGGCCGAGGTGTTCACGTTCGCCACCCGGCTGACCCGGCTCACCCCGGCGCTCGCGCACCTGCCCGCCGAGCAGGCCCTGCGGCAGGCCGGGCAGGCCGCACCGGACTGGCTGGGCGGGACCCGGATCGGCGCCGCGCTGCAGGAGTTCAACGACACCCGGGGGCGGCCCGGGCTGGCCCGCGGCGCGGTCGTGCTGATCATCTCGGACGGCTGGGACACCGGCGACCCGGCCGTGCTGCGCCGCGAGATGCAGCGGCTGTCCCGGGTGGCACACCGGATCATCTGGGTCAACCCGCGGACCAAGAGCGAGCACTACCGCCCGCTGGCCGGCGGGATGGCTGCGGCGTGGCCGTTCTGCGACGCGGTGGTGAGCGCGCATTCGGTGCACGCCCTGGCCGAGCTGACCGAGGCGCTGGCCCGCCCGTCCCGGCACCGCCCGTCGTCCCTGGACGCCACCCGCCGGCTGCCCACGTCCCGTTAGCGGTGCCACCCGGCGGCCAGCAGGTTTAGCCGTTCGGGTACTTAGGGTAGTTAGGCGGTGGCTTAGCGTATAGGGCGGGAAGGCCGGGGACATCATGAGTGCGCCAGCCGGCACCGATGTGGGGATGGCTCCGACCCTGGGCCCGCCGACGGTCCCGCGGCGGGCGGTGCTCACCTCCGGGGCCGCGCTCGGGACCGGGCTGGCCATGCCCAAGGCGGTCCGGGCGGCGGTAGCCGGCCGGACCGCCGGGACGGGGCGCAGGCCCGCGGTAATCCGGGACCCGGTGTACTTCTTCGCCGACCCGAGCATGAACATGCAGACGCTGTTCACGCTGGGCGCGGCCGGGTACGGGGCGGCCGAGTACGGCGAGGTGGCCACGGCCGTGGCCGGGGTGTACCGGGATGGCGGCCGCTACGACGCGTTCTACGATGCGTTCCGCGCCATGGGCCTGCTGGTCAGCGGGTTCGGGCAGGAGGCGCTGGGCCGGGGCAACCGGGCCGCGGCCCGGGGCGCGTTCCTGCGCGCGGCCAGTTACCTGGCCAACCCGCTCTACGTCGCGGTTGGCACCAGCCACCCACGGCGCCAGGCGGCGGCGTACCGGGCCATGAACGAATGCTGGGTGCGGGCCGCCGGGCTGCTGGAGCCGGCCGCCGAGCCGGTGCAGATCCCGTACCGGCGGACCACCCTGCCGGGCTGGCTGCTGCGCCCGCCCGGCGTCCCGGCCGGGGCCCGGCGGCCGACCATCATCTTCAACAACGGCAACGACGCGCAGAACATCGGCCTGTACGTGTACGGCGCGGCCGAGGCGGCCGCGCTCGGCTACAACGCGCTGCTGTTCGAGGGCCCCGGGCAGGGGTCCATGCTGTTCCTGCGCGGTATCCCGTTCCGCCCCGACTGGGAAGCGGTGATCACCCCGGTCGTCGACTACCTGCTGGGCCGCCCGGACGTCGATCCCGGGCGCATCGCACTGGCCGGCTGGAGCCAGGGCGGCGCGCTGGCCGCCCGGGCCGCGGCGTTCGAGCACCGGCTGGCCGCGCTGGTGCTGGACCCCGGCGTATCCGACTTCATGGCCGCGTTCCACCTGCCCGCGTCGCTGGTCGAGCTGGCCCGGTCGCATCCCGCCGAGGCCAACCACACCTGGGCCAGGATCTTCGCCCGGCTGCCGGCCAGTGTCCGGTTCAGCTTCACCAAGAGCAGCTACCCGTTCCGCCAGCCGACGTTCTCCGCGCTGGTCCGGGCGCTCGGCGAGTATGGCACGGCGGCCTACCTGCCGAAGATCACCGCACCTACGCTGGTCACCCAGTACCAGGGCGAGACCGCGTTCCCGGGCCAGGGCGCCGAGGTGGTGCGGCTGCTCCGGCCGGCCAGCAGCGCTGCACGAGTTCACCGCGGCCTCGGGGGCCCAGTTCCATGACGCCCCGATGGCCCCGCAGCGCCGCAACCAGGTGCTGTTCGACTGGCTGGGCGGGGTCCTGTAGCCCGGGCTGTATACCTATGGACCGGTTAACGCAACGGCCAGAACATCCGTTCGGCGCTGCACTAGAAAGGCCGCCCGGATTCAATTGCGGTATGCGGAGTTCCCCGCATTTACCCCATGCCGCGTGATACGTTCGTGATCTACGTGGATGATCGTGACCTGGTCCGCGGCCCGGGCGTGCCGGCCGCGGCGGCGGGCGATCCACCAGCCCGGCACGCCCAGCACCAGCACGGGCACGCCGATGGCGAAGATCAGCCGCAGCACGCCCAGCTGGTGCACGTCGAACGGGACCAGCTTGTTCGTCATCCGGGCCGCGTAGAGCAGCGTGGCGGTCACCGCGGTGGCCCACGGGAACCGCCATCTGGCCAGCACCAGGTCGACCACGATCGTGCCGAGCACTGCGCCGGACGTGTAGTAGGCGTACACGCCAGGGTCGAGCAGGATCCGCGCCGCGACCGCGACCAGCAGCACGGCCTGCCAGCGGCCGCGCCGCACCGCCACCAGGCCCGCTGTGACACCGAGCGCGAGCTGAGCCGACCGGTCCCATCCCGGCGTCCGGGGCGACATCACGCCGAGCACCCGCAGCGCGGACGACGGGTCGTTCGGGATGGTGAAGTGCAGCACGGACAGCGTGTGCGGGTCGGCGGCCAGGAACGGCAGCCAGGCCGCCGCCACCCCGCCCGCGAACGCGGTCAGCGCGGCCAGCCACTGCCGCCGGGGCAGCGCGAAGATCACCGCGATGAACGCGAATGCCCACGGCTTGGCGTCCGCGGCCGCGGCCAGGGCCAGCCCGGCCCACACCGGGTTGCGCCGGGCCACGGCGTGCAGCGCAGCCACCGAGAAGCACAGCGCGAGCAGGTCATCGAGGTGCGCGAAGTGCGTGGTCAGCTCGGTCCAGACGGGCAGGAAGAACAGCCCGGCCAGGAACAGCCGGTTGTGCTTGCCGCGTTCGGCTGGGGGCAGCAGCCGCCACACGGCCCACAGCACGACCGGGCCGGTAGCCGACATCAGTGCCACGGCCGCGACCTCGCCCTGGCTGGGGCCGATCAGCCGCAGCACCCCGGAGGTGGCCAGCGCCAGCGGGCCGATCTGCAGATCGGGGTGGGCCGCGTAGAGCTGCAGGCCGGTGCCCGGCCCGGTGCCGAACAGCAGCTGGCCGCCCTGGGCGAAGAAGTGCCAGGACTGCCCGGTCATCTTGAGCGCCACCTGCAAGGCGACCCAGACGGCGGTCCATGGCCAGAGCAGCCACCACGGCCAGGACACCCGGGCCTGCGCCCGGGCCCGGGCCGGCCCGGGCGCAGGCCGCCGGGACGGGTCCGGCGCCGCGGCCGGGGGGTCCTTGAACCAGTCGTCCAGCCAGGGATCGTCGTCCATATCCCGGACCGGCGGCCACGGGCTGCCCGGGGACGGCCAGGTCCCGTTCCCCGGCATCGAGGGGTGGTCGGCGGCCAGCCACGGGCTGGCGGTGGCGGGCGGGCCCCCCGGGACCGCGGGATGCGGGTACCCCGGCGGCGCTGGCCAGGCCTCCTGAGCCAGGTTTGTGCTGCCCCTCATAGGCCGGGGACGGCATTTACGCGGCAAATCACGGCACCAGTATCCACGCGGGCCCGCGGGAAATCGGGTAATTGGCTAGTTCCCCGGGCAGCCGGGACAGATCCTTTCCGGGCCGGTAAGAAATCCGTAAGAAGTGGTAATGATTCGCGCCGCGCCGCGCGGTTGGCAGCCGGAAATCCCGTTGCGGGCCGCGCGGCCGGCCTGGTTACCTCGAAGTGAGTCGGCCGGCGCGCTGGAAGGGGAACCAAGGTGGGTCACGTCGAGGCGGCACACCTGAGCCACGCGCTGCCGGATGGGCGGGTGCTGCTCGACGACGCCTCGTTCCGGGTCGGTGAGGGGTCGGTGGCCGCGCTGGTCGGCCCGAACGGGGCAGGCAAGACCACGCTCATCCGGCTCATCGCGGGCGACGTGGCCGCACAGTCCGGCACGGTCACGGTAAGCGGCGGGCTGGGCGTGATGCGGCAGTTCGTTGGGGGGCTCCGGGAGGATGGGAGCACCATCCGGGACCTGCTGGTGTCGGTGGCCGCGCCGCGGGTGCGGGAGTCCGCGGCCCGGCTGGACGCGGCCGAGCAGGCGATGGCGGCGCGGGACGACGAGCGGGCCCAGTTGCGTTACGCCGGCGCGCTGGCCGACTGGGGTGACGCCGGCGGCTACGAGGCCGAGGTGCTGTGGGACGCGTGCTGCGTGGCGGCCCTCGGCATCGGCTACGAACGGTGCCGGGACCGGGACGTCGGCACGCTGTCCGGCGGCGAGCAGAAACGGCTCGTCCTGGAGGCGCTGCTGCGCGGCCCGGCCGAGGTGCTGCTGCTCGACGAGCCGGACAACTACCTGGACGTACCGGGCAAGGAGTGGTTGGAGCAGCAGCTCGCCCAGACCCGGAAGACCGTGCTGATGGTCAGCCACGACCGGGAACTGCTGGCCAACACGGCGCAGCGGATCATCACCGTCGAGGACGGCAGCGTGTGGGTGCACGGGGGCGGTTTCGCCGGCTATGCCCAGGCCCGGCGGGACCGCATCGACCGGCTGGACGAGTTGCGCCGCCGGTGGGACGAGCAGCACGAACGGCTGAAACAGCTGGTGCGGACGCTGCGGCAAAAGGCCTCGTACAACGCCGATATGGCGTCGCGGCTGCAGGCGGCAGTGACCCGGCTCCGGCGTTTTGAAGAAGCAGGCCCGCCCGAGCTGGCGCCCCGGGAGCAGAACGTGCGGATGCGGCTCCGTGGCGGGCGCACCGGCAAACGGGCGGTGATCTGCGAAAACCTGGAGCTGACCGGCCTGATGCGCCCGCTGCGCCTGGAGGTCTGGTACGGCGACCGGGTGGCCGTGCTCGGCTCCAACGGGTCGGGCAAGTCGTCGTTCCTGCAGCTGCTGGGCGGGGCCGGGGTGCCGCACCAGGGGGTGGCCCGGCTCGGCGCGCGGGTGATGCCCGGGCTGTTCGCCCAGACGCACGCCAGGCCGGACCTGGCCGGCCGGTGCCCGGCCGAGATCCTGGTCACCGAGTACGCGCTGGCGCGCAACGAGGCCATGGCCGCGCTGGCCCGGTACGAGCTGCAATTCTGCGCGGACCAGCCATTCGGCACGATGTCCGGCGGGCAGCAGGCCCGGCTGCAGATCCTGCTGCTGGAACTGGCCGGGGTGACCCTGCTGCTGCTCGACGAGCCGACCGACAACCTGGACCTGGCCAGCGCCGAGGCGCTGCAGCAGGGCCTGGAGTCCTACCAGGGCACGGTGCTGGCCGTCACCCACGACCGGTGGTTCGCCAGGTCGTTCGACCGGTTCCTGGTGTTCGGCGCGGACGGCGAAGTGTACGAGGCAGACGCCCCGGTGTGGCGGGAGACCCGCGTGGCCAGGCCCCGGTAAGCACAGCGCTGCTAGGCTGCATGGTGCGCAGGGAGCCCGGCCGACCCTTCCCGGGCCCGGCTCCGGGACAGTCGAGGTGAAGGGGTCCGCACCGTGAAGAAACTACTTTTGCTCGCCCTGGCGGGGCTTGGCATTTTCGCCCTGTGGCGGAAGGTCCAGGCCGACCGCGCCGAGCTTGACCTGTGGACAGAGGCGACCACTAGCGACGATTAGGCGAGAATCGGCCCAGTCCCAGCTGGGCCGGCAGACGGGGGTTCGAGTGAGCAGCGCGGCACCGGTCACGCTGTTGTGCTGCGGCCTGCTCGGCGTCGCCGTCGACGACGGCGGCATTCTGGAGCGGGCGTTCGCGGAAGCCTTCGCCACCCAGGGCATCGTCCCCGGAACCGCCGCCTATGCCCGGAGCATGGTGCACGTCCACCAGACCCGCGGGCAGTCGGCCGTGGACGTGTTCCGCGGCCTGTTCCCAGACGCGCCGGGGCGGGCCGAGGCCGCCGAGCTCGCGTTCGACCGGTCCTACCGGCTGGCCGTGGACCGGTCCGGGCTGGCCCCGATGCCGGGCGCGGCCGAGGCGCTGGACCAGATCCGCGGCTCCGGAATCCGGATCTGCCTGCTCACCGGCCTGTCCCGTAGCCTGCTCGGCCTGGTCCTGGACACGGTGGGCTGGTGGCGGGCGGTTGACCTGGTGCTGTGCCCGGAAGACGCGCCGCGCGGTTACCCGTGGCCGGACGCGATGTTGTGCGCCATGCTCCGGCTCGGTGTGACCGACGTCCGGGAGGCGGCGTACGCGGGCGGCACCGAGAGCGGCGTGCTGTGCGGCAAGCGAGCCGGCGCGTCGATCCTGGCCGGCGTGCTGACCGGCGGGCATACCCGGGACCGGCTGCACCGGGCCGGGGCGACGCACTTGCTGGGCAGCATCGCCGAGCTGCCCGGGGTGCTGGAGACGGCGGAGCCGGTGATCGATCCGGCCGCGCGGCCGTCGGAGGGGACGGGGGCTGGAGCCGGGACCGGGACGGGAGCAGGAACCGGGACGGGGGCTGGGACCGGCGGGCCGGGAGCGGTTCCGCCGCCTCCCACGGCGCCAGTGATGCCGCCCTCTTGAGCAGGTACCCTTGTAGCGCCGTCGCGCGGGGCTATAGCTCAGCTGGAAGAGCACCTGCTTTGCAAGCAGGGGGTCAGGGGTTCGAGTCCCCTTAGCTCCACAGGTCAGAAGCATAATTCGAAATTCTGAGCCCAAGTTTACGGGCCCGTACAGCAGTAAAGTACCGCAACCGGGATCGCCTGAGATGTCGCACACGCGTTCGAGTTGGGCGTTGCCCTCGCGGGCGGCGGCGCACAGGTTCCAGGTCCAGGGCCGAGTTCCGGGCCACTGAGCAGGAAGAACGCCTTTGGGAGGGTCCAGTGTCGCTTGCCCGGGGCCAGCGAACAGTGTGCTGAATCTGCCGTTTCAAGCCGGCTCTTGCCCCTCAAGCAGAGGGTCAACGAATGGCAAGCTATTTCCATCACCCAGGGTGAGACTCCTGGTGACGCTTCATAAGTTCACGACGCGCCCTGCCGATTTGGCGCCTCTATCCTCGTCATGTGAGACGCGGCTGGCGGGGCAGTACCGGTTTCGTCACCGGAACCGGGGCAACCCCGAGGCTACCTAGCCGCCGGCGGCCTGCGATGTGGCAGATCCTCCCGGGCGCGATCCGCCACATGGCCGATGTCTCCCCTGGCCGTGCCATCAACGATGGGCAAGACGTGGTGAGCATCGGGCTGGCAGCGGTACCGAAAGGATGTGGTGTTGGCATGAGTGGCGGCAGGAGCGCGCCGGGAGGCTTCTTCGCGGACGCCGATTTCGACTATGAGGCGCGCATCGTGCTGGGCGCCGCGGTCGGCGGTATCGGCGATGTCGGGCTGGTGCTGGCGGCCCTGGACCGGGTCACCGACGGCGACCCGCAGAGCTGGTTCGACGCCTGGACCGCGATGGCCGCCGACCTGGCCGCGCGCGGCGACCAGGCGCTCGGGCGGGGGCATCTGCGCACCGCGAGCTGGGCCATGCTGGCCGCGGCGGAGTATTACGCCAAGGCGCTGATGTTCGTCGACGGGTTGGCCGATCCGTCCGTGCTGCTGCCGACCTTCCGCCAGGGACGGGCCTGCTGGGAGAAGGTCGTGGACGCCTCGGCGGGCCGGTTCGTCCGGGTGCGGGTCCCGTATGAGGACACCTCGCTGCCGGGCTACCTGCTGCGCCCGGACGCCACCGGGGCGCCCCGGCCGACGCTGGTGGTCACCAACGGAAGCGACGGCTCGCTGCCCGGACTGCTGGAGTACGGCGCGGCCGAGGCGCTGAGCCGCGGCTGGAACGCGTTCCTGTTCGACGGCCCGGGGCAGCAGTCGATGCTGTTCGAGCGGGGCGTGCCGTTCCGCTACGACTGGGAGGCCGTGCTGACGCCGGTTATCGACTTCCTGGCCGGACGGCCCGACGTGGACGCCTCGGCGCTGACCGGGTACGGCATCAGCCAAGGCGGCTACTGGATCACCAGGGCGGTCGCGTTCGAGCACCGCATGGTCGCAGCGGTCGCCGATCCGGGCGTGGTCGACGTATCCGCGAGCTGGACCTCCCGCCTGCCCCCGGCCCTGCTGGACCTGCTGAACTCGGGCCAGAAGGACGCCTTCAACGCCGCCATGGCCAAGGCGCAGGCCAGCGCCAGCCCGGAGGCGGCCCGGACGCTGGCCTTCCGGGCCAAGCCGTACGGCAAGGCTGACCCCTTCGACCTGTTCACCGAGGTGCGCAAGTACCAGGTCCGCGACGTGGCCGGCCAGATCACCACCCCGCTGCTGATCCTGGACCCAGACGATGAGCAGTTCTTCCCCGGCCAGCCCAAGCAGATGTACGACTTGCTGCCGGGTCAGAAGGAGATCATCGAGTTCACCCAGGCGCAGGGCGCGAACTTCCACTGCCAGCCCACCGGGCGCCGGCTGACGCACACGCAGATGCTCGACTGGCTGGCGGACCATCTGCCTTCCCGGCCGGCCTAGCCGGTAGTTATTCTCCTCAGGTGGGGGGTGTGTCCGGTTGGTCACCGCCATCTGACCGTGGCGCCGTGGCGCGGACTGCGCGCGATCTGGTGTTCGAGGTGGCACGGCGGCGTACTCCGCCGGGGGTGAGCATCGTCATTGAGGGCCCGCCGGGGATCGGCAAGACCTTCCTGGCGCGGGAGATCCTGGCTGCGGTCGCGCCTGACGAGGCGGAGGTCCTCCATGCGGCGGGTGCGCGTGGGCGGCGAAACGACCCGTTTGCTATCGCCGGGCAGCTCCTCGATGGCGCGTCTCCTGGCGTGGAGCCGGGTGATGCGGCGTTCGATCGCGTGGATGAGCTGTGCGCCGATGGTCCGGTGGTGTTGTGCGTTGACGATGCCCACCATCTGGACGCGGCCTCGCTCACGCTGGTGCGCCGGCTGATCTGGGCCAGCCGCAGCCTGCCGCTGGCCGTACTGGTCACCGTGCGGCCGAGTCCGTCTCGCGAGCAGCTGACCACGCTCGTCCAGCAGGCTCAGATACGGCTGCGCCTGCCGCCGATGGGCCCGATGATGGTCGAGCGCCTGGTGTTCGACCGGACCGGCCGGTGGCCCGGCCCAGCGCTGCGCCGCATCCTCGGGCTGGCCGCGGGCAATCCGCTGTTCGTGGGTGAGCTGCTGGACGCATATCAGAAGGCTGGCGCCCTTGCGGCGACAGGGCCGGACGTCATCGAGGCCAGGTTCGAGCTCGATCAGCAGGCCACGGGGCTGGAGGAAGTGATCCGGTCCCAGCTCAAGCAGCTGGACCAGCCCACCCAGGACCTGCTGGCCGCCGTCGCGGTGTGGGGGACCGACATCCCCGTCGACGACCTTGGCGGCATGCTGCCCGACTCGGCCCGGGCGCTCGACGAGCTGATCGAGCGGGCCATCTCGTCCGGCCTGGCCCGCCGGGAGCCTGCTGGTACGGTCGGTTTCACCCACGATCTCTTCCGCGAGGTGACCTACGATGACCTCGCGGATCCCCGGCGGCGTGAAACCCACCGGCGAGCCGCGCAGGTTCTCGCGGCGGCCGGCTACCGGCCGAGCCTGGTCGCGGACCATCTGCTTCGGGCCGCCGGGACCGATGGTGATCCGGAGCTGGTGACCGCGCTGCACGAGGCGGTCGCGGCGACCCGCGGGTACGCGCCGGAGGTGACCGCCGGCCTGCTCGATGACGTCGCCGCCATCGGGGCGGACGTGCCCGAGCGGCTGCTGCTGGATCATGCGGACGCCCTGTTCCGCCGGGGCCGCGGTGAGTCCGCGGAAACGCTGATCCGCGACCGGATCATGACGGTCACCGATCCCGCGGTGGCGGCGCAGATGCAGGTGATCCTGATCCGCTCCCTGATCAACCGGGCCGACACGGCGGCGGCCCTGGAAGTGATCGAGCAGACCGCCGCCGTCGCCGGGCTGCCCGCCGCCACCGTCCGCCAGCTGGAGGGGACCCGGGCCTGGCTGCTGGTCCTGGCCGGGCAGGGGCTGCCGGCTGCCGAGCTGGACGCGATGATGGCCCGGTTCGCCGCGGCCGGCGACCACGACGCCCAGGCCAACCTGCTGTCCGCCGTTGCCTGCACCGCCTTCCTGGCCGGCCGCCCGGAGGCGGCGCTGGATCACTTCCGTACCAGGGAGGAACTCCTCCCCGGTACGGACAGTTTCCGGTCGCGCAGCTCCTCGCTGTCGCTGCCCGGCATGTTCGAACTGGCCGCCTCCGGGCCGCCGGCCGCGCGGGCGGCCCTCGGCCGCGCCCGGCGGCTGGCGGCGGAACGCGAGGCCGCCTGGCTGGACCCGTTCCTCGGCTTCGCGGCCGGCGGGATCGCCTTTGCCGCCGGGGACTGGGACGACGCGGTCGCGGAGCTGGACTCCGCGCTGGAGCGGGCGGAGGAGACCGGCACTGGCTGGATCTCGCTCCCGGTCGGTTTCCGGTCCTACATCGACGCCCACCGCGCCCAGACCGGGCAGGCCCGGGCCCGGCTGGAGTCATTCCGGCACCGCGGCCTGCCGCTGCAGTTCGGGCATGACCGTCCCGGCTGGGCCGAGCTGGCCGTACTGGAAGCCGAAGGGGCGACCGGCGAGGCGGGCACGCTTGCCCGGACGCTGTGGTCCGCGGCCCGGGACCATCCAGGTCCCAGCAGCGCCGACCTGGCTCCCGACGTCACCCGGGTCGCGCTGGCCGGGATGGATCGCCGGCTGGCCGGCCAGCTCGGCGACGACGTGCAGGCGCTGTGCCCGCCCCAGGTGGCGCGCCTGGTGCGCGGCATGCTCGGCGCCGATCCCGACGCCATCGAAGACGCGGCCGCCGAGCTCGCCCGAGCCGGGCGCCTGACGGCCGAGGCGTTCGCCCGAGAGGAACTCGCCTGCGCCGCGGCCGCGGCCGGGGACCGGGACCGCGCCACCGCGGCCCTGGACGCGGCCCTGGCCGGGTACCAGTGGATGGGCGCCATCCCGGACCGGGACCGCGCTCTAGGGCGGGCGCGCGCGCTGGGAATCCGCCGGGGCTCCCGGGAGGCGCACCGCGACGCCAGTTTCGGCTGGGACAGCCTGACCGCGACCGAGACCAGGATCGCCGAACTGGTGCGCGACGGGATGACCAACCGGGAGATCGGCACCCGGCTGTTCGTCTCACCCCGCACGGTGCAGACCCATGTCTCGCACATCCTGCAGAAAACCGGCCTGCGTTCGCGGGTCGAGATCGCGCGGTTCGCCGGGGCTTAGATCCGCCATCCGGCTGATGTCTCGCCGGCCAGGCGTTTCTAGGTTCGAAGGTATGAAGCCTCTAACGCTCATCCTCGCTTTCCTGCCCCTGGTCGTCTTCTCGGTGCTCGCCCGGTTCCTGCCGCACGGCTACATCGGCGTGGCCGGACTGGCCGCGGCGGCCGTCGCCCTCATCGCCATCCTGACCAGCCACCCCATCTGGCCTCCCAAGATCCTCAACACCTGCTCGCTAGTGCTGTTCGTCGTGATCGCTGTCCTCGGCTTCACCCTGGGCAAGAACGACGACCGGTGGCTGGCCACCTGGGGCGGCGCCGGCGTCGGCATCATCCTCGGGACGATCATCCTGGCCCTGGTCCCGGTCATACCGTTCACCGAGCAGTTCGCCCGGGAAAGCACCCCGAAGGCCTACTGGGGATCCCCGACCTTCAAGAAGATCAACCGCGTGCTCAGCATCGGGTGGGGGCTGGCGATCTTCGCCGTGGGCGTCTGCCGGGTCTCCGCCGCGGCCATCAACGGGCCCACCACCCGCCGCCTGCCCGAGCTGCTGCTCGGCCTGGCCATCCCCCTCGTGATCTGCCTGTACATGCTGAAGTTCTCCAAAAGCTACCCCGGCCGCGTCACCCACCACGAGCCCGCTGTCCCCAGCGCGTGACCGCCCAGGCGCCGAAAGCCCGCAAGACGCAGCATCACCCGGCGCTCCCCTCTGCGACGGTGGATGCCAGCGTCCTCCAGCGCGCTGCTCGCCGCCCGTCGCCACGCTGGCAGCGGCCGTCGCGGTGGCCGTGGAATTGAGCTCGGAGAACGGCGGGCGCGGCTACTGCGACCTATGCGGGCCGCCGGCATCACCGGCCTGTCGGCCGGCAAGACCCCCTCGTCTGGACTGCTGGCGCAGGAGTCGCCAGCCTCAGCCCCACCCCGGCAGGCATCGCGCGGTGGAAATCGCCATGATGGCGGCCCTGATCGCCGCCGGGGTCAACGGTCCCCACGCCGTCACGGCCGTCCTGGTCTACCGGGCCATATCCCTCAAGCGTGCCGTCAGCACCTGGGCCCTGCTTTATCGCTACGTCCGCCAGCGCCGACGATGCACCCCGGAAGGCTGCTGACCCGCCCCAAGCGCCCAAGATTTGTTACGGGATGGGCGTAGTGCCGGACAACTCCGAAACGAATGTATGCATGCCACCGCACGCCAGATCAGAACGGCTTGAAGGCGCTCAGACTCGGCGCGAGCACTATGAAATACGACGAAGGAAATCAAGGGCTGTGCAAGCCACGAAAAGCCGCGTAAGTATGCGTAGCTGAGCATAAGCATTCGTCGGAGCAACGCACTACTTTCGGCAGAAGGGGAAGATTAAGAGGTGGCGAGCCCCAGGCTCCGTAGCTACCGTGGGGGCAAGTCCTGTGGCAGTCCCAGGATCTAGCTAGCCAGCTCGGTTCCCGCCACCATGGGCCTGGCGGGCTTCCCGACAGTGCAGCGCAACGAAGTGGCGTCTGGGCGCCTGGCCGTCGTGGACCCAGGGTGATGAGTACAGCAGGAAAGTACCGCAACAGGTACGGATCTGGAGGGACGCGGATACACGCTGCGGGACGGTGACCTGCGGGGATGGACGCGGGTGGACGTGCTGCCCGTTGTTTGCAAGCAGGGGGTCAGGGGTTCGAGTCCCCTTAGCTCCACTGGTCAAGAGCATAATTCGAAATCACGAACCCATATTTTCGGGCAAGTACAGCAGCAAAGTACCGCAACCGGGACCGGTTGAGGTGCCGCACACGCGTTCGCGATGGGCCTTGCCCTCGCGGGCGGCGGCGCGCACATGCTAGGTCTTGGGGCCGAGTACCGGGCCGCTGAGCAGGAAGAACGCCTTGGGGAGGGCTCAGTCCACTGATCACACGCGGTGGTCTGACCCCGGTATCAGCCCGCTGCACGCCCCCGACCTCTCCGGGCTCCCAGACGCGCTGATTGTCTCTGCCGAGCATGATCCCCTGCGAGACGAATCCTGGAACCGTGGAGACATCCGTAATACGGATCTTGTTTGTCTCGCGGTTCTTCTTGCCCGCTAAGAACGCCGGAGCGCAGGTGACTGCACCGAGCACCGGGTCGGGTCGTGAGGTCATGGTTTGATCCACAGGTCGCCGAGCTGCGAGAGGGCGGTGAGAAGATCGTGCATTGCGCGGGTCTGGGGGACATCGACACCGGCCCGCTCGGCGATCTCGATGAGTGCGCCGGTCAGGCAGTCCAGTTCCAGGGGCTTGCCGGCCAGCCGGTCCTGCAGCATTGAGGTCCGGTGCTCGCCCACTTCAACGGCGGCCTCCAGGCGCCGCTCGATCGTGATCGGAAGCTGTATGCCCAGAGCCGTCGCGACGGCGGCGCATTCCTGCATCATCTCGTGTACCAGTCGCAGCGCTGCCGGGGACTGTCCCAGCTGCCCGAGCGTCGCCCCGAGCAGCGCCGTAACCGGGTTCAGTGACGCGTTCCCGATCATCTTGAGCCAGATCTGTTCGCGCAGCCGGGGGGCTACCGGGGCTCGCAGGCCGCCGGCGTGGAAGGCCCGGGATATCGCACGGCACCGGTCGCTCACCGTCGCGTCGGGTTCGCCGAGAGAAAACCGCTTCCCTTCCACGTGCCGGATGACACCCGGCTCGGTGATCTCGGCCGCGCAGTAGACGACGCAGCCGATCACGCTGGCCGGGTCAATCGCCTGGGTGATGATGCCCCCGGGGTCGACGCTCTCGACGACCAGGTCGGGGTATGGGCCTGGCTGGCGCTGGAAGTACCACCACGGGATCCCGTTCTGCCCGGCGATCACCGGTACCCCCGGACGGAGCGCGTGGTGCAGCGCATCAGCGACCTCTGGCAGGCTGTAGGCCTTGAGCCCCAGGAACACGACATCGGCATCGGTGACCGCGCCGATGTCGTCGGTGGCGCGCGGATGGACCAGGAAGTTGCCATCGGCGCCGAGGACCCGGATGCCGTGGTCCCGTATCGCCTCCAGGTGGGCGCGGCGGGCGATCAGGGTGACCTCGCAGCCGCCGCGGGCGAGGCAGGCGCCCACGTACCCGCCGATCGCCCCGGCGCCGACCACGGCCAGTCTCATGGCTGGTCTCGCAGCTGGGCTGCGAGCTGGATGCGCTGCGGCTTGCCGGTGGCCGTGCGCGGGATCTCGCCCACGACATGAATGACCTTGGGCACTTTGTAGTCTGCCAGCGACTCCCGGCACCTGTCGCGCAGCTCCGCGCTGCTGGCCTCCGCGCGCAGGACAACGGCAGCGCCGACCACCTGGCCATATTTCTCGTCGTCGATCCCGAAGCACACGGCGTCGGCCACGGCTGGTTGCTCCTTCAGCACGGCCTCGACCTCGGCTGGGGAGATGTTCTCCCCGCCGCGGATGATCAGTTCCTTGATCCGGCCCTCCAGGCGCAGGTACCCGTCCTCCAGCACGCCGCGATCCCCGGTGCGGAGCCAGCCGTCCACGAAGGCCTCGGCGTTGGTTTCTGGATCGTTCAGGTATCCGGGCGTCACACCCGGGCCCCGGATTGCGACCTCACCCGCGCGCCCGGCAGGCAGGATCCGCCCGGCGTCATCCACGATGCGTATCTCGGCGCCGGCCGGGACGCCGACCGACCCAGGGCGGCGCGGCCGCGGTGGCAACGGATTGGAGGTCATCTGATGGCTCGCCTCGGTCATGCCGTAGGCCTCCAGGACCGGCGCCTCGTAGATGTCCTCCAGCCGCTTCATCACGCCGGGGGACAGCGCCGAACTGCAGGAACGCACGAAACGGACCGACTGGGCCGGTGCTGTGCCGTGCTCAACCAGTTCCTGATGGATGGTGGGACTGGCGGAGATCCAGGTAACGCCGCAGTCGGCCACCTGCTGCCAGTACCGCCGCGGGGTGAGCCGGCGCGGGGTGACCACCACCCCGCCCGCGGCAAGCTGCGCCAGGACGGAGGCGATCAGTCCGTGGACATGAAACAGCGGCATCGCGCAGTAGGAGACGTCCCCCTCGGTGAGCCGGTAGTGCGCGCCGATCGCCCGGACCGAGGCCATCAGGTTGCGCTGCAGCAGCGGTACCTGCTTGGGCCGCCTGGTCGTGCCACTAGTGTGCAGCAACATGGCCACGTCCTCCGGCGAGCCCACAGTGAATGCCCGCGGTGCCGGGGCCCCGGCACGGGGGACCGACAGCTCCGGTGGACCAAGGTGCTGCGGCACGACATCCACAACCGTCCGCTCGCCGGCCGCCTGCCGAGCGTCCACTCCCTGGCCTGCCTGGACAAGCAGCAGGCTGGGCATCAGATCAGAGAGGCAAAAGGCATATTCCGCCTCTCTGTAGCGCGGGTTCAGCGGAGCCGCGACCGCACCCAGCGCCGTCACGGCCAGCACCAGCTCGACGAATTCAGGGCCGTTCGGCAGCACGATGGCTACCCTGTCGCCATGAGCCACGCCCAGGCCCGCCAGCACGGAGGCCAGCTGGTGCACAGAACTGGCGAGTTCGGCATGGGAGACGACGGAGCCGTCGTCGGGGCAGATCAGGGCGGGCCCCGTGCTGCCTTCCCGCAAGATAGCAAGCAGGGACTCGGGATCCCAGGGGGTCACGCGCGTCACACCTGCTTTCACTGTGTACCAGGCCGGCTGGGTGCCTCCCGGCGCGGTCAGCGGCACGGGTCACGGCATTAGATTGAGACCGGCACCATCCTGCAAATAATCGCAGCCGCGGCCGCGATGGCCTGCACCGGGCCATGACCGGACACGGCATTCCACCGGCCATCCCGCTCCGGCCGGGCCAGCCGGGATGCGGCCTGATCATCTCTTGCCAACCCTGGGCGCCCTGCTCCACAACGCCGGGCATGACCAGATCGGGTCTCGGTGGAGGATCCGGGTGCTCAGACGGTGGCCTGCCGGGTAACCGGGCAAGCGATCTGGCCAGGCCTCGGACCGGTGGAAAGTACAGCACAGAAGTACCGCAACAGGCTCGGACCTCAGCGGACTAGCAGATACCGGCATGGACGCTGGCCTGCGCTGATACACACGTGGGGACTGGCTGCCTGTTGTTTGCAAGCAGGGGGTCAGGGGTTCGAGTCCCCTTAGCTCCACAGGTCAGAAGCAAAATTCGAACAGCTGGGCCCCAGAGTACAGCAGCAAAGCACTGCAACCGTATTCGGGTGAGATGCCGCACGTGCGTTCGAGACCGGCCCCCGCTGTCCTGAACGGGAGTGGCTTGAGGCGTTCAGTGTCCAGGTCTTGTCCAAGCTCCGGGCGGCTGAGCAGGAAGAATGTGCTTAGTGGGCTCCGCCCAGGCTGTCGGGCGGCCAGCGAGCAGCGCCGTGAATCTGTCGTTTCAGGACTAGCTCTTGCCGCTCATACAGCGGATCAACCTAGTGCGACATCCCAGGTAATTCATGTCACCAACGGTTAGCTTTCTCGCATGACGTCATGCCCGACTTGGGGCGTATCGCCGACTATTTGCTTGCCTATTGGTCTTCTTCGACCGTGGCGCGCGGAAGAGCACTGGAGGTGGATCCGCCGCCTGACGCTGGCTGTGGCTTTCACTGCGGTGGTTGCTTGATTCTTCGATGCGACCTGACTGAAGCCGATGTGTACCGGTCAGCGCAGTGACCTGAACGCCGCTCGCATCTCGCCCGCAAAGAGTTCGGGTTGTTCCCAGGCGGCGAAGTGACCGCCCTTCTCGAGTTTGTTGAAGTACACGAGGTTGGGGTAGGCGCGCTCGGCCCAGCTGCGCGGTAGGGGGATTATCTCTTTTGGGAACCTACTCACGGCCGCAGGGATCGAGACTTCGCCGCCGACCTTGGTTTTGTGGGCGCTGTCCTCCCAGTACAGGCGAGCCGAGGACGCCGCTGTGTTCGTAAGCCAGTAAAGCGTGATGTCGTCGAGCATCTCATCTTTCGTGAGCGCACGCTCGGGTTCGCCGTCCGTGTCGGTCCATTCCGCGAACTTCTCGTAAAACCAAGCGGCCAAGCCGACCGGCGAGTCCGCGAGCGAGTAGCCGATCGTTTGCGGGCGCGTGCTATTTATCGCCCGAAAGCCTGAGCCGCTCGTGGCAAAGTTTTTGGACGCTTCATAGGCGATCGTTTCCTCGGCCGACAGGCCCGCTGGGGCCGGTTCACCGTTCTTCAGCGCGTTCGCGACCTCGGGAGGCACGGCCGTTTGCATGTTCGGCGTTGGTGGCCGTTCGATCGCGCCGAGCAACGTGGTGACGTGGATACCCAAGAGACCCCCCGGCGCCTGGCGGCCCATCACGTCCGCGACGACCGCACCCCAGTCGCCACCCTGGGAGACGTAGCGCCCGTAGCCCACTCGCCTCATCAGCTCAATCCAAGCGCCGGCGATGCGATCGGGATTCCAGCCCGTCGCCTGCGGCCTGGCTGAGAAGCCGAAACCGGGCATTGAGGGCACGACGAGATCGAACGCGTCCTCCACGCGAGCTCCATGGGACTCGGGATCGCTTAGCGGCCCAATCACCTTCACGAACTCGAGGAACGAGCCCGGCCAGCCGTGGGTCATGATCAGCGGCAGCGCGTTCGCATGCGGCGAGCGGACGTGGAAGAAATGGATATCGAGCCCGTCGATCTCCGTGATGAACTGGGGGAGCGCATTCAACTTGGCCTCGAGCTTGCGCCAGTCATAATCAGTGGCCCAGTAGTTGACGAGCTCCTGTACCTTCGCCAGCTGCGCACCCTGGCTGCGATCGCTGACGGTCTCACGGTCGGGCCAGCGGGGCACCGCCACACGGCGGCGGAGCTCTTGGAGCGACTCCTCCGGGATGTCGATCTGGAAGGGGCGAATGCTGTCATTCGAAGACATGTGGGTCTCCTTGGTTCGAATTGGTGGTCGATAGAGAGCTGCAGGTCGGCGCGGTGGCAGCCTTTCCCGGATTCGGTCCAGGGCCGGGGCGGACGACGGCCAGCCCCGAATCGGTCTCCCACCCAGAACGGCGGCAGGGTGCGCATTACATTTCGGTGGCCGGTCACGTTGTGTGTCGGGGTTGGCCTCGTCTGGGACCCCGGCTTCTGCCGCGTTTGAGGGCAGCGGTGCCTGGGCGTCATCCAGCCGGACGAAGCCCAGCGATATATCTACGATTCGTCTCTATGGATATACTAGGCGGAGGAGGTGGAGATGGCGAAGACCTTGATCGACGTGGATGAGCAGTATCTCGCAGCAGCTCAGGAGGTGCTGCACACGGAGACGAAGAAGGACACCGTGAATGCGGCCTTGCGTGAAGTGGCGGCACTGGCGGCCCGGCGGCGGGACCTGCAGCGGCTGGAGTCCGGTGGCCTGCCGGACCTGGAGGACGAGGAAGTGATGCGCGGGGCATGGCGGCAGTAGCCAGCTACCTCGCGGATACCAGCGCGCTGGCCCGGCTGCGGCACCGCCCGGTCGCTGCGGTGCTGGGACCGATGATCGAGGCCGGGCTGGTCGCCACCTGCGGGGTGATCGAATTCGAGTTGGGCTGGGCGACTAGGAGCGGCAAAGAACTCGATGAGTTGCGGGCCGACCGCGACGCCGGCTACGAGTGGGTGCCCACCCATGACGAGGACTGGCGCCGCGCTCTGGACGTGCAGGCGGCGCTGTGGCGCGGCGGTCAGGTCCGGGCGGTTGGTTTCCCAGATCTGCTGGTCGCTGCTGTCGCGGAGCGGGAACGCATCACGGTGATCCATTACGACAGCGATTATGAGCTCATCGCGCAGGTCACCGGCCAGCTGGTGACCTGGGTGGTGCCCCGGGGAACTGTCCCCTGATCCTTCGCCGGAGTACAGCACAGAAGTACCGCAACAGACCCGGATCCGCACGGACCTGGATGCACGTCCAGGGACGGTGACCTGCGGGGATGGACGCAGGTGGACGTGGTGCCTGTTGTTTGCAAGCAGGGGGTCAGGGGTTCGAGTCCCCTTAGCTCCACTGGTCAGAAGCCAAATTCGAAATCTTGAGCCCATGCTTTAGGGCAAGTACAGCAGCAAAGTACAGCAACCGGGACCGCGTGAGAGGCCGCACACGCGTTCGAGTTGGGCCTTGCCCAGGCCGGCGGCGGCGCGCAGGTCCCAGGTCGTGAGCCGAGTTCCGGGCCACTGAGCAGGAAGAACGCCTTTCGGGGGCCCAGTCCCGCTTGCCCAGCGGCCAGCGGGCAACGTGCTGAATCTTCCGTTTCAAGGCTGGTCTTTGCCGCTCATGGAGAGGGTCAGCGAATGGCAACCTATTTGCACATACGGTTACGTATTCTCGTGAGGCTTCATGAGTTCACGCCGCGCATATCGAGTAATATACGGGTCGCTGGCTGCCCCGCCTCGCGCTGAGGTCTTCAGCGTCGATCTGTGCGAGGTCAGCATCCAGCAAAGATCTTGGTTCTGGGATGTCGCGGCGGGATCTCGTGCAAGATGCAGTACTGATGTCAGCAGGACGAAAATTGAGGTGGTCGCGATGAGCGAGGGACGCCGCTACAGCCTCGCTGCCGCTGAGCTTCGCAGACTCCTCTCGGAACTGAGGCTGCGGGATCGATCTGGTCGTTGAGACGGTGGAACTCGACGCAGTGTGGCGCAACGCCGAAGATGCTGTCGCCACGCTGATGGGGACGGCCTACGGGCCTGGTATCAGGGTGCTGCGCGCCGAGACGCAGGAGCGGGTGCGTGCCCTGTTCGCCGCGGCTAGGGCGTGTCCTGTGGATCTTCGGGGATGAGTCGTGTAGATCGGTACGGTGCTTGAGCGACTGAGACGCCATGACCTGACTGATGAGGAATGGGAGCGGCTGCGGGTGTTCCTGCCCGCTGATCCGCGGCAGGGCGGCCGGTGGCGTGATCACCGGACGGTGATCAACGGGATTTTCTTCCGGGCCCGGGCGGGCTGCCCGTGGCGGGACCTGCCGGAGGGCTTCGGGAACTGGAAGACGGTCTATAACCGCCATCGCCGCTGGTCACTGGACGGGACCTGGGAGAAGATCCTGGATGGGCTGCGGGCCGGGTGTGATGAGGCCGAGGGTAAGGACTGGACGGTCAGCGCGGACTCCACGGTCGCCCGGGCGCATCAGCATGCGGCGGGGGCCCGCCACGCCCTGCCCGCGGAGCTGGTCACGGGGGGCTTTAGCGAATGACAGGAAACCGGGCCGGGAAGGGATCGGCCGGTCCAGGGGCGGGCTGACCACCAAGATTCACCTGGCCGCGGACCTGCGCTGCCGTCCGGTTGCCAGGCTGACCAGTCCCGGCCAGCACGGTGATTCCCCCCGGTTCATCCCGCTCATGGACGCGATCCGCATCGCCCGGCGCGGCCTGGGCAGGCCCCGCCGCCGGCCCGGCCGCGCGATGGCGGATAAGGCCTACTCCTCGGCCGGCAACCGCGCCTACCTGCGGCAGCACCGCATCAAGGCCGTCATCCCGGTCAAGGAAGACCAGAAAGCCCACCGCCGCAACCGTGGCCGCTCCGGCGGGCGGCCGCCGGTCTTTGACGCCGGCTGGTACAAGGAACGCAACACCGCCGGGCGCTGCTTCAGCAAGCTCAAGCAGTTCCGCGCGGTGGCCACTCGCTACGACAAGCGCGAGCGCATCTACCAGGGCACCATCGACGTCGCCTCGATCGGCATCTGGCTGCGTGACCCGGTCCCATGATCCACGGGACACGCTCTAGGACAATCGCCAGACGATACGATCACGATCCGGACGACGAGCCATATCGGGCGCGGCGTCAAATAGCCGGGATCGGCGAGTCGGCGAGCTTCCCAACAAGCGGGAAGATCAGGGCTGCGTCTACCGATACTGAGCGGATCCTCGTCTATCTTCCGGCCACCAGCGCCGGGTGGATGGCAGCGTTGCGATCTCTGACCGCCTCGGTGTGCCTGATCTTGCGCAATTCCTGTAGACACCCGGCCGGCGGGACGACATCGCCGTGTAGAGGATGGCGAACTCTGACGACGTCGACATCGGAGCCGTGCCTATAGGGTGACCTGCGCCGACATCATGAGTCAGCGGGTGCTTGGCCGGACGTTCTGTAGTGGGTCCTGGGTTCGTGGGTTCGCTTACCATCGCCCACCGGCAGGGCCAGGCTCAGTCCGTTCTGAGGAGGCTCGCTGGGCGCTGTCGTGAGGCTACCCACGCGGGGCCGACAGCCAGAACGTTGGCGACCAGCATCGTCCCGGCCGCTACCGCCACGATGACCCACGCGGTCAGGAGCGGCGCCGACACGACACCGAGGCTGCTGGCGAAGACCTGCCAGACCAGTCGGCCCACGACAATCCCCGTGGGCACACCGATGACGACCCCGGCGAGTGCGACCGTGGTGGACTGCCAAGAGACGGACAGGGCCACCTGGCGCCGGACGAACCCGATGGTCTTGAGCAGGCCCACGTCCCGCTGCCGCCGGGCGACGGTCACCACCAGCAGGTGCAGCAGTGTCGCCACCCCGAAAAGGACGAGAACCACGCCGAATATCAGCGGGAAGTCCACCGCCTGCCCGAAGCTGACCAGGTTGGCCGGGGTGGCAGGAAACTGCACCAGCGACGGATAGCGCCGGGCCAGCCCGGCCAGGGCGGCCCGGCCGGCCCCGGCGCCGCCCGGACCAGGAAGTCCCCGCTGCTCGCGACCAGCCCGATCTGGCAGGCCCGCTGGTCACGCCAGTGGGCACACTGGCGACCGATCTGGGTGCCGCCCAGGGTGAATGCCGCCCCCGTGCCCATCCCCCCGGTACCGAAGTCGGGCGGGAACAACACGGTGCCAACCACCCGGTACGACGACGTGTGGGTGCGTTGCGTCACACGCACCATAGACCCAAGGTGGACACCGAGCATGTGCATGGTGGTCGCGCCCAACGCGACCTCGTCGGCAGCAGCGGGGAGGTGGCCACTGACCGCCGTGAATAGCTGCCGGCCGCGGAAGCTCTGCCCTGCGATGCCCGGCACGGCCCGGCTATTGATGCGGACGGCTCCGCCCAGGCCCCCGCTGATATCCGCAATGGCGCGATCGTCTTCGGCGCTGGCCAGCACCTGCTCGATCTGCGCTGGAGTGGAGGGGGCATTGGTGTAGATCTCAAGATCGAACGGAACACCATACAGGGCGGGAGTGCCGGTCAGATGGCTGAGGCTGGCGCCGAACACCGCAGTTGCGCACAGCGCAGCGACCGCCAGGATCGAGCCGAGGAACGCCGGACCTACCGGGACGGCGGTGCGGCCACGGCCCCGCTCGAGCGCCTGGCTGACTCCGATCAGCACGGTGGGCGGGGCGCCAGCGGCCGCCATCGCAGCCACGGCCCGGGACGGGCGTGCCGCCCAGGCGGGTTCCGCGGGCCGGGCGGTCCGCGCGGCACGGACGGCCGGTCGAACGCCCAGGACGAGAACGGCGATGATCACCGCCAGCGCGCCAGGCAGCACTATGAGCGAGTCGAACGCGAACCCCGGAGCAGGCTCGGCCAGCCGGGCCTCGCCCACCGGGGTGAGCGGCGACAGTGCAAAGGCGAGCAGCACGCCGCCGGCCGCACCGCCTACCCCGGTGAGCAGCGTGGCAGTCATGTTCGCCGCAACCAGCTGGCGCGGCGAGACGCCGAGAGCGGCCAGCGTGGGATAAGTGGCCGCCTCGGTGGCGGCCTGGCGGGAAACGGCCTGGCCCACCACGACGAACCCGGCCAGCGCGGCCAGCCCGGCCAGGATCCACCAGCCGACCGCCTGCGGATGGATCGAGGACTCGACTTCGGCGGCCAGGCTGTCCAGGTCGAGCACGCCAAGCGCCCCTCCCGCCTCTGCCGGATGCTGGAACCGGGCAAGGTCGGCCGCGCCATGGCGGAGCCGCACGTAGTAGGCGGCCAGGACCGGTGTCCTGCGGTTCACGGCCCGGGCGAACGCCCTGGTGGTGTACACGTCATACGCGGGACTTCCGGTGGAGGCCGGGAACTCCACCTCGGCCGCCTCGATGCCCACGACCCGCAGGGCCACGGTCATACCGCCGGGCTTGACGTTGGCACCGCTCAGCAAGGCCTTCCGCTGGGACGCCGCGTACAGCGGGACCCGGATCACCGTGCCGACGTGCACACCGGCGTCCTGCTGCAGCGGGACGGATGCCAGCACTTGGTCCGGGTCCGACTGGTCGGGCATCCGGCCCGCCACCAGCTTGACCACCCGCGGCAGCTCCCTAGGCGCCACCTCGAACACGCTGAAGTCATTAGGGTTGATCGGGCGGGAGCAGGCACACGTCGGGGTGCCGAACCCGATCGACTGCAGCGACGTCACCGAAGCGACCCCGGGGAGGCTGGCGACCTTGGGGATCGGGGCTTCGGTAAGCATGAAGGCGTCGTACCCGTGAGCCGCCAGGAACCGGGGGAATGCCGTGGCTGTGCGGCGGCCAGCCATGACCCCGGCCAGCACCAGCCCGCTCACCAGCGCTACCAGCAAGCACAGCAACAGCCATGACCGCCACCGCTGGCGCAACGTCGTACGGAGCAGGAACCACGCAACGGCCATCACGACCCCCCACGTGCGACTGTGGCCCTCGCGCATGGGCACGGCAAGGGGGCCAGCCAGCAAGGCGCGCTTAGAGGTACCACCACCACACCGGCAGTCCACGCACCGGGCCGACGGGCCAGGCTGGCCGGCCACGGCAGCCGACTGGATCGGCGCGCGATAAGTCGCTTGCGCCGGATCAGCGACGGCGAGTACGCCTTCTACCACGCCCCGCCTCGGTGCCGCTGGCCCAGCTGGTGCGGTGGAGAGGGCGAGGATCGTGCTCGGAGGGGTTTCCCCGGCTGGAGCCGTATCTGTACCCGTATGCGTTGACCGCCGTTGTGGGCCGATCCCCCTGGACTGCCTACCCCGCTAGAGAGACGATCGCCGCAGCGTCAGCGGCTATATCCGCTGACCCGACCCTTACTCACTGCTCCAATGAGGACTGCATCCGGTGCCGAGACTCAATCGCCGGTGGCCCGATCGATTCTGCCGCGCTGGGATGACGGTGTCCGGGCGAGCCAGCCAGTAGCGGGCGCAACGGGATGTCCAGCACGCAGGCTCGGTGACGCGGAGCCGCTCGGCCGATTGGCCGATGGGCTGTGTAACAGCCATAGGGTTCCCTTCGCTGGAGCGAGACGGTCCGCGGGGGCATCTCGATCCGCCAGTAGTAAGCCGCCCGCGCGGATGGAGTCGCGTCGCCTGTCGTGGTAGTCACCTCAACTGTGAGCAGCGACCCGTCATGCATTATCTGGAGTGAGGGCGGCATCCCCCCCGGCAGGCTAATTGACGCGCCGACCGGCAGTGCGTCCGCCAGTTGAGGGCCCAGGGCGGAGAGGATCTGAGGAGCCGTTGGACCGGTGTCTCAACGACTATGTCGAGATCATCGATGGTCCAGCTGTCACCGGTGCGGAGTGGGGTCGGATCAGGAGAAGCGGCAAGGAAGGTCGCGTCATTCCTCTACCAGGACAACACATGCGAGTTCTGCGCCGAAGGCCTGCAAACCTCGTGCCCGCATGGCGGCCGCTACGGATTCAACGGCGTCGGCGGCGGCCAGGCCGAAGCCATCCGAGCCGCAGGCGCAAGGCACCTGGTCAAGCTGCCAGTCAGCGAGGACTCGGCGCCGCTGCCGGGCCTGCTGACCCTGGCCGATGTGCTGTGCACCGGCTACCATTGCGCGGTCAAGGCCGGAGTCGGGCCGCGCACAACCGTGACCGTGATCGGTGACGGCGCGGTGGGCCTGTCCGCGGTGATCGCCGCCAGGATGCTCGGCGCCGAGCAGATCATCCTCATGGGCGGCAACAAGGACCGCACCGGCCTCGGCCGCGACTTCGGCGCCGCCGAGATCATCGCCGAACGCGGCGAAGAAGGCGTCGAACGCGTGCGCCAGCTCACCGGCAGCCAGGGGACCTGGCGGCGTCACTCCCGCACGCGCCTACATGGATCAACTGCTGCCCGACGTGGCTGGACGGCACCATCCAGCCCGGACGAGTCTTCGACCGCACCATCAGCCTCGACCACGCACCCGACGGCTACTGTGCCATGGGCAACCGGGAAGCGCTCAAGATCCTCATCCAGCCCTGACGCCAGCCGAGACGGAACCTCTGGCCCGTGACAATTCACGGCTCAGCGGGGGAGCAGCATTGGGCCAAGCAAGTCCGTGAGGCGGCACCGGAGGAGATGCAGCGCCCGTCCACGATCCCCCGTAGGCGCGGACTCTGGCTGCTTAAGTACGTATCGCATTACACGTAGAGGAGATACGCAATGGAGAAGCGCGTTTTGGGCTCTAGCAAGCTGGAGGTTTCTGCGCTGGGGTTCGGCTGCATGGGCATGAGCCAGAGCTTCGGCCCGAACCCGGGCGACCGCGGCCAGATGATCGATCTGCTGCGGGCCGCAGTTGACCGGGGGGTCACGTTTTTCGACACCGCCGAGGTCTACGGCCCGTTCGTCAACGAGGAACTGGTCGGCGAAGCGTTCGCGCCCGTCCGCGATCAGGTCGTCATCGCGACCAAGTTCGGCTTCGCGTTCGACGCCGACGGTCGGCAGTCCGGTCTGTCCAGCCAGCCAGAGCACATCCGAGGGGCAGTGGACGGGTCGTTGCGGCGGCTCGACACCGACCACGTTAACCTGCTGTACCAGCACCGCGTCGACCCGCAGGTACCGATCGAGGACGTGGCCGGGACGGTCAAGGACCTGATCGCGGCGGGCAAGGTCCGTCACTTTGGCCTGTCCGAGGCCGGCGCCCGCACCATCCGCCGGGCTCACGCCGTGCAGCCAGTCACCGCACTGCAGAGCGAGTACTCGCTGTTCTGGCGAGAGCCGGAAGACGAGATCATCCCGGTCCTGGAAGAACTTGGCATCGGGCTGGTGCCGTTCAGCCCGCTCGGCCGGGGCTTCCTCACCGGGCGCATCGACCAGGCCACTCAGTTCGGGGAAGGAGACATCCGCGCCAACCTCCCCCGCTTCACCGCTGAGGCCCGCGCCGCCAACCAGGCGCTGGTCGACCTTCTCGCCCATATCGCCGATGGCAAGGACGCCACACCGGCGCAGATCGCGCTGGCCTGGCTGCTCGCCCAGCGGCCGTGGATCGTCCCCATCCCCGGCACCCGCCGCCTGGAACGGCTGGACGAAAACCTCGGCGCCGTCATGGTCAAGCTGACCACCAGCGACCTCGACGCCATCGACACCGCGGCAGCCCAGATCCGGGTGGTTGGCGACCGGTATCCCGAAGCCATGCAGCGGATGATCGACCGCTGACCGACCCGCAACAGCGTGATGGGGAAATCAGCCACCCAGCGCTGGGCCCAGATGGTCCTGAAGTCCGTTAGGAGAACCCTTGCCCGGCGTGCCCGTCGCGTGCCCGATCAAATGGTGATCAGCGGTAATCACGGTCATCCACGGGCACAACACCGGGCTTCTGGCTTGCAAAGACTGAGATTAGAGCGGTCGGTCAACGATCTTTGCGAGCAGGGGGTCAGGGGTTGGAGCAGGAAGAACACGCTCGGCAGAGATCCGCCCAGGTGCCAGGCGGTCAGCGAGCGGCGTTCTGAATCTGCCGCTTCAAGACCAGTTCCTGCCGCTCATACAGAGGGTTGTCAACCCGGGGAGACTTCCCAGGTAATTCATGTCACTGACGGTGAGCCTGCCCGCCAGGCGTCATCAGTTGATGGCGCGCCCTGCCGACTCGGTGGTGGCGTCCGGAATCCGGTGTAAATCGTTGGGCGTGGTTCCCGGTTCCATGGTGATGTTAGGCGACGGCTGTGACAGTTTCGGGTTGATCATCGGGCTGGGTCACGGTGGCGGGCTGTGGCCGTAGCTGGCGGGGTGGTTCGAGCAGTGAGCGGCGCAGGTCCTGCAGGAGGCGCAGCCCGTCGGCGGTCATGGTCAGGCCGCGCCAGCCGCGGGAGGCCCGGTCCAGGACGGCCCAGACGAGGGTGAGGCAACTGGTCTCGCCGGGCAGCCGTCCGATGACCTTGACCCTCCTGCGGGTTTCGCCGAAGGTGCGCTCGATGAAGTTGGAGTGCCGTACGCGGTTGTGGTGCTCGGCGGGGAACCGCAGGTAGGCGGTCAGCCCTCCGGCGCCGGTGGTCAGGCACTTCATCGCCGAGGGGTAGGTGGCGCCGTACTTGGCGGCCATCTCGGTGATCCTCGCGTCGATGATCTCCACGAGTTCCGGGCCGGGCGGGGTCGCTAGCTCCCCGGTGTCGAAGATCTTCCAGTAGACGTCCTTGATCTCGGCCTGCATTCCTGCCGGGACCTTGGCCAGGATGTTTCTCGCGCGATGAACAAGACACCTTTGACGCAGCGCTTTCGGGTAGGCCTGCTCGATCGCGGCGATCAGCCCCGGCGCCCCGTCGGAGATGACCAGCAGCGGGGAGGCCAGCCCCCGCTCTTTGAGATCGGCCAGGAAGCCCGCCCAGGCGTCGGCGGACTCACCCGTGCCCGGCGCCAGGCCGATGAACGCCGGCTTGCCGCTGGTAGTGACGCCCCAGGCGGCCAGCACCGGCTCAGCCGGGGAGCCGGGGTGCATCCGGAAGAACGAGGCGTCCAGGAACAGGTAGTCGAGCGTGACGTCATCCAGGCGGCGATGCGCCCATGCCTCGTATTCGTCCTTGATCTGGCCGCAGATCGCCGAGACCGTGGACTTGGAGATCGCGGCCTGGTCGCCGAGTGCATCAGCCAAGGTGGCCTCCACGTCCCGTACTGACAGGCCCCGGACGAACGAGGCGATCACCAGCGACTCGAGGGCGTTGGTCTTGGTGACATGCGCGCCGAAGAGCCGGGAGGCGAACACCTCGGTGGTACCGCGCAGCTTGGGCCGGGCCAGGGCCACGGGCCCGGCAGTGGTCTTGACGGTCACATCCCGGTAGCCGTTGCGGGACCCGGGCCGGGCATCAGTGCAGGCCGCGGCCCGCTGGTAGCGGTCCCGGCCGAGGAACTCGGTGACCTCGGCCTCCAGCGCGGCCTGCATCAGCAGCTGCGCGCCGAGCCGGGCCACCTCCTCCAAGATCTCCGGCAGCGGCCGGCCCTGAGCAAACAACTCATCGATATGGCCGCGGATGCGGTCCGTGGGCGATACTCGTGCTGACACGGGCGTGGGTCCTTCCCTTCGTTGACTTGGTCGTCTTGAAGGGAACCTACGCCCGTCTCATTTACACCGGATCTTGGACGCGACCGACTCGGTGCGTTTCCGCTGACATCCTCTAGGCCGCGGTCTGCGCGCAATAGACCAGTCCTGTGCTTTCTGACGCCGATCAGCGCATCAGGGCGTGCGGCTAGCGGATCGGCGGCGGGGAGGACAGGGATTCGCAACCCCGCCGTCCTGGCACGGGGTGTCAGTACTCCGGTGGATACTGCCCGGCATGGCGAGATTTGAGGACCAGGACCTGACCGATGCCGAATTTCGTGAGTGCGACTTGACCCGCGCCCGTCTGATCGGGGTGGTGATGCAGGACGCTGTGATCGACGGGCTGGTCAGGAACCTGGTGGTTAACGGAGTCGAGGTGACGTCGTACGTGGAGGCCGAGCTTGACCGGCGGCATCCAGTGCGGCTGCTGATCCGCTCGGCCGATCCGGCCGACCTGCGGGAAGCCTTCCGGCAGCTTCGGGCGGACTGGGCTGCGACGCTCGGGCGGCTCCGGGGGATGCCCAAGGGTTCGGAGAACCAGCGTGTCGGCGGCGAGTGGTCGGCGGTGGAGACTCTGCGCCATCTGGTGTTCGTGCACGACTCGTGGTTCCGCCGCTGCTGCCTGGGGTCGGCCGAGCCGTTCACCGCGATCGGCTTGGCGTCCGAGTTCGTCCCCGACCAGGAGGAGCAGGGCCTGGATCGAGCGGCGACCCCGAGCCTCGGCGAGGTGCTGGCCGCGCGCGGCGAGCAGGGCGCCGAGCTGGAGCGTTGGCTGTCGAACGTTACGCCCGATGAGCTGTCGGCGCCCGCGCCAGTGCCGGCGGGCCGGGGCTGGCCGCCGTACGCCAGGGGCAAGTCGGTGCTCGAGTGCGTGCACGTGGTGCTGGACGAGGAGTGGGCGCACCACGGCTTTTGCGTGCGCGACCTCGATCTGCTCGGGTGCCCCTCGCCAAGTGTTGTGTCGAAGCAGGAACCCTCAGGCGAACGTTAGGCAGCAGGGGAGTACTCGCGTAGGCGGCACCCGCTGTACGGCTGGCTCAAAGAGCGAAGCTTCCTCAACCCTGACAACCCGCCCCTGCGGCCCTGAACCGTAGCCCCGCCGGGACGATCATGGTGCACGCAGACCTAATCGGCGTGCCGCAGCTGATGAGCGGCGAGGCGGCCAGGTCCGGGCGGTCGGCTTCCCCAGATCTGCTGATCGCCGCCGTAGCGGAGCGGGAACGTGTCACGGTGCTCCACTACGACAGCGACTGTGAGCTCATCGCTCACGTCACCGGCCAGCCAGTGACGTGGTCGTGCCCCGGGGAACCGTCCCCTGATCCTGCGCCCGGGTACAGCAGAAAAGTACCGCAACTTCTGCCCGGCGGAGCTCCTGCGGGTTAGGACTTAGCTGACTACGGCGATTGCCTGCCAAGGTGGCTCTCGCGTTGCCGTGGTCGCCGGTTTACACTCGCGCCGAGGGTGATTACATGGATGACGGCGCTGAGCAGTTCCTCGAGTTGATTCACAATCTCGAGGAGGTCAGGGATGCCATCACGCCTGAGCGCGCTCATGCTGAGTTCGACGAGACGACCCTGCAGCTGTTCTGGAAGAAGTGGCCTGGCATATCTGCATGGGCTGGCTCACTGTGGAGGATGCTATCCGAGGAGCTGGCTGGGCCAGCGAGCCCCCACCGCGACTCCGAACTGGATGAGGTGGGCGGCAGTGAGTAAGAGCTCGGTCCCAGGAGGAGGGCCGCGGTGATCCTCCGGGATCTCATGAGTACGCGTGTGGCCACGACAACGCCAGACACGCCGGTGGCGGAGGCGGCCGCGGGTATGGTGCAAGCGAACGTGGGCTCAGCCGTCGTCATGCAGGGGCCATTCCTTGCTGGCATCCTCACCGAGCGCGATGTCCTGCGTGCGGCCGCGTCCGGCGAGAACCTCTCCGCATCCCTGGTATCGGTATGGATGACCCCGGACCCTCAGTCCGCCCGCCCAGACATGTCTGCCGATGAGGCCGCCCAGATCATGCTCCTGAACGGGTTCCGCCATCTCCCGATCGTGGAAGGCCGCAAGGTCTGTGGCGTGGTGAGCCTTCGCGACCTGTTCGCATCCAGGATCCGTCGCCCGCTGGTGGGCTGAGCGAGGCGAGCCAGCAGGGCCCGCGCACTGGGGGCCAGGATCATTAGAGTTGACGGACACCTATCCCGGCGCAAACACCCCAAGTGCTCTTGCTGATGGGGTCGCCCAGATGCGGTGAGCTGGGCAGCCCTGAGCCGTCTTCAGGGGCCGGAACTGTAGTCGAAGTCGGTGGTGAAGGCGGCGTGGCGGCGTCCTCTTACCTCCCAGCGCAGCGCCGGGTCGGTTGATCGCAGGGCGTCGCCGTGGAGCTCGGTGCCAGGGTGGTCGAACCCCGGGATGCCGCACTGGACGTCGCCGGGCTCGGAGGCGTCGCCTTCGGCCTCCACGGTCAGGTAGCCGATGACGTCAATACGCTTGCGGGCCGCGGTGTGTTCGAGGGTGATCCGGGCGGGCCGGACGGCGCAGACCTCGCCGATGGCCGGGCCGTACAGGCATGCTACCGTTCCGCCGGCCCGGCCCAGGAAGATGTCCGCCAGTGCGGTCTGCTGACCGTCGCTGGCGTCCTGGTCGACATAGAGCACGACCTGCCAGGGGGTGCTGGGCTGCACCCGGTCGAGGTAGCGGATCGACAGCACGGTCCGCAGCCCGGAAAGGTCGGTGTCGCCGGCGTAGCCTTCGTCAACGTGCCAGGACAGGGCGCCGAAGCATTCCCCGAAACTTGAGGGGCCGCCGGGTCGGCCACCCACGCTGCGACACGGGCAGATCGCCTCGCAGTTGCATCCCTCGAAATAGGAGCCCCGCACGCGCCAGTCGGCCACCGGGCCCGGCCTCGATCCGGTCATCGCATGCCCCCCATCTGGCCAGGGTTGGCCAGCTGCCGCAAGCCGGGCGCCAGGCCCGGCACGAGGCGGCCCTCCGCTAGCGCCAGCGCGACCACCAGGGCCTGCGGCAAACGGCCGCCGTCGTCCATCAGCTGGCCATCATCGGTGACCATCTCGAACGGCCCGCGGATCCGGATTCCCGTTTATGGCAATGCTAGTGACGCTGACAGCGGGCCGACAGGGAAAGATACAGCCGCTCCCGCGACGCTTGCGGGCATGACCGAAGACGATGCCCGTCCTACGGAAATGTGATTGCGCGGGGAGCTCGCGCGGCCACTGAGCCGCGTCGTTCGTCACGGGCCAGGCGCTGTCTCGCTGGGCCACCCAGCTGACTGCAGGAACCGGCACATCGCGCTGCCGGGCGGGTTCAGTGTGGCCCTGCCTCTGCGCCGGGGAACAGTGACGCCGTGCTGCCCCGGATCCAGGCCGAATTCTGATAGCACATCAGCCCGGTCAGTGCCGCAGCGGCGACGACCACGCCGGCGACAAGCGCGGCTATCAGCGAGTGGCCAGAAGCTACGGCCGCGAGCAGCCCGGCAGCGGAGCCGGCCAGTACCGCAGTGATCACCGCGACCATCCCTGCGACAGTCACGAATTGCTGCCACAGGCCGATCCCCAGTCCCGGGGTCGGCAGCCCTTCCGCGGGGTTGAGCAGGTAGCCGGCCAGCTCGGGAGCGTGATCGAAGTAATAGTCGCGGAGCTGCGCGATACGGCGCGCGTATGCAAGGTCCTCGATTCCTGACTGCAGCACCCGGTGGAACGTCGCCAGCCCCACGAAGGCCAGCGTGGGCAGCAGAATGAGCCCGAACGCGTAGAACGCCACGCCGGTCTTGGTGGCGGTGGCGACGAGCCCTAGGGCGATCAGGCCGCCGGATACCGCGCCGAGGAACACGCTCGCCCGGCCGGTCGATTCCGAGATCGTGGATGAGCGGGCACCCTGCAACGTGAAGTGCTCCGTGGTCACAAACGTGACCACCGCCGGGTGCGGGTCGCCACCGGCCTGATCAGGTTGGTTGCTTCGGTCAGTGTTGTCCACGAACTTCCGCCTCCGATCCTGCAGGCAGGCCGTTCGGGCCGTGGATCGATGATCCCCCCGCCTCGCGGAGCGTACAAGGACCGCGGCTAACGGCGTTGCCGGATCTCGCCCAGTTCACTCCGGGTGGCTCAGTCAACCGAGCTGACATCCACAACCGACACCAACGAATGCGGATGTGGTCGGGCTCAGCTCGATCTCCTGGTCCAGCAGCCGGTCCCGCGCGGCCCGGTACTCGGCTGACTCTCCAGGAAACGCGATATCCATGGCTCCTCCCGGCAAGCTCGCCTGCCGTCTTCACGTTCGGCCAGCAACAGCGCCGCGGTGGGGATTGGCTTGCTGCCAGCCGGGTCAACCAGTTAGGCCGGGCGGGGCAGGCCGCGGGAACCAGCCGGGTGCAGCGCCCGCACGGCGCGCACCGGCCGCATGATGCCACCAAAAAGCGACGACACGGCGGAGGCGAACCGGGCCGCTTGCTCGTCAGCCCACTGGACCTCGGTGAGGCTCTTGGCACGCTCGATCTGGTAGATCCGGTAGGTGTCGTAGGGCACCATGGGTCTTCACGCCTCTTCCTGGCATCGCCTGTTGATGTTGTCCTGAACGATGGGACTGACCGGCGAGCGGTAACTCATCGGCCAAGCGGCGGCCGAGTTTGACGCCGGGCCAGGAGGCGCGAGGTCAGGCGCTGATGTCCCAGCGGGTGTGGCTGAACGGGTCGCCCTTCCCAAACCCCACTGCCTGCGCTGGGTCAGCCGGTAGACCAGCGATACCCATGACCACGAAAGTGCCATCGGCGGCAACGTCGAAGGCCCAGTCGCTGCTGATCCGCAGCCCTGTCTGCCTCTGCGCCAGTTCCCGTTCAGCCCGATCTGCTCCGTGGTCTACCGCACCTCCGGCAGGTCAGCAGGGAGCCTGCGGCCCTGGCTGGTCGGCACGCCGCCACCCTCAGGACTGGCCGAACCACCTTCGCCTGCCAGCGCAACCCCATCCACTCGCTGCTAGCCCCCGCTGGTACATCCACAGCATGTGCAGGACGAACGCCACGATCGTCACGCCGACACCAGCTGGGGCAACGTCCTGAATCTGCCGTTTCAAGGCTGATCTTGCCGCTCATGCGGAGCGTCAGTGAATGGCAATTTACTTTCCTCACCCACGGTGAGATTTCTTGTGACGCTTCATAGGTTCACGGCGCGCATATCGCCGAGCCGGCGGCCGAGAGTTATGCCGATGATTTGGGTCACTGTGAGCAGATTCCAGTTCTGCGCTTGTCAACGGCGAAGCGTTGCCTCAGCGCGGTCGACCAGAAATCCCTTATGATGATCAGCATTGCCGAGGGTGGCTCCCCGTCCGGGAGCCAGGCTATCTGCTGCGCACTCAATGCTCCCAGGGTACGACCGAACCCTGTGAGTGGCCATCCAGTCGTGCTTCGACGCTCATGGGCCGCAGCGCTTCCCTAGCGGCGAGCAAGAGTATCTTGAACGTATGCGGGTACAGCAGGGCCAGCTTGGTCATGGCCATCAGCTTGGCCTGCAGATCCTCAGTTTGATCGGGCAATGCGACCAGATCCTCGGCAGAGGTTACAGGTGTTCACCGCCGAGGTCCGGAGCAGCGCAGGTGTGCACATCATTTGACAGTTGTCGCGCCGTGTCAATGGCTTTAACGGAGTGTGTGTATTTAGGTATTCTTCAATGTTAATTACCCATCTGACCGCATTGGTCAATTACGAGATGTCCGGCTCGTCCTCGGGCACGGACCACACAGCCTCGGACTGGCCGTAGGCGCCGGTGAAACGGAGCGGTGGACAGAACTCGCTGGGCCTGGCTCGATGAGCAACCCCGCGGAGCTGGCACCTGAAGCCGACGGTGTGCTGGATCCACCGCGCCGCGCTCAAGGAGGTCGCACGGTGATCGACATGACTACAATCGGTCGTGCCGAAGGGGTTGCTGCGAACAGGTCACCCATGCCTGGCCGTCCCCAGCCCGGAAACGCCCGGGACGGATACCATCCTGGCAAGCCCCTGCGCCGCAGATGCTGTTTCGGTCCCCAAGCCATCGGGAGCCTATCGTGACCGAAGCCCATGCAGATCTGTCCGGCCAGGACCAGCGCCGCCCGGACGATCGGGCCGGGGATGGCGGGGAGGATCCTGGTCAGCGCGGAAACAAGTGGTGGACGCTGGTGGCGGTGTGCCTCGGCACGTTCATGCTGCTACTGGACATCACGATCGTGAATGTCGCCCTGCCTGATATCCAGCGAGCGCTGCACTCAAGTTTCTCGGACCTGCAATGGGTCGTGGACGCTTACGCCCTGACTCTGGCGGCGTTCCTGCTGACGGCTGGCAGCTTGGCGGACATGTATGGCCGCCGGCTGCTGTACCTGATCGGCCTGGCCATCTTCACCTGCGCGTCGGTGCTGTGCGGCTTCGCCGTCACTACGTTGATGCTCCAGCTGTCCCGCGCCCTGCAGGGAGTCGGCGGGGCAATCATGTTCGCGGTATCGCTGGCCCTGCTGGCCGATGCCTTCCGCGGCAAGGACCGCGGCACCGCGTTCGGCGTCTGGGGCGCGGTGACCGGCCTGGCTGTCGCCATCGGCCCGCTGCTCGGCGGCCTGCTGGTCTCCGGCCTGTCCTGGCGGTGGATCTTCTTCGTGAACGCGCCGCTCGGCCTCATCGCCGTCGTCATCGCGCTGATGAAGGTGGCTGAATCCCGGGCGCCGTATGCCAGCCGGCCCGACTGGGCAGGCTTCGCGCTGTTCACGGTGGCGCTGTCGAGCCTGGTATACGGGCTGATCGAGTCCAACGAGCGGTCCTTTTCCAGCGGTCTGGTCCTCGGCTGCCTGGCCGCGGCGGCAGTGCTGCTGGCTGTCTTTGTCATCGTGGAGATGCGCATCGCCCATCCGATGTTCGACCTGAAGCTGTTCCGGTTGCCGACCTTCGCCGGCGGATCGGTCGCGGCGTTCGGGCTCAGCGCCTCAATCTTCGCGATGCTCCTCTACCTCGTGCTATACCTGCAGGACATCCTGGGCTACTCGCCGCTAGGCACCGGCGTGCGGGTGATGTTCCTGTCGGGCGCCATCCTGCTGACCGCCGTACCGGCCGGGCAGCTTACTTCGCGCGCGCCGATCCGGCTGCTCATCGGGCCCGGCCTGATCCTGGTCGGCGTCGGGCTGCTGCTTATGCGCGGGCTCGATGCCGGATCGACCTGGACCCACCTGATCCCCGGCATGATCGTGGGCGGCCTCGGCGTCGGCCTGGTGAACCCACCGCTGGCCTCCACCGCCGTCGGCGTGGTGCAGCCGCAGCAGGCCGGAATGGCCTCGGGCATCAACTCCACCTTCCGACAGGTCGGCATCGCCACCGGCATCGCCCTGCTGGGAACACTGTTCTCCAACAAAGTCAAAGACGACGTGCTCACCCGGGTCGCCGCGGTCCCCGGCCTGTCCCATCGGGGCCCGCAGATCGCCGCCGCCGTCCAATCCGGCGAGATCGGGAACGTGATCAGCAAGCTGCACGGGCACAGCAGGCAGGCCGTGGGGCTGATCACCCGGTCAGCCTTCACTACCGGCCTGAACCGCATCCTGCTCGTCGCGGCCATCATCGCCCTGGTCTCGGGAGTGATATCGCTGGCCGCCATCCGCAGCAGGGACTTCGCACAACAGCAACGAGCCGGGCTCACCGCGATGACCGCGCACGGTCGCGTCCCCAGGTGAGCGCGGCGGCCTTGGTCTCGAACCCGGACTCGCTGATCTCAGTCCCGCCGGCAGCTTGTACCCGTTCCCGAGGCGTCGTCGCGATACGCGCTGCATCATCCGCGGTGGATGAGGCGGCCGGGACTGCGGTCCGTCTACGATGAGGACCGCCTGTGAGGCTTCCGCGCCGCGGCAGCTCAGCTCGGGCCAGCGAACGGGATGATGATGACCGAGGTATCCCTTGATGAACTAGGCCCGGTTGACTACGTCGTCGTCGAGTTCCCGGCGGGAGCGAGCAACTTCACCGGCGAGATGGCGGCCGAACTGCGAGCGCTGATCGACTCGGGCACCATCCGGGTGATCGATGTGCTGATCCTCACCAAGGACGCGGACGGCGTCGTCGAGGCGACCGAACTGTCCGATGTCGAAGAGCTCGGCGAACTGCAGGCACTCGAAGCTGAGCTGGGCGAGCTCCTGGCCGCGGACGATGTCGAGAACCTGGCCGCCGCGATGGAGCCGGGCAGCACCGCCGGCGTGCTCATCTGGGAGAACCTATGGGCCGCGCCCTTCGCCGCCGCGGCCCGGCGGTCGGGTGGCCAGCTGATCGCGGACGGGCGAATTCCCATTCAGGCAATCATCGCCTCGATTGAGGCCGACCAGGCAACTGCCACGACGGGAGACTGACATGCCGCTCAGGCCAGCACGTGTCGGAAGGGTCGGCGTCATCCGGGCCCCGGTCGCCAAGACCGCGGTAGTAGCCTCCGCCGTGACGCCCGGTCGCGGCGCGCCGGTGGCCAAGACCGCAGTGGTGGCCGCGGCCGTCACCCCACGGGTGGGCCGCCGCCGCATCTAGCTCCTGGTAGTCCGAGCCGCTGGCGTCGCGGCGAGTGGCGCCTTTCATCATCCCGCGCGGATGAGTACCCCTGGCGGATAGCCACGGGAGGGTTGGGAGGAACGACCCCGCTGCCGGGTGTTCGGGACTGCGGGTGGCGATCTGGCCCGGGAAGCGAGCGCTATCCTCCCCCGGCCCTTGCAGACCGCTGACCGAGAGATCGCGCGGCCGGGCTCTGGTGCTGAGGCGTTACGGCTGGTCGGCCAGGAACGGGTGGTGGTGGTAGCCGGACTCGTCGAGGACGGCGACGCTCGACTCGGGGACTTCGACGAAGGCCCCGGGCAGGTCGTTCAGCGGCTCCGAGACCACGACGTGGGCACGCTTACCGAACACCCGCAGCCGCTCGATGTCCGGGTACATCTCTTGCAGTGTGGCGATATCAGCCGAGTGGAACAGGGTGCGCGTTTGCCGCTGCGACGAATAGCGGAAGGCCCACAGGGTGCTGCCATCGGAGACTGCGACAGTCCCCTGCATCGGGAACTTCACCCCGTGCTCGTGACCGGCCGACTCGACCGCCTGGATGGCCTTGGCCATGGCGGCTATGGGATCCTCCCGCAATCCCAGGGTCAGGGCGAGGTGGAACAAGACCTCAGAGTCGGTGGTCCCTTGGATGTGGGGGTACAGGGACGGGTCGACGGCGAAGGTCAGGTCGCGTTTCACCGAGCCGAAGCCGGCGAGGGCGCCGTTGTGCATGAACAGCCAGTTCTGGAACCGGAAGGGGTGGCAGTTGGTCTGCTGGATCGGCGGGCCGGCCGCGGCCCGGACGTGGCTGAAGAACAGCGGAGACTCGATGGCCTGAGTGAGCTCACGCAGGTTCTGGTCATTCCATGCGGGTTCGGTGCTGCGGAAGAGCCCGGGAACATTCCCCGCTCCCGGATTGGCTGGGTACCAGCCGAAGCCGAAGCCGTCACCGTTGACCGTCTCGGCTCCCAGCGGAGAATCCAGCGACTGCGCGATGAGCGAGTGCTGGGGGTCCAAGACCAGCTCGGACGGCCGCAGTGGCTCCCCGGAGTACGCCAGCCAACGGCACATAGGTGGACCTCCTCGACCCTGCGCGCCTTGCCGTGATCAGGTTCGACACTACGCGCAGGCCTACCGGTCCTGGGGGCGCCGGTTGAACTGGACTACTGGTGCTGGTGGGGGACGGTTTTGGGGTGTACTGCCTCCTGACGGTCTTGCCGCAGGCAGCGGTTGCTAGCCGTCGGAGATCAGCGCGCTGAACAGACGCTCATAGCGGAGCAGGTGCAGGTCCCCGACGTACTGCTCGCGGATATGAGCCTGGGCGGCCTGCCCCATCTGGCTGGCTTGGTCCGGGTCGTCGAGTAGGCGGCGGACCGCCGCCCCGAAGGCTTGCAGGTCACGCGGATCGGGCAGCAAGATGCCGGTGCCGGGAGTGATCTGGTCGATGATCCCGCCGACTGCCGACCCGACCACCGGCCGTGCTTTCCACATGCCTTCGGCCACGGTCAGCCCAAACCCCTCGGCGAGGCTCTTTTGCGTGATGACGGAGGCGTGCCGCTGCAGTGCGTTGACCATCGCGGCGTTTTCGTCGGCGTCATCTAGCGGCAGGGTGACCAGCAGAACCCGGGCGCGGGCCGCGGCCGGCAGGTCGCGCCACTGCAGCAGGCAATCCCCGAACACCGCGGCGCCCTCGGGGTCATCGGTCACCCCGGCGACCGCCGGGCCGGCCAGCACCAGGTATCCGCTGCCACCGGGCGCGACATACTCGGCGAAGCCACGCATGACTCCGGACATGTCCTTGAGCTGGTCCCACCGGGAAACCTGAACCACCAGCGGATCACCAGGACCGGGCCGGCCCGCACCGGTGATCCCCGCAGGCCGGGTAACCACCCCCACGGCGCCGTCGCCGCGCACAAAAGACGCCCGCGCATCCGGCACCACACCATCCAGCACGCCGATCCTGGCCAAGATGGCCAGCACCGTGCCGTTATCGAGGTGCTGGTTCTTCGGGGAAAACGGGTCGATCGATGGCGGTATGACCCAAACCTTCGCGCCAGGAATCCACGCGGGCACGTACTCGCGGCGGGAGAAGACATACGCCTCAGCGGCGGCCAGGTGCGGCCGCAGAAAGCCCCACGCCCCCCGGGTCGCATCGTTTTCCCAGTCCACCCCGATGTGGCAGCGCCACGCCACCCGCGCGCCAGCGCTCGCCAATGCCGCGGCCAGCCCCGCGGTCTGCGGGTCGTGCAGCAACACCAGATCTCCCGGCCGTATCAGGCCGGATAGCTCGACTGCGTTCGCGGCGAGGATCCGCGCGTAATGGCCGGCATCGGCCCCGCTGAGCGGGCCACCGGCGGCCTGCCCGTGGATCTGGTTGTGCAGGCGCTTGGTGATCACGAAGAACTCGGCATCACCGGTGATGACCATCCAGCGGACCGCGATATCGAGATCTTGGGCATACCCGGCGAGCACCTGCAACATCTCGGCGACCCCACCGCCCACCGCGGTCGAGCTGACATTCCAGATGGTCCGCCCGGCCAGCCGCCGCCGGAACTGATCAGCCGTCGCGGCCAGCCGGGCGTACCGCTCGCCACCAATAACCGGCACCAGACGGCTGACAGGGCGCCCTGCCACCTCCACCGACCGGACCAGACTCACCGTCAGCCCCCCTTAGCGTCCACATTGGTAGCCAGTTCTCCAGAAAGCAACACCCCCCGCTCCATCATCAGCACTGAGCTGCATCCCGCGGGGGAGGCCAGTCTGTTCCGGGCGTGCTGAACGCGAGCACCCGCGACGGCGGACCTGGCTGCCGATCAGGACCTGAAGTCCATGCTCGCCTGTGGGTTGGCTGAGCCGATGGCCTGCGCAAGCTGCCGCGCCGAGCCCGTCCGCAGGGCAGCCGTCGAAGTCTCGCTCCACACGCCCTATGTCGGCACCTTGCAGAGCGGCCAGCGCGATGCCCACGGCCCCGGCGCCCTGTCGGGAGCTGTGCGCGCTCGCGTCGGCCGATTGTAAATTCCGGGCCGGAATGTCCAAAACGGACCGCGTCTGTCGCAGCGTTGGTAGGCGATGGACATGTTAATGAGCATGCCGATCGTGGCAAGCTGCCCTGTCGTAAGGCCGGGGCGAGCCTGCCGCAGCACTCCGCGATGCCATTGTCGATGCCTCGCTGTCGATGCCCCGTGTACTGCCGAATTGAACCGTATTTGGTTCAAGCCGGCGCCGCTGCGGTGCATCAGCTCCGCAGGTCAGGCGCGCTCATTCGGCGACGTCACGATGGTGTATGAAGCTGCTTCGCCCGATTATCCGGCTCGCGGCGGCGGCCTGTGCACGCGTCACCCAACGGGACTATCTCCCCAACCCGATTCGATTCAGTCCTCCTATGCTGCCGCCACGGGTGGGCTGAGGCTGATCACGGATCCACGAGATCAGCCTCAGGGAGGGGATGCAGCCGTGCCAGCATCGGGCAAAGCACCGGACGGTTCAGGAGCAGAGCAAGTTTCACCAGCGAAGGGCACCGGAGGGAGCGGGCCGCCTTCGTGGGGACGGCTGGTCATCGGCCTGCTGATCGCCTTGGTCCTGGCGAGCATCATGGCGACGACATACATCTCCGCGGATCATGCGGTCGTTGCCCACAACCTCCCATGGGGACAGGTGGGCTCGTCGCCGCTGACCACCACGGTCCAGAAGAGCGCCAGCCTGCAGGTCCACCAGTACGCCAGCGAGTCGGATCTGGTCCAGGCGGCCAACGAATCCAAGATCTACGGCGGCTTCGCAGCACACAGCAACACGCTGATCCTCTCGGAGGCTGCGAGCTTGCGGGCTCCGGGGGTCATGGCCGCCGCGTATGAGAAGGCCGCGAAGCAAAGCGGCCAGAAGCTCCAGATCAAGGAGATCAACAAATTTCCCTCCCAGGACCCCGAGGGTGCCGTCCCTGGCATCGCCCTGATCGTCCTGCTGATCGCGGGCTACCTGGGCGCTGCGTTCGCCATGATGCGCACCAAAACGACGGCACGCCACCACCGGGTCACAGCCCTGCTCGGCTACTCGGTCGTCGCGGGCCTGGTGATCGACCTGATCGCGGGGCCGATTCTCGGTAGCTACCCCGACATCGGGCGCAACTTCTGGCTGCTGTGGTCTATCTTCACGTTCATCGCCTTCGCCGTTGCGCTGGTTGCCGCCACGTTGCAGACTCTCATCGGCCCCATGGGCACCCTTCTCACGGTCATCCTCATCGTGTTCATCGGGAACCCCAGTACTGGCAGCGGCAACGGAGTGGCCTTCCTGCCCCCCTTCTGGCAGGCCCTCGGTGCAGTCCTGCCGCCACGCAACGGGCTCTACCTGATCCGCAACACGCTGTATTTCGGCGGCAACGACATCACGATGCCGATCATCGTCCTGAGCATCTACGTGGTCATCGGAGCCGCACTTGTGCTCTTCTTTTCGTGGGGACACCTCCATTGGAAAGGAAAGAAGGAAACCGATACGACGGGGCCACCCGAGGCCATCGACCCCGACGAACAGATCGGGATCGCTGCGATACCACCCGGCTGACTTCGCCACGGCGGCAGCGCCGGGAGCAAACTCTCGCCCGTCGCTGCGGCCGGGACTCTCGTTCCCGGCTGCCCGCGTGCTGACCGGCCCGGAAGGCGTTAAATACCTTCTTGCGAGCCGCAAGGCGGCACGAGCCGATAAGGGCGTAGCGGGATGCTCCAGCCCGAATTGATCGGAGTTGACTGGGAGTGCGGTGCCGGTCATTGCCCCCCCGGCTGCGTGTCGGTGCCGGCGATGCCCTCGGGGACGACCTTGCCTTGGTCGATGTCCTCGGACAGTTTGGCCTTGGCGGCCAGGGCCCCCTGGCCGAGTACGCCGGAGCCCGCCGCCCGCGAGATGACGTCGCCGCCGCGGCCGCGCAGCACGTACGCGAAGCCGACCGCGATCAGCGCCCCGGCCAGCGGCCCCACCAGGTACACCCAGTAGCTGGTCCAGTCACCGCTGACCAGGGCGGGACCGAAGGAGCGGGCCGGGTTCATCGACACGCCGCTGACCGGTGCCGCCCACAGCCCGGCCAGGGCGATGTAGCCGCCGACGCCGAGCGCGGCGATCGCGCCGACGTTCTGCGCCGCGGACGCGGTGCCCAGGATCACGCTGACCAGCAGCGCGGTTAGCACGATCTCCATGAGCAGGGCCTGCCAGGGCTTGTACCCCGGGCCCGGCAGCGTCGCCCCCAGATGCTCGACGTTGCCGAATATCCAGCGCAGGAACAGGCAGGCCAGCGTCGCGCCGGCGAGCTGGATGACGATGTAGCCCGGGACACGCTTCCACGGGAAGTCCCCGCGCAGCGCGAAGGCCAGTGACACGGCCGGGTTCAGGTGCGCGCCGGATACCGCGCCCATGAACAAGATGATCGCCGTCACCATCAGGCCCGGGGCGACGACCGCCGCGGCCAGGCTGATCTGCCCCTTCGCGTGCAAGAGCCCGCCGCCGGCGGCGGCCAGGACCAGCGCGAAGGTGCCCAGCAACTCCGAGAACAGCCGCCGCCATTCCTGGCGCGGGTCATCGAAATCCCTGCGGTCTCCGAACTCAAGCCACAGCATCTGGTGCGTGCGCGGGAACGCTGGCCCCGGCGACGCCGGGTCGACCTGCTGGACCGTCGCGCCGCTCACGGCGCCCGCCCGCCGCCCGGTCTCGTGCTTCGCCCGATCATCCGTCCCGCTCACCGGTACGCTGTCGGTCATGCCCCGATCCTTCCGTCAACAGCCCGAAGAGGCTTCGCACTCAGGACCGTAGCCCGGGCTCAGCCCGACGGCCAGGCCGGCCGCGGCAGTGACCGCCACCCTCCACCAGTGCCCGCCGAGCCAGCGCGGGCTGGAACCGGCATTCCACTTCTCACCGTGGCCAATCACGCCCAGGAACACCAGACCAGCGAAGCCGCCGAAGACCCCCAGCCCGCCGGAGGCGGCTCGGTTTGGCGCTCACCACCGGAGACTCCCCCAACCTCACCCGGGGGCTTAGGCACTGGTCTTCTCCTGATCTCCTCGTATTCGTCTTCATGGGCATCTTCGGCGTTACCGATCCGGTGAGTTCTCTCAGGGGTCAGGGGGTTGTTCGGCGGGGCTTTTCTCCAGCTCGGGTTCGCGGAGGCCGAGTGCCCGGGCGAGCGGGGTTGCGGCGAGGCCGTAGATGGCGACGGTGCCGACGATCACCAGGAATGTTACAGCCAGCAGCTTGCTGGCCCCGCCGATGTGCAGCGCGACGCGCGGGGCGGTAAAGGTCGCGGCGGTGGACGCGGCGACGATGCCCCGCGGGTCCATGGACCCGATGAAGATCCGCTCGTTGCGGGTCAGGCTGGTCCGAACTGTGGCCACCACCGCGACGGCGGGGCGGACCACCAGGACCAGCAGGGCCACCAGGCCCAGCGTGGGCCAGATCACGCCGCGCAGGGACGCGGGGGTCACCGTGGCCGAGATCGAGATGAACAGCACCCCGATGGCCAGCTGGACAACCGTCTTGATGAACGGGCGATCCTCGGGTACATCGGTCCCGCGCAGGTTGGCCAGGACGATCCCCATGGTGATGGCCGCGACCAGCCCGGTGTCGTCCCGCAGCGCGTCACACAAGCCGGCGATGGTGATCACCGTGGCGATGATGGCCTGGGTGGCGAGGATACCGGTGAGCTTCAGCTTCTTCAGCAGCAGCCACAGCACCAGGGTGCCTACTGCGCCGCCCGCGACCCGCTAGACGCTGGGAGGGGCGCTCGCTGCATCGCGGCCAGTTCGCCCGGCCTTGATGACGGTATCGACCTTCCGGAGGAAATTGATCAGGGCGATTGCGAGAAACGCCGCACCCATGAGCGAGAGGATGTCCGCCTCGGACCGCCCGGTCTTGCGAGCGATCGAGCGGGCAACCGGCCGGGCGATGTCCCTGGTCCGGCCGGTCAGGCCGGCCTGGCCCATCGCCGCGAAGTTCCACTTCGGCATGTTGGAGCTCCCTCGTGACATCGCCTGACGAGTGCCCTTCACTGGCATTTGCGTGACACGGCGCTTTGCAGGGCGTTGGCGGAGTTCTTGACTTGGGTGACCGATGAGGCGACCGCCGTAGCCGCGGTGGCCAGCCCGGACATGACCAGGACGGTGCCCGGAAGCAGCCATCCGCGCGTGTCCGGCCGATATGGAGCTCATGTGCCCTCCAGCGTGCCGGCGTTCCGGCCTGCGGGCGAGATAGCCATCCAAAGGCCGCGACCGGCAGGTTGGCTGACCTGCGCGGCGACAGGTGTCAGCCGCTTCACCAAGACCACAACAGCAGGTCTGCCGGCGGCCAAGGTCATACGGGTCTTCTCGCCTAAAGCCAGGATGCACACCGGCATCATGGCCTCCGCATCACCCACTCGGGATGACGACCGCCCGTCATGCGGCAATCACGAGCTGGGGCCTGGCTTTAGCGCGCTGACCGTGGCCTGGCGGATCCCCCTGCGCCGTTCATCTGTGCTCGCTGGTAGACGTCGGCCCCGGCAGGTACTGCTCGAAGGCGTCCCTAAGCGCCTGAAAGCTGCCGAGGTCCTAGCCCAGCGTGGCGTCGGGTAGGTAGCCGGGTCAGGCGCGAAGTAGGACAGGGTGCCCTCGACGTCGCACGAGGTTTTTCGTGGCGGGGAAGCGCCCCAGTGTCGCGGCTAGTGCTGCCTTTTGGGCGATCGCCGGCCTGGGGAGTCATGGTTCGGTCCTTTCGTTCTGGCTTGCCGGGTGGGCGCGCGTCCGCCGTTCGGGCACATCGGGGCCGGCGGCTGGCGGCCCGCGACGGCGGGGCCTGTGCATTCAGGCGGTGGCGTGCTGGCGGCGCCGCGCTGCGGCGGCGCGGAGGTCGTCGACGATGAGCTGCACGGTGCGGGCGATGGTGTCAGGAATCCGGTCGGGTGGCAGGCCGCAGTCGTGCATCGTCCAGGAGAAGTCGGCGCCCGCCATGCTGAGCAGCGTGGCGGTCGCCTCTTCGGTCGCCCGCTGCGGAGCCCCGATCGCGGCGGCCGACCGCCGGATGGCGTCCAGCCGCCCGGCCCGGCGCCGCTGCCGGACCTCGCGCCACACCGGGCTCGGGGCGGTGGCCAGCGCCCGGCTCAGCGGTGACTTGAGGGCGTTCTCGTGGATGTCATGGAAGTAGCGGGCTAGATCGTCAGGACCCTCGGCCACCGGGACTCCCAGAGGGTAGAAGTGGCGGTCGAACCACTCGCCGAGGGCGACGATCTGATCGTCGGCGGTGGGGAAGTGCATATGGACCGTGCGCGCGGAGACGCCGGCCCGGCGGGCCGCTTCGCTCGGTGACAGCGTCGTGCGGTCGGGCCCGGAGAGCTGCTCGGCGAACGCTTGCAGGATCGCTTCGCGGGTGGCCGCCGCCTGGGCCTCCCGTTTCGGGCTGACGTAGCGGCGGCTCGTCGTCACAGCGTGAACTCCTCGCCGTCAGAGCTTGAACTCGATCTCGTGGCTGGACGCCACGCGCACGACACCTGGGATGTCGGGCGGGCTCATCTCGACCTCACTGGACACCTGCGCGAAGAACTGGGCGGCCTGGCCCTCCGTCACGATCGTCAGGAAGTGCACCTCGGTGAGATTCCGGTAGCTGTGCGTCACGCCAGCCGGGACGTGGGCCACCCCGCCGGGCGAGATCACGTGAGATTCGCCGTCGATGGTTACTTCGAGCTCGCCGTTGAGCACCACATATACCTCCTCCCACGGGTGGCAGTGCGGGGGCGGCCGGCGTCGGCGGGCCCGCTGGTGTCGAAGATCTCCAGCGAGGATCCCATGGCGTTGGTGAGCAGCGGCCGCAAGGTCTCACCCAGGACGAACAGGTTGTCGCTCGCGTCGGTGGTGGTGATGGTGCCGGGCATGACTCCCCCTCGATCGGTGACCGGGTACGGGCATGTTCACTGCACTTGGCTGCAGCGAACCGCCTCCGCCAGTATGCATTTCGCTTCAGCCGAATGCAAGCAATTTCTCGCCCGGCCACCGCCCGGCCGTGCCGCGGCCTGCACTGGCAGGGCACCGGCGCATTGAAGACCCGAGTGCCGACCGGGCAGCGCCCGCATTTCACCGTGCGGCTGCGCCGCGGCGGCGATCAGGAGCTCGGGGAACTGCTGGAGGCTCTGACCCGGAGCTGGGATGGGCCGCTCAGGATGATCGCCAGTCTGGCGGGCTGTCCTGGTCGGGTGTGATTAGACCCGACTCGGACGCGACGACGGCCGCTGGGCGCGCGATCACGTGGACCAGGTTTGGGTGAGGATGGGTGGTAATAGTTGAGGCATGACAGCCCGTCGGGGAACGGCGGCGGATGAGCCCGCGACGGTTCCGGCGATCCTTCATGACGACCGCGTGCCGCTGGCCGTGTGGGTCATCGCCGCCGCCTATGTCGTCCTTGAGCTGGCGGTCAGCGGCCGGTACGGCTTCCAGCAGGACGAGCTGTATTTTCTCGTGGCGAGTCACCACCTGGCGTTCGGGTATGTGGACCAGCCGCCGCTCGCGGTGCTGCTTGCCCGCACCACGGACCTGTTCGGCGTGAACCCTACCGCTATCCGGATCCTGCCGGCGCTGGCTGGCGGCGCGATCGTGGTGCTCGCCGCGCGGCTTGCCGCGCTCTTCGGCGGGGGCCGCGCTGCGCGGGTGATTGCGGCGCTTGCCGTCGCCATCGCGCCGGTCTTCCTGGGCGCCATGCATGTCGGGAACACCACGCCGTATGACTTGCTCGCCTGGACGGCCGTCACGGTGTGCGCGGCCACGGCGCTGCTGCGGGACCGGCCGCGGTGGTGGCTCGGCGCTGGCGTCGCGGCCGGGATCGGCATCGAGGACGAGTACCTGATCCTGATCCTGCTCGCGGCTCTTGTCATTGGCATCCTCGTCACGTCGGCGCACCGGGCTGTCATGAAGACATGGTGGCCGTGGCTCGGTGGCGTCATCGCGCTCGTGATCTGGCTGCCGAACCTCGTCTGGCAGTTTGCCAACGGATGGCCGCAGCTCACGATGGCCTCCGCGCTGCACCAGCAGAACACCTCCACAGGCGACTACATCGGCGGGCTGCCCGCGCAGCTCGTGTACGCAGGGCTGCTCGGGATCCCGCTGGCCATCGCGGGGCTCATCAGGCTCTGGCGCGCTGCGCAGCTACGGTTCCTCGGCGTTACCGCCACGCTTGTCTTGATCTACGTTCTGGTCTGGATACCGGGCAAGGTCTACTACGTGGACGGGATCCTGCCCGCGATACTGGCCGCCGGGTCTGTATCGGCCGAGCGGTGGATCGCCAAGTCGCGCTGGCCGCGCGTCCGGCGTGTGGCCATCGGCGTCCTCGCGCTGGCCGGCACCGTGGTCATCTTGCCGAGCGTGCTGCCCCTGCTGCCGATCGCGAGCCTGCACAAAGTGAATGGGGCAACGAGCATCGCTGACGGCATCGGCTGGCCGCAGCTGACTGCCGAAGTCGCGGCGCAGGAGGCGGCGCTCACCCGGGCGGGCCAGCCGCCCACGTCCATCTTCACGGGTGCCTACGCGGAGGCCGGCGCGCTTAAGGTGTACGGCGGGCCGTACCACCTGCCACCGGTGATCTCGGGTCACAACACGTTCTGGCTCTGGGGACCGGGGGACGCATCCGACACGACGGTGCTATACGTTGACGCGGCCGGACAGCTAAAGCCGTACTTCGCGAGCTGCCGCCAGCTAGCCGTCTACAATCCTCCTGACCAAGTGAAAAACGATTGGAACGACCTAGCGATCGGCGTCTGCACCGGCCCGTCCAGGGCCTGGAAGGCGCTGTGGCCGCACATGAAGCATTACGACTGACACCTGCGCAGGTGGGACTCACCCCCTGCCAGGAAACGTCGGTCTTCACGGCTGCTTCGCCGAGGGTCAAGGGCCCCGGGCGTCCAGCATGGAGGTCGGCAGTCTTCGGCCCAGGTATGTGGGCACCCGGGTTCTCTTGCGGCGAGCTGCCCCAGGTCACGGTCGGATGCTGGCCTGTCTGCGGCTGGCTGGGCTGGGACACGCAGCACACGGTTGTTCAGGGAGCATGGGGGGTGCCGCGGTAGAGCCAGGCGGAGTTGTGGGGGGTGAGGTTCCCGGCGTCGAATCCTCCGGCGTAGACGGTCCCGGGCGGGTCATCTGCGAAGGGTGACACGATGACGGTACGGGTGGCCACCAGCGCCGGCGTGGGGGTGATGGCCGGGTCGAGAACCTCCTGGCAGCGGTAGCCGCCGCCCGGGTCTCGCAGCAGCACGTAGGCCCGAGGAGCCTTGTGTTGGGATCCGAGCCCGCCGGAAGTGGTTTTCGCGTCGTAGCCGCCGATGAGCAGCCCGGGCGGCCCCGCATCATGGGAAGTGCGGATGTAGCCGGTCATGTTGTTGTAGGCGACGATGACCGCTTCCACCGTGGTGTTTAGCTCCTTGGTGGCCAAGCTGAGCAGGTCGAGGTCGGTCGCGGCACTGTACCGATCGAGGGGCGCGATTCGCAGTATGCGCCCCTGGGTTCCTTCGGCGGCAACCAGAAATGCTTCGCCAGCGCCAGTGGGATCGGCGATCGAGGTCAGACCCCGCAAGCCGCCATAACCATTCAAGGGCAGATCGTGTCCCCAGGTGAACACGCGCTTCCAAGAGGGCGTGCTGCCGTCCTGGCGCTCGTAGATCTGCCAGCCCACGGTGGCATACAGCTTCCCGTTGCACTGGGCGAAGCTCATCACCCGCTGGCTTGCCTCGGTGGGTGAGATCCCTGCTTCCGGGTACGGGCCCCAGTCGATCTCGCCGGGCCTGCACGGATCGTAGGTTCCGCTGAAGATGCCGAGGGGATTCGTTCCGGCGAACACCAGCTCTTCACCGGTGACCTGGTCGCGATGCTGGCCGAAGCTGCGCGTTTGTGCATTGGCCGGCGCCGTCTGGGCGAACCGGTATCTATCCCAGCCTCCCGATCGGCCGGCCTTGGAGAATATCGTCAGGCTGCCCAGGCGATCCCACACGCTTGCCAGCAGCACTGACTGCCGGGCTTCGACAAACCGGGCGCAGTAAAGTGCGCCGATCGCCTGATATCGACGTTTGCCGCCCGGCGCTACCCGGTCGTTGAACTCTGCGTTGACCCTCCAGGACGCGGTGGGAGCGTCCAGCACGTACACCTGCGCGCCGGGCAATGCGGGATTGCTCTGTTGTGAGTCGTGCCAGTAGCCGTTGCCTGCATACAGGGACCCGTCCATTGTGGCCAGCGCACGCAGCTCAGTTCCGCCGAAGGGGCCAATGCCCGGACTCATCGAGTCGATCGGCAGCGACCTTCTCCAATTGAACAACGGGACCTGAGCGGCTCCGATGCCGGACCCTCCGCCTGCAGCGGTCCCCGCCGGTGGGCCAGCCAAGGCATCCGCGGCGCCTGACCACAGCGCCGGGCCCCCGACGGCGACCACTCCTGCGGCCAGGACGCGGGACAGCATCGTCCTGCGGTCCATGAGATCAGACCGGGCGAGCTCATCCCGTCCATCGCCAGCCAGCTGAAACGAAGAGAAATCCGAAGGCTCTCGCATACACGCAAAGTAGACACGCCCTCTTAATTGGACTTGTGAAACACCTGTGCGTGATACGCGGCAGTCCTGTGAAACACCTGTGCGTGATACGCAGCCTCACCATCGCCGACGCCGGTCCAAGTCCGGTCGGGCGTATCGGCCTTCTGGTGGCGGTCCTGCCTGGCAGCCCCGGGGACCGCGCTTGGCGGCGGGTTTGTGCGCCTAACTGATGGCTCCGGTATCGCCGGCTCTCGGCGGGGCGACTGGGCGGGTGGGTTCAGGCGAGCGCGTACTCAACGGCGCGGCTGCCTCCCAGCGACTGTCCCCGTGTCCAGGCCTGCTCGAATGCCGCATCTCCCATGCGGGAGCGCAGCGCGGCCAGGAGACCATCGTCCGGTGCGGCGCGCGGCACGAGCGCGTGCAGCCAGCCGCTGCCCTTGGCTTGCAGGAGCGCGCCTGCGGCGGCGAGCAGATGCACGGCGCGGTCCAGGTTGTCCTGCCGGATGGCGACCGCGGCGAGCGCCTCGAGGTAGTAGGCGACGCTGGGTTCGTCCCCGGCCTCGGCCGACTGCGACACCCCTTCCTGCAGGCGTTCCGCCGCGCCGGTCAGATCGCCCTGTGCCTGGCTGCTGAGCGCCAGGTCGTAGAGCGAGACGAGGATGGTGAACCGGTCCTGCGCGCTGTGGGCCGCGTTCAGGGCCTCGGTGAACAGCTGCGCTGCCCGGTCGTGATCTGCCTGGCTGAGCCGGATCTGGCCGAGGAAATTGCACACGAGCGCCACGTCCAGCAGGTGCTGTGCACGCTCGGGTCCGGCGAGCCGGTCGTTGCCTGCCTCCTGCAGCGGGGCGAGCGTCTGTTCGAGCAGCTCGCTGGCCCGCGCGTCCTGGTGCTGCAATGCCAGGAGGTGACCCAGCATCGCTGCCGTCGTGGCTGCGCCCAGCATGTCCCCGGCCTGGCGGTACAGCGGCAGGCTCTGCTCCAGCAGCGGCTGCGCCGTGGCCTGGTCCCCGGACGCGAAGAGGCCGAAGCCGGTGCCGCTCAGCGCCAGGGCACGCTGCCGCGGCGGCAGGTGCTCGCTCTTGGCCAGGATATCGCCAAAGGAGACGAGTTCCTCGGCGTGGCCACGCAGCCACCAGAACCTCCATGTCGCCCAGGACAGATGTATCGCCGACTCGAGCTGGTCCTGTTCCACCAGCCAGGACATCGCAGCGCCGAGGTTGCCGTGCTCGGTCTCGAGCCGGTCCAGCCACACCAGCTGCCCGGGACCCTGCAGCTCGGCTGGAGCCGGCTCGGCGAGCGCCAGGAAGTAGGCCGCGTGACTGTCGTGCGCCTCCGGCCAGTCAGCCCCGTCGCGCAGGCGCTCCAGCGCGTACTCCCGGATAGTCTCCAGCAGCCCGAAGCGCGGCTCGCCGTCGCGGGTCCGCGGCCGCACCAGGCTGCTGTCCACCAGCGAGCCCAGCGTGTCCATGACGTGCCCGGCCCGGCCCGGGACCGCCGGCCCGGCGGCACCGGCGCCAACAGCCTCCGCGGCGGGCAGGTCGAAGGTTCCTGCAAACACCCCTAGGCGGGCGAACAGCGCCTGCTCGCCGCCCGACAGCAGATCGAAGCTCCAGTCCAGGGTGTTTCGCAGTGTCTGCTGTCGCTCGGGCAGGTCGCGCGCTCCGCCCGTCAGCAGCCCCATCCTGTCGTCAAGCCGGGCCAGCAGGGCCTGCGGTGGCAGCAGCCTGACCCTGGCGGCGGCCAGCTCGATGGCCAGCGGCAGCCCGTCCAGCCGCCGGCAGATCTCGGCGACCTCCCCGGCGTTCCCGCTGGTCAGCTCAAAACCCGCGGACGCGGCTTGCGCCTGCTGCACGAACAGGCGCACCGAGGCGCACCGCTGCACGTCCGCGGCGTCCCCGCCGGCCCCGATCGGTGGCACCGGGAGCGGCGGCACCGGGAACTCGTGCTCACCGCTGAGCCGCAACACCATCCGGCTGGTCACCAGTGCCACCACGCCGGGAGCGGCGCCCAGCAGCTCGGCCACCAGCGGAGCCGCCCCTATCACCTGCTCGAAGTTGTCCAGCACCAGCATCAGCCGCCGGGCGCGCAGGTATGACTTCAGGTCGGTGATCAGCGCGCCGCCCGAGGTGTTCAGTCCCAGCGCGGCCGCGATCGCCGCCGTCACCATCTCGGCCGCCCGGACCGAGCCGAGCTCAACGAACCGCACCCCGTCCTCAAAACCCGGACCCAGCCGCTGCGCGACCTCCATCGCGAGCCTGCTTTTCCCGACCCCGCCCGGGCCGGTAAGGGTCACCAGGCGCACGCCCTTGGCACGCACCAGGTCGCTCACCGCCGCGGCGTCATCGTCGCGGCCCACAAGCGGCGTCGTCGGCACCGGCACCGCCCCGGCCAGCGACGCGTCGCCCGCGGCGCCGTCCTCTGATGACGCCCTCTCGAACCGCTCGCTCAGCAGCACGGCCAGGTCGTTCTCGACCAGGCGCTGCAGCTCGGCGGCAGCAGAAAAGCGCTGGTAGGACACGTCACCGGCATCCCTGATCCGGGTCAGCATCTCCGCCAGCCGCGACTCACGCTCCGGCGCCGGCGACTTCACGTAGATCAGCCTGGGCAGCCCCGCCGACAGCAGGTACTCATCCTCCAGCCCGGAGACCTGTTCCCCCGGCGCGACCCAGCCATAGCTCTGCCAGTACACGCCCACGAACACCTGGCTCTGCGCCAGGTAAGAGCGGTATACCTGCCGCGGCGGATGCGGCCGGGCGCCCAGCTCGAACATCACCGGCACCAGCCGCAGACGGGTCACCGCGTCCCGCACTGCCTGCCGCTCAGCGGCCAGTTCGTGCAGCGTGGAACTCACAAAGACCCGCAACCGCTGATCGGGCGTGCGGATGACATCCGTCTCGGCCATCACTCCACAGCCTAGGCAGGCGCAGCAGCCGGCAACAGATCCGGCCAGCCGGCGCCCAGGGCTCTTACCCAGCGCGCCGCTTGGCCGGGCCAGGTCTGACCGGGGACTAATGGCACGGCGAGCAGGCACGTTCTCAACCGGCATCCTCTCTCAAGTCGCCCGGCCGCCACATGGGGCTGACAACGGGTGCACCCTCCGGCAGGTCCAGGGGGCCGGAGACGTGGAAGCCGAAGTGCTGGTAGAGCGGCACGTTTTCCAGCTTCGAGGATTCCAGGTAGGCGGGCAGCCCCTCCTCATCGCACCGCCAGAGCCGCGAGCGCAGCAGGGCTGCGCCGGCCCCGCATCCCTGCCGGTCGGGATCGACCCCGATGACCGCCAGATACCAATGCGGCTCTTCGCGCCGACGGGCGTGGACCGCCACGGACTGAAACTGCGAGGCGACGGCGAGACGACGGCCGAAGGCCCGCAGATAGCCGGGGAGGGCGGACACTTCGGTCCCGAATGCGGTGCCGGGCGGGAACCACACGGCGGCTCCGGCTACCCGCCCATCGACACGGGCCACTTCCACTGCGCCGTGGCGAAGCGACTCATGGTGCAGTTCGGTCACGAAAAAACGGCGCAGTCGCCGATGCCGCGAGGCCTCAGCTGGAAGGAACCAGCCGAACACCGGATCGTCATGGAAGGCGCGGGCGAGCATCTGAGCGGTCTCCGCCGCATCTCCACGCCCGGCCAGCCGTATCTCAAGACCAGCCACGCACACCACCGTAGTCGCTAGCAGTTTCCCGCACGCCAGGGCTTGGAAAAGATCGAGTCGAGCAGCTTTACACCGAAGATCGGCGATTAATTGCCGGTACCGACTGGGCGTACCCGCTACGCTCTCCGACGGAAGTGCACACCGAAGAATCCGCTCGGAGGCCACCCGAAATATTCTGAAAGCGTTACGGAACTGACGAAGCAATTCCGTATGGCTCGACCGGGCGCACTTACCGTAGAGGAGACACAATGCGCAAAGCTGGACGCGGCCGACTGACCCGGCGCACCGCAATCGCCGCGGTGGCGGCAGTGGCCGCGGTCGTCACAGGTGGCGGCTACGCGCTCGCCTCGACCAATAGCAGCGGGCAAACACCAAGCACCAATGGCGATTCCCTCCGCTACCTCGTGGGGTCAAACGTTAGCGTGGCCGCCCACTCTACCGCCTCGAATGCGACCGAGTGCCCGTCGGGTATGTACCCGGTCGGCGGAGGGCCGAGCAGTTCCCACGCGGTGTGGGAGACCCAGTGGTCTGACGCGGACCGCTCGACCCCGGCGGCGGCCCATCCCAATGAGTGGACCGTCGGCCTATATAACAACAGCAATTCAGTTGCAGCCTTCAAGGTGTTCGTCGTGTGCTCCACGGCAAGTTCGGTCAGCGGGAACTACTGATTCGAAGACATGCACTCCCGCGCGGCGGACAGCGAGCCGCGCGGGAATGCATGACATTCATTCGACCACGCCGGCTAGGTCCACTCTCCCCGCGTATCGCCGGGCGCCCGCACAGTTCTAAGCCGCCTGGCACCATCTGAATCACATGCCCGGTCGCTGGCATGGCCTTCACGCACGCGTCGTTGCCGCAGAAGAACCGGCGCGCCTGCAGGTGAATGAGCACTTCCTGGCCACCGCTCGCGGTATCGGCCAGCTTCCGCTGGTAGCGGCTGTGCACCCGCCGCGACAGCACGCCGCAGCCCGGGCAGGCCGCCTCGCTGGCGCAGGTCCGGGCGAGCACATGCACCGACCTGCCCGCGGTGACGAGATGCTCGATGACCAGGCCGGCCAGGTGGGGAACCAGGACGCTGACAGCCTCAAGATCGCACACCCGGCATGATCACAAACATGATGATCACGACGCCACGGGACACGCCGGGCAGCCCGCTTCACGGAAAGTGGCTCTGGCGCGGATTCCGTGAGTGGTCGTGAGGGTGACGGTTGGGCCTGGGGGCTGCTGTTTGCCTGCTGGGATGGTGAAGATCACGATTTGGTGGCTGGCGGTGTGCCACAGCTGACATAGGGCGAGGCCCCGGTAGGACGTGGGATCGGCCAAGATCACTCGCGTCCTGAGGAGCCTCGCTGGTGTCTCAGTGTGCCACGGTGGCCGTTGGGCTGCCTTCCCCTGCTGCTGTTGCTGGGTGTGATGCCCGGGAGCTGTGCTCCTGGTTTGCCCCTCATCTGGATGGCCTGGAAATAGAGCGGGTCAGTTGCGGCGATGACGGGGTGGTAATCGAGGCGCGGTCCCGGTCGGCGGGTGCGGAGTGCCCGGCCTGCGGATCCTGGTCCTCGCGGGTGCATAGCGGCTACCTGCGCACGGTGCAGGACGGCCCGGCTGGCGGCCGGCCGGTGCTGATCCGCCTGGCGGTGCGCCGGTTCTTGTGCCGTAACCCGGGCTGCCCGGCGGTCACCTTCGCTGAGCAGGTGGCGGGGCTGACCGGCAGGTACCGGCGGCGCAGTATGCCGCTGCTGGCGTTACTGGCGCAGATCGGGCTGGTGCTGGCGGGCCGGGCCGGGGCCCGGCTGGCTGGGGTGCTGGGCATCCCGGTGCACCGCACTACGCTGCTGGCCCTGGTCGCCGCCCTGCCCGAACCGTGCCGGAGCACGGCGCCGGTGGTGACCGGCGTGGATGACTTCGCCCTGCGGAAGGGGCGGATCTATGGCACCGTGCTGGTTGACGTGGTCACGGGCAAGCCTGTGGAGATGCTGGCTGACCGTGAGGCCGGGACGCTGGAGGCGTGGCTGGCCGCTCACCCGGGCGCGCAGGTGATCTGCCGCGACCGGGCCGGCAATTACGCCGAAGGCGCGCGCGGGGGCGCACCGGAGGCGATCCAGGTGGCTGATCGCTGGCATGTCTGGCACAACCTGGGCGAATACGTCGAGAAGGCGGTCGCCGCCCACCGCGGCTGCCTCACGCGTCCCGCCAGCGCCAGCAGCACGCCGGGGCTTTCCGGGGAGGCGCCCCCGGCTCCCGGGTTGCCTGCGCCGGCATCTGAGCCGGAGGGCCTGCGTGATGTCTGCGGCCGGGACCGGCGCCTGGTGACCCGCACCCGCAGCCGCCACGCCGCTGTCCACGGCCTGCTGGCTGCCGGGCACTCCGAACGCGAGGCCGCCCGCATCCTGGGCCTGAGCCGCGGCACCGTGCACCGGTTCGCAGCCGCCGCCAGCGCAGAAGAACTGCTAGTCAAGGCCACCACCCGGCAGACCAAGATCGACCGGTACAAGCCGTTCTTACGCCAGCGCTGGAATGAGGGCATCACCAGCGCCACCGTCCTGCACGCCGAACTGCAGGCCAAGGGCTGGCAGGGCAGCGTGCAGGCAGTGCAGCGTTACGTGCGGCCATTCCGCGCGATGACGGCCGCGCCGCCCCCGGGCCCAGTGATCCCCGCCACCCGCCAGATCACCCGCTGGCTGCTAACCCGCCCCACCGCCCTCAGCGATGAGGAACAGGCCCAGTTCGCCGGCCTCCAGGACCACTGCCCCCACCTGGCCGTCCTGGCCGCCTGCGTCCGCAGCTTCGCCGAGATCATGGCCCGGCGCCAGGGCGAGCAGGAACTGGAGGGCTGGCTCACCCAGGCCGAGACCAGCGACCTGCCCGAACTACGCTCCTTCGCCAACGGCATCCGCCGCGACCAGGACGCCGTCACCGCCGGGCTCACCCTGCCCTACAGCTCCGCCGCCGTCGAAGGCACCGTCACCAAGATCAAAATGCTCAAGCGGCAGATGTACGGCCGCGCCAGCTTCGCCCTGCTCCGCAAACGCGTCATCCTCCATCCCGGATAACACTGACCACGGAATCCGCGCCAGAGCCCGGAAAGTGAGCCAGAGCCAGTTTCTCGTGGCCGTCGTCAGGGCAGGCCGCTGGTCCGCTATGTAGCAGCAGTTTCGCCTAGGTGAGATGGCCGGCAGGTGATGACGGGTCACCTACCTGGAGGCGAGGGTCACCGTGATGAACTCCATCCAGCTACCACCAGAAGGAAGGTTTGCCATGGCTGGCAAGCAGCCGAACATCGTTTTCATTCTGTGCGACAACGTCGGCTGGGGTGACTTCGCCTGCTATGGCGGGCAAACGCCGACGCCCCGGATCGACAAGCTGGCGAGCGAAGGGATCCGCTTCAACGCCTATACGACCGAGTCCCAGTGCGCCCCGACGCGGACCGCGCTGATGACGGGGCGCCAGTCGGTGCGTTGCGGCACGTACTCGGTGATCCCGGCTATTGGGCCGAGTGGTTTGGTGCCGTGGGAGTACACGATCGCCGAACTGCTCTCCGACGCCGGTTACGCGACGTCACTGTTCGGCAAGTGGCATCTCGGCCAAACGGAGGGGCGGCTGCCCAACGACCAGGGCTTCGACGAGTGGTGGGGGTACAAGAACAGCGCCGATGAGTGCGGCTACACGTCGTACGCGACGTTCAGGGCCCTCGCCAAGAAGGTCGGGATCGACTCGCCCAAGCTCTGGCAGGGCAAGAAGGGCGAGAAGTCCCAGCCGGTAGGCGAGCTCGACATGAAGGTGCGGCCGCTGCTGGACGAGTTGATCGTCGACAAGGCGACCGACTACATCAAGCGTGCCGCCGCCGGGGACAAGCCGTTCTTCACCTACATCGCTCTGTCCCACGTGCATCCGCCGGAGAAGGCGCACCCGGACTTCGACCAGACCGATCCGACCCGCCTCGGGATGTATGCCGATCTGATGGCGGAGATGGACCACCGGGTCGGGCAGATCGTGGACTGCGTCGAGCAGGCCGGGATCGCCGGCAACACAGTCGTCGTATTCTCCAGCGACAACGCGACCTGCGACGTCCCGGCGTTCGGCTTCGGCGGTTCGACCGGACCCTGGCAGGGATCCTTCGACCGCCCGCCCGGGGAGGGGTCGATGCGAACCCCCGCGATGGTGCGGATGCCGGGAACCACAGCGCCGCGCGGAGTGGTCACCGACGAGATGCTGGCGTGCCACGACTGGTACAAGACATTGGCCGCCCTGGCCGGGGCCTCGGACAAGGTGCCCACGGACCGCCCGATGGACGGCGTTGACGCGTCTAAGTTCCTGCTCGGCGATAGTGAGCACACCGGCCGGGAGTTCCTGCTCTTCTTCGGAGGGGACGGGGAACTGATGTCGGTCAGATGGCACAACCTCAAGATATGGCTTCGTTACTGCGAGGGGTTCGACAAGCCGTACGTCACGCCGTCGTTCCCGATGTTCTTCGACCTGGGCAGTGACCCCATGGAGCACTTCAACCTGTTCAACGACAAGGTGGACGTCGGCTGGGAGCTCGCCATCGCCCTGAAACTCAAGCAGGAGTACGAGAAGAGCATCGAAGTGATGCCGAACATCAAGCCGGGCACTGGTGATGACTTCAAGGGGTATGGGCTGGTCGCGAGGGGCGAGCACGATTTGCAGGTCAAGGGCGAGGAAAAGCTAGGTATTCAGACCATGTAGGTTGGCCGGTCCGGGCCTCCTTGGGGCTGAGAGCCGCCAGGCAACTCAGCCCCAAGGAAGACACCGGCCCGGGTTGTTATCCCTCGCGCGCGAGGCAGCGGAAGCCGATGTGGCTGGTGGAGGTGTCGATCGCCTCAGGTTGGCGGGCGGCCGGCCGGTAACGAAGGCAGTAACTCGGCGCGCAGAGGTGCGAGCCGCCCTTGACCACGCGCCGGGGGATATGCGCACCGGGGCGGCCGATGTCGTAGCTCGCGTCAGGGGTCTCGATGCGCGGGTTCAATGGTGGCGCGCAACAGGCTCTCTGAATCGCTTCGGCACCTGCCCCGCGGCGGGAGTAGTAATCCGTCGTCCACTCCCAGACGTTCCCGGTCATGTCGTACAGCCCGTAGCCGTTCGCGGGGAACAGACCGACCGGTGAGGTACCGCGCCACCCTCTCGCACCGGTATTTCGCCATGGGAAGTCGCCCTGCCAGAAGTTCGCCATCAGCTCGCCGGCCGGTTGCTGCTCGTCTCCCCAGGCGAATACCGCACCGTCCAGTCCGCCTCGTGACGCGTACTCCCACTCGGCTTCGCTCGGCAGCATCTTGCCGGCCCAGGTCGCGTATGCCTCGGCGTCTTCGAAAGCTACGTGGGTGACCGGGTGATCTTGGCGCTCGGCGTTGTCGCTGGCGGGTCCCCACGGGTGTCGCCAGTTTGTGCCCGGGACATAAGCCCACCACTGGCCCGGATCGTTCAGCGGCACAGGGCCGGGGGTAGGGCGGAACACGGCCGATCCGGCGACCAGGAGCGACGGGTCGGCGTCGGGATAGTCGGCGGGATCGGGCGGACGCTCGGCGACCGTCACGTATCCGGTTTCCTCGGCGAACCGGCTGAACTGCGCGACCGTGACCGGGGCGCGCTGGATTGCGAAGCCGTCAACCTCGACCTCACGCACCGGTCCCTCTTCGGGATAGAAGGCAGCCGAGCCCATCCGGAAACGACCCGCTGGGATCTCGACCATGTCCTCTTCCTTCATCGTTTAAGCATAGTCGAAACGGACCGAAGGTTATGGACGCTGACTTCCTGGGACGCCTGGCTAAGGCCCGACCCTGACGCCGGTAGCGGTCGTCAGGTGGTGGCCGGCTCGGTAGCAGGCTGGGGTCTGGCCCGGTAACGGGCCGGGCTGAAGCCCAGCGTCGAAAGCCCTTTGTGGGGGAGCAACTGAGCGGTCCGTAGCGGAAGCGAAGCTACTGACTGGTGAGTGCCGTGGACGCTGGGCCGGCAGGGACATCAGCCACCTGCACCCTCGCAGGTGGCATCAGCCAATTGTTACTACTGTGGCGCTTCGCCTGTCGCCGGCACTGAATACTGACCCCGGCGCGGGCATGACAGGCCGCAAAAGGGCCAAAATTCAGATGCCGTTGAAATCTCCCACCTCGCCGCTCAGGAGCTTCGCATACATGCTACGGTGCGGAGCTGCAGGCACAGGACCGCGTCGCGGCCCGACTCCCTGGCGTCACTGACACTGAGCAGGAAACCACGCATACCTGATTGTCCTGGCCTAGCCACGTGCACCGCCCCTCTGATCACGGCTGCCGGGCCTACCTGCGCCAGATCTGCGCGGATCACCAGCGAGAGGCGGATTCCACCTAGGTGAACCCGGCTGGCAGGTGATGCCGGGTCGCCTTCCTGCATGTGAAGCTTGTATGGGTCTGGACGGCAGCTGGATCACTGCTTTTCTCGCCTGCTTTCTCGCCTGGGGCAGGCAGGTGCCGAGATCGGTCACCGCGGCGACCTGCATGGCTTGGTGGTCTCGTCGCGCGGATCGCCGATTGGCCAGGCGCCCTGTACACGAGAGGTTCTGGTGGCCAGACGATTTGACACAGTCAGACAGCGCTGGCGCGATCGGCGTCGGCGAATATCTTCTTCAGAGGCGGATAGCATGACCTGCATAAGAGGGCTCGTGTGGCTTGGTGCTGTGCCCCGTCTCGTCCGGCAAGGTACTTGACGATGTTGCCAGCAAGCGTCAGGACGCGACCGGGGCCGCCGAAGCGCTCCAAGCTTGCCCTGGTTATCTTCTGGGGGTCCGCCGCATTCCTCGCCCCATGGATCGTCTTCCTCTTCATCGAACAGGGAAAGACCGGAACTGCGCATCACCTCCGCTGGGTGAATGAGGGCATTGCGCTGTGTCTGCTGGCCGGGATGATCGTGACCGCTATTCTGGCCACTCGCCGCTCCCAGCAGGTGCTCCTTTCAGCAGCATTCTGTGGGACGATCGCCTTCATCACGGCATGGTTCGGAACTGTGTCAGCTCATGGTGCAGCGTTCTGGTTCCTGCTGTTTCACGCGATATTCGTTCTGCTGCCTGTATGCATACTGTCGTTCTGGGTAGTCAGTGTCACGTATGTCCGCCGCGGTGGAGATCCCGGGCTCCCATCGTGGGTGCCGGTGGCCTACCTCGTAGGGGCCTTGATCGTTGTTCCGCTCATTGTCGTGGGTTTCATTGCTGTCCACCCCGATCGGGCCGTGGTCCACCTCCGTTTGCTGTGGACGGGTCTCGATTGCTTCGAGCTCGCGATGATGATCGCCAGTGGAGTGTTTGTATGGCGCCGTTCCTCTGCAGTGGCGATTACAGCCATGTGCCTTGGCAGCCTCATGTTTGCCGACGCCTGGTTCAACATCTTCGCAACGACTGGGGCGGCCGCGATCGCTGCGATCGTCATGGCCTGCGGAGAGCTACCGCTCTCCGTTTACGCCGTCTACGCAGCCCATCATGAAGTCCATCGCTGGTCCGGGGTCTAGAAGTCTGCCGTCCTTGGCGACGCTGTCAACGAGGTCAGGGCTGCGGAGGGCACCCGGCGGCGGCTCCTTTCGGCTCACCTCACGAGGATCCGGTAGTCACCCTCCACAACCAGTGATCCGTTAACAGCCCGATTCCCATGCGCTGGCCGCCAGTGATCAGCCCGGCCCTCTCGAAGGTCCGGCAGGCGAACGCAAGTGTCGTTGACCGTTGTGGTAGTCATCGGTCGGTGCCGCTACCGCCAGGTGGCTGGTGATGCTCGTCGCGCGGTGGACCCGTATCGGCCGGATCGCTGAAGGCGGCCCTCAGCTGGTCCTCCTGCTCCACCGACTTGTCCGAGCGGATCAGCTCCACATCCTGTCCCTCGAACGCGTTCGCGACGGTATCGACCGCGCCTTTGGAGGTCAGAACCACAAGCGCGGAGGTCCCGGGGTCATGTCACCTTTCACCGCCTCGATCATCGATTTGTCGATGCCGGGAAGGTTTTTAAAGAATGAAGAGACCTTGCTGCCCTCGGCGGTCACGTCCTCCTGTACCAAGGGCTCGGCTGCCCACTGTGGCCAGCGGAGCACGGCGACGTCCTGCACGTCGAGGACCTTCTGCGTATTGAGTTGCTTGAGCGTGAGGACTCCGTCATCGGCTCGCTCCGTGCCGCTGAAGCGCCATGCCGTTGTCAACATCGATTCGCTCCTTTCACTGGTCTGCTAGTTTCCGCCGCGCCAGGCCATGTCGCGCCTTTACTGGGCCGCCCCGGTGCTGCGGCAGTGTTTCCATTTGCGGCCACTGGCGCAGGGGCAGGGGTGTTGCGGCCGCGTTGTGCGTCTTGTCTGGCGTAGGTGGTCATGAGGTTGGCGGGTGCCTGGCCGGTGCGCAGCAGCATGGCCATGGTGTCCATGGGCTTGGCGATGTGGTGGAAGAAGGCCTGGTAGCCGGGGCAGAGGTAGTGCTGGCCGGGTTCGCCGTAGGGGGAGGTGGCGAACCGGTCTTTGGGGCAGCCGCCGTTGCAGGCGAGCCGCACATCGCAGTCGTGGCAGTAGCGGGTGAGGGTGTCGCGTTTGCCGCGGCCGAATTTGGCCTGCTGGGGCGAGACGATCAGGAACCGGCCGTACTGGGCTGGGCCGACGGAGCGGTGGGTGACCAGGGTCCCGTCCTGGGTGTAGAGCGGGCGGCCGTGGACGCCGCGACCCCAGCCGGTGTCGGCGATGGGCCGGGTCTGCTCGGTGGCCCGCCCGATGATCGGAATGGATCACGGCCGAGGCCAGATCCCCCACACCACCCATCATCACCTGGTCCAGCCCCCCACCCAGGCCCCGGATACACACCAGCCCCGCCCCCACACAACCCCCGTCCGCACCCGGCGCCGTCTTTGCCGCGGTCACCCAGCTGGATGCTGATCATCATTTGCCCTGGGGGTCGGCCGGCTCGACGGAAACGAGCTCAAGGCCCAGCTCCCGGATCCGCTCGAGGATCCCGTGCAGGTGCGCCTGGTCGATCACGTCGCCGGTCAGCACCGTGGTGCCCGAAACCTGGTCCATCCGCATCCCCTCGAACAGGAAACCGAACGGTTCGCCGAGTTCGCCCCGGACGACCAGCCGGTACCGTCTGCCTCGTGCCCGGTCGCTGCCCATTACCCGCACGTTCACAGTCAGGCAGGTGGCCTGTCACCACCTGCCAGCCCTTCCACCTAGGTGAAACGGGCGGCAGGAAGCCCAGTTCGGCGAACTCTGCTGCTGAACTTACAGTAATGGGCTTCGAGCTGAACGCCACGACAGCTTGGCAGAGAGGGCTACCGCCAGGTACAGCAGGCTCACACCCGTCGGGAGACCTGGCTCACTAGCGAAGCCGAACCCATTCCCTCCCGCCTCCTGCTGTGTCACCACTCGCGCGAGGAGTCTGAGCTCGCCAGCACACTCCACGGCGTGGGCCGGGACGAGACGCCGAGCTTGCGGTAGATCGACCTGACGTGGCTGTGCACGGTGTTATGCGAGACGTACAGTTGCTGGCCGATGTCGCGTTCGGGCAGATCGCTGGCCAGCAGCCTGAGCACCCTGAGCTCTCGGTCCGTCAGCTCCTCATCTGCTGATCTGGGACCCGGCCGCGGGCACGGCTGGGAAGCCTTCAGCTTCCCAGCGCGGCGCTACGCTTGAGGCTGCTGAGCATTGTGAAGTTCCTGGTAAGCGGCGGCTCCGCCGCGCTGCGGCGCTCGGGGATGAGCGGACGATCGACCCAGCCTTCGCGATCAGGATGCTGGTGGAGGTCGCGATCAAGGCTCTCCCCCTGACCGCCAAGGGATCGGCATGTCACCTCACCCGCCGGTCGGTGGGCACCTGTCTTGACCATTCAGCGCAGTTTCCACCTAGACGAGTGATTCCTTATTGATCATGGGTGTGTCGTTACGCGGCGGAACAGGTGAGGGTGCCCAAGATCGGCGTTGCTACCCAACGTCGAGCCCGGAGGCCCTCGTGGACGCTGATCTGGACACCCTCGTGACGGCACTGTACGTGAAGACCCTCTCTGCCAAGCTGTCGTGAGGCAACTCGCCTCTCAGTAACCACTGATCTTTCCGAGGGCGGGGATGGAGACAAGTTCCCGAGATGACCATGACCGTGCTCGACCGTGCCCTGGTGGCCGGCGATGCTGGGCAGATGGCCAGCGAGCGGCAGGAGCGCCCGGATCCGGAGGTGCCTGAGAAGGCCCGCCGGCGGACGTTCACCGCGCAGTACAAGCTGGATGTGGTGGCCGAGTATGACGCGGCGCCGACGGGCGAGAAGGGCGCTGTGCTGCGCCGGGAAGGGCTCTATTCCAGTCACGTGATCGAGTGGCGGCGGGCGCGTGATGCTGGCGCGCTGGCCGGGCCAGCGCGGCCTCGCGGCCGTCCGGCGGCTGATCCGCGGGACGCGCAGATCACCCGGCTGCGCAAGGAGAAGGCCAAGCTGGAGCAGGAGCTGGCTAAGGCCCGCTTCGTGGTGGATGTCCAGTCAAAACTTCAGGCGCTCTTGGAGACGATCTCCGAGGGCGCGGACACCACCGACGGGTCGAGTTCGTGACCGACCAGGCCATCGCCCTGCTCGCCCCCCGGATCGGCACCCGGGCGGCGTGCGCGGCATCAGGCGTTGCGCAGGCCAGCTGGTACCGGCGGCACCGGGCCAGCCCGGCACCATTGCAGCGGCCGGCCGTGCCGCAGCGCGACCGTGTGCAGCCACGGGCGCTGTCACCGGCCGAGCGGGCGGCGATCTTCGGCGCGCTGCACGCGGAGCGATTCGCTGACACTGCCCCGGCCGAGGTCTGGGCCACCCTGCTGGACGAGGGAACCTACCTCGGGTCGCTGTCCACCTTCTACCGGCTGCTCCGGCAGGCCGGCGAGACCCGCGAGCGGCGCTCGCAGGCTGTGCACCCCGCCGCGATCAAACCCGAGCTGATGGCCACCAGGCCGAACCAGGTCTGGTCGTGGGACATCACGAAGCTGCACGGACCCGCGAAATGGACGTACTACTACCTCTACGTAATCCTGGACATCTACTCCCGGTACGCCGTCGGCTGGATGGTCGCCACCCGCGAGTCCGCCACGCTGGCGGAGAAGCTGATCGCCGCGACCGCGGCCAAGCAGCACATCGGCCGCGGGCAGCTCACCATCCACGCCGACCGCGGCAGCTCGATGACCTCCAAGCCGGTAGCGTTCCTGCTCGCCGACCTGGGCGTCATCCAGTCACATTCCCGCCCTCACGTCAGTAACGACAACCCGTATTCCGAGGCGCAGTTCAAGACCCTCAAATACCGGCCCGGGTTCCCCGGCCGCTTCAGCTCGATCGAGGCCTCCCGGGAACACTGCCAGGCGTTCTTCCCCTGGTACAACACACAGCACCGGCACTCGGGCGTGGGCCTGCACACCGCCGCCGACATCCACCACGGCACAGCCGGAGCCGTCCAGGCCGCCCGGGCCAGCGTCCTGACCACCGCCTACCACCAGCATCCCGAACGCTTCGTCAACAAGCCCCCCGCGCCCCCAGCCCTGCCAGCCACCTCCTGGATCAACCCACCCCACAAGGAAGCCGCCACTCAGTAACAACCACACACCGGCGCCTCATACAGGTTGACAGGTTCCGAGATCGTGGAATGCGCCCGCTCGCGTCCTGTCGTCAAGCGCTCCGACATGGCAGGCTGGGCGAACTACGGGTACTGCGCCTCCCATCCCCGCTGGTTCACCCCAGCGCCAGCACCGGCAGCTGCGCGCTTTCCCGGAACTGCCCGAGCCCGGCGGGCAAGGTCACCGACGGGAACAGAAATCGCACCGCGCGATCTCGCCCGCGCATACGCGGTCCGGCTGGCCGGATCCGGCGGCAGGTAAGCCGGGCGCAACGAAGGTTCGTGCGGCTTCCACCTAGGTGAAACGGGCGGGCAGGTGATGCCGGGTCCCCTGTCCGGGCTTTAGCGTGCGCGGTGATCGGACAACCAGCCGCGAGGAATTCAACGCCTCCCCGGCAGCGTCACCCGCGGCCGGCGGGTGAAAGCGACCGCAACCTCACCGCCCGGAACCATGAATCCAAAGGAGAACGCGATGACTGCTCTGAGTGGCATCGTGCCCGGTCAGTCCCAGCTGGTCGACTTCATCGAGCGACGCCAAGAGACCGGCGTCGAACTCGTATCTGTCGGGACACTCGACGGGCCGGAAGAAGACGGCGCTGACGATGGCAACTGAACCGTTCGACGGCTGAGCCGGTGGCTAAGCCCACGGCTCCGAGCACCCTCGAGCGCTGGTTTCCGATTGCCGTATGGCTGCCGAAGTATCGGTGGGGCAAGTTCACCGGCCTGGACCTCATCGCGGCGATCAGCGTGGCCGCACTGCTGGTCCCGGAGTCGATGGGGTACGCGTCGGTGGCCGGCGTCCCGGCCCAGATCGGTCTGTATGCTGCCCCGCTGGCCCTGGTCGGGTACGCGCTGTTCGGCGGGTCGCGCCTGGCGGTGTACGCGGCGGCCGGCTCGGTGGCGGCGGTTTCGGCCGGCGTCGTGAGTGGCCTGCATGCCAAGAGCACGAGCCAGGCCGTGACCTTTACCGTAGGGCTGACGCTTGCGGCCGGAGCGGTGTTCGTGGTGGCTGGCCTGGCGAAAATGGGCTGGATCTCCAACTTCATGTCGAAGGCGGTAATGGCGGGGTTCATCTGCGCCATGGCGATCGGGATCATTGTTGGCCAGCTCGGGCATCTCACCGGCATTCATGAACCGTCGGGCAATACCTTCCAGCAGCTGTGGTCGGTGCTCTCGAAGATCAGCCACTGGAACTGGACCGCCGTGGTCCTGGGGATACTGGCCATCGCCCTGATCTTCGGCATCCAGCGCTTCGCGCCGAAGATCCCGGCCGCCCTGACCGCCGTGATACTGGCATCGATCTACGTGGCGATCACCAGCCCGCACATCAAGGTCGTCAAGAAGATTCCCCGGGGTCTGCCGTCCTTCACGTTCCCCACCGGAATCCACGCGTCCACCTGGGTGACGTTGGTGATCGGCGGGTGTGTCGTGGCGTTGGTCGGGTTCTCCGAGGGATGGGGAACCGTGACGACGCTCGCGCGCAAGACGCACGGCGATCCCGACCCCGACCAGGAGTTCCGGGCGTTCGGAGCCGGGCTGATCGGTGCGGGCCTGCTGGGCGGCATGCCGGTCACCGGCAGCCTGTCAAAGTCGTCCGCCGCCGAGACGGCCGGGGCCAAGTCGCAGATGTCGAACATCTTCCTCGGCATCGTTGTTCTCCTGGTCCTGGCGTTCCTGGCTCCCTTGTTCCAGTGGCTGCCCGAGGCGTGCCTCGGAGCCGTGGTGATCAACGCCATGTGGGGCTCGGCCAGCCCGATGAAGGTGGTCGATTTCTGGAAGGTTCACCGGGTCGACTTCGGCCTCGGGGTCGTCACCGGGCTGGTCGTGCTCTCGTCCAACCTCCTGACGGGCATGCTCGTCGGGATCCTCTTCTCGCTCATCTACCTGGTGTTCCGCGTGAGTTTCCCCGGCCGCGCAGAGCTGGGACGGGATGAGAAGACGGGAGAGTTCGAGGCCCGTACCTGGATACTCGGGGCGAAGAAAGGTATCGGCAACCCCGACGCCCAGCCCGTACCTGGAGTGATGCTCTACCGGTTCGACGCGCCGCTCGAATACTCCAACGCCGACGCGTTCAAGAACAGCGGCGAGCGGATCCTGATCGATGCCGCCGCCAAGGGCCCACTGCCCAAGACGCTGGTCATCGACTTCGAAGAGGTCTTCTACACCGACGTGTCCGGGGCAGGCGCGCTGCACAGCCTGAAGGAATACGCCGATCGGTATGACGTCGCGATCTCCCTCGCCCGGTTGCACTCCCAAGCTCGAGAGACGTTTGCCGCGGACGGTGTGCTGGCCGAAATCGGAGAGGACCGGATCTACGACAGCGTGCAGGCCGCCGTGGCTGCGGCGAGCCCGAAGGGGGTCGGGGCGTGAATGACCGAATCGATCCGAAGGCGTGGCGCGGCGCCCGCTGCATACCCAGGGCGGGAGCCTGGTCACGCACCGCTGGAGGCAAGATGCGAAGTCGGGGATCGTTGATGCGCCCGGTAGCTAATCGAGCCGGCCCACTCTGCTGCGGGCTGTTGCCGTCGGCTGCGGCTGGGTGTGCGAGCTGCTCCGCGAGGAGGTTCGCGCTATGAGCGCCAGCACCGAACCGGCCGCGTCACCCGAGCAGGCCCCGTCAACCGAGCAGGCCCCGCCGCTGCCGTTCACCCGGACACGGGAGTTCTGGGTCATTGTGGTGTCCGCGCTCACCCTCGGGGTTTTCGGCGCGTTTGCCGGCCTGGTGTTTATCGGAGTGACCGGGCATGGCGGCAAGTGGTACACCGATACCAATCCGCACTGGTTGGGCGGGCACTGGTGGTGGATCGCCGCCACCGCGGGGGCCGGCCTCGTGGTCGGCCTGATACGGCAGCTGATGAAGGTGCCCGAGAAGCTTCCTGGCCTGTTCGAGGACCTGCAGTCGGAGGAGATCAACCCGCGCGAGGTGCCGGGACTGGTGCTCGTGTCGGCAGTCTCACTGATCGGAGGCGCCAGCCTCGGCCCGGAGAAGGCTCTGGGTTCCATCGGCGGCGGGGCCGGTACCTGGCTGTCCCGGCGGAGAAAGTTCAGCAAAGATGACACCCGGCTGAACACGCTGACGGGCATGGCGGGCGCGTTCGGCGGGCTGTTCTCCAGCGTGCTGATCGTGGTAGCGCTGATCCTGGAGGGCTCCAAACCTGGCGGCGGGCAACGGTTCTCAAAGGCCATGCTCGGGACGATTATCGCATCGGCCGTCTCGTTCGCTATCTACTTCGCCCTCGTCGGCACGGTGTTCCTGGAAGCCTTCAGGGTGCCGCCGTACAGGTTCCATGACTGGCAGATGCTCGCCGCGATCCCCATAGGCCTCTTCGCGGCCGTCGTGGTGGCGGTGCTGGCCGTGGTCGCCAAACTGACGGCGGTGCTCTTCGGCCTGCTGAAGCTCCCGGGCATCGCGAAAGCTACGCTGGGCGGCCTGTTGTTCGGCGTCGTCGGCGTGCTACTGCCGCTGACCATGTTCACGGGCACCGACCAGCTCAAGACGGTGATCAAGTACGCGGGCACCCTCGGAGTCGGCCTGCTCGTCGTCGTGCTGATCGCGAAGATGTTCACCTTCGCGGTGGCCAATGAGACCGGCTTCGTCGGCGGGCCCCTGTTCGTGACCCTGTTCCTCGGCGGAACGGCCGGGGTCCTCGTCCACGACGTCATCCCCGGCCTGCCACTGGGGCTGGCGTTCAGCTGCATGCTCGCTGCCGTCCCCGGCGCCGTCGTCTCCGTGCCGTTCGCCATGGTGCTGATGGCGGCCTTCCTGACGGCTATCGGGCCGCTGGAGACCGCGCCCATCATGATCGCAGTCATCAGCGGCTTCCTCACCGTGGAAGGCGTCAAGTACCGCGTCGCCATCCGCCAGCGGGCCGCCGCAGGCGCGGCGAATCAAACAGCCCCGCCGAGCGGGGACGGTGCCAGAGGATGACGCGGTACGTCGCCGGGCCGCTGCCGTGCCGGTAAGACAAGGCACGCCCTGTTGACCGCTCTCGGTTCTCTGGCGAGTGTCTGCGTCATCTCGATCAGCATGGCGGGCCCGCCTGTGGCCAGCGCCACCAGGCAAGCACGCCGCAGCCTCGGTATCCAGCTGCGCTGCCATCCCTGCGTTGACTGACAGTGCCTACCGCGCCAGCCTGTCGTCTCAGCAAGAGCGCGACCGCCGGCACGGACCCGGTCAGCGCCTTCACCTAGCACGACCCCGTCTTCTAGCCCGAGCCCGAGTGAGTCCGTTACTCCGTCGCTGAGCCCCAGCGAGTCGGAACTAGCGGGCGGTTTCACCTAGGTGGATAGCGACAGAAGGTGATGTCTGGCTAACCACATACGCGTCAGGCTGCGGGTGTGGACAGCGGTACTGCAGGATGCCGGGATGACCGGCCCGTCACCGGTGGCGGGCCGGTCATCCCGGCCGACAATGCCTGACGACGGGCCGGTCAAGGCGGCTAGTCAGGCTGGCGGACCGGCTCCGGTACGCGGCGACCATCGCTGGCCGATGGCAGTAGCCGCGATCGCGGCGATCGTCCTGACTGTGCTGCTTCCCAACGGCGTCCGGGCGGAACCCAGGTGGGTGCTGTTGTTCGCGGGGGTGCTGCTGGTTGCGCTGATCGTGGCCGACCCGGGCCGCATCGATCGCCGGACGAGGCTGGTTCGGCTGCTCTCTCTCGCCCTGCTGGCCGTGCTGCTCGTGACGGCTCTCGCATCGACCCTCCTGCTTCTCCACCTGCTCATCAAGGGAGGCGGGGTAACGAAGTCGGGGCCCCGGCTCCTGCTGGTCGGCAACGGCGTGTTTGTGATCAACGTTGTCGTGTTCGCGCTGCTCTACTGGGAACTCGACGGCGGCGGTCCGGCCGCCCGCGCGCACGGCAACCCCGCGCACCCCGACCTGGCGTTCCCGCAGCATATGAACCCGGAACTCGCGCCCGCAGGATGGCGCCCGCTGTTCTTCGACTACCTGTACCTCGGACTCACGGCTTCCGTGGCGTTCAGCCCCACTGACACGATGCCGATGGTGCGCTGGGCGAAGGCCGCGATGGGGGTGCAGTCGCTCGTCTCGATCGCGGTCCTCGGCCTGGTGATCGCCCGGGCCGTCAACATTTTCGCCTGAACTCCGGGACCCGCTGGTCACGGCCAGCTCGATAGGCCGGACTCTGGCCGCCGTTCCACCTAGGTGAATCGGGTCGGCAGGTGATGACGGGCCGCCTGCCGACGTGCGAGCGTCCAGGTGATGAGCAGCGACTCAGTGCGAGGCGGGCGGTACCGGCTGGTCCTGGCAGCGCGTGATCAGCACTGGCATCCCGGAGGACATATGAGATATGCAGCACGGCCAGGCCTGCACAGATGGCTGCTTCTCCCTGCAGCAACCATGATCCTGTCCGGGCTCGCCGCCGGATGCAGCAGCAGCAAGCCGGCCTACTGCACCGCCGCCGGCCAGCTCAAGACCTCTGTCCAGAACCTCGACCATGTTGACGTGGCCAAGAACGGCCTTAGCTCCCTGCAGACCGCGCTGAGCAGCGTCAGCACTAACGCGAAAACGCTCGCCAGCGAAGCGAAGTCCACGTTCTCGCCGCAGATCACCGCGCTGCACAACTCGCTGTCCGGCCTGGACACGGCGATCAACTCCGCGAAGGGCCAGCCTCCGCTGAGCGCGGCCGAGTCGGTCGCCTCATCGCTCACGCAAGTGAAGAGCTCGGCCAGCGATCTGGTGAACGCCGCAGAAGGCAAATGCCAGTGAGCAGTGCCCAGCCGTCACGCCGGCAGCGGATAGAGAGGAACCGGTGATGAGCGCTCCGACGGCCGAGGCAACAGCGCGGCACACCCAGCGATACCGGCTGGATTGGGGGCTTGGCGGGCTGACACCGGCTGAGCGGGCGGCCCGGGGAAAGGCGGCGGGCGCGATCGCGGCCGCGCTGGAGGAACAGGACGATGACCGGTAACTCCGGCCTAGACGGAAGAAGAAGGAGTGGCCATGACTGTGAAGACTGAGGGAGTCGCGGCGAGGAGGTCTGCCGCGCGGGCATCTGGCCCGGGTCCGGGGCAGAACGGGACGGTGGAGCAGCTGAGCCGGGCGGACCGGGTGGCCCGGGGTCAGGACGCCAGGGCGCTGGCCCCGCTGGAATCTAATGCCGAGTTCTCGCCGGGCCCCGGGCGGGATCCGGTCGGGCTGCTGCTAGGCCAGGCCAAGTCGCGGGTGCCGGAGCTGGTGCCGGTGCGGCACGGGCGGATGCTGGTGTCGGCGTTCACGTTCTACCGGGGCGCGGCGCTGCCGATGGCGGCCGACCTGGCCACAACGCCCACGTCGGGGCTGCGGGTGCAGCTGTGCGGGGATGCGCACCTGTCCAATTTCGGCGCGTTCGCCTCGCCGGAGCGCAACCTGGTCTTCGACGTCAACGACTTCGACGAGACCCTGCCCGGCCCGTTCGAGTGGGATGTCAAGCGGCTGGCCGCGAGCCTGGCCGTGGCCGGGCGGGACAACGGGTTCCCGGCCAAGGACCGGCGCAAGATCGTCCTCGCGGCAGCCAAGGGCTACCGCACCGCGATGCAGGGGTTCGCGCAGCAGCCGTTCCTGGACGTCTGGTACGCGCACCTGGACATCGAGCCGGTGCTGGCCCAGTTCCGGTCCCAGATGAAGAAGAAAAGCTTCAAGAAGGCCGGGAAGCTGTTGGCCAAGGCGCACACCGCCGACACCATGAAGGCCGTGGGCAAGCTGACCACCGTGGTCGACGGGCAGCGGCGGATCATCAGCGACCCCCCGCTGATCGTCCCGGTCGAGGACATCTTCGCCGACGTGCAGGCCGACGCGATCTACCAGCTGCTGAACACCGTGCTGGGCAAGTACCGGCGCACCCTGCAATCCGACCGGCGGCACCTGCTCGAGCAGTTCGCCATGGTGCAGGTGGCCCGCAAGGTGGTGGGGGTGGGCAGTGTCGGCACCCGGGCCTATGTCGTGCTGATGGACGGCGTGGACGGCACCGAGCCGCTGTTCCTGCAGGCCAAGGAGGCCCAGCCGTCGGTCCTGGCCGAGTACGCCGGGCGCAGCCAGTACGCCAACCAGGGCGAGCGGGTCGTCGCCGGGCAGCACATCATGCAAGCCGAGAGCGACATCTTCCTCGGCTGGACCCGCGTCGCCAACCCAGTAGACGGGATAGACCGCGACTTCTACGTCCGCCAGCTGAAGGACTGGAAGCTCTCCGCGCCGATCGAGCAGATGATCCCATCAGGCATGGCACTGTACGCCCGGCTGTGCGGGTGGACCCTGGCCCGGGCACATGCCTGCTCCGGGGACCGCATCGCGCTGGCCGCCTACCTCGGCGGCTCGGCCAAGTTCGACCAGGCCATCGCCGACTTCGCCGAAACCTACGCCGACCAGAACGAACGCGACTACGCCGCGCTCCAGGCCGCCGTGAGAAACGGCAAGGCCGAAGCCAGCACCGAAATCTAACACCGGACCCAGGTCCGCCCATCCGAACCAGGAAGCTAGTGGAGGACCCGCCACGGCCGACGTCACCGACGATATTGATACCGAGCACGCCGCATCGCTCGGGCGATGCTCCCTCACCCGGTCCGGGGAAGACACCCTACGCCAGCGGCCGTTGTGGATCCGGCTGACCACCGAGTTCCTGGGCACGTTCGTGCCGGTCACGGTGGTAGCCGGCGCATGGTGAGCTGCCGGCCCGGCCACCGCGGCCCTGGTACCGGTCACGCCCACCAGCACCCCGGTACCTGAGGAGGGGACACCATGATCCTGCCCGGCCCCGCGCCCGCGGTTTCGTGATGCCGTAGCCGGCGGCCAGTGTCAGAAGGATGTGACGATGGAGGCTGAACGGCCCGGGAGCCCGGTCGCCGAGGCTACCGGCAGCCTTGAGGTGCGCTGGATCTTCGCGGGCCAGCTGGAGGCCGCGGTGGCCGGATGGTTCGGGCGGTTCCCGGCCGCGACGGAGTCACGCGAGGACACCTACCTGCTCGATCCGCAGTTGCCCGGGCTGTCGGTGAAGATCCGCGGGGGCCAGGCCCTGGAGGTAAAGTCCTACCGCGGGAGCCCGGGAATGCTCGAGGTGGCGGGACGCGCCCGCGGCCGCCTGGAGTCCTGGCAGAAGTGGTCCTTTCCCTGCCGCCCGCTCAGCCCCGGCAGCGGTGATCCGGCCGGCTGGCGGCCGGTGCGCAAGAGGCGGCGGATCAGCCGGTTCCCGCCGGCCGGCGGGCCGGTCGCGGCACTCGCCGCGGAGGGCGGGGAGCCGGGATGCGAGGTGGAACTCACCGAGGTCCGCGTGTGTGGCCGGGACTGGTGGACCCTGGGGTTCGAGGCGACCGGGCCCGCAGGCCTGCTGCGCAGCGAACTCGAGGCCACCGCCGCGCTGGTGTTCGCCCAGGCCCTGCCCGGTGGTGCGGAACCCGGCCCGGATGAGTCCAGGTCCTATGCGGAGTGGCTGTCCCTGCGGCTGGGCCCCAAGAGCGACGCCAGCGCCTGAACACCGGAACCCGCTGCTTAGCGTCAGCTGGATCGGCCGCACTCCGGGCGCCTTGCTGCTGGCACTTGGACGGGCTCGTGAGCCGTCTTTCTGGCCGCCGTTCCACCTAGGTGAATCGGTCCGGCAGGTGATGACGGGTCGCCCGCCGGCGTGCGAGCCTTCGCGTGAAGATGGGCAGCGGATCCGTAACATTCCGGAGGACATATGAGATACGCACCACGGCCCGGCATGCGCAGACCACACTGAGCAGCGCCAGGACTGACGCGACAACGCTCGCCGCCGAGGCGCAGTCCGCATTCGGGCCGCCGATCACGGCGCTGCAGAACTCGCTGCCGAGCCTGGACACGGCGATCAAGCCTGTGAAGGGCGAGCCTCCCCCTGACCGCGGCCGAGACGGCCGCCTCATCATTTCCGCAAGTGAAGAGCTCGGCAAGCAATCTGGTAAACGCCGCCTCAGGCAAATGCCACCGACACTCGCATGAGGCAGAAGGCAGGCCACACGATGGGGAATGCGGATAGCAGCCGCGGGCGCCGGGCCGCGAGCGCCAATTTTCACGGCTCGGCTCACTTCGCGAAGATCACCGCTCGCCGGGTGTGGGAGAGCCTCTGGTTCATTCCCGCGGTGTATGTGCTCGTGGCGCTGGCTCTCAGCTTCGGCCTGATGCGCTGGGACGAGGCGGACCCGGTTCACCTCATCCACTCGATCAGCGCGTCGAGTGCCAGTGCAGCTCTGTCCGCGCTGGGCAGCGGCATGCTCGCGTTCACGGGTTTCGTCACCGCAGTCATCTTGATGGTGGTCCAGTTCGGCACGAGCGAGTTCTCGCCCCGCTTTGTGGCCTGGATCAACCGTGACCGGACGCTGAGGTTCGCGCTCAGCACGTTCAGCGCCACGTTCTTGTTCGCGCTCGTCTCCACCGCCCAGGTCGGCCGCGGGACCGCAGCGTTCGTGCCGACCAGGACGCTCATCGCCGCGCTGCTCCTGACGCTCTACAGCATTCTGATGTTCCTCGCGCTCATCGACCGCACGTCCAACGGCCTCCGGGTGGCCAGCGTGGTCCAGGCCGTTCGACAGCGAAGCCCGCGAGGTGTTTGACGCCGTGTACCCGGACAGCGGGTCCGACGCCGCCACGGCCCAGAAGACGGCGCGATCCCTGGAAGGGCTCACGCCGGTTCAGACGGTTTCGGTAGGCCGCGTGGGCCAGGTCGTGGTGGCGCTCGACCGGACCGGGTTCGCGGACCTCGCCCAGAAATACGACGCCGTCATCGAACTCGTGCCGGCCATAGGGGATCATGTCCCGGCCAGCGGCACGCTGCTCAACGTCTACGGGCCGCGCGCGCTGCCCGAGCGGCAGCTCCGCCGCGCTGTGATACTCGGGGACGAGCGGACACTCGACGATGATCCGGCCTTCGCCATCCGGATGCTGGTCGATGTCGCGATCAAGGCACTTTCCCCGGCCATCAACGACCCCACGACCGCCGTACAGTCACTCGACCGCATCGAGGATGTGCTGCGGTACGCCGCGCCCAAGCACCTGTCCACCGGGACCGTCACCGACAGCCACGGCGAAGTCCGGCTCGTCTACCCGACGCCGACCTGGGACGATCTCGTCGAGCTCGCCCTCGACGAGATCCGTGCCTTCGGCGCGAACCAGTACCAGGTCGCCCGGCGGCTCCGGGCCTTGCTTGATGCCCTGATCCCCGATGTCCCGCCGAAAAGACGCCCGGCCCTCGTCGCGCAGGGCACTCTGCTCGACGACGCGGTCGCCTCCGCCATTCCCCAGAACCAGCGCGCCGCCGCCCTCGTCCCTGACCGCCAGGGGATCGGCATGTCACACCGGCTGCCGGTCGACACGCACTGATCTCCGCCGCGAGGCCCTCATGAGGCGGTTTCCACCTAGGTGAAACCGGCCGGCAGGTGATGCCGGGCCGCCTGCCGGAACCCTAGCGTGCGCAGTGGTAGAGCAAAAGAGCGAGGCGAGAGGCCACAACCGGGCTCAGGGCCATAACGCGGCGCAGGTGCTCGGACTCAAACTGGACGGCATGCTGACCCGCGAGATGAACGCAGCGGGCCTCATGGTGAGCGAGCCTGGAGGGGTACGGCGATGACGGTCAGGCCTAGCACGATCCCGGCTCACGAGCCGATTCCGGCTCGACCGGGCTTCTCGTGGCGAAGGACAGACCTCGCCGCGCCGTGCTGGCCAGGCCAGCCTGAACCGGGGAACTTGCGGTGAGTACCAGTTCCGGTACTCCTGAGTGGTGGACGCGGCTGAGCAGCCCGGACACCGGGGAGCTCAAGGCCGGCAAGCCTCAGCCTGCCGGCCAGCAGGCGATGCTGCTCACGTTCATGACCTACTTCTGGGGGGCGTCTACCGGTGGCGTCTGCCAGATCCTGTTCGGTGGGTACTTCCTCGGCTCGAAGCAGGCGGCCGATTTCAGTCTGAGCAACGCGTGGCTTCAGCTCGTCTACGTGCTCACCGGGCTTCTCATGATCGAGATCGCCCTGGGGATCCTCAGGCTGGAGGCCTGGGTCTACTGGGCGTGCTGGCTGTTCGAAATCGTGCTCACCGTGGTGCTGATAATCGAGCTCGTCCGGTGGGCGACGGGGTCGCACGTCACCCTCGAGGTGGGGGTCTTCGCCTGCCTGGACATCCTGTTCGTCGTCCTCAACCTCATGTTCCTGCTCCAGCCCGGCGTTCGCCAAACGATGCGGCATCCCGTGTTCCGGGGAGAACAGTACTCCCCGCCACTGGTCGTCTTCGCAGTCGTTCTCGCCCTCCCCGCTCTGGCCATCCACGTCCTGGGGAACTACGTTGACAACCATCTGAGCAGCCCCGCGCTCGCGCTCGTCTACGTGCTCACCTTCGCTCTCATGATCCTCATGGCCTACGGGGCGCTGTGGCTTCAGACATGGACCTGGTTCATGGCCTGGGCGTGGGCCGCCGCCCTCACCGCACTGTCCGTCGACGTGATCGTCCGCCGGGTGACCGGCAGCGGCGTGAGCGTCCAAGGGCTGATTTCCAGCATCGTGTGCATCATCTTCATCGCGAGCGTGGTCTATTACCTGCTGCTGCGCGATGTCCGGAGGGCCTTCATCCACGCGCCTTCCAGGGGACCCCTGTTCTCTTCCCCCATAGTGATCGGAGGGCTGGTCCTGGCCGTGTTCGGCATGGGGATCTACATGCTGCAGGATGAGCTCGGAACGCCAGCCATCGCCTACACCGTGCTGGGCCTGGCGATCGGCGCGATCGTCGGGCTGCTGCCCGACGCGGACCCGATCGCCCGGTTGATGGGCTTCACGCTCGGCCTCCTGCTCGCGTTCGCGTCCTATGTGGTACGCGGCGGGTACCTGCCCTACACGAAATGGTGGTCCGCGGTCGTGGTCCTGGTCCTGCTGGCCATCATCACGGGCATCGCGGCCCTGTTCCGCAGCAGTACCTGGTTCGTGTCGATGCTGCTGGGAGCGGGGATCCTGTACGGGACGGTGGAGCTGGCGTTCCAGGCGGCGCCGAGCGCGTACCTTGCCGCATCGGCTCTGGCCTTCCTGTCGATCCTGTCCAGCTTCGGGATCGGGTACATGGTCTCCACCGTGCTCGGGCTCAAGCTGGTTCCCGCCTCTCGGGCACACCCAGCGCCCGCGGAGGCCCCGCCCGCGGAGGCGCACAGCGTGACGCAGGCGGCCGGGCCGCCGCCCGGTGCCGGCGGCACCGGACCGGCGATCGAGGCGCGGACCGGCAAGCACGCGCAAGGCAGCCGCCAGGAGGCCAGGGAACCGGGCCCGGAAAGCACCCAAAAGGGTGCACAGGAGGGGGAGGCATGATGAAGGCGGTGAAGAACCTCGCCCTGCCGGCCGCGCTGGCGGTCGGAGCGCTCCTGGTCCTGTCCTCCGGCGGCCCGGCGGCCGCGTCGGTCCCGAACTGGGTCGGCGTTACCCAGACGGTCCTGGCGTCCACGAGCCCCGACGGGCAGGTCAGCGGGACGCCGTCCGTGTACACCCAGCTCGCGGCCAACGGGACCGGCCCGGCCACCGTCAAGGTGCCGATGTCCCGGTCGGGATTCAGGAACCTGACCGGCGTGGGGACACCGCCCGTCACGGACGGCAAGGCCGTGTGGAATCTGCACCTCACCGGGCCGTTCAACGAGCGGACCGTGGCGCAGTTCCCGGTCGCCAAGCTGCCCCTGCAGGTAACAGCCACCTACTATCTCAACGGGCACAAGATGCCCGCCACGGACATCGCCGGGAAGTCCGGGTTCCTCCAGGTGATATACATCGTTTCGAACACCACGAGCGAGGCGACGCCCGTGAAGTTCAAGAACGTCTTCGGGCACAAGCAGAGCACCAGCGTGCAGACCCCGGTCCCGTACGCCGCCTCGCTCGCCGTGACGTTGCCGGCTAACTTCACGAATCTGCACGCCCCCGGCGCGAGTGCCGCCGGCAACGGCAACGGGACTACCGGCATCTCCTGGACGATGTTCCTGTTCGAGCCGCTGGGCAGCGCCCAACAGCAGTTCAGCTACCAGGCACAGGTCACTGACGTGGCCGTTCCGTCGGCGACGCTCTCCGCCCAGGCCCTGCCGCCAGGCAACCTGAAACCGCTGCCCACGATTCACGAGCCCGGGGCCCCGGCGGTGCCGACGCTGACCGTCGGGGGGCGCCTCGCGTCCTTCCAGGCCAAGGCCCAGAACAAACTGCAGGACATCGCAGTCAAGGCGTCCACGTTCTTGAGCGAACTCAAGAAGGTGCTGGTCCCCGCCGCACAGCACGTGTCCCGGGGCGCGGCCAAGCTGGCCGTCTCCCTCCGTACTCTGTCGGCGGACGCCCAGCAGCTGTCCACTAATGCGGGAAACCTCTCGGCCCGGATCGCCCAGCACGCCACTGACGCCGCCAGCACCGCCAGCATGATCGCCGATATCCAGACCCGGTTCGCGGCCCTGCCGGCTGCGATCTGCAGCGCATTGAGCAAGATCCCAGCCCCGACCGTAAGACCGGCCCCGACCCCAACCGCCAGCCCTAGCCCTAGCCCTAGCCCTAGCCCTAGCCCAAGCCGCAGCGCCATCCCCTCCTGCGTTCCGAGGCTGAAGGCCACGCGGGCCTTCACGACCCTCCAGTCCAAGCTTGTCGCGCTCCAGGATCTCGTCCTCAAGCTCTCCGCCGCACTGGGCACGAGCAGCGCAGACGCGAAGACAGTCAAGGCGTCCGCGCTCAGCGCTTCGGCAGGTCTGGCGACAAGCTCAACCAACGTTGACGCCCTGTCGGCCAGGGCCGCCCAGGTGGCCACGGCCATCGCCAACGCGAGCACCACGATCACGGTCAAGAAGGGCAAGGCGATTCAGCCGACCACGATCGGCGGGGGGGCCAAACTCGATGCCGCCGTCAAGCAGCTCGACGATGCGATCAGCCAGGCCGGGGCGACGGTCGATGACAACTACGCGTACCTGACAGCCCTCGAGACCCAGGCCGGCCAGAACCTGCTGCCGGCCGGCAACGCCTCGGGAGCCACGGCACAGGCCGGGGCCCTGAGCTACTCGATCGGAGGCGCCGACAATAGCGCGCATCAGATCCACCTGGCGCTCATCATCGGCGTCACCGGCCTGTTTATCGGAGCCACCCTGGGCCTCGGGCTGTACCGCATCCGGCGCGGCGAAGCCAGCTCGCTCGCTCCCGGGAAGACCTGAGCAGCACCTGCGGGTAACCGGGTCGCTACAGGTACTGCAGCGGGCCGCCACTGACGCCGGCTCATCACACGCGGCCGCAGCCGCAGGCCACGCCGCCGGCCTGCGCCAGCATCGCGGGCCCGGCGGCCGCGTCCCGGAAGATGCCCGATCCGCGGTTTGCCCCGGACAGCGTGTCGGCGGCGAGGAGGACGGCAGCCGCCGTCCAGCTGCTCTGCCCGGCAGGGAAATGTGCCTGGCTGGCGAACTGCCAGCCGGTCCGGTAGGCGCAGCCAGGATCACTCCCGTGGCCTCGCACCTGCGGACCGGACAGGTCAGAACGTGCCCAGGGCTGCTCCGATGACGAAGAGCAAGCCGAAGCCGCCGACAATGACCGCGACGGCCCAGCCGGCGGCAGCCAATCTGCGGGAGATTGGCTGAGGCCCCATGACCTGGGGATCGCGGGCCAGGCGGACCAGCAGCACCAAGCCGATCGGGGTTCCGAGCCCTCCGATCACGCTGGCTGCCACCAGCATGCCGATCACCGGGATCCCGGCCAGGGACACGGCGAGCGCGAGCCCGATCGAGGCGACCAGGACCGCGTAGAAGCCCCGGGCGTGACTGATCCGCTCGGACAGCCCGCGACGCCAGTTAAAGTGAGCGCCGACCACATGGGCGGTAGTGGCCAGCAGGACGGGCAGGGCGACCACCGCCGAGGCGACGAGCCCGGCGGCGAACAGGTCCGCGGCCAAAGGGCCGGCCAGCGGGCGCAACGCCCCGGCGGCGTCCTGCGCCGAGGCGGCCGCCTGGTGATGACGACCGAGCGTGGCCGCGGAGGCGACGAGCATGAACCACAAGATCACGGCCGTGAAGACGCCGCCGATGACCGCGCCAGCCCTGGCTCGTGCCAGCCCGCCGTCTTCCGGGGCGCCCCCGGGCGGTTGTTCCTCCACGCCCCGCGCCACGGTCTCCCACACGTAGACGTAGCTGGTCAGCGTGGTGCCGAGCAGGGCCAGGCCACCTGCCATCTCGCTGGGGCGCAGCAATAGCGCCGGAGCCAGGCTGGCTTCGAGCAGTCGGGGCCAGTCCGGGTGGGCCAGGACGGCTGCCGCCCCGAAGGCCGGGAAACCAAGCAGCAGATAGCGAAGCACCACCACCACCTGGCCGTACCTGCCGACCAGCAGCAGGCCGGCCAGAGCCGCCGCCAGCGGCACCACCAGCCAGCGGGAATCCACACCGGCCAGCAGCCCGATCCCGGCCGCCCCGGCCTGCAGGTCCGCGGCGATGGTGACCAGGTTGACCACCACCACCGACACCAGCAGGACCACGGCCGCGCCGCGGCCGTAGCGCTTCATGGTGAGCGACTGGAGGTCGTCTCGGGCTACTGTGCCGACCTGCGCCGCGATCGTCAGCACCACGCCCAGCAGTGGTGCGACCAGAAGCGCCACCCAGGACAGCTGATATCCGGTCTGGGCCCCGACCGCGGCAGCAGTGCCGACATTGGTCGGGTCATTGTCCGACGCCGCCGAGATTACCTCAGGGCCGATGCCCCGCAGGAGCGCCCGCCGCGAGCTCAGCCACCCGTCTGGCCACCACCGCCCGCGGCCTGGTACCGGTGCCGCTGTCATCGGTACGGCGCGGCCACCGCGAGCGTCAGCCGGTAGGCGCGGATCAGTGGGTAGTCCTCCCGATGTCCGCTAACCGCGGATGTCAGCCACCAGTACGGTGAGTGCAGGGCGTGCGCGTGGTGATGGCCGCCGGCCGTCAGGCCCGCCGCGGCCAGCTTCGTCTGCAGCTCACGGCGGATGAAAATGCGGACGTGGCCGCCGGGGGCGTCGTGGTGGTCGTCGGAGAGACGCCAGCAGATTCGCTCTGGCAGCCAGGCGGGAACCGTCACCGCTGCGATCCCGCCTGGCCGCAGCACCCATGCACGCAGGCCGAATGTGTGCGGCTCGGGGAAAGCCCCGGTCCACATCAGCGCGACCTCGAGCACGTCGATCCAGTCGCGGTACTCGCGCAGATGTGGCGAACGGAAGGGATCCTCGTCCCGGTACAGGTTCAGGCCCGGAACGGCGCGCAGCAGCGGGCCAGGTTCGACCCGGAGCGGGCGGTCCGCCGTATCCTGATCCCGGACCACGTCGGTGACTCCGGGGGTTGGCCCCCCGGAGGGCACGGCGGCTGCGAGCGTCACAGCCCCTCGGCCTGGAGGGCAATCACGGCGCCGAGCGGGCCGAGGATCGCGCCGGTCGACGGGAACAACCGCGAGCTGCCCTGGTGGTATTCGCGGATCCGCAACGGAACGCCCGAGGACACTCGCGGCCTCAGGTGGCTGTGACGGGGAATGGGGCTGCGCCGTGGCAGTGCTTCCATTTGCGGCCACTGGCGCAGGGGCAGGGGTCGTTGCGGCCGCGTTGTGCGTCCTGCCTGGCGTAGGTGGTCATGAGGTTGGCGGGTGCCTGGCCGGTGCGCAGCAGCGTGGCCATGGCACCCATGGGCCTGGTGACGTGGTGGAAGAAGTCCTTGTAGCCAGGGCACAGGTAGTGCTGGCCGGGTTCGCCGTAGGGGGAGGTGGCGAACCGGTCTTTGGGACAGCCGCCGTTGCAGGCGAACCGGACGTCGCAGTCGCGGCAGTACTGGGTGAGGGTGTCGCGCTTGTCGCGGCCGAACTTGCGCTGCTGGGGCGAGACGATCAGTTCCAGCATGTGCTTGTCGTTGATGTTGCCGAGCAGGTAGTCGGGCTCGACGTAGTGGTCGCAGGAGTACAGGTCGCCGGTGTGCTCCAGGGCGACCTGGTTCCCGCACGTCTCGGCGTGCACGCACATCCCGCCGCCTTCGCCGTAGAAGCGGGCCAGGGTGGTGTCGAACATCTGCACGTAGACGGTGCCGATGTCGCGGCGCACCCATTCCTCGAACACGTCGATCAGGAACCGGCCGTACTGGACTGGGCCGACCGACCGGTGCGTGACCAGGGTCCCGTCCTGGGTATACAGCGGGCGGCCGTGGACGCCGTGACCCCACCCGGCGTCGGCGATGGGCAGGGTCTGCTCGGTGGCCCGCTCGATGATCGGGATGTACTGGATGAACGTGGCACCCAGCTCATCACGCAGGAACGTGTACACCTGGCGGCCGTGGCCGCCGTTGACGGCGTGGATGGTGGTGAGCACGTTCCAGTCCACCTGGTGGCGCTTGAGCACGTCCAGGCCGCGCATCACCCGGTCGAAGGTGGGCTTGCCGCCCTTGTCCACCCGGTAGGCGTCGTGCATGTCCCGCGGGCCGTCGATCGAGATCCCGGCCAGGAACTTGTTGGCCTTGAGGAACTCGCCCCACTCATCGTCCAGGAGGGTGCCGTTGGTCTGAATCGTGTTCAGGATCCGCTGCCCGGGCCGGGCGTACCGGCGTTCCAGCTCAATGGCGCGGCGGAAGAAGTCCAGGCCCATCATGGTCGGCTCGCCGCCCTGCCAGGTGACCACCACCTCCGGGGCCCGCGCGTGCGCCTCTATGAGCTGGCGGATGTAGGTCTCCTGCAGGTCGGCGGCCATCCGGAACCGGCTGCCCGGGTAGAGCATCTCCTTGGACAGGAAGAAGCAGTACTCACAATCCAGGTTGCACACCGCACCCGTCGGCTTGGCCATCACATGAAACGCCGGCGGGGCCCCCCGCACGGTCAGAACCGGGCCCGCCTGCTCGGCCGGGTCATCCGCCGGGCCTGGCCGCCTGATATGCCATCCGCCGGCCAGTCGCGTTCGCCTGCACCATTGCTATCCCTTCTCCGTCCCGGTGGGCTCCACCGTGAGGCCCAGGTCCCGCATCTCCCGCACCGACTTGCCCGCGATCTTGCGCCCGAGCAGCGGGCGCCCGTCGGAGTGCTGGTAGACCCCGGCGGGCTCTTTAGCCAGCGGTACCTGCCAGCCCTCGTACAAGGCAGTAACGCGGAGGGTGAACCCGACGGCGAAGGAGATCCCGGCCGCCGGCCATGGCCCTAGGCCCGCCGCATGGCAGGCGACCCAGACGGCCGCGGTGACCAGCGCGGTAACGACGAACAACTCGCCGCTGACGAACTGCTTCGGCGGCACCCCGCAGCTGACGTCGATGAGGAAGCGGCCGGCGGTGGTAGCGATCAAGGCCATAGCCAGGATGCCGAGGACGGATAGCCGGGCAGCAGCCGCGGCCTGGGCCCCGATGATCGCGTACCAGGGCAGCGAGAACGACGTCGCGAGCTGGAACAGGCCCTCCCGGAACAGCTGCCCCTCGGCGAAGGCGACGCTGTACCCGATCAGCCCCGCGACCAGGCACACAGTGATGAACGCCGGGTTCATGAACGCGCCAGGCACCTTATCCAGCAGCACATCACGGGTAATCCCGCCGCCGAGGCCGCCGAGCATGGCCATAAGCAGTATCCCGACGACGGTGAAATTCTTGAAGTGATCGGGCCGCCGGGCCAGCAGCGCCCCGTTCAGCGCATTCGTCCCCGCCGCGATCAGGTCGATCCCCGTGAAATCACCGGTCCACTTCCAGCCCCCGAAATGGATTCCGCCCGCGGCAACAACCCCCGCACCGTCTATCATCGCGTGACCCAGCGCATGGTGACGTGCTGCCTGAGCTGGCCCGGGACTGACTTGGATGCGACGCTGAATTGGCTGGCCAGCGCGGCCACCACGACGAACAGCAGCCCGAAAGCGACGATGTCGCCCTCGGGCACCGTCATCTGAACCAACTCCTATTCTGCCGCGCCACTGTCGTCGCTGCGGTCAGCTAGCCGGACGTTTGGTCGTTGTCTGCCGGATCGATAGACACGAGCTCAAGGCCCAGCTCCTGGATTCGCTGGAGGATCCCGTGCAGGTGCGCCTGGTCGATCACGTCGCCGGTCAGCACCGTGGTGCCCGAAACCCGGTCCATCCGCATCCCCTCGAACAGGAAACCGAACGGTTCGCCGAGTTCGCCCCGGACGACCAGCCGGTACCATCTGCCTCGTGCCCGGTCGCTGCCCATCACCCGTACGCTCACACTCGGGCAGGTGACCTGTCACTACCCGACGGCCGTTTCCACCTAGGTGAAAGCGGACGCGACCTCATGCCACGCCGGCGCGCGGAGTCTTGAGCTCCCGGGTCCGTTCCACGGCGTGGGCCCGCGAGGAGACGCCGAGCTTGCGGTAGATCGACCTGACGTGGCTGTGCACGGTGTTATGCGAGACGTACAGCTGCTGGCCGATGTCGCGTTCGGACAGATCGCTGGCCAGCAGCCTGAGCACCCTGAGCTCCCGGTCTGTCAGCTCCTCATCTGCTGATCTGGGACCCGGCCGCGGGCACGGCTGGGAAGCCTTCAGCTTCCCGGCCAGGATCCCCGGATCGGGACACGATTCAATGATGAATCTTGCCTCGGCGATCGCCGTCTGCGAACGCTGGTGCTCACCATTCTGGCGGAGCACCGTCGCCTGGTGCAGCAGTGCCTTGGCCAGGCCGATGGGCTGGCCCCACGACCGCAAGGCGGCGACGCCGCGATCGATAAGAGGCAGTGCCCGCTCCGGCCTTCCGCGCCGTGCGAACGATACCCCGAGGGCCAGCGGTACCTCGCCGGCCATTTCCTCGATGCCGTGCTCCGCCGCGAGCTCGGTGGCTTGTTCGGCCAGCAGCCGCTGGTCTTCCAGACGCCCATCGTCGTCCGCAATGAGCGATCGGTAACCCAGCGACGACGCGGCGGCAAACCACTGCTCGCTGGCAGGCGCGAGCGCCATTGATTCGGCGAACGACCGGTCGGCCTCGCCAGGCTCGCCGCGGAAGTACCGGCCCATGCCAACCGCCCAGCAGGCCATCGGCCGCCATGGCGACCCGGGGCCTTCGAGGACTGCCGCGCGGCGGCCGTGTTCCAGCTGGGCGCCGACGTCGCCCCACGGGAAGACGGCCCGTAGCATGGTCAGGCTCGCCTCGGCCGAGCTGAAGCCGTCCCGGAGGGGCTCTTCCCTTCCGGTTTCGCCCAGCTCCTCGATCGCGGCGATGGCCCGCGCCGCCTCGCCCCGTCTGGCGGATAGCGAAAGCACCCATGCGGCGACCAGAAGCAGCCGCACGTCGCCGCTCACCACCTCGTCTGGGAAGCGCCGGATCCAACCCAGGACGGTGGCGTACTTGCACGCGTTGGCGTAACGGACCCAGGAGGCTTCGATCAGCTCGGCGGCCTCGGCGTGCGCGCCCGCTCCGATCGCATGCAAGATCGCCTCACTGGTCGTCCCCCGGTCGCGGTGCCAGGCGTACGCCCGGCGGTGCAGCGCCGGGGCCAGGCCCGGTTCACGCCGTTCGAGTTCCACCTGCAGCAACTGGGCGAAGAGCGGGTGGAAGCGGTACCAGCCATTCTCGTCGTCGAGGGGAGCAAGGAAGAGGTTGCTGCGTGACAGGACGTCCAGCGTCGGTGCCGAGTGCTGCTGCTCCAGCACCGCATCGCACAACGGGCCGGACAGCCGCTCCAGGATCGAGCAACGCAGCATCAGGTCCTGCATCGGCGGATCATGCGCCCGGAGTACCTCGCTCTCCAGGAAGTCGATCAGATGCCGGCTCGAGGTGCTCAGCTCGTTCACCATGGCGCGCCGGTCAGGGGCCCGCATCAGCGACAGTGCCGTCAGGTAGAGCCCGGCCGGCCAGCCCTCCATCCGCTCGAGGAGATCATCCACATCCTCACTCAGGAGACCGAGTGCCAGGCGGCCGTTCAGGAATGCGTCCGCCTCTCCGGAGGAGAACCGCAGCTCGTCGGCGCGCAGTTCGAGCAGTTCACCATGTACGCGCAGCGCAGCCAGCGGAAGATCCGGCTCGGTCCGGGTGGAGAGCACGAGCTGGAAGGTGGGTGGTGCATGATCGACGAACCAGGCGATGCTCTCGCGCGCTACGCCGTCCGTAAGGTGGTGGAAGTCATCCAGGATCAGCGTGACCTCACCCAGATCGTCCAGCTCGTTCACCAGGTGCGGCAGCACCAGATGAACGAGAGACTCCCTCGCGGCCATGTGCGACGATGCCGGCAGGCTGAGGGCTGGGCATACCCTGCGAAGCGCCTCGATCACATAGGACCAGAACGCCGCGGGGTCATTATCGCCCTGATCCAGCGTCAGCCACGCGATAGGCTTCCGCCCCGCCTGGGCTTCGTGCCACGCCGCGAGCATGGTGGTCTTCCCGAAACCTGCCGGACATGCCACCAAGCTAAGCTTCGCATCCCGCCCGCTTCGGAGCCGCTCCAGGAGCCGCTCGCGCGCGACGGTCTGAGCGCGCACTGCTGGCGGACGCAGTTTCGTCGCGATCAGAACCGGCCCCGAGCCGTCTTCCACCCCATCCTCCGTAACCCCGGCCTGATGCCCCGCTGCCATGGGCTGGAGCAGCATTACCTGATTTAATACGCTAAATCACAGGGGGGTTAACTGGCTGCACCCCCAAAGGGTGCGCTGTCTCAGGGAATCAGAGCAGGCCGAGGAGCCGGGCCCGCTCAACCGTATCCGCGCGGGAGGAGACCCCCAGCTTGGCGTGGATCCTCTTCAAGTGGGCCTTGACCGTGTTCACCGACATGAAGCATTCGCTAGCAATATCGGCGTTCGTACGGTGAGAGGGCAGGAACCGCAGCACAGCCAGCTCACGCTCGGTGAGGATCGTCGCCGACGGGCGCGCAGTGCTGCGGGACCGGGGAGGCGAACCGAGCGCTACCGACAGGCTGGTGCCGGACTCGGTCCCGAGCGATTCCGCGGCCGCCCGGGCCAGGCGGGCCAACGGCTGGCCTTCTTCAAGGAAGACCCGGACCAGGTGCTCGGGGGCCGCGAGCTCGACCGCCAGCGTCACGTGCCGCCCGGCGTCGTCACCGGACTCGATTGCGGCGCGGGCCAGGAGCAGCTCACTGGCTAGCCGGTCACGCCTCGTGGCGAGGCAGCTGGCCTGCCGGAGCCTGGCCCGCACCGCATCGAAGCGGCCGCGAGCCAGGTCCAGGCGGCCACGCAGGAGCGTTCGCGCCGGGCTGTCATCGGGCAGCGTGCCGATCAGTTCCTCAGCCTGGCGAATCTGGCCCACCTCCAGGTGCCAGCGAGCGGAAGCCGCATCGATCAGGCACCGCAGAAGGGACCGCGGGACATGCTCGATGAGCGTGCGAGCTTCGCGCAGGACGGCGAACACGCCGTCGAAATCATCCAGCGCCGCGGCGACCCGGGCCTGCTCAAGCCGGAACAGGACCTGGTAGACGAGCGCAAACGGATTGGCCTCAATGATCTCATCCAGGCACTGGAACGCCGTCTTCGCATCCGCGAGCTCGTTGCGGTCGATGAGAGTTCCGGCCAGCGCGAGGTGGGCATCTGCCGCGCCCAGGTGGGTACCGACGCCGAACGCGCGGGCCGCCTGGAGGGCAGCCGCAGCCTGACGTTCGGCTTCTGGGAGCCTGCCGCGTCGCAACGCGATGCGCGCGGCCAGCGCAGGTGCGAGCACGAGCGCTGCGATCTCGTCGCCAGGGCTACCGGCCTGCAGAACCGCCTCGGCCTCGCCAGGCTTGTCGGCCAGCAGGTAGCCACGGACCAGGTTCATGCGTGCGCGGGCGCCGGCCACCCCGAGGCCGAGACCCGCCTCGATCGCCCCGACCGCGCGGCGGCCGGCGTCGATCTCATCGCCCGCGCCACCGGTGACCGTAAACGTGAGAAGCCGCAGCGCGTCGAGGACGGCGACGTCCTCCGCCCGCGGCACAGGCTCGGCACCGATGCGCAGCTGTGCGCGCTGGAGCCATGCGTGGGCCTCAGCCACCTGGCCGGCCAGCCCGAGCGTCAGGGCGTAGGTGAGCATCCGGGAGGCTGATTCGGTCACCAACTCCAGCGGGAAGAGGTTGGCGAATGCCACAATGCCCGGAACGTCGGATAGATCAGCACGACGGTACGCAGCCTCGAACACAATCGAAAATGCCCGGTCGGAGTCACCGGCAGCGAGGTAACAGCGGGCCGCCCCGGCGACGTCACCCCGCGCCTCGAGCATCACGGCGGCCAGGCGATTCAATTGCTGTGCTTCTTCTGGCAGGCGCCTGTCCAGCTCCGAGCGCAGCATCTCGACCAGCAGCGGGTGATACCGGTAGGTGTCCCGCCTGGGGCCTGTCACCGTCACGAACTTCAGGTCGGCTTCCATGTGCCGGAGCGTTTCCTCGCTGTCGCTGCGCCCCGACAATGCGTCGCACAGCTCCGCGTCCAGTACGTCGGCGACCGACGTCCGCAGCAAGAACTCCGACAGGTCCTTCGGGGCACGGTAGAGGAGTTCTTCGGCGAGCAGATCGGCCACCATCGGGTTCCGCCCGGAGAACTCGGCCACGGCGGCTGAGACGTCGGGGCGATCCTTAAGCCCGGCGGCGGCCAGGCGCAGGCCGGCGACCCAGCCCTCAGTCCGACGCCAGAGCGTCTCGATGTCACTTGTGGTGAGACGGCGCTCGCCGAGCGTGGTGAATAGTTCGGTGGTCTCGGGCAGCGTAAGCGCCAGATCGCGCTGGCGGAGTTCGGTGAACCAAGACTGGCTCCGCCACCGGCTGATGGGCAGGTCCGGGTCGGCCCGGCTGGTCAGCAGCATCCTCGAGCGTTCGGGGAGGTGCTCGATGACGAAGCCGAGACCCTCGATGATCTCCGGGCTTTGGAGATGATGCACCTCGTCGAGGACGATGACGACCGGATCTTTGATGGCCGACCAGGCGGCCATCAGCCGCGGGAAAAACTCCGGCGCCAAGCCGTGCATATTAGTTGCCGACACCGCAGCCTTGTCGAAGGCACCCGGTACCGCGCTCTCCAGGGCGACGACGAATGTGAGCCAGAAGCGCTCTGGGCGGTCATCGTAAGCGTCGAGCGTTACCCATTCCCGGGCTGTCGGGTCCAGGGTCTCGAACCACTGCGCGACGGCTACGGTCTTCCCGGCGGCGGGACCGCCGGTCACCAGCGCCACCCGCCAGTCGGGCTGGGCTAGGACCTGGGTGAGGCGGGGACGGGCGATGGCCCGGACGGGTACTGCCGGGCACCCGAACTTCGAGCGTGAAACCGGGAATGGGCCATTCTCGGAGTCGGCACGCGCGCGTACGTTGCTACGGCTCAACCAGCACACTCCCGGGCGGTAGTTCCCGCCGCTGCCGGGCTCTGGAGCAGCGAAATCCCCTAGCATGCAATGCGTGCCGACACGGCGCAGCACGCCTTTTGATGTCATCACGGCAGACTCTGAGGTGCCAGGGACGAAAGTCCCCAAATCCGGCGCCTGGCCTGAACTCCGGTCCCGGGTTGTCCGCAATGCCGCGTAGTTAGAGCCTGCAGAGGATTACACGCTGTGTTGATCTGTGACGGGATCATGATGCCTTCTGCGATCGCGAGGCCGTAGAGGTTCTGCAGGCTGGCGAGCCTGTGTGGGCCGGGCTGGATGGCGTGCCTGGCCTGTTCCAGGAGTTCGCGGATGTCGCGGATGCGCTTGTTGATCGTTTTCGGGCCGGACACTGAACAGGGGCGGCGATAGTGATCTGGCGGCCAGGCGGGGGCGGTGCCCGCGGCGCTTGTCCAGGCTGGCTTCCCGCTGCTGGTCGTGGAGGGTCATCAGCGTGGCGATCAGGGCATCCCATTACGTTGACCCAGCCAGCATCAGCGGTGAGGTCATAGACCCTGGCATTGGGGTTATCCCCGCCCGGCGAGGCCCCGGCCAGCACACCCCAAACGGGTGTAGGCAACTGACCCCGTTCGGCGGTTTCCTAGAGGTATGACCAACCCCGGACAGGCGAGCTGCGGCACCTACGCGATCACCGTTCGCGGTGCCGCAGGCCCCTCGGTGCGGGCAGTCTTCGACGACGCGCAGCTAAGCGTGGTGGGCGACACGACGGTAATGCGGCGCGTCGAGACCGACCAGGCGGCCCTGCACGGCCTCCTCCACAGAATCCAGGACTTCGGGCTCGAGGTCATCGACGTTCACCTGGAGCGGGCCGAGGCCGCTGAGGCGTGAGGTGGCGCAGCCACCCAGCTTGCTAGCGTTGGCACCCCTCGGTGCGATCCGTGGCGAGATGACCGATCAGCATGACCCAGGACCTGCCGTCGGCGGCTGTTTCCGCGGGCAGGTGCTCGGCGTCGTCATACGCCGACCAGGGCAGCGGGCAAGCCACAGCCTGCCCCCGGCCAGCGCGCGTATCCGCGGGCGCCAAGACCAGCCTGTCCGGCCGTGATCACTACAGCTGACGTCACTACGGTTTGCGGGAATCCCGTTCCGGTGCGCCGTCAGTACCAGCCGTAGGTGAGTTCGTGGGCCCATGCTGCCTGCGGAGTGCCGTATGTGGCGTGGATGTAGCCGATGCCCCAGATGATCTGCGTGTAAGGGTCAGTTGCCCAGTCCAGTCCGGCTGATGCCATCTTTACGGCGGGCAGTGCCTGAGGGATGCCGAACGCGCCGGAGAGCGGGTTGGTCGCGGCGGGGTTCCAGCCAGACTCTCTTTCCCAGAGCAGGTTCAGGTAAGGGAACTGGCTGGGTCCCCAGATCGAGTCGGCAAGGGTCTGGGCGAAGCTCTGGTACTGGTTCAAAGTGGCGAGGGCGGCCAGGTTGCCGCGGCCGGGAAGCAGCGCGATGGGAGTGGCGTACGGGTCTGTCGCTCCCACGTATCCGCTGATGTCGAGCGGGTCGAAACGGACGTTTGCCCCGGGGTAGGGTGCGTCGATGATCTCGCCGTTGCCTACGTAGATCCCTACGTGGCCCGGTGCGGTAAGTGAGCCGTCAGAGCCGGCGTAGAACACGAGATCGCCGGGTGCGAGCTGGTTTTCGGCGACGCGGTAGGCCTTGGTCTGTTGCCACTGGGCGTTCGCGTTGTGGGTCACGGTGATCCCGGCCTGGGCCAGGGCGACCATTGCTAGCCCGGAGCAGTCGAAACTTCCCGGCCCGGCTGCCCCCCACTGGTAGGGCTTGCCCAGCTGCTCTTCGGCCCAGCTGACCACCGTGCGGGCCTGTGTCGAGACCGACTCTAGGCGGTAGGCGGTGGATGCATAGGCGGCTACGAGCGTGGCTGTCGCCAGCGCGCCGGTCGGCGACCAGCTCACGGCGCTGGTTGCCTGTGCCCTCCCAGCCAAGGCATTCACCGCCGGGGCATCGACGGCCGTGAGGGCGGCGGGCAGTGATTCGACCCGGAATCCGGGGCGGCGGGCCACGATCGCCTGGTAGGCCGCAGCCTGCTGCGGCGTGGTGCCGGGCGAGGCGACCCACAGCAGGTCGTGGCCTGCAGGCAGCCGTGCCGCGAGCGCCGCGGCCTGGGCCGGCGTCCCGTTCGTCAGTACGACGACGACCAGCCGATGGCTGCCCGGAGCGGTGATCTGCTGTGCCACAAGAGCCCGACGACCGAAGGGACGGGTGTCGCCGACCGTGTCGGTCCGTACCCTGACCATCTGGCCAGCCACGGATTTGGCCAGGTCCGTCGCAGCCGTGCGCGCTCCCGCGTCGGTAACCAGCAGCACCCGCCTGCGGGTCGGCGCGGCAGTGACGGGGGCGATGGTGGAGGGCAGAGCGCGGACATCGACGCTGACCCCCGCCGCCCACGCCTGCATTGCCTCGTCGGCGTCGACCGCGCCGTGCACATCAGGCACGGAGATCGAGAACCTGAAACCGCCGGGACCGCTGGCGCCGATCTGCGTGCCGGCGCTCACCCTCCTGCGCTGGGCCATGCTGGTGGTCACATGGCGATAGGTGTAGGTGGCGCCGTCAGTGCCGGACAGGACAATCGTTGATGTTCCATCGCCCGCCGGGATGACCTTGAGCGTTCCTGACGTGACGGCGTCGACAGCGGTTCGCGGCGCGACGGGAAGCGTGACCGGTCCGGCAGGCTCCGCCCGGCGCGGGGCAGGGCTGCCCTCGCCGATAAGCCGGGGATCCGCCGCGACCAGGGGGGCGGGAACCGGAAGGGCATAGCCGACCGCGATCGCCGCCGGGACGGGGACCAGCGGCGGGGATGCAGTCCCCGGGGAGACTAGGGGAGGAGCGGGCAGGCTCGTGGGCGACGGCGTCGGTGTCGGCGTGGGCGTCCCGGTCGGCGTTGGCGTGGACGTGGACGTGGGTGTCGGTGTCGGCGTGGGCGTCCCGGTCGGCGTTGGCGTTGGCGTGGACGTGGACGTGGCTGTGGGTGTGGGCGTGGGCGTCCCGGTCGGTGTGGGCGTGGGCGTGGACGTGGGTGTGGGCGTGGGCGTCCCGGTCGGTGTGGGCGTGGGCGTGGACGTGGCTGTGGCTGTGGGTGTGGGTGTGGGCGTCCCGGTCGGTGTGGGCGTGGGCGTGGACGTGGCTGTGGGTGTGGGCGTGGGCGTCCCGGTCGGTGTGGGCGTGGGCGTGGACGTGGCTGTGGGTGTCGGCGTGGGCGTCCCGGTCGGCGTCGGCGTGGACGTGGACGCGGCATGAGTTGTTGAGGCAGCGATTGCCGTGTCGGCTCCGGCGACCGTGACCGCCCCGATCACGAGCGGCACCGCCAAGGTCACGGCTTTCTTCTGTGCAGATCGGCGCGGACGATAGCGGCTCGCCATCAGCACTCGTCCCTTCGCCTCGCGGACACTCTCTTGGCGACCGATGTTTGAACAGGCATCCGGAAAATGTCCGACCTGCATTGCTGGGCTGCTCTTTGCGCTCGGTTACCGTGTCCAAGGCTCACACCAAGGCAGGTAACCTGACATCACCTGCCGGTTGTCTCCACCTAGGTGAATCTTGCCGCCGGCACGGTAACCCTGGCGGTGCCAACTCGATGGCGCAGACCCCGCAGCCAGGTTTTCTGGCCGCCGGGGTCAGCACCCTCGATGAGGGCCCACGGGTCGTTGGCGCCCAGTTTGACTGGCACCGCGGCCCTGTTGCAGGCTTGCCCCGGTGTCCTGGGCGCATCCGCCGGGCTCGCAGCCTCAGCGCTGCTGGGTTTGCTCTATCCATGCCGCCGCGTCTTTGTAAGCGCGGTTCAGGGTGGCGCCAATCCGCTCATCGCCGGTGTAAATGTCTTCCGGGGCGATGAGGTCGGTGACCCCGGTCACGCGGAGCTGCTCTTGGATCCGCGGACTGGCCGAGACGATGACGAGCTTGCTGCCGGTAGCGGCAAGGGCTTGGGCGTAGCGGCGCAGCACGTCCATGAACGTGGTGCCGAGGTCGCTGCGCCCCCGGAGCCGGAGGATCACCACGCAGTTGCACGACGCGTCAGCCGGGGCGGGGAGCTGCGCTTCGAGCACCGGTGCGGCAGCGAAGAACAGGCTTCCATACGGCTGGAGAGCGACCACCTCATTGGCTGGGAGGTGGGCTGGTGGGTCCATCTCGATCAGGTCGCCGTCGGGGTCGAGCCGCCAGCGCTTGATGGTGACCTGGTTCGACTGGCGCACGACGTGGAGAATCACCGACAGGCCCACCCCGGTGAGTACCGCGTACTGCAACGGGATGACCATGGTGAGCGCGAAGGTGGTCACCAGCACCACCTTCTGCACGGTCCCGGTCTTCCACACCGACTGGAGATCGGCGGGCTTGATGGTCCGGTAGCCGACCAGGATGAGCAGGCCGGCCAGGGCGGGCATCACGATGTAGCCAACCAGGCCGGCGAAGGCGACGATTACCACCGCCATCACCGCGCTGGCGATCATGAGAGCTGCGCGCGACCGGGCGCCTGCGTCCTTATTCAGCGACGAGGCCGACATGGACCCGCCTACCGGCATCCCCCGGAACACTCCGGCGATGACGTTCGCGGCGCCTTGACCGATGAAATCATGGGATGCGTCGGGGTAGCGGCCGTCCGGGTTGGGGAAGTTGGCCGAGACGCCTGCTCCCTGAACCAGGCCCACGAACGTGAGCGACAGCGCGGGGATCAGCAGCGAAGGGATGAGCCGGAGCACCGGGAGCTGGGGCAGCGGGAGTGAGCGGGGTATGGCGCCAAGGTCGTTGACGGTAGCCACGGCACTCCACCCAAGAGCAGCGGTGGCCGCCGAGGTAATGATGACCGCGAGCACCAGCCCTAGCGGACCGAGCCTGGTGCGCTCCAGCAGAAGTATAAGCGCGACCGTGATGACCCCGACCGCGAGAGACTGCAAGTGGAGTTCGCCAGGGTGGGCAACGGTGTTGAATGCGCGGATAACACGGTTGGCTCCCTCAGCTTTGTAGCCGGTGAGGTTGGCCAGCTGCCCGAGGATGATATTGACGCCCACAGCGCTGATGAATCCCACCATCACGGCGTTCGACACGAACCGCAAGAGTGACCCAAGTCGCAGGAATCCGGCCGCCAGCATGACGGCGCCGGTGAGGATCGACAGCGTGAACAACGCACGGGCCTGGTCAGTACCCGTGTGGACCGCCGGGACGTCGGCGACGATTATCGCCATGGCGCCGGTAGCCTGGACAGCCATGAAGGCCGAGCTGGTGAAAAACGAACCGCCGACCGTCCCGAAGAGGTAGGCATAAAGGCCCGAAAGGGGATTGACCCCAGCGAGCAGACTAGCGGCCAGCCCATCGGGAACGCTTTCCACGCCGAGCACCAGGCCAGCGATGGCGTCCTTGCGCAGCGTCTCTCGCCTGATCGGAAACCGGAGCTTCATGTCTAAGTTCTCCGGGTGGTTAAGGGCGCTACCACAGGTGCCCAGCGCACCTGCTTCCCCCGCGGGCAGCAGCCCGGCCTGAGCCTAAACTTGCCGCCATACCCGCGCTTACCGGCAGGCCATGGCGATGTCCATTCCGGTGTCGATCACGCCGCAAGCCTCACCCGCCAGCAGGCGAACCGGCATCACCTACCGGCCCAATTCACCTAGGTGGGAGCCGGCGCACCGCCATGGCACCTGCTCGGTGCGTAAGGCGCGTCACCGCGTCGTCAGCTCTCCTTTGGTGAGGGCATCCCCGTCCACATCATCGAGCGAGGTGACCACCAGATCGGCGCCGGCCGCCGCCAGCAGGTCGGCGTCGTCGGCCCGGGAGATGCCAATCGCGGCCATGCCGCCGGCCTTCGCGGCCTGGACGCCGGAGGACGCGTCCTCGATCACCATCGCGAAGCGTGGCTCGACGCCGAGTTCGTGCGCTGCGGTCAGGAAAATCTCGGGGTCCGGCTTGCCGCGGGCGAAATCGCGCCCCGAGACGTCCACGTCGAAGTAGTCGAGCAGCGTCTGGCCGGGCCGCAGCGTCGGCGAGGAGATCCCGTGCTCGGCCGCGAACGTGTCCAGCCGGATCTTGCGCAGGAACAACCCCGCGTTCTTCGACGACGACGCGTCCGCGATGCGCAGCCCGGCATCCTTGGCCGCGATAACGAAACGCAGCGCGTCTGGATACGCGGTGAAATCGCCGGCCTCGATGAGGCGCACAACCATCTCCTGCTTGCGCTGCGCGTACTCGGCGACGCGCTTGTCGGCGTCGGGCACGTGGAAGTAGTCGAGGGCGGCGCGGGCGCCGGCCATGCGCGGCTTGCCCGAGACGTACTGCTGGTAGACGTGGGGCGTGAACGCGTCCGGCGACCACGTCGTCTGGTCGCGGATGTCGCGCCAGCCGGACTCCATCAGCTCGCGTTGTGACTCGCGCCACGCCTTTTCGTGCGGCGAGTCGACCAGGACTCCGTCGACGTCGAAAATCGCTCCCTGGAACTTCGGCACGCGGCCTCCTTTCAGTCCGGGGCAGAGGGGCGGAGGGTCCGGGAAGGCCCCGGTGTTGCGTGGTTCCGGCGGAGCTCGAACACGGTCCTGTCGCCCACGCTCAGCTTGCGAACGTCGCCGCGGACCGCCGCCCTCACCGAACGGCTCCCGCCCTCGGCATGCAGGGCCAGCGTCAGCTGGTCGTGGGTCAGCGTCACCTGGATCGGGGTCTGCCGGAACTGCATCGAGAACGACAGGCCGTCGAGCTGGCTCGGCAGCCGGGGATCGAAGCACAGCACGCCGTCGCTGATATAGGTGCCCGCGTAGCTGCGCTGGATGAGATCGAGCGTCCCCGCCATGACACCCATGTGGATGCCTTCCTTCGTCGTGCCGCCCTGAACGTCCTCGGCATCGCTGCGCAGCGCGACCAGGAACCGCTCCCACGAGCTCTCCGGGTCGATGGCAGCGAGGACCCCGGCATGGGTGACGAAGCTCAGCGTCGAGCCGTGCGACGTGCGCCGGTCGTAGTACGCGACGTTCCGCGGCACCGTGTCGGAGTCGTAGCCATACCCGAGCCGCCCGAAAATCTCGCGCAGTTCCTCGTTCCTGAACAGGAAGAACAGCATCACTGTGTCGGCCTGTTTGGTGACCTTGTAACGATTGGGATCCTTGCCCTCGGCGCGCAGGATCCGGTCAAGCCGCTGGATGTTGCCGTACTTCGCGCGGTACGCGTCCCAGTCCAGCTCCTCGAGGTCCTGATAGCCCTCGAACTGGCTGATGATCCCGTCGTCGTGGAACGGGACGAACATCCGACGGCTCATGTCACGCCACACCGCCAGCTCGCTGTCACCAATGCCCAGCCGCTCACGCAACTCCTCCGCCCGGCTCGAGGGGAGCAACGCCAGCAGCTTGCCGGCGACGTCGCACAGCCATGCCACCATGACGTTGGTGTACGTGTTGTTGCGCAGGCCACCATGCGGCGCATCCGGGTACTTGTCGTGGAACTCGTCGGGGCCCATCACACCATGGATCTCGTAACGCTCGCGCTCCGGATTGAAGTGCGCAATCGATGCCCAGAAGCGAGTGATGCCGAGCATCATTTCTGCACCATAGTCACGGAGGAATGCCTGGTCATGGGTGGTCTGGAAGTACTGCCAGATGTTCCAGAAGATGGCCGCGTTGACGTGTCGCTGGTTACGGCTGAGGTCAGGCTCCCAGAGGCCCGAAAGGGGGTTGAGGTGGACGCGCTGCGTCTCCTCAGTCCCCTCACTACCGCTCTGCCACGGGAACATCGCGCCACGGAATCCTTCCTCCCGCGCCGCCGCCCGGGCTTCGCCTATCCGGCGGTAGCGGTACATCAGCAGCCCTCGCGTGACCTCCGGCAGGCGGACGTTGAAGAACGGGAACGCGTAGATCTCATCCCAGAACACGTGCCCGCGATAGGCCTCGCCGTTCAGGCCGCGGGCGGGCAGTCCCGCGTCGAGGTCGGCGGTGTTCCGTGAGCAGACCTGCAGGACGTGCCCAATATGCAGCCGCAGCAGCAACTGCACATTCTCACCTCCGGACACCCGCACGTCACACAGCCGCCACAGCTCATCCCACGCCGCAGCATGCCGCTCGAACGAAGCGCCGAAATCGGTGTGCCGGGCCGCTGACGTGGCCGCCTTCACCAGCGTGTCGCTGACCGCCTGGTCCCGGGATGTGAAGAACGTCACCAGCTTCTCGACCCGGGTGGCCTCGCCCTGGCGCACGTCGAAGGCCAGGACCTGCTGGATGTAGTCCTCCATCTGGTAGAGCCGCCGCTCGACCTGGACCGACTGGTCAGCGCGGAATACGCGGGTGCGGGCCGCGTGGCTGACGTACAGGTTCGACTGCCGGGTCTCGGCCTTGAGCGCGATAACCTCGGCCCCGAGTGTCCGCGGGCCCACCGGGTTCAGGTGCCGGGCTTCCAGTTGCTTGTAACGGGCAACCCCGGCGTTACTCACCCGGCCATCGATCGCCGTGACCATCTCGACCCGCCCCGACCAGTTCCGCGGGATGAGCGTCCACTCGATCCCTCCGTGATGGGCGTCGGCCATGCTGACGAAGCGACGGCTGTGCAGCGTCGTCTCACGGCCCTCCTGATCACGGAACACGAGGTGGCGGATCACAGTCGCGAACCGGATGTCAAGCTCATGGCGGTAAGTGAGCAGCTCCACGTCGGCGAGCCGGATCGCGTCCCCGCCCTCGATGCGCACCTGGAGGACGAGCCAGTTCGGCAGGTTGACGAGATCCTCGTTGAGCACGGGCAGGCCGCCCAGGATCGTAGTCTCGCGATTGTAACCGCCGTGCACGTAGGTCCCGGGATAGTGCACGCCGTCGGCGTCCTCCCACTCCGCCGCGCCGCGTGCACACAGGTAGCCGTTGCCCGTCGAGGTCAGCGCCTCGCGAAGGCTCTCAGCCTTGGGGTCAAAGCCCTCATACGCGAGCAAAAAACCGTCCACGGCACCCTCCTGGAGGGTGTACCCAGCCCGCACCACGGACACCGCTGCGCGAAGGGGCGGCTTGATGCGAGTAGACGATGCCGGCGCTTTCCAGCCGCTGGCGCAGCCCCTTGATGATCGTCCAGCCGATGCCTTGGTTAGCGCCCGTGACGGCGACTCGTGGCCAGCCTGGCATGGGCTGAAACCCTCGTCCCGAAGTAGCTGATCACACCCGCGCCCGCGATGAGCCAGACGCCATCAATACCTGCTGCACCAGTCGGCGGTCGACCACCAGGAAGCGCCCAGACAGCCCGCCTGATCACGGAACGCATGCGCTCCCCGGAGCCGTACGCGCTCAGGCGGGTTGCGGCGCTTTCTGGGGCGGTGCTGGGGCGGTGCGCTTGGCGAGCAGGCCGGCGAGGAGCATGACAAGCAGACCAATCGCGACGCCGCACAGCGTCCAGAGCACCCGGTAGCCTTCGGCGCTGTAGTTGGAGGGCTGCGGAAGGTTGACCAGGATCAGCACTCCCGCGGCGATGGCTGCGCCGTAGAGGGCGTAGTTCCAGAAGCGGATGGCCGCCCCGTGCATCAGCAGGACGAGCGCCACCACCTCGAGGCCGCGATCGATCGCGAACAGCCTGAGTCCGTGTTCATTGGCGGGTATCAGTAGCACCAGGGCAGCCGCGGCCGCGCCGATCAGCGCGCCGGAAAGGCGCTGGACGGCTATGAGCGTGCTCTGGCCTAGGCTCGGCTTCATTGCGACCATGGCCGCGATCGGCATCCAGTAGCCGTGTGACAGGTTCAGCCCGAACGCAAGGGCGACGGTGCCCGCCATGACGAGGGCGCGGATCAGCGCAAACATGATCATCGGCCGGGTCAGCTTCTGCCGCGATGTGTCACCGGGGAGCTCCGCGACCGGCTGGGGCTGGTCCTTGCGCCCGCGGACCAGCCACGCAATGAACGTCACCGCGATCCACAGCGCCGCCCCGCCGGCCCAGGCGAGCACCTGAGCCCAGGTGTAGCTGGTGATGTGGGTGTGCTGATGGTAGCTGGACGCGAGCCCGAGGGTGACGATGAACCACAGGTTCAGAAGCAAGGCCATCACGAACCTGCGCACCCCGAACGCGACCGCCAGGCCGGCCGCCAGCGTGACCGCGAACGCCGCCAGCACCAGCCAGCCCCAGGCGTCTCCGCCGATACCAAACCCGAGCGCGGTCAGCGCCGCGCCGATCAGTCCAAAAACGGCGATACGGGACGCACGGTACCCGTAGCTGCCGCCCGGGTCGGCCAGCGCAGCAAACAGCACGCCGAACAACGCGCTGAGCAGATACTGCTCATACCCGATCGCCCAGAAGACGACCAGCGGCACGAGCGCGACGTCCAGGATCATGACTCCCCGGGGCCAGTTGAGCCCAGCGGGGTTGAGCTCGAACACCTTCGATAGCCAGCTCATGACCTTCCCGCCGTGCACGGGCTGTCCTGCTCGCCCGCTTGCACTGGCCATGGCTGCCCCCGCTCGCTTTGGTCGCCAGTTTGCCGCTCCGGTCCCGCGTTCTCCGATTCCACTAAGATGGCCGCGAAGCGACCCGCTTCCACCGAGATACCCGCCGGTCCCGATCAAAGACGGCGCGTCTACCGGTCATACGGCGGAACAAGCCGTCACCCTATGAGCATCTTCCGCGCCCAGGCTCACGGCCTAGGGCCAAAAGACCCGTCTACCTGGGGTTTTGCATCGGGTTCATGCTCATTAGGCCGGGTTTCCCTATGGAGGCTCGGTGCTGGCGGAATGGGCGTCCGCCGGCTGGCGGCCGGTTCGCCCGGCCTTGATGACTGAGCTTCCCCCCAAACCGTGGAGGACTCCCTATGCTGCTTCGACTATAGCGGAATTCTCGTAGTCTATTGGTGATTTCATGCCACAAGAACTATGCCGCCTGACCTTATTATAGAAGTCGCACGCCCATCTGGTTACGAGTTCTCGGGCCTCATCCCTCGTGGTAAAGTGATGACGCGATAGTACCTCCCATTCCAGGGTCGAGAAGAATGATTCCGCGGCGGCGTTGTCGAAACATGACCCGACACGCCCCATCGACTGGGTAATCTTAAGTTTCGCACACAGGCCGGTGAAATGATCAGCGGTATAGGTGGAGCCGCGATCGGTGTGGAAGATCACTCCGGCGACGTTCCCGCCGCGTGCGGCGACCGCCATCTTGATGGCCTGGCCTGCGAGAACAGCGTCCGGACTGGCGCTGGTGGCGTAGCCGAGCAGCCTGCGAGAGAACAGGTCAATCGCGGTAGCGAGATAGAGCTTCCCTTCATCAGTAGGTATCTCGGTGATGTCCCCGCACCATTTCACATCCGGCGCGGGCGCGGTGAAGTCCCGTTTTACGAGGTCCGGGAAAGGCCGCTTCCGCTTATCCGGGCGGGTCAGCCCCTTACGGCGCTTCTTCGCCCTTGCCGCCAGGTCCTGGCGGGCCATCGACTTCGCGACGGTCTTCTCGCTGACCCGCCAGCCGGCAGCCACCAGATCGGCGCGAATGCGCGGCGACCCGCAGGTTTTGCCTGAGGCATCGAATGCCGCCTTCACCGCGGCGTCCACCCGGGCGCGCCGCTGCGCGGCCGGCGTCAGCGGCCGGTCACGCCACTTGTGAAACCACGACTCGCTGACACCCAGCGCCCGGCACGAGACCGCGTACGGCACGCGGTGACCGGCCTTCTGGAAGGCGATAAACGTGGCCAGGCTCACCGCGTCGCCTCCCTCACCCAGAAGACCATCCCGCGCTTGAGGACATCACGCTCCATCCGTAGCCCAGCGACCTCCCGGCGCAGCTGCGCCAGCTCCTGGCGCTCGTCACGGGCCATGCCCTCGGCATCGCCGCGCTCGATCTTGTCCCTGGCCAGCCAGTTACCCAGCGTGCCCTCACAGATCCCCAGGTCACGGGCCACCTGCGCGATCGGCTTCCCGGTCTCCCGCACGATCCGGACCGCGCCCTCGCCGAACTCCGCATCGAACTTCCGTCTCTTCTCCGGCATGGCTACTCCTTATAGCCGATGCCTCCTCGATCCGGGGGGAACCTCATGACGGTACTGACCAGGCGGACGAAGTTGATCACTGCCGTCGCGAGGAGCGCCGCGCCCATGAGCGACAGGATGTCCGCCTCGGACCGCCCGGTGCGCCGGGCGATCGCCCGGGCGGCCGGCCTGGCGACGTCCCTGGTCCGGCCGGTCAGGCCGGCCTGGGCCATGGCCGCAAAGTTCCACTTCGGCATCGGGCGCGCCCCTTCCCGATGCCGCCTGGCGGGTTCGCCCGGGCGCCCAGCCCGGCGGTGCGAGACAGCCATCCTCTAATCCGGGCCGGTCAGTTGACTTCGGTGGCGGCTTCCTGGATGGCCTTGTTGACGTCCTTCGGGCTCACGTCGAGTTCCCTGGCCACGTGCTTTTCGGCCTTCAGCGCGGCCTTGCCGATGGCCTGCTCGATCTTGCTCTCACCGACGATGACCAAGGCGGCCTGCCCGGAGTCGACGAGCTCCCCGAACTCCTTGACGTCGGAGCGGGACATGCCCCGCCACAGATGCCCGCCCACCCCGCCGGCCGCCGCGCCGACCACGGCGGCACCGATGATCGCGGGCGGGAACAGGATGCCGACCAGCGCGCCGACAGCCGCGCCACCCCACGCGCCGTGCCTGGTGGCCATCTCATCCTTGTTCACATGCACCTTCCCCGCGTCATCCTTGGTGATGACCGAGGCGTCATAGGTGCCGACCGCACCGGCCGCGTGCAGGTCCTTGACGACGTCGTAGTCAGCCCGGGCCGCAGCCTCGTCCGAATAGGTGCCGATGTAGATGAATACCGCGTCTGGCTTCGCCATGTCGTCTCCCATGCTCATCTCTTCTAGGTCAGACACCAGGATGCGCAGCGGAGCCGTGGCCCGCATCACCTGGCCGGTGTGACGATAGGCCGATCAAGATCGCTCAGCCACTCCGCATAGGACCGGGATTCACCCGGGCCAGGTTCGGCCGCGGCGGGCATGGGCCGGGCGAAGACGAATGCCGCAGTGGCCTGGAGTGCGCCGCGGAGCAGGCTGGCGGGCCCGGTCGCCTCGAATCCTAGGGACCACCAATCCTGACCGCCGAGGCGGACCTCGGTGAGCTCAACCCCGCATTGCGCCTGGTGGCCGTGCTCTGAACCGCCCGCCACGATCTGGTCGCCAACCAGCGAGAACCGGCTGATCCGACGGGTCTTGCCTACCGGCCTCCAGCCGGCCAGGTCACCGCGGCGCTGGCTCAGCGGGCTGAACGGGAACGACCACTTCTGCCAGGACTCCACTCGTCCGCGGGCGCGGCCCGCCACGTCGAGGATTCCCGCGCTGGCACTGCGTACCTTGACCTCCAGGGCCCGGCCCCCGCGAAGCTTTACCGACACGCCAGGCAACTCCGGGACTAGGAGGTAACTGTCCTCGCGGGATTCGGCCGTGGCCGGGAACGGCCCGAACCATCCAGCCACCGCGGCCTCGAGCTGGCCTGGGAAGATCCAGCGCACTTCCAGGCTGCGGACGCCACTGGGCTCGTCGGGCGTTGGGCCATAGGGGGGTTGGCTGTTCTCTGAACCACGGCCAGACCCAGGACAAGGCCAGTCATTTCCTGGCCCAGGACTCTCAGAACTACCTGACCGCCACAGCCCTCGGTGGCACGAGGTAAGCGACGATGAGCGCGGCCGGGAAGAAGATCAAGCTGAAGATGAAGTACCCGATGAAGCTGTGACCCTTTCGGCCTGCAACACGTGCGGGCCAGAACGCGATTGCGACCCAAATAAGAATACACAAGATCCACAAGAGGAAAAGCATGACAAGGTCCTCCCCGCGTTCGCAAGGAACGCTTCTATTTGCTGCTGTCCAGCAGCGCTACGGCGGGTTCCGCTCGAGAGCCACCCATCGATCAGCATTTCCACACTCCCGGGGCCTGTGTTAGCAGTGCAGGGTCAAACGTCCTGCTGTAGGCCCTGAACAGACAGTCAGCCCGCCTTGGTCTTCCCGGAAATGGGTAACGCTCAGTATGTCCCAGGCAGGCACGGGCATTGACGAGCTATCGCTTCCGTGCCGTGAGCGGGTTCACAGCATCCAGGCCTGCGAACTGCTTACCAAGCCCGGCGCAGAAAGCAGTGAGAAAAGGGGCAGGCGGCGCGTTACATCGTCCTTGACGGCTTCCTGTAGGACCCTCGAGCGGGAATCACGGGTCTCGCTTGGACTTCAGTGCGTTGGCCGAGGCCTGCCGGATCCCCCCGATGCCGCTCATCTGCGCCCGCCGCCATGGCGCGACACCCTCGATCTCGGTCTCCAGCGAGAAGCTCAGCACCGTCCTGATGACCACGATCAGCCCGAGGACCAGCACGTTGTCGAGGGTAGGGGCGACGGCGATCGTACGGACGAGGTCGGCCGCCACGAGGATTTCCAGGCCAAGCAACAGTGTCCCGCCGAAGGCCGTGCGCAGTGCGAGATAACTCTGCGATGCTCCCGACCGCCGCCACGCCACCACGGCCAGCACGAAGGCCCACACGATGCCGACGACTAGGACTGCTGCGCCCAGTGCCTCGAAGCCCTGGGCCACGTGGTCCATCACGCTGGTGAACGTCTCGCCCTGCGGCTGGGTCGCAGCCGTAGTGAGGATCATCTCAGCTTTCCCCTACGTACCCGGGTCTTGCCAGCCGGGACATACTCAGCCAACCCTGGCCGCGAGCCAGCGGCATCACCCACGATGGGTGGGCCACATTCCCTTTGCGGCTTGGCCGGCCAGCCTGGACATGCCCGCCTAGATGCCTGGGCCAACTGGTGGACTGCTACCCAGATGGCCTATTGGCGGGCCATGTGCATGCGCAGTTCGGCTTCGGAGTCGTGGATGAGCTCTCCGCTGACGTCCACTGTCACGCTGTGGATGGTGCCGGTGAATTTGAAGGGGCTGGTGTAGTCGTCGGTGACCGGTGAGCCGGGGTTGGCGCCGCAGGTGAGCGCCCCGGGGTTGAGCACGAAGGGGGTGGTGACGGGTGCCTCAGTGTTCCCGGTGAGCGTGCCGTCCACATACAGCTGGAGCCTGCCAGGTGCGCCCTTGCCGTGGGCCATGTCCGGCTGGCCGGTCGGTTCGAACTCGAACCTGAGCTCGTGCTTGCCCGCCGGCACGACCGCGCTGGATTCCACTCCGTACACGGCCCGGCCGACGTAGTTGTGGGCGTAGCGGAGCTTGCCGTCCTTGACGAACAGGGAGTACCCGCCAGCGGCGGTGCCCTGGCATAGCAGCACCCCTTCGGCCCCGGCGGCGGGGATCTCGACCGCGGCGGTGATGCTGTGTGGGCGGTTGAGCACGCTGGGTGCGGCGAAGAACGGGATCGATTGCGTGCCGGGCCGGTAGGTGTAGCTGTCGCGAGGCGCTGCCACGAGCGGTTTCTCGGCGATCATGCGGGCCAGGCCGCTGCCGTCAACCGGCATCACGCCGTATTTACCGGCTTCCACGTACCAGGTCCCGATCATGGCGATCAGCCGGTCGCGGTGGTCGGCAGCCACGTCGTGGTTTTCGGCGAAGTCCTCCGCCACGTGGTACAGCTCCCACCCGGTGGCGTCGAGCTTGGACAGCGTCTGGGAGGAGATCGGCTGCCCGAAGCCCATGCCTGCCTCTTTGAATGATGGCCCGGGCCAGGGGCAGACGGCCCGCCAGCCGTCGTGGTAGATCGCGCGGTGGCCCAGCATCTCGAAGTACTGCGTATGGTGGCGGCTCTCAGCGGCAGGGCCGTCGAGGCTGGCGGCGAAGCTGACTCCGTGCAGGGGGGACTGGGTGACGCCGCGGATCGTTGCAGGCGGCTCGATACCCAGCAGGTCCAAGACGGTGGGCACCATGTCGATGATGTGCGCGTACTGAGTGCGGACCTGGCCCCTGGCCCTGATCCGCGACGGCCAGGACACGATGAACGGGTCGCTGGCGCCGCCCCGGTAGGTCTCGCGCTTCCACCGCCGGAACGGCGTGTTCCCGGCCCACGTCCAGCCCCACGGGTAGTGGTTGAAGTGCTTGGGGCCGCCGATCTCATCGATCAGCTTGAGGCTCTCCTCCAGCGGCTCCTGGGCGTTGTTGAAGAACTGTGCCTCGTTGGTGGTCCCGGTGGGCCCGCCCTCGGCGCTGGCCCCGTTGTCGGAGATGACCATGATCAATGTGTTGTCCAGATCCCCGAGCTGGCGCAGGAACTCGATCAGCCGCCCGACCTGGTGATCGGTGTGGGACAGGAAGCCGGCGAAAACCTCCATCATCCGGCTGAACAGCCGGCGCGCCGCCGGCGGCAGCGACGCCCAGTCGGGCACGTCCGGATCGTGACGCGAAAGCTCCGCGTCCGCAGGGACGATGCCGAGTTCCTTCTGCCGGGCGAACACCGTCTCCCGATAGGCGTCCCAGCCCTCGTCAAATGCGCCCGCGTACCGATCCGCCCATTCCTTCGGCACATGGTGCGGGGCGTGCGTCGCCCCGAAGCACAAATGCAGGTAGAACGGCTTGGCCGGGTTGACCTGCTTGGCGTCGGCGATGAACCGCATCGCCTTGTCCACCAGGTCCGCACTGAGGTGGTACCCCTCCTCAGGCGTGCGCGGCGGCTCCACCTGATGGTTGTCATACACCAGATCCGGATACCACTGACTGGTGTCACCGCCCAAGAACCCGTAGAACCGCTGGAAACCACGTCCGAGCGGCCACCGGTCATACGGGCCGGCTGCCGTCTCCTGATTGCTCGGCGTCAAGTGGTACTTCCCGACCATGAACGTGCTGTACCCATGCTCAAGCAGCATCTCGGACAGGAAGCCGTTCTCGAACGGGACGACGCCGTTGTAGCCCGGATAGCCGCTGGCCAGCTCGGTGATGGCGGCCATCGCGTTGCTGTGATGGTTGCGGCCCGTCAGGATGCACGACCGGCTCGGTGAACACAACGCGGTTGTGTGCATGTTGTTGTAGCGCAGGCCGTCCGCCGCGATCGCGTCGAAATTGGGTGTGGCGATTGGGCTGCCGTAACAGCCCAGCTGCCCGAACCCGGTGTCATCCAGCACGATAAATAGCACATTGGGCGCGCCCTCGCGTGCCCGCACAGGCGCCGGCCACGCTGGCGTGGATTCATCAGCGGTCCGCCCAATCACGCCCGGGAACGCGGCGCCTGGCTCATATTCGGCAACTGCCACTTGGGCCCTCCTGTGTTCGCCGCTGCGCTCCTGACCCCCGTATCCTGCGGCGCCAAGACGGAGCACACATCACCCGGCACGGACGATTCCCGTCACCAACTGCCTGGTGGCCGCTTATGGGCGGCCGCTTATGGGCGGCCGCTGATGGACGGACCTGACTGCCGGATCCCGTTACCGCGGCGGGGGGCTGGCCGTAGCGGCCAGCATGGCCTCGGCGGCTGGCTGGCGGGTGCGGACGCCGAGCTTGGCCAGGGCGGTGGAGACGTGGTAAACGACGGTCTTAGTGGAGATGACGAGGTGGGCGGCGATCCCCGCGCTGAGCTTGCCGCGCAAGTGACACTGACCGAGGCGACAGTCAAGACCCACGTAGCCCATATCCTCAGCAAGCTTCAGCTACGGGATCGGGTGCAAGCCGTCGTCCTCGCCTATCAGACCGGACTCGTCGGCCCGGCCAGCGTCGGCCCGCGATGACTACACTCCGGCTATGAAGGCAGCGGTCCAGACCAGGTATGGCCCGCCCGAAGTGGTGCTGGTCTCAGATGTGGAGAAGCCGGCTGCCAGGGGGAACGGGGTACTCGTCAAGGTTTACGCGACGACCGTGAATCGGACGGACTGCGCCTGCCGTGCTGCCAGGCCCTTCTTCATGAGATTTTTCACCGGGCTTATCCGGCCACGGGCGACGGTCCTGGGTAATGAGTTTGCGGGAGTGGTCGAGGCGGTCGGCAGTGGCGTCACGTCTTTCGAGGTCGGCGACAAGGTGTTCGGATACAACGAGGGCCCGTTCGGTGCTCATGCCGAGTACATGTCGATTCCCGAGGACGGCTCGCTCGCGTCCATGCCGTCGAACGTGACCTACCAGGAGGTCGCTCCTAGTACCGAGGGTTCGCACTATGCCCTCTCGCACATCAGGGCGGCAAAGGTCCAGAGCGGGCAGGACGTCCTCGTTTATGGCGCAACCGGTGCCATTGGCTCAGCAGCGGTCCAGCTGTTGAAGAGTCTCGGTGTTCACGTGACCGCGGTCTGCGGCACAGACCACGTGGAGCTGGTCAGGGGCTGGGGCGCCGACAGGGTCATCGACTACACGGCCGGGGATTTCACCAAGGATGACCAGAGATACGACGTGATCCTCGACTCGGTTGGCAAAAGCTCCTTCGGCCGGTGCAAACAGCTTCTGAAACCGGACGGAATCTACATCTCGTCGGAGCTGGGTCCGCTGGCCCAGAATCCGTTCCTGGCGCTCATCGCCCCGCTGCATGGCGGAAAGAAGGTCATGTTCCCCATTCCGAAGCATGACCGGATGATGGTGGAGTATCTCAAGGACTTGATCGAGTCCGGAAAGTTCAGGCCGGTCATTGACAGAACGTATCCGTTGGACCAGATCGTCGAGGCCTACAGGTATGTCGAGACAGGGCAGAAAACCGGCAATGTCGTCATCAGCCTCGAGCGTTAGCACTACGGAAGGGCCTGTCGTTCGGCGGTAGACCTCGCAGCCACGAGCAATGCTGGCCACGTGCCAGAAGCGTGTTGATGGCCCGGTCACGGAAACGCCAGCGTGGCGAGTGCCGGTCAACGGCAAGACCAGAGGATGCGTGACCGTCGGCGCGAAGGTAGCACGACTATGCGGTCATCACCAGGCGCGCCGGGCGGCGCAGGCAGATTGTCGCGGTTTGTATCTGGATCGGGTGCCCGCCCTCCGTACTGGCAGAACATGAGATTTGCCGGCGGGATCCTCACCGATGCCGGGCCGCGCGGTGCTTGCCCGGTGAGCTGATCCGAAGGTGCGGGCTGGGGGCGGCCCGGGATTGGGGCACGGGGGGCACATGCGGATTCTGCTGGTATCGAGCGCCTACAACAGCATGACCCAGCGGGTACACGTTGAGCTTGCTGACCGCGGCCACTGGGTATCGGTCGAGCTGGCGCTCTCAGATGAGGTGATGCGGGACGCGGTTCGCCGCGTCAACCCGGATCTGGTCATCGCGCCGATGCTGACCACCGCGATTCCCGCCGACATCTGGTCGGCTCGGCCCTGTTTCATCGTTCACCCGGGGCCCAGGGGTGATCGCGGTCCCTCCTCGCTCGACTGGGCGATCATGAGCGGTACCGGCCGCTGGGGTGTGACCGTGCTGCAGGCGAACGCGGAGATGGATGCTGGCGACATCTGGTTGACCGTGGAGTTCCCAGTGCCCCGGTGCTCGAAGAGTTCCCTGTACCGCACCGAGGTGGCAGACGCGGCACTGGATGCCTTGCTGCTGGCGGTGACGCGGCTCGAACAAGGCAGCTACCGGCCGGAGCCACTGGACTACAGCCGTCCCGGCGTCACCGGCAGGCTACGTCCCCCATGCCGGCAGGAGGACCGCAGGATCGACTGGGCGGCCGAGCCCACATCCTCGGTCATGGCGAAGCTGCGGGCGGCCGATTCCAGGCCCGGTGTCCTGGACGTGATCGGCGGAGCCGAGTACTTCCTGTTCGGCGGCTACGAGGAAGATCATCTGCGTGGCGATCCGGGGACGATCCTCGCGCGGCGAGGCGGCGCGATCTGCCGGGCGACCGTGGATGGAGCGGTCTGGATCCCGCAGCTACGACGCCGCCCGGCGCCCGGCGGCCCGGCCACCTTCAAGGTACCGTCGGCACTGGCGCTCGGCGGGTCAGCCGCTGGCGTGCCGGAGTCCGCCGCCCCGCTGGTGGTGCCGCCCGGCCGGCGCACCTACCAGGAGATCAGCTACCACGAATCCCGTGGCATCGGCTACCTGGAGTTCTCCTTCCCCGGCGGCGCCATGAGCACCGGCCAGTGCCGCCGCCTGCTCGCCGCTTACCGGCACGCTCAGGGCCGCCCCGTGCGGGTCATCGTGCTCGGCGGGCCCAGGGATGTCTTTTCCAACGGCATCCACCTGAACGTGATCGAGGCCGCCGATGACCCGGCAGCGGAGTCCTGGCGGAACATCAACGCCATCAACGACCTGGTGGCGGCGATCTTGACCACCACCAGCCAGCTCACCGTGGCGGCGCTCGCCGGTAACGCCGCTGCCGGGGGCCTGATGCTCGCACTGGCCGCTGACGAGGTCTGGTGCCGGGCCGGCGCAGTCCTCAACCCGCACTACCAGCTAATGGGTCTGCACGGTTCGGAGTACTGGACCTACACCCTGCCCCGCCGCGTCGGTGCCGGACAGGCGGCCCGGCTCACCCGGGAATGTCTGCCGGTCAGCCCCGCATCAGCGTGGCGCTATGGCCTGGTTGACCAGGTGATCGGGGGTGGGGCAGCCACCTACCGCGCGCAGGTAGCTGCCCTGGCCGGAGAACTGGCCCACAGTCCCGGCTACTCACGGCGGCTGGCCGCGAAGGCCCGGACCGCAGCCGACATCGCGCAGCCGCTCGCGGCCTGCCGCGCGGCCGAACTGGCCAGGATGAGCCGGAACTTCTCCGGCCCGGACGAGCCCTACGCCCGGCTACGGCACGCCTTTGTCTACAAGCACAAACCAACCCGGACGCCGCCCCACCTCTCCGGCCACCGATCCGGTCCGGCTCAGGTGCCGGTGAACGGGCTGCGGGACAGGGCTGCGGTGAGTGGCTAGGCAGCGTCCCCGGCGGGGGTGGTGGTGATGGTGAGGCCGAGCGCCGGGCGCACACCGCAGTCCCAGGAATGGGAGTTAGCGTGGGGCGTGTGGACGAACTGGCAGACTCCAGCGGCGTGCGGCACGATTCCGCCGTGCTCCGCCAGCGGCTAGCGGAGGCCGGCTACCTGTTCTTCCGTGGCCTGCTGCCCGGCGGCACGTTGCGGGCTGCGGGCGCGGCGGTGCTGGCACGGCTGCGCGACGGCGGCTGGACCGCTGCGGACGGCACGCCGGCCAGGCCGCCGCGCGCGCTCAACCCGGTCGACGGCCTGGCCGATCCCGCTTTCCGGGCGGCGCTGACGTGCGCGGAGTTCAATCAGGTTCCCTATCTTGCCCCGCTGCGCGCGACGGTACGGCGGATACTCGGGGCGGCTGCGTTCTCTTACCCGGTGAAGGTGCTGCGCGCCGTCTACCCTGAGCGGCCTGGCCCTCGCGCCCGCGGCCGCTACATCCACTATGACTACGCGGTCGGCGGCGGCCAGGACATGCTGACCAGCTGGCTGCCGCTGATGCAGATACCGGTCCGGCTGGGCGGGCTGGCCGTGCAGCCGGGCGGCCACCACTGGCCGCCTCAGCCGCCCCGCCCGCTCGGCGTGTCTGAGCCGGGCTGGGCCACGACCAGCTACCAGCCCGGTGACGTGCTCATCTTCCACTGCCTCACCCCGCACGCGGCGCTGCCAAACACGGGGCCGGCGCTACGGATCTCCGGCGATTTCCGCTGGCAGGTGCCCGATCACCCGGCCCCGTCCGAGCTGATCCTCGGCCCGGCAGGCCGGAGCTGGGAAGTGTTCAGCAGGCTGTTCCATGACGAGCCGTGGTGGGAGCCGGTCCCGGCCGGCCTCGACCTGCACCCCAGGGCGGAGCTGGCCGCCAAGCCACCAGGCCCGTCTCGCTTCTTCGCCATCCACCCCGGCTGGCAGGCGTGGCGACCCCCGCCCTCCGCCGCCCACTAGCACGAGGGCGCAACCGACCGGTGAGCTTCCGGGAACGGAGGAAGTGATGGTTCGTGCGTTCACCTACCCGGCCAAGCCCCGGCGTGGTGACAGCGTTGCCGTGCTCTCGCCGTCGTGGGGCGGGCCGGCCGCCAGCCCGCTGCCGTTCGAGCTGGGCCTGGCGCGGCTGCGGGATGAGTTCGGCCTGCAGCCCGTCGAGTACCCCACGACCCGGGCCGAACAGGCTTCCCCAGCCGAGCGGGCAGCGGACCTGCACGCGGCCTTCAGCGATCCCGAGATCAAAGCCGTTCTGACGAGCATTGGCGGGGAAGACGAGATAAAAGTCCTCGGCCACCTTGACCCGGAGATCCTCGCCAGCAGCCCCAAGCCGTTCTTCGGATACAGCGACAACACCAACCTGCACCTGTTCCTGTGGAACCTGGGCCTGGTCTCCTACCACGGCAGCGCCGTCATGGTGCAGTTCGGCCGGCCCGGCTCCATGCATCCGGTCACCCGTGAATCCATCGAGCGAGCCATGTTCACGCGCAACAGTTACGTGCTCAGCCAGCCCGCCGACTATAACGATGAAGAAGGTGACTGGACCGACCCGGGCTCCTTTTCAGCCGAACCCCCGAGGTTCGAGCCCGAGCCCTGGTCCTGGCACGGCCCCAGGACCACGGTCACCGCCCCAGCCTGGGGAGGCTCCCTGGAAATCGTTGACTTCCACCTGCGGGCAAACCGCTACCTGCTCCCAGAAACCAGCTATGAAGGCTCCATCCTGTTCCTGGAGACCTCCGAAGAGATGCCACCGGCCGACTACGTATACCGGATTCTGATGTGCATGGGCGAACGCCAGCTGCTCCAGCGCTTCGCAGGCATCATCTGGGGCCGGCCCAAGGCATGGTTTCTTTTCGGCCAGCACAACGACACCGCGGCCAAGGCGCGTTACACCGACGAACAGCGCCAGGCCGTACTGACGGCCGTAGCCGAGTATCACCCCGGCATCCCCGTCGTCTTCGGCGTCGACTTCGGCCACACCGAACCCCAGTACGTGATCCCAAGTGGCGGGACCGTGACCATCGACAGCAGTAATGAGCGGATCGAGGTCTCCTACTGATCCGCAATCTGGCCGGCCTGCATCCCGACTGGGTCAGCCCTCTCCCTGGAGTTCGTGCCACGATGCCAGCCACTGGCCGGCCGCCGGGTGGACCTGGCCGCTGAGCACGCTAGCGAGCTGTTCGTCCGAAAGGGCGAACGCGTCCCAGAGGCGACGGAGCATGTTCGGGCCTGCTGCGTCGATAAGACCTTTGGCCATCATCGTGAGGCGGAACTGGTACCAGACGTAGGTGAGCGGCTCGATGTCGGGATAGAACGCCTCGAAGTAGCCGAGGTCGCGCGCGACGGGCTTGAGCAGGCAGTTCTCCAGCGCAACCCGGGGAAGCGTCTCGAGATGCAAGCTGTGATCGGGTTCTTTGGCGACCACGAATGCGTACAGCGCCATGTTGGCGAAGAGCTCCATCAGCCACGACCGCGGGAATACAAAGGGAACACCGTCGTGGAAGGCGTGCGCCAGCTCGTGGACGACAAGCAGGTCGGCGAAAGGCACCAGGCGGTCGGCGCCTGCCCCGTAGACCTGATCGAGTACCTGGGCTGCTGTCGGAGGGGCAGAACTAGCTACCTCCTCAAGCACGGCGATGAGGCCTGAGGGCTCACCGGCCAGGAACAGATTGCCCGCGCTGTAATACGGCATGCCGTACAGAGGGTTCGACGCGCGTTCGGACCAGTCGGCCCGGTTGAGCACTACGAGTGCGCACCGGGGACGGAACGCAAGCATTTCGCCCAGGTATGAGTAAGCCCTAGCGCAACGGCCAGCCAGCCGTCCAGCCTGCGCGCGCGTCGAGGCGCTGGTACGAACCTCAAACGGGAAGCCTGACAGCGAAGCAAGCCCCTGGTGCTTCACTTCGTCTATCACCGGTTGGCTCGTCCTTGTGTCAGCGCAGATCGCAGCTCCCGCGTCGTTGGGCCATTCTCTCGCGGCACAACATTGTCCTCTCCCCATCGTGGCACCTCAGTCGAGGCAATGTAGTTGGCCCGGGCAGCGGCTTCGCCCATGATCCTGGACCAGGTTCGGGCGGCGCGGCGGCACGGGGTGCCTGGTCAGGCGCCGGTGTGTGGGTAGCGGTCTGGCCAGGGAACAGGCGCCGGCAGCCGGTAGCATTGCGCTGCGATCGGCGCCGATAGAGACTGCCTTTGCATCTCCGATAACCGAATTCATGGCGCACCGGCCCGGAGGGCGTATTGCGATGAGAAACTTGCCTGCTTCCGCGGCCGAGCCGGACTCTGGCCGACGTCAGTGGGCAGCACTCGTCTCCCCTGCTCTGACCGCCAGGGCAGTGGCGGTTGCCACCGAGGTGGCGCAGCGGCTGCGGGACCGCGGCAGGATCGAGGCGGCGTGCGCCGCCGCTGAGCGGCAGACGGCTTTCCCCAAGACGGTCCGCTGGCAGCCGGTCTCGCTGGCACACGGCGACGCGGGGCTGGCCGTGGCCTGCGCCTACCTGGATGCCTGCTTTCCGGGTGAGGACTGGGACCGGACGGGTCATGGTTACCTGTCGGTAGCCGCTGGGCAAGCCGAGCAGTGCTCCGGCCTGCACCCTGCGCTCTGGGGCGGCATGGCCGGGCTGGGCTTTGCCGCCTGGACGTTGTCCCGCGGAGGGGCGCGCTACCAGCGGCTGCTCGCGTCTGTGGATCAGGCGCTGTTGCCGCAGGTGACCCAGCAGGCCCTGCGCCTGTCAGGCCTTCCGGCCGGGATGCCCTTCGGCGAGTTCGACGTGATATCAGGCCTGGCTGGCATCGGCGGGTACCTGCTGTGCCGGACAGAAAGCGACGCCGCAGCCTCGGCCCTGGATATCGCGCTGCGCGCTCTGGTCGCTCTGGTCGCCGACGATGGTGACCGTCCCCGGTGGTGGACGCCGCCGGGACTCACGGGCAACGAGGCCATGGCGGCTCAGTACCCGCACGGGAACCTGAATTGCGGGCTGGCGCACGGCATCCCCGGCCCGCTGGCCACCATGTCGCTGGCCCTGCTGGCAGGCGTGACCGTGCCGGGCCTGGCGGAAGGGGTGGACGGGGCCGCGGGCTGGCTGGCCCGGCATGCGCACAGTGACAGCTGGGGCACGAACTGGCCGGTGGCGGTGCCGCTGACCGAAGGCGGAGCAGAGGCCGCAGACGTGGATGCGGCTGGCGGTGGGCCGGATCGAAGCGCCTGGTGCTATGGCTCCGCGGGAGTGGCGCGCGCGCTGTGGCTGGCGGGTGTGGCCCGGGACCGGGCGGACTGGCGGGGCCTGGCCGTCGAGGCGATGCGCGCGGTCTGCGAGCGCCCGGTGTACGCCCGCATGCTTGATTCCCCGACCTTCTGCCACGGCGTGTCCGGGCTGTTGCAGGTGATGCTCCGTTTTGGTCATGACACGGGTCTGCCTGTGTTCGCGGACGCGGCGGCCCCGCTCACCGAGCAGCTGCTCGGCATGTATGAGCCCGGTACCCTGGCCGGATACCGCGGCGTAGAGCTTGGCGGCAAGCGGGTCGACTCCCCTGGCCTGCTCGACGGCGCGGCTGGTGCCGTGATCGTCCTGCTGGCCGCCACGACCGGCGCCGATCCCACCTGGGACCGGGCTTTCCTGCTGGCCTGAGGTGATGCTGAGAGTGGAACTGGCTGCGGTGCCGGCCGAACGTCGCCACGCCTCCCCGGCTGCCGTACGGGGGGGTCTGTACCGGCCGCTGGACTGGGCTCTGATCCGGGCCCCGCTGCTCCCGGTCGAGACTTACCTGGGCCTGCGGCCTGCCGGCGGCGGGGGGAACCGGCCGCCGGAAGCCGATCGGCAGAGGAGCTTGCAGCGTCTGCTCACCACGGATGCCAGGATCGCCGCGGCGGTGGCGGTGGGCAGCCCCAGCCTGTTCGACGCGCTGGAACGGTCCGGCCTTGCCGGTGCGGACGCAGCACGGCGGTCGGCGAAGTTGCTTCGTTACCTGATCCGCATGTCCAGCCGCCCGACTCCGTACGGCCTGTTCGCCGGGGTGGGTATCGCCCGCTGGGGCGCCGCCACCAGCCTCAGCCTGAGCCGGGAACGCCCGCGAACCCGGACCCGGCCCGACATGGCGTGGCTGCTGCGCCTGGTCTTCCGGCTGGAAAGTGAGCCCGAAGTCCGCGCCCAGCTTCGCTACCTGGCCAACCCCCGCGTTCTGGCCCGGGCCGGCCGGATGTACCTGCCCGCGCCCGCACCCAGCACTGACGGCGGCCCTGGTGCCGCGGTCTCGGTACGGGAAACCCCGGTGGTGACGGCGGCGCTGGAGCTGGCCCGGACCCCGATCGAGCACGAGCGGCTGGTCGCCGCGCTGGCCGCCAGGCCCGGCGCCACAGCGGAGAAAGCCGAGCGGCTAGTCGAGGAGCTGTGGCGTCAGACGCTACTGCTCACCGACTTGCGCCCGCCGCTGACCGGAGTCAACCCGGCCGAGTACGTGGCGCGCCGCCTGGCGGACGTCCCGGCGGCGGAGCAGGCCAGGGAGCAGCTGGCTGCTGCCCTGGCGGCGATGGCGGCGTGGGATCAGCTGCCCTGGGAGCGGGCGGCCGACGGTTACCGGGCGCTGGCCCGGCCGGCTGACCCGGGCGGGGGCGGGACGCCAGTGGCGCCTCAGGTCGACATGGCGCTGCCGCTGAATGGCTGCGAGATCTCGCGGGCGGTGGCCGGCGAGGCGGCCCGCGCGGCCGAGCTCCTGCTCCGGCTCACACCCCTGCCGGACGGCCTGCCGCACCTGGCCGCTTACCGGGACGCGTTCGAGGCCCGGTACGGGCACGAGCGCGAGGTGCCGCTGCTCGAGCTGCTGGACCCCGGCTTCGGCCTCGGCCCGCCGCCCCTGCACGCGCACGGCGCTTCCGGGCCGGATCCGCGCCGGGCCGGGCAGCGCAACCAGGCGCTGCACGATCTGGCCGTCCGCGCCCTGCGCGACCGTAACCTCGTCGTTGACCTCGACGATGACATGCTGTCCCAGCTCGAAACGTGCTCTCCCGGCCCGGGCAATGTCCCGTCCTCTCTCGACCTGTCATTGTTCGTGGCCGCCGCGTCGGCCGCGGAGCTAGATGCCGGCCGGTTCCAGGTCGTGGTCGGCCCGAACCTGGGGGCCACCGCCGCGGGACGGAACCTCGGCCGCTTCGCCGACCTGCTCGGCGAGCAGGCGCTGGCAGGTCTCGGCGAGATCGGCAGCGCCGAGCAGGCGCACCGCCCCGGCGCACGGTGGGCCGAGCTGGTCTACCTGCCTGGGCACTTCAGGTCGGCCAATGTCACCGTCCGCCCCCACCCGCGCCGCTATGAGATCGCCGTCGGCGCCACACCCGGGGTGGGGCCCAGCCGGGTGATCCCGCTCGGCGAACTGGTGGTCGGCATCCGGGCGGGCCGGTTTTATGTCCGCTGGCCCCGCTATGACGCCGACGTGATCGGCTGCGCGGGCCACATGCTCAACAACATGGCCGCACCCGATGTGTGCCGGTTCCTCGACGACGTGCGCGGGGACCGGCTGGCCCAGCTCAGCGGCTTTGACTGGGGCCCGGCATCAGCCCTGCCGGTGCTGCCGCGGGTGCAAGCCGGGCGGATCGTGCTGTCTCTCGCCCGCTGGCGGCTGGGCCGCCGGGCGGCCCAGGAGCTGGCCGGCGGCGGGCCCGGTGAGTTTCCCGGGCGGCTGGCTGGCTGGCGGCAGCGGTGGCAGGTCCCCCGCTATGCCTGCCTCCGGTTCGCCGACAACCGGCTGCTGCTCGATCTGGAGGACCCGGCGCAGGCCGACGAACTGAGCGCGGAACTGGCCAAAGTGGAAGGGGCGGGCCAGGTGGTGATCGAAGAGGCGCTGCCAGGCCCGGACGGCGCGTGGATGCCTGGGCCGGCTGGCCGCTTCATCAGCGAGATCGTGGTCCCGCTCGTCCTCCGCCCGCCCGACGTGACCGGCAGCTCGGCTAGGCCGGTGCCCGCGCGGCTGGCCACCACCCGTGACCGGATCCGGGCCCCCGGCAGCGACTGGCTGTTCGCCAAGCTCTACTCCCCGCGCGTTCTGCACGATGACCTGCTGACCGGGCCTGTCCCGGAGTTGTGCGAGCAGGCTCTGGCCGCCGACACTGCCGATGACTGGTTTTTCATCCGCTACGCCGATCCCGACCCCCATCTCCGGCTGCGCTTCCACGGACAGCCCGACCGGCTGACCGGCAAGCTTCTTCCCGAGGTCCTCGCCTGGGCCGACGCGCTGCTCACCGGCGGGCTGTGCAGCAGGCTGTGCCTGGACACCTACGACCGGGAAGTGGAACGGTACGGCGGCCCGGCCGCGATGAGCCTGGCCGAGTCGGTCTTCGGGGCGGATAGCCGGTTCACCGTCGAGGCGCTGCGGCTGAGCCGTACCGGTGTGCTCGGCTTCGATCTGACCACGCTGGGCGTGCTGAGCATCGACCAGCTGCTCGGCAGCCTGGGAGCCAGCCCGGCCGAGCGGCTCGCCTGGTACCGGGAAAGGGTCCCGGCCAGGAACGCGAGCGGCCAGGACTACCGGCAACGGCAGGCAGCGCTGCGGGCACTGCTCGGCGACCCGGGCCACCTGCTCCGGCAGCCGGGCGGGGATGCGCTGGCCCGGGCATTCGCCGCCAGGGACCAGCAGATCAGCAGGCTGGCCCTGCAGCTGCATGAGCTGGCCGGCGCCGGGCAGATCGCCCAGCCGGCCACCGCCTTGTATGGCAGCCACGTGCACATGCACTGCAACCGGCTGCTAGGTCCCGGCGGGCCACCCGAAGACCAGATCATCGGCCTTCTGCAGCGCACCAGGTACGGGCTCAGCCAGGCACCACTCACGCCCGCTTCCGGTGGGTAGCCCGGCCCGCCGCTTGTTGACACGGCACCGGGGGAGGCGTATATCGCGTTTAAAGGGCGCAGCGGTGGCCGGGCGACCGTGGCACAGTAAGTTCGGCCGGCTGCTGGGTGCCGCCCTAGGGAGGGTGCGCGATGACCGACGAGCCCGGCCCTGCTGACGAGCAGCCGTCGCAGCCGCTGCCGCAGCACCCTTACGTGAGCCAGCTCAAACCCGACCCGGCCCAGCCCGCGCTGCGGGTCACCGAGCTGACCGGGCTGCCCGGCGACAGCGACCGGCCCGGCTACCAGCGGCTGTACCTGACCGCGAAGCTGGACTACTACGCCGAGTTCACCGTGGCCGACATCATCTCCGCCCAGGACATCCCGGCCGACCAGTCGCCCTTCCCCGGCCTGGCGGCCACCTGGGTCAGCATCCGCCACGACACCACCATCGCCTACACCTGGGTGAAGAGCCCGCAGCCGGTGGACGAATTCGACCTCGACGTCCGGCTGGGCGGGGCCAGCGGCGCCGTCCCGGAACTCGCGCCGCAGACGGCGCCGATAAACACCTGCCCCACCTGCCGCACTTGCAACACGAACTGCGGCCAGAACACCTGCCGCACCTGCAACACGAACTGCGGCCAGAACACCTGCACCTGCGCCGGCCAGAACACCTGCAACACCTGCTGGTACCAGAACACCTGCAACCCCGAGAACAACACCTGCGGCGGCCAGAACACCTGCTCCCCCCCGACCACGTGCTTCATCGTGGGACCTGACTGACACGCCGGCACCCGCAGTGGCGGCTTTGGTGGTCGGGCTGGCTTGGGCGGTGGCACCATCGACGGTCACCGGTCTTGGTGCCGGACTGTGTCTTCTCGGCTTCGGGCTGGCCACTCTCCTGATCGGCGATGCCAGGCAAAGCAATCCCAGCACCCGGGCCTGAGCCAGCCCCTTGACCCGCAGATTAGCGGCGCGATATTGCTGGCTCTCAGGTGGGAGTGGATACAGTCCCGTCGCCCTGCCCACTTGTTTCGGCCCACGGGTCATCGGCTGCGAATTGCAAGGGAGCGAGCTCTTCCGCTTCAGGCACGCCAAGCTGTTTCCTTACCGCTTTGTAGAAGTCCCTGACCGCGTCCAGGTAACGCGTGTCGACTGGCTCTCCATACACGGCGAATCGTTCGTCGGGCCTCTGCTCGGCGATGACGGCGCGAACCGCGTATGCGTGGTGCACCACAGTTTGTGCTGTGCGCTGAACCTCGCGATTCGCAAGCAGCCGAATTTGCTCGTTCAGGGAACGCACCCGGAGATGAACGTCGTCGATACGCTTTCGCTGAGCCCCTGGATTTGAACTGCGCTGCAGCCTTCGTGCCAGATGAAGAAGCTCCCGTGCGGCAGCCGCAAAGTCGGAACACAGGACGCGAAGTGAGTCGTCCAGCCGGTCTTGGCGCTCGCGCTCCCACTGCTCCTTGCGGTCCTCTCGCTCGCGAGACCACTGCACGCTTTCTCGACGCCCGGTCCACCACTGGGTCAGGATTCCAACTACAAGAGCGGCACCTGCGCCCACGGCTGCCGCGAGCACTGGGACCCAGGGACTGGCGGTAACTCCCGTAGCTGTGCCCGCAGTCATACCTGAATCATCACGGGCCGGCAGCTTCGCCGCCAAGAGGCCGCCCGGGATGGCCAGCGATTTCCGTGGTTCCCAGCAGGCATGTGCCGCAAGGTGAGACAAGCAGAATGGGCGAAGAGCTAGAAGATTCTCTCCAGGATCGAGCCACAAGCTGACGCTGTGAGGGAACGTGATGCAAACAGGCAGCGGCCAGGCCGACGATCCGCAGGCAGCTAGCCAGCAGGTCGAGCCGGCTGGCAGTTCCCCCGGCGCCACTACCTGGCTGGTCAGCTGGCACGGCGATTTCGCGGCCCGGATCGACCGGCTCGGCTGGCTCCGGGCGCTGAGCGACTGGCTGACCGGGGTGCTGGAGCCAGTCCGCGAACGGCATCAAGACAATCTGGTTCTTGAGCTGCTGCATGGCGGCCGATGGGTCGGCCACCCGCTGCACCCAGCACTTAGCGACCTGCCCATCGGGCTGTGGGCAGGTGTCGCGGTGCTGGACGCTATGGACCGCGACCCCGCTCAGCGGCGCGGAATCGGCGCTGCTGGCGTGCTGAGCGCGGCCGGTATCGTCGCCGCGGGCGCTACCGCCCTGACCGGTCTGGGCGACTGGACCGTCAGCAACGATCAGGACCGCCGCGTCGGGCTGTTCCACGGGCTTCTCAACACACTGGGCCTTGGGCTGCAAGGTGCCTCCCTGGGCACCCGGGTGGGCGGCCACCATGGCACGGCACGCGCTCTGGGCGTGGCTAGCCTCACGGTCACGGCCACGGCCGGTTACCTCGGCGGTCATCTCGTATTCACCAGGGGTGTGATGGTCAACCGGGTTGCGTGGTCGGCCGGGCCGCGGCGGTGGACCCGCGCGCTGCAGGAGGCGGACTTGCCGGACGACTCGCCGACCGCTGTCGAGGCCGAGGGACGTCAAATCATGCTGTACCGCCACCGGGGCCGCCTGTACGCCATTGACAACATCTGCAGCCACGCTGGTGGCCTGCTCAGCCGCGGCCCAGTCGCAGACCTGACCGTGACTTGCCCGCTGCACGGGTCACGTTTCGCGCTCGCCGACGGCTGCGTCAGCCGTGGTCCGGCAAGCCAGCCGCAACCCGTGCTGCCTACCCGGATCCGCAATGGCTGGATCGAGGTGCGTGGCAGCCAGCCGGCACCCCGGCGGAACGCAAGCAGAAGGGGACAGCCATGACGTTCGTAGTCGTCGCGAACCTCGACGACCTAGAGGTTGGTGACACCATGCTCGTGGACGAGCTACGCGAACCGATCTGCCTCATCCGCCTCGATGATGATGATGTCAGGGCGATTCACAACACTTGCACGCACCAGCAGCAACCTCTGCACGAGGGAACCCTCCAGGACGATGACACGCTGGTCTGCGCGGCCCACGCATCACGCTATGACCTGACCACCGGTGAGGCCGTCGGCGTGTTTGCCTGTGGCCCCATCCCGGTGTACGCATGCAAGATCGAAGACGATGCCATTCTCGTGGACATTGACCAGCAGCTGAACGACGCACCGATACCTAATCCTCCGGCATCGGGAACGCGGGGTGCCCGTTAACGCTGGCCGGCCAATGATGAGGATGTCCCCGGGGCAGCGGCCTGGGCTCATGCCTGGCGGGCTAGTGCCCGTCCTCCTGGGTGAGCAAGTGGCGCTCGTCGGGGAGAATGTGATCCCGGTGATGCAGGGCCAGTCCCCGGGCGTAGCGGCGGGCAATGTCGGGCATCAGTGAACTGGCACCCACCCCGAAGACGGTGCCCGGATAGTCGAGCGGGCCCATGAGCGCGCGGATACGGTCCCAGTCTCCCGGTGCCACCAGTTCGGCGGGCTGTCCGCCGGCGAACCAGCCCATCGGCACCGCCGTACCAGCCGGGACGACCGTATTGACGTAGACCACCGCATTGAACTCGACCTCCGCGCCCGTTTCGACGCGGGCGCCGTTAAACACCATGGCGCCGGTCGCGATGCGCGAGCCGCCCTCGATCACGCAGCCGGTGAGGTGAGCGTGCGGGCCAACGAGTACCTCGTCACCGAAGCGGGTTTCCTGGCCTGGCACACCCCGGACGACCGCGTTCTCCATGATCACGCAGTTCCGGCCGATCTCCACCGGGCCACCCTCGGCGGTGATCACGGCGCCGAATAGCACCCGGCTGTGCGGGCCGACTGTGACGTCGCCGGCCAGCACGGCCGACGGCGCGATGTAAGCCGACTCAGATACCTGCGGAGTCTTCAGCCGGTGCTCCACGAACAGTGCACCACGCCCCGCCACTGGCTGGGGAACCGGATATTCGGCCGCACTCACATTCGCCACCCCCTATGCCGTTTCCGGCGCAACATGCCGGGCCATGGGCGAATCCCGCACGAGGGCTCTGGCTCCAGCACCGTCTCTTAGCGTAAGCGAGAGACGGTGAGTGGCGGGAGCGGCAGCCGACCGGAACTGGTGCGCAGGTCGGCGGCCGGTGCGTTAGCAGGTCCCGGGACCGGCCACTGGAAGCCCATTGGGTCAGGGCTGACCCTGGTGCGCGCGGGATGCATCTCAGGGTCGGATCGGGGTTGATCCCGATCGACGCAGGCAGCCGGCGGCGGCAGCCTGGAGACATCAGCACAACCACTGCGACACCAATGGAGACCGACCACCATGTTCGTGATCATCATCCTCGTCCTCCTCGCCATCGTGGCCCTGACCGTCCTCAGCTTCGCTGCGCACGTCCTGTTCTCCCCGTGGATTCTGCTGGCGCTCATTGGCATCCTGGCCTGGATTAAGTTCCGTCCGCGGCGCTCCCGCCAGTAGCCCGCGGCACGGCCGCCGCTAGGCCAGCGATACCCGACTGAGTTCCGCAGCGGCCCGCAGCCACTGGCTCGCCGCCGTGCTGGCGGGCGGCGTTACCTCGCGGCAGTGACCCCGGCGTCTCACGCCCCGGTGAGCAGCGTCGCGGCGAGGGCGGCCAGGTCCGGGACTGAGAGGCCGAACGTGTCCGACGGTGCGGGAGCGCCTTCACCTGCGCGTTGTATGTAGGCGGTGCGCAGCCCATGGTCCGCGGCGGCGCGCAGGTCCCAGGGGTGGGCGGCGACCATGAGCGTCCGGGCCGGGTCGAGCGCCAGCCGGTCCAGCGCGAACCGGTACACGGCAGGGTCCGGCTTGTAGGCGTGCACCATCTCGCCGGACAGCACGCAGTGCCAGGTGAGCCCGGCGGACGCGAACAGGTCGGTCAGCATCGACAAGTTACCGTTCGACAGCGCCACCACGGTGAAACGCCCGGCCAGACGGCCCAGCGCGGCCTGCGCGTCGGGCCAGGGCCGGAGCCGGTGCCCAGCCAGCGCCAGCTGCCGGACAGCAGCCTCCGGCAGTCGCGGGCCGTGCCGCAGCACGTCGGCGAGTGCCTCGGCGTTCAGGTCGTCGGTGGATCGCCACCTCGCCCCCAGGCCGATCGCAGACACCAGGGCGTCGAAGCGCTGCGCCCACGCCGTTACCAGCGCCTCAGCTTGCCGCCCCGCACCGGCCTGGTCCAGCGCGGCCGCCAGTTCGGCGCGCATCGACCCGGCTCGTCCACCACGGTGCCGAGCACGTCAAACAGCAGGGTGTCAATCTCATCCGCAGTGATCACGCGCCCATCATGGCACCAGCGCCCCGGCGAGCATGCTCTGCCGAACCGAACGGGGGACGCTTCGCACCGACGCCTGCCGGACATGCGAACGAGCGGCGCCTGATCTCACACCTGGCCCCGACCGGCCATGGCTGGCGGGCGTCAGCCGGGTGGCCGGGTGGCTGCGACCAGGGGGAAGTGATGACCTGGTATGCCATACCAGGTCCGCCAGTCCAGCTGCCGCACGGCCACGTCAGTGCAGCCGGCGTCCCGCAGCACGGCGGCGTAGCGGTCCGCGCTCTGGTCGCGGCGGCGCCACACGTCTGCTCCCACCGCCCGGCCGGCGGGCAGCCGCCGGGCCGCCAGCATCAGCACCGCGCCGCGGCCGCATCCCACGTCCAGCACGTGCTCGTCACCCCGCAGGCCCAGCTCATCCAGCAGCTGTGCCCAGATCGCCCGCTTGCCTGGCCCAGTGCAGTACAGATAACTGGCCGCTGACCCCGCCACCACCGCGCCGCCCGCGCCAGCCAGCGCGGCAACGGCCGGCCTGCGATCGCGCACGGCCCAGGCCACGGTGCCCGCCAGCCCCGCCTCAAGCACGCCGGACACCGCCAGCCCGGCGAACCCGCCGTCGATGCCGTACCTGCCCCGCTGGGCGGCGCGACCACCGCGCTGCCCGGCCAGCACCCCGGCGAGACGCTCCACAGCAACCATGGCTGGTGAGGCGGTGCTTCACAAGCTGAGCGGGATTCATCCGGCACGGCCGCCCCGCTGCCTGATCACTTTGGGTATGCCGTGGTAGACACGTAGCATGGGCGTCTCCCCGGTGCCAGATCTCGCGGACGTCCTCGCGGCGCGCCAGCGCATCGCGCCCTACCTGCGGGCGACTGCCCTGTACCGTTACCCGGCGCTGGATGCCATGACCGGGGCCCACGTGCGGGTCAAGCACGAGAACCATCTGCCGGTAGGCGCGTTCAAGGTCCGCGGGGGTGTGAACCTGGTCAGCCAGCTGGGAATGGATGACCGGCATCGGGGCGTCATCACCGCCTCGACCGGCAATCATGGCCAGTCGGTTGCCTACGCGGCGGACTTGTTCGGCGTGCGGGCCGTGATCTGCATGCCCGAGCAGGCCAACCCGGTGAAGGTTGAGTCGATGCGGGCCCTGGGCGCCGAGGTAATCTTCCGCGGCGCCGATTTCGACGACGCCCGCGAGCACTGCGAGAAGCAGGCCACCGCGCATGGTTACCGGTACATCCACTCCGGGAACGAGCCGGCTCTCATCGCGGGCGTGGCCACCGCCACCGTGGAGATCCTCGAGGCCCAGCCAGACACCGAGGTGATCGTAGTCCCGGTCGGCGGCGGCAGCGGGGTGGCGGGAGCCTGCATCGTGGCCAAGGCCGTGCGCCGGTCGATCGAGGTGATCGGTGTGCAGTCCGAAGCCGCCCCGGCCGCCTACCGCTCCTGGCAGGCGGGCACGCTCGTCGAGGATGTCACCAGCACGTTCGCGGAGGGGCTGGCCACCAGGACCGCGTTCGAATTGCCGCAGCAGATCCTGCGGGATCTGCTGGACGACTTCGTCCTGGTCTCTGAGGATGCGCTGAAGACCGCGACGCGGGTGATGATCGAGAAGACGCGCAACCTCGTCGAGCCAGCCGGCGCGGCCGCCCTGGCGGCGGTGCTGGGCGACCCCCAGCGGTTCGCGGGCCGGAACGTGACCATCGTCTGCAGTGGCGGCAACATCAGCCCCGCACAGCTAGCAGCACTGTGGCCGCCTAAACCCGCTCCGGGGCGGTGACCTGCCGGGGTGGACGTGAGTGGACGTGCTGCCTGACCGCCCGCCGTCGTGTCACCCGCTCGGGCGTCATGACAGTGACGCCCTCGATCGGGAATGCTGGCTGTGCACCAGCCCGCCATCTGATGACACCGCGGCGCCCGGCCATGCAGCCTGGCGCCGGCCTGCGGCCGATTCGCCTAGGGCAGCTCCGGGGGGGGAGTTGGGTGTCCCGGGCCGTTCACTGGCCCGGGGCACCCGGGCTGGGCCGGGCCGGCGGCGGCGCGGGCGAACGACCTGTAGGGCGTGATCTCACCCGGCTTGATCACGCCGTCCTCGATCGCGCGGGCCAGCAGCGCATCCTTGCTCGGCGCGGTTCGCCCGGTGGCCGCGTACTTGGCGCGCGCGCGGCTGATGTACTGCCGGACCGTGTTCTCGCTGATCGACATGCGCCGCCCGACCGATGCTTTCGACATGCCCTGGAACCACAGCAGCAGCGCCTGCCGCTCCTGCTCCGACAGCGCCGGCCGGGCTGGGCGCTGGTCGGCGAGCATCGCCCTGGCCTGCGACCGGGTCACGTACGGCCGGTCGGCGGCAGCCGCCAGCACGGCCTCGACCAGATGGTCGCGGCCCTCCTCCTTGGACACGTAGGCGTGCGCGCCGTTGTCCAGCGTCTCCATCACGATCGCCGGATCGCTGTGCCCGGAGAAGGCCACCACCCGGTATCCGGCTGCCACCAGCCCAGGGATCTGCGTGGTGACCAGCTCACCGGACAGCTCCAGGTCCAGGATGACCACGTCGGCCCGCGGCTGCGGCACGGCGCGGAGCCCGGTCAGGTCGCGCGCCGTCTGCACCACCCGCACCCGCTGGCCCGGATCAGACCGGATCCAGGACGCCACTCCCTCGGTGACGACCGGATGGTCTTCGATGATCGCGACCGTCACCGGCTGTTCCATCGCGCCTCCGCCCAGAGCATGCGGCCGTCTTGCTGCTGTTCGATGGCGACCCCGTCGCCGGCTGCGGGCAGCCGGATGACCGCGCCGGTATCGGCGACGAAGCTGACGGCGATTCCGGCGGCCACCGCCGCCAGGGTGATCCGCGCCTGGCTGCGCGCGGCGGTCAGGATTGCGATGGCCGTGTCGGTGATCAGCCGCCGGGCCGGGGCGGGTACCTGCGGCAGCGGCCCGGCCGTCTCGATCTCGACGGCGACCCCGCGCCGCTCGGCCACGTCGGCACTCGCGTGCAGTTCGTGCACCAGCGATCCGGGTACCTCGTCGCCCTCGGCCAGCAGCCGGCGCAGCCGGGCCGCCTGGACCGCGCACCTGGTGCGCACCTGGGCGTCACCCGGGTCAGCGGTCCCCGCCGCCAGCTCGGCGACCAGCGGGACGGCACTTTCCTGCAGCGCCAGCCAGCGGGCGTGCCGGGCGGCCCGGATGATCTCCGCGGTGGCAGCCCGCTCCCGCGCGGCATGCTCACTTCGCGCGGCCGCGGCGGCCTGGCCGGCGGCACCATCCAGCGCCCTGACCCCGGCGGCGACCGCCACCTGGGCCCCGGTCGACCACGCCAGCAGGGCGAGGAACCCGGCCAGGTCGGTGTGGTCCAGCCCATCCCACACCTGCACGCCCAGGATGGCCAGGGCCTCGGCGGCGAGGAACCCCGCCAGCTCGGCGAACCGGCGGTGCAGCAGTACAAGCACGCCTGTCCAGCCGGCGCTGCCCCACGCCCAGTTGACCGCCAGCATCTGGCCGGCCGGGCTGGCCGCCGCCGCTGCCGTGCTGGCGGCCAGCGCGATCACGGCCACCGTCCAGGCCGGGCGCCAGCCGGGCACTCCGCGCAGCACCAGAACCGACCCGATGGTGATCGCCAGCGCCATGACCAGCCACATGGCGACCTGGAAGGCAAACGAGGCGTACGCCGCCCGGTTATGCACCAGCTGCCCGCCCGCTCCAGCGAGATGCCAGCCCGCGACGAGGAAGACCACAGCGATGGTGAACGCCCGCTGATAGCGGCCGGACATCATCGCCGTCGGCTGCACGGCGGTCATGCCGGCCAGCTCACAGTGACGGTCGTGCCTGCGCCGGGATGGCTGGCGATCGCGGCCCGGCCGCCGGCCGCCACCATCCGCCCGGTGATCGACTCGCGGATGCCGCGGCGGGATGGCGGGGTGGCGGCCGGGTCGAACCCGCGGCCGCGGTCAGTAATCTTGACGATCGCCCAGCCCGTGCCGCCGGTGACGGTCACTTCCGCCTGGCCGGTCCCGGCGTGCCGCTCGACGTTGCGCAGCGCCTCGCCCACGCAGGCGACAAGCTGATCCGCGACCAGAGACGGCAGCGTGACCGGGACGAGCTTCAGCCGCACGGCCAGGTCTTCAGTGCTGACCGCGGCCCGTTCCAGCTTCGGTCTCAGATCAGCCAGCGGCGCCAGCCCACCCGGCACGGCCGGGGCGCCCGCGAGCCCTTGCAGCACACGCAGATCCCGGGCGGCCTGCGCGGTCAGCGCGGGGGACGGCTGGGCATAGGCGCCGGCCGCGACCATGGTCAGGGTAGACAGGACGGTGTCGTGCAGCTGGCGGTGCTGCTCCCGCTCGTCAGCGCGCCGCGCCTCCTCGGCCCGGATCTGCCGCTCGGTCTCCAGGCCGGCAGCGACGATCGCGTCCGCTTGCCGGGCGCCGCCGCGGATTACCGCCACCAGCCCGGCCGCGACAATCGTCTCCACCACCAGCAGCCAGGCATCGGCCGGGTGGCCGGTGCCGAGCCCGTAGGCGATGACCACCATCGCGGCCCCGGTCAGCCCGAGCCACGGCGGCAGCGCGATTTGCAGGATGTACACCGACGTGCAGGCCAGCGGGAGCATCCAGGTCGTGCTGTCCGTGATCAGCACGACCGGGACCAGGTGCTGCTGCGCCAGCGCCAGCGCCGAGATAACCGCTGCATCGGCCAGTACCACGGTCGCCGTGAGCCCGGACCGCCGGACCCGCCAGGTGAAGAAGGCCGACCACAGGCACAGCGCAGTCAGCGGCGCGCCCAGCCACCAGCCGGAGATCTGCTTCGTTGCGGCCAGCACGGCTACCGCCGTGAACAAGACAGCGCCGCCGAGACGCAGGGCGATCGCGTACCAGCCGGCCAGCCGGTGCAGGGCCAGGTCGGATGGCCCTGCTAACCGCGGGCCACGCGCCCGCCTGCGGCGGACCGCAGCGGGCTGCATCTGCCACCTGACGGAATCAGCTGCCGGTCCCACCGGACCAGTATGCGGCAGGACCACGGCCCGGGGGACGGTGACGTTTCAACATCTGGGCCGGGCTGAACGACTTGCGGTGCTTCTTCCTGTTGAGCGGCAGTGGTGACCGCGGCGCCCGGTCATGCTGCCGCACCGCTGCCGACCGCCGAGCGGCTCAGCCCGGGCTGCGCGCCCTGCCACGCCCACGAGGGCTGAATCGGATGTCTGGAGAACGGGCCGGACGTCCAGACAGCCGCCCGCAGATCCCCCAGTTCTGGCGTCCCGGCCGGGTCACGTCACTGGTACCTGACATCGGACCTGTCAGCGTAGTCTTTGTCACGGCGATTCCCATGCTGGGCGGGCTGTGGGGGGATGAGTTAATGTGGCGGATACCGATAACCAGAATTTTCGGAGGCAAGCTAGCGAAGTAGTGGAAAAAGGCGCTCAGCGTTTTCTGATCGATGACGTCCATAGAGCCTCGTGGACTAGATGGAAAGCTGAGCTGGCGCATGCACAGCGAAATGCAGAGTCGAGCAGAAAATGGTTCTATCTGCTGAGGACGCTAGCCCTTATATCAGCCATCGCTGTGCCATCGCTGGTCGGCCTAAATCTATCCGGAACGGGCGGCTCGGTCGTGCGGTGGCTCACGTTCGCATTAAGTCTGATCGCTGCGGTACTGACAAGCATCGTGGCGCTCTACCGGCTCGGGGACCGCTGGCTCATGTACCGAAAGCTCAGAGAAGGCCTGTTGGCAGCAGGATGGGCGCTCGTGCATAGCCCTGACACCGGACTGCAAAGTTCGCAACGGGCCTGGGCGAACTTCATTCGTTCGACGGATAATGCGCTTGTGGTGTACAATAGCACTTACGAGACGGCAGTTATTCAGACGGCGCAATCGAATTCAGAGATCCGCGACATGAGGCCCGGCGAAGTGGGGAACGATCAGGACTCTTAGGGTGGCCGTCGGCTTTCCCGGCAGCACGGCGAGGACCTCGCCGATGGCGGGCTCCCGGCTGGCAGGCTCGGGCAGTGGCACTTCCGCCATGAAAGCCGCGTCACCTCGCCTCCCATCTGGGTGCAGAATCTCATGTTCCCGCCGCTGTCAGGGCTCGCACGGCGGTGGCCAAGCGTGAGCACAAAGTCCCTCGCCTGGCCGGCCATTGGCCGTAGCCCCCTGTCCCCGGCCCGGCAGATGATCGGGATGAGGGCCTTCCGGAGGAGAGGTCACTGGGGTGGAAGTTCACCCTGCTGACCCCGCTGCCGGGTGAGGCGGTGATCGGGGTGTTTTCATACCCTGCGAGAGGGTGGCTGAGGTCACGACCGGGGCGTGATGGGAGGCCGGGCCATGCTGGGACTGGACAAGGTGACCACCGCGCTGGTGGCACCGGGTAAGGGCTGGTCGCCATGGCAGTGAGAGCCTGAGCAGCATGCGCGAGGAACGCAAGACACTGACCCGCTACACCATCGAGTGCGAACATCGTCATCCCGGTTCGACGGGCGACTTCTCGGGGCTGCTTAATGCGGTGGCGACGGCCGTGAAGATCATCAGTAACCAGGTCAGCCGCGGCGCGCTGGCTGGCACGCTGGGCAGCGCGGGGACGGAGAACGTTCAGGGCGACGTGCAGAAGAAGCTGGACCTCATCAGCAATGAGGTGATGGTGGGGGAGACGGAATGGACCGGGCACGTGGCCGCGATGGCGTCGGAGGAGATGGAAGACATCTGCCCCGTCGTGCGAGCCGGGCGGCGCGGGAAGTACCTCCTGGTGTTCGACCCACTGGATGGCTCGAGCAACATTGACGCCAACATCTCGGTGGGCACGATCTTCTCGATCCTGCGCAGTCCCGACCCCGGAGCGGAGCCGCGGGCCGGGCACTTCCTGCAGCCGGGCACCGCTCAGGTGTGTGCAGGCTTCGCGCTGTACGGGCCGTCCACGATGCTGATCCTCACCACCGGTGACGGCGTTAACGGATTCACGCTTGATCGCGACATCGGGGCCTTCATCCTCACCCATCCACGGCTGCGCATCCCCGAAGACTGCGGCGAGTTTGCGATCAACGCCTCTAACGAGCGCTTCTGGGAGTCGCCGGTGCGCCGCTACATCCACGAGTGCCTGGCGGGCAGCACCGGACCGCGCGGCCGGGACTTCAACATGCGCTGGATCGCCTCGCTGGTGGCGGAGACGTACCGCATCCTGACCCGGGGCGGTGTCTTCCTGTACCCCAGGGACAGCAAGCAACCAGCCCAGCCAGGGCGGCTGCGGCTGCTGTATGAGTGCAATCCGGTCGCCTTCATCGTCGAGCAGGCCGGCGGTGGGGCCACCACGGGACGCGAGCGCGTGATGGAAATCCAGCCCACCAGCCTGCACCAGCGCGTGCCGCTGATACTTGGGTCAAGGAACGAGGTCGAGCGGATCGAGCACTATCACCGCGACCAGGCCAGCGAACAGGGGCCGGCCTTCGATGACTCACTCTTCAACAGCCGGTCCCTGTTCCGGATCCCCTGAGCCCGGGAGGACTGGTGTCAGCCAAGCACCCGATCGTGGTCATTACCGGGTCGTCCGGTGCGGGCACTACGTCGGTAACCAGGACGTTCCAGCACATTTTCCTGCGTGAGAAGATCAACGCGACGATCGTCGAGGGCGACTCGTTCCACCGGTACGACCGGGAGCAGATGAAGGCCGCCACGGCGGACGCCGACAAGGAAGGCAACCACCACTTCTGCCATTTCTCCCCCGAGGCCAACCTGCTCGAAGAGCTTGAGACCCTGTTTCGCGAGTATGGCGAGGACGGTCGCGGCCAGGTCCGCAAGTACCTGCACGACGCACAGGAGGCCAGGCCGTTCAGCCAGCAGCCCGGGACCTTCACGCCGTGGGCAGATGTCGACCCCGGCAGCGACCTGCTCTACTACGAGGGATTGCACGGTGCCGTGGTCACCGAAAAGGCGGACGTCGCCCAGCATGCGGACCTGCTGGTCGGGGTGGTCCCGATCATCAACCTGGAGTGGATCCAGAAGCTGCACCGGGACAAGGGCACCCGCGGGTACACCAGCGAGGACGTGGTCGGGACGGTGCTGCGGCGCATGCCGGACTATGTGAAGTACATCTGCCCACAGTTCTCCCGGACGCACGTGAACTTCCAGCGCGTCCCGACGGTGGACACGTCGAATCCGTTCATCGCCCGGCACATCCCGAGCGCCGACGAAAGCTTTGTCGTCATCCGGTTCGCTACCCCGAAAGGCATCGACTTTCCCTACCTGCTGTCGATGCTGCACGACTCGTTCATGTCCCGGCCAAACATCATCGTCATCCCGGGCGGGAAGATGGAGCTGGCCATGCAGCTGATCTTCACTCCGCTCATCCTGCGGCTGATGGAAGCACGGCGCCGGGGCTGACCGCCGCAAATACGACCACGGCCGGGAGCCTGCGAGTACTCCCGGTCAGCGCGCCAGCCTGAGCCGGTAGACGATGAAGGTCGGAACGCCGGCCATGCCTGCCAGCTCGGCTGGATAGCGCTCGAGCGCTTCCTGCGACGGCTGCGGCTCAGCGATCCGGTCGATGACGAATCCTGCACCGGCGAAGGCGTCGGCAACAGCCGACAGCGGCCGTTTCCAGAACCGCTGGGATACCTCGATGTCGGCCTTGCACCAGATGTCGGTCACCAGTTCGGTGTCGAAGTACCCGCCTTGCTGACCTGGCAGGCGCGGGCCGAACGGGTGATCAAGGGGGATGACAGCCCACCCGGCTGGCCGCAGGGCCGATGCGAATGACCGGAGCGGGACACTCCAGTCCCGGACGTAATGCAGCGCGAGCGAGCTGGTTATGCCATCGAGCGACTGGGGGTCGACGGGCAGTGGCTCGGCCAGGTCCGCCACCACAAACCGCCCCCGGCCCTGGCACCGGCGCCGCGCCTCCTCGACCATCCGGGGGCTCAGGTCGGCTCCGATTACGTCAGCGCCCTGATCGAGCAGCCACTGGGCTTGCGCCCCCGAGCCACAGCCGGCGTCAAGCACGACTGCGCCGGCCAGGTCTGCGGGCACCAGGGACCGCAGCGCGGGCCGCTCCAGCAGGCCGTTAAAAGGCCCATCATCGGTCGTGGCGGCCCAGACTGCTGCGAGCCGGTCATAGGCGTCCCGCGTCTGCCGGTTGTGCTCAGCCTGGGTGGCAGGAGGTGGCGTCGTCACCGTATGACCCTTACCTGTGACGGCCCTGCCAGGCAACTGTCCGGTTTGTGTATTGATTTCTGATTGGCAGCCCTGTTCCAGGGTGTCGTCCGCTGGCCCGTCCTGCCCCTGGGCAGGTGCCAATGTAGCGCGCCCGGAAGGCCAGGGTCAGGAGGCGCGGAGCGCTCGCGCAGCGACGCCGCAGGCGCTCTTGACGCTGGACTTGCGGGTGCGGATGATCTGGCCGCCGGGGGCAGGAGGGCTGGCCCGGCCCGGATGATGAGGGGATGTGCCCGGTGATGGCCTCCAGGTGGTCGCAGGCGGCCCGGGTGGCCGCTGAGGGGGGCACCGGTGGTGCGGGGGAGGGTGGTGGGGCAGCCAGCCTTACCTTGGCGCGCGGGCCCGGTGGTGCAGGCCCGGTCACATGATGATGGATGGGTTGTCCCCCTGCCGCGGGGGATGCGGCCGCTCAGTCTATGCAGGCCGTCCGCCCGGTTGCCCTGCCCGGCAGGGCGCGGGCGGCCTGACAGGGTCATGGCAGGAGCTGGCCGCGGTTGGTGCCTCATCGGCTGATGATGGCGCCCTGGGCCCGCCGTCGTCCCGCTGCCGGTGCCAGTCCCCCGGGTCGGTCACACCGTGGTGAATGCGTCGTCGCCGAGCTCGGTGAGGATGTGGCAGGCCTGCCGGACGATCTTGCGGGCCTCGGCGAGCGCGGCGCGTTTACCGCCGGCGCGGTCTTTCACCGCGGCGTAGTAGGGGTGGTCGGGGGCAGTGGCGTGGGCATGGGTTTTGCCTGCCTCATAAGCGCACCAGCGCAGCACCGGTGGGCCCTGGCGGGACAGGTGCCCGGGTGAGCGCTTGCCGTTGGAGGAGTAGACGGTGATGTCCAGGCCACAGAACCGGACCGCCTTGCGCGAGGCGGAAAACCGCCCAGCGCCGCCCAGCCAGCAGGTGAATGCCAGGCCGGTGACCGGGCCGACCCCGTGCAGGGACCCGGTGAGGGCTTTCGCGCCGCGCAGGTGAGCGGCGGCGGCCAGCAGGCGGTGGCGCATCGCGGTCAGCTCTGCCTCGGCCGCGGCGAGCATCCGCAGGCAGACAGCGATCTGCGCCTGCCCGGCCGGCGAGAGGTGCGCACGCGCCAGCGCGGTCAGCTGGGCGGGCCCATCAGCCTGGCTCAGGCCGTGAAAGGCCGGCGCGCCCTGGTGGAACAAGGTCGCGTGGACGCGCTGGACCCACGCGGTGTGCTCGGCCCGCAAGTCGTGGTAGCACTCCAGCAGCGCCCGGCATTCCAGGATGTGCTCCGGCGGGATCCAGCATTCCGGGAGCCGGCCCTCCGCGAGCAGCTCACGCAGCAGCCGCGCATCCGCCCGGTCGGTTTTGGCGCGCTTCTTGCGCCCACGCGCAGCCGCGGTGTCCGCCGGTTCCGCCAGATGCGCCTGCACCCCGGCGCGCTGCAGCTCCCCGGTCACATACCGCCACCCCGTGCACGCCTCGGCCGCGAACGCGGCGTCCTGCGGGTTCTCCAGCCGGGCTAGCCAGCTGCGCAGGTTCCCCCGGTCGGCCGGGGTGATCTGCCCGCGGGTCACCTCCCCCGTCACCGTGTCCAGGTAGTCGAACGTCAGCTGCTTCCGGTGGATATCGAACCCGCCTACGATCGAAGGCATCGGGACCTCCTCATGCTCCGTGGCCAATGCCGAACACACCCATCGTCGGTGTGTCTGAGCTGAGGAGGTCCCCCCCCGTACCCACCGGGATCCGCCGCCCCCGCTCACCCGGCTACGCTGCCGGCCGGATGCATGTCATCTATTAACGGCATGAAGCAGGCTCAACCGGGATAGCCCCGGCGGCCGGCGATGCAGTACCGGCGCCTGGCATGGTGACGATTACGGGCGGGTCGCCGAGCTTGCGCCGCAGCCGCCCAATGGTGACCCGGACCGTGTTGGTGAACGGGTCGGCCAGCTCGTCCCAGACACGCTCCAGCAAGTCCTCGGCCCGTGAAACGCGGGCGCGGCCTGGAGCAGCGCCGGCTGCGTAATGGCTAGCGGCCGAGGTGAGAGAACCGGTTAATACTTCAGCGCCGTCAGGTAGGCCGGGACCCTCCGCTCCTGGCCCTGGCCCGACTCGACGAGCGGTTTGAGCACCGCGATAAACGCAGCGACTTCGCCAGGACTGAGCGCCTGGGCCAGGACCTCGCCGATCGGCGGGACCAGAGGATTAGCTGACCTGCGCAGGAACGTATCCCATGCCCATGGCCGCACCGTGGGCTTCAGGCTCCAGCGCAGCTCAAGACCGATCTGCGGAAAGCCAGCCCGCTCGGCGTAGCGAACCAGATCACGGTCATCGAAATCCATCATCGGATCGGAGGCTGCTGGCTGGAGCACTTCATAGAGTGCGTCAACCTTCGCTGGCAGCGCGGCCACCGGGCGCGTGTCATAGCCGGCGAACCAGCCGGGCGGATCACGCATCAGGCAGTTGATCGGCTCGGAGAGGCTTATCCGGCCACCCGGCTTGAGCACCCGGTAGAACTCGCGCAACGCCGCCGCCTTGTCCCTGACATAGATCAGCACAGACCGGGTGGTGACAACATCCACCGAGGCGTCGGCGATGGCGGTCAGGGAATCAGCGGGCGTACAGACAAAGCTGCATTGATCCAGCCGCCCTTCGGCCGACGCAGCCATCCGGCAATGATCCAGCAGGTCCGGCGAGATATCAGCGAGGATCACCTGGCCGGAAGAACCCATCCGGTCCAGAGCGCCGAACGCGACCAGCCCGTCCCCGGCCCCCACGTCCAGCACGGTGTCATCCGTCTTGAGCTGGGCCTTCTCGAGAATCGTGTCCCGCCCAGGGTAGAGCGACTCTCGTAGCATCCGGTCCCGGAGGGCCGCGTCACCGCCATGACGGGTAGCTAGCAGCCACCGGGCCCACCGGTCACCTGTATCGGCCACGACGGTTATCGTGCCCGGCCCAGCGCTCTTCATCCGGGCGGCGGAGCTGAGGTCACCCGGGCTGTGCCCACCGCCACGCTCAGTCTTCAGTATCAGGCCGGCGGCCGCCTGGCCTGATGACCGTCCGAGCCCACTACCGCCGCGCGGCTTCATGACTCAGGTGATCGTGCTGAACGGCGGCTCTAGCTCGGGGAAGTCCTCGATTGCGCGGGCCTTGCAGGACGTCCTTCCGGGGCCGTGGCTCACGTTCGGCACGGACGTCCTGGCCGAGGCTCTCCCCGGCCGGGGAGACGATCCGCGGTCCGGGCTCATGCTGGAGCCAGACGGCACCGTGACCGTGAAGCCGGAGTTCTGGGCCGTCCAGCGGTTACTGTCGGGCATCAGTGCCGGTCAGTCGCTGGTTGAACACGCCAGGCTGTCAGTGCTGGTCGGGCCACTGGTTAAACAGGTCAGACGGCGCCGCGGGCCTGGCACCGTGCTGCCGCGGCGGATGCCGGGCGAGCGGCGCTCGCCTCGGCCGGCGGCAGCGTGCCTGGTGCGCCATGTTCACTGCAGGTGGGTTGACGTGACGGCCTGCAACGGCAGATGTTAAACAAGGGACCGGCTGGGCCAGGAATACGGAAACGGAGAGCGCCGTGGTTCGGTCACCGGCCGGGCGGCTGGCAAACGGAGGGGAGGCAGGCAGCTATATCGGCCTGCAGCGCGGCTAGCTGAGCGGCCAGCATATGCTCGGCCTGAGGGGGCTGGGGGGCGCCCGCCGGGGTGGGTGGCGGATTGGGCCGCCTGCTGTGGGTGCTCGCCGGTCATGTGGCTGGGTTCGCGCAGGGGTGGGGAGCGTGACCGGTTCAGGGAGTTTCGTCGGCCGTGTGCATGAGCTGTCCACTCTGCGGCTGGCGCTGCAGGGGGGCGCGCGGCTGCTGCTGGTGACCGGTGACGCCGGCGTGGGCAAGACTCGATTTGTCGCGCAGGGGCTGCGGCTGGCGGTTGATGAGCGGCCGTTGTCGGCGTGGGGGGCGTGCCTGCCGTTGGCCGAGAAGCTGCCGCTGCTGCCGGTGGCCGGGGTGCTGGACGCGCTGAGCAGGCACGAGGATGGTGCCCTGCTGGAAAACGCGTTCGGCAGGGCGCCGGCGTACGTCCGGGTGGAGGCGGCTCGGTTGCTGCCCGGCTTGACGCCGGCCGACCCGGGCAGCCGAGCCCGGCCCGCGGAGTGGAAGCGTGACCGGCTGTTTTCCGGGCTGGCCGAGCTGCTGGCCGAGGTGGCCGGGCAGGCCGGCTTGGCCGTGGTGATCGAGGATGTGCACTGGGCCGATAGCACGACGCTTGACTTCCTCACCTTCCTGGCCGGGGCGGGCCGCGGCGCGGCCGTCACGGTGGTCGTGACCTGCCGGGGCAATGAGGTTCCGGCCGAACCGGTGCTAGCCCGGTGGCTGGCGCATGTGCGGGGCAGCAGGCAGGCCGAGGAGATCTGGCTTGGCCCGCTGTCCCGGGCCGAGGTCGCCGACCAGGTGGCCGGGCTGATGGGTGCGTCACCCGACGGGTTCGCCGACGAGGTGTTCGCCCGCGGCGAGGGCAATCCCTTCTTCACCGAGCAACTGGTAGCGGCGCTGGCCGACCCGGCCGGTGGCGAGCCAGGCCGGGCCGCCGGGCTGCCCGCCCGGCTGGCGGAACTGCTGATGGCCCGGACCGCTGGCTGCGGCGGGGAGGCGGGGGCCGTGCTCGCGGCGCTGGCGGTGGCTGGCCGCCTGCTGACCGAGGGCCAGCTGTGCCACGTGACGGAACTCGGGACCACCGGGTGCCGGGCGGCCCTCCGGGAACTGGCCGCGGCCCGGCTGCTGGCCGAGGGCACCACCGGCGGATACCGGGCCCGGCACGCGCTGCTGGCCGAGGCGGTGGCGGCCGGGCTGCTGCCCGGCGAGCGGCTGGCGCTGCACGAACGGGTGGCCGAGGCCATGCAGGCCACCGGTGAGCAGGCGCTGGCCGCCGAGGCGGCCGCGCACTGGGCCGCGGCCGGGCGGGGTGCGGCGGAACTGCGGGCCCGGATAACGGCGGCCGAGGCCGCCGAGCGTGTCTTCGGCTATGCCGAGGCGGCGGTGCACTGGCGGCGGGCCATCGAGCTGAGCCGCACCGTGCCGGGCCCCGGCGATACGCCCGGCCCCGGCCATATGCCCAGGCCCGGCGATATGCCTGGGACCGACCTGCCTCGCTGGTATCTGCGGGCCATCGATGCCTTGCTGGTCTCCGGTGATAGCCAGCAGGCCGCTGTACTGGCCGACGAGGCATACAGCCGGTTCGCCGGGCATCCCGACCCCGCTGTCGCCGCGGTCATTCACGAGCGCGCCGGGCGGCTCCGGGCGCTCGGAGTCACCCTTCTTGGGCAGCCGAATCCGTCCGACGCCGGGCTGGGCCTCGTCAAAGAGGCACTGCGGCTGTTTGAGCAGGCCCCGCCGTCCGTTGACCAGGCCGAGGCCTGGTACTACTACGTCCTGCTGTTCGGGGAGGCGCACCCGGATGACTTCCTGTCCGCGCTGCACCGGGCGCTGCAGATCGGCGAGGCCGTCGGTGCGACGGCGCTGATGTCCCGTACCTTGTCGCTCCTGCCGCTGCACAGCTTCGACGAAGGGCACATCGGGGAAGGATTCGGGCTGCTCCGCCGGGCCGGGGCGCTGGCGCAGCGTTCCGGTGATGCCGATGCCGCGTTGTCGGTGGCGGTGTTTGACAGCGATGCGCTGCTGCGGACGGCGCGGATCCAGGACGCCGCCGATACGGCGCTGCGCGGGCTGGAGGCGGCCCGCCAGGCCGGCCTGCAGGCCTATTACAAGGCCGACATCCTGGCCGCCAACGCGGCCGAGGCGCTTGTCTATCTGGGCCGGACGGCTGAGGCCGGGACGCTGATCGATCCACTGACCAGCGGCGAGCCTGACCGCGAGCACCGATATGCGCACCAGGCCCGGGCCGAGATCGACCTGCTGCGCGGCGACCTGCCGGCGGCGCACCAGCGGCAGCGCAAGCTCGAGGCACTAGGCCCGATCGGCTTGATCGACTCGGCCCGCCACGAGGCGCAGCAAATGGCCGACCTGGCCCTCTGGGCCGGGCGGCCGGATGACGGACTGGCCCAGGCCCAGCGCGGGCTGGTACTGGCCAGCAAGGCCGCCGCCTACCAGGCGAAGTTCTGCGGCCACCTGCTGACATCCGGGATGCGGGCCTGCGCCGACCTGGCCGAACAGGCACGGGCGGGCCGCGGCGAGCCTGCCGCCGCGCTCGCCGTCGCTGCCGAGCTGGCCGCCTGGGCGGACCTCACTGGCGGCGCCCCGTTCACCGACCATCCGTGGGTGGCTACCATCCCGGCCGAACGCGCTACCTGGCACGCCGAGCGCACCCGGCTCGCCGGTGCCAGTGACCCCGGCGCCTGGCACGCGGCCGCACAGGCCTGGCAGGACCTGGGCTTCCCGCACGCGGCCGGCTACGCGTGCTGGCGGGAGGCCGAGGCACTGCTGTACGCCGGGCAGCACCAGGCAGCGGTCACGCCCCTCCGGGCCGCCGCCGGAGCAGCCGCCGGGCATGCGCCACTGCTGTCGCACATCCGCACGTTGGCCCAGCGGGCCAGGATCGCCGTCCCCGCGGAGCCGCCCACCCACGCCGGGCCGGCGGTCCCGGCCGCGGCTGCGCCCGGGGCCGGGGCAGCCGGCCTGCACGGGCTGACCAGCCGGGAGCTGGCCGTGCTGCGCCTGCTGGCGGCCGGCCGTACGAATGGGCAGATCGGCGCGGAGCTGTTCATCAGCCCCAAGACGGCCAGCGTGCATGTGACCAGCATCTTGCGCAAGCTCGGCGTCACCGGCCGGGTACAGGCCGCCGCGGTCGCCGAGCGGGCCGGCCTGCTCGACGACGGGCCTGCCTGCTCGACGACGGGCCTGCCTGACGAGGGTCTGCTCGACGACGGGCCTGCCTGAACGAGGGCCTGCCTGACGAGGGTTTGCCCGACGAGGGGCCTGCCTAAGGTAGTGCGCCCGGAATCTAAGGACCCACCGGGCGCGATGATGCGCGATCGCCCGATCCGCGGCTGGCCTGGCTGGCGGCACCCTCGGGACAGAGGCCAACCAGGGCCAGACCGAGGAGGGCACCATGCACCCGTCCACTCAGTACCAGATCGCGAAGGCGCAAGTCGCCGAGTATCAGCGCCAGGCCAGGACCGGCCGGAGGGCTAAGCCCAGCGCCCGGGTCACCGCCGTCACCGCCGTCACCGCTGGGGGTGCCGCGGCTGCACTGCTGTTGCTGGCCGGGGCAGCAAACGCGGCGCCGGCCCCACGCCCGGCCGTTTCCGGCCACGACAGCGTCCAGGTCGTAGGCACGTCACCGTCGGGCCCGCTGTCTTTCATCGGCCGCGGCCCGGACGCCGGTACAGGCGTGGACCATCAGGGCAACAAGGTCTCCACGTTCGTGTTCTCGGGCGGCGGCACCGAGAAGATCCTGGCTTCCAAGGGCACCGGCCCCCAGACGCTCAACCCGAAGACCTGCCTGCTCACGGTCCGCCAGCACGGCACCTATAAGATCCTCAGCGGTACCGGCAAGTTCGCCGGGATTAGCGGCCACGGGACCTACCAGGCGAACGTCCTCGCTGTCGAGCCGCGGTCCGGAGGCAAGTGCTCGAGCACCAAGCCGCCGCTGGGCTTCCAGGAGATCATCAAGGCATCGGGGTCGGTCACCCTCTGATGCCATATCGCCCTGGCCCCGCCAGGTGGCACGGAACAGCCCCGGACCCGCAGGTGCAGCTCCGGGGCTGTCCCGATGGCTTGCCGCGATTACCCGATCGGCCTGGCTGCCGGGAGCGAAGCGGGATCTATCACCGGTGAGCAGCTCACCAGGGCGACCGGAATCGCATGAATGGCCTGCATGTCAAGCTGCGACGTCGGATCGAGAGCGGCCCCGGCGGGCGCGCGCGCCGCCGTGGCGGGCGCGGTGGCGGTGGGCGCGGGCGCAGCCGCGGGGCGCCCAGCTTCGGCCGCGGTGGCCCTGAGTTCCGCCAGCCGCTTCCGGGACGGCAGCAGGACGATGGCGAGGATCACGCCGAGACCGAAGATTCCCGCCGACACCGTAAAGGCCACCGTGTAACCGTGGGTGGCCGCGACCGCCGCCGCCTGCGGCCCGGAGTGGTGCGTGGCGAAGTAGCTGGTCGTCGCGGTCAGCGCGATGGTGCTCAGTGCCGCCGTCCCGATTGATCCGCCGACCTGCTGCATGGTGTTGACCAGTGCGGAGGCCACGCCTGAGTCCTGGCGTGCGACGCCGGCCGTGGCCGTGTTGATGGCCGGGGCGAAGATCATGCCGAAGCCCAGGCCGAGGATGAGCAGGGCGGGCAGCACGCCGCCGGCGTAGCTGGAGGTCACGGTGAGCTGGGTCAGGTAGGTCATCGCGCCGAGGCCGAACAACATGCCGGTGGTGATCAGGACCCGCGGCCCGAGCCGGGGCAAGGTCACGATGCTGGAGACATTGGAGCTGAGCAGGATGCAGCCGATCATCGGCAGGAAGGCCAGCCCGCTGGTCACCGGGCTGTATCCCTTGATCTCCTGCAGGTAGTACGTGAGGAACAGGAAGATGCCGAAGATCGCGATTCCGGACAGGCCGACCGCGACGTAGGAGCCGCCCCGGGTGCGGTCGAGTATCACGTGCAGCGGCAACAGCGGATGACTGCCCCGCCGCTCGACGACAACGAACGCCGCGAGGAGCAGCAGGCCCAGGATCAGGGAGCCGATCGTCAGCCCGGCCGTCCAGCCGGCCGTCTCGGCGTGAGAGAAGCCGAAGACGATGAGGAAAAGCCCGGCGCAGGCCAGCACAGCCCCGGGCCAGTCCATCCGCGGTCGGCTGACGGGCCGGCTGCTGTGCATAAACGCCAGGGCGCCGGCCACGGCAATCGTGGCGAACACCAGATTGACGTAGAGCGTCCAGCGCCAGGATGCGTACTGGGTGAGCACCCCGCCGAGGATCAGGCCCACGCCGCCGCCGCCGGCCGCGACCGAGCCGAAGACGCCGAACGCCCGGCCCCGCTCGCGCGGATCCTGAAACGTGCTGACCAGCGTGCCGAGGGCGGACGGCGCGAGGATGGCGCCGAACGCGCCCTGCAGCGTCCGGGCCGCGACCAGCATCTCGAAGGAGACGGCGGCCCCCCCGATGGCCGAGGAGATGGCGAACCCGGCCAGGCCTGCGATGAAGATCCGCTTGCGGCTGTACATGTCGCCGAGCCGGCCGCCTACCAGCAGCAGGCTGCCGAAGGCCAGCGCGTAGGCGGTTATCACCCACTGCCGGTCGGAGTTCGGGAACCCCAGCGAACGCTGGGCCGACGGCAGCGCGATGTTCACGACCGTGGAGTCCAGGACCACCATCAGCTGGGCGACCGCCACCACGACCAGGACCAGCCAGCGCCGGTCGGCGGGGGCGGCCGGACGGCCCTGGATGGCAGCTGACACGGGATCAGGCCCCTTCGCATGGAGCGCGGCACGGATCGCTACCGGGTCCGGAGCAGCTATCACCCAGTAATGCTGCTGGGATCACGGGCGCAATGCCGCTACCTCAGGCCACGATAGGCATACCCGAAACGCCACGTCCACCGACAGTGGGCCAGACCAGCCGGCTACGCCGCGCGGCACACCGGATCCCGGGAGAGAGCGCTAGGGCACGACCACGAGGGGCACCGGTGAACGGCGGGCGAGGCTGACGGCGGCCGAGCCGACCACGCGGTGCATGGCATGCGACGAGCTCCCGACCACGATGACCACGGCGTCGCCGGGGTGGGCGTCCCCGATGCCCACAGCGGCGGCGATCAGCTCATCCGGGATCAGGCCCTCACGCCATTCGAACCGCCAGCGCTCTTCGCGGTCGCGCAGCTGCTCGCTGGCCGCCGCCCGCAGCTCCCGCGCGACATCGCCGAAGCTGGTTTCCATCTCGGCTACGGCGCCCGGCGACAGCGCGTCGATGCTGGGCAGGTGAGCGACGTACACCACCTCGATGCTGCCCGTGCGGCCGTACAGCAGCCTGACCGCGGCGTCGAGTGCCCTGATGGCCGGAGGTGAACCGTCGTATCCGACTACGAGGTACAGGTCCCCAGTTGGCGCGGTAGCGTTCATCGCCGCTAAGGCTATTCGGTTCGCCGCCGCATCGTCCCGCCGATCGTGGTGAACTGTTCCCGGAGCACGAATTTCTGGACTTTGCCCGATGCGGTCAGCGGGAAAGCGTCGGTGAACAGCCAGTGCTGCGGGATTTTGTGCCCGGCCAGATGGACACGGCAGTAGGCGGCAAGTTCGTCCTGGGTCGCGGTGGGCCGGGCGGCAGGCCGGATGAAGGCGGCGACCTGCTCGCCCCAGTGCCCGTCGGGCACGCCCACGACCGCGACGTCGGCGACCGCGGGGTGGGCGTGCAGCACCTGCTCGATCTCCCGTGGGTAGATGTTCCCGCCGCCGCGAATGATCATTTCCTTGAGCGGGCCCTCGATCCGGTAGTAGCCGCGCTCGTCGGCTGAGCCCAGGTCGCCGGTGTGCAGCCAGCCGGCCGCGTCGATCGCGTCACTGGTGGCGGCGGGCTGGTCGAAATAGCCCTGCATCACGTGGTAGCCGCGGGTGAGGATCTCGCCAACCACCCCGGCTGGCACCGCCTGGCCAGTCGCCGGCTCGGCGATCGTCACCTCGACGTGCGGGTGGGGACGGCCGAGCGTGCAGGCCCGGTCGCTGGGTGCGTCGTCCAGCCGGGTCTGGGTGATGCACGGCGAAGCCTCGGTCTGCGCGAACGTGATGGAGAACGGCACCCGGAGTACCGATTCGACCCGCTGCACCAGGGCCGGCGGAACGGTGGCACCGCCCGAGAACGCGCAGCGGACGCTGCCGAGATCAGTGCCGCCGAAGCCGGGGTGGGCCAGCAGGGCCAAGATCATGGTCGGCACGCCGCCGAACATCGCCGACCGCTCGGACTCGATCAGGTCCAGTACCAGCCCCAGCTCAAAACCGGGTACCAGAACCTGGGTGAACAGGCCCTGCACCGGCCCCAGCGTCAGCAGCACGCAGCCCGCGGTGTGGAACAGCGGCATCGGGTTGACCCACACCTCCCCCGGCTCCGCCTGCAGGATCTGCGCGCAGAACCGGGCGTTGTTGGTGATCCCTCGGTGGCGCAGCACGGCGCCCTTGGGGAAGCCCGTGGTGCACGGCGGAGATTTCTGGGTCACCGTCTGCCACGAATACGCTTCGCGCAGCGGCCCGGTCCGCGACGCGGTCGAAGCCACGATGAGCTGGTGGATGCGCAAGCTCGAAGGGCTGATCTCAGCCGGCATCGACCAGGGCCAGCTCATGCCCTGCGATCCCGCCCAGCTGGCATTCGAAATCCAGGCCGTGCTCGTGGCCGGCGGCCATCAGTACCGGCTCGGCTGTGACCCGAAAGCCCCGGGCCGGGCGGAGACCGCGATCCGGCACCGCCTGGACGCACTCCGTGCGGACGCCTTCCCCGCTCTGTCCGGGTGAGATCGCAGCTGGCCAGTGATTACCATGCTGCAGATGCGTGGGCTAGCAGGTAAGCGGGTTCTGGTCAGCGGCGGCACCAGCGGGATCGGCCTGGCCACCGCGCTGCGCTTCCTCGAGGAAGGGTCCAGCGTCTTCATCGCCGGGCTGGAACGGGCCGAACTGGACGCGGCGCTCCATATGCTGCGCCAGCATGGCAGCGCGTCGGGTATCGCCTGCGACGTCAGCCGGGAGGCCGACGTCGGCGCCATGGTGGCCGCTGCTGACCAGGCCCTGGGTGGCGTGGATGTGCTGATCAACAACGCCGGCACGGCCGCCCGCCAGCCATTCCTGTCGATTACCGCGGCCGGCTGGGATGAGATCATCGCGGTGAACCTGCGGGGCATGTTCCTGGTCGCCCAGGCGGTGGCCAGGGACATGGTGGCCCGGCGATCGGGGGTCATCATCAACATGTCCTCCACCAACGGGATCGGCGGCGAGGAAGGCTACGCGCACTACAACGCGTCCAAGGGCGCGGTGCTCCTGCTGACCAAGACCATGTCCGCTGAACTCGGCCGGCACGGCGTCCGGGTCAATGCCCTGTGCCCCGGCTACATACGCACCCCGCTGAACGCCACCATCGCTGCTGGGCTCGGCGGGCAGGACGACGGCGGTGAGCCTTTCGACCAGGTGTACGCCAGGGAACGGATACCGCTGGGCAGGCCGGGCGAGCCAGCGGAGGTAGCGGCTGCCTATGCATTCCTGGCCTCCGACGACGCCTCGTTCATCCACGGCACGGGCCTGGTCATCGATGGCGGTCAGCTGGCGGTGATGTGACCGGGCCGGTCCGGGGAAAAGTTCCGCCCTGCCCGTCGGAGGTCGGGCCGCCCCGGCGACGATGAGGGTGTGACGGACCCGCAGGTGCGGCCTGACCCGGCGTTGGGGCTGCTGAAGCTGTACGACGATGCGCTGCCGCACGTCTACGGGTACCTGCTGGCCCGCTGCGGCGCGTACCACCGGGCTGCGCTACCTCGACGGGCTGCCGGTGCCCGAGGTGGCGCGGCACCTGGACCGCACCCTGCACCGCACCGAGGCGCTGCTGGTGCGGGCCCGCACCGCGTTCCGCCGGGTCTACGAGACAGGTGAGGGCTCGCGATGACGGATCCGTTCGAGGCTCTGCGCGAGCCGGTCACGCCGCTCGATCCCGACCCCGAGTTCGCTGGGCGGCTGCGGACGCGGCTGACCCGGGAGGTTTTCGCATCCCCAGGAGGACCCATGTCCGAGCAGCCGGTCACGAGCCAGGTCGAGCGCGAGCCCGCCTGGCCCCCAACGCTGACCCCCTACATCGTCGTGTCCGACGCCCGGCGGGCCATGGACTGGTACATCGAGGTATTCGGCGCGCAGCGCCGCGGCGAGCTGTACGTCAACGCGGACGGCACGATCGGCCACGCCGAGGTCGGCATCGGTGACGCGGTGCTGATGTTCGCCGAAGCTTCCGACCTCTGGCCCGACGTGCCGGTGCGCGCGCCCGATTCCCCCGCGACGTTCAGCCACACGCTCCACCTGGAGGTCGATGACGTCAACGCGAGCACCGAGCGGGCCCGGCGCAACGGCGCACTGGTGGAACGGGAGCCGGCCGACCAGCCCTACGGCCGCGGCTCGGTGATCGTCAACCCGTTCGGGCACCGCTGGATGCTGCTCAGGCCGCCGGCCCGGGCCACCCGGCTGCGCCAGGGCGACGTGGCGAACGTGACGATGGTGGCGCGGGACGCGCACCGGGCCAAGGAGTTCTACGAGGCCGTGCTGCAGGTGCCGTTCCCCTCCGGTCACCCCGGCACGTGGCGCACCGGGGAGACCAGGCCGCCGCTGGGCATCATGCCGTCCAAGGGCGCCCAGCCCGAGGTGCAGCTGTCCTATCGCGTCGATGACATCGCGGCCGCGGCCGGCCGGGTCCGGGCGGCCGGCGGCCACGCCGGCCAGCCCGAGCGTAAGCCGTACGGGCTGGTCGCCGAGTGCGCCGATGACCAGGATGTGACGTTCCACCTGTGGCAGCCGGCCGACCGGCCAGAGCGCTAACCGGCTCGGCCAGCGCTGGTAATACCCGGTTATACTCGTCGCATGAAGACCGCGATATCGCTGCCCGACGCCACGTTCGAGCAGGCGACGCAGAAGGCCAGGGAACTTGGTATTAGCCGTTCGGAATTTTTTGCCCGCGCGGCAGAGGTCTATCTGGAGGAGCTGACCGGGCACTCACTGACGAGCCAGATCGACGAGGCGCTCGGCACGGCCGGGACAGACGAATCGAGCTCAGCCGCCGCTGCCGCTGGGCGCCGCCGTCTCGCTGAGGACGATTGGTGATCCAGCGGGGCGGCATTTACTGGGCTGATCTCGGGGCGGCTTCCGGTAGCAAGCCGGCCAGGCTCCGTCCCGTCCTGGTCATCCAGTCCGGCCCATTTAACGCCAGCCGCCTGCACACCATCGTGGCCGCCGTGATCACCTCCAGCACCAGGCTCGCGGCGATGCCCGGCAACGTTTTTCTCCCCGCCGCTGCGGCCGGCCTGCCGCGCGACTCCGTGGTCAACGTCACCGCCCTGGTCACCCTGGACAAGACTGACCTCAGCTCGCAGGCCGGCCACCTGCCCGCCGCCCTCATGGACGACGTCGGCCGCGGTCTCCGCCGCGTTCTCGGCCTGTGACGTGCACTGCCCGGCCGTGGCGGTCGTAGGCTGGTTGTGCGGCGGGCGGCCGGGTCGTGGTGAGGGCGCATGGGGACGGTACCGGCGTGCTGGGGCGGTGCCAGTTAAGGAGTTCCTTGATGCATGTCGTTGACATCGTCATCCTCGTCGGCTGGGCCGCGTTCTGGATCTACTGGCTGGCCGTGTCCGTTGGCGTCAAGGCTGGCCAGACGAGATGGACCAGGTTCGCCGGCGTCCGGATCGCCATCCTGCTGGTCGTTCTCCTGCTGCTGCGGGTCAGGGCATTCAAAGATCATGCGGTGACCAGCAACCCGTGGCTGCAGGGCATTGGCCTGGCTGTCTTCGTCCTGGGGCTGGCGCTGGCCATTTGGGCCCGGGTGTACCTGGGCCGGAACTGGGGCATGCCGATGTCCCAGAAAGAGGATCCGGAGCTGGTCACTACCGGGCCATACCACAGCGTTCGTCATCCCATCTACTCCGGGATCATCCTGGCCATGATCGGCACGACGATCGCGGTCAGCCTGTATTGGCTGGTCGCGGTGCTATTGCTGGGGTCCTACTTCCTCTGGAGCGCCGTTGTGGAGGAACGCAACATGGCCCATCTGTTCCCCAGCACGTATCCGCAGTACAAGCGGTCAACCAAGATGCTGGTCCCGTTCATCCTCTGAGCTTGCGCTGCTCCTTGAGCCGGCCGAGGTAGCCGGTGATGGCGGCCTGGGTGGCGGGTGATGACCAGGTGGCCAGGACGTCCGCGTCCTCGCTGCCGCGGGCGGCGATCCGCTCCCGCGCCGGTTGCTGCAGCTGGCGCTTGCTGACCGCGAACACCCTGGCCGGGATCTGCGCCATCCGGTGGGCCACGCCGACGACGGAGTCCAGCAGGGCGCCGGGCTCCGCGATGTCCTGGATCAGCCCGGCCGCCTGGGCCTGGGCCGGGCCGAGCAGGTCCGCGGTGAGCACCAGGCGGCTGGCGGCCGGGCCGGCCGCGTGCCGCAGGATTTCCAGGGCCGCCACCGGGAACGGCACACCGACGCTCAATTCGGCCAGGCCTATCGTGCCCTGCGACATCACCCGCACGTCACACGCGGCCGCGATCACGCAGCCGCCCGCGATCGCGTGACCGTTGATGGCGGCCAGCACCGGCCCGGGGTGGTCGAAGATGGCCAGGAACGCGGCTGTCAGCGCGGGCAGGAACTCCCGCAGGTAAGACGGGCCGCCCGCCACGACCCGCCGCAGGTCGACCCCGGCGCAGAACGTGGTCCCGGTCCCGGTGATCACCACCGCCGCGTGCTCGTCCACGCCGGCCAGCGCCGTGCTGATCGCCTGCAGCAATTCCAGGTCGAGCGCGTTGACCTGGCCGTGACACAGCCGCAGCACACTCACCCCGGAGCGCTGCTCGACGTCCAGCATCCGTTCCCCTGTCCGCCCGGCGGCCGCCCAGCCGGAGTTGCTTCCCTTGATAACCGGAGCCACGCTCCGTATAGTTGTACTGGAGCCTGGCTCCGGATACCTGAGCGTAGCGCGCTGCGGGCACGTACCAGCTGCCCCTGGCCCGGGAGACGGCCACCGGTGCCTAACGCCAGTCCGTGGCCGGCGGCACCAGCCACGGACTGCGATCACCCTGTCACAACTCGAGGTTTCCCGATGACGGCGACCGGACCGGGGCCGGACGCCCCGACCCCGGCCCCCGGTGGCACCGCGAAGCTGACCGGGCGCACCGTGGCCCGGATCGGGTTCGGCGCGATGCAGCTGGAGCGGGACGGCGTGCCGCGGGACGCGGCGCTGGCCGTGCTACGCCAGGCGGCCCAGGCTGGCGTCAACCACATCGACACCGCCGGCTTCTACGGCTCCGCCAACGCCCTGATCCACGACGCGCTGGCGCCCTACCCGGATGAGCTGGTGCTGGTCAGCAAGGTCGGTGCGGCCAGGGCCAGCGACGGCGCGCTGGTCCCGGCGCAGCGGCCGGAGCAACTCCGTGACCAGGTCGAGTCCAACCTGGCCAGGCTCGGCACCGAGCAGGTCAGCGTGGTCAACCTGCGGCGGCTCGATGCCCGGCCCGGGCTGGTCGCAGCGGGCGACCAGCAGGTCGGTCTCGACGATCAGCTGGCCGAGCTGTCCGCGCTGCGGGATGCGGGCAAGATCGGGGCCATCGGCCTGTCCGCCGTCTCGGCCGGCCAGCTCCGCCAGGCGCTGTCGGCCGGCATCGCGTGCGTGCAGAACGCCTACAGCGTCCTGGACCGCTCGGCCGAATCCGTGCTCCGGCTGTGCCGCGAGCACGGCATCGCCTGGGTCCCATTTTTCCCACTCGGCTCCGCGTTCCCGAACCGGCCCAAGGTGACCGGTAACCCGGCGGTGGCCGCCATCGCGGCGGAGCTGGGCGTTACCCCGGCCCAGGTGGCCCTGGCCTGGCTGCTGGTCGGCTACGACGGCACGCTGCTCATCCCCGGCACCGCCGATCCCGTCATCCCCGGCACCGCCGATCCCGCGCACCTGGCCCAGAACATCGCGGCCGGCCGCGTCCGGCTGCCCCCGGTGTCCGTCACCACGCTTGACCAGCTCGCCGGACCGGAGCCCGCCGTCTCGTAGCAGATCACGGTGCGGCCGGCTGATCGCGGCTACCGGTCCCGGGTGCGGGCCAGGAACCGGTCCCGGTCCACCACCATCCGCTCCATCGTGCCCGCCCCGACCACAGCGTCCTCGTCACCGGCGGACACCGCGGGCGGTTGCTGCCGGGCGATGAAATTGAACCGCAGCCGCCGGCCGTCCACCTCGACCAGTTCGGCCTCGACCACGACCTCGGCCCCGAGGGGACTGGCCCGCTTGTGCTCCAGGGCCGCGGACGTACCGACCGACGTGAGGCCAGGGTCCAGGCTGGGCTTGATAGCCGCCACCGCGGCCGCCTCGGCCAGCGCGAGCAGCCGGGGCGTACCGAGCACCGGCACGTCGCCGCTGCCCATGGCCGTTGACGTGTCGGTGTCGGCCACGATGATCCGGACGAAGGAGACCAGGCCAGGCGCGAGAATCACCCTCGTACCTTAGAGTACGGCGCCGATCTCCAGCGTGTACCGGCGCTGCTCGCCGGGCGACAGGTGCCGCAGCTCGCCGCGGGCCCGGGCGTCGAGGCGTCCCGCGTCCCGGTTGGTGCTCGGCTCCATGGCCACCACATAGCTGCTCCGGCCGAGCTGGCGCCAGGTGATGTGGTGCGGGAAGGATCCCGCCGGTAGCGCTGGTACACGCCCAGCCCGGCCGGGTAGGCCAGCTCGGTGTCCGCGTCGAGGACCGGGAACCCGACGCTGCAGTGGTAGAGCAGCATGTGCGGGCAGCGGGTGTCGCCATTGTTGGTGACCGTGCCGGGTGACCAATGACCTCGACCTCCCCGGAGCTTTTGCTCAGATGACGGTCATCCGCTCAGCCGAGTATTGACCAGGTGGGGACGATGCCGCAAGAAGCCAGTCCGGGCCGGGTCACGAACGGCCCGCCGCGGCGGCCCGCTCCAGCTCGAGGAGGCGTATCGCGGCCAGCTCGTTGGTGACCAGCACGTCGAGGAAGCCGCCGCGCAGCGCGCCCAGGATCGCCTCGGCCTTGTGCGTCCCGCCCGCCACACCGACCACCTTGGGGATGTTCAGCAGATCGGCCAGGTCGATGCCGATGCGGCGGTCGTGGATCGGCAGCTCCACCAGCTGGCCGTGGGCGTCGAAGAACTGGCCCAGGATGTCCCCGACCACGCCCCGCTCGCGCAGCTCACGGGCGTCGTCCGGGTTCAGGTAGCCGAGGTGCACGATGGTCGCGTCGGCGGTCGGCGTACCCACCCCGACCACCGCGTGCTCCACCTCGGCGGCCTGCTTGAGTACCTGCTGGATGGTGGGCTCGGCGCGCAGCGCGGCAGCCAGCCCGGGGGTGGACGCCATGATCGGGCTCGGGATGACGGTGGCCGAGGTGCCGCCCGCGGCTTCCGCGGCCAGCTCGCCCTTGGAGGACAGGATGGTCGGCAGGTAGCCCTCCACGCCGCCAGTGAGCGTCACCATGTTCAGCGGCCCGACGGCGCCGAAGTTGGTCGCCGCGATGACCCGGGACACCGTCTCACCCCAGCCGACCCCGAGGCTGGTGCCTGGCCGCAGGTGGGTGCTCATGAACTGGGCGCCGCCGAGGCCGACCCGGCTGTTCAGCGCGTGGTGGTCGGCGGGTTCCTTCTCGTGGTCGGGCACGACCAGCGCCTCGGCCAGGCCGAATGTCTTGCGTAGCTCGCCGCTCAGCTCGAACGCGTCCAGGTACTCCGTGTTCAGGCTGATCGAGACCAGCCCGACCTTCCTGGCCCGGTCCAGCAGCCGGCCCACCGACGCCCGGGACATGGACAGCCGCCGGGCTATCTCGTCCTGGGTGAGCTCGTCCTTGTAGTAGTACCAGGCCGCCCGGAGCAGCAGCTCCTCCGAACTCCACCGCCCGGCGTCGTCGCCTCGGTCCGTTTTCACTCCGTCACCTTGCTTCTCGTGCCTTCTCAGGCCCGCGGGATTACCTGCCCTCCGTCCACCGGGAGTACCACCCCGGTCAGGAACGACGAGACCGGGCTGAGCAGAAGGGCAATCCAGCGGGCCAGGTCGGCCGGGTCGCCGATCCGGCCCAGCGGCACCTGGCTCTCCAGCCAACGGTAAGCCTCGTCCAGGTCGTCGGCCCAGGTGGCGTGGATCGGCGTGTCGACCGGCCCGGGCGCGATGCCGTTGACCCGGATCCGGTCCGGGGCCAGCTCGCCAGCCAGGGACTGGGTCAGGTAGTCCAGCGCGCACTTGCTCATCCCGTACACGGACTGCCCGGACAGCCGCAGTATCCCGGACGACGAGCTGATGTTGACCACCGACTTGAGCCGGGATTCCCGCAGCGCGGGCAGCGCCGCCTGGATGAGGAAGTATGGCGCCCGGACGTTGGTGGCCAGCTGCTCGTCGAAGCCGGCCGTGTCCCACTCGGCCAGCGGATGGTGCCGGCACATGGCCGCGTTGTTGACCAGGCCGTCGATCCGGCCGAACGCGTCCAGGGCGGCGCTGATGACCCGGCCGGGGCTGGCCGGGTCGGCCAGGTCGGCGGGTACCGGGACAGCCGTCCCGCCCGCCTTCTGCACCGCCGCGGCGGTCTCCTCGAGCAGCGCCCCGCGCCGCCCGACCAGGACCACGGACGCGCCCCCCGCGCCGAGCAGCCGGGCCGTGGCGGCGCCGATCCCGCTGCCTGCGCCGGTCACCACGATCGCCGCACCGGCCAGGGCGAGGTCGATGACACTGCTGGCACCGGCGGACGCGGCGGTCGGCATGAGGCCCTCCCTGGTAACGGATCCCCTCCGCTGAGTTGAGCAGATGTTAATAATATGAGCAATCGCTCAGCGAGTTCAGCCCGGTCCCGATGACATGGGCGGCCCATCCCAGGGCACCGGCCCGGGATGCTCACAGGCGCGACACGGCCCGCAGCGCAGGGATGCTTGGGCACATGACAGTGCCCAGCCACGCCGACGTCATCGTGCTGGCCCGCCGGCCGGGCCCGGCCGTGCTGCCCGGTGACCTGGCCGTGGAGCGCAGGCAGGTGCGCCCGCCTGACCCGGGTGAGGTCGTGGTCCGGAACGTGGTCACCAGCGTCGACCCGTACCAGCTCAGGATGCTGCGCGGGGCCACGGACGTGGCCACGGTGGGAGTCGGTGACCCAGTCCCGGCCAACAGCGTGGGAATCGTGGTGCAGTCCAAGGATCCGCAGGTGCCGGACGGCACCCAGGTCGCGACGTACACCGGCTGGCAGGCGTACGCGACGACCAGGATCGGCCCGGCCGAGGTGGCCGACCCCCGGCTGGGCGGCCCGGTGGAATGGCTCAGCGTGCTGGGCACCGCCGGGGTGGCCGCGTACGTGGGCGTGCACGACGTCGGCCGCCTTCAGCCGGGCGGCACCATGCTGGTCAGTGCGGCCAGCGGCGGAGTGGGCGGGACAGCCGTCCAGCTGGGCAAGGCCGCGGGCGCCCGGGTCATCGCCATCGCGGGCGGCCGCCCGCGCACCGACCACGCCGTCCGGGCCCTGGGCGCCGACGTGGCCGTGGACTACCTCGCCCCGGAGTTCGCGGAACAGCTCAGGCAGGCCGCGAGCCCGGCCGTCGACGTGTTCTTCGACAACGTCGGCGGCCGCCAGCTCACCCTGGCGCTGTCCGTGCTGAGGAACTACGGCCGCGTCGTGCTGTGCGGGTCGGTCAGCAGCTACGCCCGGGCGGACGATCCGGCCGGCGGCGCCGACCTCACCGACGCGGTGTTCCGGCGGATCACGCTGCAGGGCTACATCGTCAGCGACTACTACCCGGCCCGGCTGAAGCCGGTCCGCGAGGAACTCGGCGCGCTGCTCCGGGCCAACAAGATCCGGGCCGTGGTCAGCGAGTTCCACGGCCTGGACAGCGCGCCCCGGGCGCTGGCCACGGTCTTCGACCGCGGCTCGGCCCAGCCCGGCAAGCGGATCGTCCGGATCACTGACGGCTGACCCCCGGATCGCTGGGGTGCGGGCTGAGCGGCGTGACGACCGTGCTCAGCCACCGCTGCAGCGGCAGCGAGTCCAGGATCTGCTCCAGCCCGGCCGTGTCCGCGGCCCGCCACAGCCCGAGGGCACGCCCGTCCGGCAGCCGCCACAGCCGGACCAGGTGACCCTGCCCGGCCAGTTCCCGGGCCCGCCGGGCTTCCCCGGTGGTGGCGTCCCCAACGTCCCGGTCCGGGGTGCCGTCCGGGATCTCCAGGGTGAACCAGGTGAAGAATTCCGGCCCGGCCAGGCCGGCCGCCGGGAGCCCGGCAGGCGGGTCATTAGGGTGCGGCGCGAGCGGTGTGACCTCGTCCGTGCGCCACACCCGCAGCGGCATCGAGGCCAGCACCTTCTCCAGCTCCCCGGCATCCCCGGCCGAGAACAGGCCGAGTGTCCGCCATTCACCCGGCCGCAGCGGCGGGCGCCACAGCCGGAGCAGATGCCGCTGCGCGGCGAGCTCGCGCGACCGCGCCGCCTCGCGCGCCCGCACGCCGTCCACCTCGTCCGGCGCCGTGCCGTCCGGGACGTGCGTGGTCATCGTGACGAGATATTCCATAGCTGGCCCCTCCCGGACCGGAACGCTGGGCACGGCGTTCGTGCCGTCACCACGGTCATGCTGTCACCACCGTCACCCGGGGGACTGCCGGGTCGCGCCGGCCGGGATCCCGGGCTAGTGCCCGGGCCGGTGCTCCTTCAGCGCGGCGGCCAGTTCGCGCCGGGAGCTGATGCCCAGCTTCCCGAACACCTTGCGCAGGTGCCACTCCACGGTCCGGGCGCCGATGAACAGCTGGGCGCCGATCTCCGGGTTGGTCTTGCCGTCCCCGGCCAGCCGGGCGATCTCTTCCTCCTGCGGGGTCAGCTCGTCCGGGGTGTACCCGGCCCGCCTGCGCACCTTCTCGCCGGTGGCCTGGAGTTCCCGCCGGGCCCGGTCGGCGAACCCCTGGGCACCCGTGGCGCTGAGCCCGTCGAACGCGGCGCGCAGCTGGTCACGGGCATCGACCCGGCGGTTTTCCCGGCGCAGCCATTCCCCGTAGCTCAGCTGGGCACGGGCCAGGTGCGGCGCCATCGCGGTCTGGCCCAGCAGCGCGATGGCCTCGCGGTACAGCTCCTCGGCCGCCCGCCGCCCGGCCACCAGGGCCCGCGCCCGGGCGGCCGCCCCGCGAGCCCAGGCGGTCCCGCTGGCGGTAGCCATCGCGGACAGCCGGCCCGCGGCCGCCACGGCCTGCTCGCGCTGCTCGCTGCGCACCGCGGCTTCCACCAGCTCGGGCAGGGCCCACGGCGAGAGGACCATCTCCCCGGTACCACTGGCGTTCCGCGCCGCCTCGGCGGCCAGCGCATAGTTGCCCAGCCCGTTGTGCAGCACCGCCTGGCTGTACTCCGCGTAGGTCAGCGCCGCGCCCTCACCGCGGGCCGCGGCATCCCGGGTCAGCGCCCCGGCCAGGGCGGCGGCGGTGGCCGCGTCCCCGCGCCACGCCGCGAGCAGCAGCGGGACGTAGGGCAATGTGCCCGCCCGTATCCCCGGGTCGACGCTCTCCCGCTCGCCCAGCAGGGCCTCCGCGGCGGTGAGCTGGCCGGCCTGGATGTGCCGCTCGGCCAGGTAGTCGAGCGCGAACGGCAGCCAGCTCAGGGTGCCGTTGCTGCGGGCCAGCTGGACCTGGCTGGTGGCCAGCTCGCACCAGGCGGCGTCGTCCCAGAGGTCCATCGCGACCAGGTTGCACGACACCGACAGCCAGTCCATCTGCTGTGGCTGCGCCCGGTACCGGGCCAGTGCCTCACGGAGCAGGGCCGCGGCGGCCAGGTAGCCATCGGTCAGCCGGGTGGCCAGGCCGCGGAGCAGGACCTGGGCGTGCGCCGACGGTTCCGGCCCGGGCGGCATGGCCCGGGCCGCGCGGGCCACGTCCACGACGTCCGCCCCGCGGCCGAGCCGCCCCGCGTAGACCGCTGCCACCAGGGCTTCCAGATAGGTCTGCTGGGCCAGCCCGGCATCCAGCGTCGCCAGCCGCTGCGCGGCCCGGATCAGCAGCGGGGGTGCGTCGCTGCCCCGGTTCAGCGCGAACGCGACCTGGGCCCGCACCCGCTGCACCTGGGCGCGGCCGAGGTCGTCGAGCGGGCCGATCTCGGCCGCGGCCAGCAGGGCCTGCGCGGCGTCGAAGTCCCCCGCCGCGTACTTGGCTTCGGCCGCGGCGAGCGCCCGCGCGGCCCGGTCGGCGGGGTCGGGGGTGAGCGCCACCGCCCGTTCCCGGAACGCGGCCGCGGCGGCTATCCCGCCGCGGCGCAGGGCCCGGCTCGCCGACCCGATCAGCTCCCCGGCCACCGCCTCGTCCGGGCCGGGCGTGGCGTGCGCGCGATGCCAGGCCCGGCGGTCGGGATCGGCATCCGGGTCGGTGGCCGCCGCGAGCGCGCCGTGCGCGGTGCGCCGCTCCCCGACCGGCGCGGCCCGGTACACCGCGGACCGGACCAGCGGATGCCGGAATCGCACGTGCGTGCCGATATCGAGCAGCCCGGCGGCCGCGGCCAGGTCACCGGCCATCAGGTCCAGCCCGAGCAGCCGCGCGGCGCGGAAGATCAGGGCCGAGTCGCCGACCGGGTCGGCCGCGGCCAGCAGGGCCAGCCGCTGGGCCGGGGCGGGCAGCTCGGCCAGCCGGGAGACGTACTGGTTCTCGATCCGGCCGGGCAGGTCCCCGGCGTCCGGCAGCGCGAACCCGCCCGCCAGCTCGGCGGTGCCCAGCCCGCGGCCCAGTTCGAGCAGGGCCAGCGGATTGCCGCGGGTCTCCTCGATGATGCGGGTGCGCACCCGTTCGTCGAGCGGGCCGGAGGTGATGGTGGCCAGCAGGGCCCGGGCCGACTCGTCGTCCAGCCCGCCCAGCTGGAGCTCGGGCAGCCCGGCCAGGTGATCCGGGCTGCTGGCCCGCGGGCCGGCCGCGAACACCAGCGCGATCGGCTCGGCCAGCAGCCGGCGGCCCACGAACCCCAGGACCTGGGCGGACGCCTGATCGAGCCATTGTGCGTCATCCACCACGCACAGCAGCGGCTGCTCCTCGGCCGCGTCTGCCAGCAGGCTCAGCGCGGCCAGGGCGACCAGGAACCGGTCCGGGCTGGCCCCGGCGTCCAGCCCGAACGCCACGCCGAGACCGCGCCGCTGCGGCTCGGCCAGTGCGCCCAGGCGGCCGAGCAGCGGGCCGCACAGCTGGTGCAGGCCGGCGAAGGCCAGCTCCATCTCCGATTCGACACCGGTCGCCCGGGCCACCCGGAAGCCCGCGGCCCGCCCGGCCAGCTGCCGGAGCAGGGCCGTCTTCCCGATGCCCGCTTCGCCGCGCAGCACCAGGACGGCACTCTGACCGCGCTGCACGCCCGCGGTGAGCTGGTCCAGGACGTCCAGTTCGCCGAGCCGGCCAAAAAGTACGGGTGGAAGGTGCGCTGTCACGACGATCCCGCAGACCGGGGCGCCGGTTCTCGCACCCGGTGCGGGTGACGGCTCGAGGGACGCCCCGTCCAACGCTAACCCGGCCCCCGGGGCGGCCCGCAACCGCCCACCAGGTAGCTCTTCCGCCCGGAATGCGCATTACCGGCCCGCCGGCTGGGCACATTCGTCACGGGCCTGGGGGTGGCGGATGACGATGTCGCGGCGGGCGGGCCGGCCGTAGTGGACCTGAACCGGGGTCTGGAAGACCTGGTGGTGGTGGCGCTGGTGGCGGCGCTGGCGCCACTCGTGGTCGCTGCCCTGCCCGGCCCGCGCATTCCGCAGGTGGTCATCTTCCTGTTCGGCGGGATCCTGATCGGCCCGCACGTGCTCGGCCTGGCCGAGACGTCCAACATCTCGCTGCTGGCCAACATCGGGCTGGGTTTCCTGTTCCTGCTGGCCGGTTACGAGCTGGACCCCGCGCTGCTGCGGATGCGGGCCGGGAAGCTGGCCATCACCGGCTGGCTGATCTCGGCCGTGCTGGCCGTGGCGGTGGTGGCCGCGCTGGCCACGGCCGGCTACATCCGCGACTACGTGCCGGTCGGGCTGGCCCTGACCACCACGGCGCTGGGCACGCTGCTGCCCATCCTGCGCGACAACGACATGCTGGCCGGCAAGTTCGGCCGGGACGTGGAGTCGGCCGGGGCGGTCGGCGAGCTGTTCCCCATCCTGATCATCGCGGTCTTCCTCACCCACCGGGGCCATTTCGTGGCGCTGGCCTCGGTCGCCGCTGTCGGCGTGGTGGCCGTCCTGATGTCCGCCGCGCCCTGGCTGGCCCGCAATCGCGCGGTGCAGCGGATCATCCGCGAGGGACAGGACGCCACCGGGCAGACCACGCTGCGCTGGGCCGTCGTGCTGCTGTTCGGGCTGCTGGCCGTGGCCAGCCGGTTCGGCCTGGACGTCGTGCTGGGCGCCGTCCTGGCCGGGATGGTGCTGCGGCACTGGACCCGCCGGATGAACATCGACACGTCCGGCCTGGAGCGCAAGTTCGACGCGGTCGGGTACGGCATCTTCATCCCCATCTTCTTCATCACGTCGGGGATGACCCTGGATGTGACGGCCGTGATCCGCGACCCGCTGCGGCTGCTGCTGTTCTTCGCCCTGCTGCTGGTCGTCCGCGGCCTGCCCTCGCTGCTCGTCTACCGGCGCGAGCTGGCCTTCCGGCCGCGGCTGGAGATGACGTTCATCACCGCCACCACCATGCCGCTGCTCATCGCGCTGGCCGAGATCGGCCAGCGGGACGGGGTGATGCTCCCCGCCACGTCGGCCGCGCTGATCGGCGCTGGCGTGCTGTCGGTCCTGGTCTACCCGCTCATCGCGGTCACGCTGCACCGGTCCGCGCCGCTCACCCCGGCCGACGTCGGGCTCGCCGCCGCGGAGCCGGAACCGGCGCCCGGGATCAGCCCGCCGCCGGACGGGCCAGGTCCCCCGGCCTGACGGCCGCGGCCCGGCCGGCGGTGGCCGGCCACGCCGGGGCGTTCTATAGCGTCCACAGTGCCTCGGTGGGTGACAGCCGGGCCGCCTTGAGCGCGGGCAGCAGCCCGGCCACCGCCCCGATGAGCAGCGCCGCGGCCAGGCCGCCCGCCCAGGCCTGGACCGGGATGACCACGGCCCAGCCCTTGGTGTGCGCGTAACTGGCCGTGGCGGCCGCCCCGGCCAGCACGCCCACCGCCCCGCCGGCCACGGCCAGCGCGGCCGCTTCGGCCAGGAACTGGATCCGGATGTGGCCCCGGGTCGCACCGAGCGCGCGGCGCAGCCCGATCTCGCTGCGCCGCTCCAGCACCGAAATGACCATGATGTTGGCCACCCCGATCGCGCCGACCAGCAGCGCGACCGCGCCCAGCCCGAGGAATAGCGTGCTGAACGCCCCCTTGGCGTCGGCCTGGGCGACCAGCGCGGAGGACGGCACGGATACGTCGGGACTGCCCGGGTCCCCGGGGTCGGTCTGCGCACCAAGCAGGCTGTCCACCGCGTTGACCCGGGAGTCAGTGGCCTTGACGTAGATGGTCGTGGGGTGCCCGTCGAAGCCGTAGGCCTGCTCCGCGAACGGGTAGCCGACCAGCACGCTGGAGTCCACATCCGGCGACAGCACGTCGGGTTTGAGGATCCCGGCCACGTACAGCCACATGTTCCCGGCCCAGATCCGCTCGCCGGGGAAGACGTGGTCGATGCCCAGCAGCTGGGCGGCGGCCGCACCGAGCACGGCGACCGGCTCACGCGCGGTGGCGGCATTGAGGAACCGGCCCTGGGCCAGCGAGGTCCCGGCCGTGCCGGGCAGGCCGAGGCTGGTGGCGGCCACGGTGAGCGCGTTGGTGTTGACGGCCGGGATGAGCGGGCTGCGGTAGGCGTTGACGCCGTCGATGGCGCCGGTGGTCTGCACCGCGTACACGCCCGGCAGCCGGCTGATCATGGCCGGGGCCTGAAGCGAGAGTTCGGCCGTGCCGCCGGAGAAGTTGTTGCCGGGCTGGACGGTGAGCAGGTTGGTGCCCAGCGCGGCGATCTCGGCATTGAGGCCGGCCGCGGAGGAGGACGACAGGCCGAGCACGGCGACGATGGCGGCCACCCCGATCGCGATGCCCAGCGCGGACAGCGCGGCGCGCAGCTTGCGGGTGCGCAGCCCGACCGTGGCCAGCCGGGCCAGGTCGGCGGGGCGGAGCCGGGCGGTGCTAGCCCGGGGGGGCGACCCCCCGGAACCCCCCGATCGCCGCTCCGCGCCGAGCGGCGGCGAGCCGCCGCGGCCAGGGGGGGGCGACCCCCCGGAACCCCCCGATCGCCGCTCCGCGCCGAGCGGCGGCGAGCCGCCGCGGCCAGGGGGAGGCGTCCCCCCGGAACCTCCGGGGACGGCTGCCTCGGAGGGAACACGCCTGCGGCGTGCCCCCGCTCGCCAGCCGTGAGCCGTCACCGGGCGCCTCCCGCCGTGTCGGAGACGATCCGGCCGTCCAGCATCCGTATCTGCCGGTCCATCCGGGCCGCGACCTGCTCGTCGTGGGTGACCACGATGATCGTGGTCCCGGTGCTGTGCAGCTCGGCCAGCAGGTCGAGGATGGCGGTGCCGGTGGCCTGGTCGAGGTTGCCGGTCGGCTCGTCGGCCAGCACGATGGCGGGCGACCCGGCTAGCGCGCGGGCGATGGCCACCCGCTGCCGTTCCCCGCCGGACAGCTGGGTCGGCCGGGCGCGGAGCTTGTGGCCGAGCCCGGCCCGGTCCAGCGCGGCGGCGGCGGCGTCCCGCCGCGCGGCCAGGGCCACCCCGGCGTAGAGCAGGCCGTCGGCCACGTTCTCCAGCACGCTGGCGTGCTCGGCCAGGAAGAACTGCTGGAACACGAACCCGATCTGCGCGGCGCGGAGCCCGGCCAGCGCCCGGTCGCCCAGCGTGGCCACGTCCAGGCCGGTGACCCGGACGGTGCCGCTGGTCGGCCGGTCCAGCGTGCCGGCCAGGTGCAGCAGGGTGCTCTTCCCGGACCCGGACGGGCCGAGCACCGCGGCCAGTTCGCCGCCCGCTACGGCCAGGTTCACCCCGCGCAGCGCGGGCACCGGGGGGGAGCCGGGATAGACCTTGGTCACCCCGGCCAGCTCCAGGACCAGGCCAGCGGCCGGCTCCCCGCCCGGCTGGGCCGTGGCGGCGGCCCGGCTGGGGGTGCTCATATCCCGGGCACCACGACGTGCTGGCCGGGGGCCAGGTTCCCGCTGACCTGGACCAGCCCGGCGGCGTCGTCGAACAGGCCCGGGGTGACGGCGACCAGGTGGTGGCCGCCGGGCCCGGTGACCTCGACCGCGTATTTCCCGCCCGGCTGGGCCAGCAGCGCGTCGACCGGGACGGTCAGCGCGTTGGGTGCGCTGCCAGTGGTGATGGTCACCGTGACCGGGGCCTGGTTCAGCTGCCCGGCCGCGTTCGGGTGGGTCAGCGACACCAGCACCGTGATAGTGGCCCCCGAGCCGGCCGCGGTGCTGTTGGACGAGGCGCCCGGTGACCCAGCCGAACTGCCCGCACTGCCCGAGGACGAGGCGGCGGACGTGGCCACCCGGCCGACCTGGGTCACCACGCCGGGGGTGGTGCTGCCGTCGGGCAGCGTGATCGCGACCTGGTCGCCGTCCCTGATCTCACTGCGCAGCGACGGGTCCAGGTCCACGGTGACCACCGGGGTGACCGACGTCGCGGTCACCGCCACCGTCCCGGCGGTGGCCGGGCCGCCCAGCGACGTGCTGCTGCCCAGCCCGGTGATCAGCGCCGGGCCGGGCAGGAACGCGGCCTGGCCCAGCGGCAGCGTCCCGGTCACGGCCAGGCCGAGCTTCGTTTGCAGCACGCCGACCGCGTCCGCGGTCCCGGCGCTGTAGTAGTCCCAGCCTGAGCGGGGTCCGAGCGCGGCCGCCGTGGTGTAGCCGAGATGGACCAGGTCGCGGTTCAGCTCGGTCACGTCCGCGCCAGTCATCCCCTCGGACAGGTCACGGTAGGCCGGCACCGGGCCGTACAGCAGCACCACCGGGGTCCCGGACAGGCCGTAGATCTGCTCGCCCTGGCGGATCACCTGCCCGGTCTGCGGCAGCCAGGTGAACGTCCCCGGGCCCCCGCCCGCCGCCGATGACGACGAGGCCGTGGCCGCCGCCGAAGACGACGAACTAGCCGGGACGGCCACGGTCCAGGTGCCCGCGTCGCCCAGCGTGCCGTTCTCCTCGGTCTGCGACGTCAGCGACTGGCGGGTCACCGCCTTAGTCCCCGTCGCATAGCCGCTGCTGGTGCTGGCCGGGGCGGCCGGCCCGCGGAACGCCCCGGCGGCCAGCGCGGTCCCGATGGCCACCGCGGCCAGCACGATCACTACCCCGGCCAGCACCCAGCCCGCCCGGCCGCGCCGGCCCCGGCCCGCCGGGCGCCCGGTGCTGGCCGGCTGCTCACGGGTATCGGTGTCGCTCACCGCGATCATCACCTTTCATCACGAGCCGCTCATCATGGGCCGCCGGGCGGTATCGGCTGTCCGCAGGCCCGGGCCGTGGCCTGGAACTGCGGGGAACTGGTGTTCAACGCCGGCTGGCGGCACCGGGATCATGTTGTGACCGTCCTGCTCGATGGGGTCGGGCCAGGCCGGGTAGCCGTGCGACCGCATGCACCGGGCGGCCTTGAGGGACCGGAGGTACTGCTGGCGTAGCTCGGCCGCGGTCGGCGGGGTGCCATGCGGCAGCAGGTGCTGGCAGGCCTGCATAGCCGGCTGGAACTGCGGCGAGCCGGTGCTGGCCCCATTGATGGCGAACCCGTGGAACACCACCAGTGTGCGGCCGGGGTTGGGGCTGGCCGGCGCCTGCGTGAGGTACAGGCCTGGCTGCCCGTGGCCGTCCATGCACTGCACGAACCGGTCAAGCTGCTGGGCCAGCGTGGCCGGCGGGCTGGAGCCCGTCCCCGCAGGCCGGCCCTGGCCACACGCCGTGGCCAGCACTGCGGTCAGGGCCAGCCCGGCCGTCGCGGCTACGAGCTGGTGCTGCATGTCTTGTCCGCCGCCTGAAACTGGGCCGAGCTGGTGTCGATGCTGGACGGCAGCGGCTGCTCCTCGATGCCGCCATTGCGCACAATGGGGTCCGGGTAGTCCGGGTAGCCGTGCGCCCGCATGCACGCGGCGAACCGCACCATGCTGTCGATCTGCTTTCGCGTCGGGGGCGGTGGGCCGCCGCCGGGCAGCAGATGCTTGCACGCCTGCATGGCCGCGGGGAACGGGGCTACCTGCGGGTTGATGCCGTACACGACATACCCCATGACGCCCAGCACTGGGTCGCCATCCGAACTCGTGCCCGGGCTCGGGTTGCTGGACGGGTTGGACAGGTAGAAGTCCCGTTCGCCGTGGCTGCGCATGCACTGGGCGAAGACGTCCAGCTGCTGCGCTCGTCCGGGACCGGGGCTGGCGCCGGACCCAGCCGGCTTCGCGCCGCCGCTGCACGCCGCGGCCAGCAGTGCGGTCAGGGCCAGCCCGGCCAGGCTGGCCGCACGGTGCGTTCGCATGGGATCAGCCTCCGTTACAGGCTTGCTCCGCCGCCTGGAACTGCGGCGAGCTGGTGTCGATGCCGGACGGCAGCGGCGGCTGCATGATGCCACCGCCCGGCTGCGCGCTGGGGTCCGGGTAGTCCGGGTAACCGTGGGCGCGCATGCAGGCGGCCGCCCGGACCATGCGCTGCAATTGCTGCTGCTGCACGGCTGGGGTCAGCGGGGGCAGCGGGAGCAGGTGGCGGCAGGCCTTCATCGCCGCCTGGAACTGCGGCGAACCGGGGTCGGCCGGGGCCACCCACGGCCCGAGCTTGAGCACGCTGGTCAGGGTGGAGTTGCTAGCCCGGGTGAAGTAGAAGTCCGGCTCCCCGTGGGTGCGCATGCACGCCGCGAAGGAGTCCATCTCCTGCACGGTGATCTGCCCGGGATGGGCAGCCGGCGCGGCCTTGGCTGCGCCGCCGCACGCCGTGGCCAGCAGCGCGGTCCCGGCCAGGGCCACGGCCAGCCAGCCCGCCCGCCGCGGCGGGCGGCGGTGGTGGGAGCCGGCGTTCATCAGGAAACCGCCCTTACTGTAGAGCGCGGGATCTTTCCGGGGACCAGCCTGGACGGCGGCGGTAGGACTACCGCACGGATCGTGTGTGAGTTCCATGTGAGTTACCGCGCCAGCGGCTCACATCTAACTCACATGAATGTCACAGCCGGGCTTAGCGTTCCGGTGATCTGCTGGCGGCAGGGCAGGGAGGCGTGATGGCTGAACCGGCTGCGGCACCAGCCGCCGATCACGGCCGGCTGCTGGTGGTCGACGACGAGCCGTTCCTGCGGGACGCGGTGGCCGCGTCGCTGACGTTCCTGGGCTTCCAGGTGACCACCGCGGACACCGGCACCGAGGCGCTGCGGCTGGCCCGCCAGCGGCCGTTCGACCTGGCCGTGCTCGACGTGATGCTGCCCGATACTGACGGCTTCGAGGTGGTCCGCCGGCTGCGCCGGGATGGCAGCCGTCTCCCGGTGATCTTCCTCACCGCCCGGGACACCCAGGACGACAAGGTGACCGGGCTCACCCTGGGCGGCGACGACTACATGACCAAGCCGTTCGGGCTGGAGGAACTGGCCGCCCGGATCCGCACTGTGCTGCGCCGCACCCGGCGCGACGACACGGGTGGCCCGGTGCTCACGTTCGCCGACATCGAACTGGACCAGGACTCCTACGAGGTCCGCCGGGCCGGCCAGCCGATCGAGCTGTCGCCGACCGAGTTCCGGCTGCTCCGCTACCTGCTGCTCAACCCGGGCCGGGTGCTGACCCGGGCCCAGCTGCTGGACCACGTGTGGGACTACGACTTCGGCGGGTCCAGTACCGTGGTCGCGACCTACATCGCCTACCTGCGCCGGAAGCTGGCCGCCTGCGGGCCCGATGTGATCCACACCCAGCGCGGCGTGGGATACAGCCTCCGGCTGCCCCGGGAGCAGCGATGAGACTGCGCGCCCCGCGCCGGGCCAAGCTGCGCACCCGGGTGCTGATCGGGGTGCTGGCGGTCACCCTGGCCGCGCTGGTGGCGTTCGATGTCGCCGCGGTGACCGCGCTGCGCGGCTACCTGCTCGGCCAGACCGACCAGCAACTGCAGGAGGTGCTCAGCCTTTACCGGGTGCTGCCGATACGCACCGCTGCGGGCGGCCAGGGAGGTGCCGCCCCGCCGGGTAACGTCAGGCCGATACCCAAGCAGGCCAGGAAGGTCATCAGCGGGCCGACCGCGAGACTGCCGGGACCGCTCGGGCAGTTTCAAGTCGTGACCGTGTCCGGCCGCAAGCCGACCATGTCGATCAGGGCCGGCGCTGGGCTCGCGCCGGAGCTGCCAGCGGATCTTAACGCCCTGGCCGGGGCCGGGCAGGCGGTCACGGTGCCCAGCCGGAACGGCACCGGCCCGGTCCGGCTGATGGCCGAGTCCTTCCGCGGGCTCGGCCTGGTCTACGCGACCACCAGCCTGAGCGGCGTCAGCCAGACGGTCGGGCAGCTCGAGCTCATCCTCATCTTCGGGTCGGCCGCCGCGGGGCTGATCGCCGCCGGGGGTGCCGCCTGGGTGATGCGCCGCGGCCTGCGGCCCATCGAGGTGATGGCCGGCCAGGCCGACAAGATCAACGCGGGCGACCTGACCGACCGGGTGAGCCCGGCCGATCCGCGGACCGAGATAGGCCGGCTCAGCGCGGCGCTGAACGGGATGCTGGCCCGGATCGAGGACTTCGTAGCCGAACGCGAGGCGAGCCAGGAGGCCACCCGGCGGTTCTTCGCCGACGCCAGCCACGAGCTGCGCACCCCGCTCGCGTCGCTGCGGGCCAACGCCGAGCTGTACCAGCAGGGCGCCCTGCCCGGCCGCGACCAGGTCGACGAGGCCATGCGCCGGATCACCCTGGAGGCTCAGCGGATGGGCCTGCTGGTCGATGACATGCTCCGGCTGGCCCGGCTGGACCAGCACCCCGGCCGCCAGTTCGAGCCGGTCGATCTCAGCGTGCTGGCCGCCGAGTGCGTGCAGCGGGCCAGGACGGCCAGCCCGCAGCGGGCCTGGCGGTGCGAGATCACCGGCGGGGTGGAGGTTACCGGGGACGAAGAACTGCTCCGCCGGGCCATCGACAACGTGCTGGCCAACGTGGCCGCGCACACCCCGGCGGGCAGCACCGGCACGCTCACCGTAACCGGGCGGGACGGCCGCGCGGTGCTGGCGGTCAGCGACGACGGTCCCGGCGTCCCGGCCGAGCAGCTGGCCCGCATCTTCGACCGGTTCTACCGGGCCGCCGGGGCCGCCCGGCGGCCCGGCTCCGGCCTGGGGCTGGCCATCGTGGCCGCGGTCGTGGCGGCGCACGACGGCGAGGTGGCCGCGGCCGCCCGCGAGCCGCACGGGCTGCGGATCGCGCTCACCCTGCCCGCCAGCCGCCCGCACCAGCCGGATCCCGGGCTCACCCTGGCCGCCCGGGTGACCTGACCCGGCGGAGCGTGCGGTCAGCTGCTGGCTCCGCCGAGGGCCTCGGTGATGTCCTGGATGGCGGCGGTCTCGGCCGGGCTCACGCTCTGCCCGTGTTCGCGGTGCGCGGCCGCCACTTTGTGGGCCAGGGCCAGCGTGAAGCGCCGGTAGTCATCGAGTTCCCCGGGCGCCGCCTTGCTCTCCAGCAGGCCGACCGCGTCGCGCAGCTGGGCCAGCCCGTGTTCCCTGAGTTCCTCGGGCGAGTGGTACCGGGAATGGTCCACTTTGGGCTTGGCCGCCACGATCTCGTCGAGCAGCTCGCTGTCGCCGTGCTCGGCCCGCGCGTCGGCGTAGGCCCTGGCCATCGCGACCGTCTCGCGGAACATGCCGCCGTGCGCGGCCGTGATCACGAGCAGGCCGGCCATCGGCGGCCCTTCCAGCACGGTCTGCCAGTCCTCCGGGGTGAAAGCGGCCTTGGTCGTCATGCCCGTGAGCTTAACAGCCGGCTTGACTTATGCAGGTAGATACCTGCATAATCTCGGGGTGGACGGCGATGATGCGGTGTTCCGGGCCCTGGCCGATCCCACCCGGCGGGCGCTGCTGGACCGGCTGCGTGAGCGCAACGGCCAGACGCTCGGGGAGCTGTGCGGGCCGCTGGACATGGCGCGCCAGTCCGCGACCCAGCATCTCGGGGTGCTGGAGGCCGCGAACCTCATCACCACCGTCCGCCGGGGCCGGGCAAAGCTGCACTACCTGAACCCGGTCCCGCTGTGGGCCATCCAGGAACGCTGGATCGGTAAGTTCGAGCGGCCCCGGCTGCGCGCGCTGAGCGCCATCAAGCACCGAGCTGAGGAGGACAGCATGGCCGACCGGCCGAGCTACGTGTACGTCACCTACATCGAGAGTTCCGCCGAGCGGGTCTGGGGGGCCCTCACCGACGCGGACCTCACCGCCCGGTACTGGGGGCACAGTAACGTCTCGGACTGGCAGCCCGGCTCCCGCTGGGAGCACCGGCGCACCGACGGATCGGGCATCGCCGACGTGGCCGGCACCGTGCTGGAGTCCGTGCCGCCGCGGCGGCTGGTGCTCACGTTTGACCCGCCCGGCGACGTGCCGCCCGCGGGCCCCTCGACGGTCACGTTCGACATCGAGCCCTACCACGAGATCGTCCGGCTCACCGTGACCCATCAGAACCTGGCCGGCGACACGGCCCTCGAGGCGGTCTCGGCCGGCTGGCCCGCCGTGTGCGCCAATCTCAAGTCGCTGCTGGAGACCGGCCACGTGCTGCCGCAGGCACCCTGGGAGATGCACGCCGGACTGCGGGCCGCCCAGCTGGCCCGGGCCGGCCAGCGCCCGGCCCGGAGCTGAGCCCGCCGCAACCCCCGGCTGGCCGGGCCGGCCGCGACGTGGGCTCAGGCCCACCCGGTTTCCGGGGCCCAGCCCCATGGCCCGGCGGCGCGGACCGGACCAGGATGAGGTCCGGTGAATGCGCTGGCCCAGCACAGTGAGACCCGGGCCCGCCCGGCCTGGGCCGGGCGGGCCCGGGCGGACATCCTGCTCGCGGCCGCGGCCTTCGCGGTGCTGTGCATCGCCGCGCTGAGCGCGGCCACCCAGCTGGTGGAGCCCGACGACTACGCCTACCAGGCCTCCATCGTGGCCATCACCCAGGGCCACCTGCTCACCCTGTCCACCGCCCAGGCGCACGCGCTGAGCGGGTACCTGCTCAACGCCACCGGACCCGGGCAGTCAGCCCGGCTGGTCCGCAGGCTGGCGCCGCCCGTCCCCATTCAGTGGGTGCAGCTGGCCAGCGGCCGGTGGATCAGCGAGAAAGACCCCGGCTACCCGTTCCTGGCCGCGCCGTTCCAGGCCCTGGGCGTCATCCGGCTGGCTCCGCTGTTTTACGGCGCGCTGGGCTGCCTGGGCCTGTTCGCCGGTGCGCGGCGCTGGCTGGGCCGGTTCGGCGGGGCGGCGGCGGTCGGCCTGTTCTGCTCCTCTGGCGCGGCGCTCCTGTTCGCCTGGCGCGACTACATGCCGACGTTCACCGAGGCCGCGCTGATCGCGGCCGGCACCGGCACGCTGCTGTGGGCCGTGCTGGCCACCGAGGTGGGCGAATCCCGGCGCACCTGGACCGGCCTGCTCGGGTTCGCCGCCCTCGACGTGGCCGTGTTCGCCCGGTACACCAACCTCGTGGTGCTCGGCTGCGCGGTGCTGGCCGTGCTCGCAGCGTGGCGGCGGCGCCGGGTGCCGGGGGTGGCGCTGGCCTGGTGGCTGGGCTCGGCCGCGGCGTGCGTGGCCGGGATAGCGCTGTTCAACACGCTGGTGTACGGCGGCCCGCTCACGTCCGGGTACCGGCCCGGTGAGATCACGTTCAGCCTGGGCGCGGTCGGGCCCAACGTCCGGTACCATGCCCGGGCACCTGATCCAGGCCATGCCCATGCTGCTGCTCGGCCTGGCCGCGCTGGCCTGGATCACCGGCCGGTGGCTGCGGCTGCGCCGGGCCGGCGGCGGCGCCGCCGCCACCGCCCGCCGCGACCTGGCCGTGGCCCTGGCGCTGGCCGCGCCGTGGTTCGCCGTCTGGGGGCTGTACGCCACGTACACCTGGACCGCGCTGCCCGGGCTGACCACGCTGCAGTCGGTCCGCTTCTACGTTGACGCCCTCGGCCCCATCGCGCTGCTCGGTGCCTGGCTGCTGATCCACCTGGCGCGCCGGGCCACCCCGGCCGCAGCGGCTTCGGCGGTGCTGGTGGTGGCACTGTTCGGGCTGGGCATCTGGTCGTTCGGCGTGCTGCGGACCCACCCGTTCGCCGGCCTGGGGCACGGGCCCAGCGGCCGGGTGTGCCATGGCCGCTGCCGGGAAGGCCCGCGGCCCGGGCCGTGACTGCCGCCCCGCTCAGGTCAGCTCGGCGGGCGGCTCGACGTCGTCATAGACCCGGGCCGCGGCCAGCAGCCCGCCCGGGCTGCGCTCGTACACGCTGATCCCGGCCTGCGGCGGCATGTCATGGCGGCCCCAGCGGACGAAGTTGTACTCCACCGCACACCGCACCCCGTCGTCGGTCAGCACGCAGGATTGCCGGCCGATGCCGCCGCCCGCGCTGAACATCCGGGTGAAGAACGGCCGCAGCTCGGCCTGGCCGCGATGCGTCTGGTGGAAGCCGAGCGGCTCCTGGAAGTACCCGCCGGGGGCGAACTCGCGGACGGCCGCTTCGGTGTCCCCGGCGGCCAGCGCGGCCTCGTACCGGCCGACCACGTCACCGGGCTGGTCCGGCCCGGGCTTGAGGAAGGATGGCCGGATCTCCCGGTGCCCCACGACCGGCCACTGGCTGCAGTACGTGCGGAATACCACCGACCGGTCGTCCGGGGACTCCGCGACCACCGCGACCGGCCAGGTCACCTGCTGCCCGTCCTGGGTCAGGTGGGCGAGCAGTTCCACCACCGCCCGCCCGGTAACCGCGGTGGACGCCACCGTCTCGGTCCGCGCGTGCAGCCCGGCCAGCCAGGACCTGTTGCGGCTGATGAACTGGTGCAGCTGCCGGTGCCCGCGGATCTCGCCCGCCCGCGGGTCGTACACCACCACCTCCCCGGGCCACGCGTCCTCCAGCGTGTGGGTATCCCTGGTACTCAGTGCGGTGAGATACTCGGCTACTGGGTCGGCCTGCCCGGTGGCGCGCTTTTCCCGCCGGGCGAGTTCTGCGGCACTGAGAAAATCCGGAAACCACGGCATCTCAGTCACATTCCCTGCTTGGCCGGGGTCATATCAGCGGCCCGCACCGGGAAGGAACGAGTCATGCGCCAGACCGCAAGCCTGATCGCCCGCAACGTCATGTTCACCGTGGTGGTGCCAGGACTGGGCGGAGTGTGGCTGCCGCAGGCCATCCTGACCCGCGGCGGGCACCACGCCACGCCCACGGCGTGGCTGGCCGTCCCGGTCATCGCGGCCGGGGTGGCGCTGTACGTGTGGTGTGTCTGGAACTTCGCGGCCGTGGGCGGCGGGACGCCCGGCCCGTGGGATGCGCCGTCGCGGGTGGTCGCGGCCGGCCCCTACCGCTGGGTGCGCAACCCGATCTACCTGGCCGCGCTGCTGATCGTGCTGGGCGAGGCGTGGCTGTTCAGCTCCGTGCCGCTGCTGGCCTACGCGGCGGTCATGGCGCTGTTCTTCCACCTGTACATCACGGGCTACGAGGAACACACCCTGGCCCGCCGGTTCGGCCGCGCCTACCAGGACTACCGGCGCACCGTCCCGCGCTGGATCCCGCGCCCGCCGCGGTCTGGCCAGCCAGCCTGACCGGGCCCGGCCAGGCACCAGGCATCGGTCACGATGAGCCAGGTCCCGTCCGGCTGCCGGCGTAGCGCCGTGGCGCCGGCCCCGTGCAGCTGAATCCGGCCCGTTCTCATCACGGCCCCGGCCATCCGCCGTTCGCCGAGCACGAGCGCGAGGCCGTCCGCCAGCAGCACGGCGCCGGCCTGGAAGACGAGCGGCAGCCGCAGGTCCAGCACCGGGATGAGCTGGCCGGCCACGCCCAGCGGCGGCGCCGCCGGCTGGCTCGGCGGCGCCGCCGCCGGCTGGCCCGCCCACGGGCACAGCACGGCCCCGGGCTCGTACTGCGCTACAGCCGCGCCCAGGTCGCCGTCGCTGACCGCCACCGACACCAGGTGCAGGGCCTCCGCGGGGTCATGGGCGGACGGGGGCGGGATCGGATCTGACACGCCACGAGCGTGCCAGCCGGCTCGGGGTGGACCAGGACGGCACGGGGGGATTCACCGGGGGCTGGTTAGGCGTTACCGGTCAATTGCCGGTACAGCGCCGTGGTCTCGCCGGCCGGCGGCACGCCGACCTGCTCACGGAGCAACGTGACCAGTTCCTCGTAGTGGGCCACGGCGCAGGCCGCTGACCCATCCGGGCCCAGCAGCCCATCAGCTCGCGGTGCGCGGACTCGTTGAGCGGTTCGTGCGCGACCGCGCGGCGGAACAACGCCGCGGCGGCCTGGAACCGGCCCGCGGCGGCGTGCAGCCGGCCCGCCGCCAGCAGCGCCGACTCGAAGCTGCGGGCCAGTTCGCCGCGCCGGGTCTGAGCCCAGTCGCCTGCCGCCAGGCCGTCCAGGAACTCGCCCCCGTAGGCCGCGATGGCCTGCTCCAGATGGGGCAGCGCGGCCGCCGCCGGGCGGGCCCGCCGCGCCGCGGCCAGCCCCTGCTCGAACTCGGTGACGTCGCACTCGTGCGGCAGCGCGGTGTTGAACCGGTAGCGGCCGTCCGAGTACAGCACCCAGGCCGGGTCGCCGACCGCCCGGCGCAGCCCGCGCAGCGCGGTGTGCAGCGCGTTGGCCAGCTGGTCCGGCGACTGTTCCGGCCACAGCGCGGCGCCGACCTGCTGCTTGGTTAGCGGGGCTGAGGTGGCCAGCAGGAACAGCAGCTCACGGGGCTTGGCGTAGCCCCAGTCCGCGGCGGTTACCAGGACATCGCCGCGGTGCACGCTGGCCCCGCCGAGCGCCCTGATCCGCAGCGGGCTGGCCGTCTCGGGCCGGCCGGCCGCTGCCTCCCGGCCGGCCGCCGCTGCGGTCCTCGCCGCTGCGGTCCTCGCCGCCGCGGTCCTGGCCGGGGCGGGCGTCGCCGGGGCGGCCGGGGGCAGGTCGGCCAGCAGCGTGTCGATCTGCGCCAGCCGGCCCTGCTCCCAGGCGGCCTCGAAGGCCCCGTCGCCCAGGGCGGCGCGGGCCCCGGTCATGGTGGCCTCGTGCAGGGCCGTCTCGCACGGGGCCAGCACGGTGCCGATCACCTCCCGGGTGGCGTCCGCCGCCGCCAGCAGCTGGGCCGCCTGCGCCGCGGCCCCGCTGGCCAGGGTGAACGCGGCCAGGTCGGCCAGCACGCTGCACGTCCGCCACCGGTCCCGCAGCTCGTGATGAATCAGCAGGCTGTCCCGCAGCAGCGTCACCGCGCCGGGGTCGTCACGCTCCGCGGCCAGCAGGCCCAATTGCTCCAGCGACCAGGCGATGCCCTCGCGGAAACCGATCCCCTCGGCCAGCGTGCGGCTCTCCTGCAGCAGCGCGGCCGCCCGGTCCGCCGCCCCCTGGTACCGGGCCACCGTGCCCAGGCTGATCAGGGACCAGGCGGTGCCCTCCACATCACCGAGTTCACGGGACATCCGGAGCGCCACCGTGGTCTCCGCGGTTGCGCGGTCGAAATCACCCTGCAGCCAGCACACGAAGCCGAGGTAGCCGTGCGCGCTGGCCGCGGCCTGCTCATCGCCCGCCGCCGTGGCCAGCGCCAGGCTCTCCTCGTGCAGCTCGGTGGACCGGGCGTAGCGGCCCTGCTCCCGCGCCACGCTGCCGAGCACCTGCAGGGCGCTGGCGATGCCGCGGCTGTCGTCCAGTTCCCGGTACAGCCGCAGGGCCGCCTCCAGCCGGCGGATGGCCGGCGGGTAATCGCATTGCAGCAGGGCCAGCCGCCCACTGCCGAGCAGCGCCTCGGCCCGGAGCCCGGCGGGCGCGCCCGGGTCGGCGGTCACGGCCGCGTCCATCCACTGCCGGACCTCCTGGTAGTGGCCGCGGAGGTAGGCGAAGCGGCCCAGCCGCCCGGAAATCCGCAGCGCCGGGATGGCCTCGCCGCGCTGCCGGGCGAAATCCATCGCCGCGCGCAGGTTCGGCAGTTCAGCGTCGACCCGGCTCAGCTCACGATCGAGGCTCTGGGCGTCCTGGCCGGCCTGGTCGATGCGGCCCGCCGCCTCGGTCACGAAGTCGGCGAAGAAGTCCAGCTGGGCCTGCCGCGCGGCGTCCTGCTCAGCCGCCTCGGCCAGCCGTTCCAGCGCGTACTCCCGGACCGTGCTGAGCAGGCGGTACCGCGCGCCGCTGCTGGAATGCCCGACCCGCAGCAGGGACTTGTCGGCCAGCCTGGTCAGCAGTTCCAGCGTGCGCCCCGGGTCGATCCCCGGGCCGGCTGCCACCCGTTCAGCGGCGGGCAGGGTGAAGCCACCCGAGAACACGCCCAGCCGCCGGAACACCGCCCGCTCATCGTCGTCGAGCAGATGGTGGCTCCAGTCCAGGGTGGCCCGCAGCGTCTGATGCCGGGGCGGGGCGGTGCGGGCCCCGCCGATCAGCACCGCGAACATGTCGTCCAGCCGGCCGGCCAGCTGGCCGGCCGACAGGACCCGCAGCTGAGCCGCGGCCAGGTCGATGGCCAGCGGGAGGCCGTCCAGCCGCCGGACTACGTGCAGGACGGCCGCGGCATTGTCCTCGTCGAGCCGGAACGACGGGGCCACCAGCTGCCCCCGCTGCTCGAAGAACGCGACCGCATCGGACGCGGCCAGCACCGACACGGCCGGGCTCACGCCGTCCTCGGGCAGGGACAGCGGTGGTACCGGCCAGCTGCGCTCGCCGTCCACGCCGAGCCGCTCCCGGCTGGTGGCCAGGATGGTCAGCCCCGGGCACGTGCCGAGCAGCTGCCCGCACAGCCCGGCCACGGTGGCGGTCAGGTGCTCGCAGTTGTCCAGGACCAGTAGCACCCGCTGATCGCCGATATGGGTGGCGATGCCGTCCACCATGTCCAGTCCGGGGTCGTCCGGCACGCTGAGCCCGTCGGCGATTACCCGGGACACGATGCCCGGGTCGCTCACCGCCGCCAGCTCAGCCCAGCACACCAGGCCGGCGTAGTCGGCGGCGGCCGCCTGGGCGGCGGCCAGCGCCAGCCGGGTCTTGCCGGTGCCCCCCGGCCCGGTCAGGGTCAGCAGGCGGTTCCGCGCCAGCGCATCGACGACGTCCTGCAGCTCGCGCCGACGGCCCACGAACGGGCTCAGCCGGATCGGCAGGCGGCCGACGGTCAGCGTTGCCATGGGTTCCCGGCCCCCCGGCTTCCCCTTATCCCGCCGTCAGCGGGGCGGCGGCGCATGGTCCAGCAGGGCCAGGATCGTCGATCGGGCTACGGACCGCAAGTTCCGGCCGGCCGCACCCCGGCGGGCAGCCTCTCGTCACACTGCTAGGCCGGGGTCAGGTCGGCGGGCCGCCACGACCCGTCGAACGCCGCCTGGCCTGGCCCGTAGATGCGGAAGTAGCAGAACCAGCCGCGGCCGGGCACGGTCTGGATCCAGCGGCCGTCCGCCCCGGCGGGCTGCTCCGGCCCGAAGTGCAGAGTGACCTGGCTGGCCCCGCCGCCGGACAGGTCCTCGAACAGCGAGCGCAGCGCGGCCTGCCCCTGGGCGGCCACGACCTCGGACCGGCTCTGGGCGTCGTAGCAGGTCACCGACCAGAACAGGCTGGCCGGCACGGGCACCGGGACGGCCAGCCGGTAGCTGCGGCCGCCGTCCAGGTAGGCGCCGGTGCCGTCCCGGTGGGCCAGCCAGTACAGCGAGCCCTGGCCGACCGAGCGGCGGAACATGGCCGGTGACGCCACGATGGCCTGGGCAAACCACCGGTCACGGGCCTCGACGTCCAGCGACCCGGCCCGCTCGAACGTGCCGTTCTCCGGCCGCAGCCCGGCCCACTCCCAGGTGCGGTCCGGCCACACCATCCGGTCCGGCCGCCGGGACGCGAACGCCGCGACCAGCATCTCGTCCCGGCCGCGGCGGGCGGCCTCGGTGAGCAGCCGCTGCCAGCGCTCGTCCGGGGCGAACGGCTGGCCGGCCTCGATGCCGAGCTCGGCCAGCGCGCCGAGCATCGGCCGCAGCTCCTCGATGGCCGGCTCGGCGGCCACCACCGAGTGCAGCACCCGCCAGAACTCCAGGTTGTCCTCCCAGTCCAGGCACGTGGTGTCGGCGGCCTGGCCGGTCCCGTCCAGGTAGCTGTACCGCGGCGGGCCGTCCTGCCTGGCCAGCGGGTAGACCTGCACCGAGGTCAGCAGCCGGATGGCCGCGGCCAGGTCGCGGCGCAGTGGCAGGGCGCGCAGCGCGAGCAGCGCGGCCCAGGTGTCACACCGGGCGGTCAGGAAGCCGCCCGGCACCGGGCCGTCCCAGCCGGGCGGCAGGATCAGGTACCGGCCGCCCTTGCCCGCGTCCGCGCCGGGCAGCCCCATGTCGGTGACCCAGCGCTGATGGTGGTCGTCCACCAGGCCGACCAGTGGCCCGCGCGGCACCTCGACCACCATCGGGCCGCTCCGCCGCAGGTCGAGGATCCCGGCCGCGTACGGGGTGTCCGAGTTGAGTGTGAACCCGCGGTGCCGGGGATGAGCCACCACCAGCAGCGCGGCCTCGTTGTCCGCGGCGCCGGCCCGCCGGGTGCCCCGGATGATCCCTTCCATCGACACGGTGGGGTAGAAGAAGTGGTACGCCTCGAGCGCGCGCCGCATGTCCTGGCCCTGCTGCGCGGCGGCGGCACTGCCCGGGTCCGGGAAGCCGTTCCGGAACTCAACCGCGTCGGGCATGCCGGCCTCTCCCCGTCTCGTGGTGGCGGATTCCCCCCCCAGCCTTTCTGGCCCCAGGCGTTCGCAGCGTCACCCTTCGGGGATGAGGCAGCGGGTTAGGCCCGCAGAGATGCTCGGGTGATACGCGATCTGACCTGGCGAGGAGCGTGATGACCGACCTGCTGTTTGGCGACCGGACCGATTTCGAGAACGCCGAGCGCGGCCGGATCGACGCACTGGACCCGTGCGTGGTGAAAGACGCCGGCGGCCGGGTGGTGTGGGATCTGGAGGCCTACTCCTACCTGGACGGCGAGCGCCCGGGCACGGTGCATCCCAGCCTGTGGCGGCAGGCTCAGCTGTGCGCCAAGCAGGGCCTGTTCCAGGTGACCGACGGGATCTACCAGATCCGCGGGCTGGACCTGTCGAACATGACCCTGGTCGAGGGCGGCACGGGCGTGATCGCGATCGACCCGCTGATCTCCGCGGAGACGGCCGCGGCCGGCCTGGCGCTGTACCGCAAGAACCGCGGCGACCGCCCGGTGACCGGTGTGATCTACACCCATTCGCACGCGGATCACTTCGGCGGGGTGGCGGGCGTGCTGCCCGGTGGGGCCGCGGATGTCCCGATCCTGGCCCCGGAGGGATTCCTGGGCCACGCGGTGTCGGAGAACGTCTACGCCGGCGTAGCCATGAACCGCCGCGCCACCTACATGTACGGCGCCATCCTGGACCGGAGCCCGGCCGGGCAGGTCAGCACCGGCCTGGGCATCGCCACGTCCGCGGGCTCGGTGGGCCTGATCCCGCCGACCGTGGACATCACGCACACCGGGCAGGAAGAGACGATCGACGGGGTGCGGATCGTCTTCCAGATCACCCCGGGGACCGAGGCCCCGGCCGAGATGAATTTCCACTTCCCGGCCCAGCGGGCGCTGTGCATGGCCGAGAACGCTACGCACAACCTGCACAACCTGCTGACGCTGCGCGGCGCCCTGGTCCGCGACCCGCGGGTGTGGTCCCGGTACCTCGACGAGGCCATCGAGCTGTTCGGCGCGGGGTCCGATGTCGCGTTCGCCTCTCATCACTGGCCGACCTGGGGCACCGCGAACCTCGTGCGGTACCTGTCCGAGCAGCGTGACCTGTACGCCTACCTGCACGACCAGACGCTTCGCATGCTGAACAACGGATCCACCGGGATGGAGGTGGCCGAGGACATCGAGCTGCCCCCGGCGCTGGAGACCGCCTGGCACGCCCGCGGCTACTACGGCTCGGTCAGCCACAACGTGAAGGCCATCTACCAGCGGTACATGGGCTGGTTCGACGGGAACCCGACCTCGCTGTGGCAGCACCCGCCGCAGGCCGCGGCCACCCGGTACGTGGATGTCATCGGCGGCCAGCAGGCCATGCTGGACAAAGCCCAGTCCTACGCCGACGCCGGTGACCTGCGGTTCGCCGCCGAGCTGCTCAAGCACGCCGTGTTCGCCGACCCCGAGGACAGCACCGCGCGGGACGCCCTGGCCGGTATTTACGAGCGGCTCGGGTACGGCGCCGAGAACGCCACCTGGCGCAACTTCTACCTGTGCGGCGCACTGGAGCTCCGGCACGGCGCCAAGCCACCGCCGATCGGCGATCTCGGGACCGGGATGGCCGGTGCGCTCACCGTCGAGCAGCTGTTCGACACGCTGGCCATCCGGATCGACGGCCCGCGGGCCGCGGCGGCCGGGTCCCTGGTCATCGACTGGCGCTTCACGGACTCAGGCAGCACAATCCGGCTGTCCCTGTCCAACGGGGCGCTGATCCAGACCGGGAACCCCCGGACCCAGGCCACCGCGGACCTTACGCTCACCCTGACCAAGGCGCAGCTGCTCGGGATACTGGCCGGCCACGGCCTGGACGGGATCGAGCACACCGGCGATCCCGCCGTGCTCGGCCGGCTGACCGCGCTGCTCGATACTCCTGACCCCGCGTTCCCCATCGTGACGCCCTGAGCGTTCTGGGCGCAGCGCCGTGACGTGGTCCCGCCTTCCCATGACCGTGCTGTGCCTGATCATCGGGGTCAAGCTCATCGGCGGCGCGATCAGCGTCTTACTGGCTGACTTGACGGTTCATCTCCACGGGCGCATTGCTGGCCCGGATCGCGGGTACGCACTGCGGGTGCGGCTTACGACCACGTCCGAGAGGAGACGTGATGGCCACCGAACGGCAGAAAGAAGCGGCCCGGGAGAACATCGCCAAGGCCCGCGAGGTGCAATCCGAGCGGGCGCACGGGGAGAACATCCCCCGCGAGACCGAGGGCCTGAGCACCGCGGAGAAGGACCGGCTGGCTGAGTCGGAGTTCGCGTTCCCCCGGGAACGCAAGGAACCGCTCACCGACGCCCGGCACGTGCGCAACGCGATCGCCCGGTTCGACCAGGTCGAGGGAGTCAGCGACCAGGAGCGGGACGAGGCCTGGCAGCGCATCCTGGCCGCGGCCAGGAAGTACGGCGTGGACGTGTCCGAGTCGAGCTGGCGGGACCTCGCCCACGGCGGCAAGGACAGTTAGCGCGGCTAGACGTGGCTGGCCGCCGACACCCCGAGCCGGCCAGCCGCGTCCAGTCCCAGCTCAGCCCGGCGGCGGGCAGCGTACTGCGGGCGGTTGGTGATCAGCACGTCGATCCGCTCGTCCTGCAGGAACTGGTCGATCAGCGGGCCGGAGTCCACGGTCCAGACCATGACGCCGACCCCGCTGCGGTGACACGCCCGGGCCACGCCCAGCCGCGCCAGCCGGAAGTTGACCGCCACCCAGTCCGCGCGGCAGGCCTGGATCCGGCGCAGCGGGTACAGCTCGCTGTGCCGGATGGCCGCCCAGCGGCGCCGCGGTACGTTGCCCAGGCTGCGCCCGAGCGACAGCGCGGTCCGCACGTCCGGGAACGTGCGCTTGATGGTGGCCACCGACGCGTCTTCCAGGGTGGTGACCACGAAGTTGCCCGGGCCCATGATCGAGCAGGCCAGCCCGACCACCTCGGCCTCGTAGCCGGCCTCCTTGAGGTCGAGATGCCCGGTCAGCCGGCCAGCCAGGATGGACATGACCTCATCCACCCGGGGCACCGGATAGCCGAGCCGGCCGCACAGTTCCGGGTACCCCAGCTGGCCGACCAGCGGACCGCCGCGCCCGGCCCGGGCGTCGTGGTAGGCCACCAGCACACCGTCGGCGGTCTTCCGGATATCGAACTCGGCATATTCGGCCCCGCTGGCCAGCGCGGCCGTGTAGGCCTGGTAGGTGATCGGTTTCGCGTCGTCTGAATGGTCACAATGAGCGGAGATATGTACCACGTTCGCTGTGTTCTCCAGATAGACGGCGGATCGGCCGGGCCGCACCCGGCCAGCCCGCCCATCGTTGGCCGGGCAGGCAGCCCCGAGGTAAACCCCGTGCCACCACCGGGCGGCGTTCGCGGGAAACCTCGGCTACGTTCCGGACCAGGAATCATGTCACATCCGCCGGACGCCAGGGGTCAGCTTGGGGACACCTTGGCAGCGAGGGAACAGGCTGATGACCGACACTGACTGGCTGACCGCGGCATTCGAGCAGCACCGCGATCACCTGCGCGGGGTGGCTTACCGGCTGCTCGGCTCGATGAGCGACGCGGACGATGCGGTCCAGGACACCTGGCTCCGGCTGACCCGGACGCAGGCCAGCGAGGTGGACAACCTCGGTGGCTGGCTGACCACGGTCGTGGCCCGGGTGTCGCTCAACATGCTCCGGTCCCGGCGGCACCGGCAGGAGGAACCAGTCGGCGACTCCTGGCCCGCGGCCGCGGAACTTGCCGCCACGTCCACGACCGCGGCCGGCCCGGGCCGGACCGCACCGGCCAGCCCAGCGGCCGGGCCGGAGGACGAGGCGGTGCTGGCCGACTCGGTGGGCCTGGCCCTGCTGGTCGTGCTGGACACGCTCACCCCGTCCGAACGGCTCGCATTCGTGCTGCACGACATGTTCGCGATGCCATTCACCGAGGTCGGCGCGGTGCTCGGGCGCTCGCCCGAGGCGGCCCGGCAGCTGGCCAGCCGGGCCCGCCGCCGGGTCCGCGGGGCGCCCGGCCCGGACCGGGCCACCGACCTGGCCCGGCAGCGGGAGATGGCCACCGCGTTCCTGGCCGCCGCCCGGGGTGGCAGCCTGGCCGACCTGGTCGCCCTGCTGGACGCCGACGTCACGCTGACCGGCGATGCTACCGCCTCCCCGTCCGGCCGGCCGATCGTGCTGCACGGTGCGGCCGCCGTCGCCCGGGGCGCGCATACCGCCTCCAGCCGGGCCGCCGGGTCGCGGCTGGCCCTGGTGAACGGGAACGTGGGCATCGTGTTCGCGCCCGCTGGCCATCTCCAGGTGGTGCTGACCCTGGCGGTGAGCGCCGGCCGCAAGATCACCGCCATCGAAGTGATCGCCGATGCGGATCGGTTGCGGCGGCTGCGGCTGGCCTTGCTGCCCGACTAAGCCCTGGTCAGGAACACGCGCTGACCAGCCCATAGCACATTCCTGCGGGCCGTGTCCCTTTTTGCATGTTTTGCTCCGGACGTGGTCTGGTGCCCGTTAGGTTCCCCGGGACAGGTGTTGCCCGTGCCGCCTGGCGCCGCCCGGCGTCAGCCCGCCGGGTTAACGCGAGGCCACGGGGACAGGAGGATGATGCCGGCCGCACCGCGTCATTCCAAGCCCAGGAAACCCGCCACCAAACTCGGCGTATCGATAGTGGCCGCAGCAGCGCTCGCCAGCGTAGCTGCGGCTTTCGTGTATCTGACCAGTGCCTCGGCCGCGCCCCGGTCCACCCAGCAGGCCGACACCCTGGCCGCGCCCACCGCGTCCGGCACGGTGTCCAGCATGGCCGGCGACCAGCTCACCATGGACTTCCGCCAGGCCATTGCCGGGAAGATGGCCAAGGCGGCCACCCACGCCCGGCACCAGTACCTGGCCGCGCGGGCGGCCCGGCGGGCCCGCGCGGCCGCCCGGCGGCGGGCGGCCCGGCGGCAGGCCGCCCAGCAGGCCGCGGCTCAGGCCAGCCAGCAAGCCAGCCAGCAAGCCACCCAGCCGTCCACCCCGCAGCCCAGTTCCAGCCCCGCGCCAGTGACGTCCGGCGGCTCCGACCCGGCTGCTTCCCCACTCGGAGTCTGCATCCGGAACGCCGAAGAAGGCGGCAGCTACGCCTGGGGCCCGGGTAACGGCGGCGGGGCCTACCAGTTCCAGATCGGCACCTGGGAGAAGTACGGCGGTGCGGCCAGCGAGTTCGGCGTGGCCGGCGCCGGGTACCAGGACCAGATCTTCGACAACGCGATCAACGCGGGTGGCGCCTCGAACTGGACCGCCTACGACGGCTGCTGAGCCGCCGTACGGTCAGCCCGGCCTCAGCGCGGTTGATTTGTGGTCAGCGGTGACCACATTCTCACCGCACTAATGCCGCGACCGATCGGTGCGGAGCAAGATGACACTTTTTCGTGTCACAACTGTCATGACTGTAGAATCAGTTCATGGCTACTGACGCGGAACTGGCGTTCGCCGACCAGGCCGGCAGCTTCTACGCGCGGGAATACAGCTTCCCGCCGGTGACCGGCCGGCTCCTCGGCTACCTCATCGTCTGCGATCCGCCGCAGCAGACCATCAACGAGCTGGCTGAGGCGCTGCTGGCCAGCCGGAGCGCGATCACCGGCGCGGTCCGCCAGCTGGAGAGCTTCCAGGCCGTCCGGCGGACCCGGGCCGCCGGGGACCGGCTCGACCGGGTCAGCCTCAACCCGGCCGCGGGCCTGCAGCCCAGGGGCTTCAGCCCCGCCCCGTACCAGGAACAGGCCGCGCTGGCCCGCGAAGCGCTGGCCCTGCTGGCCGGCGCCCCGGCCGAGCGCCGGGCGGTGCTGGAAGACGCCGCCGCGTTCTATGACTTCCTGGCCCAGCGGCTCCCCGAAGTGCTCGACGAGTGGCACCAGCAGCGCGCGGCGCTGCCCTGACCGGCCGGGCGGGCGGCGCTGCCCTGACCGGCCGGGCGCGCACCTATCCAGCGGCACTCCGCACTCAAACTCCACACTCAATACTGAGATAACACTAATTTGTGCTATCTCAGTTATCGCTGTAAGGTCAGGCGCATGGCGCACGAGCCCGAACCCGGCTGCAACGAAGGAGACGCCGCCATGATGCAGCACCAGGCCATGACGCAGGACCAGGGCAGGGCGCAGCACCAGGCCATGACGCAGCACCAGGGCATGACGCAGGACCAGGGCAGGACGCGGCACCAGGGCAGGACGCAGCACCAGGGACTGGCCAGCCAGCACGAGACGGCCGCCGCTAGCGTACCTCCGGCTGGCCGGCGCTACGACGTAGCTGGCCGCCAGCTGATGCTGCACCGGTCCGGCACCGGCGGCCCGGCCGTGGTGATCCTGCCCGGGGCCAGCGCGGTCGGCCTGGACTACCTCAACATCCACGACCGGATCAGCGAGTTCACCACGTCGGTGCTGTACGACCGGGGCGGCACCGGCTGGAGCGACCCGGCCGCCCTGCCCCGCAGCGCGGCGGACGTGGTCACCGAGCTGCGTGACCTGCTGCACGCGGCCGGCGTGCCCGGCCCGTACCTGCTGGCCGGGCACTCGCTGGGCGGCGCTTACGCCCGCCGCTTTGCGCAGCTCTTCCCGGCCGAGGTGGCCGGCCTGCTCTACCTCGATGCGTTCTACGAAGACACCGACGCCTTTATGCCGGAACGCCTGCACCTGGCCCGGGTCCGCCCGCCGCAGCCGGGCCGTTTCCAGCAGGTGTTGCTGCGCCCGTTCCTGCGCCGGATGTACCGCCGGATGTTCGCGGCCTGGCCGGACGGCATCCGCCAGGTGCTCATCGAACGGCACGTCTCCCGGCCGTGGTGGCAGGTGGGGGTCCTGGAGCGGAGCAACATGCCGCAGCTGGCCGCCGAGCTGCACAACGGCGGGCCGCTGCCCAGCGTGCCGTCGATCGTGCTGACCGCGCTGGGCACTGACCCGGGGATGCGGCTGCTCATGTCCGGCCGGTCGCTGCGCGAGATGACCGCCGCCAAGCGCCGCCTGTACGCCGCCCTGGCCGCCGAGGGGGGCCACGGTGAGCTGCGCGTCCTGGACGGCGCGCGGCACAGCACGCTCACCATCGACGCCGCGGGCGAGGTGGTCCAGGCCGCCCGCGACCTGCATGCCCGGGCCACCGGCCGCTGACCGCGCCGGTACAGTGCTGGGCATGCCAGGGTTTGTGTTCCGGCTCACACCCGGCGGCAGGCACGAGGCGACCGGCTGATGCCCCGTTCAGCGCCGCGTCACGACCGCGACGCGGGCGGCCCGGCCGGCGTGCTCGCGGCCAAGGCCGTGCTGCGCCAGCAGGTGTGGTCCCAGATGCGCGCGGCCAGGGTGGCCCGGTTCCCGGGCGCGCCCGGGCGGATCCCGAACTTCACCGGCGCCGAAGCGGCGGCCGAGCGGCTCCGCAGCACGCAGGCCTGGCTGGCGGTCGGCCCGGTGAAGGCCAACCCGGACGCGGCTCAGTGGCCGGTCCGGCAGCGCGCCCTGGAAGACGGCAAAACCGTCTACATGGCCGTGCCACGGCTGGCCGGCCCGGAGCCGTTCTTCGCGCTCGACCCAGCGCACCTGGCTGAGCCGCCGCGCCAGGCCTCGTCGATCAGCGGCGCGGCCCGGTCCGCCCGCCGGGTCAGCCTGGCTGACCTGTCCCCGGTCGACCTGGTCGTGGTGGGCAGCGTGGCGGTGGCCGCGGACGGCGCCCGGCTGGGTAAGGGCGGCGGGTTCGCCGACCTGGAGTTCGCCCTGGCCAGCGCGGCCGGCCTGATCGGGCCGGGCACCGTGTCGGTCACCACGGTGCACGAACTGCAGGTCGTCGGGGCCGGGACGATCCCGGTGACCGGCCACGACGTGCTGGTGGACGTCATCGTGACGCCGGACCGGGTCATCGACTGCCGGCCCGCGCGCGGCCCGCGTCCCGCGGCCCGGATCGACTGGGCCGACCTGACCGAAGCGAAGATCGCGGCCATCCCGCTGCTCACCGCGCTGCGCGCAGGCCAGCGGTAGGCTGATCAGCCGCGCCGCCGCAGGTCGAATACGCTGGAACGTGATGGTGCCCTGACGTGGAGCGTATGGCCTCCCGAACCGCTACGGCTGATGGCTTCTGCTCACCCCAGCTGCGTAACGGAGGCGTTGAGTGCTGCCCGACCCTGCTGCCCGGCCTGCGGTCGCGGTGCACGCGCCGGCCGGCCGCCCGCCCCGGCCAGTGCGGCGGCTGCCCCGGGTCGATGCCCGGGAACTCGCCGCCATCTTCGCGGGCGGCGCGCTGGGCACCGCGGCCCGGGCCGGGCTGGCCGAGGCGTTCCCGCACTCCCCGGCGTCCTGGCCGTGGCCCACGTTCGCGGTCAACATCGTGGCCGCGTTCCTGCTCGGCTACTTCGTAACCCGGCTCCAGGAACGGCTCCCGCTGTCGGCCTACCGCCGCCCGCTGCTGGGCACCGGGCTGTGCGGCGGCCTGTCCACGTTCTCCACCATGCAGGTGGAAATCCTCAGCATGCTCAACGCCCATGCGTGGGGACTCGCGGCCGGCTACGTCGCGGCCAGCGTGGCGGCCGGCTACGCCGCGATCTACCTGGCCACGGCGCTGGTGCGGCGAGTGCGGCCGCGATGACGGTGGTGCTGTGGGCCGGGGTGCTGCTGATCGGCGGGGTCGGCTCGGTGGTCCGGTTCCTCGCCGACGGCCTGATCACGTCGGCGGCCGGCCGGGACTTCCCGTTCGGCACGCTGGCCGTCAACGTGTCCGGGGCGATGATCCTGGGCCTGCTCACCGGGCTGGCACTGGGCCACGAACAGGCGCTGCTGGCGGGCACCGCCGCGGTCGGCTCGTACACCACGTTCTCCACCTGGATGTTCGAGACCGAGCGGCTGGCCGAGGAACGCCAGGTGCGCACCGGCGCCGTCAACGTGCTGGCCAGCCTGGTCCTCGGCGTCGCCGGGGCCGCCCTCGGCCGGTACTTTGGGATGCAGCTGTGAACGACGCCATCAAGCTGACCAGCTACTTCAGTGAGCGGCACCGGACCGGCGGGCGGTTCGTGGCCGATGCGCTGCTCGACCTGTACGGGCGGCAGCAGATCACGGCCAGCATCCTGCTCCGCGGCACCGAGGGCTTCGGCCTCCGGCACCACTTGCGTACCGACCGCTCGCTGACCCTGTCCGAGGACCTGCCGCTGACCGCGATCGCCGTGGACCGGCGGCCGCGGATCGAGGCCGTGCTGGCCGAGACACTCCGGCTGAACAGCCCCGGGCTGGTCACCCTGGAACGGGCCCGGCTGCTGGACGGGGACCTGTCCATGGCCGGCCCAGCCGCCGAGCTGGGGGACGCCACCAAGCTGACCGTCTACCTCGGCCGCCAGGAACGGGCCGACCGGGTCCCCGCGTTCGTCGCGGTGTGCGACCTGCTGCACCGGCGGGGCCTGGCCGGCGCTACCGCGCTGCTGGGCGTGGACGGCACGGCCCGCGGCCGCCGGGAACGGGCCCGGTTCTTCAGCCGCAACGCGGAGGTGCCGATGATGGTCATCGCGGTCGGCTCCGGGGACCTGATCAGCCGGGTACTGCCCGAACTGCGTGGACTGCTCCGCGACCCGCTGGTCACCCTGGAGCGGGTCCGGATCTGCAAGCGGGACGGGGAACTGCTGGGCGCACCGCGCGCGCTGCCGGGGGTCAGTGAGCATGGGCTGGCGTTGTGGCAGAAAATCATGATCTATACCTCCGAGGCCGCGCAGTACCGGGGGCAGCCGCTGCACCGGGCCATCGTCCGGGGGCTGCGCTCGGCCGGGCTCAGCGGGGCCACCACGCAGCGCGGCATCTGGGGCTTCCACGGTGACCACCCGCCGCACGGTGACCGGCTGCTGCAGCTGGGGCGGCACGTGCCGGCCGTCACCATCGCGATCGACACACCGGACCGGATCGCGGCCGCGTTCCCGGTGATCGACGAGCTGACCAGGGAACGCGGGCTGGTCACCAGCGAGACCGTGCCGGCCCTGCGGGCGGTCGGTGGTGGCCGCAGCCGCGGCGGGCCCCGGCTGGCCAGCCACCATCTTTAGGGGGTCCCGATATGGAGCAGGCCGGGCCGGAGGTCGTGGTCACCCACTGGGTGCATCCCGAGGTGGTCAGCTACCTGGCCGGGTTCTGCCAGCCGCGGCTGCCGTCCCGGCACGAGGGGGCCTGGCCGGGCGCGCGGGTGGCCGAGCTGGCCGCGGCGGCGGACGGGCTCATCACGTGCATGGCCGACATGGTGGACGCCGGGTTCCTGGCCCGCTGCCCGCGGCTGCGGGTGATCAGTGCGACGCTCAAGGGCTACGACAACTTTGACGTCGGCGCGTGCACCCGCCGCGGTGTGTGGCTGACCATCCTGCCCGACCTGCTCACCGTGCCGACCGCGGAACTCGCTGTGGCACTGATCCTCGGCCTCACCCGGCAGCTGGCCCCGGCCGACCGCTACGTGCGCAGCGGCCAGTTCACCGGGTGGCGCCCGCAGTTCTATGGCACCGGGCTGTCCGGCGCGGCGGTCGGCATCGTGGGCATGGGCCAGGTCGGCCAGGCGGCCGCCACCCGGCTCCGGGCGTTCGGCGCGCGGATCCGCTACTACGACCAGCGGCCGCTCGATGCGGGCCGGGCCAGTGAGCTGGCCGCCACCCGGCTGGACCTGGCCGGTCTGCTCGCCACGAGCGACGTCGTGCTGGCCGCGCTCCCACTGGCCAGCGGCACCGTGCATCTGATCGACGCGGCCGCGCTGGACCGGATGCGGCCCGGTGCGTTCCTGGTCAACGTGGGCCGCGGCTCGGTGGTAGACGAGGACGCGGTGGCCGCCGCCCTGCACCGTGACCAGCTCGGCGGGTACGCCGCCGACGTGTACGAGATGGAGGACTGGGCGCGGCCCGGGCACCCGGCACAGATCCCGGCCGCCCTGCTCGGCCACCCCCGGACGCTGTTCACCCCGCATCTGGGCTCGGCCGTGGACGCGGCCCGCCGGGAGATGTCGCTGACCGCGGCCAGCCAGGTCCGGCAGGCGCTCAGCGGCCAGCGCCCCGACCACGCGGTCAACGACCCGCGGCGCTGACCCGGCCGCGGGGGATCGTGATCAGCTGTTCGGTGCTGCTCGGGCCGCGCTAACCGGTTGATCACTGGGCGCTGCGCTGGCCGGGGCCAGCGGCAGGAAGATCTCGAACGTCGAGCCCTGCCCCGGGGTGCTGCGCACCTCGACCGAGCCGTGGTGCGCGGTCACGATGGCCTGCACGATGGCCAGGCCGAGCCCGAACCCGCCCGCCTCGCGGTTGCGGTGCGTGCTGGCCCGGGCGAACCGCTGGAAGATGCGCTGCAGGTCGGCGGCGGCGATGCCGACCCCGGAATCGGCCACCGCCAGCATGACCTGACCGCTGCGCGGCCGGGCGCTGACCTCGATGTGGTCACCGGGGCCGGTGTGCGCGATGGCGTTCTCCAGCAGCGCGTCGAGGGCCAGGGCCAGCCGGTCCCGGTCGGCCAGCACGGTCGCGTCGGTGACCGGGCCGAGCCGCCACTGCCGGGGCAGGTAGCCCCAGCGTTCCAGCGCGTCGCCGAGCACGGACTCGACCGCGACCGGTTCCCGGTGCAGGAAGTCGGGGCTGGACGCCGAGGCCAGCAGCAGAATCCGGGTGGCCAGCCGCCCCAGCCGGCGCAGTTCGTCGGCCACCACCCGGGCGTCCTCGGCCATCTCGGTCTCGATGGCGGCGCGCTCCATCAGCTCGGCATGCCCGAGCGCGACCGTGATCGGCGTGCCCAGTTCGTGCGAGGCGTCCTGCAGGAACCGGTGCTGCTGGGTGAGCAGCCGGAGGTTCTCCTGGGACACCCGCTGCACCGCTTCCATGGCGGCCAGCTTGTCCTCCATCGCGGCCACCTGGCGGTGCCCGTGCCACACCATGACCAGGAACATCAGCGCGATGAGCGGGACCTCAGCCAGGTAGTCCGCGTCCTGCTGGCCCTTAATGGTCTGGACCAGCAGGATGCCGCCGGTGGCCAGGGTGACCGCGGCCAGGGTCAGGATGGTCGGCTGCAGCCGCCACAACCGCAGGCCGTAGATCGCGGTCAGGCTGATCCAGATGGCCAGGAACGGAACCGTCCCCCAGTCCGGGTCCAGCCGCATGGCCAGCAGATTGAGCAGCACGAAGCCGACCCACAGGATATCCAGCCAGTACCCCCGGGCCCAGTGTGCGGCCCGGCGCCAGCCGCTGGCCACGCGGTCCGGCCGCTCCGGGGCGCTCAGCCCGCTGTGCCGGGCCGGCGGCCGGAGCCGGAGCTGGTGCCGGTGCCGCAGAGCACGCTGCGTGGACACGCTTCCTCTCACCGCCCCACCGGCTCAGGGGCGTCCGGGGGAGCCCGGGCCGACTGGGCCCTCCTGATCTGGGCCGTCCTCGCCCGGGCCGGGGCCGGCCTCAGCCGGGCCGACTGGCCCGTCCTGGCCCGGGCCGGCTGGGCCGGCCTTCCCGCTGATCCGGGTGCCCAGGTCGGCGCCCTCGCAGATGGCCCGCATCACCCCGGTGGCGGCCACGTCGAACACGTGCATGGTCAGGCCCTGCTCGTTGGCCAGCACCAGGGCGCTGGTGTCCATCACCCGCACCCCGGCGGCCAGCGCCTCGTCGTAGGTGAGCTCGGGGTAGCGGACCGCGTTCGGGTTGATGTGCGGGTCGCTGTCGTACACCCCGTCCACCCCGCGCTTGGCCACCAGCAGGGCGTCGGCGTCCAGTTCCAGCGCGCGCTGCACGGCCGGGTAGTCGGTGGTCACGTACGGCTGGCCGATGCCGCCCGCCAGCAGCACGATCAGGCCGTGCTCCAGGTGCCGGATGGCGCGCAGCCGGATGAATGGTTCGGCCACGCTCTCCATCGGGATCGCGGTCATCACCCGCACGTCGGTCTCGGTGCGGGCGGTCAGCGCGCCACGCAGGCTCAGCGCGTTCATCACCGTGCCGAGCATCCCGATGTTGTCCGCCTCGGCCCGGCTGATCCCCCAGCCCTCGGCCATCCGGCCCCGGAAGTAGTTGCCGCCGCCGACTACCACGGCCAGTTCGACGCCGAGGTCGTGCACCGACAGCAGCTCATCGGACACCCGGGCCAGGCTGGCCGGATCCAGGCCAGAACTGGCCGGCCCGGCCAGCGCCTCGCCGCTCAGCTTCACGACGACCCTGCGGTAACGCGGCACAGCCAGGGCTCCTTTCCGGACCTGCTGTCGTGCGATCCTGGCCACGCTATCGCAGCGCCCCCGGTTCGCCGCGGCCCGGTGTGGCCGCCGGGCCGGCCTGGTGGCGGATGAAGCGCAGCGCCTCCCGCCGCTCGGCCGGCCCGAGCCGGTCCAGGAACAGGTGGCCGTCCAGGTGGTCGAGCTCGTGCTGCAGGCAGCGGGCCAGCTCGCCGCGGCCCGCCACCCGCACCGGCTGGCCGGCCAGGTCGACCCCGCTGGCCACCGCGTACGCGGCCCGGGCCACCGGCAGGTACAGGCCGGGAATCGACAGGCAGCCCTCCGGCCCGTCCTGGCTGCCCTCGCGCGGCGCGAGTTCGGGGTTGATCAGGTAGCCGTCGGCCCCGTCCACGTGGTAGCTGAACACCCGCAGGTCTACCCCGATCTGCGGCGCGGCCAGGCCGGCCCGGCCCGGCTGCCGGACGGTGTCCAGCAGGTCGGTGACCAGCCGGGCCAGCCCGTCGTCGAACGTGGTGACCGGACGGCATAGCCCGCGCAGCACCGGGTCACCGAACAGCCGGATGGGCCGGACGGTCACGGCGTTAGCTGGCGGGCCCGCGTGGTGGGCGCGGCTGGACTCCGCGGCGGCTGGCCGCCGCTCGGCGCGGAGCGGCGTTCGGGGGGTTCGGGGGGGTTGTCCCCCCTGTTCCGCGGCGGCTGGCCGCCGCTCGGCGCGGAGCGGCGTTCGGGGGGTTCCGGGGGGTCGTCCCCCCGGGCTAGCACTGCGCCGAGCATGGGGATGGCCAGCAGCAGTTCCTCGTGCCAGCGGATCTCGGCGTCCAGCCGGCCGATGGCATGCCGCAGGATCAGGCTGTCCGCGGTGGTCTGCTCGGCCCAGGCCCGGTCTTGCTCGTGGCGGAAGAACTCGCGCTGGGTGGTGAGCGCCCGGTGCCGGTCCTCGACCAGCCCGCGCAGTTCCCCGGCGGGTACGTCGCTGCTCATGGCCACGGCCAGATCGACCGGGTCGGGGCGCAGGCTGACCTGGCGGAACGCCTCGGCGCGCAGGGCCCGCAGCTCCTTGCGGCCCTCACTGGTGATGGCGTACACGGTGCGCGCGGGGGCCTTGCCGACCTGTTCGGTGCGCACTTCCTCGATCAGGCCCTCGGCGGCCATCCGGTGCAGCGCCCCGTATAGCGACCCGGGCCGGACCTCGGACCACAGCTCGGTCCGGTCCACCCGGGCATCGCGGCGGATCTGGTGCCCGTACATCGGCCCATGCCGGGCCAGTGCCCCGAGCACGAACAGCCGGGTCGGATTCACCCTTCTACTCAAACATGACTACTAACGTTTGACAACTGGACCGTCGGCGGCGGCTCGGCTCGCGCGGTGGTGGTTGGCTTCTTTTCACCTGCGAGGTGCAGTAACTGGGGGGTTTGTCACGAATTCGCGGTACCGGATCGGTGAAGAGTTGTTTCTGGGCGCCGAGCCAGGCGAGTGTCGGACCCGGTTCCTAGCATGGGGCGGTGAGCACGGAACGCGTGCTGGCGCGGCGGCTGGCCAACCAGCAGCTGGCCGCGCCGCGCAGCGCTGACCCGGCGGACGTCGCCCGGCAGCTGGGTGCCGTCCAGTCCCAGGAGTACGCCCAGTCGCTGTGGGCACTCGGCCTGCGCACCCAGGGTGCCAGCGCGGCGTCGGTCGAGGCGGCCATCGACCGGGGGGCGATCCTGCGCACCTGGCCGATGCGCGGCACCATCCACCTCGTCCCGGCCGAGGATGCGCACTGGATGGTGCGGCTGCTGGCTGGGCGCCGGATCAGGTCGGTGGCCGGCGTGTACGAGCGGATTGGCCTGACCCCGGACGTGCTGGCCCGCGCGGCCGGTGTGGTCACCGGCGCGCTGCGCGGCGGGCAGCAGATCCGCCGCAAGGACCTCTACGCGCTGCTCACCAGCCACGGGATCGACTGCTCCGCGTCGCCCAACGGCGGCCGTGGCAACCACATCCTCGGCTACCTGTCGATGACCGGGCTGCTGTGCATCGGCCCCGTTGAGCGCGGGCATCCCATGTTCGTGCTGCTCGACGAGTGGGCGCCGGCCTCGCGCCAGCCCGCTGACCCGGCGGCCGAACTGGCCGTGCGGTACTTCACCAGCCACGGCCCGGCCACCATGAAGGACTTCGGCTGGTGGTCCGGGCTCACCCTGGCCGAGATCCAGCAGGCCATCGAAGTGGCCGGCCCGGCACTGACCGCCGAGGACCACGCGGGAAAGCAGTACTGGTCGGGCGCGGGCCAGCCCGCGGCGGCCGCGCCGGAGGGTGCCGTCCTGCTGCCCGCGTTCGATGAGTACACGGTGGCCTACAAGGACCGGGCCATCCTGCTCGACGGCCTGGCCCGGCCGCCCAGTGACCTGCTCAATCCGGTCATGCTGCTGGATGGCCGGGCCGTGGGGGTGTGGAAGCGGGTCATCACGGCCAAGTCCGTGCAGATCAGCCTGGCCCCGTACGGCCGGCTCGGGCGAGTTGGCCGGGCCCGGTTCGAGGCGGCCGCGCAGTGGCACGCGGACTTCCATAGCCTGCCCGCTGAGATCAGCCTGGCCGACCCGGCCGATGTGCGCCGGATGCGCTGGCTGTAACGGCCGCGCGCCCGGGACGGGGCAGCGGCCATGTGGTGGCGTTAAGCGTCGAGGTCATGCCGTTCGCGGAACGCGTGACCAGGCTGGATGTGCGCCGCCTGGGCCAGCCGGAGCGGGCAGAACGGGGCACCGGCCTGCGCGGCCACCGGCTCGGTGAGCGCCGCCACGTGGTCGCCGCCGTCGTCGAGCAGCGTGATCCGGCGCGCCGCCAGCCAGCGCGGGCACTGGGCCAGCAGCGGGGCGCCGCCGGGCCCGTCCGTCACCTCGAGGCCGGCGAACTTGTCCACCGTGTCCCCGCTGTGCCCGCCGAACAGCTCGGCCAGCGGGAGCTGGTCCGCGGCCAGGAAGTGGATGGCCAGGTGACTGGCGCGCACGGCCACCTCATACGTGCGGTTCGCCTTGGACAGCCACACGCAGTACCGCTCCGGGTCGATGCTGGACTGGGCGTGGAAGCTGACCAGGCAGCCGGCCCGCTCGCCCGCGGCCGCCGCCGTGACTACGGTCAGCGGCGGGTCCAGAGCGGACATCAGGGTGCCGAACGCGTGCTTATCCATCGCGGCCTCGCTCGTAACGCAGGAACAGGGTGTCGCCGGCCTGGAGCACGTGCCGCAGCGCGAAGTGCCGCAGCGGCGCGCCGGGCGGGGCGACCGACACCGGCAATGGGTCGCCGCCCATCAGCGGCGCAATGGTCAGGCAGAGCTCGTCCAGCCGGCCGGCGCTGACCAGCTCGCCGAGCCAGGTCGGGCCGCCCTCGCACAGCACCACCCGATGGCCCAGCTCGGCCAGCCGGGCCACGGCCAGGTCCGGGTCGACCCGGGTCCGGCCGGCCAGCACGACGTCGGCCACCGCGCGGGCCCGGGCCAGCCGGGCCGGATCCGCCTCCGCGCACGTGATCACCAGCGTGCGGCTGCCCGGTGGCGCGGCCGCGAATGCCCGGGCTGACCAGTCCAGGTTCAGCGACCGGGAGACCACGGCCAGCGGGGGAGTCCCGGGTCGGCCGGCCGCACGCCGCGCCGCCATCCGGCCGGCGGGCAGCCGGACCGGGCCGTACCGTTCCTGGCGCACCGTTTCCGCGCCCACCAGCACCACGTCGGCCAGCGCCCGCATCAGCACGAACAGCTCGGCGTCCGGCGTGGTGGACAGGGCCCCGACCCGGCCGCCGATGGCGGCGGAGCCGTCCAGGCCGCCCACCATGTGGGCCAGCACCCAGGCGCCGCCGTCCGGCCGGACCCGGTCCACCGTTGCGTACGGTTCGAGTGGGTCGGTGATCAGCCCGCCAGGGCGCAGCATCCGCATCCAGCTCATTGTTACAGTGGAAGGGTGACCCGACGTTCCGGCATGGGCTGGTGGTGGCCGCGGTAAGGCGGTAGCTGTCCCATGCCCGTGACGGCCCGCCCCCGGCGGGCCGGTTTCGTGTCACCAGCCGGCCGCAGCCGGAGGCCTGAACCCAGGAGGCCGCTGTGCCCGCAACCCCGGTGCCCGCAGCCCCGGTGCCCGTGCCCGCACCGCTCGATGCCGCTGCTCCGGCCGCCCCGTCGCTGGCCGCGGCGCAGCGGCGCAGCGCCGAACTCGAAGCCGCCATCCAGGCTGACCCGGCCCGGTTCCGGGTGCTCACCGGCGACCGGCCGACCGGCCCGCTGCACATCGGCCACCTGTTCGGCACGCTGCTGAACCGGGTCCGGCTGCAGGACCTGGGCGTGGATGTCATGGTGCTGATCGCCGACTACCAGACGATCACCGACCGGGACTCGCCGCAGACACTGCCCGCCGACGTGCTCGGGCTGGTCGCCGACTACCTGGCCGTCGGCCTGGACCCGGACCGGTGCACGATCTTCACGCACAGCCAGATCCCCTCGCTCAACCAGCTCATGCTGCCGTTCCTCAGCCTGGTCAGCGTGGCCGAGCTGAGCCGCAACCCGACGGTCAAGGACGAGGCCGACGCGGCCGCGGGAGCGATGTCCGCGCTGATGTTCAGTTATCCGGTGCACCAGGCGGCGGACATCCTGTTCGGCCACGCCACCCTGGTGCCGGTGGGCAAGGACCAGCTGCCGCATGTGGAGGTGACCCGGACCATCGCGCGCCGGTTCAACGAGCGCTACGCACCGGGGCGCCCGTACTTCCCGGTGCCCGACGCCCTGCTCAGCGACGCTCCGCTGCTGCTTGGCGTGGACGGCCGGAAGATGAGCAAGAGCCGGCGCAACGCGATCGCGCTGGCCGCCTCCGAGGACGAGACGGCCCGGCTGATCCGCGGGGCCCGGACCGATGGCCAGCGCCGGATCAGCTACCAGCCGGGCTCCCGGCCGGAGGTGTCCAACCTGGTGCAGATCGCGGCGCTGGGCCTGGACCAGTCCCCGGAGCAGGTGGCCGCGTCCATCGGCGAGGGCGGGGCGGCGGCGCTCAAGCGGCTGGTCACCGAGGTGCTCAACGAGCGGCTCCGCCCGCTGCGGGCCCGCCGCCGCGAGGTCGCAGCCGACGCTGGCTACCTGCGCCAGGTGCTGGCCGCGGGCAACGGCCGGGCCCGGCAGATCGCCGACCGGACGCTGACCGACGTTCAGCGGCTGATGCGCACGGCGTACTGAACGGGCCGGGGCGGGCGGGTGGCCAGCGTGCGGTCAGGACGGGAACCGCCGGGTGCGGTCAGGACGGGAGCAGCCGGGTGGGCAGGGCGGTTTCCTCGACCGTGCCGTCCGGGCGGCGGGTGATCCGCCACGTGCTCGCGCCCTCGACCTCGGTGATGCAGTCCACCAGTTCGGTGTTCTCGAAGATCAGCCCGGTGCCGTTGTCGGTCGCATAGCCGTCGCGCAGGACGCCCTCACCGATCAGCTTGTGGATGGCCGGCCGGCGCTGCTCCTCGGCGTCGTGATGCGGGCTATTCGAGTAGGGCAGGAAGCCGAGGCCGTTGGTCACCGGGCGGAGCGGCAGGCCGAACGAGTCGGTCGTGCCGCCCTCGAACCAGCACAGCGAGCCCGCGGACACACCCATCAGCACCACACCGGCCTGCCACGCCGCGCGCATCGCGTCGCCAACCCCATGCAGCCGCCACAACGCCAGCAGGTTAGCCACGCTGCCGCCGGCCACCCAGACCACGTCCTGGGCCAGCAGGTGCTCGGCGATATCGGGCACGTTCGGCTCGGTGAACAGGGCCAGGTGGCTGGCCCGCCACCCGGCCCGGCCGAACGCGCAGTAGATCGGGGCCAGCCAGTCGGCCGCGTCGCCGAGGGCGGTGCCCACGATGCACACCCGCGGGCAGTCGCCCGCCCGGGCCAGGGCCGCGGCATGCCCGTAGGCGGGCCCGAGCTGCAGGTCCAGCTGGCCGTGCCCGGCGGGCCGGAACCCGATGCTGGTGGCGACTATGGTCGGAGTTTGCGCTGTCATCCGGCGATTATCCACCCGCCCCGCGGAGGCATTGATGAGTCCCCAGGTTGCCCGGGCCGACCAGGTCGGCCGCGACGAACTGCTCGACTTCATCCGGGACCGGCATCACGTGGTGCTGGTCACCACCAAGCGGGACGGGACACCGCAACTGTCCCCGGTCACCGCGGGCCTGGATGACCAGGGCCGCATCGTGATCGCGACGTACCCGGAGCGGGCCAAGACGCACAACGCCAGGCGGAACCGGGCGGCCGGCGCGCTGGTCCTGTCGGATGACTTCGGCGGGGCGTGGGTGCAGGTGAGCGGGACCGCAGAAGTACTCGACCTGCCCGCGGCCATGGAGCCGCTGGTGGACTACTTCCGGTGTATCGCGGGCGAGCACAGCGACTGGGACGAGTACCGGGCCGCGATGCAGCGGCAGGGCAAGTCGCTGATCCGGGTCACCATCGAGCGCTGGGGCCCCATCGCCACCGGCGGTTTCCCGGCCCGGCTGGCCTGAGCCGGGTCAGCGGGATTCGGCTTCGTTCTTGAGCGCCTCGTTCAGCGCCTGGAAGCTGGCCTGGGCCCGGGCCAGGGTGCGGCCCGCGAACGGGACCAGCAGTCCCCGGTAGGTCTCGCTCTGCACCAGCCGGGTACCAGCGGCGCGCGGGGTCAGCTCGAAGCGGTGCTCGCCGCCGATGAGCCCGGGCAGGCTGGCTACCCAGCTCAGCCGCTCGCCGGGCACCACGGCCACCACCTTCGGCCGGATCGTCATGGGCCGCCCGCCAGCCGGCTCGCTGCGCAGCGTGAGCCGGCTCCCACGGTCGTGTCCCCGGCCGCCGAGCGGAACAGCGGATTCCACACCGGGTACCGGCCCAGGTCAGTCAGTACGTCCCAGACGGCCCTGGGCGGTGCGTCGATGTCGATGGTGGCGGTCACAGTCTTCATCGGCACCCGTCCTCCTCTTCATCGGCACCCGTCCGCTGGCGCCTTACTACGTATGATGTACGTCGTTTCTAGCATAACTCGTTGCCGGGCCGGGCGCGGGCTCCTAGCGTGCTGCCGTGGCCCAGCAGCGCAGCTTCGACGACCTGGTGGCCGAGGGGGCCGCGGAACCCGTGGCGGGCTGGGACTTCTCCTGGTTCGAGGGCCGGGCCACCGAGGAGCGGCCGTCCTGGGGGTACGCCCGGATGATGGCGGCCCGGATGGCCGCCGCGCAGGCCGCGCTGGACATCCAGACCGGTGGCGGTGAGGTGCTGGCTGAAGTGACGCAGCCGCCGCCGGTCCTGGTCGCCACCGAGTCCTGGCCGCCGAACGCGGCCATCGCCGCGGGCCAGCTCCGGCCGCTCGGCGGCCGGGTGGTCCAGGCCGCCGACGATGCCGGGCTGCCGTTCGGCACCGGGTGCTTCGACCTGGTGGTGAGCAGGCACCCGGTCGAGGTGGTGTGGCCGGAGGTGGCCCGGGTGCTCCGGCCCGGCGGCCGCTACTTCTCCCAGGAGGTCGGGGCCGGGTCCAACCGGGAACTGACCGACTTCATGATGGGCCCGCAGCCGGTCGATGACTCGCGCAGCGCACACCGGGCGGTGGCCGGCGCGGAAGCGGCCGGGCTGATCGTCACCGACGTGCGCGAGCAGGCTGTGCGCACGGTGTTCAACGACGTCGGCGCGGTGGTCTACTTCCTGCGCAAGGTGCTGTGGACGGTGCCCGGCTTCACCGTGCCGGCCTACTACGGCCAGCTCCGCCGGCTGCACAGCCAGATCCAGGCCCAGGGGCCGTTCGTGGCGCACGCCCAGCGGTTCCTCATCGAGGCCCGCAAGCCTTGATCGTCGCAGCCTGAGACCGCGCCGCCGCGGCCGGGCTTTGTAGGATCAGGGTGGCCAGCCGCGTACCAGCCCTGGTCTGCCTGCGGCCGCGATCGATGCCGAAGGAGGCATCCATGATCTTCATTGTCGTCAAGTGGACCATCAAGCCGGAGCGCAGCGGTGAGTGGCTCACCCTGGTCGACGACTTCACTCAGTCCACCCGGGCCGAGCCCGGCAACATCTTCTTCGAGTGGTCCAAGAGCGTGGACAACCCGGACCAGTTCGTGCTGGTCGAGGCGTTCCAGGACGACGCGGCCGCGGCCCACGTCAACTCCGAGCACTTCAAGACGTTCGTGGGCTGGGCGCCCGAGGCGGTCGCCAGCACGCCGCAGATCATCAGCGTGCAGGGCGTGCCGGGCCATGGCTGGGGCGAGATGGCGGAAGTCAAGCCCGGCTGAGCCCGCCGGGCTCAGCCCGGGTCGCTGACCTCGATGCCGGCGTGCTCGGCCAGCACCGGGGCGAGCTGGGCCAGCTGCCCAGGGCTGAGGGTGGCGCCGCGCAGCGCCCCGGGGGTGATGATCAGGCCCAGCTCGGCCCCGCGCAGATCCACCTGCTCCAGGCTGACGTGGCTGAAATCGGCCGCCCGCAGCTGTGACCCGGGGAACGCGCAGCGGTGCAGCGTGGCCCCGCCGAAATCGACGTCGCGGAGCAGGCAGTCCGCGAAACTCACCTCGGTCAGCGTGGCCCCGCGCAGGTTCACCCCGTCGAGCTTGCAGTTGCGGAACGTGACCCGGCGCAGCTGGGCCGCGTCCATCGTCACCCCGGCCGCTACGCAGCCGCCCAGCATCGCGTCCGACCAGGTCGTCTCGGTCAGCTCGGTCGCGGTCAGCCGGACCCCGGACAGCCACACGTCGGTGAACCGGGCCAGCCGGAACCGGCCCTGCTGGACCGTCACGCCGGTGAGCGCGCATTCCATAAAGTGGCTGCCCCCGGCCCGCGGCGCGACCAGGTCCAGCCCGTCGAAATGCGCTCCGTCATAGTCCGTGTCGGCCGCCAGCGGGCCCCGGTGCGGGCGCAGCGTGGCGGCGTAGGGCAGATCGGCCAGAGTTTCCGGTGCCATCGCGTCGACCCTAACGGGGCCACCAGGGCGGGTGCCGGCCGAGGAGGGCTAGTGACGGCCGGGAAACCACAACGTAGCCTTGGGGCTAACAGACAGCGACCGGGCCACAGCGTGCCCAGCCGGGGACGTCCGGGGTACGGCCGTGGCAGGGGGTTGCGGGATGGCCAACGTTTCGCCGGGCGTGCTGTCGGCACCGCACCAGGTACTGACACCGCAGGAGTGGCACCGGCTGGGCCGGGAACGGCGCAGGTTCGTACCGCGGTCCAGTCACGCCGAATGGGCGCCGCCACCAGGCCGGCCGGACCCGGTCAGCATCCTCCAGGAGCAGGCCCAGGAGCGGGTCGAGGACCTGGTGCCGATCCGGCACGGCCGGATGGCCGCCTCGCCGTTCGCTTACTTCCGCGGCGCGGCCGGGCCGATGGCCTGGGACCTGGGCCACCTGCCGTCGTCCGACATCCGCGTGCAGTGCTGCGGTGACGCGCACCTGGTCAACTTCGGCATGTTTGGCGCAGCGGACCGGCGGCTGGTGTTCGACGTGAACGACTTCGACGAGACGCTGCCCGGCCCGTTCGAGTGGGACCTGAAGCGGCTGGCCGCGAGCATCGTGGTGGCCGCCCGGGACAACGGCTTCGACACCCGGGCCGAGCGCACCGCGGCCCGGCGCTGCGCGCACATCTACCGGGTCGAGATGGAGAACTTCGCCCAGATGCGGTTCCTGGACGTGTGGTACTCCAGGATCGACGTCGAGCAGGTGTGCCAGCTGTTCGACGCGGTCCAGTCGCGCAAGGCCATCCGGCGGCGCAACGAGGACGTGCACAAGGCCTACCGGCACACCAGCGTGCAGGCCCTGGACAAGCTGTGCCACGTGGTGGACGGGCAGTACCGGATCAAGCCGGTGCCGCCGGTGGTGGTCCGCTTCGGCATCGAGCACGAGCCGGCCATCGCCGACGAGCTGCGCCGCGCGATCGACCGGTACCGGGAGACGATCCAGGCCGACCGGCGCGAGGTGCTGCGCCGCTATTACTTCGGCGATTTCGCCCGCAAGGTGGTCGGGGTCGGCTCGGTCGGCACCGAGGCGTACATCTTCCTGCTGCTCGGCGACCGGCCGGACGAGCCGCTGTTCCTCCAGCTCAAGGAGGCGCAGGAATCGGTGCTGGCCCCGTTCGCCGGGCCGAGCGAGTACAAGCACCAGGGCGAGCGGGTGGTCCGCGGGCAGAAGCTGATGCAGGCGGCCAGCGATCCGTTCCTGGGCTGGACCAGCGGTCTGCAGATCGACGGCGCCCCGGCCAAGGAGTACTACGTCCGCCAGCTCCGCGACATGAAGGGCGCGATGAACGTGCCGGCCATGGACCCGCCGCAGCTCACGTACTACGCCGGGCCTGTGCGGCTGGACGCTGGCCCGGGCGCACGCCCGGACCGGGCGGGCCGCGATGATCTCCGGCTACCTGGGCTCCAGCGACCGCTTCGACCGGGTCATCGAGGAGTTCGCGGTCGCGTACGCGGACCAGAACCAGATGGACTACCAGCGGCTGCTCGACGCGATCGAGCAGCGGCGGGTGCCCGCCATCATGGGGGTCTGAGCCGGCCCGGGCGGGCGGGCCCGGGGTTACGGGCCCGCCCGGCCAGGGATCCGGCTAGCCCGGGGTGCTCCCGCCGGGCGCGGACGGCTTGGCCATGTGCGTGCACTTGTGCCCGTTCATCGCGGGCCGCGGGGCCGCGCCCCTGGCCGGGGGCGACGTGCTGCCCGACGTCGGCGAGGCCGTGGTGGTGGCCGAGCGCGACGAGCCAGTGCTGCCTGCGGCGCTGGTGGCGGCGCTGGCCATGGTCAGTCCCAGGGCCAGGCTGGCCCCGAGTGCCCCCGCGCCCACCGCGGTGGCCAGGAGTGGTCGGCTGATTCGCACGGTACTTCTCCCTACCGATCGGACGTCCGGGGCATCGCTGCCCCGGGGACGGTTCTGGACGATCCGTCTGCGTCATTGCGCCATCCGAAACTCGGCGCCGGGTGGGCCACGCCTCTCAGCTCCCGCTGAGCTGCAGATCTTTGCCGCAGAACGCCCTCAGGGGCCTGATCCCGCCCAGATGGCGCGGACGGCATCGATAGTGTCGGCCTCGGCGGCCTGCTTGTCCGGCCGGTAGCGGAGTACCCGGGCGAACCGCAGCGCCAGGCCGCCCGGGTAGCGGGGACTGGTCTGCACACCGTCGAACGCGATCTCGACGACCAGTCTCCGGGCGGACCCGGAGCACGCCGTAGCCGCGGCCCGGGTCACTGCCGGGACGCTGGCCGGGCGGGTCGGCCAGCGCCAGCAGCTGGGCGGTCTGCCAGCCGAGCATCTGGTCGGTCAGGCCTTTGAACGTCTTGCCCAGCATGACGAAGCCGCCTGCCGGGTCGCGGGCGCCCAGGTGCAGGTTGGACAGCCAGCCCCGGCGGCGGCCGTGCCCCCATTCGGCGGCCAGCACCACCAGGTCGAGCGTGTGCCGTGGCTTCACCTTGATCCACTCGCTGCCGCGGCGGCCGGCCGCGTACGGCGCGTCCAGCGATTTGACCACGACGCCCTCATGACCGCGGGCCACCGCGCCGGCGAAGAACGCCTCTGCTTCGGTCACGTCGCCGGTTACGATGCGGGGCACCCGGAGTCCGGCCGGGACGACCGCGGCCAGCCGGTCCTGCCGTTCGCTAGCGGGCTCGTCGATCAGATCCCGGCCGTCGGCGTGCAGCACGTCGAAGAAGAACGGGGTGAGCGGGATGTCCGGCCGGCCGGCCTGCGGCGCGCCCTGGGTGCCCGCCCGGCTGGCCGTGACCTGGAACGGCCGGGGACGGCCGTCTGGGTCCAGCGCGATGGCTTCGCCGTCCAGGACGAGCGACTCGGCGGCGCAGTCCAGCGCGGCCGCGGTGATCTCCGGGAGCCGCGCGGTGATGTCGTCCAGGCTCCGGGTGAACACCCTGACCTGGCTGCCCTGGCGGTGCACCTGGATCCGGACTCCGTCGATCTTCCACTCCACGGCGGCCGGCGACATCCGGCCGAACGCGGCCGCCACACTGGGGGCCGACGCGGCCAGCATGGGCCGCAGCGGACGGCCCACCTGCAGCCGGAAGGCCCGCAACGCGGCCGACGCGGCCGCGCTGCCGTCCGGCGCGGCGGCCACTGCGGCCAGGGCGGCCTCGGCCACCGCGGGCAGCGACCCGCCCAGCAGGTGCGCGCGCCGGACGTCCCCGGGGCTTACCCCGGCCGCCCGGGCGACCGCGTCGCTCATCACCCCTTCCAGCGCGCCCTGATGCAGTTCGCCGCCCAGCAGCCGGGTCAGGAACGAGCGCTCGGCGGGGGTGGCCCGGCTGAACACCCCGCTGAGCAGCCGCCGCCGCTCGGCCTGGGTGCCGGGCCCGGTGACCGCGCCGATGGCGGCGAACGCGGCGTCAACGTCAGCCAGCGTCAGCGACGCGGCGGCCCCGTCCAGCCCGGCGCTGGCCGGCCCGGGCCCGCGGCGGTACCGTCCGGGCCCGCGGCGGTACCGTCCGGGCCCGCGGTGGCCCCGTCCGGGCCGGCGGCCCCGTCCGGGCCCGTTACCGGATCGTCCGGGCCCACGACGGCGGCTGGGCCGAGCAGATCCCGGATGGCCGCGAAGCCGACCCCGATCTGGCGCTGCCGGAGCTCGCCGGACAGGAAGGCCACCGCCACCGGCACCTCCCCGGGTGGCGCCTGGCGCAGCAGAGCAGCGATGGCATCGATCTTGGCCTTCCGGCCCGGTGCCCCGGCCACCACTTCTGACGTGCGTACCAGCTCGCTAAGCAGCACACCACGCATTGTGCCCGACCCGGCCGACAGTCCCTCTGGGGGGAGACAGCCACCGTCTTCAGGCGAGCTGATCAGCGCGGGCTCGCTGTCCGCGCCCGGCCTTCAGGCGGCCACGGGCCGCGCCCACCACGAGCGCGGGCGGCCAGTGGCCGGCCGCGCCCGTGGCGCTCGCTCAGGGCGTGCGGACCTGCCCGTTGGCGTCCACCTGCTGCGGGTCGGCCCCCTCGCTGCTGGCCGCCGGGCCGCTGGCCGGCGGCACCGGCGGCGCAGCGGGAGCTGGCTCAGCGCTGAACCGGCTGGCGCGCTGGCCGCGGAGCAGGACGGCGGCGACGCATCCCGCGGACACGGTCACCACCCCGGCTACGATGACGGGCCACCGGCGGCGTCGCTCACTGACCATCACCGGCTGGATCTTCCGTGCGGTAGCGACCATGGCGGAGGAGACCTTCGGTGCGATGCTCTCCTGCACGGCGATCCCGGCCTGCTCGACCCGGGGTGCGGTCCACGCCCGCGCCTGGTGCACGCCCTGGGTGGCGGTCAGCTGGGCGCTCTTGGCCAGCGGCGTGAACTGCTCCCTGGCCTGAAGGGCGCGCCCCTGGACCCGGAGGGCCTGGGCCTTGGCCTGCTTGGCCCCGGCCTGGGCCCGGGTCTTAACGTCCGCGCTGCTTGTTCTTGAAAACACGATTTACCTCCCCGAGTAGCTCCCCCGGCCACTCAGTTCCCTAGAAGACAACACTCAACCCTGCGTTCCCAGCGCGGGCCTGCTCAATCCTGATTCGCCGCTCGTTCATCCGCGCCGTAAGGTACGAGGGGTGACCCGCGGCACGAGCCGCTGGGCCGGAAACGGCTAACGCCGGGCCGCTCCGTGCGAGGATTTCAGCTATGACTAACACGCCAACCGCGACGCTGCGGACCAACCAGGGGACCATCGTGGTCCGGCTTTTCCCAGATCAGGCGCCGAAGACCGTGCGGAACTTCGTCGAGCTGGCCGAGGGCAGCCGGGACTGGACCGACCCCCGGACCAGGCAGCCCAGCCGGGAAAGCCTTTACAACGGGACGATTTTTCACCGGGTGATCCCGGATTTCATGATCCAGGGCGGGGACCCGCTCGGCACCGGAACCGGTGGCCCGGGTTATCAGTTCGATGACGAGATTCACCCCGACCTCACGTTCAGCCGGCCCTACCTGCTGGCCATGGCCAATGCCGGGCCGGGCACCAATGGCTCCCAGTTCTTCATCACGACCGCGGCCACGCCCTGGCTGAACGGTAAGCACACTATCTTCGGCGAGGTCATCGAGGGCAGCGACGTGGTGGACGCGATCAGCCACGCGGACACCGACCGCCGGGACCGGCCCGCCAAGGACGTGGTGCTCGAATCGGTCGAAATCTCCCCCGGCGGCGACGCGTGACCCGAGGGCTGGCAACGGCAGGTTAGCGGTGGACGAACTCCCGGCTCCGGGCGCTGAGACGCCTGCACCGGTACCAACCTGTGTCCGGCACCCGGACCGGGAGACATACCTTTCCTGCAGCCGGTGCGGGCGTCCGGCCTGCCCGGACTGCCTGCGCGCCGCCCCGGTCGGCCAGCACTGCGTGGACTGTGTCCGGGAAGGCCACCAGGGAGCCCGGCGGCCGGCGGCGGTGTTCGGCGGCCGGCCTGCGATGAGCGCCGTGGTGACGTGGGTCATCGTCGGCCTGAACGTCCTGTTCTACCTGGTGGAGCTGGTCTACCCGGCGCTGGCCGACGACTGGGCCATGGTGGCCAAGCTCGGCCCGCAGATCGGGGTGGCCGACGGTGAGTACTACCGGCTCATCACGTCGGCGTTCCTGCCGCCCACCGGTTCCAGCGGGCTGCTCGACATCGCGTTCAACATGTGGGCACTGATCCTGGTCGGGCCGGCCCTGGAGCGGCTCATCGGGCACCTGCGGTTCGCGTCGGTGTACCTGCTGTCCGCGCTCGGCGGGTCGGTGCTCTACTACCTGATCGCCCCGCCGTGGCAGCCCGCGCTGGGCGCGTCCGGGGCCATCTTCGGCCTGTTCGGCGCGTGGTTCGTAGTCTCCAAGCGGCTCCGCCTGGACTCCCGGGCCATCGTCTTCCTGATCGTGCTGAACCTGGCCATCAGCTTCGTCTGGCGCTCATCGATCGCCTGGCAGGCGCACGTCGGCGGGCTCGTCGTGGGCAGCCTGCTCACCGCGGCCTACGCCTACGCGCCGCGGCCGCAGCGCACACTGATCCAGGTCGGGGCGACCGTGATCGTGCTGGCCGTGCTGATCGCCGCGGTGATTACCCGCACCCACGCCTTGACCTAGTCGGCTGGCCGGATTGCGCTGGCCAGGCGAGGCCCGCCGCAGGCGGGTGCTCGCCAAGCCGGCGTTCGGCGCGGGGCGGCGATCGGGGGGGTCCAGGGGGGTCGCCCCCCCGGGACTAATTCAGCGCCACTTGGTGGACAGCACCACACCGGCGATGATGAAGCCGAACCCGACCACCAGGTTCCAGTCGCCCAGCGCGCCGATCGGCAGGCTGCCCTGGGTGACGTAGAACAGCGCGATCCAGGCCAGCCCGAGCAGCAGGCAGGCCACCATGGTAGGCACCAGCCAGCGCGGGCTGACCTTCGACTTGGCCGTCCGTGGCGGCGGCGTGTAGACCGCCTTGGACCTCACGCGGGACTTGGGCACGGTCGTCTCCTGGTCACTAGCTAGGCCCGAGTCTAGCGGTCGGCAGGGAGGCGGGGCCCGCCGAAGGCGGGTGCTCGCCGAGCCGGCCGACGGGCGAGGGGCCCGGGGGGTCGTCCCCCCGGGCCAGCACTGTCAGGGCGTCGGCGTCGCGGCCCCGGTCGGGGTAGGGGTGGCAGGCACCGTCGGGGTCGGCGACGCGGTGGTCGGCGGGGTGGTCGGCTGGGTCGCCGCGGCGACGAAGATGGTCACCGTGGACCCGCTGGGCAGCGTGCCGCTCGACGGGGTCTGGTTGAACACGTTGCCGGGCGTGGCACCGTTCGGCCCGGCTGCCACCACGACCTTCACGCTGAACCCCGAGCTGGACAGGATCTGCCTGGCCGTGTTCTCCGGGTCACCGACCGTGTTCTGCACCTGCACGCCGCCACCGGACACGTAGAGCGTCACCGTGCTGCCCGGCGGCACCATCGACTGCGGTCCCGGGCTCTGCCGGTCCACCTCGCCCTGCGGCCGGGTGGACGTCGGATCAGTCCTTGTCGTCACCTGCAAGCCGAGGCTCTGCAACGTGCTCTGCGCGGTGCTCTCCGAGTCGCCGACCACGTCCGGCACCTTGACCTGCTTTGGGCCGGACGACACATAGAGCGTGACCGTGCTGTGCGGTTTGACCTTGGTACCGAACTGCGGATTACTGCGGATTACGATGCCGACCTTGTCCGACGAGGCCTGCTTGACCACCACCGGGACCAGCCCGGCCTTCTCGACGGCCGTTTTGGCTTGGGCCACCGGCTGGCCGACCACCGACGGGACCGCGGCGGTGTTGCCGCTGCCGCCGCTCAGCAGCGCGTAGGCCAGTGCGGCCACGATGATGACCCCGACCACGCCGAGGATCCACCACAGGGCGCGGTGGCGGCCGCCGCCGCCGTCCTCGTCGTAGCCGTCCTCCGGCCCGCCGTAGTGGCCCATCGTGCTGGCCGGGCCGCCCATCATGGCCGGGGCGCCCATCCGCTGGGTGCCCGGGCCGTACATCTGGGTCTGAGATGGCGCGGCCACCGGCACCCCGGACAGCGCGCGCTGGATGTCGGTGCGCATCTCGGCCGCCGACTGGTACCGCTCAGCCGGGTCCTTGGCCATCGCCTTGAGCACGATCGCGTCCGCCCAGGCCGGGATCTCCGGGTCGACCCGGGACGGCGGGATGGGGTTCTCCCGGACATGCTGGTAGGCGATCGCGACTGGCGAGTCACCGGTGAACGGAGGCCGCCCGGTCAGCAGCTCGTACAGCAGGCAGCCGGTGGAGTACAGGTCGCGAGCGGGCGTCCACCCGCTCACCGCGGGCCTGCTCGGGGGACAGGTACTGAGCCGTCCCGATGACCTGCGCGGTCTGGGTCATGGTGGCCTGGTTATCGCTGACCGCGCGGGCGATGCCGAAGTCCATCACCTTGACCTCGGCCGACCGGGTCAGCATCACGTTGCCGGGCTTGATGTCCCGGTGCACGATGCCGTTGCGGTGGCTGTAGTCGAGTGCCCGCAGCACCCCGTCGGTGATCTCCAGCGCCCGTTCCGGCAGCAGCCGCCGGTCGTCGCGGAGCAGTTCCCGCAGGGTCCGGCCGTCCACGTACTCCATCACGATGTACGGCACGTGGGTGGAGCCGCTCATGTCCTCGCCGGTGTCGTAGACGGCGACGATCGACGGGTGGTTGAGCGAGGCGGCCGACTGGGCCTCGCGGCGGAACCGGGCCTGGAACGTCTGGTCCCGGGCCAGGTCCTCGCGCAGCGTCTTGACCGCGACGATCCGGTCCAGCCGGATGTCCCGGGCCCGGTATACCTCGGCCATGCCGCCCCGGCCGACGACGCCGTCGAGTTCGTAGCGGCCGCCGAGAAGCCGTGGCTGTGTCATGTCTCGCACGTCAGTACCGTCCCGTTCCGTCCATCGGCGCCGCGTGACCGCTTGCCCCAGGGCGGCCAGGTCCAGCGCCCGGATGACTCGCCACCGCGATGAGGTGGCTGATGACTCGCGGCGTCGGCGCCCTCGGCCACCCCCCTTAACCACGACGCCGACGGCTATCTTCGGGTTGCCGGCTGGGGCAAAGCAGGTGAACACCGCGTCGTCCAGGCCGCTGTTGTTGATCCCGTTCTGCGCGGTGCCGGTCTTGGCAGCGATCACGATCCCGCCGCTGGCCTGCAGGCCCGCGCTGAGGTGCGCGGTCCCGTCTGGCGACTGGGTCACTGAGATCATCATCTGCTTGACCTGGTCTGCGACTGTGGGGCTCACTGGGTGGCTGAGCACGGTCGCGTTGGTGGTGGATAGGGTCGTCAGGTCCGGGGCGGTGACCTTGTCCACCATATAGGGCTTCATCAGCGTGCCGTTGTTGGCGATGGCTGACGAAAGCATGGCTTCCTGCAACGGGGTCACCGTGTCGCTCTCCTGGCCGATGGCCGCGCCCGCGGCCTGCGCCGGGTCGGTGTACAGCGGGAAGTTGCTCGCCGCGACCGGCACCGGGATGGTCAGGTCCGGCTTGTTGAAGCCGAACAGGTTGGCCTGCCGCTGCAGCTTGTGGCCGCCCAGCTTCAGGCCCAGGTTGCCGAACACGGTGTTGCAGGACTGGGTGAACGCGGTGATCAGCGGGACCCGGCCGCTGCCGTCGCCGCACGCCTCACCGTCGAAGTTGATCAGTGGCTGGCTGACGCCGGGCAGCTTGAGCTGGGTGGGCGCGTACACCAGGGTGTCCGGGGTGGCGCCGGTGTCGGTGAACTCGGTGGAGCTGGTCACCACCTTGAACGACGACCCGGGCGGGAACGTGACGTTGAGCGCCCGGTTCAGCAGCGGCTGGTTCGGGTCGGCCAGCAGCCGCTTGTCGTTCTTGTCCAGCTTCGTGCCGTTGAGCGTGGCCAGCAGGTTGGGGTCGAACGAGGGGTAGGACGCCGCGGCCAGCACCGCTCCCGTTTGCGGGTTCAGGGCGACCACCCCGGCCTGCTTGCCCTGGGCCCTGAGCGCCTGGTACGCCGCCTGCTGGGCCACCGAGTTGACGGTCAGCTGGACGGTGGCGCCCTTCTTCGGCTTCCCGGTGATCAGGTCGATGAGGTTGTGCACGGCCAGCGCCGGGTCCGATGCCGGACAGCTCCTTGTTCTCGGCCAGCTCGATCCCGGTCTGGCTGAACAGCGTGTCGTACCCGGTGACCGGCGCGTACACCTTGCCGTGCGGGTAGTACCGCTGGTACTCGCCGAACGCCTTGTTCATCTTCGAGTACGCGACGATCTTCTCGTCGGCGGTGACGATCGAGCCGCGCTGGAACTGGAATTGAGCGGAGAACGTCCGGCCGTTGCCGGGCTCGTTGGCCAGGCTGCTGGCCTCGAACCCCTGCACGTAGTTCACGTTGATCAGCAGCAGCACGAACAGGACCAGGCAGATCAGCGAGACGCGGCGCAGTGCGTGGTTCATCCGGCCCGCACCACCTGGGTCATGCCCTCGTCCTGGATGGGCTGCGGGGCCGGTCTCCGCGCGGTGTCGCTGATCCGCATCAGCAGCGCGATCAGCATCCAGCTGGCGATCAGCGACGAGCCGCCCTGGGACAGGAACGGGGTGGTGATGCCGGTCAGCGGGATCAGCCGGCTGACCCCGCCGACGATCACGAACACCTGCAGCGCGACCACGAAGGCCAGGCCACCGGCCAGCAGCTTGGAGAACGGGTCACGGACGGCGATGGCCGCGCGCAGCCCGCGCTGCACGATCAGCCCGTAGATGAGCAGCAGCGCCATCAGCCCGGTCAGCCCTAGTTCCTCGCCGAATGCGGTGATGATGAAGTCGCTCTGCACCAGTGGCGTCAGGTACGGCTGGCCCTGGCCGAGCCCGCGGCCGAGCACGCCGCCGAAGCCGAGCCCGTACAGCCCCTGGACCAGCTGGAAGGAGCTCGGGAAGACGGTGTGCACGTAGCTTGAACGGGTGCAGCCAGATGATGAACCGCGTCCCGGACGTGCGCGAACAGCTCGCTGGCCACGAGCGAGCCGAACACGAACAGCAGGAACCCGATGATCAGCCAGGATGAGCGCTGGGTGGCGATGTACATCATGACCACGAACAGGCCGAAGAACAGCGCCGAGGTGCCGATGTCACCCTCGAAGATCAGCACGACCAGGCTGACCCCCCAGGCGATCAGCACCGGGCCCAGGTCGCGGGCCCGGGGCAGGTCGATGCCGAGGAACCGCCGCCCGGCCAGGGCCAGCACGTCCCGCTTGGCCACCAGGTAGCCGGCGAAGAACACGGCCAGGGCCAGCTTCGCGAACTCCTCGGGCTGCACGGTGAAGCCGCCCAGCGCGATCTGGATCTTGGCGTAGGTGCCCGGCACCTCGCTGATGCTGTTCGGCAGCACCGCGGGCAGGGCCAGCAGGACCAGGCCGATCGCGCCCAGCGTGTACGTGTACCGCTGCAGCGTGCGGGGCTGCCGGACGAAGGCCAGCACGGCCACGAACGCGGCGATGCCGGCCGCGCTGTAAGCGACCTGGAAGGCCGTGGTCTTGGGGCTCATGGTGGTGATCACGAAGCCGGCGTTGCCGTCGCGGCCGGACTCCTGCAGCCGGTAGATCATCACGATGCCGAGCCCGTTCAGCAGCGCGGCCAGCGGCAGCAGCAGCGGGTCGGCGCACGGCGCCAGCCAGCGCACGGCCAGGTGGGCGACACCGACCAGCACGGCGAACGCGATGCCGTACTCGAACATCCCGGCCGGTATCTTGCCGTTCAGCCCCAGCCCCACGTTCGCGTAAGCGAAGCATCACCACGCCGACGACGAAGACCAGCATGAGCAGTTCGGTCCGCCGCCGACCGTGTGGCACGGGCACGCCCGCCGGCTGGCCATCCGGCGCGGCGGCGGCCTGGCCACCGCCGAGCGGCTGGTCAGCCGGGCTGGCGATCACGCTCACGAAGTTCCTCCGGTCCCGGACGCGCTGCCGGCGGGGGCCGGGCAGTCAGCCGGGATGGTTGGCTGTGGTGGCTTGACCTGCTTCTCGACGGTCTTTCCCTTGACCTTGACCTTCTCGATCTTGGGCGGCTCCGCCTGCCACGTGCGCAGCGCCGCGTAGGCGCTCTGGCAGCGCATGGTAGTCGGCCTGGATGCTGCTGACACGACGCCCGCGCCCCGGACAGGCCGGAATTGGACGTGATCGTGGCCCGCACCGTGCTGGCGTCCATGGCGGGCAGGCTGGCCACCGGGATGTCGAAGCGCTGGGCCACGCTGGACAGGTTGATCCCGGCCGCGCTCTGGTTGATGCCGCGGAAGATGACGACCTGGCCGCCGTCCTCGGCCGACGTAGTACTGGCTCTGCGTGTACCGCCAGCCCGCGTACGCGCCGCCGACGACCAGCACGACCAGGATGACCAGAGCCGACTTGACCAGCGGCAGACGGCGCCGGCGCGGCGGCGGTACTCGTGTCCTCGGTCGTCATCTCCGGAGGACCGCCGCGGTGCGGGATCGTCGTGCGCGATCGCCACCGCGACCTGCGGCGCGGTGCGGGTCAGCAGGTGGGCGCGGCCGGCCGGGCTGTCGGTGCGGAACGGCGTGCCGCCGCTGCCGTTGGAGGCGGCGCCGACCATCACCGAGGCGTCGCTGGGCGGCAGCAGCGCGGTCGCGCTGTCCACCACGTCCGCGACGATGCAGGTGATGTTGTCCGGGCCGCCGCCCCGGATGGCCAGCTCGACGAGCTGCAGCACCACCTCGTTCAGGTTGGCCGACCTGGCCAGCGTGCGTGTGCAGGGTTTCCTCGCTGACCACCCCGGACAGCCCGTCCGAGCAGAGCAGGTACCGGTCGCCCGAGCCGGGCCTCGCGCAGGATCAGGTCCGGCTCGACGTCGGCCCGGCCGTCCAGGGCGCGCAGCAGCATCGAGCGCTGCGGGTGGGTGGCCACGTCGTCCGGGCTGATCCGGCCCTCATCCACCAGCGTCTGGACCAGCGTGTGGTCGTGCGTGATCTGGTGGAATTCGCCGTCGCGCAGCAGGTACGCGCGGGAGTCGCCGATGTGGCACAGCGCCACCCGCGCCGCCGGACCACAGCATGGCGGTCAGCGTGGTGCCCATGCCCTCGAGCACGGAGTCGGCCATCACCATGTCGTGCAGCGTGTGGTTCGCGTCGGTGACCGCGTCGGCCAGCGCGTCGAGCAGGTCGTTGCCGGGCACGTCGTCGTCCAGCTGGGACAGCGCCGAGATGGCGGCGGCGCTGGCGACCTCGCCCGCGGCATGGCCGCCCATGCCGTCCGCGACGGCCAGCAGGCGCGGCCCGGCGTACGCCGCGTCCTCGTTCCCCTCCCGGAGAAGACCGACGTCCGAGCGGATCGCGTACCGGAGTGCAAGTGTCATCTGCGCAATTCCAGAACGGTCTTGCCGATGCGGATCGGCACGCCTGTCGGCACCGGGGTCGGCTGGGTCACCTTCTGCCGGTCGAGGTAGGTGCCGTTGGTTGACCCGAGATCCTCGACGATCCATTGACCGTCTTGAGGGAACAGCCGGGCATGTCGGCTCGAAGCGTAGTCATCGTTCAGCACCAGCGTGGCGTCATTTGACCGACCGATGGTGATTTGCTGCTCGGTCAGGGCCAGGCTGGTGCCCGCGAGCGCACCGGCCGTGACCAGCAGCCGCTGCGGGTCGCCCCGCCCGGATCGCGGTGCCCGGGCCGGGCGCGGCCGGGCGGGCTGCCGCTGCCGCTGGCGCTGCCGCTTCTGCTTCCGGCTGGACTGGGCCTGGCCGAACAGGTCCGTGCGCACCACTCCCACCGCCGTGATCACGAACAGCCACAGGACCGCCAGGAACGCGAGCCTGATCAGGAGGAGGGTCAGCGTGCTCATCGGGTCATGTGTCCTTGACTGCCTCGCCGTTACGGCCTGAGGGGCTGGGGTGCGGGGTCGGGGTCGGGGCCGGGGGGCCTGGTCAGCCGGTCACGCTCAATAGGCACCGTCCCTGCGGAACACCAGGGTGGTCCGGCCGAGCGTGACCTGGGTGCCGTCAGCCAGTGTCACCCGGCGCACCGGCTGCCCGTCCACGAACGTGCCGTTGGTCGAGCCCAGGTCGACCAGGACCACCTCGCCGTCCTCGACCCGCAGCTCGGCGTGGTGCCGGGAGACGCCCGGATCGACCAGCCGCAGGTCGCAGTCGGTGCCGCGGCCCAGCATGGTCACGGGGGCGTTCAGCTCATAGGTCCGCTGGCTGCTGCCGTCGGGTCCCGGCTCGGGGCCGGAAACCAGCAGCCGCGGGCGGCCGCCGAACGTGCCCGGCGCGCGGGGCAGGTCGCTGGCTGGCCGGCGGATCTCGCCGCCCTCGACGGTGGTGCCGCGGATCACCCCGGACCGGACCCGGAACGTGCCGGTGGTCAGGTCGGGGACGCCCTCGAAGCGCATCCGCACCGGGCCCACGAACGAGTACCCCTGCTCCCTGGCATGCTCGCGGGCCAGCGTGGCCAGTTCCACGCCGAGACTGTCCGCGTAGACCTCGAGCCGGTCGAAGTCGGTCTCGGCGATCTCCACCACGAAGTCGTTCGGCACCAGGGTCCGGCCCTGGGCGACGATCGCGGCCCGGTCATCCATCTCGCGCTGTACCGCGCTGGCAACCTCCACTGGCTGCAGCTCGGACTTGAACGCCCGCGCGAAGGCACCCTCGACCATGCCCTCGAGTCGGCGCTCGAAGCGCTGAAGAACTCCCACCGGGGTACCTCCTTCCCCTATCCGCATCCGATGGTATCGGCGCTCAGGGTGCTGCTGCGGACGTGCTAACCTGACTGACTGCGTAGGGCGGGTGGCGGAACGGCAGACGCGCACGGTTCAGGTCCGTGTGTCCGAAAGGACGTGAGGGTTCAAATCCCTCCTCGCCCACAGATTGTGCTGATCATGCAAGTGGCGGTCACACTGCGGCGTGCTGGCCTGCAGCTTATGCGGCCTTCCCCCGTGCGCGCGGGGTCTTCCCAGGTCAGCGAGTGCACTGTTACCACCGGGCCATCATGTGCCCGTGCCACGCGAGAGCAGTCCGGTGCCTGCTGACCTGATCGCCGACGTGGCCGTAGTCGGTGCGGGGGCGCTGGGGCTGAGCACCGCGCTGCACTGCGCGCTGGCCGGCCGGTCGGTGCTCGTGCTGGACCGCCGGGAGCCCGGCTCGCAGGCCTCCGGCCGCGCCGCCGGCCTGTTCAAATCGGTGCAGGGTGACGAGCTGCGCACGTTCCTGGCCCGGCGCAGCATCGAGAAGGTACGTGGTTTCGCGGACTGGGCCGGGGTGCCGCTGGACGTGGCCAGCTCCGGCAGCCTGCTGGTGGCCCGCAGCCCGGGGCACCGGGCGCTGCTCGCCGCCGAGGCCGGGCAGTCCGCCCGCTGGGGCGTTGACCTGGCCGCCATCAGCCCAGGTGAGGCCGCGGAGCTGGCGGCCGGTTACTACCAGCCGACTGGTGACGAGCATGTCGTCTGGTGCCCGGAAGACGTGTACATCGAGGAGCCGGGCGCGCTCGTCGCCGCCTACCTGGCGGCCTGCCACCGGCTGGGCGTTCAGGTGCTGGCGGGTGCGGAGGTCAGCGGCATCCGGCTGGACCGGGGCGTGCTGGCCGGGCTGGAGACCACGGCCGGCCCGGTTCGCGCGGCGGCCGTGGTGGACGCCGCGGGCGCGTGGGTGCGCCAGGTCGGTGAGCTGGCCGGGGCCTGGGTGCCGGCCGCGCCAGTCCGGCACCAGCTGCTGGTGACCGGGCCGCTCCCGGACGTCGCGCCGAGCGCGCCAATTACCAGAATTCTGGATTCTGCCGTGTACCTGCGGCCGGCCCGTGGCGGGCTGATGATCGGCGGCTTCGAAGCCGACCCGCTGCCGGTGGACCCGCGCTCGGCCGGGCCCGGGTTCGACACCGATTCGGTGCCGCTGGACGTGGCCGTGCTGCGCCGGATGGCCAGCCAGGTCGCGGACCTGGTCCCGGTGGCCGGCCCGGTCGGCGAGGGCACCGGGGCGTCCGGGGTGGCCGAGCATCGCGGCGGGCTGTTCACGATGAGCCCGGACGGCAAGTTCCTGGCCGGCCCGGTGCCGGACGTGCCGGGGCTGTGGGTGGCCAGCGGCTGCAACGGGTCGGGATTCTCCTCGTCCCCGGCGCTGGGTGAGGCGCTGGCGGAGTGGATCACAGCCGGGCAGCCGCCGGACGGGCTGGCCGCGCTGGCCCCGTCCCGGTTCGGCCGGCTGCCTGATCAGGTGCTGGTCGAGCGAGGTTGCTGGCAGTACGCGCACTACTACGACCCGGTGACGGCCCCGCCGGGTGACCCGCGAGTCCCGGGGTGACCTGGCGCGTCAGGGCACCACGATGACCGGGCAGTGCGCATGCCGGGCCAGCCACCCGGGCACCGAGCCGGCCAGGTGATGCCATACGTGCCCCGGGGCGCCGATGACCAGGGCATCGGCGTGGAACTCGTCGGCCGCGGCGGCTAGTTCCCGGGCCGGGCTGCCCTGCCTGGTCACGATGCAGACGTCCAGCCCGGTCCGGTCGCACACCTCGTCCAGCTCGGCCAGCAGCCAGCGGTGGGTTTCCCTGGAGTCCCGGACCGGCGCGATGACCTGGCCGGTCAGCGGCTCGCAGAACAGCGCCGGGGTGGTGATGTAGGCGACCAGCAGCGTGCGGCCGAGCCGGCGGGCCAGCCCGGCGGCGTAGGCCAGCGCGTTCCGGCTGGGGGCCGAGCCGTCGTAACCGACCACCACCGGGTGGTCCGCCTCGGTGAGCGGCTGCGCGGCGGCCAGCTTCCCGGCGCAGTCCTCCAGGCCAGCCGGGTACAGGTCGCCAGGCTGGGCAGGCTCAGTATCGCCCGGTCCCGGCTGGGGACCGGGCGGTCCCGGCTCGGGCTGGGCCGGGAGGTGCCCGCCCGGCTGATGCTGGGCAGGCTGCGCCCGGTTGCGCCGTGGCGGCCACGGCGGCCGGGGCCGCTCAGGACGGCCCGGGCGGGGCTGGGGCTCTGCCTGGTCCATGGCTTCTCATCCTCGTGAATCCATGTCCGCTCACCGGTTGCTACCTCTGTTAGTTTGGCTTAAACAACTAAACCGGCTCATCCCATACCAGCAAGGCGTTCTGGGATATCCAATACCCTCCGCGGCGGCAATGTTGCACGTACCGCCCGGCCGGCGCGTCCGGCCGGGCATCCCGCCGGGGGTACCGCTGGACGGCCGGCGCTGAGCTATCGCGGCCGGGCCGCTGGCCAGACAACGCGCGCCAACCGGGCACAATCGATTACGTGCCAGAACTTCCCGAGGTCGAATCGCTCGCCGTCTTCCTCCGCGAGCACGCCACCGGGCACGTCATCGACCGGGCCGACAGCGCGGCGATCTCCGTGCTCAAGACGTACCGTCCCGATCTGTCCGAGCTGCGTGGCCGGGCGATCGGCGACGTCGCCCGGCACGGGAAGTTCCTCGACCTGGCCGCGGTCCCGGCCGACGGGGCCGGGTCCCCGCTGCACCTGGTGATCCACCTGGCCCGGGCGGGCTGGCTGCGCTGGCGGGACAACCTGCCCGCCGAGCCGCCCCGGCCGGGCAAGGGGCCGCTCGGCTTCCGGCTCCGCTTCACCGACGGGACCGGCTTCGACCTGACCGAGGCGGGCACGAAGAAACGGCTCGCCGTCTACCTGGTCACCGACCCGGCCGAGGTGCCCGGGGTAGCCGCGCTCGGCCCCGACCCGCTGGCCAGCTCGTTCACCGGCGATGCGCTGGCCAAGATGCTGGCCGGCCGCCGGACCCAGATCAAGGGCGTGCTCCGCGACCAGAAGATCATCGCCGGGATCGGCAACGCTTACTCCGACGAGGTGCTGCACGCCGCCCGGATGTCCCCGTTCCGGCTGGCCGCCAGCCTGACCACTGACGAGGTGGCCGGCCTGCACGAGGCCATCGTGAGCACGCTGCGCGAGGCGGTGGACCGGTCGGCCGGCCTGGCCGCGGGCGACCTCAAGGCGGAGAAGAAGTCTGGGCTGCGGGTGCATGGCCGGGCCGGGCAGCCCTGCCCGGTGTGCGGCGACACGGTACGCGAGGTGTCGTTCGCTGATTCCGCGCTGCAGTACTGCCCGACCTGCCAGACCGGCGGCAAGCCGCTGGCCGACCGGCGGATGTCCCGGCTGCTCCGCTGACCGCCCAGCGCTCAGTGCGCCGGTGACCCGGAAGCGCCCGAGACGGACTGGGCCGCCCCGAAGACCACCCCCAGCTCGGCCCAGCGGCTGGCCGCGCACGGGCTCTGCCTGGAGAACGTGCCGGACACCTGCTGGCCAAAGAATGTCCCGGTCACCGTGGCCGAGCCCGCCTGCGGCCCGGCCGGGATCATCGGGCACATGATGCCGCGCGGGATCGGCGCGAACGGGTTCTTGGCCCCGAGCAGCTCGCGGCACGCCGCTCTGGCGTGCGGGTGGGTCCCGCCCACCGGGTCACAGGTCAGTGTCCACCGCCGGGGCTTGGCGCCGGGACTGGCCTTGACCACCACGGTCAGTGCGACTCTGGCCGCCGGGGCAGTGGACCGGCTGGCCGCGGAGCTGGGGGCAGTGGAGCCGGTGCTGGCCGCGCTGCCACAGGCAGCTACCGCGACCAGGCTGAGGATGGCCAGCAGCAGGTAGCCGGGGAGGCGCTGCGGGCGGCGTGACGGGGGTCTCATGCCGATCAGACGCCGCAGGCGGCCGTCCGGTTCCAGCCGGGTGGCCCGCCCTGTCCCACCAGCCACGCCGTGCTCACCCGCTCAACGGTCATTTACAGCAGCACCAGGGGCACCGGGGCGCCTCTTTGTCTTCACTCACTCAGGGCACCCTGGGCAGAAATGGGTACTTTTGCCCCAGAGTAATGCGTTCTTTCACCGTTCTTAAGAAGTATTTGTGAGCTTGTTTCATTGCGGGGCCATGGCCCGGACCGGTAGGAAAGTGAGGGTATATCGCCTGAGGGGCCGGGCGGATTCCCGAACGGGGGAGCACCGATAGGTGTCTGGGAAGGAATACTCATGGCTGCGTCACGACTTCGTTCGCTGCTGCACGCATTCCGGCCGGGCCGCGCGGAGCTTACGCCCGGCCGGGGGACGCTGAGCCGGGGGACGGCCGCCCCGGCTGCGCTGGCCACCGCGGCCGGCGCGGTGGCGGCCGTCGTGCTGGCCGCGCCCGCCAGCGCGGCGGCGGCTAACCCCGCGGCCGCCCGGGCTAGCGCTGGCGCAGGGGGGGCACGCCGGAGGCGTGTTCCCCCTGAGCCAGCGATCCGCGGGGGGTTCCGGGGGGTCGTCCCCCCGGGCTGGCACCGGCACAGGCGACCGGTACAACGTCGGGGCCACGCACTCGCCGCGGTTGCTGGCCCAGCTCCGGCACCGGCCGACCGCGCCCGCCGGGCCGGCCTCGCCGGCCCGGCCCAGCCCAGCTACCGGCAAGGGGTCGACGTGGCGGCCTACCAGCACCCCGACGGCGCGGCCATCAACTGGCCGGAGGTGGCCCGGTCCGGGATCAGTTTCGCCGCGGTCAAGACCACCGAGGGCACCTACTACCAGAACCCGTACGCGCTCAGCGACATCGAGGCGGCCCAGGCGGCCGGGCTCTCGGTCGGGGCGTACGCGTTCGCCATCCCGGACGGGAACGGCGGCCGGCGTGGCGCGGTGGCCCAGGCCGACTACCTGGTTAGCTCTCTCGGGCCGCTGGCATCCAGCGTTCCGGTCATGCTGGACATCGAGTTCAACCCCTACTCCGGCGGGGTGTGCTACGGGCGGCGTGGGCCGCGGATGGTGAGCTGGGTGTCCAGGTTCAGCGCCGAGGTCCAGGCCAGGACGGGCCGGGCGCCGTATATCTACACCCCGCAAGGATGGTGGGACCCGTGCACCGGCGGCAGCGCGGCGCTGCACAAGGACCCGCTCTGGGTGCCGAGCTACACCACGGCGAGCAGCCCGGCCTTGCCGGCCGGCTGGCCGGCGTGGACGATCTGGCAGTACTCCAGCGCGGGTACCGTCCCCGGGATCCCCGACTCCGGGTTCACCGACCTGGACCGGCTGCAGCGCGGCGTCATCTCGCTCGGCCCCTGACCCAGGCCATCGGGGTGGCGGCGGCCGTGATGTTGCTCACCGCTGATTGGCCGGCCTGGACAGCAGCTTGATGGCACCATGAGGTGGTGGCCCTGGACCAGCAAACCGGACAGAACCGGGTGGACGCGACGGCGCGCGCGGTGGTGGAAAGCGCCGCCGACGCCATCGTCGCGTTCAGCACGGATCGCTCGGTGCTGCTGTGGAACCCGGCCGCAGAGCGGATGTTCGGCTGGCCCGCGGCCGAGGTGGTCGGCCTGGAGCCGCCGATCATCCCGGAGGAACTGCAGGCCGAGCACAGCGCGGTGCTGGAACGCGTCCGCAGCAGCGGCGGCCAGATCTCTTTCGCCACCCGGCGGGCGTGCAGCGACGGCACGCTGATCGACCTGCGCATCGATACCAGCCCGCTGACCGGCCGGGCCGGCGAGATGCTGGGCTGGGTCAACGTCTGCCACCGGATCGGCGCGGAGGAAGCGGCCCGCTACCAGATCGCGCAGCGGGCCCGGGTGGTCCGCAAGCTCGGCGACGTGGTGGCCGACATGAACGCGCAGCGTGACCTGGAAGCCGTGCTGGACCGGATCGCGGCCAGCCTGCGCGAGCTGACCGGGGCCGACGCGGGCGGCTTCGTCCTGATCGAGGAGGACAAGCTGCGCCTGGTCAGCATGGACGGGCTGCCGGGCAGCCTGCGTGGGCGCACCGCGGACCTGGAGTCCAGCCTGGTCGGCCAGCTCATGCGGTCCGGCCAGACGGTGATGATGACCACCGGGGAATCCGGCGAGTTCGACGAGCTCATCTGGTCCGCCCTGCCCGGCCTGCACACCATCGCACTCAGCCTGTCCCATGTCGCGGGCCGCCCGTACGGCGGCCTGTACGCGCTGTACAGCGGGCGCAAAGTGGGGCACGTGGAGCTTGAGCTGCTGGAGCTGATGGCCGGCCATGCCAGCGTCGCGCTGAGCAACGCGATGGCGTTCGAGGAACTGATCCGGCAGCGGGCTCATGAGCGGGCCGTGATCGACGCGAGTGCGGATGGCATCGCCGTGCTGGACAGCGCGGGCCTGATCCGGCAGTGGAATCCGGCTGCCCACGACCTGACCGGGCTGTCCGGCCGGGAGGTCACCGGGCGGCCGCCGCCGTTCCCGGTGCCCGAGCCGGGCGGTGGCAAGCTGACCCACCGGCTGCCCACCGGCCGCTGGCTGGACGTGCTGTGCAACGAGCTGGACGGCCGCGACGAGCGGGTCATCGACTTCCGTGACGTGACCGCAGCCAAGGAACTGGAGGAGGCCAAGGACCTGTTCCTGGCCACCACCAGCCACGAGCTGCGCACCCCGATCACCGTGGTGCAGGGCTTCGCCAGCACGCTGGCCCGGCGCTGGGATCATCTGACCGACGCCGAGCGGCGGACGGCAGTGCAGACCATCGCCGACCGGGCTGGCGTGCTCGGGCGGCTGGTCGAGCAGCTGCTGCTCGGCTCGCGGGCCGGGGCCGATCAGCTGACCGTGACCAACGAGCCGTTCGACCTGGCTGCCCTGCTCCGCGGCACGGTCATGGCGTTCCGCCCGCTGTCCGAGTCGCACACGCTGGCCGCGGACGTCCCGGACGGGCTGCCGCCCGCGTACGGGGACCCGATGGCCACCGACATCATCGTGGGCCAGCTGCTGGAGAACGCGTTCAAGTACTCGCCGAACGGCGGCTCGGTCACCGTGGCCGCCCGGCTGGCCGGCGACTGGATCGAGGTCAGCGTGGAAGACGAGGGGATCGGCATCGCCCCCGGCGATCTCGAACGGATCTTTGAGCGCTTCGTCCAGGGTGAGACCGGCGACCGGCGCCGGTTCGGCGGCATCGGCCTCGGCCTGTACATTGTCCGGCAGCTCGCCCGGGCCCAGAACGGCGAGGTGGCCGCGTCGTCCCGGCCGGGCGGCGGCACCCGGATGCTGCTCCAGCTCCGCCCGGCCGCCGGGGCCTGACCGCTACGCCGAGGGCTGCCCGGCGGCCGCTGCCAGCTCGCGGAACCGCGGCTCGCTGCCCGCGGCCACCAGGTAGTCGTCGAGGACCCCGGGCACATCGTCCCCGGCCTTGACGATCTTCCCCTTCTCCAGCCAGATGACCCGGTTGCAGGTCTCGTAGATCTCACTCAGCTGATGGGCGACCAGGAACACCGTGCCGGCCTGCTGGCGCAGCTCGTCGATCCGGTCGTGGCTCTTCCGCTGGAACTCAGCGTCCCCGGTGGCCAGCGCCTCGTCCACGAGCAGGATGTCGTGGCTCTTGGCCGAGGCGATGGCGAACCGCAGCCGGGACCCCATGCCGGTGGAGTACGCCTTCATCGGCAGGTTGATGAAGTCGCCGACCCCGGAGAAGTCCACGATCTTGGGCTTCGCTTCCGCGGTTTCCTGCTTGGTCATGCCCATGGCCAGGCAGCCGAGCACCACGTTGCGCTCCCCGGTCAGGTCCTCCAGCAGGGCCGCGTTCACGCCCAGCAGCGCGGCGTTGCCGTCGGTGTACACCGCGCCCTGCTCGGCGGGCAGCAGCCCGGCCACGGCGCGCAGCAGGGTGGACTTGCCCGACCCGTTCCGGCCGATGACGCCGACCGCGTCACCCCGGTAGGCCACGAACGACATGCCCCGGATCGCGTGCACCTCACGGATGGACGGCCGCCGCTGCCGTTTGATGAGCCGCAGCAGCGCGGTGGCCGCGGTGCCCTTGTCCGCGTTGCTGCCGTACACCCGGTACACCACGTGCAGGTCGTCCACCACCACCATCGGCTGGTCAGCCACGGCCGTACCTCGCCTCCGCGCGCCAGAAGAAGAGGAATCCGATGACGACCGCCACCAGGGCCCAGCCGACGCCCCACAGCCACAGGCTGGGGATGCTGGGCAGCGTGCTCGGATGGCAGTAGGCGCTGTTGTACACGTACTTCGGGTTGCCCGGGAACGCCCGGTAGAGCACGCACTTGGCGTGGTTGTACGGCTGGGCGCCGGGCAGCGCGATCCGGTACTTCTCCAGCAGCGCCCACCGGATCAGGGTGATGTAGACCGCGGCCGGGTTGATCTGCAGCAGGTAGGCGAGCGCCGGGTGATCGTGCAGCTTGCCCGTGAACGTCAGCGTCAGCGTCTGCAGGCTGAACAGCACGCCCGAGGTGTACATCCAGGTCCGCACGATGAACGGGAGGAGCTGGCTGACGTCGTCGATGCTGGCGCCCCAGCGGGCCAGGATGAACCCGCAGCCCACGTTGAAGATGCTCTGCAGGATGAGGACCGGGATGATGAACAGCCAGTACGGGGTCACCGGCTCGCCGGCGACCACGACGATGATGAACAGCACCACGAACGACAGGACGAGCTGCTGCAGCTCGATCAGCACGTAGCCGAGCGGCAGGCAGCCGCGTGGGAACGGCAGCGCCCGGATCAGCGGCAATGTTTCCCGGATCACCGTAGAGCAGGTAATGAACGTCCGCTGGGTGAAGTTGAACACGAATACGCCGGTAACCAGGAACGAGACGTAGTCCGGCACCCCCCGGTTGGTGCCCAGCAGCAAGCCGAAGATCAGGTAGTACACGCCCGCGTTGAGCAGCGGGGTGAGCACCTGCCACAGCTGGCCGAGCCGCGCCTCGGTGTACATCGCGACGTTGCGCGCGGTGGCGAAGCCGCTGATGAAGTACCGCCGCCGCCAGATATCCACGAAGTAGCTGCGCAGCGGCGGGACTACTGCGGTCTGCTTCAGCCCATGGCTGAGGGCCAGATCACGAAGCGACCCGGGCGGCACCAGGTGGTTGTCCTCTGGGCGTTCCTCGGTCGCGGTGGCGACGCCGCCGTCGCTGTCGGCAGCCCCGCTCAGCCTGCCCGGCGCGCTCAGCCGGCCGTGGTTCGCTCACGACCGTGAGCCTACGGGGGAATTGTGGCCGTGCGGGTGCGCTACCGGCCATCCAGGGCATCCGGGCCGGTGCCCGGGCCAGCCCGGATGCGGTTGGGAACCGCTCCGCCGTGATCCGGTCCGTGAGTTGTATGGGGCAACTGTCACCCGAGAAACGTACCACCCGGCTGGTTGTGCGGTACAACTGTTGGGTGAACCTCTCCGCCGAGGACCCCGAGCTGGTCCAGCTGCTGACCCAGCTGCTGCGTGTGGTGAGCCCCGAGGGTACCGGCCCGGGCAGCCCCGCTGCGGGCAACGGCCAGCCGGGACCGGGCGGCCCGGACGCGGATGATGCCGGGCCACCGGCCGGGCCCGGCGCGGCCGCCGACGGCGGCCCAGGCCAGGCGGCCGAACCCGCGATGCCGGTGCTGTCCAGCTCCGAGGCGCGGGCTCTCATCGAGCTGGTCGCGGCGCGTGGCATCTCGCAGGGCCAGCTCGGCACGCTGCTCGGCCTGGAGAAAAGCACGGTGAGCCGGCTGGCCACCGGGCTGGAGCGCAAGGGCTGGATCAAGCGCGGGCGGGACGAGGCTAACCAGCGTTATATCCGGCTCTACCTCACCCCGGAGGGCAGCCGGGTCGCGGCCATGGTGTGGCGCACCTGGCAGTCCCGGCAGGCCCGGATCCTGTCCGGGCTGTCCGGCCGGGAGCGGGCCGGCCTGGCGGCCGGCCTCGGCGGGCTGATCCGCCAGCTGGCCGCCGAAGGACTGCTCGCCGACACCGGCCCGGGCCGGGCCGGGCCTACGGAGCCGGATGCTGCCGATCACCAGCCCGCCGGTGAGCGGCCCGCTGGGGATCCGGACCGCCGCCCCGCCGACGGACGGTAGACCTGCACGCCGTCGGCCTGCGGGTGCTGGTCGGCCGTGGCCAGCACCAGGGATTCGGCCGGGAAGCTGCCCCCGATGACCGGCAGGCCGCCCCGGATGCCGAACGGGACGTCGACCACGATGGATCTGGTGTGCTGCGCGGCAATCGGGCGGTCCAGCCGGGGCAGCGCCGTGGGCATGGTGCCAATGCCCGGGTTGCCGGGCCACGGCCAGCGTCAGCACCGGGAACAGGGCCGCCCCGGCGTGCGCCCGCAGCCACTCCGCCGCCGCCGCTGGCTGAATTGCGGTACTCGCGCACTGATTATGGAAGCACGCACGCCCGGAACGGTCAGGGTACGGCGGACGAGCCGGGGCCATCCGGGCCATCTGGGCCATCTGGGCCATCTGGGCCAGCCGGGGACGGCCGGGGACCGCCCTGATCACGGCAGTTTCGGTCCTCGGGGCCGCCCCCGTCTTGCTGGGCGGCCACCCCTGCGGGCAGCGCCAGGAACGGCGGCACCGTGGGCTGCCGCTGCGAAGTGGGTCAGTGGGTGGTGGGGCGGTACACCGAAACGCCGTCCGCCCGGTAGTCGAACCGGAAGCCGGTCTGGCTGAGGTATTGCACGATCGCGGGATTGGAGTACCAGAGCAGGACCCAGCCGATGTGCAGCCGCCGGGCGTTCCGGTGGCCGGCCGCCACCTGCGCCGCGGTGAGCGGCGTGTACGACGCGGGTATCCGGTCGAAGATCGGGACCCCGGTGCCCGGGACGAGCGGGGCGTTGTGAGCCGGCGGGGTGTAGTGCTGGGCGTGGATCAGCCACGAATAGAACGGCTGCCTTTCCACCGCGTTGATGGTGGGCTGCGGCAGCCGGGATACGTAGGCGATGGCCCGCGGATGGCCGTCCGCGGTGGCCAGCACGAGGGCCTCGGACGAGAATCTCCCGCCGTACTCCGGTATCCCGCCGCGCAGCCCGAACGGCACATCGACCACGATGGACCGGGAGTGGTCGGCGGCGATCGGGCCGTCCAGCCTGGGCAGCGCGGTGGGCATCTCACCCACCCGCGAGTTGCCCGAGTAGCCCGCTTCCAGGATGAACAGCGCGGCCACCACCGCGATCAGCGGCCTGGCGTGGTAGCGCATCCAGTCCACCGCCGCCCCGGCTAGCAGGGCCGCGGGCACCAGGCCCAGCAGGGCCAGCCGGTCGGCCTCCCGGAAGCTGGACAGGCCCGGGATCCGGACGAACCAGGTGTACGGCATGACCGGCGAGACCTTCACCCCGTTCCAGGTCTGCGCGAACGGGACGTACTGCGTCTTGCCCACCCACAGCGAGGCGCCCAGCGCCAGCGCGCAGCACGCCACCCAGAGCAGCGCGAGCAGCCTGGTGTTCCGCCGCCGCCACGCCACGACGAGGCCGAACAGGGCCAGCGCGGACACCGTAACGCCGAACATCGGCAGGTTCTCGTTGTCCCGGCTGTGCAGGAACGGCTGGGCCAGCCCGGTCAGCCCGAAGTCCGCCACCCGGGGCGACGGAGCGAACATCCCGGGCAGGCCGATCCCGTACAGCTTGTCGGTAACCCCCAGCAGCGGGCCGTTGATAGCCAGGCCGCCGCGGGCCATTTCCTGGGCCATCGAGATGAGCTGCGGGCTGGCCACCACCGCGGTGGCCGCCACGGCCAGCGCGGCCGGCCACAGCCGGGCCGGCGACGGGCGGCGGAGCAGCCAGGGCAGCAGCACAGCCAGGGCGAGGATGCCGGCCAGCACCGCGGACTCGGAGTCGGTGAGCACCGCCGCACCCAGCCCCACGCCGAGCAGCAGGGCCTGGCGCACCCCGGGCGAGCGGCGCAGCCGCACCGCCAGCTCCAGGGTGACCGGCAGGAACAGCGCGCCCGCCGCGATGTTGATGTGGTACCAGTCCTCCTGGGCCAGCATGGCCGACAGGCCGAAGAACGCGCCGGCCGCGATCGCCCCGGTCTGTGACCGGAGCCACAGCCGGGCCGCCCGGTACATGGCGTAGCCGGACAGCCCCGGCACCAGGATGACCAGCAGGTTGTAGGACGCGCTCGGGCCGAAGATCAGGGTGACCGGGGTGAGCAGCAGCCCGGGCAGCGGCATCAGCGAGTGGTAGCCCAGGGACACCCCGGCTGGCGCGGCCATGTAATGGGTGAACCAGGGGTTGCCGAGACGGCTGACCTGGCGGGCCATCCACCAGAAACCCCAGACGTAGGAAGCCGAATCCCGGGACGAGGGCAGCTGGCCGGCCAGGTAGGTGGCCCGCGGCCAGGTCACCGCCACCCCCGCGGCCAGGTAGCAGAGCAGCAGGATCAGCTGGCTGGCGATCGGGTGCGCGGCTAGCAGCCGGCCCCGCCCGGCCGTATCCGGCCGCTGCGGGCTGGGCGCGGCCGGGGTACCGGCTGGCTGTGTTCCGTCGCCTGCTGACGGCCCGGCTGCTGGCTGCGATGCGGCCCGGTCGGCGGCCAGCGGGTCACGGCCCGCTCGCTTCATCGGTTCACCCCGTCCAGTGTCCGTCGGCCTGGCCTGGCCGTGCAGGCCCGCGCCGCAGCGGAACGCAGGGGCCGGGCCGCCCCCCGCGGCCACGTGTGCTTACGGCGACATCAGTGCCACTCATGCTAATCGGCATTGCATCCGTACTGCGCCTGATCGGCCGCCTGGGTGCCCCTGGGTGATCATGCCGGCGCGTACCGTACCAGCCCCCGGCCGGCCGGTTTCCCGGGCCGCGGGGCCGGGCATTCCGCTCGCGAAGAGGAAGCAACTACCGCGGCCACGGGGCGGGACGCGCGAGGAGGTGAGGGCGGCGAGCGTCGTGCTGCTCCCCTTTGCCCCGGCCAGTGTTGCCGTGGCCCGCGGCAGGTTCAGCGCTGAATTGCGCACCGCCGGCATCTTCGCCGCCCCGGCCGCTGACGCCGCCCTGGTGATGAGCGAGTTGCTGAGCAACGCCATCCTGCACGCCCGCCCGCTGCCTGACTCACGGGTCCGGGTGGCCTGGATTCTCCGCCCGCCCCGCCTGGAGGTCATGGTCAGCGACGGGGGCAGCGTGACCCGGCCGCAGGCCGCCCGGGCGTCACTCTCCGCAATCGGCGGCCGCGGGCTCAGCATCGTCGAGCAGCTGTGCTCGAGCTGGGGTGTCCGGGCCGACGCACGCGGCACTACCGTGTGGGCGGTGCTGCCCGCGCCGCGGGCCGCCGAGGGCAGCGGCGCCGGGCTCAGTAGCATTCCCGCATCGTAATGAGCACGTCTGGTGTTCATTGCGTAGTCATGCGTAATCGGCAACGGAAGTGGTGATACTCCCTCCGAGGGATCATCCGTGCGCCCGGGGGCACGGCGTGCTGGCAGGGGGAATTGTGGCGCACACCCATGGCGCGGACAGCGAAGTTGGCCGGCTCAGGACGGTCCTCCTGCACCGCCCTGGAGCGGAGCTGAGGCGGATATCCCCGCGCAGCCGGGACCGCATCCTGTTCGACCGGCTGCCCTGGGTGGACCGGGCCCAGCAGGAGCACGACACGTTCAGCCAGATCCTCCGCGACCACGGGGTGGAGGTGCTGTACGTCACCGAGATGCTCCAGGACGTGCTGGAGTACGCCGATGCCCGCGAGGCGGCCATCGGCTCCGCCGTGGCTGGCCCGCACCTGGGCGATGAGCTCCGCAGCGTGATCCGCGGCCACCTGGACGGGCTGGAGCCGGAACTGCTGACCCAGGCGCTGATCGCCGGGGTGACCCCGGCTGAGCTCCGCGGCGGCCGCGGGCTGGTGTATGACCTGCTCGGGCGGCATGACTTCGTCATCGATCCGCTGCCGAACCTGGTCTTCACCCGTGATTCGAGCGCCTGGATCGGTGACCAGGTGGCGGTGGCCAGCCTGGCCGGGCCGGCCCGGGACCGGGAAGCAGCCCTGCTGGCCGCGCTGTACCGGAACCACCCCCGGTTCGCCGGGACCCGCCTGCTGTACGGGCCGCACCTGGAGCCGCTGGCGGGTGGCGACATCGTGCTGCTCGCGCCGGGCGTGCTGGCCGTGGGGATCAGTGAGCGGACCAGTCCAGCCGGGGTGGAGCGGCTGGCCCGGCAGGTGCTGGCGGGCCGCCTGGCCCATACCGTGCTGGCCGTGCCGGTGCAGCGCACCGGCGCTGGGCACCTGGACACGGTATGCACCGTCATCGGCGCTGGTGTCGTGGTGATGCACCCGGCGCTCGCCTACACGCTCACCGCGCACGTCATCACGCTGCGCGATGAGGAACTGCGCGTGTCCCGGCCACAGCCGTTCCTGGCCGCCGCCGCCCAGGCCATCGGCGTGGACCGGCTCACCGTGATCGATACCGGGCTCGATCCGCTCACTGCCCCCCGCGGCCAGTGGGACGATGGCGGGAACGCGCTGTCGCTGGGCCGCGGGATGGCCGTGTGTGACGAGCGGAACCGGGAGACGAACGACCGGCTGGCCGCGGCGGGTGTGCAGGTCATCGCGGTACCCGCCAGCGAGCTGGGCAGCGGGCGGGGTGGGCCGCGCTGCCTGTCCTGCGTGATCGCGCGTGACCCGGCTGCCGAGCCCGCGCCGGTCCCGGCGGCGCCGCCCCCCGGCCAGCCGGCTACCCGCAGCCTGCCACCGCGGCCCCGCCCGGTACCGGCGATCAGCGACCCGCGCGGCCTGCCGGTCGGTGCCCAGCAGCTCGCCCGGGCCCGCTAACTCAGGTGGCGGGCGGCTGGCCGACCACCTCGGCCAGGATGCTGAACGTCGGGCACGGCCAGCGCCACATGCAGCTGCGGCAGCGCCGTACCGGGCTGGCCGGGTCGGTGCTGATGCCCCCGGCGTCCAGCGGCTGGTGCAGGTCGATCAGGCGCACCGTGAGCTCGCTGAACCGGAGCATCTGCTCGCGCGCCTCGGCCAGGAACGTCAGGTCACCGGCGGTCATCCGGGCCGTGACCGGCACCACGCCGTCCCGGTTCAGCAGCTGCCGGTAGTGCTGGCTGCTCTGCAGCCAGGACCCCGCAGCCAGCGCCCGGTCGCTCAGCTCGCCCATCTCCTCGCGGATCTGGTCGCGCTGCCGGTCCTGGTCCGGGCCCCAGCTGGGCGCCGGGACCGGCGGCGGCTCGGCCACCTCCGGGCGGCTCCGCGGCAGGAGCAGCTCCCCGGCCAGTGGCGCGGCCAGCGGCACGTCAGGCAGGGACGCCCGCGCCGCCGGCTGCATCTCGGGCAGCGGCCGCAGCCGGGCCGGCTTGGGTTCTGACTGCTCTGGCAACGGGTACATCCGGGGACCCACCTCGCAGGTGCTGGGTACGTCCCCCCCAGCTTGACGCACAATTGCCCGGCCCGCCGGTGATTTCGCCGTGTGCTCTGGGTGAGGACCTAGTCCTGGCGCGTGCGGGGCGGTAGGGTGCGGCACGTGGAGCTAAAGGTCTCGAGCCATAACGAAGGTGATCGCCTCATCGTCGCCCTGTCCGGCGAAATCGACCTTTACACTGCTCCCAGGCTGCAGAGCCAGCTGGCCGCGGCGCTCAACGTGGACCACGCGGTGCGCCTCGTGGTGGACATGTCCGGGGTGGACTTCTGCGACTCCACCGGCATGAACGTGCTGCTGGCCGCGCAGCGGCTGGCCCGCGAGCACGGCGGCAACGTCGAGCTGAGCGGCCCCCGCCCGGCGGTGCGCAAGATCCTCCATGTGACCGGGCTCGAATCGGTGTTCACCGTAGTGGAGACCGGCGCGGCCGTTTCCGGCCAGTAGCCCCGTCCCGGCCCATCCAGGATGGACGCCATGCCGCCGCGCGGTGACGTCGCCGTTGTCATCCCGGCCCGGGACGAGGCCGACCGGATCTGGGCCACGGTGCGTGCCGCCGCCGGGGTGCCCGGAGCTGACCTGGTGATCGTGGTGGACGACGGGTCCCGGGACGGTACCGCGGCGGCGGCGGAGAGCGCGGGCGCGGTCGTGCTGCGGCATTCCCGCAGCCGGGGCAAGGGCGTGGCGCTGGAGACCGGCGCCGAGGCGGCCCGGCTGCTGGAGCGGGATGCCGGGCCGCCCCGGTACCTGCTCTTCCTCGACGGCGACCTGGCCGATTCGGCTGGGCACGCAGGCGCCCTGGTGCAGCCGGTCCGGGATGGCCGGGCGGACATGACGATCGCGGTGTTCACCGACCGGGTGCGGGCCGGCGGCCATGGTTTCGTGATCGGCCTGTCCGGCGCGGGCATCAGGCGGGCCACCGGATGGGCACCGGCCCAGCCGCTGAACGGCCAGCGCTGCCTGACCCGGGCCGCATTCGAGGCCGCCCGGCCGCTGGCCCCGGGCTGGGGCGTGGAGACCGGGCTCACCATCGATCTGCTCCGGCAGGGCTTCCGGGTGACCGAGGTGGAGGTGCCGATGGCGCACCGGGCCACCGGCACCGACTGGCACGCCCAGCTGCACCGGGCACGTCAGTTCGCCGGCGTGGCCCGGGCGCTGGCCGCCCGCGACCCACGGGTGGTTGCCGCGCGCCGGGCCGTCCGCGGCTGGCTGCGGGCTGACCGGCCACCCAGAGGGCGTTCAGGCGGATCGTTCGCTGGATTCCTCGGGTTCGATGCCGTGCCGCAGCAGCAGGTCCTGGAGATGGCGGACTTCGTCCCGCAGCCGGTCGATCTCCCGGCCCAGGGCGGTCACATCGGCGCCTGCCGACCATTGCGCGATGAGCTGGTCCCGCTCGGCGATGAGCTGCTTCTCGGTATCCCGGGCCGTGGCGGCCTGCGCGGGGTCGCCCGCGTCCAGGGCCGCGTCCTTGTCCTGCCGGGCCTGGGCGATGCGCAGGTCGTAATCCCGGATCCCGGGCGCGGTGACCGGCGCACGGACCTCCGGCTGGCCGGACAGCCCGGCCAGGTGCTCGCGGAGCGTATCCGCGTCCACGCCGAGCTTGGTCAGCACCTGGGCGGCCACGCCGTGGTCCTCGCGGAGCAGGCCGAGCAGCAGATGCTCGGTGCCGACGTACAGGTGGCCAAGGTCGCGGGCCTCGTGGACCGCTATCTGCAGTACCTTCTTGGCCCGCGGGGTGAACGGCACGTGCCCGCGGACCACCTGGTGGCCGCGGCCGATGATCTCCAGCACCTGCTGGCGGGCCACGTCCGTACTGACTCCGGCCGTGCCCAGCGCCCGGGCAGCCACCCCGTCGCCCTGGCGGAGCAGGCCGAGCAGCAGGTGCTCGGTGCCGAGGTAGCCATGGTGCAGCGACCGGGCCTCCTCCTGGCCGGCGATCATCACCTCGCGTGCCGCCGGGCCGAACCGGGCAAACGGGCTTCCCTTACCGCGGCGGCCGGATCTGCTCCGGCCGGGCAGCCATCCGGACATCGGTGCCTCCTTGGGTTGTGATGGGGTCAGCCGGGGCGACAGCCAGGCCGCCAGGCCGGCCGGGTCGAGGCGGCCGCCGCCGAGCGCGGCGATCACCTCACGCACCGCCTCGGGCGGATCGAGGTCGGCCTGCCAGCCGTGCAGCGCGAGGAACGTGGTGGCCGCGGCCACCGCGACCGGGCCGGTATCCCGGTCCCACGGGTGGTGCCGGATCAGCGCGGCCAGCAGTGCGGCCGCGCCCAGCGCCGGATCGCCGCTGTCCGCGGCGGGGGCGGCCTCGGACACCGCGGTCTGCGCGGCGCCGAGGTCCAGCTGGTCCAGCGCGGCCTGGGGGCTCAGGCCCAGGGTCTTCCCGGCGATAACGACCAGGCCGGCCACGTCCAGCGCGTTCACTGGTCGTCCCGGAGCAGCTGCAGGATGCGCTGGTGCCGGGCCAGGTTCTCCTCGAGCAGCTGGATGAACCTCTTGTCCCGCTGCCGCGCTTCGACCAGCGTTCCGATGGCCTCGCGCACCACGTCGGACACCGAGCGCCCTTCCACTTCGGCCACCGCCTCCAGCCGCTCGGCGAGCTCCGGGTCGAGCCGGAGCACCATGTTCTTGGTCCGCACCAGGTCCTCCTCGCGGTTGGCCGCATTAGGCCCTCAGCTATCGTGATATCACGATATCACGTTATGCGCGTGGGCCAGTGGGCGGGTGGGCCAGTGGGCGGGTGGGCCAGCGGCGGCGGGCGGGGGCGGGGCGGGGGCGGGGGCAGCGGGCGGGCGGGGCAGCCCGGCTCGGGACCAGCCCGGCTCGGGACGAGGGCCGGAGCTGGGGCGCTGGTATCCTCACGCCGGTGCGGTACGCGTATCTGGGGCCCGAGGGCACCTTCACCGAGGCGGCGCTGCTGGCCTACGACGCCGGCGCAGCCGGCCAGTCGATGCCGTGCGTGAGTATCCAGGCCACGCTGGACGCGGTGCGCACCGGGGCCGCGGAGCGCGGCATCGTGCCTATCGAGAACTCGGTGGAGGGCGCGGTCACCGCCACCCTGGACGGGCTGGCCACCGGCCAGGACCTGATCATCTGCGCGGAGCAGCCGCTGCCCATCGCGTTCGCAGTGCTGGCCCGGGCGGGCACCGACCTGGCCGGCGTCAAGACTGTCGGCGGGCATCCACAGGCGCAGGCTCAGTGCCGGCGCTGGCTGGCTGATCATCTGCCGGACGCGGTGTGGCGGCCGGCCGCGTCGAACGCCGAAGCGGCCCGCCAGGTGGCCGACGGCGAGCTGGACGCCGCGCTGGCCGGCGCGTTCGCCGCGCCGACCTACGGCCTGGCCGTGCTGGTGCCCGACGCGCACGACCGGCCGGACGCGGTGACCAGGTTCGTGGTGGTCACCCAGTCCGGGCCGCCGCCCGCGGCCACCGGATCCGACCGGACCTCGCTGGTTGCGTTCCTCCGCGAAGACCACCCGGGTGCGCTGATGGAGATCCTCACCGAGTTCGCGGTGCGCGGGGTCAACCTGAGCCGGATCGAGTCCCGGCCGACCGGCGACGGGCTGGGCCGGTACTGCTTTTCCATCGACTGCGAGGGGCATCTCGACGACGCCCGGGTCGGTGAGGCGCTGATGGGCCTGCGCCGGGTCTGCGCCCAGGTCAGGTTCCTGGGCAGTTACCCGCGGTACGACGGCGGGCCGACCCAGGTCCGGGCGGGCACGTCCGACGCCGAGTTCGCACAGGCCGCGGCCTGGCTGTCCCGGCTGCGCTACGGCCGGGTGTGATCCGGGCCCGGGGTAGCCGCCTTACAGGTACGGGCCGGATGACCGGCCCTGCTGCGGGCCATCCTCCGCACCCGGACTGCCGGGGACCATGCCGGGCGGCATGCCCGGCGGCAGCGCCCGGCGCATCTGCTCGAGCTGCGCCCGCGCCGCCATCTGCTGGGCGAACAGCGTGGTCTGGATGCCGTGGAACAGGCCCTCCAGCCAGCCGACCAGCTGCGCCTGGGCGATCCTCAGCTCGGCTTCGCTGGGCACCTCGTCCTCGACGAACGGCAGTGACAGCCGCTCTAGCTCGGCGACCAGTTCCGGCGCCAGCCCGTCTTCCAGCTCCTTGACCGAGCTCTTGTGTATCTCCCGCAGCCGGGCCCGGCTCTTCTCGTCCAGCGGGGCGGCCCGGACCTCCTCCAGCAGCTGCCGGATCATGCTGCCGATCCGCATCACCTTGGCGGGCTGCTCGACCATGTCCAGCACCGGCCGCTCGCCTGCGGTTTCGCCGTCCTCGACGGGGCTGGCACTGTCTACGGGCATGCCATCGGGGCCGAGCACGACGACCCGGGCAGCCTGGTCTGCTTCAGGGTTGCGTTCAGTCATGCTCTAAGTCTTGCGCTTCCGGTGGGGTGACTGGACCACCAGGCCGGCCAGTTGGTCAGTTGACCAGCAGGATCTTCCCCACGTGGGTGCCCTCGTCGAACAGCCGGTGGGCCTGCGCCGCCTCGCTCATCGGCAGCACGTGGTCGATGACTGGGCGGACCTTCCCGGCGCTGATCTGCGGCCAGGCATGATCCCGGGCCGCCGCCACCACGGCGGCCTTCTCGGCGATCGGCCGGGCGCGCAGCGTGGCGCCGAGGATGCTGGCCCGCTTGTGCATCAGCAGGCCGAGATCCACTTCACCGCGTGGGCCGCCCTGGACCGAGATCACCACCAGCCGGCCCCAGGTGGCCAGGGTGGCCAGGTTCCGGGCCAGGTACGGCGCGCCCACCACGTCCAGGATGACGTCGGCGCCGCGACCACCGGTGAAGTCGCGGATGGCCGCCTCGAAGTCCTGGTCGTGGTAGTTGATGGCCAGGTCGGCGCCGAGCTCGCGGCACCGGGCCAGCTTGTCCGGGCTGCCCGCCGTGCACGCCACCACGCAGCCGTCCGCCTTGCCCAGCTGGATCGCGTACGAGCCCATCCCGCCGGCCCCGCCGTGGACCAGGTATACCTCGCCGCCCGCGAGATGGGCCATCTGGTAGACGGTGCCCTGGATGGTGCAGGCCGCCTCCGGCAGGCCCGCCGCGTCCACCACCGGGACGCCGTCCGGGACCGGCAGCAACTGGCCGGCGGGCACCGCCACCCTGGTCGCGTAGCCCCCGCCGCCCAGCAGAGCGCAGACCTCGTCCCCCAGCTGCCACCCGGTGACCCCCGGGCCCAGCTCGCTGATCCGGCCGGAGCACTCCAGGCCCGGGTAGGGCGGCGCGCCGGGCGGCGGCGGGTAGAAGCCCTGGCGCTGCATGAGATCGGCCCGGTTCACCCCGGCCGCGGCGATGTCGACGACCACCTCGCCCGGCTGCGGCACCGGGTCGGGGACTTCCTCCCAGCGGAGCACGTCCGGGCCACCGTACTGGGTGATCACGACCGCGTGCATCGGCTCTCCTTCGTCAGCGCGGTGCATTGTGTGTCACCGGCGGCCCAAAACGTACCGCGCTGATGGAAGGCACCGGATCAGCGGGTCAGCCGCAGCCCGGGTCAGCAGGGGGCGCGGTCGCCGGCGCCGGCCTCGATCCAGTGGTACACCGCGCCGACGCCGCCGGCCAGGCTGGTCGCCGCCCGCCAGCCCAGTTCCCGCCCGGCCAGGCCCACGGCCAGCGTGCTGCGCAGCAGCTCACCGGGCCGGGCCGGGCACAGCCGCGGGCGGACCGGGCGGCCGGACACTCCGGCGATGATCCGGACCAGATCCAGCACGCTGGTCTCTACCCCGGTGCCGATGTTCCAGCTCCCCGGCTGGCTGGCCCCGGCCGCGGCCAGGAAGGCGCGCACCACGTCGGCGACGTATACGTAGTCCCGGGTCTGGGTGCCGTCCCCGTAGACGGCCGGGTGGTGGCCGGCCAGGGCGGCCGAGCAGAAGATCGGGATCACCCCGGCGTCGCCGCCCGGGTCCTGGCGCGGGCCGTACACGTTGGCCAGCCGCAGCACCGAATGCCGGGTGCGATACAGCCGGTTGTACAAGCCGATGTACTGCTCGGCGCAGTACTTGGCGATGCCGTAGGGCGACTCAGGCAGCGGCGGTACGTCCTCGGGTGAGGGGACCGGCGCATCCCGCCCGTACAGCGCACCACCCGAGGATGCGAACAGCACCCGGGCGCCCGCTGTCCGGGCCGCCTCCAGCACATTGACCGTGCCGTCCACGTTGACATGGGCGTCGTGCGCTGGCTCGGCCACTGAGGCCCGGACGTCGATCTGCGCGGCCAGATGGCAGATGAGGTCCGGCGCGGCCCGGGACACGATGGCCCGCAGCGCGGCCGCCTCCGCGATGCTGGCCTTGTGCAGCGTGGCCCGCTCATCCAGCCGGGCTGGCCGCCCGGAAGACAGGTCATCGACCACGGCCACCTGGTCGCCCCGGGCCAGGAACGCGTCCGTGAGGTGTGACCCGATGAAGCCCGCCCCGCCTGTCACCAGAACCCGCATACCGGTGCCCCCATCCTGTCCAGTGAGCTGGACTCATCGTGCCCGGGTCAGCCGGATCTTCGGCTGGTGGTCCCAGGGGTCGTACCAGTCGTCGAGCAGCTGGGTCTGCAGCCCATGCTGCGCGGCCAGCGCGAAGAGCGTCTCCGGGCGATAATAGAAGTCCTCCCTGAGCACGTGGTAGTCCCGGTCGTCGTGCGCGTAGAACGTGAAATCGAAGAATCCGCCAGGCGCCATTATCCGGCCGATGTTAGCCAGGCATTCCCCGATGATCTCGATCGGGCAGTGGGTGAAAACACTGTTCGCGTGCACCACCGTGAAGTGGCCGGCGGGCAGGAAGTCGAACGTCAGGTCCCGGGTCAGCGCGAGCCGGGGAAGCTTGTCCTGCAGCTGGGCCTCGCTGAGCACGTGCTGGGCTGATATCAGCATGTCCCCCGAGATGTCGATCCCATAGTAGTTCCCAGTATCCAGGTAGCCGATGAGCAGCCGCCCGGCCCGGAGATTCCCGCAGCCGATCTCCAGGACCCGGTCGGCGGGCCTGAGGCCATGCTTGACCAGATAATCGAACTGCATCTGGCCGAATTCCAGCCATTGCTGGTGGCTCCGGCTGCCCACCGCCACCTCGACACCGTGCGCGCCGGCCTTGTACTTCATTATCTTGCGATAGTAGCTGACGTGATCAGTGGACCTGGCCCGCAGCCAGGCACCCGCGAACGCCCGGCGGATGTACGGCGTTATCTGATCTGGATGACGGGCGGCGAAAGCCATCTTGTAGGCCAGGCTCGAACGAGCCGGATTCCGCGTATCGTTCATTGTCTACCCCCGCCCACGGCGGCTGGGTATCCAGCGCCGGGTAATGTTGCCGGTGTGGTGTTGTGGCCCTGGGCCGCAGAGCCGCCCGGCCGGGCCCGAGGCGGCCGGCCTGGCAATCAGTGCCCGGCGGGAAAGAGCTGACGGGTGAGAGCACGACTGTTCACCGCCATACTGGCCGCCGGGTGGGCCGCCGCCGTGCCCGTGCTGGCGGCCGGCTGCAGCGGGCCGGGTGGTTCCGGGCCGCCAGGCCCGCAGGCCGGGCCGACGGCCGGCGCGGCCCGGTCCGCCGGCGCCACCAGCAGGGCCTATGTCACGCAGGTGAGCTGCGGTGATACGACAGCCGATGCTGGAGTGCTGCAGCACGCCATCGACGCCAGCCGGGCCGGCTCGGTGATCCAGATCGGCGGCACCTGCCTGCTCGACCGGGCCATCGTGCTGTTGCCCAACCGCACGTACACCGGCACCAGCCGGACCGGCACCGTGCTCCGCCAGGACGCCGCGCTGCCCTACGTCCTGGTCTCGTCGGCCTATGTGGACAATTCCGCGACAACCGGCTCCCCGCTCACTATCCAGCAGCTGACCGTGGCCTGTTCCGGCCGCGGCCATACCAATGGCATCGTCATCATGAACTGGCAGACTGACGTCCAGGAATTGGATGTCAGCAACTGCGGTGGTTCCGGGATCGTCGATACCAGCCAGGCACTGGACGGCGCGACTATTCGCAACACCAGCGTGAACAGCAGGTTCGCCAATAACTTCATCACCGGGAGCGGTGGCAGCGGCTTCCGGGTCATCGACCACGGGAACTCGGTGACCGACGGCTATCTGGACGGCAACCGGATCGCTGATTCCGGCGGGGCCGCGGTCCTGATGGATAACGCGGCCGGCTGGGATATATCCGGCAACCATCTCTATAACGACAAGTCGGATGGGATCATGGCAAACCGCTTGTATGGCACGGCCATATCCGGCAACTACATCGAGGACTTCGCCAGCCGGCGCCCGGCCGGCCAGTGGTACGGCATAGCCGGCACCGTCCAGGGCGGTAACGGATCCACCATCTACGGCAACAGGATCTTCAATGACCTGGGCGAGACCGGAGCTGCGACGCACATCTACGTGGGCATCACGTCGGTCAATGGGCATACCGGGAACATCGCCGTGTACGGAAATGCGATCCGTGGCGCGGGTCAGCGGGACGTCGCTCTTTCTTTCAGCGCCGGGCCGGGTACCCTGACCGTCGCGGCGGCCGGCAATGCCATCAGCCAGGTCGGCACGGTAACCCGGCATTCTGGGGCGGTTCATTTCTCCTCCCGGGTCCGCTGATCCCGGACCCCCTGATCCCGGACCCCCTGATCCCGGGCCCCCTGATCCCGGGCCGCCTGATCCCGGGCCGCCTGATCCCGGGCCGCCTGATCCCGGGCCCGCGGTCGGGATGGCCGCGGCAGCGCGGCGTGCAGCTCGCCATAGCGCTTGAGCAGATGATCGGCGGAGTCGTAGAGGCGCGGGTGCGCCCGGATGGTGCGCGCCGCCCACTGCGCCGGGGCGATGTGCGCCCGGTGCAGCTGGCCCAGCGCTGACCGGGTGGTCACCGCGCCCTCGCCGACGTAGATGTCGCTGCTCTTCAGCGTCTCCTTGTACCGCTTGGCCCCCTTGCCCAGGTCGATGAGCTGGACGCCGATGCCGGCCGCGGCCTGCACCATGCGCAGATGCTGGGCCAGGCCGGGCGAATACTGCCCGTACGCGGTGTCGTAGGCCGGGAACCAGTGCGCCAGCACCGGCCCGCAGCGGACACCGAGGTGCGCGGCGACCGGCACGTCGCCCGCGTACAGCACCGAGAACAGGCCGCTGAAGTGGCCTTCCCTGGTCTCGAACAGGTCCTCGATGAGGCCGACGATCCACGGCTGAGCGAACCGGTCGCTGCGCCCGGTGCGCCGGTACTGGTCCGACTTCCAGGCCATCAGCGCGCGCAGCGCGGCCCGGTCCCGGGACTCGGCGACCAGCCGGACCGGGCCCGCCTCCCGCTCCAGCTTGCGGGTCTTGCGGGCCACCGAGCGGCAGAACTGGGCCGACTTCACCATGAGCTTGGCCTGGTAGGCGTCCCATCCGTCGGCCAGGTCGATGACCGGCGACGGCGCGGTGGCGGCCAGGTAGGGGCGGAACGGCTGCTGCTCCGCGGCCAGGTGGTCGAACGCGAACACGGACAGACCGCAGCCGCGCAGCACGTCCCGGGGATCCCAGGCCAGCCCTGGCTCATGCACCAGCCCCTGGCAGTCGGTCAGCCCGGCGCCGATCGGCACCCCCATCCCGAACCGGTGCTTCTCGAACGGCAGGAAGCCGGCCAGCCGGCCCCCCTCGGTCAGCACCGCCACCCTGGCGTCCGGCCGGTGGCGGCCGACGGCCTGGGCGAACTCCGGGCTGAGGAACGGATTCCGCAGTCCCGCGGACTCGCGCTGCATGGCGTGCCACGCGGTCACCTCGGCTGGCCCCAGCTCGCTGGGACGGATCACTGAGATACGCATAAGCCCAGACCCCCCGTCCCGGTCAGCCCGCCGGGCTGGCCGCCGTGGCCACCCGCCTGGCTGCGAACCCCGCGCCGCAGACGAACCGCATGACCGGGCCGAACGTGGCCGCGGCGGGCAGGCCGACGAAGTACAGCCCGCGCACCGAGGACTCGAAGGACGGGGACAGCTGCGGGAAGCTCCCGGTCAGCTGGATCCGCTGGCCCAGGCCGGGCTCGAAGAAGCCCAGCTTGGCCAAGTCGACCCGGTACCCGGTGGCGGCGATGACGTGGTCCACCCGCAGCTGTGCGTGCTGCCCGTCCGAGCAGGTGGTGGACAGCAGCACCCCATCCCCGTCCAGCGCCGCATCGCGCACCGCGTGCTGGTTCAGTACCGGCAGCACACCGTCCACCCGGTCGCGCAGCCACCACGCTCCCAGCGGGCCGAGCACCCGGCGCACCAGCTTGAGCCGGGTCTGCTCGGGCAGGTAGTGGAAGTACCCGGGGGCGTGGCTGAACGGGTAGATCCGCCAGGTCGGCCCGAGCGGTGAGTGCGGCTGCGGCAGCACCCCGGCCAGCCCGGCCGGGTGCTTGGGCGGCTCGCCGAACCGGGCCGTGCGCCGGGCCAGGACGGTGACGTCGGCCCCGGCCTCATGCAGCAGCGCCGCGCTTTCCAGCCCCGACTGCCCGGCGCCGATGACCGCGACCCGGCGCCCGCGGAACCCGGCCAGGCTGCTGTGCTGCGAGCTGTGTGAGACCGGGGCGCCGGGCGACGGTCCGCCCGGCGCGAGCGCGGCCAGCGGGCCGGGGACGTACTCGATATGGCTGACCCCGGTGGCCACCACCACGGTGGGGGTCAGGATCTCCTCGCCGCTGTCCAGGCTGACCACGAACCCGTGCCCGGCCCGCTCCAGCTGGGTCACCACGGACGGCTCGACCTGCGGGACGAGCTGCTCGGCGAACCACCGACCGTAGCGGGTGAACAGCTCGATCGGGATGATGTCGTCGCTGGCGTCCTGCAGCGGGCGGGTGCCCCGGCTGGTGCAGTAGTCGGCCAGCCGGTAACCCGGTTTGGCGGCGCTCAGGCTGGACGCGTCCGGGGTGGACTTGAGGCACATGCCCGCGGGCATGTGGCTGCGCCAGCTCGACATCACCTCGCCGAACACGCGTGGCCGGATGCCCCGGGCGCTGAGGTGGGCGGCAACCGACAGCCCGTAGGGCCCGGCCCCGATGACGACGGCGGGAGTGTGTGCGGTCATGGCGTTTCCGTTCTTGTCAGGTGCTTGCGCCGCCGGGCTTGCTGCCAGCGGCCGGTCAGGTAGGACATCGCGGGTGAGGCAAATCTCGGCAACATGGCCAGGAAGGGCAGCGGATCGTCCAGCGCCAGCCAGGCGAGTTCCGTTTCCGTGGCCCGGGCCGGCGCGGACGGGGTGGTGTAGCCGCTGCCGCGCTCCCCGGCCCGGGACAGTGGGTGGATGTGCTCGACCACGATCCGGCGCCCGTTGACCTGGCCGCCGGGTGGCACCGGCTGGCCGGTGAGGTCGAGGTACTGGGCGCGGATGACGTCGATGCCACCGGCTGTCTGGAACAGCCGGAACTGATTGCCCACCCGCGGGTTGAAGTCGACCAGCTTGTACTGCTGGTCGCGCCGGTCGAACCGGATGTCGAGGTCGGCCACGCCGTGGAAGCCCACCGCCTTGCAGAACCGCTCGACCTGCTGCGCCAGGCCTGGGTTGGGCACCGCGATACCGGACGCGGTGGCGCCGGTGTTCGGCGGCCAGGATCCGGTCTTGACCCCGGTGAACAGCACCAGGCAGTTCGAGCCGGCGTCGCAGTACAGGTGCACGATCCAGTCCTCGGCCACGTCGTGCGGGATGTATTCCTGCAGCAGCAGGGCTGGTGCCTCCCGGGTGGACGAGGCCAGCTCGGTCAGCTCGGCGCTCGAGCCGACCACGGTGGTGCCCGCCACGGCGGGTGCCCGGCGGCGCAGCCACGGCTCTGAGTTCTTCACCACCACCGGGAAGGCGGCCGTGGCCGCGAACGCCGCCACCTGCTCCCGGGTGGAAGCGAACGCCCACCGGGGCACCGGGAACCCGTGCTCCCGGCCCAGCATGGCCATGTCGTGCTTGCTGGCCAGGTTGCGGGCCAGTCCCGGGTCGCTCAGCCACGGGAACAGGAAATGACTGGACAGCTCGCTGGCGTGCTCGGCCAGCAGCACCGCGGCCTCGTCGTCCATTGGGACAGCCACGGCCGGCTGGCCGATCCGCTGGCCGATGCTGGCCAGCTCGCCAACCAGGTCGGCCGGGTCCTCGCGGCCGGTGGCCCGCCAGCGGAACGTCCCGGTGCAGTACCGGGATACCGCGGCCGGCGTGAACCGGTCCTCGGCCGTCGCGTACACCGGGACGCCCATCCGGCCGAGCGTGCGGATCGCGCCGACCCCGCCGGAGTGCAGCGGGTACTGCCCGACCTTCAGGATCAGCGCCGGGACCGGCTGGGTGTTCCTCACAGCAACCCCCCGTGAATCGATGGCAGCAGCGCGAACCGGACCACCACGACGGCCAGGGTGAGGACGAGCAACGGGTAGCTGGCCAGGGTGAGCGGGCGGACCAGCCGCTGCGCGGCCGGGCGGCCGATCCGGGCGAACTCCCTTGCGGCCAGGACACCGATGGTGGCCAGCACGACCAGCACTTCGGCCCCGCCCAGCAGGGCCGGGTAGCTGGCGTGGCCGGACCCGTCCGGCGGCAGCGGATACGGCTTGGCGCCGGCCGGCCAGCGCAGCTGGTAGATCACCGCGTCGCTATTGGCGAACGCCACCCGGACCAGGTGCTCCGACCGCATCCGCTGCTCGAACGCGACCTCCCAGCCGGCCGGGTACCCGGCGGCCTGCTGCAGGTAGGTGTCCTGGGTCCGGGTCTCGATCAGGTACGCGCCCGGGCCGCCGTTACGCAGGGAGTACAGGATGTCCCGGACGTCGGCCGGGTCCCGCGGGGCCAGCACCGGGGAGTAGTCGACCCGGCTGATGTCCGTGTACGACCAGGGCATCTCGGGAGTCACGTCGGTCTTCGTCGAAGAACTCAGCCAGAGCAGCCGGGCCCCGTGCGCGTCGTGCGCATAGATCCAGTTGGTAGCGGCCAGCTCACCCGGCGGCACCCGCTCGAACGCCTCGTTCCCGTAGCGCACCAGGATGAACGAAACCGGGAACACTACGGCACACAACGCCAGTACCGGAAACAGCCGCCAGCTGGCCCTGGACTTGGCTACCGGGTTGGGGAAGAAGAAGCAGGCGGCCAGTACACAGGCCGGCGGGAGCAGGAACAGGTAGATGCGGAGCGCGATCTCGCCGCCGTAGCTCTGCAGGCCGACGGTGAGCATGGGCAGGATGAACAGCGCGATCAGCACCCGGTCGTCCGAGCCGCGCAGCCGCCGGCGGAGCAGCCCGGCCACGGCCAGCAGCACGATCACGCCCGCCACCCCGACCCGGGTGTGCAGCGTGAGCAGGTGGGTGGCGGTGCTGCCGGCCAGCCGGCCGCCGACGCTGCTGCTCAGGTTGCCGCGCAGGTTGCCGACCCCGCCGAAGATGTTGGCCAGGTGGCCGGACCAGTAGTCCACGGCCGCGAAGTTGAGCCAGCACACCACCAGCACCGCGCACAGGATCCACAGCCCGGACAGCTGGCAGCGCCGGATCAGGACCAGCGCCAGGCACGCCCCGGTCATGTAGAACGGCGTCAGCTGGTGACTCATCACCGACACCAGGAAGATGCCGATCAGCAAGCTGAGCAGGAACACCCGCTGCGGCGTGCTGGCGGGCCGCGGGCCCAGCTCGCCGGGCTCCAGCCGGCCGAACAAGAACCGGTGCGCCCCGGTCAGCCCGGCGGGCCGGTCCTGCGAGCTCCGGCTCAGCCCCGGGCCGGCGAACCAGTTCACCAGGATGGCCAGGAACACCAGGTACAGCACGTAGTTGAGAGACTGCGGCGAGAAGTAGTCCTGGCCCACCCAGTTGCCGACCACGAGCAGGAACCCAGCCAGCCACGTGGCCCGCCAGGAGATCCGCAAGTTGCGCATGAGCAGGAAGAACGGCGGCAGGGTGAGCAGGTCGATCAGCACCGGCCAGACCCGCATGAGGGCCAGCACACCGTGCAGCCCGGCGGCCCCGCGGAGGAACGAGAGCAGCGCGAAGAAGCCGGGCCAGCTGAAGTACGCGGCCAGGTCGGGCGCGGCCTTCCCGGTCACGCTGATGTACTGCACGTAGCCCGCGATCTGGTATGACGTGGCGAACCGGGCGGCCGGCTGAATGAACGTGGTCACCCCGTCCAGGCAGATGACCAGGCCGGCCAGCACGGTGCCGAGCAGCACCGGGTGCACCCGGCGCAGGGCGAGCCCGAACACGAACGCCAGCGCTAGCAGGGTCACCCCGGCCAGCGCGCGGTGCGGCAGCACCGACAGCAGGCCCAGCCCGTTCATCCGGGCTAGCTGCACGTGCCGCAGCGAACCGAAGAACAGCACGAACCCGGCCGCGGCCAGCACGCCAACCAGCACCGCTGGCCAGCCCGGGAGCTGCCCGGAGCTGATCAGCGGCAGGCCGGCCCGGCGGGGCGGCAGTGGGTGCCCGGCCTGCGTGGTTCCCGTGTCGGCGGTCATGGCGCGCTCGCCTCCGGGGCGGCCTCGGCGGCGGCCATCAGGCTGGCGGTGGGCTCGGCGGCCCGGGCCCGGTCACCGGTCAGCACCCGCCACAGCCCGGGGCTGATAATTGCGGCCACCACCACCTGGGTCACCACCGCAGCCACGCCGGCCCCGATCAGGCCCATCACCTCGACCAGCCAGACAGTGAGGCTGAGCATCAGCACCGCCCGGATGCCCTGCACGATGGCGACCATCCGGGTCCGGCTCTGCGCCCGCAGCGCGCCCAGGTACACCTCGGTCAGCGTCTTGGGCAGCGTGGCCAGGGCCAGTAGTTGCAGGATCGGCGCGCCCTCCTTGGCGTACCCCGGCCCGAACAGGCCCAGGCCCCACGGCGCCAGCAGCGCGATCAGCGCGGCGGCCGGCACGATCAGCAGGCCGATCTTGCGTAGCGCTTGGCGGCAGTTATGCGCCAGCGACGACGCGTCGAACGAGCCCTCGACGGTCAGCGAGATGGCCATGTTGACCGCGACCAGGTCGAGGATGCCGCCGACCAGCCAGGCCATGTAGAAGTACGCGGTGTTCTTCACGTCGCTGATCATCGCGGCGACCAGGACCGGCACCAGGTTGCTGGTGGCCAGCAGGAACATCGCCCCGGAGTAGTCGCCGGCCAGGAACCGGCCGATCTGCCGGCTGGTCGGCGGTTCCACGTCGATGGTGGCCGCGGTGTGCCGGGGCACCAGCCGGCTGAAGATCAGCGCGTTGATCAGCGGCACGGTCAGCACGCACGGCACCATCCAGGACAGGTAGATGCCAAGGTGCTGGAAGCGGGACGCGAAGATGATCAGCAGCACGACCTTGGCGATGCCGAAGACGGTGTTCTCCAGCAGCACCCAGTGCGCGTTGCGCATCCCGGCCAGCACGCTGTCCTGCAGCGTGAAGATGGCCCAGCAGACCACGCAGCCGATGAAGAACAGGCCGGTGAGGGGGTTGCCGAGCTCCGAATAGGAGGGGCCCCACAAGTGGATGCTGAGCAGGAAGGGGATCGTAACCAGCACCGAGGCGATGCCGCTGACCAGGTACGAGTGCTTGATCAGCTTGCCGGTGCGCCGCCCGGCCCGGGGCAGGAAGCGGGTCAGCACACCGTTGAAGTTCAGCGCGGTGAAGCCGGCCAGCAGGTTCATCGCCGCATAGGCGGCCGTCGCCCGGCCGACCACCTCGGTCGGGTACAGCCGGGCCACCAGGACCCAGTAGACCAGCCCGGAGATACCGGTCGCCCCGGTGTTGGCCACCAGCGCATACCCGTTGCGGGACAGCGGATCGGCCCACTGCCGGCGCAGCCCCTGCACTCCCCAGGTACCGGGGGACATCGTCCTAGTCGCCACTGCGCATCCTGCCCATCGCGGCCCGGGTCCGGCGGGCCATCGCGTAGCCCGTGGTCAGGGCGCGGTCCTTGAAGAAGATCATCGGGACGTTCCTGCTGTGCGTGAACTGCCGGAACGCCTGCATGCTGGTCGACCGGCGCACGGTGAGCCGGGGCAGCGCCAGCGGGTCGGACCGCGGGCCGGGCAGCGTGTTGCCGACCGCGCACGCGTAGCCGTGGCCCGCATCGCGGGCCTCCTCGCGCACTGCGGCGCTGGAGTAGCCGAACGGGTAGGCCAGTCCGGGCACCGGCACGCCGAGCCGGTCCTCCAGTTGCGCCTTGCTCACCCGCAGCTCCTCGCGGAGCGCCGTCCGGGACAGCTGATCCAGCTGGGGATGCTGCCGGCTGTGCGCGCCGATCTCGATGCCCGCCCCGGCCGCCTCAGTGATCTGGCTCCAGGTCAGCATCCGGGCCGGCCGCCGCCCGGCGGACTGCGGGCCGGCATCCTGCACCCACCCGGTGGTGACGTACAGCGACGCGGTGAAGCCGTACCGGGCCAGCAGCGGGAGCGCCCAGCGGTGGAAGTCCTCGAAGCCGTCGTCGAACGTGAGCACCACGGCCCGGTCGGGGAGCCGCCCCGGGCCACCGTTCATGATCTCCGCCAGGGTGCCGGCCGTCACGGTCTGGAAACCGGCGTCGTGCAGGTAGCCGAGTTGCGCGGCGAACGCGCCGGGCGGGACGGCCAGCTGGCTGCCGGTCTCCGGCGGCTGCGCGATCTCGTGGTACATGAGAATCGGCACGGGCGTGCCCGGCGCGGTGATCATGCCGTCTGCCCGGTCCCGAGCGGGCGGCGCGCCCGCCGCCGCCAGCGCTGCTGGGCCTGCTGGCCAGCCAGGCCGACCGCATAACCGGCCACGGTCGCGGTGACCCCGGCCACGATGGCACCGGCCCGGCCCAGCCCGGCCCGGTCGCCCTGCAGCGCCTCAGCGACCCCGCGGGCCACGCCGGCCGGCAGCACCCGGGTTGTGTAGCGCCGCTCGGTGGCCAGCCCGTCGCCTGCGCCCACACTCGCGGTGACCTGGGCCTTGGACAGGCCCTCCGCGTAGCAGCGGGACCGGAAGTAGCGGAACCGGCAGCGCTCACGCGGCACCATGTGCCAGATCACGGCGCGGTCGTCGAACAGGAACACCGAGCCCGGGGCATGCTGGCTCAGCCTGATGCAGAACTCGGTCTCCTCGCAGCCGAGCGGCCGCTTGGCCGCGGACCGGCCGATCCCGTTCTGGAACCCGCCCGCGACCTGGAACGCCTCCCGGCGGAACGAGGCGTTCCCGCCCAGCAGGTTCCGCACCGGGGCCCGGGTCTCGGGCATGCCGCGGTACGCGGCCCCGACCACCCAGGCGAACTCGGCCGGAAACCAGGACGGGCGGGGGGCCTGCCAGTCCGGCAGCGTGCGGCCGCCCACCCCGATCACGGCCGGGTCGGCGTAGGAGTCGGCGAAATACTTCAGCCAGTCCTGGTCGGCGACCGCGTCGTCGTCGAGGAACGCCACGACGTCACCCCTGGCCACCGCGACGCCAGTGTTCTTCGCGCCGGACAGGCCCTGGGCTTCCCGGTTGGCCACCACGGTGACGTCGGGCAGTGCCGCCGCCAGGCCCGCCTGCAGCGCCGGGTTGTGATCGACAACAACGATGATTTCCTGGCTGGGCAGGTTCTGCGCCCGCACCGACTTAACGGCCGCGCATGTCTCGTACCACCGCTTCTCGGTGTGCGCGCAAATAACGACTGAAATGCCAAGGGTCCCGGTCACGCTAGTCCTTGCTGACATCGCCCGCGACCGCGACCGACGGCACGGAAAGTTCGGGCTCAGAAGTAATGACCGGACGCCGGATGCCGGGCCGGGCCCAGTGCTTGGCGATCGCTTCGGCGGCGATCACCTTGAAGATCCGCCAGCCATCGGATATGACCCGGAGATTGCTCGTGCCGTGCACCCGGCACCGTTCGTGACTCGGTATCTCCTGCACCCGCAGGCCGGCCCGGGCCGCCCGGATATTCATCATCGTTTCGATTTCGAAACCGATGCAGTCGAGGCCGAGCGCGGGCACGTGCCGGGCCCAGAACGCGTTGTATCCGTAGCACAGATCGGTGTACCGGGTGCCCAGGGCTATATTCACCAGGCCGCACAGGACCCGGTTGCCCAGCCGCCGGTGCCAGGTGATGTCGTCGCTTCCGCCACTACTGGAGAAGCGCGACCCCTTGGCGTAGTCGGCCCCGGCGACTAGCGCCGCGACGAACCGGACGATCTCCCGGCCGTCGGTCGAGCCGTCGCCGTCGATCATCACGATGATGTCGCCCGTGCAGGCGGCGAAACCGGACCGCAGGGCGTCGCCCTTACCCGCGCCGACCTGGTGCACGATGGTTATGCCCGGGTAGAGGTCCTTGGCCGTGGCGACGGTGTCGTCCACCGACTGCCCGTTGACCAGGACGACCTCGCTGATCCACTCGGGCAGCGAGCCGAACACTATCGGCAGGTTCCGCGCCTCATTCTTGACCGGGATGACCACGCTGACCGCGGGGGCAATGGCGAACCCCGCGTCGACTGGCCGGTACTCGCTGTGGGCAAGTTCTGCTGAATTACCAGACGAGCCGTTCCGGCTGAAAGTCGTGGTCTGCCCCCGCAGTTCTGGTGTGCCTTTCGGGTACGCATATGCGCACATGAAGTAATTCCCCCCGCTCATCGACGTGCCCGCACTTCTCCGGCACGCTGGCGGCCAGCCCCCTGTAACTGACCGCATCCGCTCAATTACTTCGAGTAATCGAACTGGATTACGTAATAAGGCTACAACATGTTGCTCAATCCCGTAAGGACGGTTTTCACTACCCAAATCAGCTGAGCAGAAGTGGTCACCTTTTTGCTGTAGACGTCGCCACCCGACGGTACCCGAATTAACGGAGAGCCCCGGCCGTACCACACAATCAAGGCAATGACTCATACGTTTGAGGTACGCCGTATTGTGCAGGCACGGGTAATCCACACTCAGCTAATTAACGTAGCTGTGACGCAGAATTGAGCCGCGGTGGCCGGCCCGCTCTTGGCGGCCCGGCAGCCCAGTTCACGCACTGCTCAGGCCAGATTCCGCCGGTGCTGACGGCCGGTTTCAGGTGGTATGCGCGGATCCGGTCTCAGCCCCGGACCCGGCCTGGGCCCCGGACCCGGCCTGGGCCCCGGACCCGGCCTGGGCCCCGGTTTCGTATCCGGCCCCGGTCTCGGCGCTGGTCCCGGCCGCAGTGCTGGCTCCGGGCGCGGGCCCGGTCCCGGCCGGCTGGCGGGCTGGAACGCGGCGGAGCAGGGCCCGCCATCGCGGTGTCACCCAGGCGGCGGCCCGGGACCGGACAGCTGGCCGCTGAGCCAGCAGGCAGCCCGCGGTGATCACCGCGACCACGATCAGTTCCGCGATAGGCGACCAGAGACCCGCCGACAGCAGGATCATGGCCACGATGGCGAGCAGCACGACCGTGCTGACACAGGCCAGGATGATCCGGGCGAAGCCATCGAAACCGCGGAGCAGCCCGGCGAGGGCGGCCGTCGGCGCGACTACCAGGAAGAGCAGTACCAGCACGGTCCGTAGCAGGGAATGCACGCCAGCCAGGGCCAGGATCACGCCCACCGCGCCCGCCCCCGTGGCCACGCCGACCAGCAACCCGGTCGGCCTGCTGGTCATCCGGACCATGAAATCAGGCCAGCCCCCCACCTCTTGGCACCTCTACTGCACCATAGCAACCGGCCGCCCCGTCCCGTTCCGCTGGTGCGGTCATGCTGCTACCTTCCGTATTTGCGCTTGTTGCCGCATCATCGAGCCAGAGGGGACGTGCAGGCGGCTCCACCGGAGTTCCGGCGGCAGGCATGCTATGAAACGGCGGCGGCCAGTGCGGTGCTGGTGCGGGCACAACCGGGACGCACACTCGCACTACCGCCGCGGCACCGACTGCTCGCTGTGCGAGTGCCAGCGCTACCTGCCACCCCGCTGGTGGCGGCGCGCCCTCCGGATCGGACCGCCGGCCCTGCTGGGGCTGAGCTAACCGCCGCTGACCGTGGGCGCCGCGCTGATGAGTGACGCAGCCAGTTGCACCACCCGCTGCTGGCGGGCCGGGTCGGCCGCCACCCGTGGGCGGCTGTGCTTGCGTCCTTCGACGTAGCTGCCGGTCAGGCCGGCCGCTTCGGGCGCCGAGGCGAGCCACGCGGGCCCCCGGGCGGCCTTGTCCGCCGGGGCGCGCCGCTGGAAGAAGCGGACCAGTGGCCAGACGTACTTCCAGGCCGGCACCGCCTCGGGGGTGAGCTGCGCGGTCCCGGCCGTCCAGGCCGCGCCTGGGTTCACCGCGTTCACCGCGATACCGTCCGGTTTCAGCTGCTCAGCCAGCGCGAACGTCCAGATCAGATTCAGCAGCTTGGCCCGGGCATGGGCCTGGATGCCCACATACCGCTGGCTGGACTGCAGGTCCGCGAACGGGTCTCCCCGGTACATCCGGTACGCACTCGAACTCAGGTTGACGATCCGGGCCGGGCCCGCCGCCCGGATCAGCGGCCGCAGTTCCCCGGTCAGTGCGATCGGGCCGGCGAAGCACAGGGCCAGCGTGGCCTCGTACCCGTCGGCCGTCTCGGCCCGGGCCGGGAACACCCGCCCGACGTTGTTGACCAGAACGTCCAGGCGGCTGACCGAACCGCGCAGCCGCTGGGCCAGGTCCCGGTTGCCGCCGACCGTCGAATGGTCGGCCACGAGATACTCGGCGTCGCCGTGACCCCCGGCCGCGCGGATCGCGGCGGCTGCCGCTGCGCCGCGGCTCTGGTCCCGGCCGGTTACCACCACCCGGGCGCCGCGGGCGGCCAGGTCCCGGGCCACGCTCAGCCCAATCCCGCCGGTGCCGCCCGTGATCAGCACGGTGCGGCCGTTCATGATGGCCGGTGCTGGCACAGCTGCCTCCGATATTTCAGTTACACAGTACGTCTAATTAAATCACGGACGGCGCTGGCTCCGGCGGGCAGCTGCCCGGTACTGGCGTTAAGCCAGGTAAACCTCGGGAGCGGGCGTTGCGTCCCAAATGTCAGGGAGGGGAGCCGTCACGTGGGTGAGGAAAGAGGGCAGCCGGAACACGGTGCGTGGATGCCAGGGACTGATCCGTATCAGACCCGGCCCGGCGAGTACCGGCCGCGGCGGGCCAAACCTGAGCCGCCCGACCCTTATCTCCCGCGCTCCGAGTATCCGTTGCGGTCCGGGCCATACCTGCCGCCACCCGTGAGTTCTGCGAGCGGGGGACGCTCCGCGGCCCGGCCCGACCCGCTGCGCGACCCGTTTCCGGCCCAGCCCCCGGCTCCGCCGCCGCCGCCGGGCCGCGAGCCGGGCGCCGACTGGTTCCGGCCCCGGCGGGATCCGGCTGATCAGTTTGGGCCCGGCCGTTACTCGGAGCAGCGGCCCGCCCGGCCGCAGCCGCCCGCCGAGTGGCACACCGGGAAGCGGTACACCGAGGACGATGCGGCCGCTGCGGACCGGCCCGGCGCGGCCGCGGCTGGCGCTCCGCCGCCGCCGGAAGCAGACCGCTACCCGGCGGACTTCCCGACCCAGGTGTTCATGTCCAGCGCCCAAGCCGCGTGGCAGCAGCCGGCCCCGCCCGCGCCGTCCGGCAACTGGCCCCGGCCCGCCGCGGCTGGACCGGGCCCGGCGGCTGGACCGGGCCCGGCGGCGGGGCCGGGCCCGGCGGCGGGACCGCGGCGTGGCCGCTGGGACCAGCCCCCGCCCTCGGCCGGGCGGCCCCCAGCCGTTCCGCCGCGGAGCGCCGGCCCGGCCCCGGCGCCCGGCCCGTTCCTGTCCCGGTCGCGGTACCCGGCCGACGGGCCGCACCAGGCAGGGCCGTTCCCGCCCGCGCCGGACCCGGCCGTGCTGTTCCCACCGTCGCCCGGCCGCGCCCGGCGGGCGGGCAACCCGTCGCGCCGGGCCCAGCCGGACCGGAGGCCCGGGGCACGGAACGGCCTGCTGATCGGGGCTGTCTGCGTGGCCGCGCTGGTCCTGGTCGCGCTGGTCTTCTTCGTGGCCTGACTGCGATCAGCCGGCGGCTGGCTGAACTCGATCACGGCCAGTACCGCGAGATGATCGGTGCCCGGAACGCGGACCGGGCGCACCTGGCGCACGGTCGTGCGGGCCGGCGTGACCAGCACGTGGTCCAGGCGCATGAGGGGCAGCGCCCGCCAGTCCGGGAAGCGCTGCCGGGCCCGGTCCGAGTAGACGTCCCATGACGCGGGCCAGGTGAACCCCGGCCAGGGCCGGTGCTGCGCGACGTCGGCGCAGTCCACGAAGCCCGCCGCCAGCAGGTCGCGGAACGCCTGATGATCCCGGGTGGCGTTGAAGTCACCCAGCACGATCTGCGGTCCGCTCGTCCCGGCCAGGGCCAGCAGCCTGGTCAGGTCGCGCTGCCAGAGCAGCGCGCGGCCGCGCTGCGGGGCGGCTGGATGGACCGCGGTCAGCACGACCGGGTACCCGGGCACCGGCTCGGCGCGGGCCCGGGGAGCGGCGGCCACCATGCCCGGCACCGGCGGCAGCGGGGCCAGTGGCCAGCGGGCCCACAAGCCCACTCCCGGCGAGTCGGGCCGTGGGTCGATGTGCGTATACGGCAGCGCACTGGCCAGGCCGGCCCGGCCCAGCCTGCCCACCATCTCGCGGGTCAGTTCCTGCACCGCCAGCACGTCCACCTGGTGCTCGCGGATCCGGTCCAGCAGGGCGGCGGGATCGGCCCAGCCACCGCGGGCGTTCAGGGTGAGGACCCGGACGGTAACCGCATCCGGGCCGGGGCCGGGGGGCCGGGCCGTGGCGGCGCGGCGGTCGTCCCGCCCGCGCGGGGGGAGCTGCCAGCCGACCAGGATCGCGGCCGGGATGGCGAGCAGCAGGGCCAGCCACCAGGCCGAGAACGCGGCGGCAAGCACGGCGGCGGTGGCGGGCAGCACCGCCACGGTGGCCAGCGCGGCCAGCTGCGGGCCGGGGCGCGGCGCGTGCCCACCGGTCAGCCGGGACAGCAGCGGCGGCAGCGCCACGGCGGTGAGGACAAGCGCCACCACCCCGGTCACGCCGCGTCTCACCCCGATCCCTGTCAGGACGTTTGAGCATAACCGAGGCGCGGTGCGGCCAGCCGGAACCTGGCCCCGAGCCCGGGCCGCGCGGCCGGATCGGTGGGCACTTCCGCTGCCGAACCGGTACAACTCACTCATGACGCAGGCACCGCGGCGGATCCTGGTGGCCGGGGACTGGCACGGCAACGAAGACTGGGCGCTCAGCGTGATCCGCCGGATCCCGGGCATGCTGGCGGCTGAGCCGCGGCGGCTGATCGTGCAGCTCGGCGACTTCGGGGTCTGGCCGGACCAGGCGGGCCAGGACTACCTGGCCCGGGTCAGCGCGCTGCTGGGCGAGGTGAACGCCGAGCTCTGGTTCATCGACGGCAACCACGAGGATTTCCCGCAACTGGCCCGGCTGGCCAGCGACACCACGCCGGACGGGCGCGTGCTGGTGCGGCCCGGCCTGTTCCATCTGCCGCGCGGGTACCGGTGGACCTGGCACGGGCTGGGCTGGCTGGCCTGCGGCGGCGGGGTGAGCCTGGACCGGGCCCAGCGCACCGAGGGCGTGGACTGGTGGCCGGATGAGGAGATCACCGACCGGCAGGAGGCGGGGATCGTGGCCGCCGGTCATGCCGACGTGCTGGTCAGCCACGACTGCCCGGCCGGCGTCGCGCACACGTTCGGCCGGCCTCCACCGCAATGGGATCCGGCCGATCTGGCCCGCAACGACGCGCACCGGCGGCGTTTGCAGCGCATCGTGGACGCCGTCCAGCCGTCCCGGATCATGCACGGTCACCTGCACCGGGCCTACCAGCGCAGCTGCGACTTCGGTTACGGCCCGGTCCAGGTGACCGGCCTGGACACGGACAACCGGCTGCGTAATTTCGCCGTGCTCGACACCACGGATATGGGGTGGCAGGTGCGCGAGGGCTGGCTCGGCCGCCTGCGCCGCGAGCTGGGGACATTATGCCGTTCCCCGGTGCGGCGTTCCGGCTCGCCCTGACCCCGCCTACCTGCCCCAGCGCGCGTCAGTTGAACAGGCAGAGCTCCATGATCAGAGCCTCGACGGCGCCCTCGCGCTCATCCGGGTTGCCGTAGCGGACCGTCTGGCCCAGCTCGGTACCCACGCTGAACTCGGGGAGGTGGCGGAAGACGCCCTCGCGGCCGTGCCCCAGCGCGACGTCATAGCCGAGCAACAGCGCGGCGTGGTGCATCTCCTCGGTGGCTACCCGGTTGAGGATCGTGCTGAGCAGCCGCCCGCGGAACCGGCGGGCCTGCTTGGCCGTCGTGGTCCACTGGTTACGCAGACGATCCCGGACGCCGTCGCGTAGTACTAACATCCTGGCCTCTTCCGGTGGTGGGGTCGAATCGACTGGCCCGGCCAGGTCCCCCCCAGCCGTACACACCTTCTAACAGAGAGACGCGCAACGGTCGCTCTCGGTGCACACGGCGGGATATCAGAAAGGTCTCAACTTCCTGAGCTTCGCTGAACTGCCGGCCGGGCCGGGCCGTGCATAGGGATGGATCCCGTGACTGCTGGGACCAGGGATCTTCGCTACGCCGTCCGGTGGGCCGCCGGCTGCCGTCAGCGGGCCATCCGGTGAGGATCCTCGTGCACTGCCGACGATGGGATGGCCGATGTCGCTTGCCGCGTTGCTCACCTGGCTGATGACCGCCGCGGGTGGTCTCTACCTGCTGACCATCTGGCTGATCGAGTATGACCGCGAGTTCCAGTCCTCGGCGGCCACCCGCCTGCCGGTACCGGTGATCAGCACGCACGCCCTGCTGGCCGTGACCGGCCTCGGCACCTGGGCTATCTACCTGCTCACCGACGCCCATGAGCTGCGCTGGGTCGCGGCCGCGATCCTGGGCGTGGTCGCGGTCCTCGGCCTGAGCATGGCGGTCCGCTGGATCGGGGTCTACCGCGCCTACGGGTCCGGGTCGCACCGGCACCGGGTCCCGGCCGCAGCGGCCCCGGGCCCGGGTCCCGGTGCCGGCTGGGGCACTGCCGCCATCCCGCCCGAGCGGCACTTCCCGGTGCCGGTGGTTATCCTGCACGGCGTCTTCGCGCTGGCCACCATCGTCCTGGTGCTGTTCACCGCGCTAGCCCACACCAGTTAGCTGAACGCGGGTGGGTGGCTGGTGGGGTGGGAGGTGCCCGGGAATGCCGGTCAGTGCTGGGTGGTGAGCTCGGTCAGCAGGTCGGCTGAGGTTTCCATGCCGGCTTTCCAGACGGAGCGGGCGATGATTTTGGTGACGTCGGCGCGGTGGGCGTACTGGCCGGCGATCTGGGTGCCTTCTTCGAGGAGGCCCTCGGACAAGGTGGTGGGCTGCAGGCCGAGGGCCAGGAACTGGTCGTTGCGGACGGCCAGGTCGTTCTCGTCGGCTTCGCGGCGCGGGTTGGGCAGGTAGGCGATCTCCACGCCCATCACGTCGCCGACCATTTTGGCCAGGTCCAGGACGCGGTGGGTTTCGGTGATCTGGTTCAGTACCCGGGGCCGGTCCCCGGCGTCGGGGGGGTTGGTGATGGCCAGCTCGATGCACCGCACGGTGTCGCGGATGTGGATGAACGCGCGGGTCTGCCCGCCGGTGCCGTGCACGGTCAGCGGGTGGCCGATCGCGGCCTGCATCAGGAACCGGTTCAGCACGGTGCCGTAGTCCCCGTCATAATCGAAGCGGTTGATCAGCCGCTCATCGCGGCACGTCTGGCTGGTCTGGGTGCCCCACACGATGCCCTGGTGCAGGTCGGTGATCCGCAGCCCGTCGTTCTTGGCGTAAAACGCGAACATCAGCTGATCCAGCGTCTTGGTCATGTGATACACGCTGCCCGGGTTGGCCGGGTGCAGGATCTCCCGCTCCAGCTCCCCATCAGGGGTCGGCACCTTCACCGTCAGGTACCCCTCCGGGATCGGCGCCGACCCCGACCACCCATACCCATACACCCCCATCGTGCCCAGATGCGCCAGCGCCGCATCCACCCCCGTCTCGACCAGCGCGGTCAGCAGGTTATGCGTAGCCCGCACATTGTTATCCACCGTGTACCGCTTGGTCGTGGCCGTCCGCATCGAATACGGCGCCGCCCGCTGCTCCGCGAAATGCACGATCGCATCCGGGGCCAGCTCACCCAGCACCGCCACCAGCCGGTCATACTCCCGAGCCAGATCCAGGCTGATGAACCCGACCCGCCGCCCCGACACCTCACCCCAGGCCCTGATCCGCTCATGCACCGGCCGGATCGGGGTCAGCGACCCCACCTCCAGATCCACATCAATCTTCCGCCGGCTCAGATTGTCGATAATGGTCACCTCATGACCACGATCCGACAGATACAGCGAGGTCGGCCAGCCGCAGAACCCATCGCCACCAAGAACCAGGACGCGCATTCCCGCTCCTATTCTTCTTCGTATTACTTATCGGCATTGAATCCTAGCCGGACGACGGCAGGTGCCGCCGGGGGTTATGCTCAATCCGGATCAGCTTGCCTGGGGTGGTCATGGGCGGGGGACGTTACTGGCAATTTGCCGGTAAAAGCGGGCACATGGGCTGCAAAGGCGTAATGGAGATGGTCGGACTGATATCCCATCGAATTGACGAGGAAAAGGCGGTTTAAGTAGACGTGCGCGCAGCGGGACCTTATGGTAGCCGCATGGTCATCAGGTGCGGAGCGTGTTCACGAACTGAACCAGGGCGTCACGGGCAGCACGCGCCGGCCCGGACTCTGGCTCCCGGTATGTGCTGCTTACGGCCGGGAATAGGGAGGCGCACGGAACCTGGGGTGAGGGACACGGGCAGGCGCCATGCCATCGGCTCCGGGACAATCCGGGCCACGCCCCCCCGGTTAGTTAATGAGCGTGTTACTATCCCGGCCCCCAGGTTTCTTTTCGTTTCACTCCTGTTTCGTCTCTCTTTCGCATCTCACATTCTGCGGCATGGCCATCCGTTCTAAGATGCCTTCCGCCTGGCCTGCCGTGGCCGCCACCCAGTGTTCATTAAGACCTGTGCTTATCAAGACCTGTCCGTATAAACAAGCATAAATCCGTCACATTAAGGCTTCCCAGTTGATGGCGGATGTCCGGCTGCCTGCCCCCCGCGGGTGCGCTGGCAATGCGCCCAGGGTGCTGGCTGGCGCCCGGGGTGAGTCGGGATGGAGGACCCAGGGTGGAAACGGTGGGGGAGATCATCGGCCTGATGCGCACGGCGGCACCGGAAGGGCAGGCCTATCCTGACCGCGCCGCGCTGCGGCTGCTCGGTGAGCTGACCCGGTCCCTGCGCACCGCCAGGGAGGGGACGGTCGCGGAGCTCGACCGGTTTCTGGCCGTCCGGGAGCGGGGGCTGTGCCTGCCCGAGGCTGAGCTGGCCCACTGGCTGGACGGCGTGGCCGTGCTCGTCACGGGCGGCACCGGGTGCATTGGCTCGACGCTGATGGCGCAGCTGGCAGCGCGGCATCCGGGGCGCCTGGTCAGCCTGAGCCGCGGTGTCACCGACGGCTGGCCGCGCCCGCCCGCCGCGGAGTACCGGCTGGCGGATATCCGGGACCGTGCCGCCCTGCACCGGGTGATCCAGGACGTCCGGCCGGACGTGGTGTTCCACGTCGCCGCCCAGCGCAGCCCGGCGCTGGCCGAGGTGGAGGTGCACCGCACGGTGTCCACCAACGTGCTGGGGACCAGGAACGTGCTGGCCGAGGCGGCGGCGGCCGGGGTGCCGCAGGTGATCACCGCGTCAACCGGCAAGGCGCTCCGGCCGTACTCACCGGAGGTGTACACGGCCAGCAAGCGGGCCGCGGAGTGGCTGGCGTCCGCGGCCGCGGATGACGGGATGCTGTGCGGCACGGCCAGGTTCACCCATGTCCTCGATAACTCGATCATCTACCAGCGGCTGCTGGGCTGGGCCCGCGACGGGGTGGTCCGGCTGCACAGCCCGGATATCGCGTTCTACGTGCAGTCGGCCCTGGAGTCGGCGCACCTGCTGCTCGTGGCTGGCCTGGGCAGCCGCCGCGGCGAGTTCCGGGTGCACGCCATCACCGACCTGGGCTGGCCGGTCAGCCTGCTGGACCTGGCCCTCGGCGTACTGGACCGGTCCGGCTCGGCCGCCCCGGTCTACTTCAGCGGCTACGACCGGGGCTACGAGGAGGTCCCGTTCCCCGGGCTGTACGACCCGGCAACGGCCGGTGACACCAGCCCGCTGCTGAACGCGTTCGAGACGGCTACGGTCAGCCAGTCGCCATGCCCCATGGTGGACGCGAGCCGGCTGGAGTTCGGCCGTGGCCCGGAGCCGGTAAGCGCACTGGCCGGCCTCGAGGACGTCTGCGCGCGCACCGAGGACCCGGACGCGGTACGCGGTGCGCTCAGCGAGCTGTCCTGGTCCCTGCTGGATGCCGCGCTCGGCGCCGCGCCCCGGCAGGCGCTGGCCCGCGCCGCGGCGCTGGCCGGGTCATACCAGCACAGCCTGCGCCTGGACCACCAGCGGGTACTGGCCGCCATCCAGCTTCACGCGGGCCAGGTCAGCCAGGGCGTTCACACGTAGTGCAGCTCCGGGCCGCCTGGCTCGTGCTCCACCAGCTGGTCGCACGTCGGGCAGTACCACCGGGCCTCGACCAGGGTGCCGCAGCTGGGGTGGCGGGGCGCGTCCGCCGGGTCGGCGTGCTGCGCCCCCCAGAGTGCCAGCAGGCGCAGCGCCCCGGCCAGTTCCTTCCCTTCGGCGGTGAGCTCGTAAGCGGCCCGCGGCGGCCGCTCGGAATAGGGCCGGGCCACCAGCAGCGCTTCCCGCTCCAGCCGCTTGAGCCGCTCGGACAGGATGTTCGGGGCGATGCCCGGGATCAGGCTGAGCAGGTCGTTGAACCGGCGCGGGCCGGGCAGCAGCGCCTCCACCACCAGCAGCGTCCACCGGTCGCCCACCCGGGCCAGCGCCTCGGCCAGGGGTGAGGACCCGTCGTTCGGTTCGGCCATGAGCGGAATCGTATCCGGTGGGCTTGACGCGACTTAATAGTAAGTCGCAAGTTACTAGCTACTGGCACTTACTGGAGCTAATGGGAGGCCGCCATGTCGGTTCTGGACGAGGTACAGGCGAGTATCAGGCAGCTGGCCGGGGGCGCCGGCGCCTCGGTGGTGGGTATCGGCCAGCGCTGGGGCGTGGGCTCGGGCGTGGTGCTCGGCGACGGCCGGGTGCTGACCAACGCCCACAACGTGCGCGGCGATCACGTCACGGTCACGTTCGCGGACGGGCACACCGCCGACGGTAGGGTGGCCGGCCGGGACATCGACGGCGACCTCGCCGTCATCGACGTCGGCACGGCCGGGGTGGCCGCCCTGCCGTGGGCCGACGGCGCGGCGGCCGAGCTCGGCCAGCCGGTCTTCGCGCTGGCCAACCCGGGTGGCCGTGGGCTGCGGGTCACGTTCGGGTTTGTCTCCGGCATCGAGCGGACGTTCCGCGGCCCGCGTGGCCGCCGTATCACCGGCAGCCTGGAGCACACCGCGCCGCTGCTGCCCGGCTCGTCGGGCGGCCCGGTGCTGAATGCGGGCGGGCAGCTGCTGGGGATCAACACCAACCGGCTCGGCGAGGGCTTCTACCTGGCCATCCCGGCCGACACGGCGCTGCGCGGCCGGGCCGACACGCTGGCCCGGGGCGAGTCGGCGGCCCCCCCGCCGCGGCTGGGCGTGGCCCTCGCCCCGGCCCAGGTGGCCCGGCGGCTGCGCCGCTCGGTCGGCCTGCCAGAGACCGACGGCCTGCTCATCCGGGGAGTGGAAGAGGACAGCCCGGCGGCCCGGGCCGGCCTGGCCCAGGGCGACCTGATCGTGGCGGCCGGGGGCCAGCCGGTGCGCGATCCGGACGACCTGTTCGACGCGCTGCAGGCTGCGGGGCAGGATGGCACCATCCAGCTCACCGTGGTGCGCGGCACCGACGAGCGGGCCATCGAGGTGTCACTGCACGGATAAGCCCGTCTCGTCGGGATCCCGCCGCCGGCCGCTTGCGGTCGGCACGCCGGACCCGTTGCCGTGGCCGCCATCCTGGGCGGGCTGATCCAGCGGCCCGGGATAGGCGGCCTCGGCGCGGTCCGCGAGCCGGTCGAACTGGTGCCGGACCACGAGCAGCACGGCGGCCTGGGCCGTGGCGGCGCGGCGGTCGTCCCGCCCGCGCGGGGGGAGCTGCCAGCCGACCAGGATCGCGGCCGGGATGGCGAGCAGCAGGGCCAGCCACCAGGCCGAGAACGCGGCGGCAAGCACGGCGGCGGTGGCGGGCAGCACCGCCACGGTGGCCAGCGCGGCCAGCTGCGGGCCGGGGCGCGGCGCGTGCCCACCGGTCAGCCGGGACAGCAGCGGCGGCAGCGCCACGGCGGTGAGGACAAGCGCCACCACCCCGGTCACGCCGCGTCTCACCCCGATCCCTGTCAGGACGTTTGAGCATAACCGAGGCGCGGTGCGGCCAGCCGGAACCTGGCCCCGAGCCCGGGCCGCGCGGCCGGATCGGTGGGCACTTCCGCTGCCGAACCGGTACAACTCACTCATGACGCAGGCACCGCGGCGGATCCTGGTGGGTGGGTCTAGTCAGGCAGCCTGGGTGAGGTTGACGGTGTAGCCGAGGGCTTCGAGCTGGCGGACGTGGTTGCGCATCTTGCGGTTCTGGTCGATCCGGCTGGCGTGGTAACTGGCCCCAGGTCGCGGTAACGGGCGGCGCGGTCGGTCAGCAAGTGCCAGACGATCACCAGGATCGAGCGGGCGATGGCGACCAGGGCCTTGAGCTTGCCGCGGCGGCGGGCCAGGCGCCGGTAGCGTTCGCCGAGGAACGTGTCGGTCTTGCCGGCCGCTGCGGCCGCCTCGCCGAGCACTTCCTTGAGGTAGGGGTTGCCTTTGCCGGTCTTGCCGGGGCGGTTCTTAGCGCCGGACTGGACGGTCTGCGGGCTGATCTTGGCCCAGGACACCAGGTGCCCGGGGGTGGGGAAGGCGTTCATCTGCAGGCTGATCTCGGCGATGATCGCCTGGGCGCCCTCGCGTCCGATGCCGGTGATCTCATCGAGGCGGTCGACCGCGGGCAGCACCGGGGCACCCTCACCACGCCCGGCGTCCGGGCCGGTGCTGCCGTCGGCGTCGATGCCCTGGGCGGCGGGGATCGCGGCGATCAGCTCCCCGATCCGGGTGGTGAGCGTGGCGATCTGGCCCGACAGGGCGTCGATCTGGTCCAGCAGCATCCGGGCCAGCTCGGCGTGATGGTCATCGAACTTGCCGGTCAGCGCCTGGACCAGGCGGTCGTGCTTGGCGCGCATTCGGCCGCGGGCCAGGCTGGCCAGCACCTGCGGGTCACGCTGGCCCGCGATCAGCGCCTCCAGCATGTCGCGGACCGGCTTGGTGTCCAGTTTGCTGGCCACCGCCGAGACCTTAATGAGGGCGTCTTCCAGCAGTTTCTCCAGCCGGGAGTAGTGCCGGGTGCGCTCGCGGGCCAGGTCGGTGCGCAGCCGGGTGTAATCCCGCAGCTGGCGGATCTCAGACGGCGGGACAAACGAGGGCCGGAGCATGCCCCGCTCGGTCAGCTTGGCCAGCCACACCGCATCGAGTTTGTCCGTCTTGGGCCTGCCCGGGGCCTGCTTCACGTCCCGGGCCCGGACCAGCTGGGCATCCAGCCCGGCCGCCTCCAGCAGGTAGAACCAGATCCGCCCGTAGTCAGAAGTTGATTCCAGGGTGACCTTCTCGATCCCCTCCGCGGCCAGATGCTCACTGAGTTCCAGGATCGCGTTCGTGGTCGCGTCCACCTGCTGCACCCGGGTGCGGCGCTTGCCCGGCCGGGCCTGGTGCGGCACCCTCCCTGACGCCTTCGCCACATCCACCGCGGTGACCCGCTCCAGGACCTGCTCGTGCTCCCCCTCCTCGATCTCCTGCGGTTCCATCACCGGACCATCTCCTCGCACACCAGCGCAGCACACAAGGGAAGGGAGGCCCGCGGGATCTCGGAAGGAAACCGGAAAGCTAACCGGCGTGCTCGTGGCGACAATGCGCGACCCATAGGTCAAGACCCCGGTGCCAGACTAATCCGCGGGCTCAAAGTCCCAGGAGAGCACCGGCGTCGGCGGGCAACCCAGACCCAATTTTCCCGCTCGCGCGGCGTTCCCGCAGGGGATACCAGGACTAGTCCGAAGTTCCCCCGATGATCCGCGTGCCTGGCCGTTTATCTGGGGTTCTGGAGTGGTGGGGGCGGGCTGCTGACTACGCGGTGCCGAGGCGGTGGCTGACGCCGAGCAGGTCGAGGGTCTGGCGCTGGTGCGGGGTGGGGGTGGTGAGGAGCTGGAAGGCGGGCAGGGCGGGGTCGGCGGGCTGGATCTGCTGGAACATACTTCATGGCGTTTGGCGCAAGCACCGGTAACACCTTATTCAGCTATCAGGACACGAAATTCAGACCCCGACTTCTGGGGCCCTGCCGCGGTATCCGATGGAACCGCGTACATCGGGAACCTAGAATCTCGTCGGCGGTCTTGGTCCACACGAAGTGGGGTCAGCCCAGCTCGCCTCTGACCTGCTTGTAGCTCTGCTCGATCCAGTGCCGGATGCCGTAGATCCGCACGATCTCGGCCAGGGCCGCGGCCGGGTGGGGGCTTTCGGCCTCGCGCGGGCCGCCGGGGCGCGGCAGGTTCGTGACCAGGTACCAGGGGGCCTTGCCGGGCAGGGTGGCTGGGTCGGCGGTGGCCACCACCGGGCGGCTGGCACCGTCCGATCCCCACCAGCCCAGCCTCGCGTCGGCCGCGAACCAGCGCTCGGTATGCCCGTCGCGGCAGGACCGGGTCACCGGGTGCCAGTCGCCGGGATCATCCGGCCCGTGCCAGGCCAGGGCCTGGCACGGTACGTCCACAACGACCGGCTCATCGACGCACTCATGGCTCAGGCCTTCTCCGCCCTGAAGGCCTCACCCGGCGCCCGCGCCTTCTACGACGACCTGCGCGCCCGCGGGATCGAACACAACGACGCGCTCCGGCGGGTCGCGAATCGGCTCGTCGGCATCCTGCACGGATGCTTGAAAACCCGCACGCGCTACGACGAATCCACCGCCTGGTCCCACCGCGAACAGACCCGGCCTGCCGCTTGACATCTAAGTTCCTGGGATGTCTTCAGGGATGAACTGGGCCCGTCTCCCCGGTTGCAGGGAACCAAATTCTCCTGGCTTAGAGTAAAGCTTGGACAAAGTGGCTGCGCCTGGCAGATTCGTGTTTTTTCCCGCAACAAGCCGTTATTTCCCTAAGTAAACCATCTAGGGCGCATGGACGTCTCTTTAGGCGTAGTTGAGCGTGACTAGCCGAGATCAGTGCTGGTCCCTTCCGCGATACGGCGGCGACGAGGCCAGCAGTCCAGCGGTGGGGGGGCGTGTGCCTCGACATGCCAGAACTAGTCGGGGACCCGGGCCAGATGAGGGCCAGGGCCGGAATTCTGCGAATACCGGCAAGCGCCGACTGACGCCGGCTCCTCCCGCCAGGCCTGGCCGGGATACTTACGACTGGGGCCGTCCCACCTCCGGGTACACGCAGGCGTCTTGGGCACCTACTCCCCGAGTCAACCCCGCTGAGGGTCCGGGAAGCCGGCGGGAGGGCGCCCTCCCCCGCCGAGGGACTCGCATAGCCAAGCCACATGAGCTGAACGCGATGCATTTCGTCGAGTCGCAACGAGCCGGCCTGGCCGCTGCGATCAGCCTCGCGGAGGCCACGGCAGACACACAGGAGCTGCCCTCATCTGCTATTCAGCAGAGGATCTTCCCGACGGCAGAGCCTGATGATTCCCTACCACGCCTTGCACGAAAGGAGACGGATGAGCAGGTCACTCCTCATTGGCATAGAGATCGCCGCATTGGCCTCGGCGGTGGTAACGGCAGCGTTCGCCGTGGCCGTACGAAGCCTGTGGCGGCGTGGGAAGTCACTCCGGGAGCCTTGAGCCAGCGATATAAGATCCCCGAAATAAAATTCAGCCGGAAGCGTGTCCGCGGTCTTTTCCTTTCTAGCATATTCCTGGCTGGATGGGTGGCATGGCATCTCGGCTGGCAGTCATTGGTGCTGGCGCTCTGCACGGCTCCGAGTATTGGCTTCAGAGCTGTTAGCTGGATCCTGTCGTGGTACGACGACCCTGCGGTTGTGTCCTCGGCCACCGCACGACGGCAACTGGATCGCCTGCACGTCACGGTCGCCGTGCCCGCGTACAACGAGGATCCCGGACTGCTGGACCGCTGCATGTACGCCCTGGTTAACCAGAGCAGGCGGCCGAACCTGATCTGTCTCGTGGACGATGGCTCACAGACCGACTACACACTTTTACGACGCCATTGGGAAGGGTTCTGGCCGGGCGGCCTGGAGATCCGTTGGATGCGCCAGAGCAACCAGGGAAAACGGCGGGCGCACGCAGCGGTTTTTGACACGGTGCCGAATACAGACATCTTCGTTACCGTTGATTCTGACACCACTCTCGAGTATAGGGCTCTCGAAGAGGGACTGAAACCATTCCGGAGCCGCGGAGTCATGTCAGTAGCCGGGATCGAGATGGGATTCAATGCTTCGAAAAATTTCCTTACCAGGCTCCAGTGCTCGTTGCAGCTGTTTGCCCAAAGTGTAATTGGAGCAGCGTGGTCGGTCGCCGGAGACATGTACACGAACCGCGGTCCGTTCGCCCTTTACAGAGCTTCGGCGGTCCGGAAGTACATGCCCGTCTACCGGGATGAGTTCTTTTGCGGTCGGCGTATCACCCTGGGCGATGATTCCCTCCTTGCTCTGTGTGCAAGCGCTGAGGGCAGGTCGGTCCAGCAGTTGTCAGCCTTCGGACTCACCATGTGGCCTGAGAAGATGGGCCATCACTTGCGGCAGCGGCTGCGCTGGGCTCGTGGCCGCACGGTGAGAAACTTCTGGCGCATAAAGTACCGGCCGGTCATGTCGTATTGCTGGTGGTTTACAATTGCCGGTATATACGATCTGCTTTTCTCGGTTTGCTTCATCGCGCTTATGGCCGCTGCCTGGCCTGCCAGCGAATCGGACGCTCTCCGGGCGCTTATCATCCTGGCTATTCTGTCTATTCCGAATAGTTTGCGTACGCTGTGCTTCCCCCGCAGTGACGAGACCCTCGCCGACCGAATCCTGTTGTTGCTCATCCGCCCCGTTGCAGCCCTATGGTCGTCATTGATTTTGGCGCGCTTCGTACGGCTTTTGGGGACCGTCACATTCCTGAGGCAGGGCTGGACCACAAGACAGCATGGCGCTGAGCTGGTGCTGAACCCGGCCGGAGAGCCGGCCGCGGGCGTCTGGGTGGTCGCTAAGGATGCGGTCTGATGCACCGGGTTTTCCGTGCTTGGCTGCTGTGGTCGGTTCTGGTAGCCCAGGCTGTCCTCACTCTGCCATGGCTGTGGCGCACCGCTCCGTTCACCGATGAGGCCCTTTATCTGCGAGCTGGGCATCAGGAATGGTCGCACTGGTTGCACCATGCGGCGCTGCCAAACTACGCAGCTTGGTTCTCCGGTGCCCCTGTCTTCTACCCGCCGCTCGGCGCCATGGCCGATTCGCTCGGCGGCCTCCCGGCGGCGCGAGGTCTCTCTCTCATTCTCATGCTCGGCACGACCAGCCTGGTCTACCTGGCATCTTTGCGGTTGTTCGGGCGTCTGGCCGCCTTCTTCGCGTCAGGCCTGTTCGCCGTCTCGGGGTTGGCCGTTCATAATGGAGCGTTTGCTACTTATAATGCGCTCGCCCTCTTTTGTCTCGTGCTGGGAGTGTGGGCGGCCGTAAAGGCTCGGAGCGAGGGCTATAAGTGGCTGGCAGTTTGCGCTGTCGCTCTTCTCCTCTCGAATGCCGCCAAGTACGCGACTCTGGCCTGGGATCCCGTGGTCATCGGGATTGCGGTCCTGCACAGCTGGGACCAGGGAGTTACGGAGGCCCTCCGGCGGGGCTTCTCTCTTTCGGCAACAGTGCTCATCTTGGATGCCGGGTGTTTGATGCTGGGGGGAGCGGATTACATCACAGGCGTGAAAGTAACGACGGTCTTCCGCACTATTCACTTTGGTAGCTCTGAGCCTCCCTCAGTCATACTCTGGCGCGCCTTCGCTATTACTGGCCTGCTCGTGGTGCCTGCCATCGCCGCGGTGGTAGTAAGCGTAGCCGAGCGGAATCCCTGGACTGTATCGGCGCTTCTCGTGCTCCTCGTGCTGGCCTCTCTCATCGCGCCGGTAGATCAAGCGCACCTCCGGCAGCTCGGCTCGCTGGACAAGAACATGGGCTTCGGGCTGCCGTTCGCGGCGATCGCGGCCGGGCTTGCAGTAGCTGCAATAATTGACTGGGCTGAGCAGTGGTCTTCAGCTGGGCGGCTGGTGGTCAGCGCAGCGGGAGCCGCGCTGATCGTGCTGGTACTGGTCGCAGGCAGGCTTGAGACAGTTCAATTCCGTGGCCCGAGCAGCGCGGTGGCAGCCCAACTTGTATCCGCAGTTAGGAAAGGTTACGAGCCAGGTACGTATATCCTCTCCGACGGCGCCGCCCGGATGGAGCAGTACTACCTGCCACGTATTCCCAGCAGCATCTGGATTGGGGTCTTCAACCCCTCCGCAGCTCTGCGTGGCCGAATCCAGGATGAACTCTGCGCTGGGCGCATCTCGCTCGTGGTCCTGAAGGCGGACGGCGGTTCCTACGACCATCCCTATGACTACCAGATCCGCAGGCTGATTGGCCGCACCAGGCGTTACAAGCTCGCAGTGGCGGCCGGCCACGGGCACTACAGCACACAGGTGTGGCAGCTTACTTCACACGGTGGAAGCGGGCTCTGCCAGACATGAGACGCTCCGTAGTAGCCGCAGTAGCGCTTCCAGTGGGCGCTGCCATCACCGTGTGCGGTCTCTTGCTAGCGAGACGGCCGTCTGCACTGCTGCACCCCGCTACGGCGCTCCACTCTGCTACGCACTCGCGTGCCTCGCAGGCAAGCTCAGCGTCATCTCCGGCGGCCTGTGAGAACCGCAACGTGCCGGTGCCCTTCACAGGGGTTGCCATCAACCCCCCCATTACGGAGGCTGCGCAGTCTTTCAGCGATGCCACGCAGACGCGAGTGGATGTGATCGAGTTCTACAGCGGATTCCCCCGGGCCTTCCCCAGCCATGAGGCGAGACAGGCTGCTGGCCGGGGTGCCCTCCCGCTCATCCAACTCAATCCGCGAGGTATCTCCCTGGCCAGCATCGCAGTCGGGCACTACGACGCCTACCTGCGCACCTATGCGCATGCGGTCCGGACATTCCGTTGCCGTGTAGTCTTGTCCTTCGGACACGAGATGAACGGCTCCTGGTATTCGTGGGGACGCCCACAGACCAGCCCAGCCACATTCATTGCGGCGTGGCGCCACATCTATCGCGTGTTCAAGGCCGAGCACGTCCACAATGTGATCTGGTCCTGGGACCCAGATCACGTCTGGCAATCTAGTCATGGTGGCTCCTGGGCCAGTGAATGGTGGCCTGGCGCAGCATATGTTGACTGGATAGGAATAGACGGTTACCAGAGGCCGGGACAGACGTTCAACTCGATTTTCGCCAAGCAGCTCGCTAATATACGCTCCATTACCAGGAGGCCTGTATACATCGCAGAAACGGGCGTGGAACCGGGCGTAGAACAGCCATCACAAATCTCAGCGTTGTTTGCCGCAGTGCGGCAAGACCACCTTGCTGGTCTCATCTGGTTCGATATAGATCGCAAGGAAAAATGGAGACTCGAGGGTGATCCGCTCGGGCTTACGGCATTCCATAAGGCTGTGGCGGAACTGGGCCGATGAGTAAAGGGTCAAGCCACGCCGCCGCCTGACAGATGCCACCAGTCTGGCCGTACCGTGGTGGCGGGCGACAGCCGGGCCAACGCGGTCAGCTGTAGACCAGCCTGAGCAACTCCGCGGCTACTTCTGGGCGGCGGTTGACGTTTAGCCAGTAGCCGTCGCAGATGTCGCTGGTGGCGGCGTAGGCGGCATGCATCTGCTCCGCGGAGATCAGCGTGCCCAGGCGTTCGGTGGCCAGGCCGCCGAAGAACGTTATACCTGGGCAGGCGCTGCGCACCTGATCGCGCGCACGCCGGATATACATGGCGAATGCGGCGGCATCAGCGGTCAGCCCCTGCGACTGGACGCCGACGGCATCCGCGTGTCTAGCTGCATCGCTCGGGATGTGACGCGTGATGAACGCCTGGTACTGGTCACGATCGGGAACGGGAGGCGCTTTCCAGACGATGTCGTTGGCCGGAAAGGTAATCACTTTCAGTCCCCGGGCGTGCAGTAGCTCACACGCCCGCTCGTGCGCCTGGCTGGTGTGCGTCATCTCCCACAGCGAGTTCTCACTGGTCGAATCCTGGCTGTAGAGTGCCCAGCTGAACCCGGGCGGCGGTGCAGCCTCGCAGGCAGCCAGGCTCTTGAAGTTGTAGACCGGCACGTTCTCCACGTCCGCCCTCACCGAGGCGTTTCTCTGCAGCGTGTACGCGCCGTGCAGCCATTCCGGGTCTGCGCCTGCCTTTAGCACCCCTGGCAGTGCGCCCTGCCCGAACAGCCAAACTGTCATGACAGCCCCCAGCCCAAATGTAAGCTGCGCGCTGACGGATCGGCGCCCAGACGGTCTCGCTATTGCAGTCGAAGAGAGGTAGCGCCCGAGGCGAGGGGTGAGCGGCGGCAGCCTCCTGGTGATGGGGGTGGGATGTTAGCAGGAAGCCTTCGGACCGTGATAGCCGGTCCTCGGCCTGAGGATGGCGGCGCGCTGGATCAGGGTCTACCGCGGGTACGGGTCCGGGGTGCACCGGAGCCGGGTCTCGGTCGCGGTGCCGGTCGGCGCGGGCGCCGGTGGCCTCGGGACCGGTTCGGCCACCAGGATCGCTAGCCCGCCAGAACGGCATTTCCCGGTGCCGGTCGTCATCCTGCGCGGTGTGTTCGCGCTGGCCACCATCGTCCTGCTGCGGCTGACCGCCCTGGGCCACGGAACCTGACTCAGGCCCCGCGGGCGGCTGGCGCTGGCCAAACAGGCGAGCCGGCGCGACCAGAATGCGGTGGACTTCCGCGGGAGTGCCTAGACGTAGTGCAGCTCCGAGCCGCCTGGCTCGTGCTCGTTCCGCGGCCCGCGTGGCCGCCGTATCACCGGCAGCCTGGAGCACACCGCGCCGCTGCTGCCCGGCTCGTCGGGCGGCCCGGTGCTGAATGCGGGCGGGCAGCTGCTGGGGATCAACACCAACCGGCTCGGCGAGGGCTTCTACCTGGCCATCCCGGCCGACACGGCGCTGCGCGGCCGGGCCGACACGCTGGCCCGGGGCGAGTCGGCGGCCCCCCCGCCGCGGCTGGGCGTGGCCCTCGCCCCGGCCCAGGTGGCCCGGCGGCTGCGCCGCTCGGTCGGCCTGCCAGAGACCGACGGCCTGCTCATCCGGGGAGTGGAAGAGGACAGCCCGGCGGCCCGGGCCGGCCTGGCCCAGGGCGACCTGATCGTGGCGGCCGGGGGCCAGCCGGTGCGCGATCCGGACGACCTGTTCGACGCGCTGCAGGCTGCGGGGCAGGATGGCACCATCCAGCTCACCGTGGTGCGCGGCACCGACGAGCGGGCCATCGAGGTGTCACTGCACGGATAAGCCCGTCTCGTCGGGATCCCGCCGCCGGCCGCTTGCGGTCGGCACGCCGGACCCGTTGCCGTGGCCGCCATCCTGGGCGGGCTGATCCAGCGGCCCGGGATAGGCGGCCTCGGCGCGGTCCGCGAGCCGGTCGAACTGGTGCCGGACCACGAGCAGCGCGGCCACGATGGCGATCACGGCCACGCCCCCTAGGATCCAGTTGATGGTGCCGGACATGTGCTGGAGGGCGTCACCGGCCAGGTACGAGGCGAGCGTGTAGGCCCCGGCCCACACGAGGCCGCCCGCGGCGTTGGCGGGCAGGAACAGCCGCCAGCGCATCTTCCCCACCCCGGCCAGGAACGCCGCGTAGGCGCGCAGCACGGACACGAACCGGCCGAAGAAGACCACCAGCACGCCATGCCGGTCGAACAGGTAGCGGGCCGTTTTCAGTTTCCGCTCGTCGAGGCGGATCTTGGGGCCGTACCGCCGGGCCAGCCGGTAGCCGCCCTGGTCACCGATCCAGTAGCCGATGTTGTCCCCGATGATGGCCGCGGCCGAGGCCACCGCGAAGATCGCCCACGGGGACAGCTTGTGGGTGTGCCCGGCGTAGGTACCGGCGATGATCAGGGCCGTCTCGCCGGGCAGTGGCACGCCCAGGCTCTCGGCAGCTATCAAGGCGAACAGCAGCCAGTAACCGTACGTCTCGATCAGGTGGCTGATGTTCACCCGGGCACCCTCCGCTAGCGTCCCGGCCAAACCGTCCGCGCGGGTGGCGCTGTCCGGGCCCAGCCAGCCGCCCCGGCTGACCTACCTGGAAGTATCGCGCGCCGCCCTACGGCCGGGCGGCGCGAGAGGGGGCTATGAACCGGTTCTTAGTACGGTCAGGCGCCCGGGATCCGGGTGGCACGGACGGCGGCGGCCTGCCCGGCCAGGATGTCACGCAGTTCGCCCGTGCTGCCGTCTGGGTAGCGGTCCAGCGTCGCTTCAAGATCGCTTCGCTCGGCCGGGGTCAGGTACGCGGCCAGGTCGTGCTCGAGTTCCGCACGCCGCGCGCGGTCGGCCGGACTGTCCGGCATGAGCGGGGCCGACAGCAGGGCCAGCAGCCCTGGGAGCAGGACAATCCCGGCCGGGCTGGCCCGGTACACGACACCGAACGTGGTGAGCACCACCCCGGCCAGCAGCCAGCGGGCCCGCCCGCCCCGGGCCAGCGGCATCAGGCCGATCAGCGCGAGCACCACCCCGGTGCGGATCCAGCTGCGCCCCGGCCTCGGGCGCCTGGGTCTGGTCCACGGCGCGATGCCATGCCGGCCGGCTGAACGGGCCGACTGGTGCCACAGCACCAGGTTCCGCCGATGCGGTCGCAGTCTCATCGCAGCCCCCTGTCATCCAAGGCCCCGGGCCTGCGTGCCCTCTCATACTACGCCGCGGGCGCGCTCACGGCCGGCCCGATGTCCGGCGGCTCCCAGGGCGGAGGGTGCCCCGGATTGCTGCTAAGTCGATCACTTTGAGTATCTTATACATAACCGTCAGTGACAGGTGTGATGCTGGAGGGGCCATGGCCGCTGAGAGTGCGGGGCTGCCTACGGGCCACCGTGCCGGAGTGGAGTCGATGCTGGCTGCGATCGTCGAGTCGTCGTCGGATGCGATCATCGGCAAGACCCTGGATGGCGTGATCACCAGCTGGAACCCGGGTGCGGAGCAGATGTACGGGTACCCGGCGGGGGAGATTATCGGGCAGAACGTCACGGTGCTGATCCCGCCGGACCGGGCGGATGAGCTGCCGTCGCTGCTCGCCCTGGTCCGCCAGGGCAGGGTGATCGAGCACTTCGACACGTTCCGGGTCCGCAAGGACGGGACGGTCATCCCGGTGTCGGTGGCTATCACGCCGATCCGGGACGAAGCTGGTGCGGTGATCGGCGCGGCGAGTGTGGCCCGGGACATGTCCGGCCGCGATCGCGCCGAGGCCGACCGGCGGGCGGCTGACGCCCGGCTGCAGAGAGCTGAGCGGATGGAGACTATCGGCCAGATCGCAGGCGGCGTGGCACACGATTTCAACAACCTGCTCGGCGCTATCACGGCGTATGCGGGCTTCCTGGCGGACGGGACCGCTGACCACCCTGCTGCTACTGATACCCGCCAATGAACACGGGCTCAGGTTGTTCGCGATCGACCGCGGACTCGAAGTGGTGGCGCTCGTCCTGCTGATGCACGGGGCGGCCATCCGCTTCTGGAACTACGCCCTCTACGGCGCAGCCATCGCCGCGGGAGTGCTGATCCTGGTCGACCTTCCGCAGCCCTCCAACTACGGCGCCGAAGGCTACCGGGTGCTCTGGACGCTGTGCGGCGTCGGGATCGGTGTACTTGTCATGCTCCTCGCCGGCCTGCTCGCCAAGCGCACCGCCCCAGCGCCGCCACAACCAGCCAAACAACCCGCCTGAACACGCGCGTGCACCCATCCAGCCGCCCGGCACGGAGGATTGGGAGTTGCGGACTTGCCCGTCTGCCTACCATCCCCTCTTCCTCGCAGGCGCCCATCCCCTTGTGAGTGGTCACCGCGTCCAGGGTCGGCGTAGCCGATCGCGTGCGACGGCCCTTTAGGGCAGTGTTATAGCTGGCCAGCGTGTGTATCGGCTGATTGGCGGAGGGTGTGGGATTCGAACCCACGAGGACACTCACGCGCCCTAGCGGTTTTCAAGACCGCCGCCATCGGCCACTAGGCGAACCCTCCCGCGGATAACCATAGTGCCGCCGCGGTCTGCCGCCGCACCTCCGCCGCCGCACCTCCGGCACTTCCGCTACACGCGGTAGTGAGTAGGCTCACCAGCAGGGAGGTTCGATGCTGCCCGCCTTTGGCTGGCAGGCCGTGCTGGAACAGTGGCAGTTCGCGCCTGTCGTAACGGCTCTCGCCGCCATCCTGGCTGCACTGTACGTGTGGGGTGCGTGGCGGGTGGCCCGGCGGCACCCGGCCCGGCCGTGGCCGTGGTGGCGGGCCGCGTTCTTCTTCGCCGGGCTGGCCGTCATTGTGCTGGCCACCGAGAGCGGCATCGGCAACTACGACGACGTGCTGTTCTGGGACCACATGGTCCAGCACCTCATGCTGATCATGGTGGCGCCGCCGCTGCTGGTGGCCGGCCAGCCAGTCACCCTGCTGCTGCATGCCAGCCGGAACCCGCTGCACGCCTGGACCAAGCGGGTCATCCGGTCCCGGGTCGTCACGTTCCTCACCTGGCCGCCGTTCACCCTGGTCGCATACGCCGCGGTCATCGTCTCCACCCACCTCACCGGCCTGATCACGCTGACCATCACGCACCCGGTGCTGCACGACGCCGAACATGCCGTTTACCTGCTGGTCGGCTACCTGTTCTTCCTGCCGATCGTGGGCAGTGAGCCGATCCGGTGGCGGCTGTCCTACCCGATCCGGCTGCTGATGCTGGCCGTGGCCATGCCGGTGGACACGTTCACCGGGCTGATCCTGAGCATGCAGAGCAGCCCGGTGCAGGCCACCACCGGGCCGGCGCCACCTGGCTCGCCCGCCCCGCTGCAGGACGTGCACTGGGCCGGCGCCATCATGTGGGTCGGCGGCGACGCGCTGATGTTCGGGTTCATGATGCTCACCTACCTGATGTGGGCCCGCTCCGACCGGGGCGGCGCGTCGAGCCTGGGCTGGCTGGAGAAGGTCCGGTCCAACAGTTTCGACACCCTGGTCACCCCGGCCAGCCGGGCGGCCGCGGAACCCGCCGGGGCTGCTCCCGGAGCCGCGGCCGTGGCCACCCCCGCCGAAGCCACCCCAGCCGGTACCGTCCGTCCCGCGGCGGCCGCCCGCCCGGCCGGGGCCGCCGGCGGGCACGGCACGATCGACGACGACGAGCATCTCGCCGCCTACAACGACTACCTGGCCCGGCTGAACCAGTCCGGCCACGGCCCGGCCGGCGGCCAGAATTAATCTGCCCCCCGCTGAACCCGGTGAGCACCGCGCCCGTGACAAGGGATGCGGCACGCGGAGCGGGGCGTTCGCTGCACGATTTCAGCCTGCTCTCGCGCTGCACCACGGCGCCCACGACGGCCGCCGTGGCAGTCAGGGGAAGGGGAGCGGGACATGTCAGTTCTTCACCGTGCCCTCGTGGCTTCGGCCACGGGGGTGGCGGCCGTCGCCACGGCGGCGTTCGTCCTCGCGCCTGCCGCAGGGGCGCAGGCGCGATCGAGCGGGTCCTCGTCGTTCATCGGCCATTTCCACCACCTGAAGACCATCGCCTCGACGGTGCCGGGCAACGGCGACGTCAACCCGTACGGGACCGTAGTGATCAGGCAGAGCGCCGGGAACCTGCAGCGCGGCAACGTACTCATCAGCAACTTCAACAACAAGAAGAACCTGCAGGGCACCGGCCGGACCATCGTCCAGATCACACCGGGCGGGCAGCTCAGCGTGTTCGCCAAGATCCGCCCGTCGCAGCTGCCGGGCTCCTGCCCCGGCGGGGTCGGCCTGACCACGGCGCTGACCGTGCTGCGCGGCGGCTGGGTGGTCGTCGGCAGCCTGCCCACCAGTAACGGGATGTCCGCTACGGCCAAGGCCGGCTGCCTGATCGTGCTGGACAGCACCGGCCACGTCCGGGAGACGTTCTCCGGCAACGGCATCAACGGCCCGTGGGACATGACCTCGGTCAGCTACGGGCACACCGCCCAGCTGTTCGTGACCAACGTGCTCGACGGCACCGTCGCGGCCAACGGCAAGGTCGTGCACCAGGGCACCGTGCTCCGGCTGACGCTGGCCCTGTATGGGCAGCAGCCGCCCGCGCTGAAGAACACTACGACCATCGGGTCCGGCTTCCCGCAGCGGACCGACCCGAACGCTCTGGTCATCGGCCCGACCGGGGTGGGGCTGAGCCGCACCGGCACGCTGTACGTGGCCAGCACCCTGGTCAGCAAGATCAACGCGATCCCGAACGCGGTGTTCCGTAGCGGCAGCGCCGGGACCGGCATGGTGGTCAGCTCCGGTAACAAGCTGAACGGCCCGCTGGGCCTCACCCTGGCGCCGGGCGGGGACATTCTGTCCGTCAACGGCGGTAACGGGCTCATCGTGGAGACCACGCCGGCTGGCCAGCAGGTGGCCAGCCGGTTCCTCGACAAGTCGGGCAGCCCGCCCGGGGCCGGCGCGCTGTTCGGCCTGGCCGTGGCCCCGTTCGGGACCGGCGTGTACTACGTGGACGACGCGGTCAACACGCTGCGCCTGCTGCACTGAGCCGTCCTGATGCACCCCGGCGTGCGCCCTTTCCGGGGGGAGGGGCGCACGCCGGCCATCCCGCCGAGCCGCACGGGAGCGGGGGTAGGGAGAGCGCTGCCGGCGACACGCCGGCAGTGCTTTCTACGTCAATCTACGGTTGCGGCTAGACCCGCGCATAAGCTGCTAGGCCGTGGACCCAGTACGCAACCCCTACGCGCCGGGAGCGGGCCAGCGGCCACCCGAGCTGGCCGGCCGGGACCGCGAGCTGAACCAGTTCGAGGTGGTGCTGGAGCGGATCGCGCGCGGCCGTCCGGAACGCAGCATGGTGCTCACCGGCCTGCGCGGTGTGGGCAAGACCGTGCTGCTCAACTCGTTCCGCTCGATGGCCCTGCAGCGGCTGTGGGGCACCGGCAAGATAGAGGCCCGGCCCGGGCAGTCCATCCGCCGGCCGGTCGCCGGTGCGCTGCACATGGCGGTCCGTGAACTGGCCCCACGGCACCGCGCGCCGGACCGGATCGACGAGTTCCTCGGCGTGCTGAAGGCGTTCGCCGCCCGCGACCCGAAGGCACCCAAGGGCACGTTCACCCCGCACCTGGGCATCGATGTGCCCGCGGTGCGCGGCCGGGCCGACTCCGGTGACCTGGAGATCGACCTGATGGAGCTGTTCACCGACGCCGCGTCGGTGGCCGCCGACCTGAGCGTCGGGATCGCCCTGTTCATCGATGAGATGCAGGACGTGCCGGCCGTGGACGTGTCCGCGCTGTGCGCGGCCACCCACGAGCTGTCCCAGAACGGCGGCCCGCTCATCGTGGTCGGGGCCGGCCTGCCGCACCTGCCCTCCGTCCTGTCCGCCAGCAAGTCCTATTCAGAACGCCTGTTCCGCTACGTGTCCATCGACCGGCTGGACCGGTCCGCGGCTGATCAAGCGCTGCTCGCGCCCGCCCAGCGGGAAGGCGCCGACTTCGAGCCCACCGCGCTGGACGCGCTCTACCAGGCGGCCGACGGGTATCCGTACTTCGTCCAGGCCTACGGCAAGGTGACCTGGGACGTGGCCGCGGCCAGCCCGGTGACCGCGCAGGACGTCGCGGTGGCCAGCCCACAGGCCGAGGCCGAGCTGGCGGTGGGCTTCTTCGGCAGCCGGTACGAGCGGGCCACCCAGGCCGAGCGCGAGTACATGCGGACCATGGCCCTGCTCGGGGATGACCCGGTGCAGACCGCGCAGGTGGCGGAGAAACTGGGCCGGAAGCCGTCCAGCGTGTCCCCGGCCCGGGACGGCCTGATCAAGAAAGGCCTGATCTACAGCTCGGAACGCGGCCTGATCGCATTCACCGTCCCGCACTTCGGCCGCTTCCTCCGCGCCCAGCCGGCCTAGCGGCGTATCCCCTTGTCTACCCCCACCCCAAGATCCCGCTAGAAAGCCACAGACCCCCGTTTCCCCGGGTCCCCTCCAGGCGGCTCTTCACGTGGGGGCAACGTTTTCTGACTGTTTTGTCTGGTCTCGCCGGGCCGGGCGGGTGAAATGAAGGCGGCCGGCGCCCGTCTCGCGGAGTATCGGAGTTTCTAGCGCTGGGACTAGATGAGCGCAGAGTTTGGCAGAGAGTGCCCGCGCGCCTCGCCGGCACAGCCGGGAACCGTGGGGATCACGGGCTCCCTGGGTACGGTTGGGGTGTGAGCGTCGGGGGCGATCACGTCGTGGCCGGGGTGCGGGGGGACGGGGCACCACATCGCGAGGGTCACGCCGGGACTGAGGGTCAGGATGAACCCGCTGCGGGCGGTGATCTCGCGTTCCGCGAGTACGTCACCTCGCGGAGCGGGTCACTGCTGCGGATGGCCCTGCTGCTGACCCGCAACCGGGCCGACGCCGAGGACCTGGTCCAGGCTGCGCTGGCCAAGACGTTCCTGGCCTGGGACCGGATCGAGGATCGCGGCGCGGTGGACGGCTACGTCCGCCGGGCCATGGTGAACACGCACATCTCCTGGTGGCGCCGGCGCCGGGTGGAGGAGTACCCGACCGACGAGATCCCGGACCAGCCCGTGCTCGACCACTCGGGCGACAGCGAGATGCAGGACGCGCTGCGCCAGGCCGTCGAGCGGCTGCCGCAGCGGATGCGCGCCGCCGTGGTGCTCCGCTACTACGAGGACATGAGCGAGGCGGAGATCGCCCAGGTGCTGGGGGTGAGCCTGGGCACGGTCAAGAGCACGGTGTCCCGGGCCGTGGCCAAGCTCCGCATCGACGCGGATCTACTCGGAGGATGACGTTCCGCCCGGAGTCGTGACACCATCCAGACAAGCGCTACCGGACTGGCAAAGTTCGGTCGCCGGGTGAGATCACAAGGAGGTGGGGGTCGTGCTCAGCACGATGATGGACGTGCCCCTGACGGTGACCGCGCTGATGCGGCACGGCACGACGGTCTACGGCGACAGCGAGGTTGCCACCTACACCGGCGACGGTGTGCGCCGCCAGTCCTTCACGCAAACCGGGGCACGCGCGGCCCGGCTGGCGTCCGCGCTGCGCGAGCTCGGCGTGACCGGCGACCAGCGGGTGGGCACGCTGCTCTGGAACAACGAGTACCACCTGGAGGCGTACCTGGCCGTGCCCTCGATGGGGGCCGTGCTGCACACGCTCAACCTGCGCCTCGACCCGGCGCAGATCGGGTACATCGCCAACCACGCCGAAGACTATGTGATCATCACCGAGCCGACGCTGGCCCCGTTGCTGGCCCAGGTACTGCCGCACCTGAAGACCGTCCGGCACATCCTGGTCACCGGCTCGCCGGAGGGACCGGAGACCCCACCCGCGGACACCCTGGTCGGCGCCGGCCACGAAGTGCACCTGTACGAGGAGCTGCTCAGTGCCGGCCAGGAGGAGTTCAGCTGGCCGGAGGTTGACGAGCGGACCGCCGCGGCCACGTGCTACACGAGCGGGACCACCGGGATGCCCAAGGGCGTCGTGTACAGCCACCGGTCAACCTACCTGCACTCGATGGGAGTCTGCCTGGGCAACGTGTTCGGCCTGAACGACCGGGACCGGGTGCTGCCCGTGGTGCCGATGTTCCACGCCATGGCCTGGGGGCTGGCTTACGCCTCCGTGCTGTCTGGCGCGGACCTGATCATGCCGGGCCGGTTCCTGCACCCTGAGCATCTGGCCCGGCTGATCGAGGCGGAGCGGCCGACCATTGCCGGGGCCGTGCCGACCATCTGGAACGGGCTGCTGCAGTACGTCCGGGAGCACGGCGGCGACCTGTCCTCACTCCGCCTGGTGCCGTGCGGCGGGTCCGCGGTGCCGCACGCGCTGATGCAGGCCTACCAGGACGAGTTCGGGGTGACGATCCTGCAGGCCTGGGGGATGACCGAGACGTCGCCGCTGGGCAGCGTGGCCCGGGCGCCGCGCGGGCTGTCCGACGCGGAATCCTGGCGGTACCGGGACACCGCCGGCCGGCTGTTCTGCACCGTGGAGGGCCGGCTGTCCGGGCCCGGCGGCGAGATCCTGCCGCACGACGGCCAGGCTGTCGGCGAGGTCGAAGTCCGCGGCCCGTGGATCACCGGCTCCTACTACAAAGACGACGACCCGGCCAAGTTCCACGACGGCTGGCTGCGGACCGGCGACGTGGGCACGATCGACCGGCTCGGCTACGTGACGCTCACCGACCGGGCCAAGGACGTGATCAAGTCCGGCGGTGAGTGGATCTCCTCGATGGAGCTGGAGAACATCCTGATGGCCCACCCGGACGTCAGCGAGGCCGCGGTCATCGGGGTGCCGGACGAGAAGTGGGGCGAACGGCCACTGGCGGCGGTGGTGGTGCAGCCGGGCGCCACCATCACCCCGGAGGAACTGCGCGCGTTCCTCGCCGAGCGGGTCCCGCGCTGGCAGGTCCCGGAGCGGTGGGCGTTCATCGACGAGGTGCCCAAGACCAGCGTGGGCAAGTTCGCCAAGACCAGGATGCGGGACGCGTACGCGCACGGCGACTACAAGGTCACCGAGGTGCACTGACTTTCCGCAGTGCTCATCCCCAACTGCTTTGGCGCGCGGGGCGGCAGCCGGTACGCTGATGCGGACCGTTTGGTCGTGGGAGGCTTCGCCTAGTCCGGTCTATGGCGCCGCACTGCTAATGCGGTTTGGGTTTACCGCCCATCCGGGGTTCAAATCCCCGAGCCTCCGCAGTGTGATGTCTCAGGACATCGAGGACACCCCGAACCCTCATCAGGTTTGGGGTGTTTTCGGTGGTCGGCCCGGGGGACATCCGGTCGGCACAGGTGTCAGCATTTCGTGATCATGACTTTGGTGTCGTCCCAGCGACACCAAAGTCATGATCACGAAGCTGACCCGCCGTGACGGCCAGCCGCGCTTCCAACATCCGGCCAGTGTCACGGCCACCCGCCCAGGCTCGCGGCTACCGCGTCTAGGGTGCTCACTCCGGCCGCGTTGCATGCAAGAGACGGGGGGAAGCGGGAGCAGCCGACAGTGCCGCGATGGTGTGCTCGGCCCAGTGCAGGCTGGCGCGGTGGATGGCCATCCCGTGGTCGAGGGCAAGACGCGGGTAGCGGTCGGGGAAGTCTGCGGCTGCCGTGTACCGCTCCAGCTGCGCGGTGAGCGCCGCAAGCGCATCCGCGAGGCTGCGCAAGAACGTGACCACCTCTTCGGGCGGGAGCAGGTGTTCCATCATCACGAAGCGCATGAGGTGCAGGCCGAGGTCGGGTGAGACCGTGCTGGGTTCTACCGGGGTGCGCAGCCAGTCCAGGTGGGCGGCCAGGCCGGCCTGGGTCGCCTCGTAGACCCGGCGATGCCGGGCTGACTGGCCATCGGGACCGGACTGGGCCTGAGCCTTTATCAGCCCTCTCTGCTCCAGGCGGCGCAGCGCCGGGTAGAGCGTGCCGGAGCTGGGCTGGTAGAGGCCCATGGGCGTGGTGGCGAAGATCCGCTTGAGGTCATAGCCAGACGACGGCGCGGTGCAGATCAGGCCGAGCAGTATGTGCTCGAACGGGGTGAGTCGCTGTCCGGTCACGACCAGATCCTACCTTGCCGCATAGGTCGAACCGACCTATGCTCTCGGGAATGAAGGGCAGGCGGTCTTCGCATCATCACGAAGGGTGGGTTACGTGGACACCGGTGGTGATGCCCGGCGAACTGCCGGAACGACCGTGGCGAAGGGCGGCCGGCTCGGCTCGATCGCCATGATCGTGATCTTCGATGTTGCCGCCCCGCTGGCGGCCTACAACGTGCTGCGCTCGGCGGGCCTGTCGGCCGTGCCGGCCCTGCTGCTGAGCGGGGTGTTCCCGGCCCTGGGCGTGACCATCGGCGCCGTCCGGAACCGGCGGCTCGATGTGGTCGGTGCCCTGGTCCTGGCCGGGGTCGTGGTGGGTACGGTGCTCGGCCTGGTCAGTCACAATGCCAGGCTGGTGCTGGTCGAAGGATCCGTGCCGACGGCTGTCTTCGGCGTGGCGTGCCTGGGCTCGCTGCGGGCCCAGCGGCCGCTGCTGTTCAGCGTCGCCCGGGAGTTCACCGGGCCGGATACCGCCAAGGGCCAGGAGATGACCAGGCTCTGGCACGAAGAGAAAGCCTTCCGCCGCGACTTCCGGGTCATCACGGCCGTGTGGGGCGTCGGCTTTCTCGTCGAAGCCGCCCTGCGGGTCGTAATCGTCTACAACGTCTCGATCGGGACAGCGCTGACCATCTCCAAGGTGATGCCGTTCCTGTTCGCGGGCATCGTGTCGGCCTGGACGCTCGCCTACGGCGCGCACCGCAAGAAGGTGGCCATACGCATGGCTATCGCCGCCGGCCAGCGGCCAGGACCGAATCTCTGAGCCCTGCTCCTCGAAGGTCACGAAGGCGACTGACCTCACATGATCCGGAGGTAGTTGATTGCCAGCGCATCCGGGCGATTGCAAGAGCTTTCCACATCACGGATCACGTAGCTGGCGAAGCCACTGGCCACCAGGGCCAGGGCCGCAGCGGCACAGCTCAGGGAATACCAGAGGCAGCCCGGCCTGCTGCCGAGGACTGGCCTGCTGCGCATCGCATCCTTCCCTGGGCCGGTTCGTCCTCCCCGGGCGCAGGCTACCGTGGCGGCCGGCGCATCCTGGCGCGACGGGCTAACATCAGGGACCACAATGAGCGATTCCCGATGGCACGATCCGGCCGCACGCTCGTCCCGCGTTGGCGCGCTGTGGCCCGATCCCGGGCCGCATCCCCCTGGTCGCGGCGGGCGCGCCCAGGGCTTGGACCGGCGTCGGCCGCCCGGCCGCATCCGGCCGTGGGGCACGCTGCCCGGGCGATCCGGGATCATCCTGGTGATCGCCGCGACCGCGCTCGGCGCACTGCTGACCGCGGTGACCGGCGGCCAGCCCGGCTTCCTGCTCGGCGCCTTCCTCGTCGCCGGAACCGCCGCCGGGGCACTCGCGGTCGCGCCGCGCGCCGTCTACCAGCTCATCCCGGTGCCGACGCTGGCGTACGTGGCCGCCGCCATCCTGACCATGCTGGTCACCGGACAGGCCGCGGGGACCTCCCGCACGGCGCTCGCGCTCACTGCGATCCAGGCGGCCGCCAGTGGGTTCGATGGGATGATCGCTGCCACCCTGCTCGCCATCGTGATCACCGCGGCCCGCTGGCCGCGCGGCAGCCGCGACCCGCGCGGTCCCGGCTACCGGCCGGCCGCCGCGGGAACCGGCCGCCCCGGCCGCGCGCCCGGCGACCACCTCTCGGCCCTGCGCGGCCTGCGCCCGGCCGGAGACCAGCCCGGTACGCCATTCCGGAGTCCCCGGGACCCGCGGCGGGATCTTTAGTCCCCGAGATCCGGGCTGGATGTTTGACGCACAGCCCCCGCGCGCAGCCTGGGGCGTGACCCGGCGGCCAGCCAGCGAAACTAGCGGCCGGGAATGTCTATTTCTTGGACAAGCAGATGAGGATCAGGCATGCCAAAATTCTTAGCGTGAGCCCAGTGCGTTCGTTTTCTCCCGCGGTGGAGGATTACCTCAAGGCCATCTACCGGCTGGAGGCGGAGGCCGGCGGCCGGGTCACCACGAGTGCCCTGGGCGGCTGGCTGGGGGTGACCGCGTCGTCGGCGTCTGGGATGCTGAAGAAGCTGGATGACCTGCAGCTCATCGTGTACGAGCCCTACCAGGGTGTGCGGTTGACCCCGGCCGGCCAGCGGGCAGCACTGGGAGTCGTGCGCCGCCATCGTCTGCTGGAGGCCTTCCTCGCCCAGGCGCTGGGCTTGTCCTGGGACAAGGTCCACGACGAGGCCGAGGTCCTGGAGCATGCGCTGTCCCCGGGGTTGTGTGAGGTGATCGCGGCCCGGCTGGGTGACCCCCGGACAGACCCGCACGGCGATCCCATCCCCACCGCGGACGGGCAGGTGCTCGAGGCTCCCAGCGCGGCGCTGGGCTCGCTTGCCCCGGGCCAGCACGGCCGGGTGGTGCGGGTCTCCGACCGTGACCCGGGAGTTTTGCGCTGGCTGACCGGGGCGGGTATCACGCTGGGTGATGTCCTGGACGTGCGGGAGGTGCACCCGGGCGGGGCTGTGACGGCCGGCGGGCGATCCGGGATCCATCTGCTGGATGCTCACGTGGCCGCCGCGATCAGGGTGGAGGCAGTGCGGTGAGCCCGCCCCCGGCGTCTGGGGCGCAGCCCGGTGGGGCGGTGGCGCTGCCGCTGCTGACACCCGAGGACCGGGCGCGGTCACGTGACCGGCTGCGAGTGCACCGCGCCCGACGGGGCGGGCGCCGCTGGTACCTGCTGTGGCTGCTGGCAGGCCCGGGGATCGTGGCCATGCTGGGGGAGAACGACGGCCCGAGCATGGTGTCCTACGCCGCCACTGGGGCCACCTACGGTGTTGGGTTCTTCCTGCCGTTCATCGTGGTTACGTTCGCGATGGCGGTGTGCTGCCAGGAGATGTGCATGCGGGTCGGCGCGGTCACTCACCGCGGCTACGGGGAACTTGTGCTGCAGCGGTTCGGGCCGGTGTGGGGCTGGTTCGCTGCCGGTGATCTGCTGGTCACCAACCTGGTCACGCTGGTCGCCGAGTTCGTTGTGATCCGCATCGGGCTGGCCTTTTTCGGCCTTGGCCCGCCTGTCGCGGCTGGGGCCGGTGTGCTGCTGGTGGTGTTCACGCTCAGCGGCCGCCGGTACTGGCGGTGGGAGCGGATCGTGCTCGGCCTGGCGATTTTCAACGGGCTGTTCCTGGCCGCGGCGATCATGGTCCGGCCGGACTGGACAGTGGCTGGGCAGTCGCTGGTGACCTTCTCCCCGGTGCCGGGTGGGAACCTGCACACACTGCTGCTGCTGATCGCCTCGACGGTCGGTGCCACGGTGACGCCGTGGATGGTGTTCTTCCAGCAGAGCGCCTCGGCCGACAAGGGCTTGGCGCCGCGCGACGTCGGGCATGGCCGCATTGACACGGTCGTCGGCGCCATACTGGCCGCCCTGTTCGGCTGCGGGGCGTTCATCGCCGGGACCGCGCTCGCTACCCATGGCGGTGCAGACATCCAGGGCCTGGCCGGGGCCGGTTTCCCCACCGCCCTGGCCCGGGTATCCGGCCGGGCGGTGGCGGCGGTCTTCGCGCTCGGGCTGATCGAGGCGGGCGCGGTGGCCATCCTGACCATCTCCGCCAGCACGGCCTACTCAGCCGGCGAGTGCGCCGGCGCCCCCCATAGCTTCAACAATTCCCCGCGCCGGGCCGCCCTTTTCTATGGCGTCAATATCACGGTCGCGCTGATCGCCGCCGCGATCATCCTGATTCCCCGGGCGCCGCTGCTGGCGATCATGCTGAACGCGAACGTGCTCGCCACCGTGCTCCTCCCGGTCACGCTGGTGTTCATGATCATGCTGGCCGGTGACCGGCAGCTGATGGGCAACTGGGCCAGCACAGCCCGGGCCACCGGGATCGCCATCGCAGTCACCGTGTTCGTGGCGGCCTGCGGCGCGGCATACGCCATCGACTCGTTCCTGCAGGCCGCACACCTCACCGCTGGGGGCTAGCCCGATGACACCAGATGCGGAAACGGAGCAAGCTGGGGAGGAACTCGCCACCGTCCTCGAGCCGGGGCAGCTCACCGCCAGAAGGCAGTGCCCAGTCGCCCGCGCCCAGCTCAGCACGCGGGCACGAGCGGCCTTGTGGGCTTTGCGCATCGCCGTGGTCGTGACCAGCGTGATGGTCATCTACACTTTTGTCGCCCAGCTCGTCAGCTGAGTGGCCCAGACTACACTGGCCAGCCCGTACAGCCCAGCCGGGCCAGGGCCTGGGTCAGCATACTCATTGGGTGCCTCGCCGGGCGGGGCGTCGAATGACCGGGACGGGATCGAGCCCGCCCGGGGTGGCACCGGCACCGGCACCCGTACCGGTCCCGGATCGGGGCGGATCTGGTGATCAGACCTAGCACCCGCACTCATCAGCCCGATCTCCTGGCCGTTCCTGGCTATTGCGCATCCACCTGGCCATAGTCGCGCCGCCACTGACCGAGGATCTGCACCTTGTCCTCGAACCGCGGATCGTCTTGCCAGGACGTGACCAGGGGAGCCCGCAGCAGCACACCCCGGTCCCGGCGCCGTATCACCCGGACAGACGCCAGCTGGCCGCGGTAGCCGCCTTCGTAGGGGTGGGTTAGCCGGGACAGCGGCTGCCGCGCTGGTGAATCCCACGGCCGCCCCGCTAGCGGGGCAGGCTCGGCGTCCGGTATGGCCGTCCCGCCGGCCTCGATGCCGGTCACCTCGGACCACGGGATGAAGTGATCGAAATAGCCCCGGGCTTCGATCCCGCGCGCGGTCAGTCGGGTCCTGAACCGGCCCTGCCATACATACAGCACTGCCTCAAGCAGGGCACCTGCACCAAAGACCACCGCGGCCACCCACGTGATCAGCGGTACGAACCCCGAACCGGCCAGCACCGCTGCTATGCCACCCAACGTGACTGCAACCGCGCCGCGCCGCAGCAGCGGGGCCCGGTACCCCCGGCCGAGTGTGAATACAACGTCCCCCCCGTCTGCCCGATCGCCGGCTGACGGGCTGCTGGTCATGCCTCCTCCTAGGCCCGCGCTGTCCCGGATGGACGGGCCAGAAAATACCCGCGAGGGTGCGCACCATGCGCGGGCGCCAGCCGGCCGGGCCGGGTCAGACTGGCCAGCTCTCCTCCCGGTAACCCATGTCCCAGAACATCCACTCGTACCGGCTGGTGGTGCGGAAGTGCTGGTGCACCTGGGCCCGCTGCGCGGGGGTCAGCTCCGGGCCCAGCCGGTCGGTGACGTCCAGCACCGACTGGACCACCTCGCCAAACTCCTCGCCGCCGTACATGTCGATCCACCGCTGGTACCGGGGGTCCGGTGAGCCGCGGCGCATCAGCTCCTTGCCCACCTCCCAGTAGATCCAGTAGCACGGCAGCACCGCGCCCACGCCCTCGGCGTATGAGCCGCCGTGCACCGTGGCGAGCAGGTAGCTGGTGTAGGCCAGCGTGGTCGGCGCAGGATACGCCCGGGCGGCTGCCTCCGGGTCGATGCCCAGGTCAGCCAGCAGTGACCCGTGCAACGTGGTCTCCACCGCGAGCACGTCCGCCGCGTGCCGGGCGAACATCTCGGTGGCCGCGGAATCCGGCGCGCGGCCCGCGATGAGGGCCAGCGCGTTCGCATAACGCTGCAGGTACAGCGCATCTTGCACGACATAGAAGCCGAACGCTTCCCGGGGCAGGCTGCCGTCGGCCAGCCCGGCGAGGAACGGGTGGGCCAGGATCGCGTCGTAGATGTCGGTGATGTCAGCCCACAGCTCAGTGCTGAACCGGTCACTCATGTGGGGCTCCCTGCGGGGGTAAGCGGCTGCCAGCGAAGTCTGGCACATCGTGCAGAACGTGCACCGGCCCATCACCGCCGCCGAGCCCGGCGAGCCCGTGGGCGACCGCGTCCCCGGCGATCCACGCCGCCCGGCGCGCGGCTGCGGCCAGCGGCAGCCCGGCGGCCAGGCCGGCCGCGAGCGCAGCCGAGTGCGTGCAGCCCGCCCCGTGCGTGGCCGCGACCGGATGCCGGGCGACCGGGATTGGCAGGTGGGCCGAGCCGTCGAACAGGTGGTCCACGGGCTGCGCGCCATGCCCGCCGGTGATCAGCACCGCGGGTGCACCCAGCTCGGCCAGCCGCTCGGCCAGCACCGCGCGGTCCTCGGTCTTCAGCTGGGCCAGCGCCTGGGCCTCGGGCAGGTTCGGGGTGATCACGGTGGCCAGCGGGAACAGCCGGCCGATCAGGGTTTCCACGGCGTCCTCGCGGAGCAGCCGGGCCCCCGAGCTGGCCACCATGACCGGGTCCACGACCAGCGGCAGGCGGCGCGGGGCCAGCGCCGCCGCGACCGCCTCGATCAGGGGTGCGGAGAACAGCATCCCGGTCTTGGCCGCGTCCGCCCCGATGTCGTCCAGCACCGCGTCGATCTGCGCCCGGGCGAACTCCGGTGGCACCTCGTGGATGGCCGTCACGCCCCGGGTGTGCTGTGCGGTCAGCGCCACGATCGCGGACATGCCGTGCGCGCCGCACCGGGCGAACGCCTTCAGGTCGGCCTGGATACCCGCGCCGCCCCCAGAGTCGGACGAGGCGATAGTGAGGACTCTCGGGGGTGTCATGAGGCCGGCCCCTCGGGCATCCCGGCCACCGGGCTAGACGCCTGGGCGTGCCAGCGCCGGGAGATCCGCCCGGCGGCCCGGGCGTCGTACCCGGCCGCCACGGCCAGCCGCATGGCCCGGGCCATCCGCTCCGGGTCGGCGGCGCGGGTAATGGCCGACGCGATCAGCACCCCGGCGCAGCCCAGTTCCATGGCGAACGCGGCGTCGCTGGCCGTGCCGATGCCCGCGTCCAGGATGACCGGGACCCCGGCCTGGGCCACGATCATCGCGATGTTGTGCGGGTTGCGGATGCCGAGCCCAGACCCGATCGGCGCGCCGAGCGGCATCACCGCCGCGCAGCCCGCGCCCTCCAGCTGCCGGGCCAGGACCGGGTCGTCGTTCGTGTACGGCAGCACGGTGAAGCCGTCGCCCACCAGCAGCCGGGCCGCGTCCAGCAGCTCTACCGCGTCGGGCAGCAGGGTGGTGTCGTCGGCCACCACCTCCAGCTTGACCCAGTCGGTACCGAGCGCCTCCCGGCCCAGCCGCGCGGTGAACAGCGCTTCGCTGGCCGTGTGGCAGCCCGCTGTGTTGGGCAGGATGTGCACCCCGGCCCGCTGCAGCGTGCCGAGCAGCGAGCCGGTGCCGCCCGGCGCGACCCGCCGCATGGCCACCGTGCTGACCGCGGTCCCCGAGGCGGCCAGCACCCGGCCGAGCACGTCCAGGCTCTGCACCCCGCCGGTGCCCACGATCAGCCGCGAGCCCAGCTCCCGGCCGCCCAGCACCCAGGACGCGGTGCTGTCCCGGGGGGACGCCGCCGGCTCAGTTCCGGTTGTCATCTCAACCTCCCTGCACGGCCGTGACCACCTCGACCTGGTCGCCGTCGCTCAGCTGGGTGCCGGGCCAGGCCCGGCGCGGCACGACCTCGCCGTTGACGGCGGCCGCCACCCCGGCCGGGTGGGCGGTCACGATGGCCACGACCTGGTCCACCGTGGCGTCGGCCGGTGCCTCACGGGGCTCGCCGTTGACGGTCAGCTTCACGCGCACCTCACCGGGGCGGTGAACCGGTCCGGGGTGAACGGGGCCCACTCGGCGGCGGGCGGCCGGCCGGTCAGCCAGGCCAGCACGGCGTCGGCGGTCACCGCCGAGAGCAGGATGCCGTTGCGGTAGTGCCCGGTGGCCAGCAGCAGCCCGGCCGGCCCGGTGGGGCCGACGACCGGGCCGTTGTCCAGGGTGCCGGGCCGCAGGCCGGCGCAGGTCTCGGCCAGCACCAGCTCGCTGATGACCGGCAGCACGCTGATCGCGTCGCGGAGCAGGTCATGCACGGCGCCGGCCGTAACGGTCCGGTCCGGGCCCCGTTCTTCCTGGGTGGCGCCCACCACCAGTTCGCCATTAGCCCGCGGCACCAGGTACACGTCGGTGCCGCGCACCACCGCGCGCACCGTGTGGCTGAGCACCGGGGGCATGGCGGCCGGCAGCCGCAGCCGGAGCAGCTGGCCCTTGACCGGGCGGACCGCCTCCGGCAGTCGGCCGGGCAGGCCGGCGATCCCAGCTGACGCCCAGCCGGCCGCCACGACCACGGTTGCGCAGCTGATGGCGGGCCCGTCACCGGCCAGCGCGACGCCGGACACCTGGCCGTCCCGGGCCACGATGCCGGTCACCCGGCCGGGCACGATGCGCGTCCCGGCGTGCCGCGCCGCCTGGCCCAGCGCGGCCAGGTAGCGCCGGTTGTCCACCGACCAGTCACCGTCGAAGAGCGCGCCGCCGCGTACCTCCGGGGCCAGGAACGGCTCCAGCTTGCGGATGGCCCGGCGGTCGAGCTCGGCCGCGGCCAGGCCCACCGAGCGGCGGAACTCGGTCAGCCGGAGCAGGGCCGCGTGGTCGCCCGGGTCGTAGGCCACGGCCAGCGTGCCCTCCTGGCGCAGGCCGACTGCCCGGCCGGTGCGTTGTTCCAGCTCGGCCGCGAAGGAGGGGAACCGGCGGACGGCCAGCAGGTTGAGCCGGAGCAGCGCGTCCTCGCCGAACATGCTCTCCGACACCGGCGCGAGCATCCCCGCGGCGACCAGGGATGCGCCGTCCGCCCGCTCCGGGTCAATCAGGACCACGCCGCGCCCGGCCGCGGCGGCACGCCAGGCGATCGCAGTGCCGATGACGCCGCCGCCCACCACCACGAGGTCTGCGGTAACGGCCATGAGGGCTCCCTTCGCCGGTATGACCCGGATCAGGTTCGACGGTCGGAGGCGGACCAGCCTCCCTCTCAGCCCCGGCCGGGGGCTCCCGTGGTCGGTACGTGCCGACGTGGGCAACAGTAACATTTGCGCCTCCGGGGCGCTGCTTGCGTTGCGCCTCCGGAGGTGTGCGCTAAGGCGCGCCCCCTCTGGCGCGTGCTTTGATGGCGCGGTGACGACGGATCTGCGGGGCCGGCTGGCGGACGCCCGGCTGTATCTGTGCACCGACGGCCGCCGGGCCCAGGGTGACCTGGCCGGTTTCCTCGACGCGGTGCTCGCGGCCGGGGTAGACATCGTGCAGCTGCGCGAGAAGGGCCTGGAAGCGCGCGAGGAACTCGACCTGCTCCGGGTGTTCGCCGCCGCCTGCCGGCGGCACGGCCGGCTGCTGGCGGTGAACGACCGGGCCGACGTCGCCCTGGCGGCCGGGGCCGGCGTACTGCACCTCGGCCAGGATGACCTGCCGGTGCCGGTGGCCCGGCGGATCCTCGGCCCGGGCCCGCTGATCGGCCGGAGCAGCCACAGCCCGGCCCAGGCCGCGGCCGCGGCGGCCGAGCCGGGGGTGGACTACTTCTGCGCCGGGCCGCTCTGGGTCACCCCGACCAAGCCGGGGCGGCCAGCCACCGGCCTCGGCCTGCTCGGTGCGGTGGCGGCCAGCCGGCCCGCCCGGCCCTGGTTCGCGATCGGTGGCATCGACCTCGGCCGGCTGGACGACGTGCTCGCCGCGGGGGCCCGCCGGGTGGTGGTGGTCCGCGCCATCACCGAGGCCGCCGACCCGGCCGCCGCCGCGGCCGCGTTCGCCCGCCGCCTCCGCGCAGCCGGCTAGCTGGCCCCGGCCCGGCCGGTCACCGGCCGGCGCGCGATGGCGACGCTGTGTTACTGGTGTTAGCTTGAGGTACAGACCTGGTCGCGGATCAGCCCTGAGGGGGGAGCCATGGGAGCCGATCCCGCCGCAACGGGCCACGAATTCGAGCTGGCCGCACGGCTGGCCGCCATCGTCGAGTCGTCTAACGACGCCATCCTGGGCAAGACGCTCGACGGCGTGATCACCAGCTGGAACGCGGGTGCGGCCCGGATGTACGGGTACCCGGCCGAGGAGATCATCGGGCAGAACGTGGCCGTCCTCATCCCGCCGGACCGGCGCGATGAGCTCGGGCCGATCTTCGACGGCTGCGCCGGGGCGAGCAGGTGCCGCCGTTCGAGACGAAACGCCGGCGCGCCGAGGCGCTCTCGCTGGCCGCCACTGAGGAGTTCCAGCGGCTGCTGGCCGACACGGTCATGCCGGGGTTCGAGGGCCCCCTGCTGGCCGAGCGCATCACCGCCCTGAAACCCGGCCTGCCCATCGTCCGCATGTCCGGTTCCGACCAGTCGGCTGGCGGGGGCCAGCTGGGTGGTGACCCGGCCGGGGCATTCCTGCCGAAGCCGTTCACCGCCGAGCACCTGATCCGCGTGGTCCGCGACGCGCTGGCCGCGGCGACTGATCCCGGCCCATGATCGTGGCCGAGTGCTGCCGCCAGGGTTCAGGGTGCTGGGGCCCGGCGTGCGCGGCCAGGTAGGCGCAGTGTCCGGCTCAATAACTTAACGTCATGCTATGAGTACGCTGAGTCATCACTGCGGCGGGCGTGGAGTCGCCGGATGCGATCATCTCGGCGCCGCTGGATGGGTGGTCACCTGCGTGCGGCGGCGGGGGCTTCCCGGCCCGTGGAGCTGCAGCTCAGGGAGGCCAATGTGTGACGGCCTAGTGACGGGGGCAGCTCACCCATGGCCGACAAGTACCTCTGTCGTCGAAACTTATCAGGGATGCGGACGAGTAACTACTATGTGTAAGTAACTGACTACATGGTGGAGGGAACGGTGGCGACCGCGATGGACGGCGCGATGCCCACCGACCTGGCTGAAGCGGTCCGCAGTATGCCCTGCCGCGCGTGCCAGGCGGAGCGCGGCCGGTACTGCCCGTCAGAAGGCAGCCATCTAGCCCGGTGGGAGCTGGCCACGGTGGCCGGGCTGGTCGGCGAGCCGGATCTGGCCCGGGCCACCGAACTGGCCCAGCCCGGGCTGCTGCCGGGCCTGGCCGTGGTGCCGGAACTGTCCGGCGTGGTGTGCGCGGCGGCCGGGCACCCGCTGCGCTGGGCGGCCACTGAGCAGCCACCGCACTGGGCCCACGTGGACCTGTCGGCCGGCCGGGCCTGCCCGCAGGACGTCAGCCCGGTCCCGGCCGGCGGGGAGCCGTGCCGCTGCCTGCGCCGGCACTGGTTACTGTCGATACCCGCGGTAGCGGTCGCAGGCACCGTCCCGGCCTGCCGGAGCTGTGCCCGGAAACAGGCCCGGCGCGGCCGGCGGCGCTGGCCGCGCCGGGCCGAGGTAGGCCGTTAGCGGGCCGCGGGCCGCGGGCCGCGGATCGGCCGGGCTCGTGCACCGTATCCTCCCGGCGGGCGTCTTCTATGCGTCGCCGCACGGCGGCGTAGCCGGGGAGGAAGGCACGATGCGATACCGCGCGATGGCGGTGACCGCGGCCGTGGTCACCGCCGGGCTGGCTGTGGCGGCGTGCTCGGCGGGCGGGTCCACCGCCGCCGGGTTCAGGAGTACTCCGCAGCCCCGGCCGCGGCGCACCGTGCACCTGGACGAGCCAGCCACCGACGCCGCGGTGCGCGCGGATGCCGGGGATTACCTCTCGCTGGCCTCGGCCGGGCAGTTCGGCGTCACGTACGAGATGCTGAGTGCCGCCGCCCGGCAGGCGATCACCCAGCAGGCCTGGGTGGCCGTGCACCAGGCCTGCGCGGGCGCCAGCTACAAGATCACGCACCTGGCGGTCAGCGGCAATTCCGCCACCGTGACCGCCACCGTGACCGCCGCCGTGACCGGGGGCGGGCACCGGGGGACGCTGACCGAGATGCTCGTCTACACGGGTGGCTCCTGGGGGTTCTCACCCAGGACCTTGGCCTGTACCGGCACGGCACGGTGGCGGCCGATGTGGCTGCGGCCAGGGCCCAGGGCGGCTGCGCCAGCTGACGCTGAGCCGGCTCCGCGCCCCGGGATGGCCGGCATCCCGGGAACCTCCCCGGGCGGCCACACGTAGTCTCGTCAGTAGCTGTGCCACCGTGGGACGAGGGAGGCAGCCATGCGCGGATTCATCCGGCTGTGCGGTGTCGCCGTTGCCGCGGGCGGCCTGGCCGCGGCGCTGGCCCTGCTCTTCATCCCGCTGCGGCTGGTGGCCGTGCCCGGCGGTGTCGGCTACTGCGGCCCCGGGCTCAGCTCGGACAGCGCGCTGCAGGTCCGGCTCAATCCGGGGATCGTGAACACCGGGGGCGGCGGTGGCCGGCAGGCGTCCGCGGCCCAGCAGCAGCAGCTCGAGCAGGTGTGCACCCGGCAGGCCGACGGCCGGCTGATCACGGCGGCGGCCACCGCCGCCGGGGCGCTGGTGCTGGGCCTGGCCATGATCGCGGCCGGCCGCCGTCAGGACAGCATCTCGGAGTCCTCGGCCGGCGCGTCCTCGCTGAGCAGCTCCGGCACCCCGGGCAGCACGGTCTGGAAGTAGGATCGCGCCGCCGCGGCCGTACCGACGTCGGTCCCGGCCGCCTCGGACATGTACCAGCGGTGCACGAGGATCTCGTGGAAGATCTCGGCTGGCGGCAGCCGGCCGCGCAGTTCCCCGGGTATCGCCGCGATCACCGGATCGTAGCTGTCGGCCAGCCACTCGCTGGCCGCCACCATCTCCGGCACCGGGTGCCCGCGCTGCTGCTCGAGGTGGGCGCGGTAGCTGGCGATGTCGTTGAGCAGCCGCCGGGCCTGGTTCTCCTCCGCGGTCAGCCCGGTGCGCAGGAACAGCTGGCGGCTGTGGTACCCGGACTCGGCCACTTTGGTCCGCAGCCGCAGCCGGTTCCCGTCCGGGGTGCTGATCAGCTCCACCTCGTCCACGTCGAAGCCCAGCTCGTTGAGCCGCCGCAGCCGGTGCGCGATGCGGAACCGCTGATCATCCGGGTGCAGCAGTTCCTCCCGGGTCAGCTCGTCCCACAGCAGCTGATAGCGCCGGGGCAGCTCGGCCGCGATCTCCAGCGGGTCCACGTCCGGGCTGAGCAGCTCGCCCGCCTGCAGGTCGAGCAGCTCGCCGTAGACCCGTTCCTCCGCGAGCTCCACGTCATAGCGCCGTTGCCCGGCCGTGAGCACCGGATGCTGCTCGCTCGTTTCCGCGTTGACCAGGTACGCCTCCAGCGTGCCGGCGTCGTAGCGGAACAGCGTGTTGGACAGCGAGCAGTCACCCCAGAAGAAGCCGGACAGGTGCAGCCGGACCAGCAGTTCGACCAGCGCGTCCAGCAGCCGGTCGGTAGGCTGGCCGCCGCGCGGGCTGGAGAACACCGCCCGGTAGGTGGTGGAGTAGTCCAGGAACCGGGTGACCAGGATCGCGTCCATGTCCGGCCCGCGGTCCACCACCACGCCCACCACGTGCACCGCGGGCACGCCGAGCTCGGCCAGCTTGCGCAGCAGCCGGTACTCGCGCCGGGCCAGGTCCTCGTTGATCGCCTTGACCGCGTACAGCTCCCCGTCGTCGGCGACGAACCGGACGATGTGCCGGGAGATGCCCCGCTGCCGGATCTCCACCAGCCGCGGGTCCCGCCACTCTTCGAGCGGCTCCGTCCAGGGCAGGGTGAGCAGGCCGGCCGCGTCCTCAGTGGGCGGGCTGAACACGAAGCGCACAGTCTCGCCTTCCTGGCCGCCGGGCGGGCGGCCGGTGCCTGCGGGCTGAATCTCATTGGTACAAGCAGGTAAACGTCGGTTAAGTTCCTGGCGACGCGGACATACAGATCCTTTTTGCCGTCTATGCTGCGTACGCGGACGTAGCGGCATGCTGGGCGCGGCTGGGGGCGGCGCTGTGAACGATCTTCCGGAGAGGGCGGCATGCGCATCACGGTAATCGGCACCGGGTACCTAGGGGCGGTGCACGCTGCCTGCATGGCGGAGCTCGGGCACGAGGTGCTCGGCGTGGACACCGACGCCCGCAAGATCACCGCACTGGCTGAGGGGCGGGCGCCGTTCTTCGAGCCTGAGCTCGAGGACATCCTGCTCCGGGCGGTGAGCTCGGGGAAGCTGCGGTTCAGCACCTCACTGGCCGAGGCCGGCCGAGTTCGGCGACGTGCACTTCATCTGTGTCGGCACCCCGCAACTGCCCGGCGCGTCCGGTGCGGACCTGAGCCACATCGAGGCCGTGATCGACGGCCTGGCCCCGCACCTGACCCGGGACTGCCTGGTGGCAGGCAAGTCCACCGTGCCGGTCGGCACGGCCGCCCGGCTGGCGGCCCGGATCGCCGAGCTGGCCCCGGTGGGCCGCGGCGCGGAGCTGGCCTGGAATCCGGAGTTCCTCCGCGAGGGGCTCGCGGTGCAGGACACGCTGCGGCCGGACCGGATCGTGGTGGGCTCGACGTCGGAATCGGCCGACCTGACGCTGCGTGCCGTCTACGCCCCGGTGCTGGCGGCTGGCACCCCCTACCTCGCGACCGACCTGGCTACCGCGGAACTGGTCAAGGTGGCGGCGAACGCGTTCCTGGCTACCAAGATCTCCTTCATCAACGCGGTGGCGAACGTGTGTGACGCGGCCGGGGCGGACGTGATGACACTGGCCGACGCGCTCGGGCACGACACCCGGATCGGGCGGCGCTTCCTGTCCGCCGGGCTCGGCTTCGGCGGCGGCTGCCTGTCCAAGGACATCCGGGCGTTCCTGGCCCGGGCCGACGAACTGGGTGTGGGCGACTCGCTCCAGTTCCTCCGCGAGGTCGACAAGATCAACGTGGCCCGGCGCGGCCTGGCCGTGGACGTGGCCCGTGACCTGGCTGGCGGCTCGTTCAGCGGGCGGAACGTGGCCGTGCTCGGCGCGGCCTTCAAACCGGACACCGACGACGTGCGCGATTCGCCCGCGCTGAGCGTGGCCGCCGCGATCCAGGCCGAGGGCGCGGTGGTCCGGGTGCACGACCCGCGGGCCACTTACAACGCGCGCCAGGTGTGCCCGGGCCTGGACTACGCCGAGGAGGCGGTCAAGGCCTGTGAGGCGGCCGATGTGGTCCTGCACCTCACCGAGTGGCGGGAGTACCGGGACCTCGACCCGGTGCAGCTCAGGTCGGTGGTGCGGGCGCCGCGCATCCTGGACGGGCGCAACGTGCTGCCGCTGGGGCAGTGGCGGGCCGCCGGGTGGACCGCCCGGACGCTGGGCGCGGCCCGCCGCGCCTAGGCCACCCAGACGCTGGGCGTAGGCCGCTACGACCAGGCCACGCTCAGGCCTGGCGGGTGGCTGAGGCGAGCCGTACCTCGTCCGGGCGGGAGCGGAACCACTCCACGGTCCGGCGGAGCCCGTCCTCGACCCGGATCTCCGGCTTCCAGCCGAGCAGCGTGCTGGCCCGGGTGATCACCGGGCAGCGCCGGGTCGGGTCGTCCACCGGCAGCGGCAGGTGCTTCCACCACCGAGGCGACCCGGTGATCCGGAGCACGAGCTGCGCGAATTCGGCCACCGTGAATTCCTCTGGGTTGCCCAGATTCACCGGGCCGTGCTCGGCGCAGTCGATCATGCTCACGATGCCGCGGATAAGGTCATCGACATAGCAGAAACTGCGGGTCTGGCTGCCGTCCCCGTAAATGGTCAGTGGGTCGCCGTTCAGCGCCTGGGTGATGAAGTTCGTGACAATGCGCCCGTCCCGCGCGCTCATCCGCGGGCCGATACGTATTGAAGATCCGGATTATCCCGGCATTGGTGCCGCGCGATATCGCCGTAGGCGCGGGTCAGCGCCTCGGCGAATCGCTTAGCCTCGTCGTAAACACTTCTCGGGCCGACCGGGTTGACATTGCCCCAGTAGTCCTCGGACTGCGGGTGCACGGCCGGGTCACCGTAGACCTCGCTGGTGGAGGCGAGCACGAAACGCGCGCCTGGTTGCGGTCGGCCAGGCGCAGCGCGTTCTCGGTCCCGCGGCTGCCCGACGGCGAGTGTCTCGAGCGGCAGCCGCAGGTAGTCCGGCGGCGAAGCCGGGCTGGCCAGATGGGCTACGGCGTGCACCGGCCCGGCGCACGTCGAGCCCGGAGCTGACGTCGGCCTCCACGCACGTGAACTCGGGCCTCGCCAATCAGGTGCGCGACATTATCGGGACGACCGGTGGCGAAGTTGTCCACGCAAACGACGGTGTCACCGCGGGCAATTATGGCGTCACATAGATGCGAGCCGAGAAAACCGGCACCACCTGTCACCACGACTCGCATGCTTTCTCCCAGGAAAACTCCGGCTCGGCCGCGCCGTACGGCCCGTTCACAAGCCTGATCGGCTGCCAATCCGCAGGCGAAGGCTGGTGGCCTGCATTATGGGAAAATTTAGCATTGCCCGGATCGTGGCCCGGTCTGATCGACCCAGTGTAGCCACGCCCCGGATCAGCCTGGTGCGGGCGGGACGACGACGATCATGGTCAGGACCAGCGGGGCCGTCCCGTCGTTGCGGTAGGAGTGCGGCAGGCCGCCGGAGAACCGCGCGCGACTGGCCCGCGCTGACCTGGTACGCTCGTCCCGGCCACGGTCAGCGTGAGCGTGCCCGCTCTCCACCCAGGCCAGCTCGCGGGTGGCCGGGGGATGCGCGTCGCCGCCCCAGCCTTCGCCCGGCTGCACCGTCCAGCGCCAGAACTCGGCCGCCCAGGGCGGGTCGGTGGCGGCGATGATGGTGCCCGTTCCCCCGGCCGGGCCGTGCCAGAGCACCCGGCCTGTCGGCCGCCCGGAGATCTGCACCCTCGGTTCGGAGGCCACCTCGACCAGCCTGGTCACCGGCACGCCGAACGCATCGCTGATCCGGGCCAGGGTGGCCAGGTTGGGGTTGGACCGGCCCTGCTCGACGGCGACCAGGACACCCTTGCTCACCCCGGACCGGGCGGCCAGCTGGTCCAGCGACCAGCCCCGCTCGGCCCGGAGCGCCTGCGTGGTCCGGGCCAGGGCGGTCGTTATGTCGTGCGCAGCCATGAAGTTTACCCATTTCCCTGGGCGGGCGTCGGTCGGTATAATGAACTACGCGGTTCAATATTTTGACCGACCCCGTCCGCCAGCCCGGCGCCGGCCCGGCGCTGGACTCAGACACTGTAGCCGGGAGTCCCGCGTGGTCGTCGTCTTCGCCCTGGCCGCCGCCGTGCTCTACGGGAGCGCTGACTTCCTCGGCGGCGCGGTGTCCCGGCGGATACGTGCCCTCTCGGTGCTGACCGTGTCGGCCCCGGCCGGGGTGGTCGTGCTGCTGGCCGCCGCGCTGCTGGCGGGCGGGTCGCCCGCCCTGGCCGGGGTCCCGTGGGCGGTAGCCGGGGGCGCGGCGGGCGGGGCCGGGCTGATCGTCTTCTACGCGGGGCTGGCCGCCGGGCCGATGCGCGTGGTCGCGCCGGTGTCCGCGGTGGTGTCAACCGTGCTCCCGGTGGGCGTGGCCATGGCCACCGGGGAGCGGCCCGGGCCGGCCGTCTACGCGGGCGGCGTCATCTGCGTGCTGGCCACGGTCCTGGTGAGCATGGAAGGCGGCGGTGCTGGCGAGACGTCCAGGCACCCTCCAGTGTCCCGCGGGCTGGCCTACGGGATCGGCGCCGGGATCGCGTTCGGCCTGTTCTTCACGTTCCTGCGGGTCGCCGCGACATCCGGGGTGCTGTGGCCGAGCGCGCTGTCCCGGGTCGCCGGGGCGGTTATCGCGCTGGCCATGGCCGTCTGGGCCGGTGCGCCGCCGGCCTGGCGCGGCGCGAGCCCGCGGGTGCTGGCCGCGGTGGTCGGCTCCGGGCTGCTCGACGCTACGGCCAACGTGTGCTACGTGCTGGCCACCCGGGCCGGCCTGTTCGGCATCGCGGTCGTGCTCACCTCGCTGTACCCGGGGGTGACCGTGCTGCTGGCCCGGGTGGCGCTGGACGAGCGGCTCCGGCCGGTGCAGCTGGCCGGGCTGATGCTGGCCATCGCGGGCATCGCGGTGGTCAGTTTGTGACCGGGCCCTGATCCCGGACTCGTGCTGCCGGGCGATCGCCGATCGTCCGGCAGCACGAACCCCGGGGAAGGGGGCCTAACTCTCCAGGCTGGCCCGGTCAGTCGTCGCCGGGGTCTCTATTGTTCGGGAACACCAGGGTCTCGTCCCGCTCGTTGAGCGTTCTGCCCACCGAGATCTTCTTCTTGCCCCCGCACAGCGGGCACACGTACATGGTCTCCTCGCCATCCTCGTTCCGCTCGGTGATCAGGCCCTGGCCGTCACACCGCGGGCACGGGATCTCCGAGGGGAAGAGCAGGCCGCAGATCTCCAGGTACAGCTGTTCCGGGTAGGGCACATGGGTGATGGTGCGCAGCGCCTGGTCCTGGCCCGCCGACTCCAGGATGAACGACCCGTAGCCCAGCACCCGGCCCAGGGAACTGCGCTGGAAGCTCATGTCGGTCACCTTGACCAGCGGCATCATGGCGACGTTGCGGGTGAACGTCCCGCTGGCCTGGAGCATCCGCTCGGACGTCACCACGAAGTACTCCTCGGACCACTCCCAGGTCCGGTAGCCCAGGTAGGCCAGGAAGATCAGGCACACGATGATGAGCACGATGGCGGCGTTCTTGGTGTGCATCAGGACCGTGGTGCCCAGCACGATCGAGATCAGGATCGCGCCGAGGGCGAGCGCGATGGGGCCGATCAGCACCGCCGGGTGCTTGCGCACCGTGATCACCTGCTCCTCATGGGGCAGCAGGTACTTGTTGACCGAGGCGGGGCCCGCGTTCCGCGGCGTGATCAGCCTCATACCAGGTGCTCAGATCGAGTTGAAGAACGTGGCCACGGAGTTACCGGCGGACCGCAGCCCGTCGATGATGTTATGCACCACGTGCCCGGCCGCCGTTGGCTGCGTCAGCAGGTAGAACGCCAAGAAGGCGACGGCCGCCCAGCCGAGGATCTGCTTGAGCTTCATGGTCAACTCCCAGCGTGTGGGCCTCAGCCTGTTATCTCAGCTTAGCCCAGCGTAATTGCTTTACCAATGCTTCCCGATCTGCAGGCAGCCACCGTACCTTGATCCCCGCCCGGTACTGAGGTCACTCATCCTACTGGCCAGCAAAATTGGGACTTGCGGCACAGCTGGGGCGAGTTCCTGGTATTGATCACGATAGGTGCACATCCGCATGCCTGGGGTAGTGATTCATTCCCCGGGTTACGCGGTGCTACTGAGGCGGCGGATTCGCACCCGGGCCTGCTGCCGATCTGACACCATTCCTTGGGCAGGCAGCGCTGATGAGGTGGGCGATGACAGATGTAAATGGCGGCAACGTCGCCGTGATCGTCTACCGTGAAGACGAGGCCTGGGATACCGAAGTGCTGCCGGTGGCGCTGACCGAGGAGCTGCACGGCCTGATCCACGCGCTGCGCCAGCAGCCCAGCATCGGCGGCACGATCGGCCTGGTGGCGGTGGGTGACGACTTCTTCGTCCTGCTCCGGCTGCTGGGCGGCCAGGTGTCGGTGTTCCTGTCCGACCTGACCGCCGCGGTGGACTGGCCACTGGCCCGCCAGGTGCTGGAGTACCTGGATATCCCGGTCCCCGGCGAGGACGACCTGGACCAGGTGCTCCCGGCCGGGGACATGTCGATCTTCGCCGACCTGGGCGTCGATGAGATGGACCTCGGTGCGCTGTCCGGTGACCTGGACCTGTTCCCGGACGAGGCGCTGGCCAGCATCGCGCGCAGGCTCGGCTTCGGCGCGGCGCTGGACCGGGCCCTGGATGCCGCGCTCGGGCCGTGACCGTCATGGCCACCGGCTACCTGGCCAGCTTCGAGCCCGCGATGCGCACCGCGCTCGCCGAGGCGGCCGGGGCGGTGGCCCGGATGCCCGCGGATGTGCCGGTGGGCGCAGTCGTGCTGGACGCCGCGGGCGGCGTCATCGGCCGGGGCAGCAACCGGTGCGAGGCGGACCACGACCCCACCGCGCACGCCGAGATCGTAGCGTTGCGGGCGGCTGGCGCCGCGGCGGGCGGCTGGCGGCTGGGCGGCTGCACGCTGGTCGTCACCCTGGAGCCGTGCACGATGTGCGCCGGGGCGGTGCTGTCCGCCCGGCTGGACCGGCTCGTCTACGGCGCGGCCGACCTGCGGGCCGGGGCCGCGGGGTCGCTGTGGGACGTGCTGCGCGACGGCCGGCTGGGCCAGCAGACCGAAGTCATCGGCGGGGTGCTGGCCGGGGAGTGCGCCCGCCCGCTGCGCGAGTTCTTCGCCGGGCGGCGCCGGGCCGCCGACTTCGGTGCCCCCGGCGGCTTCCACCAGTAGCCCAGGCCCCGTGCTGCCGGTCAGCCCCGGCCCAGTGCTGCCGGTCAGGTAGGCTCAGCGGCGGTGGAGTCGCCTAGTGGCCGAGGGCGCACGCCTCGAAAGCGTGTGAAGGCGCAAGTCTTCCGTGGGTTCAAATCCCACCTCCACCGCTGCTGACCTGCGAGAACACCGATCCTGGCAGCCGACAGGCGGGCGCGTCGTGCGCCCCTGGTCTCATTTGGTGGTCTCAGTTACGAGCCGCATGCGGTCCCATCGCTGGGCTCAGCCGCAGATGTCGTGCCTGGTCACGGCCATCGCGGATGACCCTGAACAGAGGCACGCACGCCGCCGAAGCGTGCGCCTGGCAGTTCACGGAACCGGCTGCGTTACCCAGGCCTGGTACCTCAGCCATGCCAGCCTGGCCAGGTGCCGGGTCGGGTGCCGCCCGGCGTCTGCCGCTCCTGTGACCGCTGCCCGAAGGGGAGCAGTGAATGATTGGGAAGCTGCGCCGCACGGGCATGGTGAGCCGCCAACGGGTGCCCAGGACAGCCCCGTAGGTCGGCCACCGGATTACTGCCGGGGTAGGCGATCAGCGGGGTGAGTGCTGTCAGCATGTCCCGCATGACGCCGATCGCAGAGCGTGGTCAACTCGCTGACGGCGACTGCGCGCGTACCCGCCGATCTGCGCGGGTATTTCGGCTCGGCGCTTCGGTGGCTGGGGGGAAACAGAATTGGGCGATTTGTGCTCATGGGGGGAAAGCGTGATCAAGGCAGCCGTCTTCGGCCCGGGTGCTCGATGTCAACGAGCTTGAGTTGTCTGCCCGGGCCGGATGCGCCGTCGCTGGGGCCCGGTGGGGTCTCATCTACGCTGGCGGCTCAGGCGAGGCCGGCGTCGTGCATCGTGATCGCCAGTTGTACGCGGTTGGTCGCGTTCAGCTTGGTCAGGATGCGGGATACGTGGGCCTTGACGGTTGCCTCGCTCATGTGCAGGTGGGCGGCGATGTCGGCGTTGGACTGGCCGCTCCCCACCGCGGCGGCGACTTCGCGCTCGCGCTCGGTTAGCAGCTTGAGCGTTTTCTCCGCGGCCGTCCGGCGGGTCTGGGTGGTGTCGGCGCTGTAGTGGTCGATCAGCGTGCGGGTGACCGATGGTGACAGCATGGCATCGCCGGCGGCGACGAGCCGCACTGCGCCGACGATGTCGGCCGGGGGGGTGTCTTTGAGCAGGAACCCGCTTGCCCCGGCCCGGAGCGCGCCGAATACGTACTCGTCGAGATCGAAGGTGGTCAGCACGAGTACTTTGGGCGGGTCGGGCAGCGCCGTGATGTGCTTGGTGGCGGTGATGCCGTCCATGCCGGGCATGCGCACGTCCATCAGCGCCACGTCCACGTGGTGGGCAACGAGGGCGGTGATGGCGGCGGCGCCATCGGCGGCCTCGGCAACCACGTCCAGGTCGCTGGCGGATGACAGGATCGTCCGCAGCCCGGCGCGGACGAGCGGGTCATCGTCAACGAGCAGCACCCGCAGTGGATGGCCTCGGGGGGTGCCGGAGTGGCTCACGGTGCCGGTCATGCCGGCCATCGCAGTGCCGCGTTCAGTACGAAGTCCCCGGCCGGGTCCGGGCCGTAGGAGAGGGTGCCGTCGGCGACGGCGACCCGTTCGGCCAGGCCGACCAGTCCGGTCCCGGTTCCGGGCAGGGGCGGCTCGCGCGCAGACCGGTCCGGCAGCGGGTTGCGGACTGTGACCTGCAGTCCCTGGCCGGGGCGGCCGGCGACTGACACGGCGACCTTGGCGCCGTGGGCGTGTTTGCTTGCGTTGGTCAGGGCTTCCCGCACTATCCGGCAGGTATCACGGCCGAGCGTTCCCGGCGCTGCCTCCGGCGTGTCAACCTGCATGTCCAGCGTGACGTTCATGCCGGCCTGGCGGGACTCTTGGACCAGCCGGGTGATGTCGCCTAGGGACGGCTGCGGGGTGAGCGGCGCCTGGCCGTCCCCGGCGGCGCCGCGGAGCACGCCGATGGCGGCCCGCAACTCCTCCAGGGCCTGCCGGGCGGTCGCGCGGATCAGGCCGGCGGCTTCGGCTACCCGGGCGGGCGGCAGGTCCGGCCGGACCTCCAACGCCCCGGCGTGCAGGGCCATGAGTGTTACCCGGTGGCCGAGCACGTCATGCATCTCCTGGGCGATCCGGGTCCGTTCGGCGTGCCGGGCCTGCTCGGCCAGCACTTCCTGCGCCGCCTTCGTGCGGGCGACCTGCTCGCGCAGTGAGGCAAGGAGCTGGCGCCGGGCTCGGATGTACATGCCCCAGGCCACCACGGCGGCGAACTCGGTCACTGCCCACAGCCACGCCACCCACAATGGGTACCGGCTGTACCACAGCAGGTAGTACCCGGGAAAGGCGATCAGGTACAGGCCGGCGATGGCCAGGGCGACACCGGCCCGCCTGCGCATGCTGACGTTGAGCACCGCCAGCAGGACGGCCGCCCCGGCCAGCAGCGACACCACGAACGGGATCAGCATCGCCACGGCGATCCCGGCCGGCCACCGCCGCCGGAACCACAGCGCCGCGCACGCGGCCCCCCCGAGCCCGGCGTCGATGGCGAAGGCCGGCGCGTGGGGCCCAGGCAGCAGGCCCGCACCGCGCAGGCCCGGTTTGATGATCAGGAACAGCAGGCCGCCGGCCACGGACAGCGCCACCCAGCCCGCGTCCGCGGCTACGTCCCGCCGGGCGCGTGGCACTCGCTCAGCCATATTTCCAGCTTAGAAACATGTGCCGGACCCGGATACGGCCAATCGTCGCCGGCTGCATCGACGAAAGTAGCAGTTCAGCCCCGGCTGTCACCCGGCGAAAGCCGGCACCAGGCCCCACGGCAGGCACGCCGGCTGGACTGGGCATCGTAGCCGCCCGGCCGATGCGCTGGCCGGCCCGCCGGAAGCACGCTTTAAAGCATGAACATGATCTCGGTCGCCAGCCTCACCAAGCGGTACGGGCCGATCGTCGCGGTGGACGAGGTGACCTTCACCTGCCAGCAAAGCACCGTCACCGGGTTCCTCGGCCCCAACGGCGCCGGCAAGACCACTACCCTGCGCGCGCTCACCGGCCTGACCCGGCCCGACACCGGGCAGGCCACCATCGCCGGGCACCGGTTCGCCGACCTGCCCAACCCGGCGCGGGTCGCCGGTACCCTGCTGGACGCCTCCGCACTACACGCCGGGCGCACCGGCCGCGCCACGCTGCGCATCGCCGCGACCATGACCGGAATGCCATCCCGCCGCGTGGACCAGATGCTGGCCGCCGTCGGCCTGACCGGCGCGGCCGGCCGGCGCGTGGGCACCTACTCGCTCGGGATGCGCCAGCGGCTCGGCCTGGCCCAGGCCCTCATCGCCGAACCAAACGTGCTGATCCTCGATGAGCCCGCCACCGGCCTCGACCCGGAGGGCATCGCCTGGATCCGCGGCCTGCTGCGCGACTTCGCCGACCAGGGCGGCACCGTGCTGTTGTCCAGCCACCTGTTGGCCGAAGTGCAGGCCACCGCCGACCACCTAGTGGTCATCAACGCCGGCCGGATCGTCGCGGCCGGGGCCCTGACCGACCTGCTGGGGGCACCCGGCCTGATCGTACGCGCAGGCGACCAGGTGGCGCTGCGGCGGCTCCTAGCCCAGCACGCCGTGCCGTTCACCCCAGCACCCGTCGGCGCGCTGCACATCGACACCAGCACCGGCGTCAGCGCCGCACAGATCTCCGCGCTCGCCGTCATCGCCGGGCTCCCCCTTATCGAGCTCCGGCCCGCACAGCACGCCGGCCTGGAAGACCTCTTCTTCGCCCTGACCAACCCCGCCGCCGGCACCGGCGGCGGGACACCCACCCCGGAGGAGCCCCGATGACCACCACCATCCGTGCCCGTCCGGCAGGCCCGGCCCACTTCCCGCCGATCCCATTCGCCCGGCTGCTGCGGGCGGAATGGCAAAAGACCATCGCCACCCGCGCCATCCGCTGGCTCCTGGCCGCCACCGCCGTCACCACCATCGGCGCCCTGGCAGTCCCGCTGCTGTTCCCCCGCGACATCACCCAGTCCCGCGCCTCCTACCTCGCCTGGGCCGGGCTCGGCCTGACCCGGCTGCTCCCGGTCGTGCTCATGCTCGCCATGACCGCCGAATGGAGCCAGCGGACCGCGATGACCACCTTCACCCAAGAACCCCGTCGCGGCCGCGTCCTGGCCGCCAAGATCCTCACCGGGCAGGCCATCTGCCTGGCCGGCGCAGGCTTCGCATTCCTGGCCGCCCAGGCAGTCATCCTGGCCGCTCACGCCTGCGGCCGCCACATCACCACCGGCTGGGACTGGCCCCAACTGGCAGGCTTCATCGCGTTCATCCTGCTCACCGGGGCCATCGGCATCGCGTTCGGCGCCCTGCTGCACAACACCGCCGTCGCCATCGTCACCTACTTCGCACTCGCCGGCGCGTTCAGCCTGCTCATGATCCCGGTGCTGCAAGCAGCCGGGCGCTGGGTCAACACCGGCCAGACCTACGGCTGGGTCCTCTACGGCCAGTGGGCCGGCCACGGCGGCCAGATCGCGACCTCCTCCCTGCTGTGGATCGCATTGCCCCTGACACTCGGCCTGGTCCGCACCCTGCGCCGCGACGTGCACTGACAAAACGTGACGCCCGCGGCAAGCCCATCGCCGACAGCGAGCGGGGGCCCGGGCACCACTTCTCACCCAGAATTGAATGTTCTGCAGGCGGCGCCCAGCGAAGAAAAGCGCGATTGCCAGCCGTTCCGATTCGGCAGGGAACTCGCGGCAAGCGCTGACCGACGGCTGATCACCTTCCGTGATGGCCCAGGCGTTTTCCTTGCAGCTGCCAGCGGGCCGATCCGATCCTGCCGGCCGCCTTGCCACCCGATGCTCAGCCGCCTGCGGATGGTGGCGACGCCCGCGAAACGGGTGGGCGTAGCTCGAATCGGCTCTCTCGGCTCAAGCCGCGCGGTCGGGTGGCCAGCGGTTTGCAGCGCGGGCACGGGCTCGGTGAGTCGCCGTCGAACCCGAGCATCCGGGTGGCCTGGTCGCACTCGCCGCACCACGGCGGGCGGTTCGCACGCTGCGCTTGTGGCGGGGGCAGCTCGCCGGGTGAGAGCCGCGCGGCGAGCACCGCGTAGGGGTTCCGTACCCCGGTGGTGCTGGCGCCGGTGAATGCCGCCAGCGCATGGGGCGTCCAGCCGGCGTCCAGTGCCGCCGTGACGGCCGGGATGAGCCTGGCCCGCTGCCGGCCGGTGAGCTGCCAACGGTCGCCGAGGGCAGCGAAGTACTCCGCGGCTGACCCGCCCCTTGCAGCGGGCGGCGTCTCGCGCGCGGGCGCGGCGGCGGGCGGTTCCCGGGAAGGTTCTTTGTACGGTTCGGGTGCAACCGCTGCACCCCGTGCCGGCGCGGGTTGCACCCCGGTCGTGCGCTGGTTGCACCCCGTTCCGGAAGCGGGGTGCAGCTGCTGCACCCAGTCGTCCGGGTTATCCACAGGCTCGCCGCTGCGGGGATCGGGGTGCGATGGCTGCACCCGGTGGCTCGCGGCGTCAGGGCCAGCTTGCCCAGTGCTATCGAGCCTGGCGCCCAGGCCAGGGAACTGGTGCTCCAGCACGCCGATGTCGGCTGCCGCCAGGTCGCCGCGGACCATGGCAAGGTTAAGGTCCCAGCCCTGGGGCCGACGGTCGGCGCGCTTGATCCGGGCGGCCACGATGTCCGGATCGCATGGCTGGATGATGCCCTCGGCCTGGAGCCGGTCCAGGCAGGTCCGCACCGTGCGCTCGGCCAGGCCGGTGTAGCGGACGAGGGTGGCCACCGACGGGAACGCCCCGGTGCCGTCCGGCCCGGCGTGGTTGGCCAGGCCGACCAGAACGAACTTGCACGCGCTGGACGGCTGGCCGCCGCGGTCAGCTGGGACTGGGGCCAGGTTGAGCGCCCAGGAGATCACCTCGACGCGCCTGGCAGGCGCGAGGCCCCGCCGCCCGCGGCCAGGTCTCTGGGCTCAGTTTTGGTCTCATTCACCCGCGTCCCGGGCCGTTCACCGGCGAACGCGGCCAGCCTTCCTGCCCAGGTTGGGTACACTCGCGGCCGGTAGTGGATGGCGCTGCGCAGTCCTCGAAAGCGTGTGAGGGGGCAACCCCTCCGTGGGTTCAAATCCCACCTCCACCGCCAATGGCGCAGGCTGGTGCACCCGCGAGGAAGCCGAGGCTGAGGGAGTCGAGTGCTAGAACCGCAGAGCACCGCCCTGTTCGTGCTGCTCCTGGTGGTCTTCGTCGCTCTCGCGGTGTGGGTGGCGCTGGCCCGCCAGCCGGTGTTCCGGGTGTTCGCGGCCTGCCTGGCCTTCATCCCGGCCATGCTGTTCGGGGTGGCCGCGGTCAACAAGTACTACGACTACTACCAGACCTGGAGCGCGCTGGCGGCCGATCTGGGCGGCCAGGGCAACAGCCAGCTCACGTCGGCGCCCAGCGTGGACCACGCCTCGGCCAGGCAGATCAGCGCCATCCTGGGCACCAAGGTGAACCTCAAGGCGGCCGCGGCGCACGGGCAGACCATCCGGCTGACCATTCCCGGCCAGCTGAGCAACCTGCGCCGCACGGTCTACGTCTACCTGCCGCCGCAGTACTTCCGGTCCAGCTACAGCCGCTACCACTTCCCGGTCATAGAGCTGTTCCCGGGCTTCCCGGGCAGCCCGGTGGACTGGATCAACGTGGTCGGCATCACCGCCGCGTACGCCGCCCTGCTGGATGACGGGGTAGCCAAGCCCGCCGTGCTGGTCATGCCGGATACCAACGGCGGGGTGCGCACCTCGCTGCAGTGCCTCAACGTGCAAAACGGCCCGCAGGACGCCACCTACCTGGCCGTCGACCTGCCGAACTACCTGCCGCACCTGCTCCGGGTGCAGCCGCCCGGGCCGGCCTGGGGTGTCGCGGGCTACTCGGAGGGCGGGTACTGCGCGGCCAACCTGGCCCTGGTCTACCGGCTCCAGTGGGGCGCGGCCGGCGTCCTCAGCGGCTACTTCACCCCGGGCCAGGACCAGCTCGGCAGCCCGCCCCGGGTGGTCAACCCGTTCGGCCACAACAAGCACGCGATGCGGCAGAACACCCCGCGGCTGCGCATCGCCGCGCTCCCGGTGGCCGACCCGATCCCGCAGTTCTGGCTGGGCGTGGGCAGCCGGGACGTGCTCGGGCTGCGCGACGCGCGCAACTTCCAGCGGCTGCTGGTCGCCCGCCAGCCGCTGGCCCGGCTCGACATCGTCCCTGGCGGCGGGCACACCATGGCCACCTGGCGGGCCCTGGTGCCCAGCATGCTGGAGTGGATGACGCCCCTGCTCACCGACGCGGCGCAGCATCCGGCGGCGGTGCACCCGCTGAGCAAGCCCGGGGCGGCGGATGCCCGGCTGGGCGGCCAGGCCGGGGCGAAGGCGGCCAGCCGGCACTCGGCCCGGGCCAAGACGGCCGGGCGGAACTCAGCCCGGGCTCAGGCCACCCCGCGGGCGTGACGACCAGGACTCGTCCCGCCGTCCAGGTCGAGCACCCGGGCGTGCAGCACGGTCCGCTGGTGCAGCGCCGCACCGAGCGCGCGGTGCAGGCCGTCCTCCAGGTACAGCTCGCCGCGCCACCGGATGACGTGCGGGAACAGGTCGCCGTAGAACGTGGAGTCCTTGTCCAGGAGCAGCCGCAGGTCGAGCACGGCCTTGGTGGTGATCAGCTGATCGAGCCGGACCGGCCGCGGCGGCACTTCGGCCCACTCCCGCGTGGTCCGGGCATGATCGGGATAGGGCCGCCCCTCTCCGACCTGCTTGAAGATCACGGCTTGAGTGTAGTTGAGGGCCGGCCGGATAGGGGCAGATGCTGCCGCCAGCCCGCATCTGGCGGCAGCATCTGCGTCACCCACTGGCACGCGCCTGGCGGCCGTCCGGTTCACCGGACGGTGCCGGCCGCGCCGGGCGCTGGGCACGCTGATTGACTGGGCGTGGAAGCTTTCCCGCAGATTGGCTGAGGGTCATGTCAGCACAGAACCCGCCCGCAGGCGGCCCGCCTGCCCCGTCCAGCACCACCCCGGCCGGGGTGGCGGCCCCTGACCCGCGGCGCTGGTGGATCCTCGGGGTCATCGGCCTGGCTCAGCTGATGGTGGTGCTGGACGCCACGATCGTGAACATCGCGCTGCCCACCGCCCAGCGGGACCTGCACTTCAGCACCGTGGACCGGCAGTGGGTGGTCACCGCTTACGCGCTGGCGTTCGGCAGCCTGCTGCTGCTGGGCGGGCGGGTATCCGCGCTGGTCGGCCGGAAGGTCACGTTCCTGGGCGGGCTGATCGGCTTCGCGGCCGCGTCCGCCGCCGGCGGCGCGGCCACCAGCTTCACCATGCTGATCGTGGCCCGGGCCTGCCAGGGGGCGTTCGGCGCGTTCATGGCCCCGTCAGCGCTGTCCCTGCTCACCACGACGTTCGGCGCCACCAAGGACCGCGGCCGGGCGTTCGGCGTGTTCGGCGCCATCGCCGGCGCGGGCGGCGCCATCGGCCTGCTGCTCGGCGGGGTGCTGACCGAGTACCTGTCCTGGCGCTGGTGCCTGTACGTCAACCTGGTCTTCGCCGGGGTGGCCGGGGTCGGCGGCGCCATCCTGCTCCGCCGCCACCCGCGCGGTGAGCGGCCCAGACTGGACATCCTGGGCGCGCTGTTCGTGGCGTCCGGCATGTTCTGCATCGTGTACGGCTTCTCGAACGCCGCCATCCACGGCTGGCACACCCCGTCCACCTGGGGCTTCCTGGCCGCCGGGCCGCTGCTGCTGGCCATCTTCGCGTGGTGGGAGACTCGCGCGACCCTGCGCCGCTGCTGCCGCTGCGCATCGTGCTGGACCGGAACCGCGGCGCGGCCTACCTGTCCATCCTGATCGCGGGCTGCGGGATCTTCGGCATCTTCCTGTTCGTAACGTACTTCATGCAGCTCACGCTCGGCTTCTCCCCGGTGGTCACCGGGCTGGCCTTTCTGCCCATGGTCGCGATGATCATGATCGCGTCGAACCTGTCCAACATCGTGCTGATGCCGCGGTTCGGGCCCAAGCCGCTGGTCACCGTGGGCATGCTGCTGGCTGCGGGGGGCATGGTGCTGGCTGACCAGGATCAGCCCGCACTCCGGCTACGCGGCCGACCTGCTGCCGCCGCTGCTGATCGTCGGGTTCTCGCTGGGCATGATCATCGCGCCGTCGATCAACACCGGGACGTTCGGCGTCCCGCTGGCTGACGCCGGGGTCGCGTCGGCCAGCGTGAACACCGGCCAGCAGCTGGGCGGCTCGATCGGCACGTCGCTGTTCAACACCATCGCCACCAGCGCGACCGCGGCCTACCTCACCGCGCAGCTGGCCGGCGGCCCGCCCAGCAGGGCGCTGACTGCAGCTGGCGCTGGTCCACGGCTACGTCCGGGCGTTCTGGTGGGCGGCCGCGATCTTCCTGGTCGGCGCGGTGCTGGTCGGCCTGCTGTTCCGCCGCGGCCCGCTGGCCCGGCAGGTAGCCCAGGCCCGGCCGGCCGCGGTGGCGGAAGGGGCGGCCGAGCCCGGCGTCGTGCCCGGGTAGCCCGGCCGCCCCCGGCCGCCGCCGGGTCAGCAGCGGCCCAGGTAGGCCCCGCTGGTGTAGGTGGTCCACGGCGACCAGTTGGTGCCGTCCGCGGACATGATGACGGCGGCCCGCGCGTTGCCGTACGGGTCATAGGTGGACAGCGCCCCATTGACCGGGTTGATCTGCCAGTAGCCCCGCTCGCCGACGGTGCCGGTGGCGAACTGGTTGCCGCCCGACTCGGCCATCGCGATGGAAGCCGCGGTGACCTCGGCGGCGGGCGACCCGCCCGCGTCCAGCCAGAGCTGTTCCAGGCCGCTGCAGCCCAGGGTGCCGGACAGCGTGCTGGTCGTGGTGGCCGGGCTCGCGCTGGCCGGGCTGGTGCTGGCCGCCGCGGAACCGGCGTCGTCCGATGCGGAGCCGTGCCGTGGCTGGTACCCGGTGCTGCTGGCAGCGGTCACGATCCCGGCCGGCAGGTGCCGGGGCAGGCGGAGCACCTGGCCGACGTAGATCAGGCTGGGGTCGCTGACCGTCGACTGGTTCGCGGCGTACAGTCCGTGCCAGTCGGCAGCACTGCCGTAGACGCGTTGCGCAATCCCGGACAGCGTGTCCCCGGCCTGCACGGTGTAGGTGCGGTCGGCCTGCCGGGCCGGGAGCACGGCCGCGTCCAGGCTGGCGTGGGCGCTGCGGGTGGTCGCGTGCCCGGCCGTGGCCACCGGCTTCGCCATGCTGGATCCGTGCATCTGCGGGGCTGCGGTGGCGATCGTGCCCATGACGACAACGGCTGGCGCCGCCTTTCCCGCCGTCTGAGCCACTTTTTCCACCTGCGAGGGGGCGATGTGCTGCCCGGTCCGCCTGATCTTCCGTTTCCTGCGATGCCTGGGTAGTGAACTCACAAGGCTCCTCACGCCGCGATTCGCCCGATTACTAGGCCTTGGTGCACTGTTCGGCGGGCCGGACGGTCCTCCATTCCCCCGGCAGGATGCCAGCCCCCGGGGGCCGCCCGCAGTCGAACCGCACACCGGGCGCAAGACGTCGGCCGGAGGCACGAACAGGCATTAATCACGCGTATCATCAATTGTCGTAGCCACCTCTGGGCGCACAGCCGACTGGCAGGCCCAGCTGCCCCAGCGGGCTCTCCGGTACCCTGCGCGCCCGCCTGATCAGCCAGAATGGCGGGCGATGGATTCTGCCCAGCGGCCACCCGCACGGACCGGGACGTGGTCCGTGTCGCGGCGGCTCGTGCTGCGCCCGGTGCCGTGGGATGCGGTGCAGGCGATCACCGCGGGCCGCCGGCTCGCGGGCTGGGCCGACGACTACCCGGCCGAGGGTGACGCCGTGATCGCGGGCCTGCTGGCGCGGGCCGGCCCGGATGCCTGGCCCGGGGCTGACCAGACCTGGGGGCACCGGCAGGTGGCCGAGCGGGCCACCGGCCTGGTGGTGGGCGGGATCGGGTTCGCCGGGCCACCCGGCGCGGCGCGCGAAGTGGAGCTCGGCTACGGCATCGTGCCGTCCCGGCAGGGCCGCGGTTACGCGACCGAGGCGGTGCTGGCCATGCTCAGCGTGGCCTGGGCCGACCCGTGCGTCACGGCGGTGGTGGCCAGCACCGCGCGGGGCAACGTGGCTTCCCAGCGGGTGCTGGCGAAGGCCGGCTTCCGGCTGGCCGGCCGGGACGGTGACCGGGACCGGGACCGGGACCGTGACCGGGACCGTGACCGGGGCGGGGAACTGCGTTACTGGCTGCCCCGCCCGGGCTGAGCGCCTGCCGGCTGCGCCGGCCTGCGGGCCGCCCGGGGTACCGGCCAGCACCCGGGCCAGCTCGTCCCGGGAGTGGATGCCGAGCTTCTGGTACACGTGCCGCAGGTGGTACTCCACCGTCTTGGGGCTCAGGAACAGCGCGGCCGCCGTCTCCCGGGTCGTCTTCCCGCTGACCAGGGCCAGGGCGATGTGCAGCTCCTGCGGGGTGAGCTGGTCGAGCGTGGCCGGATCCCGCCGCTGCCGGGTCTCGCCGGTGGCGGCCAGCTCGGCCCGGGCCCGCTCGGCCCACGGCCGGGCGCCAAGCCGCTCGAACGTGTCCGCGGCCGCGCGGAGCTGCTCCCGGGCCAGCACCCGGTTCCGGGCCCGGCGCAGCCGTTCCCCGTAGGTCAGCTGGGTGCGCGCCGCCTCGAACGCGTCCGGTGTCTCCGCGTGCAGCCGCAGCGCCTCGTCGAACCGGGCGGCGAAGCTGGCCTCGCCGGCCAGCAGCCCCTGGCAGCGCAGCGCCCGGGCCAGCGGCCACGGCTGGCCCTTGGTCTGGGCCGCGGCCACGAACTCGGCGGCCACCTGCCCGGCGGCCTCGGTGCGGCCCAGCCGCAGGTAGGCGTCGGTGAGCTCGGGGCCGGGCAGCAGGTCCACGTCGGTGATGGCCAGCTCGCCGAGCAGCCGCCGGAGCTGCTCGAAGTGCCCGGCCGCCTGGGCCGCGGCCCCGAGGCCGAGTTCCAGTTCACCGAGCGCCGCCGTGGCCCAGATCTCGAACAGCCGCATGCCCAGCCGCCGGCACAGCTGGAACACCTCGGCCGCGCTGGCCCGGCAGTCCTGCTCCTGGCCGCGGCGCGCCTGCAGCCAGGCGAGGCCCGCGAGCCCGAACGCCAGTTCGGCGTACTGCCCGCTCTCGCGGGCGAGGTCGATGGCTTCCCGGTAGGTTGCTTCCGCGACCGCGAGCCGGTCGGTGGTGGCCTGGTCCCGGGCGATCAGGTTGAGCGCGTACGGCAGGGCACCGACCGCCGCGCGGGCCCGGGCGGTGCGCAGCGCGTGGCCGAGCAGGGCCCGGCCGGCCGTGGCTTCGCGGAGGAACAGCGGGCCCACGGCCAGCCAGGGCACGAGCTGGAGATCGTCGCGCAGCGCGGGTGACCGCTCAGCCAGCGCGATGGCGTCGTGCATCGCGTCCGTGCCGGCCGCGGCGTCGCCGCCGAGGATCCAGGCCATCCCGGCCGCCATCCCGGCCAGGAACCGGGCCCGGTCCGGTGCGTCCCCGGGCAGCCTGGCACGGGCCCGCCCGGCGGCGGCCAGCATGGCGGCCGGGTTCCCGGCGAAGAAGCCGGCCATGGTGGCCTCGGCCAGCATGCTGACGGCGCGCTCCGGCCCGGCCCGCCCGGCGGCCGCGGTGAGGATGGCGTGGCCGTGCATGGCCGGGCCGCGGCTGGTCGCGATGTGCCCGGCCAGCTCGTCGATCTGGACCAGCCGGGCCGGGTCGGCGGTGGCCGCGCGGGCCTCGTCGAGCAGTGCCACCGCAGGGTCGGCCAGCCCGGCCAGCCAGGCCGCGCCGGCCGCGTCGGCCAGCAGCCGGGCCCGCCGTTCACCGTCCCCGGTGAGCCGGCCCGCCCGCTCAAACGCCGCGGCCGCGGTGGCGTACGCGCTGCGTGCCCGGCTCCGGATCCCGGCCTGCTCGAGCGCGGCCGAGGCCGCCGCGTCCGCTCCGGCCGCCGCCGCGGCCAGGTGCCAGGCGCGCCGGTCCACGTCCCGGTCGGGCAGCGCCGCGGCCAGCGCCCGGTGCACGGCACGCCGGCGCGCGGGCGCCGCGGCGGCATAGATGGCCGACCGGGCCAGTGGATGCCGGAACTCGACCGTGCCCGCGGTCACTGTGACCAGTCCCGCCGTCTCCGCCGCGGCCAGCGCGGCCAGGTCGGTGCCGAGCCGGGAAGCGGCCCGCTCCAGCATGGGCAGATCGCCGCTCTCGCTGGTCGCGGCCAGCAGCAGCGCGGCCCGGGCGGTCTCGTCCAGCCCGCCGGCCCGGCGCAGGAACGCGTCCGAGATGGTGGCTGAGACGAGTACCGGGGCGCCCGACGGGGCCAGGGCCAGGCCGTGCGCGTCCGGGGCCAGTTCGAGCAGCGCGAGCGGGTTGCCCGCCGTGGCGTCATACAGCCGGGTGACCGCCTCGGCCGGCAGCCCGGGTATCAGCTGGGCTGCCTCGGCGCTGGTCAGGCCGCCGATCCGGCGGACCGGCAGGTCGGCCCCGTCGAGCAGGGACGGCTCCCCGTCGCGGACCGTGATCAGCACCGCGATCGGGTCGGCGACCAGCCTCCGGACGGCGAACAGCAGCGCCTGGGCGCTGGAGCCGTCCAGCCAGTGCGCGTCGTCGACCAGCACCGCCACCGGCCCGTCCTCCGCGTACGCGGCGAGCAGGCTGAGCGTGGCCGCACCGACCGCGAACCGCTCCTGGGCCGACCCGGGCCGCAGCGCGAGCGCCCCTTCCAGCGCGGCGGCCTGCGGCACCGGGATCTCGCCCAGCCAGGCCAGCGCCGGGCGGATCAGCTCGAGCAGCGAGGCGAACGGGATCTGCGCCTCCGACTCGATCCCGCGGGCGCGCAGCACCCGCATCCCGGCCGCCTGCCGGGCCGCGTAGCCGAGCAGCGCCGTCTTGCCGATGCCGGGCTCGCCGACCAGCGCCAGCGTCGCGCTGACCCCGCCGCGCGCCTGGCCCAGTGCCTGGCCGATGGCCTGCCGCTCCTGTTCCCGCCCCAGCAGCATGGCGCGATTGTAGGCACCTGATGCGAGAACGGGCCGGTCTGGGGCCGGACTAGGGGCCCCTGTGGAAGCGACGCCCGGCACCGCGCCCATACGCTCACCGGAAAATCGGCCCTGGGGAGGTCATGGTCATGAGCACCATCGAGCAGCCGGTCGCCGTGGACGGCGACAAGCTCATGCAGTTCGTATTCCGCGCGGTGGACGAAGTCGGCGCCACCCTGAACTCGGCGCTGGTCGTGCTGGGCGACAAGCTCGGCCTGTACCGCGCGCTGGCCGGGGCTGGCCCGCTGGCCCCGGCGGAGCTGGCCGAGCGAACCGGCACCGCCGAGCGCTACGTCCGGGAGTGGCTGAACGCCCAGGCGGCGGGCGGCTACGTCGACTACGACCCGGACACCGGCCGGTACACGCTGCCGCCCGAGCAGACGGTCGCGCTCACCGATCCGGACAGCCCAGCATACCTGCCGGGGTTCTTCCAGATCGCGATCGGCTCGGTACTCGACTCGCCGCGGATCATCGAGGCCGCCCGCACCGGGGCCGGGCTGGGCTGGCACGAGCACGTGACCGACGTCTTCGACGGCTGCGAGCGCTTCTTCCGGCCCGGCTACAACGCCAGCCTGGTGTCCGCGTGGCTGCCCGCGCTGGACGGGGTGGTGGCCAAGCTGGAGGCCGGCGCGCAGGTGGCCGACGTGGGCTGCGGGCATGGCTCGTCCACCATCCTGATGGCCCAGGCCTACCCGAACTCCTCGTTCACCGGCTCGGACTACCACCAGGACTCGATCGAGACGGCCCGCCGCCGGGCCGAGGCCGCCGGGGTGGCGGACCGGGTCCGCTTTGAGGTCGGGCCGGCCTCGGCCTACACCGGCACCGGATACGACCTGGTGACCATGTTCGACTGCCTGCACGACATGGGCGACCCGGTCGGCGCGGCCCGGCACGTGCACGGGACGCTCAAGCCGGACGGCACCTGGATGATCGTCGAGCCGCGGGCCGGTGACCGGGTCGAGGACAACCTGAACCCGGTCGGCCGGGCCTACTACGCGTTCTCCACCCTGCTGTGCACACCTGCCTCGCTGTCCCAGGACGTCGGGCTGGCGCTCGGCGCCCAGGCCGGCGCGGCCCGGATCGGTGACGTCGCCGCGGCGGGCGGCTTCAGCCGGTTCCGGCAGGCCGCCGAGACCCCGTTCAACCTGGTCTTCGAGGCTCGTCCCTGATCCCGGGGGGCCGGGTGCCGCGCCCGCGCGGGCACACTTCCCGGGAATCACCTGGACCGGGTGGTTCCCGGGAAGACGGCCGGGCGTTCGGAAAAAGGCCCTGGGTCAGCGGCCGTCGAGGCGCCAGCTGTACGGGGCGGCCAGCCGGTGCAGGGCCTGCTCGGGGCCCCACGACCCGGGGGCGTACGGCTGCACCGGGGGCGGGTCAGCCTGCAGCGGCGCGGACACCTCCCACAGCCGCTCGATCCCGGCCGCGTCGGTGAACAGGGCCTGGTTGCCGAGCATGGCGTCCAGGATGAGCCGTTCGTAGCCCTCCAGCCCGCGGGCCGTGCAGAACGAGTCCTGGTAGCGGAAGACCATCTGCGCGGAACCGAGGGTCAGCTCGGCGCCGGGTTCCTTGGCCAGGAAGCCGGCCGTGACCGAGCCGGGGTCGGCGAAGTCGATGACCACCTCGTTACCCCGGCGGGCGGCGGCGTCCCCGTGGTGCACCGGGAACATGCGCAGCGGCGGCTCGTGGAAGCCCAGCGTGATCACCTGGCAGCTGGTGGCCATGCTCTTACCGGAGCGCAGCAGGAACGGGACGCCCTTCCACCGCCAGTTGTCGATCTCGGCGCGTACCGCGGCCAGCGTCTCGGTGTCCGAGTCCGGGGCCACCCCCGGCTCGCTGCGGTAGCCCTCGTACTGGCCCCGGACCGCGTGCTGCGGGCTGATCGGCCGGAGCGCGTCGAACACCTTGTCCTTCTCCGCGCGCAGGTGCTTGCTGTCCAGCGACGTCGGCGGCTCCATGGCCACGAAGCCGAGGACCTGGAACAGGTGGGTCACGATCATGTCGCTGTACGCGCCGGTCTGGTCGTAGAAGTTCGCCCGGCCCTCGATGGACAGCGATTCGGGCACGTCGATCTGCACATAGCTGATGTGCTGGCGGTTCCAGACCGGCTCGAACAGCCCGTTGGCGAACCGGAAGGCCAGGATGTTGTCCACCGACTCCTTGCCCAGGAAGTGGTCGATCCGGAAGATCCGCGATTCGTCGAAGAACTGGTGCAACGTGTGGTTGAGCGCCCGGGCCGAGGCCAGGTCGGTGCCGAACGGCTTCTCCACGATGACCCGGGCCCCGCTGGCCAGGCCGGTGCTGCCGAGCATGGCCACCGTCGACTCGAACGCCACCGGCGGGATGGCCAGATGGATCAGCCTCTGCGCGGTGCCGCCGAGGTCCGCCTCGGCCCGCTGGACGGCCGCCTCCAGCGGCAGCGTGTCGCCAGTCTGCGCGCTGCCGAACGACAGGGCCTGGGCGAACGCGGTCCACGCGTCGCCGTCCGGCTTGCTGCTGGCCGAACTCGGCCACCGCCTCCCGCGCGTTCTCGCGGAACTGCTCGTCGGTGATCGGCCGCCGGGCGGTGCCGACGATCCGGTACCGGTCCGGCATCAGGCCGGCCTCGGCCAGGTGGAACAGCCCGGGCAGCAGCTTCCGCCTGGCCAGGTCGCCGGTTGCGCCGAACAGGATGATGACGTGGTCCTCCGGGCGGTGGCGGGACCCGTGGGCCGGCCCGGACCGGGGTGATGGTGAGGTCACGGCGGCTATCTTCCCGGTAGACGTGGCCCGACACCAGCCCGGTGGGCTGGCTGGTGCCCTCGGGCGGCCGGGACCGTCGCCGATCGGCCTGACCCCGGCCAGGGTGCGCGGCGACCTGACCCGGTGGGGTCCCATCGGCGTGCAGCAGCCGGGCCGCGCAGCGATGAGCGCGGTCGCGGGCGCTGCTGCCCAGCGACGCCTCAAGCGCATCATGGATAACCGGATGAATGAACCGTGGCGGGTCATCGGCCGCCAGCACGTTGACCGCCGCCAGCTCACGCTCGGGTTCGAGCAGCCTCCGCACCAAACCAGGCTAACCCGCCGCATTGATGGTGGCGGGTTTCATGAGGCCGGGCTCCGTCCCTCGAAATAGATCGTGAAGGCCTGGCGCGCCCGTTTCTGGCTGCGTTACGGATATCAACTCAGGGTGAGATCGGCTCGATCCGCTCCAGCTGCCGGAGCTCCTCCTCGTCGTGGGATGCCTGGTACAGATCGAGCGCGAGCTGGCCGTTAAGCCAGAACTGGGCAGTGGTTCCGAGCGCCTTGGCCAGCCGCAGCGCTGTCGAGGGCGTGATACCACGCCTGCCGTTGACGATCTCATTAAGCCGCACATAAGAAACGCCGATCCGCTCCGCCAGCTCGGCCTGGGTCATCCGCAGCGGCTTGATGAACTCCTCAAGAAGCATCTCGCCGGGGGGCGTCGGCGGCCGGTCAGAAGGAATCCTCACCTGCGCCATGTTCATCAACTCCCCTTCAGTGATAGTCCACTACCTCGACATCTTCCGCGCCTGTCGCGGTCCACCGGAAGCACACCCGCCACTGATCGTTGATGCGGATCGAGTACTGTCCCTCTCGCTCACCTTTCAGCTTCTCGAGGTGGTTGCTCGGCGGTGCCCGTAGGTCGCCTAAAGCCACCGCCTGGTTGAGCTGGTCCAGCTTCCTTCGGGCTACTCGTACCAGGTCGGATGGGCAGGACTTGCGGGCCTGCTTGGTCTCGCGCCCGTCGAATAGGTCCTCGGTGCCCTTGTCCCGGAACGATGCGATCACCCAGCTGAGTATAACGGACCACGTAATCCGTGGTAAGGGTCGTCTACGACTCGGGTGTGCTGGTCGTGGCCGAGCGGGACGCCCGCGAAGTATGGGCCGGGCACCGGGGCCGGCTGCGGGCGTGTTACTTACTCCAATGCGGCTCCCGGCCGGGAATCGGCCTGGCAATGAGAGCGACGGGGATCCAGAAGCACATCTGGCCGATCGCCATCGTGAGCGTCCACAGAGCCCTGGTGTCGTAGTGGGCGGATGCCCGGGCGTACAGCTCGTCGGGGACGCGCTCCCCAGCCGGGTTCGGGGTCAGGACGGCCTCCACGAGTTCCAGCGCGACCCGTTCCGCGTCGGTGAAGTAAGGGGCATCCCGCCATGACGTCACGGCAGTGATGCGCTCCTCTGTCTCCCCGGCCTGGCGGAGATCGCCGGCGCGCCCGATGGTGTGGTACGTGTTGCCGACGATCTGCCCGGCGCGCAGCTGCACCAGGCCGATGGTGGCCTCCGGGATCGAACCGTTCCGGGTGGCCTTGAACATGCCCCCGGCGATTGCTCCCAGCTCCGGGATGAACTGGTTGGGGTCGGGCAGACGCGACCGGAGGCCGTCCTGATGGGCCGTGACAGGCGTGGACATGGCGAAGTCTTCCCTTCCAGAGCTCAGCGGTGTTCCTGGTGTCTCAGTAGTCCGACGACACAGCCGCTGGGAATGTGAGGGACGCACCAGCCTCACATTCCGGTCCGCTGTCTCGTCGAAGTGGTGAGGGCCGATGCGACCGCGGAGGCGGTGGGACCATGAGCACCCCATCCGGGCCCGGGCCCGGGCGGCCCGACCCGGGCCTGAGCGCGATCATCGGTGAGTGGCGTCAGCTGCTCAATCTCGCCTACCGGCTGCTGGGTTCGCTGACCGAGGCCGAGGATGCCGTCCAGGAGACCTACGCCCGGTGGTATGCCCTGACCCGCCAGCAGCGGGACGCGATCGAATCTCCCGGCGGCTGGCTGACCACGGTCGCCAGCCGCATCTGCCTGGATCTGCTCGGCTCGGCACGCGCCCGGCGGGAGCGCTACGTGGGCGAATGGATCCCCGAGCCGCTGCCCGGGCCCGCGGCGTGGCCTGGCGGGCGCCCGGGCGCCAGCGCCGACCCGGCCGACCGCATCACGCTGGATGAGTCGGTCAGCATGGCCTTCCTGGTCGTGCTGGAAACGATGACCCCGGCCGAGCGCGTCGCGTTCATCCTGCACGACGTGTTCCGCCACTCCTTCGCTGAGGTGGCCCAGATCACCGGCCGGACGCCGGCCGCCTGCCGCCAGCTGGCGTCGGCGGGCCGCCGCCGGGTCCGCGCCTCGCGGGCTCCCGCGGCCCCCACTGCTCAGCAGGCCGGCCTCGTCCGGGACTTCAAGAAGGCATGGGAAACTGGGGACATCAGCGCCCTCATCGGCCTGCTTGACCCCGGCGCGACTGCGACCGCCGATGGCGGCGGCCTCGTCACCGCCGCCCTGCGCCCGGTCGAGGGCGCCGGGCAGATCGCGCGCTTCTACACCGGGATCGCCGGCCGGGCCCTCAACGTGACAATCCTGGAACGCATGGTCAACGGCCAGCCGGGCCTGGTGGCCGAGCTGGACGGCGTCGTGACGGTGTTCGCGTTCGATATCGCGGGCGGCCGGATCAAGCACATCTGGGCCGTACGCAACCCCGAGAAGCTCCGGCCCTGGACGGCAGGCTGATACCCGCCCGCGCGCCGCCGGGTCCGCGGCCAGCATCCCCAGGCTGGCCGTCCGGCCGAGCGCGCGAAGGTCGTGCCTGGTCAGTGTGGCGGAGGATAGGAGATTCGAACTCCTGAGGGGTTGCCCCCAACACGCTTTCCAAGCGTGCGCCCTAGGCCACTAGGCGAATCCTCCGCGGGCAAGCTTACCGGTGCTGCGGACCGGGTGGGCGGCGGCGCTGGGCAGTGCCGGGCGGTGCCGGGCAGCGGGCCGGATCCGGGGCCGGCGTGGCCGGACCGGGCGTCCCGGGGGCGGGATCCGGCACAGCGGGTCCGGAGACGTGGCTAAACTGGTCCGCGACCCCCCGCACGGCGTTATCCCGCCAACTCCCCCAGGGCCGGAAGGCAGCAAGGGTACGCGGGCTCTGGCGGGTGTGCGGGGGGTCCTTACCGGCGCCGCGAGGATCCGGCAGCACAGCGGACCCGGCGCCCGATGATCCGGACCGCGAGGGTGAGGTCATGACAGGCGAGCCGACCAGCCCGGCCCCGGACAGCACGGCCCAGGCCAGCACGGTCCCGGCCAGCACGGTCCCGGTCGACCCTGGCCGGCCTGGCGGGCCGCCGCCGAGGCTAGCCCTGTACCGGCGTTACCGGCCCGCCACGTTCGCCGAGGTGCGCGGCCAGGATCATGTGACCGAGCCGCTCCGCCAGGCACTGCGCACCGGCCGGGTGAACCACGCCTACCTGTTCAGCGGGCCGCGGGGCTGCGGCAAGACGTCCAGCGCCCGGATCCTGGCCCGCTCGCTGAACTGCGCGGAAGGACCGACCCCGGACCCGTGCGGCAAGTGCGAGTCCTGCATCGCGCTGGCCCCGGACGGCCCGGGCAGCCTGGACGTCATCGAGATCGACGCCGCCTCGCACGGCGGCGTGGACGACGCCCGGGATCTGCGCGAGCGGGCGTTCTACGCGCCGGTCTCCGGGCGGTTCAAGATCTACATCATCGACGAGGCGCACATGGTGACCCGGGAGGGCTTCAACGCCCTCCTCAAGCTGGTCGAGGAACCGCCGCCGCACCTGAAGTTCGTGTTCGCCACCACCGAACCGGAAAAGGTCATCGCGACGATCCGGTCGCGGACCCACCACTACCCGTTCCGCTTGGTCCCGCCCGCCATCTTGCGTGACCTGCTGGAGCAGATCCTGGCCGCGGAGCAGATCAGCTACGAGCCGGCCGTGCTGCCGCTGGTGGTCCGGGCCGGGGCTGGCTCGGTGCGTGACTCGCTGTCCGTCCTCGACCAGCTGCTGGCCGGTGCGGGTGACGACGGGCTGCGCTACGACCGGGCGGTGGCCCTGCTCGGGTACACCGACGACAACCTGCTGGACGAGGTGGCGGACAGTTTCGCCAGCAGCGACGGCGCGGCCGTGTTCCGGGCCGTGAACCGGGTCGTGGAAGGCGGCCACGACCCGCGTCGGTTCGCCGCTGACCTGCTGGACCGGTTCCGCGACCTGATCGTGCTGGCCGCCGTGCCCGGAGCAGGCCAGACCGGGCTGCTCGACCTGCCCGCCGACCGGCTGGACCGGATGACCGAGCAGGCGGGCCGGTTCGGCCAGGCCGAGCTGACCCGCGCGGCGGAAATCGTGAGCGAGGGACTCATCCAGATGCGCGGCACCACCTCGCCGCGGCTGCTGCTCGAGCTGACGTGCGCGCAGATCCTGCTCCCCGCGGCCAGTTCCGGGGAGAAGGCGCTGCTGGCCCGGCTGGAACGGCTGGAGCGGCGGCTGGAAGGCGCCGGCCCCGGCGACGCCCCGGCCCCGGCCACCCCGGCCACGACCCCAGCGACCCCGGCTCCGGCGAGCCCACCCCCCGCTCCGGCGATCCCGGCCCCAGGCGGCCCGGCCGTGCCCACCGGGACCGCGCCCGCCACGCCCGCCGCGTCCGAGTCACGTCCCCCGTCCCCGCCGCCCGAACGTGCCCGCCCGGCCGCAGGCCCCGCCCCCCGGTCCGCGGAACCGGCTCCCAGCGCGCCCGGGCAGGCGCAGGCCACCGACGACGGGCCGGCGCAGGAAGCACAGAGACCACAGCGGCCCCGGCCGGCGCCGCGGCCCCGCGAAGCGGCTGACTCCGGGGGGCCGGGCCAGCCCGCCCCGCCCAGTCAGCCCGCCCAGCCCCGGGCTCAGGCCCAGCCCCCCGCGTCGGCTCAGGCCCCGGTCCAGGTCCCGGCCCCGGCTGAGCCCCAGGCTCCGGCGGCTGCGGCCGGTGGCCCGGTCAGCGCCGACGTGGTCCGGCAGCGCTGGCCGGAGATCCTGGAAGCGGTCAAGGGCCAGCGCCGGGTGGCCTGGATGCTGCTCAGCAACGCCACCGTGCACTCGGTCGAGGACGGCGCGCTCACCGTGCTGTTCGCCCGCGAGGGTGAGGCCAGGGGGTTCAGCGCCAGCGGCTACGACCGGGACCTGGTCAGCGCGCTCGGCTCGGTGCTGGGCGCGGGCCTGCGCATCAAGGCCCTGTCCTCGGCCCAGCTGGCCGCCTCGCCCGGCGCCCCGCGCAGCGGGCACGGCGGCCCGGACGGGCTGAGCGCGCGGGCGCCGTCCGTGGTTGAGCCGCCCGCACCGGCACACGGCAGCCCGCCGCCCCGGACCCTGTCACCCGAGGCGCAGCAGGACAGCGCCCAGGTTCAGCCGCCCACCGCCGACCTGACCGGCATGGACCTGATCAAACGCGAACTTGGCGGCCGCGTCATCGCCGAGATCGACGAGACCTGACTGGCGTTCGGTAGCGGTGCAGATTTTTGCGCCTGGGAGGGCGAAATCCGCACCGTTGCTGGTTGCGGTGGCCCGGTGCCCCGGGACGGTGCAATCAGCCGGCGGGTGACGGTGCAACCAGCCGGCGGGTAATGCGGGGCAGGCCCGGTGAGGCGATGGGCCGGGCCCGGCTGGCAGGCCATAGGCTCGAAGCGACAGGCCTCGCGGGCCCCCCGGGACCGGCCGCCGGACCAGCTGCTCAGCTGGGCCGGCGACAGGCACCACTGGCGTCCCGGTGGCCGCGCGACGGCGCGACAGCGCAATACGACGGTACTGAGTGAGGGCACAGTGGATCCTGGTGGCCAGATCGATATGCAGCAGCTGCTGGCGGCGGCGCAGCAGATGCAGGATCAGCTCATGAACGCGCAGCAGGAGCTGGCCGACGCGGTAGTCGAGGGCAGCGCGGGCGGCGGGCTGGTCACAGCCAAGGTCAACGGCCAGGGTGACCTGGTGGACCTGACCATCAGCCCGGCCGTGATCGAGAGCACCGACCCGGACGAGACCGCGCAGACCATCGCCGACCTGGTGCTGGCCGCGGTACGGGACGCCAACCGGGCCGCGGCCGACCTGCAGGCGGAGAAGATGGGCCCGCTCGCGTCCGGCATCGGCGCGTTCGGCGGCCCAGGCGGCCCGGCCGGTCCTGGTGCGGGCGGGGCGGGCCCGAGCAGCATCCCGGGCCTGCCTGGCCTTCCCGGCGTGGGGGACTTCCCGGGCCAGCCGCACGGCGGTGAGCCACGCGGCGATGACGACCTGCGCGGCTGACCAGCTGTGTACGAAGGGATCGTGCAGAGCCTGATCGACGAGCTCGGGCGGCTGCCGGGGGTGGGCCCGAAGAGCGCGCAGCGCATCGCGTTCTACCTGCTGGCCGCGGACGCCACCGATGTGCGGCGGCTCGCCTCGGTACTGGTCGAGGTGACCGAACGGGTCCGGTTCTGCCGGGTCTGCGGCAACGTGGCCGAGGAAGAGGAGTGCCGGATCTGCCGTGACCCGCGCCGTGACCCGCGGTCATCTGCGTGGTCGAGGAGCCCAAGGACGTGGCGGCGATCGAGAAGATCCGCGAGTTCCGCGGCCGCTACCACGTGCTGGGCGGGGCGATCAGCCCGATCGACGGGATCGGCCCGGAGGACCTGCGGATCAGGGAGCTGATGGCCCGGCTGTCGGACGGCAGCAGTCACCGAGCTGATCCTGGCCATGGACCCGAACCTGGAGGGCGAGGCCACCGCCACCTACCTGGCCCGGCTGGTCAAGCCGCTGGGTCTCCGGGTGACCCGGCCGGCCAGCGGGCTGCCGGTCGGCGGTGACCTGGAATATGCGGATGAGGTCACGCTGGGCCGGGCCTTCGAGGGACGGCGGCTGCTCGACGTCTGACTGAAGCTGAGCTGCCGTACCGTGACTTTCGATTACCCTCGGTACCTATAGTGCTACGGGGCGTGTGTAGGGAAAATCAGCCCCGGGGTCGATGACACCCGGCCGGAGGCAAGGCAGGCTGGGAACCCGGGGACATGAGCGAGGGCAGGCAACCCGCAGGACCCTAACCTGGCTGCGAGGGAATCGATGAGCACAACGAGCAACGGACCGGGAGCCGCATCACCCACCGGCGAGGGTTGGAACCCGCTCGCCGACCGGATCGCGGGCCAGTCCCGGGATTTCCTGGACGGCGTCGCCGCCCTGGCCCGTGGCGAGGGCGGCGACCAGACCGTCCCCCTGCTGCTGCTGGAGGTTTCCCAGATCCTGCTGGCCGGTGCACAGCTCGGCGCGAGCAAGGATGTCATCCTGCCGGACAACTGGGAGCCCGACGTGGGCGCCGACCCGGACCTGGATGTGCTCCGCTCCGGGCTGGCCCGGCGGCTGGCCGACGTGGACGAGTACGCGGAGCTGTTCGACCCGTACAGCGACACCCAGCTGACCGCGTTCCGGCTGTCCGACGACCTGGCCGCGGTGGCGGCCGACCTGATCCATGGGCTGCAGCACTACCAGGCTGGCCGGTCCCTGGAGGCCCTGTGGTGGTGGCAGTACTCCTACGTGAACCACTGGGGCACGCATGGCTCGGCCGCGCTGCGCGCGCTGCACGCGGTACTGGCGCACGCCATGCTCGACGTGGTCGAGGAGACCAGCCAGGTCTGAGGTCGTGTCAGCCCCGGAACCCCCGGTGCCGGCCGTAAAACCCGGGGAGAGCCCTGACCGGAGGTAGGTACACTCAAGCCGCCAGCAGCCCGATGGGGAGGAGCGGCCCACCTGTGGCGCTTGTCGTACAGAAGTACGGTGGATCTTCGGTAGCCGATGCCGATGGCATCAAGCGGGTGGCGCAGCGCATCGTGGCGACCCGGAAAGCCGGGCATGACGTGGTGGTCGTGGTGTCGGCCATGGGCGACACCACCGACGAACTGCATGACCTGGCCAAACAGGTCAGCCCGCTGCCGCCGGGCCGGGAGCTGGACATGCTGCTGACGGCCGGCGAGCGGATCGCCATGGCGCTGCTGGCCATGGCCATCGCCAACCTGGGCCTGGAAGGCCGCTCGTTCACCGGGTCGCAGGCCGGGGTGATCACCGACTCGGCGCACGGCAAGGCGCGGATCATCGACGTGACCCCGGGCCGGATCTCCGGCGCCCTGGCGCAAGGGGCCATCCCGATCGTGGCCGGCTTCCAGGGCGTGTCGCAGAATGGCAAAGACATCACCACGCTGGGCCGGGGTGGCTCGGACACGACCGCGGTGGCGCTGGCCGCCGCGCTCAGCGCAGACGTGTGCGAGATCTACACCGACGTGGACGGCGTGTTCACCGCCGACCCGCGGATCGTGCGCACCGCCCGGCGCATCCCGTGGATCAGCTACGAGGAGATGCTCGAGATGGCCGCCTGCGGGGCAAAGGTCCTGCAACTGCGCTGTGTGGAGTACGCGCGGCGCTACAACATGCCGATCCACGTCCGGTCGTCGTTCAGCAACCGCACCGGCACCACGATCAGTGAACCGGACCACGCACCAGAAGGAGCCGCGGTGGAGCAGGCCATCATCTCCGGCGTCGCGCATGACCGGAGCGAGGCGAAGATCACGGTGGCCGGGGTGCCGGACCGGGTGGGCATCGCCGCGCAGATCTTCCGCACGGTGGCCGCCGCCGGCATCAATATCGACATGATCGTGCAGAACATCTCGGCCGCGGCCACCGGCCGCACCGACATCTCGTTCACGCTGCCCCGCGACGACGGGCAGGCCGCCATGGCCGCGCTCCGCGACCTCGAGCTGGAGATCGGCTACGACACCCTGCTCTACGACGACCGGATCGGCAAGATCAGCCTGATCGGCGCCGGGATGCGGTCCCACCCCGGGGTCAGCGCCACGTTCTTCGGCGCGCTGGCCGATGCGGCGGTCAACATCGAGATGATCTCCACCTCGGAGATCCGCATCTCGGTGGTGGTGGACGAGAAGGACGTCGACCTGGCCGTCACCGCTGCGCACCGCGCGTTCGACCTGGACGCCAGCGAGGTCGAGGCGGTCGTCTACGGGGGGACCGGCCGGTGACCGGCCACCCGGCCCGCCGGGCCAAGCCCACCCTGGCCGTGGTCGGCGCCACCGGCGCGGTGGGCACCGTCATGCTGGACCTGCTGTCCACCAGGGACGACGTGTGGGGCGAGGTCCGGCTGGTCGCCTCGCCCCGGTCGGCAGGCCGCCACCTGCGCGTCCGCGGCCAGGACACCGAGGTGCGGGCCCTGGCCGGTGACGTGTTCGACGGCGTGGACGTGGCCATGTTCGACGTGCCGGACGAGGTGTCCGCGCAGTGGGCCCCGGTGGCCGCCGGGCGCGGTGCGGTGGTGGTGGACAACTCGGGCGCGTTCCGGATGGACCCCCAGGTACCGCTGGTGGTGCCCGAGGTCAACCCGCACGACGCGGCCAGCCGGCCCAAGGGCATCATCGCCAATCCCAACTGCACCACGCTGTCGCTGATCGTCGCCATGGCGGCACTGCACCGCGCGTTCGGCCTGGAGGAGATGGTGGTCTCCTCCTACCAGGCCGCGTCGGGGGCGGGCCAGGCGGGCATCGACACGCTGTACGCCCAGCTGGACAAGATCGCTGGGTCGCGGGCGCTCGGCCAGCGGGCCGGCGACCTGCGCGCCGCGGTAGGCGACTTCGGGCCGTTCCCAGCGCCGCTCGCGCTCAACGTGGTGCCGTGGGCGGGTTCGGTCAAGGACGACGGCTGGTCCTCCGAAGAGCTCAAGGTGCGCAACGAGTCACGGAAGATCCTCGGCCTGCCGGACCTGAGAGTGTCCGCCACCTGCGTCCGGGTCCCGGTGGTGACCACGCACTCGGTGGCGGTGCACGCGGTGTTCGCCCGCGAGGTGACCCGGGCCGGCGCGCAGCGGGTACTGAGCGAGGCGCCGGGCGTGGTGCTCAACGACGACCCGGAGAATGACGAGTTCCCCACCCCGGCCGATGTGGTCGGCACCGACCCGACCTGGGTCGGCCGGGTGCGCCGCTCGCTGGACAACCCCTGCGCGGTCGAGCTGTTCGTCTGCGGCGACAACCTGCGCAAGGGCGCCGCGCTGAACACCGCGCAGATCGCCGAGCTGGTGGCGGCCGAGTTCGCGCGCTGACCGCCCGCGCCCGGCTCAGCTGCCTGGCCTGCTGAACGCCAGTACCAGCCGGTCGGCCACCGGCTGGTAGCCCAGCCGCTGGTACAGCGCGTTACTGGTGGGGTTGGCCAGATCGGTGAACAGCAGCACCTGGGCCGCCCCGGCGTCCCGGGCCGCCCGGCTGACCGTCCAGGTCACCGCGCCGCCGTAGCCGCGGCCACGCTGCCCGGGCGGGGTGTACACCGGGCCGACCCGGACCTGGCCGGCCACCTGGCGGGTCACCCCGGCCAGCGACACCGGCTGGCCCGCCCGTTCCCACAGCGTGTAGCCGTGGAAGCTGAGCCGGTCGTCCACCAGCCTGGCCACGTCATCCGGGCCGGACCGCGCCTCGTGGTGGAACGCGTGGCCCCAGTCGATCAGCAGATCCCGGTCGGCCGGGCCGGCCACCCGGGCCTGACCGGCCGGGAACGGGTCCGGTGGCTGCAGACGGCCCAGCTGGTACAGCCGGGACCGCATGCTCTCCTCGACCGCGTCACTGGTCAGCTCGTGCCACGCGGTGGCGAAGGCCGTGGCCACCGGCTGGTCCGCGTTCACCCCGTCCAGCGCCCGGTCCCGGCGGGCCAGGGCCTGGGCCAGCGCGGCCGCGGTCCCGGCGGGCATGCTGGTCAGCGCGGCCGGGTACGGCGGGGTGTGCAGGAACGCGGCGCTGACCACGCTCGTCCCGGGCTGCTGCCACCAGCCGAACAGCGGGCTGTCCGCGCCGAACGCGGTCAGGCCCCGGGCCTGCAGCGTCGCGGCCGCGCCGAGCAGGATGGTGTTCCGCCCGGCGTGGCCCCGGAGCAGTGGCCCGGCCGTGGCGGAGTATTCCGCCAGGCTGTCGCTCAGCACCCAGGGCAACGCCGCCTCCTGTGGTCGTTGAATACGCTCCTGGGCCTCATCGTGCTGGTTGCCACCGGCCGGGTGCACCTGGTTTTAGGCTGGGCGCGTGGCGCACGTATTCACCGTCGGGGAAGCCCGCCGGCTCCTCCCCGAGGTCCGGGCGCACGCGGCCGAACTCGTGGCGGTGCGTGCTGATCTGGTCGACCTGCAGAGCGCGCTGGATCGTGGCGCGCCGTCGCCGCTCGGCGCGCTGCCCGAGGCCAAGGGGCTGGAGGCGCGGCTGAGCGAGCTGCTGAGCTGGTTCGGCGAGCGCGGCCTGGATGTCAAGGGAGTCGCGCCGCTGTTACTGGACTTCCCGGCCACGATGAATGGCGAGACCGTACTGCTGTGCTGGCTGGAGGGGGAACCGGGCCTCGGCTGGTATCACAAGCCGGAGCACGGCTTCGCCGGCCGCCGGGTCATCCCGGAGCCACCTAAAACCGGTCCTGACGTGCGGTAACGATGCGTCGCGGTACTTTCTATATCGTTCCGTAGCGAAGCCGGTATCTGCCGCGATAGGCTGCTCAGCGGCCCGGTAGAGAAGCGGGATCTCCCGGGGTTGGCAATGCTGCCAATGCATGAGCTATTCAGTGTTAGTACCGATCCAATGGTAGGTAGCTGAGTTGCTCCTCCCGGGAGGCGAACGTGTCGGCGAAAGGTGAGGGTTCTACGGTTCGTTCACCAGGCCGTACGCCTGGTAGCGGCAGGCGTGGCTACCAGGTCGCCCGGCCCCGGTCCAACACGTGGCTGTGGATCCTCAACGCGATCGTCATCGGCTTCGTCGTTATCGCGGCGTTCTTCGCGTCCACCCGCATCGGGCACACCGTAGCCGCGGCGTCCTACCATTTCGCGCTGTACTACATGGGTGTGCTCGCGCTTGTCGCGCTGACCGCCGAAGTAGGAATAGGCCTCGTCGCCACTGACCGCATTTTCATGCGGCCGGCCGGCCGGGTGACAATGCAGGCAATTCACCGGGCGACCGGATTCGGCGCGATTGCCTTTCTGATTTCGCACATTATTCTGGAGATAATGGCGCAGCGGTCCACCGTGGTGGACTCGGTCATCCCATTCCTCTACCGCAGCGGCAGCAAGTCGTTTTACCTGGGGCTCGGCACACTGGCCTCAGACATGTTCATCTTCATCATGGTCCTCGGGGTGTACCGGGCCCGGCTGGCCACCAGGATGTCCCCGGCAGCGTGGCGGGCGCTGCACGCCACCGCGTACGTGGCGTGGATCTTCGGCCTGGTGCACGGGCTGCTGGCCGGCCGCCCGGCCAAGGCGTTCTTCGGCTACGAGGGCTTCGTCTACTGGAGCTACGGCTTCTGCGCGGTCGCGGTGGCCCTGGCGCTGATTGTCCGGTTCGTGGCCAAGGACCGGGCACGCAACGAGCTGCCCAGCCAGCCAGTCGCCGAACCGCCCACCGGCTCCTCGCTGACCTCGGCCGCCGCGCTGACCGGCATGGGCATGCCCGGCGCCGCGATGACCGCAACCGCCCTGGCGGGCGGCCCGCCCGCGGCGGGAGCACTGGAGGCGCGGCCGGGTGCGGCGGCCCGCGGCGGCCGGCCGCAGCTGGCCCTGCCCGCGGCCAGGGGCCCGTCCGGCCGCACTGGGGCGTTCCCGGCCGTCGGCCGGCTGGGCCAGCTGGCGCCGGGCCAGACAGCACCGGGTTATCCGGCACCGGGTTATGCGGCACCGGGCCAGACGGCGCCGGGTTATGCGGCACAGTTCGGCCGGGCCGGCGCGTTCGACCAGCTGCCGGCCGACCACCCGTCGGCGCCGTTCCCGCGGCCCCAGTTCGACCGGTTCGGCGCCGATCACCCGTCCGGCCCGCTGCCCCAGGTCGGCCGGCCGGTGCCAGCCCAGCCCGCGGTCCCGGCCGGGCCGCGTGACTGGCATGCCGCCTACGAGCGGCCGATGGGCGTCCGCCGGGCGGACGGCCACGCGCCGCGCTACGAGCGGACCGGGGAGATCGACCGGTCGGGTCAGTTCGAACCGCCGGCCCAGTTCCAGCGGCCGGAGCCGCGGTATGAGCGGACCGGGGAGATCGACCGGTCGGGCCAGTTCGAGCGGCCGGGCCAGTTCGAGCGGCCGGGCCAGTTCGAGCGGCCGGCCCAGTTCGAGCGGCCGGCCCAGCACGGCCAGCTGCCGCCTGCGCCGCGGTACGGCCATCCGGCCGCGCCGGACTACCTGGCCGCCCCGGACAACCTGGCCGCGCCGGACTACCTGGCCGCCCCCGAGTACCCAGCCGCGCCGGACTACCGGATCGGGCCGGACCGGTCCGGCCCGTATCCGCCGTCACTGGCCTACTACGACCAGCCCGGGCCGGCCCCGCGGTACGAGCGGAGCGCCGGGATGGGCCGGCCGTCCCAGTCTGGGCCGCCTTACGGCCGCGCGCCGTCGGCCCCGGACTACGGCGCGGCCCCGGACTACGGCGCGGCCCCGGACTACGGCGCGGCCCCGGACTACGGCGCGGCCCCGATTACGGCGCGGCCCCGGGCCACGGCGCGGCCCCGGATTACGGCGCGGCCCCGGGCCACGGTGCCGCCCCGGATTACGGCTCGGGCCCATACCCCCGGCCGGATCAGTACGCCAGCCCGGCCGGCTCCGGCCAGTCCGGGCCCTACCGGCCTTCGGCCCCGGCCGAGCCGCCGATGGGGTACGACCTGGCCGGCCGGGCCAGCGGTCCCTACCAGCGCCCGGCCCAGGATGTCCCGCAGCACCCGTCCGGGTCCTACCCGCACCAGCCGGCCGGCTACGGCCAGCCCGCGCCGTACCAGCCACCTGCGGCCTACGACCCGCGCGAGCAGTACACCCGGCCGGGGCGCTCCGCCCAGTACGACCAGGGCGCCCAGCCCGGCCGGGAGCGGGCCGGGCACTACGCATCGTTCGCCGAGCAGGACGCGTCCTACACCCGGCCACGGCCACCCGGCGCCCCCTACACCCCGCAGGATGAAACCGACCCGCTGAATATCAAAGCGGTGAATACCGGATATTGATCGTGAATCCGAAAACCATCGTTCCCGAGGCGATGCGGATTGGCCGGGCCCGGCTGACCGCCGGCCTGGACCGCTACGAACGCATCGATCTCGCCACCCACCAGCAGATCTTCGGCCCGATGCGCCGGATGACCGGGCGCCAGCTGATCGAAATGGTGGAAAGCGTTGACATGCGGGGCCGGGGTGGGGCCGCATTCCCTTTCGCGCGCAAGGTCCGCGCCGTGGTGGACGCCTGCGCGCAGCGGAAGACCCGCCCGTTCATCCTGATCAACGGGACGGAGGGGGAGCCGGGCAGCGCCAAGGACAAGATGCTGCTGCTCCGTTCCCCGTACCTGGTACTGGGTGGGGCGCTGCTGGCGGCCCGGGCGCTCAACGCCAGGATGATCATCGTCGGGGTGACGAACCCGGCCGCGGCCGTCTCGATGGCCGACGCGGCCAAGGCCGAGCCGGACCTGAAGAAGATCGTCCGGGTGGTCGAGGTCCCGGAGCGGTTCGTCGCCGGTGAGGGCAGTGCCCTGGTCAACGCGGTCAACGGCAAGGTCCCGCTGCCCTCGGGCAAGCACAAGCGGGCCGCGGAGAGCGGGGTGGACGGGCAGCCCACCCTGCTGTCCAACGCGGAGACGTTCGCCCAGCTCGCGGTGCTGGCCATGCTCGGCGAGGAGGGCTACGCCTCGGACGGCACCCCGGACGAGCCGGGCACCCTGCTGCTGACGGTGGGCGGATCGGCCAACCGGCCGGCCGTGGTCGAGGTCCCGCCCGGGGTTCCGCTGGGCACGGTGCTCGACATCTGCGAGGCCACCGCGCCCGAAGGGGTGCTGGTCGGCGGCTACCACGGGATGTGGATTCCGGGTGAGATAGCCGACGAGGTACCGGTGTCCCGGGCCGGGCTGGACGCGGCGGGCGGCACCCTGGCCGCGGGCGTCATCCTGCCCCTGGGCGCGGGCAGCTGCCCGCTGGGCGAGGTGGCCCGGATCGTCCGCTACCTGGCCAAGGAATCGTCCGGGCAATGCGGGCCGTGCAAGCTCGGGCTGCCCGGCCTGGCCCGCTCGATGAGTGCGCTGGCCGACGGTTCCGGCGGCATCGACACCCTGGACATGGCCCGCCGGGCCGCTTCGGTGGTCCGCGGCCGAGGCGCATGCTCGCACCCGGACGGCGTGTCCCAGTTCGTGCTCTCCGCGCTGGACGTGTTCAGCGACGACCTGACCATGCACCTGTTCCGCGGATCGTGCGGCCGCCCGGTCCGCGGTGTGCTGCCGCTCGGGCCCGAGGACGAGTCCCAGGTACGGCTCAGGGTGGACTGGGCCCGCTGCTCGGGGCACGGGCTGTGCGCCCGGATCGCGCCGGAGATGGTCCAGCTGGACAACCAGGGCTACCCCATGTTCCTGGACATGCCGGTGCCGTTCTGGCTGGAGAAGGAGGCCCAGCAGGCGGTCGAGATGTGCCCGGCGCTGGCTCTCTCACTGGCCACCGAGGGGTCGCGGAACACTGAGGCGCCGCGGGCCAAGACGGCCATCACCGGCCGCCAGCAGCCGACCAGCCTGCTCATGTCCCCGGTGGAGCCGAAGCAGCTCCCCGGCCCGCGCCGCTAGCACGTCCCGGCCCGGCCGGGCCGCCCGGTCCCGGCCCCGCTTCCGTAGGCTGGGGTGGTGAGTGCTGCCGACGCGCCGGTTCCGGAAGTGCGGTTCGTGCCGGTCGGGCTGGACGCCGCCGGCACCAGGACCGAGACCGACTCCCTGGGTGAAGTGCAGGTCCCGGCCGATCACTACTGGGGTGCGCAGACCGAGCGCTCACTGATCCACTTCAGCATCGGCACGGACCTGATGCCGGGCCAGGTGTACCGCGCGTACGGGTACCTGAAGAAGGCGTGTGCCATCGTCAACGGCCGGTCCGGCCGGCTCCGCCCTGGAACGCCGACCTGATCAGCCACGTCGCGGATGAGGTCATCGCCGGTGAACTGGACGCTGAGTTCCCGCTGCACGTCTGGCAGACCGGGTCGGGCACCCAGTCCAACATGAACGTCAACGAGGTCATCGCCAACCGGGCCATCCAGCTCACCGGCGGCCGGCTGGGCAGCAAGCGCCCGGTGCACCCGAATGACGACGTGAACGCCGCGCAGTCGTCCAACGACACGTTCCCGTCGGCCATGTACATCGCCGCGGTGCTGGCGCTGACCGGGTCGGTGCTGCCCAGCGTGGGCCGGCTGCGGCAGGCCGCCGCGGCTAAGAGCGAGGAATGGGCGCACGTGGTCAAGATCGGGCGTACCCACCTGGCCGACGCCACCCCGATCACCGTCGGCCAGGAGTGGTCCGGGTATGTCAGCCAGCTCGACGACGCGATGGACGGCATCAACGCCGCGCTGCCCGGCCTGCGCCAGCTGGCCATCGGCGGCACCGCGGTGGGCACCGGGCTCAACGCGCCGCCCCATTTCGGCGACCAGGTGGCCGCCGAGCTGGCCGCGCTGACCGGCCAGCCGTTCACCAGCGCGCCGAATAAGTTCGCCGCCCAGTCCGCGATGGACGCGCTGGTCCGCGCGTCCGCTGCGCTGCGCGGCCTGAGCGTGGCCTTGTACAAGTTCGGCAACGACATGCGCTGGCTGGGCTCCGGCCCGCGGGCCGGGCTGGCCGAGCTGCTGCTGCCGGCCAACGAGCCGGGCTCCTCGATCATGCCCGGCAAGGTCAACCCGACCCAGGCCGAGGCGCTGATGATGGTCTGCCTCCAGGTCATGGGCAACGACACCGTGGTCGCGGCGGCCGGTGCGGAAGGCAACTTCCAGCTCAACACGTTCCGCCCGGTGGCGATCAGCAACTTCCTGCACTCGGCCAGAATCCTGGCCGACGCGGCCGACTCGTTCCGCACGTTCCTGGTCGAGGGGGCGCGGCTCAACGAGGCGCGGCTGGCCGAGAACGTAGCACGCTCGGTGATGATGGTGACCGCGCTGACCCCGTCCATCGGGTACGACGCGGCCGCGAAGATCGCGCATCTCGCGGTCGCGGAGGACCTGCCGCTCCGCGAGGCGGCGCTGCGCTCGGGCGTGCCTGCGGAACTGTACGACCAGGTGGTCGTGCCGGAACGGCTGACCAGGCCAGATCCACCCGCTGAGAACGGAGGGGCGCGATGAGGGCAGCCCGGCTGCACGCGGTGGGTGATCTGCGGGTCGCGGACGAGCCGGTGCCGGTCCCCGGGCCAGGCAGCAGCCTGGTCCGGGTCAGCGCGGTCGGCATCTGCGGCTCCGACCTGCACTGGTGGGACGAAGGCGGGATCGGCGACGCCACCCTGAGCCGTCCCCTGGTGCTGGGCCACGAGGCCGCAGGCGTGATCGCTGACGGGCCGCGCCGTGGCCAGCGGGTGGCCATCGACCCAGCCATCCCGGACGGGACCTGCCGCCTGTGCCGGGACGGCTACCGCAACCTGTGCCTCAACATCCGGTTCGCCGGGCACGGCGGCCAGGACGGCGCCATGCGCGAGTTCCTGGCCTGGCCCAGCGAGCTGCTGCACCCGCTGCCGGACGCCCTGACCGACGCGGACGGCGCCGTCCTGGAGCCGCTGGGCGTGGCCATCCACGCTCTGGACCTGGGGCATCTCCGGCTCGGCGGGACGGCCGCGGTGATCGGCTGCGGGCCGATCGGGCTGTTGCTCGGCGAGTTGCTCCAGGTCGCGGGTGCAGCCGAGGTGATCGCATTCGAGCTGCTCGGCCACCGCCGGGCGGCCGCCGCGGCGGCCGGCCTGACCGTAGCCGACCCGGCCGTGGCGGTGGACCCCGCGGCCGTGGCCGAGCTGACCCGCGGCGGTGTTGACGTGGCGTTCGAGATGGCCGGCACCGCCGAGGCGGTGCAGCTGGCCGTGACCGCGGCCCGGGCCGGCGGCCGGGTCGTGCTGGGCGGGATCCCCGGCGACGACACGACCACGTTCCGCGCCTCGACCGCGCGGCGCAAGGGCCTCACGATCGCCCTGGTGCGCCGGATGAACGAGGTGTACCCGAGAGCCATCAGCCTCGCCGCCGCGAAGCGGGTCGATCTCACCACGCTGGTCACCGCGCGCTACCCACTCGAGCAGGCCGCGGAAGCGTTCGGTAATGCGGCCGCCCGGACCGGGCAGAAGGTGATCGTCGAGCCCTGACCGGGGCCGGGCAAGGGGGAAGTGTGGGGCAGTGGGGCAAGCGGGAAGACATGATCGTGCACGAGGCCGAGCCGTACAACGCTGAGCCTCCCCGGGCGGCGCTGGCGGGGCGGGTGATCACCCCGCTGGACGCGTTCTACTGCCGGAACCACGGCCCCATCCCGGCCATCGACAGCAGGGCCTGGCGGCTGCGGGTGGGCGGGCTGGTCGCGCAGCCGCTCGACTTGTCGCTGGACGGCCTGCAGGCCGGGTACCGGCCGCAGACCCTGACCGCGACGCTGCAGTGCGCCGGTAACCGGCGGGCCGGCCTGATCGAAGTCCGGGACATCCCCGGCGAGGCGCCATGGGGGCCTGGTGCGACGTCCACCGCCGAGTGGACCGGGGTGAGCCTGGCCGCGGTCCTGCGCACGGCGGGTGTCCGGCCAGGCGCGGAGCATGTGGCTTTCACTGGCCCGGACGTGTCGCAGGACGCTGACCCGCCGCAGCCTTTCGGCGGGTCGATCGGCCTGGCCAAGGCGCTGGCCGGTGAGGTGATGCTGGCCTGGGCGATGAATGGGCAGCCGCTGCCCGCGGTGCACGGCGGCCCGGTGCGGGTGGTCGTTCCCGGTTATATCGGTGCCCGCAGCGTGAAGTGGGTGGGGCGGATAACCGTCCAGCAGGACCCGTCCAGCAATTACTTCCAGGCCACCGCCTACCGGCTGCTGCCGCCGGAAGCCGATCCGTGGCTGGCCGGGCCCGGAGGCGGCTTCCCGCTGGGTGCGGTGGCTGTCAACGCAGCCATTCTGCGGCCGGACGGCAGCTCGGTCCGGCCAGCCGGCCCGGCTGAGGTGACCGGGTACGCATTCGCTGGCGATGACCGCGGCATCGCCCGGGTCGACGTTTCCGTGGACGGCGGCCGCCGCTGGCAGCAGGCCACCCTGGACGGCGAGGCGGGCCCGTGGGCCTGGCGGCACTGGCGTGCCGTCATCGACCTGCCTGCCGGGGAGGCCCAGATCATCGCCCGGGCGTGGGACACCGCGGCCGCCGTCCAGCCGGAATCGGCTGAGCAGTTGTGGAATCCCAAGGGTTACGTCAACAACTCCTGGGCCCGGCTCAGCGTCACCGCCCGCTAGGCCCGCGCCCGGGGCTGGAAGCCAGCGCCGGGAGCTGCGGCCCGGGAACCGGAAGCGACCGGGGAGCCGGGAGCGACGGGCCGGTAACATCCAGGGCGTGGCGGATAGCTTCTACATACCCCTCGGTGACGACCGCTGGCAGGCTACCGTGCACACCACCGGCCCGTGGGATGCCCGGGCGCAGCACGGCGGCCCGCCGAGCGCGCTGCTCGGCCGGGCCATCCAGCACTGCCAGCCGCGTGACGACATGATCATCTCCAGGTTCACCTGCGAGATCCTGCGGGCCATCCCCGTCGGGGAGCTGGCCGTGCAGGCCCGGCTGGCCCGGCCGGGCCGCAGCGTGGAGTTCCTCGAGGCGGTGGCCACCGCGGACGGCCGGGACGTGGCCCGGGCCAGCGCCTGGCGGGTGCTGCGCACCACTAGCGAGACGGCCTGGCCGCAGGGTGGGCCGCCGCCCAGCCTGCCCGCCGCCGGCCCGGGCCTGCCGCCGGAGGGCTGGGTGGACGGTTACCTGTCGGCGGTCGACTGGCGCCCGGTGCGCGGCCACTTCGGCGAGCCGGGCCCGGCCACCGTCTGGGCCCGGCTGCGTTACCCGCTGGTGACCGGCGAGGAGACGAGCCCGCTCGAGCGGGTGCTGGCCATCGCGGACAGCGGCAACGGCCTGTCCGGCCAACTGGACATCAACACGTGGCACTTCATCAACCCGGAACTCACCGTGCACCTGCACCGGGAGGCGGCCGGGGAGTGGATCTGCCTGGACGCGCAGACCGTGATCTCGGCGGGTGGGGCTGGCCTGGCCACGTCCCAGCTCTCGGACCAGTCCGGGCCGCTGGGCGTCGGCGCGCAGGCCCTGCTGGTCAGCCGCCGGGCCTAATCGCCTGGGGGCCGCTGGCCCTGACCGCCTGGGTGGCCACGGCCCGGATCGGGGAATGAGGTAGGCAGGCGATCGACAGGGGGCGGCGGCTGTGAGCACCGGTCAGCTGAGCGCGGAGGCGCCCGCGCTGCGGACACCGCGGGCGGCCGCGGTGGCCGGAATCCTGTTTTCCGTGCTGCTGATCACCGCGCTGGTGCTGATCCAGCTCTCGGTGCCCAGCAACCCCGCCGTCCCGGGCGCCTGGCTGGCCCATTCCGCGCGGCGCACCGCCGTGATCGTGGCGCTGAACCTGGTCCCGTTCGCCGGGATTGCGTTCCTCTGGTTCATCGGGGTCATCCGGGACCGGATCGGGGACCGGGAGGACAGATTCTTCGCCACCGTGTTCCTGGGCAGCGGCCTGCTGTTCGTGGCCATGCTGTTCGTGGCGGCCGCGGTGGCCGGTGGCCTGCTGGCCGGCGCGTCGGCGGCCCGGCGCTCCGGGCTGCCCGGGGCGGACACGCTGCTGCTGGGCCGCCACGTGACCGGCCTGCTGCTGAACGTCTACGCCATGCGGATGGCCGCCGTGTTCTCGCTGAGCACGGTCACCATCGCCCGGCGGACCCAGATCGTGTCCGGCTGGCTGATGGTCGCCGGGGTGGTGACCGCGCTGGTGCTGCTGATCGGGGTGGGCTTCACTGCCTGGGTGGAGCTGCTGTTCCCAGCCTGGATCCTGCTGCTGAGCGTGGACTTCCTGTTCGCCGGCCGCCGCGCCCTAGCTGGCAGCACATGATGCTGCCGCCCTGGCGCCGGGACACACGGCCGCTGACTCGCCGGTAGCCCGGACCGGGCCGATCCCCGCATTTCACGGAGCCGGGTCGCATTCACGGGCCCGATCCCCGCATTTCACCGGCCCGGTCCCACATTTCACGGCTGTGGTGCGGTAGATGCCCGTTTTATCCCGGTCTTGTCGGACCGGGCGCGCGAAAAGTGGCCTGGCTTCAGCGCGATGCGCCCGGGTGCGACGGCGTGACCAGCAGTTCCCGATGGTGGCGCGCCGGTTTGCCACTTTCAGCGAGACCGGTCCCGGGAAGCTCCCATCTGAGTGAATAATTCCGGTTGTCGTCGAACAAGTGCCATGCCCGCAATTCCTCGACTAGGCGATCAAAAATGGTGCGCATGGGGCTTGAGCCTTCCACTCTGGTAGCCAGAAGTCCAGCAAATTACCAATCCGGCGGCCTGGCTTTTAAATGCCCCGATATCTATGACTAATGTTAAATATCGCCCGAAACCCGGCATAGCGGCCGCCCCGGTGGGCCGCTACGCTGCCCCGTCAGTCGCGGAACGATTCCCGCGCGCCGCACACTGTGATGGCCAGCAGCCCGGCGGCGAACACCGCGCCCGCGCACAGCGCCCCACCCAGGTCGTGTGGTGGCCGGGTCGGCCAGGTCCACGGCGTGGTCCAGCTGCCCGCGAACGCGCCCTCGGCCAGCACCAGGTAGGCGAGCGGCGCGGCCCAGCCGACCGCGCCGCCCAGGGCGGCCGAGGCCAGCAGGCCGGTACCGATCATCCCGGTCACGTTGCGCAGCAAGGCCAGGATGCCGTCGGGCAGCCCGCCCGCGGCCGACCCGGCGGCCAGCGCGCCGAACGCGATCACAGTCAGCAGGACCGCGGCCCCCAGCCGCAGGTACGGCAGCCACCGGCCGGTGGCCCGTTCCGGCTCGCCGAACGGGCCGTAGCAGGTGACCGCGATGACCATGGCCGCCCCGGTCTCGATGGACAGCGGGATGGCCTGCTGCGCGGCCGTGCCGCCGGACACGTTCCAGTGCCAGTGCAGCGAGACCCACAGCAGGGCGCCCAGCCCGGCCAGCACCCCGGCCGCAGCCGGCGCGCGCCGGCTGACCAGGTACAGCCAGGCCAGCCGGAGCCAGCCGGGTACCGGCCGGGCGGCCGGCGGCGGCGCAGCTTCCGGCGCGCGGCCGGTGCAGGTCGGCGGCGGTCACGGCAGCTGCGCCAGGGTGAGCTGGCCGGCCCGCAGCGAGGTCAGGTGGCTAGCCAGCCAGGCGTGCTGGGTGGCGGCGGGCAGCGCGGCGAACCGGGTCGCCGCGGCGGCGATCGGCGCCGGGAAACTACGTTGCCCGGGCCCTCCCCAGGGCGAGGCTGGCAGCACTTCCCTGGTCTGCGTGAGCAGCGAAATCCCGGCGTTCTTCAGCAGGGCCGCTTCGACGGCTATCTGGGCTGGGTCACCGTAGCTCTTGCCCGTGGTGACGAACGCGTGCACCGCCTCGAGCTTGATCTGGTCGATGAACCCGGTCCGGGTGGACCCGAATATCGCGGGCAGGTTGAACGCGCCCAGCGGCAGGTAGAGCACCGGCGGCTGGCCGCTGATCCAGGCGATCTGCCCTACGCCGGCCGAGGAGATCGCGCCCTGGCCGGCGGTGAAGAGATTGGCCACCTGCGCGGTGCGGACCGGCGCGCCGGGCAGGCCGGTCAGCTGGGTCTGCACCGGGCGCAGCGCGGCTGTCACGTCGGCCAGGTAGGGCTGGTAGGCCGGCTGAACACAGACCCGGATCCCGGCATTGCCGCAGACCGGGGTGTACGGGATCGGCCGGTCGTTGGCCGCGTCGTGCAGCGCCGGGATGACCACGCCGTAGGACGTCACCCGGGCGGTGCAGGCCAGCGCGATCGCGGTGACGGCGAGCGCCGCCCCGGCCGCGGCGGCCACCACGGCGGTGTGCCGCAGCCGCAGGCCGCCTGCGGCCGCCCGCACGCCGAGCAGCGCGACCAGGGCCACGGTCACCCCGGCCAGGAACATCACCCGGGCGATCGGCAGATCGGGCAGGAACTGGTAGAAGACCCCGGCGTCCTGGCCGTAGTTGTTGTTCGAGTTGGTCGGCAGGATCAGCCCCCAGCCGCCGTACGACGCGAAGCCGATCTGCGACGACATCCCGCACGCCAGCACTCCGCCGAACGCGGCCACCGGCGCGGTGAACCGGGTCGGGAAGTACGCGCCGGCCGCGAACCCGGCCGCGCTGAACGCGGCCACCCCCGTGGCGCCCACCACGACCGGCCAGTACGGCGGGCCGCCCCAGACGATGGGCCGGGACAGCGCCCAGAACGTGGCGGCCATGAAGACCAGGTAGCCGCCCACGGCCCAGATCGCCGTCGCGGCCCAGGTGACGAACTGGGCGGCGAAGCGGGAGCGGGCGGACGTGGTCACCAGGTCGGCCAGCCCGCGGCGGCCATCCCGCGACCCCATCCAGGCCGCCACGCCCGCCACGAACGGCGCGAAGTCGATCAGCGAGTGGCCCTGGCCCAGGATGTAGAACGTGCGCAGGTTCCACAGCGGCGGGACGGTGGCGGCGATCCGGTACGAGTCGAACCAGAACACGGCCGCGATCAGCGGCAGCACCCACGGCATCGTGTTGCGCCGCAGCTCCACCCGGAGCAGCCGGGCCAGGCCCAGTGGGCCCGGCTGGCCGGCCTGCGGCCGGGACCGCACCGGCAGCGTAGTGGTGCTCATGACCGCGCCGCCGCCAGCACTGCCGTGTAGCCGCGCTCCAGCGGCGCGTCCCCGACGCCGTGCCCCTCACCCTGGGCGATCAGCTCCGCGGGCGTGCCGTGGAAAACGATCTTCCCGGCGTCCATCAGGGTGACCTCGGTGCACGCGGCGGCCACGTCCTCGACCAGGTGAGTACTCACGATCACGGTAGACCGCTGGCCGAACTCGCGGAGCAGCGTGCGGAACGCCACCCGCTGCTCGGGGTCCAGCCCGGCGGTCGGCTCGTCCAGCAGCAGCAGCTCGGGCTGGTTCACGATGGCCTGCGCGATGCCGACCCGGCGGAGCATCCCGCCGGACAGCGTGCGCAGCTTGGCCCGGGCCTTGTCACCCAGCCCGATCTGCTCGATGGCCGCGGCCACGGCCCGCGGGACCTGGCGCGACGGCATGTCCTTGAGCAGCGCGAAGTACTCGACGAACTCGGCCACCGTGAACCCCGGGTAGTAGCCGAGGGCCTGCGGCAGGTAGCCGAGCCGGCGCCGGATCTCCCGGCGCGGCCCGTAGTTGCCCGGATCCCGGCCGAGCAGGCGCAGCGTGCCCGAGCTGGGCGGCAGCACGGTGGCCATCATCCGCAGCAGCGTGGTCTTCCCGGCCCCGTTCGGGCCGAGCAGCCCGAACACCCCCGGGCCGGCCTGCAGGTCACCCCGGCCACGGCCTGAGTCCGGCCGAACCGCCGGCTCAGCTCGGAAATCTCGACGTTCATGCGGTTCCTCTCGGGGCCCGGGTCGCATACAGGGCGATGGCGGCGCAGCAGGCCGCGAAGATCAGGTAGGGCACGGTCAGGGCGGTGCTGGTCAGCGCCGCGCTGAACTGACCGGTGACCGTCCGGGCGCTCAGCACCGTGATCAGCCAGCCGGTCAGCCCAACCAGCACGCCCACATTGGCCGAACGCGCGACCGTGGCGGCGGCCAGCGCCAGCGCGCAGACTGCGGTCATCGGGACCAGCCAGCCGAACGTGACCGCGGCCGCGGTTCCTGACGCGGCCGAGGCGATCAGCCCGAAGATGGCGTTCAGCCCGAAGACGGCCAGCGCGCGGACCAGCAGCACCATCCGGTCGCCGATGGCCATGCTCTGGGTCAGCTCCCAGGCCGGGTCGATGCCCGGCCCGTAGGCATAGGCGATGCCCGCCGCCGCCACGGCCGGTGCCAGCAGGGGCACCAGCGGCGTCCCGGTGCGCAGCGTGACCAGCGTCCCGATGCCCAGCACTACGGCGCTGGCGATGACCCAGCCGAGCAGCAGCGACGGCGTGGTCAGCAGGGCCCGGGCCAGGCCCGGCGAGCGGAGCAGCCGCCCGGCCAGGCGCTCCACCGGCCCGGGGCGGCGGTGCCACACTTCCGCGGCCACCCCGACCCAGACCCGGTCCAGATCGACGTCCGGTGGGCCGGCTCCCTGGCCGGGCAGGCCGCTGTACTCGTCCGTTATGTCATGGCCGCTGGTCATCGCCTGCCTCCTGCCCGCACCGGCTCGAGATGCCGCAGTGCGGCCCGCATCAGCTGGCGCACCCGGTGCGCACGGCTCTTCACCGTGCCCACCGGCACGCCCATCAGCTCGGCGACTTCGGTGACCGTCCGGTCCTCCAGGTACATCAGCCGCCAGGTCTCCCGCTGCGGGCCGCCAGCCGGCCCCAGCGTGCTGACCGCCGCGGCCAGTTCCGCCCGGCTCAGCGCCGCATCGGCCGGATCGTCCAGGTCACCGGGACTGCCCGGGCGGCCCGGGCCGGGGGCCTGGCCGTCGGCGCCGGTCACGGCGGGCAGCTGCAGTTCGGCTGGGCCGCGGCGGCGCAGCCACAGCGCGGCCTGCCGCCGGGCGATCCCCCAGGTCCAGCCGCCGGCCGAGCCCAGCTCGGGCCGGTAGCCGGCCGCGCCACGCCAGACCGCGAGAAACGTCTCCTGGAGGACGTCCTCGACGTCGGCGGCGGGCAGCGCTGCGCGCAGCCGGGCCGCCAGCCACGGCGCGTGCCGGCCGAACAGCTCGCGCAGCGCCGTGTCGTCCCCACCGGCCACGGCGGCAATCAGCGCCTCGTCGTCCATTGCTTCTCTTTTGCGTCCGGCTCGCTCCAGGTTCGCCGGCGGCCCAGATATTTGCCAGCCGCCCGCCGGGCCCGGAACCAGCCGCCGCCTGGCCGCCCCGTGCCGCAGCGGCGAGGCGGTCAGCTGGGCAGCGCCCGCGCGCGCAGCGCCTTCTCGGCCACGTCGCGGCCCTCGATCGCCGCCCGCCGCAGGGCCGGGTCCTGATCGCGGTCGGCCAGGAACGCGTCCACCTGGGCCAGCAGCCCGGGCGAGGCGGCGGAGTACGGGAACAGCACCTGGCCGATCACTGTCCGCAGCGGGCCGTTCAGCGATGGCCAGATTCCGGGCAGCTGGGCGAAGAACGAGTCCGCGTACCCGGCCAGCAACGCTGCGTGCTCCGCCTGGTTGAAGGCCAGCCCGATCTCGGCCGTGTCCTCGATACCCAGCTCGCCGGACGCGGTCAGCAGCCGCCAGGCGGTGGCCTTGTGCCCGGCGTCCGGTATGGCCGCGCGGCAGCTTGCTGCGTGCCAGGCGGCCCGCGTCGGTATCGTCCCGGGCCAGTTCGGCGTCGATCTGCGCATCCCCGGCCCGGCCGGTGCTGGCCAGCCGGCGCAGCAGGGCCCAGCGCAGCTCGGTATCCACCGCCAGGCCGGGTATCCCGGCGCTGCCGTCCAGCAGCCCGGCCAAGAGGCCGAGCTGCTCATCCGTCACCGCAGTCCAGCTCAGCAGCTGCGCCCAGGCCAGCTGCCGGTCGCTGCCCGGCTCGGCCGCGCGGAGCAGCGGCTCGGCCACGTCGGCCAGCTGCTGCTTGCCCGCCGGAACCCAGTGCGGATCCCCGGTCATGTTCAGCAGGCGCCCGGCTACCTGGTGCAGGATCTGCAGCACGGAGATGGACGGTTCCTGGCCCATGCCGGCCGTCAGGATCCGCACGAACGCGGGCAGCGACAGCTCGGCCTGCAACGCCATGTCGATCACCGCGCTCCAGCACACTGTGCGGGCCAGCGAGTCGGTGAACTGCCCGATGGACTCGCCCAGGGTGGCCAGCGACCGCGGATCGAACCGGACGATCGCGTAACCGAGGTCGTCGTCGTTGAGCAGGATCAGGTCGGGCTGCCGCTGGCCCGCCAGCCCGGGTACCACTGTCCGCGGCCCGGTGATGTCCACCGTCACCTGGTGCCGGCGGGTGATGGTGTCCCCGGACCGGTCGTACAGGCCGATCGCGATGTGGTGCGGGCGGAGCGTGGGATGGCTGGGCGGCGCTTCCTGGAGCACCGCGAACTCGGTGAAGGCACCGTGCCCGTCGACGCTGAGGTCCGGGCGAAGTGTGTTCGGCCCGGCCGTCTCCAGCCATGCCCCGGACCAGCCGGCCAGGCTGCGGCCGGAACTGGCCTCCAGCGCCCGGAGCAGATCAGCCAGCGTGGCGTTGCCCCAGCCGTGCTCGGCGAAGTAGGCCCGCACCCCCGCAAAGAACCGGTCCCGGCCCAGGTAGGCGACCAGCTGCTTGAGCACCGACGCGCCCTTGGCGTAGCTGATCCCGTCGAAGTTGGCGACCGCCTCGCCGAGGGTCGCCACCTCGGCCGCCACCGGGTGGGTGGACGGCTGCTGGTCCTGCATATAGCCGAACACCTTCCGCCCGCTGCAGAACGTGGTCCACGCATCGGTGAACCTGGTTGCCTCCGCGCTGGACAGGGTGGCGCAGTACTCGGCGAACGACTCGTTCAGCCACAGGTCGCCCCACCAGCGCATGGTGACCAGGTCGCCGAACCACTGGTGGGACATCTCGTGCAGGATGACCATGGCCCGCAGCTCGTACATGGCGTCCGTGACCTTGGAGCGGAACAGGAACTGCTCAGAGATGGTGATGCACGCGATGTTCTCCATGGCCCCGATGTGGTCGGCCACGAAGACCTGGTCGTATTTGGCGTACGGGTAGCGGCCGAACAGCCCGGTGAAGTAGTCCAGGCCCTGCCGGGTGATGCCGAGAATGTCGGCCGGGTCGAGATAGGCGGCCAGTGACTGCCGGCAGCCCAGGCCGAGCGGGACCGTCTGGCCGTCCGGCGTGGTGTGGGAGTCGCGGATCAGGTGATACTCGCCGGCCACGATCACGGTCAGGTAGGTGGGCATCCGCGGTGTAGCCGGGAAATGCCAGACCGCGGCTCCGCCGTCAGCCGGTTCCGGATCGAGAGCCGGCTGATTGGACAGCACGATCCACTGGGCAGGCACGGTGACGTGGAACGTGAACTCGGCCTTCAGGTCGGGCTGCTCGAAGTTCGCGTACACCCGGCGGGCCTCGGCCGGCTCGAAGTGGCTGGCCGTGTAGATCTTCCCGTCCGCCGAGTCGACGGTCCGCAGCAGGCCAGCAGCACTGCTGGTGTAGGCGCAGTCGGCTACCACCCGCAGCTCGTTGTGCTCGGCCAGGCCGGGCAGCGTGATCCGGCCCGCCGCGTACCCGGTGGCCGGGTCGATCGGCGTCCCGTTCAGCGTGATCTCGTGCACGGTCTCCGCGATCAGGTCGGCGTAACTGCCCGCGCCCGGCCGGGTGCAGCCGAACCGGATCGACGACACTGACCGGAACACCTTGTCGCCCCGGGTCAGGTCGAGGTGCACGTCGTAGGCGTCGACCCGGAGCAGCCTGGCGCGCTCGGCGGTCTCCTGCTGGGTGATCTCGGCGATCTGCATGACGGTAAATCTAGGCCCGTTCTGCCCACCCCGGGCCGTGCGGCGCCACGTGCCCACGTGCTACCGGCGGGCCGGGCGGCTAGGGTTTTGGGTTATGCCAGATGATGAAGCCGGCCTCAGTTCTCCCAGCGGTTCTGCTTCGCCCGGCCCCGGAGTCAGTGACCGCCGTGTGCTGGAACCCTTGAATCAGGCCGAATGCATGCAACTGCTCGCCAGCGGCGGTGTCGGGCGTCTGGTCTACAACAGCCGGTTTGGGCCCATGGCGCTGCCAACCATGTACCTGATCGACGGCGAATCGGTTGTCCTGGGTACGTGGGACCCCGCCCTGCTGGACGAAGACCTGCGTACCGGTATCGCGTACGCCGAGTACCAGGTCGCCGTGGAGGCGGACCAGCTCGATCTGGACGCACGCCAGGGGTGGATCGTGCTGGTGCGAGGGGCGGCGCATCATCTGGATACCGAGGCCGAGCGCGCACCGGTCATGGGCGCCGGGCTTGAGCCGTGGATCGAGGGGGTGCCTGCGCACTACATCCGGGTGACCCCCACCAGCACGTGGGGCTACCGGGTCCTCCCGGGAGATGCCTAGCGACCAAGGATCGCTGATATCTCTCCGGCGTGGCTCCAACGCTGATTCGGGCGGTGGTGCCAGAAGCGGATTGTCATGATCCGCGGCCAGGGTGTGCCTGGCCTGGTCTTCGCCGGAGGTGGTCGATGCGGACCCTTCGTGGTTCTTCGCTTGAGTGGACGGCCCGGACAGAGGAGGTGCCGCTGCGGGAGCTGATCGCGGTGCCGGTGGATGTGGGCAAGTCCTCGGCGATGGTGATGGTGTGTGATTTCACCGGGCGGGTGCTGCTGCCCGCGGTGGAGTTCCCGTTGACCCGTGCGGGGGTGGCGCAGATGTTGGCCCGGGTGAGCGGCTCGGTGCCGGCTGGGGCGCAGCTGGTGCGGGTCGGGGTCGAGGCGGCTGGTCATTACCACCTGCCGGTGATCGCGGCGGGGGTGTGGCCGGAGGGCTGGCAGGTGGTGGAGCTCAACCCGGCGCATGTGAGCGCGCAGCGGCGGGTGAACGGGCAGCGGGGCGTCAAGACCGACCGGGTGGATCTGGTGGCCATCGCTGACCTGCTGCTGGCGGGCCGGGGTTCGGCGGTGGTGGCCTGCGGGGAGCCGCTGATCGAGCTGGCCGCCTGGGTGGCGCACCGCCGCCGCCGGGGCGAGGTGCGCACCGCGACGAAGAACCAGCTGCTCACCCAGCTTGACCGGGCATTTCCGGGCCTGTGCCTGGCGCTGGCGGACGTGCTGGGCACCAAGGTGGGCCGGCTGGTCGCTGCGCACTTCGCTGATCCTGCCCGGCTGGCCCGGCTGGGCCCAGACCGGTTCCGCGAGTTCGGTGCCCGCCGGGGCGTGCAGGTCAACCGGCGGGTCGCCGCCCGCCTGGTGGAGGCAGCGCGAACGGCCCTGCCCACCAGCCAGGCCGGGATCGCCCGGCAGATCCTGCAAGCCGATCTGGCCCTCCTGGGCGATCTTGAAGCCCAGATCACCACAGCCGAGGAGCGGATCGCAGCCCTGCTGCCGGCTACCGAGTACCACGTACTGACTACCACCCCGGGCTGGGGCGTGACCCGCGCCGCCGCTTACGCCGCCGCGCTCGGGCCGCATGCCCGCTGGGGCAGCCCTGCCAAGGTCTACCGCGCGGCCGGGCTCACCCCAGCCCTCTACGCCTCGGCCGGGCGGCGCCGTGACGGTGCCATCAGCCGGGAAGGCTCGGTTCACCTGCGCCGCGCCCTGATCGGCCTGGGCATGGGCCTGTGGCAGAAAGACCCCGCAGCCCGCGCCTACGCTGCCGCCCTGCGCGAACGCGGCAAACCCGGCGGCATCATCGCCTGCGCGCTCGCCCACCGCGCCGGCAAGATCGCCTTCGCGATGGTCCGCGACCAGGCCCCCTACGACCCAGCCCGCTGGAGCTGACCAGACCCACCTTCCTTCACAACCACTGCCGCAGGTGGCAGGCTTAGGGCCAGGAAGGCCGGATCAGACGCCGTGATCGCTATGGCGGGCCTGCAAGGGCCACGCCGGGTCTAGCTTGGCGCCCGGCCTTCCGCTATCACGGAGCTCGGACGACGCCAGATGACCCGGGCAGCCCCGAGGTCGCATACGTCAGCGTGAGCCCAAAGCACCCAACCCCCGCCACCCCCCAGGCGCATAGCAAGATCACAAAGCCTCGTCCCGCCACGAGGCCAGCCAGCATGCGCCTCAGCCAGCTTGACAAGACCTACAGCCAGCTAGGCAGGACAAGCGCCCTGGGGTAGTTCTGGTGACCTGGGCGACTTGTTCAGGTCCGGCTGTCCCACCGGTCGTAGTAAGGGCGGATGCCGAAGACCTTCGCCAGTGCCCACAGCGGCGGGAGCATGAGGTTCTGGGTCCAGATGGGCGGTGAGGTGACCCGGCTTTCGTGGCGGAAGTGCCAGAAGGTGGCGCCGAGCTGCAGCGGGTTTTTCGGCGCGCCCCTGGGGGTGGTCTTGCCGTCGGCGACCAGTCCGGCGAGCGCCTCATGAAACTCCTTGGCGCGCAGGGCCGGGCGGAGCTCGACGACACCTTCGATCTCAGCCGGTCCGGGGTTTCCCTCGGAGTGCGGGACGCCCGCGGGCACGACGATCGTCTCACCCGCTCCGGCCACTTGTTCGGTGCCGTTCAGGGTGAAGTGGGCCTGGCCCGCCAAGATGGTGAAGCGTTCTTCCTGGTGGGGGTGAATGTGCTCGGTGATCACGCCGCCGGGCACGCTGCGCCAGCTAAAGCGGACGAGCTGCCCGTCGTTGTCGGCGGCGATGGCGGTGTAGGTGATCCACTCGCCGGTGGCGGGGTTGAAGAAGGGCCGGAAGCCGGTGGTTGAGCCGTCTACCTGAGACACGATCATCAGGTCTTCTCGTGGAGCCGGGCCGCCCCTGGCGGCCGGGCGGTCCGGAGGTCCGCGAGGTCGTGGAAGCCGGCGGCGGCGGTGCCCAGGAGCAGGACGCCGGCGGCGATGCCGGTGGTCACGGCGAGCGCCGGGCCCGACATTGTGGCGACCAGGATCACTGGTCCGGCGGTCAGCGCCCATCCAACGACGCGGTAGCGGGGAATGTGGACCAGGTGGTCGAGATACAGCAGCAGCGGCCCGATCGTGATCACGATCGACGGCAGGACCCAGTCGGAGTGGCCCGCCGCGATGACGATGACGGGCAACACGAAGGCCGCCGCCAGCTCGATGATGGTGGCGAGAGTGACTGATCGCTCGATCCGCCTAGCTTCCCGGCCGGCGGGCCGGGGGGCGGTGCGGGCCGTGACCCTGATCGCATAGGTGAAAACGCCGATCACCGCGACGCCGGACGCGGCGAGCAGTACATCGCCTGTGATGCCGCCGATAGCCAGGCTGGCGCGGATCAGCCAGAAGGCGGCGAAGGCGGCCTGGATGAACCCGCCGATGCGCCGAACGCGCCTCGACCATGCCGCAGTCGGGGTCAGATCGGCGGCGTTGGCCGCCTTCGGCCTGGCTGTGCTGGCGGTCGGCTGGGTTGTCATGGCGTTTGCCGCCTTCGGTTCGGTAGTCATGGCGTGCCCGGCCGGGTGCGGTACCAGGCGATGGTCGCGGTAATCGCGTCGGCCAGCGGAGTGCCAGCCGTTCCGAAAACGGTCTCGTATTTGCTGGTGTCCAGGATGAAGGGCTGGTCGAACTCATAGGACATCTCAGCCAGCTCTCGCAGCATCGGGTTGACCAGCCCGAGGGCACGCAGGCCCAGCTTGGACACCGACCGTATGCCGACGGGATGGCCAACCTCGTGGGCCACCAGGTCGAGGAACGCCCGGGTGGTGCCGGTTGGCGGGCCGGGCAGGTGCCACACCTGCCCGGCGGCGCGGGCGTCGGTGCCAAGGGTCGCCAGGCCAGCGGCGATGTCGGGAACATAGCTGTAGGTGTGCGGCAGGTCAGGGTTGCCGATGAAGTCGGCACGTTTGCCGGCCATGGCGTTGCCGAAGACCCGCTCGCCGAGCGTGGACCCCTGGGTGACGCCCGGACCGAAGAAGTCCGAGGCCCGCCCGATGGTGAAGTGGACCCGGCCGGCTTCGGCGGCGGCCAGCAGCTCGCCGGTCATCGCGGCCCGGGTGCGGCCCTTGACGGTGGTGGCGGCCAGCGGGAGATCCTCAGTCATCGGCTTGCCCCCGGTCGGGCCGTAGCCGTACAGGTTCTCCAGGGCCACTAGCAGTGCGCCGGTGCGCTCGGCAGCACCCAGCACGCCGCGCTGCAACGGCGGGAACAACTCTGGCCACTGGGTGTACGGGGCGTTGACGCACTGGTAGACCACCGATGCGCCCTTGGCCGCGTCGGCGGCCGCATCAAGGTCGGTCGCGTCCGCCGCCCGCCAGTCGATCCCGTCCGCTAGCTCCGGCGGCCGGTGCCGCGACACCACCCGCACGCTCAGGCTTCGTCCCGCGAGGACGGCAGCGAGCACGCGGCCAACCTGCCCCGTGCCGAACACCACGTGCAGCCTGTCCTCACCCGCGAGTGGATCCGGCGCGGTGAAAGCCTCGGCGGGACCAATGCCTGCGGAACCGTCAGACATTGGAACATCCCCCCAGATCAGGCGTTGCCGGCCTTGATGTACCGGCGCCGGCAGCATGCCACGGCCCGTGGTGGCCAAGTGGCATTGTGTCGTGGCATCGCAAGATGGCCCCTGCGTCGCAGACGAAGAGCGGGCCCCATTGACAGGAAGCTGCTGCCATATGTCACCTCGGCTTGGCTGCGCGCTAGGCGCCACCGAGGTCCAGAGCAGCCGGGAGGAAACTTGATCTCGTCTACACGCGGATAAACGAGCACACCTTCCTGGGTGGGACGCTACGCGCAATCCGCCGGGGAGACAAGTAACTGGGCAATGTGCCGGGGAAGCCCGCTGCTGCAGAGTCGGCAGGCCGCGTGGCCGCTGACGGCCGATCGCCACTCCCAATCCCGCTCCCAGAATCGGGGCCAGTTCGCCGTGCCGACCACGGCCCCAGGACGAATCTGTTGGTGATCATCCGCCCGCCACCCGCGGCCACAACAGGTCACTCAGAAACGAGCGGCGGCACCTGCCCGTGCCGCAGGGCCGAGATGGCGCAACGGAACCGTCGGCGGCCGGTCCACTTCGTGGTGCTCACGCGAGCAGGCCGCCTAACCCGCGGCTCTTGCCGACGCTGCTGACCAGCGGTAAGAAGTGCTGATGGGGAAGGAGGTTTCCATCGCAACGGCCGGTTCCCCGCAGATCGAGTTGCGTCTGGCCGGGACTTTCGGCGTCATCCGCGCCGGCACGGAGCTGCCCGAGGGCGAGGTGGGCAGCCGCAAGTCCCGCACGTTGCTGAAGCTGCTGGCGGTGGAGCGGCCGACCCTGGTGCCCGTGGACCGGATCGTTGACGTGCTGTGGGCCGGGGAGCCCCCGGCGGCGGCCGAGCAGAACGTCGCCACGCTGGTCAGCAGGCTTCGCGGGGTGCTGGGCTCCGGCGTCATCGTGGGCGGCCGCCATGGGTATCGGCTGGCCGGCGAGCCAGAGGTCGGCGTGGACCTCGATGCCGCCGCTCGGTACTGCGAGCAGGCCAAGCGCAAGCTGCCGGCCGCGGCCGCGATCGCCTTGGCCGCGGCCGAGCAGGCCATCGGGCTGCTGTCCGCGGACATCGCGCTGGCCGAGGAGCCCTACGCGACCTGGGCTGACCCGGCGCGGGAACAGCTGCGCCAGCTGCTCCGCCAGGCCCGCCTGACCGCCGCCGAGGCGGCGCTGGCGATCGGGGAGGCGAGTTCGGCGGCCCGGTACGCCGAGGCGGCGCTGGCCGCCGACCCGCTCGATGAGACGGCCTGCCGCTGGTACATGTCCGCGTCGGCCGCGGCCGGCGAGCCGGCCCGGGCGCTGGTGGCCTACGAGGCGCTGCGCGAAAGCCTAGCTGAGGAACTAGGTGCCGACCCCTCACCGCAGACACGGGAACTCCACCTGGCTATCTTGCGCCAGCAGGATCGTGACTGGGCGGATCGGCACCCGGCCCTGGCCCGTTCGGTCCATCTAGATCGTTCGGTGCGGCCTGGTCGTTCCGTACGGCCGGATCGGCGCGGACGAGTACTGGCAGGACGGGACGAGGAGGCCGGGGCGCTGCGCGAGGCCTGGGACCGCGCCGTGGCCGGCGGTTCCGGCCTGGTCATGATCATCGGGGAGGCCGGGATCGGCAAGACGGCCCTTGCGGAGGATCTCGCGGCAGATGCGGACCAGGATGGCGCGACGGTGCTGCGCACGCGCTGCTATGAGGCCGAGCGATCGTTGTTCTTGCAGCCGATCGCCGAAGCGATCGCACCTCTCGTCTCCAGGATGTCGGCCAGCACCCTGCGGCAGTTGCTCGGAGAGCACGCACCGGCAGTCGCGGCGTTGCTGCCCGAGGCTGCGGCGCTGCTGGGGCCCCCGCCGTCCTGGCACGGCACCCCGGACATGGAACGGCGCCGGTCGTTCCAGGCGGTGACTGCGTTCCTGGCCCGGCTGGCGGACCGCAGCCCAGCCCTGCTCGTGGTGGACGACCTCCAGTACGCGGGGCAGTCCACGGTGGAGTTCCTGCACTACCTCGGCCGTCAGGTGCCCGGCTCCCGGCTGCTGACCGTGGTCACCGTCCGGGCCGAGCACGACGCCGAGATCGGGTCCGCGCTTGCGTCGGCCGCCTCCCGGGTCGAGGTGGGCCCGCTCAGCGCGGCGGCGGTCGAGCAACTCGCCACCCAGGCCGGGCAGGGCGCGCTGGCCGGGCCCATTCTGCAGCGGACACAGGGCCACACCCTGTTCGTGGTGGAGGTGCTACGGTCCCTGGCCGGGGGGGACACCGGCGTGCCCGAGTCGCTGCGCAGCGCGGTGCAGGCGCGGGTCAGGCAAACCGGCGCGGCCGCAGAGTCGCTGCTGCGGGCGGCATCGGTGCTCGGCGCCGCGATCGATCCACTGACCCTCGGCGAGCTGCTTGAGCTCACCCCGGCCGCTGCGGTCGATCTGTGCGAGCAGGCGCTCCAGGCCAGGCTGCTGGTGGTCAGCGGCAGGGACTACGAGTTCGCCAACGACCTCATCCGGGAGGTCCTGTACGCCACCACGCCTGAGCCGACACGGCTGGCCTACCACCGGCGGGCCGCCGACCTGCTGACCGGGCAGCCCGAAGCCCTGGCCGGGCACGCGACGGCCGCGGGTGACTGGCTCCGGGCGGCGCGGGCGTGGCTGCTCGCGGCCGGGGATGCCATGCGCCGGTCCGCGGCGAGCGATGCGATCGCGCTGAGCACTCAGGCGCTGGAAGCAGCCGAGCGCGGCGCGGACACCGAAGCGCACGCCCGTGCCCTGATTCTGCGCGGCCGCGCGCGGGAGGCGATCGGCGCGCACGTTACCGCGCTCACCGACCTGACCCTGGGTGCCGCGGACGCGCGCACGGCCGGTGACCGCCGACTGGAGATGCTGGCCCTGCGCGAGCTCGGCGGTGACGTGCCCGCCTCACGCGGGCTACCGATCAGCTTCTACGTGTCCAATCTCGAACGCGGGTTGCGCATCGCCGAATCAATCGGCGACCGGGCCACCGAGGCCGACCTGCTGGGGCGGCTGGCCGTCATCGCCGCGAACCGGCTACATCTGGACGTTGCCCTCGACTACGGCCTGCGTGCGGTGGCCGCCGCTCGGGCGTCCGCGGACGATCATGCCCTCGCAGCTGGGCTAGACGGTCTCAAGATCGCCTACCTTAGTCTCGGGAACGTGCAGGGTCTCGCCGGCGTGCTGGCCGAACTCGGTCCGCTGCTGCGCAGCCTGGGTGATCTGTTCCGGCTGCAGTGGGCCGAGTTCGAATCCGCGTTCCCGCTCATCGCGGCGGCCAAATGGGATAAGGCGACCACCGCCATGGAGACGGCCTTGGAGGCCAATCGGCGCGGCGGCTACCCGCACTGCGCCGTGTGGTACACAGCGCACCTCGGCTGGCTGGCCCGGCTCCGCGGACATGACGACGACGCGATGGCGTTCGGCCAGCGCTCCCTGGCCATGAGCGAACAGCTTGAGCACACCTGGTGGAAGTCGGCGGCATGCGCCATATTCGGCATGACGCTGCTGCAGAGAGGCGACCAGGCAGGAGCCGTCGAGGTGCTCGAACGCGGCCTAGCCGTGGCCGAGCAGGCAGGCGTGGAGGCCTATCTGCTGCGTTGCGCCGCTGCCCTGGCCGCCGCCACGGGTTCGCCGTCGGTTCTCGCCCGCGCGGACCGGCTGCTGGAGCAAGCCACCATCCCGGTTGACGGCGCGTGGCTGCTGGGTGAGGAATCCTATCTATCCCTCGCGCAGGCATGGCTCGAGCAAGGCGATGCCGAACGCGCCCGTGCCGTCCTGTCGCCGCTGCTCACGGTGGCCGACCGAGTGCCATGGACGGCGACGCTAGCCGCGACGCTGGCCTTGGACGGGCGTGCTCTCCTCCGGCTCGGTGAAGACGATCAGGCCAGGGCCCGCTTGCTCAGGGCTGAGCGAATCGCAGGTGAGCACGGCCTGCCACACGTCCTGCAAGATGCGCGATCGGCTCTCCGCAGCGTCAAATGAGCTCGGCCAGGCAGGCGGCGGCCCGAACCGCGCCATCGGTTTCGACGGGCCGGTAGCTTACCGGGCGCGCGATTTCCGCGGCTATCGCCGCGGCGAGCGCTTCCGGCTCGGTCTCCTCATAGTCCATGTATCGGCCGGCGCCGTACTGGGCCAGCCGGTGCCGGACATGGAAGTTCTGCTCGAAGTGATGGCGCAGCGGTACGTAGATGAAGGGACGCTGGCTCGCGGTGAGTTCCATGGTGGTGGTCAGCCCGCCTTGCACCACTCCGAGATCGCATGCCGCGAGGTGCCGGTAAAGGTTACGCACGTACCCGTGCACCTCAAGACCGCTGTGCGACGGCAAACAGGCCGGGTCGATCCGCGGGCCGGTCACCACGACCATCCGCAGCCCTGGCACGAGCCGCCGAGCTGCGGGGAAGGCGGCAATCACCCGGCGAAGCAGGTCAGTGCCCACGCCCGAACCGCCGACCGTGACCACGCAGACCTTCTCGTCGGCCCGATAGCCCAGTTCGGCCCGGATTGCCTCGCGGTCGGCTAGGCCGGGCGAGATACCCGAGATATACCCGGAGAACTGGTAGTTCTGCTCGACCCAGTCACGGATCAACGGCAGCCCGTCGCCGAACGTGTCCGGCACCACGTCGGCGGCGTTGCCGACGAACAACGACCGGTCCCGCAGGCTCGGGAAGCGTGCGATCTGCTCGATCATCTCCGCGTTGTAGTCGGCGGTGAGGGCTCGTTCCCGGTCGCCGCCGTCCGGCATCGGCAGCCAGCCGACGAAGTCGGTCAGCCATGCGTAGGGCGCTCGCTTGAGCTCGGGGTTCTCGTGCAGGAAGTAATCGATGTCCCAGCCCTCGTCCACGATCCACAGGTCGTACGGCTTGTCGGAGACGAGGTCGTAGTAGACCATGAAGTTCGCCACCAGGATCTCGTCCATGCGGCGGATGGCGTGGAACGCGTTCAGGTCGTGCTCGCCCGCCTCGGATTCGATGTGCGAGCTCTCGCTGGCGAGCCAGCGCGACGCCGGGTGCACCCGCTCGCCCCGCTCCTCGAGCACCAGCGCCACCGGGTGCTGGGCGAGCCAGTCGATCTGCAGCTCCGGCTGCCTGGCACGCAGTTCGGTGGCGATAGCGAGGTCGCGGCGCACATGGCCAAGCCCGATCGGCGAGCTGACATAAAGCGCGCGCTTGCGGCGGTCCCGGGCCCTGGTCCAGGTGCGCGATGCCGGAACGCCGTCGCCCAAGGATTCGGCGAAATCCCGGATGAGCAGGTTCATCTGGATCGGGTCACGCAGCGTCGGGGCGTGCCCGCCGCCGTGGATCGTCACCATTTGCCCGCCGGTCCAGCGGGCCAGCGCCACGCCGGTGCCGTAGGGCACGATCCCGTCCTGGTCGCCGTGCACGATCAGGACCGGGCACCGTACTTGCCGGCAGATGGCCTCGGCGTCGGCGGCGGTGGGTTCCCCTACCGCCGGGACGGTCAGCAGCAGCGTCTCGGCGGTCGTGTCCAGGCCCCAGGCCACCCCGTCCTCGAGTGGCTTGGTCGAGTGCGGCTCGGTGAACACCTGCGACATGAAGAACTCGACCCAGCCGCGGTAGTCGGCCAGCCAGTAGTGCCGATTGGCCTTTCCCCAGCCCTCGTAGGTGTCCCTGGTCTCATCGAAGCCGGGCGGCATCGGCCAAGGCAGCGCCGCGCCGATCGCGACCACCCCGGCCGCTCGTTCCGGATACCACGCGGCCAGCTGCAGCGCGTGCCGGCCGCCCACGGACAGGCCGACGACCACGGCGCGGTCCACCCCGGTGGCGTCCAGCACGGCGATCGCGTCATCGACGTACTCACGGTCGCGGTAAGCCTCCACGGTCCCGGGACGGTCGGCACGGCCATTGCCCCGGCCCTCAACGGTGATCACCCGGAAGTGGCGCGCCAGGTACGGCACCTGGGCCTTCCACTGCCGGGCGTGCACGATGGCCCAGGAGGTGAGCAGCAGGATTGCCGGCTCGCCCGCGCCGAACACCTCGTAGCCGACCTTGACGCCGCCCCGCTCGATGAAGCCCTCAGTGTCGGGATACCTCGCCCGCATGGCCGCCTCCCCTGAGGAATCGCCGTTTCCGCAGTTCTATCGATCCCCATTGCAGCCCGGTTGCAACGCCAGTGCAACGCAGCCGGGGAACCTGAACGGCACAAGAGAAGGCACAAGAAGCAAAGGAGAAGGCCATGCCGCTTGTCAATGTGCGCCTGATCGAGGGGGTCTTCACCCCGGACCAGAAGAGCGAGATGATTCACCAGCTGACCGAGACCATGGTGAGGATCGAGGGCGAGAACCTGCGTCCGGTCACGTGGGTGATCGTCGACGAGGTCAAGAGCGGGGACTGGGGCATCGGCGGCAAGGGTCTCACGGCCGCGGATGTCCACGCTCTGCAGGGGAAGGCTCCAGCCGGCACCCCGGGCTAGCGTCCGACCGTGACACCTCAAGGTGCGGCTGCCCGGGTCTCTTCGCATCGAGGACGACGGGCAGCCGCGCCGGCGCAGCCGAACGGCCGGGCCCCGGCGTACGCCGTCAGGCTTACTCCAGCACGCGGGGGATTAGAGGCGGTTTCTGCCGCTCACACGCGCGGTGGTTAGGTGTCCGCCGATCTGCCTTAAGATCGGCTCCCAAAATCGGACACCGCTGCTCCCGGAATCGGACAATACGGACAGCAGGCCAACATGATCGCAAGTCAGAGCGCTGACATGCGGATATTTGGTCGGGGTGGCCGGATTTGAACCGGCGGCCTCTTCGTCCCGAACGAAGCGCGCTGCCAAGCTGCGCCACACCCCGCCGGCCGCTTCGGGGCTATCCCCGGGAGGGCCGACTCCGTGGAACCTCCGGCAGTCTAGCCGATCCGGGGGACCAGCGTGAGCAGGGTGGCCTCCGGCCGGCAGGCGAACCGCATCGGTGCCCACGGGGAGGTGCCGAGCCCGGCGGACACGTGCAGCCAGGACTGTGGCTGCCCCGGTTCGGGCGGGCCGGCCGGGTGCCGGTGCAGGCCGCTGACCCGCTCCGAGTCGATGCCGCAGTTGGTCACCAGCGCCCCGTACAGCGGCACGCGCAGCTGGCCGCCGTGGGTGTGCCCGGCCAGCAGCAGGTCGTAGCCGTCCGCGGTGAACTGGTCGAGTATCCGGGGCTCCGGGGTGTGCATCACACCCAGGCGCAGGTCCGCGGTGGGGTCGGTGGGCCCGGCGATGGTCTCGTAGCGGTCGCGCCGAGTATGCGAGTCATGCACCCCGGCGACCTCGATGTCCAGGTCCCCGGCCTTGACCCGGCCGCGCTTGTTGTTGGCGTCCAGCCAGCCGGCGGCCGCCATCCCGGCGCCCAGCTCAGCCCACGGCAGATCAGGGATGTGCCGGAGGTGCTCGACACTGCTGTCCCGCCACAGGTAGCGGAGTGGGTTCTTCGGCATCGGTGAGTACAGGTCATTCGAGCCGTACACGAAGACCCCGGGCCGGTCGAGCAGTGGCCCGAGCGAGTCGAGGAACGGCTGCACCGCGTGCGCGCTGGCGATGGAGTCCCCGGTGTTCACCACGAGATCGGGGGCCAGCGCGTCCAGCGACCGGATCCAGGACATCAGCCGGTGCCGCCCAGGCGTCAGATGGGCATCAGAGATGTGCAGCACGCGCAGCGGTGCCGCTCCGGCCGGGAGCGCGGGCACGTCCATGCGGCGCAGGGCGAACCAGTTCCGCTCCAGCACCGACCCGTAGACGAAGGCTGCCCCGCCCAGGGTAGCCGCGGTCCCCAGGGCCTTGAAGGCTCGTGATGACATCCCACTATGGTGCCATGTCCTGCCGAGCGTCCTGGCCACAGCACGACAAGGCAGGATAGGCCCATGGCTGCACTCAAGGACCAGTTGCGCGCTGACCTGACCGCTGCGATGAAGGCGCGGGACGGGGTCCGCACCCGGACGTTGCGGTCGGCACTCACCGCCGTGTCCACGGCGGAAGTGGCCGGTGCCACGTCGCGCCAGCTCAGCGACGATGAGGTGATCAAGGTACTGGCCCGGGAGGCCAAACGGCGCCGGGAGGCCGCGGACGCGTTCGCCGCCGCCGGGCGCGCCGACCAGGCGTCCGCGGAGCGCGCCGAGGGCGAGGTCCTGGATGGCTACCTGCCCGCCCAGCTCAGCGACGGCGAGCTGGCTGACATCGTGGCCGCTGGGATCAGCGCGTCCGCCGCTTCCGGCCCGCGTGCCCTGGGCCAGGTCATGAAGCTGGTCACGCCGAACATCGCGGGCCGTGCGGAGGGCGCCCGGGTGGCCGCCGAAGTGCGCCGCCAGCTTGCTGCCCAGTAGATCTGGCTAGCCGGGCCTAGTGGCTCGGCGGGCCGCCGCCGTTTCCACCGCCACCGCCGCCGCCACCGCCGCCACCGCCACCGCCGCCGCCGGGGCCGTTGCCGTTCCCGGGACCGTGCCCGTTCCCGCCGCCGCCGTTCCCGCCGCCGCCCTTCTTCTGGTTCGGGTTGCTCTGCCCGGTGCCCATCGACCAGAGTTCGCCGGGGATGTCGGCCATCACGAAGTTCAGCGGCGGGTTGGCCAGCGCCGCGTGCTCAAACGTCATCTGCCAGACATGCGCGGGTGCGTCGGCGCCGAACATCTCGCCCGGGCAGCCGAGGGCGTAGCAGGACCCGGGTACACCCTCCATCGGGAACTTGACCGGGTCGAGCGGGTTGAACACGGACACGTACCCGGCCAGGTCCGGGGTGTAGCCGCCGAACGCCGCGAAGTCGAAATTGTCCGAGGTGCCGGTCTTGCCTGCCGCCGGGCGGTTGATGCCATCGCCGGCCGCGGTGCCGGTGGTCAGCACGCCTTGCAGGATGTAGCTGGCCGCGTCGGCCACCCCGGCCGGGATGGCCTGGTGGCAGCCTGCCGACTGGACCGGCAGCTTGGCCCCGGCCGGGGTGATGATCTTGCTAACGGCGACCGGCGCGCAGTACACCCCGCGGGCGGCCACGGTGGCGTAGGCCGCCGCCATGCTCATCGGGGAGACGTTGACCGAACCGAGGGTGAACGACGGGAGGTCATCCGCGGGCGGCTCGTTCGGCCCGTCCCACTTCAGCAGGGACTTGCCGTCCGCCCGGGTCAGCCCCATCGCCATCGCGGTCTTGATCACGTTGCACAAGCCGACCTTGCGCTCCAGCATGGCGAAGTACACGTTCACCGACTGGGTGGTGGCCGTGTACAGGGTGAACGCACCCTTTTCTCCCGGCGAGTCGTTGACCAGCGAGTAGGGCCCGGTCGGCTGGCCGGCGCAGTTGGTGTAGCCGGTCAGCGTGGCGGGTGTCGTCACCGTCTGCGGGAAGCCGAACGGCACGCCCTGCTCCAGTGCGGTGATCAGCGTGAACAGCTTGGACGAGGAGCCAGTCTGCACGCCGATCCCGCCGTCGTACTGCGAGTTCACCGCGTAGTCCTCGGTGGTCTGGTTCTTCCCGGTGCCGTAGGAGCGGTCGTTGGCCACGGCCAGGATGCGGCCGCTGCCCGGCTGGACGAGCACCTCGGCCGCGGCGTTGCCGCCTGGATTGGACCCGTTCGGCGGCTGCGGCACCATGTAGTTCACCGCCTGCTTGGCCGCGCCCTCGTCCTGCGGGTTCAGTGTGGTGTACACCTTCAGGCCGCCGGCGCCGTTCAGCTGTTTCCAGGCGGCTGAGAACGCGCTGTTCTGCTTCATCAGCGAGACGACGTAGTCACAGAAGAACGCCGAACTCTTGGCCGACGCGCTGGTGCAGCCCTCCTGGATGGGGGTCAGCCTCAGCCCCAGCCCCTGCTTGCCGACGGCTACCGCGTGTGCCTCGGTGATGTAGTGCAGCTGCGCCATCCGGGCCAGCACCACGTTGCGCCGCTTGAGGGCCGCCTCGGGGTGGGCCACCGGGTCGTCGGCGACCGGGTTCTGCACCATGCCGGCCAGCAGGGCGGACTGGGCCAGGTCCAGCCTGGCCGGGGACTCGCTGAAGTAGCGTTCCGATGCGGTCTTGATGCCCCACACCTGGTTGCCGAAGTAGGCGCCGTAGAACGCGGTGTTCAGGTAGCCGGCCAGGATCTGGTCCTTGGACATCTTGTCCTCGACGGCGATGGCCAGCCGGAGTTGCTTGATCTTGCGGCTGATCGTGTCCACCGAGGCGGCCTCGGCCATCTGCGGGTTCGGCGCGGTCAGGATCAGGGCGTTCTTCACATACTGCTGCGTCAGCGTGGAACCGCCCTGCACCGGCCTGTGCTCCACGTCGTTAACCAGGGCGCGGATCGTGCCACGGATGTCGATGGCTCCGTGCTGGTAGAAGCGGGAGTCCTCGATGGCCACGATGGCGCTGCGCATGGCCGGTGAGATCTGGCTGTAGCTGACCGGCTGCCGGTCGATGCCCCTGGGATAGTAGTAGGCGATCAGGTGGCCCTGGCTGTCCAGGATCTCGGAGCGGACCGGAAGCTCGCCGATCGTGCCGGCCTTGAGGTTGTTGAACTTGTTCGCCCCGTTGCGCACAATGATGCCGACTGCGCCCACCGCGGGCACGGCCAGGCCACCGACCAGCAAGCCGGCCACGCCGGCCAGCACCCCAACCCGGCCGGCCACGCCGATCTTCCCAAACACCCCTGTTGTCAGCACGGTGCCAGGGTACGCCAGGCCGCGCGCGCCCGATGTCGGCTCCTAGTTTGCGTAAGATGTCGCGGAACGGGTCACTGGCGCCCCGTGCGGAATGGTCACTATCCGGCAAGCCTGGCGACCACTCGGTAGCCATGGCATGGCCCAGGCGGACTATGCGGGAAATGGGCCCAACGGGCTCTAGCGCCGACCCCCTGGTCTTCCGTAAGTTACTTTTTCGCAACGACGACAACGAAAGCAGGCGGGCAACCGTCTGCCCGGGACCGCAGGTGAACGCCATCCGGCGTGACGACCTTCCGGGCCGTGACGATCAGGAGGAGTGGGCCGACATGTGGATCACAGACTGGACCGCCCGCGCCGCGTGCAAGGGAACTGACCCGGATGAGCTCTTCGTCCAGGGTGCGGCGCAGAACCGGGCCAAGCTGATCTGCCGCGGCTGCAATGTCCGCACCGAGTGCCTGGCCGATGCGCTGGACAACCGCATCGAGTTCGGCGTCTGGGGCGGCATGACCGAACGCGAGCGCCGGGCACTGCTCCGCCGCCGCCCCGACGTTACGTCGTGGCGCGAGCTGCTGGAGAACGCCCGTAACCAGTACGAGCGGACCTCAGACGACGACGAGCTGGTGGCCAGCTGACGCTGGCCATGCCCCAGCTTCCCGGGTCTGGTTCTCGGCTGGCAGTGTCGCTTAGCTGAGCCTTACTCCCCGGGCGAGTTCGCCCCCCACCGCGCGCAGCCCTTCGAGGTCATGCACGTCCTCCGGCTGCGCCGGCACCTCTACCATCGGGATGACCGGGTGGGCCGCCGTGAAGCTCTCTTCGAGCCGGTGTTCCCGCTCGGCCAGCTGCATCCGTTCCGCGTGCAGCCTTAGCGCGGTCGCGGTCAGCGGGTGCCGCGGTCCCGTTGCCCGCGGCGGCACCGTCTGCAACGCCTCCGCGGCGGCCAGGCTGCGCGCGGCGGACAGCTGCGGGGCGGCCGAGCGGTGGACCCGGTTCACGATCAGGCCGGCCAGCGGCATCTGGTCGGCGGACAGCCGCTCCACGAAGTACGACGCCTCACGCAGCGCGTCCGGCTCCGGCGTGGCGATGACCAGGAATGCGGTGCCCGGGGCCTGGAGCAGCCGGTAGGTATCCTCGGCCCGCTCCCGGAAGCCGCCGAACATGGTGTCCAGCGCGATCACGAACGTCTGCACGTCGCGGAGCAACTGGACGCCGATCACCTTGGTGATGACGCCGGTGACCATGGTGAACCCGGCGGTGAACACCCGCAGGTAGGCCCGGCCGCCGGACTTGGCGGGCGCGGTCAGCAGCCGGATCAGCCTCCCGTCCAGGAACCGACCCAGCCGCTGTGGTGCGTCCAGGAAGTCCAGCGCCGACCGGCTGGGCGGGGTGTCCACCACGATCAGGTCCCACTCGTCGGCCCGGCGCAGCTGGCCGAGCTTCTCCATGGCCATGTACTCCTGCGTGCCGGCGAAGCTCGACGACAGCGACTGGTAGAACGGGTTGGCCAGGAGCTGCGCGGCCCGGTCGGGCTCGGCGTGCGCCTCGACGATCTCGTCGAAGGTGCGCTTCATGTCCAGCATCATCGCGTGCAGGCTGCCGCCTGCGGCCTTGGCCGCCGAGCCGGGCACCGGCCGCGGGGTGTTGTCCAGCGAGGACAGCCCCATCGACTGGGCCAGCCGCCGGGCCGGGTCCACGGTGAGCACCACGGCGTGCCGGCCGCGCTCCGCGGCACGCAGCCCGAGCGCCGCCGCGGTGGTGGTCTTGCCCACCCCGCCGGAGCCACAGCACACGATGATCCGGGTGCGTGGGTCGTCCAGCAGCCGGTCCACCTCGAGCGCTGGCGGGCGCCGGTCCTCGCGCATCAGGCCGCCCCCTGCTCGCGCAGCGCCGCGGCCAGCTGGTACAGCCCGGCCAGGTCCATCTGGCTGGTGATCAGCGGCAGCTCGTACTGGGGCTGGCGCGCTTCGGTCAGCCGGTTCCGCTGGGCGCGCTGGGCCAGTGCCTCCCGGGCGTGATCGGTCAGCTCCGCGGCCAGGCTGCTGGCCAGGCCCCGGCGATCCTCGATGCCCGCGTCCTTCAGGCCCAGATCCAGTTCGTGCTCATCCAGCGCGCCCGCCGCGGCCGCCTGGAGCTGGTCCGCCGTCAGTTCCTCCGGCCGCACCATGTTGATCATGATGCCGCCGAGCTGCAAGCCACCCTGGGCGAGCCCGCGCAGCTCCGCGATGCCGTCCAGGGTTTCCTGGACCGGCATCTCCTCCAGCACTGTGACGAAGTGCACAGCGGTCTGTGGTGATTTGATAAAGCTCTGCACCGTGTCGGCGTGCCCGCGGATCGGCCCGACCTTGGCTAGGCCTGATATCTCGGTGGCCACGTTGAGGAACTTGCCGATCCGGCCGGTGGGCGGGGCATCCATGATCACCGCGTCATACTGCTGGCGGCCGCCGGCCCGGCGCCGGGCGGCTTCGACCGCCTTGCCGGTGAGCAGCACGTCGCGCAGGCCGGGTGCGATCGTGGTGGCGAAGTCCACCACCCCGAGCTTGGTCAGCGCGGTCCCCGCGTGCCGCAGGTTGTAGAACATCTCCAGGTACTCGATGAGCGCCGCCTCCGGGTCGGCGGCCAGCGCGTACACGTCACCGCCCGGCAGCGTCGGGGTGGACGGCGCGACCGCCACCCGGCGGTCCTTGTAGGGCAGCGGCGGGCTGTCGAACAACCGGGCGATACCCTGCCGGCCCTCAACCTCGATGAGCAGGACCCGGCGCCCCCCATAAGCGAGGGCAATGGCGAGTGCCCCGGCTACTGTCGTCTTCCCCGTCCCGCCCTTGCCGGTGACGACATGCAGCCGGACACCTTCCCAGTCCGTGTCCCGCGAGCTCACTCCATGGAGGCTATCGCTGCCTCAGGACTACATCCTGCAAGGTGCCGTGCGGGCTACTGGCGCGTAGCGTCTTTGTCACTAGGCTGGGTAACCGGAACGGGCCCCTTAACAGAAAGAGGTGTGTCCGATGCTGGCAGCCTTGGTGGTCATCCTTGTGCTGATCATCGTGGGGGGGCTGGTCACGGTAGGCCGCTCGCTACGGGTGGTACAGCAGTACGAGCAGGGCATCGTGTTCCGGTTCGGCAAGGTGCTGCCGGGAGTGCGCGGCCCCGGGCTGACCATCCTGCGGCCCATTGGCGACCGGATGCAGAAAGTCAATATGCAAATCATCGCCATGGCGGTACCTGCTCAGGAGGGCATCACCAGGGACAACGTCAGCGTCCGGGTGGACGCGGTGGTGTACTTCCGGGTGGTTGACCCGATCAAAGCCGTAGTGAACGTGCAGAACTACATGTTTGCCGTATCCCAGCAGGCCCAGACCTCACTTCGCTCTATCATCGGCCAGTCCGAGATGGACCAGCTGCTGGCCGAGCGGGACACGGTGAACCGGGAACTGCGCCGGATCATCGACGAGCCGACCGAGGGCCCCTGGGGTATCCGGGTCGAGCGGGTCGAGATCAAGGACGTGAACCTGCCGGAGGGCATGAAGCGCTCGATGTCCCGCCAGGCCGAGGCAGAACGGGAACGGCGGGCCAGGATCATCTCGGCGGACGGTGAGTACCAGGCGTCCAAGCGGCTGGCCGCGGCCGCCAATGTGATGGCCCGTGACCCGGCCGCGCTGCAGTTGCGGTTGCTGCAGACCGTGGTGGAGGTGGCGGCGGAACGCAACAGCACGCTGGTCATGCCGGTTCCGGTCGAGCTGCTCCGGTTCTTCGAGAAGTACGCGCCCGCGCCGCCACCCCCGGCTGAGCCGCCGCCGCCGCTCGAAGACACCGGTGAGGCCGAGCTGGCCGCAGCCGAGGCGGCCGCCGAAGTGGGCGGGGCACCCCCGGTGCCGGAGATCGCCGAAGCGCCGCTGCCCGAGATCGCCGAGGCGCCGCTGCCCGAGATCGCCGAAGTGCCGCTGCCCGAGATCGGCGACGCGCCGGTGCCCGAACTGGACGAGGAGGCCATCCCGCCCGCCCCGGCCGAGACGGCCCCGAACGGCGCGGCTGAAGCCCAGCCCGACCCCGCCGCACCGGACAGCACCCCAGCCCCCGCCCCCCGCGCCCGCACCCGCGCCCGCCGCAAGTCGTAGCCCGAGCCCGTTGCGTGCCGTGCGGCGCGGCGCGGCGGTGGGTGTTGGCTGGTTGGGAGCCGGGAACGCGCCGGTGAGGTGAGGCGAGGCGTGGCGCTGGTGTTGGCTGGTGGGAGTCTGGGCTCGCGCCGGTGAGGCGAGGCCCGCCGAAGGGGCTGGCCCAGCCGGAGTCCGCTGCGCCGGTGAGGCGAGGCCCGCCGAAGGCGGGTGCTCGCCGATCCGGCGTTCGGCGCGAAGCGGCGAGCGGGGGGGTTCCGGGGGGTCGTCCCCCCGGGCTAATACAGTTCGTTCATGCAGAAGTGGGAGTACGCAACGGTGCCGTTGCTCGTGCATGCGACGAAGCAGATCCTGGACAACTGGGGCGATGACGGCTGGGAACTGGTGGCGCTGGTGCCCGGGCCGAACACCGAGCAGCTGGTCGCTTATCTGAAGCGGCCCAAGGACGGGTCATGACGGCCGCGGCGCCCGGCACCCCGGAGGAGCGGCTGGCCGCGCTGGGCCTGGAGCTTCCGGCGGTAACCCCGCCGCAGGCGGCCTACGTGCCTGCCCTGCGGACCGGGAACTACGTCTACACGGCCGGTCAGCTGCCGATGGCGGGTGGCGCGCTGATGATGACGGGCAAGGTCGGCGACGCGGTCACCCTGGAGGAAGCCGCCGGGCTGGCCCGGGTGTGCGCGCTGAACGCGCTGGCCGCGGTCGTCTCGGTGACCGGCAGCCTGTCCGCCGTGCGGCGGGTGGTCAAGGTCACCGGCTTCGTGGCCAGTGCGCCGGACTTCACCGGGCAGGCCCAGGTCATCAACGGGGCCAGCGAGCTGCTCCAGGACGTGTTCGGCGAGGCGGGCAAGCATGCCCGCAGCGCGGTCGGCATGGCGGTGCTGCCCCTGGACGCGCCGGTCGAGGTCGAGCTGATCGCCGAGGTGCAGTGACTGGCGAACCGGCCACACCCGTGCACCGGCCGATCATCAAGCTCGGCGGCGGCTATGCCGAGCAGGCCAGCGACTACCTAGCCAGCCGCCGGGCTGCCGCCGAGCCGCGCGACGCAGCCTCGGTGCTGCTGCTGCGCGCGGCGCCGGACGGACCCGGTATCGAGGTGTACATGCTCCGCCGGGCCCGCTCGATGGCCTTCGCGCCGGGGGCTTCGGCGTTCCCGGGGGGCTCGGTGGACCCCCGTGACGCGGAGGACGAGGTGGCCTGGGCCGGCCCGGACGCCGGCGCCTGGGGCCAGCTGCTCGATGCCCCGCCTGGCCTGGCCCGGGCCCTGGTCTGCGCGGCCGTCCGGGAGACATTCGAGGAGTCCGGGGTGCTGCTGGCCGGTCCCGCCGCGGACACCCTGGTGGCGGACACCAGCGAGGCGGACTGGGAAGCCGACCGGACCGCCCTGCTCGACCGGTCGCTGTCGCTCGCCCAGCTGCTCGGCCGCCGTGGCCTGGTGCTCCGTTCGGACCTGCTGCACCCCTGGGCGCGCTGGATCACCCCGATGACCGAGGCGCGCCGGTACGACACCCGGTTCTTCGCCGCGGCGCTGCCACCAGGCCAGCGCACCCGCGACGTCGGCGGGGAAGCGGAACAGGTGGCCTGGACCCGGCCGGCCGCGGCTATCCAGGCCGCTCGGACCCGCGAACTGTTCCTGCTGCCGCCCACGGCAACCTGCCTGGCCGGGCTGGCTGGCTACCCCGACGTGCCCACCGCGCTGGGTGCCGGGCACTCGATGCGGCCGGTGACCCCGGCTGTCGTGCAGGTGGACGGGGCGTTCTGGCTGACCGTTCCGGAAGACGTGCGGTACCCGCTATGAGCGCCGGCGAACCACCGCTGGACGGGGCCGGCACGGCCCGGGCTACCTGCGTGCTGGCGCCCAACCCCGGGCTGATGACGCTGAACGGAACCAACACCTGGCTGATCGCTGAGCCAGGAGCGGCGTCCGCGGTGGTGGTCGACCCAGGGCCCGGCGACGAGGGGCATCTGCGCCGGGTCGCCGCGCTGGCCGAGGCGGCGGGACGGCGGGTGGTCCGCATCCTGCTCACCCATGGCCACCCGGATCACGCCGAAGGGGCGGCCCAGTTCGCCGCGCTGACCGGGGCGCCGGTGCTGGCCGCCGACCCGGCCCTCCGGCTGGGCGACCAGGGCCTGGCCCCGGGCGACGTGCTCACCGCGGCCGGCTGCGAGATCCGCGTGGTGGCCACTCCCGGGCACACCGCCGACTCGGTGTGCCTGCTGCTGCCCGCCGACGGGGCGCTGCTCACCGGGGACACCGTGCTGGGCCGCGGCACCACGGTGATCGCCCACGACGGGAACCTGGGCGACTACCTGGCCAGCCTGGGCCGGCTGCGCGCGCTGGCCGACGCGGAGCAGCTCAGCATGCTGCTGCCGGGGCACGGCCCGCTGCTGGCCGACCCGGCTGGGGTGCTCGACTTCTACATCGCGCACCGGCAGGAACGGCTGGCCGAGGTGCGGGCCGCACTGGATGCCGGGGACCGGTCCCCGGAGCAGATCGTCAAACGGGTGTACACCGACGTGGACCGGTCGCTGTGGCCGGCCGCCCAGTGGTCGGTCCGGGCGCAGCTCGGCTACCTGGACAGCCAGGGTGAGCTGCCGCCCGGGGTCAGCTTCTGACGCTTCAGCGGGCCCGCTTGGCCAGCCGGTCGGCGTCGATGATCAGCACGGACTTGGCCGACAGGCTCAGCCAGCCGCGGGCCGCGAAGTCGGCCAGCGCCTTGTTCACCGTCTCCCGGGACGCCCCGACCAGCTGGGCCAGTTCTTCCTGGGTCAGGTCGTGGTGGACCTGCAGCCCCTCCGGGGTCGCCTCACCGAACCGGTCCGCCAGGTCGAGCAGAGCCTTGGCTACCCGGCCCGGCACGTCGGTGAACACCAGGTCGGCCATCACGTCGTTGGCCCTCCGGAGCCGCTGCGCGAGCGCGCGCAGCAGGTGGAGCGAGACGTCCGGGCGGCCGGTCAGCCAGTCGCGGAGCTCGTCGTGAGCCAGCGCGGCCAGCCGGGTGTCGGTCACCGCGACCGCGCTCGACGTCCGCGGCCGCGGGTCGAACAGGGACAGCTCACCGAACATCTCGCCGGGGCCGAGCACGCTGAGCAGGTTCTCCCGGCCATCCGGCGCGGCCCGGGTCAGCTTGATCTTGCCGTCCAGCACGACGTACAGCCGGTCGCCGGCGTCGCCCTCATCGAACAGCCGCTCGGCCCGGGCCAGGTCCACGTCCGTAACCAGCGCCCGCAGTGCTTTAGCGCCCTCCTCGTCGAGCGCATCGAACAGCGGCGCCCGGCTGAGCACGTCATCCGCGTGTTCCACGGGTGCCTCCTTGTGCACGTTATACGCACAGTGTGACGCATATCATGAGCTGCCCGCGACTAGGCCGCCCGAGTCAGGCGCAGGTGCTGCCGCCTGCTGGCTGGTCCCGGTCAGCCCTCGGCCCGGGCTAGCCGCTGCCGGCAGGTCTCGATCTCTTTCTCCGCCTGGGCCCGGCCCACCCAGCCGTTGATCTCGACTTGCTTGCCCGGCTCCAGGGCCTTGTAGACCTCGAAGAAGTGCTGGATTTCCAGCAGGTCGAACTCCTGGACGTCGCCGATGTCGGTGAGGCTCGCCATCCTGGGGTCGGTGTCCGCCACACAGAGCACCTTGTCGTCCAGCCCCTTCTCGTCCCGCATCCGGAACATGCCGATGGCCCGGCAGCTGATCAGGCAGCCCGGGAACGTGGGTTCCTCCAGCAGCACCAGCGCATCCAGCGGGTCACCGTCGTCGGCCAGCGTGTTCTCGATGAACCCGTAGTCCGACGGGTACCGGGTCGAGGTGAACAGCATCCGGTCCAGCCGGATCCGGCCGGTGTCGTGGTCCACCTCATACTTGTTCCGTTGTCCCTTGGGGATCTCAATGGTCACGTCGAATCGCACGATGTCGCTCCCTTGAGGAGAAGATGGTTGACTCCGGTCCCTGGCGGTCGACTTCCCGCACCGGGAATCTAAGCATCTCGTGAGGGGATTGGCAGTGGCGAACCGGGCGTGGCCCAAGCGGCCCCTGGCCACCACGGTGCTCACGCTGGCCTTGATCAACGTGTTCACGCTCGGGTGCCGGCGCCGCGGTGGCAGCGCTGATGCCGCGCCAGCTGGCCCGGTGGGACGTGGCCCGGGTGGCGGGCCGCCCGCTGTCCCGGGCCAGCCTGGTGCTGCCCGGCGTCAGGGCCACCATCCCGCTGCCGACCAGCGGCGGCCTGGCCGCGGCGCTCTCCCACGCGGTGTCCCCGGCCACCCTCGGCAAGGAGGCCGGCCTGGTGGTCACCGATCCGGCGTCGGGCCGGGTGCTGTACGCCAGCGGCGCCGCCACCATGCTGCAGCCGGCCTCCACGGCCAAGCTGGCCACCGCGGTGGCCGCCCTGGACGTGCTCGGCCCGCAGGCCCGGTTCCGCACCCGGGTCGCCGCGGGTGCCACCCGGGGCTCGATTGTGCTGGTTGGCGGCGGTGATCCCACGCTGGCCGCGGGGTCACCGCCGGCCAGCGACTACCCGCAGCCGGCCACCCTGAAGGCGCTGGCCGCGGCGACCGCCCGCGCGCTGCACAGCAGCGGCCGGGACTCGGTCCGGCTGGGCTATGACACGTCCCTGTTCACCGGGCCGCAGCTGGCCCCGGGCTGGCCGGGCTCCTACATCACCACCGGCAACGTCACCGGGATCACCGCGCTGGAGGTGGACCAGGGCCGGCTGACCCCGTCGGGGGCGCCGCAGGACGCTGATGACCCGGGCAACTTCCGGCCCCGGTCCACCGACCCGGCGGGCCAGGCGGCCGCCTCGTTCCGCGCGTTCCTGGCCGCCGACGGCATCCATGTGCTGGGCCAGCCGCAGCCGCAGACCGCACCGGCCCACGCGGGCACGCTGGCCGCGGTCTCCTCACCACCGCTGTCCGCGATGGTGGGCTGGATGCTGCGGGAAAGCAACAACGTGATCGCTGAGGACCTGGCCCGGCAGGTCGCGCTGCGGGAAGGCAAGCCGGCCTCGTTCAGCGGCGCCGCCGCGGCCGTCACCCAGGTGCTCGGGACGCTGGGGCTGAGCCGTGGCATCCACCTGGTGGACGGGTCCGGGCTCTCCCCCGATGACCGGATCGCACCCGGCGTGCTGGCCCGCCTGGTCGGCCTGGCCGCCAGCAGCACGCACCCGCAGCTCCGGGCGGTCATCACCGGGCTGCCGGTGGCCGGCTTCCTGGGCACGCTGGCTCCCGGCGGGAGCGTGTTCGGCCACCTCGGTGGGCCGGCGCTCGGCGTGGTCCGGGCCAAGACCGGCAACCTCAGCACGGTCGCCACCCTGGCCGGGCTGGTGTACGACAGCAGCGGGCGGGTGCTGGGCTTCGCGTTCATGACCAACGGGGTGCCGTCCACGCGATTGCAGCAGGCCGCCAACGGCATCGACGCGATGGCGACCGCCTTGGCCCGATGCGGCTGCCGCTAACCCGGCCCAGCGGGCCCGCCCGGCACTCCTGACCACGTACGGTGGAGGGGTGAGCAGCGGGCAGATGATCGATTGGGACGTGGCCATCTCGACCGGGGTCCGGTGGGCCAGGCCAGGACCGCAGGTCAGCCTGGGTGACGCCAGGGCTGTGGTGGCGGAATTGCGCGCGCTGGCCGCCACGGTGTCCGAGCCGGTGCAGGCGCTGACCGGGATGTCCGGCCCAGATGACGGCGGCTGGGTGGCCGTGGTGGACCGGCCGGGCTGGATCCGGGCCAACGTGGACGGCTTCCGGGTCGTTCTCGACCCGCTGGCTGAGCACCTGCGGGAGCGCGGTGCTGCGCCCGGCGTGAACTCAGTGATCGGCGCGGTCGGGTCCCGGGTCACCGGCGTGCAGGCCGGCCTGATCCTCGCCTACCTGGCCGGCCGGGTGCTCGGCCAGTACGAGCTGTTCCTGCCTCCTGACCAGGGCCGCCCCGGGGGCGCCACACCAGCGGGCCGGCTCACCCTGGTGGCGCCGAACATCCTCATGGTGGAGCGTGAGCTCGGGGTGAACCCGCACGACTTCCGGCGCTGGGTGTGCCTGCACGAGGAGACGCACCGGACCCAGTTCACCGCGGTTCCCTGGCTGCGCGGCTACGTGCAGGAGCAGATGACCGAGTTCCTGCTCGCCTCCGACCTGGATCCGGCCACCATCCTGGAGCGGCTGCGCTCGGCCGCGGACGCGGTTGCGGGCGCGGTACGTGACAGTGGCGGGGACAGCGTCATCGAGGCCATCCAGAGCCCGCGGCAGCGGGAGATCCTGGACCGGCTGACCAGTGTGATGACCCTGGTCGAAGGGCACGGCGATTACGTGATGGACGCGGTCGGCCCGCAGGTGGTGCCGTCGGTGGCCCAGATCCGGGCCCGGTTCAACGAGCGCCGCGGCTCGGCGGGGCGGCTGGAGCGCACGCTCCGCCGCATCCTCGGCATCGATCTCAAGATGAAGCAGTACGCGCAGGGCTCGCGGTTCGTGAAGACGGTGGTGGATGAGGCGGGCATGGCCACCTTCAACAAGGTGTGGACCTCGCCGGAGACACTGCCGACCAAGGACGAGTTCGTCACCCCGCAGCTGTGGCTTGACCGGGTCGGCCGCGGGGGTGCACTGGCCGCCGGTGGCTGACCGGCCATGGGCCCGCATCCGGCGGTAGCCCAGGCCCGCAGCGGCGTCCGGCGGGGCCTGGCCGGCCTGGAGCCGGGAGACCTGGTGCTGGCCGCCTGCTCCGGTGGCGGCGACTCGCTGGCCCTGGCCGCGGCGCTGGCTCACGAGGCGCCCCGGCTCGGCCTGCGCGGTGGCGGGGTGACCGTCGACCACGGGCTCCAGGACGGGTCCGCCGCGCGGGCCAGCCGGGTGGCCGGGGTGCTGCGCCAGCTTGGCCTCGACCCGGTGCACCAGGTCAGCGTGACGGTGCCCGCCGGGCCGGGCAGCGGCGGCCCGGAAGCTGCCGCGCGGGCCGCCCGGTACGCGGCGCTGGAGCAGGTGGCGGAACACGCTGGCGCGGTCGCGGTGCTGCTCGGCCACACCCTGGACGATCAGGCGGAGACCGTGCTGCTCGGGCTGGCCCGGGGAGCCGGCGGCCGGTCGCTGGCCGGGATGCCGGCCCGGCGCGGCCGGTTCCGGCGGCCGTTGCTCGGCACGGCCCGGGCCACGCTGCGCGCGGCGTGCGCGGCCCAGCAGCTCGAGCCGTGGGACGACCCGCACAACGCCGACCCGGCCTACACCCGGGCCCGGGTCCGGCACCAGGCGCTGCCCGCGCTCGAGGCCGCGCTCGGCCCCGGGGTGGCCGTCGCGCTGGCCCGCAGCGCCGCCCAGCTGACCGCGGACTGCGATGCGCTGGATGCCATCGCCGCCGCCGAGGCGTGGCGGATCGAGCCGGCCCCGGCGGACCGCGCCGGGGCGGACGGCAGTGGCCACGCGGTGAGCGTTGTGGATATTGAGGGTCTGGCTGAGCTGGCGACGGCGGTGCGGTCCCGGGTGCTGCGCCAGGCGGCGCTGGCCGCGGGCTGCCCGGCCGGGTCGCTGGCGGCCCGGCATATCGCCGCGCTGGACGCTCTGGTCACCGGCTGGCACGGGCAGCGCTGGGCCGATCTGCCCGGGGTGATCCGCGCTCAGCGCCGGTATGGGAAGCTGCTCTTCAGTAAGGGCAGGCCAGCCGGGGCGGGGGCGCCGGAACGGACTGAGGCGGAGGCAGCTGGTGGACGCGAATGACGTGGGCGCCGACCTCAAGCAGGTGCTGATCCCGGCCGAGCGGCTGCAGGCCCGGGTGGTCGAGCTGGCCGCGCAGATCGACCGCGATTACGCTGGCCGCGAACTGCTCCTCGTCGGGGTGCTCAAGGGCGCCGTCATGATCATGGCCGACCTGGCCCGGGCCATGCACCTGCCGGTCGAGATGGACTGGATGGCCGTTTCCTCCTACGGCTCCGGCACCCGGTCCTCCGGCGTGGTCCGCATCCTCAAGGACCTGGACACCGACATCACCGGTAAGGACGTCCTGGTCGTAGAGGACATCGTGGACTCCGGCCTCACCTTGTCCTGGCTGGTCGGCAACCTGCGGTCACGCGGGCCGGCGTCAGTGAAGGTGTGCGTCATGCTGCGCAAACCGGCCGCGGCGCGGATGGACGTGGACGTGGCCTATACCGGTTTCGACATCGAGAACGAGTTCGTCATCGGCTATGGCCTCGACTACGCCGAGCGGTATCGCAATCTGCCGTTCATCGGGACGCTGGCCCCGCATGTGTACAAGAACGGCGAGCCGCCGGATGCTGGTCAAGACGCGGCCGCCAGCGCGGTGGCCGCGGGGGACGCCGGAGAGGGGAACAGGATCAGCGATCAGGAGCGTTGACGTCTGCGACGGCTCGCTGAGTCGCGGCGGTGCTTCTCCGTGCCGGCATCGCCGGCCGGGGTGTACCGTCGGGTATTCGCGGTGGTGCGGGCGGGAATGACAGCGCTGCCCGTGACGGCGGCGTTGCCGGTGACAACAGGGAAGCCGGGCATGCTCACTCAAGCGCAAGGCAGTCTTGCCGGGCTAGGCAGGACATGAAGCTGGTCAGGAGGAACCCGCGCAGGGCTGGCGGGGCCGTTCACCGATGGATCTGAAGCGTTATTTCCGCGGGCCGTTCGTGGCGGTCCTAGTGATGCTGCTGGTTTTCTTCGTCGTCTACGAGTACGCCAGTTCGGGCAGCTCGTACACGCAGGCGGACACCTCCAAGGTCGTCACCCTCATCGAGAAGGGCGACGTCAAGTCCGCGCTGCTGATCGACAAAGAGCAGACGATCCAGATCACCACCGACCAGGGGCAGAAGTACGAGGCTTCGTGGGTGGGCAACCAGGGCCAGCAACTCGCCACCCTGCTACAGCAGAAGCCCCCGGCCCAGGGCTGGAACGTCGAGGTGCCCAAGAGCAGCTCGATCTGGAGCGTGCTGTTCGGCTGGCTGCCGTTCCTGGTGGTCATCCTGATCTTCTTCTTCATGCTGAACCAGATGCAGGGCGGCGGGTCCCGGGTGATGAACTTCGGGAAGTCCAAGGCCAAGCTGATCACCAAGGACACCCCCAAGACCACGTTCGCCGACGTGGCGGGCGCGGACGAGGCGATCGAAGAGCTCCAGGAGATCAAGGAGTTCCTGCAGAACCCGGCCAAGTTCCAGGCCATCGGGGCCAAGATCCCCAAGGGCGTGCTGCTGTACGGCCCGCCTGGTACCGGCAAGACGCTGCTGGCCCGGGCCGTGGCCGGTGAGGCGGGCGTGCCGTTCTACTCCATCTCCGGCTCAGACTTCGTGGAGATGTTCGTCGGTGTCGGCGCGTCCCGGGTCCGCGACCTGTTCGAGCAGGCCAAGGCGAACGCCCCGGCCATCGTGTTCGTGGACGAGATCGACGCGGTCGGCCGGCACCGCGGGGCCGGCTTCGGCGGCGGGCACGACGAGCGCGAGCAGACGCTGAACCAGCTGCTGGTCGAGCTGGACGGGTTCGATGTCAAGGGCGGCGTCATCGTCATCGCGGCGACCAACCGGCCGGACATCCTGGACCCGGCGCTGCTCCGCCCCGGGCGGTTCGACCGGCAGATCGTGGTCGCCCAGCCGGACCTGGCCGGCCGACGCGGCATCCTCAAGGTGCACGCCCGCGGCAAGCCATTCGCCCCGGACGTGGACCTGGACATAATCGCCCGGCGGACGGCCGGCTTCACCGGCGCCGACCTGGCCAACGTGATCAACGAGGGCGCGCTGCTGACCGCCCGGCACAACGGCACCCTGATCAGCATGGCCAACCTTGAGGAGTCCATCGACCGGGTGATGGCGGGCCCGGAGCGGAAGAGCGTGCTGCTCTCCGAGAAGGAGCGCAAGATCATCGCCTACCACGAGGGCGGTCACGCCCTGGTCGGCCACGCGCTGCCCAATGCCGACCCGGTGCACAAGATCACCATCATCCCGCGCGGCCGGGCCCTCGGCTACACCGCGTCCGCGCCGCAGGAGGACAAGTTCCTGGTCACCCGGTCGGAGATGATGGACCAGCTGGCCATGCTGCTCGGCGGGCGGACCGCGGAGGAACTGGTCTTCCACGAGCCGACCACCGGGGCGGCCAACGACATCGAGAAGGCCAGCTCGGTCGCCCGCGGCATGGTCACCGAGTACGGCATGAGTGAGCGGCTGGGGGCCCGGAAGTTCGGCACCGGCGACGGCGAGCCGTTCCTGGGCCGTGAGATGTCGCACACCCGGGACTACTCGGAGGAGATCGCCTCCACCATCGACGAAGAGGTCCGCCGGCTTATCGAGTCCGCGCACGACGAGGCGTGGGAGATCCTGGTCACCTACCGGGAGGTCCTCGACGACCTGGTCCTGAACCTGATGGACAAGGAGACGCTGAGCCGGGAAGAGGTGCTGCGCATCTTCGCGCCGATCCAGAAGCGTCCGACCCGCGGCTCCTACACCGGGTACGGTAAGCGGCTGCCGTCCGACCGGCCGCCAGTGCTGACCCCCAAGGAACTGGCGCTGACCGCGGCCACCGAGGTGAATGACCACCCGGTGGCGGGCAACGGGTCCTCGGGCGCGATCGGCAGCCCGGGCGCGATCGGCAGCCCGGGCTCGTCCGCCGGCCAGCACCCGGGCGGTCAGGGGCAGCAGGGCTCATCCGGCGAAAGCCGGTGAGCGCCGGCGCTGACGACGCGCCACGGCCCGGGTTCGACGCGCCGCGCATCGAGCGCGCGGTACACGAGATCCTGCTGGCCATCGGGGAGGACCCGGGGCGCGATGGGCTCCGGGACACCCCGGCCCGGGTGGCCCGGGCGTTCGCCGAGCAGTTCTCCGGGCTGGGCCAGCGCCCCGAGGACGTGCTGACCACGGTCTTCGACGCGGATCACGATGAACTCGTGCTGGTACGCGACATAGCGGTGTACAGCACGTGTGAACATCATTTGACCCCCTTTTTTGGTTCCGCACACATTGGCTATATCCCGAATGAGAAGGGGCAGATCACCGGGCTGTCCAAGTTGGCCCGGCTGGTCGATGTTTATGCCCGCCGGCCGCAGGTACAGGAACGGATGACCAGCCAGATCGCGGACGGCTTGGTGAACGTGCTGGAGCCGCGGGGCGTCCTGGTAGTGATAGAGGCTGAGCACCTGTGCATGTCCATGCGCGGGGTGCGCAAGCCGGGGGCCAAGACCGTCACCTCGGCGGTCCGCGGGATCATCCGCGACAGCAACCGGACCAGGATGGAAGCCATGAGTTTGCTATTTGGTCGGCGCGCAAGCGGGTAACGTTCCCCTTGGGCGGAATGACCGCACTACGCAGTACCCGTGACTACGCTTGTGGTCCGTGATTCAGGGCGTGACCCGGATGTCTGAGACAGAACAAAAGCCAGAGAGCGGGGGCAAATCGGTTAATACAGCCGACCCCCCTCCTGAGGCACAGCGGGTGGTCCGGCCACCGGACCGCCGTACTCAGCACACCTGGGTACCGGTGGCGGCGGGCTGGCTATGCCTGCTGATTGGCCTGGCCGACATCGTCCAGGTGGTCCGGCCCAGCCTGTACACCGTCTCGCGGCTGCATAAGATCCACGCCTTCGTGCCAGGCTCGCTGACCAACGTCGAGCACACGCTGTCGGTCATCATCGGCCTGCTGCTGCTGATGCTGTCGCACGGCCTGCGGCGGCGGAAGCGGCGCGCCTGGGAGGCCGTGACCCTGCTGCTCGCGGCCAGCGTGGTGGTGCATCTGATCCACCCGTACCACGACCGGATCATCACCGCGATCGTCTCCGCCATCCTGCTCGCGGCCCTGCTGTACTTCCGCAAGGAGTTCTACGCAGTCGGCGACCCGCGGACCCGGTGGCACGCGCTCTGGGTGTTCTGCGGGCTGGTCGTGGCCGATGTAGCCATCGGCCTGACCTACATCCTGCTGGCCAAGGGCCTGGCCGAGAGCTACTCGCTGTGGCAGCGGACGGTGCACGTGGTCTACGGCCTGGTCGGCGTGTCCGGGCCGGTCCAGTTCGTGCCCGAGTCGCGGAGCGACCTGTTCTCCCTGCTGACCGCCTGCCTCGGGCTGTTCACCGCGATCGTCACGGTCTATCTGTTCTTCCGGCCCGCCCGGCCCGCAGGCCGGCTCGGCCCGCAGGACAACCAGCGGGTCCGGGACCTGCTCTGCAAGCACGGGGACCGGGATTCGCTCGGGTACTTCACGCTGCGCAGCGACAAGAGCATCATCTGGTCGCCGACCGGCAAGTCCTGCATCGGCTACCGGGTGGTGTCCGGGGTGATGCTGGCCGGCGGCGACCCACTCGGCGACCCGGAGGCCTGGCCCGGCGCCATCCATGCATTCCTGGACGAGGCCGCGCGGCACGCCTGGGTGCCGGCCGTGATGGGCTGCGGCGAGCAGGCCGCCGAGGTGTGGTGCCGGGAAGGCGGCCTGACCGCCCTGGAACTCGGTGACGAGGCCATCGTGGAGGTGGCCGGGTTCAGCCTCAAGGGCCGGTCCATGCGCAACGTCCGGCAGATGGTGAACCGGGTGGAGCGCGGTGGTTACACGGCCCAGGTGCGCCGGGTGCGGGACATCCCGCGCGAGGAGATAGCCGCTTTCCGGCGGCAGGCCGGAACCTGGCGGGGCAACCCGACCGAGCGGGGCTTCTCGATGGCCCTGGGCCGGATGGGCGCGCCCGGCGACGAGGACTGCGTGATCGCCACCGCGCACGAGAACGGCGTGCTCCGGGCCATCCTGCACTTCGTGCCGTGGGGGCCGGACGGGCTCTCCCTCGACCTGATGCGCCGGGACCGGACCGCACAGCCCGGGGTGAACGACTTCCTCATCGTGGAGAGCCTCAAAGCCGCCGACGAACTCCAGGTCAAGCGCATCTCGCTGAACTTCGCGGTGTTCCGGTCCGCGCTGGAACGCGGTGAGCGGATCGGTGCTGGGCCGGTGCTCCGGGCCTGGCGCGGGATCCTGCTGTTCGCCTCGCGCTGGTTCCAGATCGAGTCGCTGTACAAGTTCAACGCCAAGTTCGGGCCGACGTGGGTACCCAGGTTCTTCGTCTGGCCAGGAACCCGGGACACGCCGCGGGTCGCGCTGGCCGCGCTGGAAGCCGAGGCGTTCCTGGTCTGGCCGAAGCTGGAGCTGCGCAGGATGGCCCGGCGGATAGGGCTGGGCCGGCTCCGGCGGCGGCTGACCGGCGAGAGCCGTCCCACCGCGACCCGGGTCAACCCGGTCATCCGGCCGCCAGCGGATGATGCGGCCCCGGCCGGTGCCGCCCGCCCGGTGGACGGGCGGCCAGCAGAGACATGCCCGGCCGACACGTGCCCAGCGGACTCGCCGGTGAGTCTCCAGGACGAGCCGCGGGAGGACGCCACGCCGGTCGAGGTCAGCTCCGCTGACAAGCGCACCAGCGGGTAACCAGCCCTCTGCGGTGCGTTAGCCGGGGCCGGGGCAGTGATGTGGGATGGGTATCTGGGTACCGCGCACCGGACCAGAGTGGGGCCGCTGACCGGCGGCCGTGGCGGCGCTGACCGCCAGCCGCTGACCGCGCTGGCCGTCGGCCGCTGACCGCTGGCCGCTGGCCGCGGTTCGGGGCGTTCCCGGTGGATGGCAAGCCGCGTAGGGTTACCCCGTGACCAGCAACGTCGCCCGCCCGGCTGGGCCGCCTGGGCTGCCCGGCCCGGGCCGCTGCCTGGTCATGGGCGTGGTGAACGTAACCCCGGACTCGTTCTCCGACGGCGGCCAGTGGTTCGGCGCGGAGACTGCCGTCGCGCATGGCCTGGAGCTCGCCGCCCAGGGTGCGGACATCGTGGACGTCGGCGGGGAATCCACCCGGCCCGGCGCGCAGCGGATCACCGCCGAAGAGGAGCTTCGCCGGGTGCGGCCGGTGATCGAGGGGCTGGTCGCGGCCGGCCTGCGGGTCAGCGTGGACACCATGCGGGCCGAGGTGGCGCAGCAGGCGCTGCAGGTCGGTGCACGGCTGGTCAACGACGTCAGCGGCGGGCTGGCCGACCCCGAGATGCCCCGGCTGGTAGCCGCGGCCGGCGTGCCTTATGTGGTGATGCACTGGCGGGGGCACAGCCACAGCATGGATTCCAGAGCCGTGTACCAGGACGTGGTCCGGGAGGTGGCGGAGGAACTGGCCCACCGGGTGGACGTGGTCACCGGGCAGGGCGTGGATCCGGCCATGATCGTGCTGGATCCTGGGCTCGGCTTCGCCAAGCGGCCGGAACACAACTGGGCCCTGCTCACTCACCTGGACCAGGTCGGCACGCTCGGCGGCCGGGTCAACGGGTTCCCGGTGCTGATCGGCGCATCCCGCAAGCGGTTTCTGGGCCGGCTGCTGGCCGCACCGGACGGCACGCCCCGGCCGTTCGCGGCCAGCGATGACGCCACGGTGTCGGTGACCGCCCTGGCCGCGGCGGCGGGAGCCTGGTGCACCCGGGTGCACCGGGTCCCGGCGAACGCTGACGCGGTACGGGTCGCGGAGGCCTGGCGGCACGCGGCCGGTGCGGGCGCGGCGGGCGCTGGCCTGGCCGGGCCCGGCCCGGCCGGGGCGGCCGGGTGATCCCCGGCCCGGGCGCGGGTCAGGGCGCCGGCCCGGGCGTGGGTCAGGGCGCCGGCCCGGGCGTGCGTCAGGGCGCCGGCCTGGGCGCGGACCCGGGCGCGGACCCCGGCCCGGACCCGGGCGACCAGATCACGCTCCGCGGGCTGCGCGTCTTCGGCTACCACGGTGCCCTGGATGCCGAACGCCGTGACGGCCAGGAGTTCGTAGTTGACGCGGTGCTCTGGCTGGACACTGCCGCGGCCGCGGCCACCGACGACCTGTCGCTGACCGCGAACTACGCAGCGCTGGCCGACCGGCTCGCGGCCGTGGTCAGCGGCGCGCCGGTCCGGCTCATCGAAACGCTGGCCGCGCGGCTGGCCGAGGCGGCCGCGGCCGAGCCACTGGCCCGCGAGGTGGAGATCACCGTGCACAAGCCGCATGCTCCGGTCGGCCATCGTTTCACCGATGTCTCGGTGACCATCCGCCGCCGCGGCGGCCAGGTGGCCGGCCACCCCGTCAGCCCCACCAGCTCACCAGGGTGATGCCATGACCGGCAGCCTCCCGTCCCCGGCCCCGGATGAGCCGGGCCAGCACGCCGTTCTCGCCCTGGGCAGCAACCTGGGTGACCGGCTGGCCACGTTGCAGGGCGGGGTCACTACCCTGCTGGCCGAGCGCGCGCTGACCCTGGTCGCGCTCTCCCCGGTGTACGAGACGGTCCCGGTGGGCGGCCCGCCGCAGCCGGAGTACCTCAACGCGGTGCTCGTAGCGCGGACCACGCTCTCCCCGGCCGCACTGCTGCGCCGGTGCCAGCAGGCTGAGCAGGCGTTCCACCGGACCCGGCCGGAGGTCTGGGGACCACGGACGCTGGATGTCGACATCATCGTTTACGGTGACGTGGTGAGTGATGATCCGGCCCTGACCCTGCCGCACCCACGGGCCTGGGAGCGTGCGTTCGTGCTGGCCCCGTGGCTGGACGCGGAACCGGGCGCTGAGATCCCAGGCCAGGGCCACGTCTCGGACCTGCTGGCTGCGGTGGGCCGGTCGGGGGTCCGGCGGCTCGGCGACGTCACGCTGCGGCCGCCGCCATGACTCCGACCCGGCTCTGGGTGCTGGCGGTCATCGCGGCCGTCTGCACGGTGCTGGCCTGGCTGGTGCTCCGCGCGGTGTACGCCTCGCTGCCGCCGCTGCCCTGGACGGCGGCCGCGGCCATGGTGCTGCTCGGGGTGGCCGAGGCGCTCAGTGGCCGGAACCTCCGGGCCAGGATCCGGGGCGGCCCCGGGCTCAAGCCGGTCGCCCCGCTGGCCGCGGTCCGGATGGCCGCCCTGGGCAAGGCCAGTTCGCACGCGGCCGCCGTAATCGGCGGCCTGGCTCTTGGCTTCCTCATCTATCTCACCAGCTCACTGAACAAATCCGTGCCGCGCAATGACGCTTTTGCGGCGGGCGGCACCGTGCTGGCCGCGGTCGTGCTGCTGCTCGGCGCCCTGTACCTGGAGAACAGCTGCCGGGTGCCCACCGATGACGAGCAGGACAGCCAGCCCACCGAAACCCGGCGCTGACCCCAAGCCGCCCGCGCGCCGGGTGCCCGCGCCGGTCGCCCGGGCGCGGGATGCCCGGGCGCGGGATGCCCGGGCGCGGGATGCCCGGAGCGCGGGATGCCCGGGCGTCCTCAGCACGAGCGCAGGAACTCCTCGCGGTGGATCGCGTCGCGCAGGTCGACGGCGTCCTCGCCGCGGACCACGATCGGCGGGGACGTGTTCAGCCGCCTCGCGTAGACCAGCCCGCTGATCCCCCGCCAGACATGCCAGCCCGGCCATTCCGCGGCGTACGGCCACCAGGACGGAACCCCGCTCACCGGACCGTCGCCTGCTAAATCACTGGGTTCGCTCTCAGCCATGAGAGCACTATAGAGCATATAGAGCACTGAGTGCTAGCAGAAGTTTAGACAGCTCGCGGTGGTGCATACCTTGATCATGTGGGTGCGTCCCCGGTCGATCCATTGGCTGCCGACTTCGCGTACGTGCAAGTCGCGGACAATATCCAGGTGCGCATCGAAGCCGGTGAGATCACCCACCGGCTGCCGTCCGAGCGGGATCTGGCCGAGCAGTACGGCGTCGCCTACCAGACCGTCCGGCATGCGATGAAGCTGCTCCGTGAGCGCGGCCTGATCATCACCCGGCAGGGCCGCGGCACGTTCGTGGCCAGCGCCCGCGGCCTGCGGCCCGGCGACCCGGGCGACTGACCCCCGCCGTCCCGGCCCGCTGACCCCGCGAACCAGCCCTAGCCCACCACGCCGATCTTTCAGCCGCACCGGCAGCCACAGCCGTCGAACCACATGGCTGTTTCATTCACGTGGCCCCCGGCGCATGGCTGTTACATCCATGCGGTCCCGTCGGCCACCCGGGCCACCCGGGCCACCCGGCCACCCGGGCCACCCAGGCCACCCGGGCCGCCCAGCCCGGGCCGCCCAGCCCAGGCCGCCCAGCCCGCTACCGGTCCATGTCGCCCACGACGAAGAACATCGAGCCCAGGATCGTGGTCAGCTCGGCCAGCCGGTGCCCGGGCAGCAGTTCGCCCAGCACCTGCACGTTGCTGAACGACGCGGACCGCACCTTGAGCCGCCACGGTGTCTTGCCGCCCCGGGAGACCAGGTAATACCCGTTCAGCCCGAGCGGCCCCTCGGTCCAGGTGTACACGTCTCCCTCAGGAATCCTGAGCACCTTGGGGATGCGTGCGCTGAGCGGGCCCCGGGGCAGGCTGGCCAGCCTGCTGGCGCACGCATCGACCAGATCCAGGGACACCGTGATCTGGTCCAGCAGGCACTCGAACCGGGCCAGGCAGTCGCCGGCCGTCCGGGTGACCACCCGCATGGTGCCGGCCAGCTCGGCGTAGGCCAGGTACGGCTCGTCCCGGCGCAGGTCGAAATCCACCCCGCTGGCCCGGGCGGCCGGCCCGCTGACGCCGTATTGCAGCACCTGGCCGGCGGACAGCACACCGGCTCCCGCGGCCCGGCTGCGGAACCGTTCGCTGCCCAGCACCACGGCCCCGATCCGCGGCAGGTCCGCGCGCACCGCGGCGGCCGCCGTGCCGGCCCGGCCGAGCCACCCGGCGGGCAGTTCTTCCTTCAGGCCGCCGACCCGGTTGAACATGTAGTGCATCCGGCCGCCGGCGATCTCCTCCATGACCGCGAGCAGCCGTTCCCTGGCTGCCCGCGCCGCCGCCTCCGCCGCCGCGGCCGCACCGGCCTCCGCGGGGCGGCCCGCGGCGGTCTCCGGCGGGTAGGAACCGAGGAACGCCAGGTGGCTCAGCACCCGGTTGAGCTCGGCCAGCAGGGTCCGGGCCCACACCCCGCGCGGCGGCACCTCGATCCCGGCCAGCCGCTCCGCGGCCAGCACCACGCCGAGTTCGCTGGCGAACGCGCCCAGCCAGTCGTGCCGGTTGGCCAGCACGATGATCTGCCGGTAGTCGCGCGCCTCGAACAGCTTCTCCGCGCCGCGGTGCACGTACCCGATGACCGGCTCGGCCGTGACCACCCGGTCCCCGTCCAGCCCCAGCTTGAGCCGGAGCAGGCCGGGCCCGGACGGATGCCCGGCCCCCAGGTCGAGCACCAGGTCTGCGCCCGGCGCGGCCCAGCCGCCAGTCACCGCGTCCACCTGCCGTGGTGCCGCCTCGTTCACCGCGTCCGCCCCGCGCCCACCCCGGCCCCGGAACTATCCTGCCGAACGCCCCCCGGCGCCGCGGCGAGGCTGGCCAGCGGCCCGGGAATGGGCAGCCGGACGGCCTGGACCAGCCAGCTGAACCCGCCCAGCCCGGCGGGATCGGTGAGCACGGCCTCCTCGGCTGCCTGGCGCAGCGCGGCCAGGTAGCCCGCCGGATCGCGGTCGGCGTGCTGCAGCCCGGGACGCTGTCCGGTCAGCCCCAGCGCCCGCAGCGCCGCCCGCTGCGTGGTGAGCAGGGTCGTGGTCGCGCCGGCCGCAACCCCGGCCGCGGCGCACGCGTCCACGGCCACGTGCGCGGTGATGTCCCGGGAGCCGTCCGGGACCGGGCGCACCGGACGGCCGCGGTGGAAGCCGGCCAGCGTCCCGGCCAGCGGGCGGCCGTCCCGCCGGTGCCCGTAGTCGGCGGCCACGGCCACGCCGCGGTCCAGCCGGCCGATCACCCCGGCCCACGCCGCGCAGCGGGGCGCGCCCAGCTCGGCCCGGTCGCCCGCCCCGGGCAGTGGCCACCACCGGCGCAGCCAGGCCAGGTCGGCGCCGGTGACGGCGGGCCCGGTGCGCTCCGCCCCGGTCGACGTGTTCACCAGCACCAGCCGCGGCCCGCCCGCGGCCAGCTCGGCCACGTCGAGCGGGATGTTGTCCAGCCACTCACTGGCGATGACGAGCCCGGTGACCCGTTCCGGCGGGGCAGCCGACCAGCGCAGCCGCTCGTCCAGCCCGGGCGGCCGGGGCGCCACCTCGATGGCGTGGGCGCAGATCCGCCCGGCCAGCGCTGGCCCGGCCAGGGCCAGCAGCTGGCTGAGCAGCTCACCCTGGCCGGCGCCGATGTCCACCACGTCCAGCCGGCCCGGGTAGCCCAGCGCGGCGTCGACGTCCTGGAGCAGAGCCACCACCGCGGCCGCGTAACGCGCCGACGTGTGCACCGAGGTGCGGAAGTGCGCGGCCGGCCGTTCGCCACGGGCATAGAAACCGCCCGGTCCGTACAGCGCCTCCTGCATGGCCGTTTGCCAGGTCTTCCACACCCAGCAGACTCTAGTGCGCCGCCCGGCGCCGCCCGGGGCAGCTGGCCCGGCGGGCACGGTTATGCTGATCACTGCCGTTCGGTACCCACCCCCGGACGCCAGCGAGAGGACGGAGGCAATGGCGGATCAAGCCAGCCTGCGCCCGGCCCGGCTCAGAGCCGGTGTGATCGGGACCGGCCGGGTGGGCGCCGTGCTGGGAGCCGCCCTGGCCCGGGCCGGACACCAGATAGTCGCGGTCTCCGCCGTGTCGGAGCGGTCCCGGGCCGCGGCCGGGCGGATGCTGCCCGGCGTGCCGGTCAAGGAGCCGCGCGGCGTCCTCGAAGCGGCCGACCTGGTCCTGCTCACCGTGCCCGACGACGTGCTGCCCGGCCTGGTGACCGGGCTGGCCAGCACCGGCGCGCCGCTGGCCGGCCGGCTGCTGGTCCACACCAGCGGCCGCTACGGCGCGGCCGTGCTGGAGCCCGCCACCCGGCAGGGCGCGCTGCCGATGGCCCTGCACCCGGTGATGACGTTCACCGGTCGGCCGGACGATCTTGACCGGCTGGCCGGGATCTCGTTCGGGGTGACCGCGCCGGCGCCGGTGCTGCCCGCGGCCGAGGCGCTGGTCATCGAGATGGGTGGCGAGCCGGTCGTCATCGACGAGGCGAACCGGGCGCTGTACCACGCCGGGCTGGCCAGCGCGGCCAACCACCTGGTCGCCCTGGTGGCGCAGTCCGGCGACCTGCTCCGCGCGGCCGGGGTGGCCGAGCCGTCCCGGATGCTCACCCCGCTGCTGTTCGCCGCGCTGGACAACGCGCTGCGGCTCGGCGACGCCGGGCTCACCGGCCCGGTGGCGCGCGGTGACGCGGACACCGTGGCCGGGCACATCACCGCGCTCCAGCACACCTCCCCGGAGGCGCTGCGCGCTTACGTCGCGCTGGCCCGGCTGACTGCCGACCGGGCGCTGGCGGCCGGCATCCTCAGCGCCCCCGATGCCCAGCGCCTGCTGGACGTGCTGTCCGGGGCCCCGCGATGATGCCGGTGGTGGCCCGGACCAGGCTCGGCCTGGATGCGGCCCGGCGGCCGCTGGGGTGCCCGGTCGTGCTGGTGCCGACCATGGGCGCGCTGCACCACGGGCACCGGGTGCTGCTCCGCCGGGCCCGCGAGCTGGCCGGGCCGGAGGGCAGCGTGCTGGTGTCCATCTTCGTCAACCCGCTCCAGTTCGGCGAGGCCGCCGACCTCGACCGCTACCCGCGCACCATGGATGACGACGTGCGGATCTGCGCGGACGAGGGTGCCGACCTGATCTTCGCCCCGGACGCCGCGGTCATGTACCCCCGGCCGCAGCGCATCACGGTCGACCCCGGGGAGCTGGGGCAGCTGCTGGAAGGCGAGTCACGGCCCGGGCACTTCGCCGGCGTGCTCACTGTGGTGCTCAAGCTGTTCCAGCTCACCGCGCCGGATATAGCCGTGTTCGGTGAGAAGGATGCGCAGCAGCTGGCCCTGGTCCGCCGGATGGCCGCCGACCTCGACCTCGGCATCGAGATCGCCGGGGTGCCTACCGTGCGGGACGACGACGGGCTGGCCATCTCCAGCCGGAACCGGTTCCTGTCCGGGCCGGAGCGGCGCACCGCGCTGCTGCTGCCGGCCGCGCTGCGCGCCGGCCGGGAGGCGGCGCCCGGCGGCCCGGCCGCCGTGCTCAAGGCGGCCGGGGACGTGCTCAGCCAGCCGGTGGACCCGCCGCTGCAGCTGGACTACCTGGCCCTGGCCAGCGAGCCGGACCTCCGGCCCGTGCCGGAGGACTTCACCGGCGACACCAGGCTGCTGGCCGCCGCGCGGGTCGGGGCGACCCGGCTGATCGACAACACCCTGCTGCGCCTCGGCGCCGCGGACTGAAACATCGCCAGGAGTGGCCGTGCTGCTGACCATCGACGTCGGGAACACCAATACGGTGCTGGGCATCTTCGACGGTGACCAGATCGTGGAGCACTGGCGTATCGCCACCGACCCGGTCCGCACCGCCGACGAGATCGCCGTGCTGCTGCAGGGCCTGCTCAGCCAGAGTTCCCTGGTCAAGGACCCGGACCTGAGCGGGATCGCGCTGTGCTCCACGGTCCCGTCGGTGCTGCACGAGCTGCGCGAGATGTGCCGCCGCTACTACAGCGACGTGCCCGCGCTGATCGTGGAACCCGGGGTGCGCACCGGGGTGTCGGTCCGGATGGACAACCCCAAGGAAGTCGGCAGCTGACCGGATCATGAACACGGTGGCCGCGGCGCACCTGTTCGGCGGGCCGGCCGTCGTGGTGGACTTCGGCACGTCGACCAACTTCGACGCGGTCAGCGAGCGGGGTGAGTTCGTCGGCGGGGCGCTGGCGCCCGGCATCGAGATCTCGGTGGACGCGCTGACCCGGCGGGCGGCCCAGCTGCTCAGGGTCGAGCTGGCCCGGCCGCAGCACGTGATCGGGAAGAACACCGTGGAGGCGCTGCAGTCCGGGATCATCTACGGGTTCGCCGGGCAGGTGCAGAGCATCGCCGGGCGGATGGCCGCCGAGCTGGCCCCGGACGACCCCGGGTCGGTGACGATCATCGCCACCGGGGGGCTGGCCCCGCTGGTCATCGACGAGGTGAGCATCATCGACGCGCACGAGCCGTGGCTGACCCTGATCGGCCTGCGGCTGGTGTTCGAGCGCAACTTCAGCTCGTGGCCGGTGTCGTCCCGGGACGCTCCAGGTAGGTCCGGTCTGGGCGGGTGAACCCAAACCGCTCGTACAGCTCGTGTGCGTCCGAGGTGTGCAGCGTCCAGCGGAATCCGGCGCCCGGGCCGCGGTCGATCATCGTGGCCACCAGTTCGACCCCGAGGCCCTGCCCGCGGTGCGGCTTGTCGACGTACACGTCGGCCAGGTAGGCGAAGCCGGCGCCGTCCGAGATGGCCCGGGCGAAGCCGACCATCACGCCGGTGCCGGCCTGGTACACGCCGACCACCCGCCAGGCACTGTCCAGTTGCTGATCGACCACGCTGCGGGTGCGCCACCGGCCCCAGTACGCCTCGGTGGACAGGAACGCCCACAGCGCGTCCCGGTCCACCCGGCTCGGGTCGTCGTCCAGTTCGTACTGCCCCACGCTGATCCGCACCCCTTGGACTGTAGCCTCGACCGGGTGGAAGACGATCACGTTCCGGAGCAGATGAAGGTCCGGCTGGACAAGCGCCAGCGGCTGCTCGAGTCCGGTGTGGACCCCTACCCGGTCGGCTACCCGCGCACGGCCACCATCGCCGAGGTGCGCGCCCGCACCCGGGCCTGGCCCCGGACACGCACACCGGGGAGGTGGTGGGGGTCACCGGCCGGGTCATGCTGTCCCGTCCCGGCGGCAAGCTGAGCTTCGCCACCATCCGGGACGGCACCGGCGACATCCAGGTCATGGTGTCGCTGGACCGGGTCGGCCCCGAGGCGCTGGACGCGTGGAAGCGGGACATCGACCTGGGCGACCACATCGGGGTCACCGGCGAGGTGATCGCGTCCCGCCGCGGCGAGCTGTCCATTCTCGCCGACAGCTATGCCATCACGGCCAAGGGGCTGCGGCCGCTGCCCGAAAAGCACCACGGGCTGACCGATCCCGGGGAACGCGTGCGGCGGCGTTATGTGGATCTGATCGTCAATCCGGGCGCCCGGCGGAACGCGGAACTGCGCGGCGCGGTGCTGGCGGCGTTCCGGCAGGGCCTGAACGCGAGGGGCTTCCTCGAGGTGGAGACGCCGGTGCTGCAGACGGTGCACGGCGGGGCCAACGCCCGCCCGTTCCGCACCCGGATCAACGCCTACAACCTGGAGCTGTACCTGCGGATCGCGCTGGAGCTGCACCTCAAGCGGCTGATCGTGGGGGGCATCGAGAAGGTGTACGAGATCGGCCGCATCTTCCGCAACGAGGGCGTGGACGCCACGCACAACCCCGAGTTCACCATGCTGGAGGCGTACGAGGCGTACGGCGACTACAACTCGATCGGCAGGCTGACCAGGGAGCTGATCCAGGACGCGGCCGAGGCGGCGTTCGGTGCCGCGGTGGCCCGGCGCGACGGCCAGGAGTACGACCTCAGCGGCGAATGGCGCTCGGCGACCGTGTACGGCGCGATCTCGGCCGCGCTCGGCGAGCAGATCGACCCGGGCACCAGCGAGCAGCGGCTGCGCGAGCTGTGCGGCCAGGCCGGCGTGCCCACCGAGCCGGGCTGGGGGCATGGCCAGCTCGTGCTGGAAATGTACGAGCGGCTGGTCGAGGAGCGCACCGTCGAGCCCACGTTCTACCGTGACTTCCCGGTCGAGGTGTCCCCGCTGACCCGGGCGCACCGGGCCGACCCGAGGCTGGCCGAGCGGTGGGATCTGGTCGCGTTCGGCACCGAGATCGGCACCGGGTACTCGGAGCTGGTCGACCCGGTCGAGGAGCGGCAGCGGCTGACCGCCCAGTCGCGGCTGGCGGCCGGGGGCGACCCGGAGGCCATGCAGCTGGACGAGGACTTCCTGCAGGCGCTGGAGTACGGCATGCCGCCGTCCGGCGGGGTGGGGGTGGGCATCGACCGGGTGCTGATCATGCTCACCGGTGAGAGCATCCGGGAGACCACGCTGTTCCCCCTGGTCCGGCCTCAGTAGCGGGCCGGACCGCGGCCGCCGGTCAGGCCACGATGCGGACCGCGCCCACGTACTCGTCCCAGAAGATGGGCTGGATCTGCACGTCCTGCCCGGTCTGCGGCGCGTCCAGCATCAGGCCGTCCCCGACGTACATCCCGACGTGGCTGATGTCGGGGAAGAAGAACACCAGGTCGCCTGGCTCCAGCTGGCTCCGTGAGATGTGCTGGCCCATGTTCCACTGTGAACCGGTGTAGTGCGGCAGGCTGATGCCGACCTGCTCATACGCCCACATGACCAGGCCGGAGCAGTCGAACTCGCCCGGCCCCGCCGCGCCCCACACGTATGGGTCGCCCCGCCGGGTCAGCGCGTACTGCAGCGCCTCCTCGCCGACTGTGTTGGCCGTGGGCAGGTGCAGGTTGGGGTAGCTCCCGGTCTTCTGGAAGACGGCCAGCGCCTGGCTGAACGCGGCGCTGTTCAGCCGGTTGACCTTGCCCTGGATGACCTGCTTCTCCTTGCCCATCTGGGCGGACAGCGCGGTCACCCGCTTAGCCTGCTGGACGGCGGTGTCATGGGCCCGCTCGGCGGTCGCCTCGGCGGTGGACAGCTCGGTGACCCGGTCCCCATTCTCCAGCTGCAGCTGCTGCATGATCGACACCCGGCTGAGCAGCGTCCCGGTGTTGTTGGTGGTGAGCACCTGCAGCGGGGAGGCCATCCCGCCGTTCATGTAGCTTTCCGCGGCCAGCTGGCCGATGGCGGCCTGGCCCGAGACGAGCCGGGTGGCGTCCTGCTGGTACGTGGTCAGCGCGGTCTTGGCTTCCGAGCGGGCCTCGGTGAGCTGGATGCGCAGCCCGTCGTACTGCTCGCTCAGCACGTCGATCTGATGCCCGAGCTGCTTGGCCTGGGCGACCAGGCTGGCCAGGCTGGGCTGCGGGCGGCTGCTGGCCGCGAAGCTCGCCGCGCCGGGTGCGATGACGGTGGCCAGCACGGCCGCAGTACCGGCCACGGCGGCGCGCCGCCACAGGACGCGCCGGAACTTGCTCGGCCTCGCGCGGCTGGCCGCGAGCCCGGCTCCGGGCAAGCGCTTCACGTGCTCTCCTCTCCTCAGCCGCCTGCCGGGTTAGCTGACGGGTTCGGGCCAGGGGAGCCCTACCGCTGCGGGCAGCTCACGGGTGTCCGCAGCGGATTCACCCCGGGAACGTGGGTCCCCGGCTTCCGGGGCCGCCGCCGCGGGCCCAGGAACTCGGCGGTCCCGTGCCGCGTCCAGGGCGCGGGCCGTAGCACGGTGACAGCGATGGACATTAATGGATCACGGCTCGCTCGGTGACCCGAACGACAGAATCTTTCCCTGGCCGCCAGGGCCGGGGCGGCCGATTGGCGGGCGGCCGGCCGGGCCCGCCCGGCCCGGCCCGAACCGGCCGTCGCGGTGGCTGCATTTGCCCAGCTCAACAGCAGTATCAACGGGACTAGTCCGGAATCGTGATCGGGGCGTGATGAACACTGGCATTCAATAAGCAATGCGTGAGTTTGCATAACGCTACGTACTTGAACGGGCCGTGATTTAACGCGGCCGCCCCAGCCCGCGGTGGCCGTCGCCCGGTCCGCCGGGCCCGTCGTAGCCGGGCTGGCCGGTGCCGGGCACGGGCTAAGGTGTGCGGGCGATGGAGCACACGATCCGGCCGGCCCGCACCGGCGACGTCCGGGCCATAGCCGCCCTGGTCGCCGACAACGTCGAATCTGGCCGGGTGCTGCGCAAGGCCACCGTCACGCTGTACGAGGACGTGCCCGAGTTCTGGGTGGCCGAGCATGGCGCCGATCACCAGGTAGTCGGCTGCGGCGCGCTGCACGTGATGTGGGAAGACCTGGCCGAGATCCGGACCGTGGCGGTGCACCGGAGCTGCCAGGGGCAGGGCGTCGGCCACCGTCTGGTGGAAGCGCTGCTGGACAGCGCCCGCCAGGTTGGTGTGCGGCGGGTCTTCGTGCTCACGTTCCAGGTGGGCTTCTTCGCCCGGCACGGCTTCACCGAGATCGAGGGCACGCCAGTGTCCCACGAGGTGTACGCGGAGCTGCTCCGCTCCTACGACGAGGGCGTGGCCGAGTTCCTCGACCTGGACCGGGTCAAGCCGAACACCCTGGGCAACACCCGCATGCTCCTGTACCTGTAATCCGTATCTCCCACCCCGCATGTCGTCAGCGCGGTGCATTTGCGGTCACCCGTGACCACAAATGCACCGCGCTGATGTCTTAGCCCCGGTCAGAGCAGGCGGAGCTGGCGGGCGGCCGGGCGGCGGCCCCGCGGTGGGGCGGACCGGTCCAGCAGGGCGGGGTCGATGGCGGCCAGGAACGGCGACGGGCCGGCTTCAGCCGGGCCGCCTGGCCGGCTGCGGCGGGCCGCGCAGCTCAGCAGCAGCCGGGCCCGGGCCCTGGTCATCCCGACGAACAGCAGCCGCCGCTCCTCGGCCGGGCCGGGACCCGCTCCCGGGCCCGCCCCAGGGCTGGCGCCGGGCCACCACAGCGGCAGCAGGCCGCGCTCGCAGCCGGCCAGGAACACCACCTCGAACTCCAGTCCCTTGGCCGCGTGCAGGGTGAGCAGGCTGATCGCGTCGGCCCTCGTATCCAGCGCGTCCACCTCGGCGCCCAGCGCGATCTCGGTGTAGAACCGGGTCAGGTCGCGGTCGCAGCGCCGGGCCAGCGGGGCCAGCACCTCACCCGCGGCCCGCAGGTCGGTGGCGGACAGGCCGCCCCGGTCCGGCTGGATGCCCGGCCCAGGGCTGATCCGGGCACCGTCCGCGATCGCGGCCAGCCGGGCGACCGCGGCGCGCAGCAGGTCGGGTGCGCTCTGCCCGGCGGCGTCACAGGGCTGGACTTCCCGGACGATCTCGGCTACTCCCGGCCGCTGCCCCAGCAGGTCGTGGGACCCCCGCTGGAACGGCAAGCCGGCCCGGGTCAGCCCCTGGCCGAGCGCGGCGGCCTGCGCGCCGGTCCGGTACAGCACCGCGATGTCGGCCAGCCCGATCCCGTCCTGGCCGTGCCCGTCGGCCCGCCCGGTGTCCAGTGAGTGGAACGACGACCCGCCGAGCAGCCGGTCGATGGCCTCGGCGATCCACGCCGCCTCGCTGGCCGGGTCGGCCGCCTGGTGAAACGTGATCGTCTCCGGCTGGCCGTCCCTGGCGCCGCCTGGCGCAGCGGGCCGGAGCACTCGGCCGGGCACCAGCGTGGCCGGCGCGATGGCCTGCCCCGCGCCCGCCACGATCCCCGGGGTTGACCGGTAGTTGGTGGTCAGCGTCACCGTCTGGGCGCCCGGGTAGTCCGCCGCGAAGCGCAGGAAGAACCCCACGTCCGCGCCCCGGAAGCCGTAGATGGCCTGGTCCGGGTCGCCGATCACGGTCAGCCCCGAACCATCCCCGGCGAGCAACCGGAGCAGCGCGTACTGGGCCGCGTCGATGTCCTGGTACTCGTCCACGCTGAGCTGCGGCCACCGTTCGCGCAGCCCGGCCGCCACCGTTGGTGCCCGGCGCAGCATCTCGGCGCTCAGTTCCACCAGGCCGCCGAAATCGACCAGCCCGCGCGCGGCCAGCGCCAGGCGCACCTGGTTCCGGTGCGCGTCGTCGCCGGCCGCGGCGGCCAGCCAGGCCCGGCCGGCCCGCGGCGAGCCGGCCAGTTCGGTCGCCACGGCGAGTACGGCCTGCTCGTCGGCCACGGTGAAGTCCGCGGGCAGCCCGGCCAGCTCGGGCCGCTCGCGCAGCAGCATCAGCCCGAGCCCATGGAACGTGGTCACGGTCAGCTGTTCGGCCCGGCGGCCGAGCAGCGTGGCCAGCCGCTGCCGCATCTCCTCGGCCGCCCGCCGGGTGAACGTGAGCGCCAGGCATTGCTCCGGCCGAACCTGGCCGCTGGCCACGGCGGCCGCGATCCGGTGCGTCAGGGTCCGGGTCTTCCCGGTCCCGGGGCCGGCGATGATCATGAGCGGCGCGGCCGCCTCCGCCGCCGCGCGCTGCTCTGGGTCCAGTGCTAGCCCGGGGGGACGACCCCCCGGACCCCCCCGGTCGCCGCTACGCGCCGAACGGCGGCTCGGCGGGAACACACCTGCGGCGCGCCCCGCCTCGACCGCCGCTGACCCGGGGGGACGACCCCCCGGACCCCCCCGATCGCCGCTGTATCTGTCCGGCGGGACGACCCCCCTGGCCCCCCCGATCGCCGCTTCGCGCCGAGCGGCTTCTCGGCGGGCACACGGCTGCGCCGCGCCCCGCCTCGGCGCCGCGGCCCCTGCCCCACGCACAGCCTGTCCCGCCTTGGCCGCTGATGGCCCGGAGGGTCGTTTCCCCGGGCCAGCACCGTCGGGCAGCTCGAAGAGCGCCGTGCCCCGGGCCAGGTCGGCCGGCTCCAGCAGACGGATGACGCCGTACTCGCCGTCGTAGCCGGCTTCCCTGCGCGCCGCGCCGGCCCGCAGCCGGGACACGGCCTCAGCCAGCAGGCTGCCCCCGGCCCGGCGCAGCTCGTCCAGTGGCACTTCGAGCAGAATCGCGAGTTCTGGCCCCAGCGCGCCGACCAGCCGGTCCACCTCGGCGGTGACCCTCTTGCTTTTAGCGCCCGTGCCCAGGATCTCGCCGATGACCTCCGGCAGTGCCACCAGGCTGGTGGAATGTGGCGCGCCCGGGGGCCGGTATCCGGCCGGCCGGTCAGCCAGCTCGGTCACCCGGTTCAGCACGCCTATGGTTAATGGCTTGCCGCACCGCGGGCACAGCCCGCCGCAGGCCGCCGACTCATCCGGTTCCAGCCGGACTGCGCACTTCCGGTGACCGTCCAGGTGGTAGCGGCCGCCCTCGGGAAAGAAATTGATCGTGCCGTGCAGTCCCGCCCCAGTTCGCAGCGCGCCTTCGATCGCGAAGTAGTCGAGTTCAGTATCCAGCGTGGTCGCCTCACGGCCGAGCATCGGGGGTGAGTGCGCATCCGAATTGCTGACCAGCTGATAACCGTCCAGCGAAGAGCACATCCAGTTCATCGGCGGATCGGAGGACAGTCCCGTCTCCACCGCAAACACGTGTTCTGCCAGGTCACCGTAACAGTCAGCAACGAAGTCGAAACCGGATTTGGAACCCAGCACCGCGAACCACGGTGTCCAGATATGAGCGGGCACGAGATAGCATCCGGGGCCTGCGTTCAGCGTGATGTCGAGCAGGTGCCGCGAGTCCAGGCCAAGAATGGGGCGCCCGTCTGAGGCCAGGTTGCCGATCTTGGCCAGCGCGGCGGTGATGGTGGCGGCTGCGTCCAGTGTCGGCGCATACAGCAGGTGATGCACCTTACGGGTGCGATCGCCGGCCCGGTAGATGGTCGATATCTCGGTGGACAGCATGAAACGCACCGGCCGCGGGCAGCTCGGTGGCGAGTCCCGGCCCAGCCGGCGGGCCAGATCCGGGCGGAGCTCGAACAGGCCCCGTTCCGCGGGCTCCAGCGTCGCCCGGAGCTCTTCCGCCCAGGCCGGGTGGGTGAAGTCGCCGGTGCCCACGACCGTGAGCCCTTTGCGCCGCGCCCACCAGGCCAGACTCGGAATATCGCAGTTCTTGCTGCACGCGCGCGAGAACCGTGAGTGAACGTGCAGGTCGGCGTGGAACATCCGGTGTCGCGGGCTGCTTTCTGGCGGCGCTGCGCTGGCCACCATCCTGGGATACTGCCACTCTGCCGGGCCCCGGGCGCCGCGTTCGGGCAACGCGCCGGTCGGCACGCGGATGTGGCGGCCGGCCGGGAGGGGGTGCCCGGGCGCCTTTGGCCATGCGCGACAATACATAAGTGCGGTTCGCCCTGATCACCATAGCGGGGATCAGGCGGATAGCCCGGGCACGGTGACAGCCAGCCTGATGCCGCACTGGCTGGACGAACGAGTGGGCGGCCGGAAAGGAGCGTGCCATGCTCAGCGACCTGGCCGCACTGACCCCGCCCGCGGTTGTCTGCGTGGCGTTCCTGATCGGGGTCGGGATCTTCCTTCGGCACCAGCTGGGTCCCAAGCGGGAGTCCGCTGAAGACGAGTACGCGGATGATATTTCCGGTGACAGCGGGATTCCGCACACTGAGCGTTCCGGCTCGGCCACATCGCCCGATCGTGGCGAAGGCTAGCCCGGCGTTCTGGAACTCCACCGGTTCCACCAGTAGTCACGGCTTAGATCGGCGCTGCTCTTTGCTGCTGCCCTATCCATGCTTGATTACGGAGAGTTACAGCAATCTTCCGGCTAGTCCGCCTGCCGCATGCTGCGCAGAGAACTGCACTGCGATTCCGCTAGTGTGAATTGGCAAACACAAGCGACTCATGGTATATCTTTGGCAACCTATAAAGACTTGCTCCAGCGGAAGGGCTGGCACCCATGGCACAAAAGGTTCAGGTACTCCTGGTTGACGACCTCGATGGGGGCGAGGCGACCGAGACCGTGGCCTTCAGTCTCGATGGCACTATGTACGAGATCGACCTCAGTACCGAAAACGCAAGCAAGCTCCGCAAAGAGTTTGCGCCCTACGTTGACCACGCGCGCAAGGCGAGCGGTGGCGGCGGTGGCGGTCGGCGCCGCCGGGCGCGGACCGGGCCGGGCCGGGAGCGCAGCTCGGAAATCAGGGCCTGGGCCAAACAGCGTGGCTACAAGGTGAGCGAGCGCGGCCGCATTCCTGCCACCATCATTCAGGAGTACGACGCCGCCCACTAGGGCTGCTGCCGGGGGCCCGCACGTGCCTCGGGGCGCACCGGTTTCGCACCGGACCGCGCCGCGGGACTCGTGCGGGTCCCGCGCCTTGTTCCCGGGACGTTCCTGTCCCGTGGACCGCTTATTCTCAGCCTCCGCGCTTTCCCCGGGCCATCGTCTCGCCCGGCGGGCCGTGCAGGACCGCACCCGGCACCACCCGGCCGGGTGGACCCGGGACGCACACCCGGCGCCCGCGACCCGGCCGCCTCACCCGGGGGCGCGCTGCCCTCCAGACGCTCCGGTGCCCCCCAGGCGCTGGGTGCCCCCAGGCGCCACCGGGCCCGTCTGCCCCGCCGGCCCGGCCGTGAACCCCGCGGCGCCCGGTCCCGTGTTACGGAAGGTACGCCGGTGCTGGTCAGGGCGTTCGCTTGCGGCGTACAGGGAACACCTGCCCCCTTGCCGGGGGTTGGATGGGGTGAAGGCCCTTCTGCCGGGGAACTCTCCACACATGTGCGGCATATCGCGCGGCACATCGTCCGGCATGCGGGCTACCATGCGGAAGGGACGGGCCCCGGGAGCACCGGACACCAGGGTCCCCCCGACCGCTCTGTGAGGAGCGAGGCGAATGTTCGAAAGGTTTACCGACCGGGCGCGGAGAGTTGTGGTGCTGGCTCAAGAAGAAGCCAGGATGCTCAACCACAACTACATCGGCACCGAGCACATCCTCCTTGGCCTGATCCACGAAGGCGAGGGCGTGGCGGCTAAGGCGCTGGAATCCCTGGGAATCAGCCTGGAGGCCGTACGGCAGCAGGTTGAGGAGATCATCGGCCAGGGCCAGCAGGCACCTTCCGGGCATATCCCGTTCACGCCGCGGGCCAAGAAGGTGCTCGAGCTTTCGCTGCGCGAGGCACTGCAGCTCGGGCACAACTACATCGGCACCGAGCACATCCTGCTCGGCCTCATCCGTGAGGGTGAGGGGGTGGCCGCCCAGGTGCTGGTCAAGCTGGGCGCGGACCTCAACCGGGTCCGCCAGCAGGTGATCCAGCTGCTGCACGGCTACCAGGGCAAGGAGCCGGCCGCGGCGGGTGCGCCGTCCGAGTCGGCCCCGTCCACGTCCCTGGTGCTCGACCAGTTCGGCCGGAACCTGACCCAGGGCGCCCGGGAAGGCAAGCTTGATCCGGTCATCGGCCGGGAGAAGGAAATCGAGCGGGTCATGCAGGTGCTGTCCCGGCGCACCAAGAACAACCCGGTGCTGGTCGGCGAGCCCGGGGTGGGCAAGACGGCCGTGGTCGAAGGCCTGGCCCAGAAGATCGTCAAGGGCGAGGTGCCCGAGACGCTCAAGGACAAGCAGCTGTACACGCTCGACCTCGGCGCCCTGGTGGCTGGGTCCAGGTACCGCGGTGATTTCGAGGAGCGGCTGAAGAAGGTCCTGAAGGAGATCAGGACCCGGGGTGACATCATCCTGTTCATCGACGAGCTGCACACTCTGGTCGGCGCCGGTGCCGCCGAGGGTGCTATCGATGCCGCGTCGATCCTGAAGCCCATGCTGGCCCGCGGTGAGCTGCAGACGATCGGTGCCACCACGCTGGACGAGTACCGCAAGCACCTGGAGAAGGACGCCGCGCTGGAGCGCCGGTTCCAGCCCATCCAGGTGGCCGAGCCGACCATCTCGCACACCATCGAGATCCTCAAGGGCCTGCGTGACCGGTACGAGGCGCACCACCGGGTGTCCATCACCGACGGGGCACTGGTGGCGTCGGCGCAGCTGGCCGACCGGTACATCAGCGACCGGTTCCTGCCGGACAAGGCGATCGACCTGATCGACGAGGCCGGCTCGCGGATGCGCATCCGCCGGATGACCGCGCCCCCGGACCTGCGTGAGTACGACGAGAAGATCGCGCAGGTGCGCCGGGAAAAGGAGTCGGCCATCGACTCCCAGGACTTCGAGAAGGCCGCGGCGCTGCGCGATAACGAGAAGCAGCTGATCGGCAAGAAGGAAGCCCGGGAGAAGGAGTGGAAGGCCGGCGACATGGATGTCGTCGCCGAGGTGAATGAGGAACTCATCGCCGAGGTGCTGGCTACGGCCACCGGTATCCCGGTGTTCAAGCTGACCGAAGAGGAGTCGCAGCGGCTGCTCCGCATGGAAGACGAGCTGCACCGGCGCGTCATCGGGCAGAACGACGCGATCAGGGCGCTCTCCCAGGCCATCAGGCGGACCCGGGCCGGGCTGAAGGACCCGAAGCGCCCCGGCGGGTCGTTCATCTTCGCCGGGCCGTCCGGGGTCGGCAAGACCGAGCTGTCCAAGACGCTGGCTGAATTCCTGTTCGGCGACGAGGATTCGCTGATCCAGCTCGACATGAGCGAGTACATGGAGAAGCACACCGTGTCCCGGCTGTTCGGCTCGCCGCCCGGCTACGTCGGCTACGAGGAGGGCGGCCAGCTCACCGAGAAGGTGCGGCGCAAGCCGTTCTCCGTGGTCCTGTTCGACGAGATCGAAAAGGCCCATCAGGACATCTTCAACTCGCTGCTGCAGATTCTCGAGGACGGCCGGCTGACCGACGCCCAGGGCCGGGTGGTGGACTTCAAGAACACCGTCATCATCATGACCACCAACCTGGGCACCCGGGACATCTCCAAGGGTGTGTCGGTCGGCTTTGCCCGGCAGGGCGAATCGAAGGGCTCCTACGACCGGATGAAGGCCAAGGTGCAGGAGGAGCTCAAGCACCACTTCCGGCCGGAGTTCCTCAACCGGGTGGACGACACCATCGTCTTCCACCAGCTCACCCAGGACGAGATCGTCGAGATCGTGGATCTGATGATCGCCAAGGTGGACGAGCGGCTGCGGGACCGGGACATGGGCCTGGAGCTCCGCCCGGCGGCTAAGGCGCTGCTGGCCGACCGCGGCTACGACCCGGTGCTCGGGGCGCGGCCGCTACGGCGCACCATCCAGCGGTCGATCGAGGACGCCCTGTCCGAGAAGATCTTGTTCGGGGAGCTGAAGGCGGGCCAGATTGTGATCGTGGACGTGACGGGCACCGGCGAGGAAGCCGAGTTCACGTTCAAGGGCGTGCCCAAGCCGGACGCGGTCCCGGATGCGCCCCCGGCCGAGATCGGGTCCGGGGCTGCGGGTGCTCCCGCCGAGCGCGGCGCATCGGCCCAGCAGCAGGACTGAGCGCCAGGCGCACAGCGCACCGGGCGGCGGGCCCCCGCGGGGGCCCGCCGCTCAGTGTTTTCCGCGCCCGGGCTGGGTGCTGGCCCGCTGGCGGGTTCCGGGGAGGGCGAAGCAGCCGTCGGGCAGCGGGTCGACCAGCCCGTCGGCCACCAGGCTGTCCAGGGCCCGGCTGCGCTGCCGCGGCTCCGGCCAGGCGGCATCCAGCTGCGCGGCGGGCACCGGCTCGCTGGCCGACCGGAGCACGGCCAGCAGCCGCCCCCGGCACTGCCGGTCAGTGCCCTCGTATCGCTGGCTGCGCCGCGCGGCACCGCCCGCCGGATGGCCGGCCAGCCGCCAGGCACAGTCGCCCGCCACCGGGCACCGGGCACACCCGGGCCGGGCCGCTGTGCAGACCAGCGCGCCGAGTTCCATCACCGCCACCGACCACCGCGCGGCCACCGCGGGCTGCTCCGGGAGCAGGGCCTCGGCCAGCCGGCGTTCCGCGGCCGATGCGCCGGGCGGCGGCAGCCGCTGGCCGCTGACCACCCGGCCCAGCACCCGGCGGACGTTGGTGTCGAGGACCGCGTGCCGCTGGCCGAACGCGAAACTGGCCACGGCCGCCGCGGTGTAGGCGCCGACACCGGGCAGCGCCCGCAGCGCGTCCAGCGACGCGGGCACCTGGCCGGCGTGCCGCTCGACCAGCGCCTGGGCGGTCATGTGCAGCCGGAGCGCCCGGCGTGGATAGCCCAGCCGCCCCCACTCCCGGACCGCGTCACCCGGGGCCGCCGCGGCCAGCGCGGCCGGGGCCGGCCAGCGGGCCAGCCAGGCCGCATACACCGGCAGCACTCGGCTGACCGGCGTCTGCTGCAGCATGACCTCGCTGACCAGGATGGCCCACGGGGTCGCGCCTGGGCGGCGCCAGGGCAGGTCCCGCTGATGGGCGGCGTACCAGTCCAGGATGGCAGCGGGGTCCGGAGTTGGCATGTCCCCCCGATCCTCGCACGGGAGCGCTGCTGGCCCGGCCCGGCTCCCGGTAGGCGGAAAAGCGCAGCCGTAATCGCGATCTTCTGGAATAATGTGCGACCTTGCCGGCGGGTCTCCGAGCCTGGTCGGCCTGGCCGTCGCATACTGCTCGCATGCCCGGCAGTTCACCGAGACCCCGTCGGACTGACATCTACTGGCGCCGCCGGGTCATCGCCCTGGCCGCGGCGATCGGGGTGCTCGCGCTCGTAGCCTGGACCCTCAACGGGGCCCTCGGCGGGGGCGGGGCCGCGAAGCAGGCCGCGGACACTACGCACACGGGGCGGCACAGCCAGCACGGCACGCCGTCCACGTCGGCCGCCGCACCCACCACGCCGGTCGGGACACCCACGCCAACCGCCACGGCCACCGTCACCCCGACGCCCACGCCGAGCCGCACCACACACGCCAGCACCAAGCACGGCTCCGGGCACAGCGGCAAGCACGGGCCAGCCCGGGCGGGCGGAACCGGCAATGTGGCGGGCAGCTCCGGCACCTGCCCGCCGGGCGCGGTCGTGCTCAGCCTGTTCACCCCCAAGTACCGGTACCAGGCCGGGCAGGCCCCGAGGTTCCAGGTCGACGTGGTCTCCACCGCGGCCCACCCCTGCTCGTTCGACTTGGGCGACAAGCACGTCCATCTGGTCATCAAGGCGGGTGGCGAGCGCCGGGTCTGGGACTCCGCCGACTGCGTGCAGTCCTCCGGCCAGCGGGTCGCCCAGCTGTCCCGCGGGGTGCCGCAGGTGCTGCGGATCAGCTGGGACCGGAAGATTTCCGCACCGGGCTGCCAGGCGCCGGGCAAGCCGGCCAGCCCGGGCACCTACACCGCGACCGCGCGCAGCGGCCTGCTGGCCAGCCAGTCGCTGATCTTCGTGCTGGCCGGGCCGGGCATCGCGGTGCCCTGACCGGCGTCAGGAGTACCGCTCCAGCAGCGTCACCTCGGCCAGCCGGGACAGGCCCTCGCGGGCCCGGCGCGCCTGCGGCTCAGCCACCCCGGCCACGTCCTGCAACTCGGTGACGCTGGCCGCCAGCAGCTTGTGCAGCCCGCCGAAGTGCGCGACCAGCCGCTCGGCGACCGGTTCCGGCAGCCGCGGGATCCGGGCCAGCAGGCGGTAGCCGCGCGGTTCCACCGGCTCGTCCAGCCGGCCCGCGCCGCCCAGCCCGAGCACCGTGGCCACCTGCCCCGCGTCCAGCAGCTGTTCCGGTGACAGGTCCTCGAGCTGGCCGAGCACTGCGCCGACCCGCCCCTCGCCAGTGCTAGCCCGGGGGGACGACCCCCCGGAGCCCCCCGCAGATCGCTGGCTCGGCGGGAACACGCCTTCGGCGTGCCCCCCCTCGCCGGGCGCTAGCCCGGGGGGACGACCCCCCGGAGCCCCCCGCAGATCGCTGGCTCGGCGGGAACACGCCTTCGGCGTGCCCCCCCTCGCCAGCGTCTGGCAGGTAGTCCTGCACGATCAGCCGCTGCTCGAAGTCACTGCCCGCGATCAGCTCGTCGAACTGGAGGGCCAGCAGCCGCCCGTCCGTGCCCAGCTCGACCTGGTAGCCCTCGATCTCCCCGGCGATCCGGCGGACCATCTCGAGCCGCTGGGCCACTGCGGTCACGTCGCGGACGGTGGCCACGTCCTCGATCTCGTGTGCGGTCAGCACCCGGGACACCTCGTCCAGCCGCAGCTTGTAGCGCTCCAGCGTGGCCAGCGCCTGATTGGCCTTGGACAGGATGGCGGCCGATCCCTCCAGCGCGTACCGGGCCCCGTCCAGGTACAACCCGATGATCCGCATCGACTTGCTGACCGAGACGACCGGGCAGCCGGTCTGCCGGGCGACGCGTTCCGCGGTGCGGTGCCGGGTGCCGGACTCGTCCGTGGGCAGCGCGGGGTCCGGGACCAGGTGCACCGCCGCGCGAACGATGTAGTCCGCCGCGGCGTCCAGGACTATCGCGCCGTCCATCTTGGCCAGCTCGCGCAGCCGGGTCGCCGAGAACGCCACCCGCAGCTCGAACCCCCCAGTGCACAGCTCGTCCACGGCGGGCCCGTCGCCCAGCACGATCAGCGCGCCGGTATTGCCACGCAGGATCCGCTCGAGGCCGTCGCGCAGCGCGGTCCCCGGGGCCAGGGCGGCCAGCGCCGCCCGGCGCCGCTCGTCCCTGCCCCGGTGGCCGTGGTGGGCTGGGTCTGGCGGCACGGTCCCCCCGGGAGAAAGGTTGCAGACTGCGCGCCAGTCTATCGGCGGCCCCCGGTCTTGACCGGTGCTTTACCCCGTCCGCGGTGGGCCGGGAGCACGGCTCAGCCGGTGAACGCGGCGGTCATCGCGTCCCGGATGTCGGTCACCTCGCGGACCTCGATCGGATCCGGCTCGCCGGGCCGCCCGCGTGCCGGGCCGATGCCGGGCAGATCCGCCTGGCCGGCCGGCACCAGGGCCAGCCGGAAGCCCAGCCGCTCGGCTTCGGCCAGCCGCCGGCCCACGCCGCTGACCTGGCGAACCTCGCCCGCCAGCCCAACCTCGCCGACCGCGATGACCGACCCGGGCACGCTGAGGTTGATCAGCCCGCTGGCGAACGCCAGGGCCACGGCCAGGTCCACCGACGGCTCGGTGAGCCGGACCCCGCCGACCGTGGCGGCGTACACATCCTGCTTGCCCAGCTTCAGCTCGGCCCGCTGGGTGAGCACGGCCAGGATCATGCCCACCCGCGACGGGTCCAGCCCGGAGGTGACCCGTCGGGGCAGCTCGGCCGGGGACGGTGCCACCAGGGTCTGCACCTCGGCGATCAGCGGGCGGCGCCCCTCCAGGGTGACCGTCACGCAGGTGCCCGGCACCGCGTCGTGCCGGTGGGACAGGAACAGGCCGCTCGGGTCGGACAGCCCGGTGATGCCGCGCTCGCCGAGGTCGAAACAGCCGATCTCGTCCGTAGGGCCGTACCTGTTCTTCACCGCGCGGACCATCCGGAACTGGGCATGCCGGTCACCTTCGAAGTGCAGCACGACGTCCACCAGGTGCTCCAGGGCCCGCGGACCGGCGATCGAGCCGTCCTTGGTCACGTGGCCGACCAGCACGGTGGTCAGCGCGTGCTGCTTGGCCACGGCCATCAGGGCCGCGGTGACCGCGCGGATCTGCGACACCCCGCCGGGCGCGCCCTCCACGCCGTCCGCCGTGATGGTCTGCACCGAGTCGACGATCAGCAACTGCGGCCGCACCGCCGCGACGTGCCCAAGCAGCGCGGCCAGATCGGTCTCCGCGGCCAGGAACAAGTTCTCGGCCACGGCGCCGATCCGGTCGGCGCGCAGCCGGACCTGAGCCGCGGATTCCTCCCCGGTGACGTACAGCACAGGGCCGGACTGGGCGGCGAACGTGCCCGCCTCCAGCAGCAGGGTTGACTTGCCCACCCCCGGCTCCCCGGCCAGCAGGACGACCGCCCCCGGCACGAGCCCGCCGCCCAGCACCCGGTCCAGCTCGCCGAGGCCGGTGGACCGGGCGCTGGCCGCGCTAGCGTCCACGGCCGCGATGGAAACGGCGGGACTGGCCGGTGCCACCGCCGCGTTAAGCTGTGCCGCCGGGCCGAACGGCCCGGCCGCCCCGTTCCCGGGCCGCAGCAGCCGGGGCGCGGTCACCGCCTGCACCGTGCCCCACGCCTGGCACTCACCGCAGCGCCCGGCCCACTTGGTGGTCCGCCATCCGCACTCGGTGCACTGGAACGCCGGGGCCGCCGAAGACTTCGCCATGGGCAGGACGGTACCGGCCCGGTACGACATCCGGCGGGCCCGACACCCGGCCCGCCGCGTGGGTGAGCACCAGCGCCCGGCGCGGCGCATAAGCTGGCCAGGGCAGCTCCATCACCGCCACCCGCGCCGGTCGCGGGCGGGACGGGGGCGCGCGGGTAACACCGCAGCCAGCTGCGAGCCAGCGGGGTGCAGGACAGCGTGCGGAAGGAGTCACGGTGAGCGAAGCGGACAGCGCTCCGCGACCTCTGGTGGCACTATCTACTGCGTCGGTCTACCCGGACCGGACACCGGACGCGTTCCAGGTAGCGGCCCGCCTGGGTTACGACGGGGTCGAGGTGATGGTCACGCCGGATGCCGTAAGCCAGGACGTGGACGTGCTGCGGCGGCTGTCCGACTACCACCACATGCCGGTGCTGGCCGTGCACGCGCCCTGCCTGCTGATCACCCAGCGGGTCTGGGGCCGTGACCCGTGGGGCAAGCTGATCCGGGCCAAGGAAGTGGCCGAGCAGCTCGGTGCGCGGGTCGTCGTGGTGCACCCGCCGTTCCGCTGGCAGCGCGACTACGCCCGGGACTTCGGCACCGGCCTGGCCCGGATGCAGAACGAGACCGACGTGGTGTTCGCGGTGGAAAACATGTTCCCGATCCGGGCCCGGGGAGCTGAGGTGGCGCCGTACGCGCCGACCTGGAACCCGGTGCACATGGACTACCCGCACGTCACCCTGGACCTCTCGCACACCGCCGTGTCCGGCTCCGACGCGCTGGCCATGGCGGACGAGCTGGGCGGCCGGCTGGCCCACGTGCATATGGCCGACGGCACCGGGCTGGCCTACCGTGACGAGCACCTGGTGCCGGGGCGCGGTACCCAGCCGTGTGCGCCGCTGCTGCGCCAGCTGGCCGCTACCGGCTACCCGGGCGTGGTCGTGCTGGAGGTCAAGACGTTCCGCGCGCCGACCCAGGACGCCCGGGAAGCCGATCTGGCCGAGGCGCTGGAGTTCACCCGTGGCCACCTGGGCAGCGCTGGGCCGCGTGGCCCGGGCGGCCCGGAACAGGTATCCCCGCTGTCCCGCTAACGCTGCTAGCCCCCGGGGGCGACCCCTGGAACCCCCGAGCATCGGCGAGGGGATCACCCCTGCGGGCGCCCCCCTCGCGCTGTTAGCCCGGGGCGACCCCGGACCCCCGGAGCATCGGCCGGGGATCACCCCTGCGGGGCGTCCCCCCTCGCCGATGCTGGACTGGACGTGAGCCCGAGCAAGGATGCATGCTGCCCGTCATGACACCCAACACGCTGATCACGGTGGCCCCGACCGGCGCGGAGTCGGAGAAGGCCAGCGTCCCCGCGCTGCCGGTCACCCTGGCCGAGCTGGTCGCCACGGCGGTCGAATGCCGGGCCGCCGGGGCCGCCGTGATCCACGTGCACATCCGGGATGGCCAGGCCAGGCCCACCCTCGATCTGGGCCGGCTCAGGGACACGGTGCGCGCGCTGCGGGCCAGCACCGACCTGATCGTGCAGCTGTCCACCGGCGGGGCGGTCACCGACAGCTTCGCGGACCGGCTGGCCGTCCTCGACGCGGAACCGGACGCGTGCTCACTGACCTGCGGTACGGTCAACTTCGGCGACGAGGTGTTCGCCAACCCGTGGCCGTTCATCCGTGAGCTTTACGCGCGCAGCAGGGACCGCGGGGTGGTCCCCGAGTTCGAGCTGTTCGACCTGGGGCAGGTGGCCACCCTGCACCGGCTGCTCGACGAGCAGGGGCCGCCGCATGGCGGCCATGTGCACTGCGACCTGGTGATGGGCGTGCCGGGCGGGATGCCAGGCACGGTGGCCGCGCTGACCGCGGCGGTGGCCGCGCTGCCCGCTGGGGCCACCTGGTCCGCGACCGGGATCGGCCGGACCACGCTGCCCGTGCTGCTCGGCGCGCTCGGCGCGGGCGGGCACCTGCGGGTCGGCCTGGAGGACACCACCTCGTTTGCCCGCGGTCGCCCGGTGGCCAGCAACGCCGAGCTGGTCGAGCGGGCCGCGGCGGTGGCCGGGCTGGCCCAGCGGCCACCCATGCCGCCGGATGAGGCGCGCGAGTTCCTGGGGGTGAGCAGCCGTCGCTGAGCTGATCGCCCCCGCGCCTGGGCCCGGGCCCGGGCCCGGCGGGCATGAGCCCGCGGACTCCGCGCTGCCGGTGCTGGCCGAAGTGATCCGGTCCGGCTTCGCCGAGTCGCGGCACCGGGGCTCACTGCTGGTCCTCGGCGCGGACGGGGCGCCGCTGCTGAGCGCCGGGCAGGTGGCCCAGCCCATGTTCCCGCGCTCGGCCAACAAGCCGCTGCAGGCGGCCGCGCTGCTGCGGGCCGGCCTGGACCTAGACGGCAAGCTGCTCGCGCTGGCCGCGGCCAGCCACTCGGGGGAGGACTTCCATGTGGCCGGGGTGCGGGAGATCCTGACCCGCGCCGGGCTGACCGAGAGTGCGCTGCGCTGCCCGCCCGCGCTGCCCATGGACGAGCAGAGCCAGCGCGATGTGCTGCGCCGGGGCGGCGGCCCGGACCGGGTGCACATGAACTGTTCCGGCAAGCACGCCGCCATGCTGGCCTGCTGTGTGGCCGCCGGCTGGCCGGTGGACAGCTACCTCGACCCGGCCCACCCGGTGCAGGCCGCGATCCGGCGCACGCTGGAGGAACTGTCCGGCGAGCACATCCAGGCCGTGGGCGTGGACGGCTGCGGTGCCCCGCTGTTCGCGCTGTCCCTCACCGGCGTGGCCCGGGCCCTGCGGGTCCTGGTCACTGCGCCGGCCGGCACCGCCGAACGGCGGGTGGCCGACGCGATGCGGGCCCATCCCGACTGGACGTCGGGGACCCGCCGCCCGGAGCGGGCGCTGATGGCCGCGGTGCCCGGGCTGCTGGTCAAGTCGGGCGCGGAGGGCGTCGAGGGACTGGCGCTAGCTGACGGCCGGGCCGCCGCGTTCAAGCTCGACGACGGCGCGTCCCGGGCCCGCCCGCCGGTTACCGTGGCGCTGCTGCGCTGGCTCGGCGTGGCCGGTGGCCCCGGTGCGGCGGCGGCGCTGGACCAGGTCGCGCACGTCCCGGTGCTGGGCGGGGAGCGGGAGGTCGGCGTGGTGCGCGCCACGCTCCCGGTACCGGCGGCCGCGCACCGCGGGGGCGACGGCACGGCTGCGGGGCGTTAGGCAGCGGAAGGGCCGGCTGGACCGGGCCCGCAGCGAGGGTGCTTGCTGGTCGTTTGCAATTGCAAGCACGATTTGATTCACTGGATCTGTGAGTCCCATGCGAGTCAGTTCCATCGGTGAATACATCAGGGAACAGCGGGAGCAGGCCAGGATCTCGCTGCGGCAGCTGGCCGAGGCGGCTGGCGTCTCCAACCCGTACCTGAGCCAGATCGAGCGCGGCCTGCGCCGGCCAAGCGCCGAGATTCTGCAGCAGATCGCCAAGGGGCTGCGGATTTCCGCCGAAGCGCTGTATGTGCAGGCCGGCATCCTGGAAGACCGGGAACCGGACAGTGGCGTCCGGGCCGCCGTGCTGGCTGAGCCGGTGCTCACCGAGCGGCAGAAGCAGGTCCTGCTGGAGATCTACGAATCCTTCCGCAAGGAGGCCATCGCGCAAGCGCAGGCTGAGGCTCCGGCCGGGCCGGCCGCTCTGGTTGAGGGCCGGGCCGCCGCCCGCGTGGAGCAGGCCCGCAGGCTCGCGGAAGAAGAAGAAGAAGATGACCCACTCGCGGCACCCGAGCCGGTGCGCCCGGACGAGGCGTTCCGGGCCCGGGCGCGCGCGCCCAAGTCAACGGGCCTGCCGCCCACGGCGGGCCAGGAGAGGTAGCAAATCATCATGAACCGGACAGATACCGTGAAGACCGAAGTCCGCAAGCTGGCCAGCAGCAAGCCGGTGCACGCCGCGGCCGGCGCCGGCGCACTGGCCTCGGCCGCGATCCGCGACCTGCCGGCCAAGATCGCCCGCTGGCGCACCGAGGTGCCCGGCATGGCCTCCGGCTATGTGGCCACGGCCCGGACCAAGGCGGTCCAGGAGTACGACAAGCTGGCCGTCCATGGCGAGCAGGTACTGCACCACCGGACCGCGCTGGACGGCGAGAGCGACACCGGCGCGCAGAGCTGACGCCGGTCATAAGAAGCTGGCCCGGGCGGGACCCGAGTTTGGTTCCGGTTCCCGCCCGGACCGGATAGCCTGGCATCGTGTTGCTGAACATGGGAGCCATGAGCCCGCTCTACTGGTTCCTCGAGGTGCTCGCGATCGCCGCACTGGTCACCGAGGTGTGGGCGTTCGTAGATGCGCTGCGCCGCCCGTCCGGTGCGTTCCCGGCCGCGGGCAAGCAGACCAAGCCGCTCTGGCTGATCATTCTGGGTGTCGCGGTGGTGATCGGGCTGTACCTCGGCGTGCTGTCCGGCGGGTTCGGTGCCATCGGCATCCTGCCCATCGCGGCGTTCGTGGCCTCGGCCATCTACCTCACCGACGTCCGGCCTAAGGTCCGCGAGTTCCGCGGCAACAGCAGCAGCTCAGGACCATACGGCCCCTGGTGATGGCCGGTTCCGGCCTTCGCGGCGGTGCCGCTCCCAGCGCCCCGCCATTTGCTCAACGCCCATGCCCCGGCTGGGCCCGGTAGGCTGACTGTCCCATGAGCGAAACGCACTGGCGGACGCACCGGCTGGAGTTGTCCGATCAGAGTCTCCGGGAGTGGGACGCGGCCGTGCTGGCCGCCGGGCCCGATGGGATCGTGCTGGACCGCTCGGCGTTCTACCCGGGGGGCGGTGGCCAGCCGCCCGACCACGGGGTGCTGCTCTGGGGTGGCGTGCAGACCCGCATCGTGGGCGCCCGCAAGGGTGATGATCTGTATCTGATCCCGGCCGAGGGTGATCCGGTGCCGCCGCTGGGCACGGCGGTCCGCGGCGCGCTGGAGGATGACCGCCGGACCGCGCTGATGCGCACCCACTCGGCCCTGCACGTGCTGGGCGGAGTGGTGTTCCGGGACTTCGGCGCGCTGGTCACCGGCGGGAACATGGAACCGCTGACGGCCCGGATGGATTTCAACCTGACCGAGGTCCCGGCGGGCTTCCGCGACGCGGTGCAGGCGGCGTGCAACGTTGAACTGACCGCGGACCGCCGGATCGACGTCCGGGTGCTGCCCCGCGACGAGGCGTTCGCCATCCCGGACATTATCCGCACCGCCACCAACCTGGTCCCGCCCGACGTCAAGGACGTCCGGATCATCGACATCGTCGGCCTCGACCAGCAGGCCGACGGCGGCACCCACGTCGCCTCGACCCGCCAGGTCGGCGGGATCGAGGTGGTCAAGGTCGAGAACAAGGGCAAGGGCTTCCGCCGGGTGCGCATCCAGGTCACCGGGCAGCCGCCCGGCTGACCGCGGCCGGCCGCCGCCGGTCAGCGGGGGCGCGGGGTGAGCACGGCGCCGGCCGCTTCGGACAGCATGGTCATCTCGTAGCCGATCAGGTTGAGGTCGGCTTCGGCGGTGGCCATGGTGGCCAGGCTCGATCCGTCGCTGATCGACATGATCACCAGCGTGCCCTGGCCCATAGCCACCACGGTCTGCGTCACCGTGCCGCACTGGACCACCCCGGCGACCGCGGTACCGAGGCTGACCAGGCCCGACGCGATCGCGGAAAGCTGCACCGCCTGAGCCGGCCCGATCTCCTCGGAGACCGCCACCGGCACCCCGTCGGAGGACACCACGAGCGCGTGCGCCACGTCCGGGACCCGGTCGGCGAAGTCGGTGATGAGCCAGCTCAGGTCCTGCTTCCGGCCGTCCGCGATTGTCAAGGCGCCTCCGTCTATTGCCCCGCCGGGCCTATCCTCTCCCCATCGGGCCGGGTGCGCACCAGCCGCGCTAGACCGGGAACAGCAGGAGCGCGACCGGGACGACGACCAGGGCTGTGGCCGCGCCGCTGACCAGGGCCAGGGCGGGCAGGGAGAGCCCTGGGGCGGGGGCCAGCAGGCGGTCCACCCGGGCACACACCCCGCTCTGGGTGGCCCCGCCGGCCGCGGCCAGCGCACCGGCCGGGGTGCCCGCCGGGTCGGCCGCCCCGACCCGGATCAGCGCGGTGACCAGCTCCCGGGCCGGCCGGTGCCGCAGCGCGTGATCGTCGGCCAGCATTTCGATCAGCAGGGCGACGGCGGAGTGCGCCCGCTGCGCCAGCCCTGACCAGGGGAAAGCCCGGCACAGGGCAGTGAACGGCAGCAGCACCAGATCGTGCCGTTCCCGGGCGTGCGCCCGCTCATGGGCCAGCACGGCGGCCAGTTCCGCCTGGTCCAGCAGGTCGATGGCGCCCGCGCTGATCACGATCCGGGAACGCAGCCCGGGTACGCAGTAGGCCGCCGCCGCGGGGTAATCCACCACCAGCGCGCCAGGCACTTTCGGGATCCCCGTGGGCCAGCAGGCTGAGCAGCGCCCGGTGCCGCCGCCGGTCCCTGATCACCGCGCCGGACACGGCCACCAGGACCCAGCACAGCAGGGCCAGCAGCGCCGCTGAGGCGGCCAGGCAGAGCAGCCGGAGCGCGGCCACCAGACCGGGCGGGGCGGCCTCACCGACGAGATCATGCAGCGCGCGGGCCAGCACCGCCAGCGCGTCCGCCGGCCACCCCCGACCCCTGGCGGTCCGTGCCCAGCGCGGCCAGCGTGCCGATCGCGGCCAGTCCCCAGCCGAGGCCCATGGCCTGCCAGAGCACGATGGCTGCGGCCGGCGACCGGTACGGCCAGCTGGGCCGCGGCCAGCACGGCTGCGGCGGGCACCAGCCCGATGGCGGCGGGCGCCAGGACCAGGACAGGTGGCAACACGGACGTTCAACTCCTGGCGGGGTCTCCGCCTGTCTCCAGGGCTCGCCGCAGCACCAGTGCCTCGGTGTCCGATACGCGCCGCGCGAAGCTGGCGAGCGCAGCCGACCGGTCGCCGGTCTGGTCGAGCGCGTGAAGCATGAGTTCGGTGACGTAAGCTTCCCTGCTCGCGGCGGCCCGGTACAGCCAGGCACGTCCATCTCGCTCGCGCCGGGCGAAACCCTTCTTGGCCAGTCGGTCAAGGACGGTCATCACGGTGGTGTGAGCCAGGTCCCGGTCGGTAAGCCTACTGCCAACCTGGCGCACGGTGAGCTGAGTCTCGCTTTCCCATAGAACGTCCATGATGGCCCGTTCAAGTTCGCCCAGTCGGTTCACGGCGTCACTCTACCTACCGGCTTCGCGCCCGGGCAGACCCACTCCGGCCCAGTGCAGCGGGCCGCAGGTCAGGTCATCCAGTAGGTGTTGTAGTGCTGATGATGCATCCGGGCGATCGGGATGAGCCGGACCGGGCGGCCGTCCGCCACGGCCTGGAAGGCCAGCGGCCGCTGGGAAGTCATCGTCACCGACCCCGTGTCCAGCCGCGGCATCGGCATGGCGCCCTCCGCGCCGTAGCCGCCGCTGAGCACGACCGGGCCGTAGGTCACCGCCTGCACGGCGGGCCGGTCCGGGGCCGGGCTGGTGGCCAGCGTCATCGGCAGGCTGACCCGCACCGTGTCGCCGGGGACCCAGGCCCGGTCCAGCACCAGCCAGCTGCCGGGCGCGGCCCGCCTGGGCACCTCGCGGCCGTTCAGCCAGGCCCGCGCCGGGGCGGCGGCCCAGCCGGGGATCCGTACCCGTACGGCCAGCCGCGGCCGGCCGGACAGCACGGTGAGCCGGGTGCCCGGCTCGTCGGGGAACCTGGTCTCCTGCCGGATCCGCAGCCCGTCCCCGGCCCAGCTCACCTCGGACGGGACGAACAGGTTGACGAACAGCCCGCGCTGGTCACGCGCGTAAATGGTGTCCGCGAATTTCGTCTGCGTCTCCATTCCGGTGCCGTCGTCGCAGGAGAAATTGTGGTAGTTCGTCGAGTAGACGTTCGGGTTGCTGCCCATGAACGGCGGCTGCCGTTTGAAGGCGGCCGGGGACAGCCCGGTGTAGTAGATGTTGAATCCGTGCTCCGAGCGCGGGTCCTGCTCACCCAGCATCTGATTGAACAGGGTGCGCTCGTAGTAATCCAGCAGGTCGATCCGGTCCGGCTGATGGAAGTGCAGCAGCCTGGTCAGCTTGAGCATGTTGTAGCTGCAGCAGTTCTCACAGGTCTGGTTGCTCAGCTGGCCGGCGATCACGTCGGGAGCATGCCAGTGCTCCCAGTTGCTGGTGCCGCCGATCACATAGCTGTGATGCCCGGTCACGATCCGCCAGAAGTTGTCCCCGATGTCGTGGTACCGCGGATCGCCGGTCTCCTCCCAGATCCGGATGCACGCGATCATCTTGGGGATGTTGGTGTTCGCGTGCCGCCCCGGCAGATCATCCTGGCCGCGGGCCAGCGGGTCGAAGACTCTCGCGTCGTAGAACCGCTGCGCCGTGCGCAGATAGGACTCGTCCCAGGTCAGCCGGTACAGGTTGGTCAGCGACTCGGCGATGCCGCCGTGTTCCACGGCCAGGACCCGCTGCATGTGCGGGTAAGACAGCCGCCCGGTCCGCCAGCTCACCCAGTCGCCCAGCCGGGCCGCCGTCTCCAGCGCCTGGGCGTTGCCGGTGAGCTCGTGCTGGTCGATCAGCCCGGCCATGATCTTATGGATCATGTAATACGGCGACCACACCGGCAGGCCGGCCTCCAGCCGGTCGAAGAAGCTCTCCGGGAAAGCCGACAGGTAACCATCGTGGAACCCGGCCCGCCGGGCCCGGGCCTGGCACCGGGTGAGCTGGTCGACCAGGTAATGGCCGCGGTCGGCGGCGGCCTGGTTCCCGGTGCTGGCGTGCGTGATGGCCAGCCCGGACATCAGGTGCCCGGTGCAGTGGCCGCGCACCTCGGAGGTCGGCCGTTCCCAGCCCCCGCACGGCCGGGCCGCCGACGGCAGGCCGTAGTTGCGCCGGAACGTGTGCAGCATCCGGTCCGGGTCCAGGAACATGAGGTAATTCGTGTTCCGCGCCTGGTTGGCCCGCATCGGGCTGTCCAGCAGCCGGACCGCGGACAGCGGGAAAGCGGCGGCCAGCCCGGCCGTGCCGTCCGGCACGTACCCGCTCGTCCAGCCGCCGGAGGCGGCGCCCAGCCGGCCCGGGACCAGGCCGGCCAGGGCCGCCCCGGCCACGGCCCCGCCCAGGGCGGTCAGCGCCGCTCTCCTGGTGACTGGATGAGAGGTCATCCGCCGTCCCCTCACGGGCCTGCCCACCGCGGCTGCACCCGGTGACCCACATTGATCAGAACTCACAGCAGCCAGCCGGTCAATGCCTGCCCCCGCGGCACCAGGGGCCGGGGCCGGGACGGGGCGGGGAAGGCCTGCTGAGACGATGGAGGCCAGCCGAGGCAGCGCGGAGGGACGGATGGCAGACGAACAGTTCACCAGGGCCCTGGACGACACTCGCGAGGTCGAGCTGACCGTGACCGGCCGTAAGTCCGGGCGTGAGTTCTCGTTCCCGGTGTGGTTCGCGCGGGATGGGGGCCGGCTGGCGCTGGTACCGGTCAACGGCACGGATTCCGCCTGGTACAAGAACGTGCTGAAGACCCCGGCCATCCGGCTGTCGGCCGGGGGAGCCCAGCTCACCGCGCAGGCGGTGCCGGTCACCGATCCGGCCCGCATCGCCGGGATCCTGGACCGGTTCCGGGCCCGGTACGGTGCCCATGACGTGGCGGCGTACTACCCGAAGCAGGACGCTGCGGTCGAGGTCCAGCTCGGCTGACCAGACCGGGGCCGGCGCTGGTTCACCGGCGGGCAACAGGCCCGGGTCAGCGTGCGGGCCACACCCGCGGCAGCGTCACACCGGAGCGTGGTCCGCGAGTACGCCCCGCAAGCCGGCCATCGACTCGCGGAAGATACCCGGCAGGTCCGCCTGGCCTGGCTCGCTGACCCAGCGTGCGAACGCGACCTTGAAGACAGCCACCCCCGTCTCCGCGGCCAGGGTCGCGGCCGGGCTCCGGGATACCGCGGTCGCGTAGCGCACCGGACACGGTGGCGGCGAACGCCGCCAGCTTGATCAGCTCGCGTTCCCGCAGTTCCGGGTGTGCGGACACGATGGCGTCGCGCAGCCTGACCCGGTCCGGGTTTTCCTCGAACATGGCCCCGGCGGCCTCGAAGGCCGCGCTCACCGCGTCCATCGCGGACGCCGAGGCCGGTGCGTCGGCCACGGCGCGGGCCAGCAGGTCCCGCAGCCTCTCCATGCCGTAGAACAGGACCTCGCGCTTGTCGGCGAAGTGCCGGAAGAACGTCCGCTCGGTCAATCCGGCCCGCGACGCAATCTCCGCGACCGTGGTCTGCTCGAATCCCTGCTCGGCGTAGAGCTCCATGGCTGCTTTCGCCAGCCGGCCGCGCGCGTCCGGCTCCCATCGACCCATGACATGATGCTACGTGATGACAGTGGCTGCCATTGGCGTGCTAGGCTGATGACAGTAACTGACATCAGGAGGTTTCTCATGCGGGTATTCGTCACCGGCGCGTCCGGCTGGATCGGCTCGGCCGTAGTCCCCGAGCTCCTCGGCGCGGGTCACCAGGTCCTCGGGCTGGCTAGGTCGGACTCCTCGGCTGCCGCCGTCGCCGCCGCCGGGGCCGAGGTGCTCCGCGGTGACCTGGACGACCTGGACACGCTGCGCGCCGGGGCGGCCAGTTCCGACGGGGTCATCCACCTCGCGTTCATCCACGACTTCTCCGACCTCGAGGCGTCGGTGGGCGCCGACCGGCGGGCCATCGAGACGATGGGAGCCGCGCTCGAGGGCTCCGGTAAGCCCCTGGTCATCGCGTCCGGCACGCCGGCCGTGCCGGGGCGCGTGGCGACCGAGCGCGACGATTCCGTGCCCGGCTCACCCATGGCGGGCCGGATGGCGAACGCCCAGGCGGCTCTGGGCATGGCGGCCCAGGGCGTCCGGTCGTCCGTGGTGGGGCTGCCGCGGACCGTGCACGGTGACGGCGACCGGCACGGCTTCATCGCCCGCCTGATCGCGGCCGCCCGCGACTCGGGCGTCTCCGGTTACGTGGGCGACGGGTCGAACCGCTGGCCGGCGGTGCACGTCCTGGACGCGGCGGACCTGTTCCGGCTGGCGGTGGAGCAGGCCCCGGCGGGATCGAGACTGCACGCGGTCGGCGACGAGGGAGTGCCGATCCGTGACATCGCCGCGGTGATCGGCCGGCACCTGAACCTGCCGGCCGCTTCGGTCCCGGCCGGGAATTTCGGCTTCCTGGGGCAGGTCCTCTCGATCGACCAGCCGGCCTCCAGCGCGCTGACCCGCGAGCTGCTGCCCTGGCGGCCGGTCCAGCCCGGGCTCATTGAGGACCTGGACAAGGGCCACTACTTCGGCTGAGCAACGCGCTGGCCGTAGAGTCGGGCTAGGCCCGGCCCGGCCCGGGCCTAGCCCGGCCCGGGCCGGGCCGGGCGCACCGGAGAAGGGCCAGCTACCCGAAGGTCACTGCCATGCGGATCCTGCTGCACGAGGGCGACATCACCCGGCAGCCTGCCGACGCCATCGTGAACGCGGCGAACTCGTCGCTGCTCGGCGGCGGTGGTGTGGACGGCGCCATCCACCGCCGTGGCGGTCCCGCGATCCTGGCTGAGTGCCGCTCACTGCGGGCCGGCCGGTTCCCGGACGGGCTGCCCACCGGCCAGGCGGTGGCCACCACGGCCGGTGACCTGCCGGCCCGCTGGGTCATCCACACCGTGGGCCCGGTCTACTCCCGGAGCGAGGATCGCAGCGCGCTGCTCGTGTCGTGCTACACCGAGGCGCTCCGGGTGGCCGATGAGCTGGGCGCCGGGGTGGTCGCGTTCCCGGCCGTCTCCGCGGGCATCTACGGCTGGCCTGCGGACGACGCGGCGCGGATCGCGCTGGGCACCGTGCACGGCGCGGGCACCGCCGTGCGGGAGGCCCGGTTCGTCCTGTTCGGCCAGGACATGCACCAGGTCTTCGAGGCCGCGCTGGCCGCACTGCCGGCTGACTAGGATGTGGGCCGGGAGCAGCGAGGGAGGATACCGGTGAGCACTGAGGACGCGGCCACCGCCGGCCAGCCAGCACCCCGGTTCCGCGCGGTGCTCGACCAGTTCGCCCCTTACCAGCCGGGCCGCCGGGTGACCGGTCCCGACGGCCAGTCACACAAGCTGTCGTCGAACGAATCGCCGTTCGGGCCGCTGCCATCGGTGCTCGAGGTGATCGCCGATGCGGCCAGCGCCGTGCACCGCTACCCGGACAACGGCGCGGTCGCGCTGACCGGGGCCATCGCGGACCGGTTCGGCGTGCCGCCGGAGCACATCGCGGTCGGCTGCGGCTCGGTCGGGGTGGCCCAGCAACTGCTCGAGGCGGCCGGCGAGCCCGGGGCCGAAGTGCTCTACGCGTGGCGGTCGTTCGAGGCCTATCCCACCCTGGTCGCGCTGTCCGCGGCGGAACCGGTCACCGTGCCGCTGCGGGCCGAGACGCACGACCTGGCCGCGATGGCCGGCGCCATCACCAGCCGGACCCGGGTCATCTTCGTGTGCAACCCGAACAACCCGACCGGCACCGTGGTGCGGGCCGATGAGCTGGCCGCGTTCCTGCGCCGGGTGCCGCCGGACTGCCTGGTGGTGCTGGACGAGGCGTACGCGGAGTATGTCCGGGACCCGGCCGTGCCCGATGGCATGCGGCTGTACCGGGAGCACGCCAACGTCGCCGTGCTGCGCACGTTCTCCAAGGCCTACGGTCTGGCCGGGCTGCGGGTCGGCTTCCTGGTCGCGCACCCGCCGGTGGCCGGGGCGGTGCGCAAGACCATGCTGCCATTCACGGTGAACGCCGTGGCCCAGGCCGCGGCCGTGGCCTCGCTGGCGGCGGAAGCGGAACTGCTGGAGCGGGTGGACCTGGTGGTCAAGGAGCGGTCCCGGGTCAGCGGTGAGCTGGCGGCCCAGGGCTGGACGGTGCCGCCGACCGAGGCCAACTTCGTCTGGCTCCGGCTGGGCGAGGACACCCAGGACTTCGCCGCAGCCTGCGCCCGGGTCGGGGTGGCCATCCGGCCGTTCGGCGCCGAGGGAGCCAGGATCTCGATCGGCGACCACGACGCCAACGACGCTTTCCTGGCCGTAGCCCAGGCCTACCCCCGCCGCCACTGAGTCCCCGGGGCGATCCCCGGCCGGCCCGGGGGTCGCGGTGCAGACCGCGCAGCGCCTGCCCGGGCAGCAGCCCGGCCACTATTCACGTAGCTGGCCCGCGAAAACCGGGACAAAACGGTCAGCTACCGCACCCGATCCGTGAACAGTGGGATCGGGGCTGCCCGGGCCGGCCCGGGCCGGCCCGACGCTGGTGCTCGTGTGACCCGCGTGGCCAGTGGGAGCAACGGGGCCGGGCGGCCGGCGCCGCTCACCGCGCCGTACGGCGTTCCAGCTTCTCGGTGACCAGCCGGTAGAACTGCCGCGGGCGGCCGGGCTGCGGGGCCCGGCTCGGCGGCAGCGGCCAGGCCAGCCCGTCCTCGACCAGCCCGTGCAGCAGCCGCCGCGCGGTCCGCGCGGTCACCCCGAGCAGCTGGCCGGCGGTCTCCGCGTCGACCACCAGCGCGCTGTCGCTGCCGGCCAGCTTGTCGGCCAGCCGGGCCAGCGTTTCCAGGCCGCGCGGCCGGGTGATGTCCGGCCCGGCCGCGGCCGCCGGGTGCCGCGGCGCGGGCACCAGGGCGATGCCCTCCCGGTCCAGCGCGAAGCCGCGGGTGCCCGCGGCCACGTGCGAGCGGGACAGCGCCGCCTGCGCGTGTGCCTCCGCGTCCTGCGCGGTGCGGCCCATGCCGATGCCCACCTCGACGGCGATGCCAAGCTCGGTGCGGGCCCGGTCGCTGAACGGCGGCACCCGGAAACCGTCGGTGGCCGCGGCCAGCGAGCCGCGGGTGGCGGTGATCAGGAAACAGTGGTCGCTGATCGGGCTGACCGAGGCGTGCATCCGCTGCGCTTCCTGGACCAGGAACCGGTGCACGGTGAGCCGCAGTTCCTCCCGGGCGTGCCGGGGCGTGGACCGGCGGGTGGTGTCGCGCAGCGTGGGCACCTCGATCAGCGCCACCGCGAGCTGGGCCTCCTCCAGCCGCCGGTTGCCGGCCAGCAACGTGGCCGTGCGCAGCGCGGCCCGGATCGCGCTGCTGGTCGGGCGCAGGATGCGGACCGGCACGTCGGCTGCGGACAGCCGCTGGGCCACCGACTCCAGGCAGGTGAACGCGACGCTGATCTCGTCCCGCCGCCACAGCCGCTCATGGAACGCGGCCAGCGTGGCCGCGTTGGCCGCGTCCTCCCGGACGTGCACGCTGCCGGCGGGCACGCCCAGCTCGCCGAGCGCGTCCGCCACGTCCATCCGGCTGAGCACGTCCACGCTGATCCGGCTCAGGTCCTGGCCCAGTTCCCGGGTGGCCCGCAGCAGCGCTGCGTACAGCGCGCTGCCGGCCAGCGGCACGTATGTGGCCGGCCCGCGCAGCGTGCCCGCCCGCCGGGCGTACTCGTAGGACACCTGGCTGGCGAACAGGCAGGCGTCGATGCCCGCGCCGAGCCGGAGCACCTTGTCCGCGGCTTCCTGCTCGCTGCGGTACGCGGCCGCCACCAGCCGCCGGGGCGGCGTGGCCGACAAGCCGTTCGCGGATGGCGCCGGGGCGGCCGGGCTGGCCGGTCCCGCCGGGCAGCCCGGGCTGGCCGGTACCCGACAGCATGATGCGTTCCACGAGGTCGTGCGGACCGACGATGCCGATGGTCAGCTCGCCCGCTGGCTGGCGCGGGCCGGTCACGGCCGTCCGCCATGGCGGGAGACGGCAGTCACTAATGTGCTGCCGGCCGCGGAATGCTGGTCATGGTGGGAAGTCACAGTCAGGCCCCTACGCTGACGATTGCACGATCGTATAGTCGTAACCCGGCGGCGGGCTGCGGGTGGGCGAAACCAGTGCGAGTTTCGCGCCTCGTTACATTTGGCCAGGCAGAAACCGGCCCTTAGTGCGGCAGCCGCCCGGCTGCCCAGCCGCTCAGGCCCCCAGCCGCTCAGGCCCCCAGCCGCTCAGGCCCCCAGCCGCTCAGGCCCCCAGCCGCTCAGGCCCCCAGCCGCTCAGGCCCCCAGCCGCTCAGGCCCCCAGCCGCTCGGCCGCCCAGCCGCTCGTCTCGGCGCTGATGTCCGCGCCCAGCGTGGTGAGCCGCTCGGCCACGGACGCGTGACCCCGGTCGATCAGGTAGCCGGGAGCGACCACGGTCTCGCCCTCGGCGCACAGGCCGGCCAGGATCAGGGCGATCCCGCTGCGCAGGTCGTGCGCGACAACCTTGGTCCCCTTGAGGGTGGACGGGCCGTGCACGATGGCCACGTTGCCGCTGTCCACCTCGACCTTGGCGCCCATCTTGTTCAGCTCGCCGATCAGCGTGTACCGGCCGTCGAAGATGGTCTCCCGGATGTAGCTGGTGCCGTCGGCCAGGCAGCTCAGCGTCATGATCGGCGACTGCAGGTCGGTGGCGAAGCCGGGGTAGGGGCTGGTGATCACGTTTATCGGGCGCAGCGTGCGCTCCCGCCGGACCTGGAGCACGGCGCCCTTGGCCGAGAACTCCACGCCCATCTGCTCCAGCTTCCAGCGCACCACGCCGAAGTGCTCGAGCTGCGCGCCGACCAGGTTGAGCTCACCGCCGGTGATGGCGGCGGCCATGGCGAACACGGCTGCGTCGATCCGGTCCGGCATGACGGTGTGCTCGGTCGCGGTGAGCTCGCTGACCCCGCGGACGGTGACGAAGCCGGTGCCGCCGCCGCTGATGTCCGCGCCCATTTTGGTCAGGAACGCGATGACGTCCAGCACCTCAGGCTCGAGCGCACAGTTGTCGATCACCGTGGTGCCGGGTGTGAGGCTGGCCGCCATGATCAGGTTCTCGGTGCCGGTGTGCGAGGGCGTGTCCAGGTACAGGTGGGCACCCTGCAGCTTGCCCGCCTTGATGTAGATCTTGTCGCCCTGCTCGTCCACGATGGCGCCGAGCCGGGCGAAACCCCGGTAGTGGAAGTCCAGGTTGCGGCTGCCCAGGTTGCAGCCGCCGACGCCCTCGATGACCGCTTCGCCGAGCCGGTGCAGCAGGGCCGGCACGAACAGCACCGAGGCGCGGAACCGCCGGGCGATCTCGGCCGGCAGCACCGGGCTGGTCAGGTTGGAGGCGTCCACCACGAGCGTCCGCTCGGATTCGTGAAACTTGACCACCGCGCCCACCGCCTGCGCCAGCTCGACCGCCCGCCGGACGTCCTCGATCGGCGGCACGTTGCGCAGTACGGTCCGGCCCTCCGCGGTGAGCAGCGACGCGGCGATCATCTTGAGCGCAGCGTTCTTGGCGCCCTGGACGAAGACCGTGCCCTGCAGCGGGATCCCGCCTCGTACGCGGTAGCAGGTCTCGGGGCCAATGGTCATGGGGCTGAAGCTCCTGTCCCTCGGAAACGCGACGTCATCGGCGTGCCGGCGGTCCTGGCAGTGCGCTGCCCATCGCTGAACGGGCAGCCGGCCATTGGGCCAGCGGCAACCCTTCTGCATATCCCAGGCCAGTATTCCACCGACCCGCTTGCTCTCCAGCCGCAGCCGGGTCCGCGGTGCCGGGCTCAGCTAGCCCCGCGGGGTGGTCGAGCAAACTTCCACGGCAGTCATACCCACTGCCGTCCGGTGATGCGCTCATAAGCCTCGATGTAACTCGCACGGGTCTGCTCGACCACTTGGTCAGGCAGTGCTGGCGGTGGCTGGTGGCCACGATCTGCCCAGCCGGACTCGGGCGAGTCTAGCCAGTCCCGGACGATCTGCTTGTCAAACGACACTTGTGACTTACCGGGCTGCCATTGGCTGGCTGGCCACAGCCGGGACGAGTCAGGGGTGAGCACCTCGTCGGCCAGCAGCAGCCGCCCGGCCGGGTCGAAGCCGAGCTCGATCTTGGTGTCGGCGAGCAGGATGCCGTGCCGGCTGGTCGACGGCCGCGCCACGCTGGTACACCTCCAGCGTGATCCGCTTGAGGTCGGCCGCGACCTCCCCGCCGACCTGCGCGGCCACCTCGGAGAACGGGATGTTCTCGTCGTGCTGCCCGCGCGGCGCCTTGGTCGCCGGGGTGAAGATCGGCTCGGGGAGCCGCGCGCCCTCGGTGAGCCCGGCGGGCAGCTGTACCCCGCACACCGACTGCGTCTCCCGGTACTCGCGCCAGCCCGACCCGGCCAGGTAGCCGCGGGCCACACACTCCACCGGGACCATGGACAGCTTGCGGCAGGCCATGGCCCGGCCGGCGAACTCGGCCGGGATCTCGGCGTCCACCAGATGGTTCGGCACCACGTCGGCCAGCTGCCCGAACCACCACAGCGACAGCTGGGTCAGGATCTTGCCTTTGTCCGGAATGGTGGTGGGCAGCACGTGGTCGTAGGCGGACACCCGGTCTGAGGCCACGAGCAGCAGCACGTCGTCGCTCAGCGCATAGACGTCCCGCACCTTGCCCGAGTACAGCAGGGTCGGCGGCACGGTCACGTGAGCCGCTCCAGCCGCTCGAACACGCCGCCCAGCCGGGCCACGTACCGCTCCGGCCGGCATATGCTGGCCAGCTTGCTGTCGTCCAGCGTGATGCCGCGGGTGGCGGCCTCGGTGCGCAGCGACTGGAGCAGCGGGGTGCCGTCCTGCCAGCTCACCATCGCGGCCGCCTGGACCAGCGTGTACGCGTCTTCCCGGGACAGGCCGGAGTTGACCAGTTCCAGCAGGACGCTGGAGGTGTAGATGAGGCCGCCGGTGGACTCCAGGTTGGCCAGCATCCGGGCCGGGTCCACCACCAGGCCCCCGATCAGCCCGGTGGTCAAATGCAGCAGGTAGTCGAGGGTGATAGCCGCGTCCGGCAGCGCGATCCGCTCCACGCTGGAATGTGAGATATCCCTCTCGTGCCACAGCGCCATGCCCTCGGTGACCGGCGTCACGTAGCCGCGGACCACCCGGGCCAGCCCGCAGATCCGCTCGGAGCGGATCGGGTTCTTCTTGTGCGGCATGGCCGACGAGCCCTTCTGGCCGGCCCGGAACGGCTCGGCCAGCTCACGGACCTCAGTGCGCTGGCCGTGCCGGATCTCCAGCGCGATCGCCTCGCACACGCTGGCCGTCACCGCGACCGCGCTGATCCACTCCGCGATGCCGTCGCGGAACACGACCTGGGTGGCCACGTCAGCCGGGCGCAGGCCGAGTTCGGCCATGACGGTGGTCTCGATGGCCGGGTCGATGTTGGAGTACGTGCCGACCGGGCCGGACAGCTTGCCGACCGCGACCGCGTCCCGGGCCCGGACCAGCCGGTCCCGGCTGCGCGCCATGGCGAACGCGAAGTCGGCGACCCGGTGGCCCCACACGTCGGGCTCGGCGTGGATGCCGTGGGTCCGGCCGACCCGGAGCGTGCCGCGGTGGGCCAGGCCGTGCTGGCGCAGCGCGGCCACCAGCTGGGTGGCCCCGGCCACCAGCAGGTCGGTGGCCTCGGTGAGCTGCAGGGCGAGCGCGGTATCCAGCAGGTCGGACGAGGTCATCCCGTAGTGCACCCAGGCCGCCGCCTCGCGCGGCGTCGTGTTGTCGGCCCACGCGGTGAGGAAGGCGATCACGTCGTGGTCGGTGACCGCCTCCACCGCCGCCACCGCTTCCGGGGTGGGCGGCTTGGCCGCCCGCACCGCGTCCACCGACTCGGCGGGCACCGTCCCGGCCCTGGCGTGCGCCTCCAGCACCAGGGTCTCCACCTGGCACCACAGCTCGTACTTGTGTGCCTCGCTCCAGACTTTGCCCATGCCGGGCCGCGTATAGCGTTCAATCACATGGTCTATCTTTACGCAACGCCAGTACTGGGCTGGTCAGGCCCGCTGGCCCCGGCCGCCCGGCGCTGCTCGACGGCGAGCATCACGACCAGCCCGGCCAGCAGCACGAGCAGCTGGGCCTCGATGGCCACGGTGGCCCCGAGCGCCGCCGTGGCCAGCGCGAACAACGCAGTGACCAGGCGCGGCCAGGACGTGCCGAGGTGCAGTGCCCGGCGGAACGCCGCCTGCCCGGCCAGGAACAGCGCCACGCCGCCGCCGATGGCCAGCGCCTGGGCGGCCGGATGCGGCTGGGCCGCGTGGCCGATGGTCAGCTTGACCCCGGCGGCCAGCCCCACCACGCCCAGCAGGATCGGGATATGCGGGTAGAAGTACGCGGACAAGGCGAGCCCGGGGCGTCGCGGGCGGGGTGCCTCGGCCATGGCCTCGGCGGCGCGCTCGTCGTCCGCGCCACCGAAGTAGACCCACCACAGCGCGGCCGACACGGCCAGGCCGAGCACCGCGGCCAGCACGGTCTGCAGGTCCAGCGGGTGCTGGGCGGCGCCGATGCCGACCGCGGCGACCGACTCGCCCAGCGCCACGATGACCAGCGCACCATGCCGCTCGGCGAAATGCGCCGGGGCGATCTCGAACCGGCCGCCGACCCGCACCACCAGGGGGGACAGCACCTGGATGGCCAGCGCCGCCGTCCACAGCAGGTAGGCGGCCAGGCCGCTGGTCAGCCCGGCCACCAGGACCAGTCCGGCCGAGGCCAGGTTGACTGGGAGCACCCGCACGATGTTCCGGTTCACCCGGTAGTAGAGCCCGCCGTGCACGCACACCACGACCAGGTAACCGAGGCCGAGGAAGATGCCGCTGGTGGCCGACCTGCTGTCACCGAACCCGTTCCGGATGGCCAGCCCGACAACCAGGAACCCGGCCATGCCGACCAGCAGGAGCAGCCGCTCCGGGTCCCGGTCCGGGGTCCGGGTGTTGGTCAGCCAGGCGTATCCGCCGTACATCCACCACAGCACGCCGAATACCAGCAGCGCCTGGGCGATCGAGGGGGCAGAAAAGTGGGCGTCGTCCAGCAGCGCGGACAGCTGGGTCAGGGTGAACGCGAAGACCAGGTCGAAGAACAGCTCCAGCGTGCTGACCCGCAGCGGCGGGTCCGGGGAGCCTTCAGCCGGAGCCACCGGCTCAGCCGCGGGCCGCCTGCACCGCGGCCTGTTCCGCGATGTCGGTGCGGAACCAGCCACCGCGCATCTGGATCCTGCCCGCGGCCTGGTACGCGGCCGCCCGGGCCGCCGCCAGGTCCGGCCCGGTGCCGACTACGTTGAGCACCCGGCCGCCCGCCGAGACGAGCTGACCGGCGCCATCGGCCCGCGTGCCGGCCTGCAGGAGATAAGCGCCGGGGGTGCGTTCGGCATCGGAAAGACCGGTTATCCGGTCGCCACGCGTGGGCGGGCCGGGGTAGCCCTCGGCGGCGATCACGACGGTCACCGCGGCGCCCGGGGCCCAGCTGGGCGGGGGTGCGCCGGCCAGCGACCCGGACGCGGCCGCGGCCAGCAGCCCGGCCAGCGGGGTGGCCAGCCGGTCCAGGATGACCTGGGTCTCCGGGTCGCCGAAGCGCGCGTTGAACTCCACCACCCGCACGCCCGCCGGGGTCAGGCTCAGCCCGGCGTACAGCAGGCCGCGGTAGGGCGTGCCGCGGCGGCGCAGCTCGTCCACGGCCGGCTGCAGGACGGTGCCGAGCACCTCCCCGGTGAGCCCGGGCGGGGCCCAGGGCAGCGGGGTGTACGCGCCCATCCCGCCGGTGTTCGGGCCCTGGTCGCCGTCCCCGGCCCGCTTGAAGTCCTGCGCGGCCAGCAGCGGCACCGCGGTGACCCCGTCGGCCAGCGCGAACAGCGATACCTCCGGGCCGTCCAGGAACTCCTCGATGACCACCGTGCCGCAGGCCTGGGCGTGCGCGCCGGCCGCGGCCCGGTCCTCGGTGACCAGCACGCCCTTGCCCGCGGCCAGGCCGTCCGCCTTGACCACGTAGGGCGGCCCGAACTCGTCCAGCGCGGCGGCCACCTCGGCCGGGCCGGTGCAGGTGAGCGCGCGGGCGGTGGGGATGCCGGCCGCCCGCATGATCTTTTTGGCGAATGACTTCGAGCCCTCGATGGCGGCGGCCCGGCGGCTCGGCCCGAAGCAGGCGATGCCCGATGCGCGCAGCGCGTCCGGCACCCCGGCCACCAGGGGCGCTTCCGGGCCCACCACGACCAGGCCGGCGCCGGTGGCCCGGGCCAGGCCAGCCACCTGCCCAGGGTCGGTGATGTCCACCGCGTGCAGCCGGGCCAGCGCGGCGATGCCGGGGTTGCCGGGGGCCGCGTGCAGGTCGGTCACGTCCGGGTCGGCGGCCAGGGCCCGGGCCAGCGCGTGCTCGCGGCCGCCGGAGCCGAGGAGGAGGACTCGCACGGCGTGAGCCTACCGGTGCTGGTGCCCGGGGCAGCGTGCCTGGGGCAGGGCGGCCGGGTCAGCGGAGCGCCGGGTCAGCGGAGCGCCGGGTCAGCGAGGGGCCGGGTCAGCGAGCGGCCGGGTCAGCGAGCGGCCGGGTCAGCGAGCGGCCGGGTCAGCAGGGGCGGGCTGGCCGGACCCCATGCCGCTCCTGGCCGCTGCCGTGGGTGACCAGCACCTGGCCGAACCGGCCGGGCACCTCGGCGAACCAGAACACGCCGCCGACCGTAACCGGATCGGCTGGGCAGACCTGGGCCCGGATGCGGCCCCGGCGAAACCGCACCAGCAGGGTCCGTCCCGCCGCCGGGAGGACGCCCCAGGCGGCTGCGCGGGGCTGGCCCGCCCAGCTGGCCGAGTACGCGCCGCGGACGATCCGGGGCGCCCGCGGCCAGTCGCGCGGGAGCACGAGCACGTCCACCATCACGCCCGCGGCGTAGATCTCCAGGGCCGGGCGGCCGCCTGGGCCGGCTGCCCGGCGGACCGCCCACGGGCGGCCGGGCAGCTGCTCCAGGCTGAGTTCCGGCTCTGCGGTGACCAGGCTGGTCAGCATCGGCTGTCCTCCTGTGCCGGGGTTGCTGGGTCTGATCCCAGCCTGCCCGGTGGCGGAGCCGCGGTCAGTAGCGCGGATTACCGGGTTCAGGGTGGTGCCAGCTACCTGGTCGACCGGGTAGCCCAGTTCCGGTCAGGCCAGTCCGCCCAGCTCAGACGAGAGGGCGCAGCTGCAGGGTCTGGTCCCGCCGCGGGCCGGTGCCGACCGCGGCCACCGGCGCGCCGATCATCTCTTCCAGGGCCCGCACGTAGCGTTGCGCGTTGGGCGGCAGGTCGGCGAACTCCTTGGCCGTGGAGATGTCCTCCAGCCAGCCGTCCAGGTATTCATAGACCGGCGTGGCGTGATGGAACTCGGTCTGCGTCATCGGGATCTCGTCGTGCCGGGTGCCGCCTACGTTGTAGGCCACGCAGACCGGGACCTTCTCCAGTCCGGACAGCACGTCGAGCTTGGTGATGAAGTAGTCGGTGATCCCGTTGACCCGGGTCGAGTACCGGGCGATCACGGTGTCCACCCAGCCGGTGCGCCGCGGCCGCCCGGTCGTCACGCCGTACTCGCCGCCCTCTTTGCGCAGCCACTCACCCTGTTCGGTCAGCAGCTCGGTGGGGAACGGCCCGGCCCCGACCCGGGTGGTGTACGCCTTGAGAATGCCGACCACCTTGGTGATCCGGGTCGGCCCGATGCCCGCGCCCGCGCAGGCGCCACCGGCCGTCGGCGAGGACGAGGTCACGAACGGGTACGTGCCGTGGTCCACGTCGAGCAGGGTGGCCTGGGCGCCTTCCAGCAGGACCGTCTTGTTCTCGTCCAGCGCCTGGTTGAGCACCAGCCCGGTGTCGGCCACGTAGGGCCGGATCTGGTCCGCGTAGCCCAGGTACTCCGCGGCGATCGTGCCCGCCTCGATGCCACGCCGGTTGTACACCTTGGTCAGCACTTGGTTGCGCTCGCGCAGCACGAGCTCCAGCTTCTGGCTGAGAATGCCCGGGTCGAGCAGGTCCTGGACCCGGATGCCGGTGCGGGCCACCTTATCCGCGTAAGTGGGGCCGATGCCCCGGCCGGTCGTGCCGATCCGCGAGCTGCCCAGGTAACGTTCAGTGACCTTATCCAGGGCGCGGTGGTAGGGCATGATCAGGTGCGCGTTGGCCGAGATGAGCAGCCGGTTGCAGGACACGCCGCGCTTCCGCAGCCCGTCGATCTCGCGGAGCAGCACCTCGGGGTCGATCACCACGCCGTTGCCGATGACCGGGATGACCTCGGGTGACAGCACACCGGACGGCAGCAGGTGCAGTGCGTAGCTGTCCTCGCCGATGACTACCGTGTGGCCAGCGTTGTTCCCACCCTGGTAGCGGACCACGTACTCAACGCGGTCGCCGAGCAGGTCGGTCGCCTTGCCCTTGCCCTCGTCACCCCACTGTGCGCCCACGAGCACAATGGCCGGCATCTGACCAGCCCCTTCCAGGCCTCATCTGACCAGCCCGTTCCAGGCCCCGACCCGCCTGCGGTGTTGAGGTTACTCCACGCTGCGGGCCACTTTGTTACGCCCCCGGGGCGGGGAGCGGGCCGGTCGGCTTCCGGGCCCGTGTGCTCAGGGCCCGGGCCTGTGTGCTGGCGGCCTGGGGCCGTGGGGCTCGCGGCCTGGGGCCGTGGGCTGGCGGCCTGGGGCCGTGGGCTCGCGGCCTGGGGCCGTGGGCTCGCGGCCTGGGGCCGTGGGCTCGGGCCCGGGTCTCAGGGGCCGTCCAGGGCGGCCACCGCGGCGGCGCTGCTGTCGGCCAGGAAGATCTGGCACCGCTCCTGTTCATCGGTCTCGCCGATGGCCCCCGCGGCCCGGCCCAGCGCGTGCAGCGAGCGGAGGAAGCCCTGGTTCGGCTCGTGCTCCCAGGGAACCGGCCCATGGCCCTTCCACCCCGACCGGCGCAGCTGGTCGAGCCCCCGGTGATAACCGGTCCGGGCGTACGCGTACGCGGCCACCGGGTCGCCGTCGTCTAGGGCCTGCTCGGCCAGGGCCGCCCAGGCCGCCAGGCACGCCGGGTGGGCCGCGGCCACCGCGGCTGGATCCGCGCCCGCGTCAAGTTCAGCGGCGGCCGGGTCCTCGGGCAGGTAAGTGGCCGGCGGCCCGGCGAACAGATTCTCACGCTCCATGGCCCCATCCTGCCCTGTCCCCGACGGCCTCGGTGCCCGTCCACCCCCGTGCACCGTCCGGTGGGCGCCGCTCCGGTCCGGGCGCCGCTCCGGTGGGCGCCGCCCACCGGCCGCCGACGTCAGCCCAGCGACTCTTCACGTGCGCGGTCCGGAAGAACCATGACAAAACGGTCATCGCCTGCGCCGTCCGCGTGAAGAGTCACGGTCTGCGTGGCGGGCTGGAGCGCGTGGCTGGTGCGGGACCGGCATCTCACGTACGTGGTCCGCGGCAAGTGGGGCGAATCGGGCAGAAAGTGAACCCCGCACGTGAAATGTCGGTGGCACGGGCCACCGTGGACGTGTGCCCACCACGGATGAGTTACCAGCCGGAGTGGCAACCACCGCTCAGTTGCTCGCGGCCGGCTTTTCCGACCGCCGGATCCGCCGTCTCGTCCGGGAGGGGGCGTTACGGCCCGTCCTCGCCGGCGTATACGCCTCGGCCGAGTTTGCTGCGTCTCTGGTCAGTGACAGTAAGCTCACGGCGGGTGGCCGGTGGGGCGCCGCGGCGAACCGGCCGGGGGACCTGGCCGCCGCTCACGCTCTGCGGGTAGCGGCCGCGGTTGCGGTGACCGGCTCGCGCTCGGTGGGCAGTCACCGCTCGGCAGCCCACATACATGGCCTCGGCTTGTTCCCCCGCCGAGCCGCCGAGCTGGTGCACGTGACCAGGTCGCCGGACGACCGGGGCAGCCGGACGGCGCGGCCCGGGATACGGGTGCACCAGGCCACGCTGCCGGCCGATCATGTGACCGAACGCTCGGGGATACTGGTGACCTCGGTGGGCCGGACGGTTGTGGATCTGGCCCGGGTGCTGACCTTTGCCGAGGGGGTGGCGGTCGCCGACTCCGCGCTGCGGGCCGGGCCGCTGTCGCGGGACGAACTCGGCCGGGTGATCGCGCAGTGCGCGCGCTGGCCAGGGATCCAGCGAGCCCGGCGGGTAGCCGCGTTCGCCGACCCCCGGGCCGAATCGGTGCTGGAGTCCATCAGCCGGGCGGCCTTCCACCAGTTCGGCCTGCCCCCACCGGAGCTGCAAGTGTGGGTGGGGGACGACGAGCAGATTGTCGGCCGGGTGGACTTCCTGTGGCAGCAGCACCGCACGATCGCGGAGGCTGATGGGGCGGTCAAGTACACCGGCCCAGCCAGGGCGATGGCACAACTGAACCGCGACGCCAGGCTGCGCGCGGCTGGTTATGAAGTGGTGCATCTCACCTGGCCGGAGATCACCCGCGTGCCAGCCCAGGTGATGGGCGACATCCGGTCCGCGTTCCGGCGCGCCGGAACGCGGACCGGCTGAGCTCGCCTGGCCCTAGGGGATCTAGCCGAGCTTGGTGCCGGCGGACAGCAGGTCCTCGCAGGCCCGCGTCACCCGGGCGGTCATGCCGGCCTCGCCGGCCTTGCCCCACGCCCGCGGGTCGTACTGCTTCTTGTTGCCGACCTCGCCGTCGATCTTCAGCACGCCGTCGTAGTTGCGGAACATGTGGTCCGCGACCGGCCGGGTGAACGCGTACTGGGTGTCGGTGTCCACGTTCATCTTGACCACGCCGTAGGAGATGGCCTCCCGGATCTCCTCCAGGGCCGACCCGGAACCGCCGTGGAACACCAGGTAGAACGGCTTGTCCCGGTCGTACTTGGCGCCCACCGCCTGCTGGATGTCGCGCAGGATCGAGGGCCGCAGCGTGACGTGCCCCGGCTTGTACACGCCGTGCACGTTGCCGAACGTGGCGGCCAGCAGGTACCGGCCCTGCTCGCCCAGCCCGAGTGCCTCGGCCACGGCCAGCGCGTCTTCCGGCGTGCTGTACAGCTTCTCGTTCATCTCGCCGGTGACGCCGTCCTCCTCGCCGCCGACCACGCCGATCTCCATCTCCATCACAGCGTGGGCCTTGGCGCACTCGGCCAGCAACTCGGTGGCCAGCACGATGTTCTCGTCCAGCGGCACCGCGGACCCGTCCCACATGTGCGAGTTGAACAGCGGCTCTTCGCCCCGGGCCACCCGTTCCTGGGACAGCTTGATCAGCGGCCGGATGAAGCCGTCCAGCTTGTCTTTGGGGCAGTGGTCGGTGTGCAGGGCGATCTGCACCGGGTACCTGTCCGCCACCGAACGGGCGAACGAGGCCAGCGCGACCGACCCTGTCACCATGTTCTTGACGGCGGATCCGGACAGGTATTCAGCGCCACCGGTCGATACCTGGATGATGCCGTCGCTTTCTGCGTCGGCGAATCCGCGCAGCGCGGCGTTCAGCGTCTGGCTCGAGGTCACGTTGATGGCCGGGTAGGCAAAACCGCGTTCCTTGGCCCGGTCCAGCATCTCCGCGTAGACCTCTGGAGTGGCGATAGGCATGACAATTGGCTCCCTGTCTCGTACGTGGGTCAAGTATCCGTGAAATGGGCCCAGGGCCATCAGTGCCAGAGGGCCCGACATGGGACTCTGCCTGGTTAAGGGTCTCCTAAGCTGGTCATCAGCGTGCCGCAGCACTGGCCGGATGCGGTACAACAGTGGGCTATGGAGAGCTTTCTCAGCCAGTGGGGCCTGGCTGCCGTCTTCCTGTTCGGCTTCCTCGAGGCATGCTGCATCCCGATCCCGTCGGAGATCACGTTTGGTTTCGCCGGGGTGCTGGCGGGCGAGGGGCGGCTGAACATTGTCGCAGTCATCGTCGTCGGCACGCTGGCCGAGCTGATCGGCTCGTTCGTGTCCTACACCGTGGGCCGGGTGGCTGAGCGGCCGCTGGTCTCCCGGTTCGGCCGCTACCTGCTGATCACCGAACGGGACATCGACCGCGCGGAACGCTTCCTGGCCGGCCGCGGCGCCTGGGCGGTGCCGGTCGGCCGGGCGCTCCCCGTGGTGCGCACGTTCATCTCGATCGTGGCCGGGTTCACCAAGATGCCCGCGCTGCTGTTCGGCGTGCTCAGCCTGATCGGCACCGCGATCTGGGTGACGGTGATCTCGCTGCTTGGCTACAGCCTGAGCAGTACCTGGCAGAGCATCTCGCACGGTATCGCGGTGGCCGGGTACCTGATCGCGGCGGTGGCCGTCGTCGCCATCGTCGCGCTGGTGCTGTACCGGCTGCGCGAGGTCCGGCACGAGGCCGCGGCCCGCGGCGCACACGCTCAGGGCCACAGCCAGGCCGCGGGCCGCGACCAGGTCCCTGGGAGCGGGAGCGACCAGGCGCCGGGCCGGGACCAGTCCGGCGATCAGCCCAAGTTCAGGTCGCCCATGTCATAGGCGGCGAAGAACGGCAGGCCGCGCGCCGCGACGGGTTCCCGCGCACCGCGTTCCACCACGACCGCCACCCCGGCGACCTCGGCGCCCGCCTCGCGCAGCGCGTCCACCGCGGTCAGCACGGACGCCCCGGTGGTCGAGGTGTCCTCGACGGCCAGCACCCGGCGCCCGGCCACGTCAGGACCCTCGATACGCCGCTGCAGGCCGTGCGCCTTCCCCTCTTTCCGCACAACGAAAGCATCGAGCGACTGACCGGCCCGGCTGGCGGCGTGCATCATCGCGGTCGCGACCGGGTCGGCGCCCAGGGTCAGCCCACCTACCGCGTCGTACTCGAGCCCGGCGGTCAGCTCCCGCATGACCCGCCCGGCCAGCGGGGCAGCCGCCCCGCTGAGCAGCACCCGGCGCAGATCGATGTACCAGGTGGCGCGCTGCCCGGAGGACAGTACGAAATCGCCGTGCACCACGGCGACGTCCCTGATCATGCGCAGCAGGTCATCGCGATCGCTCACGGCTGAGCAGCCTACCTGCTGGTTTACCTGGTGGGTCAGCCGAGCCCGGCCAGAATCCGCTGTTCCTTGGCCGGGTCCAGGCCGATGGCCGCGGGGCCGCTGGTGCCGACGGCCAGGCTGCCCAGGTCAGTACCGCGGGCCGAGGCTTCCAGGCGCAGCCAGGCCCAGGTGTCGTGCACGGTGTCGGTGAGCGGCCGGTAGCGGATGCCGGTCCGCACGGCCCGGCCGCCGGAAACGGTCCAGATCCCGGCCAGCTCCGGGATGTTGGGCGCCCACATCGGCAGTTCGGTCCACGGTTCCACGCCCGCGTCCAGCAGCACCTCGTCCCGCACCCAGCGCAGGTCGAGCGCGGTGCGGCGGTCGGCCCGGGTCATCTCGCCGCAGGTGGCCAGCAAGTCGCCGAACGTCGCCCCGTCCGACCCGGGCACGTTGATGATCCCCGGGATACGCCGCCGGGAATTGTCGATGAGCCAGGAGGCGAGGTCTCGGGCGTCGGTCATCCGCACCCGCCGGTCCGGGTCGCCGGGGGCCAGCGTCATCCCGCCGCGGGCCACCCGGGCCAGCCACCAGGGCAGCCGGCCGACCGTCTCGTGCGGGCCGACGATCAGCCCCGGGCGGGCGATGAGGTGCCGCCCGGGGAAGGCCGCGGCCACCGCCCGTTCGCTGCCCGCTTTGAGCTCGCCGTAACCGAGTGACTCGGCCGTGCCGTCGGCGTCGGCCGGGCAGTCGAGCACCGGGGATTCCTCGTCAACTGGCTCGCGCGGGAATTCGGCGTAGACCGAGACGGTGGATATGTAGGTGTAATGGCTCACCCGCGGGGCGAGCAACCCGGCGGCGGCGGCCACGTGCCGGGGGGCGATGGCCGATGTGTCGATGACCATGTCAAAATCTCGGCCGGCCAGCCTGGCCAGATCCGCGGAACTGGTACGGTCTCCGTGCAGTGCCTCGGCACCCGGCCGGGGCTCACCGCTCACCCCCCGTGTGAAGGTCGTGACGTCATAGCCACGCCGGATCGCTTCGTCCACGATGGCACGCCCGAGGAACCGGGTACCCCCGAGAACAAGAAGTCGCATGGCGGAAGACTATGCCGGGCTTCGCGTCGGCGCCGAGGACCCTTTGGCCGAGAGCGGACTTCCTCCCCGCGGATGCCCGTGACCTGCTCGCGATCCATCACACTGGCGGCTGGGCGCTGGTAACGTCTCGCGTCGAGGGAAGGACGGTGTCGCGTGGACCGGTGCGCGCTGTTCGTGGACGCGGGCTACGTGCTGGCGGATGGCGCGATGGCCGTCCACGGAACCCGCCACCGAGAGTCCGTGTCCTGGGATTACGCAGGACTTCTCCAGTTCCTTAGCAGCATCGCCCGGGAACGGACCAGCCTCCCGCTGCTCCGCTGCTATTGGTATGAGGCGACCGTGGAGGGCCGCCGGGCGCCGGAACATGACACGCTCGCCGATCTCCCCGGGCTGAAGCTCCGGCTGGGCCGGCTGCGGCCAGGCCGCCGTGAGGGCGTGGAGAGTGAGATCCGGCGCGACCTGACCACCCTGGCGCGCAACAACGCGATCAGTGACGCACTGCTGGTCAGCGCTGAGGAAGATCTCGCTCAGGTCGTCGCGGACGTGCAGGATCTCGGCATCCGGGTGCTTATCGTGCACATCACGGTGGGCGGAAACTGGACCATTTCCCGCAGCCTGCGCCAGGAATGTGACGACATCATCGAGATTGGCGAGGGGCACCTGCGCCCGTACACCGGACTCGTAGCCGGGACCGACGCGCTGAGCGCGGACGAGCCGTACCAGCTGGCTGTGCCTGCAGGCCGGGCCCTGACCAACGGGCACGGCCCAGTGGCCGGCCCGCTGGCCCAGCAGGCGCTGTCCGCGGGCTCGCACCCGGCCCCGCCCGCCATCTACACGGCGCCCGTGGTGGCCGAGTACCAGCGGGCCGTGCAGCCGGCCGCGAACGCGGCGCAGGCCCCGCCGCTGCCCCGGCGCGAGTCCGGGGCGGCCCCGGAGCGCCAGCCCGTCCCGCCCAGCCGCCCCGGGCCCGGGGATGCCGAGCCTGGGCCAGGCGGACCGGATCAGCTGAGCCCGGCGCCAGTGCAGCGGCCCGCCCCGGCGGGGCCCGGCCAGCCGGAGCTGTCCGGCCAGCAGATGGCGGGCTCGCCGCCCGGCCTGCGCCAGCCGGGTCTGGCCGGCCAGGAAAACCTGGTCGCGCAGCAGCAGAACCTGCCCGGCCAGCAGGGCATGCCGGGGCAGCCGGGTGGGCCCGCTCAGCCCGGGCCGCCAGGCGGCCAGAATGGCCTGCCCACCCGGCCGGGCATGCCTGGTGGCCAGGGCCAGCCGAGCGCGCCCGGCCTGGCCCGCCAGCCGGGTGCCGCGGGCCAGCCAGGTACGCCGGGCCAGCTGGGCACGCCGGGCCAGCTGGGCACGCCGGGCCAGCTGGGCACGCCGGGCCAGCCGTCCATACCGGGGCCCGGGATGCCCAGTTCCGCGGGCCAGCCCAGCACGCCGGGCATCCCGGGCCAGCCGTCGATGCCGGGCCAGCCGAGTCTGCCCGGCGGGCAGTCCATGCCGGGCGGCCAGTCCATGCCCGGTGGCCAGCCGATCCCTAGCCAGCCACCCATGCCGGGCCAGGCATCCATGCCCGGCCAGCAGCCCATGCCCGGCCAGCAGCCCATGCCCGGCGGGCAGTCGATGCCGGGCAGGCAGTCCATGCCGGGGCAACCATCGCCCGGCCAGCCATCGATGCCGCCGCCGTACAGCACGCCTGGGCCGGGCCAGCCTGCCGGGCCGGGCCGGTCCCCGGCACCGTCCCCCGCTGGACTGCCCGATCCGCGCACCCGCGGCGCGCACAGCCAGCCGCCCGAGGTGGACCAGGGCCAGCCAGGCCTGTACCAGCCGCCACCCAGCTCGTTCCGCGGCCCGGGGCAGGATGTGCCGGTTCACCAGCCGATGACCGGCTCCCCGGGGCAGAGCCTGCCCGGCGGCCAGCCGCCTGGGCTGCCGGAGCCGCCGCGCCAGTACCCGGCCAGCCCCTACGGGATGCCCGCCGAGCAGATGATGCCCGGGCACTACCCGCCGCCCCCGTCCGGCCAGCAGAGCAGCAACGGGCCCGGCTCTTACGCGACGCCGCCCGGCCCGTACGGCGGGCCGCAGCCCCCTGCCCCCGCTGCTCCTGTCCCGCCGGGCCAGGCATCGCTTATCGCGGACGCGGTACAGGCCGCGCACGCGGAGGGGTTCGAATTCGGTCAGTCGGTCGCCCGTGAGGCGCCGGCGCTCTGGCTGGAGGCTGTACTTGCCCGCAAGCCGCGCATGCCGTCAGACCTGGAAGCGAGGTTGCTCCAGGACTCTGCACTGCCTATCGATGCCCTGCTGCACGACGAGACCAGGCACGCGCTGCGCCGGGGGTTCTGGGACGCCCTGGAACGTTCGCGGAGATAGCGTGATTGTTCCGTGACTGAGTTCTTTCGCGGCGTTGAAAGCGGTCTCGGTATGGGTACGTCCGGTGACGTGGTGCTGCTGAACCGGGATCTGTTCGATGCGATCGAGTTCGACGCGGCGTTCAGCGGCGATCACCGCGCCGCCGCGGAGCAGATGATAAATCTTGCCGCCTCCGGCACGCAGACCGAGGAGTTCTCCCGGTCCGAGGCCTACCTCCGGGCCGGTGAACAGTGGCTGCTCGCCGACGAGCCGGCCGCCGCGGCGCACGGGTTCCGGCGCGCTCTCGAGGATGGCGGCCCGGCCTTCGTCGACCCGCGGGTCCCGCTGGCCCGCGCGCTGTTCCTGATGGACAAACCAGCCGAGGCCGACGCGCTGATCCAGCAGATCGAGCGGGAGCAGCCGAGCGACCCGAGGATCTATGACCTGGTCGCTGAGCTGCTGATGGAGCGCTCCGATCTGACCGGCGCGCTGCGCTGGGCCACCACCGGAGTGGGGCTGTGCCTGGGGCGGCTGGGCGCCGGCTGGGATGCCGGCGCACCAGCCGCGGCTGACCGCCCGGCGATGAGCACCGCCAACGGTGACCCCACCGAGCTGCGGCTGCTGCTGACCCTGCGCTACCGGATCCGCAACGACCTCGGCCTGCCCGAGGACGACTACGACAGGCTGCTCGACGAGCTGCCGTCCGGGCCGGCCACCCCAGCCGGGGACAGCTGAGCCCGCCGCACGGTCAGCGTGTCTGAGGCCGGGTCCAGGTCGACCAGGACATCGTCACCGTCGGTGATCCCACCCGACAGCAGCGCCTTGGCCAGCTGGTCGCCGATCGCTGACTGGATCAGCCGGCGCAGCGGCCGGGCCCCGTAGACCGGGTCAAAGCCGGTCAGCGCCAGCCACTCCCGTGCGCCGGGGCTGACCCGCAGGCTGAGTCGCCGGTCAGCCAGTCGCCGGCCCAGCCGGGTGACCTGCAGGTCGACGATCTGGCTGAGCTCTTCGGTGGTCAGCGCGTCGAACAGGATGACGTCGTCGAGCCGGTTCAGGAACTCGGGCTTGAACGTGGCCTGGACCACCTGCATCACCGCGTCGCGCTTGGCCTCCTCGGTCAGCGCCTGGTCGGCGATGTACTGGGAGCCCAGGTTGGAGGTGAGGATCAGGATGGTGTTCCGGAAGTCCACCGTGCGGCCCTGGCCGTCGGTGAGGCGGCCGTCGTCCAGCACCTGCAGCAGGATGTCGAACACCTCCGGGTGCGCCTTCTCGACCTCGTCGAGGAGCACCACGCAGTACGGGCGGCGGCGGACCACTTCGGTCAGCTGGCCGCCCTCCTCGTAACCCACGTAACCGGGCGGCGCACCGACCAGCCGGGCCACCGAGTGCTTCTCGCTGTACTCGCTCATGTCGATGCGCACCATGGCGCGCTCGTCGTCGAACAGGAACTCGGCCAGTGCCTTGGCCAGCTCGGTCTTGCCCACCCCGGTCGGGCCGAGGAACAGGAACGAGCCCGCGGGCCGGTCCGGGTCGGCTACACCCGCCCGTGACCTGCGCACCGCGTCCGCGACCGCCTGGACCGCCGGGGCCTGGCCGATGATGCGCCGGCCCAGCTCGTCTTCCATCCGCAGCAGCTTCCCGGTCTCGCCCTCAAGCAGGCGGCCGGCCGGGATCCCGGTCCACGAGGACACCACGTCGGCCACATCATCCGGGCCGACCTCCTCCTTGACCATGGGCGCTTCGCTCCCCGGGCCGTCCGGGGCAGCCTGGCCGTCGCCTGGCTGCGGGCCGTCGGCGCTGGCCGCGGCGGCCAGCTCCCGCTCGAGCGCCGGGATCTCGCCGTACATGATCCGGGACGCGGTCGCGAAGTCGGCGTCGCGCTGCGCGCGTTCTGCCTGCCCGCGCAGGTCGTCGAGCCGCTGCTTCAGCTCACCGACCCGGTTCAGGCTGGACTTCTCCCGGTCCCAGCGGGCCAGCAGGGCGGTCAGCTGCTCCTGCCGGTCGGCCAGGTCGGCCCGGAGCCGCTCCAGCCGCTCCTTGCTGGCCGGGTCGGCCTCCTTGGCCAGCGCCAGCTCCTGCATCTTCATCCGGTCCACCGACCGCTGCAGCTCGTCGATCTCAACCGGCCGCGAGTCAATCTCCATGCGCAGCCGCGAGGCGGCCTCGTCGACCAGGTCGATGGCCTTGTCGGGCAGGAACCGGGCGGTGATGTAGCGGTCGGACAGGGCCGCCGCGGCGACCAGCGCGGCGTCGGAAATCTGCACCTTGTGGTGCGCCTCGTAACGGCCCTTGAGCCCGCGCAGGATGGCGATGGTGTCCTCGACCGACGGCTCGCCCACGAACACCTGCTGGAAACGCCGCTCCAGCGCCGGGTCCTTCTCGATCCGCTCGCGGAACTCGTCCAGCGTGGTCGCGCCGACCATGCGCAGCTCGCCGCGGGCCAGCATGGGCTTGAGCATGTTGCCCGCGTCCATGGCCCCCTCGGCCGCGCCGGCCCCGACCACCGTGTGCAGCTCGTCGATGAACGTGATGACCTGGCCTTCGCTCTGCCTGATCTCGTTCAGCACCGCCTTGAGCCGCTCTTCGAACTCACCGCGGTACTTGGCCCCGGCCACCATGGCGCTGAGGTCCAGCGCGACCAGCCGCTTGCCGCGCAGTGATTCCGGTACGTCGCCGGCCACGATCCGCTGGGCCAGGCCCTCGACGACCGCGGTCTTGCCCACGCCGGGCTCGCCGATCAGCACGGGGTTGTTCTTGGTCCGCCGGGACAGCACCTGGATGACCCGCCGGATCTCCGCGTCCCGCCCGATCACCGGGTCGAGCGCGCCGTCCCGGGCCTGCTGGGTCAGGTCGATGCCGTACTTCTCCAGCGCCTGGTAGGTGCCTTCCGGGTCCTCGGTGGTTACCCTGGCGCTCCCGCGCACCTTCTGGAACGCGCCCAGCAGTTCGTCCGGGCCCGCGCCGGCCCGGCGCAGCACGTCGGCCGCCTGCCCGCCGTCGGCCGCCAGGCCGACCAGCAAGTGCTCGGTGGACACGTACTCGTCATCGAGCTCGCGGGCCCGCTTGGCCGCGGTGGCCAGGGTGGTCAGCAGCGCCCGGGACGTGTCCGGGGCGCTGACCGAGGTGCCGGCCGCCTTGGGCAGCCGGGTGATCTGGTCTTCGGTGCTGCGCAGCAGAGCGGCCGGGTCGGCGCCGACGGCGCGCAGCAGCGGCGCCGCCGTGCCGCCCTCCTGGCTGACCAGCGCGGCCAGCAGGTGCAGCGGCTCGACGTGCGGGTTGCCATCGGTGGTGGCCCGCCGCACGGCGTCGGACACTGCCTCCTGGCTCTTACGGGTGAGCTTGTCGTTCATGATTTAGTTTTCTGGATCTGCACTGATCCGGTCGTTGTTGAGTTGTTGTCTGTCCGCGCGGGTGGCGCGGCTGGCGGCCGCGGGCAGTTCCCGCCGCCCGGCCGGCGGCGGCTGCTGGCCGCCCGGGCCGGCCGCCGCCCGGCCGGTGCCGTGCACCGGGACGAGCTGGGCCCCACCCGGGCGGCTGCGCAGCAGCCCGGCCAGCCGGGCGGCCACCGCGCGGGTAGATTCGAGCTCCATCCGCAGCTGGGCCAGCTCAGTGGTCACCTCGGCGAGGTGCTGCTGGTGGTGGCGCAGCTCCCGGTCCAGCTCCAGGATCCGCTTGATCCCGGACAGGTTGACGCCCTCCTCCTGGGACAGCCGCTGGACCTCACGCAGCGCCACCACGTCGCGCAGCGAGTACCGGCGGCCGCCACCGGATGACCGGCCCGGCGATACCAGGCCGGTCCGGTCGTAGGCGCGCAGCGTTTGCGGGTGCATGCCCGCGAGCTGGGCGGCCACCGAGATGACGTACACCGGGGTGTCGTCGCCGAGGTCGTATGGGCTGGTCATGGTGTCACCGGGCACATCACGCACTCCTGGCCCGCTGCAGCAGGTCCTCGCGCGGGTCCTGGCCGGCGGTGGCCTCGCGGAAATCCTCGAGCGCCTTCCTGGCCTGCCCGTTCACGTGCTGCGGCACCTGCACCGCGACCGTCACCAGCAGATCCCCGTTGGTGCCGTCGGGCCGGCGCACGCCCTTGCCACGGACCCGGAACGTACGCCCGTTCGGGGTCCCGGCCGGGATCCGCACGCTGACCGGCGCCCCGCGGTGGGCCGGCACCTTGATCTCGGCACCGAGCGACGCCTCGGGGAACGTCACCGGCACGGTAACAGTCAGGTTGTGCCCGTTCCGGCCGAACACCGGGTGCGGGGTGACATGCACCCGCACGTACAGGTCCCCCGCTGGGCCGCCCCGCTCGCCGGGCGCGCCCTTGCCCTTGAGCTTGATCCGCTGGCCGTCCGCCACCCCGGCCGGGATGCGGGCCTGGATGGTCCGGGTGCTCATGGCCCGGCCGCTGCCCGAGCACACCGGGCACGGGTCATCCACCACCAGCCCGCGGCCCCGGCATTCGCGGCACGGCTCGGAGAACGCGAAACTGCCCAGGTTCCGGCTCTCCTGGCCGGTCCCCTCACAGTTCGGGCACACCCGGGGCACCGTCCCGGCCTTGGCCCCGGTGCCCTTACAGGTCGGGCACGGGCCCTCACCGGCCAGCCGCAGGCTCACCGTGGAGCCGTCCAGCGAGTCGCTGAACGACATCGTGGTCTCGGTCTCCACGTCGGCGCCCCGCCGTGGCCTGGCCTGCGTGGTACGCGTGCCACCGCGGCCGAACACGCCGCCCAGGATGTCGCCCAGGCCGCCGCCACCGCCGGCCCGGCACCGCCGGCCCGGTCCCGGTGCCGCCGCCGAACAGGTCGCCGAGGTCGAAGCCGCCAAAGCCGCCCTGACCGCCCGCCCCGGCCTGGCCGGGGCGGCGGAACCCGCCGCCGAACAGCGAGCGCGCCTCGTCGTACTCCTTGCGCTGCTTGGGGTCGGACAGCACGTTGTAGGCCTCGGAGATCTCCTTGAACCGCTCCTCGGCCTTGCTGTCACCCTTGTTGGCGTCCGGGTGGTACTTGCGGGCCAGCTTGCGGTACGACTTCTTGATCTCGTCCGCGTTGGCGGTCTTGGAAACCCCGATGACCTTGTAGTAGTCCTTCTCGAGGAAGTCCTTCGTGCTCACTTAGCCTCTCTCCGGGATCAGTTGTTTCCCGCCGGAGTTCCCCGTGGCTCGTCCGGGCTGCCCTGAGCCGGGCCGTCGCTGGGTTCCGCGACCGCGACCCGGGCCGGCCGGACAATCCGGTCGCCCACCTTGTAGCCAGGCTGCAGGATCTGCACCGCGGTCGGCTCGGTCACATCAGGCGAGTAGGTGTGCGTCAGCGCTTCGTGGATCCGCGGGTCGAACGGCTCGCCGGCGTCACCGAAGCTCTCCAGCCCCAGCTTGGCCGCGGTCGTCTCCAGCGACTCGCCGACCGACTTGAAGCCGCCGGCCAGCTCGCCGTGCTCGCGGGCCCGGCCGATGTCGTCGAGCACCGGGAGCAGCGAGCTCAGCACGTTCGCGAGCGCCTGCTCACGGACGGCCATCCGGTCCCGCTCCACACGCTTCCGGTAGTTGGCGTACTCGGCCTGGATGCGCTGCAGGTCCGCGGTCCGCTCGGCCAGCTGGGCGGCCAGCGCCGGGTCGGCGCCGTCCGGGCCGCCCGCTGGGCGGCCGGCGGCCGGAGCCTCTGGCGCCGGGGCGCCCGGGCCGCCGGGCGGCCCGGCGGGAGAAGTCCCGCCGGGCGCACCCGCAGCCTGGCCACCTGCGTTGCCGGGATCCGCGGCGCCCGGTGCCCCGGGGCGCGGGCCCGTTCCGCCGGGCTTGGAGACCGCGTGGCGGCCGGGCTGCCGCGGCTTCACGGGGTCCCGCCGTCCTGCCTGGCCTGGATCCCTGACCTGCCCGGTTACCGGGTCGATGCGCCTGAGGTCACGGATCACCGGCCCGTTGGTGTCCTCTGGCGAGTTCATCAGGCGGCGCCACCTTCGCCGGCGTTGCGGTCCTCATCGACGATCTCGGCGTCAACCACCTCGTCGTCGTCATTCGGGGTGTCCTCGGCGGCACCCGGCGCAGTGCTGTCCTGCGCCGCGCTGGCCTGGGTCTGCGCGTAGATGGCCGTGCCCATCTTCTGGCTGGCCTGGGCGGCCTTGTCGGTAGCGTCCTTGATCGCCTCGACGTCGGTGCCCTCGAGCGCCTTCTTCAGGTCGGCGACCGCCTCCTGCACCTCGGACCGGATGTCCTCGGGGACCTTGTCCGAGTTCTCGCCCATGAACTTCTCGGTCTGGTAGGCGAGCGTGTCCGCGCGGTTGCGGACCTCGGCCTCCTCGCGGCGGGCGGCGTCCTCAGCGGCGAACTGCTCCGCCTCAGCCATCATCCGGTTGATCTCGTCCTTGCCCAGCGCGGAGCCGCCGGAGATGGTGACCCGCTGCTCCTTGCCGGTGCCCAGGTCCTTGGCCGAGACGTTGACGATCCCGTTGGCGTCGATGTCGAACGCGACCTCGATCTGCGGGATGCCGCGCGGCGCGGGCGCGATGCCGGCCAGCTCGAACATGCCGAGCTTCTTGTTGTACGCGGCGATCTCGCGCTCACCCTGGAACACCTGGATCTGCACCGACGGCTGGTTGTCATCCGCGGTGGTGAAGATCTCCGACCGCTTGGTCGGGATGGTGGTGTTCCGCTCGATCAGCTTGGTGAAGATGCCGCCCTTGGTCTCGATGCCCAGCGACAGCGGGGTCACGTCCAGCAGCAGGACGTCCTTGACCTCGCCCTTGAGCACGCCGGCCTGCAGCGCGGCACCGACCGCGACGACCTCGTCCGGGTTGACGCCCTTGTTCGGCTCCTTGCCGCCGGTCAGCTCCTTGACCAGGTCGACCACGGCGGGCATCCGGGTGGAACCGCCGACCAGCACCACGTGCTGGATGTCGCCCAGCTTGGTGTTGCCGTCCTTGATCACCTGCTGGAACGGGCCCTTGCAGCGGTCGAGCAGGTCCGAGGTCATCTTCTGGAACTCAGCCCGGGTGAGCTTGCTGTCCAGGTGCAGCGGGCCCTGCTCGGAGTGGGTGATGTAGGGCAGGTTGATGGTGGTCTCGGCCGAGCCGGACAGCTCGATCTTGGCCTTCTCGGCGGACTCGCGCAGCCGCTGCAGCGCCATCTTGTCCTTGGACAGGTCCACGCCGTAGCCGTTCTTGAAGTCCTGCACCAGCCAGTCAACGATCCGCTGGTCCCAGTCGTCACCACCGAGGTGGTTGTCACCACTGGTCGCCTTGACCTCGACCACGCCGTCGCCGACTTCCAGCAGCGAGACGTCGAACGTGCCGCCACCCAGGTCGAACACCAGGATGGTGGCCTCGCCCTCCTTCTCCAGGTGGTAGGCCAGCGCCGCGGACGTGGGCTCGTTGATGATGCGCAGCACGTTCAGCCCGGCGATCTGCCCGGCCTCCTTGGTGGCCTGCCGCTGCGCGTCGCTGAAGTACGCCGGGACGGTGATCACCGCGTCGGTGATCGTCTCGCCCAGGTAGGACTCAGCGTCCCTCTTCAGCTTCTGCAGCACGAACGCGCTGATCTGCTGCGCAGTGAACTTCTTGTCGTCGATCTTGACGGTCCAGTCGGTGCCCATCTGGCGCTTGACCGAGCGGATCGTGCGGTCGACGTTGGTCACCGCCTGCCGCTTGGCGACCTCACCCACCAGCACCTCGCCGTTCTTAGCGAACGCGACCACGGACGGAGTAGTCCGCGACCCTTCCGCGTTGGCGATAACCGTGGGCTCGCCACCTTCGAGAACTGCGACGACGGAGTTCGTGGTTCCGAGGTCGATACCTACCGCACGTGCCATGAGTTGTCCTTGTGTGTGGTTGTGTTCCTAGACTTGAGCCTTGTCGGCTCAAGTTGTACCAGGAGCAATCGTCCCTGGCAAATAGTTGAGTCTATTAGGCTCAACTTCTCTGCGCGCGAAAACATTCCGCGGCCCGGCATGCCCGCCCGAGCTGGGCCGATACCCGCCGCGGTGATGGTAAAGCGGCTGGTCAGCGCGTCGGTCCGGGGCGGTCTGCGGCGCCGGGCGCAGGGGCCAGGCCAGCATGATCACCACGCGGGCGGGGGTGCGGCGTACGCTGGCACCCGGTACAGCGCCAGGGTCGTCGCGGACCTGGGCTGCGCGAGGAGGTCTTCGTGGTTGTGCGGATCGTGGTCGGGCTGGTCCTGACGGTGCTGGCGTTCGCGCTGGCCGGCCGGCGGCTGTGGTGGCTGGCCGGGGTGGGCCGGGCCGGGCAGCCTGCCCCGGAGCGGATCGCCGCGGTTCGCACGCACCCGGCCCGGGACGCGGGGACCGAGGCCACCGAGGTGCTGGGGCAGCGGAAGCTGCTCAAGTGGACGGTGCCCGGGGTGGCGCACGCGTTCACGTTCTGGGGCTTCATCGTGCTGACGCTGACCATCATCGAGGCCTACGCCAACCTGTTCGACAAGAAGTTCCCCGGCATCGACCACTGGGCGTTCATCGCGTTCATCGAGGACCTGTTCGCGGTGCTGGTGCTGGTGGGGATCGTCACCTTCGCGGTGATCCGGCTGCGGAACAACCCGCACCGAGAGGGCCGGGATTCGCGGTTCGCCGGGTCGCACACCGGCGCCGCGTGGCTGGTCCTGGCGGCTATTTTCCTGGTCGTCGCGACCCTGCTGATCTACCGCGGGGCGCAGATCAACACCGGTGACTTCCCCTACCCGCACGGGGCGTTCGCGTCGCAGATCGTGGGGCGCTGGCTGGCGCCGCTGGGCACCGGGGTGAACAGCGTGCTGGAGACGACGTTCATCCTGCTGCAGCTGGCCGTGGTGCTGGGGTTCCTGGTCTTCCTGACCTATTCCAAGCACCTGCACATCATCACCGCCCCGGTCAACGTGCTGTTCTCCCGCCGGCCCGACGGGCTGCGCGGGCTGGAGCCGATGCGCAGCAACGGGAAGGTGCTGGACTTCGAAGAGGCCGACCCGGACACCGACGTGTTCGGCCTGGGGAAGATCGAGGACTTCTCCTGGAAGGGCCTGCTGGACATGGCCACCTGCACCGAGTGCGGGCGGTGCCAGTCGCAGTGCCCGGCGTGGGCCACCGGCAAGCCGCTGTCCCCCAAGATGGTGATCATGGACCTGCGCGACCACGCGCTGGCCAAGGCGCCGTGGATGCTGGCGGGCAGCGACGAGGCCCGGGAGAAGTTGCCGGATGCGGTCAAGGTCGAGGCGGCGCGCCCGCTGGTCGGCGGCGCGGACGTGAACGGGGTGATCGACCCGGACGTGATCTGGTCGTGCACCAACTGCGGGGCGTGCGTGAACGAGTGCCCGGTGGACATCGAGCACATCGACCACATCGACGGGATGCGCCGCCACCAGGTGCTGATCGAGTCGGCGTTCCCGCTCGAGGCGGCCGGGATGCTGAAGAACCTGGAGAACAAGGGCGACCCGTGGGGCATGGGCGGGGCCCGGCGGGCGGAGTGGATGGAAGGCCTGGACTTCGAGGTCCCGGTGGCCGACGGCAAGCTGGCGCCCGACGTGGAGTACCTGTTCTGGGTGGGCTGCGCGGGCGCGCTGGAGGACCGGGCCCGCAAGACGACCCGGGCCATCGCCACCCTGCTGCACACCGCGGGGGTGAACTTCGCCGTGCTCGGCCCGGCCGAGACGTGCACCGGCGACCCGGCGCGCCGGATCGGCAACGAGTTCGTCTACTCCATGCTGGCCCAGCAGAACATCGAGACGCTCAACGAGGCAGCGCCGAAGACGATCGTGGCGTCCTGCCCGCACTGCTTCAACACCATCGCCAACGAGTACCCCCAGCTCGGCGGGAACTACCAGGTCATCCACCACACCCAGCTGCTGGCCCGGCTCGTCGAGCAGGGCCAGCTCACCCCGGTCAGCAAGGTCGAGGAGAAGATCACCTACCACGACCCGTGCTTCCTCGGCCGGCACAACAAGGTGTACACGCCGCCCCGGGAGATCATGGAGCAGGTCCCGGGGGTGCAGGCCCAGGAGATGCACCGGTGCAAGGAACGCGGGTTCTGCTGCGGCGCGGGCGGCGCCCGGATGTGGATGGAAGAGCGGATCGGCAAGCGGATCAACACCGAGCGGATCGACGAAGCCCTGACCACCGACCCGGACACCATCTCCACCGGCTGCCCGTACTGCCTGGTCATGCTCGGCGACGCGGTCGCGGCCAAGAAAGCCAGCGGCGACGCGAAAGACAGCCTCGAAGTCATCGACGTGGCCCAGCTGCTGATCCGGTCGGTCAGCCACCCCGGACGCCGGCGGCCCAGCCGGGGCGGCCCGGGTGGCGCCGGCGGCGCCTCGGTGGCCACCGACGGCTGAGCCGCCTGGATGGACACCAGCCGCGCCGAGGCGTTCAGCGATGGGGTCTTTGCCGTGGCCATCACCGTGCTCGTGTTCAATCTGCTGGCCATCAACCCGCTGCGGCTCACCTATCCGGACCTGACGAACGCCTGGCCGCAGCTACTTCGCGTACGTGGTCAGCTTCCTGACCATCGGCATCATGTGGATGAACCACCACACGATGTTCGGCGCACATCACCCGGCTGGACCGGGCGGTGCTGGTGCTCAACCTGTTCCTGCTGCTCGGCGTGGTGGCCCTGCCGTGGCCCACCGCGCTGGTGGCCAGGCAGCTGCAGCACTCGGGTGGCGCGCCCGCCGCCGTTACCTACGGCCTGGTCATGATCCTCATCTCGGTGGGCTTCGCCGCCCTGTGGATCTACGTGGTCACGCACGCGGCCAAGCTGGGCGGCCGGGCCGAGCCCGAGGCGCTGCGCCGGTCCATCCCGGGCTTCACCGGCGGGCTGCTCGTGTACGTGGCCGGCACGGTGCTGGCCGCGTTCGGCCTGCCGGTGGCCGCGCTCATCCTGTACGGCCTGCTCGCCATCTACTACCTGTTCGAGCACCTGCCGTCCCCGCAGGCCCCGGCGGAGGGGGCGTGACCCCGGCCGCGGTGGGCAGCCAGACCCGGACCCGGGTGCCCTGGCCCGGCCACGACTCCAGCGCCGCCTGGCCGCCGTGCGCGGCCGCGATGGCCTGCACGATGGACAGGCCGAGGCCGCTGCCGCCGCCGGCCGTGCTCACCGCGGCTCCGTCCTCGCCGCCCGCCCGGTCCGGGCCGCGGTGGAACCGGTCGAACGCCCGCGCCGCGTCCTGCTCGGACATGCCCGGCCCGGAGTCCGCCACCTCCAGCACGACGCCGCCGCGCACCGGGGCCAGCCGGACCGCGACCGGGGTCCCAGGCGGGGTGTGCTCCCGCACGTTGCCCAGCAGGTTGGCCAGCACCTGCCGGATCCGGGCCTCGTCCACCACGGCGATGAGCCGGGCCGGCGTCTCGGCCGTGACCGGGCGGCCCGGCTCCACCGCCGACGCGTCCGCGGCCGCGTCCCGGACCAGCCCGGCCAGGTCGGTCTCGGCCAGGTCCAGCGACGACGTGCGGTCCAGCCGGGCCAGCTCGAGCAGTTCCGCGACCAGCGTGCTCATCCGCTGCGATTCCTGCTCGATCCGGCGCATGGCGCTGGGCAGCTGATCCGGGCCCAGCGCACCCTGCCGGTACAGCTCGGCGTAACCGCGGATGGTGGTCAGCGGGGTGCGCAGCTCATGGGACGCGTCCGCGGCGAACTGCCGGACCTTCTGCTCGGAGCGCAGCCGGGCGCCGAACGCCTGCTGGATCCGGTCCAGCATGGTGTTGATCGCCCCGCCCAGCCGCCCAACCTCGGTGCTGTCGTCGTCGTCCGGCATCCGCGCGGTCAGGTCCCCCTGCGTGGTGATCCGCTGGGCCGTGCCCGCCATCTGGCCCAGCGGGGCCAGCCCGCGGCCGATCAGCCAGCGGCCGCTCACCGTCAGCAGCAGGATCAGCGCCGCCCCGGTGATCAGCTCGGTGAGCACGATGACCCGGACCTGGCCGGTGACGGCGTCGGTGGGGCGGGCCACGACCAGCACGGCCCGCCGGGCGCTGGCCGGGGAGCGGACCACCCGGGCCACCGCCCGCAACCGCGGCCGGTCCGTCCCTGGCACCGCGAACGGCCCGGCGCCCACGTACTGCCGGGCGGTCCGGGTGGCGATCAGGTTCTGCACCGCGGTGGCCAGTTCCTGGGTGCCGCCCCCGCTGCCGGTCAGCGGCCGGACGGCGACCGGGAAGAACGTGATCTCGACGGCTACGTAGTTGCCCGGGTTGCTGGCGATCTGCTGCGGCCTGCGCTGCGCCGCCGCGATCAGGTCCGCGTTGAACTGGGACCCCAGCCGCCTGCTCAGCACGAACGTGCTGACCGCCCCCATGACGAGCAGGAACGCCGCGGTCACCGCGATGAGCAGGACGAGCAGCCGGGATCGCAGCGACAGCCGCCCGGAGCTGGTCATCCCCCCGGCCCCGGCGGGCGCAGGCTGTAGCCGATGCCGCGCTGGGTGTGGATCAGCGGCGGCCCCAGCGGGTCGAGCTTGTGCCGCAGGTAGCTAACGTACGTCTCGACGATCTGCGACTGTCCCGCGTAGTCCCAGCCCCACACGTTCTCCAGCAGCTGGGCCCGGGTCAGCACCCGGCCCTGGTGCCGCATCAGGTACGCGAGCAGCCGGAACTCGGTCGGGGACAGCTCGACCGGGACCCCGGCCCGGTGCACCGTCCAGCGGGATTCGTCGAGTTCCAGGTCGCCCGCCTCGAGCGTGCTGTGCTCGTCGGCGGCCCCGGCCGTGACCCGCGAAGCCCGGCGGAGCACCGCCCGCACCCGGGCCACCAGGGCCTCGACCGAGAACGGCTTGGTCACATAGTCGTCGCCGCCCAGGGCCAGCCCGGTCACCTGGTCGGACGAGGTGTCCCGGGCGGTCAGGAAGATCACCGGCACCTCGTTGCCCGCGGCGCGCAGCCGCCGCACCACCTCGAACCCGTCCAGGTCGGGCAGCATCACGTCGAGCACGACGAGGTCCGGCCGGGCCGATTCCGCCTGCCGCAGCGCGTCCTGGCCGGTGGCCGCGGTGCTCACCGCGCAGCCGTGGAACTTCAGCGCGACCTGAACCAGCTCACGGATGTTCGGCTCGTCGTCCACGACGAGCACCTGCGGGATGCGGTCGTTGTCTGTCATCACCTGAAGAGGCACGGTACGGCCTGGCGGGGCCTGCATAGGCTACCGGCTCCCAGCAAGGCCTGGGCCTGCTGGGAGCCGGCTGGAGCGCCGGTCAGCTGCCGGATGCTGACGGCGCTGGCGCAGCGGCGGCGGGTGCCGCAGGCGGCGTGGGCGGGCGGATCACGATCAGCCGCGCGTCCTTCGCGCCAGACACCACCGGGCCGCCGACCCAGACCGGGTCGCCGGTGGCCAGCGAGCTGGCCGAGGTCTTCTCGCCCTGCTCCCGGACGACCGTGTTGCTGACCAGGTCCCAGGTCCACGTGGTGCCGTCTGCGGCGCGCACCACGAGGGCGCTGCTGCTGGCCGACTCGACGACGCCGCGCTGGAACGCGAGCGTGCGGAGCGTGCCCTGCAGGGTGCGGACGGTGAACTGCCCGTCCACGCCGCGGAGCAGGAACAACCGCAGGACACGCCGCCGGATGCCGCGGCACTCGGCCAGCGCGATCCGGTCCGTCCGGGCCAGCTGGGGCCGCCCGGCCGCCACCGCGGACCGGAACGCCGCCCGCTCGGCCCAGCATGGATGCGCCGGGCTGGCCGCGGCAGCGGTGCGGCTGGCCGAGGTGAGGGTCAGCACACCGGGCGCGTCAGCGGCGTTCAGCGTGGTGCTGAGCGCGGCGGCCTGGGACCGCGGCTGGCCGGCCGCGCTGCTGCCGGTGCTGCCGGTGCCACTGGTGTTGCTGGCCGCTGTCACGTCGCTGGCCGGCCCGCCGCTGGCGGCTGTGCCGTGGCCGGCCAGCGCCACCCCGGCGATCACGCCGCCGGCCGCCAGCACCACGGCCAGCGTCAGCCCGATGCTCCAGCGCAGCGCGTGCCGCCGGTCCCGTGCGTAGTGCTGATCCAGGCCGGGCCGCTCCGGCGGCCCGGCCGCCGGGCCATGCGGGCCCGCCGGGCCCGGCGGGCCCAGGCCAGAAGATCCAGGGGGCGGGGCCCAGAATTGCTCGGTGGCGTGGGAGTCGTCTGGGTCCCCGTCACCGGTGGGCCGGTACATGTTGTCCATGGCCCCGAGTTTTCCGGGCTGGGCTGGGACAACAGCACGCGAAGCCTGGGATTTCCCTGGGACCGGGCTGCGGACTTGCTGCGGCCGGCGGCGCTACATCCGGTCCGGGAGCGGGATGCCGAGCAGGCCGAGCCCGGTGACCAGGACCCGCAGCGTGAGCGCGGACAGCGCCAGCCTGCTGTCCCGCACCCCGGGCGGCGCGGTCAGCACCGGGCACTGCTCGTAGAACGTGGTGAACGCGCTGGCCACGTCGAACAGGAAGGTGGCCAGCAGGTGCGGCTCCGCGCTCTCCCCTGACTGCCGGATCACCGCGCTGAAGCCGAGCAGCCGCAGGGCCAGGGCGCGTTCGGCCGGTTCGGACAGCCTGACCGGGCCGGCCGCCGTCTCCGGGGCGATCCCGGCCCGGCGGAAGATGGACCGGATCCGCGTGGTGGCGTACTGCAGGTAAGGGCCGGTGTCCCCCTTGAAGGAGATCATCCGGTCCCAGTCGAACACGTACTCGCTGTCCCGGGCGGTGGACAGGTCCGCGTACTTGATGGCGCCGATGCCCACCGCCTCGGCGATCGCGGCCCGCTCGCGCTCGCCGAGATCCTCCCCGGTATCCAGCTCGTCCACCACGGCCCGGGCCCGCTCGACGCCCTCGGTGAGCAGTTCACTGAGCTTGATCGTGTCGCCGGCCCGGGTCCGCAGGATCTTCCCGTCGGTGCTCAGCACGTTGCCGACCTGGGCGTGCTCGTAGCGGGCGTTCACCGGTATCCAGCCGGCCTGCCGGGCCACCGCGAACACCATCTGGAAGTGCAGCGCCTGGGCCGAGCCCACCACGTAGATGGCCCGGGCCGCGTGCAGGTCCCGGACCCGGTACCGGATGGTGGCCAGGTCGGTGGTGGCGTAGTTGTAGCCGCCGTCGCTCTTCCTGATGATCAGCGGCAGCGGCTCGCCGCCCCGCCCGGTGAAGCCGGGCGGGAACGCGCACAGCGCCCCGTCGCTGATCACCGCGACGCCACTGGCTTCCAGCTCGGCGCAGACATCGGCCAGCATGGCGTTGTAGAAGCTTTCCCCGCGGATATCGGCGTCGGTCAGTATGACGTGCAGCTGCCGGTAGATCCGGTGCAGGTAGTCCAGGGACAGGTCGACGAGGTGCTGCCACAGCCGGAGCGTCTCCGGGTCGCCGCCCTGCAGCAGCACCACCCGCTGCCGGGCCCGCTCGGTGAAAGCCGGGTCACTGTCGAATTTTCCCCGCGCGGCCTGGTAGAACGAGTTCGGGTCGGTGTGCAGCAGGGCGGCCTCGGCGGAGTCCTCGCCCACGTCGAGCAGGTGCTCGATCAGCATGCCGAACTGCGTGCCCCAGTCGCCGAGGTGATTGTCCCTGATCACCTCGTGCCCGGCGAAGTCCAGGATCCGGGCCAGCGCGTCGCCCACGATCGTGGTACGCAGGTGACCGACGTGCATCTCCTTGGCCACGTTGGGCGAGGAGTACTCGACCACGATCCGCTGCGCCGGGTCAGCGGCCGGGGTATCCAGCCTGGGGTCAGCCAGCCGCCCGGTGACCTGGGCCGCGATCCACTCGGCGGTCAGCGTGAGGTTGATGAAGCCGGGCCCGCTGACTTCGGGCGGCTCGGCCACCCCGGTCACGTCCAGGTGACTGATGATCTCCGCGGCGATGTCCCGGGGCGGCCGCCCGAGCTTCTTGGCCAGCGGCAGCGCCGCGTTGCACTGGAAGTCCGCGAACGAGGACGGCCGGATCACCGGGTCGGCATCCGCGTACTCCGCGCCGAACGCAGCGCCGAGCGCGTCCTGCACCCGCCGTGCCAGAACATCCCGGGGATCAGCCATACCCTCAAGCCTAGCGAGGGCTGTCGAGCCAATTGACGGCCTGGCGGCGCTGCGCCGCCGTGCCGGTGCGGGTCCGGGCGGCGCGGGCCCGGGGTGCCGGTGCGGATCCGGGGCGCGTGGGGGCTGGGCTCAGCTGCGGCGCAGGAAGTGCGCGCCGCGGGCGTGGCCGAGCCGTTCCCGGATTTTCTCGGTGATCTGGCCCTGGCTCAGGTCTGCCGCGAGCAGGCAGGCCGAGGTGATGCCGCGCGCGGTGGACGCGCCGTGCGCGATCACGACGGTGCCTTCCAGCCCGAGCAGGGCCGCCCCGCCGTAGCTTTCCGAGTCCATCCGGCCGCGCAGCTCACGGAAGGCGCGCCGCTGGAACGCCGCGCCGAGCCGGGCCGCCCGGGAGCCCTGCAGCACCGAGCGGAGCTGGTCGGCGGCGAACCGGGTGGCTCCCTCCAGTGTCTTCAGCGCGACGTTGCCGGTGAAGCCGTCGGTCACGATCACGTCCACCCGGCCGGCCAGCAGGTCGCCGCCCTCCACGTTGCCCGCGAACCTGATGGGCAGCGCACCGTGCGGTGGCGGCGCGGTCAGCAGCTCATAGGCGCGGCGGGTGAGCTTGTTGCCCTTGCCCGGCTCGGCGCCGATGCTGAGCAGCCCGACCCGGGGCTCGGCGATGCCGTGCGCGATCTGCGCGTAGGCCACCCCGAGCTGGGCGAACTGGAGCAGCATCTCCGGCTTGGGATCGGCGATGGCACCCGCGTCCACCAGCAGGGTGGGGTTCGGGGCTGGTGGGCAGCACCACCGCGAGGGCGGGCCGGAGCAGCCCGGGCACGGATCGCAGCCGGAGCCGCGCGGTGGCCACCACACCTCCTGTCGACCCAGCCGACACCAGAGCCGCGGCCTGACCGCGCCGGATCACCTGGCAGGCCACGGCCACGCTGGACCGGGGGTGGCGCCAGCTGGCCATTGCCCCCTCGTCCATGGCGATGGCGTCCTCGGCCGGGGCCAGCCGGAGCAGGCCGGCCACGTCGTGGTGGTCGGCCAGCAGCGGCGTCAGCTCAGCGGGCCGGCCAGCCAGGATCACCGGGGCCTGCAGGGCGGCGGCCGCCGCCGCCGCCCCGGCCACAACCTCCGCCGGGCCGTGGTCGCCGCCCATCGCGTCGACCACGATGGCGGCCTGGTCCGGGGCGGCGCCGGGCTCGTCCTGGCTCATGCGCGGGTCCGGATGCCGGTCAGCGCACCGGGGGCAGGCCGGGGCAGCCCGCTGATGCCGGGCAGGCGGGCAAGGAACAAGGGATGACCAGCATGGGGCCAAGCTTCTCACTGCCAGGCGTGGCCCGCACCGGTGCCCTGGGGGCGGTTTGCGGCCGGTGGGGCTAGCGCGTAAAAAACAGCTTGGAGTGCATTAGCGGTAGTTATGGGTTGATGGCGGACTGGCCATGGTTGATGATGACCTTAGCCGGGTAACCATCTGTCACGATCTGGGGCTGGCAAGCGGTAACTAGCAGAGTGCCGAGCGCTTCGCACACCCCGGTCGTGCCAAGAGGAGCCACCACTAGGCGGGACACCTGGCGCGCGCCTGGCTGACGGGGCGTAACGAGCGAACCGTCAACGCTGCTTCAGTGTTTCCTCAACGTGATCTCCTTGTATCGCGTCATAACGGCGGGGGTCAATCCTGCCAACAACGTTCGAGGGGGGTGACCGCGGCGCGCAAACCGCAGCCGTCGGCCTGAACGATCCGTGTGCCGGGCAGGGCCGCCTGGCACCACGACCGGAGGGAGACGTGTGACTGGGATTCGGCAGACGGTTCCGGCAGCACCGGCAGCGGGACGGCGGTTCCGCGCCTACACCGCCAAGCATCTGGACGCACTGACTTCCCGGGCCGGTCTTGGCGCTGCGGAGCGGCTAGCGATCCGGGCCGTCGGGGCGGTGCTTCCCTTCCGGACCAACTCCTATGTCGTGGAGGAGCTCATCGACTGGGCGGCGGCTCCCGATGACCCGATCTACCGCCTGGTGTTCCCGCAGGCTGACATGCTGCCCGTGGCCGACGTGCAGCGCATCTCCGCCCTGCTGGCCAGCGATGCGGCCGAGCCGGAGATCAGGGCGGCCGCCCACGAGGTCCGGATGCGGCTCAACCCGCACCCAGCCGGCCAGCTCGCGCTGAACATCCCGGAGCTGGGTGACGAGGCGCTCCCAGGGGTGCAGCACAAGTACCCGGAGACGGTGCTGATCTTCCCCAAGCAGGGCCAGACCTGCCACGCCTACTGCGCGTACTGCTTCCGCTGGGCCCAGTTCGTGGACGAGCCCGAGCTCAAGATGGCCACCACGGACGTGGACCGGGTGATGCACTACCTGCACCAGCACCGCGAGGTGTCCAGCGTGCTGATCACCGGCGGCGACCCGATGATCATGGGCGCCGCGGTGCTGCGCCGCTACATCGACCCGCTGCTGGCCCCCGGCATGGAGCACATCGAGTCGATCCGGATCGGCAGCAAGGCGCTGGCCTACTGGCCGCAGCGGTTCGTCACCGACCCGGACGCCGACGATACGCTGCGGCTCTTCGAGAAGGTCGTGGGCTCCGGCCGGGCCCTGGCGTTCATGGCGCACTTTTCCCACCCGAGGGAGCTGGAATCACCGCTGGTGGCCGAGGCGGTCCGCCGGATCCGGGCGGCCGGCGGCGTGATCCGCACCCAGGCGCCGCTGATCCGGACGATCAACGACGACCCGGCGGTGTGGGCGGCCATGTGGCGGGCCCAGGTCCGGCTGGGCATGGTGCCGTACTACATGTTCGTGGAGCGGGACACCGGGCCCCAGGACTACTTCGCGGTCGCCCTGGCCAGCGGCTACGGCATCTTCCGTGACGCCTACCAGCAGGTGGCCGGGCTGTGCCGGACCGTGCGCGGGCCGTCCATGTCGGCCACCCCCGGCAAGGTGTGCGTGGACGGGATCACCGAGATCGCGGGCCAGCAGGTGTTCGTCCTGCACATGATCCAGGCCCGCGATCCCAGCCTGGTCGGCAGGCCGTTCTTTGCCCGGTACGACCCGGGCGCCACCTGGATCTCCGACCTCGAGCCTGCCCTGGCGGCACGGTTCCCGTTCCAGCCTGACCCGGGGGAACTCCCGGGCCTGTGGTCACCTGCGGTGTTCGAGCCCGCGAGCTGAGCCACACCGGCCGGGCCAGCCGCACCGGCCGGGCCAGCCGCACCGGCCGGGCCAGCCGCACCGGCCGGGCCAGCCGCACCGGCCGGGCCAGCCGAGCCAGCCGGGCCGGCCGCTAACCGGCCGGCGGGCGGTCCATCCCGGGCTCAGGCGCGGGCGCGCTCGCCGGCCGGCACGTCGGGCACCACGTCCTTGGGAGCCTTGGTGCCCTCCCTGAGCAGCAGGCAGCTGAGCGCACCGATGGCCAGCAGGATGACCGGAAGGATCATCGTCGAGCGCATCGCCGTGACGTAGGCGGACGTGAACACCTCGTGGCCGATCCGGGCCAGTTCCGCGGCCAGCCGGGCGGGCAGCCCGGCCACCGACGTGCTGCCGCCGTTCTGGCCCGCCCCGACCTGGATGCCATTGCTCGCCGAGCGCCTGATCTGGGACACGAACGGACCGCGCAGCTGGGCGGGCAGTGCCGCCGACCGGGTGGCGGCCTGGCTGGCCATCGCCGACACCAGCCGGTTCTGCAGCAGCGCGCCCACGGCGGCGGTGCCGATCACCAGCCCGCACTGCCGCACCGTGTTCAGCACCCCGGACGCCGCCCCGGCCATCCGCGGGTCGATGTTCCGCATGGCCACCGTGACCATCGGCGCAAAGATGCAGCCCATCCCGATCCCGGCCACGATCAGCGCGGGCAGGAAGGCATACCAGGCCGATGTCGTGCTGGCCTGCAGCGCGACCCACAGCATCCCGCCGCCGAACAGGGTCAGCCCGGACATCAGGATGTACTTGCCGCCGACGCGGTCGGTGAACCGGCCGGCCACCGGCGCGATGAACATGGACAGCAGTGACGCGGGCGCCATGGTCAGGCCGGCCTTCAGCGCGGAGAACCCGAGCACCGACTGGAGATAGATGGTGAACGGCAGGAAGATGCCCATCATGCCGATGGACAGGGTGCCGGACACCCAGTTGACCACCGAGAAGTTCCGGTCCTTGAACAGCGCGAACGGCACCAGCGGCTCTCGGTCCTGGGTCCGCCACTGGAGCAGCAGGAAGGCGGCCAGCAGCACCGCCCCGGCCGCGAATACCAGCGGGATGCTGATAAACCCGGTGATCGTCCCCCAGTCGTACTTCTGCCCTTCGACCAGGCCGTAGCAGATGGCCAGCAGCGCCGCGCTGGCCAGTACCACGCCTGGCACGTCGATCCGGTGCCGCCGCCCGGGCCGCAGGTCCGGGATGATGAAGAAGGTCAGCACCAGGCAGGCGATGCCGAACGGCACGTTGACGAAGAAGATCCAGCGCCAGTCGAACGCCGTCACCAGCAGCCCGCCGAGGGTCGGCCCGGCGATGGTGGCGACCCCGGCCACCGCACCCCAGACCCCGAACGCCGCTCCCCGGCGTTCGGGCGGGAACGTGTTCGTGATGATGGTCAGCGTCTGCGGTATGAGCATGGCGGCGCCGAGACCCTGGACGGCCCGGAACCCGATCAGCCAGCCCGGGGTCAGGGCCAGGCCGCAGGCGGCCGAAGCCGCGGTGAACACCCCGATGCCGAGAGCGAACATGATGCGCGGGCCGACCAGGTCACCAAGCCGCCCGGCCGTAATCACGAGGACCGCGAGCACCAGCGCATAGGCATTGATGACCCACAGGATGTCGTCCAGCGAAGCGTGCAGCCGGGTGATCATGTTGGGGATGGCGATGTTCACGATCGTCAGGTCGAGCAGGGTCATGAAGAACCCAAGCGAGACGACCAGCAGGACCGCCCACGGATTGGCCCGGAATTTCGTCACCGACTGCTCCCCTATCTGCCGTTGGCCCGTACGCCCTGGCCCGCCCCGGCGGGAGTGCCAACGTGCTGATCGTAGACCGGGGTGCTGACAGGTTGCTCCGGCCGCAGGACCCCCTGGTCAGCCCAAACCCCGTTCGGTTGAGGCAGCAGGCGCGAAGTAAGCTCCCGGCCATGAAACTGAACGGAACCGCAGCGATCGTCTCCGGCGCCGCCAGCGGCCTAGGCGCGGCGGTCGCCCGCAGGCTCGGGGCCGCCGGGGTCAAGCCGGTCGTCGCTGATCTCAACGAAGAGCAGGGCAAGGCCGTCGCCGAGGAGGTCGGCGGCCTGTTCGTGAAGACCGACGTGGCGGACGAGAGCTCGGTCGCTGCCGCCGTGGACGCCGCCGCTTCGCAGGGCGTGCCGCTGCGCATCGTGGTGAGCTGCGCCGGGATCGGCTGGGCGGCGCGGACCGTGGGCCGGGACGGCACCCCGCACGATCTCGCGGCCTACTGCAAGGTCATCGACGTCAACCTGATCGGCACGTTCAACCTGATGCGCATCGGCGCGGCCGCGATAGCCAAGACCGAGCCCGCTGACGCGGACAAGCAGCGTGGTGTGGTGATCAACACCGCCTCGATAGCCGGGCTGGAGGGGCAGACCGGCCAGGTCGCCTATTCCGCGTCCAAGGGCGGGATCATCGGGATGACCGTTCCGGCCGCGCGTGACCTGTCCGTCGTCGGGGTCCGGGTGAACACCATCTGCCCGGGCATCATCGACACCCCGATCTACGGGTTCGCGCCGGACGCCGCGCAGTTCAAGGCCAAGCTGGCCGAGCCCGTGGTGTTCCCCAAGCGGATGGGGGCCAGCGATGAGTTCGCCCATCTGGTGCAGGCGCTCATCGAGAACGATTACATGAACGCCGAAGTGATCCGGTTCGACGGCGGCATTCGCTTCCAGCCCAAGTAGCCCAGCTCACCAGCCGTGCAGCTGGCCTTGCATGGCCCAGATGGCGGCTAGCGCCGCCAGGCCCGCGAGGCCGGCCACGGCAGCCAGGATGCGCCGGCCGGGCTGGCCCGCTGACCAGCGCAGGCCCGCGATGGCCAGCCGCCGGGCCAGCCCGGTCACGATATAGAGCGTGCCGGCCAGGGACAGGGCCAGCAGGGCGATGCCGAGCACATCGAGGACGGCCGTCGGGTAGCTGTGCGCGGCCAGGGCAGTGGCCAGCAGGTGCGCCTGGCGGCGGGCGGCGCGCCACAGTGCCCGGTTCACCTCGGGCAGGTGCAGCAGCAGATAGCCGAGGCTGACCGCGAGCAGCGGGATGACACACAGGACCCAGGTGGTCACAACGATCCTGGCCCGGCGGCGGAGGCCAGTGACCCGCCGGTCGCGGGGGCCCCTGGCTACCGTGCCGCGCAGGATGGGCGCGATCCGGGCGAACAGGTCGGGCACGCCGACCAGGTCGCTGAGGATGAAGTAGCCATCGAAGCGGACGAACGGGAGCAGCTGCTCAAGCATCTCCAGATGGGTGATGGCGATGACGAGCAGCAGCACCTGGGCCGGGGTGACCGCGTAGATTCCGGCCAGGGCCAGCATGAACACCAGGTTGAAGTACAGGCCACCAAGGTCGGTCCGCAGCCTGCCGCCGCGGCTGAGCCGGTAGGAGTCAGTGACGTTGGTGAAGAACGACGGCCACACGAGGTAGATACCGATGCCGATCCGGCCGGGCCGCGCCCCGCCGTAGCGGCACCCGGTCGCGTGCCCGCACTCGTGGAACGCGGCCGAGGCCACCGTGAGGCCGACCACGATGAGCAGGTCAACCGGGTCGCGCAGCACTTGTTCCAGCCCGCCGCCCAGGCCATGGACGGCGAACAGCCAGTAGTCCAGGGCCAGCACGCTGGCCACCACGGCGATGATCAGGGGCTGGCGGAACAGCGGCCGGAGCAGCGTTCCAGCCAGGTCGGCCACCGGTTCGGGCAGCAGCGTGCCGCGGGCCCGGAGGGCGAGCAGCGGGTTGGCCTTCGGTGCCGCAGCCGGGACGCCGGGCCGGCCGACGATCCCAAGCGGAACCAGCCTGGCCGCGATGAGATGGCGAACCTGGTCCGCGCTCAGCTCCCGGCCGAGGTCACCGCTGACCAGCCCGGCAATGGCGGCCGCATCTCGTGAGCCGTTGATCCGGCAGGTCACCTGGTACAGCAGCGGGGACATCTGGATGACCTGGCCGTCCGGCCGCCGCACCAGCGACGGCGGCTGCCGGTACCCGGAGTTCTGGTACTCGCCGAGCAGTTCCACTCCGTCGGCGAGCCGGGGCAGTGCGGGGGCGGCGGCCGGGGATGCCGCGAACCCGGTAGACCCGTGCCCGGTGGCCACGGTCATGACTCTGCTCCTCCCTTGCCGCCGGGCGGCGACGGCGTGCAGCGGAAAGGGCCGCCTGGGAGGCCCAGGCGGCCCTTCCCTCCCACTGCGCGATTCCCCTCCGAATTGCACAGCAGGCCAGCGCTCGAGACAGGCCGGAGAAGTGCTACAGGATGTTGCCGGAGCCCAGGCTAAGGATGTTGTCCAGGCTGCCGTTGGCAACGGAGACGTTCACCAGGCCGGACTGGGCCGTGTTGCCGTAGCCCACCTGAGTGAAGCTGTAGCTGGTGCTGGAGCCGGAGCCGCACTGCGGGTGGCAAACCCAGAGCGTTTCCCGGCTCGGCAGCAGCTCGGCGTGCTCGAGCTCGAGGTCCTGCATGGTCACCGCAGGCCGAGTGGACATGGAGCCTCCTTTGGAATTGACCCGCCTCATCCGGGCAGATCACTGATCCCGCGGTTGCGGGCGTTCGGGTCGCAGGGACCGTCCGGCACCCCTGTGGCACCGGACCCGAACACGCTGTACGCTTTCTGCCGTACATATCGTTCGGCCATGACCGTACAGTAACCTTTACCGGTGAGTAAGGCAAGGACTGCGGATCGCGACCGGCGCTCAACGGACAGGGACGGCTAGGCTGGCAATGGCGGCGCATGCGGCAGGGGACGAGCAGGGGTCCGTCCCGGACCGCCCGCGCGGCGCCGCGGCCGCGATGGAGCCTGGCAGCAATCCTCTTCAGCGCCTGATCCAGGACCGCCTGCACGAGCGGGGCTGGTCGTATGGCGAGGTGGCCCGGCGTGGCGGGCTGCCCCGGTCCACCGTCTACACCCTGGCGACGACCCGGAATCTGGCCCGGCCGCCTCGCCCGGCCACTCTGGATGGGCTGGCCAAGGGCCTGGACGTCCCGGTATCGGTGATCCGCGCGGCCGCTGCCGAGTCCACCGGCCTGCACTACTACGACGACGCCCCGGGCGGCCCGGAACAGCCAGGCGACCCGGAGCGGGAGCTTCTCATCGCCAGCATCGACGAGCTGACGCCCGAAGACCGGCGTCATGTGGCCGCGCTGGTCGAATCGCTGCGGCGCCGGGCGTCGCCGGAGCCGACCGACCGCTAGCACCGTGCCGGGGGGCGGCCCCGCGGCTCGCCCCCGCGGCGGTGCGCCCGCTCCCTGGGCCCGGTACCACGCCCGGCCCGGGGCCGGGCGTCGCGCCCGGCCCCGCTCAGCGAGCACCGCTACTCCACCGGCCCGATGGCGGGGTTCCCGAGCTGCTTGGCTAGCTCGCCGTATGGGCCTTCCGGCAGTACCACCCGGGCCACCCGCAGGATCGCCCTGGGATCCTCGCCAGGGGGCCGCAGCACGAAAACCCGCTCAGCATCGCGGTCGCAGGTCACCACGAGCCTGGGGTGGTCGGCCAGGATGATGCTGGGCCGTTTGGCGCTGGGCGGGGGCGACGGCGTTTGCTGGCCGGTACCGGCCAGCTGGGCCCGGCCGGGGGGATGCCGGTGGAGACGGGCCGCCATCAGCGCCTCGGTCAGGAACGTCCCCAGGACGAACAGCGCGACGGCCAGCAGGACGAGCCTGAGCCACTCTGGCATGGTGGCGTTCGATGCGCCGGTCGTCCCTGGCGCGGCACGGTGCGTGTTGCCCGCGGCGGGTGGTGACGGTGCAGCCAGGTGCGGCCGGGTGGCCGGGCGCGGGCCAGGCGCTGGCGGGCTGGGCCGGGCCGCAGGACGGCCTGGAACGGTAAGCACCGTGCCGGGCTGGATGGCGTTCGGGTCCGGGCCGACGGCCCGCCGGTTGGCCGCGTACAGGGCCGTCCAGCCACCGGGCACCGCCAACCTGGCCGCGATGCCGGTCAGCGTGTCGCCGGCCGCGACCGTGTAGCGGGCGGGCAGCGTCCGGCCGGGGACCCGGAGTACCGTGCCGGGGCGGAGGGCGTTGGGATCGGGCCCGATGGCCCGCCGGTTGGCCGCGTACAGGGCCGTCCAGCCGCCGGGCACGGCGAACCGGATAGCGATGCTGGACAGGCTGTCGCCGCTGCGGACGACGTACCTGGCCGTTGGCTTGATCGTGGTCAGGGGCGCCGGGGAGGCGCTGAACGAACCAGTGAGGGTGACCTCGGTACTACTCACGGTGCGCATGCTCACGTGGGCTGGATGCACGGATCCCTTGCTGCCGACCGCGATCAAGATGATCGGCAGAATGCTCCAGGCGAGCAACACGCACGCAGACTTCATCCACGTACGCATGATGCTTTCACTTTCCTTCCAGGGGATCAGCGCCGAACGCTGCAGGTCCGGACGCCAAGGGACGAACCGGTGAGGAAGGAAAGGACTACGCGGGCGGTACCTCGGGCAGGTAAGACCGCCAGATCGACCGTGCGGTGGCCCGACGTGCCAGCCGCAGGAGAAGCAGAGTGAGCAAGGTGATCAGAGCCGCGGCGAGGCCCGCTTGCATCCCGCCGCCACTCCCGCCGGTAGCGCTGCCAGCGCCGCTGGCACCGGTTGTGCCGCCGCCCAGCACGCTGGGCAGCCGCGGCAGCGCCGAAGCCGGCGACGGTGCGCTGCCGTCGCGCAGCGGTGCGGACAGCGAGCGTAGGCCGTCGGCCAGGCCGAAGCTCAAGGCAGTCGCCGCCGACCCGGTTCCGGTGTGCAGCGCGGAGGCCGCGCCGGAGGCGCTTGGTCCGGCCGGGATAGCCGGGTTGGGAACCACTGTCCCGGTGCCCCCGGGCCCGGTGCTCGTTACGCCGGGCAGCACACCTCCAGTGACCCCGGTGACCGTGCTGGTGACCGTCGGGAGGACGGAGCCGGTGACGCTGGTGACGGTGCCGGTGAGGGTGGGGAGGACGGTGCCGGTGACGCTGGTGACGGTGCCGGTCACGGCCGGCAGGACCGAGCCGGTGATGCTGGTGACGGTGCCGGTCACGGCCGGCAGGACCGAGCCGGTGACGCCGGTCAGGGTGCCGGTCACGGCCGGCAGGACCGAGCCGGTGACGCCGGTCAGGGTGCCGGTCACGGCCGGCAGGACCGAGCCGGTGACGCCGGTCAGGGTGCCGGTGAGGGTGGGGAGGACGGAGCCGGTGACGCCGGTCAGGGTGCCGGTCACGGCCGGCAGGACCGAGCCGGTGACGCCGGTCAGGGCCGGGAGGACCGACCCGGTGGCCCTGGTGACGGTGCCGGTGACCGTGGGGACGATGGAGCCGGTGACGTCGCCGACGGTGCCGGTCACAGCCGGGAGGACCGATCCGGCAGCCCCGGTGACGGCGGGGAGAACGGATCCGGTGACGCTGGTGACGGTGCCGGTGGCAGCGGGGAGGACCGAACCAGCGGCCCCGGTGATGGTGCTGGTGACCGCTGGGACGACCGACTTGGTGACGGCGGTGACCGTGCCGGTGACCGCCGGGAGTGTGCTGCCGGTGACGCGGCTCACGGTACTGGTAACCGCAGGGAGGGCGCTGCTGGTGCTGCCGGTGGCGGCGGGGAGCGCGGTCTTGGTGACGCTGGTGACCGCGCTGGTCACGGTCGGCTGGGCGGCGGCGGCGACGCTGGCGATCGCGCTGGTCAGGCCAGACAGCGGGCTAGCGGGGTTCGGCCCAGGGCTGGCCGGAGTCGGGGCTGGCGGGGCCGGGGTGGTCTGGGTGCTTCCGGTCAGCGCTCCGGTGACGGTCGACGCGGCGCTGGTCGCCGTCGGCTGCGCCCTGGCGGTGAGGTGGCTGACTGCGCCGGTGACGCTGGCCACTGTGGACGCCGGAGTGGCGGGCGGCGGGCTGGCGACCTGGCTCCCAGCGGGCTGCGCCGCGGCGGGCTGCGCGCCGGGCGGCTGTGCTGCGGCGGGCTGCGCCGGCGCGGGCTGGGTCTGGGCCGACGGCGACTGGCGACTGCCGAGGCCCGGGGTCACGCTGCTCACGGCGCCGGTGACGCTGCTCACGGCCCTTGCCAGGCCACTCGCGGCCGGAGGCTGCGAGCCGGGTACCTGGCCCGCGCCGCTGGGGCTGGCCGTGGCTGACGGCTGGGCCGGGGCGACGGGCTGGCTGGCCGGCTGAGCGGTGCTGGGCTGGGCTGGAGTCGTCTGGGCCGGAGTCGTCTGGGCCGAACCGGGCTGCGACGAGCTGCCCGGCGACGGAGCGGGCTGGGCCGAACCAGACGGCGGTGGACTGGGCTGGGTCAGGCTGTGCACGGTGCCGGTGACCGCTCCGGTCAGCGAGCTCAGCGCCGGCGCGGCGCCGCCAGTACCCGAAGACCCCGGGGTACCTGCTGGACCTGGATCCGCCGCGGCGGAAGCTCGGCCGGCCAGGACGAGTGCAAAAATAAGCGCTGCGGCTATCCCGCCGCAGACGCACAAGCTAACCCTCAGAGCCCGACCTAAGGCTCGTGTGAGGGTTGCGGACCCCTCCACGGGTCGGAGACTACACCGAGACACCGATAATCATCCATACCTACCGGCCAGTTATGTCCGGGCAGAACCGTCGGCACGATGGCATGGAAGGCGCCTAGCTGGACGAACTTGGCCGGTACGGACGGGCAATTAATCCACTACCGAGGTTGACGCGATACGCGGGCAACATGGAGACGCCTGATCAGAACATACGAGAAAGGTAATTCCGTGACGGACTTCACGACATCGGACAATTTCGAGACGGTGGTGCGGTGTGCGGTGGACGGCCCCGTCGCGGTGGTGACGATCAACCGGCCGGAGGCTCGTAACGCCATCAACCAGGCCGTAGCGGCCGGGCTGGCAGGGTGCTTCGACGATCTGGATGAGCGCAAGGACGTCCAGGTCATCGTGCTGACTGGGGAGGGCGGCACGTTCTGCGCGGGGATGGACCTCAAGGGCTTCCTGACCGGGGAGGACCCGGCCGCGGGCGGCCGCGGCTTCGCCGGGATCGTGGAGCGGCCACCGGCCAAGCCGATCATCGCCGCGGTCGAGGGCTATGCGCTGGCCGGCGGGTTCGAGATCGCGCTGGCCTGTGACCTGATCGTGGCCAGCGAAGACGCCACCTTCGGTCTGCCTGAAGTCACCCTTGGCCTGGTCGCGGCGGCGGGCGGCCTGCTCCGGCTGCCCCGCCGGATCCCGTACCACCTGGCCATGGAGATCGCGCTGATTGGGCGGCGGGTGCCAGCGGCCCGCCTGCACCAGCACGGGCTGATCAACCGCCTCGTGCCGGCCGGCGAGGCACTGGCCGTGGCTCGCGAGCTCGCGGGCCGGATCAGCCAGAATGCCCCGCTTGCCCTCGCGGCCACCAAGCGGGTCATCGTGGAGTCTGCGGACTGGCCCGCCGCGGACGCATTCGCCCGGCAGGGCTCGATCACCAGGCCCGTCTTCGGCTCGGCCGACGCCATGGAGGGAGCACGGGCGTTCGGCGAAAAAAGGCCTCCGGTCTGGCGTGGCGAATGAGGCGCATGGGTCACCTGGCCGTGCTGCCAGCGGGTTTTTGCTTCGCTTTGCGGTGCCCAGCTGGGCGGCCCGGCCACGCAGGCCGCATCGGGCCGCATAGGATCGGCCCGGTACGCCAACCGGACACTCGTTGGGGACACATCCATGTGCGGAATCGTGGGCTGCCTGGCCCTGGCCCTCGAGGCCGACCCAGACCAGGGCTGGGTACAGACCGCTACCGAGCGGATCAGTCACCGCGGCCCTGATGACGAGGGGTTCTACACCGACCCCGACGTCGCGCTGGGTTTCCGGCGGCTGGCGATCATCGACCTGTCCCCGGGCGGGCACCAGCCGATGCGGTCCGCGGACGGCCGGTTCTGGATGGTCTACAACGGCGAGATCTACAACTACCTGGAGCTCGGGCAGGAACTACGGCAGCAGGGCGTGGCGCTGCGCTCGTCCTCGGACTCCGAAGTCCTGCTGGAGATGTACGCCCGGGTCGGCAAGGACGTGGTGCACCGGCTGCGCGGCATGTTCGCGTTCGCGATCTGGGACACGTGGACCAGGGAACTGTTCTGCGCCCGGGATCAGTTCGGGATCAAGCCGTTCTACTACACGCTTGACCAGCCCCGGGGGCAGGACTGGTACGGCGGCCCGCAGGCCGGCTGGCCGGGGCCGCAAGCCGGCTGGCCGGGGCCGCAAGCCGGCTGGCCGGGGCCGGCCCAGGAGCCACCGCGCGCCACAGCCCGGCCGGGCAGCCCTGCGGATGGGCCGGCCGGCGGCCCTGCGGGTGGGCCGGCCGGCCGCCCAGCTGGCGGGCCGGCCGGGCGGGGCGGCGGCCGGCACGCCGCCGGGCGCGGCCACCAGGCCAGCACCCCGGCGGCCAACGGGCCTGCCAGCCGATTCGCTGGCGACAGCCGGGAAGCGGCCGGCTTCACCGGCACTGGCCGGCTGCTCCGCTTCGCCTCCGAACGCAAGTGCCTGGCCAGCCCCGGTGAGCTCAGCCGGCTCGACGCCGACTCGCTGCGCCGCTACCTGGCCTTCCAGTACGTGCCGCCGCCTGAGACGCTGACCCCGCCGATCCGGGTGCTGCCGCCTGGCCACGCGATGATCGCCCGGCCCGGCGGCACGGCCGATGTGTACCGGTACTGGCGGGCCGACCTGCACCCGGCGCCCGCGCCCAGCCCGGGCACGGCCGACGCGATCCTGGCCGCCATGCGCGACTCGGTCGCCGTTCACCTGCGCAGTGACGCGCCGCTCGGCGCCTTCCTGTCCGGTGGCATCGACTCGGCCGCGATCTGCGCCCTGGCCGCCGAACATCGCCCCGACCTGCTGACCTTCACCGTGGGCTTCGAGCGTGATGGCTACAGCGAGATCGACCGGGCGCAGGAAACCGCGGCCGCGCTCGGGGTGAAGTCGATCCCGTACGTGATCACGGCGGAGGAGTTCTTCACCCACCTGCCCCGGATCATCTGGCACCTGGACGACCCGATGGCGGATGCCGCGGCGGTGCCGCTGTGGTTCGTGGCCCGGGAGGCGAGCAAGCACGTCAAGGTGGTGCTGTCCGGGGAGGGCTCGGACGAGCTGTTCGGCGGATATCAGATCTACCATCAGCCTGGCGTGGTCCGGGTCGGTGAACGGCTGCCCGACCTGGCCCGGATGCCGCTCAAGCGGGCCGCCTCGATGATCCCGGCCGGGGTCAAGGGCAAAGGCTTCCTGGAGCGGACCTCGACTCCGCTGCGGCAGCGTTACATCGGCAACGCGCATGTGTTCGCCGGCCCGCAGCTCGACGTGGTGGCCCGTCTGGCGGGGTCGCCGGCGGCCAGCGCTTACGCTGTCACCGCCCCGGTCTACGACCAGGCCGCCGAGGCGGGCCTGGACGACACGTCCACCATGCAGCTGGTGGACATCAACACCTGGCTGCACGGCGACATCCTGGTTAAGGCGGACCGGATGACGATGGCGCACAGCCTGGAGCTGCGGGTGCCGTTCCTGGACCGCGAGGTGATGGCGGTGGCGTCCCGGCTGGCCCGCGAGGAGAAGATCGCCGCGGGTACCACCAAGCTGGCGCTGCGCCAGGCGATGAGCTCGGTGCTGCCCCAGGCCGCCGCGGAGCGGGCCAAGCTGGGCTTCCCGGTGCCGATCGGGTTCTGGCTCAAGGGCGAGATGTACGGCTACGCGGAGCGGCTGTTCCGCGAGGCCCGCACCGACCAGTGGATCGACCGGGAGGCCGCGCTCGGCCTGCTGGAGCGGTTCCGGGCCGGCGACCCCGAGGTCAGCTGGCGGCACATCTGGGTGCTGCTGGTGTTCTCGCTCTGGCACCAGATCTACGTCGAGCGGGTGTACGACCCGGCCGCGCTGGGCTGGGAACGCGCGCCGAGCCCGGGCGCGGCCTGGTAACCACGGCTGAGCCGCGGCGGCGGGTTCGGGCAGCAGGAACCGAGCGGCCGGTTCGCGAGCCGCGGCGGCGGGTTCGGGAGCTCAGCCGGCCGGGGCGAACCCGGGGCCCTTGCCGGGACCGTAGGCGGCGAGCTTGTCCCGCAGCCGGCCCCGGCCGCGGTGCAGCCGGGACATCACGGTGCCGATCGGGGTCCCCATGATCTCGGCGATCTCCTTGTACGCGTAGCCCTCGATGTCGGCCAGGTAGACCGCGACGCGGAACTCCTCGGGCAGGTCGCGGAGCGCACGGAGGATCTCGGAGTCAGCCAGCCGGTCCAGGGCCTCGGCTTCGGCTGACCGGGCCTGGGCGGCCAGCGGGTCGGCGGGCAGCTGCCACTCCTGGAAGTCACCGCTGGACGCCTGCCGGGGCTCGCGGCGCCGCTTGCGGTAGCTGTTGATGAACGTGTTGGCCAGGATGCGGTGCAGCCACGCCTTGAGGTTGGTGCCCGGCCGGAACTGGTGAAACGCCGCGTAGGCCTTGACCGAGGTCTCCTGGACCAGGTCCTCGGCGTCGGTGGGGTTGCGGGTCATCCGGAGCGCGGCGGGGTACAGCTGACCGAGGAAGGGGATGACGTCCTGCTCGAACCGCTTGTCGCGGTCCGGCGGCTCTTCGGTAGTCCCCATCGCTGCTCCACTCGATAGTTACCCTGTCAACTGTAGAGACGGATGAGAACGCTCACTCGGCTCGGTGACACGGGTCACATTTTTTTCCCCGTTGTTCGATGTTCATTCTTACCCGCTCAACCTGAAAGTTTCCTGAAGGCGGGCTGTGAGCAACGAAGGTACGTACAGCAAGGATTCGTTTCCAGAACGCCCGCCGGATGGGTCGGCCGGCAGAATGATCGCGGGGCGGCCGGGCCAGCCGGCCTTCGGCGAGAAAGCCCTGGTGGCAGCGGCTGTGCGGTGGGGCGCAGTGGAAGTCGCGGGCTGGTCGGACGCCGAGCGGGCGCTGGCCGCCGCCGCCCAGCGGGAAGATGCGGCCGGGCTGGCGGTCCGGGACGAGATCCAGCGCGGCGGTGATCCGCTGGGCGACGCGTTCTGCGCGCTGCGGGACCCGGCGAGCCGGCGGCCGCTGGGCCAGACGTTCACCCCGGCGGCCGTAATCGGGAGCATGATCGCCCGGGCGTCCCGCCGCGGGTGCCGCCCGGCCCGGGTGATCGACCCCGGCTCGGGATCGGCCCGGTTTCTCATCGCGGCCGGGCGCCGCTGGCCATCAGCCGAGCTGGTCGGGGTGGAGATCGACCCGGTGGCGGCGCTCATCGGCCGGGCCAGCCTGGCCGCCGCAGGGCTGGCCGGGCGGTCCCGGATCATCCTCGGCGACTACCGTTCCGTGGCGCTGCCGCCCTGCGCCGGGCCGACGTTGTTCCTCGGCAACCCGCCTTACGTGCGGCATCACCAGATAGCACCGCGGTGGAAGGACTGGCTGCGCCGCACCGCGGCCAGCCGGGGCCTGCCAGCCAGCGGGCTGGCCGGGCTGCACGTGCACTTCTTCCTGGCCACCGCGCTGCACGCCAGGCCCGGGGATGCCGGCGTGCTGATCACGGCGGCCGAGTGGCTGGACGTGAACTACGGCCGCCTGGTCCGTGGCCTGCTGCTCGATGGCCTCGGCGGCGAGTCACTGCACCTGATCGAGCCGGCCGTGCCGGTGTTCACGGACGCCATGGCCACCTCGGTCATCACCTGTTTCCGCCCGGGCCGGGCCACTCGCCGGGTGCGGCTGGACCGGGTGGCTGGCCCAGCCGAGCTGGGTGCGCTGGCCGGCGGGGCGCCGGTCGCCGCCTCGGTGCTGCGCGACGCGCCGCGCTGGGGCCCGCTGCTCCGCGGGACATCGCCGGTGCCGGCGCGCAGGCCGGGCCGGCCGGGCACGGGCGTACCAGGAGTGCCGGGCACGGGCGTGCCGGGCCTGCCGGGCGCGGGCCTGCGGGGCCGGGGCGTGCCGGGCCCGCCGGGCGCGGGCCTGCGGGGCCGGGGCGTGCCGGGCGCGAGCCGGCCGGGCCGGAGCCTGCCAGGCGGTCTGGTGGAGCTGGGCGAACTGTGCCGGGTGCACCGCGGCCAGGTCACCGGGGCCAACGCGGTCTGGGTCACCGACGGCCCGCACCCACTGGTCCCGGCCCGGTTCCAGTTCGCCGCGGTGACCAGGGCCCGTGAGCTGTTCGCGGCTGGTGCCGTGCTACCGCCGGGTGCCGTGCTGCGCCGGGTCATCGACCTGCCCGCGGACCTGGCTGAACTCACCCCCGCCGAGCGGGCCGCGGTGGCCCGATTTCTCCGCGCGGCGGTGTCGGCCGGAGCGGCCGACGGCTACGTGGCCCGGCACCGCCAGCCGTGGTGGCGGGTCCGGCTGGCCGAACCGCCGCCCATCCTGGCCAGTTACATGGCCCGGCGGCCACCGGCCTTCGTCCGTAACCTGGCCGGGGCCAGGTACCTCAACATCGCGCACGGCCTCTACCCGCGCGACCCGATGCCGCCCCGGCTGCTCGACGCGCTGGCCGGCTATCTCAGCCAGTCGGTGACCACGGCCGACGGCCGTACCTACGGCGGGGGGCTGGTCAAGTTCGAGCCCCGCGAGATGGAACGCCTCGCCGTGCCGCGCCCCAGCCTGCTCGCCACTGCCGCGACCGCACTGGACTTCCAGCCACCGGCCTCACCCCGGTCCGGCCACCGCGTGGCTGATGCTTTCACGCGGTCCTGACCGCATGGCTGAAACATCCATGCGGCTGCTGCCCGGGTAAGGCGAGGGTGCTGGCGCGCGGCTGAGCGCGCGCGAGGCTCAGATCCAGCCGTGATACCACATGTGCGACAGCCAGTCCGTGTACGGGATGACCTGGCCCGCGATGATCGGGTACAGGTATGCGAAGTTGAGCAGCACCCCGAGCAGGTACGCGCCGGCCACGGCCGCGCCCACCGTGCGCCGGGTCGCGGACGCCTGGGTGGACCCGATGATCAGGCCCAGGCAGAGCGTGATCGAGATGATCAGGAACGGCTCGAACTCCAGCGCGTAGAAGAAGAACTCGGTCCGGTGGTCGTGCAGCGCGAACCAGAACCAGGGCAGCCAGCCCACGCCCACGCAGAGCAGCACTGCCCCGGCCCGCCAGTCGCGCCGGGTGAGCCACCAGCCGATGCACACGATCAGCGTGGCGATGGACGCCCACCAGATCAGCGGGGTGCCGATGGCCAGTACTTCCTGCGCGTTGCTGGTAGCGCAGGCGCCGTGCCCGCCGCCCGCCGGGCAGGCCCAGAAGAACGCCACCGGCCGGCTCATCACCAGCCAGGTCCACGGCTGGGACTGGTACGGGTGGTGCGTGGTCAGGCCGAGGTGGAACGAGAGGATCTGCTTCTGGTACTCGGCGAACGAGGCCAGCGCGGCGATCACCGGGGTGTGGATGCCGTTCTGCGCGGCCCATTGCCGGTCGTACCCGGAGTTGGTGAAGAACCAGCCGGACCAGGTGACCAGGTACACCGCGAGCGGGAGCAGCCCGAACCACGCGGGCAGCCAGCGGTTCCCCTTCACCGCGGCGGGCAGCCCGCCGGGCAGGCCCGCCGCCCGGCGCGCGCCGCTGTCCCACGCCACGACCAGGACGGCCAGGCCGAGCACGTACCAGATCGCGTCCCACTTGCAGGCCAGGGCCAGGCCGATGCACACGCCCGCGCCGATCCGCCACCAGGTGACCCGGACCCGGGTGGCGGCCACGCTGCCCCCGGATTCCTCGGCCGCCGCGGCCAGCCGGGCCCGGGTCAGGTCGCGGTCCACCACCAGGCAGCCGAACGCGGCCAGCACCCAGAACATCAGGAAGATGTCCAGCAGCGCGGTCCGGCTCATCACGAATTCCAGCCCGTCCAGCGCCAGCAGCAGGCCCGCCACGCAGCCGAGCAGGGTGGACCGGGTCATCCGGCGGGTGATCCGGGCCAGCAGCAGGATGGCCAGCGACCCGATCACGGCGGACGCGAACCGCCAGCCGAACGGGTTCAGCCCGAACGTCCACTCGCCGAACGCGATGAACAGCTTGCCCAGCGGGGGGTGCACCACGAACTCGCCGCCGCTGGTGAAGATATGCGGATCGCCGCGGACCAGCAGCGCGTTGCGGCTGGCGATGTAGTTGTGCTCGACGCCGTAGCGCAGGATGCCGAGCGCGTCCGGGACGTAGTACGTCTCGTCGAAGATCACCGCCTTCGGCACGCCGAGCTGATTGAACCGCAGGAACGCGCCGAACAGGGTGACCAGCACCGGGCCGGCCCAGCCCCAGAACGCGCTCCCGGGCATGGCCGGGGCCAGCCGGGCGCGCAGCGCGGACGGCTGGGCCGTGGTGTCGGCGACCTGCTCGGCAGCCGCACGGGAACCAATCATCGGTCACATGGTATGGGTGCGGGCCGCGATCTGGTGGGCCAGATCATGACGTATCCGGGCCGGCCCCTGCCCGCAGGGCTAACGGCGGCCGGCCCGCACGTAACGTGGTTCCCGGTATGAACACCAGCGACACCCGCACCGGCACGCTGACCGTGGCCGCCGTGCCTATCGGCCGGCCCGGCGACGCGTCGCCGCTGCTCGCCCAGGCGCTGGCCGGCGCGCCGGTGATCGCGGCTGAAGACACCCGGCGGCTGCGCCGGCTGGCCGCCGCGCTCGGCGTGGTGGCCGCCGGCAAGATCGTCTCCTATTACGACGCGGTGGAACGGAGCCGCGAGCCGCAGCTGATCGAGATGCTGCGCAACGGCCAGGACGTGCTGCTGGTCACCGATGCCGGGATGCCGGTGATCAGCGACCCGGGCTACCGGCTGGTGGCCGCGGCCGCCGCGGCCGGCGCCGCGGTCACCGTGCTGCCCGGGCCGTCCGCGGTGATCGCCGCGCTGGCCGTGTCCGGGCTGCCCAGCGACCGGTTCTGCTTCGAGGGCTTCCCGCCGCGCCGGGCGGGGGAGCGGGCCCGCCGGTTCGCCGAGCTGGCCAGCGAGCGCCGGACGCTGGTGTTCTTCGAGTCACCCCGGCGGCTGGCCGGCACGCTGGCCGAGCTCGCGGCGGCGTTCGGGGCCGGCCGGCCCGCGGTGGTCTGCCGTGAGCTGACCAAGACCCACGAGGAGGTCCGCCGCGGCACGCTGGCCGGGCTGGCCGGGTGGGCCGCGGACGGGGCCGTCCTGGGCGAGATCACCCTGGTCGTCGCGGGCGCGGCCGCGGCCAGCGTGACCAGCCGCAGTCCCGGGGAGGCGGCGGACGAAGTGGCCCGCCGGGTCGCGGCGGGCGAGCCGCGCAACGCGGCCATCGCGGCCGTGGCCCAGGAGTCCGGGCTGCGCCGCGGCGACGTGTATGACGCGGTGGTGGCCGCCCGCCGCGCCGCCCGCGGCCAAGCCGGCCCGGGCCCGGCCGGGCCCGCCGGCCCCGGCCCGGCCGGCCCGGCCGGCCCCGCCCCACGGTCCGGGTAAATCCGGTCGGCGCCTGTCCGGGCTGGCCCTAGGCTGTGACCATGCCCGATACGACCCGTCGCATTCTCACCGCGCCGGCCTGGCCCTACGCGAACGGCCCCCGGCACATCGGCCATGTCTCCGGCTTCGGCCTGCCCTCGGACATGTTCAGCCGGTACCAGCGGATGGCGGGCAACCGGGTGCTGATGGTCAGCGGCACCGACGAGCACGGCACCCCGATCCAGGTCGCGGCGGACGCAGAACGGCTCACCGCCCGGCAGCTCGCGGACCGGTACAACCGGGTGATCGCGGAGGATCTGTGCTCGCTCGGCCTGTCCTACGACCTGTTCACCAGGACCACCACGCGTAACCACTACGCCGTGGTCCAGGAGATCTTCCTCGGCCTGCTCAGGAATGGCTACATCTTCCCGCAGACCACGCTGGGCGCGATCTCCCCGTCCACCGGCCGGACGCTGCCCGACCGGTACATCGAGGGCACCTGCCCGATCTGCGGTTACGAGCACGCCCGCGGCGACCAGTGCGACAACTGCGGCAACCAGCTCGACCCGGTGGACCTGATCAACCCCCGCTCGAAGATCAACGGGGAGTCACCCAAGTTCGTCGAGACCGAGCAGTACTTCCTGGACCTGCCGGCGTTCACCGAGGTGCTGGGCAAGTGGCTGCAGAGCAAGGCGGGCCAGTGGCGGCCGAACGTGCTCAAGTTCTCGCTCAACCTGCTCGACGAGCTGCGGCCCCGGGCCATCACCCGGGACCTGGACTGGGGCGTCCCGGTCCCGCTGGACGGCTGGCGGGATCGCCCGGACAAGCGGATCTACGTCTGGTTCGACGCGGTCATTGGCTACCTGTCCGCCTCGATCGAGTGGGCCAGACGGTACGGCACCGGCCCGGACGAGTGGCGGGACTGGTGGCAGTCGCCGGACGCGGAGTCCTACTACTTCATGGGCAAGGACAACATCGTCTTCCACTCCGAGATCTGGCCCGCCATGCTGTTCGGCTACTCCGGGCAGGGCGCGAAGGGCGGCACGCCCGGCGAGCTCGGCGCGCTGAACGTGCCCACCGAAGTGGTGTCCAGCGAGTACCTCACGATGGAGGGGCGGAAGTTCTCCTCGTCCCGGGCAGTGGTCATCTACGTGCGGGATTTCCTGGCCCGCTACGACGTGGACGCGCTGCGCTACTACGTGGCGGTGGCCGGCCCGGAGAACCAGGACACCGACTTCACCTGGAGCGAGTTCCTCCGGCGCAACAACGACGAGCTGGTCGCGACGTGGGGCAACCTGGTCAACCGGTCGGTGTCGTTCGCCGCCCGCAACATCGGCTCGATCCCGGAGCCCGGCCAGCTGACCGACGTGGACCGGGACATCCTGGACCGGTCCCGGCAGGCGTTCGGCCAGGTCGGCGGCGCACTGGCCCGGTCCCGGTTCAAGGCCGGGGTGAACGAGGCCATGCGCACGGTGGCCGAGGCCAACAAGTACATGTCCGACCAGGCGCCGTGGAAGCTGCGCGAGTCCGACCCGGACCGGATGGGTACCGTGCTGCACGTGGTACTGCAGCTGGTGGACGACGCGAAGACGCTGCTCACCCCGTTCCTGCCGGAGTCGTCGGGCAAGGTGTACCGGATGCTGGGCGGCCAGGGCGAGTGGTCCGGCCAGCCCCGGGTCGAGGAGGTCGACGAGGCGGGCGGCCCGTCCTACCCGGTCGTCACCGGGGACTACGACACGGCGGCCCGCTGGGAGTCCCAGCCGGTCAAGCCGGGCACGCCGCTGTCCCCGCCGGCCCCGCTGTTCACCAAGCTGGACCCGTCCATCGTTGAGGAGGAACTGGCCCGGCTGGAGAAGCCGTGACCCGGGCCGTCCGGTGAGCACCCGGGCCCGCGACCAGTATGGGCGGCCGCCCGCCCCGGACCCGGAACCGCTGCCGGCCACTGCGTTCGACGCGCACTGCCACCTGAACCTGGTCCTCGGCCCGGTTTCGGACGTGCTGGCCCGGGCGGCGGCGGCCGGCATCACCCGGGTGGTCACGGTGGGTACCGACCTGCCGTCGTGTTACTCGGCGGTGACCACCGCGGCCGATCACGACCCGGTCTACGCCGCGGTGGCCATTCACCCCAACGAGACCGCGCGGGTGGCCGGCGGCCAGGCCCAGCGCGAAGGCGTTCTGTACGAACTGGCCGAGCTGGCCGGTCAGCCCGAGGTCCGGGCGGTTGGTGAGACCGGGCTGGACTACTACTGGGACGACGCCCCGCATGACGTGCAGCAGGACTGGTTCCGGGCGCATATCGCCCTGGCCAAGCAGGCCGGCAAGCCGCTGATGATCCACGACCGGGACGCGCACGAGGACATCCTGCGCATCCTGGCTGAGGAGGGGGCGCCGGAGACGGTGATCTTCCACTGCTTCTCCGGGGACGCCGCGCTGGCCAAGCGGTGCGTGGACGCCGGCTACCTGCTCAGCTTCGCGGGCGTGCTGACGTTCGGCAACGCCCCGCAGCTGCGCGAGGCGGCCGCGGTGACGCCGCCCGGCCAGCTGCTGGCCGAGACCGACGCGCCATTCCTGACCCCGGTGCCCAACCGCGGCAAGTCGAACTCGCCGGCCCAGGTGGCGAACACGATCCGCGCCCTGGCCGCGATCAAGCAGCTCGACGTGGCCGAGTTGTGCGCGATCCTCGAGGCGACCGGCGAGCGCGTCTTCGGCCCGTGGTAGACAGTGCCGGCCCGGCCGGGCGACCCCCCAGACCTCCCGCGGAGCGCCAGCTGCTGGGCCCGGCCGAGATCCGGGACATCGCCTCCCGGCTGGCCCTCCGGCCGTCCAAGCGCCTCGGCCAGAACTTCGTGACCGACGCCGGCACGGTTCGCCGCATCGTGACGCTGGCCGGTCTGGCACCGGATGACGTGGTGCTGGAGGTGGGGCCGGGCTTCGGCTCGCTCACCCTGGCCCTGCTGCCCGCCGCGCGCCAGGTGACCGCGGTCGAGATCGATCCGCTGCTGGCCGCCGAACTGCCGCGCACCGTAGCCGCGTACGCCCCTTCTTATGCCGAACGCCTGCACGTGGTCACGGCCGACGCGGCCCGCATCACCAGCGTGCCCGGTCAACCGCCTACGGCGCTCGTGGCCAACCTGCCCTACAACGTGGCCGTCCCGGTCGTGCTGCATCTGCTGGCCACGGTGCCGTCGCTGCATCAGGGCCTGGTCATGGTGCAAGCCGAGGTGGCCGACCGGATGACGGCCGGGCCGGGCAGCCGGGTCTACGGCGTGCCCTCGGTCAAGCTGGCCTGGTACGCGGCCGCCCGCCGGGCCGGCCCGGTACCGCGCACCGTGTTCTGGCCGGTGCCAAACGTGGACTCGGGCCTGGTCGCGTTCACCCGGCGCGAGCCGCCCGCGGCTGACGTGTCACGGGACGACGTGTTCGCGGTGGTGGACGCGGCGTTCGCGCAGCGGCGCAAGACGCTGCGCGCCGCGCTGGCCCGGTGGGCCGGGTCGGCGGCCGGCGCAGAGCGCAACCTGCGCGTGGCCGGGGTGGATCCGGGTGCCCGGGGCGAGGCCCTCGGGGTGGCCGACTTCGCCCGCATCGCCGCCGCCCGGACCGGGAGATTCCGTTAGCGCGGTGCATTTGTGGTCAGCGGTGACCACAAATGCACCGCGCTGATGGTTCTGGCCACGGCTGAGCATGGGCAGCGCGGCGGCTGGGGGCCGCTACCATCGGATCATCGTGACCGCAGTGACTGCGCGGGTGCCCGCGAAAGTGAATCTCCAGCTCTCGGTGGGGCCGCCACGCACCGACGGCTACCACGACCTGGTGACGGTGTTCCATGCCCTCGCGCTGTTCGACGAGGTCACCGTGGCGCCCGCGGACACCGACAGCGTGCGGGTGAGCGGGGAGGGTGCGTCGAGCGTCCCGCTGGATAGCGGCAACCTGGCTGCCCGTGCGGTGACCGCGCTGATCGCCGCGGTCGGGCCCGGGTGCCGGGACGCGCCCGGGGTGGCCATCGAGATCCGGAAACGGATTCCGGTCGCCGCGGGGCTGGCCGGCGGCAGCGCCGACGCGGCCGGCGCCCTGGTCGCCTGCAACGAGCTGTGGGGTACTGGGCTGAGCCAGCAAGAACTGGCCGAGATAGCCGGGCGGGTCGGCAGCGATGTGGCGTTCGCCCTGCACGGCGGCACCGCGGTCGGGCTGGGCCGCGGCGATCAGGTCACCCCGGCGCTGGTGGCGGGCACGTATCACTGGGTGCTCGCGTTTGCCGCCGAACAGCTGTCCACGCCCGCGGTGTACGCGGCCTGCGACCGGCTGCGGGCGGCCCAGGCCGGCCGGGCCGGGGCCGGGCCGGCACCCGGGCCCCAGCTGAGCACCGCGCTGATGGCCGCGCTGCGCAGTGGCGACCCAGCGGAAGTCGGCCCGCTGCTGGACAATGACCTGCAGCCCGCCGCGATCTCGCTGCAGCCCCGGCTGCGCCGTGCGCTGGCCGCGGGCCGCGAGCAGGGCGCGCTCGGCGCGATCGTCTCCGGGTCCGGTCCGACGTGCGCGTACCTGGCCCGGGACGCGATCCATGCCCGGGACCTGGCCGTCGCGCTGACCGGTGCGGGGGTATGCCGGTCGGTGGTTACCGTGACCGGCCCGGCGCCCGGCGCGACCGTGCTCAGCCCGGCCACCGGCCAGCGGCGGTGACCGCGATGGTGAACCTGGTCAACCTGGAACGGGCGGTCAAGGCGTACGGCAAGCGGCCGCTGCTGGACGGGGTGTCTGCCGGGGTGGCGGCCGGTGACCGGATCGGCGTAGTCGGCCGCAACGGCGCGGGCAAGAGCACCCTGCTGAACGTGCTGGCCGGCCGCGAGCCGCTGGACAGCGGCCGGGCCACCCGCACCCGGGACGTGCGGATCGGCATGCTGCCGCAGCGCAGCGAGCTGACCGGGTCGGTGCGCAGCGTCGTGCTCGGGAACACCCCCGAGCACATCTGGGCCGCCAGCCCGCGGACCCGGTCGGTGCTGGCCGCGCTGCTGCCCGGGGTGGACCTGGCCGCACCCGCTGGCCGGCTGTCCGGTGGTGAGTCGCGCCGGGTGGCGCTGGCCGCGGTGCTGACCGGGGAACACGACCTGCTGCTGCTCGACGAGCCGACCAACCACCTGGACGTCGAGGCCATCGACTGGCTGGCCCGGCATCTGGTGCAGCGGGCCGAGGCGCTGGTCGTGGTGACCCACGACCGGTGGTTCCTGGACGCGGTGGGCAACCGCACCTGGGAGCTGGCCGACGGGCAGCTGCACACCTACGACGGCGGCTACGCCGCGTATGTGCTGGCCCGGGCCGAGCGGGCGCGGATCGCCGAGGCCACCGACCGGCGGCGGCGTAACCTGCTGCGCAAGGAACTGGCCTGGCTGCGCCGCGGGCCGCCCGCCCGGACGAGCAAGCCCCGGTTCCGGATCGAGGCGGCCAACGCGCTCATCGCGGGCGAGCCGCCCCCCCGGGACGGGGTGGAACTGACCCGGCTGGCCACCGCCCGGCTGGGCAAGACAGTCATCGACGCCACCGATGTGACCGTCACCGTCGGCGGCCCCCAGGGCCAGCACGGCGGCCGCATCCTGCTGGATGACATCACCTGGCAGCTTGCTCCCGGGGAGCGGGTCGGCCTGATCGGCCCCAACGGCAGCGGCAAGAGCACCCTGCTGACTCTGCTGGCCCGGGGGGACGACTCCCAGAACCCGCTCGGAGAGGCCGACCCGGGGCTGATGGTGACCGGGCAGATCACCCGGGGACTGACGGTGCGTCTCGGCTACCTGCGGCAGAGTGACACCGAACTGGACCCGGCGCTCACCCCGCGGGAGGCGGTCACCGAGGTGCGTGGCACCCTCGATTCGGCCCAGGGCGCGGCGGCGGCCGGCCAGCTGCTGGACCGGCTCGGGCTGCGCGGCGACACGCAGTGGACGCCGGCCGGCGAGCTGTCCGGCGGGGAACGGCGGCGGCTGCAGCTGCTGCGCATTCTGCTCGACGAACCGAACGTGCTGTTCCTCGACGAGCCGACCAACGACCTGGACGTGGACACGCTCACCGAGCTGGAGGACCTGCTGGACGGCTGGCCCGGGTCGCTGGTGCTGGTCAGCCACGACCGGTACTTCCTGGAACGGGTGACCGACCACGTGCTGGCCCTGCTCGGCGACGGCCGGCTCGGGTACCTGCCAGGCGGGGTGGACGAGTACCTGGAACTCCGCCGGGCCGCGGCCGCCGCGGACCGGCCGCCCAGCCCGGCGCCCGCCGCCGGGACGGAGCCGCAGCCGGGCTCGGCCGCCACCCAGCGGGCCGCGCGCAAGGAAATGCAGCGGCTGGAACGGCAGCTTGACCGGCTGTCCAGCCGGGAAGCCGAGCTGACCGCGGAGCTGGCCGCGAACGCCACCGACTACATCCGGCTGACCGAGCTGGGGGCCGAACTGAGGGGCGTTCAGCAGGAAAGGGGCCGGCTCGAGGAGCAGTGGCTGGAGGCGGCGGAGCAGTCCGGTTAGCGCTAGGCGTCCAGCGGGGCGAGCAGCACCCGGAGCAGGCCGGCCAGCGTGGCCCGGTCGGCCGGGCTGAGCCCGGTCAGCAGCGCCTGCTCGTGCTTGACCAGGTCGGCCAGGGCCGCGTCGACCCGGGCCCGGCCGGCCGGGGTCAGCGTGACCAGCACACCGCGCCGGTCCTGCGGATCCGGCTCGCGACGGACCAGCCCGGCGGCGGCCAGCCGGTCCACCCGGTTGGTCATGGTGCCAGAGGTGACCAGGGTGGCCCGGAGCAGCGCGCCCGGGGAGAGCTGATACGGGGCTCCCTTCCGGCGCAGGGCGGACAGCACGTCGAATTCCCACGTCTCCAGGCCGTGCGCCGCGAACGCGGCGCGGCGGGCCAGGTCCAGGTGCCGGGCCAGCCGGGACACCCGGCTGAGCACCTGGAGCGGTTCCACGTCCAGGTCGGGCCGCTCGGCGCGCCAGGCAGCCACGAGATCGTCGACCTCGTCGCGCTGTTCCCGGCCGCGGCCTGGACGTTCGTCCATGGGCGCAGCATATCTCTTGACATCAAGAGTGTGGGCCGCCAACGTCGACCTGTGCCTTGACGTCGGGAGACGAGGAGGGGTGGGGGATGTGGGACCCAGCCGCCTACTTGCGGTTCGGCAGCGAACGGGCGCGGCCCTTCTTCGACCTGCTTACCCAGGTGTATGCCGCCGACCCCCGCTACGTGGTGGACCTGGGCTGCGGCCCCGGGAACCTGACCGCGCTGCTGGCCGCGCGCTGGCCCGAAGCCCACGTGCTGGGCGTGGACAGCTCGGCGGCCATGATCGAGGCGGCCCGGGCGGAGGCGGACAGCGCGGTGGCCCGGGCCACCGGATCACGCGGCCGCGCCGGGGCGCGGGGCGGTGCCGGATCGCGCGGCGGTGCCGGGCCGCGGGCCGGTACCGGGTCGCGGGGTGGCGCCGGGCCGCGGGGCGGCGCCGCGGACGGCGGTGACCCCGGCCCCGCCGCGGCAGACGGGTCCCGGCTTGCATTCGCGCTGGCCGACATCCGGACCTGGCAGCCGGGCCGGCCGGTGGATGTGTTCACCTGCAACGCGGTGCTGCAATGGGTGCCGGGTCACCTCAGCCTGCTGACCAGCTGGGCGGGCTGGCTGGCCCCGGCTGGCTGGCTGGCCTTCCAGCTGCCCGGCAACTTCGACCAGCCCAGCCACACCATCCTGCGCGACCTGGCCGCCTCGACCCGGTGGCGGCCGCTGCTGCACGGCGTCCAGCTGAACCGCCAGGCCATGGATCCGGCCGTGTACCTGGACGTACTGGCCGCGGCCGGCTGCGAGGTGGACGCCTGGGAGACCACGTACCTGCACGTGCTGCACGGGGAGAATGCCGTGCTCGACTGGTACCGGGGCAGCGGGCTCCGCCCGGTGCTGGCCGCGCTCACCCCGGAGGATGGGGCGGAGTTCACCGCCGACTACGGCGCCCAGCTCCGCGCGGCGTACCCGGCCGCGCCGTACGGCACGGTGCTGCCGTTCCGGCGCATCTTCGTGGTCGCCCACCGGTAGCGCCGGCCGCCCGGTAGCCGCTGGCCGGCCGCCCGGTAGCCGCTGGCCGGCCGCCCGGTAGCCGCTGGCCGGCCGCCCGGTAGCCCGGCCGGTTACTTGCGGGCCCGGCGGGCCACCTCGGGCGAGATCCGCGGCGTGGCCTCGAGCTGGGACAGGCCGTTCCAGGCCAGGTTGATCAGGTGCGCGGCGACCTCTTCCAGCGGAGGCTTACGCGCGTCCAGCCACCACTGGCCGGTCATCGCGACCATGCCGACCAGCATCTGCGCGTACATCGGGATCAGCTTCGGGTCGTAGCCCCGGGCGGCGAAGAAGTCGGACAGGATGTACTCCACCTGGCTCGCGATGTCGTTGATCAGGCTGCCGAACGTGCCCGCGCCGGAGGCCGGGTGCGAGTCGCGGACCAGGATGCGGAACCCGTCCGCGTCGTCCTCGATGTACTTGAGCAGCACCACCGCCGCCGCCTCGAACTTCTCCTTGGTATGCGCGCCACCGAGGATCTCGGTGGCCATCGAGAGCAGCCGCTCCACCTCGCGGTCCACCACCACCGCGTACAGGCCCTCTTTGCCGCCGAAGTGCTCGTACACCACCGGCTTGGACACGCCCGCCTGGGCGGCGATCTCCTCGATCGAGGTGCCCTCGAAACCCCGCTCGGCGAACAGGCGGCGGCCGATGTCGAGCAGCTGCTCGCGGCGTTCCTTACCGGTCATCCGCTTGCGGTGGTTGCTGCCAGGGTCGGGATTGGTCACCCGCCCATCATGGCGGTCAAGCAGCGTTCTGGTCACCCGGCCGGGCCGCCTGCTGATCTGGCTGCCGGTCACCGGCCAGGGCCAGCTGCCGGTCGGTCATCGAGCCAAGCTCCTTGCCGCGCAGGCCGGTGAGCTTGCTGGTCAGCCGGGAGCTGTCCGGCCAGCGGACGTCATAGGCCCAGCCGAGCCGTTCCGCCCAGGCGATGACCCGCGCGCTGATGTCGATCTGGCCCTTGAGCGCACCGTGCCGGGCGCAGGTCGGGTCGGAGTGGTGCAGGTTGTGCCAGGACTCGCCGAACGACGGGATGGCCAGCCAGGCCACGTTGCGCGACTTGTCCCGCACCTCGAAGTCCTCGTTGCCGAACGTGTGGCAGACCGAGTTGATCGACCACGTCACGTGGTGCAGCAGGCAGATCCGGACCAGGCTGGCCCACAGGAACGCGGTCAGCGCGCCGACTAGCGACATCGACCACAGGCCGCCGATGAGCGCGGGAAGCAACAGCGAGATCGCCACCCACAGCGGGAACAGCTGGGAGATCCGGCGGATCGTCCGGTCGGCCAGCAGGTCCGGGCAGAACTTGGCCTGCGACGTGCGGTTCGCGTCGAACAGCCAGCCCACGTGCGCGTAGCCCAGGCCCTTGGTCAGCGCCTTCCAGTCGTTGCCGAACCGCCATGGCGAGTGCGGGTCACCCTCTTTGTCGCTGTACTTGTGGTGCCGCCGGTGGTCGGCCACCCAGTTCAGCACCGGCCCCTCGATGGCCAGGCTGCCCGCGATGGCCAGTGCGATCCGCAGCCCCTGGTTGGCCTTGAACGAGGAGTGCGTGAAGTAGCGATGGAAGCCCATGCTGATCCCCATCCCGGAGACCACGTAGAAGACCAGCCCGATCACCGCGTCGTGCCAGGTGATCCAGCCCGTGGTGGCGGCCAGCACGATGCCGGCCAGCAAGCCAATGAGCGGGACGACCACGAACGAGCCGATCAGTAGCCGGGCGACCAGGCCGTTCGGCTCCGGGTCGATCTCGGGCAGCGGGACGCGCCGGGTGACCTGGGGCGCCGGGCTGGGGACGGTCCCCGGTGTGACGGTCTCGGGGGAGGCGGTCATGGTGTGAACCTCGCTCTGCTCTGGGGGCCTGAGGGTGGGGCCTCGCGTCGCTGTCCTGACGCCACTACCCAGTTCCGGAGAACTCATGACGCTTACGTCACCGTAACCTACGACACCGTAACTTGCACCATCCCGCTGAGAAAGATTTCACCTAGTAGCCAGCTATTGAGCTGTCCGTGGTCAACTCAACCCGTCTCGGCTGACGAGACGCGCTGCGTTGAGTAGTCCCCCCTCACGCAGGGTCGCAGTGGCCTGGCCGCTCGGCCGGCGGACGCTCCGGCGCAAGCCCTGGCGGCCCTGGCCCGGTAGAGTTGCGGCAGATGCAATCCCGGGTGGTCTAGTGGCATGACTATCGGTTTTGGTCCGATCAACGGAGGTTCGAGTCCTCCCCCGGGAGCCCTCACCTAGGATTAGGACTTGGCCGGCATCAGGGCGCGATCGGCTGAGGCATGACGTCAGTAGCCGTAGCTGCCCGGCCCCAGCCTTCGACTCTTCGGTAGAGGTCCGCGCTCTGCAGCACGTCAATGCGCAGGCACCCGTGATAGTCAGCGCCCACGTTCTTGCGGACGGTCCGTGGATTGTGCCGCTTGAGCGTGGTACGGCGGAACTGTGTCGGCGCGGCTCTGGTGACCCTGAGCCAGAACTCCTCCGTAGCCTGCACGTCTGCGCTCTCGTGGATCTGTATGGAGAACCGAAGCTGCGATGAATCGACTCCGGCGGTGCTGAGGAAGACAAGGAAGAATTTGATCAGGCCAGGGTCGCTGTTGACGAAGCAGATATGTTCGCTGATGTTGTGTGGCTTGCTCTTAGCGCCCTCGCACCAGTAGGCGATCGCGCCGGCGAGGAGGATCTCCCGGGGCGACAGGACGCCGATCTCGGCCGCGGCCGCCGCCCGCGCGGCCTCGCGCCTGGCCTCCCGGGCTGCCCGCTCGGCCGCCCAGTACCTGCGGGCTCCTGCGGCGGCACGCTTGCGGCACTCCTCGTAGCTGAGCCGGGGCGGCCGCGGCATGTCGCGGACCCAGAGCGAGACGGAGCTCTTGGAGACTCCCAGCGTCCCCGCGATCTCCTCGTAGTCGAGGCCTGCCTGGCGCAGTTCCCGTGCCCTGGCGTGCAACGCGTCCTTGGCCTGCGGGCGCCGGGTCCACTCGGGTGGTGGCTCTCCCCGCAGCGCCTCAGTGAGTGTGACGTTGCTGCCGATGCCGAGGAGCTCCTTGATCTCGCGACGGGACCGGCCGGCCCGGCGCAGCGCGATGGCCTGCTCCCGTAACTGCTCGAACTCTGCTCCGCGCCGCGCCCCGATGGCGGCTAAATCAGGCGAATTCATATTCGAATGCTAGCGGGCACCGCTGACAGAATCCCGTTGCTCCAGCAGGCGCCAGCCCCGCTGTGCCGGCCCGGGCCAGCCCGACCGCGCGGCGGAGCCTGGCGGCTCGTGCGGATTCCGCTACGCTCCGCTGAGCAGGGGGTTTACCGCACCCAACCCGCCGCCTGCCGGCTGGCCGGACGGTATCCTGCAGTCGTCGGGCGCGTGAACTGGCCAGCCAGCCTGTGCGGCGGCCAGGATCGCCTGCGGCCGGCGTGACCGGGGGCGGGTGATCCCGGGAACCGGGGAGCAGCAACCGAGGAGCACCACTAGTGAGCGTGAGCCGTCCGGCTGCGGTCATCGTCCTTGCCGCGGGCGAAGGTACCCGGATGAAGTCCGATACCCCCAAGGTGCTGCATGAGATCTGCGGCAACACCTTGCTGGGCCATGTCCTGGCCACCGCCCGCGAGCCGGATCCGGTCCGGCTGATCGTGGTCGTCGGCCACCGCCGCCGCGAGGTCACCGGGTGGCTGGCCAAGCATGACCCGGACGTGCAGCCGGTCGTGCAGCACCGGCAGGGCGGCACCGGCCACGCGGTGCGCACCGTGATCGAGGAAGTGGGCCTGGACCACGGCACGGTGGTGGTCACCTACGCGGACGCGCCATTGCTCCGCGGCTCGACGCTGACCGCGCTGATCCGCGAGCACCAGAAGCGGCAGGCGGCGGCCACCGTGCTGACCGCGCGTGTCCCGGATCCCACCGGGTACGGCCGCATTATCCGCGACGGGTCGGGCGCGTTCCTGCGGATCGTCGAGCAGGCCGATGCCACCCCGCAGCAGCGCGCGGTAGACGAGATCAACTCCGGCGTCTACGCGTTCGAGGCCCACCTGCTCGGCGACGCGGTCAAGCGGGTGCCGACCGACAACGCCAAGGGTGAGGAATATCTCACCGACGTGATCGCCATCCTGCGGGCCGATGGCCATCACGTCGCGTCGGTTACGCTGGAAGACGCTGATGAAGTTCTTGGGGTAAACGACCGCGCCCAGCTGGCGCGGGCGCGGCAGATATTGAACGCACGGCTGCTCGGCGACTGGATGCGCGCCGGAGTCACGATCGTCGATCCGGCGACGACCTGGATCGACACCGGGGTACGCCTGGATCGCGATGCCGAGATCGGGCCCGGGACCCAGCTCGAGGGCAGCACCACCGTCGCGGCGGGAGCCCGGGTCGGCCCGGGGTGCCTGCTCCGCGACACGACCGTCGGCGAGGGCGCGATCATCACCCAGTCAGTCTGCCGGCAGGCCGAGATCGGGGCCGGCGCCACCGTGGGGCCTTTCGCCTACCTTCCCCCGGGAACCCGAGTCGACCCGGGGCAGCGGGCCCGCGGCCAGCCGCGGGCCGCGACGAACGAGGGAGCTCAGAACGCGTGACCGGTATCACCGCGACCGGCGAGAAGAAGCTCATGCTTTTCTCCGGCCGGGCCCACCCGGAACTGACCAGCGAAATCGCCCAGCACCTCGGCATCGAGCCGGCCCCGGCCCGGTTGTTCGACTTCGCCAACGGCGAGATCTTCGTCCGCTTCATGGAGTCGGTCCGCGGCAGTGACGCGTTCGTGGTGCAGAGCCACACCGCGCCCATCAATCAGTGGATCATGGAACAGCTGATCATGGTGGACGCGCTCAAGCGGGCGTCGGCCAAACGGATCACCGTGGTCGCGCCGTTCTTCGGCTACGCCCGCCAGGACAAGAAGAGCCGCGGCCGGGAGCCGATCTCGGCCCGGCTGATGGCCGATCTGTTCCTCACCGCGGGCGCGGACCGGATCATGGCCGTGGACTTGCATACCGCGCAGATCCAGGGTTTCTTCGACGGCCCGGTGGACCACCTGTTCGCGCTGCCCACGCTGGCCGATTACATCGAGCGCAACCTGGACATCTCGCAGACCACGGTGGTCGCGCCGGACGCAGGGCGGGTCCGGGTCTGTGAGCGCTGGACCGACCGGCTGGGCTGCCCGCTGGCCATCATCCACAAGCGCCGGGACCCCGACGTGGCCAACAAGGTGGCCGTGTTCGAGGTGGTCGGCAAGGTGGCCGGCCGGACCTGCATCGTGGTGGACGACATGATCGACACCGGGGCCACCATCGTGAATGCGGCTGAGGCGCTGTTCGAGCAGGGGGCGGCCAAGGTGATCGTGACCGCCACCCACGGCGTGCTGTCCGGCAGCGCGGTGGACGGGCTGAAGAACTCCCGGATCAGCGAGGTCATCGTGACTAACACGCTGCCCATCGCGACCGAGAACCGGTTCGACAAGCTGACCGTGCTGTCCATCGCCCCGCTGATCGCCCGTGCGATCACCGAGGTGTTCAGCGACGGCTCGGTGACCAGCCTGTTCGACGGCCAGAGCTAGCCGGGCCGGGCGCGGCGGCCCGTCCGGCTGAGCCGCAGGCCGGACCAGGCCATCCCCCGGACCCGGCGCCGGCCTGCGGCGTCTGGCGGGGCGCCAAGGTGACCGCTGTCTTCGCCCCCGCAAGCGACGAAGACGGCGGCCACCGCTCCGGGCCCCCGGGCCATGACGCCTGGCCACCCTGGCCGGGACCGTCCCTGGTCAGGGCAGGCGCACGCGGATCCTGCCCTGACCAGGGGTTTCGCGGACTGCGCCCCCGCATGGCGGTCCGCGCCGATCCCGGTCGTCCCCCCCGGTTTGGGTCCCCCTGCCGGTTCCCGGTTCTTGCTGCTGGGGTCTTAGTAGAAGAATGGCGGTGGGCTCTTACGCCACGATTGACCCGTGATTGAGCCGCATCGACCTGGGCTGCCCGGCAACACTCCCGCTGGTGCCTGCCCAGACCGACCTGATTTGGTTCATGATTGAGTCGTGCCTGGCCCAGCTGGCCGATTGGCCTGGTCCGGGCAGTCACCGAGCGTGAGGCACAGCCGATGCGGTTTCGGGTACTTGGGCCCCTTGAGGTCCAGGTTGACGGGAGCTGGAACGGCATCAACGCACCCAAGTGGCGCACGGTGCTGGCCGTGCTCCTGTTGCAGGCCAACCAGGTCGTCTCCACTGACCAGCTGATCACCGAGGTATGGCCGGACGGGGCACCGGCCAAGGCGCACAATCTGGTCAGCGTCTATGTGCACCGGCTGCGCAAGCTGATAGGTGATCCCGACGGCACGGTGCTGACCACCCGGGCTCCTGGCTACCAGCTGCTGATCGACGCCGGGGACATCGACGCGGGCCGGTTCGGCCAGCTGACCGCCGACGGCAGGCACGCGCTGTCGGCTGGCGACGTCCGGCGGGCGGCCGGCCTGCTCGGCGAGGCCCTCGGCCTGTGGCAGGGCAGCCGGGCGCTGCCGGACGTGCCCCCCTCGACCCTGGTCAGCGCCGAAGCCAGCCGGCTCGAGGAATCCCGCATCGACGCGCTGCAGCTGCGCATCCAGGCTGACCTGGGCTGCGGGCGGCACGCCGAGGTGGTCGGCCAGCTGCACCGGCTGCTGGCCGACCACCCGCTGCGCGAGGAGCTGTGGGCGCTGCTCATGCGCGCCCTGTACAGCTCAGGCCGCCAGGCCGAGGCCCTGGAAGCCTACGCCCAGGCCCGCCAGGTGATCGCCGACGAGCTGGGCGTGACCCCCAGTGCCGAGCTGCAGCAGCTGTTCGAGCACATCCTGCGGGCCGACCCGGGTGACGGCCCACTATCCAGCACAACGCCGGTGCCCGCGGACTCGCCGTTTGCGTTGCCGGTGACTGCGGTGCCACCCGAGCCGGCCCGGCCGGCCCAGGGCCGCCACTGCCCCGGCTGTCCCAGCTCCCGGCGGACATCCCTGACTTCACCGGGCGGGCCGGCCATCTGCAGCGGCTGCGCGACCTGCTGTCCGGCCCGCGCCAGCCGGACAGCCCGGGGGCCGTCGTGGTGGCGGCCGTGATCGGCGCGGGCGGCCTGGGCAAGACCACCCTGGCCGTGCACGCGGCCCACCTGCTGCGCGTGCAGTATCCCGGCGGGCAGCTGTACGCCAACCTGCAGGGTGCCTCGCCGACCCCGGCTCCGCCCAGCGACGTGCTGGCCCGGTTCCTCCGTGACCTCGGCATGGATCCGGCCCGCATCCCGGCCGACGAGGAAGAACGCGCCGCCCACTACCGCAGCCGGCTGACTGATCAGCGGGTGCTCATCGTGCTCGACGACGCGAAAGACGCGGCGCACGTCCGGCCGCTGCTGCCCGGGTCCGCGTCCTGCGCGGTGCTGGTGACGACCCGGAACCGGATGCCCGACCTGGCCGGCAGCCGGTTCGTCGACCTGGACGTCCTGGAACCGGCAGAAGCCGGGGAGATGTTCGCCGGCATTATCGGCGCGGACCGCGCCGCCGCCGACCCGCAGGCGACCACCGAGGTGCTCACCGCGTGTGCGGGCCTGCCCCTGGCCATCCGCATCGCGGCCGCCCGGCTGTCGGCCCGCAGCGGGTGGAGCATGCGCACGATCGCGACCCGGCTCGCCGACCAGCGGCGGCGGCTGGACTGGCTGCAGACCGGTGACCTGGCTGTCCGGGCGTGCTTCGAAGTGAGCTTCACCAGCCTCCCCCCGCGGCCCGGGCACGGCGGGACTGAGGCGGCCCACGCGTTCCGCCTGCTGGGCACCTGGCAGGGCTCGTCGATCGGGCTGCCCGCGGCGGTGGCCCTGATCGGCGAGGACGGAGGGGACGTGGCGGATGCCCTCGAGGTCCTGGTGGATGCCCAGCTGCTGCAATCCCCGGCACCGGATCGCTACCGGTTTCACGACCTGCTCAAGGCCTATGCCGCCGACCGGGCCGACCGGGAGGAAACGGCCGATGCCCGGCGCGACGCCATCCGGCGGCTGCTCACCTGGTACCTGCACACGGTTGACGCGGTCGCGCACATGGTGGCGCCGCACCGTTACCAGTTCGCGCTCGCGCCGGGCGGCCCGGGCTGCGAGCCGCTCGGCTTCCAGACCGTGAACGACGCACTGAACTGGTGCGAGGTGGAGCGGACGAACCTGGTCGCGGCCACCCGGCAGGCGGCCGGGTCCGGTCTGCACGAGGTGGCCTGGCAGCTGCCGGTGGCTGCGGTCGGCTTCTTCAACCGGCGCACCTACTGGGCCGACTGGGTCGAGACCAACGAGATCGCGCTGGCCAGCGCGCGCAAGCTCGGAGATCAGCGGGCCGAGGCGCTGGTGCTGAACTGCCTGGGCACGGCTTACCTGCGGCGCCGAATGGGGGACGCGGCAAGTTATTTCGAGCAGGCTCTCACTATCCGGCGGCAAATCCGGGACCTGCCGGGGGAAGTGCAGACCGCCACCAGCCTGGCCGATACCTATGGCCTGCTGCACCGCTATGACGAGGCCCTTGAGCTGCTGAAACGGGCGCTAGAAATCCAGCGTGAGGCAGCCAATCCATACAGCCAGGGCGTCGTGCTCAATAATCTCGGTGAAACGTACCTGGCGCTCGGCCGGGTACCCGAGGCAGTGCACAGCCTGGAACAGGCCAGAGAGATCTTCCTGGACATCGGGGACACCCGGGGCGAGGGTTATGCGCTGGACAACCTCGGTGCGGCGTACCTGAGTGTGGACCGGGGCAGCGATGCGGTGGCGGCCCTGGAACGGGCGCTGACGCTGCGGCATGCGGCGGGCGACCGGCTCGAGGAAGCCGGCACGCTGAGCCACCTGGCCCGGGCGTGCCTCAGCGGAGCGGCGCCGGCCCAGGCCCGGGACTATCTGCACCGGGCACTGATCATTTACGAGGGACTGGACGAGATGGAGCGGGCGTCCGCGCTCCGCGCTGAGTTCCGCGACCTCGGCCGGTGAGCTGGCCCGGCCGAACCTGTCCATTCAGTGAGTTAGTTAAGACCAGGCCCGGTAATTGTTGGCTGCGGCCGCTGGCAGGCCGTTCGGTACGCTGCTGTCCCGTAAGCCCGAGTTGTCTTTCTTCCCGGCTCCCGGGGGTCAGGAACAGGAGAGGACACGAACATGGAAGATTCCACTGCCGCAGGCGGCCAGCCGGGGATGTCGCACGACGACGAGCCCGCGATGTCGCACGACGCCGAGCCGGCCATGTCGCATGACGCTGAGCCCGCCATGTCACACGACGATGAGCCGGCCGATGATCCGGGCATGTCGCACGACGATGAGCCGGCCGGCGATGGGCCGGGCATGTCGCACGACTCCAGCGACTAGCCGGCTCTGGTAGCACGGGGATGCCTGCGGCTCCGCCGCCCTCGCCTGAGGTGAGGCGGCGGAGCCTCGCTTGTCCGGGCCCGCCCTGGCCGCGCCATAGCCCACGAGGGCACCCCGGGCATGACCCACGGGATCACCCCAACCGCGTTCCGCGCGAGCGTGCCCGGCCCGCAGGGACGGCACGATGCCCGGCGGGTAGCCGGACCCGGCCGCCCGGCCGGCCCACAGCGAGTTCTGAGCTAGACTTCGACAGGCGCGCCCGCTGTGGCGTGCCTGTCGGCTGTCCCAGGGCCTCGGCACCCGGAGGCCCATCCGGTGAGAAGCCGCACCAGCAATCAGGCTGTGGTAAGGAGCAAGTACCGTGCCCGAGGTCCGCATCGCGGCTGAGCCGCGCACCGAGTTCGGCAAGGGCCCGGCCCGCCGTGAGCGGCAAGCCGGCCGCGTTCCTGCCGTCCTGTACGGCCATGGCACGGACACCCGGCACATCACGCTGCCTGGTCACGCCGTGATGATGGCGCTGAAGACGCCCAACGTGCTGATCCGGCTGGACGGGCTGCCCGGCGGCAACCAGCTGGTGCTGCCCAAGGCGGTGCAGCGCGACCCGATCAAGGGCTTCGTCGAGCACGTCGACCTGATCCTGGTCCGCCGGGGCGAGAAGGTCACCGTGGATGTGCCGGTCGAGGTCACCGGTGAGGTGTACTCCGGCGGCCTGCTCGACCAGCAGCTGGTCCAGGTGTCCATCGAGGCCGAGGCGACCAACATCCCGGGCTCCATCGAGGTGGACGTCCAGGACATGGAGGTCGGCACGGCGGTGCACGCCGGCGACCTGAAGCTGCCGCCCGGTTCGTCGCTGGCGGTCGAGCCGGAGACCCTGGTGCTGCACGTGATCGCCGCACCCACCGCCGAGCAGCTGGAAGCCGAGATCGGCGCGCCGGAGGCCGAGGCCGCTGCGTCGGCCGAGCCCGCGCCGGTGCCCGAGGGCGAGGCGCCCGAGGCTGGGCCGGAGGCCGCGGAGGGCGGCGAGTAGCCTGGCCGCCCGCTCCGTCGCGGCGTGGTGGTCCGGACGGCGGCCCAGGCCGGCCGGTGCGGACGGTGAGGCGCAGGATATGCCGGATGAACGCTGGCTGATCGCGGGCCTCGGCAATCCCGGGGCCGGCTACGCCGGGAACCGGCACAACGCCGGCTACCTCGTGGCCGACGAGCTGGCCCGCCGGATCGGCGGCAAGTTCCGGCCGGGCAAGTTCCGCACCAGCACGGCCGACGGGCAGCTCGCCGGTACGCCGGTGACCGTGCTGAAGCCGCTCACTTACATGAACGAGTCCGGCGGCCCGGTGGCCGGGGCACGCAGCTTCTACCATGTGCCCCCAGAGCGGATCGTGGTGGTGCATGACGAGCTGGACCTGCCGTTCGGCACGATCCGGCTGAAGCTCGGTGGCGGGGACAACGGTCACAATGGGCTTCGCTCGGTGACCGCGGCCCTGGGCACCCGGGAGTACTACCGGGTGCGCTTCGGGATAGGCCGGCCGCCGGGGCGGATGGACCCGGCCGCCTACGTACTGCGGGACTTCACCGCGGCCGAACGTGAGGAACTGCCGTTCCTGGTCGATCAGGCCGCGGACGCGGTGCAGACGCTGCTCCGGGACGGGCTGGCTGCGGCGCAGAACGAGTTTCACCGCGAGCGCCCGGGCAGGTAACTGCGGCAGCACGGCCATCAGCCCGGGCACCGCCGGGGAGATCGTATAACAAAACGGTAACGCCGACCGCTGTCCGGTCATCGCGCCTGCCGGGGTAGGAGTCTTACAACTATGGACGATCAGGAGATCGTGGCTGCGATCATGCACGGGGACGCGTCTGGGGCTGGGGCATTCGACCAGTACGCGTACGATCTCTACGCTTACTGCCGGGCCCAGCTGGCCAACGAGGCCGATGCGGCCACGGCGGTGCAGGACACCTTCATCGTTGTCGCGGCCAAGCTGCCCATGCTGCGTGACCCAAGCAGGATGCGAGCCTGGCTGTTCGCGATCGCGCGGAGCCAGTGCCAGGGCCGGGTGCAGGGCGGGGGCTCGCAAGCGGCCGACATGACGCACTATGCCGAAGCGTTCGCGGCCAGCCCGCACGAGACGCAGCTCGGCGGCTTGGTGCTGACGGCGCTCGGCGAGCTGAAGCCTGGCCAGCGCGAGCTGCTGGAACTCAACGTGCGCCACGAACTGGACGGTGCCGATCTCGGGGACGTTCTCGGCCTGCCTGGCAACCGGGCCGTGGCGCTGGCCGCGGAAGCACGGTCCAGCTTCGAGGCGTCGCTGGGTGCTTTGCTCGCCGCGTCTCCGGTGGCTGAGCAGAGCAGCGGCTGGACCAGCCTGCCGGACGACACGCTGACCGGCAGGCGTTCGGCCCGCGACCGCAGCGCCGCGGCCATGCTCGGCCTGCTCGTGCCGCCCGCGGTCCCGCCCTCCTTGCGGCAGGATGTTTCCCATCTCCTCACCGATCCGTCTCCGGGGCCGACGGGCTACCGGGAGCGGGTAATCCGGCGGTCGAAGTCGTTCCGGGCCGACGGCTTCCCGGTGCTGCGCGGGTCCCGGGCCGGCTTCACCCTGGGACGCGAGCGCGTAATGGCCGCGGTGGCCGCTGCGGCCGTGCTGATCCTGGTGGGCGGCGGGGCACTGTTCGTCAAAATGAACGCCCATGGCTCGTCACCGTCCGCGGCCACGCAGCCGGCCGTCACGGTCTCGGCTTCGCCATCGGCCGGATCCGCCGCGAGCTCGCCATCCCGGGGCAAAGCCCGGTCCGCGAAGTCCGGGTCCACGACCGGGTCAGTCGTTTCCGGCGCCGTCGGGAACCAGCTGGCCGGGGTTCCGTCGAGCGCGGCCGCGAGCACGAAGTCGAAGACCGCCCGGAAGTCGCCCTCGCCGACCGCCTCTAGCAAGTCACCCACCAGCAAACCGACGACCAAGCGCTCCACGGCGCCGCCGACGACTGCGCCGCCGACCACTGCGCCGCCGACGACTCCGCCGCCGACCAGCCCGGCACCGACCAGCCCGGCACCGACCAGCACCAGCACGCCCACTACGGGCGGGGCATCACTGATCAGCGTGCTGCTGGACGTGCTCTGATCCGCCGGGATTAGGGGCTCATCACAGATGAGGATGTAGCGGTCGGCGGCGCGTTCGACAGCGACACGGCAACCGGCATAATGCCGGTTGCGCACCGCGTCGCCGGGGTGCTAGCGTTCCGGCGATCGTGATCCATCGGCAGGAGGTGAGACCCATGAACGCAGTATCCGCAGTGGGTGCTCCCCTGCAGTCCACGATCGCGCGACTGAGGTAGTCGTCACCGGGAGCGCCCGACAGGCAATTCGCGAGAGGCGACTCCCATGAACACAACACCCGCTTCAACTCTGCACTTCACCTCGACGACGGGGTCCGACCAGGATCAGCGGCAGGCCGACGCCAAAAGGCGGGCGCGCGCCGCGGGCGAGCGAGCGTTGGTCCTTGGTGGTGGCGGATCGGCAGGCAATGCGTGGGAGATCGGCGTCATCGCCGGCCTGTTCGATGCCGGGTTGGATGTGACCGAGGCCGATCTGATCATCGGGACGTCGGCCGGATCGACGGCCGCGGCCCAGATAACTAGCGCGACCCAACCGGCCGAACTGCTGGCCAACATCCTCGCCGCTGCGCCCCAGCCACGGACTGGTCCGGTCGGATCCGACCGTGGACGCGTTCCGACTAGGCCGGCGGCGGATCATCTGGAGAAAACGAGCAGAATCATCGGTGCCGCTGAGGATGCGGCCGACATGCGCCGCAGAATGGGTGCGGCGGCGCTCGAAATGGATGCGGCGTCGGGCAGCTCCGGGCAAACGCAGCGGCGCGCCACCGTCGCCGCCCGGCTGCCCAGCCAGCGCTGGCCGCAACGGCCGGTGCTCATCGTGGCTGTCGATGCCCATACCGGTGAACCGGTCGTGTTCGACCGCCACAGCGGAGTCGGCTTGGTGGACGCCGTCACCGCCAGCTGTGCCGGGCCCGGCGTCCCCCCGCACAGTATCGGCGGCAGCCGGTACATCGACGGCGGCTACCGATCCAACGAGAATGCCGATCTGGCCGCCGGATACGGGCGGGTGCTGGTGCTGTCACCACTGGGTGGCAGATCACGGGCGCCGCTGGACTGGGGCATCCATCTTGCCGCGCAGGCCGGCGAACTACGCGCACGCGGCAGCAGAGTCGAAACCATCTTCCCGGATAGCAACTCCCGCAACGCATTCGGCGTCAACCTGATGGATCCGTCGACGCGTCCGCCCGCCGCCCGGGCCGGTTACAACCAAGGCAGAGCCCTTGCCGGGCAGCTCACCGAATTCTGGCGCTGACGTGCTGGCCTACTTCGACCGACCCGGCACGTCCACGTTCCAGCCCGGGGCTGGGCCAGTTACCCGGCCTTCTTGGGCTTGCGCTTGTCTGCGGCCCGGCGGGCACTGCGGAGGAACTCGAGCGTCACTTCACCGGTCACGAAGGCCGGGTCGTCCCAGGGCGCGTCGCGCAATCCCGCCAGCCGCCGCCACGTGCTCACCCCAGACGGCTGGAACGTATATTTCGGGAATACCCGGTGCGTGATACCGGGAGTGGACTTGCTGGGCGGGCCCGCCGTGCCGTCGGTTATCCAGCGAACCAGGCCGCCGTACAGATCTACCCCCGACCGTAGCGTGGCATCGCCTGACCCCCAGTGCCGGGGATTGAAGTCGACGAACCGGAAGCAGCCCTCTTCGTCGAGCACGAAGTCAAACGACGCCAACCCGGTCCACTCCAGGTTCTTGCATACGGTCTGCGCTGACTGCAGGAGCGATGTGAAGTGCGGCTCCGCGGCCGACTGCAGCGCATATGAAAAGCCGGTCAAGGGCGGCCACACGACTGTCTTCTCGCCGGCGTAGAAATGTACTGCCTCGCCATTAACGAACAGAGCGCCAGCCAGGTACGTCGGTCCTACGTAAAAACGTTGCGCCGACACAGATGCGCCCGTGCGGGAGAACTCCTCAAATGCCCGGATGACCTCGTCGGGCGTACGGCACAGGGCCACGCCGTTGCTTCCGATGGATCGGCCCGCCTTGACCATGAGAGGCAAGCCAGCCGCTATCGCGGCACGGCAGTCGCCGGGACTGGTGAGCGGTACTGATTCGGGGGTTGACACACCCCAGGCAGCCGCGTTCTCCAGCAGCAGGGCACGATCCAGAAGCAATGGCCGCATCGCGGGAGCGACATTCGGAAGGCATCGTTCCTGAATGTGGCCCGGCTGATCCCAGAGCCAGTACAGCGCCGCTTCCGTGCACGGGATGATGCAGACCGGATCGATTCTTTCCACCATAGACTGAAAGGAGTCAGATGGCCCGCTGGCCAGCGGTTCCGTCACGTAGGACCGGTACGGGTACGCGACGCGCAGATAGGACGGCCGCCGAAGATACTGCGTGAAAGCGTGCACGTTCAGCCCGCGCTTGGCCAGCTGATAGGCAAAGAAATCAGCAGTGTCCCAGGTGGTATCGACCAGAATGACATCTGGCTGCCCGTCGTGACCTCTGATACCGCGGAAGACCACCTCTTCCTCCTCTGCTCTCATGGCGGCGCTGCTCGGCCGCAAGCCGAAGTTTGAGGTTAAGTGGCGATGGTCTCGCCCCGTGGAATATCCGCGGCCGGCTCCGCCGCGGCGGCAACTGCCGTCTCGGTGCGCTGGACCGCGGCTGCGCCCGCCATGAGGCGCTCATGAAGCGGCGCTCCGGCGTTCGCGCCGGGCTGGGCCTGGGCCGCCACGGCCCGGTGATCAGCCCGGCGGCCGCTGAGCCTGCGCGACTGACGACGCTCAGCGAGAATCGTCCGGAGCACGCGCATGCCGTCGCGGAATGAATTCAGGTTACTAACGCCATGCACCCGCGGGCTCTCGAAACTGGGCACTTCAGAAATCACCAGGCCGGCTTTGGCCACACGGATGTTGACCAGGGTCTCCACCTCAAAGCCATCACCCCACAGCCGGGCATCGCCAGGACCAGATTGCGTAATCGGATCCAGCCCGATCAGCGGGACAACATGCTGCCAAAACGCATTATAGCCATAGCAGAGGTCGGTGTACTTGGTCCCGTAGACAATGTTTACGCTGGCCACCAGAACGCGATTCCCGAGCCTGCGGAAGCGAGTGATGTCGCTGCTGCCGCCGCCCTTGGCGAACCTGCTCCCCTTGGCAAAGTCGGCGCCGTCGGTGAGTGCCTGCACGAAGCGCGGGATCTCGCCTGCGTCGGCTGAGCCGTCCGCGTCGACCATGGCGATGATGTCACCCGTCGCCGCGGCGAACCCGCACGCGAGAGCGTTTCCCTTGCCTTTCCGGGTCTGCATCACGATGCGGACGTCCGGCCACAGTCGCTGCGCCACGGCCACCGTGTCGTCGGTCGAGTGGCCGTCAACGACAATCACTTCATGGACGTCGGCTGGCATCCCGGCGAAGACGTGCGGCAGGTTGCGGGCTTCGTTCAGGGTCGGGATGACGACCGATACTCGCGGCCGGCCCGCCGCCGCGCCGGGATCATCTGCCATGAGTTCCCACCTCGGATGTGAGCTGATCATGCCCCCGGCTGACGCCGGGGGCGCAGGCAAGCCCGTGCGGTGGCTGGTGGCCAGGGTGCGCTCTGTTGCTAACAGGACGCCCATGCGGGCGTATCGGTTGTCGTCGGCCTATTGCTAACTATCCGTGTCGAATACATTACTTACCGTTATGACTCGTCGGGCGTCATGACTCAGCTGCTACCGGCGCACCCATCCGTCTGGCAGGTCAAGCTTCCTGATAACACGTGCTGGCGCTCCGGCGGCGAAACAGCCCGGCGGGATGTCTCGCGACACCACCGAGTTTGCGCCGATTACCGAGCCATCCCCGATCGTGATGCCGGGTAGCACGGCGACGTTCCGCCCCAGCCAGACGTTGTTGCCCAGGATGACCGGGCCCTTGGCCCGCGGCGAGCCGGGCTCGACCTCGTGGCGGTTGTCATCAACAATTGATGCGAACGGCGCTATGAGCGCGTGATCACCGATCCGCACTTCGTTATAGACCTCAATACAGGATCCAGTGTTCATGTAACAGCCGTTGCCGATCGACAGCATCCCGTCACGGGCCACCTTAATGGTTACTCCGGCCGTCATGCCCTCAACCATGAACTTGTCGCCAATGTGGACCGTGCCGCGGAACCGGAACCGCACCTTGCCCAGTATCACTGGCTGCTTCCCGAACGTGGCTCCCCGGTGGCGGCGGACGCGCATAGATCCGTACGCTATTTTGATGCCGTTCAGAAGGTGTTCGCGGCCCCTGGCCTGCGCCGACTGGAAATCTCGCATAGACGATGCCTGCTCAGTCGTGATGTCTCAGCGGGGTTAGCTGAGCTGGCTGGGATGATAGCGGAATCTGGGGCGCTCACCGGAGCGCGCGGCGCACCGCGTCCACCACCCTGAGCTGCTGCTCCTCGGTGAGCTGGGGGTAGAGCGGCAGTGACAGCAGTTGACCGGCCGCAGCCTCGGCCACCGGGAAGTCGCCGGGGCCGTAGCCCAACTGCCGGAACGCTGGCTGCAGGTGAACGGGCACCGGGTAGTGAATCCCGGCCTGGATCCCCTCGTCGTGCAGACACTGGAGGACGTGGTCCCGGCGGGGGACCCTGATCACGTACAGGTGCCAGACATGCTCATTGCCGGGCGCCGTCATCGGCAGCGTGACGCCGGGCACGTCAGCGAGCAACTCGCTGTACCGTCCCGCCGCCTGCCGCCGCGCCTCGTTGCCGGCCGCGAGCCTGCGCAGCCTGGCCCGCAGCACCACGGCCTGGAACGCGTCCAGCCGGGAGTTGAACCCGATGATGACGTGCTCGTAGCGGCGCTCCGATCCATGGTCACCGAGCAGCCGTACGTGCCGGGCGTGCTCGGCCGACTCAGTCAGCACCGCCCCGGCATCGCCGTACGCGCCGAGATTCTTGCCCGGGTAGAAGCTCACGCCGGCCAGCAAACCGAACGAGCCGGCCTGGCCGTCCTGCGTCGCGCCATGCGCCTGGGCGGCGTCTTCAATGATCACGGTTCCCGGCCGGCCAGCGACCTCGGCGATGGCTGCCATCGGTGCCAGCTGGCCAAAGAGGTGCACCGGGAGCACCGCCGCGGTGTCCGGGCTCAGCGCCGCCTCCAGGGTCCGCGGATCGAGCAGCAGATAGTCCGGGTCCACGTCGGCAAACGCGGGCCGGGCGCCCGCGCGTACGACGGCCTCCGCGGTCGCGACGAACGTATTGGCCGGCATGATGACCTCAGCTCCGGCCGTCACCCCGGCCGCGCGCAGGGCCAGCTCGACCGCGTCGGTGCCGTTGGCCACTCCGACACAGTGCGTAACCCCGGTGAACGCTGCGTAGTCACGTTCGAACGCTTCTACCGCCGCGCCCTTGATGAAGGCGGTGCTGGCCAGCACGTCATCGAACCCGGCCTGGATCTCGGCCGCTACTTCAGCGTGCGCAGCCCGCATGTTGACCAGGGGTATCGTCGTGATGGTCTCAGGGTGACTGGTCACATCGTCCTCTCGTGGGTGGTCATGTCGGCCGTGATCCGTCTTGTCCGGGAGCAGATACTACTGAATCCGAGGGGCCGTGCTGCCGAACGACAACGGGAAGACAGGTGTCCAGGACATCCGGGTCCAGCCGTCAGCAGACGTCGACGAGCGAGCCGAACTCGGGGCTGGAACGTCCGTGTGGCACCTCGCGCAGGTCCGCGAGCACGCGCGGGTGGGGCGTAATTGCATCGTGGGCCGAGGTGCCTACGTCGGCCCTGGCGTTGTCCTCGGGGATAACGTCAAGCTGCAGAACTACGCGCTGGTGTACGAGCCTGCCCGGCTGGAGGACGCCGTCTTTATCGGCCCGGCCGCCGTGCTCACCAACGATGTGTACCCCCGGTCGGTCGGCGTGCGTGGCCAGCTGAAGCGGCCTGCGGACTGGGACGCCCGTGGCGTTGTGGTCCGCGAGGGCGCATCGGTCGGCGCCCGGGCGGTCATCGTGGCCGGGGTCGAGATCGGCCGGTGGGCTCTCATCGCGGCCGGCGCGGTAGTGACGAGGAATGTGCCCGCGTTCGCTCTCTTCGCTGGTGTGCCGGCCAGGCGGATCGGCTGGGTGGGCCGGGCCGGGGTCAGGCTGGTGCCGGACGACGCGCGGTGGCGGTGCCCGGAGACCGGCGAGCTGTTCACCGAATCCGGCGGCGTGCTGGAGATCACGGCCGGGCCGGGCACGTGACCTGGCCTGGACACACCGGCGCAGGATCATCAAATCCTCATGAAACTCTCAGCTGAGGGTAATATTTCTTCCCGAACCGCGCGTCTAATATTTGGCCGGGCACCGGGCGGGACCTGCGCGGGCTACGGGGGTCTGGACCTGGTGCGGAACTTCGCCCGCTCACCTGAGTACTGGCTGATCTGGCTATGCGGCATGGACGGGTCCCGCGCAGTGCAGGTACTCCGGCCAGGCCCGGCCGTTGGGCTGACCGACTGAATGGAGGACCGGTGCGGATCGTGATCAGCCTGTTCCGGCTGTCGATCGGCGGAAGTCACATCAATGCCATCGAGATCGGCGCCCTGATCAAGCAGCGCGGGCACGAGGTCATCGTTTACTCGCCTGACGGCCCGCTGCGGGAGCGGGTGGCGGAATTGGGACTCGAGTACGTGCCGGCCGGGACGGCCCGCCGCGACTGGCCGTCGGTGCCCGGTATCCGGCAGTTGAACGCGCTGGTCCGTGAGCGCCAGATCGACCTCGTTCATGCGTACGAGTGGCTGCCCAGCCTGGAGGCCGCGTACGGGCCGCACCTCAGTATGGGCACGCCGGTGCTGTCCACGGTCTATGCGGTCGAGATACCCCCGTTCGTGCCCCGGGACCTGCCCATGATCGTGGGCTACACGAACGAGCTGGGTATCGAGCGCAGCCGCGGCCGCCGCCAGGTCTACACCGTGGTGTGCCCCGTCGATACCGAGGCCAACGCGCCGGTCGCCGAGACCGGCCCGGCACGCCAGCGATTTGAGCTGCGCGGCGACGAGCTGGTGGCCGTAATCGTGAGCCCGGCTGTCGCCCGTTCTCAAGCGTGAGGGCCTGCTCTCGGCGATCAGGGCCGTCGGCATGGTGGATCCGGCGCTGCGCCTTCGCCTGCTGATCGTCGGCGACGGGGTGTGCCGCGAAGAGCTGCAGCACGCGGCCGACGCCACGAATGCGCGGCTGGGCCGCGAGGCGGTCACGCTCACCGGCCCGATGATGGATCCGCGGGACGCGTACATCGCCGCCGACATCGTCCTCGGCATGGGGACGTCGGCGCAGAAGGGCATGGCGTTCGGCAAACCCGTGGTGATCCAGGGCGAGCGAGGCTACTGGGAGACGCTGACGCCGGAGAGCATGCCGCAGTATCTCCAGCACAATTTCTACGGGCTCGGTGACGGCAGCGATGGCGCCCCGCGGCTGGCCGCGATCATCGGCGAGCTGGCTGCTGACCGCAGCCGCTGGCCGGAGCTGGGGGAGTTCGGCCGTAAGACGGCACTGGCCGTGTTCAGCAATGAGGCGGCGGCCGACCGCGTCCTGGAGATATGCGGGGACATGGTGGCGCACCCGGAGAGTCCGGGCCGCCGGGCGGCGGGCGTGCTTCGGGCCAGCGGCAGGTTCGCCGGCATCCGCGCGCTCGATCTCGGGCGCCGGGCCGGGGCGCGGCTGCGGCACCCTGTCCCGGTACGCGATTAATCCGATCACGGGGTGTGGCCAGCAAGTCGCTGTCCGTCGGCAGATAGGTGGTTCTCGTCAGAGCATTGCGGGTTTGTAAACATTTTGGGCGGTCTGCGTGTCTAACATTGGCAGGGCATCGCACGAGACCAGCCCCTGCGGGACCGCCGGTAGCACACCGACCGTGCTGGGTGCCGGCTGGCGTGCGGCTCGCCGGCCAGCCAGTAAGCAGGGGAAACGCACGCAGTGGCCCGGCTCGCCTGCGGCGTCCTGATGATCAGGGTCCCTCCCGGGCGGCTGCCCCCAGGCAGGAGAGGTTATGAAGTTTGAGCGCGAGTTCAGCGGGCCGAAGACACCGATCGGCCTCGCGGTGGTGGGCGCGGGCTACTGGGGCCCGAACCTGGTGCGGAACTTCGGCAGCTCACCCGAGTACCGGCTGACCTGGCTGTGCGACATCGACCGGCCCCGCGCGGTGCAGGTACTCGGGCCGTACTCGACCGTTGAGGTGACCGACGACCTGGACGTCGTGCTGGCCGACGACAGGGTGCACGCCGTCGCTATTGCGACTCCGGCCGGGACTCACCTGGACATAGCGCTCGCGGCCATGCGGGCTGGCAAGCACGTGCTCATCGAGAAGCCGCTGGCCGCCACGTACGCCGACGGGCTCCGCCTGGTCGAGGAGGCGCGCCGCGCGGGTCTGGTGCTCATGTGCGATCACACGTTCTGCTACACCCCGGCCGTGCTCAAGATCCGGGAGCTGGTGCGCTCGGGCGAGATCGGGGACCTGCATTACTTCGACTCGGTGCGGATCAACCTGGGCCTGGTGCAGCCCGACATCGATGTGCTGTGGGATCTGGCCCCGCATGACATCTCCATCCTGGAGTCGATCCTGCCGCCCGGGGTCGAGCCGTTGTCGGTCGCGACGCACGCAGCGGACCCGATCGGGACGGGACGGTCCTGCATCGCGTTCCTGACCCTTCAGCTCACCGGCGGGGCGATCGCGCACTGCCACCTGAACTGGCTGTCACCGACCAAGGTCCGCACCACCATGATCGGCGGGTCGAAGCGTGCCCTGGTCTGGGATGACCTTAACCCGCTGCAGCGGGTGACCATCTATGACCGTGGTGTGGATCTGGTGCCAGCGCAGGACGCCAGGGCCGAGGACCGGCAGAAGGCCTTCGTCTCCTACCGGACCGGCGACCTGGTATCTCCGGCGCTCAATGAGCGTGAGGCCCTGGCCAGCATGGTCGAAGAGTTCGCGGACTGCATCCGCACCGGCCGCCCGTCGCTGACCGACGGCCGCTCTGGCCTCCGGGTCCTCGACATCCTCGAGGCGGCGTCGCGCAGCATGGAGCGGAACGGGGTGCCGGTACCGCTGCGCGGCAGCCAGCCGGGCCAGGCCGCCGGCCCGGCCGGCGGGCTGGTCGCCCAGGAAGGCGCGCGTTGAGCCGGGTCGACGTTGTCATCCCCTGTTACAACTACGGCCGCTTTCTCAGCGAGTGCGTGCGCAGCGCCCTCGATGACCAGCCCGGCGTGGACGTGCGGGTCCTGATCATCGATGACGCCTCACCAGACGGCAGCGCAGAGACCGCACTGAAGCTGGCAGCCGCTGACGGCCGGATCGAGGTGCGGGCTCATCCGGTCAACGCCGGCCACATCGCCACGTACAACGAAGGCCTGCTCGGCTGGGCGGACGGGGACTACTGCGTGCTGATATCCGCTGACGACCGGCTCGCCCCAGGGGCGCTGCGCCGGGCCGCCGATCTGATGGATGCGCACCCTGAGGTGGGCTTCGTTTACGGTCACGCAGTGGAGTTCCGCGACGGCGAAGAGCCACCGCCCGCCCAGGCCAGCGGCCGTTCCCAGACCATCTGGCCAGGCCACTGGTGGCTCGGGCGGCGCTTCAGGGAAGCGCAGACGTGCATCTTCTCGCCGGAGGTGGTGGTCCGGACGTCCCTCCAGCATCAGGTCGGCGGCTACGATCCCGAGCTGTACCACACCGGGGATGCGGAGATGTGGATGCGGCTGGCCGCCTACGCCGATGTGGGCTATGTCCGTGCCGACCAGGCCTTCTACCGCAGGCACGGCGGCAACATGTCCGGGGTACTAGGCGACGACCTGCTGAGACTCAGCCAGATCAGGTCCGCCTACGAGGCAGTCCTGCTGCGCTGCGCGGACGTGCTGCCCGATGCGGCCGAGCTTTCGCAGACCGTTCATCGCCAGCTGGCCAAGGACGCCCTGCGGATCGCCGCTCGCGCGTACGACCGCCGCCGGACAGACCGGGTAGCGGTGGCGGAACTGACCGCGTTCGCGTTCGACTGCTGGCCCGGGGCCGCGAGCCTGAGCACCTACCGTAGCCTGCAGTTGCGCCGCCGTATCGGGCCTGCCGTCATGCCCTACCTGCAGCCACTCATCTGGTCGGCGGTAGTCCGCCACCTGCAGGACAGATGGCGCTGGCACCGACGGGAACTGCACGGTATCTGACCCGCCTGCACGACTGATAACCGAGGGGACATTGTGATAACAGGACAGCGCTGCCTGGTCACCGGCGGAGCCGGCACGATCGGGTCCACGATCGTGGACCAGCTCGTGGCGGCGGGCGCCGGTGAGATCATCGTGCTGGACAACCTCGTCCGCGGCCGCCGGGAGAACCTGGCCGGGGCGCTGGACAGTGACCGGGTACGCCTGGAAGTGGGCGACATCCGCGACACCGCCCTGGTCCGGCAGCTGATGAGCGGGATAGATCTCGTCTTCCACCAGGCCGCCATCCGCATCACGCAATGCGCGTCCGAGCCGCGCCTGGCCCTCGAGGTCCTCGTGGACGGCACGTACGAGATCGTGGAAGCAGCGGCCGACGCGGGCGTCCGCAAGGTGGTGGCCGCGTCCTCGGCGTCGGTGTACGGGCTGGCTGACCACTTCCCGACCACCGAGCGCCAGCATCCGTACGACAACGACACGCTGTACGGGGCGGCCAAGACGTTCAACGAAGGGCTGCTGCGCAGCTTCCATGCCATGCGCGGGCTGGACTACGTGGCGCTCCGCTACTTCAACGTCTACGGGCCGCGGATGGACATCTACGGTCTGTACACCGAGGTCCTGATCCGGTGGATGGAGCGGATCGAGGCGGGCCAGCCACCGCTCATCCTCGGCGATGGCCTGCAGACGATGGACTTTGTCTACACCGAGGACATCGCCCGGGCGAACCTGCTGGCGGCAGCCAGCGACGCTACGGATCAGGTGTTCAACATCGCCAGCAGCACCGAGACCAGCCTGGTCGAACTGGCCGAGGCGCTGCAGCGGGCCATGGGGAGCGACCTGGACCTGGAGTTCGGGCCGCCGCGCGGCGTCAACGCGGTCACCCGGCGGCTGGCCGACACCTCGGCCGCAGCTCAGGTGCTGGGGTGGAAGGCCGACATCGGACTGGACGAGGGTCTGTCCCGCCTGGTCGCGTGGTGGCGGGGGCAGCGATGATCCCGGTGATCCGCCCGCTGCTGGGCGCCGAGGAGGCGTCGGCCGCGGCTAAGGCCATCGAGTCCGGCTGGATCGCTCAGGGACCACGCGTCGCGGAGTTCGAGGCCGCGTTCGCCGGGGCGACCGGGACCGGGCACGCCGTGGCTGTCTCATCGTGCACGGCCGCGCTGCACCTGGCCATGATCGTGGCCGGCGTGTCAGCCGGTGACGAGGTCGTGGTTCCGTCGATGTCGTTCATCGCGACCGCGAACGCGGCGCGCTACGTGGGGGCCGAGGCCGTGTTCGCCGACGTCGATCCGGCGACGCTGAACCTCACCCCGGCCACCGTCGAGCCGCTGCTGACCGACCGTACCCGGGCGGTGATCCTGGTCGACCAGGCCGGCGTCCCGGCTGATCTCGACGCGATGCGGGCGCTGTGCGATCCGCGCGGCATCACCGTGGTGGAGGACGCGGCGTGCGCGGCGGGGGCCACCTACCGTGGCCGGCCGCCGGCGCGGGAGCCAGCCTGGCGACGTTCTCGTTCCATCCCCGCAAGCTGCTCACCACCGGTGAGGGCGGGATGATCACGACTCCCGACCCGGACGTGGCGGTCAGGCTCCGCCGGCTGCGTGAGCACGGGATGAATGTCAGCGCGGCCGACCGGCACGCTGAGCGCCAGCCAGTGATCGAGCGCTACCTGGAACTCGGTTACAACTACCGGATGACCGACGTGCAGGCGGCCATCGGCCTGGTCCAGCTGGGCCGGCTGGGGGAGGTCATCACCCGGCGCCGGCAGCTGGCCCAGCGGTACCAGCGGCTGCTCGGCCAGATTCCTGGCCTGAGGATGATCGCTGACCCCGATTATGGCACCACGAACTTCCAGTCGTTCTGGATCGTGCTGCCCGCCGATTTCCCGGTGACCAGGAACGACCTGCTGCAGCGGCTGGCTGACGCGGGCGTCTCAGCGCGCCGCGGGATCATGGCCGCGCACCTGGAACCGGCCTATGCGGGCCGGGGGGATTATGCGCACCTGGGCGAGACCGAGCGGCTGTCCGCCTCGAGCCTCATTCTTCCGCTGTTCCACCAGCTCACGCACGACGAGCAGGACCAGGTGATGTCCGTGATATTCGGCGCCGCGCGGCTGCCGTTCCCGCCCGGAGAGCGGTCAGCCATGTCCGCACTCGCCTGACCTGGCCGCGCCACGGGGCAGGCGGGACAAAGAGGCCCGGCTAGTACCACTCTTCCCAGTTGTCGTAAGCGCCAGCCAGTGCCGCACGGAAGATCATGGGACGGTCAATTCTGGTGATGAAGGTGCGCTCGATGGTCCCGCTGGGACGGGTGTTGACAGCTTGCGCGTAAACCTTCGTGTAACCTGCCTCGGCCGCGGCCAGGTCGGCCGCCTGGGTCCAGTTACTGGACTGGCCCAGCGGGATGGCGAACTCGTCGGTCTCGACGCCCAGGACCCGGCGCAACTGCTCGCGCGAGGTCTCCAGTTCCCGGCGCGCCTCGGCTGGCTCCAGCCGGCCGAAATCGGGATGGGTAACCGAATGGCTGGCCACGGTCATCCCGCCCGCCTGCAGCGCGCTCACCCCCCGCCAGTCCAGCAGGAACCGCCGGGACCGGTCCGGGATCTGCCCGCTGGCCCAGCCGGTCACGATGAACGCGGTCGCGGGAATCCCGTGATGGCGCAGCACGGGCAGGGCGGTGGCCAGTACGCTGCTCGCCCCATCGTCGAACGTCAGCGCGATCTGCGGCTTGTCCGGGTCGGCGATAACCTCGGCCGGGGTGGCGAAGCTCCAGCCATCGTCCACGGCGATCTGCAGATGACGCTCAAAGTCACGCGGGCTCACGTCGTTAATGCCGCCCCATTGCGGTGTTCCGACCGAGTGATACGCGAGAATCCGGCCGCGCCGGACGGGAGCAGGGCCGGCCGAAACGCGATGCCGGGCGGCTAGGCCCCAGCGTTCGATGCACAGCCTGCCCCGGACCGCACTCTGATGCGCGACGCGGCGTGGCCGGTACCTTCCCAGGGAAGAGCGAAGCGATTCGGCCGTCATGGTCCACCTCACCCTTTCGCTGAGCGCGCTGCTGCCCTGAGCGCACCGCTCAGTGTGCTGAGCGTACCGGTAGCGTTACGCTACCGACTCATCGAGCCCATCGGCCGGGGCGACGGCACCCGTCGTCATGTCCGTCACCAGGTGCGGCTGAGCAAAGCTGCCGGCAGTGCCCTGAGCTGCATCAATCGTGCTGCCCGACGCCGCTTCGGCCCTCCACCGGGCCCGCAGGCCGCGGGAGTGGCGGCGCTCAGCCAGGATGGTGCGGAGCACACGCAGGCCGTCGCGGTAGGCGTTCAGGTTGCTCACACCATGGACACGGGGACTCTCGAAGCTAGGCACTTCGGTTATCACCAGATTTGCTTTAGCGACGCGGACGTTGACCAACGTCTCTACCTCGAAGCCATCGCCCCACAGGCGGCCATCATTACCGGGACCGCAGGGTGAGATTGGATCGAGGCCAATTACAGGAACGACGTGCCGCCAAAATGCATTATAGCCATAGCAAAGGTCGGTGAACTTTGTGCCATACACTTTGTTGACGGCCGCGATGAGTACCCGGTTCCCGAGCCTGCGGAACCGGGTAATGTCGCTGCTTCCGCCGCCCCTGGCGAACCTGCTGCCCTTGGCGAAGTCGGCTCCCTCGATGAGGGCCTGGACGAACCGCGGTATCTCGCCCGCGTCCGCGGAACCGTCCGCATCGACCATCGCGATGATGTCGCCGGTCGCGACGGCGAAGCCGCAAGCCAGTGCGTTCCCCTTACCCCTGCGGGTCTGCATCACGATGCGCACGTCTGGCCACAGCTCCTTGGCCACGGCGACCGTGTCGTCCACGGAGTGCCCATCGACCACGATCACCTCATGGACGTCCGCAGGCATCCCGGCGAAGACGTGCGGAAGGTTGCGCGCTTCGTTCAGTGTTGGGATGACTACGGAAACGCGCGGCCGTTGCGCTTCGCCTGCAGGAACTGTCATAGGTGAGACCTTCCGCGCTCTCCATCCCCTCGCGGACACCCCGGGGAGAGCTGTGCGTTAGTAGACGTATGTGCTTACTTGAAGGAAGACGCACAGCCTCACGAGTTGGTTGACAGCCTCACATGTGTAACTATATGTAGCTATACAACAGGGGAACGTGAACACGCCCCGTTAGCGGCGGCAGGTTGGCGGCGGCAGGTTGGCGGCGGCAGTGGGATAAATTCGCTCCCCGGAGTATCCGGGCCCGGGCCTGGGCCGCCGCAGCCAGCGGCGGGCGGGGCCCACAGCTACATCCGCTAGGCCCTGATCCCGACGGCGAATGCGCCCCAGTCCAGCCGCTCCAGCCGGGCCCGGAAGCCCAGTGCCTCGAGCAGCCGGACCGCCTCGTCGTAGTAATTCACGATCTCGATCTTGATGCAGCGGACGTTCCTGGTCCACGCACCGTGCTTGAGCATCTCGTACCAGGCGCATTCGATGTTGACCAGCAGGTAGTCGACCGGCGCGGGGCCGCTGAACGCGCCGAGCAGCTGCCCGGCATCGACCGCGTCGGCCTGTAGTGTCCCGGTGCCGCTGCGTGCCCGGTCAGCCAGTATCTGCCCCCAGGCGTCGGGCGCCCAGCTGAGCGTGAGCCGCTCGTTCCGGTACCAGACCGCGGTCTCGCGCAGGGAACACCGGTCGCCGAGATGAGCCAGGTTCCGCCGGGCCAGGGCGGCATTGTCCCGATCCGGCTCGGCACCGAGCAGGCGGGCCCCCGGGTAGCGTGCGGCCAGGTCGCCCAGCAGCAGGCCGATGTTCGCGCCGAAGACCGCGATATGCCCGGGCGGCCCGGCCAGCTCGGCTGGCGGCAGATGGTGATCCAGGTACAGGAACTCCAATGCCGCCCGGTCAGAGGACCGGGGGCGCAGCCAGACCGCCCGGCCACCCAGGTCTGTGACCCGGACCGGCACGGCCGTGCCCGCGGCCGGCTGGTCCCGCTCAGCACGGAATATCTCCCCGGCCACCAGCCACGTCATCAGGGCCTTGCTGCGCAGCCCGCTAACCCTGCGGATCGACTGGCACTGGTATTGCAGTGCGCGGATCCGCCCTAGGACCCGCCCCAGGAACCGCCACGGCATGGCGCCGCGGAGGACGGCGCTGAGCGGGCGGGCGACAGAGGCGGCAGCTCCCTGCCCCCACGTCCCTGATAGCGAGGACATATCAGGCATGTTAGGGGGAAGCCGGAAGGCGATCACCCGCTAGGCGGGTTACGAGGTTCTTACGGGTGACCGCTGGCCAGGTGGCGCCATCGGACGAAGCCGCAAGTGAGGCGGCGAAGGCCCCGTGATGTCGTCGCGGATCCCGCGCTGCCGGGGCGGCCAGTGCTATGCCCGGACCGTCCGCCAGGGACCACCTGGCTCGCGCGGTTCACCCTGCCCGTCCGACTCCTCGGAGTCATGCGCTCCCGCGGCCCGGTGACGGCCTGAGTAATGGCGGTCGTTCTGGGGCGGTGGCTGGCCGGCCGGAACGTGAGGTTGCGGGCTGGCTGGCTGGGCTGGCAACGGCGGCCGGGGTGGCCTGGCGGGGTGGGCTGCCCTGGCCGGCTGCGGCGGGCCGGCTGGCTGAGCTGGCAACGGCGGCCGGGGTGGCGCGGCTGGCTGGGCTGGCCACGGTGACCCGGGTGGGCTAGCCGGCTGAGCGGGCATGATGGCTGGCTGAGCTGGCCCGGCCAGCCCAGGCTGCCAGACGGGGGGAGCTGGCCTGGGTGGCGTGGCTGGCCTGGGTGGCTTGGGTGGCGTGGCTGGCTGGGCTGGCCTGGCCGGCCCAGGCCGCAGCGCCGACTCAGGTGGCATGGCCCAGTCAGCGGCGGCCTTGGCTGCCCGCGGCCGGATGGCGGACACAATCGTCGGGATTCGCACCAGCGCCACCACAACGTCGGCGCCGACACAGGCCACCGCTACCCCGAGCACGCCATACCGCCCGAGCAGCAGCCAGCTCCCGGCGAGCGACATGACACACAGGGCCAGCTGGCCCAGCGTGGCGCGGACGGGCCTGGCATGGATGCGGTCAACCGAGAACGCTATGGCATAGAGACTGCAGGGCACCAGGCTGATGGCCAGCACCCGCAGCAGCGCGGCGGTGTTCGCGGCATCCGCGGCTCCGTAGATGCTGGCGATAGGCCGGGCCGCCAGGACCAGCACTATCGTGGCCGGGACCATGGTCAGCAGACATCTGCGGAGCACGCCCCGGACCAGCTGCGCGAGCCGTTCCGGCGATGCCGAGCCCTCGACCACCAGCCCGGTGGAGAAGTTGAGTCCCACCGTCACCGCGCCGGACGTAATGATCCCGGCGATGTAAAAGGTGCCGTTCGCGGTCGCGCCCAGGGTTGACATCACCAGCAGCGGGATGAAGTTCCCGGTGATCTGGCTGAACAGCAGGCCCGCGTAGTTGACGGAGGCGAACCGGGCGACACGCCTGAACTTCAGGCCGCCGGCCCGGTCGTGCAGATCCCGCTCCGGGAGGTAGCGCCGGAACATCAGCCAGTTGATGATCGGGATGAGCAGGATAAGCGGGGCGGTCCAGGAAGCCAGCACGTCGGTCGAGTGCAGCACTACCACGCCGGCCACGAGCAGGGCGAGCTTCAGTACCCCGTAGATAGCGTTCTCGATCGGGATGGGGCCAGCCCGCTGCAGGCCGACGAGCGCAGCGTCCTGCAGCGTAAACAGCTCCCAGACGATGACGGCCAGGATAAAGAGGCCGGACAGGAAGTATGAATTCCCGAGGTAGTCCCATTGCGAGCTGAGCCGGGGCGCGACCACGACGAAGATCAGCCCGCCGGCCAGGGCGGTGACCATGCTGCCCAGGTAGCTGTGTTTAATGAGCCGTCCGGCGGACCTGGCGCCGAGCTGGGGCAGGAACCGGGTCAGCGTGCTGCTCAGGTTGAGCTGCGACAGCGTTGCCACCAGCATCAGCGCGGAGACCAGGGCGGTGGCGCGGCCCAGCGCCTCCGGGCCGTACAGGCGGGCCGCGACCGCCCAGTAAGCAGCGCCGATGATGCTTGTCCCGGCGGTGTTCGCGACCAGCAGGTAGCCACCACGGTAGAGCGGGTTGCGCAACTCCGAGAGAACGCGGCGCAGCCAGTTGCCAGAGCTGGGTGCCGGGGTCTTCCGGCGGGAAATCTGGCCCGCTGGCAGCCCGGGGATGTGCCCGTCCGCCACCGGCAGGTGGGGCATGGTCATGGTGCTTTCTGGATCCCAGTACGGACTCCAGTCACCCTGCTGCTGGCCGTCCCAGCGCGGCACGGACACCCCCGATCTCACTCAGAAAGATTAACTGGGCACGCCGCCAGCGTAGCCGGGCTCTCTGTGCATACCGGTCTTACCGGCCGGATCGGCTGGTCAGAGCCGGGCCTGGACACCGCCCCGACATTTATCAAACCGGTGCGTACCTGACTGGCATTGCTGATCTTGATCGGCTGCGTAAGGCTGGCAGGCGGGGGCGTTGGTGGCAGGTGACCCGGTGCCCTGATCAGTGGCCGTGGGCGGCCCGGGTCACCGCTGTCCGCGGGGAGCTGCGGGTGCCGTTTCGGGGTTGATGCCGAGCAGGCTGAAGCGCGCGGCCAGATCGTCGACCCATTCTGGTGGTGTGCGGTGGTCTGCGAGCGCGATTCCGGCCTCGCTGCGCCACAGCGCGTCGCCGAGAGCGGTGCGCAGATGCCAGGCCATGACCCGCTCGGCCGACAGCTGGCGCCTGGTGATCTGCTGGTAGTGGCGCATGACCGAGGTCAGCAGCTCAACGCCGGGGCCCATGGCTGGGCCGGGAAAGGTGCGCAGATCGTATTCCGGCTCGGCAGCTCCGGCCGTCTCGAGGTCGGCTACCAGCCGCAGCTCGTCGTGGTCCCACACCTGGTTATCGCCGTGCAGGTCGCCATGGACCAGCACGGCCGGGCCGGCCGGGGCGAGCACGGCATCGGCCCAGTCGCACCAGCGCATGACGATCCGGCGCTGATCTGCCCGGGCCCACCGCCCGAACCGCTGACGCAAGGCTGCCGTCGTTGCTGGCGGCAGGTGCGCGCCAGTGAGCTTGCCCACTACCGCCTCAGCACGCTGGCGTGCCGCCGGGTGGTGCAAGGCGGCCAGGAACTGTGCGAGCTGCTGGCCGGCGAGACCGGGGTCGATCGAGCCGATGACCTCGAACAGCGATGCCCCGGGGACGAGCCTGGTGACCAGGAGCACAGGGTCGGTGCTGCTGGCGGCGACCGCGGGCAGGAACGGCACTCCTGGCTCGCACCCGAGCCCGGTCAGCACGCCGATCTCACGCACCAGCCGCAGGGCGGCCGGGCGCGACCAGGCGAACTTGGCGATGAACTGCTCACCGACCACCGCGCTGGACGACCACCACAGCGGGTCACGGTTGGCCGCCGGGTCCGGACGGGGAACGGCGACCGGAAAGCCGCCCAGCTCCGGTGCCACCACCCGCAGCGCCTCGCCGAGCGCCTCGGCGGAGCACTCAGCCAGCCAGCTCATCCTCACAACCCCGCCACCGTACGGCAGTAAGACGCCAGCCAGACTCCCTCAGCCAGTGCGTAAATCCCCTACCTCATGACAACAAATCAGCAGGCCAGCGCCTCGAGACAGGCGAGATTCCATGATCGCGATAAAGTCGGGTCTTAGCGGCCGGATCGGCTGGTCAGGGCAGGGCTTGGGCACCGCCGCCGCGATCCCCTGACCTGGCCCGACGGTCCCGCCGAGGGTTGCCGCTCAGCGGCGGCCAGCGCTGGGCGCAGGCAGTCAGCGGCTGCCAGGCGACCTGGTGGCGCGGCGCGAAGCCCGGTAGTAACAGAGCGCGCCCGCGAGAACCCCGCGCGCTTCATCCCAGGCCAGCTGCCGGCCTTCGGCGCGCATCTGGCCCGCCTCCGAGGCCTGCCGCATCCGCCGCAGTACCACGCCCACCCGGCGCAGGCCCTGGCTGAGCAGCACAGCCGGCAGCCGGCCATCGCGCAGATGCTTGCCCAGGTAGGCACCCAGCCCGTAACCGTAGGAGTAGATCTGCTTACCCAGCGCTTCTGTGTCGGAACGATGCTGATGCCAGACCACGGCCGACGGCAGGTAGCAGATCCGCCCACCGGCCAGGATGAGGCGGAGGAACATGTCCAGGTCCTCGCCGCCGCGGCCCGGGCTCCCGGCCCCGAGCAGGGGATCGAAGCCACCGAGCCGGTCCACGGCCGCGCGGCGGACGGCGAAGTTGGCGCCGGTACCGAAAATCCCGGCGCTGAACGGGTAGAGCCCCGAAGGATGACGGTGAGCGACGAGATCGTAGCGGCGTGGCTCGAACGCTTCTCCCCATGAATACCGTGAGTCGAAATAGCGCTCCGGGCCGGTGTCCAGCGAGCTGGAGCTGACCAGCCCGGTTACGCACACGGCCTCCGGGTCGGCCGCGAAGCCCGCCGCGATGGCCATCGGCCACCCCAGATCCACACGCGTGTCGTCATCGGTGAAGGCCACCAGGTCGAACTTGGCGGTGGCCAGCCCATGATTGCGCGCCCGGGACAGGCCTGGGCGCGGTTCGCATGTGTAGCGCAGCCGCGGGTCGTCCACCGCCAGGGCGGCGACCAGGTCGCGCGTTTCGTGCCCGGTCGGCGCGTTGTCGACGACCAGGATCTCGAGCGGATCACAGGCGACCTGCTGGAGGCTGCGCAGGCACCCTTCCAGGCCGGGCGTCCGGTCCCGGGTACAGATAACGACGGTTACCCCGGGATGCTCCAGGCCGGCCAGCCGGCGCGGGCAGGCGACCTGGGCGGCCCAGTCTCGCTGCCCGTCGGCAGCGTCCCACTGCACGTGCTGCTGCAGCGATGCAGCCAGCTCCGCCTGCGCGGCGGTACGAACCCGCTCCGTCAGCGTGCTCTCTGGCGCGGCCGGGACAGTGACATAGCCCAGCGGCGCACCATGCATGCGGATGAGTATCCGTGCCGCACCATGACGGTCACTCAGCGGGCCAGCTACTCCGGCGACGGGCTGGCTGTCGTCCAAGTCCAGCCGGCCAACCCAGATGCTTGTCTCCGTCATCGCGTCCCTTGTTGTTGCCGGCACCCGGCTGATGGCCGGTGGCCGCTGAGCTGATCCGCGCGGCCGCCGGGCCGGCCCTGCGGCCGGGAGCCAGGCGCGACGTACCACATAGCGGGAAACATCAGGTCAAGTCTGACCTAACCTGGTCAGCACTCAACTGGTTTCGCGGAAAAAGCCTGACCGGGAGGCGCGGGCGGCCGCCGGTCGGCCACGCTGGCCTGCGGGCGTCAGGTCACGCTCGGCCCGCCGCGCAGCCGGAGGTTGGCACTCTTCACGGCATTCCGGGTATGGGACTGCGCCGAACGCATGGCCCGGCGCCCGGAACGGGGCAGACTGTGCCAGAACAGCAAGCGCAGCCCCCAGCTGCTGCGGAGCAGATGACCAGTACCGGCTGCCCTGGCCTGGCCCGCCCAGCGTTCGGCCAGCTCGTCGTTCGCGCCGTATTTGAAGGCCGCCACGGCTGGCCGGACATAGGCGAAAGCGGGCGGCAGGCGTTGCAGATTGGGGGTCTGCGCTTCGAGCAAGTCAAGTATCGCGGCGTCGCTGCCTGCCCGGTCGCGGGTCACCGAGCCAGGACGCAACCGCAGATCAACCAGGAAGTGCCTGCTTGCCCACAGCAGGGGCGTCTTCGAGCCCTTGGCGATGCGCAGCCACATCTCAAGATCCTCGACATAGTGCAGGGTCTCGTCAAAGCCGCCGACATCGTCAAAGCATGCGGTCCGGATCAACAGCGAACTGCCGTTACGCGCTGGGTTACCGCCGGTCAGGAAATCATCAAAGTCGTACCGCCCGGAGCGCTGCCACTGAAAGAAGACGGGGGTGCCGTTCTCCAGTATCATCCGTGACCGGCAGAACACTGCCCCGACATCTGGCGGGAGCGATTCGATCAGCGCAATCTGCCGCTCCAGGAATCTAGGATGCCACCGGTCGTCGCCATCCAGGTACGCGATGTACTTGGCCCTCGATTCACGGATGCCAATATTTCTCGCGGAACTCAGGCCACGGTGCTCTCCCGGTACCAGCCGGAACCGGGGATCGTCGCCCGCGTGGGACCGGACAATGTCAATGGAATCGTCGGTGGACCCGTCGTCGACCACGATGTACTCGAAGTCGGTGAACGTCTGCCGCAGGACGGAGTCAACGGCGTCACCGATGTACCGGCCAACGTTGAAGACAGGAGTGACCACCGTTACTTTGGGAGACCCGGAAAGCTGCGGAGTGCTCATTGATAAGATACCGGTCCTTGGTTCAGCCTGGGCTGGCCGCCCATCTTGTAGCTATGGATGCTGCCACACTCGCACATAGTCGACTTTCATCGTCGCCGGTGCCTTCGGGTACGCCTTGCCGGCATCATAACTCAGGACAATGAACATCGGCGCAGATGTTATCCCGTGCGTCACGCTCCCGATATTGACGCCATCGTAATAGTAGGTGACTGATCCAGGTTCCCAGTTCGCGGCGAAAGTGTGCCAGCCACCTGCGTACACCCCGCCCGGGCAGCCCGTCCCGCTACCGGCGCCCGTCCCCGAAGGATCAGCCGCGCTATGGAAGTGCGAGCACGCCTGGCCGCCAAGGCCTTCGACGACATCATCTTCGCCGTCGTATGGCCAGTCCTGCCCGTCCGTCCACACGGCCGGCCAGTTGGCCACCATATTGGGCGCCCCATTCGCCCCGGGGAGCCAGACCCGGGCCTCAAGGAATCCATATGTGTAGGTGAACTTGCCCGCTGTGTTTACCAGACCAGTCGCATATTCTGGATCGCTGATGCCGCATGACTCGCTCTTCGCGACAAGAGTGAGATTGAGCGACCCGCCGCCTACCGCGACCTGGGACGGGTCGTAGCACTCCCTTGTTTTAGCGTTAACCGGGCCGGTAATACCCGAACCCAGCCAACCTGTCGACCATTCGCTAGTATTCAGGCCGGCGCCGTTGAACTCATCGTCGAAGACGAGCTTCCAGTCGCCCGGCACACCGGTCGGCATGGGCGGCCCGGAGCCCGGGTGCTTTTTATTGCCGGACGGAGTCGGGTCCGGGACCGGCGCGCCCGCCACGGCCGGGTGGCCGACGAAGACCGGCTGGCCGCCAGCGGTTGGCGTGGCCGAGTGAGCGATCCGCGTATCGGCTGCGGGGTGCCCACTGGCCTGCCGCGGAATGAGCTCAAAGACACCAACAGCGGCTATGGCGGCGGCCAGGCCAACACCGGTAATGAGCAACGCCCGCCGACGGCCCCGCCCCGGCCGGGTCCGGTGCGGGCCCGATCCCCCCCGCCGCCCCCTGCTGGGCTTGGCCGGAGCCGTTGGAAGCATCTTTCACCTTTGTCCCAGGTTGATACGCACACGCAAGCACCGTTTTGCGAGAACACGAACAGTTTGGGTGCCCAGGCCCGAAGTGTCGCGGTGAGGCATCCTAGCCGGCGGCCATGGACGTCGGGCAACGTTGCCTGGACTGTGCGTGCGCACCGGCTGGCACGGTAACGGCGGGCCGGGGCAGACCCAGGCACCGCGCTGTCCGTTCCAGGGCGCTGCGTGGGCACATGGTGACAATCAGTGCTTACCCGCAGCTGGGAGCCTGGCCGGAGCGGTTTCGAGGGGTTGCCAGCACGCCCGGCGCCGCGCATATCTGGTCCGGTTTAGCGGACGGGATCCCGGCTGATTTCGTTAACCGTCACGGTAAGCGAGCTGATACTCGTTATCATCCATATTTGTGCAGATACACGACGTGCCAGGCGGGACCGTTCCCGGCCGGCGGAGTGGCTGCGGGCTGCCCCGGCTGGAGGGACGATGAGCCAGGCCGGAGACGCCGCCCCCGGAACGGCCAGCGCCGCTCGTGATCTGCCAGCTCCCCCGTCCGGGGTAACCGTGGTGGTCTGTGCCTACACCGAGCAGCGATGGACCCAGACCCGCGCGGCGCTCGAGTCCGTGCTGCGGCAGCGGCCCGGGCCGGAACAGGTCCTGCTGGTGGTTGATCACAACCCACAGCTGGCGGAACGGGCAGCCAGGGAACTCGCGGATGTAGCGGTAACCGTCCTGGAAAGCGGTGGGACTCCCGGGCTATCCGGGGCACGCAACACCGGGCTGGCCGCCGCATCCCAGCCCATCACGGTCTTCCTCGATGACGATGCGGAGGCCCGGCCGGGATGGCTGGCCTCCCTGATCCGGCCATATTCCGCCGCCGGGGTGGTGGCGACCGGTGGTCATGTGCATCCCCGCTGGCCAGGGGCAGGCGTCCGGCCACGCTGGCTGCCACCCGAGTTTGACTGGGTAGTCGGCTGCAGTTACCGGGGGCTGCCGGACACGGTGAGCGAGGTGCGCAACCCGATCGGTGCGAGCATGAGCCTGCGGACGGCGCTGGCCCTCGAAGTCGGCGGCTTCGATGACACGGTGGGCCGGGTCGGCTCGAACCCGCGGGGCTGTGAGGAGACTGAGCTGTCGATCCGGCTGACCGCCAGCCGGCCTGGATCGGCTATCTTCTATGTCCCGGACGCAGCTGTCGACCACCAGGTGACCGAAGAGCGGATCCGGCTCGGTTACTTCCTGCGCCGCTGCTGGCACGAGGGAATGTCCAAAGCCGATGTTGTCCGGCTGGCTGGATCCGCGGCCGGGCTGGAGCGCGAGCGGCGGCACACAGCGGTCGTGATCCCGGCCGCGCTGATCCGCGAACTCCGGGGCTTCGTCAGCGGCGACGCGGCTGCGGGACGGCGGATGGCCACGGCCGTCAGTGGCCTGTCCGCGGCAGCGGGCGGGTACCTGGCTGGCCGGGCCCGGCTGGCTGTCCGCCGCGACAGCCGGAACCCGGCCCGGCCGCCCCTGGAGCCGGCTGCGACGACAGCAACTGCCGTCGAACGAGTAGCCCGGCCGGACCAGCGACCCGCCGGCAGCGCCGGCGCTGGGCAGCCCAGGTGGGTCAGGCCGCCCCCGGCGGCAGCTCATAGATGATGGTCCCATGCCCGTTGTTGACGATGAGCTTCCACTTCGGTGAGTGCGCCAGCGAAGCGAGCAGAGTAGTGAAGTACTGGGCCGGGACCTCGTTATATGTCTTGCTGTACGCAATCATGCTCGGCGCGATCACGACGTAGGCAGGCTGGCGGCCGTCGGTATACATGGTCGAGTTCCGGGCCAGGACATTCGCAATGTCAGGTGTCGCCTTATTTACGACCGGCGTTCCGTCGAGGGAGCCGAAGATGGTGATCAGCTGGAGGCGATTGTACTTAGCGGTGTCCAGCATGGCCACGTTACCGGTGGCCGTGTAAATAGGCCCCAGGCGGGCGTGCTGCTGGAAAGACAGCAGCGTATTGACCTCTGTCTGTGGCATGACATCGAAGGCATCATCACCGAAGAAAGCAACAAAGAACAATCCCACGACCACGCCCAGCACGACCGGGACACGCAGCCAGCTCAGTACGGACCTGGTCCGGCCCAGGCGGCCGCGGCCAACCGCACCGAGCCGGGAGAGTGCCCGGCCGCCCAGGTCAGTCACCGGCTCGATAGCCGAGGCGGCCAGGGCGGCGGCCCACGGCAGGGAGAAGAGGTAAACCCGCAGCACGCCTTCATTGCCGTATGCCTGGGCCACGAGCACCAGGGCCGGTGAGAAGGTGAGGGCAACCAGGGCCAGCATGGTCCGCCCGGACCGCCGCCGCCGCCAGGCGCCGGCCAGGGCCAGCAGCCACATGAGAACCGACAGGCCTTCTGCGCAGCGCTGGATCAGAATCTGGTCTCTCGGCACCGGCAGATAAGCACTGGAGACAGAGGCCGACGGCGGCGCGACGTTGCTGAAGAAGCTGCCGATCGAATCAAGCAGGCCATAGTGGCTGGACACGAACGAAAGACGCGGCAGCAGGTAGCCGAGCGCGACGGCCAGCATGGCGACCGGGAGCCAGCGTGGCCGCAACATACGGCCACCAGCCAGCAAGCCGAGCTGGACGATGATGATGTACGGGGACAGCTCATGAGTGAAGGACATGACGAAGAACAGGAGCAGGATGGCGGCGCAGAATGCAGCCTGCTGGCCGCTCCGCGCCGGAACCGGCTCCGGCACCTGCTCGTCGCGGGGCGGGCCAGCTTCGAGCGCCGACGGCGGGAGGTTCAGGACCGTGGTCAGCGCCAGGTCTGGCCCGGGAGCGACGTACTGGTCGGGGCGGCCCGGCTCACGGTGCACGATCCGGACCCGTTCCGGCCGGATCTTCAGGCCGACCTCACTGAACCGGCGGACAATCGAGGCCGACACTGACCCGGCTTCCTGCTCACTTACGCACTGGACCGCCACTACGGTCTGCCGGCGGTCGAACCTGACCCCCGGGAAGTTACGGTCCATCCAGATATCGAGGACGTGACAGAGGAACAGATCGGCCAGCACCGGCCCGAGCGGCGAATCAGCGGCGACGCCGCGGCTCCGCGCCGTCAGTGAGCCGTCAGGCTGCTGCTCCGGCACCCGCAGGTACCGCCGCACGTACTGGACGATCCACCTCTCGTCAGTGGTGGCCTCGAGCGCCCTGAGCAGCAGATCGTGCCGGGCGTTGGCGAACACCGTCCGCAGGTTGAGCTCGACCGTCCAGCTGGCTGCGCCGGAACGTGCCGCCTGGCCGGCCCGGTCGGTTTCCCGGGCCCCGCTAACCTGCGCCAGCCGGGCGGTAAGCCGCCGGGCGACGACTGTCTGTGCCACCCTGTCGCTGACGGTTGGCACACTGAGGTTGCGGACCCGGCCGCCCCGGGTCACTTCCAGGGCACGGACCGGAGGCGGGAAGTAGGCCCCAGAGCACATCTGGGCCCAGATCTTTTGCAGATTTGCGGCCAGGTCCCGCTCGAAGTCAGCGATAGTGATCCCGTTGACCCCCGGCGGGCCCTGCTGGGACTGCACGGCGTAAAACGCCTCCAGGACTTCCTGCCGGGAAATCTCAGCCGGTTTCGCTGGCTCTTTCTGGTGAGCCGCCCGGTTCCGCCGTCTCCGCGTGAGCTGGCCATAGTTGCCCATGAAGAGCCACCGCAGCGCGATGGCCATGATGCCCAGGGAGAGGATCGTCCCCAGGGCCTGCGGTGAGTAGTAGTCCTGGCCAATCCAATTGCTGCCTGAGTACAGCAGAAGTGCTAGCCAGCGCTGCCGGACGGTCAGCGAAAGCGCGTCGTAGGCCAGGTAGAGGAGCGGCAGGGCAGCGAGCTCGAATACTAGTTGCGCCCACTTCGCATACGTCACCGGGCTGCCCGCGCCAGCTACTTTGCTGAACCACCCGGCCAGGGCGAAGAATCCGGGCCAGTTCTGGTAGATGTCGATGTTGTGATTCAGCTGGCCATGCACGTTAACGTACTGGACAACCCCAATAGTCTTGTAAAGCCAGGAGTACCGGCCGGCCTGGTATACCAGGGGCGCGGTCCCGTAGAGCATGACCACCAGGCCGACCGCATGCAAGGCCATCCGCCACCGGGACGGACTCACGGTGGCCAGTTCGATCACAGCCGACACAATGAGAAGGGCCACGCCCGCGTAGAAAAAGACGGACAGGTCCGTGGTCAGCCCGAAAGACCCAAGCTGCGATGGGTTGGTCCGGGTCACCCCGAACGCCCACAGCACCAGGCTGAGCGGCAGCGTGACGTCAGCGACATGGACGGCCGCGCGCCGGGGAGCCGGGGCCGGCAGCGCTGCCCCCGGCTTACCCGAACGGTTGGTTGAAATCACTTCGTCCCTGAGGTTCACATGGCCTTCCGCCGCCGGGCCACGCCGACCGCCAGGCCAGCCAGGCTCAGCACGGCCTCGGCCTGGAACAACAGCACTGGCCGCCACAGGTGGGCCCACAGAAACGTGGTCGCCAGGAGGGTGAGCACAGCCAGGCTGAGAACCATGGACATCCCTACCGCGGACCAGCGTGCCATCCGGGGCCAGTTCGTCACGATGGCGCGGCCGGGAACGAAAAAGGTGAAGGCGAGGGTCAGCAGCAAGCGCAGGGGCCCTGGCTGGCCGGTGAGCACGAGCACGAAGAGGATGACCGCGACCAGGGCTCCGGTAAGGTCAAGCAACTCGGCCCGCTGCGCTGTCGGCGACAGAGTCCCCGGGTATCCCATAGCCACATCTTCCTAGCCTGACGTTGTTTCCGCACACGGGTAGGCCAACTTACCCGAACCGGCAGGTTTGCGGCACGCCTGCCCGGACGCCGCCACCTGGCCTTGAGGTCGCGGGCCACCGGCCTTGCTACCCCTGGCCACCGGTCGCCCCGTGCCACCGGCCGGTCAGCGGGTTCTTCCTGGCCTGGCAGAAGACGACGTTATAGCCGCCCGTCGCGACCGATTTAGCGATCACCTGATTGCCGAGCAGTATCTCGCACTGCACTGATCCCCCGGCCTGGAGCTGCGCGGTGATGCCGTAGTAGGAACTCCTGCCGAAGCGCTTAGTGACCCGCAACGGTGCCTGGCCGCTGAAATCGCTGCCTGCGGGGCCATAGCTCACCGCGGCACCGGGGGTACCGGTGACGACATACGTGACGGTGGCCGGCCTCCGGGTGATGGTGACCGTCCTGGCCACGCCCAGGGCACCCGCGGGCCGGGCGGGGGTCGCGGCAGGCCGCCCTTTCACCAGGATGAACGCGATCAGCGCGAGCGCAACCAGGCCGACACCGGCGATCAGGGTGCCCTGGCCCACGCTGTAGCCCCGGCGATCCTGCGGGGCCGGCTGAGCCGCCGCCGGCATGGGCGCCCTTAGCGATGCCTGACGTCATCCGCCAACCCCCCAACGGTTATCACCCGGTAAACGGACGTTACCGGATGAAAGCCGTGGCAGCGGGCCGGCGGCTCGCTGCGGCGCTGCTGTCCGGGCTCAGGAGGCTTCGAGGAGCACGCGCAGCCGCGCCAGGCAACGGCCCCGGGTGGGGCCGATGCTGCCTACCGGCAGCCCGAGCTGGTCCGATATCTCGGCGTAGGAGGCCGGTGGATCGGCCATGAGCAGGTCAAGCAGGCGCTGCCACTGCTCGGGCAGCCGGGACACGGCCTCGCGGACGGCCTCAGCGCGCTCATCGGCCAGCAGCCGCTCATCCACCTCGGGCTCGGCCGCGACGGCACCGCCCAGCGTGACGTCATCATCGTGGACCAGCACGATCCGCTTGCGGGCGCCGACGGTGCGCAGGCACTCGTGGCGGGCCGTCGTGGCCAGCCAGGAGCCCACCCGGGCCGGGTACTCGATGCGGTCGATGTGCTCGAACAGCCGCAGCCAGGTGGCCTGGACCACGTCGGCGGCGTCGCTCTCCACCAGCTTGAAGTCGCGGGTCATGGCCCAGATGAGCCTGCCGTACTGGTTGACCAGGCACTCCCACGCCCACCCGTCTCCCTGGGCGGCGTGTCGCACCAGCTGGACGATGTCGGGCGCGCTAGTATTCCGTTCCGCCACCACCGAGACGGCCCCCCTATCAAATCTCCCCCGAGGGACCCTACCAAAGGCTCCCGGAGGATTGAATTGCACACAGCTGCGGCATAACGGCACAGTTCGGCGCATAGCAGTGAGCGCACGCTTACCGGCGCGAACACTAAGGAGACGCCCAGCCCGGCTCCCCGGTTGACCCCTCCAGCGGGATACTTTCCGATCACTGACGGTGCGGCCCCGCCGGTCAGTGATCGTGGCGCGCGCCAGTAAACCCTCCACCCAGCCCGCGCGTCTTGTCTCTGACTGGGCAGTGTGCCCGAACATTGCGGGCTGTTAGGCTGACCGCTGTTTGGGGGGGTTATGTCGGTGCTACCTGTGTGCCGTCTGTGTGGCGCGCAACTATCCCGGACTTTCGTGGATCTGGGTATGTCGCCGCTGTGCGAGAGCTACATCGCGGCTGAACGCCTCGATGATCCGGAGACGTTCTACCCGCTGCATGTCCGGCTGTGCGAGTCGTGTCTGCTGGTGCAGCTGCCGGCCTATGTTGCTGGCGAGGAAATCTTTTCGGACTACGCGTACTTCTCGTCCTATTCCGATTCATGGGTGGCCCACGCGCAGCGGTACGCCGAGGGGATGATCACCCAGCTGGGCCTGACGGCCGGCAGCCTGGTCACCGAAGTAGCCAGCAACGATGGCTACCTGCTGCAGCACTTCCTGGCCCGCGGCATCCCAGTTCTGGGGGTTGAGCCGGCGGCGAACGTGGCGGAGGCGGCACGGGCCCGCGGAATCACGACCGTGGTGGAGTTCCTCGGCGAGCAGACGGGCCAGCGCATCGCGGCCGAGCATGGGCAGGCAGACCTGGTCGCCGCAAACAACGTCTTCGCGCACGTCCCGGACATCCGGGGCTTCGCGGCGGGCCTGCGGGCCCTGGTCAAAGACACCGGCCTGGTCACGCTGGAATTCCCGCATCTGCTCCGGCTCATCGAGGGACGGCAGTACGACACGATCTACCACGAGCACTTCTCGTACCTGTCCCTGCTGACCTCGTCCCGGGTGCTGGCCACGGCGGGTCTGCGGGTGGTGGACGTCGAGGAACTCAGCACGCACGGCGGGTCGCTGCGGGTTCATGCCCGTCCCGAGGAGAGCGCCGGTGAGCCGGCTGGCCGGGTCAAGGCGGTGCTCGCCGCGGAGGAAGCCGCCGGGCTGCACACCGTGGCCGGGCACCAGGGCTTCGCGGCCGATGTGCTGCGGATCAAGAGCGACCTGCTGAGGTTCCTGCTCAGCGCCGCGGCCGAAGGCCGGTCCGTGGCCGGCTACGGCGCCCCGGGCAAGGGCAACACCCTGCTGAACCACTGCGGCATCCGGACCGACCTGCTCGCGTACACGGTGGACCGCAGCCCGCACAAGCAGGGCAAGTTCCTGCCCGGCACGCACATCCCGATCTACCCGCCGGAGCAGCTGGCGCAGACCCGGCCCGACTACGTGCTCGTCCTGCCGTGGAATCTCCGCGAGGAGATCAGCGGGCAGCTGGACTACATCCGGTCCTGGGGGGGCCGGCTGGTGTTCCCGATCCCGGTGCTGGACATCGACTGATGTGGGGAGTTTGGCCGTGAAGGTTGTCTTGTTCTGTGGTGGCCTGGGGATGCGGATGCGTGACGGGGTCACCACCGCACCGAAGCCGCTGGCTATGGTCGGGGAGCGGCCGCTGCTGTGGCACGTGATGCGCTACTACGCGCACTTCGGCCACACCGATTTCGTGCTCTGCCTGGGCTACGGGGCCGCCGCGGTCAAGGACTTCTTCCTGCGCTACGACGAGACGAAGTCCAACGACTTCGTCCTGGAGAATGGGGCCCGCGACGTCAAGCTGCTGCGCACCGACATTTCCACGTGGCGGATCACGTTCGTCGACACCGGCCTGAACTCGGCGATCGGCGAGCGGCTGCGGCGGGTCCGGCGGTTCGTCGCGGATGAGGAGATGTTCCTGGCCAACTACGCGGATGTGCTTACCAACGCCGAGCTGCCCGACATCATCGGGCGGTTCGAGGCCAGCAGCGCAGTGGCCAGCCTGCTCGCCGTGCCGCCGCAGTCGTCACATCACGTGGTAGACGTCCGCGACGACGGGCTGATCACCCAGGTGACGCCGATGCGGGACCTGCGCCAGTGGGAGAACGGCGGCTACTTCGTGCTGCGCCAGGAGATCTTCGACTACCTGCACGAAGGCGAGGATCTCGTGGAGGACGCGATCATGCGGCGGCTCGTCCCGCAGCGGGGCGTCATCGGCTACCCGTACAAGGGGTACTGGTCACCCGCGGACACCGTGAAGGAACGGGCGCAGCTGGAAGAGATGTACTACCGGGGCACTTGCCCGTGGATGATCTGGGATCCGGAGCGGTCGGGCCAGGACCAGCCGTCCGGGGACGGGCCACAGCAGGTGGATCGCCCGGCCGCCGCGGCGCCGGCGCCGTTCCTGGCGGGCTGATCCCGTGCTGCCCTTCCAGCTGCAGCCGCCGGGCGGCCCGCTGGCCGTGCTGGCCATCGGGGCCCACCCGGACGACATCGAGATTGGGGCCGGTGGCACGCTGCTGCGCCTCGCGGACCGCCACCCGGGACTGCGGGCCCGGTACGTGCTGCTCACCGGTACTCCGGAGCGGCACGCAGAGGCGCGGCAGGCGGCCCGGGCTTTCCTGCCCGGCGCCGAGGTCACGACCGAGCTGCACAGCCTGCCCGAGGGGCGGCTGCCGGCCGGGTGGGCCGAGGTGAAGGACATCCTGGAGCAGGTGGCCGGGTCCGGCCGCCCGGACCTGATCATCGCGCCCTCGGTGGCTGATGCGCACCAGGATCACCGGACCGTCGCCGAGATCGTGCCCACCGTGTTCCGCGACCAGCTCTACCTGGCCTACGAGGTCCCGAAGTGGGACGGGGACATCGGCCGGCCGTCGGTGTACGTGCCGCTGTCCCCGGAACTGGCCCAACTCAAGGTGCAGCTGCTGGGCAAGTCGTTCCCGTCCCAGCAGGCCCGGGACTGGTGGGACGAGGAGGTCTTCCTGGGCTTGGCCCGGCTGCGCGGCATGGAATGCCGGGCGCCCTACGCCGAGGCCTTCACCTGCGCGAAGTCGGTGATCGACATCTAGCAGTGATCGACATCCAGCAGGGTCAGCTAGTCAATCCATCACGATGAGGGGGGAAGCAGATGGCCGTTTTCGTTGACCTGGACGTGCCGGCAGATGAGCTTCGCCAGACGCTGTACGACGGGAATCTGATCATCCTCACGCGGCTGCAGGCCGTCAGCGACTTTGTGGACTACGTCCGTGCGGAGCTCACCGAGCTCTTCAAGCCGCACGACCCCGAACAGGCCCACCGCTATTTCGACAAGGCGGAAATGGCCCGGATACTGGGTACCTGGAAGCCCAGGTTCATCCACGCCGACCAGTCCAAGGCGCTGGTCAAGGAGATCATCAAGGCGGCCGGGTTCCCCGCCGGGGAGACGCACTACGACCTGCCGAAGCCACGGACGTCCTTCCCGGTCGGGCATCTGACCACCGGCGTGGCGTTCGCCTTCCCGTGGCACCGCGACGTGTGGTACAGCGCGCCCGCCCAGCAGATCAACTGGTGGCTCCCGGTCTATGCCGCCCGGCCAGACAACTCCATGAGCTTCGACCTGGCCAGCTTCGATCAGCCGGTGCCCAACACGTCCAGCGGCTTTGACTACTACCAGAACAACGCCGTGCGGCTGACGACCGCGACGCAGGTCACCGCGGAGCGGCAGTCGCGCCCGGGGGCGGTGGACCACAAGCCTGCTCAGGAACTGGTGGCGCTTCCGCCCCCCGGGGGGGTGCTGCTCTTCTCCGGCACCCAGCTGCATACCTCGATCCCCAACACATCGGGGCGGGCCCGCTACAGCGTCGATTTCCGGACCGTGGACGTGCAGGACCTGAGAGCGGGGCGCGGCGCCCCGCAGGTCGATGTGCAGTGCACTGGGACCTCGATCCGCGACTTCCAGAACGTGGCCGACGAGAGCGCCTTCGACGAGGCGACCGTCACCGGGATCTTCGGCGCACCGCCGCCCGGCGTCATGCTCGTGTTCAGCGACGCCGAGGCGGAGAAGGCCGCGGCGGCCATGAGTGACCAGCACTGACGCGGCTGGTCACCAGAAGGCCAGGAACTGGCCTGGGTTGGCGCCCTGTCCGCCGCCGGTGGTACCGCCGGCGGACGGGGTGACCTCCACGTCCACCCAGTAGCACGGGGCCCCGCCCGTGTCGTAGGTGCCGGGCCAGGCAAATGAGGACCCCTGCTGGTATGTGCTCTGGCCCGGGCTGGTGGCCTGGGCCAGGTTTGGGGCCGAGAGGGGACCGGTGGTGATGCCCTGACCACCGGCCCCGGTGGACCAGTAGTCGATCGTGGCCAGGTTCCACATCTGCGGGCTGGCGGCGGAGTTACAGACCGCGACCTTGTAATCCCCGGCGGCCAGGGTGACCCCGCTGTACGAGCAGGACACCCAGCCCGAGCCGGCTCCCGCCGACCAGTTCGGGGCAGTGTTCTCCGTCCCGGCCACCAGGGTCTTCGAGGAGACCTGCCAGATCCCGCTGGCGGTTGGACGCTGCGTTGCCCCCGGGGGCGAGTAGAACCAGATGTTGTCCAGCGTGCAGGCCGCGGACAGATTGAACTCGGTTGCCAGCGTGAAGTTGAGGGCGCTGTCCTCGATCGTGTTCTGCGGCACGGGCAGGCCGGGCCACAGCCGGTACGACGACCCGTCCGGGGCGGTGTCGGTCACCTGGGCGTCGATCCAGAAGTTGGCCGAGCCGGAGCCCTGGTTCGGCATCGTCACCGTGGGGTTGGCGCTGGCCACGCCGAAACAGCCTTGCGCCGACCAGTGGTGCGGGACCGGGTTGCTGCCACTCGAGTCGGAGTAGGCCTGCAGCGGCCCGCTGGTGATCCCGGCGCCGTAGGGCTGGCCGCTGCCGAACTGGCTGTTGGTATCCGGGAAGCCCTGCTTGGCTTGCCAGCCGGTCGCGGCCATATAGGCCACCGTGGCGGTCAGTGCGATCGGGCTGGGCAACGGCACGTAGTTCCATTGCCCAGCGGTCAGCGTGCCCGACTCGACGATGCCGCTGGGAACCAGGGTCCCCAGGCCGGTGTTGGTGATCTGCCACAGCGCGAAATTCTGCGGCCCGGTATCACCATTCGCCGGTACCCACCACCAGAAGCCCTCGAACCAGCAGCCGTTGCTGGTCACCTGGAATGCCAGCCCGGCCAGGAAATTGCCGCTGTAACGGGTGAGGCCCGGGCCCTGATCCGGGCGCCCCGCCATCCCGTCCATCAGCCGGTAGACAGTCAACTCCAGTCCCCCCTTGGTGCGGTCGGCCACCGCCGCCCGCTCACCAGGCCCACGGCCCGGCGCAGCTACTACCCTGAACGCGCCCCGGTTACGGGAAGAACGTCAGGAAGGCTCCCGAGTTCACCTGGGGCGGGGGCGGCGGGGCCGTCCCCCCCGGGGTCACTTCCACGTCGATCCAGCGCAGTTCCCCGTTGTCCTTGACGTCGAACGTGTCCGGGTAGGAGAACGGCCCGTCCTGGTAGGTGGAGTTCCCGGTGATCACCGCGCCGGTGCTGTTCGCGATGGCCGAGGCGGCATTGGCGACGTTCGGCGAGCTGAGCGGCCCGGCAGTGATCCCGTTGCCGCCGCCCCCGGTGCTGAAATAGTCCACGAACTCGGTGTAGAACCGCTGGCCGCCGCCGTAGTACATCGAGGCCTTGTAGTCCCCGGCCGGGAGTGTGACGCCGCTGTACGCGCACGACACCCAGCCGCTGCCCGCCCCGCCCGACCAGGCCGGGGCGGTGTTGTCCGTGCCGGCCACGACCGCCTGGGTGGCCACGTTCCAGATCGCGCACCGGGACGGGAGGACGGACACGCCGGGTGGGCTGTAGAACCAGATGTTGTTCAGCGTGCAAGCCTGGGACAGCTTGAACTCGGTCCCCGACGTCTGCTGCCCGGTGTCAATGCTCACCGTGTTCGGCGGAGTCGGATAGTTCGGCCACAGCCGATAGCTGCCCCCGGCTGGGGCGGTGTCGCTGACCTGGACGTCCATCCAGAAGTTGCTCGAGTCCGACCCGTAGGCGGGCATGACCGCGGTCGGGTCGGTGCCGGCCACGCTGAACGGTCCCTGGTCCACGGAGAACGGCGCGGGCCGGGAACCGCTCTGATCGGAGTAGGCGGTGAGCGGTCCGCTGACAATCCCGGCGCTGTAGGGGTCGCCGCTGCCGAACTGGCTGTTGGTGTCCGGGAAGCCGCCGGTGAACCCGGTCGCGGCCACGTAGCCGACGTTGATGGCCAGCGGGATCGGGTTCGGCAGGGGTACGTAGTTCCACTGCCCGGCGGTCAGCGCCCCCGATGTGACCGTGGCGCTCTCGATGAGCGTTCCGGTGGCGTTCGTGTAGGGCTGCCACAGGGCGAACGTCTGCGGCGCGGCGGGCTGGCCGGTATTGCAGACCCACCACCAGTAGCCGCCGAACCACACGCCGCCGCTGGTGACGGTGAAGGCAACGCCGGAGATGAACGGCCCGCCGTAGGCGATGGCGGTGGTGGGCCCGCTGGTCCCGGAGAACAGCCGGTAATCGGTCATCAGCTGAATCCGTTCACGAACGCGGCCAGCAGCCACTCGCCCTTGGCCGCGTTGTAGATGAAGCCGAGCAGGTCGGTCTGCCCGGCCGTGCTGCTCAGCGTGGGCTGCGGCAGCCCGGTCGAGAATTCGTAGCCCGTGCCCCAGGTGATGGTGGACGATCCGGCCGAGCCCTGGGTGATCTGGAAGATGATCTGCTGCCCGTTGGCCGGATTGGCCGGGGTACTCATCGTCCGGTTCCCGCCCAGCGTGACCCGGAAGTCGTTGCCCTGGGAGGCATCGACGGCGATCGTGGCCGCGTCAGCCAGTGCCACCACGGTGGGGGCTACGGCGCCCGGTTCGACCGTCGTGGCCGCGGGCGCCGCCGGCTGGGCGGCCAGCCCGCGGTCCTGCCGGGCGGCCACGCCGCGCCAGGCCGCGAACGCCGGCGCGGCCGGCCCGAGCAGGGAACCGCCCGCGGCCCCAGCCCCCAGCGCCGTCCAGATGCTGGATCGCAGCAGCTTCCGCCGACTCAGCACCCGGCCGGCCGCCGACCGCGGCCGCGTGGCCGCAGGTTTCGTACTCAAGGCGGCCCCTCCCCTCAGAAACTTTCCCAGCTGGCGCAAAGGCCAGCGGCCCGCGCGGCGGCGATGTCGGCCGCGGCGGATCCGTGGTGGTAAACGGCGAGGTCATTGGGCGAGAAGGCCCACTGCCCGTGGACGTAGCTGAAGACTTCCTCGGCGTGGCGGCGCCGGGGCGGCCCGGCGGCCACCGTCTCGGTGACGATGGCCGCCGTGCCGAAGACGGTCACCGCGCTGATGGCCCTGGTGGAGGTGGCCACCGTGCCGGACTGGCAGACCTGATGGACGCGTACCCACAGCTGTTGCGGGATCTGCCGCCGCACGGCCGGGGCCAGCATCATCCAGGAGGCCGCGTAGCGGCCAGCCTGGTAGAGACGGTCGAATCGCACTGCGGCGGCCCGGGCGCCGGACTGCGCGTGCGGCTCGGCCGCGCCGGTGTTGTCGGGGGCGGGCCGCAGCGTGGCCGGCGCCGTGGCGGCCGACCCAGCGGCGGGGCTGCCCGAGGAAGAGACACTGCAGCCGGCCAGGGCCACAGCGACCAGGGCGGCCGGCAAGATCTTCATATACCGCATGCTGGCGGTAGTCCTTTCGCTGACACGCTGGGCGGGACCTGGCGCGACGTACGCCACGCCAGCGGACCGGGCCGGTTCAGGTCGGCGTGACCTCGGCGTTGACCCAGTAGTTCTCGCCGTTGCCGCTGGAGTAGGTCTGCGGGTAGGCCCACGAGCCCGCGTTGTACGTGGCCTGGCCGGGACCGGTAGCGGCGGAGGAACTCGGCGCGGAGAGCGGCCCGGCGGTGACCCCCTTGGTCCCGGGGCCGCTGGTCCAGTAGTTGACCGTGGCCTGGTACCACTCGGAACCGCCGCCGTAGAAGACGGCCACCTTGTAATCGCCCGAGGGCAGGGTGACGCCGTTGTACGAGCACGACACCCAGCCCGATCCCGCGGCCCCGGACCAGGACGGCGAAGTGTTGTCGGTACCCGTCACCACGGTCTGGGAGCTGACGTCCCAGATCGCGCACCTGGTCGGCAGGGCCCCTGCGCCGGATGCGGAGTAGAACCAGATGTTGTCCAGTTGGCAGGAGGCCGACAACTGGAATTCCGTGGCCAGGACGTAGCCTGCGGTGTCGGAGTCCAGGTGGCCAGGGAGGGTGGGGTAATTGGGCCACAGCCGGTAGGACGTCCCGGTGGGTGGCTTGGTGTCGACCTGGAGGTCCATCCAGAAGTTGTTGGCGTTGGACCCGTAGATCGGCATGTTCGCGGTCGGGTCCGCACTGGCCACCGTGAACACGCCCTGAGCGCCGTTGAACGGCGATGGGTTGGTGCCGGTCGCGTCGGAGTAGGCGACGAGCGGCGTGTTGACGATCCCGGCGCTGTACGCGCCGCCGCTGCCATACTGGCCGTTGGTGTCCGGGAAGCTGCCGGTGAACCCGGTCGCGGCCACGTAGGTGGCGCCGATGGCCAGCGGTACCGGTGACGGCTGCAGCGCGACAAAGTTCCACTGCCCAGCCGTCAGTGTCCCGGACGTCACCGTGCCCTCGGCGACCAGCGTCCCGTTGGCGCCCGGGGCGTAAACACACCAGAGCGCGAACTTCTGGGCCGCCGTGGACTGGCCGCTGCCGCACACCCACCACCAGAAGCCGTCCAGCCAGCACCCGCCCTCGGTCACGCTGAAGACGACGCCGCAGGTGAACGGCCCGGAGTAGGAAACTGGGGCGGCTGGCCCAGCGGTGGACGGGAACAGCCGGTACTGGCCCGTGGTCTGGGTGACCTGGGTGGCAGCTGAACCCGGTGACGTAGGCGGCCAGCAGCCACTGGCCCTTGCTCGCGTTGTAGACGAACGCCAGCAGGTCGGTCAGGCCCGCCGTAGTGCTCAGGGTGGGCTGGGGCAGCCCGGTGGCGAAGGAATACGCGCTCCCCCAGGTGACCGTTTCCGAGCCGGCCGACCCCTGGGTGATCTGGAAGGTGATCTTCTGCCCGTCGGTCGGGTTGGCCGGGTTGCCCATCGTCCGGTTCCCGCCCAGGGTCACCCGGAAGTCGTTGCCCAGCGAGGCGTCTACGGCGATCGTCGCCCCGTCGACCAGGGTGACCACGGCTGGGGCCACCGCTCCCGGCTCGACCGTGGTGCCCAGCGCCTGCCCGGCCCGACTCGTGACTTGCCTGGCCCGGACGGCGTCCCCGGCCGCCAGTGCCGGGGTCTGCGACAGAAGAGATCCCCCCGCGGCCCCGACGGCAGCCACCCCGACGGCACGCTTGAAAACCCTGCGGCGGCTCAGTGCCTGGCCTGACTCCGCGTCCGACTGGCGAGCCGAAGATTGCCTACCCACTGGTGGTCCCCCCTCGCAAAGGAACGATCTGCGCCCCTTCCGGATACATGACGCTCATGCGGCCGACCCGGTTTACCTGCCTGACCGGGCAGCGTCCCCGGACAGGCTGGTGACATATCCTGGCACATGCGGCCATCGCAGGCGGCGAGCCTCGATAATCCGGTAATGGGCATAACGGACATCAAGGCCAACTAAGGACATGACCGACTCCCGCCGCGCCGCTGTTCCCCGCCTGAGGGAGCGGCTCCCTAGCGAGCGGTTCCCCTAAGGAAAGAAACTTAGGAAACCGCTGGAGCTGGCCGTGGAGCCTGACGATGGAGCCGAGGAAGGTGTGACCTCCACATCGACCCAGCGGTTCTGCCCGTCGAATTCGGTATCGTAAGTATTGGGGTAAAGCCAGCCGCCGTGCTGGTAGGTGGTCTGGCCCGGGGCGGTGGCGCTGGCGGTGCTCGGCGCGCTGAGCGGCCCATAGGTGATTCCGGCAGACGACGCCGGCCCGCCACCTCCGAAGTAATCTTCTGTTTCCTGGTAAAAGTTGCCCGAGCCGCCGGGCGTGTAGATGGTGACCTTATAGTCACCTGCCGGGAGGATTACTCCCCGGTAGGAGCAGGAGATCCAGCCACTCGCCGCCGCGCCAGACCATGACGGCGAGCTATTATCGGTACCAGTGACTACTTCCTTGGTCGCGACATCCCAGATACCGCAGCGTGTTGGCAGTTGCGTGCTGCCGGGCGGGCTGTAGTACCAGATATTGTTGAGTGCGCACGGTCCGCCCAGCGTGAACTCTGTCCCCATCGTCTGCTCGAAGTCATCATCATTCGTCGTGGGCGGGATGGTCGGGTAACTGGGCCAGAGGCGGTAGCTCGTTCCGGCCGGGGCAGTATCGCTGACCTGGACATCGACCCAGAAGTTGTCGGACATGCCATCGCTGCCCAGTGGCGGCGAAGCGGATGGGTCGCTGCCCGCCGTGGTAAAGGTCCCCTGATCGATGCCAAACGGTGACGGCTGCGCACCCGACTGTGCCGAGAATGCGCTCAGTGGGCCGTTGGTGATTCCGGCGCCGTAGATGTCACCCGAGCCGAACGAGTTGTTCGTCACCGGGAAGGAACCATTGCAGCCGATCGCGGCCACGTATTCCGCCACACCTGCCTCGTCGCCACTGGCGCCGATGGACAGTGGCACTGGAGCCTCGAGCGGAATCCAGTTCCACTGCCCGGCGGTGAGTTCCCCGGACGTGATGACTGAGGCGGGCACGAGCGTGGCGGTGTACCCTGCCGAGGCCTGCCAGAGAGCGCATTTGACCGGGGAGGTGGACTGGCTGCTCCCGCACACCCACCACCAGTAACCCTGGAACCAGGCTTCACCCGTGACGAAGAAGGTTAATCCCGGGATGAAGCTGCCAGCGAAGCTAACCGCGCTGGACGGCCCATCGGCCGATGGGAAAAGCCGGTACGTGCTCATCGGCGGCGACCAGGCGGCTAATGCGCGCTCGGCTCGGCCGCGGGGCGGCCGCGTCCGGCAGCGACAGGAGGTGGCGGCGGTGCGGGGAACAGCTGGGCCGACAACAGGGCGAACTGCTGATTGCTCTTCCGGGTCTTGGCGGCGATGCGCTCCGTCAGGGCCTGCTGCAGCTGGGCCCGACGGCTCTCCAGGTCAGTGAACCGCTCGATAAGCTGGTCAACGTCCAATGAGTAGGCGAACAGATTGAACTCGGCGACGCCCATGTCCTCCATCAGGGAGACGAACTTCTGTGAATAGCCGAGCGCTATGGTCGGCTTGCACAGTTTGAGCGCGCATATCACGTTGTGGTAGCGGGTGGCGACCACCATTCCCGCCGGCGACAGGGCCCGCATCAGCTCTTGATAAGAGGAGCCTGGCTCGATGGCGATCCATCCCGGGTCGAGATCGGGCCGTTGGCGCCGCACCGCACTGCGGATCTGCTCCGCGACGCCGACATCGAATTTGGTGTCCCCGCCGAACAGCAGCACCCGGTGCCCACTGTCAACCAGCCACTGGGTGAACCGGGTCAGCTTCCCGACATAGGCGGCATGGATCCCGGCCGCCTCGCGGCGGTCGTCGTTCCCGCCGTAGTAATCCATCACGCCCACCCCGACCAGCTGCGGGTCCCCGGCCTGCCACGGCGGGGTCGGCATGCCGAACGCGAGATCGGGATAGACCCCGTCCCGGGACGTGTCGATGCCGCGCCGGCGCATCGCCTCCCGGGAATAGCTGTCGCGGTAGGACCGGTAGGAGGCCAGCCGCGCGGTCCAGTTGGACAGCGTCCGGGTGGCCCGCTGCCTGATGTCGTTGGCCCCCACGCTGATGAAGGCGACCTTGGTCCGGAACAGCCTGCCGGACGCGCTGAGCACGAACAGGGTGTACGGGAAACCCCAGGGCCGGGTGGGCAGGGTGGCTTCGAGCGCCCCGGCGCCGGGGACGAACACCACGTCATGCCGGCGCACCCAGGTCGCGATCCGGGCCGCGTCCAGCCCCTTGCCGACCGCCTTGAGGAACGGCGCGGCCACGCCAGAGGCCCGGTCCTCCACGCGCTGGTACCAGTACAGCGGGACGGCGTCCAGCCCGTAGTGGTCCTGTAGCCGCTGCGACCCGCCGGACATGGCGTCCAGGACCGCTTCCGGGTGCGCGTCCCGCAGGTAGCGCAGCATCGTCTCCATCGAGACGTCGTTGCCGGAGTTACCGGAGCCGAGCAGGCCGAAGAAGCCGACGCGGGGAGCGCGGGCGGACGGCGGGCGGCCGCCGGAGGCCGGATCACGACGAGCCATGGCTTCCTATCTGTCACGCCGATGACCGGCGGGTTACGAATGGGAGGGCGGGATGGCCGGTCAGGCGGACGCTGTGGCCTGGGCCCCGGCCTGGCGGCGCAGCATCTCATCCACCACGCCGGCCGACAGGAGTTCTTGGATCCGGCGCAGCCGGACGAACCGGGAGGACGTGAAATCGTCGTGGGTCATGCCGTACTCGGTGTAGGCGGCCACCAGTTCGGCCACCCCGTCCGGCACGGTCCAGCGCAGCTTCAGGTCCGGGAACGTGTCGTTCAGCTTGGCGAAGTCCACCCGGTAGTTCCGCAGGTCCGGCCCGGCGCCCTCGGCGAATGACACCCTGGACCCGGGCACCGCGTCGCGGACCATCTCGGCCACGTCGCGGATCTGCACGTTGTCCTCGGGGCGCCCGACGTTGAAGGCCTCGTTATGCACCCGGTCGCGCGGAGCCTCAAAAACGGCCAGGAAGGCCCGGCAGATGTCCTCGACGTGCACCAGGGGCCGCCACGGCGACCCGTCGCTCTCCATCCGCACCTCACCGGCGGTCATCGCGACGGCGGTGAGGTTGTTCACCACGATGTCGAGCCGCAGCCGCGGCGAGGCACCGTAGGCCGTGGCATTGCGCAGGTAGGTGGGGCTGAAGTCGTCGCCGGCCAGCCCGGCCAGCTCCCGCTCGGCCACGACCTTGGTCTCGCCGTAAGGGGTGACCGGGAACAGCTCGGCGTCCTCGGCCACCGCGCTGGAGCCCGCCGCGCCGTAGAGGCTGCACGAGGAGGCGAAGGCGAACCGGGCCACACCCGCGTCTCGGGCGGCCCGGGCCAGCTGCAGCGTCCCGTCCAGGTTCACCGAGTAGGTCGCGGCCGGGTTGAGATGGCCGAGCGGATCGTTGGACAGCGCGGCCAGGCAGGCCACCGCGTCATACCCAGCCAGCTCAGCCGGGACTACGTCGCGCAGGTCGCGCGGCGGCCGTGCGCCGATGTCCTCGGGCCCCGGGCCGAGGTCGCAGCCTTCGTACAGGCCAAGGTCCAAGCCGTCGACCTGGTGCCCGGCCGCGCGCAGGAACGGGACGAGGATTGCCCCGATGTAGCCACGATCACCGGCAACCAGGACCCGCATCGCTTATCTCCCTAGGAGGAACCACACGGAGTGGCAAGGCGGCCGCCTGCCTTCCAGATGACCTCCGGCCCCCCGCCCGTGATACATCGCGGCCCGGTCGGGTTCAGCCGCCGAGTGCGTCGGCGTCCACCCACCGGCCGCCCGCGGCCTCGACACCAGGCCAGGCGCTGCGCACCTCGTCCAGCAGGTCGGACAGGAACAGCAGCACCGAATCGGGTGGGCGGTCGGCCAGCTGTTCCGGGCTGGCCACCGGGATATCGGTGCCCGGCATGCGCAGGCCCTGTTTGGCGGGAGAGGCGTCCAGCACCACGGGCAGCAGCGCGGCCCCGGCATCCGCGCGGCGCAGCAGGGCGACCGCCCGGGAAGCGGCGCCGTAGCCGACTACGCTCCGCCCCGCCGCCCGCTCGGCCACCAGCCAGTCGTGGATCGCCTTGGCCCGGGACTCGGCATCGCGCTGCAGCCCTGTTAGCACGCTGGGGTCGCGGACCCCGGCCCGGTCCTCGTCAGCCAGGAGCGCGGCCACCGAACCGTCGTCCGGCAGGCCCCCGCGGGCGGGCCGGCTGGCGGCCAGCAGCACCGTTCCGCCGTAGAGGTCGAACCGCCAGGCCAGCCCCGGGCTGAAGCCGTGCCGGGCCAGCATCGCGGTGAGGGCCGCGGTCGAGTAGTACGCGTAGTGCCCGTGCCGCAGGGCGTTCCATTGCCCGCAGCGCACGATCGCGGCCAGCGAGTGATACTGCACCAGGAGCACCCCGCCGGGACTGACCCGGGCGGTCCGCTCCAGCAGGGCCGCGGCCTGGTCGGCGGAGTGCATCAGCCCGAAGCAGTCGAGCACCACGTCCGCGTGCTCCACGCCGGGGACGGCCGTGAGCCCGCGGTCGGCCAGCAGGCCCAGCCAGGACCCACCGTGCGGGCTGCCGTACTCGGCGACGCGGGCGCCAGCCGGCAGCAGGCCGGCCACGCCGACCCGCCGCACCGCGTCGGCGGCCTGCGCGACGAGCGCGGCCGGCTCGGTGCCCCGGGGCTCCTCCGGCACCGTGGGGTCGGCCACCAACTGGGCCAGGCCGCACTCGGCGCACAGCCACATCTGCAGCGGGTAGACCGGGTCCGGCCCGGGCTCCTCCCGCCCCGGGAAGTAGTCGCAGGCCGGCTGGTCGCCGAGATCGAGCACGACGGTGCCGGTCCGGCTGCGGCAGAACCGGCATTGCGGCTCAGTCACGGCCGCTCCGCGGTCCGCAGACAAAGAAGTACTCCACGGCCAGCCGTGGGGCAACGACGGGGATGTTCGCGTTGACGTGCATGTTGACCGCCTTGACCAGCCCTCGCCGGGGCTGCCCCCCATGCCAGTTGTATGCGGTGGGGAAGATCTTCCTGACGGTGAAGTCGCGGCTCAGCGCGTCCCGGAAGCTGGCGAAGGACTGGACGTTGCTGAAGGCCTCGAAGACATGCCGGTCGCGATGGCCGAAGTTGGTGTATGTCACCACGAACGTGCCGCCTTCGTTGAGCAGCGCGGCTATCTCGGCGAGCTTGGCGGCCTGGTGGTCGCCGACGTACTCGAACAGGCCCTGCGCGACGACCAGGTCGAACCGCCGGTCGCCGAATCTGATGGGCTCCTGGAGGATGTCGGCCTCCAGCAGGTTGGGGGCCGGGGCGTGGATGGCGATGTCGATCCCGAAGTAGCGGATGCTGCCGGGCAGCAGGTGCATCAGCGTGGCCGGCCCGCAGCCGAGATCCAGCAGGTCACACTGCCAGCCGCCGGCCAGCCGGGTGATCAGCCGGGCCGTCTTCTGCAGCCGGTAGTGCGGCACGGCGTGCTTGAGGTTCTCCTTGATCCAGAAGTCACGCTTGTGAGACTCCGCGACACTGCCCCGGCGTGCGCCAGCCGCGGTGCCCGGCTGGTCCGCCGGATCGTTGACCACCATGCCTAGGCCTGCCTTTCCCGGCCAGCGACCAGGGCGTCCACCGGGATGTCGGGCACCAGGCCCGAGGCCGGCCCGGCGGGCTGATCACTACCCGGGCGGGCCCGGCTGGCCAGCCACTGGGCCAGGTAGCGATAGCACTCCTGCCGGTCCGCCCGGGTCAGCGGCGCCCGGTGGACCGCCGCGGCGTAGGCCCAGATGTACTCGCCGTACAGGCGCACGGCCGGGTGGCGCCAGCGCCTGGCCCGCCGCGGGTCCATGTTGACGCAGCGGCTGCGCATGGTCGGATGGGCTCGCTCGGCCCGGTCGGCGTGATCGCGCCGGAAATACAGCCAGTCGGGCACCTGGTAGAACGGCCCGTGCAGGACGATTTCGGCGATGATCGTGTGGTCCGCGTGGTGATAGCTGTCCTTCCGGGCGGCCCGGCGGAGCACCTCGGTGCGCATGACCCCGTAGTCGTCGTCGCCGCCGCTGTCGAACAGGACGCTACGGAACCGCTCGGGCGCCCGCAGCGAGGTGGTGCTCAGCGGGTATTCGAAGGCCTGCGTCACCGTGCGATGATCGTCGATGTAGGCCGTCCAGGAGTGGGCCAGCACCACCTGGGGATACTCGTCCAGCGCAGCGACGCAGCGCGCCAGCAGGTCGCGGCCGTACAGGTCGTCGCCCGCGGCCCACTTGAAGTATTCGCCCCCGGCCTGGTCGGCGACAAAGTTGTGGTTGGGAGCCAGCCCGATGTTGCGCGGCTGGCGGAAGTAGCGGACCCGCGAGTCCAGCGACTCATAGTGATGGCAGATGTCCGGGGTCCCGTCGGTCGAGGCGTTGTCCGAGATGATCAGCTCGAAGTCGGCGTAGGTCTGTCCGAGCAGCGCCTCGATCGCCTCAGCGAGGTACTTCTCGCTGTTGTAGATCGGCAGCCCCACGCTCAGCTTGGGTGGTGCGCTCATCGTCCCCTGCTCTCGTGCCCGGCTGCCTGCGGCCCGGGATCCGGGGCAGGCCCGTGGTAGCCATGATCGCCTTCGATGAGTTCCCTCACCGCCACCCCCAAAGCTTCTCCAGATACGTCGGACTTGGCGGTGTGGACGGCCAGCCCGTATCAGGTGAGCCGCGGCGCGGCGGCCGTGATACATCGGCGCCGGACTTCTCGTATCACTGCGGGCCGTGGTGCGCTCCTATGGACGTCGATTCTGGGCGCTCTGAGCCCGGGGGCGACGTGGGGAATGCAGGCTGCGGTGGCCCGGCCCGGCGATGCCCGGGAAGGTGACGGTCGCCCGCGCACCTGCAGACGGAGGCCGGATGAGCGATGAGGCACTGGATCTGCGTAGATCCGCGCGGATCCTGCGGCGGCATATCATCACCGTGATCATCGCCGCCGGGCTCGGCCTGCTGGCGGGCAGCGTATTCGCCCTGGTCAAGCCACCCATGAGAGCGAGCAGCGCGCTCGTCCTGCTGCCGCCCGCGGTCAGAGGGGCTGGCGCGGAGCCCGCTCGTTTCCTCGCTACCCAGCTTGTTCTCGCGGTGAGTAATCCGGTGCTCACGAGTGCGGCGCGGGCGGTAGATCCGCCGGTTCCGGTGCCGACGTTGCGCAGCCGGATCATCGTCAGCAGCCCGAGTGCTGACATCATTACGTTCACCGCGCAGGGCACGACCACCGCCCAGGCGGAAGATATCGCGAACGCCGTGGCCAGGAGCTATATCGCTCGTCTCCGGTCTCCGGGCAGCCTCGGCGCGGGGTTGTTGCAGCCCGCCGTGAGCGCGGTGGGGACGTCCGGGGCCACAAGGGTGGCCGTAGATGGCGGGCTGGGTGCCTTGCTGGGCGCGCTGGCTGGGTCCATCCTCGTGCTCGCGACTCGCCGCGACGACCGGCGGCTGCGGGAGCGTGATGAGATAGCTGACGCCACCGGGGTTCCCGTGCTGGCCTCCATCCCAGTCTGTCACCCGTCGGATGCGGCCGGCTGGACGAAGCTCTTCCGGGACTATCAGCCTGACCCCAGGCAGGCCTGGAGCCTGCGGAAGACCCTGCACGAGCTCGGGCTCACCGAGAGCAGCGCAGACGGCGCCCGCGGGGGCCACGGCGCCCGGCTGGCCATGGTCTCGCTGTCCTCCGACCGCGGCGCGCTGGCGCTCGGCCCCCAGCTGGCCGTGTTCGCTGCTGCGCAGGGCATTCCCACCACGCTGGTCCTCGGCCCGCCGGAGGATGCCCACGCCACCGCGGCGCTGCGGGCGGCCTGCGCGGCGCCGCCGGCCGCGCCCCGGGACCGGCCGGGCCAGCTCCGGGTCAGCATGGCCGCCAGCGACGGCGCAGGTGAGCCGCCAGGCCACCCTGCTGACTGTGATCGTCGCCGTCGTTGACGCCCAGGCCCCACGGGTGACGGGCACCGGCCACGCTACGACCACGGTCCTGGGTGTCTCGGCCGGTGCCGCGGACGCCGAGCAGCTGGCCCGGGTCGCGGTCAGCGCCGGAGGCGGCGGCCGACAGGTGGCCGGGGTCCTGGTAGCGGACCCAGACCCGGCGGACGAAACGACCGGTAGCTGCCCGCAGCCGGCCAGCACAGGCCGTCGAGACAACCAGCCGCCCAGTGACGGTCCAATGATGGGGAGCAGATGGTGACGGTGCCTGGCGGGGCCAGTGACTCGGTGCCCGGGCGCCGCTGGGGGAACGGCGGGCCCCCAGCGGCCGGCGAGCGCCTGAGCCAGTTCTCCTCGGTGGGCCTTCCTTCCATCCGGTTCATCGGTGCGGCGTTGCGGCGCGGCGCGTGGCTGTGGTGCGCCATGGCCGGGGCCGGGCTGCTGATCGGCCTGGCCCTGAGCGTGGTGCTCCCGCCCGCCGACCAGGCCGCGACGTCGATCCTGCTCACGCATAACCCGGATGAGGGTGCTTCCGATGCGATCCTGACTGACGTGGCCATGGCGCGGAGCCCGGCGGTGGCGGAACGCGCCATGCACCGGCTGGGGCTGCGGCAGAGCGTCAGTAGCTTCCTCGCGGCGTACACGGTGACGCCGCTCACCGACCGGATGATCATTATCACGATCGGCGCACCGACGGTCCGCGGAGCGGAGGCCCGGGCGAACGCGGTGGCGGCCGCGTTCCTCCAGTTCCGGGCGGGGGAACTGCGGGCGCAGGAGCCAGGTGTGCTCGCCGTCCTCAACCGGCAGATCACCGTAGCCTGGCAGAAGGCCGAATCGCTGGCCGCACAGGTGGCCAGGATGCCGGCCACCCCACGTCGCGGGCCGAGAAGGCCAGGCTCAAGCGGCTGAAGGCGCAGGGCCACCGGGCGGACAACGTGCTGGCCGGGCTGCGGCTGGCCGCGATCAGTTACCAGGTCAACACGGCATCCCAGGTAGCGGACAGCGGGGTAGTCGATCCGGCCGCCGCGGTCACGCACACGCACCGATCCCTTAGCCCTGGCCTGCTGGACGCCGCTCTGTACGCGGCCACCGGGCTCATCCCGGGCCTCGCGCTGGGCGTCGGCTTCGTCATCGTCCAGGCGCTCGTGTCGGACCGGCTGTACCGGCGTGATGACGTCGCACTACGCGCTCGGCGCTCCGATCGGGGTCAGCGTCGGTGCGCGCGTCCACCGGGGTGGCGGCCGGCGCCGCTCCGGGCTGGCCGCGCGGCCCGGCGCGCGACGCTCAGCGTGTTGTCGCTCACCTGCGCAGGTCGGTTCCGCCCGGCTCGGGGGAAGGCTGCTCTGGCGGTGGTGGCCGTAGGCGACCCGGCGGTGCCGGCCTTGTCCCTGGCGTCGCTGGCTAGTTCCTGCGCCGAGCAGGGCATGAAGGTCGTCCTGGCCGACCTGTGCCGCGGGGCGCCCGCGGCCCGGCTCCTGGGCCCGGGCGGGCCGGGAGTGCACCGGGTGGGCGCGGCCGACGCGCAGTTGATCGTCGCCGTGCCCGCGCCTGGTGTGGTCGCACCGAGCGGGCCGCTGCGGCCCGGCTCAGCGCCCGCCGGGGAACGGCCGTCTCCCGAGCTGGCCGCCGCTGTCAGTTCGGCGGACCTGCTCCTTACTGTGACGCAGCTCGACCCATCGCTCGGCGCGGAGCATCTCGCCACCTGGGCTGACCGATGTGGTGGTAATGATCACTGCCGGGCGGCGACGTGGCGAAGATCCATGCCGTGGGGCAGATGCTGTGGCTCGCTGGGATCCGACTCGCCCCGGCTGTGCTCGTCGCGGCGGACAAGTTCGATGAGAGCCTCGGCGTGGTCCATTCTCCCCGCGTGCTGGCACTGGGCAGCCTCGGCAGCCTGGCCCCGCGGCAAAGTTAACGGCATTCAGAGTAACGGGGTGGATATGGACGAGCGGACAGTCCAGCAGTTCTGGCAGGACCACGCGTGCGGGGATGCTCAGGTCGGCGGGCTCCGGGAGCATTTCCACGGCGATTATGACCAGTTCTTCGACGACTACGACCGGTTCCGTTACGGCAACGAGCGCCACCTGGCCGGTTGCCTCGATGCCCTGGATGTGGCCGGCAAGCAGGTCCTGGAGATCGGGCTGGGCGAGGGGGCTGACTCGGAGCGCCTGATACGCCAAGGGGCCCGCTGGTCCGGCGTTGACCTGACCGCCGAGTCCATCGAGCGGGTGCGGACCCGGCTGACCCTGCGTGACCTGCCCTACGACGACCTGCGGCAGGGCAGTGTCCTGGACTTGCCGTTCGCCGAGCACAGTTTTGACACGGTGTTCAGCCACGGCGTCCTGCACCACGTGCCCGACATCGCGAGGGCCCAGCGGGAGATCCACCGGGTCCTGCGCCCGGGCGGGGAGCTGATCATCATGATGTACGCCCGCTGGTCGCTGAACTACCTGGTGTCCATCGGGTTGATCCGCCGGGCGGCCGTGCTCGGGGCCTTCCCGCTGGCCCGGGCCGGGCTGGTGCCGTCTGATCCGTCAGGGGGCATGCTGGCCGCCCATCTCGCCAACGCCCGGGACAAAGGACTCTTCCGCTATCTGCGGCTGGCTGAGTTCACGCATCACAACACCGACGGGCCGGCCAACCCGTACGCCGTCGTCTACGACCGGCGACGGCTGGAGCGGGATTTCCCGTTGTTCCGGGTTACCCGCACCTACAAGCGCTTCCTGCACGCGCCGCCGCTTCCGCTACACGGGGCTCCGGGTGAAGCAGCTATGGGCTGGCATCTCTGGGCACATCTGGAACCACTGGACGGCGGTAACTAGCCGACCGGCCGGGGTGAAGGCGGGCGCGCGCAGCTCGTTCCGACATTTGTCAAACTGGTGCGTACCTGGCTGGCATTGCTGATCTTGATCGGCTGCATAAGGCTGGCAGGCGGGGGCGTTGGTGGCAGGTGACCCGGTGCCCTGATCAGTGGCCGTGGGCGGCCCGGGTCACCGCTGTCCGCGGGGAGCTGCGGGTGCCGTTTCGGGGTTGATGCCGAGCAGGCTGAAGCGCGCGGCCAGATCGTCGACCCATTCTGGTGGTGTGCGGTGGTCTGCGAGCGCGATTCCGGCCTCGCTGCGCCACAGCGCGTCGCCGAGAGCGGTGCGCAGATGCCAGGCCATGACCCGCTCGGCCGACAGCTGGCGCCTGGTGATCTGCTGGTAGTGGCGCATGACCGAGGTCAGCAGCTCAACGCCGGGGCCCATGGCTGGGCCGGGAAAGGTGCGCAGATCGTATTCCGGCTCGGCAGCTCCGGCCGTCTCGAGGTCGGCTACCAGCCGCAGCTCGTCGTGGTCCCACACCTGGTTATCGCCGTGCAGGTCGCCATGGACCAGCACGGCCGGGCCGGCCGGGGCGAGCACGGCATCGGCCCAGTCGCACCAGCGCATGACGATCCGGCGCTGATCTGCCCGGGCCCACCGCCCGAACGCGCTGACGCAAGGCTGCCGTCGTTGCTGGCGGCAGGTGCGCGCCAGTGAGCTTGCCCACTACCGCCTCAGCACGCTGGCGTGCCGCCGGGTGGTGCAAGGCGGCCAGGAACTGTGCGAGCTGCTGGCCGGCGAGACCGGGGTCGATCGAGCCGATGACCTCGAACAGCGATGCCCCGGGGACGAGCCTGGTGACCATGAGCACAGGGTCGGTGCTGCTGGCGGCGACCGCGGGCAGGAACGGCACTCCTGGCTCGCACCCGAGCCCGGTCAGCACGCCGATCTCACGCACCAGCCGCAGGGCGGCCGGGCGCGACCAGGCGAACTTGGCGATGAACTGCTCACCGACCACCGCGCTGGACGACCACCACAGCGGGTCACGGTTGGCCGCCGGGTCCGGACGGGGAACGGCGACCGGAAAGCCGCCCAGCTCCGGTGCCACCACCCGCAGCGCCTCGCCGAGCGCCTCGGCGGAGCACTCGGCCAGCCAGCTCATCCTCACAACCCCGCCACCGTACGGCAGTAAGACGCCAGCCAGACTCCCTCAGCCAGTGCGTAAATCCCCTACCTCATGACAACAAATCAGCAGGCCAGCGCCTCGAGACAGGCGAGATTCCATGATCGCGATAAAGCCGGGTCTACGACCGGCGACGGCTGGAGCGGGATTTCCCGTTGTTCCGGGTTACCCGCACCTACAAGCGCTTCCTGCACGCGCCGCCGCTTCCGCTGCCCGGGGCTCCGGGTGAAGCAGCTATGGGCTGGCATCTCTGGGCATATCTGGAACCACTGGACGGCGGTAACTAACTGACCGGCCGGGGTGAAGGCGGCGTGGACAGCGGGACCCGGTTGTAGCGGCTCCCTGCGTCCTGGCCGAACGGGCCGGTGCACGCTCCGCTCGCGTGGCTGTAAGCCGAGCTGCACTTGTTGCCTTTCGAGACCTCCCCGGTCCATTCCCCCCAGCTCACCGGGTTGTTCTGGTTGCCCTGGTTCCAGGCATAGAAGGTGGATGGGCCGTGGTAGGTATTGCCGGACCAGATATCGTCCTGGAAGAAGGTGAGCTGATCCGGGACGACCCATCCCCCCGGGTCGTCGTAGGGGTGGGCCGAGCTGTACTGGGCGAAGATACCGCCGGCCCCGCAAGCGGGCCACACTTTCCTGGTGCAGTGCGGAATCGAGGCTGGGTCGAAGTCAATGGCGTTGCCCGTGACCTTGACATTTGCCGTGCGCCACAGGCATCCGTTCCACCAGTCCTCTGCGGGTGAACCGGTTCGATGCGCGGCGTACGTTGCTGTATCGATGGACGCGGAGCGCAGATTTGACTTACAGGCGCTGATCGTGAACGGCTTTGACTGGCCGCTCCGTGCCAGGGTGCATACGGCGTCGAACCCGGCTGAGCAGAAGCGGTCCGAGTCCTGCCACAGCAGTACGTTCCCAGCGTTGTTGACAAAGATATTCTGGCTGATGACCGACTGTTGCTGGTATACGCCCTGCCGGGCGCAGGACGCTTCTGGGCAGGCACCCACCCCGCCGAAGGCTGGGTCGCTGCCGCTCTGACTGACGTAGATGGCTGGTGTGGGGAAACCGGCGTTAGCCAGGCCGAGAGCCCAGCCGTTGTTGGCCATGTAGTTCCCAACGATAGAGAAGTTGTAGGAGATCTCCTCGATGATCGCTTCCCCATCGTTATCCATGATCGTGTTACCACGGTAAGTGGTGTTGGCATTATCAGTGTCGGTCCAGGCGCCAGGGCCCCAGTTGTGGTGAATGTAGTTGTCCTTGATCGTCACTCCGTCTGTCTGCCAGAGCTTGAAGCCGCCTTCATTGCCATCGCCCACCACGGTGCCACAATGAGGGTTCCGGTATTGCGCAGGCACTGGGTTGTACTTCGACCATCCGATCGCCTTGTTGCTAAGCAGGCCCTCGAAGTCACACGTGTCGTTGTAGCTGATCTCGTTATCTGTGATGGTGACGTTGTACGGGCCGCCGGTCACCGCGTCATGACCCCAGGGGCTGGGTGCGAACGACTGGAAGCCATACTGGCCGTTCAGCGTCATGCAGTTGTGTGCGAGGACGTTGTTGGCGCTGGCCATCATCCCGGCGCCGGGCGCGTTGAGCGTAACGGTGTCGTAACGGAGTGTCCAGTTGGTGTTGGCGCTCTGGTTGATGGCCCCTGCGTCGGCGGGAGGCTGGTATTTCTCGATGGTCAGGTACTCGATGATCACGCCTGGCTGGTTTCCCGCTGAGCTGTTCGAGTCAATGGCCCAGGGATACCCCGAGTATTCACCGGACAGCACCGTGCGCGTGCCATCCCACCATCCGCCGACGAAAGCGTCGTTCCGGTTGGCCTGGAATGAGCCGACGTGCGTGCCGGGCAGCAGGTAATAGACGGTGTCTGGGGCCAGCTGGTAGGACGCGAAACTGTGCGCCCCGAGCGGCAGGACGACCCCAGCGGTCGCGTGCGGGAAGTCCGAGCGCGGGGCGCCGTACGTTGGCAGGCCGGCCGCACCGCTACGGTAACTGCCTGCCCGCCCGTGGTAGTCGTACGGGGAGTCGAGGATCTGGTGGCCGCAGACCCGGGTGGGCAGGGGTGCGGACACGGACGCGGGACTGTGCCTGGCCGGGGGCGGTGCCGGGGCCGCGGTGCATCCGGCCACGGCTGCTACGGCGGCCGATACGGCCAGAACCGCCGTCCTGGTCATCGACCGGCGGGCGGCAGGGAAGAGCTTCACCGTCATTCCTCTGGGTCCCTTTTCCGGGGTAGCGGAATCGCCGTCGGGAACGGCGCGGAGGTCACGATGGCCCCGGCGAGGCCCTCAGCCCAGCCGGGCGCCGGGCCGGGTGGGCCACGGCGAAGCGGTATATCTCGAGCAGGTACGCGAGGCTGCGCTCAGGGTCGAACCGCTGCTCGTACGTCTTCCGGGCCTGGTCACCGTAGGTTTCGTACTGTTCTGGGTGCGCCTGCGCATCCACGATGGCCGCCGCGAGGGACGCCGGGTCGCCGGGCCGGAACAACACACCGTCGATTCCGGGACTGATCAATTCGGTCAGCGAGCCGTGCCCGGCGGCAATCGCGGGCGTTCCCACTGCCATCGCCTCCACGACGACCAGCCCGAATGTCTCCTCCCAGGTGGACGGGACGAGGATCGCCCGTGCCGCGGCGACCAAGTCCGCGCAGCGCTGGCTGCTCACCTCCCCGGCGCACTCGACCGAAGGCCGGGCGGCGGCCCAGCCGGCCACCTCAGCCTGCAGCGGTCCCGCGCCGGCGATGACCAGACGCAGCCCGTCGTCACCGGCCCGCTCGCGGTACTGGTCCCAGGCTGTCATCAGCAGCCGCACACCCTTGACCTCGGCCAGCCGTCCGGCGTAGACGACCATCGGAGCACCCGCCGTGCTAGGTACCTCCCGGCGCGGTATCAGGTTGTGTCGGACGAAGACCCGGCCGGGCGGGAAACCAACCCCCGCCAGCAGGTCACGCTGGGCCGCCGAGATGAAGATGTAGGCCGAGACCAGCGACTGCCAGGCTGGCCGCTGCATGCTTACGGCGAGGGCCGCGGGCACGCTGGCTACGCGGGAATCCCGGTAGCAGCCGTGCCGGACGGCCGGCACTGGGAGGCGGTGGGCGCACTCGTGGCAGACGGCGCCGTCCCGGAAGAAGATGCCGCTGGCGCAGGCCAGCCGGTAGTTGTGGATGGTGGTCACTACAGGGACGGCCGCCGCCCGGCAGGCGTGCAGGACGGCCGGGCTCAGCAGCGGGAACGTGTTGTGCACGTGCACGACGTCGGGCCGGTTGGCGCGCAGCGCGGCGGACAGCTCGCGGTAGGACTCCGGGCTCCAGAAGATCCGCGCTGGCAATGACGCTTTCCTGGCCCAGGACCATTCGTCGATCTCGTCGTTGTGCTTCTCAAAGCGGATGACCTCGTGCCCGGCGGCGGTGAGCGCTCCGGCCTCGGTGTTCGACGACCCGGTTCTCGCCGCTGGGCATGTTCGAGCGATACCGGTTGTGCACCAGGGCGATCCTCATCCGGCTCGCCAATCCGTGAGGGGCCGGACCAGCAGCGACGCGGCCAGGGCCAGGTCCAGCATGTACGCCGAGGCGTCGCCGAGCCCAGTTTCGGTGTAGGAAGTGATCATGAGGTAGACGACGAGGAACAGGGCGAGCGCCCGCTCGACGTCGATGGGCTGGAAGTAGGCGCCCACGAAGACGTACAGCAGCAGGATCGCGCAGATCGCCACGCCGAGCAGGCCCAGGTCCAGATAGGTAGCCAGCCAGTTGCTGTCGATAGGGAAGCCGTTGTAGGCCTTGTTCGACAGGCCGTAGCCAAAGATGACCTGGAAGAGGTCACGAGGGGCGTTGACCACCCCGTCCCAGACCGCGGTCCGGCCGGTCAGGCTGTTGAGCTGCTGCGTGTTCTCGCCCCGGGTCAGCCACGCGATGATCAGCCCGGAGAAGACCGTGATCCCCACCGAGACCACGAGGCCGACGGTTACGAAGGCCCGGCGAACCCGGGATCTGGACAGGAAGATGCTCAGGCTGCCGACGAGCACGCCCGCCACCAGGGCGATCAGTTCGACCCGGGTATGCGTCAGAAGCAGGACAAGCACGGCGACCGCGATCACCGGTCCGGCCACGCGGCCCCGCATCCTCCCGCAGAACCAGAGGATGATGACGATCCCGGCCAGCACTGCCCCGAAGTCCGCTACTTGCGCCGGGGGCATGGGCCAGAACTCACCGGACAGCCTGCCCTGCGCCAGAGCGCGATGGGGGGCGACCATCAGCCCGAGGAGCACGGAGCCGATGATCACCGCCAGCGCCTTTACCTGGCACCTGACCAGGAGCAGGTCCCGGCGGCCCCACCAGGGGGTCAGCAGCCACAGCGTGGCGACGAAGCCGGCCAGGCGGAAGGTGCGGTACAGCGTGCCGATGACGTGGCCCTCTGGGTGCAGGCTCGACATGAAAGCCTCTACGACCAGCAGCGATAGCAGGCAGAGGAACACGTTAGGCCTGATATTCAGCCGACGGTTCACCACTATGGCCACTATCAAGGCCGCTGGCAGGGATCCCTGGGTGATCAACTTGCCGACCACGGTCGGGATGTGCACGATCAGCGGCAAGCCGTTCCACGTGCCGGCCGCAAACGTCAGGACGTTGAGGAACAGCAGGCCCCACGTCAACCCGACGCCGCGCCGGATCCAGCGCTCGCTCGCGGCTAGGGGATCCGCGGCCGGGACGCCGGGGCGGAAGCGGACCGGCGCGACCGACAGGCTCATCTGCTGGTGATCCGCCGGGCGGGGTCCACCTCGACGGGCGGGACCGGGGCAGACGGCTGCTCGGCCGGGGCCGGGCCCGAGGCGGCGGGCGCGGCGCCCAGGCTCTCGTCCGCCGGGTCGGCGTCGATGAGCACCGCCGAGACTGGCGGCGTCCCAGCCAGCCGGGCCATCTCCCCGACCGCGTTGATCTTCGTCCACGATGACCGCCCGGCGGTCACCGTCACCACCACGGTCCGGGCCCAGGTCGCCACGTGCTCCCCGCCCAGGGCCGGATCCAGCTGCACCAGGGTGAGCAGGATATCGGCTGCCGCGCAGGCCTGGGCCAGATCGGGAGCGGGCGGCGGACCCGGTGTGCCCGGCCGGGGCAGCGGACCGGTGGCGGCCTCGTCTCCGGGGACCGCGACCACCAGCCGTGCTCCCTCTGCTTCGGCCGTGCCGATCCCCGGCTTCCGCTGGCCCAGCAGCCGCGCCGCAGGAGAGCCTGGGCACAGGTCGGCCAGGACCACTCGCTGCCCGTCGCGGGCACACGCCAGCGCCAGCGACACCAGAGACAGTGCTGGTGTGCGGAGGTCGTCCACCGCCACGACGGCGAGCGCTGCGGGCTGGGTGCCGCGCCGCGGCAGCAGTTCCCGCAGGTGGGTCGTGATGCGCTGGATCCCGGGGCGCTGGGTGGCACCCAGTCCGCGGCCGCCTGGCCGCCAGCGCTGCTTCGGCAGTCCGGGCACACTCAGCCGCACCGGGACGTCGAGCGCGTGGGCCACATCATCGCGCCACCGCAGCCGGTCCGACACCAGCGCCCGGACGATCACGATGACCAGTCCCAGCAGCAGCCCGGCCACCAGTCCGCCACCGATGTAGAGGGCGATGTGCTTGACCCGTCCTGGCGGGCTGGGCGACGCGGCGTCGAGGATCTGGCTGCCCTGGATCAGCTGCGTGGTGGTCATCCGCGTGGTCACCTGGTTGCTGGTGACGGACTGCTGCAGCGGGGGCAGCTGGGTCTGGGCCTGGAGGCGCTGCGCCTGCAGGGCGCTGAGCCGGGCCCGCCGGGCCGGAGTGGCAGGCTGGGCCGAGAGTTGGCCGATCTCCCGGCTCAGCGTGGCGATCTGCTGCTTGGCCTGGGTCACCTGATGCTGGAGCGCGGTGAGCGTCTGCTGCTCCTGGGCCTGGAACTGCTGCGCCCGGTAGTGCAGGAATGCGCTGGCCACGGCGTGCGCCCGGGTCACGGCCGCGCTGCTCGGTGGGGGCGCTGAGGGTAATCGTGAGCACCCGGTCGGTCACCGCGATGACCTTGTAGGACGCGATCAAGCTGCTGGCGCTTTCCTGCAGCCCCAGGTCGCGCACTGCCCGCGCGGCGACGGTATGGCTCTCGGCCAGCGCGATGTCGGTCAGGATCGCGTCGGTGGGTATCTCGGTGGGGTTGGGCACTAGGACCACCGACGTCGAGGCTTCGATAGGAGGCGTGCTTGACGTAGAAGCCCGTGCCGATGATCAGCCCGAGCACCGCCGTGGTCACCCACAGCCAGGCGCTGCGGCGCATGGCGGCCCTGACGAAGTGCAGGCCGGGCAGACCGGTGGAATACTCCTCACCCGGCGGCTCGGTGGCAGGGGGGCCATCGACGCGCGGAAGATGCTGCGCCACGTCATCGCTGGCGTCTACGGCTGCCGTTGCCGTCCGTTCGCCGTCGCTCACCATGAGTTCTCCGATGTGCTGCTGGTCAACCGGGCCGGCCGCTTCCGGCGCCCGGGCGGCACCGGATCTGGCAGTCGGCCACTGGAATGGTCAGCCGGGTCAGGGTCGGCGACCAGGATCCCGGCGATCTGGCGGTCGTCACTGGCGGCGCTGACTGCGACCTGGGCCAGTTGCTCGGCCGTCGCGGCGCCCGCCGACACGCCCAGCACCGTGACGGTCGTGCGCATGGTGGCGGCCACCTGCGGGTCCTGTGCGTCCACGACCGCGGTGACGATGGTCAGCGGCTCCTCCAGTGGCTGGCCGGTGCGGTCGCGGTCTCGCACCCCGATCCGCAACCGCCCCAGCCGCGACGGCCCGGCCGCGGCCGCCGTGCACACGGTGTGCAATATGGCGGTGACGTTGGCATCATGCGGTGGCCCCAGGACGAACGCGGTGGGGATGCCCAGCGAGGCGGCATAGGCGGCCAGCTGGGGGCCGAGCGCGAGTGCCTTGCGGTCGGAGGACAGGGTGAGCACGGCCAGCGAGGCGCCGTTACCATCCTGGGCGTCGGTGAGACCCAGATGATGTAGGGCTTTGCGCAGGTTCCAGGCCTCGACGGCCCCGGGTTCATATCCCTCGAGCAGCATGGCCCACCCGGCGGCGTCACCGGGGTCGGCGGTAGGAAGCGCGGCCAGGACGGGAATCCCGATCGCGTCAGCGATCTCGTCCCGGCTCCGCAGCCGCCGGTCACCGCGCGCGGCCAGCAGCGCGACGAGGGCTCCGATCACCAGTCCGACCACCGCCCCCAGCAAGCCGCTGATGAGGAAACGCAGCGCGGCCGAGGTCTGCGACGCGGTCGTGGCAGGTTGCAGCATCTGGGCCGGAACCCGCACCATCGGGTCGGCGGCTGAACTGACGTAGTGGATGTAGCTGTGAGCCACAGCGTTCGCGGTGGCCTCGGCCTGGATGGCCGTTGTGCCTTGGGCGCTGATCGAGATGATCTGCGGACTCAGCCTGCTCGCCTGGACCCGGCCGCGAAGCGTCGGCAGCGGTACGGTCGGATTCAGCCGGTCTGCCGTCCCGGACAGGACGGGATAGCTGTCTGCGATGAATACCTGGGTCCCGATCGTCCGGCTGGCTGCCGGTGGCAGCACTACCAGGGCCCTGCTGCTGAACAGCGGCGGGCGCAGCACGGCAAACGCCAGGCCCAGCAGCAGGCCTGCGGCGGCAGCCAGGCCGAGCAGGGCCTTGTACCGCCAGACGATCCGGCTAAATCGGCGCAGGTCCAGGGCCTGCTCGCTCATCCCGCCTCCGGTTGAACTCACGGCCGTTCCCGCCCCCCGGCACTGGATGCCGCCCATGATCTGGCTGACCCGGTCAAATCGGGCTCGTCCGCGGAGTCAGCCGCGGTGAACTCGAGCCGGGTGACGAACCGCTGCTGCCGCTCCGGGCGCCCACGGCCCAGCAGGGTGTTGACGGGGATGCGGCGCCCGAGGCCGCTGGAGTACCAGCCGAGGATCGGGTCCGTCTCGCCCCGGTGCAGGCTCCATTGCAGCCCGGCCGGCAACGTCAGCCGGGCGGCGCCCGGGCCGTCCGGGCCGGTCCAGCGCAGGATCGCCGCGGCCGCGTCGAGCCGCGCGTCCACCCCGGGCCCGCAGTGGAAGGCCAGCCGGACGTCGTGCGCAGCACTGACCTCGTCGGTGATCTCGATGCGGCGGTCGGCCCGGTCCAGCCGCACCGTGCGGCGGTGCCAGCCGGGCGGGTCGAGCCGGGCGTAGCCGTCGTGCTCCGCCGACCAGGTGACGGTGGCGCCCGTGTCGCGTACCTCGGTCTCCCGGGCGGTGGCGTGCCGCAGCCAGAGGAACGGGCCGCCCTCGGCCGACTGGCTCTGCCCGGCCAGCTGCACGGTATTGTGCGCGAGCGTCGACCGGAAGTAGGACCGCCAGGCGGGCTCGCCGTGGTAGCAGTACGTGCCGGGGTCGGCGAGGATGTCCACGCCGCCGTGCCGGACCTCCACGGAGAGCGCATCAGCGTGCGCGTGGGCCGCAATGCTCAGGTATCCGTGCGGACCACCGTCGCACCGGCACCAGATTTCAGGGCTGTCGCCGCGGGCCGTGCGGAGCAGCGTGATCCCGGCGTCGGGGAACCGCCACGGCCGCTGGGCGGGACGGCTGGGGACCAGCCGGGGCGGCCCGGCCAGCGCGGCGAAGAGCGTGCCGCCCACGTCCGGCTCGGCCGGGGGCCACCAGTCCAGCGGGCCGAAGAGGGCCCCGCCCGTGGCTAGCAGTGACCGCCAGCCGCCCCGGTCCGGCTTGTCCAGCAGCAGCACGCGGCCCTCGTCGCCATCACCCTGGCGGGGCGGGTGCAGCCGTTCGTCGAGCAGCGCGGCGGCGCTGTCGATCATGGCGCACAGCCGGGCCCAGGTGGCGGGGCCGAGCGGATACCCGTTCGCCGCCGCTTCGGCGGCCGCGACGAAGCCCAGCTCGGCCACGAAGCACTGGTAGTCCGAGGCCAGTTCGCGGTCGATGCCGGACGGGAACGTGTTGCGGATCAGTTCGCGCTCCAGCAGCAGACCGGACGCCCGCCGCCAGCGTGCGCTCTCCGGAAACCAGGGGAAGGCGCAACTCGCCACGAGCTGCCCGGCCGCCTCGGCGATGACGTGGTTGTTCGCCGATGAGCCGCGGCTGCGGAACGTGGCCAGATAGCGCTGGTGCCAGCGGATCTGCCGCAGCGCGAGGTCGTTGACCTCGAACAGGCCGGGCGCGCCAGGCCAGTCCGCCAGCAGGCGGCGGATCCAGGCCATGCTGATCAGCCGGATCCCGATTTCGATGCCGCTCGTCCAGTGGATACCGGACAGGAACGGGTTCTCCCGCCACCAGGAGCGCAACTGCGCGGCCACCCGTTCGGCGTACCGCTCGTCGTGGCTGAGGTACCACGCGGTGGCCAGCAGCGTCAGGTGGTGCAGCCGGGAGACCTCCCAGACCTGCTTCACGTTGCCGGTCTGCTGCTCGGACCGGTGGTTGACCCGGAACGCGTAGGTGTCAGCTGGTGACCGGCGGCCGGTGACCGGGTCGCGGAACCAGTCGGGCTGGGCCAGGTCGGTCCGGTGGACGCCGAGCACGTCGCCTTCGCCGGCCAGCAGCCGGTCGGCGGCGGCGAGGACGCCGGCCCGGCGCCGGCGGGCACGTTCCCGGCCGCTCCCGGCGGCAGGGTGGCGGTGAACTGCCGCTGCGCGCGGGGGAGCGGGGGAAGCCCGGCGAGCTGGCCTGGCGTGACCTGCTGCCGGGACCACGCCGCGTGCATGGCATGATCCCGGGCCCGCCACACCACCTCGGCGGGTGACATCACGGCCGCCCGCCGGGCGTACCAGCCAAGCCGCGAGGCGGCGCCGTTGCTCATACCCGCTCCGGCCGACCGCTGGCCCGGCTTTCCGCGACGGCGATCGTGGCCCGGGTGGTGGCGATCAGGGAGCCGAGCGGGATCGGCATCGCGGTGCCGCTCCGGCAGGCCGCGATGAAGCGCTGGAGTTCCGTGCGCTGGCCCTTGTCCTGGCCGCTGCGGGCCTTGCTGGTGCTCCGCTTCCGGCCCGCCCAGACGCTGGCCTGGGTGAAATTGTCCAGCCGGGCGCTGCAGCCGCCGGCTCCGGCGTCCAGCGTCTCCTTAGGGAAGCGCTGGTTACCGGTGGTCAGGTAGCTGATGGTGCCGGTCGCCCCGTTGCCGAACCGCACGATGGCCTGGATGTCCTCGGGGTCGGCGCCGGAGACGGCGTACACCTCTTCTGGTGGGCTGTCCGCCCACCAGCTGAGCGTGTCGATGAAGTGGCCGCCCTCGCCGGTGAACCGGGATCCTTCCAGCTCCTCGTTCAGGTACCAGCTGCTGGCGCCGAGCTGTCCCGCGTTGACCAGATACCGCGTGCTCGCGGTGGCGGCCTGCGGGCCGAACCGGGCCCGCATCTCGGTCAGCAGCGGCGCGAACCGGCGGTTGAACCCGACCATGAGGCGGTCGTTGCCGGTCTGCTCCACCACGTCCAGGATCCGCTCGGTCTCCTCCCTGGTCAGGGCCAGCGGCTTCTCCACGAAGACCGCCTTGCCGGTTTCGAGCGCCCGGCAGACCAGCTCCGCGTGCGTGTGATGACGCGTGACGATGAAGATCACGTCGAGCGAGGTGTCCGCCAGCACGGCGTCCGCCCGGGTGGAAGCGGTGCCAAAGCCGAAGCGCTGCTGGGCGTTGACCGCGGACAGGGACCGGTTGGTGGCCACGTGGGCGAGCCGGATCCCGGTATCGCGGGCCAGGTGGGGCAGCAGCATAGTGGTGGCGTAGCTGCCTGCGCCGATGAATCCGACCGCGAGCTGGCCCCGCTTGGCCTGGGCCGCGGCGGCTGGCCCGGCCGGCAGCACCCGGGAGGTGGTCGGCCGCTCAGCGCTCGTCTCCGGCTTCGGGTACTCCAGCAGCACACCCACGGCCTGCAGCGCGCCGGAGGCCAGGTCCTCGTAGGCGGAGGTCGCCTTCTCGATCGGGAAGGTGCCGCTGATCAGCGACTCGACCTCGATATCCTTGCCGGCCAGCAGGTCGAGGAAGCATTCCAGGTTGCGCCGCTCGGTCCACCGGACGTAACCGGCCGGGTAGTCGACACCCTCCAGCTCGTAGCGGTCGTCGTACCGGCCGGGGCCGTAGGACCGGGAGAACCGGACGTCCAGTTCCTTGTCGTAATAGGCGTTCCACGGCAGGTCCAGCCGGGTTTTGCCGATGTCCACCACCCGGGCGCGATCCCGGGCCAGCTTGGCGGCGATCTCGGCCGGGCCGTTGGAGTGCCCGCCTGCGGTGATCAGCACGTGGTCGGCACCACGGCCGCCGGTCAGCGCGGTCAGCGCCTGCTCCACGGCGGCCAGGCCCTCGCCGTCGGGCGCGCCGCAGCGCACTGCGCCGGCCTGCTCGGCGAGGTGGCAGCGATCCGGGTTCAGGTCCAGCCCGACCACCCGGACACCGGCCGCGATCAGCAGCCGCACGGCCAGCTGGCCGACCAGGCCCAGACCGATGACGCAGGCCGTCTCGCCCAGCTGGACCTCGGCCTGCCGCACGCCCTGCATGGCGATGGCCCCGACCGTCGAGAAGGCGGCATGCGAGGGCGCGACGTCAGGCGGCACCGGCACGCACATATTGACCGGGATCCAGTTGTACTCCGCGTGCAGCGCGTACTCGTTGCCGGCCGCCGCGACCAGCTGGCCCACCTGGAACTCGGTGGCCCCGCGGCCGACCTCGGTGACCACGCCGCACAGCGAGTACCCCAGTGGAGTATAGGAGTCCAGCTTGGTCATGGCCTTCTTGTACGTGGTCAGCAGGCCCTGCTGGGATACCGAGTCCATGACCTTGCGCACCTGGTCGGGACGGGCCCGGGCCATGCCGACCAGCGACATCTTGGCCTCGGTCACCTTCATCATTTCGGTGCCGGTCGAGATGAGCGAGAAAAGGGACTGCACCAGGACCCCGCCGGGTCGGCAGGCGGGGGCAGGTACATCGAGGACGGCGAGTTCCCCCGACTTGTAGTTCTGAGCTATCTGCTTCATCTCGCCCTCTGCTCGCAAGCCATCACATCGGTTGTCATGTCGCCACACCCATGGACTGCGCATGGCGGTACCACAGCTCCAGCGTCAGCAGCTGCCAGATCTGCTTGGACCGGTCCTCGCGGCCGGCCTGGTCGTCGGCGATGAGCCGGGTCAGCGCGTCCCGGCGGATCATCCCTGAATCCACCAGCTCGCCGCGCACGAGCACGTCCTGGATCGTCTCGCGCAGATCCTCGCGCACCCAGGCGCGCAGCGGCGCGCTGAACGAGGCCTTGGGCCGGTAGATGATCTCGTCCGGCAGCCATGCCTGCGCGGCGCGCTTGAGCGCCACCTTGCCCTGGCGCCCGTGGATCTTGTCATGGCCGGGGATCGAGAATGCGGCCCGGGCCACCACCGGGTCCACGAACGGGACGCGTACCTCGACCGAGGCCGCCATGCTGGCCCGGTCGGTGTAGGCCAAGTTCAGGCCGGGCAGGAACAACCGGGAGTCGGCCAGGCACATCCGGTTGACCTCGTCGCCCAGGGTGTTGTCCTGATAGATCTCAGCATGCTCGGCCAGCACGTCGTCGACGTGCCGGGCCAGGTCGGGGCTGAGCAGGGCGATGAGCTCGTCCGGGTCATAGAGCGTATAGCTGCGCCGGAAGCGCGGCTCCTCGGGCAGGTCGGAGAACGTCAGGAAGCGCTTGGCCCACCGGGCGTAGCGCAGCCCGCGTCCGGCCGCCACCACGGGCAGCCGCCCGGTGGCGGCCGACACGGTGGCCCGGGCCGGGCCGGGCAGCCGGCTGTAGCGGCTGGCCAGGACGCAGGCCAGGTGCTTGCGGTAACCGCCGAACAGCTCGTCGGCGCCCATCCCGGAGAGCACGACCTTCACCCCACGCTGCCGGGCCGCCTCGCACATCAGCAGGGTGTTGATCGCGGCCGGGTCGCCGATGGGCTCATCGAGGACGTTGACGATGCGGGGCAGCATCCCGGCGATGTCCGGGGCGATCTCGATCTCGTGCAGCGAGATACCGAACCGCGCCGCGACCTTCCGGGCGTACACCGCGTCATCGGGCATCGCCTCCAGCCGCTGGTCCTGCGCCCGGAAGGCGATCGTGTACGCGTCGATGGCCGGGTTGGCCTGGTGGGCCAGGACGGTGATGATGCTGGAGTCCAGGCCACCGGACAGGAAGCTGGACACCGGGACGTCCGAGACCAGGTGGGCGGTCACCGATTCCTGGATCACCGCGCCCAGGTCCGCGGGGGGCTCAGCCTCGGCGGCCGCTGCGACGTCCGCAACCTGCCAGTAGTACTGGACCGAGGACTTACCGCCGGGGCTGAACCGCGCCCACGACCCGGCGGGCAGCTTGCGCACTCCGTCGATGGCGCAGCGCTGCTCGGGCAGCCAGTAATAGAGCATCGATGCCACCAGCGCTCCCGGCTCGACCCGAAGCTCGGCGCCGGCCGCGGATACCAGCGCCTTCAGCTCGGAGGCGAAGACCACCCCGCTGCCACGGGGAAAGTAATACAGCGGCTTGATGCCCAGCGGATCACGGGCCATGATCAGGTCGCCGGTGCCCGCGTCGAACAGCGCGAAGGCGAACATGCCGCGGAACCGGCGCAGCGCGTCCGGGCCCCAGCGGCGCCAGGCCTCCAGCACCACCTCGGTATCCGAGCTGGTGGTGAAGCGGACGCCGTGGGCCGCGAGTTCGGCGCGCAGGTCGCGGTAGTTGTACAGCTCGCCGTTGTAGATGAGGGTCAGGCCGTCGCGGTGCAGCGGCTGGTTGGCGAGCGCGCTGAGGTCGATGATCGACAGCCGCCGGAACCCGAACTGCACGGATGGGCTGGCGCCGGTGTTGCTCCACGTCCCGCTGGAATCCGGCCCCCGGTGGGCGATCCGGTCGCTCATGATGTCCACGAGCTTGACCCCGTCCGCCTGCTGATAGCACCCCGCGATCCCGCACATGTCAGCGCCCGGCCCGGCCGGTCAGCCGGCGGTACACGTCGAGGTAGGCGCGCCGCTGGTGACTCCAGGCCAGGTGCTGCTCCACCCGGGCCCGGCCCAGCTTGCCCAGCCGCGTCCGGCGCGGTTCGTCGTCCATCAGCTCGGCCAGGGCGGTGGCGTACTCCGGCACGTCGTTCGGGGTGACGTAGACGCCCGCCTCGCCGGCCGAGACCCGCGTCTCGCGCAGGTCGAACGCGAGGACGGGCAGCTCGAACGACATGTACTCCATGGTCTTGTTCATCGTCGACACGTCGTTCAGCGGATTCTTCGGGTCGGGCGAGAGGCCGACGTGAGCGCTGGACATGATGCGCCGGACCAGGTCGTCCGGGGCCCGGCCGGTGAACTCGACGTAGTCACCGAGGTCCAGCTCGTCGCGCAGCGCCACCAGCTCGTCGAAGCAGTCCCCCTTGCCCATCAGCGTGAACGCGATGTCGGTGCGGCCCAGCTTGTGCACCACGACGTCGGCGGCGCGCAGCACGATGTCCACGCCGTCCTGCGGTCCCATGACGCCGATGTAGACAGCCAGGAAGCGCCGCCCGCGGCGCAATTCCGGGTGCTCCGGCCCACGGACCAGGAAGTCTGGGTCCGGACCACTCCGGACGACGGTGACGTCCGCCGGGGACTTGCCGCTGCGCTTGATCGCGATCTCGCGGTAGGAGTCGTTGGTGGCGGTCACGTGGTCCGCGGCCCGGTGCGTCCGGCGCTCGAGGGCCCGCAGTCCCCGGTAGGGCAGCCGCGGGCCGCTGGGGAAACGGGATTCGTAGAGCTCGGGGCACAGGTCGTGGTGGTCGAAGACGAACCGCGTGCCGTCGATGGCCCGCAGCGCCATCGCGATGGGCCAGAAGATGTCCGGCGGGTTGCAGGCCTGGAACACCGCAAACCGCCCGTGGCGCCGGGCCCGGAGCGTGCCCCATGCAGTGGCGGCGAAGGAGTACGCGTACTCCGCGATGAAGCCCGCCTTGCTGCCGCCGGGAGCGTACGGCCGGTACTTGTACAACTCGACCGTGTCCAGGACCGCGTACCCGGGATCACCCGGCCCTTTGGGGCACACCACGGCGACCTGATAGCCGTCGGCGACGAGAGCCTGGCATTCGAGCCACACCCGCCGGTCGAACGGGACCGGAAGGTTCTGGACGATGATGAGGACGCGGGTCCACCCACGTTCCCCCCGCGAGCGTGAGTGATGCCGACTCACCTGGAATCTGGCCCCCTGGGATCCGATGGGCGCATAAAGTGCCGACCACCATCAGGAGCGCCGGCGCGCGGCGGTGATACGGCGAATTGACCGGGAGTCCATAGCCCGGCAGGGTGAGGCCAATAGCTTACTTAAAGTGACGATAGAAATGCGCTGTGTAATTTAATGGCCTGCGTACACTGGGGCGCGCGCCGCGGCAGCCGCTGCCGCCCGGTTAGTCAGAGGGCGGCGGGGGATGTATCAAACGCGATGGCGGGGGGCTCCTGATAGGCGGGGTAACTGCGCCGTGCCGTGACCGCGTTATCTTCCTCGAGTTGTGGGGTGGGCTTGCGATGAAGATCAGGGTTACGCCAGCATGATTGGCTCCCGGGCGCCACGTGCGTATGGCCGCTGAAACAAGTTCCCCCTCGGACACGGCGCCCGGCCGGTCATGGACGGCGGTGCGGCAGCGGCTGCCCCGGCATGGCATCCGGCGTCTCGGCTGGGGGGTCGCCGACCAGGCCGTCTCCAGCATCACCAACTTTGCCATCGTCCTGTACGTCGCCCACCTTCTTGGGGCCACTCAGCTCGGCGCGTTCAGCCTGGCCTACGTCACGTACACGTTCGTGCTCACCGCGTCGCGCGGCTTGTCTACCGATCCGCTGATGGTCCGGTTCAGCGGCACCGACCTGCCTGCCTGGCGGCGTGCGGTCGCCAGCTGCACCGGAACCGCGACGGTGGTCGGCCTGATCTCCGGCGTCGTCGTGCTGGGCGTGGCCGCGGTCCTCGGCGGCCCAGCCCGGGGGGGCTTTCTGGCCCTGGGGCTGACGCTGCCCGGGCTAATGCTCCAGGACAGCTGGCGCTACTCGTTCTTCGCGCTGGGCCGCGGCCAGCGGGCCTTCCTCAACGACCTGGTGTGGGCGGTGTCGATGGCGCCCGGCCTGCTCGTCCTGCGGGCGACCGGTCACGAGAACGTGTTCTGGTTCGTGCTCGTCTGGGGTGCCGCAGCGTGCGTCGGGGCCGCGGTCGGGCCGCTGCAGGCGCGGGTCGTCCCGCGTCCCCGCCAGGCCCGGGCCTGGGTGACGGACCACCGTGATCTCGGGCTGCGTTATCTCGCGGAGAACGCTTCCAACAGCGGCGCCGGGCAGCTGCGCCTGTACGGCATCGGCCTCATTGTGGGGCTGGCCGCGGTCGGCTACGTGCAGGCGGCGACCACCCTGATGGGGCCGTTCCTCGTCATCTACATAGGGCTGTCCCTGGTCACGGTGCCGGAGGCGGCCCGGGCGCTCCGCAGGTCCAGCCGCCACCTGTGGCTGTTCTGCCTCCTGGTCAGCGCGGTGCTGGCGATCCTGGGCCTGGCCTGGGGGGCGGTGCTGCTGGTGGCCCTGCCCCGGGGCCTGGGTGGTCTGCTACTGGGCCACATCTGGCGGCCGGCCTACCCATTGGTGCTGCCGCTCGCGATCTCGGTGGGGGGCGCGTGCGTATCGGCCGGCGCCAGCGCGGGCCTGCATGCCCTCGGGGCGGCCCGACGGAGCCTGCGGGCCATGTTGATCGCCTCGTCTGCCTACCTGGGCTGCGCCCTGCTCGGCGCCTACCTGGGCGGTGCTCTCGGGTCCGTGCGCGGCATCGCCGTGGCGACGTGGATCGGCGCGGCGGCCTGGTGGTGGCAGCTGCACGCAGGCATGAGGGAGCATGCCGAGGCGCCCGCGGTGGCCAAGGTCCGGCCCGGGCCGGACCTTGGCGCCCGGCCCGGGCCTGGCGTCCAGCCGCCGCCCTCCATGCCGGCCCTCGACGACACCCAGCCGCTGCTCCCGCTGCCCTGGTCGGGCGCGGCCGGGACCGGGCGGGCCGGCCGCCCGGCCGCGCGGGCCCGGATGCCGGTCCGGGCCAGGGTGCTGATCGCGACGGGCGGCCTGGTCGTGCTGACCGTGGTGGGGGCGACAGGCTGGATGCTCACGCACGGGCCGGCCAGCCTGCCCAAGGACGTGAGCGCCCCGGCCCGGGTGCACCCGGGTGCCTCCGCCGCGGGCCATGCCGCAGTGGGCGCCGCCCCGGCCGTGACCCCCGCCGTCCGCGGGCTGACGCCGGTCAGTGCGGCGTCGTTCGACCCTTACGGCACCGGGCAGGGCGAGAACGGCTCGCTCGCCCCGTTGGCCATTGATGGCCGCCTGGCCACGGCCTGGCACACCGAGTGGTACGCGAGCCCCCACCTGGGGAATCTCAAGCCCGGCACCGGCCTGCTCCTCGACCTGGGCCAGCGGGCCACGATCGCCCGCGTCACGGTTCTCCTCGGCCCGGCCCGGGGCGCCACGTTCCAGGTGCGGGTGGGCGACGAAGCCACCTCGCTGAGTGATTTCCGGGTCGCGGCCCGCGCCACGGACGTCGGCGGGCGGGTTGACCTCCAACTGGCCAGCCCAGCCGCCGGCCGCTACGTCCTCATCTGGTTCACCGTGCTGCCACCCGACTCGTCGGGTACCTTCCAGGCCAGTGTCTTCAACGTCCGGCTCAGGGGATGGACATGATCGTCAGCCCGGTTCCCCGGATCACCGGGGCCCTGCTCTTCACGCCCACGCCGCACGTGGATGAACGTGGGTTCTTCAGCCGCACGTTCGATGCGGAGATCGCGCGGTCGGCCGGGCTGGACCCAGCCGCGTTCGTCCAGGACAGCCTGTCCCGCTCGGCGCGGGGCGTGGTCCGGGGCCTGCACCTGCGCCGCGGGAAGGGCGAAGCCAAGCTGGTGCGCTGCTCCTACGGTGCGGTGTTCGACGTCATCGTGGACCTGCGGCCCGGCTCGCCGACGTACCGCACCTGGGCGAGCTTCGAGCTGCGCGACGCCGAGCAGGTGTCGCTCTACGTCCCCGCCGGGTGCGCGCACGGCTTCCAGGCCCTGACCGGCCCGGCGGACGTCGCCTACCGCATCGACCGGGCGCACGACCCGGCCGAGGATGTCTCGATCGCGTTCGACGACCCTGAACTCGCCATCCCGTGGCCACTCCCGGCCGCGCTGATGTCGCCGCGGGACCGGGCCGCCCCGCCGCTCGCGGCCGTGCTGAGCGCGCTGGCCTGAGCGCCGCGCCCGGGCCGGCGGCCCGGAATCCGGCTAGCACGCCCGCTGGATGGCGACCGTCTTGACCAGCGCGGCCCATTCGTACGCGAGTTGGTAGGGCCAGTCGTACCAGGGCTGTGGCACCGTGATGACGTAGATCCGGCCGCCGAAGCAGCGGCTGACCCGGATCCGGGCCCGGGTGTCCTGCGCCCGGCTGGTCACCAGGACCACGGACCGCCAGTGATAACGCTGAGCCAGGCGGCCCACCACCTCGGCCTCGCCCTGGGTGGTCGCCGGATTGGGCTCGAAGCAGATCAGCCTGACGTGCGGCGGCCGGGCCGGGCAAGGGCCGCCGTAGCCGTCGTGGCCGCGGGAGACAACGAGCACCGGCGCTCGCTGCGCGCGGGCCAGCCGCACGGCGGCGGGCAGCCGGTCACCCGGTCCGGCCAGCATCACGATCGCACTGACGCGCGCCGGCATGCCCTGGGCGGGCCAGACGAACAGCCGCGCGGTAGCGGCGGCAAAGAGGATGAGCGCCGCCAGGGCGGCGATGACCAGCCGCCGGGCGCGGCGCCGTGGCCGACGGCTCCGGGCAGGCGCCGTCTGGCCAAGTTCCCCCGTACGCTCCGCGATGAGCAGCCTCCCCCAGCGCTCCCCTAGCCGTGCATGCGTCACGGTATCACCGCTAAGCCACTCGTGCCATCCGAGCCCGGCCCCCGTGAGGGCCCTCGCCGCGGAACGTGATCACCTCGGTCAAGTGGCGCCGGGGCGAGGTCTCCGTCGCCCGAGATAGTCACATTACGAACCCCTCTGCCGTCAACCAGGGCACTTGTGCGCGCGTCTCCTTTATGTCTTGCTTGGAACCTGGCAAGTTCCGCCCGGCTGGGGACCGTGCGGCTTGCGATGTTTGCCGGTGGGGACCGTGCAACTTGGGGGGTGGTGACCGTGTACACCAACGCGGCCACAAACGAGGAACAGCGCGGCATCCGCGCCTTGCGGCCGGCCGTTGCGCCGGTCGCCTGGACGAGCAGATACCTGCGTGTCGCCGCGGCGGCGGACTTCGCGGCCGCCCTGGCGGCGGGTTTTGTGGCCTATGAGATCCGCTTCGACAGCCAGGGCTACGCCCCGGAGGTGTACCTGGCGCTGACCGGGCTGCTGCCGGTCCTGTGGGTCGCCTCGGTCGCCCTGGCCGGCGGCTACGACCAGCGGTTCATCGGGGTCGGCTCGGACGAGTTCCGCAAGATCCTCAACGCGGCCGTCTGCCTGACCGCGGTGCTGGCCATCTTCTCCTACGGCGTCAAGTTCAACCTGGCCCGCGGGTACGTCGTGCTCGCGCTGCCCGCCACGGCCGCCTTCGCCCTCATCGCCCGGTACTCGCTCCGCAAGCAGCTGCACAAGCGGCGCCGGGACGGCCGCTACATGCGGCGGACGGTGGTGGTTGGGCACACGCCCTCAGTGGCCGACCTGGTGGTCCAGTTGCGCCGGGACAACCACCACGGCCTGGCCGTGGTGGCCGCCTGCATAGCCGGGCCGCTCACCCAGGAGAAAGTGGCCGGTGTCCCGGTGGCCGGCGGCCTGGACAGCGTGGCGTCGGTGGTGGCTGAGCTGCACGCCGACACCGTGGCCGTGCTGGCCTGCCCGGAGATGAACGGCCGCCGGCTCCGGGAGCTCGCCTGGAGCCTGGAGAAGAACAGCACCGACATGTACGTCGCCTCAGCCCTGCTGGACGTGGCCGGGCCGCGCACCACCATCCGCCCGGTGGCCGGCCTCCCGCTGCTGCACGTTGACCATCCCGAGCTGGCCGGGACCAGGCAGCTGGTCAAGGGCGTGTTCGACAAGGTGCTCGCCGGCCTGGCCCTCATCGTGCTGTCACCGCTGTTCGCGGCGATCGCGCTGGCCATCCGGGTACTGGATCCCGGGCCGGTCTTCTTCCGCCAGACCCGGGTGGGCCGGGATGAGCGCACGTTCAAGGTGTGGAAGTTCCGCACCATGGTGATCGACGCGGAGGCCCGCAAGGCGCAGCTGATGGCGAACAACGACGGCGCCGGCCTGCTGTTCAAGATGCGCCGGGATCCCCGGGTCACCCGGACCGGCGCCGTGCTGCGCCGCTGGTCGCTCGATGAGCTGCCCCAGCTGCTCAACGTGCTGCTGGGTGAGATGTCCCTGGTCGGGCCCAGGCCCGCGCTGCCCGCCGAGACGGCCAAGTACGGGAACCACATGCGGCGCCGGCTGGCGGTGCGGCCCGGCATCACCGGCCTCTGGCAGGTGAGCGGCCGGTCCGACCTGTCCTGGGACGAGGCGGAGCGGCTGGATGTGCGCTACGTGGAAAACTGGTCCCTCATCCTCGACGTGCAGATCCTCTGGAAGACGCTGTCTACCGTGCTGCGCGGGTCGGGCGCCTACTAGGATTCGGCCCCTGCCGTTCCGCGCTGGCCGGCGCCCGTTCCGGCGGCCGCCAGCGCCCGCTAGCCTGTGAGAGCCGGCGCCCGCCGGAGAGAGGGGCGCCGCCGGTGACTACGGACGATGACCGCCTGGCCCGTGATCTGGCCGCCGAGGCAGGCCGCCTGCTGCTCGGCCTGCGTGCCGCCGGTGGTGATCCCGGCCAGCTGCGCCAGGCCGGGGACCGGCAGTCGCATGAGTTCCTGGCCGCGGAACTGGCCCGGTTGCGGCCCGCGGATGCGGTGCTATCCGAAGAGGGCCGGGACGATCCGGCCCGGCTGACCGCGGAGCGGGTCTGGATCGTGGACCCGCTGGACGGCACCCGGGAATTCGGCGAGCCCGGCCGGGCCGACTGGGCGGTGCACGTCGCCCTCTGGGAGCGCGGCGACCTCACCGCCGGGGCGGTTGCGCTGCCCGCGCAGGGCAGCGTGCTGAGCACCGCCGAGCCCCCGGCCCCGCCTCCGGCGCCGGAGCCAGGCCGCCCGATCCGGGTGCTGGCCAGCCGGACCCGCCCGCCCGCCTTCCTGGCCCGGCTGGCCGGGCAGCTGGAACTGGAGCTCATCCCGATGGGATCAGCCGGGGCCAAGGCGGCCGCGGTGATCACCGGCGACGCGGACGCCTACCTGCACAGCGGCGGCCAGCACGAGTGGGATTCGGCCGCGCCGGTGGCAGTAGCCAGGGCCGTGGGCCTGCACACATCCCGGCTGGACGGTTCGGTGCTGGCATACAACCAGGCCGACCCGTCACTTCCGGATATCCTTATCTGCCCGGTGGGACTCGCCGCAACGCTGCTGGCTGGCCTGCGCACCGTTGACTGCTCGGCGGCCTAGCGCGCTCCCCGATGGAGCGTGCGCTGACCCTGTCCCCCATGCCCGACGACCCGGAGTTTGCCTGATGGCCGTGACGCGTTCTGATTACTCGCTGTCCCAGCTCGAGGCCCTCGAAGCGGAATCCATCCACATCATGCGTGAGGTGGCCGCCGAGTTCGAGCGCCCAGTGCTGCTGTTCTCCGGCGGCAAGGATTCCATCGTCATGCTGGCGCTGGCCGAGCGTGCGTTCTGGCCGGCCCGGATCCCGTTCCCGGTCATGCACGTGGACACCGGGCACAACTTCTCCGAGGTGATCGACTACCGGGACCGCCGGGTGGCCGAGGCCGGGGTGAAGCTGGTCGTCGCCTCGGTGCAGGACTCCATCGACGCCGGCCGGGTCACCGAGGAGACCGGCCGCTGGGCCAGCCGGAACCGGCTGCAGACCATCACGCTGCTGGACGCCCTCGAGGAGAACCGGTTCGACGCGGTGTTCGGCGGGGCCCGCCGGGACGAGGAGAAGGCCCGGGCCAAGGAGCGGGTGTTCTCGTTCCGCGACGAGTTCGGCCAGTGGGACCCGAAGAACCAGCGGCCCGAGCTGTGGAGCGTGTACAACACCCGGATCCGGATGGGCGAGCACATCCGGGTGTTCCCGCTGTCCAACTGGACCGAGCTCGACGTGTGGCAGTACATCGCGCGGGAGAAGCTGGAGATCCCGTCCATCTACTTCGCGCACAGCCGCCGGGTGTTCGAGCGCGACGGCATCCTGCTCGCGGAGAACGAGTTCACCCCGCGGGACGAGGACGAGACGGTCTTCGAGACCACCGTCCGGTACCGCACCGTGGGGGACATGACCTGCACCGGCGCGGTCGAGTCCACCGCGACCACGGTGCCGGACGTGATCGCGGAGATCGCCGCCACCCGGATCACCGAGCGTGGCCAGACCCGGGCCGACGACCGGACCAGCGAGGCGGCCATGGAAGACCGCAAGCGGGAGGGGTACTTCTGATGACGGCCACCCTGGAAGACGTCACGTCCCCGGAAGGAGCCCGGCCGATGGACATCCTGCGGCTGGCCACGGCCGGCTCGGTCGACGACGGGAAGAGCACGCTGATCGGCCGCCTGCTGTTCGACTCGAAGGCCATCTTCGAGGACCAGCTGGCCGCGGTGGAGCGGACCAGCAAGGCCCGCGGTGAGGACTACACCAACCTCGCGCTGCTCACCGACGGGCTGCGGGCCGAGCGGGAGCAGGGCATCACCATCGACGTGGCCTACCGGTACTTCGCCACGCCCCGCCGGAAGTTCATCATCGCGGACACCCCCGGGCACATCCAGTACACCCGCAACATGGTCACCGGGGCGTCCACCGCCGACCTGGCCATCGTGCTGGTGGACGCGCGCAACGGGCTGACCGAGCAGAGCCGCCGGCACGCATTCCTGGCCACCCTGCTCCGGGTGCCGCACCTGGTGCTCGCGGTGAACAAGATGGACCTGGTCGACTACCGCCAGGACGTGTTCGACCGGATCAGCGAGGAGTTCGCCGCGTTCGCGGCCAAGCTGGAGATCGGCGACCTGAGCTTCATCCCGATCTCCGCCCTGCACGGCGACAACGTGGTGCAGCGGTCGGACCGGATGCCCTGGCACGACGGCCCGTCGCTGCTGCATCACCTGGAGCACGTGCACATCGCCTCCGACCGGAACCTGATCGACGTGCGGTTCCCGGTGCAGTACGTGATCCGGCCGCACCAGGCCACCGACCCGGCGCTGCACGACTACCGCGGCTACGCGGGCCAGGTGGCGGGCGGGGTGCTCAAGCCCGGTGACGAGGTCATGCACCTGCCGTCCGGGCTGACCACGAAGATCTCCCGCATCGACACCGCCCGCGGCCCGGTGCCCGAGGCCTACCCGCCGATGTCGGTCACCCTGGTGCTCGAGGACGACCTGGACATCTCCCGCGGCGACATGATCTGCCGGCCGCACAACCAGCCGCTGGTCTCCCAGGACGTGGAGGGCATGGTGTGCTGGATGTCGGACAGCAGGCAGCTGGCCGCACGGGACCGGCTGGTCGTCAAGCACACGTCGCGCACGGTCAAGGCCATCGTCCGTGACCTGCAGTACCGGCTCGACGTGAACACGCTGCACCGGGACGAGAGCGCGGACCGGCTGACCCTGAACGAGGTGGGCCGGGTGAGCATGCGGCTGACCCAGCCGCTGTTCTTCGACCACTACAACCGCAACCGGCAGACCGGCGGGCTGATCCTGATCGACGAGGCGACCAACAGCACGGTCGGCGCGGTCATGATCACTGAGGGGCACTGACCATACGGCCAGCCATGGGGGGGTCCATCGCGGCAGCCACGGAGGCGACGGGTGACTCCGTTCCATGACCTGCACGACTACATGGCGCTGCCCCGGCTGACCGGACTGCGGCTGGCCCCCGACGGCAGCTGGCTGGCGGTCACCGTGTCGGCGCTCAGCGCCGACGGGCGCACGTTCAAGCCCAGCATCTGGCGGGTCAGCGTGACGCCGGCCGGCTCCGCGGCGGCCCGGCCCGCGGCCCGGCTGACCAGGTCGGCCGAGGGCGAGGACAGCCCGGCGTTCCTGCCCGGCGGCTCGCTGCTGTTCCTGTCCGCCCGGCCCGGCCCGCCCGGCGGCCGGGCCGCCGAGGCCGCCCGGCCCGGGCCGGTACCGCCCGGCACCGGCCAGCCCACCCCGGCCCCGGGCGAGGGCACGGCCGGGAAGCAGTCGCTGTGGCTGCTGCCCGCGGCCGGCGGGGAAGCGCGCCAGCTCACCGCGCCGCCCGGCGGTATCACCCGGCTGGCCACCGCGGCGGACGCCGCGCTGGCCGCGTTCACCTGCCCGGTGCTGCCCGGGGCCAGCGGCATCGCCGACGACGCGCAGCAGCGGCAGAGCCGCGCGGACGCCGGCGTGACCGCGATCCTGCACGAGGCGGCCCCGGTCCGGCACTGGGATCACGACCTGGGTCCGGACCAGCTCCGGCTGCTGATTACCGCGGTCGGTCCGGACGTGGCCGGCCCGGCCGACCTCGGCGCGGAACGGCGATCGGGGGCCGGGGGTTCCGGGGGTAGTCCCCCGGAGGAGCAGAGCGGGGGGTCGTCCCCCCGGGCTAGCGCAGCACCACGGGACCTGACCACCGAGCCGGGGCGGGCGCTGGACGAGCACCACTTCGAGCTGACCCCGGACGGGCGGTACGCGGTCACCGGCTGGTCGGTGTATGACGGCTGCGGCGGGCGGCGCGAGGAAGTCGCGGTCATCGACACCCAGGCCGGGGCCCGCCGGACCCTGCTGGCCGCGCCCGGCGCCGACTTCAGCCGCCCGCGGATCTCCCCGGACGGCCAGTCGGTGCTGGCCATCCGGTCCGAGCACGACACCGTGGCCGGGCCCGGCGACATCACCCTGGTGGCCGCGCCGCTGGACGGCAGCAGCGGCCCGGCCGACCTGCTGGCCGGGCTGGACCGGTGGCCCGCCGAGGCGGCCTGGGCCGCGGACAGCCGGGCCGTGTTCTTCACTGCTGATGATCACGGCCGGTGCCCGGTGTTCCGCGCCGAGCCCAGCGCTGACGGCCAACGGCCGGCCAGCATCACCCGGCTGACCACCGACGACGCCGCCTATGCCAGCCTGTGCCCGGCCCCGGACGGGAGTTGTGTATACGCGTTGCGCGCGGCGGTGGACGCGCCGCCCGCCGCGGTCCGGCTGGACGCGAGGGAGCCGGGAGAGCCGGGCTGGCTGGCCGGCCCGGCCGGGGCACCGGAACGGCCCGGGCGGCTGGCCGAGGTCGAGGCCCTGGCCAGCGACGGCACGCCGATCCGGGCCTGGCTGGTGCTCCCGGACGGGGCCGCCGCGCAGTCGCCCGCGCCGCTCCTGCTGTGGGTGCACGGCGGCCCGCTGTCCAGCTGGAACACCTGGTCCTGGCGGTGGAACCCGTGGCTGATGGCAGCCCGCGGGTACGCGGTGCTGCTCCCCGACCCGGCCCTGTCCACCGGGTACGGCCTGGGCTTCATCGCCCGCGGGCACGCGGACTGGGGGGACCGGCCGTTCAGCGACCTGATGGCGATCACCGACGCGGCGGTGGCCCGGCCGGACGTCGATGGGACGCGCACCGCCATGATGGGCGGCTCGTTCGGCGGCTACATGGCCAACTGGATCGCCGGGCACACCGGCCGGTTCCGCGCCATCGTGAGCCACGCCAGCCTGTGGGCGCTGGACCAGATGTTCGGCACCACCGACTCCCCGGCCCTGTGGCGGCGGCTGTTCGGCACCCCGGCCAGCCACCCGGGGCGCTACGCGGCCAACTCGCCGCATCTGCATGCGGCTGACATCCGCACCCCGATGCTGATCATCCACGGGGACCGCGACTACCGGGTGCCGATCGGCGAGGCGCTGCGGATGTGGGCTGACCTGGCCGGCGGCCCCAGCGGCCAGGCGGGCGCGAAGTTCCTCTACTTCCCGGACGAGAACCACTGGGTACTGACCCCGGGCAACGCCACTATCTGGTACGAGACCGTGTTCGCGTTCCTGGCCCAGCACGTGCTCGGCGAGCCCTGGCGCCGCCCCGCGCTGCTCTGAGCCCCGGGCCGCTGTGCCAGGGTGGGGGCATGACGCGCGCGAACCTGGACAAGCGGCCTGGCGAGGTCTCGGCGATGTTCGACAACGTGGCCGACCGCTACGACCTGCTCAACGACGTGCTGTCGCTGGGCCAGGACCGGTGGTGGCGGCGGGTGGTGGCCCGGGCCGTGGGCGCCCGGCCGGGCGAGCGGGTGCTGGACGTGGCGGCCGGCACCGGCACCTCGTCGCGGGCGTTCACCACGGCCGGGGCGGACTGCGTGGCCTGCGACTTCTCGCTGGGCATGCTGAAGGTCGGCGCGCGCCGGGCACCCGTACCCGGGCTCAGCTTCGTGGCCGGGGACGCGATGGTGCTGCCGTTCCGCGACCAGGCCTTCGACGCGGTGACGATCTCGTTCGGGCTGCGCAACGTGGCCGACCCGCAGGCCGCCCTGGCCGAGTTCCGCCGGGTCACCCGGCCGGGCGGCCGGCTGGTCATCTGCGAGTTCGGCCACCTGCCCTGGCCGCGGCTGGATGCGGCCTACGAGGCGTACCTGGCCGCCGCGCTGCCCGCGGTGGCCCGGCGGCTGTCCGGCAACCCGGAGGCTTACGAGTACCTGGCTGAGTCGATCAAGGACTGGCCGCCCCAGCCCGAGCTGGCCCGGCAGATAGCTGCCGCGGGCTGGTCGGCAGTACGCTGGCGGGACCTGAGCCTCGGGGTGGTGGCGATCCATGTCGCGCGCTGCCCGGGCTGACCTCACGGGGCGGGTTCGCTGCGTAGCTGAGGTGGGTCTAGACTCCGGAATTGAGTACTTGTGAAGCGGTTCACAAGATAGTCAGGACAGGTTCCGTGTCCCAGGTGGTGCCCCCAGATCCGGTGTCGGCCAGGCCGGCGCGCGGGAGCAGTCCCAGCAGTGCACCGGCCGGCCAGCGCCGTCCGGCGGACGAGGCTGACGTGATCGTGGTCGGGGCCGGCCCGGCCGGCTCGGCCACCGCGTGTTACCTGGCCCGGGCCGGGCTCGACGTGCTGGTGCTGGAGAAGGCCACGTTCCCGCGGGAAAAGGTGTGCGGGGACGGCATGACCCCGCGGGCGGTCCGGGCCCTGGTCGGCATGGGCGTGCCCATCGGTGAGCAGGACGGCTGGGTGCGGAACAAGGGGCTGCGCATCATCGGCGGCGGGGTCCGGCTCGAACTTCCCTGGCCCGAACTGTCCAGCTACCCCGGCTACGGCCTGGTCCGGAGCCGGCTCGACTTCGACGAGACGCTGGTCCGCACCGCGCAGCAGGCAGGCGCCCGGGTGCTCGAGGGCATGACGGTGACCAGCCCGGTCCTCGATGACGCCGGGCGCATCGTGGGGGTTAACGCCCGCCCGTCCTCACCTGGCGAGGGGAGGGCCGCCGAAGGCGGACCTCGCCGAGCCGGCGACTCGCAGGGGGTTCCGGGGGGTCGCCCCCCGGGGCCAGCAGAGCCCGACCATCCAGAACGCCCTTACCTGGCCCGGGTCGTGGTGGCCGCGGACGGGAACTCGTCGCGGCTGTCGCTGGCCATGGGCCTGGGCAAGCGGGACGACCGGCCGCTCGGGGTGGCCGTGCGCACGTACTACACCAGCCCCCGGCATGACGACGACTACCTCGAATCGTGGCTGGACCTGTGGGACGGTAACCGGCTGCTGCCCGGCTACGGCTGGATCTTCGGCATGGGGGACGGCACCAGCAACGTGGGCCTGGGCCTGCTCAACACGTCGGCCTCGTTCGGCAACGTGGACTACCGGGACCTGCTCCGCCGTTGGCTGGCCGGGATGCCGGCCGAGTGGGGCTACGTGGAGGAGAACCGGACCCAGCCGGTGCGCGGTGCCGCGCTGCCGATGGGCTTCAACCGGACCCCGCACTACACCCAGGGCCTGCTGCTGGCCGGCGACGCGGGCGGCATGGTCAACCCGTTTAACGGCGAGGGCATCGCCTACGCCATGGAGGCGGGCGAGCTGGCCGCCGCGTTCATCGCCCAGGCGCTGGCCCGGCCGGACGCGGCCGGCATGGAGCGCGTGCTGCGCGGCTACCCGCAGGCGCTGAAGGATTCGTACGGCGGCTACTACACTCTCGGCCGCAAGTTCGTCCAGGCGATCGGCAACCCGCGGCTCATGCAGTTCGCGACCAGGCACGGGATGCCGCGCCCGGCACTGATGCGGTTCACCCTCAAACTGCTGGCCAACCTCACCGAGGTCCGCGGTGGCGACGCGGCGGACCGGGTGATCCACGCACTGTCTAAGATGACGCCGGCGGCGTAGCCGCGCGCTGCGCGGCCGCTCCGTCGGGAGAAGAGGAAAGGAGGCCTGCCGTGCTGGTCTTGTACGTGCCCATCATCGTGCTCGGCGCGCTGGCTGCGTTCTTCGCGATCTTCTCGCTCGTGATGGGCGCGCTGGCCGGGCCGAAGCGGTGGAACCGGGCCAAGCTCGAGGCCTACGAATGTGGCATCGAGCCGACGCCCCCCGAGGTTGGCAGCCGGTTCCCGGTCAAGTACTACCTGACCGCGATGCTGTTCATCCTGTTCGACATCGAGATTGTGTTCCTCTACCCGTGGGCCGTGGAGTACGACCACCTCGGGGCGTTCGGCCTGGTCGAGATGGTGCTGTTCATCGTCGCCGTGCTGGTCGCCTACGGCTACGTGTGGCGGCGCGGCGGACTGGATTGGGACTGAGCCATGGGTGTCGAAGAGAAGCTGCCGAGCGGGATCCTGCTGACCACGGTCGAGCAGGTGGTCGGCTACGCGCGCAAGTCGTCGGTCTGGCCCGCCACGTTCGGGCTGGCCTGCTGCGCCATGGAGCTGATCTCCACCGGCGGCCCGCGGCACGACCTGGCCCGGTTCGGCATGGAGCGGGCGTCCAACACGCCGCGCCAGGCCGATCTGATGATCGTGGCCGGCCGGGTCAGCCAGAAGATGGCGCCGGTGCTGCGGCAGATCTATGACCAGATGGCCAGCCCCAAGTGGGTCATCTCGATGGGCGTGTGCGCGTCCAGCGGCGGCATGTTCAACAACTACGCCATCGTGCAGGGCGTGGATCACATCGTGCCGGTGGACATCTACCTGCCGGGCTGCCCGCCCCGCCCGGAGATGCTGCTGGACTCGATCATGAAACTGCACGACAAGATCCAGAACATGAAGCTGGGCGCGGACCGGGAGCGTGAGGTGACCGAGCTGGAACAGGCCCGGCTGCGCCGCCTGCCGCTGGCCGCCGACCTGGCTGGCCTCGAGGCCCGGGGCGGCCAGAGCCTGCCCGGCCAGAGCCTGCCCGGCCAGAGCCTGCCCGGCCAGAACCTGCCCGGCCAGGGCGCCGCGGTGGAACCCGGACAGGCAGGAACGAGCCGGTGAGCGAGGAAACCCAGGACAACCCGCCAGCCGAGGTAGACGAGGCGGCGCTGGCCGGCCAGCAGCGGCTGGGCGAGCAGGTGGTGCGGACCGGCATGTTCGGCACCGAGACCACCGGGGACACGTCCGGCTACGGCGGCCTCCAGGTCCGCCGGGCGCCGCTGCCCTCCTCGCCGCGGCCGTACGGCTCGTACTTCGACGAGATCACCGACGTGCTGGCCACCCGGCTGACCGAGGACGGCTCGGAGTTCGCCGACGCGGTGGAACGGGTCATCGTGGAGCGCGGCGAGCTGACCCTGCACGTCCGGCGCGAGCACCTGGTCGCGGTGGCCCGGACGCTGCGCGACGAGCCATCGCTGGCGTTCGAGCTGTTCGGCGGGGTGTCCGGGGTGCACTACCTGGGCGACCCGGCCCGGGAACTGCACGCGGTGTACCACCTGACATCGATCACGCACAACCGGCGGATCCGGCTCGAGGTCAGCGTGCCGGACGCCGACCCGCATGTCCCGTCGGTGGTGGGCGTCTACCCGGCCGCCAACTGGCACGAGCGGGAGACCTGGGACTTCTTCGGCATCATCTTCGACGGGCATCCGGGGCTGACCAGGATCGAGATGCCGGACGACTGGAAGGGCCACCCGCAGCGGAAGGACTACCCGCTGGGCGGCATCCCGGTCGAATACCGCGGCGCCACCGTGCCGCCACCGGACGAACGGAGGTCGTACACGTGACCACCAGCGCTGACGCCGGGGCCGAGGGACGGGTCTACAACGTCGGCGGCCAGGACTGGGATGAGGTGGTCCGGGCCGCGCAGGAGACCGGCGACGGGCCCGACCACGAGCACATGATCGTCAACATGGGCCCGCAGCACCCGTCCACGCACGGGGTGCTGCGGCTGATCCTCACCCTGGACGGCGAGACCGTAACCGAGCTGCGGCCGGTCATCGGGTACCTGCACACCGGCATCGAGAAGAACATGGAGTTCCGCACCTGGACGCAGGGCGTCACGTTCTGCACCCGGATGGACTACCTGTCGCCAGTCTTCAACGAGACCGTGTTCTGCCTGGCCGTGGAGAAGCTGCTCGGCGTCGAGGCGGAGATCCCGGAGCGGGCCAGCATCCTGCGGGTGCTGATGATGGAGCTGAACCGGATCTCCTCGCACATGATGGCCATCGGCACGTTCGGCCTGGAACTCGGCGCCACCACCGTGCTGCTGTACGGGCTGCGCGAGCGGGAGAAGGTGCTCGACCTGTTCGAGCTGATCGCCGGGCTGCGGATGAACATGGCCTATGTCCGGCCCGGCGGGGTGTCCCAGGACCTGCCGGCCGGCGCGCTGGACAAGATCCGCGAGTTCCTCGGGGTGATGCCGCACCAGATGGCGGAGCTGCGCTCGCTCCTCGACCGGGCCCCGCTGTACCTGGCCCGGACCAAGAGCGTGGCGTTCCTCGACCTGACCGGCTGCATGTCGCTCGGCGTGACCGGCCCGCTGCTGCGCGGCACCGGGCTGCCCTGGGACCTGCGCAAGAGCCAGCCCTACTGCGGCTACGAGACGTACGACTTCGACGTGCCCACCCAGGACACCTGCGATGCGTACGGCCGGTACCTGGTCCGGATCGACGAGGTGGACCAGTCGCTGCGGATCATCGAACAGTGCGCCGACCGGCTGGCCGCCGGGTCGGCCGACGACCCGGTGATGATCCAGGATAAGAAGATCGGCTGGCCGGCCCGGCTGGCGCTGGGCCCGGACGGGCTGGGCAACTCGCCGGATCACATCGCGCACATCATGGGCCAGTCGATGGAAGCCCTGATCCACCACTTCAAGCTGGTCACCGAGGGCTTCCGGGTGCCACCCGGGCAGGTCTACGCAGCCGTCGAGTCGCCGCGCGGCGAGCTCGGCTGCCACGTGGTCAGCGATGGCGGGACCCGGCCGTACCGGGCGCACTTCCGTGACCCGTCGTTCACCAACCTGCAGGCGCTGCCAGCCATGACCGAGGGCGGCATGGTGGCCGACGTGATCGCCGCGGTAGCGAGTATCGATCCGGTACTGGGAGGCGTGGACCGGTGAGTGCCTACGCTGCAGGTCTGCATCGATGCTCCTTTTCACTGGGAGGCGTGGACAGGTAATGGCCCTGACGCAGGAGGTGCGGGACCGGCTGGAGCCGGACGCCGCGCAGATCATCGGGCGCTACCCGCAGTCGCGCTCGGCGCTGCTCCCGCTGCTGCACCTGGTGCAGGCCGAGGAGGGCTACGTCTCCCAGGACGGCATCGAGTACGTGGCCCGGCGGCTCGGCCTGACCGAGGCCGAGGTCACCGCGGTGACCTCGTTCTACACCATGTACAAGCGGGAGCCGGTCGGCGAGTACCACGTCGGGGTGTGCACGAACTCGCTGTGCGCGGTGATGGGCGGCGACGCCATCTTCGCCGACCTGCAGGAGCACCTCGGCATCGGCAACGACCAGACCACCGCGGACGGCAAGGTCAGCCTGGAGCACCTGGAGTGCAACGCGGCCTGCGACTACGCGCCGGTGGTCATGGTGAACTGGGAATTCTTCGACAACATGTCGCCGCGGTCGGCCCGGGACCTGGTGGACGGCCTGCGGTCCGGTGCGCCGGGCATCCAGCCGACCCGCGGCGCGCCCCGGCTGTGCACGTGGCAGCAGGCGTCGCGCATCCTGGCCGGCTTCCCGGACGGCCAGGCGGCCGAGGGGCACACCGCGGGCGAGCCGAGCCTGGCCGGGCTGCGCATCGCCAAGGGCCACGGCTGGACGCCCGATGACGACCGAGGTAATGGGAGCGCCCGGTGACTTCCCTGCTGACGCCTGAGCTCACCGCCTACTGGGACGAGCCCGACTCGTTCACGATGGCCGGGTACCGGCGGCACGGCGGCTACACCGCGCTGCCCAAGGCCCTGGCCATGCCGCCGGACCAGGTCATCCAGACCATGAAGGACTCGGTGCTGCGCGGCCGCGGCGGGGCCGGCTTCCCGACCGGGCTCAAGTGGGGGTTCATCCCCAAGGGCGGTGGCAAGCCGCACTACCTGGTGGTGAACGCCGACGAGTCGGAGCCGGGCGCGTGCAAGGACATGCCGACCTTGCTGAACAACCCGCAGGCGCTGATCGAGGGCATCGTGATCGCCTGCTACGCGATCGACGCGCACCGCGCATTCATCTACGTGCGCGGTGAGGTGCTGCACGTGATCCGCCGGGTGCACCACGCGGTGACCGAGGCCTACCAGGCCGGTTACCTGGGTCAGGACATCCTGGGCTCCGGGTTCGACCTGGAGGTGATCGTGCACGCCGGGGCGGGCGCCTACATCTGCGGCGAGGAGACCGCGCTGCTCGACTCGCTGGAGGGCTACCGCGGCCAGCCCCGGCTCAAGCCGCCGTTCCCGGCCGTGGAGGGGCTGTACGCCTGCCCGACCGTGGTCAACAACGTCGAGTCGATCGCCACCGTGCCCTACATCCTCGGCCACGGGGCCGGCGAGTTCGCCGCCATGGGCACCGAGAAGTCCAAGGGCTTCGGCATCTTCTCGCTGTCCGGGCACGTGACCATCCCGGGCCAGTACGAGGCGCCGCTCGGCACCACGCTGCGTGAGCTGCTCGGGCTGGCCGGCGGTATCCGGGCCGGGCACCAGCTGAAGTTCTGGACCCCGGGCGGCTCGTCCACCCCGCTGTTCACCGACGAGCAGCTGGACGTCCCGCTGGACTACGAAGATGTGGCCGCAGGCCGGGTCGATGCTCGGCACCCGGTCGATCCAGCTGTTCGACGACACCACCTGCGTGGTCCGGGTCGTGCTGCGCTGGATCAAGTTCTACCGGCACGAGTCGTGCGGCAAGTGCACCCCGTGCCGGGAAGGCAGCTACTGGGTTGAGCAGCTGCTCGAGGCGCTGGAGAACGGCCAGGGCAGCGAGGCTGACCTGGCCAAGCTGCTCGACATCTGCACCAACATCACCGGCCGGGCGTTCTGCGCCCTGGGCGACTCGATCGAAGCGCCGGTCAAGTCGTCGATCAAGTACTTCCGGGATGAGTACCTCGAGCACCTGCGCCGTGGCGGCTGCCCGTTCGACCCGGCCGCCTCGACGCTATTCGCGATGGAGTCCGCCTGATGACAGTTGAGGCAACCGGCCCGGGCCAGGTCACCCGGCCGGCCGACGGGGTCACCGTCACTATCGACGGGTTCGAGATCACCGTGCCCAAGGGCACCCTGGTGATCCGGGCCGCGGAGCTGCTGGGCATCCAGATACCCCGGTTCTGCGACCACCCGCTGCTCGACCCGGTCGGTGCCTGCCGGCAGTGCCTGGTGCACATCGAGGGCCAGCCCAAGCCGCCCGCCTCGTGCACCACCACCTGCACCGATGGCATGGTGGTGCGTACCCAGCTGACTTCGCCGGTGGCGGAGAAGGCGCAGCGCGGCATGATGGAACTGCTGCTGGTGAACCACCCGCTGGACTGCCCGATGTGCGACAAGGGCGGCGAGTGCCCGCTGCAGAACCAGGCCATGTCCACCGGCCAGGGCGAGACCCGGTTCCACGGCCCGAAGCGGACGTTCCCGAAGCCGATCGCGCTGTCCACCCAGGTGCTGCTGGACCGCGAGCGCTGCATCCAGTGCGCCCGGTGCACCCGGTTCGCCGAGCAGATCGCCGGCGACCCGCTCATCGAACTGCTCGACCGCGGCCCGCAGGAACAGGTCGGGGCGGCCGAGAGCGTGCCGTTCGACTCGTACTTCTCCGGCAACACGGTGCAGATCTGCCCGGTGGGAGCGCTCACCGGGGCGGCCTACCGGTTCCGCGCCCGGCCGTTCGACCTGGTGTCCACGCCCAGCGTGTGCGAGCACTGCGCGGCCGGCTGCCGGCAGCGCACCGATCACCGGCGCGGCGCGGTCACCCGCCGGCTGGCGGGCAACGACGCTGCGGTCAACGAGGAATGGAACTGCGACAAGGGCCGCTGGGCGTTCACTTACGCGAGCCAGCCGGACCGGCTCAACGGGCCTTTGGTCCGCAACGCCAGCGGGGTGCTGGTGCCCGCTTCCTGGCCCGAGGCGTTCGCGGCCACGGCCCGCGGCCTGGCGGCCGCGCGGGGCCGGGCGGCCGTGCTCACCGGCGGCCGGCTGACCATCGAGGACGCGTACGCGTACGCCAAGTTCGCCCGGGTCGCGCTGGGCAGCAACGACATCGACATGCGGGCCCGGGCCCACTCGGCTGAGGAGGCGGAGTTCCTGGCCGCCCGGGTGGCCGGGCGCGGCATCGACGTCAGCTACACCGACCTGGAGCGGGCGCCCGCCGTGCTGCTGGCCGGGTTCGAGCCCGACGACGAGTCGCCGATCGTCTTCCTCCGGCTGCGCAAGGCGGCCCGGCGCGGAACGCTGACCGTCTACTCGATCGCCCCGCTGGCCAGCCGCGGGCTGGCCCGGATGTCCGGGGTGCTGCTGCGCACCGTGCCTGGCGCCGAGGCCACCGCGCTGGGCAGCCTGATCAGCGGCACCGGCCTGGACGAGGCGGGCCGGGCGGCGGCCGGCGCGCTGGCCGCCGAGGGCGCCATCATCCTGGCCGGCGAGCGGCTGGCCGAGGTCCCCGGCGCGCTCAGCGCTGCGGACCGGCTGGCCCGGGCGACCGGCGCCCGGCTGGCCTGGGTGCCCCGGCGGGCCGGCGAGCGCGGCGCCCTCGAGGCGGGCGCGCTGCCCAACCTGCTGCCCGGCGGCCGGCTGGTGGCCAGCTCGCAGGCCCGCGCCGAGGTGGCCCGGGCCTGGGGCGTGGCCGCCCTGCCGGCCGGGCCGGGCCGGGACACCGCGCACATCCTGGCCGCCGCCGAGCATGACCTGGACGCGCTGGTGGTCGGCGGCGTGGACCTGGACGACCTGCCCGACCCGGCGGCCGCCCGCGCCGCGCTGCAGGCGATCCCGTTCGTGGTCAGCCTGGAGCTGCGGCCGAGCGCGGTCACCGACCGGGCCGACGTGGTGCTGCCGGTGGCCGCGGTGGCCGAGAAGGACGGCACGTTCGTGAACTGGGAGGGCCGCCCGGGCACGTTCGGCCCGGCGCTGCAGGTGCCCGGCATCGAGTCCGACCTGCACGTGCTGCGCCGGATCGCGGATGAGATGGACGTGCACCTCGGACTGCCCGACGCGGCCGCGGCCCGGGCCGAGCTGGCCGCGCTGGGTGCCGGGGCCGGCGGGTCCGTCGACCTGGCCGAGACCGCCTACGCCGCCCAGCTCGCGTCCGTTCCGGAGACCGCCCCGCCGCAGCCCGGCCCGGGGCAGGCCGTGCTGGCCACCTGGAGCCAGCTGCTGGACGCGGGGCGGATGCAGGACGGCGAGCCGTTCCTGGCCGGCACGGCCCGGCCGGTGCTGGCCAGGATGTCGGCGGCGACCGCGGCGCAGGCCGGGGTGGCCGACGGCGGTAAGGTCACTGTTGCCACGGACCGTGGTTCGCTGACCGTGCCGGTCGAGGTGACCGAGATGGCGGACCACGTGGTGTGGCTGCCGGCCCATTCCGATGGGTCCCAGGTCCGGCGCGAGCTCGCGGCCGGCCACGGCAGCCTGGTGACCATGAGGAGCGCGCAATGACCGGTACTGCCAGCGTGGCCGGCCCGCGGCTGCTCGCCGCCGCCGATCCGACCCTGGCCAGCTTCTATAACCAGCCCTGGTGGCTGGAGCTCATCAAGGTGCTGTTCATCTTCGTGTTCCTGCTGCTGCTCACGCTGTTCATGATCTGGGCCGAGCGCCGGGTCATCGGGCGGATGCAGCAGCGGCCGGGGCCGAACCGGGCGGGCAAGTTCGGGCTGGCCCAGTCGCTGATGGACGGGGTCAAGCTGGCCCTCAAGGAAGACATCGTGCCGCGGGGGGTGGACAAGCTGCTGTTCTGGCTGGCCCCGGCGATCGCGGTCATCCCGGCGTTCATCAGCTTCGCCATCATCCCGTTCGGCCCCGAGGTGTCCATCTTCGGTGTGCACACCCCGCTGCAGCTGGCCGACCTGCCGGTCGCGGTGCTGCTGGTGCTGGCCATGAGCTCGATGGGGGTGTACGGGATCGTGCTGGCCGGCTGGGCGTCCGAGTCGCCGTACCCGCTGCTCGGCGGGCTGCGCTCGTCGGCCCAGGTGATCAGCTACGAGATCGCGATGGGGCTGGCCTTCGTCCCGGTCTTCCTGTACTCCGGCTCGCTGTCCACCACCTCCATCGTGACCGCGCAGGCGCACGGCACCGAGTTCCACTGGTTCGGGGGCGGGCTGCACTACCCGTCGTGGTTCGCGGTGCTGCTGTTCCCGTCGTTCGTGATCTACCTGATCACCATGGTCGGCGAGACCAACCGGCTGCCGTTCGACCTGCCCGAGGGTGAAGGCGAGCTGGTCGGCGGCTTCCACACCGAGTACGCGTCGCTCAAGTTCGCCCTGTTCTACCTGGCCGAGTACATCAACATGACCACGGTCGCCGCGCTGGCCACCACGCTGTTCCTGGGCGGCTGGCGGGCCCCGTGGCCGATCAGCGTGTGGTCTGGGGCCAATGCCAACTGGTGGCCGGTGCTGTGGTTCCTGACCAAGGTGGGCATCCTGCTGTTCTGCTTCATCTGGCTGCGCGGCACGCTGCCCCGGATCCGCTACGACCAGCTGATGCGGTTCGGCTGGAAGGTGCTGATCCCGGTCTCGCTGGTCTGGATCCTGGTCATCGCCACGATCCGGGTCTGGCGCACGCACGGCGGCAGCCCGGCCGTGTACACCGTGGCCGGCGTGCTGGTGGTCGCCCTGCTCGCGCTGCTGTTCATGGCCGACACCGCGCTGCAGCGCCGCCAGCAAGCCGCCGAGGAGATCACCCAAGTGCCGGAGCCGGTGGCGGCGGACGACTCGCCGGTGTTCCCGGTGCCACCCATGGACTTGCCGCATTACCACGGAATCGGGGTCACCGTGTCCAGCGAGCACGGGGTCCCGGGCTCCGCCAAGGGGACGACGAAGGAGGTGACCGGTGCCTGAGTTCCTGGGGCCCATAAAGGGCTTCGGCGTGACGTTCCGCCAGATGTTCAAGAAGGTCGACACCGTCGAGTACCCGGAGCAGAAGAACCCCACCGCCCCCCGGTTCCACGGCCGTCACCAGCTCAACCGCTGGCCCGACGGGCTGGAGAAGTGCATCGGCTGCGAGCTGTGCGCCTGGGCCTGCCCGGCCGACGCGATCTACGTCGAAGGCGCGGACAACACCGACCAGGAGCGGTACTCGCCCGGGGAACGGTACGGCGCGGTCTACCAGATCAACTACCTGCGCTGCATCCTGTGCGGGCTGTGCGTGGAAGCATGCCCGACCCGGGCCCTGACCATGACCAACGAGTACGAGCTCGCCGACGACAGCCGGGAGAACCTGATCTGGACCAAGGAGCAGCTGCTGGCGCCGCTGCTGCCCGGCATGGAGGCGCCGCCGCACGACATGCGGCTGGGTAACACCGAGCGGGACTATTACCTGCTCCGCTCGGCCGGGGTGACCGAGTCGGCTGACCCGGACCTGGCCCCGGCCCCCGGCAACGACGGCGAAGCGGCGCGGCCCGACCCAGCCACCTGGGCGCCGGCCGGGCACGCTACCACGGCCAGCGAGGCCGGCGACGAGCCGGGGGAGGAGCGATGACGCCCGGCGGGGTGCTGGCCCTCACGCACACGGCCGCGACCACCCAGCAGGTGGCGTTCTGGCTGCTGGCGGTGATCTCGGTGAGCGCCGCGCTCGGCATGATCCTGGCCCGCAAGGCGGTCTACTGCGCGGTGCTGCTGGCCATCGTGATGCTCTGCCTGGCCGTGCTGTACGCTCTGCTGGGCGCGCCGTTCCTGGCCTTCGTCCAGGTCATCGTGTACACCGGCGCGGTGCTGATGCTGTTCCTGTTCGTGCTGATGATCGTGGGCATCCGGGCCAAGGACTCCATCGTGGAGACGCTCAAGGGGCAGCGGATGGCCGCCGGGCTGGCCGGGATCGGCCTGCTGGTCCTGCTCTCGCTGACCATCGGGCACGCCGTAATCGGGCCCGCCCCGGCCCAGCCGGCCGGCTTCGGGGCGGCCAACGTGAACGCGATCGCCCGGCTGATCTTCACCACCTACGTGTTCCCGTTCGAGGTGACCAGCGCGCTGCTGATCACCGCGGCGCTGGGCGCCATGGTGCTCGCGCACCGGGAGCGCGCCGAGCCCAAGCCGACCCAGCGGGACCTGTCCCGGCTCCGGATGGCCGGCAGCCGGCCCGCGCCGCTGCCCGGTCCCGGCACCTACGCCCGGCACAACGCGGTAGACATGCCGGCCCTGCTGCCGGACGGCACCCCGGCCCAGGACTCGGTCAGCCCGTTCATCAGCCACCGGATTCAGCCGCCCGCCGTGACAGCCGGGGAAGGACCGGCTGGGGAAGAGGCGGCCGGGCCGGACCAGGAGCGCACGCTGCTCGGCAGCGGCCCCCCGGCCGGCGGCCAGGAAGGGGATCAGGGATGAGCCCCGGCGACTTCGTGGCGCTGGCCGTGGTGCTGTTCGTGATCGGCGCCGTGGGCGTGCTGGTCCGCCGCAACGCCATGGTCATCTTCATGTGCGTGGAGCTCATGCTGAACGCGGTCAACCTGGCCTTCGTGGCCTTCGCCCGGGCGCACAGCAATCTCGGCGGCCAGGTCATCGCGTTCTTCGTGATGGTGGTCGCGGCGGCCGAGGTCGTGGTGGGCCTGGCCATCCTGATGGCCCTCTTCCGCAGCCGCAGATCCGCGTCGGTGGATGACGCGAGCCTGCTGAAGTACTAGAACGTCGCTGGACGCCGCCGGGCGGCCCGCCGGGCAGCCCGCTGAAGCACGAGGAGTAGCGCAGTGACAGGCTCACTTGCGGCCGCGCAGTTGACGGTGGCCCACGCCGAGGCCACGTTGCCCGCCGTCGGCGCGCAGAAGGCGGCGTGGCTGCTGCTCGTGTTCCCGCTGTTCGGCGCCGTGGTGCTGCTGCTCGGCGGGAAGCGGACCGACCGCTGGGGTCATCTGCTCGGTGTGGCCATGCCGCTGGCCGCGTTCGTATACGCGCTCATCGCGTTCGCCCAGATGCTCGGCTACCCGGACGACCAGCGCAGCCGGGACGTCCAGGTGTACCAGTGGATCACGGCGGGCGCGTTCAAGGTGAACGTGGGCCTGCAGCTGGACCAGCTGTCCATCTGCTTCGTGCTGCTGATCACCGGGGTCGGCTCGCTGATCCACATCTTCTCGGTCGGCTATATGGCCCACGACCCGGGGCGGCGCCGGTTCTTCGGCTACATGAACCTGTTCCTGGCCGCCATGCTGCTGCTCGTGCTGGCCGACAACTACCTGCTGCTGTACGCCGGCTGGGAAGGCGTCGGCCTGGCCTCCTACCTGCTCATCGGGTTCTGGCAGTACAAGCCGTCGGCCGCGGTGGCGGCCAAGAAGGCGTTCATCGCCAACCGGGTCGGTGACGCGGGGCTGTCGCTGGCCATCATGCTGATGTTCAGCACGTTCGGCACGGTGACGTTCGCCGGGGTGTTCTCCCACGCCCACCAGGCCGGCCCCGGCGTGCTCACCGCACTGGGGCTGCTGCTGCTGCTCGGCGCGTGCGGGAAGTCGGCCCAGCTGCCGCTGCAGTCCTGGCTGCTGGACGCGATGGAGGGCCCGACGCCGGTGTCCGCGCTGATCCACGCGGCGACCATGGTCACGGCTGGTGTCTACCTGATCGTCCGGTCCGGCCCGATCTTCGACCTGACCGCCGACGCCCGGCTGGCCGTGGCCATCGTGGGCGCGGCCACCCTGCTGTTCGGCGGGATCATCGGCTCGGCCAAGGACGACATCAAGAAGTCGCTGGCCGGGTCGACGATGAGCCAGATCGGCTACATGATGCTGGCCGCCGGGGTGGGGCCCGCGGGGTACCCGTTCGCGATCGCGCTGCTGCTGGCGCACGGGTTCTACAAGGCCGGGCTGTTCCTCGACGCCGGGTCGATCATGCACGGCATGAACGACGAGGTGAATATGCGCCGCTTCGGCGGCCTGTTCGCGGTCTTCCCGATCACGTTCGCCACGTTCGCGGCGTGCTACCTGGCCATCATCGGCATCCCCCCGTTCTCCGGGTTCTTCGCCAAGGACACCGTGATCGACGCGGCCTACCACGACGGCAGCACCACGGGCTGGATCATCGGCACCGCGGCGCTGATCGGCGCGGGCATCACGTCGTTCTACATGACCCGGATGCTGATCATGACGTTCTTCGGGAAGCGCCGCTGGCACCACGACGCGCACCCGCACGAAGCGCCCGCGGTGATGACCTGGCCGGTGATCCTGCTGGCCCTCGGAGCCCTGGGCTTCGGCGCGTTCGAGATCAGCGGTGACCGGCTGGCCCGGTTCCTCGGCCCGGTGACCGGTTACACGCCGCCCCAGCCGTCTGTGTTCACGCTGGCCGGCGTCGTGGCGCTGGTCCTGGTCGTGATCTTCGGGGTGATCGCGTGGCTGATGTTCGGGCGGCGGGCGGTGCCGGAGACCGCCCCGGCCGCCGGGCCCGTGGTCACCGCCGCACGCAAGGACCTGTACGGCGACGCGGTCAACGAGTCGCTGCTGATGCGGCCCGGGCAATGGCTCACCCGGCTGTCCGTGTATTTCGACAACCGGGGCGTGGACGGCCTGGTCAACACGGTGGCCGCGACCATCGGCGGCACATCGGGCCGGCTGCGCCGGATCCAGACCGGGTTCGTCCGGTCCTACGCGCTGTCCATGTTCCTCGGCGGGGTGCTGCTGGTCGGCGCCCTTCTGCTGGCGAGAATCTAGGAGACCGCCGGTCATGAGCACGTTCCCCTGGCTCACCGTCATCGGTGCCGTCCCGCTGGCCGGCGCGCTGGTGATCGCGGCCATGCCCGGCGGGTCCGCACCGGGCAGCGCGGCCGACCGGGCCGCCCGGCGGCTGCTGGTCAAGCGGCTGGCCCTGGTGTTCACGCTGATCACGCTCGGCCTGACTATCGCCATGATGGTGGCCTTCAAGCCCAGCGGCCCGGAGTTCCAGTTCAGCCAGACCTACCAGTGGATCCCGCAGTTCGGCGTGCACTACGCGGTCGGCGTGGACGGCATCGCGCTGGTGCTCATCGGGATGACGGCCGTGCTGATGCCGGTGGTCGTGCTGGCCTCGTGGAACGACGCCGATCCGCCCGAGCAGCCGGACGGCGCCGGGACACCGCCTGCCGATGGCCCGGTGGCAGCCAGCACGGCGGTGGCCCGGCCGCGGCGCGGCGTGAAGAGCTACTTCGCGCTGCTGCTGGTGCTGGAGACGATGATGGTCGGCGTCTTCGCGGCCACCGACGTGTTCCTGTTCTACGTGTTCTTCGAGGCCATGCTGATCCCGATGTACTTCCTGATCGGCAGCTTCGGGGTCGGCCAGCGGCAGTACGCTGCGGTCAAGTTCCTGCTCTACAGCCTGTTCGGCGGGCTGCTGATGCTGGTCGCGGTCATCGCGCTGTACGTGTACTCGGCGCACGGCGGGCACCCGGGCACGTTCCTGTTCAGCCAGCTCACCCACGTGACGTTCAGCCCGCTGACCCAGAAGTGGCTGTTCCTCGGGTTCTTCATCGCGTTCGCCATCAAGGCGCCGCTGTGGCCGTTCCACACCTGGCTGCCGGACGCTGCCACCGCCGCCCAGCCAGGCACCGCGGTGCTGCTGGTCGGCGTGATGGACAAGGTCGGCACGTTCGGGATGATCCGCTACTGCCTGCAGCTGTTCCCGGCCGCGGCCCGGTACTACACCCCGCTGATCATCGTACTGGCGGTGATCGGCATCCTGTACGGGGCCATCGTGGCCATCGGCCAGCGCGACCTCAAGCGGCTGATCGCATACACGTCCGTCTCGCACTTCGGCTTCATCGTGCTGGGCATCTTCGTGCTGACCAGCGAGGGCCAGTCGGGGGCCACGCTGTACATGGTCAACCATGCGTTCGCCACCGGGGCACTGTTCCTCATCGCGGGCTTCATGATCGCCCGCCGCCGCTCGCAGCGGATCGCGGACTACGGCGGGGTGCAGAAGGTGGCCCCGCTGCTGGCCGGGCTGTTCCTGATATCCGGCCTGGCCGGGCTGTCGCTGCCCGGGCTGTCCACGTTCGTCAGCGAGTTCCTGGTCCTGCTGGGCACGTTCACCCGGTACAAGGTGGCCGCGTCGTTCGCCACCGCGGGCATCGTCCTGGCCGCGATCTACATCCTGTGGATGTACCAGCGCACCATGACCGGGCCGGTCCGCGAGGAGGTCGCGGACATGCCCGATCTGCATGCCCGCGAGCTGTGGGCGGTCGGGCCGCTGATCGCGCTGCTGGTGGTGTTCGGCGTGTACCCCAAGCCGCTGCTCGACCTGATCAACCCCGCGGTGCACGACACGCTGTCCCAGGTGCACGTGACCGACCCGGTGCCACAGCATCCGGCCACGGCCAGCAGCACCGCGTTCCAGGTCGGTAACCGGCTGATCCTCCTGCGCGCCGGCGGCGCGCAGATCCAGAAGGGAATCACCCCGTGACCGGGTCCCTCGCGGTGAGCACGATCACCCCGCCGCACATCGAGTACAGCCAGCTCTCCCCGATGCTGCTGGTCTTCGGCGTGGCCGTGCTGGGTGTGCTGGCTGAGGCGTTCCTGCCCCGGCAGCAGCGGCGGAACGCACAGCTCGTGCTCACCCTGGGCGGGCTGGCCGCGGCGTTCATCCTCACCATCCTGGTCGCCGCCACGTCATCGCTGTTCAGCCACGGGGCGGCGGGGAACGTCGCGGCAATGGGCGCGGTCGCGGTGGACGGCCCCACGCTGTTCGTGTGGGGCACGATCCTGGTCCTCGCGTTCGTCAGCGTGCTGCTGATCGCGGAGTCCTCCCCGGACGGCGAGACGTTCGTGGCCCAGGCCGCGACCACGCCGGGCAGCGTCGAGGAGCGGGCCGCGCAGCTGGCCGGCCAGGCGCATACCGAGATCTACCCGCTGACCCTGTTCGCGGTCGGCGGCATGCTGCTGTTCCCGGCGTCCAACGACCTGCTGACCATGTTCGTCGCGCTGGAAGTGCTGTCGCTGCCGCTGTACCTGCTGTGCGGGCTGGCCCGGCGGCGCCGGCTGCTGTCCCAGGAAGCAGCCATGAAGTACTTCCTGCTCGGCGCGTTCTCGTCGGCGTTCTTCCTGTTCGGCGTGGCCATGCTGTACGGCTATGCGGACTCGGTCCAGCTGCGGGCCATCGCCGCCACGGCGACCAGCAACACCGGCAACGCCACGCTGCTCTACGCCGGGATGGCGCTGCTCGGCGTCGGCCTGCTGTTCAAGATCGGCGCGGTCCCGTTCCAGAGCTGGAAGCCGGACGTGTACCAGGGGGCGCCCACCCCGATCACCGCGCTGATGGCCTCGTGCACGCTGGTCGCCGCGTTCGGCGCGCTGCTGCGGGTGTTCTACGTAGCGTTCGGCCAGCTCACCTGGGACTGGCGGCCGGCCTTCTGGGCGGTGGCCATCCTGACCATGGTGGTCGGCGCGATCATCGCGATCACCCAGACCGACGTGAAGCGGCTGCTCGCCTACTCCTCGATCGCGCATGGCGGCTTCGTGCTGACCGGTGTGGTCGCCGCCAGCGTGGCCGGGCTGTCCAGCAGCCTGTTCTACCTGGCCGTGTACGGCTTCTCCACGATTGGCGCGTTCGCCGTGGTCACGCTGGTCCGCGACCAGGCCGGCGAGGCCTGGCACCTGTCCAGCTGGGCGGGCCTGGGCAAGCGGTCGCCGCTGCTGGCCGGGGTCTTCGCGTTCTTCCTGCTGGCCTTCGCCGGGATCCCGCTGACCAGCGGGTTCACCGGCAAGTTCGCCGTGTTCCAGGCGGCCATCGCGGGTGGCGCCCTGCCGCTGGTCATCGTCGGCGTCATCGCCAGCGCCATCGCCGCGTTCTTCTACGTGCGGGTCATCGTGCTCATGTTCTTCAGCGACCCGGCCCCAGGTGGCCTGACCGTCGTCACCCCGGGGATCTTCACCGGCGCGGCGGTGACCATCGGCGTGCTCGCCACGCTGGTGTTCGGCATCGTGCCGCAGCCGCTGCTCAGCCTGGCCAACCATGCGGCCGCCCATCTATTCGTCCGCTGACGTGCCGGGGCCGCCCACCCGGCCCCGGCGCGTTGGTGGAGTGTCCAGGACCCCCCGGATGGGCATATTTGGGACGGCCGTGCCGACCGACGACCAGGAGCCCGAGTGATCGCCACCGTCCCCGTTGAGCTGACCGACGCCGCCCTGGCCTCGGACGTGCAGGAACGGCTCAACCGGGTGGAACAGCAGCTCGCCGACGCCACCCGCACCGAACAGCGGTTGCTGACCGAGGCGTCCGCCCACCTGATCGAAGCCGGTGGCAAGCGGTTCCGGGCCACGCTCGTGCTGCTGGCCAGCCAGTTCGGCGACCCCGCCGACGAGCGGGTGGTGCGGGCCGCCACCGCGATCGAGCTGACCCACCTGGCCACGCTGTACCACGACGACGTGATGGACGAGGCGCCGCTGCGCCGCGGGCACCAGAGCGCCAACTCGCGGTGGACCAACACGATCGCCATCCTGACCGGCGACTTCCTGTTCGCCCGGGCTTCGAAGATCCTGGCCGAGCTGGGCGCGGACGCGGTCCGGATCCAGGCCGACACGTTCGCCCGGCTGGTCAGCGGGCAGGTGGCCGAGACCATCGGGCCCGCGCCCGGCCAGGATCCGCTGGACCACTACCTGTACGTGGTGAAGGAGAAGACCGGGTCGCTGGTGGCCACCGCGGGCCGGTACGGGGCCATGTACGCCGATGCCCCGGCCGATGTGGTGGCGCGGATCGAGCCCGCCTGCGAGGCAATCGGGGTGGCCTGGCAGCTGTCCGACGACATCCTCGACGTGGCCAGCGACACCGCTCAGTCGGGTAAGACACCCGGCACCGACCTGCGCGAGGGAGTGCGCAGCCTGCCCGTGCTGCACGCGCTGCGGTCCGGCCGCCCCGGCGACACCAGGCTGCGTGAGCTGCTGGATTCCGCGGACCTGACCGACCAGGCGCTGCACGCTGAGGCGCTCGGCCTGCTCCGCGGGAACCCGGCCATGCAGCAGGCCCGGGCCGACCTGCGGCGCTGGGCCGGGGTGGCCCGGGAGCAGATCGCGGGGCTGCCGGACGTCCCGGCCCGGGCCGCGTTCGCCGGCCTGTGCGACTACGTAGTCGAACGTACTGGTTAGCTCTGCTAGTCCGGGGGGGCGACCCCCCGGACCCCCCCGCTCGCCGCTACGCGCCGAACGCCGGCTCGGCGAGCACACGCCTGCGGCGTGCCTCGCCTCGCCGACGCGGCGGACGGTGACGGCCCGGAACCCCCGCTCGCCGGTGCGGCAGGGGCGACGACCCCCGGAACCCCCCCGCTCGCCGCTACGCGCCGAACGCCGGCTCGGCGAGCACACGCCTGCGGCGTGCCTCGCCTCGCCGACGCGGCGGACGGTGACGGCCCGGAACCCCCGCTCGCCGGTGCGGCAGGGACGACGACCCCCGGATTAGCACAGCCGTCCGGCGCCGCTGGGGTGGCACCGGACGGCTGTGCTCGGCCCGCCCCGGGCCGGCCGCGCGGGGCCGGGGCGGGGAACCTGGTTCGGGCGTTAAGAAGCTGGAGTCAGGTTGGCTTGTTGTCGCGGGCCAGGGCCGGGCGCGGCGGCCCGGTGCGGACCCCGCCGGCATGCTCCCCGTTCAGCCGGAGCCAGTACCCGACCGGGAACAGCCGCACGTGCAGCCGGGTGTCCACCAGCCCCCACAGCCCGCGGCGGGCGAACAGGGCCACGGCAATGGCCACCAGGCCCAGGATGATCAGGTACCAGGCGTTGTATGAGGCCAGCGTCTGCTGCAGCACCATATATACCGCCGTGCCGATGATCGGGCCCTCGATCGTGCCCAGCCCGCCGATGATGGTCGCGAACGCCATCTCGGCCGTCCACTGCACGCTGAACACCGCGCTCGGCTGGACCTGGAGCTGGCTGATGGCGAGCACGCCGCCTGCCGCGCCGCAGCCCGCGCCGGCCACCAGGAACACCAGCATCCGGGCCAGGCCGACCCGCGCCCCGGAGCTGCGCGCCGCCACCTCGTCGTCGCGGATGGCGGTGAGCACCAGGCCGAGCCTGCCGCGCAGCAGCAGGTAGATCGCGACCAGGGAGAGCACGGTGACCGCCAGCCCGGCCCAGTACGTGTACGCGGTGAGCAGCGTCGGGCCGAACCCGGAGAGGCCGGGCAGCGGCATGCCGGTGCCGCCGCCGATGGACGAGAACCGCTCGATGATGAGCATGATCGTCGCAGCCAGCACCCAGGTGGCGATGGCGAAGTACCCACTGCGCAGCCGGGAGACCAGCCACCACAGCGGCAGCGCGACCACGCCGCAGCCGATCGCCGCCACCGGCAGCGCGGCGAACGGGGAGGTGCCGTTGATGGCCAGGATCAGCACGAAGTACGCGCCCAGCCCGACGAACGCCTGCTGGCCCACTGACACCAGGCCCGCGTAGCCGGCCAGCAGGTTCCACATGCTGGCCATGGTGAGCACGATGAACGCCTGCACCAGGATGCTGGTCGTGCCCGAGTAGACGATGTACGGGAACATGGCCAGCACGACGACCACGATCAGCGCGGCGATCCCGGTCCAGGCCACGTTCCGCCGTGACCGGGTGACCCGGAAGGCGCCCGCCCGCCGGGGGCTGGCGTCAGTCACCACGCTCATGACTGCGCCTTCCGGTAGGTGAGCCCCTGCGGCCGGAGCACCAGCACGGCCAGGAAGACGAGGTAGCCGGCCAGCAGCTCGTAGGAGATGTTGATCTGCGCGCCGATCTGCTGGGCCACGCCCAGCACCACCCCGCCGAGCAGCGTGCCCCACAGCGAGCCGAGCCCGCCGATGACCACGGCCGCGAACGCGAACAGCAGGATGGTGTCGGTGCCGGTGGTCGGCGACAGCTGGGAGTACATGCCATAGGCGATGCCGCCCAGGGCGACGGTGCCAAACGCCAGCGCGGCCGCGATGCCGAACACGTGCCGGTAGTCCGCCCCGGCCAGCTGCACCGCTTCCTGGTCGTCGGCGGTGGCCCGGATCAGCCGGCCGTACTTGGACCGGGACAGGAAGTACTGCAGCCCGGACAGCACGACCACGGCCACCGCGAAGATGACCACCAGCAGGTAGGCGATCTGGATCTGCGAGCCGATGCTGAACGAGTCCTGGACCAGGGGCAGCCCGGCGCCGAGGCCGCGGCTGTTGGCCGTGAAGAACTGGAGCAGTGCGTTCTCGATGACGATGGACAGGCCGAACGTCACGATCAGCGTGGTCAGCACGCCGCGGTCCAGGGAGCTCTGGATGAGCGTGCGCTGCAGCGCGTAACCGATCACCGCCATCACCGGCACCACGATCAGAAACGACCAGAGCACCGGGATGTGCGTCACGGTGATGACCCCGATCGCGATATAGCCGGCCACCACGGCCAGGTCGCCGTGGGCCAGGTTGACCACCTTCATCACGCCGAACATCAGCGACAGGCCGCAGGCGAACAGCGCGTACAGGCCGCCGGTCAGCACCCCCTGGATGATGGCGTTCAGCCACGCCATAACGACTCGCTCCCTTCCGCGGGCGGGCCGGCCGCGGCTGTGCCCGCCAGCCCGAAGTAAGCCGCCTCGACCTGGTCCGCGGTGACGTCGGCGGGCCGGCTCTCCAGCGTGGTGCGGCCCTCCAGCAGGCAGTGGATATGGGTGGCCACCCGCAGCGCCTGGCTCACGTCCTGCTCGACGAGCAGCACGGTGAGGCCGGACGCCATGATCTCCGGCAGCATGCCGTAGATGCGCTGGACGATCACCGGGGCCAGGCCGAGGGACAGCTCGTCCAGCAGCAGCACCCGGGGGTTGGCTACCAGGGCCCGGCCGATGGCCACGGTCTGCTGCTCACCGCCGGACAGCTGGGCCGTCCGCTGGCCACGGCGGTCCCGCATCCAGCCGAACATTTCGTACACCCGCTCGATGGTCCACGGGCCGGGCCGGGCATAGGTGCCGCCGACCCGCAGGTTCTCCTCCACCGACAGCGACCCGAACAGCCGCCTGCCCTCCGGCACCATGACGATGCCCTGCCGGGCCCGCCGTTCGGGCCGCAGCCCGGTCACGTCCTGGCCGTCGAACCGGATCGAGCCCGCCGCCGGGTGGTGCAGCCCGGCGATCGTGCGCAGCAGGGTCGACTTGCCTGCCCCGTTCGCGCCGATGATCGCGTACGCCTCGCCGGGGAACACCCGGAACGAGACGTCGTTCAGCGCGCGGAGCTGCCCGTGGTTCACGATCAGGTCCTGCACCTCGAGCAGCGGGGCCCCGCCGTCCGGCCGCCCGCCGCTGCCCGGGGCGGTCATGGCTGGCCCCGGTCCTGGCCGGCCGCGCCGCCGCCCGGCCCGCCCGGCCCGGCCCGCCCGGCCCCCCCGGCCGGCCCGGCCGGGGGGACCTCCCCGGCTGGGGCGGGCTCCAGCGAGCCGCTGGCCAGCGACGCGGTGACGTCGGTGCCCAGGAACACCTCGCGGACGGCGGGCTCGGCCAGCACGGCGGCCGAATCGCCATCGCCGACGAACTTGCCGCCGGCCAGGCAGATCAGCCGGCCTACCACCGGGGTGAGCGCGCGCACCACGTGCTCGATCCAGATCACCGCGATGCCGTCGGCGTTGACCCCGCGGACGATCTCCACCAGCTGGGCTACCTCCGGGTCGGTCAGCCCGCCCGCCACCTCGTCCAGCAGCACCAGGGTGGGCTGGGTGGCCAGGGCGCGGGCCAGTTCCAGCCGCTTGCGCTGCAGCAGGCCGAGGCGCTCGGCAGGCACGTTGGCCTGGCCGGGCATGCCGGCCCGTTCCAGCGCGCCGACCGCGGCCACGTAGCTGGCCCGCCGCCGCAGCCCACCGCCCTGCTGGGCGGCGATGAGCAGGTTCTCGAACACGGTCATGTCGCCGAACGGCCGCGGCACCTGGTACGTGCGGCCGATGCCCAGCCGGCACCGGGCCGCTGCGTCCAGCCTGGTCACCGGCCGCCCGGCGAAGCGGATCTCACCCGCGTCCGGGCTGAGGTCGCCGGAGATGAGGCCGAACAGGCTGGTCTTGCCCGCGCCGTTCGGCCCCACTATCCCCACCGTGTCCCCCGGCCCGACGGCCAGCGACAGGTCCTCCGCGATGACGACCCGGCCGAACCGTTTCGCCACGTGCCCGAGTTCGAGTAGCTGGCTGGTCATCAGGTCACGTGTTGGTCGGCAACAGGTCGGCGGTGATCTTCGCTTCCGGCAGCAGCGTGTTGTCGACGACCTGCAGTTCCAGCGGGTACTTGGTGCCTTTCTGCCATTGCACGCCGGCCGGCGGGGTGATGGCCACGCCCGGGGCGGGGCCGCCCGAGGCGAAGTCCAGCGGGCCGGCCAGGGCGTGGATGTTCACCTTGTGGATGGCCGCCGCGACCTCGGTCTTGTCGTGCGGGTCGCTGACCAACCTGAACGCCGCGTAGGCCGCCTCGAACAGGCTGTAGTTGCTGATGTTGGCGTTCCACTGGCCGCCGGTCGCCGACTCGAACTCGCTGGCCATCTGCTGGCAGCCCTCGCCGGTAAACGAGGATTTCCACGGCAGGGTGGGCACCCACCAGGTGTCGGTGGCCACGTTGTACACCGAGGAGCCCATGGCGTACGCGTCGGTCGGGAACAGCAGCACCTTGGCCACGGTGGCCAGCTTGGGCCGGAAGCCCTGCTGGATGGACTGCTTCCACATGGTGGCGAAGTCGGGCGGCAGCGGCACGTTGGTGAAGAAGTCCGCACCGGCCGACTTGAACTGGGAAATCATCGAGGAATAGTTCGTGGTCCCGTCCGGGTACGCCGAGGACAGCACCATCTTGTAGCCGGCCGCCTTGGCGATCGGCGGGAACACGGCGCGGAACGCGTTGCCGTCCGAGTCGTTGGGGAACGCGGCCGCGACCACCTTGTCGGTGTGCAGCTGCGCGTGGATCCGGTTCCACATCGGGATGAAGCACTTGACCAGGTGCTCGGCACCGAGGAAGTACATGACCACGTACTTGGGCTTGAGCGTCGGCTTGGCCGGGTTGCCGCCAAGGTTGATGTACCACGACTCCCACGGGATGTTCGAGCAGATCAGCGGAGTGCCGAGCGACTCGGCCTGGCTGGCCACGGCATTGACCGTCTCCGGGGTGGACGATGCGAACAGCATGTCCACGCCGTCGGTCAGGATGGCCGTGCGGGCCAGGTCGCCGGCCCGGGTCACGCTGGACTGGGAGTCGTAGGACTTGATGGTGACCGGGTAGGTCTTACCGCCGACCTTGAACCCGTTTTTGTACGGGGTGGTCTGCTTGATCTTGGACAGCACCCAGTTGTCGGCCGCGCCGAACCCGGCCAGGTCGCCAGTCAGCGGGTGGATCCAGCCGATCGTGATGCTCTTGGTGCTGCCCGAGCCAGATCCCTTGATGCCGGAACTGCATGCGTCCAGCAGCCCGCCGCCGCCGACCACGGCCGCGCCCGCGCCGACCGCGCGGAGCAGGCTGCGCCGGCTGACCGCGCCGGGCTCGCTGGTTCTGCCGGATTCCACACTCTGGTCACTCATCGGTCATCGGTCTCCTTGTGAGGTCACTTCGCAGAGGTGGGGCCGGGCCTGCGGCCTGCGGGCCGCGGGCGGGTCCCCTTCAGCAGGGGGCGTCTGGTGACCTGAAGCTGCTTAATGGCCACGCGGCTCGCTTCCTGACGTTCCATTCCGTCTCCTCGACCTCGGCGCCCGCCTGGCACCGGTATCTGGGTTACCGGCGCCGGAGGCTACCCCCGGCCAACGCTTAGTTCAGCGTCGGGCACTGCGGGATCAAGGCATTGCTAGTGTGCGCTTGGCGTACGGCTATGCGCAATACGGATACACGCAAAGGAGAGATTTCGACTTGGCCACGAACGCGTCCGCCACTGGGCCGGCTGATGGCGGATGCCGGGCCCGGCCAGCCGCGCTGACCGCGGCGGCACCCGGGCCATTATGGCGGCCCGCGGGCCCGCAACCGGGGCGCGGCCGGAAACGTGGCTGCGAGCCGGCCCGCCGCCCGGCGCGCAAGCGCTGCTGTGCATGTCCACCCTCCGCTGGCTCGGCGGTACGCCATGACTGCGGGCCGGCGTTCCGGCTGCCGCGAACCTAGACTCTGCTGGCCGTAAACGTCAACAATTCTGTGGCTACTGCTATCGGCTGTCCAGGCATCGCCGGGCGGCCCGCTGGATGCCGCCCGGCCGCCGGCTTAACGCGGCTGTTACGACTCTGACCTGTGCAAGTTGCAGCCATTGACGGGTTAGGGGCACGCTCGCCGGGCGGTACTCTCAGCAGAGATCGTTGACAATATCGATGGCGGCGGGCTAGTTTCCGCCCTGGCGGGGAGGCGCCCCGCCCCGCGCTGCGGGCGGGCCCGGGAAGGGACAGGTGAGCGTGAGCCAAGCGGCAGCGGCCGCGCCGGGCATCCGGTGCATGATGATGCGCGGCGGCACGTCGAAGGGCCTGTACTTCCTGGCCTCCGATCTGCCGCCGCAGCCTGCCCAGCGCGATGAGCTGCTGCTGCGGATCATGGGCAGCGGTCACCCGCTGCAGATCGACGGGCTGGGTGGTGCTCATTCGCTGACGTCCAAGGTGGCGGTGGTCTCGCCCGCGCAGCACCGCGGCGCCGACGTCGACTACCTGTTTCTCCAGTTCGGGGTCGAGCAGGCCACCGTAACCGACCAGCAGAACTGCGGGAACATCCTGGCCGGGGTGGGCCCGTTCGCCGTCGAACGGGGCCTGATCCAGCCCGGCGCCGACACCACCACGACGCGGATCCGGATGCTGAATTCAGGCCGCGTGGTGACCGCGACGTTCGCCACCCCGGGCGGGGTGCCGGACTACGCCGGCCACACCGCAATCGCCGGGGTGCCGGGCACCGCCGCCCCGGTCAGGCTGCGGTTCGGCGGCCCGGCCGGCCCGGCCACCGGGCAGCTGCTGCCCACCGGCCACATCACCGACGTCATCGACGGGATCGAGGTCAGCTGCGTGGACAACGGCATGCCGGTGGTCGTGGTGCGGGCCACCGACCTCGGGATCACCGGCCACGAAGCGCACGCTGAGCTGGCCGGGGACGCCGGGCTGCGGGACCGGGTCCAGGCCCTGCGGCTGGCGGCCGGCCAGCTGATGGGCCTGGGCGACGTGAGCCTCGTGTCAGTGCCCAAGACCACGCTGGTCAGCGCCCCGCAGGACGGTGGCACGATCTGCACCCGCACGTTCATCCCGACCCGGCCGCACACCGCGATCGGCGTGCTCGGGGCGGTCAGTACGGCCACCGCGCTGCTGCTGCCCGGCGCGGTCGGCGCCGAGCTGGCCCGGTGGCCCGGTCCCGGCCAGCCCATCGACGTCGAGCATCCCAGCGGCCATCTGCTGGTGGAGGTCGAGCTGGATACCTCGCAGCATCCCCCGCTGGTCCGCACGGCGGGTGTGCTGCGGACCGCGCGCAAGCTGTTCGACGGAACGGTTTTTGCCCGCAGCCAGCCGTAGCAGCAGCGCGCCGCCCGCCTGGCTGGACCGGAAAGAAACCGCCCGCGACCCAGGGGAAGGAGTTACCTAGTGCCGGAGGACTCCAAGCCGGCCGTTACCGAAGCGCTCCGCGCCGCGATTATCGCGGGTGAATACGCGCCGAAGCAGCGTCTGGTCGAGATCGACCTGTGCGAGCGCTTTGGCACATCGAGGTTTATCCTCCGTTCCGCGCTGCAGGAATTGGCCGCCCAGGGGCTGGTCGAATTCCAGCGGAACCGGGGCGCCCGGGTGCGCGAGGTGTCGCTCACCGAGGCGATCGAGATCACCGAGGTCCGCATCCTGCTCGAGGGCCTGCTCGCGGCCCGTGCGGCGGACCGGGTCAGCAAACCGGACGTGGCTATGCTGCGCCAGCTCATCAAGGACATGCGCGCCGCGGTGGCGAAATCGGAGCTGCTCACCTACAGCGAGCTCAACGCCCAGCTGCACGCGGCCATCCGGGATCTCGGCGCCCACGAGACCGCGTCCCGGCTGCTCCGCCAGCTCCGTGACCAGACCGTCCGGCACCAGTTCTCGCTGTCTGTGGTGCCAGGGCGGCCGGCCGTGTCGCTGCCGCAGCACGAGGCCATCGTCGCGGCCATCACGTCCCGGGAACCGGAGCAGGCCGAGCGGGCCATGCGCGAGCATCTGCGCAGCGTCATCAACGCGTTCCGGGCCCTGTCCGCGGCCGCGCTGCCACGGTGACGTCCGGGACACTGATGACCACGTTGTTCGCGGTGGCCGAGATCAGCCGGGCCCGCACGGCGACCAGCACCGACGCGGCCGCCGTGCGGGTGCCGCCGTCGCCGACCTGGCCGACGTGGCTGACCCCCCAGGCGTAGACCTGGCCGGCCGAGCTCACCGCGTACGAGGTGGCCGACCCGGTGGCCAGGCTCTGGTAGGTCACCCCGGCCGGCGGCCGGATCCGCACCGGCGACGCTTCCAGGCCCGTGCTCCCGTTGCCCAGCTGGTAGGCATGGTCGTCGCCCCAGGCGCGCAGCGTGCCGTTGGACAGCAGCACCAGTGTCTGCCCGTTGCCCCACAGCGAGCCGCCCTGGGCCACCTGCGTCACCGGATGCGGCAGGTGCACCCGGACCGGGATGTCCGATAGCTGGCCGGCCCGCCCGTCACCGAGCTGCCCCTGCCGGTTGTAGCCCCAGTCGAAGTACCTCCCGTCGGCCAGCAGGGCACCGGAGTTGGCGAACGAGGCCACCAGGCTGGTCACCGGGGAATGCGGCAGCCCGGCCACCCGCGCCGGGATGGTGGTGCTGCGCAGCGTGCCGTCACCCAGGTCCCCGGCCACGTTCTGCCCGCAGGCGTACACGGTGCCGCCCGCGTCGTACAGCGCGTGGTTGCTGGCCCCGGCCACGGCGGTCACGTGTGCGAACGGGAGCTGGACCGGCCGCAGCGAGCCGGCCGCGCGGCCCAGGCAGAGTTCGCCGCCGCCGTTGCGCCCCCAGCCCCAGACGCGGCCCCGGGTGTCCACGGCCAGGGCCGTGTCGTAGGGCATGACGTCCGTGGGTATCCAGGCGATCTGCACCCCGGCCGGGAACCGCACCCGCACCGGCCGGGTGAACGAGCTGGCCCGGCGGCCGTCGCCCAGCTGGCCATCCGTGCCCAGCCCCCACGCGTACAACTGGCCGTCGGTGAGCAGCGCGTACTGGGTGGAGTTGGACGTGCCGACCTGGGCCACGGTGCCCGGCACGGTCAGCCGGGCCGGCGAGACCAGCGTGTCGAAGTTGCCGTGCCGGCCGCCGAAGAAGGACCCCCAGTGTTCCAGCGTCGAGGTCACCAGTTCGGTTCTCGCGGCCACCGGGTGACCGGACGAGCAGCCGGCCGCGCCGGCCACGGCGGCCAGGACCGCGCCCAGGCCCACCCGGGCGAGCCGTGACGTAGCCGCAGCAACCCGCACCGGGCGGCGCACTGACTTCATACCGGGACAATAGGAGATGACCCCGCCCGCAGGACCACCGGCCAGGCAATCCCGGCGGCCGGTCTGCGGCCTGGGCTGGCCACGGCCGGCCTCGGGTGAGACTATGTGACTATGAGCAGCGACGACGACAACCCGGTGCGCCGGCTGGTCGCTGCCTGGGAGTCCGCTTCCGGCATCGCGGCCGAATGGGCGGAACGGACCGCGGCGGTGACCGCCGAGTCGTTCCGCAAGCTCACCAACGACCCGGCTATCCGCGCGGCGCTGGCCGCCTGGCGGGTGGTGTTCGTCTGGGAACGGATGGACTGCGAGTGCGACTGCGCCGTCTCGCACCCCGACGACGTGGCCGTCTGCGATCAGCGCGCGGTGATCACCCGCCGGCTGAACGGCACGTCGGGGCCGGTCGACGTCCCGCTCTGCGCACCCTGCGCGGTGGCCCAGGGCGTGGCCGAGATGCGCAGGTAATCCGCAGAACGTGGGTTATGTTGGTCCACACGAGCACCCGGACGTTGGAAGGATGCGATGTCCCAGTTCCCGGACGAGCTGGGGGCATGGTGGAGCGACTTCCCAGGCAGCGACAAAGCGACCTGGCTGACGCCAGCCACCTCCCAGCTCGGTGCTTACGCACCGGCACAGGATGGGGTGAGAGGGGCCATCTCGAAGCGGGCACTCAAGCGCGGCGTGGTGATTCCCCCGGGCAAGCGGGAGCGGGCCAGGCGGGAGGAGTCGGCCGAGTGGCGGCGGCAGAGCGTCGCCGCGATCCGTGCCCCGTCCCTGAAGTCAGGCGTGATCACGCTGGGCTCCGGGTTCGGCGGCACCGGCAAGACGGACGCGGCGGTGACGCTGGCCGCTATCTATGCCGCGGCCCGGCCCGCCGACCGGGTCATCCTGGCCGACAGCAACGACGACATGCCGCACGGCTACATCCGGCTCGGCGGCGTCCCGGTCGAGGCGCTGCCCAAGGACCAGCGGACGCTGTCGATCAGGGGCTTCTACCAGGCCTGCAGCGAAGGGTCGATCAAGGTGTACGCCGACCTGCGCGACGCGGTGGCCTGGCTGCAGGGCGTGGCCGTGATCCGCGGCGACACCGCCGATGAGTGCGTAGGTGTCGACTTCGGCGAGCAGGAGTACCAGACGGTGCTGGAATTCCTGCAGTGCATGTCGAACATCGTGATCAACGACGGCGGCACCGGGCTGTTCGCCAAGCTCCAGGTGGGCACGCTGCTGCACGGCGACAAGTACGTGTTCGTGACCGAGGCGTCCCAGCTCGGCTTCTGGTCCATCGGCCAGGTGTTCAGCCGGTACCGGAACTACGAAGGGGAACGGGACCGGCCGCTGACCGAGCGGGAGCGGACCCATCTCAACCTGCTCATGGACGAGGCCACCATCGTGGTGGACAAGTTCATCGAGACGGACCCGGAGCAGGCCCGCTGGTTCGCCCGGATCCGGGAGGCCCACGAGGGGACGCAGGTGTCCGTGGTCGCCACCCCGTGGGACCAGGCGCTGGCCAACCGGGTGCCACTGGACCTGGGCGCGGTGGCCCCGGAGACGCTGGACGCCAAGCTGGCCATGGCCGAGGTGGTGCTGAACGGGGTGGACCGGGCCAACCGGCGGCGTCTTGGGCTGCCCGAGGACGAGGACCTGGCCATGGGTCACGGCCCGGCTGAGGCCGCCGAGCCGCCGCGCTGGTACTCCCCGCCCGTGTCGCCCCGCCCGGTGCCCGCAGCCCAGCACCTGCCTGCTGACCAGGCCGGGCTGATGGATGAGACCGGGCCGGTGGTGGACCTGGAGCCGCTGGCAGAGCTGGAGCCGGTGGCAGAGCTGGAGCCGGTGGCAGAGCTGGAGCCGGTGGCAGAGCTGGAGCCGCAGACTGCGGCCCAGCCGACGGAGCTGGAGCCGACGGAGCTGGAGCCGGCGGGGGAGATGGAGCCAGGGCCGGAGCTGGAGCCAGGGCCGGAGCTGGAGCCAGGGCCGGAGATGGAGCTGGAGCCGGGGCCGAGGGCAGCGGAGATGGAGCCGGCTGCGGAGGCGGCGCCGGCTGGCGTGCCGCCGCACCGCCCGTACTGGCCGTTCACCGGCTCGGCGTAGCCCGGCTGGCCGGTAATCCATCAGTGCGGTGCATTTATGGTCACCGCTGACCATAAATGCACCGCGCTAATCGCGTACTTCGTCTGGGGGCCAGCCTAGCGGCGGCGGCCCCAGACGAAGTACGCGATCGGGGCCAGCCCGGCCGAGTTGAGTATCGAGACGGCCGGGATCCAGGCCCACTTCGGGCCCCGGACCTGGCTCGCGGGCCGCCGCTTGATGTCGATCAGCGCCGCGGCCTTCAAGGTGGTCTCGGCCACCGCCGCGATGATGAGCAGCCGCTGGTTCCGCTGGCTGAGATCACTCCATTTGATGCCGGCCACGACACACTCCGCATACCTGGCTGGGATTCCTGATGGGCTGCACTGTACCCCGGTCCGGGCCGGCCTACTGCTCCCGGTCGCGGCGCAGCCGCTCCAGCACGCCGTCCGGGCTTTCCGTGGTGACCCGGATCATGGCCCGCACCGCATCGGCCAGGGCGACGCGCGGCACGTCCAGCTCGATCGCGGCCGAGTGCGCCCACCGGGTGAGCTCCCGGTACAGCTCCGGGCTCAGGTCGAGGGTGATCCGCACCGGCTTGGACCGGATCGCGGTCTTGCCGGCCGGCCCGGCGTCGGGCTCCGTGCGCCGGGTAGCGGCCGCTGCCATCTGCGCCTTGCGCCGTTCCCGCTCCGTTGTCATGACGGCACCTTCCCGAGGGGAACGCATCGTTCGATGAGGTCGTGGGCCACGCCGCGCCAGATATCGCGGCCTATCTCGGGAATCGGCACGCCGAAACTCTGCGCATAAACCTCTCGCCTCGGCACAGCCGTTCGCAACACGTCATAGCCTAGGCCCTCCAGCACCTCTCTGGCGCTGGTGGTGGAATGCGCCCGGGTGATAGACCGGTTCAGCAGCACGGCCGCCCGGACCGGCTTTTCCCGGACCGCTTCGACTTCGCTGATCTCCTCGCGTACCGGGGTGGTCCGGTTGATCTCGATCGGGCTCGGCGCGCACGGGATCAGGATCTCGTCGGCGTACCGCATGGCGGACCGGGCGATAGCCGCGTGGTCCTCCAGTTGCGGGGCGTCGATGATCACCACATCGTCCGGGTTGGCGATCTCGGGCACCCGCTGATGCAGGCTGCGGGAGGGCAGCGCGACGATGCGGAACGGGAAGGCCAGCCGGGGGGGCAGCCCGGGGTCCATGGCCGCCAGGTCGGACCACTCCAGCGCACTGCCCGACGGGTCCGCGTCGACCAGGAGCACGGTGCGCCCGGCCTGGGCGAAGATGTGCGCCAGCCACACCGCGGACGTGGTCTTCCCGGTGCCCGGCTTGAGGTTGAGCAACGCAACACTGAGGGCCGGCATGAACGCAGTATTGCAGTGCTTACGGCGTTACGGAAGCAAGTCCGGCCAACTGGCTGAGCCCGGCTAACCCGCCCGTACCGGCAGGAAGCGGAACTTTCCACAGGAGTCGGGATACTCCTCCGCAGTTCGGGCAGCCGATGGCGGAGAGTTATCCACAGCCTGTGGACTGCCCGGCCGCCGCCGGTAATGGCCGGGCGTGCCCACAGCGGAGCGGCGGTCAGGCCAGCGGAACCGGGAACTACCGGCCATTGTGCCGCGCTCCGGCCGGATATTCCGGCCAAACAGCCGGGCGTCTCGTTCCGCCGGCGGGTTAGGCCGCGCCGTCCTCGGTGTCGGCCCGCAGCTTGAACACTTGCTGCCGGACCCGGCTAAGGTCGCCGCCCAGCGTGACGACGACCTGCGCGGCCACATTCCGGCCCTCGCGGATCAGGCCAAGCAGGATGTGCTCGGTGCCAATTCGTCCGTGCCCCATCTGCATGGCCTCCCGCTGGGCCAGGTCCAGTACCCGGCGCGCCCGCGGGGTGTACGGGATAGGCCCGGGCGGTTCGCTCCGGCCCGTGCCGAGAATGCCCTCCACCTGCTCGCGCACGGCGCCCAGGCTGATGCCCAGTGCGGTGAGCGTCTCAGCGGCCAGCCCGCTGCGCTCGCGGATCAGCCCGAGCAGCAAGTGCTCGGTGCCGGTGTGATCGTGGCTGAGCCGCCTGGCCTCCTCCTGGGCCAGAGCCAGCGCCCGCAGCCCCCGCTCGGTAAACCGGTCGAACATGTTCGCGCCGCCCTTCGGTCCCTCGTGCTCCCGCCACACGCGCCTGTACGACAACAAGATACATCGCGTTAGCCGCAAAGCAAGATATATCGCGAGTGATCTAGGGCGGCGCGGTCACATATTCTTCATCCGCAGGAAACGCTGGATGTCGTCCTTGCCGACCAGCAGGGCCACGCCAACGACGGCGGCTGATGCCAGGAAGAACCACTTCTTCACGTCCGAACCTCCTCACCCAGATCCTCGGCGGTGCCTTCATCCGGCTGCGCCGACGGTCCGCTGGTGGGGCGCCCGGCCGGCCGGGTTACCACCAGGATCTCTGCCCGTTCTGGGCGGCTGGCTACCCTCCCTGCCCCCCGGCTGGCCGGCCGCGGCCGGTGACCAGCTGGGCCGGGTGGCCAGTGCTATGAGGTCACCGCTGCGGCGTACCGCTGGGCTGGGCGGCGGTGCGCCCGTTCGCCACGTAATCGGTCAGCCGCCGGCCCAGCATGACCGGCACCTGGTATTGGCCGTGCCGGACGGCCAGGCCGCATCCATCTGGTGCCGGGGGTGACCGTCCAGCCATGCCGGTCGACGCCCCGGATCGCGCTCCGCCCCACCCGCTGCCCGCGCCCCTCGTCGGTGTGGTACCAGTGTCGGTTGCCGTTCAGGTCCAGGGCCAGCTCGAACTCCAGGTCCTCGCAGGTCCGCAACCGGGCCAGGGACCATCGTCGCGGCGTCCCCGGCCACCGTCCTGGCCCGGAGCGCCCAGACGTTCGTTCATGTGTCATTCATCTTTTTGTCGGTTTTCATTTGTTTAAATGACATATGTTCGCCGCATCGGGGAGCTGGCCGGCAGCCCCTGCGCAGGAGGAACCCGGTGTCCGCTACCCGCTCCCCAGGGCTGACCCGTGCGCTGGACGAGGCGCCGGTCAGCCGGTTTCATCTGCAGGCCGTGCTGGTCTCCGGCATGGGCTTCTTCACCGACGCCTACGACCTGTTCGTCATCGGTATCGCAGCCACCCTGATCAAGCAGCAGTGGCAGCTCAGCCCGGGCCGGCTGGCCCTGCTCAACGCGGTCATGCTGGGCGCAGCCTGCCTGGGCGCGCTGGTCTTCGGCCGGATCGCCGACCTGGCCGGCCGTAAGCGGGTCTACTGGCTGGTCGCGGTGCTCATGGTGGCCGGCGCGCTGGGCTCGGCCGTGTCCCGTCGTACTGGGTACTGATCGCGTTCCGCTTCGTGCTCGGCCTCGGCGTGGGCGGCGACTACCCGGTCAGCGCGGTGCTGGTGAGCGAGTACGCCAACCGGAAGGACCGGGGCCGGCTGGTCGGGATGGTGTTCTCCGCCCAGGCCCTTGGCCTGATCGTGGGGCCGCTCGTCGCGCTGGCCCTGCTCGGCGCCGGCACTGGCCATGACCTGGCCTGGCGGATCATGCTGGCGCTCGGCGCGGTGCCCGCGGCCGCCGTGGTCTACCTGCGCCGCCGGATGCCCGAGTCGCCCCGCTACCAGGCCCAGGTCCAGGGCCGCCACGAGCACGCGGTGGCCGACCTCAGCCAGTTCAGCGGCGGGACGGTGATCGGGCGCCCGGCCCCCGCCATCACGCACCAGATGGGGTTGCGCGCTTTCCTGACCAACCGGCGCTGGCTGCTCATGCTGGCCGGCACGGCTGGCTGCTGGTTCCTGCTCGACTACGCCTACTACGGCAACACGATCTCCACCCCACAGATCATCGCGCTGATCTCGCCGCATTCCACCACGATGACCACCATCGCCATCCAGCTGGCCGTGTTCGTGATCGCGGCCGTACCTGGCTACCTGCTCGGGATAGCCCAGCTGGACCGGATTGGGCACCGCAAGCTGCAGCTGACCGGGTTCGCCGTGATGGCGCTGTGCTTCGCGGTGATCGGGCTGGTACCCGGGCTGACCACCGCGGTACTGCCGTTCCTGCTGGTCTACGGGGTGAGCTACTTCGGCACCGAGTTCGGCCCGAACATGACCACGTTCGTGCTGCCTAGCGAGGTGTTCCCGGTGACCATGCGGGCCACCGGCCACGGCATCTCCGCGGGTGCGGGCAAGCTGGGCGCGTTCATCGGCGTGTTCCTGTTCCCGCTGCTGTCCTCGTCGCTGGGGCTGCGCGGCACGCTGCTGCTCACCGCGGGGATCTCGGTGGCCGGCCTGCTCCTGACGCTGGTCCTGCCGGAGCCCGCCGGGCGCAGCCTGGAGGAGGTGTCCAGCGGCGAGGCCGAGCTGAACACTTCCGCCGTGACCGCCGGGACTGAACCCGGTGGGCCGATCATCCTGGACGCCAGGCCAGATACTTCACCGGACCGGGCGGCGTAAATCAGGCCGGCGTGCCGCCGCGGCCGCCGCCGCCCCGGAACCGGGCGATCTCGCCGGCCAGCCCGGGGGCGGCCAGCGCGGTCAGCCCGCAGCGCAGCTCGTTGGCCATCGCGTCAGCGTCGCTGAGGGAGACACTGTCCAGCGCCGACTGCCGGTCGGTGCGCAGGCAGGCCTGCGGCAGCGCGGCGAGCTCCGCGGCCAGCGCTTCCGCGGCCGGGCGGGCCTGTCCGTGCGGGACTACGCGGCTGACCAGGCCCATCTGCAGCGCCTCGGCCGCGGGCACGGGCCGCCCGGTCAGGATCAGGTCGAGCGCCCGGCCCAGGCCGACCAGCCTGGGCAGCCGGACTGTGCCGCCGTCGATCAGCGGCACGCCCCACCGGCGGCAGAACACGCCGAGCACGGCGTCCTCTTCGGCTACCCGCAGGTCGCACCAGAGCGCGAGTTCCAGACCGCCCGCCACGGCGTGCCCGGAGATGGCCGCGATCACCGGCTTGGACCGCCGCATCCGGGTCGGGCCCATCGGCCCGTCGCCGTCCGCCGCGACCCGGTTGCCGTCCGGGCCGCCGACCGCCTTGAGGTCGGCCCCGGCGCAGAACGTCCCGCCGGCCCCGCACAGCACCGCCACGCTGGCGGCCTGGTCGGCCTCGAACCCCGCGAACGCCGCGGCCAGCTCGGCGGCAGTGGGCCCGTTGACGGCGTTGCGCACCTCGGGGCGGTCCAGGATAACGGTGGTCACTGGACCGCTGCGCTCAACCCGGACCGGCACGGGTGGTCCGGGGTTAGCTGACGTGCCAGGTGTCAGAGCCGGCCAGCAGCGCGGCCAGGTCACCCTCGCCCTGGCTGGCCCGGGCGTCCGCGATCTGGTCCGCCATCAGGTCGTCGTAGCTGGGCCGGGGGGCCTGCCGGAACACGCCGATGGGGGTGTGCGCGAACTGCACCGTATCCAGCCGGGACAGCGCGAACGCGTAGGACGGGTCAGGGGTGTGTGCGTCGTGCACCAGCAGCGCGTCCGGGTCGGCGGTGGCCACGTCCACCGCTTCCAGCGAGCCGGTCCGGCTGAACCGCAGGCCCTTGCCGTGCTCCGCGCCGAACCGGACCGGCTGGCCGTCTTCCAGCCGGATCAGCGTGTCGTCCCGGGACGCCGGGCTGGTCAGCGGGGCGAATGCGTCGTCGTTGAAGATCGGGCAGTTCTGGTAGATCTCGACGAACGCCGTGCCGCGGTGATCAGCGGCCGCGCGGAGCACGCTGGTCAGGTGCTTGCGGTCGGAGTCGATGGTCCGGGCCACGAAGCTGGCCTCGGCGCCCAGCGCCAGCGAGACCGGGTTGAACGGGGTGTCCAGCGAGCCGAATGGCGTCGACTTGGTCACCTTGCCCTGTTCCGAGGTAGGCGAGTACTGGCCCTTGGTCAGGCCGTAGATCCGGTTGTTGAACAGCAGGATCTTGACGTTGACATTCCGCCGCAGCGCGTGGATCAGGTGGTTGCCGCCGATCGACAGCGCGTCGCCGTCCCCGGTGATCACCCAGACCGACAGGTCAGGGCGGGACGCGGCCAGCCCGGTCGCGATGGCCGGGGCGCGGCCGTGGATGGAGTGCATCCCGTAGCTGTCCACGTAGTAGGGCAGCCGGGAAGAGCAGCCGATGCCGGAGATGATGACCAGGTTCTCCCGGGGGATCTCCAGCTCGGGCAGGAACGACTGGAACGCGGCCAGGATAGCGTAGTCCCCGCAGCCGGGGCACCACCGGACCTCCTGGTCGGACTTGAAGTCCTTGGTGGACAGCTTCTGGTCGGCCCTGGGCACCAGGGTCAGGGCGGCGGGCCGGCGGCCGGCCTCCTCGGCCCCATCGTTGGCGTGCGGACCGGTGGCCGCACCTGGGTCAGACATTCGCGATCACATCCTGGATGACGTCAGCCAGCTCCGCGGCCCGGAACGGGAGACCGCGGACCCGGTTGTAGGAAATCACGTCGGCGAGGTAGCGGCCGCGCAGCAGCAGGGCCAGCTGGCCAAGGTTGATCTCGGGGACCAGCACCTTTTCGTAGCTGGCCAGGACCTCGCCGAGGTTGGCCGGGAACGGGGACAGATGGCGCAGGTGCGCGCAGGCCACCTTGCCGTCTGCGGTGCGGACCCGGCGGACGGCGGCGCCGATGGAACCGAACGTGGAACCCCAGCCGAGCACCAGCACCTGGGCGTCACCGTCCGGGTCGTCCACCTCGAGCGGCGGGATGTCGGCGGCGATGCCGTCGATCTTGGCCTGGCGGAGCCGGACCATGCGGTCGTGGTTGCCCGGGTCGTAGGAGATCGTCCCGGTCACGTCGGCCTTCTCAATGCCGCCGATGCGGTGCTCCAGACCCGGGGTGCCCGGGATGGCCCACGGCCGGGCCAGCGTCCGCGAGTCGCGGCGGAACGGCAGGAACTCGGGCTTGCCGCCGGCCCCGTCCGCGGCGGCGGCCCCATCCAGGCCGCCGGTTCCGTTCGCGCTGCCAGGGGTGGTCCAGTCCGCCGGGCTGGAGAAGGAGAACTCGTCCCGCAGCCTGGGCAGCCCGGCCACGTCCGGGATCAGCCACGGCTCCGACCCGTTGGCCAGGTAGCCGTCAGACAGGATGATCACCGGGGTGCGGTACTTGGTGGCGATCCGGACCGCCTCCAGCGCGATATCGAAACAGTCCGACGGGGTGGCCGGGGCGAGCACGGCCACCGGCGACTCGCCATTGCGGCCGAACATCGCCATCAGCAGGTCGGCCTGCTCCGTCTTGGTCGGCATGCCGGTGGACGGGCCGGCCCGCTGGATGTCGCAGACGATCAGCGGCAGTTCCACCGAGACGGCCAGGCCGATCGTCTCGGCCTTGAGCGCCATGCCCGGCCCGGACGTGGTGGTGACGCCCAGCGCACCGCCGAACGAGGCGCCCAGCGCCGCACCGACCCCGCCGATCTCGTCTTCCGCCTGGAACGTGCGCACCCCGAACCGCTTGAGCTTGGACAGTTCGTGCAGGATGTCCGAGGCCGGGGTGATCGGATAGGAGCCGAGGAACAGCGGCAGGCCGGACCGCCGCGACGCGGCCACCAGGCCGTACGCCAGCGCCGTGTTGCCGGTGATGTTCCGGTACGTGCCGGGCTGCACCGTGGCCGGCTTGACCTCGTACTGAACCGAGAAGGCCTCGGTCGTCTCGCCGTAGTTCCAGCCCGCCCGGAACGCGGCCACGTTCGCGTTCATGATCTCCGGCTTGGCCGCGAACTTGGACTCGAGGAACTTGAGCGTGCTCTCCGGCGGCCGGTTGTACAGCCAGGACAGCAGGCCGAGGGCGAACATGTTCTTCGCCCGCTCCGCTTCCTTGCGGGAGATGTCGAATTCCTCGAGGGCCTTGACCGTCATCGAGGTGACCGGCACCGCGTGCACGTTGTAGCCGTCCAGCGAACCGTCGTCGAGCGGGCTGGTCGCATAGCCGACGCGGCCCAGGTTCCGCTTGGTGAACTCGTCGGTGTTGGCGATGATGTCCGCGCCGCGGGGTACGTCGCCCAGATTCGCCTTGAGGGCCGCGGGGTTCATCGCGACCAGCACATCCGGGGCATCACCGGGGGTGAGGATGTCGTGGTCCGCGAAGTGCAGCTGGAAACTGGACACACCGGGCAGCGTCCCGGCGGGCGCCCGGATCTCGGCGGGGAAGTTCGGCAGCGTGGACAGATCGTTGCCGAACGCCGCCGTCTCCTGGGTGAACCGGTCGCCGGCCAGTTGCATGCCATCACCTGAGTCACCGGCGAAACGGATTATGACGCGATCGAGTTGCTGGACCTGCTTGGTCACAGTTGAAGGACCTCCTCGCGCGCCGCAACAGCCTGGCGCATGCGGCAGCGCGAGGCCAGCGAACGCCGCACCCGGCACGCTCCGCGTCCGGGCTGAGTTGGGATTGTTTTAATGTTACAGCGCTGTCGCGCTGCTCTGGTGGTGACGAAGTGCTCCTGACTAAGTCGTGACCTATCTCACATTAATTCGGCTGCCTGGCCGGCCAAGGCAGGCGCGCCCAGCGAGTTGTGACACTCGGTACGCGCCGTCTCCCGCTATGTCATAGGACGTCGGGCGGCGGCGGCCGGTTCACCCGGCGGGCTGCGGGCCCGCCAGCGGGCGGGCTGACGCGAGGGCGGGCTCGGCGGGCGGCTGACGGGAGGGCCGCCTGGGCGGGCTGACGCGAGGGCGGGCTGACGCGAGGGCGGGCTCGGCGGGCGGCTGACGGGAGGGCCGCCTGGGCGGGCTGACGCGAGGGCGGGCTGACGCGAGGGCGGGCTCGGCGGGCGGCTGACGAGGGCGGGCTCGGCGGGCGGGCCGGCTGGGCGGGCTGACGCGAGGGGCGGCCGGGGCGGGCCGGGTACTCTGGCCGGGTGGCCGTCGTGGATCTTCCCCCGCCCCATGCGGGCCGTCCCGCTGGCCTGCCGATGCTGGTCGATGCGGGCCGGGGCTGCACACTCTGGATCTTCGACGCCGGGCTGGCCTGCTGTGCCGTGGAGGTGGCGGCGGCGCTCAGCCGCGTGGGCGATGCTTCCGTGGGTACCGGTCCTCTGCCGGGCGCGGGTGGTCCCCAGCCGGGCGCGGCCACGGCTGAAGTGCACGTGTTCGTGGTCGCGGGCACGGTCACCGACAAGCTCGCGCCCCTGGTCCGGGACGCCTTCGAGCGGGTGCCGGAGCCCAGGCTGGTGCTGTCGTTCGGAGCCTGCTCGAACAGCGGTGGCCCGTACTGGGACTCCTACTGCGTGACCAAGGGCGTGGACCAGTTCATCCCGGTGGACGTCTACGTGCCCGGCTGCCCACCCCGGCCGGAAGCGCTGCTGGCCGGGCTGGATGTGCTGCTCCAGCAGCGCCTGCCGGGGCAGTCGGCATGACGGCCGAGGAGATCGCCGCGCTGCTGGACTCGGCCGGGCTGGGCGCGAAGGCCGAGCCGTCCACGGGGCTGGCCGGGGGTGCGGCCGCCGTGGCCGTCACCGTGCCCGCCGGCGGCTGGCTGGCGCTGCTGGCCTTCGCCCGTGACCAGCTCGGCTGCGGCTTCTTCGACTGGCTCAGCGCGGTCGACGAGGCCGGAGCGGGGGTGGCTGTGCTGGCCCATGTGTACTCGCTGACCGGGCGGCACCACCTGCTGGCGCGCACGGTGCTGGCCGGCGACCAGCCCCGGCTCGCAACGGCTACCGGCGTGTACCGGGGCGCGGCCTGGCACGAACGGGAGACGCACGAGATGTTCGGCGTGATCTTCGACGGCCACCCCGGGCTGGGCCCGCTGCTGCTGCCGGACAGCTTCGAGGGTCACCCGCTGCGCAAGGACTTCGCGCTGGCCGCCCGGGCGGCCCAGGAATGGCCCGGGGCCAGGGAGCCCGGGGAGCCGGCCGGGCCGGGCCAGCCGGTGCGCGGCCGCCGCCGGGCGGTCCCCCCGGGGGTGCCGGAAGGGTGGCCGGCCGGATGAGCGTTGAGCTGCCGGCCTCCGCGGCCGAGCTGCCCGCCTCCGGGGCGGACCTGCCCGCGCGCAGCCGCGGGGTGATCGGGCTGCTCGAAGAGAACTGCACGGTCTGCATGCTGTGCGCCCGGGAGTGCCCGGACTGGTGCATCTACATCGAGTCGCACAAGGAGCCGATGCCTGCCGAGCCCGGCGCGCCCGCCCGGCGCGGCGGGCGCCAGGTGCGTAACGCCCTCGACCGGTTCGCGATCGACTTCTCGCTGTGCATGTATTGCGGGATCTGTATCGAGGTGTGCCCGTACGACGCGCTGTTCTGGTCACCGGAGTTCAGCTATGCGGAACTCGACATCCGGGAGCTGACCCACGAGCGCGGCCGGCTCCGGGGGTGGATGGCGACCGTGCCACCCCCGCCCGCGCACGACCCCGGTGCCCCGCTACCCCGGGAGATCCAGTTGGCCTGCGGCCCCGACGGTGCGCCGGGGGGCGGCGGGGCAGCCAGCGGGCGTTAAGTATCAGGGCGGTGAGTTGTGCCCCGCACGGGTGGGGCATTTCTAACCGGGCTGACCGGGCGGCGGGGTGCGGCGGGTGCGGGCCTAGCGGAAGTTGACGAACTGCAGGGCCAGGTCCAGGTCTTTGCCCTTGACCAGCGAGATCACCGCCTGCAGGTCGTCCTTCTTCTTGGACGAGACGCGCAGTTCCTCGCCCTGGACCTGGGCCCGGATGCCCTTGGGGCCCTCATCCCGGATGATCTTGCCGATCTTCTTGGAGTCCTCCTGGGAGATGCCCTCCTTGAGGTGGACCGGGATCCGGTACTCCTTGCCGGACAGCTTCGGCTCGCCCGCGTCCAGAACCTTCAGCGAGACCTGCCGCTTGACCAGCTTGTCCTTGAACACGTCCAGGACCGCGCTGGCCCGGCCCTCGCTGTTGGCCCGGATGTCGATGGCGTGGTCGCCGGACCAGGCGATGGACGCGCCTACGCCGCGGAAGTCGAACCGGGTCGAGATCTCCTTGGTGGTCTGGTTGATCGCGTTGGAGACTTCCTGCCGGTCGATCTTGCTCACGATGTCGAAGCTGCTCTCGGCCACGCGCCGGCTCCTTTCCCTGTTCCCCTGGGGTGACGTCGGGTCATGAGGCTACTGCGAGCGGTCCAGGTCCGGCACAATCCGGTGCACCGGGATCGCGCGCCGTCCGCTATCCTTCACTGAGCCGTCCGAGGACAGCACTAGGCAGGTTGCCCGAGTGGCCAAAGGGAGCGGTCTGTAAAACCGTCGGCTTAGCCTACGTTGGTTCGAACCCAACACCTGCCACCAGTAACCATTCGTAGTACTGCCAGGTCAGCGGGGCGATTGGAAATCTTGTCTCCGCCGGGACCGCCAGACGGAGCGAGCGGTTGGGTAACCGCTCGCTCTAGCAGGGCGAACTGTGCGCGCGGCGGGTTCTCACCCACCTCCTGGCCTTCCTCGCCGATCGGTTTTGCATTCGCTTATATCGGGCTGACCTGCGAGGAGATTCCACCGGACCAGTATCGACTACACGTTCGAGCTGATGGCAGAGTTCATCGAAACTTGCGGTCGCGTGTTCGACCGGTCGGTTGATCACGGACATATGGCGGACAGGATCTGGGCAAAGCAAGCGGTTCGGCGCACCGCTTGCCGTCGCCGAAGGTAACGGGATCTCCAGGCGATCACAGGCCCCGAACGGACTACCAGGCAGCTGTCCGGCAAGCAGCGGCGAGCGGCCGGGCACGCGGTGACCGCAGGCAACTCCCAGCCGCCGTCCGTACCAGCGCCGCTGCCCCCGGTTTACCCTTATCGCCGAAGACCCGGCCCCGCCGCTAGCCAGCGGCTATCGGCGAGTGCCCACATGGCAACCCCGCCCCATGCGGCGTCGAGTGCGCCGGTGAGCCGCTGCCGGTGCCGCAAAGCCGCAGGCGCCAGGTCGAAGAGCCATCGCGGCCATCGGTGTTTTGTTAGACAGGGCTCGCGCTCATCGCGCTGCACCACCCCCGCAACTACCTGCTGATCGCGGTCCTCGCGCCCCTGATCGGCCTGGTCTTCAAGACCGTCGTGTACAAGTATGGAAGACCTGTGGGACCTGGTCTGGAAGAACCGGCCGGAGTGGGCCCGCCCGGCGGTCGGCGGCATCGCGCTGGGCTGGTGCTGCTGGCCCTGCGCAGATGCACGGCGTCGGCTACCCGGTCATGTACAAGGCCATCGCCGGGAACTACGTGCTGTGGTTCCTGCTGGTGCTGGCCGCCGGGAAGATCCTGGCCTGCAGCCTGACCCTGGGTATCGGCGGGTCGGGCGGGGTGTTCGCGCCGTCGCTGTTCATCGGCGTCACCTCCGGCATGGCCTTCGGCGAGATCGCTGACCACCTATTCGGCGCGGGCGCAGGCCAGCCGGCCCTGTACGCGGTGGTGGCCATGGGCGCGGTATTCGCGTCCGCCGCCCGGGCGCCGCTGACGTCGGTGGCCAGCGTGGTGGAGATGACCGGCGACTTCACCCTGACCCTGCCGTTCATGCTCGCCGTCGCGATCGCCACCGCCACCTCCCGCAGGCTGAGCTACGGCACCATCTACACCACCAAGCTGCTGCGCCGCGGATACAACATCGACCGCGCCGCGCCATGGCGGCCGTTCGGCGACCTGACCGCCGCCGACGCGATGCAGCCGTTCAAGAAACCGCTCACCGTCGCCGCAGCGCAAAACGGCGACGGCGACCCGCAGGCCATGTTCGCCAGCGAGTCCCTGGCCCAGGCCCTGCGCCAGGTCGAGGCCTACGGCCGCGACGGGCTGCCGGTGCTGTCCGGCGACGGCACGCAGGTGCGAGGCTGGATCACCAGCGCCAGCGTGCTGCACGCCGTGGCCCGCGAGATCGGCGGAGCCCCGCCCCGCGCCGGCCAGCCAGAGCCCGCCCCGGCGCTGCCCGGCCAGATTCAGAATCCTCCTCGGCGCAGCCGCCCACCCCGCTACCCGGCTATCAGGTCCTCGAGGTCGCCATCGAGGAAGGCTCACCGGCCTCCGGAAAGGCGCTCGGCACCATCACCTGGCCGCCAGGGTGCTTCCCGGTCTCGGTCCTGCGCAACCGCAGGCTGCGCGAGCCCGGCCCCGCCATCACCCTGGCCCCTGGCGACCGCATCAACCTGCTCGCACGCGCGGCGCAGCACCCAGCACCGCGGCAGCCGCGCGACAAGCGGCCAGACGGCCACGCTCAAGACGGGCTGCCTGCCAGCCAGCCACCCCACTCCGGAACCAGTGAACTGCCCTGGCCGGGTGCGTACTGTGGCGCAACGACCTGGCTGGGGGAGAGGCCCTCGTCCTGGCTGAGTCACGGGCACCGCGCCGCCGATGCCGGCTAGCGGTCATCGGTGATGAGGCGCCGCGGCTGTTCGCAGTGGGCGGCCCCGACGCCGTGACCATCCGCAAGTGCCAGGTGCCTCAATGCGGGCCGATGGGAGGAGTGCGGATCTCGATCACGGCTGCGGCGAGCGTGCCGACCAGCGCCACCGCGGCGACTGCGGCCAGGAAGACCAGGTGGGTGCTGGTGCCCCAGATGCCGTCAGGAAGGCCCAGGGCCAAGGCCAGGCCGATCGCCAGTCCCATGAACCCGAGTCTTCCCAGTTTCAATGGTCAAACCGGGCCCCGGTGAGGACTGCAGCCACGCTGGGATGCCCGCCGGTGATCCCATCCTGGCCCGCGCCTAGGGACTCGGCCCGGTCAGGTCACGCGCTACGGGGCGCCTTCAGCCTGGCGTTGGGTCCTGGACGCCGAAGAGGCGAAGGAAGCTGAGGTGCACGGCACTGGTGGCGTCTTCGATGGTCATCCGCCCGGCTTTGACCTCGTCTTCGGCAGCACGACCGATAGCCATGCCGGCAGCAATGAGCCAGGTGGCCGAGACACGGCGGTCGAAGTCGCCGCTTTCCTGTCCGCGCCGGACGATCTCATGCAGCCGTTCCACGACCGGGCCGTGCCGGTCGAGGTCTTCGTCGGGGCTGACCGCGGGCATATTTTTCCAGAGGAACGGGTAGCGGGCGCTCACCTGCCAGCCCGCGTTGAGCAGCCGGATCAGCGCCTCGGCCGGCGGTGCCTCCTCGAGCCCGGCCGCCTCGAACGCCGCGGTTACCTCGGCTGTGGCCTGCTCGACGACGGCGTTCAGCAGCGCCTCGCGGGAGGGGAAGTGGGCGTAGACGGTCTGCCGGCTGACCCCGGCCGCCCGGGCGATGTCCTCGACGCTCGCTTCTGGCTGCGTGCTCAGGACCTTGGTGGCCGCTCGCAGGATCGCGGTGACATTCTGCTCGGCATCCACCCGCCGTCGCCTGCGCCTGGCCTGCGGCTGCGGTTGCGCCGAACCGTCCACCGCCCCTCCTAATCTTGACATTGCTGTAAGGGATAGATTAATCTTGACACCACTGTAGAAGATAACAGTGAGGAATGGCTGTGGGCGTCGCGGAAGCGATCGAGGGGCCGGGCAGCGGGCGCCGACGGTCACCGGGAAGCACTCCCCTCGCCATTGAGGCCACCGGGCTGGTGAAGCACTTCGGTGCCACCCGGGCGGTGGCCGGGGTGGACCTGGCAGTTGCCGCCGGCACCGTTTATGGCCTGCTCGGGCCGAACGGCGCAGGCAAGACCACAACTGTGCGGATCCTTGCCACCCTGCTCGCTCCAGATGCCGGCCAGGCCGCGGTGCTGGGTCACGACGTGGTCAGGGAGGCTGGCGCGGTGCGCCGCCGGGTCGCCCTGACCGGCCAGTTCGCCACCGTGGACGATGACCTGACCGGTTCGGAGAACCTCGTACTGCTCGGGCGGCTGGTCGGCCTGGGCCGCCGCGCCGCCAGGGGCCGCGCGGCGGATCTCCTCGCGGCCTTCGGGCTCGAGAAGTCCGCCGCCCGGCCGGTCAAGACATTCTCCGGCGGGATGCGCCGCCGCCTCGACTTGGCCGCCAGCATCATTGTGCGTGCCGAGCTGTTCTTCCTCGACGAGCCGACCACCGGCCTGGACCCGGTAAGCCGCGCCCAGGTGTGGGAGATCATCCGCTCGATCGTCGCTGGCGGCGCCACCGTCCTGCTCACCACCCAGTACATGGACGAGGCGGACGAGCTGGCCGACCGGATCGCCGTGATCGACCATGGCAAGGTCATCGCCGAGGGGACGGCCAGCGAGCTCAAAGCATCGGCCGGCTCCGGAACCCTCCGCATCAGGCTGGCCGACTCGGCGCGCAGACCCGACGCCGAGCGCATGCTGACCCGGTTCCTCGACGTGGCAGTGCAAGCCGGGGCCGACCTTGCGGCGCTAACAGCCAGTGTATCGGCACACCCTTCAGCGCAGGCGAGTGAACAGGTGGCCGCTGCGGTTATCGAGCTAGCCCGCGCGGGCATCGCCGTCGGCGAGTTCGCCTTCGGCCAGCCGAGCCTCGACGAGGTATTCCTCGCACTCACGGGCCACAACGGCACCGTGAGCGAAGGCATCAAGGAGGCAGCCTCATGACCTCTACCATCACCGGCACTGCCGGCTCCGGGGAGACGCTACGCCCCTGCCTTCCCCCAGGGCCACGCCCGGACCCCCCAGCGCGCTGTCAGCGTCGGCTGCCTTCGGATGGCGGGCACTGCTGAAGATCAAGCATGTCCCGGAGCAACTCTTCGACGTGATCGCCATCCCGGTGATCTTCACGCTGATGTTCACCTACCTCTTCGGGGGCGCCCTGGCCGGCTCGGCCAGCCGCTACCTGCAGTTCATCCTCCCCGGCACTCTCGTCATGGCTGTCCTGCTGGTCACCATGTACGCCGGGGTCGGGCTCAACGCCGACGCATCGAAAGGGGTGTCCGACCGCTTCCGGTCACTTCCCATCTGGCGGCTGGCCCCTGTCGCCGGCGCTCTCCTCGGCGACGTCGCCCGCTACCTGCTCGCCGCCAGCCTGGTGGTCGTGCTCGGGGTGGCCATGGGCTTCCGCCGGGCTGGCGGCGCACCCGGTGTGCTCGCCGGGATCGGCCTCCTCCTGCTCTTCGCGCTGAGCCTGTCGTGGGTCTGGACCACCCTCGGCCTCCTGCTGCGCACCCCGCAGGCAGTCATGAGCGCCGGCACCGCCGTGCTCTTCCCGCTCACGCTGGCGAGCAATGTCTTCGTACGGCCCCAGACCATGCCGGGCTGGCTGCAGGCATTTGTCACAGTCAACCCGGTCAGCCATCTGGTAACCGCGGAGCGGGCCCTGATGCACGGTCAGGCTGCCACCGGGCAGGTGGGCTGGATGCTTCTCGTCTCGGCGGCGCTGGTAGCGGTGTTCGCGCCGGTCACGGCTTATCTCTACGGCAGGCAAGGGTGAGCGCCACCCGGAAGGAGCGCCAGGCCGGGCATCCGGCTGGCGCTGGCCAGGGCAGTCCGCCTGACATTTTCTGGTCCGCCCTGGGGAGAAGGAAGATGGGACGGCTAATAGGAATCATTCACGCCGGCCGTGCCGGCGTCGGTACAAGGTCATCGGATTTCCGTGATTCGCCCAGTCACCGTCTTTCGCCGCTCAACGCTCCGCAGTGGCTCTGAGTGGACGTTGGGTAACGCGCATCTGTCAATAGGACTCCGGTCAGCACAATTTATTAATGAGAGAACGGGATGACGGATATGGACAGGCAACGTCAAGGACTCGCCAGGACCGGCGGCGCCGGCCCGGAAGCATCGCTGGCTGCGGTGGGTTGTGGCAGGCCTGGCCACGGTTGTGGTGCTGGCTTTTGCCGGGACGTACGTCTTCATTCACTTCCTGGCCGGTCCGTCCCGGTTCCGCCGGCCCTGCCGAAGCATGTGGCCGCAGGCCGGGCCGATGCCAGAGCGCGTCGCCTCGCTGATTTGTGGGCGTCTTTGCCCTGGGGCTGGCGCCGAAGCGCTGGGTCACCCTCGAGGTTGCAGGGCGCAGGCCCGCCGGGTGGTGCGGCCGCGGCCATCGCCCGGGCTGCCGTCTCTTGGTGGGCGAAGGAAGGATGTTCACGATCGTAAGACGCAGGCCCAGACGGAGCCCATCGTTGGAGCGTTCCGGCGCTGCCGTGGCCGGTTGATCGGGCCGCAACATGACTGAGGATTGGCAAAGATCTCGTCGGTTCGTATCGTTGGTGAGCGGGCTTTGGACTCTCAACGTGCTGGCCCAGTTGGCGGCTGGAGGTCGTCGCTACCAAGACCTTCACGAAGGCTTGGATGGCATCTCGCACAAGGTGCTGACCGATACGCTGCGACGCGCGGAGCGCGACGGTCTTATCAGGCGGCATCTCGATTCCGGTCGGATGGACACGGCAAACCTCTACGAGCTCACCGATCTCGGCCGCTCGCTTGAAGAGCCTCTCGCCGCGCTCGGGCAGTGGGTTGAGGCCAATTGGGACCGGGTCGAAACGGCTCAGCGCCATTGGGCCGCCCGGACTAGGAGTTGATCGAAGTGCCCCGTTGCCGGTTCGCCGGAGTGCTGTAGGCACTTGGAGGTAAGACAGCTTTCGTTGAAGTGCAATATGGCACGCTGTACCGTGAGTGGCAGCACGGTGGGTAGTCCCGTAGCCGTGCTGGATTCTGCTTAGCGCCTTGGGCAGCCTCCGGGAGCGTTGCTCCGGACCCTGGTAGCGCAGGTTTGCCAGATTAGTCCATGAGACGCCTGGTTCGGGCTGGACGACCGCCCTCGGTCTGTCGCCCCCGTACGGGCTCGACGCCTCCTCAGCTAGAGGAGAATGCCGTGGCTGCTGTCCTTGACGGCTTGTCGGCACCTGCGCTCGGCACGGGAGAATCTCAGGCGTCGGACCTGCAGTGGTTCTCGTCGGGATACTTCCTCGTGCTCACCGCCGCGATGCTCCCGGCCGTGCAGGCGGACTTCGCGCGCGGAATGGACATGGCGCTGCTGGTCTCAGCCGACATCGCGCTGGCGGGCATCATCTTCACCCTGCTCTTCCTGCCGGCGTCGAACGCCCGAAGATGGCTGCGCAGCCGGTCACGGACAGACGGCGAGGCTGCCGGGAAGCAGCCGGCAAGTACCGGTCAGGTTGCGTGAACGCAAAATGGCGAAGACCCTGGCCGCAATGCACGGCTTTGCGGCAAGGCCAAAAGAAGAAGATGAGGGATATGGTTAAGCAAAGTTCAAAGACTCATCAGGACCGAGCGGCGCCGGCCCGGAAGCATCACTGGCTGCGATGGGCTGCGGCAGGTCTTGCAACGGTTGTTGTGCTGGCTTTTGCCGGGCTGTTCGTTTTCATCCACTTCCTTTCAGGTCCTGTTCCGGCTCCCTTGGCCCTTCCTAGGCTGAAGGCGGCGGCGGGGGGGACGGACAGCGCCCAGGTCAACGGGACCTGGATCGCGGGGGCAGGGTCGCTGGGCGGTTACCGCGTCCGGGAGGACTTCCTCGGGCCGGGTAACACCATGGTCGGCAGGACCAGCGCGGTGACCGGCAGCGTCGTCATTGCCCATAACGAAGTCACCTCGGTATCCTTGCGCGTCGACCTGGCCACAGTCACGGCCAATGGCAAGACCGAGCCGCAGTTCGCGAAGATCGTGGACACCGCTAGCCCTGATCTTTCATCGGGTTTGAAGGCTGGCGCTGGCAGGGTGGCGGGCCGTGTGCTGGGGTCAGATTTTAGTGCCCGGATATGACAGGGGCCCGGTCGTCGGCCGGGTGGCCGGGGGCTCCACGGGCCCCGGGGTCTCCTTCCCTTGCTGGCCGGGACGCGGTCATGCTGGTCAGGGTGCTTGCGGAAGTGCGCGGATCCGCTGCCAGGCGGCGGTGATCGCCTCGGTCCAGGGCCAGGGTGCGGCGATTTTCAGCCATCGCCGCCGCCCGCCGTGCACGAGCCGGGCGGCGGCGTGCAGGACGCGGTAGCGCAGCGTCTTCGGTTCTGCCTTCGCAAGGTCGCCGTCCAGGGCCAGCAGCCTCAGCCAGGCCAGCAGGATGCAGGCGGTCATGGACGCGTCGAGCCACGCCTGGTTGACCTTGTAATGGTGCGACGGAAAATGGCCGAGGCCGGTGTCCTTGCCGGTGCGGATCACGTCCTCGATGCGGGCGTGGGCGCGGTGGGCAGCGTCGATGTAGGCGCACTGGCCCAGCCAGCCGCGTGTGGCAGCAGGCCGGTTGGTGGCCCACAGGCAGTAGCGCCAGCCGTCTTCGGCCTCGAACAGGGTCAGCTGCGCGCCGGGGTGCGGCCGCTCGCGGCGGGCGAAGACCCGCATGCTCTGCGGCCAGGCATTCAGCTGGTCCCCGCCGGGACCGCAGCGCAGCAGCCCGGTCAGCTCCGTGACGTGCGCTTCCTCGATCCAGCAGGCCCGGTGCGCGCAGCGCAGGTCCGCGCAGGCGCCGCCGGCGCGGCGCTCGCGGATCTCGCCCTTGCCGTCGATGGCGGCTTCCCACGCGGTCCCGGGGACCAGGGCCAGCGCGGCCCTTTCCCGCCCGGTCAGCGCCCAGCCGACGGAGTAGATCATCTGATATCCGCGGCGGGAGGACAGCTGGTCCAGTTTCTTGACCAGCTCATGGCTGGCCCCGGCCCCGTCGCAGGTAACCATGAGGTTCCGGCGCAGTACCGGCGGCAGGGCGGCGATCGCCTCGTCCAGGAGCCGCAGATGATCAGCTGCGGTGTTCGACCCGGCTGAGCCGGGGCGCAGCATCCAGGCCAGCGGCTCGGCCACGTTATCGCAGGCCGCGATGACCGGGTGATGGCCGAAGCCCTTGAAGTTCGGCTCGGCCAGCTCCTTGTCCGAGTGCGCGGGCACGACGGTGGCGTCCAGCCGGATGCAGGTCACCCCCGCCAGCTTGCGGTCCGCGACCCGCACCGGCGGCAGCGCGCCGTGCCGGGCGATGCCCTGCGCCCAGGCGTGCCGTCGGGCCTTGTTTACCGCGGCGGTGACCCTGCGCCGTCCCCCGTCCCCACGGGAGGCCATCTCGCTCAGCGCCCGCCACGCCGTCGGGACCGACGCGACCGGGCCGAACAGCTCCCGCTGGTCACCCATCACCCGGAAATCGCTGATCACGCGGGCTCCGCCCGCGATCGCGCACGCCAGGTCGGCGAACACCCGGCCCCGGTCATGGCCGCCCAGCGGAGACGGCAGCGCCACTGACAGGCCAGACGTCAGGCCTGTCCGGTCCGAAAGCTGCCGCAGCAGCGCCAGCCCGGCATGCGACACGACCCCCGTGCCGCCGCTCGTGACTTCAAGACCGCGCGACCATCCTGTAGCGTTCACGCAGAAAGTGCTCCTCGAACCGGTACCGGTAAGGACCTCGACAACCCTTATCGTCCCAGTTCAGGAGCACTTCTCTATTCAGCCGCGCCGCTCACCCACCAAGCCCCCATGAAAAGCCAGGGCTAGCTTCCCTGATGCGACTTTCACCCTGACCAAGCCGATCGCCGCTGGCTCCGGCCTGGTCATGAATAAGGCCTTCAGGGTGCAGGCAACCGGCCTGCTGTCGATGCACGGCGCAACACACCGGGTCACCTTCCAGGCCACTGCCCGCTACAGCGGATCGCTGCTGGAAGCGGCGGGATCGATTCCCGTGGTCTTCTCGGACTGGAGCGTCCACGCCCCCGAATTCCTGCAGAACCACGGCCTGCTGGAATTCCTGCTCGTCCTCCGGCACTGACGCCAGGCTCTTTAGATCCGCTCTGCGACGCTATCTACCCACCGAGGACACCATGAGCCAGTTGTTCAGTCCGGATCTGCCGAAAACAAGCACCGGGCAGTCTCCGCGGCCGCCCAGGTCCCGCCGTGATCGCGCGCCCGTGGTGCAGCGGATCGCGGGGTGGAGTGCCCGGTACCGCAAGACTGCGGTGCTCGGCTGGCTCGCTCTGGTCGCCGTGATCTTCCTGGGCGGGCAGGGGCTGGGCATCAAGAGCGTGCCCTTCTACGACGCCGGCCAGTCCGGGCAGGCAGAGCACGTCCTGCACCGGCTGGGCGTGACAGCTCCGGCCGTAGAGGACGTGCTGATCCAGGCCCGCGATCCCGGACGCACGTTCGCCACTGACCCGCAGATGCAGGAGGCGGCCCGCCAGGTGGTCGCCGGCCTGGACCGGCTGCCGCACGCGGCGGCCGATATCCGCTCTCCGTTCGGCGGGGGCAGCAGCGCCCTGGTGTCCGCGGGCGGGCGCAGTGCGCTGGTCACGTTCCAGGTCCCCGGCCCGGCACGCAGCCAGGTTACGGCCGTGGCGCCCGCGTTGCGGGCCGTCGCCGCGTTGCAGGCCAGCCATCCCGGCCTGCTGATCGCCGAGGCCGGCGACGCGAGCGAAAACCGGGCCCTCAGCGCGGTGCTGGACAGCGGCTTCCGCAGGGCCGAGGCGACCTCGGTGCCGATCACGCTGGTCCTGCTGCTGGTGGTGTTCGGCTCGCTGATCGCCGCGGGCATCCCGCTGCTGCTGGCCGTCACCTCGGTGATGACCGCGTTGTTCCTGCTGACCGTCGTCAGCCGGTGGCTGCCGGTCAGCGCGAGCACGTCAGAGGTGGTGCTGATTATCGGGATGGCGGTCGGCGTCGACTACTCGCTGTTCTACCTGCGCCGCGAACGTGAGGAACGGGCGAAGGGCGCCGCGCCGGGCGAGGCCCTGCGGACGGCCGCAGCCACCTCAGGGCGCGCGATCGCAGTATCCGGGCTGACCGTCATGGCCGCGCTGGCCGGGCTGTTCCTGACCCGCTATGACGCGTTCACCGGCATCGCGTTCGGCACGATCGCCGTGGTCGGCGTCGCCGTGGCCGGCTCGCTGACCCTGCTGCCGGCGCTGCTGTCGTGGCTGGGACCCCGGTCCGACCGGGGCCTGATCCCGGTCCTGGGCCGCAGGCAGACCGCCGCCAGGCCGTCAAGGGTCTGGGCTGTGGTGTCCCGCCACGTGGTCCGCCGCCCGGTGCTGTGGGGCGGCGCGGCCGCGATCGCGCTGCTCGCGCTGGCCGTGCCCGCGCTCGGCATGCGGCTCGGCAGCCCGGCCGTCGACCTGCCCGCCGGCTCCCCGGTGTTGCAGACCATCGACAAGATCCAGCAGGCGTTCCCACAGACCCCGTCCCCCGCCCAGGTGGTTGTGACGGGCACGGACCTCACCGGCCCGGCGATACGCGACGCGATCGCCACACTGAACGCACGGGCATCCGCCGTCGGCCCGCGCGGCCCGATCCGCGAGCCGATCACCGCCACCCCGGTGGCCGGCGGCCGCGCCCTGCTCATCGACGTACCACTCGCGGGAAACGCGACCGGCCCCGTCTCCGGCGACGCCCTCCTTAGCCTGCGCACCCAGATCCTGCCCGCCACGCTGGGCAAAGTAAGCGGCATCAGCTACGGCGTCGCCGGCGTCACCGCGGAAAACTACGACGACACTGCGGCAGTAGACGCCAGCGCCCCGCCAGTCTTCGCCTTCGTCGCGGTACTGGCGTTCCTGCTGCTGATGGCGGCGTTCCGCTCGGTGACCATCCCGCTGGTCTCGATCATGCTCAACCTGCTGTCGGTCGGCGCCGGCTACGGAGTGATCACGCTGATCTTCCAGGACGGCCGGCTCCAGGGGCTGCTGGGCTACACGTCCTTCGGTGGGATCATCCCGTGGATACCGCTGTTCATGTTCGTGCTCCTGTTCGGGCTTAGCATGGACTACCACGTGTTCATCCTGTCCCGGATCCGGGAACTGCACGCCCGGGGGCCAGCACCAAAGACGCGGTCACTGGCGGCATTGCCAGCAGCGCCGGGGTGGTGACCAGCGCCGCCGTCATCATGGTCGCCGTATTCTCCATCCTGGCCACGCTGCCGATCATCGACACCAAGACACTGGGCGTCGGTCTGGCCGCGGCCGTGCTGATCGACGCCACCGTGGTCCGCGGCGTCCTGCTGCCCGCCGCCATGTCCCTGCTCGGCGACCGCTGCTGGTACCTGCCGCGCTGGATGTCCTGGCTGCCCGGCAGGAGGCACGAGGTCGCGGCTGGAGCCCAGTCGACCCGGCTGGCAGACGCATGGAGAGCTGATCGACACCTTCCGCCAGGACCCGGCGACAGTGCGGCCAGCCACCCAGGCCGGGGCACTGGCGTAGGCGGGATCAAATTCGCCGCTGGCCCGGTGTTTCGCGGCCAAGTCCACGGGAGGTACCCGTGATGTACACCGGCAGGCACGACCCGCGGCTGCCTGTTTCCCCGGTCAGGGGGTTGTCACGGACGCTGTCCGCGTTTGTCCGTGGTTTCAGGCATTCAGCCCTCCACGCGCGCGGACATATGGTGTGGGTACTCGTGCGTGAGTCCGCCGAGGATTTGTTTCCGGCGGATCCGGTGCTCGGCGAGGTTGATCACCGGCGGCCGGGTGTGAGCTTGAGCCGGTGCGACCTGGCCTTGGGCACGGTGCGGCCGGGCTGCGTTGTAGTGGCGCAGGTATTCGGTCAGCACCCGCCGCAGGTGATGCTCATTGGACCGCGGGACGCCCGGTTTCGACGATCATCCGTTCCCGTTATGCCCCATAACAGGCTGCACTGTGCAGGAGATGGCCTGCGTCCGGTTCGGCCGAGCAAACATGGCGATGGCCATCCGCTGTACCGCCAGATACGTTCCGTAGTTGCCGCTGGTAGTGCAGGTGCAGGATCTATGCGTACCGGCGCGTAGGGCAGCACTGAAGGTCGGCGGATCGTGCGAGTCTGGCTTTGGGTGGCTTGTTCCGTGGCTCGGAGGTGGTGACCGTGCGGCTGTCACATCGGGTCCGTCCCGCCGGTCAACTGATATGACCGGCGGGACGGAGGAACGTGGCCGATGACCGAGCACGACTGGCTGACGCAGCGATTCGCTGAGGACCGGGGCCGGCTGATGGCGCTGGCCTACCGGATGCTCGGATCGCGCGGTGATGCCGAGGACGCGCTGCAGGAGGCGTGGTTGCGGGTCAGCCGTGCCGACGGCGGTCAGGTGGAGAATCCGGCCGGGTGGCTGACTACGGTCGTGGCCCGGGTCTGCCTGAACATGCTGGAGTCCCGCCGGGCCCGGCGGGAGGAGCTGGCTGGGGCGCGGCCGCCCGAGCCGGCCGAGCTTCACGCGAGCCTCCGGCCGGCCAGCCGGGCCGGCCCGGAGGACGAGGCGCTGCTGGCCGATTCGGTCGGTGCCGCGCTGATGGTGGTGCTGGACACGCTGGCTCCCGCCGAGCGGCTCGCGCTCGTCTTGCACGACGTCTTCGGTGTGTCGTTCGGCGAGGTCGGCGCCATCATTGACCGTTCCCCGGTGGCGGCGCGGCAGCTCGCCAGCCGGGCCCGGCGCCGGGTGCAGGGAGCGGCCGCGGCATCTGATGCCGCGCGGTCCCGGAAGCGGGAAATGGTCGCCGCCTTCCTGGCTGCAGCCCGGGGCGGGGATTTCGGCGCCCTGCTCGCGCTGCTCGATCCGGGCGCCGTGCTCGTGGCCGACCCAGCGGCCGTGCAGATGGGCGCAGCCGCCGAGGTCCGCGGTGCCGACGCGGTGGCGGCTACCTTCGCGGGATGGGCTAAAGGAGCCCGGCTCGCTCTGGCTGACGGCGTTCCGGCGGCCGTGTGGGCGCCCGGCGGCCGGCCGAAGGTCGTCTTCACGTTCACCATCAGCGACGGGAAGATCACCGGTATTGCCCTGGACGGCGACCCGGACCGGCTCCGCGACCTCGACATCGTCTTTCTCAGCGCCGGTGGCAAGGAGTGGTGATGATCCGCGGGCAGGACGAGACGGCAGGCCGGATCGCGCGGGAGCGAGTGGTCCGGCTGGCCACGATCGGCGGACGCGGGCGGGCTCATGTGGCGCCGGGTGTGTTCGCGCCCGACGGCGAGGTCTTCTGCTCGCCTAGTGACGCGGGACAGGGCCGCGGCTGGCCAGGCGGCTGCGCAATCTGAACCGGGACCAGCGGGTCACGATTCTGGCCGGCCTCTACGACGAGGACCGGCCGAGGGTGTGGCGGTTCGGGCTGCGCGGCACCGGCCGGCGAGAGTCCGGAGCGCACGCATGCGATCGACCGGCTAGAGCGGGAGTACCAGCAGTTCGCCGCAGCCTCCCGCCGAGGCTGGTGGCGGGGTACGGGCTGCCGGCATCGAGGACCGGCCGGGCTGGGCGTATAGCTGGTTTCGGTCCCGGTACCACGGTCCAGGAGAACACGTTCGGAATGGCCGGCTGCACAGCTGCTGTCCTTATGGCCTGACGCCGCTTGTCCCTCGCGCTTCATCATCGGAATGGTTAGGGAGGTTCGTTGAGCGGACTGCGGCCCGGGAATCGGCACGTAATGCTGCTGTGGGCAGCAAGTGCGGGAAACGAAGGCGCCTCCTGGACCATGCTGGTAGCTGTTTTCGTATACGTGCTCCACCATTTCTCGGCTTCTTCACTCGCGATTGTGGAACTCGTCGGCACGCTGCCTGCCCTGTTGTGCATGCCGTTCGCCGGCGCGATTACCGATCGCCACGATGTCCGGAGGCTGGCGCTGGGTTCCATGATGGTTCAGGCGCTGAGCCTGCTGGGGGTGCTGGTGATGCTGAGGGTCGGCCTGTGGGAGATCGCAGCCTGCTACGGCTTGCAGGGGGCCGCCGGCGCGGTATGGCCGCCAGCGCGGCAGCGGTGGCTGTATGCGCTGGTCCGGGAGGACCGCAGTCGCGCCGCGGCCAACGCCGCGATTGGCTCAGTGAGCGGCGTCATGACAATCGCTGGCGCGGCCCTGGGCGGGGTCTTGTCGGCCTGGAGCACAAGCGCTGCGCTCGCAGCAGCTGCGGGGCTCCAGTTCGCGGCGACCGTGCCCCTGCTGGCCCTCGCACGGCCGGCATCCCCGCAGGGTGCGCAGGCACGCCGTGCTCTCCGGTCACTGCATGCCGACCTGGCCGAGGGCTTTACGGCACTGCGGGCTCTGCCCCTGGCGAGGTCGGTGATCTGGGTAGGCATCTCCTGGGGCCTCATCGGCGGTGCCTACAACGTCTTGCTTGCCGCCTATGTCACGAACGATTTGCGCGGCGGCGGATTGCTGCTCGGTGTGTTTTACGTTGTGGATGGCACTGCGGTGATCCTGGGCTCGGTGCTGGCGGTCCGCCTCAGGCGGGGGTCGCATCTGGCTGCCTACGCGCTGGCTTATGTGCTGCAGGGTGCCGCGTGGGGCGCTATGTTCCTGGGCGACCGGCCCGTATGGGGCGCGGCGCTTCTGGCGGTCATGCGCACCGCGAGTGGCGTGATCATCGCCCTTGACACGACGATCCTGCTGGCTACCGTGCCTGGGCGCCTGAGAGGCAGGATCACCAGCTTGCACATGACTACCTATGGTGCGGCGTCCAGGGTGGCGCTGGCGGCCTTCGCCGGATTGCTCGCGGTGACCGGGGTCAGGACCGTAGGCGTAGTCGCTGGCGCAGCCTCCGTCATTGTCGGGGGCGCATGGTGGGCGCTGAACGGGCGGCGCGCCCGTCCTCTGTATATGAGCGCGACATCCGCGGCCGACATCCCGGACAGACCCGATACCCTGCCCAGCTAAACCGCAGGCGGAAAAACTTGCCAACTCCAACAGTGCTCGAGCTGCTCAGGCAGCGAGCGAGCATCCGCGAGTTCACCAATATGCCTGTTCCGGGGACTGCCGCGGGAACGGTCGTGGTGCGGGCCGCTGACCTGCTGGTTCGCGGCGGGCGGACGGTCACGGCGGAACCGCGCGTCACCTCCGCCGCGACACGCGGGCAAACCATGGCCTTACCCCGGTACTACAGAACGGGTTTGTGATCTAACGTCTGGATGCTCACGGGTGCCCGGCGTGTCACGCTGGGCGCGGAACGGATACCTCAAGATCATGTAATCGTGACAAACAAGATCGACATGATGTGGCGTTGTGATCATGGCAGAAGATGGCAGTAGGCTGGGGCAGCTGCACGGCGAGCTGCGCGCGCTGATCGCCCCGCTGTTCGCGCAGGCCAGATCGCGTTTCACGGCGTTCGCGTATGCGGCGGCGCTGCTAGGGGCATCCGGGAACCGCAGGCCGCGCTGGCAGCTGGGCGAGCACGCTGGGCATGCCACGCCGCGGAGGCTGCAGGCGCTGCTGGCTGAGTATGCCTGGGACTGGCGCATGGTCTTGGCGCGGCTGCGGCGCTTTAGCCTCACGCACCTTGCCGATCCGGAGGCGATCTTGCTTCCAGCAGGGGAACGGGCAGGCCGGCCTCGACCAGCATCAGCTGCGCCTGTGGCTCTCGTTTCACCGGCACACCGTGCTGTCGATGTGCGCGCTCGCGCTGCTGGCTGTCACGACCGCCCGCCCAGCGCCGCAGCACGGCCCAGCCGCGAGTGCCGACGGTGATCCTTTCGCTGTCAGCGACGCGGGCCAGCCCGCTCACTGGCGCGATACCGGCGCGCTCCGCGCACGGCCGAATCAGAGACCGCCGTGCGACATCGGCATCGTCCGCGTCACAGTGCCCGAAGCCTGCCGCCTCTCCACCTGGTCAGTACCCCATGATGCGCGCTGCGAAGGTCTCCGGCCACGCCTGGTCACGATGGCGAAGACGACACCAGGCGCGCGCCCGATGGCATCACTACCGGGCACGACTCCAGGCGGCCGCAGCATGACCCGCACGATCAATCCAGCAGCAGGATGTCCTAACACTAGAGGCCGATGTGCGTATCCAGGCCCTGCGCACCGCCTCAACCGGAGCGCCCCATACTGTCCGGCCTTCGGGGTGGAGCAGCACGGGCACGCCGCGGACAGGGTGCGGCGCAGGGGTCAACGCTTATGTGAAGGGAGCGTCGCCATTGCGGTCCCAGCGATAGGAGCGTTCTTCGAAGCCCGGGAATGTAACGGCCAGGCCAGTGTCCGGATGCACCGACCACAGCACCCAGCCGTCCGTCTGATCGACCCGCGAACGGAAGAACGGGGGCCACTTGCCGACGTCGGCGCCGAGATAGCGCTGGTAGATGCGCTGCACAACTGCGGAATCGTGTGGTTCGATCTGTGCCCGTCCTCGGACCCGGACTTGGCGTATGGAGGCGGGAGGATCGAAGTCGTCGACGATCACAGCGACTGGAGCGCCATGCTGCGCCGCTCGTGGAAGCGGAGTGGTCTCGGCGCTGCTGAACCAGAAACGCTTCCGCTCAAACAGGAACCACAAGCTGCCCAGCAGCGGCGTCCCCGCTGCTGACACCGAAGCAACCTGAGCAGGTCTGCGGTCCTCCCGCAGGAAGGCAGTCACGTCGAAAGGCGCTTTCACCACGACGCGAACGATATAGCGCCAGACAGCCCTCGCACCCTCACGATCCCGGCTTCCTCCAGCCGGCTCCGGGCGTGGTACTCCTGGTGCCTGCCCTCCAGCCCGGCGTCAACCCCTCCGCGCCTCCAGCCTGGTCAGCGTTGCTGCAGACGCCCGCCTGCTCTCACGCTGCACACGGCAGCAAGGCGGCCAAGGCTGCCAGCACATGACGCAGCTACGATCAAGGCGTGGAAGACGAAGAGGCCAAAGCCCACAAGGCGATCGTCTCAGGCCTGTTTCAGGCGATCAACGAACGCCGCTTCGATGAGCTGGGCGAATACTTGGCCGTCGACGTCGTTGACGATAACAAGAGCTTCCTCGGCGACGAGGCCGGATCGCAGAATGCGTTCGACGGCATCCTCGCCCAGCTTGCCCTGTTTGACCCCTACGTGGTGGAAATCGAGGAGGTCATCGCAGAAGGCGCCCGCGTCGCCGCGATGGTCACCCAGCGGGGTGTGTACCGAGGCGCCGGTGACCGAGCCTTCGAGAACCAGGCGGTCTACCTGTTCACCATGTCCAGCAAGAAGATCTGCCGGGTGCGCGCGATAGGCGACGGGCCGGAACCAGGCCGGTAGGCGACTCGCAGCGCTGACCATGAGTCCAGGCGTCAGGGATCCTCGCGGAAAACGGCAGCCGATGGAATAAACCAACACCACCCCCCGGCGACCGTGCCAGGCGGTCAAAGCAGCGGCCGCCGGTGAAGAGAAGCCCGCGCCTGCGCTCTGGCCGTGATCTGGCAGCCCAGTATCAAAGGGAGCGTGGACCCGCTTCCCGCCAAGCCTCCGAGTTGCTTCAGTGCCTGGCCACGACGGCAGCGCTCGCGGCCGCGCTGCGGATTAGGCCACGCTTACGCCAGCACGCCAAGTGCGAGGAGCAGGCCGCCGCGGTGGCCCCAGTAGCGGAGCTGCGATAGTAACGTGTGTGCCGACCTGATCCAAACGATCAAACCGAAGATCACAAACCCGGACTGTAGTTCCGCTACGCCATAAAGAAACGGACTCCAGAACAGACACGGAACACAAAGCTTGAAAAACCCTCCCAACGCCACAAACACCTAAAGTCCCTGGTGTTGGGACATCGGGCGCCTCGGGTCCGAGCCTGAGCAGGGCTTGAGCCTCGCCGGATACCGGCTGCCAGGTGGTCGGCACGACTTTCCGGAGACAGCTGTCTGGATCGGTGGAGTAGTCGCCCGGCAGCTAACTTTAGGCCCGGTTCGTTCGTCGGTCACATTCCTCCTTCGGCGCCTGTCATACCAGGTAGCAGCGAGAGCCCGACGGCGTGATATGCGAGGCCTCGCGGCGTACTTGATCGAAGACGACACCATGGAGGACCCACGATGCAAGCACGGATAAAGAATCCGGCCATGATCATCCCGGAGGCTATGCAGGCCATCCAGGCGCTGGGCGCCAGTTTTCACAACAAAGGCGTGCCTGAGGAGACGCTGGCACTGGTTCATCTGCGGGCCAGCCAGATCAACGGCTGCAGCTCGTGCGTTCAGGCTGGTGCTGCAGGGGCCAGGAAGGCGGGCGAGAGTGAGGATCGGCTAGCCACGGTAGCCGCCTGGCGGGAGGCGCCGTATTTCACCGACGCCGAGCGCGCGGCGCTGGCCCTGACCGAAGCCGTCACCAGGCTGGCCGACCGCCCGGACCCGGTGCCGGACGAAATCTGGGACGAGGCCGCCCGGCACTACGCCGAGGAAGGACTCGCCGTACTGCTGCTGTCGATCGCCACGACCAACGTCTTCAACCGGCTCAACGCCCCCGCCAGGCAGATAGCCGGCGCCTGGGGCTAGGGAGGGAGGACGGGGAGCATGCAGGGCGGCGGCGCGGCCAGCGCGCCGCCGCCCTCCGGCGTCCGTGGCTTCGCGGACGCCCTGGTGACGACACCAGCAGCTTCCCGGAACATCCCGGCGGCGCAGGGTCACGTTCCCGTTCACCACCTGTCAGAGGAGCAGGGACTAGCTGAAGGAAGGAAGGTGCGCCAGTGACAGGGATTACCCGCTGGCCCTTGCGGCACAAGCGCCTTTTGGCCGGCTTCTGGCTGGTGCTGACCATCCTGGGGATAGCGTTCTCGAAGAAGGCGACGGATGCCCTCAGCCAGGAATACTCGATCCCTGGCCTGTGCCGCGCCAAAGCTCGCGCATAGGCTCTGAGCTGGCATTTTCTGTGCCCGTCAGGCTGCTCTCCGGTACTCGCTGATCAGGCTGTGGACGATCTGTTTGCGTTTGATCCGCGCGCTGACAAACCCGCAACACCGCACCGCGGATGACAAGTAGCTAGACAATGACACCCGAGATGACAACTAGGCGGTCCAGATGACATCTTCAGCGGACTCCTACATTGTCGTAGCGGTGGCCCCTCGCCCGGGAATCCTTGGCGAGGGTGTGAAAGATGCCGTGCCGATCGGCTTTCCCAGGTATGAGAGCATCTGGCGCATGTCCGGCCGGGAGTATGGCCATCGGCTACGGCAGGCCGTTGGTTCGGCGGCGTGCCCGGCCGGGTCCGGGGCGGCAGTGGGACAATGAGATATGGCAGAACCCAGCCGGACGTGATGGGACATGATCCAAAACCTGCGCCGCGCTGACCAGGCACACTCCGGGACTACGGACGCCACACGGACAGAACGCGGTATTCACCCTGTGGGGCTCGATTACTGGATCTGGCTTGGGCGGCCTACCGGGTTGGGATCATCGCTGAGTGATCTTCTCGGTCGTCTACCTGCTCGTTCGCCGTCTGCTCGGCTGTCTGATGGTGCTGGCCCGGAGTGAGGTGTCCAAGGACGCCGAGTTCCTGGTGCTCCGGCACCAGAACGCGGTGCTGCGCCGCCAGATCAGCCGGGTCGCTACCAGCCGGCCGACCAACTGTGGCTTGCGGCGCTGTCCCGGCTGATCTCCCGCCGCCGGTGGGGTGAGGTGTTCGCGGTGACCCCGGCGACGCTGCTCGCCTGGCACCGGCGCCTGGTCAGACGCAAATGGGATTACAGCAGTCGGCGGCGTCCCGGACGCCCGTCCACGGCAGCCACGATCCGCAAACTCGTGATCCGCATGGCGACGGACAATCCGACGTGGGGGCACCGTCGCGTGCAAGGCGAACTCGTCAAGCTCGGCCACCCGATCGCCGCCTCCACGGTGTGGCAGATCCTGCATGATGCCGGGATCGACCCCGCACCCCGCCGCGCTGGCCCGACCTGGAGGCAGTTCCTGACCGCGCAGGCCCGCGGCATCCTCGCGGTCGACTTTGTCCACGTGGATACCGTGCTGCTGCGTCGCATCTATGCCTTGATCGTCATCGAGCACGGCACTCGGCGCGCCTACCTGGCCGGCATCACCGCGCACCCTGACGGCGCGTGGACGACCCAGGCAGCCCGTAACTTCCTGGTGGACCTGGGCCAGCGTTCGGCTTCAGTCAAGTTCTTGATCAGGGATCGCGCCGGCCAGTTCACCAGCTCCTTCGATGCCGTGTTCACCGCGGCAGGCATCAGGATTCTGGCCAGCCCGCCGCAGGCACCAGAGCGAACGCCATCTGCGAAAGGATCATCGGCACCCTCCGCCGGGAGCTCCTCGACCAGTTGCTGATCCTCAATGAGCACCACCTGCGACGGGTGCTGACCGAGTACATGGTGCACGACAACACGGCCCGGCCGCACCGTGCCCTTGGCCAGCTCCCACCGGCTCAGGCTCACACCCGGCCACCGGAGATCAATCTCGCCGAACACCGGATCCGCCGAAAACAAGTCCTCGGCGGACTCACGCACGAATACCAGATCGCCGCCTGACAGCCCCGCCCTGCTGCGAGAAGCAGCAGGTCACCGCCACGATCGTGTATTCGGGCCCCACAGGCCTGTCTGACGGCCAGGAATGCAAACACCGCTGCCGCCAGGGCGGCCATGTCGCCGATCGCCACGAGGGCCGTGCTCATGCCCGGCATCCTTCGATGAGACACCAGGACAAAGCCGCCGAGCCTAACGCTCCGGGGCGGGATCGCCCTCGAGCAGATACGCGCAGGTGGCGGGTCCATGATGTCGGTCGCCATCCGGTACGGGCTCATGGGAGGAACGGGCGCACCGGACCCGCGAGAGCCGCACCGGTGTGCTATGGGATGCCGGATAGTCAGGGACGTGGCCGCCGACTGAGGCGGGGCCAGGGGCTCCCACGATCCGGCAGCGGTGTGACGAGGTCGTGGTCGAAAGCGAAGATCACGGCGGCGGCGCGGTCGCGCAACTGCAACTTGGTGAATAGGTGGTTGATGTGCGTTTTGACCGTTCCCTCACCGACAACCAGCTCGGCGGCGATCTCGGCGTTCGTCTTGCCCTGCCCGATGAGCGCCAGCACCTCACGTTCGCGGCTGGTCAGGGCATCGAGATTGGCGTCCCGCCCGGCCCGAGGCGGCGTGGCTGACCGGTAGATGGCCAGCACCCGGCCGGTGACTGCCGGGTCGAGCCAGGCACCGCCGTCGGCCACTATGCGCACCGCCCGGTGCAGATCCTCGGCGGCCCCGCCCTTGAGGATGAAGCCGGACGCGCCGGCCCGCAGGACGCCGGCCAGCGCCTCGTCGTCGTCGAACGTGGTGAGGGCCAGCACAGGCGGGCTGCCATCGCGGCGGCGCAACTCGCGGGTCGCGCGCACGCCGTCGACCAGCGGCATCCGCACGTCCATCAGCACCACGTCGGGCGCGAGAGAATCGACCGCTGCGATCACCTCGCTGCCGTCGGCGCATTCACCCACGACGTCGAAGCCGAACTGGGTGCGCAGGATGCCGCGCAGGCCGGTCCGCACCAGCTCCTGATCGTCGACCAGCAACATCCGGATCATGTCGCGCCCTCCCGCCCCCGGCTGGCGGCGAGGGGGAGCGTGGCCCGCACTAGCCAGCCCTGGCCGCCCGGCCCTGCTTCACAGCTCCCGCCCAGCAGTTCAGCGCGCTCACGCATGGTGAGCACGCCCAGCCCGGTGCCGGTTCCCGGCTCGGTCGCGCTGTCGACGGCCAGCTCCACCGCATCCGCGGCGACGCTCAGGCGCGCCGCCGTCGGCGAACCGGGTGCGTGCTTGATCGCGTTCGTCAGTGCCTCTTGCAGGATGCGGTAGACGGCCAGACCGGTGGTGGCGGGCAGCCGGCCGGGGTCGCCGTCGACGGTGAGGGTGACGTCGGCGCCCGCGGACCTGAACCGCTCCACCAGTGCGGGCAGGCCGTCCACGCCCGGCAGCGGTGCGGTGCGGCCCACGCCTTCGTGCTGGTGCAGCATGCCCACTGCCAGGCGCACCTCGGTCAGGCTCTCCCGGCCCAGCCGCTCGGCCTCGGCCAGCGCACGCGCGGCGTCGGCGGGGTCGTGCTCGACGGCCAGCCGCGCGCTGGTGACGTGCAGCAGGGAAACCGTCAGGGTGTGCGCTATGACGTCGTGCAGTTCGCGGGCGATGCGGCTGCGTTCCTCCGCCGTCGCCCGCTCCGCCAGTCCAGCCCGGGCCGCCCGCAGCTGCGAGACCAGGTCGATCTCGTGGCGGATCAGCAGCGCAGCGAGGACGGAGAGCGTCACGCCCGCCATCCACGCGCCCCAGCCCGGATCAGGCTTGAACCACAGCCATTCGACCGCGAATAGGGCCAGCGCGGCGGCCCAGTACACCAGGCCGTCGCGGCGGCTCCCGATCAACCCGCACCACGCGCCGAGCAGGCACACCGCGAACCAGCCGACGTTGCTGGGCATGCGGTGCCCGAGGACCGCGATCCCGCCGGTGGCTACCGCCGCATACACCAGCAGCGGCCGCCGCTGCCAGGCGAGCAAGGCTCCCGCGGCCACGGCCACCACCGCCGCGGCCGCCGCGGCGGCCGCGTTGGGGTTCATCCGTCCGAGTCCGATGGCGACGAACCCGGTGAACACGGCGAGGGCCACCCAGCTCGCCCATCCCGGCGGGAACTCGACGGGACGGGTCGAGCCCGCATTGCCGGTCATGTCTTGGATGCTACGACCGGCCCATCGCCGTTGGCCGTCCCCGGGGTCACTCGGCCGCGTCACAAGGCTGTTCGGCGGACGGCGACAATCGTGACCGCCGCCGCCAGCGTTGCTGCTGCCACGAGCGACCGGTGGCCGAACCCAGGCCCAGCCATGGCCCACGCACGCACTGGTCAGCAACGTCAGCGGCCGCGGTCCGGCGACGTGCCGCAATGCCAAGCCCATGACGCGGCGGCGGACCGCCCGCGCCGAGCGGGAACGAGGGAAGAACATCAGCAGTCCGACGGCCTGGGCGGACCGGGCCGACGGCAGCAGCGAGCCGCGCGGCACGCCGAGGCTCACGAACCCTACCGTGCTCAGCGACAGCGCGGCCTCCACCCGCCATCCGTCGTACACGGCGGGTAGGCCGTACACCGGTGCGGCAACGATCAACAGCAGCCCGCAGGTCACCGCGGTTGTCACCAGCCCGACGACGAGCTCGGCGCACCTGGTCTACGCCCTGGCCGGTTTAGGTTGCCGGTCCGCACGGGGCCGCGCTCTTCGCCGTGTCGGCTGGCGTCACGCAGATCCGGCGCAGCTGACTGTCCGCCGCGCGACGCCTGTCGCCGGGGAAGGGCTGATTCAGCCGTCCAACCCCCGCGCGGACCCTCACCGTCGTGCAGGCCCCGAGAGCCGTGGAGCCCGATCCAGTCTGCTCCATCCGGCCAGCGCCGCGGCTAGTGCCGTAGCAGCTCACGTTTGCCCTGCCGTGAGTCGGTGTGATGGCTGCGGTTCCTGCAGACTGAGCTGGTGACGGAACGGCTGCGGGTGCGTGAGATCGATGATGACGAGGGCCGGCGGCTGGTGCGGATCGTGCGCCGGGGCAGTGGGTCGGTGGTGACCTGGCGGCGGGCGCAGATGGTGCTGCTCTCAGCGCAGGGCATGGACGCCGCTGGGATCGCGAAGGTGGCGTTCACGAGCGAGGACCGGGTCCGCGATGTGATCCGCAACTTCAACGCCGATGGGTTCAGCTCGCTGTACCCGAAGTACCGCGGTGGCCATCCGCCGAAGTTCACGCTGGGCCAGCGGCGGGAGATCAAGAAGATCGCCAAGTCGAAGCCGGCGGAGCATGGGCTGCCGTTCTCCGCGTGGAGCCTGTCCAAGCTGGCGGAGTTCCTGGTGGCTGAGGGGGTGGTCGAGGACATCAGCCACGAGGGCCTGCGGGCCCTGCTCCGCGACGAAGGCGTGTCCTTTCAACGCATAAAGACCTGGAAGGCCTCGGCGGACCCGCACTACGCGGAGAAGAAGGCACGGGTGGAGCACCTGTATGCGATCGCTGACCAGGAGGTGGTGCCAGACCCCGGCGAGCCGGAGGTGATCTTCTGCGTGGATGAATTCGGGCCGCTGGGCCTGCAGCCCCGCCCCGGCCGCCAGTGGGCGGCGGTCAGCGGCAAGGGCAAGGAACCGGGCCGGGAGCCGCGGCCGCGGATGCGCGCCACCTACACCCGCACCGAGGGGGTGCGGCATCTGTTCGCCGCCTATGAGCTGGGTGAGGACAAGCTGTTCGGCCACGTCAAGCCGCGCAAGACCCGGGGCCGGTTCCTGGAGTTCTGCCGCTACCTGCGCTCCCTCTACCCGCCCGCCACCCCGATCGCGATCATCTGCGACAACTTCAGCCCCCACCTGACCACCCGCAAAGACGGCCGCGTCGGGGCCTGGGCGGCGGCGAACAACACCGAGATCGCCTACACGCCGGCCAATTCATCCTGGTTAAACCGCGTGGAGGCCCAGTTCACCGCCCTGCGCTACTTCGCGCTCGACGGCACCGACCACCCCACCCATAAAGAGCAGGCCAGCATGATCCGCCGCTACATCATCTGGCGCAACAACCACGCCTACGACGAACGCCTCCGCCGCGTCATCGAGCGGGCGAACGTTGCCTGACGCGGCACTAGGTGCCCGCCGTGTGTCATGGCGCTTGTTCGACGACTGCCCGTTGGGGGGCGGGTCTTCGGCGCTCGATGGAACATAACCGGGACATTCACGGGCTGCTGTGGGTGATATTCGCAGGACTCCTGGACGCTGAGCCTCAATCCACCGCGCAAATAGTGGCCGGGTGCGGCGCGTCAACGCGAAAGGTGCCCCTTGACCAGGGACGATGGGAGTTGCTGACGCTTCCATCACCTGGTTCGAAGGAGCACCTGTCAAGTGCGATTGTTGCATGAGCTGGCCAGGATCCACGCGTCGTTTGATGACCCGAATCTCGTGTCGCGGGCGGGCCTGGTGCCGGTGATGGCGCTGGCCCAGCGGGCGGGCCTGGCCACGCTGGCCGGTGAGCAGGTGGCCATCGCTGACCGGTGCGGGGTGAACCCGCACCTGAAGGTGGGCTGCCTGGTGGCCGGCATGATCGCGGGGGCGGACAGCATCGATGACATGGATCTGCTGCGGCACGGGGCGATGCCGGCGCTGTTTGGCGGGGTCCGGGCACCGTCCACGCTGGGTTCGTTCCTGCGCGCCTTCACCTGGGGGAACGTGCTCCAGCTGCAGAAGGTGCACCGGGAGTTCCTGGGTGAGCTGGCCCGCCGCGCCCCGCTGCTGCCCGGGGCGGACGTGCTCGCGTTCATCGATATCGACTCGATGCAAAAGCGGGTCTATGGGCACAAGAAGCAGGGTGCAGCCTTCGGCCATACCAAGATTCAGGGCAAGAGCCTGCTGGTGCGGGGCCTGAACGCGCTGGCCGCCACCATCAGCACGCCGCTGGCCGCCCCGCTGATCGCCGCCACCCGGCTGCGCGGCGGCAACGCGAACTCCGCCCGGGGTGCCGCGTCGCTGGCCACCGAAGCGGTCACCACGGCCCGCGCTACCGGGTGCACCGGGAGGCTGGTGGTGCGGGCCGACTCGGCGTTCTACTCCGCCGCGTTCACCGGCGCCGTCCGCCGGGCCGGGGCGTTCTTCTCGGTCACCGTGCAGATGAACCCGCACGTGCGGGCTGCCATCGCCGCCATCGGCGAGGACGCCTGGAGGCCCATCAAATATCCCCGGGCCATCTGGGATGACCAGCTGCGCTGCTGGGTCTCTGACGCCCAGGTCGCCGAAGTCCCGTATACCGCCTTCACCTCGAAGAAAGGGCAGGCGATCACCGCCCGGCTGATCGTCCGACGGGTCAAAGACTTCAACCGCCAGGCCGGGCAAGGCCAGGGTGAGCTGTTCGGCATCTGGCGCTACCACGCCGTATTCACCGATTCCCCGTTCGCGACCATCCAGGCCGAGGAGCACCACCGCGACCACGCCCAGGCAGAACAGGTATTCGCGGACTGGACCGACGGCCCGCTGGCTCATCTGCCCTCCGGGTCATTCCCGGCGAACGCGGCCTGGGTTGCCCTCGCAGCCATAGCGCACAACCTGCTGCGCGCCGCCGGGTCCCTGGCCAGTCTCGCCTGCGCCAAAGCCCGCGGCGCCACCTTGCGCCGCGACCTCATCGACGTCGCCGCCCGGACCGCCCGCCATGGCCGCGGCCACCTCACCCTGCACCTGCCCGAAGGCTGGCACCGCCAGATCCAATGGATGAACCTCTTCGAAGCCGCCTGCGGCCCGCCCGCCGCCGCAGCCTGACCAGCCCAGACCCGGTCACCACGACCCTGCGGGCCCCAGCGGCCACCCGGCAAACCGCCAGCCAGCCTCCCCGGGCAAGGACCTGTGGACGAGCCGCAGAAACGTAAGCGGCAGGAAAGCCACGCCCGCCACCACCATCAAGACCGCACCAGCCGGTCCGCCGACAGAACGCCGTCACCTAAATTCGGGCGGTGGATCGAGGCTAAGATCGGCCCCGGATCGCCGGGAAGGATCATCTCCAGGACGGTGGCTCGGGCAGCAGCCATTTCGGTGTTCCGCTGAGCTGGCCGCTGTCTCTGTATCAGAGTCGGGAGCGACGCGGTGGGTAATGGACGGGCCGTCGCTGTAGTGCAACGCGGCGCGACGCAGTCCACGCCATCACAGCGCCGCCTGGTGGCCGGCCGTTTTCCATCCTGGGTGAGGGGGCGGTTCTACCCACGGGCTGATGCGCGGGTGATCTCGCGTCGTGACGATAGAGGGCATGAGTGAACTTGATCACCCCGGCCCGGTTGAGGTCGGTCATGCGGGCACGCTCGCGGTGGATGTTCATGGCCTGGAGAAGTCGTATTCGGGCAGGCCAGCTGTCAGCGGGATCGACCTTGAGATCCGCGTCGGCGAGGTCTTCGCGCTGCTCGGCCCGAACGGGGCGGGCAAGACCACCACGGTCGAGATTCTCGAGGGCTACCGGGCCCGGGACCGCGGCGAGGTCAGCGTGCTCGGCGTGGATCCCGGCCGTCACCGGGCCAGGCTGAAGAGCCGCATCGGGATCGTGCTGCAGTCCACGGGCATGGACCGGTACCTCACCGTACGCGAGACGATCGCCATGTATGCCACCTTCTACCCTCGCCCGCGGCCGGTGGACGAGGTGATCCACATGGTCGGCCTCGAAGAGAAGCGCAATGTCCGGGCGCTCAAACTCTCCGGGGGGCAGCAGCGGCGGCTGGACGTGGGGATTGCCCTGGTCGGCAACCCGGAATTGCTGTTCCTCGACGAGCCGACCACCGGTTTCGACCCCTCGGCCCGCCGCGAGGCGTGGGAAGTGATCAAGAACCTGGCGACGTTCGGCATGACGGTGCTGCTCACCACGCATTACATGGACGAGGCGCAGTTCCTCGCCGACCGGGTCGCGGTGATCGCGGCTGGCCGGATCGTGGCCGAGGGCACGCCGGACACGCTTGGCGACCGGGAGCTGGCCAAGGCGCGGATCCGGTACCGCCCCCCGGCCGGCGCGACTCCCCCGGACGGGCTGTCCGCCCCGCCGGGACCGGATGGCTACGCCGAGGTCACCCCCGATGACCTCGAGCAGGCACTGCACGAGCTGACCGGGTGGGCCATCGACCACGGAACCCGCCTCGACGGGCTGCAGGTGACAAGGCCGTCGCTGGAGGATATCTATCTCTCGCTCACCGGCCCGCCCTCCGGCGGCGGCAGCCAGCCTGCCCCGGCCGGGAAGCAGACGGGACGCACGGCATGAACGCGGCGGCGCTCACCCTCTCGCAGGTGCGTTACGTGAACAAGGCCTACTGGCGCAGCCCGGCCGCGGCGTTCTTCGCCCTGGTGTACCCGCTCATGTTCCTGGTGATCTTCACATCGATATTCCGCAACTCCACGGTTCAGTTCGGTGCGAGGTCGGTGAACGAGGCCACGTTTTACGTGCCCTCGATGGTGGCACTGGCGGTCATCACGGTCTGCTTCAACAACGTCGCGGTCGCGATCACGTTCCAGCGGGACTCCGAGGTGCTCAAGCGGATCGACGGGACTCCGCTGCCCCGCGCCACGTTCTTCGGCGCCCGGATACTACACGCGGTACTCGTGTCGGCCCTGCTGGTGGTCATCACGGCCGGGTTCGGGCGCGCGTTCTACAGCGTTGACATCCCCACCGGGATCACCCTGCTGCGGATGCTCGTCATGCTCGCCGTGGGCGCGGCCGCGTTCTGCGCGCTCGGGTTCGCGATCACGCCGGTCATCCCGAGCGCCGACGCTGCGCTGCCGATCGTCAACGTGATCGTCCTGCCGCTGCTGTTCCTGTCCGGGGTCTTCATCCCGCTCGGCAACAACCCGCCCGCCTGGATGCTCTGGGTCGGCCGGATCTTCCCGATCAGGCATTTCCTGTCCGGACTGCAGGCCGGGTTCCTCGGCGCCCCGTTCAACTGGACCGACGTCCTGGTGGTGGCCGCCTGGGGCCTGGCCGGGCTCCTCGTCGCGATCCGATTCTTCCGCTGGGAACCCCGAACAGGCTGACGCCTGAAGACACACGTTTCCGGCCCATCACAAACCCGCGTCACGCGGGCCCGGATTGCAGCGGCCCGGGCAACGGCCGAGGATGCACTTTGCCTTCTCGGCACGTCAAGTTCGCGGGAGCTGTTGCCAGGTGACACCGCGGCTAGCGCCCGGTCAGGCGTGTGTCAAAGGTACTGGGAGAGTGTGCTGGAGCTCACTGCGGCGGCCGGCCACCGGGGCAAGTGCCGCGCCAGCGGGGTCACGACACTCCACCACGTCGCGATGGCGAAGGGCAGCGCACCGATGGCGAGAAAGTCGAGCGCGAGGCGATGGTTTCGCCGGGCGATGATCAGCGCCGCGCAGACGGCGAGCCCTCCGAGGATCCCGAGGACGCGGGCCGCGCCGAAAGCGTCGACGCCGAGAAAGATGTTGCAGGCGCCAAACGTCACGGTGAGACCGGCGAGCCAGCGCCGTTCGTCGATGGCACGGTGCACTCGGCGGGGCAGCAACGCCCGGCCCCCGGGACGTTCATAGCATCACCTCTGCCCGGGATGGCGCGGCGCCTTTGCAGGTGGGCCGGAAGTACGACCATGCGAAACGCGAAGTACTGTTTGCCGGTGATCCGCTGCCGGTACGCCTGCGCAGGCCACGGGTCAGGAGGGGCGCGCGATGAACCGCCCCGGCACTAATACAGGCATCGGCATCTACACCGTCCGCGACGGCCGGATCACCGAAGCTTGGTTCGCCGAGGACATTCTTGGGATGATGCTGCAACTCGGGTGCACGGTAGGTCCACTGTGGGCCCCATGGCGCTCAGGATCCCTGCGGCTAGGCGAGAGGCGATGCCGGTCGGGGAGGTCCCGGTGCCTGCGGTCCGTTCGCGTCCCCTTGGCAAGTGCCGGCGCTGTCGCGGCGAACGGGTCGCGACTCAGCGCTCAGGATCGAGCGCTTAGCGTGACCGGCAGGAACGGCGTCGGCGCATCGGTCTTGGGAGAGGATCCGTGGCTGGTTCGTGAAAAATGGCGGCTCAAACTGGATTTCTGGGTGTGGGATTGTCAGGTGCGTGTCCTGTCGCTGTTCTGCCGTGATCCGCTGCGACAGGCGGCGCCTGGGCGACTGCTGAGCCGAAATCGACCACGGCGGGCTGGGAGTCGGAGGATTAGACGCAGTGGGACTCAGCTGGACTTCATGGGACATGATCCAAAAAGTGTGTTGCGCTGACCAGGGATTCCGTGGAATTACGGACGCGGGGCGGACAGAACGAGGTTTTCACGCCATGGGGAATGGAGAGTCCGCAGGTCAGCGGCTATTCCGATGGGTGGGGATGGGCGGTCTGTAAAACCGTCGGCTTAGCCTACGTTGGTTCGAACCCAACACCTGCCACCACCTGCGAAGGTAGCCCGTGAGCTGGGGTTTCCCGGTCTCGCGGGCCTTCTTGCTGTCGTGCTGCCGTGTTTCATGATGTGCCGCTGTGAGCCCCTGCGTAGCAGTGGTTACGGGCATATGGCGGACGGATTCAGGGCGGGGCAAGCGGTTCACCGCACCGCTTGCTCCGCCGATTTCCATGGCCGGCCGTCGTCGCTGAGGAGCTGACCAGCGGCACGCGGCGCGGATGCTGGTTTGCGCGCGTATGCGCCGGGATGCGTGCTCAATTACGGCCAGGACGTAGGCCTAGGTGCCGCCGGGCAGGTCGACGGTGCAGAAGTGGCAGGCCTGTGGGGTGCCAGGATTGTGCCGTCGGCTGTGACCTGGGCTTTCAGGCAGCTCGCTCGTATTCGTTGAGGAGGCCGCCGAGGACTGGCCGGCGCTTGACTCGTTCCTGGGAGAGATCTGCCACGGGGTGGTCGGGGCGGGGTGGCTGGAGCTGGAGGGCGCGGTGCGGTCTTCGCCCGTTGTAGTGCCGGGCATACTGGGCCATTTACGGTGCGCAGGTGCCGTTCGCTGAAGATCAGCATCCGATCGGTGACCTCCGTCCGGGCGGTGAGCACGAACCGTTCGGCATAGGCGTTTGCCCTGGGACTTCGGGGCGGGATCTTGACCGCTTCGATACCAGCGCCGGCCAGGACGGCGTCGAACGACGCGCTGAACTGCCCGGCCCGGTCACGAACCAGGAACCGGAAGTCCATGGCCCGGTCGCCGAGATCCATCAGGAGGTTCCGGATCTGCTGCGTGGTCCACGGCCCGTCCGGGTTGGCGGTCACGCCGAGGACGTGCACGTAGCGGGAGCCGATCTCCATGACGAACAAGCAGTACAGGCGCTGGAGGGTGACCGCGCAGTCCACGTGGAAAAGTCGGTGGCGAGCATGGTCGCGGCGTGCGCGCGCAGGAACTGCCGCCACGTCGTGTCGGTGCGCCGCTTCGGTGCCGGAGGGATCTTCAGCGCCTTGAGGGCCCGGCGGATCGTGGATGCGCTGACCCGGTGGCCGAGCTTGAGCAGCTCACCTTGGATCCGCTGGTATCCCCAGCCGTGGTTCTCGGCGGCGAGCCGCCCGATCAGCGCGGCGATCTCTGCGCTGGCTGGCGGTCGTCCTGCGCCGCGAGGATAGGTCCACTTCCTGGTGACCAGGCGGCGGTGCCACCGCAGGACGGTTCCCGGGGTGACCAGACGGTGTGCTCGCAGCTTCGCTGGCAGGTACCGGATCAGCGCGGCCATGACGGCTCGGTCGGCCCAGTCGAGGCGGGGTCTGGGCCTGGTGCGGCGCAGCACGGCGACCTCGTGCCGCAGTACCAGCAGTTCCGCGTCCTTGGACGCTGACGAGCGGCCAAGCAGGACCAGCCAGCCGCAGAGCCAGACGAAGGTCAGGTAGAGCAGGCGGAGGGACACGGCTGACATCATGCCGCACAGCCGTGCACTGCCTTCGTCCCAGTTCACAGGGACAGGCCGAATTTTGACACCCAACAGGGATGAGCAGCTCCGGCAATGGGTCTCTGACGCTGAGGTCGCTGAGATCCCCTACACGGCGTTCGCGCCGGAGAAAGGCAGGGCAATCACCGCCCGGCTGATCGTCCGCCGGGTCAAGGACCTCAACCGCAAAACCGCCCAGGGCCAGGACGAGCTGTTCGGCATCTGGCGTTACCACGCGGTGTTCACCGACTCGCCGTCCGGGATGATCCAGGCCGAGGCGCAGCACCGCGATCACGCCATCGTCGAGCAGGTGTTCGCGGATCTGAACTGTGGCCCCCTCGCCCACCTGCCATCGGGGCGCTTCCCGGCGAACGCCGCCTGGCTGGCCCTGGCGGCCATCTGCCACAACCTGACCCGCGCCGCCGGCTGCCTGGCCGGCGCCTTTCACGCGAAAGCCCGTGGCGCGACCATCCGCGGCCAGCTGATCGCCGTCGCCGCCCGTATCGCGCGCCACGGCCGCGGCCACATCACCGTGCACCTGCCTGAAGACTGGCACCGCGAGACCGGATGGATGAGCCTGTTCGAAGCCGCCTGCGGCCCGCCCGCCACCGCGGCCTGACCCGCCCAGACCCGGTCACCGCGCTGCCATGGCCCCAGCGGGCCGCCCGCCACCACCCCCCCAGCGAAAACCCCGGACAAGCCGCAGAACAAGCCAGCGGCGGGAAAGCTGCACCCCCGGAAAACCATCAAGATCAATTATCCGCTGGCCGGCACAGCAAAACGAGCGTCAGAATTTACGCGGTGGATCGAAGCTTAGCCTCGATCCACCGCCCGAATTTAGGTGACGGCGTTCTGTCGGCGGACCGGCTGGTGCGGTCTTGATGGTGGTGGCGGGCGTGGCTTTCCTGCCGCTTACGTTTCTGCGGCTCGTCCACAGGTCCTTGCCCGGGGAGGCTGGCTGGCGGTTTGCCGGGTGGCCGCTGGGGCCCGCAGGGTCGTGGTGACCGGGTCTGGGCTGGTCAGGCTGCGGCGGCGGGCGGGCCGCAGGCGGCTTCGAAGAGGTTCATCCATTGGATCTGGCGGTGCCAGCCTTCGGGCAGGTGCAGGGTGAGGTGGCCGCGGCCATGGCGGGCGGTCCGGGCGGCGACGTCGATGAGGTCGCGGCGCAAGGTGGCGCCGCGGGCTTTGGCGCAGGCGAGACTGGCCAGGGACCCGGCGGCGCGCAGCAGGTTGTGCGCTATGGCTGCGAGGGCAACCCAGGCCGCGTTCGCCGGGAATGACCCGGAGGGCAGATGAGCCAGCGGGCCGTCGGTCCAGTCCGCGAATACCTGTTCTGCCTGGGCGTGGTCGCGGTGGTGCTCCTCGGCCTGGATGGTCGCGAACGGGGAATCGGTGAATACGGCGTGGTAGCGCCAGATGCCGAACAGCTCACCCTGGCCTTGCCCGGCCTGGCGGTTGAAGTCTTTGACCCGTCGGACGATCAGCCGGGCGGTGATCGCCTGCCCTTTCTTCGAGGTGAAGGCGGTATACGGGACTTCGGCGACCTGGGCGTCAGAGACCCAGCAGCGCAGCTGGTCATCCCAGATGGCCCGGGGATATTTGATGGGCCTCCAGGCGTCCTCGCCGATGGCGGCGATGGCAGCCCGCACGTGCGGGTTCATCTGCACGGTGACCGAGAAGAACGCCCCGGCCCGGCGGACGGCGCCGGTGAACGCGGCGGAGTAGAACGCCGAGTCGGCCCGCACCACCAGCCTCCCGGTGCACCCGGTAGCGCGGGCCGTGGTGACCGCTTCGGTGGCCAGCGACGCGGCACCCCGGGCGGAGTTCGCGTTGCCGCCGCGCAGCCGGGTGGCGGCGATCAGCGGGGCGGCCAGCGGCGTGCTGATGGTGGCGGCCAGCGCGTTCAGGCCCCGCACCAGCAGGCTCTTGCCCTGAATCTTGGTATGGCCGAAGGCTGCACCCTGCTTCTTGTGCCCATAGACCCGCTTTTGCATCGAGTCGATATCGATGAACGCGAGCACGTCCGCCCCGGGCAGCAGCGGGGCGCGGCGGGCCAGCTCACCCAGGAACTCCCGGTGCACCTTCTGCAGCTGGAGCACGTTCCCCCAGGTGAAGGCGCGCAGGAACGAACCCAGCGTGGACGGTGCCCGGACCCCGCCAAACAGCGCCGGCATCGCCCCGTGCCGCAGCAGATCCATGTCATCGATGCTGTCCGCCCCCGCGATCATGCCGGCCACCAGGCAGCCCACCTTCAGGTGCGGGTTCACCCCGCACCGGTCAGCGATGGCCACCTGCTCACCGGCCAGCGTGGCCAGGCCCGCCCGCTGGGCCAGCGCCATCACCGGCACCAGGCCCGCCCGCGACACGAGATTCGGGTCATCAAACGACGCGTGGATCCTGGCCAGCTCATGCAACAATCGCACTTGACAGGTGCTCCTTCGAACCAGGTGATGGAAGCGTCAGCAACTCCCATCGTCCCTGGTCAAGGGGCACCTTTCGCGTCGAACGCGCCGCACCCGGCCACTATTTGCGCGGTGGATTGAGGCTTAGGCCCGGCGCGCGCCGGGCCGGCCGCCCGGCCGTCTCTGATCGGCCAGGCTCATTCGGCATGCATGCCCGGGCGGGGCGTGTCCGTCGCCCTCGCTCCCGATTCTCCAGCTCGCGGTCACCTGGCGGGCGCAGCTTGGCTGCCACGGAGGCCTACTCAGCGCGGAGCAGGACTGCAGGCGGAGTCCGGGCAGCGACCGCGGCGGGCCCGGCCGCCAGCAGGTTCCCCGTCACCACCAGGACTACGAACCAGGCCAGCAGGGCCGGAAGCGGCACCACGGTCACCGGCACGGCGCCCAGGGAGGTGGCGAAAGCCGCCCAGGCCCAGTGGCCGACGGCCACCCCGAGCGGTACCCCGGCCAGCCCGGCGACGCCCAGGATCACACTCGCCTGCCAGGCGACGGCCGCCATGACCTGCCGCCGTGTCAGGCCCAGCGCCTTGAGCAGGGCGAGCTCGCGGCGCCGCTGGCGGACCAACGCGAGCAGGGCCAGCGCCAGGGACAGCACCGCGCCCGCCGCCACCGCCAGCGCTAGGGCGAGCGGCTGGCTGCCCATCCCCGCCGCTTCCACGATCGCCGCGCCATGGGTCCGGTTCAGCGGCAGCTGGTAGGTCCCGCCCGGGGTACCGCCGGGGTTGGCGTGGCTGATCCTGGCCGCCAGCGCGTTGCCGCTGGTGCCGCGGGCCAGGTCGATTGCCACCGCCGAGGGAAAGGCGGGAACTGCCACCGGCGAGCTCACCGACTGGCGGAAGCTCGACTCGGGGGACAGGCCCTGCGCCGCCAGCAGCGTGCTGTCGGCGAGCATGGCGCCACGGCCCAGCGACACGTGGTCGGCTATGGTCAGCCCGATCGACGGCAGCGTCACCGTGCCCACAATGGTGAGCGTGCGCCTGGTCTGCCCGCTGCTGATCGTCACCGTGTCCCCGAGCCGCTTGCCGAGCTGGCGCAAGGTGGCGACGCCCAGCTCGATCTGGCCCGGCCCGGTGATCGGGTGGCCGCTGGTGGTCGGCGGCTCCACCGAGCCCAGGTACCGGGTCAGCCCGAGCACGGGCACATTCTGGCCGTCGATCGGGATCTGAGTGAACGCGAAGGTGGACCAGCCGGTGACCCCCGGCTGGCCGCTGACGAGCCTGTCCATCTGCGCCGCAGGCCAGCTGCCGTACCCGCCCTGAGTGTCCATCAGCAGCGTCCAGTTCCAGCCGTACCGGGCCGGGTTGGCCACCAGCCCGGTCAGGCTGGCGCCGAACACCACCGCCATCGCTACCGCCATGACCGCCACCACAGAACCGATCACAGTGGCCAGGACGGGGGCCCGACGCTGTCCCCCTCCCCGGTCTAGCGCCTCCCGAATGCCCACCACGGCGGTCACGGGCAGGCCCACCCCGGCGGCGGCCACGGCGACCGACGACACCCGAGCTGCCGGGGCATCGCCGGGAGGCCGCGCCAACCGCCAGGCCAGCACCCCGAGGAGGGTGAGCAGCACGGCGGCGAGCGCGCAGCCCCCGCCCGTAAGGACCAGCGGATCCGCCTGCACACCGCGGACCGGATCAAACTGCCGCACCGCGCCGACCGGGGCGAGCGGTGACACCGCGACAGCGCCCGCCACCGCCAGTGCCGTGCCACCCAGGACCGCTACCGCCCCCGCCAGCCCGGCAGCGAGCGCCGCCTGTGCCCGGGATGCGCCTAGGGCACGCAGCCCCGCCAGGTCAGGCGCAGACCGGGCCAGCAGCTGCGCCAGGCCCTGGCCTGCCAGCACGAGCAGGGCCAGCGAAGCCAAGGCCCCTAGCACCGCGAGCGCGAGCGCCTGCGGCTCGATCCCCTGCTGCACCTCTTGGTGAACGATGTCCAGGCGGCGGATGTTGAGGCGGATCGTGCCCGGTGCTGCGTGGAACAGCCGGTCCAGACTGCTGGCGAGCGTGGCCAGCCGCCGCTGCAGCGCTGGGATGCCCGCGGTGCCCGCTGTGAGCCGCAGTCCCACCCACCCGAAGGCGAACTCACCGCTGAGGTACCTGGCGGTGGCCGCTGGGGGCAAGACGGCGCTGTTCACGTCGTCGAACTGGTCCCCGAGCACTGGGGGGATGTCCACGATCCCGGTAACCAGGAACGTGGACCGTCCGGCCGGGACCGAGGCGTTGGTCGTCGGGTTCGTGCGGTAGAACTCATAGGTTACCTGGCCGCCGACGCCGGTGTGGAAGAACTTGGCCTGCCCTTGCGTGAGCACGACCTCGTCCCTGGCGTCAAGCCGGGGCAGCCTGCCCGCCAGCACCGTCATCCGGTCCTGGCGGAAGCCATCCCCGTCGAGGCTGCCGGTCAGGCCATTGGTGAGGAAGGCGTCGTTGATCTTCCCGTTCACGACCGGGTTGGCGTTCAGGCCTACGCTGGCGGCGGCGGACGCCACCCCCGGCAGGCGCTCGACCTGCCGGATGGCGGATAGCACCGCTCCGGGCACGTTAACGAACACGTCGCTGGAGTTGATCGCGTGCAGATAGCGCCCGTAGGCAGTGCCGGTGCGTCGCGCCCCGGCCAGCGCCCCCAGCACGACCGTGCCAAGCAGCCCGCAGATCAGCGCCACTACGATCGCCGAGCGACGCGAGCGCCGCCCGGTCGCCCGCCAGTAGTACAAGGCCGCGCTCACCGCCGTGTCGCCGCCGCACCCAAGGCGAGCCGTGGTTCCATGACCCCAAGTAGAGGACACGGCGCGGCTGGCCTCAATGGTGCTAGGACGAAAATGTCACGGAGGCTGCCCCCACCCGGCGCGGCTGGCCGGGACCCAGCCGAGCACTACGATCACCGCCGATAGCAAAGATCCGGATCCTTCGGCCGGAAGTAACATCCTGCTCCCGGAAAGGCGTCTCCCGGTTAGTACCGGCGAACGAGAACTTCGAGCTGGCCGGCGCGGGAAAGGTCCCGGGTCCGGGATCAAGACCAGCGGCCTGCTAACGGATTCGCTAACGAGACCGGCCAAGGCAGGGGAGACTCGGTACGACGCGGGAGACCGCGGCAGACATGTGCCCTGGCCAGCGAGACGCATAGAAGCCTCAGAGACCAGAAAACGGGCGCCGTAATGTTCATAACCCAGAGGCAGTAGATAGTACGCTCAGACCACATGGGACGGGCCGACTGGTAGCCGAGCGGTACCGAATAGATATTCTGCGTTGTCTACCGGTGCTGAGCTGACCAAACTGTCAGCACACCTATTCGGCGTTATACGGGTGATCTTGTCAAGTGGCGGGTGCGTGAGGGCGCAATTAGCCCCGATCCACCGCGTGAGGTCAGGTGATCGTTTCTGCGGGGCTGGGCCGGATGACCTGATCTTGAGGGCGGGCGGGGGCGTGGGATTCCTGCCGATGACCTTTTCTGCGGCTTGTCCAGAGGTCCTTGCCGGGTTCTTGGGCTGGCGGCCGTTTGGGCCTTGGTGCGCGGTGACCGGTTCCGGGCTGGTCAGGCCGCCTGGGCGGGTGGCCCGCAGGCGGCTTCGAAGAGGTTCATCCATTCGGTCTCGCGGTGCCATCCTTCAGGCAGGTGCACAGTGATCTCGCCGCGGCCGTGGCGGGCGATCCGGGCGGCGACGCTGATGAGGTCGCGGCGCAGCGAGGCGCCTCTGGCCTTGGCGCACGCCAGGCTGGCCAGAGACCCGGCGGCGCGGAGCAGGTTGTGCGCGATGGCGGCGCAGGCCAGCCAGGCGGCGTTCGCGGGGAACGACCCTGATGGCAGGTGAGCTAGGGGCCCGTCGGTCAAGTCGGCGAATACCTGCTCGACCTGGGCATGGTCGCGGTGGTGCTCCTCGGCCTGGACGGTTGCGAACGGGGAGTCGGTGAACACCGCGTGGTAGCGCCAGACGGGAAACAGCTCGTCCTGGCCGGCGGCGGTTTTGCGGTTGAGGTCTTTCACCCGGCGGACGATCAGCCGGGTGGTGATGGCCTGCCCTTTCTTCGAGGTGAACGCCGTGTATTCCACCTCGGCGACGTCGGCGTCGGATACCCAGCAGCGCAACTGGTCATCCCAGATCGCGCGGGGGTAACGGATCGCTGTCCAGGCCGTTTCGGGGATGGCCGCGATCGCGGCCTTGATCTTGGGGTCCATCCGTGCGGTGACCGAGAAGAACGCCCCGGCCCGGCGCACAGCGCCGGTGAAGGCCGCGGAGTAGAACGCCGAGTCCGCCCGCACCACCAGCGTCCCCGTGCATCCAGCAGCGCGGGCCGTGCTGACCGACGTGGCAGCGAACGATGCAGCGCCCCGGGCGGAAGCCGCGTTGCCGCCACGCAGCCTCGTGCCGGTGATCACCGGTGCCGCGATCGGCGTGCTGACGGTCGCGGCCAGCGCATTCAGCCCGCGTACCAGCAGGCTTTTCCCCTGGATCTTCGTATGCCCGAACGCCGCGCCCTGTTTCTTGTGCCCGTAGACCCGTTTTTGCATGGAATCAATGTCGATGAATGCCACGGCGTCCTTGCCGGGCAGCAGCGGCGCCCGGCGGGCCAGGTCCGCCAGCAGCAGCCGGCTCACCTGCTCCAGTTGCAGCACGTTCCCCCAGGTGAAAGACCGCAGGAACGACCCCAGCGTGGACGGTGCCCGGATCCCGCCGAACAGCGCGGGCATCGCGCCGTGCCGCAGCAGGTCCATGTCATCGATGCTGTCCGCCCCGGCGATCATCCCGGCCACCAGGCACGGGACCTTCAGGTGCGCGTTCACCCCGCACCGGCCGCCGATCCGGGCATGCTCTGCCACCAGGTCCGCGAGGCCCGCCCGCTGGGCAAGGGCCATCACCGGGACCAGGCCCGCCCGCGACACGAGATGCGGGTCATCAAACGTCGCGTCGATCTTCGCCAGCCCGTGCAACAATCGCACTTGCGAGGTGTCCTCTCCGCCCGGAACGTGGAAGTGTCAGCAACTCCCATCGTCCCAGCTCAGAGGGCACCTTTCGCGTCGACGCGCCCAAACGGACACCTATTTACGCGGTGGATCGGGGATTAGTGATCATGGGGTCGGCTCGCCGAAGAGTTCTTCGCCGTCGCTGGCGCCGAGGAGGAACGCGAACCGGTGCAGGTCGGCGCGGAGGGTGTCGGTGTTGTAGGCGGGGTGGCCGATGAAGGCGGTGAAGCTGTCGGCGAGGGTTTGCTTGTCGCGGCCGGATAGCCATTGGGTGAGGAGGGCGAGCGTCTCGGCGAGCTCTGCCGCGTCGGCCAGGTCCAGGGTGATGCCGGGCATGGTGATCAGCTCCGTTCGGTGGCTGCGGTGCGCTGGATGAGCCCGTCGAACAGCGCGGCCCGGTCGGCTTGGCCGTGGTCGCGGGCGTGGTCGCGCTGCCGGGTCAAGATGGGCAGGAACTCGGTGCCGGTGCGGAAGTAGGCGCAGGTCTCGCAGGCGGACTCCAGGCGGCAGTCCAGTTCGGCAGGCCGGGTGCACAGGCCGTTGCCGAGCATCCGGGCGTGCGCTTCGCGGCGGAGCCGGGCCATGCCGGTGGTCTCGTAGTCGGCCGGCAGCGCGGGCGGCTGGCCGTAGAGAGCGTCGATCTGGGCGCTGACCGCGGCGTACTCGTCAGCTACGACCCGGTTGGCGATCTTCGCGTAAATGAGCGTCATCTCCATCTTCTGGTGGCCGAGCAGGGCAGCGATGGCTTCCAGCCGCATGCCGCGGTTGATGGCCTGGGTGGCCAGGGTGTGCCGCAGCCGGTGCGGGTGCACGCCAGGAACCCCGGCGGCCCGGCCGACCCGGCGCACTATCCGGCAGATCAGGTGCCGGTCCAGCACGCCACGATGGTCGGCGACCAGGCGCTTGTTTCGGCGGATGTGCTCGAGGTTGGCCGCGGTCCAGGTGGCAAGCAGCTGCACCAGCTCGGGGTGCAGGGGCACGTAGCGGTCGTTGCGGAGCTTGCCCAGCGGGATGCGCAGCCAGTGCCCGGCGCCGATCCGCACCACCGCGTCGGCGTCAAGATCGGCCAGCTCGCCGGCCCGCATCCCAGTGCGGGCGAGCACCTCGACAACGAGCCGGTCGCGCGGGTCGGCGCTGGCCCGGGCAGCGGCCATCAGCTTCGCGGCGTCCCGGTCGTCGAGGAACTTCGGCAGCGGCTCGGGTTTCTTGGGGATGTCCCAGGCGATCACCGGGTTGCGGGGCGGGGCGCCGGACCAGTCCCACTCGATGATCCGCTCAAAGAACTGGCGCACGGTCCGCATCCGCTGCCGGTGCGTCTCCGCGGTGATCGTCTGGCCGCCGCCCCGGGGCTGGGCGGCGAGCCATACCTTGTAGTCCTCGATGTCATCGCGGCGGATGTCACCGACCGCAGCCAGCCCGGCTTCGTGGATCATCCACCGGGCCAGCTGGCGCAGCGCGCTGTCGGCCACATCGACGCTCCGGGGTGCCAGGAACGTGCCCAGCTGCCGCAGGTAGCGGCGCATCACCGCTGCCACCTGGGGCGCTGCGGCGGCGATCTGGGTCCACTCAGCCTCGGCGTGCCGGCCCGGCGACGGCTGCTCATGAGCAGGTAGCGCGCTCACCGGGCTGCGATCTCTTGCACGGCCAGCATCTCGGCGACCGCCGCAGTATCAGCATCGATCAACTCGGCCGCACGCAGGTACTGGTCAGCCAGCCAGTCGTTGGCCAGGTGCAGGTAGACCCGGGTCGACTCGATCGACACGTGCCCGGCCTGGGCTTGCACCGCCTCCAGCGCCATCCCCGCCTCGCGCAACCGGGTCAGGCACGTGTGCCGCAGCTGATGGCAGGTCGCGTGCTCCAGTCCAGCACGGCGGCGGGCGCCATCCAAGATCTCATCTAGTCCCTCCGCGGACAGCGGCAGCCCGCGCCGCGGCCCCTTCAGCACCACGAACACCCGGTCCGTGTGAGCCCCGGCGGGTCGCTCGCCGTGCAGGTAGGCGCCGAGAGCCTCGAAGAACCGGTTCGCGGCCGGGATCACCCGGTGATGGCCGCCCTTGCCCTCCACCACCACCAGCCGCCGGTCAGCGACCTGCACATCCGCAAACCGCAGGCCCAGCACCTCGCAGCGGCGCAGCCCGGCCAGCAGCATGCCCAAGACCATCGCCTGGTCCCGGTGCGTGCGCAACGCGCCGACCAGCCGGTCGGCCTCCTCCGGAGACAAGACCCTCGGCAGGGTGCGCGGCACCCGCACCAGCGGGGCCATGCGTGATCTCATCGTCCCGCCCTGACGGCGGGTCATCAGGCCACGCGGCACAGGGTTGACCCGCACCGGCGTATCCCCCCGCGCGACCAGATAGGCATACAGGCCCGACACCGACGACAGGCGGCGGGCGATCGTCCGTGCCGACAGCCCCGACTCCCGGTCCGCCAGCCGCATCACCGTCCGGTCACCCCGCTGATCAGCAAGGAAGTCGAACACATTCGCCGCGGTGACCTCCACCGGGGCCTTCCGGACCACCGTGAAGAACGTCTTCAGATCGAAGGCCACCGCCCGCAGCGTGTTCGCCCGGCACCGACCCGCCACGAACTCCAGATACCGGTCCACCAACCGCTCACCCAGGCGATACCGGACCTGGCCAGACCCCGACACGAACCGCACAAGACACGGAAAGCTGCTCATTTCAGCAGCTTCCTAGCGAGTGACAGGGTCTATCTCACGAACGGTGTTTCCGGCGTTGGCTGGTTAGTAGGTCTCGGCGGCCGGCCAGCGGTCACCGAACGTGATGGCGAAGGCGTTGATCACGGGTTTCCAGCGCATCGTCCACCGGGTGCGGCCTGTCCCGGTCGGGTCCAGGCTGCGGGTCACAAGATACAGGCATTTCAGTGCGGCCTGCTCGCTGGGAAAGTGGCCGCGGGCCCGGACCGCGCGGCGGTAGCGGGCGTTCAGGGATTCGATCGCGTTCGTGGAGCAGATCACCTTCCTGATCTCGGTATCGTAGTCGAGGAACGGGATGAATTCGTTCCACGCGTTGCGCCACAGCCGGATCATCGCACCATATTTATCACCCCACTTCTCTTCCAGCTCGTCCAGCGCCGCGGACGCCGCATCCACATTAGGCGCGGTATAGATAGGCCTGATATCCCGCTTGATCGCATCAGCGTCCCTGCGGGAAGTGAGCCGGAACGTATTCCTGATGAGATGGATAATGCATGTCTGGACGATGGCGAGCGGCCACACATTCCCCACCACTTCCGGCAGGCCTTTCAGCCCGTCGCACACCAGGAAGAACACATCCCGCACCCCACGGTTCTTCAGGTCGGTGAGCACGCTCATCCAGAACCTGGCGCCCTCACCGCCGGTCCCGGCCCACAGGCCCAGCACGTCCTTGCGGCCGTCGACGGTGACGCCTATGGCGGCGTAGACAGGCCGGTTGGCCACCTGGCCGTCCCTGACCTTGACCACGATGGCGTCGATGAAGACCGCCACATAAACCGCATCCAGCGGCCTGCTGGCCCATTCCTGCATCTCGGCCACGACTTTCTCGGTGATCCGCGACACGGTTTCCCTGGAAATAGACGCCCCGTAGATCTCAGCGAAATGCGCCGAGATCTCTCCCGTGGTCAGTCCTTTCGCATACAGCGACAGCACAATCTCGTCCACCTCGGTGAGCCGGCGCTGCCTCTTCTTCACGATCTGCGGTTCGAAAGTCCCCTCGCGGTCGCGGGGAACATCGATGCGGACTTCACCTGCCGCATCGGAGATGACCGTCTTGGAGCGGACGCCGTTGCGCACATTCGCTGACCGGCGTTCCGGCGCCGCCTGATTCTTCTCATGCCCCAGGTGCTCAGTGATCTCCTCGTTCAGGGCCGTTTCCAGCACATTCCTGGTGAATAGCTTCAGCAGCCCATCAGGCCCGGTCAGCTCCAGGCCCCGCTGCCGGGCCTCGGCCACCATCGCCGCCGCGGCGGCCTGCTCTGGCGACAGCCGCCGCCCGTCACTCTCGTCACTTTTGTGCTCGTTCACAGCATCTGATGTCATCACTCACAGTGCCCATCCCGCCGGATCTCAGCCCGGCGTGTCGGGCCGGAAACACCGTTCGCTGCACAGTCCCGAGTGACACGAGAACACGGGAGAGACACGGATCACCCGTGTATTAAGCGTTAGGCGTGGCCTGAGCCAGGGACGCGTCTGAAGCTCCGAGACCGCGTTGATCGCTGACGCAGTGCATGAATATGCGTACCCTGGCAAAGCCATCCGGCGGAGCAACGCACTACTTTCGGCATTATGCGGGTGATCGCTGTCAAGCTGATCATGATGCTTGGTTGTCGTCGATGTGGTGGATGAGGCGGGCGAAGAGTTCCTGGCGGCTGGTCTGGCCGTGGGTGGCGGCGTGGTCGTGCTGGGCTGCGAGGGTGGGCCGGAACTCGATGCTGGTCTGGAAGTAGCTGCAAGTTTCGCAGATGGACTCGAAGGCGCAGTCGAGCTGGGGTGGCCGGGTGCACCAGCCGTTGCCGAGCAGGCGGTGGTGCTCGCGGCGCAGCCGGGTCATCTTGGGGCCGGCCGCGTGGCGGGGAGCTGGGCGGGCTGGCCGTAGAGAGCTTCGACTTTCCCGGACACGGCGAAGTACTCATCAGCGGCAGTGCGGCTGGCGATCCTCGCATAACGCAAGGTCATGTCCAGGCTGCGGTGGCCCAGCAGGGCAGCGATCGCTTCCAGGCTCATCCCGCGGTTGATCGCCTGGGTAGCCAGGGTGTGGCGGAGCTGGTGGGGGTGGATGTGCGGCAGGCCGGCGGCGGCGCCGGCCCGGTTGATCATCCGGGTGACGGTGTGCCGGTCGAGCGGGCGGCCGTTTTCGCGGGGCAGCAGCAGCGGATGGCCAGCGGGGACATGGGCGGCCCCGGTAGGTATCGATGAGGGTGACCAGTTGCGGGTGCAGGGGCAGGCAGCGGTCCTCGTGCAGCTTGCCGACCGGGACATGCAGCCACGGCCCGGCGCCGATGAGCACGACAGCATCAGCGCGCAGGCCGGTGAACTCGCTGACCCGCAGCCCGGTGCGCAGCAGCATCTCGACGGTGACCCGCACCAGCATCCGCCGGCCGGCCTGGGCGGCGCGCAGCAGCTTCGCGGCGGTGGCGTCGTCGAGGGCCTTGGGCAGGGGGTGGTCCTGGCGGGGCAGGTCACCGGGAACATCGGCACCCGCGGCGGCGCTTCGTCCCAGCCCCATTCCTCGATGCGGACGAAGAACATCCGCAGCGTGCCAAGCCGGTGCGCGATCGTGGCCGTGGTCAGCCGGGGCTTGTTCTGCCCGGGACGGGCGGCCAGCCACGGCTTGAACGCCTCAACGTGCCGCCGGGTGACGTGGGCCAGCGGGGTCGCGGGGGATGTCTCGGCGAGGAAGGCGGCGAAGGAGAGCAGCGCCTGGTCCGTGTTGCTGACGCTGCCCGGGCGCAGCACGCAGGCGACCTGCTCCAGGTAACGGCGCATTGGGACCGTGATCTGCGGGATGGCCTTATCCAGCTGCACCCAGCCCGGCAGCAGCGCCGGGCCGGTCACCGGGCACTCACGGCGAGAGCCTGGGCGTCGATGGCCTCCGCGGCCCGCCGGTACTGGGAGGCCAGCCAGTCATCACCCAGGTGCAGGTAGATGCGCGTGGACTCGATGGATGCGTGCCCGGCCTGGGCCTGCACCGCCTCCAGTGTCATCCCGGCCTTGCGCAGCTGGGTCAGGAAGGTGTGCCGGAGCTGATGGCAAGTGGCATGGGCCAGCCCGGCCCGGCTGCGGGCACCATCGAGGATCTCATCCAGCCCGGCTGCCGAGAGTGGCTGGCCGCGGTGCGGGCCCTTCAGCACGGTGAACACCCGGTCTGTGCCCGCAGCAGCTGGGCGCTCGGCCTCAAGGTAGGCGCTGACCTCGGTGAAGAACCGGGCCGACACCGGGATCAGCCGCTGGTGGCCGCCCTTGCCCTCAGCGATGAACACCCGCCGCTCCCCAAACCGCAGATCACCCAGCCGCAGCCCGAGGACCTCGCAGCGGCGCAGCCCGTCCAGCACCATCGCCGCGACCATGGCCCGGTCCCGGTGCGTGCGCAGAGCGGCGGCCAGCGCATCCACCTCGCCCGGCTCCAGGATCTGCGGCAGCGTCCGGGGCACCCGGACCAACGGGACGCCATGGCCGGGGCGCTGCCGCTCCCGCCTGGTCGGCAGTCCCCGCGGCACCGGGTTCACGCCCACCTCACCACGGGCAGCCAAGAACCCATACAGCCCCGACACGCTTGAGAGCCGCCGCCGCAGCGTCCGGGCCGACACCCCGCCAGCGCCGGGCCCGGCGACCTGCAGGCGGCCTTCCCCGCCTGTGCGCTGCGCGGTCATGAACGCCAGCACATCCGCGGGACGGACCTGCCGCGGTGTCTTCTTCACCTCGGCGAAGAAGACCTTCAAGTCGTAGGCCACGGCCAGCACCGTGTTCGGCCGGCACCGCCCGCCCAGGAACTCCAGATACTCATCCAGCTGCTGAACGCCCAGCCGCACCATCAGCTCCCCAGCTGCATTCCGCGACCGGATCAAACGGACCGTCACAGGCACGCGGGCCCCCCATCTCCACAAGGACAGGCCTGTCAGCCTGCCAAGATCCTTATGAAGATCACCCGCATATCATGCAGAATCGGAGGGTCTATCTCACGAACGGTGTTTCCGGCGTTGGCTGGTTAGTAGGTCTCGGCGGCCGGCCAGCGGTCACCGAACGTGATGGCGAAGGCGTTGATCACGGGTTTCCAGCGCATCGTCCACCGGGTGCGGCCTGTCCCGGTCGGGTCCAGGCTGCGGGTCACAAGATACAGGCATTTCAGTGCGGCCTGCTCGCTGGGAAAGTGGCCGCGGGCCCGGACCGCGCGGCGGTAGCGGGCGTTCAGGGATTCGATCGCGTTCGTGGAGCAGATCACCTTCCTGATCTCGGTATCGTAGTCGAGGAACGGGATGAATTCGTTCCACGCGTTGCGCCACAGCCGGATCATCGCACCATATTTATCACCCCACTTCTCTTCCAGCTCGTCCAGCGCCGCGGACGCCGCATCCACATTAGGCGCGGTATAGATAGGCCTGATATCCCGCTTGATCGCATCAGCGTCCCTGCGGGAAGTGAGCCGGAACGTATTCCTGATGAGATGGATAATGCATGTCTGGACGATGGCGAGCGGCCACACATTCCCCACCACTTCCGGCAGGCCTTTCAGCCCGTCGCACACCAGGAAGAACACATCCCGCACCCCACGGTTCTTCAGGTCGGTGAGCACGCTCATCCAGAACCTGGCGCCCTCACCGCCGGTCCCGGCCCACAGGCCCAGCACGTCCTTGCGGCCGTCGACGGTGACGCCTATGGCGGCGTAGACAGGCCGGTTGGCCACCTGGCCGTCCCTGACCTTGACCACGATGGCGTCGATGAAGACCGCCACATAAACCGCATCCAGCGGCCTGCTGGCCCATTCCTGCATCTCGGCCACGACTTTCTCGGTGATCCGCGACACGGTTTCCCTGGAAATAGACGCCCCGTAGATCTCAGCGAAATGCGCCGAGATCTCTCCCGTGGTCAGTCCTTTCGCATACAGCGACAGCACAATCTCGTCCACCTCGGTGAGCCGGCGCTGCCTCTTCTTCACGATCTGCGGTTCGAAAGTCCCCTCGCGGTCGCGGGGAACATCGATGCGGACTTCACCTGCCGCATCGGAGATGACCGTCTTGGAGCGGACGCCGTTGCGCACATTCGCTGACCGGCGTTCCGGCGCCGCCTGATTCTTCTCATGCCCCAGGTGCTCAGTGATCTCCTCGTTCAGGGCCGTTTCCAGCACATTCCTGGTGAATAGCTTCAGCAGCCCATCAGGCCCGGTCAGCTCCAGGCCCCGCTGCCGGGCCTCGGCCACCATCGCCGCCGCGGCGGCCTGCTCTGGCGACAGCTGCCGCCCGTCACTCTCGTCACTTTTGTGCTCGTTCACAGCATCTGATGTCATCACTCACAGTGCCCATCCCGCCGGATCTCAGCCCGGCGTGTCGGGCCGGAAACACCGTTCGCTGCACAGTCCCGAATCGGATGCGTCGGAAAGGGTCGTTGGGGCTGGCCTGTGCCCGGTGGCGGCGCAGGTCTACGGGGAGTCGATGGCAGGTACCTGCGGGGGGCGCTGTCGCGTTGGTCGATCGCGTATGGCCGGAGACTGGTCCGGTGACTGCGTGTAGTAGGACTTCAGTGTTCGCTGGCTTCCGGTTCCCGCGGGAGGTGATCTCGCTGGCCGTCCGCTGGTACTTGCGGTACGGCTTGTCTTACCGGGATGTCGAGGAGCTGCTGGCCGAGCGCGGTGTCACCGTCGATCACGTCACCATCTACCGGTGGGTGCAGCGGTTTATCCCGGAGTTCATCGAGGCTGCGCGGTCGTGCCGCCATGCTCCCGGTGACCGCTGGTTCGTCGATGAGACCTACGTGAAGGTCGCCGGGCAATGGGCCTACCTCTACCGGGCAGTCGATCGGCACGGCCAGGTCATCGATGTGCTGCTGTCCGTGCGGCGTGACCTGACCGCCGCCCGGCGCTTCTTCACTAGCGCGCTGCGTGCCGGCACGGTCCCAGTTGAGGTCACGACCGACCGCGCACCCGTCTACCCGAGGGTGCCCGGCGAGCTGATCCCCTCCGCGCTGCACACCGTTGAGCAGTATGCGAACAACCCGATCGAGGCAGATCGCGGGCGGCTGAAAGCCCGGCTCCGGCCGATGCGCGGACTGAAGCGTCATCGCTCCGCGCGGATCCTCGCCGCCGGGCACGCTTTTGTGCAGAACCTCCGCCGCGGCCACTACGACATCGCCACCGACACCCCGCGCCGGCACCAGCTCCGCGTCGCCTTCGACGACCTAGTGATCACCATCTGGACCAGCGCAGGATCCCGATCATGCTCCGGCATGGGCAGAGATGGCACAACGCAACTGCGCCCCCGAAACTCTGTCACCTCATGCGACTGGGCATATTCGTGGAGCAGGCCGCCGAGTCTGTCGCGTCGGATGACCTTGACGTCGGCGTCGGCGGGGTCAGGGAGCGCCCGGAGCGGACTGGCTTGGTTCAGTGCCCGATGCGGCCGGTGCCTGTTGAAATGGGACTCATACTCGGACAGGACCTTGCGCAGGTGCGCGGTGTTGATGATGAGCATCCGGTCGAGGACCTCGCGGCGTACGCTGCCTACCCAGCGTTCCATGATCGCGTTCATGCGGGGCGCCTGGGGCGCGGTGAGCACGATCCGGATGCCCTCGGCGCGGAACACTTCGTCGGACATCGCCGTGAGCTTGGCGTCGCGGTCACGGATCAGGAATTTGAAGTCGCCTGCGTGATCGCCCAGGTCGACCATCAGGTTGCGGGCCTGCTGGGTAATCCATGCGGCGGTCGGGTTCGCGGTGACACCCAGGACATAGACGCGGCGGGTGGCGTGCTCGATGACGGTGAAGCAGTACAGGCGGGTCAAGGTGATCGTGTCAGCCTGGAAGAAGTCACAGGCGAGGATCCCTTCGGCCTGGGCCCGCAGGAACTGGCCCCAGCTCGGTCCGGATCGGAGCGGGACTGGGTCGATGCCGGCCTTGCGCAAGATCCGCCGGACCGTCGCCGCGCCCACCTTCCGGCCCAGGCCAGCTAGTTCCCCACTGATCCTGCGGTATCCCCAGGCCGGATTCTCGGCCGCCAGGCGCAGTACCAGCGCACGGATCGTCGGCCGGGTCGGTGGCCGTCCCGGGCCGCGCCTCGGGTAGGTCCAGCGTCGCCCGACCAGATGAGCGTGCCAGCGCAGGAGGGTCCGGGGTGTCACGAGCACAGATAGCCGTCTGGTGCGGGGGATGCGGCGGATCAGCGCGGAGATGATCGCCCGGTCGGCCCACGACAGCTTGGGCGCGCCGACCTGGCGGCGCAAGACCAGAATCTGGTGGCGGAGCACCGGGATCTCGGCATCCTTGAACGCCTCCGACCGGGCGAGCAGGCTGATCCAGCCGAGAACACGAAGAAGACTCAAGTAGAGCAGTCGAACGGCCACCGCTCGCATCCTGCCGGAGCTCAGGCTCCGGAACTTGCGAAACCGCCGAGCAGGCCGCCCGGACCTCGGGATGGATGCGGGTGGTCAGGCGCTGAGAATCTTCTGCTTCTGAGTGCCGAATTCCGCCTGCGTCAAGGCACCGGCGTCGAGGAGTTCCTTGAGCTTCAGCAGGTCGTTGTAGGGGTCCCCAGCTTGCGCTGCGGCCGGGGCCTCATCTGGGACGGGCGGCGGCGGGGGCGGTGCGGCTGGCGCCGTTGCAGGACAGCGAGCTGGTGGCGCAGGATGAAGATCTCCGCGGTCTGCCATGCCTCCTCACGCTGGGATAGGCGCAGCCACGTGGTCACCCGCGTGATGAGAAGGAAGGCGAACTGCAGGCACATGACCGGCGATCATCGCGGGCGGGGCGTCGGGTGAGCAACTTTGCTGGTCAGAGCCGTGAATGCGATTTTCGGCACGCACAGGTGCCGACGGCTTGTTAATCAGCTGGAACCCGGGGTGCCAGGTCCTACCGCCGCGACCGCAGCCGGTTACGGGCATGCAAGACGCCGCGAAGCAGGATGTGCCTGCCTCCCCGCAGGCCGCGGACCGGCGGGCTGGCCAGCCGGGTCCAGGCCAGCGCGGTGCGCAGCCGGGCGGCCGGCCCTTCGGCCGGGACGGCGCGGTAGATCCGCATCACTCCGTCGACGACCCGGACCGGCGCGAACCCGGCCCGCTCGATCGCCCAGCGCAGCGGCAGGTCGTCCTCGTACAGATGCCAGGCGTTGGTATCGGAGGGGCGTCGCACGTCGAAGTTGCCGACCAGCAGGCCGCCGGGACGCAGCGCCCGGTGCAGCCGTGCTGCCGTGTCGGCGATGTCCGGCACGAGCATGAGCACGTCCAGCGCCGTGATGAGGTCGAAGGCGGCGTCGGGCAGGTCGGCGGGCAGGTCGGCGGGCAGGTGGATGTAGCCGGCTTCCACGCCGCGCCGCTTGTGCCGCCACTGGGCGAAGGCCAGCAGGGTGGCCGACGCGTCGGCCAGGGTGACCTCCCAGCCCAGCGCGGCGAACATCTGTGCGGTCACGCCCGCGCCGGAGCCGAGATCGAGCATCTGGCCACTACCGGTAACCGCGCCGAGGGTGTCGGCCACGACCACGCTGTGCGGGTAGGCGTACCCGGCGGTCTGCAGGTAGGCGTACCACAGCAGGTCGAACGACCACGACTCGACCGAGTCGTAGAACTCGGCCAGCCCGTCCGTGGTATCACGGGGCCCGGACTGCCACTCGCGGACGCTGTCCGCCTCCCAGTCCAGGCAGCGTTCCACCACGAGGCCCTCGCTGATCCCGTGGTACTCGGCCAGGTCGGCGATGACCCCGTCGCGGACCGCGCCGCCACCGGGTGGCCGCAGGCTGTCGGTGAACGCCCGCATGGCCACTGACTGGCTCGCGCGCCGGCGGGCAGCGTTCCACGCTTCCGTCTGGGGCGGCGGCGTGGCCGGATCGGCCGGGTCGATGTGACGGCCCTGGCCGGCCGTGTCCTCTTTCAGCATCGCGCGGTAAAGCCTGGTCTTCAGCCTGATAAACACAGCCGGTCGTGACATACGCGAATCCCCCACCTTAGCCCGGGAATGCTTCTCGCGGGCAGCGTCCGCGCAGCGGGTCCCTGGCGAGTCCCGCCGGACGCTGTCGACCGCCAGAAACATTCCACAGCCGCCAATACGGACATCAGTATGACGTGGTATCGGTCAGGCCGGTTTACGTGCTATCCGGGAGACTTCACCGGCCGGCCTCGTCCTTGCCCCGCTCCGGGCCAATGCCATGGACTTGAGGCTGTTCGCGTGATTCAGGCATGCCGTGGCAACGACGTGTGGGGCTCGAATATACGATCGTCGCGGTGACGTGCTTCTTCTCGTGGCAGCGTGGACCTGTCATGCAGCGATCTGCTACTCGTGGGTGACTCCGCCGAGGACCTGTTTCCGGCGGATCCGGTGCTCGGCGAGGTTGATCTCCGGTGGCCGGGTGGGAGCCTGAGCCGGCCATACCAGTCAGACACGTGCCCGGCGAGCAGGAGGCTCACCACGATCCCCAGCGCGTAGACCGCGTAGACGATCGTGATGGTGTGCGACGACAGATGTTCTTGTTGCTCGTAGAGAGCGCGCTGCGGCGGCGGCATAAGGGGTTTATGCATGACCGGCGGGCCCGCTACTGCGGGCCCGCCGGGTGCTTCAGGTGCTGTGCCGCTCGTCCTCCCGCCTAGGCGGAGCGTGCCTCCGGCGGCTTGCCGGTTACCTGGGTGGGAACTGGGAACCCGGGAGGTTGGGGGGGCCAGGGGTTTTGGGTGCTGTCGCGGTATAGCCGATGACCGCGCAGTTGATGTTGACTCCGACCGAGCCGTACAGCTGGGGCTTGCCGGTGGCCGGGTTGACCCCGGTCAGCAGGTCGGGATGGCTGTAGGCCAGGTTCAGGACCTCGTTCTCGTTGATCTGGCGCTTGTTCAGGCCTTCTTTGACGGCCTTGGGGGTCCACAGGCCGAGCTGGGCGTCCCACAGTGGGCTGTAGGCGTCGGCGTGCCGGGGGGAGAGCAGGGTCGGGAAGTCCCCGAACACGTTCAGGATGTCACCGCCGTAGCGCATGGCGTTGATGAACGCCGTGTTGGCCTGGTCGGCGTTCTCTGATATTGGGCCGTCCTTGGCGAAGTGCTGGAACCCTTGTGCGTTCGGGTTGTTTACGCCGGTCTGCCCGTTGACGAAGCCGAACAGCCGCTCGCGGGCCGAGCCGAGGAAGTCGTCACAGCCGTTGCAGGAGGCGTTGTTCAGCGCGGGCACGTAGGTGGACCGCTCGAGCACCGCGGTCAGCGGCTGGCCGGCGTCGGTGGACAGGTAGACGATCGGCTGGCTGCCGTCGAAGCCCTTGGTGATCAGCATGTCCACCCAGGACTCCTGGAACGCCCCGGACGGCGAGTCGGCCGGGGACGGGGCGATGTGGATGCCCATCGCCTTGTCGGAGGTGTTGGTGTGGTTCACCACGTCGTACGGGCCGTTGCCGGTGGCCACGATCGGCGCGTTGTAGATCGTGTCCGACCCGGCGATCCGGATGAACGGGCTGTACCCGGGGCCGGCCACCGCGCCCGGGGCGAACTTGGCCAGCGGGAACCCGTCCGGCCCGGGAGTCGCGATGCGGGTGGGGCTGAAGTTCGGCGCGCCCGCGAAGCTGAGCGGGGCCGGGCCGAAATGGTTCTGCTCCGGTGTCGGGTTGATCAGATGCACGGTCTGCACGCACGCCGGGCAGGAGATGCCGATGTTGGCCAGCTTCGGCGCGAAGTTCACGCCCAGGTCGTTCGCGGCGCCCGAGGTGGAGGCATCCTCCAGGATGTACCAGACCTTCTCCGCGTGGGGAGTGCCGGCGTAGGCGACCCCCGGGTAGATGGGAAGCCGCACGTACTCCTGGCTGAGGTTGACCTCGATGGCGCTTGGCAGGGTCAGATGGCTCGCGGGCAGGATGCCGCTGAGCTGCCCCAGCCCGTCGGCCTCGGCCGGGACCTGCGCCGCCCGGACGGGCGCGGCCGAGGCGGCCCCGCCGCACCCGGCCAGGCCCAGCGAGGCACCCGCGGCCAGCGCCGTCGCGAGCACAGCAATAGTCGCCCGTTTCCTCACGAGCCATGATTTGAAGATGTGGTGATTCATGTCCTGATCCTCTTCCTCCTGGGATTTGCGGCCGATAACCGGCGATCGCTAGTGACGTGGCGGCTGTAGGCCTAGATAGGTGCTTATGTGCAGGCTCGGTTAATCACCGCAGCCGGACATCATCAAGCCTGACGATTCCTCGTAGCGGTTACCCGAGGCTGATCGGCTCACGGTAAATCAAGCACTGTCGTCCGCGCGAGAAGGAAGTCTTGTTCTACCCGAACGGCTGCTGGTTTCTAGGATTATGAGCCTTCACTGGACCTCTCTTTTTTCCCTGGTAGGCGAAGCGGCCTCCTGCGCGTTCACCACGCTTTCCGGGTAGGCGTTCGGTGCCAGGACCTGCTGGTTCGCCGGTGGCATGTGAGCGATGATGGTCGGATGCCACCTGTGGGCTGGGCCGACCTGGGTGGCGGGCCCCTCGCGGCCCAGCGGAAGGATTAAGCGATTAGCGAGTTGCTGGACCGGACCACGGAGACCGCCGCCCTGGAAGCAGTGCTGGCGGCGGTGCGGGACGGGCGGAGCGGGGTGCTGGTACTGCGGGGGGATGCGGGCATCGGCAAGACGGTGCTGCTGGAGTGGGCGGCCGAGCAGGCGCACGACATGCAGTTGGCCCGGGTGACCGGGATCCAGGCGGAGATGGGGATGGGGTTCGCCGGGTTGCACCAGATGCTCGTGCCGTTCCTGGCCAGGATGGACAGGCTGCCCAGCCCGCAGCAGCAGGCGCTGGGATCGGCGTTCGGGCTGGTGGCAGGGCCGGCACCGGACCGGTTCCTGGTCGGGCTGGCGGCGCTGACGTTGCTGACCGACGCGGCGGCCGGACAGACGGTGCTGTGCCTGGTTGATGACGCGCAGTGGCTGGATCAGGTGTCTGTGGAGGTGCTCGGGTTCATCGCCCGCCGCCTGTACGCCGACCGGGTGGGCATGTTGTTCACCGAGCGGGCGGGGGAGGACCGGGCGGCTGCGCTGGCCGGGCTGCCAGAGATGACGGTCGGCGGACTGCCGGCAGAGGTGGCGGATGAACTGCTGGCGCTGTCGGCGGCCGGGCCGGTGGATGGCCAAGTGAGCCGGCAGATCGTTGCCAACACGGCGGGGAACCCGCTGGCGTTGGTGGAGGCGGCCGGTGAGCTGACCCCGGCTGAGCTGTCCGGAGCGGTGCCGCTGAGCTGGCCACTGCGGTTCGGAGGGCATCTGGAGGAGCTGTACCTGTCGCGGGTGCGGGCCCTGCCAGCTGACACCCGGACGTTGCTACTGCTCGCCGCAGCCGACCCGTCAGGGGATCCCGGGCTGGTGTGGAAGGCGGCCGGACAACTGGGGATCGACCCACAGGCAGGGGAAATGGCCGGGGTAGAGCGGCTGATGTCCTGGGAGCCGAGAGTACGGTTCCGGCATCCGCTGATCCGCTCGGCAGCGTACTATGCCGCCTCAGCCCCGGCGCGGCGCCGGGGGCATCAGGCGCTGGCCACCGTCACCGACCCCGACACTGACCCGGACCGGCGGGCCTGGCACCTGGCCGAGGCCGCAGCCGACCCCGACGAGCAGGTAGCCGCGGGACTGGAACGCTCCGCCGACCGGGCGCAGGCTCGTGGTGGGCTGGCCGCTGCTGCGGCGTTCCTGGAGAGGGCAGCGGCGCTGACGCCAGACCCGGCACGACGGACCAAGCGCACGCTGGCCGCGGCGCAGGCCAACCGGCAGGCCGGCGCGTTCGGCAAGGCTCTCGAACTGGTGGCCACTGCAGAGGCCGGGCCGCTGGATGAGTTCCAGAGCGCCCGGGTGGACTGGCTGCGCGGGCAGATCGCGTTCGCCTCGGGTCTGGGCAGCGACGCACCCCCGCTGCTGCTGAAAGCAGCCAAGCGACTCGAGCCGCTCAACCTCGACCTGGCCCGCGAGACGTACGTTGACGCGTGGCAAGCGGCATTCTTCGCCGGGTACCTGGCGGGCGCCGGCGACCTGCTTGAGGTCTCCCGCGCCGTCCGGGTCCTCCCCCCGCCAGCACACCCGCCGCGCCCGGTTGACCTAGTTCTGGACGGTTTTGCACTGCTGGTCACCGACGGGCCGACCACCGCTGCACCGGTATTGCGACAGGCCAGGAGCGCCTTTGCCAGCCCAGACATCTCCGAGGAAGAGATACTCCGGTGGGGCTTTATCGCCACAGTGGCCGACGAAGCTCTCTGGGATGACGAGGGCCGGCGTGTGACCGTCAGGCAGGTTCAGCTCGCCCGCGACGTCGGCGCGCTTGACCAGCTTTCGTTCCTGCTGAACCGCATGGCTGTGGAGACCGTGTGGAGTGGTGACTTTGCGGCTGCCACTTTGCTGATCGCCGAAGCCGGTACAGTCTGCGAGGCCACCGGGTCTCGTTTCGCGCCCGTCGCCGCCACCATGCTGGCTGCGTTCCGGGGAAGGGAAGCCGAGGCCGTCCCGCGGATCCAGTCCATCACCAGGCAGGCCACATCCGGGGGCCAGGGAGTCTCGGTGACAGTCGCGCACTGGGTGGCCGCAGTCCTCTACAACGGCCTCGGCCGTTACGAGGAGGCACTGGCAGCGGCCCGGCAGGCGTGCGAGCACAAGCACATATATATCTCCATGTGGGCATTGCCCGAGCTGATCGAGGCTGCCGTGCGCACCGGAAACCCGCGCATCGCCGATGACGTCTTCGAGCGGCTGACCGGAACGACACGGGCCGGCGGAACCGACTTCGGGCTGGGCATCGAGGCGCGGTCACGCGGGCTATTGAGCGAGGCAGAAGTCGCCGAGAGATATTACCGCGAGGCGATCGACCGGCTCAGCCGGACGCGGCGCCGTCCCGACCTCGCCCGCACACACCTGCTGTACGGGGAGTGGCTGCGTCGCCAGCGCCGCCGCCGTGATGCCCGGGGCCAGCTTCGCACCGCCTTCTCCATGTTCGACGAGATGGGCATGGAGGCGTTCGCCGGCCGGGCCCGGGCCGAGTTGCGCGCCACCGGTGAGCGGGCCCGCCCGCGCAGCCCCGGAGCCCCCGAGGTGCTCACCCCGCAAGAGGAGCAGATCGCCTCGCTGGTCGCCGAGCACCTGAGCAATCGGGAGATCGCCGCCCGGCTGTTCATCAGCGCCAGTACCGTCGAGTACCACCTGCGCAAAATCTTCCGCAAGCTTGGCGTCAGTAGCCGGACTCAGCTCGCCCGGACGCTCCGGAAGGACAAGGTGACACCCACACAGCAGGACTGACCGTGAGCTACGACCCGCTCTCGACACGGATTCGGTCATCGACCTGGGTGACCCCAGGCGCGGACCAGGCGACCGCCATCGCATGATCGTGCGCGGCCCAGGAGCTGACCCTGCCTGACAGGATCACCAGCCCGTCAGCGGAGGCCTCGATCGAGAGCCCGTCCGCCTCTAGGGCGGCATCGCGCCGGAACGCGGCGCGGATGGTGTCCCGTGCCTCACGAGCATCAGGGGTCTGGCTCAAGGTGATGGTGTTGTCGATACCGGCAACGCTGGGGACGTTGGCCGTGCGGAGCTCGGCTGCCTCGCGCTGGTAGTGCCACTCCGCCGTGCCGGTCAGGGTGACGAAGCCGTCCCGGGCCTGCGCATCGACGGTCATTGGAACCGAGACGTCCAGCATCAGCGCTTCCAGCACGTCGCCGCGCAGATCCTCGTCATCCCGCCGGTCTTTGTCCGGGATCTGTACCCGCAGCTCATTGTCGACCCGGGCAACGCCGCGGACGCGTGCCGCGGCCCTGCCCCCCGCCCACTTCAGCCGGAGGCTGGCCACGATCCCCCGCAGCGTGACGACGCCGCTGGCGGCCGAGACCTCGATCGCCTGGCTTTCCGCCTGGGGATCCCAGGAAAGCTCGGCGGCGACGTGGCGGCATAGGTCATCATCATCCTTCATTGCTCGCTCGCTCCACCCCCGGCGTGGGCCTCCCCCGTGATCACTGGCTTCTCCCTGGACGCTATGGCCAGCCTGCCGGACGCCGCATCCATGAAAGTCCTTAGTCATTCCGGGACAAGGGCCCCATGGCTACCGACACGACTAAGGACCTTCCAGCTTCTACCGGTACCGCGCGTCGGCGGCGATCACTGCCTACCAGGAGTTCCCGGCGCGGTCTCGCTACACGATCGGCGAGCCGGGCTGGGAACAGGTCGCCGACACGCGCTCAGGTGGGCTGTGGAAAACGGGCTCAACGGGATCTGACTGCCTCCTGGGGAAGGGCCAATCACCGATCTCCCTCCGGCGCCAGGCTGTGGAGCTGCTACGTACGTCATTTGCCAGATGCCTGGCGCGCACATACTTCCCCAGACTGGGCCGCGGTGACCCGCATCAGCAACGCCGGCGCCGCGATCAGCGGCTAGGAGTCAACCAGAGGTCCGCTGTGATCGCGCATCCGGCCTCATCCGTGACCAGCCGCCAGTACAGCGGCTGAAGGAGGAAACACTGTGGCCACTACCATCGCTGCCGCTGCTGAGGCGGCGCTTACGCAGGTCATCGAGCCGCGCACCCACCAGTGGCTGAACGACTGCCCGCGGTGCAGCTCTTGGCTACCGGCAGGACTAAGGACCTTCCGGGATTCGATCGGCTTACCGGATTCGTAGCGTTTGCAGCGGACCTATCCGCGCGAGTCCGGAGGTGCCAGGAGAGCAGTGGCTATGAAGCTCTCGAGTGCGGTCCGGCACCCGCCGGGACGGATGAGTACGCCGAGGAGGCCCGCCATGTGCCCGGTGATGCCCTGCATGAGCATTGGTGCTTACGAAGCTGACGCCATCTTCGCGTCGGGGCTGCAGCGCGGCGATGAGCCCAGCGTGGGTCAGGTGCGGCAGGCAGCCGCTGCGGCGATCCATGATCTCGGCTACTCAGGCTGTGCCGAACGGGTGGCACAGGAGTTCGGCGATCATCCTGAAACGGCGGTGATCCGGATGCGCTGGGCGCATGCAGCGGCCCGCGAGGCCTTCGCGGGTTCAGTGTCGGAACCCGGCCCGCAGGCAGATGCTGGAGCGTTGCTGGTCCTCCGCCCCCGGCTGGCCGCGGAGCAGATATCGGGCTCGCGGGAGGCATTGGCATGACAGCGCTGATCAGTGATCCCCTGCCGGGTGCGCGCGAGAAGGCAGCGCCGCGGCCACGACATGCCGGTGATGAGGTTATGTGCGGACGTGAGCCCGAGCGGCGGATAGTCCGTGACTTGCTGCGGCGGGCTCAGCAGGGGGCTGGCGGTGTCGTGCTGGTAGAGGGAGAGCCAGGCATAGGCAAGTCCATGCTGCTGCGCGAGGCCGTTAGCGAAGCAGCGGGGCATGGTTTCTCCCTGGCGGCGGGAGCAGCCGACCAGCTGGGCCGCGCGCTCCCGTTTTTCGCACTGCGTACGGCGCTGGGTGAGCCATTCGCCAGGCTCACGGCCGGTGATCCCGAGCTCTGCCTGTCGGATGCGCCCGAGTGGTGGATCAACCAGATGCGCGCGCATCTGGAACAGCGGGCCGCGGCGGATCCGGTCCTGGTATGCCTTGATGACCTGCAGTGGGCAAGCCCGGCCACCCTGACAGCCCTGCGGACGTTGCCACGGGACCTGAAACGCCACTCGGTCGCCTGGCTTCTGGCCCGGGCCAACACACCGCACCATGACACCGAATACCTCTTTGGTCTCCTGGAGAAGGATGGTGCCGCCCGGATCACCTTGGCCCCGTTGGATCAGGATGCGGTAGCGGCAAAGCTTATTGAGGCGCTCGGCGCACCGCCCGATCAAGCCTTGATGGACATGGCCGATGGCGCCGCTGGGAACCCTTCGCTGCTCATCGAGCTGATCCGGGGCCTGGGCGACGATAAGGCCGTCCGGGTCACCGGCGGCCGCGCCGGTCTGGTTTCCACCCAGCTGCCGCGGCGGGTGCACCGGGTCGCGCGGCGGCGGCTCGATGGCCTCAGTAAGCAGGCCCGGCACCTGCTGGTGACGGTGGCGGTGCTCGGCTCGTCGTTCCGGCTGGAGGACGCGGCGGAGATGCTGGGCGAAACGCCTGCCGGACTGCTGCCTACGGTCGAGGAGGCAATGGACACCGGCATTATGACCGCCGCCGACAACGCCTTCTCGTTCCGGCACGAACTGGTGCGCCGTGCGGTCGGCGAGATGATCCCGTGGCCAGCGCGGAAAGCGCTGCATCGCCAATACGGCCAAATGCTGCTTAGCCGCGGCGAAATCGCGGCGCTCGCCGCCGGTCACCTCCTGCAGGCCGCGCATCCGGACGACCCGGCGTCGCTGGCCGACCTTGACAGTGCGGCGGTGCAGACCCTGCGTTCGGCTCCGCAAACTGCCGCCGACCTGGCGCTGCGCGCACTGGAACTCACACCGCCGGCCGACCCCCGCGCGCTGTCCCGCGCAGTGGCCGCCACCGAGGCCCTGACCGCGGCCGGCCGGCTGGATCGGGCCGACCGGCTCGCCCATGACACCCTGGCCAAGCCACTGCCGCCAACTGCCGAAGCCAGGCTGCGGTGCGCCCTGTCCTCGGTCCAGCGCACCCGCGGCATGACCAGGGACGCCGCCGGCCAGGCCGAGATGGTCCTGGCCCAGCCGCAGCTGCCGCACGGCCTGCGCGAGGAGGCACTGGCCGCGCACCTGCAGGCCCTTACCGGGTCGCACGACGGAGTCGCTGGGCCCCTGGCCGACACCATCCTTGCTGACCCCAGCCAGCATGACACCCATGCCGTCGTGGCAGCCCAGGCCGCCCGCGCGGTCATCGCCTGGGACAACGGCCACATTAGCGAGGCGGTCCGGTTGCTACATGATGCAGCCCGCCATGGAACCGGGATCTCCACCGATGCCCGCCATCACCAGCCGTTGCTCGCGCTCGCGGCCGCCCTTGTCAACCTCCGCCAGCTGGAGGAAGCCGACAGTATCCTCCGCGCAGCCGACCAACGGGCGCTGCACAGCATCCCGGCCCATGCGGGACTGCTCATTCTGCGCGCCCGCATCCACCTGGCCAATGGCCGCCTGGCCAGCGCCGACGCCGCCGGCCAGGCGGCCCTGGCCAGCGCCGAGACGCTAGGAGCTGACGGGTACGCCTCGACCGCGCACTGCGTTCTGGCTGTGATCGCGCTGCGCCGCGGCAACATCACGGCCGCGGCCCAGCACATCGCCGACATGCCTGCCCGGATACGGCATTTCCCCGACCTGTACGCGCGGACCGAGACCACCCTGGCCCAGGCCCAGATCACCGAAGCGCACAACGGCCCGGTCGCCGCCATCAACCACATCCGCCATGCCGGCACCGCCCTCCCGGCATGCCAAGGACTGCTGTCCAGTGACCCTGCCTTTCCGGCGTGGCTGGTACGCACCTCGCTCGCCGCCGGTGACCAGCCCCTGGCCAACCAGGTCACCGATACCGTCGTGATTCTCGCCAACACGAACCCGGGGTTCCCGGCCCTGGCCGCCGCTGCGGCGCACAGCCAAGGCCTCGCCACCCGCGACGCAGGACTCCTGGCCAAAGCCGCGGCACAGCACCCCGACCCGTGGGCCAGAGCCTCCACCGCCGAAGACCTCGCCGTACTCCTCGCCAACACAGCCAAGGACCAGGCCATCCAGCACCTCAAAACCGCGTTCGACGGATACCGCCAGACCGGCGCCGACCGCGACCAGGCCCGCGTCCGGCGGCGGCTGCGCGAGCTCGGCGTCCGCCGCCGCCACTGGACCACGCCGGCCTCCAGGCCCATCGCCGGCTGGGACAGCCTCACCGACACCGAGCAGGCCGTCTGCAGGCTCGTTGCCGAGGGATTGAACAACAACCAGGTCGCTGCCCGCATGTACATCAGCACCCATACCGTCGCCCACCACCTGCGCCAGGCATTCCGCAAACTGCAGATCGCGTCGCGCGTCGAACTAGCCCGCATCGTCATCAAGGAAGCAGTCGGCTCATGACTCTCACCGCCGTGGCCGAAGCCTTCGGGAGGAACAACCCTGTTGGGGCGTGCCCGTGCGGAACTAGCCACCTTGAACGATGTGGGCAGCCTTGGGGGCGGCGATTCTGCCTGCCTCGGAGATCAGTCCCCGCAGTAGCAGGAAAGGAGCTGACGGCCATGAGCCCTGTTTCGCGCGGTTTTCGCGGCCGAAGCCGCGTGCCGGCCGGTGAAGAGGACCGGGTACCGGCGGGTCAGTACGTGACCAAGGATTTCCCGGTGCTCTCGGCGGGCCCGACGCCACATACGCCGCCGCCGGAGTGGACATTCTCGATTACCCAGGGCGGCGACACGCTCAGGTCCTGGACCTGGCAGGAGATGCAGGCGCTGCCAGCCGAAACCGTCACTGTGGACATCCACTGCGTCACCCGCTGGTCGAAGCTCGGAACCCAGTGGCGGGGGGTGTCGGTGGACACGCTGCTGGACCGGGTGTCGGCCGAGGCCCCCTACGTGCTGGCCTTCTGCGACGGCGGCTACACCACCAACCTGCCGACCGAGGACGTCACCGGCGGCAAGGCATGGGTCGCCTTCGGCTACGACGGCGCACCGCTCGAACCCGAGCACGGCGGCCCGGCCCGGCTGCTCGTGCCGCACCTGTACTTCTGGAAGAGCGCCAAGTGGGTGCGCGGCCTGGAACTTCGCGATGACGACGCGCCCGGGTTCTGGGAGACCTACGGCTATCACATGTATGGGGACCCATGGAAACAACAGCGGTACGCCGGCGACTAACCTGGCAGGCCGCCGCCGTCACTTCCATCGCCCGGGAGACGGCCTCGGTGGTCACCATCGAGCTGGAGCCGCCCGATTGGCCCGGGCATCGTGCCGGGCAGCATCTGGACGTGCGGCTGACCGCGGAGGACGGTTACACCGCGGAGCGTTCCTACTCGATCGCCTCGCCGCCCGGGGAGCCGTTGGCCATCACGGTGGAGCGGCTGGAGAACGGAGAGGTCTCACCGTACCTCACCGACGAGCTGCGGGCCGGAGACCAACTGGAGCTGCGCGGCCCGATCGGCGGGTACTTCGTCTGGGAGCCCACCGATAACAGCCCGCTGATGCTGCTCGCGGGCGGGTCGGGTGTCGTTCCGCTGCGCTCCATGCTGCGGCACCGCCAGCGCACCGGCAGTGACGTCCCGGCCCGGCTGCTGTACTCGTCCCGCACCCTGCCCGATGTGATCTACCACCGCGAACTCGACCACTACGGTGACGGCGTGCGGGTGATCTGCACGCTGACCCGCAGCCAGCCGCCCGGCTGGACCGGTTACTCAGGCCGGGTGAGTGCCGTGATGCTGGCGGAGATTGTCTGGCCAGCCAGCCAGCATCCGCTCGCGTTCGTCTGCGGGCCCACCAGCTTCGTCGAGGCCGTAGCCGAGAGCCTCATCGGGCTCGGCTGCCCACCGGAACGGATCAAGACCGAGCGGTTCGGCGGGACCTGAGAAGACCAACGGGCAGGCGGGCATTGCTAGTCGGCAACTTTGACGATGTGGGCTTCGGGCGACGAGACGAAGGTGGGCACATGTCTCGCAGGGAGGCGCTGATGGTCGCAGTGGATGGCAACGCGATCGGCGGCCTGCTGATCGATGTCTTCGGTACGGAGATGACCGCCGCGAACAGCACCTGCGGCACCTGCGGCACCAGCAGGCCAGTGGCTGAACTCGCCGTCTACCGGAGGGCTCCTGGCACCGTGGTCCGCTGCCGGACCTGCGGCAGCGTCCTCATGGTCTTCGTCAAGGCGCACGGCGTGACCTGCGTCAACGTGGCCGGGCTGGCCAGCTTGGGCCCAAGCGAGGCCGACCTTAGGTAAGCAATCGGGATTTGAAGATAGCCCTGGATGCCCAACGAGCATTCAGTAACCAACACGGAAGGGGCGATCATGTGGCACGAGCAGTCCATGTCCATGGGAACGCCGCACGAGCAGTCGATGTCGATGGGAACGCCGGACGAGGAGTCCGTGTCGATGGGCACGCCGGACCAGGAGTCCGTGTCGATGGGCACGCCGGACCAGGAGTCAACGTCGATAGGTACGCCGGGCGACTGACCGCACGACGGTTTGCAAATCAAACCGACATGGCCTGGCGTGGCATTCATGGTCTGGGAAGCAAACCTGAAATTTCTGAACCCAGGAGGCCGTCGTGGCATCGGTACTGATCACAGGAGCGTCGAAGGGCATCGGCCGCGCGACGGCGGCGGAGTTCGCCCGCCGCGGTCACCGGGTGATCGCCACCGCACCGGACCCGAGCACACTCGCCGGCCTGCCCGTGAATCAGCGGCTTGCGCTTGACGTCACCAACCCCGACAGCATCACCTCGGCGGTCGGGGAGGCTGGGGAGATCGACGTTCTGGTCTCCAACACCGGGGCGATCTTCGTCGCCGCCGTGGAGGCGACACCGCCGGAGGCACTCGCGCGGCTATTGGACATCAACACGATCGGTGCCCTGCGGGTGGCGCAGGCGGTCCTGCCAGGGATGCGCGCCCGCGGCCGCGGGCGGCTGCTGTTCATGTCCAGCATTGCCGGGCGCATCGCGCCGCCGCGCCAGGCGGCCTACGCCGCGACCAAATGGGCCCTCGAGGCGCTGGTCGAGGCCCTCGTTATCGAGGCGGGCCCGCTGGGGATCGAGGCCGCGCTGCTCGAACCAAGCTCGGTCAGCTCCGGAGCGCTCGACCACGTCACCACCTACATCCTGCCCGACGATCCCTACACCCACCTGCCCGGCCGCGGCGGTACGCCCGCCAGCCAGATGACGCCGGAACAGGTCGCGGCCGGGGTCGCCGACGCGGCAGAGGCGCCGCAACTGCCCCTGCGGATCCCCGTCGGCCGGGTGGCCGCCGAGATCCTGGCCGCGCGCCGGGCCGCAGCCGACGACCGCCCGTTCATCCCCGGTGCATCCACGGCCGTCCGGTCGTGAACGGCAAGTATGGAGGGTTGCGGGCTCCCAAGACCGTGCCGGAGGTGGCGCGGAATCCACCGGCACCTCAACGATGAACTCGCAATAAAGCGGCAGTAAATCTGCGGCCCTGGCCTAGGCCTCCTGGGCCTCACCTGCGAGGTGCCTGACGAAGGCCGAGTGAGGGGACCTGCAGCCCGGTCCCGCGCTGCGAGAAACATACGCAGAGGGAGAGACGTCATGGAGATCACAGGGAAGACCGCGCTGGTGACCGGGGCCAACCGAGGCCTGGGATGGCAGCTGGCCGCGCAGCTTCGCGATCGGGGCGCTCGCGTAGGGCAAGCCGGGCGGACAGCTTCTGGGGGAAGCATGGAAGCTACGCATACCGCCGAATGGTCACCCTTGCGAGTATCCGCCCGCGCGCTGCCACGGCTGTCACGTCGC
>CAWICB010000002.1:0-1237500 GCA_963834515.1 uncultured Actinomycetes bacterium | reverse complement strand
GCGTCAGGGAACACCGTGGCTGTGGCCTCGGCTGCCTGCCGCGGGAGCGGGCTGCACTCCCCTGCGACAACCTCCACCGGTCCGGTGAATCCGCCCAGCAAGCCCGGCAGGTCACCGCGCTCGACGGCCTCGGCGATCGACGCGGATGTCTGCTCAAAACCCTCCGGGCCCACCCGCACCGTGTCCGGGACCGGCGGCGCATCAGCCGGAACCGCGAAATAGCCAGGCCACTCCAGCCGGAAATACTCCAGCGCCGCTGCGGCCTCCTGCTCCTTGCTGGTGGCACTGAGCCTGTCCAGTTCCGCGATCCTGGCCCGGGCTTCCAGCGTCGCCCGCGCCTCCAGCTCAGTCCCAAAACCGGCCAGACCGCCGTCGCCCACCGCACCGAGAGGGTCGGCGAGCACCAGCGCGTTTACCCGGCCGGGTGCCCGCGCGGCCAGCTGCATGGCAAGGTACCCGCCCCAGCTGTGACCGAGCACCGTAGCGGCGGCCACCCCGTGCTGGTCGAGCACGGCCAGCGCGTCGGAAACGTGTTGCTCGATGGTGAACGGGCCTTCGGTTACCGACGGGGCGACGCCACGCTGGGTATAGCGGAGCGCATCCCAGCCCGCCAGTTCGGCGGCGAACCAGTCGCTGTAGTCGTTTACGGCCGGCCCGCCGTGGAAGACGAGCAGCGGCCGGCCTGACCCGGATCGCACGCCGATGAGCTCGCCGCCGGGCACGCTGACGGCCAGAGCTCGCTCGTTCATGACCCTCTCGTTCATGGGCTGGATGGTAAGGCACGAGGCGAGCGGCCAGCACCTCATATACATCTGTTCTTGTCGGGCAAGATCATAAATGCCGAGGGCGTTTCCGCAGGTCATATAGCACGTAGCTTGGGGTATTGCAGAGTGGGTCGGGTGGGCTCTACCCACGACCGACGGATTATGAGTCAGCGCGCGCTGCCTGATGGCTAGCTGATCCGGCCCACCAGGGTTGAGGCTAGGCACGCTCAGTGCCGGATGGATCGGAGGGCGGGACCAACTCATGATGTGATCGGAGCCAGGAGGTATGCAGATTCGCACGGGGCTGGTGAGGAAAGGCGGGCGGGACATCCCATGATCTCTGAGCTGGAAGACAAGTCCGTGCGCGTGCTGGATGAGGGCGGCGCAGTCGAGCTACTGGTCTATCTGGTGACCGCCGCTCGTACGCAAGTGGACGAGGCAGCCGAGTACGCGCCAATGCGCCTGCTCACCGCAGCAGGGCGACTGGCCGAGATGGCCGAGCCAAATGCGAGTGCCAGATTGCGGCCACTCTTGCGGGAAATCCGGCAGGGATTCTCGGAAACAGCCATCCAGGCTGGCGATCCAGCCGGATACGTTGAGCGACTCGACGCTCTGTGCCGGACCGTCGCCGAATATCTGGTGCGCTCGCTAGGCCTGGACAGGTCAGCGTGAACGACGTGCTCCACGCGATCCGTACCCGCCGGGTCGTGCGGGCCCTAACCGATGCTCCTGTCGAGCACGAACAACTCCAGACCATACTCGACAGTGTTCGCTACGCTCCTCATGCCGGGAACCGGCGAATTCACCGATATGTCGTTGTCACGCGGCCTTCGCTCCTGCGCGCGGTGCGGATGGTCTCACCTGGGATGCTTCAACGTCCGACGGCCGCGATTGTCGTATGCGTTGATTGGGCCCAGGTGCGTAACTATGGCTTCCCACCGGCCAACCGCGGGCCTCACATCGATGTGGGCACCGCGACGGCGACCGTGCTGCTCGCGGCACAGAGCCTCGGGCTGGGCGCAGGACCGGTCACCTCCTTCAGCCGCGCGGCCCTCGCCACGATTCTCAAGCTGCCCGCTGAGGTGTGGCCCGAGTTGATCATCTGTCTCGGCCATCCGGCCAGGGAACAGCCCCCCGCCATGCGACGCCACGGCGGACCCAGATGGGATGACCTCATCCAGTGGGAGCGCGGCTGAACCCGCCAGCTCGCTGATCACGGTTGCTGCGGATACAAGGAACCGGATGCGAGCTCTTCCTTCTTTATACCAAGGCGGCCCCTGCGCAGCTCCGGATTGACTTGTCCCGTCCCCTTGCAGCGATCCGATCCACTCAGGCGCCTGCCGCCCCGGCGACGCCAGAGGCCGGAAGTGATCCGGCAACAAGGCTGGGGACGCTACAAGAGCTTCGGAATGCTGGCCTGCTGACTCAAGATGAGTACGAGATGAACCGAACTGAGACCATCAATTCGATCTAATCCCCAACTCCGGCAACCTCTGACCCAGAGATGGAATTAGGCGTCTCCGTTGGTCGGTCCGGTCACCCCCATGGGGGGCGGCAGGTATACCGACGTGTGGTTGTCCGGACGAATGTACTGCGTGTGGTCCCCAAGTGGTCCCTAGGGTAGGACTGCCTGTATGTCAGGCGATGGCATGCTCGAGGGCGCCGTGCGGATCAAACCGCTTACGAAGGCAGAGGTCGTGCCTGCCGTCGAACTGGCCGTACGCGTCCTTGGGGTCAAGCCCGGTGACCGCGGCGAGCAGTTCGCCGCCGACATCAGCGGTGACCGGCGCCAGATGTTCGTGGCCACGGTGAATACCCAGGTGGTGGCCTATGGCAGGGTTATCGAGTTGGCAGCCGGTGAGGCAGGTGCAGGAACTCCGGCTGGCTACTACCTTGGCGGCGTTCTGGTGGCACCGGCATGGCGGCGCCGGGGTATCGCCCGTGCGCTGACACGGGCCCGCCTGCGCTGGGCTTTCTCCCGGACCGACGAGGCGTTCTATGTGGCCGGGGCCGATAACGTCGCATCGCTTCACCTTCACGCAGGCCTCGGTTTCCAGGAAGTGAAGCGCTTCGCGAGCGAACGATCCCCAGCTGGGGTAGACGTGCTGTCGCGGCTGGCAAGGGACGGCCCACCCTGACATGTACCAGATGACAGCCTGGGGACGCATACGGCTGCACGGCCGTGCAGGATCGAAGATCGCAGCAGTCCAGCGTTTCCGCAGGTCGAAGCCCCTTGGCTTAGCGGAGGCTTCGATGAGTGGGGCGGGTGGGGCTCGAACGCATGGCCGACGGATTATGAGTCCAGCCCGCTAAGAGCTGACCTTAGAGTGTCTGACCTGGGCAGACGCGAACTGGCACGATCATGGGAGCGCCCATTTGGGCACGTATTTGGCATGATCAAGCTTGGTGCTGACTGGTGCCGCGCACGTGTAACGCCTCTCGTGGGTCACTGCTGTGAGCGACCGTAGATCTCTGAACGGTGGTCGATATCGAGGACATGGACCACGCGGCTGTTCTCATCGATCCGGTAGACGATGCGGTACGTACCGCGCCGGGCGCCGTGACAGCCAGCAAGCGGTCCGAACAGTGGCTTGCCGACTCGCTGCGGGTTGACCGCTAGCGCGGCATCACAGAACTCCAGCACAGCCGCGGCAACGGCTTCCGGAAGCCGCTGGGCGATTGCTCGCCGCGCGGCAGGCTGGAACCGGACCTCGTACCGCTGCGGAGGTTTGGTCGTCACGTCCCGGTGACGCGGCGCCGGGCCAGATCCTGCCGAACGGTGGCCATATCAGCGCCAGGCTCACCCCGCCCCAGAGCTGCCAGGCTCTCGGAGATACGCGCGACAGCCTCGGTGTCACCGAGGATCTCCAGGGTCATTTCTAGGCCCTCAAGGTCGTCCACTGACAGCAAGACGGCCTCGGGCTCTCCATTGCGGGTCAGGGTAATCCGCTCGTGCTGCTGGCGTACCCGCCTGGCCAGCTCAGACAGGCGTGCCTTGGCCTCGGACAGAGGCACGGGCGTTGACGCAATCGTCATAGTTAGAAGTATAGACACCGTTAGTCAACTTCTGGACCAACGTCCTTGACTGAGGTGGTGGCCGTCGATCGCTTAGCCGATCCCGATTGAGCTGAGGCAGTCAACTACCTGGATCTGGACTGACATAGGTGCCACGGCGCGGGACCGTGAAGACCAGGCCCTCATCGCGAAGGATCTCGACAGCGCGCAGTACGGTATCGCGACCAACGTCATGCTCCTGCTGGAGCTGCTTCACGGACGGCAGTGGGCCATTCCGCCACTCACCCTGGCCGATCCTGTCCCGGAGGATGGCAGCCAGTTGCTGGTAGGCCGGTTCCGGTGCTCCGTGATCAACGGTCACATGATCAACTTAGATCACCCCAGATCAGAGTTGGCCACGTGGTATATCTGCTCTGCTCTGTCCTGATCTGCTCTATGCTGCTAAGCACAACTTTGTGAACTGGTCGGGAGGCGCCGTGAGCAACGAACAACCGCCTCAGACTCTGGGGACCAGCTACGACGAGATCCCAGAGTGGTGGCCCTACGCGGCAGAGTTCCCGCACTGGCACGTCTGGCGTGGCATCTGCGGGCTGGTCTACGCCAGCCGCCCTCGTACCAGCCCGCCCGTCGTTGTACGCGGTGAGGATGCCGTGGATCTACGCGATCAGATCCGACGAGCAGAGGGCCTGATGACCTGACCCAGACGAGAACTCAAGCTGTGCCTGGCAATGGCTCCACTTGCGGCGGGCACATCGAACCGTTGCTGCCGACCCGCCCTGTTCCTGCCCGGCTCCACGCCGAAGCCGCCAATTAAAAGCTTGAGCGGAGCGAGTCCGCCAGAGTTCGCGGGTGTTCATGCCGCAGGTCAAGCCGGGTGTGCGAACCGCGGTGAACTGAGTTGAACGGCGGCGAACTGCAACCCAAATTGCAACCCTGCCGTAGTTGGATCACCCGTCGAGGGGGACTGCAACTTGACAAGTTAATTCATTAGGGTGCGGAACCTCTGTCTTAGTGTACTTGTGAGGGATGGTTATGACTCTGCTACTGGACAACCAGCTTCTACCCAGGCCCTGAACTCCCCGGCATACTCAAAGAACTCACGACCGCACCCCTGGCGATGGATCTGGAAGTCCGCCCACCTGTCGTGATAGCAATGCCGCTTAGTTAAGCTGGGATGGAGTTAGTATTCACATTTCCACAGGGTGACACGCCCGGGTTCTGTGGATTTCCTGCTTAATTGCCGGACATTCTTCCCTTCTCGTCCTTGACGTACTACCTTCTGCGTCGTGGACGATGCGGCTTCAGGAGGCGGGCAGCTTACCGACCGGATAGGTATCGGTGTGCTGACCCGCCTGGTGCCAAGGGACCTGGTGGATGAGATCCTGGCAGAGACGGGCCGCAGGCAGAAACGGTCCCGTCTCCTTCCAGCCCATGTCGTCGTGTATTTCGTGATGGCCATGGCAATATTCCGGGATGGCTATGAAGAGGTGATGCGGCGGCTGACCGGAGGGCTGCAGTTCATGCGCGGCTGGCAGAAGGAATGGGCAGTGCCTACCACCGGCGCCATCTCCCAGGCGCGGGACCGGCTGGGTGAGGCGCCGCTGAAGATGCTATTCGAGCGGGGGGCAGAACCGCTGGCCGTGGCGGGAACGCCCGGCGCCTGGCTCGGAGCGCGCCGGCTCATGGCGATTGACGGGGTAAAGCTGGATGTGCCCGACACCCCGGCCAATATCGAGGGATTCGGCCGCCCCGGCGGGCTGACCAGGCGCCCGTTCCCGCAGATCCAGGTCGTCGGCCTTGGTGAATGCGGAACGCATGCCGTGGTGGCCGCTGAAATAGGCACGGTCAGCGTGGGCGAGCGGGAGATCGCCGAAAAGCTGGCACCGTCGCTGGAGCCGGGAATGCTGGTGATCGCTGACCGGGGTTTCTACAGTTTCCAGCTGTGGGCCGAATTCCTTGCTTCCTGCGCTGACCTGCTGTTCCGGGTCGCCTCCGGCATTAAGCTGCCAGCCAGTGAAGTCCTGCCAGACGGATCTTACATATCCGTTATCAGTTCCAGGGGCACCCGCAGCAGCGGGTTCCAGATCCCGTTGTCCGCCGTCAAGGATCCCAGGCAGGCCACCCACATCCCGGTACGGGTGATTGAATACACCGTTACCGCGGCCGCAAGCAGCAGTGAGGCAGAGGTCTTCCGGCTGATCACCACGATCCTCGACCCCGATGACCTGACCGCCGCCGAGCTGGCCGCGGCTTACCAGCAGCGCTGGGAATACGAGATAGCCCTGAAAGAGATCGAGACCCAAATGCTCGAGCCTGGCAGCGGGCTCCGCTCGAAGTCCCCGGAACTCGTTCGCCAGGAGTTGTGGGGCCTGCTGCTGGCCCACTACGCCATACGCTCGCTGATGGCCGAGGCCGCCGAATCAGCCGGGGTTGATCCCGACAGGCTGTCCTTCATCCGAAGTATCAACGTGGTCCGCCGCCAGGTCACCGACCAAGCGGCATTTTCCCCCCGGACGACTCACCACCGCCAAGGCCATGGCGATCCGGGAGATCCTCGAAAGAGTCGGTAAAGGCCGACGCAAGCGGACCTACCCTCGCGTCATCAAGAAATACAAAGGACGCACTTACCCCGTAAAACAGGCCGGCCAGACGGGTCACGCGCACGACCCGGTGCTGCAGATCCGGCACCCGATCGTTGCTTAGCCTTAACTAAGTGGCATTGGTCGTGATAGGGCTTGTCGAACCCGGGCAAGGATGCGAGCAGCTTCCTGGGCCAGGGCCTGAAGGCGTCGGAGGGAACGCGCTTAGCGGGGTCATCCTGCTGGGTTGCCCCCATCTTGACAATGGGCACGAGCGGCACCGGGAGTCCCTCAACGGTAGCCTTCCCGCCCTTGGTCAGTGCCTTCTGAAACGCTCCGTCGATCAGGTAGATGTAGGTCTGCCAGGGACGGTGGTCGGGCTTGCTGACGACGTGCCGGAATGCCTCGTGTTCCAGTGCCTTCACGTCAAACAGGGCGTTGCGGTGAACGCTGCTGTCGAGACCGCGGACGCGCAGCCTGACCTTGTTGCCCTTGAGCATCTTGGGCTGCGACGTGTGCGCGTATCCTTCCCGGCAGCGGATGACTACCTCCCTGGTTTTCTTGTTGCGGCGCACCTCGAACGCTCCCGGCCAGATGGACCCGACCTTGCCGTCAGAGAGGATCGGCGCGATCTCCACATCGGGGTTGTCAGGCTCACGGTCTTCTCCCCAGGCGCGCAAGATTCGGTTGACCATCTGCGGGGTCACGCCGAACTCCTCAGCCGCGGCCTCATAGCTCAGGCCGTGAACCAGTACCGCAGTTACGACGGCCTCCCGCTTCTCCGGACTCAGGACCGGGCTCTTGCGCGTGTACTTCTTCCCGCTCAGCAGTGTCGACATCTGCGGCTGCGAGATGCTGAGCCGCGCGGCCTCCTTGGCCTGCGTAGTCTCTCTGGCCGCGATCCTCTTGCGGATCTCCTCCAGTTCCTCTGGAGTCAGGTCGGGCATGCTTCTCCCTCTCAGATAAATTATCTGATCTGAGACCGGACAACAGCTCTAGCAGATGAGTTATTCCCCACGCGCCATCATGTCCCGGTCGGCGATAGCTGACCATCTGGTCCGTAGCTAGTGGCATGAAGGTCGATGAAGGCCGTTGCGGCAGGTCAGCGGGCCGGATTGGATCGCTGAGAGTCATACGTGGGCCGGTCTGGTTGCTGCACTTTGCTGCTGCACTGCCCCATCCGTTTGGCTTTGCAACTTGACAAGTCAACAGTGTGGCCCCAGCCACGGTTCGTCCCGTGGAGTCTAGCCCCGGCTTAGAAGGCTGCGACAGCACCTTCCCCTACCAGCGACCATGCAGGTCACAGTCATGGCGCTGACCTCATGAGTGACCTGGAGTTTCCGTGTCTTACTGCATGATCGGGCACGTGGTGGCGCGGGGCTGCCTCGGCTTAATACTGGCATTCTCTGGACACCGTTGGGAGTCCATCCTGGGTCGTTGGCCTACAACGCGGCTGAGGTCAGCATCACCGACGCTGTGGGAAGCGGGACGAAAAGCATGGCCAGCGAGGCGTGCGAGTCATACCGTCCATCGTCGGCTAATCGGCAGCTTCAGCCAACCCAATGCGAGTGCTTGAGTGAGACCCCCTAGGCCGAGGGCTGCCAGCGCAAGGTTAACCCACCAATGCTGGGCTACGGCGGCAACGAGCACCATGACGGCTGCGACCAGGAAGACGATGCCGAAGAAGGTGAGCCCGGCGCGGAGCGTTCCCCAGTTAAAGAGCTGGCGGTATACCCGGCCGATGGTGAGTTGGAAGCTGATAAGGAAAAAGCCGGTGGCCGTGATCAAGCAGGACAGCGCGATGTCGCGATATGGCTGGACCGGCGTTTTCGCTGTTGCCAGGCTGACGATCGCTGGCAGGCTGAACCCAGCCAGCACCGGAGCCACGACACGGCTGTAGCTTTCGCGCTCGCGCTCCGCGGGCTCGTAGGGCACCGTCATCGACGCGGCGGCTTTGTACAGCTGTTTGCCCTCCGCAAGCATCTTCGCCGTGAGCGGGCCATCGGTAATCTCTTCAACCGGACCGAGGTACGTGGACACCACGTACTGCCAAGCGGGTAGATAGGCACCGCTCAGATCTGTGTCGATCTTCTTCTTGCCGCCCGGGCCCAGCTTGTCGCCCAGCTGCACCCGGGTGTCTCCCGCCTTGGGGTCTTTCTCCTTTATTTGCGTTACCCGCGTCAGCCAAGCGATGAACTGATCCACCTCGGGTTGACGGTGCGCCTCGGCCATCTCTCAGACGGTAGCGGACCCTCACGGCGAAGAGAAGCGGCTCATGATCTCGTGGTCCGCCCGGCCGGGCCTGGCACGGTGATCACGGGGCCGTCGCTCTTGCGGGGCGGCTTCAGTTCCGCCAGGTACGTGCCGTCGGGCGGGACCTTCACCGGCCGCAGCGCGAAGGACGACGATGCGCGCCACAGCATGCGCGCGCCCGTGGCGAGGAAGGCGCGGGCCAGGGACCAGGACAGGAACTTCCGGTCCGCGAGCACCAGCATCCCCGGGCCGAAGCAGTGCAGGAGGTCCAGGGCCAGCGGCTGCTCCGAGGGCCGGTAGGGACCGGCTGCTTAGAAGGTGCCGCACAGACGTCCAGGAAGGTCCCTCACCTGGGCATACGTGCCTCCGCGGATCCACTGCTGCCGATGCTGGTCTTCTCTCATTGGTGTCGGCCACAGGTGTCAGTCTGTGCCAGGCAGTCGACCCCGGACTATCCACGTGAGTGGATGCAACACCAGCTTGGAAGGCTGCGACTGCACCTCGCAGACCAGCGCTCATGCAGGTCATCGTCGTGGTGCTGGGTCTCTTGAGTGACCGTGGATGCCTGGATCTGACCGCTCGACCCAGCACGTACCGGGCACACGGCTTAGGAGGCGACAGGTGGCCGTGCCTGCTCTCTAAGAGCCTGCTTGAGAACCTGCCTGCCGCAGGCCGGACGCATCCGGATCTTCCTGGACGTGGCGCGGCGTGTCGCTGATGTGACGCAAGAGGCTCCTGGTAATCGCTTGGGTGTCGAATCCAGCGCGATGCCAGGAGCCTTGCGTGCCGTTCTACCCTGCCGCCGATGAGCGTGTCCACCCGGCCCCGGTCGCCGGCGCGGTGGCGTGCCGGTGCTGCCCCGGCGGGGCCTCCCGCAGCACCCGCGCCCGCCGCTACCCCTCAGACATGACCGCAGCGGAATGGGCGGTCTGCGAGCCGTCGCTGCCGCCCCCGGCGTGGCTGGCCGGGCGCGGCGGCCGTCCCGCCAGCTGGTGCATGCGCGACATCGCCGATGCGATCCGCTACCTCACCCATAACGGGCCGGTGTGGCGGGCGCTGCCCGCCGACTTCCCGCCCGCCGGGACGGTGTACTGGTGGGCTGGCAAGTGGGAGGCGGACGGCTCCACCGCCCGGATGCATGATGACCTGCGCGGCCGGGTCCGCGCCGCGGCCGGCCGGAGCCCGGCACCGACCGCGGCGATCATCGATTCCCAGTCGGTGAAGGGCTCGGAGATGATCGCGCGTGCCCGCCGTGGCTACGACGCCGGGAAGAAGATCAACGGGACCAAGCGCCACATCGCCGTCGACACCGGCGGCTTACTGCTGATGATGCTGGTCACCGCCGCGTCCGTCCAGGACCGCGACGCCGCGAAACCGCTGCTGTGGAACCTGCGCCGCGCCTTCCCCTCCATCCAGCTCACCTGGGCGGATGGCGGCTACGCGGGCAAGCTGGTCACCTGGGCCAACACCCGCCTGCGCATCACCCTCCAGATCGTGAAAAGGCCCGATGACCTGCACACCTTCAAGGTCCTGCCCCGCAGGTGGGTGGTAGAGCGGACCTTGTCGTGGATCACCCGCCACCGCCGCACCGTCCGCGACTACGAACGGCTGCCCGCCCGCCACCAGACCTACGTCCACTGGGCCATGATCATCGTCATGACCCGCCGCCTCGCCCGGCAATCAGCCACCGCCCAGCCACGAGCCGCCTGAGTTCTCAAGCAGGCTCTAAAAGGCGACGTCTGCTGCTCTGAAGCCAACGCTGTGTCCCGCTACGATACATTGAGCCTTTTTCATCCTGATCTTGGAGTGACCCGGCATATGCGCTGATCACGGGCGGCGTGTCGGCTTGGGACGCAGCGAAGCCCCTGGTAGATGAAGCGATCGACCAAGATCCGCATCTGCCACCGAGGGGCTCCGATGCTTTTCTACCCTGCCGCGCTGCCGTTGTCGTCCCGGACTCTCAACTACACCGCCGGGGTCATCCGCCGCCACCGCTGGCAGATCGGGTCGTGCTGGCGCAAGCTCAACCCCGGCCGGCAGGCCCTGCTGATCCTGGCCTACCTGCGCAAGGGCGAGACGTTCGCCGACCTCGCGGCCGGGTTCGGCGTTGGTACCGCCACGGCCTGGCGCTATGTCACCGAGACCGTCGCCCTGCTGGCCGCCCGCTCCCCGAAGCTGCGCCGGGTGCTGGCCGGCGCCACGCACGCCGGTCACGCGTACGTGGTCATCGACGGCACATTAATCCCCATCGACCGGGTGGCCGCCGACCGGCCGTTCTACTCCGGCAAGCACCGCCATCACGGAATGAACCTGCAGGTCATCTCGGCCCCGGACGGCGAGATCCTGTGGGTCTCCGGGCCGCTGCCCGGGGCGGTGCACGACCTGACCGCGGCCCGGATCTGGGGCGTCCTGCGCGAACTCGCCGACTCCGGCCTGGTGGTCCTGGCCGACAAGGGCTACGCCGGCGCCGGTGACCACGTCCGCATTCCCTACCGGGGGCGCGGCAAGCCCGCCTCGCAGAAAGACGCCAACCGCGCCCATGCCCAGCTACGCTCTCCCGGGGAACGCGCCAACGCCCAGCTCAAGACCTGGCGCATCCTGCGCAAACTCCGCTGCTGCCCCTGGCGCGCCGGGCAGCTGGCCAAAGCCATCCACGTCCTGCAAGCCCGCGAGACCCAAGGATGTAGGGTCGGGGGCTGGCGCGGTGGCGTTGCCTGGCGTTTAGGTCCGGCAGCCACTTTTCCCCGGGTTTCCCCTGCGGGCTGCTTCGCTGCCGGTCCATGGTCAGGTCGCTCCGTTTCCAGCCCCCGCCGCTTCGAACCGTGCGTGCGGTTCTCCCGCACACGGCTCACCGACGCCGTTCACCGCCGGCATTCGGCCTGTCCCGCCAGGGCTTCCCGGCCCTGGGTGCGACGACGATTCCATACAAGCTGATCAGGCCGAGTTCCCTCGGAGTCGAGGTGAGTATTACCCACCATCCGAAGGCGCGGCTGCGGCGGTGCTTCTTGCTGATGAACAGCGCGAGCCGCATCCGCGCGTACTGCCTGATCTTGCTGAGGCGCTGAGCTGAATGCCCGTACCTGAAGTACGCAGCCCAGCCGCGCAGGAACGCGTTCACCTCCTGCGCGATCGCCCCGGGCCGCAGCGGCAGCCAGCGCCGTCCGGTCAGCTCCCGGATCCGGTCACGGGCATGCTGCATGGCCCTGTCCGCGGGCCAGCGGGCCAAGAACGTCACCTTCGGCTTGCCCCGGTCCCCCCGCGAGCGCACCAGCCGGTGGTGAAAGCCCAGGAAATCAAACCCCGGGCCTCCTACCTCCAGGTGCACGATGCGGGTCTTGGCCGCCTTCGGCTCCAGGCCGAGATCAGCCAGCAAGGCCGTCAGGCACTCCAGCGCCCGCTCAGCCTGGCCCCGGGACCAGCACATCACGACCAGATCATCGGCGAACCGCACCAGCACCCCGTCATGCTCGTCCCATGCCCGGTCCAGCCGGTGCAGGTAGACGTTGCACATCAGCGGTGAAAGCACACCGCCTTGTGGGGTCCCGGTCACGCTCCGCCGGACCTGCCCGTCCTCCATCACCCCGGCGCGCAGCATCACGCGCAGCAGCTTCAGGACGGCCTGGTCGCAGACGCGTTCCTGCACCGCCTGCATCAACTTCTCATGCGGGATCGCCGTGAAACAGCTGGCGATGTCCGTCTCAACCACCCACCGGCGGCCCCGCCCGCACTCATCGATGAGCACCTGCAGGGCATCGTGCGCCGAGCGCTTCGGGCGGAACCCGAAGCTGGCTGGCAGGAAGTCCGCCTCGAAGACCGGCTCGAGCACGATCTTCGCTGCGGCCTGCACGATCCGGTCGCGGACCGGGGGAATCGACAACGGCCGCTGCTCCGCCGTTCCCGGCTTCGGGATCATCACCCGCCGGGCCGGCAACGGCCGGTATTTCTTCTCCCCCAGTTCGCTGGCCAGCTCATCGAGCAGCCGGGCAACCCCGTACTCCTCGACGGAGGCCAAGGTGACCTTGTCAATGCCCGGCGCGCCATTATTACTGCGCACCGCAGCCCACGCGCGCCACAGAACGTCACTGCGGCTGACCTTGTCATATAGCGCGTGGAATCTCCGCCCGGGATCGGCCTTGGCCGCCCGGTAGAGCGCATGCTGCAAAGCACGGACCGGGTCCAGGGACACCCCAGACCCCAAAGCGGCGGGACTAGCCGAAACGGCACTCACCGGGCCCCTCCTAACAGGCATGTGCACCGACGAAGCAGCGGCCCTTCCCATCACCGCAGGTTGTGTTGTCCTGCGGCTCAACCGGTACTACGGCCGCCTCCGACGCCCACCCGGCCAGCCATCCATTTCCCGGGGTCACCGGTTATAGAACGCCACGCTCCGGCAGCAACACCCGCAGGCTGCCGAGCCGGGGAGGGCCTCCCCAGTTCCCGCCGCCACCCTCGATACGTTCCGCGCCGAATACGCCGGGGAGTCCTTCACGGCTGCAATCCAGGATCTGCACCGCTTCCATGGCCTTCGCCCCGATTTCGAGAGGCTCGGCACTCCCTCGTCCACCCAGAAGGCGGCTGAGTAACGACGCCGCAGGCTTCGCGTCATGCTACGGACCGCATCGTCGCTCCCCCCGAAAGGGCTTCTGACGCTGGGCTCCGGCCCCGCCCGTTTCCAGACGGCACCGCCAGCCTGCTACCGGGCCTCCTGGCAGCTACCCGGACCGGACTCACACCGGCAGGCGACGACGAGCTTACGAACACGAAGAACCACCATGGCCTTACGTCACGGTGCTACCTCCTGTTCTGCTGGGCGCACGAAAAAGGCTCATTTATCATGCGTTCGAACTACTTGATGGGTGGCTGGTACATGGTTATCTCTCTGATATCCATACTAATATCCTCGATCGCGCTGGTGGGAGTTGCAGCAAGCCTTCTTCTGCAAAATCGCCAGCTCCGAATTAGTCAGCTTCAGGCCACGCGGGCGATGCAGGCCATTCTCATTCAGATGTCGTTGAGTAGTCCAACACTGGCTGCTGGTGCATTCGGATTCTCCGATGCTGAGCGGATGGGCAAAGGGGCATTAGTAAATTGGCAGGTGAGGCATTGGGAGGCAAGCCACTCGATCAAAGCAATGTCTGACGAAAGCGTTCGAGTTGAATCAGCCCATCTGTTCACTTCTGAGTTTGCACGTGAATGGTGGGCGGAGGTACGTGAGGTCTATAGAGTCGAACGCCAAGACGAAACTTGAACGGAGATTTTGCACAATTGTAGATACTGAATTTGAACGGAAGCGGCGGGAATTCGAGGCCCCTCCGCCCTCCTGACGGATGGCCGAGCAGGGATGTGGGCAGGCGGAGGTCGAGGCAATGGCGATGCAACGAAGTCCAAGTCCGCCGACTAGGGACTCACCGTTTTAGGTCGCTGTCCCCTCAGGGCTTCCCTGGATGCCGAGCTCGTTGGTGCCGGTTGTGGGTGTCAGTGTGCATCCCCAACCATTGTGATGTCTCGAGAGCATCAATCCGCATATCCAGTGATCGGCTGTGACGTTACGCTTGCCGCATTCATGCGGGATCAGCCGAAGCTGGGTTGTCGCCTTCCTGGCGAGGGTTAGACAGGGTCTTGCCCCTACCGCAGCCCGTTGCTCGTATGGATTGGTGTGCCCCTTTCGCACGTTCAGGTCAGTTTGTCTAAAGGCATAACGGACGTAAAGCATTTCGACTGCAGTACAAGTTCTTTGCGTGTAACGTTCGTCTGAGTCAGAGAGGAGAATATTGATGAGAGTTAGGCTTTGGTCGGCCGCTCTAGTGACCTCGGGCGTGCTTTCCTGTATCGGCGTAGGCTTTGGCGTCGCGCAGGCGTCTATCCCCGATTCCTCAGGTACCATCCATGCCTGCTACAACGTGCACGGCGGTCGGCTGAGGGTCATTGATAGCAGCACCCAAAGCTGCCGTAAGAACGAGAGGGGCATTTCTTGGCCTAGCACCGTTGCTTCAGGATTGACTGGGTGGCAGCTTATCGATTGCACGGCATCGCTTGACAATCTCGGCAACGTCACAGTTTCGGGTAGCCCGCTGTGTTCTGGGGGAGTTGACCAGGCCACCATCTTGTGCCCACCGGGCAAAGTAGCCGTGCAGGAGGCCGGTACTCTACCCTTCCTCCAGTCGGATTACACGGGTGTGACTGTGAATCCTGACGGCTCAGGGGCAGTGTTCTATGCCGGGGAGGCGGCCAGCATCTCTGGCTTGTCGATCCAGCTTGTTTGTGCCAACGGCTCCACCTGACGACTATCGATGAATTTTGCTGCGGCCAGGAGCCAGCAGGAGTCTTGATCTGAGTGGGCTTCGTGGATTTGAGCCACGAGCCTCTTCCTTATCAGTTGAGCAGAGGTTGGCGTCCTGGCGATGGAATCGAGGTCGCAGAGGGCGTGCGGTGGTTCTCGGGACCGGAGTACATCGCACCGGCTGTTGTCAGTTAGTGTTGTCAGCCTTTGCTCGAGCCCTGTACTCGTCCCGCTGATCGTGCCACCACTCGCTGTGGTGGACAGCACAAAGCTCGATGTAGTCGATCCCATCGGCCAGGAGCAGCTCGGCGGCCGAGGGGACTTCCGCGACGATCTCGCCGTCGGCGTCCACCAGGTCCGGGCCCTCGGTGTAGAAGTAGGCGTGCACCTTTACAGGGCCGTCGCACCGGCCGTCAGCGAGAGCGCAGGCTGCTTCGCAGTCGAAGTAGTCAGCCGCGGCCGGGTAGACGACGGGGAAGGTCCCGTAGATCGCCTGTTTCATGGATCTGAGCCTATGGGGCCGGGGGGACCAGTTGGCCGGAGTCCGCTCCCGTCCCATGCTCCCGATAGGCGCTGAACCGAGCCGGGCAAGATCACGGTCAAGAGGGCCCGTAGGGCATCACGTGTGACGCGAAGCGCTCTTGACCGTGATCTTGCCCGGTTCGAGACTGGAGCGCCGGGAGGATGGCCCGGCTCGGCGCGTGGCCCGGCGCATCGGTGTTCGTCGCGGTGGCCAGCTGCAGGAGGCGCGGGCCCGGGGACTACGGCCTGGCGGGCCGCCCGCTGTCCGCCGAAGGCGCTAAGGCGGTGTGGCCGCGCCCCCGCTGCCGACGTTTCCCGGGCGCTTCGCGTCCAACCCTTCCGGCCGGGGCCGCCTCGTTCGATCATTAACACCTGATGTGCTGCCGCCCGCGCAGATGGCCCCGCGCCGCCAGGCACGCGGCGCGCTCCGCGCGCCCTTGAATAAGTAGAGATAGTTCTCACCACCTTGGACAACGTCCGTTGTCACGGCGGGGGATCACGGCTGTTTCCGCTGCTCAGACGGCATATTAGGCGGTACCAGCGGGCCGGTAAGACCCGGGCAACAGACGTTGTCTGTGCCACCTGATGCTTGACACTGGCTGCTCTTACCGCTGGTCAGCTGCGTCCATCCTGAACGGTCGGGCCTCCGCGATGGCGGCGCTGGTAGTGCTGACGGGCCGCTTGTCTGGTCACGCTCAGCCGGGCGGCGATCTCCGGCCACCCGATGCCCTGACTGACGGCCTGGTCGATCAGCTTCGCGAGGGCGGCTTCTGCCCTGAGCTGAGCAGTCCGGGTACGCTCGATCTGGTCCAGCACCTCGGCGGCAGGCATCCTGGAAACCGCCTGCGCTTGGCTTGGCGACTGCGCTGGCGCCTCTTGCCGCGGCTTCGGCTGTGCCCGCTTGGCTCTCGGGCTCGACCGGCGTTTTGCTCGTCCCACGCGATCCAGGATGCGGGCGAGGTATGACAACCCGAGTTGCCCGTCCCCCGGCCAACTGGCGGAGGGACGTTGCGGATCAGGTCCGGACGCTCTTATGTCATGTGACTTACATCACACTTTTCGGGCCGGGTTGGTCCGTGACGGACGTTAACGGACGCCTGCGGTCTTCTGCGGACACTCGTAACCTGACCGACACGAGCGGCCGGCATTTGCATCCGTCTGACCTCGGCTGCACAGTAGATGCTGGAGCCAGGAGAGACCGCCGAAGGGGCCGGGCCGAACGCCCAGGAGCACCGGCAAGCTTTCAAGTCCGCCGTCCCGGCAGGGGACGCGCCGACCCGCGGGGTTTCGTCCCCGTCCACTCCCCCATCGCCTCAAGCCAGTGCCAGACATCTGCTTCCTGGGATGACCAGGGCAAGCAGGGGCCAGCTGTTGCGGAACGCGCCAGCAGGGCTAGCACCCCCGCCGCCAACGTGACGCACCCGGCGAGGAACCCCTTGTTGCCCAACCCCACGGAAGAAGAGTCACGATGGACAAGCGGCTGCGCGAGCCAGTTCGGCGGTTCGCGCCCGATGACTGGATTGGCGTTGCGAGTGCGAGGCCGCGCCATGGCTAGCACGGACCAGGCCCACGGCACCCGGGAGCGGGACAAGCTCACCATCGCGGAGGTGTGCGCCGATCTCGGCATCAGCCGCCGGACGTTCTACGAATGGCGGGCCAAGGGCCGGGCGCCCAGGTGCATCACGCTGCCGAACGGCAGCCTGCGCATCCGGCGGTCCGAGTACCAGCGCTGGCTGGCCGCACACGAGGAAGCAGCCTGATGAGTGACGGCGGCACCACCTTCGACGTACGGGTCTACCGGACCGAGGTCTACAAGGGCGCCGAGGTAACCACGTACAAAGTGCGCTGGAAGGTCGGAGCCAGACTGTGGAAGGAAGGCTTCCGCAATGCCGCGCAGGCCGACAGTTTCCGCAGCTCGCTCCTGACCGCCACCCGCAAAGGCGAGGCGTTCAGCCTCGCCACTGGACGGCCGACAGCTTGGGAGCGCGAGAAGGCCCAGATCACCTGGTACGAGTTCGCCTGCACCTACGTGGACATGAAGTGGAAGCAGGCCTCGGCCAAGTACCGCAAGGACATCGCCCGCGCCCTGACTGCGGCCACGCCGGCGATGCTGACCGAGCCACGCGGGCGGCCAGACGACGCGAATATCCGCCAGGCACTGGCGCGCTGGGGCTTCAACACCAAGCAGCGCTCGGACCCACCCGCCGAGGTAGCTGCGGTTCTCGCCTGGGTCACCCGCAACAGCGCTCCCCTCTTAGCTCTCACCGAGGCCGCGACGGCCCGGAGAATGCTGGACCAGGCCACCGGCCGACTGGACGGCAGGAACGCCGCCGCGAGTACCGCCCGGCGGCACCGCACGATTCTGGCCAACGCAATGGACTACGCAGTCGAGCTGGGCCACCTCGACACGAACCCGATCCGGGTCCTCAAGTGGAAAGCGCCCAAGGTGTCCACTCAGGTCGACCGGCGCAGCGTCGTGAACCCGCGCCAGGCGCGGGCACTGCTGGCTGCGGTCCGTGCTCAGCAGCCCAGTGGGCCACGGCTCGTTGCCTTCTTCGCGGTGATGTACTACGCGGGGCTGCGTCCCGAGGAGGCGATCAATCTGCACGACGACAACGTGGTCCTTCCGCAGGATCCCTCACAGGCTGACGACTGGGGCGAGCTGCATCTTCGCGCCGCTACGCCCGATGCGGGCAGCGAGTGGACTGATGATGGGAGCGCTCGGGAACGGCGGCAGCTCAAGCACCGGGCGGAAGGAGACTAGCCGCGTCGTGCCGACTCATCCCGAGCTGACCCGGTTCCTGCGGCAACATCTGGCCGAGTTCGGCGCCGCCCTAGACGGCCGCCTCTTCAGCGGAGTGCGCGGCGGCGAGCTGCCCACCATCACCTACCGGCGGGCCTGGATCAAAGCCCGCCAGGTGGCCCTGACCGCGGCTGAGCAGGCCTCACCGCTCGCCCGGCGACCATACGACCTGCGGCATGCCTGCCTGTCCACATGGCTGAACGGCGGCATCTATCCGACCCAGGTAGCCGATTGGGCCGGACACGGCGTGGACGTGCTGCTCCGGATCTACGCCAAGTGCCTCGTAGGCCAGGACGAACTCGCCAAGCGCCGGATCAGCGAAGCGCTGCGCCAGGACTAACCAGAGTGATCTTGGTCTTGGGCACGTATTGGGCACAGCCAGCCGCAGATCACGGCCTCGGGCCGCACACAGCTGCCTACTGCCCTAGAATCCAAGATCACAGAACTAAGGCGTTTCCGCAGGTCGACAGACCCTTAGCAGAGGCTTCGATGAGTGGGGCGGGTGGGGCTCGAACCCACGACCGACGGATTATGAGTCCGCTGCTCTGACCGGCTGAGCTACCGCCCCGGACAACAGCGCCTGAACATTACAGCAGACGCTGCCGCCCCAGTGCGGCGCGCCTGCCGTGGTGTCCTCGCGCCCGGCCTTCGCACTGCGGCCGTGCGCTGCGCGGCGCGAGTACTTAGCGCGTGCTCAGCTGCATGGCCATGGCGTGCTCGACCAGCGCGATGAGCGTGGCCTTGGTGGATTTCCGGCCCCGCGCGTCACACTGCACGACAGGGACGTTGGGGCTGACCGACAGCGCTTCCTGGACATCCTGCACACCGTGCGGGAACTCGCCGTGGAAGCCGTTGATGGCCACGATGAACGGCAAGCCCGCGGTCTCGAAGTAGTCCACCGCCGGGAAGGAGTCAGCCAGCCGCCGGGTGTCCACCAGTACCACGGCCCCGATGGCGCCCTGGATCAGGTCGTCCCACATGAACCAGAACCGGTGCTGCCCAGGGGTGCCGAACAGGTACAGGATCAGCCCGGCATCCAGCGTGACCCGGCCGAAGTCCATGGCCACCGTGGTGGTGGTCTTGTCCGGCACGGCCGAAAGGTCGTCAACGCCAGCGCTGGCTGAGGTCATGACTGCCTCAGTGGTCAGCGGGGTGATCTCCGACACCGATCCGACGAATGTGGTCTTGCCGACACCGAAGCCTCCCGCGACGACGATTTTCACCGACGTCATCGCGGCGGAATCCCCAGCCGTGCCCCGCACGGGACTAGAGCTTGCGAAGTCCACTGAGCACCCTTTCGAGCAGGTTGAGATCTGGGCGGCCAGATGCATGGTCCAGCTGGTGCACCCGGACGAGCCCTTCCACCGCCATGTCAGCCACGAGGACACGGGCTACGCCCAGAGGCATCCTGAGCACAGCCGATATCTCCGCCACTGAACGCCAATCGCGGCAGAACCCGAGGATGGCCTGACACTCCGGGCTCAGGCTCGACAGGTCCCGCGCCTCGTAGTGAGACGCGGCCACCATCGCCTCGATCTGGAGCTGGTACCGGGGTTTCGTCCGCCCCCCGGTGACCGCATACGGCCGGACCAGCCCGCTCCCAGACAGTTCAGCCTCACGTGCACGCTTTCCGCCGCCGAACCCGGGGCCACGTTGCCCCCCAGTCGGCGGCCAGTCATCCAGGCCGGGGCCGGACAACGGTTTCTCCAGTCACTATCTGCCATCCTCCGACCGCAGCGCCCCACGCATGTCAGGCGTCAGGGCGCGGCCAACGCGCTCCACCAGGAGCGCCATCTCGTAGGCCACCAGGCCCATGTCACAGTCGGCGGATGCGAGCACCGCAAGGCTCGATCCGTCGCTGATAGCCATCACCAGCAGCAGGCCCCGCTGCATCTCAACGACCGTCTGGGTGACCGGCCCACCTTCGAAGACCCGCGACGCACCCTGCGTCAAGCTGGTCAGACCGGAAGTCACTGCCGCGAGCTGGTCCACGCGGTCGGCTGGGAAGCCGTTCGAGAACGCCAGGGGCAGCCCATCTGAGGAGACCACAATGGCATGCGCGACAGACGGGACCCTCTCCACGAAGTTCGTGATCAGCCAGTTCAGGTCCTGGATGGGACGGGTTAGCGGACTCACGAACCCTCCTTTCTCGGCGACCCCACCATAAGAAGCATCAGCACCTGCGGCCAAGCCGCGCCCCCCCTCATGTAACATCGTCTCCCTCACCGCCACCATCCTCGTCGCTGTTCGCGCTGGCCCGTGCTTCCCGGACACCGCGCTGGAAGGCGGCGAACCGGTCCCTGGTCGTCGCCGCCGACCGGATGGGCGGCGGTGCAGACTCGGCGTTCGCCCCCACCGTCCCGGGCACCAGGTTGGCCTTGGGCACCCGCTTCGGCAGACCGGACAGGGTCACCCCGCCGGAGGCTGGCTTGCTCACCGCTTCCGCGGCCCGCCAGCCCTCGTCGGCCGCGGAGGTCCAGCTCGACGTGCTCTCCGCCGGGGCCGCACTAGGCCCGCTGGGCCCGTTCGGCCCGCTGGGCCCGTTCGGCCCGCTGGGCCCATTCGCGCGGTCCGCACTGTGCCGACCGCGGCGGAACCAGTCCGACTCCACCGACTCGAAGATGGGCAGCCGGTTGCCCTGACCGAGCGGCGCGGCCGGGGGTACCACGACCTCCCGCCGGATCGGCCCTGAATCGTTGCCGCCGTTACCGAAACCGCGGATCGGGCGGGACGGCAGCCTGGTCGGCAGACCGGACGGCGAGTCACTGCCCCGCGGGGTGCCGAACGAAGGCGCCGGGCCACCGTTACCGGATACCGACGGAAGCGGCCCGGTGGCGGCGGCTGGCGGCGGTGCACCGGCGGGCGGGCTGAGCGGCTCTTCCCAGCCCTGGCTGGCTGGCTTGGCCGACGCGTCATCCCAGGCTGGGCCGGCCTCCTGGTCCGGGGGGTCACCCCAGGCCGGGCTGGCGGACTTGGCGGCGGGTGCGTCATCCCAGCCCTGGCCGGCCGGCGGCTCGGCTGGCTCGGACGACTTGCCGTTCTCCCAGGCATTACCGGTCGACCGGGTCAGCGGGTCGTCCCAGGCCGCGTTGACCGCGGGGAAGCCAGCCGTGGTGGCCGCGTCCCCGTTCTCGGTGTGCAGCGGGGTGAACCGCGGCGCACGGGCCGCGTTCACCGCTTCCTCAGCCGCGCTGCGCCCGCTGGGCATGCCCCATTCGGCACCGAGCTGGCCGGCGGTGGCCAGTGGCTCAACAACGTCGGGGCCGCCGTTACGGTCGAACCGGCGCGACCCGGGGCCCGGGCCGGCGCTGTCATGGGTGACCGTTTCATCTGGCAGCCAGACCAGCGCGGTCAGGCCGCCGGTCGGGGGCGGGCCGGAGCCGGACCCGGATGCCGTGCCGGGCGGCCAGCCGGGCCACCACGAACAGGCCCATCCGGCGGGACACAGCCACATCCACCACCGGCGGATTGTCCAGCCGCCAGTTTGCGTGCGCCATCTCCTCGGCGCCCATGCCCACGCCCTGATCGCTGATGTCCAGCAGTACCCCGCCGCTGTTAAGCAGGTGCCCGGATACGGTCACCGGGGTCTCTGCCGAGGAGAAGGAGGTGGCGTTCTCCACCAGCTCCGCAACCAGGTGGACCACGTCGTTGACGGCCTGGCCGCGCACCGCGATGCCCGGCTGGACGTTCATCGAGACCCGCTCGTACTGCTCGATCTCGGACACGGCGGCGCGGAGCACGTCCACCAGGGCGACCGGCTGGTTCCACCGGCGGGACACATCGTGGCCCGCGAGGACCAGGAGGTTTTCCGAGTTGCGCCGCATCCGGGTGGCCAGGTGGTCCATCTGGAACAGGTTGGACAACCGCTCCGGGTCCTGCTCGCCCTGCTCCAGGTCGTCGATCAGCCGGATCTGGCGCTCCACCAGGGACTGGCTGCGCCGGGACAGGTTGACGAACATCGCGTTGACGTTGCCGCGCAGCGCGGCCTCGTTGGCGGCCAGCCGGAGCGCTTCCCGGTGGACCTGGTCGAACGCCCGGGCGACTTCACCGATCTCGTCGGTGGAGTCCACGTCGATCGGCGCGACATCGAACGAGACGGCCGTCCCGTCGGACTCGCTCATCCGGCGGACCATGTCCGGCAGCCGCACACCAGCCACTTCGAGAGCTCCTGCCCGCAGCCGGCGCAGCGGCCGGACCATGGACCGCCCGACGACAACGGTGAGGAACAGGCCCAGCCCGAGCACGATCAAGACCGCCAGACCGATCGCGATGGCGTACGTCAGCGCGTCCTTGTGCAGCTGGGCGGCACGCGATGTGATCTGGTTGTTGAGCGCATGCTCGACCGACCCCATCTGGGTGTCGATCTCGTTCGTGACCGAGCCGTACCAGGTGTCGGCGTTGGCCGTATCCGCCTTCAGCGAGTCGTTGTCCTGCTGCGCGGTGGCGATGGCCTGGTTTTCCTCGTCGTTCGCCTGGAACACGAACGACGAGGCCACGGTGTTGTTCCAGAGGTTGCGCTGCGCGGCGCTGGCTGAGCTGTTGAACGACTGCAGGTTACTCGCCTGCTCGGACACGGCCGCGTTGAGCGCGGTCAGCTCGTTGGAGGTGAGTTGCCGTTGCAGCAGGCCGGCGGTGAGAATACCCCGCTGCTCGGAGGCTTCCTCCGCCATCCGGGTGACCAGCCCGAGGACCCGGATGTCCTGGCTCAGCGTGGCATCGCTGGTGCCCTGGCCGGTCACGTCGACCAGGGCCAGCAGGTTGTCGATCAGCTGGGTGTACCTCTGCACCACGACCAGCGGCGGCAGCTCGGTGGCCGTCGAGGCGAGGCGCAGCTCCTTGAGGTTGTGCAGGCTAACGCGGGCGAGAGCCGCCTCCTGCTGCGCCTGCGACGGGAACGAACCGCCGATCTGGCCCAGCTCATGATCGACCAGCGCCACGGACCGGTTGGTCTGCGCGTAGTCCTGGTTGATAACACCGAGCTCGCTCCCAGTCTGGCCGACAGGCCGGCCAGCCTGCACTTCCTGCTGCCGGCCGCCATTGGCGCCCAGGGAGATGTAGTAGACGGTCCGGTCCCGCTCCTCCTCAAGCCGCTGGGCGAGCTGCGTAATGTTCGAGCTCAGCGTGGCGAGTTGCTGGACCCGCCCGTCGGCGGTGGCGCTGCGCGCGTAGGAAAGGATGCTGATGCCGCCGAGCACGACGGCGGTCAGGGTGGGGATGGCGATGAGCAGGACGAGCCGCGATCGCACCCGCCAGTTCTTCAGGCCACGGCGCGAGCCCGTCGGCCGCTGGCTGGTAGTGGCCTGGCCATTGCTCCCGGGGTCGGCGCCAGCGCCAGCCTCCCGCCCGTCAACGTCGGCGGGTGCGCGGGACGCCAAGCCGGCTCCGGTGGAGGCGTCGGCCGACGCTGCTTCGTCAGCCGGCCGGGCATCGGTCTTACTGCTGCGGGACCGCACAGCCTCTGCACCTTTCACCTGGCTAGTGTGGCGAGCCAGCAGGCCCGCTGGACCGGCGGCGGAACTGACATGACGCACCCCTTCCCGGGTGACGATTCTGTGAGCCCCGCGCGCGGACGCGGCCAACGGCTAACCATAACGTCTCACCATCGGCCGTGATCAGTACCTTATGGGGGAAAACGCTCTTCTAAGGTGATGTTTGGCGGATAGCTCGACGTGAGTAGGGTACTCTCCGTCGTCACCGCCGGGGGTTCGTTCTGGACCAACTAAGCAGTTCCGTGCTCAGCGCGCCAAGTGTGCCGCTTGGTCCAGCAGTTCGCCACGGGGGGCCTTGCCCGGAAGCTCTCAGTATGCCCGGTCGGCGAGGGTGCCGAGCCCGGTTCGGCAAACGAGACCAGCAGGTCCCGCCTCTCTCACCGCTGGCCAGGACAGACCGGGCCGCTGGCCAGGGCAGGCCGGGCCGCGCAGGAGCAACGGGCCCGGCCCGGGCCGCTCCGGCGGGCACCGCCAGCCGCACACCACGGCACCGTGCGGCGCCGGCCACGGCCAGGCCACCCCGGGCTACCCCAGCACAGATCGGCCCCGGCCAGGCCATGGCGCCCACTTAGCCAGCCATTTACCGGGCGGAAACCCGGATAGCCCGGCCGGGATACCCGATTCGCGCCCCGTGCGAACCGCCAGGCTGCCCCTCGATGGCTATTTCACTCTGGGCTCTTCCGGCCACAAGTACCGCAGTGCTTTCTAGGCCGGGTCCGGACGGCCGCCCTGGCGCAGGCCGAGTTCCCGGGCGATGATCATGCGCTGCACCTCGGACGTGCCCTCGCCGATCTCGAGCACCTTCGCGTCCCGGTAGAACCGGGCGACCGGGAATTCATTCATGAATCCGTAGCCGCCGAAAAGCTGGGTGGCATCCCGGGCGTTGTCCATCGCGGCGTTGGACGACACCAGCTTGGCGATGGCCGCCTGCTGCTTGGCCGGCTCCCCGGCGGCCAGCCGGGCCGCCGCGTCGTACCAGGCCAGCCGGGCCACGTGCACCCGGGCGGCCATGTCCGCCACCTTGAACTGGGTGGCCTGGAACTGGCCGAGCGGCTGGCCGAACGCGGTCCGCCGGGCCGCGTAACGCAGGCACTCGTCCACGCAGCCCTGGGCCAGCCCGGTGGCCAGCGCGGCGATGGCGACCCGGCCCTCGTCGAGGATCTCCAGGAACTGGGCGTAGCCGCGGCCGCGCCGCCCGAGCAGGTGGTCCGCGGGCACCCGGCACGACGTGAAGGCCAGCTCGCGGGTATCTGACGCGCACCAGCCGACCTTGGAGTACTCCGGGCCGACCGAGAAACCTGGTGTGCCGGACGGCACCACAATGGCCGAGATCTCCCGCCCCCCCGGACCACCCTGCCCCCCCGGACCACCCTGCCCCCCCGGACCACCCTGCCCCCGCGGACCACTCTGGTCCCCCCGGCCACCCGGGTCACCGGTCACGGCCAGCACGGTGACCAGCGAGGTGATCGAGGTGCCCGCGTTCGTGATGAAGGACTTGCTGCCGTCGATGACCCAGCCACCGTCCGCCGCGCCGGTCAACGGCTCGAGCCGCGCCGTGGTGCGCATCCCACCCGCGATGTCGGTCCCGCCGCCCGCCTCGGTCAGCCCGAACGCGGCCAGCCGCTCCCCCGAGCACAGCGCCGGCAGCCAGCGCCGGCGCTGGGCGTCGGTGCCAAACCGGTAGATAGGCATCGCGCCCAGCGCCACCGCGGCCTCCAGGGTGATGGCCACCGACGAGTCCACCCGGGCCAGTTCCTCCAGCGCCAGGCCGAGCGCGAACAGGTCGCCGCCCATGCCGCCGAACTCCTCCGGGAACGGCAGCCCGAACAGGCCCAGCTTGGCCATCCGGGCGACCAGCTCATACGGGAACTCGGCACGCTCGTAATAACCGGCGATCACCGGCTGGACCACTGCACGGGCGAACTCGGCCACGGTGTCCCGGAGCGCGCGGTGCTCGTCGCTGAGCGGGTAAGCGGTCATCTGTTCCTCTCGCGGGCCGGCGCCGCATAAGCGCGATGCTACTGGCCGCCGCGGCCCCGGCTGGCACTTGCGCCAGCCGCGGCGCGTTAGGCTCTCGTGGACACTTACCCTGCCGCCGTCCCGGAGGACGACATGGCGACCCTCACCTGCCCGGCGTGTGCCGCTGAGGTCCGGCAGGAGGACCTCATCTGCTTCACGTGCGGCGCCAACCTGCCCAGGAACAACCCTGCGAACGAGCCGGCCACCCCGCCGACCGTGATGCAGGAGTACCTGAAGCGGGAGGGGGCGGCCGCGCCCGCCGCGGGCCCCGCCTCGTGCCCGCACTGCGGGACCACCGTCCAGGACCCGGCCGCGGTGTTCTGCCCGTCCTGCCGCGAGCCGCTGCCGCCGCGGGCCGGGATCATCTCACCGATCGTGCTGCGCCTCGTGTTCCCCGCCGGCAACGTGGAAGTGCCCGCGGGTACGTCCCTGGTGCTCGGCCGCGACCCCGAGGAGTCGCTGGTCGCCGCCGCGTTCGCCAGTTACGACAACGTGTCGCGACGGCACGCCACGGTCACGGTGAGCGACACCGGCCAGGCCACCATCCGCGACGAGCACTCCACCAACGGCACGTTCGTCAACGGCGACCGGGTCCTGCCCGGCACCGAGGTGCGCCTGGTGGACGGGGACAGCGTGCGGCTGGCCGCCGACGTGACCGCCGAGGTGTCGCTGCCCCGGCAGGGACCGCTGCCCGGCGCGTTCAGCCGCAACGGGCACCGGGACCCGGCCTGAACCGGGCCGGCGACCCACCGCCCGGCCCACCGGGGTCGCCGCCACCATGGGAGTGGGACGATGCGGCCATCAGCGCGGCCGTCACCCAGGTCCGCGCTGGGCGGTCGCTGGCGCCACCGTCGTGGCCGGGTGGCATGCGGGCGGCGGTGGCGCTGTCCTTCGACGCCGATCACGAGACGATCTGGCTGCGCGACGGGCAGACCTCCCCGGGCCGGCTGTCCCAGGGCGAGTACGGCGCCCGGGCCGCGGTGCCCCGCATCCTGCGGCTGCTGGGTCGGCACGGCATCCCGGCCTCGTTCTACGTGCCCGCGGTCTGCGCGCTGCTCCGCCCGGACGAGGTCCGCAGCTACGCACAGGCTGGTCACGAGGTCGGGCTGCACGGCTGGATCCATGAGCGGAACTCCGAATTGCCGGCCGCGGCCGAGCGCTCGCTGACCGTTCGCGCGGCCGAGACGCTGGCCCGGCTCACCGGCACCCAGCCGGCCGGCATCCGCACCCCATCCTGGGACTTCAGTCACGCCACCCTGGACATCATCGCGGAACTCGGGCTGCGCTATGACTCGTCGCTGATGGCTGACGACGACCCGTACGAGATCGAGGCGGCGGGCCGGCCTACCGGCATCGTGGAGATCCCGGTGCAGTGGATCCGGGACGACGCGCCGTACTTCCCTGCCGACCCGGGCCGACCGTTCACCCCGCCCCGGGCCATCGGCCAGATGTGGCGCGATGAGTTCGACCAGGCCTTCGCGCACGGCGGCCTGTTCCAGCTGACCATGCACCCGCACGTGATCGGGCCCCGGTCCCGGTTCGTGATCCTCGAGGAACTCATCGACTACATCGCCGGGCACCATGGCGTGTGGTTCGCCAGCCACGCCGACGTGGCCAGCTACGTGGCGGCCAGCGCGGGCCTGCCCGGCTAGCCTGATTCAGCCCCGCTAGCTCGGCCCGGCCCGGTTAGCTTGGGCCTGTCCGGCGGCGGCCGGCCGTGAGACGCTCGGGACATCTCCAGGCACCAAGCTCCGTGGAGGTTGCCATGGCCGTCAAGGACACCACCACCACCAGCCAGGCTCGCGGTCTCCGGCGGAACGCCATCGGGCTCCGCGAGGTGCTGTTCCAGTCCATCACCGACATGGCGCCCGGGGCCGCGATCGCGGCCTCCATCCCGGCCGGGGTCGCGTTCGCCGCCGGGTCGCTGCCGCTGGCGGTGATATTCGCCCTGGTCGCCTGCTTGTTCTGCGCGGTCAGCATCGGCCTGCTGGCCCGTGAGATGCCGTCCGCCGGGTCACTGGCCACGTACGCTGCCCGTGGCCTGCACCCGTCCATCGGCTTCCTGGTGGCCTGGGGCTACGTGCTGGTCGGCTTCCTCATCCCGCCGCTCGTCCTGCTCCAGCTCGGGTTCACCACGGCGGCCACGATCAACGCCGAATGGTCCGGCTACCCGGCCAGCCTGTGGTGGCCGTGGGCGCTGGCCGGCGCGGTCATCGTGCTCGCGGCCGGCTTCTACGGCATCCGCACCTCGGCCCGGCTCGGCACGGTGCTGGGCATGTTCGAGATCGGCGTGTTCCTCGTGCTGGCCGTGTTCTTCGTGGTGCACGCGGGCAGCAACAACACGCTGAGCGTGTTCACCACCAAGTACACGCCGTCCGGGTTCCGCGGTCTCACCGGGGTGATCGGCGGGTCGGTGTACACGATCCTGGCGTTCGGCGGGTTCGAGGGGGCCGCGCCGCTGGCCGAAGAGGCCAGGAACCCGCGGCGGACCATCCCGCGGGCCGTGCTGCTGGCCACCCTGCTCATCGGGCTGCTCTACGTGTTCACCACGTACGCGGTGGATGTGGCCTACGGGCCGGCCAAGTTCGGCAGCTTCACCACCGGGACCGGGGCCGCGTCGTGGGAAGGCATGGCCCGCTCGCTGTACGGCCTGTTCTGGTTCTTCGTGTTCCTGGCCATCGTGAACTCGACCATCGCCAACGCCAACGCCGGGGTGAACGTGTCCAGCCGGACCGCGTTCGCGATGGGCCGGATCGGCGCGTTCCCGCGCTTCCTGGCCCAGGTGCATCCCAAGCACCACTCCCCCACGCTGGCCATCCTGACCGGCTTCGTCATCACCGTCGCGGTAACGCTCGGCCTGGGCCTGGGCTACGGCGCCACTACCGCGTTCGTGATGGTGGCCACCGCCCTGGTCATCGTGCTGGCCGCGATCTACATCGTGATGAACGCGGCCTGCATCGGCTTCTTCGCCCGGGCTGCCCGGCGGCCTAACCCGGTGCTGTGGCTGGTCATCCCGGTGCTCGGCATCATCACGTTCGTCCCGGCCTGGCTGACGTCGGCCGGGATCAAGGCGTTCTCGTTCGTGGCCCCGCTGTCCGCGCCGTACTCCTACCTGGGCCCGGGGGTGGCCGGCTGGATGGTGGCCGGGCTGATCTACCTTGTCTACCTGTACCGGCGCGACCCGCGACGGGTGGTCGAAGTGGGGCTGGTACACCTGGACCCGCTGGAGGACTACGAGTGAGCGACGGCCCGCAGGTCCTCAGCTTCCGGCCGGCGCCCGAGCAATACGCCTGGACGTTCGGCGGTGCCGCCCCCCTGGCCCGCATAACGCCCCCCGCGGTGCTCGAGGTGTTCACCGAGGACTGCTTTGCCGGGCGGGTACGAAGCGAGCGGGACCTGGTCTCGGAGGTCTGCGAGTTCCCGTACCTGAACCCGCAGACCGGCCCGTTCTACATCGAGGGCGCCGAGCCCGGCGACACACTGGCCGTGCACTTCATCTCCATCGAGCCCGCCCGCGACTGGGGCGCGTCCACCACCGTGCCGCTGTTCGGCGCGCTGAGCGCGACGCATGTCACCGCGCTGCTCCATGAGCCGCTGCCAGAACTGGTCTGGCTGTGGCAGTTCGACACCGGCAAGGGCACCTGCGCGTTCAGCGCCCGGCACGGCGACTTCTCGGTGGACCTGCCGATCGAGCCGATGCACGGCACGGTGGGCGTGGCCCCAGCCAACCTGGAGGTGCGCAGCGCGCTGGTGCCAGACAGTTTCGGCGGCAACATGGACACCCCGGAGATGCGCGCCGGGACCACCTGCTACCTGGGTGTGAACGTCGAGGGGGCGCTGTTCTCGCTGGGCGACGGGCACGCCCGGCAGGGCGAGGGCGAGACTTGCGGCGTGGCCGTGGAATGCGCGATGAACACGGTGCTCGCGGTGGACCTGATCAAGGGCCGGCCGTGTGCCTGGCCCCGACTGGAGTCGGACACCCACCTGATGACGGCCGGGTCAGCCCGGCCGCTGGAGGACGCGTTCCGGATCGCCGCGCTCGACATGGTGCAGTGGCTGGCCGCCGACTACGGGCTGCACCAGATGGACGCCTACCAGCTGGTCACCCAGGCCATCGAGGCGCCGCTGGCCAACGTGTGCGATCCCAACTACACCAGCGTGGTGAAGATGCCCAAGGCCTACCTGCCGGCCGGGGACGCGATGGGCAGCACGCACACCATGATGCGGGCCCTGGCCGCGCGGCGCTAGCCGGGACGACCCCCCGGAACCCCCTCCGATCGCCGCTACGCGCCGAACGGCTGTGCTAGCCCGGGGGGACGACCCCCCGGAACCCCCCCGATCGCCGCTACGCGCCGAACGGCTGTGCTAGCCCGGGGGGACGACCCCCCGGAACCCCCCCGATCGCCGCTACGCGCCGAACGGCTTCTCGGCGAGCACCCGCCTGCGGCGGGCCCCGCCTCGGCGCCGCGAGTCACCGCTGCGGCGACGTCATAGCGAGTCAGCGCTGACCGGCCACAGCGGCGCGGGTCAGCGCTTCCTGGCCTCGCTGTCCAGGGCGGCCATCTGCCCCGCGTCGTAGCGGTCGCCGGCCACCTGACCGGGCGGCACCGCGGCCGCGATGGCGGCCAGTTCCTCCGGGCTGAGCGTCACGTCCAGCGCGGCCAGCGCCTCGGCCAGCCGGGACCGCCGCTTGGTGCCGATCAGCGGGATGATGTCCTCGCCCTGGGCGGCCACCCAGGCGATGGCCAGCTGGGCGGCGGTCAGCCCGTGGTCCGCGCCGATCGCCTCCAGTGCGTCCAGCAGGGTCAGGTTCCGCTCTAGGTTGCCCTCCTGGAAGCGGGGGAAGCGGGCCCGCGGGTCGCCGGCCGCCAGCTGGGCGGTGTCCCGGTTCAGCAGGCCGCGGGACAGGATCCCGTACGCGGTCACGCTGATGCCCAGCTCCCGCACCGTGGGCAGGATCGCGGCCTCGATGCCCCGGCTCATCAGTGAGTACTCGATCTGCAGCCCAGCCACCGGGCGGACCGCGTTGGCCCGCCTGATCGTCTCCGCGCCCACCTCGGACAGGCCCAGATAACGCACGTACCCGGCGTCGATCATCTCGCCGATGGCGCCGGCCGTGTCCTCGATCGGCACGTCCGGGTCCAGCCGGGCCGGCTGGTACAGGTCGACGTAGTCGGTGCCCAGCCGGGTCAGCGAGTAGGCCAGAAAGTTCTTCACCGCCGCCGGGCGCGTGTCGTGCCCGATGAAGGCGCCCCGGGGGTCCCGCATCCCGCCGAATTTGACCTGGATGAACACGCTTTCCCTGGGCACCTCGCGGAGCAGCCGCCCGAGCAGCAGCTCGTTGTGGCCCATCCCGTAGAAATCACCCGTGTCCAGCAGGGTGATCCCCGCGTCCAGCGCGGCCCGGATGGTGGCCAGGCTCTCGTCGTCGTCCGCGGCGCCATAGACCCCGGACATGGCCATCAGCCCGAGCCCGGCCCGGGACACCACCGGGCCGCCCCGGCCCAGTCTGGTCATCTGCACAGCGCGTCTCTCCCTAGCCTTCGGCGGCGTATACCTGGGTCCCCCCGACGAAGGTTAGTGCGGCCGAGGCCAGCCCGATTTCGCCGGCCGGCGCGGTGAACGGGTCACGGTCCAGCACGACCAGGTCAGCCAGGTAACCAGGGGCCACCGCACCAGTCTCGTCCAGGCCGTTGACGTAGGCCGAGCCGGCCGTGTACGCGGCCATGGCCTCGGCCAGGCTCAGCGCCTGGCCGGGCAGCAGCGGCCCGGCACCGGGCTCAGCCAGCCCCGGGGGCAGCACCCGGTTGACCGCCACGTGGACACCCCACAGCGGGTTGGCGCTGCTCACCGCCCAGTCGCTGCCCGCGGCGAGGCGGGCCCCGGCCCGCAGCAGGGCGCCGAACGGGTACTGCCGGGCGGCCCGCTCCGGGCCGAGGAACGGGATGGTCAGGTCGTCCATCTGCGGCTCATGCGCGGCCCACAGCGCCTGCATGTTGGCGGTCACGCTGAGCTCGGCGAAGCGCGCGATGTCGTCGCCGTGCACCACCTGGAGGTGCGCGATGTGGTGCCGGCCGGGGCTGACCACGTTGCTGGCCCGGGCCGCCTCGAACGCGTCCAGCGCCTCCCGCACCGCCCGGTCGCCGATGGCATGCACGTGTACCCCGAAGCCCGCGGCGTCCAGCCGGGTCACCTGCTCGGCCAGGTCGGCCGGATCCACATAGGACAGCCCGCTGTTGCCGGTCTGGCACCCGCAGCCGTCCAGGTAGGGGTCGATCATCCCGGCCGTGAAGTTCTCCGCCACCCCGTCCTGCATGATCTTCACCGTGCCCGCGCGGAACCGGCCCGCCTGGCCGGTCTGCCGCCGGTCGAGCAGGTCGTCGAGCTGCTCAGCGCCGCGGCCGCGGTCCCACCACAGCGCTCCTTCGACCCGGGCCGGTGAGCGAGCCGTCCCGCGCCGCGGCCAGGTAGGCGGGCAGCGGATCGGGGTAACCCAGGTACTCGCCCACGATCGCGTCCTGCCAGGCGGTGATGCCGAGCGCGTGCAGGTGCTGCTGGGCCAGCAGCAGGCCGCGCAGCTGCTCGGCTGGGGTCGGCCCCGGCACCAGGCGGCCGACCAGCAGCGCGGCGCCCTCGTGCAGGGTGCCCTGCGGCTCGCCACCCGGTTCCCGCTCGATCCGCCCGTCCGGCGGGTCCGGGGTCTCGGCGGTCAACCCCGGCCAGCTCGAGCGCAGCCGAGTTCACCCAGGCCCCGTGCCCGTCCCGGTTGGTCAGGTAGGCTGGCCGGCCGCCGGTCACGCCGTCCAGCAGCGCACGCGACGGGGTCCCGCCCGCGAACCACTCCATCCGCCAGCCGCTGCCGGCGATCCACTCCCGGTCGGGGTTCGCGGCCGCGTAGGCCCGGATCCGGGCCAGCGCATCATGCTCATCCGCCGCGTCGTCCAGATCACAGCGCAGCATGGTCAGCCCGGCGAACACCGGGTGCACGTGCGCGTCCTGGAAGCCGGGCAGCAATGGGCGGCCGTCCAGCTCGATCACTCTGGTCTGGCTCCCGGCCAGGCGCGGCCACGTCGGGGTCGGTCCCGACGGCGATGATCCGGCCGTCCCGCACCGCGGCCGCGGCGGCCGGCTCGCCATTGTCCGCCGGGTACCGGATCATCACCCGGCCTTCGGCGGGCACCGTATACACCGGGCCGCCAGTGAAGATCAGGTCCGCCTGTTCCGCCATACTGCCTGCCTCCGTTACTTCCAGCTGCCGGTGATCAGGGACGCGGTTGCCGCACAGCCAGTCAGCGGCGGCCGGTACAGCTCCGCGAGCGTGCGCAGCAGGCGGTCATGGGTCATGGCCCAGCCGGCGTACCTGCTGAGATGGGCCCGCAGGGCCAGGTAGTTCGGTTCGCTGAGGTGGGTGATCGCGCGGGGGCCGCGACGGCGGGCGCTCGGCGCGGACGGTGCAGCGCCGCCGGTCCCGCGGGCGGCGAGCAGTGCAGCCAGCCCGGCGGCGGCCACCGCGACCCGGAAACTCATGGACAGGACGGTAGTACGGAAGCCTGGTTCAGCCGGCAGCGCGGCTGCCGCTACGTTCCCCCAGGCTCGGGCCGGTGGCCCGGACGCCGTTCCGTGTCCCCTGCTACTGCATGCTCAACCCCGTACGTTTCGCGCTGGGCTTAACGCCCCGCCGGGCGTGCGGCCTGAGGACTCAGGCCGCACACTCCCGGCAGATTGGCTGGCCGTTGCGGTCTTCAGCGAGCTGACTGCGGTGATGCACCAGGAAACAACGCGAGCAGGTGAACTCGTCAGCCTGCCGCGGGATGACCCGGAACGACAGCTCCTCGTTGGACAGGTCCGCTCCGGGAAGCTCCAGCGACTCAGCGACATCGTCTGGGTCGATGTCGATCGTGCTGGACGACTTGTCCATGCGGCGCGCCTGCAGCTCCTGCAGGCTGTCTTCGGTGAGCTCGTCGTCGGTCTTCCGCGGGCTGTCGTAGTCGGTTGCCATCTGGGTACTCCACCCCCTCCTTCGTTATGGGCCTCGTCGCGCGGATGTAACGCTCAGCAGGCCGCAGTTGTGCCCGATTCCGGCGGGGAATTCTGTCACGTCCGCCTGCCGCGCACACGGAGGGTACGGGCTCCCGCGCGTCGTGTCTGTGTCTTCTCTAGCCACGGCCGATCAGAAAAGCCCCCATCGCGTGCTTGCCACCGGTAAGTTCCCCAGATCTCCGCACGCCAAGCGCGGAAAAGTGCGTATCGTACGAAACTGATTTTTAGCCGCCCCAGCCGGATCAGCGGAGCCGCAGCATGCCCGTCGTCACCCCGTTGCGGCCCGATGATCCCCGCCGGGTCGGCCGCTACCGGCTGACCGCGCGGATCGCCGATCAGGTGGCCGACCCGGGCTCGGCCGGACGTTCCTGTCCCGGCTGCCCAACGGCACGCCGGTGGCAGTCATGCTGCTCGGCCCGGCGTCCGCCCCGGACGCGGCCTCCCGGGACCGGTTCACCGCCGAGGCCCGGGCCGCCCGCCGGGTCGCGCCGTTCTGCGCCGCACGGATCCTGGATGCCGGGTTCGACGAGGATCAGCCCTATCCTGGTCAGCGAGTTCATCGAGGGGCCCGTCGCTCGGCGAGGTGGTCGGCGCCGAGGGGCCGCTGGACGGCCCAGCGCTCAGCGCGCTGGCCATCGGCGCCGCCACCGGGCTGGCCGCCATCCACCAGGCCGGGCTGGTGCACGGGGACTTCGGCCCGGACGACCTCATCCTGGGCGCGGACGGGCCCCGGGTGGTCCGGTTCAGCATCACCCCGCCGTACGGCACCGCGACCCCCGTCGCGGACCTGTTACTCCTGGGCCCAGACCATCCTGTTGGCCGCGTCCGGCACCGCCGCGGTGCCCGACCCGGCGCGGCCTGCCCGAGCCGCTGCGCAACGCGGTGTCCGCGTGCCTGGCCGAGCAGGCCAGCCGGCCGCAGGCCCGGGCTCTGCTCACCGCGCTGCTCGGGCAGAGCGACCCGGCCGCCGGGCTGCTGGCCGAGGGCACCAGGCGGGCCCGGGCAGCCGGGCGCGGCGTGGTCGGCCCGAGCCAGCCGGCCGGCCGACGAACTGCCGACCCGCTCCGCCACCCGCCGGGCCGGGTTCATCGGCGGCCTGCGTGGCCTGCGTAGCCGCCATCGCCGTAGCGATCACGCTGATCGTGACGCACCACTCCCCGCACCCCACCCCGGCCGCCGCGGCCACCGATAATCACGCCAGCAAGGCCGTCCCAGCCACCGTGACGGCGTCCCCCCGGGCCACCCCGAAGGCTCCGGCCGCACTGGCCGGCACCTGGTCCGGGACGGTACGGCAGACCGACCCGGCGCTGGCCGTGACCGTCCGGATCCAGCTGGCCGCGGGTTCCCCGGACGGGACGATCTCCTACCCGCAGCTCGGCTGCTCCGGCCGGCTGCTGCTGGTGAGCACCAGCGGCGGCAGCTACACGCTGGAACAGGGCATCACGTCCGGGCAGCAGAGCTGCGACAGCGGCGTCGTCACACTGACCCCTCAGGCCAAGTCCACGCTGGCCTTCACGTTCCGGCGCAGCGGCGCCCCCAGCCCCTCCGGCACCCTGACCAAGATCAGCGGCTAACCGAGAGAGGCGGGGCGGCGGGGCCGCGGAGGTACCAGAACCGCGGCGCCGAGGCGAGGCCGCGAGGGCGGGGCCGCGGAGGTACCAGAACCCGCGGCGCCAGGCGGGGCTGCGAGGGCTCGGGGGTCGCCCCCCGGGCTAGCAGACCTCATCACGTTCGGGATCCAGGCTGGCCAGCAGCTCCTGCAGCTCAGCGAACAGGGCAGGCTCGGCCGCGATGGTCAGCTCCGGGCTGGGCGGGCCACCGGCCAGCCCGGCCACCCGCGCCCCGGCCTCGGTCGCGATCAGCCCGCCCGCCGCGTAGTCCCAGTAGTTGACGCCCCGCTCGTAGTAGGCGTCCACCCGGCCGGCCGCGACCGAGCAGAGATCCACCGCGCACGAGCCGCCGCGGCGGATGTCCCGGACCCGGGGCAGCACCACCGCCACCACCTCGCCCTGCACACTGCGCCGGGCCCGTGCGTAACCGAACCCGGTGGACACCAGGGCCTGGCCGCAGCGGCACCCCGGTGTTGCAGCGCAACGGCACGGCCGGCGCCTTCGGCCTGGTGCAGCCAGCTGCCCTGCGCCGGCGACGGCGGTGAACAGCTCACCGTGCCGCGGCACCGCCACCACCCCGGCCAGCACCTGGCCATCCACCTCGGCAGCGATGCTCACCGCCCAGTCGGCCAGCCCGTACAGGTAGTTGACCGTGCCGTCCAGCGGGTCGACGATCCAGCGCACCCGGCCCTGCCCGGACTCACCGCCCTCCTCGCCGAGGATCGCGTCGCCGGGCCGCTCCGCCCTGATCCGCTCCGTGATCAGGGTCTCGGCCGCCCGGTCCATCTCGGTGACCACGTCGGTCGGGCTGGACTTGGTGTCCGCCACCTCCGGCCGGCCCTGCGGGCCAGCCGGGCGGCGGCTGGCCAGCATCCCGGCTGCCGCCCCGGCCGCAGAGCGGGCCAGGGCGAGCAGCGAGGCCGGGTCCGGGCCAGCCAGCTCCGCGCTGCTCATGAGCTCGCCTTCGGCCTGCCCCCACCGGCCCGGCAGCAGTCGGCCGGGCAGAAGTTCCCGGCCGGGCCGAGCGGTCCCAGCGCGGCGGGTGGCACCGGATCGCCGAGGCGCTCCGCGACCAGCTCGGTGATCATCGACACGAAGCGCGGGTCGGTACCCGGGGTGGCGGCCCGGGCCAGTGGCAGGCCAAGCTCCCGGGCGTGCTGCGCGGCCTCCACATCCAGATCGTGCACGACCTCCAGGTGGTCGCTGATGAACCCGACCGGGACCAGCACCGCGCCCGGGGCACCGGCGGCGGCCAGCGCAGTCAGGTGATCGCAGACGTCCGGCCCGAGCCAGGGCTGGCTGGGCGGGCCGCTGCGGCTCTGGAACACCAGCTGCCATGGGTGCGCCCCGGTGGCCGCACTGACCCGGTCCGCGATGAGCCGGGCGGCGTCCGCCAGCTGGGCCGGGTAGCGGCCGCCGGGCGGTGGCCCGCTGGCCGCCGCCATCGCCTCCGGCACGCTGTGCGCGGTGAACACCAGCGGGACCCGGTCGCGGGCCGCGGCGGGCAGCGACCCGACGGCACGGATGGTGGCGTCGGTGAACGGCTCGATGAAGCCCGGGTGGTTGAAGAAGTGCCGGAGCTTGTCGATCTGCGGGGCGCCCGGGCCGGCCTCGGCCCGGGCCTGCTCGATGTCGTCCAGGTACTGGCGGCAGCTCGAATACGAACCATAGGCCGACGTCACGAACGCCAGCGCACGGCGCACCCCGGCCGCGCCCATCTGGGCCACCGTGTCGGTGAGATAGGGAGCCCAGTTCCGGTTTCCCCAGTACACCGGCAGGTCGAGGCCGGCCGCGGCAAAGTCCTTGCCGACCGCCGCGATCAGGTCGCGGCACTGCTGGTTGATCGGGCTGACCCCGCCAACCGCGTAGTAGTGCTCGGCCACGGCGGTCAGCCGGGCGGCGGGGATACCCCGGCCGCGGGTGACGTTCTCCAGGAACGGCATGACGTCATCAGGGCCCTCGGGGCCACCGAAGGACACCAGCAGGAACGCGTCATAGTCCGCCATGCCACCATCCAACCAGCCGTCCGGGAGTGGGTTACCCGTAGTCGCGGGCGTACTCCTGGGCCAGGCCGAGCACCTCGCTGACGTACCAGGTGGCGTGGTTGTAGGCGAATATCGCGCCGCGCAGGCCCCCCGGCGTCCCGCCCCGGCCGCGCACAGCAGCCGGGCGGCGGACGGGACCGCGTCAAAGGGGTCCATGACGTTCGGCGCCCCGGTCTCGCCGTACGCGGTGATCCCCCACTCCGCCCACGTGGACGGCAGGAACTGCATCGGCCCGAGCGCGCCCGCGGTGGACGGGCCCACGTTGCTGCCGTCACCGCTCTCGATCTGCCCGATGGCGGCGAGCACGGTCCAGGACATCCCCGGGCAGTACCTGGCCGCCGAGTCCTTGAACAGCTGCAGATAGGTCGATGGGCCGGCTGCTGCTGGCGTGCGGGTTGGGCGGAAGCTGCTGCTGCTGCTGGCTGCGCAGGCTGATCAGCTGAGCGGGCTTGCCCGCGATGTGCCGAACGGCCCTGGTCAGCGCGGTCATGCTGGCCCCGGGCGCGCTGATCAGCGCCAGCACGCCGGGCACCAGGCCGAGCCCGGCCGAGAACTTGCTGCTCACCAGCGCACCGATGCCGGAGATGCCGAGCGGGGCTGACCCGCCCAGCACAAGGTCCTGCTTCGCCCCGCCGGCCAGCCGGTACGTGGCGCCGGCCCGCAGGTGCAGCTGGCGGGCCAGGGTGTCCGAGGTGACGAAGTGGCCCCGCTGCAGCGCGGTCCACAGCGGCTGATCCGTCGCCGTGGCCAGCGGGGTCCAGGACCGGAACTGCCCCGGGTTGACCCCGAGCACGTTGATCTTGGTCTGGCCGAGCCGGATCGAGGCCCCGTCCGCCGACACCAGGCTCCGCACGCCGCCGATCCGGGACAGCTTCGCGAGCTGGTCATGGCTCAGCCCGGCGGGCTCGATCACCAGCAGGTCGGGCAGGAAGATCTGGTGGAAGCTGCTGGCCGCTGCGTTCGGCGTGGCGGTGGGCGCGGGGCTGGCCGGGGCCGGCGGGCCGCCCGGGCCGGGCCAGGTATGCGTGATCCCGGCCAGCGCGAGGATGAATGCGCCGCCTGCCGCCATGATCCGTCCCGAGGGCGATCCAGCGGCTGTGGCCGGCGTCTGGCGCCGCAGTAGGCGTCTCATCGCGTGATCAACCATATAAGCCAGGCCCGGCCGGCTGAAGACCGGCTATGGCCGCGGCCGGTAAAAGATACATCAGTCCAGCTTTGCGGCAAGACGCACCCTTTGCGGCAGCTGAGCTGCCTGTGGGCCGCGGCCCGCGGGATAGGGTCCCGGCATGGTCACCGCAGCACCCCGCTGGCAGAACTGGGCCGGGCAACCAGACCGCGGAGCCGCGGCGCGTGCTCACCCCCCGGTCCGCCGGGGACGTCGCGGCGGCGGTGCGCCAGGCGGCCTCGGACGGGCTGGCCGTACGGATGACCGGGTCCGGGCACTCCTTCACCCCGGTCGCGGTGACCAGCGGGGTGCTGCTCCGCCCGGATGGCATGCAGGCGGTGCGCTCGGTGGACGCCGCGGCCGGCCAGGTCACGGTCGAGGCGGGCTGCCGGCTCCGGGTGCTCAACGAGTACCTGCGGTCCCAGGGGCTGGCCCTGCGCAACATGGGTGACATCCAGGAGCAGACCGTGGCCGGGGCGATCCAGACCGGTACCCACGGCACCGGGCGGGACCTGGGCGGCATCGCCGCGCAGGTGACCGGTCTGGAGCTGATCCGGGCCGACGGCGAGCTGGTCAGCTGCTCCGCGGACCAGGACGGCAAGCTGTTCCAGGCGGCCCGGGTCGGGCTCGGCGCGCTCGGCGTGCTCACCGCGGTCACGTTCCAGGTGGTGCCCGGCGTTCCTGCTGACCGCCCGCGAGGAACCGATGCGGTGGGCCGAGGTCATGGCCAGGCTGGACGAGCTGACCAGCGAAAACGAGCACTTCGAGTTCTACTGGTTCCCGCACACCGACGGCTGCCTGACCAAACGGAACAACCGTAGCGCCGGCCCGGCCCGGCCGCTGCCCGGCTGGCGCTACCGGCTGGACGACGAGTTCCTGTCCAACACGCTGTTCGGCCTGACCTGCCGGCTGGGCCAGCGGTACCCGGGCACGATCCCGGCCGTCAACCGCATCGCCACCCGGGCGCTGGGCGCCCGGCAGTACACCGACACCTCGCACGCCGTGTTTACCAGCCCACGGCGGGTCCGCTTCAAGGAGCAGGAGTACGCGGTGCCCGCGGGAGCACCTGGCCGCCGTGCTGGCCGAGGTCCGCGCGCTGTTCACCCGGCGTGACTGGCGGATCAGCTTCCCCATCGAAGTCCGGGTCGCCCCGGCCGACGACAGCTGGCTGTCCACGGCCTATGGCCGGGACACTGGCTACGTCGCCATCCACGTCTTTCACCGGGCACCGGACGAGGACTACTTCCGGGACGTGGAAGCGGTGATGACCGCGGCCAGCGGGCGGCCGCACTGGGGGAAGATGCACACCCGTGACGTGGAGTACCTGCGTGGCGTGTACCCTAGGCTCGCTGATTTTGTCGCGCTGCGAGACGAACTCGACCCTGCACGACGGTTTGGCAATCCCTACCTTGACCAGGTGCTGGGTTCCTGAGCCGTACTGCTCCGACCAGCCGCCACGGCGGGAGCTCCGCCCATCCGCGCCCGCTGTCATGGGGCGAATGCAGCGGAACGCCGGCCGGCAGGCTACTCTCCCAGACATGAGTCGGGAAGCCTGCCCCGGCACTGCGCCTAGGGGAACCGTGCCAGAAAGCAACGCTGGTAAGCCACCCACCGTACCCGGCGGACCGTCACCGGCCCGGCGGCCCAGCAGCAGCGGCAGCGTGCACCCCGCACGGCCCTCGCTCGGTGGCGGCGCCCCGGCCCAGGACCGTGAGCTGCGCGCCCAGGGCCGCCAGACGGTACAGAAGCTGCTCGAAGCGGGCCTGGCCGAGTTCGACGAGAACGGCTTCCAGGCCGTGCGGGTGGACGACATCGTGCGCCGGGCCAAGACCTCGCACGGCACGTTCTACCTGTATTTCGCCAACAAGGAAGACCTGTTCAAGGCGCTGCTGTCGGACGCGCTGATCGACATGTCCGCGCTCGTTGACGAGTTTCCCGTGGTCACCCGCAACGACGCGGGCCGGGCGGCGCTGCGCCGGTGGGTCAGCGCGTTCTGCGACACCTACGCCGCGCACGCGTCGGTGATCCGCATCCTCAGCCAGGCCGAGATCGTCGGCGAGGAAGTCTTCGGCGATGGCCTGCAGGTGATGTTCCGGCTGTCGGAAGCCATCACGCAGGGCATGACGGTGGCGGCGCGGAAGGATGGCAACGAGCCGCCCGGAGGGCACGCCGAGCTCACCGGGGTGGCCTTGCTGATGATGCTGGAACGGATCAACTACCTGCTCACGGTGGAAGTCCGGCTGCCCAGGGAGGAGATGGTGGACCGGCTGACCGCGATCATCTTCGCGGCGTTCCACTACTCCTGACCGGCCCCGGCTGCTGAGCACGCCGCCATGACGGCCAGCCAGGCCCTGGCGCTGCTGCTGCTCATCCTGGGCTCCTGCGCGATCGCCGGGCTGGCCCGGCGGCGCGGTGTGGCCGCGCCGATCCTGCTCGTGCTGGCCGGGCTGGCCGCGTCGTACATCCCGGGCGTGCCGGAGTTCCGGCTGCAGCCCGACCTGATCCTGTTCGTGGTGCTGCCGCCGCTCGTCTACACCACCGCGCTGGAGAGCTCGTACCTGAACCTGCGGGACAACCTGCGCACGCTGACCCTGCTGTCGGTCGGGCTGGTGCTGTTCACCGCGGTGGTGGCCGGTGGCGCCGCCTGGCTGGCCGTGCCCGGCCTGCCGCTGGCCGCAGCCGTCACCCTGGGCGCCATCCTCGGCCCGACCGACGCGGTCACCACAGCCAGCCTGGGCCGCCGGCTGCAGCTGCCCCGGCGGCTGCTGACCGTGATCACCGGCGAGAGCATGCTGAACGACGGCACCGCGCTGACCGTCTACGCGGTCGCGGTGAGCGCCGCGGCCACCACCGTGGCCACCCCGTCTCCGCTGGCTGACCTGCGCAGCCTGGTGCTCATCAGCGCGGGCGGGGTGGCCGTGGGCCTGGTGCTCGGGGTGCTCCTGCACCGGATCCGGATGCGGCTGCGCGACCCGCTGGTGGAGAGCGCGCTGTCGCTGCTCGCCCCGTTCACCGCCTATCTGGCCGCCGACTCGCTGCACGTGTCCGGGATCCTGGCCGTCGTGGTGGCCGGGCTGTACCTGGGCCACCACGGCGGCCAGGCCCACTTCGCCACCCGGCTGCAGGACATGGCGGTGTGGCGGGTGGCCACGTTCGTGCTCGAATCGGTGGCGTTCGCGCTGATCGGCCTGCAGCTCCGGCCGGTGCTCCAGGACCTCGGCCACCGCGACCCGGGACGGCTGGCCGCCGAGGCGGCCATCGTGCTGGGTGCCGTCATCCTGGCCCGGATCGCCTGGGTGTTCCCGTCCATCTACCTGCCCCGCTGGCTGGCGCCCCGGATAAGGAAGGCGGATCCGGCGCCCGGCTGGGCGGCCACCCTGGTGCTGTCCTGGGCCGGCCTGCGCGGCGTCATCTCGCTGGCCGCCGCGGCGGCGCTGCCGGCCGACGTGCCGCAGCGCAGCCTGCTGGTGTTCCTGACGTTCAGCACCGTGCTCGGCACCCTGCTGGTCCAGGGGCTGACCCTGCCCAGGCTGATCCGCTGGCTGGGGGTGCGGGCCGGGCCGGGTGAGGCGCGGGCCGACGCCTCGGCCCGGGCCGCCGCGCAGCAGGCCGCGTCGGAGGCCGGGCTGCGCCGGCTGGGCGAGCTGGCCGCCGGGGATCCCGCCGGTGCCCCACCCGAGGTGGTGGACCGGCTGCGGCGGCTGGCCGGCTACCGGCAGGCCGGGGCCAGGGAGCTGGCCGCCGGGGCCGCCGGGACCGCCCCGTCGGCCGCGTACCGGCGGCTGCGCCGGGCCATGACCACGGCCGAGCGGGCCGAGTACATCCGGCTCCGTGACGAGCGGCGAATCGACGACGAAGTGCTCGACGAGGTGCTGCACCAGCTGGACCTGGAGGAGGCCATGCTGTCCCGGGACGAATGGGACATGGCGGGCGGTGAGCCAGGGCCGGGCACCCAGGTCACCGGCTGACAGCGGGCAGACTGGAAGCGTGCGATTCCTGACCGGGCGGCTGCCCGCCCACGACCTGACCTATAACGACGTCTTCCTGGTGCCGAGCCGCTCCGCGGTGGCGTCCCGGCTGGACGTCAGCCTGGCCACCCAGGACGGCAGCGGGACCACGATCCCCATCGTGGTGGCCAACATGACCGCGGTGTCCGGGCGCCGGATGGCGGAGACGATGGCCCGCCGCGGCGGGCTGGCCATCCTGCCCCAGGACATCCCGGCCGACGTGGTGGCCGACGTGGTGTCCTGGGTGAAGAGCCGGGACCTGGTGCACGACACGCCGATCACCCTGGGCCCGGCCGATACCACCGGCGAGGCACTCAGCCTGCTGCCCAAGCGCGCGCACGGCGCCGTGATCGTGGTCGAGGACGGCCGCCCGGTTGGCGTGGTCACCGAATCCGACTGCACCGGGGTGGACCGGTTCAGCCAGCTCCGCAACGTGATGTCTACCGAGCTGCTCACGCTGCCGGCGGGCACCGACCCGCAGCGGGCGTTCAGCATGCTGCATGATGGGCGGCACCGCCTCGCGCCGGTGGTGGACGAGACGGGCCGGTGCGTGGGCATCCTGACCCGGACCGGGGCGCTGCGGGCCACGCTGTACCAGCCCGCCACCGACGCAGCCGGGCGGCTCCGCATCGGTGCCGCGCTCGGTATCAACGGCGACGTGGCGGCCAAGGCCAAGCTGCTGCTGGACGCCGGGGTGGACCTGCTGGTGGTGGACACGGCGCACGGCCACCAGGACAAGATGATCAGCGCGCTGCACGCCGTCCGCGGGGTGTCCCCGCAGGTCCCGGTGGCCGCGGGCAACGTGGTCACCGCGGCCGGGGTGGCCGACCTGGTCGCCGCGGGCGCGGACATCGTCAAGGTCGGCGTGGGCCCGGGCGCGATGTGCACCACCCGGATGATGACCGGGGTCGGGCGGCCGCAGTTCAGCGCGGTGCTGGAATGCGCCGACGAGGCCCGGCGGCTGGGTGCGCACGTGTGGGCCGACGGCGGGGTCCGCCATCCCCGGGACGTGGCCCTGGCCCTGGCCGCGGGCGCGTCCAACGTGATGATCGGGTCCTGGTTCGCGGGCACGTACGAGTCGCCGGGCGACACGTTCCGCGACGCCGACGGCCGGCTGTACAAGGAGAGCTTCGGCATGGCCTCGGCCCGCGCCGTGCGGTTGCGCACCGCAGCCGACTCCTCGTTCGAGCGGGCCCGCAAGGGACTGTTCGAGGAGGGCATCTCGAGCGCGCGGATGTACCTGGACGCGCAGCGGCCCGGGGTGGAGGACCTGCTCGACGCGATCACCGCCGGGCTGCGCAGCGCGGCCACCTACGCGGGCGCTGCCGACCTGGAGGAGTTCCACGCCCGCGCGGTGGTCGGCGTGCAGAGCGCGGCCGGCTACACCGAGGGCCAGCCCCTGCCCACCTCCTGGTAGGCCCCACCCGGCCTGGCCCGGTGACGGCGGGCCGGATATGGCAGGCTCATTCATCAGTGCCGCACCCGCGATCGTGGCGTACCTGATCTTCCAGCGGTACCTGGCGCGGGCTGACCCTGGGGATGGGCAAATGAACGTGTCGTGGGACGTGAGTGTGCCGGCCCAGGCCGAACTGGGTGAGCGGCCGTTCTGGGACGACGCCGTGGCCGCGCTGATGTGGGTGGACATCCTGGCCGGGCACCTGCACCGGTACCGGCCGGGCGAGGGCGACTCGGTGTTCCACACGGCCGGGGTGGCGGTCGGCGCGGCTGGCCCGCGGGCCGGCGGGGGCTACGTGCTGGCCGCGGCGGACGGGTTCCGGCTGGTCGACGCGGTGGGGCAGCCGGACGGCGGGCCGTGGCGGCCACCCGGCATGCCGCCCGGCGTCCGGTTCAACGACGGGGCCTGCGACCCGGCGGGCCGGTTCTGGGCGGGCACGGTGGCCGGGGACCGGCGGCCCGGCGCGGGCGCGCTGTACCGGCTCGACCCGGGCGGCCAGATATCGGTGCTGCTGGACGGGGTGACCGAGTCCAACGGGCTGGGCTGGAGCCCGGACGGCGGCACGTTCTACTACATCGATTCCGGTGAGCCCGAGCCGCGGATCCGGGCCTTCCCGTGTGATCTGGCGGCCGGCACGCTAGGCCAGCCGCGTGATCTGGTCCGGCCCCCGGCTTCCTACGGCACCCCGGACGGGCTGGTGGTGGACGCGGACGGCGCCCTGTGGGTGGCGTTCTGGGGCGGCGGCGCCGTGCGCCGGTACGCGGCCGATGGTGAATTGCTGGCCACCCTGCCGGTGCCGGTGTCCCAGCCGTCCTGCCCGGCGTTCGGCGGCCCGGGGCTCGAGGATCTGTACGTCACCACGGCCTGGGAGAACATGACCGACGCGCAGCGGGCCGCGGAACCGCTGGCCGGGGATGTGCTGCACACCCGGGCCGCCGGAGTGGCCGGCCAGCCCGGGGGACGGTTCGGCGGCTGACGTCACTGCATTTCCTCCACCCCGACACCGGGCACAGCCTGCGCGGCCAGTGCGTGCGCCCGGGCCCACTGCGCGATCCGGTCCAGCAGCGGGGCGCCGGCGCCCGATTCGGCGTGGCCGAACCCGGGCTCGATCCACAGTTCCTTCGGCTCGCGGGCCGCCTCGTACAGCCGCTGGCCGTGGCTGACCGGGAAGTACAGGTCCTGGTCGCCGTGCACGACCAGCAGCGGGGTGGGCGAGATCAGGGCGGCCGCCTCGTCGGGCGGCATCGGCACCGGGTCCCACCCGGACGGGCTGATCCGGGTCTTCAGCCAGGTCCTGGTGATCATCCGGCCCAGCCGGCGCTCTACCGCCCAGTGCACCCGGCGCATCGGCACCGTGCCGCGGTAGTACCAGTGCCCGGGCCCGCTCACCGAGACGGCGGCGTCCACCCCGCCGACCAGCCCGGCGTAGCGCAGCACCACCGAGGCCCCCATGGAGAACCCGACCGCGGCGATCCGCCGGTAACCCAGCTCGCGCGCGTACCGGACAGCCACGTCCAGGTCCCTGATCTCCCGGTCGCCGACCGTAGATAGCCCGCCGGACCGGCCATGCCCGCGAAAGTCGAAGCTCACCACCCCGCCCGCCTCGCGCAGCCGGCTGGCCACCTTCCAGACCGCGCCGTGCTGCCAGGACAGGGTAAAACCATGCGCCAGCACGAAGGCCAGGTCGCGGTCGCCGGGCAGGTGCACGGTGTCGATGGGGACGCCGTCGTCGGTCACCAGGGTCAGTGCCTTCACCACGGATCCGCTCATAGTTCCATTCTGCGTGACACCGGGCGGCAGGCTGGCCGGCCCGGGGCCGGGCCGGTATGAGAGCCTCGTCACTGGAGGTGGGTACGTGAAGATCGGACTGCAGATCCCTGACTTCAGCACGCCGGACGGGCCGGCCCGGCTCGGCGTGGACCTGGCCACGGTGGCCCGCGCCGCGGACGACGCTGGCTTCGCCTACATCACGGTGATGGACCACTTCTTCCAGATCCCGGTGCTCGGGCCGCCCGAACGGGAGATGCTCGAGGCGTACACCACGCTCGGCTACCTGGCCGGGCATACCTCCCGGGCCACGCTGTTCACGCTGGTCACCGGCGTGACCTACCGGAACCCGGGCATCCTGGCGAAGATCATCACCACCCTGGACGTGCTGTCCGGCGGCCGGGCCGGCCTGGGCATCGGGGCGGCCTGGAACGACGAGGAATCGCGCGGGCTGGGCATCCCGTTCCCGCCGGTGGCGGAGCGGTTCGAGCGGCTGGAGGAAGCCCTGCAGATCTGCCTGCAGATGTGGCGCGGCAACGAGGCCCCCTACCACGGCCGGCACTACCAGCTGGACCGGCCGCTCAACTCGCCACAGGCGCTGACCCGGCCGCACCCGCCGATCCTGATCGGCGGTGGCGGGGAGCGCAAGACGCTCCGGCTGGTCGCCCAGTACGCCCAGGCCTGCAACCTGTTCCCCGGCCCGGACCTGGCCCGTAAGCTCGACGTACTGCGCGGGCACTGCGACGCGGTCGGGCGGGACTATGACGAGATCGAGAAGACCGTCTACTTCCTGTACGACGTCGGGGCCAAGGGCGAGAACGCGCAGCAGGTGGTGGACCAGCTCGGCGGGCTGGCCGAGCTGGGCTTCCAGGCCGCCATCGGCGGGGTGGTGAACGTCTGGGACGTCACCCCGCTGGAGATCATCGGCAGCGAGGTGATCCCTGCCGTCGCCCCGCTCTGATCGGTCAGGGCTGCACCAGTGTTAGCCGGATCCCCAGAACGTGCAGCAGATGCTTGATGTCCCGGGCGTCGGAGGTAACCACTGCCGCGGCGGCTTCCGCGGCCTTGATGGCCACGAAGCCGTCCACCACATCGGAGGTGCCGGACCGGGCCAGCAGCCTGCCCACCAAACCAGCGTGGCTGGCCTCGAACGGGACGACGTCACAGCCCCGCAGGGCCGCCATTAACCGGGCCTGGCGCCGTGGGTCGCGGACTACCTGGGCCGCCACCGGCGCCGGCACGATGACGTGGTGCCGCGTGGCGATCCTGCTGAGGTGACGCCGGAACGACAGTTCACTGCCGCTGTCGATAGCGATCAGCGCGCCGCTGTCGTAGACCACCTGCTCCATCAGATGACCCAGTCCCTGGGCGGGAAGACCCGGCCGTGCGCCTTGTTCCAGGCCCGGGCCTCGTCCGCGAGGCGGTGCTCTTCCGCCACGTCCGCTTTGGCCTGGGCCACCACTTCTGGTGTCGGGTAGCCGTGCTCCTGGTAGTACTCGTCGATGGCGCGGATGCCGTCGAGCCGCTTGAGTTCCCAGGCCAGTTGCTGGCGCAGGGCACGCTCGACCACGCTGGAGATCGTGGTGTGCTCCAGCTTGGCCGTCCGGCGGACGTCCTCCGCCAGCGACTCGCTCACGGTGACGTTGAGCACGGCCTTCTTCTCCGCCATATTATGACCATAACATGATGCTGGGACAGCTCCGGCCCGGGCGGAAGCGGTGATACACGCGGTGATACAACGGCAGAGCCGCATTGGAGCCATGCTCACGACGGGAGCCCCCGCATGTCCATCCTGAGCGATCTGACCGAGGCCATCCGGGACGGCAGCATCGATGTCGTCGACCTGACCGCGCCGCTGTCCGGCACCACCCCGGTGATCAGGCTGCCCGAGCCGTTCGGCAACACGGCCACGTTCGCGCTGCATGAGATCAGCCGGTACGACGACCGCGGGCCGGCCTGGTACTGGAACGACATCTCGACTGGGGAGCACACCGGCACCCATTTCGACGCGCCGGTGCACTGGGTGACCGGCAAAGACGGGGCCGACGTGGGCCAGGTCCCGGTCCGCCGGCTGATCGCGCCCGCGGTGATGCTCGACTTCACCGCGCAGGCCGCGGCCGACCCGGACTTCCTGCTGCAGATCGAGGACGTGCGGCGGTGGGAGGCGGCGCACGGGCCGCTGCCGGAGGGCGGCTGGCTGCTGTACCGGACCGGCTGGGACACCAGGTCGGGCAGCCAGGACGCGTTCCTCAACGCCAGCGACACCGGCCCGCACACGCCCGGGATCTCGGTGGCCTGCGCCCAGTGGCTGGCCGGCCGGGAAGAACTGATCGGGCTGGGCGTGGAGACCGTGGGCACCGACGCGGGCGCGGCGCACTCGTTCGATCCGCCGTTCCCGTGCCACGCGTCGCTGCTCGGCGCGGGCAAGTACGGGCTGACCCAGCTGCAGAACCTGGCCCTGCTGCCACCCCGCGGCGCGGTGGTGATCGCCGGCCCGCTGCCCATCACCGGCGGCTCGGGCAGCCCATGCCGGGCCGTCGCGCTGGTCGAGCGGGCCGCCGAGCGGGCCTGATGCGGGTCACCGACGCGGTCGCGGCGACGCTGGCCGGGCTGGGCGCGGACACCCTGTTCGGTGTGGTTGGCAGCGGCAACTTTCATGTAACCAACGCGCTGGTCAGCCAGGGCACCCGGTACATCGCGGCCCGGCACGAGGGCGGCGCGGCGTGCATGGCCGATGGCTGGGCGCGCACCGCCGGCCGGACCGGGCTGCTCACCGTGCACCAGGGGCCCGGGCTGACCAACGCCATGACCGGGATCACTGAGGCGGCCAAGAGCCGGACGCCGCTGCTGGTGCTGGCCGCCGACGTGGCCGGCCCGGCCGTAACCTCCAACTTCCGGATCGACGCGGCCGGGCTGGCCGCCGCGGTCGGCGCAGTGCCGGAGCGGCTGCACTCCCCGGCCTCGGCCGCGGCCGACACGGCACGGGCGTACCAGCGGGCCGCGCTGCAGCGGCGCACCGTGGTGCTGGCCATGCCGCTGGACGTGCAGGCCGGCGAGTGTGACCGGCAGCCGCCTCCGGCCAGCCCGGTGCTGGGGCCAGTGGCCCCGGCCGAGGGCGCGGCCGACGCGCTGGCCGGCGCTGGCCATGGCCCGGCGGCCGGTGTTCGTGGCCGGGCGGGGCGCCCGGATCGCGCAGGCCCGCGGCGACCTGGAGCGGCTGGCCGGGGCGTGCGGCGCGCTGCTGGCCACGTCGGCGGCGGCCAAGGGCCTGTTCCGCGGCAATCCGTGGGACCTGGACGTCAGCGGCGGCTTCGCGTCCCCGCTGGCCGCCGAGCTGATCAGCGCGGCCGACCTGATCGTGGGCTGGGGCTGCTCGCTGAACATGTGGACGATGCGGCACGGCCACCTGATCGGCCCGGAGGCCACCGTGATCCAGGTGGACGACGACCCGGCCGCGATCGGCGCGCACCGCCCGGTGCACCTGGGCGTGCTCGGCGACGTGGCCGAGACGGCGCGGGCCGCGCTCAGCGCGCTCGGCGACCGGTTCGGCAGCGGGCTGGGCTACCGCACCGACGCGGTGCGGGACCGGATCGACCGCGAGATCACCTGGCGCTCGGTGCCCTACGCCGACGAGACCGGCGGCGGCCGGATCGACCCGCGCACGCTGAGCATCGCGCTGGACGACATGCTGCCGGCCGAGCGCACCGTGGGCGTGGACTCGGGCAACTTCATGGGCTACCCGAGCATGTACCTGTCCGTGCCGGACGAGGCCGGGTTCTGCTTCACCCAGGCCTACCAGTCGGTCGGGCTCGGCCTGGCCTCAGCCATCGGCGCGGCGATCGCCCGGCCGGACCGGCTGCCTGTGGCGGCGCTGGGCGACGGCGGTGCGCTGATGGGCGTCAGCGAGCTGGAGACCGTGGCCCGGCTCGCGCTGCCGATGCTGATCGTGGTCTACGACGACGAGGCCTACGGCGCCGAGGTGCACCACTTCGGTCCGGACGGGCACCCGCTGGACACGGTCCGCTTCCCAGCCGCCGACATCGCGGCCGTCGGCCGGGGGTTCGGCTGTGCCGGGGTGACCGTGCGCGGCCCGGACGATCTGGGCCAGGTCAAGGACTGGCTGGACGGGCCGCGGGACCGGCCGCTGGTGGTGGACGCCAAGGTCACCGCGAGCCGCGGCTCATGGTGGCTGGAAGACGCGTTCCGCGGCCACTGAGCCGTCCTGGCGGGGGCTGAGCCCGTGCTGGCCCGGGGCGGCCGGGCGGCAGCCGGACGGCAGCTGGGGCCACTCTTCACGGGCCCGGTCCGCGACAACCAGGACGAAACGGGCATCCACTGCACCGGATCCGTGAACAGTGGGATCGGGCCGGTCCGGGTGCTGGTGCTGGTGTGGCCCGCGCGGCCGGCGGGACCAATGGGACCGGCGTCCGGTGCCGCTCGCGCGGCCGGGCGGTTCCCGGGGCACTAGTCCCCGGGAACCGCCCGGCGTCCCGCCAGACCGCGAGCCGCTAGCCCTCCTTCTCCGAGACCTTCTCCGGCGCCGGGGCCTGCTTGTTCCCGGCCGCCAGTTCGGCCGCCCGGGCTGCACCCACCCCGGACAGGGCCAGTTCCTCGGACGGGTAGGCCTCCTCGCCGTGCACGGCCACGTCGCCGATCTCCAGTTGCTCGTCGGGGATCCGCAGCTTCATGAATAGGCCGATGCCCTTGAGCAGGAGGAACGTGACCAGACCGTCCCAGACGATGATGGTCAGCGCGGCGCCCGCCTGGACGGCTAGCAGGTGCCCGCTGCCGCCGTAGAACAGGCCCGCGGCCGGGACGATGTTGGCGTTCTTGCCGAGCCCGAGGTAGATGATCATGTTCGGGTCGGCTAGGAATCCGACCAGCAGACCACCGCACAAGCCGGCGATGCCGTGGGTGTAGACCACACCGAGGGCATCGTCCACCTTGTTGAACGGCGGGACCTTGCTCAGGTAGTTCCAGGCGAACCAGACGATGAAGGAGCAGAGGAAGCCGACCACGATCGCGCCGACGCCGTTGACATAGCCCGCCGACGGGGTGATGCCGACCAGGCCACAGATCATGCCGTTGATGCCGCCGAGGAAGGTCGCCTTCTTGCCCGGCCCGCCGATCATGTCCATGAAGATCCAGGTCATCATCGCGACCGCGGTAGCCAGGTTGGTGTTCACCACGGCCCCGGTCGCGTCCGCGCCGGCGAAGTACGGGTCACCGCCGTTGAAGCCGTTCCAGCCGAGCCACAGGATGCCCGCACCGACCGCGACGAACAGCAGGTTGTTCGGCACCGCGTGCTCGCGGTCCCGCTTGAGCCGCGGGCCGACCACCGCGGCGGCCACGAAGCCGGAGACGCCGGCCGCCAGGTGGATGACGTAGCCGCCGGAGAAGTCCAGCGCGCCCTTGCCAGCCCAGAAGCCGCCACCCCAGAGCAGGAACGCGTTGACCGCGTAAGCGAACGTGATCCACAGCGGCACGAACAGCATCCAGACCTTGAAGCTGATCCGGCCGAGGACGCTGCCAATGAACAGGATCGGGGTGATCGCCGCGAACACAAACTGGAAGTAGACCAGCGATCCTTCCGGGAACCTGAACTTCGGCATCAGCCCGTCCAGCAGCGGGATGTTGGCCTGGGCCTGCTCTCCGCCGACCCCCACCGCGGGCTGCGGCTTACCGAGCAGATGCAGGCCGCCGCCGATCCACGGCTGGCCGAAGCCCATCTTGAAGGCCCACAGGACCCACACGATGAGGACCAAGCAGAACGTGCTGAACACCATGAGCACGGTATTGACGGCCCACTTCTTCTGCACCAGGCCGCCGTACAAGACGGCCAGAGCGGGGATGCTCATGAGGCCGACCAGTGTCGCCGCTGTCATCTGCCATGCGTTATCCCCGGATGCCAGCCAACTCGCGTAGGGAACCACTACTCTCCGCCTCCATGGGGCTGCCCTGGAAGTGCGTGCCGGGGGGTTCCGGTAAGTAGGTCCGCAGGCCTGGTGGACTGCTGGAACCCCTCGCGGGCTATCACGTCGGCGTGATCCGGGGCATCCCCGGGCTAGCTCGATCCGGCCGGCCACTTCGGTGTCCGTCTAGAACGCTTCATGTTTCCCATGAGCGGGTTTCGGCTACGTTTCCCAACTGTTACGCCGTGGACAACGGACCAGCATCTGCTGGACATCGTGTTTCGGCTCTGTTTCGCAGTAACCGGCTGAGACCTGCGCACCCGGCCCACTCAGCGGCGCCCAGGCCGGCCGCGCGGCTGCGTTATCCCGGGCCGCCCCGGGCGTGGCCGGGGACAAATTGCCTGCCAGCGGCTTTTCCCCAGGCATTACCTGAGCAGCCAGGTCTGCCGGGCTGGCCCAGCCGCCCCGGTACCGTCCCGGCCGGCCTGGACGGCCCGGCCTGCCCCGGGCTCGGGGGGGTTACCCGTTCCGTCACGTTCCCGTAACAGTGACATTGCCCCCTTGAGTCGTGCGCGGCCCGGGAATAGTCTGCGCGTATCCGCTTGGTAAGCGCTTACCCGGCTAACCGAGCCCGCGGCTGCTGACCCAGCCGCTTTCTTAAGGGTAGCCGGGTAAGCGCTTACCAAGGGGTGGCCGGCGGCTGCCCCCCGGGCAGCAAGCCGGCCCAGGTAGTGGCCCAGTAGTGGCTCGGGACCGCAAGGGAGCGTTAGGTGAACAGTCGCGACGGGGCCAGCCCGGTGCCCTGGGACGGGCTGGCCGCCAGCCCGGCGGCCGCCCCGGCCGCCCCGGCCGCCCCGGCTGGCCAGCGCGTCGGCCCGGAGCCGCCGGCCACCATCTATGACGTGGCCAGCGCGGCCGGGCTGTCCATCGCGTCGGTGTCCCGGGTGCTCAACGGGCGCGGCAACCCACTGCCCGAGACCAAGGAACGTGTGCTGCAGGCCGTGGCCGAACTGGGCTTCATCCCGGACGGCGCGGCCCGGGCGCTCAGCGCCCGGCTGAAGGAAGTCATCGGGGTGGTGATCCGGCGGCCCACCGGCGCCGGCACCTCGGACGTGGCCGCCGAGGGCGGCGTGTTCCAGGACGAGGCGGAAAGCCTGCAGTTCCCGGACCTGATCAACCGGGGCATCGAGGTCGCCGCGCAGCACCGCGACTACAACCTGCTGGTCAGCTCAGTGGACGTGGACGACCACGACCACACCCGGCGGATCGACGCGCTGGCCCGCAAGAGCGACGGGCTGATCCTGCACGACCAGGTGATCGGCGCGGCCCAGCTGGAACGGCTGTCGAGGCAGGTGCCGATCGTGACGCTGGCCGGCGTGGCCACCCCCAACACCTCGAACGTGGGCGGCGACAACCGCAGCGGCATGCGGGACCTGGCCTTCCACCTGGTCCGCGAGCACCGCTACCAGACCATCGCCTACCTCGGCGGCCACCCGGACAGCCCGGACAACCTGGCCCGGCACGCGGCGCTGCGCGACGCAATGGCGGAAGCGGGCGGCACCCTGGTGCACGGCCCGCAATGGCAGGGCGACTACTGCGCCGCAGGCGGGGCCCGGGTCATCGGCCAGCTGCTGGCTGGCCAGGGCGAGCTGCCCCGGGTCATCGCGTGCGCCAACGACCAGTCCGCGCTCGGCGTGGTGTACGCGCTCATGCAGCACGGTCTCGACGTCCCCGGCGACGTCGCGGTGACCGGTTTCGACGACATCCCGATGGCGCGCCACCTGCGCCCCCAGCTGACCTCCGTCCGCCAGCCCATCCAGGAGATCGGCGCGACCGCTTTCGAGGTGCTCTATTCCATGATCAGCAACGCTGAGCCCGCCCAGCGCGACGTGGTACTGCCGACCAGGCTCATCCCCCGGGAGAGCTGCGGCTGCCGCCCCGACCTGGCCACGCCTACCTGGCGCCTGGGCTAAGGGGGGGCCATGCGCGTCATCGCCCGCCGGCTGCTCTTCTACATCATCACCGCCATCGCCGCCGTCACCGTGGACTTCTTCATCCCGCGGCTGATGCCCGGTAACCCGGTAGAAGCGGTGCTGGCCCACATGCAGGGCACGGTCACCCCCGGCACCATCCGCTCCCTCGAGCTGCAGTACGGCCTGGACAGCCCGCAGGGCCTGTGGGGCCAATACGTGACGTTCTGGGTGCACCTGGTACACGGCAACCTGGGCATATCCACCAGCTACTACCCGTCCACCGTGACCAGTGTGATCCGCGGCGCGCTGCCCTGGACGGTCGCGCTGGTCGGGGTGTCCACGGTGATCAGCTTCCTGCTCGGCACGCTGCTCGGCGTCCTGGTCGCCTGGCGCCGCGGCACGTGGCTGGACAACCTGCTGCCAGCGACTACGTTCTTCCAGGCCGCGCCGTACTTCTTCGTGGCGTTCCTGGCCCTGGACATCTTCGCCGTCCGGCTGGGCTGGTTCCCCACCGGCCGGGCCTACAACCAGCTGGACTTCCCGGCCTGGAGCGCCGGCTACATCGGCGATGTGCTCGACCACGCGATCCTGCCCGCGTTCACCATCGTGCTGTGCAGCGCGGCCGGCTGGATCGTGGGCATGCGCAACGTGATGGTGACCACCATGGACGAGGACTACGTCCTGGTCGCCCAGGCCAAGGGCCTGGCTAAGCGCCGGGTGGTCTGGTACGCAGCGCGGAACGCCATCTTGCCCAGCGTGTCCGGCTTCTCGCTGGCCATCGGCTTCGTGGTGTCCGGCGCGCTGCTGACCGAGATCGTGTTCAGCTACCCCGGCCTGGGCTGGATCCTGCTTCAGGCGGTCAGCGCCCGGGACTACCCGCTGCTCCAGGGCATCTTCCTGATCATCACGTTCGCCGTGCTGATCGCCAACCTGGCCGCCGACTCCGTGTACGTGTTCCTCGACCCGCGCACCCGTCAGGAGGCCTGAGCGATGTCTATCGGCACCGGCACCGACCTGGGCGGAACCGGCCTCGGCGGGCTCGGCGTCGGCGGGACCGGGCCGGCGGGGCCGACCCGGCCAACGAACCGGTCGGCGGCCCGCTGCAGCCCCCGGCCATCACCACCCGGCAGGCCCGCCGGGTCCAGCTGCCCCGCTCGCCCAAGATCATCGCTGGCCTGGTCATGCTGGCGATCTTCCTGATCGTGGCCATCGTCGGGCCGATCGTCGCCCCGTACGACCCGTCGGCCAGCCTGTCCACCACCAACGGGACTCCCCAGCCACCGTCGGCCGCGCACTGGCTCGGCACTACCCAGACCCAGCAGGACGTGTTCTCCCAGCTGCTGGCGGGCGGCCGGAGCACCATCCTGGTCGCGGTGCTGGCCGGGGTGGTCGCCACCGTGCTGTCCGTGGTGATCGGGGTGTGCGCCGGGTACCTGCACGGCCGGTGGGCGGACGACCTGCTGTCCATGCTGGCCAACTTCTTCCTGGTGCTGCCGGCGCTGCCGCTGCTCATCGTGATCTTCGGCTTCCTGCCGCCCGGCGGCAGCACCAACGACCTCCTGATCGGGCTGATCATCGCGATCACCGGCTGGGCCTGGGGCGCCCGGGTGCTGCGCGCCCAGACGCTGTCGCTACGCTCCCGGGACTACGTCGACTCGGCGCGCATCATCGGCGAGCGCGGCTGGCGGGTGATCGGCTTCGAGATCCTGCCCAACCTGGTGCCGATCGTCGCGTCCTCGTTCCTGTTCACGGTGCTGTACGGGGTCGGCACGTACACCGCCATCGCGTTCCTCGGCCTGGTCAACCCCGAGCACTGGAGCTGGGGCTCGATGCTGTTCGAGGCGCAGAACTCGGACGCCGAGCTGAGCGGCTACTGGTGGTGGTACATCCCGCCCGGCCTGGCCGTGGCCCTGCTCGGTACTGCGCTGGCCCTGCTCAACTTCGGCATCGATGAGTTCATCAACCCACGGCTGCGGGCCGCGGGCCTGGCCCGGCGGCAGGCCAAGAAGGCCGGCGGCTCCGGGCTGCCCAAGCGGTTCGAGCTGGGCCTGACCCCGGTGGTCCGCCCGGCCAGCGGGCGCGCCCCCAGCGGGGGTGCCGTGGCGCCGGCCATGGCCAAGCAGACCAGGGCGGTGGAAAAGTGAACGACCAGCCACTGCTGGACATCCGCGGGCTCGAGGTGGACTACGGGGCCGGCCCAGACGCCGTGCACGCGGTGGTCGGTGCCGACCTGGTGCTGCGCCGCGGCGAGGTGCTCGGCCTGGCCGGCGAGAGCGGCAGCGGCAAGTCCACCCTGGCCTACGCGGCGATCCGGCTGCTCCGCGCGCCGGGCATGATCACCGGCGGCGAGGTGCTCTACTACCCCGAGCCCGGCCGCAGCGTGGACCTGCTCGCCCTCGACGAGCCACAGCTGCGCGAGCTGCGCTGGTCCCACATTGCCGTGGTACTGCAATCCGCGATGAACGCCCTCAATCCGGTACTGTCCATCGGCGCGCAGCTCACCGACGTGCTGCAGGCCCACGTGCCGGGCCAGTCGGCCGCCGCTCGCCGGGAGCGGGCCGCAGAACTCCTGGCCATGGTGGGCATCACCGCCGACCGGCTGAGCAGCTACCCGCACGAGCTGTCCGGCGGGATGCGGCAGCGGGTGATGATCGCCATGGCGCTGGCCCTCGAGCCGCAGATCGTGATCCTGGACGAGCCGACCACCGCACTGGACGTGGTCACCCAGCGCGAGATCCTGGAAGAGCTGACCGCTCTGCGCGAGCGGCTCGGGTTCGCGGTCCTGTTCATCACACACGATCTCTCGCTGCTAGTGGAGATCGCGGATTCGATCGCGGTCATGTACGCGGGCCGCCTGGTCGAGCGGGCCGCGGCGGCCGACCTGTTCCGCGCGCCCCGGCACCCGTACACGGTCGGCCTGCTGAACTCGTTCCCGTCGCTGCACGGTCCGCACCAGCACATGACCGGCATCCCGGGATCTCCGCCGGACCTGCGGATGCTGCCGGTCGGCTGCGTGTTCCACCCGCGCTGCCGGTACGCGATGGACATCTGCCGCGAGCAGTCACCGCCGCTGGCCCAGCCAGCGGCCGGGGCCGGGGACGGCGGCCGGCTGGCCTCGTGCTGGCTCCAGGACGGCGAGCACGACGTGCCGGCCGAACTGGCCCGCCCCGAGCCGGGCAGCCCGGCCGGCCCGGACCCGGACCAGGCCCAGCTCACCACCAGTGCCGCCACACCCGACCACGGGAGCCTGGCATGACCGAGACCGCCACCGCCCCGCGCGCCCCGGGAACCGGCGTTCCGCTGCTCGAGGCGCGCGGGCTGACCAAGCACTTCGCGTCCATCACGCGCAGCGGAAGGGCCGGGCCCGGCTGGGCCGGCGCAACGCCGGGCCACCGCCGGTGGTGCACGCGGTCGAGGACGTATCGCTGGGGCTACCCCAGTCTGGGATCACCGCGGTGGTCGGCGAGAGCGGCTCCGGCAAGTCCACGCTGGCCCGGCTGCTGGCCCGGCTGATCACCCCGACGTCCGGGGAGCTGCTGCTGGACGGCCACCAGGTACCCGCCTCGGCGCGGGGCCGCCGCGACTACGCCCGGGATGTCCAGCTGGTGCTGCAGGACCCGTTCTCCTCACTCAACCCGGTGCACGACGTCCGCTACCACCTGGCCCGGCCGCTGCAGATCCACGGCCTGGGCGGCGAACCGGGCGGGAACCTCGACGCGGCCATCACCGCCCTGCTGGAACGGGTGGCGCTCACCCCGGCCGCCCAGTTCCTCCGCAAGTACCCGCACGAGCTGTCCGGTGGCCAGCGGCAGCGGGTGGCGATCGCCCGCGCGCTGGCCGTCCGGCCGCGGGTGCTGCTGGCCGACGAGCCGGTCTCCATGCTCGACGTGTCGATCCGGCTCGGCGTGCTGAACCTGCTCGGCGACCTGCGGGAGCAGGACAAGCTCGGCATCCTGTACATCACCCACGACATCGCCTCGGCGCGCTACCTGGCCGACGTGATCATGGTGATGTACGCCGGCCAGGTGGTCGAGTCCGGTCCCGCCTCGGTGGTCACCGATGAGCCCGCCCACCCGTATACCCAGCTGCTGCTGAGCGCGGCGCCAGACCCGGACCGGGCTGAGCCGCCCGCGCTGCTGGGCCGTGGTTCCCCGCCCAGCCTGGTGGCCCCGCCGGGCGGCTGCCGGTTCCACCCGCGCTGCCCGTACGCCATGGCGGTCTGCGCGGACCGCACCCCACCGCCTGCCCAGGTGGCAGCCGGTCACTCCAGCGCCTGCTGGCTGCACGCCAGCGGGCTGACCCGGGCGGAAAGCCAGCCGCTGGGCATCACAGCCGCCGCGGCCCAGCCGCCAGTACCCGGCCGCGCCAGCCCGGCCGGGCGCACCATCCAGTTCCGCAGCTGAAGGGGGAGAGGAGCCGTGATGCACCAGGAAGCCGCCTAGCGGCTGCGACAACGCAGCGTGTGCCTATCTCACAGAGATACCTGGCGGCGCGGCAGACGGGACCGAGAGCCCGGCCGGCCGCACCGCCCCACCGATAAAAGACCCCGACACGGTCGCTCACAACAGGCCGGCAGCAAGCCGGCCGGGCACAACGGAGTTTAAGCAATGAAACACAGAGTTCTCGCAGGGCTAGCCGTAGTTGGTGCCCTGAGTCTGGGCATCGCCGCGTGCGGCAGCAGCTCCAATAACGGCAGCGGCAGCAAGCAGCAACGTCAAGATGGGCAAGACGCTGGTCGTCGAGAGCACCCCGCTCTCCCCGATGACCGACACGTTCAACCCGTTCTCGCTGACCTCGACGGGCTACCTGACCAACGCGGTGTCGCTGTACAACGAGCCGCTGTTCATCTTCAACACGCTCAATTCGGCCGAAGCACCGATCCCCATGCTGGCCACCGGGTACGCCTGGTCCAACAGCGGCAGGACGCTGACGCTGACCATCCGGTCCGGGGTCAAGTGGAACGACGGCAAGCCGTTCAGCGCCAGCGACGTGGCCTTCACGTTCAACCTGCTCAAGAGCAACCCGAAGCTGTACACCTCCGGCGCACCGATCGTCAGCAGTGCCTCGGCGCCCAGCGCGACCAAGGCGGTGCTCAACTTCGCCAAGCCGCAGTACGCCAACCTGTTCCTGATCGGGCAGGTCTACATCGTCCCGCAGCACGTCTGGTCGAAGGTGAGCAGCCCGGCCACCTACTCGGACGCCAGCCCGGTCGGCACCGGCCCGTTCATGCTGGACAAGTTCTCGCCGCAGGGCTACACGCTCAAGCAGAACCCGTACTACTGGCAGAAGTCCAAGGTGCACGTGCCCGAGGTCGACTTCCCGGCCTACAACACCAACGCCAACCTGGTGCCGCCGGTGGCCAGCGGCCAGATCGACTTCGCGGGCAACTACGTGGCCAACATCCAGTCCAACTACCTGGCCAAGAGCGCGGACAACCACACCTGGCTGTCCGGCGCGCCGTACTTCAGCGCCAACAACGTGGTCAGCCTGTTCCTGAACACCACCAAGGCCCCGCTGAACGACCCGGCGGTCCGCCAGGCGATCAGCTACGGGATCAACCGGTCCCAGCTCAACGTGCAGGGCGAGACCGGCTACGAGCCGCCGGTCACCACGACCAGCGGGCTGCTGCTGCCCAACCACCAGTCCTATCTGGACCCGTCACTGGCCAACAACCTGCCCGCCGCCGGCGACAAGGCCAAGGTCAGCTCCATCCTCACGGCCGACGGCTGGAAGATGGCCGGCGGCAAGTGGACCAAGAACGGCCAGCACATCACGTTCTCGATCTCCGACCCGATCCCGTACAGCGACTACTACACCGATTCCCAGCTGATCAGCCACCAGCTCAGCGCGCTCGGCATGGACGTGACCGCGAACGGCATCGGTAACCCGACCGTGTGGGCTGGCGATGTCGCCAACGGCACGTTCGACGCGGCCATCCACTGGAGCAACCAGGGCCCGAACCCGTATTTCATCTACGACAACTGGATGGACAGCTCGCTGACCGCGCCGGTCGGCAAGCCCGCCGCCGGTGACTACGGGCGCTACTCCAACCCGCAGGCCCAGGCGGCGCTGGCCCAGTTCGCCGGCTCCGGCAGCCCGGCCGCGCAGAAGGCGGCCATTACCAAGCTGGAGCAGATCATGACCACCCAGGTGCCGGTGGTGCCGCTGCTCAACGGCGGGGCCTGGGCTGAGGTCTCCAGCCGGGACTACACGGGTTGGCCGTCGGCCAGCGACCCGTACATGAACCCGGTGCCGAACACCCCGTATATCGAGGACACCATCCTGCACCTCACGCCGAAGTCCTGAGCTCGCGGACCCGGCAAGGACCCTGATGACAACGTCAACCGAGGCGACGGACGAGCGCAGCCGGGTGGCTGCGCTCCCCGTCGCGGAGAAGGTGCGCGTGCTGACCGGCGCGGACAGCTGGCGCACCTACGGTGCCCCCGCGCTCGGGCTCCGTCCGATAGTGATGTCGGACGGCCCGGCCGGGGTGCGGGGCATCACCAAAGACGACCGGAACCCATCGGCCAGCGTGCCCTGCCCATCCGCCCTCGGCGCCACCTGGGACCGCGAGCTCGTCCGCGAGCTCGCGGCCGCCCTGGGCGCCGAGGCGCGGGGCAAGGGCGTCGACATCGTGCTGGCCCCGACCATGAACCTGATGCGGACCCCGCTGGGCGGGCGCGGGTTCGAGTGCTTCTCCGAGGACCCGGTGCTGTCCGCCGGGCTGGCCGTCAGCTACGTGACCGGGCTGCAGTCGGCTGGCGCCGGCGCCGCGGTCAAGCACTACGTGGGCAACGACTCGGAGACTGGGCGGTGGACCTACGACGCGCGGATCGCCGAGGCGGTGCTCCGCGAGCTGTACCTGGTGCCATTCGAGGCCAGCGTCCGCGAGGCGGGCGCGGTCATGGTGATGGCCGCGTACAACGCGGTCAACGGGACCAGGATGACCGAGCACTACCGGCTGCTGCGCGGCGTGCTCAAGGGCGAGTGGGGCTTCACCGGCGCGATCGTCTCGGACTGGGATGCCACCCGGAGCGTGGTGCCAGCCGCGCTGGCCGGGCTGGACCTGGCCATGCCCGGGCCGGACAGCCCATGGGCCAGCGGCCTGGCCGGCGCGGTCCGGGCCGGCCAGGTACCGGAGGACGTTCTCGACGAGAAGGTGCTCCGGCTGCTTGAGGTGGCCCGCCGGGTGGGGAAGCTCTCTATCCGGGGGGACGACCCCCCGAAACCCCCCGATCGCCGCTTCGCGCCGAGCGCCGGCCCCGGCGGGAACACGCCTGCGGCGCGCCCCGCCTCGCCGGCGCGGCCGCCTGACCTCCCACTCCTCCGCAGGGCCGCGGCGGCCTCGTTCGTGCTGCTGCGCAACGAGCGGGGGGCCTTGCCCCTCGACCCGGCCAGCGTCGGCAGCATCGCGCTCATCGGGCCGAACGCCGTGCACCCGGTCATCCAGGGCGGCGGCAGCGCGGCCGTCCATCCGGCGGCCATCTCCACCCCGGGCGAAGCACTCCGCGCGGAGCTGGCCGGGCGGGCCACGGTCACCGTCACGCCGGGCTGCCACACCTGGGAGACCGTGCCGGAGCCGCCGGCCCGGTCGCTGTCCGACCCGGTGACCGGTGCGCCGGGGGCGCGGCTGGAGTTCCGCGCGGCCGACGGCACGCTGCTCGGCACCGAGCACCGGAACACGACCGTGTTCGCCTGGTGGGGCGACGGGCTGCCGGACGGCATCGGCTGGGGCCAGGGTGGCACGATCTCGCTGCTGGCCAGCTACTGCCCGGCCGTCTCCGGGCCGCACATGGTCGGCGCGGCCGGGGTGGGCCGGCTGACGCTGACCGTGGACGGCGCGGTGGCCGCCGCGGGCGACACCCCGGTCCCGGCCGACCCGGTGCAGACGATGACCCGGCCCGGCGAGGTGACCGGCGTGGTCGAGCTGACGGCGGGCCAGCCGGCCCAGGTCCGGCTGGACTTCCTGCCCTCGGCGCAGGCCGAGGGCCCGCTCGCGGTGCGGCTCGGCATGGTGGCCACCCAGGACGAGGAGGCGGCCCTGGCCGGGGCGGCCACGGCGGCCGCCGCTGCGGCCGCGGCGGTGGTCGTGGTCGGGTCGGCGGAAACCACCGAGAGCGAGGGGTTCGACCGCGACACGCTGCGGCTGCCCGGACGGCAGGACGAACTGATCGGGCGGGTCAGCGCGGTCAACCCGCGGACCGTGGTGGTGGTCAACTCGGGCATGCCCGTACTCATGCCCTGGGCCGGCCAGGTCGCCGCGGTGCTCTACGCGTGGCTGCCCGGCCAGGCCATGGGCGAGGCCCTGGCCGACGTGCTGCTGGGCCGGGCCGAGCCGGGCGGCCGGCTGCCGGTGACCATGCCGGCCCGGGAAGCCGACTGCCCGGTGCTGCACGCCGTGCCGCGGGACGGCCGGCTCAGCTACCACGAGGGACTGCTCATCGGGTACCGCGGCTACGACGCGGCCGGCACCAGCCCGCTGTTCGCGTTCGGCCACGGGCTCGGCTACACCACCTGGGCCTATGAGTCGCTGACCGCGGGCCAGCCGGGCCAGCCGGGCCAGCCGGAACTGGCCGCCGGGGCCGGCCTGAGCCTCGAGGTCACCGTGCGCAACACCGGGCCGCGGCCGGGCCGCGAGGTGGTGCAGGCGTACGTGGCCGGCCCGGCCCCGGGACCGGGCGGCCCCGACCTGGGCCCGGGCCGCCCGGTCCGGGTGCTCGGCGCGTTCGGCACCGTCACCGCCGGGCCGGGCGAGGCGGCCACGGTCACGCTCACCCTGCCGGCCCGGGTGTTCGCCCGCTACGACGAGCACGCGGGCCGCTGGGACTGGCCGCCCGGCCAGTTCACCATCGCCGTCGGCCGCTCCTCCCGCGACCTGCGGCTAAGCATGGCCGTACGGGCCCGGGGGGGCCACCCCCCGGAACCCCCCGATCGCCGCTCCACGCCGAGCGACGGCGCAGCCGCCGCGGTCACCGGCTGACCGCCCAAGACGCTGGCCGGGGCGGGAACCACATCCCGCTCCGGCTAGCTACCACCTCCCGCCACGAGTTCCACCTCGTAGCCGTCGTGGTCCTCCAGGTACGCGGCGTAGTGGTGCTCGCCGCCCGCGTACGGGTGCCGGTCGGCGAACAGCAGCCGCCAGCCGTGCAGCAGCGCCTCCCCCACCAGCCGGTCCACGGCGGCCTGGTCCACCACGTGGAAGGCCAGGTGGTTCAGCCCGGGCCGGTGCCGGTCGTGGCGGAACGCGCTGCGGGCCGGCGACTGCTCCAGCACGATGTACAGGCCACCGGACCGCCAACTGGCCCCTTCGGGCCACTGCTGGTAGAGCTGGTAGCCCAGCGCGCCCAGCAGCCAGCCCCAGGTGTGCTCGGCCCGGCTCAGGTCGGGCACCCACAGCTCGATATGGTGCAGCGCCCCCATGGCGACCGGATTCATGGCGACACTATGCCGTAATCCGGACATCCAGTGCAGGTTACCGGTCAGTCCGGCAGGTTCTCCAGCCGCTGCTGCAGCCGGTTCATCCCGGCCAGCCAGCGGCCGGGGTCGCCGGCCCGGTGCACGTACATCAGCGCGGCCTCGGGATGCGGCAGGATCAGGAACCGGCCGTCGGCGATGCCCTCGATGACCGCGGCGGCGACCTGGTCCGGGCTGATCGCGGTCTCGGCCAGCAGGGCCTGGCCGGCCGGGCCGGCCGCCTCGAGCAGCGGAGTGCGCACGCCCATCGGGCACAGCGCCTGCACGGTGATGCCGCGATGGGAGTAGCTGGCCGCCATCCACTCGGCGAAGCCGAGCGCGGCGTGCTTGGTCACCGAGTAGGGCGCCGAGCCGAGCATGGTGAGCAGCCCGGCCGCGGACACCGTGCAGATCAGGTGGCCACGGCCGCGTTCCAGCCACGGCCCGGTGAGCAGCCGGGCGGCCCGGACGTGGGCCATCACGTTGACCTGCCAGCACGCGTCCCAGACCGCTTCGGGGGCGTCCGGGCCGCCTTCCGGGCCGATGCCGGCGTTGGCGCAGAACAGGTCGATACCGTCCAGCATGTCGGCCGCGCCGCCGATCAGCGAGGCCACGCCGTCCTCGCTGGCCGCGTCCCCGGGCAGCGCCTCACCGCCGATCGAGGCGGCGACCTGCTGCGCGGCCGCGGCGTCGAGGTCGTTCACCACCACCCGGGCGCCCTCGGTGGCGAACCGGCGGGCCAGCGCGGCGCCGATCCCGCTGCCCGCGCCGGTGACCACCACCCCGGCGCCGTCGACAGATCTCATCCGGCGCCGGGGCCGGGCTGGGCCGGGCCGGGCAGCTCGGCCAGGCCGGCCAGCGACGCGCGGTGCCAGTCCGGGGTGCCGAACCCGAGCGACGTGCTCTTGGCCCGCTTCAGGTACAGGTGAGCCGGGTGTTCCCAGGTGAAGCCGATGCCGCCGTGCAGCTGCACGCACTCCTGGGCGGCCAGCGTGGCCGCGTCGCCGCAGGAAGCTTTGGCCAGCGCCACCGCGACCGGCGTGTCCGGGTCGGCCGTGGCCAGGCAGGCGGCCGCGTACCGGGCCGCGGCGCGGGCCTGGCTGACCGCCACCCACAGGTCGGCGGCCCGGTGCTTGAGGGCCTGGAACGAGCCGATCGGCCGGGCGAACTGGTACCGCTCCTTGAGGTAGCTGACCGTGATCTCCAGGCACTTCTCGGCCACTCCGAGCTGCTCCGAGGCGAGCATGGCGGCCCCGGCGGTCAGCGCCGCGGTCACCGCCGCGACCGCGTCCGGGCCGGCCGCCACCGGCCGCCCCGGCACGTTGTCCAGGGCCAGGTCGGCCAGCGGCCGGGTCTGGTCCAGCGACACCACCGGCGTGCTGGTCAGCCCGGGCACGCCGGCCTGCACCGCGTACAGCCCGGCGGGCACCCCGTCGGCCGGCACCAGCAGCACGGTGGCGGGCAGTGCGTCGGCCACCCCGGCCACCGTCCCGGACAGCCGGGCCTGGCCATCCCGGTCGCCGGGCCGCGGCGGGACAACCCGCACTCCCCCGGGCAGCTCACCGGCCGGCCGGCTGGCGAACGGCACGGCCAGGGCGGCGGTGACCGTGCCGGCGGCCAGCCCGGCCAGCAGCTCCGCGTCCGGCGCGGCCAGCAGTGCGGCGGTGGCGACCACCGCGCTGCCCAGGTAGGGCACGGCCGCGGCGGCCCGGCCGGTCTCCTCGGCCACCACGGCCGCTTCCCGGTAGCTGGCCCCCGCGCCGCCGTGCTCATCCGGGATGAGCAGCCCGGCGCAGCCCACGTCGGCCGCGAGCGCGCGCCACAGCCCGGTGTCGTACGGCTCGCTGGTCTCGGTCCGGGCCAGCACCGCAGGCCAGTCCGCCCGCTCGGCCAGCAGCGAGCGCACCGCAGCCCGCAGGTCCTGCTCGTCCGCGCTGTACAGCAGGTCCGGGACAGCCCTCATCTGCGCGGCCCGGCCCGTGGTGGCAGGTTCCGCGGTGGCGCTCACCGGGGCAGATCCTTCCACGGCACCGTGGTATCCGCCCGCGGCTCGGTGGGCAGGCCGAGCACCCGCTCGGCGATGATGTTCCGCAGGATCTCCGACGTCCCGCCCTCGATCGAGTTGCCCCGGGCCCGCAGGTACCGGTAGCCGACGTCGCGGCCGTAGAAGTTGACCGCGCCGGAGCGGCGCATAGTCCAGTCGTCGTAGCGCAGCCCGTCCGCCCCGGCCAGCTCGACCTCGAACGCGGTGATCTCCTGGTTGAGCCGGGCGAACACCAGCTTGGCCGCTGATCCTTCCGGCCCGGGGTGGCCCGCGGCGAGCTGCTGGCGGAACCGGGCCGAGGCCAGCCGGGCCACCTCGGCGTCGGCCCACAGCCGCAGCATCCGGTCGTGCAGGCCCGGGGTGCGCAGTTCGGGGCGGCCACGCCAGGTCCGCACGGCCGGGCCGATCATGCCGCCCTCGCGGGGCACCGGCGTGCCGCCGATGGATACCCGCTCGTTCATCAGCGTGCCCTGGGCCACCCGCCAGCCCTCGCCCACCGCGCCGATCCGGTCGGTGTCCGGGACCACCATGCCGGTCAGGAACACCTCGTTGAACTCGGCCTCACCGGTGAGCTGGCGGAGCGGCCGGACCTCGACCCCGGCCGCGGTCATGTCGCAGCCGAAGTAGCTCAGCCCGGCGTGCTTGGGCACGTCCGGGTCGGTGCGGGCCAGCAGCAGGCCCCACTGCGCGTGGTGCGCCACCGACGTCCACACCTTCTGCCCGCTGACCACCCAGTGCCCGCCACCCGGGCCGTCCTGGTGCACCGCCCGGGTGGCCAGGCCGGCCAGGTCGCTGCCCGCGCCCGGCTCGCTGAACAGCTGGCACCAGATCTCCTCGCCCGTCCACAGCGGGCGCAGCCAGCGCGCTTTCTGCTCTTCGCTACCGAACGCCAGGATCGTGGGCGCCGCCATCCCCAGCCCGATCGGGTTACGTTCGGGCTGGTTGGACGGCGCGCCCGCCGCGGCGAACTCGGCCTCGAGCAGCGGCTGCAGGGCCCGGGGCAGGCCCTGCCCACCGAGCCCGGGCGGGTAGTGCACAGCGGCCAGCCCAGCGTCGAACCGGGCCTGCAGGAACTCCAGCCGTCGCATGCTGGCCGGGTGGTGCGCGGCCAGGAACGTCCGCACCTGCTGGCGGAGCCCGTCCGCGCTGACCGGTGCTGCCTCCTGATCGATGGTCAATTAAGCGGCCCCCCGGCTACGTAGATGATCTGCCCGGACACGTACCCGGCTCCGTCGCTGGCCAGGAAGGAGATGGTGTGCGCGACATCCTCGGGCTGGCCGACCCGGCCGACCGCGATCTGCTTGGCCGCCATGGCCTGGAAGTCCTCGAAGCTCATCTTCACCCGGGCCGCGGTCGCTGCGGTCATGTCGGTCACGATGAACCCCGGCGCGACGACGTTCGCGGTGATCGAGTACCGGCCCAGCTCCTTGGCCAGGGTCTTGGTGAAGCCCTGCATGCCCGCCTTGGCCGCGGAGTAGTTGGCCTGGCCGCGGTTACCCAGCGCCGAGCTGGACGACAGGTTGATGATCCGGCCGTAGTTCGCGTCCACCATGTACTTCTGGGCCGCCTTGGTCATCAGGAAGGCACCGCGCAGGTGCACGCCCAGGACCAGGTCCCAGTCCTCCACGGACATCTTGAACAGCAGGTTGTCCCGCAGGATCCCGGCGTTGTTGACCAGTACCGTGGGCGGCCCGAGCTCGGTGGCTACGGCCTCAACGGCCGCCTGCACCTGGTCCTCCTGGCTCACGTCGGCGCCGACGGCCATGGCCCGGCCACCAGCCGACTCGATCGCCTGCACCGTGTCCTTGCAGGAGTCCACGTCCAGGTCGAGCACGCCGACAGCCATTCCGTCCGCGGCGAGCTGTTTGGCTACGGCGGCACCGATTCCGCGGGCGGCGCCGGTGACGATGGCGACCCGTTGCTGATTCTCTGGCATGTCAGTCACTCCTGTTTCGTTCGAGCTAGTCAGTCCTACCCCGTGACCGTGCCACCTGCGGGAAGCCATTCGCCAGGGCCGGAAGGCCCCGCTTGGGTGCCAATCGGCACGCCACCGCGGCCGCCAGCCAGCCGGGCCGCCTGCTGCCGGGTCACCCGCCCGCCTCCCGCCCGGCCCGGTACCGGCGCAGTTCCCGGCGGGCCAGCGAACGTTTGTGCACCTCGTCGGGGCCGTCCGCGAAACGGAGCGTGCGGGCGTTGGCCCACAGAAACGCGAGCGGGAAGTCCTGGCTCACCCCGGCCGCGCCGTGCGCGGTGATCGCCTTGTCGATCACCCACTCGGCCATCGCCGGGGTAGCGATCTTGATGGCCTGGATCTCGGTGTGCGCGCCCTTGTTGCCGGCCGTGTCCATCAGCCAGGCCGTCTTCAGCACCAGCAGCCGGGCCTGCTCGATGCGGACCCGGGATTCGGCGATCCATTCCTGGATCACGCCCTGATCGGCCAGCGGCGCGCCCCACGCCACCCGGTCGCTGACCCGCTGGCACATCAGCTCGAGGGCGCGCTCGGCCGACCCGATCAGCCGCATGCAGTGGTGAATACGGCCCGGGCCGAGCCGGGCCTGGGCGATCGCGAAGCCGTCGCCCTCCTCGGCGATCAGGTTGGCCACGGGCACCCTGGTGTCGCGGAACTCCACTTCCGCGTGCCCGCCGTGCGGCGCGTCGTCGTAGCCGAACAGGGTCAGCCCGCGCTTGACGGTGACCCCGGCGGTGTCCCGCGGCACCAGGATCATGGACTGCTGGCGGTGCCGGTCCCCATCCCAGGCAGTGCGGCCCATCACGATGAAGATCTCGCAACCCGGGTTCATCGCCCCGGACGACCACCACTTCCGGCCGTTGATCACGTACTCGTTCCCGGACCGCTCGATCCGGGTGCTGATGTTGGTCGCGTCCGAGGAGGCCACGTCCGGCTCGGTCATGCAGAACGCCGACCTGATCTCCCCGTCCAGCAGCGGCCGGAGCCAGCGGTCCCGCTGCACCGCGGTACCGAACTCGGCCAGCACCTCCATGTTCCCGGTGTCCGGGGCGGCGCAGTTGAGCGCCTCGGGGGCCAGCGCCGGGCTGCGCCCGGTGATCTCGGCCAGCGGCGCGTACTGCAGGTTGGTCAGCCCGGCACCCTCCGGGTGGTGGGCCAGGAACAGGTTCCACAGGCCGCGGCCGCGGGCTTCCTCCTTGAGGTCGGCGACGATGGCCGGCCGCTGCCACGGCCACCCGGCGGCCCGGTTCTCCAGCACCTGGGCGGCGAAGACCGGCTCGGCCGGATAGACGCATTCGTCCATGAACGCGAGGAGACGCTTCCGGTACTCCTCCGTGCGGACGTCGTAGCCGAAGTCCATTCGCCCTCCCAGCGGCGCTCCGCCCCTGACTCTAGCGACTGGCCAGCCGGCCAGCTACTGGCCGGTACTGTGTTCCGCCACCCGACCGGTCAGCTGCTGATCCGGCGGAACACGTAGACCCCGTTGTCGGCGAAGACCGGCTGGTAGCGGGTCCCCGGATGGCGCGCCTCCACGAACGCGAGCGGGTCGGCGGGTGCCGGGCTCCAGCCGCTGTCGGTCGCGTCGAACACGATGTAGCGCGGCGCCGGGTTGCCCGCGTTGCCGATCCAGTAGGTGTCATCCCGGGCGGCCAGCGGGGCCACCATGGTCAGCGTGGCTTCCACCGTGGTCCCGGACGGCACCCGGGCCATGGCCGCGTCCTCGGCCTGCACGTGCGGGCCGATCTGGTAGGTCAGCCGGCTGCCATACCCCACTGAGCGGGAACTCGGGCACGAGGGCCACGGCCAGCACCACCATCGCGGCCGGCGCCGCCCACCTGGTGCTGACCCGCAGCAGTGTTTTTCCGGGGGGACGACCCCCCTGGACCCCCCGCTCGCCGCTTCGCGCCGAACGCCGGCTCGGCGAGCACCCGCCTTCGGCGGGCCCCGCCTCCCCGGCGCGGTCCCACCGAACCTGGAGGCGGGCCAGGGCGTCCACCGCGGCCAGGAACACGATCGGCATCACGGTCGCGTTGTAGTGGAATCCGTCGCCCCAGTACGCGCTGTTCGTGGACACGAACCGGAGCAGCAGGCTGGGCAGCGCGACCAGGCCCAGCGGGGAGCCCAGGGCCAGGAACCCCACCGGCAGCAGGATGAGCAGCGTGGTGCGCAGCTTGGCCGGCCAGGACGCGCCGAACTGGCTGACCGCCGAGCCCAGCCCGGCGTGCCGGGACGGGCTGAGCGCCCCGCCGTCGGTCCAGTACGGGTACACGTGGGCGCTGTTGAAGTGCGGGATGATCACGCTGATGGCCAGCGCGGACCAGAACATGCCCCAGAAGGCCAGGATCAGCCCGCCCCAGAACGCCTCGTTACGGTCGCCGCCCCAGGCCGGCCGGTGCCGCAGGCTGCTGATCATCATGACGATGCCCAGCACGGCGACGGTGAACCCCTGGTCCTCCTTGACGAACACCAGCGGCAGCGCCCACAGCACGGCGGCCCGGGCCGGCCGCGCAGCAGCGCGGACAGCGAGCAGGCCAGCAGCGGCACGGCGAACGCGATCTCGTGGAAGTCGAAGTCGATCATCTGCGCCAGGCCCCAGGACAGGCCGTAGGCGGCGCCGATCATCCGGCCCGCCGCCGTGCCCAGCCTGGCCTCGGCCGCGCGGCTCACCGGGATGACCGACACCGCGGTGAGCAGGGCCTGCACCACCAGCAGGGTGGCCGGGCTGGGGACGAGCAGGAACAGCGGGGCGATCAGCCCCACGATCGGCTGGAAATGATCACCGAGCAGGTTGAAGCCCGCGCCGCGGATGTTCACCACCGGGGCCTGGGCGCGCGCGAGCTGCTTGACGTACTCGGTGAAGATGCCCAGATCCCAGGAGCCCGGGTCGAGGCGCAGGTAGCGGGACAGCGAGATGACCGAATAGGCGGCGAAGACGACCAGGGCGATCAGCCACGGCACCCAGTCCGGCCGGCTGGCGGCGGCTGGCCGGCCCCCGCCGGACGCGGGCGCCTGCGGCTCAGGGTGACTGCCGCTGGTCTTGATCATGCCGTGCTGCCTGGCTCCCCTCAGGCTGCGCCGCCGGCGGCCTGCCTGCAGCCTAACCTGCCCGCCGGGGGGCCGGAAGAATGCTTGTGCCCAGGCCGCGGGCTCAGGTCAGCAGCAGGCGGCCGATCCGGCGGCCCGCCACCAGCAGCCCGGCCAGGCCGAGCACGGCCAGGTAGCCGACGTGCCAGAGCAGGCCCGGGCCGACGAAGCCCAGGGTCAGGCCGCGCAGCACGGCCACGCTCTGGTACAGCGGGGTGATCTCCACCACATACTGCACCGCCCGGGGGTACACGCTGAGCGGGTAGAACGTGGTCGAGAACAGGAACATCGGCAGCGTGGCCACGGTGATGTACTCGAAGTCCTGCCAGCTCCGCATGTATGTGGTGGCGGCCATGCCGGTGGCCGCGAACGCGAACCCGGTCAGGATCGCGGCGGGCAGCGCGGCCAGCGCCCAGACCGAGTGAATCAGCCCCATGGCCGCCATGACGACCAGGAACGCCACCGCGTACAGGCCGCCGCGGAGCAGCGCCCAGCTGATCTCGCCCAGCGCCACGTCCGCGGACCGCATCGGGGTGGCCAGCGCCGCGTCGTACAGCTTCTCGTACTTGAGCCGGAAGAACACGTTGAACGTGGAGTCGAACAGTGCCCCGTTCATCGACGCGCTGGCCAGCAGGGCCGGCGCCACGAACGCGGTGTAGCTGATCCCGTGCACCGGGCCGACCAGCTGGCCCAGCCCGACGCCGATCGACAGCAGGTAGAACAGCGGCTCGGCCACGCCCGAGGCCAGCACCAGCCAGGTGCGCCGGTAGACCAGCGCGTGCCGTTCCACCAGGTGCAGGCTGCCGCGGCCGCCCAGCGCGCCACGGGCCCGGCGCAGCTGCCGCACCGGCAGCACCCATAGCGGGAAGTCCGGGACGCTAGACATACAGCCGCCGGGTGTAATTGCGGTTCCCCCAGGCCAGCCCGACCAGGGTGAGCGCGACCAGGTAGCCGACGTGCCCGGCCGCCTGGGCCGGGGTGGCTACGCCCAGCATCAGCGCGCGGCACAGCGCCACGCCGTGCCACAGCGGGGTCACGTAGGCCACCGGCCGCAGCCAGCCCGGCAGCTGGCTGATGGGGAAGAACGTGCCGGAAAACAGGAACAGCGGGATCAGCCCGAAGCGGTAGATCACCGACAGCGAGGTATCCCTGGTCCGGGTGACCGCCCACGCCTCCACCGGAGCGGCGAACGCGATCCCGGTGAGCACCGCGGCCGGCAGCGCCGCCAGCGCCCAGCCGGACTGGACCGCGCCGAACGCCGCCGCCACGGCCAGGAACAGCGTGCAGTTCATGGTCAGCCGGAGCGTGACGAACAGCAGGTGGCCGTGGAACAGGTCGGCCGGGCGGAGCGGCGAGGCGCTGGCCGCCTGGTACGTCTTGTTCCACTTGACCGAGCCGAACACCGGGTAGGTACACTCCCCCACCGCGGTCTGCATGCCGGTCGCCGCGAGCAGCCCGGGGGCGAGGAACACCAGGTAGCTCACCCCGCCCAGCCGGGCCGTGCCGTGCTCGTTGACCAGGGTGCCCAGGCCGACGCCCATGGCGCCCAGGTACAGCAGCGGGCTGAGCACGCTGGAGTAGATGGAGCCGCGCCAGGTGCGCCGGTAGTCGGTCAGCCAGAAGCGCAGCTGCCGGACAGCCGGGAAGCGCAGCAGCCCAGGGGCGGGCGCCGCTGGGGCGGCCATCAGTCTTCCAGCCGGCGGCCGGTCAGCCGGAGGAACACGTCCTCCAGCGTGCTGCGCCGGACCAGCGACGTGAGCGGTTCCAGGCCGAGGCCGCGCACCGCGGCCAGCGCCGCGTCCCCGTCCGGCACGTACAGCAGCACCCGGTCGGCGAGCACCTCGCGGCGCTGGGCCGGCACGCTGGCCAGCTTCTCCGCCGCGTTCTCATGTACGGCCGGGTCGAAGCGCAGTTCCAGCACCTCGGGGGTGGAGTAGCGCTCGATCAGCTCGCGGGGCGAGCCCCCGGCCGCGATCCGGCCCCGGTCCATGACCACCAGGCGGTCGCACAGCTGCTCGGCCTCGTCCATGTAGTGCGTGGTCAGCACGAGCGTCACGCCCTGCTGCTTGAGCCGGAACAGCCGGTCCCAGACCACGTGCCGGGCCTGCGGGTCCAGGCCGGTGGTCGGCTCGTCGAGGAGCAGCACGTCCGGTTCGTTGATCAGCGAGCGGGCGATGGTCAGCCGCCGTTTCAGCCCGCCGGACAGCGGTTCCACCCGGTCGCCGGCCCGGTCGGCCAGCTGCACGAAGTCCAGCAGCCGGGCCGACCGGTCCGCGATCACGGCCCGGGACAGCCCGAAATAGCGCCCGTAGACCAGCAGGTTCTCCCGGACGGTGAGCTCCACGTCGAGCGTGTCCTCCTGCGGCACCACGCCGAGCCGGGCCCGGATGACCGCGCCGTCGGCTACCGGATCCAGGCCGAAGATGGACAGTTCACCAGCGGTGGGCGGGGATACGCACCCGATCATCCGCATGGTGGACGATTTGCCCGCCCCGTTGGGGCCGAGGAACCCGAACGCCTCGCCGCGGTGCAGCTCGAAGTCGACACCGTCCACCGCGGTGAAAGTCCCGAACTTCTTGGTCAGTCCGTGGGCGCGGATAAGAACGGCATCGGCAGGCACCCATGCGACACTACCGGCGCGGCCGGACCGTGCCGAACGAGTATTTTCCCAGCCCTTGACCCGGGATTCTGGGGTCAGTGGCCACATCCACGCAGGGTGGCCGGTACTGTCAGAGAACACTTATCGTGAGCCCCCGACAGGACCTGTGAGAGGAAGACGGCCCGGTGGGATTTGCTCGCAGCCTCTATGAGCGGTTCAGAGTCCTGATCCACGAGGCGGCCAAGTTCGGCGTCGTCGGCGCGATCGGCTTCGTGGTCAGCCTCGGCGGCGCCGACCTGCTGCACTTCACGTTCGGCATGGGCAAGTACACCTCGGTCATCATCGCGACCGTGCTGGCCACCATCGTCACGTTCGTGGGCAACCGGTGGTGGGCGTTCCGGCACCGCGAGCGGACCGGGATGGGCCAGGAAACCGTCCTGTTCTTCGTGTTCAACGGGATCGGCCTGCTCATCCAGCTGGCCTGCGTGGCCATCGTGGTGGACGGCTTCAACCTGCAGGGCAGCAAGCTCTGGTACAACGTGGCCAACCTGATCGGCATCGCGCTGGGCACGCTGTTCCGGTTCTGGTCGTACCGGAAGTGGGTGTGGAAGGCCGGCGGCCCCGAGGCCGCCGGGCTGCCCGCCGGGGCGGATGTGCCCGTTCCCGGTGAGCCCGATAGCACCCCGGCGGCCGCGCGTGCCACCGGCCGCGGCACCCCGGGCCGGCACGCGGCCAGCCGGAACGGTGCCCGGGAGGCCAGCCCGCTGCCCGGCCCGGACACCCGGGACATGACGAGGCCAGGCGCCACCAGATAGCGTTCAGCATCCTGGGTATGCGGTAACGGATGCGGCTACGGCGCGCAGCCCCGCCCGCTGCCGCCCACCAGGTGCAGGCCCTGGGCGTACGCGGCCGCGGACTGCGCGGCAGTGATCTTGCCGGTGGCGGCCAGCCGCCCCAGCACATGTTCCTCACGGGCCCGGCCCCGTGCGTAGTGCGCGATCGGGTCGTCCGCGGACGGGCCCTGCACCAGGCCGGCCAGCGTGGCCGCCTCGGGCAGGGTGAGGCCGGCCGGCGCGGTGCCAAAGTAGCCGCAGCTGGCCGCGGCCAGGCCGTAGTAGCCGTGGCCGAAGTAGGCCACGTCGGCGTACATCCGCAGGATCTCCGGCTTGCCGAACGTCTGGTCGAGCTTGATGCCCAGCATCACCTGCTCCACCTCGGTGCGCAGGCCGCCGCCCCCCGGCGTGTACAGCATCTTGGCCAGCTGCTGGTAGAGGGTGGCCCCGCCCTGCTGGGCGCCGTGCCCGGTCACGCTGGCCGCGGCCACCCGGGCCACCGCGAACAGGTCGATGCCGGGCTCGGCGTAGAACCGGTGGTCCTCGGTGGCGACCAGCGACTCGGCGAACAGCGCGGGGACCGGCGGGCCCGGGTAGGCGACGTGGTGCGTCCGGTCGATGGCCTGGGCCAGGGCGGGAGCGCTGCGCACCGAGGGGGTCAGCACGTACGCCGCGCCGAACGCGGCGCCGCTGAACACGACGAGGATGACCAGGACGGCGAGGAGCCGGCGCACCAGCCGCCGGCCGCGACGGCGCCCGGCGGGCTGGTCCCAGTCGTCGCCGGGTGGCCGGTAACCGCCCGGGTCCTGGTCCGGGTACGGGGCGGTGTCCGGGTACGGGCCGCCGGGCCCGGCGCCGTACGGCAGCGGCGCGGTCTGCGGGTCGTAGCCCATCCGCGCCGCCGCTGGGTCTGCGGGCCCGCCCTCCCAGGCCGGTCCCCGTGCTGTCATCCGTGCCGCTCCGTCTGATCGAAAGGCCCCGCCCGTTCGGTCGCGTGGGCCGCCGGACATGGCCGGACTTACCCAGTAGACCAACGAAGAATCCTCAGCCGTAGTGCCCCCGGGGGACATGTCGCGGCGGCGCCGCGGCGCGGGATGCGCGGCAGCCAGCCGGCCACGGTTACGCCCCCGCTCATGGGTTAGCCGTTACCTGGCACCGGGCATAGAGCGGGTGGTCTCCCCGGTTGTGCTGGTTGGCAGTGCCATCGTCAGCCCCGACCGTTCACCTGGAGTGCCTGCATGGAAGTCAAGGAACTCGGCCATCTGGTCCTGTACGTGCGCAACCTGGACCGTTCTGCCTCGTTCTACCGGGACGTGCTCGGCTGGCGCCAGATCATGGGTGGTCCCGGCGATGCGCCCCAGCCGTTCCGCGCCGCGGCGTTCTCGGCGCCCTCGGGCCGGACCCATCACGAGCTGCTGCTGATCGAGGTCGGTGACGAGGCGGCCAGCCTGCCGACCGGGCGGCGGGTCGGGCTCTACCACTTCGGCCTCAAGGTGGGCGACAGCGACGACGAGCTACGTGAGGCGCTGGCCACGCTGGACAAAAACCAGGTCAACGTCGTCGGGGCCAGCGACCACACGGTGACGCACAGCCTGTACATCACCGACCCGGACGGCAACGAGATCGAGCTGTACGTGGACGTGCCCGGGGTGGACTGGCGCAACGACCCGTCGCTGTTCGCCGCGCCGATCCGGCCGCTCAAGCTCTAACCGGCGCTCGCGGTTCTGGCCGGGACCGTTCCGGTCATGCGTATCTTCGTCCCCCAGTGGTGCTGGGTCCCCATCCCCGTCCCCACTGGTGGCGCTGGGATAGCTCGGGTCTGCAGGTCTTGAGGGTCAGCACCTCACCCACCCCATTAGCAACACCAGCCCCACCAGCACCGGCTCCCGGGTCACAACCTTCACTTGTCACGCGAGAGGTCCGGAATTTGTCCCTTTTGTCGGACTCAGCCGCACCGCGCACGTGAAAAGAAGCCGGCCAGTGCCTGGGCAGCAGCGGCTCCGTGGTGGGCTCTGGCGGTGAAGCCGAGCCAGAAGTCCGGTAGGCTGACGGCTGGCAACGGGACGTGGCGCAGTTTGGCAGCGCACTTGACTGGGGGTCAAGGGGTCGCCGGTTCAAATCCGGCCGTCCCGACCAGTTTTCGCAGGTCAGGGTCGTTTCTCGAACGTGAGAGACGACCCTTTTCCTGCGTGACAGGCGCGGTCTCTCACAATCTCTCACAGGTTGCTAGGCGATCTTGTGGAGCTTGGCGAGCGTCTTGGTCCCTTCTTTCAGGTCCTCGTCGCTCGCGTGGACGTAGGTCCGCATGGTGAAGGCGGCGTCATAGTGACCAGCCCACTTGCTGATGATCGAGATTGGCACCCCGGCCTTTTCCATCAGGCTCAGGGTCGTGTGCCGGGAGTCGTGCAGCCTGATCTTGCGCAGTCCGGCCTGCTTGAGTAGGCGGGCGAACTCGTCGGAGTACCACTCTGGATGGACCGGTACGCCCAGCTCGTCAGTGATCACGTAGTTGTCGCCGGGCGCGTACCAGTCCAGGTCAGCCAGCCCAGCCGCGTAGGCAGCTCCCGCGGCCTGGCTCTCGTCCGACACGCGCTTGCGGAGCGCGGTGAGCGCCTTCACGAGCGCAGCGTCCAGGGGCAGGGTGCGCTTGCCGTTGCGGCTCTTGGGCGGCTCGACACGGACCTTGCAGTCCCACGAGCACCCGGCCCTGGCTGACCGTGAGCGTTCCGGCCTTGAGATCAATGTCAGACCAGCGCAGGCCGAGCACTTCGCCACGGCGCAGGCCGTAGAGGCTGAGCCGCCACGCGGCGTGCAGCCGATCGTCGGCAGCCGCCCGCAGGAAGGTGCGGACCTCGGCCCTCGACCAGGTGTCTCGCTCGCTGGTGACGTACTCGGGTGGCTTGACCAGCCTGGCCACATTGCGGACCAGCCTGCCTTCGTCCACAGCCATTTCCAACGCGGCCTTGAGCCTGCCAAGGGTGAGCCGCACCGAGCGTGGGCCGAGCCCGGTACCCGGCTTGCCGGACCGCTTCCGGCCTGAGATGAGCATCCAGTCCACGAGGCGATCGATATCGGCCTTGGTGATGCTTTGCAGGGGCCGCTCCCCAGCCGCTCACGGACCGGCTTGAGAGCGTGGCGGTAATTCGACTTGGTGGACTCGCGGCGGTCACGGGTGGCACCCACGAGGTATTCGTCCAGGTACTGATTCAGCGTCATTGCAGATGGCTGGACAAAGGTTCCCGCGTCCTGCTGGTGCCGGATGCGGGACAGCTCAGCCCGCGCGTCCTTTTGCTTGTCAAAGGTGCGGGTGAGCTGCTTTCGCTTTCCGCTGTCGTCTTTGCCGATGTCCACGACGAGCCGGTACCGGACCGTCCCGTCCGCGAGCGTGATCTTGCGAATCGGCTCTTTCACGTGGTCTCCCTTCGGGTGCGCCGGGGCGTCCCGGCTTGCCATTGCATCGAAATTCGATGCACTTTCATTATGTCCGGCTATGCATCGGAAATCAAGGCACTTGATTGGCCGTGTGAGCTGGTCACCGCTACGGTGCTGCCAGAGCCAGATCGGCTCTCGCCCTACCCGGGGAGGCCGCGGAAAGTGCCGGACCAGCCCGACGACGATGCCGCTCTGCTCGCGTTGTTCGACGTGCTCGGGCGACGGTGGGCAATGCGGATCGTCTGGGAGCTGCGGCCGGGTGGGCTGACGTACCGCGAGCTGGCGGCCCGGGTGCCTGGCATGTTCGACCAGCGTGCTGACCCAGCGGCTGCGCGACTTGCGCGAGGCTGGGCTGGTGGAGCACGAGCACGGGGCCGGGTACGGGCTGACTGCCCTGGGGCATGACTTGCTGGTCCATCTCGCGAGGCTGCGCGATTGGGCCGACCGTGCGGAGTTCGGTTCCGCCCCGGTGTCCAGGTGACGGCGTACTTGCGGTCATGCTGCTGGCGGTGCCTGGTCTCGCTGCTCTGGCGTGATGCCCAGCACTCGGAGCAGTTCGGCGGTTGGGACGCGGTAGGAACTGCCCACCAGCAGTATCCGGCAGGGGAACTCGCCGCGCCTGGCCAGCTCGTACCCGGTCGACCGGCCCAGGCCGAGTGCTCTGGCGGCCGTCGTGATGTCCACCACCACGGGCAGCGCCAGGAGTTCGGCGACAGTCATCCCGCAGCAGTGCTGCGGCAGCTTGTGGCTTATCTTCCGGCGTTCGCTCATGCGACCTGCCCGGTTGCGGAAAGTTCTGCGGGTTGCTGGCTGCTGGCTCTCGCTCTGGCTGTGGTGAGTGCGGCGTGCCAGCGATGGCGGTCGGCGACGACATGCAGCAGCCGTTGGGCAGGCGGCATGTGGTCGGGGTCGCCAGGGCTGACGGGTTCCCAGGTGTAGCGGGCCGGATCGGTTGCCGGAAGGCCGAGGGTTTCCAGCAGCCATGCCTTGCGATCGGCGCGATGGTCGGCGAGGGTCTTGCCCGACCACTTGCGGGAGACCAGGACCCGGCGCCCGGCGTAGCCGAGGTGTTCGCGGCGGTGGGCCTTGCCCTTGCAGTGCCCGGGACACAGGCCCGGCCGGACGTTCTTGGGCTGGACGCCGTAGCGCAGCCAGTTCGCGCAGGTCGGCGAGCACGGCTCGTAGCGCAGCGCCTCGGCCAGCCGTTCTGCGTGCTCGTGCTGGGAAGGTGTCTGCGCCTGGTGGCAGTCGGCGACGTGCTTGGTCAGGTACTTGGTGAGGTAGCCGATGCACCGGTTGGCATCCCGGGACCCTGCGATGACGCCCTGGGCGTCGAACCGCTGGCCGAACCGGGCCACATGCAGCGGCTCGTCCTCGTCACCGATCGCATCCAGCGCCTGATCCCAGTTCGGGAGCACTTCGCCCGAGGCCGGGTCGAGGTAGTTGCCGCTGGCCTCGTGCCAGATGGGCAGATTTCCGTCGTCATGCTTGATCGTGTCCGTGTCCGGCCACCAGACCTGGTGGTAGGTGGCGTCTACGCCCACGCGGGGAAGCGACGCTACCCGGCTAGCAGGAAGGAGTGCGACCTTGCTTTGGGGAAGCTGCCCGACTGGGCCATTGAAGTCAAGATTGCACGCCTCAGGCGTGACAACGGTGACTACGAGGACACGACAACTAAGAAGATCCTGTCGCCTTACCCTGATGATCGCAGCGCTGTGACCGACTGCCGAAAACTCGCGAGCAGTGGATTCGGTGAGCGGAGGGCAATCCTGATCTATGGCTTCGAGGATCCAGCCCGGCCGATTATGTGGTTGATCGAAGCATTCGAACTCATCGCGGCAAGAACCGTTACCCTCGGGCCGCGAGAAACGGCGCCTCTCAACGACTTGGTGCACCCGGTGTTTCCAGCAGGCCATGTATGGGGCTGGGAAGTTCTCGACAGGCGCCGCGGTGATGACGAGGACCAAGGCGCCGACGTGGCCGACGTCGAGCACGACTGGGAGCCACGCGGATGAACGACTTCCCGATTCTCGGGACGTGCCCGGACAACCGATAGCGACGCGGCCGAGGTCACAGACTGATCTGAACGGGTCCGGATGCCCACACAGGAATCTACGGATCGGAAGGGCACACACCTGCAAGGCGGGGCAGCGCCCCGGACCCCGCGTCTATGGGCTCGCGGCCCTTGTTTTTCCACCACCCTGCGTCCTGCGCGGACGTGACAGGATCTTCCCTGCACCAGCGCTGGGAACCTCACACCCCGCGTCCCCAAGATGTCCCGAGGGTTAAACTAAAGCCATCAAGGCGTGCCGCTGCGTGCTTGTGGCCTGGTCTTTGACCACGGGTTGTTCTGCTGGACAGCTATCGCCAGTCTGTCGGGGATGGCCGCGGCCGTGCGCCCTACAAGGCTCGGTCCCGGAAAGCATCGGTAACGGCGGCGGTGCGACTGGAGACGTTCAGCCTTTCGTAGATGTTTTCCAGGTGGACGCGCACGGTTCCCTCGGATATGCCGAGGCGGCGAGCGATCTGGCTGTTGGTGTGTCCGGCGGCCACCAACTGCAACACGCTGATCTGCCGGGGTGTGAGCTGGGGAACGGGATGACGGCGCCGTTCGGCGTCGAGGTAGGCATGGTGCAGATGCGGGCGCAGCAGTGTCAGCAGCGCCCGGTCACGCTCGGAGAAGTCTGAGCCGGGCCCGCGGAAAAAAAACAGCCGCATGGTCCGGCCGGGCCCAGACACCGGGCCGGACGGGGTGGGCAGGGTGAGCATCAGATCGTATTCGAACCCCAACGGCCGGTTGATGCCGCATCGGGTGCCGAGGGAGTGCCATTGCCGAGCCGAATAAAAGTCCGAGATCTTAACGATGCTGCGCAGGTCGCCGGTCCGGTCGGGATAACTGCACGGCTGGCAGCGCCAGTAATGATCCCAGTTCACCGGAGCCGAGGCCAAGACCACGGCTGTGCCGCCGTCCGGCATCAACTGCGCGGACCACGTTTGCTGCCGCCCGCTGTCGAAGCCCGCGAAGCCGATGACGTCACAGCGGATCTGGCCGATCAGGTCTACCAGCAGAGACGGCGGCAGCCCTTCCCCGTCCGGCAGGTCGGGACGGTCCTCGCTAACGATGGCCGCCAGGGCGCGCAGATCTTGTTCGCTCGCCACCACAGGAGCCACCACCACAAAGCACCCCCACCCACGGTACTCCGGTCGAGGCGCCCTGGCCATACGCAGAACGTCGGATGGCGGCGATGCGGCTGACCTCGCACACTGACATGAGATCGGAAGGTGCGGTGAGGCGCATGAGTATCGCTAGGTCGCAAGGAAATCTCATTGTTGGGTCATCAAGCACTTCAGGGTCCGCAGCGGACCCGCTTGCACCGCCCGACCTATTGGCGGCTGGAATGAACATCACCGCCTATCCCGGAGAGGCACTGGTGTTCGCCTCCTGTGTGTGTCAGAACATTGGCCTCGGTCCCGCTTACGGTCCGTTTGTTATCTGGGCCGAGATAACTATTACAGTTGACAAGTGGGCAACCACGTACCAACAGAGCTTCACGGTGCCAGCGGACATGGTCATCTCTGGCACGCCCATACGGGCACCAATGATGGCCCTGCCACAGGCCGAGTCCGATGTAGCTCGACCGCCCACCAGTGGCGGAACCATGTTCGACCACGTACGTGACTGGGGAATTTTCGGCGCCGCTGGAGTACTTTAACGTGAATTCAGCGACCTACACAGCGGGATTTACGATTGACGTCTTTGGTCAGGTCTCCAACGACGTCAATAGAGGGAACACCGTTTATAACTACCCCGGCAACTTCTCGTTCTTGTCGCAGCAAGCGCAGGAACAAGAGGGCCCACTCATGATCCGGCGACCTAGCGAACGCTGATATCAGCCGCCAGCCCGCACGATGGCTGACGGTCCTAGCCTCTTTCACCGAAGCCCGAGCACGGGGCCAAGGCAGCACACCAACAGAGGCGCGAAACCGGGCGCACCCTGGCAAGGGCTGAGGGTGGGAGGAGTTACATCACCCCGCGCGAGTGCTGCCAATACTGCTGCCATGACGGCGTACACCACCTGCCAGGCACGGACAACTGTGGAATATCGGCCCAGCGCAGAGACCGCATTGGACGGCCCTGGACTGCTTGGCCCACTCCTACGGATCAGATGCTCCCTGAGGTAAGCACGTGCCCGATCGGGCAGTAAACCGGGGGAACTCACGGTCACTCCCGGCTAGGCCAACATGGCATTCGAGCTGGGACGGCCAGCTCGCCAGGCGCAGGCCAACGCCCTCCTAAGCAGTAGGTCGCGCGTTCGAGTCGCGCTCGGGGCGCCGTCGCCGAAGTTTGTCTATCTACTGCGACAGTGCCGTTGTAGATAACGTGAGCTGAGATGCCTCAGGGCTGCAGCCTGTAGAATTTCCCGATCAATGGTTATGTCACCGGTAGACTGCAGTTCCACAGTCCAGACTGTCCTGCCGGGCTCGGACTGGCCGGAGGCATAGCAGCGTCCATTGAAGGCGCGTGGTGACCCTCCAGGGGGGTTGCCCGTCCCATACTCGCCAACCAATGTCTCGTACTGGTCGGCCCAACCGGTTTTGCGCATTTCGACCCAGGATATTGCGACCAAAGAAGTCATCCCGTGTTTGGCGATACCTCTGATGGCTGTTGCATACTTCTTGCATCGCTTTGGGCTCAGGAAAAGGTGGACTCTACCCGTTGCGCTTTTAGCGCAGTCGCTGTAGGAACCGGGGCCTAAATTGCTCGCGCTGTTCGTACTGGGCAGCCATCCAGCCGTGGCGAGTTGGCCGAGAGACTCTTGGAGATCAACTGTCACCTGCACCGACAAGGAGCGGTCCCCGCTACCTGGCGACCCACCAATGGTTTCGTTGACTGCGAAGGTGACGGCTCCGACCGTGATCGTGACAGCAATGACTGTCTTAATAATGGTCCGTAGGGCTCTGCGTTGACGTGGCGGGGCTCGTTGGGTTATCTCTCGTAAAGTCTTATGCTGCCTGCCGCAATGCTTGGCCAGGGCCTTTTCCTTGAGATCGGCTGCGTGCATTGCCTGGATTTAGCAGTTATGCCATGACATCCACCACATAATCCGGTTAGCCATGTTGCGTCACGTGGGCACATTCGACCGTCATCTACGTGAGCGCGACACGTCCCCATATGAGCGAGTGTGAGGCTTGCACAGGTTTCGTCAAGTGCTCATTGTTTGTTGGACCTCTGGAGTCAACATGCGTATCTAATTGACACTATAAGCTCTCGAAACGCAAGCCTTGTCACTTTGCTCGCCTGAATCATTGAACCGGTGAGGCATTCGGTGTACTCGCGCCACCGCCCCGCCGATCGGCCGGGCTCAGCTGCCCACGCAGGGTTGTTTCGCCTACGTCTCCAACTCCCGCACATTCGTCGGCTCGATCCCACATCGCCGTACCTTCTAAGCAGCTGGTCTTGGCGGCCGAGAGAGCTGTGGAGAGCTGCCTACGTCGCAGAAGCCGATCTCACGGCCATCTCACAGACTGTACGGATGGCACCAGACCCGGGCGTACTCATGGGACGGGTAGTAGACCCTGACCTGTGGAAACGGATTTGCCAGCATCCGCCGGACACCCGGCAGTCGTCTGGGGGTCAAGGGGTCGCGGGTTCAAATCCGGCCGTCCCGACCAACGTTGGAGGTCAGAGGCCATTTCGCCGCTCGGTGGGATGGCCTCAAGATCGTTTGACCGGCAGTTTCACCGCAGGATTTGGCGGCATTTCGCGGCATCCGGTGTTCAAAAACAGTGGTCAGTGTCACCGTCCGGCAAGGGTCTGTCAGCCGCGTCCGGTCGCGGATGTCGCCGGGCGCACGCGCGCACTGGCAGGCAGTCTCGGTCTGCCCCTGTAACCGCGGGGCTCACATTGCACCTCTCCCCGCCCGGCTACGTACCGCGCCTTCCCAGGCACGCACCGGCGCCTATGGTCACAGGCGCATCAGCGGGCCGACGGGAAGGCATGGGAAATGCCCTGGACCAGCGCACAAGCACTGGAAACCCTCGTCAGTGAACTTGGCGCGCGTGGCTAGGACGCGAAGTTAATTGCCCCGCAGGGACGCCCCGGTGCGGCAGGTGGCGACGAATGAGCGGCAACGGCACCGACGTTGAGCTGGCGATGCTGCGTGCGGAGTTCCTCGGCCACCTGATCGGTGAGGAGTCCATCATGGGCCGGCTTCGCTACGTCGCCCGCCGTCAGCGAGACGGGACGCACCCGCACACCGTCGTCACACCGGATCTTGGTGAGCTGCGGACGGCGCTAGAGGCCGGGCGGGCCGCGGTGACCGGATGAGCCGCAAAGCGCAAGTAGTGGCCGGCGTCTACGAACTACAGCGGCGGCCGCCGTCACCGCCGCCCGGCCTGCCTGGTGAGGCGGGGTGGCTGCCGCCAGTGTTCCTGACGGTGACAGAGGCGGCGCGGCCAAGCTCTCCCGGCACCGGTCGGCGGTACTGCGGCTGCTTCATGCTGGCGAGCTGCGCAGCGTGCAGCTGGGCCGGTCTTACCGGATCCCCGAAGCAGAGGTGCACCGGATCGCCGCTGGGCAGCCCTGTGCAGGCCAGGTGCTCACCGTCGAGGAGTGCGCACGCATCCTGCGCTGCACGCCGGCGACGATCTGCAGCCTGCTGCACCACGGCCACCTGGTCGGCGAGCGGAACGGGGAGCAGGGCGACTACCGGATACCGGTCACCGAGTTCCAGCGGTTCATCAGCGACTGACGCGGTAAGCGTCGCCGTTCACTGAGCGACCGGCCTCTGCGCTCGACCTCTGGCCAGGTCCGGCTCTGCTCCGTCTTCCTCGCAGCTGCCCCCCCTTGGCCGCTGGCCGCCGTGTCCGGGCTCGCGCAGCGACCCACGTCAGCGGGCTCGGCCTTGACACGGCGGACTCGGCCGAGATCATCAAGCAACGAGGAGGACGGGGACCACCAGCTTGGAACGTCTGCATCGGCGCTCCTCCGGCCTGCTCGGCACCAGGTCAGTGGGCCTGCCGGTGTACCTGTGATTGACCGCGACATACCGCGAGTTCCGCCCCATCGGACACGCAACGTGCACGGCCCAGAGGTGAGGGGGCGGCTTCAGTTCGCCCTCGCGCATGCCTGCCCGGCCGATCACCCGTCTGCCGTCGCCCCGCCGGTCGCGCCGTGACCAATGACCGCGGCCGGGCTGACCAAGGACCTCTGGCCGCAGGGGCAGGCATGCTGCGTACGGTCGTGGGGACGCCGCTGACACGGCCCCGTTGCCGTGGGTTTCCCGATGCGGCCTGAACAGGAGAGACGACATGGCGAAGCCTGACGCGGTATTCATCTACATCGGCACCTACCCGAACGAGGCCGCGGCGCGAGCCGACTACGACGTTGTCAAGGACCTGCATGCCGCTGGCGCGGTCGGCACCTACGACGCGTCCGTGGTCACCAAGGATGACACGGGCAAGGTGCACGTGAACAAGGATGAGACGGCTACCCGGCACGGCGCGTGGGGCGGCGCTGCCGTCGGTGCCCTCGTCGGCATCCTGTTCCCGCCCTCGATCATCATCGGCGCCGCGGTCGGTGCAGCCGTGGGCGGGGTCGGCGGCCATCTGTGGAAGGGCATGTCCCGCGCCGATGTCAAGGAGTTCGGGGACCTCATCGACGCCGGGCAGGCCGCCCTGGTCATCGTCGGCGAAAGCACGCTGCAGCAGGCCGTGGACAAGGCCGAACTGAAGGCCGAAAAGCACGTCGCCAAGGAAATCAACACCAGCGCGAAGGACGTCAACAAGGCCGTCCAGCAAGCCGCCAGCGAAGTCAGCTGACCGGCCCGGGCATGACCAGCTCACCCTGCAAGCCACAACGCCGCCACCTTGGAGGCCGCATGAGAGCCGCCTACCCGCCGGGCACACGCACCATGCTGCTGCCTGCGGCCGCCGCGCTGGTCTTGTCCGGGCTGGCCGCCGGGTGCAGCAGCAGCCCCCCGGCCTACTGCACCGCCGCCACCAACCTCAAGACCTCTGTCCACAACCTCGGGGACGTCAACGTCGCCAAGAACGGCCTGACCTCTCTGCAGACCGCGCTGACCAAAGTCCAGACTAACGCGACAACGTTCGCCACCGACGCGAAGTCGGCGTTCCCGTCGCAGACCACGGCGCTGAAGAACTCGCTGTCCAGCCTGGAGACCGCGGTCAAGTCCGCCAAGGGCCAGCCTCCGCTGACCGCAGCTGCGGCGGTCGTGCCAGCGGTCACCCAGGTGAAGACCTCGGCCAGCAACCTGGAAGGTGCCATAAAGAGCAACTGCCAGTGACCAGCGCCCACCGGATGAATCGGGAGACCGTCAAGCGATATCGGGAACGCGCGCCGCAGACGCCGAAATGGAACTTCGCCGCGATGGGCCAGGGGGGCCCAGCACCAGGGCAGACGGCCTGGATCCGCTGATTGCCACCGCCTGCTGACCGGTGCGAAGGAGGCAGTGCCGTGACAGCTGACCCAGGCACCCGGCGCAGAGCCCGGTCCTCAGCAAGGACCGGATGGAAGGCTTCAGCGACGGCATATTCGGATTCGCCATCACGCTGCTCGTGCTGGACATCGCCCTTCACCCGCCGGGCACACCCCTGCAGCAGGTGCTACATGCCTGGCCCTCCTACCTGGCCTACATCACCAGCTTCCTCACGATCGGCGGTGCGTGGCTCGCCCACACCGCCTTGACCGACCGGCTCACGCAGGCTGATCACCTCTTCCTGCGGCTGAACTTGCTCGTCCTGCTCGTGGTGGTCTTCCTGCCGTTCCCGACCCACCTCGTCGCGGAGTCCCTGCATAACACCAGCGGCGAACGGGTGTATGTCACCATGTACGGGCTCACCCTCCTGGGGATCCGCCTCCTGGGGGCCGCCCTGGATGCGTACGCGCGGCACGAGCACCTCTACTCGCCGGCAGGAGAGGGCGAGAGCTGCAGAACACACAGCGAAAATTCCTGCCCGTCCTTATCGGGTATGTGATCGCGATTATCATCGGGCTCCTTCTGCCGACAGTGGCAGTGGCGCTTTATGCCGTTATCGCGGTGTACCTGGTTGTGCCGTTCCGGGAGGCCGGACGTGTGCTGATGCGCCATCACAGCTCTCGCCAGATGAACGCCGGTTCCACCTCTGGCGGTTAGCCTGTCGACCGCGGTAGACGAGCCAGCCAGAGACCCTTGCGCACCCAGACTGCGTTCCCACCGCAGCGTGAGAAATGTGTCGCCACTCACTTCCCGCATAAGGAGCAAGAAAACGCTCAAAATACTTTACTTGCGGCCCGAACCGGGCGAGAATCGGTAACGTTCCGGAGCTGGAACCTCTGAAAACCGCGAAATAAAATGGAGGATATTCATGAGCAGCCCCTACCAGCCGTACCCGCAGGACCCGCCAGGCGGTTACGGGCAGCCGCCGTACCCGCCGCAGGGCGGCTGGGACCCCAGCCAGCGGGGCTATCTGCAGGGCGGGCCCGTCGGCTTCGGGCAGGCGATCTCCGAGGGTTTCAAGAACATCGTCACCTTCAACGGCCGCGCCTCACGATCCGCGTTCTGGTGGTTCTTCCTCGGCGCCATCATCATCGATCTGATAGGCGCCGGCATCGGGAACGCGGCCCATACCGTCGCGATCCAGTACATCGTCTATGTGGTCGTCGCCATCGGGACTGTCAGCCTGGCGGTCCGGCGGCTGCACGACTCCGGCAAGAGCGGATTCTGGTGGCTCCTCGGCTTCATCCCTCTCATTGGCACCATTACGCTGATCGTGTTCTACTGCCTTCCCGGGACGCCTGGGCCGAACAAGTACGACGCATAGCGGGACAGTGAACGCACCTGTCCATCACCGGGCTATGGGATTCCGGCCACGGTGACCTGTCCGAGCGGCACGATGAGGTCATCCGCGGACGGCTGAATCGCCGCGCATGAGCCTGCTGCTCGATACCGGGCCGCTCGTCGCGGCCATCGATCGCTCCGACAAGCACCCATGCTCGCGGCACTGCCTGGAGCAGAGCGGAGGGTGCGTTTTGGGTCCGGCCGCGATCAGGAGACGATGGGCAGGCGGCGGACGCGAACCCATTCCTCAGTGAGAACCACGACGGCACCACTGTCCAGGTCGTCAGCAACAGCGTCGAGGTTGGCGAGGATGATTACGGCTTGCGCGGTTGCACGCCGACCGGCCAGGCGACGGATCAGCATGATAGACGGACGGTCGGCCCCTCCCCGGGCCAGCAGAGTACCGAAATCGGTGTCTGCTGCAATCAGGACACGGTTGCCGCCGCGCGCCCGGGCGAGCACGACCTGGTCTGTCGCCACCTGAAGACCGTAATCCCGGACATGGACGGCATCGTGCCCGGCCGCCCCTCACTGGCCGGCGAGCAGGGGCGAGAGGTTGTTGTCGATCAGGAATCTCATGCCGTGTGCCGCAGTGGCAGCTCACGTTCCCGGACAGCCTCGGCCGCGTAGAGGAGAGCCTCGCGTACATCCTCGGGAGTGAGGTCGGGATGCTCGGCGATGATCTCGCTGACCGTCATCGCGTCTGCCACCATGGCCACGACCGTCGCAACCGGCATCCGCAGGCCGCGGATGGTCGGCTGGCCGCCCATGACATCTGGGTCGGTCGTGATCCGGCTGAAGGTCATGTCTTGATGGTACTTACCAGGGCGGCCGGCCGTCGGTCAGCGTAGTTCCTCGCGGAGCGCTGCTACCAGCGGGTCATCGCTGGCGCGCCCGCTCTCCAGGACTCGGTGACCGTCAGCGCGGTGATCGCCTGGTTGCGGTCGAAGAACCGCGGCCAGTAGGAGACCTCCCACCAGCCGCCGGCTCGCTCGGTGGCCGTCGCGATGACCCGGCCGTCGATTTCCAGGCGCATGAAGCCGTCGCCGATCCTGACTGGCATGAGGGACCCTCTCCCGCCCCGGGGAGCCATACGGGAGCCAGCGCGGGCCGGAAACCCGGCAAACCCGGCGGCTATGACGGATGGTCAAGGAATCCGGGGAGCCAATCACGGGAGCCATTGCCCGCCGGCTCCCCCGGACTCACCGCGACCCCGCGGGGCGAATCTGCAGGGGGAGGCTCCCCGCCCGACTCCGTCAGACCGGTCCAGACACCCGATTCGTGCCCGGGGGTCAAGGGGTCGCCGGTCCAAATCCGGCCGTCCCGGCCATTGCTTAGCAGGTCAGAAGGAGTTCGGATCTTGGTCCGGAGCTCCTTTTGGATCTTCGGGAGCCAGCCGGGAGCCACCCCGCTTGGCGAGCGCTGGTGTTGCGCAAGGCAAAGTATTCCTGCGCCGACCCAAGAGCCTGGCTGGGAACCTGTTGACGAGACGCGATGAGAAGGCCTGTTGGCTCAGACGTGCACGGTGACCTCGTAGGTTTCCAGGTGCATATCCGTGAGTCCTGTCGCCGGATTGTGCTGGTCCCGGATTCCGGACGGCCCTGCCCCGGCTGTGACTGCGTCCATCTGCTCGCGGGTCTCCCACAGCGAGATGACGATGAGCTTGCCGGTCTCGGCGTCGGTGAGCAGGTAATAGCCACTGAACCCGGGCTGCTGGCTGGCGCCGGGCAGTTGCTGCTCGAAAAGGCGGATGGTGCCGTCGAATCCGTCGGCCCCCGCCTGGGCTGTGATCACGCGCGCGAACATCGCTCTCCTTCGGGCTTGCGGCCGAGCTGCGGGCTCTGGCCGGCTGCTTCCCGGCCGGCTGCGGCGGCCTTTCCTCGTGTCAGTTGACCTGGCATTTCCGGTTGTATCAGGCTTCCGGACGGGGTTCGCTGATCACGTCTTCCAGGACCCGGGGGTTGGCGAAGTCGCGGAAGAGCACAATCTGGCCCTCCCGGACGCGGTAGATCTGGATGGATGTCGTCACGAACGACCGGCCCGTCGTGGTCAGGGTTGCCTTCGCCCGCACCTCCACGATCACCACCTCCGGGTCCTGGGTCTGGTAGAGCTCTACCTCTTCGAAGTCCTCCAGCCGCACCGGCGACGCCATGACGTGGCGCGAATACTCGCGAATCGCCTCCCGGCCCTCCAGGCGCGAAGGCGCACCCGGTGGCGCGAAGGGCGACTCGATCACCCCATCGGGCGCGAACAGGTCAGCGTAGCCGTCGGTATCTCCGCTCAGAATCAGCTGGCGGCGCTGGGCCAGGACATCGGCGGGCGTGGCGGATGGCACCGGGCCCTCCCTTCGTAGCGGCGATTTCATTCAACATGCGTTGATTGAACAACCGTAGAACGGATCGGCCGCCTAGTCAACGCCCGTAGAATGAACCAATGACCGCTCCCCCGCCCAATTCGCGCGCGGAGCAGCGCCGCCGCACCGAAGCGCGCATCCTCGACGCCGCGGCCCAGGCCTTCCTGGCCGCCGGGTACGAACGGACCACCATCCGGGCCGTCGCCTCGGCCGCAGGCGTGGACGCGGGCCTGGTCATGCACTACTTCGGGACCAAGCAGGAGCTATTCCGGCAAGTGATCGAAACCGCCCCCGTCCCCCGGATCAACGGAACGGCCGGGCAGGCGGCCGAGCAGATCCTCGCCGCGCTCGCCGACCGGCTGGCGAGCGAGCCGACAGCGTCGCTGACCCTCCTGCGGTCGATGCTGACCAATCCCGAGGCCGCCAGCGCAGCCAGCATCGCCGCAGCCCGCTACGAGGCGCAGATCGCGCAGGCCATCCCCGCCAGCGACGCAAGCCTGCGGGCCGCGATCATCAGCGCCATCACCCTCGGCGTAATGGTCTCCCGGCATCTCATCAAGTCGGACGAGCTCGCCACCGCCGACCCGGCACAGATCATCAGTCTGCTGCGTCCCTGCATTACCTCGCTAGCAGCCCAGCCCCCGCTCCGCCCCGGTAGCCATCGCTCTTAACGACACGCTGGGGACCAGCTGGGGACCACACACCTATCATTTCGGTCACCAACGCACCGTCGATGAATGGCCTGCGTGACCAATAAACAAGCTCTGAGCTGCAATAAACGTTAGCGCGCCGTTCTGGGGGTCGAGCGGTCGCCAATTTCGGCAAACGGATAGCCCAGGTGCATCAGCTGGCGGGACTGATAAGCTCTATCTCGTCGAGCGCCGCCCCGAGCCGGTCTTTCTCGATCTCAAGGTCATAGCAGGCCTGCAGATTCATCCAGAATCGCTCCGAGGTTCCGAAGTAGCAGGAAGGCCGCCGGGCCGGGTCGGCGCTGACGCGACGCTGCCCGTGGACGATCTCATTGATCCGCCTGGCTGGCACATCCACCGCCTTGGCCAGCTGGTACTGGCTCACCCCAAGCGGCTCCAGGAACTCAGTCAGCAGGATCTCACCGGGGTGTACCGGCGGCATGATTGTCCCGGTCACCATCGGTTCCTCCTGCTGGTAGTCAACGATCTCCTCTGCGCAGGCCGCTCCGCCAGCCGCTCACGGACCGGCTTGAAGGCGTGGCGGTAATTCGATTTGGCCGACTCGCGGCGGTCACGGGTCGGGCCGACAAGGTACCCATCCAGGTATTGATTCAGGCTCAGCTTCGACGGCTGGACATAGGTTTCCGCGGTCTGCTGGTGCCGACGCAACAGGCGCGCGATCACCGCTGGCTCGATTGGATTGGCTGGCCATTCTCGCCAGCTTCCGGGCCGAGCCTGGCGGGCTGCCGCGAACTCTTGGGCACGAATCAGCACAACAAGGGCATGACCGCGTAATGCGGTAACTCTTGTCGGGCTGCGGCCCGCATGGCGATTTAGGGAATTCGTTTCGCAGATATCGCGTGGCAGAGGCAGTCCGGAGGAACTCTTGCCGTGGAGCGCGATGAGCAGGAGCGCGGACCCTGAACTTGGCAGTTTAGGCACCAGGGGGATGGTCATGGCCCAGGCAGCGCGTAAGAGTAATCTGCCCACCGGGATGAGCCCGGCCCAGGTGTTCGCGGCGCTGGTCAGCTCGTCAGACGACGCGATCGTGACCGAGACGCTCGGCGGGGTGATAGCGAGCTGGAATCAGGGCGCTGTGCGCCTGTACGGGTACACCCCCGACGAGGCAGTCGGCCAGCCCATGACGATGCTCTCGCCCCCGGACCGGCAGGGCGAGATCGCCGACATCCTGGCGAAGGTCAGCGCTGGTGAGCACGTCTCGCACTACGAGACCATCCGGCGGCGCAAGGACGGCACCACCTTCCCGATTTCGGTGTCGGTGTCCCCGATCAGCGACGAGTTCGGGACGACGGTCGGCGTTGCCTTCATCGCCCGCGACATCACCGAGCAGCGCCAGTTCCGCACCGCCGCCGCGCAGGCGCACCGGACCGACGACCTCGTCAGGGCCAACCAGAACCTGACGGGCTTCGCCTACTCGGTCTCCCACGACCTGCGGACCCGCTGCGGGCGCTCAGCGGTTTCAGTGGCGCCAGCTGGAACAGTACGCCGACGTGCTCGGCGAGCAGGGCCACAGCTACGCCGAGCGGATCGCCGCCGCCGGGCACATGTCGGTGATCATCGATGCCCTGCTGCGGCTGTCCAGCCTGGCCTCCACTGAGATCCGCCTCCAGACCGTCGACCTCAGCGCCGAAGCCGAACAGATCGCCGGGGACCTCCAGCGCCAGGAGCCAAGCCGCACGGTCCGCTTCGACATCCAGCGCCCCCTCCAGGCCCGCGGAGACCGCGACCTCATCCACGCGGTCCTGCAGGAACTGATGAAGAACGCCTGAAAATTCACGTCCCACCGCGACGGCGCGGTGATCGAGGTCGGCACCACGCCGACCGGGGACGCCCCCGTCTGCTGCTACGTCCGTGACAACGGCGCCGGGTTCGACATCGCCTACGCCAGCAAGCTGTTCCAGCCCTTCCAGCGGCCCCACGACCCCCGCGAGTTCCCCGGCATCGCATGGGCCTGGCCACCGTCGGGCAGCTCGTGGAACTCCGGCCGGGCCTGGGCCGAAGGCAACCAGGTCAGGGCGCCACCTTCCACTTCACCCTCAACCCCGACGAAACCGGCCGGCGAGTGGGACCAGCCGCATGATCTCGCCATCTCGCTGAAGCGGGACCAAGGGCTAAATCTCCTGCCTCCGGCCGGTCTCCAGGCGGGATGATCGCTAACCACGATCTTTCGCCGACGCGCACCGCAGGGGTCATCTACTAGACATAAAGTGCCCTTGACCTGGAAGGATAGAGCTTTCTAGAGGTTATCCACGCCAGGTCGAAAGGCACTTTTCAAGTGAATTGCTGGCCGACTCGCCAGATCACTTTCTCTGCTGAAGGATCGGGGATCGTGTCCCGGGCTGGCGGTCCTGGGCCCTGGCCGCATCATGGACCGGCCGTGCAGTCCGGCTGTGTGAAACATCCGCGTCGTACATGCCATCGTCGCGGCGTGCGCAGGGCGCCGCCTTCTGGCCGTAGCTTCATGCGGCGTGGTGCCAATGGCGGTACCTCAGCCCGAGCTGGATAGCGATCCAGAGCACGAAGATGATAACCGGGGTGATCCACAGCCACGGGATCGAGGATCCCGTGGCCCACAGGACCAGCACCAGTGCCGCCACCGCCACCGCCAGCTTGAAGAACGAGCTCCTGCTGACCATGACCTTCTCGATGGGGTTCATGACGGCTCCAGTCCTGCGCAAATGATTTTTGATTGCGTCTATCAATTAATGTAGCATGGCCGGTGTGAAGGCGAGCCGGGACGACGTCCGCGCGATGGTGACCGCCTTGTTCGTGACGAACGCGGCGCTCGACCGGGCCAGGCGCCAGAAGAAGGGTGCGAGCACCCTCAGCCTCCTGCAGGTCGTCGCCGCGACCCCGGGCATCCGCCCCTCGGAGATCGCCAGCGCACAAGATGTCCATCCCTCCCAGGTCACCCGGCAGGTCCGCGAGCTTGAGAGCCTGGGCCTGCTGCAGGTCACGGCCGACACGGCCGACAAGCGCTCCTGCCGGGTGACGCTCACCCCGGCCGGTTCCGATGAGCTGCAATCTCTGACCGAAGAAGGCCTGAACCGGTTCGGCCTGTTCGTGGCGGACTGGGAGGCGGAGGAAGTGCAGATGCTGACCTCGTTGCTGCAGAAGCTGGAAGCGTCCAAGGCGGTAGTTGCCGCCCGGCGGCGGCCTCCCTCAGGTCGTCACTGGGCCCGGCAGACCGCTTGACCAGGCTGGTCTGAAACCACGGCGCCACGCTGCTGCACCCGCCCCTGCTTGCCGGGTGGTCGAAGGGCCTGGAAGTCACCACGGCAGCGGTCAGCGCTGAGCCGAACGCACCGGCGAACACGCTCGGCATACGCCGTATCATGTTCGCCGTCGAAGACATCGAGGATGTCCTTGCCCGGCTGTGTGCCCATGGCGCCGGACTCGTTGGCGGGCTGGAGCAGTACGAGGACAGCTACCGGCCCTGCTACGTCCGCGGCCTCAGGGCATCATCGTGGCGCTGGCCGGGCGGCTCAGCTGAGCCGTTCAAAGCTGGTCACGACCCGACGGCAACCCCGAACCGAGCTGCGCTGGGGTCGCCGGCTGAGCACTTCGCATGTGTCCTTCTGGGCGGTCCCGTTCGTCGTCTGGTTGCAAGCGTTAATCCCAGACCGATCAGCCGGTGCGTGCAGCCAGCGCGCGAGCAGGCGATTGTGGGTTACCTCTAGGTGAAGCGAGGCTGAAGTGAAGTACGTGTCTTTCATCTGGGCTGACGGCCTACCAGCACCGGACGAGCTGGTGACCATGCAGCGCGAGCTGCCCGGCTGGATCGAGGAGATGGCTGGCCGCGGCGTGCGGCTGCTGGGCCGGGAACTGGATCTGCCACAGATGGCAGCGACAGTGCGCGTGCGCGGCGGCGAGACGCTCGTGACCGATGGCCCGTTCGCGGAGACCAAGGAGTTCATAGCCGGCTTCGACGTGCTCGAATGCGCCGGCCCCGGCGAGGCAATTGAGGTGATGGCCACGTCCCCGGTGTCCTGGTTCCAGGCCATTGAGGTCCGGCCGTTCACCGGCGAGCTGCGGCTGGGTGAGAAAGCATCCGCGTTTGGGCGCGGCGAGGACGGTGGCGTCAGCCCGTACCTGCTGAGCGTCTGGATGGACGGAACCCCGGCAGCGCCGTTCGACGATCAGGCAGTCAGAGACGAGGGCGAAGCGTGGCGGCAGGACCTGAAGGCACGCGGCCTGCATGTCCTGGGGAGCGCGCTCGGGGGCCGGGACACGGCCACCACGGTCCGGGTCCGCGACGGGGAAACGCTGCTCAGCAACGGGCCATTCACCGAGACCGAGGGCTTCATCGCCGGCCTCGACGTGGTCAGCTGCGCCGACCGGCAGCAGGCGATCCAGCTCGCGGCCGCCCATCCGATCGCCCGCTACTACGCGATTGAGGTCCGCCCGTTCTACACCGAATGACCACACCGGCCGGCGGCCCAGCACGCGGCAGATGTGGCCTTACCCGCAACAAGTGACGCCACGTCGGAACTGCGCTGGTCCGGCGCAGCCGCAGCACGGGCGGCCATTGGCCGCGCTCCTGCCCAGTCAGCGGCTCCCGCACCCGCGCGAACAGACGAGTTCGCGAGGCACGGGTGTTACCGCCGCAGCGCCGGCCAGACCGCCTGGCCAGCTATCCGGAGTGGCGCCCACGCCGGGCAGGCCACTGCTTACTTGGCGTCTGCCTCGACCAGGCGCTCGATGAGCTCATCGACGTTGCCCGACTTGGGCAGGTTCCGCTCAGCCAGCAGCTCGCTAAGCTGGGCCTTGGTCAGGCCCTCATAGCGGGCCCGGGCCTTCTCATGTGCCTGCCTGGCATTCGCGCGCTCGATCCTGCGAGCCTCCCGGGCCAGTTCCTGCTCGGCCTGCTCGGCCTGCTCGGCCTGCTCGTTGGCCGACCGCTCGAACGACTCGGCCCGTTCACGGACGACCTCACCGACCGATTCGGCGCGCTCGCGGACGACCTCACCAGCTGACTCCGCCCGCTCCAGGGCCGCGCCCGACACCGTGCCCACCACCTGCGCCCACTGCAGGGCGAGGCTGCGGTTCAGGTCCACGGCCCGCTGCACGAAATCAAAGTAGCGCTCCACCGCCGGGACCAGATCAACCTGCGGCAGCGCCGGAAACCGGTCAGCCAGCTTCCCGACGCCCTGTTCCCAGAATCCGACGGCCCTTTCCGCCGCGCCGCCGGCCTGGCTGGCCGCCGCACTGTATTGCCTCGTCATGCTCCGCATCTCATACCTCCAGGTGACTGATAAGACGTGCTAAGTATATCAAGCAACAGTGCTTGCTTTAACCGCCCCCGGGCCACGCCCGCCAGACCGGAAGCTCCGCTGGCTACACCGGCGCCAGACGCCGGGTGAATCCCGCCGGTCCCCTACCCGCAACGCTGCTCCGAACTCATCTGATTACGGCAACGGCAGTTGAATTCATCGCCGCGCCGCCGGGTAGGTCAGCCGTGCCCGGCTGCGTGCCACCACTGCCTGACGGTCAGCACGGCGTCCGCGAGCGCGCCGGGCGCCTCCTGGGGAACGTGGCGGCCTGCATCGATCACACGGTGCTGATGGCGGCCGGTAAGCATGCCTGCCTGGCGCCTTGCAGGTCAACGCCGAATGCCTTGACAGGCTATCTAGCGATGTCGCTATAGTGCTAGCTACCTAGATAAATGGGGGCCCGGTGATCGAGTTCCACCTGAGCGGCCGGTCCGGCGTAGCGCCGTACATGCAGCTGATTCACCAGGTGCGGCACGCGCTGCGGCTGGGCCTGCTGCGCCAGGGCGACCAGCTGCCCAAGGTCAAGGACGTGTCGGCGGGACTGGCTATCAACCCGAACACGGTGCTGAAGGCCTACCGGGAGCTGGAATACGAAGGGCTGGTGGCGGCCCGGCCAGGGATCGGGACATTCGTGACCGGCACGCTGGACGGCGGCTCGCTGGCCGCGCACGGCCCGCTGGCTGCCGACCTGCGGCGCTGGCTGGCCAAGGCCCGGCGTGCCGGACTGGACGACGAGTCCATCGAGGCCCTGTTTCTCAGCACTTTTCGGTCCGCAAGTGAGGAGGACATAGCGTGACCGCGGTCATAGAAACCGAGCGGCTCGGCAAGCAGTACCGCAGGCTATGGGCGCTGGCCGACTGCACGCTGACCATTCCCGGCGGGCACGTCGTCGGCCTGGTGGGCCCGAACGGGGCCGGTAAGACGACCCTGATCAACCTGGCCACCGGGATGCTGGCGCCGACCACGGGCACGATCGAGGTGCTCGGCGGGCGGCCCGCGGCGGGCCCGGCGCAGCTCGCCAAAGTCGGGTACCTGGCCCAGGACGCACCCGTCTACGCAGGGCTGTCGGTCGCCGACCACCTCAGGCTGGGCGCGCACCTCAACCCAGGCTGGGACGCGGAGATGGCACGCCACCGGATCGACCAGCTCGATCTCGATCCTGGCCAGAAGGCCGGGAAACTGTCCGGCGGCCAGCGTGCCCAGCTGGCGCTGACCCTCGCTCTCGGCAAGCGGCCCGAACTGCTGATCCTGGACGAGCCGGTGGCCAGCCTGGATCCGCTGGCCCGCCGTGAGTTTCTCCAGCACCTGATGGAAACCGTCGCCGAGCAGCAGGTCAGCGTCGTACTGTCCTCGCACCTGATCAGCGATCTGGAACGGGTCTGCGACTACATGATCGTGCTGGTTGACTCGCGGGTCCGGCTCGCCGGGCCGGTCGACGAGCTGCTGGCCACCCATCACCTGCTGTCCGGCCCGCGCCGCGACCTGGCCACGCTGCCGGGCGGGCTGGAGGTCATCTCCGCCAGCCACACCGAGGTGCAGAGCACGCTGCTGGTACGCACCAGCGGCCCCGTCCTCGACCCGGCCTGGACGGTCTCCGAGGTGGGCCTGGAGGACCTGGCCCTGGCCTACATGAAGCAGGCCACCGGACCCGGTCACCGCAACCGCAAGCGCCACCTGGAGGTGCAGAAATGACCTGGCTGACCTGGCGCCAGTTCCGCGCCCAAGCCATCACCGCGGTCACGGCGCTGGCGGCGTTCGCGATCGTGCTGGCCATCACCGGACGGCATATAACCAGCCTGTACGCCACCAGCGGGATCACGGGCTGCCACGGGGGCAGCTGCGCGGGATCGGCCAGCCAATTCCTTATCGATCTGACCTCCGGACGCGGTGTCCCGCTGCTGCCCGACGGAGCCAATGCCTATGTGATCCTGTACTTCCTTAGCGTCCTGGTCATCCTCGCCGCGCCCGCCATCATCGGCATCTTCTGGGGCGCCCCGCTGATCGCCCGCGAGCTCGAGACCGGGACCTGCCGGCTGGCCTGGAACCAGAGCATCACCCGGACCCGGTGGCTGACGGTCAAGCTCACGCTGATCGGGGTGGCCGCCATGGCCGTTACCGAGGCGCTCAGCCTCATGCAGGCCTGGTGGGCGGCTCCCATCGGCAAGGCCGTCGGGCTCGGCGGCAGCGCCTCGATCATGTCCGAGGGCCGGTTCGGTTATTTCGTTTTCCCCAGTCACGGCATCACCCCGCTCGGATACGCCGCATTCGGCTTCGCGCTCGGCGTCACCGTGGGCCTCTTCATCCGCCGCGCCATCCCCGCCATGGCCGTCACCCTGGTCATCTTCGCTGCCGTCCAGGTCGTCACGCCGCTGTGGATCCGCCCGCACCTCGTCCCGCCGCACCGGACGATCGCCACGATCGAGACGGCACAGGCCCACATCATCCCCGCTGGCGGATCCACGATCGCAGTCACCGCCACCCATGTCCCTGGCCAGCCGGGCGCCTGGATCACCTCCAGCGCAGCCGCCAACGCCGCCGGGCAGCCGGTCACCGCCCCGGCCGCCTGCGAGTCGGTGATACCGCGCGCCCTGGGCTATGGCGGGTCACCCGGGTGGAACAACTGCCTGGCCAGGCACGGCATCCGGGTGGCTGTGAGCTACCAGCCGGCCAGCCATTACTGGCTCCTCCAGGCCACCGAGACCGGGCTCTTCCTGGTCCTCGCCCTGGCCCTGGCCGGGCTCTGCTTCTGGCGGCTCGACCGCCGCCTGACCTGACGGGCCGTGCCAGATGACGGCACGAACCGGCGCCAGTCACGATGACACTGCGCGGCGGCGGCACAGATTCCGGGACCGCAGACCTGTCCTCATGGTTGCTTGTACAGACTGGTTTGTGTTGCTAACCTGTTGCCCATGACAACCGAGACGGCACACCCGGGAGATGACCCGCACCGGCTGCTGTCGAACGCGCGCGAACTCGCGCGGCGGGTGCGCAGGGAACAGCGGGCGACCTGGTTCCCGCTCCTGGTCTTCGCGGCACTGACGTTCGCCGCCATCCCCGTCCGGCGCTACAGCGGCCACCACCTGGACTGCGTGACCGTGCCGAGAGTCTGCACGGTCTACTCCGACGCGGAATTCGTGTACTGGCCGATCGCCCTGGTGCTGGCCTACGTGGCCATCGCGGCCTTCTACATCCGCCGGTCACGGGCGCGGGGCGTGGGGACCCGCGTGCGACCGTACGCGTTCGCCGGGATCATCGTCGCGCTGGCGCTGACCGGTGTAGCGCTCTGGGAATTGCACAATCCCCCGGCCGGGCCGAACCTGCTGGGGCCGAACGGCTTGCCGTTCCGGCTGGCCAGCCCGGGGGCGGCCATCGGGGCCGCGCTGCTCGTGCTGGCCTGGGCGGAGCGCAACCGCGCCCTGCTTCTGCTGACCCTCGCCTACCTGGCGGCCGTGCTGGTGCCGGTCACCTTCGGCGGGGTCCAGCCCGGCCCTCCTTGGTACTCCCTTCCGCTCCTCGTCCAGGGCAGCGTGCTGTTGCTCGGCGGCATCGGCTTCGCCCTGGCCCAGCGGCCACTCCGGTCACCCGGGCCATGACCAGCCATCCCGCTAACGGGCTCGACGACACCGTGCACCAGCGGGTCCGGCTCGGCATCCTCACCATCGCGCACGAGGCACGGCGAGTCGAGTTCAGCTACCTGCGCAGCAACCTGGGGCTGACCGCAGGGAACCTCTCCCAGCACCTGGGGGTGCTGGAAAGCGCCGGGCTGATCACCATCGAGAAGGGCTACGCCGGGAAACGCGCCCGCACGTGGGTCACCCTCACGAAAGCCGGCCAGGCCGCCCTCGCCGACGAGATCGCCCAGCTCAAGCTCCTGATCAGCCAGATCGAACGCACCGGCACGTCATCGCACCAGGCACAGCCGAGCCGGACCGGCGATGAGGGCGGGGCGGCGTCAGGGTGAGTTGTCGTCGGCCGAGTCAGCGGCGCCCTGCTGGTGGCTTCGGACGATGGCCGTGACCTCCTGCCTGAGCCCGATCGACGGGCCGCCGATCAGTTCGTACGCACGGGCGATCCCGGCCAGGAAAAACGCGCTCACCACCACCGCGATCGTATTCACGGCCCCGGGGTCGTTCTGTTGAACGCTCACCTGCACGCCACTGAGCAGCTGAACCACGAACGCCACCAGCATGCCCGCCGGGATGAGCAGATCACGTAGTGCGGGCCGGCTCACCTCGCGCTGCCGGATGAGCGACAGCAGCGCGGCCGCGACGAACAGGATCCCCCCGATCGCCACCGACACTGACGCGGGCCCGATCTTGTGCCCGGGGATCAGTGCAAACAGGGATACGGCCAGCGCGTTGGTGAACGCGGTGAGTGCCGCCGCCGCGCGCATCCGGTGCAGCTGCGTTCCGGCCTCAGCCCGGGCGAGCCGCTCGGAAGCCACCGAGATGGCCACGAACAGCAGCCCGATCAGCGCGCCAGCCACGCTGCAGCTCGCCACGAAGAAGTCATGGATGTTCTCAGGGACCACTGGACGATCCTTCCAGCTGGGCATCAGCAGGTCAGCACTGGCCAGGCGATAGCGACACCAGCACGGGGCCGTTGCGGAGCATGGCCCACGGGGCAAGACTCAGCGGATGGGGAACATGGCGGGGCCGGAGATCGTGGCCGCCGGGAAGTGGCAGCGGGCCAGCCAGACCAGTCCAGCTGACAACCGCCCGCTGAGCTGAGCGGCGCGATCACGGGCCGGAAATCGAGGAGGTGGTCCCGGTGGCCGGGATCTCGGATGAGGCTGCTCACCAGGCCCCGAGTGTGCCGGTGGCCCTGGCGTCCAGCCGGATAGAGGCGGAGCTGATCGCTGGCATGCTGCGTAATAACGGCTTGCGGGCAGTGGTGTCGGCGGACGACGCCGGCGGGCAGGAGCCACCGCTGCAAATCCAGGGCGTTCGCGTCCTGGTCCCGCCGGCCGACGAAGCACCGGCCCGCCAGCTGCTGGCCGAGGCCGAGACCGGCTCCTCGTAGGCCAGCCAGCCCACCGCCGGCGGATGGCCGGGACGGGTGAGCCGTATCCGGCCGCCCAACGCACGGCCATCAGGGGCACCGGCAGCGGTCAGCTGCCCGTCAGGCGGCGTGGAAGCTGGCCGTGGCCAGCACCGTGCCGTCCGGGCTGACCAGCCGCGCGCCGGTGAGCTGACCGCTGGTCTGCGGGGCCGGGCTGCCCCAGTACCCGTGGCCATCGGTCAGCCGGAAGGAGCCGACCGTGCTGATGTGCCCACCCGCGCTTTCCATCTGGCAGACCACCGTTCCGTTACCCGCGGGCATGTCCACCGACATGTACAGCCAGCGCGGGCTGCCCTGGTAGAGGAAGATCTTTCCCACCGTGTGGTGGCTGGCGGACAGCAGCGTGCCGGAGTTCAGCTGCGTGCTGGCCGGAGACGAGGTGCCGCCACGAAGCCCCCAGCCGCCCAGGCCGCCCGCCACCACCGCCAGGACTACGGCCGCCGCGGCCAGCATCCGCCGGGTCCGGCCGGCATACCACCTCTGGGCGGGCGCGGCCGGATCAGGCCCGGCCGGATCAGGCACGGCCCGACCAGGCCCGGCCCGACCAGGCCCGGCCCGACCAGGCACGGCCCGACCAGGCCCGGCCGGGCTGGCGGCCTTCCGGCCGGCCCGGGAGAACCGGTGCACCCAGCTGACCCGGCTGGCCGGGCTCGGGGCCGGCGCGGCCAGGCCGATCCGTTCCATCACCCGGGTCTCAAATCCCGGCGGAGGTTCCAGGCCCGGCAGCAGGCCGACCAGTCCCTCGCCGGTCATGGTGAGCTGGCGGACGGTCTCGCGGCACGCATCGCAGTGGTCCAGATGGGCCAGCGCGTCGGCCCGCTCACGCCCAGTCAGCACGCCGAGGGCCAGCTCGGCGGCCACGCCCGAGAATTCCTGGCAGCTCATCTCGTTCCGCTCACTCATTACCGGCCTCCTCCGGGAGGTAGGCGGCCCGCAGCTTCTGCATCCCGTCCCTGATCCGGGTCTTCGCAGTGCCCAGCGGAACTCCCTCCGTGTCCGCGATCTGCTGCGCCGTCATGCCGTAGATCCCAGCCATGGCCACCGCGCGGGCCTGCGGCCCCGGCAGCCGGCCCAGCGCCCGGCGCAGCTCCGCGGCGTTGTCGTGGGCCACGGCGAGCCGTTCCGGCGTGTCGGTCACCGCGGTGAGAACAGCGGGCAGCTCATCCGGGTCCACCGGCGCCGACGTGCGCGCCCGGACCACATCAACAGCCAGGTTATGCGTGATCGTGTTCAGCCACGCGCGGACCGTGCCACGCCGTGAGTCAAATACCTGGGCGTGCCGCCAGGCCTGTTCGAAGGCCTGCTGGGCGACATCCTCCGCCGTCGTGGCGTCACCGAGCACGGCCATCGCGACGCCGAAAACCTGCCGCTGGAAGCGGCGCACGAACGCCAGCGACAGTTCGGCGTCGCCCGCGCCCAGGCCTGCGAGCAGCGTCTCGTCCGGTAGCTGGTCAGCTGAGGTCCCTATGTGCACACACTACTTACGGCAGGCAGCCCGAAAAGGATTGGATCCCGGGGCACCGGGTCCCATCCTTTTCGGGCTCGCGGCGCCCGGCCCGCGCCGCCCCAGCCCGCGGCGCCCGGCCCGCGCCGCCCCAGCCCGCGCCCGCCCGGCTAACGCCGGGCCAGGCCCGACGCTGAGCGCGCCGTCAGCACGACGACCGCAGCGGCGGCGAGCACGGCGGCCGCGGCGAACTCCACGCCCAGTGACGTGGTCGCATACGGCACGGCCAGGCTCTCCCGATAGCCGAACAGGCCGATGCCGGCGCTGAGCAGCAGCCCGGCCGCCGTGGCCGCCATGACCACGGCCCCGGCGGCCAGCAGCACGAGCCGCCGGGTTACCACGAGGAGCACCGCCAGCGCGATGCTCCCGATGGCCTGGATCAGGAACAGCGGGCCGATTACGGCGATGGACCGGTAGCCGTCCGACCACAGCTGCAGGTGGATCACGCCGGACCACACCATCAGCCCGGCACCCAGCAGGGCCAGCAAATTGACCGCCCATCGCGCCACGGGCGACTTCAGCCGCCCGGGACCGCGGGCCAGCAGCTGGCCGGACCGGCGGGCCAGGCTGTCCGGGCGGGCGGGAACGGGCGCGGGACGCGCCGTGCTTACCTGATGCACATTCATGGTGGTTTCTCCTTCTGCAGGGTCAGGTTCCTGGCCGCGGCACTACGCGGCCAGCCGTCTGAGGTCAGCCTGTTTGAGGTCAGGCCGGGGATGCCTGGACGGTCACCCACAGGCCGTAGACCGCGAACGCGGTGGCGGCCACCGTCAGCACCCAGGCGGGCAGGCGGCGGTCGTGCTGCCGGGCGGCGAACCGGGGGTAGACCGCGAACACGATCAGCTGGCTGAGCCACAGCGCGACCAGCGACGGCGCGGCCAGGGCCTGGTAGATCCGTTCCGGGTTGATGAGGGTGACCGGTGCGGCCAGCACCAGGGCAGCGCCGAGGGCTACGATGACCGGCCGCAGCCGCCAGGACGTCACCGCGGTGAGCAGCCGGCTCAGGGCGAAGTACTCGGCGAGCATCACCCCGGCCACGCTGACCGCCACGCCCACTCCGACCGCAACCGCGAAGCCGTGCCCGGCGAACTGCCCGGCTACCGCCATGCCGGGAATGGGAGCCCGGGCCAGCGCCGGCTCCGCGGCCAGCGGCGCGACGGCGGCCGTTACCACTACGGCGGTCACCAGCCAGGCCGCGAGGAGGCCGCGGCGGACGGTCCGGGCCGGGCGGGCCAGCTCGCCGCCCAGGAACAGCGGCAGGCTGCCGCAGATGTAGAGCAACGAGGTCTGGGCCGCCGCGGTGCCCAGCGACCTGGCCGGGGCGGACGCCCCGAAGCTGGTGACCGGAATCCCGAGATGGCCCAGCGTCACGCCATCCAGGACGGCGGCGATGACCAGCTGGCCGACGGCGAGCACCCCGGTGACCAGCAGCGCGGCGCGGCGCCCGGCGATCATCACACCAGCCAGCGCGACTGGGATGGCGATCTCCAGCACCGGCTGGTAGCGCCGCTCGCCGGGCAGCACCGCAGGCAGCGTGTCGTAGACGATCTGCGCCGTGGTGTACAGCAGGTACAGCAGATAGCTGACGATCCACAGCCCGGCCTGGACCAGCGCGACCCGGCGGCCAGCCGCGGCCTCGACGAACGAGAACAAGCCCCCGGGCCCGCTGATCCGGCGCGCGTAACGGAGCCAGATCACCAGCGGGAAGGCGAACAGCACCGCGCCGGCCGCCAGGGCCAGCCCGGCCGATGCGCTGGCCCCGGCCACCAGGGCGGGTGCCATCAGCGCGGCCAGCGCCAGCGGGCCGCCGAACGACACTACGGCCAGGCCGGTGAACGCCCACCCACTGGCCGGCCGCCGGTCAGGAAGCGGCGGCCGGTCAGCGCCCGTGCCCGTGATGCGGGTCAGGAACGTGGTCACCGCGGCCCTCAGCCCCAGCTGCCACCGGCGCTGGAGCCACCCGACGTGGGTGCCTGCGAGGCCGGGGCGCCCGCCGCCGTGTCGGTGGCCGTGATCTTCGTCCCGGCCGGGGCGACCAGCCACCACTTGGCGCCGAACTCGTCGCTGCCCTGCCCGCTGGTTTGCCCCGGCCCGGAGTCACCGGCGAACGTGTACAGCGGGTGACCGTCATAGGTCACCTGCTTGGTCCCGTCTGAGCGGGTGATCGTGCCCAGGTCAGCGGCCTTAGCGCCGCCCGCCGCGGTCAGCTTGCCGTGCGCCAGCACCGGCGGCCACGCCCCGGCACAGGCACCGGAGCAGTTGGACTTGTTCATGCCGTCTGCGATCCAGAGATACACGGTGCGCCCCGACGCGGTGGTCAGGAACGCCCCGGCCGAGCCGACGTGCGCCTCGATGACCGTCCCGGCCGCTGGCGCGTCTGAGCTGCCCCCGGCGGTGCCGCCATGAGCCGGGGCCGAACTGGTTGTCGACCCAGCCGCACTGCCGCACGCCGCGGCCAGCAGCCCGGCGGCCACCGGAACCCCCAGCTTGACCGGCACCGGAAGCGATGCCAGCAACGACTTGCCCATCATCCTCACCATCTCCTGTCCCGGGCGGCGCTGATCCGCGTGCCGGATCCCGCCCGTGTCATTTGCTTGCCGGGACTAAGTACGGGCGGGATGCCAGGAGGGATTGGACGGTGAGCGTGAAGTAGGTCACTCCGGCCGGGCTGGAAGCAGATCACTCCAGCCGGCTGGAAGCAGATCACTCCGGCCGGCTGGAAGCAGATCACTCCGGCCGGGCCATCAGCTTCCGATGCTCATCCGCCAGACCGGGGAGCCGCCCATGGCGACCATCTTGAGCAGCCCGGTGTTCTCCCGGGCGCCGTTGGCGTAACGGATGGTCAGCAGGACGTACGTGCTGTCCACCGGGCTGGGGGTGAACGTCGCGGTGGCCTGCCCGGCTCGCGCGTCGGCCGAGTACCCCAGGCCGGCCGTGGTGATATGTGCGGGCGGGTTGTTCTGGGCCACCGCCAGCAGGCCCTGGATGTCACCCTCAGCCAGGGCTTTCAGGTAGCAGCGGACCAGCCCGGCCTGGGCGGCGGTGGCCTGGCCCCGGACCCGCAGTGGCCACGCGCAGGATGGCGTCCGCCGGGCCTGGTAGGCCGCCCACCCGGCGTGCAGCCCCCAGGCCCCGCCCGCTGCGACCAGGATGATGCAGGCCGTCCTGACCGCCGAGGCGCGCCACCCGGCGTTTGGCATGCCCTCAGTATGGCCCGCGGGACACGGGCGGAGCCCCGGACACGGGAGGAGCCCCGGCCCGCTATGGGGCCGGGGCTCCGCCAGCTCGGGTGGGCTAGCACCCTCGGTGGGTCAGCAGCCGTCGAAGGCGGCCCAGGCCGAGGCGCCCGACTGGCCATACTCCTTGGCGAACGCCGCGTTCTGCTGGGCGACGGACGCGTTCTCAGGCAGCCCGGAGAAGCCGAGCCCCTGCCAGGTGGACGGCAGGAAGCCGTACAGGCCACCGGCACCGCTGGACGGGTTGACGGCGGACGCGTTCCCGCCGCTCTCGGCCTGGATCACGCAGCTCTGGAAGCTGCCCGACGCACCGCTGTAGCTGGCCGGGGCCGGCGTGGCCGCCGGCGCGCTGGCCACAGCCGTGCTGGCCACCGCCGTGCTGGCCACCGGCGTGCTGGCCACCGGGGCGGCCGGGGCCGGCGCGGGATCCGACACGGCCACCGGGATGGCAGCCAGTGCGGCCCGCTCGAGCCACGGCTTGACCTTGGCCGAGCCCGGCACGACCAGCCGCTGGCCGGCCTGGATCATCGACGGGTTGTGCACGGTATGCCGGTTGGCCCACCACAGCGCGGGCCAGTCGGAAGCCTGGCCAAGCTGGCGCTGGCTGATCGCGCTGAGCGTGTCGCCCGCCCGCACGGTGGTCTGGTGGCTGCTCTGGTGAGCCGCCCCGGGATGCAGCGAAACCGTGACCGCAATCAGCGTCTTGGCCGCGCCGGCACCTGCGATACTGAACAACGACATGGCTTGTTACCTCCGAGGTTCGTTGCCATGCAAAGGCCCCGGCCGCGTGCTACAACACGCCTGGTCGGGGCCGCCTCAATTTATTCGGGAATTAGCGCGCAGTTACCCCCCGTAATCATGTTGACTCCATTCGGTAATCAGTGATTGATGCGTCCGCTACCGTAACCGGGATTTTGCCCAGCGCCAAACGCAGGGCACCGATCTGGCCAGTCCCGGGTCGTTTCAAGGCGCCGCAGTATCGCTGAAACAGCCGCCTGACCTGTACCGATGCACCATTACCTGGTTCGGCGGAAAGAGTTAACGTGAATTACGCCACGGTGCGCGCTATTGCGCCTGCTGTGACACTTGGGACTGGGCGTGCCCTCCCGGCATTGCCCGCAACGAAGCCCGGCAACGCACGGTTGCCGGGCCCCGGATCGGTGCTCCGCTACAGCTTGCTACGGATCGCGAGCTGGCACAGCTCGGGCAGCTGGCCCGCGGCCGCGATGGCGGCCAGCCGCACCCCGGCCCAGGCCAGCGCGAGGCCGTAGCCGGCTCCGGCCACCAGCAGCAGCGGGACGCGGACCGGATCGGCCACCGAATGCGTGAACAACACGGCCAGGACCACCGGCACGCTGATCAGCGCCACGCCGAAGATGCTGCCCATGGAGCCGGCGAACGCCTGGCCGCCGTACCCGTCGGCGGCGTTCGGCACCGGGCTGCCCACCCGCTTCTGCACCGGGTAGGCCATGGTCGCGCTGAAGATGGCGCTCAGCCCCAGCGCCGCGCCGATCGCGCCCAGATCGATGGCCACGCCGAAGAACCAGTCCCCCGGGTGCCCGGCGAACGTGGCGATGCCGACCGACAGCACCGCGGCCAGCGGCACCGCGATCACGGCCAGCGCGGCGTCACGCCCGGTGAAATAGGCGCGCAGCGCGCGCACCCCGCCCAGCGCGCTGGCTTCCAGGCCGAACGCCGGCCCGGTCAGGCCGAAACTGTTGGCCTGGAAGACGCTCAGCATCCCGCCCGCCAGGAGCGCGCTGATGATGAGCCCGACGTGGTAGGCGGGCGTCCGGATGGTGCTGACCGACGCGGCCAGCATGACCACGCCGAGGACGCACCAGCGGACGATCGAGGCCGGGTCGCGGCGCTGGTAGAGCAGGTACCGGGCGGCCACCGTGCCGCCGATGCCGGACCGGGCGAACGGCAGCGCGGCGCCGCGCACAGCCGACGACTGGGTGCTGGTGTCCACGGTGACCAGGGCCCGGCCGAGGGACCGGATCCAGAGCGCGCCCAGCACTACGATCACGGCCGCCAGCAGCGCGAGCCGGAGCAGGGCGGCGCCCGCGTGGCCGTCCGAGGCGTCCTGGATGGCGTGCGCGGCCAGCCCGGGTGGCAGCCAGCGCAGCCACCGGTCGATCCCGGCGAACGTCCTCTCGGTGATCTTGCCCTCGGCGGCCAGCCTCGGCACCACCTGGGCGAACGTCTCGTAGAGCGCGAAAATCGGGACGACCAGGAACGCGGCGAAGTCCTTGCCGCGCCGGGAGCGGAGCAGCCCGGCCATCCCGGTCGTCACGAACCGGGCCAGCGTGATGCAGAACAGCACCTGGAGCAGCACCGCCAGCACCGCGACGAGCAGGCCGAGCGCACCACGGGCCAGGCCAACCGTCACGCCGAGCAGGCCCACCACGTTGGCCAGCGGCCAGGCGCCGGTGGCCGAGGCGGCCAGCAGGCCGACGGCCAGCGGGCGGGTGCGCAGCGGGTACAGGGCCAGGGTGGCCGGATCCAGCGTCCCGTCCAGGCCGAACGCGAGCAGCGGCAGGATCAGCCAGCCGAACGCGAACACGGTGAACACCGCGGCCGTCTGGGTGACCGGCGCGCTGCCGCCGCGGAGCAGCGCCAGCACAGTGAACGTGCCGATCGCGACCAGCACCGCGAACGCAGTGCTGATGAGGAACGAGACCTTGGCCCGCCGGGACGCGCGCAGCGCGTTGGTCAGCAGGCGCAGCTTCAGCTGGACGAGGAGCCGAGCCATGTCAGTCCCTCCCCCCCGATGGCCCGCGAACCGACCAGGTCGATGAACGCCTGCTGCAGCGTCTTGCCGCCGCGCACCTCGTCGGTCGTCCCGGTGGCCACGATGTGCCCCTGGTCGATGATGGACACGTGGTCGCAGACCTGCTCGACCAGTTCCATCACGTGGCTGGAGAACAGCACGGTCGAGCCAGAGCCGACGAACCGGGTCAGCAGCCGGCGGATGACGTCCGCGGACACCGGGTCCACGCCTTCCAGCGGCTCGTCCAGGAACAGCACCGCCGGGTTATGGATCAGCGCGCAGCCGAGCATGGCCTTCTTGCGCATGCCGGTGGAGTAGTCGGCCACCAGCCGCCGGGCGTCAGCGGCCAGGTCCAGCACGTCCAGCAGCTGCGTGGCCCGCGATCGCGCCTCTGCGGCGGGCATGCCGCGCAGCCGGCCCGCGTACTCCAGCAACTCGGCCCCGCTCAGCCGGTCGAATAGCTGGGCGTCGGCCGGCACCACCCCCATGATGGCCTTGGCGGCCGGCGGGTCGGCCCACACATCCCGAGCGTCGACCACGATCTGGCCGGAGTCCGGCCGGAGCAGCCCGGTCATCATGGACAGCGACGTGGTCTTGCCCGCCCCGTTCGGCCCGACCAGGCCGGCCAGCGAGCCGGCCGCGATCTCCAGATCGATCCCGGCCACCGCCTCCTTGTCCCCGAACTTCTTGCGCAGCCCGCGCACCGCGATGGCTGGCTCACCCATGGCCTGCCTCCTCGATCGGCCCTGCAATGATTAGCATGTCACCTATCAGCATCGTATCACTGTGATATCACATTTCAACCCCGGAGCCTGACCGGCCCGTATCCAGCCGCACCGGCCGCCGCACCGAACCGGCCATGATGCTTAACGCCCGCCGGTGGCTGCCCGCCGTAGTACCTACGGCGAGTTAGTGGCCGGCGACGCGTCCCGGGTCGGCACCATCCGGTACGCCAGCGCGAACAGGACCAGCGTCAGGCCGGCCAGCCAGCCAGCCAGGGGAAGGAGTGCGGCGGGTCCGTCAAGCGGGTGGCGGGCGGGCCGGCGAGTGCGGGTAGGGTCGGTCATCGTGCGGATCCTGGTGCTGGGCGGGACGGCGTTCGTGGGCCGGGCCATCGTGGCCGATGCGCTGCGCAGCGGAGCCGGGGTCACCCTGTTCGGCCGGGGACGGACCGGGGCTGATCTGTTCCCAGGGGTGCCGCGGCTGACCGGGGACCGGGACGCCGGCGACTACGCGGCGCTGCGCTCCGGCCGCTGGGACGCCGTGGTGGACGTCAGCGGCTATGTTCCGCGGCACGTCGGGCAGGCCATGGACGCGCTGGACGGCCGGGTCGGCCGGTACCTGTTCATCTCCAGCCACGCGGTATACCTGCACACCGGCACCGACCCGGACCCGACCGAGAACGCGCCGCGCCGCCCGCCGCGGCGGGACACCGAGGAACTGGACGACGGCAGCTACGGCCCGCTCAAGGTGGCCTGCGAAGATGACGTGCTGGCCCGGTACGGCGACCAGGCCACGATCGTCCGGCCGGGCAAGGTGGCCGGGCCGCACGACTGGCAGGACGGGCTCACCTACTGGGTGCGGCGGGCGGCCCGCGGTGGCCGGGTGGCGGTGCCGGCCGACCCGGCCCAGCCGGTGCAGGTCATCGACGCGCGTGACCTGGCCCGGCTGGTCGTGCAGCTGCTGGCTGATGACCGCCCGGGTGCGTTCCACGCGGTCGGCCCGGCCGAGCCGGTCACTCTGGGCGGCCTGGTCGAGACGTGCGCCCGGGCGGCCGGGACGCAGGTGCAGATCGTGCCGGTGCCGCCCGAGACGACGCCGCCGTTCTTCCCGCTGGTCCGGGCGTACTGGCCCGGGCAGCAGCGCAGCCCGGCCCGGGCCCGGGCCGCCGGGATGCCCGCGACTCCGTTGCCGGTGACCGCGGCCGACGTGCTGGCCTGGGACCGGCAGCGCGGCGGCCCGCCGCTGGCCCGCGGCTTCTCGCCCGGGCAGGAGCAGGCCGTGCTGGCCCGGCACGGCTAGCGGACGGCCAGGATGCAGTCGCCGCACATCCCGGCCCCGGGCACCCGGTAGAGCAGGCAGCAGCTGCGGCGCCGGAACCGCCCGGCGGGCCCGAATTCCCCGCTGCCGCGCAGCGGCTCGCGGGCCAGGACCCCGGCGGCCAGCTCTGTGGCCCGGGCGGCCCGGGCCGGGAACGTGGCGGCCAGCGTGGCCGAGGCGCCGGCCAGCGCGGACGCCACGTTGCCCCGCAGCACCTGCCCGGACAGCTGGAACGTCAGCCCGACGGTGCTGGCCAGTGGCCCGGTCAGCTGCTGCATCCGGTCCGCCAGCTGACCGGCCGTCTCCCCGGCCGTCAGCCCGTCGGTGCGCACGCCGTCAACCGGCCGGGCGGCCAGCGGCCACGGGCCGCCCCGGGCGGGCTGCCAGTACAGGTCCGCCGCGGTGAGCCGCGGCACCACGCTGGCCAGCACGGCCGCGCCCAGCAGCGGCGACACCAGCTGCGCGGCCAGGCCCAGGAACAGGACCGAGGCGGCTACCCGCGGCTCGACCGCGGCGGCGGCGCAGCCCGCGTGCCGGGCCAGCCCGCGCCGGGTGTGCCCGACCCGGGCCGCCAGGACCGCGGGATCGGACAGCAGCGCGCGCAGCGGCTGCCACCCGGCCTCGCCGGACCACGCCTGGATGGTGAAATAGGGCCCAGCCTTGGCCGCCGCGGCGAGTGCCCGCGGGCCGGCGGAGGGCGTGTCCATCGCGGTCGAGTGTAAAGAGGGGCCGATGAGGATCTACACCCGGCACGGTGACGCCGGCCAGACCGGCATCTGGGGCGGCATCCGGCTGAGCAAGGACGAGGCGCGGATCGAAGCGATCGGCTCGGTCGACGAGTGCAACACGGCCATCGGGTCGGCCATGGCGCACGGGCTCCCGGCCGAGCTGGGCAACATCCTGGCCACCGTGCAGCGGGACCTGTTCGTGGTGGGCAGCGAGCTGATGGCCCCGGACCGCACCGGCGGCGGCAGCGGCCTGCCCCGGCTGGCCGGCCAGGACATCACCCAGCTGGAGAACAGCATCGACGCCCTCGACTCAGGCCTGCCCGAGCTGCGGAACTTCATCCTGCCCGCGGGGCAGCCGGGGGCTGCGCAGCTGCACGAGGCCCGGGCCAGCTGCCGCCGGGCGGAGCGGCGGGTGACCACCCTGGGCCGCACCGAAGACGTGGCCCCGGAGGTGCCGGCGTACCTGAACCGGCTGGCCGACCTGCTGTTCGTGGCGGCCCGTTACGCTAACCACGCCGCGGGCGTGCCTGACGTGGTGTGGTCGCGCGGATGATGACGCTGATCCCCAGCGCACCGGCCGGCACCAGCGTGACCAGCGCGGGCAGCTGATAGCGCCAGGAGAACTCGAACAGGTCGGAGACCAGCAGCACGGCCACCCCGGACAGGAAGAACAGCAGGCAGGCCAGACTGAGCTGGCGGGTCCCCGGGTCGCCCCGGCGGCGGAGCAGGGCGGCCGAGCCGGCCAGCCCGGCCAGCACGCAGAGAGCCAGCAGCGGCCCGGGCGTGTACCCGCCGCCGAGCTGGTAGGCACGCAGGAACGCGGCAGCCGGCCGCCACACGGCCGGCGCGCCGCCGCCGAACTGGCTGACCGTGGCAGCCACGAACGCCTGCGACTCGTGCGGCGGGTAGTACGGGTAGCTGAGCTGGAACTGCCAGCGGGAGATGGGCGTGTCACCGGGGCGGCCGTCCCGGGTCAGCGCGAACAGCTTGACCACGTCGCCCAGGTACGCGCCGGCCAGCCGCTGTGGCTGCTGGCTTAGCACCCGGTGGTTGAAGTCGGACAGCATGCTGTCCACCTGGGCCCGGGGCAGGTTCCGGTAGTACGGCCGGACCGGCGACCCCGGTGCGTACTCGAGCCAGTCCGGTCCCTGGGCCTGCTGCGCCGGGGCCGGGCACATGCCCCGCTCACTGGCCGGCAGCCGGAGCGTGGCGCAGTCGGCGGCGGCCGCGGCCCGGCCGTAGAACGACGTGATCCCGGTGTGCGACAGCGAGAACGGGCCGCCGAGCAGCAGCGAGCCGGTGCTGTAGGCCAGGATCGGCACCACGAACGCCACGCACAGCACGGCCGGCTTGCCCACCGCCTGCCGCCAGCCGCCGCCCCGCCAGCTCCCGCCCGCCACCAGCAGGTAGATCACGGCTGGCACCAGCAGTGCCTCGGCCACCTGGGCCACGGTCGGCGCGGTGCCGAGCACCAGGCCGGCCACCACCACCCGGCGCCAGCCGGGCCGGCCCGGCGGCCACAGCAGGATGGCCAGGCCGGCCACGATCAGCGCCTCGAACCAGACGTCCGGCATCACCATCTGCTCGATCTGCAGCTGGTAGGCGTCCAGCAGCACCGGCGCTACGGCCAGCGCGGCCAGCCATCTGGGCACGCCGCGGCGCAGCAGCAGCGCGTACAGGAGCACCGCCATGCCCAGCCCGAGCAGGTGCTGGACGGCGGCCACGGTGTCGAAGTTGGCCACGAACAGGATCGCGCGCAACGGTCCCTTGTAGCCGACCGGATCCATCCCGCCCGCGTTGTCCAGGTACCGGGCCGAGTCGATGTAGAACAGCGCGGGCCGGTAAGCCAGCTGGACCAGCACCCGGAGCGCCAGGCCGGCGGCCAGCAGCACGGCGGCCAGCCAGTGCCGCCCGGCCAGCCGCCCCAGCCAGGCCGCGGCCGCCGGCCCGCGGGCCGCCGGGCCAGGCTGAGCCGCGGCCGGGCCGTGCTCGGTGACCGGGGCCTCGACCTGGCTCATCGCCCCGGTGCGGCCTGGCCGCCGCTGGACAGGCAGAGGGCCAGGAAGACGGTGACGATGGTCAGCCAGCGGGTCATCCGGTTGCGCGGCACCTGGGTCAGCGCGGCCCAGGCGACCGCGGTGTACCAGGCGAACACCCACGGGGCGACCAGGATCCAGGCGTAGGTCAGCGCGAACGGGGCCACCACCTCACGCGGCTGATCGGCCGAGATCCGCTGGTAGACGAGCCACGCCACGACGAGCAGCGCGATCGGCCACAGGCAGCTGATGATGGTGGCCATGACGCTCTGGCTGACACCGAGCGCCTGGCCGGTCAGCTCGAAGACCCGCCACGGCGACGGCAGCGTGACCAGCTGCAGCCCGCCGAACAGCGGTTTCAGCGCGCTGACCCCGTAGAAGCTGTACTGCACGGCGAGCGTGCCCAGGGCGATCAGCGCGATCCGCCCGGTGCGCAGCCACTCCCGGCGCAGGATCAGCGGCCAGGCCAGCCCGAGCGCGATGAGCACCGCGTAGATCTTCACCCCGCAGGCCAGCCCGATCAGCACGCCGACCAGCACGTCGCCCCACAGCCGGGGCACCCGGCGCGCGACCTGGATGGCGCAGATGGCCGCGGCGGCCACGAACGTGTCGAGGTGGCCGCCGCTGACCAGTTCCAGGATCAGGACCGGGTTGGCGGTCCAGAACAGGGTGGCCCGCACCGGGTCATCGGACGTCTTGAGCAGCAGCACACCGACCCCGATGAAGACGATCCCGTTGAGGATCATCAGCACCCAGAAGGTGGTAGCCACGTCGGCCCGGCCGATGGTGGCGGCGAACCACTGGACCAGCGTGGCGAACGGGCCGTAGACCGACGACTGTGACTTCCACATGGTGCCGACGGCCAGCGTGTAGGGCGAATGGGCGCCCAGCCAGGCCAGCGGGTTGGTGACGTACGGGTTCCCGCCCGTCCCGGTGATCCGGCCGTAGGCCGCGTAGCTGGCCACATCAGACGAGCCGACCGGGGTGAGGCTGGCCATGATGGCCACGATGCCCGCGCTGACCAGGACCAGGATCCGCGGGTTAGGCCGCCAGCCCTGGCTGTGCGCCCACAGCATCCCGGCCAGCCCCAGGCAGGCCAGGATGGCCGCGGAGTACAGCATCACGCTGGACAGCACGACCTGGTGCTCCAGCGACGGGAGCAGCGACAGCGGCAGCCGGACGCCCACCGTCTCGGCGTTCGGGGAGGTGGCCCCGAGCAGCATGCCGAGCAGCAGGCCGGCCCCGGACAGCGTGACGGCCACCTTGGGATTGGACAGCCGGCTCCAGGACAGTTTGCGGATCAGCGTGCTCATGGCCCGCTCGACCGGGCCCGGCGGGTGCCCCTCGATGGGAAGAGGTGTCCGCGGCGGGCCAGCCTGCTGGACCGCTCCCGGCTGGTCAGCCGAGTCCACGGACACCTGTGTCACCTGGGCGATACCTCCATGGGCGGGCCTGCGCGGCTACCGTCGGCATGAGGATCGCCGCGCCGCCCGGTCGTAGGTCCCAATGCCCGGACTTGTCTTGGCTGGCCTTGCTCGCACGTCTGTTCCCAGCGTAGGGCGGCGGTTGAGCTACCCACGCCAGATTTACTGAATCATGCCGACGTGTTCAAACCCCGGCAACTAGCGTGATCAGGGGGTCCCGGCGCGCCAGTCAGCACAGATGATCATATGCTAGACGGCCGCCCTCTGCGGCCAGGAAGGCCGTCACGCCGGCCAGGAACTTCGCCGCCCAGGTGGCTAGCCTGCGGACGTCGGCTAATGACACGTCACGGCTCCACGGTGGCCGCCGCTATGGCCCCGGTCCCCGGGCCGGCCTGGGCCGCCATCGCGCCGGCCGGAGTCCAGATGCCGGACCGCCCGGCGGCGCGGGAGTAGCCGCCGCCGGCCGAGCCGGCGAAGCTGGCCACCGCGACCCAGACCTGGTGCGCCGTGGCCACATGGCCGGCCCGCTCGGCCTGCCCGGCCACCTCGTCCCCGTGGTCCAGGGTGGCGGCGAGGTACACGTCCATGCCCAGCGCGGCGGTGTCCGACGCGTGCTGCGGGACGCTGGTGTCCCTGCCGATGGCCAGGCCCAGCCGCCAGTCGTCGGCGGCCAGCACGGCCGGCTTGGCCCCGGCGCTGAACCGCTGGGCCTCGGCCCGGCCCAGCCACATCTTCCGGTACGCCACGGCCGCGCCCGCACCGTCGATGGCCAGCATCGCGATGTGCGGGCGGCCCTCCTCGCCCGGCACCGGCGCGCCCACCAGAGCCAGCGAGCCAGTATCGGTGCACGCTTCGGCGATGGGCTCCAGCCGGGGATCCCGCGCCGTGATGGCCGGGGCGTCCAGCTCGTAGCCGGTCAGCGAGAGTTCCGGGAAGACCACCACCCGGGCGGCCGCAGCGCGGACGGCCGCGGCGTGCGTGGCCGCGTTCGCCGCTACGTCGTAGGGCACGCACAACGGCTGGGCCACGGCAACGCTCAATGGCGTACGCATCCGAGCCTCACCCCCGGCTGGCTCACGGCGACGATCATTAACAATCGTAGGCTCAGCTGAGCGGCGCCCAGACCATTCCGGCTGGCCTCGCGAGTTTTCCGGCTGCGGGATGTCGAAATGCCGGGCGGCCGATCGTGTAGCGGGTGAGAAGCCGATGACAAGGAGGCAGTGCGATGCCGCAGTACCTGCTCAGCATCTACCAGCCCGACGGAGACCCGCCGCCGCCCGGCGTGCTGGGCCCGATCATGGAAAGAGTCCAGGCCTGGAACGCAGAGTTGCACGCCGCGGGCGCCTGGGTCTTCACCGCGGGGCTGCACCCGGCGGACACCGCCACCGTGGTCCGGGCCCGCGACGGCGGGATGGCCGTCACCGATGGCCCGTTCACCGAGGGCAAGGAACACCTGGGCGGGTTCACCGTGATCTCCGCCCCTGATCTGGATGCCGCGCTGGACTGGGCGCGCAAGGCGGCCGAGGCGACCACGCTGCCGGTCGAGGTGCGCCCGGTGGCGGACCGGAGCTGATCCCGGCGGTGCTGGTCCGTGACACCGACATCGCGCGCATCTTCCGGGCCGAGTACGGGCGCGCGGTGTCGGTCCTGGTCCGCGTGTTCGGCGACATCGGCCTGGCCGAGGACGCGGTTCAGGACGCGTTCACGGAGGCGGTGCGGCGCTGGCCCGCCGCGGGCGTCCCACCCAGCCCGGCCGGCTGGATCATCACCACGGCCCGGAACCGGGCCATCGACCGGCTGCGCCGGGACGCGACCCGGGACGACCGGCACGCCGAGTCGGCGCTGCTGTACCCGGCCGGCCCGGCGGACGCGGGCCGGCCGAGGAGGAACCCGTGCCGGACGAGCGGCTGCGGCTGATCTTCACCTGCTGCCACCCGGCGCTGGGCCAGGCGGCCCAGGTCGCGCTGACCCTCCGGCTGCTCGGCGGGCTGAGCACCGCGGACATCGCGCACGCCTTCCTGGTGCCGGAGCCGACCATGGCCCAGCGGCTGGTCCGGGCCAAGGCTAAGATCCGCGCGGCCCGGATCCCGTACCGGGTGCCCCGCGAGGCCGAGCTGCCCGGCCGGCTCGGTGCCGTGCTGGCCGTGGTCTACCTCATCTTCAACGAGGGGTACGCGGCCAGTTCCGGCGACCAGCTCATCCGGGCCGGCCTGTGCGCCGAGGCCATCCGGCTCGGCCGGCTGCTGGCCGGGCTGATGCCGGACGAGCCGGAGGTGACCGGGCTGCTGGCGCTCATGCTGCTGGCCCAGTCCCGGCACGCGGCGCGGACCACCGCGGGCGGCGAGCTGGTGCTGCTGGCCGACCAGGACCGCGGCCAGTGGGACCGGCAGCTCATCGCGGAGGGTCAGGCGCTGGTCCGGCAGTGCCTGCGCCGGGGCCAGCCCGGCCCGTACCAGGTCCAGGCGGCCATCAACGCGGTGCACAGCGACGCACCGGACGCCGCCGCCACCGACTGGCCGCAGATCGTGGCGCTCTACGACCAGCTGCTGGCGCTGGCCCCGGGGCCGGTAGTGGCGCTGCACCGGGCGGTCGCGGTGGCCGAGGTGGCCGGCCCGGCCGCCGCCCTGACCCTGGTCGACGGCCTGGACCTGGGCAGCTATTACCTGTTCCACGCGATCCGGGGCCACCTGCTGCGGCAGCTCGGCCGGTACGCCGAGGCGGCGGCCGCGTACCGGGCGGCTCTGGACCGTACCGGCAACGCGGCCGAGCGCGACTTCCTGCGCGGCCGCCTGCGGGACGTCAGCCGCCGGCCCTGACCGCGTGCCGGGCGGCCTTCTCCCGCACCGACCGGGACACCCTCATCGGCGGGCCCGCGCTGCCGAACATCCCGTCCAGCACCGACGTGCAGCCCAGGCAGGCCGGGTGGGTGACGAAGTAGGCCGGGATGCTGGGCGAGTCGGTGGGCGGGTTGGTGTCCAGCAGCACCGGCGGCCGCGGCGGCTGGCTGAAGTTGAAATCCTGCACCAGGTTGCCGAGTATCGGCTCGTCCTCGCGGACGTCCGGCCGGCGGTCCGGGCGGCCGTCGGTCTTCGGGTTCAGCCGGGCGCCGCCCAGGAAGTCGTCCTCGATGAACTTCAGGTAGGCGTCGCTGCTCAGCGTCTGGTGGTCGATGTAGCCCTGCCGGGCGTACGGCGAGATGGTCAGGGCGGGCACCCGCAGGCCGTAGCCCTGCTGGTCCACCGCCGGGGGCACCACGTGATCGTAGAAGCCGCCCCAGTCGTCCCAGCTCAGGAAGATCGCCGTGGAGTCCCAGTCCGGGCTCTTCATCGCCGCGTTGATCAGGGCCGTGACGTAGGCCTGGCCCCAGTGCACGCTGGCCGGCGGGTGGTCGCTGTTCGCGCCGGACGGGACGATCCAGCTGACCGCGGGAAGCGTGCCGGTCTTGGCCTCGTGGAAGTACGACCCGAGGGTGCGGATGTTGTGCAGCTGGTGATCGGACTGCACGTCGCCGAACAGGGGCAGCGGGTTCCAGATCCCCGGCGTCTCGATGTTCTGCTGGACCGCGTTACAGGTCTCCGCCGCGTCGTTGTCGCAGTCCGGCTGGATACCGGCCTGCACGAAGTAGGACCAGCTGATGTGGTGCGCGTACAGCAGCCAGGTGATGTCGGTCCAGGCCAGGTCGATGTCGGTCTTTCCGTCGCGCAGTTCCTGGTCCACCGCGTTCTGGAATTTCTTCACCCCGTACGGGCCGACGATGTTGGTCACGCAGCTCATCGGGGACCGGTTCCTGCACTTGGCCGACCAGGCCGAGACCATGTACAGGTGGTCGGGCAGCGACCACGACTTGACCGGCTCGAACATGTGGTCGTCGAGCACGAAGTCGTGGGCGTAGGCCCAGTAGTTGGGGATCTCCGCGGCGGTGTGATAGCCCATCACGTCTGGTGGCCCGGTCCCGGCGCAGGCCGGGTCGTCGGCAATGTGGCAGGTCTTCTGGGCCGCGTCGCGCTGCCGGATGAACCCGTTCATCCGGCCGCCGTTCACATCGGCCACCGCGTTGACCTCGGCGTGCGGCCCACCGCCGTTGATGTCAGCTTTGTCATGATATGGACGAGTACACCCGCCTTTTGGCTCGGGGACGCAGACCGTGGCGGTCCCGTTCCGCACCGGGATGCCGTCCGCCCCCGGATAGGTGCCGAAGTAGCTGTCGAACGACCGGTTCTCCTGCATGATGATGATCACGTGCTTGATCTTGTGGATCCCGGCGGGCACCACGTAGCGGCCGTCCGGGCCGCCCGCCACCACCTCGCCGTGCAGCACCGTGGGCCGGGGCCGGGCAGTGGTCCGCACGCTCGCCGAGGTGCACGCGGCCAGCCCGGCCAGCAGCGCCAGGCCGGCCGCCAGAGCGCACGACACGCGGAGGCTGCTGCGCCTCGTTCCCATCCGCGGGGCCCTTCCCGAATGCCACATCAGGCGCGTCCGGTAACGGGCGCCCCATTAGCCACAGATATCCCCCCGGCGGAAAAATACCCGAATCGGGCCGCACTCAGTACAGATCGCGCCCGCTGGATGGGGTCAGCGGCCGCCCCGGCTGAGGCCTGCCCGGGCAAAGTTTCCTGGCCGGCCCGGGAGTACCAGCTGGCGCCTGGGTAGCGATGCTCACGTGAAGGCAGCTGAGGACAAACCACGGGTGCTGGTGGCCGGGGCCGGGTTCGGCGGGCTGTCCGCGGTCAGCGGGCTGGCCGGCCACGGGTTCGCGGTGACCCTGGCCGACCGGCACATCTACAGCGCGTTCCAGCCGCTGCTGTACCAGGTGGCCACGGCCGGGCTGGCGCCCAGCGACGTGGCTTACCCGCTGCGCGGTTTCGCGCGCCGGCGCGGGGCCCGGTTCCGGCACGGCGAACTGGCCCGCATCGACACCGCGGCCCGGGTGGCCTGGTTCGCCGACGGCGGGCAGGCCGGCTACGACTACCTGATCCTGGCCACCGGGGTGACGGCCGCGTTCTACGGCATCACCGGCGCCGCCGAGAACAGCCACGGCCTGTACACGCTGCATGACGCGACCACGCTCCGGGAGCGGCTGATGGCGGCGCTGGAACAGCTCAGCCTGGGCACGATCGGGGACGTTACGGTGACCATCGTGGGCGGCGGGGCGACCGGGGTAGAACTGGCCGGCACCCTGGCCGACCTGCGTAACGTGGCCTTGCCCGCGTCTTACCCGGAGATCGGCCGGGACCGGGTGCACATCCGGCTGGTCGAGCAGGCGCCCGCGCTGCTGGCCCCGTTCCGGCCGCCGCTGCGCGAGTACGCCCGGCAGCAGCTGGCCGCCCGCGGGGTGGACCTGCGGCTCAACGCGGAGATCAGGGAAATCACGCCGGACTGCATCGTCCTGGCCAGCGGCGAGCAGCTGCCCAGCGACCTGACCGCGTGGGCGGCGGGCGTGGCCGGGCCCGCCGCCTCGGCCGGGCCGGGCAACGCCACCGGGCCAGACGGTTCCACCGGGCCAGACGAGCCGGCGGCGGGCGGCCGGTGGGGCCTGCCGCAGGGCCGGGCGGGCCGGCTGCTGGTCGGGCCGGATCTGCGGGTCAAGGGGCAGGACCGGGTGTTCGCGATCGGCGACATCGCCCTGACCGAGGACGACCCACTCCCCCAGCTGGCCCAGCCCGCGCTGCAGATGGGCCGGTTCGTGGCCGGGCAGGTCCAGCGGGTGCAGGCCGGCCAGCCCACCAGCCGGTTCAGCTATCACGACAAGGGCATCATGGCCACGATCGGCAGCCGGTCGGCCGTGGTTCAGCTGCCCCGGGGCATCCGGTTCACTGGCACGCTCGCCTGGCTCGCCTGGCTCGGGCTGCACTTGATCACGTTGCTGGGCAACCGGAACCGGATCAACGCGCTGATCAACCTGTCCTGGCGCTACCTGAGCTGGCAGCGCGGCGGCGGGTTCATCGTGGGCGATGACCCGGCGGCCCCGGGCACCACGGCGCGCGGCACCGCCCGGCCGGTCAGCCGTCGTCGAGGGTGACCATCCGGCCCGCCACCACCCGGGTGCGTGCGGTCCCGACTATGATGACGCTCTGCTCCCCCGCGTCGCCGGGCTGAAGCGCGCCCAGCGTGGACAGGAAGATCCGCTGCTGGGCACGCTGCGGATCACGGACCACCGCCACCGGGGTGTCGGCGGGCCGGTACTGCCGGAGCACGTCCAGCACCATGTCCGCCCGCGGCTCGTCCGCCTTGTCCGGGGGCATGCAGAACGTGAGCACGAAGCCGGCCGCGGCGGCCGAGCGTAGCTGCGCCTCGGTCACCGCCCACGGGGTGTGCCCGCCGGGCGAGATCACCGCGTTGCTGCTGCCCAGCGGGGCACCAACCACGGCCGAGGCGGCCAGCCCGGCCGAGATACCCGGCACCTCGACCACGTCGATGTCGTCCCCGGCCAGGCTGAGCACCAGGCCGGCCAGCTCGTTCAGGCCCGGGTCGGCGGGAAACGCGATGGCCGCCGCGTGGCCCAGCCGGGCCTGCCGGAGCGCCTCCCGGCTGCACGCGGCCGCGTCGCCCGCCCCGGGCAGGATCCGGGTCCCCGGCCGCAGCGCGTCTCTCACCTGGTCCAGGGACTGGCCCAGCCCGGCCAGCACCGACGCGCGGCGCAGTTCGGCCAGGGCCCGCGGGGTGACCAGGTCGCGCGGCCCGGGGCCGATGCCGACCAGGGCGAGCCGCCCGCGCGGCCGGATCCGGGCTACCGCCACGCTGGCCCGTTCCGAGCTGCGCTCGGGCACGACCAGCTGGTGCCCGGCGGCCAGCGCGGCCGCTTCTGAGCGGCTTGGCCGGGTGTCCCAGGCCGGGGCCCGGTGGCGGGGCACCCCGTTCCCGCCGGGCCCGGCCGCAGCCGTCTGGTGGGCGGTCAGCTGGCTGGCCGGGTAGACCCGCACCGGCCAGCAGCGCTCCCGGGCCGCCTCGGTGATGCCCGGCTCGACACCCGCCACGCCGGGCGCCTGCACCACGGCCAGCTCGGTGACGCTGGCCGCGGACAACCCGGCCTCGCCCAGTGCGTTGTCGGCCAGCCGCAGGATGTCCTCGGCGGCCACCCCCGGCGCCGCCTGCACCCCGATGACCAGCGAGGGCGGGCGCACGATAGCGGTCCGCGGCCCGGGCGGGTCGGCCCGGTCGGTGACCAGGATCCGGCACTCGCCGGTCTCGCCGACCGTGTCCGGGAGCGGCGGCAGCGGCCAGGTGTCCGCCGATTCGAGCCGCACCCGGTCACCGTCCAGCAGCGCGCGGCTCACCGTCCCGATGGCTCCCTCGGTCGGCCAGCCCAGCGCGTCCAGCCCGGGCAGGCTGATCGCGTCGGTGGCCGTAGTGATGACGGCGTCCGCGCCGAACACCGCGGCGACCCGGGCGGCCAGTGCGTTCGCACCCGCGGCGTGACCGCCGACCACCGCCACCGCGCGCCGGGCCGACTCGTCCACGCACACCACGGCCGGGTCGGTCCACTTGCTGTCCAGCAGCGGGGCGATCAGCCGGACCGTGGCCCCGACGGCGAGGAAGCAGACCAGCCCGTCGCACTGCGCCCAGGCCCGGGGCAGCGCCTGCCGGGCCGGCCCGTCGTACTGCCGGGTCTGGCCCGGCCATGCGTCGGCCAGCCGCTGCGCGGCCACCCGGCCACCGCCGGTCACCGAGATCAGGCCGATCACCGGCACCCGCCTGACCCCGGGTGCCGCGGCAGCCGACGTGGCCTGCGGTACATGCCCCGACGCTACCCGCAACCGGACGTGGGCACCTACCTGCTTACCCGGGATTTCCCTAAAAGGATTTAGCTGGCCGCCGGCTGTTCACCTTGACAAGCAGACTTGACACCCCTGGCCGGGTCGGGCACCATGGCCAGGTGACAAGCAGACTTGACAGGTGGCCGTCCCGGTGAGGAATGACGTCCGGGAACGCCGCACGGGCAAAGGGCTGGCCCAGGGGGACCTGGCCCGCGAGCTGGACGTGTCCCGGCAGACCATCAACTCGATCGAGACCGGCCGGTACACCCCGTCGCTCCCGCTGGCCATGGCCATCGCCCGGTTCTTCGGCAGCACCGTGGAGGAGATCTTCCATGCAGATCACGTCTAGGACGAACCGCAGTTACCGGGGCGCCGTGGCGCTGGGCGTGGCCATCGGCGCCGTCTACTTGATCGGTTTCGCGGCCGACGGCAAGCCACTGCTGGGGCGGCCGCACTGGGCGTCATGGTGGCGTTCGGCGGGCTGGCCTACCTGGCCGGGGTGGCCTGGTTCCGGGTCCGCGGCTGACCGGCCGGCCTGGCAGACTTGCACCGTGACCTGGACCGCACCCACCCCACCTCCGGTCGACGGGCCGGTGACCGGCGACGACCGGCCGATCCTCGAGGGCTACCTCGGCTGGCAGCGGGCCACGCTGCTGAACATCTGCGCCGGCCTGACCGGTGAGCAGCTGGCCCGGCGGCCCATCCCGTCGTCCAGCCTGTCGCTGCTCGGCCTGATCCGGCATCTGGCCAAGGTGGAGCGCATCTGGTTCCGGCAGCGCGCCGCCGGGGAGGATGTGCCGCCGATGTTCCCGGCTTCAGCCGGGCCGGACGCGGACTTCAATGACGCCTCGCCCGGCCAGGCCGCCGCCGAGCTCAGCCGCCTGCAGGCCGAGTGGCAGGTGTGCGATACGGGCGTTAAGCAAATGGATTTCGATGCCCCGTTCGACGCGGGCGGGGAGCAGTGGTCGCTGCGGATGATGTACGTGCACCTGATCGGGGAGTACGCGAGGCACAACGGTCACGCTGACCTGCTCCGGGAGGCCATCGACGGGGTCACCGGGCGCTGACCCGGGCCAGCGCCAGCACCTGGTGCCGGAGCAGCGGGGCCAGCTCGGGCCACGGGAAGCCGGGCAGCGTGCTGCGCAGCGTCACCGTCCCGTGCAGTGCGACCCAGACCGCGGTGGCGTCGGCGAGCACGTCGGTACTGGCCGAGACGCCCGCGCGGACGCAGTCCGCAATGGCCCCCAGCAGCAGCGAGAATGCCTCGGCGCCCCACTCCAGCACCGGCTTCCCGTCCGGGTCCAGCGCGACCGGCTGGCAGTAGTCCTCGGCTGACTCCCGCTGCCCGGAGAACAGCACGCCGTACCGGGCCGGGTGGCTGAGCCCGTAATCGACGTACGCCGCGCACCCCGCGACCAGCCGGTCCACCGGGTCCGGGCGGGCGGCCGCAGTGCCCGCCTTGATGGCCTGGGCCAGCTCATCGAAGATCCGGGCCACCACCGCGGTCACGATCGCGTCGCGGTCGGCGAAGTGCGGGTAGATGGACGGCGCGGCGATGCCCACCTCGCGGGCCACCGCGCGCAGCGTGACCGCCTCCTCCGACCCGGTCCGCTCGATCAGCGCGAGCGCGCCACACACGATGTCCTCGGTCAGCCGGGCGCCCTGGCCGCGGGCGTTGCGCCGCCGGCGGCCGTCTGGCTGTTCCCCCCGCTGGCCCTCGCGCTGGTCCGCTGGCTGGCCCTCGCGCTGGTCCGCTGGCTGGCCCTCGCGCTGGCCGGTCGGCCCGGCCGCGGTCTCCGGAAAACTTTTCACGTCTCCAACTTTACATCTGTTAGCTCATCTGTCTATGCTAACAAGCGTAAGTAAACGAGCGTAAGTAATCATTCGTAAGGAGATCGCCATGGCCAGCTCGACATCTCCCCGGCCCGCCGGGACCGCAGCCGGCTCCGGTGGCCAGCCCAATGCGCAGTGGCCAGCCGGCCATCCCCGCCGCCGCCAGATCCTGCTCGTGCTCTGCCTGAGCCTGCTGGTCGTGGTGATCGACAACACGATCCTCAACACCGCGCTGCCCACGCTGGCCCGGACGCTGCACGCAGGCACCAGCGACCTGCAGTGGATCGCGGACGCGTACACACTCTGCTTCGCCGCGCTGCTGATCCCGGCCGGTGCGCTGGGCGACCGGTACGGCCGCAAGCTCTCCCTGCTGGGCGGCCTGGCCGTGTTCGCGGGCGGCAGCGCGCTGGCCGCGTTCGCGGGCGGCACCGGCCCGCTGATCGGGGCGCGGGTGGTGATGGGCCTGGGCGCGGCGTTCGTCATGCCCGCCACGCTGTCCATCCTGAACGCCGTGTTCCCGCCCCGAGAGCGCCCGCAGGCCATCGCCGCCTGGTCCGCGGTGGCCGGGGTCGGCATCGTGATCGGCCCGACCCTCGGCGGCCTGCTGCTGTCCCACTTCTGGTGGGGCAGCGTGTTCCTGATCAACGTGCCGCTGGTCGCAGTGGCACTGGCCGGCGTGCTGCTGACTGTCCCGGAGACGGCCGAGCCGTCCGGGGGCCGGCTGGACAAGGTGGGCACGCTGCTGGTGGCCGGCGCGCTGTTCCTCATCGTGGACGCCATCATCGAGGCACCCAGCCGCGGCTGGGCCGGCCCGGTCACCGGGCCCGAGGCCGCCGCCGGGCTGGCCCTGCTGGGCGGGTTCGTCTGGTGGGAGCTGCGCATCCCGCAGCCGCTGATTGACCTGCGGGTATTCACGTCGCGCGCGTTCTCGGCCGCGGCCGGGTCGGTGACCGTGATCTTCTTCGCCCTGTTCGGCAGCCTGTTCGTGCTGACCCAGTACCTGCAGCTGGTGCACGGCTACAGCCCGCTGTCCGCCGGCCTGCGCGCGCTGCCGTTCGCGCTGGCCATGGCGGCCGTGTCGCCGGTGTCGCCGATCCTGGCCCAGCGGCTCGGCGCCCGGGTCATCATCCCGGCCGGCATCGCGATGATGGGCGGCGGCCTGCTCGACCTGTCCACCGCCCACGTGCACACCGCCTACCCGCCGCTGGCCGTGGCCGTGGCCATCATGGGCGCCGGGATGGGCCTGGTCATGGCGCCGGCCAGCACCACCATCATGACCACGGTGCCCGCCCACCAGGCCGGCGCGGGCAGCGCCATCAACGACACCATCCGCGAGGTCGGCGGCGCGCTGGGCATCGCCATCGTGGGCAGCCTGGCGGCCGGCGTGTACAGCTCGAAGCTGGGCAGCGCGCTATCCGCCGCGCACGCGCCGCACGCGGTCAGCCGCGTGGCCACCGGGTCCATCGCCGCGGCGGACATCGTGGCCCGGCACGTCGGCGGCCCGCGCGGCGCCGAACTGGCCGCCGCCGCGCACAGCGCGTTCGTCACCGCGATGGCCGACGGGATGCGGGTCGCCGCCGCGGTCGCGCTGGTCGCCGCGATCGGCGCCGTGTTCGCCCTCCCCCGCCGCCAGCCCACCGCCGCATCCGCCACCGCACCCGCCGCCGAGCTCCCGGCCGGGCCGGCCACCCCGGCCCCGGTCACCGTCCCGGCCCCGGCCCGGGTCACCGTCCCAGCCCCGGCCCTGGTCACCCTCCCGGCCGGGCCGGCTACCCCGGCCCGGCTCACCGTCCCGGCCCCGGCCCGGGTCACCCTCCCGGCCGGGCCGGCTACCCCGGCCCGGCTCACCGTCCCGGCCCCGGCCCGGGTCACCGTCCCGGCCCCGGCCCGGGTCACCGTCCCGGCCCTGGCCGCCGCAGAAGTCGCGGCCCCGGGTGCCGATCAGCCCGCCCCCGCCTGCCAGCCCGCCCCCGCCTGCGCCACCCCGGGCACCAGCTGACCCAGGCGGCCACCTTGCTGATCAACCGATCGCTGTTGCTATCACGACAGCGATCGGTTGATCACGTTCGCTGGGCGCTGACCAGCGTGCGGGCCGGCCAGGGCATCAAGATCCCGGTCGCGCCACCCGGCTGACCGGCAGCGGGCCATAGTCCAGCGAGGCGTACCATTCGCCGCGGCCGGCCGGGGTCAGGTCGAGAATGTGCCACACCGGGCTGAGCAGGTCGATGCCGCGCTCGCTGATGTCGTCAGCCAGGTCCGGATGCGCGGTGTAGACGTGCCGCGGCGCCCCGCCTGGATCGAGCATGAAGACCGACACGGTGGCGTGCTGCGCGCCGTCGGCCGTTTCGCTGCCCAGGTCGTACTTGAACGTGTTCCCGGCACAGCTGAGCAGGCGCAGCCGGTACCAGCCCCGGGACCGGGCGTGCGCCCGGAGCGCCCCCGGATCGGCGGCCGCGGCGATCACGAAATCCAGGTTCCGGGCCAGGTGGCTGGCCACCCCGTTGAAGCCGTCGATCCACATGGTGCACATCGGGCACGGCTCGGTCTGGGCCTTCCCGTACATCAGCTGGTAGACGACCAGCGCCCGGTCGGGCGCGGTGAACAGCCCGGACAGCCGGACCCCGGACACCGGGGAATCCCCGCTGGCCAGGTCGCGTGGCCCCTCCTGGAACACGTAGTCCTCGACCAGCGCACCAGGCGGCAGCGCCCGGCGCAGCGCGGCGACCCGCTCCCGCTGCCGCATGAGCTCGATCTCGGCCAGCCGGAGTTCTTCCCGGCGCGCGGTATATTCCGGCGACTCGGTGAGCCGGGTCTGCTGCATGGCCTGCTCCCGCTGACGTCCACCCAAACGGCTTACCCGTGCCAGTGCAGCACAGCGGGCCGACTCTTTCCAGGTCGCGGCCACGGCAGATTGCCGGCTTCCGGCGCGGGGTAAGGCCTGGAATTACTATCGCTTTGCCGGGGCAGGAGGCCAGGAATGGAGCCAGCGAATACACCGGTCGTCTTCGTGCACGGTCTCTGGCTGCACGCGTCGTCGTGGGATCCGTGGGTGGACTTCTTCAAGGAGGCCGGGTACGTCCCCTCGGCACCAGGCTGGCCGGGCGACTCGGATACCGTCGCGGAAGCCCGGGAGCACCCGGAGCGGGCCGCGGGTGTCGGCATCGGCGACGTGGTCGAGCATTACGCCGGGATCATCCGCGGGCTGCCGGCCAAGCCGGTGGTCATCGGCCATTCCTTCGGTGGCCTCATCGTGCAGCGGCTGCTGGGGCAGGATCTGGCCGCCGCGGCGGTGGCCATCGACCCGGCGCCGATCCAGGGCGTGTTCTACCTGCCGCCGTCCGCGCTGCGGGTGGCCTCGATCGCGCTGCGCAAGCCAGCCAACCGGAAGGAAGCGGTGTCGCTGACCGCGGACCAGTTCCGCTACGGCTTCGGCAACGCGCTGCCCGCCCAGGAGTCCGCCGACCTGTACCAGCGCTGGGCCATCCCGTCGCCGGGCAAGCCACTGTTCGAGGACGCGCTGGCCAACTTCACGCCCAGCTCCCCGGCCAAGGTCGACACCCGGAACAAGACCAGGGGACCGCTGCTGATCACGGCTGGCGGCCAGGACCACACCGTGCCCGCCGCCATCAGCATGGCCACGCGCCGGCTCTACCATCGGTCGCCGGCCATCACCGACCTGCGGGAATTCCCGGACCGCGGGCACTCTCTGACCATCGACCACGGCTGGCGCGAGGTCGCTCAGGAAGTACTGGACTGGCTGCGGAAACGCCACCAGTAACAGCGGCGTACCGGGCGCACGCCGTGGCCACGGCACGCATCGCGCTCAACCTGTTTGGCGTCCCGTTCGGCCTGGCCGGCCCGGGCCTCAGCTGGCTCATGGCTCAGTACCGGCACGCCCCGGCGGCGGTGGCTGACGTCCTGTTCATCGTGTCCGCGCTGGCCTGGCTGGCTGTGCGCGTGGCCTACCTGCGGTACCTGCTCGCGGACCGCGGCGCTGGTGCTGACCGTGCTGGCCGGCGCGTGATTCACCGGGCAGTGGATCTACCGTCCGCTGGGCCTCGACACCCTGCACCCGGGCTACTTCCTGCCCACGGTGGCGGGCGGCCTGATCGCCGCGGCCGGGGCCGCCGTCATCGGCCAGCGCCTGCTGGCCGAGGTCATGTTCGGCTTCGGTGTGCTGTGCTGGGTGCTGCTCAGCTCGATCATCATGGGCCGGCTGATCATCCGGCCGCTGCCGCCGGATCCAGTGCTGCCCACGGTATCCATCGAGGTCGCCCCGCCGGCCGTGGCCAGCCTGGCCTACTTCGCGATCCGCGGCGACCGGATCGATCTGGTGGCGGCGTTCCTCGGCCCGGCCAGGCGGGCCCGGCCGTGCCGGGCGAGGCTGGCATGTAGCATAGATACATCATGAGTACGGCACAGATCCTTCCCCGGCCGGCGGTCACCCCGCCGAGTGCGGCGGACCGTGCCTACGCCTACATCAAGGGCGAGATCCTGGCCCGCCGTTTCGCCGCGCAGGACCTGCTCTCGGAAGGACAGCTGGCCGACGCGGTCGGGGTGTCCCGGACCCCGGTCCGCGAGGCGCTGCTCCGGCTGCAGGGCGAGGGCCTGGTCCGGCTGCTGCCCAAGCGGGGCGCCCTGGTGCTGCCGGTCACCGTGGACGAGGCGGCCGATGTGATGGAGACCCGGCGGCTGATCGAGTCGTTCGCGGCCCGCAAAGTGCTGACCAGCCGGCCGCAGGCCGCCCTGGTCCCAGTGCTCGACGGCTACCTGGGCGACATGCGGGCGGCCATGCTGGCCCACGAGGTGACCGCCTATGTGCAGGCCGACCGGGACTTCCACCTGGCCATCGTCGCGGCCACCGGTAATGAGATCCTCACCGCGCTGTACCGCTCGCTGCGGGAACGCCAGCTCCGGATGGGCACGGTGAACCTGCTGGACGACGCCGGGCACGGGGTGGACCCGGCCCGGATGCGCGCCACCCTGGCCGAGCATGAGCGTATCCGGGACGCGCTGCGCTCAGGCAGCGTGCGGGCCATGGCCGAGGCCGTAACCGCCCATCTCGATCACGCGGAGAGCACGCTGGCCCGGCGCTGACCAGGCCGCCCCGATAACCCCCACCGACCGGAACTGACCCCCATGCCCTCCCCGGCCCCCGCCTCCGCCGTGCCCGCGGCCAGGGCAGCCACCCCCGGCGGGCCGGCCGTCCCGGCCACCGCGCGGCGCTGGGCCGTCGCGGTCACCGTGTACATCACCGCGGTGTTCAACCGCACCTCGCTCGGGGTGGCCGGGCTCCAGGCGGCCCGCCGGTTCGCTATCACCCCGGCCCAGCTCAGCGTGTTCGTCCTGGTCCAGCTCGGCGTCTACGCCGCCATGCAGGTGCCGACTGGGCTGCTGGTGGACCGGTACGGGCCGCGCCGCCTGCTGGTCACCGCGGCGGGCACGATGGCCGTGGCCCAGGTGGGTTTCGCGGCCACCCACTCCTATCCGGCCGCGCTGCTCGCCCGCGGCGTGCTGGGCTGCGGCGATGCACTCACGTTCGTGAGCGTGGTCCGGGTCGCGGCCTGGGACTTCCCGCGGCACCGCTTCCCGCTCGCGGTATCGGTGACCTCGATGCTCGGCATGGCGGGCAACCTGGCCGCCACCATCCCGCTCACCCTGCTGCTCCGTTCGGCCGGCTGGACGCCGGCGTTCGCCGGCACCGGGCTGGTCGCGCTGGCCACCGGGGTGGCCGTCTGGGTACTGCTGCCCGCTGGCCGCCCGGCCGCCCGGCCAGCGGACCCGGCCCCGCCGGTCCGGCAGCGGGTGCACGCGGCCTGGCGGGCCCCGGGCACCCGGCTGGGCTTCTGGGTGCACTTCTCGTGCATGTCGCTGGCCACCATGTTCGGCGTGCTGTGGGGCCTGCCCTACCTGGTCGGGCAGGGCTACACCGAGGCCGGTGCCAGCGCGGTGCTGCTGGTCTGCGTGCTGGCCGCCTTCGCGGCCAGCCCGGCCATCGGGGCCGTCTTCGGCCGCTACCCAGTCGCCCGGGTGCCGTTCGCGATCATCGTCTGCCTGGTCACCGTGGCCGGCTGGGGGCTGCTGCTGGGCGGCTTCGGCGGGCGGCCACCGCACCCGCTCGTGGTGGCGGTGGTAGCCGTGGCCGCGGTGGGCGGGCCCGCGTCCACCATCGGCTTCTCGCTGGCCCAGGACTACAACCCGCCGGCCATGGTGGGCACCGCCACCGGGGTGGTCAACGTGGGCGGGTTCACGTCGGCCATCATCGCGTCGCTGCTGGTCGGCGGGATCCTCGACGTGACCGGGCACGGCGGTTACCGGCTGGCGTTCGGCGCGGCGGTCGCGGTGCAGGTGTTCGGCACGGCCATGGCCATCCGGTGGTGGCTGCGCGTCCGCGGGCACCTGCTCGGCGCGCAGTCCCGCGGCGAGCCGGTACCGGTACCCCTGGTCCGGCGCCAGTTCGACCGGGTACGGGCCGGCCCGCGCGGCTAGCGGCTCACAGCCCGAACGAGGTAGCCGCCCGGCTGGCGATGTGCCGCCCGATGACCAGCGACGCGGTGGCGGCCGGGGACGGGGCGTTCAGCACATGAATGACCCGGTCGCCCTCCTCGATGAGGAAGTCGTCGACCAGCTCGCCGGACCGGCGCAGGCACTGCGCGCGGATACCGGACGGCCCGAAGCGGATGTCCCGGGGCGCAATGGCGGGAATGTACCGGCGCATCTCGGCCAGGTAGGCCGGCTTGACCAGGTCGCGCCAGATCTCCAGGGCCCCGGTGCGCGCGTAGCCGCGGGCCAGCTTGTGCAGCCCGGGGAAGCGCAGGCTGTCCAGTACGTCGCGGCCGTTCACCGACAGCCGCCCGTACCCCTCCCGGGCCAGCGCGGGCACCGCGTTCGGCCCGGCGTGCAGCGACCCGTCGACGCCCCGGGTGAAGTGCACGCCGAGGAACGGGAACGCCGGGTCGGGCACCGGGTACACCAGCCCCCGGACCAGCCCGGCCGCGGCCGGCCGGAACGTGTAGTAGTCGCCGCGGAACGGGACGATGCGGTACGCGCCACTGCCGTGGCCGGTCATGGCCGCGATCCGGTCGGCCTGCAGCCCGGCGCAGCCGATCACGGCGCGGGCGTGCAGCGGCCCGCCGTCCGTCTCGGCCAGCCAGCCGTCACGGGCCCGGGCCAGCCCGCGCACGCCGTGCCCGAACCGCACCTGGCCGCCGCTGTCCCGAACGGTGTCCGCGTAAGCCGCCGCCACCCGGCGGTAGTCGATCACACCGCTCTCCGGGATGTGCAGCGCCCGGAGGCCGCGGACGGCGGGCTCGATCTCGGTCATCTCGGCCGGGCCGATCTCCCGGACGGCCAGCCCGTTGGCCCGGCCGCGCTCGGCCAGGCTGGCCAGCCGGGGCAGCTCACTCTCCCGGGTGGCCACCACGAGTTTGCCGGTCTGCCGGTACGGGATCTGCCGCGATCCGGCGAACTCCATCATGGCCTGCCGCCCCTCGGTGCAGAACCGCGCCTTCAGGCTGCCTGGCTGGTAGTACAGGCCGGCGTGCAGGACACCGGAATTGTGCCCGCTCTGGTGGGTGCCGGCCGCGGCCTCCTTCTCCAGGACGGCCAGCCGCAGGCCGGGCCGCTCGGCCAGCAGGGCCACGGCGGTGGCCAGCCCGACCAGGCCGGCCCCGATCACCACGACATCGAACGTCCCGCCGTCCGGCCCGGCCACGGGCCCACCTCCATTCGCTTCCATCCCGTGGCGGATGTGACATCAATCACGGAACGCCAGGAACCGCCTTAACGCAGTCTTCATGTTTACCGGGTACACCTGTCGTTTGGGTCCCGCCCGCCCGGGAAAGTTGCCGATGAACGGCTCGGTGAACCTGGCTCCCCGGCACGGGTCCCCGCAGGCCCGGTTAATAGCAGCGCAGCGGATGCCGCCCACTGCGGTGAGCTGTGTGTGCTTCTGTGCTCGGAGGGGAGAACGTGGGTGCCTAAACCGGCGTCGTTCCGGCCTGAGCCGGACCCAGGTGCTGCGGAGCCGGACCCCTCCTGGGCCGATCCCGGCCCGCGCCGGGCACCCAGCGCCGCACCCCGCGGCCGGCACGGCCGGGCAGGCCGCTCCGGCCCTCCCCGGCGCCGGCTCCGCAGCCGCCGGTGGTTCCAGGTGGTGCTGGCCGCCCTGCTGGCGTTCTGTATCTGGCTGGGCTTTTCGGTGGGGCACGCGCTGACCATGCCGGGCGGCGGGACCGTCTCGGAGCGGCTCGCCGAGTGGGCCCGCGACCACTACCTCGGCCCGGTGGTCACGTTCGGCGAGTGGCTCAGCTATCAGCCGCCCAAGGCCGGCGGCAAGCCCTCGTTCGCACTGACCGGCCCCAGCGCTGGCCCGGTCCGTACGGCGCCGCACAAGGCACGCGGATCGGCGGCCGTCTACCCGGCACCGGCACCGCTCAAGCCGTTCGTGGCCCACCCGCTGCCCGGCGAGGGCCAGTGGCGGGTGCTCGGCACGGCCAAGGGCCAGCCCGCCGTCTACGGCACCTACCTGCGCGCGAGCAGCGTTTACACGTCTTACGTCGCGGGCATCGTGTCGATGAACCAGAACCTGGTGCGGTTCCAGCTGCATCCAGGCGCGGAAGACCCAGGCCCCGGTCCCTGGAAGTCCCAGCCGTACATCGTGCCGGGCAAGCGCCTCGGGCTGCTCGCCACGTTCAATGGCGGTTTCAAGATCGCGACATCGGGCGGCGGCTTCTACCTCAACGGCGCGACTTCCGGGGCGCTGACCAAGGGGGTGGCGTCGGTCGTGTACTACCGCGATGGGCGGATCGCGATCGGGAACTGGGGCGGCTCGGTCCGGATGACCCCGGATGTGGTCGGCGTCCGGCAGAACCTGCACATGATCGTCGTGCACGGGAAGATCCCGCCCACGGTGGACTACAACGTCGAGGGTGCCTGGGGCGCCACCCTGGGCGGGGGCTACTACGTGTGGCGGTCCGGGATCGGCATCACCAGCGACGGACGGGTGATCTTCGCCTACGGACCGGCGCTGAACGTGCGGGAACTGGCTGAGCTGCTCAAGCGGGCCGGCGCGGTGACGGGCATGGAGCTGGACATCAACCCGGACTGGATGTCGTTCATGTACTACCTGCCGAAGCACCATCCGGCCGACCCGACTCCGGTCAACCTGCTGCCCACCCAGATCCAGCCACCTGACCGGTACTACGGCCCGGCCAGCCGCGACTTCACCGCTGTGTACGCCCGGTGACGACCCGCACGAGACCGGCCGACGTTCCGCCGGCCGGCCCGGGCGCGGCCGGTCAGCGCGGCGGCCTGGCGGGCTGGCTGGCCGCCGTCGTGCAGACCGCCCGGCCCCGGCAGTGGCCGAAGAACCTGCTCGTCTTCGCGGCACCGCTGGCCGGCGCGTCGCTGGGCCGGGACGACGGCCTTGGCTACGCGCTGGCCGCCGCGGCCGCGTTCACCGCCGCCGCGGCCGCGGTGTACTTCGTCAACGACGTCATGGACGCCGGCCGGGACCGCCAGCACCCGGCCAAGCGGCACCGCGCGGTGGCGTCCGGCCGGCTGCCCCGGGGGCACGCGCTGGCCGTGGCCACGGCCAGCATGGCGCTGGCCGAGGCCGGCTGCCTGTGGCTCGGCGAGTACACGCTGGCCGTGCTGGTCTGGCTGTACTTCGTGCTGTCGCTGCTGTACAGCGTGGCGCTCAAGCACCTGCCGGTGGTCGAGCTGCTGTTCGTGGCCAGCGGGTTCGTGCTGCGCGCGCTCGGCGGGGCGAGCGCCACCCGGGTGCCGCCGTCCGGCTGGTTCCTCGTGGTGTGCAGCCTGGGCGCGCTCATGGTGGCCATCGCCAAGCGCTTTACCGAGCTAGCCGTGCTCGGGCCGCAGGCGGCCACGCACCGCCCGGTGATGCGCTGGTACCGGGCCAGCTGGCTGCGGGTGAGCCAGCGCGTCGTCTCGGCCGGAATGATCACCGCCTACCTGCTCTGGGCGTATGGTCAGCATGGCGGGTGGACCCGGGTCCTGCACCTGGTCAGCGTGGTGCCGCTGGCCGCCGCCCTGGTCCGCTTCGACTGGCTCACCGGGCACCGGCAGGCCAAGCCGGTCGAGGACCTGATCTCGCGGGACCGGCTGATGATCGGCTGTGAGCTGGCCTGGCTGGCACTGTTCGCGGCCGGCCTGATGCAGTTAATGCCGGACAGCGGGTAGTCGCCCGGTTGACCGGGCGGGTGGTCCGGCCGGACAGTGACTCAGGAGGAGCAGTGCAGCGCAGCCAGCCGGCCCCGGCCGGCGTGAACCGGGTACTCCTGCTCGGCGGGACCAGCGAGATCGGCCTGGAGATCCTGGCCGCGCTCAGCCTGCCCGCCCGGGCCGAGGTGCTGCTGGCCGGCCGGGACGAGCAGCGGCTGGCCGCGGCCGGGAAGGCGCTGGTCGGGAAAGGATCGGGTGGCCAGGTGCGGACGCTGCACTACGACGCCACCGCGCTGGGCACCCACCAGGCGGTGATCGACGAGGCGTTCGCGGCCGGGGACGTGGACGTGGTCATCTCCGCCGCGGGCGTGCTCACCCCGCAGGACGAGCTGGACCGCGACCCGGTGCGGGCTGGCCAGCTGGTCGAGACCAACTTCACCGGGCACGTCACGGCGCTGCTGGCCGCGGCCAGCCGGATGCGTGCCCAGGGCCACGGCACCATCGTGGTGCTGTCCTCGGTGGCCGCCATCCGGCCGCGCAAGGCCAACTACGTGTACGGGTCGGCCAAAGCCGGCCTGGACGCGTTCGCCCGCGGCCTGGCCGACGCGCTGCACGGCAGCGGCGTGGGTGTGCTGCTGGTCCGCCCCGGCTTCGTGATCGGCCGGATGACCACCGGCATGCCGCCGGCGCCGCTGTCCAGTACCCCGGCCGCGGTTGGTGCGGCGGTGGCCCGCGCCCTGGGCCGGCCATCCCCGGCGGGCACGGTGTGGGTGCCTCCGACGCTGGCCGTGCTGGCCAGCGGGTTCCGGCTGATGCCACGGCCGCTGTGGCGCCGGCTCCCCCGCTAGCCTGCCGAGCCGGTCATGCGGGTGCTGGTAGCAGAGGACGACCGTGGGCTGCGCGACGCGCTCGGCCGGGGCCTGCGCGAGAACGGGTATACCGTCGATACCGTCCCCGACGGCCAGGCGGCCATGACCTACCTGCGCAGTTACGAGTACGAAGTGGTGCTGCTGGACTGGCGGATGCCGGGCGTATCCGGCCTGGAGGTACTGCAGTGGCTGCGGCAGGGCGGCCAGCCGGTGCCGGTGCTGATGCTGACCGCCCGGGACACGCCGGCCGACCGGGTCACCGGGCTGGACCAGGGCGCCGATGACTACCTGGTCAAGCCGTTCGACTTCGCTGAGCTGCTGGCCCGGCTCCGCGCGCTGCAGCGCAGGCCGCGGACCGCCCAGCCGCCCCAGCTGGTGGTGGGTGATGTGCTGTTCGACCCGGCCACCCGGGAGGTCCGGATCGGGGCCCAGCGGCCGGCGCTGACCGGCACCGAGCGCGGCATCCTGGAGATGCTGATGCGCCGCTCCCCCGCTGTGGTGGGCCGCCGGTCAATCGCGCTCAGCGTATGGGGGAACGAGGCGGACGCGCTCGGCTCCAACACCATCGACGTGCACATGGCCCGGCTGCGGGCCAAGCTGGCCACCGGCCAGGTGCGCATCGAGTCGGTGCGCGCGGTCGGCTACCGGATCGTGCCCCGGTGAGCGGGCGTGGGCATGCGGCCCGGGTCGCCCTGGTGGCCACCCTGCTGGTCGGCGTGGTCTACGCGGGCTGTGTCGTCGCGCTGAACCGGGCCATCACCGACCGGCTGGTGAGCGCGGTGGACAGCCGGCTGCCGCGAGCAGCTGGCCACCGTGCCGGGCGGTCACCGGCCCGACCGGGACGGCAGGCCGGTGACCGACACCGACAACGACGTCGATGAGGCGCCGGTGTTCTTCTGGCGGGCCGTCCCCGGGCAGCGGCCGGTGCCGCTCAGCGACGGCGCGCCCGCACTGCCCAGCGGCTACGTCCCGGCCGGCGGCGGCCCGGCCGGCGCGGCGGCCCGGCCGGTGGCAGCCCGGCCAGCAGCCCGGTCACGATCCAGCTGGGGGCCAGCCCGTTCCGGCTGGTCACGGCCCGGCACGGCCCGGGCCTGCTGGTGGCGGGGCAGAGCCTGGCCGAGCAGCAGCACGTGACCGACGTGCTCCAGGACGGCGAGGTGGCGGTGGCGCCGGTGCTGCTGCTGGCCATGTTCGCCGGGTCGCTGATCATCGGCCTGCGGGCGCTGTCCCCGGTGGAGCAGTCCCGGCGGCGCCAGCTTGAGTTCACCGCGGACGCGTCGCACGAGCTGCGCACGCCGCTCAGCGTGATCAGCGCGGAGATCGGCATCGCGCTGAGCACGCCGCGCCAGCCCGACGACTACCGGGCCACGCTGCACCGCATCGACCGGGAGAGCCAGCGGCTGCGGCGCATCGTGGAGGACCTGCTCTGGCTGGCCCGGTTCGACTCGCAGCCGCCCCCGCCCGGGGCCGAGCCGGTCGACCTGTCGGTCATCGCCGCGGAGTGCGCCGAGCGGTTCCAGGCCGTGGGCCACGCGGCATCGCCGGGCATCTCGGTGGATGTCAGCCCCTCCCCCGCGGCCTGGATCAGCGCGCCGCCGGAGTGGATCGACCGGCTGACCGGGGTGCTGGTGGACAACGCCTGCCGGTACGCCGGGCCGGGTGGCCACGTCCGGCTCGGCGTGGCGGCCCGGGGCAACCGGGTCAGCCTGACCGTGGCGGACAGCGGCCCCGGGATCCCGGCGGCCGACCGCGCCCGGCTGTTCGACCGGTTCCACCGGGCCACCGACCAGGGCAGCGGGGCCGGGCTCGGGCTGGCCATCGCCGACTCGATCGTCCGGTCCACCGGCGGGCATTGGCGGATCGGCGGCTCCGAGCTGGGCGGCGCCCTGTTCGAGGTGTCCTGGCGCCGCTCACCGTCCCGCGGCCACGGCGACGGCCGGGCTGCCCCGCCCACCGCGGAACCGCCCAGCACGCGACCGCCCAGCGCGGAACCGCCCACCGCGGAACCGCCCAGCGCGGAACCGCCCAGCGCGGAACCGGCCGCTCAGCCCACGACCGGGCCTAGCGGCTCGTCGGCCAGATAGGGCGGCGCCGGCTCGTACTGGATGTAGCGCCGCACCTCCCGCGCGTGACCACGGCCATGGAGCCGGCCGACGAGCCAGAGCGCCATGTCGATCCCGGCCGACACGCCCTGGCTGGTGACCACGTTGCCGTCGACCACATAGCGGGCGTCCCGGACCACCGTGATCTCGCCGCGTGCGGCCAGGGTGTCCTCGAACGCGTGATGAGTGGCCACCCGCCGGCCGCGGGCCGGCCCGGCCTCGTGCAGCAGCAGCGCCCCGGTGCACACGCTGCTGAGCCAGCTGGCCTGGCCCGCGACCCGGGCGATCCAGCCGGTCAGCTCCGGGTTGCCCACCTCCCGCCGGGTGCCCATCCCGCCCGGCACCAGGAGCACGTCCAGCGGCGGATGGCCGTCCAGGGTGTGGTCGGGCAGTACCCGCATGCCCTTGGCGCAGCGCACCGGGCCGGCCTGCGGCGCGATCAGGACCGCCGAGTCGCCCTGGTCACGCAGCATGGCCGATACCGTGAACACCTCCCACGGCCCGGCGAAGTCGAGCTCCTCGGCGCCGTCGAAGATCAGCAGCCCATAATTCGTCATGCATACTCCCCGGTGGCGCGGAATCTGTCCCGGTAGTCGGACGGCGCGATGCCCAGGCGGCGGTGGAAGGCCCGGCGCAGCGATTCGGCCGTCCCGAAGCCGCAGTGGCGGGCCACCGCGGCGACCGGGTCGTCACCCTCGGCCAGCGCCCGGCGCGCCGCTTCCAGCCGGACCCGCTCCACGTACTCCGCGGGCGGCACGCCGAGCTCGGCGGTGAACCGGCGCTGCAGCTGGCGGGGACTGAGCCGGGCCCGCGCGGCCAGGTCGGCGATGGTGTGCCGGGCCCCGGGGCTGGCCTGCACGGCCGCTGCAGCAGCCCGGACCGGCCCGGTGGACGGCTGCGCCGACCACAGCGGCACGCTGAACTGGGACTGGCTGCCCGGCCGGCGCAGGAACAGCACCAGTTCCTGGGCCACCGCGTGCGCCACGTCCCGGCCGAGATCGTCTTCCACCAGGGCCAGGGCCAGGTCCATGCCCGCCGTCACCCCGGCCGAGGTCCATAGCCGCCCGTCCCGGATGAAGATGGGGTCGCAGTCCACGGCCAGCCCCGATACTCGCGGGCCAGCTGGGCCGCCCGGCGCCAGTGGCTGGTCACCCGCTGGCTGGTGGCCAGCCCGGCGGCGGCCAGCAGGAACACTCCGCTGCACACCGAGGTGACCCGGCGCGCGGCGGCCCCGGCCTCGCCGATCCAGCTGACCAGCTCCGCGTCGCCCCGTGCTGCATCCACCCCGCCGCCGCCCGCCACGACCAGGGTGTCGATACCGTGCGGGGCGAGCTCCGCGAGGCCGTGCCCGGCGTGCACCGGCAGCCCGCTGCCAGACCGCACCGGCCCGGCCGCCGCGGCCACGACCTGGCAGTGGTAGGCCCCCGACCGCCGGCTGGCCTGCTGGAACACCTCGTAGGGGCCGGCCAGGTCGAGGGACTGGAATCCCTCGAAGATGACGAAGACGACCCGGCGTGGCGGCACCCCTCCAGCCTGCCCGCCCGGCGCGATGTCCGCCACGCCGTGTACCCCACAATTCGCGCCATCGCGAGCCCGGACAGCAGGTTCCCATTAGTCCCGCCGATCCCACGGATCACACCGGCACCAGCCGCCCGGCGGCCAGGGCCACTCTTCACGTGGGCGGTCCGCCAGATGCCCGTTTCATCCCGGTTCACGCGGGCCGGGCCCGTGAAGAGTGGCCCAGCCGCCGCCCGGGCCCGCGCACCGCGGCGCCCGGGCCGGTGCCCCGCGGGCCCCGGACGGTGCCTCGCGGCGCATCGCGGCGCCCGGGCCGGCGCCTCCCAGCGCATCGCGGCGCCCAGCGCATCGCAGCACCCGTCGCGGCGGCTGGCGTGGCCCTAATGTGGGGTATGACGGGTTTGCGGGTGCTGTTCATCGGCGGCAGTGGCGTTATCAGCTCGGCGTGCACGGAGCTGGCGGTCAGCCAGGGCATCGAGCTGTCCGTGCTGAACCGCGGGCAGACCCGGGACCGGCCGCCGCCACCCGCCGCGCGGGTGCTGCACGCGGACATCCGCAACCTGGCCCAGGTACGCGAGGTGCTGGGCGGCACGACGTTCGACGCGGTGGTCAACTGGGTCGCCTACACGCCCGAGCACGTCGAGGCCGACATCGAGCTGTTCCGCGGCCGGGTGGGCCAGTACGTGTTCATCAGCTCGGCGTCGGCGTACCAGACGCCGCCGTCGCGGGTGCCGGTCACCGAGTCGACCCCGCTCCGCAACCCGTTCTGGCGCTACTCCCGCGACAAGATCGCCTGTGAGGACCTGCTGGTCAGCGCGTACCAGGCGGAGGGCTTCCCGGCCACCATGGTGCGGCCGTCGCACACCTACGACAAGACGCTGGTGCCGCTGGACGGGGGCTGGACCGTGCTGGCCCGGATGCGCCAGGGCAGGCCGGTGATCGTGCATGGGGACGGCACGTCGCTGTGGACGCTGACCCACCACCGCGACTTCGCCGCGGGCTTCGTCCCGCTGCTCGGGCACCCGCGCACGCTGGGCGAGGCGTTCCACATCACGTCCGACGACGTGCTCACCTGGAATCAGATCACCGAGGCACTGGCCGCGGCGGCCGGCTGCCGCGCCGACATCGTGCACGTGCCGTCGGACGTCATCGCCGAGGCCGATCCGGACTGGGGCGCCGGCCTGCTCGGGGACAAGTCGCACTCCATGGTGTTCGACAACGCCAAGCTGCGCAGCGTGGTGCCCGGCTACCGCGCGGTCATCCCATTCGAGCACGGCGCCCGGGAGATCGTCGGCTGGTACGACGAGGATCCGGCGCGGCAGCAGGCCGACGCCCGGATCGATGCGGTCATGGACAAGCTGGCCGCGGCCTACCGCAGCTAGCGAGACGCCAGCCGGCCGGTCAGCCGACCGCCAGCCGGCCCCGCCATCCGGGCCGGGCCCGGCCGGTCAGCCGGCCAGCGACCGGCTGGTCAGGCAGGCCCGGTCAGGCGGCCCGGCCCCGGCCCGCCATCCGGGCCCGGTTTGCCTCACGCGAGTCGCTGTGCATGACCCAGATGGCCACGTCCAGGATGCGCAGCAGGCTGGCCCCGGCCGCGTCCGGCGGCCGCAGCGCCTCCACGTCGGCCCGCGCCTCCGGGTCGCGCAGCAGGTAACGCAGCACTTCATAGGTCAGCCCCGGCAGCCCGGCGGCGCGGATGACCACCTTGTCGGTGACCGGGCACAGCCGGGGGCGCTTGCGGGCCAGTACCTTGGCCGCGGTGGCGGTGCCCACGCCCGGGATGTCCAGCAAGGCGTCCCACAGCACGTCCACGCCGGCCAGGTCCGCGTCGGTGGCCTGCCACAGATCGAGGTCGGTGCTGATCCCAGCGAGCATCCGGGAGAACTGGGCGCCCTCACGGCCGAGCAGGAGGCGCACCACCTCCGGCCGCCATGCGATGTCCAGCAGCGAAACGGCCAGCAGATCGTCCGCGGTCAGCAGGTCCGGCGGGTTGACACCCAGCGTGGTGAAGATCATCCCGGCGAAGCCCTCAGCCGGGTCGAAGTAGGCAGCGACCGCCGGGGCCACGGCGGGCGAGGTCACAGTCTCCCTGAGCCGCCCGGCTGCACGGCGGACGGCCTCCCCTCCCCTTAACGAGCTCATCCGTCCAGTATGCGGCTACCTGGGCGGTATGCGGCGCTGACCCGCGCCACGAAATTCCGGTAAGTTTCCTGACTGCTCCCGAACGTGTTGACTGGGGCCGGATAGGCCCGCCCTGGCGTGGCACGCGCCGGCCCAGGCGGGGCACACACCGGCCCTGGGTACCCCGATCTCGGTTAGGTCACGAATCGGCGTCAACTGGCGCTCCGGGTCTTGCCGGTCCCGGGATGCGGTCTTTGAATCAGTGAACCACGATTCATCAGATGCCAATGGCGCCTATCTGAGCAGGGTGTTCTCTGTGAATGAGGATTCATCCGTGGAGCCGCCTCCGGCCGGGTCAGCATCGCCCGGCGCCGGCCTGCTCGAGGTACGGGGCATCACGGTGCGGTTCGGCGGGCTGACCGCCCTGGACGACGTGTCGCTGGCCGCCGCCCCCCACCAGGTCACCGGGGTCATCGGGCCGAACGGGGCAGGCAAGACCACGCTGCTCAATGTGCTGTGCGGTTTCGTCCGGCCCGATCCGGGCCAGCTCCGGTTCGACGGCGCCGAACTGCGCAGGCTCCGCCCGCACCAGCTGGCCTCGCTGGGCATCGCCCGGACGTTGCAGGGCGTCGGATTGTTCCGCCGGCTGTCGGTGCTGGAGAACGTGATGGTCGGCGCGCAGCGCCAGGCCCGGGCCGGGTTCTGGACCGCGCTGGCCGGGCTGCCGCGCAGCGACCGGGACGAGCGGCAGCTGCGGGCCCGCGCGCTGGAAGCGCTCGACCGGGTGGGTGCGCCGGGGCTGGCCGACGCCATGCCGGGCCAGCTGGCGTTCGGCGTGCGAAAGCGGGTGGCGCTGGCCCGCGCCCTGGTCGCGCGGCCCCGCCTGCTGCTGCTCGACGAGCCGGCCGGCGGCCTGTCCGAGGCCGAGCTCGACGATCTCCGTGAGCTGATCACCAGCCTGACCACGGACACCGCGGTGGTCCTGGTGGAGCACCGGATGGACCTGGTCATGGCGGTCTGCCGGGCGGTCGTGGTGCTGGACTTCGGCCGGGTGATCGCGCACGGCACGCCGGGCCAGGTGCAGGCCGATCCGGCCGTCACCGCGGCCTACCTCGGCGCGGAGGGCACCGGTGAGTGAGGCCACGGCGGCGGCCCCGGCCGGGCCGGACGCGCTGGCGGTGCGGGATCTCGCGGCCGGCTACGGCGGCGGGCTGGCGCTGCGCGGTATCTCGCTGGCCGTCCGCCCGGCCAGCATCACCGCCGTGCTGGGCGCGAACGGCGCGGGCAAGACCACGCTGCTGCGGGCCATCAGCGGCGTGCTCAAGCCGCGCGGCGGCCGGGTGCTGCTGGACGGCCGGGACGTGACCGGCCGCGCGCCGGAGAACATGGCCCGCAGCGGGGTGGCCCACGTGCCCGAGGGCCAGGGCGTGATCGGCGAGCTGACCGTGGAGGAGAACCTTCGGCTGGGCGCGCTGTGGCGGCGTCCCCGCGACGCGCGGGCGGCCGCCCTGGCCGAGGCGTACCAGCGGTTCGGCGTGCTGGCCGAGCGGCGGCGGCGGGCCGCCGCCACGCTGTCCGGGGGCGAGCGGCAGATGCTGGTGATCGCCCGGGCGCTGATGGCCCAGCCCCGGGTGCTGCTGCTCGACGAGCCGTCGCTCGGCCTGGCCCCGCGGGTGGTGGCGCAGGTCATGGACCTGATCGCCGGCCTGCGCGAGGCCGGCCTGACCGTGCTGCTGGTCGAGCAGAACGCGCGCAGCGCGCTGGCCATCGCTGACCAGGGCGTGGTGCTCAACCTGGGCCAGGTCGTGGTCACCGCGGAGGCGGCCGCGCTCGCCGCCGACGTCCAGCTCCGCCAGCACTACCTGGGCTTCTGAGGAGGCGTCCGGTGGCAGAACTCTTCGAGCTGACCCTGGGCGGGCTCAGCGTCGGCATGATCTACGCGGCCATCGCGCTGTCCCTGGTGCTGATCTGGCGGGCCACCCGGATCCTCAACTATGCCCAGGGCGGGCTGGCCATGTTCACCACCTACCTGGCGTTCACGGTGATCACGCACACCGGGTCGTACTGGGCCGGCTTCGTGGTGGCCCTGCTGGCCGGGCTGCTGCTCGGCGGCCTCATCGAGCGGGTGGTGATCCGCCCGGCAGAAAACAAGCCGCCACTTAACGCCATCATCGTGACCATCGGGCTGCTCATCTTCCTCGAGGGCCTGGCCGGCGTTATCTACGGGGGCCAGTACCGGTCGTTCCCGGCCGCGTTCTCGATCGACGGGCTGCACATCGGCTCGGTGGCCCTCGGCATCTCGGCCAACGACGTGTTCGTGGCGGCGGCCGTGCTGGTCGCCGCGCTGCTGCTGGCCGGGCTGTTCCAGTACACATCGGTCGGGCTGCGGCTGCGCGCGGCCGCGTTCAGCCCGCCGGTGGCCCGGCTGCTCGGGGTCCGGGTCGGCCGGATGCTCACCCTGGGCTGGGCGCTGGCCGGGCTGATCGGGGCGCTGGCCGGGGTGCTGGTCTCGCCGTCCACGTTCCTGTACCCGAACAGCATGGATTCGGTGTTCGTGCTCGGCTTCACCGCGGCGGTGATCGGCGGGCTGGACAGCCCGGCCGGGGCGGTGGCGGGCGGCCTCATCCTCGGCGTGGCGCTCAGTTACGTCGGCGGCTACCTCGGCTCGGACGTGGTGCCGCTGTTCGGCCTCGCCGCGCTGGTGGTGGTGCTGATGATCCGGCCCGAGGGCCTCTTCTCGGCTGCGGCCGCCCGGCAGGTGTGACCGATGACCCTGCTCCGGCACCTGGCCGCCGCCGTAGTTGTGGCCCTGGTCCTGGTGCTGCTCACCGTCCGGCTGGACGCGTTCCGCGACTACCAGCTGGCCGAGGTGGCCTGCTACGTGGTGGCGGTGGCCGGGCTGACCGCGCTGGTCGGGCTGAGCGGCCAGATCTCGCTCGGCAACGGCGCGTTCATGGCCATCGGCGCGTACTCCGCCGCCCTCCTGCTGCTGCACCTGCGCTGGCCCCTTCCCGCGGTGCTCGCGGCCGCCGCCGTGATCACCGCGGCCAGCGGCGCGGTAGTGGGAGTGGCGGCGGCCCGGCTGCGCGGCCCGTACCTGGCGGGCGCGACCCTGCTGCTGGCCGTGGCGCTGCCCTCGCTGGCGCTCACCGACTCCAGTCTGTTCGGCGGCGACCAGGGGCTCAGCGTGGTCATCAGCACGCCCGCGTTCCTCGGCCCCACCTTCCCGCCGACCCGCTGGCAGGCCTGGCTGACGTGCGGGTGCGCGCTGATCACCCTGATCCTGCTGGCCAACCTGGCCCGCAGCCGGGTCGGCCGGTCCTGGCGGGCGGCGGGTGACGACGAGGTAGCCGCCGCGCTGGCCGGGCTGAACGTGGCCCGGCTCCGGGTGCTCGCGTTCGTGGTCAGCGCGGCCTGCGCCGGCCTGGCCGGGGCGCTGCTCGCGGTGACCACGTCCATCGTCTCGCCCGGCGCGTTCACGATCACCCTGTCGGTCGCGCTGCTCACCGGGGCCGTGCTCGGCGGCCTGGGCAGCCTGGCCGGGGCGGTGTGGGGCAGCCTCGTGCTGGTCCTGGTGCCCACCTACGTGATGGACGTGGCCGCCAGCCACGGCCTGTCCAGCTCGGCCGGGTCGAACATCCCGGTCGCCGCGTACGGCGTCGTGCTCGTCGTCGTCATGCTCCTGTTCCCCGACGGCATCCAGGGCGGGCTGGTCCGGCTGTACCGGCCGCTCGCCGCCCGGGTGCCAGCCTGGCGCGGCCTGCCCCGGCGGAAGGCCGCCGGGCCCGGCACCGCACCAGCACCGCAGCCCCGCGCGTCAGCCAGCGAACACCAGGAAGAAGGCTCGATATGAACAGATCACACCGGGTTGGCCTGCCCGCCATGGCCGCTGTGGCGGCCCTCGCGCTGGCGCTCAGCGCCTGTGGCTCGAGCGGCGGCAGCTCCAGTTCCGGCAGCACGAGCAGTGCCCTGACCGCGTCCGCGCCGGGCATCACCGCGAAGACCATCACGATCGGCAGCCATCAGCCGCTGACCGGGGTGGCCGCGCCCGGGTACGACGAGATCGCGCCCGCGTCGAACGCCTACTTCGACTACGTCAACGCGCACGGCGGGATCTACGGGCGGAAGATCGTCTACAAGTACCTCAACGATCAGTACAACCCGACCGACACCGTGTCCGTGGTCAAGCAGCTCGTGCTGCAGGACAACGTGTACGCGATCTTCGACGGGCTGGGCACCCCCACCCACCTGGCGGTGGCTCCGTTCCTGAACTCCGAGAAAGTGCCCGACGTGTTCGTGGCCTCCGGGTGCGAGTGCTGGAACAACCCAACCCAGTGGCCGGAAACGTTCGGCTGGCAGCTCGACTACGTGCGCGAGGGCAAGATCCTCGGCAGCTACATCAAGAAGCACTTCGCCGGGCAGAAGATCGGCTACTTCTACCAGGACGACGAGTTCGGCAAGGACGGCGTGAAGGGCCTCGACGACGAGATCCCGGCCGCCGATGTGGTCAGCCGGCAGAGTTACGACCCGACCAACATCAACGTCGGCCCGCAGGTGGCGGCACTCAAGGCGGCCGGCGTCAAGGTCGTGGTGTCGTTCAGCGTGCCCGCGTTCACCGCGCTGCTGAAGCTGAACAGCCTCAAGCTCGGCTTCAGCCCGACGTATGTGGTTTCCGACGTGGGCGCTGACCCGATCACGCTGGCCGGGCTGCTCGAGGCGTACGCCAAGCAGGGCGGGGCCAAGGTGTCGGGCAACGCGCTGACCCAGGGCATCATCACCGACGGGTACCTGCCCACCCTGGGTGACGGCGGCAACTCCTGGATCGCGCTGTTCAAGAAGATCCACGACCAGTACCTCCCGAAGCTGCCGTTCGACGGCAACGTGCTGTTCGGCGAGGCGGTCGCCTACACGTTCGTCCAGGCCATGCTCAAGGCCGGCCGGAACCCGACCCGGGAGGACCTGGTCAAGGCGATCCAGGGCGGGCTGCCGCAGGGCCCGGCGGTGGCACCCTACGCCTACTCGGCCAGCGTGCACTCCGGGATGACCGGGGCCTACATCGGCGTGATCAAGAACGGGGTGATCGTCCAGGAGGGCCCGGTCCTGACCACCACCACGGCTCCGACCAGCGCGATTACCACGTACACCGGCTCGGCCCCCACGGCTCCGGCCAGTGGGATGCCCTAACATACGCACGGGGCGCCCGCTGAGGCCGGGCCCGGTGCCGGAACCCGGACGGGGGTAGCAGGCGTGGCCGTCGCAGCAGGTCGGCGGCTGCCCGATGACCGCGGGCAGCCGCCGGCTGAGCGGCTACTGGCCGCCGCCGAGAAACTGTTCGGCGAGCGGAGTTACCAGCGGACCACGGTGGCCGACATCTGTGCCCGGGCGGGCATGGCCACCGGCAGCTTCTACGCTCACTTCGGCTCCAAGGCGGAGATCTTCGCCGCCGTGGTGCGCCAGCTCAATGCCGATCTGCGGATGGCTGTGCGGCAGGCCATCGAGCAGGCCGGGCCGGGCCAGCGGGACCGGGAGCGGGCGTCGTTCCGGGCGTTCTTCGACATGCTGTCCAACCGGCCGTGGATGGACCGGATCGTGCGCGAGTCGGAGTTCGTGGCGCCGGGGCTGTTCCGCGAGTACTACGAGCACCTGGCCCGGGGCTACGCCCGGGGGGTCCGCCAGGCTCAGCTGGCGGGCGAGGTGGACGCGCGGTACGACCCTGAGGTCATCGCGTACATGTACACCGGGATGGGCAACTTCGTCGGGATGCGCTGGGCGGACTGGACGGCGGGCGGCCAGGTGCCGGACGACGTCCTCGACGACCTGATGGAGGTGCTGCGCCGCGGGCTCCCCCCGCCCGCGGCGCAGCACGCGCAGTAACCGCCGGGCGGTCAGAGCCCGTAGCGCAGGATGACGGCCGACGTCCTGGTGCCCTGCTGGCCGGCGCGGTACGAGTCGCCGCCACCGAACGTGACCAGGGTGCCGGGCACGTGCGCGGCCGCGCCCACCGTCATCCTGGCGCCGGGCTGCGGCATGGCCGCCTGCCGCAGCTGGCCGCCGGCCCAGTGCAGCATGGCGAACGTGTTCGAGCCCGAGACGGTCGGGATCCAGAACCCGCCCGAGCCGTCCGGCACGATCGCCCCGGGCTGGCCGTACCGGGCCGCGTGTGCGGCCAGCCGCCACGCGCCGCGGGTGTAGTGCAGCAGGTAGAACGGGCCGCGCTCGTCCTGGCAGTTGCCCGCGCCGACCGCCCACAGATCGCCGCGGGCCACCGCGTGCACCTGGTCGGCGGACGGGCGGCAGAACTGGGTGTTCCGCGGCAGCACCCGGGCCAGCGACGTGGTCGACCAGCGAATCCCGTTCCAGTGCGCCGCAGTCTTCCCGCCGACGGCCCAGATGTTGCTGGCGGATAGCGCGCTGGCCCCGGTCAGCGCACCCAGCCCGGGGAACCGGTACCAGATGCGGCCGCTGTAGTGCCAGGTGCCCAGGCCGCCACCCGGCAGGCCCGGCTGGCCGAAGATCCACACATCGCGCGGGCCCAGTACCGTGACCGCCCCGATGACCTGCTTGAACTGCTTGACGATGACCCATCTGCTGCCGTTCCAGTGCAGTGCCCGGCCGGACCCGCTGGGCAGCGCGGTGAACGCCCACACGTCGGTCCGGGACGTCGAGCCGGCCGCGGTGACGATGTCCCCGGTCCGCCCGGGGAATGGCACCGCGGCCCACGTGCTCCCGGTCAGCTGCCACGCGGAAGGCTTGCCCAGGCTGGACTCGAACGCCCAGGCCTGCGTGGTCGCGGTCGCCGTGACGGCGGTGATGGACGGCACGCTGCTGCCCGTGATGGTCTTGATGACCCGCCACGACCGGGCGGCGGCCGGGTGGGCCTGGCCCGTTATACCCGCCGTGCCTGCCGCGGCGGCCGCGGCGGCCACGGGCCACGCCGCCGCTGCGAGCGTGGCCCCGGCCAGCCCGCCCGCCAGCAGCCCGGCGGCCCGCTGGACGGCCCGGGCCGGTCCCGGCTGAGTATTGCCCCGCATGCGGCTTCCCCCTCGTGACAGCGCAGCGGCGACGGTGCCGCTGCGGCGTGTGGTGTCCGTGATAAAGGACGCCGCAGCCGGGGTTCTGGGCAGGCTCAGCAGGTCACACTTCGGTAACGCCAGGTCCTGGGTGACCGCCGCTGCGGTGCACGCGCCCGCCGTGCACGCGCCCGCCGTGCGCGGGCCCGTCATGCGCATGCTCGTCATGCGCGGGCTCGTCATGCGCGGGCTCGGCGTGCGCGGGCTCGGCGTGCGCGTGCTGCGCGTGATCATCCGGGCCGCCGCCCATCATCCGGAGCATGGCGCGGCCCCCAGTCCGGAAGAACCGCACCACCAGCGCGGCGGCGACCAGCAGGAAGACGATGTTGAGGACCGTGGTGTAGTTCCACTGCACGGTCACCTCGGTGACCTTCGCCGACCGTTCGGCCGGCACCAGGCCCAGCCCGCTGAACAGGAACTCGATGATGTAGCCAGCCAGCACCATGGTGGCGTAGAACGTGCCGAGCAGCACCAGCATCATCCGGGTGCCGTAGTACTTCCGGTAGATGAACAGGATCGGGATGATAATCAGGTCGGCGAAGATGAACGAGATCACGCCGCCGAAGCTGATCCCGCCGTTCCACAGCACGGCGGCCAGCGGCACGTTGCCGATCGAGCAGACGAAGCTGAGCATCGCGATCACCGGGCCGATGACCGGTCCCCACAGCCGCGCGCCCAGCGGGTGGCCGGTGAGGAACAGGTGCTGCCAGAACGAATCCGGCACCCAGGCGCCGACCGCCCCGGCGATGAACAGGCCGATCACCACGTCGCGGATCACCGCGGCCCACTCCATGACGAAGATGTGGCTGACCGAGGTGTAGCCTTCCCGGCTGAACAGCCGGGGCCAGAAACTCCCGCCCGACGCGATGCTCATGTCCATCGCGGCGTGCCCCTCCATCGAGCCGGCCAGGCCCTTGTCAGCCTGCTCGCGGGCCGCGTCGATCAGCCGGGCCCGGACGAACAGCCGGAACGCGACCGCCAGCAAGACGATCATGATCGGGCCGCCGATGAACTCGGCCAGGGTGAACTGCCACGAGATGAGCAGGGCCAGGATGATGCCGAGCTCGATGACCAGGTTCGTGCTGGCGATCTCGAACACCATGGCCGCGGTGAAGCTGGCTCCCTTGCGGAACAGCGAGCGGGCCAGGGCCACGGCCGCGTACGAGCAGGACGAGGAAGCCGCGCCCAGCCCGGTGGCCCGGGCCAGCGCGGCCGGTCGGTCGTTGCCCAGCAGCCGGACCACGGTGGACCGCCGGACTACCGCCTGCACCACCGCGGACAGGGTGAAGCCGAGGATCAGCGACCAGGTGATCTGCCAGGTCATCGAGCCGGTCACGCCCAGCGCGTGGGCCAGCGCGTCGAGTACCCGCATCACTCCGCCTCCGGCGCCGCGATGGTCAGCAACTGTCGCAGGCAGTGCTCCAGCAGCGGATGCGGGAAGGCGTCGCTGAGCCGGTAGTAGACGACCCGGCCGTCCTTGCGGAAACTGACCAGCCCGGCCAGCCGCAGCATCTTGACCGCGTAGGACACCTGGTCCTCGGTCACGTCCAGCACCAGGGCCAGGTCCCCGACGCACAGCTCGCCGGCCGTCACCAGGGCGAACAGGATGCGCGAACGCACCGGGTCGGCGAGCAGCCCGAGCAGGCCGGCCAGCCGCCCGGCATCGGCCACCGACAGCGCGTCCGCCCGGGCCGCGGCCACCCTCCGCTGGTTGACCGGATGATCATGGTCTCGTGGCGACACGTAGCTACACCTCCGTACGTCCGTACATTCACACGGATATACGGGAATGTCAAATCGGCCCGGGCACGGACTGGTGGGCGTGACCGTCAGCTCGTGATCATGACTTCAGTGTCGTGGGGACGACAGCAAAGTCATGATCACGATTTCCTGATCGCGACAGAATCGCCACAGCGGCACCTGCTGTCACACCAGGCCCGCGGGCCGCGGCGATGACCGGCTGGCGCCGGGGTCAGCCGGTCAGCCGATAGCCGGTCAGGCGGTCAGGCGGGGCCGCCGATCCAGAGCGGGACGGTGGCACCAGAGTAGGTACCCCAGCGGAACCGGTAGTCGCGCCGCCCGCCGTGCTCGTAGCGCAGCCGCATCCGGGAGAAGAACGCGACGCCTTTGTGCTGTGCCACCTGGGACAGCGTGACCTGGGCCGGATAGGTGCGGAAATGGCCGGCGGCACAGTTCGGCTTGCAGTTGTCCACCCACAGCGTGCCCCTGGTGGCGGCTGACAAGCGGGACCAGTGTGACCAGTGCGGGGTGCGCAGGAACGCGGTCGTCCCGCCGACGTAGATCACCGGCAGCCGGGCCCGGCCGTGCGCCCATCCGTCCAGGCCGTCGTAGGCAACCGGCCGCCGCGCCGCGCTGGCGTCCGGGGACCGGGACGCGGCCAGCGCGGCCGCGGTGCCCGCGGCGGCCGCGGCAAGAATAAGCGCGGCCAGTACGGCCACGCCGATCCTGGTCACCCGGGCCTGCCTGAGCCCGGCCCGGCCCCAGTCTGCGAGCTTCAACCCGTCCCCCTGTCCCGTGTTAGTCCGGCGTCCCCCAGCCGTGCGGACCAGCATAATGGCTGGCGGCAATGGCGCGGTGACCCGGCGCGGGTGGCCCAGGAACGGACGGTACGGCCGCGGCTAGCGCAGGCGCGCCCGGGTCAGGCGATGACCCGGGCGGCGGACGAGCCGTCCGGCAGGCGGCGCACCTCGAGCCGTTCTGGCACCCGGTCCTTGAGATCGGCCACGTGGCTCACGATGCCGACCACCCGGCCCCGGTCGCGCAGTTCGTCGATGACCGCCATCACCTGGTCCAGCGTCTCGGTGTCCAGCGCGCCGAAGCCCTCGTCGATGAACAGGGTGTCCAGGTCCACTCCCCCGGCTTCGGCCTTGACCACGTCGGCCAGGCCGAGGGCCAGGGCCAGCGAGGTGTAGAACGTCTCCCCGCCGGACAGCGACCCGGGGCTGCGTTCCGCGCCGGTGTGCCGGTCGATCACGGCCAGCGTGAGCCCGGCCCGCTCCCGGCGCGATCCGGCCTCGTCGGTGCGGCGCAACTCGTAGCGGCCGGACGACATGGCCGATAGCCGGATGTTGGCCGCCGCCACCACCTGGCCGAACCAGTGCCGGAGCACGTACGTGGTCAGCGCCACCCGGCGCTGCCCGTCCATGCCCTTGGCCAGCCCGGCCAGGCTGATCACCGGAGCGGTCTGCTCGTCCAGCCGGTCCGCGTCCTGCTGGGCCCCGTCCAGCTCGGCTAGCCGCTGCTCCAGCCGTGCCGCCCTGGTGGTCCAGTCCTGGTGGGCCACCCGCGCCTCCTGCTCGGCCTCCCCGGCCCGGGCCAGCGCGTCCGCGGCGGCCCGGGCCGCCGCGTGCACCTCGTCCGCCCGGGCCGGGTCGAGCCCGGCCAGTTCGTCGGCCGCGACCGCGGCCTGCAGCCCGGCCAGTGTCTCGGTCCATCCGGTCACCTGGGCCGCCAGCTCGTCCTGCTCGGCGGGGCGGAGCAGCGCAGTGCTGGCCTGGTCTGGCTGGCTGAACCCGCGGGCGGCCGCCTCCTGGGCCGCCCGGCCCTGGGCCCGGGCCTGGTCGGTGCGGGCCGCGGCCAGCGTGCCCAGCGCCGCCACCAGCGCCCGGTCCGCGGCCGCGGACCGGCGCAGCGCGGCCTGCCGGGCGGCCACCGATGGATGGCCCTGCGCGGCAGCGGCGATGTCCTGCTGCACGGTGGCCAGCTCGCCGCCCGCGGCGGCGGCCTGGGCCTGCGCGGTGGCCGCGGCGGCCACGGCCTCGCGCAGTTCCTCGCCCACCCGGTGCTGCTCGGCACGGCGGTCCGCGAGCTCGGTATCGAGCCGGCCGGCATCCGCCGCCGCCTGCTCGGCCTGGGCCAGCTGCCCGGCCAGCGCCGCCGCCGCGGCGGCCAGCCCGGTCCCGGTCCCGCCGTCGGCCACCGCCGCACACCGGGCGACGTCGCCCGCCAGGGCCTCCTTCTCGCCGGCCAGCCGGGCCCGCTCGGCCGCCGCGGCGTCCCGGCGTCCGGCCGCGTCCGCGACGTCCGCGGCGGACACCAGCCCCTGGCCGGCCGAGGCCGGGGCGGGATGGGCAGCCGAACCGCAGACCGGGCAGGGCACCCCGTCCGCGAGCTGGCTGGCCAGCTCGGCCGCCATCCCGGCCAGCCGGGTCTCCATCAGCCGCTGGTGCTCGTCGACCAGGCCCTGGTGCGCGTCCACCGCGTCCCGCAGCGCCGTGTCCTGCTCCGCGAGCCGTGCCTCCAGGACGGCCAGCTCGGCCGCGGCGGCCGCCCGCCGGGTGACCGCCGCCTGCTGCTCGCGGAGCGCCCCCAGGCCGGCCCCGGCCAGCCGGGCCGCGGTCAGCCGCTCGTCCAGCGTGCCGATCCGGTCCGGCAGCTCCTGCTGGGTGGTCTCCAGGGAGCTGACCAGCCGGTCCGCGTCCGCCGCGGCCTGCCGCAGCGCCGCCACCGCGGCCAGCCGGCCAGGCAGGCCAGCCTCGGCCGCGGCCACGTGCTGCAGCGCCGCCCCGTCCTGATCGGCGGTCTGCGCCCGGTCGAGCACCTGGGCCGCGTCCGGCCACGCCCCGTCCAGCTCGGGGCTGAGCTGGCGCAGAGCGGCGGCGGCCGCCGCCACGGCCCGGTCCGCCTCGGCCAGCGCGGCCAGCAGCGGCCGGACCGGCTCCGCGCGCTGGGCCGCGGCCAGCCGGGCGGCCCGGTCTTCGTGCTGGCCGCGGGCCGCCTCGTGCGCGGCCAGCCGGCCCCGGGCCGCGGTCAGCCTGGTCATCACGGCCGACTGCTGCCTGGCCTGCTCGCAGGCAGCCAGCAGCTCGGCGGTGCGGGCGGCGGCCACCTCCAGCCCGTCCGCGGTGACCGCGCGGTGCGCGGCCAGGTCAGCACCGAGCTCCTTGAGCCGGGTGGCCCGGTCCGCGGGCGGCAGCCCCAGCAGCTCCCCGCGCGCCGGGCCGTCCAGCCCGGCCGCCTCGGCCGCGGCCGACACGGCCGCGTCGATGGCCGCGCCCGCCTGCGCCCGCTGCCGCTGCGCGGCGGCCCGCTGCTGGTCGAGCCAGCCGGTGATCCGGTCGTAGAGCTGGGTGCCGAACAGCCTGGACAGCAGCACCCGGCGCTCGTCGTCGGCGGCCCGCAGGAACGTGGCGAACTCACCCTGCGGCAGCAGCATGACCTGGGTGAACTGGGCCCGGCTCAGCCCGATCAGCTCGGTGATCAGCTCACCGGCCTCGGCCTTGTTCGCGGTCAGGCTGGCCCAGCGGTCCCCCTCGCGGCGCTCCAGGTGAACCTGGGCCGCCTCGGTGGTGAAGCCCTCGCCGCGCTTCTTGGGCCGCTGGTGCTCGGGCGCCCGCCCGACCCGGTACCGCACGCCGCCCACGGAGAACTCCAGCGTCACCGAGGGCTCCGCGTCCGGCGCGGCGAAGTGCGACCGGAGCCGGTCCTCGGCCGCGCCGGTCCCGGCCAGCGCACCGTAGAGCGCGAACGTGATCGCGTCCAGGATGGTCGTCTTGCCCGCCCCGGTCGGCCCTTCGAGCAGGAACAGCCCGCTGGCGGCCAGCCGGGAGAAATCGATCCGCTGCGCGGTCGCATAGGGCCCGAACGCCCGTACCTCCAGGCTGTGCAGCCGCATCAGGCGGCCGCTTCCTCGTGCTGAGCGGCCTCCACGGCCGCGCGGAGCACGGCACGCTGCGCGTCGTCCGGCGGGCCACCGCTGGCGAACTCCACGAACAGGCCGCAGATCTCGGCCGGGTCGGTAGCCGCGGCCAGCCGGGCCAGGTCGGCGCCGGCGCCAGGCAGGCCGCCGTCGGGGTCGAAGTCGAGCACCAGGGTGTGCGGCCATTTCTCGCGCAGCCGCTCCATCGGCGCGGCCGGGCGCGCCGGGTCGGTGAGAACCACCTTGACCCACGCCCCGGCCAGGTCAGCCAGGTCGCGCCCGGCCCGGGCCAGCAGGTCGTCGAGGCGCCCGCGCACCTCGCGCAGCGGCCGGGGCACCGGCGTGGCCAGCTTGGTCACCGTGACCTGCCCGGTCCCGCTGAGTTCGGCCAGCGTGGCCGACTTGGCGTGGTTCTTCTCGCCGAACGAGAAGGCCAGCGGCGACCCGGAGTACCGGATGGCCGGCCCGACGTCCTGCTGGCCATGCAGGTGACCGAGCGCCACGTAGCTGAATCCTCCGAACACGCCGGCCGGGACGTCAGCGACGCCACCGACCCGGATGTCGCGTTCGGACTCGGTGGCCCGCGCGCCGGTGACGAACGCGTGCGCGAGAACAACCGTGCGGTCGATGCCGCGGGCCGTGGCGTCGGCCCGGATCCGCGCGCTGACCGCGGCCAGCACCGCCTCGTGTGAGCGCGCGCAGTCCAGCTCGGTCATCACTGCGTCGGGCAGCAGGTAGGGGATGCCGTAGATGGCCACCGGGCCGTCGGCGTCAGCCAGCAGCACCGGGCGGTCGGCGTCAGCCAGCGACGTGCGCAGGTGGATGCCGGCTGCCTCGCTCAGCCCAGAGCCGAAACCGAGCCGCACCGCCGAGTCGTGGTTGCCGCTGATGATGACCATCGGGATACCGGCCCGGGCGAAGCCGAGCAGCGCCCGGTCGAGCAGCCGGACCGCGTCTACCGGCGGCACCGCCCGGTCGTAGACGTCCCCGGCGACCAGCACGGCGTCCACCTGGTGCCGCTCCGCCTCGGCGAGCAGCCAGTCCAGGAACGCCTCGGCGTGGCCGAGCAGGTTCTCGCCGTGCAGGGTGCGGCCCAGGTGCCAGTCCGAGGTATGGATCAGTCGCATCGCGGCGCGCGCACTCCGATCCGGGGGAAGGCCGACCGGTAGGGCTGTCAGCATGATGATGCCTGACGGATATGGCATTCCCGGTGATCCCGGCCCCGTCCGCGTGTCGCCGTTGACCGGCGAAGGGAGGCCCGCCGTAGGCGGGTCTCCCTGAGCCGGTGATCCCGGGGGGGTCCGGGGGGTCGTCCCCCCGGATATTTACAGCTGGCCGACCTCGGTGACCCGGAGCACCGCCTCACCCGCCTCGGCCGACCCGGCCAGGTCAACCTCGGCGCTGATCCCCCAGTCGTGGTCACTGGCTGGATCGTCGAAGATCTGCCGGACCCGCCAGCGGTCCGCCCCCTCGTCGATGATGAGCAGTGCCGGGCCGCGGGCGTCCGCGCCGGTGCCGATCTCGTCGTGCATCTCGAAGTAGGGCTCTATCGCCGCTTCCCACGCCGCCGCGTCCCAGCCCGCGTCCGCGTCCAGCCCGCCCAATTCCGCATAACGCCCGAGCGCGGCCAGCTCCACCCGGCGGAACAGGGCGTTGCGCACCAGGACACGGAACGCGCGGGGATTCCCGGTGACCGCCTGCGGCCGCACCGGGGCCGCGCTGGCCAGCTCGCCGGACGGGTCGCGGAGCTGCTCCCACTCGTCCAGCAGGCTGGAGTCGACCTGGCGGACCAGCTCGCCGAGCCACTCGATCAGGTCGCCGAGTTCCTCGGTCTTGGCCTCGTCCGGCACGGTCTGCTTGAGCGCCTTGTACGCGTCGGCCAGGTAACGCAGCACCATGCCCTCGGTACGGGACAGCCCGTAAAACGACACGTACTCGGTGAACGTCATGGCCCGCTCGAACATGTCCCGGACCACCGACTTGGGCGCCAGCGCGTAGTCAGCCACCCACGGGTGGCCGCGCCGGTACATGTTGTAAGCCGCGTCGAGCAGGTCGGCCAGCGGCTTCGGGTAACTGACCGATTCCAGCAGGTCCATCCGGGTCTCGTACTCGACGCCGTCGGCCTTCATCTGGGCCACCGCCTCGCCCCGCGCCTTGAACAGCTGCGCGGACAGCACCGGCCGCGGGTTGTCCAGGGTGGCCTCGATGACCGACACCACGTCCAGCGGGTACTCCGGCGCCGCCGGGTCGAGCAGCTCGATGGCGGCCAGGGCCAGCGGGGACAGTGGCTGGTTGAGCGCGAAGTCGAACTGCAGGTCCACGGTGAGCCGGACCAGCCGGCCCTCGGCGTCCGGCTCCGGCAGCCGTTCCACCACTCCGCCAGCCAGCAGCGCCCGGTAGATCGCGATGGCCTGGTGGATGTGCCGGCGCTGGGCGGCGCGGTCCTCGTGGTTGTCGGTGAGCAGGTGCCGCATCGCGGTGAACGCGTCGCCGGGCCGGCCGATGACGTTCAGCAGCATGGCGTGGCTGACCTTGAAGCTGGAGGTCAGCGGCTCCGGCTCGGCGGCCACCAGCCGGTCGAACGTGGGCTGGCCCCAGGACACGAACCCCTGGGGCGGCTTCTTGCGTACCACCTTGCGCCGCTTCTTGGCGTCGTCGCCCGCCTTGGCCAGTGCCTTCTCGTTCTCGATGACGTGCTCGGGGGCCTGCACCACGACCCGGCCGGTGGTGTCGAACCCGGCCCGGCCGGCCCGGCCGGCGATCTGGTGGAACTCCCGGGCCTGCAGCAGCCGGGTCTTCGACCCGTCGTACTTGGACAGCGCGGTGAACACCACGGTGCGGATCGGCACATTGATGCCCACGCCGAGCGTGTCGGTGCCGCAGATCACCTTGAGCAGCCCGGCCTGGGCCAGCGTTTCCACCAGCCGCCGGTACTTGGGCAGCATGCCCGCGTGGTGCACCCCGATACCGTGCCGGACCAGCCGGGACAGCGTCTTGCCGAAGCCCGCGGTGAACCGGAACCCGCCGATCATCGCGGCGATCTCGTCCTTTTCCGCGCGGGTGCAGACGTTCACGCTCATCAGCGCCTGGGCCTGCTCCAGCGCGGCGGCCTGGGTGAAGTGCACCACGTACACCGGGGCCTGCTGCGTGCTGAGCAGTTCCTCCAGCGTCTCGTGCAGCGGGGTGAGCACGTAGGAGTAGGTCAGCGGCACTGGCCGTTCGGCCGACTTGACCACCGCGGTCGGCTGGCCGGTACGCCGGGTCAGGTCGGTCTCGAACCGGGTGACGTCGCCCAGCGTGGCGGACATCAGGACGAACTGGGCCTGGCGCAGCTCGATGATCGGCACCTGCCAGGCCCAGCCGCGGTCCGGGTCGGCGTAGTAGTGAAACTCGTCCATCACCACCTGGCCGACGTCGGCGCCGGCGCCGTCCCGCAGTGCGATGCTGGCCAGCACCTCGGCGGTGCAGCAGATGATCGGCGCGGTCGCGTTGACGCTGGCGTCCCCGGTCATCATGCCGACCTGATGCGGGCCGAACGCGGCGCACAGCGCGAAGAACTTCTCCGACACCAGGGCCTTGATCGGCGCGGTGTAGAACGACCGGCGGCCGCCGGCCAGCGCGGCGAAGTGGGCGCCGATCGCGACCAGGCTCTTCCCCGACCCGGTCGGCGTGGACAGGATCACGTTGGCCCCGGACACCACCTCGATCAGGGCCTCTTCCTGATGCGGGTAGAGGGCCAGCCCCTGCTCCTTGGCCCAGCCGGCGAACGCGCCGAACACGTCGTCCGGGGCAGCGTCGGCTGGGAGCAGGTCGGTGAGGGTCACAAGTATTCAATGCCGGATGCCCGGCCGATGTTCCCGCCGCCCAGCCGGGGCGAGGGCCAGCCGGCGTGGCGTCTGGCGCGTCGTAGTGACCACGGGAATCATCCCGCTGGTCAACTCCAGGGACACCGGCAAGGGGACCATGTCCAGAACCAGAACGTTTGCCGCCCTCGTCACCGCGGCGCTGGCCACGGCGGGCCTGACGATCGTGGGGGGCAGCGGGCTCGCGGCCGCCACATCCACCCCGGCCCGCACCGTGCTGCGCGGCAGCGTGGCGCCGTTCGCCAGCCGCACCACGGCCAGCGGCGCCGTGCCGGCCGGCCAGCGGCTGACCATCCAGGTGTGGCTGCGGCCCCGGCTGGCCGCTGCGGAGCGTTTCGCCAGCGCGGTGAGCACGCCGGGTAACGCGTCATTCTGGCACTATCTGCGCCCAGCCGCGTACCGGACCCGGTTCGGGGCCGCGGCGGGCACGGTGGCCCAGGTCGGGTCGTGGCTGCGCTCGGCCGGCTTCACTGGCCTGAGCACCGGCCCGGAGCACGCCTACGTCCGGGCCACCGGCACGGCCAGGACCATCGACGGCGCGTTCCGCACCGAGCTGGAGCAGTACCCGGCGACCGCGGCGGCCAGCGCGGGCCGGTATCAGCTGCGGGCCAACAACGGCCCGGTGTCCGTCCCGGCCGCGCTGGCCGGCCGGGTACTCGGGGTGACCGGGCTGGACAACGCCGCACCCACCGTCCCGCTGGACCGGCCGAACGGCGCCGTCCTCGGCCACGCCGCGCCCCGGGCCCGGTCGGCGGCGGCCAGCCGTGCCCCGTGCTCGCACTACTACGGGCAGCACGTGATCAGCGGCCTGCCGGCTGAGTTCGGCACCACGTCCTTCCCGACCGAGGTGTGCGGGTACTCCGCCAGCCAGCTCCGCTCGGCCTACGGGGCCAGTGCGGCCGCCACCGGGACCGGGCAGACCATCGCCCTGGTCGAGCTGGGGCTGACCGCGGACATGTTCCGTACCCTGCAGGACTACGCCGGGGGCAACGGCCTGCCCAGCCCGGCTGGCCGGCGCTACCGGGAACTCTCGCTCGGCGGCAGCAAATGCGGTGACCCGTTCGACGGCGAGGAGCAGCTGGACGTGGAGGCCGCATACGCGATGGCGCCCAGCGCGGCCGAGCTGGTGGTCGGCGGGAACAGCTGTAACCAGGGTGATTTCGGCCTGCAGGGCCTGTTCGACGCCGACCTGGCCGTGCTCGGCGGGACCGGCGGCCACCCGCTGGCCACGGTGGCCTCCAACTCGTGGGAGAGCGGGGACGAGGCCCAGCCCGCGTCGCTGACCGGCATCGAGCACGCGTTCCTGGTCCAGGCGGCGGCCGAGGGGGTGGGCATGTACTTCTCATCCGGCGACAGCTCGGGGGTGGAAGCACCGTCCAGCGATCCGTACGCCATCGCGGTCGGTGGCACCACGCTCGGCATCGGCCGGGGCCGCCGCCGGCTGTTCGAGACCGGCTGGTCCACCGGCGTGTCGGTGCTGCTGGGCCGGCACTGGGCGTTCCAGGGCGAGCAGGGCGCCGCGGGCGGCGGTCCGAGTCTGCTCTGGGCGCAGCCCGGCTTCCAGGCCGGCGTCGTGCCGGACGCGCTGGCCCAGGCCCCAGGCGATCGGGGCGGCCTGGTCCGGTCGGCTCCCGACATCAGCGCGGACGCCGACCCGTTCACCGGGTTCGCCCTGGGTGCGCTGGTCTTCCACCGGCACCGGCCGCCGACCTACACCGTGTCCGACATCGGCGGCACCAGCCTGGCCGCGCCGCTGGTGGCCGGGATGGTGACCGCGGCCCAGCAGGGCCAGCCGGCCCCGTTCGGCTTCCTTGACCCGGCGCTGTACCACGTCTACCAGGACCGCAGCGGCGCGCTGCACGACCCGCTGCCGCTGTCCGGCCAGACTCCGGCCGCGTACCGCGGCACCGCGTGCCCCGCGGTCATCTGTGGTAGCGCGGTGCTGGCCAGGTTCGACGACCAGAGCCCGAACATGTTCGGCTACACCGGGCAGGTGACGCTGCCCGGCTACGACAACATGACCGGTATCGGCACCCCGGCCGGGCCGGCCTTCCTGGCCGCCCTGCGGTCGGCCGGCTAACCGTCCGCCGGGCTTTCCTGGCCGGCTGGAATCGTGCCGTCCACCAGGGCGGTGGACCCAGCCGGCCGGGTGGTGGTCTCCTCGGTCCGCTCGCGCAGCCGCTGCAGGGTCTCACTGTCGCCCAGCGGGACGGTGGCCTCCAGCCGGCTGCTCTCCTGCACTTCCGGCAGGTCCACCACCGCGTCCACCAGCTCGGCCCGGTGGCCCGGGGTGACATGGCCGGCCGCCGCCTGGAGCGAGGCGCGGGCCGTGCCGCCGGGCCGCTGGGATACGTCCGCGCTGGCCACTGTCTGATCGCCGTCCTTGATCTCGACGTGCCTGGTGTCCTCCGGACCGGTCATGAGGCGCCTCCTCTTCGGGTCATTTCCCGGCGCCTGCCCGGGCTGGCAGCAGTGAAACCACCCGGCCGGGCAGCGATCGGTACCCGGTGCCCGCCGCCCGCCGGTCCGCCCGGCGCGGCACGGCGGCCGGCCTGATCAGCAGCGTGGTCGCGGTCAGCCAGAGCGCGGCGAAGATGATGCTGCCGGTGATGTCGGTGGGGTGGTGCTCGCCGCGGTACATCCGGGCCAGCGCGATGAGCACTGGCATCACGATGGCCGGGACCAGGAACAGCCAGCGCCACCAGCCGCGGGCGTAGCCGATGACCACGATCGCGATCGCGATGTACAGGCAGCAGGTGGCGGCCATGTGCCCGGAGGGATAGGCCGAGGTGGGCAGGTGGTGGTCCAGGTGGTGCACGTACGGCCGGGGCCGCTTCACCACCGCGGCCGCGGCCAGGAACGCGGCCAGCTCGCCGAACATGACCACGGCCAGGAAGGCCACCGGCCGCCAGCGCCGGATGAACAGCAGGAACAGCAGGCAGGCGGCCACGGCCACGACGAGGATCCCGGTGGTGGCGCAGCACACGCTGATGATGTCGCTCCAGTGGTTCCCGGCCGGCGTGCGGTGCGCCGCGAACCAGCGCGGGATGGTCGTGTCGCCCAGCCAGTTGCCGTTGCTGTCCTTGACCACGAGCTCGCCGAAACCGACCACGACACCGAGGATCAGCACCCAGGCGACGAGGACACCGGCGGCGATCCTGGGGTACGGGCGGGCAGGTCTGCTGGCCATGGCGGCCTCCGGGGTTGAGGGGGGCAGGCCGGGCTCGGCCTCGGGTTCCAGTCCTTCGGTGACCGGGCCGGTCGCCGGCAGGCCAGCCTCACGGCGGGCGATTCCGAAGGCGAGTGCGGTACTGCCGAGCCAGGTGATGCCGAGGGCCCAGCCGCCCAGGACATCGGACAGGTAGTGCACGCCGAGCAGGATCCGGCTGATCCCGATGGCCGCGACGAGCACGCAGCTGGCCAGGGTGAACGCGGTGCGCCAGCGGCCCCGGACGGCGGGCAGGAAGACGAGCAGGATGGCGCCGTAACACACGATCGAGCCGAGCGAGTGCCCGCTGGGAAAGCTGTTCCCGGTGCCGTGCGCGATGGGATGGGCGACCACCGGGCGCAGCCGGCCGACCAGCGATTTGAGTACCGGGTCGAGAACCAGCGCCCCGGCCCCGGTGGCCAGCAGGTAGCAGGCCAGCCGCCAGCGCCGCCGGATGGCCAGCGTGGCCGCGGACACGCCGAGCACTGTCCACAGCACACCGTCGCTGCCCAGCCAGGTGACCGCCTTGATCACCGCGACCAGCGCGGGGTGCCCGGCGACCAGGCCGTTGATCCGGGCCGCGGCGCCGTGGTCGGCGGCCTCTAACGGCGCCCAGCGCAGCCGCACCGCGACCAGCAGCACGGTGAACGCCAGCGCGGCCACGGTCACCGCGATCAGCGGCCGGAGGCTGCGCCGCTGCTGGCTTGCTGCCGGTACGGACATGGCCGCACTCAGTGCCCACCGGGCGGCGGTTCATGCACCCGCCCGCGGTCAGCCGAAGAAATAGACCCGGGCGGCCAGCACCACAGCCACCAGCAGGATGCAGAGCACGCACTTCACGGCCAGGCCGCGCTCGTAGTGCTGCGCGTCGCTGACCTCGTCGGCGAAAACCCGCGCCGCCTCCTCGTCCGGCGCCGGGGTCATGTCGGGGCCACCACCTTCCCGGTCTTCTCCGTCTTCTCCCAGCGCACCTCGGCGTGCCGGAGCTCCTTGACGTAGGCGGCGGTGGTGATGGCACAGAGCAGCGGCCCATACCCGCCGACGTACACGAACAGCGGGCCGAGCAGGCGGCCGAGGCGGCGCGGCTCAGCGATCTTGCCCAGGAACGCCACGGCCATGCAGCCGGCCAGCCACACGTAGGTGAACAGCTCGATGCTGCGCACCCACTGGCTGGTGTACGTCAGGCCCGCGGTGGCCAGCAGCTGGTGCCCCACCCAGCTCACCGGGCCGGGCAGGATCGCGGCGGTCAGGATGGCCACGTTGACCGCGCCCGGGAACATGAGCGCCTCCTTCCACGTGTGCCGGCCCACGTCCGGGTCGATGAGCAGGGCGTAGGACGTGATGAACACGTACGTGATCACGTTGGTCAGCCACAGCGCGTGGAACGCGGACCAGGCCAGCTGGTAGTCGATGAAGTACAGGATGACCAGCGAGGCCGAGGCCAGCATCATGAACACCGGGAGCAGCAGCAGGCAGAACCAGAGCAGCCCGAAGCTGACGCTGCCCAGCCGGTTGCCCCGCTGCGGCCGGAACCAGATGTGCTTGAACCGCCGGGTGACCTGGATGTTGCCCCGGGCCCAGCGCAGCCGCTGCTTCCACAACGCCACGATGCTGCCCGGTTCCTCGGCCCAGACCGTGGCGTGCGGCTCGAAGATGACCTTCTGCCCAGCGCGCTGGGTCTCGAACGTGGTGACCGTGTCCTCGGCCAGCGTGCCGGTGTCGATCCGCCCGCCGACCGCCTCGATGTTGGCCCGGGAGTGCAGCTGCGCGCCGCCGGCCAGGCAGGCGATCACGCCCAGCACCTCCTGGCTGCGCCGCGCGGCGGCCTGCGCGGTGATGTACTCGTAGCCGATGAACCGGGTCATGTAGTTGCCCGGGCGGCTGCCCTCCTTGATGTACGCGGTGACCGAGCCGACCCCCGGATCGGCCAGGTGCCGGGTCATCCGGCGCAGCGTCGTGCGCTCATAGATGACATCCGAATCCATGATCAGGATGGCCTGCATCCAGTCGTCGGCCAGGATTACCTCGAGGCCGTGGTTGAGTGTGTGCGCCTTGCCCTGGCCGCCCTGGTCCCGGCGCAGGTGCCACACGTTCCCCGGGTACTGGGCCACCTTGGCCTGGATCACCTGCGGGGTCTCGTCGGTGCTGGCGTCGTCCACCACGTAGATCCGCAGCGAATCCCGCGGGTAGTCGAGCCGCATGAGCCGGTCCACCGAGGTGCCGATCACGGCCGCCTCGTTCCAGGCCGGGATCAGGATCGCGGTACGCGGGAAGTAGGGCCCGCTCTTGGCGTAGTGCAGCCTCCGGAAGTGCAGGCCGACCAGGAGGAACTGGTAGTTCGCCACGAGCAGCGGCACCGCCCCGATGATCACGAATGCGACGAGCAGGGATTTGACCGCGAGCAGGAACTCCGGCATCAGCCCACCGCGCTGGCGAACGCGGCATCGAGCAGGCCGCGGATCCGGTGGTAGTCGCCGACGCTGGCGCAGTCGTGGCTGTCCGTGCTGGCCACCAGCGGAACGCCGGCCGCGGCACAGGCCCGCAGGGTCCGGGCTGACGGGCAGGCCCACTTCTCGTTCACTTCCACCCGGGCCCCGGCCCGGCGGCATTCCCGGGCCAGGTGGGCCAGGGCCGGGGCGGGCACGTCCGACTCGTCCAGCCCCAGCTTGGGCAGCAGGCTGAACAGGTGAGCCAGCTGCGGGCTGGCCACCTGGCGCAGCGCACCGGTCGTCGCCTCGATCAGGCCGTCGATCACCTCCCCGGGAGTGCGCTCGCCGCGGGCCAGCTCGGCCCGGACGTCGCGCGGGTGCACCGGGCCGGCCTCGCCGGGGAACTGGTGATCGGCGATCAGCACGCGGCCCACGCCGGGCAGCTGATCCGGCAGGTCCAGGTGCCCCGCCACGTCGAGGATCTTGGCCTCTACCCCGGCGATCAGCTCGAGCCCGCTGGCCGGCCGCAGCGCGGCCACCGCGGCCGTGTAGTCCGGCACCCAGGCCGACTCGCGGCGCACGTGATCGGCCAGGCCGAGCACCCGGAGCCCGCGCTGCCGCGCGGCCCGCACGTTTTGCTCCAGGCTGCTGACCGCGTCGTCAGAGAACACCGAGTGCACGTGGTGGTCCTCGTCCAGTGCCGGCCAGGCAGTCATGATCGTCACGCAGCCAGTTTCTGCACTTCGCTGAGGTCCATGAAGCGCTCGTCGAGGAAGCGGACCATGGCCATCTCGCGGAAGTCCACGTGCTCGGGTACCGGGCGGCCGCGCAGCGAGTCCAGCGCCAGCCGGGGCATGTCCACCCCGCTGGCCATGGTCAGCGGCAGCGCCCCGGGCGCCCGGGGATTCACTTCCAGCAGGGCGGGCCGCCCGGCGGTGTCCCGGCGGGCCTGCACGTTGGCGATGTAGGTAATGCCGGTGGCCGTGGCCACCGCGGCCCCGAAGTGCTCCAGGGCCGGGTCGTGGATGGTCCGGCCGGCCACCGAGACACCCGAGTCCACCCGGGCCCGCAGCCGCGGTACCGACGCCATTACGTGCCCACCAGCGTCGGCCAGGACGTCGATCGAGTACTCCTCGCCGGGCAGGTACTCCTGGACGATGAAATCGGCCGACCGGGCCAGGCCGTCCAGTTCCCGGGCCGAGGCCACCACCGAGATGTCCCGGGATCCGCTCCCGGTGCGCGGCTTGACCACCACCGGGTAGTCCCAGGATCCGGGATCGAGCGTGCCGTCCAGCAGCTCTGTCCGCGGGACCAGGACATGGCCGTCGCAGCAGCAGGCCAGGGCCAGCTTGTCCAGGGTGAGGTCCAGCGCCCGGGCCGGGGCCAGCATCAGCTCGATACCGGCCGCCCCGAACTCGGGCCGCCTGCTGGCCAGCGGGCGCATCTCGGCATCCACCGTGGGAATGAGCACATCCACCCCCAGGGCGACGCACCTGGCCAGCACGGCGGAGGCGAAATCAGGGTCCTTCCCGGCCGGGATCAGCGTCCGGTCATCCGGCGGCAGCAGGTACAGCCCGGCCGCCCAGGCATCCATGTCCGCCGCCACCAGCCGCACCGTGGGATCGTGGCGCAGCGATTTGATGACCGACACCGCGGCAGGCCCGCCCGCCCCGGTGACCAGCACCGTGACCGGCGGCCAGGCCGCCTCATCTGGCTTCATCCGGTCCCCCCCTGGCCGTTGTCGCGAGTACGTCCGGCTGGGCCGGCGCCGCGGTCACCTCGTCCTTGCCGCGCACCCCAGCGCCCCCCGATCTCAGCTCGTGCTGGCCGGCTACCGCGCTCTCCCGTACCACCTCGAATGGCTCGGCGTAACGCGCACCGCAGTACCGGGACCAGTAGCGCGCGGTCGCCGAGATCAGGTCGGGCTCGAGGTAGTCGCGGATCTCCACCTGGGAGGCGAACGCGTCGATGGCCCGCAGTTTCCCGTCGAGCTGGCCGTCGATGGGCACGAACCGGGTCGGCCGGAAGTCGACCGTGGCGGACGGGGACTGGAAGCAGTAGACCCGGCCCACGCCGCGGACCGCGACCAGCGCCGCCCGGTGCGTGTTCCGGTGATCCTGGTGCACGTCGTGCAGGGAATGGGTGTAGATCACCGTGGGCCGGACCTCGGCCACCACGCGGCTGATCACGCTGATGGTCGGGTCTCCTTCGCTGATGCTCGTGTCCCGCAGGTTCTCGTGGTACAGCGCGGCCCCGATCGCCTCGGCGGCTCTCTGCGACTCACCTGCCCGGGTATGCTCCTGCCCACCGCGCGCCCCCCGGCTCAGGGTCAGGATCGACACCTCGTGGCCCATCTGGCGGTGCGCCAGCAGCGTGCCCGCCGCGCCGATCTCGACGTCGTCCGGGTGCGCGCCGATAGCCAGCACGCTCTGCCGGGTAGCCTCCCGGGCCGCCCGGCCCTTGGCCACCAGGCTCGCCACCACGTCCACCAGCCGGCCGGGTGCGACCGGCTTCTCCAGGAACTCATCGGCGCTGTTGCGCAGCGCCTGCACGGCGTAGTCCACCGACGGGTGCGCGGTGAGCACCGCGACCGGCAGCTGCGGCGAGATCTCCCGGACCTGCTCCAGCAGCTCGATCCCGCTCATCCCGGGCATTTCCACATCGGTGATCACCAGGTCCCAGTTCTCCGCCCGGACCCGGTCCAGCGCGGCCGCTGGGTCCACCGTGTGGGTGACCGTGAATCCGCCCCGGTGGCGCAGCACATGAAGGACGTAGCTGGCCGCGTCAGCATCATCCTCGACGACCAGGATCCGGCCGTCCGCGCGGTCCGGGCCGCCGGGCAACTGTGCGCCTGGGGCGCCTGCCTCAGTGTCCATGTGCCCCCCCGGTACTCTTTGTATCCATATCACTACCATATGTAACCAGGTAGCCAGCCTCTGCCGCCACGCAGGCTCGGTCGCCAGGCCGGGGGCCGGGGTAGCCGGCTAAGCCGTAGCAGCGCCATAGGCCGGCAGATAGACGCTGAACGTCGCGCCCCGGCCCTCGGAGCTGGTCACGGTGACCCGGCCGCCGTGCAGCTCGGCGATCTCCTTGACGATGGACAGGCCGAGGCCGGATCCCGGCCGGTCCGCGCTCGTGGCGTTGGAGGCGCGGAAGAACCGGTCGAAGAGCCGGTCCTGCTCGGCCACGGGCACGCCCATCCCGGTATCGGACACCTCGATCCGCCACTCCGGGCCAGCCAGCCCGGCCGACACGGTCACCTGGCCGCCGCGGTCGGTGAACTTGACCGCGTTGCCGATCAGGTTGTCGAGCACCTGAAGCAGCCGCAGCCGGTCGGCCAGCACCGGGGGCCCGGCCGGGCAGCCGCCGTCAAGGGCGACGCCCCGCTGCCCGGCGGCGGGAACCGCGGCCTGCACCGCCTCCGCGACGATGGCGGGTACCTCCACCACGGCCAGGTTCAGCGGCATGACCCCGGCCTCGATCTTGCTGAGCAGCTGCAGGTCGTTGACCATGTGGATGACCCGGTCGGCACTCCGCCTGATCACCCCGAGAAACCGGCTGCTGTCCGCGGACAGGCCCGGTTCCACTTCCAGGATCAGGTCGGCATAGGAGACGATCGCGAACAGCGGTGACCCCAGCTCATGGGACACCATGGCCACGAACCGGGTCTTCATCTCGTCCAGTTCCCGTAGCTCGTAGTTCTGTTCGGTGAGCTGCCGCTGACCCTGCTCGGCGGCCCGCCGGGAGGCCAGCCCGGCCTGCAGCTTGCGCTCCTGCTCGGCCTGGGCGGCAGCCTGCTCGGTCATGTCCCACAGCAGCAGGAAGCCGCCCCGGTACTGCCCATCCACCAGGACCGGCCACGAGTCGTACTCCAGCGTGCGGCCATCCGCGCACCGGACCCGGAGCCCGGTCACCCGCGGCCGGAACGTGCTGTGCTGGATGATCCGGTCGATCACCCCGGCTGGCTCGGCGACGGTGCGGTCCAGGGCGGGCCGCAGCCGCTCGCCGGGCGCACCGATCAGCGTACCGGGGGGATCCGCGATGCCGAGCAGGTCACACAGGCTCTGGTTGGCCTGGACGATGATGTTCGCCTCGTCCAGCAGCAGCACGCCGGGGATGGCCGCGGCGATGAGGCTGTTCAGCCGTTCGGTCTGCTCGGTGAGGTGCGCCACCGCGGCCTGCTCGGCGGCCAGCAGCCGGTCCCGGTCCTGCTCGGCCTGCTTGCGGGCGGAGATGTTGGTCAGCGCCACCATGAAGCCGGGCGGATCTGGCTGCCCGGGCAGGGCGGCCACCGCGGCGTGCACCCACACCGGCGGGCCGTTCCTGGGCTGCAGGCGGCAGTCGGCCCGCAGCTCCGCGCCGGCCGACCGGGCCCGGGCCCACTGCTCGCGCACCTGGTCCACGTCATCCGCATGCACCAGGCCCAGCCAGGACTGGCCGAGCAGGTCTTCGGCCGGCTGGCCGGCCAGGGCACTCCATCGTTCGTTGACGAACACGCACCGGGCGGCCGGGTCCGTCCGGGCGATGCCGACCGGCGCGAGCTGGGACAGCAGCCGCAGCCGGGCCTCACTGGCGGTGAGCGCCGCGTTGGCCTGCTCCAGCTCGGTGACGTCCCGGAGAAAGCCGCAGAAGTACGTCGCGTTGTCCACGGTCACCGGGAGCGGGGTCAGTTCCGCGGTGCGCTCAGTGCCGTCGGCCCGCAAGATGCGCAGGTGCAGCCGGTCGGCGAACTCGCCTGGATCCCCGGTCCGCAGGAATTCCTGGGTCGCGTTCCTGACCCGGGCCCGGTCCCGGGCCGGCACGAGCAGTTCCGGCATGTCCCGGCCGAGCATGCCGGCCGCCGGCCGGCCGAACATCCGCTCGGCCGCGGGGTTGACGACCACGATCCGGCGGTCCGCGTCGCTGATGACCACGGCGTCGCTGGCCACCCGGATGAGTGCGTCGGCCACCGCCCGCCGGTCCGCGGTCTCCCGGCGGCCGTCCGCGGCACGCTGCTGCGCCGCGATGACGGCGGCCAGCGCGCGGGCGGCGGCGCGGGTCTCGGCCGTCCACCGCGGGCGGCTGGCCACCAGCACCAGGGCGTAGTGGGCGTGCCCGCCGTGCAGGTTCGCGCAGGCGGCCAGCAGGCTGCCGGGCTGGCCGCCGGGCCGCGGCCCCTCGGCGCAGCCACCGGCCTGCACCACCTCGGGGTGGTCGGTGAGCAGCGTGCCCACCGCGGCCAGCAGCCGCGGGCCGATGGCCGTGGCCGGGTGGGCGGCGAGCAGTTCCGGGGCCTGGCCGGGCCGGAGCACTACCGCCAGGGCGGCCCGGCAGCCGAACGCGGTGGCACAGCGCCGCAGTACAGCCGGGAGCGCGCTGTCCGGGCTGGCCCCGGAGTCCAGGGCCTGGCTGATGGCGAACTCGAGGAGCGCGAACGGCTCTGGCCCGGCCGCCGGGCGGGCCCGCGAGGCTACCGGAGACGTCCCCATCGTCACCCCGATCTGTGATACTTCCATCACTCTAAGTACATAGTAGTCGTGGTCCAGATGCCCGGCGGAGTGGTCACGGCCCGCGATGCCGGAGTGGCCGTAGCCGGGATGCCCGCAGAGTGGCCGCAGCCCGGTCCCGGCGGGAGCGGCCGCAGCCCGGGTCCGGCGCCGCTGCCCGGCTGGCATCCTGGTCCGGCCCGGGCCAGGCCGGGCCGGCAAATGCCCCTCGCCGTGATAAGCAGCCCGCCATTTTGTGTGCCATTTAGTGTCATTCTCGGGCAATTATCACAACTTGATCCGGAAAGCTTTACCGTAGGTTTCATGTTGGTATAACCAGTCTTGGAGGCAGCCATACCGGGCGCTTCCAGACGGGTCAGCAGCTACAGGCAGGGGGACCCATGTCCAGAACCAGGACGTTCATCGCGGCCAGCAGCGTGGCGGCGATGATCGGCATGACCATGGTGGCCGCGAGCGGCTTAGCAAGCGCGTCACCCACCCCACCGGTGGCCCAGGTCGCGGGCAGCGCCGTCCCGTTCACCAGCCACGCCGCGGCCACCGGCGCCGTGGCCAGCGGGCAGAAGCTGTCCGTCCAGGTCTGGCTCCGGCCCCAGCTGAGCGCGGCAGAAAGCTTCGCCGCCGCAGTGAGCACGCCCGGCAGCGCCGCATTCCACCGCTACCTGAGCCCGGCCAGCTACGCAGCCCGGTTCGGCGCGTCCGCGGCCGAGGCGGCCAAGGTCGGGTCCTGGCTGCGCAGCGCGGGCTTTACCGGCGTCCAGGCCAGCCCGCTGCGTTCCTACGTCCGGGCCACCGGGCCGGCCGCGGCCATCGACGCCGCATTCCGCACCGAACTCAAGCTGTACCCGGCGACCGCGGGGGCCAGCGCGGGTCCCTACCAGCTGCGCGCCAACGACAGCGCCATTTCGGTGCCCCGCTCGCTGTCCGGCAGCGTGGTCGGGGTGACCGGGCTGGACAACGCCGCGCCGCTGCTGCCGCTGCAGCGGCCGAGCGCCACCGCCATCGGCAAGACCACCCCCCGGCCCGCGGCGGGCGCCAGGCCCAGGCCGGCGCCGTGCTCGTTCTACTACGGGGAGCACTACGCGACCGGGCTGCCCAGGCAGTTCGGGGTCACCTCGTTCCCGACCGACAACTGCGGCTACAGCGGCACCCAGCTGCGCAAGGCGTACGGGGCCAGCACCGCGGCCACCGGCAGCGGCCAGACGGTGGCGCTGATCGAGCTCGGCCTGACCCCGGACATGTTCCTCACCCTGCACGACTACGCACGGGCCAACGGGCTGCCCGTCCCGGCCAGCACCCGGTACGGGGAGCTGTCGCTGGGCCGGGGCAGCGCCTGCGGGGACCCGTTCGACATCGAGGAACAGCTCGACGTGGAGATGTCCTACGCGATGGCCCCGGCCGCGAGCCAGCTCGTGGTCGGCGGGGACAGCTGCAACCAGGGCGACTACGGCCTGCAGGGCCTGTTCGACGCCGACCTGGCCGTGCTGGGGACCGCTGGTCACCCGCTGGCCACGGTGGCCTCCAACTCGTGGGGCAGCGGCCCGGAAGGCCAGGCCCCGGCGCTGACCGGCATCGAGCACACCATCCTGGTGCAGGCCGCGGCCGAGGGCGTGGGCATGTACTTCTCCTCCGGTGACGGCTCCGGCGTGGCTGAGCCGGCCAGTGACCCGGACGCCATCGCGGTCGGTGGCACCACCCTGGGCATCGGCCAGGGCGGCCGCCGGCTGTTCGAAACTGGCTGGTCCGAAGGCCTCTCGCTGCTCAACGGCAGGAGCTGGCTGTTCCTGGGCGAGTACGGCGCCGCCGGGGGCGGTCCCAGCCTGCTCTGGGCCGAGCCGTCCTACCAGGACGGCGTGGTGCCCACGGCGCTGGTCACGCCGCCAGGCAACCGGGGCGGCACGGTCCGCTCGGTGCCGGACATCAGCGCCGATGCCGACCCGTTCACCGGGGCCGCGGTGGGCTACCTGACGTTCCACAACAAGAGCGGCCGGCCACCGACCTACAGCCAGTTCCCGATCGGGGGGACCAGTGAGTCCGCCCCGCTGGTGGCGGGCATGGTGGCCGCGGCGCAGCAGGGCCAGCCGGCCCGTTCGGGTTCCTCGACCCGGCGCTGTACCGGCTCTACCAGTCGGGTGCCGGCGCGCTGCACGACACGCTGCCGCTGACCGCGGCCAGCCCGGCTGCCTACCGCGGGGTGGCCTGTGACCCGCACGACTGCGGCCTGTGGGCGCTGACCACGTTCGACGACCAGAGCACCAGGATGTTCGGCTACACCGGGCAGGTGACGCTGCCGGGTTACGACAACATGTCCGGCATCGGCACCCCGGCCGGGCAGGCGTTCATCTCCGGCCTGCGCTCGCTCGGCGGGTGACGCCGTAACCGGCTGGCCAGGCCTGCCCGGCGGGCCTGGCCAGCCTGCCCGGGATCAGCCCGGGATGACCAGCACCTTGCCACCGATACCGCGCTCGACCGCCTCCTGCGCGGCCACGATCTCGTCCAGTGCGAACCGGTGCACCGGCAGTTCAGACAGGGCCGCCACGCTGAGGGCCACGGTGATGTCGGCGGCCGCCTGGTCCAGCGCGGCCGCGGGCAGCCCGTAAAGCAGCATGAACCGGAGCACGATGTTGGCCGACATGCAGGCCCGCACGGGCAGCACCGGGTCGGCGCCGTCGGCCGCATAGCTGACCACCACGGTGCCCGGCCGGGACACGGCCAGATCCAGGGCCAGGTTGGCGCCCAGGGCCACCTCGACAATCCGGTCCACCGGGCCGGCCGCGGCGTCCCGGATCTGGTCGGCCGCGTCCGGCTCCCGGTAGCTGACCACCTGCCGCGCACCGGCCTCCTTGGCCAGCTGGGCCTTGGCTGGCCCGCTGACCGTCGCAATGACCTGCGACGCAGCACCCCAGTTGGCCAGCTCCACGGCGAAGTGGCCGACCGCGCCGGCCCCGCCGGCCACCAGCACGGTGGCCCCGTCCACCGGCCCGTCGGCGAACAGGCAGCGGTGCGCGGTCATGGCCGGGACCCCCAGGCTGGCCCCCAGCTCGGGCAGCACTCCCTCGGGCAGCGGCACGGCCTGCCGCGCGGGCACCACCGTCCATTCCGCGGCCGTCCCCCAGCGCCGGCCGAACGCCGCCATCCAGACCCAGACCGGCTGCCCGACCCGGCCGGGCGAAACCCCGGGGCCGACCGCATCGATCACCCCGGCCCCGTCGTGATGCGGGATCTGGAACCCGTCGATGGGCCGTGGGGTCAGCCCGGCGCGGGTCTTGACGTCGGTCGGGTTGATCCCGGACGCCTGCACCCGGACCCGGACCTCGCCCGGCCCGGGATCCGGCTGGGGCACGTCCGTCACCCGCAGCACCTCGGCCGCGGGGCCGGTGTGGTCATATACCGCCGCTCGCACTGGGTACGCCTCCTCTGGGCCGGATGGCCGCCTGCGACCCAGAATGGCACGGGCGGGGGCCGCCGTGCTGGCGGCCCCCGCCCGGGCCAGGTGCTCGAGATCACCCAGCCACAGCTGGGCGCCTGGTGTGCTCAGGCCTTGAGCACGGCCTCGATCTCCAGGTGCAGGGTGACCTTGTCGGACACGACCACACCGCCGGTCTCCATGGCCGCGTGGAAGTCCACGTGGAAGTCACGCCGGTTGATCTCGCCGGTCGCGGTGAACCCGGCCCGGGTGCCGCCGAACGGGTCCGGCCCGAAGCCGTTGAGCTCCAGGGTCAGCGGGACCTGCTTGGTCACGTCCTTGAGCGTCAGCTCCCCGTCCAGGACGTAGTGGTCGCCCTCGGCCCGCAGGCCGGTGGACCGGTACGTCATCGTGGGGTACGTCTCCACCTCGAAGAAGTCGGCCGAGCGGATGTGCGCGTCGCGCTGCTCCTGGCCGGTGTCGATGGAGGACAGGTCGATCTCGGCGGTTACCGAGGACTGCAGGAAGTCCGCGCCGGTCACGATCTGGCCGGAGAACTTGTCGAACTTGCCACGGACCTTGCTGACCATCATGTGCCGGACCGAGAAGCCCACCTCGGAGTGCACGGGGTCGATGTCCCAGGTGCCGGCCACGTACCCGGGGGCAGTGGTCTCGGTGCTAGCGGTCATGTGATACTCCTATCGTTCATAGTGACGTCGTTCATATTTGAATGCTCAACGACTATCACGGCTGCAGCAACGTTGTCAAGCGCTCAACTATTCCGTATATGCTGGCCGTATGAGCACATCCGCCGGGACCGGCAGCACGGAGCCGCGCTGGCTGAGCGGCGACGAGCAGCGCACCTGGCGCAACTTCCTCACCGCCACGCAGTGGCTCTTCGCCTCCGTCGACGGCCAGCTGCAGCGCGATGCCGGGATGCCCCTGGCCTATTACGAGATCCTGGTCCGGCTGTCCGAGGCCCCGGACCGGTCGCTGCGCATGACACAGCTCGCGGCGGCGTCAGCGTCCAGCAAGAGCCGGGTGTCGCACGCGGTGGCCCGGCTGGAGGAACGGGGCTGGGTCCGCCGGACCGACTGCCCGACCGACCGCCGGGGGCAGATCGCCGAGCTGACCGACGCTGGCTACGCCGCGCTCAGCGCGGCCGCGCCGGGGCACGTCGAGCAGGTCCGCCGGGTGCTGCTGGATCCGCTCAGCGCCGGGCAGCTGCGCCAGCTGGGCGAGATCAGCGCGGCCATCCTGGCCGCCGCGGGCGACGCGCCAGCCGACGGGGACTGCCAGGCCGCGCTGGACGAGCCCGTGGCTGGCTGATCCCGTGTCCGGTGCGGCCCGGGCGGGCCGCACCGGACACGGCTTAGGATCGCTTCTCATGGAAGAGCGCATTCTGGGCCGGACGGACAAAGGGGTCTCGGTCGTCGGGCTCGGCACCTGGCAGCTGGGGGCCGACTGGGGCGAGGTCGCGGAGCAGGACGCGATGGCCGTGCTGGAAGCGGCCGCGGAGTCCGGCATCTCGCTGCTGGACACGGCCGACGTGTACGGGGATGGCCGCAGCGAGCAGTACATCGGCCGGTTCCTGGCCGTCAATCCGGGCGCCGAGTTCACCGTGGCGACCAAGATGGGCCGCCGCGCCCCACAGGATCCGGCCGTGTACACGCTGGAGAACTTCCGCGCCTGGACCGACCGGTCCCGGCTCAACCTGGGCGTGGACATCCTGGATCTGGTGCAGCTGCACTGCCCGCCGGCCCCCGTCTACGCCACGGACGAGGTATACGACGCACTGGACACGCTGGTGGCCGAGCAGCGCATCGCCGCCTACGGGGTCAGCGTGGAAACCTGCGACGAGGCGCTGGCCGCGATAGCCCGGCCGAACGTGGCCAGCGTCCAGATCATCTTCAACGCGTTCCGCCGCAAGCCGCTGGACAAGGTGCTGCCCGCCGCGCAGGCGGCGGGGGTCGGCATCCTGGCCCGGGTGCCGCTGGCCTCCGGGCTGCTGTCCGGCCGGTACACCCACGACACTGCGTTCCCGGCCGACGACCACCGCAGCTACAACCGGCACGGCGAGGCGTTCGACGTCGGCGAGACGTTCTCCGGGGTGGACTTCGACACCGGGGTCGAGGCGGCCCAGGAGTTCGCCGCGCTGGCCCCGCCGGGGGCTACCCCCGCGCAGACCGCGCTGCGCTGGATCATCCAGCAGCCCGGCGTGACCACGGTGATCCCGGGTGCGCGGAACCGGGACCAGGTCTGGCAGAACGCCGCCGCCGCCGACCTGCCGCTGCTCAGCCCCGCGGAGCTGGCCGCCATCGCCAGCCTGTACGACCGGCGGATCCGGGCCCAGGTCCACGATCGCTGGTAGGCCACCGGTGCCGCGGGGTGGTCACTCCCCGGCTGACATCAGCGCGGAGATCTCCGCCGCGCCGGCGGTGTCCTCGGCGCACAGCGCCCCGGCCACCGAGGCCTGGTCGTCCGCACTGCGGTTCTGGCTCAGCTTGTGCTTGGCCTCCACCGTGGCGATGGTCAGCTCAACCCCCACGATGCCGCGCAGCTGGCCGTTGATGTAGTCCGGCGGGGCATCGGTCACCGCCCACGGAGCGGGACGGCCGGCCTCGTGCCGCCGGGTCAGCCGGGTGACCACGTCACGGATCCACTCCGGGTCGCGGTGCACGGTCAGCGGGCCGGTGAAGTGCACCGTGACGTAGTTCCAGGTCGGCACGGCCCGGCCGTGCCGGGCCTTGCTCGGGTACCAGTTGGGCGACACATAGGCCTGCGGGCCGTGCACGATGGCCAGCGCGATGGCCCCGGCCGGCACCGACTGCCACTGCGGGTTGGCCAGCGCGAGGTGACCGAGCAGCCGCCCGGGCACGCCGGCGTCCTGGTCCCAGATGATCGGGATGAGGCTGGCCACCGGCTTGGTCCCGTCGAACGTGACGAGGTCAGCCGCGGCTACGGCATCGACGAACGCCGCGACCCCGGCGGCGTCCGGCGCGGTGAAGTGCGGTGGCAGGTACACCCTTGCAGGGTACGCACCCGCCAGCCCGCACAGCTACGTACGAGGATCTATCGTCATTAACCGATGAACAGCACACGCCTCAGCGCGGCCACGGCCCAGGACTACGCCGGCTGGTTCCGGCTGCTGGCCGACCCGGTCCGGGTCCGGATCGTGTCCGAGCTGGCCAGCGCGGACCAGCCGCTGAGCGTGGCCCAGCTGGTGGCCGCGGTCCAGGTCGGCCAGTCCACCATGGCCCGGCACCTGAACGTGCTGGCAGCCGGCCGGCTGGTGCTGGCCGAGCGGCGCGGCGCGGCGCGGCGGTACCGGCTCAACCAGGCCAGCGTGCCGGTTTTCCCGCGCGCCGCCGACGTGGTCAGCGGCCACCCGGCACCCCGGCCGGCCGCGGCCGGGGCGGCCATTCCCCGGCCGGCCGCCCGGGTGGAGCAGGCCGCTGGCCCCGGGCCGGTCACCATCCGGGCCATGCACGCCGCCGACGCCGCGCAGGTGCTGGCCATCTACCAGGCTGGCCTGGACGCCGGCCAGGCCAGCTTCGAGACCCAGGCCCCGTCCTGGGCGGCGTTCGACGCGGCCCGGCTGCCTGGCCACCGGCACGTGGCCGCCGAGCCCGGCACCGGCCGGCTACTCGGCTGGGTGGCCGTGTCCCCGGTGTCCAGCCGCCCGGTCTACGCCGGGGTGGTCGAGCACTCGGTCTACGTGGACCCCGCGGCACAGCGGCGCGGGGTAGCCGCCGTCCTGCTCCGCACGCTGATCTCCTCGACCGAGGCCGCGGGCGTGTGGACCATCCAGTCCGGTATCTTCCCAGAGAACACGGCCAGCCTGCGGCTGCACGAGCGGGCCGGCTTCCGGGTGGTCGGGGTCCGGGAACGGCTGGGCCAGCACTACGGCCGCTGGCGTGACGTCGTGCTGCTCGAGCGCCGGTCCGGCCGGCCGGATCCCGCGGGCCCCAGCTGAGCCAGCGGGCGTTCGGCAGACTGGTGAGGTGTGCGGCCCGGGCCGGTGCGCGCAGGATCGGTGAGTACCGGCGCGCGGCGGCGTCGTAGCAAGTGGACACGGCTCCGGGGCCGCACCGGCACCGGAGCATGACGAGGGGAGACGCAATGCCCGCACGCGAGAGCGCGCCTGCCGGGGCGCCCTGCTGGGTGGACCTGATGACCTCGGACACCGCCCGCAGCCGGGATTTCTACGGTGCGGTGTTCGGCTGGGCGGCCGAGGAGCCCAACCCGGAATTCGGCGGCTACTTCAACTTCACCAAGAACGGGGTCCGGGTAGCCGGCTGCATGACCAGCGAACCGGGCTCGGGCCTGCCGGGCACCTGGTCGGTCTACCTGGCCACCGACGACGCGGCGAAGACGCTGGAGGCCGCGGCCGGGCACGGCGCCCAGATCGTGGTGCCGGCCATGACGGTCGGCGACCTCGGCACGATGGCGATGCTCACCGACCCCAGCGGGGCGGCCATCGGGATCTGGCAGCCAGGCCTGCACAAGGGCTTTGGCCTGGTCACCGAGCCCGGCGCGCCGAGCTGGTTCGAGGTGCTGACCCCGGACTACCCGGGCACGATCAGCTTCTACCGTGACGTGTTCGGCTGGGACACCCAGGTGGCCGGTGACACGCCCGAGTTCCGCTACACCGTCGGGGTGCGCGGTGCGGAGCAGCTGGCCGGGATCATGGACGCCAGCGGGTTCCTGCCCGCAGGCCAGCCGGCCGCCTGGTCGGTGTTCTTCGGCACGGCCGACACCGACGCCGCGCTGGCCACCATCACCCGGCTGGGCGGCTCGGTGCTGCGGCCCGCCGAGGACACCCCGTACGGCCGGCTGGCCGAGGCGGCCGACCCGAACGGGGCCCGGTTCAAGCTGGTCGCGGCCAACCCGGCCATGCCCGCCCAGGACGGCTAGGGGCCGGCTAGCGGTCGAGCCACGCCGCGGAAATCCTCCCGGCCTGGCGGCTCCCCCGGTCAATCCGGCTCAGCTGGCGCGCCCGGTGGGCCTGATGGGCCGGCTGGGCCGGTGCTGCGGCGTTGTGGCGATTCGCCGCCAGTGTGACCCGGTCCGTTATTAAATTAGGCCCGGTCCGCAAGGCGCTGCGGGCTGCTCTAGCGCTGGGGGCCGGACAACTGGGGGCTGGGCATGGCTCGATTCGGTGCACGGTGCGATGAGTAATCCGGGCCGGGCGGGCGGCGTGCCTGCCACCCTGATCAGGCATCGCTGGCTGACCGCGGCCGGGATGGCGGCCACCGTGGCCGCGGTCGCAGGGGGCGGCCTGGCTCTGCTCCAGCCCACCCCCACCGGCCAGCGTCACGACTGCGGCCTGGTGCTCTGCTCGGCGACGTTGCCCAGGTCGGTGACCGCGACCGGCACCGGGGCGCCCCGGGATCCCGGCTCATCGCGGCCCACCCCGGCCCGGAATACCGGCCACTCCCCCGCGGGCCGGGCCGCGCTGGCCGCCGGGCGGGGCGGGCCGGCCGGCGGTGGCATCAGTGCCCGCTACCGGATCCGGCCCGCTGGCCCGGGCCCGGTGCCCGGCCAGCTGGCAGTCGTCCAGCGCGGCCCGGCGCCGGTAACCGGCTGGCCGCCGCGCGGCCACCGCGGCTGGCCCGGTCCCGGCCACCGCGGCTGGCCCGGTCCCGGCCATCGCGGCTGGCCCGGTCCCGGCCAGGGCGGTGGGGCCGGCTGGGGATCAGGCGGCGGACCCAGCCACGGCGGCTGGCCGGGCTGGCCGTGAGGCCAGGGTAAGGTTCGTGCCATGACTGACCGGGCCACCCTCGAAAGCCTCTCCTCCCAGGAACTGCACGACCGGGCGGTCCACCGGGCCGTGCATCACCTGGACATCGGGTTCCTCTGGCAGCTGCTCCGCGAGATCCCGGAGGGCGAGGCCGTGGCCGGGCATGTCGATCACACGGCGGCCGACGTTACCCAGCTGTCCGCGATGATCTCCGACGCGCTCGGCAGCGAGCCGGCTGACGTGGCGGACGCGCTGCGCCCGGTGTACCTCGACTACCTGGAGAAGCACGGCGGCTGACCCGCTCCCGCGAGACGGGAAAGCGGCTGCCGGGGACCGGGACCGGGGACCGGCACTCAGGGTTCGGCGGTCGGCGGCAGCGGCGGCCCGGCGGTCCCGGACGTGGCCGGCCGCCCCGACGCCCAGCCCTGGTTGGCCGAGCCGCGGCGGAGAATCTGCTCGACCGCGGCCACCACGCTGCCGTCCTCGCTGATCAGGCAGCGCATCACGTAGATCAGCGACGGGATGGCCCAGAAGTCGCCACACACCCAGAGGATGGCCGCGCCGATCTCCTGGTCGGCGAACGGCGGCAGGGTGACGCCGGGCATGTGGTTGTACACCGAGTACCAGGCGTGCTGGGAGAAGATGCTCATCGACATGGCCAGCACCCACATGACCACGTTGGTCAGCACCAGAGCGGCGGCCTGGGACACCAGCGGCATCCGGCGCCGGAACGGCGGCGACGGGATGAACTGCAGCCAGAACAGCACCCCAGCCAGGAAGAAGCTGGCGTGCATGAGCCAGATGTGCACCAGCTGGTTCTCTTCCGCCAGGTCGAACAGGGCCGGGATGTGCCAGAACACCATCACGGCGCTGAACACGGTCACCGACACCCAGGGCCGGAGCAGGAAGCCGGTCACCGCCCGCAGCGGGCGGGTCCAGTTGCCGCGCAGCGCGGTGGCGGTGGCGGTCCGGCCGAGCCGCCCGGGCAGGCCGTCCAGCAGCGGCTGCCACGGCGCGCCCGCCACCACCAGGGTGGGTGCGGCGAACATGAGCAGCAGGTGCTGCATCATGTGCACGAAGAAGTAGTAGTCCGACCAGTAATCGATAGGCGACTCGACCGCGATGAGCAGCACAGCCAGCCCGCTGTAGAACAGCAGCGAGCGGAGCCGCCGCTGCCTGGTCCGCTCGGGGCGGGACCGCCGGGCCAGCCGGGCCAGGCCCACCTCGTGCCAGGCCACCAGGACCAGCACCAGGATCAGGAACGGGTCGAACGACCAGTGATCGATGAGGTAGCTCACGGCGCTCCGTTCACCCCGACGAACCGTAGGGGATGGCGACGTTGATGACCTGGGACCGGGTCCAGCCAGCCGATCCCGCTGACCAGACCGACAGCCGGCTGCCCCGGCCGGCCAGCAGCTGGAACCCGCCGTCGGGCGTGGCCGCCAGGGTGGCCGACCCCGCGGGCAGCGCCGCGGTGCCGGGCGGCAGCGCGGGGAGCGCCTGCCAGGACGTACCCGGGCCAGTCACGGTGACCGCGCGGCCGCTGTTCAGCAGCACCCCGAGCGCGCGGCCAGCTATCGCGGCCGACCGCGGGGCCGCCCCGTTCAGCGGGTACGGCGCGGACAGCTGCCAGCTGCTGCCGTCAGCACTGGACCAGGCGCCGAGCAGGCTGGCCGACCGTCCGGTACCCACCTCGAGCAGGGCCACGTCCGTGGCGCCGGCCTGGGTCAGCTGGAGCACGCCGGCCGGGCGGCCGGCCAGGACCGGGGGCAGGGCCGGCCCGGCGGCCAGCCAGCCACCGCCGGGCCCGCGCACGAAGATGCCCGCGCGGCTGCCCCGGGAGCAGTCCCCGGCCAGCAGCGCGGCCCCCGACGGGCTGTACCCGGCCGAGCTGAGGGCGGTCAGCCCGCAGCTCCGGCCGGCCGCCGAACTGGCCACCGAGTGCTCGGTGGCCAGCCTGGTCCAGGAGCCGCCGGGGCGAGCGGCGACCTCGGCCGCGCCGGCCCGGGTGAGCGCGATCAGCCCGCCGCCGGGCGACCCGGCCAGCGCGCTGGGCCCGGCGGCCAGCGGCGCGTCGAGCAGCCCGGCCTCGGCCCATTTGGCACCGTTGTCGGCGCTCCGGGACAGCGGGGAGAAGCGCAGATCCTGGCTGGGCAGCACCGCCGCCACCAGGGACGGGCCGCCAGTGGCGGCGACCGCGATCCCGCCGTTGCTGGCCGCCCCGAGCGGGGTGGCCAGCCGCCAGGCGGCCTGCTTCCCAGCCGGCCGGACGAACACCTGCCAGAAGTCGTTGTGCTGGGCGGCCGACCCGCCCATCACCAGCACCGCCCAGGTCCCGCCCGGGTACGCCGGCCGAGGTGGCCAGGGACGGGGCGGCGGGCGGGGCGGGCCGCGGAGCGCCGCTGGCCCGGGTGCTGCCGCAGCCGGCCAGCGCCACGGTGACCAGCACCACCGGTGCCAGCACCGCGGGCACCAGCCTCGCGGTCACGGCCGGGGCCGGCCTGTGCCGAGCGGTCATGAGGCACCCAGGTTCTGCTGGGCCGCGGTGAACAGCTCACTCGCGAACGACGCCTGCGAACTGGCCGTACCCGGGCCGGGGTCGAAGTTCAGCTCAGTCCGGGTACGCCCCGCCCGGTCGATGACGTAGGCGATATCGCTGTGCCCGATCATCCCGCCGGCCGGCAGGATCTGCGCGGCGATGCCGTACTGCCCCCATACCTTCCGCAGCTGGCCCACGCTGCCGGTCAGGTAGTCCCAGTTGGGCAGCGTGTTCATGTGCTCCTGGTGGTCGAAGGCCTGGGTGTAGCTGACCGCGTTGTAGACCGGGTTGGCCACTACCGCGACCAGTTCCACCTGCCGCTGCTGGCTGCCGAGCAACTGGTCGGCCTGGCGGAACTCCTGCGCGATCAGCGGGCAGTCGGACGTGCACACCGGGTCGAGGAAGGTGAGCAGCACCACCTTGCCGCGCAGGCTGGCCAGGCTGACCCGCCGGCCATCCTGGTTGGTCAGCTGGAACGCGGGGGCCCGGAAGTTCAGCGGGGCGTTCGACCCGTCCAGCGCCTGCGCGATGAGGGGCGACGCAGTGGTGCTGGCCGACGCGGCCATCATGGGCACCACGCCGATGATGGCGACGCCGAGCGCGCCCACCGCCGCCAGCGTCCGCGGGCTTGCGGTGCCCAGCGCGCGGGCCAGCGGCCCGGGGCGGAGCCGGTCTCGCCAGCCGGCCGCGGCGCCGGCCGCCGCCGCGGTGCCAGCCGCCGCAGAGGCAGCCGCCGCGGTGCCAGCCGCAGCAGGGGCAGCCGCGGCCGGCCCAGCCGCCGCAGTATCAGCCACCGCCGGCCCAGCCACCGCCGGCCCAGCCGCCGCAGTATCAGCCACCGCGGGGGCAGCCGCCGCGGGGGCAGCCGCGGTGGCGAGCGCCGGTGCGTGCGCCACGGCCAGGTACCCGCCCACCGCGATGAGCGCAAACGGGATCATGCTGTTCGGGTCGGTGCCCAGGCCGCCGAACACGCCCATGTCCTGGATCAGCACCCAGACCGCCGCGGACAGCACGAGCAGCAGCCCGATGGCCGGCCGCAGCACCGGCCGCCACCGGCTGACCAGTGCCCCGCCGATCAGGGCGGCCCCGGTAATCGCGAGGGCGGCCACGACCACCAGGTTGACCAGGAATCCGTGCGCGGCGCTGAATGAGGCGAACCCGCGCACCCAGGCGGCCAGGAAGCCGGGCTGCGAGGTCTGCGACATGTCCTGCACCATGCTGGTCAGGCTGCCCGGCTGGCGGCCCACCGTGCCCTGCCAGAAGCCGCGGCCGGGCCACGCCTGCAGCACCGCCATCCCGGCCAGGAACGCGCCCGTCCCGGCCAGCACGCCACGGCCCAGCCGGTCGCCGAGCCAGGCCCGGTCGGGCAGCGCGATCAGCGCCCCGGCCACCGCATACAGCAGGGCCGCCCCGGGAGCGCCGAACAGCCAGCTGAGCCCGGGCGCGAAGATGCCGCCGAACGCTTCACCGAACACCCACACCAGCAGGCCCCAGCCCACGCTGGCCAGCCCGCCGAGCTGGGACCACCGGCCGCGGGCCGCGGTCAGCAGCCAGATGCCGATGCCGATCTGGATCCAGACCGCGGCCGCGGCCGCGTTGACCGGGTGGTACGCCCAGCCCTTGGCGGCCCAGCCGACCAGTTCCCGCACCCAGCCGGGCGCGCCGGCGGCGGCCGGCTGGGTCACGTTGGACGGCAGGCCGAGCGGCATGGCGGGCTGCATCTGCAGCACGCCGTCCAGCAGCCACAGCACGCCGAAGCCGATCCGGATCGCCCGCCGGGCGGCCGGCTCGGCCGCCAGCAGGCTGGCCGGCGCTGGCCCGGGCCGGTGCCGGGACGCGGGAATCCACTCCCGCACGCTGACCCAGAGCATGGCCAGCAGGAAGAAGATGAGCAGCGCGATGATGCCCTGGTGGATCAGCGCGGACCGGAACGCCGCGACCACCGTGGGATTTGTCAGCTGGAGGGGAGAACCCATCCCAGACATGGCACTTGACTCCTTTATTCACCCCGGTTGACCGATGACTGCCACTCCCGGTCCCAGAGGGGTGACACCGCGCCCGATCAGCGCAAATCACACTGGGGCGATCTTACGCTCGCCGACGCTCACCAGAAGGCATTGTCCTCGCCCGCCCGGCCGCGCGGAATACCGGGCCGGCATCCTTCCCGGCCACGCCCGGTCCGCCAGCCAGCCCAGGCCCAGCAGACTCTCAGCAACTTCCCGGCCACCCGGTCTGGCCCCGGGCGCGGCCCACCCGCACAATGTTAAGAACAGGTCACGATCGCTGGGTCCAGCCCCGGAGTGCCCAGGCAGGAGGATGGATGCGGCGACATGGCACGAAGATTGTGCGCACCGGAGGCGTGTCCCGGGCCAGACGGGCTGTGTGGGGCGCCGGCCTGGCCGCCGTGGCCCTGGTCGGGGTGGCGGCCGCGGTGCCGGGCGCGCGGGGCGCCGAACGGCTGGCCATCCGGCTCGCCGCCGCGGTGAAGTCACTGCCCCGCAAGGCCCCAGTCGTGCCGCCCGCCCTGCTGCACGGCCGGTTCTACACCGGCACCCCGGCCGTAGGCGCCCTGTTCAACACCGGCTCCGGCCACCTGGGCCAGCACTTCTGCAGTGGCAGCGTGGTGGACAGCCCGGCCGGGGACCTGGTCATCACCGCGGCGCACTGCATGCAGGGCTGGCGGCGGGGCAGCGTGGACTTCGTGCCGGAGTACCACCGCGGCCAGCAGCCGTTCGGCGCCTGGACGGTGACCCAGGTGTTCGTGGACCGGTCCTGGGCCTCGTCGCAGAACCCGGACGACGACTTCGCGTTCCTGGTCGTGTCCCAGCCTGGTGACACCACCAGCATCCAGGCCCTGACCGGCGGCGAGAAGCTGGGCACCGGGTGGCGGCCGGCGCAGAAGGTCCAGGTGATCGGCTACCCGGACGGGCGGCAGCGGCCCATCAGCTGCACGTCCACCACCCGGGCGTTCGGCCCGGACCAGCTCGAGTTCGACTGCGGCGGGTACACCAACGGGACCAGCGGCGGCCCATTCCTGGCCGACGTGCGCCGGGCCACCGGCCTGGGCACGGTCCTCGGCGTGATCGGCGGTTACGAGCAGGGCGGGGACACGCCGTCCGTGTCCTATTCGGCCCGGTTCGGCCGGTCGGTGCGAGCGCTGTACGACAAGGCCGTGGCCCGGAACTGACCCGCCCGGCGCACCCAGCCCGGCTCAGCCGGCCACCCGCTCAGCTGGCCGGCTTCAGCCCGCGCCATCCGGCGCCGGGACGACGGCGTTCAGGTCGGCCAGCTCGGCCGCGGACGGGATCCAGTCCGCGGCGGCCACGTTCGCCTTGACCTGGTCCGCGGAGGTGGCTCCGGCGATCACCGAGGCGCAGCCGGGCTGCGCGGCCAGGCCGCCGATGGCCACGTCGAGCAGGCTGGTCCCGTGGTCGGCGGCCCATTCGCTCAGCACCTCCACCCGGTCCAGCTTGTCGTCGGTGATGTAACCCGGACGGCTGGCCAGCCGGGTACCCGGGGCGGGCGGCTGGCCGCGCCGGACCTTGCCGGTGAGCAGGCCGTTGGCCAGCGGATAGTAGGGCAGCACGCCGAGCCCGAAATGCCGGGCGGCGGGCACCAGCTCCGCTTCGGCCTGCCGGTCCAGCAGGGACCAGGCGTTCTGCGCCGAGATGAACGGCTGACGGCCGGCCTGCCGGGCCACGTGCGCGGCATCAGCGGTCTGCCAGCCGGACAGGTTGGAATGGCCGAGGTAACGCACCTTGCCCTCGGCGACCAGCTCACCCAGCGCGTCCAGGGTTTCCTCGACCGGCGTGGCCGGGTCCGGGGTGTGCAGCTGGTAGAGGTCCACGTAGTCGGTACGCAGGCGGCGCAGCGAGGCCGCCACAGCGCGGCGGATGTAGGCCCGGCCGCCTTTGGCCCCGGCAGCCGGACCATAGCCCAGGTCCACCTTCTGATGGCCGAACTTGGTGGCCAGCACGATCTGGTCGCGGCGGCGGCCCAGCACCTCACCGAGCATCTCCTCGGATCCGCCGCCGTGGCCGTAGATGTCCGCCGTGTCGAACAGGGTGATGCCCGCGTCGATGGCCGCGTCGACCACGGCCCTGGTCTGCTGCAGGTCGATCCGGCCGCCGAAGTTGTTACAGCCCAGCCCGGCCACCGAGACGAGCAGCCCGCTGTTACCCACCGACCTGTAGCGCATAACCCTGCCTTCGCTGGAGACGACCCTGGCCAGGATGCTAACCACTGCCACCAGGCGCGCCGCGCGCCGGGGGTGCCCGGCAATGGCCCAGGCGATACAATCCAAAGGCTGCTGAAATGGGCGGCCCGCGACGCACTTTCCCCTCCTGATAGGCAGCCCCGGTGCCGGGTTTGGCCGGCCGAGTGGGCCGTGCTCCCGGCCACCGGCGGTGCGTACTGCCCGGTGTGCTCTCTCCCGAGAGGAGTGGGTCGATGGCAGACGCGGTCGGCGGCCCGACGGTACTGCGGCTGCTGCTCGGGGCCCAGCTGCGCCGCCTGCGCGAAAGCCGGGGAATCAGCGCACATGAGGCGGCGCAAGCCATCCGCGGATCGGAATCCAAGATCAGCCGGATAGAGCTGGGCCGGAATGCCGTCCGCGAGATTGACATCGCCGACCTGCTCACGTTGTACGGCATCACCGACAAGGCCGAACGCGAGCAATTGCTCACGCTGGCCAGCCGGGCCAATCAGCCCGGCTGGTGGCACCGGTATCACGACGTGCTGCCACCCTGGTTCCAGGCCTACATCGGGCTGGAAGAATCGGCTCAGTCGATCCGCAGCTACGACGCGCAGTTCGTGCCCGGGCTGCTGCAGACCGAGGAATACGCGGCCGCCGTGCTGGCGCTCGGCGAATTCCCGCTGGACGAGGCGGACCGGCTGGTCGTGCTGCGCAAGGACCGCCAGCGGCACTTCGCCGCGGGCGGCACCCGGCTGTGGGCCATCGTCGACGAGGTCGCGCTGCGCCGGCCGGTCGGCGGCCCGGCGGTGCTCCGCCGCCAGCTCGACTACCTCCGGGAGGCCTGCGGCCAGCCCTGGCTGACATTGCAGATCACCCCGTTCCCCGCGGTGAGCCACGGCGCGCCCGGCTCGTTCAGCATCCTGCGCTTCGCCGACCCCGGGCTGCCCGACATGGTCTACGCCGAGCAGCTGACCAGCGCCACCTACATCGACAAGCGGGCCGAGGTGGAGCTGTACCTGCTGGCCCTGGAGCGGCTGAGCCTGGCCAGCGCCCCGCCCGCCGATTCACCGGATATCCTCCGCGGCATCATGATGGACGTGGAGGGGACTTGATGACCAGCAGCCACAACGGCCGGGCCGCCACCCGGCTGGCCGGTGCCACCTGGGTTAAGAGCAGGCACAGCGGCCCTACCGGGGGGAACTGCGTGGAGGTGGCCTTCCTGGCTGGCGGCGACGTCGCGGTGCGCAACTCACGGCACCCGGACGGGCCGGCGCTGATGTTCACGGCGGCCGAATGGGACGCCTTCCTCAGCGCTACCGCCCACCGCGATGTCATCCCGGCCGCACACCGGCCATCTTCTGCCTAACGCCCCCGCCGGGCTGATCCCGCTGCCGGTGCCCGGCCAGCCGGGGCCGGGCACCGGCAGCGGGCCACCACTAGCGGACCGGCAGGTCGAACTCGCCGTTCCGCACCCCGGCCAGGAACGCCGTCCACTCCCGGCGGTTGAAGACATGCGGTGCCTTGCTGATGTCTTTCGAGTCGCGCAGCGCGACCAGGTCATCGGGCAGGTGTGCTACTTCGACGCAGCCCGTGACGCTGGAGGCGCTGCTCTTGAACCAGCGCGCGTTGGTGAAATCAGGGGTCATCGCTGTGCCCTTTCTATGCCGTTAGCAGGACCACTAGCCAGGAATTCTGGTCAGCCGGCGTCACCGGCCATTCTGCCGATCAATTTCACGGTATCAGCGGGAGACAGGGCAGCCGCCCGGAGCAGGTCAAAGACCTCGGCGCAAGTACGCACGTCGGATTCTCTTTCCAGATATGCGTGTCCGGCGACACCCTCCGTATACACCACATCCGGATCGCCGCGCTCAGGAAACTCGAGGATGCAGAACGGGCCATTCAGCGCCGGATGCACCCCGCTGCAGAGCGGCAGTACCTGGATCGTCACGTTCGGCCACTCGGCCGCCTCGAGCAGATGGGCCAGCTGGCCGCGCATGACCTCCGGGCCGCCGATCATCCGGGAGATCACCGGCTCGTTGAGGATGCACCACAGCTTCACCGGGTCATCGCGGGTCAGCACCCGCTGGCGCTCCAGCCGGAGCTCCACCGCCCGCTCGATCTGCCGGGGCTGCTGCCGCCGCCGCACCGAGGTCATCACGGTCCGGGCGTAGGCCTCGGTCTGCAGCAGGCCATGCACTACCTGGTCCTCGAACACGCGCAGCGCGGCCGCCTCGGCCTCCAGCCCGACATAGACGTCGAACCCGGTCGGCAGCACGTCGTCGTACACGGCCCACCAGCCCTTGCGATGGCCCTCCCGGGCCATCTCGGTGAGCACCTGGCGCTGGCCGGGATCGTCCACGTCGTACATCTCGAACATGGTGGTCAGGTAGGCGGTCCGGGTCGGCGCCTTCCCGGTCTCGATGCGCGAGAGGGTCGATGCGGCCAGCCCCAGTTTGTCGGCCGCCTCTTCAAGCTTGAAAGAATGCGCCTCGCGCAGCCGCCTTAACTCTGACCCGAGCCGGCGCCGCCGGACTGTGGGACCGTGGGACACGAGTGCCTCCCCTCCCGCAGGCAGAGAGAACTGGCGCTGCCCCAGGCCTCAGGGCAGCCGCTACCGCACTCTGCGGTATGGGAAGTAACGATACTGGAATTGCGAAGGGGGTGAGATCTCATCTGAAATTTCGTACCTCATATTTGTGCTACGCACTTGCGTGAGGTGCAGGCCCGCACCATCATGGATCTGACAGGCAGTATCTGATCCGCTACTAAGCGGACTGAGAACCCGGGTACCGGCGCTGTGGGGGGCCCTGCGGGGAACACGGCGGGGAGCATGGCCTCTGCGCGCGCGGCCGGACCCGGAAGGAGCGCAGCAGAGATGGCAGCCACCACCTCCGCGGTCAACCGCGGTGGCAGCGCCAGTCGGCGCGAAGCGGCGGCCGGGGGGTCTGGGGGATCGGCCGGCGTGGTCAGCGGCGGCGGCAGCACCGCCGCCCGGCGCGAAGCGGCGATCGGGGGGCCCGGAGGGTCGGCCCCCGGCGCTAGTACCACCCCGGTGACCGCTGGCAGCCTGACCCTGCCCGGCCAGACCAGGAACGTAGCCGAGGCCCGGGCGTTCGTGGCCAGGGCACTCGGCCCCGGGCACGTGTGCTGCGACGTCGCCGTTTTACTGTGCTCCGAGCTCGTTACCAACGCCATCCTGCACACCGCGTCGGGGCGGCCGGGCGGCACGGTCACCGTCGTGGTGCTCCGGCTAGCGGGCGCGGTGCGGATCGAGGTCATCGACCACGGGTCCGCGTCCAGTACCCCGGTCGTCAAAGGCGAGGTGCTGGCCCCGGACGGGCATGGCCTGTTCCTGGTCGACCAGCTCGCGGACAGCTGGGGCTATGTCCGGGACCAGGTGGGTACCACGGTGTGGTTCCGCCTCACCTGCTGAGCCACCGGCCGCCCTCCCCGAAAGCGCAGTCGCGCGGCCCCCGGGGGAGGGCGGCCGGTTCAGTACGGCTCAGCGCTGCTGGCCGGCCCGGCCGCCGCGGCGCGCGGCCCGGCGGTCCCGGAGCCGCATCGACACCCGGAGCGGGCTGCCCTCGAAGCCGAACTCCTCGCGCAGCCGCCGCTCGATGAACCGGCGGTAGCCGGCCTCCAGGAAGCCGGTGCTGAACAGCACGAAGTGCGGCGGCCGGATACCGGCCTGGGTAGCGAAAAGAATCTTGCGGCAGCCGGCCCCCGCGGGACGGTGGCGGGGTGGCCGCGACGACCTCGGTGAGCCACGCGTTCAGCCGGCCGGTGGGCACCCTGGTGTCCCAGCTGTCCAGGGCCAGCTCGAGGGCGGGGACGAGCCGGTCCACGTGCCGCCCGGTCCGGGCCGAGATGTTGACCCGGGGCGCCCAGCGCGCGGTGTGCAGCTGGCGGTCGATCTCCCGGTCCAGCTGGGCCCGGCGGTCCTCGTCGACCAGGTCCCACTTGTTGTACGCGAGGACCAGCGCGCGTCCCGCGTCGATCACCATGGACACAATGCGCAGGTCCTGCTCGGTGAGCGGCTCGCTGGCGTCCACCAGCAGCACCGCAACCTCGGCCCGTTCCAGTGCCCCGGTGGTGCGCAGCGCCGCGTAGAAGTCCGCCCCCTGGCTCTGGCTGGCCCGCCGCCGGATGCCGGCCGTGTCCACGAACCGCCAGGTGGCGCCGCCCAGCTCGATCAGCTCGTCGACCGGATCCCGGGTCGTCCCGGCCACCGCGTCCACCAGCACCCGGGTCTGCCCGGCCAGCTTGTTCAGCAGGCTGGACTTGCCCACGTTGGGGCGCCCGATGAGCGCGACCCGGCGCGGGCCGCCCTCGGCGCCGATGACCTCGCGGGGCGCCTTGGGCAGTGCGTCCAGCACCGCGTCCAGCAGGTCGCCGCTGCCCCGGCCGTGCAGCGCGCTGACCGGCTGCGGCTCACCGAGGCCCAGCGACCACAGCGCGGTCGCGGCAGGCTCGGCGACCTCGCTGTCCACCTTGTTGGCCGCGAGGACCACCGGCTTCCCAGACCGGCGCAGCACCGCGGCCACGGCGTCGTCCGCGTCGGTCACCCCGACCACCGCGTCGACCACGAACAGCACCGCGTCCGCGGCGTCCACCGCGATCTGGGCCTGGGCCGTGACCTGCTCGGCCAGCGCCCGGCTGGACTGGCCCTCCTCGGCACCCGGGAACGGCTCCCAGCCGCCGGTGTCCACCAGCGTGAACGCCCGGCCGCGCCAGGTGGCGTCGTAGGCCACCCGGTCCCTGGTCACCCCGGGGACGTCCTGGACCACCGCCTGACGGCTGCCCAGGATCCGGTTGACCAGCGTCGACTTGCCCACGTTGGGGCGGCCGACCACGGCCACCACCGGGACGTCCAGTCCCTCCGGCGTGGCGGCGTCCGTCGTCCAGTCGCCCGGCTCAGCTGCCCACCCGGTCATCTCGACCACGCCGCTCCGGCCTGCTGCCGGGCCAGACCGGTGATCACACTGACTACCCTGGCCGGGTCCAGCGCGGTCGAGTCGATCTGCACCGCGTCGGCCGCCTTGGCCGTCTGCGGCGCGTCGGCGTGGTCCCGGCGCTGCTGCTCGGCCTGGGTTACGGCCAGCGTGGCGCCCGGGTCGGTGACCAGGTCCGCGCTGCGCCGCTCGGCCCGGGCGGTCTCGCTGGCCGTCAGGAAGACTTTGACCGGTGCGCCCGGTGCGACCACGGTGCCGATGTCCCGGCCCTCAGCCACGATTCCCGGCCCGGCCGCGCAGGTCTGCGCGATGATGGCCTGCTGCATAGCGACCAGCCGGGCCCGGACGGCCGGCACCGATGCCACCGCACTGACCGCGTTGGACACCTGCCGGGTGCGGATCAGCCCGGTCACGTCGGTGCCGTCCACCGTGATCCAGGGCTGCCCCGGGTCGGTGCCCACCTCGAGCACCGGCTGGCCGGCCTGCTCGGCCACCGCCCCGGCGTCGCTCACCGCGACCCCGTGCTGCAGCATCCACCAGGTCAGCGCGCGGTACATGGCCCCGGTGTCCAGGTAGCGCAGTCCCAGGCTGGTGGCCACGCCGCGGGCGGCGGTGGATTTGCCGGACCCGGCCGGGCCGTCCACGGCGATAATAAGGCACTCGGTCACGCAGGCGATGCTACCGGCGGACGGGCCATCCATCAGCCGCGAGTGCCTCAGTCAGCGGCCCGGCCGCCTCCGGGCGGACGGTCAGCTCGGCCACGCCGACCGGCAGCCCGGGTGAATGCTCGATGCGGATGTCCTCGATATTGACCCCGGCCGTACCGGCCGCCTGGACCAGCCGGGCCAGCTCACCCGGCTGGTCCCGGATCACCACCTGGACCTGGGTCTCGGCCCGGGCCGGCCCGCCCCGCTTGCCGGGCAGCCGGGTCACGCCCGCAACGCCCTGGTCCAGCAGCGCGGCCAGCAGCTTGAGCTCGGGCGCCGGCCCGGTGCCGGGTGGCCGGTGGGCTGCCACCTCGGCCAGTTCCTCGGCCACGGCTATCAGGTCGGCACCCACCGCGGCCAGCACACCCGCGACCGGCGCCGCGTTGGCGGCCAGGATCTGCGCCCACAGCCGGGTGTCCCCCGCCGCGATCCGGGTCACGTCGCGCAGTCCCGGCCCAGCCAGGGCCAGGGCGCCGTCCTGCGCCTCGGTGAGCCGGGCGGCCATCGCCGCGGATACTACGTGCGGGGCGTGCGACACCAGCGCCACCCAGGTGTCGTGCTCGGCGGGGCCCGTCCGTACCGGCTCCGCGCCACAGGCCCGGGCCAGCGCCTCGACGGCGGCTACCCCGCGGGCCGGGATGCCGGCCCCATGGCAGACCACCCAGGGACGGCCGAGGAACAGGTCGGCCCGGGCCGCGGCCGGGCCGGACCGCTCCCGGCCGGCCAGCGGATGCCCGGGCACGAACGAGGCCAGATCACAGCCCAGCGCGGCCGCCTGGGCCAGCGGCTGGCTCTTCACGCTGGCCACGTCGGTGTACCAGCGGGCCAGCCCGCGGTCCTGCGCGTCGCGCAGCGTCGCCGCCACCGCGGCCGGCGGTACCGCCAATACAGCGATGTCGGCGGTGCTTGCCCGGGGGGACGGCCCCCCGCTCTGCTTCCCCGGGGGACCACCCCCGGCCCCCGGTCGCCGCTCCGCGCCGAAGGCCGGCTCGGCGGGAACGCGCCTGCGGCGCGCCCCGCCTCCCCCGCCCACAGGCCCGGGCGGCGGCCAGCCGCCAGGCAAGAGCTCACCGGCACCCATGTCGGCGGCCAGCTGGGCCGCCGCCTGGTCCCGGTCGGCCAGCCAGACGGTGACCCCGCGGGACCGCAGGGCCAGCGCCACCGACGTGCCGATCAGGCCGGTCCCGATAATGACCGAACTGGCCGGCACCGGGCTGTCCGGCAGGTCCAGCACCGGCTCGTTCACTGCGCGATGTCCAGCCGCAGCGCGGCCGCTCCGCGCAGGTAGACATGCTGGATGGCCGACCGGGGCTGGTCCGTCTCCACGTGCATGAGCAGCCGGACTACCCGGGGCATGCCGTGCGGAACGGCGATCTCGGTGGTGCACAGCAGCGGCACGTCCTGGAACCCGATCTTCCGTGCGGCCAGGGCCGGGAACTCGGCGGTCAGATCGGGCGTCCCGGTGAACACCACGCTGATCACGTCGTCGGGGTGCAGCGCGTTCCGCCCCATCACCTCGGTGACCAGCTCAGTGGTGCCCTCGAGGATGGCTTCCCGGTCGTTCGCCTCGACCTGGACCGCACCCCGGATTGCCCTGACCGCCACCAGCCTGCTCCTTATGCCGTCGGCTCCGCCGAGTCATCAGGCTCGATCCTGTCACACCAGCTCAGCGTGGCACCCGTGATCGTGCCCGGCCTGGCTACAGTCCAACTGCGGCATACAGCTCGCCTATTTCCCGGGTGCTGAGCGGCCGGGTGGTACCGGGCCGCAGCGAACCCAGCGCGACCGGGCCGACATGGGTGCGGACCAGCCGGCTGCACCGGGTGACCGGCCTCGGCCAGCATCCGCCGCACGATGTGCTTGCGCCCCTCGTGCAGGGTGATCTCCACCAGGGCCCGGGTACCGGCCCGCTCGACGACCCGGAACTTGTCCGCGCTGGCCACACCGTCGTCCAGTTCGATGCCGCTGAGCAGCTGCCGGACGGTGTCCCGGGACACCGGGCCGGGCACGTCGGCCAGGTAGGTCTTGAGCACGCCGTAGCTGGGGTGGGCCAGCCGGTGGGCCAGCTCGCCGTCGTTCATCAGCAGCATCAGGCCCTCGGTGTCGTAGTCGAGCCGCCCGACGTGATAGAGCCGCTGCGACTGGTCGCCGAGGTAGTCGGCGATGGTGGGCCGTCCCCGGTCGTCCGACATCGTGGTGAGTACCCCGCCGGGCTTGTTCAGCGCCAGGTACACCACGTCCTGCTGAGCCGGGATCCGCCGCCCGTCCACCCGGATGATCTGGTGCTCCGGGTCCACCCGGGCGCCGTACCGGCGCACCGTCTCACCGTCCACCTCGACCCGGCCCGCGCCGATCAGTTCCTCGCAGTGCCGGCGGCTGCCCACCCCGGCCGCGGCGAGCACCTTCTGCAGCCGGACCCCGCCCGGCACGTCGGTCAGGCTGTCGCGCTCTTCCTCCTCGGCTGGCGGGGCGGGGTGCGGCGGAGGCGTGTCCCGCCGAGCCAGGTCTTGCCGCGGCGGCTTGCCGCCGCTCGGCGCGGAGCGGCGATCGGGGGGTCCGGGGGGTCGCCCCCCCAGGTCTTGCCGCGGCGGCTTGCCGCCGCTCGGCGCGGAGCGGCGATCGGGGGGTCCGGGGGGTCGCCCCCCCGGGCTAGCACCGTCAAGCTCCCTGGCGCTCATCGACGGTATCCTCAACGTCCTCGATATGTTCGGGCAGGAACGGCGCGAGTTCCGGGAGTTCCGCCAGGCTGGCCAGGCCGAGCCGCTCCAGGAAGTACCCGGTCGTGCGGTAGAGGATAGCCCCCGTCTCGGTGTCGGTGCCGGCCTCCTCGACCAGGCCGCGCAGCGTGAGCGTGCGCAGCACGCTGTCGCAGTTGACCCCGCGCACCGCGGACACCCTGGCCCGGCTCACCGGCTGGCGGTAGGCCACCACGGCCAGCGTCTCCAGCGCGGCCTGGGTGAGCCGCACCTCCTGCCCGTCCCGGACGAACCGCTCCACCACCGGCGCGCAGTCGGCCCGGGTGTAGAACCGCCAGCCGCCGGCCACCTCGCGGAGGTCGAAGCCGCGTTCCTCCGCGTCATAGGACGCGGCCAGCGCGCGCAGCGCGGCGGCTACCTCGCCGCGCGGCCGTTCCAGCACCTGGGCGATGACCACTTCGGGCACCGGCTCGTCCACCACGAGCAGGATGGCCTCCAGGCTGGCCCGCAGCCCGGGCCCGCCGGGCGCGTCGCCCGGCGCCGCGTCCTGCGGTCCCGGCCCCCCGGCCGGCCCAGGCGGCAGCGGCGGCTCGTAGTCCGGCACCGGGCCGGGGACCTCGCTCATGATCACTCGTTTCCTTCCCCGGCCGGGCCTGGCCCGGACTGCTCACCCGCGACCCAGGTGACGTACAGCTCACCGAGCGGGGTGACCTGGTCGAAGCTCACACTGCCTTCCCGGTACAGCTCGAGCAGAGCCAGGAACCTGGCTACCACCTCGTACGTCCCCGCGCAGTCGGCGGCCAGCCGCCGGAACGTGGCCCGGCCCAGCCGGGTCAGCTGGCTGGCCAGGATGGCCGCCTGCTCGCGGACGGTGGTCTGTGGAGTGTGCAGGTGCGCGGTGGACACCTCGGGCACCGGGCGGGGGGCCAGCGTGCGGGCCGCGATGGCCGCGAACTCGGCCGGCCCCAGGCCGAGCAGCACTTCCGGGAGCAGCTCAGCGAACTGAGGCTCCATCGGCACCCGGCGGGCGAACCGGCGGCCCTGGACCGACATCCGGCCCGCGAACACCGCCGCGACCTCCTTGTACGCCCGGTACTGCAGCAGCCGCGCGAACAGCAGGTCCCTGGCCTCCAGCAGGGCCAGGTCCTCCTCGTCCTCGACCTCGCCGCTGGGCAGCAGCCGGGCCGCCTTGAGGTCGAGCAGGGTCGCCGCCACGAGCAGGAAGTAGCTGGCCTGATCCAGGTCCCAGCCGTCGGCCCGGGCCCGGATGTAGGCGATGAACTCGTCGGTCACCTGGGACAGCGCGACCTCAGTGATGTCCAGCTTGTGCCTGGAGATCAGGCCGAGCAGCAGGTCGAACGGACCCTCGAAAACATCGAGGTGCACCTCGAAGCCGGCCGTGCTGGTGCCCTGCGCAGCCGCATCGCCTGGCTCGGCTGTCACCGCACCTGCCACCCCGTTATCCGCCGCCTCATGTCGTGTCCCGCAGCCGTCCGGCCAGCAGGCTCGCCTCCCCCTCGGCATCGAGATCGGCGAGCAGCACGGCGATGGCCTCCCGGACCAGCCTGCCACGATCCACAGTAATGCCGTAGCCGCGCAGCAAGAGCCGGGCTCGCTCCAGGTCGAGCAGTTCGGCCGCGGACAGGTAGACGGTGATCTTCTGCGGATGAGCCTCGCGCCCGCTGGCCGGTGGGCCGGCTCGCCGGAGCCGGGCCAGGCCGGGCCGGCCGGAGCAGTTCGGCGACACCGGGCAGGCTCACCCGGCGCGCACGGCTCACTGCCGCCCGCCTTCCTGGCCGCTACCCGCTCCCCGTCAGTGCGCCTGCCGCCACCGGTCCAGTACTTCCTTGGCGAGTTCCCGGTAGGAGTTCGCGCCGGTGGACGAGGGGTCGAAGCTGGTGATCGGCACACCGGCCACGGTGGCGTCGGGGAAGCGCACGGTGCGGTTGATCACGGTGTGGAACACCTTGTCCCCGAACCCCTTCACCACCTCGGCCAGCACCTCACGGGAGTGCAGCGTCCGGGAGTCGTACATGGTGGCCAGCAGCCCGTCGATGCCCAGCCGCGGGTTCAGCCGGGTGGACACCTTGTCGATGGTTTCCAGCAGCAGGGCCACCCCGCGCATGGCGAAGTACTCGCACTCCAGCGGGACCAGCACGCCCGCCGCGCAGGCCAGCGCGTTCACGGTGAGCAGGCCGAGCGAAGGCTGGCAATCGATGAGTACCACGTCGTATTCGGGCAGCACTGGCTGCAGCACCCCGCCCAGCACGAACTCACGGCCGACCTCATGCACCAGCTGGACCTCGGCCCCGGACAGGTCGATGTTGCTGGGCAGCAGGTCCATGCCGTTCATGCTGGTCTTGAAGACCACGTCGGCGGGGCTCAGGCCGCGTTCCATGAGCAGGTTGTAGACGGTGTAGTCCAGCTCGTGCGGCTGGATGCCGAGGCCGACCGACAGCGCGCCCTGCGGGTCGAAGTCCACCAGCAGGACGCGGCGGCCCTGCTCGGCCAGGGCAGCGCCCAGGTTGATCGTGGTCGTGGTCTTGCCAACCCCGCCCTTCTGGTTGCAGACTGCGACGACGCGGGCGGGACCGTGGTTGAGCAAGGGCTCCGGGTCGGGAAAGGCCGGAAGCGGCCGACCGGTGGGCCCGATCATGCCGGGCTCCATCTCGATCACGTGCGTCCCTGCTGCCATGCGCCGCACCTCCCCGGCGGACTCGGCAAAAATGCCTCCGCTGGAATCAGGACACTAGGCCCTGCCTGGCCGGCCGGCAAGCCGACTCACCGTACGCCAGCTAATCGCCGGGGATGGCGGGACGTCCTAGCCGAGGGCCCGTGGGTGCGCGGCCGAGTACACCTCGCGCAGCTTGTCCACCGTGACCATGGTGTAGATCTGGGTGGTGGTGACCGAGGCGTGCCCGAGCAGTTCCTGCACCACCCGCACGTCGGCACCGCCGTCCAGCAGGTGGGTGGCGTAGGAGTGCCGCAGCGTGTGCGGCGACACCCCGCCCAGGCCGGCCCGGGCCGCGGCCGCCTTGAGCACCGCCCACGCGCCCTGCCGGGTGAGCCGGCCGCCCCGGGCGTTGAGGAACACGGCCGGGCTGGCCGACCCCCGCCGGGACGCGGCGGCCAGCGCCGGGCGCCCCCGCACCAGGTAGGCCTCCAGCGCCTCCCGGGCGTACCGGCCCACCGGCACCAGCCGGTCCCGGCCGCCCTTGCCGGACAGCCGGACCGTGGCCGGCGGCTGCTGGTGATCCAGGCGGTGGCCTGGCGGCACGGCCGTGAAGCCGAGATCATCGACGTCGAGCCCGACCGCCTCGGAGATCCGGGCACCGGTCCCGTACAGCAGTTCCAGCAGTGCGCGGTCGCGCAGCGGGCGCATCCGGTCATCGCCAGCGCCCGCGGCCGCCGCCTCGATCAGCGCCGCCACGTCCGGCACCGCGATGGCCCGGGGCAGCTTCCGGGGCGACGCGGGCGGGTGCACGGCGCTGGCCGGATCGGTCCCGGCCAGCCCCTCGGCCATGGCGAACGCGTGCAGGCCGCGCACCGCGACCACGGCCCGCCCGGCCGAGCTGGCAGCCAGCGGGAGATGCTCGCCATCCCCTTCGCGCAGCCCGGCCACGAACGCCGCGACATCGTCCGTGGTCACCTCGCCGATCACGGTCCGGCCCCGGGCGGCGAGCATGGCCTGGTAACGCAGCAGGTCCCGGCGGTAGGCCTGCAGCGTGTGCGCGGCCAGGCCACGCTCAACCGTCAGGTGGTCCAGGTACCGGCCGACCGCGCCCGCCAGGGCGGTCAGCTGAGTACCTCGCTCACCGGCGTGGCGGGCAGGCCATGCGCGTCAGCGACCGGCTGGCAGGTCAGCACCCCCTCGTGGGTGTGCAGCCCGGGGGCGAGCGACGGGTCGCCGCGCAGCGCGTCCCGCCAGCCCTGGTTGGCCAGCTCGAGCACATAGGGCAGCGTGACGTTGGTCAGTGCGTAGGTGGATGTGTGCGGCACCGCACCGGGCATGTTGGCCACGCAGTAGAACACCGAGTCGTGCACCCGGTAGGTGGGCTCGGCGTGCGTGGTGGCGTGCGAATCCTCGAAGCAGCCACCCTGGTCGATCGAGATGTCCACCAGCACCGATCCGGACTTCATCTGGGACACCAGCTCGTTGGTCACCAGCGTGGGCGCCTTGGCCCCGGGCACCAGCACCGCGCCGATGACCAGGTCCGCGTCGATCACCGCGCGTTCCACCTCGTACGTGTTGGACGCCACCGTCTGGAGGTGGCCCTGGTAGATCGCGTCCGCCGAGCGCAGCCGGGCGACGTTCTTGTCCAGCAGCAGCACCTCGGCCTGCATGCCGAGCGCGATGGCGGCGGCGTTCATGCCGGAGACGCCAGCGCCGAGCACCACGACCTTGGCCGCATATACGCCGGACACCCCGCCCATCAGCACGCCACGCCCGCCTCCGTCCCGCTGCAGGTGATGAGCGCCCACCTGGGGCGCCATCCGGCCCGCTACCTCGGACATGGGCGCGAGCAGCGGGAGTGACCCGTCCGTGAGCTGCACGGTCTCGTACGCGATCGAGGTAATCCCGGAATCGAGCAGCGCGTCCGTGCACGGCCGCGACGCGGCCAGGTGCAGGTAGGTGAACAGCATCTGGCCCTTGCGCATCCGCTGGTATTCCTCGGCCACCGGTTCCTTCACCTTGAGGATCAGATCGCCGGCCTGCCACACATCATCCGCGGTGGGCAGAATCTCCGCGCCGGCCGTCACGAAATCCCCGTCGGGAATGGACGACCCGGTGCCGGCGCCGGCCTGGATGACCACCTGATGGCCGTTGCGCACCAGCTCATGGACGCCGGCCGGGGTGATCGCCACCCGGTACTCGTGGTTCTTGACTTCCTGGGGAATGCCTACCTTCATTGGCCGCAAGCCCTCTCTCCGTAACTCCTGCGCCCGGCCCCGTTGCCGGGCGCGCCGAGTCCTGCCGGACCCGCCGCCACTGGCTGAATCAGTCCCCGGGCGCGTCCACGGGCCGGAGGCCCGTGAACCCGCCACACCGAGCGGCATACGCGGACAAGATACCCACCGCCGTGACGCCATTGTGCAGGTCACCCGCTATGAACCGGTCTACCGCGGTGGCCAGGTCCACCCAGCGCAGCATGAGCTGCGCCTCCTCGTGCGACGCGACGTAGTTCCGCTCCTCGTCCGGAACCCGGCGCAGCTCACGGGCCAGAAATACCCGGATCCGCTCGGTGCTGATCCCCGGCGAGGAGAAGTAATCGGCCAGCACCTGCCAGTCCGCAGCGGCGTAGCCGGTCTCCTCGACCAGTTCCCGGGCCGCGGTGGCGTGCAGCGGCTCACCCTCGACATCACGCAGCCCGGCCGGGATCTCCCACAGCAGCCGGCCGACCGGATGCCGGTACTGCCGGATCAGCAGCACCCGGCCGGCCTCGTCCAGGGCGACCACGGCTACCGCGCCCGGATGCTGCACCACCTGCCGCGGTACCACGTCGCCGTCCGGCATCCGGACCTGGTCGCTGCGCAGCGTGACGACCGGGCCGCGAGCCTGCTCGGCGGAGGACACCACCGGCCAGCTCGCGGCCGCATCGCGCAGCGGGACCTGGCCGGGCCGGCCCACCGCGGAGGTCACGCGGTGGCCGCGGCGGGCTGGCCGACGGCCGGCTCGCCCCGGCTCACCGACCTGGCCCGCTCGCGGGCCGCGGCGACCAGGCCGGCGAACAGCGGATGGGCCCGGGTCGGCCGGGACAGGAACTCCGGATGGGCCTGGGTGGCCACGAAGAACGGGTGCTCGCTGCGCGGCAGCTCGACGAACTCGACCAGGCGGCCATCCGGCGACAGGCCGGAGCAGATCAGCCCGGCCTCTTCCAGGGCGCCGCGGTAGGCGTTGTTCACCTCGTACCGGTGCCGGTGCCGTTCCTGCACCACGTCCGTGCCGTACAGCTCGCGCACCAAGGAGCCCTCGGCCAGCACGGCCGGGAACAGCCCGAGCCGCATGGTGCCGCCCATGTCCCGCTCCCCGGCCACCACGTCCTCCTGATCGGCCATGGTCGCGATGACCGGGTGCGGGGTGTCCGGGTCGAACTCGGCGCTGTTCGCGTCGGCCAGGCCGGCCACGTCCCTGGCCACCTCGATGGCCAGGCACTGCAGGCCGAGGCACAGGCCGAGCAGCGGGATGCCGTTCTCCCGGGCGAACTGGATCGCGCCGACCTTGCCCTCGATGCCGCGCACCCCGAACCCGCCCGGGATCAGGATGCCGTCCACGTCGGCCAGCTGCCGGGCCGCGTCTTCCGGGGTCTGGCAGTTGTCGCTGGTCACCCACCGGATGTTCACCCGGGCGTCGTTGGCGAAGCCGCCGGCCCGCAGCGCTTCGGCGGGCGAGAGGTAGGCATCGGGCAGGTCGACGTACTTGCCGACCAGCGCGATGGTGACGCTGTGCGCCGGCCTGTGCACCCGGCGCAGCAGCTCGTCCCAGTCGCTCCAGTCCACGTCACGGAACGGCAGGCCGAGCCGCCGCACCACGTACGCGTCCAGCCCCTCGGTGTGCAGCACCTTGGGGATGTCGTAGATGGACGGGGCGTCCACGGCGGATACCACCGCTTCCTCGTCCACGTCGCACATCAGGCTGATCTTCCGCTTGAGCCCGTCGCTGATCGGCCGGTCGCTGCGGCACACGATGGCATCCGGCTGGATGCCGATGCTGCGCAGCGCGGCCACCGAGTGCTGGGTCGGCTTGGTCTTCAGCTCTCCGGACGGGCCGATGTAGGGCAGCAGCGAGACGTGCAGGAAGAAGCAGTGCTCCCGGCCGATCTCGTGCCGGATCTGCCGGATCGCCTCCAGGAACGGCTGCGACTCGATGTCGCCCACGGTGCCGCCGACCTCGGTGATGACCACGTCGACGTCGGGCCCGCCCATCTCGATGATGCGGGACTTGATCTCATTGGTGATGTGCGGGATGACCTGGACAGTGTCACCCAGGTAGTCGCCGCGGCGCTCCTTGGCGATAACGCTGGAGTAGATCTGCCCGGTGGTGACGTTGGCCGAGCCGCGCAGCCTGGTATCCAGGAACCGCTCGTAGTGCCCGACGTCGAGATCGGTCTCCGTCCCGTCGTCGGTCACGAACACCTCACCGTGCTGGAAGGGGTTCATCGTGCCCGGATCGACGTTCAGGTACGGATCGAGCTTCTGCATGGTGACGTTCAGGCCACGCAGCTTGAGCAGCCGGCCCAGGCTGGATGCAGTCAGGCCCTTGCCGAGACTGGAAGCAACTCCCCCGGTGACAAAGAGGTGCCTGGTCGGTGCGTGCCGTGGTACTTGCCGTGATACATACGGTGACGCAGCCAAGTGAAGGCTCCCGTGGTCGGTGCGATGCGGAGAACCCGCCGGTCCACGGAACTTCAGGATATCAGCACACGGTCGATGTGCTCGGTTCCCCGTCCGTGGAACGCAGCCGGTCGTGCTCCGTGCCCTGGTCGTGATCACCAGCCTCACCGAACCGGGCCAGCAGCACCGCGCAGGCCACGGCCAGGATGAAGGCCAGGACAGCGACCACGGTCAGGCCCGGCCTGGTGTGGTCGCCCAGGAAAAGCACGCCGATCAGGGCGGGTGGCGCGGTCTCGGTCAGCACTACCGCGGCTGTGGCCACCGTGACGCTGCCGCCTTCCAGCGCGGTGGCGTACAGCATGAACGACACGATGCCCGCCGCGGCCAGCGCGTAGGCGGCCGGGTCGCGGACCAGTTCGCTGAGCGAGAACCCGGGCAGCACCCGGGCGGCCACCGCGACCACGCCGTAGCCGAGACCGGCCACCGCGCCCAGCACCAGGGTGCGAGCGGGGTTCCTGAGCCTGGACGCGGCCACCCCGGCCACCGCGATGCCGGCCACGGCCACGAGCAGCGCCAGCTTGAATGTCTCGCTGACCGCGCTGGCTCCCTCGGCCCCGGCCGACAGGCCGAGCAGGCCGATGCCGACCACCACGCCGGCTACGGCCGTCCACTCCCGCCAGGTCAGCTGGATCTTGATCAGCCAGGAGGCGAGCACCGCGGTGACGGCCAGGTTGCCCGCCACGATGGCCTGGACGGCGAACAGCGGCAGCCGCCGCAGCGCGACCAGCTGGGCCACGAAGCCGAACATGTCGAGGGCGAGGCTGACCAGGAAGCGCCACTGGCCGAGCAGCCGGACGATCAGGCCTGGGTCCACCTCGCCGAGCGCGCTGGCCGGGTGGGTCCGGTCAGCCGTGCGCCTGCTGGCCGCGCGTACCGCCACGGCCTGCATGACGGCGGCGATTCCGTAACAGAGGGCGGCCACCACGGCGGCCACCAGACTGGCCAACACGTATACGACACTACGCTGAGGGTTTCCTGAACGGCCAGCTCGGGTCGCCCCAGTAGGGGAAAGTTCAGGGTTAACCCGGACCCGCGGGGCCTGGGGTCCAGGCCCGGGTCAGGGCACGCTGATGCCGTACCGGGCCAGGTCAGCCCGGGCTGCGGTGGCGTCGGTGAACCGGGCAGCCCGGATACCCAGCACGCTGGCGGCGGCCACGTTACCCGGCCGGTCGTCCAGGAAGATGACGTCGGCAGGCTCGGCCCGGAGCACGGCCAGCGCGGCGCGGAAGCAGTCCGGATCCGGCTTGGCCAGCTTCAGGTAGCAGCTGAACATCAGGTGCTCGAAGTACGCGGCCACCGGCAGGCCCAGCACGGCCTGCGCGGTGTCGTCCGGGGCGTTGGACAGCACGGCCAGCCCCCACCCACCGCCCCTTCCCCCTTCATTGGCCGCGGCCAGCCCGGCCACCAGGTCCACCGTGGCAGGCTGCAGATGCAGCCAGGACCTGGCGTCCAGCCTGCTCAGCTCGGCGATCTGGGGCTCGCTGAAGGCGCGCCCCAGGTCGGCCGCCACGTGCTGCCAGTAGCTGGTCACATCGAGCGCGGCCCGGTCGTAGTCCAGCCGGTAGGCCCAGTACGGGGTGAGCAGCTCAGCCGCCGTGCAGCCGGCCGCCTGGGCCAGCCGGGCCACGTCCTGCTCGGGCTGCCGGTAGCAGATGACGCCGCCGTAGTCGAATAGCACCCAGCTCATGTGCACCCTTCCTGGCCAGCCGCTGGCCCTGGGAAACCTACCAGCGCAGGGTGCTCAGCCCGGCTAGCCGGTGCCCTGCAGGGCGGAACGGCCCGGGTGCGGGTCGCCCATGGCCCGGGCCAGGCCGGTCCAGAACGCGGCCGGGGTGGCCTGCCGGGCCGGCCCGGCCCCGGTCACCTGGCCGCAGCCGCCGACCGAGATAGTGACCACCTGGAAGCCGGCCCGGCCGGCCGCGAAGCTCAGCCGGTAGCTCACGCCCAGGTCGGCCGGGCAGTTCATGACGGTCCCGTGCGGCGTGGCCGGCAGCGCGCAGATGGCCCGGGCCACGCTCCGGGCGGCCGCCGGGCTGGCGATGGTGACCCGGGCCGGCATGACGAAGTGCAGGTGGTTACGGGGCAGCATGGTGACCCGGCTGACCACCAGCCGGGTCACCGCGGCCACCTGGGAACACAGTGCGCCGGCCGGCTGGGCCGGGCGGCTGTGCGCGGACGGGCTGGCGGGCTGGTTAGCACTGGACGTGGCCACCTGCTGGGTCCCGCACGCGGCCAGGGCCAGGCCGGCCAGGGCCAGGCCGGCCAGGGCAGCCGCCAGCCCGCGCATCCCGGGCATGCTCATAACACACCTCATTCCGCGGCTCAGTGCTGCCTGGGCGGGGCTGCCTGGGCGGGGCTGCCTGGGCGGGGCTGCCTGGGCTGCCGTTACGGGGCTGCCTCGGCGAGGCTGCCTTTGCGAGCCAGGGCACTGAGCGGCGGCCTGGACCGCTCAGTGCCCCGAACTACTGCTTTGACGTATCGCGGGCACCGCTGGTTCCGTCTGGCCTGGGCCAGACCGGCGGGCTCAGACCCCGGCGGCCTGCATGCCGCGCAACTCGTGCTTGAGCTCCTTGATCTCGTCCCGGATCCGGGCCGCCACCTCGAACTGCAGCTCGGCCGCGGCCACGTGCATCTGCTCGGTGAGCTGGCTGATCAGCGCGATCAGGTCGCCACGTGCGGCGCCGCCCTCGCCTTCGCCCTCGCCCGCCGCGCTGGCCGAGGCCCGCACCCGCGAGGACAGCCCAGGCACCGGGGTCTTGCCCCGGCTCTGCTGCCGCCCGGCCCCGCCGATCAGCTTCTCGGTGTCCGCATCCTCGCGGATCAGCTGGTCGAGGATGTCGGCGATGCGCTTGCGCAGCGGCGTCGGGTCGATGCCGTGCTCGGTGTTGTAGGCGACCTGCTTGGCCCGCCGCCGGTCGGTCTCGTCGATGGCCCGCTGCATGGACGGGGTGACCGAGTCGGCGTACATGTGCACCTGGCCGGACACGTTCCGGGCCGCCCGGCCAATGGTCTGGATCAGCGAGGTGCCGGAGCGCAGGAACCCTTCCTTGTCCGCGTCCAGGATCGACACCAGGGATACCTCGGGCAGGTCCAGGCCCTCGCGGAGCAGGTTGATGCCGACCAGCACGTCGTATTCGCCGACCCGGAGCTCGCGGAGCAGCTCCACCCGGCGCAGCGTGTCCACCTCGCTGTGCAGGTAGCGCGCCCGGATGCCCAGCTCCAGCAGGTAGTCGGTGAGATCCTCGGCCATCTTCTTGGTCAGCGTGGTGACCAGCACCCGTTCCGAGCGCTCGGCCCGGGCCCGGATCTCGTGCACCAGGTCGTCGATCTGGCCCTTGGTCGGCTTGACCACCACCTGCGGATCGACCAGCCCGGTCGGTCTGATGACCTGCTCCACGACCTCGCCGCCGACCTGCTGCAGCTCGTACGGCCCGGGGGTGGCCGACAGGTACACCGTCTGCCCGATCCGCTCGCCGAATTCGTCCCAGGTCAGCGGCCGGTTGTCGATCGCACTGGGCAGCCGGAAGCCGTGCTCGACCAGGTTCCGCTTCCGTGACACGTCACCCTCATACATCGCACCGATCTGCGGCACGGTGTTGTGCGATTCGTCGATGACCAGCAGGAAGTCCTCGGGGAAGTAGTCGAGCAGGGTGTTCGGCGGGCTGCCTGCCTCGCGGCCGTCGATGTGCCGCGAGTAGTTCTCGATGCCGGCGCAGCTGCCCACCTGGCGGAGCATCTCGATGTCGTAGGTGGTCCGCATGCGCAGCCGCTGCGCCTCGAGCAGCTTGCCCGCCCGCTCCAGCTCGCCGAGCCGCTCGGCCAGCTCAGCCTCGATACCCGCGATGGCCCGCTCCATCCGGGCCGGCCCGGCCACGTAATGCGAGGCCGGGAAGATGTAGAGCTCCTCGTCTTCGCTGATCACCTCGCCGGTCAGCGGGTGCAGCGTCATCAGCCGCTCGATCTCGTCGCCGAACATCTCGATCCGCACGGCGAGTTCCTCGTAGACCGGGATGATCTCGATGGTGTCGCCGCGGACCCGGAACGTGCCCCGGGTGAAGGCCAGGTCGTTGCGGGTGTACTGCATGCCGACCAGCCTGCGCAGCAGCGTGTCCCGGTCGGTGCTGTCGCCGACCCGCAGCTTGACCATCCGGTCCACGTACTCCTGCGGGGTGCCCAGGCCGTAGATGCAGGACACCGACGCCACCACGATCGTGTCCCTGCGGGTGAGCAGCGAGTTCGTGGCCGAGTGCCGCAGCCGCTCCACCTCGTCGTTGATCGAGGAGTCCTTCTCGATGTAGGTGTCGGTCTGCGGGATGTACGCCTCGGGCTGGTAGTAGTCGTAGTACGAGACGAAGTACTCGACCGCGTTCTCCGGCAGCATCTCGCGCAGCTCGTTGGCGAACTGCGCGGCCAGCGTCTTGTTCGGCAGCATGACCAGCACCGGCCGCTGCAGCCGCTCGGCCAGCCAGGCCACGGTCGCGGTCTTGCCCGTCCCGGTGGCGCCGAGCAGCACGGTGTCCTGCTCCCCGCTGGTGATCCGGCGCTCCATCTCGGTGATGGCCCGGGGCTGGTCGCCCGCTGGGGTCATGTCGGTGATCACCTTGAAGGGCGCCACCCGGCGCTGCAGGTCACTCACTGGCCGCACGGCACGCCCCCTTCCAGGACGTTGAACTCAGTTACCCGCCCACTGTATTTCCTGGGTCGGACAGATTCCCCGGGCCCAGCCTGGCCCGGCGGCACAGCTCGGCCCACAGGTCGCCGACCTCGCGGTCCAGCTCGGCCAGCGAGCCGGAGTTGTCCAGCACGATGCTGGCGATGGCCAGCCGCTGCTCCCGGCTGGCCTGCGCGGCTATCCGGGCCGCCACCTGGTCCCGGGTCAGGCCGCGGTCCCGGATCAGCCGCTCCTCCTGGAGCCGTGGCGGCACGTCCACCACCACGACCAGGTCGAAGAAGCCGGCCATGTCGTTCTCGGCGATCAGCGGGATGTCCTCGACCAGGATCGTGTCTGCGTCGGCGCCCTGCTCGAGTTCCCGGATCCGGCCGCCGACCAGCGGATGGATGATCCCGTTCAGCTTGCCCCGCAGCTCCGCGTCGGCGAACACGATCTCACCGAGCGCCTGCCGGTCCAGCGTGCCGTCGCCGGCCAGCACCACGGAGCCAAACTGCCCGACCACCTGGGCCAGGCCCGGGGTGCCTGGCTCGACGGCTTCGCGGGCAATGCGGTCGGCGTCGATGATCAGCGCGCCGTAACCAGCCAGCCGCCTGGCCACCTCGCTCTTGCCTGAGCCGATGCCGCCCGTCAGGCCGACCTTAAGCATGCCGCCACTCCCCGGCCGGTGACCGGTCTGCCCGCCGCGGCGGGCAGACCGCCTGCACTGGCCGGGGAGGGGACAGGCTAGCTCTGGCCGCCGGACAGCTTGTCGCGGAGCGCGGCCAGCGCCTCGTCGGAGGCCAGGGCGCCACCGCCGGCACCGCCGCGGTCCGGGGTGCCCGAGGTGTGCGTGCCGGAACCGTCGTCGTCGCTGCCGCCGCCGCCGTCGCTGCCGCCGTCGCTGCCGCCGCCCTCGTCGCCGGTGTCCGCCTTACGCGCCTCGGTGACCTGACGGCGGTGCGCCTCGAACCGGGACCGCGCCTGGGCGTACTGCCGCTCCCATTCCTCACGCTGCTGGTCGTACCCTTCCAGCCACTCGCCGGTCTCCGCGTCGAAGCCGTCGGGGTAGACGTAGTTGCCCTGCTCGTCGTAGGTGGCGGGCATGCCGTACAGCGTCGGGTCGAAGTCATCGCCGACCGCCTCGCCGATCGTGCCCTCGTTGGCCTGCTTGAGCGACAGGCTGATCCGGCGCCGGTCCAGGTCGATGTCGATGATCTTGACGAAGATCTCGTCGCCCACCTGCACGACCTGCTCGGGGATCTCGACGTGCCGGTCGGCCAGCTCGGAGATGTGCACCAGGCCCTCGATGCCCTCCTCGACCCGGACGAACGCGCCGAACGGGACCAGCTTGGTCACCCGGCCCGGCACGACCTGGCCGATCTGGTGGGTGCGGGCGAACTGCTGCCACGGGTCTTCCTGCGTCGACTTGAGCGAGAGGGATACCCGCTCGCGGTCCATGTCCACGTCCAGCACCTCGACGGTGACCTCCTGGCCCACCTCGACGACCTCACCCGGGTGGTCGATGTGCTTCCAGGACAGCTCGGACACGTGCACCAGGCCGTCTACCCCGCCCAGGTCCACGAACGCGCCGAAGTTGACGATGGACGACACCACGCCCTTGCGGATCTGGCCGCGCTGCAGCGTGTTCAGGAAGTTCTGCCGCACCTCGGACTGGGTCTGCTCGAGCCAGGCCCGGCGGGACAGCACCACGTTGTTGCGGTTCTTGTCCAGCTCGATGATCTTGGCTTCGATCTCCCGGCCCACGTACGGCTGCAGGTCACGGACCCGGCGCATCTCGACCAGCGACGCGGGCAGGAAGCCGCGCAGCCCGATGTCCAGGATCAGGCCGCCCTTGACCACCTCGATGACGGTGCCGGTGACCACGCCGTCGTCGTCCTTGATCTTCTCGATCGTGCCCCAGGCCCGCTCGTACTGCGCGCGCTTCTTGGACAGGATCAGGCGGCCTTCCTTGTCCTCCTTCTGCAGGACGAGGGCCTCGATGTGGTCGGTGACCTTGACCACGTCATGCGGGTCCACATCGTGCTTGATCGACAGCTCACGGGAGGGGATGACCCCTTCCGTCTTGTAGCCGATGTCGAGCAAGACCTCGTCTCGGTCGACCTTGACGACGGTGCCCTCGACTATGTCACCGTCGTTGAAGTACTTGATGGTCTCGTCGATCGCGGCGAGGAAGGCCTCCTGCGACCCGATGTCGTTGACCGCCACCTTGGGGGTCGGGCTGGCCTCTGTGCTACTCGTCATGTGTTGGTTGGCTCCGGCGGACAGGGAAGTAGAAATAGGACGCGCTGACCAGATAGCCCTGATCTGGGCTTTCAGGAGTGAACTGGATTTGCCTGGCCGACCTGGCGAGCCACGGCTGGCCTCTCGGCCTACCGCGGCCATGCCTGGCCATGGCGGGACTGCACCAGAACACGGCGCAGCGCTCAGGATATGAGAGCGCAGCCGGTCGGTCAATCGCAGACAACGATCGCCACATGATCGTTATCCAGCCTCTACAACGCTTTGCGGGGGCTTGGGATTCCCCGGCCCTGGCTCGTTCAGTGCGCGGCTTCGGCCCAGCTGCGGCCGGTGCCAACCGAGACGTCGAGCGGGACGCGCAGGTCGAACGCGCCGCACATGGTCCGGGTGACCAGGTCCCGGAGCGGGCCGAGTTCGCCCTCGGCCACTTCGAAGAGCAGTTCGTCGTGCACCTGGAGGAGCATCCGGGACCGCAGCCGCTGCGCCCGGATGGCGTCGTCCACCCCGAGCATGGCGACCTTGATAATGTCGGCGGCCGAGCCCTGGATGGGCGCGTTGAGCGCCATCCGCTCCGCCATTTCCCGCCGCTGCCGGTTGTCCGAGGTCAGGTCGGGCAGGTAACGGCGGCGGCCCATGATCGTCTGCGTATAGCCGTCCCGGCGCGCCGCGGCCACCACTTCCTGCAGGTAGTCGCGGACGCCGCCGAACTGCTCGAAATACTCGTCCATCAGGCCGCGGGCCTCCTCGGTGCTGATCCGCAGCTGCTGGGACAGTCCGTAGGCGGACAGCCCGTAGGCCAGGCCGTAGTTCATCGCCTTGATCTTGCTGCGCATCTCGCCGGTCACCTCGTCGGCGGGCACGCCGAACACCCGGGAGGCGGTCTCGGCGTGGAAGTCACGGCCCGAGGTGAACGCCTCCTCCAGTGCGGCGTCGCCCGACAGGTCAGCCATGATGCGCAGCTCGATCTGGCTGTAGTCGGCGGTGAGCAGCGTCTCGTAGCCGCGGCCGACCACGAAGCCCTGCCGGATCCGGCGGCCTTCCTCGGTCCGGATCGGGATGTTCTGCAGGTTAGGGTCGGTGGATGAGAGCCGGCCGGTGGCCGCGATCATCTGGTTGTACGTGGTGTGGATGCGGCCGTCCTCGCCGGCCATCGGGATCAGCGAGTCCACGATGCTCTTCAGCTTGGCCACGTCGCGATAGCGCAGCAGGTGGGCCAGCACCGGGTGGTCGGTCTGGGCCAGCAGGCTGGTCAGCGCCTCGGAGTCGGTGGTGTAGCCGGTCTTGATCCGCTTGGTCTTGGGCAGGCCCAGCTCGGTGAACAGGACTTCCTGCAGCTGCTTGGGCGAGCCCAGGTTGAACTCGTGGCCGACGACCGCGAACGCGGCCTGCTCGGCGGCCTTGACCTCACCGCCGAGACCGGCGGACATGGCCGCGAAGTGATCGGTGTCGGCGGCGATGCCGGCCTGCTCCATCGCGGCCAGCACGCTGACCAGTGGCAGCTCCACGTCGCGCAGCAGCTCGCTGGCGCCGCGCCGGTCCAGGTCCGCGTCGAGGGCGTCGGCCAGCTCGGCGGTGGCCTGGGCGCGCAGCGCCAGCGCCATGGCCGCCTCGGCCTCGCCGTCCTCCTCCCCGGTCAGGTCCAGGGTGAGCTGGCCGGTCGGGGTGCCGCCCGCCGCGTCCAGCTCCTTGCCGGTGTAGCGCAGGGCCAGGTCGGCCAGGTCGAACGTGCGCTGCCCGGGCAGCGCGAGGTAAGCGGCCAGCGCAGTGTCCGTGGTCAGGCCGGCCAGCCGCAGCCCGCGGGCGGCCAGGGCGTGCAGCGGGCCCTTGGCGTCGTGCAGCGCCTTGGGCCGCGCCGGGTCGGCCAGCCAGCGCGCCAGCGCCTGGTCGTCCTCCTCGGTGAGCCCGGCCGGGTCGATGAACGCGGCGGAACCGTCCGGGGTGGCCAGGGCCAGCCCGTCCAGCCGGCCGGTGCCCCGGCCCCAGACGCCGCTGGCGGCCAGCCCGGCGCGGCCCGCCGTGGTGGCGTGCTCGGCCAGCCAGGCCGGCCAGCTCGCCGGGGCCTGGCTGGGCCACGTCCACCTCGAAGGCCGCGCCCGGCCCGGCCGCCGCGGCCTCGGCGGTGGCGGCCGCGCCGATGCCGTTCGGCAGCGTGGTGTAGAGCCGGTCGCGCAGCACGCGGAACTGCAGCGTGTCGAAGAGCTGGTGGATCTGCTCCCGGTCCCACGGCACCGGCCGCAGGTCCGCCGGGCCTGCGTCGAGCGGCACATCGCGGGCCAGCTCGGTCAGCTGGCGGTTGCGCAGCACGTTGCCCAGGTGCTCGCGGAGCTTGTCCCCCGCCTTGCCCTTGACCTCGTCCACCCGGTCGGCCAGCGCGGTCAGCGAGCCGAACTCGGTGATCCACTTGGCCGCGGTCTTCTCCCCCACGCCGGGGATGTTGGGCAGGTTGTCACTGGGGTCGCCCCGGACGGCCGCGAAGTCCGGGTACTGGGCCGGGGTGAGCCCGTACGTGTCCATCAGCACCTGCGGGCGTGAAGCGGGTGGTCTCACTCACCCCACGGCCCGTCTTCAGCACCGAGACCGAGTCGCTGATGAGCTGGAACGTGTCCCGGTCGCCGGTCACGATGACCACGTCCATGTCGCTGGCCGCCGCCTCGGTGGCCAGCGTGGCGATGATGTCGTCGGCCTCGTAGCCAGGCACCGAGAGCCGCCGGACGCCGAGCGCGTCGAGAACCTCGAAGATCAGGCTGAGCTGGCTGCGGAAGTCGGCGGGCGTCTCCCGCCGGTTCGCTTTGTACTCGACGTACTGCTCGTGCCGGAACGTGGGCTCGCTCCGGTCGAACGCCACGGCCACGTGGGTGGGCTGCTCGTCACGGAGCACGTTGATCAGCATCGCGGTGAAGCCGTAGACCGCGTTGGTGGGCTGCCCGGTGGTGGTGGAGAAGTTCTCCGGCGGCAGCGCGAAGAACGCGCGGTAGGCCAGGGAGTGCCCATCGAGCAGCAGCAGCCGGTCCCGGGCCGGGCTGCCCGGGCTGGCCTGGCGGCCCGGGCCGGATGCGGATGCCTGAGTCGGCTTCGTTGCTGCCACGCAGGAAGTCTAGTGGCCAGCTCGGACAGTGGCGGGCTGGCCGCGGCACCCGCGGGCCAGCGCCGGAACATGCCACGGCCCGGTGACCGGCGAGCAGGCGCCGGCCACCGGGCCGTGCTGGGCCAGCCCGTTACCGGGGCCGCTGTGGCGGCCCCGGCCGGCCCGGACTGGCCTTACTGGCTGGCCTTAGGAGCTGAACGCGAACACGGTAGTGGAGTTGAAGACCTTGCCCGGGCCGAGGGTGGTGGACGGGAAGGCCGGCTCGTTCGGCGAGTTCGGGAAGTGCTGGGTCTCGAACGTGTACCCCGCACCCTGCCGGTATGTGTGCCCGCTGATGCCCACCAGCGTGCCGGTGAGGAAGTTGCCGCTGTAGAACTGCACGCCTGGCTGGTCGGTCCAGACGGTCAGCTCACGGCCGCTGCCCGGGTCCCAGGCGTGCGCGGCCAGGTTCAGCCCGTCCGGGCCGGTGGTCGCGGCGGTCTGCGGGTTCAGGATCCAGTTGTGGTCGTAACCCTGCGCGATGAGCAGCTGGCTCTCGCCGTTGGTCAGGTTGTTGAACTGCGACGGCACGTTGTCCGGCGCGCTGACGTCGTCGATCCGCGAGCCGATGGTCTGCGGCGTGCGGAAGTCGAACGGGGTGCCCGCGACCGGGACGCCGTTGGCGATCGGCAGCGGGATCTGGGTGGTGTCGGTGGGCGAGTAGTTGGTCGCGTTGATCTGCACGAACTGGTGGTAGGCGGAGCCCGCCGGCGAGGCCTCGCCGGCCAGGTTGAAGTAGCTGTGGTTGGTCAGGTTCAGCACCGTGGACAGGCTCTTGCTGTCGTTGGTGGCGTTGTAGTGGATACCCAGCTGGTCCTGGTTGTTCAGCGTGTAGGTGACGTTCACGGTCAGCTGGGCCGGGTAGCCGGTGCAGCCCTTCGGGCAGCCGGGCGAGCCAACCGCGCCGCTCGAGTCACCGTTCGGGCTGACCAGGGTGAGCTGCACGCCGGCCGAGCCGGGACCGTGCACGGCATGGGCCGCCCAGATGTGGCTGCCGAACCCGACCAGGCCACCGTGCAGGCTGTTCACACCGTTGTTGATGGGCAGCGTGTAGGTCTTGCCGTTGAGCTTGAACGTGCCTAGGGCGATCCGGTTGGCGTACCGGCCGACGATCTCGCCGAAGTACGGGCCGCCGTTGGCGGTCACCGGCGGGCTGTCGAACTTGACGTAGTCCTGCAGCGTCTTGAAGCCCAGCACCACGTCGGCCTCGGTACCGTTCCGCGACGGGACGGTGATCGACTGGGTGATGGCGCCGAAGGTCAGGATCCTGACCTGCATGCCGCGGCAGTTCGTCAGCGTGTACCGGTACACCGGCTCGGTCTTCCCGGTGTACGGCTCGACGGTGGACCCGAAGAACTGCTTGCTGACCGTCGGGCCGCAGCCGCCGCCCGCGGGGCTGGCTGAGGCGGCCGTCACACCGAGCGTTCCGGCCACGGCCACCGCGATGGCGGCCGCTGTGCCGATCCGCACGGCTCTCGAGCCGAGCCGTCCTCTCAACACCTGGCGCATGGAGAACTCCCTTCGTTGGGTTTCCCTAGGGGCCGGCACAGACGGCCCCCAGGGGGCATTGTTAACGCTCACCCGGGCATCACGCCAGTATTTGGGCGGAGAATGTCCGATCTTTTCGTGCCGGTCTGGTCATAAATAGCGCGTGATCCGACATACCTGCTATGGAGTGACAAAGGTCATATCCGCGGTCCGCTGTCACCCAGGCCATTTAAGTCACGCACGTAACGGGAATAACGGTCCGCACCGGGCCCGCCGGGTCCCAGCCCGGGCTGACCGACCAGCCCGCCGACTGCCTAGGCTGCTGCCGGTACGGCCCGCGGCCGCGGGCCGTCCGGAAACCGGAGGTGCGGGTGGACCAGGACCAGGACAGCACACAGCAGATCACCGCGAACTTCGCCGAGATCTCCCGGGACACCCTGGTCGGCCGGATGGGCATCACCATCAGCCAGGCCAGCGCGGAACAAGTCACCGGGTCGATGCCGGTGTACGGCAACACGCAGCCGTACGGCCTGCTGCACGGCGGGGCATCCTGCGTGCTGGCCGAGAGCCTGGGCTCGCTGGGCGCCGCCCTGCAAGCCGGGCCGGGCCGGTTCGCGGTCGGCGTGGAGATCAACGCGACGCACCACCGCGGGGCGGCCAGCGGCACCGTAATCGGGGTGGCCACCCGGCTGCACGCCGGGCGGACCGTGGCCAGCTATGAAATCGTGATCAGCGATGACCAGGGCCGCCGGGTCTGCACCGCCCGGCTCACCTGCCTGCTCCGCGACCAGGTGCCAGCCGGCGGCCAGGCCGTGGCCCCGGCCGGCTGAGCGGCCGCCGGGGTGACCCGCTGCGCACTGGCGTTAAGCAGCGGCTGGACATGTCCGGGGCACCGGGCCGCAGCCATGCCGCAGCGCCGCCCGGGCGCGCGGCAGGCGCTGAGCTGGGACGGGACGCGGGCGGCGGCTACGGCACCCGGGCCGGCCGGATGAAACCGCACGTGACGCTGTGTTTATCACAAACTGGCCAGGGAATGTCTGGCCCTTTGCGCCGGGACAGGCGTCTCGCTACCGTGGTGGGGCAGAGCCCGGGGAGCTGAGTAGAGAACATGTCGGCCCGGGGAAGGCCGACACGGCACCAAAGGTTCCCCGGGTTCTCTCTGGAGCTACTGGGGAGTACCAGGTGCGGCGCCCGCCGGGGCCTCCGGGTCAGCCTGCTCAGCCGCCGCGGCCGGGGACATGGTGCCGTCCAGCACCCGCTCAGCCACCGTCCGCATGGCCATCCGCTGGTCCATCGAGGTCTTCTGGATCCAGCGGAACGCATCCGGCTCGGTCATCGCGTGCTCGGTCTGCAGCTTGCCCTTGGCCCGGTCGAGCAGCTTGCGCACCTCCAGCCGCTCCTTGAGCGTGCCGACCTCGCCCTCCAGCGCGGCCACCTCCTGGAACCGGCTCACCGCGATCTCGATGGCGGGCACCAGGTCCGCCTTGGTGAACGGCTTGACCAGGTAGGCCATGGCACCCGCGTCGCGCGCCCGCTCGACCAGCTCGCGCTGGGAGAACGCGGTCAGGATGACGACCGGGGCGACATGCTCGGCAGCGATCCGCTCGGCCGCCGAGATGCCGTCCAGGACTGGCATCTTGACATCGAGGATGACCAGATCCGGATGATGCTGGCTGGCCAGGTCGATGGCCGCCTGGCCATCCCCGGCCTCGCCGACCACGGCGTAGCCCTCTTCCTCCAGCATCTCCTTGAGGTCAAGCCGGATCAGCGCCTCGTCTTCGGCGATCAAAACGCGCAATGGGGTCTGACTCACGCTCATGACCTTACCGGTAGCAGGTAGATTGACGCTGCGCCGAGGCTGCCCGTGCGGCCCGGCCGGACCAGGCCCCGGTAGACCAACAGGCAGAGTCCATGGTCTCAAAAACCATGCAGTGTGGGTTCGAATCCCACCCGGGGCACCGCTGTCCAGGGCACCCCCGGGGCACCGATCGTGATGGCTCAGGACATCGAGGACACCCAGCATCTCGTGATCATGACTTTGGTGTCGTCCCAGCGACACCAAAGTCATGATCACGAAGCTGACCCGCCCGTGACGAGCCAGCCGCCGTTGTCAGCTCCGCGGGGAGCTCTTCCGGACCGCCGGAGTCCGCCTTGGCCGGGCCGTTAGCTGGGGTTCACGCTTCGGCAATCGGCAATGGCCGGGGGCGTACGACAGCCCGGTGCCCAGGCGGTGGATAACGGTGGCCGGCGTAGTCCGGCCGGTGGATAAGACCGCCGTTCTGCCGCCATCAGGACGGATAATGGTGCGCCTGGCCGCCCGCATCGCCGCAAATGTGTGCTGAAACCGTCGTGTCAGCAACGGTTTCAGCACACATTCGGCCGCTGACCGGGGCTTGCGCTGCGGGCTAGGCCAGGGAGCGGGTGGTGGGGCTGATGGGGGCCGGGAGGACGGTGCCGGCGCACAGATAGGCATCCACGGCGGCCGCCGCGGCGCGGCCCTCGGCGATGGCCCAGACGATCAGCGACTGGCCGCGCCCCATGTCACCGGCCACGAACACGCCCGGCACCGAGGTGGCGAAGCTGGCCTCCCGGGCCACGTTGCCGCGGGGGTCGAACGCCACGCCGAGGTCGGTGAGCAGCCCCTCGCGCTGGGCGCCGGTAAAGCCCATGGCCAGCAGGACGAGATCGCACGGCAGCCGGCGTTCGGACCCGGGGACCTCGGCGAACTTGCCGTCAGCCAGTTCGACCTCGGCCAGGCGCAGGGCGCGGACCCGGCCCGCGGCATCGCCCACGAACTCCTTGGTGGACACGGCGTAGACCCGCTCGCCGCCCTCCTCGTGCGCGCTGGACACCCGGTAGATCATCGGGTACGTAGGCCACGGCTGGTGCCCCGGGCGGGTATCGGACGGCCGGGGCATGATCTCCAGCTGGGTCACCGACCGTGCACCCTGCCGGTGCGCGGTGCCCAGGCAGTCCGCCCCGGTGTCGCCGCCACCGATGATCACCACATCCTTGCCGCGGGCGCTGATCGGCGGCTCCGGCAGCGGGCCGGGCGACGTGGGGCTGCCGCCGGACACCAGCGACGCGGTCACCGCACGGTTAGCCAGCGGCAGGTACTCCATGGCCTGGTGTACCCCGGCCAGCGAGGCGCCCGGCACCGGCAGCCCGCGGGCCACGGTGGCCCCGCCCGCCAGCACGATGGCGTCGAACTGGGCGCGCAGCTGGGCCGCGGTGACATCGCGCCCGGCGTGCACCCCGCAGCGGAAAATAGTGCCCTCGGCCTGCATCTGCCATAGCCGCTGGTCCAGGTGCTGCTTCTCCATCTTGAATTCAGGGATGCCGTAACGGAGCAGGCCACCCGGGGCGTCGGCCCGCTCGAAGACGGTCACCTCGTGGCCGGCCCGGGTGAGCTGCTGGGCGGCGGCTAGCCCAGCCGGCCCGGAGCCGATCACCGCGACCGGCCGCCCGGCCGCCCGGGCGGCGTCAGCCGACGGCCGCGGGGTCACCCATCCCTCGGCCCAGGCCCGGTCGATGATCTCCACCTCGACCTGCTTGATGGCCACCGGGTCGGCGTTGATGCCCAGCACGCACGCGCTCTCGCAGGGCGCTGGGCAGAGCCGCCCGGTGAACTCCGGGAAGTTGTTGGTGGCGTGCAGCCGCTCGGCGGCCTCGCGCCAGTCGTGCCGCCAGACCAGGTCGTTCCACTCCGGGATCAGGTTGCCCAGCGGGCAGCCCTGGTGGCAGAACGGTATCCCGCAGTCCATGCACCGCCCGGCCTGCGCCTCCAGCGCCACCGGGGGGAAATCCGTGTACACCTCGCGCCAGTCCTGGATGCGCACGTCCACCGGCCGGCGGGCTGGCGTCTCCCGCGGTGTGCTCAGGAACCCCTTGGGGTCAGCCATGGCCTGTTGCTCCCTGGTCAGCCGTGCGCCGCGGCCATCACGGCCTGGTTGATGTCGCGTCCTTCGAGCTCGGCCGCCCGGGCGGCCAGCAGGACCCGCTTGAAGTCCTTCGGCATCACCTTGCCGAACCGGGACAGCGCCTCATCCCAGTCGGCCAGCAGCCGGGCCGCCACCGCCGAACCCGTCTCGGTGTAGTGCCGCTCGACCAGCGCCTGCAGCTGGGCGGCATCGGGCTCATCCAGGTCCTCCAGGTCAGCCATGTCGGTGTTGACCCGCACCGGGCTGGGGTCGAGCAGGTAGGCGATGCCGCCGGACATGCCGGCCGCGAAGTTACGGCCGACCGGCCCGAGCACCACGACCAGTCCCCCGGTCATGTACTCGCAGCCGTGGTCACCGGTACCCTCGGCCACCGCGATGGCGCCCGAGTTGCGCACGCAGAACCGCTCGCCGACCATGCCGCGGAGGAACATCTCGCCGCCGGTGGCGCCGTAGCCGATCACGTTGCCCGCGATGATCTGCTCTTCGGCCTGGAACCCGGCCGCCGGGTCCGGCGCCACGATGATCCGGCCACCGGACAGGCCCTTGCCCAGGTAGTCGTTGGCGTCGCCGGCCAGCCGCAGGGTGATGCCGCGGGGCAGGAACGCGCCGAAGGACTGCCCGGCTGAGCCGCGGAAGCGGATCTGGATGGTGTCGTCCGGCAGGCCGGCGCCGCCCCAGCGCCGGGTCACCTCATAGCCAAGCATGGTGCCCACGGTGCGGTTCACGTTCCGCACCGGCAGGTCCAGGGTGACCGGGCTGCCGTCGGCCAGCGCCCCCTCGGCCAGCTGGATCAGCGTGTTATCCAGGGCCCGGTCAATGCCGTGGTCCTGGCTGGTCGTGTTGTGCAGCGCCGCCCCGGCGGGCAGTCCGGGCCGGTGCAGGACCGGCGAGATGTCCAGCCCGGCCGCCTTCCAGTGGCCGATGGCCTGCTCGGCGTCGAGCAGGTCCACCCGGCCGATGGCCTCGTCCAGGGTGCGGAAGCCGAGCGCGGCCAGGTACTCGCGGACTTCCTCAGCGATGAACTCGAAAAAGTTGACCACAAACTCCGGCTGGCCGGTGAACCGCTGGCGCAGCTCCGGGTTCTGCGTGGCCACCCCGACCGGGCAGGTGTCCAGGTGGCAGACCCGCATCATGATGCAGCCGGAGACGACCAGCGGGGCGCTGGCGAAGCCGAACTCCTCGGCGCCGAGCAGCGCGGCGATGATCACGTCCCGGCCGGTCTTGAGCTGGCCGTCGGTCTGTACCACGATCCGGTCCCGGAGCCGGGACCGGAGCAGCGTCTGCTGCGTCTCGGCCAGCCCGAGTTCCCACGGCGCGCCCGCGTGCTTGATGCTGGTCAGCGGGGCGGCACCGGTCCCGCCGTCGTGCCCGGAGATGAGCACCACATCGGCGTGTGCCTTGGACACCCCGGCCGCCACGGTGCCGACGCCGACCTCGGCGACCAGCTTGACGTGCACCCGGGCCCGCGGGTTGGCGTTCTTCAGGTCGTGGATGAGCTGGGCCAGGTCCTCGATCGAGTAGATGTCGTGGTGCGGCGGCGGGGAGATCAGGCCCACCCCGGGCGTGGAGTACCGGGTCCGGGCGATCCACGGGTAGACCTTGTGCCCGGGCAGCTGGCCGCCCTCCCCTGGCTTGGCTCCCTGGGCCATCTTGATCTGCAGGTCGTCGGCGTTGACCAGGTACTCGCTGGTCACCCCGAACCGGCCGCTGGCCACCTGCTTGACCGCGGACCGGCGCAGGTCGCCGTTGGCGTCGGGGACGAACCGGTCCGGGTCCTCGCCGCCCTCGCCGGTGTTGGACCGGGCACCGAGCCGGTTCATGGCGATGGCCAGGGTCTGGTGTGCCTCGGCCGAGATCGACCCGTAGGACATGGCGCCGGTGGAGAACCGGCGCACGATGGCCGACACCGGCTCGACGTCCGCCAGCGGGATGGGCGCGCGCCCAGCCGGCGCCGCCGCAATAGACGCGCGGCCAGCCGGCGCCGCCGCGAGGGGCACGCGGGCCGGGTGCGACGCTGCGCCCAGCCCACGTGGGTCGGTGGTTTCCCCGGCGGCGGGCGGTTCGACGCCGCGGATGCGGAACAGGCCGCGCAGCGTCATCAGCCGGGCCGACTGGTCGTCCACCAGCCGGGTGTACTCCTTGAAGATCTCGTAGCGCCGGGTACGGGTGGCGTGCTGAAGCTTGAACACCGTTTCCGGGTTGAACAGGTGCGGTTCGCCTTCCCGGCGCCACTGGTAGTCGCCGCCAGTCTCCAGCCGCCGGTGAGCGGGGCCGGCCCCGCGGGCCGGCACGGCCCGCGCGTACCGGGCCGCGGCTTCCGCGGCCAGCACGTCGAACTCCACGCCGCCCAGCCGGGACGTGGTACCGGCGAAGCAGGTGCTGATCACCTCGGGACCCAGCCCGGTGGCCTCGAAGATCTGCGCCCCGGTGTAAGAGGCCACGGTGGACACGCCCATCTTCGACATGATCTTGAGCAGGCCCTTGCCCAGCGCCTTGATCAGGTTCTCCGCGGCCTTCCGGGCGGTGACCCCCTCCAGCACGCCGCGGCGCACCATGTCCTGCACGGTCTCGACGGCCAGGTACGGGTTGACAGCCGCGGCGCCGTAGCCAGCCAGCAGCGCGATGTGGTGGCACTCCCGGGCGTCACCGGCCTCGACGATCAGCCCGGCCCGGGTCCGGGTGCGCTCCCGGATCAGGTGGTGGTGCACCGCCCCGGTCAGCAGCAGGGACGGGATCGGGGCCAGCCCGGCGGTGGCACCGCCGGCGGCCCCAGCGGCGGCCCCGGCAGCGGCCCCGGCAGCGGCCCCGGCGGTGGCCCGGCCGGTGTCCCGGTCGGACAGCACGATGATGCGCGCGCCGCCGGCGATGGCGGCGGACACCTCGGCGCAGATCTCGGCCAGCCGCTCGCGCAGCGCGGCGCCGCCACCGGCGACCGGGTACCGGCCATCGACTACGTAGCAGGCGAACCCGGGCAGGTCACCATCGTCGTTGATGTGGATGATCTTGTTCAGGTCGTTGCCGCTGATCACCGGGTAGGGCAGCACGATCTGCCGGCAGGAGGCCGGGCCCGGCTCGAACAGGTTGCCCTCCGGGCCGGTGGCGGACTCCAGCGAGGTGACCAGTTCCTCCCGGATGGCGTCCAGCGGCGGGTTCGTGACCTGAGCGAACAGCTGGGAGAAGTAGTCGAACAGCAGCCGGGGCCGGTCGGACAGCACGGCGACCGGCGTGTCGGTGCCCATCGACCCGATCGGCTCGGCCCCGGTCCGGGCCATCGGGGCCAGCAGCATGCGCAATTCCTCTTCGGTGTACCCGAACAGCTGCTGCTGGGTGGTGAGCTCGGCCGGGGCGGGCAGCGCCCGGGTCCGGTCCGGCAGGTCGTCGAGGTGCAGCAGGCCCGCGTGCAGCCAGTCTTCGTAGGGGTGCTCGGCGGCCAGCGCCGACTTGACGTCCGCGTCCTCCAGGATCCGGCGGCGGCCGGTGTCGGCCAGGAACACCCGGCCGGGCTGCAGCCGGCCCTTGCGCACCACGTCGGCCGGGTCGATGTCCAGCACGCCGACTTCGCTGGCCAGCACGACCAGCCCGTCCCGGGTCACCCAGTACCGGCCGGGACGCAGCCCGTTGCGGTCCAGCACGGCCCCGATCACCGTGCCGTCGGTGAACGCCACGCAGGCCGGCCCGTCCCACGGCTCCATCAGCGTGGAGTGGAACCGGTAGAACGCCCGCCGGGCCGGGTCCATCTCGTCGTGGTTCTCCCACGGCTCGGGGATCATCATCAGCATGGCGTGCGGCAGCGACCGGCCGCCCAGGTGCAGCAGTTCCAGGCACTCGTCGAAGCTGGCCGAGTCGCTGCCCGTGTCATCCAGGATGGGCAGCAGCCGCTCCATCCCGCGGCCGTCGGCGGACCGCGGGAACAGCCCGGAGTCGAGCATGGCCTCCCGGGCCCGCATCCAGTTCCGGTTGCCGCGCACCGTGTTGATCTCACCGTTATGCGCGATGTAGCGGTAGGGGTGGGCCAGCGGCCAGGATGGGAACGTGTTGGTCGAGAACCGCGAGTGCACCAGGGCCAGCGTGGACACGTACCGCGGGTCGGACAGGTCCGGGTAGAACGGCTCCAGTTGCAGCGCGGTGAGCATGCCCTTGTACACGATGGTCCGGGCGGACAGGCTGACCACGTACACGCCGGCCTCGTGCTCGATGCGCTTGCGCAGGCAGAACGCCCGCCGGTCCAGCACGATGCCGCCTTCCCCCGGCGCGGTCACGAACAGCTGGCGCGCGGCCGGCAGCACGGCCAGCGCGCCTTCGCCGCAGTGTGCCTCGTCGGTGGGCACGTCGCGCCAGCCCAGGATGGTGAGTCCCTCCTCGGCGGCCAGCGCCTCCACCGCGGCCACGGCCCGGGCCGGGCCCAGCCCGCTGGCCGCGGCGTGACCGCCCGCCACGTCCTGGCCCGCTGCGGGCAGGAACACCATGCCGGCCGCATAACAGCCCGGGGCGGGCAGGGCGAAGTCGCACACCGCCCGGAAGAAGCTGTCCGGGATCTGGGTGAGGATGCCGGCGCCGTCGCCGGTGTTGGGGTCACTGCCCTGGGCACCCCGGTGCTCGAGGTTGCGGAGCACGGTCAGCGCTTTGGCCACGGTGTCGTGGCTAGGCAGCCCGGACAGGTCAGCAACGAAGCCGACGCCACACGCGTCGTGCTCGAAGCTGCTGTCGTACAGTCCCCCCGTGCTGGCTGAAGCGGCAGGTGCCATCCGCACTCCTGTCGTCCGGTCCGGATTTGCGTTCTCGCATGCGGTCGGGACGACGTTGGCCCTGCCACGAATTCCGCTGATCGCGGGGTGGCTCCCCGAGCTGGTGCTCGTAGGTTACACGGAGATTACGCCACCAGGTCAATCATCCCCGGCTGATGCGGTTCGCGAAACACCTGACCCGCTGGAAACATCCGCTTAGCCGGATTTGCCCAGTTGATCTGCCCCCGACGCCGCACCGTCAAACGCGGACGACATGCCGGGAGAGGCCACCTCGCCATGACGGGGGCGCTGCGGCCGTGTCCGGCACGGCCTGCCGGGAGATTAGCAGCCGGTCAGCCCGCCGTGGGGGCGGCGGAGCGAACCCCGGCGGCTAGCTCGGCAGCCAGGCCGCGCACCGCGGCCAGCCCGGCTGCCGCGTCCGGCGCGGCCAGCAGCCGCTGGACGAACGCCGACCCGACGATGACCCCGTCGGCGAAACTGGCTACCTCGGCGGCCTGGCCGCCGTCGCGCACGCCGAGGCCGACCGCTACCGGCAGGCTGGTCACCTCTTTGACCCGGCCGACCAGCCCGGCCGCAGCCGGGCCGACCGCGTTCCGGGCCCCGGTGGTGCCCATCAGCGAGGCCGCGTAGACGAAGCCCCGGCAGGCCGCGGTGATCCGCGCGATCCGCCCGGCCGGGGAACTTGGCGCGACCAGGAAGACCCGGTCCAGGCCATGCTCGTCCGCGGCGGACAGCCAGTCCTCCGCTTCTTCCGGCGGCAGGTCAGGAGTGATCAGGCCGGCCCCGCCGGCCGACTCGAGAGCACCGGCGAAGGACGCGACGCCATAATGATCGACTGGATTCCAGTACGTCATGACCAGCACCGGAACGCCCGTACCCGCGACTGCCTCGACGGTGTGCAGCACGTCGGTGACCCGGGTGCCGGCGGCCAGCGCCCGGTGCGTGGCCTCCTGGATGACCGGGCCGTCCATCAGCGGGTCCGAGTAGGGCAGCCCGATCTCTAGTACGTCCGCGCCGGACTCGGCCATGGCCACCGCGGCCGCGATCGCACCGTCCACCGACGGGAAGCCGGCCGGCAGGTAGCCGACCAGGGCGGCCCGGCCCTCGGCGGCCGCCTTCTCGAACGCGGTCGCCACAGCCGTCATTCGCGCACGCCTTCGCCTAGATGGCCGAACCAGCGGCCCGCGATGCTGACGTCCTTGTCCCCCCGGCCGGACAGGTTGACCAGCAGCAGCGCACCCGGGCCCAGCTCACCGGCCACCTGCAGCGCGCCGGCCAGCGCGTGCGCCGACTCGATGGCCGGGATGATGCCCTCGGTGCGGCACAGCAGCGAGAACGCGTCCATGGCCTGCGCGTCCGAGACCGCGCGGTAGCTGGCCCGGCCGGTGTCGTGCAGCCAGGAATGCTCCGGGCCGACCCCCGGGTAGTCCAGGCCGGCCGATACCGAGTGGGTGGGCAGCGTCTGCCCGTCCGCGTCCTGCAGGAGATAGGTGCGCATGCCGTGGATGACGCCGGCCGACCCGGCCACCAGGGTGGCCGCGTTGTGCCCGCTGGCCGGGCCGTCCCCGCCCGCCTCGCAGCCGATCAGCCGCACGTCCTGGTCCGGGATGAACGCGTGGAACACGCCGATGGCGTTCGATCCGCCGCCCACGCAGGCGATCACCGCGTCCGGCAGCCGCCCGGCCAGGGCCAGCACCTGCTCCCTGGCTTCCACCCCGATGACCCGCTGGAAGTCGCGCACCATGGTCGGGAACGGGTCCGGGCCCATCACCGAGCCGATGCAGTAATGGCTGGTGTCCACCGTGGTCACCCAGTCGCGGAACGCCTCGTTGATAGCGTCCTTGAGCGTCCGGCTGCCCGCCGTGACCGGCACCACCTCGGCGCCGAGCAGCCGCATCCGGGCCACGTTCAGCGCCTGCCGCTCGGTGTCCTCCTGGCCCATATAGACGACGCAGTCCAGGCCGAGCAGCGCGCAGGCGGTCGCGGTGGCTACGCCGTGCTGGCCGGCGCCGGTCTCCGCGATCATCCGCTTCTTGCCCATCCGCCGGGTCAGCAGCGCCTGCCCAAGCACGTTATTGATCTTGTGCGAGCCGGTGTGCGCCAGGTCCTCCCGCTTGAGCAGGATCCGGCAGTCCCCGGCCCGGGCCGCGAACCGCGGCGCCTCGGTAAGCAGCGTGGGCCGCCCGGCATAGCCGGTCAGCAGGGCGGCCAGCTCGGCCCGGAACGCCGGGTCGGCCTGGGCCGCCGCGTACTCGCGGGCCAGGTCGTCCAGCGCGGACATCAGCGCTTCAGGTGCGAACCGGCCGCCGTACGGACCGAAGTGCCCTGGCTCGCCGCCGGCCGCGGCCGGCCCCGGTGCCGTCGCCGCGGCGGCAGCAGGCCCGCTCATCCGCGGTCCCCGCGCAGCGCGGGGTGCGAGCCCGCGGTGACCAGGTCGGCCACTGCGCTCCGCGGGTCCTTCCCGGTGACCAGGCTCTCCCCCACCAGCACCGCGTCCGCGCCCGCCGCGGCGTAGGCGAGCAGGTCATGCGGCCCGCGGACGCCGGACTCGGCGATCTTGACGATGCCCTCGGGAACCAGCGGGGCCAGCCGACTGAACACGCCGCGGTCCACCTCCAGCGTGGCCAGGTTGCGCGCGTTGATCCCGATGATCTGCGCCCCGGCGTCCACCGCCCGGTCCAGTTCGTCCTCGGTGTGCACCTCGACCAGCGGGTACAGCCCGATCGAGGTGGCCCGCTCGACCAGCGAGATGAGCGCGTTCTGCTCCAGCGCGGCCACGATGAGCAGGATCAGGTCGGCGCCGTGGGCCCGGGCCTCCCAGAGCTGGTACGAGGTGACCACGAAATCCTTCTGCAGCACCGGCACGCCGACCACGGCGCGGACCGCGGCCAGGTCGTCCAGGCTGCCGCCGAACTTGCGGGGCTCGGTCAGCACACTGATCACGCTCGCCCCGCCGGCCGCGTAGTCCATGGCCAGGGCGGCCGGGTCAGCGATGGCCGCCATCGCGCCCTTGGACGGGCTGGCCCGCTTCACCTCGGCGATGACCACCACGTCTTCGCCCTTGAGCGCGGGCATCGGGTCCTTGGGCGACGGCGCACGACCGGCCATGTCCTTGAGCTGATCCAGCGTGACGTCCTGCTGCCGGGCAGCGAGATCGGCACGGACCCCGTCAAGGATCTCGTTAAGCACGCTCACGCGACTTCGCAGTCCCCTCGGGCCCTCGGCTTGGATTCCTTGCGCACCCGATCGTAGCGAGACAATCTCTGCGCGCCGGCGGGCACCCTCAGGGAGGGACCCCGGCCGGTCAGCCCGGGCCGGTCTCGCCGAGCGGCTCCTCAGCCCGGGATTCGCTGCCGCCGCTCGGCGCGGAGCGGCGATCGGGGGGGTCCGGGGGGTCGCCCCCCCGGGCCGACAGAGTGGGGTCCAGGCCCTGGCTCAGCGACTCCCAGATCGCGGCCGGGTCAGCCGCAGACGGCCGCGGCCGCGCGGCGGCCTGGCCGGGCGGCCGGTCATACCGGCTGGACATGACCGGCCACCGGCCGCCACGCCAGGCGGCCAGCAGCCCGGCGGCCACGATGAGCAGCGCCCCGGTCAGCGCCACCCAGCGCCAGGGCACCGCGGACATCGTGACGTGGCTGGACACGCCGATCCCGGACACCCCGCCACCCGGGGTGGTGCCGCTGCCCACCGTGCTGCCGCCCGGAACCGAGCTGGCCGTGCCGGCCGCCCCGGTCACCGCGCCACGGACCTGGGCGTCGGTCACCGGCATGCTCACGGCCACGATGACGGCCACGCCGAACGCGGCCAGCACCCCGCCGACCACCCGCCGGGCCAGCCGCCGGGTGGCGACCAGGGCGGCCAGACCGGCCAGCGCGGCCAGCCCGAGCGCGCCAGCCGCGGGCAGCAGGTCCTGGCCGCGCACCACGGCCGTGCTGGCCGGCAGCGGGCGCGGCTCGACGGTCAGCACCCGGGCCCAGTCCTGCCGGACCGAGATGAGCACCAGCGCCGCGCCCGCCGCACCGAGCAGCAGCACGGCCAGGTACTCCCGGCGGGGCGACCTCACCGTGCCCCGGCCACCGTTCGCGTCATCCGGCCACCGCCACCGGCAGCGGGGCAGCGTCGAAGCAGGTCCGGTCGCCGGTGTGACAGGCCCCGCCGGCCTGGTCCACCCTGACCAGCACCGTGTCCCCGTCGCAGTCCAATGCGACCGACTTGACCTGCTGCGTGTGCCCGGAGGTTTCCCCCTTGACCCAGTACTCCTGGCGGCTGCGCGACCAATAGGTGCACCGCCCGGTGGTCAGCGTGCGATGCAGTGCCTCGTCATCCATCCAGCCGACCATGAGCACTTCGCCCGTGTCGTACTGCTGGGCCACGGCCGGGAACAGCCCGGCCGGGTCCCGCTTCAGCCGGGCGGCGATCTGCGGGTCCAGGCCGGACCGGCCCCGCGGGGCGTTCACCGCGTGCTCGCTTCCGTGTCCATGGCCAAATCCTCTCAGCTTCCGCACCTGGCCGGGCGGCTCGCCCCATTCCGCTGCCGGCCCACGGTGGCTACCATCGCGGGATGACCCTCGCCCGCGATGAGCGCCTAGCCCTCTGCGCGCTGCTCGATCAGACCGGCCCGCAAGCGCCCACGCTATGCGACGGCTGGACGACCCTTGACCTGGCCGCCCATCTAGTCCTGCGGGAGCACCGGCTGGACGCCTCGGCGGGGATCGTGATCCGGCCGCTGGCCGGCTACACCCGGCGGGTGCAGCAAACGGTGGCCCACCGCGGATCGTTCAGCAGCCTGGTCGCGGCCATCCGGAACGGGCCGCCCCGGCTGTCCCCGTTCGGCCTGCCCGGCGTGGACGAACGGGCCAACCTGGTCGAGTTCTTCGTGCATCACGAGGACGTCCGCCGGGGCACCCCGGACTGGCCCGAGCGCAAGGTGACCCCGGCGCTGTCCGAGGCCCTGTGGCGGCGGCTCGGCATGGCCCGGTTCGTGATGCGCAAGGCCCCGGTCGGGGTCGAGCTGGTCCGGGATGACATCGGCCCCGACCCGGCCGGGGCGCGGGTGCGGATCACGGCCAAGGCACGCACGCCGGTGGTCACCGTCACCGGCAACCCGGCGGAACTCACCCTGTGGGCACTCGGCCGGACCACGGCCGCGCAGGTCCGGCTGGATGGCGCCGAGGCCGCGCTGCGCCAGCTAGCCGAGATCCGCTGGCGGATCTGAGCGGTTCCCGCCACCAAGAGTTCGCGTCCCGGATTCGCACCCTTCACGGGAAAACAGCTGATCCGCCGCTATCCGGCTATCTTCCCGTCAATTCCTGCCGGGACGATTCCCCCGTTCGCGCCACTGGGGCGCGCATGCGGGCCATGTGGCCCTGCAGGTCGGAGGGGGAACACGTGCCCAAAACCAGGATAATCGCGGCCGCCATCACGGCCGGTGGCCTGATATTTGCGGCCGGCTGCGGTAGCAGCTCGCCCAGCGGCAGTTCAAGCACATCCAGCTCGGACAAGACGGTCAACGCTGCTACTGCTACGTCCGTCGCCGCCTTCGGCGGCATGAACGGCCTCGTCGCCGCGTGCAAGAAGGAGGGGACGCTGAATGTCATCACCCTCCCGGCGAACTGGGCCAACTACGGCACGATCATGAAGGACTTCACCGCGAAGTACGGCATCAAGATCAACGATGCCAACCCGGACGGCTCCAGCCAGGACGAGATCAACGCGATGCAGCAGCTCAAGGGGCAGAGCCGGGCCCCCGACGTGCTGGACATGGGCACCGCGTTCGCGATCAAGGCGGACCAGGAAGGCCTGCTCGCCCCGTACAAGGTCACGACGTGGAGCTTCATCCCGTCCAACTCCAAGGCCTCCGACTCCACCTGGTACGACGACTACGGCGGCTACGTGGCCATCGGCTACGACTCGGCTAAGGTGAAGGTCCCGCCGACGTCGTTCAAGGATCTGCTGAAGCCGATCTACAAGAACCAGGTCGCCATCAACGGCAACCCGACCCAGGCCAGTGCCGCGTTCTCCGCGGTGTACGCATCCGCCCTAGCCAACGGCGGCTCGCTGAGCAACATCGAGCCGGGTATCCAGTACTTCAAGAAGCTGCACCAAGTCGGCAACTTCGTGCCGGTCACGGCCGGCCCGACGACTGTGCAGAGCGGCCAGACCCCGATCGTGATCTGGTGGGACTACCTGCTGGCCTCGGAGATTTCGAGCGTCGTCCCCTCCTTCAAGATCGTGATCCCGAGTGACGCGCACTATGCCGCCTACTACAGCCAGGCGATCAGCAAGACCGCTCCCGACCCGGCCTGCGCCCGGCTGTGGGAGGAATACTTGTACTCGACCACCGGGCAGAACCTCTGGCTGCAGGGCAAGGCGCGCCCGATCGAGCTGGCCACACTGATCAAGACCGGCACCGTGGACAAGGCCGCCAACGCGGCGCTGCCGACCGCTCCGGCGGGCGGGCTGAACTTCCCCACCCAGGCGCAGGAGTCGGCGGCCGAGGCCAAGGTGGCCCAGCAATGGTCGAGCGTGATCGGCTAGCCGGTGACCGCTAAAACCGTTCCGGCGGCGGCCCCGGGATCGGGCACCGATCCCGGGGCCGGGCCGCGGGGAGGCCTGGCCGGGCTGCTGCGCCGCACGGCGAACCTGGCCGGGATCGTCCCGTTCGCCGTCTACGTGCTGCTCTTCCTGGCCATCCCGGCGATCGCGATCGCGGTCGGGGCCTTCCAGAACCCGGATACAGGCAGCTTCACGCTGAGCAATGTGCACACCGCCGTCCACGGCATCTACCTGCACGGCTTCCTGATCACGGCCGAGCTGTCGGTGATCACCTCGGTGATCCCGGGCATCGCCGGGCTGCTCATCGGCTACGCGATCTTCACCGCCAAGCGCGACACGATACTGCGCCGGATCTCGGTCACCGCGTCCGGGGTGTTCGCCAACTTCGGTGGCGTGCCGCTCGCGTTCCTGTTCATCGCCACGCTGGGCACCACCGGGATCGCCACCCGGTGGCTCACCGACATCGGATTCAACCCCTATGAGCACGGCTTCAACCTGTACGACCTCGGCGGCGTGGCCCTGGTCTACCTGTACTTCCAGATACCGCTGATGGTCCTGATCATCCTGCCCGCCTTCGAGGGGCTGCGGCCGGCCTGGCGGGAGGCGGCCGAGAACGCCGGCGCGTCCACCTGGCAGTACTGGCGGTACGTGGGCGGCCCGGTGCTGATGCCGTCCTTCCTCGGCTGCGTGCTGCTGCTGTTCGGCAGCGCGTTCTCCGCCTACGCCACCGCCGAGGCACTGACCAGCGGAACCATCCCGCTGACCGCGATCCAGATCGGATCGTTCCTGAACGGCAACGTGCTGGCCGGCCAGCAGAACGTCGGCAAGGCCCTCGGCCTGGGCATGGTCCTGATCATCGCGGTGCTCATGGTGCTTTACGCCCTGCTGCAGCGGCGGGCGGCGCGATGGCTGCGATAACCGGCGAGGGCTTGACTGGCGGCCAGACCGCGCCCGCCCCCGTCCCCGGACACCGCAGACGGCGCCGTTTCCCGGTCTGGCGCTGGATCATCCTGCTGCTCACCGCCATCTACTTCCTGATCCCGCTGTACGCCGCGCTGCGCTTCGCCGGGATCGCCAGCTTCGGCAACGTGGTGCACCAGACCGGGTTCTCCGACGCGCTGACCCTGTCGGTCAAGCTGGCGCTGATCACTACCGTGCTGACCCTGGCCCTCATGGTGCCGACCACGATCTACGTGCACCTGCGGCTGCCCGGCCTGCGGCGGTTGCTGGAATCCATCACGATCCTGCCCATCGTCATCCCGCCCGTCGTGCTCATCGTCGGCGTGCTGGACGTGGTGCCTGGGTTCCTGAAGAGCACGCCCTACCTGCTCAGCCTGGTCTATGTGATCCTCGCGATGCCGTTCGCCTACCGGTCACTGGACGCCGGGCTGCGGGCCCTGGAGCTGCGCACGCTGGTCGATGCGGCGAGTTCGCTCGGCGCCGGATGGCCCACCACGCTGTGGCGGGTGATCCTGCCCAACCTGCGCACCGCGCTGCTGTCGGCCACCGTGCTCACGGTCGCGCTGGTGCTGGGCGAGTACACGATGGCCAGCCTGGACCTGTACCAGACGTTCCCGGTGTGGATCGTGGCGTTCGACCAGACCAGCGGCCCGGTCTCCACCGCCGCGTCGCTGCTGGCCCTGTTCGTGACCTGGGTGTTCTTGCTGCTGATCGTCACGCTGGCCAGCCGGCGCGCCCGCCGCACCGGCGGCGGCCAGGTCGAGCTGTTCTCTGTTCGCCGGACCGTCCGGTAGGGACCTGGGGGGATTCGATGACAACCAACACCACCGCTGGCGCCGGCGGGGCGGCCGATGGCCCGGACGCCACCAGCGGTGCGCCGGTCCGCCTGGACCGGGTCAGCCGGTCGTTCGGTACCGTGCGTGCGCTGGACTCGCTCAGCCTGGATATCGCGCCCGGCGAGCTGGTCGCGTTGCTCGGCCCGTCCGGCTGCGGCAAGACCACCGCGCTGCGCATCCTGGCCGGGTTCGAGAGCGCGGACAGCGGCACGGTGACCGTGGACGGCAAGGACATCGCGCGAGTGCCCGCGGCCAAGCGGGACATGGGCATGGTGTTCCAGAGCTACAGCCTGTTCCCCAACATGTCCGCGCAGGACAACGTCGGCTTCGGGCTGCGGATGCGCAAGCTCGGCTCGGCCACGCGGCAGCGCCGGGCCGCCGGACTGCTGGACATGGTCGGCCTGGCCGAGCAGGCCAGGCAGTACCCGCACCAGCTGTCCGGCGGCCAGCAGCAGCGGGTGGCGCTGGCCCGGGCGCTGGCTATCGAGCCCCGGGTGCTGCTGCTGGACGAGCCGCTGTCCGCGCTGGACGCCAAGGTGCGGCTGCAACTGCGCGAGCAGATCCGCGCGCTGCAGCAGCGGCTGGGCACGACCACCCTGTTCGTCACGCACGACCAGGAGGAAGCGCTGTCCATGGCGGACCGGGTCGGGGTGATGCGCACCGGGACACTGGAGCAGATCGCCACCCCGGACGAGCTGTACGCGCATCCCGCGTCCGCGTTCGTGGCCGAGTTCGTCGGGATCATGAACCGGATCCCGGGCGACCTGCTGGACCTGCTCGGCACGCCCACGGCCCTGGTCGGCGCGGACGGCAGGCACCTGACCGGGACGGGCGACGGCCAGGATGCCCTGGTCCGGCCGGAAGGACTGCGCCTGGTGGCCAGCCCGCACGGCAACGGGATCGTGACCACCCGCACGTTCCTCGGCCAGCTGACCCGGCTCAGCGTCCGGCTGTCCGGCGATGTGGTGGTCCAGGTTGACCAGCGGAGCACCGAGGCAGCGGGGCTCAGCCCGGGGGATCCGGTCGAGGTCACCCTGGCCGACATGCCAGTGCTGCTGACCGAGCGGAACGGTACCGTCCCCAGCACTGCCCCCCCAGGTCAGCTCCAGACCTAACGGCGGCCGCCCTTATGCGGTGCGAAGGTCCGCGTATTCGGGAAGAAAGCACGGCACCAGCGGGTCGGGTCTACTCGGCTGGCACCAGCGGGTCGGTCTACTCGGCTAGCACCAGCGGGAGCAGGTCCGCGACCGAGTCCAGCACGTGCGGGGCCTTGGCCGCCTCGAACTCGTCGCGGGTCGTCCGCCCGGTGAGCACGCCGGCCACCAGGCCCGCGCCGGCCCGGCGGCCGGACTCGATGTCGCTGGGCGTGTCGCCGGCCACGGCCAGTTCGCTGACCGCGCCGCCGCCCAGCCGAAGCAGCGCGGTGAGCGGCAGGTCGGGCCACGGCCGCCCGCGCCCGGCGTCGGCCGGGGAGAGCGCCAGGTCGATCAGCGGCTGCCAGCCGAGCATGTCGATGATGGTGTCCCGGGTGGCGGGCGAGAACCCGGTGAGCAGGCAGACCTGGATGCCCGCGTCGCACAGCCGGGTGATCGCGTCTACCGCCCCGGGCAGCGCGCTGACCTGGCCGGCCGCCACCGCGTCGGCGTAGCGTTCCTCGAACACCTCGTTGGCCTGCCAGGCGGTGGCATCGTCCCCGAGGATCTGCCGGAACACGTCGATCTTGGACTGGCCCATGGTCGCGTGCACGGTGCGCATCGCCTCGGCGTAGGCCGGGGTCCCCTCGGCGGGCCCGAACCGGGCCAGCGCGGCGGAGAACGCGGCCAGCACACTTCCGTCGTCGGCAATCGTGGTGCCCGCCATGTCCAGGCAGGCGATCGTGATGTTGCCCATCAACCCTCTTCCCGGGAGAACGTGTCGTCCGCGATCGCCGGAGCGCAGGTCATCCCGCGGCCACCGGGCCCGGTGACCAGCACTACGCCCGGTGCCACCTCGGACCGGTGGTACAGATCGTCCCCGGTGACCTGGCTGTAGACGCCGGCCCAGCGGCGGCGCACCGGGGGCAGCATGGCGCCCAGCAGGAGTTCAGCCTTATGCAGCAAGTGCTGGTACGGACGTTCGTCGACGTCGAACGGGAACGGCTCGGCGTACTCATGGGTGTCACCGATGGTCAGGCCGCCGTCGAGCCGCTGTACCAGCAGGAGCTGGGCGCCGGCCCGGGCCGCCACCCCGGGCTGCGCGGCCAGCTGGGCGCGGCCGGGCAGATCGTAGGCCGGGTAGTAACGCAGCGAGTCGCCGTCGGCCACCGACGTGGTCAGGTCCGGGCCGAACGGGCCGGTCTGCAGCATCTGCAGCCGGACCCGGCGCACCGGCGGCCGTGCCCAGCCCGCCAGATGCGGGCCGGCCACCCCGGTGTGCGCCGCCCCGGGGCAGAGCACGACCAGGTCGCCGTGGTGCCAGGCACCGGTGTGGTCGCGGACCGCGTGCGGGGTGACCTGCACCGCCTCCCGCCCGGGCAGCCAGGTGTACCCGGCCGCGGCCGGGCTGCCGGCCTGCAGGTAGCCGCGCAGCGCGGTAGGCACCTGGCGGGGCTCCACGATGGCGTCGAGCTGGCCGTGCAGGCCGCCCGCGAACTCACCGCGCAGCGCCGGGTTGACCCGGCGCACCCCGGCCGGGTCGAGCAGCTCGAAGCCGCGCAGCCGCGCGTCGGGCCGGGCGGCGGCCTCCTTGAGCAGGGTCAGCTCGGCGTCATCGGTGGCCAGCGTGAGCGAGCCGTGCGGCCGGAAGCCGATGCCCGGCACCTCGCCGGCGAGCCGCTCCCAGCCGGCCCGGGCCCGCCGGGCCAGGTCCAGTTCCGGGCCGCCGTCGCGGCCGCTCAGCCAGATCAGTCCGAAGTTGCGCACGCTGGCCCCCCGGGAGCCTGGTTCCCGCTCCAGGTGAACCACGTCGTGACCGCGGTCGCGGGCCTCGACGGCGTGCATCAGCCCTAGCACGCCACCCCCGACCACCACGACCGTCATCCGGGCCGCCTCCGTCTCGCCTAGCGTCGCTAGCGCCTGCCCAGCCAACCGGGGCCTGGTGACGTGGGACTGAACATCGGGTACCTGGCGTCCCAACACGCGGAAACATCCGGACAAACGTGATAATCCGGACGGGGCTGGTAGGACCTCCGCGGCCCAGGGCGCACCATGGAAGAGCCTCGCCTGCGTGACGTCGTTACGCAAGGGCATGGAGTGAGTGGTTCAGCCCACCGCCAGGACACGGCGGCTGGGCAGGGCGTGGCCCGGCCGCGCTGGGGACGGATGAGCCGAACGGAGGCTACGCAGTGCAGGTACTCGGCATCGACATCGGTGGCTCCGGGATCAAGGGAGCGCCCGTGGACACCGCCCAGGGCAGGTTGCTGGCCGACCGGGTCAAGCTGGAGACCCCGCACCCGGCCGTGCCCGACACGGTGGCCAAGACGGTCGGGCAGCTGGTGGAGTCGTTCGGCTGGCGCGGGCCGGCCGGGATCACGTTCCCCGGCGTGGTGGTGGACGGCGTCACGCTGACCGCCGCCAACCTGGACCCGTCCTGGATCGGGGTGGACACCCGCGGGCTGTTCAACGAGGCCACCGGGCTGAGCACGTCCCTGATCAACGACGCCGACGCGGCCGGCCTGGCCGAGATGTCCTTCGGCGCAGGCGCCAGCCACCAGGGCACGGTGCTGATGTTCACGTTCGGCACCGGCATCGGGAGTGCCCTGTTCCGAGCCGGCACCCTGGTGCCGAACACCGAGTTCGGCCACGTCGAGATCCGCGGCCGGGAGGCTGAGCACCGCGCGTCGGAGCGAGCCAAGGACCAGCACGATCTGAGCTGGGAGAAATGGTCCGAGCGGGTGTCTGAGTATCTGCAGCACATGGAGCGGCTGACCGCCCCTGACCTGATCATCATCGGCGGCGGGATCAGCCGGAAGGCGGACAAGTTCGTGCCCCTGCTGACCGGCGTGCGGGCCCCGGTGGTACCGGCCACGCTGCACAACGACGCCGGGATCGTGGGGGCCGGCCTGGCCGCCGGGCTGGGCACCGGCCCCGGGTAGCGTCCCGGGCGCCGCTACCGGACCGGCCGCGGGCGCGCTACCAGACCGGGCGCGGGCGCGCTACCGGACCGGGTAGCCGGCCCCCCGCAGCACGTCCTTGACCTCCCCGATGCGGAGCTGGCCGAAGTGGAACACGCTGGCCGCCAGCACGGCGTCGGCGCCCGCCCCGGCCGCGGGCGCGAAGTGAGCCAGCTCGCCCGCCCCGCCGCTGGCGATGATGGGCACGTCCACCACCGCCCGGACGGCGCGGATCAGCTCGAGGTCGAAACCGGCCTTGGTGCCGTCCGCGTCCATCGAGTTGAGCAGGATCTCGCCCACGCCCAGCTCGGCGCCGCGCACCGCCCAGCCCACGGCGTCGATCCCGGTGCCCCGCCGGCCACCGTGCGTGGTCACCTCGAACTGCGCTGACCCGGCCGGGTGGCCCGCCGGGACCCGCCGGGCGTCCACCGACAGCACCACACACTGCGAGCCGAACCGCTCCGCGGCCTCGCCGAGCAGCCCGGGACGGGCGATGGCCGCCGTGTTCAGCGACACCTTGTCCGCCCCCGCCCGGAGCAGCCGGTCCACGTCGGCCACGCTGCGCACCCCGCCGCCCACGGTGAGCGGGATGAACACCTGGTCGGCGGTGCGCGCGACCACGTCAATCATGGTCTGCCGGCCGCCACTGGACGCGGTGATGTCCAGGAAGACCAACTCATCGGCGCCTTCCGCGTCGTACGCGGCGGCCAGCTCCACCGGGTCGCCGGCGTCCCGCAGGTCACGGAAGTTGACGCCCTTGACCACCCGCCCGGCGTCCACGTCCAGGCACGGGATAACCCGCACCGCGACTGGCATCAGGCACCGATCCCGGCGCGGTAGGCGACCGCCTCGACCTCGACCAGCAGCCGCGAATCGACCAGCGCGGCGACCTCGATCATCGTGGTCGCGGGCCGGGTGCCGCCGAACGCGGCGCCGTGCGCCCGGCCGTACTCCTCCCAGCGGGAGATGTCGGTGACGTAGATCCGGGTCTGCACCACGTCGGCCAGCCCGAGCCCCAGCCGGCCCAGCGCGGTGGCCACGTTGCGCAGCGCCTGCGCGGTCTGCGCGGACGCGTCACCGTCGTGCACGACCTGCCCGCTATCGGTCGAGGTGCAGCCGGCCACGAACACAAAGTCCCCGGCCGCCACCGCGCGGCTGTACCCGACCACCGGCTCCCACGGCGTACCGGTGGAGATCTTCTGGATCATGCCGCCACCCGCTGCAGCGCTTCCTCCAGGGTGAACGCCCCGGCGTAAAGGGCCTTGCCGACGATGGCGCCCTCCACGCCCGCGTCGGCCAGGGTGGCGATGGCGGTGAGGTCATCCAGGCTGGACACTCCGCCGCTGGCGATGACCGGCCGGCTGGTCCGGGCACAGACATGGCCCAGCAGGTCCAGGTTCGGCCCGGTGAGCGTGCCGTCCCGGTTGATGTCGGTGACCACGTACCGGGCGCACCCGGCCGCGTCCAGCCGGTCCAGCGTCTCGTCCAGCTCGCCGCCGTCCCGGGTCCAGCCCCGGGCGGCCAGCGTGGTCCCGCGCACGTCCAGCCCGACCGCGATCTTGTCCCCGTGCGCGGCGATGGCGGCCTGCACCCAGTCCGGGTTCTCCAGCGCGGCGGTGCCGATGTTGACCCGGGCGCACCCGGTGGCCAGCGCCGCGGCCAGCGACGCGTCATCCCGGATGCCGCCGGACAGTTCCACCGCGATGTCCAGTTCGGCCACCACGGCGGCCAGCAGGCCCGCGTTGGAGCCGCGGCCGAACGCGGCGTCCAGGTCGACCAGGTGCACCCACTCCGCGCCCGCCGCCTGCCAGCCCAGCGCGGCCTGCATCGGGTCGCCGTAGCCGGTCTCGGTACCGGCCGCGCCGTGTACCAGCCGGACCGCCTGGCCGCCGGACACGTCCACCGCGGGCAGCAGGGTCAGCCGGGTGTTGCTCATCGGACCATCTCCAGCCAGTTGGCCAGCAGCGCCGCACCCGCGTCGCCGGACTTCTCCGGGTGGAACTGGGTCGCGCACAGCGGGCCGTTCTCCACCGCCGCGATGAACGGCTCGCCGTGTGTCGCCCAGCTGATCAGCGGCGGGGTCATCCATCGGGACGGCGGCAGGGGCAGCGCCCGGGCCGCGTACGAGTGCACGAAGTAGAAACGTTCGGCTGGGCCCAGGCCGGCCAGCAGCCGCGACCCGTCCGGCACGTCCAGCGTGTTCCATCCCATGTGCGGCAGCACCGGGGCGTGCAGCCGCTGCACCGTGCCCGGCCACTGACCGCAGCCGGTGCTGTGCACCCCGTGCTCGACCCCCTCGGCGAACAGCACCTGCATGCCGACGCAGATGCCGAGCACTGGCCGGGAACCGGCCAGCCGCCGGTCGATCACCTGGTCGCCGCGCACCGCGCGCAGCCCGGCCATGCACGCCGCGAACGCGCCGACGCCCGGGACGACCAGCCCGTCCGCTTCCAGCGCCGGTCCCGGATCCGTGGTCACCACGGTGTCCGCCCCGGCCCGCTGCAGCGCTCTTTCTACTGAACGCAAGTTTCCGGAACCGTAGTCGAGCACCGCGACGTGTGGTTTCCGGCCGGTCACAGGACGCCTTTGGTGCTGGGCACGCCGGACGCCCGCGGATCCGGCGCCACGGCGGCCCGCAGCGCCCGGGCTACCGCCTTGAACTGGGCTTCCACGATGTGGTGCGGGTTGCGGCCGGTGACCTCGAGGTGCAGGCAGAGGCCGGCCGTGGCCGTCACCGATTCGAAGAAGTGCCGGGTGAGCGTGGTGTCGTAGCTGCCGATCAGCGGGGCCATCCCGGCCGGCTCGGAATGCACCAGGTAGGGCCGCCCGGACAGGTCGATGGCCGCCCGGGCCAGCGTCTCGTCCAGCGGGACGGCCGCGTCGCCGAACCGGCAGATGCCGGCTTTGCTCGCCCAGCGCCTCGCGCAGCGCCTGGCCCAGGGCCAGCGCGGTGTCCTCGACCGTGTGGTGCGCGTCGATCTCGGTGTCCCCGGTGGCCTGCACGCTCAGGTCGAGCAGCCCGTGCTTGCCCAGCTGGGCGAGCATGTGGTCGAAGAACGGCACCCCGGTGCTGACCTCGGCCAGCCCGGTGCCGTCCAGGTTCAGCTCGACCAGCACGCTGGTCTCCTTGGTGACCCGCTCCACCCGGCCGGTCCGGCTCACTGCGCCTCCTGAGAAGTTCGCGCCATCCGGGCGCCCGTCCCGGCCCGGGTCCCGGCCTGGGGCCCCGGCGGCACGGCCACGTCCAGGGCGTCGCGGAACGCGGCCATCTCGGCTGCGGTGCCGATGCTGACCCGCAGCCAGCCGGGCGGCCCGGTCTCCCGGATCAGCACCCCCTCGCCGACCAGCGCCTGCCAGACCGCATGCCGGTCGGTGAACTCCCCGAACAGCACAAAGTTGGAGTCGGAGTCGGCCGCCCGCAGCCCCCGGCCACGGAGCCAGGCCACGATGCCGTCGCGCTCGGCCCGCAGCACCGCGACGGTGGCCATCGGCTCGGCCCGGTGGGCCAGCGCGGCCCGGGCCACCGCCTGGGTGACTACGGACAGGTGGTACGGCAGCCGGACCAGGAGCAGCCCGTGGATTACCGCCGGGTCCGCGGCCAGGTAGCCGACCCGGGCCCCGGCCAGCGCGAACGCCTTGGACATGGTGCGGGTCACCACGAGCCGGGGGAACCGCGGCAGCAGGCTGAGCGCGGTCGCCGCGCTGTCCCGGGCGAACTCGGCGTACGCCTCGTCCACGATGACCATCCCGGGGGCCGCGGCGCAGATGGCCTCGATCACGGGCAGCGCCAGCGCGGTCCCGGTCGGGTTGTTCGGCGAGGTGAGGAACACCAGGTCGGGCCGCTGCGCCTGGATCAGCGGCAGCCGCGCGCTCCGGGTCGAGGCCGAAGTCGGCGTCCCGGGCGCCGCTCACCCACCCGGTGCCGGTGGCCAGCGAGATCAGCGGGTGCATGGAGTACGACGGCTCGAAGCCCAGCGCCCGGCGTCCCGGGCCGCCGAACGCCTGCAGCAGCTGCTGGATGATCTCGTTGGACCCGTTGGCCGCCCACACCTGGCCGGTGGTCAGCCCGTGGCCGAGGTAGGCGGCCAGGTCGGCGCGCAGCGCGACCGCGTCCCGGTCCGGGTACCGGTTCAGCGTCCCGGCCACCCCGGCCACCGCGGCGGCGATCGCGGCGGCCAGCCCGGGCGACGGCGGGTATGGGTTCTCGTTGGTGTTGAGCCGGACCGGCACGTCGATCTGCGGTGCGCCGTACGGCGTGTGCCCGGCCAGGTCGGGCCGGAGCGGCAGCCATCCCGGGAGGGGCTCTGCTGCCCCGGGGGGACGACCCCCCGCCATTTCACCCCGTGGCCACAAACCCCCCGGACCCCCGCGGTCGCCGCCTTCGGCGGCGCCACTGGCTAGGCCCGTCATGAAGGCTCGCCCTTGGGAATCCGCACCCGTACCGCCGCCACGTGCGCGGCCAGGTCCTCGGCGCCGCCCAGCGCGTCGATGTGCGGGGCCACCTCAGCCAGCGCGTCCCGGCCGCACTCGACCACGTGGATGCCGCGCAGGAAGGACAGCGTGGACAGCCCGCTGGCGTGCCGGGCGGTGCCCCCGGTGGGCAGCACGTGATTGGAGCCGGCCAGGTAGTCGCCCAGCGACACCGGCGCGTACGGGCCGGTGAAGATGGCCCCGGCGTTGCGGACCTGCCGGGCCAGCTCAGCCGCATCCGCGGTCTGGATCTCCAGGTGCTCCGGAGCCCAGGCGTCGCTCACCGCCACGGCCGCGGCCAGGTCGTCCACCAGCACGGTGGCCGACTGGCCGGCCAGTGCGGCCTGCACCCGCTCCCGGTGCCGGGCCCCGGCCACCTGCGGGCCGAGCGCCTTGTCCACCTGGTCGGCCAGGCCGGGGTCGGTGGTGATGAGCAGGCAGGCGGCCAGCGGGTCGTGCTCGGCCTGGGCGATCAGGTCGGCGGCCACGAACTCAGGGTCGGCACTGCCGTCGGCGATGATCGCGATCTCGGTCGGCCCGGCTTCCGCGTCGGTGCCGATCACGCCGAGCAGCAGCCGCTTGGCCGCGGCCACGTACACGTTGCCCGGCCCGGTGACGATGTCGGCCGGCGGCGCAGTCCCCGGTACCGTAGGCGAACATCGCGATGGCCTGCGCTCCCCCCGCGGCGTGCACCTCCTCGACGCCGAGCAGCGCGCAGGCGGCCAGCACCGCCGGGGCGGGCAGGCCGTCCGGCTGCGGCGGGGACGCCACCGCGATCTGCGCCGACGCCGGCCACCTGGGCCGGTACCACGTTCATGACCACCGACGAGGGATAGGTGACCAGGCCGCCCGGCACGTACACGCCGGCCCGGCTGACCGGGACGTACCGCTCGGTGACCGTGGCCCCGGGACCGACCGCCGTGGCCTGGTCCGCGGGCAGCTGGGCCTGGTGGACCAGCCGGACCCGCCGGATGGCCTCCTCCAGCGCGGCCCGCACGGCCGGGTCGAGCCCGGCTAGCGCGGCTGGCAGCGCGCCGGCCGGCACCCGGGTGGTGGGCAGGTCCACACCGTCGAAACGGGCCGTATGGTCCCGGACCGCCGCCGCGCCCCGGGTGCGGACGTCGTCACACAATGGGCGGACCGCAGCCATCGCGGCCTCCACGTCTAGCTCGGCACGTGGTAGCACGCCGGCCAGCTTCGCCCTGCTCAGGTCGGTGGCAGCCTGGCCACGGAGATCGATTCGAGGGAGCACCCGCTCAGTCTACGAACGGCGCTCATACCGTGGCGGTGGTGTCCACATACCGGACGGCCGCCCTGGGTCCCGCACCGGGCGGGCGCCGCCTTCACCCCGCCCGCACCGGACCGGACCGCACCGCATCGCTGAAGCATTCATGCGGTCAGGACCGCGTGGCTGAAGCATTCATGCGGTCAGGACCGCGGCGAACGGGCTCAGTCGAGGGCGAGGGTGCGGCCTTCCCGGGTGTCCCGCTTCCGGTCCCGGAGGGCGTCGTTGAGCTCGATGGCCCCGGCCACGAGGCCGGCGGCCAGCGGCCAGAACGCGATGCCGCTGTGCGAACCGAGAGACAGCGACTCGCTGAGGTGCGCGCCGGCCGGCAGCGTACTGAGCAGGTGATGGTAGGTGGCCAGCCCGGCGTGCTGGCCGATCTCCAGCGTGATCAGGCCGGCCACCAGCCCGCTGAGCAGGACCACGGCCATCCCGCCCGGGTGGTGCCCGCGCACCGCGAGCAGGTAGCCGGCCAGGCCGGAGATGATCCCGCCGGCCAGGCAGATCAGGCAGTACCAGCCGTCCGCGCCGATGAACGCGTTCGTCTCGACGTTCACCACCTCGGCCGAGCCCGGGCCGGTCATCACCAGGTAGGGCCGGGGTGCCACCGCGGCCCAGATGAATCCGGCGGCCACGCCGAGCAGCAGTGTGATGGCCACGGCCGCCAGCCAGCGGCGCAGCGCCACGCCCGGCCGCCGGGCCCCGGCTGCTTCCCCGACAGGCTTCAGTGGCTGCGTCATGATGCGCAGCAGGGTACGCGACCAGCCCGGCCTTGCCCACCTGGGGGGCGGCCGCGCTAAACCAGTCCACTCAGCCAGCCTTGCTACCTTAGGGTTTAGGCGCGCGGCGGAACCAAGTCGGCCAGGCCGTCTCAAGGGGAAATTCATGATCGAGGCACGGGACCTCACCAAGCGCTACGGGGACAAAACCGCTGTTGACCATTTGTCTTTCAGTGTTGAACCGGGCCGGGTCACCGGCTTTCTGGGCCCGAATGGCGCGGGCAAGTCGACCACGATGCGGCTCATCCTGGGCCTGGACCGGCCGCACGCCGGCAGCGCGACGATCGACGGCCGCAAGTACGCCGACCTGGACCAGCCACTGCGCACGGTCGGTGCGCTGCTCGAGGCCAAGGCCATGCATCCCGGCCGGAGCGCCTACAACCACCTGCTCTTCCTGGCCCAGACGCAGGGCCTGCCCCGATCCCGGGTGGACCAGGTGCTGGACCTGGTCGGGCTGCGTGAGGTGGCGCGGAAACGGACCGGCGGGTACTCGCTGGGCATGGGGCAGCGGGTCGGCATCGCCGTGGCCATGCTGGGCGACCCGCAGGTGCTGCTGCTGGACGAGCCGGTCAATGGGCTCGACCCGGAGGGCATCCTGTGGATCAGGAACCTGATCAAACAGCTCGCCACCGAGGGCCGCACCATTTTCGTGTCCAGCCACCTGATGAACGAGATGGCCGTCACGGCGGATCATCTGATCGTGATCGGCCGGGGCAAGCTCATCGCCGACTGCAGCACCCAGGAATTCATCGAGCGCAGTTCGGATAAATACGTGCTGGTCCGCTCACCGGACGCGGCCCGGCTGGCCGGCCTGATCGCCGCCGAGGGCGGCCAGGCCGACCCGCAGGACGAGCCAGGCGGCCACGCGGGCCTGCTCCGGGTCACCGGCCTGGAGGCGCCCCGGATCGGAGAGATCGCCGCCGCCGACCGCGTCGTGCTGTACGAGCTCACCCCGCAGCTGGCCTCGCTGGAGGAGGCCTACATGGAACTGACCGCGGAAAGCTCCGAATACGGCACCGGCGGCACCCCGGCCGGGCAGCCGGGTGCCAGCCCCGCACCGGACGGCTCCGGGCTGGCCACCGGCATCCCGGCGGCCACCACCCCGGTGGGCGGCAGCCCAGCCCGCGCCACCTCATCGACTACCTCGGCACCGACCACGGGGCAGGACAGCCAATGACCTCCACCAGCCCGGCCGCGCCGGCCGCTGCGCCCATCGCGGTTCCGACCGCCATCCACCATGTCGGGTTCGCCCACACCATGCTGGCCGAGTGGACGAAGATCCGTTCCGTCCGGTCCACGGTGTGGACGCTGCTGCTGTTCGTGATCATCACGGTCGGCTTCACCGCACTGTTCTCCTGGCTGACCGAGTCGCACTGGACCGGCCCGCACGCCGCCGGGCGGGACGCCACAGTGGTGGGCAACCCGGTCGGCTTCATCCTCGGCGCCGGCATCGGCCTCGGCCAGCTGACCATCTGCGTGCTCGGCGTGCTGGTCATCAGCACCGAGTACTCCACCGGGGTGATCCGGTCGTCGCTGCTGGCCGTGCCCAAGCGGCTGCCGATGCTGGCCGCCAAGGTGGCCGTGTTCGCCATCCTGATCGTGGTCGTAGCGGAAATCGTGGCGTTCGCCTGCTTCTTCCTCGGCTCAGCCATCCTGCACAGCAAGGTTGCGGTGACGCTGAGCGACCAGAACGTGCTGCGCGCGGTGGTCGGCGCCGGCCTCTACCTGGCCGTGCTCGGCGTGTTCGCGCTGGCGGTGGGCTCGCTGATCCGGCACACCGCGGCCGGTATCACCACGGTCATCGGCATCGTGCTGGTGCTGCCGATTCTGTCCGGCCTGCTGCCCAGCAGCTGGGGCGCGCATATCAACGCCTACCTGCCGGAGCAGGCCGGTGCGCTGGTGTACAGCGCACAGCACACGTCCGGCCAGCTGCTGTCCGCCTGGCAGGGGTTCGGCGTGTTCTGCCTGTGGGCCGCGGTGCTGCTGGCCGCCGGGGCCTACCTGCTGCAGCGCCGGGACGCCTGACCGAGCGCCGGGACGCCTGACCGGCCGCGCTAGCCGCTGGTGGCGAGGGGCTCATCGGCCAGGTGGGCCCGCACCGCGAGGAGCGCCTCGTACGCCCGGCGCACGTCGGCCCGGTCCGGTGCGTCGGGTACCGACTCGTCGCTGGCCTGCATGATCATGGCCGCCTGGTCCAGCAGCACCCGGCGCTGGTCCTCGGCGGTGGTCCGCTCCATGATCCTGGCCAGGGCGTCCAGCATGCGGATCAGCACGGCCGGGTTCCCCCGGCTGCTCTGCCGGATCTTCTCGAACGACCGCTGGACCAGGCGGTCGTACGTCGGCTCGGTGGTGATCACCCGCACGGCGCCCGCCCGGTCCCGGTGCACCTGGGCGGGCTGCCACCGGCCGGCCACCTTACACAGGCTGTCCGACAGCCAGTCGACGCAGGTCAGCGCGGTGAACGTGTCGTTGACCGCGGACGACAGGGCCCGGATCGCGATCTCCACGAGCTGGTCGATGCCGAACGACACGTCCTGGGCCAGCGTCCGGTACGGGCCGGTGAGGTGGGCGCGGTTGAGTTCCCGGGCCACCCCGGGGGTGGCGCTGGCCGGCCACACGGTGGCCAGGTGGCTGCCCTGGGCCAGGAAATGCCCGGGCCGGTGCCGCAGGAAGATTACTGCGTCGGCCTCCTCGGCGATGCGCAGCAGCGTCCGGCGATGGATGTACTGCAGGTAGCCGCTGTCGGAGGCCAGCACGACGCCGCCCTCCTCCGGCAGGCTGGCCAGCACGGCGGCCGCGCTGGGATCACCCGGCCGGGCCACCCCCACCCCCACCTGTGCCTCGATCGCCCCGGACAGGTCGGCCGAGATCCCCGCGATCACCTCGGGCAGCTGGATCTGGGTGGCGATGTGGTGGATGAAGTAGATCAGCACAGCCAGGTCGACCACGGTGAGCGCGAGGGTGACGGTGATGCCGATGTGCGGCACGAACGTCCCGCGCGGCCCCGAACCGCCGATCGACACCAGGGCGAGCACCGCGTAGACGAACGTGGCCACGAACGTGCCCAGCGTGAGCTGGGTGCCCCGGTCCCGGATGAACGTGCGCAGCATCCGCGGCCCGAACTGGGTGGAGACCAGGGTCAACGCGACGATCACGATGGAGAACACCACGCCGACGACCGTGATGATCGCGGCGGCGATCGTGGTCAGGATCTGCCGGGCCGCGTCGGCCGACCCGCTGATCACCCACGACGGCAGGCTGAAGTCGCCGCGGAACGCGGCCTGGTCCGCCAGGTAAGTGATCACGAACAGGCCGATCGCGGCCAACACCAGGAGCGCCGGGACCAGCCACAGGTTGGTGCGCAGCAGTTCCTTATGGTGGCCCGATACGTGGAATCGGCGTATCACCGGGAGTGCCCCCAAGCAGGCCGTGTGGACTTGCCGACCAGTCTTCCCGGCTCACCTGCCGCGTATCATACGCGCCGCATACGGCTCAGCCCACGCACGTGGGGCCGAGCAGCTGCTTCAGGTCCGCGGCCAGCGCCGGTGACGGCTTGACCCGGAGCTTGTCATCCAGCCGGACGATCGTGGCCCGCGGGCCATTGCAGAGTTTGAGGTGTACCTCGGCCAGGCCCGGGTGCGTGTTCAGCACCTCGCGCAGCCGGTCCACTACGGGCGCGACGCACCGCTGGACCGGGATCGACACCACAAAAGGGCCGCTCTCGCCGACCGACAGGTCCGGCGCAGTCACCTCCGAAGCGATCAGCTTGGGGGCTTCTTCCCGCCGGTCCAGCCGGCCCTTGACGATCAGGATCGCGTCCTCGGCCAGCAGCAGTGAGCACTGCTGGTAAGCGGCCGGGAAGAAGAGCACCTCGATGGCGCCCTCCAGGTCCTCCAGGGTGGCCGTGGCCCACGGGTTGCCCTGCCGGGTGACCTTCCGCTGCACTCCGGACAGGATGCCGCCGACGGTGACGAGCTGGCCGTCGGCCCGGCCGGCCCGCGGCTTGTGCTCGGCATCGTCGGTGGCGGAACTGAGCAGCTCGGCCACCGAGCAATCGGTGTGCGCGGCCACGATGTGCTCCACGCCGAGCAGCGGGTGGTCAGATACGTACAGGCCGAGCATCTCCCGCTCGAACGCGAGCAGGGTGGTCTTGTCCCACTCACCGTCCGGGACCGGGACCTCGAAGCTGGCCTCGGTCTCGGCGTCCCCGCCGAACAGCGAGTCCTGGCCGATGGCCTCGTTGCGCTTGACGTCGATCACGGTGTCGATGGCCTGCTCGTGGATGATGACCAGGCCCTTGCGCGGGTGCTTCAGCGAGTCGAACGCGCCCGCCTTGACCAGCGACTCGATGACCCGTTTGTTGCACACGTTGACCGGGACCTTGCGCAGGAAATCCGCGAAGCTGCTGAACGCCCCCTTACTGGTCCGTGTCTCCACGATGGCGTCCACGACGTTGGTCCCGACGTTGCGGATCGCGGCCAGGCCGAACCTGATGTCCCCGCCCACCGGGGTGAACGTGGCGTCGGACGCGTTGACGTCGGGCGGCAGCACGGTGATGCCCATCCGGCGGCACTCGTTCAGGTACAGCGCGCTCTTGTCCTTGTCCCCGGACACCGAGGTGAGCAGCGCGGCCATGTACTCCGCCGGGTAGTTCGCCTTGAGGTAGGCGGTCCAGTAGGAGACCAGGCCGTAGGCCGCGCTGTGCGCCTTGTTGAACGCGTAGTCGGAGAACGGGACCAGGATGTCCCACAGCGTCTTGATGGCGGCGTCGGAGAAGCCGTGCTGCTTCATCCCGTCCGAGAACGGCTGGAACTCCTTGTCCAGGATCTCCTTTTTCTTCTTGCCCATGGCCCGGCGGAGCAGGTCCGCGCTGCCCAGGCTGTACCCGGCCACCTTCTGCGCGATGGCCATGACCTGCTCCTGGTAGACGATCAGCCCGTAGGTGTCACCCAGGATCTCGGCCAGCGGCTCGGCCAGCTCGGGGTGGATCGGCACCACCGGCTTGCGCTGGTTCTTCCGGTCCGCGTACTCGTTGTGCGCGTTGGCGCCCATCGGGCCGGGCCGGTACAGCGCGCCGACCGCGGAAATGTCCTCGAAGTTGTCCGGCCGCATGCTGCGCAGCAGGGCCCGCATCGGCCCACCGTCGAACTGGAATATGCCCAGCGTGTCGCCCCGGGCCAGCAGGTCGTAGGTGGGCTGGTCGTCCAGCGGCAGGGCATTAAGGTCGATGTCGGTACCCCGGTTGGACTTCACCCCGCGCACCGCATCGTCCAGCACGGTCAGGTTGCGCAGGCCGAGGAAGTCCATCTTGAGCAGGCCGAGCGACTCGCAGGCCGGGTAGTCGAACTGGGTGATGACCGCGCCGTCGGTCTGCCGCTTCCAGACCGGCACGTGGTCGATGATCGGCTCGCTGCTCATGATCACGCCGGCCGCGTGCACCCCGGCCTGCCGGATCAGCCCCTCCAGCCCGCGCGCGGTGTCGATGACCTGGCGGACCTCGGCCTCGGCCTCGTACAGCGCGCGGATCTCGCCCGCCTCGCCGTGCCGGGGATGCGCCTCGTCAAAGATCCCGGTCAGCGGGATGTCCTTGCCCATCACCGCGGGCGGGAACGCCTTGGTGATCCGGTCGCCGAGCGCGTACGGGAAGCCGAGCACCCGGGCGGCGTCCTTGACCGCCGCCTTGGCCTTGATCGTGCCGTAAGTGATGATCTGCGCGACCCGGTCCTCGCCCCACTTCTCGGTGACGTAGCGGATCACGTCACCCCGCCGGCGTTCGTCGAAGTCGATGTCGATGTCGGGCATGGACACGCGTTCCGGGTTCAGGAACCGCTCGAAGATCAGCCCGTGCACCAGCGGGTCCAGGTCGGTGATGCCCAGCGCGTAGGCCACCAGGCAGCCTGCGGCCGAGCCGCGGCCCGGGCCGACGCCGACCCCGTTCCGCTTGGCCCACATGATGAAGTCGGCCACGACCAGGAAGTACGAGCAGAAGCCCATCTGCGAGATGATGCCGATCTCGTACTCGACCTGCTGGCGGCGGCGCTCGTCGTAACCGTCCGGGTAACGCCGGTCCATGCCGCGCCAGACTTCCTGGCGCAGCCAGCTCTCCTCGGTCTCCCCGGCCGGCAGGTCGAACGACGGCATGAGGTTCTTGGGCTGGAACGTAACGTCCGCCCGCTCGGCGATGAGCAGCGTGGAGTCGCAGCCGGACTGCCACTCGTCGTCGCTGAACAAGGCGCGCATCTCCTGCGGGCTCTTCAGGTAGTAGCCGGTGCCGTCGAACCTGAACCGGCCCGGGTCGGCCATGTTCGACCCGGTCTGCACGCAGAGCAGCACCTCGTGCGCCTTGGCGTCGGCCTCCACCGCGTAGTGCGAGTCGTTGGTGACCACAAACGGCAGGCCGAGTTCGCGGGCGATGCGGCGCAGCCCGTCCCGGACGCGCTGCTCAATGCTCAGCCCGTGGTCCATGATCTCGACGAAGAAGTTGCCCGCGCCGAAGATGTCCCGGTATGCCGCCGCCGCCGCCAGGGCCTGCGGGTACTGCCCGAGCCGGAGCCGGGTCTGCACCTCGCCGCTCGGGCAGCCGGTGGTGGCGATGATCCCGCTGGCGTGCGCGGCCAGCAGTTCCCGGTCCATCCGCGGCTGGCGCAAGTAGCCCTCCAGCGAGGCCAGCGAGGACAGCCGGAACAGGTTGTGCATGCCCTCGGTGGTCTCGGCCAGCAGCGTCATGTGTGTGTACGCGCCGGCGCCGGACACGTCGTCGTCCTTCTGCGCCGGGGTGCCCCAGCGCACCGGCTGGCGGTGCCGCCGGTGCTCCGGGGCCAGGTAGGCCTCGATGCCGATAATCGGCTTGATGCCGGCCTTGGTCGCCTTGGCCCAGAAGTCGTAGGCGCCGTACAGGTTGCCGTGGTCGGTCATGGCCACGGCCGCCATGCCCGCCCGCTCGCACTCGGCGAACATGTCCTTCAGCCGCGCGGCCCCGTCCAGCATCGAGTACTCGGTGTGAACGTGCAGGTGGACGAACCCGTCCCCACTCCGCGTCGCGGCTGCCGTCATGAAAGTACCGCCTCCTTCGGGCATGCGCGACGGCACCCTCGCGGGCGCCGGTAACCAGGGCCGGGGGAAGTGGCCGGTGCTGCTCTCGCCCGGCCGGGGTCCCGCGCCCGGCGGAGCGGCCCCAGCGCGGGCGGCGCACCGGCCCGGCGTAGACGAGCTTACTGAGGGCTGCCGTCACCGGCGACCCGGCGCGCCGGATGCGCGGTTGTCCCGTTTTGCGCCCGCCCGCGGTTACCAGACTGGCCGGGCCGCGATCGCGGCCCGGCCAGCTGCTACGCCTGCTCAGGCCGGCCGGGGACAGCCAGGCGCTCATTCCGGGGCCAGGCTCCGGGCCCGCAGCCTGGTCGTGCGCGGGTCCCCCGGGGGCTCCTCGATGCCAAAGCTGAGGATCCGGGCCGGCCGGATCCGGATCACCGCCGGGTCGGCGCCGGCCGGCGGCCCGGGCACCGGTTCCGGTGCCGCGGGGAGGGCCTCGGCGGTTCCCCGGATCTCCAGGAAACGTACTCGCCACGGCTGCCGGGACACGATGTCATCGACCACGAGCGCGGCCTGGCCGTTCCGGCTGACGTTGCGGAACTTCTGGCTCTGCGCCAGGTTGAAGCCGGTCACGTCGATCGTGCCGAGGTCCGTGTTGCAGGTGAAGCCGACCGGCTTGACCTGCGGGCCACCGCCGGGCTGGATGGTGGCCAGCCGCCCCAGCGGCTGGCTGGCCAGGTACGCGATCTCCGCTGCGGTGAACGTCATGTTCTTCTCCAGGCTCGGCGGGTCGTCCCTCCCGGACGGTAGAACCTGAAGCGCACCTTAAGTCAAGTCCAGGCCAGGGCCCGGCAGGGCACTGCGGCGGCGGCAATCAGGCGGCCGTCCGCCGGCGGCGCCGCGTGGCCGCCTGCCCGGCCGCCCGCTGTACCCGGGCCTGGGCCCGCCCGGCCCGGGCCTGGGCCCGGGCGGCCCGGGCCCCGGCCTGGCCGGACACCCGCGCGGTCCGGGTGGCCAGGGTCAGGTCGCGCCGGGCGGCCTGGGCCGCGTGCCGGCCCCGCCAGGCCAGCGACGGGTTCCCGCCGGTGTCCGCCGCGGCGATCAGCAGGCCGCCCAGCATGCTGACGTTCTTCAGGAAATGGATCCGCTGCTGGGCCCGCTCCTGCTTGTCCTCGGTCTCCCAGAACCGGTGCCCGGCCAGCGTGGTCGGGATCAGGGTGCCGGCCAGCACGGCCGCGGACAGCCGGGGCCACCAGCCCATGGCCAGCATCGAGCCAGCCACGCACTGCACGGCCCCGTTGAGCCGCACCGCCTGCTCGGTCTCGTCCGGCACCACGGCCACCCGGTTGGCGACCGGGCGGACCACCGGCTCGGCCCGCGCGGCGACCCGCTCCGGCCAGCGCATGGTCTGGTAGCCCTGGATCACGAAGATGGACGCCAGCATCGGGCGCGCGACAGTTCTCAGCAGAGCCATACCGGCACCCTGCCCAGCAATCCCGATGCTTAACGCCCACCGCGCCCGGTGCCCGGTCAGCTTTCCGGCCGGGGACTGAACAGCGCGAACATGCTGCCGTTGGGGTCGGTGAGGTACGCGATGACCATTCCGTCGGGCAGCGTCATGGGCGCTACCGCCACCTTGCCGCCGAGTTCCTCGGTGCGTGCCGCGGTGGCGGCCACGTCGGTGACCCGGACCACGAATACCGCGTACGGCGGGATGTTGCCGCCGGTGCTGAAGATGCCGCCGGACGGGCCGTCCGCCCCGGGCGCGGTGATCAGCGTGTAGTCACCGTCCGGCGCGAACGACCAGCCGAACAGCGGCCCGTAGAAGTCCTTGGCCGCCGGCACGTCCTGGGTGCCGATCTCGAACCAGGCGACGGTGTTGGGCGCGGGAGTGGACATCAGGTTTCCTCCAGTCGTTGGTGAGTGCCTGGAGTCAGCCTGCCGGGGGCCCGCGACACCGTTATGTCGGTGTTTGACGCCCACGCTGAAGTGGGCCCGGCCGGGGTACGCGGTCAGCTTTCCGCGCGCAGCACGTCCAGCGCGTGCGCCAGGTCCGCCGGGTAGTCACTGGAGAACTCCACCCGGCGGCCGTCGGCCGGGTGCTCGAAGCCCAGCCCGACCGCGTGCAGCCACTGCCGGGTCAGGCCCAGGTGGGCCGCGAACACCATGTCGGCCCCGTACAGCCGGTCACCGGCGCACGGGTGGCGCAGCGCGGCCATGTGCACCCGGATCTGGTGGGTGCGCCCGGTCTCCAGGGTGACCTCGGCCAGGCTGGCACCGCGGAACGCCTCGAGCGTGTCGTAGTGGGTGATGCTGGGCCGGCCGCCGGCCACCACCGCGAACCGGCCGTCTCCCGCGGGGTGCCGGGCGATGGGCGCGTCGATCGTGCCCCGCAGCGGGTCGGGGTGCCCCTGGACCAGCGCGTGGTACCGCTTGTCCACGGTGCGGTCACGGAACGCCTGCTTCAGCGCGCTGTACGCGGGCTCGCTCTTGGCCAGCACCATCAGCCCGGTGGTGTTGGCGTCCAGCCGGTGCACGATGCCCTGGCGCTCGGCCGCGCCGCTGGTCGCGATGGTGTGCCCGGCGGCCAGCAGCCCTTCCAGCACGGTCGGGCCGGTCCAGCCGGGCGTCGGGTGGGCGGCCACGCCGCGCGGCTTGTCCACCACCACGATGTCATCGTCCTCGTACACCACGGCCAGGCCGGGCACGGCCTGCGGCACCGGGGCCGCGGGAGCCGGGCTGGGCAGCGTCACATCTAGCCACTCGCCGGCCGGCACCCGCTCGGACTTGGCCGCCGTCCGGCCGCCGAGCAGCACCTGGCCGCTGCTGATCAGTTCGGCCGCGGTGGCCCGGGACAACCCGAACATCCGGGCCAGGGCGGCGTCCAGCCGCTCGCCGTCCAGCCCCTCCGGAACCGGCACCCGGCGCTGGCTGGACTGCGTCACCGGCTGCCGTCTCCCGCCGGATTATGCTGTGCTGGCCCAGGGGGGCGACCTCCCGCTGTGCTTCCCCGGGGGACAACCCCAGGAGCCCCCGGCCCCCGATCGGCGCTCCGCGCCGAGGCCGGCGAGCCGGCCTGGCCGCCCGGCGGGTCGCTGTCCGGCTCGCCGCCAGCCTGCATCCGGGTGCCGCCTTCCAGCGGGACACCGCGCGCGGCCAGCAGCACGGCCAGCACCCCGCCACAGACGATGCACGAGTCGGCCACGTTGAACACCGGCCAGTGCGGCAACTGGATCCAGTCCACCACGAAGCCACGGAACGGGCCGGGCGAGCGGAAGATCCGGTCCCCCAGATTGCCGGCCGCGCCGCCCAGCAGCAGGCCGAGCGTGATGGCCCAGGGCACGCTGCGCAGCCGCCGCGAAGTGCGCAGGATGGCGATGATGACACCGACCGCGATCAGGCTGAAGAGCACCGTCATCACGGCGCTGGACGCGCCAATGCTGAACGCCGCGCCGCTGTTACGCAGCTCGGTCAGCTTGACCAGGCCGCCGAACAGCACGATGGGCGACCGGTGCGAGAGCGTGGCGACCACGACCGTCTTGGTCACCACGTCGGTGACCAGCACCAGGGCGGCGACCAGGAGCAGCAGCCGGACCCGGCGCGGGCGCTGCCCGCCGTCCGGGAGGCGGCTGTGGCCCGGGGCCGGCCCGGCAGGTGCCGAGGAACTGTTCAGCGCCGTTCCTCCCGCTGCTTGCAGGCCACGCACAGCACGGCCCGGGGAAACGCCTGCAGCCGCGCTTTGCCGATCGGCTCACCGCACGATTCGCACACGCCGTAGGTGCCGTCTTCGATCCGGCCCAGTGCCCGCTCGGTCTGGGCCAGCAGTTCCCGCGCGTTCTGGGTCAGTGCCAGCTCGTGCTCGCGCTGGAACGTCTTGGCCCCCGCGTCGGCGGAGTCGTCGCCCGCGTCACCGACCGCGTCGCCCAGCCGGTCCGCGATCTCTGACTCGGCAGTGGAGATATCCTCGCGCAGCCCGGCCGCCTCGGCTTCGAGTTCCTTGCGGACCCCGGCCACTTCCTGACTGGTCCAGGGCTTCTCACCAGGCCGGACGGGAAGCGCGGCGGCACCCTGCTGTGCGGCTGCTGTCATCTCGGCCCCCTTGTGCGTGATATGTCCACTATGCCTGCCGCCACCAATCGATCTTGAACGCGGGCAGTCACCGGAGAATAGATCGGTGTGCCCGGGACTGCAAACACATCTGGCCACGGCAATAATCCGCAGCCGGCTGGCCGCGGCCGGCCCCCCGCAGCCGCTGGCCAGGCGCAGCCGGGGGGGGCCGCGCCGCGCCTGGAATGTCCCCTGCTGCCAGGGCACGGAAACCGGTGCCCGGACCACGGCAGAACCTGGTCGGTTGCGGTGCCGGGCATCCGCTATCGTTTATCTGTCGGCACAGCATAGATGGGGACAGCTGCCGCGGCACGCGGCCAGGAGCGACCCGGGGTTGGTGTGAGCCCGGGGGCAGGCGCAGCGGACCAGATCACCCCGGAGCCGCCGGAAGAACGGCATCAGCCCAGTAGAACCGGCCGCACGACGTGAATGAGCGGGCCGCAGGCTGCTCCCCGGGGGCGGCTGCAGCCAAGGAGGGTGGTACCGCGGGGGCCGCCGCCGGCGAGCCTCGTCCCTCCAGCGAACCTCTTGCCTGGACCAGCGCCGCCGTCCGGGCGAGCACCGCCGGAGGACCACCCGCCATGCCTGACGCAGCGGACAGCCAGACCTACTTCCCCGATCTGCCCGCGGCCATTGACCTGCCCGCCATGGAGCACGACATCCTGGCCCGCTGGCAGGACGGGAAGTTCTTCGAGCGCTCGCTGGACGCCACCGCGGGCCGACCGCTGTGGACGTTCTACGAGGGGCCGCCGACCACCAACGGCATGCCCGGCGTGCATCACATCGAGGCACGCGTGTTCAAGGACGTCTTCCCCCGGTTCAAGACCATGCAGGGCTTCCACGTCCCGCGCCAGGCCGGCTGGGACTGCCACGGGCTGCCGGTCGAGGTGGCGGTGGAGCGGGAACTCGGGCTGTCCGGTAAGAAGGCCATCGAGAGCTACGGCATCGCCGAGTTCAACGCGCGGTGCCGGGAGTCGGCCCAGCGGCACGTGGACGCGTTCGAGGAACTGACCATCCGGCTCGGCTACTGGGTGGACCTGCCGCACGCCTACCTGACCATGCACACCAGCTATATCGAGTCGGTGTGGTGGTCGCTCAAGGAGATCTTCCGCCACGGCCTGCTGGTCAAGGACTTCCGGATCAGCCCGTACTGCCCGCGCTGCGAGACCCCGCTGTCCGATCACGAGATGGGCCAGCCGGACGTGTACCGCACGGTCACCGACCCCGCGGTCACCGTCCGGTTCCCGCTGGTCACCCGGCCGGCCGCGGCCAGCCCGCTGCTGGACGGGGCCGACCTGCTGGTGTGGACGACCACGCCGTGGACCCTGGTGTCCAACACCGCGGTCGCCGTGCACCCGGACGAGAGCTACGCGATCGCGCGCAAGCCAGGCGACGGCGACACCGTGGTGGTGGCCGAGGCCCTGGTATCCCGGGTCCTCGGCGAGGGCTGGCACGTGCTGGCCACGGTGCCCGGCTCCGAACTGGTCGGCGCGACCTACCGGCCTCCGTTCAGCCTGGTCGAGATCCCGGGTGCGCACGTGGTGGTGCCCGGGGCGTTCGTCACCACCGAGGACGGCACCGGGCTGGTCCATCTGGCACCGGCCTTTGGCGCCGACGACATGGACGACCGGCCGCACGCACGGGCTGCCGGTGGTCAACCCGGTCCGGCCGGACGGGCGTTTTGAGGAATGGGTGCCACTGGTCGGCGGGATGTTCTTCAAGGAGGCGGACGCGCCGCTGGTCCGGGACCTGGCCGAGCGCGGCTTGCTGTTCCGGGCCGAGGACTACCAGCACAACTACCCGCACTGCTGGCGCTGCCACACTCCGCTGCTCTACTACGCGCTGCCGTCCTGGTACATCCGGACCACCCAGGTCAAGGACCAGATGCTGGCCGAGAACGAGCGGACCAACTGGCAGCCGCCCACCATCAAGCACGGCCGGTACGGCGAGTGGCTGCGCAACAACGTGGACTGGGCGCTGTCCCGGACCCGGTACTGGGGCACCCCGCTGCCCGTCTGGGAGTGCGGCGAGCACCACCTGACCTGTGTCGGCTCGCTGGCCGAGCTGAGCGAACTGGCCGGGCGCGACCTGGCCACGCTGGACCCGCACCGGCCCGTACGTGGACGAGGTGGCGATCACCTGCCCGGACTGCGGCGAGCAGGCCCGCCGGGTGCCCGAGGTGATCGACGCCTGGTACGACTCCGGGTCGATGCCGTTCGCCCGGCTCGGCGCGCCGTAGCGCAACCGGAGCACTTCGGCGGACCTACCCAGCCCAGTTCATCTGCGAGGCGATCGACCAGACCCGCGGCTGGTTCTACTCGCTGATGGCGGTCGGCGTCCTGGTGTTCGGCCGGTCCTCGTACGAGAACGTGGTCTGCCTCGGCCTGGTGGTGGACGAGCGCGGCCGCAAGATGAGCAAGCACCTGGGCAACGTGCTCGAGCCGATCCCGCTGATGGAGGCGCACGGCGCGGACGCGGTCCGCTGGTTCTTCGCGGCGTCCGGCTCGCCGTGGTCCACCCGGCGGATCGGCGCCGGCGCGCTGGACGAGATCGTCCGCAAGGTGCTGCTCACCTACTGGAACACCGTCTCGTTCCTGGTGCTGTACGCCAACGCGGCCGCCGCCCAGGGCCAGGCGTGGGGACCGGCGCAGGCTGCGCCAGCGCGCCGCCAGCGGCCGGCCGGCCGCTGCTGGACCGCTGGCTGCTCAGCGAGCTGCACGCCACGACCCAGGAGGTCACCGGCGCAGCCTGGAGGGCTTCGACACGGCCGCGGCCGGGCGGCGGCCTGGCCGCGTTCATCGACGACATGTCGAACTGGTACGTGCGCCGCTCCCGGCGGCGGTTCTGGGACGGACCGGGCAGCGCCGGACGGCTGCGTCCGCGTTCGCCACGCTGTACGAGATCGCTGCACGTGCTGACCCGGCTGATGGCCCCGATCACGCCGTTCCTGGCTGATCACGTGTGGGCCGTGCTGCGCGGCGCGGACGACCCGGAGTCCGTGCACCTGGCCGCTGGCCAGCCGCCGACCCGGCCCTGGTCGACTGCCCGGCTGTCGGGGCAGATGGCGCTGACCCGGCGGCTGGTTGAGCTGGGCCGGTCCGCCCGCGCGGCGGCATCCATGCCGGTCCGCCAGCCGCTGGCCCGTGCCGTGGTGAGCGCGGCCGGGTTCGCCGACCTGGCCCCGGGACTGCGCGCCGAGGTGGCCAGCGAGCTCAACGTGCGCTCCCTGGAACCGATGTCCGCGGTCGGTGAAGACCTGGTCGACTACGTGGTCAAGCCCAACTTCCGGGCGCTGGGGAAGCGGTTCGGCAAGGGCACCAAGGCGGTCGCCGGCGGCCATCGTCGCGGTGGACCCGGCTGTGCTCGCCGCCGAGCTGCGGTCGGCCGGCAAGGTGTCCGTTGAGGTGGACGGCACCCAGGTGCCCTCAGCGCGGACGATCTGATCGTGACCCAGACGCCGCGGTCAGGCTGGACGGTGGCGTCCGAGGGCGGCGAGACCGTCGGGCTCGAAACCGAGATCACCCCTGAGCTGCGCCGCGAAGGGCTGGCCCGGGAGGTCATCCGGCTGGTCCAGGAGGCCAGCAAGAGCGACGGGCTGCACGTGAGCGACCGGATCACGGTGCGCTGGGAGGCCACCGGCCCCGAGCTGGCCGCGGCGCTGGCCGAGCACGGCGCAGCTGATCGCCGCCGAGGTGCTGGCCGACGACTTCCAGCCCGGCACGGCGGCGGATGCCGGTCCCGGTGCGCACCAGCACACCGAACCCGACCTGGGCCTCACGTTCTGGCTGACCCGCGCCTGACCCGCCGCCGGACGGCGCGGCGCCGCACAACGGCTGGTGCCCGGATCAGTCGTCGGGGAGCTGGTCGGGCTGGCAGGCCCGGCAGGCAAGCAGGCTGGCCGCGACCGCTTCCTGCTTGGTCATGATTTCCAGGTCGCCCTGGCCCAGGAACCGGATCAGGATGCACTCGCTGCGGTGATAGCGGGCCACTCCGGGGACCACCGTAACCTGGACCGGCCCGGCGCTCTTGGCCGATCCGGCGGTCGTGGTGGGTTGGGCCGTGGTGGGTTGGGCCGTGGTGGGTTGGGCCGTGGTGGGTCCTCCGGCCGTGGTCGGTTCGGCCCGGCTCGGCCGCTTCCGCGGTCTCGGCGGGTTTGACGGCCTCAGCGGGTTTGGCGGGCTCGGCCGCTGCGGCGGCGGCTGGCCGGGTCCGGTCAGCTCCGTGCCGGGTTCAGCGGCCGGGTCGGGTTCGGCGCCGCCTGGGCGGCGGTTCGCGGCGGCCGTCGCCGGCTCGGCGGAGCTGACGCACTGGCGGCCGGCGGGCTCGGCGACTTCGGCGGCCGTGGCCGGCTGGACGGCATCGGCGGGCTCGGCCGGCTCGGCGGGCTCAGCCGGCTCGGGCTCGGCTGCCTGGCTGGGCCGGGCTGGCTGGCCAGGCCCGGGAGCTGGGGACGCCGGGATCACGGCCGGCGGGGTCACTGGCGGCGGACTGGGCACTTCGGTGGGTTCGGCGGCCGCGCTGGCGTCGGCGGCCGCACTGGCGTCAGCGGCCGCCTGGCTCGGCCGGCGTCCGGGCCGGCGGGCTGGGCGGCGGTCTCGGCGGTGACGGCTGGTTCCGCGTCCGCGGGCTCCGCTGTGGCCGAGTCCGGCGTGGCCGGGTCCGGGGCGCCGGCCTCAGGCTCGTCCGGCGGCACGGTGCGGGCCGCGCCGGAGGCTGCATCCGTGGTGTCCGGCCCGGGTCCGGCGGTGGTGGCGTACGGCCAGCCCAGGTGCGGGGTGCTGGGCGGCCGCCAGCCAGCGGCGGGCGGCCACAGCTCCCCGCCGGACGGCACGTCCGGCCCGGCCAGCGTCTCCTCGCCCGGGAGCCCAGGCGGCAACGACATCCCGGACGGTATCGAGTAATCCGCCGCGGGCCAGGACAGCCGTCCGGCGTCGCGCTTGCCCGCCGATTCGAGTTCCTCGTTGACCCGGTCCCATAGGTCGTCGGCCGGAGCGGCGGCGACCGGCTCTGCTTCCGGGACCGGCTCTGTCCCGGCCGGGCGCCGGGAGGGCCACCCCCTGCGCCCCGCCCGCCGGTCCTCGCGGCCGGCCCGGTCGATTTCGCCCGGCCGGCCGTCCGCGCCCCGTTCTGCGCTCCCCGCGCGCACCGCCGGAGCCAGCTCGGCTGGCACCTGCTCAGCCGAGGCGGAGCGGGTGCCGGCCGCTTCCGGCGGCCCCGTCATCGGGCCCGCCCCGGCGCCGGCGTGCAAGCCGGCCGCGGCTGGCCGGGCCACGGGCACCGGCTGGCTGGCCGCGAACGGGCTGGCCGCCCGCTTGGTGCCGGTGCCGAAGATCTCCGACCAATGCCGCAGCACGCCGACGGCCAGCAACAGCGCAGCCGCCGCGCATACTGCGATGGACACGTAAACCAGCGGCAGGCTGCTGGCCGCGACGCCAGCAACCAGCAGGCCGATGGCCAGGGCAACCAGGAGAGCGCTGATTCTGATCACGAGCGCTCCCCGTAGGCCGTGCGGGTCATGCTGCCAACCGAGGAGATGCTGCTAACGGTGGAACTGGGGCATGGCTGACTTGGAACGCGCCGGGTCTGGCCCGGGTGTCCGGCGGCCGCCGCTGATCAGCGGTGGTCGTGCGGCGAGCTATCCGACGGGTGGAAGCCACCGTGTGACACCGGCTCCGGAGCGCCCGCGTAGGCGTTGATCGACGGCTGGCCGTTCCGGCTGTCCAGGCGGGACATACCCGACGAGACAGACGAGTCAGGCCCACTACCCATGGCTGGGAAGGCGCCGCTGTCAGTCGAACCCGCTTCCAGATCACGCATCTGGCCTTCCAGGTACGCCTTCAGCCTGCTGCGGTACTCACGCTCGAAGGCACGCAGGTCGTCAACCCGGCGCTCCAGCTCCTCACGCTGCTGGACCAGGGAGCCCATCGCCTGACGGTGCCGCTCCTGAGCGTCCCGCTCCAGGCTCTCGGCCCGGGCCCGCGCGTCGCTGGTGATCTGCTCGGCCTGGCGGCGCGCCTTGCCCAGGATGTCGTCGGCCTCACGGCGGGCCCGGCCGAGCGTCTCGTCGGCTTCGCGCCGCGCGTCGGCGATCGCCTGGTCGGCGGTCTGCTGAGCGAGGGCCAGGACGCGGGCGGCCGTGTCCATGTTGTCCTCGATCGGCATCATCCGCGGCGGCTCGGGCATCCGCTCCGGCTCAGGTGGCCGTGGCGGCTCCGGCGACATCATGTCGGGAGCTTGCTCAGCGAGAGGCGAGCTGAGCGCGGACATCGGAACCTTGCCCCCCCGCAGGCTCTCCGCCAGCTTCGCCCGGAGCTCTTCGTTCTCCTGGATCAGCCGGTCCAGCTCAACCTCGACCTCGTCAAGGAAGGCGTCAACCTCTTCCTCGTCGTAGCCAGGCCGGAGCCGGGTGGTACTGAACTGCTTGTTCCGCACATCCGCGGGCGTCAGCGGCATCTCGTCTCCTCGGCACGCTTGAACGGTGTTCCTGACGGACGCTACCCCGATCAGAGCAGCTGCACGGCCTGCATCGCGAAAATGAGCACGAAGAACAGCACCATGAAGCTGAGGTCCAAGGCCACAGTACCGAGACGGAGGGTGGGGATGTACCGCCTTAGCAATCTCAGTGGCGGGTCCGTCACGGTGAAGATGAACTCAGCGAGGATGAGCACGATGCCAGTGGGCGTCCATGACCGGGAGAAAGCCTGTATCCAGCTGAGGACGAGCCTGCCGAGCAGAATTACGAGATATATCACGAGCACGTAGTACAGAACGATCTTTACAATGCCCACATCCCTGCCCTGCCTGCCTTCACGGACGCCGGGATGATCACCGCAGGTGCCGTTGCTAACTGCTCGTCACCGAGCGTGTTCACCACTACGTGCGCATCTAGCTCTGGTTGAAGAACCCTCGTTCAGCTATCCGGGCCTTGTCCTCCGCCGTCACCTCGACGTTGGCTGGACACAACAGGAACACCCTGTTGGTGACCCGGTCGATGCTCCCGTGCAGCCCGAAGATCAGCCCTGCCGCGAAGTCGACGAGGCGCTTGGCGTCGCTGTTGACCATCTCGGTCAGGTTCATGATCACCGGAGTGCCCTCACGGAAGTGCTCTCCGATGGTACGGGCTTCATTGTACGTGCGCGGGTGCAAGGTAGTGATGCGCGCGAGATCGGCGGCATGGGAGGTCGCCGTGGCAGTACCACCGCCACCCCCGCCGCGGGACACCGGCGGTGGTGACGGCTCCGCGGCGAAGTCGGCGCGGGCGCCGCGGACACCGGCCCGTTCAAGCTCCGGCTCGGGCTGGTCGGCCTGATCCTCGAACTCGTCGTACTCGTCGTATGGGTCCAAGCCGTCGTCGTAGTGCGGATCACCCTCGACGAGGCCGAGGTAGACCGCCATCTTGTGCATCGCGCCGGCCATCGGTCAGCCCTCCGTCATTAACTGTCACGCAGCCCGATGCGTCGGACATTACCTGACGAAGCCCGGCCGGCCGCCGAGCAACGCCGTACCGACGCGCACGTGTGTCGCGCCGGCTGCAATCGCGTCCTCCAGGTCGGCGCTCATCCCGGCGGAGATCATGGTGGCGCCCGGGTGGGCGGCCCGGACCGCGGCGGCCATCCCGGCCAGCCGCTGGAACGCAGCCAGCACCGCACCGGGACGGCTCTCTGCGGCCAGCGGCGCCACAGCCATAACCCCGCCGAGTTCGAGGCCGGCTTCGCTGGCCACCGCGTCCGCGATGGCCAGCACCTGGCCGGCCGGAGCGCCGCCCCGACCCGGATCGTCGTCCAGGCTCACCTGGACCAGGCCGCGCAGCGGGCGGCCGGCCCTCCTGGCCGCCACGCCGAGCGCCGTGACCAGCCGGAGCCGGTCCACCGAGTGGACCACATCGGCGTAGCGGGCCACGCTGGCCGCCTTGTTGGTCTGCAGCTGGCCGACGAAGTGCCAGGTGAGCTGATTACGCAGGTCGGCCAGCTCAGCGGCCTTGGGCGCCGCCTCCTGGTCGCGGCTCTCCCCCACGTCACGCACACCCAGGCTGGTCAGGATGCGGATGTCGCTGGCCGGGAACGTCTTGGTGATGGCGACCAGGGTGACCTCGCCGGCGTCGCGGCCAGCCGCCTCGCAGGCAGCCGCGATCCGGGCCCGCACCGCGGCCAGCGACGCGGCGACCTCAGCGCCGCGCCCGGCGTGCGGTCCCTGGGCCAGGCTGGTCACTACTTGAGGAAGTCGGGCACGTCGAGCTCGTCATCCTCTTCGAACACGACCGACCGGCGGCGCGTGGTGGCCGCGTCGAACACGCCACGGGCCGTGCTGGCGGCATCCGCGCGTGACGGCGGCTCGGCGGGGGCCGGCTCGGCGTACGGCGGCTCAGCGTGCGACGGCTCTGCGCCGGCCAGCCGCGGGGCGGGCACGCTGCCGGAACCGTTGCTCTCCGCCGCGGCCAGCGCGGCCGCGTCGCCGGCCAGGCCGGCGGCGTCCTCGGCCAGCCCAGCGGCATCCTCGGCCAGCCGGGTGGGCCGGTCGGCGGGCCGGTCCCCGTCCGCAGCCGCTGCCACGGGCGCGGGCCGGCTTTCGCTAGCCGGCTCGTCCCCGGCCGCACTGGCCCACCCGTCCGCCGCGGCGGAGGACGAGGCGAGCACGGCCGGTGCCGGGCTCACCGGGGCCCGGTAACTGTCGGCCGCTGGAACCGGGGCCGGCGAAGTGCCCGCGGCGAACGCGGCGGCGCGGGGCGCCCGGGGCCGGCGGCCACCCTCGTCGAACCCGGCCGCGATCACCGTGACCCGGACCTCGTCGCCGAGCGCATCGTCGATGACCGCGCCGAAAATGATGTTGGCCTCGGGCGCGGCCGAGTTGGACACCAGCTGGGCCGCCTCGTTGATTTCGAACAGGCCCAGGTCAGACCCGCCCTGGATGGAAAGCAGCACACCATGCGCGCCGTCGATGCTGGCTTCCAGCAGCGGGCTGGAGATGGCCATCTCGGCCGCCGCGACGCTGCGGTCGTCACCGCGCGACGAGCCGATTCCCATCAGCGCCGAGCCGGCCCCGGACATCACCGATTTCACGTCGGCGAAGTCCAGGTTGATCAGCCCGGGCGTAGTGATCAAGTCGGTAATTCCCTGTACGCCGGAGAGCAGCACCTGGTCAGCGGCCTTGAATGCGTCCAGTACGCTGACGTGCCGGTCCGAGATAGACAGCAGCCGGTCGTTCGGGATAACGATCAGCGTGTCCACCTCGTTGCGCAGCCGCTCAATGCCCAGTTCGGCCTGGGCCGCCCGGCGCTTCCCCTCGAAACCGAACGGGCGGGTGACCACGCCAATGGTGAGCGCTCCCAGCGAGCGGGCCACATTGGCCACGATGGGCGCGCCGCCGGTGCCCGTGCCGCCGCCCTCACCGGCGGTGACGAAGACCATGTCGGCCCCCTTGAGGACCTCCTCGATCTCCTCCCGGTGGTCCTCCGCCGCGTGCGCGCCGACCTCTGGGTTGGCCCCGGCGCCGAGACCCCGGGTGAGTTCACGGCCGACATCGAGTTTGACGTCGGCATCGCTCATGAGGAGCGCCTGGGCGTCCGTGTTGATCGCGATGAACTCAACGCCCTTGAGCCCCTCTTCGATCATCCGGTTCACGGCGTTGACGCCGCCCCCACCGATACCGACGACCTTGATGACCGCCAAATAGTTCTGCGGTGCTGCCACGAGGAGGGCCCTTTCCGCTCGTTTACCTTCACTGTGTTCCGGCTCACAGATATCGCAGCCGGAGAGAGCGCCTGCGGAGGGCAACTTTCCTGGAAACCACCACCAAAACCAGCGTTTCAGCAGCCTGCCGAATTGCGCCCCCAATTTCTTCGGCCAGCCACCTCGCGCGATTTCCAGGGAGTGAACCCTCACTCTCAAGTTGAGATTTACAGTTATGTCATCCTGGCGATTGATACGGACAGTAGGGTGGGCCGGGACCAGGGTCAACTAGACACGCGCGAAGCAGGCCGATGTGTCGCAGCCAACTTGACCGGCGCGCGCGGCTGGTCATCCGCCGGTGACCGCGGTCCCGGGCGCGCTCACATCGTAGGTCCGGGCGTGGGTGCGCATGAGAACAGCCAATTCTTTGGCTTTCTCGGCCGCCCGGTCGGTGCCGCCCCAGATGATGCTGACCCCGTGGCTGAGCCGCAGCGTCACCTCGCCCGCGCTTGGCGCCTGCACCGACACCAGGGACCTGGCCAGGTAGCGCGGCAGTTCGCGGACGACCATAGCCGCTGCGTACACATCCGGGCTGCCGCGCAGCGCGGACGGCTGCGTGCCGGGGGGCAGGTCCAGCACCGGCATGTCCAGGGGCTGCTCGGAGACCGACTCCACGACCACGCCGTCCTTGTCGATCAGCTCGAAGTCATGGCCGCTGGGTACCGCCAGGGCCGGGGTCCGTTCGGTGACCGAGATCAGCACCTGGTCCGGCCATTCCCGGCTGACCTGCGCCGACTGGACCTGCGGGATCTGCTCGACCCGGTACGTCACGGCGCCGGTGTTGACCCGGATCAGCGGCAGCCCGGCCGGGACGTCGGCCGCGCTGCGCACCTCGGCCGGCGTCACCAGGTGGGTGCCGGTCACGGCGACCCCGCGCACCACGAACAACCGGGACTCGAGCAGCGCCCACGCCACCCCGGCCACGATCGCGGCGGCCATCAGCGCGAAGAACGCCGCGCGCCACCGCTGGTTGGACACGTGAGCCGTCCCGGCGGCCGGTCGGTGGCCGGCCGGCCCGCGGCCACATCGGCGGCCTGCCGGGTCATCCGGCCGGCCCGCCGCGGTCCCGCAGTGCGGCCAGCACCGGTTCGCCGAGCGTGGTGACGTCCCCAGCTCCCATGGTCAGCACCAGGTCACCCGGTTTCGCTGTGGCGGCCACCGCCGGGGCGACCGTGTTCTTGTCGGGCACGAACCGGCCCCGCCCGCCGGGCACCGCCGCGGACACCAGTTCCCCGGTCACCCCGGGCACCGGGTCTTCCCGGGCCGGGTAGACGTCCAGCACCAGCGCCTCGTCGGCCAGCCCCAGGGCGCCGCCCAGCTCGGTGGCGAAGATCCTGGTCCGGCTGTACAGATGCGGCTGGAAGATGGCGATGACCCGGCCGCCCGCGGCGATGTCCCGCGCCGCGGTCAGGTCGGCGGCCAGCTCGGTCGGGTGATGCGCGTAGCTGTCCAGCACGCGCACCCCATCGGCCTCACCCTTGGGTTCCAGGCGGCGCCGCGCGCCCCGGTAGGCGGCCAGCCCGAGCGTCACCTCATCGACCGGGAAGCCAAGCTCCGCGCAGGCGGCCAGGACGGCGGTGGCGTTGAGGGCGTTATGCCGCCCCGGTACGGCCAGCAGCACGTCGGCCGCGGGCGAGCTGGCCACATCGGGACCGGGCGCCTCCGGTCCCCCGGTGACCTGGAAACCGACCGTCATGCCGCGCGGCACGATGCCGCTGAGCCGGTAGTCGGCGTCGGCGGACTCGCCATAGGTGCGGACCCGGATCGGCAGCTGGCGGGCGGTGCTGGCCAGGGCCCGCGCCCCGGGATCGTCGGCGCACGCCACCAGCAGGCCACCGCGGGAGATCCGCCCGGCGAACGCGGCGAACGCGGCCTCGATCTCGGCCAGGCCCGGGTAGTTGTCCAGGTGATCGGCTTCCACCCCGGTGACGATGGCCGCCTCCGGGCTGAACATGAGGAACGAGCCGTCACTCTCGTCCGCCTCGGCCACGAACAGGTCGCCGCTGCCCTCGTCCGCGCCGCGGCCGGTCTCGGCCAGGATGCCGCCGATCACGTAGGACGGGTCGGCGCCGCAATCGCGCAGCACCGTGGTCAGCATCGAGGTGGTGGTGGTCTTGCCATGCGTGCCGGCCACCGCCACGGTCCGCTTGCCCAGCATGAGCGAGGCCAGCGCGGCCGCCCGGTGCAGCACCCGCAGGCCCTGCTGCCGGGCCGCGGCCAGCTCCGGGTTGTCCGGCCGGATCGCGGTCGACACGACCAGCGTGTCCGCGCCGGCCAGGTACGCCGCGTCGTGCCCGACGTGCACCTGGGCCCCGGCCGCGGCCAGCTCGTCGAGCATGGCCGAGGCGGCCGTGTCGCTGCCGGACACCTGGACCCCGCGGGCCAGCATGAGGCGGGCGATGCCGGACATGCCCGAGCCGCCGATCCCGGCAAAGTGCACCCGGCCCAGCTGGCCGAGCGGTACCGGATCTGTCGGGGTTACCAGGCCCATGCCTTCATCCTCATCTGCTGCCGGGTCACGCGCGGCGCCGGCCCCGGCCGCCGGCCCGGCGGCTGCCACCGCCCGGCGGCCTGCTGTCCGGCGGCCTGCCGTCCGGGTCCCACGGCGCACTCGCCCGGTCCGGGCCGCCGTACCCCGGGCCGGCCAGCCGCGGGTCCCCGTAGCCGCCACCGGGCAGGCCCGGCTCGCCATGTCCCCCACCGGGCACGCCCGGTTCGCCATATCCCCCGCCCGGCACACCCGGCTCGCCGTATCCCCGATCCGGCAGCCCCGGGTCGCCGTGCCGCCCGCGGCCGTCGCTGTGCCGCCCGCGGCCGTCACCGTGCTGGCCCCGCCCGTCACCGTGCTGCCCGTGCCCGCGGCCAGCACCGCCAGCGCCAGCGCTGTGCGCGCCGCCGCCCGCGGCACCGCGGACACCGTGCACGATGCCGAGCACCTCGGCGGCCAGCCGCCGGTCGGTGTCCCGGTGCCCGACGCTGGCGGCCGCCTGCGACATCGCCGCCACCAGCTGGGCGTCGGTGAGGATCGGCAGCAGGTCAGACCGGATCCAGTCCGGGGTCAGCTCAGCGTCGGCCACGATCACGCCGCCGCCCACCGCAGCCACCGGCAGCGCGTTGAGCCGCTGCTCGCCGTTGCCGTGCGGCAGCGGCACGTAGACCGCGGGCAGCCCCACCGCGGTGAGCTCGGCGCACGTCATCGCGCCGCTGCGGCAGATCGCGAAGTCGGCCGCGGCGTAGGCCAGATCCATCCGGTCCACATAGGGCAGCGTGACGTAGGGCGGCCCGCCGGGCGGCGTCCGGACCTCGATGTCGCTGCGCGGGCCGAGGATGTGCAGCACCTGGATGCCGGCCGCGCGGATCGACTCAGCCGCGTCCAGCACCGCGTAGTTCAGCGAGCGGGCGCCCTGCGAGCCCCCGGTGACCAGCAGCACCGGCAGGTCGGGACGGAGCCCGAAGTGGGCCCGGGCCTTCTCCGACAGGGCCAGCCGGTCCAGCCCGGCGATTTCCCGGCGCAACGGGATGCCCACGTAGCTGGCGTGCGGCAGCTTGGTGTCCGGCTGGCCGGTGAACACGTACCGGGTGAATCGCGCGCCGATCCGGTTGGCCAGCCCGGGCCGCACGTTGGCCTCGTGCACCACGATCGGCACGTGCCGGCGCCGCGCGGCCAGGTACGCCGGGGTGGCCACATAGCCGCCGAACCCGACCACCACCTCGGCCCGGGCCTGGTCCAGCACCCGGGCGGCGGCGCTGACCGAGGCGCTGAGCCGCCCCGGCACGCCCGCCAGCTCCGGGGTGAGCTTGCGCGGCAGCGGCACCGGCGGGATCAGCGCCAGCTCATAGCCGCGCATCGGGACCAGCCGGGTCTCCAGCCCCCGCTCGGTGCCCAGGCACACGATGTCCAGCTCCGGGTCGGCCCGGCGCAGCGCATCCGCGAGGGCCAGCGCGGGCTCGATATGGCCCGCTGTCCCCCCACCCGCGAGTACAACGCTCATGGCCCGGCACTCCCTCTCTCACCGACGGCGCCCGGGCCCGGCTGGCTTGTCCCGCCGGCCGGCCAGGCCAAGCCAGCTTAGGACGCGCAGCCCGGCTCCGGGGCCCGCCTCGGCAAGGGCCTGGCTGGCACCGGGTTCCCGCTTGGCGAATGACATCAGCATGCCGAGCGCCACCATGGTCACCAGCAGGGACGACAGCCCCTCCGAGACCAGCGGCAGCGGAACGCCGGTGATCGGCAGCAGACCCACCACGGCACAGATGTTGACCAGGGCCTGGACGACGATCCAGGCCGTGGCCGCACCGGCCGCCAGCCGCATGAACGTGTCGTCCACCCGGCGGGCGATGCGCAGCCCGGCGTAGGCCAGGCCGCCGTACAGGAACGTGACGCACAGCGTGCCGACCAGGCCGAGTTCCTCGCCCAGGATGGCGAAGATGAAGTCGGTGGTCGAGTTGGGCACCCAGCCCCACTTCTCCCGGCTGGAGCCCAGGCCGACGCCGAACCAGCCGCCCGAGCCGACCGCCCACTTGCCCTGGATGCTCTGCATCTGCGGCCCGGTCGGGCTGCCCGCCGGATGCCAGAAGCCGAGCAGCCGTTCCATCCGGTACGGCTGCACCACGACCAGCATCAGCAGCATCAGCCCGATCATGGCCAGCAGTGCCAGCATCAGCCGGCCGGGCGTGCCGATGATCCACAGCAGCGCCAGGAAGATGATCAGCAGCATGAACGTGGTGCCCAGGTCGTCGCCCAGCATGACCAGCAGGCCCATCACGCCGATGCCGGGCACGAGCGGGATGAGCAGCTGCCGCCAGTCGCCGAGCTGGCCCAGCTTCTCCTTGCGGGCCAGCAGGTCCGCGCCCCACAGCACGAACGCGAACTTGGCCAGCTCGGACGGCTGGACCTGGAGCGGCCCGATCTGCAGCCAGCGGGCGCCGCCGTCCACCGTGACCCCGATGAACGGGACCACGGCCAGCCCGAGCAGCGAGACGAACATCAGCGGGTAGGCCGCGGCGCGGAACCGGGACGGTGCGGACCGGGCCGCCAGCCACATGCAGGGCAGCCCGATCAGCACGCCGAGCAGCTGGTGCTGCAGCCCCGACCACGGCGAGCCGCCCGCCATCAGCCCGGCCGCCGACGAGGTGGACAGCACCATGACCAGGCCGAGCGCGAGCAGCAGCGTGGTGATCCCGAGGACCAGGTAGAAGTCGGTGAGCGGGCGGTCCAGGAAGCTGAACCGGGCGGCCACCCGGTCCCGGGCCTGGCCAGTCCAGGAAACTGAGCCGCGGGCCGCGGCAGCGGGCACGACTTGGTCCATGATCCCAGTTTCGTGGCACCAGGCCCGTATCCCCGGGACGTGCTCGGCGTGTCGAGGTTCCGTCCGGGTGGCGACCCCCCTGGACTCCCCGCTCGCCGCTGCGCGCCGAACGCCAGCTCGGCGAGCACCCGCCTACGGCGCGCCCCGCCCCGCCGGCGCGACTTCGCCCGGTAACGCTGGACCGGTTACTTAGGCATCCATTCGACGTAGAAGATGCCCAGGCCGAGCGCCACGAACATGGCCGAGATCAGCCAGAACCTGATCACGATGGTAGTTTCCGCCCAGCCCCGCAACTCGAAGTGATGCTGCAGCGGCGCCATCCGGAACACCCGTTTACCGGTCATCTTGAACGAGCCCACCTGGATGATCACCGACAGCGTGATGACCACGAACAGGCCGCCCAGGATGGCCAGCAGCAGCTGGGTCTTGGTGCACACGGCCAGCCCGGCCAGCACGCCGCCCAGGGCCAGCGACCCGGTGTCACCCATGAAGATCCGGGCCGGCGGCGCGTTCCACCACAGGAACCCGAAGCAGGCGCCGAGCACCGACGCGGCCACCACCGCCATGTCCAGCGGGTCGCGCACGTCATAGCACTGCGGGGCGAGCCCGACCGTGCAGTCGTTGCGCTCCTGCCAGATACCGATCAGCACGTAGGCGGCCAGCACCAGGCAGGCGCAGCCGGTGGCCAGCCCGTCCAGCCCGTCGGTCAGGTTGACCGCGTTGGAAAAGCCGGCGATGAGCAGGACGATCCACAGCATGAACGCGGTAACGCCGAGCGACGGACCGAAGTCGCGGAGGAACGACAGGTGCGCGTCGGCCGGGGTCAGGTCGTACCCGTCGGCGAAGTGCTGCTGCACGACCAGCGCCGCGAACAGCGCACCCACCACGGCCTGGCCGGCCAGCTTGGCCCCGCTGCGCAGGCCCAGGCTGCGCTGCTTGTAGATCTTGATGAAGTCGTCCAGGAAGCCGACCACACCCAGGCCGACCATGAGCAGCACCACCAGCACGCCGGACACCGACGGCCGCCCGCCGGTGAACAGGTTCCCGATCAGGTAGCCGAGCACGGACGCGATCACGATCACCGTGCCGCCCATGGTCGGGGTGCCGCGCTTGGTCGCGTGCCCGGCCGGGCCCTCCTCCCGGATCAGCTGGCCGTAGCCGCGCCGGGCGAAGATCCTGATGGCCAGCGGTGTGCCGAACAGCGACAGCAGCAGCGACACCCCGGCGGACAGCAGGATGGTTCTCACTGCGATGCCTCCCCGGTCAGGGCGAGGGCGACCCGTTCCAGCCCGGCGCTGCGCGATGCCTTTACCAGGACGACGTCTCCGGGAGCCAACTGGTTCCGCAGCGCATCCAGGGCGGCGTCGGCGTCGGTCGCGTGGATCAGTTCCCCCGTCCAGCCGGGCTCCGCCTTGGCCCCGGTCAGCATCGGGGCGGCCTCATCCCCGACCACGATAAGGCCGGCCAGCCCGGTCCGGGCAGCATACCCCCCGGCCTCCTCGTGCCGGGCCGCGGCGCTGGCGCCGAGCTCGCTCATCGGCCCGAGCACAGCGAACGCGCGCCGGCCGCGGGCCAGCACGGCCAGCGTGTCCAGCGCGGCCTGGACCGCCTCCGGGTTGGCGTTGTAGGCATCGTTCAGCACGGTGACCCCGCCCGCGGTGTCGGTCACCTCCATCCGCCACCGGCTGCGCGGCTCAGCCGCTGACAGCCGGCCAGCGATCTCGTCCGCCGGCATGCCCAGCTCCTGGGCCAGCGCCGCGGCCGCGAGCGCGTTCGGCACGTTGTGCCGCCCGAAAAGCCGCAGCTGGATGAACGCCGATGCGCCGCCGGTGACGAGCCGGAAGCCCGGCCGCCCGCGCTCGTCGAGCCGGACTTCGCCGGCCCGGACATCCGCGCTGGCCGCTTCGCCGAACGTGACCACCCGGGCCTCGGTCCGGGCGGCCATGGCCAGCACCCGCGGATCGTCGGCGTTCAGCAGCGCGACGCCGTCCGGCGGCAGCGCCTCGGGCAGTTCCCCCTTGGCCTGGGCCACCCCCTCGATGCTGCCGAACTCCCCTTCGTGCGCATGCCCCACGCACAGCACCACGCCGAGCCGGGGCGGTGCGATGCGGCACAGCTGCGCGATATGCCCCGGTCCCCGCGCGGACAGCTCCAGCACCAGGTAGCGGGTGCCCGGGGTGGCCCGCAGCACGGTGAGCGGGTGACCGATCTCGTTGTTCCACGAGGCCCGGGGGGCCACGGTGGGGCCGAGTGCCTCGGCCAGCTGGGCGGCCAGGTCTTTGGTGGTGGTCTTGCCCGCCGAACCGGTGATCCCGGCGATGATCAGGTCGGGCAGCCGGTCCACCACGGCCCGGGCCAGGCGGCCGAGGGCCGCCGTGACGTCCGGCACGATCAGCGCCGGGGCGCCGCACGGCCGGCTGGCCAGCACCGCGGTGGCGCCCGCGGCCACCGCCTGCGCGGCGAAATCGTGCCCGTCGGCCCGGCTGCCGGGCAGCGCGGCGAACAGGGCGCCGGGCGCGGCGGCCCGCGAGTCGATGGTCACCGGGCCGGTCACCAGGGCCGCCGGGTCGGCCACCTGATCCAGGGTGGCGCCGGTGAGGCCGGCCACGTCGCTCAGCGAGAGGGGGATCACAAGTCCTCCTGGCTGCCCGGCCCACGGTGCCTGATCAGGCCCTGCTCGATCAGGCTCTGCTCGATGGGCGGCTCCTGCCGCCCGGCGCGGCCCGGCCCGGCGCCGTCCGGGAGAGCACCGGGCCGCGCGGCCAGTGCCTCGGCGGCCACCTCCCGGTCGTCGAACGGGATGACGTCCCCGGCCACGTACTGGCCGCGCTCGTGTCCCTTGCCCGCCACCACGACGATGTCACCCTTGCCCGCGCCCGCGATGGCCAGCCCGATGGCCGCGGCCCGGTCCGGTTCGATGACGACCCGGCCGCGGCGCTCGGCCGGGACGGTGAGCACCCCCTGCAGCATCTCCGCCAGGATGGCCAGCGGATCCTCCGAGCGCGGGTTGTCGCTGGTCAGGATGGCCAGATCGGCCAGGGCTACGGCGGCAGCGCCCATCAGCGGGCGCTTGGCCCGGTCCCGGTCGCCGCCACAGCCCAGCACGATGGCCAGCCGGCCCTGGGTCACCGGGCGGAGCGCGCGCAGCACCGCCTCGACCGCGCCGGGCTTGTGGGAGTAGTCCACCAGCACGGTGAAGTCCTGGCCGCGGTCCACCCGTTCCAGGCGGCCGGGGACGCCCGGGCAGGCGGCCACCCCGGCCACTGCGGCGGCCAGGCTGACCCCGGCCTCGACCAGGGCCACGATGGCGCCGAGCGCGTTGGCCACGTTGAACGGCCCAGGCAGCGCCACTGACGCGTCGGCGGACACGCCGCCGGGGCCGACGACCCGGAAACTGCTCCCGTCGGCGCCGCTGCGCACACCCATGGCCCGCCAGTCGGCCACGGCCCGGCCGTCCGCGGAGAACGTGGTGAGCGGGATCTTCGGCGTGGCGGCCAGCTTGCGGCCCCAGGCGTCGTCGATGTTGACCACCCCGACCCGCGCGTAGCCCGGGGTGAACAGGCTGGCCTTGGCCGCGAAGTAGTCGTCCATGCCGCTGTGGAAGTCCAGGTGGTCCTGGGACAGGTTGGTGAATACGGCCACGTCGTAGCTGGTGCCGCTGACCCGGCCCAGGGCCAGTGCGTGGCTGGACACCTCCATGGCGGCCGCGGTCACCCCGCGCTGCACCATCTCGGCCAGCAGCGCCTGCAGGTCGGTGGCCTCGGGGGTGGTCAGCAGGCTGGGCCGCACCTCGCCCGCCACCCGGGTCTGCACGCCGCCGACCAGCCCGGTCAGCTGGCCGGACATCCGCAGCCCGGACTCCAGCAGGAACGTGGTGGTCGATTTGCCGCTGGTGCCGGTGACCCCGATGAGCATCAGCCGGCTGGACGGGTCGCCGTACACCCAGGACGCGACCTCGCCGAGCCGGGCCCGCGGGTCGGCCACCACGAAGACCGGCAGCCCGCAGTGCGCGGCCAGGCTCTTCCCGTCCGGGTCGGTGAGCACGGCCACCGCGCCCGCGTCCGCGGCCGCGTCGCAGAACGCGGCGCCGTGGTGCTGGCGGCCCGGCAGCGCGGCGTACAGGTCGCCGGGCCGGACCTGGCGTGAGTCGTGCGCCACCCCGGATACGGTGACCGGGCCGCCCGGCCCGGCGAACGGGTCCGGCCCGGCCCGCCCGGTGGTGGTCAGCCCGAGCAGCATGGCCAGGCCGGACAGCGGACGCGGCGGGACGTTGCGTGGAAGGAGAGCCGCAGGCACGCGCCGAGGTTACCTCTGATCACCGCGCCGTGAGCCTCACGTTGGGACGCTTGGCCCCGTCCGGCGGGATCTTGAGTGTCCGCAAAGCGAACTCCATCACCTTGTTGAACACCGGGCCCGCCACGTCGATGCCGAAATAGCTGCCCTTGCGCGGGTTCTGCACGTTGACCGCCACCACCAGCTTGGGATTGCTGGCCGGGGCGATGCCGATCAGGCTCGACCCGTACAGGCACAGGCAGCCGCCATGGGCCGGGTCGGCGATCTGCGCCGTCCCGGTCTTGGCCGCCACCGAGTACCCCGGTATCTCCGCCCACGGCTCACCCACCTGCGCGTCCACCCAGGGCACCTGCTGCAGGATGCCCATCAGCTCGTGCGCCGTCTTGGCCTGGATGACCCGGCGGCCGGCGGCCCGCGGCGCGGGCACGTACTGCCCGCTGGTGTTGGTGGTGCCTGCCACGACGGTCGGCGCGACCCGGACGCCACCGTTGGCGATCGTGGCGTAGACGCTGGCCATCTGCACCGCGGTGACCGCCACGCCCTGGCCGAACGCCATGGTGTACCGCTCGTCCCCGGACCACTGCGACGTCGGGTACAGGATGCCGCTGCTGTCCGCGGGCAGCTCGGGCAAGCTCGGCTCCCCGATGCCGAAGTTGCGGAAGTAGTCGTACTGCGTCTGCGGGCTGACGTGCTGCACCACCTGGACCATGCCCACGTTGCTGGAGTGCGCGATGATCCCGGCGATGGTCCAGCGCTCGGTCGGGTGGTACTCGGCGTCGTGGAACGGGAACCCGTCGATCACGATCTGGTCCGGCACCGTGTACGCGCTCATCGGGGTCTGGCCACCGTGCTCGAACGCGGCCGAGGCGGTGATCACCTTGGCTGTGCTGCCCGGGTCGAACACGTCGCTCACCGGCAGGTCCGCGGTGTTGCCCAGGGTGGCCGGAATCGCCGGGTTGAACGACGGGGCCTGCGCCATGGCCAGGATCTGGCCAGTGTGCGGGTCCATGACGACCACCGTGCAGCTGCTCGCGTCGGTCTCCTTGACCCGCTGCGCGCAGGCCTGTTCCGCCTCCCACTGCAGGCTGGCCAGGATGGTCAGCCGGACGTTGCGCCCCGGGACCATGGACCGGCTGGTCTGGCCGGCCACCGGGATGGGCTGCCCGTTGCTGCCGTTCTGCACTTCCTGGGTGCCGTCCCGGCCGGCCAGCAGCGCGTTGTCGGACTGCTCGAGGCCGGCCTGGCCGACCAGGTCACCCGCGGCGTTGGTGGTGGTGAAGCCGACGATGTTGGCGGCTAGTTCCCCGTTCGGGTAGACCCGGGTGTAGGACGGGGTGAGCGCGACGCCGGGCAGGTTGAGTGCGGAGATCCGGGCCGCGGTGGCGGCCGGGACGCTCTTCTTGAGCACCACGTACTGCTGTGATGAAGGGTGCTCCAGCAGGGCCAGGATGTCCGCCGAGGTCATCCCGAGCGGGCCGGCCAGCGCGGTGGCCACCGAACTCAGGGACTTCTTCGCCCTGATGATCATTGGCGGGTCGGCGTGCACCAGGTCGCTCTGCACGGTCATGGCCAGCGTGGTGCCGTCGGCCGTGGTGATCGACCCGCGCACGGCCGGCACGGTGATGGTGCTCAGCCGGAACGTGTCGGCCTGGCTGCGGAACGATGAGCCCTCCATGGCCTGGAGCTGCACCAGCGCCGGCCACCAGGGAGAGCACGAACCCGAGGCAGAGCATGGTGACCCGCAGCCGGCGGCCCGGGTGGCCGCGGTTCAGGGTGGCCCGGCGCCGGACCGGGTTCCGGCGGGCTGCCCCGCTGCCCTTGACGCCGCGGCCCGCCGCAGTGCGGCCGGGCCGGCCCCGGCCCGGCGGGGCTGGTTTCCGTGGCCGGCTGCTGGGGGCTGGCCGCCGGGCGAAGCCAGACTGTCCCGCCCGCTCGGCCCAGCTGTCCCCGGGCGGGTGCCCAGGGCCGCCAGCCCGGGTCCGCCGGGTGGCGGCGGGCCGCCGGAGCCGGCCGAGGCCGGTGGCCGCCCGCCGGCCCGGGACCGGGCCGGCTGCCCGGCCCGTCCCCCTGGCCTCGGCTCACGGCACATACCCGGGAACCGGCAGCACGCCTGGCTCGCTGGTGGGCTGGCCGATGATCCGGCCGGTCCGCAGGTTGAGGAACTTGGTCAGCGGCGGCGACACCATGCCGAGCTGGCGGGCCCGGCTGGCGATCACCGACGGGGCGGACTCCGCGGCCACCTGCTGCTGCAGGAGCTGGACCTGCTGCTGCCGGGTGGCCTCGGCCTGCTGCAGGGTGTTGATCCGGTAAGCGCCCGAGGCCAGCACGGTGTTGATGACCAGCAGGCAGATCAGCCCGCCGCCGAGCAGTCCCAGCACGAACAGCACGAACGGGGTTTTGGGCTGTGTTAGCCCGGGGGGGCGACCCCCCAGACCCCGCTCTGTCTGTCCGGGGGGGCGCCCCCCCTGGACCCCCCGCTCGCCGCTGCGCTGTGTTAGCCCGGGGGGGCGACCCCCCGGATCCCCCCGCTCGGTTAGCCCGGGGGGGCGACCCCCCGGATCCCCCCGCTCGCCGCTGCGCGCCGGACGCCGGGGGGGCGAGAACACGCCTGCGGCGCGCCTCGCCTCCCCAGCGCGCGGTCGTGCCCTGGTGTCTGTGCCACTGCTCATCGCCCAACCCCGATCCCCCACTGACGGATGGCAACGCTCTGTCTCGCGGTCATGCCGCTTCCCTGATCCGCTCGGCGGCCCGCAGCCGGGCCGGGGCGGCCCGTGGGTTGCGGGCCAGTTCGTCCGCTGTGGGCCGCTGCGCGCCGCGGGTGAGCAGGCGGAACGTGGGCCGGGCCGAGTCCAGCGGCACCGGCAGCCCGGGCGGCGTGCGGTCCGCGGCGGCCTGGCTCAGCACGGTCTTGACCGCCCGGTCCTCCAGCGAGTGGTAGGCGAGCACCACGACGCGCCCGCCCACGGCCAGGCTGTCCAGGGCGGCCGGCAGCGCGTCGTGCAGCACGTCGAGTTCGCCGTTGACCTCGATGCGCAGCGCCTGGAACGTGCGCTTGGCCGGGTTGCCCCCGGTCCGCCGGGCGGGGGCCGGGATGGAGTCGCGGACGATCCCGGCCAGCTGCCCGGTGGAGCGAAGTGGAGCACGGGCCCGGGCCCGGACCACGGCGTCGGCGATCCGCCGCGCGTACCGCTCCTCCCCGTAGTCCCGGAGCACCCGGGCGAGCTGCCCGGCCGGGTACGTGTTGAGCACGTCGGCCGCGGTCAGCGGGTTGCTCTGGTCCATCCGCATGTCCAGCGGGGCGTCATAGGAGTACGCGAACCCGCGGGCCGGGTCGTCGAGCTGCGGGGAGGACACGCCGAGGTCGAACAGGATGCCCTGGACCCGCTGGCCGCCGTGGCTGGACAGCAGCCCGGGGAGCTGGTCGTAACGGGCGTGCACCAGCGTCACCCGGTCGGCGTAGGGGGCGAGCAGCCGCCGCGATTCCTCGATGGCCTGGGTGTCGGTGTCCACCCCGATCAGCGCCAGCCCGGGGTGCGCGTCGAGCAGCGCCCGGGCGTGCCCGGCCCGGCCCAGGGTGGCATCCACCAGGATCGCGCCGCGGGGCTGCAGGGCCGGCCCCAGCAGGGCGAGGACTTCCTCGACCATGACCGGCAGATGGCCGGCCGCCGGCTCGCCCATCAGGTCCCCTCTCGTCCGGGCTTGCCTGGCTGTGTGTTCCCGGCCAGGTCTCCATCCGTGCGGTGCGCGGGCGGTCGCGCTGCCTGGCGCCGGGGAAGTGACGCCAGCCATCGTGATTGCCCCAGGCACGGGCGGAGACCTCGCCGAAAACACGGCACCGGTTAAACCGGCGCCGCTTACAGCACCCCTGGCAATACCTCCTCCGACGCTGCGGAGAAAGCGTCCTCCTGCTCCGCCAGGTAGGCCTCCCACGCGGCGGAGTCCCAGATCTCCAGGCGCGTGTTGGCGCCGATCACCGCGCAGTCACGGCTGAGCGCCGCGTACTCGCGCAGGCCTGGCGGGATGGTGATCCTGCCCTGCTTGTCGGGAACCTCGTCGGACGCGCTGGCGAAGAAGACCCGGCTGTAATCCCGGACTCGCTTTCGCGGTCACCGGCGCGGCGCGCAGCGCCTCGGTGATCCTGGCGAACTCGTCCACCGGGAACACGTAGAGGCAGCGCTCCTGGCCTTTGGTGATCACAAGCCCTCCAGCGAGTTCCTCGCGGTACTTGGCAGGAAGGAACAGCCGGCCTTTCTCGTCCAGGCGTGGCGTGTGAGTGCCCAGGAACACAGGCCCTCACCTCCCGCCCCGTGACCAGTCTGCCCCACCGGCCTCCACTGTACTCCACATTCCCCCACGGTCAACGCTTCACTCCTCCCCGGACCGGTACATTTTCGGGAAATAGGCAGGTCAGAGACGTGGGAGGAAAGTGGGGGATGCAACCGTGGCCGCTCGCGACTCCGGCCGTGCTCGGCATCGCACGCTGGCGTCCAGGACGTACTGTCGGTACGCACCGCTCAACGCCAGCGGGGCGGCTGGCGGGCGCGCAAGGCGGCCAGGCCCAGCGACCAAGGAGGACAGGTGGTCGTGGAGATGGGGACCGGCGCCGAGCGCACGCTCGACGACCTGGTGGGGATTGGCGCATCGGATCGACAGTCGCGATCGAGTCCGTGATCGAGGGAAAGCCGGATGCGGTGCGGCTGGCCCTCACCGTGCTGCTGGCTGAGGGTCATGTGCTGATCGAAGACGTCCCCGGCGTGGGCAAGACGATGCTGGCCAAGGCGCTGGCCAAGTCGACCCACTGCGCGGTGCAGCGCATCCAGTCCACCCCGGACCTGCTGCCCAGCGACATCACCGGGGTCAGCGCGTATCAACCAGGAGCGCCGCGAGTTCGAATTCAAGCCCGGCCCGGTATTCGCCAACATCGTGGTCGGCGACGAGATCAACCGCGCGTCCCCGAAGACCCAGTCGGCACTGCTGGAATGCATGGAGGAACGGCAGGTCACGGTGGACGGCACCAGCTACCCGCTGGAACCGCCGTTCATGGTCATCGCCACCCAGAATCCGGTGGAGATGGAGGGCACCTACCCGCTGCCCGAGGCGCAGCGGGACCGGTTCACCGCGCGGATCTTCATGGGCTACCCGAGCGCCGAGGCCGAGCTGGCCATGCTCGACGTGCACGGCTCTACGTCCCCGCTGGACTCGCTGGAACCGGTGGCCACCGCCGCCGACATCCGGGATCTCATCGCGGCGGTGCGCCGGGTGCACGTGGCCGAGGCGCTCAAGAAGTACGTCGTCAGCCTGGTCAGCGCGACCCGGTCCGTGCCCGACCTGCGGCTCGGCGCGTCGCCCCGGGCTACGCTGCACCTGCTGCGGGCCAGCCGGGCCCGGGCCGCGCTGGACGGCCGCGACTTCGTGATCCCGGATGACGTCCAGGCCCTGGCCGGCCCGGTCCTCGCGCACCGGCTGCTGCCGTCGGCCGAGGCCATGGTCGAACGCCAGCTGCCCGACCGGGTGGTGGCCGGGATCGTGGAGCGGCTGCCGCTGCCCCGGATGCGCTGATTAGTCCGGGGGGACGACCCCCCTGGACCCCCCGATCGCCGCGTCGCGCCGAACGTCGGCTCGGCGAGCACCCGCCTGCGGCGGGCCCCGCCTCCCCGGCATCCTCCGGCGGGCCCGTCCTCGCCGGCATCCTGCGCACCCCCAGCCCTTAGGAACCTGACGTAAGTTAGACAGGGTCTGGAGGAAGGGCCGGGATGCGGGCGCTGTTCGCCGGATTCACCACGCGCGGCAAGTCGTTCCTGGCGGCGGGCGTCGCCGCAGGTGCCTTCGGGCTGGGCCTCGGCGAGCGGGCCCTGCTCAGCATCGGCCTCGTGCTGGTCGCGCTGCCACTGCTCGCCGTGCTGGCCACCAGCCGGGCCAGGTACCGGATCCGCTGCAGCCGCCAGATGAGCCCGCCGCGGGTGCCCGCCGGGCGCCGCGCCACGGTCACCCTGCGGCTGGAGAACGTGTCCCGGCTGCCCACCGGCCTGCTGCTGGCCGAGGACAGCCTGCCCTACTCGCTGGGCGTCCGGCGGCGTTTCGTGCTGGAGCGGATCGAGCCTGCTGGCTGCCGGGAACTGAGTTATCCCTTGCTGTCCGGCACCCGGGGCAAGTACACCATCGGCCCGCTCCAGGTGCGGGTGACCGACGCGTTCGGGCTGGTCGAGCTGACCCGGTCGTTCGCCTCGCAAAGCACGCTGGTGGTCACCCCGCCGGTCATCGCGCTGCCCGCCGGGCTGCTGGCCGGCGGCTGGCGTGGCGAAGGTGGCGGTGGCCGGACCCGGACCGCCGACACAGCCGGTGAGGACGACGTTATCCCCCGGCCCGTACCGGGACGGTGACGAGCTGCGCCGGGTGCACTGGCGGTCCACCGCACGGCACGGCGAGCTGATGGTCCGCCGGGAGGAGCAGCGTTCGCGCAATCGTGCGGTGCTGCTGCTGGATACCCGGGCCAGGGCGCACAGCGGCGCACGGGGTGGGCTCCTCGTTCGAGTTCGCCGCGGCCGCGATGGCGTCCATCGGCGTGCACCTGACCCGGGCCGGGATGGACGGGCAGCTGGTCACCGACCAGGGCCCGGTCACCGCACCAGGTTCCTTCGAGGACACACTGCTCGACTCGCTCGCGGTGATCAAGCAGTCGCGGGGCAGCAACCTGACCTACGGGCTGGATCGGGTGCACCGGCGGGACCGGCGGGCTGTTCCTGGTGGTGGCCGGGCGGCTGTCGGCCGAGGAGGCCCGGCGGCTGGCCGCCGCGCGGCGCGACGCCGGGCCCGCCGTGGCCGCTGCTGCTGGCCGTGTCCACCTGGGCCACGGCAGCGGACCGGCGGCCGGTGGACCCGGCCGAGATAGACGTCCGCCGCCGGGATCCTGCGGGCCGCCAGCTGGCGGGTCAGCCAAGGTGACCGCGGATACACCGCTCCCGGTGGCCTGGAACCAGCTGCGCGCATGCCCCCGAACTGCCCGGCGTATCCCGAGCCCGCCCAGCCGCCCGCAGCCCCGGGCCGGGGTCGGCCCATGAGCAACCGGATGACGCTGGCCGCGGCGCTGGCCACGCTGGCCGCCTCGTTCTCGGTCTACCCGGTGGTGGCGGGCTGGCACTGGTTCTGGATCGGCATCGGCGCCATCACCTCGGTGGCCGTGGCCGGTGCGCTGACCCGGCTGCGGCGGCTGCCGGTCGTGCTGTGCGCGCTGGCCGAGCTGGCCGCCCTGCTGCTCTACGTGAACGTGCAGTTCGCCAGCACCAGGTCGGTCGGCCGGCTGCTCCCGACCTGGGCGTCGCTTGCATCATCTGCGCGTGCTGGCCAGCCAGGGCTTCCAGGACGCCGGGCGGTTCGCCTCGCCGGCCCCGGCGTATCCCGCCATCCTGGTCCTGGCCGTGACCGGGATCGGCTTGATCGCAGTAGCCACCGACCTGATCGCGGTCCGGCTGCGGCGCCCAGCCGCCGCCGGGCTGCCGCTGCTGGTGCTGTTCTGTGTGCCGCTGACCACCAGCGCACACCAGAGCGCGGCGGGCGAAATGGCCGTGTTCTGCCTGGGTATGGCCGGTTACCTGACCATGCTGGCCGTGGACGGGCGGGAACGGCTGCGGTTGTGGGGCCGGCTGGTCACGGTATGGCAGCGCGAGGACGACGCCACCACGGCGGACCGGGGCACGCCGAACACCAAGGACCTGGCTGCGGCCGGGCGCCGGATCGCGCTGGCCGCCGTGGTGATCGCGCTGTTCGTCCCGCTGCTGGTGCCGGGGCTGGCCGAGCACAAGCTGTTCTCCGGCTCCGGGCCGGGCGGCGGCCCCGGTGACCAGGCGGTCGAGCTGCCCAACCCGCTGGTCCAGATGAACAGTGATCTGCGCCGCAGCGACGCATCCGAGGTGCTCAGCTACCGGACCGCCGACCCGGATCCGGACTATCTGCAGGTATATGTGCTGAGCGACCTCACCGCGCAGAACTGGACCCTCGGGCCGACCCCCGGCCTGGCCGTGCCGGACGGGAAGCTGCCCGCCGTCCCCGGGCTGGCCAAGGGCACCCCGTCCAGCACCGAGCACACCACGGTCACCCTGGCCAGGGGCCTGACCGGCAGCGCGCAGGCGGCGAGCTTCCTGCCGCTGCCCTACCCGGCGCGCCGGGTGACCGTAGCCGGGGACTGGCGGGCCGACCCGGGCACGCTGACCATGTTCTCCGGGCAGAGCCTGTCCGGGCTGCGGCTACACGGTGAGCAGCCAGGAAGTGGACCCGGCCGACGCGCAACTGGAGCACGACGCCGGGCCGATGCCGGCCAGCATCACCGGCCACTACCTGAGCGTGCCGCGGGTGTTCCGGGCGCTGACCGCGCTGGCTGACCGGATCACCCGCGGCGAGACCTCGAGCTACGGCCAGGCGGTAGCGCTGCAGCACTGGTTCGCCGACTCGGGCAAGTTCAGCTACAGTCTCAACGTCCAGGAGCCCGCCACCCCGCAGGCGCTGATCCAGTTCCTGACCAGGCAGCGCCGCGGGTACTGCCAGCAGTTCGCGTTCGCGATGGCGGTGCTGGCCCGGCTGCTGGGTATCCCGTCCCGGGTCGCGGTCGGCTACACCGCGGGCACCCCGGTGGGCCATGACCAGTGGGTGGTCCGGACCAGTGACGCGCATGCCTGGCCGGAACTGTACTTCCAGGGCGCCGGCTGGCTGCGCTTCGAGCCCACCCCGGCCGGGTCCGCCGGCCAGGCCACCGCCAACCCGCCCAGCTACTCGCTGCCGCCGGTGCTGGCCCCGGTCACCGGGCAGCCCGGCAGCACGGTCCCCAGCTCGACCATCCCGCAGTCCGGCCCCACCAAGGCCCGCACCGGCCCGCTGGGCAAGCTCGGCGACGTGCCGGGTGAGGTTGGTGTGGGCGGGACCACGGTCACCAGGCACCCGGCACCGATCTGGCTGCTGCCGGTGGCGGCGCTGGCCGTGCTCGCGCTGATCACGCCCCGCGTGGTCCGGTCGGCCCGCCGCCGCCAGCGCTGGCGCCGCACGGCGGACGACCGCGGCCGCGCCGAGGCGGCCTGGGCTGAGCTGCTCGACGACCTGACCGACTACCAGGTGCCCTGGTCGCGCAGTGTCTCGCCGCGCGCGCTGGCCAGCCAGCTGGCCACGGCCCAGCCGATGGCCCCGGACCGCCGCGAGGCGCTCACCCGGATCGCCCGCGCGGCCGAGCGGGCCCGTTACGCCCGCGAGCCGGCCGACCCGGCGGGCCTGCGGGCCGATACCGAGCAGGTCCGGCAGGCGCTGGCCGCCCGCGCCACCCGGCGGGTGCGCTGGCGGGCCCGGCTGCTGCCGCCGTCGGCGCTGGTGCCGGTGCGCATCGGGCTGCAGCACGCGCTGGACGTGTTCGGCTGGATGGACGTGGCCGCGCACCGGGTCGGTGCCGCACTGCGGCGGCGGTTCGGCCAGCCGGGCAGAGCCCAGGCCTGACCCGGGCGGCTGTGCTGGCCGACCTTACCGGTCCCGCTCCTGGCGGCGGCGCCAGCGCTCTTCCATCCGCTCCATGAACCGTGCCCGGGGCTTGACCGCCGAATGGCCCCGCCGGTCCCGCCGGTCCCGCCGGTCCCGCGCCGGGCTGCGCCCGACCGCGCCGCCGGACATGTGCCGCCAGCTGGACAGGGCCCACATCGAGCAGGCCAGCATCACCACAAAGCCAGCCACGCCGATCACGGTGAGCTTGGATACGACGCCGGCCAGCAGCAGGCCGACACCGAGCAGGAACCCGATCGCAGCCTCTACGATCCGGCGCTTGTAGTGCACCCGGGGATCCTTGGCGCGCACGGCCTGCGCGAACTTTGGATCCTCAGCATAGAGCGCACGCTCGATCTGCTCGAGCTGACGCTGCTCGTGCTCAGACAGCGGCACGGCGCCTCCCATGAAACCTCGCGCGCGGGGACGGGTGCGATGACTTCATCTCACGGTCCAGGTTCTTCTCAAGAATACGAGCCCGCCGGCTCTGGGTGGAAGGGCAGTGCGAGGGTAAAGGGGTTCCGGTCGTCCCGCGGGCCCAGATGTCCCCCGGCGCAGGCCAGGCCGACCCCCCGCCTGGCCACCCGCCGAGCCGGGGTTCAGCCAAACGGATATTCGAATTCATCCGGTTAAGCGCGAGCATATCAGCCTTCTTCCGGCGGCCGGGCAGGCGGTGCGGGCCGCTGCCCGGTCACCAGGGCAGCCGGCCGCACCGAATCGGCACCGAACCGCCCGGTAATCCGGTCCAGGGCCCGTTCTGCGTCCCGCCAGCCGGACGGCCGGTCACCGAGGGCCAGCTGGGTGGCGGCCCGGGACGCCGGGACGAGGCCGCTGGCACGCACCCCGACCAGGCGGAGCCGGGCCCGCGAGTCGAGACCGGACGCGCGGTACAGCGTGCAGGCGGTGGTGTAGATGGTCTGCGCCACGTCGGTCGGCTCGGGCAGCGTGCGGGACCGGGTGATGGTGGTGAAGTTAGCCAGCCTGAGCTTGATCACCACGGTCCGGGCCAGGGCGTTGGCCGAGCGCAGGCCGCGGGCTGTCCGCCCGGAGAGCCGGAGCAGCTCGCGGCGGATCACCTCCGGGTCATCGACGTCAGCCGGAAATGTCTCCTCCGCGCCGATGCTCTTCTCCGGGACGCTGCTGATCACCCGGCGCTCGTCCTGCCCCCAGGCCAGCGCGGCCAGGTGGGACCCGGCGGCCGGGCCGAGCTCCCGCTGCAGCGTGGCCACCGGGATCTGCGCGATGTCCCCGACGGTGCGCAGCCCGAGCCGGGCCAGCACCTGCCCGGTCTGCTCGCCCACCCCCCACAGCGCGGCCACCGGCAGCGGGTGCAGAAAGTTCAGCACGCCATCGGCGGGCACCACGAGCAGGCCGTCCGGCTTGCACCGGGCCGAGGCCAGCTTGGCCACGAACTTGCACGAGGCGACCCCGACCGAGCAGGTGATGCCCTGCTGCTCGGCGATCGTGGCCCGGATCAGCTCGCCGATCCGGGCGGGCGGCCCGAGCCGCCGGATCGCCCCGGACACGTCGAGGAACGCCTCGTCCAGCGCGAGCGGCTCCACCTCCGGGGTGACCGACCGGAAGACCTCCATGACCTCCCGGGAGACGGCGGCATAGCTGCCGTGCCGGGGGCCGATGAAGATGGCCTGCGGGCACAGCCGCCGGGCCCGGGTGACCGGCATGGCCGAGCGCACCCCGAACGCCCGCGCTTCGTAGGACGCGGACAGCACCACGCCGCGGCTGGCGGTGGCACCCACGATGACCGGCTGGCCGACCAGCTCGGGCCGGTCCCGGATCTCCACGCTGGCATAGAACGCGTCCATGTCCACGTGCAGGATGTGGCAGCCGGCGTCGTCCACGGCGGCCGGCTCAGCGGAATCCGAGCACGTGGAACTGCGCGGCGATGTCATGGAAGGCCGGGTGCACCGACGTGGCCCGCTCCAGCGCCAGCAGCGCGTCCGCCGCGCCCGGGTCAACGTCGGTGAACGAGCCCGGGACCAGGTCGGTGAACACCCGGATGCCGTGTGCCGCGCCGGGACGCAGCCCGGCCTCCTCGATCAGCCCGGTCACCTCGGCCAGCGTGAACCGGCGCGGCTCCGGCCGTCCTGGCACGCCGCCGGGGGGCCTGCCCGTCCCGGCCGCGCCGCCCGGGCCATCCGCCACGATGCCCGTGGTGCTGACCGCGGCGAGCAGCCGCCGCGCCTCATCGAACCGCCCGGCCAGGGCCCGGTGGATGACCGCCGCCACCGCGCTGGCGGCCAGCACGCTCACCGCGCCGCCCGGCCGCAGCACGCTGGCCACCGCGGCCATCGCAGCGGCCGGGGAGTCGACATATTCCAGCACGCTGTGGCACAGCACCAGGTCGGCGCCCTGCCCGCCAGCCAGCGCGGCCAGGTCGGTGGCGTCGCCCTGGACCGCGCGCAGCGGCACCGACATCTCGGCCGCCCGCCGCTGCGCGGCGGCCAGCGAATCCGGGCTCGGGTCGAGCACCGTGACCGTGTGCCCCGCGGCGGCCAGCGGCACCGCGAACCCCCCGGTCCCGCCGCCGGCGTCGATGATGTCCAGCTGGGCCCGCCCGGCCTGCGCGGCCAGCTGGGAGATCACCGCCTGCAGCACGTCGCGGACCACCATGGTGCGCGCGTCGTCGTGCCGGCTGGGCCGGTGACCCGGCCCGCCCCGGTCCGGCGCGGGCCGGTCATCCGCGTACTGCGCCTGCCCAGGCTGTGCCTGCACGGCCACCCTCCTCGCTCACCCCTGCTCCCCCAATGTAGTGCTGGTCAACGACAATCCCGGGACGCGCCCTCGGCCGCGCTGAACCGTGCTTGGCCACCAGCCGTGGTGAAAGCAGCGGTTCCGCACGAATCCACCGCCGGCGCACACCTTTCCTACGTGGATTAGCACCGGCTTCGGCGGGCAGAACTACGCCAGCATGGCAGGGCCTTTGCGGTATCTGCGGCTTTGCCCTGGGCTGCCTACGAGAATGGTCATCGATGTTCAAACCGGTCTCACATGCGCGACGTAACCCCTAGGCTCTCCCCCATGGTCGAGCACCTCGAGCTTCCCCGGCCGTTGCGGTTGCTCCGCTGCACCGGGCTGAGCCTGACTGAGTCCGTTGCTCTCCCCCTCGCGGCCTACGCCCTCGGCGCCTGGCTCGGCGGCCAGACCATCGGGCTGCTGGCCGGGACCGCAGCGATCTGGGTCACCGCGCTGGTCCGCAAGATCGTTTCGGGTTCGGTGCCCAGCCTGCTGACTCTCTCGGCCATCGTGCTCACCCTGCAGACCGTAGTGGTCCTGGCCACCGGCGAACTGTGGATCTTCCTGCTCCAGTTCCCGCTCGGCTACCTGATCATGTTCTTCCTGTTCGCCCGGACCGCCCGCGGCCCGAACCCGATCGTGGCCAAGCTGGCCGCGGAGGTGGTGGCGCTGCGCCACCCGGCCCACCACGCCGGGCTGCACCGCTTCTTCCAGGGCGCGACCTGGCTCTGGTCCGGCATCTTCCTGGTCCTGACCGCCGGCCTGGGCGTGATGATGGTGACCGAGACGGCCAGCATGTTCATGCTGCTCTCGACCGTAGCCACGATCGGCCTGACGGTGGCGGGTATCGGCGCCTCGGTGGTCTGGTTCTGGTCAGTCCTGCGCAAGCACGGCCTGCAGGTCAGGTTCGCTGCCGCCTGAGTGGCGTTAAGCAAGGAAAGGCCGTGCGGGCCCGGCTCAGACGCTGAGCGTTGGCTTCAGCTCAAGCAGCCGGCCGAGCAGCCCGTTCACGAACGTGGGAGACGCGTCGGTGGACAGGTCGCGGGCCAGCAGCACCGCTTCGCTGATGGCCACTGCGTCCGGCACATCGTCCGCCCAGAGCAGTTCGTAGAGGCCGATGCGCAGCACGTTGCGGTCCACCACCGGCATCCGGTCCAGGGTCCAGCCTTCGGCGTGCTCGGCCAGCAGTTCGTCGATCCGCTCGCGGTGCGCCTGCACGCCGCGGACCAGTTCGGCCGCGTACTCGCTGACCGGCGGGCTGGCCGCGATGATGCGCTGCTCGAGCATGTCCAGCACGGGCTCGCCGCGCACCTCGGCCTCGAACAGGATGTCAAGGGCCCGCTTGCGGGCCTTGCTACGCGCGGGCACAGAGCTGGCCCGCGGGCGGCCGGGTCATGCCCGGCCGAGGTAGTCACCCGTGCGGGTGTCCACCTTGACCTTTTCCCCGGTCGTGATGAACAGCGGCACCTGGATCTGCGCGCCGGTCTGCAGCGTGGCGGGCTTGGTGCCGCCGGTGGACCGGTCACCCTGCACGCCCGGGTCGGTCTGGCTCACGGTCAGCTCCACCGAGGCGGGCAGCTCGACGTACAGTGGCGTGCCGTCGTTGAACGCCACCACCGCGGTCTGCTCCTCGAGCAGGTAGTCCGCGGCGTCGCCGACCGTGTCCCGGGGGATGTGCGGCTGGTCGTAGTCCTGGGTGTCCATGAAGACGAAGTCGTCGCCCTCGCGGTAGAGGTACTGCATCTCACGCCGGTCGACGTTGGCCACGTCGACCTTGACCCCGGCGTTGAACGTGCGGTCCACGACCTTCCCGGACAGCACGTTCTTCAGCTTGGAGCGGACAAAGGCGCCGCCCTTGCCCGGCTTGACGTGCTGGAAGTCGACGACCGTCCAGAGCTGGCCGTCGATGTTCAGCGTCATGCCGTTCTTGAAGTCGTTTGTGGTGGCCACGTCTGCGTATCTCCTGCGTACGGGTAGGCCCGCCTGCCGGTTACAGGACGAGCAGTTCCCGGGTGGTAGTGGTGAGAAGCTCCTGCAATGCCGCCGTCCCCGCCACGGCGCGCACCACCAGGGTGTCCTCGATCCTGACGCCGCCTTGCCCCGGCAGGTAGATGCCCGGCTCGACGGTAATGGGGACCCGGTCCCCGAGTGTACCCGTGCGCCCGTACCCCATGATCGGCGCCTCATGGATCTCCAGGCCCACGCCATGCCCGAGACCGTGGGTGAAATGGTCGCCGTGGCCGGCCTGGCTGATCACGTCCCGGGCCGCGCCATCCACCTGGGCCACGTCCGCGTCCGGCACGGCCGCCTCGATGCCGGCCTGCTGGGCCGCGGCCACCAGGGCGTACACGTCGCGCTGCCAGTCCGCGGGCGGCCCGAGCGCGACGGTCCGGGTCATGTCCGCGTGGTAGCCGGCGTACCGGGCCCCGCAGTCGATGGTGATCAGGTCACCGGCGGCCAGCTCGCGGCCGGCCGGCACGTGGTGCGGGATGGCGCCGTTCGGCCCGCTGGCCACGATGGTTTCGAACGCGGGGCGTTCGGCACCGAGGTCGGTCATGGTGCGTTCGAGGAGGGTGGCCAGGTCCCGCTCGGTCAGCCCAGGCCGGATGCGGCCCACGATGTCATCGAACGCCCGTGAGGTGATGGCGCACGCCTCGGCCAGCAGGGCGATCTCCGCCTCGTCCTTGACCATCCGCAGCTGCTCCACCGCCCGGCCCAGCGGCACCAGGTCCAGGCTGGGCGCCGCGGCGGTGAGGGCCTCGTGCCGTTCCACGGTCATCTCGTGTGCTTCGAATGCCAGCCGGGCTTGCTGGCGTTCGGCTGCCAGCCGGGCGAGCAGGGGCTCGATGAACCGGTCGGTGCGCAGTTCCACGTCCGGGCAGTCGCGCTGGGCCGCCCCGGCGTACCTGGAGTCGGTGGCCAGCACGGCCAGCTCGCCCGACGCCGGCAGCAGCAGGGCGGCATTAGAGCTGGCCAGCCCGGTCAGGTAGCGCACGTTGGGCAGGCTGGTGATCAGCGCGGCGTCGGCGCCGAGCGCGGCCACCATGGGCTGCAGGCGGCGCCGCCGGGCGAGGTGGATTTCCGGCATGTCCCGACTGTACGCGGGCGGGCCGCGCGGGCCGCCCGGGCCGCATGGTGCCGCCGGGCGGTGCTGTGGGCGGTGCCCCGGGGCGGTGCCGCGGGCCGGGCCCATCAGGGCAGCACGGTGCCGTGGGCCAGCATGGACAGGCTGATCGGGTGGAGCGTATCGGACCGGTCCCACAGTGCCGCGCTAACCGAGTCCCGCTGGCTGACGTGCCGGGCCATCCCGAAGCCGCGGCTGGCCAGCAGGGCCGACATCTCGTCCGGGGCCAGGCAGGTCAGCCACGGCTCGCCGCGCTGGGCCACGGCCGGGCCGACCAGGCCGGCATAGCTGTCCCCGGCGGCGTCCCGCAACCCAGGCGGCAGCATGTAGTCGGTGATCAGCTCGGTACCCGCGGCGAGCCCGCCGATCTCAGCCAGCGTCTGGCCGATCGCGGGCCGGGTCAGGTACATGGTGACGCCGAGCCAGCTGACCAGCGCGGGCCGGGGTCGAAGCCAGCCGCGCGCAGCCGCCCGACCAGCGAGCCGTGCTCGAAGTCGGCAGGCACGAAGACGGCGGTGCCCGGTACCGGTATCCCCGCCGCGGACAGCCGGACGCGCTTGCAGTCCTGGGTGGCCGGGTGGTGGACCTCGAAGACCCGGATGGCCCCGGCCAGCGCCGACCGGTAGGCGAACGAGTCCAGGCCGGCGCCGAGGATCACGTACTGGGTGGTGCCCCGGGTCACGGCGTCCGCCAGGCGGTTTTCGGTGTACCGGCTCCGGCAGGTCACCTGGGCCCGGGCGGCGGACAGCACCGGGTGCTCGCCGTGCCGCCGGTGATAGCTGATGAATTCCTCAGCGTGCTCGCCGAGCATGGCTGCGGCCAGCCGGTCCTCGAAGATTGCCGGTGCCTGATCCACGATCAGGTGGGCGGCCCGGGCAGCCGCCGCGGTGACTGCGGTCTGGCTCGGCTGAGGTTGTTTTTGCACGCAGCGGACAATAGCCGACTTTATTGAAAGCGTATCACAAAATGAAAAATTTATGAAAGGGGCGGTGAATTACAATTCCCCTTCTTTAGTGGTGGCAATTGGTGCTTGTGGCCGACGCCGGTGACTTAGCGCGGTCTGGCGCGGATACCGGCAGCGTGACGTGGGCCCGTTGATCGCATCGATCCCGTGAGCCACACCGGCACCGGCACCAGGTAGCCCGGACCGGCCCGATCTCACTTTGCACGCGAACGGTGCAGTAGATGCCTGTTTTGTCCCGGTCCTGGCGGACCAGGCCCGTGAAGAGTGGCCGCGAGCGCAGCGCCACCGCCCGGGTGGTGAGCCGCGGGGCGCGTTCCGGGGCCGGCCCGGTCCAGCGCGTGGCACAGCGCCGCCGGTCAGCTGGCCACCCCGTCGGCCAGGTACTTGCTCAGCAGCACGTCGTCCACGTAGCAGCCCTCGATGAGGAACTCGCCGAGCAGCCGTCCCTCCTGCTGGAAACCGAACTGGGTGTAGAGCCGGATGGCCCCCGGGTTGGTGCTCAGCACGCGCAGGCTCAGCTTGCGCGCGCCGCGTTCCCTGGCTCGCCGCTCGGCCGCGGCGAGCAGCGCGGTTGCCACCCCGCACCGCCTCGCCTCCGGTGCCACCGCCAGCCCGTGCACCGCGAGCACGTGCGCCTCTTCCGGCAGTGGGGAGGGGGCGGCCAGCCTGATGTAGCCGACCACGGCCCCCTCGATCGTGCCGACCAGGTGGGCCTGCGGCGGGCTCCCGGCGGTGAAGAAGAGATCGCCGACATGGCGGGCGACCGATGGGAATCCGCTCTGCGGCGACCACGCCACCCGGTCCAGCCGGGCCAGTTGTGCCTCGTCGGCCGCTCGGGCCATCCGGACCTCAATCGGGGCGTCTGGGGCAGCCATACCGTTATCCTCCCCCAACCGGCAGTTGGTCCTGGTACCGGCCACCAGCCCGGCACCGGGCACCGACCAGCCCAGCACCAGGCACCGACGCGGTGCCGGGTGGCACGATCGTCAGATGATGAACTCGGCGGCTCCCCCGGCGCAGGGCCGGCTGCTGGCCGAACGCAGCGCGGCCCAGCTGCTGTCCGGCCCGCCCGCGCGAACGGCCGAGGCGGTGGCCGGCCGCCTGCTGGCCATCCAGGGACAGGACCCACGGGGCGCCCGGCTGGCCATCCGGGCACGCAGTACCGGCCTGACCGCCGCGGACGTGGACCGGGCGCTAACGGTGGACCGCACGCTGGTGATCGGCTGGCTGAACCGGGGCACGCTGCACCTGGTGCGCAGTGCGGATTACTGGCCGCTGCATCAGCTCACCACCCCGCCGTTGCACGCCGTCTGCGCACGGCGGCTGGCCCAGGAAGGCATCCAGCCTGGCCAGGCCGAGCGTGGCACGGCGATCATCGAGCGCGCGCTGACCGACGATGGCCCGCTCACCCGGGCCCAGCTCGGTGACCGGCTCAGTGCGGCCGGGCTGCCCACCGCCGGGCAGGCGCTGGTGTTCCTGCTGTACCTGGCCGGGCTGCGCGGCATCTCGGTCCGCGGCCCGGTGGCGGGCCGGGAGCAGGCTTACGTGCTGGCCCGGGACTGGGTAGGCGCACCGGCCGCGCTGGACCGGGACGCCGCGCTGGGCTGGCTGGCCCGCCGCTACCTGGCTGGCCACGGGCCCGCCACCGAGCGCGACCTGGCCAAGTGGTCGGGTCTGCCGCTGCGCGACACCAGGCGCGGGCTGGCCAGTATCGCGGCCGGGCTGGCCCAGCGGGACGACGGCCTGATCAGCCTGGCCGGGGGCGTGGACGGCCCAGCGGACGGTGCGGTGCCACCCGAACTGCCGCCACCCGAACTGCCGCCACCGGAGCTGCCCCCCGCACGGCTGCTGGGCGCGTTCGACCCGCTGCTGCACGGCTGGCAGTCCCGGGCCGCGGTGCTCGGCCGGCATGAACGGGTCATCGTGCAGGGCGGCATGTTCCGCCCGTTCGCCATGGTGCGTGGCCGGGCCGTCGGCACCTGGGGCCTGCCCGGTGGCCGGGTGGTGCTGACCGAACTGGACGACCTGACCGCCGCAGACCGCGCCGGGCTGGCGTCCGACGCGGCTGACGTGACCCGCTTCCTGGGCCTGCCCAGCCGGCCGACTGACGGCCGCCCGGGCTGAGAACCGGCTCCGGGACCGCGGCATCATGGACCGCTTCCCCGGGCTGCCGCTGCGCGGCCGGCTGACGTTCCTGTCGTCCGCATTCATGGCCCCGGACCTGATGCCGCACTGGATGCGGATCGTGGCCGACTGCAACCCGGTCAACTGGGCGCTGGAGGCAGGGCGGGCGGCGATGAGCCCCAGCCCGGGCTGGGGCCGGGTGCTGGCCCAGGGCCGGGGCCTGCTGGCCCTGGCCGCCGCGGTGACGGCTCTGTCGGTGCTTACCTTCCGCGCCTACCAGAAGTCCGTCTGACCCCAGCGCCCCACCGCACACGGCCGGGGCCCCTGGTCACCGGGCCAGGGGCCCCGGCCCGGGTGTTTCACGGGCGCGAGCGGGGGCCCGCGGACGCGATCGTAGAGCCAGGACTTGCCTGGCAGCACCAGCACCGGAGCCGCACACCGGCAACGCAGGACGGGAGCCCTGGATGGACATGAAGCTCGAGGTCGTGGTGGTACCCGTCGGCGACGTGGACGAGGCCAAGGAGTTCTACCAAGCGCTCGGCTGGCGGCTGGACGCCGACTTCGCCTCCTGGCCGGACTTCCGGGTGGTGCAGCTGACCCCGCCCGGGTCGGCCTGCTCGATCATCTTCGGCACCGGCATCACCTCGGCCGAGCCCGGCTCCGCGCAGGGCCTGCAGCTCGTTGTGACCGACATCGACGCCGCCCGGGCCGAGCTTGCGCAGCACGGGGCCCAGGCCAGCGACGTGTTCCACGACGCGAGCGGGGTATTCCATCACGCGGGCAGCACCGCGCGGGTACTCGGCCCGGCGCCGGAGCGGAAGAGCTACGGCTCGTTCGTCTCGTTCAGCGACCCGGACGGGAACAGCTGGTACGTCCAGGAGGTCACCACCCGCCTTCCCGGCCGCTGACCGGGCCCGGGCCGGTTAGTGTCGGCTTAGCGGCCCCGGCCACCCAGCGCGGCTCCGGCCGCCCAGCACCAGGATCACCCAGCACCAGGATCGCCCAGCACAGGAATAGGGAGAGAGCCATGCAGCTGACCCACGTGGCGGGCGAGCGCCCCGCGCACGCCAGCCCCGGAGCGGGCAGATGACCGACGGCTACGACATCATCGTGCTGGGCGGCGGCTCGCCCGGTGAGCACTGCGCGGGTGAGCTGGCCGACGGCGGCCTGCGGGTGGCGCTCGTCGAGCGGAGCCTGGTCGGGGGCGAGTGCTCCTACTACGCATGCATCCCGTCCAAGACCCTGCTGCGGCCCGGTGAGGCAGTGCACGACGCACGCGAGGCGGCGGCTACCGCGCAGGTTGACGTCGCAGCCGCGCTGGCCTACCGGGACTATATGGTCGGGAACTACTCCGACGCCGGGCAGGAACGCTGGCTGGCGGGCAAGGGCATCGACTTGGTACGCGGCACCGGCCGGCTGGCCGGGCCGGGTGCGGTCGAGGTCAATGGCGTCCGCTACACCGCCCGGCACGTCGTGGTGGCGACCGGCTCGGATGCGGTCGTGCCGGGCGTCCCGGGCCTGCGCGAGCTCGACGGCGTGTGGACCAACCGCGAGGTGACCGGGATGAAGGCCGTGCCGCGGCGCCTGGTCATCCTCGGCGGTGGGCCGGTCGGCGCCGAGATGGCCCAGGCGGTGCGCCGCCTGGGCGGCGAAGTTGCGCTGGCCGAGGGGGCCGCCCATGTGCTGGCCCGTGAGCCCGCCCCGCTGGGCGTGGCGCTGGGTGAGGTGCTGCGCGGCGACGGCATCGAGCTGTTCCTGGGCACGCACGCGACCGCGGCCCGGCGGGACGGCGACGAGTACGTGCTGGTCCTGGACAACGGCCACGAGCTGCGCGGCGACCACCTGCTCGCCGCCACGGGCCGACGGCCACGGCTGCCCGCCGGCCTGGACACGGTCGGCGTCACGGCCGGACCGCACGGCATCCCGGTGGACAGCAATCTGCGGGCCGGCCCGCAGCTGTGGGCGATCGGCGACGTCACCGGGATACGGCTGCTCACCCACGTCGGCAAGTACCAGGGCGAGGTGGTGGCCGCGAACATCCTCGGCGAGCCTCGCGAGGCTCACTACGACGCCATCCCGGACGTGGTCTACACCGACCCGCAGGCGGCCTCGGTGGGCGCCACCGAGGCCCCGTTCAGCGCCACCGTCCCGGTGTCCGACGTGGCCAAGACGGCCACCTACACCCATGACTACGCGCGGTCCAACGGCTTCCTGACGTTGCTCAGCGACGGCGACCGGCTGACCGGCGCCTCTGCCCTCGGCCCGGAGGCCGGCGAATGGCTGCAGCAGGCCACCCTGGCCATCCGGGCCCGGGTGCCGCTACCACTGCTGCGCGATGTCATCCAGCCTTTCCCCACGTTTTCGGAGATCTATGTGGCCGCGCTCAAGGACCTGCACAGCCAGGTCACGGCGGGCCGCCCGCCGGCCGGAGTCCCAGCCAGCTGAACCGGCCGGAGTCCCAGCCAGCTGAACCGGCCAGCTGAACCGGCCAGCTGAACCGGCCAGCTGAACCGGCCAGCGCTAGGCCGGCGCGTCCAGCTGCCCGAGCACGGCCAGGGCCCGGCCCAGCTCCCGCCGCGAGCCGATGCCCAGCTTGGTGAACACCTTGCGCATATGCCATTCGACGGTGCGCGCGCTGAGGAACAGCTGGGTGCCGATCTCGGGGTTGGTCCGCCCCTCACTGGCCAGCCGGGCGATCGACGCTTCCTGCGCGGTGAGCGTGCTGGGGGTCTCGGCCGCGCGCTTGCGCACCCTCTCGCCGGTGGCCATCAGCTCGCGCCGGGCCCGCTCGGCGAACGCCTCGGCTCCCACGGCCGTCAGCATCTGGTGTGCCGTCCGCAGCTGCGCGCGGGCATCCAGGCGGCGGTTGGCCCGGCGCAGCCATTCCCCGTAGAGCAGGTGGGCGCGGGCCAGTTCCGGCCGGAGCTGGGTACGGCCGAGCCGGTCGATCGCCTCACGGTACAGGTCCTCAGCCACCGCTGCCGGGCTCAGCAGAGCCCGGCAGCGCGCCTCGATGCCGAGCCCGAAGTCGGTCCCGCCCGCCCGGGTGCTGTCGGCCAGCCGTTCCAGCGCGGCACCGGGAGTGCGCTCATCCCCGCTGCGCACCGCGGCCTCGATCAGCTCGGGCAGGGCCCACATGGACATGTAGAGCGCGGCGGTGTCGTCGCTGGCCTGCCTGGCCGCGGCCCGGGCCGCCGCGTAGTGGCCCAGGCCGTTGCCGAGGATGGCGGTCACCCAGTGCGCATACGCCACCGCGATGCCCTGCCCGCCCGCGGCCGCTTCGGCCCGGGCCGCCTCGATCAGCGGCTCAGCCTCGGCCTGGCTGCCCCGCAGGCACGCGAGCATCATCGCGGTGAACGGGGCGGCGCGGCTCCCGGTCGCCGCACAGACGGCATCCGCCTCCGCGACCAGGACCGCCGCCGCGGCGAAGTCACCGCTCCACACCACGGCCGTGCCCAGCGCCCCCAGCGCGATCGGCAGCTGGTCCAGCGCGCCCGCCGCATGCGCCAGCCGGACCTGCCGTTCCAGCATCACCCGCCAGGCATCGTAGTCCCACAGCGCACTGGCCGCCCCCTGAGCGAACCAGCCCCACCGGAGACCTTCGTCCGGCGAGACGTCCGCGGCGGTGAACGCGCGCACGGTCTCCCGCAGCGCCGGCGCCGCGGCGGCCGACCCGTCGGTGACCAGCAAGGTCAGGCCTTCCAGGGCCAGGTCGACCAGGCGTGGCGGATGGGCCAGCGGCGGCAGGGCCCGGGCCTCGCGGGACACTTCCAGCAGGTCACCGGCACCGGCCAGGCGCCCGGCGAACAAGGCCGCCAGCCACGCAGCGAGGTAGGTCTCCCGGGCCAGCCCGGGGTCGAGCGGCTCGAGCCGCTTAGCCGCCTTGAGCAGCAACGGCGGCGCGTCGCTGCCCAGGCCCGAGGCGAACACGACCTCCCCGCGCAGCAGGTCCACCTGAGCACTCTGGAAGTCATCCAGCGGCCCCGCCTCCGCCGCGGCCAGCAGCTCGGGAACTTTACCGAACGCCCCGGCCCGCAGACTGGCCCGCGCCGCCGCCAGTGTGCGTTCGGCGTGGCGGCCCGGATCGGGGGTGAGCAGCACGGCACGCTCGAGGAATGCCGCGGCCGCGGCCAGCCCGCCCCGGGCCTGCGCCCGGCCGGCTGACCGCTCCAGCTCGGCGGCGACCTGCTCATCCGGCTCGGCTGCGGCCTGGGCGCGATGCCAGGCCCGGCGGTCAGGATCAGCCGCCGGGTCGGTCTCCTCGGCCAGCGCGCGGTGCACCTCGCGCCGGCCCGCGGCCGGGGCCGACCGGTAGGCCACCGAGCGCAGCAGCGGATGCCGGAACCGCACCTGGCCGCCGAACCTCACCAGGCCGGCCTTGACGGCCGGGCCCGCGGCCAGGACGGGGATGCCCAGCCGGCCGGCCGCCCGCCGGACCAGTACCGGGTCGCCGGACGGATCGGCCGCGGCCACCAGCAGCAGCCGCTGGGTCTGGCCCGGCAGCGACTCCAGCTGCCGCCGGAAGCTTTCCTCGATCCGGCCGGCCAGCGGCGCCGTGCCGGGCAGCCCGAACCCGCCGGCCAGCTCGGCCGGGGTCAGTCCCCGGGGCAGTTCCAGCAGCGCCAGTGGGTTGCCCCGCGTCTCGGCGATGATCAGGTCGCGGACCGTCGTGTCCAGCGGCCCGGGCAGTGCCGACTCCAGCAGGGCCCGCGCGTGCGCTCCGGGCAGCCCGGTGATGCCGAGCTGCGGCAGCCCGGCCAGTTCCGGGCCGGGGACCCGGGCCGCGAACACCAGTCCGACCGGGTCAGCGGCCAGCCGGCGCGCGGCGAACGCCAGCGCCTGCGCCGACGCGCGGTCGAGCCACTGCTCGTCATCCACCAGGCAGATCAGCGGCCGCTCCCCAGCCACCTCCGAGAGCAGGCCGAGCACGGCCAGGCCGACCAGGAACCGGTCGGGCGGCGGGCCGGTGCTGATGCCCAACGCGGTCCGCAGCGCGTCACGCTGCGGCACCGGCAGCCGGCCGGCCCGGTCCAGCAACGGCGCGCACAGCTGGTGCAGCCCGGCGAAGGCCAGCTCCATCTCGGACTGCACGCCCACCGCCCGCGCCACCCGGCAGCCCCGCGCCCGGCCGGCCAGGTAGTCGAGGAGCACGGTCTTGCCCACACCGATGTCGCCGCACATGACCAGGACCTGGCTCTCCCCGGTCCGGACCGCATCGACGAGCCGGTCGAGCACGTCGCGCTCAGCGTGCCGGTCGGTCAGCTGAGCGTGAGCGCTCACCGGACCTCCCAGCTCGTGCACTGCCCAGCCGATACGGCCAGCGGCCCGGGCTGGCCAGCCCGGGCCTATTCCATACTTAGCCTACGGATTAGCTTCGCTCACGGCCAGCCAGACCCGGGCGCACCGCCCGCCCCAATACGATCATTAGCTCGTGATCATGACATCGGGGGGAATAGACCCCCACCTACGTCATGATCACGATGGGCCGCCAGGTGGCGGGCCGGCCCCGCGGGGCGCACCGCGCCCTGGAAGCCGGCCAGGTACTGGGCCGAGCCGTGCTCACCATGCCGCAGCCGGGGCGGCCGTCACCGCCCCGGCGCGGCGGCGTCGCGCGCGGCGGCCGCCGTGCTGGCCAGCTCGGCGTAGTCGTAGGCCACTTCGGGCCGGGCCCGCACGGCCGCGTCCACGGTCCTGGCGTCGTCGCCGACCAGGATCCGCCAGTTCCCGGCGCGCACCCCGTCGAGGATGGTTTCCGCCGCCGCGGCCGCGGTGAGCGGCGCTTTGTCCTTGAACGCGGATTCCAGCCGGACCAGCGCCTCGCGCAGCTCCGCGGCGGACGCGTTCTCGACCGGCAGGCCGAACCGGATCAGCGCGGGCCGGGCCTCTTCCAGCTCGGCTTCGCTCATCTGCTCCGGCCCGGAGTGGCCAAGGACGCGGCGGCTGTTCCGCAGGATGTCCGTGCCCACGTGCCCGGGCAGCACCACGGCCACCTTGACCTGGGGGGCGTTGGACCGCAGGTCCTCGATGAGCGCCTCGGAGAAGCCCTTAACGGCGAACTTGGCCGTGCTGTACGCGGTGTTCGGCATGCCCGGGCCCAGCGTGGCCCAGAACCCGTTCACGCTGCTCGTGTTGACCAGGATGCCATCACCGCTGGCGATGAGCAGGGGCAGGAACGCGCGGGCGCAGTAGTAGACGCCCCAGAAGTCGATGGCGAACGTGCGCTCCCACTCGGCCCGGGAATCGGCCACGAAACTGCCCGCGCCGCCGATGCCGGCGTTGCTGAACACCACGTTGACGTGCCCGGTGTCGTGCGCCTTGAGCAGCTCGTCGCGGAACCGCAGCACCTGCGGTTCGTCCGCCACGTCACAGGCATGGCTGGTGACCAGGACACGGTCGTCGGCCACCGCCCGGGCCACCGCGGCGGCCTCCGCGACCGACTCCCCGTTGATGTCACAGGCCGCCACCGAGCACCCCTGGGCGGCCAGCTGGCGGACCAGCTCCCGGCCCATCCCGGAGCCACCGCCGGTCACCACCGCGAGCTTCCCGGTGAACGAATCCATCGCCGCACGCCTCCCAACTCTCGATTGACTCTCACGATACCACGTGCTTATCATTCTGATATCTATTTTCTCAACGCCAGCGCCGGGCCAGCCAGGCCGGGCACGCGGACCAGGAGGCAGCCATGAGCAAAGCGGGATACGCGGCCGCCGGGATAGCCCTGGCCGCGGTGACCGGCCTGGTCCTGGCCGGCTGCGGGGGCAGCACCAGCACGTCGGGCACGTTGCCGTGTTTCGGCCAGCACGCCGTCGCCGGTAGCACGACCCCAGCCGGGACGGGCAGTGCGCCCGCACCGGCCACGGCGGCGGCCGCGGCCAGCTGGACGCTGCCCGGCGGCAACCTGCAGAACACCCGGGACGTGGCCAGCGCGATCACCAGCAGCAACGTCGGGAAGCTGGGCGTGGCCTGGACGGTGCCGATCCACGCGCTGGCCTACGCGACCACCCCGGTCGTGGTCAACGGCGTGGTGTACACCCAGGACCTGGAGTCGAACGTTACGGCGATCCAGCTGGCCACCGGCAAGGTGCTCTGGACGCACGTCTACCAGTCGCCGAACGGCGGCCCGGACGGCGTCAACGTGGCCCACGGGGTGGTGTACGCGGCCACCAACCACGCCGCGGTCGCGCTGGACGCGGCCACCGGCCGGCAGCTGTGGAGCCGGACGCTGATCGGCAACGATCACGAGGGCATCGACATGGCCCCCGGCTACCGAGACGGCACCGTCTACGTGTCCACCGTGCCGGTCAACCCGACCGTGGGCGAGTACCTGGGTAACGCCAAGGGCATCCTGTGGGCGCTGAGCGCGCGGACCGGCGCGCCCCAGTGGAGCTGGGACGAGGTGCAGGACCTGTGGGGCAAGCCGTCCATCAACTCCGGCGGCGGGCTGTGGGATCCGCCGTCCTTCGACGCGCAGGGCAACATCTACCTCGGCATCGCCAACCCGGGCCCGATCACCTACCCGCCCAGCTACCCGTGGGCCACCAGCCGGCCCGGCCCGGACCTGTACACCGACTCGGTGGTGAAGCTGAGCCCGCAGGGCAAGCTGCTCTGGTACCACCAGCTCACCCCGCACGACCTGTACGACTGGGATCTGCAGGACTCGCCGGTGCTGACCACCGCGCACGGCCAGCCGGTGGTGGTGGACGGCGGCAAGGCCGGCATCCTCATCGAGCTCAGCGCGCAGACCGGCAAGCTGCTCTGGCAGCTCCCGGTGGGCGTGCACAGCGGGCACGACCACGATGGGGTGCGCACCGAGTACGCCAAGCCAGCCGGGCCGTTCAGCCTGCCGGACAGGTTCTGCCTGGAGCCCGGCCCGTTCGGCGGCATCGAGTCGCAGCTGGCCAGCAACGGCTCGACCACGTTCGCCGCGGTCAACAACCTGCCGGTGCCGGTGACCAAGGCGCGCGGCTACGACGAGCCGTCGGCGGCCGCCTTCGAGGCGGCCATCGGCAAGGGCACCGGCGAGATGGTCGCGGTCAACCAGGACACCGGGAAGGTCGAATGGGACGACAAGCTGCCCTCGTCTCCCTATGGGGCCGCGGCGGTCACCAACGACGTGGTGTTCACCACGACCTACCACGGTGACCTGTACGCGATCGACGCGGCCACCGGCGCCGTGCTGCACACGTTCGCCCTGTCGAACCGGACGAACACGCCGGTCACCATCGATGGTGACTACGTCATCACCGCGGCCAGCGTGCTGAGCTCGGCCAGCCAGCACGTGCTGATCATCGCGTACAAGCTGGGCGGCACCGGCAAGCTGCCGCACCCGGTCACCGCCCAGCTGGCCGGCTGACCGGTCAGCCGGCCAGCTCGCGGACCTGCTCGATGAGCCGGACCCGGCCGGCATGGCTGGCGGCCAGCGGGGTGACGTTGAGCGTGCTGACCCCGGCCTCCCGCATGGCCGCGATCCGCTCCGCGACCAGGCTCTCCGGCCCGATCAGCGACGTGCCCTCAAGCAGCTCAGCCGGTACCAGGCCGGCCGCCTCGTCCTTGCGGCCGGCCAGGTAGGCGTCCTGGATCTTCGCCGCCGCGTCAGCGTAGCCGAACCGCACCGCGAGCTCGTAGTAGAAGTTGCGCCCGCGGTCGCGGTGCGGCCCCATGCCGCCGATGTACAGCGCGAAGAACGGCCGGGCCAGGTCCAGGTAGCCGGACACGTCATCCCCGATGGCCAGCGGGGCGGCCGCCATCACGTCCAGCGGGCCGAGCGCCGGGTCCCGCCTGGCCCGGCCCTCGGCCAGCGGCCCGGCCCAGGCCAGCGCGGCCTTCTCCGGGTAGTAGAAGATCGGCTGCCAGCCCTCGGCCAGCTCGGCGGCCAGCGCGACGTTGCGCGGCCCGAGCGCGGCGACCATGACCGGGATCCGCTCCCGCACTGGGTGGTTGATCAGCTTGAGCGGCTTGCCCAGGCCGGTGCCCTGGTCCGGGGGCAGTGGGATCGTGTAGTACTTCCCGGCGTACTCGACCCGCTCGCGGCGCCACACCATGCGGCAGATCTCGATCAGCTCCCGGGTCCGGCCGACCGGCGCGTCGTACGGCACCCCGTGCCACCCCTCGATCACCTGCGGCCCGGACGCCCCGATGCCGAGCGTGAACCGGCCGCCGGACACGTAGTCCAGCCCGGCCGCGGTCATCGCGGTGAGCGTGGGGGTCCGCGAGTACAGCTGGAAGATGCCGGACGCGATCCCCAGCCGCTGCGTCCGGGCCGCGATGAAGCCGAGCTGGCTCACCGCGTCGAAGCTGTACGCCTCGGGCACGGACACGATGTCCAGCCCGGCCTTCTCGTAGTCAGCCAGCTCGGTGATGGTCTCCGCGAAACCGCCGGCGTAGTTGAGGTGCATTCCGATGCGCATACTCCAGGCCTTCCACGACGCGGCCGCCACCGAATGGCGTTCGGAAGGAGTGTTTCATGAGCCTGGCGCGGACGGTGCGGCCGGCTCAGCGCCGCCGCTGCACTCGCCGCCGAGCCGGGCCAGCACATCCAGGCAGATCGCATCAGGCGGCCGGCCGCCGGTGGTCACCTGCTCGGTGGCCACGGCCTGGTAGCTGGCCAGCCGGCGCTGGTAGATGGCCATCAGGCCGGGATCGCGCAGCATCGGCCGGCCCCCGTCATGCGCTACCCGGCGCATCGACTCCGGGTACCCCACCTCCAGGTAGACCACGCGGTGCCCGCGCAGCGCCTGCTGGGTGCCCGGGTGCTGCACGGCCCCGCCGCCCAGCGCCAGTACCGTGTCCGGGCCGGCCAGCAGTTCCGCGGTGACGGCGCGCTCCAGCTCACGGAACGCCGGCTCGCCGTCGGCGGCGAAGATGTCCGCGACGCTGCGCCCGGTGCGCTGCTCGATGACCAGGTCGGTGTCCACGAACGGCAGGCCGAGTTTCCCCGCCAGCAGCTGCCCGACGGTGGTCTTGCCCGCGCCCATGAACCCGATCAGCACGATCATGGCGGACTGCCGCCCGGGCCGTCGTCCTGGCCGGCCGCTGCCTGGACCGCGGCCAGCTCGGCGATGGCCTGCAGCGCGAGCTGGTAGGACATCAGGCCGAAGCCGGCCACCGTGCCGTCGGCCACACCCGCCACCACCGAGGTGTGCCGGAACCGCTCCCGGGTGGCCGGGTTGGTCAGGTGCACCTCGACCAGCGGCGCGGTCCGCATGGCCAGCGCGTCGCGCAGCGCGTAGGAGTAATGGGTGAACGCGGCCGGGTTAAGCACCACCGGCAGCCGGGCCGTGGCCGCCTCGTGCACCCAGCCGATCAGTTCCGCCTCGTCGTCGGTCTGCCGGACCTCGACGTGCAGGTCCAGCGTCCGGCCGGTCAGCCGGCACGTCTCGACCAGGTCGTCGAACGTCTGCGAGCCGTACACATCCGGCTCGCGGGATCCCAGCTGGGCCAGGTTGGGCCCGTTCAGCACGAGCACCTGCTTCATGGCCTGCACACCTCCCGGTAGGCACTGCCCAGCAGGGCTTCCGGTGGGCTGACCACGGCCGGCTGGGCCACGCCGTCCAGCAGCACCATCCGGAGCCGGGCACCACGGGTCTTCTTATCCACTGTCATCGCTTCCCGCAACTCCCGCCACCGGCCGGGCCGGTAGGCGGTGGGCAGCCCGGCCGCCTTAAGCACCCGGCGGTGCCGCCCCACGGTCACCCGGTCCAGGCGGCCCATCAGCCGGGCCACCTCGGCTGCGTAGACCATCCCGATGGCCACCGCCTCGCCGTGCCGGAGCTGGTAGTTCTCCACCCGCTCGATGGCGTGGCCGAGGGTGTGCCCGTAGTTGAGGATCTCCCGCCGCCCAGCCTCGCGCAGGTCGGCCGAGACCACCTCGGCCTTCATCCGCACCGCGCGCTCCACCAGCTCCCTGGTGTGCTGGCCGTGCGGGACCTGGGCCCCGGCCGGGTCGGCCTCGATCAGCTCCAGGATGGCCGGGTCGGCGATGAACCCGGCCTTGACCACCTCGGCCAGGCCGCTCACGTACTCGGCCCGGGGCAGCGTCTCGAGCGCGGCCAGGTCGGCCAGCACCCCGGCAGGCGGGTGAAACGCGCCGACCAGGTTCTTGCCTTCCGGGATGTCTACCGCCGTCTTGCCGCCGACGGCGGCGTCGGTCATGGCCAGCAGCGTGGTCGGCACCAGCACCAGCCGCACCCCGCGCAGCCAGGTGGCGGCCACGAATCCGGCCAGGTCGGTGGTGGCCCCGCCGCCGATGCCGACGATGGCGTCGCTGCGGGTTATCCGGCAGGCCGCCAGCCGGGACCACAGCGCGGCCGCCACGCCGATGTCCTTGGCCGCCTCGCCGGCCGGCACCTCGGCCGTGTGCACCTGGTACCCGGCACCGGCCAGCCCCTGGCCTACCGGCCACGCGATCTCCGCCAGGCCCTGGGGCGCGATGACCATGACCGCGGACGCCTGCGGGCCGACCAGCGCGGGCAGCTCACCCAGCACGCCGGTGCCCACCACGACGTCATACGGGTGCTCGCCGCGGACCCCGATCCTGGTCACGCTCACGGCCGCGCCGCGAGCTCGGCCGCGAGGAACCCGGCCAGGTCCTCGGGATCGCGGTCGTCGGTGCGCACAGTGCGCCAGGCCAGCCCGGCGTAGACCGGGTGCCGCTCGTCGAGCATCTGCTTCAGCCGGCCACGCGGGTTGCCGGGGATCGGCGGGTGCGGTCCGTCCAGGCCCGACCGGTGCACCACGGTGCGGAACCCGGTCTCCAGGTAGATCACCCGCTGCCCGGCCAGCAGCCGCTGGGTGGCCGGGTCGAGGACGGCACCGCCGCCGAGCGCCAGCACCCCGGGCTGGCCGCCGATCAGCCGGGCCGCGGTGGCCTGCTCCAGGGCCCGGAAGGCCGGCTCGCCGTCCTGCACGAAGATGTCGCTGACCGGCTTGCCCGCCGACTCCTCGATGGCCGTGTCGGTGTCGGTGAACGCCACCCCGAGCTTGCCCGCGAGCAGCGCGCCCACGGTGGACTTGCCCGCCCCGGGCGGCCCGATCAGGATCGCCGACCGGCCCGCTCACGTGACCACCAGCGAGTCCAGGTAGCCACGCAGGTTGCGGCGCGCCTCGGCCACCGAGTCGCCGCCGAACTTCTCCGCGGCCGCGCCGGCCAGCACCAGGGCCACCATGGCCTCGGCCACCACGCCGGCCGCGGGCACCGCGGTCACGTCGCTGCGCTGGTTGATGGCCTTGGCGGGCTCGCCGGTGCGGGTGTCCACGGTGTCCAGCGCGCGCGGCACCGTGGAGATGGGTTTCATCGCCGCCCGCACCCGGAGCACCTCCCCGGTGCTCGTGCCGCCCTCGATCCCGCCCGCGCGGTTGGTCCGCCGCCGGATGCCGCCAGCCGCCAGCTCGATCTCGTCGTGGGCCTGCGAGCCGCGGCGGCGGGCGGTGCTGAACCCGTCTCCCACCTCGACCCCCTTGATGGCCTGGATGCTCATCAGCGCCCCGGCCAGCCGCCCGTCCAGCCGCCGGTCCCAGTGCACGTGGCTGCCCAGCCCGGGCGGCAGGCCGTAGCCGAGCACCTCGACCACGCCGCCGAGCGTGTCGCCGTCCTTGCGGGCCGCGTCGATCTCCTCCTGCATGGCCGCGCTGGCCCGGCTGTCCAGGCAGCGCACCGGGTCCGCGTCGATCGCGCGCCCGGTCGCCCGGCTCCGGCCGGGCGCTGGCCGGCGCGGCCACCGTCCCGATCTCCACCACATGACTGAGCACGTCGATGCCGAACGCCTGGACCACGAACTGGCGGGCCACCTCGCCCAGGGCCACCCGGGCGGCTGTCTCGCGTGCGCTCGCCCGCTCCAGCACGGGCCGGGCGTCGTCGTGACCGTACTTCTGCATCCCGGCCAGGTCGGCGTGGCCGGGCCGGGGCCGGGTCAGCGGCGCGTTACGGGCCAGGTCGGCCAGGTCACCGGCGGGCACCGGGTCGGCCGACATGACCGTTTCCCACTTGGGCCACTCGGTGTTGCCCACCCGGATGGCCACCGGGCTGCCCAGCGTCCGGCCGTGCCGGACCCCGCCGGTGATCTCCACCTCGTCCTGCTCGAATTTCATCCGCGCACCGCGGCCGTACCCGGCCCGCCGCCGGGCCAGCGCGGCCGCGATGTCCGCGCTGCTGATCTCGACACCCGCCGGGATTCCCTCGCAGATGGCGACCAGCGCGCGCCCGTGCGACTCACCGGCGGTCAGCCAGCGCACCATGTCCAGTTCCTTCCACCCGCGGCCTGGCCCGGGTCACTTGTCCACCTGCGGCGGCCGGCTACCGGGTGCGGCGTGGCGGCGCGACCGACACTTCCATCCCCCGGCGCAGCCGCCCGCCGGTCGCGGCGAGCAGGGCTTCCGCGACCCGGCTCACCGCCGCGGTGGCCGCCTCCGGGGTGCACCCGTCGGCCAGCGTCACCTGGAGGGCCAGGTCGGCACAGTCCTGGCCGGCCACGTCCGGGCCGGGCGCGTCCGGGCCGGGCGCGTCCTGGGCGGTCCCGCCGGGGGTGTCCTGGGCGGTCCCGCCGGGGGCGGGGCCACTTCCCCGGGTACTGCTGCCGCTGGCCCCGTCCTGGGCCGCGGTGCCCGCCGCGGCGCCGTCCGGGCTGGGCGGCTCCAGGCCCAGCGCACTCAGATCGGCCACGCCCGGCCCGGCCAGCTCCGGCATGTCCTCCGGCCGGGGGCCGTACTCCCAGCCCGCCCGCTGGCCCGGCGTGGTCAGTGAGGCCTGCACGATCAGCGGCTCGGTGCCCAGCACCGCGTGCAGCGCGGCCAGTACGTCGGGGTCCTGGTGCGGCAGCGGCACCGAGCGGCCGGCCGCGAGAGCGGCCAGCCGGGCGCCCTCCACGGTGACCGGAACCGGCCCGGCCACGTCGATGACCACGGCGCTGGCCTCCTGGACCCCGGCCTGCCAGGCGCGGGCCGCGGGCACAGCCACCGGGCGCGCGTCCGGCCGCCACCTGGTCAGCGCGTCCAGGCTGGTGAACGCGAGGATGGCAGCCCGGCCGTCTCGCCCGATCAGAGTGGGCAGCGCCATTTCGGTGGTCTTCTCCCGGCGCAGGCCGGCACCGGGCGCAGCGGCCCCGGCCGCCGCATTGTCCGCCTCATCCTCCTCGGCCAGCACGGCCACCACCGGCACCAGGACCCGGGAACCGGCCAGCGCGGTCAGCGCGGCGTGCTCGCTGCCCCGGCCTGCCGCATAGCCGGTCAGCGCGGCCAGCACCGCCGGGTCGGCGGCGCCGTCATCGCCGGGGAATTCCGGCTCCGTAGCGTTGCTGCGCACACCTCAACCCTAGCCGGGCGGACGGCCCGGCCGGGCCTGCCCGGCGCGGGCGCGGCAACCCGGTGGCCGGCTCAGCCCCCGCATCTCCGGTATGCACGTATGCTGCGTGTTCGGCCCGATCCGTGGCGCGCGCCCAGGTGTGGCGCAGGCCACCCGGCGCGGCCCGGACCAATGCCCGCGACGTCGCCCCACCGCGCCGGCCGACGGGTTACGGTCAATTACATCCGCGGGATGCGGGCACTGCTGGCGAAGCAGTTGAGGGGAAAATCCCCGGTGTGAGAGTCTTTTGAACACCCGACGCAGGCAACGTGAGGGGAGCGTGTGACGCAGGCCGAGCCCATGGTCAGGATCATCGAACCGGGAACGCAGATGCAGAAGGTTATCCCGCCTCGGCTGGTGGAGCCTTATCTGTCCGGACGGCGATCTGTGATCGCCGGGTACGTATACCGGGCCAGGGACTGCGCTTTCCGCCGCCCGGCCGATTTTTACGATGCCCTCAACCTTGGCTATGACGGATCTGACTTCACCGCCGAACTGGCGGAGATCTACGTCATGCGATGGCGCGCACTGGACATGGACGCGTCGCTGGCGCCGCCGCCCGGGGACGGCCCGGCGGCACCGCCGCCCAGCTCCATCCCGGAGTTCTACACGCTGCCAGTCCCAGTCCCGGTGGGGGCGGAGATCCACCGGGTGGTGCCTGGCGGTGAGGAGCTCATCGCCCGGTTCGACGGGCAGACCTGGGTCCGCCCATCCAAGGGGCTGTGAGCCATGCGCTTCCGGCAGCTGGCCACCTACCGCGGAGCCGCCTACGAGGCGGGGGTCGGGCCGTCCGAGTCTGATGTTGTCCTGTTCTCCGCGCTGCCGCCCCCGGACGGACTGGGCTTCGAGCCCGCCCCCGGGCGCTGGCGCAAGCGGGTGATCAGGGCCGAGGTCGATGTGCTCTGGGAGTCCCGGCCGATCGGCACGTTCCACGGCGAGGCGTGCCTGGTGCTGGATGACCTCGGCGACCGGCTGCACATCATCTACCTGGGCAAGGACGCCAGGCGGGCCAGGGAACTCGGTTTCTGGCCGGTGGATCGCGGGGTGTTCGAGCTGCTCACCCCCCGCGACGAGGTGACCAGCCTGACCGAGGAGAAGGTGGAGAAGAGCCTGCCCCGCACCCGCCCGGATGCGGGCGCCGCGCCGCTGCCCTCTTATCCGTACGGCGCACAACCGTGGGCGGCGGCACCCCCGGCCGCCCCGGCGCCGGCCGGCCGGGGCTACCCGGCCGAGCCGGCCGTGGCCCCGGCCGGCGCCTGGACCGGCCACGGCTCGCCGTCGTGGAACGCTCCCGGCCCGGGCGGGCCCGGTGGTTACGGAGCGCCCGGCCGCCCGGAGAATTGGGCCGGGCCCGGCACCGGACCCCAGCCCGCCGTCGGCGGCAGCCCCGCGAACTGGGCCGGGCCCGGCACCGGACCCCAGCCCGCCGTCGGCGGCAGCCCCGCGAACTGGGCCGGGCCCGGCACCGGACCCCAGCCCGCCGTCGGCGGCAGCCCCGCGAACTGGGCCGGGCCCGGCACCGGACCCCAGCCCGCCATGGGCGGCTACGGCGCGCCCGCCAGCCCGGGCACCGGGCCACAGCCCGCCGTCGGCGGGCCGGAGAACTGGGCCGGCCCGGCACCGGACCCCAGCCCGCCGTGAGCGGCTACGGCGCGCCGGCCGGCCCGGTACCTGGACTGGGAACGGCACCCCGAACGGCACCGGGAGCTGGACCGGCCACGGCACCGGCGGGCCCGCCCCGGGCTGGACCGGGAACGGCGCACCGTCGGCTGGCGCCAGCTGGGCCGGCCACCGAACGCCAGCCGGCTGGCATGGCAACGGCGGGCCAGCCCCGGCCAGCGGCTGGAACGGTAACCGCGCCAACGGGCATGCCCCGGCCAGCGGCACCGGCGGCAGCTGGACCGGCATGACCACCGCGACACAGACCCCGCCACGCGGGCCGGACAGCATCCTGGACGGCACGCCCCTGGCCGGCCTGCCCCGGCGCCGCCGCGGCCACCGGCCGCCGGGCCGCGCGCAAGCAGCGGGTGCAGACCAGGTCCATCTTCTCCGAGCTGGCCGACCTGGCCGCCATCCCGCGGTCCGCATACGCGCTGGAGCAGGAATCCGACGGTGCCATGTGCCTGCTGCGCACCGGGGACGGCTTCGAGGTGTTCAGCGCAGCCGACGGCGCGCGGCACGAGGTGCGCACGTTCGAGGACGAGGAAGCCGCGTACTTCTACCTGTTCGGTGTGCTGGCGGCCGAGGCGGTCCGCAACGGCTCGCTGATCCCGCCCCGGTAGGCCGGATAACAGCGCCGCTGGCGAGGCGGCCAGCGTCCCGAGCCGGCGCAGCCCGCGCGCGATCCGGGCCTTGATCGTGCCCAGCGGGACATCGAGCCGTTCCGCGATCTCCCGCTGGGTCAGGTCGGCGTAGTAAGCCATCTCGATGGCCTCCCGCTGCAGACTGGGCAGCCGGGCCAGGGCGAGCTGCATGTCCTGGGCCTGCTCGACCTGGCTGGCTATGTCCCGGCCATCCGGCCCGGGCAGCGCAGCCGCGTCGTCGAGCGGCAGCGTGTCCCGGCGCCGGGAGCGCAGGTGGTCGATGGCCCGCCGCCGGGCGATGGTGAGCACCCAGGCCTCCAGGCTGCGCCGCGGGTCGAACCGGCCGCGGAACCGCCACACCTCCACGAACACCACCTGCACGACGTCGTCGATATCGGCGTCCGGCACCCGCCCGCGCAGGTAGCGCCGGAGCATCGGGCCAAGTTCCGCATAGCAGTCGCGGAACGTGTCGTCCTCCGCGCTGGCCAGCCGAGCGCCCAGGTCGCTGATCCCTGCCGTGCGCACCGGCGTCACCACCCCTCCCGGGCGCCGACCCGGGCCCGGTTCCCCAAAAACTGCTTCAAAAGTTATTCATAGTTGAGAGACGCTCGTCGCGCAACTTGAGCAACCGGAGCGGGCCACCAGCCCGAAGACAGGGAGCCGGGAACACGCGGCCCGGCCGGCCGCGACGGCACGCGGGACAGCCGGGCAGGTGGTGGATGTGCGGATGAGCGGTACGGCCGGGCCAGGGTCAGCCGCGGCCGAGCGCCGCCAGGACCTCGATGACCGCGTCCGGGAGGCTGCCGATCAGGCGGCTGCCCTCGGGCAGGCCGTGCTCCGGCCAGCCCGGGCCGCCGAGCAGCAGCCGGGCCCCGGGCCGGCGGGGCCGCAGATCCGGCAGCGCGGCCGGGTCACCGGTAATGCGGAGCTGCGACCACAGGAACACCGCCGCCGGGCCGGTCCGCCGCACCGCGGCGAGCAGCGCGTCGTAGGGCAGCGCGGCCCCCAGCATCCGGCTGCTGACCCCGCGTTCGGCCAGCGTCGCGGCCAGCGCGTAGAGCGGCAGGCTGTGCTGGTCCCCGGCGGCGCAGGCGAGCAGCACGGGCCGGTCGCCAGCCCCGCCCACGGCGTACGGATGCAGGTCGGCCAGCGCGGCCAGGGCCACCGAGGACAGCAGGTGCTCAGCCTCGATGCAGCCACCCGTCTGCTCGTACCGGGTGCCGATCCCGGACAGCACCGGGACGAGCAGGCTCTGCCAGGCCTGGATCACCCCGTCGCAGGCCAGTGCGGTCCGGATGATCTCGTTCATCAGGCCGTCGTCCATGGCCAGCACCGCGCGGGCCAGGCCGCGGGCGGCCGGGGAGGCACCGGGCAGCGCGAGGCGCTGGCCGCCGGCCCCGTGCCCCGGCCCGGATCGCGCGGCCGGGATGTCCAGCACTGCTGCCCGCACCTGGGGCGCCACGGTGGCCAGCGCGGCCTGGGCCGCGTCAGCGGGCGAGGCGCCGCGCAGGATCAGCCGCTGCATGTGCTCCAGCCGGGTGATGTCCGCGGCCGTGTATCGCCGGTGCCGCCCGGGGCTGAATTCCTGCGCGCCGATGCCGTACCGCCGGTTCCAGGTCCGCAGCGTGGACGGCGCGACGCCGAGCCGGCGGGCCACGGCGCCCACGCTGAACCCGATGTCGTCCGCCATGGCCCTCCCCCGGACGTGATGCTGTGCCGCTGAGAGCGACCGGTGGTCCCGGAACTTCACCCGGAAACGCCATTCAACCTGGCCCGCCGGGCCGCCGACAAGCCGTGCTGGTCCGGCAGGCGGCGCCAGCCCGGGCCGCCAGGGCCGGGTGGGCAGCGCTCGCCGCCATGGCCATCCTGCAGGTGGTCTCGGCCCGGGCCGGTCACCTGACCCTCTTCAGCACGCTGATCATGCTGGCGCTGGCCACGTCCAGTGCGGCGTTCGCCGCGGTCCGGGCAGGCTGGCTGCGCGCGCTGGCCGCGGCCGCGGCCGCGTTCCTGCTCGGGCTGGCCGCGGAGTGGGCCGGCACCCGGGACTGCGGTTCTGGAAGCTGCTCGGCACCGCGCGGGGCGGCACGATGAGCCTGGGCGCCGACCTGCGGCGCTGGGCCAGTTCGCCGTCTGGCAGGACGGCGCCGCACTGGACCACTTCCTGACCAGCTCGCCGGTGCCGGCCGGCTGGCGGATGGCGGGCCGGGAGACCTGGTCGGTCCGGCTGCGCTACGCCGGCGGGCATGGCCGGTGGGCCGGGCGCGACCCGTTCGCCGGCCTGGTGGCCGCCGCCCCGGAGCCGGGCCAGCCGGTCGCCGTGCTGACCCGCGCGGCCATCCGGGCCCGGCGGCTGGCCCGCTTTTACCGCTCGGTGCCCGCCGTGGACGGCGCGCTGGCCCGCGCGGACGGCTGCCTGGGCGCGGTCGGCATGGGGGAATGGCCCCTCGCCAGGCAGGCCACGTTCAGCCTGTGGCGGGACGGGGCCGCGATCCGCGCGTTCGCCTACGGCGCCGGGCCGCACCGCACGGTGATCGCCCGTACCCGGGCCGAGGACTGGTTCGCGGAGGAGTGCTTCGCCCGGTTCGTGCCGGAGCAGTCCACCGGGTCGTGGGATGGCCACGACCCGCTGCGGCCGGGCTGACCGGCTCACTGCGGCAGGCCGGCTGCCGCCGCGACCGCGTGGCCGACCTGCCCGGGCACCCCGGCCTGAGCCAGGTCACGGGCCAGCAGGCAGGCCCGGGTAATGGCCCGGGCACGGGCCCGAGCCGTGCGCGATGACCACCGGGCCAGCCACCCCGAGCGGCACCGCCCCGCCGTGTTCGTCGGCGTCGAAACGCGCGGCCAGGCGGCGCAGCCGGTGCCGGTTAGCGAACTGGGCCAGCGCGCCGGCCGGCCCGGCGGTGACCGCGGCCCGGGTCTCGGACAAGGCCAGCCGCAGGCTGCCCTCGACCGCCTTCAGCATCACGTTGCCGGTGAACCCGTCGGTGACCGCCACGTCCACCACCCCGGCCAGTGCGTCCTGGCCCTCCAGGTTGCCGGTGAACTTGACCGGCGCCGCGCACAGCAGCGGCTGGGCCCGCCGGGCCAGCCGGTTGCCCTTGCCGGGTTCCGAACCGATGGTGAGCAGCCCGACGGCCGGGGTCGCGATGCCCAGCACGGCCGTGGCGTAGGCGGCGCCGAGCACCGCGTGCTGGGCCAGCATCTCCGGGGCCGGGTCGGCGGTGGCCCCGGCGTCCGGCAGCACGGTGGGTGACGGCGCGGTGCGTAGCAGCACCGCGATGGCCGGCCGGAGCACCCCCGGGAATGCAGCCGAGCCGGGCCACCGCGGTGGCTACCGTCCCGCCGGTGGAACCGGCGGACACCAGGGCGGCGGCCTGGCCCGCCGCGAGCAGGCCGCAGGCCACCGCGGCGCTGGTGCCAGGCGCCCGGTGCAGCCGCACCCCGCTGTCGCCCATCGGGATCACGTCGGGGGCGTGCACCACGTCGATCTCGGCCCGGGCCTGGTGCGCGAGCAGCAGGCCGGCCAGTGGCCCTTCCGGCCCGGCCAGGATGACCCGGACGCCATGCTCGCGAGCCGCGGCCACCGCCCCGGTGACGACCTCGCCGGGCGCGTGGTCGCCGCCCATGGCGTCGAGCACGATGGCGGGCGCCGGGCCGGGCATCAGGTCCTCCTCGGGGTCATGACGGGGCGAACGCCCACGTGGCCAGCAGGTCGGCGGCGTCGCCCAGGGAACTCACCCGGCTGGCCGGGGACGGCCCGGGTGGCCAGCCCGGGCCGCCGGCCACCAGCCGCCCGCCTGGTGCCAGCGTGTCCAGCCGGGTCAGGTCGGCGGTCTGCCGGGTCTGCGCCCAGACGAACACCGCGGCCGGCCGGACCCGGCTCACCGCGTGGGCCAGCGCCCGCCACGGCACCCGGCTGCCCAGCTGCCGGACGTCCACCCCCCGGCCGGCCAGTTCCGCATGCAGCGCGTACACCGGCAGCACGTGCTGTTCGTCTTCGGCGCAGGCCAGCAGTACCGGCCGCAGTGACCGGGCGGCCGGGGCGACGCTGATGACCTGGAGCAGGGTGGCCAGCAGGCAGCCGGACAGCAGATGCTCGGCCGCGCCGTGCCCGGCCGCGTGCGGGGCCCGGCGGCCGAACTCCCGCAGCGCGGGCACGGCCAGCCGCTGCCAGCCTGCGGTGACGCCGTCCCGGGCGAACGTGCTGCTGAGCATGGCGCACAGCAGCGGTGCGTCGAGCGTCTCGGCCGCGCGGATGGCCAGGCCGGGCGGGATGTCCGGGTTACCGGCCTGGCCCGCGCCGCTGGCCGGCCCGGCCTCGGCGGAGAGCGCGGCCAGCGCGGCCGCGTCCGCGGGGGGCACGCCGGTCTCCACCAGCGTCCGCATGGCCCGGAGCCGGACCAGGTCAGCCGCCGTGTACCGGCGGTGACCGCCCGGGCTGCGCCCGGACGGGCCGATGCCATGCCTGCGTTCCCAGGTACGCAGTGTGGCCGCGGGCACGCCGAGCTGCCGGGCCGCGCCACTCACCGTGAACACCGGACCGGGTATTCCGGGGGGGCGACCCCCCTGGACCCCCCGGGATCCCTGACTCGACGGGGACCCGCCTCCGGCGCGCCCCGCCTCCCCAGGCCATGACCCGGGGAGACTGCCCCCCGGCACTGGTTTCCCGGTCACGAGCCGGGCAGCCTCACGTCCACCCGCCGTTCGCCGCGCGCCGCCCGGGCGGCGGCGGGCAGGTGCCGGGCGAAGATGGCGGCCCGGCGGCGCCGGGACAGCCACCCGGCCGCGCAGCACCCGGTACCCACAGCGCTCGATCTCGTCCAGGATGCCGCCGTGCAGCTCCAGGGCGGCCTGGATGCACGGGCGCGAGGACGGGGCGAGCAGTGCCACCCCAGGCCGTGCGGCCTGGTAGTGCGCCCGGGCCCGGGCCGCCTCGAACGCCAGCAGGTCACGTACGGCCGGGCTGGGCTCGGCGCGGGCCAGGTCGGCGGGCAGCACCCCGAACCGGGCCAGGTCGGCCCCGGGCAGGTAGATCCGGCCGCGGCGCAGGTCCTCGCCCACATCGCGGATGAAGTTGGTGAGCTGGAAGGCCAGCCCGAGCTGCCGGGCCGGCTCGCGGGCCAGCCGCAGGTCGGCCGCTTCCAGCACCGGCAGCATCATGGCGCCGATGACCGCGGCTGAGCCGGCCATGTACCCGGCCAGGTCGGCGTAGCTGGCGTAGCTGGTCACGGTGAGGTCCATGCTCATCGACGTGAGGAACGCCCGGAAGTCGGCCGGGTCGAGGCCAAACGACCGCACCGTGTGCACCACGGCGGCCGGCACCGGGTCGTCGCAGTGGCCCACGGCCAGGTAGCCGAAGAACCGCTCCCCCCAGCCGGCCAGCGCGGCGGCCCGCTCCGACGGGCCCAGCCCGCTGTCCATCGCGTCCACGATCTCGTCGGCGTACCGGGCGAACCCGTACAGCGCGTGCACGTGCGGGCGCTTCCACCCGGGCAGCAGCCGGGTGGCCAGGTAACAGGACGTGCCGTGCCGGTAGTTCAGAAGCACGTCATCGAACGCGGCCGTGTCGCCGTCCAGGAAGCTCAGCTCGGCCAGGCGGCGGCCGAGCAGGGCGGTCAGCTCGGCCTCGATCCGCACCCGCGGCCAGGCTGCGTCACCTGGCCCCGCGAGGGTGTCATCGAGCTGGGCAGTCACGGTCGGCGGTCCTCTCCGGGGGGAATGCCGTCACCGGAGGATTCGCGCCCGCACAGCCGCCTGGTTGCATGCGGCTCAGCCGGCTGACCGGCGCGCCGCGGGCTGGTCAGCCGGCTCCCGGGGCGCGGTGGGATACCCTCATGGCACCTACCCCCAGGCCGTATCAGCCGGGCATCCGCTTCCCGATCTGGATGCGCTCGGTACCCGGAAGTTAACTCAAAGTCGCAAGAGGTTACAGGTGTCTGCACGATCGCCCGGCTTGAGGACTTTCGCCCTCATGAATGGCTCAGGCCGCTATGGTTCAAGTGCCGGCGGGGCTGACGGTCCCCCGCTCCCCAAGCAGCCCCGCCGGCACTCGGTATCTGAGGCCGCAAAAACGCAGGGAAGCTGATCATGGTTTCGCTCACCGGCGCCCAGATCCCGCTCAGCGGCGCACAATATGACATCTCGGCCGGCGACTATCGGGCCACGGTCACCGAGCTCGGCGCCGGGCTCCGGCTGCTGTACCACCGCGGCCAGCCGGTCATCACCGGGTACCCGGCGGACGTGCTGCCGCCGGCCGGGGCCGGCCAGCTGCTCTGCCCCTGGCCCAACCGGGTGGACCACGGCCGGTACGTCACCCGGGGTGCACAGCACCAGCTGGCCCTGTCCGAGCCAGCCAACGGGAACGCAATCCACGGGCTGACCCGCTGGTCAAGCTGGGCGGCCACGGCGCACACCGGCCAGGAGGTTAGCCTGCGGCACGTGCTGCTCGGGCATCAGGGCTACCCGTTCTGCCTGGAGCTGGAGGCCAGCTACCGGCTCGAGGACGGCCGCGGCCTGCAGGTCAGCATCAGCGCCCGGAACGTTGGCTCGGCGCCCGCGCCCTACGGCACCGGCTCGCACCCGTACCTGACCACCGGCGCGGCCAGCATCGACAGCTGCGAGCTGACCGTGCCGGCCGGGCTCCGGCTGCCCAACGGGGAGCGGGGCATCCCGGCCGGGCCGCCCGCCGACGTGACCGGCACCGAGTTCGACTTCCGCACCGCCCGGCCGGTCGGTGACTTCCCGCTGGACCACGCGTTCACCGGGCTGGCCCGCGACGAGGCCGGGCGCGCCTGGGCCCGGCTGGGCCAGGCAGGCACCGAGGTGGCGCTGTGGGCGGGCCCGGGTTATGAGTGGCTGCAGGTGTTCACTGGGGACGCCCTGGACCCGGAGCACCGCCGCCGGGCGGTAGGCATCGAGCCGATGACGTGCCCGCCCAACGCGTTCGTGTCCGGCACCGACCTGCTTCTGCTGGAGCCGGGCGACAGCGTGACGCACACCTGGGGCATCGAGGTCACGGCGGGCTGACCGGCAGCAGCTGGCTGAGCCGGGCCAGGTCTTCCAGGGTGTCCAGGTCGTCGGGCTCGCCGGTGTCCCCGCACTCGACCAGCGTGACCAGGTCCGGGTGGGCGTGCAGGAACGGCCGGGCGCCGACATCGCCGGTGGCCAGTGCGATCACCTCCGGCCAGTGCTCCCGGGCCAGCAGCACCGGGTTGCGCGGCCGCCCCTGATAGCCGGCCACGGCCACCAGCGCCCCGGCCGCGTGCGCGGCGATCAGCCGCGCGACCGCGCCCGGCCCGATCAGCGGCTGGTCGACCAGCGCGATCACGGCCGCCGGGCAGCCGCCCGGTACCGCGCGCAGCCCGGTGGCCAGCGAGGAGCCCATGCCGCTGGCCCAGTCCGGGTTGTGCACCGTCAGCACCCCGGGCAGGATGACCGGGGCCGCCCCGGTGACCACCACGACCGGGTCGGCGCCGCCCGCCCGCAGCAACCCGGTACCCCGGTCCACCAGCCGGGCACCGCCCAGCTCGACCAGCGCCTTCGGGCGGCCCAGCCGGGACGCCGGCCCCGCGGCCAGCAGCACCCCCGCCACGCGCGGCACGATCTGGTCAGCCCGTGTGGTGAATCCGGCCGGAGGTCAGCGTGAGCGGCCGGCCCGAGCCACCCCAGCGGAGCTGGATGAGCTCGGCCGCCACCGAGACCGCGGTCTCCTCCGGGGTCCGGGCGCCCAGGTCCAGGCCGATCGGCGAGCGCAGCCGGGCCAGTTCGTCCTCGGTCAGCCCGGCTTCGCGCAGCCGGTCCAGCCGGTCCTCATGGGTCCGGCGGCTGCCCATGGCGCCGATGTAGCCGGCCGGGGTGCGCAGCGCTACTTCCAGCACCGGCACGTCGAACTTGGGGTCGTGAGTGAGCACGCAGATCACCGTGCGCGAGTCCACCGGGGTGCGGGCCAGGAAACGGTGCGGCCAGTCCACCACCACCTCGTCGGCGTCCGGGAAGCGGGCCTTGGTCGCGAAGATGGGGCGTGCGTCGCACACCGTGACCCGGTAGCCGAGGAACTTGCCCGCCCGGGCCACGGCGGCCGCGAAGTCGATGGCGCCGAACACCAGCATGCGTGGCGGCGGTGCGAACGAGTGCACGAACACGGCCAGTTCGTCGCCGCGCCGCTCGCCGTGCTCGCCGTACCGGCGGACCCCGGTCAGCCCCTGGGCCAGCATGCCGCGGGCGTCGTCGTCGGCCGCCTGGTCAAGCCGGTCCCCGGCGCCCAGGCTGCCGCTGGCCCGGTCCTCGTCGGCCCAGATCACCCGGCGCGCCCCGACCTGGCCCGGGCCCTCGATAACGGTGGCCACGGCCACCGGCTCCCCGGCCCGGATCGCCGCCACCACGTCGCCGAGTTCCGGAAACGTCCCGGCGCTGACCGGCTCCACGAACACGTGCAGGATGCCGCCGCAAGTCAGCCCCACGGCCAGCGCGTCGTCATCGCTGACCCCGTAGGTCTCCAGCACAGCCTGCCCGGTCTGGCAGACCTCCCGGGCCACCTCGTACACCGCACCTTCCACGCAGCCCCCGGACACGCTGCCGGTCACCTCGCCGTCGGCCGACACCGCCATCGCAGCACCCGGCTCCCGCGGCGCGCTGCGGAACGTCCGGACCACGGTAGCCAGGCCGAACACTTCTCCCGCATCCCACCACTTAGCGATCGGGTCCAGGATGTCTCGCAACCGGTTCACCTCGGCACGTGTAGCAGGTCCGCCCCGGGCAGGTCGGACGCGATAGCGGCTACCCCGGCCGGCCCGGAGTATGTGCACAGGGTACGTTCGGCCTCCGGGCCTGCGCCATGGCCGCGCGCCCGGCTGCGGCTGCGCGGGTGGCGTGACCCGAATCACGTGCCCTGGCGGCCGGCCGCCCTGGCCAGGCTTTGTTAGGTTAGCCTAAGCTTCCTAACTGGCCCAGACGGACAGACGGGAAGGTGACCGGTGACAGCACGGCAACGGGCTACGGCCCGGCTGATCACCCTGGCCGCGCTGGCCGTGCTGGCCGGCCTGCTACGCCGGCTGCGGGAACGCGCTGTCGATCTCGTCTGATGGCAGCAGCCAGTCCATCACGCTGTACAGCGGCCAGCACCCGCAGACCACCGACAGGATCGTGGCCGCGTTCGAGCAGAAGACCGGCATCACCGTCCAGGTGCGCAGCGACGACGAGGACGTGCTGGCCGACCAGATCGTGACCGAGGGCCGCCACTCCCCCGCCGACGTGATCTACACCGAGAACTCCCCGGCGCTGGAGTTCCTCCAGAGCAGGGGCCTGCTGTCGGCGGTGGACCCGGCCACGCTGACCGCCGTCCCGGCCCGGTTCAACTCGCCGCAGGGCCGCTGGGCCGGCGTGTCCGCCCGGGTCAGCGTGATCGTCTACAACCCCAGCCTGATCAGCGCGGGGCAGCTGCCCCGGTCGGTCATGCAGCTCGCCGACCCGAAGTACCAGGGCAAGCTCGCGCTGGCCGCCGGCGAGACCGACTTCCAGCCCATCGTCACCGCCGTGCTGCGCGCGCACGGCCACGCGGCCACCATCCGCTGGCTGAACGGGATCAAGGCCAACGCGGCCGGGCACATCTACCCGGACAACGAGACGATCACCAGCCAGGTCAACCGCGGCGCCGCGGCGCTCGGTATCATCAACCAGTACTACTGGTACCGGCTGCGCGCGGAGACCGGCGCGGCCAGCATGCACTCGAAAATCGCCTACTTCGCCCCGCATGACCCGGGGTACGTGATCGACGTGTCCGGGGCTGCGGTGCTGAAGTCCTCCCCGCATCAGGCGGCTGCGCAGCGGTTCCTGGCCTTCCTGGTCAGCAGGCAGGCCCAGGAGATCATCGGCCGCGACTCGCTCAGCTACGAATACCCAATCGGGTCCGGGGTGACCACGGCGGCGCCGGAAACTCCGTTCCGTGACCTGCAGCCCGACCCGATCACCATCGCCCAGCTCGGCGACGGGTCGGCGGCCATCGCACTGCTCCGCCAGGCGGGCCTGCTATGACCGCCGCCCGGTACCGGGCGGCGCGCGGGTTCCGCCGGACGGCGCGGACATCCGAGGACACGCGGTGACCGCGCCGGCCCAGGCCGTCCCGGCGGCGCCGGCCGCGCCGCGCGCCCGGCGGCCCGGGCGGCCGGTCGCGCTCACCGCCGCGGCCACCCTCATCGCGGCCGTGCTCGCCCTCCCGCTGGTCTTCCTGCTGATCGAGGCGAGCAACAGCGGCCTGCACGAGGACGGCAGCCTGATCTTCCGCTCGCTGACCGCGACCCTGCTGTGGAACACGATCCGGCTCACCGTGGTGGTGACCGCGTTGTGCGCGGTGATCGGCACGGCCGCAGCGTGGTGCGTGGAGCGGACCGACCTGCCCGGGCGGCGGATCTGGGCCGTGCTGGTGGTGGTGCCGCTGGCCATCCCGGACTTCGTGGTCAGCTTCGGCTGGGCGTCGCTGTCCTCGTGGATCCAGGGCTTCCGCGGCGCTGTGATCGTGATGACGCTGGCCGTCTACCCACTGGTCTACCTGCCGGTCGCGGCCAGCCTGCGCGGCGCCGACCCGGGCCAGGAAGAGGTGGCCCGCAGCCTGGGCACCGGCCGGGTGCGCACGTTCCTGCGCATCACCCTGGGCCAGGCCCGCGGCGCCATCCTGGGTGGCTGCCTGCTGGTGGCCATGGTCCTGCTGGCCGAGTACGGCGCGTTCGAGATCGTCGGCTACCAGACGTTCACCACCGAGATCTTCACCGAGATCAACGAGGCGTTCAGCCTGCCCGCCGCGTGCGCGCTGGCCCTGGTGCTGGTGCTGCTGAGCCTGGTCGTGCTGGCCGGGGAGGGGCTGAGCCGGGGCCGGGGCCGGATCAGCCGGTCCGGCGCGCTGGCCCAGCGGGTGTCGCCGCCGCAGCGGCTGGGCCGGGCCCGCTGGCCGGTGCTGGCCGGTTTCGTGCTGCTCACCGGCCTGGCCCTGGGCGTGCCGGTGGCGGCCAGCCTGTACTGGATGTCCAGCGGCGTGCGGCCCTCGCTGACCGGCGTGCCGCTGCTGGCCGCGGCCGGGTACACCGCGCTGTACGGTGCGCTGGCTGGGGCGCTGGCCACGCTGATGGCGCTGCCGGTAGCGCTGCTCGCGGTCCGCCATCCCGGCGGGCTGGCCCGCCGCGTGCTGGAGCGCAGCACCTACCTGGTGCTGGCCATCCCGGGCGTGGTCATCGCCCTGGCCCTGTCCTATTTCACCCAGCGCTACCTGGGCGGATTCGCGTACCAGACCGGGCCGCTGCTGATTCTGGCCTACGCCATCATGTTCTTCCCGCTGGCCCTGGTTGGCGTCAAGGCGTCGCTGGCCCGGGCGCCGGTCAGTCTGGACGAGGTGGCCAGGTCGCTGGGCCAGAGCCGGCTGGCGGTGGCGCTCCGGGTCACCCTGCGGCTCACCGGGCCGGGCCTGGCCGCGGCGTTCTGCCTGGTGTTCCTGTCGGTGATCACCGAGCTGACCGCGACCCTTATCCTGATCCCGATCGGCGTGCAGACGCTGGCCACCCAGTTCTGGGCCTACGAGACGAACCTGTCCTACGCCCAGGCCGCCCCGTTCGCGCTGGTGATGATCGCGGTGGCGGCCATCCCGAGTATCGTGCTCGGGCGGTTCTTCAACAGTTCGGCGGACCCGGGGATGGTGACATGACCGAGCTGGCTGTCACCCGGCTGGCCAAGGCCTTCGGCCGCCACCAGGTACTGGACGGCCTGGACCTCGACGTGCCCGCGGGCTCGCTGACCGCGATCCTGGGCCCGTCGGGCAGCGGCAAGACCACGCTGCTGCGCATCCTGGCCGGCTTCGAGCGGGCCGACGCGGGCGTGGTGCGGATCGGCTCCGCGATCGCCGACGGGCCAGGCACGTTCCTGCCGCCGGAACGCCGCCGCATCGGGTACGTGCCGCAGGAGGGCAGCCTCTTCCCGCATCTCACCGTGGCCGCGAACATCGCGTTCGGGCTCAGCCGGAAGGAGCGGCACCGTCCGGGCCGGGGCGGCCGGCGCGCCGCCGAACTGCTCGATGCGGTCGGGCTGGCCCAGTTCGCCCGGCACTACCCGCACCAGCTGTCCGGCGGCCAGCAGCAGCGCGTCGCGCTGGCCCGGGCGCTGGCCATCCAGCCCGAGGTCGTGCTGCTCGACGAGCCGTTCGCGTCGCTGGACGCGCACCTGCGGGCCAGCGTCCGGGCCGACGTGCAGCGGCTGCTGGCCGAGGCGGGCACGACCACCGTGCTGGTCACCCACGACCAGGACGAGGCGCTGTCCACCGCCGACCGGGTGGCCGTGCTGCGGCACGGCCGGATCGCCCAGTGCGCCGCGCCGCAGGAGCTGTACTCCAGCCCGGTGGACGCGGACATGGCCCGGTTCATCGGTGATGCGAACCTCATTCCCGGCCTGCTCAACGGCACGTCGGTGGACACACTGTTCGGCCGGCTCCCGGTGGCCCAGGCGGACCCGTCGGTGGTGACGCACTGCCCGGCGACCGTGCTGGTCCGCCCGGAGCAGGTCGAGCTGCTGACTGGTGCGGCCGGCCCGGCCGCCGACGGCGGGGTGGCCGCCCGGGTCACCGGCTACGGCTACCACGGGCACGACGCGGTGCTGACCGTGCAGCCGGACCAGGGCCCGCCCGCCGCGCCGCTGATCGTGCGCACCCTGGGCAGCGGCGCGCTGCCGCTCGGCGCGCCGGTCATCCTGCGCGCCCGCGGCCCGGTGCTGGCCTGGCCGGATGCTGCGGCCCCGGCATCGTGATCAACCGATCGCTGTCGCCATGGCGACAGCGATCGGTTGATCACGAAGAGATTTCTACTCGACGATCTTGGAGATGGGGATCTCCAGGATGTCCCGTGCGCCGGCCGCGCGCAGCGCCGGGATCAGCGTGTTCACCCCGCGCTTGGGCACCACCGTCTCCACCGCGTTCATCCCGCCGCGGGCCAGCGCGGTGATGGTCGGTGACGACATGGCGGGCAGCATCCCGGTCACCTCGTCCAGCCGGTCGGCCGGCACGTTGAGCTTGAGCAGCACGTTGCCGCGGGCCCGGATGGCCCCGGACAGCAGCAGCATGATGTCCTCCATCGCGCTGCGCTTGCCCGCGTCGGCGTACGCCTCGGTATTCGCGATCAGCTCGGTGTAGCTGGTGAGCAGGGTGTCCAGCACGCGCAGCCCGTTGCGGCGCAGCGAGGAGCCGGTCTCGGTCAGGTCCACGATGGCATCCACGATGTCCGGCACCTTGGCCTCGGTCGCGCCGTGCGACGGGATGACCATCGCCTTGACCCCGTGTGCGTCCAGGTACCGGGTGGTCAGCGCGGGCAGCTCGGTGGAGATGCGGACCCCCTCGGGCAGGTCGCTGACCGACCGCCAGGGCGCGCTCTGCGGCACGGCCAGCACGACCCGGATCGGCTGTGCGGTGGCCTTGGAGTAGTGCAGCTCACCGAGCGAGGACACGACCGCGCCGGTCTCGGTGATCCAGTCCCGGCCGGTGATGCCGAGATCGAACAGGCCGCGCTCGATGTAGGACGGGATCTCCTGCGGGCGCAGGAAGCGGACCCGCTCGATCCGCGGGTCCTCGATGGCAGCGTGGTAGTCGCGGTCCGAGGACCGCCGGACGGTCAGGTCGGCCGCGTCGAACAGGTCGAGGGTGGCCCGCTCCAGCGAGCCCTTGGGCAGAACCAGGGACAGCACAGCAGAAAACCTTTCATGCCTAACGAAGATGACCCGGCCGGCGCGCTACCGCCGGGTCAATGCCGGGCGTGCTGGCTGTCCCTGCTGCGCAGGGAGCGGAGTACGAGCGCGGTCTCCAGTGCGGCCACGACCGCCTCCCATCCTTTGTCCTCGGTGCTGCCGCGGCACCCGCTGCGGTCGCGGGCCTGTTCCAGGGTGTCACACGTGAGCACGCCGTTGCCAACCGGTTTGCCGGAGTCCAGCGCGACCCGCGCCAGGCCGTAGGTCACCGCGTCGCAGACGTACTCGAAGTGCGGCGTGCCACCGCGGATCACCGCCCCCAGGCAGGCCACCGCGTCGTGGCCGCGGGCCAGCTCGGCCGCCACCACCGGCAGCTCCACCGCGCCGGGCACCCGGACCACGAGCGGGCTGCCGATGCCGCACTCCTTGGCCGCGGCCACCGCCCGCTGCACCAGGGTGTCGGTGATGTCGGCGTGCCAGCGGGTGGCCGCGATGGCCAGGGAGAGCCCGGCGGCGTCCACGGCCGCCACACCCGGCCGCCCCGCTCCGCTCACCGGGTCTCCCCTGGCGTCCGCCCCGGCAGGCCGCTCACCGGGCGCCGGCCAGGCCGTCAGCGGCGTGCGGGTCCCTAGTCAGCACCGGCGGCAGGCCGTCGATCTGGTGCCCGAGCCGGTCCCGCTTGACCGTGAGGTAGCGGAGGTTCTCCGGGGTGGCCGCGGCGGGCAGCGCCACCCGGCCGGTCACCTTGACGCCGAACCCGGACAGCCCGCTGACCTTGGCCGGGTTGTTGGTGAGCAGCCGCACCGAGTGCACCCCCAGGTCGGCCAGGATCTGCGCGCCGGTGGAGTACTCCCGGGCGTCGGCGGGCAGGCCTAGTTCCAGGTTGGCGTCCACCGTGTCGGCTCCCGCGTCCTGCAGGTGGTAGGCGCGCAGCTTGCTGAGCAGCCCGATACCCCGGCCCTCGTGGCCGCGCAGGTACAGCACCACGCCGCGGCCCTCGGCCGCGATGGCGGCCATGGACGCTTCGAGCTGGGCTCCGCAGTCGCACCGCCGGGACCCGAACACGTCGCCAGTCAGGCACTCGGAATGCGCGCGGACCAGGATGTCGGTGCCGTCGCCGAGGTCGCCGAGGACCAGCACCAGGTGCTCGGTCGCGTCCACCGAGTTGAGGTAGCCGAGCGCCCGCCACGTGCCGTGCGCGTTGGGCACCCTGGTCTCCACCACCCGGCGGACCATCCGCTCGGTGTGCCGCCGGTACTCGATGAGCTGGGCGATGGAGATCAGCGCCAGCCCATGGGCGTCGGCGAACGCGCGCAGCTGCGGCAGCCGGGCCATCGTGCCGTCGTCGTTGACCACTTCGGCCAGCACGCCGGCCGGGGTCAGCCTGGCCAGCCGGGCCAGGTCCACGGCGGCCTCGGTGTGCCCGGGCCGGCGCAGCACGCCGCCCTCCGCGTAGCGCAGCGGGAAGATATGCCCCGGCCGGACGATCTCGAACGACTCGGTGGCCGAGTCGACCAGGGTGCGCACCGTCCGGGCCCGGTCCTCGGCCGAGATGCCGGTGGTCACGCCGTCCCGGGCGTCCACGCTCACCGTGAACGCGGTGCGCATCCGCTCCGAGTTGTGCGGGGTCATCAGCGGCAGCTGCAGCCGGTCCAGTTCCTCGCCGGGCAGCGGGACGCAGATCACCCCGCTGGTGTACCGGATCATGAAGGCCATCAGCTCCGCGGTCATCTTGCTGGCCGCGATGATGATGTCGCCCTCGTTCTCCCGGTCGGCGTCGTCCACCACCACGACCGGACGGCCCGCCGCGACGTCGGCGATGGCCCGCTCCACCTCGTCGAGCCGGATGTCCTGGTCAGCCAGCGGGGTGCTCATGACCGCCCCCCGAGCAGGCTCTCCACGTATTTGGCGATCACGTCGACCTCCAGGTTCACCTGGCTGCCCGGTTGCAGCCGGCCCAGCGTGGTCAGCTCCAGGGTGGTCGGGATCAGGCTGACCTCGAACCAGGGCTCGTCCGTCCCGCCCAGCCCGGACACGGTCAGGCTGACCCCGTCGACCGTGACCGAGCCCTTGTGCACCACGTACCGGGCCAGTCCGGGCGGCAGTGCGATGCGGACCACGTCCCAGTGCTCAGCGGGGGACCGGGACACGATCACACCGGTGCCGTCGGCGTGCCCCTGGACCAGGTGGCCACCGAGCCGCCCGCCGAGCGGGACGGGGCGCTCCAGGTTGACCGGGGACCCGGGGCCGAGCGCGCCGAGCCCGGTGCGGTGCAGGGTTTCCGCCATCACGTCAGCGGAGAACGTCTTGTCCGTGGCGTCGGTCACCGTGAGGCAGACCCCGTTGACCGCGACCGAGTCGCCATGCCGCGCTTCCGCCGTGACCCGCGGGCCGCGGACGGTGAGCCGGGCCGCGCCGGCCAGCCGCTCGACAGCTACGATCTCGCCGAGTTCTTCCACTATCCCGGTGAACATCCGCGGTGTCCTCTCCTCGGCGCCGTTCTGCCACTCGGCTCCGGGGGATGCGCGGACGCGCATGCACGGCCGACCGCGTGCGCCGCTGCCTCCGCGCGCGTGCTGCCTCCCATCCGGACTTTGACCGTCGGTCCCGGAATTCCACCGGATCAGCCGGCCACGGGCGGGTTTGACCGCCTTGGCCGGGTCGCGGACTGTCACCGCCGGCTCGGAATTTCACCGACCCCGGAGCACGCTTAGCTGCTGAAACCAGTGTGCCATGGGAGGTATTCCGCGGCCCATCCGCTATCCCGCGCGCGGGCTGCCCCGCCGCAAGCGTCCGCGGCCGCCAGAGGCTCGCTGCCCGCTGCCTGGCTCTCAGCCGGCCCAGGGGCAAAGCTTGGGTAAAAGTGGCCCGCCTTGGCGTTACCCGCAGCGTGCCGCTGCCGATACTAGACGTATTCGGTTGACTACATAGCGTTAGCAACGGTGACGGGATGCGCCGCCGCGGGGGGACGAACATGGCTTGGGACCACCACACGCAGGAGCCGGGCAGCGCGGCTGGGGCCGGCGAGCAGCATGAGCCGGTGTCGCGGCGGTCGGTACTGCGCACGGCCGCGGGAGCCAGCGCCGCGGGCCTGATGGGCGGCCTGGCGCTGGGCGCCCTGCCGGCCGCCGCCGCCAGCCGGCCGCTGAAGCCCGCGCCGCATGACGAGCACCTGGCCGCGGCCGAGGGCTCCGCCGCCACGGACCCGGCCGGCGCGGGACCGGTGGTAGTGCATGTCCGTGACCTGCGCACCGGCGAGATGGACATCTTCACCGGAACGACCCAGACGACGCTGCGCGACCCGGCCCTCGCCGCCCGGCTGGTGCGGGCGGCCCAGTGACCCGGCGCTGATGCGCTGATCTGCTGACCCGTACCGACGAGCGTGAGGAACGTGAATGTCATCGCATCGTGAGGCGCCGGAGATCTCCAAGGACCCGGTCGCGGACAGTACGGACGTATACGCGTTCGTCAGCCCCGACCGCCCGTCCACGGTCACCCTGATCGCCAACTACATCCCGCTGCAGGAACCGGCGGGCGGCCCGAACTTCTATGAGTTCGGTGACGACGTGCTGTACGAGATCCACATCGACAACGACGGTGACGGCCGGGCTGACATCACGTACCAGTTCCGGTTCGAGACCGTGCTGCGGGACCGGGGCACGTTCCTGTACAACACCGGCCCCATCCGGTCGCTGGACAGCCCGAACTGGAACAGCAGGCAGTTCTACTCCGTGACCAGGCTCACCCGGGGCAGGAAGCGGCAGCTGGCCGCGGGCCTGCCCTGCCCGCCGTGCAACATCGGGCCGCTGTCCACCCCAAGATATGCCCACCTGGCGGGCCGCGCGGTGCACACCCTGCCGGGCGGCCTGAGCGTGTTCGCGGGCCAGCGCGCCGAGGGTTTCTACGTTGACCTCGGATCGATTTTCGACCTGGCTAACCTGCGGCCCTTCCAGCAGTTGCACGCACAGTACGGGATGCATGTCTTCAGCAAGCCCGCGCCGGGGGTGAACGCCACCAACGAGCTGAACGTGCACTCCATCGCGCTGCAGGTGCCGATCGACTCACTCACCGGGTCCCGCACCCGCAGGGAAACCGACCCCCGCGCGGTCATCGGCGTGTGGACCACCGCCAGCCGCCAGCACGTCCGGATCTGGGACGCCCACCGTGGCAAGAACACCTCGACCGGGCCGTACCGGCAGTTGTCCCGGCTCGGCAACCCGCTGGTCAACGAGGTCATCAACCCGCTCGGCATCAAGGACCTGTGGAATTCCCTGCCCCCCTCCGACGACAAGCGGTTCGCCTCCTACGTCACCAGCCCGGAACTGGCCGCGCTGCTGCCGGGTCTCTACCCCGGTGTGTTCCCGCACCTGGTCGCACTGGTCAAGTCCGGGAAACCCCGCGCGGACCTGGAGGCGATCCTGCTCACCGGTATCCCGGCCGGGCTGATCAAGGGCTTCCAGAACCACACTGGCCCGGTGCTCGCCGACATGCTGCGGCTGAACACCGCCATCAAGCCGGCCCGGAAACCGAACATCCTCGGCGTGCTGGGCGGTGACCTGGCTGGTTTCCCGAACGGGCGGCGGGTGTTCGATGACGTGGTGACGATCGAGCTGCGGGCCATCGCCGGCCTCACGTACCCGCTGGTCGACAAGCGCTACAAGCCGGACGCCGCGGCCTCGGTGATCACCGACGGCCTGACACCGAAAGACGTGAAGGCGCCCTACCTGGACCACTTCCCCTACCTGGGCGTCCCCTACGGCGGCTTCTACAACCCGTCCTGAGGCCACTGCGGTGCCAGAAACCAGCCCCGGCCCGTCCCGCCCGGGCAGCGTCGTGCTTGACATCGGTGGCGACACCGGCGCACTGATCATCATTGCCCCCGCGGCGATGGATGGGCACGAGATCCACGTCAGCCCGGTTGGCCCGCCGCGCGTCCCGCGCACCCACGCGGTCGTCCGGGAGCGGCGGCTTACTCCGGCACACTGTCACGCCGCGGTGTACCCGGCGCTGGCCGGCGGCGAGTACACCATCTGGCGGGACAGGCATACCCCGGCCGGGACGGTGGTCATCCGCGGCGGCGCGATCACGAGCTACCGCTGGCCGGAAGGCGCCGCCGGCGGCGGCACGGCGGCGGTCAGCGGCCAGTGACCTCGGCCAGGCGGCCGGCCAGGAACTGGCGTTCGGCCTGATTGGCGGTGAGCTCAAGCGCGGCCTGGTACGCGGCCGCGGCCTCGTCCGCCCGGCCCAGCCGGCGGAGCAGGTCCGCCTTGGCGGCCGGCAGGTAGCGGTAGCCGGCCAGCCGGGGGTCGGCCTCCAGGCGGGCCAGCTCGGCCAGCCCGGCGGCCGGCCCGTCCGCCATGGCCAGCGCCACGGCCCGGTTGAGCGCCACCACCGGGGACGGCCAGGCCTGGCCGAGCAGGTCGTACAGCCGCACGATCTGGGCCCAGTCGGTGGCCGGGTAGCTGGCTGCCTGGGCGTGCAGCGCGGCGATCGCCGCCTGCAGCGCGAACCGGCCCGGGCGGCAGCCGCGCAGCGCCTCCCGGACCAGCCGGATGCCCTCGTCGATGGCTGGCCGGTCCCACTGCCCGCGGTCCTGCTCGTCGAGCAGCAGCAGCCGGCCATCCGGCGCGCACCGGGTCGCCCGGCGCGCGTCGGTGAGCAGGATCAGCGCGAGCAGCCCGCGGATCTCGGGTTCGTCCGGCATCAGCGCACACAGCATGCGGGCCAGGCCGGCCGCCCGGTCAACCAGGTCCCGGCGGACCAGGCCGTCCCCGCCCGGCGCGGTGTGCCCGGTGGTGTACAGCAGGTGCACCACGGTGAGCACGGCGTCCAGCCGGTCGGGCAGTTCCGCGGCGCCCGGCACCCGGTAAGCGATCCGGGCGGCGGAGATCTTCTTCTTGGCCCGGGTTACCCGGGCGGCCATGGTCGGCTCCGGCACCAGGAAGGCCTGGGCGATCTCGGCCGTGGACAGCCCGCACACCAGCCGCAGCGTGAGCGCCACCTGCGCCTCCCGGGCCAGCGCCGGATGGCAGCAGGTGAACACCAGTCGGAGCCGGTCGTCGGGGATCACGCCACAGCCCTCTTCGGTGGCCGGCTGGGCCGCGGCCTCATCTGGCGTCACCAGCAGCGGGAGCTTGCGGCGCAGCGTGGTGTCCCGGCGGAGCAGGTCAATGGCCCGGCGCCGCGCGGTGGTGGTCAGCCAGGCCCCGGGGTTGCGCGGCACCCCCTGCTGGGACCAGGCTTCCAGGGCCGAGACGTAGGCGTCCTGCACACACTCCTCGGCCAGGTCCAGGTCCCCGGCCACGCGCGCCGTCGCGGCGAGCACGAAGGCCCACTCGCGACGGTGCGCGTCGGCCACGGCAGCCGCCGCAGCCGGGCGGTCCCTCCCGGCCCCCGATCCGGTGCTGGGCCCGGGATCGGCGGGAGGGTGGCCCGCGGTGGCCCCGGTCACGCGTTGTCGAACACCATGATCGGCCGGACCTCCACCCCGCCGAAGCGGGCCGGGGTGAGCTTGGCGATCTCCAGCGCGTGGTCGAGGTCACGGGCCTCGATAAGGTAATAGCCGCCCAGCGCTTCCTTGGTCTCCGCGAACGGGCCATCGGTCACCACGTCGTTGCGGATAGTGGTGGCGGTGCTGGTCGGCTGCAGCGCCCGGCCCTCGACGATCTTCCCGCCCTTCTCCCCCACCTGGGTGGCGAACCGGTTGTGCGCGTCCATCACTTCCTGGAACACGTCCGGCGTCGCGGTGGCGTAGCTGTTCTCGTCCTCGAAGATGAGAATCAGGTACTCAGCCATGACGGCATCTCCTTCTTGGTGTCTCGGCTCGTCCGTCACCTAACCCGACGAACAACCCTCCCCGGAATCGACAACCTGTGCTGAGCCCAGCATGGCCGGCTGGGGTGAACTGGGCGTGACAGGCCCGCCCTGGGTGAGGTGCGCAGCCGGTCAGCCCGCCCACGGCGCGGCGGCCGTGGCCCGCTCGGCCTGGGCCCGGAGCGACTGCACCGCCTGGACCGGGTCGTCCGCGTGGTACACGGCCGAGCCGGCCACGAACACGTCCGCGCCCGCCTCGGCGCACCGCTCGATGGTGTGCTCGCTGACGCCGCCGTCGACCTGCAGCCACACCGCGCCGCCGTGCCGGCTGACCATGGCCCGGGCCCGGCGCAGCTTGGGCAGCACCATGTCCAGGAACGGCTGCCCGCCGAAGCCCGGCTCCACCGTCATCAGCAGCAGCATGTCGAACTCGGGCAGCAGGTCTTCGTACGGCTCCACCGGGCTGGCCGGGTTGAGCGCGAGCCCGGCCCGGGCGCCCGCGGCCCTGATCATCCGGAGCGTCCGCACCGGCGAGCTGGCCGCCTCGGCGTGGATGGTCACGTTCCGCGCCCCGGCCTCCGCGTAGGCCGGGGCCCAGCGGTCCGGGTCCTCGATCATCAGATGGCAGTCCAGCGGCAGCCCGGCGTGCTTGAGCAGGGCCTGCACCACCGGCAGCCCGAGGGTGAGGTTGGGCACGAAGTGGTTGTCCATCACATCGACGTGCAGCCAGTCGGCCACGCCGGTCACCGCCGCGGCCTCGTCGGCGAGCCGGGCGAAGTCGGCGGACAGGATGCTGGGGGCCATCTGGACGGGCATAGACCCGAGTCTATGCGGCGGCCCCGCACTCCCGGGGGTGAGCGGGCGGGTGAAACCGCGCTCCCCAGCCCGGCCGGCTGGCCGCCGGGCCGGGTATGGTGCGGCCAGCGGCCGGGCCCGGCCCACTGTCACCGGCTCCGGATATCGTTCGGGCACATGTTCGATTCGAAGTCCGGACAGGAGGAGCTTCGTGAATCACCAGCCCTACCCGGAGGACGGTGCGGCGGCCGGACCGGATGCGGCCAGCGGCCCGGAGGCGGCCGCCGCGCTGCTGGCCCGGGTGCGCAAGCTGCTGGCCAAGGCGGAAGCCGAGGGAGTAACCCCCGACGAGGCCCAGGCGCTGACGGCCAAGGCGGCCGAGCTGATGGCGAAGTACGGCATCGACCGGGCGCTGCTGGCCGCGCGGCGGCCGGAGACCGACCGCCCGGCCGACCGGAAGGTGGACATCGACAACCCGTGGGCCCGGGTCCAGGCGCACCTGCTGTGCGGCCTGGCCTCAGCGCTGCGCTGCCAGTGCGTGGTGCTGCCCCGGCCGGTCCCGGGCAGCCGGATCCACATCTTCGGCTTCGCCTCCGATATCGAGCGCACCGACGTGCTGTACACCTCGCTGCTGATGCAGATGTGGCACGGGCTGGCCGCGGCCCAGGTGCCGGGCTGGAGCCGCAACCCGCGGGCGTGGCGGCGCAGCTGGCTGCTCGGTTTCACGTCGGCCGTGGTGTCCCGGGTGCGGGCCGCCGAGCACCAGGTGATCAGCCAGGCCACCGCGCCCGGGGCGGCAGGTGAGCGGACCGCCCTGGTGCTGGCCGACCGTTCGCAGGTGATCACCCAGAACATCGAGCACGCCTACCCGGTCACCCGGAAGACCCGGGTCACCTATTCCGGCAGCGGGTACGGGGCCGGCTACACCGAGGGGCAGAAGGCCGACATCGGGTCGGCCCGGCTGCGCACCAGGACCGGCCGTGCGCTGACCCGCGCCCGTTAGGGCAGCGGCCTGGCCGGCCCCAGGTTCCGGCCACCCGGGCCAGCAGTCACTTGGTCCCCGCTCGGCGGCGCGGGCTGAGCCGTAAACCCGGTCTGGGCCACCCGGGCAGGCACCGGTCCCGGTGCTGGGTTCACCGGCGTCATACCGCGCCCGGCGCGGGCCCCATGCCGTGGGGTACCTGGCCCGCCCGGGTCGGCGTGTGCCGGCGGTACTGCGGTGACTCGTGAGCCTGCGGGCCGGCGCGGGCCGGGCCGGTGCGGGGGCCGGGGGCAACCGGGCCGTGTCCGGCGCCGCCGCGCCGTTCGCCTTCGCGGGCCTGGCCGCCCGGCCCCGGCCGGGGCGGCAACTGCCGGCCAGAGCCCCGCTGCTCGACGGAGGCGACCACCCCGCCGCCCAGGATGCCCAGGGCCGCGATGACCGCGGTAAGAGCCAGGAAAAGCATCAGCGGGGCCCAGGAATGATAGGGCGTGGGGCCCGGTGGGCCCGGATCGAGAATGGTGCCGGCCCACACGGCGGCGGCCGCGATGACCAGGCAGCCGCCCGATCCGGCGGCCGCCCTGGCCAGTGGCCGCCGTCGCGCTGGCGCCGGCCGGCGCACCGTCCCGGCCGCGGCCGGGGCGTCGGGCGCGGGCGGGATGTCGGAGGTGAGCGCGGCCAGGTCGGCGTAGGTCCGGGCGGCCAGCGCCTGGCCCGTCCGCGCGCCGAGTTCGTCCTTGGTCAGCCGGCCGTGGACGAACGCGTTCTTCAGCGTGTCGATCACGTTTTCGCGGTCGGCGTGACCCGCCCTGAGGCGGCCGCGGCCCACCGCGGCCGGATCTTCCGGTCCTGTCCTCACCGGCACCCCCCGCTAGCGCAATGCAGCTCGAGCGTAGCGCGGCTGCTGCCCGGCGGCCATCCGCGGCCACGGCCCTGGCTCCGCCAGGGCACTAGCCGCGGCGGCGCAGCAGGGCCAGGAAGATGCCGTCGGTACCGTGCCGGTGCGGCCAGAACTGGGCGAACCGGCTGCCCGGCTCCGGCCCGCGCAGCCCCGGCACCTCGGCCAGCACGGCCGGTGCGTCCAGTACGTCGGCGTCGTCCCGGTCGCCTAGCACGTCGGCCAGCACGTCGCGGGTCTCGGCCAGGTGTGGCGAGCAGGTTACGTAGCCGACCACCCCGCCTGGCCGGGCCGCGTCCAGCGCGCTGCCCAGCAGGCGGCGCTGCAGCCCGGCCAGGGCCTGGACGTTCTCGGCCGACTTACGCCAGCGGGCCTCCGGCCTGCGGCGCAGCGCACCGATCCCGGTGCATGGCACGTCGGCCAGCACCCGGTCGAAGGACCCGGGCGCCCAGGCGGGCCGGCCGCCGTCCGCCGCCACCGCGGCCGCCGCCCCGGTGACCTGTACCGCGTCCCGGGCCAGCCGGGCCCGGTGCGGGCGCGCGTCCGCGGCCAGCAGGCGGGCACCGCGCTGGGCGGCCAGCCCGGCGAGCAGCCTCGCCTTGCCGCCCGGCCCGGCACACATGTCCAGCCACCGGCGGTCCGGCCCGGTCAGGCCGACCCGGGCCAGCGCGATCGCGGCCAGCTGGCTGGCCTCATCCTGGACCGCCGCGCGGTGCTGGCTGACCGCCGGGATGCCGGCCGGGTCCCCGTGGCCGAGATACGCGCCGAACTCCGACCACCGGGCTGGCGCCCCGTCCCCGGTGACCAGCTCGGCCTGGTCGGCCAGCCCGGGCACGGCGCACAGGGTGACCCTGGGCCGGCTGCCGTCCGCGGCCAGCGCGGCCTCGGTCTCGGCCAGCTCACCGCCAGCATCCTCGCCGAGCGCGTCGGCGACCGCGGCCACCAGCCACCGCGGGTGGCTGTACCGGACGGCCAGATGGCCGAGTGGATCAGTGTCCCGGGACGGCGCGGCCACCCCGATCCAGGTCTCCAGGTCCCGGGTGGCCACCCGGCGGAGGACCGCGTTGACGAAGCCGGCCGACCGCTGGCCGGCCAGGTCGCGGGCCAGGTCCACGGAGGTGGCCACGGCGGCGTGCGAGCGGACCCGGGTGGCCAGCAGCTGGTGCGTGCCGAGCCGGAGCACCTCGCGCAGCGGGGGGTCGATCCGGTCCAGGCTGCGGTCGCTGCATACGCCGAGGATCGCGTCGTAGGTGCCCCGGCCGCGCAGCGTGCCGTAGGTGAGCTCGGTGGTCAGCGCCGCGTCCCGGCCGTCCAGCCCGCGCTGGGCCAGCACCGACGGCAGCAGCAGGTTGGCGTACGCGTCGCGCTGCTGCACGGCGATCAGCACATCGTAGGCGGCCCGGCGGGCCGGGTCACCGCGCCGCGGCCGGCTGCCGCGGGGCGGCTGGCCAGACCCGGGCGGCTGGCCAGACCCGGGCGGCTGGCCAGACCGGCGTGGCCGGCCGGGCCCGGACCGGCGCTGACCGCTGCGGCGCTCGCCCGCGGCGGCCATGTCAGGCCAGCACCGCGGCGTGCTGGCGCAGGCCACGGACCCAGTCCGCGGCCTTCATCCGCCGCTTGCCCGGGGGCTGGACGTCGCCCAGCTCGACCGGGGTGGTGGCCGTGCCGGCCAGTACCGCCGTCCGCAGCACGCGCAGCTCACCGGGGGCGAGCGGCCCGTCCGCCGCGGTGTCCGTAGCGTCCGCAGCGCCGGTGCCGGTGCCGGGCGGGGCGGCCAGCGGCCAGAGCTTGATCCGGGCCTCGCCCAGCACGGTCCACGCGCCCGGGCCCGGCGTACAGGCCCGGATCTGCCGGTCTACGGCCAGCGCGGGCTGATCCCAGCGCACCCGGGCGTCCTCAATCGTGATCTTGGGGGCCAGGCTCACCCCCTCGGCCGGCTGCGGGCGCGCCTCGAGCTGCCCGGACCCGATCCCGTCGAACGTCGCCACCAGCAGCCCGGCCCCGGCCACGGCCAGTCGGCCAAGCAGGTCCCCGGCGGTGTCCCGGGGCCGGATCGGCTCGGTCAGCATGCCGTACACCGGCCCGGCATCCAGCTCGCGGACGATCTGGAACGTGGTCGCCCCGGTGATGTCGTCGCCATGCCAGACCGCGTGCTGCACCGGGGCCGCGCCCCGCCACGCCGGGAGCAGCGAGAAGTGCAGGTTGACCCAGCCACGCTCCGGGATGTCCAGCGCCACCTGCGGGAGCAGTGCGCCATACGCGGTCACCGCGCAGGCGTCCGGGCCGACGGCCCGCAGCCGCCCGAGGAACTCCTCATCCCGCACCCGGGCTGGCTTGAGCACCTCGAGGCCGGCCTGCTCGGCGCGCTCCGCGACTGGGCTCGGCACCAGGTGCAGGCCACGGCCGGCCGGCGCGTCCGGGCGGGTCACCACGGCCACCACCTCGTGCCGCGACGCCAGCAGCGCATCGAGAGCGGGCACGGCGGCCTCCGGGGTGCCCGCGAACACCAGTCGCATGGGCGGCCCTAGAGCGCCTTCCCGCCGGTCGGGTGCGGCGAGGCCCGGATCTCCGGGACAGGCTCACCCCACCACTCCGCCTCGCGGATCGCCTTGTTGGCCAGCTTGCGCTGCTGCGGGTCGAGCCGGTCGATGAACAGCACCCCGTCGAGGTGATCAGTCTCGTGCTGCACGCACCGGGCCAGCTGCCCGGTGCCCTCGATGGTGACCGGGTCGCCGTACATGTTGAAACCCTTGGCCACCGCACCGTAGGCGCGCAGGGTCGGGAACGCCAGGCCGGGGAAGGACAGGCAGCCCTCGTCGTCGGTCTCAGTCTCCTCCGACAGGTCCAGCGACGGGTTGATCAGGTGCCCAAGCTCGTCGTCCACGTAGTAGGTGAAGACGCGGAGGCCCACCCCGATCTGCGGTGCGGCCAGGCCGAGGCCGGGCGCGTCCAGCATCGTGTCGGCGAGATCCTTGACCAGCTTGCGCAGCTCGGCATCGAAGTCACGGACCGGCTCAGCCGGGGTGCGCAACACCGGGTCGCCGAAGATGCGGATCGGCTTGACGCTGATGGCGCACCATCCTTCCGCTCCGTGCCCTCGCCCGCGAAGGTCACCTAGGTGTTACCCGACAAGTCTATGAACTTTCCTGGCCCGGGTTGGCCGGTGCGGACCGCGCCTTGAACGCCGCCTTGCGCGCGGCCCGGGCCACGCTGGGATCGGGGTGGTGATCGCTGAGCGCGGTCAGCAGGTCGGTCACCCCGGGATGCTGCACCCGCCATAGCCCGGCGACCAGCTCGGCCTGCGCGCCCGGCGGCACGTCGGGCAGCAGTTCCGCCACCACATCCTGCGGGTCGGCCTCCTCGAGCAGCCCGGCGCCCAGGTCGACCAGCAGCCAGGCCCGGTCTTCCCGGTCCAGCTCGGCGTTCTCGCCGTGCTCGTGCAGCCAGACGGCGGCGTGCGCGCGCAGCACCGGGTCGTCCAGCGCGGCGCGGACCGCCGGGACCGCGTCCTCGCCGATCCGGTCCAGCACCGCGAATCCGGCGCCGCGCAGCCCGGGCGATCCGTGGCTGGCCGCAGTGATGAGTTCCGCGGCGGCCTGCGCGGGCGTCCGCCCGCCGAGCCAGCTGGCGATCTCGGCCTCGCCGTCCTCCACGTCGCAGCTGGCCAGCGTGGCCAGCAGCGCGGCCGCGTCGCCGCGGGCACCGCCGCCGGTGACCGGGACGTGCCAGCCCTGCGCCCGCAGCCGGCGGTGCACGCCCCAGACACCCAGCGGCGACAGGGTGACGGTCAGCCCGCCGCCCGCCTCGTCCGCGCCGCTCTCGTCGGCGCCGAGCTCTACCACTCCGAGGTCGGCCAGGGCCTCCAGGGCGACCGACAGGGCTGCGCCCTCGTCCTGGGCCGCCGGTGCCGGGCGGGCCGAGTCCCGCCGGGTGCCCGCGGCGGCCACGTACGCGTCGAACAGGGCGTCCATCCGGACCGGGCCGCCGACCGTGTACAGGGCGGTGGCCATGCCATCGAGATCCTCGGCTTCGAGCATGACCGTGAGCGCCGCGTCCCAGGTGCCGAGGACCTCGTCCGCAGCCGGGCTGGACAGCACCTCCAGCCGGTCCCCGGCCTCCGCCCGGCCACCGGCCAGGACCACCATGCGCGCGGCCACTGCGACCCGCCAGGCGGCCGCGAACTCGGCCGGGATGAGCTCCAGATGCGTGGCCGCCGCCACCGCGTCCGGCCGCCGCAGCCGTCCCGCCTTGGTCACCGCCCGGCCCGGGCCGACCCACCTGGCCACGTCCCGGGCGGCGCGCAGCAGCGGGGCCACCCGGGCGGCCGCGGCCAGTTCCTCCCGGGGCGCCAGCCGCACCGTGGGCAGCCGGGGTGGCCCGCCTGTGCCCGGGTGGCCCGGCTGGTTCCTGGCCGGGCGGCCGCTGCCCGGGCCGGTGGCGGTCCCGGCGGCCAGCTCGACCGCGGTCATTTCGAAGGCCGGCTGGTCCGGCGGAGCCGGTGTGTCCCCGCCCCCGGCGGGCCCGCCGGCGCTGCCCGCCCGACCCGGCGTGATCCGCGTCCGCGAGTTCCGTCGTGAGGTGGCCACTCCAGCACCCTACGACGTTCACAGCACAACTCAGATCAGCTCGGCCGGGTCAAGTTGCACCCGGACCGGTCCCGGCTCCTTCCGCGCGCTCCGCGCGGCCTGGGCCTCGTGCAGTGCCGCGGCCAGCGCGAGCCCGGCTGACCTGGGGGCCCGCAGCAGCATCCGGACGCTGTCCGGCGGCACGTCGACCGGCCCGAGCGGCTCGGTGGCCGCGGGCAGCGATGCGGCGGACAGCAGCGCCTGGACCGCGGCGGCCGGGCCGGTGAGGGAGGCTATCCGCACCGCGGGCGGGAACCGCAGCTGCTCCCGCTCGGCCAGCTCGCGTTCGGCGTGCGTCACGGGATCCCACCGGATCAGCGCCTGCACGGCGGGGATGGCCGAGTCGGCGACCACGACCAGCTGGCCGCCGCGGGCCCCGGCCCGGACCAGCGCGGCCGCGTTCAGCCAGCGGCGCAGCGCCTCTTCGGCCGCCCGCAGGCTGGGCCGGCCGAGCAGCGCCCAGCCGTCCAGCAGTAGCGCAGCCGCGTAACCGCCGTCCGCCCGCGGTTCCGCCCCGGGCGTGGCGACGACCAGCGCCGGGGCACCGCCCACGGCCGGGACCGGCCCGCTGCCACCGGACGTGAGCAGCGGGAACCCGGGAAAGGCCCGGCCGAGTTCCTCGGCCGTCCGCCCGGACCCGGTGACCAGGGCGCGCACCCCGGTATAACCGCACCGTGCGCAGCGCCAGCCGGATTCCGCCCGGCCACACCACTCACAGCGCAGCGCGGCGTCCGCGCCCGGCAGGGCCAGCGGCCCGCCGCACTCGGCGCACTGGGCCCGTTCCCGGCACCGTCCGCAGCCGAGGGCGGCCAGGTAGCCCCGCCGTGGTACCTGCACCAGGACCGGCCCGTGGGCCAGCCCGTCCCGGGCGGCGCGCAGCGCCACGCTGGGCAGCCGGGCGGTCTGCGCGGCCGCGTCCCGGGCCAGTTCCGCGTCGCTGCCCGCCGCGCTGATCTGCGGGGCCCAGTCCCGGACCACCGCCCGGGGCGCGGCGACCGGCTGCGCCCAGCCGCTGGCCAGCAGGCTGGTCGCCTCGGCCGTCCGCGCGAAGCCGCCGATCAGCGCGGCGGCACCCGTGCGGTGCGCGCGCAGCGCCAGCACCTCGCGGGCGTGCGGGTAGGGCGCCCGGGGCTCGGCGTGCAGGTCATCGCCGTCGTCCCAGAGCACCACCAGGCCGAGGTCGTGGACCGGCGCGAACATGGCGGCCCTGGTGCCCGCCACCACGCGGGCCGCACCGCGGCGGATGGCCAGCCAGCGGCGGTACCGCTCGGCGGGCCCGAGGCCGGCGGCCAGCGTGACGTGGCCGCCGGGACCGAGCAGCCCGGTCAGGGCCGCGTCGACCAGGTCCAGGTCACGCGCGTCGGGCAGCACGATCAGCGCGCCCCGGCCGGCTGCCGCGGCCGTGCCCGCGGCCCGCGCGATCTCCTCCGGCCAGTGCGGCCCGGGCAGCGCGGACCAGACCGCGCGCGGCGCGCGGCCGCTGGCCAGCGCGCTGAGGAACGCAGCGCCCGCGGTGTAGCGGGCCCACGGCCCCGGCTCCGGCACCGGCACTGGCCCGGCCAGCGGGGCGGCGGCCGGGCCGGCCTGCTCGGCCCGGGCGTGCCGGGGCGGGATGGCCAGCCGCAGCACGTCGGCCAAGGTGCCCGCGTAGCGGTCGGCGACCTCCCGGGCCAGGGCCATGATCTCCGGGCTGAGCACCGGTTCCGGCGAGACCACCCGGTCCAGCCGGGCCAGGCTCCCGCGGTGCGAGCTGGCGGCCACCCGGTCCAGCAGGTACCCGTCGAACGAGCTGGCCGGCGAACCGGATCCGGACCCGGCAGCCGGGTACCGCCTGGCCGGCCAGCCGTTCCGGGATCAGGTAATCGAACGGCCGGTCCAGGTGGGCCAGCGGGATGTCGACGGCCACCCGGGCGACCGGCAGCTCGGCCGCGTCGGGCCCGGGATCCCGCCGGGCCCGGCCCGGGCGGCGCGCCGGACGGCCGTCGCCGCTGCGCGCGGGTGCCCGCTGGCTGGTTGCCCCTGTCACGGTCCTGTCCTACCAGACCCCCCGGACGCCCGCCCCGCGCCAGACCGCGGCCCGAGCTCCGAACCAGCGCGGTCCCCCGGCCGCACGGCCCCCCGGCCGCACGGCCCCCCGGCCGCACGGCCCCCCGGCGCGCCGGGGCCCCGGCATCTTTTCACGGGGTGGTCCGGACAAAACGGGTGAAAATCCCCACCAGCCGCACCGGGCCCGTGAAGAGTGCTCGCGGACCGTGATCAATGTGACTGGAAGAGCGGACGTTACAGGGTCAGGCGTCGGGCCGAGCGGCTCAGACGGTGCCGCAGGCGCCGTCTGCGGTATCGGTGTCCTGGTTCAGGGTGAGCAGCACGTGGCGGGGCACCTGGGTGCCGGACCGGATGTCGGTCAGCATGGTGCGCAGGCCGCTGGACAGGGCGGCCAGCGACCGCGCGGTGGCCGGGTTCCGGCTGTCCTGCGCGGCCCGTCCGGTCTGCCGCACGGCGGCCGCCAGGTCGCGGGACAGGGCCTGCGGGCCGACCCCGTTGTTGACGTCGGCCACGACCCGGTTATACGAGGTCAGGGCGGTTTCCTTGTACGCCTCGCAGCCCGGGTCGGTGGCCCGGATCAGGTGCGGCAGCAGGTACCCGACGGCCCCCGCCCAGGCCAGGGTGAGCGCGATGGCCAGCCAGCTGCGCACCCGGCCGCGACCGGTCTGGCCAGCCCGGCGCAGCCCGAGCACCCCGAGGATGAAGCCGGCCGGGATGGTGAGCACCGCCCCGCCCAGGATGCCGCAGGCGAGCGCGGCGGTAGCGAGCGAGTTGCCGCGGCGCCCGGCCGGGGCCGCGGCAGCCTGGGCGTCACCAGGCGCGCCCTCCTCGGGCTGCGGCCGGGAGGCCGCCTGCTCGGTCGGAGATGACAACGGCTCACCGGCTTGCAATGGGGCAGGCTAGGACGCTCTCAGCGGGGACACACCGGGTGTATCGAGCGTAATTTCGGAGCCCGCCGATGTCCAGGGCTGGGTGCGGCCACTGCAGCCGGTCAGCCGCCCGGGCCGGGCCCCGCTACAGGCCGGCCGCCGAGCGCAGGCTCCCCGCGCGGTCCGTCCGCTCCCAGGAGAAGTCCGGTTCCTCCCGGCCGAAATGCCCGTAGCTGGCCGTCTGTGAGTAGATCGGGCGGAGCAGGTCGAGGTCGCGGATGATGGCCGCCGGGCGGAGGTCGAAGACCTGGAGCACGGCGTCCTGGATCCGCTCGATCGGGAGCTGCTCGGTGCCGAAGCACTCTACGAACAGGCCGACCGGCTTGGCCTTGCCGATGGCGTAGGCCACCTGGGCCTCGCAGCGCTCGGCCAGGCCCGCGGCGACCACGTTCTTGGCCACCCAGCGCATGGCATAGGCGGCGCTGCGGTCCACCTTGGACGGGTCCTTGCCGGAGAACGCGCCACCGCCGTGCCGGGCCATCCCGCCGTACGTGTCGATGATGATCTTCCGGCCGGTCAGCCCGGCGTCACCCATCGGGCCGCCGATCTCGAACCGCCCGGTCGGGTTGACCAGCAGCCGGTACTGGCTGGTGTCGATGTCCAGCGGCTGCACCACCGGGAGCACGACCAGGTCGCGGACATCGGGGGCGAGCAGTTCCTTGAGGTCGATGTCCGGGGCGTGCTGGGCGGACACCACGACCGTGTCCAGCCGCACCGGCTTGTTCCCGGCGTACTCGATCGTCACCTGGGTCTTGCCGTCCGGGCGCAGGTAGGGCACCTCGCCGTTGCGCCGTACCTCGGCCAGGCGCCGGGCCAGCTTGTGCGCCAGCATGATGGGCAGCGGCATCAGCTCCGGGGTCTCCCGGCACGCGTAGCCGAACATCAGGCCCTGGTCGCCGGCCCCCTGCATGTCGAGCTCGGACGAGCCCTCGCCCTCGCGGTGCTCGAATGCCTCCAGCACGCCCATGGCGATGTCCGGGGACTGGGAGCCGATCGACACGGACACCCCGCAGGAGGCCCCGTCGTAGCCCTTGGTCGAGGAGTCGTAGCCGATCTCGAGGATCTTCTCCCGGATGATGCCGGGGATGTCCACGTAGGTCTCGGTCGTCACCTCCCCGGCGACGTGCACCTGACCGGTGGTGATCATAGTCTCCACAGCCACATGGCCGTGCGGATCGTCCTTGATGATCGAGTCCAGGATGGCGTCACTGATCTGATCTGCCATTTTGTCCGGATGACCCTCTGTCACGGACTCAGAGGTGAATAGGCGTCGGGCCACCTGGCATTCCCCGTCCTGTGTGCGGCTGAAACCTCGCCGCCGAAGTCTAGCCGGGCCGGATTACAGCCGTGGCACGAACTCCCCCCAACCAGGATCACCGGCACCCACGGGCCGGGCCGCGGGCCGGGACACACCGCTAGAACCGGGCCGCGACCAGGTCCCACACGACGTCGGCCAGGGCCTCCTTGGGCCCGCGCGGGATCTTGGCCTGGGTACCGTCGGCGGCCAGCACGACTGCCTCGTTGTCCGTGGTGCCGAACGCGAGGCCGCCGCCGACCTGGTTGACCACCAGCAGATCGCAGCCCTTGGCGGCCAGCTTGGCCCGGCCGTTGCGCAGCAGGTCCTCGGTCTCCGCGGCGAACCCCACCAGCACCTGGCCCGGCCGGGGCCGGTGCGCGGCGAGCGCGCGCAGGATGTCCGGGTTCTCCACCAGGCGCACCGGCTCCGGCTGGGCGCCGGTCTTCTTGACCTTGGCCCCGCTCCGGGTCTCCGGCCGGTAGTCGGCCACCGCGGCCGCCATGACCACCGCGTCCGCGTCCGCGGCGGCCGCGGTCACCGCTGCCTGCATGTCCCGGGCCGAGGTGACCCGGACCACTTTGGCCCCGGCCGGGTCGTCCAGGGCCACGTTGGCCGACACCAGGGTGACCTGGGCGCCCCGGGCCACGGCGGTACGGGCCAGCGCGTAGCCCTGACGGCCCGAGGACCAGTTGCCGAGGAACCGGACCGGGTCGAGTTCTTCCCTGGTCCCGCCGGCCGATACCACCACGTGCCGGCCGGCCAGGTCGGGTCCCAGCCCGGCGCTGCCCCGGGCCAGCGCCCGGACGGCTGCCTCGTACAGTTCCGCGGGCTCGGGCAGCCGTCCCGGGCCGCTGTCCGCCCCGGTGAGGCGGCCGGCCGCGGGCTCGAGCACCACGCAGCCCCGGCCGCGGAGCGTGGCCACGTTGGCCTGGGTGGCCGGGTGCTGCCACATCTCGGTATGCATGGCCGGGGCGAACAGCACCGGGCAGCGCGCGGTCAGCAGGGTCGCGGTGAGCAGGTCGTCGGCCAGCCCGGTGGCCGCCCGGGCCAGCAGGCCGGCGGTGGCGGGGGCGACGATGACCAGCTCGGCCTGCTGGCCGAGCCGGACATGCGGGACCTCGGGGACGTCGTCCCACACACTGGTGCGGACCGGCTGGCCGGACAGCGCGGCCCAGGTGGCCTCGCCCACGAAGCGCAGCGCGTTGGGGGTGGGCACTACCCGGACCTGATGGCCCGCCTCGGTCAGCCGCCGCAGCAGCTCACAGGCCTTATACGCGGCGATGCCCGCGCCGACGCCCAGGATGACCCGGGCCCCGGGCGCGGGCAGGCCGTCAGCGGTGCCGCGGTCGGCGGTCACGGGACCCAGCCAGGCCCTGCGCGCTCAGCCGGTCGGCTCGGCCGTCTCCGCGGCGGACAGCAGGCCCTGCCGGATCTCACGCAGGGCGATGGACAGCGGCTTCTCCTGGACCCGGGTCTCGACCAGCGGGCCGACGTACTCCAGCAGGCCCTCGCCGAGCTGGGCGTAGTACGCGTTGATCTGCCGCGCTCGCTTGGCCGCCATGATGACCAGGCGGTACTTGCTGTCCACGACCCCGAGCAGGTCGTCAATAGGCGGGTTAGTGATGCCTTCGGCGGCGGGATTCCCGGCCACTCTGTGCCTTCCGTTGGAGAGGTAAGTCAATGGCCAGCTTGGGCCATCGTCAAGGTTACCAGCTGGCGGCGCACGTCCCCGACGGACGTGTTGATCAGGGTCACATCGAATTCGTGCTCGGCGGCCAGTTCCACCTGGGCCGCGGCCAGCCTGCGCTCGATCACCTCGGGCGGCTCGGTGCCCCGGCCGGTGAGCCGGCGGACCAGTTCCGGCCAGCTCGGCGGGGCCAGGAAGACGAGCAGCGCGTCCGGCGCCGCGCCGCGCACCTGGCGGGCACCCGCGAGATCGATAACCAGGAGCGAAGGCACCCCGGCGGCTAGTTTCCCGGCCAGCGGGCCGCGCGGGGTGCCATACCGGTGGCCGGCGAAAGCGGCCCATTCGAGGAGTTCACCACTCGTCAGCATCCGGTCGAACTCGGCGTCACTGACAAAGTGGTAGTCCCGGCCGTCGACTTCACCCGGCCTCGGCGCCCGGGTGGTCGCTGATACCGAGAGCCAGATTTCCGGGCATTCCTTGCGAAGCCCGGCCACCACGGTGGTCTTCCCGACCCCGGAAGGGCCGGAAAGGACGGTCAGCCGGGCTGGCACCCCGCCCCCCCGGACAAGCGCGGTACCGCATGCGCGATCAGCGGACGTAACGGCCACCGGCCTCGGCCCCCCGCGCCCGCCCCTGGGGTTGCCAGTCTGGGTCAGATAGAACTCCGGAACTCGCTCTCGAGTGCGGCCCGCTGGTTGGCACCAAGACCACGAACGCGACGTGATTCGGCGATACCGAGCCGCTCCATGATCTGCCGCGCACGCACCTTGCCGATCCCCGGGACCGCCTCGAGCAGGGCTGAGACTTTCATCTTCCCAAGGACGTCATCAGTCTGGCCCTCCTTGAGGACATCAGACAACTTGAGTTCGTTCTTCTTCAGCCGGGCCTTGATCTCGGCCCGTTCCTTGCGCGCCCTTGCTGCCTTCTCAAGGGCGGCTGCACGCTGATCGGGAGTGAGGGGAGGAAGAGCCACTCCGGGTCACCTCGGGTTTCAGATTCGAAAACTGCGGACGGGAAGGGAAAGTAGCGAGTTCAGCGCGCCGGGGCAACGCAAACACCCGTTTGTTACGTCATAAATTGGACGATATTACTCTCCGGAAGGTCCCGAATACCTAACGTAGTCAAACGTGGTGCTCCCATGCCCCTATCATGGGCTCTTGGGGGCAGTGCTGGAAACATGCTGGTCCTACTCACTCAGCCGCCGGGGCCAGCCGGCGCAGCGGCGCGGCGATGGCCGCAGCCGCCGCGCCCGGGTCCGGGGCCCCGGTAATGGGGCGGCCGATCACCAGCAGGTCGGCCCCGGCGCGGAGCGCCTCTTCGGGAGTGGCTACCCGGGCCTGGTCATTCCGGTCCGCCCCGGGCGGCCGGACGCCTGGTGTAATCAGCATGATGTCCGGGCCGACCTCGGCCCGGACCGCGGCCACCTCCCGGGGTGAGCAGACCAGCGCCCCGGCACCGGCCGACACGGCCAGCACGGCCAGCCGCCGTACCGCGTCCGGCACCGGCCCGGCCATGCCGATGGCGTCCAGGTCCTCCGGGCTCAGCGAGGTGAGAATGGTCACCGCCGCGATCCTGGTGTCCGGCGCGGCGTCTACGGCCGCCCGGATGACATCCGAGCCGGCCGCGGCGTGCACGGTGACGATTTCCGGCCGCAGCCGGGCGACCGCGCGGGCCGCGCCGGCCACCGTGGCCGGGATGTCGTGCAACTTCAGGTCCAGGAAGACCTGCACGCCGCTGGCGCCCCGGATCGAGGCCACCACCCCGGGGCCATACCTCAGGTAGAGCTCGAGCCCGATCTTCACCGTACTGACATGCGGCGTGACAAGTCCGGCCCAGCGGGCCGCAGTTTCCAGGTCAGGGGCATCAAGCGCCACGGCGATAGGCGCTGGCTGACTCAACTCTCCTCCTCGGGTCCGGGCGGTGGCGGCCGCCGGGCTCCTTTACAGAACGCTACAGAACTGTCCCGGACAGCCGGTGCCCCGCCGTGCCGCGCGGCTCGTGAGCCCGGCCGATCACGTCGGCGAGCCGCTCGATCCCGCGCCGCGCGAGTACCTCCTCAAGCTCCCGGAGGATCCGCATGCAGGCCGAGGGATCATGGAAAATCGTGGTGCCCACGCTGACCATGGCCGCCCCGGCCAGGATCAGCTCGAGCGCGTCCCGGCCGGTCCTGACCCCGCCCATGCCGATGATCGGCACGTCCGGCAGCGCCTTGCGGACCTGCCAGATGCACCGGACCGCGATCGGCCGGATGGCCGGCCCGGACAGGCCGCCAGTCACCCCGGCCAGCACCGGCCGCATGGTGTCCGTGTCGATGGTCATGCCGAGCAGCGTGTTGATCATCGAGAGCCCGTCCGCGCCCGCGCCGACACACGCCCGGGCGATCGTCACGATGTCGGTGACGTCCGGCGACAGCTTCGCGAACACCGGGATGTCGTAGCGCACCCGGGCCCGGACGGCCTCGATGACACCGGCCGAGGCACCCGGATCGCACGAGAACACCTGGCCCCGGTGCTCCACGTTCGGACAGGAAATATTCACCTCGACGGCAGTAACTCCTGCCGCGTCGGACAGCCGCGCGGCGAGCTCGGCGTATTCATCCACGCTGCTGCCCGCGATGGACACCACGGCCCGGGCCCCCCGGGACAGCAGCCAGGGCAGGTCACGCTGCAGGAACGCGTCGATACCCGGGCCCTGCAGCCCGATCGAGTTGAGCATGCCGCTCGGCGTCTCGGCCATCCGCGGTGTGGGCAGGCCCGCCCGGGGGGCCAGCATCACCGACTTGGTCACGACCGCGCCAATCTTGGCCACGTCGAAGAACTGGGCCAGTTCGCGGCCCGCGCCGGCGCACCCCGAAGCGGTCAGGATCGGGTTGGGCAGCTCGACGTGGCCCAGCTTGGTCCGCAGGTCAACCGCCATGACGCTCCTCCCGCGCCGCGCCCGGGCCGTCTGCGCGGCCGTGGCCGGCCCGGCCGGCCCGGCATCGCCGGCGGCCGCACCGTCGCCGCCGCGGCCCGCGGCCCGGCCCGCTGCGGACTGCGGGCGCGGGTTCCAGCCCGGCGCGCCGAGCGCGTCGAATGGGATCGTGCCCACGTCGTCCCAGCGCACCGTGTCGCCGCGGAACACCGGCCCGGCCACGCAGGACCGGACCATCCGGGTCACCCCGTCGTCCCCGATGACCGGCAGCACGCACGTCATGCACACCCCGATGCCGCACGCCATGGACTCCTCGACCAGCGTCAGCACGGGGATCTCGTACCGCTGGGCCAGCGCGGTGACCTGGCGCAGCATGCCCATCGGGCCGCACGCGTAGATCACGTCGGTACGCGCCTCGTGGATGATCTGGGTGAGCCGGTCGGTGACCAGCCCGCGGACGCCCATCGACCCGTCCTCGGTGGTGACGGCCGCGGTCCGCCCGGTGCGCCGCGCGGTGAGCGCGCCGAACACCCGGTCCGCGCTGGCCGCGCCGAGCAGGAAGTCCACCTGGCAGTCCCGGCCGCGCAGCCGGCTGGCCAGCGGGAAGAGCGGCGCGCTGCCGTAGCCGCCGCCGACCAGCAGGCAGCTCACCGGGTCGCGGGGCACCGGGAACGGCAGGCCCAGCGGCCCGGCCACGTCGAGCACGTCCCGGGTCCGCCGCTCGGCCAGCCACCGGGTGCCCGGGCCGACCGGCGCGAACACGAATTCCACCGTGCCGCCGTGGTCCGGGCGCACGTCATGAATGCTGAACGCCCGCCGCAGCAGCATCGACGTATCTGGCCCGCCGACCGCGACGGCGACGAACTGCCCGGGCCGGAACCGCGCGGCGATGCCCGGTGCGACGACCGTCATCGCGTAGTAGGCATCCACCTTGCGCACGGTCAGCACGGTGCCGCGGACCTGGACCTGGACGGCGTCCTGCTCGCCATCGCCAGTGGTCATGGCTCACGCTGCCGCGGCGGCTCGCCGCCGCTCAGCGCGGAGCGGCGATCGGCGGGGTCCGGGGGGCCGCCCCCCTCAAGTCGCGGCGGCTCGCCGCCGCTCGGCGCGGAGCGGCGATCGGGGGGGTCCGGGGGGTCGCCCCCCCGGACTAGCACTGCGTACTCCTGCAATGAGCGCACTCCCACCTCGCCGCGCTGGATCGCCTCGATGCCCTGGACCGCGGCGCCGAGCCCCTGGACCGTGGTCACGCAGGGCACGCCGCTGCGCACCGCGGCGGTGCGGATCTCGTACCCGTCCAGCCGGGGGCCGGACTGGCCCGGGCTGCCGAACGGCGTGTTCACGATCAGGTCCACCTGGCCGGCCAGGATCCTGGCCACGATGTCCGGCTCGCCGTCCGGGCCGGGCCCGTCGCTGTGCTTGCGCACGATCGTGGCACGGACGCCGTTGCGCCGCAGCACCTCGCCAGTACCCTCGGTGGCCCAGATCTCGAAACCCAGGTCGGCCAGGCGTTTCACGGGAAAAACCATAGACCTCTTGTCCCGGTTGGCCACCGACACGAACACCCGCCCCTTGACCGGCAGCGGCCCGTACGCGGCCGCCTGCGACTTGGCGTACGCGGTGCCGAACACCTGGTCGATGCCCATCACCTCACCGGTGGAGCGCATCTCCGGGCCGAGCACGGTGTCCACGCCCTGGCCGCTCCGGTCCCGGAACCGGCCGAACGGCAGCACCGCTTCCTTGACCGCGACCGGCGCGTCCAGCGGCAGCGTGCCGCCGTCCCCGGCCGCGGGCAGCAGGCCCTCGGCCCGCAGGCCCGCGATGCTGGCGCCGAGCATGATCCGGGCCGCCGCCTTGGCCAGCGGGGTGGCGGTGGCCTTGGACACGAACGGCACGGTGCGCGACGCCCGGGGGTTGGCCTCCAGCACGAACAGCACCCCGGCGGCCAGCGCGTACTGCACATTGAGCAGCCCGCGCACGCCCACGCCGCGGGCGATGGCCGCGGTGGACTCACGGATCCGGGTGATGTCGGCCCGGCCCAGGGTGATCGGCGGCAGCGCGCAGGCCGAGTCGCCGGAGTGGATGCCGGCCTCCTCGATGTGCTCCATCACCCCGCCGAGGAACAGTTCGGTGCCGTCGTACAGCGCGTCCACGTCGATCTCGATGGCGTCGTCCAGGAACCGGTCGATGAGCACCGGGTGGTCCGGGCTGGCCGCGGTGGCCCGCTCCAGGTACCCCTCCAGCGTGATGTCATCGTAGATGATCTCCATGCCGCGCCCGCCGAGCACGTAGGACGGGCGGACCAGCACCGGGTAGCCGATCTCATCGGCGATCGCCTTGGCCTCCGGGTAGCTGAGCGCGATGCCGTGCCGCGGGGCGGGCAGCCCGGCCTCGGCCAGCACGGCGCCGAACTCGCCGCGGTGCTCGGCCAGGTGGATGGCGTCCGGGCTGGTGCCCACCACCGGGACCCCCTCGGCGGCCAGCGACCGGGCCAGCCCGAGCGGGGTCTGCCCGCCGAGCTGCACGATCACCCCGGCTACCGGCCCGCTCTGCTGCTCCGCGTGCACCACCTCGAGCACGTCCTCCAGGGTGAGCGGCTCGAAGTAGAGCCGGCCGGACGTGTCGTAGTCGGTGGACACGGTCTCCGGGTTGCAGTTGACCATCACGGTCTCGTAGCCCGCCGCGGACAGCGCGAACGACGCGTGCACGCAGGCGTAGTCGAACTCGATGCCCTGGCCGATCCGGTTCGGCCCGCTGCCCAGGATGATCACCTTGGGCGCGGCACCGGGCGGCACCTCGGAGCCCTCGTCGTAGGTGGAGTACAGGTACGGCGTCCGGGCCGCGAACTCCGCCGCACAGGTGTCCACCGTGTGGTACACGGGCCGGATCCGCAGCGCGTGCCGGAGCAGCCGGACCTGGTCGTCCCGCAGCCCGCTCAGCTCGCCGATCTGCGCGTCGGAGAAGCCGGCCTGCTTGGCCGCCCGGATCGCCGCCGGGTCGAGTTCCGCGCCCGGCTGGGTACCCGGCGTGGCGGCAGCGGCCCCGGCCAGGCGTTGGGCAAGATCCTCGATGGCCTGGACCTGGTCCACGAACCACGGGTCGATGCCGCTCGCCGCGGCCACCTCGGCCACCGTGGCGCCGGCCCGCAGCGCCTGGTGCACGGTGCCCAGCCGGCCGTCGTGCGGCACCGTGCAGCGCTCCAGCAGGGCCGCCTGGTCGCCGGGCGGCTCGCGCCAGTGCAGCGGCGCGGCCGGGTTCTCCAGCGAGCGGAGCGCCTTCTGCAGCGCCTCCGCGAACGAGCGGCCGATGGCCATCGCCTCGCCGACCGACTTCATGTGCGTGGTCAGCACCGGGTCAGCGCCGGGAAACTTCTCGAACGCGAACCGGGGCACCTTGACCACCACGTAGTCCAGGGCGGGCTCGAAGCTGGCCGGCGTCTCGCCGGTGATGTCGTTGCGGATCTCGTCCAGCGTGTAGCCGATGGCCAGCCGGGCGGCGATCTTGGCGATCGGGAAGCCGGTCGCCTTGGAGGCCAGCGCGGAGGACCGGGACACCCGCGGGTTCATCTCGATAACCACCATCCGCCCGGTCTGCGGGTGGATGGCGAACTGGATATTGCAGCCGCCGGTGTCCACGCCGACCGCCCGGACCACCGCGATCGCGGTGTCCCGCATGTGCTGGTACTCCCGGTCGGTCAACGTCATGGCCGGGGCCACCGTGACCGAGTCGCCGGTGTGCACGCCCATCGGGTCGATGTTCTCGATGGAGCAGACCACGACCACGTTGTCGTTCCGGTCGCGCATCAGCTCCAGCTCGAACTCCTTCCAGCCCAGGATGGACTCCTCGAGCAGCACCTCGGTGACCGGGCTGGCGTCCAGGCCGGTGCCCGCGATCCGGCGCAGCTCCGTCTCGTGGTGCGCGATGCCGGACCCGAGGCCGCCCAGCGTGAACGAGGGCCGGACCACCACCGGGTAGCCCAGGTCCGCAGCGGCGGCCAGGCACTCGCCCATGGTGTGGCAGATGTGGCTGCGCGGCACCTCGCCGCCCAGCCCGGTGACGATCTCCTTGAACCGGCGCCGGTCCTCGCCGGCCTTGATCACCTCGATGCCCGCGCCGATCAGCTGCACGCCGTACCTGGCCAGCGTGCCGGCTTCGTGCAGCTCGACGGCGGCGTTCAGCGCGGTCTGGCCGCCCAGCGTGGGCAGCACCGCGTCCGGGCGCTCCTTGGCGATCACCTTCTCCAGCACGTCCAGGGTGATCGGCTCTACGTAGGTAGCATCGGCGAACTCGGGGTCGGTCATGATCGTCGCGGGGTTGGAGTTGACCAGGCTGACCCGCAGGCCCTCCTGGCTGAGCACGCGGCAGGCCTGGGTGCCCGAGTAATCGAACTCGCAGGCCTGCCCGATCACGATCGGCCCCGACCCGATCACCAGCACTGACTTAAGGTCGTCGCGCTTCGGCACGCCGCACACCTCCCGCCAGGCCGCGCTCCCGGCCCCTTGGCGCCCGGCTGGTAGGGGAAGGTGCCCGCTTTGTCCTGGTTTCCGCCAACCATTCACGGCCAACGTGGCGATGAGCCCGATTGAGAGCGCTCACTTCGCCCGCTGCGCAGGCCGCGCCGCTCACCGGACACGCTCCATCAGCGCGCAGAACTCGTCGAACAGGCCGGCCGCGTCGTGCGGGCCGGGGGCGGCCTCCGGGTGGTACTGGACGCTGAACGCCGGCGCGTCCAGCAGCCGGAGCCCTTCGACCACGCCGTCGTTGAGGTTGACGTGGCTGACCCGGGCCGGGCCGAAGCCGGTCTCGAACCGGGCACCGGGCGCCGCGCCGTCCGGCATGGCCACCGCGAACCCGTGATTGTGGCTGGTGATGTGCACCCGGCCGGTAGCCAGGTCCTTGACCGGCTGGTTCACCCCGCGGTGCCCGAAGCGCAGCTTGTAGGTGCCCAGCCCGAGCGCGCGGCCGAGGACCTGGCTGCCCAGGCAGATGCCGAACACCGGGACACCGCGGCCGAGCACGTCCCGGACCGCCTGCACCACGTAGCCCAGTGCGGCCGGGTCACCCGGCCCGTTGGAGAAGAACACCCCGTCCGGGCTGGCGGCCAGGATGTCCGCCGCGGTGCTAGTGGCGGGCAGCACGGTGACCTCGCAGCCGCGCCGGGCCATGGACAGCGGGGTCATGGTCTTGATGCCCAGGTCCACCGCTGCGACCCGGTAGCGCACCGGGGTGCCGTCCGGCGGGTGCACCGTGTACGGCGCGCCGGTGGACACCTCCCGGGCCAGGTCGGCCCCGGTCATCGGCGGGCTGGCCAGCACCCGGTCCCGCAGCGCGGCCAGGTCCCCGGTCTCGGTGCTGATCACGGCGCGCATCGCGCCGCGGTCCCGGAGGTGCCGGGTCAGCGCGCGGGTGCCGGTGATGGCGATCCCGGTCACGCCCTGGGCCTGAAGTTCCGCGCCGAGGCTGCGCCGGGCCCGCCAGTTCGACGCCATCCGGGCCGGCTCGCGGACCACGTACCCGCGCACCCAGATCCGCCGGGACTCCGGGTCCTCGTCGTTGACCCCGGTGTTGCCGATGTGCGGCGCGGTCATGGCCACGATCTGGCCGCAGTACGACGGGTCGGTCAGCGTCTCCTGGTAGCCGGTCATCCCGGTGTTGAACACCATCTCACCGAACGACTCGCCGCCGGCGCCGAACACGGCGCCGTGGAACGTGGTGCCGTCCTCGAGTAGCAGCACCGCTGGGCCGGGGGCCGCCATCAGGCCAGCTTCCCGTCGAGGACGGTCGGCACCCCACGGCGGAACGTGGCCACCACCCGGCCCGGCAGCTCCATGCCCGCGAACGGGCTGTTGCGGCTGCGCGAGGCGTGCGTGGCCGGATCGACCACGTCGCGCGCGGCGGCGTCGTACAGGGCCAGGCTGGCCAGCTGGCCGGCCTCCAGCGTCCCGGCCGGCCCGGGCAGCCGCCCGATGACGGCCGGCCGCCGGGACATCCGGTCGGCCACCCCGGCCCAGTCCAGCAGCCCGGTGTCCACCATGGCCCGCTGCACCACGCGCAGCGCGGTCTCCAGCCCGGTCATGCCGAACGCCGCCGTGTCCCACTCGGTTTCCTTGTCTTCCACCGGGTGCGGCGCGTGGTCGGTGGCCACGCAGTCGATGGTGCCGTCGGCCAGCCCCTGGCGCAGCGCTTCGACGTCGGCCGGGGTGCGCAGCGGCGGGTTGACTTTAAAGACCGGGTCGTAGCTGGCGGCCAGGCTGTCGGTGAGCAGCAGGTGATGCGGGGTGACCTCGGCGGTGACCCGCCAGCCCTTGCCCTTGGCCCAGCGGATGATTTCCACCGACCCGGCGGTGGACACGTGGCACACGTGCAGCGCGGAGCCGACGTGCGCGGCGAGCAGGCAGTCCCGGGCGATGATGGCTTCCTCGGCTACCGCCGGCCAGCCGGTCAGGCCGAGCCGCCCGGACATCTCACCCTCGTTGAGCTGAGCACCGTCGGTCAGCCGTGGTTCCTGGGCGTGCTGGGCGATGACGCCGTCGAACGCCTTGACGTACTCCAGCGCCCGGCGCATCAGCACGGCGTCGGACACGCAGCGCCCGTCGTCGGAGAACACCCGGACCCGGGCCGCCGAGTCGGCCATGGCGCCCAGCTCGGCCAGCTGCTTCCCGCCCAGGCCCACGGTCACCGCGCCGACCGGGTGCACGTCGCAGTGCCCGGCCTGGCGGCCCAGCCGCCAGATCTGCTCGACCACGCCGGCGGTGTCGGCCACCGGGTCGGTGTTGGCCATGGCGTGCACGGCGGTGAACCCGCCGAGCGCCGCGGCCCGGGTGCCGGTCTCGACGGTCTCCGCGTCCTCCCGGCCCGGCTCGCGCAGGTGCGTGTGCAGGTCGACCAGGCCCGGCAGGGCGATCAGCCCGTCGGCCCCGATGACCTGCGCGCCGGCTGGCACGGCGGTCCCGCCGATGCTGTCGATCAGGCCGTCCTTGATGACGATGTCCGCCGGCTGGCCGCCGAGCGGCCGCGCGCCCCGGATCAGCCAGGTCCCGGTCATGCCTCCCCCTCGGCTCCGCCGAGCAGCAGGTAGAGCACGGCCATCCGCACGCTTACGCCGTTGGCCACCTGCTCGACGATGGTGGACCGGGCCGAGTCAGCCACCTCGGCGGCGATCTCCACGCCCCGGTTCATCGGGCCCGGGTGCATCACGATGGCCTGGTCGGGCAGCTGCGCCATCCGGGCCACGTCCAGGCCGTAGCGCCGGCTGTACTCCCGCACGCTGGGGAAGTACGCGGCGTTCATCCGTTCCTGCTGCACCCGGAGCATCATCACCACGTCGCTCTTGGGCAGCGCCGCGTCGAAGTCGTAGCTGACGCTGCACGGCCAGCTGCCGACGGCTACCGGCAGCAGTGTGGGCGGCGCGACCAGGGTCACGTCCGCGCCGAGGGTATGCAGCAGCAGCACGTTGGAGCGGGCCACCCGGCTGTGCAGCACGTCGCCCACGATGGTGACCCGCAGCCCGTCCAGCGCGCTGCCCGCGGTCCCGGTGGCGGCGGTCTCCGGGCCGGCTGGCGGGCCGGAGGACCGGCCGAAGTGGCGGCGGATGGTGAACGCGTCCAGCAGCGCCTGAGTGGGGTGCTCGTGCGCGCCGTCGCCCGCGTTGACCACCGTGCCGCGGACCCAGCCGGCCAGCCGCTGCGGCGCGCCCGAGGCGCTGTGCCGGATGATGACCGCGTCCGCGCCCATGGCCTCCAGGGTCAGCGCGGTGTCCTTGAGGCTCTCCCCCTTGCCCACGCTGGAGCCCTTGGCCGAGAAGTTGATCACATCGGCGGACAGCCGTTTGGCCGCTGCCTCGAACGAGATCCTGGTCCGGGTGGAGTCCTCGAAGAACAGGTTGACCACGGTCCGGCCGCGCAGCGTGGGCAGCTTCTTGATCGGGCGGTCCGAGATGCGGGCCAGCTCGTCCGCCGTGTCCAGGATGACCAGGGCATCGTCCCTGGTCAGGTCTCCCGCGGAGATCAGGTGCCGGTTCACGCGCGGCTCCTTGCACCCGCTGGGCCACCGGGACGCTGGTCAGCGGCGCGGCCCAGGATCACCGCATCCTCCCCGTCCACCTCGGCCAGCATGACCCGGACCACCTCCTGCTTGGCGGTCGGCAGGTTCTTGCCGACATAGTCGGCCCGGACCGGCAGCTCGCGGTGGCCGCGGTCGATGAGCACGGCCAGCTGGACTGCGCGCGGCCGCCCGAGGTCGTTCAGCGCGTCCAGCGCGGCGCGCACGGTGCGGCCGGAGTAGAGCACGTCATCGACCAGCACCACGACCATGCCGTCGATGCCGCCCGGCGGGACCTCGGTCGGGCCGAGGGCGCGGGCCGGACGGAGCCGCAGGTCGTCGCGGTACATGGTGATGTCGAGCGACCCGTGCGGCACAGGCCGGCCTTCGACCTGCTCGATGCGCCCGGCCAGCCGCCGGGCCAGTGGCACGCCGCGGGTGGGGATGCCGAGCAGGACGACGCCGGCGCCGCCGTCGGTCCGCTCCAGGATCTCGTGGGCGATCCGGGTCAGCGCCCGCCTGATCTCCTCAGGCTCGAGCACGATTTTCCGGTCCGCCGGGGCCGGCTGGGGCGGCCGGGGGCAGGTTCTGCCGTAGGCAACGGTACGGACCTCCTTTCCCGTCTCACGGGACGGGTTTAAAGGGCGATCAGTCCTGGACACCGTACCAGCAGCAGGCCTGCGTCATGCGCATACGCGCTGGACCGCGGGCCGGGCGGGCCCGGCCCGGCGGGCGGCGGGCGGTTCCGGCCAGGGTGCCGGCGCAGGCCGGCCCGCGGTGGATACGCGGCGCCAGCTGGCGTGTGGATTGGGTAACGATGCGTGATTCGTGTCACACTGGAGGAACGCGGGCCCGCGACCCTGCCATCGGGCAGCCCTGACGCGGCCTGGTGAACAGCCAGCGGCCTGCGCCGCCGGGCTTTCCGGCAGTCGCGTCACGTCGCCTGGGTCAGGTGCGCCGCATCGGACGCAAGAGACGAGACGCCCAAGTTGACCCACTTTTTGCTATTCGGCTTGACCTGGTCGCAGTTGCGGCCTACCGTCACTGTCCGTAACCATTACTGAAAGCGACGACTGGCCGGGGGGCCGACGACAATGCCATCTGAATACGCCAAGACTCTCGGAGCACGGCTACGCGCCATCCGGACCCAGCAGGGGCTGTCCCTGCACGGGGTGGAGGAGAAGTCGCGCGGCCGGTGGAAGGCCGTGGTCGTCGGCTCCTACGAGCGTGGCGACCGCTCCGTGACCGTGCAGAAGCTGGCCGAGCTGGCCGAGTTCTACGGCGTGCCCGTGTCGGAGCTGCTGCCCGGCGACTCCGCCCCGGCCCCGCTGGCCCCGTCCCCCAAGCTGGTCATCGACCTGGAGCGGATGGCCCAGCTGCCCAAGGACAAGGCCGGCCCGCTGGCCCGCTACGTGGCGACGATCCAGAGCCAGCGCGGCGACTACAACGGCCGCGTGCTGTCCATCCGCCAGGAAGACCTGCGCTCACTGGCGGTCATCTACGACAAGTCCCCGCTCGACCTGACCGAAGAGCTGATCAGCTGGGGCGTACTGGACTCCGAGGCACGGGGCGCCGTCGAGGCGTTCTGACCCTGGGGCCCCCTGGCAAGGTGGCCTGCTGGCCGATGGCCGGCAGGCCACTTGCTTTCTGTCTTCAGCCCGGTGTCTTCAGCCCGCCTGTCTTCAGCCCGCTGGGTCAGCCAGCGGGTCGCAGCAAGGTCAGCAAGCAAGGTCAGCAAGCAAGGTCAGCAAGCAAGGTCAGCAAGCAAGGTCAGCAAGCAAGGTCAGCAAGCAAGGTCAGCCAGCCGGGCGCAGCGGCAGCGGTGACTGGCCCGGCAAGCCCAGCGCCTCCTCGGCCAGCGACAGGAACGTCGCCGCGTCGCGCAGCAGGTCGTCGGCTTCCCGGGCCGTCACGGCGCGGGTCAGGCCGGCTTCCGCGGCGGCCCGCTTGCCCGCGCCCGCGGCAAAGAACGCCGACCACTCGGACAGGGCCGGCTCCACCCGGGGCAGCAGTTCCCAGACGCTGCGCGGCGCCTTGCGCCGGGGCGCAGGCACCGGGCCCGTCTTGACCGTGACGATGGCCGCCGCTGCGCGCAGCGCGGCCAGGTGGGCGGCGACGTACCGCGCCGCGGGCCCGGACTCGTCCGCGGCGTCAGCCAGGCCACGGCGCGCGGACTCGATGAGTGAAAGTGCCGAGGGCGCAACCCGGCAGTGTGGCTGGCCTGGCCGTACTGATGCGACCGTGCTCATGGCCCTCCTTCCGTCCGGAGCCGGGCCGGGCGAGACGCTTCCCCACGCATCGCCCGGCCCGTAGCCGGCCACCCCCGGGCGGGGCCGGCCGGCTTCGAATTTATTCGAACATAGATTCGGTTGCAAGTCCAGCTGTTTGCAGTTCAGTTCGAAGCTACCCAGCGGGTACGACAAATCGGCGGGCCAGGCTGGCCGGGACGCACCAGGGCGGACAGCGCTCGCGTACGCTACCCGGGTGCGCGCGGGAGCTGAGCTGCTGGAGATCGGCAAGGCGCGCTTCCTCGCGGACCTCGACAGCCTGCTCGAGGTCTACGCGGCCGCGATGCGGCCGCCCCGCGAGCAGCTGCCCGGCCGCCGGGCGATCATGGAACGGCACACCCAGTTTCCGTCGTTCCGCGCCGTGGTGGTGACCGCACCGGCCGCCGGGGACGGGCTGGGCACCACCCCGCCCGCCAGGAACGGGCCGGGCCCGCCGCCCGGCACCGGGCAGGCCCCGGTCGTGGCGTTCAGTTACGGCTTCCACGGGGCGGACGGGCAATGGTGGCATGACCTGGTGCGCAGCGCGCTGACCAGGATGGGCGGGTACGACCTGGCGCAGCGCTGGCTGGGCGACTCGTTCGAGGTGGCCGAGGTGCACGTGCACCCGGACTACCAGGGCCGGGGCATCGGCCGCCGGATGGTTCCCGCCCTGTTGCATCGCCGGCTGGAGCGCACCGCACTGCTGTCCACCCAGGACGCGGACAGCCCGGCCCGCCGGCTCTACCGCGGGCTCGGCTTCGGCGACCTGATCACCGGCTACCGGTTCCCCGGCACCGACCCGCCATACGCGGTCATGGGCGCGGTGCTCCCGCTGCGCCCCGGCCCGGCACCCCCGCCGCGCCACGGCTGACCGCCTGGCTGCGCTCGGCCAGGCCGAGCCGCTGGTAGATGTCCCGGGTGACGAGCGACCCGTTCAGCGTGTAGAAGTGCAGCCCCGGCGCGCCCTCGGCGAGCAGCCGGCGGCACATGTCCGCGGCATACGCGGTGCCGATCTCGCGGACCGCGGTCTTGTCCTCGCCGGCCGCGCGCACCCGGTCGCCCAGCCATCCCGGGAACCGGGCCCCGGACAGCACGACGATCCGCTCCAGCGTCCGCGGGCTGGTGATCGGCATGATGCCGGGGATGATCGGAATGTCGCAGCCGGCCGCGGCCACCCGATCCCGCAGCCGCAGGTAGTCCTCCACGTAGAAGAACATCTGGGTCATGGCGAAGTCAGCCCCGGCCCGGCACTTGGCCACGAAGTACCTGGTGTCCGAGGCCAGGTCGGGAGACCGCGGGTGCCCCTCGGGGAACGCCCCCACCCCGACACAGAAGTCGCCCGAGGCCCGGATCAGCCGGACCAGGTCCGCCGCATAGCGCAGGCCCTGCGGATGCGGCACCCACTCGGCGTTCGGGTCCCCGGCTGGATCCCCGCGCAGGGCCAGCACGTTGCGCACCCCGACAGCGGCGTACGAGCCGATCACGTGCCGCAGTTCGGCGATGGAGTGATCGACCGCGGTGAAGTGCCCCATCGGGGTCAGGGTGGTCTCCGCCGCGATCCGCCCGGTGACCCGGACCGTGCGGTCCCGGGTCGAGCCGCCCGCGCCGTAGGTGACCGAGACGAACGTGGGCCGGAGCGGCTCCAGCTCCCGGATGGCCCGCCACAGTTTCCGCTCGGCGTCCTCGGTCTTGGGCGGCATGAACTCGAACGAGAACGACTCGGCCCCCGCGGCCAGCAGATCGCGGATGGCGGGAGCACGGTGCAGGACCCCAGATGGCATGGGCCCAGGCTAGCGTGCGGGCCGCGGGGGCCATCCCCGGCGGCCCGGCCCGGCGCCCGCACCCGGGCGGATGTGCTGGCGGGCAGCCTGGGGCGGCGTCCCGGCACCTGGCCGGATGTGCTGGTAGGCAGCCTGGAGCGGCTAACCTCGCGGTCATGCCAGACCGTGCTTCCGCGCTGCCCCAGGTGCGTGCGGACGTCGGCCGCGTGCTGGCGGAGTTCCTGGCCCGGCAGCGCGGCGTGCTGCCGGGCGCGGCGGACGAGCTCCGTCTGGGGCTGGACGCGCTGGACACGCTGCTGGCGAGCGGCAAGCGCCTCCGGCCGGCGTTCTGCTACTGGGGCTGGCGCGGTACCGGAGCCGAGCCCGCCCCGGGCCTGATGAGGGCGGCTGCGGCGCTGGAACTGCTGCACGCGGGCGCGCTGGTGCACGACGACGTGATGGACGGCAGCGCCACCCGGCGCGGGCGGCCCGCGCTGCACGAGCTGTTCGCGGGCCACCACGCCGAGCGGGCCTGGCGCGGGTCGCCGGCCGCGTTCGGCACCGGGGCTGCGATCCTGCTCGGCGATCTGCTGCTGTCCTGGGCCGACGAGCTGTTCGCGGCCAGCGGGCTGGCACCGGATGCGCTGGCCCGGGGCCGCCCGGTGCTCGACCTGATGCGCACCGAGGTGATGGCCGGCCAGTACCTGGACCTGGTGGCCCAGGCCAGCGGCGACGACAGCGTAGCCAGCGCGCTGCGCGTGGTGGAATACAAGACGGCCAAGTACACCATCGAGCGCCCGCTGCACCTGGGCGCGGCGCTGGCTGGCCCGGCCGACCCGCGGATCACCGCCGCTTACCGTGGCTACGGCCTCCCGCTGGGGGTCGCATTCCAGCTCCGGGACGACATCCTGGGGATCTTCGGCGACCCGGCCCGCACCGGCAAGCCGGCCAGCGACGACCTGCGTGAGGGCAAGCGCACCGTCCTGCTGGCCATCACCCGGGCCCGGGCCGGCTCGCGGCAGGCCGCGGTCATCGACAGCTGCCTAGGCGACCTGGACCTGGACGAGGCGGCCGCGGCCGAGGTGCGGGCCGTGATCACCGGCACCGGGGCACTGGCCGAATGCGAGCGGATGATCAGCCGTCACCTGGACCAGGCGCTGGCCGCGCTCGAGGGCGCGCCGGTCACGGCCGGGACCCGGGCCGCGCTGGCTGAGCTGGCCGTCACAGCCACCGCCCGGCACGACTGAGGCCGTCACAGCCACCGCCCGGCACGACTGAGGCCGGCCGGAGCCGGCACGACTGAGGCCGGCACGACTGAGGCCGGCACGACGAGGCCGGCACGCCGAGGCCGGCACGCGAGCCGGGTGGCGGCACCGGCCACGGCTGAGAGCGGCCGGCTCAGAACGCGAGCGCCTGGGCCCGCCGGTTCACCTCGGTACCGCGGCGCTCGGCCATAGCCTGGATCGGCGTGCCCGGCAGCGAGTCGTCCGCGGTGAACAGCCAGCGGAGCGCGTCCTCGTCGTCGAACCCGCAGTCGAACAGCACGGTCAGCGTGCCGTGCAGCCCTTTCAGGACCTGGCCTCCGTCGAAGAAGGCAAGCGGGACCGACATGGTGCCGTCCGGCCGCTGCACGGCCAGCAGCTTCCGATCGCGCAACAGCTGCCTGATCCGGCCCGGCGGGATGCCGAGCCGCTCAGCCGCTTCAGGGAGGGTCAGCCAGTCGCCGACGAGTGCGTCGGCCAGGGGGTCGATCTGTGCCACGTTCCCGAATTTCCCACACTGCGGCCGCGGTCAAACCCGGACACGCCAGTCCGGCCTGTTCTTGTGACCGGATGTGCTCAGCCTGCTACCGCGTCCCGCACGGCCACGGCCGGGTCCGCGAGCAGGCTGGTGTCCACCGGCCTGGCCGGCGTCGATGACCCGGCGGCCCTGGAGCAGATCACGTGGCTTGCCCACCGTCAGCACCGCGGTCAGCCGACCAACCTTGATCCCATCCACCCCGTCCGCCCGGCCCGGGTTGGCCGCCCCGCCCAGGTCAGCCGCCCCGCCCAGGTCGGCCGGCACGGCCCGCACCCAGCACCGGGCCCAGTGCGGCTCCGCGGGATCGCCCCGCTCGATGACCTGGTCCGCCGGGTCCGGGTGCCCGGCGAACTGGACCATCCGGCCGAACTGCTCGGACCAGAAGTACGGCACCGGGTCGAACTCTTCGGCCGCGCCAAGCAGGTTGGCCGCGGCCACCCGCGGCGCGTGCAGCGCGTTGTCCCAGTGCTCCACGCGCAGCCGCCGGCTGTAGCGGCCAGACCAGAATGCCGCGCAGTCCCCCGCCGCGTACACCCCGGGGACCGACGCGCGCAGCTGGCTGTCCACCAGCACGGCGTCGCGGTAACCGGCCGCCAGCTGTACCGCCGAGCCGGCCAGCCAGCCGGTGCACGGCCGCACCCCGACCGCGGTGACCACGAGGTCGGCGTCCAGCCAGCCACCGCCGGGCAGGGCCAGCCCGCCCTCCTGGACCGACTCCACCGGCTGGCGGAGCCGCAGCTCCACCCCGGCCTCGGCGTACCAGGGCACCATCAGCGCCCCGGTCGCCTCGCCGAGGGCCGCGGCGGCCGGTGCGGCCGCCGCCTCCAGCACGCTCACCGCGCAGCCCCGGGCCGCGGCCACGGTAGCCAGTTCCGCCCCGATCCAGCCCGCGCCGACGATAGCCAGCCGGGCACCCGGGCGGAGCGCGGCGCGGATGGCCAGCGCGTCGTCGATGGTGCGCAGCACATGCTGCTGGCCCGGGCCGGGCAGCCGGACTGGCGCCGCCCCGGTCGCCACGACCAGCCGGTCGAACCGGAGCTCGCCCCGGTCAGTCCGCAGCACCCCGTCGTCCAGGCCGGTGGCTGTCTCGCCCAGGCGCAGCTCCAGATCCAGCCCGGCCGCGTCCTCGGCCATCGACGTCGAGTCCAGCTCGCCCAGCATCAGCTTCTTGGACAGCGGCGGCCGGTCGTAGGGGGGATGTGGCTCCGCCCCGGCCATGGTGATGGTGCCGGTGTACTCCCTGGCCCGCAGCTCCGCCGCGGCCCGCAGGCCGGCCAGGCCGGCACCCGCGATCACTACCCGTTCGATGCGCACGAGCACCTAGGCTACGGGGCCGCCCGCGGCCCCGCGAGGGCGTTATGTCCGGTTCAGCGGCCGGCGGCGGTACGGGGCCGGGCCTGGCTCAGCTCAAATTCCGCAGGTCAGCGCGGACCGCGGTATGTGTCCGTAACTCCTGGTCACCAGCTGACACCGTACAGGTGTTCTGCGGGTCCCGGGCTCCAGGCGGCCATACAATCGTCGCGATGGACCAGACGCTGGCGCGCCCTCCCGTCGGCCGGCTACTCGATGGCCGCTACCGGGTGGAGTCCCTTATTGCCACCGGTGGGATGGCAACTGTCTACCTGGGTACCGACACCCGGCTGGACCGCACCGTGGCGCTCAAGGTCATGCACGCCGAGCTGGCCAACGACGAGGACTTCGTCCGCCGGTTCGTGGCTGAGGCCCGGTCGGTGGCCCGGCTGTCGCACCCGAACGTGGTCGCCGTATACGACCAGGGGGCCGACGGGCGCACGCTGTACCTGGCCATGGAGTACGTGCCTGGCCGTACGCTGCGCGACCTGATGAACGAGCGCGGGCGGCTCAGCCCGCGGGACGCGCTGGACATCATGGACGGCATCCTGGGCGGCCTGGCCGCAGCGCACGCGGCCGGCATCGCGCACCGCGACGTCAAGCCGGAGAACGTGCTGCTCACGTCCGGCCACTCGGTCAAGGTGGCCGACTTCGGGCTGGCCCGGACAATGGCCGGCACCAGCCACACCAAGACCGGCATGCTCATTGGCACCGCCGCCTACCTGGCCCCCGAACAGGTCTCCCGGGGCACCGCCGACGCCCGGACCGACGTGTATGCGGCTGGGGTCATGCTGTTCGAGATGCTCACCGGCGCCCAGCCGCACACCGCGGACACGCCGCTCGCGGTCGCGCACAAGCACGTCAACGAGGTGGTGCCGGCCCCGTCCCGGTTCGCGCCGGGCATCACGCCGTCGCTGGACGCGCTGGTCACCCGGGCCACCAGCCGTGACCCTGAGCTGCGGCCGGTGGATGCGGGACAGTTCCTGCGCGGGGTTATCGAGGTGCGCCGTAGCCTGCCGGCCGGCGGCCCGGCCTACCCGGCCATCCCCGGTACCAGCCTGCCGGTGGGCGCCGATCCCAGCCGGCCCGCCGCCGTCCCACCCCGGGCGCCGGGCCACTTCCCGAGCGAGACCCAGCCACCGGGACCAGTCCCTGACTACGCCCCGGACTACTCCCCGGCCCCGGACTACTCCCCGGCCCCGGACTACTCCCCGGCCGCGGACTACTCCCCGGCCCTGGACTACCCGCCAGCCGCCGACCGCGCGCTGGACTACCCGCCGGCCGCCCGCCCGCTCGACTACCCGCCGCCGACCGGCCACCCGCTGGACTACTCCCCCGCCCCGGACTACCCGCCCGCCCACGACTACCCGCCCGCCGACGACTACGCGCCGCTGACCTGGCCCGCAGACCTGCCGGCGGCGCCGCCGGATGACGGCCTCATCCCCGGGCTGCCCGGTTCCGGCCACCGTGACCCGCCCGGCCTGCCGGGCGGGACCGGGCCTGCGGCCACTCAGGTCGGGGACGACGGGTTCTACCGGTCCGCCAACCACACCCTGGTGGTAGCGCCGGGCACGGCGGCGGACTACGGCCGGGGCGGTTCCCGGCCGCGCGAGCCCGGGCTGCAGCGCTGGCTGTTCAGCCGCCGGCTCATCTATCTCGTCGCGGGCCTGGCCGCGCTGATCCTGATCGGCGCGGGAGTCTGGTGGCAGTCAGCCGGGAAGTACACCACGGTGCCCCGGGTGGCCGGGCTGACCGCAGCCTCGGCCAAGGCCGAGATGCACACCGACGGCCTCACCGCGGCCATGGGCAAGCCGCAATTCAGCAACAGGGTGGCCAAGGGCAGCATCATCGCTACCTCGCCCGGCACCGGATCCCGGGTCAGCAAGGGCAGCACGGTAACCCTGATCGTCTCGGCCGGGCCGCACGAGGTCACGGTGCCCCAGGTGACCGGGAACGCGCTGGCCGCGGCGGAGAGCACGCTGCGGCAGACCGGGCTGACCCCGGGCAAGGTGGTGAACCAGGCGTCCACCACCATCCAGAACGGGATCGTGATCAGCACCACGCCGGCCGCGGGCATGACCTGGCCGGAGAGCGAGCCGGTCACGCTGGTGGTGAGCAGCGGCCCGCCAGTGCCTCAGTTCGTCGGCCAGCAGAAAGCCGTGGCCGAGCAGTGGGCGCAGGCCAACGGCGTCTCGCTGAACGAGGTCACGGTCAAGAGCGGCCAGCCCGCGGGCACGGTCGTGCAGCAGTCCGTGGCGGCCGGCGGCTCGTTCACCCCGCACCAGGTCATCACGATCGAGATCTCCAACGGGCCGCCGATGGTCGCCGTGCCGAACGTGGACGGCCAGCCGGTCAGCCAGGCCGAGCAGACGCTGTCCCAGGCCGGTTTCCAGACCAAGGTGGTCACCATGGGACCGTTCAACAAGGTGTTCGACTACACCCCGACGGGCCAGGCCCCGCAGGGCAGCACGATCACCCTCTACGTTGGCTTCTAGCCGGCCGGGTATCCGCCGGGTGGGTATCCGCCGCCGGGCCGGCGGCGGCCCTGGCCAGCTGCTAAGTTCGCCCCTCTTTCCGGTGAAACAGGCGGCACGGATCCACTACTATGAGCCGGCCTGACCGAGTGCCCGACTCGTTGCGAGGAGGGCCCCAAGTGCCAAGAAGGCCTTCCTGAGATTCCGCCACGCGACCCTGGTCCGGGTGATCGCGCATGTCGCCGCCTGGCTGCCCTTCGTGATCGGGTCAGCCCGGCTGATTCACGCCGGATGGTGGCCGGACGGGGACAACGCGGCGATCGCGCTGCGCTCCTGGAACTCGCTCACCGCGCACGGCCCGCTGGTCGGCCAGGCGACCCGGCTGGCGCACGGGGTGTTCGATCCTGGGCCGCTGGAGTACTGGCTGCTGGCCATCCCGGTGCACATCAGCCCGACCACGGGAGTGCTGTGGGGCGCCGTACTGTGCTGCATGGCGGCCTGCTCGCTGGCTATCGAGGCGGCCTGGGCCACGGGCGGGGAGTTCGCCGGCCTGACCGCGAGCGGCCTGGCCATCGGCATCGTGATGTGGATGCCGTCGATCGCGGTGACCCCGAGACTGGAACCCCTCGCTCGGCATGATCTTCTTCCTGGCCACGCTGGCCACGGCCTGGGCGGTGCTGGCCGGGCGCCGCGCCTGGTGGCCCGGGCTGGTGGTGGCGGCGTCCATCGCCGCCCAGGCCCACCTGATGTACGCCGTGGCGTCGGTGGCTCTCGCGGCGCTGACGCTGATCATTGGCATCATCGACACCGTCCGGGCCAGGGCCGGCTACCGCTGGCTGGTGATCGGGGCCCTGCTCGGCGCAGCGTGCTGGAGCGGCCCCTTCATCCAGCAGTTCACCAGCCGCAACGGCAACCTGTCCGCACTCATCGCGAACAGCGAGAGCGGAAGCGGGGCCCGGACCGGGGTCACGTTCGCGTTCCGGGCGCTGAGCGCCGCGGTGCAGCCGGTTCCGCTCTGGTGGCGGTCATCGCTCCAGGCCAGCGCGCTGGCCCGGGACATCGGCGCGCGGAGCCCATGGTTCGGGGCGGCGGTGCTGATCCTGGTCGTGCTGGCCGGCGCGGCCGCGCTGGGGCCACTGCGCAGCCGCCGGCTCGCCGCGCTGAGCGTGGTGACGCTGGTACTGACCCTGGGCGCGCTGTTCACCTACTCGAGCATCCCGGTCCGGGCCACCACGCTGCTCACGCTGATCTACCTGATCTACCTGATGCTGCCCATCGGTGTCCTGTGCTGGCTGGTGATCGGCTGGGCCATCGTGCTCACCGTCCGGCGGTCCGGCCAGCGGGCGGGCACGGCCGGGGCGCACGCGCCGGCCGTGAGCGCCGGGGCCGCTGGGACGCCGGTCAGCGCGGGTGTCCCGGCCGGCCCGCCGATGCGCAACGCGCACACCCAGCAGAACCCGGCCCCGCCCACGGCCGGCCCACCCACGGCCGGCCCACCCACGGCCGGCCCAGCGGCGGCCGACCCACCCACGGCCAGCTCACCCACGGCCAGCCCACCCACGGCCAGCCCACCCACGGCCGGCCCACCCACGGCCGGCCCACCCACGGCTGACCTGCCGGCGGCCGGGGGCCAGCGGGCCGGCCAGCCGCCAGCGGCCGGCCCGCCCCGGGCAACGCACCGCCAGACGGCAGCCGGCTCAGCCCGCGCTGGGCCGCCGCGGGCCTGGCCGCCGCGGCCATTGTTGCCGTGCTGGCCCTAGTGGCCGCGGTCGTTCAGTCAGCTGCGGCCCGGGTCGCCATCCGCGACCCGGCCGAGGCCACGACCAAGATCGCGGCGGCCAGAATCGAGCGGATGCTGCCCGGCCAGCGGGTGGTGCTGCTGGTCGAGGACTCCGACCGGGCCCACCCCACCGCGGTGGGACGCATCACCGTCAGCCTTACCTGGGCCCTCACCCCGGCGGGCTTCCACGCTGAGGTGACCAAGGGCCGGCTGGCCCGCGAGCTCGGCTCCAGTTATGTGTACCGGGGCCGGCCGATGCCGCTGGTCACCGTGCTGGTCCGGGGCCCGCACGGCGTGACCGTGCACGTGTCCAGGTCGTCTGACCTGCCCGCGTCGCTCCGGCTGGCCAATGTCAAGCACGGCCGGGACTCCCAGCCCGTGCGCTAGTGTGAACGGCTGGGCAGGGACCAGCCAGCGAAGGACAGCTGTGAGCGGAACCAGGGTGACGCCAGCGGCCGGCGGATCGCAGTGTGACGCCGCTGGGGCTGGCCGCCCGGCGGCCGGCCGGGACTGGCTTGACCCGGTCAGCCTGGCCATCGCCGGCTTCACCCTGCTCGGCCTGGCGCTGCGGTTCTTCCTGCTGAGCCGCCCCGGCTACCTGCTCGGCGTCACCCAGTACGACGACGGGCCCTACTTCGGCAGCGCGCTGCGCCTGGTGCACGGTGCGCTGCCGTACCGCGACTTCATCATCGTGCAGCCACCGGGCATCACCCTGCTGATGACGCCGGCCGCGCTGGTCGCCCAGGTCACCGGGACGGCCTGGGGCATGGCCGTGGGCCGCATCCTGACCGTGGCGGCCAGCTCGGCGGGCATCGTCATCGTGGGGCTGCTGGTCCGGCACCGTGGCCTGATCCCGGTCAGCCTGGCCTGCGGGATCCTGGCCATCTTCCCGGGCAGCCTGGTGGCCGCGCATACCGTGCTGCTCGAGCCGTGGCTGACCCTGTTCTGCCTGATCGGGGCCCTGGTGCTGCTGGACGGGGACCGGTTCGCGGCCAGTGGCCGGCGGCTGATCTGGGCCGGGGTGGCGTTCGGCTTCGCCGGGGCGGTCGAGGTGTGGGCCATCCTCCCGGTGCTGGTGGTCGCGGTCCTGCTGGCCATCCAGGGGATCAGGCGGGCGGCGCTGTTCGTGGCCGGCGTGGCCATCGGCTTCTGCGTACCGGTCGTCCCGTTCGCGCTGGCCGCCCCGGCCCGGTTCTACGACAGCTTCTTCGCGGCCCAGCTGTTCCGCGTGGTGCCGTCCCGGACTCCGGTGGAGAAGCGGCTCCGGCTGATGACCGGGATCGGCCAGGTGCTGCACCTGGGCAGCACCGGGGTGCTGATTATCACGGTGGCCATCGTGGTGCTGATCGTCGGCGCGCTGCCGGTGACCTGGCTGGTCACCCGGCGCCCGCTCACCGACCTGGACTGGTTCGCGGTGGGCAGCTGCGCGCTGATCGTGGCCGCGTTCCTCTGGTACGCGCAGTTCTTCCTGCACTTCCCGGCGTTCCTGGCCCCGTTCCTCGGGCTGTCCATCGGGCTGGCCGCGGCCCGCCTGGCCGGCCCGGCCCGCACCGGCCGCCGCTGGGCCGAGCTGGCCGTGGTGGGGCTGATCACGCTGGCCGTGCTGCTGCTGGCCATCCCGCAGGCAGCACAGGAACGGGGCGATACGCCCCGGGTCAGCGCGGCCATGCTGGCCGCGGTACGCCGGATCGTGCCGCCGGGCGGGTGCGTGCTCACCGACCAGGCGTCCTACACCATCGCGGCCGGCCGGTTCTACTCCAGCCGGCCGGGCTGCTCGCTGCTGGTGGACTCCATCGGCACCGACTACGCGCTGGGTCACGGCCGCGACGGGGCCAGCGGCGCGGCCCGTTACCCGGCGGTGGACGCGGCCTGGCGCAGCGCGTTCTCCCGCGCTCAGTTCGTCTGGCTGTCGGTCAAGTTCAGCCCGCGGCGGATCGCCTGGACCCCCGCGCTGAGGTCGTATTTCCGCAGCCACTTCCGGCCGGTGCGCCGCGACGGCCACAGCGACGTGCTGTACGCGCGCACCCGCTGACGACCTTGATTACCGAACGCCCGCTAGCGCCCATCGGCGTCCATGCGTTCGCGGCCGGCGGTGTGGCCACGGGCGCGCTGCGGTACGCCACCGACGTGGGCGCCGAGGCGATGCAGGTGTTCGTGTCCAGCCCGCGGTCCTGGGCCTTGTCGCCGGGCGACCCAGCGCAGGACCGCGCGCTGCGGGACCACGTGGCCGCGTCCGGCCTGCCGGTGTTCGTGCATGCCCCGTACCTGATCAACGTCGGGTCGCCGGACCCGCTGACCCGGGAACGCTCGGTGGAGTCGCTGCGCCACTCGCTGCGCCGGGGCGCCGGGATCGGTGCCCGCGGCGTGATCGTGCACACCGGTTCGGCGGTGGGCGGTGACCGGGACAAAAGCCGGTGGCACACCAGGGAGTGCCTGCTGCCGGTGCTGGACGGGATCCCGGACGGCGGCCCGGACCTGCTGCTGGAGCCGATGGCCGGGCAGGGCCAGCAGCTCTGCCACCGGGTCGAGGACCTCGGGCCTTACCTGGACGGCCTGGGCTGGCACCCGCGCGCCGCGGTGTGCCTGGACACCTGCCATCTGTTCGCGGCCGGCCACGACCTGGCCGCCCCGGGCGGGGTGGCCGCCACCATGGCCGCGCTGGCCGCCACGCTGGGCGGCCGGGCCCGGCTCGGCCTGGTGCACGCCAACGACTCGATGGACCCGTGCGGTTCGTGCCGGGACCGGCACCAGCACATCGGGGCCGGGCTGATCGGCGCGGCACCGTTCGGCGGGCTGCTGCGCCACCCCGGCGCCGCGGGTGTGCCGTTCATCGTGGAAACCCCGGGCCCGAAGACGGCCCAGGCCGCCGACGTAGCCACCCTGAAGCGCCTCCGCGGCACGTAACCCAACAGCGCGGTGCATTTGTGGTCGGCGGTGACCACAAATGCACCGCGCTAACCGCGCTCAGCCCTCCTGGTAGGAAAAGCGCTCCTCGTGCCACGGGTCGGCCGAGTTGTGGTAGCCGCGTTCCTCCCAGAACCCGCGCCGGTCCTCGGTCAGGTACTCCACGGCCCGCACCCACTTGACGCTCTTCCAGCCGTACAGGTGCGGGACCACCAGCCGCACCGGGTAGCCGTGTTCCGGGGTCAGCGGCTCCCCAGCCACCGCGGTGGCCAGCAGCGTGGTGCCCGCGGCGAAGTCGCCGATCGGGATGTTCGCGCTGTACCCGTAGTCGGCCCAGACCATGACGTGGGTGACCGGGCCGGCCGGCGGCGCGAGGCGGAGCAGTTCGGCCGCGGCGACGCCCTCCCAGGGGATGTCCGGGATCGTGCACTTGGTCACGCAGTGCAGATCGGTGGTGACCGCGCAGCGCGGCAGCGTGCTGAGCGCCGCCCAGTCCCAGCGGTGCTCCGCGCCGGACTCGGTCGCGCCGGTGACCCGCAGATCCCACGTGTCGGGCCGGAACCTGGGCACCGGGCCGTAATGCTGCGCAGGCCAGTCCGGCCGGAGCTGCTGCCCCGGCGGCAGCCGCCGGGCGGCCGGGGCCTGGCTGGCCAGCACCTGGCCGACCAACGACTGGCCTGCCAGCGCGTCGCGCGCGTGCTGCTGGTCTGTTACTGCCCGGCCCGTGTCCGGCTGCCCCATGCTCATCCCTTCTGGCTGCCCGCGCCTCCTACCATCGCATGCGGGCAAAAGCCGGTGCGGGTCACCCCTGCTCCCGGCCGATGCGCTAGGCTACGTCCCGTGCGTAGGCAGTTTTGGTTCTGGTATGGCTACCGGCCCGGCAATCGGACGGTCGCCCGCCAGACCTTGCGCTGACGCGAGCGACTCCCAGAAGCCCCGGGCCGACGGCCCGGGGCTTCTTGTGTCCAGGACAAATATCAGGAGGATCGCGATGGTCGTGGTGATGGCGCCGGATGCCACCCAGGAGGACATGGACGGGATCGTCGATCTGGTCCGCGGCGCGGGCGGGGAGGCATTCATCACCCGCGGCGTCTCCCGCACCATCGTCGGGCTGGTGGGCGATGTGGACGAGTTCGGCGCGCTCAACCTGCGCAGCATGCCCGGAGTCAGCGACGTGGTGCGCATCTCGGTGCCGTACAAGCTGGTCAGCCGGGAGCACCACCCGAACCGGTCGGTGGTCCGGGTGGGCGGGGTGCCGATCGGCCCGGATACGCTCACGGTGATCGCCGGCCCGTGCGCGGTGGAGACCCCCGAGCAGGCGCTGACCGCGGCCCAGATGGCCAAGGCCGCGGGCGCGGCACTGCTGCGCGGCGGCGCGTTCAAGCCGCGCACGTCGCCCTACGCATACCAGGGCCTGGGCGAGGCCGGGCTGAAGATCCTGGCCGAGGTCAGCGCCGAGACCGGGCTGCCCGCGGTGACCGAGGTCATCGACCCGCGGGACGTCGACCTGGTCTGCGACTACGCGGACATGCTCCAGGTCGGCACGCGGAACATGCAGAACTTCGCGCTGCTCCAGGCGGTCGGCTCGGCGGGCAAGCCGGTGCTGCTCAAGCGTGGCTTCTCGGCCACCATCGAGGAGTGGCTGATGGCGGCCGAATACATCGCCCAGCGCGGCAACCTGGACATCGTGCTGTGTGAGCGGGGCATCCGGACGTTCGAGAAGGCCACCCGCAACACGCTGGACATCAGCGCGGTCCCGGTCGCGCAGCGGCTGTCACACCTGCCGGTCATCGTCGACCCATCGCACTCCGGCGGCCGCCGCGACCTGGTGCTGCCGCTGACCCGGGCCGCCATCGCGGTGGGCGCGGACGGCCTCATCATCGACGTGCACCCAGAGCCCACCGCGGCGCTGTGTGATGGTGACCAGGCGCTGCTCGACTCGGACATCCGCGAGCTGGCCGCGGTCGCCGCGCACCTGCCCCCGCTGATGGGCCGCACCCTGACCCCGCCGTTGCCCGCCGCCGCCCCGGAGCCCGCCGCGGCGGGCTGACCAGCCGCCGGTACCGGGGCGCAGGCCAGGCGGCAGCCGCCCGGTACTGGCGTTAGGCAGCCAAAGCTCAGCCGTGGTCGGGCCGGTACTGCTGGGCGATGCCGGCCAGCTGCTCGGCTATGTCCCCGGCGTCCAGCCGGGCCTCCAGCCGCCGCAGGTCATCGATCCGGGCCCGGGTTTCCACCTGGCGCGGGGTGAGCAGCGTGCAGCAGTCCTGGTCGGGCAGCTCGGACAGGGCCAGGGTCCGGATCCGGCGCGCCTCGGCCATGATCTCCAGCTTGTCCAGGCCGATGAGCGGGCGCAGGATGGGCAGCGCGACCGCGTCGTCCAGCGCGGTCAGGTTGGCCAGGGTCTGGCTGCTCACCTGGCCCAGCGAGTCCCCCGTGACCAGGGCCGCGGCGCCGAGCCGGCGGGCCAGCACTTCGCCGGTCTTGAGCATCAGCCGGCGCTGGGCCACGATCTGCAGCCGGCTCGCGCCGGACGAGGCGAGCTTCTGCTGCGTTTTGCCGAACGCCACCACCCACAACCGGGAGCCGCTCTGGAACCGGTCCAGCTGGTACATCAGCCCGTACGCCTTGTACACCGACTCGGGCCCGGTCAGCGGCAGGCCGGAGAAGTGCAGGAAGTCGCAGCGCAGCCCGCGCCGCATCATCCGGTACGCGGCGACCGGTGAGTCGATCCCGCCGGACATCAGCACCAGCGCGCGGCCGCTCATCCCCACCGGCAGCCCGCCCTGGCCGGCCGACCCATCGGTGTACACGAACACCTCGTGGTCGTCCACCTCGACGAAGATCGTGAAATCCGGGTGCGTCAGGTTGACCCGGTACCCGTAGGCCCGCTGCACCGCGGCGCCGATCCGCTCGCCGAGCTGCGCCGAGGTGACCGGGAACCGCTTGTCGCGGCGCCGGGCCCGGACCGCGAACGAGCCGCTCCGGCCAGCCGCCATCCCGACCGCGGTGCTGATGGCCAGGTCCGGGTCCTTGGCCACCCGGACCGCGCGGCAGACCCGGGCGATGCCCATCACGTCATGGACCCGCTCGGTGATCTTGTCCACGGCGGCCGCGGCGGCTGGGCCTGACCCGGGGCCGTGCTCAGCGGACAGGCGGAGCACGATGACCCCGTTGCGGTGCCACAGCCGCACCCCGGGGCCGAGATCGCCCAGCGCCCGGCGGAGGTTGGCTTGCAGCAGGCGCTCGAAATGCTGCCGGTTGCCGCCTTTGAGGACGATCTCGCCGACCTTGAGCAGCACACAGGGCTCGGCGGTGGTGCTGATTTCTGCGGGCACGCGGCCAGTCATCGCAGTTGCCGACATCTGCCCAGTGTGCCAGCATCCTGGGGCTGCGGCGGCGGGCCGAACCAGCCCCGTTCCGGGGTACGGTGCCGGAATGACGGTCAAACTCGTGGTCCTGTACCCGCACCCGGCCGACCCGGCGGCGTTCGACCAGCACTACCTCGGTGTGCACATGCCGCTGACCCGCTCGATCCCGGGGCTGCAGCGCGCCGAGTCAGGGCGCCTGGACGCTGCGCTCGACAGCGGCGAGCAGTCCTGGTACCGGATCGCCGAGCTGTACTTTGCCGACCGGTCCGCGCTCGACGCCGCGTTCTCCTCGCCGGAGGGGCAGGCCACCGCGGCCGACTACGGGAAGATAGCGCCGCCCGGCTCCCGGATGTTCGTCGAGACCGTCAACGAGTAGCGCTGGCCGCCCTGGTGAGCCGCGGATGACCGGGACACTATTGCGTAACGCCAGTCCGGCTGACCGGCCGGCCATTGCCGCTGTCGCGGTGGCCACCGGGCAGGACGAGGAATGGGCCGGCGCGGATCCGGCGTACCTGGACTGGCTGATGGCGCACGGCCGGCTGCTGGTCGCGGCCCGGGACGGGACAGTGGCCGGGTTCGGCGCCACCCGCCGGATCGGATCCGGCCCGGCCGCGATGAGCATGCTGTGTGACCTGTTCGTCCACCCGGACGCGCACGGGCAGGGCGTCGGCCAGGCGCTGCTGGCCGAGCTGTGGCGGGATGAGCCGAACCGGATGACGTTCAGCAGCCTGCACGCGCACGCGCTGCCGCTGTACACCCGGTTCGGGGTGGACGCCTGGTGGCCGCTGCTGTACCTGGCCGGCCCGGTGGCCGCGCTGGCCGCCCCGCCCGGCTGGGCGGCCCGGGCGTGCACCGTGGATCAGGTCGCGGACCTGGAGCGGCGCTGGACCGGCGTGGACCGGTCCGCCGACCACCGGGCCTGGGCGGCCCGGCCGCACGGGCAGCCGGTCCTGGTGACGCGGGATGGCGCGCACGCCGCAGGACCGGCGCAGGCCGCGGGCCCGGTGCAGGCCGCGGGCCCGGTGCAGGCCGCGGGCCCGGTGCAGGCCGCGGGCACGGTGGCCGGGCGCGGGGCGGAGTACGGCATCGTGCACCTGGCGATGGCGCCCGGGGCCGGTGACGCCGGCGCACGCGATGCCGTGCTCGCGCTGCTGGCCAGCCTGGACAGCCCGGACGGGCAAGCCAGGGTCTGCCTGCCCGCCCCGCACCCGGCGGTCCGCCCGCTGCTCGGCGCGGGCTGGCGGATCATGGACAAGGACGTGTTCATGGCGTCTAGGCCGGGCCTGCTCGACCCGCGCCGCGCGGTACCCTCCCCGCATGCGGCGTGACCGGCTTGCCAGCCCCCGCCGGGGGGATGCCATCATGCTCTGTGTGGCTAAGCAGACCATTCACGTGCCACTGGAAGACCACGAGTACGAGCTACTCAGGCTGACCGCCGACGCGGCCGGGCGCAGCGTGCCGGAATACGCCCGGGACACCCTGGTCGGCGCGGTGTTCGCCGAGGTGAGCCACCGCCAGGCGGAACTGCGGCGGGTGGCCCGGGTCAGCGCGGCCCTGAACAAGCGCCTCGCCCAGTGACCTACTTCCTCACCACCGACGACGCGCTGGAGGTGGCCAGCCTGGTCACCGGCGAACCCGCCCGGGTCCGGGATTTCGCCGATCTCACCGCCGCGCTGGCCCGGCCGCAGCAGGCCGACCACGGGCAGGACGTGTACCCCGGCATCTGGGACAAGGCGGCGGCCCTGATGGAGGCGCTGGGCCGCTGGTACGCCCTGGTGGACGGGAACAAGCGGCTGGCCTGGAACGCGACGTGGCTGTTCCTGGGCATCAACGGCTGCCCGCTGGCCGGGCCGCTGGACGAGGAGGCCGCTTACCAGTTCATGTATGACCTGGTCCGGGGCAGGCTGACCATCGCCGCCATCGCGTCCGGACTGCAGAAGTTCACCGCCTGACCGGCTACTGCCGGGCCAGGTTGGGCGCCCCGTCGCGGAGCACGAACTTCTGGATCTTGCCGGTCGCGGTCTTGGGCAGCTCGGTGACGAATGTCACCCCGCGCGGGGCCTTGAACTGGGCTAGCCGCTGCCGGTGAACTCGATGATCTCCGCCTGGGTTGTCATCAGCCGAGTGGTGCTGTCCTGACCATGCCCCCGCTAACCCGGTCGCACCGGAGGCCGGCGTGTCTCGTGAGCGGGCTGATGCTTGTGTGACGAGTGAGCACCCGCCGGGACCGGCCCGCGATTCGTGATGTTGAGTTAGCCGACACTCCCGTGTCGGCTAACTCAACATCACGAATGCCTGCCCGGTGTTTGCCTGATTTACCTGTTTCCCTGATCGCCGGGATCCGGGCCGACCCGGCGATCAGCCGGACGGGACGGATCTTCGGTCTGGTCAGCCGGCTGACCGGCTCCTCTGTCAGCGTGGATGCGCACAGCTTGCAGGAGTACACCCGGGCCATCCTGATCGGCCAGCCCCGGAGGGACCCAATCGACGAGTACGGCACGACGACACGTTCCTCGCGCTGCCGTACGGGGGAATCTCCGTGCAGTACACGACGAAGATAATCAATCCCGGCAAGGCCAGGTACGGCAGGCCGGCTGCCGCCGTCGCGCCGACGCTGCGGCAGCTCCTCCGCGGCCAGGATCCGGCGTTGCGCCGGGCGCTGACCTGCCAGGCGCCCGCCCGGTAACGGGCCAGCGGGCAGCCGTCAGCCGCCGGCCACGGCACACAGAATCCGGTTGTTGCCGACCTGCCAGACGGTGCCGACCTCGCTGAACCCGGCCGCCCGCAGGGCGTCCACGTGGGTGGCCAGCCAGCCCGAGGGCGAGCCGTGGTGGGCCGCGTCGAGGGCGAGCCGTTCCCGGCGGGCAGCCACCTCGGCCAGCTGCGGGTCGGCGGCCACCGCCGCCCACCAGCCGGACCACGTCTCGGCGTGGCCGAGCGGGAACCGGCGCTGCTCCGCCCGCTCGGTCAGCGCGTCGCTCAGCTGGGCGATCACCGGCCCGGTGTGCTCGCCGCCGGCGAAGTGATCGCCATCCAGCAGCAGCCCGGCGGGCCGGAGCAGGCCGGCCAGTTCCGCGTACATGGCCCCCAGCGCGGGCTCGGGCAGCCAGTGCAGCGCGGTGGTGCTCACCGCCACGTCCACCGGGCGGTCCAGGCCCAGCTCCGCCGCCCAGCCCGGCGTGCGCAGGTCGCAGTCGGCGAACCGGAGCCCGGCCCGCCCGGCGTAGGCGGCCCGGCCCAGGGCCAGCAGCAGCGGGTCGGCGTCGATGGCCACCACAGTGGCGGCCGGCATCCGGTCGAGCAGCCGGACGGCCAGCGAGCCCGGCCCGCAGCCCAGGTCGAGGACCAGCGGATCGGGGCAGCCGGCCCCGGCCTCGGCCGCGTCGATCAGGACGGTGAAGCGGTCCTCCCGGTCCGGCAGGTGATCCTGCTGCTGCAGGTCCCAGCGGGCGACCCAGGCCTGCGCGGTCCCGGGGGCCAGCTCAGGGACCCCAGCTACCACAGGTCACCACCGGTCAGCACATACAGGAACGGCACCAGCGGGATCAGGCCAAAGACGGCCCAGGCCAGTTTGCCGACCGTGGTCAGGTCGGGCCGGTCGGTCAGCAGGTCGATCCACATCAGCACGACGGCCACCGGATGAAGGAGGCATACCACGAGTTCCAGAAGCTTCTTCACGGGGCTACGCATACCCCGCGGGCGGCCGGCTATTCGGTCACACCCAGCGGCCAGCGGGACGGCCGGCCGGTCACGGCCGCCCGGCGGGCACCGGGCCGGCCAGGCGGCTGTCGTCCCGGCGCAGGCCCGCGGGCAGGTAGGCGGCGCCGGGCCCGCCCGCCCGGGCGGTGTCGCCGGGATTGGAGATGGCGCACCGCTGCAGGGACAGGCAGCCGCAGCCGATGCACGAGTCCAGGCCGTCGCGCAGCGCGGTGAGCGCGTCGATCTGCTCGTCCAGCCGCTGCCGCCAGCCACGGGACAGCCGGGTCCAGTCGGCCCGGGTCGGGGTACGGCCTGCGGGCAGCGAAGACAGCGCGTCGGCCACCTCGGTCAGGCTCAGCCCGACGTTGCGGGCCGCCCGGATGAACGCCAGCCGGCGCAGCGTGCTGCGCTCGAACCGGCGCTGGCCACCCGGGGTCCGGGTCGCGGTCAGCAGGCCGAGCCGCTCGTAGTACCGGACGGCCGACTCGGCGAATCCGCTGCGCCGGGCGATGTCGCCCACGGTGAGGTGGTCGGTGGGGTGCATGAGCGCTCCCTGATCCGGCCGCGACCTGGTCCGCCCGCGGCCGGGTGAGGTTGACATGAAGTTGACTTCAACTATCAGTATGGCGGTACCCGACAGATCTGGAGGACCCGATGCCTACTGCTGTCATTACCGGTGCGTCCATGGGCCTGGGCCGGGCCACCGCGCACGCCCTGGCCCAGCGCGGCTGGTCCCTCGTGGTCGATGCCCGCCAGCCGCGCCTGCTGACCGGCGCCATGCACGGGCTGGCCGGGGTGACCGCGCTGCCTGGTGACGTGACCGATCCGGCGCACCGCACCCGGCTGGCCGCCGAGGTGCGCCGGGCAGGCCGGCTGGACCTGCTGGTCAACAACGCCAGCCGGCTCGGGCCCAGCCCGCAGCCGGAGCTGCTGGGCTACCCACTGGACGAGCTGGCCCGAGTCTACGAGACGAACGTGTTCGGCCCGCTGGCCCTCATCCAGCTGCTGGCCGGCCCGCTGGCCGCCGCGGCCGGGACGATCGTCAACGTCAGCTCCGACGCGGCCAACGAGGCCTACCCCGGGTGGGGCGGCTACGGGTCGGCCAAGGCCGCCCTGGACCAGCTCACCGCGGTCCTCGGTGCCGAGCAGCCGGCCCTGCGCTGCTACGCGTTCGACCCCGGCGACATGCGCACCGACCTGCACCAGCAGGCGTTCCCCGGGGAGGACATATCGGACCGCCCCGGGCCGGAGGCCGCGGCCGCGGCCCTGCTCCGGCTGGTCGCCGGGCGGCCGGCCAGCGGACGCTACCGGGCCGGCGACCTCAGCCTGCTGGCGGTCTCCTCATGAGGCGCCCGGCCAGTTCCCCGCCGGAAGCGCGCGGCCTGGGCCGGGACGGGGTCCGGCTGCTGGTCGCCAGCCCGGACGGCGTGCTGCACGCCAGGTTCGCCGACCTGCCCCGCTTCCTGGCGCCAGGCGACCTGCTGGTCGTCAATACCTCGGCCACCCTGGCCGCCGCGGTCCCCGGCCGCCGCCCGGACGGCCGCCCGGTGCTGGTGCACTGGTCCGGCCGGCTCGAGGACGGGACCTGGCTGGTCGAGCTGCGGACCGGGGAGCCGGTGCTGGCCCGGGTTACTGACGCGGCGGCCGGCGAGACGATCAGCCTGGCCGGGGGGGCCACGGTCACCCTGCGCTCCCGCTACCCGGGCCGGGGCCAGGCTGGCCCGGCCCGGCCCGGCGCCCGGACGCCCAGTCCCCGGATGTGGGCCGCGGACACCGATGCGAACGTCGCGGGCCTGGCCGCCGGGCACGGCCAGCCGGTCCGGTACGGCTACGTGCCGGGCCGATGGCCGCTGCCGGCCTACCAGACCGTGTTCGCCCGCGTCCCCGGCAGCGCCGAGATGCCCAGCGCGGCCCGGCCCTTCACGCCCGGGCTGGTCACCGCGCTGATCTCGGCCGGGGTGCTGTTCGCCACGGTCACCCTGCACGCGGGGGTGGCGTCACTGGAAGCGGGTGAGGCACCGCTGCCGGAACGGTTCACCGTGCCGCCCGCCACCGCGGACCTGGTCAACCTGACCCGGGCAGCCGGGCGGCGCGTGGTGGCGGTCGGCACGACCAGCACCCGGGCGGTGGAGAGCGCCGTCCAGGCCAGCGGCCAGGTGCGGGCCAGCAGCGGGCTGACCGAGCTGGTCCTCGGCCCGGCGCGCCCGGCCCGGGCCGTCACCGGCCTGATCACCGGCTGGCACGACGAGGGCGCCTCGCACCTCGACCTGCTCACCGCGGTGGCCGGCACCAGCCTGGTCCAGGTGGCCTACCAGGAGGCGGAACAGGCCGGCTACCTGTGGCACGAGTTCGGTGACAGCTGCCTGCTGCTGCCCCCTGGCCGGGCGTCCCGGCGCGCCGCCTAGCCGCGGGCGGCCGGCCTGCTCAGCCGCCCGCCCGGTGTGGCGCCAGCCACCGGGTGATGCAGCCGAGCAGCTCGTCGGTATCCACCGGTTTGGTCACGTAGTCACTCGCGCCCGAGGCCAGGGCCTTGTCCCGGTCCCCGGGCATGGCCCGGGCGGTGACCACGATGACCGGCAGGTCGGCGAACTGCGGCATCTCGCGGATCGCGGCCGTCGTGGTGTACCCGTCCATCTCCGGCATCATCACGTCCATCAGGACCAGATCGATGCCAGGATCGGCGCGCAGCGCCTCGATGCCGTGGCGGCCGCCGGCCGCGTGACTGACGGACAGGCCGTACAGCTCCAGGATGCTGCTGATGGCGAACGCGTTCCGCACGTCGTCGTCCACGATCAGCACCTTCTTCCCGCGTACCCGGTCGTGCGGGCCGGGCGGGGGTGCAGGCCGGGCCGCACCCAGGGTGCTCCCGTTCAGGCCGCTGGGAGGCGGGCTCAGCACCGGCCCGCCGGGCGGGCCGGTGCCACCCGGCCGCCCGGCCGCCCGGCCGCTGGCCGGCCCGTCGGCCATGCCGCGGTAGGCCACCGGCAGGTACAGAGTGAACATGCTCCCGCTGCCGGGCTGGCTCTGCGCGGTGATCCGCCCGCCGAGCACGGCCGCCACCTCGCGGCTGATAGCCAGGCCGAGCCCGGTGCCGCCGTAGCGCCGGCTGGTGGTGCCATCCCCCTGCTGGAACGCCTCGAAGATCGTCTTGAGACTGTCGCCGGAGATGCCGATACCGGTATCGGTCACCGAGAACGCCAGCACGTCGTCCGGCCCGCCGGCGGCCGGGCCGGCCAGGCCGATGCGCAGTTCCACCGAGCCGTGCTGGGTGAACTTGACCGCGTTGGACAGCAGGTTGTGCAGCACCTGGCGCAGCCGCTGCCGGTCGGTGAGCAGCTCCGCGGGCACGTCCGGCGCGGAACTCACCGCGAAGTGCAGCTCCTTCTCAGCCGCCAGCGGCTCGAACACGGAGCGCAGGTCCTCGGCCAGCGCGGCCACCGCGAACCGTTCCGGGTGCACGTCCAGCTTCCCGGCCTCCACCCGGGACAGGTCCAGGATGTCATTGATCAGCAGCAGCAGGTCGGACCCGGATGAATGGATCACCTTGGCGTACTCGACCTGCTTGGCGGTCAGGTTCTCGGCCGGGTTCTCGGCCAGCAGCCGGGCCAGGATGAGCAGGCTGTTCAGCGGGGTGCGCAGCTCGTGCGAGACGTTGGCCAGGAACTGGGACTTGTACCGGGAGGCCATGTCGAGCTGCTCGGCGCGCTCCTCGATCTCCGTCCGGGCCTGCTCGATCTCGATGTTCTTGATCTCGATGTCGCGCTTCTGCCGGGCCAGCTGAGCCGCCTTGTCCTCCAGCTCGGCGTTGGACCGCTGCAGCTCCTCCTGCCTGACCTGCAGCTCACCCGTGCGGGCCTGCAGCTCACCGGCCAGCCGCTGCGACTCCTGCAGCAGATGGTCAGTCCGGGAGTTGACGATGATCGAGTTGACCGTGACCCCGATGGTCTCCATCAGCTGCTCCAGGAAGTCCTGGTGCACCTGGGTGAACCGGCTGAACGAGCCGGCCTCGATGACCCCCAGCACCTGCCCCTCGAACACGATCGGCAGCACGATCAGGTTGACCGGCACGCCCTCGCCCAGCCCGGAAGAGATCCGCACGTAGTCCGGTGGCGCGTCGTCCACCACGATCGGCTTCCTGGTCTTGGCCACCTGGCCGATCAGCGACTGGCCGAGCCGGAACTGGCTGGGCGCCGCGAAGTCGGCGCGCAGCCCGTACCCGGCGATCAGCCGGAGGATCGCGCCCTCGCTGGTGTCATCCTTGATGAAGAACGTGCCATGCTGCGCACCGACCAGCGGGATCAGCTCATCCATGATCAGCTCGGCCAGGGCGGGCAGGTCCCGGTGCCCCTGCAGCAGGCGGGAGATCCGGGCCAGGTTGGTCTTCAGCCAGTACTGCTCCCGGTTGGTTTTGGTCGTCTCGCGCAGGGACTGCACCATCGCGTTGATGTTGTCCTTGAGCTCCGCCACCTCCCCCTCGGCTTCCACGCTGATGGACCGGGTCAGGTCCCCGGTGGCCACCGCGCTGGTCACCTCGGCGATGGCCCGCACCTGGCGGGTCAGGTTGCCGGCCAGCTCGTTCACGTTCTCGGTCAGCCGCTTCCAGGTGCCGGATACGCCCTCCACCTCGGCCTGCCCGCCCAGCCGGCCCAGGCTGCCCACCTCCCGGGCCACCCGGGTCACCTCGGCCGCGAACGCGGACAGCTGATCCACCATCGTGTTGATGGTCGTCTTGAGCTCCAGGATCTCGCCCCGCGCGTCCACATCGATCTTCTTGGACAGGTCGCCCTGGGCCACCGCCGTGGTCACCAGCGCGATGTTGCGGACCTGGCTGGTCAGGTTGCCGGCCATGAAGTTCACCGAGTCGGTCAGATCCCGCCACGTCCCGCCCACCCCCGGGACCTGGGCCTGGCCGCCCAGGCGGCCCTCGGTGCCCACCTCGCGGGCTACCCGGGTCACCTCGTCGGCGAACGCGGACAGCTGGTCGACCATGGTGTTCAGGGTGCCCTTGAGGGCCAGCATCTCGCCCTCGACGTCCACGGTGATCTTCTGGGTCAGGTCGCCCCGGGCCACCGCGGTCGCCACCTGGGCGATGTCCCGGACCTGGCCGGTCAGCTTGTCCGCCATCGCGTTGACCGACTCGGTGAGGTCCTTCCAGGTGCCCGCGACCCCCGGTACGTGCGCCTGGCCGCCGAGTTTCCCCTCGGTACCGACCTCCCGGGCCACCCGGGTCACCTCGGACGTGAACAGGGCCAGCTGATCGGTCATGGCGTTGAACACGCCGGCGATCTCGTCCATCAGCGGGTCACCGGTGTGCGGCAGGCGGGTGCTGAAATCCCCACCGCGCACTGCGGTGAGCCCGTCGAGCAGCTGCTGCAGCCGCGGATCGGCGGGCTGGCTGGCCAGCGCTCCCTGCGCCATCATGGGCTCCTCATCAGCATCGCAGTTATATGCGCCCGGCTGGCCCGGCCATGCCAGCTGACGAGGCTAAAAATAGGCGTTAAGGACGCTCCCCGCCCGGTAGCCTGGCAATCAAGCCGCTTAATCTCCCGGAGGGTCAGCTACGTGACAGCCCCGAGCGGCACCGACTTCGCGCGGTTGAGCGCGCTCATCGAGCGCCAGCGGCAGGAGCTGGACGGGCTGCAGTCCGCAGCGGCCGCCCAGTCCGTGACCGACCTCGCCCGGGGCATGCTCATGGAGCAGCTGAGCTGCTCCCCCGCTGAGGCCCAGGCCCAGCTCGAGCACCTGTCCGCTGAATCCGGCACCAGCCTGCCCGAGCTGGCCGCGCAGATCACCGGGCAGCGGTTCACCGGCCGGGCCAGCAACGGCCATCAGGCGGGCCTGGCCGCCGCGGCCGTGGAGACCGCGGCGGACGGCGACGCGGTGGCTACCGCGCTGCTGGAGGAGGCCCTGGCCGACACGGGCGCCACCGCCGTCGCGGTGTGGCTGGCCGAGCCCGACGGCGGGCTGGAACTGGCCGGGCAGTCCGGCTTCGCGGCCCGCGACGCCAGCCGGTGGCGGCGCATCCACCCGGACATGGACACCCCGGCGCTGTGGGCGGCGCACGACGGCACCGAGACGTGGTGGCCCGCTGGCCCCCCGGACGGCACCGGTTCCGCGGGCCGCACGGGCATCCCGCTGCCCGGCGGCTGGCCCCGGGGCGCCCGGGCCGTGCTGCCGCTGCCTGGCCCGGCCGCGGCCATCGGCGCCCTGGAGATCTGCTGGCCGGAGCCGGCCGGCGAGTTCAGTTCCCCGTTGCGCCGCCAGCTCAGCGCGCTGGCCGACGTGTGCGCGCAGGCCGTGGGCACCCGGCTGCGGACCGGCGGGCTGGGCGCCGGCCAGCGGGCCTCATGGGCCTTCAGCCTGCTGGACGGCCTGCTGGGCAGTGCCCTGTACGCCGAAGCGGTACGGGCCGGGGACCAGGTCACCGACTTCCTGGTCAGCTACGTCAGCGAGGGTTTCACCGACCCGGGCGGCCGGCCCGCGGCGGACATCGCCGGCCGCCCCTGCTGGAGATGTACCCGGGCGCCGCGCTGGCCGGCGGCCTGTTCGATTGCGCGGCCCGGGTACTGGCCACCGGCCGGGCCGCGCGCATCTCCGGGGCCGTGTTCAGCACCCCGGCCGGGGACAGCACGCTCACCCCGATGCTGGAGGTCCGCATCAGCCGGCTGTACGACGGCGTGGTGATCGCCTGGCAGCGGGCCGACGAGGTGCAGCGGCTCAGCGGGCTGCTGCACCAGGCCCAGCGGCTGGGCCGGATCGGCGGCTGGGAGGAGGATCTGCGCACCGGCGAGGTGCTGTGGACCGAGCGGACCTACGCACTGTTCGGCCAGTCGCCCGATGACCCGGTTCCCATCGGCCGGCTGACCGCGCACGTACCGGCCGACGACCGCCCCGCGGTGGAGCGATTCCGCACCACCCTGCTGCGGGACAAGCGGGAGGCGGCGGCGGTGTTCCGGATCATCCGCACCGAGGACGGGAGTGTCCGGCAGATGCGGGCCTTTGCCGAGCCGATCACCGACCAGGCCGGCACGCTGATCGCGGTGCGCGGCGCGTACCAGGACGTGTCGGCTGACTATCACACCCAGGTCGCGTTCGCCGCGACCCGCGACCGGCTGGCCGACAGCGAGGAACGCGCCGCTGAGGAACACCGGCTGGCCGTCCGGCTGCAGGAGGCCATCACGCCGCAGGCCGCCGCCCCGGCCGAGATCCCCGGGCTGGACGTCGCGGCCCGGTACCGCCCGGCCGGGCCGGGCAACCTGGTCAGCGGTGACTGGTACGACACCGCGCCGCTGCCCAGCGGCGACGTGCTGCTGGTGGTCGGGGACATCGCCGGGCACGGCATCGACGCGGTCACCGGGATGGTCGCGCTGCGGAACTGCCTGCGCGGGCTGGCCATCACCGGCGCCGGGCCGGGCGCGCTGCTCGGCTGGCTGAACAGCGTGGCGTGCGAGCTGACCGACGGGATCATCGGCACCGTGGTGTGCGGGATATTCCACCCGCCCGCCCGGACCCTGCGCTGGGCCCGGGCCGGCCACCTGCCGCCGCTGCTGGTCCGCGCGGGAATGGCCAGCGAACTGGAGCTTCCGCCCGGGGTGCTGGTCGGCGCCGACCCGGCCAGCTGCTATCCCGAGGTGACCACCAGCCTGGTCCCCGGGGATGCGCTGCTGCTGTTCACCGACGGGCTGGTCGAGCGGCGCGACGAAGCCATCGACGAATCACTGCAGTCGCTGCGCCGCCAGGCCAGCCGGGCGGTCCGGGACATCGGCCGCTTCGCGGACCACCTGCTGGCCAGCTCGCGCTCGGACACCAGCGACGACGCCTGCCTGGTCGCGGTCCAGGTCCGCTAGGGGCTAGCCGAAGAACACCTCGGCTTCCGCATAGCGCTCCGGCGGCACGGTCTTGATCTCCCGGGTGGCCTCGGTGAGCGGCACCCGCACGATGTCCGTGCCGCGCAGCGCCACCATCATGCCGAACGCCCCGTCGTGCACGGCGCCGATGGCATGCTCGCCGAACCTGGTCGCGAGCACCCGGTCGAAGGCCGTCGGCGTGCCGCCGCGCTGGATGTGGCCGAGCACCGTGCACCGGGCTTCCTGGCCGGTGCGCTTCTCGATCTCGCCCGCCAGCAGGTTGCCGATGCCGCCCAGCCGCACGTGTCCGAACGCGTCCAGCCGCTGGTCAGACACCTGGATTTCGTCGTCCTGGGGGGTGGCTCCCTCGGCCACCACGATGATCGGCGCATACCGGTCCTGGAACCGGTGCTCCACGTACGCGCAGACCTTCTCCATGCTGAACGGCTTCTCCGGGATCAGGATCACGTTAGCCCCGCCGGCCAGGCCGGCGTGCAGCGCGATCCACCCGGCGTGCCGCCCCATCACCTCGCAGATCAGCGCCCGGTGGTGGCTCTCGGCCGTGGTGTGCAGCCGGTCGATGGCCTCCATCGCGATGTTGACCGCGGTGTCGAAGCCGAACGTGTAGTCGGTGGCGCCGAGGTCGTTGTCGATGGTCTTAGGCACGCCGACCACCTGGACCCCGGCCTCGTAGAGCCGGGTCGCCGCGCCCAGGGTGTCCTCGCCGCCGATGGCCACCAGGGCGTCCACGCCGAGCGCGGCCAGGTTGTCCTTGATCCGCTCCACGCCGGACCGGCCGCCCGCGCTGGCGCTGGCGGCCAGCGGGTTGGTCCGCGACGAGCCCAGGATCGTGCCGCCCCGCGGCAGGATGCCGCGTACCGCCTGCACGTCCAGGGGTACGGTGTCCCCTTCCAGCGGTCCCCGCCAGCCGTCACGGAAGCCCACGAATTCGAACCCGAATTCCGGGGTCCCGCGGCGGACAAGCGCCCTGATGACCGCGTTCAATCCGGGGCAGTCCCCGCCGCCCGTCAGCACGCCGACTCGCATGGGGCAACACTAGTCCCCATGAGCGTGCTCGCCATCGATGCCGGGACAACCGGCGTGACCGCGTTGGTCGTCACCGCGGACGGCCTGGTGGCCAGCCGCGGCTATCAGGAGTTCCGGCAGTACTTCCCGCAGCCGGGCTGGGTCGAGCACCTGCCCGAGGACATCTGGCAGGCCACCCTGACCGCGTGCGGCCAGGCCCTGGACCGGGCCGGCGGCCACCGGTAAGCAGTGTCGGCCTGACCAACCAGCGGGAGACCGCGGTGCTCTGGGACCGGGCCACGCTGGCCGCGCCGCGCCGGGCCATCGTCTGGCAGGACCGGCGGACGGCGCGCATCTGTGCCCGGCTCCGGGACGCCGGCCACGAGCCCCGGGTGGCCGCGCTGACCGGGCTGCGCCTGGACCCGTACTTCACCGGCACCAAGCTGACCTGGCTGGCTGAGCACGAGCCGGCCACCTGGCAGGGCCTGGCCGACGGCACGCTGGCCGTGGGCACTGTGGACTCGTACCTCGTGGCCAGGATGACCGGTGGCGCCCGGCACGTTACGGACGCCTCCAACGCGTCCCGCACCCTGCTCTTCGATATCGGGGCCGGCCAGTGGTCAGCTGAGCTGTGCGAGCTGCTGCGGGTGCCGCCGCGGGCGCTGCCCGAGGTGGTGCCGTCCACCGGGGTGGTCGCGGACACCGATCCCGGCGCCTTCCTGGGCCTGGCCCTGCCGGTGGCCGGCCTGGCCGGCGACCAGCAGGCCGCGCTGTTCGGCCAGGCCTGCTTCACCCCCGGCGATACCAAGTGCACCTACGGCACCGGATCGTTCGTGCTGGCCAATACCGGCCCGGCCATCGTCCGCTCGGAGGCCGGCCTGCTGTCCACCGTGGCCTGGATGGACGGGGCAGGCGGCCTGACCTACGCGCTGGAAGGCTCGGTGTTCGTGACCGGGGCCGCCGTGCAGTGGCTGCGGGACGGGCTCGGGCTGCTGGACGACGCCGCGCAGAGCGAGGCGCTCGCGCGCAGCGTGCCCGACTCGGCCGGTGTGGTGTTCGTGCCCGCGCTGACCGGGCTGGGCGCGCCGGACTGGGACCCCGACGCGCGCGGGGCGGTGTTCGGCATCACCCGCGGCACCACCCGGGCGCACCTGGTCCGCGCCACCCTGGAAGCGATCGCGTTCGAGGTGCGTGACGTGGCCGACGTGATGACCGAGGCCACCGGGCAGCATGGCCGGGCGCTCCGCGCGGACGGCGGGGCCAGCGCCAACGACCTGCTCATGCAGCTGCAGGCGGATCAGCTCCAGCTGCCCGTGGAGCGCCCCGTGGTCGGCGAGACCACGGCGCTGGGGGCCGCTTTCCTGGCCGGCCTGGCCACCGGGACCTGGTCGTCCCGGGACGAGCTCGCCGCCACCTGGCGGCTGGACCGGCGGTTCGGCCCCGGCCCGCGCCGCGACGCGGACTACGCCAGGTGGCGGCGGGCCGTGGACCGGGCCAAAGGCTGGGCCAGCCTGGAGGACTAGTGGCGGCGGTCTTCCTCAGGCCACCCCCAGCGTCTGGCCCAGCGCCCGGTAGTCGCTGTCGAACTTGGTCAGCTGCCCCTCCAGGCCGGTGCTGGCCACTGTCTGCTGGTACTGGCTGACCGAGGACGCGGTGGACAGCCGCTGGAAGTCGGTGCCGATCCGGCTGGCATCCGACTGGAGGGTGCTGGCCGCTGCGGCCGCGGCCGGGGTCGGCATGGCGGTGCCCCGCATGTCGGTGGCGAACGTCCGGAACGACTGGGCCATCTGCGCGTCCACCCGGTTGACGCAGCTGAGCTTGCCGTTGCAGCCGGACACCCGGGAGTCGAACGTGGCCACGGTGCTGCTGAGCCTGGCATACGCGCTCTCCACGGACAGCGCCGCGTCGGCCTTGGTCACCGTATTGCTGTGTGACACGGCCACGCCGATGCCGACCGCGTAAACCACCAGGACAACGGCGCCAATGACCAGGAACATGCCGACCAGCCCCTTGGCCGCGCTGGACAGCACGAGCCGCCAGGGCTGGTCCCCGCCCAGCCACCCGGTCACCGGCGCGGGCTGGCCATAACCGGCTGGCGGCCTGTACCCGGGCTGGTGATATGCCGCGGGCGGCGGGGACCACGGCTGGTCATATCCCGCGGGCGGCGGGGACCCCGGCTCGCCGTAGCCGGCCCCGGGCGGGGCAGCGCCGGGCGGCAAGGTCTCCCCGGGAGCCGGGACCTGGATGGCGGACTCACCCGCCATCCAGGGCGCCCCGGTGCCAGCCGGCCCGGCCAGCCCCCCGGGCTGGTCCCCGAACAGCCCCCACGGGTAGGCGCCGGTGACCAGGAACAGGTAGCCGGTGAACCGGATGTAGTAACGCAGCCCGGCCGCGATCGCCTCATGCAGCGGCCTGGGCATCTGGCCCGCAATCAGGACGATCAGCCAGGTCACGAACATGACGATGGTTTCCATCCCGAACACCAGCAGCAGGGTGACCACATAGGCCGGGATGGCCAGGATGAGGCGGAAGAACACGGCCAGCCGGTTCAGCGGCCCTGGCCGCAGCAGGATCTGCACCGGGTAGTCGGCCTCGCCCAGCTCGAATGGCGGGTACTGGTCGGTGAGCAGGAACAGGTACGCCTGCACCCGGACCAGCCAGCGCAGATAGCTGGTCAGGTAGCTGGCCGGCCCGGCCGGCAGGCGGCCCATGAACAACGCGGCGAACCAGCAGATCACCACCACCACTTCGGCGGCGATGCCGAGGGCCCACAGCACCACCAGGTGCGGGATGGCCAGGATGATCCGGACCAGCACGGTGAGCCGGTGCTGCGCGGCCGGCCCGGCCACCGCCAGCAGGATCTCATCGGGAGCCCCCGCTGGGCCGCCGGGCATTCCAGGGAGACTCGCCGTCCCCGGCGGCAGGTCAGTCATGGCTGTGCTCCTTAATCGAAGGCCCGTACCCTAGCGTTGGCTGAGTGTCCCGGCCAAGCTGGCTGATCCGACACGCCGCACGGCCCGGGATAGCCACGGGGTCTGTGGGCCAGCCGGTGAACCCGGGATGTACAACGGGTACTACGGGCTGGCCACGCGGGGACGGAGACGCGCCACCATGGTGGACCTGGAGCTGTCCTGGCAGGCGGCGGCGGTGACCGCTGCGTGCCTGGCCGGGGCGTCGGTGGCGTGCCGTCGGGCCCGCCCGCCGCGGCTCAGAGCGACGGCGGGCTTCATGCGGGAAGCGGCCGTCCTGCTGGCCCTGTTCGCGCTGTGGCAGCTAGCTGGCAGCTACGCGGTGATGGGCCCGGGCGGGGCCCTCGGCCGGGCGCAATGGATCTGGCACGCCGAACGCGTGGTCCACCTGCCCCCGGAGAGCGAAGTCCAGCACGCCTTCCTGAGCCATCCGCTGATCATCCAGGCGCTGAACCTGTACTACGCGGGGCTGCACTTCGCCGTGGTCATCAGCTGCCTGGCCTGGGTCTTCATCTGGCGCCGGCGGCAGTACCCGCAGGTGCGCACCACGCTCGTGCTGTTCACCGCGGGCGCCCTGCTGATCCAGCTGATACCGGTCGCGCCGCCCCGGATGCTGCCCGGCGACGGGATGATCGACACCGCGGTGCGTTACGGCCAGTCTGTCTACGGGTCGGTGGCCGGCTTCAACGCCGACCAGCTGTCCGCGATGCCGTCGGTGCATGTCGGCTGGGCGCTGCTCGTCGCCCTGGTGGTGGTGCAGCTGTCCGGCAGCCGGTGGCGCTGGCTCGCGCTGGGCTATCCGGCGCTGACCCTGCTGGCCGTGGTGGTCACCGCCAACCACTTCTGGGCGGACGGCATCGCGGCGGCGCTGCTGCTCGCACTGGCTCTCGTGGTGCAGCGGGCCGGCCGGGTCGCGCGGCACTGGCTCGCCGTCCGCTGGCGGGCCCGCACGGAGCGGCGCCGGGCTAGCCGCCGGGGTGGCCGTCCGTCGCCGCGTGTGCCAGCCGCTCGGCCTTGACCTCGGCCTTGAGCCGCACCTTGGCCTGCTGCGCGTCCTCGTCCACGTACTCCTGGCGAGCCAGATCCATGATCGCGTACATGATCTCGTCGGTCACCGCGCGGAGCACCAGCCGGTCCGATTCCAGCCCGGCGTAGCGGGAGAAGTCCAGGGCTTGGCCGTACCGGACGCCGGGTCGGAAACGCAGCCGCGGCAGCAGCCGCCCGGGGGGCATCAGGTCGAACGTGTTGACCATGGCGCACGGGATGACCGGCGCCCCGGACTCCAGGGCCAGCCTGGCCACCCCGGTCTTGCCCCGGTAGAGCCGCCCGTCCGGGGTCCGGGTGCCCTCCGGGTATATGCCAAGCAGCTTGCCCTGGGCGAGCACCCGCAGCCCGGTGTTCAGCGCGCGCTCACTGGCCAGGCCGCCGGCCCGGTCCACCGGGATCTGCCCGACCCCGCTGAAGAACGCCTTGCTGACCAGGCCTTTGAGCCCGCGCCCGGTGAAGTACTCGGACTTGGCCAGGTAGGTCACCTTACGGGGCAACGGCAGCGGCCCAAAGAAGTGATCCGCGAAGGACAGGTGGTTGCTGGCGATGATGGCGGGACCCTCCCGGGGCACGTTTTCGGTGCCCTCGGCCCACGGCCGGAAGATCAGGGCCAGGAAAGGCCCGAGGATCGCCTTGACCACCCAGTAGAACACGCCCCCATCGTGCCACGAGATGGGCCCAAAGCGGATGCCCCTGTTGCGGTGCGGCAGGCGGCACATCGTGCGACGATGCCAGAGCGCCCGCGCGCGGCCGGCCGGTCAGCGCGGCGCGTGTCCGGCCGGGCCCGGTGGGGAGGACGATGGAGTCATGCCAGTCATTCCAGGCGCGGAACCCTACTTCCACCCGGGGGGCAGCACCGGCGTGCTGCTCTGCCACGGCTTCACCGGCTCACCCGGCTCGCTGCGGCCGTGGGCGGAGTACCTGGCCGGAGCCGGGCTGACCGTGTCCGTGCCCCGGCTGCCCGGGCACGGCACCACCTGGCAGGAGATGGCCCGGACCCGCTGGGAAGACTGGTACGCCGAAGTGGACCGCGGCTTCGAGGAACTCCGCGGGCAGGCCAGCGAGATCTTCGTGATGGGCCTGTCGATGGGGGCCTGCCTGGCCCTGCGGATGGCCGAACTGCGCGGTCCCGCGGTGAGCGGGCTGGTCCTGGTCAACCCGTCGGTGGCCGCGGACACCAGGCTGTTCCTGCTGGCCCCGGCGCTCAAGCTGGTCGTGCCGTCGCTGCCTGGCATCGCCAGCGACATCAAGAAAGAAGGCGTCACCGAACCCGGTTACACCCGGGTGCCGGTGCGGGCCGCGGCCACGCTGCCCGCGCTGTGGAAGCTGACCCAGTCGCGGCTCGGCGACGTGACCCAGCCGGTGCTGATCTACCGGAGCACCACCGACCATGTGGTCGGCCCGGCCAGCATGCGGGTGCTCCGGGCGGGCCTGACCGGTACCCACCTGACCGTCCGGGATTGCGCCGACAGCTACCATGTGGCCACCCTGGACAACGATGCCCCGGCCATCTTCGCCGGGAGCCTGGAGTTCATCCGCGCGCATTCGCCCGCGGAGACCGAATGAACGGGGAGGAGGCACGGCGTGGGCGGCGGCGCGAGCGGTGAGGAATCCGCGTGGCGTGACCTGATCGCGAACTTCGCCGTGGAACCCGACCGGGCCGGCGGTGCGCCACCCTGGCCGGAACGGGAGAACCTGGCCGCGCATCCCCAGGCCGGCTCGCTGGCCGACCCGGGCCCGGACACGGATCCGGACATGATGCTGGACCTGAGCGAGGACACCGGCCAGGAGTTCGACTTCGGCGGCGGCCTGGACGACCGTGGCGGCGGCGCCGCCTTGCGCGGCTACAACCGCTCCGGGCCGGACGGCGACCGCTTCCCGCCGGGGGCGTTCGGCCATCCGGTTCAGGGCAACGACGGGAGCGCCCGGCCCGGCCCCGGCCTGCCCGGCGCGGCGGATCCGGACCCGGACCGCCCCGGGCGCCCGGGGCGGAGCGCCCACTGGTCCAGCGAACCGCGGATCATCCGGCCGGCCAGCGCCGGCCCGCCACCGGCCGCGGACGACGAGAACTTCGTGCCGCCGGTGCCGCCGCCGCTGCCCTCGCTCGACCCGGTGGCCAAAGGAGCCTGGGTCGCCCTGTTCGGCGGGCCGGCCTACCTGCTCATCGCCACCATGGCGGGCTGGGCCGTGCCCGGATGGGCGGCGTTCCTGGCCGTAGCCGCGTTCATCGGCGGGTTCACCACCCTGGTCATCCGGATGGGCGACCGCCCGGCGCGGGATTCAGGCCCCGACGACGGCGCCGTGCTCTGACGGCTACCAGTCCCGCGGCCCGGGGCCATCGTCCCCTGGGCCGCGCCGGGGCCTGGTGTCCGCCCGGCGCCGGGCCCGCAGGATCAGGGCCAGCGCCACCAGCAGCACGATCAGCAGCAGGATCACCGGGCCGAACGTTTTGATGTGCCACAGCAGCACGCTCCAGCGCCAGAGCAGCCGCCAGACGAACAGCCGGAAGATGAAGTGAACCACCCCGCCCACACCGAGCGCGGCGTGGCCACTGAGCGCAGCGTGGCCGGGCAGCAGCCGGCCAGCGGGCAGTACCTGCAGGTGCGCAGCCATGCCTCACTATGCCACGCGATCCCGGGTGCCCGCACCAGGCACGGCCGGCCGCGGCGCGCCGCGGCGGCACCGCGCTAGGGAACCCGCTGGCCAGCCGGGCGGGCGGGCCGGTGGCGGCGCAGCCCCCGCACCTCGGGTACGCACAGCACGGCCCCGGTCAGCGCGATGATCAGGACGCCGGCCGCGAGCAGGACCACGGGCGTACCCAGCGCCACCGCCAGCGGGCCGGCCACCGCGGTGCCGGCCGGGGCCAGCCCCCAGCTGCCCAGCGCGTCATACGCGGACACCCGGGACAGCGCGGCCGGCGGAATCTCCTGCTGCATGGCGGTGGCCCAGTTCACCTCGAACACCTCGATGCAGGCCCCGGCGGCGAACGCCGCGACCGCGATCACCGGCACGGTGAGCGGCACGGCCAGCGCGAACAGCAGGGCCGACGTCGGTGCCACGCTCAGGCTGCCGATCAGCAGCATCCGCCGCGGCCGGAACCTGATCATGGCCAGCCCGCCGGCCACCGCCCCGGCCGACTGGGCGGCCAGCACGATCCCCCAGCTGTGCGCCCCGCCGAGCTGGTCGTGCGCGACCACCGGGCCGAGCACGTCGGTGGCCCCGTCCCACACCGCGACCAGGAGGGAGAACTCGAGCACGATGGCCCAGATCCAGCGCCGGGAGGAGAACTCCCGCCAGCCCTCCCGCAGCTCGTGCAGCATGGTCCCGGCTGAGCCGCGGGCCAGGCCCGGGACCCGCATCCCGACCCGGAGCAGCGCCGCTACGGCGTAGCTGGCCGCGTCCAGGACCAGCCCCCAGCCCGGACCGGCCACCCCGACCAGCACGCCGCCCAGTGCCGAGCCGGTGATCAGCGCGGTGTTCCGGCCGATGCGGTCCATGGCGTTGGCCTGCGCCCGGTGTTCCGCCGCGACCGTCTGCGGCAGCAGGCCCGCGGCGGCCGGGTAGTAGAAGCCCATCCCGACGCCGCGCAGCGCGGCCAGCGCCATCAGCTCCCAGACGCGGGCCTGGCCCGCCAGCACCAGCGCGGCCGAGCCCGCCTGGGCCAGGGCCTGCAGCACGTTGGCCACGGCCACCACCTGCTGGCGCGGCAGCCGGTCCGCGATGACGCCGCCGAGCAGCAGGAACACGATCACCGGCAGCAGGCCCGCGGCCGTGACATAGCCGACGTCGGCGGCGGTACCGCCGATGCTGAGCACCGCGAACGGGATGGCCACCAGCGCCACCGCGGTGCCGAACGTGGACACGACATCGGTGGCCAGCAACAGCCGGAAGTTGCGGCTGGCCAGCGCACCCCGGCCCGGCTTCACTGGCACTGTCCCGTCACGGTGGGCCGCAGCAGTGATACCTGGCTGCTGATCGCTGCTGGCCAGCGGTGGCCTCGGCCGGTGGGCGCGCGTCGGGCACGGGTGCCTGCGCTGCGAGGTGGGCGGCCTCTCAGGATCTGACGAGGCGAGCGATGGCGTCGGAGGCTTCGCGGACCTTATCGGTGGCGGCATCGCCGCCTTCGGCGATGGCTCCGGCGACGCAGTGGCCCAGGTGTTCTTCGAGCAGGCCGAGCGCTACTGATTGCAGGGCTTTGGTGGCCGCGGCGACCTGGGTGAGAATGTCGATGCAGTACTTGTCGTCCTCGACCATGCGCTGCAGGCCGCGGATCTGCCCCTCGATGCGGCGCAGCCGCTTGAGGTAGTCGTCCTTGTTCTGCGTGTATCCGTGCATGTGGCTCTCCAGCCTCCGCTGAGCGCTCACCCGCGTTGCCCGCTCACTCTACGTGGCGTCAGCCTGATGACCCGTACGGGATGGGCACCTTGATGACCTGGGTGCTGGCCCAGGCCCGGGAACCCGGGGCGGCCTGCCACACTGTGAGCTGGGCGCGGTGAACAGCCAGGGCGGTCCAGCCGCCCGACGGGCCTGGCGTGAGTGTCGCCGCGCCCGGGGGGAGTACCGGCAGGGGCCGCCACGAGCCACCGGGTCTGGTGATGGCCACTGCATGGCCGTCGCTCAGGATGACCGCCACGCTGCCGTCCGACCCGGGGGACGCCGATGTCGGCGTGGCCCGGTCCAGCCGCAGCGCCCGTGACAGGACCCAGTGCCCGCCACCGCCGGGCCACACGGCCAGCAGGCGTGCCGCTGACCCGGCCCCCGCTTCCAGCAGGGCCACCGTGGCACCGCCGGTGGTGGAGAGCGCCAGCACGGTGATGGCCTGGTGTGCGTAGACGGCCGGCAGGGCCGGCCCGGCATTGTGCCATGACCCGTTGGCATAGCTGAAGATCCCGGCAGTGCCGCGGCGAGCGCAACTGCCGGCCGCCAGGGGATCCCCCGATCGGCTGAACGCCACTGCGGTGAGGCTGACCAGCCCACACCGGGTGCCTGCGGTGGAGGCGGCCAGGGCCCGATGGGTGGCCAGCGTCCGCCAGGCTGTGCCACCGGGGGCGGACAGGTCGGTGGTGCCGTCGGCGAGCAGTGCCAGCAGGCGCCCGCTGGACTGGCTGGCGGCCAGGGCGCCGGGAACATCGGCCAGTGCGGCGTCGAGCAGGCCAGGTGACCAGATGGCACCGTTGTCGCGGGTGGTGGCGAGCGGGGAGTAGGACAGGTCCTGGCTAGGCCGGAACCCAGCCAGCACAGACCCGGCGGACAGGCCCGCGAGAACCAGGCCACCGTTGCTGGCCACCCCGGGCGGGGTGGCCAGCCGCCAGCTGGCCGTTCCGGCCGGGCGGACGAACAGCTGCCAGAAGTTGTTGTGGCTGGCGGCCGAACCGCCCATCACCGCGACCGCCCATGTCCCGCTGGCTGTGACCAGCGAGGTGGCCAGGGACGGTGGCCCGGCCGGGGCGGTCGGTGCGGCGGACTGGCTGGCTCTGCTACCGCAGCCAGCCGCCATGACCGCGCCTGCCAGCAGCAGGGAGCCAACGGTGGCGCGGCGGGTCACGAGGACCCCAGCGCGTGCCGCGCGGCGTTGGCCAGCAGAACGGCGAACGAGGACTTGGTCGCGGTCGTTCCCGGCCCGGGATCGGTGTTGAGTTCCTCCCGGACCTGGCCGGCCCGGTCAATGACATAGGCAAGTTCGCTGTGCCCGATCATGCCGCCGGCCGGCAGGATCTGCGCGGCGATCCCGTAGCTGCGCCATACCTGCTGGAGTTGGGGCAGGGTTCCGGTCAGGTAGAGCCAGTCCGGCACCTGGGTCAGCTGCTCCTGACGGTCGAAGGCCTGGGTGTAGGCAACCTGGTGGTAGACGGGATTCGCCACGATGGCGACCAGATCCACGTGCCGGGCGGCTGCGCCGAGGAGCTGCCCGGCGGCGCGGAACTCCTGGGCGATCAGCGGGCAGTCGCTGGTACACACCGGGTCCAGGAAGGTGAGCAGTACTACCTTGCCGTGCAGGCTGGCTAGGCTGACGGTCTGGCCGTGCTGGTCAGTGAGCTGGAAACCTGGGGCGCGGTAGTTCAGCGGTGCGGCGGACCCGGCGATGGCCTCGGCGAGAATCGGATCCGCGTTGGGGCTGGCCTGCGCGGCGGCCATGGGAGCAGCGCCGAGGATGATCAGGCCGATCGCGCCGACGGCGGCGACCGAGCCGATGCCTGCGGTGGCCACGACCCGGCGCACGGAGGCGGGCCGGACCTTTTCCCGCCAGGCCGCCACGGACATCCGGGGCCGGGCCGGTTCGGCCGCCGTCACCGGGCCTGGGGTCAGCGCGAGATAGCCGCCGGTGGCCAGCAGGGCGAACGGGACCATGCTGTTGGGGTCGGTGCCCAGGCCGCCGAGGAAGCCCAGGTCCTCGATCAGCACCCAGTCCGCCAGGCACAGCACCACGAACGCGATGAGCGCCGGCCGGACCAGCCGCCGCCGCCCGGTCAGGAATGCGGCGCCGATCACCGCGAGCGCCACCACGGCGAACAGGTTGACGGCGAACCCATGGGCCTCATCGAAGGTGCTGAACGCGTTGACCCAGCCGGCCAGGAAACCCGGCTGCGGGGTCTGCGCCATGGTGGTGGTCATGCCCGCCAGGGTGCCGGGCTGGCCGTGCGCGGTGCCCTGCCAGAACCCGCGACCGGGCCAGGCCTGCAGGACCGCCATCCCGATCAGGAACAGGCCCAGGCCGGCCAGGACCACTCGGCCGAGCCGGGGACGGTACCACAGTCGCTCCGGCAGCGCGATCAGGCCGCCCGCGACGGCATAGATCAGCACTGCGCCGGGTGCCCCAAACAGCCAGGTCAGGCCGGGAGCGAAGATCCCGCCGAACGATTCGCCAAAGGCCCATACCACGAGCCCCCAGCCCACGCTGACCAGCCCGGCCAGCCGGGACAGCGGGCCGCGCGGGGCGGCGAGCATCCAGACGCCGATCCCCACCTGAATCCATACCGCTGATGCCCCGGCCTGCATCGGGTGGTAGGACCAAGTGGTCCCGCCCAGGTTCACTATGTGCTGTACCCAGTGCGGTGAACTCGCGGCGGTGGGCTCGATGACCTGCGACGGAAGGCCGATCGCCATCTTGGGCTGGGCTTGCAGGATGCCGTCGAAGACCCATATCAAGCCGAACCCGATCCGCAGCAGCTGCCGCCAGGACGGCTCGGCCAGGACAGCTGTGGGCGTGCCATCGGGTCCTGCGGCGCCGGACGTCTGGGCCGCGGGCAGCCACGCCCGCAGCGCGACCCAGGCGAACCCGAGCAGGAAGAAGATCAGCAGCGCGATGATGCCCTGGTGCAGCAGCGCCGCCTTGAACGCCGCGACCACAGTGGGATCGTTGACGTTGATCCCCGAGTTCATTCCCGACATCAGGCCACCTCCTCCGGTACCCCGGCTGAATCGGTGTCGCGGGCGGGGACGGCCGGCCCGCACGGCCCTCGCCGGCCCTGGCCCGCCCGCGACGGCCGGTACCAGTTCCGGCCGTCTGTGGCCGGGGTGCCGAAGTGGCGGAGCCGGACGCTGTTGCCGACTACGAAGGCGGAGGACAGGGCCATGGCCGCGCCGGCGATGAGCGGGTTGAGGAGGCCGAGGGCGGCCAGTGGGATGGCGGCGATGTTGTAGCCGAAGGCCCAGGTTAGGTTGCCGCGGATGACGCCCAGGGTGGCGCGGGATAGCTGGATCGCGTCGGGCACGGCGCGGAGGTCGTCGCGGAGCACGATCAGGTCTGCGGCGCTGATGGCCACGTCGGTTCCGGTGCCCAGGGCGATGCCGAGGTCGGCGGTGGCCAGCGCGGGCCCGTCGTTGATCCCGTCGCCGGCCATGGCCACCCGGTGGCCGCGGGCCTGCAGGTTCTGGAGCACGGTGACCTTCTGGTCCGGCAGCGCCGCGGCGATCACCTCGTCGGTGCCGATCTGGGCGCCGACGGCGCGCGCGGTGGCCTGGCTGTCGCCGGTGAGCAGCACGGTGCGCAGGCCGAGCCGCCGCAGGCCGGCCACGGCCGCGGCGGCGGATGGCTTGACCGTGTCGGTGACCGCGAACCCGCCACGCACCTGCCCGGCCCAGCTGGCCAGCACCACGGTGTGACCAGAGTCTTCCTGGCCGGCCAGCCAGCCGGCCAGCCCGGCGGGCACCGTCATGGGCGGCTGGGTGAACAGGCCCGCACGCCCGGTGATCACGTCCTGGCCGTCCACCCGGCCCCGGGCGCCCAGGCCCGGCATAGCCAGGAACTGGGCGGCATCGGGCAGCGTTCCCAGCTCCGCCTGGGCCGCGCCGCTGATGGCCCGCGCCACCGGATGCTCTGAGGCCTGCTCCACCGCCCCGGCGTGGCGGAGCAGAACCTCGCGGCTGGTCCCGGCGGTGGTCATCAGCCCGGTAACCGCCATCACCCCGGTGGTCACGGTGCCGGTCTTGTCCAGCACGACCGTGTCCACCGCCCGGGAAGATTCCAGCGCCTGGTACCGGGTGATGAAGATGCCCAGCTGCGCGCCCCGCCCGCAGGCCACCATGAGCGCGGCCGGGGTGGCCAGGCCCAGCGCGCACGGGCAGGCGATGATCAGCACCGCCAGCGCGGCGCTGAACGCGTGCCCGGCCGGGCTGCCCGCCAGCAGCCAGCCAGCCAGCGTCAGCCCGGACGCCACCAGCACCACGGGCACGAACACACCGCTGATCTTGTCGGCCAGCCGCTGGATGGCCGCCTTCTGCGACTGCGCCTGCTCCACCAGGGCCACCAGATGCGCCAGCTGAGTATCTTCGCCCACCTTGACCGCCCGGACCACCAGCCGCCCGGTCACCACCACCGTGCCCGCCGCCACCGCATCCCCCCCGGCCGCATCAGCCGGCACCGACTCCCCGGTCATCATGCTGCGGTCCACCGCGGACTCGCCGAACTCCACCACCCCGTCCGCCGCGATCCGCTCCCCGGGCCGCACCACGAACCGGTCCCCCGGGCGCAGCGCGCCCGCCGGGACCCGCCGCTCGGTCCCGTCGGCGGCCAGCAGGCACGCATCCCGCGCGCTGGCCCCGGCCAGCTCCCGCATCGCGTCCCCCGCGTCGCGGCGGGCCCGGGCCTCATACCACCGGCCGGCCAGCAGGAACGTGGTCACCGACGCGGCCACCTCCAGGTAGATACCGCCGCCCGAAGCGTGCTCCAGCATCTGCCAAACACTCATCCCGGCCTGGTCCTGGTCCAGCACGAACATGGCATACACCGACCAGCCGCACGCCGCGGTAATGCCCACCGACACCAGCGTGTCCATCGTGGCTATGCCATGCCGGGCGCTGCGCAGCGCCGCGGCGTGAAACGGCCACGCCGACCAGATAACCACCGGAGCCGCAATCACCAGCAAGATCCACTGCCAGCCCACCAACCGCGACCACGGGAACAGCGACCACAGCACCGACAAATCGCTCAGCGGGATGAAAAACACCAGCGCCACAACCAGCCGCTTCCGCAGATCCCGCACCCGCGCCGCCTCCGCCCCCGCCCCGGCACCGCGAGCTGCCCCGCCGGTCCCGCGGTCGAGCACTTCGGCGCCGTAGCCTGCCTGCTGCACCGTCTCGATGAGCTGTCTCACGGAAACCGAGAGGGGAGCTGTGACAATGGCCCGCCCGGTCGCGAAATTTACGGTGGCCGAGACGTCGCTGATCGCGTTGAGCTTCTTCTGCACCCGCGCCGCGCACGACGCGCAGGTCATCCCTCGGAGCGAGAACTCCAGCTGCCGAGGCGCAGATGACGCCGGATCGGTAACTGCCCCAGATGACACCGCCCAATGCCTGCCTTCCAGCAAGAATCCGGCCGGCCATCCCGCAGGGGACCACTGAGCCCGCACCGTGACGTGGATAGGGCCGGACCTGCCGCTGAGACCGGCAAAGCACCACCATGTGCCGCCGCGGAAGGGAATCTACACACCATGGAAAGCCGTCCGCAACATGAATGTGGTCAAGGTTTGGCCGCTATTCTTGGCAGCAATACCCCACCCAGGTTCCCTGCATACCTGCCGGGGGTTTAGGCAATACCCCCGAGGGGTTTCCTGAATGCCATCGACGCGATCACAACAATACCCCCCGCTTGCGCGTTCCTTCCATAGCCAATTACCCTTGTGGCGTCATGGGCCGACACGAAGCTCCGGACCCCACTGCGGTCACTGGGAACCATCTTCGAGGGCGCCCAGCGAGGAGGCTGACATGACCGGGCCGCCCTGGCTGGCCGCCGTTCTCGCGGCTGTCATGATCCTCACCGCCGCCTGCTCCGCCAGTCGCCTGGTCGTCGCCCGCAGGCGGGCGCTGGCCACCGAGGCCGACGCCGACGCACTGCATGCCGTCATGGGCACCGCGATGGCCGGGATGCTCCTGCCACAGCTGAACCTGCTGCCCGCGACCGCATGGGCAGTGATATTCGCGGTCGCGGCAGCATGGTTCGCCGGGCGTGCCCTCCGCGCTCCGGGCGCCAGCAAACCTGGCCGCCCGGGGTGCTTCCCAGTCCCGCACCTTATCGAATGCGTCGCGATGCTCTACATGCTCCTGTGGGCACACGGCGCGCAGCATGGCACCGGAATGGCGATGCCTGGCATGGGTGCGTCCCCCGGCTCATCGTCAGACTTCCCAGCCTTCGCGGTCGTGCTGACCCTGTTCATGATCGGCTACATCATGTGGACCACCGACCAGCTGGCCTCTCTGGCCCGGACCAGGGCCACCCCGGCAGGCCGAGGCCGGGCCCTCGAATACGAGTCGCTGGCCACCGACCCAGGGGCGGGCCAGACAGCTGACGCAAGCGGCAGCCCGGGCGGGCCAGGTACTTCCCGTACCGGGCATGAGGACCCCGCCGGCCGGCCGGTGCTCGCCCCCTGGCTCGCCGCGTCGGGCAAGATCGCCATGGGCATCACCATGAGCTACATGCTCATCCTCATGCTCTGACCCGCTCAGCAGCACACGCTATGTCCCGAGACCAGCGCGACCACCAGGGGCCAGCGCCCAGCGGCGCAGAACGGGCAGGGCCCCTCGCCGACAGGCACGCTGGCTGGTCTGCCGGCGGTGGCCGGCGCGGAGCGGTCTCCGGCGGGTTAAGACCTGCCTCTAGCCAGTTGGCTGGCCAGGATCCGCCGGGCCGGGCTCCTCAGGCTTGGTGCCGGTCTCGCCGGCCGGGCCATCGAACCGGGCTGGCGTGACCGGGCCGCCGTCGTTGGCGGCTGGCCCGGCCGCCGGCTTAGCGGCCGGCCCGGGCACCGGCCTCGGCCCGGGGGCGGGCCTCGGCTTCGGTGCCGGCCTCGGCCTCGGCCTCGGCGCGGGCGGTGTCTCCGGCTCGCCGGTCACCTCGTCCCAGACCTCGCCGGGCGGCTGGGTCGTGCTGCTGCGCGGGCGGGTCGGCCTGCCGGCGGCGTTGACCGCGGCCTCGAACGCGGACATCGCGTCCTGCATCACGACACCGACCGCGTCGGCGGCGGCCGCTACGCCGCTGCCCAGCCCGGGGCCCTGCTCCCGGAGCCGGCGCCGGGCCCGGCAGATCGGGCACCAGGCGCATTCCGGCGCCTCGTCGTGGTCGGTGGTCGCGGTCTCCCACACGTCGGCGCTGCTCTGCTTCCCGCCGCCCAGCGTGGTGCGGATCTGGCCGCCAAGCTGCCGGGTCACGCTGCGTGCCCCGGAGCGGACCAGCCAGCGCTGAAACTCACCGATCGGGTCGCTGCCTGACTGCCTGGATGGCTCCGTCACGTGCTGCCTTCTCTCTTCGCTATCTGCGCCCCGGCGCGGGCCGGGCCCCAGACGGACCGGGTGGCGGCGTCCCGGCGGCTACGGCGCGGTGCCCGCCCCTGCCGCCCGCAGGCCCTCCACCCGGGCCTTGAGCCCTTTCAGCGCGGTGTCGATAATCATCTTCTCTGCCCGGCGCTTCAGCATGCCGAGCAAGGGCACCCGGACGTCCACGCTGAGCTCATAGGTGACCTCGGTGCCGCCCGGCTGCTGTACCAGAGCGTAGCTCCCGCTCATCGCGCTGATGACCGACCCAGGCTCGGCCAGATCCCAGCGCACCCCGGCGTCACCGTCCCAGTGGTAGCCGAGCACGTAGCTGTCCTTGATCATCCCGGCGTCCAGGCTGAACCGGACCCGGCTGGGCCGCCCGTCGGCGTCCCGGCTCACCACCTCGGCCGAACGGACCGCGGAGGCCCACTGCGGGTAGGCGGCGAAATCGGCGATCACGGCCATCACGTGCTGCCTGGCCGCGCCGATCGAGATGCTCGACGTCGTCCTGTCGCCCATGCTCGGAGCGTACCCCGGCCGCCCGGCCGTGGGGCCCGCTGCGCCGCGGCCAGCCGGCCCGGCTAGCACTCCAGCACGTACGGGATGCCGGTGGCCCGGAAGTGACCCACGTTGATGCACTCGGTCCGGCCGATCCGGACCCGGCGGGCCAGCGGCTGGTGCACGTGCCCGAACAGGGCGTACCGCGGCTGGGTCGCCTCGATGTGCCGGAGCAGCGCCTCGCTGCCCCGCTCCATCCGCCGGGCCACGGTGTCGTACAGCAACTGCGGGACGGCGGGCGGGATATGGCTGCACAGCACGTCCACCTGGCCGGTGGCCGCCACCTTGGCCGCGAACGTGTCCTCATCGATCTCGTTGGGCGTGCGGTAGGCCGAGTACAGCCCGCCACCGACGAAACCGAACGTCCGGTCCCCCAGCGCAACCTGCTGCCCGTCCAGCACGTGGTGGCCGGGCCGCAGGTGCGGCGCCCAGAGCCGGGGCAGGTCGACGTTGCCGTAGGTCAGGTAGGCGGGCTCAGGCATGGCCGCGAACAGCTCCGCGTACTGGGCCGACGCCGCCTGCTCCAGATGGCCGGACGGGTCACCGTCCAGCTGGGCCCACAGCTCGCGGGACATCCGCCGGGCCTCGTCGAACCGCTTGAGGTAGCGCAGCTCGACGAACCGGCGGGCCTGTTCCGCGCCGAACAGGTCGGCGAAGATGCCCTGCCCGTGGTCGGCGTAGTCGATGAACAGCAGCAGGTCGCCCAGGCAGATCAATGCGTCCGCACCACCCGCGCCGGCCAGCGCATCCGCGCGGGCATGCACATCACTGACCACGTGAACCCGCATGAGCAAACCGTACAAGCCCGGCCCGGGCGCAGCCCGGCCCTGGGTGGCGGGCACCGTGGGTAGGCTGAAGTGGCTACCTGCTGGTAGCTACTGGCCCAGTACCGAGGTACGGTCCATGTCGTTCGCCGTTGAACCTGACCGGCAGGAGCTGGCATGCGTGAGTACAGCGTCCCCGCGGTAGCGGAGATCGCCCCGACCGCGAACCTCGCGGATGTGGTGTTCGAGCGCGCGGAGCGCGAACCGCAGGCGGTGGCCATCCGCCGCAAGGACGCGGCTGCCAGCGGCGGGTGGCGGGACGTCAGCACGGCCCAGTTCCGGGCCGACGTGGCCGCGCTGGCCAAGGGTCTCATCGCGGCCGGGATCGGCGTCGGCGACCGGGTCGCCCTGCTGTCCCGGACCCGGTACGAGTGGACGGTGGCCGACTACGCGATCTGGTCGGCCGGCGCGGTCACGGTGCCGATCTACGAGACCTCCTCGGCCGAGCAGGTGGAATGGATCCTGGGCGATTCAGGCGCCCGGGCGCTGATCGTGGAGACCCCGGCGCACCTGCAGGCCAGCACCGAGGTGCTCAGCCGGCTGCCCGCCGTGCAGCGGGTCTGGCTGATCGAGGGCCCGGACGCGGCGGACGCGGCCACCCAGCTGGACGAGCTGGCCGCCGAGGGCAGCCAGGTCAGCGATGCCCAGCTGGCCGGGCGGCGGGCCGCCCGGTCGGCCGCCGACCTGGCCACCATCATCTACACCTCGGGAACCACCGGCCGGCCCAAGGGGTGCCAGCTCAGCCACGTCAACCTGCTGGCCAACGTGCGGAACGCGATCGGCGCGCTGCCGCAGATCTTCGCCGAGCCCGGCCGGTCGGCGCTGCTGTTCCTGCCGCTGGCTCATTCGTTCGCCCGCATCATCCAGATCGGCTGCCTGGAGTCAGGCACCGTGCTCGGGCACACCGCCGACGTCGCCAATCTGGTCGCCGACCTGGGCACGTTCCAGCCCACGTTCATCCTCGCGGTACCCCGGGTGTTCGAGAAGGTCTACAACGGCGCCGAGCTGCAGGCCTCGGCCAGCGGGCTGAAGAGCCGGATCTTCAGGGCCGCCGCGCAGTCCGCGGTGGGCTGGAGCAAGGCGCTGGACACCTCCGGCCAGCCCGCACCCGGCCGGCTGCGGCTGCGGCTGCGCGCCGAGCACGCCCTGTACGACCGGCTGGTATACGCCAAGCTGCGGGCGGCCACCGGCGGCCGGGTGCGCTACGCCGTGTCCGGCGGGGCGGCGCTGGGTGAGCGGCTCGGGCACTTTTTCCGCGGGGCTGGCCTCACCGTGCTGGAGGGCTACGGGCTGACCGAGACCAGCCCGGTGATCAGCGTCAACCGGCCCAGCCGCAACAAGATCGGGACAGTCGGCCCGCCCATCCCATCGGTCACCGTGCGGATCGCCGAGGATGGCGAGATCCTGGCCGCCGGGCCCAACGTGTTCAGCGGCTACTGGCACAACGAGGCGGCCACCAAAGAGATGATCGACCCGGACGGCTGGCTGCACACCGGCGACCTGGGCGAGCTGGACGGGGACGGCTACCTCCGGGTCACCGGGCGGAAGAAGGACATCATCGTCACCGCGGGCGGCAAGAACGTGGCCCCGGCCGTGCTGGAGGACCGGCTGCGCGCGCATCCGCTGGTCAGCCAGAGCATGGTGGTGGGTGACGGCCGGCCATACGTAGCCTGCCTCATCACCCTGGACCAGGAGGCGCTCGACGCGTGGCGGGGCCGCCACCCGGCGCTGGCCGGCGCGTCCATGACAGAACTGACCGAGGCGCCCGAGCTGCTGGCCGACATCCAGGCGGCCGTGGACGACGCCAACAAGGCCGTGTCCCGGGCCGAGTCGATCCGCCGGTTCCGGATCCTCCCGGACGATTTCACCGAGCAGGCGGGCTACCTCACGCCGTCGCTCAAGGTCCGCCGGGGCGCGGTGGCCAAGGACTACGCCAAGGACATCGACGCGCTATACGAGTAGCGCGGGGGCTGGGCCCGGGGCTCAGCCGGCCAGGATCCGCTCCAGCCGCTGGGCCACCAGGTTCCAGCGCCACTCCCGGTCCACCCAGGCCAGGCCCTTCTCCCCCATGGCCCGCGCGCCCGCCGGGTCGGCCAGCAGCTGGCTGATCCGGCTGGCCACCGCGGCCACGTCGCGGCCGGGCACCACGTAGCCGGTCTCGCCGCCGAGCACGGCGTCCGGCGCGCCGCCGGAGTCGCCCGCGATCACCGGCAGCCCGGTCGCGGATGCCTCCAGGTAGACGATGCCGAGCCCTTCCACGTCCAGCCCGTGCCGCCGGGTCCGGCACGGCATCGCGAACACGTCCCCGGCGCCGTAGTAGGCCGGGAGCTGGGCCGCGGGCACCTGGCCGGCGAACACCACCGAGCCGGCCACCCCGAGCTGGCTGGCCAGCCGGCGCAGCCCGCCGTCCGCCGGGCCGGTGCCGACCAGCAGCAGCGCGGGATCGCCGCCCGCGGCGCGGACCGCGGGCCAGGCGCGCAGCAGGGTGTCCTGGCCCTTGCGCGGCACCAGCCGGGACACGCAGACCACCACCGGCCGGCCAGCCAGGCCGAGCCGCTCCCGGACGGCCGCCCCGCCCGCGCCAGGCCGGAACGCGGCCGTGTCCACGCCCGGGGCGAGCCGGGCCATCCGGGCCGCGGCCGCCGGGGACAGCGCCCGGGCCAGCCGGACCCGGAAGTACTCACCGAGATAGGTCACCACGTCTACCGAGTCGCCGATCCGGCGGAGCAGGCGGCGCGCGCCCGGCAGCGCCGCCCAGCCCGCCTCGTGACCATGGGTGACGGCCACGATCCGGCGCGCCCCGGCCTGGCGCAGCGCGGGCGCCAGCAGGCCGAGCGGTGCGGCCGCGCCGAACAGCACGGTGTCACAGCCGTGCTCGGTCAGGGTGCGGACCGCCCGGGCGCGCACCGTGGGCACCGGGAGCATCAGCGAAGTGGGGTGGCGCAGCACCGGGAACGGCTGCTGCCGGTCGAACTCGCCCGCCCCCTCCCAGGCCGGTGCGTACACCACCACGCCGCCCGCGGGCAGCCGGGTAGCCAGCGCGTGGATGAACGACTGGATACCGCCCGCCCGGGGCGGGAAGTCATTGGTGACGATCAGGACCTTAGGCATCAGGCAGTGATCTTATCGGCCGGCCGAGGCCGCCGGTTGCTCGTGGCCGTGCTGGCCGCCGCCGCCGGGCCGTGCCCAGATTCCGGCACTACCGGTTGGCCCGGTCACGCACCCCTGGGCCGGCCCGGGCCGGGGACGGCACCGGCCGCAGCAGCACGGGCCGCGGCAGCACGGTGCCCCCAGGACCGAGTCCCGGGGGCACCGGATGAATCAGCTGCGCTGGTCAGGGCCGCGCGGCACTGTCCAGGTTGGCGCTGTACCAGCCGGCCAGCGGCACCTTCTCCACGTCCTCGCCGGTCTGCGGCGCGTCGATCAGGTACCCGCCGCCGACGTACATCCCAACGTGACTGTCCCCGGCGAAGAACAGCAGGTCGCCGGGCTGCAGGTCGGACGTGGAGACCGCGGGCAGCGCCGCCACCTGCTCGTAGGTGGTGCGCGGGATGGACACCCCGGCCGCGGCCCAGGCGGCCTGGACCAGCCCGGAGCAGTCGAACGTATCCGGCCCGGTGGCGCCGTACACGTAGGGGTCACCGAGCTTGGAGTACGCGTAGGCGACCGCCGCGCCGGCCGCGCCGCTCACCGGGACGTGGTTCACCGCGGTGGTGGTCCCGCTGCCGCCCAGCGACGAGCTGGTCACCTGCTGCTGCTGCGCGGCGGTCAGCGTGGCCAGAATGGCCTTCTGCTTGTCCAGCGTCTTGCCGATGGACTGCTTGCGGGCCAGCCGCTGCGACTCCAGGCTGGCGATGCCCTGCTCGGTCCGGCGCGCGGTCTGCTGCGCGCTGGCCAGCTGGCTGGCGGCCGTGATGAACTGCTTGATCTCGGCGGACCGGTCGCTGGACAGCTGGAGCAGCACCGAGGCCTGGTCCATCACGGCCTGCGGGTTGCTGGACGTCAGCAGGGCGCCCATCGAGCTCATGGTGCCGTTCTCGTAGGCCGTGGTCGCGATCGCCGCGACCTGGGTGCGCATCGACGTAAACCGGGCCTGGTCAGTCCTGACTTCCCGGTCGACCAGGGCGAGCCGCTGCCTGGCGCTGGTCAGCTGCTCGGCCGACTGGTCGTACATCTGCACGGCCACGTTCTCTTCGGCGGTGAGCTTGTTGACCATCTGCTGGACCTGGTGGACGGTCGGCTGTGGTGCCGCCCCGGCCGTGCTGGCCATGGTGGCCATGGTGGCCAGGGCCCCGGCGGCGGCCAGGCTCAGCCCGGCGGCCACCCCGCGGCGCAGCGTCCTGCCGTGCGCGACACGCACCATCCGTTCGCGTCTATCCCGCCTGCCGCCGCGTTCACCATCTGGACGCGTACTCACGTGCGTGATCACGCTCCTTCTTCCACCCCGCCTACCGGGTGAGCTGACGGGTTCGGGCTGTGGAAGATGCCCTACGGCCTGGCTGGGGTGCAGCCCGGCCGATTCACCCCTGAAGGACCCGTGGCACGGGCGGCTGCCCGGCGAGTTCTCCGGTGGGTCCCCGGCTCTCCGGCTGGCCAGCCTGGCCAGCGCAGAGACTCGGCGGTGACCGGACGCCGCCACCGTGGCGGTGGCTGGGGAGCGAACCGGCCGGGGCTGACATTAGCGAAGCCGGGACGGTGAATTCCACCGCTTCGCGAACTCCGGTGATCTGGCTGTCCGCAATAGGTGCTTCTGTTTCCGCATATCCGGGCCGCGACCCGGCCACCGGGCCGGGCCGTGGTCAGGACGCCCGGGCCACCGGGACCAGCCGCAGCGGCGCGACCAGCCGGGCGTCGGCCAGCACGCGGAGCGCCCGCTGCTCCGCCGCGTCCAGGTCGGGCTGCGGCTCGGCGTGGCCGAGCAGCGCGGTGACAACGCAGTCCGGGCAGGCGATGTCGCGCATCTCGCACCGGTCACAGTCGATCAGCATCTCTCCTCCTGAGGAGCTCCCGGGCCTGGTCTGAGCCGGGCCCGGTCGTCGCGCGGCACCCCGCCTGGGGTACCCGGCAGACACGCTAAGCGGGGGTACTGACACTCCACGCACCCGCCGCGGCCGGCCCCTGGCGGCGGCCCGCCCGGGCGAGCCTGGGATGATTCCGGCATGCCAGCCGAACGCGCCCGCCGCGCTGTCCAGCCCAGCGACGGCGCTGACCAGCCCACGGACGACGAGCGGCGGCGGGAGCAGGCCACCTCGTTCGGGGCCGCGGCGGCCGCCTACGAGCGGGGCCGTCCGCCCTACCCGGCCGAGGCCATCGACTGGCTGCTGCCGCCGGGGGCGGCCCGGGTCCTCGACCTCGGCGCCGGCACCGGCAAGCTGACCCGTGAGCTGCTGCGGCCGCGGCCTGGACGTGGTGGCCGTCGAGCCGCTGCGCCGGCATGCGCGAGGAACTGGCCCGGACGGTGCCCGGGGTCCGCGGTGCACGCCGGCACGGCCGAGGACATCCCGCTGCCCGACGGCAGCGTGGACGCCGTGCTGGTGGCCCAGGCCTGGCACTGGGTGGACCCGGCCCGCGCGGTCCCTGAGGTGGCCCGGGTGCTGGTCCCCGGCGGCCAGCTCGGCCTGCTGTGGAACGTCCGCGATGAGCGGGTGGACTGGGTGGCCGAGCTCGGCCGGATCCTGGCACGATCCCGGCGACGCGGACCAGGCCAGCCGCCAGGACATGACCAGCATCCGGCGCGTCATCAGCCCGCCGTTCGGCCCGCTCGAGCGGCGCACCGTCGAGTGGGTACACCGGCTGACCCGGGACCAGCTGATCGACATGGCCGCCTCGCGCAGCTACGTCATCACCATGCCGGCCGCCCAGCGGGCCGCAGGTGCTGGCCGGGGTGGCCCGGCTCGCGGACACCCACCCGGCGCTGGCCGGCCACCGCGAGCTGGCCCTGCCCGTACCGGACCGAGTGCTTCCGGACCCGGCTGAGCTGACCGGCTGGCCGCCGAGCGCCGGCGTGCCCCGGCCGGAATGTCGGCAGCTGGGCCTACCGTGAACGTCGTGATCCTCTGGGACTGGATGGCAGCGGTCCGGGCGCGGCTTCGCCAGTCCCGGGCCGCCCGGCGCGCCTTCGAAGTGACCGACTTCGTGATCGTCGACGTGGAGACCACCGGCTGGTCACCGGCGGAGGCCGGCATCACCGAGATCGGCGCGGTCCGGATGACCGGCGGCCAGATCCGCGCCGAGTTCAGCACCCTGGTCAACCCGGGCCTGGAGATCCCGCCCGACATCGTGGCGCTGACCGGGATCAGCGACGCGATGGTGGCCGCGGCGCCGCCGGTCGGCCGCGGCGATGGCCAGCTTCCTGGACTTCGCGCGGGGCGCGGTGCTCACCGCGCACAACGCGCCGTTCGACATCGGCTTCCTGGCCGCGGCCTGCGTGGGCGGCGGGCTGCCCAGGCCGGCCGGGCCGGTGCTGGACACCGTGCCGCTGGCCCGCCGCCTGCTGGCCGAGGGAGCACTGGCCGCGGACGACGTGCCGAACTGCAAGCTGAGCACGCTGGCGGGCTACTTCGGCGCGGCGCCCGGCCCGCAGCACCGGGCGCTGGCCGACGCCCGGGCCACGGCCACGGTGCTGGACGGCCTGCTGGCCGTGTTCACGACGCGCGGCGTGCGCACCCTAGCCGGGCTGCTGGCCGAGCAGGAGTACGCTCTGCGGGCAGAGGTCTCGCGGTCCCAGTCCCCGGACGGCTGCGAGAGTGGCGCGCGAGGAGGCATCAGGTGATCACCGCGATCGTGCTGGTGAAGGCCGACGTGGCCCGCATCCCGGAAACGGCCGAGGTCATCGCGCAGATTCCGGAGGTCTCCGAGGTGTACTCGGTGACCGGCGAGTTCGACCTGGTGGCGCTGGTCCGGGTCCGGGCCCATGAGGAGCTGGCCGACGTGATCCCGGGCCGGCTGAACCGGGTGGCCGGGGTGACGCACACCGAGACGCACATCGCGTTCCGCACCTACTCGCGGCACGACCTGGACGCCGCGTTCTCGCTGGGTTACGAGGCGGACTGAGCCGCCAGCCGCTGGCTCACCGTCACCCAGCGGCCCAGCAGATCCCGGGCCGCCCCTGAATCCACCGCAGCGGCTGCGCGGGCGTACCCCTCGGCGAGAGCCTTGTCCAGCCCCTCGGGCCCGGGCACCCCGGCCGCGGCGGCCAGTGCGGCCGCGGCGTTAAGCAGCACGGTGTCGCGCACCGGGCCCGGCTGCACCGCCCAGTACCGCGCGGGCCACCGCCGCGTTGTGCTCCTTGTCGCCGCCGCGCAGGCTGCCCGGCTCGGCCCGGGGCAGGCCCAGCACGGCCGGGTCGAGCCCGGTCCGGGCCACCGTGCCGTCGTGCACCACCCACACCGTGGACGTGGTCGACCGGGGTCAGCTCGTCCAGGCCGTCGTCGCCGTGGAACACCAGGGCCGAGCAGCCCCGCGCGGCCAGCACCCCGGCCATGACCTCGCCCATCCGCGGGTCGGACACCCCTACGGCCTGGGCACCGGGCCGGGCCGGGTTGGACACCGGGCCAAGGGCGTTGAACACGGTGGGCACGCCCAGCTCGCTGCGCGCGGCCGACGCATGCCGGAACGAGGGGTGGTACAGCGGCGCGAACAGGAACGCGATCCCGGTCTCCTCGGCCAGCTGGGCGGTGGCCGCTGGCGGCAGCGTGATGGCCACGCCCAGCGCCTCGAGGACGTCGGCCGCGCCGCAGGCCGAGCTGGCCGCGCGATTGCCGTGCTTGACTACCCGGACGCCGGCCGCCGCGGCCACGATCGCGCCCATGGTGGAGATGTTCACCGTGTGCGCGCCGTCACCGCCGGTGCCGACCAGGTCGACCAGCGGGCCCGGCACGCTGATCGGGGTGGCCCGGCTCAGCATGACGTCGGACAGGCCGGCCAGCTCACCCGCCGTCTCGCCCTTCATCCGCAGCGCGACCGCGAACCCGGCCACCTGGACCGGGGTGGCGGCCCCCTCCATGATCTCGTTCATGGCCCAGGCCGTCTGGTCCGGGCTGAGCGTCTCGCCGCGGATCAGCGCGCCGATCAGGCCACGCCACGACATGCTCGGTTGCATCGCCGTCCTTATCTACCAGGCCATATCTACCAGGCCATCCGGGCCGCTCAGGCCTGGGCGGGCAGCTGGCCATTGGCCTGCTGCCGCATCAGCCCGGCCAGGGCGGCCGCAAACGGGACCGGTTCGATCGGGTGGCTGGTCACCGCGTCCGCGCCGGACCAGGTGGCCAGCCAGCCGTCGTCAGCCCGGCCGACCACCAGCAGCACCGGCGGGCAGTTGTAAATCTCGTCCTTGGCCTGGCGGCAGATACCCATGCCGCCGGCCGGCTGCGCCTCGCCGTCCAGCACCATGACGTCCGCGCCACCGGCGTCGAGCAGGCGGAACAGGGCTGGCTCGGTGGCCACCGGGATGATCTCCGCCTCGGGCACGTCCGGCGCCGGGCGGCTGCCGATGGCGAGCCGCATCCGGGCCCGGGTGTCCGCGTCATGGCTGTAGACAACGACCTTCATAGAACTGGATGGTACCGACACGGGGGGTCGGCCGACGCTCGCCTACGGGTTGTCGTAATAATGACCCCGTGGCCACCGCATCCGTAGCCGAGAAAGCACCCACCCCCAGGCCGCCGTCAGCCCGGCCAAACCTGGTCAGCGTGGGCACCATCGTGTGGCTTTCCTCGGAGCTCATGTTCTTCGCGGCGCTGTTCGCGATGTACTTCACCATCCGGTCCGTGGACAAGGGCGAGGGCATCCACTGGCCCGGTGCCCACCTGGACCTGACCCTCGGGTCGATCAACACCACGGTCCTGCTGCTGTCCAGTGTGACCTGCCAGCTTGGCGTGTTCGCGGTCGAGCGCGGCCAGCTTCGCCGGGCCGGGCGGATCTGGCAGCCGGCCCGCTGGGGGCTGCGTGAGTGGTACTGGCTGTCGTTCCTGATGGGCCTGTACTTCGTGTGCGGCCAGGGCTATGAGTACCTGGACCTGATCCGCAAGCAGCACCTGACCATCTCGTCCAGCGCCTACGGGTCGGTGTTCTACATCCCGACCGGGTTCCACGGGCTGCACGTGACCGGCGGCCTGATCGCGTTCCTGTTCGTCCTGGGCCGCACCTACGTGGCCAAGACGTTCACCCACGAGCAGCAGGTCAGCGCCATCGTCGTCTCCTACTACTGGCATTTCGTGGACGTGGTCTGGATCGCGCTGTTCACCACGATCTACCTCATCCAGTAACCACCCTCGCGACGAATACCTGAGCGAGGCGCAGCACATGCCGAACCAGAAGAGCACAGACCAGAAGATGAGGGCTCCATTGAGCTGGATCACCGCGCGGCGGCGGCGCCCGGCCGCCGGATACGCCGTTGTGCTGCTGGGCCTGCTGGCCGTGGGCGGGGGGTACGCGGCGGTCAGCGCCAGCGGCAGCCCGGCCAGCGCGTCCGCGCCGGCGGCCGACCAGACCCAGATCGACCAGGGCCGCCAGATCTTCGTGCAGGACTGCTCCAGCTGCCATGGCCTGGACGCGCAGGGCACCAACACCGGTCCCAGCCTGATCGGGGTGGGCGCGGCGGCGGTGTACTTCCAGGTCAGCACCGGCCGGATGCCGGCCAAGGAGATCGAGGCCGAGATGCCGCGCAAGCCGCCGGTGCTGAACGAGGTGCAGACGCGCGCGGTGGCCGCCTACATCCAGTCCCTGGGCGGGGGGCCGACGATTCCCTCCCCGGCACAGGTGAGCACGGTGGGCGCGGACTCCGGCCTGGGCCAGGAGCTGTTCACCGAGAACTGCTCGCAGTGCCACAACTTCGTGGGCGCGGGCGGCGCGCTGACCAACGGGAAGTACGCGCCCGCGCTGACCCAGTCCACGCCGACCCAGATTTACACGGCCATGCTGACCGGCCCGGAGGCCATGCCGGTGTTCAACGACACTACGATTACTCCCAGTGAGAAGCGCGACATCATCGCGTACATCACGCAGACCCGGAGCGAGCCCAACCCCGGCGGCTTCAGCCTCGGCCGGATCGGCCCGGTGACCGAGGGCCTGGTCGGCTGGATCGGCGGGATCGGCGGCCTGATCCTGGTCGCCATGTGGATCACGGCAAGGCGGCGCGAGCACTCATGAGCGGCACCGAAGACTACTCACCAGACGTCCCCGGCCACGGCGAGGAGGCCGAGCCGTCGCGCGCCCCGCGCCGGGTGATCGGCACTCCCCCGCCCGCCGAGCAGCGCACCCTGCTCGGCACCGCGCGGCAGGACAATCCCCCGCCCGCTCCGCGTGAGCTGCCCGCCGACCCGCCCAACCCGGTGGCGGCCAAGCGGGCGGAACGGACCGTGGCCGCGCTGTTCATCCTGTCCATGCTGGGCGGCATCGGGTTCATCGCGGCATACATCGGGCTCGAGCTCAGCCCCACGTCGCTGGACTCGGTGCTGCGGTCCAACCTGGCCCTGGGCGTCTCCATGTCGGTGGCGTTCCTGGCCCTCGGCGTGGGTGCGGTGATCTGGGTCCGGTCGATCATGCCCGACGTGGAACTGACCGAGGAACGCCACCCGCTGGCCTCGTCCCAGGCGGACCGGGAGGCGTTCGCCGAGACGTTCAAGGAGGGCGCCGAGACCAGCCAGTTCGTCAAGCGGCCGCTGCTGCGCCGCACCCTGATCGCGGCCACCATCCCGCTGGGCCTGGCCCCGCTGGTGCTGCTCCGGGACATGGGCCCGCTGCCCGGCACGTCGCTGCGGCACACCGTGTGGCGTAAGGGCCTGCGGCTCTCCATCGCGGGCAGCAACACGCCGATCAAGCCGGAGGACTTCGACACCCCGGGCTCGATGATCACCGTGATCCCCCAGGGCTACCAGGACGACGACGACGCGATCGCCAAGGCCGCGGTGATCATCATCAAGTTCGAGCCGGGCCAGCTACGGGCCCCAACGAACATGAACTGGACGGTGGACAACATCGTCGCGTACTCGAAGATCTGCACCCACGTGGGCTGCCCGGTGGCGCTGTACGACCAGACGATTCACCACATCCTGTGCCCGTGCCACCAGTCCACGTTCAACGCCCCACAGGGCGCCCAGGTCCTGTTCGGGCCCGCGCCCCGGCCGCTGCCGCAGCTACCCATGGGTGTGGATTCCGAGGGGTACCTGATCGCGCTGAGCGACTTCCACGAGCCGGTCGGCCCAAGCTTCTGGGAGCGGGGATGAGCAGTACCAACGGCGCTCCGGCCAACGGCCAGGTCAACGGGCAGGTCGAGGGCCCGGTCGAGAAGGTGCTGGGCCAGACCGGGGTCTTCCTCGACGACCGGCTGCGGGCCGCCAAGTCGACCCGTACCTTCCTGCGGAAGGTCTTCCCGGACCACTGGTCGTTCCTGCTCGGCGAGATCGCCCTCTACTCGTTCATCATCCTGCTGCTCACCGGCACGTTCCTGACCCTGTTCTTCAAGCCCAGCATGAACACCGTGGTCTACCACGGCGTCTACACCCGGCTCGACGGCGTGCGGATGAGCGAGGCGTACGCGTCCACGCTGAACATCAGCTTCGACGTCCGCGGCGGGCTGCTCATGCGGCAGATCCACCACTGGGCCGCGGACCTGTTCATGGCCGCGCTGATCGCGCACATGCTGCGCATCTTCTTCACCGGCGCGTACCGCAAGCCGCGTGAGTTCAACTGGCTGATCGGCATCGTGCTGTTCACCCTGGGCCTGCTGGAGGGCCTGTTCGGCTACTCGCTGCCGGACGACCTGCTGTCCGGGACCGGGCTGCGGATCACCGAGGGTGTCGCGCTGGGCATCCCGATCGTCGGCACCTACCTGTCGTTCTTCCTGTTCGGCGGGCAGTTCCCGGGTAACGACATCATCCCCCGGCTGTACGTGATCCACATCCTGCTGATTCCCGGGCTGCTGCTGGCCCTGATCACCGCGCACCTGTTCTTCATGTTCCACCAGAAGCACACCCAGATGCCGGGCGAGGGGCACACCAACACGAACGTGGTCGGCCAGCCGATGTACCCGTACTTCATGGCCAAGACCGGCGCCTGGTTTATGTTCATCTTCGGCTTCCTGGCCGTGCTGTCCACGTTCGCCCAGATCAACCCGATCTGGCTGTATGGCCCGTATAACCCGTCGGAGATCTCGGCGGGCTCGCAGCCCGACTTCTACATGGGGCCGCTCGAGGGCTCGCTGCGGATGATGCCCAGCTGGACGTGGGACCTGGCCGGGCACACCGTGGCCTGGGACGTGGTCATCCCGGCGCTGGTCCCGCTGGGCCTCATCTTCACCGGGGCCGCGATATGGCCGTTCTTCGAACGCTGGCTCACCGGTGACTACAGCGAGCACCACGTCAACGACCGGCCGCGGAACGCCGCCACCCGGACCGCGGTCGGCATGGGCGTGATCACGTTCTACGGCATCCTGTGGCTGGAGGGCGCCAACGACGTCATCGCCGACCACCTGGACATCTCGCTGTATCTCACGACCGAGATCGCCCGGTACGCGATCTTCATCGGGCCGGTGGTGGCCTACTGGGTGACCAAGCGGATCTGCCTCGGCCTGCAGCGCAAGGACAACGAGTCGCTGCTGCACGGCTACGAGACCGGCATCATCGAGATGACGCCGGAGGGCGAGTTCATCGAGCGGCACGCGCCCGTCCCGGAGGAACAGCGGGCCGTGCTGCTGGCCAAGCGCCCGGTGGCTGAGCTGCCCGCGCCGCCCGACGGCGACGATCAGGTGCCGCCACCCGCCACCCGCGGCGCGCTGGGCAAGGTCCGGCTGGCGCTGGGCCGGGTGGTCACCGAGCAGGTCCCGGCGCCCACCGGCGACGGGCACGGGAACGGCCATGGCAACGGTCACCACGAGCCGGAGCAGGCCGCGGTGACGGCCGGTGAGCCGGCCAAGACCGTGCTCGGCCAGGGTCAGTCCACCGGCGCGGAGGATGAGCCGGGCCGCCACTAGCGGAACCCGCAGCGCATCGCGGCCAGGAGCCGGGCCATCCCGGATCCTGGCCGCGACGTTTGCCCGGGCGGGGCCTCAGCCCGGGTGGGGCCTCAGCCCGGGTGGGGCCTCAGCCCGGAGCGGGGCCTCAGCCCGGGGGGCCTCAGCCCGGGGCGAGCCGGGTGACCTGGACCGGGCTGGGCGTCCCGGCCGTGGCCGGCCCGGCCGAGGACCCGGGCACGAACCGGCTGCCGCTGGCCGAGGCCAGCACCGCGTCGCCGGTGGCGCTGCCCGCCAGCAGCTTGTGCCAGCTCAGGAAGTAGATCGTCCAGCCGTTGCCCCAGGTGCCGCGGACCGGGCTGCCCACCACGCTGATCGGGTCACCGAGCATCGAATGGTCGTAGTACCAGACCGCGTTGGCCGGGCCCACGTTGACGCAGCCGTGGCTCACGTTGACGATGCCCTGTTCGGCCACCGACCACGGGGCGCTGTGAATGTACGTTCCGCTGTCGGTGAACTGCACCGCGTCGTAGACCAGCTCGTTGTAGTAGCCCGGGCTGCCCGCCGGGATGCCGATCGTGGCTGAGTTCATGTCCACCGGGTTGGCCATGGCGAACGACAGGTAGCGGCCGTCGGCGGTGTCCATGCCCGGCCGCCCGGTGCTGATCGGCCAGTTGCCCATCGGCCGGCCCCGCCACCACACCTTCATGTAGTGGGTGGCGGTGTTGGCCACCACGACCAGCGAACTGCCGATCCGGAAGCCCTGGCTGAGGTCGGCCCGGCCGAACACGCCGGGCGCGGTCTGCACGCCGGCCAGGTGCGCGGTGAACCGCACCTGGGTGTGCGCGGGCCAGTACCCGCGCGGCCGGAACCACACGCTCTTGCGGTTCATCCAGTACCAGGCGCCGGTCACCGGCTTGCTGGAGGTGATCTGCAGCGACCGCTCCACGGCCGCCTGGTCGGTCACCGGCCGGCTGAACGAGAGCATGATCGGCATGCCGATGCCGTACGTCTCGTGCGGGGTCATCGTGGTGCTGACGGTGACGGCGTGCTCCGGGCGGAACGTCCGGAACGTCCCGCTGATCACGGTCCGCTGGTGCTTGCTGTTCACGGCCGTCGCGGTGACCTGGTAGGCCTGCGCCGGGGCCAGCGCCCAGCCGGTGTGCCAACTCTGCGACCCGGTGCGGTAACTGCCCGGCACCAGCTGGCCGGCTGCGTTGCGCACCGTCACCGCGGTCAGCGTGCCACGGCGGGCCGCGACCTGGATGCCCAGGTCGGGACGGGTGTCCACCTGGACCGCGGGGTGCGCCGACCCGGCCGCGTGCGCGGCCGGCCCAGCGGCCCTGGCGGCCGAGCTGAACGTCACCGTCCCGCCGGTGATGGTCACGCTGGCCAGCGGGTGCACAGCGGCTCTGGGGGCGGCTGAGCCGCCCCCGCCGCACGCGCTGACGAGCGCCAGGCCGGCCACCCCGGCTCCGGCCACGATCCACTGCTGGAGCCCGCGGCGCGAAAACTTGCGGGCGGTGCGCGAAATGTCCCCCGACACGGTGCTACCCCCAATAGCCCAAGTGACTCTAGCTAACTCCCCGTAGCCACAGCAGGCAAAACCCTACGCTTCATGCACAAGCCACCGGAGTGGGATACCGCCAGCCGAGTAAACCCGGCATGAAAGACCGTGATCATGGCTTTGGTGTCGTCGTGACGACACCAAAGCCATGATCACGAATGGCTGGGGGACCGGGGGTTAGTGGGCGTAAATGCCGCGGTAGTACTCAAAGACGAAACCGATCACGGTCAGGAACGTGAACAGCAGGCCGATCAGGAACAGCCACCAGCCGATCGCCACCCCGAACGCGGCCAGCGCGGCGGCCAGCCCCACGTACAGCGGCCACCAGCTGTGCGGGCTGAAGAAGCCCAGCTCCCCGGCACCCTCGGCGATCTCGCCCTCCGGGTTGTCCTCCGGCCGCGGCGGCAGCCGGCGGCCGGTGAACAGCAGGTAGAACCCGGTCAGGAAGGCCAGCGCGACGGACAGCGCGAGCGCGGTGGTGCCGGTCGGGTCCTTGGAGAAGTACCAGTACACGATGTCGGTGCAGCCGAAGAAGATCGCGCACCCGATGAACAGGGACCCCTCAAACTTCATCTGACACCTTCTCGCCAGTAAGCCACCCGCAGGTCACTTATGCTCGGTGAGCCGCTGCTGGTGCGTCCGGCCCGACTGGATGTGCGGGTAGTGCAGGTCGAACGCGGGCCGCTCGGACCGGATGCGCGGGATCCGGGTGAAGTTGTGCCGCGGCGGCGGGCAGGACGTGGCCCACTCCAGCGAGTTCCCGTAGCCCCATGGGTCATCCACCGTGACCTGCTCGCCGTACTTCCAGGTCTTGTACACGTTGTAGAGGAAGAAGAACGTGGACGCGCCGAGAATCCAGGACCCGACGCTGGAGATCTGGTTCAGCGTGGTCACGTCCGGGGGCAGGAATGGGTAGTTGGCCACCCGGCGCGGCATGCCCTCGACGCCGATCCAGTGCTGCACCAGGAACGTCATGTTGAACCCGATGAACAGTGTCCAGAAATGCCACTTGCCGAGCGTGTTGTCCAGCATCTTCCCGGTGAACTTGGGCCACCAGAAGTAGAACCCGCTGAACATGCAGAACACCACGGTGCCGAACAGCACATAGTGGAAGTGGGCGACCACGAAATACGAGTCGCTGACGTGGAAGTCCAGCGGCGGCGAGGCCAGGATGACCCCGGTCAGCCCGCCGAACAGGAACGACACCAGGAAGCCGATCGCGAACAGCATGGCCGGCTCGAACGTGAGCTGGCCCCGCCACATGGTGCCGACCCAGTTGAAGAACTTCACCCCGGTCGGCACCGCGATCAGGAACGTCATGAACGAGAAGAACGGCAGCAGCACCGCACCGGTGGTGAACATGTGGTGCGCCCACACGGTCAGGGACAGCCCGGCGATGGCGATCGTGGCGCCGACCAGGCCCTTGTACCCGAAGCAGGGCTTGCGGCTGAATACCGGCAGCACCTCGGTGGCGATGCCGAAGAACGGCAGCGCCACGATATAGACCTCGGGATGACCGAAGAACCAGAACAGGTTCTGCCACAGGATCGCCCCGCCGCTGGACGCGCTGAACACCTGGGCCCCCAGCTTGCGGTCGATCTCCAGCACCAGCAGCGCCGCGGCCAGCACCGGGAACGCGAGCAGCACGAGCAGGCTGGTGAGCAGGATGTTCCAGGTGAAGATGGGCATCCGGAACATGGTCATGCCGGGCGCCCGCATGCAGATGATCGTGGTCACGAAGTTGACGCCACCGAGGATCGTGCCCAGCCCGGCCAGCGCCAGGCCCATGATCCACATATCGGCGCCGATGCCCGGCGAATACACCGCGTTGGTCAGCGGCGAGTAGGCGTACCAGCCGAACGACGCCGCCCCGCCAGGGGTGAGGAAGCTGACCAGCAGGATGATGCCGCCGAACAGGAAGAAGTAATAGCTCAGCAGGTTGAGCCGGGGGAACGCCACGTCCGGCGCGCCGATCTGGAGCGGCATGATCTCGTTCGCGAACCCGACAAACAGCGGGGTGGCGAACAGCAGCAGCATGATCGTGCCGTGCATGGTGAACAGCTCGTTGTACTGCTGGTCGGACACGATGTGGTTGTCCGGGCCGAACAGCTGCGCCCGCATGATCATGGCCATCAGGCCGCCGATCAGGAAGAACGCGAACGAGGTGATCAGGTACAGATGGCCGATGACCTTGTGGTCGGTCGAGGACAGCCAGGCGGCCAGGATCGAGCCCTTGCGGGCCGGTGCCACACCGGTGGCCGCGGTCACGGCCGGTTGCTCAACGGTGGTCACGTCATGCACCCCCTGCTGAAGACTGCGCGTGCTGCTGCGCGCTGACCCAGGCGCGGAACTGGGCCGGAGTGACGATCCGCACCGTGAACAGCATCCGGCTGTGGTACACACCGCACAGCTCGGTGCAGCGGCCGATGAACGTACCCGTCTTGATCGGTGTCACCTCGAAGTGGTTCGGGTGCCCGGGGACCACGTCCCGCTTGAACTCGAACGGGACGATCCAGAACGAGTGCACGACATCCACCGAGACCAGGTTGAACCGCACCGTCTCATTCTCCGGGATGACCAGCACCGGGAGCCGGCCCGGCCAGGGCTGGCCGGTGTCGGTCACCATCCCGGTGCCCGACCCCGGCGTCTTGTACTGCGGGTACTGGAACTCCCAGCTCCACTGGTACCCGGTCACATTCACCGTGACGTCCGGGTGCGGGGTGAGCTTGTCGATGTAGTTCTCGTCCCGGGCGGTGAAGAAGAAGAACACGCCGACCATGATGAACGGCACGACCGTGTACATGATCTCGATCGGCAGGTTGTACCGCACCTGCCGCGGCGGCCGGTCCGAGCTCTTCCGGTGGAAGATCACGGCCCACAGGATCAGGCCCCAGACCACGGCGCCCACGCAGAGGGCCGCGATCCAGCTGCCGCGCCACAGGGTGACCACGACCTCGCCCTGCTTGGTCACCGGGGTGGGCAGGCCGAGGCGGGTGAACGCGTTGGACTGGCAGCCCGCCGTGGCCAGCACGACGGCGCCGAGCATAACCGAGCGCAGCGCCCACCGGCGCAGCTGGCGGGCCGGGCTGGCCGGGGCCGGGCTGGCCGGTGCGCTGCCGGACCCGGCTAGTGCTTCGGCTCCGGGCGCCTGGCCCGGATCATGCGCGCCCCGTCGGCGGGGGGCGCTGGGGGTGGGACTCACAGGTTGCCTTCCCAGCGGAATGACACCCGGCTGCGCGCGCAGCTCATGGCTCGTCCTACAGGCTGTCGTGCAAACAGTATCGTGCACTGTCCCCGGCCCTCGCGGGGGACCCCGATTGGCGGCCCAGCGTGTCCTGCATCGCTGCGCTTACAGACAGCGACGTGCGGGTATCGCTTCTGCGTGGCACCATGCATGCGGAGGGCTGAGCAGAAGACGGGTCCGCTGCGGAGTATTGTCGCTCTGTTAGTGGAAAGCGTGACGATCGGCACTCCCCCCGGCACCCGGCCTGAGCGGCGTAGAGAGGCAACCGGATGACCCCCCCGACGCGCCCGGCACCGATGCTGACCATCGACGCGCTCGGCCGGAAGTGCCCGATCCCGATCATCATGCTGGCCGAGCGGATCAGGGAGGTGCCGATCGGGGCCACGGTGGCCGTGCTGGCCGACGATCCCGCCGCCCAGACCGACATCCCGGCGTGGTGCATGATGAAGTCCCAGGAGTTCGTGGTGGAGACCGCCCTGCCCCACGGCTGGGCGTTCCTGGTCAAGCGCACGTACTGACGGCGTCAGGAGTCGTTGGCCGACCGGAACCGGTCGGCGAACCTCGGATCGCGTTCCCACCAGGGCTGGTCCACGCTCGCGTCCCCGCTCGTGTCCCGGGTCTCCCCGGACCCGCCCGGCTGGGGTGCCGCCCGGGCGGCCTCGGCCTCGGCCTCGGCCGCATCGAGCGCGGCGTCCACGGCCGCCGCCTCGGTCTTGTCCTCCCGGATCATCTGGACGAACTGGGCGGCCAGGAACGGCAGCCCGACGATGTCGCCGAGCACCCAGAGCACTCCGCCGCCGATGATCTGGTCGCTGCGCAGGCTGGGCCCCCAGGGGCGGCCCAGCGCGTGGTAGTAGGCCCCGGCCAGCAGGGCCTGGCTGGACAGCACGGCCAGGCCGAGGACGGCATCGCCGACCACCTCGCCCGCGCTGACCCACAGGCCAACCAGGTAGGGGTACTGCTTGGGCACCGGGTCGACCCGGAGGAACGTCCAGAAGAACACGAACCCCGGGGCCAGCAGGGCCAGGTAGGTGACCTGGCGGACCACGTCATGCTGCAGGCTGGCCGCGTACCACGGGGAGAAGTACAGCACGAACGGCACCAGCACCAGCACCAGGGTGGTGATGGCCGGGAACGTGAGCAGCCGCGCGGCCCGGCTGCGCACCGCCGCGTCCAGCCGCGGGCCGAGCCGGGGCAGCGTCGCGATGGCCAGGGTCAGCGGCCGGCCGAGCGCGAGGAACAGCGGTGCCACCAGCAGCAGCAGGATGGTCTGCACCGAGCGGATGTAGAACAGCACGCTGCCGTACACGCCGAGGAACGACATGGTCGTGATGACCAGCGTGCCGAGCCCGCCCAGGTAGAAGCACCACCGCCGGGCGGCCGGCCACGGCTGCCCGGCCCGGCGCAGCCGGCGTACCCCGGCCAGGTACAGGCCGCCGGCCAGCAGCACGGCCAGCAGCACGGGCAGGTCGAGCGTCCACGAGGTGAAGACCCGGGCCGCGGTGAGTTCCGGCGGGCCCTGGTAGCCGGCCGCCTGGCCGGCCGCGAGGGAAAGAATGGCCGCCACACCATCACGCTATCGTGTGCCTCGCCATGCCATCCGCCGCGATCATCCTCAACCGGATGCGGGTCCGTGACGCGGCCGGGTTCCGGCGGCGGTGCGGCCAGGCCGCGCGGGCCAGCGGCCTGGCCGCCGAGTTCTTCGAGACCACCCGGGACGACCAGGGCCTCGGGGTGGCCCGGGCCGCGGTGGCCGCGGGCGCTGGGCTGGTCGTGGCGGCAGGCGGCGACGGCACGGTCCGCAGCTGCGCGCACGCGCTGGCGGGCGGCGGCGTGCCGCTGGCCATCGTGCCGCTGGGCACGGCCAACCTGGCCGCCCGGGCGCTGGGCCTGCCGCGGCGGCTGGACGCCGTGCTGGCGGTGGCGTTCGGCGGCCGGCCGCGGCGGATCGACCTGGCCGAGGCGGACGGCATGCCGTACGCGGCCATGGCCGGCATCGGGCTGGACGCCGCGGTGGTCGCGGCCACGCCGCGGCTGCTCAAGGAACGGTTCGGCTGGCTGGGCTACGCGGCGGCCGGCGCGGCCCGGCTGCCCGGGCGGCGGCACGAGTTCAGCGTGCGGCTAGACGGCGGGCCGCCGCTGCTGCGCCTGGCCCGGTCGGTGGCCGTGGGCAACGCCGGCCTGCTGCCCGGCGGCTTCGCCCTGCTGCCCGACGCGCGGCTCGACGACGGCGTGCTCGACGTGGGCATCCTGGCCCCGGTAGGCCCGCTCGGCTGGGGCCTGGTGGCGCACCGCGTGCTGACCGGCAGCCGGCACGACGACCGCCGGCTGGAACGGTACCGGGCCCGGCGGGTCGACATCGAGACCCACGCTGACCTGCCCCGCGAGGTGGATGGTGAGGTGATCGCGCCGGGCCGGGCGCTCATCGTCGAGGTGCGCCCAGCCGCGCTGCTGGTCCAGGTGCCGGCGGCCGGCCCCGGGGGTGCCGCAGAGTAACGGGCTTCTCACCAGGAGGCATCCCAGGTAACAGAACTGCGTTTTATCCCCGTAAGTCCTTGCGCGGGATGGTTGGCCAGCTACAGCCTTTACGGGTTGTGGCCTGCCACCCAGGACACGGCAATGGCGCCATGGTCAGCCCCAACGGAAGGAATGTGCATGCCGCATGTCACACGCTTGCGTGTGGTCAGTGCCGCGGTCGCTGCCGGAGCACTGACGCTCGGCTCGCTCGCGACCGCCACCGCCGCGCAGGCGGGCACCACGAGACGGGCGATCGCCGACACCCACCCCGCGTGGGCCGTCGCCGCGAAACGCCTCAGCAGCAGGGCCAGCGGAACCGTCAACGCCAAGGTTTACCTGGCCCCCAGCAACTCGGCTCAGCTGGCCGCCGACGTCGCCGCAGTCTCCGATCCGAGGAGCTCGCAGTACCGTCACTTCCTCACTGCTGCTGAGGTGACCAGGGAATTCGCGCCGTCCGCGGCCGAGATCTCGTCGGTGAAGTCCTGGCTCACCTCGTCCGGCCTGAGCGTGACGCAGGTCAGCGCCGCGCATCCGGCGGGCGCCTACATCGCGGTGCGCGGTTCGCTGGCCGCCGCGAGCAAGGCGTTCGGGGTCAGTTTCGGTACCTACCGGGCGCCCGGCGGGCAGGTCGCGCGGGCCCCCGAGTCGGCGGCCACCGCACCCGCGCCGGTGGCCAGCTCGGTTCTCGCGGTGGCCGGCCTGGACACCGCGAAGAGCCAGATCAAGCCCGACCTGCCGCCGCCGGGGCCGAACTACTGGGTGGCCGGCCCGTGCTCGTCCTACTACGGCCAGAAGATCGCCACCAGCAAGCCCAAGGCGTACGGCTCGCACCAGTCCTGGAACGTGTGCGGCTACACGCCGAAGCAGGTCCGGGGCGCCTACGGCATCACCGCGTCGCGGATGTCCGGCCAGGGGCAGACGGTGGCCATTGTGGATGCTTACGCGTCCCCGACCATGCACGCGGACGCCAACAAGTTCGCCAAGGTCACCGGCATGCCCAAGTTCGCCAAGGGCCAGTACCAGCAGTACCAGGTGCAGCCGTACACGCTGGCCGGGGCGAACGCGTGTGACGCGCAGGGCTGGTACGGCGAGGAGGCCCTCGACGTGGAGTCGGTGCACGACATGGCCCCGGGCGCCCGGGTCCGCTACGTCGCCGCGGGCAGCTGCGAGGACCCCGACCTGCTGGCCGCGGACGGCGCGATCGTGACCAGCGACCTCGCCAGCATCGTGAGCAACTCCTGGGGCGAGCCAGCCTCGGACGAGACGCTGGCCTACGCGTTCGACTACACGTTCGAGCTGGGTGCGGTCGAGGGCATCGGGTTCTTCTTCTCGTCCGGTGACAGCGGCTACGAGGGTCCCGGCGAGGACTCCGGGTCACCGTACGACCAGGTCGACTACCCGACGTCCAGCCCGTACGTCACGTCGGTGGGCGGCACCAGCCTGGCCATCGGCAAGTCGGACAACTACAAGTGGGAGACCTCCTGGGGCACCCTGCTCGATCCGCTGGCCAAGAACGGCAGGAAATGGGCCAACAAGCTGCCTGGTAAGTACCCGACGTACTACGACGGGTCCAGCGGCGGCGGCGTGAGCACGCTCTACCCCCAGCCCTCCTACCAGATGGGGGTGGTGCCGACCGCATTGGCTGAGACACCGCCGGGCAGCAGCACGCCCAGCCTGAGCAGCCCGATGCGGGTGGTGCCGGACGTGTCTGCGCTCGCTGACCCGAGCACCGGCATCCTGGTCGGCCAGACGACGCTGCAGCCGAACGGGAAGACGTACGCGTTTTCGCTCAGCCGGATCGGCGGCACCAGCGTGGCCTGCCCGACGTTCGCCGGCATCGAGGCGGACGCCCAGCAGGCCTACGACGTGGCCAGCGGCACGACCGCACCGCTCGGCTTCGCCAACCCGCTGATCTACTTCCTGGATCAGCACAACGCGTACGGCTCGGCCACGGCGGCGTTCCACGACGTGACCGACCACCCGCTGGGCCCCGGTTACCTGGCCCAGATCCGGAACAACTACACCAACCCGTCCACCAAGCAGGGCCCGCTGGTCACCTACCTGCGGACCCTGGGTATCGACGGCGAGGGCGCGGACGCGCTGCCCGCGGTCACCGGCTACGACGACTCGACCGGGGTCGGCTCGCCCGCCAGCTACATCCGGGATGTAGGGGCGCTCGGGTAGCCAGCGCACCAGCACTGGAGGGGGCGGCCCATACCAGGGCCGTCCCCTCCGGCGTGCCGGGGGTCAGCCGCACGCCGGGGCGTTAGGCAGCCAAGGGTCAGGGAAGCTCAGCTGTAGCAGGCGCTCACGTCGGCCGCCGCGGCCGGGCCGTATACCGCGCCGAGCCGCTCGGCCAGCGGGCCGGGCTTCAGCTCGTACTCCTGGGTGCCCACGGTCTCCAGCACGTGCACGGCCAGCATGTTGCCCAGCTGGGCGGCCCGCTCCAGGGGCAGGCCCCAGGCCACCGCGGCCAGGAACCCGGAGCGGAACGCGTCCCCGGTGCCGGTCGGGTCTACCTTGCTGAACTCCGGGACCGGGCCGACCAGCACCGGCTGCGCGCCGGCCCGCTCGATCCTGGCCCCGTTCGGGCCGAGGGTGGTCACCCGCACCCCGACCCGGTCCAGGATCTGGCTGGCCGTCCAGCCGCTCTTGCGCTCGATCAGCGCTTCCTCGTACTCGTTGCAGAACAGGTAGGCGGCCCCGTCCACCAGCGCGCAGACATCCGGCTCGGCGAGCCGGGGCAGTTGCTGGGACAGGTCAGCGGCGAACGGGATGCCCAGGTCCTTGCACTCCTGGGTGTGCAGCAGCATGGCGCCCGGGTCGCTGGCCCCGATCAGCACCAGGTCGGCTCCTCCGGCCCGGCCGACCACCGGGGCCAGCACGATGTCGGCGTCCTCGCTCATCGCGCCCGGGTAGAACGAGGCGATCTGGTTCCCGTCCGCGTCAGTGGTGCAGACAAACCGGGCGGTATGCCGGACCACCGACTCGCGGACCCCGGAGCAGTCCACCCCGTGCTCGGTCAGCCAGCAGCGGTAGGGCTCGAAATCCCGGCCCACCGCGCCGATCAGCAGCGGGCTGAGGCCGAGCACCCCGAGCCCGAACGCGATGTTAGCGGCGACCCCGCCACGCCGGATCTCCAGGCCGTCGACCAGGAAGGACAGCGAAACCCGGTCCATCTTCTCCGGGATGAACTGGTCCACGAACCGGCCGGGAAACGTCATCAGGTGGTCGGTCGCGATGGACCCGGTGATGGCTATGCGCACTGCGGCACTCTAGACCATCGGGCCGCCGGGCGGGAAATCACGCCGCGGCGGCCCAGCCGGCTGAGCAAGCCGATCAGTGGAACGAGTCGCCGCAGGCGCAGGAGCCGGTGGCGTTCGGGTTGTCGATCGTGAAGCCCTGCTTCTCGATCGTGTCCACGAAGTCGATGGTCGCGCCCATCAGGTACGGCGCGCTCATCTTGTCGGTGACCACGTGCACACCGGAGAACTCGGCGTCGATGTCGCCGTCCAGCTCCCGCTCGTCGAAGTACAGCTGGTAGCGGAGCCCGGAGCAGCCTCCCGGCTGGACCGCGATGCGCAGCCGCAGGTCATCACGGCCTTCCTGGGCCAGAAGACCGCCAACCTTGGTCGCCGCAGTGTCGGTCAGGATGATGCCCGACGTGGTCTGGCTCGTACCCTCGTGCTGGACAGTCATAAGTGATTTACTCCCGCGTTGGACTGCCGCCGCGTCCGCGGCGCTGGCTGGTCTCTACTGACAACCATATGCCGTCCGCCGTCATTCCGGGTCGGCTGGGCCTGCTCCAGCCGCGGCGAACGCCATCCCCGGGGTGCACGCTTCGGTGCCGTCCGGCCGGATCAGGTACGCGTGGTAGCCAGGCAGCCCGCTGATCACCGCCAGGGCCGCGTCCCCGCCCACAGCCAGGCCGGTGGCCAGCGCGTCCGCCAGGGCCAGGCTCGGCCCGGTCACGGTGGCCGAGGCGGCCTGGCCGCCCGGCTGGCCGGTCCGCGGGTTGACCAGGTGCGCGCCACGTTCGTAGCCGGCTGAGGTGGCCACCGCGCCGTGCACCTCGATGACCGCGGCCAGGCCGGTAGCCCGCCACGGATGCCGGATACCGGCCCGCCAGCACCGGCCTGGGCCTGGCCTGCCGAACGCCACCAGGTCCCCGCCGCCGTTGACCAGCGCCGCGGGGATGCCTGCCTGGTCAAGCGTGCGCAGCGCCCTGGCCACGGCCCAGCCCTTGACCAGCCCGGTGGGGTCGTAGCCGCCGGGCAGCGCCCACGGGTCGAACCAGCCGCCGGAGACGTCCCGGGCCTGCTCGCAAGCGGCCTGCACCTCGGCCATGGCCGGGGGCTGCGCGGTGCCTGGCCCGCCCCGGCGCAGCCGGCTCAGCGGGCTGCCCGGGTCCCAGGTGCTGAACACCCGGTCGGCGTCGTGCAGCACCGCGCAGGCGGCCCGCAACGCGGCCTGCACGTCCGGGCCGGGCCGGTCCCCGGGGCGCAGCGCGAACGAGACCACCGTGCCCATCACCGGCTCGGCATGGCTGACCAGCCCGTGCTGGCTCACCTGAAGTGCGCCTTGTCCAGCGCGGCCTGCACCGACCGCGCATACGCCTCGCTGGTGTAAGTGGCCCCGGACACCGCCTGGATGTGCGCGGACTGCGCGGTCAGCACCTCGTTGCGCAGCACCGGGATGGCCTGGGTGGCCAGCTGCTGGGAGAACTGCTCGGCCGTTTTGAGCACCGGCACCGTCACCGCGGTGATCCGCCCGCCGCTGATCGTGATCCGGGTATCGAGCTCGCCGTAGCCGTACGGCACGACCGGGCCGGTGACTGGGGCTGCGGCGCGGCCCGCGGCGGCAGTGGGCCCGGGCGTGGCCGGGTGGCTGGCCGCCGGGCCCGTGCTGGCCCCGGCCCTGGGCGCGGTGGGCTGGGGCGCGGCGCGCGGCAGCACACTAGGCCCGGCCGGCCGGTGCAGCCCGAGGACGCCCAGGAACCCGGCCACGGCGCCGCCGAGCACCAGCCACGGGGCACTCCTCATGTCCGGTCCCCCGTCCGGCTCACAGCGCGAATGCCTCGTGGTGGATGGCATCGTCCGGGACGCCCAGCTGCCTGGCCAGCGCGGTGATGCCGGCCACAAAGCCTTCCGGGCCGCACACGTAGACATCGCGCTGGTCCAGGTCCCGGACCAGCCGGGGCAGCGACACGGCATCGATCGCGGCCCGGTCCCTCGGGCCGGTCAGTTCGTGCAAGGTGCCGCCACGGACCCGGACCAGCTCCCGGACCTCCGTGCTGAGCACGAGATCCTCCGGGCGGCGGGCCCGGAGCAGCACCACCGGGGCGGAGCCGCGGGGCAGGTCCTCCAGCAGCGACCGGAGCGCGGTGACGCCGATCCCGGCCGCCACCAGCAGCGCCCGGGGCCGCCGCTGCGCGTACCGAGTGAACGCCCCGTACGGTCCCTCGATGGCCACCTTGGTGCCGGGGCGGAGCCGGGCCAGCGCGCGCGTGTAACCGCCCACGCCCTTCACGGTGAGCCGCAGGTAGGGCGGCTGGGGCAGGGCGGACAGCGAGAACGGGTGCGCCTGCCACCAGATGCCCGGGGCCAGGAACCGCCAGCAGAAGAACTGCCCCCCGGAGCAGGCCAGCTTGTCCAGCTGCCGCCCCGCGCAGATCACCGAGACCACCCCGGGCCCTTCCGGCCGCACCTCGACCACCGTGAGCTGGTGCCGCACCGTGCGCAGCATGGGCAGGCCGACCCGGTAGCAAAGCACCAGGCCCGCGGTGGCGGCCCAGACGGCCGACCAGACGAGCCGGGTCAGCGGGTGCCCCACGAACGACGGGCCGAGCACGATCACGTGCGCGAACGCGAGGGCCAGGGCCAGGTACATGAGCAGATGGATCAGCCACCAGGTGTCCCGGGGCAGCCGCCGCCGGACAGCGCGCAGCGAGATCAGCCCGATCGCCACCATGATGCCGAGCGCCACGGTCGCGAGGAGCACGTCCGGGTAGTTGATCAGGGTGCCCACCTCATGCCACGCCCCGGTCCGCGCGGCCTGGGCGTAACCCACGGTGAGCAGCAGGGCATGCGCGGCCAGCAGGCTGATCGGCCACGGGGCGATCGTGCGGTGCAGCCGGACCAGGCCGTCCTGGCCGGCCACCCGCTCGATGACCGGGATCCGGCTGACCAGCAGGACCATGATCAGGGCCAGGTAGGTGCCGACCATGCCGGTCAGGCTGCCGGCGAACGTGGCCAGGCCGCCCGGCGCGGCCAGCTGGCTGGCCGACTCGGCGGTGAACGTGAGCGCGGTGATGACCCCCAGGCCCAGCCCGGCGGTCACCAGGGCGGCCCTGGCCAGGGCGGGATGCGGCCGCGGGGCGGCCGGGCCGCGGGCCGGCTTTCGCCTCCGGCTACGGCCGGCTGACGGCTTGGGCACGCCGAAAGCCACCGGTGAGGCACTCATAGCAGCCAACCCTGGCAGCGGGAACTGTCGGCGTCGTGACCAAACCCTCTGGGTTCCTTCTGCGTTTCCGGCCGGCTACAGGCCGGGGGCGCCCCAGACCGCGAACCAGCGGCCGAGATCGGGCTCTATCTTCAGGTCGGCGCCGACCTGGCCGCGTACCTGCAGCTCGAGCGCGTTGTCCCGGTCCTGCCCAGCTTTCGGGGCGAACGGGTAGAACGTGCCCCGCTTGTACAGGTAGACGATGCCCAGCCGGGCGCCGCTGTCGCCGTGGAAGCTGACCAGGGTGCACAGCAACTGCGGGCCGAATCCCCCGTCGGCCAGCGAGGAGTTCACCGCGTGCAGGTCGGTGACCAGCGCCTCGAAGTCGTCCGGGGCGTGCTGGCAGGTGAGCCACGTGAACCCGTAGCTGTCCTTGGTGATCTCGACCGACGCGGTGCCGCTGCCCATGCTGAGCAGCTCCCGGACATCGCTCTCGATGTCCTCGAACGCCTTGCCCTCGGCGGCGCGGAAGCAGACCGAGCCGGTGCCGGTGGGCACCAGGTTCATCCCGGCCTGCAGCGTGATCGCGGCGGTGGGCAGCGAGAACAGCTCGTCCAGGTTGGGCTGGGCCGGCTTGGTCCGGCCCAGCAGCGTGTCCAGGAACCCCACCGGTTACCCCTGCTTGCTCAGCTGCTCGGAGATCTCAGCCAGCTGGCGCAGCCGCCGCTCCAGCGACGGGTGCGTGGAGAAGATGCTGTTCAGGCTGACTTCCTTGCCCCCAGCCTTGAACGCGGGCACGAAGTAGAACGCGTTCAGCGGCTCGGCGGAGCGCAGGTCCTTGGTCGGGATCCGCGTCATCGACCCGCTCACCTTCTGCAGCGCGCTGGCCAGCGCGGACGGCTGCCCGGTGAGCAGCGCCCCGGACCGGTCCGCGGCCAGCTCCCGGTACCGGGACAGCAGCCGGATGAGCAGGAAACTGATCGCGTACGTGACCATGCCGACCAGCAGCACGATGAAGATGACCGGCAGCGCACCGCCGTTGTTGTTGTTCCCGCCACGGCCCCGGCCGCCGCCACCGAACAGCTCGGAGTAAAACGCGAACCGGACCAGCAGGCCGGCGATGATGCCGATGAACGACGCGATGGTCATGACCACCACGTCCTTGTGCGCCACGTGCGACAGCTCGTGGGCCAGCACGGCTTCCAGCTCGACGTCGTTCAGGTCGGTGTTGTTCAGCAGGCCGGTCGTGACGACCAGCACCGCGCTCTTCTCGTTCCGCCCGGTGGCGAACGCGTTCAGCATCGGCGAGGGGGCGATGGCCACCCGCGGCTTGGGCATGTTGGCCAGCGCGCAGAGCCGGTCCACGATGCCGTGCAGCCGGGCGGCCTGGGGGCCGTCCTGCGGGGTTACGATCTGGGCGCCGGACGTGCTGAGCGCGATCTTGTCGGAATAGAACAGGGAACCGACACCCAGGATCACCGCCAGCAGCACGGCGAAGAACACGATGCCGCCGCTGCCCACCGCGTGGGTGGCGCTGAGCACCAGGACGAGGATGGTGATGAAGGCGACGAACACGAGCCCGAGAAGGAACATCGTGAGGGTCATCCGGGCGGTGAGACCTCTGTCAGGCGCATAGCGGGTCTTCGCCATGGCGCCGCCTCCGTTCCGCCAGCTGGTCATAGCCAGCTGAACGCTACTGGCTTCACTGATGAAGCCGTCCATGACTCAATTATCGGGCCGGAGCCAGTGTGCGCAGTCAACCTGAAAGCTTGCTGAGTGCTAGCTCAACCCGGGATCAGCCCGTCGTCTATCAGCAGCGCACGCACATCATCCATGCTTGCCTCGGAGTACGGCAGGATTACATCCGAGGCTTCCAACGAATCCGCCGCGACGGGTGTTCCCGCCGCCCGGACCCGGGCCAGCAGATGCTCTAGCGCGGGCCGGAAGGCCTGCTCGTCCCTGGCGTTGACAGCCGCCTCGAGCTGGGCGTCCAGCTCATTCAGCTCGGCCGACATCGCGTCATCCACGGCGAGCTGCCCCTCGCCGAGGATCCGGACGATCATGACCCGTCACCGGCCTGCGGCTGCTCCGCGGCCGTCTCGGCCTGGCCGTTGCTGGTGCTGGTGCTGCCCGTAGCGCCCGGTGCGGAGCCCTCGATCTCCCGCGGTGCCTCGCCCTGGCCGAGCTCGACCTTCATCTGCTCGAGCTCCCGGTCCACGTCGTGGCCCCCGCCCATCTGGTCCAGTTCGCGCTGGATGTCGTCATTCGGCTGGGCGGTGACGTCGTCCAGGGCACCGGAGGCCATCAGCTCGTCGATAGCGCCGGCCCGGGCCTGCATCTGCGCGGTCTTGTCCTGAGCCCGCTGCACGGCCATGCCCACGTCGCCCATTTCCTCGGAGATGCCGGACACGGCCTCACCGATCCGGGTCTGCGCCTCGGCCGCGGTGTAGGTGGCCTTGATGGTCTCCTTCTGGGTCCGGAAGGCTTCCACCTTGGCCTGCAGCCGCTGCGAGGCGGCGGTCAGCTTCTCCTCGTCCGCCTGCAGCGACTGGTACTGGGTCTGCAGGTCGCTGAGCTGGCCCTGCAATGCCGACTTGCGGGTCAGCGCTTCACGGGCGAGGTCTTCCCGGCCGCCGCCCAGCGCCTGCCGGGCCTGCCTGTCCAGCTTGTCCTGCTGCTGCTGCAGCGTGTTCATCTGCAGCTCGACACGCTTACGCGACGTGGCCACGTCAGCCACCCCACGGCGGACCTGCGTCAGCATTTCCAGCTGGCGCTGGTAGGAGTAGTCCAGGGTCTCGCGTGGATCTTCCATCCGGTCCAGGGCCTTGTTGGCCTTGGCCTTGAAGATCATCGATACCCGCTTCACCACGCTCATTGGCGCGACCATCCCCTCATCGTGAAACGCTGCCGCCAGCCACCTGCGGCGCGCGAGCCTACATCCCGCGGCGTGGCAGCGGCGCTGCGCAGGCTGGTGCACACAGCCTACGCGGTGTTAGCCCGGGGGGACGACCCCCCGGGATCCCCCCGGTCGCCGCTTCGCGCCGAATGCTCTGCTAGTCGGGGGGACGACCCCCCGGACCCCCCGATCGCCGCTTCGCGCCGAATGCTCTGCTAGTCGGGGGGACGACCCCCCGGACCCCCCGATCGCCGCTTCGCGCCGAGTGCCGGCTCGGCGAGCACCCGCCTGCGGCGGGCCTCGCCTCGTCGGCACGATGGCCCAGGTTCCCGCCCACTTTCCGGGCCAAGTTCCCGCCACTTTCCCGCCCACTTTCCGGGCCAAGTTCCCGCCACTTTCCCGCCCACTTTCCGGGCCAAGTTCTCGCCACTTCACGCCCCAGGTACCCGCCACTTTCCCGCCCCGGGTTCCCCTTGCCCCGCTGGCACGATGGCCAGGCTCTCCCTACTCTCCGTGGCTCGAATCTCCGAGCCCAGGAAGGCTGTTCCGGGGCGTTCGTCCCGGTAGGCTGACGTCGTGTTCAGACGACGCAGTGCGGCCACCCAGGATGCCCCGGACGAGGGTGCCGCTGACTCCGCGGCGGACGACGCCGCGGCGGCCGGCGGCGCGATGACCGCGGGCAAGGGCAGGCCCACCCCCAAGCGCAGCGAGGCCGAACGGGCCCGCCGGTACACCGCCCCGGAGGACCGGAAAGCGGCCTCGAAGCAAACCCGCGGCCGGGACCGGGCCGACCGGGCGCGCAAGACCGAGGCCATGCGGCGCGGCGAGGAGTGGGCCCTGCCGGCTAAGGACAAGGGCCCGGTCCGGGCGCTGGCCCGGGACTACGTGGACTCCAAGCGCCGGTTCAGCGAGTTCTATATGTACGGCCTGGTCGTGCTGCTGTTCCTGCTGTTCCTGCGCACTGCGGTGGTGCAGACCGTCCTGCCGGTGGTGCTCATCGTGATGGTGCTGATCATGGCCGGCGAGGGCTTCTGGATCGGCCGCAAGGTGTCCGCGCTGGCCCAGGAGCGGTACCCGGGGCAGAGCACCCGGGGCGTCAAGATGTACGCCGGCATGCGCGCCCTGCAGATCCGCCAGCTCCGCTTCCCCAAGCCCAGGGTCAAGCCCGGAGCGCAGATTTAGCCCGGGCCGGCGACCCCCGAGGCTAATAAGCCGCGCGCCCTGACTAATCTCCGCACTATGGAACATCGTCATCTCGGCCGCAGCGGCCTGAAGGTCAGCGAGATCGCCTACGGGAACTGGATCACCCACGGGTCGCAGGTGGAGGAGGCGGCGGCCCGGGCGTGCGTCGCGGCGGCCCGGGACGAGGGCATCACGACGTTCGACACCGCGGACGTGTACGCCGGGACCCGGGCCGAGGAGGTGCTGGGCCGGGCGCTGCACGGCGTGCGCCGGGAATCCGTCGAGGTCTGCACGAAGGTGTTCTGGCCGACCGGGCCGGGGGTCAACGACCGCGGCCTGTCCCGTAAGCACATCATGGAGTCCGCGCACGCTTCGCTGCGCCGGCTGCAGACCGACTACCTGGACCTGTACCAGGCGCACCGGTACGACCACGAGACCCCGCTGGCCGAGACCATGCGGGCCTTCGACGATCTGGTCCGGCAGGGCAAGGTGCTGTACATCGGGGTGTCCGAGTGGCGCGCCGAGGAGATCGCAGCGGCCCTGCGCATCGCCGACGACATGGGCTTCGACCGGATCGTCTCGAATCAGCCGCAGTACAACATGGTGTGGCGGGTCATCGAGTCCGAGGTGATCCCGCTCTCCGAGCGGGAGGGCATCGGCCAGATCGTGTTCTCCCCCATCGCGCAGGGCGTGCTGACCGGCAAGTACACGCCCGGCCAGCCGGTGCCCGCCGGGTCCCGGGCCACCGACCCGAGCGGCTCCGGCTTCATCCAGCGCTGGCTGGACGACGACGTGCTGCGCCGGGTGGCCGAACTGGAGCCGATCGCCGCCGACGCCGGGCTGAGCCTGGCCCAGCTGGCCGTGGCCTGGGTGCTGCAGAACCGGAACGTGTCCGCGGCCATCATCGGCGCGACCCGGCCGGAGCAGGTCCGGGAGAACGTCAAGGCGTCCGGGGTGGTGCTCGAACCCCAGCTGCTCAAGCGCATCGACGAGGTGCTGGCCCCGGTCATCCAGCGCGATCCGGCTCTCACCCAGAGCCCGGATCACCGCCGGTAGCCCGCCTTCGGCGTCGTGATCATGACTTGATCACGAGTTGCTGGTCATTCCCCCGGGTGGAGGCTCATCGGGCCGTATTCGACCCGGCCTTCCTCGAGCAGCGTGACCTGGTCCACGCCGCCGGCCAGCAGGTCGCGCCAGTTCTCACCCAGCCAGCTCTCGGCATCGCCCTGGCTGCTGAACGTCTCCCGCGGCATGCCCCTGGATGGCACCAGGCTGCCGTCGGCCTGCTCGAACTGCCAGCTCCAGGCCATGGACCTCACCGCCTCCTCATGATCCGCGCTTAGCGACAGTAGCCCAGCTCCCGGCCTGCTGGCCGCACCCCCCGCCGTGACCGGGATCACAATCAGCCGCACGGCGCGGCGGCCAGGATTTCCCGGCCCGGGGCATCCGTCCGCATCTGTGCCCACCCGGCCGAACGGCAGCCGGAACAGGCCGGAAACTGTTAGGTTCTATGAGCTAGCCTGAGCCGGGCGTGCGGCAACCATGCGTGGGATTGACCCGTCCCTGGCTCAGCCCCGGGAGCAAGGTGGTGACGACATGGCGCGCGTCGTCGTCGTTGGTGATCTGATGACCGACACGGTCGCGCATGCGGCCCTTCCGCTGGCCAGGGGAAGTGACACCCCGGCCACGGTGAGCATGCACGGTGGGGGTTCCGGCGCGAACATGGCCGCCTGGCTGGCTGCGGACGGTGCTGACGTGGCCTTCGTCGGGCGGCGCGGCGCCGACATCGCCGGCCGGAACCGGGACATGGAACTGATGGGCTACGGCGTGGACGCCCGGCTGGTGATGGACCCGGACCGGCCCACCGGGACCTGCGTGGTCATGGTCACCCATAAGGGCGATCACACCATGCTGTCCGACCCGGGCGCGAACGCCGCGCTGCACCCGGACGACCTGCCCAAGGACCTGTTCGCGCCCGGCGCTCACCTGCATATGTCCGGATATACGCTGCTTAACGAGGGCTCCCGGGGGGCCGCGCTGGCCGCGTTCCAGCACGCTGGCCGGGCGGGCATGACGATCTCGGTGGACGGCGCCTCAGCCGCGCCGCTGGAGCGGGCCGGCGCCGAGCCGTTCCTGGAGATGACCAACGGGGTCACCTTGCTGCTGGTCAACTCGGACCAGGCCACCGTGCTCACCGGCCGCGAGGACCCGGAGTCGGCCGCCCGGGTGCTGACCGCCTGGTACCCGCAGGTCGTGGTGAAGCTCGGCCCGGAGGGCGCGCTGTACGCCAACGGGCGCCCGGACCCGGTCCGGGAGCACGCGCTGCCCGTCGAGACGTTCGTGGACGGCACCGGCGCGGGAGACGCGTTCTGCGCTGGGTTCCTGCCCGCCTGGCTGGACAAGAAGCCGCCGCTGGAGGCGCTGGCCAGCGGCTGCCGGCTGGCCGCCCAAGCACTCGGCATGGTCGGTGCCCGCCCCGCACTCTGACTCCCGCCCCGGGGCGGCGGCCCGCCGGGCCGGCTACCTGGACGGGCTGTTCTCGCTGGCCGGCCGGGTGGCCCTGGTCACCGGGGGCAGTTCCGGTATCGGTCAGGGCATGGCCACGGCGCTGGCCCAGGCCGGGGCGCAGGTCGTCCTGCTGGCCCGGGGCGCGCCGGGGCTGGACGGCGCGGCCCGGGCGATCCGGTCGGCCGGGGCCGAGGTGGCCTGGGTGTGCGCTGATCTCGCCGACCGGGCGGCCGCCCAGGCCGGGGCCGAGCAGGCGGTGGCGCCGTTCGGCGAGCCGGACATCGTAGTCAACGCGGCCGGGGTCAACCTGCGGCCGCCGCTCGGCGAGCTGACCACCGGGCAGTGGGACGAGACCATGGCGGTGAACCTGACCGCGCCGTTCCTGCTCGGTCAGCGCTTCGGCCCGGCCATGGCCCAGCGGGGCTGGGGCAGGATCATCAACGTGGCGTCGCAGCAGTCCTTCCGGGCGTTCGGCAACAGCGGCGGCTACGGCGCGTCCAAGGCCGGCGTGGCCGGGCTGACCCGGTCACAGTCCGAAGCGTGGGCGGCCAGCGGAGTGTGCTGCAATGCGGTCACCCCGGGCTTCGTGGCCACCCCGCTCACCGCGGCCGTGGCCAGCGACCCGGTACGCTCCGCGGCGCTGGCCGCCCGGACCATGGCCGGGCGCAACGGCGAGCCCGCCGACTTCGCCGGCATTGCCGTCTACCTGGCCAGCCGGGCCAGCGACTACGTGACCGGGCAGCTCATCTGCGTGGACGGCGGCTTCTCGGTCAGCTGAGCCGGCTACCTCAATAGCGCGGTGATTTTGCGGTCTGGGGTGACGCTCTTTGCACCGCGCTCAGGACAATGCACGGTGATGACCACGGTGCAGCCCCAGCTGACCAGGCCGGCGCAGCCAGCTGTGCCGGCCCGGCGGCGCTGGCTGGCCGGCGCGGCCTGGGCCGGCGCCGCGCTGCTGGTGTTCGTGTGCTACTGGCGGGTGTCGCAGACCGAGGCGGGCGACTCGTACGGCGCAGTGTTCACCCTGCAGGCCTGGGACATGCTGCACGGCAACCTGCTGCTGCACGGCTGGTCGCTGTCCGACGTCTCCTTCTACACCACCGAGCTGCCTGAGTACCTGCTGGTCGAGCTGGTCCTGGGGCGCAGCCCGGACGTGGTGCACGTGGCCGGGGCGATCACCTTCACGCTGGTCCTGCTGCTGGCCGTGGCGCTGGCCCGCGGCCGGGCCACCGGCCGCGCGGCGGCCATCCGGATGGCCATCGCGGCTGGTCTCATGTGCTCCCCCCAGCCCGGCGCCGGGGTGTTCCTGTTCCTGCTGGCGCCGGACCATTACGGCAGCACCGTGCCGGTCCTGCTGGCCTGGCTCATCCTGGACCGGGCCGCCCCGCGCTGGTACGTCCCGGCCGCGGTCGGTGTGCTGCTCGGCTGGGCACTGGTGGCCGACTCGATTGTGCTGCTCACCGGGGTGCTGCCGTTGATGATGGTGTGCGCCGTCCGGCTGTACCACCGGGCCGGTCAGCAGCGCCAGCCGCTGCGCGGGCAGTGGTTCGACGCGGCGCTGCTGGCCGCCGGGCTGATCGCGGCGGCCGCCGCTGCGGCCGGGCTGCACCTGATCCGGGCGGACGGCGGATTCCGGCTGAACCCGGTCAGCTCCCAGCTCACCTCGATCGGCGCGCTGCCCGGCCACGTCTACCAGACGGTGAGCGGCCTCGCCCTGGTGTTCGGCGGCGACCTCTTCGGCCCGCCTGTCGGCCCGGCCGCGGGGCTCCTGCTGCTGCACCTGGCCGGGCTGGCCCTGGTAGCGTGGGCGGTCGAAGCCGGCCTGCACCGGCTCCGGGACACCGACCTGGTCGTGCAGCTGCTGCTGGCCGGGATCCTGGTCAACCTGGCCGCGTTCAGCGTCTGGACCGACGTGACCAGTGTGTCCACCACCCGGGAGATCGTCGCGGTGCTGCCGTTCGGCGCCATCCTGGCCGCCCGGCTGCTGGCTGACCGGCTGGCCGCGCCCCGGCTGCTGCCCGCGCTGGCCGCGGTCGGCTGCGGCTACCTGATCAGCCTCGGCGTCCTGCTGGCCCACTCCCCGGTGCCGCCGCAGGCCCAGCGGCTGACCAACTGGCTGGAAGCCCACCATCTGCGGTACGGGCTGGGCAACTCCGCGCTGGGCAGCGTGGTCACGGTGTCCAGTGACGGCCGGGTGGCGCTGCGGCCGCTCCGGGTGGACCGGCACCGGCTGGCGCCGGGCGGCTGGGAGGCGGAGCAGTCCTGGTTCGGCCCACGGCAGCACGACGCCACGTTCGCCGCCCTGCTTGGCACGCCGCCGGCGCCGCCGGTAGCCGACTTCCGGCTTGTGTTCGGGCCGCCGGCCGCGATCTACCACATCGGCCGCTACACCGTGCTGACCTGGGACCGGGAGAACCTGCTGACCCGGCTGCGCTAGCTACCCGGGGGACGGCCCCCCGGGAGCCCCCCGCTGGCCGAGTGGCCCGCACCACGCTGTGGCGTTGAGCATCTTGGTCGTTGCCAGGCGGCACAATGGCGGACATGGCACGACGCACCGCGACACCACCGCCGCCCGAGGACTTCGAGGAAAACATCGTCGATATCGATGTCTCTGAGGAGATGCGCGGCAGTTACCTGGAGTACGCGTACTCCGTCATCTACCAGCGCGCGCTGCCGGACGCCCGGGACGGGCTGAAGCCGGTACAGCGCCGGATCCTGTACCAGATGAACGAGATGGGCCTGCGGCCCGACCGCGGGCACGTCAAGTGCGCGCGGGTGGTCGGCGAGGTGATGGGCCGGCTGCACCCGCACGGGGACAGCGCCATCTACGACGCGCTGGCCCGGATGGCACAGCCCTGGGCCATGCGGCTGCCGCTGGTCGACGGGCACGGCAACTTCGGCTCGCTGGGCGGGGATGACGCCCCGGCCGCGATGCGGTACACCGAGGCCCGGCTGGCTGCGGCCGCGATGGAGATGGTCGCCTCGATCGACGAGGACACCGTCGACTTCGGGCCGAACTACGACGGCACCGAGACCCAGCCTGAGGTGCTGCCGGCCGGGCTGCCCAACCTGCTGGTGAACGGCACGGCCGGGATCGCGGTCGGGATGGCCACCAACATGGCCCCGCACAACCTGGGCGAGGTGGTGGCCGCGGCCCGGCACCTGATCGCCAATCCCGAGGCCGGCCTGGACGAGCTGATGCGGTTCGTGCCCGGGCCGGACCTGCCCACCGGCGGCAAGATCGTCGGGCTGGACGGGATCCGGGAGGCCTATGAGACCGGCCGGGGCATCTTCCGCACCCGGGCCGCCGCGCGGGTGGAGAAGATCACCCCGCGCAAGGACGGCATCGTGGTCACCGAGCTGCCCTACGGGGTCGGCCCGGAGAAGGTCATCGCCCGGATCAAGGACCTGGTCAGCGCCAGGAAGCTGCAGGGCATCAGCGACCTGAAAGACCTGACCGACCGGCAGCGCGGGCTGCACCTGGTCATCGAGATCCGCGGCGGGTTCCATGCCGAGGCGGTTCTCGAGGAGCTGTACCGGCTGACGCCGATGGAAGAGACGTTCGGCATCAACAACGTCGCGCTGGTGGACGGCCAGCCCCGGGTGCTGGGCCTGCGCGAGCTGCTGCAGATCTACGTCGACCACCGGATCGAGGTGATCCGGCGCCGGTCGGAGTTCCGGCGGCGCAAGCGGGCCGACCGGCTGCACCTGGTGGACGGGCTGCTCATCGCGCTGCTCAACATCGACGAGGTCATCCAGGTCATCCGGACCAGCGACGATTCGGCGCAGGCCAAGGACCGGCTGATGTCGGTCTTCGACCTGTCCGAGATCCAGGCCCAGTACATCCTGGACACGCCGCTGCGCCGGCTGACCCGGTACGACCGGCTCGAGCTGGAGCGGGAGCGGGAGAACCTGCAGCGGGAGATCGCCGAGCTGACCGCGATCCTGGAGTCCGAGGCCAGGCTGCGCGCGCTGGTGTCCAGCGAACTGGCCGACGTGGCCAAGCGGTTCGCCGACCCGCGGCGCACCGTGCTGCTCGAGGGCAGCGGCAAGCCGACGCGCGCCGCCGCCGTCCCGCTGGAGGTGGCCGACGACCCGTGCCTGGTGCTGCTGTCCTCGGCCGGGCTGATCGCCCGGACGGCGGCTGCCGCCCCGGGCGGTGACGGCGGTGCCGAGGCGGAGGGTAGCGGGTCCGCGGGCCCACCATGACGTCATCGTCTCCGCCGTGCCCACGACCGCGCGGGGCAGCGTCGGGCTGGTCACGTCGCGGGGACGGCTGATCCGGATCGGGGCGCTGGAGATCCCGGCGCTGCCGCCCAGTGCGCATTCCCCTGCGCTGGCCGGCGGTGCCCCGCTGGCCGAGTTCGTCTCGCTGGCGCCGGACGAGACCGTGGTCGGGCTGGCCGCGCCGGACGGGGCAGCAGGCGGGCTGGCCCTCGGCACCGCGGCCGGCGTGGTCAAGCGGGTCGCCCCGGACTACCCGTCGAACGCCACCGAGTTCGAGGTCATCGCGCTCAAGGAGGGCGACCGGGTGGTCGGCGCGGCCCAGCTGGCCAGTGAGGACGCCGATCTGGTTTTCATTACCAGCGACGCGCAGCTGCTCCGGTTCCGCGCCGGCGCGGTGCGGCCGCAGGGCCGGGCGGCCGGTGGCATGGCCGGGATCCGGTTGTCGCCGGGGGCCGGCGCGATCTGGTTCGGCGCCGTGACGGACGAGGCTGCCCGGCAGCCGGGCGAGCACGAGGCCGTGGTGGTCACGGTAGCCGGAAGCAGCGGGGCCCTGCCCGGCACCGCGGCGGCCAGCGTGAAAGTGACACCGTACCGGGACTACCCGGCCAAGGGCCGGGCCACTGGCGGGGTCCGCTGCCACCGCTTCCTGAAGGGTGAGGACAGCCTGATTCTCGCCTGGGCCGGCGCCGGCCCGGCCCGCGCCGCCACCGAGGCGGGCGTGCCGGTGTACCTGCCGCCCGCGGAAGGCCGCCGGGACGGCTCTGGGGAGCGGGCCCGGCAGCAGCTGGCCGCGCTGGGCGGGGTGGCCCCGGTCTAGAGACGGCGGGCCGGGTCTAGCGGCGGGGGGCCGGGTCCAGCGGCGGCGGGCCGGGTCTAGCAGCGGCGGGCCGCGTGTAGCGGCGGCTGGCCGGGGCGCCCGGCTGGCTGGTCGCGGCGGACAGCGCGGTCAGCAGGTCACGGGGGCTGGCGTAGGGCGGGTCGCCGAACTGCCACCAGCGGCAGATCAGCACGCCCTCTTCGCCGGGATCGAACGCGTCGCCCTGGAAACAGCCGGCCTGGTCCAGGGCGGCCAGGTCGGCGTCGCGGGGGGTTAACGTGGCCACGAACGCGGCCGCGTCCAGCAGCGCCGCCGCGCACCGCGCGGCCCGGACCGGGTCGCCGTCGGCGCGGGACAGCCGCCAGGCCGCCTGAGCACGGAAGAACTCCGCCACCAGAATCTCTGTCGTCACTCTAGGTATCGTACGCTTAACGAAGCGTAATTGAGGGGAACGGCTCAGGGATCCGGCGCTTCGTGATCGACCGATGACTGTTGCTTGGGCAACACCAATCGGTTGATCACGAACAACCGGAGTGTACGGCGGCCGGGCGGCGCGGGTCAGGTGTCGATGCGGGACAGGTCGAGTTCGGCCGCGCCGCCAATGATGAACTCCCGGCGCGGGCCCACCTCGCTGCCCATCAGCAGGCTGAATATCCCGCTGGCCGCGGCGGCGTCCGCGATGCGGATCCGGCGCAGCGTGCGGTGCCGCGGGTCCATGGTCGTCTCAGCCAGCTGCGCGGCGTCCATCTCGCCCAGGCCCTTGTACCGCTGGATGGGCTCCTTCCAGCGCTGCCCACGGCGCTCCAGCTCAAGCAGCGTACGGTGCAGCTCGCTGTCTGAGTACGTGTAGGTGTACTCGGGCCTGGTTCTTGCGCGGGCTGGACAGCTCGATCCGGTGCAGCGGCGGCACCGCGGCGAACACCCGCCCAGCCTCCAGCAGCGGCCGCAGGTACCGGTGGAACAGGGTGAGCAGCAGGGTGCGGATATGCGCGCCGTCCACGTCGGCGTCGGACATGAAGATGACCCGCTGGTACCGGGCCGAGTCGAGATCGAACGAGCCGCCCGACCCGGCCCCGATGACCCGGATAATGTCCGCGCACTCGGCGTTCTTGAGCATGTCGGCCAGTGACGCCTTCTGCACATTGAGGATCTTGCCCCGGATCGGCAGCAGCGCCTGGAACTCCGAGTTCCGGGCCAGCTTGGCTGTGCCGAGGGCGGAGTCGCCCTCCACGATGAACAGCTCGCTGCGGTCGTCGGCGCTGCGGCAGTCCACCAGCTTGGGCGGCAGCGCCGAGCTGGCCAGGGCGGTCTTGCGGCGCTGGTTGTCCCGGTGCTCCCGGGCCGCGATGCGCGCCTTGGCCGCCGAGACGACCTTGTCCAGCACGACCCGGGCCTGCTGGCGGCCCCGGCCCCGGGTCTCCAAGAACGCCTTCAGCTCGGTGGCCACCACCTGGGCTACGATCCGGGACGCGGCCGGGGTGCCCAGCACCTCCTTGGTCTGCCCCTCGAACTGCGGCTCGGGCAGCCGGACGCCGACCACCGCGGTGAGCCCTTCCAGCACGTCTTCCTTGGTGGCGGGCTCGTCCCCGTTCTTCAGCAGCCGGGTCGCGCGGAGCTGCTCGTTGAGCGCCCGGACCAGCGCCCGCTCGAACCCGGTGATGTGGGTGCCGCCCTTGGGGGTGGCGATCACGTTGACGAACGAGCGGGTCACGGTGTCGTATCCGGTGGCCCACTGCAGGGCGATGTCTACCTGCAGCTCCCGGTCCACGTCGGTGGGGGTCATGTGGCCCTGGTCGTCGAGTACCGGGACGGTCTCGGTGAACTGGCCCGAGCCGGTCAGCCGGAGCACATCGGTCAGCGGTTCACCCGGTGACAGGTAGGCGCAGAACTCGCTGATCCCGCCGTCGAACCGGAACTCGGCCTCGGTTGGCCCGGCCCCGCCGTGCGGGTCGTGATCGGTCAGCTCAGCGGCCACGTCCGGGCTGGCCGGGGCGATCCGGTCGGCGTCGGACCGCTCGTCGTGGACCCGGATGGTCAGGCCGGGCACCAGGTAGGCGGTCTGCCTGGCCCGCTGCACCAGCGCGTCGAAGCTCCACGACGCGTCCTTGGTGAACACCTGGCGGTCCGGCCAGAACCGGATCCGGGTGCCGGTCACCTTCCGGGCCACCCGGCCCTGCTTGCGCAGCCCCGATCCGCGGCTGAAGCGGGCCGTGGGCCCGTCCGCGGCGAACTCCCCCGGGACGCCCCGGCGGAAGCTGGCCGCCCACTCGGCGCCGTCCCGGTCCACCTGCACGTCGAGCCGGGCAGCCAGAGCGTTGACCACCGAGGCACCCACCCCGTGCAGCCCGCCCGACGCGGTATAGGAGCCGCCGCCGAACTTGCCGCCCGCGTGCAGCCGGGTCATCACCAGCTCCACCCCGGTCAGGCCGGACTTGGGCTCGGTGTCCACCGGGATGCCGCGCCCGTTGTCCCGCACCTCGGCGGACAGGTCCGGGTGCAGCACAACCTCGATCAGGGTGCAGTGCCCGCCCAGCGCCTCGTCCACCGCGTTGTCGAAGATCTCCCACAGGCAGTGCATCAGCCCCCGGCTGTCGGTGGAGCCGATGTACATGCCGGGGCGCTTGCGGACCGCCTCGAGGCCCTCCAGCACCGAAAGGTGGCGGGCGGTGTAGCCGTCCGTGGCGGACGCCCCGGCGCCCTTCCCGGGCCCGGGCGCCCGCCGTGCTGCGGTCCCGGCGGGGGCGGCAGTCTCGGCGCGGACGGCGGTCACAGGGGCCCTCCTCGGGGGCTGGTGCCGGGCGGCACGGATCGGTGGACTGCGGGCAGGATAGCTGCCCGCGCCGGGTGCTCGCCGTAGCCACGCCGCGGACATACGTGGCTACCTGGGACAACGCGCACGTTAGAGTGGTTGGACAGGGCGGCCGCCAGCCGCCACGGAGAGTGGGCGTTCGCTGTGGGCGTACGCAAGGCTCTGGCGGGAAGGAGCCCGCCTGACAGAGTGTTTGCATACACGACGGGTTCCGCCAGCCGGACACCCCAGGTCCGGCGGCATGACGCGAGGGAGGCGACACATGACCGGAGCTCTCGCACCGAGCAGGCCATTGACTGCGATGGACCTGTGTGACCGGTGTGGCGCCCAGGCGTACGTACGCGTTGTTCTCCCTGACTCCGGGGAGCTGCTGTTCTGCGCCCACCATGGCCGCCAGCACGCCGAAGCGCTGGCCAAGGTCGCCGTCGAGATCCAGGACGAGACGGGACGCCTGTCACCAGACGCGGCCCAGCGCGACGGATAGCCGGGGCCTGCGACCCGCTGGAACCCACGGGCCGCGTGTCCTGGCTGGCCCGGCAGCGCAGCCGCGCCGCAGGCGGCAGCCGGGGAGACGTACCCTCGCGGATAATTAGACAGATCCTGAACCGGCCGGCGGCTGGCACACCGTGTGCCAGCCGCCGGCCGTTTTGTGCCTGGCCGCAGTCCAGGTCCCTGACCTCAGTCCAGGTAGTCGCGGAGCACCTGGGACCGGGACGGGTGGCGCAGCTTGGACATGGTCTTCGACTCGATCTGGCGGATCCGCTCCCGGGTCACCCCGTAGACCTTGCCGATCTCGTCCAGCGTCTTGGGCTGCCCGTCGGTCAGGCCGAACCGCATGGAGACCACGCCGGCCTCCCGCTCGGACAGCGTGTCGAGCACCGAGTGCAACTGCTCCTGGAGCAGGGTGAAGCTGACCGCCTCGCCGGGCTGGATAGCCTCGGAGTCCTCGATCAGGTCACCGAACTCGCTGTCCCCGTCCTCACCGAGCGGGGTGTGCAGCGAGATCGGCTCACGGCCGTACTTCTGCACCTCGATGACCTTCTCCGGGGTCATGTCCAGCTCCGCGGCCAGCTCCTCCGGGGTGGGCTCACGGCCGAGATCCTGCAGCATCTGGCGCTGCACCCGGGCCAGCTTGTTGATGACCTCGACCATGTGCACCGGGATCCGGATGGTCCGGGCCTGGTCGGCCATGGCCCGGGTGATGGCCTGCCGGATCCACCAGGTGGCGTACGTGGAGAACTTGTAGCCCTTGGTGTAGTCGAACTTCTCCACCGCGCGGATCAGGCCCAGGTTGCCCTCCTGGATCAGGTCCAGGAACAGCATGCCGCGGCCGGTGTACCGCTTGGCCAGCGACACCACCAGCCGCAGGTTGGCCTCCAGCAGGTGGTTCTTGGCCCGGCGGCCGTCCTCGGCGATCCACTCCATGTCCAGCCGGGCGGCCGGCTCGAGGCCGTCCAGGCCCTCGGCCAGCTTCTCCTCGGCGAACAGGCCCGCCTCGATCCGCTTGGCCAGCTCGACTTCCTGCTCCGCGTTGAGCAGCGGGACCTTGCCGATCTGCTTCAGGTAGTCCTTGACCGGGTCGGCCGTGGCCCCGGCCGAGGCCACCTGCGCGGCCGGCAGATCATCGTCGTCGTCGCCGTAGACGAAGGCCTCTTCTTCGGCCGTGCCCGGCTGCCGGGCGGCCGAGCCAGGCGCGGCGGCGGCCGGCGCATCCGGCCCCGCCGCCTCGGCCAGCACGGCGGTGGCACCCGCCACCGCGGGCCCGTCCGGCGTCAGCGCGTCGTCCTCGTCTTCGTCGGCCGGTTCCTCGGGCGCCTCATCCTCGGTGTCCGCGACATCGGCCTCGACGTCCTCGACCTCGACGTCCTCGGCCTCCAGGTCCTCGACCACGGCCGCGACATCGAAATCTTCCAGTTCCGCCGAGTCCGGGCCGTCGTCGGCCAGGTCTACGTCTCCCGGGCCGACCTCGGCATCCAGGTCGGCGACATCGGCCAGATCGGTCACTTCTGCCAGGCCCACCGTTTCGTTACCCACCGCTGCTAGATCAGGATCCTCACTCGCCACGCCTGACACCCCCCGGCCGCCCGGCGCCGCGCTGTCGCCGGGCTGGCCGGCCCCGTCGCGCGGCTTGGGCCGCCCACCGGAATTCTTCTTCTTGCCCCGACGCCGCGAGGAGGAGCCTTCGGCGCGCTCCGCGGACCGGGCAGCGTCCTGCGCCACAGCTGTCCCGTCCGGATCCACGAGCGAAACGTCCGGCCTTGGCTGCCTCCGCGCTGCGGAGCCTGCAGCGCTTGCCACCGCGGTCACCCCTTCCTTCGCTGGACGGCGGCCTGCCGAGCCGCGGATGACACCTGACTGCACGGATTGGCAGGCGACACTGGCACCTCTCCTGCGTATGTGAGCGGGAAATGGACCCTACCTCGTGCACCCCGCTGCTGGGGCCAAGCCAGAAGCCGCACCCGGGCCGCTGTACCCCGCGGCCATAACCGGACTGGCTCCCGACCACCACCTTAGGCGGAGTCGGCGGGTGGCTCGACCCGCCGCCGCGCCCGGCGGCAGTGCTGCGGCGCCGGCTGCGCGGCACCGTGGCACATCAGCGCTGCCATTTCTCATACGTTCCCCTTCCGCTTCTCATCCGTTCCCCTCCCGCGCCGCAGGAATGACGTCGCCCGCCCCCCGGTCCGGGGGGCCGTCGCGGCGGGGCACGTGCAGTACCAGGACGGTCACGTCGTCGTCCTGTTCGTAACCAGTGAGCATCCGGTCAACCAGGTACTCCAGCAGCCGGCCCGGGTCCTCGACCATGCCCGGCCGGGCCTGGGCCGCGACCGACACCAGCTCATCGAGCCCGGCGTCCAGGCCGCGCCGGCGGTTCTCCACCAGCCCGTCGGAGTACAGCACCGCGGTGGTCCCGGGCGGCAGCCGGAACACGTACTGCTGCCGCGGGCAGGCCCAGCCGAGCGGGGTGCCCGCCTCGGTGGTGTCCAGCCGCGGCGGGGCGTCCCTGGACAGCAGCAGCGGCGGCAGGTGGCCCGCGTTACCGGCCAGGCCTTCCCCGGTGACCGGGTCGACCACCAGGTAGGCCACCGTGGTGACCTGCTCGTCCAGTTCGGTCGCGGTGAACAGCCGGTCCAGGCCGGCCAGCACCGCGGCGGGCCGCGGGTCGGTCAGGGCCAGCGCCCGCAGCGCGTTCCGCACCCGGCCCATGCCGGCCGCCGCGGTCAGCCCCTTGCCCATCACGTCCCCGGCCGCCACGGCCAGGCGGCCGTCGGCCAGCCGGAACGCGTCGTACCAGTCGCCGCCGATCTCCATGTTCCGGGTGACCGGCAGATAGCGGGCCTCCAGGACGATGCCGGGCACGCTGGGCAGCCGGTCCGGCAGCAGGCTGCGCTGCAGCGTCTCCGCCGTGGTGTGCTCCCGCTCGAACAGCGAGGCCCGCTCCAGGGCCAGCGCGCACTGGCCGGCCAGCGCCTCCAGGAAGACCCGCTCCTCCTCGGTGATCCGGCGCGGCTTGGTGAACGAGAACCGCAGCGCGCCGAGCGGTGCGCCCGCGGCCAGCAGCGGCAGCCCGACCCAGGCCCGCTCGTCGCTGTGCGACAGGAACAGGTCCACGTCCGGCACCCCGTCGAAGTGCCGCCGCAGCGACTCCGGGTTCTCCACCAGGACTGGCCGCCGGGTGGTGATGGCCAGCGTCATCACGCTGGGCGCCTCCAGCGGGAGGTCAGCGGCTGGCGTGCCGGGCACGTCCGGCAGCCCGCCCGGGTTGATGGTGCGCAGCCGGAGCCGCTCCCGGTCCAGCAGCGCGACCGCGGACCGCTCAGCCCCGATAGCTGAACGCCCCACCTCGGTAATCACCTCGACCACCTGGAGCACCGTCAGTGCTTCGGCGAGCATCGAGGTGGCCTGCTGCAGCCGGGCGGTGCGCAGCGCCGCGGCCGACAGCTGCTCGGTCAGCCGGCCGCGCATCTCCTCGGCCTCGCGCTGGCCGGTGACGTCGGTGCTGGCGCCCACCCACTCAATGATCTTGCCATCCCGCTCGATCGGCACGGCCCGGACGTCGTAGTGCCGGTACGAGCCGGTCTTGGTGCGGACCCGGTACCGGCTGTCGAAAACCTTGCCCGCCTGGACGCATTCGCGCCATTCCCGTTCCACCCGTTCCCGGTCCTCCGGGTGGATCGCGTCCAGCCAGCCGTTGCCCAGGTACTCTTCCAGGCTCTGGCCGGTGATCCAGCGCCACTCCGGGGAGTCCTCCGCGATGTGCCCGGTGGGAGTGGTCACCCAGACCACCTGTGCGCCCGCCTGCACCAGGGAGCGGTACCGCTCTTCGCTGCGGCGCACCGCTTCCTGGGAGTTCTGCCGGTCGGTGACGTCCACCGCGATCAGCGCGACGCCCGCGACGTTGCCCTCCGGGTCATGGGAGGGGAACCAGGAGAACGCCCAGTGCCGGTCGTCGGTGGGCCGGTCCTCGGGCGGCCGGGTGGTGCCACTGCGCTGGGTGCCGTTAGCCGGGCTCGGCGGCGCTGGTTCCGCGGCCCCGCCCGCACTCGCCTCAGCCGGGCTGACCGGCTGGTTGGATTCGTACAGCGGCTGGCCCTCGGCCAGCACATGCCGGACGGCGGACTCGGCCCGGGAGGCCAGCGAGCCTGGCCAGACCTGGGACGGCAGCAGCCCCAGATGGGCTTCCAGGTCAAGGCCGTCGAGCCGGGCCAGAGTCTGGTTGATCCGCCGGAAACGAAGATCCGGCCCGAAGAACGCGAACCCGATGGGAGCCTCGCGAAGGAGAGTGGCGAGCAGCGCCGAGTCGGAGACGTCCAGCCCGGACACCCGGGGCTGAGGCACGGAGGTGTCAGTGCTCATCGCCCGCACTCCAGTCCCGTTGCTTGAGCCATGCAACGGCTCCCTTCCTGCTCACGGCAGACAAGCAGGCTAGCGGCAACACCTGTGGCCAGGCCGCACAAGCGCTGCGCCACGCCTATGCGCACGGCCGCTACCGCGGACACCCACAGTGGCCACGCAGGCGAGCTTCCCACATCCTAGGCGATTTAACGGCCGGCCGAGCGTTTCCGGCCGACTTGGCCAGCTGGAAAGCCGTGACCGGCCAGCTCAATGCCCTGCGGCCGGGTCTGCGGCCGGGTTCCCGGTGTGATCCGCTCCGGCCCGGGGGCCAGCTCACGGTGGCCAGCCAGGTTGGCAAATGACCGGAATGTCAGCCGCCGCCCCGGCTGGATGCCCGTAATATCTGCCCCACGCGGAAACATGGCCACCATCCGGCGCGGACGTGGCACGGCGCCGCGAGAATCTGGAAAGCTGTCCGTGTGAGCCCGCAAAGCCGACGACGAGAGCCCCCAGGCGGGCCGGGCCACCCAGGTCATGGGAAGGGGACGCGCTCGGTGATCCCCAGCCCGGCGCCACCCAATGCGCTTTTTGCCGAGATGCTGCGCGCCGCCCGCGAACTGCTGGCGGTGCGCAGTCCGCTGGACGCGGAACTCATGGTCAGCGAGCTGCTGGGCACCTGGTGGGGCGAGCGCCCGCCGCGCAGCACCCGGGGCGACGTCGAGGAACTGGTCGGCGAGGGCCTGGTCGGTTACGCGGCGCAGCAGCGCAGCCCGGCCGCGCTGGCCCTGCTGTCCGGTATCGCCTGCCTGGGCACCTCGCGGCAGGCTATGCAGGCCGAGGCGGCCGCGCTGGCCCTGATCGAGCGGGGCGTGGTCCGGCCGCCATGGGCCGAGCACGTTGGCGCGGTCACCGCGGGCGACTGCTACGTGAACTCCGACTTGTTCGGCGACCGGGACGAGGTCGTCTGCGTGTACAGCTACGCGGGCGAGGACCCGCACGCCCTGGTCATGGTGGTGGATTACAACGCCGCCGGGATGCTCCGCGACGGCTGGGTGACCTCCCAGGTGGACAAGCTGCTCGCCCGCTGCCGTGCGGCCAGCGCCGGAGCCGACGGGCAGCCGGCCCGGGTGTCGTTCAGCCAGGTGGAGGCGCCGCAGGCGCGGCGGCTGCTGGAGACCGCGCTGGCCGTCACAGAGGCAGCCAAGGGCCCGCCGCCGAGCGAGTCGTTCGCGTCGTATCACGCCTTCATCCGGTCCCGGATCCGGACGCTGCCCCCGGCCCGGGCCGGGCAGGCCGGCGCCCGGGTCAGCGGCCCGGGCCCGTGGGGTGACGGGCACGGGTCCGGCTGGGGCGGCGCGACCGCGCGGCGGCACGCCTGGACCCGGGACCGCCGGGCCATGCTGGTGGCCGAGTTCCTCGCCTCGGACGAGGCGGAGGATCTGTCCGACACCCAGGCGGCGAGCCGGTGCGCGGACCACATCATCGACTACGGCTGCGACCAGGACTTCGGGCGGCCGCTCCGGATGAGCCCGGCCAAGGTGTCCACCTACCTGCTCGACTGGCTGCCACGCAAGGTGCTGCTGTTTCAGCCCGAGCAGCACGCCATGCCGCACGTGCTGGCGGCCTGGGTGCGCTGGGCCGGCCGGCGGCAGGGCGTGGCCGCCAGCATGATCGCTGAGACGCTGGACGCGGTGTTCGACTCGATGGCCAGCTTCGCCCGGGTTTACCGCGATCCGACCGCATTCGGCCTGGATGCCTCGCTGGTGGCCCGGCTGCTGCCGGATGGTGACCTCGAGGCGCTGCCCCGCCGTGCGTTCGCCTTCCCGGTGCTGCGCGGCATGTTCGGCGGCATCGAGCTGGCCGCCCTGGACCCGGCCACCCAGTCCGACCGGCGCACCTTGCTGGCCGCCGACCACAACGACGCGAACGGGCGGCCGAGCGGCCCGCTGCACATCGACCGGCATCTGGCCCTGGCCGACCGGCTGTGGCGCGGCGACCCGCCCGAGCTGTGGGAGGCCGCGCAGCGCCTGCTGGACCTGGGTGAGGACCGGCATGCGGTGCTGCACACGCTGATGTACACGATCCGCGATGCGGGCAGCGAACCGGCCGTCCTGATCGAGGCGCTGCTCGACTTGCCGCCGGCTCGCCCCGGTCTGAGTCCCGGTCAGCCGGCCGCCGGGCCGCCCAGCTCGCCGAATGCGCCGCGCAGGTCAGCCGCGGACACCGTGGTGAGGTCCGCCTGGGTGGCCGCGTCGTCCAGGTCGGCCACCCGGAGGTCGCGGGCCGCGCAGGCCCGCTCGAACAGGCTCCGGGCGAACCGGCCGTTGCCCAGCTCATCGATCTGGCCCCGCCGGGCCGCCTCGGTGAAGATCTCCGCGAGCACCGGCATGGCTTCCGGCTCGAACGTGTCGCCGTGCTGCTCCGCGATCACGCCCGCGATCCGGCACAGCTCGTCCGGCGAGTAGCTGGGGAAGCCGATCCGGGTGCTGAACCGTGAGGCCAGCCCGGGGTTGCTGTGCAGGAACCGGTCCATGTCGGCCGGGTACCCAGCCAGTACGATGACCAGCCGGTCACGGTCGTCCTCGGCCCGCTTGAGCAGCGTGGCCACCGCTTCCGAGCCGTACGCGTCGCCACCGGAATAGCCCATGTTGTACAGCGAGTACGCCTCGTCGATGAACAGCACGCCGCCCAGCGCCGAGTCGATCAGCTTGCCGGTCTTGATCGCGGTTGAGCCGAGATGCTCGCCGACCAGGTCGGCGCGGTGCGCCTCGATCACCTCCGGACGGACCAGCAGGCCGAGCGCGGTGAAGATCCGGCCCAGGATGCGCGCCACCGTGGTCTTGCCGGTCCCCGGCGGCCCGGTGAACACGAAGTGCCGGGAGGGCGGGCGGCTGGACAGGCTGTGCCGCTCGCGCAGCCGGGCCACCTGGAGCTGAGCGGCGATCTCATGCACCTGCCGCTTGACTGGCTCCAGCCCGACCAGCTCGTCCAGTTCGGCCAGCGCGTTCTCCAGCGTGGGCGCCTCGGTGTAGCCACGGAACCGGGCGGTCAGCTCTGCCCCGGCCTGGATCAGGTCGGCCTCCTCCAGCGTGACCAGTTCCGCTGGTGTCGGCTCGCCGCCCCCGGCCATCACCCGGACGTCACGGGCCCGGCCAGCCTTCTCCAGCAGGCTGCGCACGAACCGCCCATTGCCCAGCTCGTCGGCCAGCCGGCGGCGGCCGATGTCTTCCATCATCCGCCACAGCGCGGGCCGGGCGTCCGGGTCGAGGATCTCCCCGCGCCGCTCCAGGTCCAGCTCGGCCAGGGCCATCAGCTCGGCGGGGGTATAGGTGGGGAATTTCACCCGCAGGCCGAACCGGGAGTTCAGCCCGGGGTTGCTGGCCAGGAACGTCTCCATCTGCTTCTCATAGCCAGCCAGGATGATGATGAGCTCGGTCCGGTCGTCCTCGGCCCGCTTGAGCAGCGCCTGGACCGCCTCGTGACCGAACCGGTCACCCTGGCCCTCGCTGTCGTTGATCAGGCTGTACGCCTCGTCGATGAACAGCACACCGCCGATGGCCCGGTCCACCAGCTCATTCGCCTTGATCGCGGTGGCGCCGAGGTACTCGCCGACCAGGTCGGCACGCTGCGCCTCGATCACCACCGGCGTGTCGAGCAGCCCGAACGCGTAGAAGATCTTCGCGATGACCCGGGCCACCGAGGTCTTGCCGGTGCCAGGCGGCCCGAGGAAGACGAAGTGCTGCATCGGCTTCTCGGCCTTGTACCCGGCCAGCTCCCGGCGGCGGGCCGCCTCGACCGACGCAGTGATCTGCCGGATCTGTTCCTTGACCGACTCCAGGCCGATCATGTTCTCCAGCTCGGCCAGGGCCTGGGCCAGCGTGATCTCCGGCTGCTGTGGGTCCACCGTGCCCCGGTCCCGGGCCGCCCCCGCGTCGGCTGAGCGCATCGCGCCCTCGGCGGTTTGCAGCACCCGGGGCGGCTCACCGGGGTGGCCTGCCCGGGCGGGCCCGCCCGGGCCCGGACGGCGCGACGGCCGGGCGGCCACCGCCGGGCCACCGCCGGGCCGGTACGGAGCGGCCAGCGCGCTGGTCCGGCTCTGCTGGCGGCTCAGCGCCCGGGCCTCCTGCTGGGCCTTGCCGAGCCGCCAGCCCAGCACGGCGAGCCCGAACACCCAGGCGATGCCATAACTGATGGCTGGCTGGGTGACCGCCAGCCACCAGGCCAGCAACGCGGGCGGCAGCGCCCAGAGCATGATCCAGGCCACCGTCCGGCACGGCACGTACCTGCGGGTCAGCGCCCGGAGGTGCGCGGCGGGCACCGCCGCAGCAGGCAGCAGGAGCAGCGGCACGATCCCGGAACCGAGCCGGTTGGCCACCGCAGCCACGACGAGTACCGCGACCAGGCCCCAGGCGGCCACGAACACCGACGCGAGCACCGACGTGCTGCCCCGCCAGACGGCGACCGGCCCGTACCCGATGCCGATCAGGATGAGCAGGTCGAGCACCCGGGGGCCGAGGCTGAAGGCCAGCACCACGATGATCAGCAGCGCAACGACCAGCAGGATCTTGACTGGCAGCGGCGCTGTGCGGACGGCCTGGCGGGCCCGCGCCAGCCCTTCCTGCGCCATTCGCCTGCCAGGCAGTGACCCGTCGTCAGGCCTCATCTCGCTCCCTCGTGCCGTTCCCTGTATAGCGCATTACCACGCGCTTACAGCGACACACAACCAGATACCAGCAGGGAATGGCCAGGCCAGATTCTGCTGGGCCGGCCTCAAGGCGGTGCCGGGAGGCTGGCGGCGGTCGGCGCCGCCGACCCTGCCAGGGTAATGGCCAGCGGGCCCTGAGCACCTTGAGCGGGCCCGTCCAGCCGCCCATAAGGCACCTGTGACCTGCCCGTTCCCCGGCTTGATGAGTTTCCGCCCGCGGCTAGCTGGCGTCCAGGATCAGGCCGCCCGGCGAGCCGGGACGGTCGCCGGGGTCAGGCCTCCAGCCCGTCCACGAATGAGTACGGCGGCCAGGGGCCGTTGACCTCGGCCCGCACCACCCCGGCGCGCGTCCCGGTCAGCGTGTGCGCCACCGCGGTGAACTCGGCGGCGTGGTCGGCGCGCAGCAGGTAGGCGCTGTTGAGCACCAGCCACTCGGCTCGCTCGATGAACCGGGGGTCCTCGGCCGGCTGCCGCCGGGAATCCACGGCGAAGTCGCTGAGCGCGGCATCGATCGCGTCGGCCAGTTCTTCGGCGCGCTGCAGTGCCTCGGCCGGACCGGCCGCACCGTAGATCTGCACGCCCCACTCGACCGTGTCGCGGAACCGGTCCAGCATCCCGGCGAACTCGTCGCGGCGCCAGGCCAGCAGGGCCCGGACCGTGTCGTCATCGGGGTGCACGGTGGCCAGCCGCAGTGGCAGCACCGGCCCACCGTCAGCCGCGGTGCCCGCGATGACCCGGTGATGCGCGCGGCCGACCCGCTCGATGTTGTCCAGCCCGCCCAGCAGGCTGGCCAGGGCCTGCTCACCGAAGGCCTGCGCGGCGACCGTGCCGACCACCGCGGTGAGGCCGGCCTCGCTGACCGGCCGGACCGGTTCCCCGCCTACCCCGGTCAGGCCGTCGAGCCGGCCCGGGCCGAGCCGGTCGGTGATCGCGTACACCCAGACCACCGTTTCCGGCGCCCACCCCGCGTGCGCCTCGCCCGGCCGGGGGCGCGGCCCGGCCGACAGGCCGTCCGGGGTCATCAGGGTCGGTGCCATCTCACTCCTTCCGGGCAGCGTGTGGTCCCAGCCACGCCTGCAGCCGCAAGTGCCATCCCGGCTCGGCGTACCGGCATAGCGCTCCAATGATTAAGTAAGGCCGGCGAGAGCCTGGGCACCCAGCCTGGCCGTCCGCGGCCCGCGGCACCGGCCTAACGGCGGGTGGATCATTCATCCGTAATCTGCGGCTCCCCTTCCGCACACCAGACGTTACCGTGCCGCCCCACGTGATTAGGCCAGCCCGGGCCGATTAGCCTAGTGCGCAATCAGCCAATGCGCGGGGGCGGGAACCGGGTCGTGCCCGCCTCCAGCGCGATGAGGAGCCGGTCCCGCCGATCGGCTCCCCGTCGCGTGCAGGTCAGCCGTTACCCGCCCGCGGGTGCCGCCTTGACTTGCCGGGCTCAGGAGCCTGGGCCCGGCTGGCGATGAGCAGCCCCACACCGTCGAGGATGCGGGCGAGCCCAAAGTCGAAGGCCTGGTCCTGAGCACCATGCCGGGCGGCTGAGGCAAGTGCCGCCGCCAGCGCCGGGAAGCGCTCCTTCCGGCCATCCAGCAGGCCGGCGATGACTGCTGCCATGGCCTGCTCGGGGCGGCCGTCGGCCAGAGCCGAACGCTGCTCGGCGATGGCGCGGATATGCCCGGCGACAGTCGCGGCCACGTCGAGCATTTCCCCGCCGTCCAGGCCGGTGCCGGCGAGCGCGGCGACCGCCGCCTCCATCCAGCCAAGCTCGTTGGGGCCGATGGCCCTGGGGCCGACGGTAGCCTCCAGCGCCCACGGATGCTGCCAGAACCGACTGGATATCTGCCGGGCCCACTGGTCCAGCCTCAGCCGCCAGTCCCCCGCCGCGCCGCTGAATCGTGGTGCCTCGCCCAGGCCCATGTCGATCATGAGGGCGACCAGTTCGGCTTTGCCCGGCACGTACCGGTACAGCGCCATCTTGGTCACGCCGAGCGCAGCCGCGACGCGCTGCATGGTCACAGCGGCCAGTCCGTCCGCATCAGCGATGCCGAGCCCGGCCGCCGCGATCGCCTCCAGGCTCAGGGCCGGCTTGGGGCCGCGCCGGGGCGCGGCCGGCCGGTCCCACAGCAGCGCGATGGCGCCCGCCTGAGCGGTGGCCGCATCCAGGCCGGCTCCCATGGTCACTCCCTCTTGCCAGGACCGATCAACTGTGTCTATCGTACACTGTGTCTGCCGGACACAATTACTTTTCGAGCGACAGGACAGCACGATGGACGACGCAGAGCCGCTGCGCGGCAGCAGGATCCTCATCTCGGGCGCCGGCGTCGCCCGCCCGGCCCTGGCCTGCTGGCTGGGCCGCTACGGCGCCGACGTCACCGTGGTGGAAGTCGCACCCGCGTTGCGCGCCAGCGGCTTCGCCGTCAACTTCCGTGGGCCGACGCACCTGGATGTGCTGAGGAAGATGGGGGTGCTCGACGAGCTGCGGCAGATCCAGACCCACGCCGGCGCGATGAGCTGCGTGGACGAGCACAGCCGGGAGATCTTCCGGCTGCCGGCCGAGTTCGCCGGCGGCGACATCGAGGTGTACCGCCGCGACCTGTCCGGGGTGCTCTACGAGCACAGCGCCGGGCGCGCCGAGTACCTGTTCGGCGACTCCATCACCAATCTGGACCAGGCCGACGACGTGGTGCACGTCGACTTCGCGAGATCTGCGTCCCGCACTGTGGACCTCGTTATCGGTGCCGACGGGCTGCATTCCGGGGTACGCCGCCTGGCGCTCGGTGCGGAATCGCGTTTCGTCCGCCACCTCGGCTTCTACCTGGCCGGCTGGGACCTGCCCAACGACCTGAACGCCGGTCCCACGCCCCAGCAGTACAACGTGCCGGGCCGGATGGCCAGCATCTGTGCCGACCTACGGCACCCGGACCGTGCCCTCGCCTTCGTCGTGTTCGCGTCACCCCGGCTCGACTATGACTGGCACAACGTCGAACAGCACAAGAAGGTCATCACCGACAGGTTCAGTGGCTTGCGCTGGCACGTCCCCCAGTTGCTCGACGGCCTGCATGACGCGCCGGACGTGTACTTCGACTCGGTCAGCCGGGTTACCGTGCCCCGCTGGTCAGCAGGCCGGGTCGTGCTGCTCGGCGACGCCGCCTGGGGGGTCACGCTCGGCGGTATGGGCGTGGGCACCGGCATTGTCGGCGCCTACGTCCTGGCCGGCGAACTTGCCGCGGCTGGCGGCGATCACCGCTCGGCGCTCTCCGGCTATGAGCACCGGATGCGCGGCTACGCCGCCCGGTGGCAGCGCAGCGCCAACCCCGGCCAGTTCCTGGCCCCGCCGACCGCTACCCGCCTGTGGATGCGAAACACGATGTTCAAAAGCCGGCTGATCCAGCGGTTGCTGGTCGCCAGCACCCAATCCCTGGCCACGGACGTCGATCTTCCCGACTATGGACCCTGATCAGCTACGCATCGTCGTGATCCCAGCCGCACCACAGGCCCACGACCTGTTCAGCGCTCAGGAGGGGCGCAGCTGTTTAGCCGCGGCCCTCCTGAGCGGGGAATTCCTCTCTTAGTGATTGCCGGGGTCAGCTGCAGCCGCTGGTGGCCCCACAGCCTTCGCAGACGTAGCAGCTGCCGGCTGGCCGCATCTTGGTGCCACAGGTCAGGCACAGCGGGGCGTCGGCCGTGCGGCCTTGCTGCGCCTCGATCAGCTCGGTGGAGCTGTGCGGCTGGCTGGCCAGCCCGGCCGGACGCGGCGCCGGCTGGTCCCCGGGCCGGGGCTGCGGCCGCTCCACCGGAGCGGACTGGGCCATCTCGCCGGGATCCTGCTCCTCGGCCAGCGCGTCCGGGTCCTCCGCCGCCAGCTGGGCAGACCGCTCGCTGGCCGACAGGATGCCCATCTCGGCCCGGGTCTCGTAGGGCAGATGATCCAGGGCCAGCCGGCGGAACACGTAGTCGAGCACCGAGCTGGCGATCCGGATGTCCGGGTCGTCGGTGATGCCGGCTGGCTCGAACCGCATGTTGGTGAACTTCTCCACCCACTTCTCCAGCGGCACCCCGTACTGCAGGCTAATGGAGATGGCCATCGAGAACGCGTCCATCACACCGGCCAGCGTGGAACCCTGCTTGCCGAGTTTGAGGAAGAGCTCGCCCACACCGTCGTCCGGGTACTGGGAGGCCGTCATGTAGCCTTCCGCGCCCGCCACGGAGAACCTGGTCACGGTGGCGGTGCGGTTCTTCGGCAGCCGCCGCCGGACCGGCCGGACCTCGTGCGGCGTGTGGTCGGCCTCGGCCGCTGCCGCCTCCGGCTTCTTCCTCGCGTCGGACAGCGGCTGGCCGACCTTGCAGTTGTCCCGGTAGACGGCCAGGGCCTTGAGCCCCAGCTTCCACCCCGCCAGGTAAATGGACTCGATGTCCTCCACCGTCGCTGACTCGGGCAGGTTCACGGTGTTGTGGTTGACGATGCCGTTCGCGACGAAGGCATGCATCTCCGGGACGGAGAGGTCGTACACCTCGGCGTCGCCCTGGTCAGCCACCGAGACCACCGGCGAGAAGTGCAGGTTGCCGTCGACGACCTGGCGCAGCCACTCGGGCAGCCGCACCCCCGGCAGGGTGGAAACGCGCTCAATCGTCCGCCGGGTCACGTGCTGGGTGCGCGGATCGAGCAGGAAGTGGAACGCCCCGCGCCACCCGGGCTCAGCCATCCGGCCAGGCACGCCGGCCGGGATCAGATCGTACAGTTCCCGGCCAGTGATCCCAGGCACCACATCTGAGGTGCCGGCGGAGCAGTGCTTCGCCAGGTAGCGCGCTGCCTGCTCGGCCTTCTCCGGCTCGGGGAAGGGCACGAGGCTGCACATGAGCTGGCCCTGGAGCCCCGCGGCGTACACCTCGTCGTAGCTCTTGCCGTACTCCTTGTTGTGCTTGGTAACCCGGCTGTGCATCACGCCCAGGTTCGTCATGACCGCCTGCAGATCATCCAGCAACGCCGCACTGTCCAGGCAGATCGCCCATTTGGCCGAGTTCCCGGTGACCACGTACGCGTCAAGCGCCAAGCCCTGCAGGAACGCCAGCACCATCTCGCGGGGCGAGCGGAGCACGGCATCGGGTATGCGCTTGTCCGAGGAACGGGCTCCACAGCCAAGTGCGGTCATGAATTCCACGACGGCCTTGGAGGAGAGGACTACTCCGGGGCACTTGCCGGGCTCTTCAACCATCCGGGCAGCCAGCCCAAACACGTTCTGCCATGCGTCCCTGACCCGCTCCAGGACCGCCGGAACCGAGTTCGTAATGGTGACGGTCCAGTTGCTGCGAGCCGTGTGCCCTTCAGCGGCATACGCTCCCAGCAGGAAGGCAAGTTCAGCCGTCATCTCCTCCGGGAGATGCACGGGCTTCTGGCTGCCATGCGGCCGCGATATGCGGATGTCGCGCAGGCTCGCCGGGGTGGTAGCCCAGAACTCGGCACCGTACTGAATGGCGGCGTGATCGCCCGGCTGAATCTCCGCCAGTGTCTTCCACTCCAGCATGCCCCGGCCGGCGACGAGCAGCCGATGCGGAAGCGTCCCGGTGACAGCGTGTCCCGATCGGAGGGCGACCCGCCGTACTGGCCTGACACCGCCGTAGTAGAAAGCGTCTGTCTTCCGGTCGCCGTCCAGCGACGATATGACCAGGTGCTCCTGCCGGAACGTGTCCGCCGCCTCGCCCTGGTACAGACTCGCGATCCGGACGAGTCCCTCGGCAGAGGGAACGAGTGTCTCCCCGGTCACGCACTTGCTAATGGCCCCGGACAGCGCGGGCTGAACGGCGGCCATCATCCGCACGTGACCCATCGGGCCAATGGCCCGCTCGCCCATCGCGCAGTCGAATACTTCGTAGTGCTCCGGCCGGAGGCCCGGCGCGTCGACGACGTGCCCGTGCTCGGCAATGTACTCGACGATCGCCTCGACCTGCTCGGGCTGGTAGCCGAGGTTCTTCAGAGCGCGCGGCACGGTCTGGTTGACGATCTGCATCGACCCGCCGCCAACCAGCTTTTTGAACTTGACCAGGGCCAGGTCAGGCTCCACCCCGGTGGTGTCGCAGTCCATCATGAGGCCAATGGTGTTGTGGCTCACCATCCCGTTAGCCACGTATGTCACGTTGTCCGGGACCGACAGGTCATACGTGGGCTGGACGCCGCCATCGTCGTTGCTGGCCACGCGCTCGAAGAGGTAGCCGAGCGCGGCGCCCAAGCGTGCGTCGAGGGTCTCGTCGAACAGCTGGCGGGCCAGCATCCGGGCCACCCCGCCGGTCTTCCGGATCGACTGCAGCACCGTGTCGTGCGCGCGATGACCGGCCGGGGCCAGCGTCAGCCAGATCTCCCTGGGCAGGAAGACGTAGTCCTTCTTGGCTGACCGTTCCGGCTCCAGGAACACCATCTGAGCCGACTTGCGCTGGCCGATGAAGCCCACCATCTCGTCGAAGTTCAGCGCGTGGTCGACGTTGCGGAGCCGCACCTGCTGAATGTCACCACCCCATCCGCTGGCCGTCGTCCTCGTGGTCGTGGCTAGGCCAAGGGCCAGGGCGACGGTACGGACCTCCCCAGCGAATGAGCCGTGCGCGGTCGAGATGCTTGGCACCCCGTCCTGAACTGTCCCGTCCGCCTCGAACAGCCCCCGCAGGAACGCCCCATAGACGGTGGGGTCGTTGGCTTCCAGGATCGCGGAAGGGATCCGCGGCACCCATCCCTTACCCACGTGGGCGGGCTCGGGGAGGGTCTTCGCGAACCCGGCGGCCTGCCACCACCGGGCCAGCCGCACGGACTGCAGCGTCACCTCGTGGTATCCCTCCTGCTGGGTGACCACAGGAGACAACCCGAAGAGTTCCTTGCTGAGCACGCCGAGCCGTTCGGCGACGTCCAGGTCGCTGTCCGCGACGCACAGCCGGACGCCCTTGGCGTGCAGGCTGCCGTCGCCCATGAAATAGCCGACCAGCTCAGCCAGGTCCGCGCTGACTTCCCCGGGGACCCGCAGGTGCCGGTCGCCAGCGTAGTAAGCCTGGTCGAGCACGGGCAGCGGCACGTGACGCGGCTCACCGGGCAGGACGCCCAGCTGCATCGGCAGCAGGTCGCCAGGCACGACGTCGGCGAGCCGCTTCCACACCCATGTGCCGGACTGCGCGTCGACCACCTTGACCCGGTGGGTCAGCGTGCCCTGGATCCGGTAACCAGCCTCGGTGCGGATCGCCCGGGTGGGCTCCTCGCCATTCACGAAGAACTTGCTGGCCCGCCGGGGACCCTCGTCCGTGGACACGAGAAGGTCCAGATCCTGCCACTGATCACCATAAGGGTCACCCAGTTCTGCCAACCGAACCAGCCCGCGGTCGGTGGCGATCAGGGTGCCGCCGGTGAGGCAGCCAGTCGGCGCGAGCAGTGAGGCCTGGGCGTTCCGGTACCCGTTCTTCTCGCCCAGCGCGAGGCACTTGTCCCATGCCTTGTTGGCAGCGGAGAGGATTTCCTCATCTATTCCGCCCAGCGCCCTGATCTGCTTGCTGGCGTCCGCGTGCTTACGCATCACCCGCTTGTGCGCGGTGGCGTTGCGCTCATATCCGTCATACGGGCCGACCACCGCGGCGAGTTCCGCGGACCGCCGGTAGGCGGTGCCGGTCATCAGCGAGGTGATGGCGGCCGCGATAGCCCGGCCCCCCTCCGAGTCATACGCGTGCCCGGTCGCCATGAGCAGCGCGCCCAGGTTGGCGTAGCCGATACCGAGCTGCCGGTACGCGCGGGTGGTCTCGGTTATCTTCTCGGTTGGGAAGTCCGCGAAGCAGATCGAGATGTCCATCGCGGTGATGATCAGCTCGGTGATCTGCCGGAACCGCTCCACCGCGAACGTGTCGTCGTCGCGCAGGAACTTCAGCAGGTTGATGCTGGCCAGGTTGCACGACGAGTTATCGAGACTCATGTACTCGCTGCATGGGTTACTTGCGGTAATCCGGCCCGATTCCGGATTAGTGTGCCAGCCGTTGATGGTGCCGTCGTACTGGATTCCCGGGTCGGCGCACGCCCAGGCCGCCTCGGCCATCTTACGGAATAGCGTCTTGGCGTCGATCGTCTCGACCGTCTCGCCAGTGAGCCGGGCCAGCAGATCGAACTTGCCGTCCTGTTCGACAGCCCGCATGAACTCGTCGGACACCCGCACCGAGTTGTTGGCGTTCTGGTACTGGACGCTGGCGATGTCCTTGCCGCCGAGGTCCACGTCGAAGCCAGCGTCCCGGAGGACCCGGACCTTGTCCTCCTCGCGCGCCTTGGTCTCGATGAACTCCTCGACGTCAGGGTGATCGACGTCGAGCACCACCATCTTCGCTGCGCGCCGGGTGGCGCCGCCCGACTTGATGGTCCCAGCCGAGGCATCCGCGCCGCGCATGAACGAGACCGGGCCGCTGGCCGTCCCCCCGGAGGAGAGCAGTTCCTTGCTGGACCGGATCCGGGACAGGTTCACCCCGGCACCGGAGCCGCCCTTGAAGATCAGGCCTTCTTCCTTGTACCAGTCCAGGATCGAGTCCATCGTGTCATCAACGGCCAGGATGAAACAGTTGTGCACGCGGAGGTTGCCGGAGAGGTATTCGCTGCTCTCCGTCTGGATGTCGAAGACTTCCATAGCGCCAAGGCGCTCGATGCGCGCGATCTCCAGGCGCTTGGTATCGCGGGCTGCCTGACCGCGCAGATCGAAGCTGCCCTCCAGCTTGACCGCTTTGGCCGGGTCGATGAACCCGATCTCATCGGCAAAGATACGGCGATCGCCAGCGGATTGGACGCGCACTGTCCAGTAGCCCTTACGGTCTGCCCGCGCGTCCCGCTTAAAGCCGACCCGGGCGAAGATACCGAAGCGGAGAAGGAGCTTCTGAATCCCGCGGATGAGCTGTTCGGAGATCATGTTGACCTCTACCACGGTAGAAGCCGCCCGACGCGACACGAAGCCCTCCGCCTGGAAGATGCTTCTCAGGTAGGCGGCCACTACCGGGAGCGGGGCCGTATACAAATGCTCAGGCACCACCATGTCCGAGCCCCGGGTGAGTAGATCCCATCGCAGGACATAGTCCCGAAGGGACTCGCCGTAGAGCCGGGTCCGGCGGCAGTCAAGTTCCGTGCTCTGCGTCTCCACCTTCCGTTCGTGCTGATGCACGTCCGGGAACACCCGCGCCAGCGCCTCGGTTACCCAGGCCAGTTCCGCGTCGGTGACCGTCATCGCCTCAATGGTCAGTGACCGGTTGGTGCCCGCGTCGTACTGGCCAACGAAGCCGTCGGACTGGAGCCATCCGGCCAGTGCCGCTTCAGCGATGTCACCCGGCTTGATCTCGTTCTCCCCGGAGGCATAGCGTCGGCACCATTCCAGCTGGTCACCCTGGGCGAGAGTTCCTGCTGGGACGAACTGGCCGGTACCCATTCCGCTCGCGCGCCAGACGAGGTGATCGGCAGTGACGTCAAGGACGTAACCAGCCTTGGTGTGCATCCGGAGTACGTCTTTCACCCCGTTGGCCTTCGTCGCCACGATCTTTGTCAGGCCCTGGGCGTCGTAGACCTTGGTCCCGATCGCGTCGTCCGCCACCAGCTGCCCGATTGGGACCAGCCCGGATGGAGTACTGACGAGAGCGTCATAGGGCTGACAGGCGCTGACCTGCTGGGGGGAGCTGGTGCCGACGTTGAACCAGACTGGGGAGTTGAAGGCGAAGATCTGGTGGACCAGCGCGTAGGTCAGCTCGTGCTCGAAGATCTCGGCGTCCTTGGCCGTGGCGAAGTAGCCGTTCTGCTGGCCCGCCCGGACGTAGCTGCTGACCACCCGGTCGACCAGCTGCTTGAGGCTCCACTCCCGCTGCGGGGTACCCACCGCGCCGCGGAAGTACTTGGTCGTCACGATGTTGGCCGCGTTGACCGACCAGAAGTCGGGGAACTCGACGCCGCGCTGCTCGAAGTTGACCGTGCCGTCCCGCCAGTTGGTCATGACGACGTCGCGGCGCTCCCAGGTGATCTCGTCGTACGGGTGCATACCTTCCTTGGTGTGAATGCGCCCGATCGCGAGCCCTTTGCGTGAGCCCTTGCCTCCCCGCGGCGCGGTCCCGCTCACCGTCTCCGTCATGTCAACTCCCCCTTCCGGGATCCACCGGATCCCTCGCGGGCCCGGCCAGGCCCATCCGTCGAATGAAGTAGTGCTCGCCCAGCTCAAATCCGTGCTGGCTGTCCCCGGGCCGGCTTACCGCACCAGCGCGCCTGCTTCTTCGCGCGCCGACCGCAGCGCGCTGATCTCTTGCTCGAAATCGGTCAGCGACTCGAAGCCGCGGTACACCGAGGCGAAGCGCAGATAGGCCACCTCGTCGAGTTCGCGGAGCGGCCCCAGGATGGCCAGCCCCACATCGTGGGACGCCACCTCGCCGGACCCGCGGGCCCTGATCGTGTCCTCGACCTGCTGCGCCAGGATGGCCAGCTGATCCTCGGTCACCGGCCTGCCCTGGCAGGCCCGCCGGACCCCGCGGACGATCTTCTCCCGGGTGAACGGCTCGGTGGCGCCACTGCGCTTGGCCACCATCAGGATCACCGTCTCCTGGGTGGTGAAGCGCCGCGCGCAGGCCGGGCAGGACCGGCGGCGGCGGATAGCGGCACCGTCATCAGCGGTCCGGCTGTCGATGACCCGGCTCTCCGCGTGCTTGCAGTACGGGCAGAACACGTGATCACCTCCACCGGCGGCAACACAGAACGTAGCCATCGCCACCACAACTTGTACGTGAACTACAGCGATGTAACTACTATATGTTGTGGTTACCGTAGAGCAGACACCGTACTGAGTGCAAGCGTCAACGCGCCGCCCGGGCAACTTTCCGTTAAGCAGCCAGCAACTGGGCTCAGCCGCAGCCCACCCGTGCCACCTGGCCACGTCCCGGGCCGCTCAGCTGGCCGGCACCCACAGGCTCTCACCAGGCAGCACGACGCCGTTGCTCAGGGCGTTAACCTGCATGATCTCCTGGATGACGACCCGGGGATCGGCCGTCGGCTCGGCCGCACTGGCGATCGACCACAGGGTCTGCCCCGGGTGGACCACAACGTGCCGCAGGCCCTGATGAACGGCGGCGGGCGGCAGACCATGGTTGGCCGCCTGGGCCCCAGTTGCGGCCATCAGCAGCACCGGGGTGAGCACCGCGGCCACGGCCAGCGCGGCCAGCGCCCAGACCACGATCCGGCCGCGCCGGGTGAGCCGCACCTTCGGCCGGGCCTGGCCGGCCCGCACCGGCCGCGCACCGGCCGGGGCGGCGATCCGGGTGCGGGCCGGGGCTGTCACCCGGGCCGGAGCGGGCCGGCCAGCCGGGCGCACCACCCGGGCGGCGGGCACCCGGCCCGGGGACGCCGGCCGGCGCCGGAGCGGACGGCCGGGCCGGAGATGCGGGGCCCGGCGATGCAGGGGCCCGAGATGCCGGGGCCGGGGACGCCGGCCGCGCCGGAGCGGACGGCCGGGCCGGAGATGCGGGGCCCGGCGATGCAGGGGCCCGAGGCGCCGGAACGGGGGATGCCGGGGGCGGAGATGCCGGCCGGGCCGGAGTCACTGCCGGGACCTGGCCGCTGGCCGACCGCGCGGCCTGTTCCCGGCGCGGCTCCGCACCGGGAGCCGGGTCATGAGCCGGCGCGGCGGGCAGCGGGTGGACCAGGCGCAGCCGCGGGCGCCCGCGCCGCCGCCACGTGGCCGGCGTGTCGCCAGCCGGTGCTGGCCGCCGCGGCAGAGCGGACGCGCCTTCGGGACTGAGTGGGCGGACGACCGCCCCGGGCCGCCGGCCCGTGCTCAGCACGCTCATGCCAGCCTCCTATGTCGAATCTACGTTCTACCGTACAGCAGTTCGATCGATTGTGCTTTCGATCGAATGACTGTACGGTACAGAGGTAGCGCACGGGTACGACACTTTTTCGTCCATCGAACAGTTGTTTGAGATCCTGGAGCGTAAGGACTAGCGTCTGCTCTGGACTCAGCCACCAGATCGGGAGGTCTATCGATGGACAGCCACACCGGCGACGATGGCGCGCCGGGCAGTCACGACGCCGGCGCGCCCGCGGCCCCGCACAAGGGCCGCCCGGGACGCAAGCCGAAGGGAAGTGTCCCGGCAGTGGTCACCGAAATGCCCGACCGGCCCGATCCAGATCACGTCCTCACCTGGCGGCAGCGCAAGGTACTCCAGGTCATCCGGGATTCCGTGCAGCGGCGGGGCTACCCACCGTCGATGCGGGAAATAGGTGAGGCGGTCGGCCTGACCAGCACGTCCAGCGTGTCGTACCAGCTGTCCACCCTGCAGAGCAAGGGCTACCTGCGGCGGGACGCGGGACGGCCGCGCACCGTGGAGATCCGGCTGCCCGGCCAGCCGGCCATCCGCCCCGACGCCGAACTAGACGACGACACCCCGCTGGACATCCCGTCCCAGGAAGCCACCATGGTCCCGCTGGTCGGCCGGATCGCCGCTGGTGGGCCGATCCTGGCCGAGGAAGCAATCGAGGACATCTTCCCGCTGCCCAAGCAGATCGTCGGCGAGGGGACGCTGTTCCTGCTGAAAGTGGTCGGGGATTCCATGATCAACGCCGCCATTGCGGACGGCGACTGGGTCGTGGTGCGCCAGCAGCCGGTCGCGGAGAACGGTGACATCGTGGCCGCGATGATCGAGGGTGAGGCTACGGTCAAGACGTTCAAGCGGTCCGGCGGCCATGTCTGGCTGATGCCGCACAACCCGGCGTACGCGCCGATCCCCGGGGACGAGGCCGCGATCCTGGGCCGCGTGGTCGCCGTCCTCCGCCGGGTCTGAGGTGGTGCCGGGCCGAGCGGAACGGGAGCCGGTCGGCCCGTCGGCCACCCTGGTCAGGCCGGGACGACGTTGACCAGCTTCGGCGCCCGGACGATCACGGTCCGGACCGGGCGGTCGCCCAGCGCGCGGACCACGCCCGGTGCGGCCAGCGCCAGCGTCCGCAACTCGTCCTCGCCGATACCCGGCGGGACCTCCAGCCGGTCCCGCACTTTGCCGCCGACCTGCAGCACACAGGTCACCTGATCCTCGACCAGCAGCGCCGGGTCGGCCACGGGCCAGCCGGCCAGCGCCACCGACGGTGGGCGGCCCAGCAGTTCCCAGCACTCTTCGGCGGTGTACGGCGCGAACAGCGAGAGCAGCACGCTCAGCGTCTCGGCCGCCTCGCGCACCGCCGGGTTGGCCGCACCGGGACCGGAGTCGATGGCCTTCCGGGCCGCACTGACTAGTTCCATCAGCCGGGCGACCGCGACGTTCAGCCGGTAGGCCTCGACCAGCCGGGTGACCTCGTCGATGGTCCGGTGGGTGACCCGGCGCAGCGCCACGTCGGCCTCGCCGGACGGCGGTCCCGCCGCGCTGACGTCGGCCGCGATGCGCCAGACCCGGCCCAGGAACTTAACCTGCGCGTCCGGGTTCATGTCGGCCCAGTCGATGTCGTCCTCGGGCGGGCTGGCGAAGATCATCGTGAGCCGGATGGCGTCCACTCCGTGCGCGGCCAGCTGCTGGCCCAGGTCGACCCCGTTGCCCAGCGACTTGGACATGGCCCGGCCCCGGTTAATCACCTGGCCCTGGTTCAGCAGCCGGGTGAACGGCTCACCGAAGTCCACCATGCCCATGTCCTGCAGCACCTTGACGAAGAACCGGCTGTACAGCAAGTGCAGGATGGCGTGCTCGACGCCGCCCACATACAGGTCCACCGGGGACCACTGGCGCACCGCGGCCACGTCGAACGGCCCGTGCGCATAGTGCGGCGAGCAGTAGCGCAGGAAGTACCACGAAGAGTCCACGAACGTGTCCATCGTGTCGGTGTCCCGGCGAGCCGGGCCGCCGCACTTGGGGCACTCGGTGTTCACCCAGTCGGTGGCCGCGGCCAGCGGCGAGACGCCCTTGGGGGCCAGGTCCTGACCCCGCAGGTCGGGCAGCACGACCGGCAGCTGCTCGTCCGGCACCGGGACCTCGCCACACGAATGGCAGTACACGATCGGGATGGGGGTGCCCCAGAACCGCTGCCGGGAGACCAGCCAGTCCCGCAGCCGGAAGCTGATCGCGGCCCGGCCCTGGCCCTCCCCCTCCAGGATCCGGGTGATCCGGGCGATGGCCTCGGCCTTGGTCAGCCCGTCCAGCGGGCCCGAGTTGACCAGCCGCCCGTCGTCGTGCGTGGCCACCCCGGTCTGCACCGGGTCCGGTCCGCCGGTATCCACCACGACCTGCACCGGCAGGCCGAACTTGCGGGCGAAGTCCAGGTCGCGCTGGTCGTGCGCGGGCACGGCCATGATCGCACCGGTGCCGTAGTCGGGCAGCACGTAGTCGGCCGCCCACACTGGCAGCCGGTCCCCGTTCACCGGGTTGACCGCGTACCGGCCCAGGAACACGCCGGTCTTCTCCCGGTCCGCGGCCTGCCGCTCGATGTCGGTCAGCTTGCGCACCTGCTCGACGTACTGGGCCAGGTCCGCGCGGTGCTCCGCGGCGCAGATCTCCTCAGCCAGCGCCGAGTCGGCCGCGACCACGAAGAACGTCGCCCCGTACAGCGTGTCCGGGCGGGTGGTGAACACCGTGACCGGCTCATCCCGGCCTTCGATCTGGAACCGGATCTCGGCCCCTTCCGACCGGCCGATCCAGTTACGCTGCATCAGCAGCACCCGGTCCGGCCACTTGCCGTCCAGCTGCTGCATGTCAGCCAGCAGGCGTTCGGCATACTCAGTGATCTTGAAATACCACTGGGTCAGCACCCGGCGGATCACCTCGGTGCCGCACCGCTCGCACTTCCCGGCGATGACCTGCTCGTTGGCCAGCACGGTCTGGTCGTGCGGGCACCAGTTGACGTAGCCGTCCTTGCGGTAGGCCAGCCCACGCTCGTAGAACCGCAGGAACAGCCACTGGTTCCAGTGGTAATAGGCCGGGTCGCAGGTCTGCAGCCGCCGGGACCAGTCGAACGACACCGCATAACGGCGGAACGAGGCGGCCTGGGTCTCGATGTTCCGCGTACGTCCAGTCGGCCGGATGCGTGTTGTTCCGGATCGCGGCGTTCTCCGCGGGCAGCCCGAACGCATCCCAGCCGATCGGGTGCAGCACGTTGTCACCGCGCTGGACGTAGTACCTGGCCACTGCGTCCGCGATGGCGTACGCCTCCGCGTGCCCCATGTGCAGGTCGCCGGACGGGTACGGGAACATGTCCAGCAGGTAGGTGCGCGGACGGGGATCCGCTGGATCGTCGCTGGCCCGGAACAGGTCCAGCTCATCCCAGCGGGCCTGCCACTTCTCCTGGACGTCGCGTGGGTCGTAGTGGTGCTGCCCGCTCGGCACTTTCGGCGGCTGTCATGGTCTTTCCTCAGCACTTGGTCGGTCCGGCTCCGGCAACAGAAAAGCCCCCCGCTCACGAGGGGCAGCCGCGCCAACGACGGGTCAGTCGGCGCGGCTAAGTAAGGAGCAGCCGGGCGGAACGCATGGATCAAGGGTAGCGCACCCGGCCCAGCGAATTGTGCTAGCTGGCCACCGGGGCCGGGCCAGCCACCGGGCCAGCCGTCCCGGCCGCCGCACCGGCCTGTTTGGCCAGCGCGCCGCGCATCGCCTGCACGGCCCGGGCGCTGGGCGCACCGAGCCCGTGCCGCCGCGCGATCCACTCCGGGTCGTCGTAGCTGAGCCAGGTCCGGCCGTCGGCATCGGTCCAGGCCAGTGCCTTCAGCGGCAGGTCGATGCCCGCCGTCTGATTCTCCTGCATCAGCGGGGTGCCACCGCGGGCCTGCCCAAAGATGAGCAGCAAGGTCGGCCGCAGCGGCATGCCGACCTCTCCGGCACCCGCAGCATGATCCACCCGGGCGAAGATGTGCAGCCCGGCCTGGGTGACCGAGCCAGCCAGCCGGTCGATCGTCTCCGCCGCGGTATACGCACTCTCGAGGGTGATCAGGCCATCCGCCATTACGGCACCTCCACAGCCGCCGGCCCGGGTTCGCGGGCCGGGCCCGTACCGAGTATCCCCTGCCCCGCCGCACCGCCCGCATCCGGCCCGCCCGGCATAATTCGGGCGCATGTTACGGCCCCGGCGGGGAGCGGCAATATCGCTCTCAAATGGGCTCAGCCGCACATAATCCCATGTCCTGCTAACGAGATTGACCGGCGGAACTGAATGTTAATAGGGTCACGGTGGCCAACACGGCGGGTGTCTCCCGGATGGCCGCCCGGACCGGGGCAGATCTCGGCCGAGCGCGAGGTCAGGCACTGCGCGCGGCGAGCAGCTGAAATCAGGTCGCTGGGTAGCAAAAATGGACGTTGCGGGAGGAGCAGCATTTCCCGTGACCTGGAAAGAGATAATGGCTGGTGGCTACGCTCGCAGAACCAATTGCGCCGATGCCCGAGGGTGACCGCGCAACCCCGATCGCCATCGTCGGCCTAGCCTGCAGGTTCCCCGATGCGGATGATCCGCTGACCCTGTTCGAGAGCGCGCTGGCCGGGCGGCGCTCGTTCCGCCGCCTGCCCCCGGGCCGGGCCAGCGCGCCGACCGGTGGCCAGCTGTCCCGGGCCGCCGTGCTGGAGGGATGGCAGTTCAGCCGGGCCGAGTTCGGCGTCACCGAGGCCGCGTACCGGTCCGCCGACCCAGCCCACTGGCTCGCCCTGGAGACCGCGGGCCGCGCGCTGGCCGACGCCGGCTTCCCCGGCGGGCAGGGCGTAGCCCGGGACCGGGCCGGCGTGATCATCGGTAACACGCTCACCGGCGAGCTGTCCCGGGCCGCGGCGCTGCACGCGCAGTGGCCGTACGTGGCCAGCGTCCTGGCGGGCGCCCTGGCCGCTGGGGAGGTGCCGGCGGCCGACCGGCCCAGGGTGCTCCGGCACGCGGCCGGGGCGTTCGCCGCGCCGTTCCCGGAGCCCGGCCCGGACACGCTGGCGGGCAGCCAGCCCGGGGCCATCGCGGACCGGATCTGCCATCACTTCAGCTTCCGCGGCGGCGGTCACGCGGTGGATACCGCGCACTCCTCCGCGCTGCTCGCGGTGGCTACCGGCTGCGCGTTCCTGGCCTCGGGCGAACTCGACTTCGTGCTGGCCGGCGGGGTGGACATCAGCCTGGACCTGTTCGAGCTGGGCGGGCTGGCCCGGGCCGGCGCAGCTGGCCACCGGGCCGATGCGCATCTATGACGCCACGCCGACCGGGTTCCTGCCCGGCGAAGGATGCGGGATCATCGCGCTGATGCGGGCCGCGGACGCCCGGGCGGCCGACATGCCAAGCTATGCGGACATCGTGGGCTGGGGGATCTCCTCGGCCGGGCCACGCGACGGCCAGCAGGCTGGCCAGCTGCTGGCCCTGCAGCGGGCCTACCAGCGGGCGGGCGTGCAGCCCGGCGATATCCAGTTCATCGAGGGCGACGGCCGTGGCACGGCCGACGGCGACCTGGCCGAACTGGCCGCGCTGACCACCATCCGGGCCGGGGCGGTGGCCGCCGCGGCGCTCGGCTCGGTGAAGGCCAACATCGGGCACGCCAAGGCCGCGGCGGGCGCGGCCGGGCTGATCAAGACGGCACTCGCGGTTAACGCTGGGGTCATCCCGCCGGTGACCGGCTGCGCCCACCCGCATCCGCTGCTCAGCGACGCCGCGGCGGTTCTCCGGGTCCCGCGGACGGCGGAATCGTGGCCCGGCCGGATCCGGCTGGCCGCGGTCAGCTCGATCGACCCGGCCGGTGCCGCGGTGCACCTGGTGCTGCGCCGGGAGCGCAATCTGCTGCAGCCAGCGGCCGGCCTGCCGCCCTCTGCGCCGCGGACGGCGGCGGCGGAACCGCCTGGCGCGATGCCGCCGCCGGGCCCCCTTGAGCAGGCCGGTGCCGGACGCCACCCCGGCACTGGCCAGCAGCCCGGTCTGGCCCAGCCGGTCACGGCCGGCCCGCGCGGCCGGACGCTGGCGTCGTGGTCGGTGCCGACGGCCCCGCGGGCCGAGGCGTTCACGTTCAGCGCCCCGGACCGGGCCACGCTGGCCGCCCGGCTGGCCGAGCTGTCCGCTGCCGCCCCGGGCCTGTCCGACGGCGAGCTCAGCGATCTGGCCTGCCAGTCCGGCCGGCAGACCGGCCACGGCCCAGTCCGGGTCGCGCTCGTCGCCAGCCATCAGGAAGAGCTGGCCCGGCTCAGCCAGGCCGCGGCCAGCCTGCTGCCCAGCCTCAGCCCCGGGCAGCTGGTCACCCGCCCCGGCCTGTTCGCGGCGGACCGGGTGGCCGGCCGGGTAGCCCTGCTGTTCCCGGGCGAGGCGACCGCCACCGCCGCGGGCCCCGGCCGGCCTGGACCGGCCGCCGCCCCTGCGATCGCGCAATTTTCGCTGAACGCCCTGCGCTGGCTGGACGGCCTCGGCCTGCGCGCGGCCGCCGGGGTGGGGCAGGGAGTCGGCGAGATCACCGGGCTGGTGTGGTCCGGCAGCCTGGCCGAGCCCGCCGCGGCCCGGCTGATCGCTGAGCGGGCGGCGGCGCTGGGCAGCGCAGCTGGCCGGCCGACCGCGCTGCTCTGCCTGGCCGCGGACGCCGAGACCGCGCTGTCCTGGCCGGCCGCGCGGGAGCTGGTCATCGCCGGGTACTACGGGCCGCGATGCCATCTGGTGGCGGGCCCGGTGGAGGCGGTGCAGCAAGTGGCCAGGTCGGCTGCGCAGGCCGGGATCCGGGGATGTCTCCTCGACCTGCCATACGCGCTGCACTCCCCGGCCATGGCTGGTCACGCCGCGGCCCTGGGTGCGGTGCTGGCTGAGGCCGAGTTCGCCACCCCCGGCCGGCGGCTGTTCTCGGCCGTGACTGGCCAGGAGATTACGGTCGGCACGGACATCCGCGCCCTGCTGCGTGCACAGATCACCGCGCCGGTGCGGCTGGCCGACGCGCTCCGGGCGGTCGCGGCCGAGGCTGACCTGCTGCTGGACACCGGCCCGGGGCAGGCGATGGCCGCGCTGGCGGCCGGCTGCGCCACGGTGCCCGCGGTCAGCCTGGCGGCGGGGCCGGACAGCCCGGCTGCCCCGGCGGTGGCGGCGGCCCTGTTCGCGGCGGGCGCGCTGGCCAGCCTGGAACCGCTGCTGGCCGGGCGGCCGGCCCGGCACATCGACCTGGCCCGGCCGCGGGTGTTTATCACCAACCCGTGCGCCGAAGTGGTCAGTATGGCCAGCGACCCCGCGGCGGGCGGCCTGGCCGGCGGCGAGCCCGCGGACGCCGAGCCCGCGGACGGTCTCGCCGCTGGCCGGCGGGCGGGCGGTGATCCCGCGGACGGCGAGCCCGCGGACGGTCCCGCCGCTGGCCGGCGGGCGGGCGGTGATCCCGCGGACGGCGAGCCCGCGGACGGTCCCGCCGCTGGCCGGCGGGCGGGCGGTGATCCCCCGGACGGCGCCCCGCAGGCCACGGCCCCGGCCGGGCAGGCGCCCGCGGGTCAGGCCCGGCCAGGCCAGGCCGAGGCATATCCCGGCGTCGGCCGCTGGGCCCGTTGCTTCACCGAGGAACTCCGCCTACCGCACCGGCCGGCCGAGCCCGTGGATGAGGAGCCGTGGCGGCTGCACGCCACCACCCGGCAGCCGTTCGGCCGGATGGCCGCCGAGGTGTTCGAAGACGATCCGGCCGCCACCGGTGTGCTGGCCGTGATCGGCGATCTGGCCGACCCGGACGGGAGCGGCACGCTGGTCGCGGCGGCCCGGGAGGCTGTCGCCGCGGGCAGCCTGGTGGTGATCACGCCCGCGGCCGGGCTGGCCGGGTTCTGCGCCAGCCTGCAGGCCGAGCACCCGTCGCTGGGCATCACCCTGATCCGGACGGCGGACAGCATGGACGGGCTGCTGGCCGCGCAGCGGTTCGCCGCCACCGAGCCCGGCCATTTCCGCGAGCTGGTGCTGGACACGAGGGGTGAGCCACGGGAGCCGGTCATGGCGGCCGCCGTCCGGCCGCGCTATCCCGGCCGGGCAGCAGCACACGGCCGCGCGCCGGGCCAGCCGGCTGGCCCGCTGGCTGGGGTGCGCTTGGACCAGACCGACGTGGTGCTGGTCAGCGGCGCGCGGCTGGGCGACATCGTGGCCACAGCCGGGCTGCTGGCCGGCGGCTCGGCCCGGCTCGCCCTGGTGGCCGGGCTCGCCGGGCCGGACGAGGCCGCGGCGGCCGAGCGCGCCCTGGCCGCGCTGCGCCGCGCGGGCACAGCGGTCAGCTACGCCACCGCGGACCTCAGCGATCCCGACGAGGCCGAGGCGGTGGTGGCCAGCATCGAGCAGCGGGTCGGCCCGGTGACCGCGGTGTTCCACACGGCCAGCGGCGGTCCTGGGGCCGGGTGCGCCGAACTGCCCGATGACGACGTGCGCGCGCTGATCTCGGCTCAGGCCGAGGGGCTGACCAACCTGCTCGGCGCGGTCACGGCGGCCGGCCTGCGGCTGCTGGTTACGGCCAGCGCGCTGCCCGCGCGGTACGGCGCGGCCCGGCATGGCGCTGCCGCGCTGGCCGCCACCGGCCTGGCCGAGCAGGCCCGGCGGCTGGCCCCGGGATTGCCCGGCTGCCGGGTGCTGCACGCCGACCTGCCCTGGCCGCCCGGCAGTGGCCCGGCCGCCCCGGCCGAGCTGAGCGGGTTGCTGCTGAGCGCGCTGCCCCGTGCCGAAGGGGCGGCCCGGGTGGCCATCCACGGCCGGCTCGGGCCCGCCGCCACCCGTACCGGCGGGGCCGTGCCGGGTGGCCGCTTCCTGGAGACGCTGCGGGTGCACTACCCCGGCGTGGAGCTGGTCGCCGAGGCCTGCGTGTCGGCCCGCACCGATCCTTACCTGGCCGGCTACCTGGCCGACGGGCTGGCCGTGCTGCCGCCCGCCATCGGCCTGGAGGCGATGGCCCAGGCGGCCGCCGCGCTGGCCGGACGGCCGCTGCGCGAGCTGGCCGACGTGTCCATGGAAGCGCCGGTGGTGCTGCCCCCGGGTGGCCGGGAGACGACGCTGCGGGTCTGTGCCCTGGTAAGGGACGACTCGGTCGAGACGGTACTCCGGGCCGCGGGCACCGGCTTCCACGTGGATCACTTCCGGGCATTCTTCCCGCTTCAGCCGGGCCCGGTCCGGGACGGGCGGCACCGGGGCAGCGAGCAGCGGGACAGCGAGCAGCGGGACAGCGAGCAGCGGGACACGCGGGCCGGCCAGCCGGGCGCCCCGGCCGACCACGAGTGGGGGCTCGGCCTGGCCGCGCCCGGGCCGGGCAGCATTGTGGACGGCACCGACGTCTACGGCCCGATCTGCTTCCAGGCCGGGCCGTTCCGCCGGGTCGCGTTCCTGCCTGAGGTGACTGCCCGGTCCTGCCGGGCGCTTATCCGCGGCGCCGACGACCGGCCCTGGTTCACCGGCCTGTCCGGCGCCGCCGGGCCGGGCACACCCACCGGGCCGGGCACACCCACCGGGCCGGGCACCACCCTGATCCTGGGCAGCCCCGGGCTGAACGACGCGGTTATGCACATGCTGCAAGCCTGCGTCCCCGACCGCCGGGTGCTGCCGGCCGGGTTCGGCTCGCTCACCGTGACCGGCCAGGAGGTGCGCGGGGCCGTCCAGGTCCGCGCGGAACGGGCCGCCGGGCCCGCGGGCAGCTGGCAGATCACCGCCCTCGACGCGACCGGGCGGGCCGTGCTCACGCTGACTGGGCTGCGGCTGCGCGAGATCGGGAAGCTGGCCCCGGCGGCGCCGTGGCATCCCACGCTGCTCGCCGCGGCCATCGAGGGACGCGGCGCGGACCTGGGCCTCGACCCAGTGCTCCGGGTCGAGGTGCACTGCTGGGAGTCCGGGCCCGGGGACCCCGGGCCAGCGGAGGGGCTGCCCTGGATGGCTGCGTCGGCCGGCGCCGGGCCGCTGGCCGGGTTCGAGCTGACGGCCCGGGCCAGCATGCCGGTGGCCTGCCACTGGGAGACGATCGGCCAGCCGGGCGCGGTGGCCGCCCCGGCGGGACTGGCCAGGCAACTGCACGAGCGGTACGCGGAGCACCCGGATACGGTCAGCGGGCGGCTGCGGGCCATTACCGCGTGCCTGGCCGCCGCAGGCTGGGCGGACGGCACGCCGGTGCAGCTGGCGGCCACCCGGGACGCGGACTGGATTCAGATCCGGGCCGGGAAGGTCACCGTGGCCTGCACCGTCGCGGTCATTGATGGCGTACCGCAGCCAGTGGCTATCGGGCTGGCCACCTGGCCCGCGGGTGACGGGCCCGCCGACGGCGGGCCGGCCAGCGGCGGGCACAGCGGCACAAGCCACACCGGCACCCGCGCGGGCGGACCTCCCGGCCGCCCGCCAGGTCCGGGCGGCAGCCTAGGGCGTCCGAGCGTGCTGAGCTGACCTCAGAGCTTGGTCAGCTTGGTGTAGGGAGCGACGATCCGCTCCCGCTGGGTACCGAAGTCCACCAGTACCCCGCTCTCGTCGGTGCTGATGACCCGGCCCAGGCCGTACCGGTCGTGGGTGACCAGTTCCTGCGGCTCGAACGTCTTCACCGGGCGGATTACGGGCGGGGTGTTGAAGGGACTTCCGGGCAGGTAACGCCGGGTCGCGGCGTGGGGAGGTTTCATCAATACAAGTATGCGCCTTATCAGCTGCCGACTGCATGCGCACGCGGCAGACTGGCACCTTCACAGATCGGTAACGACATGATCAGCCAGCCCGGCGGGGCTGGCGGGCAGGCGTTCCAGGCCGCCCCGGCGGGCCCGCCAGGCGGCTTCGGCCGCCCCCATCGGGGTGGCCGGTGGCCCCTGCACGAACGGCCAGATCTCCTCTGCGATGGCCCGCCAGTCCGCGGTGGCGCCCAGCTCACCGAGCACCGCGAACAGGCCCAGGTTGATCCGCTGCAAGATCACGTACGACCGCGGCACACTGACGTACTGGGCCAGCGGGCTGCGCACGTCGAAGAAGCGGCGCACCACGGCCGAGGCGTAATCCCCGGTGATCTGGCGCAGGCCGGGCCGACGCACTGTGTCATAGAACACAGCCATGTGCTCGACCACGGTCTCCGTGCTCACCGGCGCGTCCGGGATGAGGAACCCGGCCCGGACCATGGCCGCGCGGAAGCCTTCCGGGTCCTCATCTACGCACAGGTAGCGGACCATGTCGATCAGCGGCTGCAGCTCAGCCAGGCTGAAGTACTTGACCAGGCCGAAGTCGAGAAAGGTGACCCGGCCGCCGCCGTGGAACAGGTAGTTGCCCGGATGCGGGTCGCCGTTGAACAGGTGCGCGCTGTACAGGCTGCGGAACGTGAACCGGTAGATGGTCTCGGCGGCCAGGTCGCGTTCCTGCTGCGACCAGCCGGCCAGCTCGGCGAACCGCGCCCCGTCGGCCAGCTCGCTGGTCACCACCCGCCGGGTGGACAGCTCGCCGACGATACCCGGGACTCCGATGGTGGGGTGGCCCGCGAAGTGCGCGGCCACCGCCCGCTGGTTGCTGGCTTCCCGCCGGTAGTCGAGTTCCTCCAGGACGCGGTCGCGCAGCTCGCCGAGCAGGGCATCCACGTCCTGGCTCGGTGCGGTGATACGCAGCATCCGGCGCAGCAGGGCCACGTTCTGCAGGTCGGCGGCGATGGTCTCGGCGATACCCGGGTACTGGACCTTGACCGCGACCGCGCGGCCGTCCCGGGTGATGGCCCGGTGTACCTGCCCGATGGACGCGGCCGCGATTGGCTCCGGGTCCCAGTGGCTGAACACGAGCTCCGGCGGCAGGCCAAGTTCCTCGGTGACCACCTGGGCGGCCAGGTCGGCACTCATCGGCGGGACGCTGTCCTGCAGGCGGCTCAGCGTGCGGCGGACGGCCGGGGACAGGCCGTCGTCCACGTAACTGGCCATCTGGCCGATCTTCATCAGCACGCCCTTCATCGCGCCGAGCGTGGTCGCCACGTCCTCAGCGGTCTGCAGGGCCAGGTCGGTGCGCAGCTGCTGCCGGTGCTCGCCCGCGGCGGCGAACAGCCGGGGCGCGCTGCTGGCGTAGCGCAGCCCGCCGCGCACGGCCAGCTGGATGGCGGCCCGCCCGCGCGCCACCCGGAGCCGTGTTGGCCCGGGGGGGCGACCCCCCGGAACCCCCCGATCGCCGCTCCGCGCCGAGCGGCGGCGAGCCGCCGCGGCAGCAGGGGGTTGACCCCCCGGATCGAACAGCCGGCGGCAGAGCAACAGCAGAGCCGCGATCAATCCCCCGATAGTGAGCGCGCTGGCCAGCCGCTTCACGGGCGCCGCGCCGCACGGACCCGCAGCTCGATCCGCTGCCGCGCCTCGAGCACCCCCGGCTCGCCGAGGAACACCGCGTCCAGCACGCCGAGCGCCTGCTGGAACTCGGCCCGGCGGCGGGCGGTGAGCGGTTCCGGCTCGGCATAGCGGTACATATCACGGGCCCAGGACGGCAGGGCGGCGATGGCGGCGTTGCGGATGTCCTGCCAGATCTCGGCGATGTCCGCATCCAGGCCGGGTGGGTCGAGCAGGTAGGCCATCGACTCCCGGGCCACCGGTGTGCAGCGCAGTCCGGGCCGTACCGAGCCGAGGTAGGCCTGCAGCCCGGCCAGGCTGGCCGGGGCCTGGCCGGCCGGCACCCCCACGAGCTGCGCGGCGACCTCCATCTCGGCCACGTAGCGGTCGCTGTCCGCCGGGCTGAGCGGCGTGCCGAACAGCGCGGCGGCCACGATGCCCGACTCGACCAGCGTGCCGTGTACCCACAGCAGCAGCGCCGGGTCACCCGCGGCGTAGCGCTGCCCGGTCACCGGGTCCACCCCGGTGACCCGCTCGTGGACGCGGCGCACCCGGGCTGCAGCCCGCTCCGCTACCGCCCGCTCGGCGAAGTTGACCGTGGCCAGGTAGGCCGACGTGGCGGCCAGCCGGCCGACCGGATCCCGCCGCCAGTCGCTGTGCTGGTCGACGCCGGCCATGGCCAGCGGGTGCAGCGCCTGCAGCAGCAGCGCCCGCAGCCCGGCGACCGGGCTGGACAGGTCCGCGCTGACCCGCCACGCCACGCTGCCCGGGCCGAAGAAGCCCTCGTCCGCGGGGTCATCCGGGATGCTGGCCGCGTAGGCGGCTGCCGACCGGGACACCAGGCCCGCCGCGGTGGCGTACGGGTCCTGCTCAACCGTGCTCATAACAGTCAAAGTACCTGCCCCGGACCGGGCGCCCGGCGGGCTGATGGCCACGGTGGCTCAAAGTGAGAAACGCCGCCCCCCAGCACCGGCGGTACGTATGTGGGAGGCCCGCGTCACCTGCCCGGGCTGTACTCCTGCGAAGGAGCTGCCAATGACCGCGACCAGCGGCGAATCCGCCACCATCAGAGAAGAAGCCGCCGTCGCAGCGCCGGCCGTACCGGCCCCGCTGAGCGGCAACCCAGCGCTGCTGGGGCTGCCGACCTTCATCGTCGGGGCGCTCGCCTTGGGCATGGTCCTGGTCGGCGTGGTGCCGGCCGTGGCCGTCGGGGCGTCCCTGCCGATCATCCTGTCGTCCACGGCGATAGGGCTGATCCTGGCCACCATCTGGGCCGCGGCGATCGGCCAGAGCGCGGTGGCCAGCGTGTTCGGCATCTTCGCCGGCTTCTGGCTGAGCTACGCGGTGCTGGTGCTGGGGCTGGTGCACAACTGGTTCGGCATCGGCACGGTGATAAACGCGGTGGCGGTCCAGGAGCTGTTCCTGGTCTCGTGGCTGGTCCTCATCGTGCTGCTCACGCTGGCCACGGTACGGCTGCCGCTGGCCTTCACCGTGCTGTTCCTGCTCGTCGACGTGGCCCTGCTGCTGGTCCTGCTGGGCACGACCCAGGCGTCCACCAGCCTGACCAAGGCCGGCGGCTATGCGGTGTTCGCGTTCACCGCGGTGGGCGTCTACCTGTTCTACGACGCGATCGTGCAGGCCACCGGGGGCAAGCCCCTGCCGCTGGGCAAGCCCCTCCTGCACAGCTGACCGGACGGTCCCTCCCCACACCCCCGGGGGGGAGGGACCGTCAGCCAAGCCGGTGGCTGTGGCACCCGCGCGGGTCAGGCAGCATGAAAGCGTGACGCAGGCGCTGGATGGGGCCCGGCTGGCCGGTCTGGCCGGGCTGATCGCGGCGGGCGGTGTGGCCGTCTTGAGCGGGGCCGGGCTGTCCACCGAATCCGGGATCCCGGATTACCGGGGGCCGACCGGCCTGGCCCGCCGCGCCCAGCCGATGACCTACCAGACGTTCACCGGGAGCGCCGCGGCCCGGCAGCGCTACTGGGCGCGCAGCCATCTCGGCTGGCGGCGGATCGCGCGGGCCGCCGCGAACAGCGGCCACCTGGCAGTGGCCGAACTGGAGCGGCGCGGCCAGCTGACCGGGATCATCACGCAGAACGTGGACGGCCTGCATCACGCGGCCGGCGCCCAGCGGGTCATCGAACTGCACGGCAGCCTGAGCCGGGTGCGCTGCCTGGGCTGTGGCCAGCGGACCGCGCGGGCCGGCCTGGACGCCCGGCTGCGCGCGGCCAACCCGGGCTGGGACGCCCGGCCGGGCCAGCTCAACCCGGACGGTGACGTCACGCTGCCCGCCGGCCAGGAGGCCCGCTTCCGGGTGGTGGACTGCACGGCCTGCGGCGGCGTGCTCAAGCCAGACGTGATCTTCTTCGGCGAGAACGTGCCCCGGTCCCGGGTGGACGAGTGCTACCAGCTGGTCACCGGCTCCCGGGCGCTGGTCGTCCTCGGCTCGTCGCTGGCCGTGATGTCGGGTTACCGGTTCGTCCGGCACGCGGCCAAGCTCGGCATCCCGGTCGTCATCGTCAACCAGGGGCCGACCCGGGGTGACGCGGAGGCGCTGTTCACGGTGGACGCGCCGCTCGGCCGGACGCTCAGCGCGCTGGTCGCCCCGCCCGGTCAGTTGGGGCTGTAGGGCGAGTTGCGCAGCTCCGGGGCTGGGGTCGCGGTCAGCGACCGGAGCATGACGGTCTCCCGGGCCAGCAGCGCCCGTTCGCTGGTCAGCCGGGCCAGCGCGTCGGGTTCGGCCAGCAGGGCCTGCCGGGCGGGCAGGTCCAGGATCATCGACGCTGCTACCAGGTAGGACAGCAGCACCGGCTCGTCCGGCAGGTCCGGCACGGCGGCGGTGATCCCCTCGCGCTGGCCCAGCGCCCCGACATAGCTGCCGAACGCCTGCTGCACCGCCTGGGCCGCCAGCGTGGCGGCGGGCCGGTCGCCGGTGTCCTCCTCCAGCAGTTCGACGTCACCCTGCAGGTACGGCTGGGTGGCATCGTCCAGCCGGGCCAGCCGGAACCGCTGGGAGCCCACGGTCACCAGGTCGAACCGGCCGTCCTGGTACGTGGCGACCTGGCGCAGCGTGGCCGTGCAGCCGATCCCGTACAGCGCGGAGATCCCGTCCACCCCGGTCTCCCGGCCCTTGCGGATCGCGATGACGCCGAACCGGCCTGGCTGCGGCCCGTCCAGCAGATCACGGACGAGCTGCCGGTACCGCTCCTCGAAGATGTGCAGCGGCAGCAGCACCCCGGGGTACAGCACAGTGCCCAGCGGGAACAACGGCAGCGTCTCGGTCTTCATGGTCGTGCTCCGCTTCCCCTCTGGCCGCTGTTCAGCCCAGCCTGACCAGCATCAGTCACGGCTGCGCGGAGGGCAAGCGGCCGGCGCTCAGCGCTTGGGCCAGTGCCAGGCCGGCTCGTCAAGCGGCTGCTGGCCGGTGACGTGGGTCGCCCCGAAGTCCTTGACCAGCTCGATGGTGCTGGCCACGGTCCCGCCGTGGTGCGCAGCGCGGTTGAGGTGATCGATCAGGGGGCGGGAATGGGACACCGCGATGATCTGGGACTTGGCCGCGGCGCCGCTGATCAGCTGGGCCAGCGGTGCCAGCAGGTCGGCGTGCAGGCTGGTCTCGGGCTCGTTGAGCACCAGCAGCGCGGGCGGCCGCGGCGTGAGCAGCGCCGCGATCCACAGCAGGTACCGCAGCGTGCCGTCGGACAGCTCGGCCACGCCCAGCGGGCGGAGCAGGCCGTGCTGGCGGAGCCGCAGATCGATGCGCCCACCGCCGTCCCAGCCGATGTCGAGCTGGCTGCCCGGGAAGGCCAGGTCGACCGCGGCGTCCAGGGCCGCGGTGTCGCCTGTCTCGCGGATCGTCTGGAGCGCCGCGGCCAGGTCGGCGCCGTCGTGCCCGAGCACCGGAGTGCGGGTGGCGACCTGACCGCGCCGGGCCGGGGCGGCCGCGTCGGTGCGGAAGTAGTCGTAGAACCGCCAGGACCGGATCCGTTCCCGCATGCTCAGCACCTCGGGGGCCCGCTGCGGGTCGGCGAGCTCGCTCAGCATGCTGTCGTAGAGCCGGATCGTGTGCGGCGCGGCCCAGCTGCCGTCGGTCGCGCGCAGCCGGACCATGCCGTTATGCCGGTCGGACAGCACTGCGGCGGGCCGCAGGACGGGACCGCTCCAGATGCATTCCCGCTTGATCTCGGGATCGAGGGCAAACGCAGTCATCCGGCTGGACGGGAGGCCGAAATCGATGGCGTAGCTGAGGTCGTCCGCGCCGAAGCCCAGCCGCAGCCCCACCGGCCCCAGCCAGACCGTTCCCTGTACCGGGTGCTGGCCGGCCCGGACCGAACGGCCGGTCTTGTCCGGGCCCGCCCACAACGTGGACGGCAGGCCGCCCTCCCGGGCCAGCGCAGCGACGGCCCCGTTGCGGGAGCTCCCGGCCAGCAGCCGCAGCGCCCGGTACAGGCTGGACTTACCGCTCCCGTTCGCGCCCGTGACCACGTTCAGGCCGGCCAGCGGCACGATCAGCCGGCGCAGCGACCGGTAGTTCTCGATGGCCAGGGTCTGGATCACGGGTCCGACGGTACGCCCCGGCCCGGACACCGCCGGGCCGCCGGGCGCGGGCCCCGGAACACCGGCCGGTGCGGACGCCGGCCGGGCAAGGAGACGAACGGCCCGCATCGGGGGACCTCGGTCCCGTGCGGGAGCCAGCCGATCCGGGCACGGTGGGAGATAGCAGCGCACCGCGGCCCGGTGCCGCGGCCCGCCGGTGCCAGTATCACCGGGAGGGAACATGCCAGGGCTTCCGATAGATCACGCCGGGCTAGAGACTCTGCCGTTCGAGGAGTGCCTGGGCCTGCTCGGGTCCGTCCCGCTGGGCCGGGTCGCCTTCCTCTGCGACGGCGAGGTCGTAGTCCTGCCGGTGAACCATGCGCTGGACGGGCAGGCCATCGTGTTCCGCACCGCGCCGGGCTCGAAGCTGAGCGCCGCCGCGGACGAGGGCCTGGTCTCGTTCGAGGCGGACTACTACGACCCGTGGACCCAGGCGGGCTGGAGCGTGCTGGTGACCGGCCGGGCCACGGTGGTCTACGAGGAGGCCGAGACCCAGCGGCTGGGCCGTCTGGGCCTGGAGCCGTGGATCACCGCGGTGCAGCGCCCGTACTGGATCAGCATCCGCCCGACCGCGGTGACCGGCCGCCGCACGCCACCCACCCCGCCCCCGGCCTGACCGAACCGGTCAGCCCGCGCCGAGCGCGGTGAGCAGCGCGAGCAGGATGGTGGCCATCGCGAACAGCCCGTGGCCGATCGGCACGACCACGGTCAGCCACCGGGACGGCCGCTGGCCGGGCCCGGCCTGGGCCTGCCCGGGCGGCGCCTGGGGGCGCGGCGCAGCCAGCAGCACCGGGCCCGCGGCCGGCTGGCCCGGCCCGGTGGCGGCCGCGGCCGCCGCTGGCCCGGCACCGGGCGCGGCCGGGGATGGCCGGGACGAGCCGGCCGTCCACGTGATCAGCGTGGCCATGCCGAACCCGACCACGGGCAGCAACAGGCCCACGGCCAGCCAGGCCAGCGCCAGCCAGCTGGAGGCCAGGTAGGCGGCCCACACCAGCAGCCCGGTGCTGGCCAGGCCGGCATGGCTGAGCACTACGGCCGGCCCGGTGCTGTCCCCGGCCGCGCGCGGCCGGCGCAGCCCGCCACCAGCTGCGAACCGGCCCAGCATGTAGCCCCCGCTGGCCACGGTCAGCAGCCAGGCGGCCAGCGTGGCCAGGCCGAGCGGGCGGCGGTCCACCGGGGCCGGGCGGCTGGCCGCGGCCACACCCGGCTGCGGCGCCGGGGACGAGTGCGCCAGCGACGTGATCAGCCTGGTCAGCCGGGCCCCCTCGATGGCCGCGTCGCGGCGCCAGACGACCTTCCGGTGCCCGCTCCCGGCCACCAGGAAGATGGCCCGGCCCAGCGCGAAATTGATCTCGCCGCGGCTGAGGCCCTGGCACGCCGGGGGCATCCGGGTCACGGTGCGGTGCTCTTCGATGGCCCGGGCGCCGAACTCGAGGCAGGCCTGCACCGACCCGCGCGGGGCCGGTGCGCGGCTGGCCGCGCACCCGGCGGCGAGCAGCACACCAAGCCCGGCGGCGATCGCCACCGCGGCCCTGGCCAGCACAGTCATCAGGGCTCCCAGCGACAGCATAGGCCGGCCGCCCGGCTCCCGCCTTCCCGAGGTCGGCCAGCTATGCCACGATAGAACCGAACGTGGTTCTAGATGCCGAGCTGCCCACCCAAGGCGATGCCCCGTGACCACTGCTGAGCCGCCCGCCGCGACCGGAACGGATCTCTCCGACACCACTTTCTGGGGCCTGCCGCTGGTGCAGCGGGACGCGGCGTTCGCCGCGTTGCGCCGCTTCCCCCGGCCGCCGTTCTTCGCCGAGCCGGAGACCCCGTTCCCCAACCCGGGCCCGGGCTATTACGCGCTGGTCCGGCACGCGGACGTGGTCGAGGCGAGCCGGAACCCGGCCGTGTTCAGTTCCGGCCGGGGGGCGATCAGCCTGGTCGACCTGCCCGCCGAGTTCAACGAGTTCTTCGGCAGCATGATCAACATGGATGACCCGCGGCACGCCCGGCTGCGCCGGATCGTGTCCCGGGCCTTCACCCCGCGGATGATCAGGAAGTTCGAGGACGACGTGCGGCGGGTGGCGGCCCGGATCGTGGACGACCTGGTGCGGACGGGCCCGTGCGACTTCGTGGAACACGTTGCGGCCCGGCTGCCGCTGACCATCATCTGCCGGATGATGGGCATCCCGGACAGCAGCTACGACATGGTGCTCCGGGACACCAACATCATCCTGTCCGGCCAGGACCCGGACTTCCTCAGCGACGATCCGGACGAGGCGGTGCTCCAGCTGCTCAGCGCGGGCCAGGAGCTGGCCGACCTGGTCACCGACCTGCGCACCGCGCGGCTGGCCAGCCCGGCGGACGACCTGATCACCGCCCTGGTCACGGCCAACATCGACGGCGAGCAGCTGACCAGCGCGGAGCTCGCGTCGTTCTTCGTCCTGCTCGTGGTGGCCGGGAACGAGACCACCCGGACGGCTATCTCCCACGCGCTCGTGCTGCTCACCGAGTACCCGGACCAGCGCGCGCTGCTGCTGGCCGACGTCGGGGGCAGGATGGCCGGGACGGTGGAGGAGATCGTCCGGATCGCCTCGCCGGTGATGTACATGCGGCGCACGCTGACCCGGGACTACACGATGAACGGGCACGGCTACCAGGCGGGCGACAAGGTGGGGCTGTTCTACTGGTCCGCCAACCGCGACGAGACAGTGTTCGCCGACCCGGCCCGGTTCGACATCACCCGGTCACCGAACCCGCACGTCGGGTTCGGGGCGGCGGGCCCGCATTTCTGCCTCGGCGCGCACCTGGCCCGGCGGGAGATCAGCGCTGTGCTCGGCGAACTGCTGGGCCGCGTCCCGGATATCCGCGCGGCTGGGCCACCGGATCCGCTGCTGTCCAACTTCATCAACGGGATCAAGCACCTGACCTGCGAATTCAGTCGGTGAGCCGGGCCGCGGCGGACAGTCAGAACTGGCCCGGCCGCGGCTGACACCCGGAAGTCGGCCTCAATCTGGTAACGAACTGTGATTAGAGGAACGCGGAGTGTATAAATAGAAGCCCCTGGCTCGACCGGGGACCGCGCACCGAGGAGGGGGTCGCCAGGCCGGCAGCACCGGGACGGCGCGGGCGCGGGTGCCGAGGGGGACCTTCGTCCATTGGGCGGCGCTACCCGGGGGCGTGGCGCCGCCCAGGACGAAGGTATGCCGCGCGGCCTCAGGCCAGCGCGCTGATGCTCCGGGCCAGCGCGAAGTCAGCCTGGGTCAGGCCGCCGGCCGAGTGCGTGGACAGGGTCAGCGTCACCCGGTTCCACTGGATCAGGATGTCCGGGTGATGATTCGCCTGTTCGGCCAGGTAGGCCACGGCCCCGGTGTACAGCATGGCCGCCTTGAAGTCGGCCAGCTTGACCACGGCGGTGATGTTGCTCCCAGCCCGGGTCCAGGCCGGCAGGCTGGCGAGTTCCGCGCTGATGTCGGAATCCGAGAGCAGGTCCATGGTCGCTGAGCCTAATCCCGCCGTCACGGGAGCCACCAGTCACGCGAGCTGACCTGGATGCAGGAGCCCACGTTGAGCGCGGTGCCCACGGTGGTCGACGCGCCGGGATCACGCAGGCAGCGCCCGGCCAGCGCGTTGCTCAGCTGGCCGTTGCCGAGCGCCGTCCACTGCTGGTACGGCGAGCCGTTGCAGTGCCGCAGCCGCAGGCTGGCCGTGTTGCTCCGGGACGCCACCGCCAGGCAGAACGTGCCGTCCTCGACCGCCTGGCCGGCGACCCGCCACATCTGGCGCCGGGCCCCGCTGCCGCACCGGGCGATGACCACGGCCGCGTTCTGCGCGTACTTCACCCGGGACAGGCACACCCCGGGCACACCGGCCGGCACCGTGCCGTTGCGCAGCGCGCCCACCGCGGCCTGCGCGCCGCTCAGGTAGTTGCCGTACACCCCGCTGGTGTACGTGGCCCACGGGGTGAAGCTCTGCCCGTCCTGGCTGATCCCGTAGGCCCCGTCGGCGTTGCAGCGGGCGGCGAACGCACACGCGTTGCTTATCGACGCCCAGGCCTGGCTGTCGATCTGCCAGAGCCCGCGGTCGTACAGGCCCGAGCAGTTCACCGGCGGGTAGTACCCGTCCGTCCCGGTCGGATTGCAGTAGTACACGGTGGCCTGGCCGCCCGATTCGGCCACGCAGATGGCGCTGGCCACCACCAGCGTGCTGGCCGAGCCCGCGGTGTTGCCCCAGCCGGCCGCGGTGGCGTACCGGGCACAGGTCTGCGCGGCCGACGAGGCTTCGGCCTGGCTGAGAATCCGGCTGAACGCCCCCCGGGGGTTGACCGAGGCGGGCCGCATCCGCACCGGCAGGTGGCCGGTGTGGCCGGTGTGGCCGGGCGGCCGCGAGCCAGCCGGGCTGGCCTGGGCCGCCGCCGAGACGCTGCCGAGCGTAACGGCAAAGATGACGACCGCCGCGACGGTGCACAGCCGGCGGACTGTCGCCCGGGCGTTGTGCGCCATGGTCGAACCCCCCTCGGTTCCGGACGGGACACGAGATCCCGCCAACTGGGCCCGGCCTGCTGGGGACGGGCCCACAAGGGGTTCGATGCCGGCCGCTGAGCCGGCGCCGCGATGCTAACAAAACTGCATACCCTGGCTAAACGGCTGCGGAACGTGCCCACGCCGACAATGCACTCCCCGGGCATGAAACCCGTCACTCTGAGTGACACACTTGCCTAGGACGTCACGGCGCAAGCCGGCTAAGCGGCCCGGCCGCGGGGGGGTTGCACAGACATGGCTGACGTGGTGAGTCCCGGCCCCGGCGTCGATCCGGCCGCGGCCGTCGACCGGCTGCTCACCCAGCTCACCCGGTTCCTGCTGCGGAACAGCGCCGAGGGGGCATTCGAGCTGCGGGACACGGTCCGCGAGGTGGGCGCGGCCTACGGGGCCCGCGCCGACGTGCTGGCCATCACCGAGGGCGCGGTGCTGTCCGTCAACCACCCGTCCGGCGCGCAGTACACGGCCACCGTGCACGTGGCCCCGGAACTGGCCCGGCTCGACCTGGTCACCGAGGCCAAGCGGCTGGTGAACCGGATGGTCTCCGGGACGCTGAGCGCCGAGCTGGGCGAGCACGAGCTGACCCAGCTCGAGCAGCGGCCACAGCCGTACCCAGCCTGGCTGCGGCTGCTCGGGGTGGTCCTGTTCGCGGCCGGGTTCGCGCCCAGCGCCCAGGCCACCTGGCGGGAGCTGCTGTCCAGCCTGCTGCTCGGCGCGGTCATGGGGCTGCTGTTCATCGGGGTGGAGCAGGTTCCCCGGCTCCGGCCGCTGCTGCCGATCGTCGGCCCCATTGTGGTCGGCATCGTCGCGTTCCGGGTCCTGCACGCCCACCACGCGCCGGGCGGCCCGGTCATCCTGATGGTGCCCGCCCTGTTCGTGCTCATCCCGGGCGACTTCCTCTGCGCGGCCACCGTCGAGATCGCCGTGGGCCAGATCACGCCCGGTGCGGTCCGGCTGGCCCAGGCCGCGTTCACCCTGGTCGAGCTGGCCGCCGGGGTGGCCATCGCCGCCGACATCAGCAACGTGGGCACCCGCAGCCTGTTCGAGTCGTCGGTGCCGCCCGAGCTGCCGTACTGGCTGGTGGCACTGTCCTGGATCCCGTTCAGCGTGGGCCTGGTCTGGACGTTCAGCGCCCGGCTGCGCGACCTGGGCTGGATCCTGCTGTTCGTCTACCTGGCCTGGGGCAGCCAGGAGGGCGCGACCAGGCTGGTCGGGCCGGTGGCCGGGACGTTCCTGGCCGGCACCGTGCTCGCGCTGGCGGCCGGCCTGCTGGCCCGCTCGCTGGCCCGGCCGCCGCGGATCGTGGTCATCCTGGGCGGGTTCTTCGCACTGACCGTGGGCGCCCTGGCGCTCCGTGGCCTGGCCGTGATCGACGGCGGGCAGCGGGTGCAGGGCTTCAACGACCTGCGTGACGCGGTCGCGCAGACCGCGGCGCTGACCCTCGGGCTGGTGGTCGGCTCGGTCGCGGCCGCGGCGCCGCTGCCCCGGATCCGGGCCCGGTCGCCGGTCAGCTGACCGGACCGCGGCGCGGCAGCCGCCAGTTCCAGCGCACCGCAGCCAGCCGCAGGCCGGCCCCGGTGAGCGTGGCCGCGATGCTGCCCGCGGCCGGATGGCCGGTGCCGATGATGACCGCGCCGACGGCACTGGCCAGCACAGCACAGGTCGCGTACAGCGTGCCGCTGCCGAACACGTGCGGCACCTCTCGGAGCAGGACATCCCGGGTGATACTGCCCGCCACCGCGGTGACCGTACCGAGAAAGACGGCGGCCAGCCAGCCCAGCCCGGTGGCGAGCGTGATGCTCACCCCGGTGGCCGCCCAGCAGCCCAGCGCCACCGCGTCCACCACCAGGTAGCCGCGCTCCCACAGCCGGCCCCGGGGCGGCACGAAGAAGGCCAGCGCCGCGGCGGCCAGCGCGGTCAGCAGGTACTCCGGGTGGGTCAGCGCGCGCGGCGGCCCCTGCTGCAGCAGAATGTCCCTGATTATGCCGCCGGCCAGCCCGGACGCCAGCGCCACCACGGTGACCCCGAACAGGTCCAGTTCGCGTTCCCGGGCCATCACCCCGCCGAGCAGTGCGTTGGCCGTCACCCCGGCCAGATCCAGCCCGAGGGTGAGGTCCACCAGCACGGTGCTGGCCGCGGCGCTCATGCTCGATGGTAAAAACGGGCCGCCCGGCCGGCCCCGGCAGGGCCCGCGCAGCCCGCCCGGCCCGGCGGCCGGTATCCTGGCCGGGCCCCGTCCGGGGCCGCCCTGGAGTGCACCCGATGACCACGCCTGACCCCGCCAAGCCGCGGGACACGCCGCTGCGCGGCGTGCATGAGCGGCTGGGCGCGTCGATGACCGAATTCGCCGGCTGGCGGATGCCACTGCGCTACGGCAGCGAAACCGCGGAACACCAGGCGGTGCGGACGGCGGCTGGCCTGTTCGACCTGTCGCACATGGGCGAGATCAGCGTCCGTGGCCCGGGCGCGGCGGCCGCCCTGGACTACGCGCTGGTCGGCGAGCTGTCCGCGGTGCCGCCCGGCCGCGCCCGGTACACGATGATCTGCGCCCCGGACGGCGGGATCCTGGACGACCTGATCGTGTACCGGCTGGCTGACCAGGAGTTCCTGGTCGTGGCGAACGCGGCCAACACCGGCGTGGTGCTGGCCGCGCTGGGCCAGCGGGCGGCCGGGCACGACGCCGAGGTCACTGACCAGACGGCCGGCTACGCGCTGATCGCCATCCAGGGGCCGGCCGCGGCGGGCATCCTCGGGCCGCTGGCCAGCGTGCCGCTGGACGGTATCCGGTACTACGCCGGCCAGCCCGCCACGGTGGCCGGACGGGACATCATGCTGGCCCGGACCGGGTACACGGGCGAAGATGGTTTTGAGCTCTTCACTGCCCCGCAGGACGCGGAGCATGTCTGGTCCGCGCTGGCCGGGGCGGGGGCGGCGGCGGGCCTGGTGCCGGCCGGGCTGGCCGCGCGGGACACCCTCCGGCTGGAGGCGGGCATGCCGTTGTATGGCCACGAACTCGGCCCGGCCATCACGCCGTTCGACGCCGGGCTGGGACGGGTCGTGAAGCTCGGCAAACCGGGTGATTTCGTCGGCCGGGACGCGCTCGCCGCGGCGGCCCAGGCCGCGCCGCGGCGGGTCCTGGCCGGCCTGCTGCGGCGGCAGCCGGCGGGTGCCCCGGCACGGCTACCCGGTGCTCTGGAACGGCCAGCGGGCCGGCGAGGTGACCAGCGGCGCGCCCTCCCCCACGCTCGGGGTGCCGATCGCGATGGCCTACGTCGAGCCCGCGGTGGCCAGCGCGGCCGAGACCGCGGACAGCGGGCTGGCCGTGGACGTCAGGGGTCGCGCCGAGCCCGCCCGGCTGACCCCGCTGCCCTTCTACCATCGGACCAGCAGCCGGACATGACCCCCCGCCCTGCCGGGCGGCCTGGCCGCCCGGCCCGGGGACCCACAGACCCGCACAGGAGCGAACTTCCATGAGCATCCCGGAAAACCTGATGTACACGGCCGAGCACGAGTGGGTGGCCATCGACGCCGGCATTGCGTCCGTCGGGATCACCGACTTCGCCCAGCAGGCCCTCGGCGACGTGGTGTACGTGTCGGTGCCCGCCGCCGGGGCCGACGTGACGGCGGGCGAGCCGTGCGGCGAGGTGGAATCCACCAAGTCAGTGTCGGACATCTACTCGCCGGTGGACGGCGAGGTGATCGAGTCCAACCCCGAAATCGACGACGACCCGGGCCTGGTCAACACCGACCCGTACGGCGCCGGCTGGCTGATGCGGATCAGGCTGGCCGACGACGCCGAGCCCGGCCGGGCTGCTCACCGCCGAGGAGTACACCGCGCTGACCAAAGAGGCTGAATGAGCGCTGGCGGCGGGCCGCCCGGCCAGCCCGGGCCAGCTGACCTGCAGCGCTACCACGCCGCGACCGTACACCTGGAGCCGCCGTTCGCCGTGGTCGACCTGGCCGCGCTGCGGGCCAACGCGGCCGGCATGGCGCGCCGCGCCGCGGGCAAGCCGATCCGGCTGGCCAGCAAGTCGGTGCGCTGCCGGGCCCTGCTCGGGCAGGTGCTGGCGCTCGGCGGGTTCCGCGGCATCCTGGCCTTCAGCCTGCCCGAGGCGCTGTGGCTGGCTGATCAGGGCGTCAGCGACGACATCGTGGTCGGCTACCCCACGACCGACCGGGCCGCGCTGGGCCGGCTGGCCAGCTACCCGGCCGCGGCCGCCGCGATCACCCTCATGGTGGACAGCCCGGACCACCTGGACCTGATCGAGAAAGCGGCCGCGACCGTGCCCGGCCCGGCCCGGGTCCGGGTGTGCATCGACATCGACACGTCGTACCGCGGGCTGGGCGGCCTGCTCCGGGCCGGGGCCCGCCGCTCCCCGGTACGTACCCCGGCCGGCGCGGCGGCCCTGGCCCGGGACATCGCGGCCCGCCCGGCGCTCGAGCTGGCCGGCCTGATGGCGTACGAGGCCCAGATCGCCGGGGTGGGCGACCGGCCGGCCGGGCGGCCGCTCTACGGCCTGGCTATCCGGCTCATGCAGGGCCGGTCCGCGGCCGAGCTGGCCGTGCGCCGCGCGGCCATCGTCAGCGCGGTCCGCGCCGTGGCCCCGCTGCGCTTCGTCAACGGCGGCGGGACCGGGTCGATCGGGCAGACCGCGGCCGAGGCGGCCGTGACCGAGATCGGCGCGGGCTCCGGCCTGTACCAGCCCTGGCTGTTCGACTCCTACCGGGCGTTCTCCGGCCGCCCGGCAGCGCTGTTCGCGCTGCCTGTGGTGCGCCGACCGGGCCGGGGCGTGGTCACCGCGTTCAGCGGCGGGTTCGTGGCGTCCGGGCCGGCCCACCGCAGCCGCCTCCCGCAGCCGTACTGGCCCCGCGGGCTGCAAGCTGGACCCCCAGGAGGGCGCGGGCGAGGTGCAGACCCCGCTGCTCGGCGCGGCCACCGACGGGCTGCGCATCGGCGACCGGGTCTGGTTCCGCCACGCCAAGGCGGGTGAACTGTGCGAGCGGTTCAACGAACTGCACCTGATCGATGGCGCCGTGGTTACCGCGACGGTGCCGACCTACCGCGGCGAGGGCCAGGCGTTCGGCTGAAGTAGTCCTGGTGTTAACGGAAGCGGCGGCGGACCAGGTAGGCGAGGCCGCCCAGGGCGACCACCGCGGCCGCGATGCCCCCGTACATCCGCACCTCGGGGCGGGCCAGCTGCTCGCGGGCGCGGTCCATGGTCCGGTGGGCGATGTTGGCCGGGCTGGCCCGGTCGGCGATCGCGTCGATGGTGCGGGCCAGATTCTCCCGGGTCGCCTCGATCTCCTTGAGCAGCGCGTCCGGGTCGCGGACCGCGACCGTGCCGTTCGGCTCGGGCATCGCTGGTATCCCCTCTCGGCACGGATTCGTTGCTGGTAAGTCAACCAGGCACCGGGGCCGAGCGCACGCCTAGCCTGGGCCGGTGTCGCAATTGTCCTCACCTGCCCCACCAGCCCCAGCGGGCCGGCCGGGACCTGGCCACCCCCCGGGGCCTCGGCACCGCCGGCTACCGGCCAGTAGCCCCGCAGCGTAAGGTCAGGGCAGTCGGCGGAAAGGACCAGCCATGTCGGCCCCCGTGGTAGACGATCTCGAGCTGCCGGTGTTCGACTACACCGAGCCCGGGCTGACCGGCGAGGTGTATCACCAGCGGCTGGCCGCGGTGCGGCAGCAGGGCTGGCTGGCCCGCTCCCCGCTGACCTACGTGGTGCTGGACCGGGAGTCCGGCGAGTTCTTCCTGCGGGCCCGGCAGACCACGTTCCCGGGCCGGGAGATCGCCGACCTGTTCGGGGTCACCGGTGGCCGGCCTGCGCGAGCAGATCGACGCCAACATCCTCAACCTCACCGGAGAGCGGCACCGCCGGCTGCGCGGGCCTGGTCAGCCCGGCGTTCACGCCGCGGGCCGCGGACCGGTGGCGGCCGGCGATGCGCGGCTTCCTGGCCGGGCTGTGGCAGGACCTGGGTGGCGCGGCGGACTGCGAGTTCGTGGCCGCGTTCGGCAAGCCGTATCCCTCGCTGACCATCGCGGCCGTGCTCGGCGCCCCGGCCGCGGACGCGGCCCAGCTGCACGAGTGGTCCGGCTGGGTGCAGCGCCAGTTCGACATCCGGGCCCTGGCCAGCGAGCCGGAACGGATCGAGCGCGCGGTCACCGAGCTGTACGACTACGTCGAGGCGCTGCTCGACAAGCGGCGCAGCGAGCCGTCCGGCGATCTGATCAGCACGCTGCTGGCGGCCGAGGCCGAGGGTGACCGGCTGACCCACACCGAGTGCGTCAACCTGGTGCTCAACGTGGTGGCGGGCGGGGTGGACACCACCCAGGCCCAGCTGTCCCACGCGATGCGGCTGTTCGCCGGCCACCCCGGGCCGTGGGCCGCGCTGGGCCGCGACCCCGGGCGGGTGCCGGCGTCGGTCGACCGAGGTGCTCCGGTTCGAGCCGATCACCCCGTTCACCGCGCGGATCTGCACCGCCGCGATCGAGCACCGCGGGGTGACGTTCCCGGCGGGCACGATCGTGGCCATCTGCGCCGAGCGGGCCAACCGGGACGCTGGACGAGGCGACGAGTTCGACATCAGCCGGGACCCGGCCGACCGGCTGCTCACGTTCGGCGCGGGCCCGCACTTCTGCCTGGGCTCCAACCTGGCCCGGGCCGAGCTGGAGGAGGCGCTGGCGTTCCTGGCCCCGCGGATGCCCGCCCTGCACCCGGCGGGTCCGGTGCGGCTGGGCGGCGTCGAGGGCATCTACGGCATCGAGTCCCTCCCGCTGGCCTGGTCGGCCGGGTAGACGCGACTGGGCCCCAACCACGTGGCTCGGCCGCCCCCAGCCACCCCGGCTCGGCCGCCCCCAGCCACCCCGGCTCGGCCGCCCCCAGCCACCCCGGCTCGGCCGCCCCCAGCCACCCCGGCTCGGCCGCCCCCAGCCACCCCGGCTCGGCCGCCCCCAGCCACCCCGGCTCGGCCGCCCCCAACCACGTGGCTGAAACATCCATGCGGTCCTGACCGCATGAATGCTGCATTCATGCGGTCAGGACCCGGATGGGTGAAGGGTTGGTGCGGTTAGCTGGCGGCCGCCAGGCGCTGGGCCGAGGCGATGACCGCCCGGCACGCGGCGATCTGGCCGGGCGCGCCGGACACCGGCGTGTCGCTGAACGCCGCCGCTTCCAGTTCGCCCTTGATCCGGCCGGCCAGCGCGTCGCGGGCCCGGTCCAGCGCGGTCAGCGCCTGGTTGATGTGGATGTAGGTGGCATCACCGGGGCTGGCGCTGTCCACCGCCCTGGTCGAGGCGATCAGGGTGGCCGCGCCGAACTGGCCCACGCTGGAGTTGAGCTGCTTGTAGCACTCCCCCAGGACGGTCACCGCCGGGTCGCGGAGTGCCTGGTTCGGGCGGGCCAGGATCTGGGTGATCACCCGGCCGTCGTGCTCGTAGTCGTCGCGCAGCCCGGTCAGGTACATCAGCGTCGGCCGGATGTCCGTCTCGTCCACCCAGGGCCCGGGCAGGTGCTGTTCGGACACGGTGATCTGCCCGCTGTCCGGCCCCGGCCGAGCTCGGTCCCTGGCTGGCTGTGGGCCCGTCCAGCCCGAGATGCCTGACCCCGGGGCCGACGAAGCCGGCGTAGTTGGTGTTGATCTCCGCGGCGTAGTCACCGTGGTCCCAGGCGTAGCCCGTGTCCTGCTGCACGCACGACCCGCTGCACGTGGCCGGGCCGCTGTCCAGGTAGTAGTCAGGCTTGGCGAACATCGCGAACGTGGGCGTCCGGGCCGGATCGGCGTTCACCATGTGCAGGATGGCCTCCTCGGCCGGGTCGGCGATGTAGTTGTCGATCTTCTGCGTGGTGCCGGTGTACGGGTTGGCCGCGGTGATATTGGCCACATCGTGTTCCAGGGTGCGCACCGGGGACGCATCCGGCCCTGGGTCGCCGGTCACGTAGAACTCCGGTGCGGTGTCGGCTTCCAGGCTGAACGGGACCGTGTTGTGCTGCTGGGTGGCCAGCAGCCCGGTCACGTTGGCGTCGAGCTCGCCGAACGACCCGGCCGGGTAGCTGCACTCCACGTCCGGGGTGACCGTGTCGCCGCTGACCGTGGCGCCGTCGCAGTTGGCCGGGGTGGGCTGGATGGCCCGGCCGGCGTTGGCCCCGGCCTCGTGGTCGCCCTCGTCCGAGCTGAAGATGAACAGCGTGTTCCTGGGCATGATCCCGTCCGCGGCGAGCCGCTTGAAGAAGCTGCCGAACGCCTGGTTGTAGTACTGGGCCTGCTCGATGTAGCAGGCACTGCCGCTGCCCAGCGCGTCCGGCGCCTTGGTGCACGCCGACAGGCCCGGGATCTCCTCGTTCCCGTGCAGGTCCGCGATGTAGCCGTTGACCACCGGCACGCCGCTTCTCCAGCAGGTCCGCCATGTAGGCCAGGGTCTGCGAGGCGTTGATGGTGCTCGAAGCCGGGGAACCCCGGGTGGTTGGTCAGGTAGGCGCCGTTGATCTGGTTGCCGTTCAGGTCGACCAGGTTCCCGGCCGCGTTGGTCACCTGGTACCCGTTGCGTGTCACGTCCGGGGTGCCCGCGCCGAGCTGCGGCGCGATGTACCGGTGGCCGAACAGGGCCTGGTAGCCGGTGTACCCGCCCGGCTCGTCTGGGCAGCACGTCCGGCACCGCGGCGTGGCTGGGGCTGGTTCTGGCCGTACTTGACCGCCTTGGCGCTGGCGCAGAACGCGCTGCCCCGGGCACAGTGCACGGCCAGCCCGACGTAGTCCGCGGTCTCCGCGTCCTTGTACGGGTCGGGGTCATTGGCCAGCTGCTGCACTTCCGGCGAGTTGGCCCCGAACACCTTCGGGATGTCCACCGAGGTGTTCTCCAGTTCCTGGTCCACCGTGGACACGTCGCCGACGTCGCAGCCGGCCCGGGTGAACGGCACCCACGGCGCGGGCGTGATGGTGTCCGGCCTCGGGCGCGGGCGTCGTGGTGGCCGGCGGGGTGGCCGAGTACACCAGGGACGGGTTGGTGTCGTGCCCCGCGGTCGGCGTGGCGGCCGTGTCGTAGACCGGGTCGGTCCAGTACGCGAACGAGCTGGCCGGGTCGGTCGTCCCGTCCGGGTTGTAGGTCTGGTAGTCGTTGCTGACCGGCATGCCGGCCCGGTCGCCGTACAGGCCGGTGAACGTGGTCAGCAGGTCATCGGCGGTGTGCGCGATGAGCGGGGTGTGGTTGTTGGACAGCAGCGTGCCCGTGGCCGGTGATGAAGTTCAGCAGGTTCGGCAGCATCTGGAGATCGGACGGCACGTTCGGGTTGTCCCGGAAGAAGTGCACGTTGTCGAAGCCGATCTCGACCACGTACTGGATTCCGTTCCCAGCTGACAGCCATGTCCCGGCGCCGCCTGTCCCGGTGCGGATCCTAAAGTCCCGCGGACGCTAATGGCTGCGCTGACGCCGCGAACCCGGGCGTGGCACCTGCCAGCGCGATCGCGCTCAGCAGCGAGGCGCATCCGGTGACGGCGGCGGCGCGCACAGCCAGCCTCCGTCGGCCTGGGTGATGTGGCATCGATCCTCCTCTTCCCGGCTGCCCGGGGTGAACGCCGGGCAGTCCTGCCGGTGACCCTAGGGACATGGGCCGAATTCCCGGCGTTGAGGAAAAGGAAACGGAAGCCGAATCTTGCACCAACTCCGGCGGCCCGGCAAACGGCCGCGCCGCCGTTATTGGCGGGACCCGCCGCAGCGGCTGGCATAACATCGGGCTGTGGCTGTCCACGCGGTGATCTTCGACTGGGGCGGCACGCTCACGCCCTGGCACTCCGTGGATCACGACAGCGCTGTGGCGCAGGTGTGCGCGCGCGCACTTCCCCGGCCGCGGCGGACGAGGTGGCGGCAGCCATCCTGGCCGCCGAGCTGGCCCTGTGGCAGCTGACCGACGCTCCGAGCAGCGCAGCGCCACGCTGGCCGACGTCTTCGACCGGGCCGGGGTGACCCCACCGAGGCGCTGCTGGAGACGTACTACACGGCCTGGGACCCGCACACGCTCACCGATCCCGACGTGATCCCGCTGCTCGGCGAGCTGCGCGCGCGGGGCATCAAGGTCGGGGTGCTGTCCAACACGATGTGGCCGCGCAGCGCCGCACGAGCGGGTGTTCCGCCGGGACAACGTGCTCGACCTGTTCGACGGCGCGGTGTACAGCAGCGAGATCCCGTGGGCCAAGCCGCACCCGGAGGCGTTCCGGGCGGCGATGGCCGCGGTCGGCGTGACCGACCCGGCCAGCTGTGTGTTCGTCGGCGACCGGCCTTACGACGACGTGCACGGCGCGAAGAGTGCCGGCATGCGCGCGGTGCTGATCCCGCACAGCGCGGTGCCGGCCTACGACCGCGCCGTACCGGACGCGGTGATCACCCGGCTGGCCGACCTGCCCGCCTGCCTGGACGGCTGGTCAGCCGCGGTCCGGTAGCGTCGCGGGTATGGCCACGCTGGTTTCCTTCCACGCCCACCCGGACGACGAGTGCATCGCCTGCGGCGGGGTGATCCGGAGGGCGGCCGACGGCGGGCACCGGGTCGTGCTGGTGATCGCCACCCGCGGTGAGGAAGGCGAGATCCCCGAGGGGCTGCTGGCCGGCCGGGAGGAACTCCCGGCCCGCCGGGTGGCCGAGACCCAGGCATCCGCAGACATTCTCGGCGCGCGGCGGCTCGAGTTCCTGGGCTACCGCGACTCTGGGATGATGGGCACCCCGGCCAACAGCCGCCCCGGGTCGTTCTGGACCACCCCGGTCGAGGAAGCCGCGCAGCGGCTGGCCGGGCTGCTCCGGGAGGAGCGAGCCGACGTGCTGACCTGCTACGACGCCAACGGCGGCTACGGGCATCCGGACCACATCCAGGTGCACCGGGTCGGCTCGCGGGCGGCCGAGCTGGCCGGCACTCCGCGCGTCTACCAGAGCACGATCAACCGGGACCACCTCGAGCGGAGCATGCAGAAGTTCGCCGCGCAGGCGGCGGCGGCCGGGATGGAGGTGCCGGACCGGGACCCGGACACGTTCGGCCAGCCGGAGTCGGTGATCACGGCCGCGGTGGACGTCACACCGTACCTGGCCGCCAAGCGCAGCGCGATGCGCGCGCACGCCAGCCAGATCAGTGAGCACTCGTTCTTCCTGGCCATGCCGGACGAGATGTTCGCGTACGCGTTCGGCACTGAATGGTTCATCCGGGCCGGGCAGGGCCCGGGCATCACCGAGACCGACCTGCTCTGAGACTGAGCTGGCCTGAGCTGAGGGCTGGCCTGAGCTGAGGGCCGGCCTGAGCTGAGGGCCGGCCTGAGCTGGCCGGTCAGCGGGCCGGCCCGGGGTCGGTCAGGTCGGCCATGGTGCCGCCGAGCGCGTGCACCGCCTCGTCCGCGTCCAGCGCCACGGCCAGGCCGGGCCGGCCGGCGCCCAGGGTGATCTCCCGACCGCTGATCCGCTCGTCGGCCAGCACCGGCCAGCTGCGCACCGAGCCGAACGGGGTGATCGTGCCCCGCTCGTAGCCGGTCGCCTGCTGCGCGGTCGCCGCGTCGGGCATGGACAGCCGGCTGACGCCGAGCAGCGTGCGCAGCTTGGGCCACGAGATGGTCCGGTCCCCGGGCACCAGCACGAACAGGAAATCGTCCGCGCCGCGCCGTACCACCAGGGTCTTCACCACATCGGCCGGGATCACGCCGCGCGCCTGCGCGGCCTCGGCCAGACTGCGGACCGGGCCGTGGCTGATCAGCCGGTACCGGACGCCCGCCGCGTCCAGTGCGTCCTGCGCCGGGTTAGCCATGTCCCAGCAGTACCAGAATGGCAGCATGCCCGCTTACCAAGACCCCGCCGCCGCGGACCTGGCGGCGCTGCGCGACCAGTGCACCCGTTTCCTGCACGGCCACGGGCCGGTCCGGGCGGCGGACCTGCTCGGCACGGTGCCCGCCGACACCGTGCCGGACCGCTACGGGCAAGGCGGCGTGGTGGCCGGCCTGGAAGCCAGGATCGCGTCGCTGCTCGGCAAGCCGGCCGCGGTGTTCCTGCCCAGCGGCACCATGGCCCAGCAGGCGGTGCTCCGGGTGCACGCCGACCAGCGGCAGCGCCGGGCCATCGTGTTCCACCCGTGCTGCCACCTCGACGTGCACGAGGACCGCGGTTACCAGCGGCTGCACCAGCTCACCGGGCGCCCGGCCGGCCAGCCGCACCGGCTGCTCAGCGCCGCGGACCTGGCCGCGGTGACCGAGCCGGCCGCGGCCCTGATCCTCGAGCTGCCCCAGCGTGATCTGGGCGGCCAGCAGCCAGCCTGGGCTGAACTGGAGGCCCAGGTGGGCTGGGCCGCCGAGCACGGCGCCGCGGCGCACCTGGACGGAGCCCGGCTGTGGGAGTCGGCCGCTGGCTACCAGCGGCCGCCGGCCGGCATCGCCCAGCTCTTCGACACCGTGTACGTGTCGTTCTACAAGGGCCTCGGCGCGCTGCCGGGCTGCTGTGTGGCGGGCCCGGACGACATCATCGCGCAGGTCCGTGACTGGCGGCACCGGATGGGCGGGACGCTGTACGGGCTGTGGCCCAGCGCCGCCTCCGCACTGACCTGCCTGGACCGGCGGCTGCCGCTGATGCCCCGGTACCTGGAGCATGCCCGGGCCATCGCCGCCGCGCTGCACGGCGTGCCCGGGGTCCGGGTCATCCCGGACCCGCCGCAGACCCCGATGCTGCACCTGCTGCTGAGCACCACCGCGGCCGGATTCCAGGCCGGCGTGGCCCGGCTGGCCAGGGACCAGGGCATCTGGACCTGGCCCGAGCCGATGGGCACGGTGGATCCGCAGACCCAGCGGGCCGAGCTGGCGGTCGGCGACGCCACCCTGGCCCTGCCGCCGGATGAGGTGGCCGGCGTCGTGACCGCGCTGGTCTCCGGCTAGCAGCGCCAGAAGTCGGACGGGTCCCGGCCGGGCCGGAAGCCGGCCGCGGCGGCGATCGCGGATGCTTCCCGGAACCGGGCGCCGACATGCCAGGGCAGGTGCGCGTCGCTGCCGAAGGACAGCGCGGTGCCGCCCTCCTCGGCCCACCAGCGGAGCAGGCTGACCGAGGACAGCGGGCTGGCCGTGTTCAGCTCGAGGACCCGGCCGGAAGCGGCCAGCGCGCGCAGCACGGCCCGGTACTCCTCCTCGAACGCCGTTTCGGTGTACTCCCCCGCGGCCGCCGGCCAGTACCGGCGCGGGAAGTCCAGATGGGCCAGGACCTCGAACAGGCCACTGCCCTCGATCATGCTGACCACCTCGGCGAAATACCGGCGCATCACCTCGGCCGGCGGCTCGCGGTGCAGCAGCCACCCGGAGTAGACCAGCTGGCCCTGGCTGGGCAGCGCGTGCACCGAGCCGAGCACCCGGTCGAACCGGGCCGTCCCCAGCACCGCGGCGGCGCTGCCCGCGAACAGGTGCGGCTCACCTGCCTCCACCCCGGACCAGATACGCAACGCCGGAAACAGCTCGCGGCACTCGGCCACGCTGGCCAGGTACCCGGCCACATCGAGCGGGCGGATCCCGGGGGACTCGTTCGGGGCGGTTCCGGTGGCCTCGATCGGGTCGCCCGGCCCGGCGGCCGTGAAATCCAGGTGCTCGGTGAACGCCACCGCGGGCAGCCCCAACTCGACGGCCCGGGCACAGGCCGCGGCCATCGACGCCTGCGGGCCGGTGTCATGCGACCACTGGGTATGAACGTGATTGTCCGGCAGTATCGCGGTGCCAGCATCGGCGGTATTGGTGGGGCCGATGGGATTTGAACCCATACTCGCAGGATCCTAAGTCCTGTGCCTCTGCCGTTGGGCTACGGCCCCTGGCCCGCGCAGCGGGCGGCTGAGCAGCGCGCCCGCGCCGGCGGGCGGCTGAATCAGGCGGCCAGATCGTTGCGTAGCCGCTCTACGTGCCCGGTCGCCCGTACGTTGTAGTAGGCCCGCTCGACCCGGCCGTCCGCGCCGATCACGAATGTCGAGCGGATCACGCCGACCGTTTTCTTGCCGTACATCGTCTTCTCGCCGTAGGCGCCGTAAGCACGCAACACCTCGCGGTCCGGATCGGCGAGCAGGCTGAAATTCAGTGACTCCTGGTCCCGGAACTTGGCCAGCTTTTCCGGGCTATCCGGGGAAATGCCGAGCACGGTCAGCCCAGCTCCGGCCAGCGCGCCGAGATTGTCCCGGAAGTCGCAGGCCTCTTTGGTGCAGCCGGGGGTCATCGCGGCCGGATAGAAGTAGACGATGACGCGCTGCCCGCGCAGCGCGGACAGCGTCACCGTCTTGCCATCCGCATCAGGCAGGGAAAAGTCCGGTGCCGCATCTCCGGGCGCCAGTTTCTGGTCGGTCACGGTGCTCCCTCCGGGTAAGACGAACCCACGTTACCGGCCGCGCCGGGCTCGTGGGCCCGGATGTTACGACCCCCTTACGCGGGGCGTGCGGGACCCCGGCGCGGCGCCGGGCCGCGCGTAGAGTCACCCACGGGTGGCGGGGGATTGCGTGTCATCGCAGTTAGGTACAGCAATCGCCAACCCAAGGAGGACCAAGCGTGTTCTCGCAGTTGAAGGCCCGCCGGCCGGGCCATCCCCAGCAGGGGACCCGCTCAGGCCGGCCAGCCCAGCCGTCGCGCTTCGGCGGCCCGGCCCGGGCAGTTCGCCCGCTCGGCTTCGCAGCCGTGGCGGTGGCGGCAGCAGTGACCGTGGCCGGGTGCAAGCCGGGCAGCTACAGCGGTGCGTCCTCGAGCGACTCGAATTCCGGGACCACCTCGTCATCCTCGTTGTCCTCGTCGGCTGGGCAGATCCTGACCCTGGCCGCCCAGCAGGCCCAGCAGGTGACCACGTTCTCGGCCAACGTGCGGATCACCGCGACCGGGACGACGAACGCCAGCCTGTCCGGCACGATGAACGAGGTCGCCACCTCCGCCTCCTCGCCGACCATGTCCATCACGGCCAATGCGGGCCAGCTCGGAAACGTCAAGATCATCCTGAGCAATGGCATGGCCTACATGCGCAGCCCGTTCTTCATGAACGCCTATCACCACCGGTGGATCGAGGGCACGACGTCCAACCTGAGCCGCAGCTCAGGCGTGAATCTCGGCCCGCTGCTGGCGCTGCTCGAAGGCAGCAGCCCAGCCATGCAGACCCAGCTGTTCCCGTACGGGTCGAACATGCGCTACATGGGCAGCTCGTCCTTTGACGGCTATCGGATGCGCGAATACGGCGGCCATTACGTGCTGGCGGACATCCTGAGCCGCCTGCCTTCCAGCATGCAGCCGACCGTGCAGTCCTGGATGAACAGCGGCCTGTCCATGACCCGGTTCCGGGCCTGGATGGACCCATCGCACATGGTGCGCAAGCTGGTCCTGATCGAGACGGTGAACGGCACCACGTTCACCATCACGCTGACGCTCAACTCGGTCAACCGGGCGATGCACATCGCGATGCCGCCCAGCACGGTGGTCTTCATCCTGCCCGGGACGGGTTCGGTGACGGCCACGCCCACTCCGGCGATGGCGGCCACGCCGACCGCGCGCCCGACCACCGCGATGACACCGGCCCCGGCCAGCACGGTGCCGGCCACCGGCTCCACTCCGGTAGCCACGGCGGCCCCGAGCAGTATGCCGACGCACTGGTGAGTGGCGCGGGCTGACCGCACTAGGCAGCGGCCCGGCCGCCCGGGCAGTAACCGGGCGGGCGGGCCGTTTGCGTGCCGGGGGCCCGGGCTGGCCCGGGGAGCGCGCTAGCCGAGCAGCGCCGCGATGACCGGGGCCAGCGCGCGCAATGCCCGCCCCCGGTGGCTGATCTTGTCCTTCTCGGCCGCGCTGAGCTGGGCCGTGGTGAGCTCGCCACCGGCCGGGACAAAGATCGGGTCATAGCCGAAGCCGTTGCTGCCGCGCGGTTCCCTGGTCAGCGACCCGTCTAGCACGCCCTCGGTGACATGCTCGGCGCCGGACGGCAGGACCAGCGCGGCGGCGCAGGTGAAGTGCGCGCCGCGGCGGCCGGGCGGCACGTCGGACAGCTGGCCCAGTACCAGCCGCAGGTTGGCCTCGTCGTCGCCGTGCTTGCCGGACCAGCGGGCGGACAGCACGCCAGGCATCCCGTTCAGCGCGTCTACGCACAGGCCGGAATCGTCGGCCACCGCGGGCAGGCCGGTGAACGCGGCCACCGCCCGCGCTTTGAGCAGCGCGTTCTCCGCGAACGTGAGCCCGGTCTCGGCTACTTCCGGCATCCCGGGATACTCATCCAGGTCACCGGCCCGGACCGGGATCTGGCCGGCGTCCAGGATCCGGCGCAGCTCGGCGAGCTTGGCCGGGTTCCTGGTGGCCAGGAGGAGCTTGCTGGTCACCAGCCGAGGGCTTCCCGCTGGATCCGGGTCAGCTCGGCGCAGCCGGCCACCCCGAGGTCGAGCAGTTCGTTGAGCAGCTCGCGGCTGAACGGTTCCCGCTCCGCGGTGCCCTGGATCTCCACGAACCCGCCGTCGCCGGTGCACACCACGTTCATGTCGGTCTGCGCGGCCGAGTCTTCCTCGTAGCACAGGTCCAGCCGGGGCTGGGAGTCCACGATGCCCACGCTGACCGCGGCCACCGATCCGACCAGCGGGTCGCCCTTGAGCCGCTTGCGGGCCCGCAGCCAGGCCACCGCGTCTGCCAGGGCCACGAACCCGCCGGTGATGGCCGCGGTGCGGGTGCCGCCATCGGCCTGCAGCACGTCGCAGTCGATCACGATGGAGTTCTCACCGAGCGCCTTGGCATCCACGCAGGCCCGCAGCGACCGGCCGATCAGCCGGGAGATCTCGTGCGTCCGGCCGCCGATCCGGCCCCTGACCGACTCCCGGTCGCCGCGCGTGTTGGTGGCCCGGGGCAGCATCGCGTACTCGGCGGTCACCCAGCCCTGACCGCTGCCGCGCCGCCAGCGCGGCACATCCTCGGTGGCGCTGGCCGCGCACAGCACCCGGGTGGCGCCGAACTCCACCAGCACCGAGCCTTCCGCGTGATCGAGCCAGCCGCGGGTCATCCGTATCTCGCGCAGCGATGCGTTGCTGCGCCCATCGGGTCGGGACATGTGGGCCACACTAGTCCGGGGGGACGACCCCCCCGGACCCGCCGGGGATAACTGGCCCGGCAGGGCACCCCTTCGGCGCGCCCCGTCTGGCCGGCCAAATGCGCTGCCAGGCGGGCGTTACCGGGCCTGCGCCGGTCCCACCGAGAATCCGGCGCGGTCGGGCGCGCCGGCCTCGATCCAGCGGTATACCGCCTCGATGCCGGTGGTCAGCGGGGTCTGTGCGCGCCAGCCCAGGTCCCGGGCGACGCGGCCGACCGCGAGCGCGCTGCGCAGCAGCTCACCGGGCCGGGATGGGCCGGACCGGGACGGCACCGGGCGGCCGGCCACCTGCCCGATGATGGCCACGATGTCCAGCACGCTGATCTCCACGCCGGTGCCGATGTTCCACGTCCCGGGGCGGCCCGCGTCCGCGGCGGCCAGGAACGCGCTGACCGTGTCACCGACGTACACGTAGTCGCGGGTCTGCGTGCCGTCGCCGTAGATCGGGACGTCCTGCCCGGCCAGCACGCAGCCGCAGAAGATCGGGATGACCCCGGCCTGCCCGCCCGGGTCCTGCCGTGGCCCGTACACGTTGGCCAGCCGCAGGATGGAGTGCCGGGTCCCGTGCAGCCGGTTGTACAGCCCGATGTACTGCTCGGCGCAGAGCTTGGCGATGCCGCACGGCGACTCGGGCAGGGCCAGCACGTCCTCCGGGGACGGGATGGCGGCCTCCCGGCCGTAGATGGCACCACCGGACGAGGCGTACAGCACCCGGGCACCGGTGGCCCGGGCCGCCTCCAGCACGTTGACCGTGCCGACCACATTGACCCCGGCGTCCTCGGCCGGGGCGTTGACCGAGGACCGGACGTCGATCTGCGCCGCCAGGTGGCAGATCAGCTCGGGCCGCGCCCGCCGGACCAGGGCGGTGAACGCGGCCGCGTCCTCCAAGCTCAGCTTGTGCAGTGGGATCTCGCCGTCCAGGCGGCCTGCCCGCCCGGCTGACAGGTCGTCGACCACCAGAACCTCATCGCCGCGGGCCAGGAAACCGTCGGTCAGGTGAGAGCCGATGAACCCGGCGCCGCCGGTCACGAGTACCCGCATGATTGAGCATCCTAAGCGCCGCCCAGGCGGCCGCTGGCCAGCCGGACCGCCGCCCGGGCGGGGTTCAGGCCAGCTCGGCGACCAGCCCGGCCGTGGCCAGCGAGAGCGGCCCGGCGAACGCCACGGCCGCCTCAGCCCGGCTCCGCTGCCGGTCATTCCACGGCACCAGGTGCGTGAGCACGAGCTGGCCCACCCCGGCCCGCGACGCGTGCTCGGCCGCCTGTTTAGCCGACAGATGCAGGTTTCCCGGCTGCCCCGGGCCGTCCAGGAAGGATGCCTCGCAGAGCAGCAGGTCAGCGTCCTGGGCCAGGTCGACCAGGGCCATGGCCGGCCCAGTGTCGGCGGAGTAGGCGAGCACCCGGCCACCAGCCGCGATCCGGAAGCCGTATGTCTCCACCGGATGGTTCATCCGGGCCAGGGTGATCTCGAACGGGCCGATATGCCGCGTCCCCGGCGCGAGCAGGCCGAACTCGAACGCCCCGGTCATGCCGGGGTCCTCGGCGAAACCATAGGCCTGGGCCAGCCGCTGCGGGGTGCCATCCGGTCCGAACACCGGGATGCGCGGCCGCGGCCCGTCCGGCGCGTAGATCTGGGCCACCCAGAGCGGGCACATGTCCAGGCAGTGGTCGGCGTGCAGGTGGCTGAGGCAGATCGCGTCGATGCCGGTCAGCGGGATATGCCGCTGCAGCGGGCCGAGCGACCCGCTGCCCAGGTCGAGCAGCAGCCGGAAACCCTGTTCCTCGATCAGATAGCAGGACGCCGGGCTGTCCGGCCCGGGAATGGAACCGGAACAGCCGACTACGGTGACACGCACGGTGAATCAGGGTATCCGGTCTACCCGCGACCGACGAGGGCGAGCTGGCGGCTCTGCGCGACCAGGCGGCCCACGCTGTCCCACACCTCGGCTTCCTCGTCGAACCAGCCGCCGCTGACGTGCCGGCAACGGGCCGCCACGCGCAGCGGCCCGGGGGCCGGCACCGCCCGCATGTACCAGGTCAGCTCGACCGTGGGCGACCAGCCGACCACCGCGAGGCCGAACACCACCGGCGGCAGCGAGTCCACCGCCAGGGCCAGCAGCAGGGCGTCCGGGTCCCGGTGCTCGGCCAGCTGGAAGTACCCGCGCATCTCCGGCACGCCAGCCGGCTGGCCGCGGGTCCAGCCCGCGGTGGCCGGGTCCAGCCGGAGGTCCACCTGCGCCGCATAACCGCTGAACGCCCGGTGCGCCGCGTTCCGCGCGCCCTGGCATTCCTCGATCGGCGGCAGCCAGGGCGGCTCACCCGTCCAGGACAGCCCGCCGACGTCGGCCGGGTCGCCGAGCGCACCGGTGGTCACGGTGGTCTCCAGCACCGGGCGGCCGTCCTGGACCAGGGTGGCCCGGGCGGTAGCCGCCACTTTGCCCTGCTTCAGCCAGCTCACCTCGACCTGGGCCGGCTCGGGGCGCGGCGCGCGGAGGAAATGCGCGCTGGTCGCCACGGGATACGGATGCGGCGCGGTGTCCAGGACCGCACGCAGCAGGCCGGCCAGCAGCACCCCGCCGTTCACCGCCCCGGCGATGGCGAACCGGTCGTCCGGCCGGACCTCGTACCGGCCCTCCCCCACCCGGCGGGTTGCGGTGGCCTCGTCGAAGGCCGTCACGGCCGGCCCGCGCTCTGCGCAGCACAGTGCCGCGCAGCGGGCGTTACGCCCATAGCTGCCCTTCCAGGCGGTCCTCGGCCTCTTCCAGGGTGCCGGAGTACGCGCCGGTGGAGAGGTATTTCCAGCCGCCGTCGGCGACCACGAACGCGATGTCGGCCCGCTGCCCGGCGGACTGGGCCTTGGCCGCCATGCCCAGCGCAGCGTGCAGCGCGCCGCCCGCGGAGATGCCGGCGAAGATGCCCTCCTTGTCCAGCAGTTCCCGGGTGCGGCGCAGCGCGTCCGCCGAGGACACCGAGAACCGGCTGGTCAGCACGGATTCATCGTAAAGTTCCGGGACGAAGCCCTCGTCGATGTTGCGCAGCCCGTAGACCAGCTCGCCGTACCGCGGCTCGGCGGCCACGATGGATACGCCGGGCACGTGCTCGCGCAGGTAGCGGCCGGTGCCCATGAGCGTCCCGGTGGTGCCCAGCCCGGCCACGAAATGGGTGATGCTGGGCAGGTCAGCCAGGATCTCCGGGCCGGTGGTCTCGTAGTGCGCGCGGGCGTTGGCCTCGTTGCCGTACTGGTAGAGCATGACCCAGTCGGGGTGTTCCCCGGCCAGCCGCTTAGCCACCCGGACCGCCTCGTTGGACCCGCCCGCGGCCGGGGACGAGATCACCTGGGCGCCGTACATCTCCAGCATCTGGCGGCGCTCGGCCGACGTGTTCTCCGGCATCACGCAGATCGTGCGGTAGCCGCGCAGCTTGGACACCATGGCCAGGGATATCCCGGTGTTCCCCGACGTAGGTTCCAGGATGGTGGCGCCCGGGACCAGCAGGCCGTCCTTTTCCGCCTGCTCGATCATGAAGAACGCCGCCCGGTCCTTCACCGAGCCGGTCGGGTTGCGGTCCTCCAGCTTGGCCCACACCCGCTGATCCGGCCCCGGGGACAGCCTCGGCAGCCCGACCAGCGGAGTTCCGCCGAGCGAGTCGAGCAGCGAGTCGTAACGCATCGGGTTCCCCGGAGGGTCAGCGGGCCCCGCCTGCCACGGCCGGCAGCACGGTCACCGTGTCACCATCCTTGACCGGGGTGGCCAGGCCGCCGAGGAACCGCACGTCCTCGTCGTTCAGGTACACGTTGACGAAGCGGCGCAGCCCGGACTCGTCCTGCAGCCGCTCGCGCAGGCCGCCGTAGCGGTTGTCCAGGTCGCCGAACAGTTCTTCCAGCGTCGTCCCTGAGCCCTCCACCGCCTTGGCCCCACCGGTATAGGTGCGCAGGATGGTCGGAATGCGGACTTCGATGGCCATGAGGAACACTCCTGGGTCAGGCGGTCTGTCTACGGGCACCGTCGCACCGGACGACAGCACTCACCGGGTGCCAACACCGGCGTCCCGGGCGATCATTCCACGGCTGGTTCTCCGGCGCCGGCGGTGATCAGGACCTCCTCCTCGGTCACCACCCCGTCCAGAATGCGGAACGAGCGGAACTCCACCTGGTCCGGGTCCCGGGTGGAAACCAGCACGTAGTGCGCGCCGGGTTCCTGGGCCAGCGCGATGTCCGTGCGGGACGGGTACGCCTCGGTCGCGGTGTGCGAGTGGTAGATGACCACCGGCTCCTCGTCCCGGTCGTCCATCTCCCGCCAGACGCGGAGCAGCTCCAGGGAGTCGAACTCGTAGAACGTCGGCGAGCGCGCCGCGTTCAGCATCGGGATGAACCGCTCCGCGCGGTCCGTGCCGGCCGGGCCGGCGATCACCCCGCACGCCTCGTCCGGGTGGTCGGCGCGAGCGTGCGACACGATCTTGTCCCGCAGCCCGGGATGGAGCGTCAGCATGTCTCAGAGGGTATTACCAGAGCGCCCGGACCAGCGTCTCCTGCAGGTACGTGAGCCAGTCATAGACCCAGAGGTAGGCCGACCGGGGGTCGGCCGGGTCAAGGTCCTGGCTGCGCAGCGCGGTGTCCTCGGTGATGTCCAGGCGGACCCCGAGGGCCAGCCGGACGTCGTTGAGCGCGCGCAGCCAGACCTGGGCGTCCTGCTCGGACAGTTCCACCCGGCCGCCCTGTTCGGGCAGCGTGTCCAGCACGGTCCGGGCCGCGGCCAGCTTGCCCGAGCGCAGGTCCTGCTCGGTGAAGCGGCGGAACTCCCCGGCCGCCTCGGTGTCGCCGCGGTAGGCGTCCGGCAGCAGCCGGGCCAGCACCGGGTCATCCGGCGGGGTGGCCGGGCCAGTGCTGCCCAGCAGCGCGGCCAGATCGTCGGGCGGGCCGCCTGGGCCGGGCGCCGCATCGACCGGGTTGGCGGGATCGTCGAGAAGGTCCTCGACCTGGCTGACCAGGGCCCGGATGATGCCGGCCTGCTGAGCCTGGAAGCGGGCCGTCACCCCGCCCTTCCGCCGCGCGCGGAAGCCTCCCACCAGGTCACCCGCTTCCCCCGTGCTGTCTTCCGGCCCGCTCACTTGTCGTGGCTGACCGTGGCCCACAGGCCATAACCGTGCAGCACGGCCACGTCGCGCTCCATGGACTCCCGGGTGCCCGCCGAGACCACCGCCCGGCCCTTCTGGTGCACGTCGAGCATGAGCTTCTCGGCCTTGCGCCGCGAGTACCCGAATACCTGCTGGAATACGTAGGTCACGTAGGACATGAGGTTCACCGGATCGTTCCATACGATGGTGACCCAGGGCGTGTCGGGGGCGACGTCCTGCCGCACCTCCGGCCGCTCGACCTCAGCTGGTGCCACGCTCACCGGCGCTCACCTCCCGGCATGGTTGTCTCCTAGTCTGTCAGCCAGCCCGCCCGCCCTGTCCCCAGTACATCAGGCCCAGGCCACGCGCGCGCCCGGTCATTACTGACTGTAGCGGCCACGGTGGCTGCCACGGCGGCGCTGCGGCATCCGTAGTCTTGCTGCTCGTGACGGCTAACTCGAGTACGGCCCTGCTCACTGACCGCTATGAGCTGACGATGCTGGACGCGGCGCTGGTCAGCGGCGCCGCGGGGCGGCGCGCGGTATTTGAGGTGTTTGCCCGGGCGTTGCCGCACGGCCGGCGATACGGCGTGGTCGCCGGGACCGGCCGGTTCCTGGACGCGCTGGCGCAGTTCACGTTCGGGCCCGAGGAGCTCGCCTACCTGCGCGATGGCGGGATCGTGGACGAGCCGGCCCTGCGCTACCTGGAGTCCTACCGGTTCAGCGGGGATATCTGGGGCTACGGGGAGGGCGACTGCTACTTCCCGGGCTCGCCGATCCTGGTCGTCGAGGCGCCGTTTGCCGAGGCCGTGGTGCTGGAGACGCTGGCCCTGGCCATCTTCAACCACGACTCAGCGATCGCGTCCGCGGCGTCCCGGATGGTGGCCGCGGCCGACGAGCGGCCGATCATCGAGATGGGCTCCCGGCGCACCCACGAGATGGCCGCCGTGGCCAGCGCCCGGGCCGCGTACATCGCCGGGTTCGCGTCCACCTCGAACCTGCGCGCCGGGCGTGACTTCGGCATCCCGACCAGCGGCACCAGCGCGCACGCGTTCAGCCTGGTGCACGACAGTGAGCGGGACGCGTTCGCCGCCCAGCTGGCCGCGCTGGGCACCGGGACCACGCTGCTGGTGGACACGTTCGACGTGGAAAAGGCGGTGCGCACCGCCATCGAGCTGGCCGGGCCCGGCCTGGGCGCGGTGCGCATCGACAGCGGCGACCTGCCCCGGGTCACCGGCCGGGTCCGCGCCCTGCTGGACGAGCTGGGCGCGAAGCGGACCCGGATCGTGCTCAGCGGCGATCTCAACGAGTACTCCATCGCCGCGCTGGCCGCCGCGCCGGTGGACGGGTACGGGGTGGGCACCTCGCTGGTCACCGGGTCCGGCGCGCCGACCGCGGCGCTGGTCTACAAGCTGGTCGCCCGGGCCCTGGAGAGCAGCGGGGACGGGCTGCTGCGCCCGGTGGCCAAGCGGTCGGTGGGCAAGCCCGGCCGCGGCGGCCGCAAGTGGGCGGCCCGGCGGCTGGACGGCACCGGCACCGCGGTCGCCGAGGTCATCACCACGAACGGGGCCGAGGACGCGGTGTCCGGGCACCCGGCCCGGCCGCTGCTCCGCCAGCTGGTGCAGGACGGCGAGGTCGTCGGCCGGGAGCCGCTGGACACGGCCCGGGAGCGGCACCGGTCGGCGCTGGCCGAGCTGCCGGTGCACGCGGCTCAGCTGTCCCGGGGCTACCCGGCCATCCCGACCGTGTTCCGGCCACTGGACGAGCCGGGCGACGAGTAGCGATCCGGGCCCGGCCCGCCGCGGACCGGCCCGGGCCCGGCGGCGCCGTTATCCGGCCCGCGGTCGCCCGGCCCACGGCCCTCGAGCCGGCGGTCGCCCAGCCCGCGGTCGCCCAGCCCGCGGTCGCCCAGCCCGCGGTCGTCCGGGCAGAACGCCCGCCGGTAGGCCTGCGGTGTGGTGCCCCGCCAGATTCGGAAGTGATGGCGCAGGGTGGCCGCGTTGCCGAAGCCGGCCCGGTCCGCGATCAGGTCGATGGCGGCGTCGGTTTCCTCCAGGAGTTCCTGGGCCAGCAGGATGCGCTGGCCGGTCAGCCAGCGCTGCGGGGTGGTCCCGGTCTCCTGGACGAAACGCCGGGCGAACGTGCGCTCGGACATGTGCGCCCGCCCGGCCAGCTGGCGGATGCTGACCGGCTCGGCCAGGTGCCGCTGCATCCAGCCGATCACCTCGCCCAGCGTGTCGCAGGACGGCACGGCCACCGGCTGGTCCACGTACTGGGCCTGCCCGCCGTCCCGGTGCGGCGGCACGACCATCCGGCGGGCGATCCCGTTGGCTACCCGCGAGCCCTGCTCCTTGCGCACCAGGTGCAGGCAGGCGTCGATGCCGGCCGCGGTGCCCGCGCTGGTGATGACCAGGCCCTCGTCCACGTACAGCACGTCCGGGTTGACCATCGCCTCCGGGTAGCGCTTGGCCAGTTCCGCAGCGTGCCGCCAGTGCGCGGTGCAGTGCCGCCCGTCCAGCAGCCCCGCCGCGCCCAGCACGAACGCGCCGGTGCACACGCTCAGCACCCGGCCGCCACGGGCCACAGTGGCCTGCAGCGCCGCCAGCAGGGGCGCCGGGAACTCCGGGCCCGCCGGCCGGTACAGCCTGGTGTCACGCACCGCGGACACCACCACCAGGTCGGCGGCGGCCAGCCGGTCCAGGCCGAACCGCGGCGTCACGGCGAACCCGGCCTCCGACTGGAGCGGCCCCAGCTCCCCGCCAACCACGGCGAAGTCGTACCTGGGCAGCCCGTCGTCGGTCCGGTCGACACCGAACACCTCACAGACAACGCCCAGTTCAAACGGGGTAAAGCCGTCCAGGATCACTACTGCCACGTTGCGGAGCATGGTCCTATCATCGGATGGCAGGATCTTGCCGTCAACTGTCATGCCCGCCACTGGTCGCGGAGCGCCCGGCCGGCCAGGCTGGTCTCATGACAGGCAGCGACCACAACTCAGCAGCCACCCCCCGGAGGGGCGGGCACGTGATCAATCAGCTGGCCGGGACCGTCCGCCGGGCGGCACGGGCCGTGGCAGCCACCATCGCTGAGTGCAACCGCGCGCAGCGCCGGATGGCCGAGCTTCAGCTCACCCCGGACCGGTTCATGTTCGACAGCGGTGCGCGGCCGCCCGAGGATTATGCCGAATTCCTGTTCCGCACGTCCGGGCTGCTGGCCCACGAGCCACCCGCGGATAAGCGGTTCGCCGGCCGGGGTGCCCGCCGCTAGAACCGCTCCGCCACCCTCCGGGACGCGCCCCGGACCGGCCCCGGGACCAGCCCGGGCCTGGAGCCAGGCCCGGACCCGGATCCACCCCGGACGCCGGATCCACGCCGGGCTCGGATCCACGCGGGGCCCGGATCCGCGCGGGGCCCGGATCCACGCCGGGCCGCGGATCCATGCCGGGCCCGGATCCGCGTCCGGGCCTGGGCTCTGAGCTCCAGGCCCCGGCCGCAGGCCCTGACCTGCCTATCCTGTTGAGATGCATCCCAGCACGGCGAACGTCGCCGCGGCGCTCCGCACCCTCGGGGTGGCCGGCCAGGTGACCGAGCTACCGCAGCCCGCACCCACAGCGGCCGCCGCCGCCGCGCAGCTTGGCTGCGACGTCGGGGCCATCGCCAACAGCCTGGTGTTCCGCAGCGGTGACACCCCGCTGCTCATCCTGACCAGCGGGGCGCACCGGGTGGACACTGGGCAGGTGGCGGCCCTGCTCGGGACCGGCCCAGTGCGGCGGGCCGACCCGGGCTTCGTCCGGGGCAGCACCGGCCAGGTGATCGGCGGCGTGGCGCCGGTCGGCCACCCGCAGCCGCTGCGCACCCTGGTTGACGTCTGGCTGGACAAGTACGACGTGGTGTGGGCGGCGGCCGGGCACGCGCACACCGTGTTCCCCACCTCGTTCGCCGAGCTACTGCGGATCACCGGCGGCTCGCCCGCTGACGTCGGGGCCGACGCGGGCTGACCGCGAAGCGCCTGGTCAGCGACCCTGTCCCAACAAGCACACCAGCACCGGCACGCCCCACAACTTTCACTTGTCACGTGTCCGGTGCAAAATATGTCCCTTTTGCCCGGATCACCTGCGCCGGATACGTGAAAAGAAGGCGGCTCAAGATCAATGTGGCTCGTGGTACCGGGGTTAGTGCGGATCAGCGCCCCGGGCGGGCCGCGGAGCCCGGGGCCCCGGGCCCGCGGGGGGCCGCGGGGCCCGGGCCACGGGGCCCGGGGCCCCAGGCCCCCGGGGGGCCGAGCCCGGCCAGCTACCGGTACCCGCATGCCGTACTCTCGGGCTGTGCGCGCGCTCGTGATCGTGGATGTGCAGAACGACTTCTGCGAAGGCGGTTCGCTGGCCGTGGCGGGCGGCGGCGAGGTGGCCCGGGCGGTCAGCCGGTTCGTGGCCAACGGTGCCTACCACCACGTGGTGGCGTCCCGGGACTACCACATCGACCCCGGCACCCACTTCGCCACCGACCCGGACTACGCGAACTCGTGGCCGCGGCACTGCGTGGTGGGCACCCCGGGCGCGGACTTCCACCCGGACCTGGACACCAGCCGGGTCGAGGCGGTGTTCAGCAAGGGCGCGCGCGAGGCCGCGTACAGCGCGTTCGAGGGCTGCACCGACGACGGCACGACCCTGGCCGACTGGCTGCGCACCCGCGGTATCGCCGAGGTGGAGGTGGCTGGCATCGCCACCGACTACTGCGTGGGATCCACCGCACTGTCGGCCGCCCAGGCGGGTTTCACGACCCGGGTGCTGCTCTGGCTGACCGCGGGCGTGGACCCCACCACGACCGCGGAAGCGCTCCGGGCCATGCGCGATGCGGGCGTGACCGTGACCGGCACGCCCATCGAGCACTGGTCCGCTCAGTCGTCCCCGGGCGCCAGCGACTCGTAGATCCGCTTGCAATCCGGGCAGATCGGGAACCGCTTGGGATCCCGGTTGGGCACCCACACCTTGCCGCACAGGGCAATCACCGGGGTGCCGGTCACCGCGCTGTCGACGATCTTGTCCTTCTCGACGTAGTGCGCGAACCGCTCGTGATCGCCGTCGCCGAACGAGATATCCGGCGTGGTCCGGGTGTCCTCGCGGGTGCGGGTGTCCTCGCGGGTGCCGGTGTCAGGAAGAACCTCGGGACTCATGAGAGCGGAGTCTACTGCGCGCCCGGCGCCGGCTAGTTGAGCGAGGGATCGTCCGGGTAGTTGGCCACCATGGCCAGGTTGCCGCCCTGCCTGCGCAGCACGGCTTTCCAGAGCTGCTCCGGCTCGGCCATGAACGCATCCGCCGGCTCACCGGACAGCACAAACCACGCGCCCTCGTCGATTTCCGCCTGCAGCTGGCCCGGCCCCCAGCCCGCATAGCCGGCGAACACCCGGAGCGAGGCGATGCCGCCCGCCAGCAGCTGGGGTGGCGCGTCCAGGTCGACCAGCCCGACCCGGGACATCACCGCCGACCCGTCCAGGGCCCGCCAGCCGACCGGTTCCGCGTCCCCCGGCACGATGGCCAGGGCAAGTGCGCTATTCGGGGCGACCGGGCCGCCCCGGAAGACTACCGACGGCCCGGTCACCAGGTCGGTCCACGACTCCAGAACCTGCCCGACCGGTACTTCGGTGGGCCGGTTCAGCACCACGCCGAGCGTGCCCTCCTCTGGTTCGTCTTCGACCACGAGAACGACGGTGCGCCGGAAATTTGGGTCCCCGAGCAGCGGCGTGGCGACTAGCAGCCGGCCCGACAGGTCCTCTTCCATGCCTCCATTCTGTCGGACCCAGCCCAGATGGGCAGGCCCCGAGATGGCCCAATTCAGGCCGGGTCCCGTTCCGGCCGGGCGCGGTGCGTGCCGGCCACGTCACGGACGGCGGCGGCCACCGCCGCGGTGACGTTCGCGTTGAACACCGACGGGATGATGTAGTGCGGGCCGAGTTCGGCCGCGGACACCACCCCGGCCAGCGCCCGGGCCGCGGCGATCAGCATGTCGTCGGTTACGGTCCGGCTCTGCGCGTCCAGCAGCCCGCGGAACACCCCCGGGAACGCGAGCACGTTGTTGATCTGGTTCGGGTAGTCGCTGCGCCCGGTGGCCACCACGGCGGCGTGCTGGGCGGCCTCGTCGGGATCCACCTCGGGATCCGGGTTGGCCAGCGCGAACACGATCGCGTCCGGGTTCATGGCCGCGATGTCCGGGCCGCGCAGGATGTGCGGCGCGGACAGCCCGATGAACACGTCGGCACCGCGCAGCGCGCCCGCCAGGTCGCCGTTGTACCCGGCCTGGTTGGTGTGCTCGGCCACCCAGCGCAGGTTGTCGTCCAGGCCCGGCCGCGCGGCGAAGAGCGCGCCCTTCTCATCGCAGACCACCACGTCCGAGGCACCCGAGGCGATGAGCAGCCGGAGCACGGCCGTCCCGGCTGCGCCCGCACCGGACATCGCGATCCGCACCGTGCCCAGCTTCTTGCCCCCCACCCGCAGCGCGTTGGTCAGCGCGGCCAGCACCACGATCGCGGTGCCGTGCTGGTCGTCGTGGAAGACCGGGATGTCCAGCAGGTCGCGCAGCCTGCGCTCGACCTCGAAACAGCGCGGGGCGCTGATGTCCTCCAGGTTGATCCCGCCGAACGCGGGCGCGATCACCTGCACGGTGCGCACGATCTCGTCGGTGTCCTGGGTGTCCAGGCACACCGGCCAGGCGTCGATCCCGGCGAACCGCTTGAACAGGGCAGCCTTGCCCTCCATCACCGGCAGCGCCGCGTACGGGCCGATGTTGCCCAGGCCGAGCACGGCCGAGCCGTCGGTGACCACGGCCACGCTGTTCCGCTTGACGGTCAGCCTGCGCACGTCGTCGGGGTGGTGCGCGATGGCCATGGAGACCCGGGCCACCCCGGGCGTGTAGGCCATGGACAGGTCGTCCCGGTTGCGCAGCGGCACCTTGACCGAGGTCTCGATCTTCCCGCCCAGGTGCAGCAGGAACGTCCGGTCGCTGACCTTGCTCAGCGTCACCCCGTCGATGACGCTGAGCGCCCGCACGATTGCCTCAGCGTGCTCGGTGTCCCGGGCCGCGCACGTCACGTCCACCCGGAGCCGCTCGTTGCCCAGCGGGGTGACGTCCAGCGCGGTGACCGCACCGCCGCTCTGCTCGACGGCATGGGTGAGCTCGCTGACCGCCCGCCCGCGGGACGGGACCTCGAGCCGCACGGTGATCGAATAGGACACGCTCGGCGCTACCGACACGTCTCTCCCGCCTTCCCGGCCGCCAGGTTGCCGCACCCAATCGTGCCACCTGCGGCACCCTGATCTGGCCGGTGACCAGAGGCCAGCGCCCGCCACCCCGGGACCGCCGGGTCCGCGGGGCAGGCCCGGCCACGTACCCTGCAAGGGTGTCCAACGCAGGAACGGCCGCCAGCGTGGCCGCCGCTGACCCGGCTGACCCGCCGCCCATCGACGTGACCCGGCTGCGGGTGGCCATCGCCCGCGTGTCGCGCAGCCTGCGGCGGCACGAACTGGCCGGGCTCACCCCGACCCAGCTGTCCGCGCTGTCCACCGTGGACCAGGCCGGGCCGCTCCGGCTCGGCGACCTGGCCGCCGCCGAGAAGATCGCTCCCTCCACACTGACCCGCCTGGTCACCGTGCTGGAGGAGCGGGGCTACGTGCGCCGCGGCCCGGTGCCCGGTGACGCCCGCGCCAGCACGCTGGTGGTGACCCCGGACGGGCACGCGATCCTGGAGCGGATCAGGCAGGAGAGCACGATCCTGCTCGCCGACAGCCTGCGCACGCTCAGCCCGGGCCAGCTGGCCGCGCTGATCGCGGCGCTGCCTGCGCTGGAACAGCTGGCTGCGGCTACCCCGGCCGACCCGGGCGCCCGCTGACCGGCCTGCCCGGCCTGACCGCCTGGGCCTGCCACCCGGCCCGCAGCTACCGAACGCCAGTGAGCGGCCCGTGCCCGCGGCGCCAGGTGCTCAGAACAGCAGGCTGGACAGGGCGGCCCGGGCCTTGCTCACCGCCGGGTCGCCCGGCGGGAACACGTCGAACAGGTGGACCAGGTGGACCCGGGCGCGCTCCCGGTCCTCCCCCGAGGTGCGCCGGATAGCCCCGAGCAGCCGGTCGAAGCCCTCCTCGGGCCGCCCGGTGGCCACCTCGAGATCGGCCACCCGGGCCTGCGCGTCGACGTCCGCCGGGTGCTCCGCCGCGGCCCGCCGGACCTGTCCCTCGTCGTAGGAGCTCACCCGGCGGATCAGGTCCACCTGGGCCTTGCCCACCGTGGCTACCGGGTGCCCGGGGCTGGCCGCCAGTACCCGGTCGAACGCGGCCGCTGCGGCGTCCAGGTCGCCACGCTCCATAGCCTGCTGGGCATCGTCGAAGGCCGGGTCGGACGGCATCCCGGGCCCGCGCGCGCCGGGCATGTCCTGGCCAGGGCCAGCGGCGGGCTGGCTGTCGGCCGGCTCCGTATCGGCCGCACCACCCTGCACCTGGCCCACCCCGAGCTGCCCGGCCACCTGCATGACCTGGCCGACCCACTGCCGGACCTGCGCCTCCGGCATGGCGCCCAGGAAGCCGTCCACCACCTGGCCGCCGGCTACAGCCATCACCATCGGAATGCTCTGCACCTGCAGCGCGGCCCGCAGTTGCGGGTTTGCGTCGACGTCCACCTTGGCCAGCACCCAGGCTCCGTCGGCCTCCTCGGCCAGCTTTTCCAGTACCGGGCTGAGCTGCTTGCACGGCTCACACCATTCGGCCCAGAGGTCCAGGATGACCGGCGCGGACCGGGACCGCTCAACGACGTCGACGTTGAACGTCTCTTCGGTCACGTCCATGACATGGCCGGCCGGCGAGCCACCCGGCCCGCCAGCCCGTGCGGCGGCCTGCTGACTGCGCTGCGCGGCGGCCTGCCGCGCGCCCAGGTCAACCGCGCCGTAGAGCGAAAAGTCCCGCGGCTGCTGCATACCTCTATCCTGCCGCATTCCGGCCATGCCTTGACCGCCCGTCCCCATCGTCCGCCCGCGTCAAATGTAGCATAATTGTGCTACCGTAGTCCCATGAGTGATACATCCCGGGGGCACAGCGCTCCGGCGCCCGCCGCCGAGCGGACCATCGGCATCCGCGAGCTGCGCCAGCACGCCAGCATCTACGTGGATCTCGCCGAGAAAGGACACACCGTGGACATCACCAACCGGGGCCGGCTGGTAGCCCGCCTCGTCCCGGCCGGGGAGCCGGACAGCCCGCTGGAACGGCTGTTCGCAGCGGGCGTACTGCGGCCCGCTGAAGAGCCGGGCAGCCTGCTCGATATCGAGCCCGCCCCGCCCGTGCCTCCCGGGCAGCCAACGGCCAGCGAGATCCTCCAGCAGATGCGCGAGGAGGAGAGATATTGATCTACCTGGACTCCTCGGCGCTGGTGAAACTGGCTGTTGCCGAGCCTGAGTCAGCCGGTCTGGGGCGCTGGCTCTCTGGCCAGCCAAGCCTGGTGCACACGTCCAGCGCGGTCATTCGCGTGGAAGTACCGCGGGCGGTCTGGCGGGCCGACCCCACGGCCCTGCCGGAGAGTTACCGGGTCATCCGGCGCGTGGTTGAGGTCGAACTCAGCGACGAGGTGCTTACTCGGGCGGCTAGCGTCCGGCCGATGGCGTTGCGGGCTGTCGATGCCGTCCACCTGGCCTCCGCGCTGATCTTGCGGGACCAGCTGACTGCGTTCGTGGCTTACGACAAGCAGCTGCTGGCGGCGGCTAAGGAGGCCGGGCTGCCCACGGCCAGCCCGGCCTAGAACGCCGGGACCTCGGAGTAGCTGCCCCACTCGGCGCGCAGCGCGTCGCAGATCTCGCCCAGCGTGGCCTCAGCCCGGGCGGCGTCCAGCATCGGCGGGATCATGTTGGCCCCGGACCGGGCCGCGGCCAGCATGCTGGCCAGCGCCGCGTCCACGACCGCCTGGTCCCGGGCCGCGCGGCGGCGGCCCAGCTCGGCCGACTGGTCCCGCTCCACGTCGTGGCTGACCCGGAGGATCTCTACCGGCGAGCCAACCGTGCCGGTGTGCACGTTGACGCCAACGACCTTCTGGTCGCCCTTTTCCAGCTTCTGCTGGTACCCGAACGCGGCCTCGGCGATCTCCGCGGAGAACCAGCCGGTCTCGATGCCGTGCAGGATCCCGGCCGTCATCGAGCCGTCCGGGCTCATCGCCCGGATCCGGCCGAACACCGCCTCGGCCTCGGCCTCCAGCCGGTCGGTGAGCGCCTCCAGATACCACGAGCCGCCCAGCGGGTCGGCCACGCTGGCCACCCCGGTTTCCTCCATGATCACCTGCTGGGTGCGCAGCGCGATCTCGGCCGCCCGCTCGCTGGGCAGCGCCAGCACCTCGTCCAGCGCGTTGGTGTGCAGCGAGTTGGTCCCGCCGAGCACCGCGGCCAGCGCCTCGATAGCCGTGCGCACCACGTTGTTGTCCGGCTGCTGGGCGGTCAGCGACACGCCCGCGGTCTGGGTGTGGAAGCGCAGCCACTGGGCCCGCGGCGTGGTCGCGCCGTAGCTGTCGCGCAGCCACCGGGCCCAGATCCGGCGGGCCGCCCGGAACTTGGCGATCTCCTCGAAGAAGTCGATGTGCGCGTCGAAGAAGAACGACAGCCCGGGCGCGAACTGGTTGACGTCCAGCCCGCGGGACAGCCCGAGCTCCACGTAGCCGAACCCGTCGGCCAGGGTGAACGCGAGCTCCTGGGCGGCCGTGGCCCCGGCCTCCCGGATGTGGTACCCGGATACCGACAGCGGCTTGTAGGCCGGGATCTCCCGGGCGCAGTACTCCATCAGGTCGCCGATCAGCCGCAGGTGCGGCTCCGGCGGGAACAGCCACTCCTTCTGCGCGATGTACTCCTTGAAGATGTCGGTCTGCAGCGTGCCGTCCAGTTTGGCCAGGTCGGCCCCCTGCCGCTCGGCGGCGGCCAGGTACATGCAGAACACCGGGACCGCCGGGCCGCTGATCGTCATCGACGTGGTGACGTCGGCCAACGGGATGCCGTCGAACAGCAGGTCCATGTCGGCCGCCGAGTCGATGGCCACGCCGCAATGGCCGACCTCGCCCAGCGACTGCGGGTCGTCGGAGTCGCGGCCCATCAGCGTGGGCATGTCGAACGCCACCGACAGCCCGGTGCCGCCCGCTCCGAGCAGCATCCGGTACCGCTGGTTGGTCTGCCGCGCGTTGCCGAACCCGGAGAACTGACGGATGGTCCAGGCCCGGCCGCGGTACCCGGCCGGGTACAGGCCCCGGGTGAACGGGTACTCGCCGGGCCAGCCGATCCGCCCGAAACCGGGGACCACCGAGCCGGGCGGCGGCCCATACACCGGGTCCACCTCGAGGCCGGACAGCGTGCTGAAGTCCGCCTCGCGGAGCCGCGACGCACCGAACCGCCGCTGCCAGCGCTCCCGCCCGGCAGCCAGGTCGTCCGCACCCGGCTGCCCTGGCGTAGCGTGCGCATCCATGGCCGGTCCCTCCCGCCGGGCAACCCGGCAAAAATACTAGGACGTCCAACTATCTTCTACTGTACCTCCCCCGCGGGCACCGCAGCCCAGGGGCCCGGCCAGAATCACCGCCAATTGCGCGCAGATCACGCATAGATAACAGGCCGGTATCGGCCCAACCGGATGCCGCGCCACGCCGTCTCAGAAGCGCAGGGGCGTTGCCGGGGCGCGCCTTTGTGACCGGATCCGCATCATCCGACCGCTGGAGCGCCAGCCCAAATGACGCGACCTGTGACCGAAAGGCAGGGTGTGGTAGATCTGTGCCATCTCTAGCCGTGGACGGGCCCGCGGCCGGCGCCGCGGGTGACACCCTGACCCTGGCCGGGCCGTGCAGCGTGCCGGCGGGAACCGCCAGCCGAGGGGGGTCCGTGGACAGGCTGCGCACCAGCGACCGTGCCGCAGCCGAGGAACTGTTCAACGCGTGTTACCCGCGGCTGGCCGGGTGGGTGCGCCGGCTGGTCGAGGATGACGACACCGCGCACGAGATCGCGGCCGAGGCGTTCACCCGGCTGCTCGGCCGGTGGTCCCGGCTGGACAACCCGCAGAGCTACCTGTACATGATCGCTACCAACCTGGTCCGCGACCACTGGCGGAAGACCGGCCGGGAGCGCCGGGCACTGCAGAGCGTGGGCGCCGCGGCCATGGCTGACCCGGCCTACCAGCCAGCCCAGGACGTGCACGTGCGGGCCCTGCTCCAGGCGCTGCCGGACCGGCTGCGCAGCCCGTTCCTGCTGCACTACTACGCGGGCTTCCCGGTCCGCGACGTGGCGGCGCTGCTCGGCCGGCCGGAGGGCACCATCAAAGCCGACCTGTTCCAGGCGCGGGCGCGACTGCGCGCCGCGCTGGGGGAAGCAGATGACTGATCCCCGCGACGGCCTGGACGCCTGGACGAAAGCCCAGGTCCAGCCGCTGCCACCGCCGCCGGGCACGTTCGAGCTGATCAGGAAGCGGGCCCGGCGGCGGAAGATGACCCGGGCCGCAGCCGCCGCGGCCGGGGCCGCGGCGGTCATCGCGGTCATCGCCACCGTGCCCCGGCTGGTCCTGACCCAGCTGCACACCGGGCCCGGGGCGGCCGCCAGCAGTTCGGACCTGGGCCGCAACTCGGCCGCAAACGGAAGGCGGCAGCACCACCAGCGGCCGTCCGCCACCCCGCAGCCGACCCCGGACGCCGCGCCGACCGCTGTCGCGCCGCCCGCCGCGCCGCCGGACTTCGCCGCCACCTCGGTGACGTTCGTGGGCACCGCGACCGGCTACGTGCTCGGCCAGGCCGGCACGCCCGGGCACTGCGGGCCGCCGTCGGCGTACATCTGCACATCGATCGCGGGCACCAGCGATGGCGGCCGGACCTGGCACGGGGTGAGCGCGCCGGTGGCCGGCGCCCCGCAGGGACCGTCCGGGGTCAGCCAAGTGCGGTTCTACAACACCAGCGACGGGTGGGCGTTCGGCCCGCAATTGTGGGCCACCCATAACGGCGGCCGGACCTGGACCCGGATCGGTACCGGCGGGCAGCGGGTTACCGCGCTGGAAACGGCGGGCCAGCGGGTGTTCGCGGTATGGGCGCAGTGCACGGGCCGCGGCGCGGACTGGGCCGCGGGCTGCACCGGGCAGGCGCTGCGGGAGGCCGCGCCGGGCAGCAACCAGTGGGCGCCGGTACCCGGCGCCACGTCCAGCTTCAGCCTCCGCGGGACGGCCAGCGCCGCGGCCCTGGTGCTCACCGGCAGCCGTGGTTACCTGCTGCCGCCCAACGGCTGGCTGCTGTCCGGGCCGGTGGGCACCGGCGGTGGCTGGCAGCCGGTGACCGGCCAGGCCGCGCCCTGCCTGCCCGGGGCGGCTCAGGCCGACGGGCAGCCGGCCGGGGCGCTGCTCGCTGCCACCACCAGCAGCGGGCTGGTCCTGGTCTGCCCCGGGGCCGTGTCCGGCGGAACCCAGCCCAAGATCGTGTACACGTCCGGCAACGGTGGCCAGACCTGGCGGAAGGCGGGCGCCGCGCCCGCCGCAGGCACCGCCACCTCGGTGGCGGGCACCGTCTCGGGGACGATCGTGCTGGCCAGCACCGCGGGCATCGAGGTGTCCAGGGACGGCGGCGCGGCCTGGACCGCGGGCCAGGGCTCCCGGCCCGCAGCCGGGTTCAGCTATGTGGGCATGACCACCCCGGACCAGGGGGTCGCCGTGCCGGCCGACCCCCTGGTGCACGCCGTGTGGTTCAGCTACGACGGCGGCGCGACGTGGCAGGAATCGCCGATCGGCTAGCCGCCGGCCGGGCCGCGGCCGGTCAGCTGGTCGCGGCCGGCGCGGGCAGGAAGTCGCCGGCTGTCACCCGGAGCCCGCGGAGCAGGCCGAACAGCTGGTCGCGCTGGGCTTCGTCGAAGCCGGCCAGGCCGAACTCGGCATCCATCAGGTCGGTGGTGGCCCGGGCCACCACCTCCCGGCCCCGCCCGGTGATCTCGGCCAGCTTGCCCCGGCCGTCCTGCGGGTTGGGCCGGCGGACGACCAGGCCCTGGCCCTCCAGCCGGTCGATGATGTTGGTCGCGCTGGTCGGGTGCACCATCAGCCGCTCGCCGATCACCCGCATCGGCAGCGTGCCCCGGCTGCTGAATGTCAGCAGCACCAGCGCCTCGTAGCGGGCGAACGTGAGCTCGTGCGGCCGGAGCACCGCGTCCAGGTGGGCCAGCAGGATCTGCTGCACGCGCATGATCGAGGTGACCGCGGCCATCGCCCCGGACGGGCCAAACCGCTCGTCCCAGGTCTGCGCGGCCCGGGCGATGGGATCGAACGGCAGTTCCAGCGGCTTCGGCACAGGCTCACGGTACCTGTCAGACGGGTTGCGACCGGACAGTAACCTTCAGTTACCTAGCGTGACAATGGAGTACCTAGGAGTTATATTTCCTGTTGGGGACGCTACCAAAGGTAGCGACGGGGGTGCACGTGCGATCGACTTATGGCCCCACGGGAATGGCCCCGGTGCTGGCCGCCGGGGTGGGTGCCCGGCACGGCTGGACCTGGGTGCTCCGGGCGGCCAGCTTCCGCCTCGATTCCGCGGCTGCGGGCCACCCGGCGGTGGGCATCGCCGTGAAGCGGGACACCGCCCGGTCGGCCGTGGTCGACCTGCTGGGCGGGCTGGCCCGGCCGGCCTACGGCGAGCTCCGGGTGCTCGGCCAGGACCTGACCACCCCGCAGGGCCGCGCGGCGGTGCGCCGCTACGTGGGCATCGCCCGGGCGTCCGGCCGGCAGCGGCCGGTGCGCCGGGTGCGCAGCGTGGTCGGGCACGCGGCGCAGCTGGCCAACCTGCCGGGCCGGGACCGTGACGTGCTGGCCGCCGCGATCCTGGACCGGCTGGCCCTGACCCCGTGGGCCGACGTTCCGGTCCGGGCCGCACCCGCGGTGATCGGGCGGCGGGCCAGGCTGGCCGCGGCCGCCGCGGCTGAGCCGGAACTGCTGCTGATCGACGGCCTGCTCGACGGGCTCGGCCCGCGGGACGTGGCCAGCGTCGCGGCCAGCATCCGGGACCTGAGCCGGGATACCGCCATCATCGCCATCGGCGCCGACGCCGCGGCGCTGTCGCTGGCCTGTGACGAGGTGCTGACCCTGACCGACGGCATCATCGTCCGGGATTTAACCCGGCCCGCCCGGCCCGGCCGGCCGGCAACTCAGAGGGGATGCAGAAGTTCCTCGCCTAGGCTGGCCCGGGTGAACTGGAACCTGCTGACCTGCGCCGTCCGCCCGCACGTCAGCTACGCACCCACCGAGCCCGCGGTCCGCGCCGGGCTGTGCGCCGGGACCCCAGCGGGTGAGGCGTGGCGGTGCCTGCGCTGCGGCACGTTCGTGCCCGGGCCGCCGGCCGCCAGCGGGCCGGCCGCCGCGGCGCCGCGGGTCCGCCGGGACGATGAGCTGCGCGGCGCGCTCATCCTGCGCGCGTTCGCGGTGGAGCGGTTCCTGCGCGCGATCGTGTTCGGCGTCATCGCGTACGGGGTGTGGCGGTTCAAGTATTCGCGGTCGTCCGTCGAGCACACGTTCGACCGGGAGTACCCGGCCATCAAATCGCTGGCTCACGGGCTGGGCTACAACATCACCGACGGGTCCGGCCTGGTCGGCCTGATCCGGCACACGTTCACCCTGGACCAGCGCACGCTGACCTGGCTCGCCGTGGGCGCGGCGGCGTACACCGTGGTCGAGATCCTGGAGGGCATCGCGCTGTGGGGGCTGCGCCGGTGGGGTGAGTACTTCGCCATGGTAGTCACGTCGCTCGGCATCCCGTACGAGATCTACGAGCTGGCCGCGAAGGTCACCGCGCTGCGGCTGACCGCATTCATCATCAACCTGGCGCTGGTCGTCTACCTGGTGCTGTCCAAGCGGCTGTTCGGCGTGCGGGGCGGCAAGGCGGCCTACGAGGCCCGGCTGCGCAGCGAATCGATCATGCAGGCAGCCATCGACGCGGCCGCGGCCGGAGCGGTGCGCCCGGGTGGCGGCCCGGCCGGCCCGGATGACGGCGCGGTCAGCCCGGGTGAGAGCCCGGCCGGCCCAGGTGAGTCCGGTGACAGCGAGGTGCCGGCCTCAGCCGAGGCCGGGTGCGGCTAGCCGGCTCGGCTAGCCCGCCGCAGCGATCAGCTCATCGGCCGCGCGGTACGGGTCGAGCTCACCAGCTACGACCCGGCCCGCCAGCTGGTCGATCAGGGAATCCCCGGGCAGCCCGCCCATCCGCTGCCGCAGCTCGGCCAGCGCCAGCACGGTGATCTCGCCATGGGCCCGGGCCAGCCGCCGGCGCCCACCCTCGCCCGAGGCGTCCAGCCAGGCCCAGTGCGCGTCCAGCTTGGCGGTCAGCTCGGCGGTGCCCTCGCCCGTCGCCGCGACCGTGCGCACGATCGGCGGCTTCCAGTCGTCCGGGCCGCGCTGCGCCATCGCGATCATGCCGCGCAGGTCCCGGACCGTCTCCTGCGCCCCCGGCTTGTCGCTCTTGTTCACCACGAACACGTCCGCGATCTCCAGGATGCCGGCCTTGGCCGCCTGGATCGCGTCACCCAGCCCGGGCGCCACGATGACCAGCGTGGAGTCGGCCAGCGAGGCGATCTCCACCTCGGCCTGGCCCACCCCGACCGTCTCGACCAGGATCAGCTCGAAGCCGGCCGCGTCCAGCACCCGGAGCGCCTGCGGGGCGGCCCCGGCCAGCCCGCCCAGGTGACCCCGGCTGGCCATCGACCTGATGAACACCCCCCGGTCGGTGGCATGCTGCTGCATCCGGATCCGGTCACCGAGCAGCGCGCCCCCGGTGAACGGGGAGGTCGGATCGACGGCCAGCACGGCGACCCGCAGCCCACGCTCCCGGTAGGCGGCCACCAGCGCACCGGTCAGCGTGGACTTGCCGACGCCGGGTGCACCGGTCAGGCCGACCACCCGGGCCTGCCCGGTCAGCGGGGCGAGTTCACGCATGACCGCGCGCAGTTCGGGCGCGCCGTTCTCCACCAGGGAGACGAGCCGCCCGAGGGCCCGCACATCGCCGTCGCAGGCCCGCCTGACCAGGCCCGGGCCAGGCTCCTGGGCCGGCCGGCCCTGGTCAGCCCCGGTCACCGGGTGGCGGGCACCTGGAGCAGCAGCGCGCTGCCCTGCCCGCCGCCACCGCACAGCGCGGCCGCGCCCCGGCCGCCTCCGCGGCGGCCCAGCTCGTAGGCCAGGTGCAGGGTGATCCGCGCGCCGGACGCCCCGATCGGGTGGCCCATCGCGATGGCCCCGCCGTTGACGTTGACCTGATCCGGGCCGACGCCCAGGTCGCGCATGGACTGGATGGCCACCGCGGCGAACGCCTCGTTGATCTCCACCAGGTCCAGGTCGCTGGCGGCCAGCCCGGTCTTGCCGAGCGCACGAAGGATGGCCGCCGACGGCTGGGACTGGAGCGAGGTGTCCGGGCCGGCCACCGTGCCGTACCCACCCACCGTGGCCAGCACGGGTGCGCCGCGGGCGGCCGCCGCCTCGGCGGACATCACCACCACCGCGCAGGCCCCGTCGGAGATCGGCGAGGCGGACGCGGCAGTGATCGTGCCGCCCGCGGCGAAGGCCGGCCGCAGCCGGCTCAGCGCCTCCGCCGTGGTCTCCGGCCGGATGCCCTCATCGGTGTCGAAGATGACCGGCTCGCCGCGCCGCTGCGGGACCGGCACGCCGACGATCTCGCTGGCCAGCAGGCCGTCCTTGACCGCGGCGGCGGCCCGCTGATGCGAGCGGGCGGCGAACTCGTCCTGCTCGGCCCGGCTGATACCAAGCCGCGCGTTGTGCCGGTCGGTGAGCTCACCCATCGGGGCATCGTCGAACGCGTCGGTCAGCCCGTCCCGGGCCATGCTGTCGAGCACCTCGATGGAGCCGTACTTGTGCCCGGCGCGGACCCCGGGCAGCAGGTGCGGGGCCCCGGTCATGGACTCCATGCCGCCCGCCACCAGCACGTCAAACTCGCCCGCGCGGATCAGCTGCGCGGCCAGTGCGATCGACTCCAGCCCGGACAGGCACACCTTGTTAACCGTCATGGCCGGCACCGACATGGGCAGGCCAGCGGCCACGGCGGCCTGCCGGGCCGGGTTCTGCCCGGCCCCGGCCTGCAGCACCTGGCCCATGATCACGTAGTCGGCCTGGTCGCCGGACAGGCCGGAGCGCCGCAGCGCTTCCTTGATCACGATGCCGCCGAGCTGGGCGGCCGGAAAGTCCTTGAGCGAGCCGAGCAGCCGCCCGATGGCTGTCCTGGCTCCCCCGGTGATCACTGCTTCCCGCATGCCTGCCCTCCGCTGCGCCCTGGCTGGATGTCTGCCACGATAACCTAGGGAAACGCCCGCCCCGGGATGGAGGCGCCCGTGCTGCTCCGGATCGATCATGTCGGGATCGCCTGCCGCGACCTCGACGCGGCTGTGGCCCGGTACCAGGAAGCGTTCGGGCTGACCGTGGCCAGCCTGGAGGTCGTCGCCGAGCAGGGGGTGCGGGAGGCCATGCTGCGGGTCGGCCCGCCCGGCGGCAGCGGCGGGGCGTCCTGGGTGCAGTTGCTGGAACCACTCGGCCCGGATACCCCGGTGGGCAAGTTCCTGGCCCGGCGTGGCGAGGGCATTCATCACATCGGCTACGCCGTTCCGGATATCGGCGCAGCCCTGGCCGAACTCGTGCCGAAGCCATTCCGGCTCATCGACCAGCGTCCCCGGCACGGCTCGATGGGCGCCTCGATAGCCTTCCTGCACCCCGCGGACCTGGGCGGCGTGCTGACCGAACTGGTCGAGCCGCCGGCAGGGCTGGCCCAGCCGGCCGAGGGCTGAGCACGGTACCCGGACCAGGGACGCCACCGGCCCCGTGGGGCCGGTCATCGGGGAATCTCCCGATATGTACGCTGTTAACGGTGCGCCGCGTTCGGCCGCCCGGTACGGCCCGGCTCAGCCGCCGCCAATACCGCCAAAAAGCCCGGTTCCATGGCAAGAGGAAACGAGAAGCCGCCGCTAATGCCTGCACGTTAGGAGTACGCTGCGAGCACCGGGCTAGCGGCACACTCTCCGCGCCTGCCGGGTTTCGGGGCAGCCTGCTACGGCGTCCTGGCCTGCGGAGCGGATCGCGACGCCCTGTTCGCCCCGCATGACACCCTCGTCTACCCAGGATCAAGCCACATGCAGCCTGAAATTGACGCCCAGCTCAGCAACTTCTTCGAAGAAACCACCCCCCGCGAGTTCGCCCGGGTGATGCGCGGCTACGACCCGCATCAGGTTGACGAATACTTCAAGCAGCTTGACGGTGAAGTACGCCAGCACCGCGAGCAGGTTCAGGCCCTGCAGCAGGAACTGTCCGACGCACACCGGCAGATCAGGGAGCAGGAGCGGCCGACCTACGCCGGCCTTGGCTCTCGTATCGAGCAGCTGCTCCGGCTGGCTGAGGAGCAGGCCACCGAGATCGCCCAGGAGGCGCGGTCCGCAGCCAACGAACTGAACGCGGCGGCCAAGGTTGACGCGGCGGAGGTGCGCGCGGCGGCCGAGAACGAGGCAACGGAGCTGCGGGCCAACGCCAAGCGGGAGACTGACGAGCAGCGGGCATCGGCGGAGCGCGAGGCGGACGCGATCAAGACGGGTGCCCGGCGCGAGGCGGACGAGCTGACGTCCACCACGGAGCGGGAAGTGGCCAAGCTGCGTGCCACCGCCGATCACGAGGTGGCCGAGAAGCGGGCCGCCATCGAGCGGGACATCGCCAAGCTGCGCACCACCACCGAGCGTGAGGTGGCACAGCTCAAGGCGTCCGCCAAGCGGGAGCGGGACGAGATCCTCACCACCTCCAAACGGCAGGCGGACGAGATGCGCAGCCAGGCCCAGCGCATCCTGGAGGAGAGCGAGGCGCAGCGCGCTCAGGCCGAGGCCGAGTTCGAGATCCAGCTGGCGTCCCGCCGGGAGGAGGCCGAGCGGCAGGAGGCCGAGCGGCTGGCGGCAGCGCAGTCAGCTACCCAGAAGCTGGTCAGCGAGGCGGAGCAGCGGGCCGCCACCGCCGAGCAGCGGGCGGCCAAGGCCAGCGCCCAGGCCGAGCAGACCCGCCGCGAGGCTGACCAGCACTCCCGGCAGCTGGTCAGCAACGCCAAGAAGAACGCCGACCAGATCGTGGCCCAGGCCAAGGCCCAGGCGGAGCAGCTGCTGGCCGACAGCAAGTCCGAGATCGAGCGGCACCGGGCCAGCGCACAGCGCGAGGTTGACGAGCTGAGCAAGCAGAAGGAGAGCATCTCCAGTCACCTGGCCCAGATCAGCCAGCTGCTGGGCACCCAGATGGGCGGGCTGGCCGACGCGCTCAAGCCCGGTGCGGCCCCGGGCCGGCCGGCGGTCGGCGTCGGCGCGCAGCAGAAGGCGGTCGGCCCGGCGCAGGCCGCCCCGGCTCAGGTGGCCCCGGCCCAGGCCGCGCCCACCCAGGCCGCGCCCGCCGCGCCGCGTAACAGCGGGGCGACCCAGGCGGTCCCGCCCCGCCAGGCGCCGCCCACTCAGGTCCAGCCGCAGCAGCCCACGGCCAAGCAGCCGGTCTCGGCCAAGGCAAAGGCCAACGACGACGAGTGGTGGACCGAGTAGGCAGCACCGCACCGCAGAGCGGGGTCGGCGGTCAGCGCCGGCCCCGCTCTGTTCTCCGGCCCGGTCAGGCCGTCGTTCTCCGGCCCGGTCAGGCCATCGCGGTTTGGCCGCCATCCATTACCAGCACCTGGCCGGTCATGTACGAGGACGCCTCGCTGGCCAGGAAGACGGCCGCACCGGCCATCTCTTCCGGCCGCGCCCAGCGCCGCATCGGCACGGTGGCCACCGTGGCCGGGCCGGCCGTCTCGTCCGCCCACAGGTTGCGGTTCAGCTCGGTCGCGGTCCAGCCCGGGCACAGCGCGTTGACCCGGACGCCGAGCGCAGCCCACTCCACGGCCAGCGACTTGGTCAGCGAGACGAGCCCAGCCTTGGCCGCCCCGTACGGGGCCAGGAACGGCGCCGCGCTCATCCCGGCCACCGAGGCGACGTTGATCACTGACCCGGTCCCCCGCTCGACCAGGTGCGGCCCGGCCGCGTGGCACACGTACATGGCCGAGTCGAGGTTCAGCCGGAGCAGCTTGTCCCAGCCGGTCAGCCGCAGGTCCAGGAACGGCACCATGAAACTGGACCCGCCCGCGTTGTTCACCACGATGTCCAGGCAGCCGAGCTGGTCGATCGCGGTGGCCACCGCGGCGGCCACCGACTCCTGCTCGGTCACGTCCGCCGGGATGACGAACGCCTTCCGGCCCAGCGCGGTGACCTGCGCCGCGGTGTCCGCCAGCCCGTCCTCACTGCGGGCCACCAGCGCCACGTCGGCCCCGGCACCGGCCAGCGCCACGGCCATCACCTGGCCGATCCCCCGGGACGCGCCGGTGACGAAAGCGTTCTTGCCAGTCAGGTCGAAGAGCGGCACGGTCAGTCCTTCCACTCAGTGGGCAACGGCGCGGCGGGCGGGTTGACCCTGCGCACAATCTCGTTCAGCACGATACGGACATAGGGCTCGCCGACCCACAGATGCTTGGCCCCGTCCACTGCGATCAGCTCGGCCTGCGCCACCCGGGCGAACTGGCGGCGCGCCTCGTCCGGGCACAGGTAGTCATCGAGTTCCGGGACCAGGACCAGCAGCGGCTTGCCCGACGCGGCCCAGTTGTCGAGGTCGGCGTCGCCGGCCCGGTGCAGCGCCGGGGACAGCAGGATCGCCCCCTGCACGGCCGCGTCGGCCCCCCACATCAAGGCCAGCTCGGTGCCGAACGACCAGCCGACCAGCCATAGCCTGGGCAGGCCAGCGGCCTGGCACCAGGCAATGGCGGCGGCCACGTCGAACCGCTCCGCCTGGCCGTCGCCGAACTCGCCGTGGCTGCGGCCGTGGTCCGAGGCGGTGCCCCGGGTGTTGAACCGGAGTACGGCCAGGTCAGCCAGTGCGGGCAGCCGGTAGGAGGCCTTGCGCAGCAGGTGACTGTCCATCATCCCGCCATGGGTGGGCAGCGGGTGCAGGAAGATCAGCGTCGCCACCGGGTCCCGGTCAGCCGGGAGCGCGAGCTCGCCGACCAGGTCCAGGCCGTCCGCGGTGTGCAGGGTGACGTGCTGTCGGCGGGCCGGCAGCACGGTGGACGCCCTTATCTCTCTCATCGTGTCCTCATGTCTCTGTCAGCATGTCGCTACCGGCCGACCCGGCGCCCCGGGGGGCGCTGGGCCCGCCGGTTCCAGCACGGCCGGTGCCAGTGCCGGCGCTCGCTGGCGCCGGGGGTCAGGCTGGGCCAGGCGACCAGATGCGGGGTGCCGGCCGGGATCTCCTGGTCACATCCGGGGCAACGATAACTCTTCACCGACGCGGCTCCGGGCACCAGCCGGACCACCCAGTCCCCGTCCGGCCACGACTCGACCTGCTCCGGCCCGACCGTCCCGTCTGGAGAGCCGCCCGCCGCGCGGCCGGTGCCGGGGCGGCCGCGGCGCGTTGCCGCGTCCGGCAGCCGGCGGGCGCGGCGCGGGCTCATGCCGGGTCCTTCCTCATGGCCGCGACCTTACCTCCGGGCCGGCCACCGCCCGGCCGGGCGGCTGGCCGCGCCACCACGCCGCGGCTAGTAGCCGAGCAGGCCGAGCGGGCTCGGTGCCGAGAACTCGATGAGCAGGGCGGTGTGCCCGGTGCGCAGCCGCACGGTCGTGATGCGCGCCGCCCGGTAGGCCGGGTTGCTCGCGGCCATGCCGTTCAGCGCAGCCAGCACGGACGCCTTGCCAGCGCTCCCGGAGTAGGCCAGCTCGGCGGACCGCAGCGGGGCCGCGGGCTGCCCCGGGCTGGGGTCGCCGAACGCCACGACCTGCACCGGGTGCTTACTGGCGGCGATCGCGATGACCACCATCAGCCGGGTATCCACGTGGCCGGCGGTGAGCTGCTTCTTCTCGGTGGCCGAGAAGCTGGTGGATGGCTGGCGGGCCAGCTGGGCGCCTGAGCTCTTCCGCGCGGCCAGGTCCCCGGCCACGTCGGACCGGTAGACCGCGGCCCCCTGCGGGGCCATGGCCCGGATCACGATCTGCCGGTTCCCGGCGCCGAACCGGGCGATGACACCCGGCGCCGCGGTCTCCAGCCGGGTGCCCAGGTGGCCCTGGACCGCGGGGGTGGCGACGACCACCGCGGCGCCGGCCACGTTGTCCGTGCCCGGCCAGAGCTCCCGGACCCGGGCCGCCGCCGTCCCGTGCGCCTCGAGAGCCTGGCACATCACCGGATCGCAGGCCACCACATCGGTGCTGGCCACCTGGCTGGCCACCCAGGCGGCCGCGCTGTTGCGGGTGGCCGCCGGGAGGTCAGCCGAGCTGATGGCGGCGCGGGCCCCGGGGCGGCTGCCGTACTGCACGGCGGCAAACGCCGCGGCGCCCCCGGCCACCAAGACGATGGCCAGCACGCCGGCCAGCCGGTAACCCCGGCCGGTCCGCGCGTTGCGCGCGGTGCGCGGGCCGCGGCGGGCCGCCTTCCCGGGCTGCTCAGGCTTCCCGGGCTGCTCAGCCTTACCGGGCTGCTCAGGCTTCCCGGGCCCCTCAGGCTGGCTGGCCCGGCCCGCTGGCCCAGCTGGGCCAGCGGGCGCCGGGTGCGCCGCGGGGCCTGTCTTCCCGGGCCGTGCAGGGGCCGTGCTTCCGGTCTTCTGGCCGCCCGCAGAACGGGCTTCCCGGTCTTCGCCAGCAAGTGGCTGAGCTATTACCGAAATTGGCTGGGTAATGGCTCCCGCGGTCCCGCCGAAATCTCGGGATCCCCTTAAAGAAAAGGGCGATCTGAAGGACTCGAATGACTTTCTGGCGCCTTTCCGGCCGGGTGGGCGAGGTGGCAGCGCGGCGGGCTCCGCGGCTGGCCCGGCGGCGTCAGCCGGGGCGGCGGCGGCCGGCTCGCCGGGGGTAGCTGGCCCAGGCTGGGCGGCCGTCCTGGCCGGCCCGGGCGGCCTGGAGCCTTCAGCCGGCTGGGCCGCGGTGCGCGGGCCGGCCGCCTCGCCGGGTGCGGTCCAGCCGAAAAGGTCTATGTTCCTGGCGGGCTGCGTACGCGAGACAGGCTCGTCGGGCTCGTCTTCCGAGTCGGCCGCCTCGACCGCGGCCCGGACCCGTTCCAGCAGTGAGTCTGAGATCATCGGGCGCTCCACCCGGGCGGGCGGCTGCATCCCGTTAGTGCCCCGTACCCGGCGGGGCAGCCCGGCCGGGGCACCTTGGCCGGCCTGGTCCTGAGCCGCCGGAACGGCGGATTCTGGCGTCGGTTCATCAGCCGCTGGCGATGTCGCCAGCGCCTGATCGCCAGGCCGGCCCGTCTCCTCCGGCGTGGGCCGGGAAGGCGGGACACGGCTATTTTCGCGCATGCGCAGACCCCCTGGAGGCGTAAGCGGGACGCCTTCAACTGCCGTACAGCGGAGCACACCGTAAGTCACTTTTCAAGCCGCATCACAGACAGTCACAGAAAGGCTACCTATTGGCGTCAGCGGGCCGGCCGGCCAGCGGTGCCGCGGTGTTCCGCCCGGACCGCGCCGCCACCGGCCGCTGGGCTGGTCACTAATTCAGCGAAAACACCACCATGCCCTGGTTAGGTCAGTACCTTTTGCTATGCGGGCTTCCGGTTAGGGGGGAGATCGCACCGAGACGCTGCCGTGGCAGTACGTCAGCGCAAGTTCCGCGCAGGCCGGTGAGGGGCATCGAGCAGGCCTGTCAGCGCAGGCAGGGTGCGTCGATGAAGCACAGCAGCGCGGCCAGCCCCGGGGGGACAGCCGTGACCGAGCCGGATCCGGTATCGGGCCAGCCCGGAGTGGGCGCCCGCCCGGCCGGCTGGTTTCGCGCGCACTCCACCGCGGTGATCTGCGTGCTGGCGGCGCTCGTGGTGGTGGTGGCGTTCGCGGTGACCAGGCTGTCCAGCGCACCCGTCCGGCCGGCCGCCCTGGAGCCGCTGCGCTACCTGGGCGTCTACGAGCGCTCGGTGCCGGCCAGCTATGCCGGCATCGACCAGTTCGGGCAGGCCATCGGCAAGCAGCCGGACCTGGCCCCCTACTACAGCTCGTGGCGCGAGCCGTTCCAGACCGCCTTCGCGGCCGCGGCGGCGCAGCACGGTGCGGTGCCGCTGGTGCAGATCAATCCGGCCCACATCCAGCTGGCCGCCATCGCCCACGGGCGGTATGACGGCTACCTGCGGCGTTTCGCTGACGCAGTCCGGTCCTACCGGCGCCGCGTCATCGTGGGCTTCGGCCACGAGCCGAACGGATACTGGTTCACCTGGGGCTGGCAGCACAGCTCGGCCGCCTCCTTCGTCGCCGCCTGGCAGCACATCGTCACGGTGTTCCGCCGTCAGGGCGCCTCGAACGTCACCTGGCTATGGACCATCAACATCATCGACCCCCAGGGCGGCATCGATCCGCCCAGCGCGTGGTGGCCAGGCGCTTCCTACGTGAACTGGGTCGGCGTCGACGGTTACTACTACAAGCGGTCCTGGACGTTCGCCCCGCTGTTCGGGCCGACCATCAGGGCCGTGCGGGCGCTGACCCGCGACCCGATCCTGATCTCCGAGACTGCCGCGGGCAACGCGGATCAGCCCGCCAAGATCACTAACCTGTTCGCCGGCAGTCGGGCCTACGGGCTGCTCGGGTTCATCTGGTTCAACGTAGACAAAGAGCAGAACTGGCAGGTCACCAGCCCGCGCGCGGTAGCCGCCTTCCGGCGCGGCGCCGCGGCTTACCAGCGGGCGGCGCCATGACGGCGCGACGTGCCGCTGAGGGGGGCGTCACGTGGAACTGACCGTGCTTATGCCGTGCCTCAACGAGGCCGAGACCATTGCGATCTGTGTGCGCAAGGCGCGGCGGTTCCTGGGCGAGCATCACATCGACGGCGAGGTGCTGGTCGCGGACAACGGCAGCACGGACGGCAGCCAGCAGCTGGCCCGGGACGCCGGGGCATCGGTCATCACCGTCGCCGATGTCGGTTACGGCAACGCACTGCTGGGCGGTATCGCGATGGCCCGGGGCCAGTTCATCATCATGGGCGACTCCGACGACAGCTATGACTTCACCGCGCTGATGCCGTTTCTGGACCGGCTGCGCGCCGGCGCCGAACTGGTCATGGGGAACCGGTTCCGCGGCGGCATCGCCTCCGGTGCCATGCCCGCGCTGCACCGCTACCTGGGAAACCCGGTGCTCAGTGGCATTGGCCGGCTGTTCTTCCGGAGCCGGATCAGGGACTTCCACTGCGGGCTCCGCGGCTTCTGCCGGGACAGTGTGCTCCGGCTCGGCCTGCAGGCCTCGGGCATGGAATTTGCGAGCGAGATGGTAGTGAAGGCCACCCTGGCTGGCCAGCGCGTGGAAGAGGTGCCGACCAGGCTGTCCCGGGACGGGCGCAGCCGGCGGCCGCACCTGCGCAGCTGGCGCGATGGCTGGCGGCACCTGCGCTTCCTGCTGCTGTTCAGCCCGCGCTGGCTGTTCCTCATCCCGGGCGCGGTACTGCTGATCGTGGGGCTGGCCGTGGGCATCGCCGCGGTGCCGACGCCGCCACCGGGGATCCCGCCGGCCGCCGTGCTGGATATCCTGGTGGCCGCCTCCGCGATGACCATCATCGGTTTCCAGGCCATCTTGTTCGCAGCGTTCACCAAGGTCTACGCCAGTGCGGAGGGATTCCTGCAGCGGCGGTCCGGGCTGGACCGGCTGCTGTCAGCGTGCAGCCTGGAGCGCGGCCTGATGGCGGGCGGCCTGCTCGGCGCGGTCGGCCTGGCCGGGCTGGCCGTGTCCTTCCCGGGCTGGCACGCGCCGGGATCCGGCCTGGTCAGTGACGAGAGCGCAGCCCGGGTCGTGGTGCCCTCGCTGACCGCCCTGGTGCTCAGCTGCCAGATGATCCTGGGCACGTTCTTCCTCAGCATCCTGGGTATCCGCCGGGCTGGCCACGCCGTGATCCTGGCCGGCCCCGAGCGGGGCGGCGGTCCCCGCGCCGACCCGGCCCAGGGCCGGCTGGCCCCGGCGTTCGCGGAGCCGGGGCCCGACGCTGAGTACCGGGCCGGGCTGGGCAACGTGCCGATCGATGTGTGGCGCCTGGACCAGGCCCGGGAGGTCTCTGGCGCGCCCGACGCCGGCTAGCGCCGCCCGGCCCGGCGCCATCGCGCTGAAGGGATGCACGGTATGAAGCGCCGGATAGCGCTGCAAGCCAGCAAGACACTGGCGGTGTACGGCTTCGCCGGCTGGGTCTACATCGCGCTCGTCGCCCTGGTCCATCCACGCACGCTGGGCCTGCAGCTGACCCACTTCGCCAGCCTCCCGCATGAGGACACGTTCGGGGAGACCTGCTTCGTGGTGTCGCTGGTGAGCTTCTTCATCTACAACCTGCTGCGCGCCGGGCAGCCGGGCCAGGGTTAGGACCTCAGCCACCCGGCCGGGCGCTGGCTACGGAATGGTGACGGCCGAGCCGGCCGGTGGCCAGCACAGCCAGGCCGAGCAGCAGCGATACACCCTGGGCCAGGGCCCAGCCCACGGCCGCGGCGGTCAGCCCGCGCGGCAGCGCCACCGCCACGCAACCGACCACCAGCGCGGCGTTGGCGCCGTTCATGAACACGTAGGCCTGGGTCCGGTCACGCGCGATGAGCAGCGAGTCGACCAGGTAGGTCCCCCCGGTGAACAGCGCGCTGAGGGCCAGGACGCGCAGGCACGCCGTGGCCGGCACGTAAGCCGGCCCGAATAGGCGCAGCAGCAGCGGGGCGGCCGCGACCACCACCACCACCGCGGGCACGACCAGGCCGTAGACTCCCCGCACGGCCTTGCGCAGCTGGCCGCCCAGGGTCACCCCGGGCCGGGACGCCTCGGCGAACAGCACCTGCGCGATCGTGGCCGGGATGAAGTTGAGGAAGCCCGCGATCAGGAACGCGACCGCGAACCGGGCCGTCTCGGCGGCCCCCCGGATGACCAGCACCTCGACCGGGACGATGCTGGTGGGCACGATGCCCATGATGGTGGCCAGGTAGTTGCCGGAGGTCATGGACAGATAGCGGGGCAACGCACGGAACGAGCTGAGCCCGACCCGCCGGCCACCCAGCCGCCGGCTCAGCGCGGCGCCACTGAGCATGGTGGCCAGCATCAGCCCGGCCCCGTAGGCGATCAGCAGCCCGGAGAACCGGAACGCGGTCAGCAGGACCAGCGCGGCCACCTTGACCAGGCTGCCCAGCACGTTCTTGATCAGCACCACATGACTGGCCCGGATGCCGACCAGGCAGGCGTCCAGCGTGCTGCCCACCGCGGTGAACACGACCAGGGCGGTGACCAGGAACGCCATCCGGCCGTGCTGCTGCAGGTGCAGCGCGGCCGGCAGCAACGGCCCCAGGACCACCACGGTGATGAGGCACAACGCGGTGCCGACAGTGGCGATCGCGGTGACCGCCACGGCGACCAGCTCGCGCGGGTTTACCGCGGCCGAGACCCGGCGGATGGTCGTGTTCGACAGCCCCAGGGCGGCGATGGCCGCCAGCAGCCCGACCCCCGACGTCACGCTGGCGAACACACCGACCGCCGAGGCTGGGTACCGCCGGGCCGCCAGCGCCCAGAACACGAAGCCAATGGCCGAGGTGGCCACGGTGTTGATGAGCAGGAACATGGACCCGCGGTACAGCGCGTCCCCGGCCACACCGCGCACCGCCCGCCGCATCCGGGAGCGGGGCGGGGCCGGCGCGGTCATCTGGGTCATGGCGCCCGGGCCGGCCGCCGGGCCGGGCCAGCCGGCGCCGGGCCGAGGATCGCAGTGATCTCCGCCATGGTCCGCTCGGCGATGCCCGGCCAGGCCAGGCCGGCCGCGTAGCCCAGGGCGGCGGCCGACATGGCGGCCAGCGTTTCCGCGTCGGCCACCGCGAGCCGGGCCAGCGCGGCGGCCAGCCCGGGGATGCTGCCGTCGTACCGGAGCACGGCCGGGCCGGGCAGCCCGGCCAGCCCGGGCCGGTCCGGCAGGATGAGCGGCCGGCCATGGCACAGCGCCAGGATGGCGCTTCCGCTGGTGGTGACCTGCCGGAAGGGCAGCACGACGACGTCGGCCCCGGCCAGCAGCGCCGTCACCTCGCCGTCCGGGACCCGGTCCAGGAGCAGCCTGACCCGGTGGCGGGCGGCGCCGGCCAGCGCCCGCAGCTCGGCCTGGAGCTGCCGGTCCGGGCACGGCCCGGCCACGGTCAGCTGCACGGCCAGCTGCGCGGGCAGGGCGGCGAACGCGGCCAGCAGGTCGGCTACGCCTTTGTAGTCCTGGACCCGGCCGAAGAACAGGAACCGGCGGGCCCCGTGCCCCGACCCTGGCTGGCGCAGCGAGGCGGCGGGACGGGCCGGCGCCAGCGGGCCGTGCGGGATCACCGCACTGCGCCGCGGTACCGCGCCCAGCTCGGCCAGCCCGGCCAGCGTCGCGGCGGAGTGGGCCAGGACGAGGTCGCTGGCGCGGGCCAGTGCCCGGCGGGCCGCCACGTCATCGGCGAACACCTGGTCGTGCGGCAGCACGTTGTGCGCGGTCCACACCAGCCGCAGGCCGAGCAGCCGGCAGGCGCAGAGCCAGAGCAGGAACCAGGCCTGCCCGATCCGGCGCAGCACCGGGAACCGCCGCGCGCCGGGCAGCGTGAACGTGACCACCCAGTGCAGGTGGACCACCCGGGCGCCGGCCATCCGCTGCCAGGCCAGCTGCACCGGGAGGAGGAGCAAATTGACCGTGTGCGAGCAGGTCAGCTCGCCCAGGTAGCGGACCTGCACCCCGAGATGGCTCATCGCCCCGTACAGCAGGCCCTGATACGGATTCGGGTCCCGGGGAAACACCAGGATCCGGGTCACCGGAGCAGCTCCGACAGGATTCCGGCGCCGTACGTGAGGTGGTCGGCCAGCACCCGGGCCGCCCCGTTCGACCGGTTACGCCAGGCCGGGATCAGCAGCAGCGCCGGGTAGAGCGGGCAGACCAGGGTCAGCGGCAGGCCGAGCAGGAACGCCGGGTAGACCACCACCATCGGCTCGTCGCGGAGCACGTGCCTGAGCCGGGCGCGATGCTTGCGGTACAGCCGGGCCCGGGCCTGGCCGTACAGGTAGGACCGGCGCAGCTGGCGCCGCCAGCCGCCCCAGTCGTGCCGGATGACCGCGCCGGGCACGTTGCGGATGCGGTAACCGCGGTCCACCAGGCGCCAGCTGAAGTTGACGTCGGACCCATACGCGAAGCCCTCGTCGAAGCCGCCGACCGCGTCGAACGCGGCCCGCCGGAAGGCCAGGTTGATGGTGGAGCACTGGGTCAGGTAGCAGGTGCCGCGGGCCGCCCGGGCGGACTGGTCGTAAAGACCGCTGCTGCCCGGCGTGGCCAGCGTCAGCCCGGCCGTCACCTGCTCACCCTGCCGGAGCGGCGCCACCAGGTGGTCCAGCCAGCCCGGCTCGGGCTGGCAGCCGGCGTCGGTGAACACCACGATCTCGCCGCGAGCCGCGCGCACCCCCGCGTTGCGCTGATGCGGGATGGAGACCCGCACGCCGGCCGGCGGCTCGAACGGTATCCAGCGGACCCGGCCGGCGTGCCGCCGCCGGATGTGGTCGAGCCGGGACCCGGACGCGTTGACCACCAGCACCTCGGCCCGCCCGGCCGCCTGGGCCTGCGCGGTCACCTCGGCCAGCGTCCCGTCCAGGCCGGCCTCATCCTTGCTGATGATGACGACGGAGATCACCGGTGGAACACCTCCGACGTGCCATTGGTGTACACGAGGCTGTAGTAGGCGTCGAGGAATGCGGCCGGGAACCGGTACGTGGCCAGGTGCTCGTTGTACAGCGCGAACGCGTACCCGCCGCGCACGTTGGCCTGGCTGGCGTAGACCCAGGCGCGGCCGCTGAGCGTCTCCGGGGTCAGGTCGGTCATCAGGCCGTCCTGGATCCCGGTGGCCAGGGCCAGCGGGACCTGGCCGTATTCATCCGCGTAGACGAGGTCCCCCAATCTGAACTGGCGGTGCAGCCACTGCGCGGACGCAATCTCCGGGGTGCTGGTGTAGAAGTACTCGAACGCGGGGCCGCTGTTGGACAGATTGACCGAGGTCGTACCGCCCAGCACCGCGCCCACCAGGTAGACGGTGTTGACGAACACCACGGTCAGGCAGCCGGCCGCTACGGCCCGGACCCGGGCCTGCCGCCGGGTGCGCAGCCCGGTGAGCGCCTGGAACGTCCAGCTCAGGGTGATGGCCAGCAGCACCATTCCCTGCAGCTGCGCCCGCTCCTGGCCGTAGGCCACGGCCAGCGTGCCACTGAACCGGATCACGGTGAGCAGCAGCGTGGCGGCCAGCGCGGCCAGGCCTAGCTGCCGGGTGCGCAGCGACGCCTTGCGCCGTAGCATCATCAGCAGCGCGCCTACCGCGGCCAGCAGGTTGGCCAGCTGTTCGATGATCAGCAGGCCGAGAGTGAGCACGGTGTACCCGGCGCGCCACTTGATGGCCGGCTCCGGCACGGTGATGTTCTGCAGCCGGTACTGGGGCCTGAACCCGGCCGCGAGCGGATGCACGTACGTCCTGGTGTGCTGGTAATAGGCGTGGATGTCGTGCTCGTACACCGTCGCGCTCATCGGGGTGCGGGTATTGCCCTGCAGGTAGGCCGAGATCAGGCTGCCGCCCGGGGTCCGGTTGGGCAGGATGTTCAGGCCCTGGGCATCCACGGTCTGGGCCACCTGGAGCAGATGCGAGTCCGAGTGGGTGACCGGGCCGTACCAGATGACCGCCCCGGCCAACGTGGCCAGGAACGCGACCACGACCGCGCCGGTCACCCGCGGCACCCGGCGCATCCAGGACAGCGCGAACTGCAGGACCAGCATGAGCCCGACGACCGTGATGGCCACGTAGGTCGTGGAGTAATGCGAGAGAGCCAGGGCCACGCCGAGTAGCGCGACCAGCCGCCACCGCGCCCACCGCGGTATCCGGTTGTCGAGCATGGCCGCGATGAGCGCGGCGAACAGCACCAGGGCGATCTCCTGCCGGGCGAAACCGGCCAGCTCGGTGAACGCGTACTGCCCGATGGTGAACGCGGCGGCGATGAAGGCCCACGGCCGGGCCAGGATCTTGCGCGCCAGGCCGAAGATCGCCACCGGGAACAATGCGTAGATCATCGGGTAGACGATCTTGAAGATCTGCAGGGCCGGCACCCCGGCCAGCGCGTGTAGTTCGGCTGGCATGACGGTGATGCTGAGCATCGCGCCGTAGGCGTCGTTCGGGTGGGCCGGGTGCCAGATGCCGGCCTGCACCGTGTGCTCCAGCCGCTGATACTCGGTGGCGATGTCGAAGCCGTAGAGCGGGTCACCACGCAGTGAGGAGGCCCACACCATGGCCAGGCCCGCGGCGTAGAGCACCATCTCGAGCAGCGACTTGTCGAGCCGCGCGGACAGCGCGGCCGACACGGTGAGAGCGATGACGACCGCGGCCACCGTGCCCACCGCCACCGCCGGGCCGTGGCCGTTGTTCAGCCGGATCGCGCCGGCCGCCGCGGCCAGCGGGAGGATGAGCGGGACGGCCACGCGCAGCGGCTGCCGGGGCGACCGCCACTCGATGGTGACGTCGGGCGGCGCGCTGGCGCAGGCCACCAGCAGGCCCAGGCAGGTGACCTCCAGCCCGATCAGCAGCGGCACCGGGCGCAGCGGCTCGGCCACCCCAGCCAGCGGCCCGAGGATGTCCACGGCCAGCCCGGACACGAACAGCACGATGATTGACGCGCACGGGACGTAGACCGGGAAGGACCGCACCACCCGGCTGGGTATCCGCAGCGCCTGGAGCAGGATCGAGCCCGGCACGATGAGCAGCAGCGGCACCAGCAGTACCTCGGCCGCCCACCACCGGTGCAGCGGCACCAGCAGCGCCATCGCCGCCAGCGCGATGGAGTAGGCGCCGAGGCCGCGGCGCACCGCCGGGGCGGCGTGCCGCGGTGGCGGCCGTCCCGGGCCCCGGGGTGATCCCTGCGGCCGGGCCCGCGCGGTAACGGTCACCGGATGTAGACCCCGGCCAGCTTCTCGGCCACCACCGGCCAGTCGTAACTGGCCACCCAGGCATCCGCCGGGCTGGCCGGGCCCGCTGCCGCGCTAGCCGGCCCGGCTGCCGGGCTGGCCAGCAGGCCGGCCACCGCGCTGGTCACGGCGTCCAGGTCAGGCTCGCATACGGTGCCCCGCGAGTACGCCCGCACCAGGTGCTGGGCGTGGTTGTCCGGCACGGACGTGGTCACGACCGGCAGGCCGCAGGCGATGGCCTCCAGCACGGCCATGCCGAATCCCTCGCGGGCCGACAGCGAGACGAACACCCGGGCCGACTTGACCAGGGCGTAGAGCTCTTTCTGCTCCCCCACGTCGGCCCGGAACTCCACCCACGGCGCGATGCCCAGCGCCTGCGCCTTCCGCTCTAGCGCGGCCCGCTCCGGCCCGTCACCGATGATGCGGCAGGTGGCGCGCAGGCCACTGGCATGCAGCCGGGCCACCACGTCCAGCAGCATGCCGACCCGCTTGTGCTCGATCAGCCGGCCGACCGCGACCAGGTCGGCCGGGTCACCCTCCGGGCAGGCGGCGCGGATCGCATCGAGATCGATCCCGTTCGGCACGGTCGTGACGGGGGTGCCTGTCCCGAGCACCTGGCGCAGCCGCTCAGCGGTCTGCGGCGAGGCGGCGATGATCGTGTCCGGCAGCCGCATGGCCAGCCGTTCAGCCGACCAGGCGGCCCAGCCGGCCCGGCCCAGGTACTCGCGCCAGTACGGCCGGCTCCACACCTCGTGCCAGGTCACGGTGAACGGCTTCCGTTTGAGCGTGGCCACCAGGCGGAGCACGAAGAGCTGGCCGTACGGGATCTGGTCCGCTTCCAGCACATCGAACCGGCAGCGCAGCAGGCGCAGGCTGGCCAGCGCGAACCCGGCCGCTTGCCGCAGCGACCGGCGGCCACGGATGTACAGCGGCCACCGTCGGCAGATGGCGTGGTAGGTGACCGCACCGTCGCGGCGCTCCGGCGGCCCGTCCCACCACTGCATGGTGTAGACGTGCACGTCGGCTCGCTCGGCGAGCCGGGGCAGCAGTTCCTGGTTGCGCAGCTCGCGGCCGCCGCGGGAGTACGGGTGGATCACGTCGCACACGACCGCGACCACCGGGCGCTGGCCCACCCGCTCAGCGCCGGCGGCGCGGGGCGGGGCGGGGACAGGTGGTCCGGGCATGAATCGCCTCGTGGTGCATCCCGTCCAGCTGGACAATAAATTCAACACTGTCCTGTTCACAGGTGATCGTTGGATGCTCTGGAATCGAGGCCGCCTGCCCGGGCCCGACGCGGACGGTGTGTGAGCGGATCGTCCGGGCCTGGCCCGGGCGCTGGACCACGAGCAGGGACCAGACGTAGGTACGCGTCCTGGTTTCCGCGTTCTGGATGCGGAACGTCAGCGTGAAGCGCGTTCGCCTGCCCAATGCCTGCCTGGACACCGGTTTTTCCGGGCGGCTGAACATGAGTGCGGTGTAGGGAGCTGGCTGCTCGATCAGGCCGGCTCTCTGCAGCACGGAATGGCCTGCGCCCGTCTGGCCGATTCCGGTGACCACCGCCGCGACCAGCACCAGGGCACCCACGCTCCGCCAGCCACCCAGGCGGAGCAGCGATGCAGGCATGACCTTTCCTCCCCCGGCCAGATGCTGCGTTGTCCCGGGCAGGACGGCGTCCGCCAATTCTTGCGGCTCGGCCTCGGCAGTCTTCGGGCACAGACACCGCGAGTCTAAAGTTGCCGGATGGCTCCCGCTGGCGTATCCGCCATATTGGGCGAAGCCATGGCGTCAGGTAATAACTGCGGCACGGTGCGCGATAGCACCCCTGGTCCGGACAGGGATGTGATAGGGCAGGGGGCGTGCCCGACGACCTGATCAGCTTCGTGGTGATCGCCTATAACGAGGCGGCCGGCATCGGCCCGACCCTGGACTCGATCGCCAGGCTGGCCGGCCTGGGCGAGTACGAGATCATCGTGGTCAACGACGGTTCCCGGGATGGCACCGGGCAGCTGGTGGCCGGGCTGGCCCAGCGCGATCCGCGGATCCGGCTCATCGACCTGCCGGCCAACCGCGGCCGGGGGCATGCCCGGAGCACCGGGATCGCCGCCGCCCGCGGCGGCCTCATCGCCACGGTGGACGCGGACATCCTGCTTCCCGCCGACTGGCTGGACCGGACACGGACGGCGCTGGCCGGGCACGACGCGGTCGGTGGCACGGCCGTGCCGGATGGCGATGTCGGCTATGTCTACCGGCGCTTCGGGCTCGCCCCCCGGGTCGTCGGCTCAACCACCACGGTGACCGGCAACAACGGGCTGTACCGGCGCAGCGTCTTCGACCGGGTCAGCTTCGACGCGGCCCTGCGCGAGGGCGAGGACAGCGCGCTCAACCACGCCATGGCCTGCCAGGGGCTGTCCGTGGCCACCGTGCCGGGCCTCGTCGTCCAGCACCGGGAGACCAAGACCTTCGGCACATCCCTCAGATGGCTGTTCGAGACGGGCGAGGGCGCGACCCGCCAGCTGCTCGCTTACCGGCAGCTGCGCCAGCCGGACCTGGTGACCGCCGCGTTCGCCGCCTCGCTGGCCGCCGGGCTGGCCGCCGCCGCGACCCGGCGGCCGCTGCTGGGCGCAGCTATCCCGGCCGTCTTCGTGCTGGCGGCCAGCACCCAGCATGTGCGGACCCGCTTCGAGACCCCCCGCCCGGACTGGCTCAAGGTGGCGCCGGCCGTGGCCGTGGACGGGGCCATGCTCAGCGCGTATTTTGCCGGGCGGCTGGCGGGCCTGGGGGCAGCGGTACGCCGGGCAGCCGGCTCGCCGCGGCATCCGGCTTCAGGTGCCGGAACTGCCACAGCCCCTCGATGAAGCCGGCATTGCTGCAGCACTCCTCGGCCAGCTGCAGGTAGCCGTCCAGCAGGCAGCTCGGCCGGCGCATCCGGACCGCCGACCGGAGCCCGGCCGGGTAGAGCAGCTGGGGCGCGAGCGCCACCGCGGCCAGCAGGACCGGGAAGTAGACCGACAGGGCCAGCAGGACCAGCACGGCGGCCGGCCACGGGAAGATGACCGGCGGCACACCCGGCCACTTCCGGTACATCCGCGCGGCGCCCTGGCCGTAGGCCCGGCGACGGCGCAGCGTGTCCCACGGCGACGCTTCGAAGTGGTGCACCGCCCGGGCCCCGGGCGTGTAGACCAGGCGGCCCGCCGGGAAGGCCAGGCGCAGCCGCCGGCACAGGTCCTCGTCCTCGGACGCGAAGCGGATCCGCTCATCGAAGCCGCCCACGGCGCGGAACGCGTCGTGGCAGACCGACATGTTGGCCGCCGCGAACGAGTAGACGTCACGCGGGCCGCGCGGCGGTGGCGGCGCCCACTGCCGGGCCAGGTACAGAGACAGCCGGTACCACACCCGGCTGCTCCGGGCCAGGCTCAGTTCCTGTGGCTGCAGCGGGTTGTGCCGGGCCAGGTAACTGATCATGAACCCGGGCCTGGCCGCCCGCCAAGAGTGGGCCGGCGGCACCGATCACGCCGGCCCGGTACGCGCCGACAAGCTGCTCCGCCCACTGCGGCTCCGGCTCACAGTCGTCGTCCAGGAAGGCCAGGATGGGTGCGCTGGCCACCCGGGCGCCGGTGTTCCGGGCGGCCGCGGGCCCGCGGCTGGTCTCGTGCCGGAGCACCACGGCCCGGTGGGCGCGGGCGACGCCGGCCGTGGCGTCGGCCGACCCGTCGTTGACCACGATCACTTCCAGGGCGGGACGGATCGTCTGGGCGGCCAGCGCGCGCAGGCACCGGTCCACCCCGGCCGCTCCGTCCCGGGAGCAGACCACCACACTGAGCCTGGGCGACATCGGCGGCCTCCGGTCAGTGGCAGCCGGTCATGGCTGGGGTCTCCGGTAGGTCCGGGCCCCCTGGCGGAACGCGGCCATCGCCGCCGGGCCGGTCACCTGCCAGTCCTGTTCCTTGTTGACGTTGAACCAGACGAAGCCGAGCAGCCCGTAGGCGCGGGTGCCAGCGAACAGATCGGCGATCTTGGCGGGCTGGTCCTCGGTCGTGCCCGCCGCGGTCTCGGAGACGAGGATCGGGTCGTGCGTCAGCGCGCGGACGGCTTTGATCGTCGGCCCGAACAGCGGCGCGAACGTCCAGGACGGCTCGAAGTAGTAGCCGTCCATGCCGACCCAGGTCACATACGAGCTGCCTGGCCACCACGGGCCGGGGGACCGCACGGCTTGGGCCTGCTGCTGCCCGATCACGTTGATGGTCCACATCCAGGTGACGTTCCACGCGCCCTGGGCGCGGAACAGGGTGACGATGTGCCGCCAGGCGGCGACGAACGACTTCGGTGACGCATGCGGGTAGCCCCAGGAATACCACGAGGCGTTCATCTCGTGACCGAAGCCGATCACCACCGGGTGCTGGTAAGAGCGGACGGCGTCCGCGAAACGCCGCAGGTAACCGTCGTACCGCCCGGCGGCGATCGCGCCGAGCGGGATGTTCACCGGGTCGATCTGCACCAGCGGCACCGCGCCGTGCTGTACCGCCGCGGCGCCGAACCCGGTCTGGAACGGCACTCCCCACCCGCTGTAGTAGGAAACCAGGTTAGGCTGCCGGCCGATGGCCCGGGCGAACTGGTTGACGCCCGCGTAGGAGGTGGTCGCCCCGCGCTCGTACAGGCCGAGATAGGAGCGAGGCGCGACCGGCAGGATGATGGCCTGGGCCCGGGGTGCGGACGGTCCCAGATCGCGGACTACGGCGACGGCGATGGCGATCAGCACCAGCGCCGCGGCGCTCACCATCACGACCGGCTTAGGCAGGTGGCGGGAGGCCGGCCGGGCCGGAGGCGGCCCTGGGCGGCCGGCCGGGCCGGAACCAGGGGGAACCGGCCATGCCTGCCGCTCGTCCCAGGCCGGGCCGGGCGCGGCCCGGTCCGGCGAGTCTGGCCGCCGGTGTCTCATCGGTCGCTCCTTCGGGTCAGGCGGGAGTGGCGCGATTCGGCGGGGTTCAGCTTCCGGCTAGCCCGGCGAGCAGGTACCCCACCATATTCATCACCAGCCCGCTTATCTGCTGAACTGCGAGAGTTGGCCGTCACGCGCGGCCCGGCCGCGGCCGGCCGGCCAAATCGGCGAACACGCCACATCCGAGCGGAACCGCCCAGTACCGTGCCTATGCGGTACTTCCGCTCTGGGGGGAGATCGCACACCGAGACGCTGACGTGGCAGTACGTGGCGTGAGTCCGCGCGGGCAGGCGAGGGGGGTTTTCTCGCGGCCCGTGCCCGCAGGCGGGTGCGTGTATGGAGGAAAGCCCAGCAGGCTGGGAGCTGGTGTCGTCGTCCGGCCCGCCAGCGGCACGTCCAGCCGGAACCGCACCAGGACGGCACAGCGCGGACGGGCGCCGGTCGCCCGGCACGGACCAGCTGGCCGGCGCTGAGCCAGCCCGGCGCGGCCGTCCCACGCCGGTGTGGCTGCCGCTACTCGCGGTGCTGGTGGTGCAGGCCCTGCTGTCGGTGCGGCTGATCGGGGCTGACACGGCGTTCCAGGACGAGGGAGCCTACCTGTGGGCTGGGCACCTGGAGTGGGCCGACCTGCTGCACGGGTCGCCCGTGCCACCGTTCCCGACGTATTTCTCCGGGGCGCCGGTCATCTACCCGCCGCTCGGCGCGCTGGCCGACAGTGTCGGCGGGCTGGCCGGGGCTCGGCTGCTGTCCCTGCTGTTCATGCTCGGCTCGACGGTGCTGCTGTGGGATCTCACCCGGCGGCTGTTCGGGCCGCGGGCCGCGTTCTTCGCCGCCGCACTGTTCGCACTGCTCGGCCCCACGCTGCACCTGGGCGCGTTCGCGACCTACGACGCGATGTCCATGTTCCTGCTCGCGCTGGCCACCTGGTGTGTGGCCGGGGCTGGGGAGCACGGCGAGGCGACCAGCCGGATGGCGCTCGGCGGCGTGGCGCTGGCCCTGGCCAACGCCACCGCGTACTCCACGGCGCTGTTCGATCCCCTGGTGGTCGTGATAGCGCTGCTCATCGCCTGGCCGGCCGGGCGGCGGGCAGCGATCCGGAGGGGTGCGACGCTGCTCACCGTCACCGCCGCCCTGCTGATCGCCGGGCTGCTGGTCGGTGGCGGCAGCTACCTGACCGGAGTCAGCGAGACCACGGTGCAGCGGGCGGCGGGCAGCGACCCGGTGCTCTCCGTGCTCAGCAGCGCGTGGTCCTGGACCGGGGTGGTCCTGGTGCTGGCCTGGTGCGGGGTGTTCTCGAGCTGGGCCCTGCACCAGGGGCGCCGCCAGACCTGGCTGCTCGCGGTGCTGGCCGTGGCCGCGGTGCTCGGCCCGCTGGAGCAGGCCAGCCTGCACACCTCCGCCTCGCTGAACAAGCACACCGACCTGGGTGCGTGGTTCGCCACGATCGCCGCAGGCTACGCCGCCGACGCGTTCATCGCGTCCGCGCCGGCTGGCCGCTCCCGGCTGCTGACCACCGTCGGGTGCGTGCTCGCGCTGGCCTTCCCGGCCTTCTTCGGCATCACCCAGTCCTGGGCCTTCGCCACCGCCTGGCCGGACTCAGCCAGCTTCATCGCGATCTTCCGGCCGCTGTCCGCGCACGGCAACCTGCTCGTTGAGGACCCGGGCCCGGCCCGCTACTACCTGGCGACGGGCAGCCAGTGGCGGCGCTGGTCCTCCACCCGCAACATCGTGCTGCCCAGCGGGGCCAGCACCGGTGGGCCGGCCCGGGCTGGCGTGGTGGCCGGCGGCAACCCGGCCATCTTCGCCCGGTTCATCAGCCAGGGCTACTTCTCGATCGTGGCGCTGAACTTCGCGGACACCACCGCGCTGGACCACCGCATCCGGGCCGACCTGGCCCACAGCCACTACCACATCATCCAGGTCGTGCCGTACAACCCGCCCGGCACCAGCGGCACCGACCTGACCGGCACCTACGTCATTTGGCGATACAAGGCACCCAAGTGACGGCTACGGAGCATCCACCGGCAGCACGGGTTGGCCGGGCTGTCACCGCGCCCTGGCTGCGCGGCGCGGCGCGGCTGGTCCTGCCCGCGCCGCCGGATGACACCGAGAAGTATTCGTACCTGCAGCGCAACCTGCCCTACCTGACTACGACCATCGTGATCAGCGCCGCGTGCCTTACGGTCAGCCAGATCCGCTTCGCGGCCCACGATCCGGCGCTGTGGCCGTTCCTGGTGTTCACCGCGACCTACGTGCTGTACCTGCTGACCGGGCTGCCGGTCAACTTCACCGGCCGCGGCTTCGACTTCGCCGCGCACCAGGCGCGGGTCCAGGGCTGGCAGCCGCCGCGCTATCCGGACGTGGACATCTTCCTGCCCATCTGCGGCGAGCCGATCGAGGTGCTGCTTAACACGTGGACGTCGGTCGCCGCGCTGCTGGCCGCCTACCCCGGGAGCGCTGAGGCGTTCGTCCTGGACGACGGCCCCTCCGACGAGGCGCAGGCCCTAGCCGCGTCGATCGGCCTGACCTACATCCGCCGCCCCGGCCAGCGCGTGCACAAGAAAGCGGGCAACCTGCGCTACGCGTTCGCCCGGACCAGCAGCGAGTTTATCGTCATCTTCGACGCCGACTTCGCGCCGCGGACCGACTTCCTGGCCGAGACCTTGCCTTACATGGACGACCCGGCGCTGGGCATCGTGGTGACTCCGCAGTTCTTCCGGCAGAGCCCCGAGCAGACCTGGATCGAGAACGCCGCGGGTGCCATCCAGGAGGTCTTCTACCGGTCGATCCAGGTAGCCCGTAACCGGTTCGGCGCGGCCATCTGCACCGGGACGTCGTCCGTCTACCGCCGGGCCGCCCTGGAGCCGGTCCAGGGTGCGACGCTCATCCCGTACGCGGAAGACGTGCACACCGGGCTGGACGTGTGGCTGGCCGGCTGGTCGATCACGTACGTGCCGCTGCTGCTGTCCACCGGGATCTGCCCGGACAACCTCGACTCGTTCGTGCGGCAGCAGTACCGGTGGTGCACCGGGAACGCGGGCATCGTCTTCTCCCGCCGGCTGTGGGGTATCCGGATGTCCGTCGCGGCCCGGCTCACGTTCCTGTCCGGGTTCTTCTATTACGCCTATACCGGCCTGCTCAACTTCGCCGGGCCGCTCATCCCGGTCGTCATGCTCGCCTTCCTGCCCGGCCAGATCCGGCTGCGGAACTTCATCATCCTGCTCCCGGCCGCGTTCGCCGGCTTCGTGCTGTACGCGCTGTGGCACCGGTCCAGCTACCGGCCGTCGGTCTGGCCGCTGGGCATCGCCCGCGGCTGGGCCCACGTGTTCGCGCTGTGGGACGGCGCGTGGGGAAAGACCATGAGCTGGCACCCGTCCCGCACGCCAGGCAGTTCGCTGCGCCGCTTCCGGCTCGCCGTGACCTGGTGGAGCGGTGGCATGGCGCTGCTCTGGGTCCTGCTGGCCATCTGGCGCTCGGTCACCCCGGGCTCCGTGCAGTTCGCCGTGCTGCTGGGCTTCGGCTTGCTCAACCTGGCCGTGGTCAGCCGAGTCATCTTCCCCGGAAGGAAGGCAGCATGAGGGCCCGCCTGGTGACGCTGCTCGGCTTTGTGATCGCCGTGACCATCATCGCCGTCACCGGCCAGCGGATCCACCTCACGTACCAGATGCCGGTGGTCCGGGAGAAGCTGCCCCCGAGGCTGTCGTCGTACCTGGGCGTGTACGAGCCCGGGGCGCCGCCCGAGTTCCGGCCGGTGGAGCAGTTCAGCGACACGGCCGGCCGCTGCCGAACCTGGTCGAGTATTACAGCGGCTGGGCCGAGCCGTTCGATATCTCGTTCGCCGACCTGATGCACAGGCACCACATCATCCCGCTCGTGCAGATCGACCCCACGTTCGCCTCGATCTCCGGGATCGCCCACGGCGCGTACGACGATTACCTGCGCTCCTACGCGGACAGCGTGCGCAGCTTCGACCATCCGGTGGTCATCGGCTTCGGGCACGAGATGAATGGCTCGTGGTACCCGTGGGGCTACACTCACGTCCAGCCCAGCACGTTCGTGGCCGCCTGGCGGCACATCGTGTCGCTGTTCGCGGGCCAGGGCGCTGAGAACGTCACCTGGCTGTGGACGATCAACCAGGATCATCACGGCACTGGCCCCATCAAGTCGTGGTGGCCCGGGGACAGGTACGTCAGCTGGGTCGGCATCGACGGCTACTACCTGCGGGCATCTGACACGTTCCGCACTGTGTTCGGGACCACCATCCGCCAGGTCCGCACGTTCACCCAGAAGCCGGTCCTGCTGTCCGAGACCGGCGTCGGGCGCGGGTCCACCCCGTTCGCTGAGATCCAGGACCTGTTCGCCGGGATGCAGCAGTACCAGACCCTGGGCCTGGTCTGGTTCGATGCCGATCAGAGCGGCAGCATTCTGCGCCAGAACTGGCGGCTGGAAGACGACCCGACCGGGGCGGTGGCGTTCCGGCTGGGCGTGTCGACGAGGCTGGCGCGTTCCTGATCAGGACGTCACTCCCGCAGCCGCTCGCGGAGCGCGTCCAGGATCGGGACCTGGCCCTTGACCAACTTGCCGGCGGCCCGCTCAGCGGTCATCCACTCGGCCCGGTCCATCTCGGGGAACTCCTGCATCACCCCTGACCCACGGGGCCACTCCATGGCGAACGTATTGCTCCGGAACCCGGCCAGGTCGACGTCCCCCTGGATGGCATAGCTGATGATGACCTTCCCGCTGGACTGCCGGAACTCACCCAGCGCGGCCGGCTCCCCGCGGGGGGCGGCGGTGCCCAGCTCCTCCGCGAACTCGCGGCGCGCGGTGGCCAGCGGATCCTCGCCGTCCTCGCACTCCCCCTTGGGAATCGACCACGCCCCGGCGTCCCGCCGGGCCCAGAACGGGCCGCCCATGTGCGCGATCAGCACCTCCAGCCCAGCAGCGCTCAGCCGGTACACGAGCAGGGCCGCACTGCGTTTAGCCACCCGGCGATCCTACCCAGCCGGTAGGCGCCGGTGCTGGCCACGGCCCAGCCCGGCGAGTCACTACAGTTGGCTTCCGTGCGTCTCGTCATCGCCCGGTGCAGCGTTGACTACGCGGGCCGCCTGTCGGCCCGGCTCGCCCCCGCCACCCGGCTCATCATGATCAAAGCGGACGGCTCGGTGCTGGTGCACTCGGACGGCGGCAGCTATAAGCCGCTGAACTGGATGTCGCCGCCCTGCCGGCTGACGGAGGAACCAGGCCGGTGGGTGGTGACCGGCAAGTCCGGCGAGACGCTGACCATCACCCTCGAGGAGATGGTCAGCGATTCCGCGTTCGACCTGGGCGTGGATCCCGGCCTGGTCAAGGACGGGGTCGAGGCGCACCTGCAGGAGCTGCTGGCGGCCCAGGTGGGCCTGCTCGGCGACGGGTGGCGGCTGGTCCGCCGGGAGTACCCGACCGCGATCGGCCCGGTCGACCTGATGTGCCGGGAGGCCGCCGGTGACAGTGTGGCCATCGAGGTCAAACGTCACGCCGGTATTGATGCTGTCGAACAGCTGACGAGGTACCTGGAGCTTTTGAATCGCGACCCGCTTCTTGCTCCGGTTAAAGGCGTGCTTGCTGCGCAGACGATTAAGCCTCAGGCGCGCACGCTCGCCGAGGACCGCGGCATCCGCTGCCTGGTCCTCGACTACGAGTCGATGCGCGGCACCGACGACGGCGCGCTGCGGCTGTTCTGAGCCGGCCCGCCGGTCAGGCGCTGGACGGCCGGAGCCGAGCACCCCGCGCACCCGATGAGCCACCAGATGCGGGGCGCGAACGCGGCCGCGATGGCGCCCACCGCCAGGACCAGGACCTCGTAACCGCAGATCTTCTTGCGGCCCAGCCGGTCCGCGATGCGGCCGGACACGGTCGCCCCGACGGCCAAGGTGAGCAGGGCCACGGACGAGAGCAGCGACTTCTGTGAGCTGGTGATGTGCCACTCGGTTTGATCATCGAGGCGACGACGCCGATGATGAACAGGTCGTCGGTGCCCTGCTGCGTTCGGTTCAGGTCCGGGTGACGGCTCTGGTGCTCACCCGACTGCCCCAGGACGGCCGGGCATGCCGGCGGGCCGGGTGAACTCTGGGTAAACGTCACCGACGCCAGCCGGCCAGCGGGAAGTTCCGGGCCTGCCTTCCTGGGCCGGGCCTGGTACCGGCTGGATGAGGCCCGCGATGTGCGCAACTGCGGGCAAAAGGTTTCCGGGCTGGTTACGATGGCCCGGTTATGGGTATCGATCAGGATTCCGCACCGGGCCATCCCGGCGACGAGCCGGGCTCGCCTGCGCGCGATTCCGGGCTCCCGCGGCGCGATCCCGGGCTGCCCGCACGTGGTTCCGGGCTGCCCGCACGCGAATCGGCGCTGCCCGCACGCGAATCGCCGCTGCCGGCCCGTGACCCTGGCCTGCCCGCACGCGAATCGCCGCTGCCGGCCCGTGACCCTGGCCTGCCCGCACGCGAATCGCCGCTGCCGGCCCGTGACCCTGGCCTGCCCGCACGCGAGTCGCCGCTGCCCACCCGGAGCCCCGGCCTGCCCGTACGCGAGTCGCCGCTGCCCAGCCGCGGCTCCGGCCTGTCCGCCCGTGGCTCCGGGCTGCCGACGCGGACCACGCGCACCCGCCCACCGGGCCGCCACCGCAGCCCGGACCGGCTGTCTGTGCCTCCCGATGCGCCTGCGCTGGTCCTGGCCGTGCCCGGTGCGCTCACCGACAGCGCGGTGGAAATCGCAGCCAGCGTCATCGAGGTGGCCAGCCAGTCCTGTCCCGGTGTCACGGTCCGCGCCGGCTTCGTCCAGGGCAGCGAGGAAAGCCTCACCTCGGTGCTGGCTGACTGCCAGATCCCGGACGGCCTGCCCGCAGCGGTCGTGGTCCCGCTGCTCATCTGCCCGCAGCCGGACGTCGACGCCGCGATTGCGGCCACGATCTCGGCCGCGCCGGTACCTGCGCTGCAGGCCCCGCCGCTGGGCGTGCATCCGCTGCTGGCCGGGGCGCTGCACGCCCGGCTGGCCGAGGCCGGGCTGGCCCGCGGCGACCGGATCGGCCGGATCAGCATCGTTACCACTGCGGCGGAAGGGGTCCTGGTTGCCGCGATCGGCGACGAGGCGGTAGCGGCGGCGGGCACGGTGGCCGTGCTGCTGGCCGCCCGGCTCGCCGTCCCGGTGGCCGCCGCCTCGTTCGGCGACGCGAGCAGCATCCGGGACGCCGCGGGCCGGCTGATGGACGCCGGGGTGGCCGGCCTGGCCCTGGCGCCGTGCGTCATCGGCCCGGAAGTCGGTCATCTCGACCTGCCAGCGGTGGCCGACGCGGCCGGGATGAGGACGGCCCAGCCGCTCGGCGCGCAGACGGCCATCGGCCAGCTGGCCGCGGTGCGCTACGGCGCCGCCCTGCAGGACCCCCAGCTGGCTCGCGCGCCCGGCTAAGCCGGCGCCGGGCCGGCCAGCCGGCGCCGGTCAGCCGGCCTGGGGGCCGAACGCGGCCAGCACCGACGCCGCGTCGCGGTAGCTGTGCCCAGCCAGCTCCGGGTCCTGACCGGGCTGCGCCTGCTGCAGCGCCTCCTGGGCCGCCGCGACCGCGTCGTCGCGGCGCTCCCGGATCGCATCGCCACCATCGAGCACAGCCATCAGCAGCGCGGTGCCCGGCGGCTGGACGGCGAACAGAATGCTGGTCTCGGCTCCGCCGGGGTCGGCCCCCGGCGGCACCCCGGGGCGCAATTCCAGCAGGGCGGCTGACCACCGGGCCGGGCCGGGACCGGCCGCGGGCCGGCCTGGGCCAGCTCGCGGTCGATCTCCTCGGTGATGCCCCGCAGCTTGGCCTGGGCCGTGGCGGCCGTCCCGGCCGGCTCGGCGTCCAGGGCCGCGGCCGCGTGGGCCACCATGACCTCGGCCTCCGCGGCGGTGTACCGCGCCTTCAGCGTTTCCTTCCTGACCCGCAGCTCCTCGGCGCGCACCTGCTGCTGATAGCTGTGCCTGGTCAGCGCCTGCTCGGCCGCGGTCACCTGGGGCAGCCGCTCGCGGAGCATGGCCACCTGGCTGTCCACGTCGTCGATGGCCTGCGCCACGGTCTCGGCCCGGCTCGTCTCACCCGCCGCCAGCGCCTCCTGGCGCTGCTCGGCGAGCTGGAGCCGGAGCGAACCCAGGTCGCCGATCTGCCTGCTGAACTGCTTGGCCAGCGTGGCCGCGTCGGCGACCCGGCGGCGCAGCGGGGCCAGCAGCTCCAGCTGATCCTGATAGGCCACGTCGAGCCGCGCCCGGGGATCGGCCTCCGGCTCGGCTGCCGTCACCTGGTCCGGGTCAGCCGGGCGGACCAGCGGCGGCCCCAGGCTGGCCCCACCCGCGGCCAGGGCAGTCAGCGCCTCGGCGACCAGGCCGGCCCGGGGCGGGTCGGTGCGGCGCAGGTTCTGCAGCCAGTCATGAATCTCGCCGGACATCCGCAGCTGGTAGCCCACGGTCAGTCCTCTCTGCGGGCGGCGCCGAGCACGGCGGCGTTCGCGTTTCTGGCCTCAGTGGCCAGCTCGGGGATCTCCAATACGGTGACCCCCGCGCCGCGGAGCAGCTGGGCGCCACCACCTGGGGCCAGCACCGGCGGCTCCAGCCAGGCGATCACCACCCGGCGCACACCGGCCGCGATGATCAGCTCAGCACAGGGCCGGGGGCGCGACGCGCGGACCCGGCACGGCTCCAGCGAGCTGTACAGCGTAGCCGACGGCAGCCGGGAGTCGGCCGGGTCCACCATGGCCAGCGCGGACTCCTCAGCGTGATCATGCGGGTCGCGTTCCCGGGAGAAGCCAGTGGCCAGCACGGCCCCCTCGGCGGACACCAGCAGGGCCCCGACACAGTACGCGGACGCCGACGGGGTGCACCGCCGGGACAGCTCGATGGCCTGGCCCAGCCAGTGCCGGTCCGCCGCGGTCAGCTCGCCGCCCGGGCCGGGGGCCAGGTCAGCCGGGCCTGGCCCACGCTCAGTCATCGTTGGCCCCGCTCGCCTGGGCTAGCCTGTCATCCAGGGCGGGCCCACTGGTGCACAGGTAGCGCAGCAGCACCACATCCCCCACCCGTCGTACCTCGGCCAGGCTGAGTCCCCCGGCCGGGTAGCTACCCGGGCCAGCGAACCGCGGCGCGGCCGGGTCGCCGACGAAGACCGGGGCGATGACCAGGTGCAGCTCGTCCACCAGGCCGCCGGTCAGGAACTCGGTGCCGAGTTGCGCACCACCCTCCACCATGAGCCGACCGGTGCCGCGCCGGGCCAGGTCGGCTAGCACATCCCCGAGCTGGGGCCGGTCGCCCGCCGGGATCACCTCGGCCAGCCCGTCCAGCCGGGTGCGCAGCACCGCCACGCGCGGGTCCGCGCAGTAGACCAGACGCTGGGGCTGCGGCCCGCTGGCCGCGGGATCACCACCGGGCCAGTCACGGGCGAAGAAGCGGGCGGCCGGGTCCAGGTCGCCGCTCGCGGTGATGGTCACACCCAGCGGGTGCTCCGGCCGTCCCCCGGCCGCCCGGGCGGCCCGGCGGCCGGCCGACCGGATCAGCAGCCGGGGGTTGTCCCGGCGGATGGTCCCCGCGCCGACCAGGATCGCGTCCGCCGCGGCCCGCTCGCCGTCGACCCGCTCCAGATCCGCCCCGGACGACAGCACCAGGCGGTCCGGCCCGGTCGAGTCGAGGCAGCCGTCCAGCGAGATGGCGCAGCTGAGCACGACGTACGGGCGTTCAGTCATCTGGGTGCTCCGGTTGGGCGGCACTGCGCCGGAATGCTGCTCCAACGCTACCTGGCCGGCTCAGGCCGGTGATTTACTGTCCGGCAAAGCGCCCGGGTCCGGCGGAACCACCTGGATCGCGGGGCCGTGGACGGAACTGTGGGTGAGAGTCTTGGGCACGTCGGTGTGGGAACAGGGCCAGCCCTGGGTCGCGGCCAATTTCGACTCGGTCAATCCGGCCACCGCCGAGGTCATCGGGACGTTCCCGGTGCACGGCCGGAGCGAGGTGGACGCCGCCGTCGGGCGGGCCGGCCAGGCGGCCCAGTGGTGGGCCGGGCTCGGCTACGCACAGCGGCGGACCCGGCTGCTGGCCTGGAAGTCGCATATCACCCGCTACCTGCCCCGGCTGGCCGAGCTCGTGCACACCGAGACGGGGAAGCCGCTGGCCGACGCTCAGCTGGAGATCCTGCTGGCCATCGTGCACATCGACTGGGCGGCGAAGAACGCCAGGAAAGTCCTCGGCCCGCACCGGGTGCGCAGCGGCCTGATCGCCATCAACCAGACGTCTCTGCTGGAGTACCAGCCGCTGGGCGTGGTCGGCGTGATCGGCCCGTGGAACTACCCGGTGTTCACCCCGCTCGGCTCGATCGCCTACGCGCTGGCAGCCGGCAACGCGGTGGTGTTCAAGCCGAGCGAGTTCACCCCGGCCGTCGGTGGCTGGCTGGTCAGCTCGTTCGCCGAGGTGGTACCCGAGCAGCCGGTGCTGCAGCTGATCACCGGCCTCGGTGAGACCGGCCAGGCGCTGGCGCTGAGCGCGGTCAGCAAGATCGCGTTCACCGGGTCGGCGGCCACGGCCAGGAAGGTCATGGCGGCGTGCGCGGAGAACCTGACCCCGCTGGTGGCGGAGTGCGGCGGCAAGGACGCAATGCTGGTCGGGGCGGATGCTGACCTGGACGCCGCGGCCGACGCGGCCGCCTGGGGCGCGATGTCCAACGCCGGGCAGACCTGCGTCGGCATCGAACGGGCTTACGTGGCCGACGAGGTGTACCACACGTTCCTGGAGAAGGTGGCCGAGCGGGCCGCAGCGGTCCGGCCGGGCGATGACCGGGAAGCGGACTACGGCCCAATGACCATGCCCGGCCAGATCGAGATCATCGAAGGCCACGTCGCGGACGCGCTGGCCCGGGGCGGCCGCCCGGTGGTGGGCGGGCTGGGCAGCATCCGGCGGCCCTACGTCGGCCCGGTGGTGCTGGCCGACGTGCCCGAGGAGAGCCGGGCGGTATCCGAGGAGACGTTCGGGCCCACGCTGACCGTGACCCGGGTCGCCGACCTGGACGAGGCGGTGCGGCTGGCCAACGCCAGCCGGTACGCGCTCGGCTCAGCCGTGTTCAGCAAGAACGCGAAGCGGGCGCTCGCCGTGGCCCGCGCCCTGCGCAGCGGGATGACCTCGATCAACGGCGTGATCACGTTCGCCGGCGTGCCCGCGCTGCCGTTCGGCGGGAGCGGGGACTCCGGGTTCGGCCGGATCCACGGCGCGGACGGGCTGCGCGAGTTCTCCCGGGCCAAGGCCATCACCCGGCAGCGGATGCGCCCGGTGGCCGACCTGACCACGCTCAACCGCAGCGACAAGGACCTGAACCGCGTGCTCCGGCTGGTCACCCTGCTGCACGGCCGCCGCTACCGCTGACCACTCTGTCCCCGGAACATCACGGGACACACCGGCCCCCGGACCGGCAGACCGGCAGGCCCATTAGTCCCATCCATCCCGTGAGTCACACCGGCACCGGGGACCCGGGGGCGGAGTGACACCGCCCCTTCATTTCGCGGATCCGGTGCAGTTGCTGCCCCGCTTTGTCCCGTTTTGGGCGGACCGGGCCCGTGAAGAGTGCCCAGCGTGGACGGAGCAGGGGGTTAGCGGGAGACGGCCGGGTCAGGGGCGGGGCTGAGCACCGGGTCCACTGCGGCCAGCGGGGCCCGGCCGCAGATCAGGTCGGCGGCCCGCTCGGCGATCGCGATGACCGGGGCGTTGGTGTTGCCGTGCGGCACGGCCGGCATGACCGACGCGTCCACCACCCGCAGCCCGTCCACTCCACGGACCCGCAGTTCCGGGTCGACCACGCTGGTCAGCCTGCTGAGCGCCAGCCGGGAGTCCCCGCCCATGGCGCACGTGCCGACCGGGTGGTACAGCGTGCCGAGGTCATGACGGGCGAACTTGCTCAGCTCGGCGTCGGTGCGTACGTCCGGGCCAGGAGCCAGTTCGACCGTGGCGTGCCGGGCCAGCGGGCCAGCCGCGGCGAACTCGCGGGCCATCCGCAGCCCGCTGACCAGCGGCTCGATGTCCTCCGTGGCCGACAGGTACCCCGGGTCGATGGCCGGCTTGTGCCGCGGGTCGGCGCTGCGCAGCCGGACCGTACCCCGGCTGGCCACGCTGACCAGGGCGATCAGGATGGAGATCGCGCGGATGGCCGGGTCGGCCAGGCCGTAGTTCTGGTACGGCCCGGGCAGCACGTGCCACTGCAGGTCCGGGGCGGGCAGTGAGGGCAGCGTCCGGGAAAACCCGCCCGCTTCGGCGATGTTAGAGGTGAGCGGGCCGGACCGGAGGTACCGCCACCGGGCCAGGCTGACCGGGCCGGCCTGCTCCCACAGCCCGGTGTCCTTCGGGGTGTGCCACATCGCGGTGACCACCGGGTGGTCGGACAGGTTCGCGCCCACCCCCGGGCTGTCCGCCACCACCCGGATGCCGTGCTCGATCAGCTGCTCGGCGGGGCCGATGCCAGACAGCAGCAGCAGGTGCGGGCTGCCGACGGCGCCGGCCGACAGGATCACCTCGCCGTCGGCCCGGGCCACGTCCTCGGCGCCGCGGCGCAGGTACCGCACGCCCACCGCGCGGCCCGCCTCGACCACGACGCCGGTGGCCAGGGCGTCGGTGTGCACGGTGAGGTTCGGCCGTCCCAGCGCCGGGCGGAGGTAGCCGTCGGCCGCCGACCAGCGCCGCCCGTCGCGCTGGGTGACCTGGTAGAAACCCGTGCCGTCCTGGGCCGGCCCGTTGAAGTCCTCGTTGGCGGGCAGCCCGCAATCCCGCGATGCGGCTACGAAAGCCCTGGTCAGAGCCGACTTGTGCTTAAGGTCCTGGACGCTCAGCGGGCCGCCCGTGGCGTGGTAGGCGGACTGGCCCCGGGAATTGTCCTCGGCCCGGAGGAAGTAGGGGACGATGTCCGGGTAGCCCCATCCGGCGCAGCCGTAGTCGTCCCGCCAGGTGTCGTAATCGAGCCGGTTGCCCCGCATGTAGATCATCGCGTTGATGGACGAGGACCCGCCGAGCGTGCGGCCACGCGGCCAGTAGATCGACCGGCCGCCCGCGCGCTCCTGCGGGGTGGTGCGGAAGTTCCAGTCGTACTGGGTCTGGAACAGCAGGTTCAGCCCGGCCGGGACATGGATCTCGTCGGCGTCATCCGGCGGCCCGGCTTCCAGCAGCAGTACCCGGGTGGTGGGGTTCTCGGTGAGCCGGGCGGCCAGAACGCAGCCCGCGCTGCCGGCGCCGACGATGACATAGTCGTACACGGAGACCTCAAATGAGCACGATTCGGGGACTAGCGGACACCCTACTCGTGCCGGATCCTCTGCCGCGGCAAGCCGAGCGCGCTCCCGGCCGCAGCGGCCGGGAGCGCGCTCTCCCAGGGCCATCGCGGGCTCTGGCGGGCCCCCGAGATCCGCCAGGCACCAGAGGCAATGGCCTCATGTCCGGCGCGGCGGTCAGCCCGCCGCGCGGTTACTCTTCGCTCCTACACGATGCCATATTGTGGCGAGTATGTGAATACCCAAAGGTCAGGACATCGATCCACGTGGACAATTGAACGCCAGCCGTCGGCCGCTGGCCTGGTGCGGGCCGGCCGCTGGCCTGGCGCTGGCCTGGTGCGGGCCGGGCGCGGGCCTGGTGCTGGCCTGGTGCGGGCCGGGCGCGGGCCGGCCGCTGGCCTGGTGCGGGCCGGGCGCTGGCCCGGTCACTGGCGTCCCGCTACGGTGAAGCCATGCCACGTGACCGCAGCGAGCAGCCCGTCGTGCTCTCCCGCATTTACACCCGGACTGGGGACGACGGGACCACCGCGCTGGGCGATATGAGCCGGGTGCCCAAGACCGATCCCCGGCTGGCCGCCTACGCGGACGTGGATGAGGCGAACTGCGCCATCGGGATGGCGATCACCATGGGCGGCCTGCCCGCGGACCTGGCCGCGCTGCTGGCCCGGCTGCAGAACGAGCTGTTCGACGTGGGCGCGGATCTGTGCAACCCGGTGACCGAGAACCCGCCCTATCCCCCGCTGCGGGTCACCCCGGACTACGTAGCACGGCTGGAGCAGGACTGCGACACCTGGAACGAGGGCCTGCCGGTGCTGCGCAGCTTCATCCTGCCGGGCGGCACGCCGGGTGCGGCCCTGCTGCATATGGCCCGGACCATCGTCCGCCGGGCCGAACGGACCACGTGGGCCGCGCTGGAGGTGGCCGGGGACTCGATGAACCCGCTCACCGTGAAGTACCTGAACCGGCTGTCCGACCTGCTGTTCATCCTGGCCCGGCGGGCCAACCAGGACGTCGGGGACGTGCTGTGGAAGCCCGGCGGAGAGCGCTGAGCACGCCGCCCTGGCCCAGCACGCCGCCCGGAAGCTGGCCCAGCACGCCGCCCGAGCCGCCAGCCGCCGCCGAGCCCCAGCACGCCGCCCGGAAGCCCAGCACGCCGCCCGGAAGCCGCTGAGCGCGCCCGGAAGCCCGCCGAGTACGCCGCCCGGAAGCCGCTGAGCGCGCCGCAGCGGGGTTAGCTGGCCCGGCCCAGGTACGACCCTGGGGACCCGGGCGGGGCGGCCTCGAGCCAGGCCAGGAAGCCGGTCAGCGCCGCCTCACTCATGGCCAGGTCCACCGTGCCGGGCCGTTCGGCGATCCGGCAGCGCACCACCACGGTCCCCTCGCCCAGGCTGGCCACCTCGGCCGGCTCGGTGGGCCGCCGGGAGAGCACGATCAGCGTCCGGCGGCTGAACACCTTGTTGGGCCGGAGCAGGAAGCCGAACACCTGGTACCAGGACAGCTCATCCAGCTGGTAGCCGGCCACCCCCAGGCGCCAGCTGCCGCCTGGCATGCGCAGCGCGCACTCCACCGTGCCGCCGCCACGTTCCAGCAGGTACCGGCGCAGCGTGATGCCGATGGCGAGCAGCACCACGACGATCAGCAAGACAGCGAAGAGCCAGGCCGCATCGAAGGCCACGTCTCCGCTCATCCCCGTGGCCTTCGCGCGCGGCTCGCGTCAGGACCCGTCGCCGGCCGCGCGCAGCCGGGCCCGGAAGTACTTCACCTCAGCCGGCTCTTCCTCACCGGGGCCTACCTCGTTCACCGACGCGTCCAGTTCGGCCCGCACGGTCGCCTGGTCCACCTGGCTGCCCAGTTCCGCCTCCCGGGCCAGGATGGACACCCGGTCGTCGTGCACGGACAGGAAGCCGCTGCTCACCGCGGCCCGCACCTCGCCGGTGGGCCCGACCGCATCGGCCTGGCCCTGCTCCGGGTCCAGGATCCGCACCACGCTGCCCTCGGCCAGCAGGCCGAGCACCGACGGGTGCGAGGTCAGGATGCCGACATCGCCTTCCAGGGTCTTGGCGATGACCATGCGGGCGTGGCCGGACCAGATCTCGCCGTCCGGCACGACCAGCTCAACCCGGAGGCTCACTGGCGCTCCAGCTCCTTAGCCTTCTTGTCCACGTCCTCGATCCCGCCGACCATGAAGAACGCCTGCTCGGGGTAGTTGTCGTACTTGCCCTCGGTGATCGCCTTGAACGAGGCGATGGTGTCCTTGAGCGACACGAACACGCCCGGCTGCCCGGTGAACTGCTCAGCCACGAACATCGGGTGCGACAGGAACCGCTCGATGCGCCGCGCCCGGCGCACGGTGACCTGGTCCTCCTCGGACAGCTCATCGATGCCCAGCAGCGCGATGATGTCCTGCAGCTCCTGGTAGCGCTGCAGGATCCGGAGCACCTCACGGGCCACGTCGTAGTGCTCCTGGCCGACGTACTTGGCGTCCAGGATGCGGGACGTGGAGGCGAGCGGGTCCACCGCCGGGAAGATGCCCTTCTCGGTGATGGCCCGGGACAGTGCGGTGGTCGCGTCCAGGTGCGCGAACGTAGTCGCCGGGGCCGGGTCGGTGTAGTCGTCCGCGGGCACGTAGATGGCCTGCATGGAGGTGATCGAGTGGCCGCGGGTCGACGTGATCCGCTCCTGCAGCTGGCCCATCTCATCGGCCAGGGTGGGCTGGTAGCCCACCGCCGACGGCATCCGGCCGAGCAGTGTGGACACCTCCGAGCCGGCCTGGGTGAACCGGAAGATGTTGTCGATGAACAGCAGCACGTCCTGGCCCTGCACGTCGCGGAAGTACTCGGCCATGGTCAGCGCGGCCAGGCCGACCCGCAGCCGGGTGCCCGGCGGCTCGTCCATCTGCCCGAAGACAAGCGCGGTGTCGTGGATGACACCGGACTCCGTCATCTCGACGAACAGGTCGTTGCCCTCACGGGTCCGCTCGCCGACCCCGGCGAACACCGAGACACCGCCGAAATTCTTGGCCACCCGGGTGATCATCTCCTGGATGAGCACCGTCTTGCCCACGCCAGCGCCGCCGAACAGGCCGATCTTCCCGCCCCGGACGTACGGGGTAAGCAGGTCGAGGACTTTGATCCCGGTCTCCAGGATCTCGGTCCGTGGCTCCAGCTGGTCGAATGCCGGCGGATCGCGGTGGATCCCCCAGCGCTCGGTGATCTTCAGTGACGCAGTGTCCACGTCCAGGGTCTGGCCGAGCACGTTCCACACGTGTCCCTTGACCACGTCGCCGACCGGCACCTCAAGCGGGCCGCCGATGTCGCGCACCTCGGCGCCGCGGACCAGGCCATCGGTGGGCTGCATGGAGATCGCGCGCGCGGTGTTGTCGCCCAGGTGCTGCTCGACCTCCATGGTCAGCGTCCTGGTCTCGCCGCCCAGCGTGATGTCCACCTGGAGCGCGTTGTAGATATTCGGCATCTGCTCGCCAGGGAACTCCACGTCCACCACGGGGCCGATGATGCGTACCACCCGGCCAGTCTCGGCGGCGGGGGCCTCGCCACCCGGGGCGGGGTTTTCCACAGTTGCGGTCATGATGGCCCTCACTCTTTCCCTGCGACGCTCTCGGCCAGCGCGTTGGCGCCGCCGACGATCTCGCTGATTTCCTGGGTGATCTCCGCCTGGCGGGCCTTGTTGGCCTCCAGGGTGAACTGCTCGAGGAGCTCATTGGCGTTGTCGGTGGCCGACTTCATAGCCCGGCGCCGGGACGCGATCTCCGACGCGGCCGACTCCAGCAGGGCCTGGTAGATCCGGCTTTCCACGTACCAGGGCAGCAGCGCGTCCAGCACGGCCTGCGGCGACGGCTCGAACTCGTACAGCGGCAGCGGGCCGCCCGGCGGCTCCTCGGTGGTCTCCTCGATGGCCAGCGGGATGACCCGGCGGACCACCGCGTTCTGGGTCAGCATCGAGACGAACTCGGTGTAGACGAGGTGGATCTGATCCACCCCGCCGTCCGCGGTTGGCCGGTCGAACGCCTCGAACAGCGTGTTGGTGATGTCCCGTGCGTTGTCGTGTTGCGGCGACTCGGAGAAGCCGTGCCACTCCCCCGCGATCTCCTGGCCGCGGAACCGGTGCCAGGCGATGCCCTTGGTCCCGGACACGTAGCTGACCGGCTCGATACCCCGGTCGCGGAGCAGCGTGCGCAGCCGCTGCGCCTCGCGCAGCACGTTCGCGTTGTAGCCGCCGGCGAAGCCACGGTCGCTGGTCAGGATCAGGATCGCGGCCCGCTCCGGGTGCTCCGGCTCGCGGATCATCGGGTGGTCGATCTGCGTCGAACCGGCTCACCACCGCCTCGACAGCCTGGGTCACCTCGCGCGCGTACGGCCCGGCCGCGCGCACCCGCTGCTGGGCCTTGATGATCCGGGACGCCGCGATCAGCTCCTGGGCGCGGGTGATCTGGGCAATGGACTGGACACCCCGGATCCGCTGCCTGATCGCGCGAAGCTGTGCTGCCATGCTGGGCCTTCCGCCTTAGCTCTGCTGTCCGGAGTCGCTGTCCGGAGTCTGCTGTCCGGATCTGCTGCCCGGAATCCTGCTTCTCCGGCGGCACCCGGCGGGCTACCGTCTCCTGGCCGACGTCCGCGTCGGTCATCGGCTTGCCCTGCTCGTCCTCCTCCGCAGCCAGCAGCCCGCCGCCGGTGGTCTCGAACGTCTTCCGGAACTCCTCGACGGCTTCCTTGAGCGCGCCCACCGTGTCGTCGGAGAGCTGCGTGGTCTCCCGGATGGCCTGGTAGATGCCCGGCTGGTTGCGCTGCACGTAGTCCAGGAACTCGCTCTCGAACCGGCCGACGTCCTCCAGCGGCACGTCGTCCAGGTAGCCGGAGCTGCCCACCCAGAGGGAGACGACCTGGCGCTCCACCGGGAACGGGCTGTACTGGGGCTGCTTCAGCAGTTCGGTCAGCCGCGCGCCGCGGTCCAGCTGGGCCCGCGAGATCGCGTCCAGGTCGGACGCGAAGGACGCGAAGGACTCCAGGTCGCGGTACTGGGACAGCGCCAGCTTGAGTCCGCCGGCCACCTTCTTCATCGCCTTGATCTGCGCGTCACCGCCGACCCGCGACACCGAGCGGCCCACGTTGATGGCCGGCCGGACACCGGAGTTGAACAGGTCGGTCTCCAGGAAGATCTGCCCGTCGGTGATCGAGATGACGTTGGTCGGGATGTACGCGGAGATGTCGTTGGCCTTGGTCTCCACGATCGGCAGCCCGGTCAGCGAGCCGTTGCCCATCTCCTTGGACAGCTTGGCGCACCGCTCCAGCAGCCGCGAGTGCAGGTAGAACACGTCGCCCGGGTAAGCCTCCCGGCCCGGCGGCCGGCGCAGCAGCAGCGAGATCGTGCGGTACGCCTCGGCCTGCTTGGACAGGTCGTCGAACACGATCAGCACATGCTGGCCCTGGTACATCCAGTGCTGGCCGATGGCCGATCCGGTGTACGGGGCGAGGTACTTCTGCCCGGACGGGTCCGAGGCGGGCGCGACCACGATCGTGGTGTATTCCATCGCGCCCGCGTCGTCCAGCGACTGGCGCACCTGGGCGGTGGTCGAGCCCTTCTGCCCGACCGCCACGTAGATGCACTTGACCTGGCGGGCCGGGTCCCCGGACGCCCAGTTGTCCCGCTGGTTGATGATGGTGTCGATGGCGATCGCGGTCTTGCCGGTCTGCCGGTCGCCGATGATCAGCTCACGCTGGCCCCGGCCGACCGGGGTGATCGCGTCGATGGCCTTGATCCCGGTCTGCAGCGGCTCGTTTACCTTGCTGCGCTGCACCACCGACGGCGCCTGCAGTTCCAGCTCGCGCTGCTCGGTGCCTTCGATGTCGCCCTTGCCGTCCAGCGGGAGGCCGAGCGGGTCCACCACCCGGCCCAGAAAGCCGTCACCGACCGGGACGGACAGCACCTCGCCGGTCCGGCGGACCTGCATGCCCTCGTCGATCTTGGTGAAGTCGCCGAGGATGACCACGCCAATCTCGCGCTCGTCCAGGTTGAGCGCCAGGCCGCGGATCCCGCCCGGGAACTCGAGCAGTTCGCTCGCCATCGCGGAGGGCAGCCCCTCGACGCGTGCGATGCCATCGCCAGCTTCTGCCACGATGCCGATCTCTTCCCTGGAAGCCCCGTCCGGCTCGTATGCCTGGACGAAGCTCGCCAGCGCGTCCCGGATCTCCTCGGGCCGGATTGTCAGCTCCGCCATGGTCCTCGCGTCTCTCTGTAGTCCGGTGGAACAGGTCTGTTGGTGCCGGCTGGCTGGCCCCATATGGCCGGGGGGGTCACGCGGCCAGCTGCCGCCGCAGCGCCGCGAGCCGGCTCGCCACGCTGCCGTCGATGACTTCATCCCCGATATGGATGGATATGCCACCTAGCACAGCAGGATCGAGCAAGACGTCAAGATGGATGCCGTGCCCGAACGCCGCGGCCAGCGCGGCGGCCAGCCGGTCCCGCTCGCTGTCGCTGAGCGGGACCGCGACGCGCACCACGGCGACCAGGCGCTGCCGCCACTCGGCCACCAGGCGCGCGTACTCGGTCAGGCTCGCATCCAGGCTACGTCCTCTGGGATGCACCGCGGCCTGGGTGACCAGGCGCAGCGTCGTGTCGGTCACCTTGCCGGCCAGCAGGGTGTGCACGAGCTGGCGCTTGAGGTCAGCTGGGGCCACCGGGCTGGACAGCGCGGCCCGCAGCGGCGGGCTGCCCGCCACCAGCTGGCCGAACCGGAACAGCTCGTCCTCCACGTCGTCGAGGTGCCCGGTCTCGTCGGCCGCGGCCGCGGCCGCCAGCACCGCGAGCTGCTCGGCGGCCGTGGCCAGGTCGGCCGGCCCGGACCAGTGTGCCGCGGCCAGGCCGGCGACGGTGTTCAGCGTGGCCTGGCTGACCTTGCCCTCGAGCAGGCTGCGGACCAGCCCGGCCCGGGCCGCCTGGGGCCGGGTCGGATCGGTCAGCGCCCGGCGCAGCGCCGGCTGCGCGTCCAGCAGCCCGGCCACGGCGAACAGTTCATCGCTGAGCCGGGCCGCCGTACCGGGCTCGGCCACGGCGGCGGCCAGCCGGTCCCGGGCCTCGTTGAGCGAGGCCCGGCTAGCTCCGCGCATGCTCGCCCCCGGCCGACTCGTGCTCCAGGTCGTCGAGGAACCGCTCGACGACGCGGCGCTGCCGCGCCTCGTTCTCCAGCGATTCGCCGACCACCCGGCTGGCCAGCTCGACGGCCATCGTGCCGACCTCGGTGCGCAGCGAGTTGATGGCCTGCTGCCGGTCGGCCTCAATCTGCGTGTGCGCCGCCTCGACCAGGCGGCGGCGTTCCGCCTCGCCCTGCTCGCGGAGCTCCGCGATGATCTGAGCTCCCTCTTCGCGGGCCTTCTCCCGCAGGCGGCCGGCCTCCTGCCGGGCCTCGGCCAGCTGCTGCCGGTACTCGGCCAGCACCCGGTCGGCCTCGGCCTGCGTCTCCTCGGCCCGCTGGATGCCGCCCTCGATGGCGTCGGTCCGCGCGGTCAGCGTCCGCTGGATGCGCGGCATCAGTACCCGGTAGAGCACGCCGAACACGATCAGGAACGCGATCGCCCCGATGATCAGCTCGGGCAGCTCGGGGATGAGCGGGTTGGCTGGCGGCTGGACCGGTGTTACAGCGAGGGGACTCACTGGTCGGCCTCCTGTCTGGGCAAGCTCACTTCCGGCTCCGCGGATCAGCCTGCGGCGTGGAAGATGAACGGCACGACCAGGCCGATCAGCGCCAGCGCCTCAGCCAGGGCGAAGCCGATGTACATGTTGGACTGGATCAGCCCGCGGGCCTCCGGCTGCCGGGCCATGGCCTCCACGCCGTGGCCGAAGATCAGGCCGATGCCGACCCCGGGGCCGATGGCCGCGAGACCGTAGCCGACCGCACCGAAGTTGAGGTTGATCGCGGTAGGCGTGCTGCTAGCCAGCAGGTGCTGTACGGCGTCAAGCATGGGTGTATTCCTTTTCCATCGGGCCGGCGGCCCCCGCCGGCAGTTGTGGGCTCGTCGGGTGCGCGCCGGCTGGCGCGCTCCGCCACGGCGGTCCGGAGCGGGCCATGTCAGTGCCCCGCTTCCAGCGAACCGCCGATGTACTGGGCGGTCAGGATGGTGAAGATAAAGGCCTGCAGCGCCTGGATCAGCAGCTCGAACGCGGTGATCGCGATGGTGAGGATGAACGACGTCGCGCTGAACAGCAGGCCGACGCTCAGGGTGAGCAGGTACCAGGTGGCCAGCGTGAAGATCAGCAGCAGGATATGCCCGGCGAACATGTTCGCGAACAGCCGGACGGCCAGCGTGAACGGGCGGACCAGGACGTACTGCAGGATCTCCACCGGCGCCAGGATGACCAGGATGCCCCCGGGCACCCCGCTCGGGATCATGTTCTTGAAGTAGCCACCCAGCCCCTGGTGTTTGATGCCGACCCAGGTGTAGGTGCCGTAGACCATTAGCATCAGCGCGGCCGGGAACGCGATCTGCGACATCGGCGGGTACTGCGCGACCGGGATGATCTCCATCAGGTTCATTGTCCAGATGAAGAAGAACAATGCGACCAGGAACGGCAGGTAGCCATCGCCGCGCTTGCCCATCATCGGCCGCAGGATCTGGTCCCGGACGAACGTGATACCGAGCTCGCCGACGTTCTGCACCCCGCGCGGCACCAGCTTGGGCTTGGCGAATGCGGCCCAGAAGAACCAGACGACGAGCGCGGAGCAGACCAGGGCCAGCAGCATCGGCTTGGTAAACGCGAAACCGCCGATCCGGAAGAACGGGGTGAACACGTACGTGGTGCTGCCCTGCCCGTAGCCCGGCGCCGGGTACCCGCAGTGCGACGAGGAGAAGACGTGGCTGTTCTCCTCGGTGCACTTGCCCACGGCGAGCGCCGCGATGTCACCGGCCACGTTGGCCTCCTCCAGCGTCCCGCCCGCGTCCAGCGCCTGCTAGCGCTATGTGCATGGTTACATTCCTCGCTATTGGCCTGATCGCGGCCGGCCAGACCCGGCCACCATCGGCCGGGCTGACGTGCCCAGTCCCTGGGCTGCCGGTCAGGATCTCCCGTACTTGTAGACAATGCCCCCGATGGCCACGATCAGCCCGGCCAGCGCGCCCAGCGGGATGAGCAGGCGGACATGCGTCATGGTGGCCAGCAGCCAGCCGAGCAGCCCGTAGACCAGCATCCCGGACAGCAGGTAGCTGAAGATGGTCCAGCCGGCGTTGTCCGGCGGCGGCCCACCGCGCCGCACGGCACCGGAAGCCTGCACCACGCTGGATTCCCGGGCCGGCTCGTCCCCGGCTGGGCGGGAGCGCCGCCAGTTCATCGCGACGGCTGCGGAGGGCAGCCCGAACTACGGGCCGCGGTCCGCCGTCCGGGAGCGAGATGTGCGCCACGCGTCACCGTTCCCCGTCCGGTTTCACGTACAGCACCTTGAGTTTCATCGACCAGAGCACCTGGGCGAAGCTCCAGACCAGTACGCACACGATGGCGGTCAGGCCGAACAGCTTCCCGTTGAACGCGGTCGTGCCGCTGAACTGGGCCACCAGCACGAGCAGGATGAGGATCTTGATGATGTAGCTGGTCAGCGCGGTGATCATCATGGCCTGGGGGCTGACCTTGGCCGCCCAGGTTACCGCGGTGATGCTGATGGCGAAGAAGACGGCCACCAGCGCCACGCCGAGTACGCTGCCCAGCAGGCCTTTGGCCCCGCCGAGAACCGTGCTGAGCACGATCATGATCAGCGCAGCCCCGGCCGTGACCGCGGCGGAACGCCGCGCTATCGGGCCGTAGCTCGCCAGCATCTTAGGTGGCTCCGAAGGGCTCGGCAGGAGGACACTTGACCCGGGGGCTTGCTGACCCGCCTCCTGCACGGCACCAGCCAGGGGCCACGATGCCGCCGAGGCGGAACAAACACCCCGCCGGGTTACGGAAACCTATCACGGCCCCCTCACTCGCCCTCGAGTGACTGCTCGTGAAAGATATCACAAGCTCCTTGGCCCGGGCTTTACCAGGGTCCCCCGCGCGGTGAACGTTACGTGACGTTCCATGCCGCGGATGCCCGGTGCACCCGGGCCAGCTCGTGCGGCTAGCTGAAACGCCACGGCAGCAGGGGCTCCTGCGCCTCGGGGTAGTCACCGGGCCAGGCCGGCCGGGCCCGGGGGGCTGCTCCGCGTCCTCCGGCCCGGGCCCGTGCCCGGCGCCCGCGCCGCCCCCGGCCAGGCCATCGTCGCCCCGGCCACCGTCGCCGCGGCCATTGTCACCCGGACCATGCCCGGCCGGATCGCGCCCAGCCGGATCACGCCCGGCCGGGGCGGCCGGGTAACCGCCGCCGTAGCCCGGGTCGGCCGGGCCGGCCGCCTGGTGCCCGTGGCCGGCACCGTTCCCGCTGCCGTTGCCGCCGGGGTAGCCGCGACCGCCCGGCGGGCGGCCGTTCCCGCCGGAGTAGTACCGCCCCGGGTCCGGCCGCCCGGGGCCGCGGTCGCTGGCCGGTTCCGGGTCTGCCGGGCCGCTGCTGGCCAATCCTCCTGCCGAACGCCCGACCGGGCCACTGAGCCCGGCCAGGCCCGCCGCCGCCGCCGTCCGGGGGTCATCGGGGCCGTAAGCCGCCGGGGCCCGGTGACCGGCCGGCCGGTCGTAGCCAGCCGGCCGGCCGTAACCAGCCTGCGGGTCATAGCCAGCCAGGCCGTAACCAGCCTGCCGGTCATAGCCAGCCTGCGGGTCATAGCCAGCCGGCCGGTCGTAACCAGCCTGCGGGTCATAGCCAGCCGGCCGATCGTAGCTGGCCCGCTGGTCGTAAGCCGCCGGGACGGCAGGCCCGGGCAGCGGCGCAGCCGGCCCGGGCAGCGGCGCAGCCGGCCCGGGCAGCGGCGCAGCCGGCCCGGGCAGCGGCGCAGCAGGCCCGGGCAGCGGGGTCGCAGGCACAGCGGCGGGCACGGCGGCGGCCGGGCCAGCCCGGGCGGCGCCGGCCGGGGCCAGCCGGGATGGGCCGCGGCGCCACGGCCGCAGCCGGGGCATGGACAGCATGAGCAGGGACAGGAATCCGCCCGCCGTGACGATGGCCAGCACCGGCAGCTTGGTCTGCATGATGGACAGCAGCACCACCGTGCCGGCGAACAGGATGGCCCACAGGTACATGATCAGGACGCTGGCCCGGTGCGAGTGCCCGATGTCCAGCAGCCGGTGCTGCAGGTGCTTCTTGTCCGCGGCGAACGGTGACAGGCCGGCCCGGGTCCGCCGGAACACCGCGAGCAGCAGGTCCACGTACGGGATCAGCATGATGGTGGCGGGCACCAGCAGCGGCAGGATCTCCGGGAACCGGTTGACCGTCCCCCCGCTGTAGGCGGACGGGCCGACCAGCGACTGCGGGTCGATCGACGCCAGGCTGGAGATCGGGGCGTAGGCCAGCAGCAGGCCGAGCAGCATCGACCCGGTGTCGCCCATGAAGATCCGGGCCGGATGGAAGTTGTACGGCAGGAAACCCACGCACACTCCGGCCAGCACGGCCGACGCCAGCGCCGGGTCGGTGAGCTCGCTCAGCCCCAGCCGCTTGGCCAGCGTGTAGTAGTACAGGTAGAACGCGGCCGCCCCGATCCCGACGATCCCGGTGGCCAGCCCGTCCAGCCCGTCGATGAAGTTGACCGCGTTGATGGTCACCACGACCACCAGGATGGTCAGCACGGTTCCCTCGTCAGAGGTGAGCCCCAGGGTGTTCCCGCCGGGCAGCGGCAGCCAGTCGATCACCGCGCCGCTCCAGACCAGGATGGCGCCCGCGACCACCTGGCCGGCCAGCTTGGTCAGCGCGCCCAGCCCCCAGCGGTCGTCCACCAGGCCCATCAGCACCACGACGCCGCCGGCCAGCAGCAGCCCGCTGCCCACCCGGGTGTTCTGGAAGACCCCGCTGAGCGGGAACATCCGGGAGGCCACCAGCAGGCCGGCGGCGAGCCCGCAATACATGGCCAGCCCGCCCAGCCGCGGGATCGGCGCGGTGTGCACGTCCCGTTCCCTGGCCTCGTGCTGGGCGCCGATCAGGATGGCGAATCGCCTGGCCAAAGGGGTGAGCAGGTAGGTGACAGCGGCTGCCACCAGTAGCGTGAGTCCGTACTCCTTCATCCCGGCTCACCCGGCCTGCCCGATTGGCTATCCATTGGCAATCAACTTTAAGGCACCTACCCCGGAGCCCCTGGAGCAGCGCCGTTCCGGTCGGCCGTTAACTCGGCCGCCGCGCCATCCGCTTCGTCAGGCTCGCCCGGCACACCTGCCACACTACCCGCTGGGCCCGGATCGCTTCCGGAGACGCCCGGCGCACTGTCCGGGGCGCCCGCCTCGTCCGGAATGACCGGATCCGGGCGCACCCCGGGATCGGGTGTGTATGCCTCGTCCGCGACCAGCGGGATGACTTCGCGCAGCCGGTCGGGCGGGATGACCCCGACCCGGAGCAGCCGCGGCACCGAGCCGGTCAGGTCCACGATGGTGGACGGCACGTCCCCCGGGCAGGACCCGCCATCCAGGTAGACCGCCACGCTGTCGCCGAGCTGGGCGGCCGCTTCGTCGGCGGTGGTGGCGGGCGGCTGCCCGGAGTAATTGGCGCTGCTCACCGCGAGCGGGCCGGACTTCTTGAGCAGGCCGAGGGCCACCGCGTGCAGCGGCATCCGGACCGCCACCGTGCCCCTGGTCTCGCCGATGTCCCACACCAGCGTGGGGCTGGACCGGAAGATCAGGGTCAGTGCGCCGGGCCAGAACTCGTTGATCAGGTCCTTGCCCATCTCGCCCAGGTCCTGGACCAGCGCGATGGCCGCGCGGACCGTGCCGACCAGCACCGGGGGCGGCATGTCCCGGCCCCGGCCCTTGGCAGCCAGCAGCCGGTCCACCGCGACCGGGTCGAACGCCTCGGCTGCGACCCCGTACACCGTGTCCGTCGGCAGCACCACCAGCTGGCCGCGGCGCAGCGCGGCCTCCGCCGCGGCCAGCCCCTCGGCCAGCTGCGCGGGATCCGCACAGTCAAAACGTGCGCTCATGAGGGTTCATCCTCCCACCTCGCCGGCCCCGGCCAGACCGCGGTGACGAAACGGTCCCGGCCCGCCAGGTCGCGGTGGTTGCGGGTGTCCCGCCAGCCCCGCTCCTCGGCGAAAACCCAGTACACCGCGGTGCCTTGCGGGGCACCGTGCTCGACCGCCACGATGCCGCCGCCGCGCAGCAGCCGCCGCGCGGCCTGCTCCACGACCTTGACCGCGTCCAGGCCGTCGGTCCCGCCCCACAGCGCGGTGGCCGGGTCGTACTCGCCGACCTCGGGCGGCACTGAGGCTCCCCACGGAATATACGGCGGGTTGCTGACCACCAGGTCCACCGAGCCGTCCAGGTCGCGCAGCGCGGCACCGAAGTCCTCGCTGTGCAGGGTCACCCGGCCCGCGGTGTGCGGCGCGGCGGCCGCGCACCGCCCGATGTTGCGCTGCGCCCAGCCCCGGGCCAGCGGGTCTGACCTCGACCGCGTGCACCCGGGACCGCGGTACTTCCTGCGCGATGGCCAGCGCGATCGCACCCGACCCGGTGCCCAGGTCGGCGACCAGCGGCTCGGACACGTCCATCTCGCGCAGCCGGTCGATCACCCAGCCGGTCATCACCTCGGTCTCCGGCCGGGGCACGAACACCCCCGGGCCGACCTCCAGGTCCAGGTACCGGAAGTAGGCATGGCCGGTGATGTGCTGCAACGGTTCCCGCGCCTCGCGGCGGGCGATCTCATCCCAGAACCGGGGATTGAACTCCGCGTCCGGCACCCGGTGCAACTTGGTCCGCGGCACGCCGTGCACATGAGCCGCGATCAGTTCCGCATCTGATCGCGGCGAATCCACACCCGCCTCGGCCAGCCGGGCCGACGCCACCGCAATTTCGTTAAGCAGCAAGGTCATCCGGCGCCCCGGGAACGCCGCCCGCGGGCCCCGGCCCGGGCAGACGGGCGCGGTCTGGCCAGCTCAGCTGGCATCGGCCGCTGCCGCCCGCTCGGAGCGGTCCGCGTCCACCAGGGCGGTGATCACCGCGTCCAGGTCGCCGTCGATGACGTGATCCAGGTTGTAGGCCTTGTAGCCAACCCGGTGGTCGGAGATGCGGTTCTCCGGAAAGTTGTAGGTGCGCACCCGCTGTGACCGGTCCACCTCTTTGACCTGGCTGCGTCGCTCCGCGGAGGCCTGCGCGTCGGCGTCGGCCTGCGCCTGGGCCAGCAGCCGGGCGCGCATGATGCGCATCGCCTGCTCCTTGTTCTGCAGCTGGCTCTTCTCGTTCTGGCAGGAGACCACGATCCCGGTCGGCTTGTGCGTGATCCGCACCGCGGAGTCGGTCGTGTTCACGCTCTGCCCACCCGGCCCGGATGACCGGTACACGTCCACCCGCAGGTCATTCGGGTCGATGGTGACCTCGACCGGGTCGGCCTCGGGCATGACCAGCACGCCCGCGGCTGAGGTGTGGATCCGGCCCTGCGACTCGGTGACCGGGACGCGCTGCACGCGGTGCACGCCGCCCTCGTACTTGAGCCGGGACCAGACCCCGTCGGCGGAGCTGCCCCTGCCGCCGGACTTGACTGCGACCGTAACGTCCTTGTAGCCGCCCAGGCCGGTCATGGTGGAGTCGAGCACCTCGGTCTTCCAGCCCTGGCGCTCGGCGTACCGCAGGTACATGCGCAGCAGGTCCCCGGCGAACAGGGCGGACTCCTCACCGCCCTCGCCCGCCTTCACTTCCAGGATGACGTCCTTGCCGTCGCTGGGATCCCGGGGGGCGAGAAACTCGTTCAGCCGGTCCTCGAGGCCGGCCCGGTGCTGGGCGAGCTGCTCGGCCTCGGCCGCGAACGACGGATCCTCGCCGGCCAGCTCGCGCGCGGTGGCCTCGTCGGCCGACGTCTGCTGCCACTCGCGGTAGGTCTCGACGATCGGGGTGATCTCGCCGTAGCGCCGGGACATCGCCCGGGCGCGCTCGGGATCGGCGTGCACAGCCGCGTCCGCGAGCGTGCGCTCCAGCTCCGCGTGCTCTGCCGCCAGCTCACCGAGCCGGTCGAACACCGTCATCGTCCTTTCGTTGGCTGCGCTCAATTTGACTGGGCCCAAACGGACGATCACCGTGCCGCGACCGCATGGCCCTGTCCTCGGATGAGGGGGCCACGCCGTCCCAGCACGGTGACCGGGTAAAGCTACTTGGAGCCCGCTGCCTTCTTGCTGGAGCCCGTGGCCTGCTGGCCGAACCGGCGCTCGAACCGGGCCACGCGGCCACCGGTGTCGAGGATCTTCTGCTTGCCGGTGTAGAACGGGTGGCACTGCGAGCAGATGTCGGCGTGGATCACGCCGTCCTGGGCTGTGCTCCGGGTGGTGAACGTGTTCCCGCAGGTGCAGGTCACCTCGGTCACCACATAGTCAGGATGGATGCCTGGCTTCACTTCGCTACTCCTAGCTCCGGCGGTCGCCGGGTCGCCGGGTGCGGGCCGTGCCGCGCCGGGCGTGAACCGGTACCGCGCTATTGGTGGCTTTCAGTGTGCCAGACCGTGCAACACAGCGCGCAGCCTGGCGATTCCCGGCCGGCCGGGCTAACCGCGGTCCTGGCCGACGGTGGTCTTCTGCACGTGCAGCAGGAACTCGGCGTTGCTCTTGGTCTCCTTCATCCGCTCCATGAGCACTTCAAGAGCCTGCTGCGGCTCCAGGGCGTGCAGCACCCGGCGGAGCTGCCAGACGATCTTCAGCTCCTCGGGGGTCATCAGGATCTCCTCCTTGCGGGTGCCGGAGGCATCCACGTCGATCGCGGGGAAGATCCGCTTGTCAGCCAGCTCCCGGCGGAGCCGCAGCTCCATGTTGCCGGTGCCCTTGAACTCCTCGAAGATGACCTCGTCCGCCCGGGACCCGGTCTCGATGAGGGCGGTGGCCAGGATGGTCAGCGAGCCGCCGTGCTCGATGTTCCGCGCCGCGCCGAAGAACCGCTTGGGCGGGTAGAGCGCGGTGGAGTCCACGCCACCGGACATGATCCGGCCGCTGGCCGGGGCGGCCAGGTTGTAGGCGCGGCCCAGCCGGGTGATCGAGTCCAGCAGCACGACCACGTCGTGGCCCATCTCCACCAGGCGCTTGGCCCGCTCGATAGCCAGCTCGGCCACGGTGGTGTGGTCCTCGGCCGGCCGGTCGAACGTGGAATGGATCACCTCGCCCTTGACCGAGCGCTGCATGTCAGTGACTTCCTCAGGCCGCTCGTCCACCAGCACGACCATGAGGTGGCACTCCGGGTTGTTTTTGGTGATCGCGTTGGCGATGGCCTGCAGGATCATCGTCTTGCCCGCCTTGGGCGGCGACACGATGAGGCCACGCTGGCCCTTGCCGATCGGGCTGACCAGGTCCATGATCCTCGTGGTCAGCACGCCCGGGTCGGTCTCCAGGCGGAGCCGGTCCTGCGGGTACAGCGGGACCAGCTTGGCGAAGTCCGGGCGGCCACGGGACTGCTCCGGGTCCAGCCCGTTGATCTTGTCCAGGCGGACCAGCGCGTTGAACTTCTCCCGGCGCTCGCCCTCGCGTGGCTGCCGGACCGCGCCCTCGATCACATCACCCTTGCGCAGGCCGTGCCGGCGCACCTGGGACAGGGACACGTACACGTCGTTGGAGCCGGGCAGGTACCCGGTGGTCCGGATGAAGCCGTAGTTGTCCAGCACGTCCAGGATGCCGGCGATCGGGATGAGCACGTCGTCCTCGGCAATGACCGGCTCGGCCTCGCCGGGGCTGGTGCCACCACGCTCGCGGCGCCGGTTCCGGTTGCGGAACCGGTCCCGGCTGCGCCGGCGGCCCGATCCGTCCTCGTCGTCACCGCGGTCGATCATCTGCCCGCCGCGCTGGCCGCCGCCGTCCCGCTGGCTGTTGTCCCGGCCGCCATTGTCCCGGCCGCTGTCGCGCTGGCCTGGCTGTCCCGCTGGTCACCGCTGTCCGCCCGGGCCTGGTCGTCCCGCCGCCCGTTGCGCCGCCGGTCACGCCGCTGCCCGTCGCCCTGCTGCTGGCCACCGTCCCGCTGGTCACCGCCGTCCGGCCGGGCCTGGCCGTTCCGGCCCGCCGCGGCAGTGTCCTGCCCGCCGAACGCGAGCTGGCCGCCGTGGTCCCCCTGGGCGGGCCCACCGGCCTGTGCTCCCTCGCGGGATCCGGCTCGCTGCGCGCCGCCCGCAGTGGCGGCTGCTTCCTGCGCCGGCCAGATGTGTGCCCGGCGTCGCCCAGAGCGGGCTGAGTAGGTGTATCTGACTCCATGGCGTCCTGCTCACGCTGGCGAGGTGCGCCGGCTCCCGCAGACGCGCCACGCTGGACTGAGTTGTCGTATGCCGCACTCCCGTTGCCCGCCGGCGAGCCCGCGGCCTGCTGGCCGTTGACCGGCCCGCCACGCTCGCGGTGGCCGCCCCCGCCGTCCTCCCGGGCATAGGCGGCGCCGCCTTCCTGCCTGGCCTGGATGGCTTCGACGAGCTGGCCCTTGCGCATCCGCGCCGTGCCGGTAATGCCCATCGACTGGGCGAGCCGCTGCAGATCGGCCAGCAGCATGCCAGACAGCCCGGAACCGCCGCGGCGGGTGGGCTTGTCGGTCACCGTCTCACCGGCGGGGGCTGCCGTGCCCGGCGAACCGTGGTCCGGTCCCGGGGACGCCTCAGAAGTGCCCGAGGAGCCGGTGAAGAGTTCGGTGGTGTCGCTCACGAGGGGTCCTTCCCAGGGAGCGGGCACCGGCCGCGCTTGCGGCCGGTCGACCCGGTGTCACGACCCGGCGAATCGGCCGGGCCAGGTACTGCAGTTTTTGCCGTGCCCATACTGCCGGGCGGGCTGTCGCCTGTTCCTCGCTCTGCCACCCGGTACGCCTGACGGCCGCTTTCCTGGCCGGTTCCTGCGGCCGGCAACCGCAGGTCTAACCCGGCTTCCATGGCCGGGGCAGGGGTTTCCGAGCAAGCCCAGACGGCTGGGGTAGCCCGCCTGGGCACCCCGCCCGCTTCCGGTTCGCCAGGACCACTCCGTGTTTGGTGTACGCGGAGGGGAAGTGGTGACCCAGAGAATTGACGGAGCGTCACTGACCCCGCCCGGCGGTGAGGCCGGTCAGGCGGCAAGTGACGGGCGAGCACCTTACCCCTTGGCGGGGTATCAGGTGCAGTGCCTACCTTAACACTAGGAGAGCCCACAGCATTCCCTCGGGACCGGTCCGTGTGTCGTGGAAGACCCTGAGCAGCCGCGGCCCGGTATCCCGTGCGGCTCACCTGAGGCAGCTCTGCTGGGCGTCCAGAAGCCAGGCGGCTGGGAACCGGGCATCCGGGTGCGCTGCACAGCGCGCGGCCTCAGGAGCGTTCGGCTGGCACGGCGGTCTGGAGGGTCGCGCCTTGCCGGTCGATGTCCAGGGGGCTTATACGCCATCCAATACCCGTTTCAGCAGCGATTGAATCCACCAGGTCAGGACCGGTTTTCGTACCCGCCACGGTGAGCGCGAGCACCGACGGCCCGGCGCCGGACACGGTGGCCGCCACCCCGGCCGCGCGCAGCCGGCCGAGCAGCTCGGCGGTCTGCGGCATGACCTCGGCACGGTACGGCTGGTGCAGATAGTCCTGGGTGGCGTCGAACAGCACCGCTGGGACCCGGGTCAGCGCGGCGACCAGCAGTGCGCTGCGCGCCGCGTTGGCGGCCGCGTCCCGGTGCGGCACGGCGGCGGGCAGCGCGCCGCGCGCAGTGGTGGTGGACAGCCTCTCAGCCGGGATGCACAGCACCGGGCGGATCTCCTCGAGCACCGGCAGCCGGACCATGCGCGTCCCGGCCGGCCCGGGCGGATCCGCGGTCCACGCGATCGTGAGGCTGCCGTGCAGGCAGGCCGCCACGTTGTCCGGATGCCCTTCCAGCTCGGTGGCCAGCTGCAGCACGGCCGGGTCCGGCAGCAGCTCAGGGCCGTTCCGGGTCAGCGCCCGGGCGGCCAGGATCCCGGCGACGATCGCGGCCGCCGACGAGCCGAGCCCGCGGCGGTGCGGGATGGTGTTCAGGCTGCGCAGCCCGAGACCTGGCGGCTGCCCGCCGAGCAGGCCGAACGCGGCGCGCATGGCCCGGACCACGAGATGGTCCTCGCCCGCGTCCGCGGTCTCCCGGCCCGCACCGGACACCTCGATGTCCAGCCCGCCGCTGGTCACCCGGGCCACCGCCACGTCGTGCAGGGACAGCGCGAGGCCGAGCGAGTCGAAGCCGGGCCCGAGGTTGGCGCTGCTGGCCGGGGCCCGGACCACCACCGGGGCGTCCGTCCAGCGGAACTCAGTGCTCACGCGTGCCGTTCCCGGTTCAGGCCAGGCCCAGCGCGGCCGCGGCGGCCGCGGGGTCGGCGGCGATGGTGATCGGGGCCGGGGCGGCGGACACCGCCCAGTCCGGGTCCTTGAGCCCGTTGCCGGTCACCGTGCAGACCACCCGCGAAGCCGGCCGGGATCTGGCCCTGTTCCCGGGCCTGGAGCAGCCCGGCCACGCCGGCTGCGGAGGCCAGCTCGCCGAATACCGCTTCCCGGGCGGCCAGCATCCGGTAGGCGGCGAAGATCTGCCGGTCGGTGACCGAGTCGATCAGCCCGCCAGACTCGTCGCGGGCCGCCTCGGCCAGGCGCCACGACGCCGGGTTGCCGATCCGGATCGCCGTCGCGATGGTCTGCGGCGCGCGGACCGGCTCGCCGCGGACAATCGGTGCCGCACCGCTGGCCTGGAAGCCGAACATGCGGGGCGCCCGGCTGGCCCGGCCGCCCGCCGCGTACTGGGTGTAGCCCATCCAGTACGCCGTGATGTTGCCCGCGTTGCCGACCGGCAGGCAGTGCACGTCCGGGCTGTCGCCGAGCTCGTCGACGATCTCGAAGGCGGCCGTCTTCTGTCCCTGGAGCCGGTCCGGGTTCACCGAGTTGACCAGGGCCACCGGGTAGTCGGCGGCCAGTTTCCTGGCCAGCTCCAGGCAGTCGTCGAAGTTGCCGTCCACCTGGAGCAGCTTGGCCCCGTGCACCAGGGCCTGGGCCAGCTTGCCCAGTGCGATCTTGCCGCGGGGCACCAGGACGGCGCAGGACAGCCCGGCCCGCGCCGCGTAGGCGGCCGCGCTGGCGCTGGTGTTCCCGGTGGACGCACAGATCACCGCCGTAGCACCCCGGCCGACGGCCATGCTCAGCGCCATCGTCATCCCGCGGTCCTTGAACGAGCCGGTCGGATTGGCCCCCTCGACCTTGAGGTAGACGTCGCAGCCGGTCTGCGCGGACAGCACCGGCGCCCGCAGCAGCGGCGTCCCCCCTCGCCCAGGGTGATCACCGCCGCGCCGTCCGGCACCGGCGGCAGCCAGTCCCGGTACTGCGCGATCACCCCCCGCCACGGCAGGAAAGCCGCGGTCTCCGCTGACTTGGACTTCACGGTGGCGTTCAACTTCACGGTGGCGTTCATTCGTCAGCCTCCCCCTCCACCCGCATCACGCTGGCCACGGCGCGGACTGGGTCCATGGTGCCCAGTTCGGCGACGCAGCGCGAGAGGGCGGCGTCCGGCGCGATGTGCGTCACGATGACCAGTTGCGCGTCATCGCCCCGGCCTTCCTGGCGCACCGCCTTGATGGACACGTCGTGCCGGGCGAACGTGTCCGCCACCCGGGCCAGCACACCGGGCCGGTCGGCCACGTCCAGTGCCACGTTGTACCGGGTCAGCGTCTCCCCCATGGGCAGCGCGGGGAGCCCCGCGTAAGTGGACGCGTCCGGCCCGCGGGTCCCGGCGAGCCGGTTGCGGGCCACCGCGACCACGTCGCCGAGCACCGCGCTGGCCGTGGGCACGCCGCCCGCGCCGGCCCCGTAGAACATGAGCTGGCCCGCTGATTCGGCCTCGACGAACACCGCGTTGTAGGCCTCGCGTACCCCGGCCAGCGGGTGCGAGCGCGGGATCATCGCCGGGTGAGCGCGCACCGAGACCCCGCCGTCCCGGCGCTCGCAGATGGCCAGCAGCTTGACCACCCGGCCCAGCGCCCTGGCGCTCGCGATGTCCGCGGCGGTGACCTCGGTGATGCCCTCCCGGTACACGTCGGCCGCGGTGACCCCGGTGTGGAAGGCCAGCCCGGCCAGGATGGCCGCCTTGGCCGCCGCGTCGAAGCCCTCGATGTCCGCGGTCGGGTCGGGTTCGGCGTAGCCCAGCGACTGCGCCTCGTCCAGCGCGTCGGCGAACCCGGCGCCGGAGGTGTCCATCCGGTCCAGGATGTAGTTCGTGGTGCCGTTCACGATGCCGAGCACGCGGTGCACGGCGTCCCCGGCCAGCGATTCGCGCAGCGGCCGGAGCAGCGGGATGGCACCGGCCACAGCCGCCTCGTAGTAGAGGTCGGTGCCGTTTTCCCTGGCCGCCTCGTGCAGCGTGGCGCCGTCCTCGGCGAGCAGCGCCTTGTTCGCGGTGACCACCGACTTGCCGGATTTCATGGCCGCCAGCAACACCGAGCGGACCGGCTCGATGCCGCCGATGACCTCGATCACGATGTCCACGTCAGGCCGGGTGACCAGGGCCATGGAATCGGCGGTGAGCAGGCTGGGATCCACCGGCACAGCCCGGCTCCGGCCAGGCCGCCGTACCGCTACCCCGGCTACCTCGAGGCGGGCGCCGATCCGCGCGGCCAGGTCGTCCGCCTGCTGGCCGAGCAGGCGGAAGACCTCTGAGCCCACCGTGCCGCAGCCCAGCAGGGCTACTTTCAGCGTCCGCACTACGGCCGCTCTCCTCTCACGGTGCTCAACTCACCGCGCTCATCCGGCATCCAGCCGGAGCAGGTCCTCGATCGTCTCCCGGCGCAGCAGCAGCCGGGCCGCCCCCTCCCGCACGGACACCACGGCCGGGCGCCCGAGATGGTTGTAGTTGCTGGCCATCGACCGGCAGTAAGCGCCCGTGGCCGCGACCGCGAGCAGGTCACCCGGGACCACATCGGCGGGCAGGTAACAGTCCCGGACCACGATGTCCCCGCTCTCGCAATGCCGGCCAACGATCCGGGACAGCACCGGCCCGGCCGCCGACTCCCGGGAGGCCAGCACCGTGGTGTACTCCGCGTCGTACAGCGCGGTGCGGATGTTGTCGCTCATCCCGCCGTCCACGCTCACGTAACTGCGCAGCCCGTCCACATCCTTGACTGTCCCGACCTCGTACAGGGTAACGGTGCCGGGCCCGGCGATGGCGCGGCCCGGCTCGACGGTCAGCCGGGGCACCGGCAGGCCCGCGCTGGCGCACTGGGCCCGCACGATCTCGGCCAGATTCTGGGCAATGATCTTGATGTCGGCGGGGTCGTCCTCGCCGGTGTAGGCGATGCCCAGGCCACCGCCCAGGTTGAGCTCGCGGATCACCGTCCCGTGCTCGTCGCGGATCGCGGCGGCCAGGCCGAGCACCCGGCGGGCGGCCATCTCGAACCCGTCGGTGTCGAAGATCTGCGAGCCGATGTGTGAGTGCAGGCCGGCCAGGTCCAGGCCCGGGCAGGCCAGCACCCGGCGGACCGCCTCGGCGGCCGCCCCGGAGGACAGCGAGAAGCCGAACTTCTGGTCATCGTGCGCGGTGGCCACGAACTCGTGAGTGTGCGCCTCGACCCCGGTGGTGACCCGGACCAGGACGGGCCGGCCGCCGCCCGGGCGGCCTGGTCAGCCCGGGGCTGGTGACCTCCGGCTCGGTCAGGTAGGCCAGCCGGGCGATCTCCTCGAACGAATCCACCACGATGTGGCCCACGCCCACCTCCAGCGCCCGGGCCAGCTCGCTGGGCAGCTTGTTGCTGCCGTGCAGGGTGATCTGGCCCGCGGGCACCCCGGCCTGCAGCGCGACCTCGAGCTCGCCGCCGGTGCACACATCGACGCCCAGGCCCTCCTCGGTCACCCAGCGCAGCACACCCCGGCAGCAGAACGCCTTGGCGGCATAGAACACCCCGGCCTCGGCGCCGAACGCCTCGCGGTAGCCGCGGCAGCGCAGCCGGAAGTCGTCCTCGTCACAGACGAACAGCGGGGTGCCGAACTCGGCGGCCAGATCCCGCACGTCCAGCCCCCCGATGGTGAGCACGCCGCCGGACCGGTGCGCGGTGCGCGGCCAGATCGCCGGCTGCAGCTCGTTCAGGTCGCGCGGCGGCGCTGGCGGGTGCTCCGCGGGCAGCACGTCGGCGTGCCGCGGGCCAGCCGGGTGGGCGACTCGGCTCATTGGCGTTCCTCGCTGGTCGGGTGTGGTTGATCAGGGCCGGTGATCTCCGGCCGGGTGCCGGCGGCTAGCAGCCGTCCGGCGCGGCCACGCCGAGCAGCCCGAGACCGGTGCCCAGCACCGTCCGCACCGCACTGGCCAGCAGCAGCCTGGCCCGGCCGAGCGGTGTGCCGGGCCACAGCGCTGTCCCGGGCGACGGCGCCGTGCCCGCTGTTCCCACTGCCCCTGGAGGTACACCCGGGCCGGGCGGGACCGCGCCGGGCTGGCTGAGGGAGCAGCACTCCTGCCAGTCCAGGTACATCCCGGCCAGGCCCTCCAGGTAGGCGGCGAGCACATGCGGCTGGCGCCGGCGCGCCGCCCCGGCCACCCGTTCCGGAAGCCAGGACATCGCGTCGAGCAGCGTCCGCTCGCGTGGGTGGGCGAGCAGCCACGGCTGGAACCGCGCTGGATCCGCCGCTGGCAGGCCGGGGTCGGTGGACTGCCGGAGGATGGACGCAGCGTGCGCATGCGCGTACCGGACAGCATAGAAGGGATTGCCCAGATGCTGCGCGGCGGCGGCGCCCGGGTCGATGTCCCGGATGCGGGCCCCCGGGCCGGTCCTGCTGGGCACGGCCCGGCCGAGCGCATACCGGATGGCATCCGGCCCGGCGAACTCCACCGCCCCGGCCACCAGCCCCGGGCGGGCCCGGCCCAGCCCGGCCCGCCCGGGACTGGCCGGCCCGGCCACCCAGGTCACCTCGGCACCCGCCGCGCTGGCCAGCCGGCCGGTGAGTTCCGCGGCGAGCCGCTGCCAGGCGTCGTCCCAGCCGGCCGCGGCGGTCAGCATGGCCTGGCGTGGGGCAGCCAGCATGGTGCCGCGCAGCGCGTCACTGCGCGCGCAATCCGGGCCCGCCCGGCTGATCCGGGCGGCCAGCCGGCCGAGCGCTTCGGGGCTGACGGTGAGCGACAGGTACCCGGCGCCGGTCACGGCGGCGCGGGCGATCCCTGCGCCCGGAGCTACCCCCGGCAGCCGGGCCGCGAGCACGGCGGCTATCTTGGCCGGATCGCTGGCCGACCGGGTGGCCAGCACGAAGGGGATCGTGGTCGCGTAGCTGCCCGGGCCGCCCCCGTCGGCCGCCGGGACGGGGCGCCAGGTTCCGGCCAGCGCCGCACCGTCCGGCGGCACCGGACCGGCCAGCTGGCCGTCCGCCTGCGCCGCTCCGGCCGCCGCGGCCACGGCCGCGCTGAGATCCCCGATGGTCACTTAGAGAAGGGTATCCGGGCTGGCCATCCGGTATTGGGGACCGTCCCCAGCGGCCCAGCAGCCAGGCCCGTCCCAGCCCGTCAGGCTGGATCCGGCCGTGCCCCGAGCGATGTCCCCGTCCTGCCGGTCGGCGGGCACCGTGGCCGCCAGCCCGCGGACCACCCGGATCATCTCGCCCGGGTCGAACGGCTTGGTCAGGTAGGCGTCCACGCCAATCTCCCGGCCGCGGCTCTTGTCATCCTCCTGGGCCCGGGCGGTGATAAGGACCACCCGGATCCGGCTGGTCTGCGGATTGCGCCGGAGCTGCCCGGCGGTGACCCAGCCGTCCAGCCGCGGCATCATGACGTCGAGCGTGATGACGTCGGGGTCGATCGCGGCCACTTTGTCCAGGCAATCCTGGCCGTCCACCGCGGTCGCCACATCGAAACCTTCCAACGTGAGGTTGACCGCGATGAGCTGACGAATTACCTCATCGTCGTCGACCACGAGCACACGTCCCAGAGCCTCCGCCACGCCGCGAGGCTAGCGCGTCCCGGGGACTTTCCGCACCAACACGCCCGGCCCCGCGGCTGCCCGGCGGGGCCTGGCCCGGCCGTCCCCCCCGGCCGCCCAGGGGAAACGGTGGCGCAGAACGCCGCCGCGTGCTGATACTCTTTCTGCGTCCTGGAGCCCCCGTAGCTCAGGGGATAGAGCACCGCCCTCCGGAGGCGGGTGCGCAGGTTCGAATCCTGCCGGGGGCGCTATTGTGATGCCGCAAGACATCGAGGACACCATGAACCTATGGGTCATGGTGCCCTCGATACGCGCAAATTAGCCACCCGTAGGATGGCGCTTCGTGCCTCGTGTATGCACGGGAGCTACTTCACCCGGACCCGGCGCGATCGTCGGCTTCCACGGTCCAGTAGGCCAGGTTATTTCGGTCTATCAGGGTGTGGGGGTGCTCGGGGCCAGAGACCCGTTCGCGGACCGGCAGCAGCGCCGCGAACTGATCCCGGGCACCGGCCGCATCCCCCGCGTTCCCGGTCCAGGCCGCGAGGTTGCCGCGCGTGGCCAGGGTGTCGGGGTGCTCAGGGCCAGAGACCCGTTCGCGGACCGGCAGCAGCGCCGCGTACTGATCCCGGGCACCGGCCGCATCCCCCGCAGCCCCCGTCCAGGCCGCGAGGTTGCCGCGGGCGGCCAGGGTGTCGGGGTGCTCAGGGCCAGAGACCCGTTCGCGGACCGGCAGCAGCGCCGCGTACTGATCCCGGGCACCGGCCGCATCCCCCGCGTTCCCGGTCCAGGTCGCGAGGTTGGCGCGGGCGGTCAGGGTGTCGGGGTGCTCAGGGCCAGAGACCCGTTCGCGGACCGGCAGCAGCGCCGCGTACTGATCCCGGGCACCGGCCGCATCCCCCGCAGCCCCCGTCCAGGCCGCGAGGTTGCCGCGGGCGGTCAGGGTGTCGGGGTGCTCAGGGCCAGAGACCCGTTCGCGGACCGGCAGCAGCGCCGCGAACTGATCCCGGGCACCGGCCGCATCCCCCGCAGCCCCCGTCCAGGCCGCGAGGTTGCCGCGCGTGGCCAGGGTGTCGGGGTGCTCAGGGCCAGAGACCCGTTCGCGGACCGGCAGCAGCGCCGCGAACTGATCCCGGGCGGCGGCCGCATCCCCCGCGTTGCCGGTCCAGGTCGCGAGGTTGCCGCGCGTGGCCAGGGTGTCGGGGTGCTCAGGGCCAGAGACCCGTTCGCGGACCGGCAGCAGCGCCGCGTACTGATCCCGGGCGGCGGCCGCATCCCCCGCGTTGCCGGTCCAGGTCGCGAGGTTGGCGCGGGCGGTCAGGGTGTCGGGGTGCTCAGGGCCAGAGACCCGTTCGCGGACCGGCAGCAGCGCCGCGTACTGATCCCGGGCACCGGCCGCATCCCCCGCATTCCCAGTCCAGAGGGCGAGGTTACTTCGGACGTTGAGCGTGGTTGGGTGTCCGGGGCCCTCGACCCGCTCCACGTCGGGCAGCAGCGCGGCAAGCTGATCCCGGGCACCGGCCGCATCACCCGCAGCCCCGGTCCAGAGGGCGAGGACGTTACGTGTGGTCAGAGTTTCAGGGTGCTCGGCACCAGAGACCCGCTCGCGGAGCGGCAATAGCGCAGCGAGCTGGTCGCGGGCGGCGGCCGCATCCCCCGCCTGTCCAGTCCATAGGGCCAGGCTGGCGGCGACGCTCTGGGTGAGTGCGTCCTCGGGGCCGGACACCCGCGCCATGACCGGCAGCAGCGCTGCGAGCTGGTCGCGGGCGGCGGCCGCATCCCCCGCCTGCCCAGTCCACAGGGCTAGGTTGAGGGCTGTGGCCAGGGTGATTGACTCCTCTGCGCCGAACATCCGCTGCATGATGGGCAGCAGCGCGGCGTACTGATCGCGGGCGGCGGCGGCATCCCCCGCCTCTCCGGTCCACCGGGCAAGATAGTTCCGGACAGTCACCGTGTCTGGGTCCTCGGCGCCGGACACCCGTTCCATGACGGGCAGCAGCGCGGCGAGCTGGTCGCGGGCGCCGACCGCATCCCCGGTCAGCCCCATGAACGTGGCGAGGTTACTTTGAACATAAAGCGTATCGGGGTGCTCGGCCCCGAGAGCCTCCAGCCGAGCCTCCAGGGCCCCCCGGCAGAACTCACGGCCGGTGACGTAACTTCCGCTATATAGCAGGTACATCGACACCGCCGCCACGCTGTCGCTATCTGCGGTGACGGCCGCCTGAACTTGTGGCAGCAGCGCATTAAGAACGGGCCAGGTATCGGGTTGCCGCGGGTCGTCTGGGAGCGCAGCCTCGATCACGGCGGTGGCCGCCGCGCGCCAGGCATCACGCAGCTCCTTGGGCAGCTGGCCTATGGTCACCGCCTGCACCAACCGATGCACCGACACCGATCCATCCCGCGCCGGGGTGATCAGCGAATACCGGCGCAGCGCCGCGACCGCGTCGCCAGCAGCCAGGGGGTCATCCAGCAGCGGCACCAGCAGCGGCGCCACTTCTGTCCCGAACTCATCCGGCAGCCCGGGCCGGGGCTGCAACAGCAGGGACAGCGGGATCGCTTCCGGCGCGTACCACGCCAGCAGCCGCAACAGGCCCACCGCGCCAGGCGCGGATTCCGCGAGATCGCGCAACGCCAGCGACCAAGTAGTGGCGACCGTCTCGTCATACCCGGTCGGCTCACCACGGGCCAGCAACTCCTCCCGGCGCTGCCGGAACGAACCCAGGTACCCCGCCAGGCTGCTGGCGGTGGCTTGGATGTAGGCAGCGGCCTGCTCCAGCGCCAGCGGCAGGCCGCCAAGCTCACCGGCCAGATCCAGGGCCGCTTGCCGATCCGGGTCACCGGTGCGGTTGACCAGGAACTCGGCCGCTACCTCTGGGTCGAGCACCGGCACGTCCAGGGCGTGGCCGATCGGCCAGATCTGGTCCCGGCTGGTGATCAGCACCCGCCCCCGGCCAGCCGGGGGCAAGAACGACGCGATTGAGCCCCGGTCCGCGGCGTTGTCGAACACGAGCAGCCATTCGCGCGGATAAGCGGCCAGCACCCCGTGCACCGAGTCCACTGGATCCCGGGCATCAGCGAGGTCCAGAGCACCCAGCTGCGCTGCTAGATCGGCGAAGCCGGCCGTCAGCACCGCCGCATCCTCGCACGCAAACTGCCAGGCCAACCCGACCTCGGCCAGATGACGGTAGGCATACTCCACCGCCACGCTTGTCTTACCTGCACCCCCAAGACCGGACAAGACCACTGTGCGCGGACCCGAGGCACCACCACTGGCCAGCCGCGAGTCCAGCTCGGCCAGCAGTTCCTCCCGCCCAGCCAGCGGCGGTGGACGCAGCGCAAGCCGCACCGGCTGCCCCACCACCTCGGGCCGGTGACGTTCGACAGACAGGCTCAGGCTGTCCACATGGCCGACCGCCACCCCGCCCAGCGTGGCGGCTACCGCGCCCGCCCCAAGGTCCCCGGTGAACCCGGGCCCGGCTAGCTGTTCGCCGGGCCCGGCTGAGTAGGGTTTCCGGTCGAGATCGAGCCTTGGACATCGCGGGCCACGACCCCGCCCCTATCGGCGATGTTCACGCCACCGTGGACGTTCATGTCCCGCCCGGCCACTACCGAATGATCGGCCGCGGACACCTGCGACTGAATCTCGTCTACCAGGGCACGAAGGTCGGTCGCTACGTCCGGATGGTCCTCTAGCAGGTCCGCCAGCCGGGTCGCCCACTGCGCCTCCAAAGCCGCCTGGACCCGGGCCAGCTCGTCAGGTGTCGCCGTGATGAGCTGCTCGCGTGTCTCCTCCAGCCGTCGTTCCGCAGCCTGCGTCTTGTCCGGGTCGCCCCGGCCCAGCAACCGCGCAAACCCCTTCTTGGCCGCCCCCCACGCATCAGTCACCGCTGCGGTCACCACTGTGTTTCCGGCCAGCGCCGCCAGCGCCATCAGAGCCGCCACCAACGGCATGTCCCCCACCCCTTCCAATCCGCACCCTAACCATCGCACGGCACATGCCACGAGGCCAGAAATATGGGGGTGAACCGCTCCGGAGTTTCGGGGAGCGATGCCCTGGGTTCAGTGACCAGGCGCACCGTGACGGCTGGAATATTCCTATGTCTTGAGACACCCCATAACGATGTCCTGAGGTTGGACACTGCCGGGGGCGCTTCACAGATCAGTCCGGAGCCGCACCGCCCGGCGGTCTTGCGCCGCCTCATACCGGCGGCACCGGGGGCTCAAGTGGGATCGGCGGCGGCTGCGGCTGCCCGAACGCTGCCTCGGCTGCTGACATGGCGCCGTAGTCGGTCGCAAGGTTGGCGTAGATCGAGTAGATCAGCGTGATGAAGATGCCGAGCTTGAGCCACAGCGTGGGCGTGAAGAAGAACAAGCAGCAGATCAGCGGGAAGTTGATCAGCCAGTAGATCGCACCCCACATGTGGACCTTGTACTGGGTGTACGGGTTGGTGGAAAGGTCTTTAAAGAGCAGGTTCATCCAGCCGTGCCGGATGTGCACCGGCGTGTGCGCGGCGTGCAGCCGGGCGACATCGGCGCGCAGTTGGCGGACCTCGGCGATCAGGGACTCGGTCTCAGTCATAGAGCCAGTATCAGCACGCTCATGCCGATTTGTACGACGCTCGCAGCAGCACCCACGAGGCGGCACCGGAGAGCGATAACAGCCAGCGCCCAGGCCAGCGATGATCGGGAGGATCCGCGCACCGGCGGCCGTGCCGGTCGTTGTGCTGCCCGCTCCTCTGGCACCAGACCCAGGTGCCATGCTGGCCGCAGTATCTCTGCTTCGCTGTCCACCGGGATGGTCGAGCCGGGCACCGCGCCGCGCTCGGGGCGCCCACCCTTACCGCGGGTCAAAGCTCCACTGCCTCGGCCCGGTCAGCGTTGAGGGCGTCGGGCTCATTGCGTGTCCGGTGGCGGTTGGCGCATCCCCGTGGCGACGGTGGTCGCGATGGTGGCGGACGGGATGTCTACTGACGAGATCATCGCCGAACTTCCCGGCCTGATACGTGAGGACGTGCGAGAAGCCCTGTTGTACGCGGCCGAGGCCGTCCGTGAGCGAGAGCTACCTCTCCGGCCTACCGCATGAGATTCCTCGTCAACCCTCGTCGACAACAACCTGTCGCCGGTCCTGGCCGACATCTTGCGGGCCGCAGGTCCCGATGTGAGTCACGTCCGCCAGGTCGGTTTGCAGTCTGCAGCCGATGAGGTTGTTCTGGACAGCGCACGCGCGGAGCACCGCGTGGTGTCGGCGGACACAGACTTCGGTGCGCTCTTATCCCGAAGCGGAGCCAAGTTCCCGTCCGTTCTGGTCATCAATGTCGTGCTCGCGCAAAAATGGCCTGCACCCCGGTGGTGCAGCGCGGCAGCAGCCTCGAATCCTGTCTTTGACCACGTGGCGCCGAATTACCGGACGGCGCGGAAGAACGTGCGGATGCCCGGGATGAGCAGCTGCGGCGTTCCCATGGCGGCGAAATGGCCGCCTTGGCCGAAGTCGCTCCAGTGGGTGATGTTGTGGGCCTGCTCGCCGTAACGGCGGATGGCGACGTCTTCGGCGAAGGCCGCGACACCGATCGGTGTGCGGGCGGGCGGCCGTCCCCAGGCCGCCTCGGAGTGCATGTTCTCGTAGTACATGCGGGCCGCGGATGCTGCCGTTTTGGTGGTCCAGTAGAGCATGACATTGGTGAGGATCTGCTCGCGGGTGAGGGCCTGTTCGACTGGGCCGTGGGTCCAGTCGGCCATCCGGTCAAGCGCCCAGGCGAGCTGGCCGGTGGGTGAGTCGGTGAGCGGGTAGCTGATCATCTGCGGCCGGTAGGCGTGGATCTGGAAGTAGGCGTTTCCGGCCGGCGAGAGGAACTGCCTGAGCCGTTCCAGCCGGGCGCGCTCCTGCGCGGATGGCTCGCACCCCGGCCGGTGAGGCGTTCACCAGGTTTGTGGTTGAGGCTGGCGGTCTGGGGCAGCTCGTGACTGCCGCGGGCGAGGCGCTGGCCCGCTACGGCGGCCAGTCACTGGCCCGCTGGGTGGTGCTCGACGCGGGCGCGGCTGCTCACCCTCACCCCTCAAGGCCGGCACGCGCTGGCCACGATCACCGCCGAGCAGGAAACCTGGGCCAACGCACACGGCGCCGCGATCGGCATCGAGACGCTCCAGCGTGCCCGCACGCTGCTCGCCGACATCCGCCCGCAGATCTCCATGCCCAGTTCGCCAACGGGGCCGCGCAAGTCCCGCGTTGCCCGCTCGTCAAGCTGACGGAGCAGGCGGCGCGGCGCCCGTCCGGCCACCATCAGATCAGCAGCAGCCAGGCCGTCCTGTAACGGATCCGCGTTGCCCGTCGTTTGACTAGGCGAAGAGCCGCTTCCACCCAGCGGCACCCGCGGCCATCCCCCCGGCCGCGGTGACAGTGCCCCGGCCGACCCCCCCACGGCCGGGGCACTCTTCGTCTGCTACGACCGCCGCCCGGCGAGGAACTGGAGCAGCCCGACCACCGTCCCGGACGTCCAGATCTGCCCGGCCGCGATCAGGCCGGGGACCGACGGCAGCGGGATCCAGCCCAGCCGCTCGCTTTCCGTGGTGTCGGTCGGCTCGCCGATCCGCTGCGGAGCCTGGCCGGTGAACACGGTCCGTTCCGCATCGGCCAGCCCGGCCAGCGCCTGGAATGTGATCAGGTGATCCACCCGGCCGGCCCGGTATCCGGTCTCCTCGGCCAGTTCCCGCTGGGCCGCGTCGGCCGGATCCTCCCCGTCCTCGACCAGGCCGCCCGGCAGCTCCCAGCCCCACCGGTCCGGGATGAACCGGTGCCGCCACAGCATCAGCACCTGGTCCTGGTCATCCAGCAGCAGCATCACCACCGCCCGTGGCAGCCGGACGACGTGATGCCAGATCCGCTGGCCGTCCGGCAGTTCGACGTCCACCTGGCCCAGCCACACCCACGGGCTGTCATAGATGGCCCGTTCGCCGTGCGCCCGCCACCCGCTCTTCTCGCCGCCAATCGCTCCGGTCACGCTCCGACGCTAACCTCCGGCCAGCGAAGAATCTCCCGGAGGCTGAACCGGCTGGCCGCTGGCGGGCAAAGGAGAGGCGGTGGACGACCCGGCACGGCGGGCCGGGAGCGGAGCATCCTGATGAGCATCGACCACGCAGCCCGGGGCCGGCCCCGGGCTGCGGCCAGCATCAGCTGCTGCCCTGACCCGCACATCCAGACCGGCGCGCTGGCCCTGGTTAGGCTCCTGCCGTGGATGTCATCTCGCTGGGATTCCGGACCGACCTCAGGCTGCGCGCCCTGGAGGGCGGCGAGGTGGTGGACCATCGCGGCTACGTGACCGTCCGCAGTCCGGCTCAGCCGGACTTCTGGTGGGGCAACTTCTTGCTGCTGCCCGCCGCGGCGGCCTACGGCGAGGCGGAGCCGTGGCTGTCACTGTTCCGCGCCGAGTTCCCGGCCGCCGGTCACGTCGCGCTGGGCCTGGATGGCATCGGCGGCCCTGCTGCGGACCTCGGCAGTTTCACCGCGGCCGGCCTGGTGCCACAGCGGGAGACGGTGCTGACCACCGCGACTCCCCGGGAACCGCCCAATCCGTGCTGGGACGCGGTCATCCGGCCGCTGGCCGGGGACGGCGACTGGCAGCAGGCCACGCGGCTGCAGATCGCGTGCGATGCGGCCGACGGTGGGCCGGCCGGCCCGGCCTTCGTCGAAGCCAGGTATGCGGTCCGGCGCCGTCTCACCGAAGCCGGCCAGGGAGCCTGGTTCGGCGCGTTCCGGGCCGGGGAGCTGCTCGCCCAGCTGGGTGTCTTTGCCACGGCCGGCGGGCTGGCCCGGTATCAGGACGTCGCCACGCACCCTTCCGCCCGCCGCCAGGGGCTGGCCGGGACGCTGGTCTGGCGGGCCGGCCAGTACGCCATCGACCGGCTCGGGGCCAGCACGCTGGTGATCGTGGCCGATCCCGGCGAGGGCGCCATCCGGGTCTACCGCGGCACCGGTTTCGCGGACCGCGAGACCCAGGTCAGCATGGAGCGCGCCCCGCACAGCTAGACCCGCCCCGGCGCCGGCCAGCCGGGACATCGGCTACGCCGCAGCGGTCACCCTGCTGCTGGCGGCCGTGCTCTGCGCGGTGGCCGGCGCAGCCGCCGCCACCCGGCGCGCGGACGGCCGCTCCTGACGCAGCCCCCCGTCAGGCGGTATACCAAGCACGGCCACGGAATTACACCAAGGTAGAATTTTGCTGTAATGTAGGAATGTGGCGCTGAACATAAAGAACGAAGAAGTGGAGCAGCTTGCCGCCGAGGTGGCGCGGATAACCGGTGAAACCAAGACCGAGGCCATCCGCCGCGCGCTGGCCGAACGGCGGCAGCGGCTGGCCTACCGGGTCGCCCCGACCGACCGTGCGGCACGGGTGTTGCAGTACCTGCAGAGCGAGGTCTGGCCACGGATACCGGCGGACGAACTCGGCCGCCACCTGAGCCGGGACGAAGAGGACGAGATCCTTGGCTACGGCCCGGAGGGGACGTGATCGTAGACTCGTCGGCGCTGGTCGCCGTCGTTTTCCGTGAGCCGGGTCACCAGGAACTCATCACCAAGTTGTCCGGCGCCCCCTCAGCGGGGGTCGGCACTCCTACGCTGGCCGAGACCGGGCTGGTGCTCGCGGCGCGGCTCCGGCACGATCCCCGCGACCTGCTGGTCCGGCTGCTAGCCGAGTTCGCCATCGACGAAGTCCCGTTCGGGGAGACGCACTGGCGGGAAGCCGTTGCCGCGTACCTGCGGTTCGGCCGGGGCCGGCATAAAGCGCAGCTCAACTTCGGCGACTGCCTGACCTATGCCGTGGCGCGGCTAGCAGGCGAGTCCTTGCTCTGCATTGGTGACGACTTCGCCCGGACCGATCTCGCGCTGGCCTGAGCCGAACTCAGTGCCGCCGGTGGCCGGGCCGCCGCGCCGAGGTGAGCGAGGCGAATACCACCGTCGAGCTGAGATAATGGTGGGTGGCGTAATCGAAGGCACCGCCGCACGTTATGAGGTGCAGTGACGCATAGTTGGCGGCGCCGAAAATGACTTTGGCCGGGAACCTGGATTTGAGGTACTGGCGGACGCCGGTGATGCGGAATATCGCCACCACGCCGTCGGCCAGCCGGACGACGACCCGGTCGCCCGGGCGCAGCGCCCCGAGCCGGAAAAAGATGGCCGGGCCCTGGTAGGTGTCGACGTGGCCCTCAATGACCGAGGTGCCGATCTGGCCTGGTGTCGGCGAGTACTTGTACCAGGCCGCCCGGCTGGCCTGGCCGGTAAGCGACGGCACCTGGATCGTGCCGTTGGCATTTTTGCCCAGGCGGAGCAGTTTCGAGTCCACGCCGATGGCCGGGATGTCGACGGAAACCGGCGCCGACCGCCGCAGCCACGGGCCCCGGGCCGCCGCCCCGATGTCACCCGCGGCCGACAGGCCAGGCTGCGGCGCATGCTGCTGGACGGCGAGCGTCACGCCGACCGCGATCACCCCGGTCAGGATCAGCAGGACGCCTGCTATCCCGGCCAGCCGGGCCCGGAGGTTGCGCGGCGGCAGGGTACTGGGCAGCGGGGCGTACCGGCTGTCCGGCCACGATACGACCACCCGGAACCCGGCGACCCGCCGCCACTCGGCCTCCCGCAATCCCTCGTCCCCCCTCCGTCTTCCCTATACCGTTCTAATCGCGTAGCCTAATATTTCAGTGTTGAAGACGCCATTGCACACCAGTGCTAGTCATGGGGCTATACCTTTTATGGCCGCCAGCGCATTCGGGGACCCGCCTTCAGCCGGCCCGGGCAGCGAAGGCGGCTGCCCGTTTTCCTGCCGATGCCGGTTTTGCGCGGAAACCGGAACGCTGACGGCAGGCCGCCGGGCAGGTGAGGAGGTCTCATGAAGATGAGCACGGCCTGCGCAGCGCTGGGCCGGCAGGCGCGGCTGGCCGCCCTCAGCGGCGTCGCGGCCATCCTCGTCTCTGTCCTGGTATCGGCCTGCACCGGCGGCTCGACCCCCGGCGGGTCACCTACGTTCTCACCGGGTGGCACCTCCTCGCCCACCGGCACGCCGACCAGCACGGTCACCCCCACCCCGGCCCCGAGCGACACCACGACTCCCCCGGCCAGCCCATCCCCGTCCGCATCGCCGTCCCTGGCGCCCAGCCCGACGCCCAGCGCCACGCCCAGCCCGTTCCCCACGGTGGCACCGGCCACCGGCGGCGGCGGCACGGCGGGCTTCCAGGACGCACTGCTGCTGACCGTCGGCGCCGCAGCCATCCTGGCCGGTGCAGGCAGCCTCGCCTACCGCAGAAGGGCCATCAGGAACCGCCAGTAACGCGCCACCGCACTGGGCAGCGGCGGCGGCCAGTCGCTCCGGCCGGCGTTACGCATGCAAGACTGCACGAATGAGTGATGTGGCTGCCCGCTTGCCGCGCCGGGTCGCGGCCAACGGCATCGAGCTGGCTTACGAGACATTCGGCCACGCCGGGGATCCAGCGATCGTGCTGGCCATGGGGTGGGCCACGCAGATGATCGCCTGGCCTGACGAGCTGTGCGAAACGCTCGCCGGGCGCGGTCATTTCGTGGTCCGGTTCGACAACCGGGACGTGGGGGCTTCGACCCATCTGGACCATGTCCGGCCGCCGCGGCTCGGCGAGGTGCTGAGCCGGCGGCGCCCGCCGCCCTACACCATCGCCGACATGGCCGGCGACGTGGCCGGGCTGCTGGACGGGCTGGGGCTGACCAGCGCGCATCTGGTAGGGGCGTCGATGGGCGGCTTCATCGCGCAGACGTTCGCGCTCGCCTACCCGGGCCGGGTCCGGTCGCTCACGCTGATGATGACGTCAACCGGGTCGCTGCGGGTCGGGCTGGCCAAGCCGCGGATCTACGCCCGGCTGCTGCGCCGCGAGGTGGTCTCCGGGCGGGACGCCGCGATCGCCGCCGCCGTCGAGACGTTCCGGGTCATCGGCTCGCCGGGCTTCCCGTTCGACGAGGCGTACGTCCGGGATGTGGCCGGGCGGAGCTGGGATCGCGGCTACGACCCGGCCGGCTCGCTGCGCCAGTTCGAGGCGGTCCTCACCCAGCCCAACCGGACCGCGGCGCTGCGCAGCATCTCCGTGCCCGCGCTGGTCATCCACGGGCTGCACGACCCGCTGGTCGGGCCGAGCGGCGGGCTGGCCATCGCCCGGGCCATCCCCGGCTGCCGTTTCGTCGGGTATCCCGGGATGGGGCACGACCTGCCCCGGCCGCTGTGGCCCGAGTTCGCCGACCAGATCGCGGCACTCGCCACCCGCGGCGAGCAGGGCCACCCCGCCGAGCCGGTCAGCGGGTGAGGGCGCTGTCGGCCGCGCCCGCGTACAGTCGGCCGCTCGCCAGCAGTACCAGGCCAGGACCGAACGGTAGGGCCGGTAACCGTCGCCGAGCGGATCCAGCTGCCTGGCCGTCGGCGTCGGTATCTCCCAGGCCAGCCCGTACCCCTTGCGGATGCCCAGATCCCCGGTCGGCCACACGTCCAGCCGCTGCAGCTGGAACATCAGGAACATCTCCGCGGTCCACTTCCCGATGCCGCGGACCGCGGACAGCCGGGTCACCACCTCGTCGTCGCTCTCCCCGCGCAGCTGGCCCGGGTCGAGCACCACCGTGCCGTCCAGTACCTTGCTGGCCAGATCCTGCAGCGAGGCGGCCTTGGCCGCGGACAGGCCGGCCGTGCGCAGGGTCTCCGGCGGCAGGGACAGCAGCCGTTCCGCGGTTACCTCGCCGTCCAGCGCGGCGAGCAGGCGGCCGTGGATGGCGGCCGCGGCCGTTCCCGCCAGCTGCTGATAGACGATCGCGCGGACCAGCGAGGCCAGGTGCGACACCGCGGGGGCCTGCATCCGGACCGGCCCGGCCTCGTCGATCAGCCGGCGCAGCACGGGATCGCGCTGCGCCAGGATGGCCGCGGCGGCCTGGTAGCTGTCCGCCCCGGGACGGGCGGCGGGCGGGCCAGACATGAGCCAAGTCTGCCATCAGCAGCAATAAACCCACGGCCCGGACGCCGCCCCGGCGGCCCGGCTAACTCGTACGCGGCCTGATCAGGCCAGGCAGGTGAGCGGCGCGCGCTCAGCGCTCGGTCAGGTGATGGGCGGGAATCAATCCCGGGCTGCCTGATCACCTTTCTGGCTGCCCGGGTGCGGGTCATGGAGCCGGGCCTATCACGGCTTGATAACGGCTGCCTGCAGATCGCGTAACCATCGGCCTGACCCGGGCATGTCCCGCCGCGCGCCGGGGTAACAGGAGGTGCGCAGCCCGGGGGCTGCAGATCCCCAGTGCAGGGGCGTCCCCGGGTTGCGTCGCCCGTTCCGTCCTGCTCAGTGTGCGCCCGGCACGGATTCCCCAGTGCCCGGACGGCCGGCATCCAGGCCGGGCACACGCTCAGCGAGGCCCCTCCTACGATATGCCGACTCTGCACAGATGCTCCCGTGTTCAGCTGACCTGATGCCCGTGCTGGCGGGCGAGACCAGCCACCAGGTCCATCCTCCGGGCATGGTCCCCCTGTGCTGGCTGCAGCCCGGTCGCTGGCAGCCGGGTGACCGCCGTCCACGGATTGCGTTCCGGGTGGCCGTCAACCTTGGTGAGCCGATAGCAAACCTCCCCGTCAGCGCGCAGCACCCACTCCCAGGACAGCTCGCCCAGATCGCTGCTGGTGGTGCTGCTGATCCGGACGATCACCTTCGCCGGGATTAACGCCATCATGCGTGCCTTTCACCGGGCCGCCTCCCAGGTGCTCACGGCACCGGCGCCGCAGCCATGGCGGGGCAGCCCTCCCCCCGCATCCCCTGGACAGGGTTCTCCAGGAAAAGGGCCGCCCCTTGCTCGATAGACGCACCCGCCGCGCGTGTGGTGTACCTGGGGCCGGGACTGGGGAAATCCCGGCCTCAGAGCAGTGGGGGGCCAGCCCGGACGCTACGCCGGCACGCCATGCCGGGCCGGGCCTTGACCGTTTGCTTACCCGGCTCCGCTGGCTCCTCCCAGGCAGGACAGCGAGACACTGGTCACAGTGCCCGCCATGCTGGCGGGAAGTGTTCACAGTTGGCCAGCGTGGCGGCCTTCACGGGCGCAGCGTGGCTACTGGCCGAGACAGGTCAGCGCCTCCTTGCCGGGTCGCGCTGCGCCTGCCAGCGGGCAGGGCTTAGACGGCGGTCAAGGCTGCTAATGGTGAAGCACGACGATCCAGACGATCAGGAAGACCACAACCACGAAAAAGACCAGCCAGCCGAACGCTTGAGCGGTCTCCTGCCTGCTGGCTTCCTTGGCCTCCGCCCTAGCCCGGCCGGCCCGCTGCCGAGGAGTGAGCGCAGCCTCTTTCACCAGAGCGAGCCCGTATCGCTTCCGGCACTCCCGGCAGGACGCCTCGGCTGGCTGGAAGACATCCATGTGACGGCCCGCCAACAGGCCGCAGAGGGTGCCCTTGGGGCGGCTGCCCACGGCGAGGAGCGTGCCGGCGATCAGCGCCGGCGGGTGTCCGGGCGTGTCCGGGCTGCTGCTTTGCATGAGGTGCGTTGTGCGTGAGGTGACCTTGCCGCAGGAGTTCATCGCGTTGACCACGTAGTAGCCCATGCTGGCCGCCTTTCCGGCTCCCGTGTGAAGACGCCGATGCGGCTGCGAGCGTTGACACGCACCGGCGGCCCACATGGCCGAACCGGCCCCGCGCGTTCCCTAGCAGGTCGCGGGAGCCCGCGGCTGTCTGCCCCGGCAGGCACAGCCACGGGCTCCCGGCCACGCGACTGGAGGGAATCGCGTGGCCGGGAGACAGCCCAGAGTGCCCCACCAAGAGGGCCGTAACAGTCACCGCCGGGAACCCACTTGCCGTTACACCAATCCCGCCGTCCATCGAGCGGAGCCGTGCCGAAGAACCCCGAACGGGTACGAACCGCCGTAAACCACGCGCCATGCTGCCGCGTCTCAACTACGGCAGGGGGAACGAACCACCAGTGCTGGTGGCAGGGGGCTGGGGGGCCTGGGGCCTGAGGCCGGGCAGGGGGGGCCCGGCCTCAGGCCATACGGGGGCAGTGGCTGACGCTACGCCCGTTACCCGGGCGACACGCCGCGTTTACGGCGACTTCGCCTAGCATCCAGGTCAGCTGCTGGCAGGTTCTGTGACGCGGGTCAGCCCGGACGGCGCGGGCTAGCCGACTGTCCGCAGTACGATTGCAGCATCGCGTGACGAGACAGCCGGTCAGCGTCGTGGGCTGGCCGCTGTGCGCTTGGGTCCTGCCCAGACCGCTGGTTCCCCGGTTGCCGCACATCCGGCCAGGAGGTGGGCACAGATGGCTGATCCCAGAGATCGCTTCGTGGTGATCGGTGGCGTTCCCGTCGTGAACGCGCCACAAGAGATTGACGCCGCCAGCGCCGGGAGCTTCCGGAACATCGTGCTGCATGCAGCGTCCAGCGGGCACGCCGGCGTGGTGGCGGTCAACATGACCGGCACCCGGTTCTGCGATTCGTCCGGGGTGAACGCGCTGGTGCGCGCCCACAAGCAAGCTGTGGCCGAAGGTGGTGAGCTGCTACTGGTCCGCCCGGCCAGCACCGCCGTGCTGCGCGTCTTCGCCATCAACGGCCTCGACCGCCTCATCCCCCATTTCGCGAACCTTAACGAGGCCCTGGAACAAGCCCATGCTGTCGTTCCCCGGCCCCTGCAACGGCCTGCCACGCCCTCCTGCAGACGCTGGCATCCCCGATCTCTAACCCTTCCGGCTCGCGCCGCGGCCGGTACCAGCGCGACCGGCAGCCTTCCGCCCGGCAGCTCACCACGACGTGCCCAGCTGCCCTGCCAGCCTTCGGCACCTCCGGGCGAGTGGCTGATCCGCGCGAATCCACGCGGGCAAGATCGACACCATCACGGTGTCCCCGAGCTGAGACGCTGCAGCGGCGCCGCTGACACATCGCCCGGTGCGTTCCCGTCCGGGGAAGGCCTGGCAGAACATGACCACGCCCCGCCGGGTTAGCCTGGCGGGGCGTGGTGGTCATGCCCGGGCGGTCCGGCTGTCAGACTCCCGTCAGCACCTTGCCCGCCGAAGCCGGCTGGGCCTGCGTGGCCTCCGGCACGCCTGCCTGCGGGCGGGGCTGCGGGTAGCGGTTCGAGCGGGCGATGGCTTCTCCCGCGCCGAGCAGCTCCTCGTTGAGGTACCGGAGGGCGCGGAAGGGGGCGGTCGCCCATCGGGTGAGCGGGGGGCGCGGCTGCGCGGTTGCGGTCATCTGCAATCACCTTCATCTGTGCGGGGGGCCGGGCGGGCCGCCCCGGGGTCTGGGACTGAGACCGATCGTGCCAGCGCATCATTGCCTGCCGGTTGAGCCGCGATTACGCGGTTCACCAGCGGGTTTTAACCCCCGGTACCCACTGGCCAGTGCCGGTTATCCTGGCTGAGCTCGAGCCGGGCACGGTCGCAGCCGCCTGCCTCAGCGCGGTCCGCCATGAGGCCGGCCCCGCGGCGCAGCCCGGCGAATGCGTCTTGCCAGGCGAATGCTGCTACTTCTTGGTCGGCTTTGACTCAGCTACCCTCTTCGGCCGCGGGCTGCTCGGGTGCCACCTCGGTATAGATCTGCGCCGTGCCAGCGGTGCCGGCCGTGTATTGCTGGGCCGTCATGTTCTGGAACATCGGGTCACAGAAAAGGTAATCGAGCAGCGCAGGACCCACAGTAACCTGCTGGGGTCCTGGGCCACCTTCACCAGCCCAGTTGCCCTGGACGCCGTTGTGCCCGGTCGTGCTCGTGCCCTGGGGCGGGACGATAGCCATCACAAACTCCTTATCAAAAGCTTCCTAGTAACAACCTTACTTCGATTGGCACTATTCTTTAGTAGTACCAGCGTGAGACGAAAGGCGACGGAGGTGCTTCCATGAGACGCAACTGGTCTCCGCGCTCGTTCCGTATTGATGACGATGCCTGGACCTGGTTCGGTGACCGCTGTGCATTCGTCCAACCCGAGGCGCTGAATGTGACAATCCCCGAGGACGGCTCGCAGGACATGATCCAACTCATGAGCCGGACAGTCCCCGGCCAGGTTGCCTTGGCCGATGCTACTGCTGGTCGAGGCCATCGAGCGGGTTGACCCGGCCGCAGCCAGGCGCATTCGGGATATGGCCCGGTGAGTACTACGATGCAAGCCGATTAGGGCTTTTGCTTGCAGGGAAGCAGGAAGGTGGCCGGTCCGGACGGCCCGTCGAATAGCTGCTGACAGGCTTCGGTGTACCCGCCCACATTGGTTACGAGGGTGTTGACCTCGTTAGCCATCTTCGTGAACTTATCGGCCTGGTCCGATTGGTCCTTGGCTAGGCTTGATTGCGTCCGGGTCAGCGCCTGCTGCAACTGATGGATCTCAGCTGAAGCCTGACTCTTATAAGTCAGGAGCAACGCCAGCGCCACCCCAGCGATGACGCACCCGAGCAGCCCGGCTGCGTAGGCCCCGACCGCCAGAAGAGGAATGCGCGACCTACGCCGCGGTGGCGCGTACATAGGTGGCTGCGGTGCTCCGTCCCGTGGCGGCCCGGTCGGCACGGTCCGGGCATCCTGGTGCGCCGTAGGGCCATCGGTGTACGGGGCCTGACTGCCGTCGCCGTACGAGGACGAGTGCATTGCGTGCCCTTCAGGTTGGGTGCGCGATTGACCGCACGAAATCAATGGCCTCCGTGCCGGTCAGCGCCGAGCGGCGAAACAGCTCTAGCTGGTCCCGGTATTTCTGCACGTCGGCTGGGTCGCTAGCGACCGCCTCAGAGTGCGGCGTCTCCACAGATGCCATCGCTGGCCGGTCATCCGTGCGTTCTTCGTACAGGACGAACGCACACCGGGGGAACGCGAACATCGGGGCATCCACGGGGATGACACCGAAGTTGACCGTCTCCAGCGTTACCAGAGAAGCCAAGTGGTCAAGCTGGGCGGTCAGCATACCGGCGCTGTCTGGACCTGGGCGGAACATAAGGGACTGTTCGGTTACCAGGAACTCCGTGATCCGATCAGCCTTGTACAGCCGGGACTGGCGGGCCAGCCGCGCAGCGACGGCCTGCCCGATGGACTCATGGTCAGCGTTTGGCTTAGCCATGGTCAGGATGCGCCGGGCGTACTCGGCTGTCTGGAGCAAGCCCGGGACGATGCATGGCTGGAAGTGCCGCAGCACTCTGGCTGTCTCCTCGAGGTTGCTTACCTCGTACTGGATGGAGGCCAGTCCTCTCTCCAGCCGGCTCTGGTGTGTGATCACCTCGTTTACTACGTCCTCGGCCAGATACAGCACCAGCGCCCGCCTCTCCTCGCCCGCGTGGGCTGCGTCGGCCCACGCGGCTACCTGTTGCATTGAGGGCACCGCTGCGCCCCGTTCCATCCGGCTGACGGTGGACTTATGAACCCCGATTACGTTGCCTATCTGTTCCCCGGACAGGCCAGCGAGCATTCTTATCCGTTGCAGCTCCTGGCCGAGGCGGGCGCGCTGTGTCTGCGGCTCGCCGGCCTGTCCTTCGGTCATGCCAACCGCCTCCGCAGGAAGGTTCCCAGCGGGACGGAGTAGTGCGCCGCGAGGCGCATCTGATCGGCTAGCCGGTCGGTCACCTCGGTGTCGTCGGTCACGTCGGCCCCGAGGTAGGCGCCGGTCTCGTCGTAGTGCATCAGCGCGGCGAACGGGTGCTCGGTCATGGCGTCGAACAGCCAGCCGTCTCTTATGCCGTCCAGCTCGGGGTGCGCCGTGGCATCGGCCACCCAGATGTTTTCGCCCGCATCCTTGGAGGGCGGGTACCCGTACTTGAACTGGAACAGTTGGTAGGGCGTGAGCGGCCAGCGGATGATCCGGATACGGGTCCAGATCATCCTGGCTGCGGTGGTGGTCTGGATGCGTCGCAGCCACGGGCTGGTGTGTAGTGAGCGTTCCGGCAACGGCAGGCCCAACTCAAACGCCCGCCGCGCTGCGGCCTCGTCGGGCACGTTGTAGACGGGCAACGTCTCGGCCCGCACCGCGCTCGTCTTGAAGTGGTCGAAGCAGGCCGGCAGATCAGCCGGCAGCCCGGTCGTCCGGATTGGTTGCTGAGTCACGTCCTATCGTCTCCTTGGTCACGTAGCGGGTGAGCTGGGCACGAGGGAACAGGACGACCTGTTCATGATCGGGAATGGGGCCGAGGTCGGTCAGGGCCTCCGGGTCGGTGAGCGTAGTGCCCTGGATGACGACCAACTCGGGGTCGTCGGTCTCGATGATCGTTGGGCACGTCCCATCGTTGCAATCTGCGTGCCTGCGTGTGAGTCGCATGGTTCCTCCACTGGTCTGTCACTGGACTGTCACTATCCAACTCACATTCTTGTCGTGCAACATCCTGCGTCAACCCGCAACGTCTTGACTTCTGACCAGATTCTGATGCAATCTGACTCAGGATGTTGCAGGATGTTGCAAACACTATCCAGGGAGTCTCGGGCGGGACAAGGCCTGACACGCGGTTACCGCAGAGGCTGACCGCGCCGGTCCTGCCCGGGGCCAGGGGATTGATCAACGGGACTGCGAGGTGGCACTCGATGAGGTGGAGACACAGCAGACGACCGGCCACGCGCATACGGCCATGGTGGGCCAGCGCCAATAAACCAACTGACTGCATGCACCTGCACAGCGCGTTCGGTCCGGGGTGCCCGCATTGCTGGGTTAATCGGCTGGCCACCCCACGCGACCCCGCCGACGCACCGCCGCTCGTCCGTGCCCGGCGCAGGAAAGACATCCCGATGGACGATGACGTTCCTACCGTCGAAATGCCCGCTGTGAGCATTGAAAGCCCGGCCAGAACGCTCACGTTTGACCGCATGGTGTATGGCGAGCTGGGCGAGCTACGTGGTGCGCGGGCCGCTCTGCGCCGCTGGCTGAATGGGTGCCCGGCGGCCGATGATGTGCTGCTGGTCGCCCATGAGCTGATGGCTAACGCCGTGCTCCACTCGGGCAGTAAACAGCTCTACTTTATTGTCCGGGCCGAGATCCAGCGTGACTGCATCCGGGTAGAGGTGGAAGATCTCGGCGGGTACTGGCCCAGGCCCAATATCCGGTCCGTTGGTGATGACCGCCCGCATGGGCTGGATATCGTGGCGCTCCTGGCCGAGATGTGGGCAACCAGCCTTCGGCCCGTCGATTGCCGCCGTGTTACGTGGGCGAAGATCTCCGCTCCGCGCTGCCGTCCTGCTGTGTCCGCGCAGGGCCACCTGATCGCTACATGGGCACCCGGGCGGAACTCCGGTGTGCAGCTAGCGCTCGGCCTTCCAGAGACGCTGAATGAGCCCGACGAGGCCACCATAGGCCCAGGCGCACTCAAGGGGGTACCGCAGCACGCCTGACAGGGTAGCGGGCCTGCCAAAGTGGCGGGCTACCAATCCTTTACTCGGAACTCCTTATCCTTTACACACTCAAAAATGAATATCAACTGAATACGCGACGGAACGAACGTCGCCTAGCCACTGGGGAAGGTGTCTAGGTGATTAGGGGAGGCCCTGGTCCTGGTGAGCGGGCCGGGGCTTCTCCTTGCAGATTAGGAGGGTCGTGGTGGACGCTGTAACGCAGCTACTCGTGGCGCGGGTACAGGCGATGCTGCACAACGCCTCGGTGAAAGCCAACTGGCGGGCCTTCCATGTGGGTATACCCGCCGGCTTCGCCAACTACGTGTACAGGTACCTGGATGGGGTGGGTGTCCTTCTCTACGTCGGCATGACCAGCAGCGCGGCACGGCGGGCCGATGCACACTGGCGTACGAGTGACTGGCGGTCGTGGGTACAGGCCGTGGAGTACACCCGCTGCCACAACCGTGATCAGGCGTTCCAGCTGGAGTCCAAGATCCGCCGAAAGGAGAAGCCGCTGTTCACGAGGACACGGGGTAACGCCGCCGTGCTCGCAGAGATGGACCGGGCGCACCCCATCAACCATGTGACGGGCACCTGCCACTGCAACCTGCCGGGCCTCACCGAGGAGATACTGGCAGGTCAGGGCGTTGTTGAGTCCTATCAGCAGGACCCGTCTGGCTGAACGTAGGCGTAGATCCCGGCCGACACCTCCTGCACCTCGGGCCGGCCCGGCACGGTGATGTCGCTACCTAGGCTGCTCATCGGCACCCCTTTCCAGCCGGCCCGTATCCAGCCTGTGAACCGGTGCCGGCTCAGCATGCCACGCCACGGACCGGGCCAGCCCGCCGCACCAGCCGTGGCCCCAGCCGGGGCCCCGGCCGTGGCCCCGGTCCCGGTCCCGGCCCCGGTCCCGGTCCCTGTCCCGGCCCCGGCCGCGCTGGACAGAAGCCGGCCCCAGCGCCGAGGATCGCCGCATGCAACGACAGGCCATGACCGAGAACCTGGCCCGCCTGCAGCGCGTCACGGCCAGCCCGGCCGGGCTCACCGTGGCCGCGGTGGCCGTGTGCGTGGTCGTCCAGCAGGGCGCACCCGCGTTGCTGATCACGCGGCGCGCCAGCACGCTGCGCAGCCACGCTGGCCAGTGGGCGCTGCCTGGCGGGCGGCAGGAGCCGGGCGAATCGGCCGAGAACGCGGCGCTCCGGGAGCTGCGCGAGGAGACCGGGGTGGCGCTCCCGGCCGGGGACGTCATCGGGCTGCTGGACGACTACGTGACCCGGTCCGGCTACCGGATCACCCCGGTGGTGGCCTGGGGCGGCCCAGCCGACCCAGCCATGCGGGGCCCGGAATCCGAGGTGGCCGGGATCCACGTGATCCCGCTGGCCGACTTCGACGTGCCACCCCGGCTGGTGCGCATCCCGGAGTCCACCGCGCCGGTCATCCAGCTGCCGCTGCTCGGCGAGTACCTGCACGCCCCGACGGCCGCGATCATCTACCAGTTCTGCCAGGTCGCTTTGCACGGCACCATGACCCGGGTGGCGCACTTCGAGCAGCCGGTGTTCGCCTGGAAATGAGCGCCCGGCCGGGCAAGTCTATTCAGCCGTGGCCGCGCCACCGCCCTGGCGCCGGGACAGCCGCGGCCGGATGACGCGCAGCGCCAGCCAGGCGGCCGCGACCCCGACGAGCACACCCACCACCGTGTCGATGAACCGGAGAATCGGCTGCTCCCAGGCGTGCTGCGGGCTCAGCCGGGAGGCGATCATCACGACCGCGCTGCTGATGCCGGCGCTGACCGCGTCGCCTGGCCGGCCGAGCAGCGTGACGGCCAGCGCGCTGGCCCCGATCAGCAGGCCCAGGGCCCAGCTGTGGAACGGCAGGAACACCAGGTAGATCAGGCAGAGCACGAAGCTCACCGAGGTGGCGGCCATCCGGGACACGGCGGCCGCCGTGCTGTGCTGGTAGCTGTCCCGCAGCACGAACACGGTCGAGATCACCGCCCACAGCGCACCGATCTCCCCGGCGGCCTGGGAGGAAACGTAGACATGCGGCTGCACAATGGTCACCAGCCAGTAGGTGAGCAGGCAGGCGATCCCCATGACGGCGCAGTCCAGCACGGATATCTGGAGTTCGGCCCGGCCGGGCCAGCGCAGCTGCGACATCTGCCTCTCCTTCACACGCCACCCGGCCCGGGGCTGGCTGGCCCAGACTTCGCCCCGCCGGCCGCACTCCAGTTGGCTGCCTGCACAGCTACGCCGCCGTGCTGGACGGCGGCGTTCGCACCGGGCGGAGTTCGCACCGGGCGAAAATCGCGGCCTGGCTGTCCCAGCGGTAACCGGAACGTCCCGCCGGGACAGCCAGCCGCGAGCTAGCTCAGCACCTCCTGTCAGTGAGCCAGGTCAGTGACGAAGTTCGGCCCAATCGAGCCGAGCCCGGTCATGCTGTCGTAGCCCGGCGCCGTGCTCAGCGTGTTCGGCCGGGATGCGCAGTTGCCGGTCTCGTCGCAGTAGGTCATCACACCTTCGTAGGTGACCTCCCGGAACTGCTGGATGAATCCCTTCGCGCCCGGCACGTACGAGCTGGCCAGGTCAACCCGGTACATGCCCTGCTTGCCGCCGGGCAGGATGTCGTCGATCGCGCCAGCGTTGCTGTGCAGGCCGTAGATGGCCGGGTTGATGAACCCGACCGCCCCACCGGCGGCCTGGTCGGCGTCGGCGATCACACCGGCCAGCAGCGGCGAGGCCAGGCTGGTCCCGCCGTACCGGGTCTCCGAGTACTTGGCCACCCCGTTCGGGAACGTCTGGTGCAGCCCGATCAGGAAGCCGGTCAACGGGTCGGCGTCCAGCGAGATGTCCGGCTCCACCCGCATCGAGACCGGGCCGAGGATCGGCGCGTTCCGCTGCGCCAGGGAAACCGGGACAACTCCCTTCTGGTAGGACGGCTGGGTGTAGTTGTAGCTGGTGAACCCGCCGCTGCCGCCATCGAACGAGACCGGCAGCCAGCTGCCTACCGTGGCCTTGGTGCAGCCCGGCACGCCACCCACCACGTTGGCCGTGCACTTGAACGACCGGCCGGTCGACCAGCCGAGCTGGCCGGTCTGCTGGCCGTTGCGGCCGATCTTCAGTGAGGTGCCGCCGACCGCGGTGATGTACGGGCTGGACGCCGGGTAGTCGGCCGTTGAGACGCCGAGCACGGCGAAGTTGTCGCCGTCGTCCCCGGAGGAGAACTGGATGGTCATTCCGGTCGAGTCGGCCAGCATGAACACGTCGTCGAACGCTGTTCGGGTGGCGACGTCATCGAGCAGGTCCCCGCCAGTGTCGCCCCAGGAGTTGCTGACCACATTGGCCAGGTGGTTGTCGACCACGTTCTGCTCGGCGGCGAACAGGTCGGTGTCGAGGCAGCTTTTCGCGCCGACATAGAGGATGTGCGCGTGCCCGGCCATCGAGTGCACCGATTGCACGTCGATCGCCTGCTCGGGCAGCCAGCCCGAAGCGCCGCACAGCGTCTCGTTTGAGAACGGGGTGAACAGGAGCTGGCTGAGATGCGCGTTGCTGAACGGGTTGCCCGGATCGTTCATCGCGAAATACCGGGTCGAGTCGCTGGCGATCGTCGCCGAGCCGTAGGCGTCGATGATGGCCACGGTGACGCCTTGCCCGGTGTAATTCGAGCCGATGTTGTAGGCCGAGCGGAACTGGCCCGGCTTGTAACCGCACACCTGGTCCGGCACGGTACGCGGATAGCCGTTGCCGAACGGCGGCTTCACCGTGGTCGACTTCTGCCCGAAGTACTGGCCGCACGGCGGGGCCGTGATGAAGGCCGGCGGTGCGGGCGGGAACGTGCCGCTGGCGCTGGCCAGCGGGCGAGCGCTGGCGGCGCGGCTGGCCGCCGCGCCGGTCGTGGCCACGTTCTGGTTGATGCCCAGCGCGCCCACCACGCTGCCGGCCACCGAGGACGGCACCGACATCTGCTGCGAGGCCAGCCGCACCACGTGGCCGTTCACCTTGTACATGCCCAGGGTCGTGCCGAACGCCTTCTCCACCTGGGCCGCGGAGCCCGAGGCCGAGATGGTGATCCGGTCCCGGGACGTGGCGCCGACCGCGAATCCCTGGCTGGCCAGCCAGCTGCGGGCGGTGCTGACTTCCGCGGCCGTCGGGGAGAACCGGGCCTCCCACTGCGCCGCGGTGAGGTAATGCCGGTAACTGGCACTGCCCGGCGTGCTGACCGCGGTGACCAGCGCCTGGGCCGCCGCGGCGTCGCGGAGCTTCAGCACCAGCTCGAAATTCACCGCGGCGGACTTCGCCACCGCCCCGGCCGGGTGCTGCCGCGCGGCGGCCGTTATCACGGAACCGGCCAGCGGCGTCCGGCCCGAGGCTGCCGCCCCGGCCGCCGAAGCCCCGGCGAATCCGCTGATCATTGCTGCGCACAGAAGGCCGGCTCCCCGCCGGCCAGCACTGACATCCTGCGTCGCCTACCCACCATTTAGGCCCTCCTAGAGGATGACGATGTGCCTCGTGGGCACTAGCCACCACTATGCTCCCCGCAATGATCTAGAACTAGTCCCCAGCAATGGTGCGCGGTCATATCTTCCGGCCGGCAATTCCGGAACTGGTGACACAGCCACCGGCCGGACCTGGATGACCTCACACCGGTCCCCTGGCCCGGCACCGGCCCCGGTCCTGCCTACAGTGAGCGGGTGGACGCCGCACAACGCCAGCTGAGTGACCAGATCGACGACGCGACGCAGCGGCTGCTCGGCGCGGCCCGGGTCATCGCCGAGACTGACCTGCGGGCGCCGTCGCTGCTGCCGGGGTGGACCCGCGGGCACGTGCTCGCGCACCTGGCCCGCGGCGCCGACGCCATGCGCAACCTGCTCATCGGGGCACGATCCGGGCAGGACCGCCCGGCGTACCCCAGCGCGGCGGCCCGGGAAGCCGACATCGGGCACGGCGCCGGCCGCAAGCCGGCCGAGCTGGCGGCTGACGTGGCCGCGTCGGCCATGGCGCTGCGCACCATCACCCGCCAGCTGCCCGGCGACGCCTGGCAGTTCCAGGTGCGGGTGCTGGACTCGGCCCGGTTCCCGGCCGCGCAGCTGCTGACCCGGCGGCTGGTGGAAGTTGAGCTGCATCATTGCGACCTCGGCCTCGGCTACCGCCCCGCCGACTGGCCGGCCGCGTTCGCCGCCATGGACCTGGCTGAGCCGATGCGCTCACAGCGCCAGGACCGGGTCACCCGGGAACAGGCCGGACCGGTTGCGGCGCCGCCCCGGCTGGCGTCCCGGCCGCCGGACGTCGGTGGCCGGGCGTAGACCGGGTTCAGGCTGTCCGCGGCCGCCGGTCCGCCGGCTGCTCAGCGTGTCCACGGCGGGGTGATCCAGGACCCGTCCGGGAGCACGCCGCGCAGGCCGACGCTGGTGGTGACCCACGCAGTGGCCGGCTCCCCAGCCAGGTTGTCCACCCCGAACTGGGCGCCGGCCGGCACCAGGATCACATCGCCTGCGACGGCCCGCTCGGCCTCGCCGTCCACGCTGACCTGGATAGCCCCGGTGAGCACGTATAGCACCTCCTCGCGGGACACATGGTGCCGGACGCCCGCTGTGTGGCCGGGAATCTCAATACGCCAGGCGCACAGTTCCCGGCTGCCGGTGGACGGGCTGGCGTAGGCGGTGAAGCTGGTCCCGTGCATCTGGTGCACGGCCGCCTGGTCAGCGTGGATCACGGGCATGGACAGCACCTCCGAAGTAAGCAAGTAACTTGCCTATATGTTAAAGTAGCTTGCCTAACGTGTAAAGCTGGAACTCATGGACAACCACGACGCCGCGTCGCTGGCCTTCGGGCTGCTGGCGGCCAGCCGCGCCCTGGTCAACGAGGTCTCCGCCGGGGTCCGCGCCCGCGGGTTCGGTGACCTGCGCCCGGCGCACGGTTTCGCCTTCACCCGGCTCTCGGCCGGCGGGGCCACCATCACCCAGCTGGCCGAGCACCTGGACGTGACCCGGCAGGCCGCCGCGCAGCTGGTCGACGAGCTGATCGCCAAGGGCTACGTCGAGCGGCGCCCGCACCCGCGGGATGCCCGGGCCCGGCTGATCGTGCTCACCGGCCAGGGCTGGGCCGCCGTCCAGGCGGCCGAGGCGGCCATCGCGGACACGTTCGGCCGGTGGGAGGCGGCGCTCGGCCCGGACCGCCTGCTCGCCCTCCGGGACGCCCTGCTCCGGATCGCCCCGGACGGCCCGCTGCGCCCCACCTGGTGACCGGCAGCCTGCAACCGCCCCTGGTGACAGACCGCACGCGATGAGCCAGGCCCGGCCTGATTTCCGGCGCGCGGTAGCGTGAGGCCCGGTACGCCGGATTTGGGCAGGGGGTCGGCGGTGCGCGGTGGCGGATCTTCCGGGGCGGCTGACGCCATCCGCCGGGCCCAGGCTGTCTCGGGCCTGGCCCGGCAGACCGGATGCGGCCTGGACGAGGCGGCGGAGCTGCTGGCCCGGCCGGTGACCCGGCGCGCGGTTCTGGGCGCGGCGGGCGCCGGTGCCCTCGCCGCCGGCTCCGGTCTCGTGGCCCGCCATCCGGCATCAGCGGGCCGGGCCCGGCCGTCGCCGCGGGTGGTCATCGCCGGGTCTGGCATCGCCGGCCTGGGCTGCGCGTACCGACTGTGGGCCCAGTACGGCATCAGAGCGGGCGTGTACGAGTACAACACGGTGCCGGGCGGCCGGATCAGCACCCTGCGCGGGCACTTTGCAGCCGGGCAGATCGTGGAGGAACACGCTGAGTTCATCAATCCCGAGCACACCGCCACGCTGGCGCTGGCCAGCCACTTCGGGCTCCGCCTCGATAACACCGACAAGTACCCGCCGCGGACCCATCCCGGCCGGGAGACCATGCGCTTTCACGGCCGGATATGGCCGCAGGCCGCGCTCAACCGGGACTGGCACGAGTGGGGCTGGGAACTCTTCCACCACGCGGCCACGGTGACGGCTCCCTGGCCGCAGCTGTACCACGCCAGCAGCCCGGGTGGCCGCCGCTTCGACCACATGTCGGTCACCGAGTGGGTGGACACCTACATTCCCGGCGGGGTCACGTCCGACTTCGGCGCCGTGTGCATCGCGGCCACCCTGGACGAGTATGGCGGCCCGGCGGACGAGACCTCCGCGCTCAATCTGGTCTACCTGCTCGGCCTGGACGCCAGCACGGCCAGCGGCGCCCAGCCGCACGGCGCCCCGCAACTGGCGGGCGCGGACGAGAAGTGGCACATTCACGGTGGCAATGATCAGCTCATCACCGGCCTGCTGGCCCGGCTGCCGGATGGGGTGCTCAACCTCGGCGAACGGCTGGTGGCCATCCGGCCCCAGGCCAGCGGGTACCGGTGCAGCTTCGAGCGCGCGGGCGCGACCCACGACGTGACCGCCGATCACGTCGTGCTGGCCATTCCGTTCACGCTGCTCCGGTCGGTCAACCTGAGCCGGGTGCCCGTGTCACGGCGGCACCGGCTGGCCATCGACGAGGAGCCGCTGGGCAGCAACTCGAAGTTCTTCCTGCAATTCTCCTCCCGGGTGTGGAACGCGGACGGCGTGACCGGGAACTGCTTCGACGATGGCGTCGTGCAGGGCGGCTGGGACGCTACGTCCTACCAGCCCGGCCGGCCCGGCATCCTGGCCGCGCTGCCCGGCGGTGCGAACGCGCTGGGCTGGGCCCGGCGGTACGGCCTGACCGGCTATTCCGGCCAGCCGCCGGAAAACATGATCGCCGCCTACCTGCGCGGCTTCGGCGCCCTGTTCCCGCACGTCCAGCCGGCCTTCAACGGGCGCTCGTACTTCGTCTGGTCCCCAGGCGACCCGCACATCCTCGGCGCCTATTCATATCTGGCCGTCGGCCAGTACACGGCGTTCAACGGCGTCCAGGGCAGGCAGGAGGGCAGCCTGCACTTCGCCGGCGAGCAGACGTCGCTGAACTTCCAGGGCTACGTCGAGGGAGCGCTGCGCAGCGGCTACCGGTGCGCTGCCGAAGTTCACGCCGGGAGCTAACCACCAGCTAGCCGCCGGCCGCCGCGCCAGCTTCGGGGCCAGCCGGGGTGATGGCCGCGCTGACCGGTACCGGGTGGGCCAGCGTCTGGTAGACCACGCAGTACCGCTCGGTCAGCCGGAGCAGCGTGGCCAGCTGCTCCTGGCTGGCCTGGGTGTCCAGCTCGAATCTCAGCCGGATGGCGCTGAACCCGACCGGCGCGTCCCTGGCCACCCCCAGCGTGCCGCGGAAGTCCAGGTCACCCTCGGCGTGCACGCTGCCGCCGGCCACCGGGAGCTCGAGCGAGGTGGCCACCGCCTGCAGCGTGACGCCCGCACAGGCGACCAGCGCCTGCAGCAGCATGTCCCCGGAGCAGGCCAGCGAGCCGTCGCCACCGGTAGCCGGGTGCAGGCCGGCCTCGGTCAGCGCCTGGCCGGTGGCCACCGAGCAGCTGATGCCCTCGTCGCCCAGCTCACCGCTGGCCCGGAGGGTGATGACCGCTTGCTGCGGGTCCTCCCGGTAGGCGTCTTTGAGCGGCTGCTGCACGGCCCGCAGGCTGGTGCTGTCCACGCTGTCCCCTTTCCTGGCGCTCCTGGCGCTCCTGGCCTCTCCTGGGCGTTGCTGGGCCGCTCGGCTGCCCGGCACGGGGGCTAGCCCGGCCAGTACGAAGCCGACGGCTGCAGCACGCAGAACTCATTCCCATCCGGGTCGGCCAGGATGTGCCAGCGCCAGCCCGATTCGGTCACCGGCTCGGCGGTGAGCACGGTGGCGCCGAGCCCGGTCACCCGGCTCACCTCGGCCTCCAGGTCCCGGGTGCGCAGGTCCAGGTGCACCCGGTTCTTGCCCGGCTTGGCGTCGGGCACCCGCTGCAGCAGGATCTCGGCCCCCGTGCCCGCGGCGGGCAGCAGGCTGAGGTAGCGGTCGCCGCCGTTGCCCTCCCGGGCGTAGCCCAGCACCGCCGACCAGAAGTCCGCGGCCCGGTCCAGGTGTCCGACGTCGATCACGACCACCAGGTCGCCACGCAGGTACCGATGCGGCGTATGCGCCATCCCCCGATTCTGCCCCGCGCCGCGTCAGCCGGCGACTGAGGCCAGGTTCTGGTATCACTGATGATACCATAGTGGTCATGGCGATGACTCTGCGGTTGACCCAGGCTGAGACCGAGGTGCTGCGCCGGCGCGCCGAGCTGGAGCGCCGGCCTATGCAGGAAGTGGTACGCCAGGCCATCCGCGACTATGTGGAAAGCCACAGCCGCGCGGAGCTGCTCGACCAGGTCCTCGACGAGGAACTGCCCCGGTACGCAGAGGCGCTGGAGCGGCTCGGGCGGTGATCTACCTGACCCTGCCCGAGCTGCTGCACGTAGCGGAACGCGCGCTCGGCGCGGAACCGCTTGTCCGCGACTACGGGTTACTCGAATCGGCCCTGGCCCGGCCGCAGGCGACCGCGTTCGGCGAGGATGCCTACGCGGATCTGGACGAGAAGGCCGCTGCCCTGCTCCACTCCCTGGCCAGGAACCATGCCCTGGTGGACGGCAACAAGCGCCTGGGCCTGGCTGCAGTCATTGCCTTCTACGGTCTCAACGGCCGACGGCTTACGCTCTCCAACGACGCCGCGTACGACCTCGTGATGGCCGTGGCCACCGGCCAGCTCGACACTGTGCCCGGTATCGCCGACGTGCTCCGGACCAGTACCGAGCCCCGTGGCTGACCGCGCACCGGCCCTGGCGCCGTTTATCGCGGTGACCGGCGCCCGGCCGCTCCGTAGGGTGAGCGGGTGCAGCACCCGCCGGACGACATCGACGAGCGTGAGCTGGCCCGGGTCCTGGCCGGCGGCTGGGGCCTGGCCCCGGCCACTCTGAGCTACCTGCCAGTGGGCTTCGGTGATCACCACTGGCGGCTGACCGATGCCTCGGGCACCCGCTGGTTCGTCACCGTGGCCGCGCTGGCCGACGGCTGGCGCGGCACCGGCCCGGCGGCGGGCCTCGCCGACCTGCGCGCCGCGCTGGGCACGGTGACCGCCCTGCGCCAGGCCGGCCTGGACTTCGCGGTGGCACCGGTACCGGCCCAGGCAGGCGAGCCGCTGGCCCCGCTCGGCCCCGGGCACGCGGTGACCGTGTTCCCGTGGCTGGACGGCGAGGCGGGCGGCTTCGGCGAGCCGCTCCCCGGACGCGACCGGCTGACCCTCGTCACGCTCCTGGCCAGCTTGCATAACGCCACCAGCGTGGCCGGTGCCGGCGCACCGGTGCGCGGTCCCGGGCTGGCTGGCCGGGCCGGGCTGGCCGCCGCCCTGGGCGACCTCGGCCGGCCGTGGCTGGGCGGCCCGTATGGTGAGCCCGCCCGGCGGCTGCTGGCCCAGCATGCAGCTGACCTGGACCGCGCCCTGGCCCGGTTCGGCCGGCTGGCCGGCGCAGCGCGGCGGACCGGCCCGCCGGTGCTGACCCACGGCGAGCCGCATCCGGGCAACATCTTCCGCAGCCGGTCCGGCGCGCTGCGCCTGATCGACTGGGACACGGCCGGCCTGGCCCTGCCCGAACGTGACCTGTGGGACGTGGCTGGGCCCGGCTCGGCCGAGGCAGCGCACTACACCGAGCTCACCGGGCGCCCGGTCAGCCCGGTCGCGGTCGAGGCATACCGGGTGCGCTGGCCGCTGGACGACATCCGGCTGGCCGTGCGCGACTTCCGCGGCCCGCACGAGCGCACCCCGGACACCGAGCTGACCTGGACCACGCTCGGCGAGGAGCTGGGCCGGATCGCCGGCTGAGCCCCTCCCGCCCGGTCAGGCCGGCCACACCACCGGGAATAGCGGATGATCCATCGGCGCCCCGGCGGGCAGCTCGGCGGCCAGGCCGTCGAACGGGGGTGAGGTGCGCCAGGCCCGCGGGGCGTGCCGTGCTTGCGCGGACAGGTAGCGCAGCGACAGCACCCGGCGGCGGGTGCCGTATGGGAACCCGGGCGCCCCGTGCACGGTCAGGAAGTCGAAGAAGATCGCGTCGCCGGGAGCCAGGCCGAACCGCCGGATGTCGTAGCCGTCCCGGGCCGCGTCGATATCAGGCAGCTCGGCCAGGCTGCCGTCGGGAAACCAGCGCGCCTCGTGGGTCAGGAACGTGCGCGGCATCAGCCACGGACCGCGGTGCGAGCCGGCCACCAGCTCCAGGCCGCCGTCCTCCGGTACCGGGTTGACCGGGATCCAGGCGCTTACCCCCCGGCCGTCCACGTTGTAGTAAGGCTGATCCTGGTGCCACGGGGTGCGCTGCTCGGTCCGGCCCTCCTTGACCAGCACGTGATCGTGGTAAAAGCGCACTTCAGGGGTGGCCAGCAGCGCGGCGGCGATGGCGGGCACCCGGGAGTGCAGCGCGAGGCCAGCTAGGCCGGGTATCTGCTGCCAGCGGCAGAAGTCCTCGGCGAAGCGGCCCGGATCGCCCGGCCCGCTGGCCACCTGGGCCAGCGGGCCCGGGCTGGCCAGCACCGCATCGATGGCCCGGGCCGCGGCCGCTACCTCCCCGGCGTCCAGCACCGACCGGACGCACACCACGCCGTCCCGGGCAAAGTCCGCGGCCAGTGCCGCGGCCGCGCTCAGCGGGTCCATGCCCTGCTCCTAATCTCTTCAGCGCGGTGCGGAAGTGGTCACCGGCGACCACAAAGTAACCGCACTGATGGCTCCCGGCCCAGCCCCCGGATGGGTCAGGCCTGGGCCTTGAGCTTGCGCCAGCCGCCGGCCCGGTTGTTCGCGATGATCTGCCGGAACATGGCGGTCAGGGCGGGTGCGTTGATGGTCTCCCCCGCGCGGATGCCCACCGTCCGGGCCGTCTTGTTGCCCTGGCCGGCCGTGATGATGCCGTCCGGGTCGGGCACGATCCCCCCGTCGTAGAGGAACACGTTGACGTGGTCCCCGGCCGCCAGCAGCGCGCAGATATTGCCCTGCAGGACGAAGTACGGCTGCCGGGTGCGCTTGATGGTCTCGGTCACCCCGGGGTCGGCCGCGTGCGCCAGGTCGCGGACCTCGCGGCAGATGTCCTGCTGCCAGCCGGGCAGCGCGTCGATGTAGGCGTCGACCCGCGGGTCAGCCGGGTACGGCATGGTCATGTCCTCTCCCCTGGTTCCCGTAGGCAGCCAGGAAAACAGCCGGCCGGGCTAACTGGCTGGGCGGTCCTTCTTGGGCAGCTTGCCCAGCACGGTCTCATAGGACGAGTCCACCGCCTCGAAGACCTCGTCGTCCGGGATCGCGCCGCCGAACCGGAGCGAGTTCCACCCGGAGCGGCCGATGTAGGGCAGCACGAACGCATCGTCCGGGTAGCGGGTCAGCCACTCGTCGGCCACCGTGCGGTCCGGCCCGCACTTGACACCGACCGTCCCGGCGGACTGGCCGCCCAGGAACGCGAAGATCTTGCTGCTCACCTTGACCACGACGTCGCCCTCCCAGGGCTCGTCCAGCCACGCCCCCGGCTTGGCCAGGCAGTAGGCCAGCAGTTCCGCCCGGGTCATCACGGCCTCCTCCCCGCGGGCCCGGATCTGGCCAGCCCGCTACCTGATCTGGAACGCGCCGAGCCCCTCGGGCCGCTCCGGCTGCACCGACACGCCGGCCACCACGGCTGCCCGCGGGCCGTGCCGGGCCCAGTCCACCAGATCGCGGACGTCATCGTCGCGGCCTTCGAAGACCGCCTCGACCCGGCCGTCAGGCAGGTTCCGTACCCAGCCACCGACGCCGCGCTCGACGGCCAGCCGCCAGCAGCTGTCCCGGAAGCACACCCCCTGGACCCGCCCCGAGATCAGGACCCGGTAACGCACCACAGCCCGACGCTACCGCGCTGGCCAGCGGGGCACCGCGGGCACACGGCTGGCCCGCACCACAGTTACCTGACTAAGGTCAGAGAATGGCGGCCAGCACGGAGACCGGCCTGGTCAGTCAGGTGCGGCGGTTCAACCGGACGGTTACCCAGCAGATCGGGGCGCTGAACGATGCGTTCCTGTCCCGGGACCGGCCGCTGGGCCAGGCGCGGCTGCTGTGGGAGATCGGGCCGGACGGCTGCGATGTGCGGCGGCTGCGCTCCCGGCTCGGCCTGGACTCCGGCTACCTGAGCCGGCTGCTGCGCGTCCTGGCCGGTGAGGGGCTGATCACGCTGACCCCGGTCGAGTCCGATGGGCGGGTCCGGCTGGCCGCGCTGACCAGCGCGGGGCGGGCCGAGCGGGCGGAACTCGACCGGCTCTCCGACGCCGCCGCCCGGTCGATCCTGGAGCCGCTCAGCGACCGGCAGCGGGACCAGCTAGCCACGGCGATGGCCCAGGTCGAGCGGCTGCTGACCGCGTCCGCCATCGAACTGGCCGGAACCGATCCCCGGCTCCCGGCCGCCCGGGCCTGCCTGCGGGCCTACTTCAGTGAGCTACGCGGCCGCTTCGACAGCGGGTTCGACCCGGCGCAGAGCATCTCAGCCGGGGACGCGGAACTGGCCTGGCCGGCTGGGCTGCTGCTGGTCGCTACGCTGCACGGCGAGCCGGTGGGGTGCGGCGCGGTCAAGTTCCACAGCGCCTGGCCGGCCGAGATCAAGCGGATGTGGGTGTCCCCTACCGTCCGCGGCCTCGGGCTGGGCCGCCGGATCCTGGCCCGCCTGGAGTCGTACGCGGCGGCCAGCGGGGCGGGCGCGTGCCGGCTGGAGACCAACCGTGCGCTGACCGAGGCGATCAGCCTGTACCGGTCGTCCGGGTACCGCGAGGTAACCGCGTTCAACGCCGAGCCGTATGCCCACCACTGGTTCGAGAAGACGTTGCTGCGCTAGTGCCGCCGCGCCGCGTTGCCCACCGCTGAGCTGCAAGGCAGACTGGTAGCGGCAGTGGCCAGGCCAGCCGCGCCTGCCGGGCTGGCCGCCACCGGACTTCTGTCCTGCCGGGGATCACGGGGGCGCGGATCCCTCGGAGGTGGTGCGATGACCGATGAGCAGCGTGACATCAGCGCGTACCCGGGGCCGCTGGTCGTCACCATGCCCGAAGTGGTGGACAGCGACAACGCGGACCGGGTGGCGGCCAAGCTGCATACTGCACTCACCTCCGGGCACCCCACGCTCATCGCCGACCTGACCACGACCAGCTATTGCGACACGGTCGGCATGCGGATGCTGGTCCGCGCCCGGCGGCGCGCCGCGGAGCTGGGCACTGACCTGCGCCTGGTGGTGCCGGACGGCGCCGTGCTGCGGATGGCCGAACTGCTGGGCCTGGACAAGACCGTGCCGATCTACCCCGACCTGGCTCGCGCGCTGCCCCCGCCCGCCCGCGGGCCCGTCCCCCGCTAACCGTCCTGCAGCACGGCCAGGATGTTGCCCGCCGGGTCGGTGAACCAGGCGATGAGCGGCCCGTCGCCACTCCGGCTGATCCCCTTGGCGTCCTGGTCCAGGCCCGGGTACCGCTCGAAGCGCACACCACGGGCGGTGAGCTCGTCGACCGCCTGGTCGATGTCGCGCACCGGGAAGTTGAGGATGGTGTAGCTGGCCGGCGTGTGACCCGGCTTCGGGTAGACCAGCGTGTCCCGGTCCCCGGCCAGGTGCAGGGTCAGCAGGCCGCCCTGCTCCGAGGTCCTGATGCCGAGGGTCTGGCCGTAAAACTGCCGCGCCTGGCCGAGGTCGCTGACGGCGAACCCGCTAAAGGCCTTGGTGTCCGCGAACATGACTCCATGCTCCTCTCTCTGGGCGCCGGCGGCGCCCGCTGCCGCATCCTTCCTTGAGACGGGCCCGCCGAGCCGGACTCATCGGCGGTTAGGTGCCGCCCACGGACGCTGAACGCTCCGGTCAGCGGCGGCGCTAAGATCGGGCTGTCGCTGGGCCGGCGCCAGGAAGCGGGGCCGTGCCTCGTTCCCTGACTGCCCGGCGCGGAGAAAGGTGGGCGGCCCGATGCACCACGGAGAGCGACCGCCCGGCCACCCAGCCCCCGGCGGGCCGGCGCTGGCCGCTACGCCCGAGGTGGCGGATAAGCTCCGCGACATTCAGTCGATCACCGACGCGGCACTGTCCCTGCTCGACCCGCAGGCCCTGCTGGACGCGCTGGTCGAGCGGGCCAGGGAAGCGCTGCAGGCGGACACGGCCGCGGTCCTGCTGCTGGACCAGCGATCGGGCCAGCTCGTCGCGACGGCGGCGAGCGGGCTGGAGGAAGAGGTCCGGCAGGGGGTCCGGATCCCGATCGGCCGCGGCTTCGCCGGACGCATCGCCGCGCAGCGCCGGCCGGTCATCCTGGACGAGGTAAACCCCACCAATGTGGTCAACCCCATCCTGCTGGACAAGGGCATCCGGTCCCTGATGGGCGCCCCGCTGCTGGCCGACGGCGTGGTGATCGGCGTCCTGCACGTCGGCACGCTGACCGGCCGCCGCTTCACTGGCGAGGACGCGGACCTGCTGCAGCTGGCCGCTGACCGGGCCGCCCTGGCCGTGCAGACCCTGTTCACCAAGCTGGACCAGGCCGCCGCGGCTGCGCTGCAGCGCAGCCTGGTCCCCGCGGCCCTGCCCGCCGTCAGCGGCCTGGACATGGCCGCCCGCTACGTTCCGGGCAGCGGGCACGTGGGCGGCGACTGGTACGACGTGTTCGCCCTCCCGTCGGGCAGTTGCTGCGTGGTGATCGGTGACGTGACCGGTACCGGGCTGAACGCAGCCGTGATCATGGGCCGGATGCGCAGCGCGCTGCGCGCCTACGCGCTGGAGACCAACGACCCGGCTGAGGTGCTGGACCGGCTCAACCGCAAAATCCGCCACTTCGAGCCCGACGCGATGGCGACCGTGCTGTGCGCCATGATCAGCCCGTCACTGGACCAGATCACCATGTCGTCGGCCGGGCACTTGCCGCCGCTGGTCGCCCGCCCGGGTCAGCCGGCCGAGATCATGGCCGTCCCGGCTGACCTGCTCATCGGGATGGCCAACCCCAGACCACGGCGGGCGCGTACCGCGGATCTGCCCCCGGGTGCGCTGTTGTGCCTGTACACCGACGGGCTCGTCGAGCGCCGCGACCGGCCGCTTGACGAGGGCATCCGCCGGCTGGCCGCAGCCACTGCCGCGGGTGAGCCGGAAGCCGCCTGCGCGGCGGCCATGGCCGCCATGACCGGCTACATCCCGCACACCGACGACGTCGCGCTGCTCATGCTCCGCCGCCAGCCTGTTTCGTCTCCGGCGCGGCAGGCACCTCAGCCTGGCCTGTGGGTGGCGCGCCCTCAGCGCGGCGGGGCCACCACGGCCAGGGTGGACAGCAGGTGACCGAAGCCGTGCGGTGCGCGGGCGTACCGCCGGGCTGAGGTGCGGACGCTGACCTCGGTGGTGCGCAGGATCCGGCCGCCGGTGGCGGCGAGCGCCGCCACCAGGGCGTGGTCCTCGGCACTCGGGATGGGCGGGAAACCGCCCGCCGCGAGGTAGGCCTGGGCGGTGAAGCCGAGGTTGGCCCCGTGGACGTGCGGGTGGGCACCCCGGCGGGGCCCGTAGTGCTGGCGGAACGCGGCCGGCAGCTGAGGCGGGCGGCCGGCCCAGTCGGCGACGGTCACCGTGCCGACCACCGCGTCCCAGCCCGCCGCCGCGCGGCGGAGGTGCCCGCTGAGCCAGCCCCGGGGGACGAGGGTGTCCGCGTCGGTCGTGGCCAGCCACAGGGAGCCGGGGTCGAGGTGCCAGGCGCGGCTGAGCGCCTGCCGCATACCCGCGGCACGCGCGGCACCGACGCAGCGGGCACCGATCCGCAGCACTGACGCGCCGGCCCGCCCAGCGTGCTCCGCCGTCCGGTCGGTGCACGCGTCGGCGACCACGATCAGCCGGACGGGTACCGGGGCCACCCGCTGCGCGGCCTGCCGCACCGCGGCCAGGCAGCCGGGCAGCAGATCTTCCTCGTTATGCGCGGGGATCACCACGCCAATGGCCTCGATCACACCAGCCCCCCGGCCTGGGCCACCGATTCGGGCTCGCCATCGGCCCGGATGTACACCTCGGCCAGGAAGTCGGGCTCCCGGTGCTCCACCAGGCGGGCCAGCTCGGGCTGGCCGGCCATCGCCTCATGCACCTCGTCCCCGGTGCGCGGGTACTCGGCTACTGGGTGCCGCCAGTGCACGGCCAGCACGGTGCCGCCGGGACGCAGCGCGCCCGCCGTGAGGCCAAGGACCCGGGCCAGGTCGCGCCCGCCGAAGTAATACAGGATCTCAGACAGCACGATGAGATCGAACTGGCCGGGTGGCCAGTCAGCCGGGATGGTGCGGCGCTGTACCTCGACGTTGGGCATGGCCGCGGTACGGGCCGCTGCGCTCCGCACGGCGGCGGCCGACCCGTCCCAGCACAGCAGCCGGTCGCAGCGGCGGGCCAGTTGCGCGCTGAGCACCCCGATCGAGCAACCGGGCTCGAACGCGTCGCGGTACCGCTGGCCGGGCAGCAGGGCCAGGCTGAGCGCGTACTTGCGGGTCTCATACCAGCGGGTGGTGAAGCCCCACGGGTCCGCCGAGCCGGCGTAGAGCTCGTCGAAGTAGTCCGGTCCCAGCGTGGCGGGCGAGGTCACCGGAACAGCACCTCCTGGTCCCGGCTGAAGTGCATGATCGTGCCCGGTGCCAGCACCGGCCCCAGGCCGGCCCCGCGGTCCTCCAGCTGGCTGGTGAAACAGCCGATGGCGGCCTGCTTGGCCGCTGCCGCCGCGGCCGGCAGGGGTACCCGCCGCGCGCGATGCCAGGGCACGCGGGGATCACCGGGCACCGCCCAGTGCCACATCCACACCGGGTAGCACAGCGTCCGGTCAGTGGCCCGGCGGGCCGACCGGCCCGCCACTTCATGGTCCGCGTGCACGTCCCGGTGCCAGGGCGCCAGGCACACGTCGAACCCGGCGGCCAGGCCGGCCAGCCAGGCGGTCAGCCCGGCCTCGTGACGGGCCAGGCCGGTGTCGGGCAGCCGCAGCCGGATCACCTCGGTGCGCTGCGCGCCCAGCGCCCGCAGCGCCTGCGCCGTCTCGGCCACCCGGCGCTGGGCCAGGGCCGGGGGATCGCCGGTTCCGGGATGTGACGCTTCCCCGTCGGTGACCGACACCAGCCGCAGCCGGGCGCCCGCGGCCGCCAGCACGGCGATGATCCCGCCCGCGCCGAGCACCTCGTCGTCCGGGTGCGCGGCGACGATCACCGCGCTGGCCCAGCCGTCGATGCCGAGGGCAGGCAGCTGGCCGAGGCCGGGCCAGGCACGCCAGGCCTGCTCGCTGGTGCCCGGTGCCTGGATGGCGTTGCGCGCCGGGGCCGTCACCAGCTGGTCCCCTGCTCGGCCGCGAGCGCGCCGAGCGTGGCCAGGTCCCGTTCCGCGTGCTGCTGCCGCAGGTAGACAGTGAGATCCGCGACCGTGCGGGCGTGCGCCCCGTCGTGGCCCAGCGGGCCCGCGCCCAGCGCGCGGCCGACCCGGCCGAGGACTTCGGTGGCTGCCGACTCGACCAGAGCCCGCACCCGGAGGGCCCGGGCTGGGCCGCCTTTCTGCACGTCGGCGGGGTCGGCGTCGATCTCGCCCGCGGCCTGGCGCAGCGCGGCCCGCGCCGCGCCCAGCGCGACGTCGACGGCGCCCAGGTGGGCCAGCGCGTGCGGGCCGACGTCCCGCTTGGCCGCCGCGGCCAGCAGGGTCTGGCCGGCCGCCCGGGCGCCGCCGTACCAGCATGCCGCCACCCCCACCCCGCCGTGACTGAACCCGGGCCGGTCGGTATAGGCTCCCGGGCCGCCCAGCGGCTCGGCGGGGACATCAGGAAAGCCGACATCCAGAGTGTCGCTCGCCGCCATGCCCACGGCGGGCCAGGTACCCGGCCGGGGTTCAAGCCGCTGAGTGGTCACCGCGAACAGCCGCATGCCGTCGTCGGTGGCCGCGGTGACCAGGGCGTTGGTACAGGTCCGCGCCCCGGAACAGTACTGCTTGGTACCGCGCAGCCGCCAGGCCGACCCGGTCCGGGCCGCGCTCAGTGCGGGGCCAGGCGGATTCGCCGCCCACACGCCCCACAACTGGCCCGGCCCGGGCGCGATCCCGGCCACCTCGGCCAGGATGGCGGCCGCGTCAGCGTGCCCTTCCCCCAGCCGGGCCAGCGACAGATCCTCACCGGCCAGGTCGGCGAAGGCCAGCCACCGCTCCCAGGTCCGCCCGCTGCCCGGCAGCGGCAGGTCCAGCCGCCCGGACTCCGCCGCCGCGCGGAACATCGACGCTACGTCGCCAGCCACCCGTCTCCCCTCGGTCGTACAGCATGAGCGGGCTGCTTCCCGCCAGGTGAGAGGGCAAACGGCGGCGGCCCAGGTACGGTCAGCCCGCCCGCAGCCGGGACAGCACCTGCTCGGCGTAGAACTCGAAAAAGCCCTCCTGCTCGCTGCCCACCTGGCCGATGTACACCTCGTCGAACCCGGCCTCGGTGTAGGCATGGACGCCGCGGAGGTGCACGTCTGGGTCGGGCCCGCACGGCGCGCTGATGGCGTCTTCGGGAATGAGGTCACCGAGCTGGCTGAACTGCCGGGGCAGCGGCAGCAACTGCATCGCCTCACCGGGGATCTCGTCGGTCCGCCACAGCCGGTGCATGGTCTTGCGGGCGGTGCCCGCGTCCGGCCCCCAGCACACCTTGAGCCCGCCCTGGACCGGCTTGTCACCCCCGCCCGGAGTCCCGGTAGAGCCGGGCGAAGTCAGCGTTGGGCTGCACGCACAGGTAACCGTCGGCGATCCGCGCGGCGAGCTGGATCGCCTTGTCCCCGAACCCGGACATGAAGATGGGCGGTGCCGGGTCGGGCACCGAGTACAGCCGCGCGGTGTCCACCGTGTAGTACGTCCCGCGGTGGGTGATGAGGCGGCCGCTGAACATTTCCCTGATCACCTGGACCGCTTCTTCCAGCATGTCCAGCCGCTCTTCCGCGGACGGCCAGGCCGCGCCCAGAATGTGCTCGTTGAGCGCCTCGCCACTGCCCACCCCGAGCGTGAAGCGGCCGCCGGTGAGCAGCGCCGAGGTGGCCGCCGCCTGCGCCGTGATGGCTGGGTGAATCCGCATGGTGGGGCAGGTCACGGCCGTGGTGATGGGTCATGGGGCGCAGCGCTACCCGTGTCCGCGCGGCCCATGCGAGCCGAGAGCCGCACCATGCCTAACGCCAGTCCCCGGCCAGCCCCACCCGGCCCGCCCGCCGCCGCCATCGGCCGGAGGAGCCGCTCCGCTGGCCCGGCGGCCAATCATGTGTAGCGCCGGAGGTGGCGGGTAGCCCCGGCGAGGTGGGACCGGGCCGGGACAGGCCGGTGACTGCCCTAATCCGGGAGGATGATCAGCTATGGCCGCCGCACCACTGTCGCGGTGCTCGGCGCCGGCCGGGGCGATGGGCCTGCCGGCATGAGCGCCCAGCGCCGGACACCGGGCTAGGCCATGCCCGGTTCGCTGCCCTCCGGGCTGGCGGCCAGCGCGCTGGCCAGGTCCGGGTGGATCTGGACGATCTCTCCCGCCCCGATGATGGAGAACACCCGGTGCACCCCCGGGGAGCCGATCACGAGCCGCAGCCCGCTGCCCTCGGCACTGGCCTGCCGGTGGCTCAGCATGATGGCCCGCACCCCGGCCGAATCGCAGAACGTGGTGCTCGTCATGTCGACGATGAGGACCTGGGGATGCTGGCCGATCGCGGCCAGCAGGCCGTCCTGGATCTCGGCCCCGTTGGACATGTCAATTTCTTCGGGCATCGTGATGACTGCGAGCTGCCCGTGCCAGTTCACCGGCAGATGCCCTGACTTCACGATCTATCACCCGCCTGAGCGAGAGGGGAAACTGACTCAGCCTGGACGTCCGGACCAGGCCCTTTGCACCGACGAGTGGCGCCCGTGATTATCCTATCCATGTCGATCCCGGCGCAAGTCGCGGATGAGCCCTGGGTCCCCGACCGCGGCCGGGCCGCCAAGCAGGCTCATCAGGGCACTGAAGAGGAGGGGCGGTCGGGCCGATGACCGGTACCGGGAGCCCCGCGCTGCTGTTCCCTGGGGACAGCGTGATGGCCACGTTGATGCGTGAGCACGACTGGGCTAGCTCACCACTGGGACCGCCAGCGGACTGGCCGCCAGGCCTGCAGATCGCGACCAGGATCGCCCTGACCTCCCGATTCCCCATGATCATCTGGTGGGGCCCGGAACTGCGCTTCCTCTACAACGACGCCTACCTGCCGATGCTGGGCGGCAAGCACCCCGCGCTGGACAAGCCGGGCGCCGAGGTCTGGGCTGAAATCTGGTCCATCGTCGGGCCAATGCTGGACAGTGTGCTGGATTCCGGGCAGCCCACCTGGTCGGAGGACCTGCTGCTGCCGATGGCCCGGCACGCGTACTGGGAGGAGACGTACTGGACGTACTCCTACAGCCCGCTGCTGGACGACGGCGGTGCGGTGCGCGGCGTGTTCACCGCAGTGACCGAGACCACGGAGCGGGTCATCGGGGCCCGGCGGCTGGCCGCGCTCCAGGACCTGGGCGCGCAGGCGGGCGCGGCACGCACCGTGGCCGAGGCCTGCGGCCTGGTCAGTGAGTCGCTGAGCCGGGCCCAGGCCGACGTGCCGTACTCCGCGCTGTACCTCAGGGACGACAGCCCGGCGGGATTCACCCTGGTCAGCGTGACGCGGGGCGCGGAGGCGGCGGCCGAGCCAGGACGCTGGCCGCTGGCCCGGGCACTGGCCGAGTCACGGCCCCTGGCGGTGGACGACCTGGCCGCCCGGCCGCACCCGCTGCCCGCGGGAAGCTGGCCGGAACCCCCGTGCGAGGCCATGGTGCTGCCGATGTACGCGGCGGCCGAGACGATCGGCGCGCTCGTCCTGGCGGCCAGCGCGGGTCACCGTCTGGACGACGACTACCGGACGTTCATGGGCCTGGTCGCCCGGCAGACGGCATCGCTGATCAACGGGGCCAGCGCGTACCAGGCCCAGCAGCGCCGGGCCGAGGAACTGGCCGAGCTGGACCGGGCTAAGACCACGTTCTTCTCCAACATCAGCCACGAGTTCCGCACCCCGCTCACCCTGATCATGGGTCCGGTGCAGGAACTGCGCTCCCGGCTCCAGGACGCGGACGCGTCCATCCGCGACGACCTGGACATCGTGCACCGCAACGCGTTGCGGCTGGGCAAGCTGGTCAATGCGCTGCTCGATTTCTCCAGCACCGAGGCCGGCCGCAGCCATGGCCACTTCGAGCCGGCCGACCTGGCCACGCTCACCGCCGACCTGGGCAGCGTCTTCCGGGCCGCGCTCCAGCGGGCCGGGCTGGAATTCGACGTGGACTGCCAGCCGCTGGGCGAGCCGGCCTACGTAGACCGGGAAATGTGGGAGAAGGTGGTACTCAACCTGCTGAGCAACGCCCTGAAGTACACCGTGGCGGGTTCAGTCCGGCTGTCCCTGACCCGGTCTGGCGGCCAGGCGGTGCTGCGCGTCGCGGACACCGGCAGCGGCATCTCGGCCGAGGACATGCCGCACATCTTCGAGCGGTTCCACCGTGGCAGCGCCCCCCAGGCCCGGTCCAACGAGGGCAGCGGCATCGGCCTGGCCCTGGTCAAGGAGCTGGTCGGGCTGCACGGGGGCAGCATCAGCGTGGACAGCCAGCCGGGGGGCGGCAGCACGTTCACCGTCTCGATCCCGCTCGGCCACGGCCACCTGGCGCAGGACAGCGTGTTCCCGGCCAGCGAGATGGTGGCCCCGGCGGCCGCGGACTCGTTCCTCGAGGAGGCGCTGCGCTGGCTGCCCGCCGAATCCGGCGCCCGGCCGGCCAGCGGCCCGGGCCCGCTGGCCGCCCCGGCCGGGGCGGTGCTCATCGCGGACGACAACGCGGACATGCGCGATTACCTGCAGCGGCTGCTCCAGTCCCGGTACCAGATCACCGCGGTAGCCGACGGCCGGGCCGCCCTGGTCGCCGCCCGCGCCGAACCCCCCGATCTGATTCTCAGCGACGTGATGATGCCCGGGGTCGACGGCCTGGGCCTGGTCCAGGCGCTGCGCGCTGACCCGCGCACGGCCACGGTCCCGGTTCTGCTGCTGTCCGCCCGGGCGGGCCAGGAGGCCTCCGTCGAGGGCCTGGCGGCCGGCGCGGACGACTACCTGATCAAGCCGTTCGCGGCCGAGGAGCTGCTGGCCCGGGTCCGGGCGGCCATCGAGCTGACCCGGATGCGCGGCCGGCAGGCCGAGTGGCGAACCGCGCTGACCGAATCGCTGCAGGAGGGGTTCTTCCTGGCCAGCCCGGATGGCGCGCTGGTGGAGGTGAACGCTGCGTTCCGCGACATGTTCGGTTACGGCCCGGGCGCGCCGCTGCACGAACTGCCCCGGCTGTGGTGGCCCGACCCGCTGGACGAACCGGACGGCTACCAGCTCGCAATGGAAGCCTACGCCGCCACCCAGCAGCAGCCGGTGGGCAGTTTCACCGTGCCGCTCCAGCACCGCGACGGGCACCGGATCTGGGCCGCGGTCAGCTTCAACGCGGTCGACGATCCGGACGGCCGCGGGCGGATGCTGGTCGGCACGATCAGGGACGTGACCGCGGAGCGGCTGGCCACCGAGCGGGAGACCGCGGTGGCCGCCATGAACAGCGAGCTGGCGCAGGCCGTGACCACGGACGGGGTACTGGTAGCGGGCCTGGCTGAGCTGCAACGGCAGTTCGACACGTCAGGCGTGCTGGCCGCCGTCTGGCACGAAGAGGACGAACCGCCGGAGCTGATCTCGGCCCCGGCCGGCCTGTATTGGGATGAGCTGCCCGCGCCGCTGCGCGGCACGGTGGAACGGCTCCGCGGCCAGCCGCCGCTGCATATCACCACGGCACCGGGCCGGCCAGCCTGGGCCGGCGACGGCGCCCTCCAGCCAGCCGGTGCGGGCACCGCCGTCGAGTACTCCGGGAACGTCGCGGCCATCTGGGTCGCCCTGGACGGCCGCCCGCCATTCGGCCTGGAGGACCGGACCCTGCTGGCGCTGCTGTGCGGCTGCCTGGGCCAGGCGCTGAACCGGGAGCACCTGCTCGACCAGGAGCGTGAGGTCGCACTCGCTTTGCAGCACGCCATGCTCGGGCCAGCCCGGCTGCCACCCGGGTTCGCGGTCCGCTACGAGCCGGCCACGCCACCGCTGGAGGTCGGCGGCGACTGGTATGACATCGCGGAACTGCCGGACGGGCAGATCGGCATCATCGTCGGGGACTGCGTCGGCCGCGGGCTGGCCGCGGCCACCGTGATGGGCCAGCTGCGCAGCGCGTGCCGTGCCCTGCTGCTGGACGCCCCGGGACCGGCCCGCACGCTGACCGCGCTGGACCGGTTCGCCACGGTTATCCCGGACGCCCTGTGCAGCACGGTGTTCTGTGCCGTGCTGGACCCGGCCACCGGCCAGCTGCGCTACGCCAGCGCCGGTCATCCACCCGGCATCCTGGCCCACCCCGACGGCCGGGTGGAGTTCCTCGATCAGGGCCGTTCCCTGGCCCTGGCGCTGAACCCGGACCACCCGCGCAGCGAGGCAGCGGCGCAGATCCCGGAGGGAGCCACGCTGCTGCTGTACACCGACGGGCTGGTCGAACGGCGTGGCCTGGACCTGGACGTGACCACCCGGCAGGCGGCGGGGCTGCTGCACGCTGACCAGCAGACCCCGGTGGCGGAACTGGCCGAGCGGATCATGACCAGCCTGGCGCCCGCGCAGGGCTACGAGGACGACGTCGCGCTGCTGATGTACTGCCGGCCCGCCGCGCTCAGCCTCAGCTTCCGCGCCGACCCGGACGAGCTCGCGCCGGTGCGCAGCCAGCTGCGCGGCTGGCTCGGCCAGCTCAGCATGGACCCGCTGATCGCCCAGGACGTGCTGATCGCCGCGTGCGAGGCGTGCGCTAACGCCATCGAGCACGGGTACCGCGGCTCGCGCGCCGGGACCGTGTCGCTGCGGGTCGAGGTGGCCGGTCCCGACATTGTGATCACCGTGTCCGACCGGGGCCGGTGGCGTGAGCCGCGCGAGATCCGCGACCGCGGCCACGGGCTCAAGCTGATCCGGGCCACCATGCGCGACGTGGCCATCACCGCGAACGAACTGGGCACTACCATCGAGATGCGCGCGGGTACGTTCTGACCTGGCTCGCTGAGGCGATGGGCGGCCAGCCCGGCGCGGGCAGCGTACAATGCCGCTGCGGCGGGGAATCGACGTGGCCGGGATGAGTGCCGGAGGCCTCAGCGGCCAGGCGGCACATTGCTGAGGGAAGCTGGATGAGCGCGGAACTGGACCAGCCAGAAGCGGAGCCCCCGGGCCGGTACAGTCACGAGGCCCTGCTGTACCCGGGCGACGAGCAGTTCCTGTCCGGCGTGCTGTCCTTCGTCCGGCCCGCCGTGGACGCCGGAGCCCCGGTCCTGGTCCTGCTGACCGCGGCCAGGATGGCTGCGGTGCGCAGCGCGCTGGGGCCGACCGCAGAAAAGGTCGAGTTCGCCGACATGGCTGAGGTGGGTAGCAACCCGGCCCGGATCATTGGCGCCTGGCAGCGGTTCCTCGACGCCCACGGCGACGCGGCCGAACTCCGCGGCGTCGGCGAGGCCGTGTTCCCCGGCCGCTCCCCGGCCGAACAGGCCGAGTGCGTGCGGTACGAGGAACTGCTCAACGTGGCCTTCGGCCCGGCCACGCCGCTGCGGGTGCTCTGCCCCTATGACGTGGCCGCGCTGCCCGCTCCGGTCATCGCGGACGCCCGGCGCACCCACCCGTACCTGACCGACGGCACCCCCGGGGACCGGCAGCGGTCAGCCGGCTTCCGGCCCGCCGACCTGGCCGAGCTCTACGCTCAGCGGCTGCCCGCCGGGCCCGCGGACGCGGCCCGCATCACGTTCGAGCGCGGTGGCCTGGGCGGCCTGCGGTCCTTCGTCACGGCCCAGGCCGAGCGGGCCGGGCTGGCCTCGCGGCCCGCCACCGCCCTGGTGGCGGCCATCAATGAGATCGCTACCAACAGCCTCCAGCACGGCGGCGGCCGCGGCGAGCTGCGGGTCTGGACCGATGACGGCTGGCTGCTCTGTGAGGTGTCCGACCAGGGGCACTTGACGGCGCCGCTGGCCGGCCGGCTGCCACCGGCCGCCGATGAGGGGGCCGGCCTGTGGCTGGCCAACCAGCTCACCGACCTGCTGCAGATTCACTCCGTGGCCGGCCGCACCGTGATCCGGGTGCACCAGAAACTGTGACCCTGGCTAATCGCCGGACGTGGTCCCCAGGTCACCTGGGGTGGGCTTGCGGCCCGGCCGCCCGGACTGGCCCCCGGCCGCCGGGCCGTGCCCCGGGTCCTGCGGCACAGTCAGCCCGTCCAGCGGGTTGACTCGCTCAGCCGGTACATAGTCCGGGGTGCGCAGAGCCGCCTCCGGCCCGTCCTCCGCGACCCGCTTCCTGAGCCGGGAGTGGTTCTGGGCGTCCCGGTAGCTCGGCCTGGTGTGCTTGCGCCGGAGCGTCAGCCACAGTGGCACCCCGACAACGACCAGGATGACGAGCAGGCCCAGCAGCCAGTCGGCAATGACGGCACCAGTCATGATTCCTCCCCATTTCACGATGACGCCAGCACGGCCCGGCCAGCGCCCCAAATCCCTTTCCGGGTATGCCGCTCCCCCGCTCCGCCCGGATAAACGTCGGCTGAACCGGCGGCGGCAGCGGACCGGGGCGTGCCCGGCCGGACCCGGGTAGCAGCACGCGGGTGGCAGAGCTGACCGCACTGTGCCCGCGTCCTGGAGCGCTGCGCCATGGCTAGCGGCGGGCCCCGGCCGCCCCGGCGGCTGCCGCTGGCCCGCCGGGTGGGCGCCTGGCTGACCTGGTGGGTGCTGCTCATGTCGTTCTGGGTCATCGAGGACGACTCGATCAGCAGCGACGAGCTGCTGGCCGGCGCAGCCGCGGCGGCGATCGGGGCCTTCGTGGCCGAGCTGGTCACTTACCAGGCCGCCACCCGGCTGCGGATGCGGATCGAGTGGGCCGCCCAGGCGCTCCGGCTGCCCGGGCAGGTGGCCCGGGACACCGGGATCGTGTTCGCCGCGCTGGGGCGGCGGCTGGCCCCCCGGGACACCGGGATCGTGTTCGCCGCGCTGGGGCGGCGGCTGGCCCGGGGCGAGGAGCCGCCTAGCGGCTTCCGCGAGCGGCCGGTCCGCTACGGGGATGACACCGCGGCGGGCCAGACCCAGCGCGCGCTCCTGGTCGGCGGCAGCTCATTCGCGCCGCGGTCCGGTTCCAGGACCAGCCCGGGTACACGGCCCAGGTGCTGTTCGGTACGCCGCTAACCCATCCGGCCGCCCCGTTCGCGGCCGAAAGCGCCGGCCTCACCATGGCCGACGTGTTCACCGGCCTGGGCTCGGCCGCTGGGGCGGTGCTGCTCGCCTGCCTCGCGCTGTACTGGCGCCGGCTGCCGTTGCTGCGCCGTGGGTTCGAGCCGGGCACTGGCCTGGTCACACCGATCCAGCGGTTCCAGAGCGGCGTGTTCAACGACTATGTCACCTGGATCGTGGTCGGCGTGGCCTGCCTGGGCGGCGCCCTCGCTTTCTCCCTGCACTGAGGTCGCCCGGGACCGGCTGGCTGGGGCGGATAGCCAGCCGGCCCGGCCGGCTCAGCCTCCCGTAACACCGGTTTGGATCAGAAATTCCGTAATTACGAATGAAGATGCTGCAATCACAGAACTGCGTCCCGGTCATGTTGACGATGATCGTCATCCAGTGCTTTCCGCCGCGCTTTCTGACTTCCAGGCTGCCCGCGCCAGGCGGGCCGGTCCTCAGCGCCGGGTGTCCACCTCACCATCTGGCTGGCCGGGCACGGCGTTGGACACATAACGGATCCGGTCGGCCCCGCCCTCGCTGGTGCGCACGGCGGCCACCTGGACGCCCGGCGCGTCCGGCACCGGGCCCTGTGGCTCCGGACCGCCCATCAGCTGCTGCGCCGCGGCACCGGTTGCGGCGGGCGATGGCCGCCCAGCGGGGTCCTCGTCGGCCAGCCGGTCCAGCGCCGGCCTGCGGTCCTCCTCCGGGGCCGTCCCGCCCCCCTGCTGCTCGGTGCGGTGCCGCATCTCTTCATTCCGCTGCACCGCCGCTTGCGGCCGCTCGTCCTGGCGGCTGGCTGGCACCGGCTCATGGCGGTTTTGGTTCACGAACCCCTGAGCCTCGATCTCGTCGTCTGGTCGATGCTGCGACATGGTTGCTCCCTCGGCTGGATCCGGCACTACACCCGGTCCCGCTCCGCTACCCACCCTGGCCCGGCCACGCATCAGCACCTGTCACCGGCGCCTGCGGCCCGGCCCAGGTGGGCGGTTTGGCTGGCCCGCGCCGCCGCGTACGTGACCAACGCGGTCAAGCGCTTCAAGTGGGTGGCCCCGGGGCAAGCGCCGGATCCACCAGCGGCCCAACGGCACCGAGATCGTGGCCTGCCGGGGCTGGCTGGAAGCACCCGTCCTCGATGCTGCGCGCTCCCAGCGGCGCGGCCCGCGGGCCGGGCGCGCGGAACAGCGGGTCACTGGGCGGGCCGGCCGTGAGGCAGACCGGACAAGCCGAGCACGGGGCCGGCTGCACTGCCGGAAGTGACCAGGGCCAGCGTCTGCCCGAAAACCGCCAGCTGGTCCTTGACCTGATACAGGGCCGCGACACCAGCCCCGCCGAGATGGGTGACCTCGGTCAGGTCCACCCGGAGCGGAACCGTGCCGCCGTGGCAGGCGATCAGCAGCTGGGAGTGGAGGCTGCCCGCCGTGCTGGCGTCAACCGGGCCGCGTACCGTGGCCCGGGCGCAGCCGCCGTCGGCCGTGCAGTCCACCTGGAAAGGCGGGCCGGCCGCGGGCACCGTGCGCAGCAGGCTGGCCGCTGAGGTCACGGCCGCGGGCCGGCTCAGCCGGTGCCGGAGCGTCACCACCGTCCCGCGGGCGCCGCGGGTGGCGCCGGGGGGCTGCGGCGGATGGTGCACGTCCAGCTGATCGATCATGCGGCCGACGAGCATCAGGCCCGCGCCCCGCCCGGGGATGGCCGGGTCAGGCACCTGCCAGCTGCCGTGGTCGCTGATCCGGCATTCGGCCAGCCCGTCATCGCCGAGCACCGCCTGCATCCTGACCCGGCCCGGCTGGCCCGGTGGATACGCGTGCTCGATGGCGTTGCCCAGGATCTCCCCCGTGGCCAGCAGCAGGGTGTCCTGGTTCTGCACCAGCGGGTCGAGCTGGCTGAGCCAGGCGGCCAGGGAGTGCCGGGCGGTGCGCAGGCTGGCCGGGATGGCGGGCAGGTCCAGGCTTAGCTCCGGCACCGGCGCCGGCCGCCGTTCCGCGGCCAGTGCGATGACGTCCGCGGCACCGTTGGCGGCGGCCAGCAGCGCCGAAGCCTGCTGGCATACCCAGTCAGCGGTGGTGGCGGTACCGGCGTGGGCGGGGGTCAGGGGCCGGCCGGACCGGATAGTCCCCCCAGCGCCGTGCAGCAGCAGCAGCTCGCCAGGCTGAAGCTGCTCGCGGGCCAGCACCGGCTCGGAGCCGGTGGCCAGTGGGCCAGCGCCGGTGCCGGGCAGGCACCGGGCCCGGCCGTCGGCGCTCACGATCACCGGCGGCGGATGACCATAGCTGGCGTAGCACAGCACGCCGTCCCGGGGACTGAGCACGGCCAGGACCAGCGTGGCCGCGCGCAGGGCGGGCCGGCTGGCGGCGAAACGGTCAGCCCGGGCCAGGCCAGGGCCCGGATCGTCCCCGGCGGCAAGCAGCTCAGCCAGGACCGCGCGCAGCTGGCCTACCGCCGCGGTGGAGGCGCGGCCCGGCCCGGCCACGCCGCCGGCGATCAGCGCCACCTCACCGCCCGCCAATGGCACGGCGTCGAACCAGCCGCCGCCGGCGTCACCATCCGCCTGGTGGCAGGCCGCCAGCTGCACCTGCGGCAGGACAGCCAGGCCCGCGGGCAGGTACACGTCGTCGTGCCGGGCTGCTTCGCCGCTCGTGGGACGCGAACCCCGTGCCACCCCAGCCGCCCGCTGCCGCGCCGTCTGCCGATCCACGTGTCCGTCCTCAGAAAAGGCCACTGTCCGGTCTCTTGCCGGTTACTAAATTTCTGCTGAGCTGCCCGCCGGGTTAGCGGCCAAACGCGCGGCTGCGCCGGCGGGTACCCGGCCGCCACCCCCGGCCCAGGCCAGCAGGGGCTTGGCCGGGGGGTCCCCGGCAACCACGCCTGCCTTCGTGCAATCATTGATGTATGGAAAAGTTTGTCATGGGGCACACGTCGGCCTCGCAGCGCCCGGGCCATGTGGCGCCGCAACCTGAGCCCGCACCCGCCCCGGACACGATGACCGATGCTGAACTGCTGGAACTCGTGCACTCCCTGCCCACCGCCAGCAGCCGGCGGTCCGCCGCCTCCGAGCTGCTCATCCACCGCTACCGGGGCCTGGTCCGCGCGGCCGTGAACCGGTACCGGCGCAGCCCGGAACCCACCGAAGACCTGATGCAGGTCGGCTACCTGGGCCTGATCAAGGCGATCAACAACTTTGATCCTGCCTTCGGCCGTAACCTGGCCGCTTACGCCCAGCCGTGCATCACCGGGGAACTCAAGCGCTACTTCCGGGACAAGCGCTGGCAGGTCCACGTCGAACGGCCGGTGCAGGAACGGCTGCTGCAGCTGCGCCAGGCGTCCCGCGAGCTGACCCAGGAGCTTGGCCATCAGCCTAGCCGCGCGGACCTGGCCCAGGCCGTGGACTGCACCGAAGCCGAGGTGGGCGATGCACTGCAAGCCGATCAGATGATGCAGCCGACGTCGCTGGACGCGCCGCTGGCCGACGAGCAGGGCGCACCGACGCTGGCCGACGCGCTGGGCCACGACGACCCGGCGCTGGAGCACATGCTGGCCATAGACGCGGTGACCGCACACTGGGGCGAGCTGCCCCGGCGCGAGCAGCGCATCCTGATGATGCGGTTCTACGGCGACATGACCCAGGCCGAGATCGGCCGGTCGCTGGGTATCTCCCAGATGCATGTATCGCGGCTGCTCGCCCACGCGCTCAGCTACCTCCGGCAGCAGATCGCCGGGCCGGCTGCGGCGCCGGCCGCCGTGGCCAGGGCCGGGTGACGGCCGGAAGAACCGCCCGGAATGCTGGGCAGATGGACAGGCTCAGCCGTGCTTCCTGGCCAGCTCCTCCCGATCCGGGCCATCGGGATCGCGGGGCCAGCCGGACGGAGCTGAGGCTGGTGGTACGCAGCACGCCTGTGCTGCGGATGCTAGCGCTAACTGAGCTGGACCGGTCGCTGCCGGTCTACCCCACCCTGGACGAGGCGCTGCTGGATACCCTGGTCGAACGGGTAAAAGAGATCTTGCCAGCCCCGTCTGGCTGGACGAAGGAATACGGTCGCTGATGCGTGCTCGGCTACCAGGCGATAGCGCCGCGGAGGCTGAGCGGCACGCAGGTGCGCCATGAGCCCGGCCGAGCCGGGTGTGAGCTGGTCAGGACGGCATGCGGTGGTGACCATGCCCGCCGAGATCGACCTGGCCAACGCGGCCACGGTGACCGGCCTGCTGGCGGCGGTGATCGGCGAGCAGACCGACCTGATCACCGCCGACCTGACTGGCACCACGTTCTGCGATTCGGCCGGTGTGCACGCGCTGGCCCGGGCCGCCGAGCAGAGCGCCGCCTGCGGCACCGAATTCCGCGTTGCCGTTGCGGACTCGCCGGTGACGCAGGTCCTCCAGCTGAGTGGCCTGGACCAGGTGGTGCCGGTCTACCCCAGCGTCCAGCGGTCGCTTGACACGCCCCGGCCCGGCCGCACCGGGCCACCCGCGGCACCGCGGCCGGCCGGCGCTGAGCCGCCAGCTGCGGCGGCCCGCGGTGCGCTGGCAGAGCTTCAGGAAGCACTGCTGCCTGCGGCGCTGCCGGTACTCCCCCAGGCCAGGATCGCGGCCTGCTATCTCGCGGCCGCTCAGGACCAGGCCGCGGGTGGTGACTGGTTCGAGGCAGTAACCCGGCCCGACAGCTCAGTTGCCCTGGTCGTCGGCGACATAGCCGGTCACGGGCTGCCGGCCGCGGCGGCGATGGGCCTGCTGCGCGCTGCGATGAACGATCTGCTCGCTACCGAGCCCGATCTGGTGACGGTGCTGAGCCGGGTGGATGCGTTTGCCACCCGGTTCCCGGCGCTGCACGCGGCCACCCTGGTCCTGGCGGTCCTCGACCCCAGCGACGGCACGCTGCGCTACGTGACCTGCGGGCACCAGGCACCGCTCGTCCTCGGCCGTGACCGGCCAGCCCGGTTCCTGCCGGAGACCGGGACCGGCCCGCTGGGCACCGGGTCAGCGCCGGTGCTGGCCAGCACCCAGCTGCAGCCGGGTGAGCTCGTGCTGCTCTGGAGCAATGGGCTGACCACGCGGCCGAACCGGCCACCAGCAGAAGGCCTGGCTGAGCTGGCCAAGGTGGCCAGCGACGCGATCGCCGACCGGGCCCTGCGCGCGGGCGGTGCCGCCACCGCCGCGGACCGGCTGGCCCAGCTGACTGCGGAGCTGCTGGCTAGTGCCGGGTACGCCGATGACGTCACGGCGCTCGCCGCGCACTGGCTCCCGGAACCGGCCGCAGAGCTGGACCGTGAGCTGCCGGCCGAGGCCGGGACGGTGCGGGGCATGCGGCGCTCGTTCGGCGACTGGCTCAGCCAGCTCGATCCGCTGGTACAAGACCGTGACGCCCTGCTGCTCGCGGTAACCGAGATCATCACCAACGCCGTCGAGCACGCGTACCCGCCCGGCCAGCCCGGCCGGGTCGAACTGCACGCTTCGGTCAGCAACGCCGGGGAACTGGAGTGCCGCATCATCGACCATGGCACCTGGCGGGCCCCCGATCCGGACAACGCGTGGCGTGGCCAGGGCCTGATGGTCGCCGCTCATCTGGTCAGCCAGATGCGGGTTCAGCACCTGCCGCAGGACGCCGCAGCCCCGCCAGGGGTCCGCGGCACTCTGGTAACGCTGCGGCACCATCTCACCCGGCCCGCCGTGCTGATGGCGCGCAGCACAGCCGATCCGGCCCCCCGGGTGGATAGGCCGGCGTTCAGCGTCACGGCCGGCGCTAACGGCCCTGCCGCCCGGGTCACGGTAGCTGGCCCGCTCGATGCCGCGACGGCAGACCGCCTGGCTGGCCAGCTCCTGGCTGCCTGCCGCGGCGGCACGCTGCCGCTCACCGCCGATCTGCGCCAGGTAACGCTTCTCACCAGCGCCGGGGTCCGCGTCCTCTACCAGGTCAAACAGCAGCTGAACGCCCATCACCAGCAACTGGCCCTGATCACCGAGCCGGGCAGCCCGACGGCTGCGGTGCTGGAGCTCGTCCGGCTCAGCCATGCTGCACCCGGCGGGGATCTGAAGTAGCCTGGAATCGCTGCCCGCGGCGGCAGTCATGCAGTTGCACTACGTCGGTCACGAAACTCCGCGGAGTTGCCATGCAGCCAGGAACCGCTGGGTGAGCCGCACCGGTCCTGAGCCGGGCGTGGCCCGGCCGGCCGCGCATGATCAGGCCGCCGCAGTGCCCGGCGCCTGGTCTGACCGGGTTATCGGCCAGGCCCCGCAGAGCCCGCTGCGGGTGAGTTTCACTCACCCACCGGCTCTGCTCCGCGTTGCTGGGGTCATCGACGAGTCGACGTTCGACGTGTTCCGCCGGGCACTGGTCAAAGCGGGCATGGCCGGCGACCGCGACTTGCGGGTGGACCTGGCCGGGGTCGAGTTCTGCGACCTGGCCGGCCTGCGCAGCATCATGTCCCTGGCCCAACCCAGCGGCACCGGCCATGCCGCGGTGGAGCAGGTCACCATCGCCCACCTGCCTGGCCATCTCACCGAGATCATGCACATCCTCGGCTGGGACAGCACACCCGGCGTGATCGTGGATACCGGCTGACCGCAGCCGGCGTGAATGCTTGCCGGGCGGCGGAGCCGTCGGCCGCAGGCGCGCACTCGGCCAGCGCGGCTCATCAGGCCCGCTGCCGCGGCACCCGGCGGCGCGGTCATCCGCGTTCTGGGTCAGCCGGCCGCCGGGCCGCCGCCGTCCAGCACCTGCAGTGCGCTGGCCACCGTGATCCCCCGGCTCCTGAGCGTGTCGCCGACCAGGCCCGGCCCGGTCAGCAAGCCGAGGACCAGGTGCTGGGCGGTGAGGTTCCGGTCGCCCCGGGCCGCCTTCTGCCGTTGGGCCGCGTTCAGCGCAGCCACCGCGTCGGCTGACATCGACGTCCGCCAGCCGCGCCGGCCAGCCAGCCGCGGGCCGTCAGTCAGGGCGCCCTCGCCGAGCTGAGCTTCCACCCGGGCCACAAGCTCGTCCAGGTCGATACCGAGCCCGGCCAGGGCTTGCTGCTGTGCCGCGGTGACGCCGCCGCGGCGCCGGCGCTGGTGGACCTCGGCCCAGACCGCCTCGGTTTCGCCCGGCCCGGCCAGCCGGCCGAGCAGTGGCTGGCTGGCTGGATTACCCAGCAGGGCGGCGAACAGATGTTCCTCCGAAATCTGGCTGGTTCCTTCGGCGCGAGCCCGCTGCACGGCATCCGCAAGGACGGCCGCAGCCGATGAACCGGTCTTCCCAGGCATCAGGTCAACCTCCGTGGTGCTTCTTGAACGCGGCCTGGCGGCTGACGCCGAGCTCTTTGGCAATCTCGGCCCAGGACCAGCCCTGGGCCCGGGCGGAGCGCACCTGCGCCCGCTCCAGCTGGTCCGCGAGCTTCCGCAGTGCTGCTACGGCGCGCAGGCCAGTCCGGGGATCCCGGTCACCTGCGGCGCCCGCCAGGGCCACCGCCTCGTCACTCATACTGTCAACTTAGGTTGGCAGCGGCCCTCTGTCAACTTAGGTTGGCAAGAGTCCCGCCGGCTGGTGGCCCGTTGGGCCTGCCCCGGTTGCCGGGCGGCGGACGGGCCAGGGAACACTCATGACTGGAGGTGAGCACATGGACCTGGACTTCCTGCGGCCGCTCTATACCGGCCTCGGCGGTTACGCCTCGGTGTACCTGGACACCTCACGTGATCATGAGGAGGCCCAGCGTGAGGTCAACGCACGCTGGCGGAACATAAGGGACCGGCTGGCCAGCGCCGGGGCTGACCCGGCGACGCTGAACGCGCTGGCTGAGGCGATCAACGACCCGGGGCCAGTCGCGCCCGGCCGGGCCGCGTTCGGCCGGGACGGCGTGGCGCCGCTGGCCGCGTCGCTGGCTGCCCCGCCGCGCCGGGAGATAGCCCGGCTGGCCCCGCTGCCGCACGCCATGCCGCTGCTGGCCCAGCGTGGCCCGCACATCCCGCAGCTGCGGGTGACGGCCCGGCACGATGGCGGTGAGGTGGTGGCGGTCAACGCGGCCGGCCGCGAGGACGAGGAAGACGTGGCCGGCACCGGGTGGCCGGTGCACAAGGTCTCCAGCGGCGGCTGGTCACAGCTGCGCTACCAGCGCAGCACCGAGGAGGCGTGGAAGACCAACGCCAAGGAACTGGCCGAGCGGGTCACCGCCGAGGCCGGCCGGGTCGGGGCCGCGCTCATCCTGGTGGCCGGCGACCCGGTGGCCCGGTCGCTGCTGGTCCAGCAGCTCGGCAGCGAACTGGCTGCGCGCACGGTGATCATCGAGCATGAGATCCCGGCCGGCAGCGAGGCGGCCGCCCGGGCCGCCAGCCAGGCCGTGGCCGACTTCGTGGTGCAGCGCAGCCGGGAACGGTACGAGCACTGGCGGACCCAGCAGGCACACGGGCACGGGGTGGCCGGGCTGGCCGCCACCATGGCCGCGTTCCGTGACGGCGCGGTGGCCGAACTGCTGCTCGTCGATCACCCGGAGTCCACGGCCACGGCCTGGATCGGGCCGGCCCCGGCGGACCTGGCCAGCTCGGCCGCGGAACTCACCGAGCGGGGCGTCGCGGACCCGGTGCCGGACCGGGCGGACGCCGCACTGGCCCGGGCGGCCGCGATGACCAGCGCTCAGCTGTACTTCCTGCCCGCGGCGGATCCGGGACCGGAGGACGGGATCTGCGCGCTGCTGCGCTTCCCGGACCCGGCCAGCTGACCGGGCCGGCGGGTGCCGCCCCGCCCGGCCCGGGCGGGGCGAGCCGTGGGCCAGCGCACCACGGCGGTGCTGCTAGCTTTGCGTGTCATGACGGAAACGAGACACGTCCTGGTGACCGGCGGGGCCGGCTTCGTGGGCGCCACCCTGGTCCGGCGGCTGATCGCCAGCGGTCACACGGTCCGCGTGTTCGACAACTACTCGACTGGCCACCCGGACTACCTGAGCGGGGTGGACGTCGAGACGTTCGAGGGCGACATCCGGGACGCGGACGCGCTGGACAAGGTGCTGGCCGGGATGGACTCGGTGCTGCACCTGGCCGCGGCGGGCTCGGTCGTCCAGTCGGTCGCGGACCCGGTGCTGAACTTCGACGTCAACGTGGTGGGCACGTTCCGGGTGCTGGACGCGGCCCGGCGGGCGGGTGTGCAGCGGACCGTGCAGGCCTCCACTGGGGGGGCGCTGATCGGCGACGCCACGCCGCCGGTGGACGAGCGGTCGCTGCCCAAGCCGATCTCGCCGTATGGCGCGAGCAAACTGGCCGGCGAGGGCTACGCCTACGCGTTCGCCAAGGCCTACGACCTGGGCACGGTGGCGCTGCGGTTCGCCAACGTGTACGGCCCGTGGAGCGCCCGCAAGCGCGGGGCGATGACCACGTTCTTCCAGCGGCTGCACGCCGGCCAGCCACTCGTGATCTATGGCGACGGCTCTTCCTCCCGGGACTACATCCACGTGGACGACATCTCCAGCGCGCTGCAGCGGGCCCTGGAGCTGGACCTGCCGGGCGGCACCGTGCTGCACATCTCCTCCGGCGTGGAGACCACAGCGCAGGAACTGGCTGAGCTGTGCCGGGCCGCGGCCGGGCGGCCCGACCACCCGATCGAGTACGAGCCAGTGCGCCGCGGTGAGGTGGACCGTAACTTCGCCAACTACGAACTGGCCAGCAAGCTGCTCGGGTACGCCCCCACGATCAGCCGTGAGGACGGCATCCCGGGCACCTGGGAATGGTTTGACGAACACGTGTTCCGGGGGTGAACGGAGATGCGGATCGCGGTCATCGGGACCGGTCACATTGGTGGCACGCTGGGCAGCCGGTGGCGTGCCGCCGGGCACGACGTCGTGTACGGCTCGCGCAGCGCCAGCGGTGCCGGGCCGGGCGGCGCCCCGGTGCTGCCCATCGCCGATGCGCTGGCTGACGCCGAAGTGGTGCTGCTTGCCGTGCCCGGTGCTGCGGTCGGCGATGTGATCAGCGCCAACGGCGCCGCGCTGGCCGGCAAGGTGGTGATCGACGCGGTGAACCGGATAGGCGAGCCGGAGGTCAACAGCCGGGCCGACATCGGGGCGGCGGCGCCCACCGCCCGCTATGTGCGTGCGTTCAGCACGCTGGGCTGGGAGAACTTCGCCGACCCGCCGGCCGGCGGCGCGGACTTGTTCTTCGCCGCCGACCCGGCCGCCCGGGACGTGGCCGAGGAGCTCATCCGGGCGACCGGCCTGGGCCCGGAGTTCGTCGGCGGCCCGGACGCGGCCAGGACCGTGGACGGGGTGCTCCCGTTGTGGTTCTCGCTGGTCCAGCAGAACGGCGGGAACCGCAAGCTGGCGTTCCGCGTGCTGCGGTAGGCGCGCTGCCGGGGGACCGCGCCGCGCGGGCTACGGGATCAGCGCGATCTTGCCGGTGGCGTGCCCGCCCATGATGTCCCGGTGCGCGGCGGCCACCTGGCTCAGCGGGTAGGTCCGGGCTACGAAGACGTGCAGCGCGCCGTCACCAGCCAGCTTGGCCAGGTCGAGCCGGGCCGCGCTGCGGATCTCGGTGCCCGGGTCCGCGCCCGGGGCCCCGCCCAGCAGCTTGATCCCGGTCTCCCGGGCGCGCGGCGTGACCACGATGGTGGCGATCCGGTCCCGGTCCGGGACCAGGGCCAGCGACACGTCGATTGCCTCGCCGGTGCCGATCAGGTCCAGTGCCGCGTTCACCCCGCCGGGCGCGGCCGCGCGGACCCGGCCGGCCAGGCCGTCACCGTACGCCACCGGGATGGCGCCGAGCCCGCGCACGAAGTCGTGCCGGGGCGGGCTGGCCGTGGCGATCACGGTGGCGCCGCGGCGCACCGCGAGCTGGATGGCCATGAGCCCGACACCGCCGGCGGCGCCGTGCATCAGCACGGTGTCCCCGTGCTGCACGCCGGTAGCGGCCAGCGCGTGCCAGGCGGTGACCCCGGTCAGCATCAGCCCGCTGGCCTGGGCCCAGTCCAGCGCGGCCGGCTTGGGCACCAGTGCGCCGGCCGGCGCGACCAGGGCGGCGGCGTACGCGCCGGGCGCGCGGAACGCGATCACCTCGTCGCCCACCCGGACCGGGCCAGCCGGCCCGGTCACGGCGGTCCCGGCCGGGCCCGGGCCGACCGCGGTGACCACGCCAGCCGCCTCGGAGCCGAGCCGCATCGGCAGCCGGGCCGGGTCGGCGCCCATCAGGCCGCTGTAGAGCTTCCAGTTGACCGGGTTGACCCCGGCCGCGCGGACCTCGATACGGGCTTCGCCCGGTCCCGGTCCGGGCACCGGCTGGTCCACCACGGAGAGCACCTCGGGACCGCCGAACGCGGTCGCGATCACGACAGCTGGCATGCCTGCCGCAACGTCAGCCGGTACGCGGCTGATTCCGCCAGGCCAGGATGGCCCGCCGGGACAGCCCGGACAGCACGGAGTGCGCGCTCAGCGCGGAGCCGACCGAGAACAGCGACCCGAAGGAGGCCACCGAGCCGACCGACAGCACCGACCCGGCCGAGCCGATCGACAGGATCGAGCCGGCCGAGCCGATGGACAGGATGGAACCGGTCGACCCAATGCTGAGGATCGAGCCGCTGGACCCGGGACCGCCACGGATGGCTCGCATGAGGTCAGCTGGACCGGTCGGCCGCGGCCTCGAGGGACTCCGGGTGGGCCCGGCGGTAGTGCTCGGTCAGCACGGCGGACGCCTGACCGGGCCGGTGCGCGATGGTGCGCTTGCAGATCTCGCAGCGCAGCACGGGCAGGTGCGTAACGGTGACAGGGAAGCGGGGAGTGCTCATCACCTCCCATCATGCCAGACGCGGCCGGCCACCCGGCGACGCCGCGCTCAGCCGCCCGCCGGGCAGTAGACCAGGTGATCGTTGACCACCCCGACGGCCTGCAGATAGCTGTAGGTGATGGTGGACCCGACGAACGTGAAGCCACGCTTCTTGAGGTCCTTGCTGATCAGGTCGGACAGCGTGGTCCGGGCGGGCAGGTCCGCGACCGACCCCGGCCGGCTGGCTACCGGGGTGCCGTCCACCCACGCCCACAGGTAGCTGGCGAACGAGCCGTGCTGCTGCTGAGTGTCCAGGAAGGCCCGGGCGTTGCGGACGGTGCCCGCCACTTTCAGCCGGTTCCGCACGATGCCCGGGTCGGCGAGCAGGCCGGCCAGCTTGGCCGCGTCGTAGCCGGCGATCCGCACCGGGTCGAAACCGTCCAGCGCCCGCCGGTAGTTGTCCCGCTTGTTCAAGATGGTGGCCCAGGACAGCCCGGCCTGGGCGCCTTCCAGCAGCAGCATCTCGAACAGGTAGCCGTCGTCCCGGGACGGGACGCCCCACTCGGTGTCGTGATACGCCCGCATCGCGTCCGAGCTTTCCGCCCAGTCGCAGCGCCGCGGGACAGCGGCCTGGTCCATGGGCCTGGACCCTACCCGGGGGGGCCGTCAGTGCTGTCCGGCATGCCGCTGTCCGGCATGCCGGACAGCGGCACGCCGAGCAGCTCGATGTACCGGTCCACCATCATGTCCCGGCCCTTGAGCTGGGCGACCACCTCGGCCGGCAGCAGGCCGTCCTGGCCGCCCCGCTGGCCGGCGCCGCCGTCCGGGCCGATCGGCACGATGATCCCGGGCGGCGGCGGGTCGTACCGGGCCAGCTGGCCCTGGCCGGTGATCAGGGCCCGGATGTTGCCTGCCACCACGGCCGCCTGCCGGGACGCTGCCCCAGCCATCTTGTGGTCAGCGGCGGCCACGTCGCCCAATGCGAACACCCGGTCCTGCCCGGCCACCTGGAGCTGCGGTGTCACCGCCACGAAGCCATCCGGCTGGCGCGCCTCAGCCAGGCGGCCGGCCAGGTAGTCGCTGACCGGCGCGACCCCGTAGCAGCGGAACCAGATGTCCGCGGTCAGGTCCGTCCCCGGCCCGGTGCGCACGGTGAACGTGCCCAGCTCACCCGGCTCCCCCGGCGGGTCGGCGGCGAGCTGGGTGCCGAGCATGACATGCACCCCGAGCCCGGCCAGCTGGCGGCGGATCTCCGCCTTGAGCTCAGCGCGGAACCGCGCACCCAGCACGTCCTGGGCCGGGTCGAGCAGCGTTATGTCCTTATCGGGCCAGATCGTGGCGATCTCCCCGGCCAGTTCGATGCCGACCGGGCCGGCGCCGAGCAGTAGCACCCGCCCGGCGGCGGCCAGCGCCGCGTGCGCGGCCAGCACCTTCTCGTGCGCGGCGGCCGTGTTCTCCACGTCGCTCTTGGCCGGGAACGGGTACCCGGACCCGGTGGCCAGCACGATGTAGTCGGGCTGCAGGACATCCCCCGAGGCCAGCTCGACCCGCCCGGCGTCAACCTTGGCCGCCCGGTCCCTGAACACCCGGCCGTGGCTGAGCAGCCCGGTGTAGGGCAGGTAGATCCGTGGCAGCCAGGACGGCGCGACTAGCGCCCGGAGCGAGGCCACGTTGTGCACGAACGCCTCTTTGGGCTCGACGAGCACGACATCGGCGACGTCGTCCAGGGACTTGGCTACGTTGACTCCGGCGTACCCGCCGCCGATGACGGCGACGGCCGGCTTGGCCTGGGCGGGCTCGGCCATCTGCGGCTCCCGTTCCAGCACTAGCCGGCCCGGCGGGCGCCGGGCCGGACGGAACTAATCTGTATCACCCGGCCAGCAGCACGGCCTACCGGGAGGAATCATGACGGTACTGGACAGCTTCGCGCTGACCGGCAAGAAAGCCCTCGTTACCGGCGGCAATCAGGGCCTGGGCCAGGCGTTCGCGGCGGCCCTGGCCCAGGCGGGCGCCGAGGTGGTCATCGTGGCCCGGGACACCGCCCGCAACGCGGCCGCGGTGGCCGGGTTCCGCGCCCAGGGCCTGCCGGTGGCCGCCATCGACGCCGACATCACCGTGGACCCGGACGCCGTAACCGACCAGGCCGCCCACGACCTGGGTGGCCTGGACATCCTGGTCAACAACGCCGGGCTGTGCGTACACAAGGAGTCCTGGGACGTCACCGACGAGGAGTGGGCCGACGTCTTCGACCTTAACGTGCGCGCGCTGTGGAAGTGCAGCCGGGCCGCTGGCCGGCACATGGCCCGGTCCGGCGGCGGGTCCATCGTCAACGTGGGCTCGATCTCGGCGCTGATCGTCAACCGGCCGCAGTGGCAGCCCGCGTACAACGCGTCCAAGGCCGCTGTGCACCAGCTGACCAGGTCACTGGCCGCGGAATGGGCCGGGGTGGGCATCCGGGTCAACGCGATCGCGCCGGGCTACGTGAAGACGGACATGGCCCCGGTGGACCAGCCCGAGTTCCGGCGGCACTGGATCGAGGACACGCCGCAGCAGCGCTACGCGCTGCCCGCGGAGATCGCGCCGAGCGTGGTGTTCCTGGCCAGCCCGGCCGCGTCGTTCATCACCGGCTCGGTGCTGGTCATCGACGGCGGCTACACGCTCTGGTAGCTCGGCGCCCACCGGGTCCGGTCGATGGCCTGGTCGATCTGCTCCCCGCTGAGCTGGGGCGCGACGCCGCCATCCACCGCGGCCCGGGCCACCGCCCGGGCCACCGCGGTCGCCGTCTCCACCAGCCGGGACGGTTCCGGCAGCAGCATCCCCTCGGCGTCGTGATGGATGGTGGCCTGCTCGCAGATCGCGGTGGCGGCAGCGGTCATCATCGGGTCGGTGATCCGGGTGGCCTGCACCGCGATCACGCCCAGCCCCACCCCGGGAAAGACGTACACGTTGTTGCACTGGGCCACCGGGATGCTCCGCCCCCGCACGGTCATCGGCGGGAACGGGGAGCCGGCAGCGACCAGCGCCCGGCCGCCGGTCCAGTCGGCCAGGTCCTGGGGCCGGGCCTCGCTCCGCGAGGTCGGGTTGGACAGCGGCATGATGATCGGCCGCCCGGCATGCGCGGCCATCTGCCGGACAATGTCCTCGGTGAACGCGCCCGCCGCGGTGGACAGGCCGATGAGCGCGGTGGGCCGCACCGCCGCGGCCACGGCGGCGAACGTGGCCGGCGCACCGCCGGCCGCGGGCACCCGGCCGGCCGGCTGGGCCAGCCTGCGCTGCGCCGGGCTGAGGTCGGTCCGGTCGCCGGTCAGCAGCCCGCGCACGTCGACCACGTAGATCCGGGCCCGGGCGGCCGCCTCGGTCAGCCCGTCGGCCACCATCGACCGGACGATCTGCTCGCAGACGCCGATCCCGGCTGACCCGGCACCCAGCATCAGCACGGTCTGCTCCCGGGGCCGGGACCCGGCGGCGACCGCCGCGGCGGACACGGCCGCGGCCGCCACCGCGGCCGTGCCCTGGATGTCGTCGTTGAACGTGAGCAGCTGATCCCGGTAGCGGTCCAGGATGGGCAGCGCGTGCACGCTGGCGAAGTCCTCCCACTGCAGCAGCACATCGGGCAGCTCGGCCCGGACCGCCTGGACGAACCGGTCCACGAAACAGTGGTAATCGTCCTCGCCGACCCGGCGCTGCCGCCAGCCCAGGTACATCGGGTCATCCAGCCGTTCCGGGTTGTCGGTGCCGACGTCGAGCACCACGGGCAGGGTGCGGGCCGGGTCGATGCCGCCCAGCGCCGTGTACAGCGACAGCTTCCCGATCGGGATACCCATCCCCCCGATGCCCTGGTCGCCCAGGCCCAGAATGCGCTGCCCGTCGGTGACCACGATGACGTCCACGTCGCGGCGCGGCCGGTTGCGCAGGATCTCACCAATCCGCTCCGCGTCCGGGTAGGGAATAAACAGACCGCGCGGCCGCCGGTAGATCTCGCTGAACAGCTGGCAGGCCAGTCCGACCGTGGGGGTGTAGATGATGGGCAGCATCTCCTCGACGTGATCGACGATGAGCCGGTAGAACAGCGTCTCGTTGGTGTCCTGCAGGGCCCGCAGGTTGATGTGCCGGGCCAGGTCGTTGGGCTGCAGCTGGAACGCGGCATAGGACCGGGCCACCTGCTGGTCCAGCGTTTCCACCACGCTCGGCAGCAGGCCGCGCAGGCCCAGCTCGGAGCGTTCCGTCTCGGTGAACGCGGTGCCCTTGTTGGTCAGCGGATCTTCCAGCGTGTGCACGCTCGAATCGTGGCCGCCGGCCACGCCGAATGCAAGCCCTCCGGAGGGCTAGCGCCGGGCAACTTGGGCAGACTTGCCGACGTGGCAGGGCCAAGTATCCGCGCCGCGGTGCCGGACGACGCGGAAGAAGTGGAGCGGCTGCGTGTCGCCGGCTGGCAGACGGCCTACCGGGGCATCCTGCCCGACGGTTACCTGGACCGGCTGCGGGTGGACGGCGAGCGCCTGGCGCCGGCATATGACTGAGCGGGCCGCGTCCGCCAGGCCGGCCGGGGTGGAGAGCGTGGCCACGGCGGCCGGCGCGATCGTCGGCTGGGTGGCGGGCGGCCTGTGCCGGGACGCTGACCGGCCCGGCCCCGGGCACGGCGAGATCTACGCCATCTACGTGCGGCCAGAGTGGTGGGGCCGCGGCGCGGGCCGCCTGCTCATGGCGCACGCGGTCCGGGCGCTGACCGCGGCGGGCTGCACCGATATCACGCTGTGGGTGCTGGCGGCCAACCAGCGGGCCCGCCGGTTCTACCAGGCGGCCGGGTTCCGCCCCGACGGCACCCGCCAGCTGCGGGACCGGGGCGCCCCGGTTCCCGAGCTGCGCTACCGGTTGCCGGCCGGCCGGTGAGCCTGGCACGGCCGGCCCGGCTGGTCCCGGTTCGTCGGCGTCCTGTTCCCGTTCGGCCAGCTCGGCTTCTTCCGGTGACTCCGGCAGCGGGGTGGCCGTGGCCTGCCACACCTCGCGCGTGATCACCTGCAGGGCGCCGGCCGCCGGGATGGCCAGCAGGGCGGCCACGAACGCGCCGAACGTGCCGCCGATCCAGTCGCCGATGGACGCGCCGATCAGGATGGACAGCAGCACCAGCAGCGGGTTGACCTGGACCGTCCGGCTCATCACGACCGGGTTCAGGATGTGGTTCTCGACCTGGGTGTAGATGATGAACACGGCCAGCGTGACGATCCCGGCGGTCAGTGAGTGGGTCGCCGCGAACAGCACGGTCGGGATGCCCGCCAGCGCGCCGCCGATCATCGGCAGGAAGTCGACCAGGGCCACCCACAGCGCCCACAGGAACGGGTACGGCACGCCGGTGACCAGCAGCGTGACGAAGACGACCACCCCGGCGATGACCGAGGTCAGGAAGTTACCCAGCATGTAGCCGGTCACCGACCGGTTGACCTCGTGCCCGATCCGGCTGTACCGGGTGGCCCGCTCCGCGGACATGTTGGCCAGCAGCCACCGGCGCATCTTGGGCCCTTCGAGCATCAGCAGCAGGGCCAGGATGAAGATGGTGAACAGCTCGAACAGCAGCGACACCGCGCCCTTGCCCAGGCTCAGCGCCGGCTTGGTCAGGCCTTCGCCGAAACTGACCAGCTTGGGCGTGTTTTTCTGCACCCAGGACTGGATGTGGTAGCGCCGCACCAGGTGCCCGATCCAGCCCCGGCCGTGCTGGGCCGCGTCCACGTAGCTCGGCAGCTTGTTGGCCAGGTGGGTGATCCCGTTGGCCAGCGGCACACCGAACGCGATGGCCAGGCCGATGAAGACCAGCACCCCCCAGAACGTGACCACGGCCACGGCCGCGCCACGCCGCTTGATCTTCCACCGCTGCAGGGCGATGACCAGCGGATTCAGGATCACCGCGATGAACGCGGCGACCAGGATGAGCAGGACGACGTCCTTGAGCCGGTAGACGATCTTCCCGAGCAGGTACGCCGCGACCACGACGAGCACCGTGGCCAGGATGGCCCGCAGCGGGATCCGCCGGACCTCGGCCCAGGCCCACATCCGGGCCAGCCGGGATGGCGGCGGCGGCGGCGCGTCGTCGTTCATCAGCCCATCATCTCATCGCCGGGGCCAGGCATTCCGGGTCCATCACCCATGGCGGGTGGACCCGAATGCCGGAAGACTTGATTACCGAAACTAGGGCAGTAAGGACTTGGACCTCTGATTCTGAACGCCCGTCCGTGGCACTGCCCCCGGAACAGGAGCTGACGTTGCCGGTAAACGAGCGAGCCGGCCAGCCGGCCGGCCAGGCCGACCTGGTGGACGTGGCCAAGCTGGTCACGGCGTATTACGCGGAGCACCCCGATCCCGGGGTGCCGGAGCAGCGGGTGGCGTTCGGCACGTCGGGTCATCGCGGCTCGGCGCTGCGCTGCTCGTTCAACGAGGATCACATCGCGGCTACTACCCAGGCCATCTGCGACTACCGGGCGGGCGAAGGAATCGCCGGCCCGCTGTACCTGGGCCAGGACACGCACGCGCTGTCCGAGCCGGCGTTCGTGACCGCGCTCGAGGTGCTGGCGGCCAACCAGGTCAACGTCCTGGTGGACAGCCGCGACGGGTACACCCCCACGCCCGCCCTGTCGCTGGCCATCCTGATGCACAACGAGGCGCGCCGCGGCCCGCGGGCCGACGGCATCGTGATCACCCCGTCGCACAACCCGCCGCCGGACGGCGGTTTCAAGTACAACCCGCCGGACGGCGGGCCGGCCGGGTCGGAGATCACCTCGGCCATCCAGGACCGGGCCAACGAACTGCTAGCCGGCGGGCTGTCCGGGGTGCGCCGGGTGCGGTACGCGGCAGCCCGGCAGGCGGACACGGTCGGCCGGTTCGACTTCCTCGGCCAGTACGTGGCTCAGCTGCCAGGCGTGGTCAACCTGGACGCCGTCCGGGACGCCGGGCTCCGCATCGGCGCCGACCCGCTGGGCGGGGCCAGCGTGGCGTACTGGGGTGAGATCGCCGACCGGTACGGCCTGGACCTGACCGTGGTCAATCCCATCGTGGACGCCACGTTCCGGTTCATGACGCTGGACTGGGACGGCAAGATCCGGATGGACTGCTCGTCCCCGTACGCGATGGCCTCGCTGATCGGCCGGGCGGCCGAATTCGCCGTGGCCACCGGCAACGACACGGATGCCGACCGGCACGGCATCGTCACCCCGGACGCCGGGCTGCTCAACCCGAACCACTACCTGGCCGTGGCCATCGACTACCTGTACGCGCACCGGGCCGGCTGGCCGGCCAGCGCGGCGGTGGGCAAGACGATGGTCAGCTCGTCGATCATCGACCGGGTGGCCGCGGCGGCCGGCCGGGCGCTGACCGAGGTCCCGGTCGGGTTCAAGTGGTTCGTGCCCGGGCTGCTGGACGGCTCGATCGCGTTCGGCGGCGAGGAGAGCGCCGGGGCGTCCTTCCTGCGCGCCGACGGCCGGATCTGGACCACCGACAAGGACGGCATCATCCTGGCCCTGCTCGCTTCGGAGATCGCCGCGGTCACCGGCCAGTCCCCCGGCGAGCGCTACCGCGAGCTGGCCGGCCAGCTCGGCGACCCGGCCTACGCGCGGATCGACGCACCCGCCACCCCGGCGCAGAAGGCACTGCTGGCCAAGCTGTCCCCGGAGCAGGTTGACGTGGCCGAGCTGGCTGGCGAGCCGGTGCTGGCGCGGCTGACCCGGGCGCCGGGCAACCAGGCACCGCTCGGTGGCATCAAGGTGATCACCGAGTCCGGCTGGTTCGCGGCCCGGCCGTCCGGCACCGAGGACGTCTACAAGCTGTACGCCGAGTCGTTCCAGGGCCCTGACCAGCTGGCCCGTATCCAGGAGGAAGCCCAGCACATCCTGGATGGCGTCCTCAAAGAATCAGCCGGGAACTGAGTCCGGCCGCGCGCAAGGGGTGCAGGATGGCAGACAACCGAGTGCTGGGCATCGTGCTGGCCGGCGGGGCAGGCAAGCGCCTGGCCCCGCTGACCGCGGACCGGGCTAAGCCGGCCGTGCCGTTCGCCGGCATGTACCGGCTGGTCGACTTCGCGCTGTCCAACCTGGTCAACGCGGGGATCTTGCGGATTGCCGTGCTGACCCAGTACAAGAGCCACAGCCTGGACCGGCATATCAGCACGACCTGGCGGATGAGCACGCTGCTGGGCAACTACGTGACGCCGGTGCCCGCCCAGCAGCGGCTCGGCCCGCACTGGTATACCGGCTCGGCGGACGCCATCTACCAGTCGCTGAACCTGATCTACGACGAGCAGCCCGACCTGGTCATCGTGTTCGGCGCCGATCACGTGTACCGGATGGACCCGCGGCAGATGATCGAGCAGCACGTGGCGCACGGCGCCGGGGTCACAGTGGCTGCCATCCCGGTGTCCCGCCAGGAGGCCAGCGCGTTCGGCATCATCCAGGCCGGGGCGGACGGGCGCACGCTGGAGGCGTTCCTGGAAAAGCCCGCCGACCCCCCGGCCATGCCCGGCAACCCGGACATGGCCTACGCCTCCATGGGCAACTACCTGTTCTCCACCGACGTGCTGATCGAGGCGCTGCGCAAGGACGCGGCCAGTCCGGCCAGCCGGCATGACATGGGCGGCGACATCATCCCGATGCTGGTCGAGGACGGCACCGCGCAGGTGTACGACTTCATGACCAACACGGTGCCGGGCACGACCGAGCGGGACGCCGGCTACTGGCGCGACGTGGGCACGCTGGACTCCTACTTCGACGCGCACATGGACCTGTGCGCCGTGCTCCCGGTGTTCAACCTGTACAACGGCCGCTGGCCGATCCTGACCAACGTGCCCTCGCTGCCGCCGGCCAAGTTCGTGCACGACTCCGGCGACCGGGTCGGCCGGGCCATCGACAGCCTGGTCAGCAACGGCGTCATCGTGTCCGGCGGGCTGGTCCGTGAGTCCGTCCTGTCCCCAGGTGTCCGGGTCAACAGCTGGTCCCGGGTGGAGCGGTCGGTGATCCTGAACAACACGATCATCGGCCGCCACGCGGTGATCGAGCACGCCATCATCGACAAGAACGTGACCGTCCCGGAAGGCGTCATCATCGGCGTGGACAAGGAGCATGACAAGGCGCGCGGCTTCGCGGTGTCCGACAGCGGGATCACCGTGGTCGGCAAGAGCCAGAAGGTGACCGGGTGAGGCCGTGAAAGTCGCGCTGCTCACCCGCGAGTACCCGCCGGACGTCTACGGCGGCGCGGGCGTGCACGTGGCCTACCTGGCCCGGGAGCTGGCCAGCCGGGTTGACCTGACCGTGCACTGCGAGGGCGGCGAGCGCCCCGGCGCGGTGGCCTACCAGCCCGCGGCCGAGCTGGCCGGGGCCAACCAGGCGCTGCGCATCATGTCGGTGGACCTGGCCATGACGGCCGGGGCCGACGACGCCGACCTGGTGCACTCGCACACCTGGTACGCGAACCTGGCCGGCCACCTGGCGTCGCTGCTGTACGGGGTGCCGCACGTGATGACCGTGCACTCGCTGGAGCCGCTGCGGCCGTGGAAGGCCGAGCAGCTGGGCGGCGGGTACGCGCTGTCCAGCTGGTGCGAGCGGGTGGCCATCGAATCCGCGGCCGCCGTGATCGCGGTATCCGACGGGATGCGGTCCGACGTGCTGGCCGCCTACCCGGCGGTGGACGCGGAGCGGATCCACGTGATCCGCAACGGCATCGACACCACCGAGTACGCGCCCGACCCCGGGACAGCGGTGCTGGCCCGGTACGGGGTGGACCCGGCCCGCCCGGCGGTGATCTTCGTTGGGCGGATCACCCGGCAGAAGGGCGTGCCGGTACTGCTCCGGGCGGCGGCCAGCCTGGCCCCCGAGGCGCAGCTGGTGCTGTGCGCCGGCCAGCCCGACACCGCGGACCTGGCCGCCGAGGTGACCGGGCTGGTGACCAGCCTGCAGGCGTCCAGGTCCGGGGTGATCTGGATCCCGGAGATGCTGCCCAGGCGGGAGGTCATCCAGCTGCTGTCGCACGCCACCGTGTTCGCCTGCCCGTCGCTGTACGAGCCGCTGGGCATCGTGAACCTGGAGGCGATGGCCTGCGGCACGGCCGTGGTCGGCTCCCGGGTCGGTGGCATCCCCGAGGTGGTGGCCGACGGTGAGACCGGCCTGCTGGTCCCGCCGGACGACCCGGCCGCGCTGGCCGCGGCGCTGAACGCCCTGGTCCTCGACCCGGCCCGGGCGGCCGCCATGGGGGCCGCCGGGCGGAAGCGGGCCGCCGCCGAGTTCGGCTGGGACGCCATCGCCGCGCAGACCGTGCAGCTTTACCAGGACTTGCTGCACTAGCACCCTGAACTGCGAAAACGATGACCGGCCGGCCGCTGTCGCAAACTGAGACCACCAGCCCCGGCCAGTTGACCGCAGTCAGCCGGCCAGGGCCTCGCGGTGGTGCGGGGCGGTCCAGTCGAGGATCGGGCCGGCCGGGACGATGCGCAGCGGGTTCAGCTGCGGGTGGGTCCGGTAGTAGTGGTTCTTGATGTGGTCGAAGTTCGTGGTCTGGCCGAACGCCGGGATCGCGTACAGGTCGCGGGCGTACGGCCACAGGTTCGGGTAGTCGGCCAGCCGGCGCAGGTTGGCCTTGAAGTGCGTCACGTACACCGCGTCGAACCGGGCCAGCGTGACCCACAGCCGCACGTCGGCCTCGGTGACCGAGTCGCCGAACAGGTACCGCCGGGTGGCCAGCCGCTGGTCGAGATCGTCCAGCGTGCCGAACAGGTCGGCCACCGCCGCGTTGTAGGCCTGCTGCGTGGTGGCGAACCCGCACCGGTACACGCCGTTGTTCACCGTGGCGTAGACCCGCTCGTTGAGCGCACCGATCTTCGGGCGCAGCGCCGCCGGGTACAGGTCGAACCCCTGGTGTGGCCCACTGGCTGAACTGGGTGTCCAGGTCGATGGTGATGTCCGGGAAGTTGTTGGACACGATCCGGCCGGTCTCCTTGTCCCACAGCACCGGCACCGAGATGTGCCCGTCGTAACCCGGCTCGGTGGCCTGGTAGGCGTCCCGGAGCAGGGTGAAGCCGTTGACTGGGTCCGGCGTGTACCCCGGGCCGTCCCGGAAGGCCCAGCCGCGCCCATCCCGGACCGGGTCCACCACCGACAGCGAGATCACCTGCTCCAGGCCGAGCAGGGCCCGCACGATCGCCGACCGGTGCGCCCACGGGCAGGCCAGCGAGACGTACAGGTGATAGCGGCCGGGCTGGGCTGGATAGCCACTGGACCCGTCCGCGGTGATCCGGCCCTGGAACGGATAGCGCGGCCGGACGAACGCGCCGTCCGGCCGGGGCGGGGCCTTCAGCCCGTAATCGCCGAACTTCTCGAAATCAACCGGGCTGGCCACAGCGGCGGTACTGGTCATAGTGCCGAGGCTACTTGGCGAAGAAGTGCAGGCCCAGCCCAGGCGACCAGCATGCCATGAGCGTAGGACGTGGTGTCCAGGGCAGGCTGCTGGAGCAGGGACGACAGCTCCCACGCTCCGCCCGCGGCCAGCACCGCCCCCCAGGCCAGCACGCCCCGCACGGGCAGCGGGCCGTGGTCCGGGCGGGGCCGCCGTGGCTCCGGACAGCCGACCATGACGACCAGGGTGCCGAGGCTGACCACGGCCACGGTCGCGGGCCAGGAAAACCGGCTGAACGAGCCGACGATGACCGCGTAGCAGCCACCGGCCGCCACGGCGAGCAGCAGCCGGGCGCTGCGCCGGGACACCGGTGTTTGCCCGAAATGGCCGAGAAGAATGCGATCAGCAGCAGAACCAGGACTACCGGGTCCCGGACGGCGGCCGGCGCGCGCCGCCCCGGCTGCGCAGCAGCCTCACCTCGGGCGGCACGGGTCACGTCACCGCGCTAGCCGCCCGCAGGCCGCGGAGGAAGCCCGGCTGGGCACGGTCCTACGGGCCTGGCGGGTGGGCCGGGCTGGCGGGTCCCGGGGGTCGAATTCGTCGGCCCGGGACCCGCTTGGAGATTACCTCCGCCAGGGGCCCGCCGGAAGAGGTCATTACCCGCCCGGCGTGTGCTGGCACCAGTCCCCGGACCGGAGCGCGCGCCTCGACGGCCGGCCGTCGAGGCGCGCTGGGCACCTACCATGGTGCCGTGTGCACGGACGGCAGCCCGGCCAGCCAGCTCGCGCCGGTCCTGCGTGACGTTGAGCCGGCCATCGAGGTCGACCTGGAGCCGGTGGACTCGGTCGTGGTCACCACGCTGATGGGCAACGTCACCGACGCCCTGATGCCGGACCAGGGCCCGGCCCGCCGGGTCACGCTGGGCGCCGGACCGTGGCGCCCGGCGGCCGTGATGACCAGCGGCCAGGCCCCCGACGCGCTCATCGCCGAGCACGGGTTCTCGGTGCTGGTCACGGTCACCCAGGCCGCCCGCGAGCACCGGTTCCTGTTCGACACCGGCACCAGCCCGGACGGCGTGCTGGAAAACATGCGGCGGCTGGGCATCGACCCGGCCTCGATCGAGGCCATCATCTGCAGCCACGGCCACTTCGATCACACCACCGGGCTCGGCGGGCTGCTCCGTGTCCTCGGCCCGGCCGGCCTGCCGGTGCTGATCCACCCGCATTTCTGGCGGCAGCGCCGGCTCGTGCTGCCCGGGCGCGATCCCATCGAGATCCCCTCGACCAGCCGCCAGGCCCTGGTGGGGGCGGGCTTCACCATCATCGAGGAAGAGCAGCCCAGCTTCCTGTTCGGCCGGTCGGTGCTCATCACCGGCGAGGTCGCCCGGACCACCGGCTACGAGCCCGGCTTCCCCGCCCAGCAGGCCTGGCTCGGGGACCGCTGGCAGCCCGATCCGCTGGTTCTCGACGACCAGGCGCTCATCGTGAGCGTGCGCGGCCGCGGGCTGGTCGTGATCACCGGCTGCGGGCACGCCGGCGTGGTCAACATCGCCCGCTACGCCCAGCGGCTGACCCGGGGCCAGCCGCTGTACGCGCTGCTCGGCGGGTTCCACCTCGGCGGCCCGCTGTTCGAGCCGCTGATCCCGCGTGTGCTGGACGACCTGGCCGCACTGAACCCCAGTGTGCTCGTGCCCGCGCACTGCACCGGCTGGCGGGCCCAGCACGCGCTGTCCGCGCGGTTCCCGGCCGCGTTCCTGCCCGACGCCGTTGGCACCAGCTACCACCTGTGACGGTCCCGGCCGCGGCGGCCGGGTCCCGCCCCGGTCAGCCCCCGGCCGGCTGGCCCGCGCGGAGATGGCCAGCGAACCAGTCCCGGGCCAGCACGGCCACCCGGTCCAGGGTGCCCGGCTCCTGGAACAGGTGGGTCGCGCCTGGCACCACCGCGAGCCGGCTCTCGGTGCGCAGCCGGGCCTGGGCGGCTACGTTCAGCGCCAGCACCTGCTCGTCCAGCCCGCCCACGATGAGCAGCGTGGGGGCCCGGACCAGGCCGAGCTGCGGGCCGGCCAGATCCGGCCGGCCGCCGCGGGACACGATGGCCGCGACGGCGCAGCCCGGTTCCGCGGCGGCCCGCAGCGCCGCGGCCGCGCCGGTGCTCGCCCCGAAGTAGCCGGCCCTGGCCCCGGCCAGGCCGGGCTGGCCACGCAGCCAGCTGGTGGCCGCGGTCAGCCGCCCAGCCAGCAGCCCGATGTCGAACACGTTGGACCGGTTGGCTTCCTCGTCCGGCGTGAGCAGGTCGAACAGCAGGGTGCCGATCCGCGCCCCGTGCAGCGCCACGGCCACGAACAGGTTGCGCGGGCTGTCACGGCCGCTGCCGCTGCCGTGCGCGAACAGCACAATGCCGTGGGCCCCCGGCGGGACGGTCAGCCGGCCGGGCATCATGACCGGCCCGGCCAGCACCAGCACGTCGTGCTGGGCGCCGGTGCCCGCGGTCAGCCCGGTGTCCGCGGCCGGCCCGGTGCCCGCGGCCAGCCCGGCCTGGCCATTGCCCGGCCCGGCCGGCGCCACGGCCGGCGCTGCGGCCGCCCGGAGCAGCCGGACCACCTCAGCGTCGCTGGTCTGCGCGAAGTCCTGGTACCACTGGCCGATGGCGTAGAACGGCTCCGGGGACTCCAGGCAGACTACCTGGTCGGCCACCTGGGCCAGGGCGGCAACCGTGCTGCGCGGCGCGACCGGGACGGCCACGATCACCCGGGCCGCGCCGTGGGCCCGGGCCACCTGGCAGGCCGCCCGGGCGGTGAGGCCGGTGGCGATGCCGTCGTCCACCACGATCGCGGTTCGCCCGGCCACCGGCACCCGCGGCCGGTCCAGCCGGTACCGCTCGGCGCGGCGGCGCAGTTCGGCCCGCTCGCGCTCCTCGACCTCGGCGAACTCCCGCTCGCTGATCTGCTCGGCCGCTGTCACCTCGGTGTTGATCAGCCGTACCCCGTCTTCGCCGATGGCCCCCATGGCCAGCTCCGGCTGGGCTGGCAGCCCCACCTTGCGGACCAGGATGACGTCGAGCGGGGCGCCGATCTTGCGGGCGATCTGGTAAGCGACCGGGATGCCGCCCCGGGGCAGGCCGAGCACGATGGCATCGGGGCCGCGCACGCCCGTAAGCACGCCGGCCAGCCGCCGCCCGGCGTCGGCGCGGTCGAGGAACGGCATGATCCTTAACCCTCCGGTTGGTCCCAGTCTGCTGGACAGCCAGCCCTGGCACCAGGCCTGAAGGTCCCCTGCTCAGCCTGGCCCGGTACTCAGCTGAGCTGGGTGCGGAGGAACTCGCGGGTGCGCACGGCGTCCTCGCCGCGGCCGTACTCACCGGCCACGAAGTCGGTCACCCCGGCCTCGGCCAGCGTGCCGAGCTGCGCGGCCACCGCCGCCTCGTCGCCGACCAGGGCCACGTCCTCCGGGCCGGCCGCGCCTTCCCGGTCCAGCATGGCCCGGTAGGACGGGAGCTGGCCGTAGATGGCGAACACCTGGGCCGCCGCGGCCCGGGCGGCGGCCGGGTCACTGGTCACGCACACGGGCAGGATGCACACCACCCGTGGGCTGGGCCGGCCGGCCGCGTCGGCGGCCGCGGTGATGGTGGGCACGATGTGCTCGCGGACGGTGACCGGGCCGGTCATCCACAGCACGGTGCCGTCGGCCAGCTCGCCGGCCACCCGGAGCATGGCCGGGCCCAGCGCGGCCAGCAGCAGCGGCACCGGGCCCGGGGCCGGGGTGCTCAGCGTGATGTGCGCGCTGAGCTGCTGGCCGGTGAACGACGCGGGCTGGCCGTGCAGCAGCGGGCGGAGGATGGACAGGTACTCCCGGGTGTGCTGGACAGGCTTGTCGAACCGGTAGCCGAACATGTCCTCGATGACGATCTGGTGCGAGGGGCCCACGCCGAGCGTGAGCCGCCCGCCGGTCGCGGCCGCCGTGGTCAGCGCCTGCTGGGCCAGTGCCGCCGGGTGCCGCGGGTAGGTCGGCACCACCGCGGTGCCGAGCTCGATCCCGGGCACCGCACCGCCGGTCACGGCCAGCGCGGTCAGCGCGTCCAGGCCGAAGATGTTGTTCATCCAGGCGGACCGGAAGCCGTCGTCCGCGGCGCGCCGCAGTTCGCGGCGCACCGTGTCGAGCGCGTCCGGGCCGGTAGCGTCGGGCAGTGATATGCCGATCCGCATGGTCTGACCTCCAGTCCTCCGGGCCGGCCGGGCGGCCGTGCCGCCCGCTACTCTCCCAGTTCCGCATAGGCCACCGCGACCTCCGCGGCCAGCGCCGCGTTGTCCTCGATGAGCTGCCGGTTGACCTCGGCGCTGCGCCCGCCGCTCAGCTCATGGACCAGGGCCAGCACGGCCGGGGTGACCGCCTGGCCGCGCACCCCCAGCCGCTCCACCCGGGCCACGGCCTCGGCCAGGACTGGCTCGATGTCCAGGGACGGCTCCGGTGGCCGGGCCAGCAGCAGGCCGGTGGGGGCGTTAAGCAGCCAGTGGGCCGCGGTGATGCGGGCCACCTCGCCGGCCGCGGTCACCGTGGCCGACACGGGCGGGCCACCGGTAGCGCTGTAGAACATGGGCAGCGTGCTGGTGCGCCAGCCCAGCACCGGCACGCCCAGGCTTTCCAGCAGTTCGGACGTGGCCGTGACGTCCAGGATCGACTTGACCCCGGACGACACCACCAGCGCCGGGGTACGGGCGATCTGGGCCAGGTCGGCCGACACGTCGAGGGTGGCGGCGAAGCCGCGGTGCACCCCGCCGGTGCCGCCGGTGGCCATGAACTGGATGCCGGCCAGCCGGCACACGGCCAGCGTGCCGCCCACGGTGGTCGAGCCGAGCGCGCCCTGCACCACGCACGCGGCCAGGTCGCGGGCGCCGACCTTGCGGGCGGACTCACCGGCCTCGGCGAACCGGCCCAGCTCAGCCGCGGTCAGCCCGGCCCGGGGCACGCCGTCCAGCACGCCGACCGTGGCCGGGACCGCGCCCGCCGCGCGGACCCGCCGTTCGCTGGCCAGCGCCACCTGAACGCCCTGCCCGCCCGGGAAGCCGTGCGAGACCAGCGTCGTCTCCAGCGCCACGACCGGCAGGCCGGCCGCCAGCGCGGCGGCCACCTCGGCGGACAGCTGCGGTTGTGCTGCAGTGCTCACGGCATCGCTCCCATCGTGGCCACCGCCCGGGCCGCCGCGTTCAGGCCCAGGCTGACACCGCCGACCAGATAGCCGGCCGCGAACGCGTCGCCTGCCCCGGTCGGGTCCACCGCGCGGACCGGCCGCGCCGGGTGCACCCGGCCGCCGGCCCGCACGCCGCGCGCGCCCAGCTTCTCCACCAGGTCCGTGCCAGGCAGGCCGCCGACCAGCGCCACCTCGGCCTCGGTGCCGAACACGACCTCCGGCCGCAGGCGGCCCAGCAGGCCGCGGAACCGCTGCGCGCCGTACTCGCGGAGCAGCGCCGTGGAGGACAGGTCGACGCTCAGCCGCGGGGCCAGCGCCGCCGCGGCCAGCGCGGCCCCGCCGACCGGCTCGCTGGCCAGGCTGTAGGCCGGCAGGTGCAGCAGGCCGCAGCCGGCCAGCCAGGCCGGGTCGAGGGTACCGGCGGACAGCCGCGGGCCGACCCCGCGGTCGGTCAGCATGGACCGGGACGTGCCGTGTTCGGACAGCGCCACCACCACCCCGGTCGGGCCGTCCACCACCGGGCCGGCCAGCTCGACGCCGCGCTGGGCCAGTTCCTGCGCCACCAGGCCGGCGGCCAGGTCGGTGCCCCGGGCCGCGATCAGCCGGGCCCGGCCGCCGAGCGCGCTGATCCACGCGGCCACGTTGGCCGCCTGCCCGCCCACGCCCACCCAGGTGCGGGCGGGTGTGTCGGTGTCCGCCGCGATGGGTCCCCCGGGACGGACGACGACGTCGAGGTGTGCGTCGCCCAGTACGCAGATCAGTGTCACGCTTTATCTCTCCGCTCTGGGCAACTGATCATCTCACCGGCCGGTGCCGCGGCTACGCTGAGCCCGGAAGCAAGCAGCAACGGGAGGAACCATGCCCCTGTTCGGCAGCACCCCGAACGACGCGCAGAACTGGGAGCCGCAGGCCGCGGACAGCCGCCTGGCGCACACCGCGGGGGCGGAGCCGGGCGCGGTGTTCACCTCCGACCTGTCGGTGTCCGAGTACGCGCTGCTGGGCGAGGCCGGGTTCGAGCCGCTCGGCTTCGTGGTCGGCTCGTCCATCTACCACGTCGGCCTGCAGGTCGGCCGCTGGTCGCAGAACGCCGAGCTGCAGACCCTGACCCAGGCCATGTACAACGCCCGGGAGCTGGCCATGGCCCGGATGCGCGCGGAGGCCGACCACCTCGCCGCGGACGGCGTGGTGGGCGTCTCGCTGCGGATGCAGATGTACGCCTGGGGCCAGGAGGTGCTGGAGTTCGTGGCCACCGGTACCGCGGTCCGCGCGCTGGGCGGCGACGGGACCGGGACGCAGGGCGCGCACCGGGCCCCGGACGGCCGGGCCTTCACCTCGGACCTGTCCGCCCAGGACTTCTTCCGGCTGCTCGCGGCGGGGGCCGTCCCGGTGGCGTTCGTGCTCGGCACCTGCGTGTACCACATCGCCCATCAGTCGGCCATGCAGTCGCTGCGCCAGACGGGCCGCAACCAGGAGATGATCCAGTTCACCCAGGGCGTGTACGAGGCCCGTGAGCTGGCCCTGGTCCGGATGCAGACCGAGGCGTCGCAGGCCCAGGCATCCGGCATCGTCGGCGTCAACATAGCCGTGTCCAACCACGTCTGGGGCGAGCACGCGACCGAGTTCCTGGCCACCGGCACTGCTATCCGGCGGCTCAGCGACGAGCACCGGCTGCCCGCGACCACGCCGAAGCCCACGTTCACCCTGGGCCTGGACAACTGACCGGGCCGGTGCGCTCGGTCGGCGTGTTCTGCGGCTCCAACCCGGGCCGCCGCCCGGAGTACCGGGCGGGCGCCGCCGTGCTCGGCCGTGACCTGGCCCGGCGCGGCATCCGGGTGGTGTACGGCGGTGCCCACGTGGGCACCATGGGCGCGCTGGCCGACGCGGTGCTGGACGCCGGCGGCGAGATCACCGGGGTCATCCCGGCCCAGCTGGCGGACGCCGAGGTGGCCCATCCCGGGCTGGCCGACCTGCGCGTGGTGGGGTCCATGCACGAGCGCAAGGCGGTCATGGCGTCGCTGGCCGACGGCTTCATCGCGCTGCCCGGCGGGGTCGGCACGCTGGAGGAATTCGCCGAGGTCGTCACCTGGTCCCAGCTCGGGCTGCACGCCAAGCCGGCCGGGCTGCTGAACCTGCTGGGCTACTACGACGACCTGCTCCGCTTCCTCGACCACGCCGCCGCCGAGCGGTTCCTCCGCCCCGCGCACCGGGAGCTGATCCTGGCCTCGGCTGACCCCGGGGACCTGCTGGCCGCCATGGTGCGGTGGCGCCCGGAGCCCGGGGCCGCGGTCAAGTGGATGGACGCCGACGGCACCGACGTGCACCCCGGCGCAGGCCAGTAGCCCGGGTCTTCACCCCGGGTCTTCGACGGGCACCGGGCCCAGGGCGGCCAGGAAGTGGCGCGGCCGGGGCATAACCGGCGGGCCGTGGTGGCTACAACGGGTATCTGCGGGAATGCCCCGGCGCCCCCTCCGGTTGCATACCCTGGCGGGTATCTCAGCGTGGGGTACCCGGTGAGACGAGGAGAGATTCCATGGCGACGGTCGAGCTTACGGGCGAGAACTTCGAGTCCGTGGTCGGCGGTGCGGACATGGTCCTGGTGGACTTCTGGGCGGCCTGGTGCGGTCCCTGCCGGATGTTCGGGCCGATCTTCGACCGGGCGTCGGAGCGGCACCCGGACGCGGTGTTCGGCAAGGTGGACACGGACGCCGAGACGGGCCTGGCCCAGACGTTCGGCATTTCGTCCATCCCGACCCTGATGATCATCCGGGACAACGTGGTGCTCTACGCCCAGCCCGGCGCACTGCCCGAGCAGGCGCTCGAGGAGCTGATCGGCAAGGCCCAGGAACTGGACATGGACGAGGTCCGGGCCGACCTGGCCAAGGACCAGGCGCAGGACGAGGCGCAGGGCCACGACCACGACCACGACCGAGCCGGCCCACGACCAGGAGCCGGCCCAGCAGAGCTGAGCAGCTTTCATCAGCGCGGTGCATTTGTGGTCACGGATGACCACAAATGCACCGCGCTGATGCTTACCGGCCCTGGCTGGCCCTCATCGGCCTATCGGCGCGGGGCTACGAAGCATCCAGCGGGACGGCGGGCCAGTCCAGCATCCGGGCGCCGATGACCGCGACCCGTAGCGCCAGGCCGTGGGCCGGATCGGCCGGGTCGTACCCGGTGAGTTCCCTGACCCGGGCCAGCCGGTAGGTCACGGCGCGGACCGACAGGTGCAGCCGCCGGGCCGCCTCGGCCGCCACTCCGCCGCCCGCGTAGTACTCCTGCAATGTCTCCAGCAGCGGGACGGCGCCGCCCCGGGCCCGGGCCAGCGGGGTGAGCAGCGCGCCGACCAGGTCGGTGATGGCGGGCCGGTCGCGCAGCAGCACCTGGTAGACGAGCAGGTCGGCGGCGTCCACCACCGGGTCGGGCATGCCCAGGTGCTGAGCCACATCGAGCGCGTCGCCGGCCTCGTCGAACGACCGGCGGACCCCGCCCGGGCCCGGGTACGGCCGGCCGAACGCCACCCGCCACGGCCGCGGGTCGTCGCCGACCTGGTCCGGCTGCCCGCGGGTGAGCGCGCGGACCAGGGCGACCGCGACCCGGCTGGCCTCGCCGCCGCCGGTCACCCCGGTGACCGCGACCAGCCGCCCGCCGCGGCTCACGGTCAGCGACGGCGACGGGGCGGCCGCCTCGGCCACCAGCCGGTCAAGGTCCTTGCCCAGCGGCCGGGTGGCGGTGACTCCGGGCGTATACCCGGCCAGCACGACCTGGTGCGGGCCGGCCAGCCGCAGGCCCAGCCGCTCGCCCCGGGTCAGCAGGTCGGCGGCCGCACCCCGCCCGGACAGCAGGTCATCGACGAACTCGAGACGTTCCGCCTCCTCGCGCCGGGCGATGGACAGGTGGGCCCGCTCGAAGCCCTCGGCGGCCGCCGCGACCGCGTCGTCGGCCGCGTGCATCACGCCCAGCCCGGCCGCGTGCAGGTCGGCCAGGCTGGGCAGCTCGCGCCACAGCCGCCAGGTCGCGGACAGGAACAGGTTGACCAGGCCCCGCAGCGCCACCCCGCCTTCCGCGGCCCGTTCCCCGGACCGGCCGTAGCCAGCCAGTTCGGTGGCGGTCAGCCGGCGCCCGGTCCGGGCCGCGTCGAGCACGGCCGGCAGGTAGTCGCCGAGCAGGCCGGGGGGCACTCCGCCCGTCTCCCGGCTGGCCGCCTTGGCGATGCCCTCAAGATCAGGCGATTCCTGCTGGTCAGGCTGGAGCGGACGGCTGCTGGGCTGGCTCACCGGGTCGGCCCTTCCGGATAGTTCTTTGCCGGGAAGCGGCAATTCCGATCCCTTATGTTAGCCGGAAAGCGCGGCTGACCCGGATCTCCCCGGCAATGGATAGTGGTTAGAGGCCGGTCAACCCCTGGCCGGCCGCCGAGGAGAGCACCGTGACCCCGACCCGCCCGCCGGCCGAGGCTTCTGTTCAGCCATCGTCTGGCCCAGCGCAGCCGGGCGGTCCTCAGCTGGACGGTCCTCAGCCGGGCGGCATCCAGCCGGGCGGCATCCAGGTCCGGCTGGCCCCCGGCGGCTACCTGCTCGGCGTGCTGGCCGCCGCGCTCGGCGCACTGGCGCTGCCCGCCGCGACCCCGGGTAAGCCGGTGCTGAGCTATCTGGCCGCCACCGCGGCCGGGGTCGTCATCCTGCTGGCCAGCCTGCTGGCCCACGAACTTGGCCACGCGATTGTGATCCGGCACTACCGGGGCCGGGCCACGGCCACGGTGGGGCTGTTCGGCGGCGTCAGCCACGGCCGGTCGGAACTGCCCAGCCCGCGGGCCCAGGGGCTGGCCGCCGCGGCCGGCCCGGCCGTCAGCCTGCTGCTGGCCGGCGCTGGCGTGGCTGTGCTGGCCGCGCTGGGTGGCCCGGGCCGCAGCAGCACGGAGCTGCCGGTGACCGTGGCTCTCGCGGCGGCCTGGATCAACGGCCTGCTCGGGGTGGCCAACCTGGTGCCTGCCGCCGGGCTGGACGGTGGGCGGATCGTCCGAGCGCTGGCGTGGGCGCGCTCGGGCGACCCCACCCGGGCCATCCTCATCTCCGCCCGGTTCGGCCAGGTCACCGGGGCGGTCCTGACCGCGGCCGGGACCACCGCGGTGATCCTGCACCACATGACCGGCATCTGGGCCGCGCTGCTCGGCATCCTGATGATCACCGCGTCCCGGGCCGAGGCAGGCCCGGCGCTGACCTACGCCGCCCTGGCCGGGCTGCGGGTCCGCGACATCCTGCCGCCGGCCGAGCCGGTACCGGCCGCCCGCGGCTGGCAGAGCGTTCAGTCGTTCCTGGAAGGCGACAGCGAGCTGGGCCTGGTGCCCGCCCCGCCCGGTATCACCGCGTTCCCGGTCCGGGACTTCGACGGCCAGCGGCACCGGCCTGGTCACCCGGAGCCAGCTGAGCGCGGTGCCACGCGGCCGCCGCCCGGCCACCCGGCTCGCCCAGGCGGCCACCCCAGTGGACCAGCTGGTCATCGCCACCCCCGACGAGCCGCTGGCCGGCCTGTACACCAGGCTCAACCGCCGCCCGCACAGCCCGGCCGCCGGGCACACCGCCGGGCACGTGCTGGTCACCGGGGCCGACGGGGATGTGGCCGGCGTGCTCACCCCGGCCGACTTCGGGCAGGCGGCCCGGGCGGCCCAAGCCGCCCAGGCCCCCCGGACCCCCGGGGCCGGTCCCAGCCGGGCCACGTCCGCCGGCTCAGGAGGTGAGCCGGGCTGACCACCGCAGCGCGCACGGCCGCCTCGCCGATCCACACCCTGCCCGTCCCGGCGTGGCTGTGGGGTGTGGCCCTCGGCGTGGTGGTCGCGGTGGCCATGGCCGACCTGATCGTGAGCTCCCGGCGCGGCCGCGAGCCCGGGCTGGCCGAGGCGGCGCTGTGCACGGCAGGCATCGTGGCCCTCGGCGCGCTGTTCGGCGTGGCGGTCGCGGCCACGGCCGGCCCCCGGGCGTCCGGCCAGTTCTTCGCCGGCTGGCTCACCGAGTACAGCCTGTCCCTGGACAACCTGTTCGTGTTCGTGCTGCTCATCGGCCGGTCCGCGGTGCCGCCCCGGCAGCGCAGCCGGGTGCTGCTGCTCGGCATCGGCCTGGCCCTGGTGCTGCGCGGCGCGTTCATCGCGGCCGGCACCGCCGCGCTGAACCGGTTCGACTGGGTGCTGTACGTGTTCGGCGCCATGCTGCTGATCACGGCGGGCCGGCTGGCGTACAGCACGGCCAGCGGGTCCGGCGCCGGCCCGGCCGCCGTGACCCTGCCCGCGCCACCAGGCCCGGTACGCCGGCTGCTGCCCGGTGCGGGCGCCGGGGGCAGCCGGCTCCGCCGGGCGCTGCCCCCGGTGCTGGCGCTGGCCGGCGCGATTGCCGCCACCGACCTGGTGTTCGCGATGGACTCCATCCCGGCCGTGTTCGGGCTGACCCGGGATCCGCTCATGGTGCTGGCCGTCAACGCGTTCGCCCTGCTGGGCCTGCGCCACCTGTACTACCTGATCGGCGGGCTGCTGGACCGGCTGGCCCACCTGTCCGCAGGCCTGTCGGCCATCCTGGCCTTCATCGGGGTCAAGCTGCTGATCGAGGCGCTGGCCCAGTCCGGGGTCACCCGGGTCGGCCCGCTGCCACTGCCGCACATCAGCACCGCACTGTCGTTGTGCGTCATCGGCGGCGTGCTGGCCACCGTCACCATGACCAGCCTGTTCGCAGCGGCGCGACCCCGCTGGCGAGGGGGGGCGCGCCGCAGGCGTGTTCCCACCGGGCCAGCGGCTCGCCGGGGGGTCCGGGGGGTCGCCCCCCGGGCTAGCGCAGCAGTGCGGTCAGCTCGGTCACCACGTCGCCCAGCGCGACCTTCCGAGTCTCACCAGTGAGCCGGTCGGTCAGCTCGGCCGATCCATCGGCCAGGCCGCGCTTGCCGACCGTGATCCGGTACGGGATGCCGGTCAGCTCGGCGTCGCTGAACTTCACCCCGGCCCGCTCCGGCCGGTCGTCGATGATCACCTCGACGCCGGCCGCGCTGAGCTGCCCGTACAGCGACTCCCCGGCCGCGGCCACCTCGTCATCGTTGGACTGGGCCACCACGACCACCACGCTGAACGGCGCCACGGCCACCGGCCACACGATGCCGCGCTCGTCGTGGTGGCACTCGACGATCGAGGCCAGCGACCGTTCCACGCCGATCCCGTAGCTGCCCATGATGGGGTGCACCCGCTCGCCGTTGGCGTCCAGCACGGCGATGTTGAACACCTTGGTGAACTTGTAGCCCAACTTGAAGATGTGCCCGATCTCGATGGTGGTCAGCAGCTCCAGCGGGTGCCCGCACCGCGGGCAGGGCTCCCCGGCCACCACCTCGCGCAGGTCGAACCAGGACCCGACGCCGATGTCCCGGTCGACATCCACCCCGCGCAGGTGCTGGTCGTCGATGTTGGCCCCGGTCACCATGTCCCGGCGGCCGCGCAGCGCCTCGTCCGCGAGCACCGGGAAGCCGCTCACCCCGACCGCGCCGAGGCTGCCGGGCAGCGCGCCGAGCGCCTCCCGGATCTCCTCCGGCTGGGCCGGGCGGATGGTGGCGGCCCCGGTCGCGTCGGCCAGCTTCTGCTCATTGAGCGCATGGTCGCCGCGCATCAGCACCAGGGTCAGCTTGCCGTCCAGCACGTAGACGAGCGTCTTGATCTGCCGATCGGCCGGGGCGTCGTACCCGGTGGCCAGATCCTCGATGGTGCGGACGCCGGGCGTGCCGAACCGCTCTGGCCCAGGCAGCCCGGGCCCGTCGCTGACCTCGGCCAGCTGCGACGTGGCTTTCTCCACGTTGGCCGCGTAGCTGCACTCCGGGCAGTAGGCGACCAGGTCCTCGCCGGCGTCCGAGGGGCACATGAACTCAGTCGAGTCGCGGCCGCCCATCGCCCCGCTCGACGCCTCCACCGGGATGGCCCGGATACCCAGCCGCTCGAAGATGCGCAGGTAGGCGGCGCGGTGCCGGTCGAACGCCACGTCCAGCCCGGCCGGGTCCAGGTCGAAGCTGTAGGAGTCCTTCATGGTGAACTCGCGGACCCGGAGCAGCCCGGCCCGGGGCCGCGGCTCGTCCCGGAACTTGGTCTGGAACTGGTACCACACCTGCGGCAGCTGCTTGTACGACTTCAGCTCCCCGGCCAGCAGCGCGAAGATCTCCTCGTGGGTCACGCTGAGCACGTTGACCGCGCCCTTGTGGTCGATGACCCGGAACATGACGTCTTCCATGGTTTCCCAGCGGCCGCTGCGCTGCCAGATTTCCGCCGGGTGCATGGTCGGCAGCAGCACCTCCTGCCCGCCCAGCCGGTTCATCTCCTCACGGATGATGCCGATGATCTTGGCGCGCACCCGCACCGCGAGCGGCAGCAGCGAGTAGTGCCCGGCCGACAGCTGCCGGACATAACCGGCCCGCAGCAGCAGCCGGTGGCTGGCCGCCCCGGCGTCGGCCGGCGCTTCCCGCAGGGTTGGGATGAACATCTGTGACCAGCGCATGCTCGCGGGCTTTCCGTGGTGAGTCATGGACCGCCGGGAGACCCGGCGCGGGGACAAGTTACGAGCTTAGTGCCGGTCAGCCGCACCCGGGGTGAGCACCTGCGCCGACGGTTCCAGCGGCGGGGCGGCGACCGGGCAGTTGGTCAGGCACTCCGGGTGGGCCACCGGCCCACCCGCCTTCGGCTTGAGCACGTCGTTGCTGACCAGCACGGCCGACAGCCCGGCGGCCAGCGCCATCAGCGCGGAGCAGATCACCATCGCCTTATGGAACCCGCTGTTCAGCTGCGCCTGGTCGTGCAGCGCCGCCCCGCTGAGCCCGACCGCGGCGGGCAGCCCGGCCACCGCAAGCAGCCCGGCGGCCCGGGCCGTGGCGTTGTTCACCCCGCTGGCGATTCCCGCGTGCCGGTCGTCCGCACTGGCCAGGACGGTGGCGGTGAGCGGGGCCACGGTCATGGACAGCCCCAGGCCGAACAGCAGCACGGCCGGGCAGCACATCGGCCACATACGAGGCGTTCGGCCCGATGCGGGTGAGCAGCAGCAACCCGATCGCGGCGGTCAGCAGGCCGCCGGTCATCAGCCAGCGCGGGCCTATCTTCTGGGCCAGCGCCCCGGCCCGGGCGGACAGCAGCAGCATGGCCGCGGTGGAGGGGAGCAGCGAGACGCCCGCCTCCAGCGGGGAGAAGTGCGCCACCACCTGCAGGTCCAGCACGAGCAGGAAGAACACCGCGCCCATCGCGCCGTACACCACGAACGTGATCACGTTGATCGTGGTGAACTCGCGGTTGCGGAAGATGCTCAGCGGCAGCATCGGCGGCACCCGGTCCGGATGCCGCGCGCGGTGTTGTTCCAGCAGCACGAAGCCCAGCCCGGCGGCCACCCCGACGACCGCGGACACAGCCACCACGACCTTGCGGCCGGATTGCGCCTCGATCAGCGCTTCAGTGATCCCGGCCAGGGTCAGCGCGGTCAGCACCGACCCGGCGATGTCGAACCGGCCGTGCGCGTCCGGGTCGCGGCTCTCCGGCACGTGCCGCACGCCCACCACGACCACCGCGGCCGCTAGCGGCAGATTGAGCAGGAAGATCCACCGCCAGCCGATGGAGCCGACGATCCAGCCGCCCAGGAACGGGCCGACCGCGCCCGCCACACCGCCCAGCCCGGACCAGGCGCCGATGGCCCGCGGCCGGTCATCCTGGGCAAACGTGGACTGGATGATGGCCAGCGAGCCCGGCGTAAGCAGCGCGCCGCCGATGCCCTGCACCGCCCGGGCCGCGACCAGCACCGCGATGTCCGGGGCCACACCGCAGACGGCCGAGGCCAGCGCGAACCAGATGACCCCGATGAGGAACACCCGGCGCCGCCCGAACCGGTCGCCGAGCGAGCCGCCGAGCAGGATCAGCCCGGCCAGGGTGAGCGTGTACGCGGTCACCACCCACTGCAGGCCGGCCAGCGATGTGTGCAGCTCCCGGCCGATGGTCGGCAGCGCCACGTTGACCACGGTGGAGTCGAGGAACGCCATGCTCGACCCAAGCACGGTGGCCGCCAGCACCCACCGGCCCCGAGCCGTGCCGAGCGTGATCTGCCCAGGTGACTGCGAGGTTGGCGGGGTAGTCATGCGCCGCAGAGGCTGAGCAGCTTGGTCACGGTGGCCCAGTTGCGGGCCGTGCCCGCCCCCTTGGCCGACATCGGGCCGCCGCCCCGGCTGAGCTGGACGGCCAGCTCGCTGCGCCCGAACCCGTCCGGGGTATGCAGGAACAGCACCCGGCCGACGCAGCGCGCGGTGTCCCGGCTGCCCTTGTCCGCGGCCTTCTGCTGCGCGGCGGCCAGCGCCGCGACCTGGTCCGGGCCCGGTTCCTCGGCCAGGAACACCGCGTGCACGGCCCGCGGGTTGGCCTCATCCGGGTACGGGTTGTCCCGGAGCACCTGGGCCAGCTCGTCCCGGGTCAGCACCAGCACCCGGGGCCGCAGCCCGAGCCGCTTGTCCAGCGCCGCCTCGATCTCCGCGCCCAGCTCCGCGGGGCCGGCCCGGTCCGTGCTGAACAGCGCGTTGCCGCTCTGGATGTACGTGCTCACGTCCGCGTAACCGAGCGAGCTGAGCACCTCCCGCAGGTCCGACATGGCGAGCTTCACCCCGCGGACATTGACCCCGCGGAGCAGCGCGACATGACTCGGCATTTGCTCAGCCTAACGCCGGTGCGGGCCAATGATCAGGATCCAGGCCGGTGCAGGCTGGCGGCGGCCCGACCACGGTCGTGGAAGACGTCGGCACGGTGCCCTAGTCTTCAGGCGTGACTGAAGCCGACACGGCGGACGATACTGGGCTGCCGGTGCGGCACGCGGGCCGGGTCATCGTGCTCGACCCACATCACCGCGTGCTGCTGTTGCGCTACGACGACGACCTGCCGAACGGCCGGCACTGGACCACGCCCGGCGGCGGGCTGGACGAGGACGAGGACTACGCCGCGGCCGCGGCCCGCGAACTGGCCGAGGAGACCGGCTGGCTGGACGTGGCGCTGCTGCGGGAGGTGCACCAGCGCAGCCTGACCATGGAGTACGGCGGCCGCCTGGTCCGCCAGCACGAGCGGACGTTCCTGGCCCGCACGTCCCGGCCGGGCCGGCCGCTGGGTGACGTGGCCGAGATGCACGCGGCCGACGGCATCGCCGCCTGGCGCTGGTGGACGCTGGCCGAACTGGAGTCGACGGCTGAGGTGATCTGGCCGGCCGAACTGCCTGGACTGATCCGCCAGGCGCTGGCTGAGGAACATACTGGCTGAGGCACCCGCATCCACCGCGACCAGCAGGAGGCGCAAGACCATGGCCATGGAGCCGATGCCGGAGGACTGGAACCGGGCGGTGGCGGTAGTCGCCCACCCCGATGACCTGGAGTACGGCGCGGCCGCCGCGGTGGCCCGGTGGACCAGCCAGGGCAAGCACGTCGCGTACCTGCTGGCCACCCGGGGCGAGGCGGGCATCGCCGGGATGCCACCGGACCAGGTGGGACCGCTGCGGGTGGACGAGGAGCGGCGCAGCGCCGCCGTGGTCGGCGTGCACGACGTGCACTTCCTGGATCACCGGGACGGGCTGGTCGAGTACGGCCTGCCGCTGCGCCACGACCTGGCCGCCGTGCTCCGGCAGGAGCGCCCGGACATCGTCATCACCATGAACTTCGACCTCACCTGGGGCGACAGCGGCATGATCAACCATGCCGACCACCGCGCCACCGGGCTGGCCACGGTGGACGCGGTGCGGGACGCGGCCAACCCGTGGGTGTTCCCCGAGGCCGGCCCGGCCTGGGGCGGCATCAAGCAGATCTACGTAGCCGGGTCCGGTGACCCCTCGCACTTCGTGGACGTGACCGCGACGATCGACGCCGGGATCGCCTCGCTCCGCGAGCACAAGGCCTACCTGGACGGCCTGGGCCGGGACTTCGACCCGGACGAGTTCCTGCGCAACATGTCCGGTTATCTCGGCCTGGCGGCAGGCTGCGAGTACGCGGTGGGTTTCCGCCGTTACTCGGCAGGCTGACCTGGCCCGGACGGTTGGACCGGGCCGGTCTGGCCGGGGCGGCTAGGCCAGGCCGGTCTGGCCGGGGCGGCTAGACCGGGCAGGTCTGGCCGGGGCGGCTAGACCGGGCAGGTCTGGCCAGGGCAGCTAGACCGGGCAGGCCCAGCCGGGGCGGCCGGGGCGGGGCGTGCCGTCTCCGGCGCCCGGCGGCGGGAAGATCACCTTGAGGGTGAACGCGTGCTGGGTGGGACCGTGCGCGCGGAGCCGTCGCACCCTGTCCTCGGCGTCCTGGGTGGCCGGCACGGTGCCGCGCGGGATCCACCACAGCGCGGTGTACGCCTCGGTCATCCGCTCGAACCACTGGCGGCGGCGCCGCAGCACCGCGCGGTGCGCGGCGGAGTACACGAAGCCGGCCAGCGCCTCCGGTGACTCCCACACGGACATGTTTACGATCACCCCCGCGCTGCCCGCCTGGTCCCAGCCGAACGCGCGCACCGCGGTGGCGTTGCCGTCCTCGGTCTGCAGCCGCCACAGGAACCCGGGGGCCGCGTCGGCGGCCGCGTTGACCGGGTCGAGGGCGGCGACGAACCCGGCCAGCCGGGGGCTGTCCAGCGGCTCGCGCAGCCGGCCGATGTTGACCTGGGCCAGCACGTAGTCCATGCCGTCATGGTGCCAGCCGGGACCGGCCCACGGCCAGCGGCCAGCCAGCACAGCCAGCCGGCCGCCGGACCGGCCGGCCACTGCGGCTGGCCGCGCGGCGCATAGAGTGGCGCACCGTGGCAGGACGCGGCACGCCAGCGACCACGCTGCTGGCCAGGCAGGGCATCGCGCACACCGTGCACAGCTACGACCATGACCAGCGGCGGGCCGGCTACGGGCTGGAGGCCAGCGAGGCGCTCGGCCTCCCGCCGGAACGGGTGTTCAAGACCCTGGTCGCCCAGGTGGACGGCGCACTGACGGTGGGCGTGGTGCCGGTGGCCGGCCAGCTCGACCTGAAGGCACTGGCCGCGGCGGCGGGCGGCCGGAAAGCGGTCATGGCCGACCCGGCCGACGCGCAGCGGGCCACCGGCTACGTGGTCGGCGGGATCTCCCCGCTGGGCCAGCGGAAACGGCTGCCGGTGGTGCTGGACTCGGCCGCCATGGAGTTCAGCACGATCTTCTGCAGCGGCGGCCGCCGCGGGCTGGAGATCGAGATCGCCCCGGCCGACCTGGTCCGGGCCGTACAGGGCGTGGTGGCCCCGATCGCCCAGCGCTGAGCCCTGGCCACTGAGCGCTGACCGCGGCCCCGGCCCCGGCGTCGGCGTCGGCGTCGGCAGAGGCCGCCGATGCCTGCTCACTGCTGACCAGGCATCGGTTCTCACGTCTGGCTTGGGCCAATCAGCCGGCCCGGCGACCCGTTGACGGCGTATACATGCAGTGTATACTCCGGGGTCATGAGCGTCCCCATGGCCCTCCTCGGACTCCTCGATCGTGAACCGAGCCACGGCTACGACCTGAAGCGTGACTACGACACCTACTTCGGCCGCGGCAGGCCCCTGCCGTTTGGCCAGGTCTACGCCACCCTCGCCCGGCTGGCCCGGGACGGGAAGGCGACCTCAGGAGCGGTCGAACCCGGCGCCGGCCCGGACCGCAAGCGCTACACCATCACCGAGACGGGGAAGATTGACGTGGAGGCATGGCTTGCGGAGCCGATCCCGGCCGAGCCTCACCTGCAGAGCGACCTCTTCGTGAAGGTGGTGCTCTCCCTCATGCTCGGCCGGCCTGCGGAGGAGTACCTCGACGTGCAGCGGGCCACGCACCTCGCCCGGATGCGCCAGCTGACCGATCTCAAGCAACGCGGCAGCCTCGTTGATGGCCTACTCGCCGACCACGGCCTGTTCCATCTCGAGGCCGACCTGCGCTGGATCGACCTCACCGCGGCCCGGCTCGCTGCGCTCGCGCGGGAGGTGGCGTCGTGAACGGTGCGAATGGCTCCGCTGTGGCCGGGGGCAGGGCCGTGATCGTCGAGGCACGAGACCTCGTGCTCTCCTTCGGCGAGACCCCTGCCCTTCGTGGCACGAGCGTGTCGGTCAGACCAGGCGAGATCCTCGCCGTGATGGGCCCCAGCGGTTCGGGCAAGTCCACGCTGCTCCACTGCCTGGCGGGCATCCTCGTCCCGGACTTCGGCCAGGTCACCTTCGACGGCCAGCGGCTCGACACGATGCGGGAGGCGCAGCGTTCCAGGCTGCGGCGCGAGCGCTTCGGCTTTGTCTTCCAGTTCGGGCAGCTCGTGCCGGAGCTGACGGCCGAGGAGAACGTCGCCCTGCCGCTGTTGCTCGGTGGCATGCGCCGTGACAAGGCCCTCCGTGCGGCGCGCAGCTGGTTCGAGCTCCTCGAGCTCCACGGCATGGAGCGTCACCGCACCGGGGAGATGTCCGGCGGCCAGTCGCAGCGCGTCGCGCTGGCGCGCGGCCTCGTTGCCCATCCGGACGTGCTCTTCGCCGACGAACCCACCGGGTCACTCGACTCACTGAGCGGGGAGCTGGTCATGGGGCTGCTGACCCGCGCCGCACGGGAGCAGGGAACGACGGTGATCCTCGTCACCCACGAGTCCCGCGTGGCCGCCTATGCCGACCGAGAGGTGATCGTGCGCGACGGGCGCGTGACCTCGACGGAAGCGGCCCTGCGATGATCCGCCTTGGTCTTCGCCTGACGCTGCAGAGCGGCCGCGAAGCGATGCTGCGCGTCCTGGTCGCCGCGGCCGCCGTCGCCCTTGGCGTCGGTCTGCTGCTGGCTGCTCTGGCCGGTGTCAACGGTCTGCGCGCTCAAACCGACCGTGGTGCGTGGCTCGACACCTCGGCGCAGGCGTCACGACCGACCTCGGCATCCGACCGGCTGTGGTGGCTGTCCAGCACCGACCAGTTCGGCAATCAGGCGATCGACCGGATCGACGTTGCCGCGACTGGGCCGAACGCTCCGATCCCGCCCGGGCTTTCCCACCTGCCAGGACCGGGTGACTACTATGCCTCGCCCGCCCTCATGACCCTTCTTCGGTCCGAACCGGCGAATGAGCTGCGCGACCGGTTTCCGGGCCGGCAGATCGGGACCATCGGCGCAGCGGCGCTGCCGTCCCCGAACTCGCTGATCATCGTCATCGGCCATACCGCGCGTCAGCTCTCGCACGCGCCTGGTGCGGTCGAGGTCGGAGCCATCCAGCGCACGCCGGCCAACTGCTACACCTGCCAGAGCACCATCGGGGGCGGACCCGTTCTGCAGTTCATCCTGGCTGGTGGAGCCGTCGCGCTCGTGCTGCCGGTGCTGATCTTGATCGCCACCGCGAGCCGGCTGTCGGCCGCGCGGCGCGAGGAGCGCTTCGCTGCGATGCGCCTCGTCGGCGCCACGCCGGGTCAGATTTCTGTGGTCTCCGCGGTGGAAGCCGTGATCGCGGCGATCACGGGCGTCGCAGTCGGCTTGGCACTCTTCTTCGTCTTCCGGCCGCTGCTCTACCACGTGCCGTTCACCGGAGCACCCCTCGCTGAAGGCGACCTCTCGCTGCACGGGGCCGACATCGTGCTCGCCGTGATCGGGGTCCCGGCCGCCGCGGTCATGTCCGCTCGCCTCGCGCTTCGCAGGGTCCAGATATCGCCGCTCGGCGTGCAGCGGCGAGCGTCGTCCCGCCCACCGCGGATCGTACGGATCATCCCGCTACTGGCCGGCATTGCTGTGCTGGCGTACTTCGACGCGGCCGGCAAGCCGGGCGCCATCGGCGGCCAGCTTCTCGAGCTGCTCGCGGGCTTCGTGCTCCTGGTCGTGGGGCTGGTTCTGGCCGGACCGTGGTTCACGACCGCGGGTGCGTGGCTCATGGCCAACCGGGCCGGCCGTCCTTCCACCCTTATCGCCGGCCGCCGCCTCCTCGACAATCCCAAGGCGGCCTTCCGGTTCATCAGCGGGCTCGTGATCGCCCTCTTCGTGGCCACCGCCGCGATCGGGGCGCTCAGCTCGATCACCGCCACCACCAGCTCCGGCGGAGGCAGCGCGGGGAAAGACACCCTCGCCGAGCCGTTCTGCAGCTTCTCGACGTCGAACTGTCCCGCATCGGCCCAAGTTCGTTCCGTCCCAGGCCAGGTGGTTGCCGAGCTCCGCGCGATACAAGGAGTGCGCAGTGTGACGGTGGTCCACCAGAGCCCGTCGCAAGCTCCGCTGCGGAACTCGTTCGGGGTCGTCACGTGCGAGCAGCTGGCGCGGACGCCCGCGATCGGCAAGTGCGCGCCGGGAGCGTCGGTGGCGAACGTCGGCTACTTCCTTTCGACCCTCCTTGGGCACAACTCGCACGCATCGTCGACGGTCTGGCCGTCCGCGAACCTGTCGCTGGCGAGCGCTGCGCGTCTTCCCGTTGATGCAGTCGTCGTCGCCACGGACGGGTCGCCCGGCTCGCTCGAACGGGCACGGACCTCGCTCGAGCGGGCGTTCCCCTTCCAGGGCACACCGGTCGCAGTCGAGGCGTTCGATCCGTCGACCGCGCGCCTGCTCGCAATGATCCAGGACATGACCGACGTGGTCATCGTGGCCAGCCTCATCATCGCCGCCTGCAGTCTCGCCGTGAGCATCGCCGCCGGGCTGGGCGAGCGGAAGCGCCCGTTCAGCTTGCTCAGGCTCACCGGTGTCCCCACCGCGCTGCTGCATCGTGTCGTCGCGCTGGAGAGTGCGCTGCCGCTCCTGCTCGTCGCCGCGGTGTCGATCGTGGTCGGCCTTGTGTCGGCTGCCCTCTACCTCCACTCCCAGGTCGGCATCGCGTTCAGCACCCCGGGAATCGCGTACTGGGCCACTGTCATCGGCGGGCTTGCGGCTGCCCTCGCGATCATCGCCTCGACGTTCCCGCTCCTCAATCGGATCACGGGACCTGAGGTCGCGAGGAACGAGTGACCGCGCGGGTAGCGCGCCGTCCGGCTGGTTGACCTCACGTCCTGCGGGGCAGTGGCCCACCCGGCGCGGCCGGCACACCTCCACTTACGGGGAACCGCACCACCCGGCGCGCTCTGCGGCCCGGCACCGTGTGATCGGATGGCAGCATGAAAGTCCGGATCGGGGTGGCGCTCGGTGACGCCGGGGTGCCCAGTCAGTTCGGCGCCGCGGTTGACGTCCTGGAGCAGTCCGGCATCGACTCGCTGTGGCTGCCGGAAATGGTCTACGGGCCGCTGGTCGACCCGTTCGTCGGCATGACCTGGGCGCTGGCCCGGACCTCGCGGCTGAAGGTGGGCACCGGGGTGGCCGTGCTGCCGGGGCGGCACCCGGTGCTGGTGGCCAAGCAGCTCGCCTCGCTGGCCGGGCTGGCACCCCGCCGGGTGCTGCCGGTGTTCGGCCTCAAGCCGGCCCGGCCAGCCGAGCTGGCCGCGTTCGGCGTGCCACCCGGCCGCCGCGCCGCCGTATTCGATGAGTCCCTGGACCTGATCCGGCGGCTGCTCCGGGAGCCTGACGTGACGTTCCACGGGGAGTTCTTCACCGTCGAATCGGCGACCGTCGGCCCGCGGCCGGACCGCCCGCTGGACATCTGGGTGGGCGGCAGTGCGCCCGGCGCGCTGCGCCGGGCCGGGCGGCTCGCCGACGGCTGGCTGGCCAGCTTCCTCACCCCGGCCGAAGCCGGCGCGGGCCGCCAGGCTATCGAGGCCGCCGCGGCGCAGGCCGGCCGCGAGATCGAGCCGGACCACTTCGGCATCAGCCTGGCCGTGGCCACCGGCCCGGGGCTGGCCGCGCTGCACGAGGCGGCCCGGCAGCGGCGGCCGGGCACCGACCCGGCCAAGCTGGTCGCCGGCGGCTGGGCCGACGCCCGCGGCAAGATCGGGGAGTACGTGGCGGCGGGCCTGACCAAGTTCGTCATCCGGCCGGGCCAGGCGCCGGCCGACCCGTGCCGTTTCGCCGACGAGTTCGCCCGCGAAATGATGCCACTGCAGTCATGACGGGGCCGGGCGGCAGGGCAGGCGGCCCCGGCCAGGAGGATGCTGTGCGGCTGGCCATCCGGGTGCGGCCGGGGTCGGCCCGGACCGCGGTGGGCGGCGAGCACGCCGGGGCGCTGGTCGTCCGGGTCACCGCGCCCGCCGTGGACGGCCGGGCCACCGAGGCCGCGCTGGCCGCCGTGGCCAGCGCGTTCGGCGTGCGGCGGCGCGCGGTCACGCTGATCTCCGGGGCGGCCAGCCGGACCAAGGTGATCGAGGTGACCGGCGCTGACCGGGCGGCGCTGCAGCGGCTGCTGGAGCCGGGTGACCGCTGAACTGGCTGGCTGGCCGAGTCAGCCCGGCCGCAGCCCGGCTTAACGGCCGACCCGGCCGACCCGGCCGGGCTGGCTTACCGGTTAGTCACCCGGCGGCCAGCTGTGCACCGGCTCGTTGCTGTGCATGTGCTCGATATAGCTCTGGGTCATCCGGCGCAGCGCCGTGCAGCGGTCGATCCCGCCGCGTTCGAGCAGGTGCACCGTGTCGGTCTGCCAGGTGGCGCCGGTCCGCCGGCTCCGGCAGCGCTGCTCGATGATGCCCAGGCACCGGTCGGCGTGCCGGGAATCGACTCCCCACCGGTGCAGGCCTTCACTGGCCAGCGGCAGCAGTACGCGCTGGGTCAGCTCGGCAGCGGGCAGTTCACCCAGACCGGGCCAGTACAGCGCGGCCTCGATGCCGTGCTGCGCCCCCTGGACCAGGTTGTCCGCGGCGGCCGCGAACGACATCTGCGTCCAGACCGGGCGTTCCGCCTCGGCCAGGGCGCGGACCAGGCCGTAGTAGAACGCGGCGTTGGCGGTGACGTCCGCTACGGTCGGGCCGGCCGGCAGCACCCGGTTCTCCACCCGCAGGTGCGGCCGTCCCCCGTCCACCGCATACACCGGCCGGTTCCACCGGTACACGGTGCCGTTGTGCAGGGTGAGCTCTTCAAGCCCCGGGGTGTCGCCCCGGGCCAGCTCGGCCAGCGGGTCGTCGTCGGTGGACAGCGGCAGCAACGCCGGGAAGTACCGGATGTTCTCCTCGAACAGGTCGAACACCGAAGTGATCCAACGCTCGCCGAACCACACCCGGGGCCGTACGCCCTGCGCCCGGAGCTCCTCGGACCGGGTGTCGGTGGCCTGCTGGAACAGCGTGATCCGGGTTTCCCGCCACAGTTCCCGGCCGAACAGGAACGGGGCGTTGGCCCCGACCGCCACCTGCACCCCGGACACGGCCTGGGCCGCGTTCCAGTAGTTCCCGAACGCCTCGGGGCTGACCTGCAGATGGCACTGCAGGCTGGTGCAGGCCGCCTCGGGCATGATGTTGTCCACGTGGATGAGCAGCTGCTCCGGCCCCTCGATGTCAATCCGCGCATCCTCCCCCCGGGCCGCGCAGATCTGCTCGTTGAGCAGCCGGTAGCGCGGATTGGCCGACATCGCGTCCTCGCTGACGTCGGCCTGCCGCAGGCTGGGCAGGATGCCGATCATGGCGAGCCGGCTGCCCGCGTCGGCAGCCCGCTGGTCGGCGTGCTTCAGGCTGGCCAGCAGGTGCCCCTCCAGCTGGTCCAGCACGTCGGTGGCCAGCGGTCGCGGCGGGACGTTGATCTCGACGTTGAACCGGCCCAGCTCCGCGGCCCAGTGCGGGTCACCGATCGCGTCCAGCACGTCAGGGCTGCGCATGGACGGCGCGCCCGACTCGTCCACCAGATGCAGTTCGACCTCCAGGCCAACCTGCTGGCCCTCGGTCTCGAACCAGGACTCCCGCAGCATCATGGCCAGCGCGTTCAGGCACTGGCGCACCTTCTCGCGGTAGTGGCGGCGGTCGTGCTGGCTCACTGTTATCGGCGGAACGTCCCTGCCCATCGGCCCCCTCCACGCCGCGACCATGGGAGATGGCCTCCACCACACCCTGACACGTCGGTGGTGTTCTGGCCATAGACGATGCTGGGGACAAAGGCTAAGCCCAGGCAAAATCGGACGGACCGGACGCAGCGGGCGGCACGGGCGGGCCGCCGCGCGGGCAGGCCACCGATGGGCGGCCTGTACCGCACCTGGGCCGCGGCCAGCGGCCGGGCCCGGGTCACGTCGTCCCGCGGCCCGGCCTGCGGTACGTTCCTGCACCAGAAGACGTCTGAGCATGGAGGTTTCAGTGTCCGAACCCGCCTCTTCCCGGGCGCCCGGCGTTCAACTTCCTGGCCCACCGCCCGGGCGACGACGTGGCGGTGGCGGTGCGTGACACCGGCCCCGGCCGGGCCAGCGCCGCCTTCCTGGACTCCGGGCACCGCTTCGAGATCGTGGCCCGGGACGCTATCCCGCTCGGGCACAAGATCGCACTGCGTGACCTGGCCGAATCCGAGGACGTGCGGGAGTACGGCGCGCTGATCGGCCGCACCCGGGCGCCGGTGGCGGCCGGGGAACTGGTGCACACCCACAATCTGAGGAGCGCGCGGTGGCCGACCAGCGTCTGACCGGTTACCGGCGGCCTGACGGCCGGGTCGGGATCCGCAACCATGTCGTCATCCTCCCGGTGGACGACCTGTCCAACGCGGTGGCCGAGTCGGTGGCCCGGGCCATCCCGGGCACGCTGGCCATCCCGCATCCGTATGGGCGGCTGCAGTTCGGCGCCGACCTGGAGCTGTTCTTCCAGACCATGATCGGCACCGGGGCGAACCCGAATGTGGCCGCGGCCGTGGTCATCGGCATCGAGCCGGCCTGGACGGAGCGGATCGCGGCGGGCATCGCGGCGACCGGCAAGCCGGTCGCGCAGTTCTCCATCGAGCGGCACGGCGACCTGCGGGTGCTGGAGATGGCCAGCCGCCGGGCGGCCCAGCTGCTGCAGGACTCCAGCGAGCTGACCCGGGAGCCAGCCGGGCGCGGCGAGCTGCTGATGAGCATCAAGTGCGGCGAGTCGGACACGACCAGCGGCCTGGGCGCGAACCCGGCCACGTCGGTGGCGGTGGACCGGCACATCGCGGCCGGCGGGACGGTGATCTTCGGCGAGACCACCGAGCTGACCGGGGGCGAGCACCTCATCGCCGGGCGCTGTGCCACCGACGAGGTGCGCCAGAAGTTCCAGGCCTTCTTCGGCGAGTACTTCGCCATGGTCGAGCGGACCGGCGCCAACCTGCTCGGCTCGCAGCCGACCCAGGGCAACATCCGCGGCGGGCTGTCCACCATCGAGGAGAAGGCGCTGGGCAACATCCAGAAGACCGGCACCGCGCCGGTGGTGGACGCGCTGGCCCCGGCCCAGCGGCCCACCCGGGCCGGGCTGAACTTCATGGACACGTCCTGCGCGGCCGCGGAGTTCATCACGCTGACCGCGGCCGCCGGGGCGGTCATCCACCTGTTCCCCACCGGCCAGGGCAACGTGGTCGGTCACCCGGTCGAGCCGGTCATCAAGGTCAGCGCGAACCCGCTGACGGTGGCCACGATGAGCGAGCACATCGACGTCGACGTGACCGGGCTGCTCCAGCTGGAGTTCGGTCTGGCCGCGGCGGGCGACAGGCTGGAGGACGTCATCGACCGGACCGTCAATGGCCGCCTGACCTGTGCCGAAGTTCTCGGCCACCGGGAATTCGCGCTGACCCGGCTGCACCCGAGCGCCTAGCCGCCAGCCTGCCCCGCGGGCCGCTGCGCCGCTGGCTGGCGGGGGATCGCGACCGCCGGTCATGATGGATCCGTGGCCACCTCAGTAGACGCACTCACCAGCTACGTGGACCAGGCCGTCGACGAGCTGACCGGCATCGTGACCGGCCTGGGCGATGACCTCATCAACCAGCGGCCGGACCTGCCCGGGGCCAACTCCCCGTACGTCATCCTCTTTCATTGCCTGGGCGTCATGGAGTACTGGGGCGGCCACGTGGTGGCTGGCCGCGACGTGCGGCGCGACCGCGCCGCCGAGTTCACCGCGGCCGGGCACGCGGCGGACCTGGTGGCCGCCGCGCACCAGGCCAAGATCCAGTTCCGGGCGGACGCGCTGACCGCGGACCCGCAGGCCCCGCCACGGCGCCCGGCCGGCCGCCGCAGCCCCGACGCGCTGGAGGTGCGCAGCCAGCGGCACGCGCTGCTGCACGTGCTGGAGGAGCTGTACCAGCACCTCGGCCAGGCCGAGCTGACCCGGGACATGCTGCTGGACCAGGCCCGGAACCGGTGACCGTCAGGTCAGGCCGTGGCGGCCGCCATCCGGCCGACCGCCTCGGCCAGCAGGTCCGGTGAGGTGCCCATGTTCAGCCGGGCGAAGCCGCGGCCCTGGCCGCCGAAATCCTCTCCCGGGCTGAGCGCCACCCGGCCGCGGTCCAGGAACGTGGCCGCCGGGTCGCCGTCCAGGCCCAGCCCACGGCAGTCGATCCAGGCCAGGAAGCTGGCCTCGGGTGGCTGGTAGCGGGCGCCCGGAAGCTGCCCGGCCAGCAGCTGGCCGAGCCGCCCGCGGTTCTCGTCGAGCTGCGCCCGCACCGCGTCCAGCCAGGGCAGCCCGTCGGTGAACGCGGCCACCGAGGCGAGCACCCCCAGGTGCCCGGGCAGGAACGCCTCCCAGCGCGCGGCCAGCAGTTTGCCCCCGGCCACGGACCCGGCCACGGCCAGCCCGCACTTCAGCCCGGGGATGTTCCACCCCTTGGACGCCGAGGTGAACGTGAACGCCCGGGACGTCATCTCGTGGTCGATGGACAGGAACGGGACGTACTCAGCGCCCGGCAGCACCAGCGGCGCGTGGATCTCATCCACCAGCATGACCACGTCGTGCCGCAGGCACAGGTCGGCCGCGGTCCGCAGCTGCTCCCTGGTCCATACGCTGCCGGTCGGGTTGTGCGGGCTGCACAGCAGGTAGGCGGCCACACCCGGCTCACCGAGCGCCCGGTCCAGCGCGGCCGGGTCCAGCTGGTAGCGGCCGCTGGCGTCCCGGGCCAGCGGCGCCTCCACGATCCGCCGGCCGGAGAACCCGAACCGGAACCAGAACGGCGGGTACACCGGGGGGTTGATCACCACCCCGGCGCCGGGCGGGGTGAGCGCCTGGATCACCTCGGCCAGCCCGGTCATCACGTCGGGGATGGCGAAGACCCGGGCTGGGTCAGCTGCCCAGCCCAGCCGGGCCGCGGCGAACGCGGCGAACGCCGCACCGAGCACGCCCGCGTGCCCGTATCCGCAGTCGCCCAGGGCGACCGCCCGGGTGATTGCGTCAATGACCGGCGCGGCCAGGTCGAAGTCCATCTCGGCCACGAAGGCCGGCAGCACATCGTCGGGGTAGGTGCGCCATTTGAAGCTGCGCCGCTGACGGAGCGTGCCCAGTGCGCAGGTTCCCAGGAGAGCGTCCACCCGTCGGATGCTATGCCGGGGCCGGCTGGCGAGTCGCCCAGCTCGGCCGGCGTCGCCCGCCGGCCGTGAGCCGGGCCGCGGGGCGTTAATCAGTCAAGTTCGCCGGTGAGGTAACGGTCCACGGCCGGCCCGATCGCGGCGGCCAGCGTGTCCAGGTCGGCGGTCACCAGGGGCTCCAGCCCGAGCGCGTACCTGGTCAGCAGCAGGCCGAGAAACTGGCTGGCGGCCAGGGAGGCCCGGAAGCGGGCGCCGGCTGGCCCGGGCGGGTCGTCGGACCGGGCGGCGGCTGACAGCTGGCCCACGATGGCCTCGGTGAGGAACTCCCGGAGCATGGCCATCGCCTGCGGGCTGGTGGTCGCCGAGCGCAGCACGCCGAGCAGGATGTCCCGGATCTCATGCACGTCCCAGGCCCGCAGCACGGTGCGGACCAGGTGCTCGCCCAGGCTCTGCGCCGGGTCGGCCGGGCCAGCCGCCAGTGCCGCCGCGATCAGTTCGCCGGGCACGACCGGCAGCCGCATGGCCGCCGCGAACAGGCGTTCCTTGGTGCCGAAGAAATGATGCACCAGCGCCGGGTCGACCCCGGCGTCCGCGGCGATGCCGCGGATAGTGGCGCCGTCGTAACCGAGCCCGGCGAACCGTTTCCGGGCCGCGGCCAGGATCGCGTCCCGGGTGCCGCTGTCCCCGGCGCGGCGCCCGGTCCGGCCCGGCGAGGCGGTCACTGGCCCGCCGGGGCGGTCAGTTCGAAGAAGCGTTCCTCCAGGGTGGCCGGGGCCTCGCTGACCCGGGCGGGCAGCGGGCCGAGGGCCCGGCGGACCTCGGCCGGGCCGGCGCCGGGCACCCGGAGCGTGCGGCCATTCAGCGCGGCCGGCAGGCGGGCCGCCTCCAGCGCGTCCAGGGCGGCCGCCCACGAGCCCGTCTCGACCACGCTGACCCGGCGGCCGCCGGTGATCTCCGCCGCCGTGCCCCCGGCCACCACCCGTCCATCCGCCATGATGACCAGCCTGCCGCATTCCGCCGCCTCGTCCAGGTAATGCGTGGTGACCAGGATCCCGGCGCCGGCCGCGGCGGCGTCGCCGATCGTCTCCCACAGCCGGGCCCGGGCCAGCGGGTCCACGCCCGAGGTCGGCTCGTCCAGGATGAGCAGGTCCGGCCGGTGCTGCAGCGCCTCGGCGAACGCCACCCGGCGCTGCACGCCAAGCGGCAGGTCCCCGACGAGCACCCGGCCGTACCCGCCCGCCGGTTCCGGTACCGCGGCCACCCCGCCACCGTCACCGTCACCGCCACCGTTCCGGGTCCGGCGCCCCCGGCCGAACACGGCCGCCGAGAAGGCCAGGTTCTCCGCCGGCGTGAGATCGTCGTACAGCCCCAGGCCCTGGGGCACGTATCCCAGGCGGCGCCGGGCCTGCCGGGTCGGCGGGCCGCCGAACAGCAGCACCTGCCCGGCAGAGGCGGGCAGCAGCCCGAGCAGCATCCGGATCAGCGTGGTCTTGCCTGCTCCGTTGGCGCCGAGCAGGCCCACCACCTCGCCCGGGGCCAGGCTCAGGTCCACCCGGTCCACCGCGGTGAAGTCGCCGAACCGGCGGCTCACGGCCACGCACTCGGCCAGCGGCGCGGCCATCACCGTTCACCTGCCCCGGTCCCGGCCCCGGCCCCGGTCCCGGCCCTGGCCCCGGCCCCGGTCCCGGTCCCAGTCCCGGTCCCGGCCCCGGCCGGCTCGGCGAGTTCCCGGCCCAGGATGGCCACGGTGACCGCGTCCTGCAGGTCAGGCTGGACGGGCTCGCCGCCCCCGGGCGGGCTGGCCGCCCGGCCATCAGGGTCCCAGACCCGCCACTGGCCCGCCCGGCGCCAGGCCCGCGGCCGGTCGGCGTCCGCCGGCCGGCCGGCGCTGACCCGCAGGCGGCCCGGCATGGCCGCGACGATCTGCCCGGGCGTGCCCACCGCGATCTCCCGGCCCGCGTCCAGCACGAGCACGTGCGTGGCGCGTTCGGCCTCATCCAGGTAGCTGGTGGCCAGGACGACGGCCGCGCCGTCCGCCGCCGCGCGGGCGATCAGCGACCACAGGTCGGCCCGGCTGACGGGGTCCACGCCGGTGGTCGGCTCGTCCAGTACCAGCAGGGCCGGCCGGGCCAGCATGGCAGCGATCACGCCGAGCTTCTGCCGCATCCCGCCGGACAGCTGGCCGGCCAGCCGGTCCCGGGCCGCGGTCAGCCCGGCCCGGGCCAGGAAGGCCGCGCTCCGCTCGGCCGCGGCCGCCGCTGGGATCTGGTAGGCGGCGGCCCGGAAGGCCAGGTTCTCGGCCACGGTCAGGTCCGGGTAGGTTCCCGAGCTGGCCGGCAGGTAGCCGATGTCCCGCTGCGGCGGCCGCCGGACCACACCCGAGCTGGGCGCGAGCGCGCCGCCCAGGCAGCGCAGCAGCGTGCTGCGCCCGGCGCCGTCCCCACCGACCACCGCGCTCACGTGCCCCGGCCGGGCGCGAAAGCTCACCTGGTCGAGGGCTACCCGCCGGCCGTACCGGACCGAGACCGCCTCGGTGCCCCACCAGCCCGGTCCAGCGCCCGGCCCGGCGCTCATCGCGACCCCGCCCGGTCCGGCCCGGCGCCTGGCGCGCCCGCCGCCCCCGGCGCATCCATCACGCCGGCCGCGCCCGCCGCGGCGACCGCGGCCGCCGGGGCCGGGGTCTGGCGGCCGCTTCGCCGGCCACCGGTCCCGGCCGGTGACAGGTAGCCGCGGAAGCGCAGCATGGCCAGGCCCATCACGATCAGCCCGAGCAGGGCCAGGAACAGCATCGGCTGCCACAGCGGCCCGATCGGCTCGCCGCGCAGCATCACCCCGCGGGAGATCTCGTTGAAGTACGTCAGCGGCAGCAGGTAGGAGATCCAGCGCACCCCAGCGGCGATCGAGGTCAGCGGGAAGATCAGCCCAGACAGCAGTACCTGCGGCAGGGTGAACATGAAGGACAGCTGGATGGCCTGGCCCTGGTTCTCGGACACGCTGGAGATCAGCACACCGAGGCCGAGCGTGACGAACAGGAACAGCAGCGCGCCCAGCCCGAAAACCGCGTACGAGCCGCGGAACGGCACGCCGAACAGGGCCACCCCGACGGACAGCACGATGGCCAGGTCCACGCAGGCCACCGCGAAGTACGGGACGATCTTGCCCAGGAACACATCGCGCGGGTGCAGCGGCATCACCGCGAGCTGCTCCAGGGTCCCGGTCTGCCGCTCGCGGACCACGCCCAGGCTGGTGATGATGATGCCGATGAACGCCAGCACCACGCCGGCCAGCCCTGGGATCATGATGTAAGACGTCTTGAGCTGGGGGTTGTACAGGATGCGGACCACCGGCGCCTGGCCGGCCGGGGTTTGCTGGCTGCGCGCGGCCAGCGCGGTCAGCGCGCTGCGCGCGGTGAACAGCTGGCTGCCGTCGACCAGCACCACGGTCCTCGCCCCGGTCACCACGGCCAGTGCCGCGCCGTCCCGGTTGTCCCGGAGCTCGATCTGCGCCCAGGCCAGGCCCTCGGCGGGCTCCCGGGCCACCACGTGGAACGGCGCCCGCAGCGGCACCTGCCCGGCCAGCGGGCCGGCCACCACGGTCGGGATGGTCTTCACGTCGAAGCTGGCCGCGTAGCCGAACACCACGAGCAGCAGCACCGGCAGCACGATCATCATCGCCAGCGTGCGCCGGTCCCGGCGCAGCTGCCGGAACTCCTTCACGATCATCGCCCACACCGGCGTGCCCCTCTCGACGTCCGCCCAGGCAACCACCTAACTCACCATGCGTTGAATTCTACGCCCGTTGAATTCGACGTCAAGGGCGGTTGGGCCCTGAGCGCAGGGAGTTGTGCCCCCGCCGGCAGGTCGCCGGCGGGTCGTCGGCGGGGCCCAACCCATCGCGGTGGCGGAGAACTCCGGCTGGCCGGGACGCGGGGCATCTGATTCGGTAGAGGCATGAACGAGCGGAGCGGCTCCCGGTGAGCGTGACCAGGCACGGGGCCGGTGGACACAAGAAGACCGGTGCACGTCGCCGTATCACTACCTGCCGGTCGACGTGCCGCCCGGCTCGGCCGGGCTGCGCGTGGCGCTGGACTTCGACCGTTCCGCCGCCGTGCTGGACCTGGGCTGTTTCGGGCCCGCCGGGTTCCGCGGCTGGTCCGGTGGCGCCCGGTCCGAGTTCGTCATCACCGCCGGCCAGGCCACGCCCGGCTACCTGCCCGGCGAGCTGGAGCCGGGCTGAGTGGCAGGTGGTGCTCGGCCTGTACCAGCTGCCCGCGGCCGGGGCCAGCTACACGCTGACCGCGGAGGTGACCAGCGCACCCGGGCGGCTGGGCCCGGCACCGCCCCCGGCGCCGCCCGGCCCCGCTCGACCGAGCCGTCCGCCCCGGCGTGACCTGCCGGCCAGGCCCGGGCACCGCTGGCTGGCCGGTGACCTGCACACGCACACCGTGCACTCGGACGGCGCGCTGACCGTGCCGCAGCTGGCCCGGCTGGCCGCCGAGCAGGGCCTGGACTTCCTGGCCATAACCGACCACAACACGGTCAGCCACCACGCGGAGCTGGGCCGGGCCTCGGCCCGGTACGGGGTCACCCTGATCCCGGGCCAGGAGGTGACCACCGACACCGGGCACGCGGGCGCGCTCGGCGACCTGGGCTGGGTCGACTTCCGCGAGCCGGCCGACTCGTGGCTGGCCGCGGCCGAGCGTGGCGGCGGGCTGCTGTCGGTCAACCACCCGCTGGGCGGCCATGTGAGCTGGATCAAGCCGATGCAGCGCAAGCCGCCGCTGGTCGAGGTATGGCACTGGAGCTGGCTGGACCCGCGGTGGACCGCCCCGCTGGCCTGGTGGCTGGCCTGGGACCCGGCCGCGGTCCCGGTCGGTGGCAGCGACTGGCACCGGCCCGGCTCGGACGCCGTCCCGGGCACGCCCACCACCTGGGTGGAGTGCGCCGGGGGCGGCGGCAGCGGGGATGGCCCGGGCGCGGTGCTGGCCGGGCTGCGGGCCGGCCGGTGTGCCATCTCGGCCGGCCGGGACGGTCCGGTGCTGCTCCGGCTGGACGGGGAGTTCGCCGTGGCGGGCGGCGACGGCACCACGCTGGCCGGGCCGAACGGCCCGCGCGCGCTGGTCCGCGGCGATCTGGCCACATTCCCCGCCGCCCCTGGCTGTCACCGGCTGCTCGACCCGGCGGGCGGCACCCTGGCCCTCACCGGCTAGCGTCCTGCCTCAGCCGCCAAACGCCCCCCGGGACACATCGCCCTCTCCCCCACCCGGCCGGCCGGGCTCAGCGAACCACATGGTGGTTTCATTCATGCGGTCAGAACCACGTGAATGAAACATTCATGCGCTCGGAGAGCCGGAGCCAGCGAGGCGGAAGGCAGGGCCGGGCCGTCGTGAGCCGCGGGCCGCGCCGTCGTGAGCCGCGGGCTGCGCCGTCGTGAGCCGCGGGCCGGGCCGTCGTGAGCCGCGGGCCGGGCCGTCGTGAGCCGCGGGCCGGGCCGTCGTGAGCCGTGGGCCGGGCCGTCGTGAGCCGCGGGCCGGCCGTCGTGAGCCGCGCCGGGCCGTCGTGAGCCGTCGGCCGGGGGCTGCGGCCGCGGCAATATCCGGCAGGGCTTCTTCATGGAATATTCACTGAGGTCATCCGAACCGGGGCCGGACGGCCGGGCCGGATGACCGGGCCGCCCCGGCCCGGCGGGTGGTCCGGCTAGCGATCCGTGCTGATCCGGAACACCGGGAAGCCGGGGGCGATCCCGGCCAGCTGCTCGTCGGTGGCGTCCTTGGTCACGCCCTCGAAGAACCGGCCGACCTCCCAGCCCCACTTGCGCAGGTACTCACGCAGCACCGGCGGCTTGTCCGGGTCGGCCAGTTCGGTGGCGGTGAACCGCTCCGACCGGCGGCCGACCCGCAGCTCGCCGTCACCGGCCACCCGCAGGTTGCGCACCCACTGGGCCTGGCCCCGGGGCGCGACCAGGTAGCGCTGCCCGGCCACGGTGAGCAGGTTGACCGGCGTGGTCCGCCACTCGCCGCTCTTGCGGCCGCGCACGGCCAGCACCCGGGATCCGTACACGCTGATGCCGGCCCGGGTCAGGGCGGCAACCGTGTTGTTGAACAGGCGGTCCATACCGGTCGGCTGGACGTACCGCGGCTGCGGGGTGGCGTTCATCGGGGTACTCCTCTTCAGCCCTGAGAGCAGTGCTCTCTCTTAAGAGCAGTATGCACCAGGAAGCGTTCAGAATCAAGAGCAGTGCTCTCGAATTTGACGCCTAATCTCTAGAGGTCGGCCAGCCGTGCGACCCGGGCGCGCAGGATGGCCCGGGTGGAGGCCACGCTGCTGAACTCGTCCGGCTGCCCGGGGCACTCCCCCGCCGCGATGGCCCGCTCCGCCCGGCGGCGCGCGTCAGCTGGGGTGATCATCTCGAACGTCATGCCAGGATCGTCGGCCGCCATGGCCTCGGTGCGGGCCAGCACGTCACCGGCCTCACCCACCCATACGTTCTTGATCCCGCCGCCGAACGAGTGATCGAGCAGCAGCGAGACCACGTGCTGGCCGGCCGGGTACGCGAAGCTCATCGTGACCGCTTCCTGCAGGCCCCGGTCGTCCCCGTACCGCCAGCACTCGCGCACCCCGGGGCTGCCCAGCTCGGCCGCCCAGGCCGGGTCGGGCACTCCCTGCGCGGCCAGCCGGCCGGCTGCCGCGGCCGCCGCGGCCTGCAGCTCGGGCCAGCCCAGCGCGCTCAGCACGCGCAAGATGGCCAGCGCCTCGGGGCTGCCGCTGCGCTCGGCCGCCGGCACGATGGCCTGTGCGGCCGGGCTGTGCAGCCCGCCGAGTGCGGCCAGGATGTCCGAGCCCCACAGTTCGGCCTCCAGCGGGCTGGTGATCTCGGCCAGCACCATCCGGGCCTCGGTCAGCACGGCGGCGAACGCCTCGTCCGGCGACGACCGGCCGAACACCGCCTCCAGGTCCAGCTCACCAGACATGGCGGCCGGCCAGGGTGGGAACGCAATCCAGGTCCATGCCGGGCATCCTGCCACGGCCGCTGACATGATGGGCTGGAACCGCAGGAGGTATCCCGTGCCGCCAACGCCACGATGGGGCATCACCCTGCCGCTGAGCGGGCCGCTGCCCGCCCAGCGTGACCTGGTCGCGGAACTGCCGGGCCTCGGCTACACCGACGCCTGGTCCGCCGAGGTCAGCGGGACGGACGCGTTCACCCCGCTCGCACTGGCCGCCGGCTGGGCCCCGGAACTGCGGCTGGGCACGGCCATCGCCGGCATCTACAACCGCGGCCCGGCGCTGCTGGCCATGAACGCGGCCACCGTGGCCGCCCTCGCGCCGGGCCGGTTCGTGCTCGGCATCGGGGTGTCCTCCCCGGTCGTGGTGACAGCGTGGAACGGCGTCCCGCTGGAGCGCCCCTACCACCGGGCCCGGGACATGCTGCGGTTCCTGCGCCCGGCGCTGGCCGGGGAGAAGGTCAGTATGGACGGGGACACGTTCCGGGTGACCGGGTTCCGGCTGGCCATGCCACCCGAGCCGCCGCCGGCCCTGGCCCTGGCCGCGCTCCGGCCGCAGATGATAGCGCTGGCTGCGGCGCTGGCCGACGGGGCCATCACCAACTGGCTGGCCCCGTCAGACGTGCCCATGGTGCGCGCGGTGGCCGGCCCGGACTGCGAGCTGATCGCGCGGATCTTCGTCTGCCCGACGCCGGACGCCGAGGCGGCCCGGCAGACCGGCCGCCGGATGATCGCCACCTACCTGACCGTGCCCGCCTACGCCGCGTTCCACGACTGGCTCGGCCGCGGGCCACGGCTGCACCCCATGCAGCAGGCCTGGGCGGCCGGTGACCGCAAGGGCGCGCTGGCCGCCATCGACGACAAGCTGGTGGACGAGCTGGTGGTACACGGGCCGCCCGGGTACTGCCGGGAGCGGGTGGCGGAGTACCAGGCCAGCGGGCTGGACACGCCGGTGATCGCGATCGTGCCCGGCCCGGGCGTGGACGAGGCCGAGGCGGTCCGGCAGCTCGCGCCCCGCTGACTCCCGGCTCCGTCCGGCCCCGGCCAGCCCAGCCTGGCCGGCCCAGCCTGGCCGGCCCAGCCTGGCCGGCCCAGCCTGGCCGGTCACCACGCCCCGGGCAGCTCCTCCCCATACCAGGACTGGATCAGCTGGTGCGCGATGGACACCGGCGGCGGCAGCAGCACCTCTCGGACGGCCAGCGCAACGCGCAGTTCGTCCCGGCTGAACCAGTGCGCCTCGGCGATCTCCTCGTCGTCCACCCGCAGCTCGAGCTGGCCACCGGCCACCGCGCGGAACCCGAGCATCAGGCTCTGCGGCATCGGCCACGGCTGGCTGCCCACGTAGCGGACCTGGCTGACCACGATGCTGGTCTCCTCGGCCACCTCACGGGCCACCGCCTGCTCGGCCGACTCGCCCGGTTCCACGAAGCCGGCCAGGATGGATACCCGGCGCTCCGGCCAGCGCTTGTTGCGGGCCAGCAGGCACCGGTCGTCCGGGTCGGTGACCAGCATGATGACCGCCGGGTCGATCCGCGGGAAGTGCTCGCTGCCGTCCGTGGGGCAGCGCCGCGCGTGGCCGGCCGCGATGGGCTGGGTCAGCGTGCCGTCGCGGGGGCAGTGGGTGTGGCTGACGTGCCAGTTGGCCAGCGCCACCGCGTGGGTGAACAGGCCCGCGTCCCGGTCGCCGAGCAGTGCGGCCGCGTCACGGAGCCCGGCCAGCCGCACGCCCGGCTCCTGGCGGTGCAGCCAGGCCTGCTCGGACACGGTCTGCTGCTCGGGCTCGGTGTGCTGCTCCGGCTCGGTGTGCTGCTCCGGCTCGGTCTGCTGCTCCGGCGCGGGGCTGTCCTCCAGGGCCGGGCCGGCGCCATGCGTCTCCAGCCAGCCCGGCGGGCCGAGCACGCCGAAATACGTCACCCCGCCGTCGTCGGTGCCGAGCAGGAACTGCAGGCCCTCCGGCGCCTCGCCCGGGCCGATCAGCACCAGCTCCGCGTTCTTCTCGCCGAACCGGACCAGCGCCTGGCCCTCGTCCAGCACCAGGACCCGGGTCTGCGGGTCGGCCCACGCCGCAGCCAGCCATTCGGTGTCGCCGCGCCGGGCACTCATCCGGTCAACTGTGCCCCGGGCCAGCACGAACCCGCCCAGCTCGGCGGCGTAGTCCTGGGCCGGTCCCGCGGCGGGCCCGGCGTCCGGCTCCGCCGTCGCCCCTGCGTCCTGCTCCGACGTCGCCTCCGCGTCCTGCTCCGACGTCGCCTCCGCGTCCTGCTCTGCCGTCGCCCCCGCGTCCTGCTCCGCCGCGCTCACTGGGCCGCCACGGCGGCCAGCTCGTCCCACAGGTAGGCGACCGCCTCGGCCCCCTTGAGCAGCAGGCTCATCTCCACCTTCTCGTTGGGCGCGTGGATCCGGTCCTCGTCCAGCCCGACCGCCACGAAGACCAGCGGCGCGCCCAGGATGTCGGCCAGGTCGGCTTCCGGGCCGCTGCCCCCTTCCCGGGTGAACAGAACCTCTTTGCCGAACGCCCGCTCCATCGACTGTTTCGCGGCCTGCACGGCGGCCGAGTGGATGGGCGAAAAGCACGGCCGGACGCCGGGGCCGCCGAACGTCACGGTGGCCTCGATGCCAGCCGGGGTGTGCGCGGCGACGTACTCGCGGAGGGCCACTGCCACGTCCGCCGGCTCCTGGTTGGCGACCAGCCGGAAGGACACCTTGGCGTGCGCCCCGCTGGGCACGATGGTCTTGGCCCCCGGGCCGGTGTGCCCGCCCCACATGCCGTTGATCTCGGCCGTGGGCCGGGCCCAGATCCGCTCCAGCGTGCTGTACCCGGCCTCCCCGGCCGACGCCTGGCTGTGCCCGGCGTCGGCCAGCCACGCCTTCTCGTCGAACGGCAGCCGGCCCAGCAGGTCCCGCTCGGCGTCGGTCAGCGGGAGCACATCAGCGTAGAACCGGGGCAGCGCGACCCGGCCATCGGCGTCGTGCAGGCCGGCCAGCAGCGACGCCAGCGCGTGCAGCGGGTTGGGCACGCCGCCGCCGAACGAGCCGGAGTGCAGGTCGCGCTCTGCCCCGCGCACGTCGATCTCGGCGTCGAGCAGGCCGCGCATCCCGGTGCACATGGACGGCACGTCCGCGGCCCACATCGTGGTGTCGGAAATCACGATCACGTCGCAGCCGAGCCGGCTGGACCGGCTGCGCAGCAGGTCGGGGAAGTGCGGCGAGCCGGATTCCTCCTCCCCCTCGATGAGGAACTTGAGCGACACCGGCGGCGCGGCCGCGCCGCCGGCCGCCAGGCAGGCGCGCAGGCCCAGCATGTGCAGCAGCACCTGGCCCTTGTCGTCCGACGCACCCCGGCCGAGCAGCTGGCCGTCCCGTTCCACCGGCTCGAACGGCGGCGAGTGCCACTCGGCCAGCGGCTCGACCGGTTGCACGTCGTGATGCCCGTAGACCAGCACGGTCGGCGCGTCCGGGTCGGCCGCCGGCCAGTGCGCGAACACGGCCGGCTGGCCGGGCGCGCCGGGTCGCCCGGTGTCCCAGATCTCCACCTCCGGGAACCCGGTGGCGGTCAGGTGCTCAGCCAGCCACCCAGCCGAGGCCAGCACATCGCCGCGGTGCGCCGGGTCCGCCGAGATCGACGGGATGGCCAGCCAGTCCTTGAGCTGGCTGAAGAAAGCCGGCGCCTGGCTGTCGATGTATTCGGCTGCGTCCATGAACGGTGGCCTCCTCGGCGGGCCGCGGCCGGCCCTCCCCCACTAAACCAGGGCGCCCGCCGCCCGGCCGGCGCCTCCTACCACAGATGCACGCCCCGGCCCGGCTGATGCCAGAAATACACCTTCGGCATGACGACCTTGCCGGGCAATTCGTCGTAGCGTGGTGACACATGACGCTACCGCTGACCCGTCCGCCTCGCGGCGGCGGGCAGGACACCGGCCCCCGCGGGGTGCGCTGGCGGGCGTGGCTGTCCCGTGCCGCCAGGCTGGCCCGGCGCCGCGCTGCCGCGCTGTGCGCGGCGGTCGAGCACGAGTGGGCGGCGGCCCTGCTGGTCGTCTGCGCGCTGTTCGCCTGTGCCGTCGCCGCTATCAGCTCGGACGCACCGCAGCGGCTCTGGGGCGAACTGGCCGCCTGCTCCTACGGCCTGGCCGCGGTGGTGGCGCTGGCCGGGCGGCGCCGCGGCCTGCCGGTGGCGTTGCTGATCAGCGTGGTCGGGGCCGCGCTCATCCCGCTGGCCTGGATGGCGTCGTCCCGGATGGGCCAGCCCGAGGTAAGCGTGGTCATCCGCTCGGCCCAGCTGTTCCTGCACCAGGGCACCCCATATGAGCGGGCGGGCGCCATCGCCGCGGCGCATAACCCTAACGTCTACGACCCGTACCTGCCCGCGCTGGCGTTCTTCGGCCTGCCCCGCGCGATCTTCGGCGGCGGCCTGCTCACCGACCCGCGGGTGTGGTTCGGGCTGGCGTTCGTGGCCGTGTTCGGCGCCGCGCTCAAGGTCAGCGGGGTGTCCCGGCCGTGGCTGTGGACGGCCGTGGTGACCGCCTCACCGATCATCGCCTACCCACTCGCCGTGGGCGGCGACGATCTGCCTGTGCTGGGGCTGATCTGCCTGGGCCTGGCCCTGCTGCGGCCCGGGCCGGGCCGCCCGGACGGGGATGGGCCGGCCGCCGGGCGGGTCACAGGACCGTCCACCGGCCGGATCGTGGCGGCCAGCCTGGCCCTGGGCCTGGCCTCGGCCATGAAGGCGACCGCCTGGCCGGCCCTGGCTGTGGCGCTGGCCCTGGTCGCGGCGCGCCGGGGCCACCGCGCGGCGGCCACCCTGGTGCTGGTCACGCTGTGCGTGCCGCTGGCCGTGGACGGGCCGGTGCTGTTCGCCCAGCCCGCCTCGGTGGTGTCCAACACGATCTTGTTCCCGCTCGGCCTGACCAAGATCAAGAGCCCGGCGGCCAGTGTGCTGCCCGGCCACCTGATGGCGCAGGCGTGGCCGTGGGGGCACTGGGCCGCGATCGGGCTGATCCTGCTGGCCGGCCTGGCCATCGCGGTCAGCCTGGTGGTGGCGCCGCCGCGGGATGAGCGTGCGGCCGGCTGGCGGCTGGTCATCGGCCTGACCCTGATGTTCGCGTTCGCCCCGGCCAGCCGGTTCGGTTACATCATCTACCCGCTCGGCCTGGCCGCCTGGCTGCTGCTCAGCACCCTGTCGTCCCGCTCCGCGGCCAGGGACGGCCGGCCCCTGACCCTGGCCGGGGCTGGGGACCGATCCGCGGCCAGCTGACCAGGACGCCGCGCAGAACGGATCCCACTGGTCCCACTGGCCTCACCGATCACACTGGCATCCAGCTCAAGTGAACCGGCGCCCACTGTTCACGGATCCGGTGCAGGGAATGCCCGTTTCATCCCGGTTTTCGTGGGCCAACTACGTGAAGTGTGCCTCCGCAGGCGCGGCCGGCCCGCCCGGGTGGGGCTTCAGGCTGCGGCCGGGTCGAGGATGGCAACGCTGGCGGCTTCCGCGGGCAGGGGCACAGGGCGGCCTTCACGCCAGTCTTGGGTTTCAAGGTAGCGCTTGGCTTGCCAGCCACAGTGACCAGCCCGGGTTTAGCTGGCTGCAGGAATTGCCGGTGCGAGCCGGACACACGCTTCAGCTTCCAGCCGTCCCCCTCTAAGAGCACGATGATCTCGCCGATCTTCACTGGCACTAACTGAGCAAGGAGCACAGCACGATGATTGCTGCATTCTCGATCACTCCGCTGGGCGTCGGCGAGGGAGTCGGTGAGTACGTGGCCGCGGCGGTCCGGGTGGTTCGCGACAGCGGGCTGCCTAACCACACCGACGCCATGTTCACCACGGTGGAAGGCGACTGGGCCGACGTCATGGACGTGGTTAAGCGGGCGGTGGACGCTGTGGCCGCGCAGGCGCCCCGGGTCAGCCTGGTCCTCAAGGCCGACCTCCGTCCCGGGGTGACCGACGGGCTGACCAGCAAGGTGGCGGCCATCGAGCGGCACCTCCAGGACCGGCCCGGCACTGCCCAAGGGTGAGCGCGGCACCCGGCCGCGGCCGCCGGATCAGCCCGCGGCGGCCGGGATCTGCTCGATCAGCCGGGCCAGGCCGTCCTCGTCCAGCAGGTCGGCCGGGCGCAGGGTGAGGTCCTGCCGCACGTAGTAGAACGCCGCCCGGACCTGGGCCGCCGCCACCCCGGCCAGCTGCGCCCAGGCCAGCCGGTAGGCGGCCAGCTGCACGGCGGCGGCCTGGTGCTCGGCTTGGGTGCTGGGCGGCTGGCCGGTCTTCCAGTCGACCACGTCGAACCGGCCGTCCGTGGCGTCCGCGAACACCGCGTCGATCCGGCCGCGAACCGGTCGGCCCGCGATCAGCGTCTCGAACGGGACCTCCACCTCCACCGGCCACCGGTTGCCCCACTCCCCGGCCTCGAACCGCTCGCGCAGCCCGGCCAGGTCGTCCGCGTCCCCGTCGGCCAGGTCGCTGGCCGGGTCGTCGGCCGCGCCGAGCAGGTCGTCCGGGTCGATCAGCCGCTGCTGGCTGAACCGCTCCTCCAGCCAGCGGTGGAACGCGGTTCCGCGGCGGGCTTGCGGGGCCGGCGGCCTCGGCATCGGCCGGCGGATCTGCTGGGCCAGTTCGGCCGGGTCACGGGCCATCGTCACCAGGGCTGACACCGACAGCCTGGGGGGCAGCCAGACCGCCGCGGCGGCTTCCGAACGCCGTTCCTCCCGCTCGGCCAGCAGCAGGCCGGTGTCGGTTGCCCAGGCCGCCATGAGGGCCCGGTCCTCGTCGGTGACCGGTTCGTCGCTGCTGAGCTGTTCCTCGTCCAGCTGGGGATCCGCGCCGGCCAGGACCTGGCGGACCAGAGCCCCGGCTTCCCGCACCGCCGTGTGGCCGGGCCCGCCTGGCTCAGCCGGCCAGCCGGCCGTGGGCGGCTCGGCCAGCACCGGGTTCTCCGCGCCGTCCTCGGGCGGCGGCGCCCACTGGGCCACGATGCCCGCGCCGGCCTCGCACGCGGCCCGGACCTCGGTGAGGAACGCCGACGGGCCGAGCGGGGACGACGCATCACCCCACCAGTAGCCGCTGCAGGCCAGCCAGAACGCCGCCCGGGTAGCGGCCACGTAGGCTAGCCGGCGTTCCTCACCCAGGTCGCGGGCGGTGCAGGCGGCGCCGAACGAGGCCAGCGAGTCCGCGGTCAGGTCGGCCAGGCCCGGCAGGTCGGCAGCATCGCCGCGCAGCCCGAACGGGAGCAGCCGGGCGTTCTCCGTCCACCGGCTGGAGTACCTCGGCTTGGCCGGGAAGACCTGTGCCCTCTGGCCAGCGGCCAGCCCGGGCACCACGACCGCGGCCCACTGCAGGCCCTTGGCCGCGTGCACGGTGGCCAGGGTGACGCTGTCACTGTCGCCGACCCGCCCCGCCTCCAGGCCGAACTCCTCTTCCTCGGCCGCGGCCAGGTAGGCCAGGAACGCGCCCAGCGTCGGCTCGTCCTGGTCCCCGGCGAAGGCGGCCGCGGCGTCCGCGAACGCGTCCAGGTCGGCGCGGGCACTGGCCGGGTCCCGGCCGGGCCGCGCGGCCACTTCGATGTCCAGGCCCAGCATCCGCTCCACCTCGCCGACCAGGTCCGGCAGCGGGCGGGCCACCCGGGAGCGCAGGTCGCGCAGTTCCGCGCCGAGGGCGGACAGCCGCGCGTGCCCGGCCGGTGAGTAGCCGGCCGGGCCGCCGAGGTCGTCGAGCGCCTCGACCAGGCTGCCGGGGTCGGCGGTCAGGTCGGTGACGGCCTTGGCCAGCGGATCTCCTTCGGCGTCGTCCGGCTCGCGCGGGGTGCGGCCCGGCGGGCGGAGTTCCCGGGTGAGCGCCCGGGCCCGGCGGCCCAGCGCGACCAGGTCGCGGGGGCCGATCCGCCACCGTGGCCCGGTGAGCAGCCGGGCCAGCGGGCCGGATGCGCTGGGGTCGTGCAGCACCCGGAGGGTGGCCACGATGTCGGCCACCTCAGGTACGGTCAGCAGGCCGCCCAGGCCGACCACCTCGACCGGGATGCCGCGTTCTTCCAGCGCGGCGCGCAGCGCCGGGAACTGGGCCCGCTTGCGGCACAGCACGGCGATGTCGCGGGGATGCACCCCGTCGTCGCGGCCGTCCGGCCACGGTTCGCTGTCGGGGGCCAGCCCGGCCGGCAGCGCGAGCAGCGTGGCGACCTGCAGCGCCACCCAGTCCGCCTCGGCCGCGGTGGTCTCGGTCAGCGCGCAGATCACCCGGCCGCGCCCGGCCCGGTCCGGCGGCGGGACCAGCCTGGGCACCTCCGGAGCGGCCGCGCGCAGCTCGTCCTGCAGGGCGGCGGCCACGTCCAGCACCCGGCCGGTGTTCCGGAAGCTGGTGGACAGCATCCGGACCGGTGCCAGGCTGGCTGCGGCACCGGCCCCGGGCGCGCGGCCGGGACGGCCAGTGGCGCGGCCCGCCGGGCGCACCGGGAAGTCACGCGGGAAGCGGCGCAGGTTGCCCGCGCTGGCCCCGCGCCAGCCGTAGATGGACTGGCACGGGTCGCCCACCGCGGTCACCGGGTGCCCGCCGCCGAACAGGGCCCGCAGCAGGACCAGCTGGGCATGGCTGGTGTCCTGGTACTCGTCGAGCAGGACGACCTGGTAACGGCTCCGCTCGGCCGCGCCCACCTCGGGATGCGCGGTGGCGATCCGGGCGGCCAGCGCCACCTGGTCGCCGTGGTCGATGACCTCGCGCTGGGCTTTAGCCCGGGCATAGCCGGCCACCATCGGCAGCAACTGGTCCCGGGTCCGGGCACACTCCAGGATCTTCCGCACCGGTGCGGGCAGCCGCCCGGCCCGCGGCGACCCGGCCAGTGCCGCGGCCTGCGCATGCAGCGACTCGCCCACCGCGGCCACCTGGTCTGGCGTGCGCAGGTGCTCGGCCAGCTCTCCGGCCAGCATCAGCACAGCCGAGGTGACCGCCGGTGGCGACCAGCTGACCGCATCCATCGGGCCGCCGTACCCGGCCACCACCCCCGCCGCGATCTGCCACGCCACCGCCGGCGTGATCAGCCGGAGCGTCGGCTCGAGCGCTTCCCGCAGCGCGTGGTCGGTGACCAGCCGGGCGGCGTAGGCGTGGTACGTGGACACCACCGGCTCACCGTCCAGGCCCGGTTCCCCGTCCGCTACCACCAGCCCGGCCCGGCGCAGCCCATCCAGCCTGGTACGGACCCGGTCGCCGAGCTCTCCCGCCGCCTTCCTGGTGAACGTGAGGCCGAGCACCCGTTCCGGGCGGACCGTGCCGTTGGCCACCAGCCAGACCAGCCGGGCGGCCATGGTCTCGCTCTTGCCCGAGCCAGCCCCGGCGATCACGGCCAGCGGCTGTGCCGGGGCTGCGATCACGGCGGCCTGCTCGGCGGTGGGCTCGGCCAGCCCGAGCAGCCGGGCGAGCTGGGCTGGGCTGTATGTCATGGAGTCACCTGGCCACCGTCTGGGTGGACCGGGCAGCACGACCGGACCGGGCACACCCGGCAGCCCGGGTTGGCGGTGGCCTGGAACACCGGGCCGGACATCCCGGCCGCCACCGTCTGCACCAGGTCCTCCGACCAGTCCGGGTCGGGGTCGTCGGCCAGCGCATGCTGCCGCTGCACCTTGACCTCGGCCTTCAGGCCGGCCTTGCCGATCTGGACCAGCTCCGCGCCGCCCGGCTCGGTCAGGCCGAACCGCTCGAACGCCCCCAGCAGCACCGCGAGCTGGTACACGCCCAGCTGGGGGTTGCGGTCCAGGTCTGCCTCGGCGGGCCGGACGGAGCCGGTCTTGAGGTCGACGATGACACCGGCGCCGCGGTCGTCGCGCTCCAGCCGGTCCACCCGGCCGGTGATCTCGACCTGGCCGATCCGGACCCGGAGCGACTGCTCGACCGCGACCAGCTCCCGCGGGTTGCCCCGGTGCCAGGCCAGGAATTTGGTCACCATCCGGTGCGCGAGTTCCCGCTGCTTGCCGCTGTACCAGGCGCTGCCGAAGTCGAGGTGGTGCCAGATCTCGTCGATCCGGTCACCGATGCCCGCCTCGTCCGTGCCGTCGGCGGCCAGCACCGCGGCGGCGTGGATGACCGTGCCCAGATGCCGGAGCACGTCCGAGGTGCCCGCACCGGCCGCGGCTTCCAGCAGCCAGCGCAGCCCGCACCGGGTGAACGACTCGACCTGTGACGGGGACAGCTTGATGCCCCCCGCGCCCAGCGGGCCGGGATCGGACAGCGTGGTGAGCGCGTACCAGTGCCGCGGATGGGCGCCACGTACTCCCGCGGCGGCCAGCCGGGCCAGCTGGGCGGCGGCTGCCCGGCGGACCGGCACCGGCCGGCTGAGGTCGGCGGCGGCCCGGCGCAGCTCCGCGGTGAGCGCGGGCAGCGACAGCCAGTGCCGGCCGGCCGACGGCGACGTGCTCGATGGGGATCTTGTCACCGGCCAGCTCGGCCAGGAACCGGGACGGGCGCTCATCGATGTCGTTACCGCCCGCCGCGGTAACTACCAGTGTGTGCCGCGCCCGGGTGACCGCGACGTAGAACAGCCGGCGCTCCTCATCGAGCAGCTTGGAGGCCAGCGCGGCCGCGGCGGCGTCGTCCCCCGCGGCGCCCGGGCCGGCCACCTCGGCCCGGCCCGCGGCCGCCTCGACCAGCTCGTCCATGCCCAGCAGCGAGGAGCGCATCCGCAGATCGGGCCAGCTGCCCTCCTGCACGCCGGCCACCACGACCACGTCCCATTCCAGGCCCTTGGACCGGTGCGCGGTGAGGATGCGCACCGCCTCGCCCTGCGGCGCCCGGTCGGCCAGCGTGTCGCCAGGGATCTCCTGGCCGCCCAGGCTGTCCAGGAACAGCCACGGCGAGCCGGGCGGCAGCCGGGCCGCGAAGCGGGCCGCCGCGTCGAACAGCGCGACCACGGCGTCCAGGTCACGGTCGGCGGTCTCGCCGCGGGAACCCCCGGCCGCGCTGGCCGCCTGCCACTCTGGGCCCAGCCCGGACTGCTGCCAGACGGCCCACAGCACCTCGTACGCGCTGCCCGGGGCCACGCCCTGGTCCGTCGCCGCCCTGGGCGGTGCGCCGGGCCAGGTCCAGCAGCCCGCCGACCCGCCGGGCCGCGCCCGCCGCGGGCCCGCGGGCCAGGTCGAGCTGCCGCGGGTCGCGCAGCGCGCTGGCCAGCGGCGCGGTTCCCGGCGGCTGGCCGGCCGCGGTATCCGCGGCATGCAGCGCGCGGCGCAGGCGGCGCAGGCCGAGCGCATCGGTGCCGCCCAGCGGCCCGGTGAGCAGGTCCGCGGCCGACTCCTCGTCCAGCGCGCCGGGCTGCAGCGCGCAGCGCAGCAGGGCGAGCAGCGGCCGCGCCCCAGGCTCCGCGGCCAGCGGCAGCTCGTCGCCAGCCACCACGGCCGGCACCCCGCCGGTGGCCAGCGCCCGGCGGAGCAGCGGGACCTGCCGGACCGCCGACCGGACCAGGACAGCCATCGACGACCACGGCACGCCGTCCACCAAGTGGGCCCGGCGCAGCGTGTCGGCGATGACCGCGGCCTCCTGGCTGGCGCTGGACGCGATGAGCACCCGGGCGGTGCCCGCCGTCGCAGTGGCCAGCGGGATCAGGTCGCGGTGCCCGGGGCGGGCCCCAGCCGGCCCGGCGCCCTGCGGGCCGGCGCCCGCGGGCCAGCCTCCCGCGGGCCGGCGCCCTGCTGGCCGGCGCCCTGCTGGCCAGCCTCCTGCGGGCCGCCGGCGCGCGGGCCGGTGACCAGCCCGGCCGCCACCGGCAGCCTGCTGGCCACCCGGCGCGACGCGGCCAGCAGCACCGGGCCGCTGCGCCGGCAGGTACGCAGCGCGATCACGCTGGCCGGCCGGTCGTCCGGAGTGCGGAACAGGTCCGGGAACCGGCCCATGGCGTGGGTGTCCGCGCCGCGGAACGCGTAGATCGACTGGTCCGGGTCGCCGACCGCGATCAGTTCCCGGCCGTCCCCGGCCAGCGCGTGCAGCAGCGCCTCCTGGGCCGGGTCGGTGTCCTGGTACTCGTCCACCAGCACGACGTCGTAGGCCTTGCGCTCGCGGTCCCGGGTGGCGGTGCGGCCGAGCAGCGCGGCGGCGATCCGGACGATTTCGGCGTAATCGTAGGCAGGCACCGGCGCCAGGTCGAACCGTGCGGTGTACCGGTCGAGAAAGCCACCCGCGGCGACCCAGTCGTCGCGGCCGCGGGCCCGGCCCAGCCGGGCCAGGCCGCGGCCGTCCAGCCCGCGTTCGGCTGCGCGGAGCAGGAAGTCGCGCAGCTCGGTGGCGAACCCGCGGGTGGCCAGCGCGGGCCGGAGCCGCTCCGGCCAGCGCCCGGCCGCCCCCGTCTCCCCTTCCGCGCGCAGCATCCGGCGCACCTCCAGCAGCTGCTCCGGACCGGACAGCAGGGTCGGCGGCTGGTCACCGGCCAGCACGAACTCCCGGCGGACCAGCGCATACGCGTAGCTGTGGAACGTCAGGGCCAGCGGCTGGCGGGTGGTGCGGCGCAGCCGGGTGGTGATCCGCTCGCGCAGCTCGTGGGCCGCCTTGCGGCTGAACGTGAGGACGAGCACCCGCTCCGGGTCGATCTGGCGCTCGGTGATCCGCTCTACGACCGCTGCCACGATCGCGGTGGTCTTGCCCGTGCCCGGCCCGGCCAGTACCAGCAGCGGGCCGCCCGGGTGGCTGACCACGGCCTGCTGCGCGGCGTCGAGGCGCAGCGGGCCGGGCGGTGGCGCGGGCCGCCGCAGGAGCCGGTAACCGCCTGCCTGGTAGTCCATTTGGCAGCATTCCAGCAGAGGGCACCGACATCCGCAGCCGACTCGCCGGTTCCGCGCTGACCGGCTATCCGGGAGCCGGGTCCCGGCCGTCCCAGCGGGCCAGCCGCATGTCGATGCACGGTGGTCCGGCCGCCCGGGACGTGCGCAGCGGGGTGCCCTCCGCCCGGTAGGCGGCCAGCGCCGCCCGCTCGTGCCCGCCGAGCAGCGACCCGTCGGCGTGCACCACCCGCCACCACGGCGCGCTGCCACCCCAGAGCGCCATGACCCGGCCGACCTGGCGCGGCCCGCCCTGGCCCAGGTACTCGGCCACGTCCCCGTAGGACATCACCCGGCCGGGCGGGATCATGTCGGCCACGTCGAGGACCCGGCTGGCGAAATCCGGCAGCACCGCCGGGTCACCCTGGCCGGCGCCGGGGGTCAGCCGGGCTCCTCAGCGTCCGGCCAGGTCGCCTGCACCCGCGGGCCCGGCCAGGCCGGCGGGACCGGGTGGGCGGCGGCCGCGTGCTGGCCCCGGGTGCCGGCCGGGCGCAGCGCGGCCAGCCCGGTCCCGGTGAGACCGGCCAGGGCCAGGCAGCCGAGGGCGGCCAGGCAGGCGGTGATCAGCCCGCTGGTCCCGCGCGGCTGGACCGGCAGCGCCGGGACGGCCGCACTCCCGCCGCCGAAGTGCGTGCTCACCGGCAGGCCCGCGGTGGCCCGCAGGCTGGCCGGCCAGCTGCCCGGCCGCGCCCAGCGCGGCGGCCGCGTCCACGGTGCCGAAGCCGACCTTGTCGTCGTAGCCGCCCGGCGGCCGGTGCTGAGTGCTGGACGTGATGGCCCGCACCACCAGCGCAGGCGCCAGGCCCGGGTACCTGGCCCTGATCAGGGCCGCCACCCCCGCCGTCAGCGCACAGGCCGGGCTGGTCCCGCTGACCAGCCAGTACTGCCCGTCCCGGCCCTGCGCGGGCACATTGACCCCGGGCGCGGCGACCTGAACCGAAAGATTGTCGCTGGAGAAGCCGGCTGGCGCGCCGCTGCGCGACACCGCAGCCACCCCCAGCACCCCGGGGTAGTCGGCGGGGAACGAGTACGGCGCCTGGCCCATCGTGCGGGCCCCCACCGAGTCGCCGGAGTTCCCGGACGAGGCGACCACCACCACGCCGTGGTCCAGCGCGTTCTGCAGCGCGGACCGGACCACCGCGCTCGGCGCGCCGTAACCCAGCGACATGCTGATCACGCTGACCCGGTGCTGGACGGCGTAGCCGACGGCCCGGGCCAGCGCGTCCTGCACCCGGCTGTCGGATTCCCGCTGGTAGGCGGCATACCCGGGGTCACGCCGGTCGGTGACGACCCGGATCGACAGCACCCTGGACCGCGGCGCGATGCCCATGATGCCGCTGCCGCCGCCCGCGTGCCCGTGCCCGGCGATGAGCGAGGCCATCCAGGTCCCGTGCACGCCCCAGTTCGGGTTGGACGGCGGGGTGTGCACCCCGGTCAGGTCCGGGCCGGTGATGACCGAGCCGGCCAGGTCGGACACGTGCGGGTTGACGCCGCTGTCGATTACGGCCACGGTCGTGCCCTGTCCCTCAGTCACCGTCCACGCGGCCGGTGCGCTGACCGCGTTGAGCACCCACAGCTGCGCGTTGCGAACGGTGTCCGCGCTGGCCGGCGTCGCGGCCGCCGCGCCCCAGGCGGCCAGCAGCGCCGCGAGCAGGCCGGCCGGCAACCAGCGCCAGCCCGAGGGGACGACCCCCCGGAACCCCCCGCGATCGCGGCCTCGGCGGGAACACGCCTGCGGCGCGCCCCGCCTGGCCAGCCGATGGGCGTTCAGCATGCTGGGCCGCCCGGGCAGTGCGGCGACGGCGGGGCGGCGCCGATGCGGGCGCCGATCCACTGCGAGATCCCGTCCGCCACGCTGAGCATCTCGTCCTTGGCGTAGGGATCGGCGGACTCGCGGACATGGTGCCGGCCGTCCGCATAGCCGACCGTGGACATGATCAGGTACGGCCCAGCCGCCATGGCCGTGGACAGCTGGCGGGCCGCGGCACCGAAGCCGGCCACCAGGGTGTGGCTGAACCGCACTACCCGCACGCCGCTGCCCGGGGGCAGGTCGTGCCCGGAGCCACTGGCCTGGTCCAGGCCGGGCAGCACGGCGACCCCGACGGTGATGGCGAACGTGCCGGTGGAGTCCAGGTAGGTAGCCCGGAGCACGGTCTGGCAGCCGTGCCGGGCCAGCACCCGCCAGGCCGCCCGGTCGGTGGCCGCGTGGCAGCTGGCCTGCGGGGCGATGCCGACCCGGCGTGCGTCCAGCCGGACCACGGCGGCGCTGTCCAGCGAGGCCGCCGGCAGCTGGTAGGGAACGGTGGCCGGGAAGATGCGGCCGGCCGACCAGGCCCGCCACCGCTTGCCGATCTCCCAGCCGATGATCTGCTGCTGCTGCGCGGCACTGAACGTGCGCGGCAGCAGGTGCACGGCCACCGCGACCATCGAGATGGCCAGGCCGGCCAGGGCCGCGATCAGGCCGCCCAGCAGCACCCGGTAGCGCCACCGGGCCGGGCGCGGCGGCAGGTGAGCGGCATGCGCGCTGGGCGGGGGACTGGCCACCGGACGCGGCCAGCTGCCCGGATAGCCCGCGGCGATGTCATCGTCCGGCACCGGGCTGCCGCTACCCAGACCTCGCGGACGCATAGCCACAGCGGCATGGTACGGCCTGCGGCCGGCCCGGCACCGGGCGCACCGCGAGGTTGGCCCGATTACGCCCGGCCGGAACCGGCCGACCGGGCGGTCAGCGGGCGGTCAGTAGGACGGCAGCGACGGGTCGACCTGGCTCACCCAGGCCAGCACACCGCCGCCGACATGGACCGCGTCGGAGAAGCCGGCGTTCTTAACGATCGCCAGGCACTCCGCGGAGCGCGCACCAGACTTGCAGTGCAGCACCACCCGGCGGTCCTGCGGCAGCCGCTCCAGCGCGGCGCCGGAGAGGAACTCGCCCTTGGGGATCAGCGTGGCGCCGGGGATCGAGACGATCTCGTACTCGTTCGGCTCCCGCACGTCCACCAGGAAGATCTTCTCGTCAGCGGCCAGCATGTCCTTGAGCTGCTGTGCACTGATCGTCGAGCCGGCCGCGGCGTGCTGCGCCTCCTCGGACACCGCGCCGCAGAACGCGTCGTAGTCGATCAGCTCGGTGATGGTCGGGTTCTTCCCGCACACCGGGCACTCGGGGTCTTTCCTGACCTTGACCGAGCGGTATGTCATCTCCAGCGCGTCGTAGATCATCAGCCGGCCGGCCAGCGGCTCGCCGATCCCGGTGATGACCTTGATCGCCTCGTTGACCTGGATCGAGCCGATGGACGCGCACAGCACACCGAGCACGCCACCCTCGGCGCAGGACGGCACCATGCCGGGCGGCGGCGGCTCCGGGTACAGGCACCGGTAGCACGGGCCGTACTCGGCCCAGAACACGCTGGCCTGACCGTCGAAGCGGTAGATGGATCCCCATACGTAGGGCTTGCCGAGCAGCACGCACGCGTCGTTCACCAGGTACCGGGTGGCGAAGTTGTCCGTGCCGTCCACGATCAGGTCGTAGTCCGCGAAGATCTGCATCGCGTTGTCGGAGTCGAGGCGCTCCTGATGCACGATCACGTTCACGTACGGGTTGATCTCGCGGATGCTGTCCCGGGCCGACTCGGCCTTGGGCCGGCCGATGTCGGACTGGCCGTGGATGACCTGGCGCTGCAGGTTGGATTCGTCCACCACGTCGAAGTCGACGATGCCGAGCGTGCCCACCCCGGCTGCGGCCAGGTAGAGCAGCGCCGGAGAGCCGAGGCCGCCCGCGCCCACGCAGAGCACCCTGGCGTTCTTGAGCCGCTTCTGCCCGGTCATCCCGACATCCGGGATGATCAGATGGCGCGAGTAGCGGCGGACTTCGTCCACGGTCAGCTCAGCAGCCGGTTCGACCAGCGGTGGCAGCGACAAGGCAACTCTCCAGGAGACGGCAGGCCCGGGCGTGACATGAACGCCCGGCTTTCACAGACAACCGAGTCCCGCCAGGCCGCATTCCCACCCTCGCCCGGCACCGGCCGCCGCAGACCATGATGGCGCACGATCGGGGGCCGCGGAACCAGCGGTCCAGCCGCACCCCCGGGAAATGTCACTGCCCACCGGTACAAATCGTGCTAAGGCGCAGAGTCCTTCCCCGGCCCTGCGCCGGGCCGCGCCGCCAGACCGCGCCCGTCGCTGACCCTGGGAGGTTCCATGCCTACTCCGCCCGTACCACCGCCCGGGACACCGCCGGGCACCCAGCCGCGTGGCAGCCGCCCGGCCCGGCGGCCGTGCCCGAACGTGACCGGCCCGCCACTGCCCGACCCGGCCGCGGTGCGGCTGCATACCGTGCCCGACTCCGCGCCGCCCTACGACGACGAGTTAGCCATGCTTAACGCCAGTGCGGGGGCACCGGCACCCGTGGGGCGCCCGGCCGCCAGCAGCGGGCGACCCGGGCCTGCGGCCGGGACGGCGCCAGCGGGCACCGCGGCCAGCCAGCGCGCGGCCAGCCGCCGGCCGCGGACGGGCCGCCGCGGCAGGACACCGGCCGCGGTGAGCAGGCCCTGCCCAGCCAGTTCGCCCAGGTCCTGGTCGAAACGCTGGCCGGGACCCGGCCGCCACGGCAGCTCACCAGCTGGACCACGGAGCGGGCCCGGTCCAGGATCCAGCGGATAGGACCGGTGCTCACGGCCGGCCAGCGCCCGCGGCTGCGCCGGGTGGTGGCGCGGCATCCGGCCGCGGATGTGATCGAGATGACCGTGCTGCTCAGCGTCGGCCCGCAGATCAGGGCGCTCGCTGTCCGGCTGGAGCGCACCGCGCCGCGGCCCGCCTCGGCGGGCCGCCCGGTCCGGCCGGGCAAATGGCTGTGCACCCAGGTCGAGGCCGCTTAGCCGCCCGGGCCCGGGCGGCGGGGCGTCAGCCGTCAGACCGGTTGCGCGGGTCACCGTGGCAGCGCTTGTACTTCCGGTTGGAGCCGCACGGGCACAGGTCGTTCCGGCCAACCCGGGCGAACGGGTCGGCCGAGGACCGGTCGGACCGCTGCTCCACCTCGCCCGGGCCGTCCGCGGACGGCGCGCTGTACTGCAGCTGGGCGGGCCGCTTCGGGCGCTGCAGCCCGGGGGCCACGACCGGCGCTCCGTCGTCGGGCCCGGTGGCCGCGGGCGCGGCCTGCGCGCCGTTCCCGGCCTGGCCGCGGGCTCCGGCCCGGGACCGGCGCCCCTGGCCGGCCGGCGCCTGCTGCGCCGCCGCGCGCTGGGCCTGGCCGGTGCCGTTCGCCGCGGGCTTGGCGTGCGTGCCACCGGCCTGGGCGGGCTTGGCGTGTGCACCGGGCTTGGCGTGCGCGCCCGGCAGGGCGGGGGCGGCCGGGGCAGCGGCGGCCGCCGCGTCGGCGGCCTCCTCCACGATCGGGTTCTCCTGCACCTCCACCTGGAGGTTGAACAGGTTGCCGACCGACTCCTCCTTGATGCCCTCCATCATCGCGCTGAACATGTCGTAACCCTCGCGCTGGTACTCCACCAGCGGGTCGCGCTGGGCCCAGGCGCGCAGCCCGATGCCCTCGCGCAGGTAGTCCATCTCGTAGAGGTGCTCACGCCACTTGCGGTCCAGCACGGAGAGCACCACGCGGCGCTCCAGCTCGCGCATGATCTCCGGGGTGAGCTCCTCCTCGCGCGCGTCGTAGGCTTGCTGCGCGTCCGCCCGGATCGTCTCGACCAGGAACTCCTGGGACAGCGCGGACTGCTCGCCGCCCGCTTCCTCGACCACCTCATCGGCGGTCAGCGTGGGGTGGTACAGCGCGCGCAGCGCCGTCCACAGCTGGCCCAGGTCCCACTCCTCGGCAAAGCCCTCGCCGGTCGCTCCCGTCACGTAGCCCTGGATGACCTCGTCGATCATCTCCCGGATCTGCTCGTGCAGGTCCGCGCCCTCCAGCACCTGGCGCCGCTCGCCGTAGATGACCTTGCGCTGCCGGTTGAGCACGTCGTCGTACTTCAGCACGTCCTTGCGGATCTCGAAGTTCTGCTGCTCGACCTGGGTCTGCGCGGACCGGATGGACCGGGTCACCGCCTTGGACTCGATCGGCACGTCCGGCGGCGTCTTCAGCCACTCCATGAAGTGCGCGACCTTGTCCGCGTTGAACATCCGCATCAGGTCGTCTTCCAGCGACAGGTAGAACCGGGACAGCCCGGGGTCGCCCTGCCGGCCGGAGCGGCCGCGCAGCTGGTTGTCGATCCGCCGCGACTCGTGCCGTTCGGTGCCCAGCACGTACAGGCCGCCCGCGGCCACCACTTCCTCGTGCTCCTCGGCCACCGCCGCCTTGGCCTTATCCACCGCCTCGGCCCAGGCCGCCTCGTAGTCCTCCGGGGTGTCCACCGGGGACAGGCCGCGCTGGTGCAGCTCGATGTCCGCGATGAAGTCGGGGTTGCCGCCGAGCATGATGTCGGTGCCCCGGCCGGCCATGTTGGTGGCCACGGTGACCCCGCCCTTGCGGCCCGCCTGGGCGATGATCGCCGCCTCCCGCTCGTGGTACTTCGCGTTCAGCACCTCGTGCGGCACGCCGCTGCGCTTGAGCAGCACCGACAGCACCTCGGACTTCTCCACGCTGGTCGTGCCGACCAGGACCGGCTGGCCGGCCTCGTGCCGCTCCTTGATGTCCTCGACGACCGCCTCGAACTTGGCCTGCCACCGTCTGGTAGACCACGTCCGCCTGGTCGTCCCGGATCATCGGCTTGTTGGTCGGGATCGGCACCACGCCGAGCTTGTAGATCTGGCTGAACTCGTTGGCCTCGGTCATCGCCGTGCCGGTCATCCCGGCCAGCTTGTCGTAGAGCCGGAAGTAGTTCTGCAGCGTGATCGTGGCCAGCGTCTGGTTCTCGTTCTGGATCTGCACGCCTTCCTTGGCCTCGATGGCCTGGTGCATGCCCTCGTTGTACCGGCGGCCGTACAGCATCCGGCCGGTGAACTCGTCCACGATCAGGACCTCGCCGTTGACCACGACGTAGTCCTTGTCCTTCTTGTACAGCTCCTTGGCCTTGATGGCGTTGTTCAGGAAGCTGACCAGGGGCGTGTTGACCGGGTCGTACAGGTTCTCGATGCCGAGCCAGTCCTCGACCTTCTCCACCCCGGACTCGAGGATGCCGACCGTCTTCTTCTTCTCGTCGACCTCGTAGTCACCCTCGCCGTCCTCGCCGCGGCGCAGCCTGGGCGCGATCTTGGCGAACTCGGTGTACCACCGGGCGCTCTGCTCGGCCGGGCCGCTGATGATCAGCGGCGTCCGCGCCTCGTCGATCAGGATCGAGTCGACCTCGTCCACGATGGCAAAGTTGTGCCCCCGCTGCACGCACTCGTCCAGGCCCCAGGCCATGTTGTCGCGCAGGTAGTCGAAACCGAACTCGTTGTTGGTGCCGTAGGTGATATCGGCCTCGTACGCCTTGCGCCGCTCCTCGGGCGGCATCTGGGACAGGATCACCCCGACCTCCAGGCCGAGGAAGTGGTGCACCCGGCCCATCCACTCCGAGTCACGCTTGGCCAGGTAGTCGTTGACCGTGACGACGTGCACGCCCTGGCCGGACAGCGCGTTCAGGTAGGCCGGCAGCACCGAGGTCAGCGTCTTGCCCTCACCGGTCTTCATCTCGGCGATGTTGCCCAGGTGCAGCGCCGCGCCCCCCATCAGCTGCACGTCGAAGTGCCGCTGGCCCAGCGTGCGCCGGGCCGCCTCGCGCGCCGTGGCGAACGCCTCCGGGAGCAGATCGTCCAGGGACTCGCCGTCGCTGTACCGCTGCCGGAACTCGCCGGTCAGCGCGCGCAGCTCCTCGTCGCTCAGCGCGGCGAAATGTTCCTCGATCGAGTTGACCTGATCCGCGATCCGCTTGAGCCGGCGCAGGGTCTTCCCCTCGCCCGCACGCAGGACACTGTCAATGATGGCTGGCACTACTTCTCGCGCTCCTCGCGGATCGATGACGGGCACCGCCGGCACCCTCGTCGTCACTGTCATGGTAGGCGAGACCGGCAACGAAACCGAGCCGCAAGCGCGGAGTAGGGCCGGATCGTTGCCTATGTCAACGGCTCAGCGGCGAGGGCCATTCCAGGGGGCCGGGCACCGGCCGGGGGGCGGTTCCGCCACAATATGGGGAAGCACGGGCCGCGCGCCCCCGGGCGACCGGGTGTGGGATACTACGGCGAGCGGATCACGAGAGGAGCAGCGCCATGGCGGACCAGGTGGGAACGGACATCAAGTCCGGTGCCCAGCCGGACGACGGCGCGCTCCCCGGCACCAGGGGCGAACGCGACAGTGTCACCGCGTCCGGCCCACAGCCCGGCTACTTCGAGCCGTTCCACGGCCGCCCGGTGTCCTGGGTGGCGGTCGGCCTCATCATGGTCGGCTTCCTGATCGGCGGCCTGGCGCTGGTCTTCCACACGATCTGGTGGCTGTTCTGGTGCGCGCTCGGGCTGGTCGTGATCGGTGGCCTGATCGCCCTGTCCACTAACATCTTCGAAGACTGGTATTAAACCGGCCCGGTCTTAGCCGGCCGTAAGCCAGTCCTGGTCTTGTCAGTGCGGGCCGCTAGGCTCCCCATCTTGTGGTGAGCACTATCCAGCCAGGTGTGGCCCATCCGGCCCCGGAACTGTCCCTGTCGGCCGATGAGGCCCGGCTGATCACGCTGCGCGCTCAGGGCTTCCTCGGTGCGGACAGCCGACGCGGCGGCGTGCCAGCCATGCTGCGCCGGGTTGGCGCGGTCCAGCTGGACACGATCAGCGTGCTGGCCCGGTCGCATGAACTGGTTGCGTACGCCCGGCTGGGTGCGGTGCCGCGGGCCCGGGTCGAGCGGGCGTACTGGCATCCGGGCCTGCCGGCCGCGTTCGAGTACTGGTCGCATGCCGCGTGCGTGCTGCCGATCGAGGAGTGGCCGTGGTACGCGTTCCGGCGCCGTGCGCTGCGCGCCCGCGGCCGGCGCTGGCATCAGAGCCATGACCAGGCCTGTGCTCAGGTGCTGGCCCGGCTGCGCAGCGAGGGGCCGCTCACCGCGACCCAGCTGGGCGGCGCGAAGGCGGGCGGCCCCTGGTGGGACTGGTCCGAGACGAAGATCGCGGTGGAATGGCTGCTGGACATCGGCGAGGTCATCTGCGTCCGCCGGGACGGCTGGCGGCGGGTCTATGACCTGCCGGAGCGGGTCCTGCCCCGGGATCTGCTGGACCGCGAGCCGGCCGACGCCGACTGCCTGGCCCACCTGGCCGGGGTGGCCGGCCGGGCGCTTGGCGTGGCTACCCGGGCCGACCTGATCGACTACCACCGGCTGCGCGAGCTGACCAACGGCCAGGCCGGGCACGCTGACCTGGCCGGTGAGTCCGCGCTGGCGGCCGGCCTGGTCCCGGTCACCGTCGAATCCAGCGGTAAGCCGCTGCCCGGCTGGGCCGACCCGGCCGCGCTGGCCGCACCACCGCGCGGCCGGCACCGGGTCACCCTGCTGTCCCCGTTCGACTCGCTGCTGTGGGACCGCAAGCGGACCCGGCGGATGTTCGGCTTCGAGCACAGCCTGGAGGCCTACGTGCCCAAGGCCAAACGGGTACACGGGTACTACGCGATGCCGCTGCTGGCCCGGGGCCGGCTGCTCGGCCGGGTTGACCCGGTGCGCCAGGGCCAGACCCTGGTCGCCCGGCAGCTGTCCCTGGAGTCCGCGGCGGCCACCGGGCCGATGGCGCGGGCGCTGCGCGAGGCGGCCGGCTGGGTCGGCTGCTCCGCCGTGGCGGTGGAACAGGTCAGCCCGGCACACCTAGCCGGGCCGCTGGCCGCCGCGCTCGCCTGAATCGACCAAGCAATCGTGATCATGACTTTGCTGCCGTCCCAACGACACTGAAGTCAAGATCACGACTCCGGGCGGCGGGCGGCCCGTCAGCTGAACTCGATCAGCTTCTCCCGGACCGCGATCATCACGGCTTCCATGCGCGAGTGGATCTGGAGTTTCTCCAGGATGTTGCGCACGTGATTCTTGACCGTGTTCTCCGAGATGAACAGCTCCTTGGCGATGTCCCGGTTGTTCATCCCCTTGGCGACCAGCTTGAGGACCTGCATCTCCCGGTCGGTGAGCTTGGGCGGCGGGACCTGCTCGGCACGCTCCTCCTGGTCCCGCTTGTTGAGCGCGGCGAACTCGGTCAGTAGCTTGGCCGCCATCGACGGGTTGATCAGCGACTGACCGCCGTGCACCGCCCGGACCACGTCCGCCACCTCGTCCAGCGGGATGTCCTTGAGCAGGTAACCGCTGGCCCCGGCGCGGATCGCCTCGAAGAGGTCCTCCTCCTCGTCACTGATTGTCAGCATGACGATCTTCGAGCTGGGCGCTACCTCTTTCATGGCCCGGCACGCCTCGATGCCGCTGGACTTGGGCATCCGGATGTCCATCAGGACCACGTCGGGCAGCGACTCGCCGGCCTTCTGCACCGCTTCCGTGCCGTCGCTGGCCTCGCCCACCAGCTCGATATCGTCTTCGGCGGCCAGCACCATCTCCAGGCCCCGGCGGAACAGCGCGTGATCATCGACGATGAGAGCGCGGATCGGATCGGAGGCGGGGGAATCCACCAACCCCGATGCCGCACCGGGATCTGTGGTCACCGCGGGATCTCCGCGCATGGCACCTCCTGTTGACCCTGCGTGCACTGCCGGCGCGGATGCCGCCCGCCGCGATCAGTGAGCAAACTCTGGCGCAGCGGGGGCAGCCGCGCAAACCGGGGGCTCCGGCGCCGTGCGGCTGGCCCGGCCCGGGGCCCGGATACCACCTACCGGGTTACTCGATTCTCCCCCACCGGCTGGCTCATCCCGACCCAGGAGTGGCCCGGCCGGCCGTTGGGCTGCCGTGACGCTTCCTCCACCAGGCGGATGACCCCGTAGTCGTAACCCCGCCGCCGGTAGACCACGCTCGGCAGGCGGCAGGCCTCGTCCCGGAACAGGAAGAAGTCATGCCCCACGAGTTCCATCTCATGCAGCGCCCGGTCGATGGTCATCGGTGTGGCACTGTGGAACTTCTCCCGCACGACCAGCGGGCCGTCACCTTCCATCGGGATCGGCACCACGGCATCGAGTTGCACCTCGGTGTCTGGCCAGGACTCCAGGTCAGCGTCTGCCGCGCCGTCTGGCCAGGCCCCGTCCGCGCGACCGATGCCGGCCGGCAGGCGGTCCGCGGCCAGCCCCGCCGCGACGTCCCCGGACTGGGCCAGGGCCGCCCGGGCGGCCGCTGTCTCCGCGGGCACACCGTGCGTGGGCTTGCGCGCCTTACGCCGGTCACAGGCCCGCCGCACGTGCGTCTCCAGCTTGGCCAGGGCACGGTCGAGCGCCTGGTAACGGTCGTCCGCGGCGGCCTCGGCGCGGACCACCGGCCCGCGCGAGTACACGGTCAGCTCGACCCGTTCCCGCTGCGCCGACCGGCGTGGGTTGCGTTCCAGGGTTACTTCCACATCGATGCTTATCGTCTTCTGGTCGAGCTTTACGATCTTGCCGAGCTTGGCCGTCGCATAATCACGGAAGCGTTCCGGCACACCCGTCCGCCGACCCCTGAAGATGATGTCCATGTGGGATACCCCCTTCGACCATCTGTGTGGGTGGCACCCGCCCGGCCGACCTGGTCTTCGTCCCCACATCCGCCTGCTGAGGGATTCGCGGGCCTGTTGCCACGACCGCCCTTCTCCCGGTCCGGGGGACATCTGATCCGCCGGCGGGGCAGGACTTACCTCTAAGCCGCACCGTGATCGGTCGACGACAAGTCGCCTTACGTGGGCCGTTTCGCCTGCGGCTGGCATCGGCTTGCCAGGCCGGGCGCCCCACTGACGGGGCACCCTGCGCGGCGCAACCACGGACCCGGGCGGGTGCCATACAACGACGCTAGCCTGCCCGGGGCAGGATGTCAGGTGCCGGAAGTCTCTTCTTGACCACGTCCCCGTACCTGGGCGGACGCCGCATCAGGAGGAACCGTCGCAGCCCGGTAGCAAGGGGCTAAGACCGCGCTGCTGTGTTAGCCCGGGGGTCGCCCCCCGGGCTAACACAGCTCATTCAGCCGGGATAGGTGGCGTCCCGGCCGGCCAGCCACGGGCTCCACAGCTCGCCCAGGCCGGTGGACCGGGCCACCCCGCCGTTCTGCAGGCTGGCGTAGAGGCTGTTCTTCGGGCCCGCGGCGGTGACGGAAATCATCCCGGGCTCGATGCTCTGTACCGTGGACCGGTCGCCGTTGACCGGCACCTCGTTGAGCTGCGGGTCGTCGGCCCCCTGGTCCACCACCAGCAGGTGATCGGCGTCGTACCAGCTCAGTGCGCTCGGCGCGGTCAGGTCCACGCCGAGCTGGCCGGCGCTGGACAGCGATATCTGGTTCTCGCTCTGCACGATGGCGGCCAGCAGCACCTGCGAGCCGGACTTGGTGGACACGATCATCGCCGTCCGTACCCCGTCCGGGGCGACCTGCAGCGCGCTGATCTGCTGGATCCCGGGGGGCAGGGCCACCGTGGCCGGCCCGCCGCCGCGGGCCTGGAGCATCCGCACGGCCGGCCGGCCATGAATGCTGCCCGCCACCCACAGGTTGTCCTGATCGTCCCAGCTGACCGCGCTGATCTTCATGCCGGTGAGCCGCAGCTGCAGCGCACGGGCCGACTCGGTGGCCCGCGGCTGGGCCGCGGCGGTCAGGTCACTCGTGTACAGCGCGCCCGCCGCGGACTGGCCGACCCCGGCCAGGTAGTGCTGGTCGGGCGAGATGGCGATGCTGCTGAGCGGGATCTCGCTGGTACCCGCCTGGCCGGGCACCGGGGCACTGGCCGTGCCGTGGCCGACCAGCACCCGGGCCGCGCCGCTGCTGGTCAGGTAGTACAGGTCCTGGCGGCTCGCGGTCTGCAGGGCCGGCTGCGGGTAGTTGCCGCGGTCCTGCACCGCGCTCGCGGTGCCCGGCGGCGTCCACGCCCGGCCGTTGACTTCGAGCTTCACGGCCTGGATCGACCGCGCCCCGTAGGACGTGCTGGCCAGCGTCCAGACGAGCTGCGCCGACATCTCACCCAGGGCGGCCCGGGTCGCGGCCGTCTGGGGCATGCTCACGTCGACGATGGCGGTCTTGCTGCCCGGCGGGATCTGCACCCGGACGACCCGGGTGCCGGCCGGGAAGCCGGAGAACGCGGCCCCGTCCAGCCAGCCCTGCGGATCGGCCACCAGCGCGCTGACCAGCACAGTGGCTGGGTCGGCCGTATTGACCGGCAGGAACACCGGGTCCGGCACCAGGTTCTTGTAGGACGGGTCGAAGTAGTAGAGGTTCCGCGGCTGGTACGCGAGCTGGAAGAAGTCCTTGGTGAGCAGCAGTTCGCGGGACAGCCGGCCCGCCCCGGACGGCAGGCTGTCGATCCGCCACTGGCCGCTCACCAGCCGCAGGCCGAACCGCTGGGTCAGCGTCTTCTGGCCGTCCGGTGCCGGGATGTACTGGCCGGTCGCGCTGACCGCGCCCAGCTCGTTCGCGGTGATCTCGACGATCGAGGTCTTCTGCGAGTTCAGCTGCGGTGGCAGCACGGACGACACGGTCGGCGCCTGGGAGATCACGGTGACGGCCGGGCCTGGCCCGGGCTGCCACGCCGAGCTGGCCGCGGGGGTCAGGTACTGCCGGGCGATCGCGTGGCCCTGGCTGTAGTCCGCGCTGGCCAGGATGAAGAACTCCACGATCTGCACCGGGTTCCAGCCCGGCTTGGGCGGGCTCATGACCACCCCGCAGCAGTTCTGCCCCTGCTGGGCGCTGCCGGCCCCGGCCGGCAGCTTGGTGGACTGGAGCGGGCCGCTGACCGGAACCTCGGCGCAGCCGGCCACCGCGGCCAGCGCGGCCAGCGCGGCCACCAGCCAGCGCAGCAGCGGGCGGCGCCGGTCAGTCACTGGCCGGGCCGGCGCTGGCCGGGCCGTCGGGCTCGGGGCCGGCGAATCCTGGGCCGGGCTGGGCCGGCTCGATGACCTCGTCCAGGCGCAGGGCCAGCGGCGACCGGACCAGCCCGGGCCCGGGCTCGGCCTCGTCCGGGCCGAGCGGCAGCGGCGAGCCGATCAGCTGGTCCCCGGCCACCCGGGGCACGGTGAGCCGGAACAGCGAGCCTTTGCCGTGCTCCCCCCAGGCCTGCAGCCAGCCGTTGTGCAGCCGGGCGTCCTCCTGCGCGATGGCCAGGCCGAGCCCGGTGCCGCCGGTGGTCCGGGCCCGGGCCGGGTCGGCCCGCCAGAACCGGTCGAACACGAGCTGCGCCTCGGCCTGGCCGAAGCCGCAGCCATGGTCCCGGACCGCGACCGCGACCGCGTCCCGGTCGCCCGCCACGGTGACCACCACATCCCGGCCCTCACCGTGCTCGACCGCGTTGTCCAGCAGGTTGCGCAGGATCCGCTCGACCCGGCGCCGGTCCACCTCGGCCACGCACGGCTCGGCGGGCAGCCGGAAGTCGATCCGGGTGCCGCGCCGCGCGGCCAGCTGCTCGGCGTCAGCCGCGGCCCGCCGGACCAGGTCGCACACGTCGGCCGACTCGGCGTCCAGGGTGGCCGCGTTGGCGTCGTAGCGGCTGATCTCCAGCAGGTCGGCGAGCAGTGACTCGAACCGCTCCAGCTGGCCCTCGAGCAGCTCCGCGGACCGCGCGGCGGCTGGCAGCAGGTCCTCCCGGGCGGCGAACAGCACGTCCGCCGCGATCCGGATCGTGGTCAGCGGGGTGCGCAGCTCGTGCGAGACGTCGGACACGAACTGCCGCTGCACCTGGGACAGCCCCTCCAGCTCGCGCAGCTTCTCCTGCAGGCTGGCCGCCATGTTATTGAACGACCTGGCCAGCGCGGCCAGGTCGTCGGTGCCGCGGACCGGCATCCGCTGCTCGAGCTGGCCGTCGGACAGCCGGGTAGCCGCCTCGGCCGCCTCCCGGATCGGCACCACCACCCACCGGGTGACCAGCGACACGATGCCCACCAGCAGCACGACCAGGGCCAGCCCGCCGCCCAGCATGGCCCGCTGGACCAGGGCCAGCGTCTGCTGCTGCTGCTCCATGGGGAACACGTAGTAGAGCTGGGCGTGCGGGCTGATCACGCCGCCGATGGCCAGCCCGGGTACCGGCGCCCGGCCCTGCAGGTAGCTCATCTGGGTCGGGGTGGACACCAGGTCGTCGGTGCGGCTCTGCTGCTGCTCCTGGGTCACGCTGGCGATGAGTTTCCTGGGTACGCTGGCCGGGTTGAGATTCCGGTTGCCGTACGCGCCGTCGAGCGGGGAACTGTCCGATGTCTGGGTCAGGATCACCACGTCGAACGTGTCACCGGGGCCGCTCAGTCCCTGCAGATCGCTGGCCAGCTGGAGCAGCGACCTGGCCTGGGTCCCGGGCGGGCCGTCCAGGCCCGGGGTGTTCCTGGCTACGTCCAGGCCCTCGCTGATCTGGTGCGCCGCGGCCGTCCGGGTGCTGTTCTGCAGGCCGCTGCCGATCTGCTGGACCAGGAAGAAGCCGAGCACGGTGGCCACCACCACGCAGATGACCAGGGTGGTGGCGACCACCCGCAGCTGCAGCGAGCGATGCCAGCGGCGGCGCAGCCGGCGCCAGCAGCCGGGCCCGGCGCTGCCCGGCGCGGATCGCCGAGCGGGCCTGCGGCGGCAGGCGCCGGCCGGCCCGCCGCACCAGCAGGGCCAGCCCGCTGCCACGCCGGCCCTGGCCCGCTGCCTCGCTGCTGCTCGCTACCCCCTCCATGACCCTTCTCCACGCTGCTGGGAGGCGTCCGCCCACCGGATCGCGGCGGGCAGATCCCTGCTCAGGCAGGCCCTGCCTTGTAGCCCACTCCGCGTACTGTCACCACGATCTCCGGGTGCTCCGGGTCCTTCTCGATCTTCGCCCGGAGCCGCTGCACGTGCACGTTGACCAGCCGGGTGTCGGCCGCGTGCCGGTAGCCCCAGACCTGCTCGAGAAGCACCTCCCGGGTGAACACCTGGCGCGGCTTGCGGGCCAGCGCCACCAGCAGGTCGAACTCCAGCGGGGTGAGGCTGACCGGCCGGCTGTTGCGCTTCACCGAATGGCCGGCCACGTCGATCTCGACGTCCACGATCTGCAGCATCTCGGGCGCCGGGTCGTCGGTCCGGCGCAGCCGGGCCCGGACCCGGGCGATGAGCTCCTTGGACTTGAACGGTTTGACGATGTAGTCGTCTGCCCCGGACTCCAGCCCCAGCACCACATCAACAGTGTCACTCTTCGCGGTGAGCATGACGATGGGGACACCGGATTCGGTGCGGATCTGGCGGCACACATCAATACCGTCCGCGCCCGGCAGCATCAGGTCAAGCAGGACCAGGTCGGGATGGGTATCCCGGAATACCTCCATGGCCTTGTCCCCGTCGGCGACAAACGTGGGCTCGAAGCCCTCGCCCCGGAGCATGATGCCGAGCATCTCGGACAGGGCAGCGTCGTCATCGACGACGAGGACACGACCTTTCATGGGCCTCATAGTTCCACGGAAACGTCAGGGACGGCACTCTTCGGCTCAGCCGGAAGATCGCCTAGCACACGCAGGGTACCCCTGTTCACCGGCTGAGCAATACCACGCTCCGTCACGAGCGCAGTAACCAGGCTACTGGGAGTGATATCGAACGCCGGGTTGTAGCCCGGGCTGCCTGGCGGCGCGATGGGCTGCCCGGCCAGGGTCGTCACCTCGTCGGCCGGGCGGTGCTCGATCACGATGCCGCTGCCGTCGGCGGTGCCGAAATCGATGGTGGACACCGGGGCGACTACCACGAACGGCACCGAGTGATACCGGGCCAGCACGGCCAGCCCGTACGTGCCGACCTTGTTGGCCACGCTGCCGTCGGCCGCGATCCGGTCCGCGCCGGTGAGCACCACATCGACCGCGCCGCTGGCCAGCAGGCCGGCGGCGGCCGAGTCGGGCAGCACGGCATAGTCGAGGCCGGCCCGCCGGGCTTCCCAGGCGGTGAGCCGGGCGCCCTGGAGCAGGGGGCGGGTCTCGTCAACCCACAGCTTGGCCAGCCGCCCGGCCCGGTGCGCGGCCAGGATGACCGCGAACGCGGTGCCGTCGCCCGCGGACACCAGAGCCCCGGTGTTGCAGTGCGTGAGGACCCGGCCGCCGGCCGGGATCAGCGGCAGCCCGTGCGCGGCCATGGCCGCGCTGGCCGCGGCTTCATCAGCGGCGATGGCCCGCGCGGCGGCCAGGGCGGCGTGCGCGGCGTGGCGTTCGGTATCGGGGCCGCCTGCCTGCCGGGCGGCCTGGTAGGCAGCGAGCGCACGGCCGGTGCCCCAGGCCAGGTTCACCGCGGTGGGCCGGGCCGCGGCGAGCGCGCGCGCCGCGGCCGCCACATCGTCGCCCCGGTACGCGGCCAGGGCCACGCCGAACGCGCCGGCCAGGCCCAGGGCGGGGGCGCCGCGGATGACCAGGCGGCGGATGGCGTCGATCAGTTCGGCGACGGTGCCGCACGTGACCACCTGCTCCTCGGCCGGCAGCCGGGTCTGGTCGAGCAGCGCGATGGCGGGCCCCCCGTCGTCGCCGAGCCAGCGCAGCGTGGGGATGTCCATGTGCTGAGTCTGCCTCCGGCCGGGGCCGCCGGTTCGACCGCCGGGCCGCCGGCCGCGGGTGCGGCGGGCGGCGTTCTGCTGCCTGGCTTCATGCCCGGCCTGCTTCGTGCGAGTATGGGCGCCAGCGGGACGGGGGTGCCCGCCCAGGCAGCGAGCAGCCCGGCGGCGAAGCGCCGCGCAGGCCGGCGCGGCAGCAGCGCCGTGAGGGAGAACCATGACAGACAGTCCGTCGTCGGACACGCCAGAGGACGGGCCGCCAGCGCAGCCGCAGCCATGGTTCCCGCCAGCCGGCCCCGGCGCGGCTGGCCCGCCCCCCGCGCCGGGCATGACCCCGCCGCCCGGCCAGCCCGGATACGGCCAGCCGGGATACGCGCCGCCAGGCCAGGGCCAGCCGGGATATGCGCCGCCGGGCCCGGGGCAGCCGGGATACGCGCCGGGCCCGGGCCAGCCAGGCTACGGGTACCCGGGCCGCTGGCAGCCGGCCTACGGGGCGCCGCCCGGCCCCGGGCCGCGGTACGGGGAGCCCGCACCCAAGCCCGGGGTGATCCCGCTCCGCCCGCTCGGGCTCGGCGACATCCTGGACGGCTCGTTCGCAACCATCCGCCGCAACCCCCGGGCCACGCTGGGCATCGCCGCCGTGATCATGACGATCTCGGCCGTCATCTCCAGCTCGCTCACGGTGAGCCTGGTCAACGTGCCCAGCCCCGGCCAGCACCTGACCTCCCAGCAGGCCGTGCACCTGCTCGACCAGATATTCGCCGACGCGCTGCCCGTGCTGGCCGTGACCGTGCTGCTGAGCATCATCGTGCAGGCCCTGCTGGCCGGGCTGCTCGCGCCGGTCATCGCGCGGGAGGCCAGCGGGCAGAAGATAAGCGCCGGGGACGCCTGGCGGGCTGCGGCGCCCCGGCTGCCCAGTGTGCTGCTGGCCACCCTGCTTGTCCTGCTGGCCGGGCTGGGCCCGTTGCTGCTGCTCGGCCTCATCCTGCTGATCGCGCTCGTGGCCAGCGCTCCGGTGGTGGTCTACGCGGCCGTGGGCGTACCCGGGTTCTTCGTGGCCGTGGTACTCAGCATCTGGTTCTCCACCATGTTCAGCCTGGTCACCCCGGTGGTCGTGCTGGAACGGGCGCGCCCCTGGCCGGCCCTGGCCAGATCCTGGCGGCTGGTCCGGCGCAGCTTCTGGCGGGTGTTCGGCATCCTGCTGCTGGCCGAGATCATCGTGGCCGTGGCGGGGGCCATCCTGCAGCTCCCGTTCGGCTTCCTGGCCACGCTGTTTGGTGGCCGGGCCGGCTTCTCGGTGGGCACAATCATCGCCGTGATCGGCACCATCGCGGCCGGGACGGTGACCCGGCCGATCAGTGCGGCCGTCACCGTTCTGCTCTACGTGGACATGCGGATGCGCAAGGAAGGACTGGACCTCGCGCTGCGCACCGCGTCCGGCGGGGGCCCGCTGAATGACAGCGACTTCGCCACCGCGTGGCAGCCGCCCGGGCCCGGCCAGCAGGCCGCGGGCACGCCCTCAGGTGCTCCACCGACCGCCGCGGGTGCCCCGCCGCCGTGGTGAACCCGGCCCGCGCGACCGCCGGGCCGGCCGTCAGCCGGCCGCTGGTCAGCCGGGCGCTGGCCGCCGGGCCGGTCGTCAGACGGCCGCTGGTCAGCCGGGCGGCCGGGCAGCAACTGGCTCGCACCGAGCTGTCCAAGGCCATCTACCACCCGCACATGCCGCTGCCGCAGCGGCTGCTCCACCTGCTTGGCCGGCTGCTGACTGGGCTGTACGGCGCCGGGAAGTCATTCCCGGGCGGCTGGTGGGCGGTGGTCGCCCTGGCTGCGCTGACCGCACTGGCCGTCACGCTGGTGCTGGCCCGGCTGGGCCGGTTCGCCCGGCAGCAGCACGAGCCTGGCCCGCGGCTGCCCGGCGGGCAGCCACTCAGTGCGGCCGGCCACCGGCGGCGGGCTGCCGGGCTGGCCAGCGCGGGCGACCATGCCGGAGCGATCCTGGAAACGGTCCGCGCCATCACCCGCGAACTGGAGGAGCGTGGCATCCTCCCCCCGCGGCTGGGCCGGACCGCGGACGAGATCGCCGCCGAGGCCGGGCAGCAGCTGCCAGGCGAGGCCGCCGCGCTGCAGGACGCGGCCCGGCTGTTCGACGACATCTGCTACGGGCAGCGGCCCGGCACCGACGCGGGCTACGCGTGGGTGCACGCCCTGGACGCGCAGATCCAGGCGGCCCGCCCCAGCCAGCCCAGTACCGGCGACGCGGCGTGACGCGGACGGCCGCCCGCTGGCGGGTCCCGCTGGCCGTGGTAGCCGCGGTCCTGCTGGGCGGGGTCCTGGTCGCGCTGCTGACCCCGTCCCGGCCGCCGTCCAGCTACCTGGACCCGGCCAACCCGGCCGGGCAGGGCACCCGGGCGCTGGCCCAGATCCTCGGCCAGCGCGGCCAGCCGGTCACCGCGGTATCCAGCGCTGCCGCGGCGCAGAACGCGGTCCGGGACGCGGCCGGGGGCTCGTCCGGGGGCGCGCCAGGCGGCCGGCCCGGGCTCGTCCTGACGAGCCCGTACCTGCTCACCACGGGCCAGCTGGCTGGCCTGGTCATGCTGCGCGTCAACCTGCTGATCGTCGAGCCGGACAGCCGGAGCCTGGCCGCTCTCGGCCAGCTCCGGCCAGCCACCCCGGCCCGGGCGCACTCCGGCGGTGCGGCTAGGGCGCACTCCGGCGATGTGCTGCGGGCGCACTCCGGCGGTGCGGCTGACCCGGGGACCAGAGTGGCGGGTGTGGCCGGGCAACGGCCGGTCCCGCCGGGCTGCCCGCTGCCCGGCGCGCAGGCGGCCGGGAACGCCGTCATGGGCGGGGTGCTGATGCGCGACACGGGGGCCGGGGCCTGGCAGTGCTACCGGGTGGATGGTCATCCGTCGCTGGTCCGCTACCAGTCCGCGGGCCGGTCGGTCACCCTGCTCGGCACTGGCCTGCCGCTGAGCAATGCCGGGCTGGCCAGCCACGGTGACGCCGCCCTGGCCCTGAACCTGCTGGCCGGCAGCCAGCGCATCATCTGGCTGGTGCCCAGCCCGCCGGCCGTCCCCGGGGCAGCCGGCCCGGCACCGCCGAAGTCCCTGCTGCAGGAGATTCCCGGCCCGGCCTACCTGGTCACGGTGCAGGTGTTCATTGCGGTGCTGCTGGCCGCGTTGTGGCGAGTGCGCCGGCTCGGCCCGCTGGTCACCGAGCCACTCCCGGTCGTCGTGCGCGCCGCCGAGACCGTAGAGGGCCACGGCCGGCTGTACCGGTCCCGGCGCTCCCGGGACCGGGCCGCCGCCGTGCTCCGGGCCGCGGCCGTGCGCCGGATCACCACCCGGCTGGCGCTGCCCACCAGCGCGGATCCCGACGCGGTGTGTGCGGCGGTCTCCGCGCGGACCGGCCGCGAGCCGGCCAGACTTCGGGAAGTCCTGTTCGGCCCGGTTCCGCGTGACGACGCCGCGCTGGTCGCGCTGGGCCGTGATATCGATGCCGTCGAGGAAGAGGTACGCACGCAGTGACCGCCGAACACCCGCCCGCCGCCGGGCTGGCCGACCGGCCGGGCCGGGGCGCTGCCGGCAGTGCCGGGCCAGACGGCGTACGCAGCGCGCTGGAAGCGGTCCGCACCGAGGTCGGCAAGGCCATCGTCGGCCAGGACTCCGTGCTGACCGGCCTGGTGATCTGCCTGCTCTGCCGCGGTCATGTGCTGCTCGAGGGCGTGCCGGGGGTGGCCAAGACGCTGCTGGTCCGCTCGCTGGCCGCGGCGCTGGCGCTGCGCAGCACCCGGGTCCAGTTCACCCCAGATCTGATGCCCGGCGATGTAACCGGCTCGCTGGTCTACGACGCCAAGACGGCGCTGTTCCAGTTCCGCGAGGGCCCGGTGTTCACCAACCTGCTGCTGGCCGACGAGATCAACCGGACGCCGCCCAAGACGCAGGCCGCATTGCTGGAGGCGATGGAGGAGCGGCAGGTATCGGTCGAGGGCCGGCCGCGGCCGCTCCCCGAGCCGTTCCTGGTGGCCGCCACCCAGAACCCGGTCGAGTACGAGGGCACCTACCCGCTGCCGGAGGCCCAGCTGGACCGGTTCCTGGTCAAGCTCACCGTCGAGCTGCCAGGGCGGGACGAGGAAATCGGCATCCTGGCCCGGCACGCGGCCGGTTTCGACCCGGGTGACCTGGCCGCGGCCGGGATCAGGCCGGTGGCCGGGCCGGCCGAGCTGGCCGCGGCCACCGCCGCGGTGCGCGAGGTCCGGGTGGCCGCCGACGTGGCCGGCTACATCGTGGACCTGTGCCGGGCCACCCGGCAGTCCCCGTCGCTGCGGCTCGGCGTGTCCCCGCGGGGGGCGACCGCCCTGCAGTCGACCAGCCGGGCCTGGGCCTGGCTGGCGGGCCGCGACTACGTCACCCCGGACGACGTGAAGGCGCTGGCCCGGCCTACCTTGCGGCACCGGGTCCAGCTCCGCCCGGAGGCGGAACTCGAAGGCGCCTCGCCCGACGGCGTGCTGGAGGCCGTGCTGGCCTCGGTGCCGGTTCCGCGGTGAGCTGGCCATGGCGCTGACCGGCCGGGCCGCGCTGGCTGCGCTGGCTGGCGCGCTGATCGTGCTGGCGTTCCGCACCCTGGGCGCGCTGCTCGCGGTGAACGGCCTGCTGGCCACGGCCATCGTGGCGGACCTGATGCTGGCGGCCAGCGTGCGGCGGCTGCAAATCACCCGCTCCGGTGACACCCGGGTACTGCTCGGGGAGACGGCGACGGTCACCGTCACGGTGCGCAACCCGGGGCGGCGGCCGCTGCGCGCCGTGCTGCGCGCGGCCTGGCCGCCCAGCGCGCACGCCACCCCCGGCCGGGCCACGCTCCGCGTCCCGGCGGGTGGGCAGGGCTCGGTGACGGGCACGCTCACCCCGGACCGCCGCGGGGACAAGGTGTCCGCCGAGGTCATCGTGCGCTCGTCCGGGCCGTTCGGGCTGGCCGCCCGGCAGCGCCGCCAGGCCGTGAGCTGGTCGGTGCGGGTGCTGCCACCGTTCGGCAGCCGGCGGCACCTGAGCGAGAAGCTGTCCCAGCTCCGCCAGCTCGAGGGACAGCACCGGTCGCTGCTGCGCGGGCCCGGCACGGAGTTCGACTCGCTGCGCGAGTACGTGCTGGGCGATGACGTCCGGTCCATCGACTGGCGGGCGGTGGCCCGCCGGGGCGACGTCATGGTGCGCACCTGGCGGCCGGAACGGGACCGCCGGATCCTGGTCGTCCTGGACACTGGCCGGACCTCGGCCGGCCGGGTGGCCGGGATCCCGCGGCTAGATGCCTCGATGGACGCGATCCTGCTGCTCACCGCGCTGGCCTCGCGGGCCGGAGACCAGGTCGACCTGATCGCGTTCGACCGGCGGCTGCGGGCCCGGGTACTGGGCGCCCCGCGCTCGTCGGTGCTGGCTTCGGTTACCGACGCGCTGGCCGCGCTGGACGCCGAGCTGACCGAGACCGATACCGCCGGGCTGGCCAGTGCGGTGCTCACCGTGGCTCGCCGCCGCTGCCTGGTCGTCCTGCTCACCGACCTGAACCCGGTGGTGATCGAGGAGGGCCTGCTGCCCCGGCTGGGCACGCTGGTGGCCAGGAACCTCATCATGATCGCGGCGGTGGCTGATCCCCGGCTGGCCGAGATGGCCGCCGCCCGGGGCGACGCGGACCACATCTACGGCGCGGCCGCGGCCGGCACGGCGCTGGCCCAGCGGGAGCGGGTCACCGCGCTGCTCCGGCGGCAGGGCGTGCTGGTGGTGGACGCGCCGCCGGGCCGGCTGCCCGCGGCGCTGGCCGACGCGTACCTGGACCTCAAGGCGGCCGGCCGTGTGACGTGGACGGCCTGGCCCAGCCGTCGGCCGGGCCCCTGAGCCGGGCCGGTCAGCCGACCACGGGCGCGCTGTCCGGGGCGTGCTCCATGTCCGGAGTATGGCCCGCCGCCGCCGCGCGCCTGCCGAACACGATGACGTAACCGAGGAACGCGGCCTCAGCCAGCGCGCCGATGCTGATCCGGGCCCACGACGGCAGCGGCGACGGGGTGACGAACGCCTCGATGACCCCGGAGACCAGCAGCACCACGATGAGGCCCAGGGCGATCGTCAGCGCGGAACGCCCCTCCTCGGCCAGGGCCCGGCCCCGCGGCCGGGGACCAGGGTCGATGATGCACCAGCCGAGCCGCAGCCCGGCCGCCGCGGCCAGGAACACCGCGCTGAGCTCCAGCATCCCGTGCGGCAGGATCAGCGTGACGAACAGGCCGCCCTTGCCGTGCGCGAACATCAGCCCGCCCTCGACTCCCCCGTTGGCCGCGTTCTCGAACAGCACCACCAGGGTGGGCAGCCCGAGCAGCACGCCGAAGATCAGCGACTCGGCCCCCACCCATACGTTGTTGGTCCACACCTTGGCCGCGAACGAGGTGGCCGCGTACTGCGAGTAGTAGTGCTGGAAATCGTGGTCCACCAGGTCGCGGACGGCCGCCCGGGGCAGCAGTGCGGCCTGCACTCCGGGGCTCCGCGCCACCCACCAGCCGAGCAGCACGGCGACCAGCAGGGACCCGCCGGCCGTCCCGGCCCACCACCAGCGCAGCCGGTAGGCCATGGCCGGGAAGGACACCCCGGCGAACCTGGTCAGCACCGACCAGGCCGGCGTGTGCGCGCCGGTCACCGCGGTCCGGGCCTGGGCGACCCGGCCGGACAGCCGGGCCACCAGGGCTGGGTCGTGGCCCACCGAGCGCAGCGTGGACAGGTGAGTGGTGGTCCGCTGGTAGAGCGTGACCAGCTCGTCCACTTCGTCGCCGGTCAGGCTGCGCCGCCGCCGGACCAGGGCGTCGAGCCGGGCCCAGTCGGGCTGATGCGCGGCCACGTAGGCGTTAACGTCCACCCCAGGAGGGTAACTGGGCGGCGGCCGGTTCGGTCTGGCCGCGGACGGCTAGCCTGGTGCCGGAATCGACCGACTGGGGAAATACGTGGCCGAGGTAGTCACTGGCGAGGCGGTGGTCATCGACCTGCCGTTCGCCCGTTTCCCCACCCGTGCCGTGGCGCTCACGCTCGACTTGCTGGTCCAGGTGGTGCTGCTGATCCTGCTCAGCGGCGTGGCCGTGGCGGCCGCAGCGGGCGGCGCGCTCAATGAAGCCGCGTTCGCCGCGGTGGAGCTGACCGTATTCGTGCTCATCGTGGTCGGCTACCCAACCACATTCGAGACGCTGAGCCGGGGCCGGACGCTGGGCAAGCTGGCCTTGGGACTGCGCGTGGTCAGCGACGACGGCGGCCCGGAACGGTTCCGCCAGGCGCTGATGCGGGCCCTGACCGGCGTGCTGGAGATCTGGCTGACGCTCGGCTTCCTGGCCCTGGTCACCTCGCTGCTGTCGGCCAACAGCAAGCGGCTGGGGGACATCTTCGCCGGCACGTTCGTCATCACCACCCGGCTGCCCCAGCCGGGTGGCACGGCTGCCGCGCTGCCCACGCTGCCGCCCGCCCTGGCCGCCTGGGCCAGCACGCTCGAGCTGTCCGGGCTGAACGACGGCACGGCCGACACCGCCCGGCAGTACCTGAGCCGCTACTACATGCTCACCCCGGCGGCCCGCACCGAATTCGGCCGGCGCATCGCGGCCGCGATGGCGGCCCAGGTCACCCCCGCCCCGCCGCCCGGCACCACGCCGCCCGACTATCTCAGCGCGGTGCTCGCCGAACGGCGCGCGCGGGAGCAGGCCCGGATCGCAGGCCGGGTTACCCTGGGTAACAGCGGGCCGGCCACCGCCCCGGGGGCCGTCTCCCAGCCCGGACCTGACCAGCCTGGACCTGACCAGCCCGGACCTGACCAGCCCGGACCTGACCAGCCCGGACGCCACCTGCCCGGGCCTGGCCAGCCCGGACGCGACCTGCCCGGGCCCGGCCTGCCCGGGCCCGGCCAGCCTGGCGGGCGGCCCGCGAGTCCCGCGGACCGCCCAGGAGGGTTTCTTCCGCCCAGATGACGAAAACGACCAGCCCAGCCTGATGACCGGTCCGGCGGGATGAGCAGCGGGGCAGCGGCGACGCGGTGGCGGAGGATCACGGTCGCGGTCATCGTGGCTGGCGGCCTGGCCGCGATCATCCTCACCAACGAGCACATCCTGCTGAAGTCGCTCCACACGCTGGCCAACCTCAACTGGTGGTGGGTGCTGGCCGCGCTGGCCGCCGAGGCGGTATCGCTGACCGCGTTCGGCATCAGCCGGGTCATCCTGCTCCGGGCCAACGGCGACCGGGCCACGCTGGGCACGGTGATGTCGATCACCTACGCGGGCAACGCGCTGTCCATGGCCGTCCCGTTCGCCGGCGCCCAGCTGGCCGCGGTGTTCTCCTACCGGCAACTGCGCGGCCGGGGTCTCGGCTCGGCCATCACCAGCTGGGCGCTGGCCGTCTCCGCCATCGTGTCGTCCGCGGCGCTGGCCGTCGTCCTGCTGGCCGGGGCACTCGCCGGCGGCCAGCCCGCCGCGACCGTGGCCGGCCTGCTGGGCGCGGCGGTGTTCCTGGTCCCCGGCGTCACCGTGCTGCTCGCCCTGCGCTATCACGGCGCGCGAGCCTGGATCCAGCGCGCCGCGGCCGTGCTGCTCCGCCCGCTGCACCGCCGGTTCGGCAAGTCGTGGATGGACCCGGCCGCCCTGGAGGAGTTCCTGGACCGGGTGGCCAGCATCAGCCTGCCGGGCCTGGGTTACGTGCAGGTGTTCGCGCTGGCCCTGGTGAACTGGCTGGGCGACTGCGGCTGCCTGGCCTGCTCGATCCTGGCCACCGGCCAGCCGGTGCCCTGGCACGGGCTGCTGCTGGCCTACGGCGCAGGCGCCGCGGTCGGCAGCTCAGGACTGTCCCCGGGCGGGTTCGCGCTGGTCGAGATCGCACTCACGGCAGCACTTACGGCCGCCGGGATGACCGCCTCGGCCGCACTGGCCGCCGCCATCGCCTACCGGCTGATCAGTTTCTGGCTGATCCTGATCGGCGGCGGCGTCTCGCTGATCGTGCTGGCCCGCCGGGGCGCCCCGCCGGTGGCCGAGGATACGCCGCCGCCCCCGCCCCAGCCCGCCGCCCAGACCCCCGACCCGCACTGACCACGCCAGCCCCGGCCGCGGGCCGGCTTCAGGTCTGCTGCCAGGAACTCAGGTACTCCTGCTGGGCCGGGGTCAGCTCGTCGATGGCGGTCCCGGTGGCGGCCAGCGCCAGCCGGGCCACCTCGTCGTCGATCTCCGGCGGTACCCGGTGCACACCGGGCAGCAGCGCCTCGTGCGACCGGGCCAGCCAGGCCAGCACCAGCGCCTGGCCGGCGAACGCCACGTCCATCACCGAGGCCGGGTTGCCCTCCGCGGCGACCAGGTTGACGATGCGGCCCTCGGCCAGGAGCAGCAGCCGCCGCCCGTCGGCCAGCACGTACTCGTCGGTGTAAGGCCGCACCCCGGGAACCACGCTGACCGCCAGGCCGGCCAGCCCCCGCACGTCCACCTCCACGTCGAAGTGGCCGGCGTTGGCCAGGATGGCCCCGTCCCGCATGACGGCCAGATGCGAGGCGCTGATCACGTCCCGCGATCCGGTGGCGGTGATGAACACCTCCCCCAGCGGCGCCGCCAAGCCCATCGGCAGCACCCGGTAGCCCTGCATGACCGCGTCCAGTGCCCGTACCGGGTCCACCTCGGTCACGATGACCTGGGCGCCCAGCCCGCGGACCCGCTGTGCGATGCCGCGGCCGCACCAGCCGAACCCGGCCACGACCACGGTCCGCCCGGCCAGCAGGATGTTGGTCGCCCGCAACAGCCCATCCACCACGGACTGGCCGGTGCCGTGCGTGCTGTCCACCATGAGCCGGGTGCCGGTGGCGTCCGCCGCCACGGCCGGGAAGGCCAGCGTGCCCTCGCCGGCCATCCGGTGCAGCCGGATCACCCCGGCCGGGGTGGACTCGCAGCCGCCCGCCACCTTGCCCAGCAGGTCGGGCCGGGCCGTGTGCAGCGCCTCCATCAGGTCGCCGCCGTCGTCCACGACCAGGTCCGGCCCGGCGTCCAGGGCACGCAGGATGTGCTCGCCATACAGAATCCGGTCCGCCCCGGCCCGGGCGTACACCACAGCGGAGCCGGACACGTCCAGCGCGGCCGCGATGTCGTCCTGGGTGGACAGCGGGTTCGAGGCGGCCAGGAACACCTGGGCGCCGCCCGCCCGCAGCGCCCCGACCAGGACCGCGGTCTCGGCCGTGACGTGCAGGCAGGCGGCCACGCGCAGCCCGTCCAGTGGCTGCTCGGCGGCGAACCGGGCGGCGATGCCGCGCAGCACCGGCATGGACCGTTCCGCCCAGCCGATCCGGGCCAGCCCGGCGCCGGCCAGCCCGGGGTCGGCAATGTCCCCGGACATGGCCGGCCCGGGCCGCCCGCTCATCCGGTCAGCTCTCACTCACTGGGTCAGTACCGGTAGTGGTCCGGCTTGTACGGGCCCTCCACTGGGACGCCGATGTAGCTGGCCTGGTCCTTGGTCAGCTCGGTGAGCCGCACGCCGAGCGCGTCCAGGTGCAGCCGGGCCACCTTCTCGTCCAGGTGCTTGGGCAGCACGTGCACGCCCACCGGGTACTCGTCGGCCTTGGTGAACAGCTCGATCTGGGCGATGACCTGGTTGGTGAACGAATTGGACATCACGAAGCTCGGGTGCCCGGTCGCGTTGCCCAGGTTCAGCAGCAGGCCCTCGGACAGCAGGATGATCGAGTGCCCGTCGGCGAAGAACCACTCGTCCACCTGCGGCTTGATGGTCAGCTTGCGGACGCCGGGGATCTCGGCCAGGCCGACCACGTCGATCTCGTTGTCGAAGTGGCCGATGTTGCCCACGATGGCCTGGTGCTTCATCCGGCTCATCTGGTCCGCGGTGATGATGTCCCGGTTGCCGGTCGCGGTGACGAAGATGTCCGCGGTGGTCAGCACGTCCTCGAGCAACGCCACCTGGTAGCCATCCATGGCCGCCTGCAGCGCGCAGATCGGGTCCACCTCGGTGACCACGACCCGGGCGCCCTGGCCGCGCAGCGACTCGGCGCAGCCCTTGCCCACGTCCCCGTAGCCGCACACCACCGTCACCTTGCCGCCGATCAGCACGTCGGTGGCCCGCTTGATGCCGTCGATCAGTGAGTGCCGGCAGCCGTACTTGTTGTCGAACTTGGACTTCGTCACCGAGTCGTTCACGTTGATGGCCGGGAAGGCGAGCGTGCCGGACCTGGCCATCTCGTACAGCCGGTGCACGCCGGTAGTGGTCTCCTCGGTCACGCCGTGGATCCCCTCGGCCATGGCTGTCCACCGGCCTGGGCGCTCGGCCAGCGAGCGGCGCAGCAGGCCGAGCACGACCCGCCACTCTTCCGGGTCGTCCTCGGCGGCCGACGGCACGCCGCCCGCGCCCTCGTACTCGGCCCCCTTGTGCACCAGCAGGGTGGCGTCCCCGCCGTCATCCAGGATCATGTTCGGCCCCCCGCCCGCCTCCCCTATCCCCTTCTCTGGCCAGGTCAGCGCCTGGTCTGTGCACCACCAGTACTCCTCCAGGGTCTCGCCTTTCCAGGCGAACACCGGGATGCCCCTGGGGTCCTCCGGTGTGCCGTCCGGGCCGACCGCGACGGCCGCCGCGGCGTGGTCCTGGGTGGAGAAGATGTTGCAGCTGGCCCACCGGACCTGGGCCCCCAGCGCGACCAGCGTCTCGATCAGCACCGCGGTCTGGATGGTCATGTGCAGCGACCCGGTGATCCGGGCGCCGCGCAGCGGCTGCGCATCGGCGTACTCGGCGCGGACGGCCATCAGGCCGGGCATCTCGTGCTCGGCCAGCCTGATTTCCTTGCGGCCGAAGTCGGCCAGGGACAGGTCGGCAACCTTGAACGGAACGGATTCCGTGGGCATGACACTCCTCAACAGCATCTCGGTGGATAGCGCACCTCGACGCTACGGCACCAGCCGGCCCGCCCGCACCATCGAGGCCCCATTCCTGACAAGAATTTGTTAGCTTAACGCTTGTGCGTATCTCGGAAGCGGCGCAGCGGCTCGGCACGACGGCCCGGATGTTGCGGTACCGCGAGCTGCTCGGGCTGCTGCCGCCGGTCCGCGAGCCGGCCACCCGGTGGCGGTCCACCCGGGCCGGGCCGGCCGGGGACCGGCCCACCGCCAGTTCACCGGGGACGACCTGGCTGCGGTGGCACTGGCCCTGGACATCGAGAAGCGGCTGGACATCAGTCCGGCCGCACTGGCGTTCGGCCTCAAAGTGCTCAGCGATGCACGGGTCCGCGCCGAGGTCGCGGAGCTCGGCCGGCGGATCGGCCGGATCCCGGCCCAGCCCAGCCGGGCCCTGGATTTCGAGAAGGAACGCGCCCTCCGCCTGCTGAACCTGGCTGCCCGGCCGGCCCCAGGCCGGCGTTCGCCACCAGCTCATTCGTGATCACGACTTGAGTGTCGTCCCCACGACACCCAAGTCATGATCACGACTTGGGTGGTGGCGGTCAGGGCCGCGGCCGGCGGACGGCGCGGATGGCTGGGTCAGTCGAGTCGGCGCGGCCGGGGCGGTAGATGTCGGGTTCCAGGTAGATCATTTCGGCGATGGGCACCGCCTGGCGGACCCGGCGTTCGGCCGCGTCGATGCCCGCCGCCACCAGGGCCGCGCTGTCCGCGCCGCTGATCGCGATCTTCGCCGCGACCAGCAGGCTTTCCGGGCCCATGTGCAGGGTGCGCAGGTGGATCACGCACTGTACTTCGGGGCCCGCCTCCAGCGCGGCCACGATGGCCCGCTCGGTGTCGGCGCTGGCCGACTCCCCGATCAGCAGGCTCTTCATCTCCACGGCCAGCACGGCCGCGACGCAGCCGAGCAGCACGCCGATGGCCAGCGAGCCGGCCCCGTCCCACACCCCGTCGCCGGTGATCACGGTCAGCGCCACCCCGGCGATGGCGAAGACCAGGCCGGTCAGCGCGGCCAGGTCCTCCAGCAGGATGGCGGGCAGCTCGGGCGCCTTGGCCCGGCGGATGAACGCCGTCCAGCTGTTCCGCCCGCGCACCTCGTTGGACTCGTGCACCGCGGTGCGCAGCGAGAAGCCCTCCAGGCCCATCGCGATGACCAGGACCGCGAACGCCACCGCGGGCGAGCTGATCCGCTCCGGGTTCAGGATCTTGTGGATGCCCTCGTACACCGAGAACACGGCGCCCACCGTGAACAGCACGACGGCCACCACGAACGCGTAGAAATACCGTTCCCGGCCGAACCCGAACGGGTGTTCCTCGGTCTGCTCGCGCTGGGCCCGGCTGCGGCCGATCAGCAGCAGCATCTGGTTGCCGCTGTCGGCCAGCGAGTGCACCGACTCGGCCAGCATGGAGGCCGAGCCGGTGATCGCGAACGCGACCAGCTTGGTCGCCGCGATGCCGAGGTTGGCGCCCAGCGCGGCCAGCACCGCACGCAGCCCGGCACCACGGGATTTGCCGCCCTGCTCCGTCCCGGCGGCCTGCTCCGGGACGGCCCCGCCGTCAGTACTGATAACTACGCGATCCTGTCCTTGAGGTCGCCGATCGCGGCGACCGGTCCGGGGTCCACCCCGGTGGCGATACCCAGGTACACGGTGCTGTAGTCGATGAGCTGGATCAGGCTGGCCAGCCGGTGCAGTGGCCGGTCGCCCTCCGCGGCCAGCTCGCTGACCTCGATGCCGCGCCGTCCGGCGAGCTCCGCGGACGCCTCCCGCCGCCGGGCCGCCTGCGGGTGCTCGACAGTATCCCGGAGGATGACCAGGCGCAGTGGCACCGGCGGCCGCGGCTCGTCCTCCTCGTCCAGCCCAGGCTCGTCCAGCACCGGGGCGGCCAGCACCGGGTCGGCCAGCACGGTGTGGCTGCTGGCCGGCCACGGGGCGAACGGGCCGTCGAACGCGACCACCTGGTTGTGGTTGGCTTCCGGCAGCACGCCCGGCACCGCGGGGTACTTGGCGTCCTCGTTGAGCTGGTAGGCGAACCGGAGCGCGGCCACCCCGGCCAGCGGCGAGCTGCCCCAGATCATCGGCAGCGTGCCGTCCAGCTCCAGGGCCAGCGTCTTGGCCGGGTTGACGAACGCCTCGCTGTCCGGGCGGCACAGGTAGGAGATCCGTTCCAGGGTCGCCGCCGTCGTCTCGAGCTCCTCGGCGGTCACCTCGGCCAGGCCCAGCCGCGCGGCGATGACCAGCAGCGGCACGGACAGGCCCCACAGGCCGGCCCGGTACATGCCGGGCCGCTCGATGGGCACGTAGGGCGCGCTGGCCTGTTCCGCGATCAGGTTCAGTGGTGAGCCCGGGGCGCCGATGCCGGCCAGCGGGCAGCCCCGGCGGACCGCCTCGGCCGCCACCGCGAGGGTCTCCTCGGCCGACCCGGAGCTGGACACCGCGAAGACCAGGTCGGCGGCCCCGACCCAGCCGGGCAGCTGGTAGTCGTGCACGGCCACCACCGGAACCGCGCAGCCGCCGCCGCATACCGCCTTGAGCACCTCGGCGGCCAGCCCGGACCCGCCCATGCCGCAGGCCACGATGGCCCGGGGGCGCCCGGCGGAGACCACCGGGGACAGGTCTGTCTCCTCGGTGGCCCGCAGCGCCCGGCGGATCTGGGCGGCGGCCGAGGCCACCTGCCGGAGCATGCCGCTGGGATCGGCCGCTTCCAGTTCCGTCACCGAGTCCAGGCGCTCCTGGGCGGTGGGTGTCATGAACCAGCCGCGGGGCGCCGTGCCTCGTCCACCAGCAGCACCGGGATGTCGTCCCGGACCGGGTAGGCCAGGCCGCACTCGGGGTTGGTGCAGACCAGCTCGCTGGCCGCCTCGTCGGCGCGCAACGGCGCGTGGCACTGCGGGCAGGCCAGTATCTCGAGCAGCCAGTCGTCGATCTTCACAGCGCCTCCCGGATGCGGTGGTTCTCTGCGGTGGGCCGGTTACCCGGGCTGGCCGCGAACCATGCCCAGCACCTCGTCACGCAGCCTGAGCATAGTGGCCTCGTCGGCCGCTTCGAGATTGAGCCGGAGCAGCGGCTCGGTGTTGGACGGGCGCAGGTTGAACCACCAGCCGTCGCCGGTAATGGTCAGGCCGTCCAGATCGTCCGCGCTGACCCCGGGCCGGCTGGCGTACTCCGCCCGGACCTGGGCCGTCACCCCGGCCTGATCGGAGACCTCGCTGTTGATCTCGCCGGACGCGGCATACCGGGCGTAGCAGGCCAGCACCGCGGACAGCGGGGCGTCCTGCTCCCCCAGCGCGGCCAGCACATGCAGCGCGGCCAGCATGCCGGAGTCGGCGAACCAGAAATCGCGGAAGTAGAAGTGCCCGGAATGCTCGCCGCCGAACACCGCGCCGGTTTCCGCCATCCGGGCCTTGATGAACGAGTGGCCGACCCGGGTGCGCACCGGGATGCCGCCGTGCTCGGCGATGATCTCCGGCACCGCCTGGGAGGTGATCAGGTTGTGGATCACCGTGGCACCGGGCTCCCGGGCCAGTTCGCGGACCGCGATCAGCGCGGTGAGCACCGAAGGCGACACGATGCGCCCGCGCTCGTCGACCACGAAGCAGCGGTCCGCGTCGCCGTCGAAGGCCAGCCCGATGTCGGCCCCGGAATCGAGCACCGCGCGCTGCAGGTCACGCAGGTTGTCCGGGTCGATCGGGTTGGCCTCGTGATGGGGGAACGTGCCGTCCAGCTCGAAGTAGAGCGGCACCACGGTGATGGGCAGGCCCTCGAACACCTGGGGCACGGTGTGCCCGGCCATCCCGTTACCCGCGTCCACCGCGACCTTCAGCGGCCGGATGGCGGACAGGTCGACCAGCGTCTTGAGGTAGTCCGCGTACCCGGGCAGCAGGTCACGCTGGGTGATCGTGCCGGCCGTGCGGCCGGGCGCGGGCACGCCGCGGGCGGCCAGGTCGCGCAGTTCGGCCAGCCCGGTGTCCGAGCCCACCGGCCGGGCGCCTTCCCGGCACAGCTTGATGCCGTTGTACTTGGCCGGGTTGTGGCTGGCCGTGACCATCGCGCCGGGGATGCCGAGCTCACCGCTGGCGTAGTACAGCATGTCGGTCGAGCCCAGGCCGCCCTCGATGACGTCGGCCCCCTGGGCGGCCGCGCCACGGCCGAACGCCTCGGCCAGCGGGGCGGACGAGGTGCGCATGTCGTGCACGGTGACCACGCGGCCGGCCCGGTCAGCCGGGCGAAGGCGGCGCCTACCGCCTCCGCGACCTGCTCGTCAAGTTCGTCCGGGACGATGCCGCGGATGTCGTAGGCCTTAAAGATCTTCTGGTAGTCACCCACTGAGAGTCGGCCTCCCGTGCCGGTAGCTGCCCGTCGCCGGGCGAGTGCTGGTTTCCGACGGAACGATGCCGTGACCGGCGCCGCCGCGCCCGGCTCTTGGTCCGATATTGGGATACCGGCGGCCGCAGCGCCGCCCGGGTCTCCGCTGCGCGGACTCTGAGCCTACCGGCCGGGCCCGTGCCCGGCGGCCGGCTACGTGATCCGGTCCCGGCTGTCCGGCGACGAGCGGAGCACACGCAGGTGACCGCGCCGGCTGACCTCGACCCCCTGGCCGACCGGCTCCGCGGCGGCGGGCGGCAGCCCGGCCTCCCGGACCGCGTTGGCCAGCGCCTCCAGGTCGTCTGCCTCGGCGGGCACCGGGTCCACCGGCAGCCGCACTACTTCCCAGCCGCGCGGCGCGGTGAGCCGGTCAGCGTGCGCCGAGCACAGGTCGTAGCAGTGCGGTTCCACGTACGCGGCGAGCGGGCCGAGCACCGCGGTGGAGTCCCGGTACACGTACGTGAGGGTGTACACCGCGGGGTGCTTGCACGTGGGCCGGGAGCAGCGCCGGGGGCTCACCGGGGCACCCTGGGCACGGCGCGGGGACGGCTGGCGACGCGGCGATGCGACCGTCCGGGGGAGGGCTCGCGTGCATCGCTCACAACGGCAGACCGTACCTATCCGCGGGCGGTAACGCCACCACCCGGGGCACACTGCACGATCGTGTCTCGCCCGCGGCCCGCTGCGGCCACCGCGGCGGACGGCAGCGGAGGCTGTCCCGGCCGGTGCTGCCACCCGGCCGCACCGGGCGATACGCTCGGCAACTGTGCGTACTGGCAGTGCGGAGGGCCCGGGCCGCCGGCCGCGGATCAGGCGGCGGGACCGGCATGGCCGCGGGCTGCGCGGCGTGCTGGCCCCGCCCGGGGTGCCGCTGCACCGGAGCCGCTCGGAGCGCTTCGACGAGCTGATCCTGGAGGCGGTCGCCCGGCTCGAGCCACGCTGGGAGGCCCAGCTGTCCGGGGTCGAGTTCGCGGTCGAGGAGATCCCGCGCCCCGGGGCGCCGGGCACGGCTGACGGCGTCCCGCTGGCCCGGCTGGACCCGGGCTTGCCCGGGCTGGCGGGCGCGGCGGCCCGGCCGCCGCGCATCGTGGTGTACCGGCGGCCGCTGGCGGCCCGCGCGGACAGCGAAGACGAGCTTGGTGAGCTCGTCTTCGAGGTCATCGTGGAAGAGTTCGCCCAGCTGCTCGGCCTGGACCCGGACGAGGTCGACCCCGGCTACCCGGGGGACGGGTAAACCAGGCTTCCCGGCACCGGGCGCTCAGGGCGCGGCGGTGATGGCCCCCTCGTGCACCGGTGGCAGCGGCACCACGGCGAGCGCGCTGGACACCGGCAGCATGGCCTGCAGCGCGGCGCCCGCCCCGTTGCCGGCGATGACCCGCCCGGCGTACACCGGGCCAGAACCAGCCAGCGGCGTGATCACCACCGCGAACGGGGTGCCGCGCGGTGCCCCGCGTACCGCAGGGAGCGGGACCACGACGCTCTTGCCCGCCGGGACCTGCACGTCCTGGGTCTGCCGGGTGGCCGGCCCGGCTGAGGCGATCTCCGCCACGCTGACCCGGGCCGTACCGCGGGGCGCGGACAGCACGAGCGTGGAGGACCGGCCCGGGCCGGTCAGGTTGTCCGCGATCACCCCTTGCTCCTCGATGGCGGGCGCGGCCGCGGTGAACGTGCCCAGCGACCCGCCGCCCCCCGGGATCAGCACCGTCGCGGTGACCGGGGTGTTGGCGGTCAGCCGGAGCGCGGCCGGGATGCCGCCGAGCGAGGGCACGGTGATCTCGGCGGCTGAGCCGCCGGGCAGGTCTATGCCGCTCGCCCCGGCCGGCTGGTAGCTGCCCCGTGACGTCACCGCGGTCACCTGGACGACCGCGTCCTTCACCCCGGGCACCGCGATGTACAGCTCGCGGCCGCCGGCCACCCCGGGCAGCCCGGGGACGACCAGCTGCCGGGCCGGCACCTGCGCGGCTGGCAGCCAGGTTCCCTGGCCGCCCCCGGTGCTCTCCTGGACGGCCGCCGCGACCTGGCCGACACTGGTCCGCACGTGCAGCGTGATGGACCGGGAATTACGCAGCACGGCCGCCAGTGACTGGGCCACCATGCTGTGCGGCGGCACGCTGATCCCGGTGTCGGTGGTCTCCTGCAGCGGCCCGGCGTCGGTGGCGATGTCCACCCCGACGTCCGCCACCTGGCTGCCCGCGTTCATCAGGTACAGCTCGATACGGCCCGCGGTGCGCTGGCCTGGCCCGGTGAACCAGAAGTTGGTGCCCGGGCTGGTGCAGGCCGCGGTGGGCACGCTGCCCGCGCCGGTCTGCTCCGCGTCCAGGCCCTGAGCCAGCGACCCGGTGGCCTGGACGACCACACCGCCGCTGACCGTGCTGGCGGCCAGCGTGCTGCCCTGCTGCGCCGGGGCGGCCGGCTTGGTCCTGGTCCCGGCGGTCTTCTTGGTGGCGGTGCCGGTTCCGCCGCCCGGCTGGTTCCGGGCCGTCTGGCCGGCGCCGCCCCGGTCCGCCGTCACCTGGGCCAGCCGGGGCACCCCGGGCTGGGTGACGGTGAGCACGCGCGGGCCGGGTGCGGCACTGGTGCCCGCCAGCCGGATCACATTCAGCGCCGCGCCGGCCTGGGCCGGCCGGCCTGGGCCGCGCCGGCCTGGGCCGGGCCGGCGCCCGGGCGGGCCGGGGACGTCATTACGGCCACGCCGCCGCCTGGGCTGGTGCTGGATCCGGGCGCCGGGCAGATCCGCTGCTCGGAACTGACCACCGCGACCCGGGGTGAGCGTGGCGCCGTCCCAGCGCTGAGGGACACGGTGTGCCGCAGCCCGGCCAGCCCGTACCCGGCCGCCAGCAGCAGGACGACCACGGCGGCGGCCAGAATCCGGCTGCCGCGCAGGTTCCTCACCACTCAGCCTCCCCGGGCTCGTCCCGGGCCTCGCTGCCCCACGCGGGCACGCCCTCGGGGTCCGGGTCGTCCTGGCCCGGATACGCCCGGTGGCCGGGATAGCCGCCCAGGTCGGGGTAGCCGCCGGTGTCGCCGTACCGGCCCGCGACCGGGTAGCCGCCGTCATCCGGGTGGCCGCCGTCCCGGCCACGCCGCCCGCCCGCGGGCTGGCCCGGCGAAGCGGGCGGCAGCGGGGCCAGCTCGCCGGCGTCGGCCGGATAGCCGCTGGAGCCGCCGGGCCGGCCCGCCTCCGGGTAGCCGGGGTCCGGGTAGCCCTGGTCCGGGTAGCCGGGATCCGGGTAGCCGGGGTCCGGGTAGCCCTGGTCCGGGTAACCATCCGGTTCGCGCGTGCGCCCGCGGCGCGGTGGCGGGAGCGCGTCGTCATCGCCGGGCAGCCGGCCACGGCTCACGTGCCGGCCGCTGGGCCGGGTGGGCTCCGGGTTCTCCGCGCCCGGGGAGCCTGCCCGCGGCCGGCGGCCGGTGTCCCCGGGCCCAGGGCGGCCGCCGGGAAAGCCGGGCCGCCCCGCCGCCGGGTACTCGCCGGTGCCGGCGGGGTACCCGCCACTAGACCCCTCCGGGTAGCCGCCCTGGACCGGGTAACCGCCGCTGGCCTCCTCGAAGTAACCGCGGCCCGGCTGAGCCGGGTACCCGCCACTGGACCCCTCCGGGTAGCCGCCCTGGACCGGGTAACCGCCGCTGGCCTCCTCGAAGTAACCGCGGCCCGGCTGAGCCGGGTACCCGCCACTGGACCCCTCCGGGTAGCCGCCCTGGACCGGGTAACCGCCGCTGGCCTCCTCGAAGTAACCGCGGCCCGGCTGAGCCGGGTACCCGCCACTGGACCCCTCCGGGTGACCGGGATACTCGTCGGCTGACCCGGGCTGCCGGGGCACTGGCGGCTCAGCCAGTGCGGCTCCGGCGGCCATGGCAGCCTCGGCGGGCTGCTTGCCGCCCCGGCGCCAGGGCCGCCGCTTACTGCGGCCGTCGCCGGAGTCCTGCTCAGGCCCGGCCTGATCCGGGCCGCGGCCAGTCCGGGCCGCCGCGGCGACGTGCGCCGCCGCCCGGGAACCCCGGCCGGCCGGCGTGGCCCGGCCCGCCGCGCTCCGGCCGAGCAGGCCCGTGCTGGCCACGGCGGTACTGGCCGCCCGCGAACCGGCCGGCTCTGGGCCGGCCAGGCCGGTGCTCCCTGGGCCGGGGCTGACTACCGCCGTGGCCGCCCGCCCGGGCTCCGCAGTGGACACGGCCGTGGCTGCCGCGGCCGCTCCCCCAGCGGCCATCGCGGCGACCGGGACGTCGGCCGCCCGGCTGCCCCGGCTGCCCGCCCGGCGCTCGCGGCGGCCCGCGGGCTCCGCCGGGGTGGCCGTGGGCGCCGCGCTTTCCGCGGCCACCCGGGTGCCCGGCAGCGCGAGCACCGCGACGATCAGGAACGCGAGCGCCTCCAGGGCGACGATCAGGTCCCGGCCGAGCTGGCTGTGCGAAACGTCCAGCGTGCCGCCGCCTGGCGGCAACCGGAACGCCTGGGCCCAGCCGTCCACCGGGGCCACCGGCGGCAGGGCGGCGCCGTTCAGCGTGGCTGACCAGCCGCCGGCCGGCTCGGCCAGCACCAGCGTCCCGCCGCTGCGCGGTGCGGCTGCACCGGACACCCCGACCTGCTGGGCGGCCACCGGGACCACCGTGCCGTCCGGCTCGATGACCCGGGCCTGGGCCGTGATGACAGCGACCCGCCACAGCTGGAAGGTGCCGGTCTTGCTGACCGGGCGCAGCGCGGCGACGTTGTTCAGCGTGCCGGCCAGCGACCCGCTGACCGGCGCGGGCAGCAGCACGTACCCGATGCCCAGGGCAGCCAGCGCCTGGCCCTGGTCCCGGGCATCCCCGCCGTCCGGGGCGACCAGCGTGGACACGGCGCTGGCCAGCGCGCGCTGCGCGGCGGGCGGCTGGCTCAGGTCGCCGGCGCCGATCAGCGGATCGCTGTCCCGGAGCACCTCGAACGTCACACCAGCCGGGCCCTGGCGCAGCACCAGGGTGCGCAGCCGCAGGCCGGTGTCGGCGGACACGCTGACAAACGCGGGCAGCACCGGGCCGCTGGACGCGGTGACCGGCCCACGGACCCCGGTGGTCAGCCACGCCCCAGCGGCCAGCAGCGGCGCGCTCACCGCCGCGGCGGCCAGCAGGGCCACGCCGAGCCCGGCCGGCCGGCGCCAGCGGCCACCGCCCAGCTGGCCGGGCAGCCCGTCCGCAGCGACCAGCACGGCCAGCAGCAGGCCCGCGGCTGCCACGGCCAGGGCGATCCCGGGCCAGGCCACTACCGGCCGGGTCGCGCCGTCCGGGGTGACCAGCACCCGGCTCACCGCCACCGCGGTCAGCAGGCCGAGCAGCGCCACCGACCAGCCGGCCAGGACCACCGAGCGCCGCGCGGTGAGCAGCAGCGCGGCCAGCGCGGCCAGAGCCAGGCCGCCGGTGACCCAGAACGGGGGCAGCCCCGGGCCGCCCGGGGACAGCAGCAGCAGGGACCGGGCGGGCAGGCCGGCGGTGGCCAGGCCGGGCACCTTCTGCCCGGCCTCCAGGAAGAGCAGCCCGGGCTGGGTGGCGGCCTGTAGCGTCCACGGCAGCAGCAGCACGGCCGGGGTGACCACGGCGATGCCGAGATTGATGATCGTGCCGCGCCGGGACCGGCCGAGGGTGACCGCGGCCAGCACCGCGGCGGCCACCGCGGCCAGCCAGACCAGCGGGACGAACGCGGCCGCCACGGCCAGGAACAGGCCGGTGGCCCAGGCCGCCCGCCGGGCCCGGCGCGCGGGGGCGGTGAAGATACGCGCGGCCAGCATGCCGATCAGCGGGAGCAGCGCGAACACCACCGCGGCCCCGAACCGGCCGGCCGCCACCGCGCCCATACCCACCGGAAGCAGCGCGTAGGCCGCCCCGGCCCACACCCGGGCCCACACCGACGCGGTGACCCGGCGGGCCGCGAAGTAGGCCGTCAGCCCGGCGACCGGGACGCAGCCGATCAGCATGGCGTCGATGGCCAGCCACGGCTTGCCGCCCAGCACGGTGGCCAGCGCGGCGGTCAGCGCCACGTAGGGCGGAGTGCCGCTGGCCGAGCCGATCCCGGCCGGGTGGAAGCTCTGCAGATACTCGTGCCACAGCGCGGACGCGCCGCCGAATGCGGGGGTGATGGCGCCACCGGTCAGGGTGCCCGCGGTGATGATCGACCGCTCCGCGGCCACCGTGACCGCAGTGAGCGCGGCGAACAGCAGAACCCCCGGATTGGTCAGGATCCGCTGCGCGACACCGGTATCGGTGAGCAGGTACTCGTCTTCGTCCGGGTCGTCGGTGGCGTGGTGGCTGCCCGCAGTGTCGATCTGGGTCGAGCTGTAGAAGACGCTGGCCGCGAACTCGGCCAGCCGCCGCAGCGACCGGCCCCGGGGCAGGTCGCTGCGCAGCTTGCCGTACGCGGCCCGGCGGCCACGGGCCCGCTGCCGCCGCATGCCGAGCAGCGTGACCGGGTGGGCCAGTATCGAGCCGACGGCGGCGAACTCATCGAGGGCCGCCCGCGGCCGCTTGGCCAGCAGGAAGAACAGCGTGCGCAGCGCGGACAGCACCAGGTTGCCGGCCAGCGCGGCCATGGCCGGCCGCAGCGGCAGGTTGCCCAGCAGGGTGAGCAGGGCGTTGTGCCGGTCCATCCGGCGCGGCCGGGGCGCGGCCGTGGCCGCGCGCCGGTTCCGCGCGGTGGCCTCCAGGTGGTACACCACAGCGTCGGTGATCACCCGGACCCGGTGCCCGGCCGAGTGCACCCGCCAGCAGAAGTCGATGTCGTCGCGGAACAGCGGCATGGCTGGATCGAAGCCGCCGAGCTGCTCCCAGACGTCCCGGCGGACCAGCAGGCCGGCGCTGCCCACGGCCAGCACATCGCGGTCCCCGTCGTGCTGGCCCTGGTCCACCTCCCGCGGCTCGATGCCGGTGATCCGGCGGCCCGCCGTGTCGATGGTCACGCCGGTCTCCAGCAGCACCCGGCGATCCGACCAGTCCATCACCTTGGGCCCGAGCACGGCCGCGGTCCGGACCTCGGCCGCGCCGCGCAGCAACTGCTCCAGCGCGTCGCTGGCCGGCTCGCTGTCGTCGTGCAGCAGCCAGATCCACTCGGTCCGCTCCCCGGGCGCCAGGCCAGCCGGCCCGGGCACGTTGGTGCTGGCCGCCCGGTGCTTCAGCGCCTGGGCCACCGCGGCGCCATAACCGGCCCGCCGGTCCATGCCGGACACCACCGACCGGCCGAGCAGCTCGGCCAGCACCGCGCCGCTGCGGTCCCGGCTCCCGGTATCCACGGCGACTACCCGCTGTACCGGCCTGGTCTGGCCGAGCAACGCCTCGGCGATGCGCGGCAGCCACGCGGCACCATCATGGGCGACGATCACCGCGGTAACGACGTGCTTGCCATGCGGGTTAGTTGACGACACGAGTCCGCTTGCTGCTCAGGATGGCCGCCCGCCCGGCACCGCATTGACTGCCCGCCTGGCTCCGGGCAGGCGCGGGTACGCGGTGAACAATACGCGAACCGATGCCGGCCAGGCAGGCACTCTGGACGCTTCCGTGCAGACCCCTGCGACCCGGGCAGCGGCGTCCCCGGCACCGCCCGCAGCTGACCTGCGCGGTGCCGATATGGCAGCCGGAACGGCCCGGCCGGGCCGCCCTGGGCCCGGCCGGGCTAGATCGCTTCGCGTTTCATCCGGCGCCGCTCGCGCTCGGACAGCCCGCCCCAGATGCCGAACCGCTCGTCGTGCTCCAGCGCATACTCCAGGCACTCGGCGCGGACCTCACAGCCCCGGCAGACCTTCTTGGCCTCCCGGGTGGACCCGCCCTTCTCCGGGAAGAAAGCCTCCGGATCCGTCTGCGCACAGAGTGCGCGTTCCTGCCAGCCTAGTTCCGCAGCGTCATCCACGCCGATTCCGAACCCGCCGGGCGCCAGCGCCACGATCACGTCGGCCACAGCGCACCTCCTACCCCTTCGATCCCCCGCACCCTCTCCCCCGGAGCACGAGAACTACACGCTTGAAATTACACCCGCGTGTCTTGCCTGTCGTCAAGCTGGATACGTGATAGAGGCTGTGTTCTTGACCCTGATGGCCGGAAAGTCCACCCAGAATGCTGGGGTCCCAGCACGCCGGCGAGCCGGATCGCGCGGTTCCCGGGGGGTTCGCGGACCGGGTGCGGGACCGGGTTGCAAGACTGGCCGGCATGCGCATCACCGTGCTGGCAGGCGGAGTCGGGGCCGCGCGCTTCCTGCGCGGGCTCACTGCGGTAGCCCCAGACGCCCACATCACCGTCATCGGCAATACCGGCGACGACATCACGCTGTTCGGCCTGCACGTCTCGCCCGACCTGGACACCGTGATGTACACGCTGGGCGGCGGGATCAGCGAGGAGCAGGGCTGGGGACGGGCCGGGGACACATTCACCGTGCTGGCCGAGCTGGCCGCGTACGGCACCGGGCCGGACTGGTTCTCGCTCGGCGATAAGGATTTCGCCACGCACATCGCGCGGACCAGCCTGCTGGCCGCTGGCCAGCCGCTGTCCGCGGCCACCGCGGCGCTGTGCCAGCGCTGGCAGCCCGGCGTCACGCTGATCCCGATGTCCGACGACCCGGTGCAGACGCACGTAACACTGGCCGACGGCCGGGTGGTGCACTTCCAGGAGTGGTGGGTACGGCTGCACGCCGGGGTGCCCGCGGCGGACATCCGGTTCCAGGGCGCCGCGCAGGCCGCACCCGCGCCCGGGGTGCTGGCGGCCATCGCCGCCGCTGACGTGATCCTGCTGCCGCCGTCCAACCCGGTGGTGAGCATCGGCTCCATCCTGGCCGTGCCGGGCATCGCGGCGGCCATTACGGCCAAGACCGTGGTAGGCGTATCCCCGATCATCGGCGGCGCCCCGGTCCGTGGCATGGCCGACGCCTGCCTGGCCGCGATCGGGGTACCCGCCACCGCGCGCGCGGTGGCCGGGCACTACGGCCCGGGCCTGCTATCCGGCTGGCTGGTAGACAATCAGGACAAGGACGCGGTGGACGCACCGGAGCTGGCCGGGATCACGGTGCGCGCGCTGCCGCTGTACATGACCGACCTCGCGGCCACGTCGGCGATCGCCCGGGCCGCCCTGGACCTGGCCGTGGAGCTGGCCGGATGAGCGGGGACGAGCGGCCGGCTTTCAGCGTGGCCGCGCTGGGCGGCTTCCCCGAGGTGCGGCCAGGCGCGGACCTGGCCGGGCTGATCGTGGCGGCCGCGCCCACACTGGCCGACGGGGACATCGTGGTGATCACCTCGAAGGTGGTCAGCAAAGCGGAGGACCGGGTCATCCAGACCGACCGGGACAAGGCCATCGAGGCCGAGACGGTCCGCGTGGTGGCGCAGCGCGGCCCGGCACGCATCGTGCAGACCCGGCACGGCCTGGTGCTGGCCGCGGCGGGGGTGGACAACTCCAACACCGAGCCGGGGACGGTGGCGCTGCTGCCCGAGGACCCGGACGGGTCGGCGCGGCGGATCCGGGCCGGGCTCCGGGCGCGGCTCGGTGTCCAGATCGGCGTGCTGATCACCGACACCATGGGACGGCCGTGGCGGCTCGGGCAGACGGACCAGGCCATCGGCGCGGCCGGGCTGCTGCCGGTGCGCGACTACCGGGGCCAGCCGGACACGTTCGGCACCCCGCTCGAGGTCACCCTGGCGGCGGTGGCCGACGAGCTGGCGTCAGCCGCGGACCTGGTCAAGGGCAAGGTGACCGGCCTGCCGGTGGCCGTGGTCCACGGCCTGGCCCGGCTCGTCACCGAGGACGACGGGCCGGGCGCGCAGGCGCTGATCAGGCCCGCGGACGAGGACATGTTCCGGTACGGCGCGGCCGACGTGCTGACCGCCCGCCGGACGGTGCGCAAGTTCACCGGCGACCCGGTGGATGTGGCCGCGGTGCGCCGGTCGATCGCGGCCGCCCTGACCGCGCCCGCGCCGCACCACTCCACGCCGGTCCGGTTCGCGGTGCTGGCCTCGGCGCCGGCCCGGGCCCGGCTGCTGGACGACATGCTGGCCGCCTGGATCGCCGACCTGCGCGGCGACGGGTTCACCGAGGAGCAGATCACCAGGCGGGTGCGGCGCGGCGAGCCGCTGCGCCGGGCCCCGCTCATCATCGTGCCGTGCCTGGTCACCGACGCCGCGCACACCTATCCGGACCAGCGGCGGAACGCGGCGGAGCGGGAGATGTTCGTGGTCGCGGCCGGGGCCGCGGTGGAGAACCTGCTAGTGGCGCTGGCCGTGGAAGGCCTGGGCTCGTGCTGGGTGTCGAGCACCATGTTCTGCCGCCCGGTGGCCAGCGCGGCGCTGGGCCTGCCCGCGGGCTGGGAGCCGATGGGCGCAGTCGGCGTGGGCCACCCCGCCGCGCCCGCCCGGGACCGCCCGCCGCGGGACCCAGACGACTTCCTGCTGCTCCTGTGACTCCTGAGCCTTGGCCGTCATCCGTGATGTTGACTTAGCCGACATCCGGATGTCGGCTAAGTCAACATCACGAACAGGAAAGCGGGCGGGTTAGAGGCCGAGGCGGCGGGACAGGTCGGAGGCGAGCAGGCCGGCCGGGTCCAGGTCGGCGCGCAGCTGCCGGAAGTCCGCCAGCCGCGGGTACATCTGGGCCAGCACCTCGGGCCGCACCCGGGAGTCCTTGGCCAGGTAGACCCGGCCACCCGCATCGAGCACGTCCGCGTCGAGCTGGTCGAGCAGGCCGTCCAGCCCCGGTGTGCGGGCCGGGAAGTCCAGCGCCAGCGTCCAGCCGGCCAGCGGGAAGGACAGGAACCCGGGATCGGCCGGGCCGAACCGCTTGAGCACGGTCACGAACGACGGCGCGCGGGCCACGCCGATCCGCTGCAGCGCCCGGTGCACCACCTGCTCCTGGCCCAGCGGCACCACGAACTGGTACTGCCGGAAGCCGGCCGGGCCGTAGACCCGGTTCCAGTTCCTGATCCCGTCCAGCGGGTGGAAGAACGTGCCGATGGTCTGGATCTGGCCGTCCAGCCGCCGCGGGGCCTTGCGGTACCAGACCTCGTTGGCCAGCCCGACGGTGGCCGGGTTCAGCAGGCCGCTGGGGAAGACGGCCGGCGCGCCGAGCCGCCCGCCGGGCCGGAACGCGAACGGGTCCCGCTGGTCCCAGGGGGCCAGGTCGCTGACCGCGGCAAAGTCCCCGCTGGTGATCACCGAGCGGCCCAGCTTCGCCCCGCGGGCCAGGCAGTCGGTCCAGGCCACCGTGTAGCCGTAGCGGTCGTCGGTGGCAGACAGGTAGGCCATGGTCTCGTCAAGGTCCGCGGTGCGCACCGTGTCCACCTTGAGGCGGGACGTTTCCACCCTGGTCAGCTGCACGCCGGCCCGCAGGATGATGCCGGTCAGTCCCATCCCGCCCGCGGTGGCCCAGAACACCGCGGGCGCACCCTCCGGGGTGACCCGCCGCTCCGAGCCGTCCGGCAGCAGCAGGTCGAACCAGGGCACGTGCCCGGCGAAGCTGCCCGCCCGGTGATGGTTCTTGCCGTGCACGTCGGCCGCGATCGCACCGCCCACCGTCACCTGCCGGGTGCCCGGGGTCACCGGCACGAACCAGCCGCCGGGCAGCCCGGCCACCATCAGCTGCTCCAGGCTGACCCCAGCCTCGCAGGCGGCCAGCCCGGTACCCGCGTCCAGGCTCAGCACCCGGTTCATCGCCACGGTGCCGATGACCAGGCCACCGCCGTTCTGCGCCGCGTTGTTATAGCTGCGGCCCAGGCCACGGGCGATCACGCCGCGGCCCGCGGGCGGCACCGCAGCGAGCAGCGCCGCGACCTGGCCCGGGTCGGCTGGCTCGGCCAGTCGCGCCATCGAGGGCGCGATCCGGCCCCACCCGGTGAGCTGGGCGCGGCGCGCCGGTGGCGCGGCTGGCTGGGCCGCCCGGTCGGCCATCTGGTCATCCCCTTCCCGCGGCGATCCCCGCCACCGCAGCATCATGCCCGCTGCCGGGCTGTAGTGCGCCCGCTACGGCGTCACCAGCGGCAGCGGGGTGCGGACAGCCGGGGTCACGCCGTCGCTGGCCGCTGCGGCGGCCAGCCGCTCTGCGGACGGCCGCCCGTAGGTCGTGGTGCGCTGCCGCAGCGGCCGCTCCAGCGGGGCGACGATGGCCGCGAACTGGCTGATCGTCTTGTACGAGCCGTGCTGGGACCCAGCCATCCGGCTGATCGTCTCCTCCATCAGCGTGCCGCCCAGGTCGTTGACCCCGCCCTGCAGCACCTCCTGGCACTGCTCGTCGCCCAGCTTGACCCAGGAGCACTGGATCGAGCTGATCGCGCCGTGCAGCATGATCCGGGCCAGCGCGTGCACGGCCCGGTTCTCCCGCCGGGTCGGCCCGGGCCGGGCCAGGCCAGCCAGGTAGATCGGCGCGCTGGCGTGCACAAACGGGAGCAGCACGAACTCGGTGAAGCCGCCGGTCCGCTCCTGGATGCCGCGGATGACCCGCAAGTGGCCGACCCAGTGCGCTGGGGTGTCCACGTGCCCGTACATCATCGTGGCCGAGGTCGGGATGCCCAGCTCGTGCGCGGTCGTGATGACCTCAGTCCAGGCCGCGGCCGGGAGCTTGCCCTTGGTCAGCACCCAGCGCACGTCGTCGTCCAGGATCTCGGCCGCGGTGCCGGGCAGTGACCCGACGCCGGCCTCCCGGGCCCGGATCAGCCAGTCCCGGACCGGCAGCCCGGTGCGGGACGCCCCGTTCACCACCTCCATGGGCGAGAACGCGTGCACGTGCAGGTCCGGGCAGCGCCGCTTGACCTCGGCCGCGATGTCGAAGTAGGCCGTGCCGGGCAGGTCCGGGTGGATGCCGCCCTGCATGCACACCTCGGTCGCGCCCGCCGCCCAGGCCGCCGCGGCCCGGTCGCCGATCTGCTCCAGGGACAGCGTGAAGGCGTCCGCGTCGGTCCGGCGCTGGGCGAACGCGCAGAACCGGCAGCCCGTGTAGCACACGTTGGTGAAGTTGATGTTCCGGGTGACCACGTAGCTGACCTCGTCCCCCACCACGTCCCGGCGCAGCCCGTCGGCCAGCGCGGCCAGCGCGTCGAGTTCGGCGCCGTCGGCGTCCAGCAGGGCCAGCGCCTCGGCATCCGTGATCCCGGCCGGATCCCGTTCCGCGCTGCGCAGCGCGGCCGCCACTTCGTGTCGCACCCGCTTGGGCACAGGCACTTGACTGGGGATCCGGGTGGCCACCTCGGCCCAGTCGCCATACACCTCGGAGAAGTCGGCCCGCCGGTCGGCGGCCCGGCCGGCGGTGTCGATGGTCACGTGCAGGTCGGTCCGCCCGGCCGCTTCGCCCCAGCCGCCGTCCGGCTCCTGCCAGGGCCGGCGCTGGCGCCGCGTCTTCCCGGGCCAGCCCGGTGCCCAGGTCGGCCAGCGCGGCCACATGAGCGGCCAGCCTCGGGTCGAGCCACGGCTCCCGCTGGTAGCCCGGGTAGATGGTGAGCCGCTCGCGCAGCGTGAGCCCGGCCGCCGCGGTCCGCGCGGCCAGTTCGTCGATCTGCGGCCAGGGCCGTTCCGGGTTGACATGGTCCGGGGTCAGCGGGGACACGCCGCCCCAGTCGTCGATCCCGGCCGCCAGGATTAGCCCGTACTCCGCGCCGATCAGGTTGGGCGGGGCCTGGATCCGCATCGACGGCCCGAGCACCAGCCGGGCCACCGCGATGGTGGCGGCCAGGTCGTCCAGGCCGGCGTCCGGCACCGACCGCATTCTGGTGTCCGGCTTGGCCCGGAAGTTCTGCACGATCACTTCCTGGATGCCGCCGTACTCCCGGGCCACCTGGCGGATGGCGAAGATCGATTCGGCCCGCTCGGCCCGGGTCTCGCCGATGCCGATCAGGATCCCGGTGGTGAACGGCACGCTGGACCGGCCCGCGTCCTCCAGCACCCGGAGCCGGACCGCGGGATCCTTGTCCGGGCTGCCGAAGTGCGGGCCGCCCCGCTCGGTGAACAGCCGGCCCGCGGTGGTCTCCAGCATCATGCCCATGGACGGCGCGACCGGCTTGAGCCGCTGGAAGTCCTGCCAGCTGAGCACGCCCGGGTTGAGGTGCGGCAGCAGCCCGGTTTCCTCCAGCACCCGGATGGCCATGGCCCGGACGTAGGACAGCGTGTCATCGTAGCCGTGCGCGTCCAGCCAGTCCCGGGCCTGCGGCCAGCGCGCCTCGGGCCGGTCGCCAAGCGTGAACAGCGCCTCCTTGCAGCCCAGCGCGGCCCCGTCGGCGGCGATCTTCAGCACCTCGTCCGGGGACAGGTACGGGCTGTCCAGCCGGCCCGGCACGGTGACAAACGTGCAGTACGCGCAGCGGTCCCGGCACAGCCGGGTGAGCGGGATGAACACCTTGCGCGAGTAGCTGATGATCCCGGCCCGCCCGGCGGCGGCCAGCCCGGCGTCGCGGACCCGGGCCGCGTACCCCATCAGCTCGGTGAGCTGCTCACCCCGGGCGTGCAGCAGGATGGCTGCCTCGGCCGGATCGAGCGATTTCCCGTCCCGGGCCCGGGCCAGCACCCGGCGCAGCGCGGTGGGCGGCGGGGCGGGCTCAGCGGGGCCAGCGGGAGACGGCGGGCGTCGCGAGGCGGGAGTATCGGCGCTCATCCCCCCACCCTAGGTCGGCGGGCCGCGCTCAGAACGACCGGTAGTCGCGGACCGCCATCCGCGGCCCGCGGCGCGGCGGGGCCAGGCCGCTCAGCTCGACCAGCCGGGCCGCCCGGTGCCGGTGCCCCGGGTACGGGGCGAGCAGCTCGAGCATGCCGGCGTCGTCCACCACCCGGCCGGCCAGCGCCCAGCCGACCCGGGCGGGCAGGTGGTAGTCACCGACCGACACCGCGTCCGCGTCCCCGCACGCCCGCTGGCGTACCTCGGCCGAGGTCCACGGGCCGATCCCGGGCAGTGCGCGGAGCCGCCGGTCGGCATCCGCGGAGCTCATCGCCACGATCTCCTCCAGCCGCCCGGCCACCTCAGCGGCGCCGATGATGGTGCGGGCCCGCACTCCCTCCACCCCGGCCCGGTGCCACTCCCAGGACGGGATCCGCCGCCAGGCGGCCGCGGGCGGCGGCACCCGCATGCCCACCGGGGCCGGCCCCGGGGCCAGCCCGCCGTACCGGAGCAGCAGGTACCGCCAGGCCCGGCGGGCCTCGGCGCCGACCACCTTCTGCTCCAGCACCGCGGGCACCAGGGCCTCGAGCACCCGGCCGGTCCGGCCGATCCGGACGTCCTGGAACCGGGTGGACAGCTCGCGGAGCACCGGGTGGGCCGGGTCGAAACCGGCCCGGTCGTCGTCCGCCCCGAGCGCGCCGGGCAGTGAGGCCAGCAGCCAGGACGCCCCCGGCCCCCAGGCGCTGGCGCGCAGTGTTGTTCCGGGGGGGCGACCCCCCGGAACCCCACGGTCGCCGCTCCGCGCCGAGGCCGGCACGCCGGCTGTGCGGGCTGAGGCCGGCGCGGCCAGCACCTGCACGCGCACCGTGGCCGGGCCGTCGGGGGTCAGTGAGGTGCGCCAGATGCTGCCGTCGGCCTCAGCCCGGTACGCCGGGTCGCTGCGGCCGCGCCCATGCACGCCCAGGGTCCGCGGCAGGTCCAGCGCGAATGGCACCCGCCACTCGCCGGCCGCGTCGGGCTCAGCGGCATGGGCCGCCCGCGGGCGTTCGGTACCGGGGGCCGGCGCCCGGGGCTGGGCCTGCCCGGCGCTCACACGTCCGTGGAGAAGCGGACGCACGTCGGGCCCAGTTCCGTACCGGGCCAGACCCGCATCCCGGCGCGCAGCTCGTTTCCGGGGCCGATGCGCGCGGCGTCCCCGATCACCACGCCGTCCAGCACCACGCCGTCGCCGATCCACGCGCCCCGGCCGACCACGCTGCCGGTCACCCGGGCGCCCGCGCCGATGCTGGACCCGTCGAACAGCACGCTGCCGCCGACGTCCGCGGCCGCGGCCACCTGCGCGCCCGCGCCGACCGCGGTGCCGCCGCGCAGCCGGGCAGCCGGATGCACGTCGGCGCCGTCCAGCACCAGCGACTCGCCGGGCGCGCCCCGGCCGGCCGGCACGGCAGTGGACGCCAGCCGTCCCCGCACCAGGTCGCAGGAGCCCTGGACGAACGCCTCGGGGGTGCCCACGTCGAGCCAGTACGCGGACTCCGGGTAACCCATCACGACCGCGCCCGCGCTGATCAGCCCGGGAAACGTCGCCCGCTCGACCGAGATCACCTGGCCCGCGGGGATGCCGTCGATGACCGACCGGCGGAACACGTAACAGCCCGCGTTGATCCGGTTCGTCACCGGGTCCGGGGTCTTCTCCAGGAACGCCGTGACCCGCCCGCTGCCATCGGTCGGCACGCAGCCGAACCGGGCTGGGTCAGGCACCTCGACCAGGTGCAGGGTGACCGCGGCGTCGGCCTTCCGGTGCAGGTCGATCTGGGCCGGCAGGTCGTGCCCGGACAGCACGTCCCCGTTCAGCACCACAACCGGCGCGTCCGGGCCGCTGCGCAGCCCGGCCGAGGCGTTCCGGATGGCCCCGCCCGTGCCCAGCGGTTCCGCCTCCTGCACATACGAGATCCCCAGGCCGAACGCCCCTCCGTCGCCGAAGTACTCGGTGAACATCTCGGCCCGGTAGGCGGTAGCGAGCACTACGTGCGTGACGCCGCAGGCCGCGGCCTTGGCGAACTGATGGGCCAGGAACGGGACCCCGGCGGTGGGCAGCAGGGGCTTGGGCGTGCCGATGGTGAGCGGCCGGAGCCGGGTGCCCTGCCCGCCGACGAGCAGGATGGCCTCGAGTGGTTCGCGGTCTGCTGGCTGAGCTGACATGAGGAGCGAGATTACTCTCCGCGCTGCGCTGCCGCACGCTGGTAGGACGCCATGTGCGCCTCGGCCGAGGCGGTCCAGCTGAACTCCTGCGACCGGGCGTGCCCGGCCTCACCGAGCGCCTCACGGCGGGCCGGGTCGGCCAGCAGCCCGCGCAGCGCGGCCTCGATGTCCGCGGCGTCCGGCTCGGTGTAGGCGACCGCGTCCCCGCCCACCTCGGGCAGCGACGTGCGGTGCGTGGTGAGCACCGGGGCACCGCAGGCCATCGCCTCCAGCACCGGCAGGCCGAAGCCCTCGCCGCGGCTCGGGAACGCCACCACCAGGGCGCCGCCGAGGAAGCCGGGCAGGTCGGTGAAGCGCAGGTAGCCGGGACGGACCAGGCGCAGGTGGGCGGGCACCGCGGCCACCGCCTCGTCCACTTCCTCGCTCCACCCGCTGCCGCCGGCCAGGACCAGCGCGGGCGGGTCGGTCAGGTCGGTCACCGCCGCCGCCCAGCCGGTGATCAGCGCGGGCACGTTCTTCCGCGGCTCCAGGCCGCCCAGGTAGGCCACGTAGGGCCGGCCATGCAGGCCGAGCCGGTCGGACATCTGGCGAATCCGCTCCGGGCTGGGCCGGTGGAACACGGTGTGGTCCACGCCGTGGTAGGCGACGTCGATCCGGGTCGGGTCGGCGCCGACCACCCGGACCAGCTCGTCCCGGGTCGCCTTGGACGGGACGATCAGCCGGGTGGCCCGCCGGGCCGCGGTGCGGATGGCCGACTTGAAGAACGTGGCCGTGACCGCGTTGTGCGCGTCCGGTTCGGTGAAGTAGGTCAGGTCGTGGATGGTGGCCACCACCGGCACGCCCGGGCGCAGCGGCATGGTGTAGTGCGGGGCGTGCAGCACGTCCGCGTTCACCTGCTGGGCCACGAGCGGCAGGCCGGTCTGCTCCCAGGCCAGCCGGGCCGGGCGGTGCGCGATCGCGGTCGGCCCGGCCACCACGATGGCGTCGGGGATGAGCCTGCCGTAGCGCTCCTCGTCGGCTCGCTGGCAGGCTACGGCGAGGTCAGCCCCGATGGCCGCGAGCGCGACGATCAGGCCGTCCACGTAGCGGCCCAGCGCGCCCCGGTCGGCCGGCACAGTGGTGGCGTCAACCAGCACCCGAGGTGCCACGAGCAGTCTGTCTCCTTCCCCCCACCTGCGGGCCCAAGATGCCAGATAACTGGCCAGTCAGCATTGATGAATGTCCCGTCACGACCGAGCGTACGCCCTCCGTCGACCTGCCGGTGAGCATCGCCACCCATGTTCCGGGGCGGCCGTGCCGCGTCGCCGGCGCGGCTGGCCGACCGGGCTGAACCACTAAGGTCTAGACCAGAGTAGCCGCCCGGGCGGCCTGGCTGCGACCGGCCAGCCACCGGGCCGCTACCGGGACGGGGAGGGCGACGGGCGGGCGCTGTGCGACGGCGCTGGGTGCGGCGAGGCGGCCTGCTGCGCCTGGTCGAGCGCGGCCTTCATCTGTGCGATGTCCTTCGCGTAGCCGGTCAGGTCCCCCTGTTTGAGGGCCGCTTCCGCCTTCGCGTAATCCGACTCGGCCTGGGCCAGGTCACCGCGGACCGCGGCGCTGACCGAGCCCTGGCCGGTGGCACCGCTGCCCGGGCCGGTGCCGGACCCGCTGCTGCCGGGCGAGCCGGGCCCGCCGAGCCCGGGGATCACCTGGCTCAGCGCATTCTGCAGTGTCGGGCCGAACCCGACGTTGCCGTCGAACGACACCACCACGCGCTGCAGCACCGGGTAGGAGCCGGAACTGCTGGCCCCGCCGCTCGTGTTGGCCGCCCGGATGTAGATGGGCTGCTCGTAGATCAGCCCGCCGGCCACCGGCAGCGTGATCAGGTTGCCCAGGATCACCGTGGAGCCCTCCTGCCGGTACAGCGCCAGCTGCCGGGACACCGCGGCGTTCGACTCGAACGTGCTCTGCACCTGCTGCGGGCCGAGGATGGCGGTGTCCTGGGGCAGCTGGAGGACCCGGATCCGGCCGTAGTCCGGGGACTCCGGGTTGCTGTCCACGGCCAGGTAGGCGGCCATGTTCTGGCGGCCGCGCTGGACCAGCGAGGAGGTCAGCGAGAACCCGGTCGGCGCGCCCGGCATGGTCATCGTCTGGTAGTACGGCGGCTGGTTGACCGACTGCGCGGCGCCCGGCTCGTCCGGCACGGCCCAGAAGTTCTGCCCGCCGTAGAAGGACTGCGCCTGCAGCACGTGGTACTGCGCAAGCACCTGGCGCTGCACTTCGAACAGGTCCGGCGGGTAGCGCAGGTGCGGCATCAGGTAGTCCGGGATGTCGCTCTTCGGCTTGATGACGCCGGGGAACGCCCGCATCCAGGTCCGCAGGATCGGGTCCTGCGGGTCCCAGTCATACAGCGTGACCGCGCCGGTGTACGCGTTCACCACCGCCTTGACCGAGTTGCGGATGTAGTTGATCTGGCCGACCTGCTGCCCGGCCACCGAGCCGTCCGGCGCGTCGCTGGTCGAGGTGGCCTGGGCCAGGCTGAGCCGCTGCGAGTAGGGGTACAGGTCGGTGGTCGTGTACCCGTCCACCACCCACCAGATCTGCCCGTCCGCGACCACCGGGTAGGACTCGCCGTCCAGGGTGAGGAACGGCGCGACCTTGGCCACCCGGGCCAGCGGCTGCCGGTCGTAGAGGATCTTCGAGTCGCCGTTGATCGCGCCGGACAGCAGGATGTTCATCTCGCGGAACTTGATCGCGTAGAGCAGCCGGTTCAGCGGGGACCCGACGTCCACCCCGCCGCCGCCGCGGTACGTGTTGTTCTGCTGGCCGCCGGCCGACGGATAGTCGAGCTCCTCCTGGCGGGCGCCGGGCGGGCCGCCCACGATCGCGTACGTGTTCTCCTGCTGGCCGAAGTACACCCGGGGCTGGCGCAGCCCGAGCACCCCGGTGGGCGGGATCTGGCTCTCCACGAACGACGGGTTGCCGTTGTCCTGCACGCTGTCCGCGGTGGCCGCGACCACCCCGAAGCCGTGCGTGTAGACCAGGTGGGTGTTGATCCAGTTGCCCTGCCCGGGCGGCGGGCCGCCCATGCCGCGGACCGCGATCACTGTGTCCCGGGGCAGCACGGCGCCGGGCAGCCGGTAGCGGTCCATGGCCAGCTGGCCAGGGAACTGGTAGTAGCTCTTGACCTGCTGCAGCTGCTGGAACGTCGGCGACACGATGTCCGGGTCGAGCAGCCGCATCCCCTGCAGCCCGCTGACCTGGCTGGCCAGTGAGGACGACGATGTGGTGGCGATGGCCGGGTAGCCGTGCACACTGACCTTGGCGGCGGTGATCCCGTACGCCTGCCGGGTGCTGTCGATCTCCTTCTGGATGTACGGGGTCTCCTTGGCCAGCTCGTTCGGCTTGACCACGAACTGCTGGATGATGGCCGGGTACAGCCCGCCGATCAGGATCGCGGACAGCACCAGCAGGCCGAACCCGACCGCGGGCAGCATGGCGCTGCGCCGGGCCGCGCCCGCGAAGAACAGCAGCGCGCAGATGATGGCGATGACCGCGAGTACGGTCTTGGCCGGCAGGACCGCGTTCACGTCGGTGTAGGACGCCCCGGTGGTTACCGCGCCGCGCTGGGAGAAGTCGATCCCGTACCGGTCGAACCAGTAGGCGACCGCCTTGAGCAGGACGAAGATGCCGAACAGGACGAACAGGTGGGCCTGGGTGGCCACCGTGACCCGGGGATGCCGGCCCTGCATGCGCAGCCCGCCGTACAGGTAGTGCACCAGCAGGGCCAGCACCAGCGACAGCAGCACGGCCCAGAACAGGTAGCTGAGCACCAGCCGGATGAACGGGTAAGTGAACACGAAGAACGACAGGTCCAGGTGGAACTGCGGGTCCCGGACCCGGAACGGGACCTGGTTGACGAACAGCAGCCAGGTCCGCCACGCACCGGCGGCGGTGATGCCGGAGATGACCCCGATCACGGCCAGCGCCACGGCGAGCAGCAGCCGCCGGTGCGGGTCGATGGCCAGCCGGTAGCTGTCCCCGCCCGAGCCGCCCGCGCCAGCCGCGGGGACCGGCCGGTAGATCGGCCGCAATCGGTAGGCCAGCACCGCGTTGGCCCCGGTGACCAGAGCCATGAACAGCCCGGCCACGAAGAACATGGCCCATCTGGTGCCGTAGGTGGTGCCGAACACCGATGTGTAGTGCACCGCGCTGAACCACAGCCAGTCGGTCCAGATGCCGGCCACGATGGCGACCAGCACGATGACGCCGATCACGGCGGCGATGACCGGCAGGATCAGCCGCGGCCACCGGATCACGGCGAGCGCCGGGCGGCCGGGCGGCCTCGCCGGCCCGGGTGGTCCGGGTGGCCGGAAGCTCACGCAGTTCCCCTCACGTCGCGGCCACGCGATCAGCAGCCAGGAACACTGCGGCCCGCCCTGATCGCGGCGAGGTCGCTCAGCGCCTGGCGCAGCGTGGCTACTTTGGCTAGGTGCAGCCCGGCCGGCACCGCCCCCGAGGTGTCCGGGCAGTTGGCCGCCGGGGTCAGGAACCAGGTCGCCCCGGCGGCCCGGGCCCCGGCCATCTTCTGCTGGATGCCGCCGATCGGCGCGACCGTGCCGTTGGCCGAGATCTCACCGGTGCCCGCGATGAACTTCCCGCCGGTCAGGCCGTCCGGGGTCAGCTTGTCCACGATGCCCAGGGCGAACATCATGCCGGCGCTCGGGCCGCCGATGTTGCCCACCTTGATCTTGATCGTGAACGGGAAGTGGTAGCTCTCCGCGAGGTAGACCCCGATCACCGAGTGCCCCTGCACGTCCGCGGTCTTCACCGTGAGGTGCTGGGTCTGGCCGTGCCGCAGCACGGTCAGCGTGACCGGGCTGCCCGGGGGGTGCTGGCGGATCAGCGTGCCGGCGTCGTGGCGGCAGCCGACCGGGGTGCCGTCCACGGCCGTGATGACGTCCCCGGCGTGCAGCACGCCCGCGGCGGGCAGGCCTTTCTCGGTCTGGGTGACCGTGTCCAGGAACGTGAACGGGATGCCCAGGGTGCACAGCGCGGCCGCCTCGGCGGTCTGCTGCGAGCTGACCATTTCCTCAGTGTCCTGCTGGACCACCTGCTGCTCGGACTGCCCGGACGGGAACAGTTCCTGCGCCGGGACGACCGCGTCGTGCGGGGTCAGCCAGGCGCGCAGCGCGGTGAATACGTTGAAGCCGTCGCCGGGGCCGCCCACGAAGGACACGGTGACCAGGTTGAGGTGCCCGCTGGTCGGATAGGTACGGCGCCCGCTGATGGCGATCAGCGGGCCACTGGACGTGGTGCCCAGCGTGTTCAGCGTCGGGCCCGGGCTGAGGATCACGTACGGCACCGGGACCAGGGCTGCGACCAGGGCCGCCGCCACCACCCCGATTCCGGCCACCAGCAGCGTGATGGTGCGGCGGGACATGGGGGGAAGACTACGCACTGTTCACCCATTCGCTCTCGCCGTCGCCGAATACCTGGTGCTTCCAGACCGGGACGCTCTGCTTGAGCTCGTCGATCAGGGCCCGGCAGGCGGCGAACGCCTCGGCCCGGTGCGGGCTGGCCACCGCCACCACCACGGCGAGGTCACCGATCTCCAGGTCGCCGGTCCGGTGCACCGCGGCGATCGCGGTCACCGGGTGGTCCGCGGCCACCTTCTCGCACACCTGGTGCAGCTGCCCGGCCGCCGACGGGTGCGCGCTGTAGGACAGCTGCTGCACATCCCGGCCCCCGTCATGGTCCCGCACCGCGCCGGTGAACAGGACGATCCCGCCCGCCGCGGGATCGGTCACGGCAGCCAGCACCTCGTCCACGGACAACGGGACATCGCGCACCTCGGCCAGCCTGATCACAGTCACGGAGCCAAGGTAGCGCCTGAACCTGGAAGCCAGGACCGGGCGCCGCCGGTTCCCGGCCGTCCGGTTCCCGGCGGCTGGCGGTACTTCGCCAGGTACAGCTAGCTGCCGCGCTTGCGGCGCCGGGCAGCCCGCACGATGGCCGCCGTACCGATGACCGCCACCGTGGCGCCCGCAGCGGTGATGGTGGCCTCCTTCCGGGCCAGCCGGCGGCCCGCCACCGCGTGATGCCCGGCCCGCTGCTTGAGCAGCACCCCGAACGCGGTCGCGTTGTCGTAGGAGGGGCGCCAGCCCACGGCCCGCAGCGCCTGGCAGTCCACCACCCACGGATACACCACGTAGCGCAGGTCGGAGACGGGCGCCGGGGTGACGCCGATCCGGTGCAGCCGCTGCACGGTGCCGAACGTCAGCCCGGCGGGCAGCTCGACCCGGCGCAGCCCGCTGAGCTCCTCCACCTCGTCCTGTTCCAGCCAGCCGTCACAGCCGACCGCGAACACGCCCGAGATCCGGCCGGTCACGGCCAGCTCGAGCGCGGAGACCAGGTCCTCGAGGTGGCAGAACTGCCAGCGCGGCGGGCAGCCTTTCACGGTGAGCAGGCGCGGCGACTCGAAATGCCGGGTCACCAGGGTGTCCACGCCCTCGCCGACCAGCGCGGCGGGCCGGACCACGGTGATGGCCATCCCCGGGTGCGACCGGGGCGAGCGCCGGGCCAGGTGCTCGATCTCCAGCAGGTCACCGGCCACGCTGCCGTCATGGTCCACGCCCAGCGGCGCGTCTTCGGGCAGCGGCACCGGGTTGTCCGGGCCAGCCCCATACACCATGGCGCTGGTCACCAGGATCACCCGGCCCACCCGGCCGGCCGCGGCCGCGGTCAGCACGGTCTGCGCGGCGCGCACGTTGAACGCACGGCGGGCCCGGTGGTCGGTGTCCGCCGACATGTCGATGTCCGTGTGCACCAGCACGTCCACGCCAGTCAGCCGGCCAGCCAGGGCCGGGTCACGCACGTCGGCCAGCCGCCAGGTCACGCCCACGACATCGCCGCGGTGGTCGTCGATGGCGATCACCCGCCGGGCCGCGGGCGACGCGGCCAGCCGCAGGGCCAGGGCGTGGCCCAGCCCGCGGGCCGCGCCGGTGATGGCGACGACCGGGCCCCGCCCGGACGCGCGCCCGGACGCCGGCCTGGCGGCCGGCGCTGGCCGGGCGGCAGGCCCCGGCCTGGCCTGATCAGCCTGGCTGGCGGGCGGCGTGCCACCGCTGCCCGCCCGGGGCGTGCCGCCGTCACCAGCCCGGTTACCGCGGCCGGTACCCGGCCCGGGCTCAGTGCGCTGGCGGCGAACCTCGGCCTGTGCAGTGCTCAACGTGTGCCGCTCCCGGGATAACGTGGCGGATGTGACCCTTCCATCCTGCCTGAGAGGTCGCGGAGATGGCTGATCCTCCCTTCGGCTTTGGTCTGCCTGGCGGTTCCGGGCGTTCTGGGGGCCAGGGCGGTTCCGGTGGTTCTGGTGGCCCGGGCGGTTCCGGGCCGGCGCCAGGTGACGGCAACCCGTTCGGTGACCCGCAGCAGTTCGCCGATGCGCTGCGCCAGTTCGCCGACCTGATGTCGTGGCAGGGCGGCCCGGTCAACTGGGACCTGGCCAAGAACGTGGCCCGGCACACGGTAGCCGCCGAGGGCGACCCCAGCGTGCTGGACGCCGACCGGCAGAAGGTCGTCGAGGCGATCCGGCTGGCCGATCTGTGGCTGGACGAGGTGACCGCGTTTCCCAGCGGTGTGCGCACCGCGACGGCGTGGAGCCGTTCGGAATGGGTCGAGGCGACGCTGCCGGTCTGGTCCAAGCTGTGTGACCCGATCGCCGACAAGGCGGTCGACGCGATGGGCGGCATGCTCACCATGGACCCCGGGGCCGGGGGTGAGCTGCCCGGCGAGCTGAACCAGGCGCTGCAGGCGATGACCGGCGGCATGGGCGGCATGGGCGGCCTGGCCGGGCTGGGTGGCCTGGGCGCGATGATGCGCCGGATCGGCGGCATGATGGTCGGCGGCCAGACCGGGGCCGCGGTCGGCGCGCTGGCCCAGGAGGTGGTCAGCTCCACCGACGTCGGCCTGCCACTCGGCCCGGAGGGCGTGGCCGCGCTGCTCCCGTCCGGGGTGGCCAGCTTCAGCGAGGGCCTGTCGGTGGGATCGGATGAGATCCGCATCTTCCTGGCCCTGCGGGAGACCGCCCACCACCGGCTGTTCGCCCATGTGCCCTGGCTCCGGTCCCGGCTGCTGGCCGCGGTCGAGGACTACGCCCGCGGTATCACCGTGGACACCTCGGCGCTGCGTGATGCCATGCCGCAGATCGACCCGTCCAACCCGGAGGCACTGCGCGACGCGCTGGCCGACGCCTCGCTGTTCCAGCCCGAGGACACCCCGCAGCAGAAGGCCGCCCTGGCCCGGCTGGAAACCCTGCTGGCGCTGGTCGAGGGCTGGGTGGCCACGGTGGTCAGCGGGGCGGCCACCGGGCGGCTGCCGCAGGCGGACGCGCTGGCCGAGGCGATCAGGCGGCGGCGCGCCACCGGCGGGCCGGCCGAGCAGACGTTCGCCACCCTGGTCGGGCTGGAACTGCGGCCCCGGCGGCTGCGCGAGGCGGCGGCGCTCTGGCAGCAGCTCACCGAGACGCGCGGGGTCGCGGACCGGGACGCGGTGTGGTCGCATCCCGACCTGCTGCCGACGGCCGAGGACCTGGACGACCCGGCCGGCTTCGTGACCGGCCGCCCGGAACTCGACATGTCCAGCCTGGACGACGAGCTCGAGGCGGTCGAGGCGGGCGCCGACGCGGCCAAGCCGGAGGAGGACCGCCTCAGCCCAGAGCCGGGACCGGGCCAGCCGGGCGACAGCGGCCCGGACGACAGCGGCCCCGACGACAGCGGCCCCGACGACAGCGGCCCGGGTCCCGCCCACTGACCCGAAATTGCCCGTTATCCACAGGCAGTGCATGGAGTATTGCCAGTTCGGAGGCGGTCAGAGGGTGGCCAGGTCGGGCCATGCACCGCCATTCCCGGCTATGTCTGCCGTGCTCTCCGGGGTCGCCCCAGGAATTCCACAGCGCTATCAACAGGCTGGACTCGTGGCTGGGCTCGTGGCCGGCCGCTGACCGGAATGTCGGTCCACGGTGGCACCATCGCAGCATGAGGCCAGCGATCAAGCCCGGGCTGCCGGTGGTCTGGCGGGACCGGGACACGGTGCAGATCGGCATCGACCCGAGACGGGCGGTCGCGCTGACCGGGATGGGGCGGCGGGCGGCGCTGATCGGGCTGCTGGACGGGAGCCGGGAACATGGGCAGGTGCTGGCCGCAGCCGAGGAACTCGGCATCCCGGCCGCGGCGGCCGACCGGGTGATCGGGCTGCTGGCCGCGGCCGGCGCGCTCCAGGACTTCCCGGCCGCCGCGCTGCGGGCGCTGCCGGACGGCCCGCGGGCCCGGCTGGCCCGCGAACTGGCCACGGTGTCGCTGGCCCACGGCCATGCCGATGGCGGGGCCCGGGTGCTGGCCCGCCGGCAGGCCGCGACCGTCCGGGTGTACGGCGCGGGCCCGGTCGGGTCGGAGATCGCCAGCCTGCTGGCCGCGTCCGGGGTAGGCCGGGTGGCCTGCACCGGGCCGGTCAGCCAGCCCGCGGCCGGAGCCACCGGGCCCGGCCGCCCACCGCGGGCCCGGTCGCGCGGCGGCACCTCCCCCGGCCGCGCCCCGCGCAGCAGCACTTCCCGCGGCAGCACCCCGCGCGGCGCCGCCGCGGCCGGCGGGACGCCGGCCGGCGCCGCCCCGCCGCCGGCTGCGGGCAGGCGCAGCCGGGCCGGGCCGGCCCAGCCACCCGACCTGGCCGTGCTGGCCGACGGCTACCCACCCGAGTTACCCGCGCGCCTGGTGGCCAGCGGGGTGGTGCACCTGGCCGCGTCGGCCCGGGAGGCGATTGGCGTGGTCGGCCCGCTGGTCCTGCCGGGCGAGTCCGCCTGCCTGGGCTGCGTGGAGCTGGCCCGGGCGGACCGCGATCCGGCGTGGCCGTTCATCCTGGCCCAGCTGGCCGGGCAGGCCTCGCTCCCGGTGGCCTGCGCGGCTACGCTGGCCACGGCGGTCGCCGCCCAGGCCGTCACCCAGGTGCTCGGCTGCCTCGACCTGGCCCGGCCACCCGGCGCTGTGCTCAACGGCACACTGGAGCTGGTATCGCCGGCCTGGCAATGGCGGCGGCGTAGCTGGCCGCGGCATGGGCAGTGCCCCTGTAGCAACCGATTGCCAACCTGCCGGAGAATGTAAGCGTGAACGACGACCTGCCTCGACATGCCGTGACCCGGACCGCCAAGCTAGCCAGCCTGCCGGCCGGCCTCATGGGCCGGGCTGCCCTGGGGCTGGGCAAGCGCATCGGCGGCAAGTCGGCCGAGCTGGTCGCCGCCGAAATCCAGCAGCGCACGGCGGAACAGATCTTCCGGGTGCTGGGTGAGCTCAAGGGCGGCGCCATGAAGCTCGGCCAGGCGCTGTCCATCTTCGAGGCCGCGCTGCCGCCGGAGATCGCCGGGCCGTACCGGGCCACGCTGACCCGGCTGCAGGAGTCCGCCCCGCCGCTGCCTGCCCGGACCGTGCACGAGGTGCTGGCCGGCGACCTGGGACCGGACTGGCGGGACACGTTCCGCGAGTTCGACGACCTGCCCAGGGCGGCCGCGTCCATCGGGCAGGTGCACCGCGCGGTGTGGCACGACGGCCGCCAGGTGGCGGTGAAGATCCAGTATCCCGGGGCCGGGCGGGCGCTGCTCAGCGACTTCAACCAGATCAGCCGGGCGGGCTGGCTGTTCGGCATCCTGATGCCCGGGCTGGAGGTCAAGCCCCTGCTCGACGAGCTGCGGGCCCGGATCGCCGAGGAGATCGACTACCGGCTGGAGGCCACTTCGCAGCAGGCCTTCGCCACCGCCTACGCCGGGGACCCGGACATCTACGTGCCGCCCGTGGTCCAGGCTACCGACCACGTGCTCATCACGGAGTGGATGGACGGCACCCCGCTGTCCAAGATCATTGACTCGGGCACCCAGGAGGAACGGAACCGGGCCGGGGTCTTGTTCACCCGGTTCCTGTTCTCCGGCCCGGCTCGCGCCGGGCTGCTTCATGCTGACCCGCATCCGGGCAACTTCCGGATACTGGCCGACGGGCGGCTAGGCGTGCTCGACTTCGGCGCGGTGGACCGGCTGCCCGGCGGCCTGCCCCCGTTCATCGGCAAGCTGCTCCGCATCATCCACGAGGACGGCGACATCCGCGAGGCCGAGGACGAGCTCCGCGAGCAGGGTTTCGTCCGCCCCGGCATCGACGTCGACCTGGACGCGCTGTACGCCTTCCTGGCCCCGCTGGCTGAGCCGTCCCGGCATGACACGTTCAAGTTCAGCCGGGAATGGCTGCGCTCGGAAGCGGCCCGGGTGACCGACCCCCGCTCGTCCAACCTGGGCCGGCGGCTCAACCTGCCGCCGTCCTACGTGCTCATCCACCGGGTGTCCACCGAGGGCATCGGCGTGCTGTGCCAGCTCGGATCGGAGGGGCCGTTCCGGGCCGAGATGCTCCGCTGGATGCCCGGCTACGCGGTCAACGGGACCAGGCTGCCCGCCGGCAGCGGGCCGCCCCCGGAGCTAGCCACCGCGGGGGACGTGCTGGACCCCGGCCCCAGGGACGTGCTCGACCCCGGCCCCAGGGACGTGCTCGACCCCGGCCCCAGGGACGTGCTGGACCCCGGCCCCGGGGACGTGCTGGACCCCGGCCCCGGGGACGTGCTGGACCCCGGCCCCGGGGATGTGCTGGACCCCGGCCCGGGGGACCAGGATCCGCGGGATCCGCAGTCCAGCCCAGGCGACCTGGCCCCCCGCTGAGGCCGGCCCGGACATACCGGCGGGGGCGGCCGGTACCGGCCGCCCCCGCTCCCCGCTCGCTGGTCAGGACATCTGCTCCGCACCGCGCAGCCGCCGCGCGGCGGAGCGCGCCCGCTCCAGCCGGCGGGCGGCCCGGTCTACCCGGCGGGCTGACCGGCGCAGTGCACGCACATGCGCGACCTGACCATCACGGCGGGCCTGGACCAGCAGTTCGCGTTGCCGCTCTGCTGGATTGCTGGCTGAGTACATCTCACTCCACCGCCCGTCTTCGCTGACTGATTCGCTGGCTGGCGACCAGGTCAGGCCGCCACGTCGGCCTTGCGCGGGCGTCCGCGCGGCCTCTTCCGCGGCACGATCTGGCCACGCAGGAACAGCTCGCCGCCCCACACGCCCCAGGGCTCCCGGCGCTCCATAGCCCCGGCCAGGCATGCCATCCTGGCGGCGCAACCGATGCAGAGCGCCTTAGCCGTCTCCACATCCTGCGGAGACTCGGCGAAGAACAGCTCCGGATCGTCGGTGCAGGGCAACTCTGCGCTGCGCGCCGCCGGCACCACAGTGGGAGCCACCGCGGCCGGCTGCACGCTATGCGGCTGGCCTGCCCGCACCGCTTCTGGTGCCGAGACTGCCTCGAACCCCGCCGCGCCCGCTGCTACGGCGGCGGTACCGGGCCCGTACATCGTCCAACCCCTCTCGTCCTGCTCTTACCGTCTCTCATGGGTCTGACAAAACGGCGGGCCCGGGAAATGACTAAGGCCGCGGACCCGGTGCGGGTCCGCGGCCTCTGAGGGATCCAGGCCGGCCTTTTCTAGACCGGATCCCAGGCTGGAAGCGAACCCGTTTGGCTGCCACCGTCAGCGGCAGCGCGGATAGCGTGGGTGTACGTCTCGGTGGCGGTGCTCTGCTGGCCGAAGCCGGGCTTGACCTGGGCAAACGCCTGGTCACGCCGCTGCGCGAGGACACCGGTGCTGACACGCGGTCGCGCCAGCACAATGTCTTCGGCCGGGTTGCGGAGAGCCGGCCCGGCCATCGGCAGGCAGGTGCCCGGTGCGGCAGCAAAAGCTCCGGCCCACGGCATGCCCGCGACCGGAACCGAACGCATGTTGTTATTCACCAGGGACACCCCCTTCCTACGGCGTCGTCAGCTCGCCCTGGAACATGTCAGCAGCCTAAGGAACGCGGCCGGGACGGGGCAACTCTTTTTCTGCCGCTACCGCAGCCCCCGGATGAGTCCTTCCTGGACCACGGACCCGACCAGCTCACCCTGGTGAGTAAACACTTGCCCGCGGGCCAGCCCGCCGGCCCGGCCGCGGACCGGGACTCCTGGCCGTAGGGCAGCCACCTGTCCAGCGCCTTGCTCACCGTGGCACCGTACCGGTCAGGCCAGCGCGGCAGGCCGGCAGGCGGGCGGGCGCAGCCCGTCCAGGAACCGGGACGGCTTGCGGGACCGGCGGCCGCCCGGGGCCCGGGCCAGCGGCCAGGACAGGAACAGCTGGTCCCGGGCCCGGGTCACCCCCACGTACAGCAGCCGCCGTTCCTCTTCGATGGCCTCCTCGGTCTGTGCGTGCACGATGGGCAGGCCGCCCTCGGTGAGGCCGGGCAGGAACACCACGTCCCACTCCAGGCCCTTGGCCGAGTGCAGCGAGGCCAGCGTCACCCCCGCCAGGGCCGGGGCGTGCTCGATCTCCGACCGGTGGGCCAGTTCGGCCGCGAAACCGGGCAGCCCGCCGCCGGGCTGGCCGGTGAGGTAGTCCGTGGCCAGCTGGGCCAGCGCCGTCAGGGACTCCCACCGTTCCCGGGCCGCGCCCCGCCCGGCGGGTGGCTCCCGGGTCAGGCCAAGCCCGCCCAGGATGGCCCGGACCTCGCTCACCGGATCGCTAGCCCGCCCGTCGGCGGGCGCGGACCTGGCCGCGGCCCGGAGCAGCCCAGCCGCCTGGCGCACCTCGGGCCGGTCGAAAAACCGTTCCGCGCCGCGCAGCTGGCAGGGCACCCCGGCCCCGGCCAGGGCCTGCTCCACGGGCAGCGTCTGGGCGTTCGTCCGGACCAGCACCGCGACCTGGCTGAGTGGCACCCCGGCGTCGCGCAGCCCGGCCACCCGGGCCGCGATGGCCGCCGCCTCCTGCTGCTCGTCGGCGTACTCGGCGAACTCCGCCGCGGGCCCGGCCGCCCGCTGCGCGACCAGCGCGGCGGTGCCGCCACCGGCGCCGCCCGCGGCGGCCGGCCGGGAGCGCAGCTGGCTGGCCAGCGGCCGCCGGCCGGCCAGCCCGGTGAGCTGGTTGGCCAGCGCGACCACCTGGGGCGTGGACCGGTAGTTCCGGACCAGCCGGATCACGGCCGCATCCGGGAAGTCCGCGCGGAACCCGGTCAGGTACCCGGCCGTGGCCCCGGCGAACGAGTAGATGGTCTGCCGCGGGTCACCGACCACGCAGACGTCGTCCCGGCCGGACGCCCAGCTGTCCAGCAGCAGCTTCTGCAGCGGGTTGACGTCCTGGTACTCATCGATCACGAAATACCGGTACCGGTCCCGGATCAGCGCGGACGCCTCCGGGTGCTCGGCCAGGATGGCGGCGGTCAGCTCCAGTACGGACTCGAAATCGACCAGGTGGCGCTCCCGGCGCAGGTCTTCGTAGCCGGCGTAGAGCCGGGCCACCAGGGCCGGGGCCAGCGGGGTGGTGCGCCCGGCCTCGGCCGCCCGGTCCGGGTATTCATCCGGCCGGACGCCCAGCACCTTGCACCACTCGATCTCCGCCGCCACGTCGCGCAGCTCGGCCAGGCTGGCCCCGGCGTGCTGCTTGCGGGCCGCCTCGGCCACCAGGCTGACCTTCGAATCCAGCACCGCAGGGGGGCGGCCGCCCACGGTGCGCGGCCAGAAGTGGCTGAGCTGGCGCAGCGCGGCCGAGTGGAACGTGCGGGCCTGCACCCGGTCCAGCCCGGCTGCCCCGCCGGCCAGCTGGCGCAGCCGGGCGCGCAGTTCGCCCGCCGCGCGGGTGGTGAACGTGAGCGCCAGCACGTGCCCGGGGTCTACCACCCCGGTGAGCGCCGCGTAGGCGATCCGGTGCGCGATGGCCCGGGTCTTGCCGGTGCCCGCCCCGGCCAGCACGCACACCGGCCCCCGGGTGGCCAGCGCGACCTGCCGCTGCTCCGGGTCCAGCGCGGCGAGCACCGACTCCGGGTCAGCCGGGCCGGCCCCCGCCCACCAGCTTCCAGCTCGCCAGCTGCCACTGCGCACCTCCGGTCCCCGCCATCCTGCCCCATCCCGCCGACACGCGCGCCGGGCGCCAGCCGCGCCCGCGGGAAAGCCGGAAACGGGAGGTCTGCCCCGGGCCGCCGGGAAGCTGGCGGCCCCGCGCCGCGTTGAGGGAGCGGGACAATCTTGCGACGATAGGAGCAGATGCGTGTCAGAGCGGGTAACGATGTACTCGACGCAATGGTGCGCGTTCTGCCGTCGGCTGAAAGGACAGCTGGCACGAGACGGGATAGAGGTAGCCGAGATCGACATCGAGCGCGATGAGACGGCGGCTGGCTTTGTCATCAGCGTCAACGGGGGGAACATGACCGTGCCAACCGTTGTATTCCCCGACGGGACGGCGCTGACCAATCCGTCGGCGGCCCAGGTAAAGGAAAGGCTGCGCGGGCTCGCCGCGAACTCATGAGTGGCAGGCATGACCGTAACGGGGCCGGTGCGGGTGCGCGCACCGGTGCCGCTGGCATGCCCGGAAACGGGCCGGACCGGGATCCGGGCCGGGATGACGGCAGCGCCGGGCCCGCCGCCCCGGCCAGCTGGCCCGGGCCGGCCAGCGACGGTGACACGGCGCCGCTCCAGGCGGTGGCCCGCACCCCCACCGGCTGGCGGGTCGGCGACGAGGAGCTGCCCGACCTGACCAGCGCCATGGTGCTGGCCGACATCCTCAACGCCGAGCTGACCGCGGACGAGCAGGCCGAGCTGGATGCGGCCGCGGCCAGCTCCGCCCCGCCGGCCCGGCCGGACGACACGGGCGGCCGGAACGTGGGCCTGATGGCGGGCCCACCTGCCCCCGGCGTGCGTGGCCAGGACCCCGCTGGCGCGCCAGCGGGCCACCGGGCCGCCCGCGGCGGCGCGCACCGGGCTGGCCCGAGCACCGCGGAACTGGCCGAAGCCGAGCAGCTCAAGGAGACCGTGGCCCAGCTCGAGCGCGCGCTGACCGTCCGGGTCCGGGTGGAGCAGGCCATCGGCATACTGGCCGAACGGCACCGGATCCGCCCCCGGCAGGCGTTCGAGCTGCTCAGATCGGCGTCGCGGGCCCGCGGCCAGCGGATCATGGAAACGGCCAGCCAGGTCATCGCGAGCGCGACCAACCCGCTGCTCCGGCTGCCCGAGGAGCTGGCCAAGCCACCGATGCCGCGCCGGATGCCGCGGCGCAGCCGCGGCGAGGCCTGACCTGCCGGACGGCTTTCTCCGCTTAACTCCCCCCAGCGCCCAGGGCCCGCCGCATCGCCGTGGCCGCTGGGCCTACTCGGCCCGGGCGCCCGGGATCCGGCATAAGGTCCATCATGCGGCGATTGCCCATGAACGGAGGTGACGGTGCGCCTCGTCCCGTCGGCGGTGCAGCCGGGCCAGGCCGCCCGCAGACCCCGGCTGCGGGCCAGCCACTGGTGGGCGCCGGGGCTGGTGCTGGGCCTGTACCTGGCGGGCGCGGTCGCGCTGACCTGGCGGCTGTGGGCCGGCCCGGCGGGGCGGATGCAGGTCGGCGACCAGAACGACATCAACCTGTTCGCCTGGTTCATCCGGTACAGCGCGGAGTCGGTGGCGCACGGCAGCCTGCCCGCCCTGGTCAGCACCGCGATGAACGCGCCGCACGGGATCAACCTGATGTGGAACACCTCGCTGCTGCTGCCCGGCGTGCTGCTCAGCCCGGTCACCCTGCTGGCTGGCCCGCAGGTCAGCCTGACCGTGCTGCTGACCCTGGGCTTCGCTGGCTCGGCGGCGGCCATGTTCTGGGTGCTGCGGCGCTGGGAGGTCAGCATCTGGCCGGCCGCGCTGGGCGGTGCGGTGTACGGGTTCTCCCCGGCCCTGGTCGCGTCCGGGGTGGGGCACTATCACATGCAGTTCGCCGTGCTGCCGCCGCTCATGATCGACGCGCTGCTGCGCATCCTGACCGGGCGGGGCCGCCCGGTCCGCACCGGGGTCTGGCTCGGCGCTACTGACCGCCGCGCAGCTGTTCACCGGCGAGGAACTGCTCCTCGACACGGTCATCGCCGGTGCCGTGATCGCGGTGCTGGTGATCCTGGTCACCCCCCGGTAGGTGCCCAGCCGGGCCGCGGCGGCCGCGGCCGGGCTGGGCACGGCCGCAGTGGCCGCGCTGGCTGCTGGCCGGCGTACGGCCTGTGGGTGCAGTTCCACGGCCCGCTCACCGAGCACGGCAGCCCGTGGAAGGTGACTCATTTCCGCAACCGGGCCGCGGCGTTCGTCACGCCCGGCCGGCAACCTGCTGCTGCACACCCGGGCCGGACGCCACCGCCATGGCCCGGCACCCGGCCTACGTCGTGGAGTACGTCGCGTACCTCGGCTGGCCGCTGCTCGTAGTGCTGCTCGCGGCCACCATCCGGTACTGGGCGCGACCGCCGGATCCGGGTCGCCGCGCTGTCCTGCGCGGTGCTGGAGATCCTGTCCCTGGGCGGCACCCAGGTGGTCCGCGGGGTCACCGTCCCCCCGGCGCTGCTGCCCTGGCACTGGCTGAGCGCACCTGCCGGTGCTCAGCCAGGTGCTGCCGGACCGGCTGTCCATCCTGGCCGACGGCCTGGCCGCCACGGTCCTGGCGGTCGCCCTGGATCTGGCCCTGACGGCCGCCAGCCGGGCCGGCCGCGGCTGGTGGCGCCAGGCCATCCCGGTGGCCATCGCGGTGACTCGCCGTGGCGCCGCTGATCCCGCTGCCCCTACCAGGTGATCCCGGTCAGCCCGGTCCCCGCCGGGCTACCAGGCGGTGTTCAGCCGGCTGGCGGCTGGCCCGGGACGCGCGGGTGCTGGTGCTGCCGCTGGCCGTACGGGCATCTGACCCAGCCGCTGCGCTGGTACGCCGACACCGGCGACCCGAGCTCGATGAACGGCGGCTACTTCATCGGCCCCGAGCCGGGACGGCCAGGCCCGCAGCTACGGCGGGCCCGCCCTGGAGGACTTCGCCCTGTCCATCGACTCACTGTGGGCCGGCCCCGGCCCGGGCCACGGGCCCACACCGGCCGGGCTGCGCAGCTGGGTGGCCCGCTGGCGGCCCGCGGCCGTGGTCGCGGTGACCCGCCGGATTCCCGGCTGGGCCACCTGCTCACCGCGGTGTTCGGGCCGCCCGACTTCGCCGTTGGCCAGGTACTCGGCTGGCGCCGGTAATGTGCAGTTCACGGCTATACCTGCGGCTTGCCGACTCATGACAATTTTTCAATCTTTCTTGGTATAAGGTCTAGTGCCCGAAAAAGACGACAGGATGGCGCCGCTGTGAAGCTTTCGATCCTGATGCCGGTGTACAACGAGGCTGAGACCGTCCAGAACGTGATCAAGCGTCTGCTGGACGTGAAGTTCCCGTGCCCCATCGAGCTGGTCGTGGTGGACGACGCGAGCACGGACGGATCGTCGGAAATCCTGGATGCCCTGGCTGGCGACGACGAGCGGCTGAACCTGCTCCGGCACCCGGTCAACCATGGGCAAGGGCGCGGCCATCCGCACTGGGGCGGCCGCCGCGACCGGCGACTACATCATGCCGTTCGACGCCGACATGGAGTACCAGCCCGAGGACATTCCCGGCCTGCTCAACCCGGTGCTCCGCGGCGAGGCGGAAGTGGTGTACGGGAACCGCACGTTCGGCAGCCACTCCGCGTACTCATTCTGGTACGTGATGGGCAACAAGGGCGTGACGACCGTTGCCAACGTCCTGTTCAACGCGTATATCGCCGACCTGGAGACCTGTTTCAAGCTGATGCCGCTGGAGCTCTACCGGAGCCTGGACATCAGCTCGCAGGGTTTCGGCATGGAGGCGGAGATTACCGGCAAGCTGCTGGCCCGCAAGATCCGCCCGTTCGAGGTACCGATCACCTACCGGGCCCGCAGCCGGGAAGAGGGCAAGAAGATCACCTGGAAGGACGGCGTGGCCGCGGTATGGCTGCTGGCCCGGATCCGGATGTCGGCCAGCCGCGAGCAGCGCCGCGCTGCCCGGCCCTGAGGTGCGTGGGCATCTCAGCCCAGGGCGGGCGGCGGTGAGCCTGGTCCGGCGGCCGGTGGAAGCGCCACCCGACGCTGAGCGTCCCCGGTTCTGGTGGGCTGGCGCGGCGCCCTGGCTGGTGCCGCTGCTGTACCTGGCCGGCGCGTTCGCGATCACCTGGCACCTGTGGCCCGACCCGGCCAGCCGGGCCCAGGTCGTGCCGGCCAATGGCGTGTCGCAGGACATCGACCTGTTCGCCTGGTTCATGCGGTACGCGGCCACCGCGGTGGCGCACGGTCACCTGCCCGCGCTGGTCACCCCGGTGGTGAACGCGCCTGAGGGCCTCAACCTGATGTGGAACACCTCGTTCCTGCTGCCCGCCACGCTGTTCGCCCCGCTGACCCTGCTGATCGGCCCGCAGGCCACCCTGACCGTGCTGCTCACGCTGGGCTTCGCGGCCACCGCCACGGCCATGTTCGTAGTGCTCCGCCGCTGGTCAGCCAGCCTGCCCGCGGCCGCGCTGGGCGGCGCGCTGTTCGGCTTCTCCCCCGCCCTGCGGATCGCCGCGGTCGGCCACTACCACCTGCAGTTCGCGCTGCTGCTGCCGTTCATCGTCGACGCGCTGCTGTGCATCCTGACCGGCCGGGGCCGCCCGGTGCGCACCGGTGCCTGGCTCGGCCTGCTGCTGGCCGCGCAACTGTTCATCGCCGAGGAAACGCTGGCCCTGCTGGGCGTGACCGCCGTGGTCATGGTCGTGGTGCTGGCGCTCAGCCGCCCGCGCGCGGTACCCGCCCGGATCCGGGGGGCCGCCGCCGGGCTGGTCACCGCGGCCGCGGTCATGCTGGTGCTGTCCGGCTACGGGCTGTGGCGGCAGTTCCACGGGCCGCTGGCCGAGCACGGCAGCCCGTGGACCCCCAGCCACTACCACAACTTCCCCGGCAACTTCGTCAGCGCGCCCACCGGGTTCCTGTTCCCGTCGCACGCCACGGTCACGTACCTGAACCACCACCCGGTCAAGATGGTGGAGTACTTCGCCTATCTGGGCTGGCCCATGCTGGCCGTGCTGCTGATCGCCGCGGTGGTGTTCTGGCGGGACCTGCGGGTGCGCACCATGGCGGTGACGTTCGCGGCGCTGGAACTGTGCAGCCTGGGCAGCAAGACCATCCACAGCCACGGGCTGCGCTGGCCAGCCGCCCTGCTGCCCTGGCACTACCTGGCCCGGCTGCCGCTGCTCGACCAGGCGCTGGCCAACCGGTTCTCGCTGCTGGCCGACGGCGCCGCCGCGGCGCTGCTGGCCCTCGCCGTCGACCTGGCCTGCCGTCGCGCCGCGGACCGCCCGGCGGCCCGGTCCCTGGCCTGGACCAGGCCCATCGCGATCGTGGCGGTGGCGGTGGCCATCGTGCCCATCATCCCGCTCCCGTTGCAGACGGCGCCGGTGCGGGCGACGCCCGCCGGCTTCCAGCAGGCGTTCAGCATGCTGAAGCTCAGCCCGGACGAACGGGTGCTGATCGTCCCGCTGCTGCCGTCGGCGGACATGCGCTGGCAGGCCGATACCGGCGTCACGGGCGCGCTGATCGGGTGCTACGGCATCGCGCCCACCCCATCGGGCCAGGCCGCGATGTGCCACACCCAGCGGCGGCCGACCACTGGCTATCTTAACGCGCTGGACCAGGGCCGGGCGGGCACCAAGGCCCCGTCGGCAACCCAGGTCCGGGCCGACCTGGGTTACTGGCGGCTGACCGCCCTGGTCGCGGTGACGGGCCGGGACTCGGCGCTCGGGAAATACCTGGCCCGCACGCTGGGGCCACCGTCTGTGCAGCGCGGCAGCGTGCTGGCCTGGCGGCACTACGGCCCCGGCTACCTCACCCCGCGGGCGCGCTGAGCCCCGGGCGGCAGCTGCCTGCGAGAGCGTCTCTGCTCCAGTGCGGTGCCCACTCCGTGCACCGCGATGCACAGTGCCGCGCACAACGCGACAAAGGCCGCGAAACCGCACAGCGAACTCCACGGATGATAGGGATTGCCGAGGCCATTCGGATCCAGGACGTTGGCGGCGAACATCACGGCGCCGAACGCGAAGACCAGGCAGGCGCCCGACCCGGCGGCCGCCCTGGCCAGCGGTCGGCGGCGGCGCGCCCGGGCCGGCGGGCGGCGGCGTGCCGGAGCCGGGGCGCGCGCTGGCCGGGCCGTGGCCGGGCTGGCCGGGATGTCGGCGGTGAGCGCGGCCAGGTCGGCGTGGGTCCTCGCGGCCAGCGCCCGGCCCGCCCGCGCGCCGAGCTCGTCTTTGGTCAGCCGGCCCTGCACGAACGCGTCCTTCAGCGTCTCGATCACCTGCTCGCGGTCGGCGCGGCCTGCCCTGAGCCGCCCGCCGCCCGCCCGGTCCTGCGGCCCTGTCATCACCGCTACCCCCACTCGCACAATATGGACCAGAGCGTAGCCAAGCGCGGTCAGGTCCGCCACGGCCGGTTACCGGGTGGCCCGGTACACCTGCACGCCGTCGGCGGTGTAGTCGGGGCGGAAGCCGGTCGCGCGCAGGTAGCTCAGCACCGCCGGGGCCGGGCTGCGGGTGGCCGGCCACGTCCACACCAGCACCCAGCCGATGCCCATCCGGCGGGCATCGGCCCGGGCCGCGGCCAGCTCGGCTGGGGTACTGGGCTGCCGCCGCTGGGTGGCCACCAGCCTGGCGTAGAACGGGTGCCGGCTGATCCCGGTGATGGTCGGCAGCGGGACCCGGGAGATGTAGCCGACCGCCCGGGGATGCCCGTCGGCGGTGGCCAGCACCTGTGCGTCGGGGTCGAACCCGCCGCCGTAGCTGTAGGTGCCGCCGCGGATGCCGAACGGCACGTCCACCACGATGGACCCGGAATGGTCGGCCGCGATCGGGCCGTCCACCGCGGGCAGCGCGGTGGGCATGGCGCCGATGCCCGGGTTGCCGGACCAGCCTGCCTCCAGCACGCCGAGCGCGAGCACGGCCACGATGGCCGGGGCGGCGTGGTACCGGAGCCAGTCCACCGCCCCGCCGGCCAGCAGCGCGGCGGGCAGGATGCCGAGCATCATCAGCCGGTCCGGCTCGCGGAACCCGGACAGGCCGGGCAGCTTGGCGAACCAGGTGAACGGCATTACCGCGGACACCCGCCAGTTGCCGACCAGCTGCGGTTCCGGGATCAGCAGGTGGGGGCCGACCCGGAGCACCGGGCCGAGGGCCAGCGCGGCGCAGCCCAGCCAGAGCAGGGCCAGCAGCCGGGCGCTGGGCCGGCGCCAGAGCGCCACGGTGCCCAGCACGGCCAGCACGCTGAGCAGCAGGCCGAACGTGGGGACGCCGTCGTTGACCGGCCCGCGGAAGATGAACCCGAGGCCGCGCAGGCCGAAGTCCGCGATCCGCGGTGACGGCGCGAACATGTCCGGCAGCGACCCGGAGTAACCCCGGTACGAGGCCTGCAGGCTGCCCGGGGGTGACGTCACGCCGCCGTCACGGATCTGCTGGATGATGGCCACGAGCTGCGGGCTGGCCAGCACCACGGTGACCACCGCGGCCAGCCCGGCGGCGCGCAGCTTAGCCGCAGTGACCGGGCGGCGGGCCAGCCAGACGGCCAGCACCAGCACCGCGGTGATGATGACCAGGACGGCGATCTCCTGATCGGTGAGCACGGCCGCGGCCAGCACCACGCCGAGGATGGCGGCCTGGCGCCAGCCCGGGCGGCGGGTCAGCCGGACCGCGGCTTCCAGCGCGACCGGGATGAACAGCTCACCTGCGGCCAGGTTCAGGTGGTACCAGGACCGCCACACCAGCATGGAGGACAGGCCGAAGAACGCGCCCGCGGCGATCGCGCCGGGCTGGGAACGCAGCCACAGCCGGGCCGCCCGGTAAGCCGCGTAACACAGCAGCCCCGGCATGGCCACCGACAGCAGGTTGTAGGACGCGGCCGGCCCGAACACCAGGGTCACCGGCGCGAACAGCACCCCCGGCAGCGGCATCAGCGCATGCAGGCCCAGCTGTGTGCCCACCGGCGCGGCGATGGCCCGGGTGAACCACGGATTGCCCAGATGCACCAGCTGATGCGAGACCCACCAGAAACCCCACACATACGAGCCGGCATCCCGGGTGGCGGGCAGCCTGCCCGCCAGGTAGGCCGCCCGGGGCCAGCTCACCGCCACCCCAGCCGCCAGGTACCCGGCCAGCACCAGCAGATGAACCAGGACTGGGCGGGCTGCCCGCGGCCCCGGCTGCCCGTCGCGGGCAGTCGGTGCGGTGCCCTGCGACCCGGCCGTGAGCTGACGGTACCCGGCTAGCGCGGACGACAGGACGGCCAGGCCCGGTGCTGTCCTGCTGCTCTCATCCCCGCCCTGGCCCGCTCCAGCCATCGCTCTCCCGGCCCACCGGCAGCCGGTGCTAGAGCCGTCCTTCGTGGATGGCCTGCTCGATCCAGGGGATGACTTCGTCGAGCATCTCGTCGAGCGTGGTGGTGGCCTGGTAGCCGAGTACGTCGGTGGCCTTCCGCACGTCGGGCACCCGCTTTTGCACGTCGTATTCGTAGGGCTCGTCGCAGGCCAGCCGGAGCGGCACGCCCGGGCCCTTGATCTTGCGCCAGATCAGCCCGGCCAGTTCTGCCACCGTGGTTGACTCGGCCGTGGACAGGTTGAAATCCTCGTTCACCGCGGCCGGGTGCTGCAGCGTGGACACGATCCCGCGGGCCAGATCCCCGCCGTAGGTGTAATGCCGGACCTGGTTACCCTGGCCCAGGATGTGCAGCGGGTCCTGCCCCTTGAGCACCTTCTGCACCAGGTCGGGCACCACATGCGACATGGCCAGCCGGACGTTGCCGGACAGCACCTCGACCTCGCCCAGCGCCCGGCCCTCCCCCACCCCGACGCAGTTGAACGGGCGCAGGATCGTGTACGGAAGCTGGTACTGATCCCACGCCGCCTGCGCGTAGTACTCCACGGCCAGTTTCTGGAACCCGTATGAGGACAGCGGCGGCGGGATCTTCCGCTCATCCCCCTCCGCCGACGGCCAGCTGATGGCGCTCTCGTACACCATCGACGAGCTGAGGTACGTCATCTTCTGCAGCGTCCCGGCCCGGTGCGCGGCCAGCGCCGCATCACAGCTCGCCGCCATGATCCGCTCATTGGCGGCCAGCAAGTCATACGGGTAAGCGTGGAAGTAAGAAATCCCCCCGATCATCGCCGCCCCGGCGATGAAATGATCGCACCCCTCCAGCAACTCAGTCACCAGAGCGACGTCCCGCGCATCCCCCTCCACGAACCGGTAATCCGGATGCTCGTCATAACTGTGCTTGACCGGCCCGTACTTGGAGAAATTATCCAGCCCGACCACCGAATGACCACCATCCAGCAGCTCCTGCACCACATACCCGCCGATGAACCCCGCCGAGCCAGTGACCAGAACCTTAACCACGAACCGCTCTCCTCCTGTGCACGTCATCGGCTGGCCAGCCTGCCGGCTGGCCAGCCGTCCGGGGCGTCCGCCCCTGGGTGGTGTTCAGTCTTTCGTAACCGGGCCCGCCTGGGTGGCCAGTCCCGACATGGCGAGCTTGGGGCCGAACGCGAACCGGTACCAGTGCAGGTAGCCGGGGAGCCAGCGGACCAGTTCGAAGCGGGAGTCGCCGAGCGAGCGGTCCAGCCAGATGGTGGGGATCTCGGCCACCGGCAGCCGCAGCCGGGTGGCTTTCACGGTCAGTTCCAGGCCGATCTCGAACCCGGACCGGGAATCGATGCCGACCTGGCGGACGAAGTCGGTGGAGTAGGCCTTGAAGCTGTTGGTCGCGTCCCGGGTACCCACCCGGGCCAGCACGTGCAGCGACCGGCCCGCGGTGCGCGACAGCGCCCGCTTCAGCCGCGGCCCGCCCACCTGCTGCCCGCCCGGCATGTACCGCGACGCGGCCGCTACCACCACGCCCCGCTCCACCAGCCGGGCTAGCTCATCGATCTGCATCGGGTCATCGCTGCCATCGGCCATCGTGACCACCGTCACCGGGGACCGCGCCTCATCGAAGCCGTAACGGATCGCGTTAGCCGGCCCTGGCCCGTACACGTTGTGCACGCCATGGACCCGCGAGTCAGCCAGGCTGGCCTTCTCGATATACGGCACCGTGGTGTCCTCGGGCATGTCGTAGACGACCAGCACCTCACACGGCAGCGTCACCGCCCGCAAGATCCGGTCCAGGCAGGGCATGATCGCCTCACCCTCGTTATAAACCGGGATCACCACCGACACACCAGGCTTCATGACCGCTCTCCGCTCATATCCGGGTCCCCCTGCCGGTTATCCCCCAGATGTCAGCCACCGGCTTATCCGTAACCAGATCGCGGTACTCCGGATGCGGCGCCGCGATCACCAGCAGATCAGCCCGCTCCAGCACCTCATCCAGCGGGGTGAACCGCTCATCCGCGATATACGGATCCGAGCACAGCGTCTCGTTCGCCTTGATCAGCAGAATCTTCCGCAGCTTGTAAGACAGGCTCTCCCGCGGGTCATCACTGCCCGCCTTGAACGCCATCCCCAGCACCCCGACCGTGAGCGAGGGCAAATCAAACCGCTCCTCCAGCCGGGACACGATATACAACGGCAGGCCCTCATTGATCAGCATCGCCGAATGGCCCAGCACAAACTTGTTCTGGTTGAACGCGGCCAGCTGCATCGTGTCCTTCAGCAGGCACGGGCCCGCCGCCAGCCCGGCCCCCGGCATATCCGCCGCCCGCGGATAGTCCTGCCGGATAGCCTGCCGGATCCGCTCGAAATCCAGCCCATAATCGTTGGACATCATCCAGAACTGATTCGCCGTGGCGAACTTAATGTACCGCCACGTGTTGGTAAACAACTTCGCCAGCTCCGCCTCCTCAGGCTCGAGCCGGATGATCTCATCGGTAAGAACCCGGAAAAACTTCTCCGCCCGGTCCCCCGCCCGCGCTGTCCGCGCCCCCACGAGCTGCGGCAGATCAAGCAGCTCCCGCATCGCATGACCCTCAGCGATCCGCTCCGGGCAGAACGCCACATCCACCTGCACACCACGCTTGCTGAGCAGCCGCTCGGTCAGCGCGGTCACGGTGGGGTGCACGGTGCTGCGCAGGATGACCAGCTGGCCGTCCACCAGGTGGCCGGCGCAGCGGTCCAGCGCGGCCGGGACCGCCCCCAGATCAGGATTCAGGTGCTCATCCACCGGCGTGCCCACCACCACGACCAGCACCTCGGCCGTGCCGACCACGGCCGGGTCAGTCGTCGCCACCAGGCTGCCGTCCGCCACTGCCGCCCGCAGCGGCTCGTCCGCGCCGTCCTCGGTGAACGGCATCTGGCCCTCGTTGACCGTGGCCACCGCGGCCGCATTCAGGTCATACAGCCGCACCGACAGCCCACGGGCCGCGAGCGCCACCCCAAACGGCAACCCAACCCGGCCACACCCGCCGACGATCACCACATCAGCCGGGAACACGGGAGTTCCCGCTTGCTCTGCAACCATGTTTCCTCGCTCAGGCTAAGGCACAGCGCTCTGCCAGCGTTCACCCGGCAGCCGGGATTCCCGCTGCCGCACTTCCACAACCCCGAAGCTCCCGGGCGCCAGGCCCGGCGTCCGATACCATCCCGGAGGACGCCCCCGTATCCGACGCTGGCTGCAGGCGGAACGAATGGCCAGCATGACCGGTTTCCGGTTACCGCAAGATACCGCACTCTGGGCAGCACAGCCTAATTGCTAGGCTATTGCGCCATCTCTATCCCCGATCTTGGTAAATCCCGCGCAAAGGGGACTTTGTGCATCGCACGACCCGCGGTCAGCCTACGTCAGCCCGGCCCAGCCCGGGGGTGCCTTACCTACCGCTTACCCGCGTACCCGCCTGCTTTGGGCTAGCCGGCCGCCTGCGCGGGCAGCCTGATACCGGAGTGGGCCCACGGCTGGGTGAAACCGACCACGGTGCCGTCACCCGCCGCCGCGGCGGCCGTGCCGAACTGCGAGATCCGGATCGGGAAGCCGGTCGCGTACGCCTCGATCATCGTGTTCTTGCCGATGACCAGCCCGACGTGCCCGGGTGAGGTGGGGGTCCCGTCCGAGCCCGCGAAGAACACCAGATCGCCCGGCCGCACCTGGCTGGCCGGGATCTGCGGCCCCCACGACCACTGCTCCTCCGACGTGCGCGGGATGTTGATGCCCGCGGCCCGGTAGGCCATCATGACCAGCCCGGAGCAGTCGAACGAATCCGGCCCGGTACCGCCCCACAGGTACGGCTTGCCCAGCTGCTCCCGGGCATAGCTGATCGCGGTGGCCACGGCCTGATTAGGCACCTGGCCGGTCTGCACGCTGGTCAGGCATTCCGGCGCACTCACCGTGGTGACGTTGCTCACGGTGTAGCCGCCGCGGCTGTAGATGGCCGCCCAGTTCAGCACGTCCTGGACGTAGGACTGGAGGTGGTTGTAGGCGAAGATGGCCGCGCTGGGATTGCCCTGCACTCCGTGCTCGACCAGGTACTTGGCCGCCCCGGCGATGGCGTCGGCCGGGTCGTAGACGTTGTCCACGCCGTCGCCGTCCTCGTCGGTCGCAACGCCACTGACCACCTCGGAGGCCGGGTGGATGGCCGCCCCACCCCAGGTGTTGCCGGACGCCCCGCCGATGCCGATCTGCATCGGCCCGGCGGCACCGAACCCGTTCTGGCCGGAGTGCACGCCGGGCAGGCTGGACCGGCCGTCGTCGCTCTCGACCTCGCCGATGCCGGCCAGGATGACCCACGGCACGCCGTACTGCTGCCCCACCCGCTGGAACAGGGCCAGGTAGCTGGCCGGGATCGAGTTGTGCGCCGCGGTGGTGGCCACCGGCTGGCTGCTGCTCTTACTGCTGGCCGGGCTGGGGCAGCCGACGCCCGCGGCGAACAGCATGGTGCCGCCGCCAATCATCGCCATCGGGACCACCGCCACCGCGGTGACCAGCAGCGCGGCCACCACGATGGCCACCACCACGGCCACCCGGCCGCCGCTGACCGATAGCCGCCAGTTCACGTATTGCCCGCCTGAGCTGGCTCGATGTCATTGACCAGCCAGGTTCCGGCGTTGCTGATCACCGTGACGGCCCACTGCGTGCTGCCCTGGCTGGTGCCCTGGGTGGTGTGCAGGGTCTGGTTGATGGTGACCACGAACGTGAGGCTGGACGGCCCGTAGCTGCGCAGCGAGTTGATCACGGCCTTGGCCGTGGACACCTGGCGCTGCCTGGCCCGCTGGCTGGCTACGCCGAGCGTGCCGTAGGCCCGGCCCAGGGCAGCGGTGAGCTCGCTGGTGGCCAGGCTGCGCATCGGGGCCACGTACGAGGTGGCGTTGTCCCGGTAGGAGAACGTGTCGTACGCCGCACCGAACGCCTCGGTCACGCTCGCTGCCTTGGCCAGATCGGACTGGCTGAATGGCAGCCAGGCGTAGATGTTGGGCGCGGACGGGGCCGCCCGGGTGGTCCCCGGGGCCGGGCTGGGCGCGGCCGGGGTGGACGCGGCCGGGGCCGGGCGGCTGGGCGAGCGGGCGGACGCGCTGGGCTGCGGTGCGCCGTGCGGGCCCTGGCCCAGGGCGGCCCGGACGCCCGGGATGAGCAGGTATGCGCCGGTCCCGCCGAGCACCACGACGATGCCCAGGAAGGCCAGCACCCGCTGTGCCGGGGTGAGATCCATCGCGGCCGGCTACTTCCTCCGCCGCACCGGCCGCAGCCAGAAGGGCCCGGGCGGGCTGGTGTCCGCGGCACCGCTGCCGTTGCCGCCCGCTGGCCCGCCCCCCGGCTGGCCGTTCCCGGTACTGCCGTTCCCGGTACTGCCGTTCCCCGTGCCGCCGTTCCCGGTGGACCGGCCCCGCAACGGCGGGGCGGCGCTGCGCACCGGCCCGCGGGCTGGGCTGGGACTGCGCGCCGGGCTGGCCGCTGACCCGGCGCCCGCGCCGGAGGGCCGGCCTGGGCTGGGGGCCGGCCCGCCGCCTCGCGCCGGGCCCGGGGGGTGCGGAGCCGGGCCGCGGCGCGCCGGCGCGCCGAACCAGGGTGGTGCCGCACCGGGCGACTGGGGTGGCGGGCTCCCCGACGGCCGGGGCGCGCTGCCGGATGGCCGGGGCGCGCTGCCGGACGACCGGGTTGGCCCACCGGATGAGGGGGCTGCGCCGCCGGACGGCCGGGCCGGGCCACCGGAGCGGGCCGGGCCGGGCGACGGTGGCGGCGCGGCAGGCGCCGGCCGCGGCGCAACGCCAGGCCAGCGCTGCCGGGACGAAGGCGGCGGCGGTGCCGCCGCAGCGGGTGCCCGGCCCGGGGTGCCACTGCCCGCGCCGCCGGCCGCCGCCGGGGTGCTGGCTGGCGGGGTGCCCGGGCCGCCAGCCCGGGACCGGCCGGTGCCGGTGTCGCCGGTGCCCGTCCTGGACCAGCCCGAGGCCGGGCGCTGCGCCCCGCCGTCACGGTCGGGCAGATCCAGCGGCGGCGCGGCCGCCGGGCTGGTGTCGCTGCCCGCAACCGCGCGGCTGCGGCCCCGGGCGGCCCGCCCGGCCTGGGATCCGTCCTCGGACTGGGCATTGGCTGCCGCGCCGGTCTGGTCCGCGCCCGTCCCGTCGTCGCCGCCGGCCCCGGCCGCGGCGCCAGCTGCCGCCCCGGCGGCCGCGCCCGCACCGCCCGCCACGGCGACCTGAGCGGCCAGGCCCGCCGCCTGGCCCGGATTGCGCCGGGCCCAGCGCGCGGCCCGGTAGGCCGCGAACCCCGGGACGCCCACCGTGGCCGCGTCCACCGTGTTCCGCCGCGCCGTGCTGGTCGCCCGGACCAGCTCGGTGTCGCTCCGGTCCCGGGCGCCGACCATGCCGTAGCCAACCGCCGAGAACAGGTGCACGAACGGCTTGCGGTAGATGAACACGGCCACCGTGACCAGGGCGATCATGAGGATCTTCAGCGCCCAGGGCAGCACCGCGTCACTGGTGCCCATGATCAGCGAATACGCGTACAGCAGCACGCTGAGCACCAGCGCGATGGCCGCCTGTTTCAGCAGCACGCCGACCAGCATCTCGACCCAGCGCAGCGCGACCACCCGGCCGAAGCCGGGATGGGTGCCCACGATCAGGAAGAACGGACCGGCCACCAGCAGCAGCAGGAAGCCCAGCTTCAGGATGATCAGGGTGATCGCGATCAGCAGCACCAGCACCCCGGCGACCAGCGCGGCGAACAGCGCGGCGAACGCGATCTCCAGCCGGGTCGGGTACTGGTTGCCCTGGAACAGCGAGTAGACGGCCGGGTCGTTCTGCTTGAGCGAGGCGGCGATACCGGCGTAGGTGTTCTCCTTGGCCGTGATCAGCGACGGGGTGGGGTTCTCGTTGACCGCGATGGCCTGGGCCCACAGCAGCTGGCGGCCGTAGGTGTTCACCACGGTGGGCTTGGCGCCCTTGCCGGTCGTGTACACGGTGGTGCCGAACTCCCCGTCCAGCCACGGCTTGCAGACCAGCACGGTCCACAGCTCGTTGGCATTCTGGTCCACGATGGACGAGCCCGCGGTGTAGCTGTAGCTGGCCGTCCTGACCTGGGGATCGTTGCCGCCCACCGGCACACAGTTACTCTGCGCCGGGGCAGGCAGCCCGGCGAACGCCACGTTGAGCGTCTGGGTGATGCCGTTGGACACGTCCTGGCCCAGCCCGGTGAAGTCGGCCGGGCGGCCGATCAGCCAGATCGCCGCGGCGCACGCGATGACCATCCAGATCGTGCCCTCGATGGTCCGGGTGGCCCGCTTGCGGATCAGGCCCTGCCAGGCCAGCCAGATCGCGCCCAGGATGACCACCGGGGCCAGGTACGGGAAGTAGATCGCGTTGCCCAGGCTGGTGATCAGCCGGTCCACCGCACCGGTCAGCCAGGACAGGATGCCCTCGCCCGCCGCCGACTGGTAGACGGTGATGGTGACCCGGTCCAGCGCCTTGGCCGCGTCGAACACCATCCCGGCCACGCTGTTCCCGATCAGCGAGGTCATGTCCGAGCACTGCAGGCCATAGGCGGCCCAGGACTGGCCGGCCATGCCATAACTGTCGTACAGGGTGGGCGCCGCCTGGCCTGACGTGGCCGGCGGCTCGATCAGCGAATCGATCCCGCCGTTGGCCGGTTCCGGGGCCGGGATGGATGGCTGGCAGATGTTATTCAGGTCGCCGATGAGGCCGCTGGAGCCCGCGTTGCAGAAGCCGAGCAGCCCGCCGATGTCGCCGATGCCCGGTACTGAGCAGATCCCGCCGGTGGCGGCCGGCTGGCTGGCCGCGGCGTTGCGGGCCGGCTGGGCCTGGCTGGCTGGCTGGGCCGTTCCTTCATGCTGGACCGCGCTGGCGTGCTGGGTGGTGCTGGCGTGCTGGGCGGCGCCAGCCGATGACCCGGCCGCACCCACCGCCGCCTGGGCGATCGCCGGCGACCCGAGCACGCCTGCGACGACCACGGCGATGATGACGCCGGGCACGGTCAGGGCCCTGCGGGTGCGCGCGGCGGCCCGGCGGAAGAGTCTGGCCATCATGGGCTCCTGAGGCCTGGGGGCAATGGCAGGCATAGACGTGACCAGCTGGCTACGGGCCCGGCTCGGCTGGTGGTAGTGGTACCGCGCCTAACAGGCCGGTGGCAGGATCACTGTCCGGTGGCGCGTTCTCCTTCTGGGCGGGCCGGGCACGCGTGGGGTTGGTGTCCAGCCATTGCCGTACTTCACCGGAGATCAGGTCGATGCCGATGCGGCCCGCCCTGCCCTCCAGATCCCGGAAAATACACTCGCCATTGCCGAGCCCCCGCAGCACGGCCCTGTGCTCTTCCGACGCTTCAACGCCCAGCAGGGCCATCACGTTGGCCACCTCGACGCGTTCTGAGGAACGGAACGCGAACACGCTGGACAGGCAGTTGGTGACCTGCTCGTTCAGCAGGTCCCCGGCGTTCTGGGAGACCAGGATCAGCGCGGTGTTCCTCGACCGGCCCATCCGGGATACCTCGGGCACCAGCTTGGCCCCCTGCGGCGTAGCCGTGATGGCCCACGCTTCGTCCAGGAAGATGGCCTTCGGCAGCCGCCGGTCCAGGGCGTTGAGCAATCTGCGCGCGAACTGGGAGACCAGGTAGAGCAGGGCTACGGACAGCCGCTGCTCGTAGGAGTAGTCTTCCCGGCCCGCCGCGGAATCCGGCAGGGTCAGGCCGGCCAGGGTGAACACGGTGGTCCAGCCCGCCGTGTCGATCTGCTGGCCGCCCGAGGGCGCGAAGCACAGCCGGGCCAGCCGCATCTCGGACATGGACCGGAGCACCGCGCCCAGGTTCTTGGACGCCGGGTCGACCGACTCTTCCAGGTGCCGGATGACCTTGCCCAGGCTGGGCCGGTCCCGGCTGGCCACGCTGGCCACGGCCTGGATCATCGCGCTCTCCCGCTCCTCGCTCATCCGCGGCAGCAGCAGGCGCAGCGTCTCGGTGGCCATGGTGCGCTTTTCGGCCAGGTCGTCACCGAACGAGAACGGGTCGAGCAGCCCGGGCGCGGCCGCGCCGAGCGGCAGCACCCGCGCTTTCCGGCCGCGCTTGGCCAGCAGGTGGACGAGTGGTTCCGCGTCGCCCTTGGGGTCGATGACCGCGACGGTGACGCCGCGCAGCGCGCACTGCAGGATGAGCAGCAGGGCCAGGGTGGTCTTCCCGCCGCCCGGCTCCCCGGTGATGGCGATGGCGGTGGGCCGGTTCAGCGCCGCGGCCAGCAGCGGATCGAAATGCACCACCGACCGGGCCCGGCCCAGCGTCTCGCCGATGTACGGGCCTACCCAGCCCTGGTCGCTGCTGGGCCTGTCCCCCAGGCCCACGGTGGCCGTGGGCACCCCGCCCGCGATCGTGTAGAGCGGCTGCCGCTGCACGTAGGAACTCAGCCGGACCCGGTCCCCGGGCAGCGACTCGCGCAGCAGCGAGAACTGGTCACCGGTGGAGTTCACCACGTCGATGCCCATGTCCCGGTAGTGCTCGATAACCGCCTCGACCCGGCGCTGGCACAGCTCCCGGGTCGGCGCGGTGATCATGAGCCGGTGATAGCCGTAGACGAACGGCAGCCGTTCCTTGGTGATGCCGTGTTCCAGCATCCGGGCCGCGGTGATCTGCTCGGCCAGGGCCAGCGGCGCGTCCACGCCCGCTTCCCGGATATGTGCGTCCATGTCCCGGGCATGGGCCAGCCTGCGCCCGACGTCCTTGCTCGCCTTGGCCGGCGGGATCAGCCGCATCCGCGAGCTGATCTCGACCGGGAACGGCAGCGAGTCGGCGAAGTGCAGCCACGGTTCGCCGTCCGGGAACGACATCACGTCGGGGAACCGGGAGAAGGACAGGAACGCGGCGAAGGACTCGCCCTCGGAGTGCTCCAGGCCGAGCAGCGACCGGCCGTTGTGCACCTGGCCCTCGTACAGCGACTCGATCTCGCCCGGGCCCCAGCGGCGGCGGCGCACCGCCGACGGCCGCGGGTCACCCGCCGTGCCCATCAGCGTGTGCCGGATCAGCCAGGCGATCTCGTCGCTGGTCGTGTGCCGGGCGGCCAGCGCGCTGGCCCCGAGCGCCCGGCCCAGCCGCTCGGAATGGTCGGTCCACCGGTTGATCTCGGTCGCGCTGAGCGCCTCGTCATCCAGGCCCATGGCCTGCTCGCCGGCCCGGTAGGCGTTCAGGAACTGGGCGAACACGCCCCCTGACAGCTGGGCGCCCATGCTCCGCTGGCCCAGCCGGACGCCCAGGTAGACCTCTTTGGTCCAGAAATCCTTGGCCCAGACATGCCGGTACATCTCATCCAGGTAGTCCCGCCAGCCCGGACCGCCGTCCGAGGTGCTATCGAGCTGCGCGGCCCATTCGGCCGCCGGGTAGGAGCGGTGCACGATGCGCAGGTGCACCTCGGCGTCCGGCATCCGGATCGCGGCCAGCGCCACGGTGATGTTGGTAGCCAGCGCCTCCCGGTCGGCCGGCGTGGTGAACTCATACGGCTGGGTGGGCAGCCGGTAGTAGGCCCAGGCATGCGTCTCGGTCAGCAGGATGCGGTCGTCGAAATAGCGCAGGGACAGCCGCGACCGGCCCTGGCTCCGGGTCCGGCCGCTCACGTGGCCGCCCCGCGCGGCCGGGCGGGCTCCACGGCCAGGGCCGAGACCAGGACCCCGGCCAGCGCGGTGTAGGCATGCTGTACCGGCGGCCGGAGCTGCCCGAACCGGGACGGCCCGCCGGGGTCAGCGTGGCCCGGCCCGGCCGGGTCCGCGCCGAGATGATCGTCCCAGGGCACCCGCACGATCGCCCGGCACCGGCCCCGGACCACGAGCTCGGCTTGCTCCACGTGGGTGAGGCTGCGCTTGCTCACCCCGTTGATGACCGCGATCGAGGTACTGCCCAGCTCGCCATAGCCGTGCCCGTCCAGCCATTCCATCGTCATCGTCACCGCGCGGGCCGCGTCGGCGCTGGCCGGGGCGACCAGCACGAGCTGGTCCGCGGTGGCCAGCACCCGGGCCACCGCGGCCGCGCCCGGATCGGCCAGGGTGAGCGGGTACCGGCTGCCCAGCACCCGCATCAGCCTGACGTACTCCGCGTCGCTGAGGTCGGTCCGGCCGTCGGCGGCCGGGTCGTGCGCGATGAAGTTCAGCGCGCTCTGGCCCCGTGCGCTGACCGGCGGCTGGCCTGCCAGCAGGCCGCGCGTGGTGACGGCCGGGGCGGTGCCGGCTAGCTCGGCCAGCGACATTGGGCCGGGGTTGAGGTCCAGCGCGGCCACCGGCTCCGTGCGCAGGCTGGCCAATACGTCCGCGAGCATGAGCGTGGTGACCGACTGGCCGGCACCGACCGTGCAGCCCAGCAGCACGACCAGCCGGGGACCGCGGATTGGCAGCAGCACCCGGGCCCGGTCCCGGCGTTCCATGTCCGGCCGGCCCGGCCCCTGGCCGCCTGGTACCACCCGGACGTGTTCCCGCCAGCTGGTTCCGGCGCCGGACTGCCCGGGCGCGCTGAGCGCCCGTTCCACGGCCGCGGGCCGGGCGCCGCTGCTCCCCCCCACCACTACGACGGGCGGGGCCGGCGGGCGCGGCGCGCTGACCGGAGCCAGGGGAACGGCCTCAGCCGTCGGGCGCGGCGCGCTGACCGGAGCCAGGGGAACCGCCTCAGCCGGCGCCCCGGCGGCAGCGGGCGCCTGGTGCGTCGGTGCCTCGGGGGTGGCCGGCGCGGGCGATGGGGTGGCGAACGCCGCAGTCCGCCCGGGCCCAGTCGGCCCGGGCGGCCCCAGCCCGGTAACGGCGGGTTGCCCTGGCCCGGTTACCTGGGCCCGCATCGGGACGCTGGCCGACGGCGTGGCCGGGGCCGGTGCCTGCCCCGGGTCAGCTGGAAGCGCGGCCGGCGGGGCCGACGCTGGGGCCGGTGCCTGCCCCGGATGAGCTGGGAGCGCGGCCGACCGGGCCGGCGCGGTGGAGGACACGGAGGGGTAGGGCTGCGCGCGCCGCTCGTCGTGCGCGATCTCGGGCGGCCCGGCCTGGGACGGCCCGGCCTGGGGCGGCCCGGTAGCCGGTGGTGCGGCGACCGGCAGTTCCTGGGCAGCGTTGGGTCCGGCCGGCGTGGGGGGGGCCGCCCGCGCGGGCAGGCCGGCCGCCGTAACGGGGCCAGGCTCGGCCGGCGCCGGGGGGCGCTCCACGGACCGCGGCGCGGCGAATCCCGGCTCACCGGCTGGCTCGGCCGATCGCACCGGCCGGGACGGCGCGGGCCGGGCCGCCGGTGCGCCCGGCCACCCCGTGGCTGATGGACCGGGCCGTCCAGGCCACACCGGCCGCGACGTGGGGCCAGCCTGGTCACGCCGAGCCGGATTACGCTGCGGTGGCACGGCGGGCGGCGCTGGCTCAACGGCCGGCCGAGACTGAGCCAGCGAAACAGGCTCAGCCACGGGCGCAGCCGGGGCACCCGGGGCCGCCCGGCCGCGCAGGCCGGCTGGATCAGCCGGAGCGGCCACGACGGCCGGCGCGGGCTGGCCGAATGCGGCCGGCCGGGACAGCGTGGCAGGCGGCGGCGCTGGTATCCGCTGCCCCGGTGGAACCGGCGGCCGCGACTGCGCCGGGCCAGGCCAGGCCTGGCCGGGACGGGTCACGGGCAGCGCAGGGGTGGCCGTGCCCCGCACGGCGGCCTGGGCCGGCCTCCGCGCGCCGGGCACGGCGGTGCGGGCTGGGGCCGGGCCAGCGGTGGCCGGGACAGCCGCCGCCCGGGCCGCGGCCGACCGGGCCGCCGTGGCCGGGACAGCCGCCGCGACGGCGGCGGACGCAGGCTGGGCGATGGCCGGCACGGCCTTCTTGGCAGGCACCGTCTTCCGGTCCGGCGCCGCGGCCGGGACCTCGGCCTCCTGTTCCTTCTCGGCCCGGCGCCAGACCCGGCCGACTACGACGATCTCATCCTGTTCGGCTAGTGGGCTCAGCCGGCACCAGGTGGCCGGCTCTCCCAGGTATCGCACCTGGGAGATGATCAGTTCGGGCAGCCGTTTGCTCTCCAGGACAGGCCGGGTAGCCAGCCAGGTGAGTACCGCGGGCGGCAGCACGTACAGCCAGAACAGCGTGTGGCTGAACGGGAGGCCGAGCACCGTAAGGATGATCACGTACGGCACGGTGATCGCGGCGAAGACAGCGATCTGGCCGACCGGTACCGGCATGGGCAGCCTGAAGTCGTACAGCTTGTACAGCCGTTTCTCAATGCGCCAGATGCTGGTATAGGTGGGCAGATCCACCAGGTGCTCTCCTTCCGGCCGGAGCGGAGATCTAGTGAACGCCGAGCGCGTTCGCGATGCCCTGGGCCAGGGTCTGCACGATGCTCGGGGTGTAGAAGATCACCGCGATCGCGACGGCGAGCACGAGGAATTGCACAAAACGGATGATTTCCCTGGTGAACAAGAAGAACAGGGCCACGATGCCCACGATCCCGAGGAAGAGCGGCCCAAATAGCCCTTGCAAATAGCTGACCAGACCCGAGGTGCTCAGCGACGACGAGGCCGCGACGACAAGCGATTGGTACGACATCGATCTACTCCGGGTTATGGGGGATCACGCCTGGCCGGGCGGGGGCGTATGGCCATCGAAATCTGATCATGGCGACTCCGGTGACGCAGTGGAGGTGCTGATGTCACTCACGTACCAGGTGCCGTTGCTCTGCACGACTGTCATGGCGTAGCTCATCTGGAGCTGAGCGGGAGCGGCCGTGCTGGCCTGACCGTTTCCGCTCCGGGCTGGGACGCTCCAGATCACCGTGGCAATGATATGGCGGGTGTTGCCTCCGGTGGGCACGGTGAGGCTGGTGATGGAGTGAAAAACTACCGCTCCGTTCAGGCCGGTGAGCGAAGTGCCGCTGGCCAGGAACCGGCCGAGCGTCGCCTGGTTACCGCTGGCATACGCCTGGAAGAACGCCGGCAACTGATTCATCAGGGTGGCCTGCAGCGCGGTATCCGTGCTGGGCGGTGTGGCCGTGGGCAGGACGGCCTTGGCCGGGGCGGGCAGCCAGGCCGGCGCGCCCGAGACGACCAGCCCGCCGGACGACGCGTAGATCGGCACGCCCAGTTCCATCAGCTGCCCATTGACCCGGGCCAGCAGCGTCACTACCGCATGGTGGGCATCCCGGACATCTGTGCCCGCCACCTGTGCCGACTGCAATTGTGACGTACCCGTTCCATTCCAGCCCAGTTGTGGATCCGAACCAGACGGCAGAAAAGTACTTAGTGCATTCGCCCTCTGGGTCGCATCAGCCGGGCTGAAATTCAGGTACACCGCACCAAACTGCAAGGCGTAAGCGTCCGCCTGAGTAACCGGGAACGCGGAAGCCGGGCTGCCGGTAGCAACCGGAGTGGCGGCACTCGATTGCTTTTCCCCGGTCACGATGGCCACCACCCCGCGATAACCGATGAGCAGCAGGACAGCCCAGGCGATGCCGCGGAACAGCCAGATCAGCCAGCGTCCGCCGGCTCCTCCCCAGGTCCGGCTGGGACGGCTGGGGGCGGGTGCGTCAGGTTCGGAGAAGTCGGTTCCCGCTTCGTAGCCCAGGTCGTGCTCGACCGAATGCGGACTGCGTTCGACGGTGGACCGGCGAACCATCGCACCTCCGCTCGCTCCTGCGCACGCGCAGCAATGAGTTGCGGTGCCTTCCTATGCCGTCTACCGGCTATGTCTACCGGCTATTCTGCGTCATGAATCGCTCACGGGCGAGCCTTTGCCCAGACTCCTTGCGGGCCCGGTCGGCAAAGGATCCGGCGATTGAGCATCGCTCGAACCAGGCGATTGATCGCCATCTGGTCTCTGACCTGGGCTTATGGCGATATGCAGCTTTCCGGATCCACTCCCGGGGGACCCGCCAGGTCAGCGCCGTGAGAAGCGTAGCGAGCTGCGCGGACCGTATCCAGCACCGCGCCGCACGTGTCTTGCGCGGCTCCCGTGCCGTGGTGGGCCGATCAGGTTGCTGGGCCCGGTGCGTTGCAATTGACCATAGCGTCTCCTGAGACACGCCGATACCATCGCCAGGTGAGCGCCATGCGGCCCGTCATATCGCGTGTGGCCTGCGCCGTTACCGCATCGGTCGGCAGTGTCCTCTTGACAATGGCTGTCCCATCGGCTACGGCGGCGGCCCGGCCCGCCGCGGCCAGTCCGGGTCAGCCGCGGGTGGGCACACTCTCCCTGCGCCGCTGCGCGTCGAAGCCGGTCACATTCTGCGGCCGGCTGGCCGTGCCGCTGGACTACTCGTCGGCCGCCAGCCCGCGGATCCAGCTCGGCTTCCGCTGGCTGCCCGCCACCGGTCACCCGGCCGGGACCATCCTGGCCGTCGAGGGCGGGCCCGGGTACGCCTCCACCGGCTCGGAGCCGGAGTACCTGGCCATGGCCGGCCCGCTGCTGGCCACCCGCAACCTGCTGCTGGTCGATCTGCGCGGCACCGGCACCTCCACCCCGGTGAACTGCCGCGGGCTCGAGCGGGCCGGCGCCCGGCAGTACGGCCGGCATTTCAGCCAGCTGGTCGCGGCGTGCGGCGCGCAGCTCAACCACACCTGGCGCTACCGGGGCGGCGGCTGGGTGCACGCCGCCGACTTGTTCAATACCGCGTACTCGGCGCGGGACGTGGCCGGGGTGCTGCGCGCGCTGCGGCTGGGCCGGGTGGATCTGTACGGGGATTCTTACGGCAGCTGGTTCGCCCAGGTGCTGGCGTCCCGGTACCCGGGCCTGCTGCGCTCGGTCACGCTGGACTCCACCTACCAGGTGCTCGGGCTCGATCCCTGGTACACCACGACGGTGGTGACCGCGCGGCGCGCGTTCGCGCAGGCCTGCGAGCGGTCCGCGGCCTGCGCCGCGGCCACCCGGGCCGGCCGGGCCTGGGCGCGGATCGGCGCGCTGGAACGGCGGCTGGCCCGGGCCCCCATCAGCGGGCCGACCACCACGGTGGACGGGACCGCGGCCGGCTGACCGTGACCCCGCTGACCCTGGTCAACCTGGTCAACAACGCGGGCTTCGACCCGGTCGTGTACCAGGACCTGGACGCGGCGGGCCGGGCCCTGCTGCAGCATGACGACGCGGCCCCGCTGCTCCGGCTGGCCGCCCTGTCGCTGGGCTACGACGACACCAACGAGCCGCTGCCCGGTTTCAGCGACGGCCTGTACTTCGCCGTGTCCTGCACCGACTACGTGCAGCTGTTCAGCCGGTCGGCGCCGCCCGCGGCGCGGCACCGGCAGTACCAGGCGGCGCTGCGCCGCGAGCCGGCTGGGACGTTCGCGCCGTTCAGCGTGGCCCAGTGGACCTCGATGGATCAGTACACCGAGGCCTACAGCGGATGCCTGGACTGGCCCAGCCCGGCCCGGTCCGTCCCGCCCATCACCCGGCGCCCGCCGCTCGTCCCGCCCCGGCTGCCCGTGCTCATCCTGTCCGGCAGCCTGGACTCGCTCACCCCGCGGCTGGACGGCGCGACGCTGGTCGCCCGGCAGATGGGCCCGTCGGCCCGGCTGGTCACGCTGGCCAACCTGACGCACGTCACCGAGCAGGACGGCAACAGCGGCTGCGCGATGTCGATCTACCGCCGCTTCATCCGGGACCCGGCCGGGCTGCACACGGAGAACACCTCGTGCGCGAGCCGGGTGGCACCGATCCACGCCGTCGGCAGCTACCCGCGGCTGCTGCGGGACGTCGCGGCAGCCCGCCCACGGCCCGGGAACCGGGCCAGCCGCCAGGCGCTGCGCGCCGCCACCGTGGCGCTGGCCAGCGTGGGCGACGAAGTGAGCCGGTGGCCGCTGCTCAGCGACGACCACGACCTCGGGCTGCGCGGCGGCCGGATCACGTTCTCCGGCGGAACCGCCCTGCGCATCACGCTGCGCCGGGTGCGCTGGGTCAGCAACGCCACCGTCCACGGCACCGCGCTCTGGGATCAGTCCTCGGGCTGGGTGACCGCCCACCTGACCGTGGACCCGGACGGCGGCGCACCCGTGCGGCTGACCGGCCGCTGGCTGGCGTTCGGTAATCAGAAGCAGCTCGCGGTGATCCACGGCACGCAGGGCGGCCGGCGGCTGGCCGCCACCTGCCCGGCGCCCTGAGCCGGCCTTTATCCTCGGGCGCATGGATGCCTGCGCGGAGGCCTGGGTGGTGGCCGGACCGCCCGGCGCGGGGAAGAGCACGGTGGCCGGGCTGCTGCTCGCCGCGCTGGTGCCGGCGCCCGCACTGCTCGACAAGGACACCATGTACGGGTCGTTCGTCACGGCCACGCTGGCCGCGGCCGGCCGCCCGGCCGGGGAGCGCGAGGGCCCGTGGTACGACGAGCACATCAAGGTGCACGAGTACGCCGGGATGACCGCCACCGCCCGGGAGATCCGTTCGCACGGCTGCCCGGTCCTGCTGTCCGGCCCGTTCACCCAGCAGATCCACGATGCCCGGCGCTGGCAGGCCTGGGCGGCCGAACTCGGCGGCGGGACGGTGCGGCTGGTCTGGGTCCGGTCCGACCCGGCCACCCTGCGGCACCGGCTGACCGGGCGGGAATCCGCCCGGGATACCGGCAAGCTGGCTGGCTTCGACCAGTTCACGGCCAGGATGCGGCTCGGCGACCGGCCCGCCGCGCCGTACACCGAGATCGACAACCGGCTGACGTCGGCCCGGACGCTGGGCGAGCAGGTGGCCGCGCTGGCCCGGCTAGCGGGTCGTGACCCCGGTGCTGGCTGACCGGGGTGCCGGTCAGCGCCACCGGACCCGACGCAGCTCAAGGCTCTTCGAGATAGGCGGCTGCGCCGTCCCGACATGCCGCGAGCAATCGCTTGTCACGCGTCCACAGCCGTGCTCCGCCGACCAGCATGACAGAGCCGAGCAGGTGTACATCCACCGCGCTCAGTCCACGCCCCCAGAGCTGACGCCCATCCACCAGCGCCATCACTTCCTCATGCGTCAGCAGCGGGAACCCCTGGAGGCTCTCAAGGAGGGCCAGCACGCGGTCGCGTTGCTTGATCGACCCAAGCGCCAGTTCCTCGATCACAGCACGATGACATCCGACCTGGTTGTCATGGAGGAGTGCAACGAGCGAAGGCTCGGAGGCACGGAAGTGGTCGATCCAGATCGAGGTGTTGACCAGGATCACGTGGCGCGGTCCCGCCGACGCGGCGCCGCGGTTGCGTGGCTGTCCGAGCCGCCTAGGGCCGCCAGGCGCTTGGCGCTCTCCACCCGGATCAAGGTTTCCAGCCCGTCGCGCAAGAGCGCGGACCGCTCCGTGATGCCCGTCAATTCAGTCGCGCGCGCGAAGAGTTCGTCATCGATGGTCACCGTGGTCCTCATCGAGGCCTCCGCATCTAATATCGCATCATCTGATGCTCTCAATGATGCCACACCTTGAGTGGTGCGTACGGCCTCCAGTCGACGGCGCCCTGACGTCAGACCGGAATACGGCTACACATTGAAGCGGAACTCGACGACGTCGCCGTCGTGCATTACGTAGTCCTTGCCCTCGATGCGGACCTTGCCCGCGGCCCGGGCGGCGGCCAGCGAGCCGGCCGCGACCAGGTCGTGGTAGGCCACGATCTCGGCCTTGATGAACCCGCGCTGGAAGTCGGTGTGGATCACCCCGGCCGCCTCCGGCGCGGTGGCGCCGGCCGGGATTTCCCAGGCCCGGACCTCCTTGGGCCCGGCGGTCAGGAACGTCTGCAGGCCGAGCGCGGCGAAGCCGGCGTGCGCCAGCCGGTTCAGCCCGGGCTCCCCCAGGCCGAGCCCGGCCGCCATCTCGGCCGCTTCGTCCTCAGGCAGCTCGGCCAGCTCGGCCTCAGTCTTGACGTCCAGGAAGACGCTCTCGGCCGGGGCGATCTGGGCGGCCAGCTTGGCCCGCAGGCCCTCGTCGGCCAGCTCACTCTCGTCCATGTTGAACACGTACACGAACGGCTTGGCCGTCAGCAGCTGCAGCTCCCGCAGATCGGCCAGGTCGATGCCGGCCCCGGCCGCCCCGGTGGACAGCGTGGTCCCGCCGTCCAGCAGCTGCTGCGCCGCGGCGGCAGCATCGGCCGCCCGCCGGCGTTCTGGGTTCTTGGCGAATCTGGCTTCCTTGGCCAGCCGCGGCACGGCTTTCTCCAGCGTCTGCAGGTCGGCCAGGATGAGCTCGGTGGCGATCGTGTCGATGTCCCGGCTGGGCGACACGTCGCCGTCCACGTGGCTCACGTCCGGGTCGGTGAACACCCGCACGACCTGGACGATCGCGTCCGTCTCCCGGATGTGCGCGAGGAACTGGTTGCCCAGCCCCTGCCCCTGCGACGCGCCGCGGACCAGCCCGGCGATGTCCACGAAGCGGGCCGTGGCCGGTACGATCCGGGCCGAATCGTACATCTCGGCCAGCACGGCCAGCCGCGGGTCGGGGATGCCGACCACGCCCACGTTCGGCTCGATGGTGGCGAACGGGTAGTTCGAGGCCAGCGCGCTGGCCCTGGTCAGCGCGTTGAACAGGGTGGACTTACCCACGTTGGGCAGCCCGACGATGCCGATGGAGAGACTCACGCCGCGAGTCTAGGCGGTCCGGCCGCCCGCCCGGTTCTGTCGGTGCCCGCTGCCACCATGACGCTCGTGACCGTGATCTCGGTGTCTGCCGTGCTCCTGGTGGGTGTGCTGCTCGGTGCGCTGATCGGCTTCCTGTATGCGCGGAGCCGCCAGGCGGCCGCCGCGGCCGAGCTGACCGGCCAGGTCCGGGCGGCCGAGGAACGGGCCCGGGCCGCGCTGGACCGCGCCGAGCTGACCGACGGCCAGCTCGGCCAGCGCTTCGAGGCCCTCTCGGCGCAGGCGCTGGACGCCGGCGCCCGCCGGTTCATCGAGATGGCCGAGGGCCGGCTGAACGCGGCCAACGTGGCCGCGGCCGGTGAGCTGGAGGCCCGCCGGGCCGCCGTGGATCACCTGGTCGGCCCGCTCCGGGAGACGCTGGCCCGGCTGGAGGCCCAGCTCCGCGAGTCAGACGCGGACCGGCACCGGTCCCACGCCGCGCTGGCCGAGCAGGTGATGATCGCCCGGAAAAGCTCGGAAGAACTGCGCGCCCAGACCCAGGCTTTGGTCACCGCGCTGCGCCGGCCCGAGGCCCGCGGGCGGTGGGGTGAGATGCAGCTGCGCCGGGTCGTCGAGCTGGCCGGGATGAGCGCGAGGTGCGATTTCGAGGAACAGGTCAGCGTCACGACCGACCACGGTGCCCAACGCCCCGACATGGTGGTGCGGCTGGCCGGCGGGAAGAACATCGTGGTGGACTCGAAAGTTTCACTTGCCGCATACCTGGAGGCGGCCGAGACCACCGACGCGGACGTGCGCCAAGCGCGGTTGCGGGCGCACGCCCGGCACCTGCGGGATCACGTTGACCAGCTGGCGGCCAAGTCGTACTGGTCGGTGCTCAGCCCGGCCCCGGAGTTCGTCGTCCTGTTCATCCCCGGCGAGGCGTTCCTGGCCCCGGCCCTGGAGCATGACCCGGCCCTGCTGGAACACGCGATGAGCCGCCGGGTGCACATCGCCACCCCGACCACGCTGGTCAGCCTGCTGCGCACCGCCCAGTACGCCTGGCAGCAGGCCGCGCTGTCGGAAAACGCGCGGGCCGTGTTCGATCTCGGCCGGCAGCTCTACGAGCGGATCGGCCGGCTCGGCGGGCAGGTGGACAAGGTCGGCAAGGCACTGACCACGGCTGTCTCCGCGTACAACCAGGCGGTCGGCGCGCTGGAAAGCAACGTGCTGGTCAGCGCGCGCCGGCTGAACCAGCTCGGCGTGGTGGACGGCGATCTGGACCCGCCGGGCCTGGTCGAGGCGACCGCCCGGGCGCTGTCCGCCCCCGAGCTGGCCGCCGCCCCGGACATGCTGATTGCGCTGCCCGATCAGGGTGAGGCGGCCGGATAATAACCGGATGGCATCAGCGAGCGAGCCCAGCAGCCCGGTAGCCCAGCCGCCGCCACGGCTGACCATGCTGGCCAAGACGGGCCACCTGGAGTACGACCGCATCCTGTTCTTCAGCGACGCGATCTTCGCCATCGCGATCACCCTGCTGGTGCTGGACATCAGGGTTCCGGCCACCGGCGTCTCGGCCCAGACACTCCACCACGAGCTGCCGAGCATGGTCAGCTTCGGGATCAGCTTCGTGGTGATCGGCCTGTTCTGGATCGGCCATCACTCGCTGAGCCGCTTCATCGCCGCCTTCGACCGCGGGCTGATCGCCATCAACCTGCTCTTCCTCGGCACCATCGCGTTCCTGCCCTACCCGACCAGGCTGCTCAGCACGGGCAAGGTCAGTCCCACCACCGCCGCGGTCGTGTTCTACGCGGCGTGGATCGCGGCGGCCGGCCTGGCCGAGGCCGCGATCTGGGTGTACGCGAGCCGGGTCAGCGGCCTGCTGGTGCCCGGAACCTCACCCGGGATACGGCGCTACCTGACCCTGCGGCTGCTGATCTCGCCGGTGGTGTTCCTGCTGTCGATCCCACTGGCGTTCTACTCACCGGCCAACACGCCCTACTTCTGGCTGCTGATCGCGGTGGCCGGGCGATTTCTGCGGCGCTTCGTGCGGCCCGGCGACGGCCCGGCGGATGCCGGGACGAACGCCGCGGACACACACGGCTGAGACGGCCCGCTGGCCCTGGCGTGTCATCCGCCGGGTTGCCGGCTACTCCGGGGTAGCGTGGCTGGGATCGCCGTTGCGGGCACGGCGCCGGCCGGGGGAGGGAGGGCACGGGTGTCCCAGCCATGGCAGGACGCATCCTGGGCTCCGGACCAGCCCGGCCCAGACCAGCCCGCCCGGGGCTGGGCCGAGCCTGACCTGGCCGGACCGATCGAGGACACCCCGGCCGACGAGACCAGCCTGACCGGGACCGTCCTGACCGGGAGGAGCGCCGGCGCTGCGGACGGCCAGCCCGGCCCCGGCGCACCGGCGGGCCCGGCCCGCGGCCAGCGCACCGGCCGCCGGCCCGGGCCCCTGCTCACCGGGCGCGGCGCTATCGCGGGCATGCTCGTGGTCTTCTTCATTGGCGTGCTGGCCGCCAGCTGGCTGCACTGGGGCCTGCTGGCCGCCGGGAGCTTCGTGGTGGGCAGCGCGGCCGCCGCGTGGTACACGAAGCGGCGTGACCTGCTCACCGTGGCAGTCAGCCCGCCGCTGCTGTTCTTCATCGTGGTGATCGCCGTCAAGGCGCTGACCGCGGCCGGGAACACGCTGCTGTCCACGGTGGAGGGGACCGCGCTGACCCTGGCCAATGTGGCCCCCTGGCTGTTCATCGGGGTGGTGCTGTCGCTGGCCATCGCGTGGTTCCGCGGCCTGCGGCGGTGCGTGGCCGACCTCCGGCGCGACCTGCGCCCGGATCTGGCCCGGAGGCGACCGGGTGGTAGCGGCGACCCGAGCCCGGGGGGACCAGAGAACCTGGGGAGCCCGGTCAGCGCGGGCGGCTACCGTCCCGCCGTCAAGCGCTACCGCTGAGCTGGGCGCTGCTGTTACCTGCGCCAGCCGTGCGCTGCTGTTACCCCTGAGCCGCGGACCGGCGCAGCTCCGGGGGTAGCGCGAAGACCAGCCGCTCCTCGACCGCCTCGACCTCTTCCACGGTGTCGTATCCGAGCTCGGCGAGCCGGTCCAGCACCGCGGACACGAGTTCCTCCGGCACCGACGCGCCGCTGGTCACGCCGACCGTGCCCGCGCCGTCGAGCCACGGCACCTCGATGTTCGACGCGCTGTCGACCAGGTACGCGGCTGGGGTGCCGGCTTCCAGGGCCACCTCGACCAGGCGGACCGAGTTGGACGAGTTGTCCGACCCGACCACGATTATCACGTCCGCGTCGCCGGCGATCTTCTTGACCGCGGCCTGGCGGTTCTGCGTGGCGTAGCAGATGTCGTCGCTGGGCGGGTCGATGAGCTGCGGGAAGCGTTCCCGCAGGGCAGCCACGGTCTGGATCGTCTCGTCCACGGACAGCGTGGTCTGGGACAGCCAGGCCACCTTGGAGGGGTCCCGGACCTGCACATCCGCCCCGCCTTCGGGGCCGTCGACCAGGTGAATGCGGGCTGGCGCCTCACCCGTGGTGCCGACCACTTCCTCATGGTTCTCGTGCCCGATGAGCAGGATGTCGTAATCCTGGGCCGCGAACCGCCTGGCCTCGTTGTGCACCTTGCTGACCAGCGGGCAGGTCGCGTCGATGGTCCGCAGGCCACGCCGCTTGGCTTCCTCACGGACGGCCGGGGATACGCCATGCGCGGAGAAGACGACGACCGCCCCCTCCGGCACGCTGTCAGCCTCTTCCACGAAGATCGCGCCACGCGCTTCCAGTTCCCGGACCACGTGCGTGTTGTGCACGATCTGCCTGCGCACGTAGACGGGGGCTCCGTAGCGCTCGAGGGCCATCTCAACGGCCTGTACGGCCCGGTCAACGCCAGCACAATAACCACGAGGCTTGGCGAGCAGTACGCGTCGGGTAGTCACGGGCATGTCCCCTATGGTAGTTGAGCCCGCCGTGCCTCATGCAGCGCCGCACGCCTCATCCACTCATCCGCGGCGCGGCCAGCCCGGAGTCTCCGGACTCAGTAGGCTGAGCGTCGCCGCCTGCGTAGCCGGGCCCGGCCGGATCTGGTCCGACTGCCCGGGGACGACCTAGCCGGCGCGCTGGGGTCCCGGTGCGCCGGGAACTGAGCTTAGGAGAAGGATCACGATGCCTTTGCCTTCGGTTAGTGACCGCATCAAGGAGCTCCCCGGCCAGGCGCTGCGGACCGTGTTCGTGGGCATCGGCCAGCTGCTGCTCGCCGCCGACAAGGCCAGGGCCCAGATCATGGGCTCCGCGGACGCGCCGGCCCAGGACGCGGAACGGGCCGCCCAGCACACCCAGCGGCCGGCCGCGGACGCGGGCCGGCCGGCCAGCCAGGCGGTGACCAGTGCCCGCCCGGCCGGGACGGCCGCACCAGCCCGCCCGGCGGCGGCCCCGCCGAGTCCGGGCCCAGGTCACGCTCGCTGGCGGTCGCTGGATGAGACGGGGAACGTCCGGCTGCTCAGCGACGGCGACGAGGGGCTGGCCGAGGCAGCGAGCCCAGTGCCGGCCGCAGCCGCCGCGCCGGCCCCGCCCCGGCCTGCCGGGGCTGAGCCCGCCGAGGCCGGGCCCGCGGCGGCCGAGCCCGCTAAGGCTGAGCCCGCTAAGGCTGAGCCCGCTAAGGCTGAGCCCGCGGTGCCGGAAGCTGCTGAGCTGGCCGAGCCGGAGCCTGCGAAGGTGGCGGAGCCCGAGCCTGCCCCGATCGCCGTCCCGGAGGCCACCCAGCTCGCCGTCCCGGAGCCCGCCGTGGTGGCCGAGCCCGAGCCGGCCGAACTCGCCGTCCCGGAGCCCGCCGTGGTGGCCGAGCCCGAGCCGGCCGAACTCGCCGTCCCGGAGCCCGCCGTGGTGGCCGAGCCCGAGCCCGCGGAGCCCGCCCGCGTGGCGGCCGCACCGGACGCGCTCCCGGTGCCCGGTTATGACCAGCTGTCGATCGCCTCGCTGCGGGCCCGGCTACGGGTACTGGACGCGGCCCAGTTGCGCACGCTGCTGCGACTACGAGCACGCACACCAGGGCCGGGCCGACGTGATCACCATGTTCGAGCGGCGGATCGCCAAGCTGGAGACCGGCGGCTGAGCGCCGGCCGCACGCTGGGACTGGGCTGGTCACCATGGCGCTGGACACCTCCGCGGAGGCACCGGTCCCGGTCCGGACCATCCTCCGGCTGACCGGGGAATGGATCAGCCGCCTCGGCCGGGTCTGGGTCGAGGGCCAGATAGCCGAGCTGACCAGGCGCGGAGGCACCGTATTCCTAACCCTCCGCGATCCGGTGGCCGCGGTCTCGGTCCGGGTGATCTGCCCGCGGACCGTGCTGGACGCCACCGACCCGCCGCCCGGGGAGGGTGCCCGGGTGGTGATCTGGGCCAAGCCCGACTTCAACACCAACCGGGGAGCCTTCTCGCTGTCCGCCCTGGAGATCCGCGCGGTCGGCATCGGCGAGCTGCTGGCCCGGCTTGAACGGCTGCGCCGGGCGCTCGCTGCCGAAGGGCTGTTCGCCCTGGAGCGCAAGCGCCCGCTGCCGTTCCTGCCTGGCACCATCGGGCTGATCTGCGGGCGCGACTCGGCAGCGGAGCGGGACGTGCTGCGCAATTCGGCGCGCCGCTGGCCGGCCGTCCAGTTCCGGGTCGAACAGGTCGCCGTGCAGGGACCGTACGCGGTGCCCGAAGTAGTCGATGCGCTGCACCGGCTGGACGCTGACCCATCAGTGGACGTCATCGTCATCGCCCGCGGCGGCGGCTCGATCGAGGACCTGCTGCCGTTTTCCGACGAAACGCTGCTCAGGGCGGTAGCCGAGGTACACACCCCGGTGGTCAGCGCTATCGGGCACGAGCAGGACTCGCCGCTGCTGGACCTGGTGGCGGACGTGCGCGCGTCCACGCCCACCGATGCGGCCCGGCGGGTGGTCCCGGACGTGGCCGAGCAGTTGGCGCTGATCGGTCAGCTGCGCGGCCGGGCCCGCCGGTGCCTGGCCGGCCGGCTGGAGCGAGAGACGGCCTGGCTGGCCAGCATGCGGTCCCGGCCCGCGCTGGCCGCACCAGCCCGGGATGTGCAGCGCCGTCAGGAAGCCGTGTCGGCCCTGGCCGACCGGGGGCGACGGCACCTGGCCGCGCTGCTGGACCGGGCCGAGGACGGCGTCGCACACACCCGGGCCAGGCTGCTGGCCCTCTCCCCCGCGGCCACACTACGCCGCGGCTACGCCATCGTGCAGCTTCCGGATGGCACCGTCGTCCGGGTCGCGGCGCAGGTCCCCCCGGGCGCCCGGATGACCATCCGGCTGGCCGAAGACCAGCTCACCGCGGTCGCGGACACGGCGAGTCAGGTTGCTGCGGCGAAAGACGGCACCGGAGAGGGCCAATAGGACTCTTTTTGCCGAGCTGCCCCGGCGTTTCTTCCTACCGCATAGCGGCGAAGATCAGATCATTGCCATGAGCCGGGGGGAACAGCGCAATGGTGACGGAACAGGCCAGCAACGGCGCCGCGACCGCCGGGGCGGCGGCGCGGCGGCCAGGACTCGATGGGCTCCGGGCGCTCGCCGTGCTGGCTGTTATCGCCTTTCATGAGCAGCTCACGGCATTCCCCGGCGGCTTCCTCGGGGTTGATGTCTTCTTCGTGCTGAGCGGTTACCTCATCACCGACCTGCTCGTGGCGCAGTGGAACCGGTACGGCCGGCTGCGGCTGGGCAGCTTCTGGGCCCGCCGGGCGCGCCGGCTGCTGCCCGCCCTGGCCACCATGCTCGTCGTGGTGACCGCGGCTACCGCGATCATCGAACCCGGCCAGCTGGCCGCGCTGCGGCCGGCGCTGGCCGCCGCGGTCACGTATTCGAGTAACTGGTGGCAGGCGCTGCAGCAGCAGTCCTACTTCACCCAGTTCGGCCCGCCACCCCCGCTGCAGCACCTGTGGTCACTGGCGATCGAGGAGCAGTTCTACCTGGTCTGGCCACTGCTGCTGATCGTGCTGCTGACCTACTGCCAGAGCAGCCGGCTCCGGGCCGGTGCCGCCTGGCTGTGCGCGGCCCTGTCCGCCCTGGCCATGGTGCTGATCTACGTGCCCGGGGCCGACCCGTCGCGGGTCTACTACGGCACCGACACGCACTCGTCGGCGATCCTGGTCGGGGCGGCGCTGGCCCTCAGCTGGCCGCTGTGCCGGCTGCGTACGCTGACCACGGATCAGGCCCGGATCACTGACGGCTTCGGGCTGGCCGGGCTCGCGCTGCTGGGCTGGGCCGTGGGTCATTACCGTGGCGACGACCGGGCACTGTACCCGGCCGGGCTGCTGATCGCCGCGCTGAGCGCGGGCGCCGTGGTGCTGGCGGCGGCCAGCCCGGGCGTGATCAGCTGGCTGCTCGGCCTGCCGCCGCTGCGCTGGATTGGCGTCCGGTCCTACGGCATTTACCTCTGGCACTGGCCGGTGATCGCGCTGACCACCGCGGCCCTGGCCCGGACCCGTCCTGGCCCGCTGATCTGGGCTGCCGAAGCCGCCATGGCCGTCGGCCTGGCCGCCGCGTCCTGGCGGTGGATCGAGCAGCCCATCATCCGGGATGGATTCCGGGTTACGGCCCGGTCCAGGGTGCACGCGCTGGCCAGCTCGCTGCGCGTGATGCACCGGGCCCCGGCCGGGATCTTCCCGGCGGCGGCCGGCCTGGCCGCGGCCGCGGTGCTGTTCACCGCAGGCTACGGCGTACTGAGCGCCCGGGGCTCATCGGGGCTGGCCGCTCAGATCAGCCAGGGAGTCCGGGTCAGCCAGCATGATCTGGGCGGCCAGAACGGGGCTCCATCAGCCAGCCCGTCCCCCGCCCTGGCTGCCGGGCAGGCGGCGCCGGCGGCCAGCCCATCGGCCGCCACCCCATCGGCCACCGTTGCACCGGCCGGCGGCAGCCCGGCTACGGACCCGCCCCGGACCGCACCCGCCGCGGCTCGGGTATCCGGCGCCCAGGTGACCGCGATCGGCGACTCGGTGATGCTCGCCTCCGCCCCGGAGCTCCAGCACGCGCTGCGCGGCATTGCCATCGACGCCCAGGTCAGCCGCCAGGTGGGCGTCGGGCTCAGCCTCGTCCAGCAGCTAGCTACGGCGGGCGCCCTGCGTCACGTGCTGGTGTTCGCGCTCGGCACCAATGGCAGCTTCACCGCCCAGCAGATGCACCACCTGCTCCAGATCACCGGGCCGGGCCGGGAGCTGGTGCTGGTGAACACGTACGAAGCCAGGCCGTGGCAAGCCGGTGACAACCAGCTCATCGACACGACCGCCCGGAGGTTGCCGAACGTGTTCCTGGCCAACTGGTTCAGCACCATCGAGCACCGCACCAGCCTGCTGTGGCCGGACGAGGTCCACCCGCAGCCGCCCGGCGCCCGGCTCTACGCCCGTATGGTGGCCAAGGCGGTGCGCGCCGCGCTGGCCGCCAGCAGCTCTGGCCCGGCGGGGCGGCGGGCGCCGCCATGCCCGGCCCGGCCGCTGCCATAACTGAGGGCGGCACGGCCGGCCACCCGGACGGGCGGGTGCCAGACGGCCGGGTGACCGGCCGGCTACGTTGATGCCGTGAGCGCTGAGGAGAGCCAGCCCGCCGGGTCGGCCAGCGGCCCGGCCGCGCTCAGTTACGAGCAGGCCAGGGATCAGCTCACCGAGGTGGTGCGGCAGCTCGAGGCGGGCGGCCTGACCCTGGAGCAGTCGCTCGAGCTGTGGGAGCGCGGCGAGCGGCTGGCCGCGATCTGCGAGCAGTGGCTGGAAGGCGCCCGGGCCCGGCTGGAGGCGGCCGCCGCGCGGCCGCCCGGCGGCGGCCCCGGCACCGAGCACTGACCAGCCGGATCAGCCCCGGGGTGCCGGGCGGATCGAGGACATCACGACGAGCACCCCGTGGGCCAGCTGACGGGCATGCCCGGCGTCCTCGCCCAGCGACACCTCGGCCACGGCAAGCATCAGAGCCCCGGTCATCACCACGGCCAGCGCCTCGTCCAGCGGGTCGGTGCCGCGGGCGAAGAAGTCGGCGTTGCGGTCGGCCCAGTCGCGCAGCCGCTGCCGCATGATCAGGTCGAAGCCCGGTGGCGCATCGCCACACACGAACAGCCGGGACAGTTCCCGCTCCTGGACGCAGCCGTCGAGGTAAGCGCGCGCCGCGGCGACGAACAGCTCGCTGGGCTCGGCGGTCGTCCCGCCCGCGTCCTGGGCCGCCCCGGCCTCCCGGACCGCCTGCCGCGCCCGCCGGGCCTGACTCTCGTGGAAGTCCTCGAACAGGGTGACGTACAGATCAGCCTTGCCGGTGAAGTGGTGGTAGAGGCTGCCCACACTGGCATTGGCGCGGGCCACGATCTCGGTCACCGCGGCCTGCGCGTACCCCACTGAGGTGAACACCTCCCGGGCGGCTTTCAGCAACGCGGCCCTGGTCGCGGCGCCGCGGTCAGCGGACCGCACGGCAGGCTGCGGAACGTCTGTCGTCATTCGCCGGTCACCGCTGCGCAGCGCTCCCCACGTCGGGCGTTCGGGGTGGGTCATCCTCGCCGACCAGGCTACGCCGACCGTGCTACTTGGCCGCCTCGGCCTCTCTGCGCTTGGCCCGCCGGGCCCGGACTATCCTTCTCCCGACCATGTCCGCGAGCGCCGTGGTGATCCAGATGATGATCGTCGCAAGTGCGTACGTGTAGAGCCGGTGAATGGTCAGCCCGCTGATCACCGCGTTGACGATGATCAGGGCGATGATGGTCGAGGCCAGCGCGAGCAGCCCGGCCAGCGCGACCGACGGCTCGCGGACCAGGACCCGCAGCGCGATGAGCTGCACCACCATGTGCACGGCCCAGAACAACAAAGTGGCCTCGACCAGCGCGGCCGCGGTGATGTGGAACTGGGTCAGGACCGCACTGCAGATCAGCAGCCCGGCCGCGACGCCTATCAGTGTGGCCACGAACCGGATCGCCAGCCGCATCAGCATCGAGCACCCCCCAGGTTCGGCTGTGTTTCTTCCCCATTACGTACTGTAAGCCGGGATCTGTGCGGCGCGCCCAGATGGTCCCCGGCCAGCCCGCCCGGGCGCGGCAGGATGCGGTTGAATACATTGAGGCGCGACGGATGTATGACCACGGCACGGCCACCCAGGGAAGGCGGTCTCTGCGATGACCGAGGACGGGGCCACGCTCCGCGGGGACGAAGTCCCTGTTAACACCGCATCTCCAGGGGGCATCGACCCGGCCGGCGTGACCGCGCCGCCGGAGCCGGGCCGCAGTGCACCGGACCGGAACCTGGCCCTCGAACTGGCCCGGGTCACCGAGGCCGGCGCGATGGCCGCCGCCCGGTGGGTCGGCCGGGGCGATAAGAACGGTGCGGACGGTGCCGCCGTGCACGCGATGCGGACCCTGATCAACACGGTGTCGATGAACGGTGTCGTGGTCATCGGCGAGGGTGAGAAGGATCGCGCGCCGATGCTCTACAACGGGGAGCAGGTCGGTGACGGCAGCGGCCCGCTGTGCGATGTGGCCGTGGATCCCATCGACGGCACCCGGCTGACCGCGAACGGCATGCCGAACGCCATCTCCGTGCTCGCGGTCAGCGCGCGCGGCTCGATGTATGACCCGTCGGCGGTCTTCTACATGTCCAAGCTGGTCACCGGTCCGTCCGCGGCGGAGGTGGTGGACATCGAGGCGCCCGCCGCGGACAACATCCGCGCCGTGGCCCAGGCCAAGGGCTGCTCAGCACAGGACGTCACGGTGGTCATCCTGGACCGGCCCCGGCACCAGCAGCTCATCGCCGACGTCCGGGCCGCGGGGGCCCGGATCAAGCTGATCACCGACGGCGACGTGGCCGGCGCGATCATGGCTGCCCGCGAGGGCACCGGCATCGACCTGCTGCTCGGCGTGGGCGGCACCCCGGAAGGAATCATCTCGGCCTGTGCCATCAAGTGCCTGGGCGGGGTCATCCAGGGACGGCTGGCCCCCCGGGACGAAGCCGAACGGGACCGCGCCCTGGCCGCCGGTCACGACCTGAAGCACGTGCTGACCACCGATGACCTGGTCACCTCGGAAGACGCGTTCTTCGCCGCGACCGGCATCACGGACGGCGAGCTAATGGCCGGTGTTCGTTACCGCGGCGGCGGGGCGGTCACCCATTCCCTGGTCATGCGGGCCCGGTCGGGCACCATCCGCAACATCCACAGCGAGCATCAGCTCTGGAAACTGCGCGCCTACAGCTCGGTGAACTTCGACTCCCCGTGCTAGCGCGCCAGCCCGGTCACGGCTAGCGAGCCCGGCGGAAGAAGCCATTCCGGCGCGGCCGCGGCGTGCGGACGCTGATCCGGCCCAGCACGGTGAGCGTGTGCATCTCGATCACCGGCGTCCCGGCCGGGGGCGGGGCTGGGACGTCCTGCTCGGCGCCCGCGTCCGGCCCGCTGGCCAGCGCCGCGAGACCTGGCATGCCATGCATCTGGACCGCGACGCCTGCGGGCACCAGCATGTTCACCTGGCCGCCGAGCACTGTCACGTACATCTGGGTCCGCTGCCGGTGCAGCAGCGCCTCGCGCAGGTCGAGGACCACCTGGCCGCCAACCGCCGTCACCACCAGCCGGTCCGGGACGACCCAGCGGCCCTCCCGCCGCTGGGTGGCGAAAAACGCGGTCACCGCGCGGGAGTGGTCCAGCCGGAGCGGCTGGTCATCGGGCCGGGCCAGATCCTCGGTGAGCCCGGCCAGCTCGCCGAGCGTCCGGGCGGTATAGGCGCGCTGCACCCGCCCGGCATGCTCTTCCCAGGTGAGCCGGCCGTCGCTCGCGGCCTGCGCTAGCAGGTCCACCACCCGTTCCCGGTCAGCGTCGGATGCGCGCAGATCACGCGGGCCATACCGGGAGCTCATGCACCAGACGATAGCTGCCCGGGCGGTGCACGGCACCGTCCCCGGCCGCGGCTCCCGGCCGGGAGCCGCGGCCGGGAGAAGGTCTAGGTTAGGGGTAGGTCGGGTCGGCCTGTTAGTTTGCCCCTAGCAAGTATCAGCCGTCGGCGAGAAAGAGACCGCCCAGTGGGCCAATCCAGCGACGGCCGCACTCCGGCCGGCACCCAGGCAAATGGTGCGAAACCAGGCACAGCCACAGGCAGGCTGAGCGCCAGCCCGCACTACAAGTGGCTGGCACTGTCCAACACCACGCTCGGCATGCTGGCCGCCACGACCAACGCCTCGATCGTCATCATCTCGCTGCCCGCCATCTTCCGCGGCATCCAGCTCAACCCGCTGACCCCCGGCAACGTGAGCTATCTGCTCTGGATGCTGATGGGGTACCTGGTGGTCTCGGCGGTGCTGGTGGTGACGCTGGGCCGGCTAGGCGACATCTACGGCCGGGTCCGGATGTACAACCTGGGCTTCGCCGTCTTCGCGTTCGGCGCCCTGGCCCTGCCGTTCGACCCGTTCATCGGGCCGGCCGGCGCGCTGTGGCTGATCGGCTGGCGGGTGGTGCAAGCCACCGGCGGGGCCATGCTGATGGCCAACTCCCCGGCCATCCTGACTGACGCCTTCCCGTCCGACCAGCGCGGCACGGCCATGGGCATCAACCAGGTGGCGGGGATCTCGGGCACGTTTATCGGGCTCATCCTGGGCGGCATCCTGGCCGCGGTGGACTGGCGGCTGGTGTTCATCGTCTCGGTGCCGATCGGCATCGGCGGCGCCATCTGGTCCTACCTGAGCCTGCGCGAGATTGGCGTCCGCACCCAGGCGAAGATCGACTGGCTGGGCAACGTCACGTTCGGGCTCGGCCTGATCGGGCTGCTCACCGGGATCACCTACGGCATCCAGCCGTACGGCGGCCACGATATGGGCTGGACCAGCCCCACCGTGCTGACCGGCCTGATCGGCGGCATCGCGCTCCTGGTGGCGTTCTGCTTCATCGAACTTCGGGTGCAGAGCCCCATGTTCGACCTGCGGCTGCTGAAAATCCGGCCGTTCGCGATGGGCAACCTGGCCACCCTGCTGGCCTCGATCGCCCGCGGCGGCCTGCAGTTCATGCTGATCATCTGGCTGCAGGGCATCTGGCTCATCCTGCACGGCTACAACTACAAGGACACCCCGCTGTGGTCCGGGATCTACCTGCTCCCGCTGACGTTCGGCTTCATCGTGGCCGGCCCGGTCTCCGGCTACCTGTCCGACCGGCACGGCGCACGCTGGTTCGCGTCCGGCGGCCTGCTGGTGTCCGCGGCCGCGTTCGGCGGGCTGCTGCTGATCCCCACCGACTTCGTCTACATGGCGTTCGGCCTGCTGATCTTCATGGCGGGTGTGGGCATGGGGCTGTTCTCGGCGCCCAACGCGGCCGCCATCATGAACAGCGTGCCGGCCAGGCAGCGCGGCGCCGCCTCCGGCATGCTGGCCACGTTCCAGAACTCCGGGTTCGTGCTGTCCATCGGCATCTTTTTCTCGCTGATGATCGTCGGCCTGTCCAGCACGCTGCCCAGCACCATGTCCCAGGGCCTGATGTCGCAGGGCGTGCCCGGCCGGCCTGGCCCACGAGGTCGCCTCGACTCCCCCGGTGGCCAGCCTGTTCGCCACGTTCCTGGGCTACAACCCGATCAAGCAGCTGCTCACCCCGACCGGCATCCTGGCCCACCTGCCGGCGCACAACGTGGCCGTGCTGACCGGCAAGCAGTTCTTCCCGCACCTGATCTCCGGCCCGTTCCACCATGGCCTGGTGATCGTGTTCAGCATGGCGATAGTCGTGCTGGTGATCGCGGCGGGCGTGTCGCTGCTGCGCGGCAAGAAGTACGTGCACGACGAGCGTGCCGTGGCCGGGCCGGAAGCCAGCGAGGCGGCCGAGGTGACCGCGGAGACGGCTATCGGGGCCTCGCCCGACCTGGCCGTGGAGGTCGCCGCTGAGGTGGCCGCGGAGGGAACGGACACCGCCGACCCGGCGGCCCGGAAGCCAGGCCGCTGACTGGTCACGGCTAACGCTCCGCGCCACACCGGGCCGGACCGCGGGCGACCACTCGTGATCAACCCATTGCTGTAGCCAGAGCAGCAATCGGTTGATCACGATTTCATGATCGGTCAGCTAGGCCTAACGGCGGTACCGGCTGTCACACCGGTCAGTCCTGCCCCAGAAGTTCCGGAACGCCGCTCGCTTCTTCCCGGGCCGCCGGCCGCCCCATATAGTTAGCTCTGTGAAAGACATTCCGGTGGGCGGGGGTGGCATCAGCACGGCAGCAAGCGCTCCGGCAGCAGGCGCTCCGGCAGCAGGCGCTCCGGCAGCAGGCGGTCCGGCAGCGGGCGGTCCGGCGGCGGACGTGGCCCGGGCCGAGGCGGCTGAACTGCTGGCCGCGCTCAGCGCGGTGCGGCGGAGCGCCCGGCGGGTGGTCCGGCACGCCTGGGCCAGCGAGCCGCTGCCCCCGGCGCAGGGTGAGCTGCTCCGCCTGGTCGCCTCCCGGCCGGGTATCGGGGTGGCCGAGGCGGCCCAGGAACTGCGGCTGGCCCCCAACACGGTCAGCACCCTGGTCGGCCGCCTGGTCGACCAGGACCTGCTGAGCCGGGCCCGGTCGCGGCCCGACGCCCGGTCGGTCCGGCTCACCGTCACCGGCCGGGGCCGGGCCCGGATCGAGGAGTTCCGTGACCTGCGCGCCGAGCTGGCCGGCCGGGCTTTGGCCCGGCTACCCGAAACCGACCGCCACGCGCTGACCAGCGCCATCCCCGCTCTTATCCGGCTGGCCCGCAGCATCGAGGCACCGTGAGCGCCACGGCTAAGGAGGCAGAGTGAGCCCGGAACCCGGCCGCGCCGCACTGAGCGATCCGGCCCCCAGCAGCCCGCCCGGCGCCGACCCCCGCCAGCAGGCCGCGGTCATCTGCCGCGACGTCAGCTACCGGTTCGGTGCGTACACCGCGGTCGATCACGTGGACCTGTTCATCCGGCCCGGCGAGACGTTCGGCCTGCTCGGCCCGAACGGGGCGGGCAAGACGACCACCATCCGGATGCTGACCACGCTGCTCAAGCCGGCCACCGGCCAAATCACCGTGTTCGGCACGGACACCACGGCCCAGCCGATGCGGGTCCGCCGGATGATCGGCTACGTGCCTCAGCTGCTGTCCGCGGACGCCAGCCTGACCGGCCAGGAGAACGTGGAGCTGTTCGCCCGGCTGTTCGACGTACCGCGCGCCGTGCGCAAGGACCGGGTCGACGAGGCGCTGGCCGCGATGGGCCTGACCGAGCCCGCGCCACGCCTGGTCAAGACGTACTCCGGCGGCATGGTGCGGCGGCTGGAACTGGCCCAGGCGCTGGTCAACGCGCCCCGGCTGCTGGTGCTCGACGAGCCGACGGTGGGCCTGGACCCGATCGCCCGGGCTGACGTCTGGGAGCACATCAGCCGGCTGCGGGAGCGCGCCGGGATGACCGTGCTGATGACCACGCACCACATGGAAGAGGCCGACCTGCACTGCGACCGGGTGTCGCTGATGCACCGCGGCACGGTCCGGGCCACCGGCTCGCCCGCGGAACTGAAGGCCGCGCTGGGGCCCAGCGCCACGCTGGACGACGTGTTCCGCCACTTCACCGGCGGCACGCTGGACGAGGAGACCGGGAAGGGAGGCATCCGTGACGTCCGTCGTGCCCGGCGCACCGCCCGCCGTCTGGGCTGACCAGGACCCCGGCAGCGGCCGGGTCACCATCCGCCAGCTGCTCAGCCGGATGCTCACGCTGTGCTGGGTGGAGCTGCGCAAGCTGCGGCACGACCGCACCGAGCTGTACACCCGGGCCATCCAGCCCGCGCTGTGGCTGCTCATCTTCGGCGAGACGTTCAACCGGATCCACGCCATCCGGACGCCGTACGGCATCTCCTACCTGGCCTACCTGGCGCCCGGCATCCTGGCCCAGTCGGCGCTGTTCGTGGCCATCTTCTACGGCATCCAGATCATCTGGGAGCGGGACGCGGGCGTGCTGACCAAGCTCATGGTCACCCCGACCCCGCGGTCCGCGCTGATCACCGGCAAGGCGTTCGCGGCCGGGGTGCGGTCCATCGTGCAGGCCGCGGTGGTTGTCGTGCTGGCCGCCATCCTGGGCGTCTCGCTGACCCACAACCCGCTCAGGCTGCTGGCCACGGCGTGCGTGGTAGTGCTCGGCTCGGCGTTCTTCTCCTGCCTGTCCATGTCCATCGCAGGCATCGCGCTGAACCGGGACCGGCTGATGGGCATTGGGCAGGCCATCACCATGCCGCTGTTCTTCAGCTCCAACGCGCTGTACCCGACCGCGCTGATGCCTGGCTGGCTGCAGGCCATCAGCCGGGTCAACCCGCTGTCTTATGAGGTGGACGCGCTGCGCAACCTGCTCATCGGGGTGCCCACCAACCTGGCCCTGGACGTCGTGGTACTGATCGGGGCGGCCACGGCCGGCGTGATCGTAGCCTCGGCTCTGCTCCCCCGGCTGGCCAAGTAGCGGGTCAGTCGGCGCCACCCATGGCCGCCGCCTCGCCCAGCACGGCGCGGAGCAGCGTCTCGGCGGCGTCGGTCGCCGCCCGGGCGGTGATCGCGTGGGTGTGCGCCCGGTCCAGATTGCCGAGGGCGATGCAGTCGTACGCCACCTGCGCGTCGTGCACGGCCAGTTCGAGCTGGCGGGACGCCTCATCCAGGCTGATCGCCTGCTCGTCGCCCGATCGCATGCTCACGGTCGTCTCCCTCCTGGCCCGGGCCCCGCCCGCCGACCGCACCGCTGGCCGGCCCGGCCGTCCGGGTTGGCCAACCCTTACCCTGCCGGCAGCCGGCCATGCAAGCGCGGCGGCACGCCGGCCAGGCCGTGGCACAGCGTCCCGGCCGGCCGTGGCCCAGCGTCCCAGCCAGACTGCCACCGCAGCGCCCGGCCGGGCCGCCACCGCAGCCCGGTGGCGGCTCTACCATGAATCCGACCCACCACGACCACGAGGACGTGCCCGTAATGCCGGAGTTCCAGTACACCGACCTGCTGCCGCTAGGCACCGACACCACCGAGTACCGCCTGCTCAGCGCGGACGGGATCACTACGCGGCGGGCGCTGGGCCGGGAATTCCTGGACGTGGACCCGGGGGTGCTGACCATGCTGGCCCGGCAGGGGATGCGGGACATCGCGCATCTGCTGCGGCCCGGCCACCTGCGCCAGCTGCGGTCCATCCTGGACGACCCGGACGCCAGCCCGAACGACCGGTACGTGGCCAGTGACCTGCTCAAGAACGCGTGCATCGCGGCCGGTGGCGTGCTGCCGATGTGCCAGGACACCGGCACCGCCATTGTCATGGGCAAGCGCGGCGGCGAGGTGCTCACCGACGGCCGGGACGAGGAGCACCTGGCCCGCGGTATCTACGACGCCTACACCCAGCTCAACCTGCGCTACTCGCAGCTCGCCCCGGCCACCATGTACGAGGAGCGCAACACCGGCACCAACCTGCCCGCGCAGATCGAGATCTACGCCACCCCAGGCCGGGAGTACAAGTTCCTGTTCATGGCCAAGGGCGGCGGCTCGGCCAACAAGTCGTTCCTCTACCAGCAGACCAAGGCCGTGCTCAACCCCGGCTCCATGCAGGCCTTCCTGGAGGAGAAGATCCGCTCCCTGGGCACCGCCGCGTGCCCGCCGTACCACCTGGCCATCGTGGTCGGCGGGACCAGCGCCGAGTACGCGCTCAAGACGGCCAAGTACGCCTCGGCCCGCTACCTGGACACGCTGCCCGGGGCTGGCTCGGCCACCGGGCACGGGTTCCGGGACCGCGAACTGGAGCAGCAGGTCCTGGAGATCACCAGGAAGATCGGCATCGGCGCGCAGTTCGGTGGCAAGTACTTCTGCCACGACGTGCGGGTGATCCGGCTGCCCCGGCACGGCGCGTCCTGCCCGGTGGCCATCGCGGTGTCCTGCTCCGCGGACCGGCAGGCGCTAGCCAAGATCACCCCGGACGGGGTGTTCCTGGAGCGGCTGGAGACCGACCCGGCGCAGTACCTGCCGGACACGGCCGAGGACGACCTGGCCGACGACGTGGTCCGCATCGACCTGAACCGGCCAATGCCTGAGATCCGCGCTGAGCTGAGCAAATACCCGGTCGCGACCCGCCTGTCCCTGACCGGCCCGCTGGTGGTGGCCCGCGACATCGCCCATGCCAAGATTGCTGAACGCCTCGCAGCGGGCGAGCCGATGCCGCGGTACCTGGCCGACCATGCCGTCTACTACGCGGGACCGGCCAAGACCCCGGCGGGATACGCATCCGGCTCGTTCGGGCCCACCACGGCCGGGCGGATGGATTCCTACGTGGACCAGTTCCAGGCGGCCGGCGGGTCGTTCGTAATGCTGGCCAAGGGCAACCGGTCCCCGGCCGTCACCGCGGCGTGCCAGAAGCACGGCGGGTTCTACCTCGGGTCGATCGGCGGCGCGGCGGCCAAGCTGGCCCAGGACCACATCACCAAGGTCGAGGTGCTGGAGTACCCCGAGCTGGGCATGGAAGCGGTCTGGCGGATCGAGGTCCGCGACTTCCCCGCGTTCATCATCACCGACGACAAGGGCCACGACTTCTTCACCCCGGAGCCGGAACCGCCGCTGGTCACGATCGGTCCCCGGCCCTGACCGGGTCCGGGGTGACCGCGCTCCCGCTGCTGGCCCGGGGGGTCGTCCCCCGGGTAAACAGCCCGCGACACACCTGTTATTCTCACGCGCTTCCCAGGAAACTCAGCGGAAAGCGCGTGTATCGTCCCCTGCATGCACGTTGCGGCCAGCACGGGGCGGGTGGTCGCGGGGCGCTACCTCCTGCAGCACCCCATCGGCCGCGGCGCGATGGGCACCGTATGGCGAGCCCAGGATTCGCTCCTGGCCCGTGACGTCGCGGTCAAGGAGGTCCGGCTCCGTGGCCCAGCGCCGGACGCCACGGACCCAGCGGCGGCCGGCGGACCGCTGACGGAGGAAACCCGGGTGCTGTTCGAGCGCACCCTGCGCGAGGCGCGGACCGCGGCCCGGCTGAACCACCCAGCGGTGATCACCGTCTTCGACGTGATCGAGGAGGCCGACGGCAGCCCGTGGATCGTGATGGAGCTGATCCAGGGCCGCTCGCTGGAGCAGGTCGTAGCCGGGGACGGGCCGCTGCTCCCGTACCAGGCCGCCAGCCTGGGCGCGCGATTGCTGAGCGCGCTGGGCAGCGCGCACGCGGCGGGCATCCTGCATCGTGACGTCAAGCCGAGCAACGTGCTGCTCGGCGCGAACGGCCGGGCCGTGCTGACCGACTTCGGCATCGCCACCCTGGAGGGCGACATCGGGCTCACCCAGGCCGGGATGGTCATGGGCACGCCCGGGTTCACCGCGCCGGAACGGGTCCGCGGCGAGCCGGCCAGTCCCGCCTCCGACCTGTGGTCACTGGGTGCCACCCTGTTCGCGGCGGTGGAGGGGCACGGGCCGTTCGATGACCGGCAGACTCCGCTGGCCATCCTGGCCGCGATCGCGAACGAGGACGCGCCACAGCCGCAGCTGGCCGGCCCGCTGCGCCCGGCCATCGAGGCCCTGCTGGGCCGCGATCCGCGGGTCCGGCCGGACGCCGCCGCGGCGGCCCGGCTGCTGGCCTCGGCCCGGAATAGTGCCAGCCCGGGCGGCCCGGCGCACCCAGCCCAGCTGGAGGCGGCCGCCTCGGACACCGCGCCGTGGTGGGCCGGGCCGCAGCAGGCCGGCGTCCGGGGCGGGGCGGGCGCTGGGCTGGCCGGGACCGGAGCCGGACCAGGCGGGGCCGGTGCTGGATGGGCCGGGACCGCGGCCGGACCCGGTGCCGGGCCGGCGGGCGCCGGGCCGGCCGGCGCTGGATGGCCCGGGGCCGATCCGGAGCCGAGGTGGCTGGGGGCCCCGCTCCCGGTGGCCGGGCCGGAAGCCCGGCCGGCCGGGACCGGGACAGCGGAGTGGGCGCCCGCTGGGCTGTGGCCGGCTGACCAGCCTGACCCGGCTGGCGGGCCAGCTGGGCCGCGCCCCGCGCTATGGCCGGCCGGCGGGCGGCACGGCACCGCCGGGCCGGGCTGGCCCGCCTGGGTGCCAGCCAGTCTGCGTACCCGGCTGGCCAGCACGCCTCGCTGGGTGCTGGCCGCCGTGGCCGGCCTGCTCATCGTGCTGGCCGGCCTGCTGACCGGGCTGGCCGTGGCCAGCGCCAGCCATCACGGCACGGGCACCACGTCCGGTGCCGCCGCGCGGGCCGGCCTGTACCGCACGTACCGGCCGAAGGCGGGCGGGTTCACCGTGCAGCTGCCGGCGGGCTGGCACACCGCCCAGCACGGCCGCAGCACCGCGTTCACCAACCCGGCCCGCACCGCGTCGGTGCGGGTCTTCCCAGTACCGTTCGACGGTGCCGGGATAGCCGAAGCGCAGCTGCTGGAGGCGGCCGAGGCCCGGCACGGCTACCCCGGCTACCAGGGCCAGCCGGCCACGCTGCACCTGGTCCGGCTGGCCGCGGGCCGCGCGATCAGCTGGTCGTACAGCTGGCAGCCGGCCCAGGGCAGCCGCCGGGAGGTGCTGGAGACGCTGCTCCACCCGGCCGGCCTGACCGCGCCGCGGGGGTTCCTGATCCAGGAGTCAGCGCCCGCCTCGGCGGTCACCGGCACCGAGCCGGCGTTCGGCTCGGCGCTGCGCACGTTCCGCGCCCAGTCCTGAGCATGGCCGCGGCCGCCGCCCGGGCGGGGCGGCGGATCAGTAACCCACGTACGGGCCGCCCTGCCGCACGGCTTCCACGCCGGGGATGCTGTTCATCGACCCGTACCGGCTGATCGCGTATCGGAACGCCGCGATCATGTTGTCCACCGGGTTCCAGATGTCGGTGTACCCATGCAGCGCGTACGCGTGGAACGTGGGCGCGATGACCTGGGCGATGCCCTCGGACGGGTGGCCGGCCGCGGCGTTGCTGTCCCAGCCGTTGCAGGCGTGCGGGTTCCCGCCCGACTCGTGCTTGACCACGATGTACGCCGCGCTCGTGCTGAGCAGCGAGCCGGGGGTGCCGTGCTGTTCCAGCACGCGCTCGGCGTGGCAGATCCACCAGTGCAGGGTGGAGTCCGCGCACGGCCGGGGCCGGCCGGGCCGGTGGGCCGCCGCGGGCCGCGGCTGACCGTGCCGCGCGGCGGCCGGGCGGTGGCCTGGCCGGCCGTGGTGCGCCGCACGCGCGCTGCCAGCCAGCTTGGCCCCGGCGGCCAGCTCGAGGCTGCCCGCTGTGGACCAGCGGGCCACCGACGCCCGGTGGGCAGCCGTGGCCCGGGCCGCTGCCACTTTCCGGCTGTCCGCCGGGCCGGGGTGCGCAGCCGAGTGCGCAGTCAGCCGGTGGGCCGGTGCCGGGCCGCCGCTGGCGGCCGCGACGCTGCCGCTGGCCAGGACCGCGGCCGAGGCGGCCGCGCCGGCCACGGCGAGGGCGAGACGTGCTGATGTCGATTGCCGGGATGTCCTGGGGATGGACACGTTGTGCTTCCTGTCGGGCGCGAGATCCGCGCTCGCTTCCACCCGTGGGGTTGCGGGTCACCGGGGTGTGACCGGCAGCGGCGCGCCGACGTGCCGCGGGTCAGGGCGGCGGGCTGCGGAGGTTGGGGATGGCAGCCATCGGGCACGGCTGGGTGCTTCGGGGCATCTACCATGCCCAATACGGGCAATTAGATCTGCCCGGAATCCGGAAAACAAAGCTATGACGTGATTCACAGGCGGCCCGGGAAGCGATCGAATCTATATTCGAATTTCTGCTCTAAAGAGGACAGTTCAACCAAGCGGGCGAGCGCATCAGCCAGCTTGTGAAACACGTCACAAACTAACGCTATGCGTAGGCCTTTTTACTCAGAGAAGTGAAATTCGGACCAGAAAACAAGCACCCGGCCGCCCGAAACGGGACGGCCGGGTGCCGAAAAGTGGTGACTTAGTAACGCCAAGTTGCCAGCGGGTAGCCGTGATTAGCTTCAGCGAGATCCGCGGCCGGTGACGCGGCGTAGCTTAGTAGTAGCCGTGGGCTTGCCAGAACGCCCACGCGTTACACGGATTTCCATACGTGGCCTGGATATAACCGAGGCCCCAGACGATCTGCGTTCGCGGGTCGGTCAGATAGTCAGACCCGGCACTGGACATCTTGCTGGCTGGCAGGGCCTGCGGAATCCCGTAGGCACCGCTCGCATTCTCGGCCTGATAGTTCCAGCCGCTTTCCCGGGTCCAGATGTTATTCAGGCAGCTGAAATATGTGCCCGGAGTCCAGCCGTAGGAGGACAGCAGGTCGTACGCGATGCGCTGTGCCGTCCCCGGGTTGGGCGGTGGCAGGCTCGCCGAGGAGCCACCGCCGGCCGCGCCGGCGGACCCGCCGCCGGCCGAGTCCTGTAGCGGCTGAGCTGCGACTTTCGGGGCCCCGATCAGATGCACGGAGTGGGTGGCCGTGGACCGGACGATCATCTCCTGGCGCTGGTCCTCCAGCACCGCCATGGCCCGGCTGCTGGACACGGCGGCGGCCGCGATAGCCGCACCGGTATTGGGCACCGTGCCGGGCCGGAAAACCACTATGTAGCCTGCGATCGCGATGCCGGCCGCCGCGGTAACCGCAGTCGCTGCCATTGGCAACAGAACGCCATTACGGCGTGCCGCCCGTCGTTTTCCGGGGCTTCGCCTCCGGTGCTCTGACAAGGCTGTCCTTCCGTCGGCCGAACTCATGAGCGGGACACTCAGGAGCGGACCGCTGCGCCATCGGGCAGCGCATGGTCCCGTACTCCTGTCAATACCGGCCGCAGAAACTAAGTCGCCCAGGAACTGCCTGGCAGTAAGGCCTTGAACCATCGGCGCTACCTTGCCAGAGACGAGGGAGGGGTCTGCAACCACTTCCGCTGAAAAAGTTGTGACGGCAGAGCAACCAGCAATGTGGACTGGATCACAAATTGACAACGCGTACCGTCACAATTACCAGCTGTAAGGGATAGCCAGGCTGTGGTCACTGCCTTCGCCACGCCACACCGCGACGACACGCTGGCGACGCACGAAAACACACCTGCACCGCCTGTTTGCCCGCGGGGACGAACCAGCCACGGCCCGGCGGGCCGCGCCAGGCCGGGCCCGCCCTGGCGGGCTGCGCCGCTGGCATGGTCACCCGCCCATCGGCAGCGCGGTCCGGCCTGACGCCCGGCAGCGGCCGCGGGTGACCTGGCCCGGCGCGGTGACCGGGTGGGGCCGGGCGACCAGCAGGCAGCGCATGGCCGTGGCGGCCGGCGTTACGGTGGCCACCGGGGTCGGGATGGGTGACGGGGACACACTGGCGGTGCCCCCAGGGGTGGCCGGAGCAGGTGAAGCCGGTACAGCGGGTGCGGAGTTGGCCGCCCGCTGCCCGTTGTTGGACAGCCTGAGGGTCGCGTTTCTGTCGCTGACCAGCCTGATCCCCACGATCAGGCCGACCGCCATGGTGACGATCAGCGGGACCGCGATCAGCATGATCCGGTTCCTCGGGAGCCGGTCTCCGGACCACTGGCTGTCGCGCATGACTTCACCTCCACGGCGGCGATAGACGCACCCCGACGGTTACGCTAGCCCGCCAGCCGGGTGTAAGTGGCGAAACAGCGAAATAACCGGCGATAACCGCGCCAATTCCTTTCGGCGCCTCGCCAGGGCCAAACATTGCGTAATTCTTACGTCGCCGGTAATAAGGGTGCCCGGGCCGCCGTGACCGCAACTTCGCAGGTCACAGTCACCCTGGGGCGATCCGGCCAGCAAATACGCACCCGCCTGACCGATGATCACGGTGCTATCACCGAGCTCAGTGCGCGGCCCGCGACTGCAGTTCCTTAGCTACCGTAAGGGCCCGGTTGATCGGGATGGCGAACCCCTTGGCGTGCAGCCCGCTGCCTGCCCCGCCCACGTCGATCCCGACCGCCTGGCCGGACAGGTTGACCAGCGGGCCACCCGTTTCCTGGCCGGGCAGCACCTGCAGGCTGGACTCCAGCAGCCCGGTCAGCTGGTGGCCGGCCACGGTCCGGGTGGCCTGGTGGGTGTCCAGGTTGCCGAGGTCGAGCGTGATGGTCCGGGCCACACCGTCGCTGCCCAGCGCGGTAACCGCGTCGCCGGCCGCGAAGTAGCGCGAGTTCCCCATCGCCACCGGCTTGCACGGGCTGGCCGCGCCCTCGATCTGGATCAGCGCCAGGTCGTCGGCGGCACTGGTGCCGAGCACCCGGGCCGCGAACGGCCGGCCGGCCAGCACGGTGCGCACGGACAGTCTGGCTGCGCCGCTCACCACCTGATCAGTGGTCAGCACCAGGCCCGAGGGGGTGAGGATGATGCCGACCCCGGCCGACTGCCCGGTGCCGGACAGGACGTGCACCAGCCCGGGGGCGACCGATGTCAGGATGTCCGACTGATTGTCCGCCCCGGTCCCGTTGTCGTCCTCGACGAACATCTTGTTCTTCGACGGCGGGCTGGGGATGGCCGACGAGGCCGAGGCTGACCCGGACAGGCCGCCATCCACCGCGAACATGCCGAATGCCACGAGCGCGGCGGCGGCCGCCGCGCCGATCCCGGCCGCCAGCCTGCGCCGCCGCGCCCACCAGCCGCCGTCTGGCGACGTCCCCGCGGGCTGGTCCGGCTGCACCGGCTGAGTCCCGGCCCCAGGTTCGCCGGGCTGAGCCTGGGCCCGCTCGCTGCTGCTGTCCTGCAATGGTCGCGCTCCCTGGGAATGGGGTGGTGCGGTGGCCCCCAGCCGTTCCTGGAGACCACCGCACCTGGGGGTTACCCGATTGCCGGGCCGGGTGTCACATGCCGGACGGGTCCTGGATGTGCCGGTGGCCGGTGCCCGGGCCGTTGCCGCCACGGCCCATCCGCCGCCCAGCCGGCGGCATCGCGGTGCCCGTCGCGCCAGTTCCCGCGGCCGTGCCGGTGGTCGCCTTCTGCGCGGTGGTGTTGAACGTGGCGGCCGTCGCCACCCCGTTCCCGTCCAGGGTGACTGTGACCGGGTTGGTCAGGCCGAAGTTCTGGCAGTTGAGGTTGGTGAAGGACATGTTCAGCCGGTTGGCCATGAACGTGAACAGGTTGTCGCCTACCGCGGGCACCGGGGAGGTGTCCGTGGCCAGCAGCGCCTGGTTGCTGGCCAGGAACGGCGTCTGGATGTTCACCATGTTCTGGCAGAAGCTGGCCGGGCTGTCAGCCACGTCGGTCGCCGCCGACACCGGCGCCTGCCCGACGTTGGACCGGTACAGGTCCGTCTTCTGCGCGTTGAACGCGTTGTTGACCAGCACCATCTCGTCGTTCTCCGGGACGAGCGCGTTCGGCTGCGGGTTCGTCTCGGCCGCGGACAGCTCGTCCAGGGCCTGTGACGTGCTCGGCGTCCCGCCCATGGTCAGGTCGGGCGCGGTGTACGGGCTGCAGCCGAGGGTCGGGTCCAGGAAGTCGTCGAGCAGCGCGTTGTCACTGCCGTTGACCAGCTTGGTGGCGGTGGGCAGCGCGGCGGTGTTGGCCGCGTTGTTCTGGGCCGTCTGGCCGTTGCCGTTCAGCAGGTAGATGGTGGTGACGTTGTCGCTCGGGTCCTGGTCGACCATGTTGAAGTTGCGGGTGGTCGGGCAGGCCAGCCCGGCGACCTTGGTCGAGGTGCCGGCGGCCGGCACCTTCAGCAGGCCGCTAGCCTCGGCCCGGAACGCGGCCCGGAAGAACTGCGTCCCGTTGCAGAACGACACCTGGCCGAACACCGACCCGTTGAGGCCGTTGACGCAGCGGCCCTGGGCCAGCGCCGTCGGGGTCGCGCCCACCTGGGTCAGGTCGGTGCCGTTGAAGCCGACGTCGATGGTGACGATGGCACCGGCCGGCAGGGTGGGCACCACGGGTGCCTCAGCCGGGGTCGTGCCCTGGGTGATGACCAGTGGCTCGTACACCTCCAGCGCCCCGGTGGCCGGGTTGAGGATGCTCGCCTGCACGAACGCGCCGAGGTTGCCCGCGTTGGTCATCGTGCAGCCGGACGCCGCCGGGGTCATCCCGTCCGGGCCGGTGAGCTGCCACGGCGTGGCCAGGCCCTGGGCGCTCAGCGGGTTGGCCGGCACGATGATGTCGCAGTTCATGTTCGTGGTGGCGGCCGCGGCCGCGGCGGTGGCGGTCGGGGTGGCTGTGGCCGACGCCGTAGCGCACGGCGTGGCGGCGGTAGTGGCCGCGGTCGTCGCCGCTGTGGTGGCGGCGGTGGTCGCCGCTGTGGTTGCCGCGGCGGTGGTCGCCGCGGCCGTAGCCACCGGGGTAGCCGCCGTGGGCGTGGCCACGGCGCCCGTCGGGGTCGGCGCCACGGTCGGCGTGGCCGCGGCCGTACCAGCGGCAGCGGTCGTACCAGCGGCAGCGGTCCCAGCTGCGGTGCTGGCCGCCGACGGCGTGGCGCAGACAGCTACGTTGGCGCTGTTGCTGGCGCTGAAAACCTTGCTGACGCCCGGCACCAGCAGCGCCACGCCGACCCCGGCCACCACGGCCACGACTCCCCCGACCGCGAGGAGCCGGGCCCGTGACCGCGGCTCGAACTCGCGATCATGGTTAAAGACTCTGCTTCGGTACGACACGACACCGTTCCCTTTTAATCGGGTATCGCTCCCGGCGGATGACATTAGTCCGGCCAGTCAGTCAGGTGCCACTGAAACGAAGATTTCCAAAGGTACGTCCGTAACCCCCATTCTGGACGTTCGATCGCCCCTTAAGGGCGCGATGCAAGGATATCTCCGCAGCTCAGCACGCGTTACGAAAAGGAAGTCGAGGGCCTGACGGCGGCTTGTTACGGGCACCCGTAATACCATCGTAAGAGCTGGCCGTACGGAAAGCGCCGGGCCGATAAAGCGCGGAAATGGGCGCGCGAAAAGGCCGTGCCCGGTTCACCCGGCGGGCCCGGTTACAGGCCGCGGTGCGCGATGATGCGGCCGGTCGCGGCGGCCTTGGCCAGCGCCTGGTGATCGCGTTCGGTCTGGTCCGCGTAGCTGCTGGCGAACTGCGTGATGGCCTGCTCGAACACGTCCGCGTTACCGAGATAGGCGGCGATAGCCACGGAGTCCCCGGACCGGGCGTGCGACCGGGCCAGCGTCCAGGCGCACAGCTCGCCGTAGACGGCCATGGCGGGCGGTTCCATGCCGTCGACGTCGAGCGAGAACTTCCAGTCCCGCAGTTGCCGGACGTAGAAATCGTGCGTCTTCCCGTCGCGGGTCGGCGCGCTCCGCTGCCAGCCGAGGAAGATGTCGCTGACCGGCTGGATCAGCCACTGCCCCTCGACCACCCGCTGGCCCTGGTGGTCGTACTTGCTGGAGCCGGCGAATGCGGCCAGCACCGACGGCTGGGCCTCCTTGACCTGGAGCAGCAGCGGCTCGGTGCCGTCCCGCGCGGTGAACAGGAAGATCCAGCAGCGGGTGCCGACGCTGCCTACGCCGACCACCTTCCTGGCCAGGTCGACCAGCTGGTAGCGCTGGAACAGGATGCGGTGCGCGCCGTTCAGCGTGCCGCCGTACCGGGCCAGCATCTCGTCCAGCTGGGCCTCGAAGCCCAGCTCGTCCCGCTCCTCGGGGCGCAGGTGGGACACCGGCATGATGAGCGGCGGGTCGGCGATGATCCGGGTCTGCCCGTCCACCACCCCGCACAGCTTGCTGAACGCCTGCATGCTGTCCCGGGTCCGCGCCTTGGCCAGGTTCCTGGCCAGGTTCCTGGCCAGTCCCCTGCGGTGCCGCGGGGCCATCCGGGGCGAGAACATCTTCTGCACCAAGTCCAGGTCCACCCGGGCGTACCAGACGTCGATGTTGCTCATGGCGGCGAACGTCCGCATTGTCTCCCGGTACATCCGGGTGCTGGCCGTCACCACCCGGCGGCGCTGCTTGCGGGAGAAGCCGTTGCCGCGGCCCGCCACTTCCAGGCTGGCCGCCAGCCGCTTGACGTCCCACTCCCACGGGCCGGGCAGTGTCTCGTCGAAGTCGTTGACATCGAACAGGAACTTCCGCTCCGGGGACGCGAAGATGCCGAAGTTCGACAGGTGCGCGTCCCCGCAGGCCTGCACGACCAGGCCAGTGCACGGCGTGCTGGCCAGGTCACTGGCCATCGGCAGGGCCGCGCCCCGGAAGTAGGCGAACGGGGAGACCAGCATCCGGCCGTAGCGGATCGGCACCAGCTCTGCCACCCGCGACTCGGCCTGCTGTGCCAGCTGCGCGACCGGGTCGGGCCGGTCCGCGGGCGGGTCGAACACGGCGTGGCTGTCCCGGGGCACCGCGGCCCGGGCCGCCTTGCCCCGGGCCACCCGTTCTGCCGTCGTCAGCCGGCCCAGGTCGGGGTCCAGCACCCCTCCGGCCACCCGGCCGGGCTGGTAGCTGGCTCGCAGATCCGTCATGCGCAGCACTCCCAACGTGTGGTAATCCCTGGTCCGGGCGCGGCGGCCCGCTCCGTTCGGCCCGCACCGCGGCGCGGCCCCGGCTCCGGACCCGCGCTGGGCCGGGGTCTGGAACGTCATCGCCGTGCGCGGCCAGGTCACCGGGGACTACCGGACCACGCTGGTGGTGAAGCTGATCGTGGTGCTGATCTCCGGGGTGACCGCGGCCTTGCACCAGCACGCCCGCAGCCGCGCCGGGCTGGCCATCTTCGGCGCGCTGACCGCGATCAGCGCGCTGGCCGCCCTGTTCCTCGGCATCCTGCCGGCCGCCTAAAACCGCGGGCGGCTGCCCAGGTCAGACGAAGACCCGCCGGGTGACCACGCCGCGGCCGACATCGCTGCCCCGCCACAGCGTGAAATCGCTGCCCGCGGCTAGGCACTCGTCCGCACCGTCACCCAGCACGGTCACGGTGAGCACGGTGTGCCACTTGTCTCCGGGTACGGTGTCCTGGCCCGGCGTGACCAGGGCGCTGAACAGCCGGTTGCCGGCCGTGCTGGGCTGGGCGGCCCGCACCACCACCCGGCAGGCCGGGCCCGGCAGCTCGGCTGGCTGGGCCGCGCCCGGCTGCGGGAGAAGGGTGACCGAGGCCTGGAATTTGTACGGCTTTATCACGGCGCACTTCCTGACTGGCCGCCTGGCTTCCCCGCGGAGGTGGCCACGGGGAAGCCAGGCTCGGCTGGCGACCACTTATATCGTAGCACGACATAAGATGCCGATGCTGGCCGGGTAGCGGCCCGCTGGCGGGCCACCGCCCGGAGTTCTCGTCACTGGGATCATGCCCGGCCGCCGCCTGCTCGTAACCGGGGTCAGCGCGGCCGGCCCGGCGCGGGCGGCGCGCTCGGCCGGCCCGCCCGGGCCAGGGCGCGTTAAGCTGGGCGTCGGGCGCGCTGGCAGGCACGGACTCGGCGGGCCGACCCGGGCGGAGAGAGACGTGGATCGGCTGACCACCGAGGACTACGAGAACCTGCTCGCGTTCCGCACCGGGCTGCGCCGTTTCCTGCGCTGGTCGGAGGCCCGGGCCCGGGAGGTCGGGCTGACCCCGGCTCAGCACCAGCTGCTGCTGGCCATCAAGGGGCATCCCGGCACCGACCCGCCCGCCGTCGGTGACCTGGCCGAGTACCTGCTGCTCCGGCCGCACAGCACGGTCGAGCTGATCGACCGGGCCGAGGCGGCCGGGCTGGTCGAGCGCTGGGGCGACGAAGGCGACGGCCGGATCACCCGGGTCCGGCTCACCGCCGGCGGCGCGCAGCGGCTGGACCGGCTGACCGCCGCCCACCTGGACGAACTGCAGCGGCTGGCGCCCATCCTGGACCAGCTCACCCGCGCGGGCGACCAGCCCGGGCCGGCCGGGGCCGGGCCGCCGGCCCGGCCCCGGCGCTAACGCCACCGGATCGACAAGTCGGCGAGCAGCGCCTTCAGCGCCCGGGCGGCCCGGCAGAACTCGGCTGGCCCGCTGTACCCGCCGAAGCGGCCGGCCTGGGCCAGGTGCGGCTCGAGGGACAGGTACCCTTCGAACCCCGAGTCCCGGAGGGCGGCCAGCGTCTCGCGGACCTCGCCGTCTCCCTCGCCCGCCGGCACCACCTGGCCGGTGGCGGCCAGCGCATCCTTGATCTGCACGTACACCAGGTGCGGCCGGAGCAGGCGGTATCCGTCGTGCTGCGGCCGGACACCGCACTGCACGAAGTTGGCCGCGTCGAACGTGGCCCGGAGCGCCGGCGAGCCGACGGACTCGATCAGGTCGGCGCACCGCTGCGGGATATCGCCGTAGATCTCCTTCTCGTTCTCGTGGGCCAGGACCACCCCGTGCTCCTCCGCCACCCTGGCCAGTGCGCCCATCCGGTCGATGACCTGCTCCCGGTAACGGGCGGCCGGCTCACCGGCGGGGATGAAAAACGAGAAGACACGGATGATCCCGGTGCCAAGCTGCCCGGCGATGTGTGCGATCCGCCGCAGCCGGTCCAGTTCCGGTGCCAGCGGAGCGTCCACCCCGATCTTGCCGACCGGCGACCCGATGGCCGAGACCCGGACGCCGGCCGCGCGGAGCGCACGGCCGATCCTGGTGACATCGCCGTGGCTGAAGTCGGCCACATTGACCGACCACGCACTGCGCAGTTCCAGGTGGGTGAGGGATTCGGCGGCCAGCGTGGCCAGCTGCTGGTCCAGGTCGGGTGAGATCTCGTCGGCGAATCCGCTCAGCACTACCGTCATCGGGCTGCTGCCTCCGCGTTCCCGGGCGCCGCCCTCAGGACGACGGTCCGGCCCTCCCGGGCCGACTCGTAGACCGCGCTGGCCAGCTCCAGCGCGTCGCGGCCGTCCTGACCGGTGACGGCCGGCTCACGGCCCTCATCGATCGCGGCCAGCAGGTCGGCGATCTGGGCCGCGTGCCCGGACGTCCCGATCGCGGCCGCGTTCGCGGCAGCGGCCGAGTCCGCCGCGGCGGCACGGCCACGTTCTGGGCCGTCCGCGGCGAGCGCTCGCCAGGTGATCTCGCCATCCTCGATGACGACCGTCCCGGCCGTCCCGGTGATCTCCAGCCGCTGGGCCGAGCCGGGGAAGGCCGCGGTGGTCGTGACGATCGTGCCCAGCGCGCCGGACGCGAACGTCAGCACGGCCAACGCGATGTCCTCGGCCTCCATGCGGTGGGCGCGGGTCGCAACCCTGGCCGTGACCTCGGCCACCGGGCCCATGCACCAGCGGAGCAGGTCGGCGTAGTGGATGCCCTGGTTGAGCAGCGATCCGCCGTCCAGCGCCCAGCTGCCCCGCCAGGCCGCGGTGTCGTAGTACTCCTGGGTCCGGTGCCACTTCGTGGCTGCCTCACCGAGGACGAGCTGGCCGAGGCCGTCCTGGTCAAGGAGCCGCCGCAGCTCGGCGGGCCCGGGGTCGAACCGGTGCTGGGAGATAACCGTCATCCGCACGCCCGCGGCCCGGGCCGCAGCGATCAGCGCGTCGGCGGCAGCCAGCGAGACATCCATCGGCTTCTCGATGACGAGGTGCTTGCCCGCCGCGGCCGCCTCGATGCCGACCTCGGCATGCAGGCCGCTCGGCACGCACACACAGACCACGTCGATGTCGTCGCGGGCCAGCAGCGCCGGGAGATCCGGTTCCGCCGCGCAGCCGCATGTGCGGGCGAACGCAGCGGCCTGGCCGGCCGTCACGTCGGTCACCGCGATCAGCCGTGCGCCGCCGATCGCGCTGATCGCGTCCGCGTGGGTCGCGGCGATCACGCCGGCCCCGACGATCCCGAAGCCGTGCCTGCCGCCGCTGTCAGTCACCCGTGCCCTCCATCCACTGCGTGAGCACCGCGAGGTGCTGCGGCAGCGCGATCTCCGGCTCCTCGATCTCCGGGTGCCACCGCTTCTCCCATTCAACCGAGATCCAGCCCGGGTAGCCGGCCCGGGCCAGCAACGCGAGCATCTCCGGCACCGGGACCTCGCCGTGGCCGAGCAGCACCAGCTGCCAGCCGCCGGGCCGCTGCGGGGCCCGGCGCGCGTCCTTGACCTGGGCGAGCAGGATCCGCCCGGCCAGGTTGGCGGCGACCTCGGCCGGGCTCTCGCCCATCCTGTATGGATGGTGGCTGTCCCAGACCGCACCCACCGGGCCGGGCAGGCCGGGATTCACCATCGCGAGCAGCTCAGCCACGACCGACGAGGCCGAGAACGCGTCGTGGGTCTCCACGCCTATCGCTACGCCGAGCCGCTCGGCGGCCGGGGCCGCGGCCTCCAGCACGCGGGCCGCCGACTCCAGCTGGGCCTGCCGCCGGGCGGCGGGCGCTGGTTCATCACCGGGCAGCTCGCCGCCGAACACCCGCACCAGCGGGGATTCCCAGTCGCTGGCCAGCTCCAGGAAGCCGAGCAGGGCGGGCAGCGGATCATCGCCGGTGAGCCGGATTGAGCTGTCCACCGCTACGGCCGGCAGGCCGCCGTGCGCCAGCGTCCGCCTGACCTGGGTGCGGGCCGCGGCGTCCATGGACGGGTCGATCAGCTCCCCGTCGATCAGCCGCAGCTCGACGCCGGAGTATCCCCAGGATCGTCCGAGTGACAGTGCGGTGGCCAGGGTGGCGGCGGGGAACGCGAGGGTGCTGAAGGCGAGGCGCGGCACGGTCACGGGCGGGCAGGGATCCTTCTGTCTCGGGCTTGTGTGGAAGTGACGCCTGCCCCGTCCCGCCTGCGGGCGGGACGGGGCAGGCGGGCGGTCAGCCTGCCGGGCTCAGGTGCAGGATGACAACCAGATCGGTGCCAGAGCCAGGGCCGTTGTTCGTGCCCGACGGCTGCCCGGACTCATAGGGGTTGGACTGGGTCGGCCAGCCGACGAAGTGCTGCGAGTTGTACTCGAACCACTCCGCGGCGGTCTCCAGCGGGATGACCGGCAGGTTGGCGGCCACATACTTCTCCAGCGGCACGAGCATCTGGGCCTGCTGGGACACCGTGGCCGCACCGGCCAGCTTGTTCAGGTCCGCGTCCAGCGCCGGGTCCTTCAGCCGCTCGTAGTCGCCCGTAGCGGAGCTGGTCGCCAGCGCGCTGTTGAGCCAGCCGTTGTACTCCGCGAACGGCGAGATGCCGCCGTTGGACCAGTGCTCGGTCATGTCGAAGTTGCCGTCAGCGACATCTGCGGTCCATGCGTTCACCGACAGGCCCTGGAACGTGGCGTCGATGCCCGCGGCCCGCAGTTCCTGCGCGGCGATCGAGTCGACCTCGGCCATGTCGGTGTACGCCGACGGGCTGATGATCGTGAACGCGACGGTCTTGCCGTTCTTCTGGAAGTAGCCGTTGCTGCCCTTCTTGTAGCCGGCCGCCTCCAGTACCTTCTCGGCCTGCGCGGCGTTGGCGCTGGCCGAGACCGTCATGCTGGACACCGGGCCGGCCCAGGCCTGGAACGCAGGCAGGGTCAGGCCGGTGGCGTTGGTCACCGGGTTCTCCAGGCCGGCCTCGCCCTCGGCGCCGAGCACGGTGCGGTTCACGGCCAGGCTGACCGCCTTGCGGACGGCCAGGTCGGACAGCGGCCACTTGGTCAGGTTCGGCTCGAGGCTCTCGTCACCGTTGGCCGCCTCGTAGTAGTGGTGATGCGCCGGATCGGTGTCCACGAAGTTCTTCTTCAGGCCGGGGATGTAGTTCCCGGTCCAGTCGATCTGGCCGGAGAACAGCGCGGACAGCGCGCCGGTGTTGGACGTGTAGGCCGGGAAGTAGACCTTGGCCACCTTGACCTTCGACGGCTGCCAGTAGTGCGGGTTCTTGACCAGCGTGAACCCCTGCGCGGTGAAGCTGCCCAGCATGTAGGGCCCGGTGCCGACCGGCTTCGGGTCGGTGAACGTGGCCGGGTTGCCCGCCTTGCCCCAGATGGACTCGGGCACGATGCCGACGCCCGCGATGTTCTCCAGGTTGGTGTACTGGGCCGTCGGGAACGTCAGCGTGACGGTGTCGCCCGAAGTGCTCACGCTGGAGATGGCCAGGCCGCCCAGGTTGATCGAGGGGTTCTTCTTCATCAGGTTGTAGGTGAACGCCACGTCGGCCGGGGTAAACGCCGTGCCGTTGCTCCACTTCACGCCCTGGCGGATGGTGAACGTGATCGTCTTGCCGCCGTTCGACCACGCGTACTTCGTGGCCAGCCACGGGTACTGGACGGTCGTGCTGGCCAGGTTGAACTCGACCAGCGGTTCGTAGATGAGCCCGGTTGCGCCCATGCCATAGGCCGCCTGCGTGGTGGCGTACGGGTTGAAGTCGTCGGTGATGGACGTCTCGGGGGAGCTCTCCATGACCAGCGCCCGGGTGGCGTTCGAGGTCCCCGAGCTACTCGAGCTCCCCGAGCCCGAGGATCCGCATGCGGCGAGGCCGAGCGCCAGGACGCTGGCCGCCGCAACCATCATGAGCCTTCTTTGCTCTGCCAATCTCCTCATGTGCCTTCGTCTTTCCTGTCGTGGATACGGGGGGGTGGTACGGGGGGTGGTAGTGCGGGCCGTGAGCTAGGAATCCATATCGCCACCCCCCTGCGTCCGGGCCATGAGCTCAGGAGCTGCGACGCCGAGCCGCCAGCAGGCGGCTGACCGCTGGGCGGAGATACGCTGCAGAACCGGGTTCTCCTGCCGGCAGCGGTCCTCGGCGAGCGGGCACCTCGGGCTGAACGGGCAGCCGGTGGACGCGACCTCGGCGAGTTGCGGTGGGCGGCCGGTCCCGTTCCCGCCGCCCCCGCGCAGCGCGCTGCCGAGGTTGTCCGGATCGGGCGCCGAGGCTACGAGCAGCTGCGTGTAGGGATGCGCGGGAGCCTGCGTCACATCCTCGGCCGGGCCCCGCTCCACGATCTGCCCCGCGTACATGACGAGTATCTCGTCGGCGACATAGCGCGCCGACGCTATGTCGTGGGTGATGTAGAGCATGGCGAGCTGGAACCGGCGGCGCAGATCATCGAGCAGGGTCAGCATCTCCAGCCGGATCGAGACGTCGAGCATCGAGACCGGCTCATCGGCGAGCAGCACTTTCGGCCGGGCGGCGAGGGCCCGGGCAAACGAGACCCGCTGCCGCTGGCCGCCGGACAGCTCGTGCGGGTACTTGCCGATGAACTGGCCGGCCGGTGTCAGCCGGACCTGCTCCAGCAGGGCGGTGATTTCGTTCCCGACCTCCTCTCTCGACCTCTTGCCCTGCCGCAGCCGTACCGGGCGCTCCAGGTGATAGCGCACCGTGTGCACGGGATTGAGCGATGCGAACGGATCCTGGAAGACCAGCTGCACGTGGCTCTTGTAGTGCCGGAAAGCGCGGTGGGTGGACAGGTCGACCAGCTCGCCGTCGACCCGGATGGAGCCAGCGGTGAGCCGCTCCTGCCCGGCCAGCAGCCGGGCGGCCGTGGTCTTGCCCGAGCCGCTCTCCCCCACCAGCGCGACCACCGCGCTGCGGTAGAGATTGAATGAGACATCGCGGACCGCATGCAGGATCTGGCCGTGGCCGAGCCGGAAGTCCCGGCTGACCGAGATCGCCTCCATGGCCAGCGGCCCGCGGCTGGCGGCCGCCGACGTGACCTCGCTGCGCTGTGCTTCCTGGGCCGCTTCGGGTGCGTCACTCAGTGCTTGCCGGTCCGCTGCCCCGTCCACTTCGCGTGCGTCGCTCATGGCGTCACCCCCTCGCTGGCCGCGGTGGTGGGCACGGCTGGTGCGTCCGGACCCACGAACGGGCAGGCCGTAACGTGGTCGGGGTCTGCGGCGGCGGTGACCGGGGCGAGGGTCATGGTGACTTTTGTGCACTCGTCCGTTCCGTAGCCGCATCGCGGCAGGAACGGGCAGCCGGGCGGCGGGCTGCGCAGGTCGGGCGGGGAGCCCGGGATGCCCGCCAGCTCGCGGCGGGCGCCGCGCAGCGACGGGAACGAGTTGAGCAGGCCCTTGGTGTACGGGTGGGCAGGCTCGTGCTGGATCGCATCGGCCGAGCCGATCTCCAGCAACTGCCCGGAATACATGACCGCGATCCGGTCGGCCAGCTCAAGCAGCAGCGAGAGGTCGTGCGTGATGAACAGGATCGAGAAACCGAGCCGCTCTTTCAGCTCGACGATCTGGGCCAGGATGTCCCGCTGCACCACGACGTCAAGCGCGGTGGTCGGCTCGTCCATGATGACGATCTCGGGTTCGGTGGCCAGTGCCATCGCGATCATGACCCGCTGCCGCATGCCGCCGGACAGCTCATGCGGGTAGCTCTTCAGCCGGCCGCGCGGGATGCCGACCAGATCGAGCAGCCGGGCGGCCCGGTCCTGCGCTTCGGCCCGGGAAACCCGCAGGTGCGCCCGGATGACGTCGAGTAGCTGATTCCGGACGGACAGCACCGGATTCAGCGCGTTCATCGCGCTCTGGAAGACGATGGCAATCTCCCGCCAGCGCAGCCGCTGAAGCTCGTCCGGGCTCATCCGCAGGATGTCCGCTGGCCCGGTGGCCCGCCGTCCGTGATAGCGGACGCTGCCGCTGGTAATGAGCGCCGGGGGGCGGAGCAGGCGGTTGGCGCCGTAGGCGAGCGTTGACTTTCCCGATCCGCTCTCCCCGACCAGGCCGACCACCTCGCCCGGGTCGAGGTCGAGGCTGACCTGATCCACCGCCCTGACGTCGCCCGCCTGGGTGCGGTAGACGACCGAGAAGTCGCGGATCTCGAGCACCGGCGAGCCCGGCACTGAGCCCGCTGCGGGTGCCGTTTCGCCGGGCACCGGTGCGAAGGCGCCGTGTTCGGTCATCGCTGCTCACCGCCGCTGTGGCCGGTCCCGGGCTGGCCGCCGGCGGGCCCGGTGTCCAGGGCCTGCCTGCCGCCGTCGAGCAGCGAGCTGCGGGAGAACGAGTGCAGGAAGCTGCCCACCCGGCCGCGCCGGGGCGGTTCCGCCAGCACCGGAGTCGGGTCGGTGGGCCGCAGCCTGCGCCCGGCGATCTTGCTGGTATTGGCGGCGTCGCGCAGCCGCGGATTCCCCAGCTCGTCGAATCCGGTGTTGAGCAGCACCAGCGCCGTGCCCATCAGCGCCACGGCAATCCCCGGCGGCGCGAACCACCACCAGGCGCCGAGCTGCAGGGCCTGCTGGCTTATCGCCCAGTAGAGCATGGTGCCCAGGCTCCAGCTGGACAGGTCGGTGACGCCGATGAAGGCCAGGGCCACCGAGGCGCCGATCGCGTAGAGCACCGTATTGACGAAGCTGGCCGCGATCAGGCCGATCTCGTTCGGGATGATCTCGAAGGCCAGGATCCGCCAGGTCTTCTCGCCCGTCTCGCTGGACGCCGCGATGAAGTCCCGGCCCCGGATGGCCATGGTCTGCGCACGTATCAGCCGGGCCCCCCAGGGCCAGCCCAGCAGGCTGAGCACCAGGATGGTGGGCGTCTGGCCCCGCTGCGGCAGGTATCCGAGCAGCACGATCAGCAGCGGCAGGGCCGGAATGACCAGGAAGACGTTGGTCAGCAGGGACAGCAGCTCGTCCCAGAACCCGCCGAGGAAGGCCGCCGTCACCCCGACGATGACGGCCAGCACCGTCGCCACGACCCCGACGATGATCCCCAGCTCGAGCGTCAGCCGGATCCCGACCAGCAGCTGGGACAGGACGTCCTGCCCGCTCTGCGTCGTGCCGAGCAGGTGCGCGGCGCTCGGCGGCTGCAGGGACAAGCTCGGCGACGGGCTCTGGTAGGAGGGGTCGTACGGCGTGACCAGCGGGCCGATGATGGCCGCCAGGACAAAGAACCCGAGCAGGATGACGCCCACCTTGGCGTTGGTCGGCAGCCGCCGCCAGCGGCCAAGCTGCGGCGGAGCGGCCAGCGCGGATGGCTCGGTGCTGACGGGCAGCGCGACGGTCATCTGGCCCCCTCCCGGCTCCGGGCGCGGGGATCGACGGCCACGATGATGAGGTCGACGATCAGGTTGGCGATCAGCACAGCGAACGTGATGACCAGGAAGATCGCCTGCATCAGCGGGTAGTCGTTGGAGGAGACCGCGCTCAGCAGCAGCAGGCCGATGCCGGGATAGGAGAAGACGATCTCCATGATCAGTGCCCCGGAGACGACGAAGCCGAGCGCGAGGCCGAATCCCTGCAGCTGCGGGAGGAACGCGTTGCGGGCCGCATAGCTGAGCACCACCCTGTGGTTGGGCAGGCCCTTGGCCTGCCCAGCGAGCACGTAGTCCTCGCCGATGGTCGTGACCATCACGTTCCGCATCTGCAGCATCCAGCCAGCCACCGAGGCGATCACGATGGTGAAGGCGGGCAAGATCGAGTGGTACACGGCGCTGCCGATGAACGGCAGGTTCCAGCCGGGGGTTACGGTCTGCGAGAAGCCCTGGCCGATCGGGAACAGGTGCAGGGTTACGGCCAGCACCTCGAGCAAGATCAGCGCGAGGAAGAAGTAGGGCACCGCCTGCAGGAACATCAGCCCGGGCAGCGCCCGGTCCACCCAGCCGCCGCGCCGCCAGGCGGCCACGATGCCGAGTCCGGTGCCGATGATGAAGGCGATCACGGTCGCGGTTCCGACCAGCGTGAGGGTCCACGGGATGGTCTGCGCGAGCAGGCTGGACACCGTCGCCGGGTACTGGCTGACCGAGGTGCCGAAGTTGAAATGGGCCACATCGTCGAGGTACGCCACGTACTGGTGCCAGAGCGAGCCGGGATGGCCGACGCCGAGCATGGCCTCGATGGCCTTATACGCCGAGGGCTGCAGGTTGGGGAACTTGGCCATGATGGCCTCGACGGCGTTGCCCGGCATCGCGCGCGGGATGAAGAAGTTGATCGTCAGCGCCACCCAGGCCGCGACGGCATAGAACGCCAGGCGGCGGAGGATAAAGGACATCGCCTGCTCCTAGCTCGCCCGGGCCCGGGACGGCCGCGGACGGGGCAGGCCGGACTGGTGGGCGGGGCCGGTCAGGTGGGCGGGGCCGGACTCGTGGGCGGGTTCAGCGGAGGCCGGCCCGGCCCGGCGGCTGGCCCGGCCGCCCCGCACCCGCTGCACTGGCTCCCGGGTCACAGCCCCGGGCGGGCAGCCGCAGCTGGAGCGCAGCACGAGTTCGGTGGGCAGCACCTCGACCCGGGGGCGCAGGCCCGGCCGGGTGATGCGGTCCAGCAGCCGGATGCAGGCCCGCTCGCCGAGCAGGCGCATCGGCTGGTGCACGGTGGTGAGGGCCGGCTCGCCGAGGCCGCCCGGATAGATGTCATCGAAGCCGACCAGGGCCATGTCCCGCGGCACCCGGACGCCGGCCACCGTGAGCGCCTGCAGGACGCCGATCGCCATCTGGTCGTTGGCACACACGACGGCGTCCGGGAGCGCCGCGCCATGCTGGGCGAGCATGCTCTGCCCGGCTTCCTCGCCGCTCTGCACGCTGAACCGGCCCTGGTACGTGCCGATCAGCGTGCAGGCCGGATGGGCCCGCAGCACCTGCTCCATGCCGAGCCGGCGCTCCCTCGCGTCCGCGACACCGGCCGGGCCGTCGACGTGGAACAGCCGCTGCCGGCCATGGACCTCGATCAGGTGCGTGACCAGCGCCACGGAGCCGGACCGGTTGTCAGCCGTCACCACGTCAGCCGCACCGTCGCCGGGGGCCCCGGCGATGACCACGACCGGCACCCGCTCGGCCAGCCGCGCTAGCAGCGGCGACGGGACCACGCTCTGGCCAATGAGTATCCCGTCGGCCTTGCCGGTCAGCGCCTGCAGCCGCGGGAAGTCCCGCTCGTCTTCGCCGTTGACATAGGTGATCAGCAGCGACCAGCCGCGATCGCTGATGCCCGCGCCGACGCCGCGCATGACCTCGTCGTAGTACAGCAGGTTCATGTTCTCCACGTCGTACTGGCGGGAGTGGCTCTCGACGCAGACGAATCCGATGATCTCCTTGCGCCGTCGCGACAGGCTCTGCGCGGCCCCGTCGGGGACGTAGCCCAGCTGCTCGATCACCTGGTTCACGCGCAGCCTGGTGCTGTCCCGCACCCGGTCCTGCCCGTGCACGACCCGGGACACGGTGGCCGTGGAAACCCCGGCCTCCCGGGCGACGTCGTACAGGGTTACCACGTTTCCTCCCAAGTCAGCGGCGGTCGCGCTGACGATATCTGGAGAAGCGCGATGGCCGGGTTGCGCTGGCCGGCCGGAGGGAAGGCCGGCCAGCGCTAGCCAGCTGGGCTCGAGGTCGTCAGGACCGGGTCTAGGTCCGGGCTACGGGCTGGGCGGTGGCGCCGGCTCGGTGCGACCGTCCGGGGAGACGGCCGCATCGGTGCTGAAAGCGCACGCATCTGCATTTGTCTAAGCGCTTACATTCGGGAATCTAAGCGCTTACACTAGGACCCGCCCTGGGGGCCGTCAAGGGTTTCCGGCTAGTTACCAAATGGTTACAACGGCGCACTAAGGAGTGGCTGATGACGACAGCAGGGGCGGACCCAAGCGGCAGGCTGTCCTTCCCCGCGGGCTTTGCCTGGGGAGCCGCGACCGCCGCCTACCAGGTCGAGGGCGCGGCCGCCGAGGACGGCCGGGGCGTGTCGGTCTGGGACACGTTCAGCCGGGCGCCGGGCAACGTCCGCGGCGGCGACACCGGGGCCATCGCCTGCGACTCCTACCATCGCTACCGGGAGGATGTCGGGCTGATCGCCTCGCTTGGCCTTAACTCGCACCGGTTCTCGCTATCGTGGCCGCGTATCCAGCCCGGCGGCCGGGGGCCGGCCAACCAGAAAGGCCTCGACCATTACCGGGCCGTCCTCGATGAGCTGGGCGAGCGGGGCATTTCCGCCGCCGTGACGCTCTACCACTGGGACCTGCCGCAGGAGCTCCAGGACGAGGGGGGCTGGGCGGTCCGCAGCACGGCCCAGCGCTTCGCCGACTACGCGGCGATCGTGGCCGAGGCGCTCGGGGACCGTGTCGCCCGCTGGATCACCCTGAACGAACCGCAGATCGTGACCAGCCACGGCTACCGGGACGGCGTGCACGCGCCCGGGCTCCGGGACCCCGCGGCCGCCGCCGCCGCAATGCATCACCTGCTGCTCGGGCACGGGCTGGCCGCCCAGGCGCTGCGCTCGGCCCGGTCGCACGGGCCAGCGGTCGGCATCTCCCTCGACCTGCACCCCGTCCGGCTGCCCGCGGGGCAGCCGCCGGCGGCGCTGGACCAGGCCCGGCTGATCGCCGACGCCGAGCAGAACGGCATCTGCCTGGAGCCGCTGCTGCGGGGCCGCTACCCAGAGCACGCGCGGCCTCCGGTGCTGCCGCCGTCGTCACTGATCGCCGCCGGCGACATGGAGACGATCAGCCAGCCCCTCGACTTCCTCGGCATCAACTACTACGCCCCCATCCACCTGCGCGCGGGTGACGCTGCCGACCTGCGCCGGACCGAGCAGCCGGCGCACTACGGGGTGCCCGGGGTGGTGGAGTACCGGCCGGACGGTCTCGAGGTGACCTCGATGGGCTGGCCCGTCGACCCGGACGGCCTGTATGACCTGCTGCTGCGGCTATCGGCAGAGGCGCCGGGCCTGCCGCTGTACGTGACCGAGAACGGCTGCGCCGCCGAGGACTACGTGAACCCGGGGGGCGTAGTCGACGACTTCGAGCGGGTCAGCTATCTGCACCGGCACCTGGCCGCGGCGGCCCAGGCCATCGGCGCCGGCGTCAACCTGGCCGGCTACTACGTCTGGTCGCTGCTGGACAACTTCGAGTGGGGCTGGGGTTACCAGAAGCGGTTCGGGCTGGTCTTCGTCGACTTCGGTACCCAGCGCCGCATTCCCAAGTCCAGTGCCCGGTTCTACGCCGACGTGGCGCGGGCCAACGCCGTGCCGTCCCGGCCGCCCGGGCCGTCACGGCCGGCCGGCTGACCCGCCGGGCGCGGCCGGAAAGCGCCCCGTCAGCCGCCCAGCACGGCCGGGTCCAGCTGGCGGAGGCGCTCCGGGTCGGTGATCGCGTCGATCTCCACGATCTTGCCGCGCGAGACGGTGAAGCCGATGACCGCGGCCGGCTGCCCGGCCACGGTCACGACCACACCTGCGGCCCCGTTCACCAGGGCCGGCCGCTTGGGTGTGGTGGGCAGCGCGATCGCGAGCGTCCGGCCGGCCACGGCGGCCGCGCCGCGCAGCACCACGGAACCGTCCGGATGCGCCGCTCCCCCGTCGGATCGCAGCACGACATCCGGGTCGAGGACCGCGACCAGCGCGTCGAAGTCGCCGCGGTGCGCCGCCGCGAAGAACGCGTCAACGACTTCCCGCTGCCGGGCCACATCGCGATCGGGGGCCTGCGGCCCGGCTCCCCGCACCCGGCGCCGGGCCCGGCTGGCCAGCTGCCTGGCCGTGGCCGGGGAACGCCCGACCACGGGGGCGATCTCGTCGAACGGCAGGCCGAACATGTCGTGCAGCACGAACGCCAGCCGCTCGGCGGGCGTCAGGGTGTCCAGCACCACCTGCAGCGCGAGCCCGACCGAGTCGGCTAGCAGCGCCGCATCCTCGGGGGTCGGGCCGCCCGCCCCGCTGACCACCGGGTCGGGCACGTGCACGCCGACCAGCTCCTCACGCCGGGTGCGCCGCGAGCGCAGCACGTTCAGGCACACCCGGGCCACGATCGTGGTCAGCCAGCCGCTGAGGTTATCGACCTCGCTGGCATCTGACCGGCTAAGCCGCAGCCAGGCTTCCTGGACGGCGTCGTCGGCCTCGGCGAGCGAGCCGAGCATCCGGTAGGCCACCGCCCGCAGCCGGGCCCGGTTCTGCTCGAAGCCTTCCGCCAGCCAGCCGGACTCGGTCATCGGTCACATTCCTCCACCACGGCGTGTCATCCAGGTGACACCTCAGCACCGTTTGATGTGACAAGGCGGCCATCATGCAGGCACTCTCAGGACAGCTAACCGCACCGGCGCTGCAGGCCCTGCTGCGGGGCGGGACCCTGGCCGGGCAATGGGGGCTGGATCCGCACCGGTCCAGCGTCCGGCTCAGGAACAGCAGCGCCGGCGGCCTGCTCCGGGTGAACGGCGCGTTCCGCGAGGTCAGCGGGACCGGCACGGTAACCGCGGACGGCGAGGTCAGCGGGACCGTCGTGGTGACCGCGGCGTCCATCGACACCGGGAACACCAGGCGGGACACGCACCTGCGCTCGGCGGACTTCTTCGACGCCGAGCGCTACCCGGACATCACGTTCACCGCAGACGGTATCCAGCTGGCCGGGCCGCACGTCACCGTGGCCGGCGCGCTGACCGTGCGCGACACGACCCGGGCGCTGTCATTCGATGCCGCGGCGTCGGTGCCGGGCGACGGCGAGATCTGGCTCCGCGCCGGCGTGCACATCAACCGGGGCGACTTCGGCCTGACCTGGAACCGGCTGGGCCTGGTCTCGATGCACAACACGCTCACCATCCACGCCGTATTCACCCGGAGGTGAGCTGCTGATGAGCGACTTTCAGGCCATGGCTGACCGGGTCGAGATCGAGGCGCTGCGCGGCGAGTTCACCGACGCGGCGATGATGAACGACTATGGCCGCGCCGCGTCGCTGTTCACCGACGACGGCGCGCTGCGGATGCCCAATGTCGGCGTCGAGCTCACCGGCCGGGAGGAGATCGCCGCCATGGGCGGACGGCGTGAGTCGCTGCTGGACCACTTCGTGCAGACCACGCACCCGGGCACGATCCAGCTGGACGGCGACGCCGCGTCCGGCCGCGCCTACCTGTGCGAGCTGCTGCACTTCCGGGACGGCCGCTCGGAGCTGAACTACGCCGTCTATCACGACCGCTACCAGCGCACCCCGGACGGCTGGAAGTTCGCCGAGCGGAGCTACGAGATCAGGTACGTGGATGATTCACCGCTGCCGGGCTGGACCGCGTAACCGGCCGGGGTGACCGAGATGACCAGATCGGCGTACGGCCTGGTGGACTCGATGAGCTCGGCGTTGCGCTGGTCAGGGCCACTGGCCCGGGCCGCCGCCTCGGCCGCGCTGCGCCCGTAGCGCTCGTGCCGGCTGGCCAGCCAGCGCAGCCTGGTCGGCTCGTCGAGGTCGAGATACCAGACCTCGTCGAGCAGCCCGGCCAACCCGGCCCACGGCCCGGACCGGACCAGGAGGTAGTTGCCCTCGGTGATGACCAGCCGGGCACCAGGCGGCACCGGGATCGCGCTGGCCACCGAGTCCTCGATCTCGCGGTGGAACCGCGGCGCGTACACCGTGCCCTCCGCCGGATCGCGCAGCCGCCGGAGCAGCGCCACGTAGCCGGCCGCGTCGAACGTGTCCGGCGCGCCTTTGCGGTGCACCGTGCCCAGGTCCTCCAGCACCTGGTGGGCCAGGTGGAAGCCGTCCAGCGGGACGTAGGCGGCGGCGCCGCCCAGCCCGGCCAGCAGCTTCCCGGCCAGCGTGCTCTTGCCCGCGGCCGGCGGCCCGGTGATGCCCAGGATGGCCCGTCCCGGCTGGCCGGCCAGCGCGGCGGCCCGCCGGGCCAGCTGCTGGACGGCCGGATCCGACCCCACCGGGCCAGCATAGAGGGGCCGGGGCCGGCCGCCCGGTCAGCCCGCGGCCGGCCGCCCGGTCAGCCCGCGGCCGGCCGGCTGGCGGGCGGCTCGCCGGGCCGGGCCAGCCGGGGTGCGTCGGCCAGCAGCCGTGCGGTGTACCCGCTGGCTGGCTGGGCCAGGATCTGCCCGGCCGGCCCGGCCTCCACGATCCCGCCATTCCTCAGCACCACCGCGTGCTGGGCCACGCTGCGCACCAGGGCCAGGTTGTGCGTGATGAAGATCATGGCCAGCTGGCGCTGCACCGCCGCGGCCCGGAGCAGCTCCACGATGACCGCCTGCACCGAGACGTCCAGCGCCGAGGTGACCTCGTCGCAAATGAGCACGTCCGGCTCGGCGGCCAGGGCCCGCGCGATGGCGACCCGCTGCCGCTCGCCGCCGGACAGCTGATCGGGGTAGCGGGACAGGAAACCGCTGCCCAGGGCCACGTCGCCGAGCACCTGGGCCACCCGGTCGGCCTGCTCGGCCCGGGGCAGGCCGAGAAAGCGCTGCACCGGCTCGGCCACGATCTGGCCGATCGTCTTCCTCGGGTTGAGCGAGGTGTACGGGTTCTGGAACACGTACTGGATCTGCTTCAGCACCGGCCGCGGGCGATGCCGGGCGGCGTGGGCCAGCGGGACGCCGCGCAGCGCCACCTCGCCCGTCCAGTCCTGCTGCAGCCCGGTGATGCACCGGGCCAGTGTGGTCTTGCCCGAGCCGGACTCGCCGACCACAGCCACGCAGCCGCGGGCCGGCACGTCCAGGCTGATACCGGACAGCGCGGGCACGCCGTGGTAGCGGGCCGATACCGCGCGCACCGACAGCAGCACCGGCGGCCCGGTGCCGTGCCCGGCCGCGGTCAGCTGGGCCGCTGGCGGGCCGGCCGGCCAGGCCGCCACCTGCGCCGCGCGGAAGCAGCGCACGGTATGGCTGGGCGCTGGCTGGCTGGGCGCGCTGGCTGGGCTCCAGGCGGCTGGGCCCCAGGCGGCTGGGCCCGGCGTAGCTGGGCACCGGGACCGGCTCCGGCTCGTGCTCCCGGCACTGCGCACCGGCCAGCTCGCAGCGCGGCGCGAACGCGCAGCCCGGGCCGCGGCGGCCGGGCGGCGGCTGCTGCCCGGGTATCCCGGTCAGCGGCCGGCCGCCGCCCGGGTCGGGGACCGCGGCCAGCAGCCCCCGGGTGTACGGGTGCCGCGGCCCGGCGAACAGCGCGGCGGCCGGGCCGGCCTCCACGATCCGGCCGGCGTACATCACGGCCACCTGGTCGGCCAGCTCGCTGACCACGGCCAGGTCATGGCTCACGTACACGGCGGCCACCGCGGAGCCGTGGCAGAGCCGCCGGATCGTGTCCAGCACGCGCCGCTGGGTGGACACGTCGAGGCCGGTGGCGGGCTCGTCGAGGACGATCAGCGCGGGCCGGCAGGCGAACGCCATGGCCAGCACGACCCGCTGCTGCTGGCCCCCGGACAGCTGATGCGGGTATCGCCGCAGCAGGTCCGCCGGGGTGTCCAGGGACGCCTCGTGCAGCACCGCGCGGATCCGGGTATCCGGGTCCGCGCAGCGGCCCGGGTGCACCCGCAGCGCCTCGCGTAACTGGTACCCGATCCGCAGCGCCGGGTTCAGCGCCGCCGCCGGATCCTGCGGCACGTAGCTGACCGCCGACCCGCGCAGCGCGCGCAGCCGGCCAGGCGGGAGCTGGAGCAGGTCGGTACCGTCCAGCCGGATCTCGCCGCCGGCCACGGACAGCCCGCGCCGGGTGTGGCCGAGCAGGGCCAGCGCGACCGTGGTCTTGCCCGACCCGGACTCGCCGACCAGGCCGAGCACCGCCCCGGGCCGCACCGCGAACGAGATCCCGCTGACCACCGGCGGCCCGTGCCGCCCGCTGCGGACCTCCAGCCCGCGGACGGCCAGCCGGTCTCGCCCGGTCATCGGCCAGCCACGGTCAGCTCATCGGCCAGGGCCGCTTCCTCGGGCCTGCGGTCCTCCCCGAGGGCGGCCCGGCCGATCGCGTCGGTCAGCAGGTTGGTGCCGATGGTGAGCAGGGCGATCATCGTGGCCGGGATGATCACCGCCCACGGGTTGAGGGCCAGGCCCGCCCGGTTCTCGTTGATCATCATTCCCCAGTTGGCGGCGGGCGGCTGCTGGCCGAAGCCGAGGAAGGCCAGCCCGGACATGATGATGATCGAGTAGGTCAGCCGCAGCCCAGCCTCCACCATCAGCGGGGTGCTCAGGCTGGGCAGGATCTCCCTGGCCATCACCGCGGCCGGGCGCATGCCCTGCAGTTCGGCCGCTTTGACGTAGTCCCGCTCGGCGATGTCCAGGGTCGCGGCGCGCAGCACCCGGGCCACGGCCGGGGCGTGGCTCAGGCCGACCGCGAGCACGATCAGCCACAACGCCGGGCCCAGGATGCTGAGCAGCAGCAACGCGAAGACCAGCTGGGGGAAGGCGAGGACTACGTCCACGGTCCGCATGAGCAGGCCGTCGGCTGGCCCGCGCAGGTAGGCGGCGCTGATCCCGGTGGCGGCCCCGGCGGCGATCCCGATCGCGGTCGCGCTGACCGCCATCAGCAGCAGCAGCCAGCCGCCGTCCAGTACCCGGGACAGCACGTCACGGCCGAGGAAGTCCGCGCCGAACGGGTACCCGCCGGACGGCCGGGCGAACGGGAACGTGAGCAGCGCCTGCGCCGGGTGCGGGGTCAGCAGCGGGCCGGTGATCGCGACCGCGGCCACCAAGCAGGCCAGGCCAAGCCCGGCCGCGCCGCGCGGGGTGCGGGCCGCACGGCCCAGGATGGCCAGCCATGGGTGGCGGCGCAGCCGTGCTGGGTGAGCAGCCGTCATCGCATGCGCCTCCGCTGCTACCGGGGAATCCGGTGCCGGGGCGTGGCCAGCAGCGCGACCACGTCGGTCACGATGTTCAGCACCACGTAGAACGCGGCCAGCACCACCACGATGAACTGGATGACCGGGATGTCCCGGTCATCCACGGCGTACACCAGGCCCTGGCCGATGCCGGGGAACGCGAAGACGTACTCCACGATGACCACCCCGCCCGCCAGGTACAGGAAGTTCAGGCCGATGACCTGGATGACCGGCGCGGTCGCGTTGGGCAGCGCGTGCTGCACCGCGATCCGCCACCCCGGCACCCCCTTGAGCCGGGCCATCTCCGCGTAGTCGGACTGGAGGGCCTCGATCATCGCGGCCCGCGTCATCCGCTGGATATACGGCACGATCACGATGACCAGGGTGGCCACCGGCAGGACCAGCAGCCCGGGCGCGTGCCACGCGTAGCTGCCCGGGGCCAGCACCGACACCGCGGGCAGCAGGTGCATGACCACGGTCGAGAACAGGATGATCAGGCCGATCGCGACCACGAACTCGGGCAGCGCGGTGACGGCCAGCGCACCCACCGCGGTGACATGGTCCAGCCAGCTGTCCTTGCGCAGCGCGGCCAGGATGCCCAGGCCAACCCCGAGCAGCGTCCCGATCACCCCGGCGACCAGCATCAGCACCGCGGAGTTGACCAGCCGGGGCGCGACATAGCCCCAGACCGGCTGGCCGTTGGCCAGGGAATGCCCGAGGTGGCCGGTCAGCACGCCGGAGAACCAGAGCCAGTACTGGTCGGCCAGCCCGCGGTTGAGGTGCAGCGCGGCCTCCAGCCGCCGCACCCCGGCCGGGTTGCCGGCCGCGGTGCGGCCCAGCACGGCCACGGCCGCATTGCCCGGCAGCACCTCGGTGGCCAGGAACACCAGCACGGATACGGCAGCCAGGGTGAACACGCCGGCCGCGGCCCGCCGCCCGATGAGGTGGCGGACCGGATGGGGGGGCCGGACGGCCCGGGCAGCGGCCACGTCGTCGATCCCTCCCGCCGGCGTGCACGGCCGGCTGAGCCAAGCCCTACCGTAACCGGGCCGATTAGCCGGGACAACGAGAATAGCGGTGAATTCGTGCACTATTACGCTTCGTATTAGTAGCAGGCTTACTGGGCGGTCATGCGAGGCTAGCGGCGGGGACGTGAACAGCCGCCCGCAAGTGAGCTATTACTCAGATTCCGCCCGTATCCCGTCCTTAACGGCGATATTCTCGGCAGAGCACGAACCCGACCGCTGGGCAGCTTCGCCGTCCGCCAGCTCGAGCTGCCTGGCCTGGGCCGATCGCCTTTTACCTGCGAATCGGCTTAGTAATTCAGTGTCGTATCAGTGGGAGCTGGGCAGCCTGTGTCAGGTGTTACGGCGGAGCCGGGAATTACGGCCCGGTGAAAGCGGCGGCGTTCTTCGAATACGGGCCCGCGGACGTCATGTGCTACGCGGACATCCCGGACCCGGGATTCGGGGCCAGCGATGTCCTGGTGCAGGTGCAGGCGTGCGGGGTCAACCATTCCGACCTCGATTCCCGGGCCGGCACGTCGCGCTGGCCGTTCCGGCTGCCGATGGTCCTCGGCGCGGAGTTCACCGGCACGGTGCTGGCGGTGGGCAGCCAGGGCGGCCCCGTCCGCCCCGGGGACCTGGTGACCGCCCTGCAGCAGTACAGCTGCGGCCGCTGCCCGCAGTGCGCCTGCTGGCGGCCCGATCTGTGCCCGGACTTCGAGGTCTTCGGCACCACCCGGTGGGGCGGGTACGGCGAGCTGGTCCGCGTGCCGGCCGAGGTGGTGGTCCCGCTGCAGTCCGGCGATGACCCGCTGGCCATGGCGGCCGGCCAGTGTGTGGTGAGCACCGCGTGGCACATGGTCAACCGGCTGGCCCTGGTCCGGCCCGGTGACCTGGTCCTGGTCCCGTCGGCCTCCGGCGGGGTGGCGGGCGCCCTGGTGCAGTGCGCCAAGCTGGCTGGCGCCACCGTGCTGGCCACGGTCGGCACGGCGGCCAAGGTGGACCAGGTCGCCGCGCTCGGCGCGGACGTGGTCGTGGTCCGGGGCGACGGCGACATCACCGCCCGGCTGCTGGACGCCGCGGGCGGCCGCCGCTTCGACGCGGTGCTGGACACCGTGGGCGGCGAGCTGTTCGGCACCCACCTGGCCCTGCTCCGCGAGGAAGGCACCCTGGTCACCTGCGGTGCCCACGCCGGCGAGGTGGTGCCACTCGACCTGATCCCGCTGTTCCGGAACGGCTGGCGGATCGTCGGCTTCCGGGTCGCCCCGCCGGGCGATCTGGCCATGTCGCTGGACCTCATCCGGCGCGGCGCGGTGACCGTGCCGGTCGCCGCCACGTTCCCGGTCAGCGACGCCGCGGCGGCGCACCGCTTCCTGGAACGCCGCCAGCACGTCGGCAAGGTCCTCCTGGTGGCCGGTTAGCCGCCCGCAGCATGCCACCCGCATCAACAGGCAGAATCTCGTGGAGGTAGGTCCCGTGGATCGATCGGATCGCAGCAGCACGCCCCGGCCGCCCGAAGGGCTGGGACGACGCCAGTTCCTCCGCGGGATGGCGGCTACCGGCGCCGTGGCCGGGGCGGCCGGCCTGCTGGGCGGCTGCGGCGGGTCCAGCCCCGGCAGCTCCAGGCAGCTGGCCGCGGCCAGCCGGAAGCCGCGCCGGGGTGGCGACCTGAAGCTGGGCCTGACCGGCGGGTCCAGCTCGGACACCATCGACCCGCACAAGAGCCTCACCTACATCGACACGTCCCGGCTGCAGTCGCTCTACCAGCCCCTGGTCCAGCTGGACGCCCAGGCCCAGATCGAGTATGTGCTGGCGGAATCGATCACCGCGTACCACGGGTCGCTGGCCGAGTGGGTCATCCAGCTGCGGCCCGGGATCACGTTCTCCAACGGCCAGGACTTCACCTCCGCCGACGTGCTGTTCACGTTCCAGCGCGTCTACGGCAACGACTTCACCGGGAAGTTCGGCCTCGGCCCGATCGACCTGGCCGCGACCAGGGCCCTGGGGCCGCACACCGTCCTGGTCAAGCTGACCAAGCCGTTCGCCAGCTTCGCCGAGCAGCTGGCCGCGTTCTGGTACAACCTGTACATTGCCCCGGCCGGCTTCGACGCGGCCCACCCGGCGGGCACCGGCGCGTTCGTCTACCAGAGCTTCACGCCCGGCCAGCGCAGCGTGTTCACCCGCAACCCGGACTACTGGAAGTCCGGGCTGCCTTATGTGGACACCCTGACCATCATTGACTTCAGCGACAACACCAGCCTGCAGGACGCCCTTACCACCGGCGTCATCGACGGGGCCGGCGCGCTGGACGGGCCGCAGATCGCCGCGCTGGCCACCACCAGCGGGATCAGGACCGTGGTGTCGCACTCCGGGGAGATCATCCCGTTCACCATGCGGGTGGACCAGGCCCCGTTCAGCGACGTCAACGTGCGCCAGGCGCTGCGGCTGATGGTGGACCGCCCGCAGCTGATCGACTCGGCACTGGACGGGTACGGGGTGGTGGCCAACGACTTGTTCTCCCCCTACGATCCCGACTTCGACCACGCGCTGGTCCGGCCCGCCCAGGGCGACGTCCCGCAGGCCAAGTTCCTGCTCAAGAAGGCGGGCCAGGAGAACCTGACCGTGAGCCTGACCACCTCGGCGGTGGCCACCGGCACGGTCGCCATGGCCACCGTGCTGGCCGCCCAGGCCAAGGCGGCCGGCGTCACGGTCAAGCTCAGCAACGTCCCGTCCGGCGTCTTCTTCGGGCCCAACTACCTCAAGTGGACATTCGCCCAGGACTACTACAACTACTATCCCTATCTCGCGCAGGTCGCGGAGTCGATGCTGAAAGGCTCCCCGTTCAACGAGACGCACACCAACAATGCGGACTACACCAGCCTGTACAACCAGGCAAATGCTACCGCCGACCCGGCCCTGCGCAAGGAAATCATCTACCAGATGCAGCAGTTCGACTTCGCCCAGGGCGGCTACATCATCCCGGCCTACATCGACGTGCTCGACGCGTACAGCGACAAGATAACCGGGTACACGGCCGGAAAGGTCGGCCAGCCGCTGTCGAACTTCGACTTCGAGCATTTCGCGTTCACCGGCTGACGGCACCGGCCGCCGCGGGGCGTTCAGCAAAATGGGCCGGCCCGGCCGCGGGGCCCAGGCCGGCCGGTGCCGGGTGCGGCCGGCCGTTACCGGAGCAGCATGCCGCGCACCGAGAGCGTGGTGGTGATCATGCCGGTGCCGTACATGAGATCGGCCACCCGCTGCACCTGCCCGACGCTCAGGAACGTCGGGTACTGCCCCACGGTGACCAGGTCGGCCTGCTGCGCCGACATCCCGGGCAGCGTGCTCAGCACCGAGCGCACCGTGCCGAGCTGGGCGGTGCTGGCCTTGGCCTGGGTGAGCGCAGCCTGGAACGCGCTGAGGGCAGCCGGGTAGTCGCGGGCGAAGCCGGCCGTGGTGAAGTAGCCGGACAGCGGCAGGCTGGCCGTGACGCCGCTGCACACGTCGAACAGCTCCACCGCGCCGAGCTGCGTTTCGGCCCGCAGGATGTAGGGCTGCGGGGCCACGATCGCGCTGACCTGGTGGTCGCGCAGCGCGGTGATCATGCTGCCCGGCGGCATGGCCTTCCAGACCACGCTGGACGGGCTCACCCCGTCGCTCTGCAGCACCGCCTCGGTGGCCAGCGTCTCGGCGTTGTACGGGGCATCCGTGGCGAACGGGGCCAGTTCCGGCAGCGGCGTAGCCACCGTCTGGCCCTCCAGGTCCTGGGCGGCCGTGATGGCCGAGCCGGGCAGCGTCAGCACCTCCATCACGCCGGGAGTGGCGTCGTACCCGTCGGCCAGCAGCCGCAGCCGGGCGCCGGAACCATGCGCCTGGGTGTACAGCAGCCCGGCGTAGTCACCGCTGATGACCTCGGCCTGGCCGCTGCCCAGTGCGGCGTAGGCGCGCTGCAGGGTGGGATAGGTCTGCACGGTCACGTCCACGTGGTGCCGGGCGAACAGCCCGTCCCGCACCGCCACCTGGAGCGGCGCGTTGGCGAAGCCGGGCACCGCGGCCACCGTGATCTGCTGATCCGCCACCTGGCCCGGCCCGGCCGGGGCGGCGTGGCAGCCGCCCGCGAGCGGGGCCAGCGCGGCCAGCCCCAGGATCAGGCCAGCCCGGCCCAGGCGGAGCCGGCCCGGGCCGCCCTGCTTCCCCGCCGCCGGCCACCAGTGCAGGCCGGGCTGGGCACTGTTCATGACGTCTCCCCAATAAGATCCTGAGGCAGTTCCGGAAAAACACCGGCGGCATTCCCGAATGAACGTAGTAACGTCAATTTACGAGGCCCACTAGTAATGTCACCGGCGCACTTCCCGATAGGTTAACCCGGGCCGCCCGGAGATGAGCACGGAAAGACGGTTTACACCGGGCGCGGTCACTCAGAAAACTTTTTTCACCACACTGGTAACAATTGCCGTGCAGCGGGCGGCCCAGGCGTTACAGTGAGCGGCGGCAGACTCTGTTGAGACGGCGGCTGGCGGAATGGCGGGCCAGCAGACGTTCCGCTTTTCCGGCTCCGTCCCGGCACCCGCGGCCCAGTGGGCGCCTGCTGTTTCCCGGGTGAGAGGTGCAGATACGGTGCGGTCCAGGCCAGGCAGGACAGGCAGCAGCGCGGCCCCCGGTGACAGCCACCGGCCCCCAGCGGCGGCCGCGACCCCCGGGCGACCCGCCGGCACCGGGCTGGCGGTGCGCGAGCACCCGCCCGCGGTGGAGGCGGCGGCGCGGCCGCCGTTCCGCTCCCCGCTCAAGAACTGGCGGGTGCGGTCCCGGCTGCTGCTGCTGGTCCTGCTGCCCACGTTAGCTGCGGTGTTCCTGGGTGGCTTCAGCGTGCTCTCCTCGGCGCGCAGCGCGCTGGCCTACCAGCGGGTGGAGCAGTTCTCCCGGCTGGGCGATGAGATCAGCAACCTGGTCCAGGCGCTGCAGACTGAACGCGAGGACACCATCCGGTACATCACGATGGGCGCGCACGGCGGGGGCCGCGGGGCGGCGGCCAGCGCGGCCGCGCCCGAGCTGGCGGTGCTGGCTCAGGATGACCGGAGCAGCAACGTGCTGGCAGCCCGGGTACGCAATCTGGCCGGGGCCATCGGCCCGGCCTACCCAGCGCTGGCCCAGCAGGAAGCCCGGGAGACGGTCACCGCGATGGCCGGGCTGGCCGCCCTGCGCTCGGTCGCGGTCAGGTCGCAGATTCCCGCGCTGGCCGTGATCCAGGAATACGCCGCCGCGATCGACCAGCTGATCGCGCTCGAGGACGAGATCGCGGCGGGCAGCAACGACGCGGCGCTGGCCGATACCGTCCGGGTGGTGGGGCTGATCTCGGCCACCAAGGAAGAGGTGTCCGAGGAGCAGGCCATCCTCACCTCGGCGCTGACCCCGGACCTGGTCGGCGCGGCCCAGCTCGGGCCGGGCCAGCTGATCGCGATCAACGCCGCGCAGGCCGAGCAGAATGCCGACCTGGCCCAGTTCGGCCTCATCGCCACCGGTGCGCAGCGGCGGGTCTATGACAGCGCGCTGTCCTCGGCCGGGGCCGACCAGGCCCAGGCTCAGCTGCAGCAGGCCATCACGCTGGCCGCGGCGGGCGGCTCGTCGACCGAGAACCCGGCCTTCACCGATGCCGCCAACGGGTCCGCCTACCTGGTGGCCAGCCTGCACCGGGTCGAGCAGGCCTTCATGTCCTCGGTCACCGGGCGGGTCACCGCGCTGCGCGACCGGGCCATCAGGAGCGCACTGCTGGAGGGCCTCGGCGTGCTGCTGATCCTGGCCCTGGCCTTCCTCTTCACCGTGGCCGTGGGCCGGTCTATGACCCGCCCGCTGGCCCGGCTGCGGTCCGGCGCGCTCGAGGTGGCCGGGGTGCGGCTGCCGGAGACGGTCCGCCGGATGAGCGAGTCCGGCGACGCGGACGCGCCACCGGATATCGAGCCGATCGACGTTGACTCCACTGACGAGATCGGCCAGGTGGCCCGGGCGTTCGACCAGGTGCACCGGGAGGCGGTCCGGCTGGCCGCCAACGAGGCCGCGCTGCGCGGCAACGTCAACGCGATGTTCGTCAACCTGTCCCGGCGCAGCCAGTCCCTGGTGGAACGGCAGATCAAACTGATCGACGACCTGGAGCAGGGCGAGCAGGACTCCGACCGGCTAGCCAACCTGTTCCAGCTGGACCACCTGGCCACCCGGATGCGGCGCAACTCGGAGAACCTGCTCGTCCTGGCCGGCCACGAACTGTCCAGGCGGTGGACGGAGCCGGTGGCGCTGGTTGAACGTGCTGCGCGCCGCCGTGTCGGAGATCGAGCACTACGAACGGGTCATCCCGAACATCCAGCCCGGCATCTCGGTCCGCGGCCAGGCCGTCAGCGACGTCGTGCACCTGCTGTCCGAGCTGGCCGAGAACGCGACCGCGTTCTCCGCCGAGGAGACCCCGGTGAAGGTGTCCGGCTACGTGCTCAGCAGCGGCGGCGCGCTGGTGGACATCACCGACCAGGGCGTGGGCATGCCCGCCGACGAGATGGCGCACGCCAACTGGCGGCTGGACAATCCGCCGCTGGTGGATGTGGCCGTGTCCCGGCGGATGGGCCTGTTCGTGGTGGCCCGGCTGGCCGCCCGGCACGGCATCCGGGTCCGGCTGCGGCCCGGTTCGGCCGCCGGCCTGACCGCGCTGGTCTGGCTGCCCGACGAAGTGATCAGCCGGGAGGGGGCCGGGTCCGCGCTCGGCGCGCACCCATTCCAGCCACCAGCAGCCGGCACGTTCCAGCCACCAGCGGCCGGCCCGGCCGGCGTGGCCGACGCGGCCGCCCGCTGGCTGGAGAACGGGCTGGCCGTGGGCGACCCCGGGGTACGGGCCCCAGCCACGTCCGGGCTGCCGCCGATGCAGCCGCTGCGGTTCGAGCCCAGCCCGGAAGGCGGTGACGGGGCGGCGGCACCCACGGTGCCCGGCGCCGCCCCGCACGCCAAGGCGGTGCTCTCCGCCCCGGCCGCGGACACCGGCACCGCCAGCCCGCAGGCCAACGCCCTGGGCACCGCCAGCCCGCAGGCCAAGGGCCTGGGCACGGCCAACCCGGAGACGGACGGTCTGGGCACGGCCAGCCCGGAGACGGACGGTCTGGGCACCGGCACCCCCATAGCGGCCGGGGAGGCTGGCAGTCCCGGTGCCACCTCCCCGGCGCCCACCGTGATCGTGCCGGCCGCACCGGATGGCGGTCCGGAGCACCGGCTGCCGATCTACGAATCGGTGGAGTCCGACTGGTTCCGGCGTGGCCAGCCCGGCACCGACCGCCCGGCCACCAGCCCGGCCGTGGGCGGCCAGCCCGGCGCGGGCGGCCCCGGCGCGGGCGGCCCCGGCGCGGGCGGCCCCGGCGTGGCCGGCCTGCCCGGTGCGCTCCGGCTCGGTGCGATCCGGCTGCCCGGGACGGCCAGCCAGATCCCCGGGACAGCTGGCCAGAAGCCCGGGACGGCCGGCCGGACAGCCGGGACGCCCGGGACGGCTGACCCGAAGCCGGTCAGCTGGTCATCGCCCGCGGACGCAGGCTGGCTGGCCGCTGAGGTGGCTTACGCGCCGGTGACGGCCGGGACCACCGGGGCCGGCCTGCCCAAGCGGGTGCCCAAGGCGAACCTGGTGCCCGGCGCGGCTGGCCCCTCCCCGCTGTCCCACACGCTGCCGCCGGCCCGGACCGCCAACCAGACCCGGGACCGCCTGGCCAGCTTCCAGAAGGGCATCAGGAAGGCCCGCACGACGGCACCGGAGGACCCGCCCACCGGCGGCGGGCCCGACAGAGAGGAGAACCAGTGAGCCCGCTGGCTGCCCCGGCGCACGACCTGAACTGGCTTATCACGAACTTCGCCGAACGGGTGCCCGCGGTCGCCCACGCCATCGTGGTCTCGGCCGACGGCCTGCCGCTGGCCTTCTCGGCCGGGTTCCCGCAGGACCGGGCGGACCAGCTGGCCGCGGTGACCTCGGGGCTGATCAGCCTGACCCAGGGCGCGGCGCGGGTGTTCGAAGGCGGCCCGGTCACCCAGACGGTGGTCGAGATGCGGCAGGGGCTGCTGCTGGTCATGGCCATCAGCGACGGGTCCAGCCTGGCCGTGCTGTGCTCCGCGGACTGCGACATGGGCCTGGTGGCGTACGAGATGGCGCTGCTCGTGGAGCGGGTCGGCCAGGCGTTCACGCCACTGGCCCGGGGTGGGCTGCAGCCCCCGGCGGCCGGGTAGCCCGGGTGCCGCGCAGCATGCCCGGACTGCCCCGGCTGGAAGGGGACACAGTGGAAATCGCAGCCGCCCAGCCTGGGCGGGACAGCCTGGCCGGCGACCCGATGATGTCGGTCAAGATCGTTGTGGCGGGCGGGTTCGGCGTGGGCAAGACCACGTTCGTCGGGGCCGTCTCGGAGATCACCCCGCTGACCACCGAGGCGTTGCTGACCACGGCCAGCACCAGCGTGGACGACCTGCGCCTGGTGCCGGACAAGACGGCTACCACGGTGGCGATGGACTTTGGCCGGGTCACCCTGGACGCCGGGCTGGCGCTGTACCTGTTCGGCACGCCGGGCCAGCAGCGTTTCTGGTTCATGTGGGATGACCTGATCCAGGGGGCGATCGGCGCGGTGGTGCTGGTGGACACGCGCCGCCTGGCTGACTCGTTCCCGGCCGTGGACTACTTCGAGACGTCCGGCCTGCCGTTCCTGGTCGGTATCAACGGGTTTCACGGCGAGTTCCCGCACACGGCCGCGGATGTCGCCGAAGCGCTGTCGGTGAGCCCGGACGTACCGGTCATCGAGTGCGACGCGCGGCAGCGGAAATCGGTCAAGGCCGCGCTGATGACCCTGGTCCAGCACGCCATGGCGGCCCGGCTGGGGTCATGATGGCGGGATGGCGTTGTCAACGGCGTTCACCGAGCTGTTCTCCGTACGGCACCCGGTCGCGCTGGCCCCGCTGGGCGGCACGGCCGGTGGTGCGCTGACCGCGGCCGTCTCCAACGGCGGCGGCCTCGGCCTGCTCGGCGGCGGAAGCGGGAGCCTGGCCTGGCTGGACCGCGAGCTGCCGCTGGCAGCGGAACGAACCAGCCAGCCGTGGGGCGTGGGCTTCCAGAGCTGGGCCATCGACATCGCTGCGGTCGAGCGCGCCCTGGCCTACCGGCCCCGGGCGGTCATGCTGTCCTTCGGCGACCCGCGCCCGTTCCTGCCCCCGATCCGGCAGGCGGGCGCGGCGCTGATCCTCCAGGTCACCGACCTGGACGAGGCCAGGCAGGCGGTGGACCTGGGCGCCGACGTGATCGTGGCGCAGGGCACCGAAGCTGGCGGGCATGGCGCCCGCCCCGGGCGGTCCACGCTGCCGTTCGTGCCGATCGTGGCCGACCTGGCCGCACCGGTGCCGGTCCTGGCCGCGGGCGGGATCGCCGACGGGCGGGGGCTGGCCGCGGCCCTGGCGCTGGGTGCCGCCGGGGCGCTCATCGGGACCCGGTTCCAGGCCACCGCCGAGTCGCTGGCCGACCCGGCGGTCAAGAAGGCCATCGTGGCCGGGCACGGCGAGGACACCGAGCGGAGCACCATCCTGGATGTCGCCCGGGGCTCCCGGTGGCCGGCGAAATACCCGGGCCGCACCCTCGCCCACCCGTTCCTCGACGAGTGGCGGGGCCGGGAAGCCGAGCTCGCTGCCGATCCCGGGGCCAGGCAGGCCTACCGCGACGGCGTGGCCGGCGGCGACCTGCCGCCGCTGCCGGTGTGGGCGGGCGAGAACATCGACCTCATCACCGACCTGCCACCCGCCACCGATCTGGTCGGCGCCCTGGCCGCCCAGGCTGAGGACGCGCTGGCCCGGGCCCTGCGACGCTGAACGCCAGATAGCCGCGGCGGACGTCAGCGCAGCGCCAGGCGTAGCTCATGCGGGATGGACAGGGTACCGGGCTGCCAGTCCAGACGGCCGGCCAGCCGGGCCGCCGGGAACGCCCCGAAGAACGCGGCCAGCGCAGTGCCCAGCCACACCCGGGTGAGCGCGGCGCCCGGGCAGAAATGCGGGCCGGCCCCGAACGGGAGGCTCGGCGACGGCGGGCCGCTGGGGTCGTGCGCGGCCGCGATCAGGGACGGTAGCAGCACCGTTCCCGCGCTGACCGGCCGGCCGCCAAGCCAGGTGTCGGCCCGGGCCACCCTGGGCAGGGCCACCGGGAACATGGCCCGGCCGGTCAGCAGCCACCCGGCCACCGAGTCCCAGGTCCGCTCGCCGCGCAGGCACGATGCGACGATGCGCGGCCGCTGGGCCAGTTCGGTGAGAGCCACCGCCAGCACCGGGAGCACGGCACCGAACCCGTTGCCGACCGTGCCGATCACGTGCGTGATATGCCGGGTCGGGAAGCCGTCCAGCGCGCCGATCAGTTCGGAGATCAGTGCCCCGTCCGGCCTGGCCCGCTTGGCGTCCGCGAGCCGCCCGTAGTAGCGGTACAGGTCGTCCCAGGCCGTGCCGACCGCGCCGACCGCGCCCGGGCTGGGCACCACCGCAAAGGCGACCCGGGAGTAGGCCAGCACCTGGCCCCAGTCCTGGCCGGGGATGCCCATGGCCCGGCAGACCGCACCCTCGGTGAACGGCTCGGCGAAGCTAGCCAGCACGTCCGCGTCCGGCCGGGCGGCCAGTCCCGCGACCAGCACGGCGGCCAGCCCGCGCACGGCCGACCGGGTTGCCTCAGCCGCGCCCCGGGTGAACAACCCATTGATCCGCTGCCGGTACAAACGCAGCCGGGGCGGGTCCATGTTGAGCAGGCCACCGTCCGGCGACTGCATCTCCGCCCCGGTCAGCGGGCAGCCGCGAAGCCGGCCTGAGGCGGTGACGCCCGCCATGCCGAAGTGGCGGCTGTCCGTCAGCGTGCGCAGCACGTCGGCGCGGCGGCGCAGCACGAGCATCGGTTCGCCGCCCGCCGGGCGGCGGGCGAACTCTCCGGTGGCGCCGGCCCGCAGGACCGGCGGTGGCCCGCCATCTGGCGTAGCCGCGAAATCCAGCACCGGGGCAGCCATGGGCCGCTGCGCGGTCAGCATGCGCACCCGCCCCGCCGGGCCACCGGCCGCCGCTTCCTGACCTGGCTGGGCACATCAGGCCCCTTTCCCTGGCTCCCGGACAGCCCCGGGCCACTGGCCACAACCGGTGGCCCGGGAGTCTTCTGCCTAGCGGGAGCCATATCCAGAATTGTGAGTGGCACGTTTTCCTGGACCCGGGGAATCACCCAGGCAATTCGTTATGCAATTTGCCGCCACCGAGCTGTCCGGGCGCGGGGAGCAGGCGCAGATCAGACGGTCATGCCAGGTCACCTCAGGAGCGCAGCGGGACGGCCGGGGCCCCGGCCGGAGCGGTCCAGCCGCTCGCCACTAGCATGGCCGGTGGCACCTTACGGAAATATTGCAGTTTTATTGACCGGCGCAGGCGGGCGGCGGCCGGTGCCGGTAACCAGCAATTCCCAGGGCAATCTGCGGTCCGCCCGCCGGGTCTGCGGCCGGTGCGCGCGGAGGCGTTACGGGCGGCCGCCGAGAACGGTGCGCAGCCCGGCCAGCAGAGTGGTCTCGGAGAACGGCTTCTCGATAAGGCTCACCTCTGATTCGAGGACGCCCTGGGCGCCGAGCAGGCCCTGCGGGTACCCGGACATGTAGAGCACCCGCACCCCGGGCTGCACGGCGCGCACCCGCTCCGCGACCTCCCGGCCCTGCATCCCGGGCATCACGACGTCGGTGATGAGCGCATCCACCCGGGCCGCGGGGGCGGACGCCAGGTTGACCGCGTCCTGGCCCCCGGCCACCACGGTCACCTGGTAGCCGTTGCGCGCGAGAATCCGCCGGGTCACCTCGCGCAGGGCCGGCTCGTCCTCCACCACCAGCACCGCCTCACCGTGACCTCGCTCGGGTGCCGCGAGCGGGCCGGCCGGGCCGGTCATGGCCTGGTCGGTCACTGGCAGCAGGACCACCACCGTGGTGCCCAGCCCGGGCTCGGAGTAGATCCGGACGTTGCCGCCCGCCTGGGTGATGATCCCGTACACGCTGGCCAGGCCGAGGCCAGTGCCCTCGCCCTTGGGCTTGGTGGTGTAGAACGGCTCAAAAGCCCGGTCTACGACCTGAGCGGTCATCCCGGTCCCGGTATCACTCACCCGCAGGCTTACATAGCGGCCCGCGGCTAGCTCGGCCCGGCTGGCCGCATACACCTCATCCACGTCGACGTTGCCGGTCTCGATGGTCAGCCGGCCGCTGGCCGGCATGGCGTCCCGGGCGTTGATGGCCAGGTTGACCAGCACCTGCTCGATCTGGCCGGGGTCGGCCAGCACCGGGGACAGGTCCCGGCCCGGCACGGTGGCCAGGTCCACGTGCTCACCCAGGGTCCGCTGCAGCAGCTGCTCCACCCCGGCCACCACCTCGTGCAGGTTGAGCACCTGCCGCTGGGCCACCTCCCGCCGGGCGAACGACAGCAGCTGATGGGTCAGCTCGGCGGCCCGGCCGGCGGCCCGCTCCACCTGTTCCAGGTCGGCGCGCAGCGCCTGCCAGCACTCCGGCGGCGCCTGCTCGGGCACGTCTTCGGCCGCGAAGGCGGCATAACTGGAGATCACCCCGAGCAGGTTGTTGAAGTCGTGCGCCACCCCGCCGGCCAGCTCGCCCAGGCTATTCAGCCGCTGCGACTGCTGGAGCTGGCGCTCCAGCCGGTCCCGCTCAGCCTGGGTCTTGAGCCGCTCGCGTTCTGACTGGGCGGCCAGCCGCTCGGTCACGTCCCGGACCGCGGCCGTGATCAGCAGCCCGCTGTCCGTGTCGATGGCCGCCAGGGAGACCTCGGCTGGGAACACGCTGCCATCCCGGCGCCGCCCGGCCAGTTCCAGCCCCACGCCCATCGGGCGGGTGTGGGGCCGGGCCGCGTATCCCGGCCGGTGCTGGGCAGGCCGGATCCGCGCCTCGTCCGGCACCAGCAGCTCGAGGGGCTGCCCGAGGAGCTCCTGCCTGGGGTACCCGAAAAGCCGTTCGGCCTGGGCGTTGACCAGGACGATCTGCCCGTCGCCGGCCACGCACAGGATGGCGTCCGGTGCCGCCTCCAGGAGTCGCTGGAAGCTCTGCTCGGTCAGCTCCGTCATCACCCGCTCCCGCTCCCGCTCCAGCCCAGCCGCGGCAGCTGGCCAGGCCGGGCAATCCGTCCCCTCTGAGCACTAAGAGCGATATATACACTACTATAAGTAATGGCCCCTGGCTCATGATGGCAGTGACAGGTGAGGTGGCGTTATGGTCGCAGACTCAGCCGGGCCGCGAGTGCTCGCTGTGGACGACCTGCAGCCGATCCGGATGCTCATCGACCGGATCCTGAGCAGCTCCGGGTACCAGGTTGACGTGGCGGCGTCCGTGGCCGAGGCGCGCAGCATGAACCCCGCCGGATACGACGTGCTCCTGGTGGACGCGTTCCTGGGCGACGAGATGGGCACCGATCTGATCCGGGAACTGGTCACCGCCGACCCGGCGGCGGCCGGGCGGTGCCTGCTGGTCACCGGCGGCGGGATGACCGAGGCGCTGCCCGGCGTAGGCTGCCTGGCCAAGCCGTTCGACCCGGAGGCACTGGTGCGCGCGGTGCGCGCGCTGCGCGGCCCGGATGCGGCCGGCGGCCCGGATGCGGCCGGCGGCCCGCCTCCGGCGCCGGCCGCCCCGGTCCGGCCCGCCCCGGGGACACCGGTGGCCGGGGGCCCAAGGCGCACCCTGGCCGGCCCGGGCGCGGCCATCCTGGCCCAGACCCGGCAGCTCCGCGCGGCCGAGCGGGCCACCATCGGCGACTTCGTACATGACGGTCCCATCCAGGAACTCACCTGCGCCCTGCTGACCCTGCGGATGGCCGCCCGGCAGGCCCCCGCCGAACTGGCCGCCCAGCTCGGCGAGCTGCAGCAACGGTTCGACGCGGCGGCCCGCTCGCTCCGCCAGCTGACCGACGGCAGTGCGCTGCGCCGGGCTCCGGCCGGGGACGGCACCGACCTGGCCGGGGCTATCCGGCAGCGCTGCTGGTGGTTGCCGCTGGCCGAGATCAGCGTGCGCACCGAGCTGGCTGAGGCCGCAGGCGGCGCACCGTCCGGCCCGGTCCCGCTCATCGCCGATGTGGCCGAACTGGCCCTGGCCACGCTCACCCGTCAGCTGCCGGCCAGCCGCGCCGATGTGCTGGCCCGGGCCGGGCCGGACATGGCCACCATCGAGCTGGAACTCAGCCCGGGCGACGGTACCGCCGCCGGTCCCGCCGATCTGATGGCGGCGGAAAAGCAGCTCACCGGGCTGGCCCGGGCCCTGGGTGGCACCGCCTGGGCCGCTGAGGCCGGCCCCGGCTGGCGGGCTCAGCTCACCCTGCCCCTGGTAGATACCCCTGGACTGTAGATCGCGGGGTGATATGCCCCGATATGCCTAGCCCGGGGCGCGTACTGACGGGTCAGAGCCAGGACACCGCCGGCCGGTACAGTCGGCCCGTGCCGCCGCCACCGGATATCACGCCCCAGCCGCCCAGCCCACGCCGTGCGACCGCCGCCGACCTGCCCGCGATCAAGACTCTCATCGACGCCGCCTACGCCAGGTACCTCACTGAGATGGATAAGCCGCCCGGCCCCATGCTGCGCGATTACGGGCCGTCCATCGCGGCCGGCACGACCTGGGTCACCGGCTCCCCCATCACCGCCGTGCTCACCCTGTACCCCCGCGACGGCCACCTGCTGATCGAGAACATCGCCGTGCACCCCGCCGCCCAGGGCCGCGGGCTCGGCCGGGCCCTGATGAGCTTCGCCGAGCAGGAGGCCGCCAACCGCGGGCTCACCCGGATGACGCTGGTCACCCACGAGGTCATGACCGAGAACCAGGCCATCTACGCCCGGCTCGGCTACACCGAGACCGAACGCCGCGCCGAGGACGGCTACCAGCGCATCTACCTGGAGAAACGGCTGCCCGGCTGACAAGGGCGGCCGTCGATCTCGGATCGGCCGCCGTCGGGCGTCGTCCTCGACCTGGCCCGTGATCTGACGGTCGGTGAGTGACTCGTGGCGCCGTGTCTAGCGGAACCCGCGCGGGCCGATTAGCGTGGACTCATCCATCGGCCCATCCGACGGGGAGATGCCATGGCCGACCAACAGCAGCTGGTTCTTTATGCCGCAGCATACGAGACAGTGGAGTCCGCGGTATCGGCGCTGGCCACCATCGAGCAGATGCACAAGGATGAGATGATCGGCAAGTACGACGCGGCCGTCATCGACAAGGAGAACGGCAAGCCTCACATTGTCAAGCGGATGGACCGCCCCCGCATCCGCGTCATCCCGGAGATGTTCGGCGGCGGGACGCTGCCGCGCAAAGAACTCCACGAGGCGGCCCAGACGCTCACCGGCAACCAGGCCGGGCTCATCGCGGTGGGCGAGCCGACCATTGAAAAGGGTGTCGACGAGGCACTCACTAGTGCGGCCAAGGTCGTGAAGCGCTCCGTGGCGGCCACCGCCGACGAGATCACCAGCGAACTCCAGGAGGCACTCAAGGGCTGACCCACACCAGCCGACCTAGCGAAAATCGGTAGCGGGCGAGTCGGCCTGCAGGCCAGGTTTTGGGAAGGTATCCACCGGCTCCGCCACTACGACGCCAGCATCACTCTCGCCGGGGGGCGTCACCATCAAGGAGCTAGCCGAATACCTAGCGGGGACGGCTCCCGCTCATCAAGTGTTACCGCAGCTCAGCGCCACTCTTGCGGCCTACTTCAGCAGCTGGCGGGCCATCACGACGCGCTGGATCTGGTTGGTGCCCTCGTAGATCTGGGTGATCTTGGCGTCGCGCATCATCCGCTCGACCGGGTAGTCCTTGACGTACCCGTAGCCGCCGAGCAGCTGGACCGCGTCGGTGGTCACCTCCATGGCCACGTCCGACGCGAAGCACTTGCAGGCCGAGGAGAAGAACGTCAGGTCCGCGGGGCGGTCCCCGGTCATGGCCCGCTCCGACTTGGCCGCTGCCGCGTAGGTCAGCTGCCGGGCCGCCTCGACCTTCATGGCCATGTCGGCCAGCATGAACTGCACGCCCTCGAACTCCGCGATGGCCTGGCCGAACTGGCGCCGCTCCTGCACATACCCCGTCGCGTAGTCCAGCGCGCCCTGCGCGATCCCGATCGCCTGTGCGGCGATGGTGACCCGGGTGTGGTCCAGCGTGGCCAGGGCGGTCTTGAACCCGGTCCCCTCCGCGCCGATGATGCGGTCGGCCGGGATCCGGCAGTCATCGAAGTACAGCTCCCGGGTCGGCGATCCCTTGATGCCCAGCTTGTGTTCCGGCGCGCCGAACGAGAACCCCGGATCATCCTTTTCCACCACGAACGCCGAGATCCCGTCCGCCCCCGCGGCCGGGTCGGTCACCGCCATCACCGTGTAGAACCGCGACACCCCGGCGTTGGTGATCCACCGCTTCACACCGTTCAGCACGTAGGACTCACCATCGCGCACCGCGCGCGTCGTCATGGCGGCGGCGTCAGAGCCCGCCTCCGGCTCGGACAGCGCGTAGGAGAACATCGCCTCCCCGGCCGCCACCGGGGGCAGGTAGCGCTGCTTCAGCTGCTCGGACCCGGCCAGCAGCAACGGCACCGTGCCCAGCTTGTTCACCGCCGGGATCAGCGACGACGACGCACAGGCCCGGGCCACCTCCTCGATCACGATCGCGGTCGCGATAGCGTCCGCGCCCGCCCCGCCATAGGCCTCCGGGATATGCACGGCCGCGAAGTCCGCCTTGGCCAGCGCCTCGAACGCATCCCAGGGAAACTCGCCCGACTCATCCACCTCGGCCGCCCGCGGCGCGATCTTGTCCTCGGCCAGCTCGCGGACGGCCGCACGGAGCGCTTCGTGCTCCTCGGTCAGAGCAAAGGCAGGGAAGTCAGAGCTCATTACTCGATGGTAGGGGCCGCGGCCGGAGCCCGCGCCAGAAGGTCTTACCGGCCCGGCCCGGCCGGCCCCGCCCCCGTACCCGGGTCTCGCGCACCCGGGTCTCCCGCATCCGGGCAGGCCGCACCCGGCTCTCCCGCATCCGGGCCGGCCGCACCCGGGCCGGCCAGCCGGTCCCGCAGCGCCGCCCCCTTGGCCCGGGCCACGTCCCGCAGGCCCTGCTGGAAAACGGTCATCCGGTCGCGCAGGGCCGGGTCGCTGGCGCCCAGGATGCGCACCGCGAGCAGGCCCGCGTTCCGCGCCGCGCCGACGGCCACGGTGGCGACCGGCACGCCGGCCGGCATCTGCACGATGGACAGCAGCGAATCGAGCCCGTCCAGGTACTTCAGCGGCACCGGCACCCCGATGACCGGCAGCGGGGTCACCGCGGCCAGCATGCCGGGCAGGTGCGCGGCGCCGCCAGCCCCGGCGATGATCACCCGCAGGCCGCGGCCGGCCGCCGCCGTGCCGTAACCGATCATCTCGTGCGGCATCCGGTGCGCGGACACCACGTCGGCCTCGTAGGGCACGCCGAACTCGGCCAGGGCGGCGGCCGCCGCTTCCATCACCGGCCAGTCCGAGTCGCTGCCCATCACCACCGCGACCAGTGGGCCGCCATCCCCGCGCACCGCGCTCATTCCCCCCGCCCCTTACCGGTGGCCAGGTGGCTGGCCGCGCGCAGCGCCCGGTCCCGCAGCGCGTTGAGGTTCTCGTCGGCCGCCCCCCGGCCGGTCACCGTGACGTGGCCGATCTTCCGGCCGGGGCGCACCGCCTTGCCGTACATGTGCACCTTCACCCCGGGGTCGGCCGCCATCACGTGGACGTACCGGCGAGTACAGGTCCGGGTCGTGGCCGCCGAACACGTTGACCATGACGGTCTGCGCGGCGGCTGCCCGTGGCGCGCCGAGCGGGAGGTCGAGCACGGCCCGCAGGTGCTGCTCGAACTGCGAGGTGACCGCCCCCTCGATGGTCCAGTGCCCGCTGTTGTGCGGCCGCATGGCCAGCTCGTTGACCAGCAGCCCGCTGCCGGCCTCGAACAGCTCCACGGCCAGCAGCCCGGTCACGCCGAGCGCGTCGGCGATCTCCAGGGCGAGCCGCTGCGCTTCCTCGGCCACCACGGCGCTCAGCCCGGGGGCGGGGGCCAGCACCTCGTGGCAGACACCGTCCCGCTGCACCGTCTGCACCACCGGATAGGCCGCACCCTGCCGGTGCGGCGACCGGGCGACCACCGCGGCCAGCTCCCGGCGGAACGGCACGTACTCCTCGGCCAGCAGCGCGATGCCGCGGGGCAGCACCTCAGCCAGCAGCTCCGCCGCCAGCGTTTCGTCGTCGCACACCCACACGCCGCGCCCGTCGTAGCCGCCGCTCACCGCCTTGAGCACGACCGGCCAGCCGGCCTGCCCGGCGAACCGGGTCACGCCGGCCACGTCAGTCACCGGGGTGAACCGGGGGCAGGGCACGCCGAGCCGGCTCAGCTCCTCGCGCATGGCCAGCTTGTCCTGGGTGTAGCGGAGCGCGGCCCCGCCCGGCGCCAGCGGCACCCCGGCGGCCTCCAGCGCGGCCAGGTGCTCCCCCGGCACGTGCTCGTGATCGAACGTGACCACATCGCAGCCGGCCGCGAACCCAAGCAGGTCGTCCAGGTCGTGATAGTCACCCACCCGCACGTCCGCGCACACCTGGGCCGCACTGTCGGTGGCCGTATCGGCCAGCACCCGGAACCCGACCCCGAGCGGGATCGACGCCTGGTACGTCATCCGGGCCAGCTGCCCGGCGCCGACCATGCCCACGAGGGGGAAGAGGGACCTGGCGTCCTGATCATCGGTCACCCGCCGTAGCCTACGAGGCAGCGCCCCGGGCCGCACGCCGGCCGCCCGCCGTAGTCAGTGCTTGTCACCGCGGGGGGGTCACGGGATATTTAACGCATCGGAAACAACCGCCGGTCATAGTGCGAATTATCATCAGCGCGTCCGTGGGGCTGTCGGCCCGGCCGCAGGGAGACCCGACCAGCACGATGCCGTAAGGAGCACGCCGATGTCGGCACCCGAGCAACAGCAGAGCCCAGTCCTCGAGGCCGAGCCACCGCCTGGCGTCGTCATCCGCGAGGGTGAGTACGGCACCAAGGTCGCGGCCGTAGAGCCCGGCGGCGCCGAGTTCATCCCGCTGAACGAGCGGCACGGCAAGCCACTCCAGCTGTTCTGGACCTGGACATCGCCGAACTTCGAGTTCGCCACCGTGTTCGTCGGCGTGATCGGGGTGGCGTTCTTCGGGCTGAACTTCTGGCAGGCGCTGCTGGCCATCGTGGTGGGCACCGGCCTCGGCTCGGTCACCCAGGGCCTGCTCGGCGCCGAGGGGCCGTCGCACGGTGTGCCGCAGATGGTGATCTCCCGGCTCGGCTTCGGCTACTGGGGCAATGCGCTGCCTGCCGGGCTGAACTCGATCACGGCCGGCATCGGCTGGTTCGCGGTGAACAGCGTCAGCGGCACGTTCGCGCTCAACACGCTGACCCACCTGCCCAAGTGGCTGTGCCTGGTGATCATCGTGGTGGCGCAGATCGTGGTCGCGTTCTTCGGGCACAACCTGGTGCACGCGTTCGAGCGGTACGCGTTCCCGCTGCTGGCCATCATCTTCCTGATCGCCACCATCTGGATCTTCACCAAGTCCAGCCCGGGTGCCCCGTCGCACGGCGGCGGGGTCGGCGGTTTCCTGCTCACCCTGGGCGCGGCGTTCGGCTACGCGGTCGGCTGGAACCCGTACGCGTCGGACTACACCCGGTACTTCAAGCCGGACACCAGCAAGCTGGCCATCGCCTGGTGGTCCGGCCTGGGCGTGTTCGTGTCCTGCGTGCTGCTCGAGGCAGCCGGGGCCGCATCGGCCACGGTGACCGGTATCGGCGCCATCAACAGCAACCCCACCGGCGCGTTCACCGGGCACCTGCCCACCGCGCTGGCCGACCTTACCCTGCTGGCCATCGCGATCGGCGCGGTCGCCGCCAACGTGCTGAACATCTATTCCGGCGCACTGTCCTTCACCGCGCTCGGCATCCGGCTGCCGCTGGCGCTGCGCCGGGCCATCGTGGCCCTGGTGTTCGGCGTGATCGGCTTCATCGTCGCGCTGACCGGGCTGCACGACGCGGGCACCAAGTACCAGAACTTCCTGCTCGTCATCGCGTACTGGATCGCGCCGTGGCTGGCCGTGATGTTCTGCGACCAGTTCCTGCACCGCGGGCAGGACCCGCGCCAGCTGGAGCGGCTGCTGTTCGACAAGAGCTACACGAACTGGGCTGGGCCGGTGTCCATGCTGGTCGGCGTGGTGATGTCGATCTGGCTGTTCTCCAACCAGACCGAGTATGTCGGGGTGGTCCCCAAGCACTTCCCGTCGGTCGGCGACCTGACGTTCGAGGCCGGCTTCTTGATCACCGCGGTCATCTACCTGGCCTGGCACGCCATCGCCGGCAGCCAGCGCCACGCCGCTCTGGCCAAGGCAGCAACGAGCTGACCTGCGCCGGCGAGGCGGGACTCGCCTCAGGCGGGCTCCCGCCGAGCCGGCGTTCGGCGCGAAGCGGCGATCGGGGGGGCCACGGGGTCGTCCCCCCGGACTGGCTAGGCGGGGCCGCTGACTACGGGCGGTTCCTCGGAGCCGCGCAGCCCGCGGGGCAGGAACACGGCGAACACCGCGGGCCGCGGCCGGACCAGGACCACGTTGGCGCCGTCCGCGGTGGCCACGTCGCGGGCCAGGGCCAGGCCCAGCCCGGTGCCGCCCGGGCGGCCGCTGACGTTGCGCTCGAAGATGCGCGGCACCAGCTCGTGCGGGACACCCTTGCCCTCGTCGCGCACCTCCACCACCACCGACTTGGGGGTCCGCGACGTGCGGATGGTCACCGTGCCCGCCCCATGCACCAGCGCGTTGTCCAGCAGGGTGGCGATGACCTGGCTCAGGGCGCCCGAGGTGATGTAGGCGGACAGTCCCTTCTCGCCCGCCACCTCGAGCTTGCGGTTGGCCCGGCGGAACGCCGGATCCCACTCGATGACCTGCTGCGCGATCACGTCGTCGATGGCGATCAGCGAGGGCACCCCGCGGCTGGCCCGCCGGGTCCGGCCCAGCAGCTGGCTGACCACATCGGCCAGCCGCTCGGTCTGGGCCAGTGCCGCCGCGCCCTCTTCCCGGACCACGTCGGAGTCCCCGGCCGCGGCGATCATCTCTTCCAGCCGCATGGACAGCGCGGTCAGCGGGGTGCGCAGCTGATGCGACGCGTCCGCGGCGAAGTCCCGCTCGGCGGACAGCAGATCGGTGATCCGCCGCGCCGAGCCGTCCAGGCCCTCGGCCAGCCGGTCCAGCTCGGGCACCCCGTACCGGCGGCCCAGCGGGCGCGCGTCACCCAGGCCGAGCCGGTCGGCCGCGCTGGCCAGTTCTTCCAGCGGCCGGGTCAGCCGCCGGGCCTGCAGCACCGCCAGCGCCACCGCCACCGCGACCGCGGCCAGCGCGAGCGCGCCGATCAGGATCAGCGCCCCGGTCAGCCGCCCGTACTCGACCGAGTCGTCGGCCGCCACGGTGACCCGGAAGTTCCGGGTCACCGCCTGCTTGATGATCGCCTCGCCGGCCCGCGGCGGGTCCCCGATGCTGAACTCGTGCAGCCCGTCCTGCTGGATGCTGATGTACCGGTCGGGCAGTGACTTGGCCGCCGCCGCGGCCTCGGCCACATCGGCCGGCAGTCCCGCGTCGACCCGGTCCTGCAGCGACTTGGCCACCGTGGTGGCGTCCCGCTTGACCTGCTGGTCGGCCGCGCTGATCTGCAGTCGGCTGAGCACGAACGCGAGCGGGATGCCCAGCAGCAGGACAGCCGTCACCGCCACCACCAGGGTGGAGACCAGCAGGCGGCGGCGCACGGTTCAGCGTCCCATAACGGCCTGGGGGCACCAGCCCGTGGCGCGGGGGGCCGGCACCAGGGAGCGGTCAGTCGCCCCGCTCGAAGCGGAAGCCCACCCCACGCACCGTGGTGATGTACCGCGGGTTGTGCGCGTCATCGCCCAGCTTGCGGCGCAGCCACGAGATATGCATGTCCAGCGTCTTGGTGGATCCCCACCATTTGCTGTCCCAGACCTCCCGCATGATCTGCTCACGGGTGACCACCTTCCCCGCGTCACTCACCAGCACGCTCAGCAGGTCAAACTCTTTTGTGGTGAGCTCGAGTTCCGTGTCCCCGATCCAGGCCCGGCGGGCGTCCGCGTCGACCCGGACGCCCTGCACGACGCTGGTCTCCGGGGTGCCACGGCGGAGCAGTGCCCGCACCCGGGCCAGCAGTTCGGCCAGCCGGAACGGCTTCGTAACGTAGTCGTCGGCGCCCGCGTCGAGGCCGATCACCGTGTCCACCTCATCCGCCCGCGCGGTGAGGATGAGCACCGGCACGGTCTGCCCGTCGGACCGGAGGCGGCGGCACACCTCCAGGCCGTCCAGCCGGGGCAGGCCGATATCCAGCACGATCAGGTCGATGCCGCCTGCCATCGCGGCTTCCAGCGTCCCGGGCCCGTCCGACGAGACGTCCACGTCATAACCCTCGCGGCGCAGCGCCCGGGCCAATGGCTCGGAGATTGACGCATCGTCCTCAGCGAGCAGCACACAGGTCATGCACTGATGGTATTGCTACCAGCGACTACTTCCACGTGCTCTGTTCAGGAACACGGGCCGCGCCGCTGGCCGGCCAGCGCCGAGCCGCTATCCGGGCCACTCAGACCGGGGTAACCCCATGCCGGCGGCGGGAAAACGCGCGATCCTTCCGCGAAGCGGCGGCAAACCGGCGGATCAGCTCGGCCCGCAGCTCGGCAGGCTGCACCACGTCGTCCACCACCAGCTCGCTGGCCAGCCGGAGCACGTCGATGTCCGCGTCGTACTCGGCCCGGAGCCGGCTGGTCTCCGCCTCCCGGGCGGCCGGGTCGGCGATGGCGGCCAGCTTGTTGAAGTACACCGCGTTGACCGCCGCCTCCGCGCCCATCACCGCGATCTTGGCCGTGGGCAGGGCCAGCGTGGCGTCCGGCTCGAAACCCGGGCCGGCCATCGCGTACAGCCCGGCCCCGTAGGCCTTGCGGACCACCACGCAGATCTTCGGCACCGTGGCCTCGGCTACCGCGCTGATCATCTTGGCCCCGTGCCGGATGATGCCCTGCTTCTCCACCGCCGTGCCGACCATGAAGCCGGGCACATCGGCCAGGAACAGCAGCGGCACGCTGAACGCGTCACACAGCTGGATGAACCGGGCCGCCTTGTCCGCCGAGTCGGTGAACAGCACCCCGCCCTTGAACATCGGGTTGTTCGCCACCACCCCGGTCACCTGGCCGTCCAGCCGGGCGAAGCCGATAGTCAGCTCGCGCGCCCACAGCGCGTGGATCTCGAAGAATGACCCGGCGTCCACCAGGCCGCGGACGTAGCGGCGCATGTCGAACGCCTGCCGCTCGCTGACCGGGACCAGCGCGGCCAGGTCGATGCCCGGCTCGGGGGCCGCAGCCGGCCCGGCAGGCGGCCGCTGCTGCCAGTTACCGGGCAGGTAGGACAGGTAGGACCGGACCGCCGCCAGCGCATCCAGCTCGTCCTGGGCCAGGTAGTGACCGCAGCCGGACACGGTGCAGTGCATCCGGGCGCCGCCCATCTCCTCCAGCGTGGTCTGCTCCCGGACCACCATCTCGACCATCCGCGGGCTGCCCAGGTACATGGACGCGTTGCCATCCACCATGGCCACGTAGTCGCAGAACGCCGGGATGTAGGCGCCGCCCGCCGCGGACGGCCCGAACAGCGCGCACACCTGCGGGATCGAGCCGGACGCCCGGACCTGGCTGTGGAAGATCTTCCCGGCACCGCGGCGGCCCGGGAACATGTCGACCTGGTCGGTGATCCGCGCGCCCGCCGAGTCCACCAGGTAGATCATGGGCAGCCCGGCTGAGTACGCCTTCTCGATGATCCGGATGATCTTCTCTACGGTGCGCGCGCCCCACGAGCCCGCCTTGACCGTGGAGTCGTTGGCCATCAGCGCCACCGGCCGGCCGTCCACCAGGCCGGTGCCGGTCACCACGCCATCCGCCGGCAGCCCGGCCGCGGCCACATTGGCATAACGCCCGTCTTCGGTGAATGAGCCCGCGTCGACCAGGGCGGCGATCCGGTCCCGGGCGAACAGCTTGCCCGCCGCCGCGGCTGCCGCGTGGTACTTGGCCGCGCCGCCGCGCTCCACGGACGCGCGGAGCCCGGCCAGCTCGGGGTGCCCGGCCGCGGCCCCGTCCGGGGCGGCTCCCGGCTGGCCGGACCCGGCCGCCTGGTCCTGGGCCGTCACGGCGTCACCGTCCGGGTCCGCGGGCCGGCCCGCAGCACCTGGGACGGCAGCTGCCGTCCCACGATGCGCTCCGCCTCCTCGGCCGCGCCGATCATCGCGGCCAGATCCACGCCGGTGCCGACACCCATGTCCTCCACCATGTGCACGAGTTCCTCGGTAGCGATGTTGCCGGACGCGCCCGGCGCGTACGGGCAGCCACCCAGCCCGCCCACGGATGCGTCGAAGTCGTCCACGCCGAGTTCCAGCGCGGCCAGCACGTTGGCCAGCCCGGCGCCCCGGGTGTTGTGGAAGTGCAGGTTCAGCGGCACGTCCGGGTGCCGGGCGCGGAACCCGCCGACCAGCTCGGTTACCCGGCGCGGGGTGGCCATCCCGGTGGTGTCGCCGAACGAGATGGAGTCGGCCCCGTCGGCTACCGCCCGGCTGGCCACGCCGAGCACCCGGCTGGCCGGCACGTCGCCCTCGTACGGGCAGCCCCACGCGGTGGCCACCACGACCTGGCAGGTCGCGCCGCGGCGGTGCGCCTCGTCAATGATCACCGCGATGTCGTCCAGCGACTCGGCCGTGCCCCGGTTCACGTTCCGCCGGTTGTGCGTGTCCGACGCCGACACCACCACCTCGACCTCGGTGAACCCCTCGTCCAGGGCCCGGCGGGCGCCGCGCAGGTTGGGCGCCAGCGCCGAGTAGCGGACCGAGGGCACCCGGGTGATGCCGTGCCACACCTGGTCCGCGTCGGCCATCTGCGGGATCGCCTCGGGCCGGACGAAAGACACCGCCTCGATCCGGGACACCCCGGTCCGGGCCAGCGTGTTGATTAGCTCAATCTTGGCCGCGGTCGGCACCGGGTCCTCGTTCTGCAGGCCGTCCCGGGGCCCCACTTCGCGCAGCGAGATACGCGCGGGCAGGTCGCTCATCGGCTCACTCTCCAGACCGCCGTCATTCTCCCGACCAGCGTCCTCCCGACCAGCGTCATTCCCCCGACCACTGAGGCGCCCGCTTCTCGTTAAACGCGGCGATGCCCTCGCGCCGGTCCGCGGACAGCGCGGCGGTCCGCCAGGCGGCGTCCTCGATGTCCAGCGCGGCATCCAGCCCGGCCGCCCAGCCGTTGCGCATGGCCCGCTTGGCCGCCCGCACCGCGACCGGCGAGTTGGCCGCGATGCTGCCCGCGATCTCCAGCGCCACGGTATCCGCCGCGCCGGCCGGCACCATCCGGTCGGCCAGGCCGATCCGTTCCGCCTCGGCCGCCTTGACCCGGCGCCCGGTCAGCACCAGCTCGGCGGCCCGGCCCACACCCAGCCGGCGGACCGACAGCTGGGTCCCGCCGCAGCCCGGCACCAGGCCCACCGTGGTCTCCGGCAGCCCGAACTCCGCGGTTTCGTCGGCCACCACGATGTCGCAGCTCAGCGCCAGCTCACAGCCACCGCCCAGGGCGTACCCGTGCACCGCGGCGACCACCGGCTGGGGCAGCCCGAGCAGCTCGCCGAACGCGGCCTGGAACACCGCCCGCTGGGCCAGCAGCTGGGTGTCGTTCATCGCGTTGCGTTCCTTGAGGTCGGCGCCCACGCAGAACGCGCGGCCCCCGGCCGCGGTGAGCACCACGGCGTGCACGTCGCCGTCCGGCTTGAGCTCGGCGCACACCTGCGCCAGCCGGACCAGCATCACCGTGTTGAGGGCGTTAAGCGCGGAAGCCCGGTCCAGAACGATCTCCGCCACCCGGCCGTGGCCGATCACATGCCGGCGTACCTGCACCCCATCCATGAGCGAAGGCTAACCCGCCGCCGGGGCGCGGCGGCCCAGCGGCCTAGTGTTCCTCCCGGGACAGCCGCTGCTGCTCGTCCTCGACCAGCTGGAACAGCGTGGCCTGGACCATCTCCACGTGCGGGATCTCGGCCAGCACGAGCTGGCCGTGCTCGCCCGCGGACTCCACGATCAGCTGGCCGCAGCCGAGCAGCCGGTCGATCAGCCCGTGCGAGAACGAGACGTCGCTGATCCGGATCAGCGGGAAGTCCCGGCCGGTGCGGGACAGGATGCCGCGGCGCAGCCGGAGACGGCGGGTAGTCAGCTCGTAGGTCGTGGTCCGCCAGCGCAGCACCGGGATGGCCACCCCCGCCAGCAGCACCACCACGGCCAGCGCCCCGGAGCCGAGGAAAGCCGGCGGGGGGACGTGGCGGTGGAAGAAGAGCAGCGCACCGATCGCGGCCAGCACCAGGATGAGCAGCAGCACCGGCCGCACCACCGTCTTCCAGTGCGGGTGCAGCAGCAGCACGCTCCACTCGCCCTCGGCGAGCAGATCCTCCTTGCGCATAGCGCACATGGTGGCACGGAACCGGCGGCCTGAGCAGCCCGACACGGCCGGGGCTCAGCGGACGTGCAGCACGTCCCCGGCTCCCACCGGGACCAGCCCGGCGCGGCCCCGGACCCGCAGCCGGCCCGCGTCGTCCACGTCCTCGGCGGTGCCGGTGAGCAGCGTTCCGCCGGGCAGCTCGACCCGGACGTCCCGGCCGACGGTCGCGGACCGGCGCAGGTAGTCCTGGCGCAGCCCGGCCGCGTCCGGGTCGGCCCGCCATACCTGGTAGCGGTTCCCGAGTTCGGTGAGGATCGCCACCAGCAGCGCGTCCCGGTCCGTGCTGGCGGCGTCCTCGATGAGCAGCGAGGTGGCGGTGGGCACCGGGAGTTCGGCCGGGCGCAGGGTGACGTTCAGCCCGACGCCGACCACGACGGCATCACCGTGCGCTTCGGCCAGGATCCCGGCCAGCTTCCGCTCCCCCACCAGCACGTCGTTGGGCCACTTCAGCCGGGCTGGCACGGCGGTCTGCCCGCGCACCGCGGCGGCCACGGCCACCCCCGCCAGCAGCGGCAGCCAGCCGCGCCGGGCCGGCGGCACGTCCGCCGGCCGGAGCAGCACGGAAAAGACGAGCCCGGCCCGCGGCGGCGCCGCCCAGGCCCGGCCCAGCCGTCCCCGCCCGGCGGTCTGGGCTTCGGCCGCCAGGACCAGCCCCTCGGCCGCCCGGCTCCGGGCCACTTCGAGCAGGTCCGCGTTGGTCGACCCGGTTTGCGGCACGACCTGGACGTCCCGCCACAGCCCGCCCGGCCGGATCAGCCGGCCGCGCAGGTCACTGGCGTCGAGCGGGGGGCGGTCCACGTGAATATCCGTTCCACAGCTGATGATGTTGACTTAGCCGACATTCGAGTGTCGGCTAAGTCAACATCACGGCGCAGGCTGGGCGGGTTACTGGGGCGGCTGGCGGGCCTGGCGGCTGGTGGCAGCCCAGCGGATCGCGGCCAGCACCCCGCCCGCCGCCGCCGCGGCGGCCAGCGCCACGCAGGTCACCGTCACCGCGTGCGCGGACAGCAGCCGGAATGCCGCCTGCGTACCGCCCGGGGGCAGCTGCCCGGCCAAATTCAGGTACAGCGTGCCGAACGTCGCCACCCCGATCACGATGGCCAGCTGGTTGACGGTGACGATCACCCCGGTGGCGTCGGCCGCGTCGGCCACCGGCACCCGCAGCAGCACCGACGTCATCAGCGGGCCGAACGCGCCGGCCATCCCGGCCCCGGTCAGGGCCAGCGCCCAGTACACCGCCAGGCCGCCGTGGCCGCCGCCGTGCAGCAGCGCGGCCAGCAGCAGCAGGCCCGCCGCGTAGGCGGCAAAGCCCACGATGACCAGGCCGCCGAACCACCGGGCAGGCAGCCGCTGCCAGTTCAGGCTGACCACGGCGAACGCCGCCGCGGCCGGGGCAAACGTGAGGCCGGCCCGGAGTGGGGTGTCGCCCAGGCCACCCTGCAGGTGCAGGGCCAGGGCGAAGAAGAACCCGCCGAACACGGCCATGGTGACGAACAGGGCCGCGATGCCCAGCCGCACGCCGGGCAGCTGGAGCACCCGGCCCGGGATCAGCGGCGCGCCGCCCCGGGCCGCGACCCGCCGCTCGACGACGGTGAACAGGGCAAACAGCACCGCGCTGCTGGCCAGGCAGGCCCAGCCCCACACCGGCCAGTGCTCGGGCTGGCCGAGGACCAGCGGCAGCACCAGGGCCAGCACGGCCGGGGTCAGCAGGGCCAGCCCGGCCGGGTCCAGGCCGCGGCCGCGGTCGGCCGCCCCGTGCGGCAGCCAGCGCGCGCCCAGGGCCAGCAGCGCGGCGCCGATCGGCACGTTGATCAGGAAGACCGAGCGCCAGGTGCTGCCGAACACGTCCGCGGTGACCAGCAGGCCGCCCGCGATCTGGCCGGCCACCGCGCCGCCGGCGATCACCGCCGCGTACAGCCGCATGGCGCGCGCCCGGGCGGTGCCGGTGTAGGTGCGCTGGATCAGGCTGAGCACCTGCGGGATCATCGCCGCGGCCCCGGCGCCCTGAACGAACCGCAGCGCGACCAGCAGGCCGGTAGACGGAGCTAGCCCGCAGCCCAGCGAGGCCAGGGTGAACAGGCCCAGCCCGGCCAGGAACATCCGGCGGTGCCCGATGATGTCGCCGAGCCGGGCCCCGGTGACCAGCCCCACCGCGTAGGTGATCACGTAGCCGGCGATGACCAGCTGCAGCCCGGCGCCGGTCGCGTGCAGGTCGGCGTGGATAGCGGGCGCCGCGACGTTCACCACGGCCGCGTCGAGCACGGCCATGAACTGCCCGGTGAGCACGATGGCCAGCAGTGCGCCCGGTGCGGCCGGGCGCCCCGCGGGCCGCCCGGCGCGGCGGATTACCCGGGAGTCAGACCGGGTTACGGTTGCCATGTCTGTCATGCCACCCAGCCTGCCGTCCTGCTCATCCGGGTACCAAGAGCCTGCTTATCCTGGTACCAGCACCACCTGGCAAAGCCGCCGGAACACCGGCACGATGGGAGCATGACCGTCATGACGACCGCCGACGCGGGCCCGCGGCGGGCCGAGCTGGCCGCCTTCCTGCGCAGCCGCCGGGAGCGGATCACCCCCGAGCAGGCCGGGCTGCCGCCCGGGCTGCGCCGCCGCACCCCCGGGCTGCGCCGGGAAGAGGTCGCCCAGCTGGCCGGGGTCGGCGTGACCTGGTACACGTGGCTGGAACAGGGCCGCCCGATCAACGCCAGCCCGCAGGTGCTCACCGCGGTGGCCCAGACGCTCAAGCTGGACCAGGCCGAGCGGGACCATCTGTTCCGGCTGGCCGACGTGCCGGACCTGGCCGGGGATGCCACGGCGGCCCCATGCCCGCAGGTCCCGCCGGACGTGCAGGGGATCATGGACAGCCTGGTGCCGATGCCCGCCTGCGTGCTGAACGAGCGCTACGACCTGCTGGGCTGGAACGATGCATACGCCGCGCTCTGGCCCGGGGTGACCGGCGCCGCCCGCGGCGAGCGCAACATCCTGTGGCTGAACTTCACCTACCCGGAGTGCTGCCACCCGTACGTGCAGCCGGCACGAGCAGCTGGGCCGCCTGGTGGCCCAGTTCCGCGGCAACTACGGCCGGCACGTCGGCGAGCCCGGCCTGGACCGGGTTCATCGAGCGGCTGCAGGCGGTCAGCCCCCGGTTCGCCAAGCTGTGGGCCGAGCACGACGTGGCCAGCCCGGTCACCTACCTGAAGATCTTCCGGCACCCGGCGTTCGACCGGCTGGCCATGACCAGCACCAGCTTCGGTGTGCTGGCCGTGCCCGGCACCCGGATGGTGGTCTACACCCCGGCCGACGAGGCCTGCCGGGCCGCGATCGGCCAGCTGCTGGCGGGCGAGGGCACCGGCGCGCGCTACCCATGCGCCGCGGCGCACGAGCAGCGCCGCGCCGAGCTGGCCGGTGCGTCCGCGTCCTGAGGCGTTATCAGCCGGTGTTCTGCAGGCCGGCCGCGATGCCGCTGACAGCTAGCAGCAGCAGCCGGTGCAGCTGGTCGCGGCGGGCGTCCCCGGCGCCGTCTTCCGGCCCGGCCGCCCCCGGCGGCAGCGCACGCAGCTCGTTGAGCGCGCGGAGCTGCAGGTAGGACAGCGCGTCCACGTACGGATCGCGGAGCGCCACGGCGCGGGACAGCACCAGCCGGTCGGCCAGCAACCGGTCGTGCCCGGTCACCTCCAGCACCAGCCGCCGGGTCAGGTCGTACTCGGCCAGCACCAGATCGGCCAGGTCGCCGCGGCCGCCCAGGGCCAGGTGCCGGACCGCGATCCGCCGGTCGGTCTTGGCCAGGCTCATCTCCGCGCCGTCCAGCAATACCGCCAGCAGCGGCCAGCCCCGGTAGGCCTGCCGCGCCTCGGCCAGCCCGCCCGGGCCGCTGACCACCGCGGCCAGCCCGCTGCCCAGCCCGTACCAGCCGGGCAGGTTCAGCCGGGTCTGCGCCCAGGCGAACACCCACGGGATGGCCCGCAGGTCGTCCAGGCCCACCACGCCGACGCCGCGGCGGGCCGGCCGGGACCCGATGCGCAGCCCGCTGATCTCCTCCAGCGGGCTGATCTTGGCGAACCATTCGGCGAACCCTGGGGTCTGCACCAGCGCCCGGTAGGTGCGCAGCGCGGCCACTTCCATCCGGCCCGCCACCGCGCGGAACCGCTCCGCCGCGGCCGCGTTCCGCTCCCCCACGGCCGGTGAGGACGCGAGCAGCACGGCCGAGGTGACCTGCTCCAGGTGCCGCTGGGCGATCACCGGGTTGCCGTACCGGGCGAAGATCACCTCACCCTGCTCGGTCACCTTGAACCGGCCGTCCACCGACCCGGGCGCCTGGGCCAGCACGGCCCGCCCGGCCGGGCCGCCGCCCCGGCCCAGCGCGCCGCCCCGGCCGTGGAACAGGGTCAGCCGGATGTCGTGGCCCGCGGCCCAGCGGGCCAGCTGCCCCTGCACGTTGAACAGCCGCAGCGTCGCGCTGACCGGGCCGAGTTCCTTGGCCGAGTCGGAGTAGCCGAGCATGACCTCGAGCTGGCGCCCGTTCGCCTCCAGCCGCTCCCGGACCGGCTCCAGCTCGAGCATCTCGCTGAGCACCCGGGTGGCGTGGCCGAGGTCCTCCCCGCTCTCGAACAGCGGCACCACGTCGAGCACCGGCGGCCGGCCACTCCGGGTGGCGCGGGCGGCCAGCTCGTACACGGCCGCGATGTCGGCGGCCGACCGGGTGAAGCTGACCACGTACCGCCGGCAGGCCGCGACACCGAACCGGTCCTGGATCCAGCTGGCCGCCCGGAACGTGGCCAGCACCTCGGACGTCTGGTCGGACAGCGGCCCGCCCGCGCGGACCTCGGCCAGCGCGCGGGCATGCACCGCGCTGTGCTGCCGGATCTCCAGGTCGGCCAGGTGAAAGCCGAACGTCTCGACCTGCCAGATCAACTGCTGCAGTTCGCCGAACGCCTGCCGGGTGGCACCCGCCGCGGCCAGCGACTCCTGGACCACCAGCAGGTCGCGGCGGAAGTCCTCAGCGCGGCCGTAGGCCAGGTCGGCGTGCCGCAGCCGGGTCGCCTCCAGCCGCCGGGCCAGGTAGAGCAGGAACGTCCGGTACGGCTCACCTGGGGACCGCGCGGCCAGGTCGGCGAGCAGCTCCGGGTGGGCCGTCTCAGCCGACTCCAGGGCCAGGCTGAACGGGTCGCCCGGCGGGGCCGCGTCGGCGTGCACGGTGAGCGCGCGGCCGATCCGGGTGGTCGCGTTCTCCAGCGCGCGCAGCACGTGCTCGGCCTGGATGACCGCGGTCTCCCGGGTCACCTGGCTGGTCACGTACGGGTTGCCGTCCCGGTCCGCACCGACCCAGCTGCCGAACCGGAGGAACGCCGGCAGGGGATGGCGAGGGGGGGCGCCCCGCAGGGGCGTTCCCTCCGAGCCAGCGCCTCCCGGGGGGCTCCGGGGGGTCGCCCACCCGGGCTGGCACAGCATGCCCGGCGGCGCGGTACGCCTCGTCCAGCGCCCGGTACACCCGGGGTACCACCTGGAACAGCGTCCCGTCGAACGCGGCCATCACGGTGCGCACCTCGTCGATGGGTGTCATCGCCTTGGCCCGCAGCGGCGAGGTGCGCCACAGCAAGTCGATCTCCTCATGCAGCCGGCGCCGGATCGCGGCCTGCTCGGACGCCCCGTGCCGGGTGTCGTCGGCCTCGGTGAGCAGATCGCTGATCCGGCGCAGCGCGGCCGCCACCGCGCGGCGCCGCGCCTCGGTGGGGTGCGCGGTGAGCACCAGGTGCACGCGCAGCCGGCCGAGCAGGCCGTCGAGATGGCCCGCGCCCTGATCGTGGCGGAACTCGCGGGCCGCGGCGGCCACCGACTCGCGCACCGGCGCGACCCCGGAGTCACGCTCCCGCAGCGCACGGACCCGCTGCAGCTCCTCGGCCAGGTTGGTGAGATGGAAATACACGGTGAACGCCCGGGCCACCAGCTCGGCCCGGTCCAGCGGCCAGCTGGCCACCAGCGCCGTGATCTCGTCCCCGCCCCGGTCGGCGCCCGGGCCGGCAGCGTGCCCGCGCCGGGCCTCGATCACCGCCCGGCGCAGCCGCTCGGTGTCGTCCAGGAGATCCTGGCCGCCGGCCTCGCGCAGCACCTCGCCCAGGATCCCGCCGAGCAGCCGTACATCGCGCCGCATCGACGCGGGCAGCTGCTGGCGGTCGGTATCCCGGGTCGGCGCGGCGGCAGGCGCGGGAGCGGCATGCTGGCTCACCGCGCCAGCCTAGTGCGGCTATATGTCACGGCCGTGAACCCGCACTGGTAGCGGCGGTGCAGCCATGGCCATAAACCGGCCGACCGCTACTCTGTCGGCATGACCAGCGAAGTTCAGCTGCCCGGCCAGGACCAGGCGGAGCCGGACGAGCTGCCGGGGCCGCCGGCGCCGCGCCCCGCCCCGCACACCACGGCCGGCAAGATCGCCGAGCTGCAGCGGCGCCGGGACGAGGCGATCCACGCCGGATCGCAGCGCGCGGTGGAACGGCAGCACGCCAAGGGCAAGATGACCGCCCGGGAGCGGATCGAGCGGCTGCTCGACCCCGGCTCGTTCACCGAGTTCGACGAGCTGGCCCGGCACCGGGCCACCGACTTCGGCGTGGCTGCCAACCAGCCCTACGGGGACGGCGTGGTCACCGGGTACGGCACCATCGACGGCCGCCCGGTCTGCGTGTTCAGCCAGGACTTCACGGTGTTCGGCGGGTCGCTGGGCGAGGTGTACGGCGAGAAGATCGTCAAGCTGATGGATCACGCGCTGAAGACCGGCTGCCCGCTGATCGGCATCAACGACGGTGGAGGGGCCCGGATCCAGGAAGGCGTGGTCGCGCTGGGCCTGTTCGGCGAGATCTTCCACCGGAACGTGGCCGCCTCCGGGGTCATCCCGCAGATCTCGCTGATCATGGGCCCGTGTGCGGGCGGCGCCGTCTACTCGCCCGCGATCACCGACTTCACCCTGATGGTCGAGGGCACCTCACACATGTTCATCACCGGCCCGGACGTGATCAAGACGGTGACCGGTGAGGAGGTCAGCTTCGAGGACCTCGGCGGCGCGCACGCGCACAACGTCAAGTCCGGGGTCGCGCACTACCAGGCCGCCGATGAGGACGACTGCCTGGATTTCGCCCGCGGCCTGCTGTCCTACCTGCCGTCCAACAACCTGGACGACCCGCCGGCCTGGCCACCGGCCGGCGACCCAGCCGCCCTGGAGGTCGCCGCGGCCGACGAGGATCTCGACACGGTCATCCCGGACTCGCCCAATCAGCCCTACGACATGCACGACGTGATCACCCGGGTGCTCGACGACGGGGAGTTCCTGGAGATCCACGCGCTGTTCGCGCAGAACATGGTGGTCGGCTTCGGCCGGGTGGACGGGATGAGCGTCGGCGTGGTGGCCAACCAGCCCATGCACTTCGCGGGCACGCTGGACATCGACGCCGCGGAGAAGGCGGCCCGGTTCGTCCGGACCTGCGACTGCTTCAACGTCCCGGTGCTCACGTTCGTGGACGTGCCCGGTTTCCTGCCCGGCACCGGCCAGGAGTGGGGCGGCATCATCCGGCGCGGCGCCAAGCTGATCTACGCCTACGCGGAGGCCACTGTGCCCAAGATCACAGTGATCACCCGCAAGGCGTATGGCGGCGCCTACGACGTGATGGGCTCCAAGCACCTGGGCGGGGACGTCAACCTGGCCTGGCCGACGGCGCAGATCGCGGTGATGGGCGCGCAGGGCGCGGTGAACATCCTGTACCGCCGGGAACTGGCCGCCGCCGAGGACCCGGACGCGCTGCGCGCGCAGCGGGTCACCGAGTACGAAGACACCCTGGCCAACCCGTACATCGCCGCCGAACGCGGCTACGTGGACGCGGTGATCCGCCCGGCCGAGACCCGCGGCCAGGTCACCCGGGCGCTGCGCGCGCTGCGCGGCAAGCGGCAGCAGATGCTGCCGAGGAAGCACGGCAACATCCCCCTGTAGTTACCCGACTACAGAATGCCGAACGTGGCTCGCGCTTCCGCCCCGGCTGGTGCGGGTCCGGCAGTAGAGTCGTGAGTGCCATGACCGACATCGTCGACCCGCTCCCGGGCCTCCCCTCGCTGCCCATGCTGGCGCGTTACGCGATCATGATCGATGTCGGCTACATCTACGCTGCCGCTGGTGAGCTGCTGTTCAGCGTGGGTTCCCGGCGCGAGTACCGGGTGGACACCGACAAGCTGATCCAGGCGCTGACCCGGCACGCCGACGGCCTGGTCCGCGGCGAGCTGCTCCGGGTCTACTGGTACGACGCGGCCCGGGACCGGGTGCCCACCATCGACCAGCGGGTGATCGCCCAGATGGCCCGGGTCAAGCTGCGCCTGGGCAACCTGAACGCCCGCGGCCAGCAGAAGGGCGTGGACGCGCAGATCCGCGCGGACATGGAGGCGCTGGCCCGGCACCGGGCCGTCACCGACGCGGTGCTGGTGGCCGGGGACGAGGACATGGTGCCCGCGGTGGAGGCGGCCCAGGCGTACGGCGTCCGGGTGCACCTGTGGGGCGTCGAGCCGCCGTTCGGCACCAACCAGGCCGAGCGGCTGGTCTGGGAGTCGGACACGGTCGAGGTGCTGGACCGGGCGTTCCTGGAGCCATACTTCACCCGGGTGGCCACACCCGAGCCGGTGGCGGCCGAGGTGGTACCGCCGCCGCACGTCGCGGTGCCCTCCCCGGCCCAGCTGTTCGACCGGCGGCACGGGCCCCGGCCCGCCCCGCCGCGGCTGGCCGCCCACCCGCCCGGCGGGCTGGCGGCGGGGGCCAGCCGGCTGGGGCCGGACCGGCAGCGGGTCGAGGAGGCCGGTGAGCATGTGGCCCAGAAGTGGATCCTCACCCGTGGTGAGGACAACATCCGCGACCTGCTGCCCGGCCCGATCCTGCCGCCGGTGATCGACAAGGAGCTGCTGGTCGAGGCGGAAAAGGAGCTGGGCCTGTCGCTGCGGCCCTACCAGGAGGCCCGGGAATGGCTGCGGGACGCGTTCTGGGAGCGGGTCCGCCGCCAGTTCAGCATCGGGAGCGGGCGGTTATGCCCGGCGAGCCCGCGCCGCGGGCGCTGCGTGTGGTGCGCGGCGAGCCCAGCGCCGCGGATCTAGCCGCGCTGGCCGACGCGCTGGCCGTGGTGCTGGCCCGCCGCCCGGACCCGGCCACCACCCCGGCCGCACAGTCCGGCTGGCTGGACCGGTCCGCGCTGATCGGCGCGCCGCTGCGGCCCGGCCCGGGCGCCTGGCGCCGCTCCAGCCGCCCGCGCTGACCGCCGCCGGGCCGCGATTGTCGGTCCCGTGCAGTTGAATCAGACCATGACCGTGGATGCCGGCCCCGGCCCGGTCACCTGGCTGTCGCTGCGGCTGGCCTGCCGGGAGCCGTTCGACGCGGCTGGGCTGCTCGGCTTCCTGGCCGCACGGGCCATTCCCGGGGTGGAGCAGGTGACCGGGACCGGGTACACCCGGACGGTGCGCACCCCAGCCGGGCCGGGAGTCATCGAGCTGGTCCCGCGGCCCGGCCAGGGGGAGGTGCTGCTCCGGGCCAGGCTGCGTGAGCCCGCCGTGCCCAGCCAGCTGGTGGCGGCCTGCCGCCGGCTGCTCGACGCGGACGCCGACCCGGTGGCTATCGACGCCGCGCTGGCCGCCGACGCGGTGCTGGCCCCGCTGGTCCGGGCCCGGCCCGGGCTGCGGGTGCCCGGCGCCTACGACGGGTTCGAGCTGGCCGTGCGGGCGGTGCTGGGCCAGCAGGTCTCGGTGGGCGCGGCGCGCACGTTCGCGGGCCGGCTGGCCGCCCAGCACGGCCACCGGGGGCCGCCCAGCAGCGGGCCGCCCGGGCTGGCCGTGCTGTTCCCCGGCCCAGCCGAGCTGGCTCACGCCGACCTGTCCGGGCTCGGCCTGACCACCGGCCGCCAGCGCACGCTGCGCGCGCTGGCCGCCGCCGCGGCGGCCGGGCGGCTGAACCTGGACCCCGGCGCCGACCCGGCGGAAACGGCGGCCCGGCTGGCCGAACTGCCCGGCATCGGGCCGTGGACCGTGGGCTACATCATGCTCCGGTCCGGCGCCGGCCCGGACAGTTTCCCGCCCGGCGACCTCGGCCTGCGCCGCGCGCTGGCCCGGCTCGGCGGCACGCCGGGGCAGGCCGCCCGGTGGCGGCCCTGGCGCGGCTACGCGGCCATTCACCTGTGGACGTGGGAGTCTGACCATGCCTGACCCGATCCTGTCCGTGGTGCTGGACACCCCGATCGGCCCGCTCGGCCTGCTCGCGCACGACGGCCGGCTGGTCGGCGGCGGGTTTACCGCTCACCCGGCCGAGCTGCACACCAGGCTGCACCGGTCGCTGCGCGGCCTGCCGCTGCGCCCGGCGCCCGCCGGTGAGCTGCCCTGGCTGGCCAAGCCGGTGCACAGCTACTTCGCCGGTGAGCTGCAGGCGCTGGACGGGATCCCGGTGTACCAGCCGGGCACGCCGGGCCGGCAGGCGCTGTGGGCGGCGCTGCGCGCGGTGCCGCCGGGCCGCACGGTCAGCTACACGGAACTGGCCGCCCGGGCGGGCAGCCCGCACGCGCCGCGGGCGGCCGGCGCGGCCTGCGCGCTCAACCTGATCGCGCCGGTGGTGCCCTGCCACCGCGCGGTGGGCTCCTCCGGCCGCCTGACCGGCTACTACTACGGCGTGCACCGCAAGGCGTGGCTGCTCCGCCACGAAGGCGCCCGGGCTGACTGAGGCTGGCTGGTCAGCCCGCCGGGTCCCGCTCAGCCGCCCGGCGCTGCGCCCCGTCCTCGAAGTCCCATCCCGCCGCTTGCCGCGCATATCGCTCCAGGGCCCGCCACCCGCCGGTGCCGCGCGGCATACTCGCGCAGAGCCAGCTTGACGGTGTCCTTCTTCGTCTTCGCCCCCGACAGCCGCATAGCCTCGGTGAGCGCGTCCTCGTCAACATCGATCTGCACCAGCGCCACGGCTACCTCGCAATTGTTCGTCGCATACATGCGTCCATGTGCCTCATCCTGGGAGATGGGCCCGATCCGCCCCGGGATCGGGCTGATCCCCGGGAGACGGCGCACCCCCCGCTCACTTAGACTCCTCGGCAGTCGGGAGGAGAGGTTTTCGTGCGCAAAGTGCTCATCGCGAACCGTGGCGAGATCGCGGTCCGCGTGGTGCGGGCCTGCCGGGACGCCGGGCTGGGCAGCGTCGCGGTGTACGCCGAGCCGGATCTGAACGCGCTGCATGTGTCGATGGCTGACGAGGCGTACGCGCTCGGCGGGATCAGCGCCGCCGACAGCTATCTCAGCATCGAGAAGATCCTCAAGGCGGCGGCCGACGCCGGGGCGGACGCAGTGCACCCGGGCTACGGCTTCCTGGCCGAGAACGCCAGCTTCGCCCGCGCCGTCACCAGCGCCGGGCTGACCTGGATCGGGCCGCCGCCCGCGGCCATCGAAGCGCTCGGCGACAAGGTCGCGGCCCGGGCCATCGCGAACCGGGTCGGCGCGCCGATGGCCCCTGGCACCGACGGCCCGGTCAGCGGGGCGGACGAGGTTGACGCGTTCGTAGCCCGGCACGGCCTGCCGATCGCGATCAAGGCGGCGTTCGGTGGCGGCGGCCGCGGCCTCAAGGTGGTCCGCAAGCCCAGCGAGATCGGTGAGGCGTACGAGTCGGCGGTCCGCGAGGCGGTCGCCGCGTTCGGCCGCGGTGAGTGCTTCGTGGAGCGCTACCTGGACCGGCCCCGGCACGTGGAGACACAGTGCCTGGCCGACGCCCGGGGCAACGTGGTCGTGGTGTCCACCCGGGACTGCTCGCTGCAGCGCCGGCACCAGAAGCTGGTCGAGGAAGCCCCGGCCCCGTTCCTGTCCGCCAGCCAGACCGAGCAGCTCTACCAGGCGTCCAAGGCCATCCTGCACGAGGCCGGCTACGTCGGCGCGGGCACGTGCGAATTCCTGGTCGGGCAGGACGGCACCGTGTCCTTCCTCGAAGTGAACACCCGGCTGCAGGTCGAGCACCCGGTGTCCGAGGAGGTCACCGGCATCGACCTGGTGCGCGAGATGTTCCGCATCGCGGACGAGCAGCGGCTCGACTACCCGGACCCGGTACCGCGCGGCCACTCGATCGAGTTCCGGGTCAACGCTGAGGACGCCGGGCGCGGTTTCCTGCCTGCTCCGGGCACCATCACGAAGCTGACCTGGCCGTCCGGCCCCGGGGTCCGGGTGGACGCCGGCTACGCGGCGGGAATGGCCGTGCCGCAGGCGTTCGACTCGCTGCTGGCCAAGATCATCATCACCGGGGCCAGCCGCACCGAGGCGCTGCAGCGGGCCCGCCGCGCGCTGGACGAGTGCGTGGTCGGCGGCATGCCCACGGTGCTCCCGTTCCACCGGGCCGTGGTCCGCGACCGGGCGTTCACCGCGGAACCGTTCCACGTGCACACCCGCTGGATCGAAACCGAGTTCGCCGGCTCGATCGCGCCCTATGACGGGCCGCCGGCCGGGCTGGCCGAGGCGGCGCCGGACCGGGAGCGGATCACCGTCGAGGTCGACGGCAAGCGGCTCGAGGTGGTGCTGCCCGCCGGGCTGGGGGCCACCGCCCCGGCCGGGGCCGCGGCAGGCCGGGCGGCCACCCGCGGACGGCGCGGTGGCGGCAGGCCCGCGGGCCGGGCGTCCGGGGACGAGCTGGCCAGCCCGATGCAGGGCACCATCACCAAGATCGTGGCCGCCGAGGGCGATCACGTGTCGGCGGGCGACACCGTGGTGGTCCTGGAGGCGATGAAGATGGAGCAGCCACTGACCGCACACAAGGACGGCACGGTGACCGGGCTGGCCGTGCAGATTGGCCAGACAGTGCCCGCGGGCGGCGTCATCTGCCAGCTCAAGGACTGACAGACTGGACTGCATGCGCCCCCCGCGCGTAGCGCAGTCCCGGCCCCGGCCCAGGAGCTCCCGTTGACCCGGCTGCCCGGCGATCCGGGCCCGCTGGGCTGGCTCCGGTTCGCCTGGGGGTTCCGGCTGCCCGACGAGAACGTGCACTGGGTCCGGCACCAGCTCACCGACCCGGGCTGGCGGGCCCGGACGGTGGTCCGGCACCTGGCCGTGATCATCCCGCTGTGCGCGGTCCTGGTCGCCGTGCTGGGCATCCTGCTGCCCGCCCCGTTGTGGGTCAGCCTGACCATGGTGGCCCTCATCCTGTGCGGCAGCGTGTTCACGGTGAGCGTGTACGCGGACGACCTCCGGGCCAACCGGCTCCGCCAGCACGCCCTGCCCGTACCCAGCGACCCTGACCTGGGCCATCCCACGCACTGACCCGGCACCGGCCAGGCCCGGCCAGGCCAGCTCAGGTCAGAGCGTGTCGCCGGCCGGGCGCATCAGCCTGCGGGCCGCCTCGGTCAGGCTGCCGGACAGCGACGGGTAGACGGCAAACGTGTGCGCCATCTGGTCCACGGTCAGCGACTGCTCCACGGCCAGCGAGACGGCCAGGATCAGCTCGCTGGCCCGCGGCGCGACCACCACCCCGCCCAGCACGATCCCGGTGCCTCGGCGGGCGAACAGCTTGACGAAACCGTCCCGGAAACCCTGCATCTTGGCCCGGGCGTTGGTGGCCAGCGGCAGCTTGACCGCGGTCGCGTCCACCGCGCCGGACTCCACCGCGGCCGCGGTCACCCCGACGGTGGCGATCTCCGGGTCGGTGAAGATGGTGGCGGCCACGTGATCCAGCCGGATCGGCTGCACGGCCTCGCCCAGCGTGTGCCACATCGCGATCCGGCCCTGCATGGCGGCCACCGAGGCGAGCATCATCACCCCGGTGCAGTCCCCGGCCGCGTACACGCCCTGGGCGGTGGTCCTGGACACGCGGTCGACCTGGACGAACCCCTGGCCATCCAGGGTGATCCCGGCCCCGGCCAGGCCCAGATCGCGGGTGGCCGGCACCATGCCCACGGTAAGCAGGCAGTGCGAGCCGCGCACGGCCCGGCCGTCCTCCAGGGTGACCAGCACGCCGTCCCTGGACCGCTTGACCGCCGCGGCCCGGGACCGGCTGAGCACGGTCATCCCGCGGCGCCGGAACACGTCCTCCAGCACCACTGCGGCGTCCGCGTCCTCGTGCGGCAGCACCCGGTCCCGGGAGGACACCAGGGTGACCTGCGAGCCCAGCGCCTGGTAGGCGCTGGCGAACTCGGCCCCGGTCACCCCCGAGCCGACCACGACCAGCGCCAGCGGCAGCCCGGGCAGGTCGTACAGCTGCCGCCAGGTCAGGATCCGCTCGCCGTCCGGCTCCGCGCCGGGCAGCACCCGGGGCAGCGCGCCGGTCGCGATCAGCACCGACCCGGCCTCGATGCGCTGGCCGCCGGCCAGCACCACCCCCGGGCCGTCCAGCCGGCCCCGGCCCACCACGACCTCTACGCCCTCGGCGGCCAGGCGCAGCGCCACGTCCGCGGACTGGGCCTTGGCCAGCGCCTTGACCCGGGCATACAGCCGTGGTGCATCGACGCTGGCGATCCGGTGCCGGAGCCCGCTGGGCCCGCCCCCGCCGGTCAGCCGGCCCATCCGGATACCCAGATCGTCCGCGCCATGCAGCACCGACATGGTGGTCGAGGTGGCGATGAGCGTCTTGGACGGCACACAGTCGGTCAGCACACAGGCCCCGCCCAGCCCGTCACTGTCCACCACGGTGACCCGCGCCCCGAGCTGGGCCGCCACCAGAGCCGCCTCATACCCCCCGGGCCCACCACCCAGAATGACGATTCGCTCGCGCGGCTGGCTCACGATGCCTCATTCTCCTCAGCCGCCCGGGCCAGGCAAACGCCCCCTCCCCGCACCGCAGAGATCCCCCATACCGGGCTACGCATCGTTACGCTGGTGAGCCGTGGAGCTGTACGCGGCGTATGCCACCAACATGGACCCCCGGCTGATGGCCGAGCGCTGCCCGTATTCGCCGCTGCGCGGCAACGGCTGGCTGGAAGGCTGGCGGCTGACGTTCGGCGGCGAGGACATCAGCTGGGAGGGCGCACTGGCCACGGTGGTGGAAGAACCGGGCGAGCGGGTCTTCGTCGCGCTCTACGAGCTGTCCGACCTGGACGAGCAGGTACTCGACCACTGGGACGGCGTCAACCTGGGCTACTTCCGCAAGATCCGGGTCCGGGTGGAGATGCTGGACGGCAACGTGGTGGCCTGGCTGTACGTGCTCAACGACTGGGAGGGCGGCCTGCCGTCCGCCCGCTACCTGGGCATCGTGGCCGACGCCGCGGAATCGGCGGGCGCCCCGGCCGACTACGTGCGCAGCCTGCGCGGCCGTCCCTGCGCGTCGCTGGGTAGCTGACACGGGGTAGCTGACACCGGGGTAGCTGACCTCAGCCGCCCAGGAAACCGCCGATCGAGGCCCGCAGCGACCGCGCGTCCAGGCCGTGCGCGGCCTGGTGTTCCGCCGGGGTGCCATAGCGGCGCAGCTCACGGCGGCCCACCCCGAGCCCGAGGATCCGGTGCGGGATGTCGCGCAACGCGGCAGACACCGCGGGCACCGACGTGCCCGCCAGGTACGGCTCCACCAGCACCACGGCCGGGGCCGCCAGCGTGGCCCGCAGCGTGGCCCCGTCCAGCGGCCGGATGGTGGCCGCATACAGCACGGTCACGTCGAGGCCCTGCGTCGCGCCGAGCACCGCGTCGGCCAGCGGCCCGGCCACGAGCACGGTGCCCTGGCGGCCGGTCCGCAGCACGGCCAGCTGCCCCGGTGCGGCCTCCAGCGGCAGCGTGTTGGCCGCGGTGGACAGCCGGACGTAGACCAGGTCATGGCCGGTGGCCGCGGCCCTCAGCTGGCGTTCAGCCTCGTCGGGGTGTCCTGGGATGTGCACCGTCCAGCCCGGCAGCGTGCCGAGCAGGGCCACGTCGCCGGGGGCCTGGTGGGTCCGGCCGTTGTCCGCGAAGTCGTACGACGCGCCCGCGCTGACCAGGACCGCGCCCGCGCCCTGATGGTTGAGGTCCAGCTTGATCTGCTCGAACGGCCGCTCGATCAGGAAGCTGGCAAACGTGTGCGCTACCGGGCGCAGGCCGGCCAGGGCCAGCCCCCCGGTCACGCTGATCAGCAGCTGCTCCCGGATACCCAGGTTGATCACCCGGTCCGGGTAGCGCCGGCGGGCCGGCCCGAAGCTGTCCGCGGTGATGTCGGCCAGCACCACGGCCAGCCGCGGGTGCTCGGCCAGCAGGCGGCTGGTCACCGCGGAGAAACGCTCGCGCATGGTCTCCATGGCCGGCCGCCCTACCGGTCCCGGGGTTCCACGGCCGCCATCACCAGGTGCGGGCGGCCCGGGTGGGCCGCGGTCAGTGCGGCGTGCAGCGCGGCGTGGTTCCGCCCGCCGGTGCGCACCGCGGACCACCCCTCGGCGGCGAACCTGGTTTCGATCCCGCCCGGCCAGCCGTAACTGGCCGAGGCGTTGTCCACCACCACCGCGTGCAGCCCGTCCAGCCCGGCCCGGCCGGCGAACGCGATCGCCTCGTGGTTCGATCCCTCGTCCAGCTCGCCGTCGCCGAGCAGCACGAACACCCGTGGGCTGGTCCCGTCCGGACGGGTCAGCCGCTGGGCGCGCAGGCCCAGCGCCAGGCCCACGGCCAGCGGCAGCCCGTGGCCCAGCGAGCCGCTCGAGATTTCCGCGCCCGGCACCAGCAGGTGGTCCGGATGCAGGCCGAGCACCGAGCCGAACGAGCCGAAGCTGGGCAGCTCGGCCGGGTCCAGGAAGCCCTTGGCCGCGAGCACGGCGTAGTAGGCCATCGGCCCGTGCCCCTTGGACAGCAGGAAGCGGTCCCTGGTGTCGTCGGCCGCGGTCTGCGGGGTGACCCGGAGCACCCGGTCGTAGAGCACCCAGAGCACGTCCAGGGTGGACGTGGCGGCCTGGTCGTGCTTGGCGTCGCCGGTCATCAGGGACATCAGCCGGGGCAGGTCGGCGTAACTGGCCGGGACCGGCCAGGCCGTGGTGCGGGCTGCGGTGGAGGTCATGCACTTCATGGTCGGGCTTGAAGCGCACTTCAAGTCAACCCGTGCCGCCGGCCAGGACAGGCCGGGTCAGGTGGCGGCCACGATGACCAGGGCCAGCAGCGGGACCACGATGGCGGCGATCTGCCACCACGCCCAGCGCACCTCTGCTTGCTGGCCGGGGGCTGCCTGGCCGGGGGCTGCCTGCTCCGCGGCTGCGGTGGCCCGCTGGTGCTCGGCGGTGACCCGCTCGTTGAGCTGCCGGGCGATGAGCTGCGCGGCCGGTGGCTGCCGGGCCGCGCCCGGCGACTGCCCGTACGAGGTGGCCGTCCGTGGCCCGGTGCGGGCGGCGGTCCTCGCGCTGTGCCGGGCGCGCAGATCGGCCCGGGTCCGGGACGCCGCCGAGGACTGCACCGCCCAGCTGTGCACGACCTTCTCCCTGGGCTCCCCGGGTGTCCCGGTGTGGTGCACCTCGACCGTCTGGACCAGGTCCACCTTGGTCACCACCGCCCAGGGCAGCATGTGCCAGCGGAGCGGGTTCTGCACGGTGATGCCGTGGCCGTCGGCCACGATCCGGGGCTGCAGGGCGCACGCGTACATGAAGCCGGTGATGGTGAGCGCGACCAGCGCGGTCACCACGCCCGTGTGATTGTGCCCGCGCACCAGCACCGAGGCCAGGATGATCACCGCGATGACCAGCCAGGCCCACCACAGCACGACGGACCCCGGGGTCCGGAAGACCTTCTGGCCGCTGGCCGCGCCCTGTTCAGCCACCTGCGCCGCGCTCCATCTCAGCCGCGTCCGGTGAGCGCCCGGGCGGCGCTCATGCCAGCCACTGTAAGGCAGCGCGGGACCAGGCTGATCCCGGCCCGGGTGGCCCGCACTACCCTGCTGTCCCAGGAAACCCGGTGCCGGGAAGGAGCAGGTATAGCCACCGTCATCTGGACTGTCCCCGGAGCGGGGCCGGTCACAGCCCGGCGGCGGCCGGCTGGCCCGCCGCTGGCCCGGCCGGCCCGGCCGCCGTGGCATGCCAGCACGGTCTGCTACGCGGTGTTTGCCGGGTATGCGGCCCTGGTCGCGCTGTTCAGCGGCCCGGGGCAGGACCGGGGCTGGGCGCTGTGGGCGGTGGCCGGCTACACCGCCGCGCTGCTGCTGAGCCGGCGGCGTGGCGGGGGCCTGGCCGCCCTGCTGGCCAGCGCGGCGGGCGCGGTGGCCGCGCCGCTGATCTGGCTGGCCTGGCGGTCGCTGCCCACTCCGGACGTACGGGTGGTGGCCCGGTCCGCCGTGCTGCTGGTCCAGCACGGGACGCCATACCTGGCCGCCGGGCACCTGGTCAGTGTCCTCGCCTACGACCCCTACCTGCCCGCCATGTCGGTGTTCGGGCTGCCCGGGGCGCTCGGCCTGGCCGGGGTGGCGGGTGACCCCAGGATCTGGCTGTGCCTGGTCACCACCGCGCTGTTCGTGCTGGCCTTCCGGCTGGCCGGGCGGCCCGACGCGGTGGGCTGGGGCGTGTTCATGGTGGCCTCGCCGGTGGTGGCGTTCCCGCTCGCCGTCGGGGTCACCGACCCGCCGGTGCTGGCGCTGCTCTGCCTGGCCCTGGCCCTGCTCAGCCGGCCGCCGGGCGCGCGGGCTGCCAGCCGCCGGGTGTGGCTGGCCGCGCTCGCGCTCGGCGGGGCCTGCGCCATGAAGGCCACCGCGTGGCCCGCGCTGCCGGTGATGGCGGCCATGCTCGCGGTGCGCTACAGCGCCCGGACCGCGGCCCGGTTCACCGCGGTGGCTGTGCTGGCGGCGCTGGGGGCTGACGCGGTACTGGCCCCGGCCGCGGTGGCTCACCCGGCCGCGCTGGTGCAGAACACCGTGCTCTTCCCGCTGGGACTGACCCACATCAGGACACCGGCCGCCAGCCCGCTGCCCGGGCACATCCTGGCCACGCTGGGCCCGGACGGCCGGCTGGCTGCGATCGCGCTGCTGATAGCGGCCGGGGTGGCGATGGCGGCGTCGCTGCTGATCCGGCCCCCGGCCAGCCCGGCGGCCGCGGCCCTGCGGCTGGCCCTGGCGCTGGCGCTGCTGTTCACGCTGTCCCCGGCGACCAGGTTCGGCTACTTCACCTACCCGATCGGGCTGCTGGGCTGGCTGGTCATCGTGCGCCCGGGCCTGCGCCGCCCGGTGGCCGGTCGCGTAGCCGGGCACTCTTCACGGGCCCGGTCCGCACAAACCAGGATGAAACGGGCATCCAGCGCGCCGCCCACGTGAAAAGAGGGCCCTGCCGGTGCCGGCGGGGGCCGGCGGCGACGGTGCCGGCCGGGGTACAGCGGGCCGGTCAGGCCGGGGCGCCGTTGGCCAGCCGCTCCGGGGCGCCGTTGGACAGCGGCTCGGGGGCGCCGTTGGACAGCGGATCCGGGGCACCGTTGGCCAGCGGCTCGGGGGCGACCGCGCTGCCCCGGGTCGCGGTCATGGCCGCCGCGGCCAGCAGCCGGACGCCGATGCCGATGGCCCGCTCGTCCACGTCGAACGCCGGCTGATGGATGTCGAAGTCCTGGTCGGACCCGGGTATCCGGGTGCCCAGCCGGGCCAGCGAACCGGGCACCGACTCCAGGTACCAGGCGAAGTCCTCGCCGCCCAGGCTCTGCGGGGTGGACGTGACGGCGTCGGCACCGAGCACCCGTTCCGCGGCCGCGGCCAGTATCGCGGTGCTGGACGGCTCGTTCACCGTGGGCGGCACGTTCCGCTGGTAATTCAGGTCGGCGATCACGCCGTAGGCGCTGGCCACCGAGTTGACGAGCGCCTTGAGCAGGTCCGGGGCCTGATGCCAGGCCTCGTCGTCGAGGCACCGCACGGTACCCTCCACCACGCCGTCATCGGGGATCGCGTTGGCCGCCGACCCGGCGCTGATCCGTCCCCAGACCAGGCTGAGGCTGGACCGGGGGTTGACCCGGCGGGACAGCGCGGCGGGCAGCTCGGTGACGATCTTCCCGAGCGCGTAGACCAGGTCGGCGGTGAGGTGCGGGCGCGCGGTGTGCCCGCCCGGGCCGGTCACCCGGACCGTGATCTTGTCACAGGCCGCGGTGATGGGCCCGGTCCGGATGCCGACCTTGCCAGCGTCCAGCCGGGGGTCGCAGTGCAGGGCGAAGATGCGGTCCGCCGACGCGATGCCGCCGGCCGCCATCACGTCCAGGGCGCCGCCCGGCACCTCCTCGGCGGGCTGGAAGATGAGCCGCACCCGGCCGCCCCACCGCCCCTGGGCGGCCTGGCCGGCCAGGAACAGCCCCGCTCCGAGCACGATCGTGGTGTGCACGTCGTGCCCGCACGCGTGGCACACGTTCGGCACCGTGGACCGGTACGCGACCTGCTTCTCGTCGCTCAGCGGCAGCGCGTCCAGGTCGGCACGCAGTGCGACCAGCGGGGCGGCCGGGTCCGAGCCGATGTCCACCAGCATGCCGGTGCCCTTGGGCAGGATGACCGGGCGCAGGCCGGCCGAGGCGAGCCGCAGCGCCACCCGCCGGGTCGTCCGGTGCTCGTGGTAGCCGAGCTCGGGATGGGCATGCAGGTCGCGGCGGAAGTCGATGAGTTCCGCCTGGTTGGCCAGGATGAAGCTGTCGAGTTCCTCCTGCATGTCACGGTCCGGCATCGCGGTCCTCCCCCGGATGAACGAACCGGTCCTCGGCGAACTCCGTGACCAGGGCGTCCACCACGTCCGTCAGCCTCCCGCCGGTTGCCGCTACGGCGCGCTGCCGCTCATAAGAGGCCCCGCGCTCCAGCACCTCGCCGAGCACCCCCAGCTCCTCCGCGCATCCCAGCCGCTGCGCGACCGGCTGCAGCTCCTGGGACAGTTCGTACAGTTCATCCCGCAGCGGCGCGGTGGCCCCGGCCGCATTGGTGATCACGATCGCGTCAAGACCGTACCTCGTAGCCCGCCACTTGTTGTCCCTGATGACCCAAGAGGGCTGGCTGGGCAGCCGGTAGCCGCGGTCCAGCTGGGTGTCGAACAGCTGCACCAGGCTCTGTGACAACGCCGCGACCATGCCCACCTCGTGCAGGGTGGGAACCCCGTCGAACATCCTGATCTCGACCGTGCCGAAGTCAGGATGTGGCCGCACATCCCACCACACTTCCTTGATGCTCCGGATCGTCCCGGCCCGCAGCAGCGTGTCCATGTACTCCTCGAACTCACTCCAGTCGGCAAGCAGGTGCGGCGGTCCTGCGGTCGGCAACCCACCGAAGATGATCGCCCTGCTCGAGGCGAGCCCGGTGTCGTGCCCACCCCAGAACGGGCTCGACGCGGTCAGCGCTAGGAAGTGCGGCAGATAAGCGGCCAGGGCGTTGACGATCGGAATCGCCTTGCTGCCGTCCCGTAGCCCCACGTGAACATGCACACCAAAGGTCTGAATCCTGCGGGCAAGCCACTGCATCTGCTCGACGAGTTCCGCATAGCGCTGAATGGGCGCCATCTTTGCATCCCGCCAATCGCTGACGGGGTGTGTTCCGGCGCAGGCCAGCATCGTACCGCGCATATCCGTGATCCGCTGAAGTTGAGCAATTGTCGCGCCAAGGTCGGCTAAGGCCTCGGACACCGTGCTGCACACCCCGGTGACCACCTCGACCGTGGATTGCATCAGCTCATCATGGATCTTCGGCCGGGCTGCGGCGGCGCCCCGGCACCGCAGCGCGGTGATCACCTCCCGCGCGTCCTGGCGGAGCAGCTTACTGGCCGCATCGATGAGCTGGAGTTCCCACTCGACGCCCAGGGTCGCCCCCTGGGACGGATTCCACCAGATAGCCACGGCTGACCTCCTTGCTCACCGGCCCGCCCGGATGTGCCTTCCCGGCACCGCCGTCGGCGGGTCAGCCCAGGTCAGGGGGACGATAGACACCCCAGACGTCGCGCAGCGAGTCGCACACCTCGCCCACGGTGGCCCGGCCGCGCAATGCCTCGCGGATCGGGATGAGCACGTTGTCACCGCCGGTGGCGGCCTTCTTCACCGCATCGATGTGGCGGCGGAACTCGCCGTCGTCCCGCTCGGCCCGCAGCTGGGCCAGCCGCCCGGCCTGGTCCTGCTCGAGCGCGGGATCGCCCCGCAGCAGCTCGTAGGGCTCCTCGGTGGGCACGGTGAACTTGTTGACCCCGACCACCACCCGCTCGCCCGCGTCGATCTGCCGGGTGACCTGGTAGGCGGACCGCTCGATCTCGGTTTTCTGGAAGCCCTGCTCGATGGCCGCGACCGCGCCGCCCAGCTCGTCCACCTTGGCGATCAGCGCCTCGGCCGCGCCGGCCACGTCGTCGGTCATCGACTCCACCGCGTACGAGCCGGCGAACGGGTCCACCGTGGCGGTGAGATCGGTTTCGTTGGCCAGCACCTGCTGGGTGCGCACCGCCAGCCGGGCCGCCTTCTGGCTGGGCAGCGCGATCGCCTCGTCGTAGGCATTGGTGTGCAGCGACTGGGTGCCGCCGAGCACTGCGGCCAGCGCCTGGACGGTGACCCGGGCCAGGTTGACCTCCGGCTGCTGCGCGGTGAGCTGGACCCCCGCGGTCTGGGTGTGGAAGCGGAGCATCTGCGACCGGGGATCGGCCGCCCCGAATTCGTCCCGCATGATCCGGGCCCACAGCCGGCGGGCGGCGCGGAACTTGGCCACCTCCTCCAGCAGCGTGGTGCGGGCCACGAAGAAGAACGACAGCCGGGGCCCGAACTCGTCGATGGCCAGCCCGGACCGCAGCGCGGCCCGGACGTACTCCTTCGCGTTGGCCAGCGTGAACGCGACCTCCTGGACCGGCGTGGCGCCCGCCTCGGCCATGTGGTAGCCGGAGATCGAGATGGTGTTCCAGCGCGGGATCTCGGCCCGGCAGTAGGCGAACGTGTCGGCCACCAGGCGGAGCGACGGCACCGGCGGGTAGATGTAGGTGCCGCGGGCGATGTATTCCTTCAGGATGTCGTTCTGGATGGTGCCGGTCAGCGCGCCCGGCGGCACCCCCTGCTCCTCGGCCACCAGCTGGTAGAGCAGCAGCAGCAGCGCGGCCGGGGCATTGATGGTCATCGACGTGGACACGGTGCCGAGCGGGATGCCGCGCAGCAGCGTGCGCATGTCCTCGATCGAGTCGATAGCCACGCCGACCTTGCCGACCTCGCCGCGGGCCAGCGGCGCGTCCGAGTCGTAGCCCATCTGGGTGGGCAGGTCGAACGCCACCGACAGGCCGGTGGTACCGGCCTCGATCAGCTCGTGGTAGCGCCGGTTCGAGTCCGCAGCGGTGGCGAACCCGGCATACTGCCGCATCGTCCACGGGCGGCTGGTGTACATGGCTGGGTACACTCCGCGCGTGAACGGGTACGCCCCAGGCTGTCCTAGTTTTTCCGCCGGGTCGAAGCCCGCAGGCTGACCGGGCCCGTACACGGGCTCAATAGGCAGCCCGGACTCCGACTCACGTCCCATAATCCCAAGGTTAAGGGCCGGTAGCGGATAAACCTACGCCCGGCCGCCCACGGCGGCCGGGCCGGGCACGGCACGGCGGGGGCTGTTAACTACTGAGCGTGAGCATTTCGATGATGGTGATACGGGGAATCCGGGCCGGCCTGCTGGCCGCGTGCGCGGCCGTCCTCACCGTGGCGGCGGCCGCCCCGGCTGCCCTGGCCCAGCACACCAGGCCGGGCACGGCCCAGGGCGGCCCGCAGCTCGGCGGGCACGGCATCGTGGTCAACTACCCGGCCCACCGGGCCAGGAAGCTGCCCTCCGTGCCCGCGGACGCGTACGTGATCGCGGACGCAACTACCGGCCAGGTGCTGGCGGCCAAGGACCCGCACGGCCATCTGCCGCCCGCCAGCACGCTCAAGATCCTCACCACCGACACGCTGATGCCGGTGCTCGGGCCAGATCAGCCGGTGCTCACCTCACACCAGGCGGCCATCGTCGAGCCGAGCAAGGTGGGGCTGATCCAGGGCCGCAGCTACCGGGTACACGACCTGTTCAAGGCGCTGCTGCTGATCTCGGCCAACGACGCGGCCATCGCGCTGGCCCAGGCGACCGGGTCCTACCGCCAGGGCGTGGCCATGATGAACGCCGAGGCGCACCACCTGCAGGCCTACGACACCGTGGCCAGGACCCCGAACGGGCTGCCCGCCCGGGGCCAGCACACGTCGGCCTACGATCTGGCCCTGTTCGCGCGGCAGGCGATCGCCATGCCGGAGTTCCGCAAGATCGAGGCCATGCGGGTAACCAGCTTCCCGCTGCATGCCCGGCACTCGGTCACGCTGTGGAACCAGAACCTCATGCTGGGCAGCTACCCGGGCGACCTGGGTGGCAAAATCGGCTGGACCACGGCGTCCGAGGCCACGTTCATCGGGTGGGCCAGGCGGGGCGGTCACACGCTCATCGTCACCATCATGCACTGCATCCCGCTGACCGAGATGACTTACGCCGCCAAGCTGCTGAACTGGGGCTTCGCCATGGACGGGCACGTCAGGCCGGTCGGCGTGCTGGTCCCCCCGCTGGCCACGCCGGCCACCGGCCACCGGACCGCCACCGGCTACCGGACCGCCACCGGCCACCGGACCGCCACCGGCCACCGGGCTGCCACCGGCCACCGGGCTGCCACCGGCCACTCCCCCGCGCCGCGCCAGGCCGCGGCCCGCGCCGCCGGGCACCGGATCGCCGGGCAGGCCAGGGCGGCGGCCAGCTTCCCGGCCGCCGGACTGGCGGCCGGCGGCCTGCTGGTGGCCGCGCTGGCGGCGGGCGGCATCGCGGCGGCCGTCAGGCGCCCGCGGCGGACAGGAAGCCCACCCGGTCCATGACCGTGGTCATGGTCTGCACCGCGATGGGCCGGGCCCGGGCCGCGCCGTGGGCCAGCATCCGGTCCAGCCCGGCCTCGTCGGCCAGCAGCTTCTCGGTCCGCTCCCGGATCGGCGCCAGCGCGCCCACCGCCACCTCGGCCAGGTCCTTCTTGAACTGGCCGTAACCGGCTCCCGCGTACCGGGTTTCCAGCTCGGCGATGTCCGCGCCGGACAGCGCGGCGTAGATGCGCAGCAGGTTGGTCACCCCGGGCTTGGCCGCCTCGTCCGCGCGGATGCTGCCCTCGGCGTCGGTCACCGCCCGGGCGATCTTCTTCCGGATCGCGGCCGGCTCGTCCAGCACGTCGATGATGCCCGCGGCCGACGAGGATGACTTGCTCATCTTGGCCGTGGGCTCCTGCAGGTCGGTGATCTTCGCCACGCCGCGCAGGATGTAGGCCGACGGCACGGTGAACGTCCCGCCGTACCGGTGGTTGAACCGGATAGCCAGGTCCCGGCTCAGCTCCAGGTGCTGCCGCTGGTCCTCGCCGACCGGCACCTGGTCGGTCTGGTACAGCAGGATGTCCGCCGCCTGCAGCACCGGGTAGCTGAACAGGCCCAGGCTGGCCGACTGCGCGCCACCCCGGGCCGACTTGTCCTTGAACTGGGTCATCCGGCTCAGCTCGCCGAACCCGGTGATACAGCCGAGCACCCAGGCCAGTTCCGGGTGCTGGGCCACGTGGCTCTGCACGAACACCACGCACCGGTCCGGGTCGAGCCCGGCCGCGAACAGCTGCGCGGCGGCCAGCCTGGTCCGGCGGCGCAGCTGCGCCGGGTCCTGCGGCACGGTGATGGCGTGCAGGTCGACCACGCAGTAGACCGCGTCGTGGGTGTCCTGCAGGGCGACCCACTGGCGCACCGCGCCCAGGTAGTTGCCGAGGTGGAACGAGTCGGCGGTCGGCTGGATGCCGGAGAACGCGCGTGGCCTGGAGGACATGCGGAGAGTTTAGTGCCCGGGCTGCAGCGCTGCGCCGGCCGAGGCGGGGCCCGCCGCAGGCGGGTGCTCGCCGAGCCGGCGTTCGGCGCGCAGCGGCGAGCGGGGGGTCCGGGGGGTCGCCCCCCCGGGCTAGCACAGCGTTCGGCGCGCAGCGGCGAGCGGGGGGTCCGGGGGGTCGCCCCCCGGGCTAGCACCGCGTTCGGCGCGCAGCGGCGATCGGGGGGTCCGGGGGGCGACCCCCGGGCTAGCACGGGGGTCGCCCCCCGGACTAATCAGCCGATGACCGGGACGATCTCCGGTGCGTCCAGCAGCAGTGCGTCCGCGGCCTGGTCGGTGGGCGCCTCCTGGGACGCCCGCTCGGCCGCGATGGCGGCCTCGTAGTGCCCGATCTCCCTGGTTACCTGGCGGGCGTCCCAGCGCAGCGGCTTGGCCATCAGCTCGGCCGCCTCCGGGGCGGCGGACAGGCCGCGGTCCCAGGTCTCGATCGAGATGTGTGTCCGCCGGGCCAGCACGTCGTCCAGATGCCGGGCCCCCTCGTGCGAGGCCGCGTAGCTGATCTCGGCCCGCAGGTAGTCCTCGGCCCCGGCCAGTGGCCGGCCCAGGCCCGGCTCGGCGGCGATCATGTCCAGGATCTCGGTGGCCAGCGAGCCGTACCGGCCGAGCAGGTGCTCGATCCGGGCCACGTGCAGCCCCGAGGAACTGGCCAGCCGGTGCCGCGAGTTCCACAGCGGCAGGTAGCCGTCCGCCCCGGCCAGCGGCACCTCGCTGGTGCAGGACGGCGGGACCCGCCAGTCCAGCCCGTGCGCCACCGCGTCCACCGCGTCCCGGGCCATCAGCCGGTAGGTGGTGTACTTGCCGCCCGCGATCATGACCAGCCCGGGCACCGGGTGGGCCACCACGTGCTCGCGGGACAGCCGGGACGTCTCGTCCGACTCGCCGGCCAGCAGCGGGCGCAGCCCGGCGTACACGCCGGCCACGTCCTCCCGGGTCAGCGGGACGGCCAGCACCCGGTTGACCTGGGCCAGCACGTAGTCGATGTCGGCCCGGCTGGCCGCCGGGTGGGCCTTGTCCAGGGTCCATTCGGTGTCCGTGGTGCCGACGATCCAGTGCCGCCCCCACGGGATGATGAACAGCACGCTGGACGGGGTGCGCATGATGATGCCGGTCCGGGACTGGATGCGGTCGCGCGGCACCACCAGGTGCACGCCCTTGGACGCGCGGATGTTGATCACCCCGCGGCCGCCCACCATGGCCTGCACCTCGTCGGTCCACACCCCGGTCGCGTTGACCACCTGCTGGGCCCGGATCTGCAGCGGCTGGCCGGTCTCCAGGTCCACCGCGCGCACCCCGGTGACCCGCTCGCCCTCCCGCAGGAACCCGGTGACCTGGGTCCGGGACGCGATCCAGGCCCCGTAGCTGGACGCGGTGCGGACCAGGCCGACCACGAACCGGGCGTCGTCCACCTGCGCGTCCCAGTACTGCACCGCCCCGGTTACCGCGGACCGCTTCAGCGCGGGGGCCAGCTTCAGCGCGCCGCGCCGGGTCAGCTGCTGATGGCCGGGCAGCCCGCGGGGCTGGCCCAGCGAGAAGCCCAGCGCGTCGTAGGCGGTGATCCCGGCGCCCACGTAGGCCCGTTCCCAGACGTGCCGGGTCAGCGGGAACAGGAACGGCACCGGCCGGACCAGGTGCGGGGCGATCCGCTGCAGCAGCAGCGCCCGCTCGGTCAGCGCCTCGCGGACCAGGCTCACGTTGAGCTGCTCGAGGTAGCGCAGCCCACCGTGGATCAGCTTGCTGGACCGGGACGACGTGCCGGAGGCGAAGTCCCGCGCCTCGACCAGGCCGGTCGACAGCCCGCGGGTCACCGCGTCCAGGGCCACCCCCGCGCCGACCACGCCGCCGCCCACCACGAGCACCTGCAGCTCGTCCGCGCCGAGCGCGGCGAGCGCCGCGGATCGCCCGTCAGGATCCAGTCGCGCTGTCTCGTCCCTCCCTGCAACCACCGGCCCGGGCCTCACACGCCGAACGCTAGCATCCGGATGTCACCGGCGCGGCGGGGCGTTCGGCGTCACGGCCACCTCGACCCGCTGGAACTCCTTGAGGTCGGAATACCCGGACGTGGCCATGGTCCGGCGCAGCGCGCCGATCAGGTTGAGCGAGCCATCGGCCAGCACCGACGGGCCGTGCAGGATCTGCTCCAGGGTGCCGACCGTGCCGACCTCGACCCGGGCCCCGCGGGGCAGGTCGGGGTGGTGCGACTCGCTGCCCCAGTGGTAGCCCCGGCCCGGGGCCTCGGCCGCCCGGGCGAACGGCGAGCCGACCATGACCGCGTCGGAGCCACAGGCCAGCGCCTTGGCGATGTCACCGCTGCGGGTCATCCCGCCGTCCGCGATCACGTGCACGTAGCGGCCGCCCGATTCGTCCAGGTACTCCCGGCGGGCCGCGGCCACGTCGGCGATGGCGGTGGCCATCGGCACGGTCACGCCCAGCACGGCCGCCGTGGTGTGCCCGGAGCCGCCGCCGAACCCGACCAGCACCCCGGCCGCCCCGGTGCGCATCAGGTGCAGCGCCGCGGTGTACGTGGCGCAGCCACCGACGACCACCGGCACGTCCAGCTCGTAGATGAACTGCTTGAGGTTGAGCGGTTCGGCCTGGCCGGACACGTGCTCGGCGGACACCGTGGTGCCGCGGATCACGAAGATGTCTACCCCGGCGTCGATGACCGCCTTGTAGTACCGGACGGTGCGCTGCGGGGACAGCCGGGCCGCGGTGGTCACCCCGGCCGACCGGACCTCCTCGATCCGCTGCCCGATCAGCTCTTCCTTGATCGGCTCGGTGTAGATCTCCTGCAGCCGCCGGGTGGCCGCGTCCTGGTTCAGCTCCGCGATCTCGGCCAGGATCGGCTCCGGGTCCTCGAACCGGGTCCACAGCCCTTCCAGGTCCAGCACGGCCAGCCCGCCCAGCCCGCCGAGCTGGGCCGCGAACGCGGGCGACACCACGCTGTCCATCGGCGAGGCGACCAGCGGCATCTCGAACCGGTACGCGTCGATCTGCCAGGCCACCGACACCTCTTCCGGGTCCCGGGTCCGGCGGGACGGCACGATGCCGATCTCATCCAGCGGGTACGCGCGACGGCCAGTCTTGCCCCGGCCGATCTCAACCGTCGTCATGCTCAGCTCCAGCCCGCGGCACAGGCGTTCGGGATCATGGGTGACGGGCTGACCTGCATCAGCGCGCCCGCCGCACGTAGTTCGGGGCCTCGGCCGTCATCTCGATGTCGTGCGGGTGGCTCTCGGCCAGGCCGGCCGCGGTGATCTGGGTGAACCGCGCCTCCTGCAGGTCGGCGATGGTCCGCGCGCCGCAGTAGCCCATGGCCGCGCGCAGCCCGCCGGCCAGCTGGTCGGCCACCGCGGCCAGCGGGCCGCGGTACGGCACCTGGCCCTCCACGCCCTCCGGCACCAGCTTGTCCTCGCGCAGCACGTCGTCCTGGAAGTACCGGTCCTTGGAGTAGGACCGGCCGCGCTCGGTGTTGCGCATCGCGCCCAGCGAGCCCATCCCGCGGTACAGCTTGTACTGCTTGCCGTGGATGAACACCATCTCGCCCGGCCCCTCCTCGCACCCGGCCAGCAGGCTGCCCAGCATGACCGTGTCCGCCCCGGCCGCGATGGCCTTGGCGATATCCCCGGAATGCTGCAGGCCACCGTCCCCAATTAGCGGAACGCCAGCTGGCCGGGCTGCCTGTGCCGCCTCGTAGATCGCCGTGACCTGGGGCACGCCGACCCCGGCGACGACCCGGGTGGTGCAGATCGAGCCCGGCCCGACGCCGACCTTGACCGCGTCAGCGCCGGCGTCGATGAGCGCCTGGGCACCGGCCCGGCTGGCGATGTTGCCGCCGATCACCTCGACGTGCAGGTTGGCCTTGAGCTGGGCGATCATGTCCAGCACGGCCTGCGAGTGACCGTGCGCGGTGTCCACCACCAGGAAGTCGGCACCCGCCTCGGCCAGCGCCTGGGCCCGGCCCTTGGCGTCCTCGCCGACGCCCACCGCGGCCCCGACCACCAGCCGCCCCTCGCGGTCCTTGGTCGCGTTCGGGAACTTCTCGCTCTTGGTGAAGTCCTTGACCGTGATCAGGCCCCTAGCCGGCCCGCGTCGTCGATGAGCGGCAGCTTCTCCACCTTGTGCCGCTTGAGCAGCGCGAGCGCCTCATCCCTGGTCACCCCGACCGGCGCGGTGATCAGCGGCATCCGGGTCATCACGTCCGTCACCCGGAGGCTGTGGTCGGTGACGAACCGGATGTCCCGGTTGGTCACGATGCCCACCAGCACGCCGTCCGGGCCGGTCACCGGGACGCCGGAGATACGGTACCGGGCGCACAGCCGGTCCACGTCGGCCACGGTGGCGTCCGGCCCGCACGTCACCGGGTTGGTGATCATGCCGGCCTCGGACCGCTTGACCGTGTCCACCTGCTGGGCCTGGTCGTCCGCGGAGAGGTTGCGGTGCAGCACGCCCACGCCGCCGATGCGGGCCATGGCAATGGCCATCCGGGCCTCGGTCACGGTGTCCATGGCCGAGGAGACCAGCGGCACGTTCAGCGTGATGCCGCGGCTCAGCCGGGCCGTGGTGTCCGCCTCGCTGGGCATGACCTCGGAATGGGCCGGCAGCAGCAGGACGTCGTCGAAGGTCAGGGCCGGGGGGGCGAACTTGCCGACGTCGCTCATGACACCTTCCGGAGGGGTGGCGGCGGGATCCCCCTAGTGTAGAGGCCCACCGTGGCCAGGCTGGTCAGCCTGGTTCCGGAGCGTGGCCAGCCGGGCGGGCGCGGCGGGCGGGGGGCCAGCCGGGGTCAGCGGAACCGGCGCGGGCGGGCCGGGCGGGCGGCCCAGCCGCGGTCCGGCGGCCTGGTCCGGCCACCGGTCAGCCGGGCCAGCATGCTCGCCGCGATCAGGCTGGTGGTGCCGGCCAGGCCGGCCAGCGCGACCGTGACCGCGGCGCGGGGCCACCCGGCCAGGCCGCGGGCCGCCAGGCCGGCGGCCGGCTCCCGGTGGCTCGCGGGCCGGCGGGCGGCCCGGATCCGCGGGTCGCCAGGCCCGGCCGTGCCCGGTGTGTCCACATCGGCGGCCAGCGCGCCGAGCAGCGCCAGGGCCGGGTCGCCGAGCAGTTCCGGCGGCCCGGCGGCCCGCGCCGCGAGCAGGTCAATGGCCTGGCCGGCCCGCCGGATCTCACCGAGATCGGCGGCCACCGTCCCGGAGCTGGCCTGCCCCGCCCGGCGGCGGGTGAACTGCAGGCCAGGTGTCATGCCGGGCGCGCCGGGCCCGCGGCCCGTGATCACGCAATCGGCTCCTCGACCGCGATCGCCCGCAGCCGGGCCAGCGCCCGGTGCTGGGCCACCCTCACCGCTCCTGCTGACATACCGAGTACGGTACCCGTTTCCTCGGCCGACAGACCCGTTACGACGCGTAGTATTAGCAGCTCACGCAAGTGTTCCGGGAGCTGGGCGAGGAGCGCCCTGGCGCGTTCCGCCTCAATCCAGGCCACTACGGTCTCTTCCGGCCCGGGCCGTTCGTCCGGCCCGTCGGGCAGGTCCTCGTAGGGCACCGCGAGCCGGGCCGCGTTCCGCGCGGCGTCGGCCACCTTGTGCGAGGCGATGCCGAACACGAACGACGCGAACGGGCGGCCCATGTCCCGGTAGCGGGGCAGCGCGGACAGCACGGCCAGGCAGACTTCCTGCGCCACATCGTCGGCTACGTAGTAGTGACCGGTGATCCGGCCCAGCCGGGCCCGGCAGTACCGGACCACCATGGGCCGGATCTGCTCGAGCAGGGCCGCCACGGCGGCTGGCTGGCCGCGGACCGCGAGACTGGTCAGCTTCTCGAAACTGGCCGCCTGGGGGTCCGCGCCGTCGCCTCCGGCGACCTCGCGGGTACTCCCGTGGCCAGCTGTCCCCTCGATTGTTCCGCTGGTGGCCAGTGCCCCGCCGGGCGGTCTGGCACGCCACTGGTCACCTGTGGCTGACCGTCCCCCCCGGGAGTTGCCTGCCACGGCCTGGATGATGCATCCGTCGCCCACAAATGCATGATGCCCAGGAAACGAGGAGCTGACCTCCTCCAAGATGGCAACGGAAAGGTCACATTGATGTGCCACGCGGTCACGTTCCGAACATGAAATAACTACCAGTAATCGTGTGGCTACTTAGCGTGATTAAAATTCTTCATGGCGCCCGTTTCGGGGCTTAGATAGCGAACCAGTACGCGATCACCATCGCAAGCGCGGGACGCCGGAAATGTCACGTCACTCCTGGCCCGCCCGGCGTCAATCCCGGCTGGCCCGCCGCCGGGCCATAGCCGGGAATGCCACCGGCCCCGCCCCGGGATGCCGGGACGGGGCCAGTACTGTGCCGCGCGGTGCGGGCCGGCTCAGTGCGTGTGGCCGTGGCCGTGCGAGTGGCCGTGGCCACCCGAGGCAGCCTCGTCCTCCTCTTCCGGCTTGTCCGCCACCAGTACCTCGGTGGTGAGCAGCATGGCCGCGATGGACGCCGCGTTGAGCACCGCCGAGCGGGTCACCTTGACCGGGTCGATCACGCCCTGGGCGACCAGGTCGCCATACTCGTCGGTGGCCGCGTTGTAGCCCTGGCCGACGCCGAGCTCGGCGATCCGGGCCGTGACGACCGAACCCTCCTGGCCCGCGTTGAGCGCGATCCAGCGGGCCGGGGAGACCAGCGCGCTGCGCACCACGCCGACCCCGGTCGCCTCGTCACCGGTCTTGCCGAGATCGTCCAGGCCGACCGCGATGTGCACCAGGGCACTGCCGCCGCCCGGGATGATGCCTTCCTCGATCGCGGCCCGGGTGGCCGAGATGGCGTCCTCCAGGCGGTGCTTCTTCTCCTTGAGCTCCACCTCGGTGGCCGCGCCGACCCGGAGCACGCTGACCCCGCCGGACAGTTTGGCCACCCGCTCCTGCAGCTTCTCCCGGTCCCAGTCGGAATCGGTCGCCTCGATCTCGGCCCGGAGCTGGCGAACCCGGTCCTGGATGGCGGCGGAGTCACCGGCCCCGTCCACGAGCGTGGTGGTGTCCTTGGTCACCACCACCCGGCGCGCGGTGCCCAGCGTGTCCAGCCCGACCAGCTCCAGCTTGAGCCCGACCTCCTCGCTGACCACCTCGCCGCCGGTCAGGATGGCCATGTCCTCCAGCATCGCCTTGCGCCGGTCACCGAAGCCGGGCGCCTTGACCGCGCACACCGCGAGCAGGCCGCGGATCTTGTTCACGACCAGCGTGGACAGCGCCTCGCCCTCGACGTCCTCGGCAATAACCAGGAACGGCTTCTTGGTCTGCGCGACCTTTTCCAGCAGCGGCAGGAAATCCGCCATCGAGGAGATCTTGCCCGCGTGCAGCAGGATGTAGGCGTCCTCCAGGACCGCCTCCATGCGCTCCTGGTCGGTGATGAAGTACGGGGAGATGTAGCCCTTGTCGAACTGCATCCCCTCGGTGAACTCGAGTTCCAGGCCCATGGTCGGCGATTCCTCGACGGTGATCACACCGTCCTTGCCGACCTTGGCGAACGCCTCCGCGATCAGCTCGCCGATCTTGGCGTCCTGCGCCGAGACCGTGGCCACGTGCGCGATCTCCTGCTGCTCGTCGACCTCGCGGGCCATCTCGAGCAGCCGGTCCGACACCGCGGCCGCCGCGGCGTCGATGCCCCGCTTGAGCGCGATCGGGTTCGCGCCCGCGGTCACCGAGCGCCGGCCCTCGCGGACCATGGCCTGGGCCAGCACGGTAGCGGTGGTGGTGCCGTCGCCCGCCACGTCGTTGGTCTTGGTCGCGACCTCCTTGGCGAGCTGCGCGCCGAGGTTCTCGTACGGGTCCTCCAGTTCCACCTCACGGGCGACGGTCACCCCGTCGTTGGTGATGGTCGGAGCGCCCCACTTCTTGTCGATAACGACGTTGCGGCCCCTCGGGCCGAGCGTCACCTTCACGGCGTCCGCGAGCCGGTTCACGCCGCGCTCGAGCGCGCGCCGTGCGTCCTCGTCGAACTCCAGCATCTTGGCCATGAGCACCTCAAAATTGCTGTGATATTCAGGGTCATTGCGGCGGCCGGGCGCGGCCCGCGGCTCAACCGGGCCTGCCACGGACTACCGCCCCGGACGCCGGAAGCGCCCGGGGCGGTGGTCCAGAGCGGACATCTGGTCGCGGGACACGCCCGCCGCCTGTCGCCGAGTGTTACTTCTCGATGATGGCGAGCACGTCACGGGCGGAGAGCACCAGGTACTCCTCGCCGTGGTACTTCACCTCGGTGCCGCCGTACTTGCTGTACAGCACGACGTCACCCACCTTCACGTCCATCGGGACGCGCTTGGCGCCAGCGTCGTCGAACCGGCCCGGGCCGACCGCCAGGACTTCGCCCTCCTGGGGCTTCTCCTTGGCGGTGTCCGGGATGACCAGCCCGGACGCGGTGGTCTGCTCGGCCTCCAGCGTGCGGACTACGATCCGGTCTTCGAGTGGCTTGAGAACAACCTTGGTAGCGGTCGCCACGATCTGACCTCCTCCTCCGAAAAGGATGGGGAAACGGCTATAGGGGAACGACCTCGGCTGGCTGTCGTCGCGGGTGCCAGTCCAGCCATGTCGCATTAGCACTCTACCCTAGAGAGTGCCAGTCCCGAACAGTAGCCGGGGCGCGCCCGCCAGTCAACCTGGCCGGGCCCGCGGCGGCCGGGTTCCGCGGGCCGGTCAGGCCAGCACGCTGGTCACCGGGAGCGCGGAGTCGGCCCCCACGTCCAGGCTGGAAGGCGGGACGCCGCGGCCGGCCAGCTCGGCGCCCAGGGCCGCCACCATGGCCCCGTTGTCCGTGCACAGCCCGGGCCGCGGGACCCGCAGCTGGAGGCCGGCCGCCGCGCAGCGCTCCGCCGCCAGCGCGCGCAGCCGGGAGTTCGCGGCCACTCCGCCGCCGATCACGAGGTGCTCGACGCCGTGCTCCCGGCAGGCCTGCACCGCCTTGCGGGTGAGCACGTCGGCCACCGCCTCCTGGAACGAGGCGGCCACGTCGGCCACGGGCACGCTGAGCCCGGCCGCGCGCCGCTCCTCCACCCAGCGGGCCACCGCGGTCTTCAGCCCGGAGAACGAGAAGTCGTAGGTCTGATCCCGGTACTTGGCCCGGGGGAAGGCGATCGCGGCCGGATCCCCGGCCCGCGCCTCCCGGTCGATCGGCGGGCCGCCCGGGAACGGCAGCCCGAGCACCCGGGCCACCTTGTCGTACGCCTCGCCCGCCGCGTCGTCGATGGTCGCACCGAGCGGCTGCACGTCACCCGCCACGTCCTTGGCCAGCAGCAGCGAGGAGTGGCCACCGGAGACCAGCAGGGCGATCGCGGGCACCGGCAGCGGCCCGTGCTCGAGCTGGTCCACCGCGATGTGCGCGGCCAGGTGGTTCACCGCGTACAGCGGCTTGCCCAGGGCCAGCGCGTACGCCTTGGCCGCGCACACCCCGACCAGCAGCGCGCCGGTGAGTCCCGGGCCCGGCCGTCACCGCGATCGCATCCACGTCGGCCAGCTTGACCCCGGCCGTGGCCAGCGCCCGGTCCACAGCCGGGACCATGGCCTCCAGGTGGGCCCGGCTGGCCACCTCGGGCACCACCCCGCCGAACCGGGCGTGCTCCGCGACGCTGGAGGCCACCGAGTCGGCCAGCAGCTCGTGCCCGCGGACCAGCCCGGCGCCGGTCTCGTCGCAGGACGTCTCGATGCCCAGCACCAGCGGGGCCGTCACCGGGCCCCCCGCATCGCGGGCCGGAACGGCCGCCGGGCCCGGCCCGCCCGGCCGTCCTCGTCCGGTCCGGCCGGCCGGTCCAGGGTCAGCCGCATGACCAGGGCATCGGTACCGGATGGCTGGTAGTAGCCGCGCCGGATCCCGATTTCGGTGAAGCCGCGGCGCTGGTACAGCCGCTGCGCCCGGGCGTTGTCCACCCGGACCTCAAGAAACACCTCACCGCAGCCCCGCCGGGCCGCCTCGCTGAGCAGCGCGTCGAGCAGCGCCGCGCCGAGCCCCTGGCCCCAGCGCTGCTCGGCCACGGCCAGCGTGAGCACGTCGGCCTGGCCACCGCCCGGGGTGAGCAGGCCGGCGTAACCGGTCAGCTGCCCGCCGTCCTCGGCCACCAGGTAGTACCGGCCGCTGGCCACCCCGGCCAGCTCGCTGGCCAGCATCCCCTCGGTCCAGGCCTCGTCGCCGAACAGCGCGTGCTCCAGCTCCAGCACGGCGGGCAGGTCGGCCGCGGTCATGTCGCGGATCATGACACCACCGGTCACGGCACCGTCACCCGCTTTGGCGGGCCGGGCACCTGCGCGTCGGGGCGGCGCAGGTATACCGGCTCGGCGCCCAGCCCGGGCAGGCCCGCCGCGATCCGCTGGGCGGCCAGCCGGGCCAGCGTGGCCGCCGCCGGGTAGCCCGGCTCACCGGGCCCGCCGAGCAGGTCCGGGTACAGCAGGGCGCCCGCCCCGGCCACCGGGGTGCCGTCCGGGATCTCCGCGGCCACAGCGGCCGGGCTGGCCACGGCGGGCCCGCTGACCCGGGTCCCGGTGCCGTCGTAGCGCGCCCAGTACACCTCCCGGCGCCGGGCGTCGGTGGCCACCACGAACTCGCGGCCACCCACCCCGGCCACCGCGTCGGCGGCGATTACGTCCAGCGTGCTGATGCCGTGCACCGGGACGCCCAGCGCGCTGCCCAGCACCCGCGCGGTGACCAGCCCGGCCCGCAGCCCGGTGTACGGGCCCGGCCCGGTGCCGGCCGCGATGGCGGTGATGTCCAGCCGGCTGGCGCCCGCCCGGGCCAGCACCTGGTCGATGGAGGACGCCAGCAGCTCGCCGTGGCGGCGGGCGTCGATGGTGGTCACTTCGGCCAGCGCGTGCGTCCCGTCATGCAGGGCCACCGTCACGGCTGGCGTCGCGGTGTCGAACGCAAGCAGCAGCACGGATGCACAGCCTAGTAACCCGGGCGGGCAGATGTGACCGGCCGGCCTGGCTCAGCTCTTCAGCTGGGACAGCACGTCGCGGGCCGCGGCCACCGCACCAGCGGTCAGCTGGCTGACCGGGACCGCGGTGTAACCGCCCCGCCCGGAATCCCCTTCGAAGACCACGGTGACCAGGACGTTCCGGTCCCGGGCCACGACGGTCAGCTGGTCGGTGGTGATGCCGCCCGACTGGACCTTCTGCAGCGCGGCGAACGCCTTGCTGCCCAGGTTCGGCACCGGGCTGATCACGGCCTTCGGCAGCTGGGTCTTCTTCGGCGGGCTGGTTTTCTGCTGCCGCGCCTGGGCGTAGCCGTCGATGGCCGCGTTGGTGGCGCTGCCGTCCCCGCTGGCCAGCCCGTTGGGGGCGTACGCCTGGACCTGCACGTTGAGCAGCCGGTACACCGGCCGGGCGTCCAGCGTCCAGCTGCACAGGCTGGCCGCGCCGCCGTCCAGCGAGCTCGGCGACGCGATCGTCCGCTTCCCCGGCAGGTACTGGCTGAGCGTGGCCGCGCTGACCGCGGTGCACGCGTTGGGCGCGGTCTGGAACTCCCCGGGCAGGAACGTGGTCACCATCGCGTCGGGCTGCTGGCCGGTCTGGCCGCCCCGGCCGAGCAGCAGGTAGAGCCCGCCGCCCAGCACGGCGGCCACGATGACCACGCTGCCCCACAGGTACATCGAGCGGCGCGCCCGGCGGGCCCGGGCCGCGGCCTGGCGGCGGCCGCGCGGCCGCGGCGCGCTGGGCTCGTCGCCCAGGGACGGCCCGCCGGAGGCCGGTGCGTCCTGGCCGTCCTGGCCGTCCCGGTGCGGCGGGCGGCCCGGCCGGTTCCGGTCCCGGCCGCCGGCCCAGCGCGGGTCGATCGCGAGACCCGCCCAGGGCGGCAGTTCCTCGTTGCCGTCCGGGTCGTCCGGGTGGTCGGCCTCATTCCAGCGCGGGCTGCTGCGTGGTCCGGACAGCCTGCTGGAGCGCGGGGGTTGCGGCCCCTGGTGAGCCACGGCGCGCCTCCGGGGAAAGGGATCAGACCGTCCGAGAACGGCGCGGGACGCACTGCCCGGCGCCACCCTGGCGGGCCAGGGCCAGCGTCAGCAATGCCGGGGACAGAGCGAAACTATATGGCCTCGGGAGTTACGGGTAGGCCACAACACACGGATCCGCAGCGGTCTCCCAGCGGGGCCCAATACCGGTCATAGTGACGGTCCGGGAATCGGTGCCCGGGCCGGCCGGGCTCAGCTCGATGCCGACCTCGAGGCGGTCCGCGGCGAGTCCCTCGGCCAGGCCCTGCCCCCACTCGATCACGGTCACGCAGTCGTCCAGTGCGGCATCCAGGTCCAGGTCGTCCACTTCGGCCACGCTGGACAGCCGGTAGGCGTCCACGTGCACCAGGCCGGGCCCGCGGCCCAGCGCCGGGTGCACCCGGGCGATGACGAACGTCGGCGAGGTCACCGGCCCGCGCACGCCCAGGCCCTGGCCGATGCCCTGGACCAGCGTGGTCTTCCCCGCGCCGAGCGGGCCGCCGAGCACCACCAGGTCGCCGGCCCGGAGCACGGCGGCGAGCCGCCGGCCCAGCGTGTGCATGTCATCCGCGGTGGGCACCGTTACGCGCTGGGTGGGGGCGGCGGCCGTCCCGGCCACCGCGGCCGCCCTGTGCGTCGCCGCCACGGATCAGCACCTGCCTTCTGCTCGGGGTTCCCGGGGCCAGGCCGGCCGGTCAGGCGGAGCGCTCCCGCGCACCGCGGCCGGCCTCGGCCCGCGCGATCAGCCCGGTGATGGCCTCGTTGACCACCTCGGGGGCCTCCAGGATAACGGCGTGCCCGGCCCCGGAGACCCAGGCCAGCTCGGCTCCCGGGATCTCCGCCGCCAGTTCCAGGCCCAGCGAGGGCGAGATCAGCCGGTCCTTGTCCCCGGTGATGATGACCACCGGGACCCGGCCCACGGTGGGCAGGGTGCCGCGCAGGTCAACGGCGTACAGCGCGTCGCTGAACGCCGCTATCACCTCGATCGGCGTGTCCCTGATCATCTGCTCCAGGAAATCGACCACGTCCGGGTTGACCCGCGAGTCGCCGAAGCCGACGAACCGGGTGCTCAGGAACGACACGTCGCTGGCTAGCTGGCGGCCCCGCTCGACCAGGACGGCCCGGTACCCGGTGGCCGCGCCGCGCAGCACCACCGGGAGTGCCCGGCGCAGCACCGGCCGGGCCAGCCCGGGCATCCACGGGCTGCCGCGGTCCAGTCCGCTGGCCGTGGTGGAGATGAGCCCCACCCCGATGACCTTGCTGCCGAACAGCTCCGGGTGCTGGCCCGCCAGCGCCATGATCGTCATGCCGCCCATCGAGTGACCGACCAGGATCACCGGCAGGTCGCCGGGGGCGACCGCCGCGATCACCCGGCCGAGGTCGGCGCCGAGCTGGTCGATGCTGGCTGACCTCCCCCCGGGGGAGCGGCCGGACCGGCCGTGGTCGCGCTGGTCCCAGAACACCAGCCGGTACCTGCCGCGCAGGTCACGGCGCTGGTAGTGCCAGCAGTCCTGGTTCAGCGTGTAGCCGTGGCAGAACACCACGGTGACCGGCGGGAGTTCCGTGTCCGGCTGGCTGGCGGGGCCGGGATCGGGCGGGTCGTCGATCTCCACGTGCAGCGGCACGCCGTCGTCCGCCAGCACGGTCAGTGCGCGGCCGCGCAGGCCGCCGAAGTTCTCCGGTTCCGACGTGCCGCGCAGCAGCTGAGCCCGGCCGATCGCAATCCGCTCGGCTGCCAGCACCGCGCCGGCGCCGGCCGCTACCGCCCCCGCGGCCAGCCCGGCCACCCCGGTGATCCGCCGCCAGGTCGCCATCGCACCTCCTGCCGCGGGCTCCGGCCCGGCAGCGCCCCGGCACCGGGTGACCTCAGGCTCGCGGCCCAGTCACCGGGTCCGGCTGCCCGGTACGCTGCTGGTCCTGGCCACATGCTACTTCAGAGTAGGTTCGCGGCAGCAGCCCGGCGAAGTTCGTGACGATCTCGTAGGACACCGTGCCGAGGGCGTCCGCCCAGTCCTGGGCCGTGGGCTCACCCGCGTCGCCCGGCCCGAACAGCACTACCTCGTCCCCGGCGGCCGCGGGGTCAGCCGCGAAGTCGAGCACGGACAGGTCCATGCACACGGTGCCGGCGATGCGCCAGCGGCGGCCCCGCACCTGGACCTCGACCACCCCGGACGCGTGCCGCGGGATGCCCTCCGCGTAGCCCACCGGGATCAGCCCCAGTGTGCTCTCGCCCCGGGTGGTGTACCGGTGGCCATACGACACCGGGGTGCCATCCGGCACGTCCTTGACCAGCACCAGCCGGGTGCGCACCGTCATGGCCGGGCGGAGCCAGCCCGGGGCGCCCCCGGGCAGGGTGGCCAGCCCGTACGCCGCGCCGCCCGGGCGGACCAGGTCGAACCAGGTCGCCGGGAGCGTGAGCGCGGCCGCCGTGTTGGCCAGGTGCCGCACCTCGGGCCGGGCCCCGGCCGCCTCGGCCACCGCGATGGCCTCGGTGAACCGGGCCAGCTGGGCGGCGATGGACGGGTGCCCCGGGATGTCGGCACAGGCCAGGTGGGACCAGATCCCGGCCACCGTGACCGTCCCGGCGGCCTGGGCGGTCAGCGCGGCGGCCACCAGGGCGGGCCAGTCGGCCGGGGTCGCGCCGCCCCGGGCCATCCCGGTGTCGGCCTTGAGGTGCACCCGGGCGGGCCGCCCGGCGGCCGCCCCGGCCGCCGCGATCTCGGCCAGCAGCGGCACCGAGTCGGCGGTCAGGTCGATGCCCGCCCGGACCGCTTCCTCGTGCGCCACGCCCGGCACCCCGGTCAGGCACAGCACCGGGCTGCCGATCCCATCCCGGCGCAGCGCCAGGGCCTCGGCCACGTGCACCACGCCCAGCCAGTCGGCCCCGCCGGCTAGCGCCGCGCGGGCCGCGGGCAGCATGCCGTGCCCGTATCCGTCGGCCTTGACCACCGCCATCAGCTGCGGGCCGGCCATCCGGCCGCGCAGCGCGGCCACGTTGCCGGAGATGGCGGCCAGGTCGATGACTGCTTCCGCGGGAGCATCCATGGCGTCCCAGTTTGCCAGCCTGCGGCGGGTGCCTGGTCAGCTCCGGCCGCCTGCGGTGGGTGACCGCTCAGCTCCGGCCGCCTGCGGCCGGGCGGCCGATCAGCTCCGGCCGCCTGCGCAGGTGCCCGGTCGGCTCAGCGCGCCTGTTCCCGGACCGAGCGGATCGCGTCCGGCAGCGCCCCGATGACGTCCGCCGCGGCGATCGGGGCCGCCGCAGCGGTGGTGCCCGCCCCCGTCCCGGCCGCCCAGGCCGCCGCGGACGGCTCAGCCGGGGCGGCCAGCCCGGGCCGTCCGCCGGCCCCGGCCGCGGCCAGCCGCGCGGCCAGGCCGTGCAGGTAGGCGGCGGCCGCCGCGGCCTGGCCAGCCGCCAGGCCCTGGGCCAGCAGGGCGCCGGCCAGCCCGGACAGCACGTCCCCGGTCCCGGCCGTGGCCAGCCACGACGTCCCGGTCAGGTTGGCCCACACCGGGCCCCCGCCGGGCGCCGCGATCACCGTGGTCGATCCCTTGAGCAGCACGGTGGCACCCAGCTCAGCCGCGGCCCGCCGAGCGTGCTCGAGCCGGCGCGCCTCGACATCGGCCGGGTCGACGCCGAGCAGCCGGCCGAGTTCCCCGGCGTGCGGGGTCAGCAGCGTGGGCGCGGCCCGGTCGAGCAGCTTGTGGTCGGCCGCGAGCAGGGTCAGCCCGTCCGCGTCCACCAGCACCGGCACGTCGCTGGCCAGGACCGCGGCGAGCCGCTCCCGGGCATCGTCGTCGGTGCCCATACCCGGCCCGGCCACCCAGGCCTGGACCCGCCCAGCGACGCCGATGTCCTCGCTGGCCGGGCGGTCCGGCCCGGTCACCGTGATGACCGCCTCCGGCCAGAGCGCCCGCACCACGGCTACCGCGTGCTCCGCCGAGACCAGCCGGACCATGCCCGCCCCGCCGCGCAGCGCACCGCCCACAGCCAGCGCCGCCGCCCCGGTGAACCGCTGGCTGCCGGCCACGATGCCGATCACCCCGCGGCGGTACTTGTCCGAGTCGGGCGGCGGCTGGGGCAGCAACCCGCCCACGTCGGCAGCCTGCAGCGCGATGAGATCGGGAGCGTCGAGGTAGGGCGCCAGGCCGATATCGATCAGTTCCACCACCCCGGCGTGCCAGGCTCCCGGGTCGACCAGCTCGCCCGGCTTGATGGTGCCAAACGTCACCGTGACGTCAGCCTGGATAGCCGGCCCGGCCACCACTCCGGTGTCCGCGTCCACCCCGCTGGGCAGGTCCACCGCTACCAGCACGGCCGGGGACCGGGCGGCCAGCCTGGCCAGCGAGGCCTGCGGCTCGCGCAGCCCGCCCCGGCCGCCGATGCCCAGCAGGCCATCCAGGATCAGGTCGGCCGCGCCGATCGCGGCCGGGACCGCTGGGTCGTCGGCCGCCGCCACCCGGCCCCCGGCGGCCCGGAGCGCCGCGGCGCCCGCTTCATGGATCTTGCTGGCCGCCCGGACCGCGAGCACCGACGCCCCCCGGCGGGCCAGCCGGGTCCCGGCGTACAGCGCGTCGCCGCCGTTGTCCCCGCTGCCCGCCAGCACCACCACCCGGCAGCCCGGGACAGTGCCGCTGATCAGCCCGGCACACACCGACGCCAGGCCGGCCGCGGCCCGCTGCATCAGCGTGCCGGGCGGCAGCTGGGCCATCAGGCTGCGCTCGGCCGCGCGGACTTTGGCTACCTCGTGCGCGTTTCTCATCCTTCGGCCACCACCATCGCGATGCTCATCCCGGAATCATGGCTCAGCGACAGATGCCAGCAGCGCACGCCGAGCCGCTGGGCTTCAGCGGCCACGGTGCCGCTGACCAGCAGCATCGGGCGGCCCCGGCATCCCGCTGCACGGTCACGTCGGTCCAGCGCAGGCCGGCCGGCGCGCCGAGCGCCTTGGCCACCGCCTCCTTAGCGGCGAACTGGCCGCCAGCGACTCGGCCCGGGCACCGCGTTCGCTCTCCGCGAACAGCCGGGCGCCCAGCGCCGGGGTCCGCTCCAGCGCGGCCCAGAACCGCCCGATGTCCACGATGTCCACCCCGATGCCGACGATCACCCGCCCAAGCCTGTCACGTCCGGGCCGGCCCAGCCCGGCCACCCGGCAGCGCTACAGCGAAAGTGATTTTCCCGTCCCGGGATAGGGCAAAGCAGAACGGCTGACCCGATTGCTCAGCCGGCGGCGCGGACGGCGGCGGCCAGGCGGTCGGCCATCAGCCGGGCCTGGTCGGCTTCGACGGCTTCCACCATGACGCGGACGGCTGGCTCGGTGCCGCTGGGCCGGACCAGGACCCGCCCCGAGGTGCCGAGTTCCTGCTCGGCGGCGGCCACCGCGGCGGCCAGCTCGGGTGAGGCCGTGACCCGCGCCTTGTCCACGTCCGGGACGTTCAGCAGCACCTGCGGGTACCGGGTCATCACGGCGGCCACGTCGGCCAGCGGCAGCGCCTGGCGGGCCGCGGTGGCCAGCAGGTGCAGTGCGGTCAGCAGGCCGTCGCCGGTGGTGGCGTGGTCGAGCATGATGATGTGCCCAGACTGCTCCCCGCCGAGCCGGAACTCCCCGGCCCGCATGGCCTCCAGCACGTACCGGTCGCCCACCGCGGTCTCCACCACGGTGATGCCGGCGTCCTGCATGGCGTTGCGGAAGCCGAGGTTGGACATGACGGTGGTGACCACGGTGTTCCCGGCCAGCTGGCCCTGGCCCGCCAGGGCCAGGGCCAGCACGGCGAGGATCTGGTCGCCGTCGATCACGGCCCCGTCGGCGCTCACCGCCAGGCAGCGGTCCGCGTCGCCGTCGTGCGCGATGCCGGCGTCCGCGCCGTGCCTGGTCACCTCGGCGCGGAGCACCTCGAGGTGGGTAGACCCGCAGCCGTGGTTGATGTTCAGCCCGTCCGGCTCGGCACCGATCGCGATCACTTTGGCGCCCGCCTGCTGGAGCAGCTGGGGGGCGAACTCGGACGCGGCACCGTTGGCGCAGTCCACCACCACGGTGAGCCCGGCCAGCGGCGCGGCTGGCTGGCGGTCCGCGCCCACCGGCCCGGACACCGAGGACAGCAGGTGCCGGGTGTACCGGTCCCGCTCACGGGCGGCGTTGCTGACCCGGCCGAAGCCCGCTGGAAGCAGGCTGGCCCGGGGTGCCGGCATGCCGATGTGCGCCTCGATCTCGTCCTCGACCCCGTCCGGCAGCTTGAAGCCGCCGTGCCCGAACAGCTTGATCCCGTTGTCCGGCGCCGGGTTGTGGCTAGCCGAGAGCATCACGCCCAGCTCGGCACCGAGATCCCGGGTCAGGAAGGCCACCGCGGGGGTCGGGATGACGCCCAGCCGGAGCACGTCCACCCCGGACCCGGCCAGGCCCGCCACCACGGCGGCTTCCAGGAACTCGCCGGAGGCCCGCGGATCGCGGCCCACCACGGCCAGCGGGCGCCGCCCGGCCGCCTCCTTGGCCTCGAAGGCCCCCGAGTTGTGCAGCACGGTCGCGGCCGCCTGGGAGACATCCAGAGCCAGCTGGCTGGTCAGGTCCTCCCCAGCCACACCACGAACACCGTCAGTTCCGAAAAGCCGGGCCATGGCCAAGCAACTCCCCCCGGGTCAACTAGTCATCGCGGACATGCCAAACAGACCTCTGCGGGGGGTTACTGAAAGCAGGCTGCGTGGTCAGCGCTTGGAGTACTGAGGTGCCTTCCGCGCCTTCTTCAGCCCGTACTTCTTGCGCTCCTTGACTCGTGGGTCCCGGGTGAGGAAGCCGGCCCGCTTCAGGGTCAGCCTATTCTCCGGGTCGACCAGGGTCAGCGCCCGGGCGATGCCAAGCCGCAGCGCACCGGCCTGTCCGGTGACGCCGCCACCGGTGATCCGCGCGATCACGTCGAACTGGTTCTCCGCACCCAGGCTGACGAACGGCTCGCTGATCAGCTGCTGGTGCACCTTGTTCGGGAAGAACTCCTCGAGCGAGCGGTCGTTGATCTTCCACTGCCCGCTGCCCGGCGCGATGCGCACCCGGGCGATTGCTTCCTTGCGGCGCCCGGTGGCGAGCGCGCGGCCGGTGACTACCGGCCGGCCTGCCGCCTGCCGCTCGCCGGCATCCGCGGCCGTCTCGGTCGTGTACTCCGACACGTGCTCCCCGGCGTCTTCCGCCGTCTCCACGCTGGCGCCAGCTTCGAGCGTCTGCGTGTCAGTGGACTCGGCCACGGTTCATTCCCTCGTACTTCCTCATCGGTTCCGGTCAGCGCGACCGCCAGGTGGCGTTCCAGGCCGCGCTGCGTCAGCGGGTGCCCGCATTTGCGGGCTCGGTCTGGGCGACCTGCTTGATCTCGTAGGGCACCGGCTGCTGCGCCTGGTGCGGGTGGTCCGGCCCGGCGTAAACCTTGAGCTTGCGCAGCATGCTCCGGCCCAGTGAGTTCTTCGGCAGCATCCCGCGGACGGCCTTCTCGATGACCCGCTCCGGGTGCTTGTCCAGCAGGTCACCGTAGGCCACCGCACGCAGCCCGCCCGGGTAGCCAGAGTGCCGGTACGCGCGCTTCTGCTCCAGCTTGCGGCCGCTCAGCGCGACCTTCTCGGCGTTCACCACGATGACGAAGTCGCCGGTGTCCACGTGCGGCGCGAAGATCGGCTTGTGCTTGCCGCGCAGCAGGATGGCCGCGTGGCTGGCCAGGCGGCCGAGAACCACATCGGAGGCATCAATGACATGCCACTGATGCTGGATGTCGCCGGCCTTGGGGCTGAATGTGCGCACGGTAGTAAGCCTTCGTGTGGTGGGACCGATCCTTGGCCGCCACGCCCGGGGGCAACCGGCTGAGCCGGCTGACCGGGTGTGGGGAGTCCGACGCATTCGCTAACCGCGCAACCAGCCGCGCTGAGCGGGCACCGCGGGCATGCGAACGCACGTGGACGTCCATGAAGGATACCGGCCGTTACCAGCACGGTCAAAGTGATCAGTCCGCGCTGGCCGTAGCGGCTGCGGGGATGGTCCGGCCCGCCGAAAATACCGGTCCGGCCCAGCTTCGGCACGTAAAACCAATACGCTCGCCGCATGGGCTATCCGGGTGAGGAGCGCAGCGGCCCGCCGGACAGCCGGGAGGGCGTGGCGGGACGCCACACCGGGGTCTGGGCGCCGCCCGGCCCGGACTGGCCCGCAGCCGTCCCAGGACAGCGCGGAGAGCCCTCAGGACAGCCTGCAGACACATCCGGCGCTGGTGATGGCCCCGGCGACCAGGCCGCGTCTGGGGAGGCCTGGGGGCCTGCTGCGGCGTCCGGGAGGCCGCCGGGCCGGGCGCGGCACGCGCCACCCGCCGCCGACGGTTACCCGCCAGCGGGCAGGTACCAGTCCGCTGGCGGCGGGCCGGCTGGCGGTTACCAGCCAGCTAGCGGTTACCAGCCAGCAGGCGGCTACCAGCCAGCAGGCGGCGGCTACCCAGCGGACCGGAGCGGGCCGCAGCCGGCCGGTGGCCATGACCCGGCCGGCCGTGAGCCGCCAGGCTATGGCTCAGCCGGGTATCCCGCAGTGAGCAGCGGATATCCGCCCGCCCGCCCGGCCGGCCGGGGCCGTGGGTCGCACCGGCGTGACCCGGCGCCGGCCGCACCGCCCCCGGCGACCGCGCCGCCCGCAGCGGCCGTGGGAGCTCCCGCCGGACCTGATCAGCTCCGCGGGGCGGACCCCGCACCCGGGCGGGCCGGCCCAGGCCGGCGGGGCGAGGCGCCCGGGCGGGGCCGGAGCGCGGCCCGGCCTGCGGCGCAATCCCCGGCGCCGCCCCCGGCCGGCGCAGCCGCCGCCGCTTCACGGGAGAACGCGTGGCGCCGCCCGCCGCGGCCGCCCGGCGACGAGATCCAGGGCGGTGCCCGGCCGCCCGGCGGGTCAGCCGCGGGCCCGCGGCCAGGCGGCTCACTGTGGAGCTCAGGGGCGTTCCGGACGGCCGGGCCGGGCGGGTATGGCCCGGTCCGTGGCTACCCGCCGGCCCCGGGGGCGCCTGACCCGGTGTACCCGCCGGGCCAGTTCTCGCCATGGAACTCGGCGGAGCTGCGCGCCGCCGCCGGGCGCCCGGCCCCGGCCGCGGGGCTGGGTCCCGGGGCGGCGGAACCGGGCTACTCCCAGCTCGCGGTCAGCGACCCGGCCGCCGATGCCACCGCCACCCAGACCTGGGCGGTGGTGGACGACGCCCAGCTGGGCGGCGAGTGGACCAGCCCGCCAGTACCGGCCCCGGAGCAGCCGGGCGCGAGACGGGCCGACGCCGGACCGGCCAGCCCGTCCGAGGCGGCCGCCGGGCCAGCGGCCTACGGACCGAGGGCGGCTGGCCAGCCCGGAGCCCAGCAGCCTGCCGGACTCACCGGCCCGGGCCCGTTCCCCGGCCAGCGGGCCGACCCGGACCGCGCGGCACGGCCGGACGCCCGGCCGGGTGGGCGGCTGGCCGCCCGGCGCAGCCGCGAGGCGGCCCTGGGCGCGGCCCACGATGTCCGCGGCGGGGACGACCTCACCGGACCGCACGACCTCACCGGACCGCACGACCTGAGCGGACCGCATGATTTCAGCGCGCCCGACGATCTGAGCGGACCGTACGACCTGAGCGGACCGTACGACCTGAGCGGACCGCACGACCTCACCGGACCGCACGACCTGAGCGGACCGCATGATTTCAGCGCGCCCGACGATCTGAGCGGACCGTACGACCTCAGCGCGCCGTACGACCTCACCGGACCACACGACCTCACCGGACCACACGACCTGAGCGGACCGCATGATTTCAGCGCGCCCGACGATCTGAGCGGACCGTACGACCTGAGCGGACCGCACGACCTGAGCGCGCCCGACGACCTCGGCCCGGCCGCGGGCCGCCCGTCCCGGGGATCCCGTTCCGCGGCCCGCGGCCGCACACCAGGCCAGCCCCGGAAACCCCGCAAACCGGTCAGCCGGACCCGGATGTGGCTCATGCCGGCCGGCATGCTGGTCCTCGTCGGCGCGCTGATCACCGTGGTCTACCTGCGCTTCGGGCACGGGCAGCCGACCACGAACGCTTCTTCGCCAGCCCGGCACCCGACGCCAGCGGCCAGTTCGGCCGCGCCCGCCGGACCGTGGCAGCACATCACCACCCGGCGGGATGACCCCACTCCGCTGACCCTGGCCGAGCTGTTCCCGGCCCAGTTCGCTACCGGCGGCACGACCGCCGTCCGCACCGCGGCGCACGCCGGGACCAACTGCGCCCGGATGGTGCTCGGCGGCAAGCTGCAGGCCGCACTGCGCCAGGGCGGCTGCACCCAGGTGATGCGGGCCAGCTACCTGTCCGCCGGGCAGCAGATCATGGCCACCATCGGCGTGCTCAACCTGGCCAACGTGACCGGCAGCCAGCAGGCCGGCAAGGCGACCGGCGCGACCGCGTTCATCAAGCAGCTGCCCGGCGCCAAGGGCCCGACCCGGAACCTCATGAAGGGGACCGGGCTGGAGGAAGCCGAGATCAAGGGCCACTACCTGATCCTGACCTGGGCCGAGTTCACCGACCTCAAGGCGCCCAAGAGCCCCGCACAGCGGACCCAGCTGGACGCGTTCTCCCGGGCCCTGGTCGGCAGCACCGCGAACGTGAGCCTGACCAGCCGGATGCTGCTCGGCAAGCCCGCGACCACACCCTGAGCCCGGCTCACCCGCCGAACACCGGCCGGCGGCCGGCACCGAAGCTGACTGTCGGTACCAGGCCGTACCGTGCCCAGCATGGCTATCGCACGCTTCCCGAGCATCGTCATCGACTGTCCAGATCCGGGCGCGCTCGCGACGTTCTACGGCGCGCTGCTGGACTGGAAGGCCGAAATCTCCGCCGACTGGGCTGAGGTCCGCGCGGACTACGGGCAGTGCATCTCGTTCCAGCCGGTGGCGGGCTACAACCCGGCTAACTGGCCGGCTCAGGACGTGCCGCAGCAGATGCACCTCGACGTGATCGTCGACGACCTCGACGCCGCCGAAGCGGCTCTGCTGGAACTCGGCGCGACCAAGCACGAGCACCAGCCCGGCACGACGTTCCGGGTGTTCCTGGATCCGGCCGGGCACCCGTTCTGTCTCTGCCTGGACTGACCCGCTGAGCCCGCTCTGCGCGGGCTGACCCGCTGAGCGGGCTGACCCGCTGAGCCCGCCCTGCGTGGGCTGACCCGCTGAGCGGACTGACCCGCTGAGCCCGCTCCGCGTCGGCTGGCCCGCTACGCCCGCACCCGCCGGGTCGCCCGGGCCCGCTCGGCGAGCTGCCCCGCCGCCGGGTACCGGACCTCTTCCAGGCACAGCCCGTGCGGTGGGACGACCGGCACGGCCGGGTCGCGGGCCCGGGCGCCGAGCACCTGGGCCGGCCAGCCGGGCGGCCGGCTTCCGTCGCCCACCTTGAGCAGGGCCCCGGTCAGCGCGCGGACCATCGAGTGGCAGAACGCGTCGGCCACCACCCGGCTGGCCAGCACACCGGGCTCGGCGCGGGCCCAGGACAGCTCCAGCAGTTCCCGAATCGTGCTCGCGCCCGCCCGGCGGCGGCAGAACGCCGCGAAGTCGTGCTCGCCCAGCAGCCGCGCGGCGGCCTCGTTCATGGCCGCCACGTCCAGCGGGCGGCGGTAGGCCAGGGTGTCGCGCCGGCGCAGCGGGTCCGGCCCGGCCGGGTCGTCACAGACCCGGTAGGAGTACCGGCGGCACAGGGCGGAGAACCGGGCGTCGAACCCCGGGGGGGCCAGCGAGATCCCGCTGACCCGGACGTCGGGCGGCAGCAGGCCACGCAGCCTGCGCCGGGCGGCCGGCTCGATCGCCGCCCAGGCGGCGGCGGGCACGTCCACGTGCGCCACCTGGCCCCGGGCGTGCACGCCCGCGTCGGTCCGGCCCGCCACGGTCAGCAGCGGCGGCGGCTCCGCCAGCCGGAACAGGTGGCCGAGAGCGTCCTCGACCACCTGCTGAACGGTGCGCTGGCCAGGCTGGCGCGCCCACCCGGAGAACTCTGCGCCGTCGTAACCGAGATCGAGCCGGAGACGGCAGGTTAGCTCAGCTGCCGGCGGGCTGGTCGTCGGCTGCCTCAGCGTCCGCCTCATCCCCGGCGCCCGCCTCGTCCCCGGCACCCGGGGTGGCCACGTCGCCGGCCTCCTCGGCGGCCAGGTCGTCCGCCTCGACCTGCTCCGGCTCGGCCTCAGCCTCGTCAGCCAGGCCATCCGCCGCGGCGGCCTCCTCGGCCGCCGCCACACTGTCCTCGGCCTCCTCGGCCGGCTCAGCCGCAGGCTCCGCGTCAGCAGCCGGCCCGGTGGCCGCCGGCTGCGCCGCTGCGGGCGCGGCCGCGGGCTGCCGGCGGGCCCGGCGGCGGCGCGACGGCCTGGCCTCGGCCTCCTCCTGGATCAGCTCGATGACCGCGAGCGGGGCGTTGTCGCCCTTCCGCGGGCCGATCTTGGTGATCCGGGTGTAGCCACCGTCCCGGGCCGCGAACTGCGGGCCGATCTCGGTGAACAGCGTGTGCACCACGCCCTTGTCCGCCACCACGGTGAGCACCTGGCGCCGCGCGGCCAGGTCACCCCGCTTGGCGAAGGTGATCAGCCGCTCGGCGTACGGCCGCAGCCGCCGCGCCTTGGCTTCGGTCGTGGTGATCTTGCCGTGCTCGAACAAGGCAGTCGCCAGGTTCGCCAGCAGGTGCCGCTGATGGGCAGCGCTACCGCCCAGCCGGCGGCCCTTGGTGGGCGTGGGCATCGGAACGTTCTCCTAGGTTCGCTGGCCGGGCCAGGAGTGGCCCGGCCAGTACTGCTGAGATCAGTACTGCTCGGTCTCGACGTAGCTGTCGTCGTCGTCCGCGCCGTAGCTGTCCGCCGCGGTGCCCGGGTCGAACCCGGGCGGCGAGTCCTTGAGCGCGAGACCCATGTCGACCAGCTTCTGCTTGACTTCCTCGATCGACTTGGCGCCGAAGTTGCGGATGTCCAGCAGGTCCTGCTCACTGCGGGCGACCAGTTCGCCCACGGTGTGGATGCCCTCACGCTTGAGGCAGTTGTACGAGCGGACGGTGAGGTTGAGCTCCTCGATGGGCAGCGCCAGGTCCGCGGCCAGCGCGGCGTCCGTCGGCGACGGCCCGATGTCGATGCCCTCGGCCTCCACGTTCAGCTCACGGGCCAGCCCGAACAGCTCGACCAGGGTCTTGCCCGCGCTGGCCACCGCGTCCCGCGGCCGCATGGACGGCTTGGTCTCCACGTCCAGGATCAGCTTGTCGAAGTCGGTCCGCTGCTCGACCCGGGTGGCCTCGACCTTGTAGGTGACCCGCATCACCGGGGAGTAGATGGAGTCGATCGGGATCCGGCCGATCTCCTGGCCCGGCTGCTTGTTCTGCGCGGCGGACACGTAACCACGGCCGCGCTCCACGGTCAGCTCCATCTCCAGCTTGCCCTTGGCGTTGAGCGTGGCGATGTGCAGCGCCGGGTTGTGCACCTCGACCCCGGCGGGCGGGGCGATGTCGGCCGCGGTGACCTCACCGGGGCCCTGCTTGCGCAGGTACATCACGACCGGCTCGTCCTGCTCGGAGGAGACGACCAGTTCCTTCAGGTTGAGGATGATGTCGGTGACATCCTCCTGCACCCCCGGCACGGTGCTGAACTCGTGCAGCACACCCTCGATCCGGATGCTGGTCACCGCGGCCCCCGGAATCGAGGAGAGCAGCGTGCGGCGGACCGAGTTGCCGATCGTGTAGCCGAAGCCTGGCTCCAGCGGCTCGATAACGAACCGGGACCGGAAGTCGCCGACCTGCTCTTCGGTCAGGGTCGGGCGCTGGGCGATGAGCATTGGTACCCCTTTCCGCGGCGCCCGCTATATGACGCCGCGATCTTCCCGGCGGCCGGCCGTACCACTGACCGGGACCGCCCCCCGCTGCCGGCCGCTGCCCCGATGGCAGGCGGCCTACAGCGAGCGTATTACTTCGAGTAGTACTCGACGATGAGCTGCTCCTGGACCTGGGTGTCGATCTGGGCCCGGGCCGGGAGCTGATGGATCAGAATGCGCATGTTGTCCGGGATGACCTCCATCCAGGCCGGCGAGGGGCGCTCGCCCGCCTCGGCGCGGGCCACCACCATCGGCGTCATCTCCAGCGACTTCTGCCGCACCTCGATGATGTCGTTCTCGCTCACCCGGTAGGACGGAATGTCCACCTTCTTGCCGTTGACCAGGAAATGACCGTGCCGCACCAGCTGGCGGGCCATGTCCCGGCTCTTGGCGAAGCCGGCCCGGTACACCACGTTGTCCAGGCGGCTCTCCAGGATCTGGAGCAGGTTCTCGCCGGTCATGCCGCGCTTGCGGGAGGCTTCCTCGTAGTACCCGTGGAACTGCCGCTCCAGGACGCCGTAGACCCGGCGGGCCTTCTGCTTCTCCCGGATCTGCAGCAGGTACTCGCTCTCCTTGGGCCGGTTCCGGCCGTGCTCACCCGGCGGGTAGGGCCGGATCTCGATCGGGCACTTCGGCGAATCGCACTTAGCACCCTTCAGGAAGAGCTTCATCTTCTCACGGCGGCACAGCTTGCAGTCCGCGCCCGTGTATCGCGCCATTGTCTCGTTTACTCCCTCAGACCCGGCGCCGCTTGGGCGGGCGGCAGCCATTGTGCGGAACGGGGGTGACGTCCTGGATCGACCCGACTTCCAGCCCGGTCGCCTGCAGGGAACGGATCGCGGTCTCCCGGCCGGAGCCCGGGCCCTTGACGAACACGTCAACCTTGCGCATGCCGTGCTCCATGGCCCGGCGGGCGGCGGCCTCGGCGGCCATCTGCGCGGCGAACGGGGTGGACTTGCGGGACCCCTTGAAACCGACCTGGCCGGACGACGCCCACGAGATGACGTTGCCCACCGGGTCGGTGATCGAGACGATGGTGTTGTTGAACGTGCTCCTGATGTGGGCGTGCCCGTGAGCTATGTTCTTCCGTTCTTTGCGGCGCACCTTCTTGGTGGTGGCCGTGCGGCTCCTTGGCGGCATTAGCTTCCTTATTCGGTGAGGTCGTCGGTCCGCGGCAGGCTGCGTCTTCCGTGCCGCGCTCCCGCGCGGCCACGCAGCACGGACTACTTCTTCCCGGCCTTCTTCTTGCCGGCCACTGTCTTCTTGCGGCCCTTGCGGGTGCGTGCGTTGGTCTGGGTGCGCTGGCCGTGCACGGGCAGCCCGCGGCGGTGCCGGATGCCCTGGTAGCAGCCAATCTCGACCTTGCGCCGGATGTCGGCCTGCACCTCGCGGCGCAGGTCACCTTCGACCTGGTAGGTCGCCTCGATCCAGTCCCTGAGCCGGACCAGGTCGTCGTCGGTGAGCTGGTGGACCCGGGTATCCGCGCTGACGCCGGTGGCCTTGATGGTCTCCAGCGCCCGGGTGTGCCCGATTCCGTAGATGTAGGTAAGCGCGACCTCCAGCCGCTTTTCGCGGGGGAGGTTGACGCCAACGAGGCGTGCCATGGGCGGGCAGTTCTCCTTCTTCGTGGCGGAGGTCGTACGCGCCCGCTCCCCTGCCCCTGCCCGGGCAGGGCCCCGGCCTCCTCCGGGGGTGCCCCTGGCCGGCCAGGCCGGCCAAGGGTGCGGGTGCGCCTAGATCAGGGCGTCAGCCCTGGCGCTGCTTGTGCCGCGGGTCAGAGCAGATGACCATTACCCGGCCATGCCGCCGGATCACCCGGCACTTACTGCAGATCTTCTTAACGCTCGGCTTGACCTTCATCGCGGCCTCCTCCGGCTCGGTTACTTGTACCGGTAGACAATCCGGCCGCGGCTCAGGTCGTAAGGGCTCAGCTCAACGACAACCCGGTCGTCGGGGAGGATACGGATGTAGTGCATCCGCATCTTCCCGCTGATGTGGGCGAGAACCTTGTGCCCATTGTCCAGCTCCACCCGGAAGAAGGCATTGGGAAGTGATTCGACGATCCTGCCCTCGATCTCGATGGCGCCGTCTTTCTTGGGCATGTCCTCCGCGCTTTGCTGTCAGGCCCGCTGCGCTCGCCACTGGTGACGCGTGCAGGCAGGTGTTGTCTACTTCGTTGGTCGTGGTACTTGTACCCGTGAGGCATGGCTAAACAGCAAGAGCAACTCACGGGCCGGAGCAGAGTCTACGCGACCCTGCCTGACATTGCGAACCGGGGACGGGCCAGGAAAATTCCCATTCCGCCTAACGCCCGCTGGTGCGGCTGCCCGCTGCATCGCCGGCCTGCGTGCGGCCGGCTCGATCAGCTGGACCGCCGGCTCCAGGGCAGCTGGCCGTAGCCGGGCCACTGGCGGCGCACCGTGGCGTCGGGCAGCTCGTACAGGTCGATGGCCGGCAGGTCGGCCAGCAGCTCGTCGAGCTGGCCCTGGGTCCGGGCCGCGAACGCCGCCTCCAGCCGCTCGTTGAACTCCTCGGCCGTCAGCCGGCCCGCGGCCAGGTGCTCGCGCAGCAGCGCCACGGTCCGCTCCCGGTCCGCGTCGGAGCAGCGGAGCTTGGGATCGCTCGGCATCCGCATCTCCCTCCTGCCGCGGCTGCTTCAACCGTACCCGCGGCCCGCGGTCAGCGGATGAACCGGCGGAGGGCACTGAGCGCCCGCTCGGTGATCTCCTCGACCGGGCCGGTGGCGTCGATACCGAGCAGGATGCCCTCGTCGGCGTAGAACGCCACCAGCGGTGCGGTCTGTTCCTGGTACACCTCGATCCGGTGCCGGATCGTCTCCTCCCGGTCGTCGTCCCGCTGGAACAGCTCGCCGCCGCAGTCGTCGCAGATCTCCCGGTGCGCGGGCGGGTCGAAGAGCACGTGCCAGATCCGGCCGCAGCGGCGGCAGGTGCGGCGGCCGGACAGCCGCCGGACCACCTCGTCGTCGTCCACCACCAGCTCGAGCACCACGTCCAGCCGCGAGTCCCAGGCGGAGAGCATTTTCTTGAGCGTCTCGGCCTGCGGCACGTTGCGCGGGAAGCCGTCCAGCAGAAACCCGGACTGGGTGTCGTCCTCCTGCAGCCGGTCGGTGACCATGGCGATGGTCACCTCGTCAGGAACCAGGTCACCGCGCTCCATGAACGCCTGCGCGCGGCGCCCGAGCGCGGTGCCCTGGCTGACATTGGTGCGGAAGATGTCACCTGTCGAAATCTTCGGGATAGACAGGTGCGACGCTATGAACTGGGCCTGTGTCCCCTTGCCCGCACCGGGGGGCCCGACAAGGACGAGGCGCACTATCGCAGGAAGCCCTCATAGTTACGCTGCTGCAGCTGGCTCTCGATCTGCTTCACCGTGTCCAGTCCCACCCCCACCGCGATCAGGATGCTGGTCCCGCCGAACGGGAACTGGGTGCCCACCCCGAGCAGCGCGAAGGCCACCATCGGGACGAGGGCGATCAGGCCCAGGTATATCGACCCGGGCGCAGTGAGCCGGGTGAGCACGTAGTTCAGGTACTGGGCGGTGGGCCGCCCGGGGCGGATACCGGGGATGAACCCGCCGTACTTCTTCATGTTGTCCGCCACCTCCGTCGGGTTGAAGGTGATGGATACGTAGAAGTAGGTGAAGAAGACGATCAGTATGAAGAACGACACCATGTACAGGGCGGAGTCGCCGGTCACCCCGTTGCCGAGGTTGTTGTCGATCCAGTTGACCCAGCGCGAGGGATGGTTCTTGTTGCCGAACAGCCCGGCGGCCAGGATCGGGATGTAGAGCAGCGACGAGGCGAAGATGACCGGGATGACCCCGGCCTGGTTCACCTTGAGCGGGATGTAGGTGGACGTGCCCCCGTACATCTTGCGGCCCACCATCCGCTTGGCGTACTGCACCGGGATCCGGCGCTGGGCCTGCTCCATGAACACCACGAACGCCACGATGGCCACCGCGACCAGCGCCACCACCAGCAGCACCACGATGTGCTTGGAGTCGTACACGTCCACCATGTAGCCCGCCATCTGGGAGATGACGGTGGTGAAGATGAGCACCGACATGCCGTTGCCGACGCCGCGGTCGGTGATCAGCTCACCGAGCCACATGATCACACAGGTGCCGGCCGTCATGGTGATCACCATGGTGGCGATGGTGAACACCGACGGGTTCGGGATGAGCTGCTCGCTGCAGCCGGAGAACAGGTTGCCGGACCGGGTGTAGGCCACGATGCCGGTGGACTGCAGCACGGCCAGCCCCACGGTCAGGTACCGGGTGTACTGGGTGATCTTCGCCTGGCCGGCCTGGCCCTCCTGGCGCAGCGTCTCCAGCCGCGGGATGACCACGGCCAGCAGCTGCAGGATGATGCTGGCCGTGATGTACGGCATAATGCCCAGCGCGAACACCGACAGCCGGAGCAACGCGCCGCCGCTGAACAGGTTGACCAGCTGGTACACGCCTGCCGCACTGCTGGTCTTCTCCAGGCCGGTGCAGAACTGCACCGCCTTCTCGGAGATGCCCGGGGTCGGGATCGCCGCCCCCAGCCGGAACACGGCCAGGATCCCGAGCGTAAACAGCAGCTTTTTGCGCAGGTCAGGCGTCCGGAAGGCCCGAAGGAACGCGGTCAGCATGCGCCGTCCTCAACTAGATCGGTCAACGGGGTCCGGCCGTGCCTTCCCGGGGGTGGCGCCGGCCGCCGGTGCGCCGCAGTGTAACGCGTCCGCAGCACTGTAACAGCCCCGTGCGCTCAGTGACGATAACTGTGCGCTGGCGGGTGTTCGACGCTGCGCCACGTTCACCGCGCCGGCCAGCCGGGCCGGTGGCCCGGCTGGCCCGCGCATCACAGCTCAGTGACCGTCCCTCCAGCCGAGGTGATCTTCTCCCGGGCGGAGCCGGAGAACGCGTGTGCGGTCACCCGCAGCGCCACCCCGGTGTCCCCCTCACCCAGCACCTTGACCAGCTGGCCGGGCCGGACCGCGCCCTTGGCCGCCAGGTCCTCCGGCGTCACCTCGCCACCCTGCGGGTACAGCTCGGCCAGCCGGCCGGTGTTGACCACCTGGTACGTGGTCTTGAACCGGGAGTTGGAGAAGCCCTTAAGCTTCGGCACCCGGCGCTGCAGCGGCATCTGGCCGCCCTCGAAGCCCAGGTGCACCTGCCCGCGGGCCTTGGTTCCCTTGGTCCCGCGGCCCGCGGTCTTGCCCTTGGATGCCTCACCGCGGCCGACCCGGGTGCGCTCGGTGCGCGCGCCCGGGGCCGGGCGGAGATGGTGGATTCTCAGCATGTCAGTCGACCTCCTCGACGGTGACGAGGTGCCGCACCGCGTAGATCATGCCGCGGAACTCGGGCCGGTCGTCCTTGACGACCGACTGGCCGATCCGCTTCAGCCCCAGTGAGCGCAACGAATCGCGCTGCGCTTTGGTGCCCCCGATCTCCGACCGGGTCTGGGTTACCTTCAGCTGTGCCATCACCCTGCTCCGCTCAGCTGTTGCCGGACGCGGCGCCGGCACTGGCCGCTGCCGCGCGGGCGCGCAGCATGGCCGCCGGGGCCACGTCCTCGATCGGGAGCCCGCGCCGGGCGGCGATCTCCTCGGGGCGCTTCAGGCTCTTCAGCGCGGCCACCGTAGCGTGCACCACGTTGATCGGGTTGGACGAGCCGAGCGAGCGGGACAGCACGTCGTGCACGCCCGCGCACTCCAGCACGGCGCGCACCGGGCCGCCGGCGATGACGCCGGTCCCGGGGCTGGCCGGCTTCAGCAGCACCACGCCCGCGGACTCCTCGCCCTGCACGGTGTGCGGGATGGTGCCCGCGATCCGGGGCACCCGGAAGAACGACTTCTTGGCCGCCTCGACACCCTTGGCGATAGCCGCGGGCACCTCCTTGGCCTTGCCGTAGCCCACGCCCACCATGCCGTTGCCGTCGCCCACGATGACCAGCGCGGTGAAGCTGAACCGCCGGCCACCCTGGACCACCTTGGCCACCCGGTTGATGGTGACGACCCGCTCCAGGTAGGCCGTGCCCTTGTCGGCGGCACCGCCGCGGCGGTCGTCACGGCGGTCACGCCGCTCGCCGCCGCCGCCACGCCGCGGAGGTCCTGCCATCAGATGTTCCTTCTCTCATGTATCTCAACGCCTGCGGTGCGCATCGCGCTCACCGTGGTCACCGTGGTCACAGGGACAGGCCGCCTTCGCGGGCGGCGTCGGCCAGGGCGGCGATCCGCCCGTGGTACGTCCAGCCAGCCCGGTCGAACACGGCCGCACTGATGCCGGCCGCCGTGGCCCGCTCGGCGAGCAGCGCGCCGACCTGGCGGGCCTTGGCCGTCTTGTCGCCATCGGCCGTCCGCAGCCCCTCTTCCAGGGTAGATGCGGATGCGAGTGTCCGGCCCGTGCCGTCGTCGATCAGCTGGACCGACGTGTGCCGGGCCGACCGGTTCACGATCAGCCGCGGCCGCTCGGCGCTGCCCAGCACCTTCTTGCGCACCCGGAGGTGCCGCCGGGTGCGCGCAGCGGTGCGGCTGCCGGACCTGGTCTTCGTGCCAGCCATCGGTTACTTCCCAGCCTTCCCGACCTTGCGGCGGATCTGCTCACCCTGGTAGCGGATGCCCTTGCCCTTGTATGGGTCGGGCTTGCGCAGCTTGCGTATGTTGGCCGCGACCTCGCCGACCTGCTGCTTGTCGATGCCCTCGACGACCAGCCGGGTCGGTGTCTCGACGCGGAATGAGATGCCCTCCGGCGGTGTCACCATCACCGGGTGGCTGAAGCCCAGCGAGAACTCCAGGTTCGAGCCCCGGGCCTGGACCCGGTAGCCGACCCCGACGATCTCCAGCGTCTTGCTGTAGCCCTGGGTGACCCCGGTGACCATGTTCTGCACCAGCGTGCGGGACAGCCCGTGCAGCGCCCGGACCTGGCCCTCGTCGTTGGGCCGGGTCACCCGGAGCGTGCCGTCCTCCCGGGCGATCTCGATGGGCGGGGTCAGCTCCAGGGCCAGGCTGCCCTTGGGCCCCTTGACGCTGACCGCCCGGCCGTCGATGGTGACGTCGACACCCCCGGGGATCTCCACCGGGAGCCGTCCGATTCGTGACATCGCGGTCTCCTACCAGACGTAGGCGAGGACTTCCCCGCCCACGCCTCGCTTGTTCGCCTGCTTGTCGGTCATCAGGCCGGCCGAGGTCGAGATGATGGCTACGCCGAGGCCGCCGAGCACCCGGGGCAGGTTGTCCTTCTTCGCGTACACCCGCAGGCCGGGCTTGGACACCCGCTTGATGCCCGCGATGGAGCGCTCCCGGGTTGGCCCGAACTTGAGCGACAGCACGAGGCTCTTGCCCACCTCGGCGTCTTCCACCGTGAAGCCGGCTATGTAGCCCTCCTGCTTGAGGATCTCCGCGATCCTGACCTTGATCGTGGAGCTGGGCATGCCCACCGTGTCGTGGTACGCCGAGTTGGCATTGCGCAGACGGGTCAGCATGTCTGCGATCGGGTCGGTCATCGTCATGGCCTGGTGGCCCTCCTCGCCGTGGTTTCCCGGTGGGACCTGCGGCGTGGTCGGTGGGCGCGGTCTCTCCCGCGCCCAGGTTGGTCACGGCCAGCAGCCGGCGTTCGGCTACCAGCTGGATTTTGTGATGCCCGGCAGCTCACCGCGGTGGGCCATCGAGCGGAAGCAGATCCGGCACAGGCCGAACCTGCGGTATACGGCGCGCGGCCGCCCGCAGCGCGAGCACCGGGTGTACCCGCGCACCTTGAACTTGGGCGTCCGCTTCGCCTTAACGACAAGCGCTTTCTTCGCCACTGATCAGTTCTCCTTGAACGGGAAGCCGAGCCGCCGCAGCAATGAGCGGCCCTCTTCGTCAGTCGTCGCGGTGGTCACCACGGTCACGTCCATGCCGCGCTGCCGGTCCACCTTGTCCGCGTCGATCTCGTGGAACATCAGCTGCTCGTTGAGACCGAACGTGTAATTGCCCCGGCCGTCGAACTGCCGGTCGGACAGCCCGCGGAAGTCCCGGATACGGGGCAGGGCCAGCGACAGCAGCCGGTCCAGGAACTCCCACATCCGGTCGCCGCGCAGCGTCACGTGCACGCCGATCGGCATGCCCTCGCGCAGCTTGAACTGGGCGATGGACTTCCGGGCCCGGGCCACCGCGGGCTTCTGCCCGGTGATGACCGTGAGATCCCGGATCGCGCCGTCGATCAGCTTGGCATCCCGGGCCGCCTCGCCGACGCCCATGTTCACCACGATCTTGGTCAGCGTGGGCGTCCGCATCACGTTGCCGTAGCTGAACTCCTCGCGCATGGCCGGCGCGATCTCCTGCCGGTAACGCTGCTTGAGCCGCGGCGTGGGGTACGTCGGCCGGGCCGGTGCCTGCTCAGTCGTGGTCGTCATCAGAAGTCCTTACCGCCCGGGCGGGAGATCCGGACCTTGGCGCCGTCTTCGTCGTAGCGGAACCCGGCGCGGGCCGGCTTCTTGGTGTCCGGGTCGATTAGCTGCACGTTGCTGACGTGGATCGGCGCCTCGGTGTTCACGATGCCGCCCGTCTTGGCACCGCGCTGCCCCTGGTAATCCACCTTCTTGTTCTTGCGGACCATGTTGACGCCCTGAACCAGGACCCGCTGCCGCTCCGGGTCGGCCAGGATGACCGTGCCCTCCCGGCCCACGTCCTTGCCCGCAATGACGACCACGTGGTCGCCCTTCTTGATCTTCATCCGCGGCGGCCGGGCGGCCGCCCCGTTCTTCTTCGGCATCGCGCTCTTCCTGGTCATCACAGCACCTCCGGCGCGAGCGAGATGATCCGCATGAACCGCTTCTCGCGCAGCTCCCGGCCGACCGGGCCGAAGATGCGGGTACCGCGCGGGTCCCCGCCGTCCCGGATCAGCACGGCCGCGTTCTCGTCGAACCGGATGTACGAACCGTCACCGCGGCGGCGCTCCTTGCGGGTGCGCACCACGACCGCCTTGACGACATCGCCCTTCTTCACCCCGGCACCGGGAAGGGCATCCTTCACTGTCGCCACGATGACATCACCGATGCCCGCGTATCGCCGGCCAGAGCCGCCGAGCACGCGGATACACAAGATCTCCTTGGCTCCGGTGTTGTCGGCGACTTTAAGCCGCGACTCCTGCTGGATCACGTCAACTCCTGCTTCCTGACGCCGGGGTCTCGCGGGGCCCGCGCCCCGCGGGTGGTTGTTACTTGGCCTTCTCCAGGATTTCCGCGACGCGCCAGCGCTTCGTCGCGGACAGCGGCCTGGTCTCCATCAGCCGGACCCGGTCGCCGACCCCGCACGCGTTCGCACCGTCGTGCGCGATGTACTTCTTGGTGCGCCGGATGATCTTGCCGTACTTCGGGTGCTTCACCCGGTCCTCGACCTCGACCACCACGGTCTTGTCCATCTTGTCCCGGACCACGTAGCCCTCGCGGACCTTGCGGTAGCCGCGGGCCGGCGCCGCACCCTGCTCCACGTCACTCACTCTCTTCCGCCTCTTCCACCAGGATCACAATGCCGAGCTCACGTTCCCGCTTCACGGTGTAGATGCGGGCGATCTCCTTCTTGACCGCGCGCAGCCGGCCGTGGCTCTCCAGCTGCCCGGTCGCGGCCTGGAACCGGAGGTTGAACAGCTCCGTCTTGGCCTCGGCGAGCTTGGTGTCGAGCTCTTCCTCGGTGGAGTTCCGCAGGTCAGCGGCGGCCAGTCCAGCCATCACGCCTCCCCCACTTCGCGCTTGACGAACTTGCATTTCATGGGCAGCTTGTGCATGGCCCGGCGGAGTGCCTCCCGGGCCACCGGCTCGGCCACCCCGGACAGCTCGAACATGACCCGGCCCGGCTTGACGTTGGCCACCCACCACTCCGGCGAGCCCTTGCCGGAACCCATCCGGGTCTCGGCCGGCTTCTTGGTCAGCGGGCGGTCCGGGTAGATGGTGATCCACACCTTGCCGCCACGGCGGATGTGCCGGGTCATGGCGATACGGGCCGACTCGATCTGCCGGTTGGTCACGTACGCGTGCTCCAGAGCCTGGATGCCGTACTCACCGAACGCCACCCGGGTGCCGCCCTTGGCCTGCCCGTGCCGGTCCGGCCGGTGCTGCTTGCGGTGCTTGACCCTGCGCGGGATAAGCATGACTCAGCCCTCCTCACCGCTGGTCGCTGCGGGCGCCGTCTCGGCCGGCGGCACCGCGGTGGCCTGGCTGGCGGGCGCCCGGTCCGGCCCGGCCCGCTCGTCGCCCCGGTCGCCGCGGTCGCCCCGGTCGGCGCCCGGGCCCCGGTCGGCGCCCGGGCCCCGGTCGCCGCGGTCAGCGCCCTCGGGGCGCCGCCGGCGCTGTGGCCCGGCCGGCCTATCCCGGCGCTGGCCGGCCCGCAGGGCGGCCGCGGCCGCCTCGCGCTCGGCCCGGGTCTGCGGCGCCTCGCCCCGGTAGATCCAGACCTTCACGCCGATCCGGCCGAACGTCGTCCGGGCCTCGTAGAAGCCGTAGTCGATGTCCGCGCGCAGCGTGTGCAGCGGCACCCGCCCCTCGCGGTAGAACTCGGACCGGGACATCTCGGCGCCGCCGAGGCGGCCCGAGCACTGCACCCGGATGCCCTTGGCGCCCGGGCTCTTCATCGTGGTCTGCATGGCCTTGCGCATGGCGCGGCGGAACGACACCCGGCTGGACAGCTGCTCGGCCACGCCCTGCGCCACGAGCTGCGCGTCGGTCTCCGGGTTCTTCACCTCGAGGATGTTGAGCTGGATCTGCTTGCCAGTCAGCTTCTCCAGGTCGCCACGGATCCGGTCCGCCTCGGCGCCACGGCGGCCGATTACGATGCCCGGCCGGGCGGTGTGGATGTCCACCCGGACCCGGTCCCTGGTGCGCTCGATCTCCACCTTGGAGATGCCGGCCCGCTCCATGCCGCGCTGCAGCATGCGGCGGATGGCCACGTCTTCCGCGACGTAGTCCTTGTACAGCTTGTCGGCATACCACCGGCTCTTGAAGTCGGTGGTGATGCCCAGCCGGAACCCGTGCGGGTTCACCTTCTGCCCCACTAGCGGGACCTCCCCTTGGGTTCGTCGGAGACGATGACCGTGATGTGGCTGGTGCGCTTGTTGATCCGGTAACCGCGGCCCTGGGCGCGCGGCCGGAACCGCTTCAGCGTCGGGCCCTCGTCCACCCACGCCCGGCTGACCACGAGCGAGTCGGCGTCCGCCTGCCGGCCGTGCTCAGCGTTGGCGATCGCGCTGGCCAGCACCTTGCCGATCGGGTCGCTGGCCGACTGCGGCGCAAAGGCGAGCACGGCCTGCGCCTGCTGCGCAGGCAGCCCGCGGATGAGGTCCACCACGCGGCGGGCCTTCCGCGGCGTGACGCGGACATACCGCGCCTTGGCCCTAGCTTCCATCTGCTCTCTCGCTCTCTTCTCCGTCGCCTGGCCTAGCGGCGGCTGCGGCGGTCATCCCTGACGTGGCTGCGGAACGTGCGGGTCGGCGCGAACTCGCCGAGCTTGTGCCCGACCATCGCCTCGGTGATGAACACCGGCACGTGCTTGCGGCCGTCGTGCACCGCAATGGTGTGCCCCAGCATGGCAGGAACGATCATGGAACGCCGGGACCACGTCTTGATCAGGTTCCGGGTTCCGGCTTCGTTCTGCGCGTCCACCTTCTTGATCAGGTGGTCGTCGACGAACGGGCCCTTCTTAAGGCTACGAGGCATCGCTCAGTGCTCCTACCGCTTCTTCTTGCCGCGCCTGCGGACGATCAGCCGGTCGCTGGGCTTGTTTTCTTGCCGGGTCCGGCCCTCGGGCTTGCCCCACGGGCTGACCGGGTGGCGGCCGCCAGAGCTCTTGCCCTCACCGCCGCCGAGCGGGTGGTCGACCGGGTTCATCGCGACCCCGCGCACCGACGGGCGGTGGCCCTTCCACCGGTTCCGGCCCGCCTTGCCGAGCTTGATGTTGCCCTGCTCGGCGTTGCCGACTTCGCCGACCGTGGCCCGGCAGGCCGCGTCGACCCGGCGGATCTCGCCGGAGGGCATCCGCAGCTGGGCGAACCCGCCGTCCTTGGCCAGCAGCTGGACACCGGAGCCGGCCGAGCGGGCGATCTTGGCCCCGCCGCCCGGGCGCAGCTCGATGGCGTGCACCACGGTGCCGGTCGGGATGTTGCGCAGCGCCAGGCAGTTGCCGGGGCGGATGTCCGAGCCCGGGCCGTTCTCCACCACGTCGCCCTGGGCCAGGCCCTGCGGCGCGAGGATGTAGCGCTTCTCGCCGTCGGCGTAGTGCAGCAGCGCGATCCGGGACGTCCGGTTGGGGTCGTACTCGATGTGCGCAACCTTGGCCGGGACGCCGTCCTTGTCGCTGCGCCGGAAGTCGATCACCCGGAAGGCACGCTTGTGGCCGCCGCCCTGGTGCCGCGCGGTGATCCGGCCGTGCACGTTCCGGCCACCCTTCGAGGACAGCGGGCGGACCAGCGACTTCTCCGGCTCACTGCGGGTGAGCTCGGAGAAGTCCGCGCCGGTGGCGCCCCGCCGTCCCGGGGTGGTCGGCTTGTACTTGCGGATAGCCATGTGTGTGCTCAAGCTCCTCTATCTGGCCGCTAGCCGACCGGTCCGCCGAAGACGTCGATCCGCTCGCCCTGGGCGAGGCTTACAATGGCCCGCTTGGTGGCCGGCCGCTGGCCCCAGCCGTACCGGGTGCGGCGCCGCTTGCCCGGCCGGTTGAGCGTGTTGACGCCGGTCACCTTGACCCCGAACACGGCCTCCACGGCCTGCCGGACCTCGGTCCGGTTGGCGTGCTGCGGAACCAGGAACGTGTACTTGCCGTCGTCCGCGAGCCGGTACGTCTTCTCCGAGATGATCGGCCGCAGCAGGATGTCACGGGGATTGGGGACCCGGGAGGTGCTCACTGGTCATCCTCTTTCCTGGCCGCAGCGGCCCGGCCGGTGAACTCGTCCAGCGCCGCCTGGGTGAACACCACGTGCTCGCTGACCAGGACGTCGTACGTGTTCAGCTGGCCCACCGACAGCAGCCGGACAGCTGGCACGTTGCGCAGGCTCTTCCAGGTCAGCTCGTCGTCGGCCCGCACCACGACCAGCACGTGGGCCCGGAGCACATCGTCGGTCAGCCCGATGGCCGTGCGCAGCAGGTCCGTCGCCTCGCTGGTCCTGGGCGCGTCCCCGGCCACGAAGCTGCTGACCACGGCCACCCGGCCGTTGCTGGCCCGGTCGGACAGCGCACCGCGGAGCGCGGCGGTCTTCATCTTCTTGGGGGTCCGCTGCACGTAGGACCGGGGCACCGGGCCGTGCACGGTGCCGCCGCCGGTGTACTGCGGGGCCCGGATGCTGCCCTGGCGGGCCCGGCCGGTGCCCTTCTGCCGGTACGGCTTCCTGCCGCCGCCGCGGACCGCGCCCCGGGTCTTGGTAGCGTGCGTGCCCTGCCGGGCCGCGGCCTCCTGGGCCACGACCACCTGATGGATCAGCGGCACGTTGACCGGCGCGCTGAAGATCTCGGCGGGCAGCTCCACGTCCTGGCCGGCCGGGCCGGACGGGGAGACCACGCTCACGGTGGTGCTCACGAGGCCTCCTTCGTGGCCGACTGGGCGGCCCGGATCGCGCTGCGGACCAGGATCAGCCCGCCCTTGGGGCCGGGCACGGCCCCGCGGATCAGCAGCAGCCCGCGCTCGGCGTCCACCGCGTGCACGGACAGGTTCGGGGTGGTGGTGCGGGCCGCGCCCATCCGGCCGGCCATCCGCACCCCCTTGAACACCCGGCCCGGGGTGGCGCAGCCCCCGATCGAGCCCGGCGAGCGGTGCTTGCGCTGGGTGCCGTGCGAGGAGCTCAGGCCGCGGAACCCGTGCCGCTTCATCACGCCCGCGGTGCCCTTGCCCTTGCTCCGGCCGGTCACGTCGACCAGGTCGCCGGGGCCGAACGTGTCCGCGGTGACCTCCTGGCCGAGCGTGTAGTCGGTGGCGTCATCGGTGCGCAGCTCGACCAGGTACCGGCGCGGCGTCACCTCTGCCTTGGCGAAGTGGCCGGCCACCGGCTTGGTCACCCGGCGCGGGTCGATCTCGCCGTAGCCGAGCTGCACCGCGGAGTACCCGTTCGCGTCCGGGGTGCGCACCGCGGTCACCACGCACGGGCCCGCCTGGACCACCGTTACGGGAACCATGCGTCCCTCGGCGTCGAAGACCTGGCTCATGCCGAGCTTCGTGCCGAGCACGCCCTTGATGTGCTTGGTCATGTCGGTGCGTCCCTCAGAGCTTGATCTCGATGTTAACGCCGGCGGGCAGGTCCAGCCGCATCAGCGAGTTGAACGGTCTTCGGCGTGGGGTCGATGATGTCGATCAGGCGCTTGTGCGTGCGCATCTCGAAGTGCTCCCGCGAGTCCTTGTACTTGTGCGGGGAGCGGATGACGCAGTAGATGTTCTTCTCGGTGGGCAGCGGGACAGGCCCGGCAACCCGCGCGCCGGTGCGCGTCACCGTGTTGACGATCTTCCGCGCCGAGCTGTCGATGACCTCGTGGTCATAGGCCTTGAGCCGGATGCGGATCTTTTGTCCCGCCATGTGCCTTCCGTGTCCTTAGGTCGGAGCTGGTTCTGCTGCTACGCAGTGGTCGCCGCCCCCGGCCAGAGCCGGAGGCGGCGATGCACTACTACTTGAGGATCTTCGTGACCCGGCCCGCGCCAACGGTGCGGCCGCCCTCGCGAATCGCGAAGCGCAGGCCCTCCTCCATGGCGATGGGCTGGATCAGCTCGACCCGCATCTCGGTGTTGTCGCCAGGCATGACCATCTCGCTGCCCTCGGGCAGGTAGACGACGCCGGTAACGTCCGTGGTCCGGAAGTAGAACTGCGGACGGTAGTTGTTGAAGAACGGCGTGTGCCGGCCGCCCTCGTCCTTGGACAGGATGTAGACCTGGCCCTCGAACTCGGTGTGCGGAGTGTTGGTGCCCGGCTTGATGACGACCTGGCCGCGCTCCACTTCCTCGCGCTTGATGCCGCGGAGCAGCAGGCCAGCGTTGTCACCGGCCTGGCCCTCGTCCAGGATCTTGTGGAACATCTCCACCCCGGTGACCGTGGTCTTCTGCGCCCTCTCCTTGATGCCGATGATCTCGACTTCCTCGGAGGTGTGCACCTTGCCGCGCTCGATCCGGCCGGTCACCACGGTGCCGCGGCCGGTGATCGAGAACACGTCCTCGACCGGCATCAGGAACGGCTTGTCGGTGTCCCGGACCGGCTCGGGGATGCTCTCGTCACACGCGTTCATGAGCTCGACGACCTTCTCGGCCCACTCGGCGTCGCCCTCGAGCGCCTTGAGCGCGGAGACCCGGATGACCGGGACGTCGTCGCCGGGGAACTCGTACTGCGTCAGCAGCTCGCGTACCTCGAGCTCGACCAGCTCCAGGATCTCCTCGTCGTCCACCATGTCGGCCTTGTTCAGCGCGACCACGATGTACGGCACGCCGACCTGGCGGGCCAGCAGCACGTGCTCACGGGTCTGCGGCATCGGGCCGTCGGTGGCCGCGACCACCAGGATGGCCCCGTCCATCTGCGCGGCACCAGTGATCATGTTCTTGATGTAGTCCGCGTGACCCGGGCAGTCCACGTGCGCGTAGTGCCGCTGGTCGGTCTGGTATTCGACGTGCGAGATCGAGATGGTGATCCCGCGCTCCTTCTCTTCCTTCGCGTTGTCGATCTGGTCGAAGGGAGTGAACGGGTTGATGTCGGGATACTTGTCGTGCAGCACCTTGGTGATCGCCGCGGTCAGCGTGGTCTTGCCGTGGTCGATGTGCCCGATGGTGCCGATGTTCACGTGCGGCTTGGTCCGCTCGAACTTGGCCTTGCCCACTGGTTTCTCCTCGTTGCGATCGTCCCCACCGGCGGTGGGGCCAAGGCGCTTCCTCGTTGCGCCGTTTTTCTGATTTACGTCTGTGTTACCTGTGGTTACTCACCACGGGCCTTGGCGATGATCTCCTTGGCGATGCTGGGCGGGACCTCGGCATACGAGTCGAACTGCATGCTGTAGTCCGCCCGGCCCTGCGTCCGGCTGCGCAGGTCACCCACGTAGCCGAACATCTCGGACAGCGGCACGGTGGCCTTGACCACGCGGACGCCGGAGCGCTCCTCCATGGCCTGGATCTGGCCCCGCCGGCTGTTCAGGTCGCCGATCACGTCGCCCATGTAGTCGTCCGGCGTCCTGACCTCAACGGCCATGACCGGCTCGAGCAGCACGGGGTTCGCGCGCTGGGCCGCCTTCTTGAACGCCATCGAACCGGCGATCTTGAAGGCGAGCTCGGACGAGTCCACCTCGTGGTACGCACCGTCAGTGAGCGTGACCCGCACGTCCACCATCGGGTAGCCGGCCAGGACACCGAATTCCGCGGCCTCCTGGCAGCCCGCGTCCACCGACGGGATGTACTCCCGGGGGATGCGGCCACCCGTGATCTTGTTCTCGAACTCGTAGCCGCCGCCGTCGCCGCCGGTCGGCTCGAGGTTGATGACCACCCGCGCGTACTGGCCGGCGCCGCCGGTCTGCTTCTTGTGCGTGTAGTCGACCTTCTCGACCTTGGCCCGGACGGTCTCCCGGTACGCCACCTGCGGGCGGCCGATGTTCGCCTCGACCCGGAACTCCCGGCGCATCCGGTCCACCAGGACCTCGAGGTGCAGTTCGCCCATCCCGGAGATGATCGTCTGCCCGGTCTCCTCGTCCGTGCGGACCTGGAAGGTCGGGTCCTCCTCGGCCAGCCGCTGGATCGCGGTGCTCAGCTTGTCCTGGTCACCCTTGGTCCTCGGCTCGATGGCCACGTTGATGACCGGGGCCGGGAACGTCATCGACTCCAGGATGACCTGGTGCGCCGAGTCGGCCAGGGTGTCCCCGGTGGTGGTGTCCTTGAGCCCCATCACGGCCACGATCTGCCCCGCCACCGCGGACGGGCGCTCCTCGCGCTTGTTCGCGTGCATCTGGTAGATCTTGCCGATCCGCTCCCGGCGGCCCTTGGTGGAGTTGTACACGTTGGAACCCGACTCCAGGGTGCCGGAGTAGACCCGGATGTAGGTCAGCTTGCCGAGGTGCTGGTCCGACATGATCTTGAACGCCAGCGCGGCGAACGGCTCGGCCGGGTCGGCCTTGCGCAGCACGGCCTTCTCCTCGTCGCCCACCTCATGCCCCTTGACCGGCGGGATGTCCACCGGGCTGGGCAGGTAGTCCACGATCGCGTCCAGCATCGGCTGCACGCCCTTGTTCTTGAACGCGCTGCCGCACAGCACCGGGGTAACCCCGCCGGCGATGGTGGCCCGCCGGATGGCGGCGTTGAGCTGGTCCACGTCGGGCTCATTGCCCTCGAGGTACAGCTCCATCATCTCTTCGTCGTTCTCGGCGATGGTCTCGAGCAGCTTGTCGCGCCACTCGCGGGCCGCCTCCAGGTGGTCATCGGGGACGCCCACCACGTCGTACTTGTCGCCCTTGCCCTCGGTCTGCCACAGCAGGGCGCGCATCCGGACCAGGTCGATGATCCCCCGGAAGTCAGACTCCACACCCCACGGCAGCTGGATGACCAGCGGGGTGGCGCCGAGCCGGTCGGTGATCATCTCGACACAGCGGTGGAACTCCGCCCCCACCCGGTCCATCTTGTTGACGAAGCAGATGCGCGGCACGCCGTAGCGGTCCGCCTGCCGCCACACGGTCTCCGACTGCGGCTCGACGCCGGCCACGCCGTCGAAGACGGCGACCGCCCCGTCGAGCACGCGCAGCGACCGCTCGACTTCAACCGTGAAGTCGACGTGGCCCGGGGTGTCGATGATGTTGATGGTGTGATCGCGCCAGTGCGTGGTGGTCGCGGCAGACGTGATCGTGATGCCGCGTTCCTGCTCCTGCTCCATCCAGTCCATGGTGGCCGCGCCCTCATGGACCTCACCGATCTTGTAGTTGATGCCGGTGTAGAACAGGATCCGCTCGGTGGTCGTGGTTTTACCCGCGTCGATGTGCGCCATGACCCCGATGTTGCGGACCTTGGCAAGCTCTACGGCGGTCTGGGTGGCCACTTCTTGATTCCTCGCTGCTTCGTCAGTTGTCGGCCGCGGCGTGCCGCGCGTTACCAGCGGTAATGCGCGAACGCCTTGTTGGATTCGGCCATCTTGTGGGTGTCCTCGCGGCGCTTCACGCTCGCCCCGAGGCCGTTGCTCGCATCGAGCAGCTCGTTCATCAGCCGCTCGGTCATGGTCTTCTCGCGCCGCTGCCGGGAGTACGCGACCAGCCAGCGCAGCGCCAGCGTGGTGCTGCGCGAGGCGCGCACCTCCACCGGCACCTGGTAGGTGGCACCGCCGACCCGGCGGCTGCGGACCTCCAGGGTGGGCTTCACGTTGTCCAGCGCGCGCTTGAGCGTGACCACCGGGTCGTTGCCGGTCTTGTCCTTGGCGCCCTCGAGCGCGCCGTACACGATCCGCTCGGCCAGCGAACGCTTGCCGCTGCGCAGCACCTTGTTCACCAGCGCGGTGACCAGCGGCGACCCGTACACCGGATCGGTGACGAGCTGCCGTTTGGTCGCAGGCCCCTTACGCGGCATGTCAGCTCTTCTCCTTCTTCGCGCCGTAGCGGCTGCGTGCCTGCTTACGGTTGCGCACACCCTGGGTGTCGAGGGCACCGCGGATGATCTTGTAGCGCACGCCCGGCAGGTCGCGCACCCGGCCGCCCCGCACCAGCACGATGGAGTGCTCCTGCAGGTTGTGGCCGACTCCGGGGATGTAGGCGGTGACCTCAATCTGGCTGGTCAGCCTGACCCTGGCCACCTTGCGCAGCGCAGAGTTGGGCTTCTTCGGCGTGGTCGTGTAAACGCGCGTGCAAACGCCTCGGCGCTGAGGGCTGCCCTTCAGGGCCGGGGTGGTGGTCTTGGCCACCTTGTCCTGCCGGCCCTTGCGGACCAGCTGCTGGATCGTGGGCACCGCGTCTCCGTCTTTGCTGGCGCGCCGGTTGGCGCGACGTCTTAAGTTGCTCGTCCCCCGCGCCCAGGGGCACAGGGTTATCCGGGGCGCTTGGCAGCGCCTGACCTGCCGTTTTCTTCGCCTCTCCGACCCCCGCGGTCGGGCGTGTCGCGATGTCCACGCGGCACAAGCTCCCGCAGGAGCCTTAAGTCGAGAGAGGTAAAGGCCCGCACGCCTGGTCGCTCGCCGCGCCGTACCTTCGGGCGGGAGGTCGTAACCCCTGCCGTCTGGTCCTGGCGCTACAGCCCGCTAGCGCACGCGCGCCCGCTTATCACGGGCACGATGCTCTAGCGTACCCAACCTTTTGCCATCAGGCAAAGCGAACGGAGATCACAGCCGGGACGGCCGGATCCGGTGCCTTTTTCTGGTCAGCAACGGTAAAACCACGCCTGCGGGGTAGCGGGAACTGGTCGCCAGCCCCTGCTTCCACGGGGTGCAACACCGGTGGCCTAGTACGTATTCCAGAGGGGACAGGACATCTCATGACGCAGACGGTTGTCATCACCGGGGCCAGCGCCGGCATCGCCCGGGCCACCGCGCGGCAGTACGGCGCCCGGGGCGCCAACGTGGGGCTGATCGCCCGCGGCCAGGCCGGCCTGGACGGTGCCGCCCAGGACGTCACCGAAGCGGGCGGGCAGGCGCTGGCCGTGCCCACCGACGTGGCCGACCACGGCCAGGTGGACAAGGCGGCCACTGAGATAGAGGCGCAGTTCGGCCCCATTGACGTGTGGATCAATGTGGCGTTCACCTCCGTGTTCGCGCCGTTCGCGGAGATCACCCCGGACGAATTCCGGCGCGTCACCGAAGTCAGTTACCTGGGCTTCGTGAACGGGACCATGGTGGCGCTGAGCCGGATGCGGCCGCGGGACGCCGGGACCATCGTGCAGGTCGGCTCGGCGCTCAGCGAGCGGGCCATCCCACTCCAGTCGGCCTACTGCGGGGCCAAGCACGCCATCAACGGGTTCACCGAGTCGCTGCGCTGCGAGCTGCTGCACGAGGGGTCCAGCGTGCACGTGACCGTGGTGCAGATGCCCGCAGTGAACACCCCGCAGTTCTCCTGGGTGCTGTCCCGGCTGCCCCGGCACCCGCAGCCGGTGCCGCCGATCTACCAGCCGGAGCTGGCCGCGCGCGGCGTGCTGTACGCGGCCGACCACCCGCGGCGCAAGCAGTACTGGGTCGGCGGCAGCACGGCCGCCACCCTGCTGGCCCAGAAGGCGGCGCCCGCGCTGCTCGACCGGTACCTGGCCAGGACCGGGTTCGACGCGCAGCAGACCGGCCAGCAGGTGCCGCCCGGCAGCCGGCCGGACAACCTGTTCGACCCGGTGGACCGGCCGGCGGGCAGCGACCACGGCGCGCACGGCATCTTCGACGACCGGTCGCACCAGCGCAGCGCCCAGCTGTGGATGTCACACCACCCGGCGCTGGCCGGCGGCATCGCGGCCGGCGCCGCACTGGCCGGCGGCCTGCTGGTCCGGGGCCTGGCCAGCCGCGGGTGACCAAGGCCACGGTGGGCCGGCTGGTCACCCTGGTCCGGGCCGGGTACGGGCTGGGGCTGGTGTGCGCGCCGGAGCTGCTCATCCGGCTGGCCGGCGGCCCGGCCGCCCTTACCGGCGACGGGAGTTCCCCGGGGGCGGTCTCTGCTCAGCAGGAGGCGGGCGACGCGCGGGCACGGCGGGTGGCCCGGGTGCTGGGGGTGCGGCATCTGGTGCAGGCCGCCCTCACCGCGGCCGCGGAGCAGACCGACCCGGGCAGCCCGGTGGCACTGGGCGGCGGGGCCGTCGTGGACCTGCTGCATGCCGCCTCGATGCTGGCCCTGGGCGCGGCGGACGGCCGGGTGCGGCGTACTGCGCTCGCCGACGCCGCCCTGGAGACGGCCCTGGCGGCGGCCGGCGCTTGGGGCGCTACCGCCCGGGACTATGCGGTGCACTCTCCCAAATACATGGCGAAAAGCACCGCATAGCGCGAGTCCCAAATACGTGGCGAAAAAGCACCGCAAAGCGGCGAACCGCTGGACGTGGGCGGGCTGAGGGCCAGAACGGGGGTTAGGCAGAAGAAAACCCGGGGGCGGCTTCGGCACCCCGGGCTCCTTGGGTCAGGCTACTTCTTGAACGCGTCCTTGACCTTCTCCCCGGCCTGCTTGAGGTTGCCCTTGGCCTGGTCGGCCTTACCTTCGGCTTCCATCTGCTCGTTGCCGATGGCCTGGCCGGTCTCCTTCTTGGCCTTGCCCTTGAGCTCAGTGATCTTGTTGGCTGCCTTGTCCTCGGTGGCCATGAAGCTGATCCCTCCGTGTGCGTGAACGGTGCCTTCTGCACTGCCCACGCCTTCTCCACTGCCCCCGAGGGTGGAGCTAAACAACGACGGGCGCCCGGCGGCAGTGCCGCCGGGCGCCCGCTGAACCGCTAGGTCCCGCTTACCTGTTGTACGAACCGAAGTCGTACTCCTCGAGCGGGATCGCCTCGCCGGAGCCCTGGCCGAACGCGTAGCTCGGCGTCTCCTCGTAGGCGGTCGCCGGGTAGACCGATGATCGCGCGTCATCCGTGGGCTCGACCCGGATGCTCCGGTACCGCGGCATGCCGGTACCGGCCGGGATGAGCTTGCCGATGATGACGTTCTCCTTGAGGCCGAGCAGCGGGTCCGACTTGGCGTGGATGGCCGCGTCGGTGAGCACCCGGGTCGTCTCCTGGAACGACGCCGCGGACAGCCACGACTCGGTGGCCAGCGACGCCTTGGTGATACCCATCAGCACTGGCCGGCCCGAGGCGGGCGTGCCGCCCTGCTCCACCACGGAGCGGTTGACCTCCTCGAACCGCGGCCGCTCGACCAGCTCACCCGGGAGCAGGTCGGTGTCACCGGACTCGAGCACGTTCACCCGCTTGAGCATCTGCCGGATGATGATCTCGATGTGCTTGTCGTGGATGGACACACCCTGCGACCGGTACACCTCCTGGACCTCGTGCACCAGGTGCAGCTGCACCTCGCGCGAGCCCAGGATGCGCAGCACCTCATGCGGGTTGACCGCACCCTGGATCAGCTGCTGGCCGACGTGCACGTGGTCCCCGTCCGCGACAATGAGCCGCGAGCGCATCGGCACCTGGTAGGAGATCTCCTCGCTACCGTCGTCCGGGACCACGATGATCTTCCGGGTCTTCTCGGTCTCCTCGATCTTGACCCGGCCATCGACCTCGCTGATCGGCGCCATGCCCTTGGGGATCCGGGCCTCGAAGAGCTCCTGGATCCGGGGCAGGCCGTGGGTGATGTCCAGCCCGGCCACACCACCGGTGTGGAAGGTACGCATGGTCAGCTGGGTACCCGGCTCACCGATCGACTGGGCGGCCACGATGCCGACCGCCTCGCCGACGTTGACCCGCTTGCCAGTGGCCAGCGACCGGCCGTAGCACTTGGCGCAGACACCGATCTTGGCCTCGCAGACCAGCACGCTGTACGTGCGGACCCCGTCCACCCCGGCGTTGACCAGGGTGTCGATCAGCATCTCGGTCATGTCCGTCTCAGCGGCGGCCACGACCTGGCCGTCCACCTCGACGTCCTCAGCGATGGTCCGGCCGGTGCCGGTGTTCTCGATGTTCGCCAGCTTGCGCAGCGTCCCATCGGGCCCCGGCTCGGCGATCTTCATCACGATCGACCGGTCCGTGCCACAGTCCTCTTCCCGGACGATGACGTCCTGGGCCACGTCCACCAGGCGCCGGGTGAGGTACCCGGAGTCGGCGGTGCGCAGCGCGGTGTCGGCCAGGCCCTTGCGGGCGCCGTGCGTCGAGATGAAGTACTCGACCACGGACAGCCCCTCACGGAAGCTGGACTTGATCGGCCGCGGGATGGTCTCGCCCTTGGGGTTGGAGACCAGGCCCCGCATGCCGGCGATCTGCCGGACCTGCATCGGGTTACCACGGGCCCCGGAGTTGACCATCATCCACACCGAGTTGGTCTCGGGGAATGCGGCCTCCATGTCCTTGGCCACGTCGTTGGTCGCGTGCGTCCAGATCTCGATGAGCTCCTGACGGCGCTCGTCGTCGGTGATCAGGCCGCGCTCGTACTCCCGCTGCACCTTGTCCGCGCGCTTCTCGTAGGCCTCGAGGATCTCGGCCTTCCTCGGCGGTGCCACCACGTCCTCGATCGCGATCGTCACGCCGGCCCGGGTCGCCCAGTGGAACCCGGCGTCCTTGAGCGCGTCGAGCGCGGCCGCCACCTCGACCTTGGGGTAGGTCTCGGCCAGCTCGTTGACGATGGTGGACAGCTGCTTCTTGCCCACCTCGTAGTTGACGAACGGGAAGCTGGCGGGCAGCGTCTCGTTGAAGTAGCAGCGGCCCAGCGTGGTCTTCAGCCGGAACGGGGTACCCGGCGCCCAGCCCTCGGGCGGGGTGAACCCGCGCGGCGGCGTGGAGTCGGACAGCCGGACCTGGATGGTCGCCTGCAGGTCCAGCTCACCCTGGTCGTAGGCCATGGTCGCCTCGGCCACCGAGGCGAACGCCCGGCCGTGGCCTGGCGCCTCCACGGCCTCCCGGGTCAGGCAGTAGATCCCGATCACCATGTCCTGGGTGGGCATGGTCACCGGCTTGCCGTCGGCGGGCTTGAGGATGTTGTTGGTGGACAGCATCAGGATCCGCGCCTCGGCCTGCGCCTCGGCGGACAGCGGCAGGTGCACGGCCATCTGGTCACCGTCGAAGTCCGCGTTGAACGCGGTGCAGACCAGCGGGTGGATCTGGATGGCCTTGCCCTCGACCAGCTGCGGCTCGAACGCCTGGATGCCCAGCCGGTGCAGCGTCGGGGCCCGGTTGAGCAGCACCGGGTGCTCGGTGATGACCTCTTCCAGCACGTCCCAGACCACCGGGCGGGCGCGCTCCACCATCCGCTTGGCGGACTTGATGTTCTGCGCGTGGTTCAGGTCGACAAGCCGCTTCATCACGAACGGCTTGAACAGCTCGACGGCCATCTCCTTGGGCAGCCCGCACTGGTGCAGCTTGAGCTGCGGCCCGACCACGATGACGCTCCGGCCGGAGTAGTCGACCCGCTTGCCCAGCAGGTTCTGCCGGAACCGGCCCTGCTTGCCCTTGAGCATGTCGGACAGCGACTTGAGCGGGCGGTTGCCCGGCCCGGTCACCGGCCGGCCACGGCGGCCGTTGTCGAACAGCGAGTCCACAGCCTCCTGGAGCATCCGCTTCTCGTTGTTCACGATGATCTCGGGCGCGCCGAGGTCGAGCAGCCTCTTCAGCCGGTTGTTCCGGTTGATCACCCGGCGGTACAGGTCGTTCAGGTCGGAGGTGGCGAACCGGCCACCGTCGAGCTGAACCATCGGCCGCAGGTCCGGCGGGATCACCGGGATGCAGTCGAGCACCATGCCCATCGGGCTGTTCCGGGTGGACAGGAACGCGGACACCACCTTGAGCCGCTTCAGCGCGCGGGCCTTGCGCTGACCCTTGCCGCTGCGGATGGTCTCCCGCAGGTTGGCCGCCTCGCCCTCCAGGTCGAAGCTGGCCAGTCGCTCCTGGATGGCCTGGGCGCCCATGCCACCGCGGAAGTAGCGGCCGAACCGGTCGCGCATCTCGCGGTACAGCAGCTCGTCGCCCTCGAGGTCCTGGACCTTGAGGTTCTTGAACCGGTTCCAGACCTCGTCCAGCCGGTCGATCTCGCGCTGCGCGCGGTCCCGGATCTGGCGGCACTCGCGGTCGCAGCTCTCCCGCAGCTTGCGGCGGGCGTCGCCTTTGGCGCCGGCCGCCTCCAGCTCGGCCAGGTCCTTCTCCAGCTTGGCCTGGCGGGCCTCGATGTCGCTGTCCCGGCGCTGCTCGAGCTGGCCGCGCTCCACCGAGATCTTGGCCTCGAGGCTGGGCAGGTCCCGGCCCCGGGACTCGTCGTCCACGTAAGTGATCATGTACGCGGCGAAGTAGATGACCTTTTCCAGGTCCTTGGGCGCCAGGTCGAGCAGGTAGCCGAGCCGGCTGGGCACACCCTTGAAGTACCAGATGTGCGTGACCGGGGCGGCCAGCTCGATGTGGCCCATCCGCTCGCGGCGCACCTTGGCCCGGGTGACTTCCACCCCGCAGCGCTCACAGATGATGCCCTTGAAGCGGACCCGCTTGTACTTGCCGCAGTAGCACTCCCAGTCCCGGGTCGGGCCGAAGATCTTCTCGCAGAAGAGCCCGTCCTTCTCCGGCTTGAGGGTGCGGTAGTTGATGGTTTCCGGCTTCTTGACTTCGCCGTGCGACCACTGCCGGATGTCGTCAGCGGTCGCCAGGCCAATACGCAGGTCGTCGAAGAAGTTGACGTCAAGCACGTGTGTTATCCCCTGGGGTAGTTCGGATGAGGAGACCGGCCGGCGGCCCGGGCCCTGGTCAGGCTGGGCCGCCCGGCTTCCTCACACCTCTTCAACGCTGCTCGGCTCGCGCCGGGACAGGTCGATGCCGAGTTCTTCCGCGGCGCGGAAGACATCCTCATCGGTGTCGCGCATCTCGATGGCGGCGCCATCGCTGGACAGCACCTCCACGTTGAGGCAGAGCGACTGCATTTCCTTGATCAGCACCTTGAACGACTCGGGGATGCCCGGCTCCGGGATGTTCTCGCCCTTGACAATGGCCTCGTAGACCTTGACCCGGCCGAGCACGTCGTCGGACTTGATGGTGAGCAGTTCCTGCAGGGCGTAGGCGGCGCCATAGGCCTCCAGGGCCCACACCTCCATCTCCCCGAACCGCTGGCCACCGAACTGGGCCTTACCGCCGAGCGGCTGCTGCGTGATCATCGAGTACGGTCCGGTTGACCGCGCGTGGATCTTGTCGTCCACCAGGTGCAGGAGCTTGAGGATGTAGATGTAACCGACCGCGATCGGGTCCTTGAACGGCTCCCCGGTCCGGCCGTCGTACAGCTGGGCCTTGCCGCTGGCGCCGACCAGCTGGTCGCCGTCCCGGTTCGGCAGCGTGCTGCCGAGCAGGCCGGTGATCTCCTCCTCGCGGGCCCCGTCGAACACTGGCGTGGCCACCGGGGTGCCCGGCTGGGCCGTGTTCGCGCTGATCTGGCGGAGCCGGTCCTTCCAGTCGGCGTTCTCGCCGTCGACCTCCCAGCCCGCCTTGGCCACCCAGCCGAGGTGGGTCTCCAGGACCTGGCCGACGTTCATCCGGCCTGGCACACCGAGCGGGTTGAGCACGATGTCCACCGCGGTCCCGTCGGCGAGGAACGGCATGTCCTCGATGGGCAGGATCTTGGCGATGACGCCCTTGTTGCCGTGCCGGCCGGCCAGCTTGTCACCATCGGTGATCTTCCGCTTGGCCGCCACATACACCCGGACCAGCTCGTTCACACCGGGCGGCAGCTCGTCGCCGTCCTCCCGGGTGAACACCCGGACGCCGATCACCTTGCCGGACTCGCCGTGCGGCACCTTCAGCGAGGTGTCGCGGACTTCCCGCGCCTTCTCACCGAAGATGGCCCGCAGCAGCCGCTCCTCCGGGGTCAGCTCGGTCTCGCCCTTGGGCGTCACCTTGCCGACCAGGATGTCGCCGGTCACGACTTCGGCGCCGATCCGGATGATGCCCCGGTCGTCCAGGTCCGCCAGCACCTCTTCGGAGACGTTCGGGATGTCCCGGGTGATCTCCTCCGGGCCCAGCTTGGTGTCCCGGGCGTCCACCTCGTGCTCCTCGATGTGGATCGAGGACAGCACGTCGTCCTGGACCAGGCGCTGGGACAGGATGATCGCGTCCTCGTAGTTGTGCCCCTCCCAGGGCATGAACGCGACCAGCAGGTTCCGGCCGAGCGCCATCTCGCCCTGGTCGGTGCACGGGCCGTCCGCGATGACCTGGCCGACCTCGATCCGCTGGCCCTCGGTGACGACCGGCTTCTGGTTGAAGCAGGTGCCCTGGTTGGACCGGCGGAACTTGGCCACCAGGTAGGTGTTGCGGGTCCCGTCGTCGTTGCCCACGGTGACGTAGTCCGCGCAGGACTCCTCCACCACGCCGGCCTTCTCGGCCAGGATGACGTCGCCCGCGTCGGTCGCGGCACGGTACTCCATGCCGGTGCCCACCAGCGGCGCCTCGCTCCGAAGGAGCGGCACCGACTGGCGCTGCATGTTGGAGCCCATCAGCGCCCGGTTGGCGTCGTCGTGCTCCAGGAACGGGATCATGGCCGTGGCCACCGACACCATCTGGCGCGGCGACACGTCCATGTAATCCACTTCCTCGGGGCCGATGTAGTCGACCTCGCCGCCCTTGCGGCGGACCAGGACGCGGTTCTCCACGAACTCCCCGTCCGAGCCCAGCGGCGTGTTGGCCTGGGCGATGACGTGCCGGTCCTCCTCGTCCGCGGTGAGGTAGTCGATCTGGGCGCTGACCTTGCCGTTCTTGACCTTGCGGTACGGCGTCTCGACGAAGCCGAACGCGTTCACCCGGGCGTACGAGGACAGCGAGCCGATCAGCCCGATGTTCGGGCCTTCCGGCGTCTCGATCGGGCACATCCGGCCGTAGTGCGACGGGTGCACGTCCCGGACCTCGAACCCGGCCCGCTCCCGGGACAGGCCGCCCGGGCCCAGCGCGGACAGCCGGCGCTTGTGCGTCAGGCCAGCCAGCGGGTTGGTCTGGTCCATGAACTGGGACAGCTGGCTGGTGCCGAAGAACTCCTTGATCGCGGCGACCACCGGCCGGATGTTGATCAGGGTCTGCGGCGTGATCGCCTCGACGTCCTGGGTCGTCATCCGCTCCCGGACCACCCGCTCCATCCGGGCCAGGCCCAGCCGGACCTGGTTCTGGATGAGCTCGCCCACGGTGCGCAGGCGGCGGTTGCCGAAGTGGTCGATGTCGTCGGTCTCGATCGGGATGACGACGTCGCCCGCCTTCATCTCGTCCTCGCCCGCATGCAGCCGGACCAGGTACTCGATGGTGGCCACGATGTCGTCCTCGGTCAGCGTGCCCTGCCGGATCGGCAGGCCGAGGCCGAGCTTCTTGTTGATCTTGTACCGGCCGACCTTGGCCAGGTCGTACCGCTTCGGGTTGAAGTACAGGTTCTCCAGCAGCGCCTGCGCGGACTCCCTGGTCGGCGGCTCGCCCGGGCGCAGCTTGCGGTAGATGTCCAGCAGGGCGTCATCCTGGCCGGTGGTGTGGTCCTTCTCCAGGGTGGCCCGCATCGACTCGTACTCGCCGAACCGCTCCAGGATGCGCGCGTCGTCCCAGCCCAGCGCCTTGAGCAGCACGGTTACGCTCTGCTTGCGCTTGCGGTCGATGCGCACGCCCACGCTGTCCCGCTTGTCGATCTCGAACTCGAGCCACGCGCCGCGGGACGGGATCACCTTGCAGCTGAAGATGTCCTTGTCGGACGTCTTGTCCACCTGCCGGTCGAAGTAGACGCCCGGGGAACGGACGAGCTGCGACACCACGACACGCTCGGTGCCGTTGATGATGAACGTGCCCCGGGGTGACATCAGCGGGAAGTCGCCCATGAAGACCGTCTGGCTCTTGATCTCGCCCGTGCTGTTGTTGATGAACTCGGCCGTGACGAACATCGGGGCCGAGTAGTGCATGTCCTTGTCCTTGCACTCCTCTACGGAGTACTTGGGCGGCTCGAACCGGTGGTCCCGGAACGAGAGGGACATGGTGCCGGTAAAGTCTTCGATCGGGCTGATCTCTTCGAAGATCTCCTCGAGGCCGGACTGCTCCGGAACCTCCTTCAAGCCGGCTTCGCGCGCCGCATCCACCCGGGCACGCCAGCGCTCGTTGCCAAGCAGCCAGTCGAAAGATTCGGTCTGCAGGGCAAGAAGGCCGGGAACCTCAAGAGGCTCCTTGAACCGGGCGAAGGAAACGCGACGAGGGGCGGTACTGGCGGCGGAGGCGCTGCGCGAGGCTGCCAACAGGGGTCCTTCCGAGCTTGTGGCCGACTATCACCGCACGCACACGAAACGCCCTGCGGCGGACGCCGCGGGGGGTCGAGGATGCCGAGGACGCAAGAGTGCAGCGCAAATTGGCAGTGTAGCCTACAGCTACACTGCTCGTCAACTGTATCTCAATTTGACGTTCACAGTTGCTCCGCAGCATGGCTCGTCTGGGGCAAAACGTCAAGTCCACGCCACGCGGTCCAGGTCATCTGGGTGACGTGACGTACACCACATTCGGCCGTGCGTGTGAGTGGGTGTACTCCTGGGTAAGTCTAACAGTTCCGCTGCGGAAATATTCCCCCGGTTCCGTAACCGGCCGGGGACGTGGCGTGTGCTGCCCTGGAGCCTGGCTCCCCGGGACGCCCCAGGCCGGGCCCCCGGGGACGCCCAGGCCGGGCCCCCGGGGACGCCAAGGCCGGGCCCCCGGGGACGCCAGGCCGGGCCCCCGGGGACGCCAGGCCGGGCCCTGGGGACGTCCAGGCCGGGCCCACGCGGTGTGCGGGCCCGGCCCAGGACAGCGGCCGGGCTGGTACCGGCCGGATGAGCGGCCTTACTTGACCGTGACGCTGGCGCCGGCCCCCTCCAGGGCAGCCTTGGCCTTGTCCGCGGTCTCCTTGTTGACCCGCTCCAGGAGCGGCTTGGGGGCCGAGTCGACCAGGTCCTTGGCCTCCTTGAGGCCCAGGCTGGTCAGGCTGCGGACCTCCTTGATGACCTGGATCTTCTTCTCGCCCGCGCCCTCGAGGATGACGTCGAACTCGTCCTTCTCCTCTTCCTGCGCGGCCTCGCCGCCCGCGCCGGCCGGCGCCGCGGCTACTGCCGCGACCGGCGCGGCCGCCTTGACGTCGAACGTGTCCTCGAACTGCTTCACGAACTCGGACAGCTCGAGGAGGGTCATCTCCTTGAACGCGTCGAGCAGGTCGTCAGTGCTGAGCTTCGCCATGATTGCTGGTTCCTTTTCGTTCAGTCTGCTTGTGGTGTCCGGTCCGCCGGCTACTCGGCGCTGGCCTCAGCCGCGCTGGCCTCGTCGGTGCCGGCTTCGGCCGGGCTGGGCTCAGCCGGGCTGGGCTCAGCCGCGCTGGGCTCAGCCGCGCTGGGCTCAGCCGCGCTGGGCTCAGCCGCGCTGGGCTCAGCCGCGCTGGGCTCAGCCGCGCTGGGCTCAGCCGCGCTGGCCTCGTCGGTGCCGGCTTCGGCCGGGCTGGGCTCATCGCTGGGGGCCGCCGCGGCGGCCCCCGCCGCACCACCCTCAGCCTCCTGCTTTGCCCGCAGCGCCTCGGCCAGCTGGGCCATCTGCACCGGCAGCGCGTTGAACACCGCGGCTGCCTTGGCCATCGAGGCCTTCATCCCGCCGGCCAGCTTGGCCAGCAGCACCTCGCGGGACTCCAGCTCGGCCAGCCGCTCGATCTCGGCGGGCGAGATGGCCTTGCCATCGAGCACCCCACCCTTGATCACCAGCAGCGGGTTAGTCCGGGAGAAGTCACGCAGCCCCTTGGCCGCCTCGACCACGTCGCCCTTGACGAACGCGATCGCCGACGGGCCGACCAGCAGCGAGCCGAGCTCGTCGGCCACGCCGGCCTCGGCCGCCGCCAGCTTGGTCAGCGTGTTCTTGACCACCGTGAACGTGGCGCTGTCCCCGAGCGAGCCGCGCAGCTCGGCGAGCTGGGCCACGGTCAGGCCGCGGTATTCGGTCAACACCGCGCCCTCCGAGCTTTGGAATCGCTCGGTGAGCTCGGCGACCGCGGTCACCTTATCCGCCCTCGCCATGGGCCTCCTTTCCTGATCCGTCGCCGGTCAGGAAAGGGCCCGGCATGCGAAACGCCCCGGCGCGGGCACCAGGGCGTGAACACCACCAACGTGATGGCTCAGCTCAGTACGCCTGCGCGGGCCGCCCGCTGACGCGGGTCCTTCGGCTGCCACCTGACAGGCAGGCGGCAACGACCGACGGTCTTTGGCTTCGCCACCCACCATATGACCTAACGCCCGCCTGGCCAAATCAGCGCAGCCTCGTGATCAACTGGTTGCTGTTGCTAGGACGACAGCAACCAGTTGATCACGTTCGTGGCGCGGGGATGACGCTGGACGAAGACGCCGAGCCCGCCCCAGCCGGCCGGGAAGGCCGATGGGACGGGCTGGCGGGGTAGGGGGTCAGCTGGCCGCAGACTCCTCGAATTCCTCGGTGAGGCCCCGGGTCTTGGCCGGGTCCACCGGGATGCTCGGGCCCATGCTGGTCGTCATCGCGACCTTCTTGATGTACCGGCCCTTGGCCGCGGACGGCTTGAGCCGGAGCACCTCGTCCAGCGCGGCCGCGTAGTTCTGCACCAGTGCGGCCGGCGGGAAGGACGCCTTGCCGATGACAAAGTGCAGGTTCCCGTGCCGGTCCACCCGGAACTCGATCTTCCCGCCCTTGATCTCGGTCACGGCCCTGGCCACATCCGGGGTGACCGTGCCGGTCTTGGGGTTGGGCATCAGGCCGCGCGGGCCGAGCACCCGGCCCAGCCGGCCGACCTTGCCCATCAGGTCGGGGGTGGCGACCACGGCGTCGAAGTCCAGGAAGCCGCCCTGGATGCGCTCGATCAGGTCGTCAGAACCCACGTAGTCCGCACCGGCCTCGCGGGCCTCCTCGGCCCGCTGCCCAGTCGCGAACACCAGCACCCGGGCCGTCTTGCCGGTCCCGTTGGGCAGGTTCACGGTGCCGCGGACCATCTGGTCTGCCTTCCGCGGGTCCACGCCGAGTCGCAGGGCGACTTCGACGGTGGGGTCGAACTTGGTCTTGGCCGTTTCCTTGGCCAGGTTGACCGCCTCGGCCGGGGTGTACAGCCGGTCCGCGTCGATCAGTTCGGCGGCCTGCCGGTAAGCCTTGCTGCGCTTCATGTCTTTCTCCTTGATTCTGTCCGGAGGTCGTGGTCAGTGGGCCAGCGCGTGGCCCTGCCACTGGTCGGGCTCAGCTCCGTACGGTGAGCCCCATCGACCGGGCCGTGCCGGCGATGATCTTCTCGGCCGCGTCCAGGCTGGTCGCGTTGAGGTCGGGCATCTTGGTCTGGGCGATCTCACGCACCTGGGCCGAGGTGACCGTGCCCACCTTGTTGGTCAGCGGCTCACCGCTGCCCTTGGCCACACCGGCGGCCTTCTTCAGCAGCTCGGCGGCGGGCGGGGTCTTGGTCACGAACGAGAACGTGCGGTCCTCGTAAATCGTGATCTCCACCGGGACGACGTTGCCGCGCTGGGACTCGGTGGCGGCGTTGTACTGCCGGCAGAAGTCCATGATGTTGACGCCGTGCGGGCCGAGCGCGGTGCCGACTGGCGGGGCCGGGGTGGCCGCGCCCGCCTGCAGCTGCACCTTGACAACCGCAGCGATCTTCTTCTTCCGTGGGGCCATCTGTACAGGTCCTTACCTGGGCGTGATGCGGATCAGATCTTGGCGACCTGATCGAAGGAAAGCTCGACCGGGGTCTCCCGGCCGAAGATGGAGACGAGCACCTTGAGCTTCTGGGTGTCCGGGTTGACCTCGTTCACCGTGGCGGGGAGCGTGGCGAACGGGCCGTCCATCACGGTAACGGATTCGCCCGGCTCGTATTCCACCGAGGACCGGCGCACCTCGGCCTGCACCTGCTTCTGCTCCGGCTCGGGAGCGAGCAGCGAGGCCACCTCGTCCAGGCTCAGCGGCGACGGCCGGCTGGACAGCCCGACGAAGCCGGTCACCCCGGGAGTGTTGCGCACCGCGGCCCAGGACTCGTCGGTCAGGTCCATCCGGACCAGGATGTAACCGGGCAGCACCTTCTCCGAGACCTGCTGCCGCTTGCCGCCCTTGATCTCGGTCACCTCGTGCACCGGGACCTCGATCTGGAAGATGTAGTCCTCCATGTTCAGCGACTGGGTGCGGCTCTCCAGGTTGGCCTTGACCCGGTTCTCGTAACCCGCGTAGGAGTGCACCACGTACCAGTCACCGGGCAGCAGCCGCAGTTCGGCCTTGAACGCCGCAACCGGGTCGTCGTCCTCTGGAGCTTCGTCCGCAGCCACTTCGCCCGTGGCTGCCCCGTCCGCAGCCACTTCGCCCGTGGCTGCCCCGTCCGCGGCCACTTCATCCGTGGCTGCCCCGTCCGCGGCCACTTCATCCGTGGCTGCCCCGTCCGCGGCCACTTCATCCGTGGCTGCCCCGTCCGCGGCCACTTCATCCGCGGCCGTACCGTCCCCGGCTGCCTCATCCGCGGCCGTACCGTCCCCGGCTGCCTCATCGGTGACCTCGTCAGCCGTGGCCTCGCCCTCGGTCGCCGCGGTCGCGGCGGCTTCGGGCTCAGCCTCGGCCGGGCTGGCCGCCGTCTCGTCGGGCGCGGCGTCTTCGCCGGTCAGGTCGTCCACCTGATCACTGACGTGCACTTGGAACTCGGACACGATAACTCTTTCTCTTCCGCTTTGGCTGGCGGCACATTCCCGGCCTGGCCCCTGGCTCCGGCCCCGTCCTGAACTCCGGTGCCAGGACAGCCGACCATGCCGCCCCCCGGCACTGGCACCCCTGGCCGCAGCTTCCCTGGGCGGTTCAGCCCAGGACGCTGGTCACCAGGTGGTAGAAGGCGAGGTCGAACAGCGACACGATCACCGCCATGACGATTACAAACGTCAGCGCCACGGTCGTGTAGGTGATCAGTTCATGGCGGGTCGGCCAGATCACCTTGCGCAGTTCGGCGACGATCTGGCGGACGAAGAGCGCAGGAGAAGTCCGGCTGTCTTTAGCCGGGCCGCCGGGCTTGGGGCCCTTGGTGACCTCGCCACGCGTCTGAGTCGCCATGTCCTCACCTGAACAGCGCTGATTGGTGTACCAGCTGATACCACCAGCCCGCGCCGGGACGCGGGCTGCTTCCGCAGGGCAGGAGGGACTCGAACCCCCAACCACCGGTTTTGGAGACCGGGACTCTGGCCAATTGAGCTACTGCCCTCTGCTGCCTGTGGGCCGCCCAGGGACAGCTATCTTCCCTTGCGGGCGCGCAGCCGTCACCGGGTGGATCACCACCAGTTGATGAAGTCTACGTTGCCACGGGCCCGCCGTCGAACCATGCCGGGGAAGGCGCGAAAACAATCGGCGCCGCGGCCCGCGGCCCGCGGACAGCCGGAGGGCAGTCGGCGGGCGGCCCGGCCGGGCGGCTGGCGCCGGCTGCACCTGACCAGCCGGTGCCAGGTAATCGCGGTGCGGTCACTATCGGTGAGATGCGACCATGGATGGCATGACTTCAGCTCACCCGCGGGTGTCCGCCCGTATCTCTGCCATCACCGAATCAGCCACGCTGGCGGTGGACTCGAAGGCGAAGGCGCTCAAGGCCGCCGGGCGGCCGGTCATCGGATTCGGGGCCGGCGAGCCCGACTTCCCGACCCCCGGCTACATCGTCGCGGCCGCGCAGCGGGCCTGCGCCGAGCCGCGGTTCCACAAGTACACCCCGACCGCCGGGCTGCCCGAGCTGCGCGAGGCGGTCGCGGCCAAGACCGCCCGCGACTCTGGGTACCAGGTCAAGGCCGGCCAGGTGCTGATCACCAACGGCGGCAAGTACGCGGTTTATCAGACGTTCGCCACGCTGCTCGACCCGGGCGACGAGGCGCTGCTGCCCACCCCGTACTGGACGACCTACCCGGAGGCCATCCGGCTGGCCGGGGCCGTGCCGGTGCCGGTGCTGGCCGACGAGCGGACCGGCTACCGGGTGTCCGTGGCCGACCTGGAGGCGGCCCGGACCGAGCGCACCAAGCTGCTGGTCTTCGTGTCCCCGTCCAACCCGACCGGCGCGGTGTACCCGCCGGACCAGGTGGCCGCGATCGGCCAGTGGGCCGCCGCGCACGGGATATGGGTGGTCACCGACGAGATCTACGAGCACCTGGTGTACGGCGACGCCCAGTTCTCCTCCATGCCGGCCGTCGCGCCGGACATCGCCGACACCTGCGTGGTGCTGAACGGGGTGGCCAAGACGTACGCGATGACCGGCTGGCGGGTCGGCTGGATGATCGGCCCGGCCGACGTGATCAAGGCGGCGACCAACCTGCAGTCCCACGCCACCTCGAACGTGAACAACGTGGCCCAGGTGGCCGCGCTCGCGGCCGTGTCCGGCGACCTGTCCGCGGTAGCCGAGATGCGGGCCGCCTTCGACCGCCGCCGCCAGGTGATGACCAGCATGCTGAACGACATTCCCGGCGTGGTGTGCCCGCTCCCCGAGGGGGCGTTCTATTGCTATCCCTCGGTCAAGGGGGTGCTCGGCAAGGAGCTGGCCGGCCGGCGCCCAGCCAGCTCGGCCGAGCTGGCCGAGGTCATCCTGGACCAGGCCGACGTGGCCGTGGTGCCGGGTGAGGCGTTCGGCACGCCGGGCTACTTCCGGCTGTCCTGCGCGCTGGGCGACGACGACCTGGCCGAGGGGATCAGCCGGATGGGCAAGCTGCTCAGCGAAGCGCACTGAGCGGCCGGGCCCGCTGATGCCGCGGCCGATCGCCACGCTGCCCAAGGCGCATCTGCACCTGCACTTCACCGGGGCGATGCGGCACGCCACGCTGGTCGACCTGGCCGCGCGCTCCCGGGTGCATCTGCCGGAGGCGCTGACCCGGGACTGGCCGCCCCGGCTGAGCGCGGCCGACGAGCGCGGCTGGTTCCGGTTCCAGCGGCTGTACGACATCGCCCGGTCGGTGCTGCGCGCGCCAGCGGACGTGCACCGGCTGCTGCGCGAGACCGCGGAGGACGAGCGGGCCGAGGGGTCCGGCTGGCTGGAGATCCAGATCGACCCGTCTGGCTATGGGCAGCGCTTCGGCGGCCTGACCCCCACCGTGGAGCTGGTCCTCGACGCCGCACACCAGGCGGCCACCGCGACCGGGGTGGGCATCGGCCTGGTCATCGCGGCCAACCGGACCAAGCACCCGCTGGAGGCGCGGACGCTGGCCCGGCTGGCCGCCCAGTACGCGGGCCGCGGGGTGGTCGGCTTCGGGCTGAGCAACGACGAGCGCCGCGGCGCCGCGGGCGAGTTCGCAGCCGCGTTCCGCATCGCGGCCCGGTCCGGCCTGCTGCTCACCCCGCACGGCGGGGAACTGTGCGGGCCGGCCAGCGTCCGGGCCTGCCTGGACGACCTGCACGCCGACCGGATCGGGCACGGGGTCACGGCCGCGGCCGACGCCGAGCTGACCAAGCGGCTCGCGGCCGGCAAGATCACCCTGGAGGTGTGCCCGGCGTCCAACGTGGCGCTGGGGGTGGCCCCGGACGCCGCGGCCGTGCCGCTGGACGCGCTGCTCGGCGACGGGGTGCCGGTCGCGCTGGGGGCCGACGACCCGCTGCTGTTCGGCTCCCGGCTGACCGCGCAGTACGAGATCGCCCGCCGGGTGCACGGCCTGGCTGACGACCAGCTGGCCGAGCTGGCCCGGATGTCGGTGCGTGGCTCGGTCGCCCCGCCGGCCACCGCCCGGCGGCTGCTGGCCGGCATCGATGCCTGGCTGGCGGGCCCGGCTAGCTCACCGGCCCGGCTAGCTCACCGGCCCGGCTAGCTCACCGGCCCGGCTAGCTCAGCGGCTCTTGCGCGGACACCGCGCGCTGCTGGGCGGCCTTGGCCTGCTCGGCCACGTGTGGCGCGCGGCGGGACAGCACCACGATGCCGACGATCATGACCGCCAGCGCCACCACTTCCATGGTGATGTTCAGCGGGCCGCTGCTGATCGTCTCGTCCAGCAGCCCGACGGCCAGCGCGATCGAGACCAGCGGATCGACCGCGGTGATCACCGCGAGCACCGGGCTGACCAGGATGCCGGCCTGGTACGCGCTCTGGTTGAGCAGGAAGCCGAGCGGACCGACCACCACTGCCGCGTACAGCGGCCACTGGTAGGGCAGCTGGCTGAGGCCGCCGTGCCAGCCGCCGGACAGCAGCTTGAGCACGAACGCGGTCACCCCGTAGGAGATCCCGCAGGCCAGCGCGATCATGATGGGCCGCAGCTGGCGCGGGCCGGTGGCCGCCGTCAGCAGGCAGCCGACCAGCGCCAGGCCGTACGCGATGGCCAGCGGGACCGCGTCCAGCGGGGGCACCGTGGCCACGCCACCGTGCGGCCGGGCCACGGCCAGGAACAGGGCCAGGCCGCCCGCGCAGCACAGCACGCCGAGCATCATCTCCCAGTCCGGCCACTGGTGCCGGAACGCGGATCCGATCAGCGCCGCGAAGATCAGGTCGCAGACCAGGATCGGCTGGACCAGGGCCAGCGCGCCGTAGTGCAGCGCGACGATCTGCAGGATGACCCCGGTGATGTTGAGCACGATGGCGATCAGCCACAGCGGGCGGCGCAGCAGGTCGATGATCAGCCGCACCGACAGCGGGTTGTTCCGTGTGCTGACCTGCTTGGTGCTGCGCTGCTCCAGGACGGCCGCGGTGCCGTCGTTGACCGCGTTGGCGAGGGCGGCGACGACGGCCTTGACCGGGAATCCCACAGGCCGGCCTTTCCCGGTCAGCTTCCAGGTAAAACGTGTGGGGCCGGGCTGACCAGGCCGGACCGGGTGTTATCCGGGCACGGCGGGCCGCCAGGCGGGCAGGATCTCGTCGATGAGCGCGGCCGTCTCCGGCGCCATCCGGGGCTCCGGCTCGCCCCCGGGCACCGGCTCGCCCGGCGCGGGCCGGGCGGACAGCTCGTCGGCCACGTCGCGGGCCAGGTCGGGCCGCCCGCCCGCGTGCGCGGCGTGCAGCAGATCCCGCCACAGCAGCTCGTCGTCGCAGGCCAGGCGCAGCCCGGCGCGGGCCGCGTCCATGGCGCCCTGGATGTCGCGCCCGGCCAGCCGGAGCCCGGCCAGCCGGTGCGCGGCATCCGCGACCCGCGCAGCGGCCTCGTACTCCAGGCCGCCGGTGGCCAGCCAGCTGTACCGGCCGTCCGGGCGCCCGGCCAGCAGCGGCCCGCGGACCAGGTCCAGTGCCCGGGCCAGGTAGCCGACCTCGGCCGGGCTGCCCGGCGCGGCCAGCCCGGCGCTGCCGGCCAGCGCGCAGAACACATGCCAGTCCACCCGCACCCCGGAGCCCAGCCGGAGCCGGCCGCCGGCGTCCGCGGCCAGGTGCGGGCGGCCGATGCTGTCCGTGCCCAGCCACTCCCGGGCCTGGTCCAGGACCGCGTCCGGCTCCCCCGGGCTGGTCCCGCCCGGCCAGATGGCGGTGGCCAGCGCGTCCGGGTGCACCCCGCCGGGGTGCAGGGCTAGGTACACAACCACCTCGGTGACCAGGGCGGCCTGATCGGGGGCGGGCACCTGGAGGGCGCGCACCGCGACCGGGCCCAGCACGGTGACCTGCACCGGAACGTCGCAGCCGGGCTCCAGGTGCTCCGGCGGGGCCGCGTCGGCGGGCGGCGGGCCGAGCGGCTCACCCTCGGTCCGCGCCGCCGCCCGCAGTAGCCCGGCGACCGCGTCGTGCTGCCGGACGGGCAGCAGCTGGGCCTGTACATCGAACCCGAGCAGCCCGGCCAGCAGCCGCCCCTCGGCAGTGACTTCCCAGGTCCAGGAGCTGCCCGGGACGTCCCCGGCAACCAGGTAACCGGCCGCTGACGCGTGCCGGGTGCGGGCCAGCGCGAGCAGCCGGGTGCGCTGGCCCAGCGTCGGGGGGACCGCGCTGATCAGGTAGTGCGGGGGCCAGGCAGCCGGATCGCCCGCGGCCGCCCCGGCCCGGTCCGGGCCGGGCCGGGCCATGGCCCCGGCGGCCGCGGCGGCCCGGGTCTCCATGACCGGCAGTGCCTCATCCAGCGAGTCCACTGCGACCACCCGGTCCGGCGCGACGTCGGCCAGTTCCGGCCCGAAGCCGACCAGGGTCAGCTGGAGCCGCCCCGACCAGCGGCTGGTGGCGAGTTCCAGCGCCATCGCGGCCAGCACGGCGGTGACCATCGGCGGCGGGCCGGTGACCGAGATCAGCCCCTGCGCCGCGGCCAGGTCGACCAGCACCCGGCCGGCCCCGTCGGTGCCGATCGTGACCAGCCCGGGGAACAGCGGCGGATCCTGGGCCGCCTCCTTGAGCTCGACCAGCGGCAGCGCGCTGGCGGGCAGCCGCCACACCTGGCCGTCACCGACCGCGGTCCACGGCACCGGCGCGTCCAGGTCCGCGGGAGCCACCCACAGGTCGAGATTGCCCGGGCTGAGATGGGCCGCGAACACGGTCGGCGGCCGCTGCCAGGACCGGGCCAGCGCGTGCGCCAGGTAGCGCAGCCCGGCGTCCAGCAGCCGGACGGACGGCTCGTCCGCGCCGGACCGCAAGGCCGCTTCGGCCAGCGCGGCCTCCGGTTCCGGCCCGATGATCTTTCTTCCGAACGCCCGGGCCCACAACTGTTCGCGGCGGCGGCGGCCGACGGCGGCCAGCACGCCGCTGGCCAGCAGCGCCGCGGCGGCGAGTTCACGGGGGTACCACGGGACGCCGGGCAGCTGGCCTGCTGCCCCATGCCCCGCGGCTGGGCTGGCCGCCCGGGGGCGCGGCGCCTGGTCCGGGTCCGGGTGGGCGGGCCGGGCCGGGGCCGGCCTGCGGGGGGCGGCGGCCGGCCTGGCGGTGCTGCCCGGGCCGGCTGGGCTCACCGGGCCGGCTGGGCTCACCGGGCCGGCTGGGCTCACCGGGCCGGCTGGGCTCACCGGGCCGGCTGGGCTCACCGGGCCGGCGGTGCGGGCGGCAGCCGGCCCGGCCGGCGCAGGGACGACTTCGAGCCCGGGGCCGTGCGCGTCCCTGGGCATGTGCAGCACCCACCCCGGGCGGATCAGTCCGGCCATGGTGAGCTTCGAGCCGTCGGGCTGGATCCGGCCGGAGTTCAGCTCGAAGATCTCCCGGTACCGGCGGCCGTCACCCAGGAACTTCTGTGCGATCTCCCACAGGCTCTCGTGGAACCGGCCGGCCGGCGGCTGCACCACGTAGATCTTCTCCACCCGGGGGAGCTGGCCCTGCTGCGGTTCCGCGGGGTGGTGCGGTCCGGCGGGGTGGTGCGGTCCGGCGGGGTGGCGCGGTCCGGCGGGGTGGTGCGGTCCGGCGGGGTGGTGCGCGGCCGGGGTACCCGGCGCCCGGTGCCGCCCGCCAGCCCCATCTGGCGCGTGGGCCAGCTGCGGCGGGGCAGCCAGCTCCGGCGCAGTGGCGGCCGGACGGCCCGGCGGCCGCTCCTGGTGGGTGGCCTGCGGGCTGGCCTGGTGGCCCACGACCGGGGACAGCGCGGTCGTGGTCGCGAAGCCCAGCAGCACCGCGCCGACCAGCCGGTGCACCAGAAGCTGGGTCCCGCCGGCCAGCGGCACCCGGGCCGGCCGCCCGGCGTTCCGCACCGCCGCGCGGACTTCGGCGATCACGCAGCAGGCCAGCTGCAGCCAGGCCAGCCAGACCACCGCCGACAGCACCCGGAGGATGCTGAACACGTCCAGCTGATGGGTGAGCACGGACAGCGCCGGCAGGCCGTGCGGGATCGGGAGGCCGAACACGGTTACCAGGGCCAGCGGCACCCCGGCGATGAGCGCGAGCAGCGCGACCGCGGCCAGCAGCCCGATCAGCAGGTCGGTGGGGGTGCGGCGGGCCGGGGCCGGCCGCTGCCGGGTGGTGCCCGGAATCGGTGCCATCAGCAGAGTGCTCCCTGGGTGATCCCGCATTGCGCGGTGGCCGTCTCCTGCGCGGTCTCGGTGAAGTCGCCCAGCACCCCGGGGATGAGGGGCCGGGTGGTGATGGTGACCCGGACGATGGCGGTGTCCGGTCCCGCCGTGCAGCCGTCCATGGCCGCGCTCGTCACCGCGTCCACGCCGGACGCGGACCCTTGCGCATACTGCCGCACGAGCTGGCCGGCCAGGGTGCACGCACCCGGCCCGATACTGGCCACCCCGGTGCTGCGCAGCGCGGCCACGTCGATGTCGCCGGCCGCGGCCCGGGCCGCCTGCTCGGCGATGTCCGCCGCCCGTTCCCGGGCGTTCATGGCCACGCCGCCGTCCACGATCAGCGCGGTCAGCACGACGACCGCGATGGCGAAGATCACCGTGAACACGGCCACCGAGCCCTGTTGGCCCGGGGGGGCGACGGCCCGGAACCTCCCGATCGCCGGAACCCCCGGCCGCCGCGGGCCAGCGGCTAGCATCCCGGGGCCCGGCAGGTGAACACGTCGAGCGGGGCCACGGCCTGGCTGCCCAGCACCGTGGCCGGCCGGAAGCCGAGCAGGCCGAACGGGCTCATGTCCACGTCGCAGGTCACCGCCACCGTCACGGTGGCGCCCGGCTGGGCTGGCTGGCCGGCCGCCGGGAACCCGGTCAGCTGGGCCCGCACGCTGCCCGCGGTGCACCAGCTGGTGCCGCCCAGGTCGGCCTGGGCGGCCTGCAGCGCGGCCTGGGCGGCCTGCGGCTGGGACTGGGCCAGGGACGCGGCCCGGGCGGCATCCCGGGCCGCGCCGTCCAGGTGTCCCTGCCCCTCCACGACCCGGCCGGCCGCGCCGACCAGCAGCAGCAGCAGGATCAGCCCCGGCGCCACGATGACCAGCTCCACGGTCATGGAGCCGCGCTGACCGCTGCTCATCCGCAGCCGTCCTGCCCGGGCGGCCGGAAGCATTCCACCGGGCCGCCGGCCGTGGCCGAAATCGTGAGGTCGAGCCCGAAGAACCCGAACACCGAGTAGGCCAGCGGGCCGCGCACCGTGACGTACACCGCAGCCCTGGGGTTCCCCGACGCCTGCGCGGTGAGGCGGCTGAGCAGGCTGGTGTGCAGGCCGTCGTAGTACCGGGCCGCCGCGCCCTGCGCCGCGCCCGCCCAGCCCGGGTCGGTGGCCGCCTGCTCCCGGGCCACCAGGGCGCCGGCCTGGGCCGCCGCGAGCGCGGCCTGGCGGGCGTTGAACCACAGCCCGAACTGCAGGATGAGCATGCAGATCAGCATCAGCGCCGGGGCCAGCACGGCCAGCTCGACCGCGCTGGAGCCACGTTCGGCGGCCGGCATCAGCCACCACTGATCTTCGCGCTCTCGGTGCGGACGAAGATATTGATGGCGGCCAGCACGATGCCGGCGATGCCGATGATGACCGCGGTGATGATGGCCAGCTCGACGGCGGAGGCGCCGCGGTCCCGGTCCAGCCGGGCCGCGCGCAACCGGCTCATCCGGGTGCCCAGGAATGCGCACAGGAAATCGAGCGTCGCGTTGAGGCTTCCCATCAGCGTCCTCCTATGTCAGGTGCCGAGCAGTACTCCCACCACCGGGTAGGTGAGGAAGATCAGGAATCCGGCGCACAGCAGCATCTGGGCGACCAGCATCGACTGCGACTTCTCCCCCGCCTGCCCCTCCAGGTCGGCCAGCTCCCGGCGCCGCAGGCTGGCCGCGCGCGCGGTCAGCGACTCGCGGACCTTGGCCCCGTCCTCGGCCACCAGGCTGAGCGCGGCGGCCAAGTCACGCAGTTCATCCACCCGGACCTCCTCGCCCAGCTCCCCCAGCGCCTGCCACGGCGTCTGCCCGGTGATCCGGGCGCTGGCCAGCGCGTCCCGGAGCCGCCAGAACGCCCAGCCCGAGCCGATCTGGCTGGCGGCCAGCAGCGCCTCGGGGACGCCCCGCCCGCCGGACAGGTTCATCGAGACCAGGTCGAGGAACGCGCCGATCGCGTGCCGGAAGTCCCGGCGCCGGGCGGCGGCCTGCTGCCTGACCTCCAGGTCGGGCAGGAAGAAGAAGGCGCCGCCCAGGACCAGGCCGAGCCAGACCGGCACCAGCACCGGGACCGGCAGGCCGGCCAGGCTGGCCAGCAGCAGCACGGCCGGCCCGAGCACCAGGCCGAACAGGCCCAGCAGCAGCTTGGTGGCCAGGAAGTTCTCGAATGACCGGCCGCCGATGGCCAGGTTGGCCTGCAGCGACGGGAACTCCCAGCCCTGCTCGGCGCAGAACGCGGCCAGCGCCCGGCCGAGCCGCCGGCTGACCGCGCTGTCCCGCTGGCCCGCACCCGCCTGGCCCGGCAGCGGGCGCGGCCCGTCGAACGTGGCCATCTGGCGGGCCAGGCTGGCCCGCTTCGGGACCAGGGCCAGCACGAACAGGAACAGCCCGGCCCCAGTCAGGGCCCCGGCCAGGAACGCCCCGGTCATGGCCCGGCCCCCGGGCCGCCCACGGCGCGTTCCGCGCCGTCCGGCCGCGCCGGTCCGGCCAGCAGCCGGTCCGGCGTGTCGAACGTGGCCAGCCGGCGCATCCAGCTGAACCCCGCCGCGTACAGGGCCACGACCACGGCCAGCACCAGCTGGCCTAGCGGGCTGCCGTAGGTGTGCACGTAGCCCGGGTTGAACACGGCCAGCCCGAGGGCCAGGCCGACCGAGACGCCGACCACGATCTGCGCGCTGCGCCGGGTGGACCGCCGTTCCGCGTTGACCTTGCGCCGCATGTCCAGTTCCTCCCGGACCGAGGTAGCCAGCGCGCCGAGCAGGTCGCGCAGCCCCGGGCCGCGCAGCCTGGTGTTGATGATCAGCGCGGCGATGACCAGGTCGGCGCCCGGGTCATCCAGGTCAGCGGCGAACGCGCGCAGCGCGTCCGGCATCGGCGTCCGGGTGTGCAGCCGGTCCACCAGCCGGGCCAGCGGCTCGCGCAGCGACGGCGCCGCCGCGCGGAGCGAGGCCGGGATGGCCTGCTCCAGCCCAGCCGCCCCGGCGATGGTGTCCCGCAGCGACTCGGTCCAGGTAGCCAGCGCCGTGAGCCCGGCCATGCTGCGCCGCTCGGACGCGGCCCCGCCGAGCGTCCGCCAGCCCGCCGCGAGCAGCGCCACCCCGATCGCACCCACCACCCACCGGGTCAGCAGCAGCACCAGCAGGCCGGCCAGCAGGGCCAGCGCGCCGCGCGGGCCGGCCAGGCCGCGGAGCTGGCGGCGCAGCTTCCCAGGCCGGCTGGCCGGGCGCGGCGGCCCGCCGCGCAGTGCGGCCAGCAGCAGGAACAAGCCACCACCGGCCACCGCGCCGAGCATTACGGCCAGCAGCGGCGCCGCCGCGAACCGGCTGTTCACCAGCTACCTCCGGCCGGGTCATAGCCGCACGCGGCCAGGTCGGCCAGGCAGGCCAGCGGGGCGTGCGGGGCCGCGCGGCCGTCCGGTCCCGGGGCGAACGCCTCGCTGGACAGCACCCGGCCGTCCACCCCGGTGACTTCCCGGATGCTGCTCACGAACCGGGTCAGCCGGCCGCCCCGGGTGTAGTCGTTGCGCTTCTCGATGAACACCACGAAGTCGATGGCGCCCGCGATGAGCAGGTGGGTGGCCTCCACCGGAAGCCGCTCGGCGGACTGGATGGCATAGCTGGCGATGCGGTTGAACACCTGCACCGAGGAGTTGGCGTGGATGGTGGACAGCGAGCCGTCGTTGCCCTGGGACATCGCGTTGAGCATGGTGACGATCTCGTCGCCGAGCACCTCGCCCACGATGACCCGGCTCGGGTTCATCCGCAGCGACCGGCGGACCAGGGCGGCCATCGGGATACCGCCCTGGCCCTCGGAGTTCGGCAGCCGCTCCTCGAGCGCGACCACGTTGGGGTGCAGCTCAGGGACGTGGTCGATACCCAGCTCGAGCGCGCGCTCCACGGTGATCAGCCGCTCCTCGGGCGGGATCTGGTTGACGATGGCGCGGAGCAGGGTGGTCTTCCCAGCGTTGGTGGCCCCCGCGATCATGATGTTTTTCCTGGCCGCGGTGGCGGCGGCCAGGAACGCGGCGGCGTCGGGCAGCAGCGTGCCGTTGCCGGCCAGGTCGGCCAGGAACACCTTGCCCAGCCGGGCCCGGCGGATAGACACCGCCGGGCGCTGCGTCACGTCCATCACCGCGGACAGCCGGGCCCCGTCGGGCAGCCGGAGGTCGAGCTGCGGGTTGGCCGTGTCGAACGGCCGGCTGGACAGCCCGGCGTAGGCGGCCAGCACCCGGATGAGCTCGACCAGTTCCTCGTCGCTCTCCGCGACCGGCTCGGCCAGCGCCTCGCGCCCGTCGGCATAGCTCAGGAACACCCGGTCGCAGCCGTTGATGTCGATGTTCTCCAGGTACGGGTCATCCAGCAGCGGCTGCAGCCGCCCCACCCCGAACAGGGCCGCGTGCACGGCCGCGGCCAGGTCCTCTTCGTCCTGCGCGGTGGGCGGCGTGCGCCCCGCGGTGATCTCGTTGCGGGCGTGCTCCTCCAGCACCTGGGCGATGAGCGCCCGGGCGAGCTGCCGCTCATCCTCACCGGACACCGGGCCCAGCCCCGTCGCGGCGTCCCGCCGCCGCTGCTCGGCCAGCCGGTGGCCCACCTCGCCGCGCAGCCGCTTGACCAGGACGTGGTCCACGCCGTCACCACCCCCGGGCCCGCGCCCGGGGGCCGCCCGGCCCCGGCGGCTCCGGGCTGACCGCAGGCCGGCCCGCGTGACGGCCCCGGGCCGCCGCCCGGGGCGGCCTCGGCTGGGCGGCGGCTACCGCGGCGCCCGGCCGCCCGGCCGGCCGGGCGGCCGGCTCCCGGGCGCCGGGGGCGCGGGCCCTGGCCGGCTGGGTCCCGGCGGGCCCGCCCAGCCATTCCCCGGTCAGCTGGGCCGCGGTGTCGCGGGCGGTCCGGATGAGCAGCGACCGGTCCAGCCGGCCACCCCATTCGCCGCGGAGCCGCTGGGCGCTCTTCGGCTCAAACACGATCCCGCCCAGCAAGCCGGCCGGGCTGCCCGGGCCGGCCACGGCCTGGCCGACCTCGGCCAGCGCGCGGCGGAACCCGCGCCGGTCGGCGACGACCAGGACCCCGATCCGGGCCAGGCGGCCCGGTGCGCCGGCCGGCGGCCAGCGCCACGGCCGCGGCCCGGTCGCGCACCCGGAGCACATCGCTCAGGCTGGGCCGGGCGACCAGGATCACGACGGCGGCCTGGGCGAGCAGGTCGTAGTGCGGCCCGTCCGGGCCGAGCCGCCCGCAGTCCGCGATGACGTCGGCGTCCGGCAGCGCGGCCAGCAGCTCGCCGAGCAGGCCCCACAGCGGCTCGAGACCGCTGCCCTGCTCGGCGCTGGCCACCCCGGCCAGCACGTCCAGGCCACCGCGCAGCCGCTGCGCGTGCGCCCAGACCTGGCCCGGCTGGAACCCGTGCCGCGCGGCCACGGCCAGGCTGAGCAGGCCGCGCCGCGGGTCGAGCCGCCCGCCGTGCGCACTGGGCAGCCGGTAGACGACGTCCCCGCCGGCCGGGTCGCACTCGGCCAGCAGCACGGGCCGGGGCCAGACCGAGGCGAGCGCGAGGGCCGTGGTGCTGACGCCCGGGGCGCCTTTGTCCGCGGCCACCGCGATCAGCGCCATGTCACCCAGTCCCGCCGCCGGGCGTCGGCGACGCGGAACCGGCCTGGCGGCCCGGGGAGCCGGCGCCGCGGCCGGGCCCGGCCGCCGGGGCGGCGGCGGTCCCGGCGGGCAGCACCGCCACGGCGACCACGCTGTTGGCCGCGTTGCACGCCACCGGGCCGGCGTCCGCCGGGCTGACCGCGACCTCGACATCGGCCTGGGCCTGGCTGCCCGACGCGGCGGCTGGGGCACCGATGGCCAGCACCAGCGCGTCCGCGGCCAGCAGCCCGCCCGATCCGCCCGGGCAGGTCTGCTGCGCGTCGCTGACCTGGTAGATGGCGACGTGATCACCGTCCTGCAGGCCACGGGGCAGCTGGCCGTCCTTGAGCGCCAGCCCGAGCACGGCCTGGCCGGCCACCGAGGTGCCGGTGGCCGCGACCATGGCCCGGGTCAGCAGCGTGCCGGCCGGGATGGCGCTGACCGTGTAGAAGCGGGTCACCTGGCCGGCCTCGTCCCAGGGCACGTAGGCCAGCCCGGTGCCGGCCGCGATCTGGACCTCGGCCAGCGCGCTGGGCGGGATCCGCTGGCCGGCGCCGACCGGCGCCGAGATCTCGATCGCAGTCACCCGCTGGCCGCTCTGCAGGACCAGGAAGCCGGCCGCCAGGGCGCCGCCCAGGATGAGCAGCACGGCCAGCGCGGCCAGGGCCGGCCTGCGCTCCCGCCGCCGCCCAGGCGGCCGGCGGGCGGCGGGGGCGGTCGGCTCCGTCCAGCTGGGCTGCTGGCCGGCGCCGCCCGGCAGGCCGCGCGGGAAGGGGGCTGGGGGGGTGGGCGGGGCGCCCCGGTCATGTGGCATTCTCCGACGAACTCCCTTCGTATTCCGGGAAACCCCGGCTGCAACAGCAGCTTCACCATAAAGCCACATGAGCCTGCGTAATGTGCGGATAAGCCGGAAACTCACCTGGCCGTGATAGAGCGCTACCGCCCGGCGCAATACCCGAATAGAGTTAGCAACTTAGTACTAATGCGGCTCAATAATTGCGGGGTGCTTACCATCCGGGCGGTGGGCTGGCCCGCCGGGCCGATATTGGTAGAGTGCGCGCATGCGGCGAGAATACGGCGCATTCCGGCCAATCAGGAAGAGCCTGCTGACTACACTGGCGGCGACCGGGTTGCTGATCACGGCGTGCGGGCCGGCCGGGGCGGCCCCGTTCCGCCCGGCCGGGGCCAGCGCCGCCGCGGCGGCGCGCGGCGCGGCCCGCCCGGCGCGCGCTCCCAGCCCGGACGTGCTGGCCTGGCCCCCGTTCGGCCCGGGCGTGCACATCGTGATGCCCGGCCGGCTGTCCGCCCCGCATGCGGAAATCCCAGCCGTGATCGCGGCCCAGGATTTCCTGCTCGCCTACCTTTACGCGGAATACCGCGGGGACCAGGACAGCCGGTGGGCCGGATATGTGTCGGGCCCGGTGCGCGGCGCGCTTGAATCAGATCTGGCCCAGCCCGCCGTGAGCACCGAATCGTTCACCGGGACCATCGTGTTCGCCCACCTGACCGCGTTTCCCGACCCCACCATGCCAGGTGCCGTGGACGTGTCCGAGTGTTTCGACAACGCCCGCTCGGCCAGCACCAGCCTGGCGACCGGAAAGATCTTGCCGGACCGCATCCCGGCCGACCGGCATTACTACCTGAATACGGATGTGCTGGCCGCCCGGAATGGGCACTGGCGAGTGATCTCAGTCAACCCGGTCATTTATTACCCGCAGGCCCGGGAGTGCGGGCCATGATCAGGCGGGCGGCGCTGGCCGGCCTCGCGCTGGCCGGGGTGCTCGGCCCGCTGGCCGTGGCCGGGCCGGCCGCCGCGGGCGCGGGGGTGGGCTGCACCGGCAGCACCTGCTCGGTCCTGCTGAGTGACCTGATCACGCTGCACGGGGACTACGGCCCCGCCGGCAGCGCGCAGCCACCGGTGGCCGTGCCGCCACCGCCGTGCCTGTGGCAGGCCATCGGCGACACCGCCACCGGCAGCCGGTCCATCATCCAGGACTTCGGCGCGGCGGCACCGTCCACCCCGTTCGGGGTGTACGCGTCGGTGCGGCAGGCCCGGGCGTTCCTCCGCGACCACCCGGTGCCGGCCGGGTTCTGGTGGCAGCTGCCGGTCAACCCGGCTGCGCCGCCCGCGGCCGAGCGGAGCTGCCAGCGCTTCCCGCTGTTCGCCTGGGCCGCGCCTGGCGTGACCCCGGCTGAGCCGCCGGTCCCGCTGCGCACCCTGGCCGGCTATGCGTACAACCACATGACGATCCCGGCGCCGGTGCTCACCATCAACCCGGCCGCCACCGGCTACGTGAACCTGGCCAGCTACGTGTGGGGGCAGACCCGGCCGGTCAGCGTGCTGACCGGCCGGCCGGGCGCCTACGAGGTGACCGCGGCCCTGGGCCACGAGACGGTTAGTGTGTGGGCCCAGCTGGCCGCGCGCGGCGCGTTCCTGGTGACCGTGCGCAGCGGGCATGGCGTGCCGTACTCGGCGGGCTGCGGCCCGGGCGGCTCGCGCTACCCGGTCGGCCGGGCCCCGGCCAGCGCCGGGGCCGGTACCCCGCCGGACTGCGGTGTGCTCTGGCAGGCGCCGGACCAGGCCGCGATGGTGAGCGCGACCACGCGCTGGTCGGTCAGCTGGGGACCGGGCGTGCTGGCCGGGCCGGGACCAAACCGGCTGCCCGCCATCCTGACCACCGGGCAGTCCCGGCCGTTCCCGGTGGCGGAGATCCAGAGCATCAACGGCGGCTGACCGTGACCCGGATACCAGTCACCGCGGCCGGGCTGACCGCGGCCGCGGCGCTGGCCGTCGTGGTGCTCCGCTTCGGATTGAGCCCGGTGCTGCCCGCGTTCGGCTACCTGGCTGTGGTGGGCAGCGTGCTGGCCGTCATCGACGTGCGGGAGCAGCGGCTGCCGGACCGGCTCACGCTGCCCTCCTACCCGGTAGCCATGGTGCTGCTCGGCGGGGCGGCGCTGCTGCGGCCGGGTGGCGGGCCGCACTTCCTCGGCGCGCTGGCCGGGCTGGGCGCCGCGCTGGCTGTCTTCCTGCTGCAAGCGCTCTGCTACCCGGGCGGGCTGGGCTGGGGCGACGTGAAGCTGGCCGGGGTGCTCGGCCTGTACCTGGGCTGGCTCGGCCCCGGCTGGCTGGTCACCGGGCTGTTCCTGGGCTATCTGCTGGCCGGCGGGACCGGGCTCGGGCTGATCGCGGCCGGCCGGGCCAGCCGGAAGACCCAGCTCCCGTTCGGCCCGTTCCTGCTGGCCGGCACGCTGGCCGCGATCGCGCTCAGTGGCCTGGGGCGGTAACCAGACCAGCGGCGGTACCGCCTTCAGCCGGACCACGGCGGTGTCGGTATGCGGGCCGGGTCGACCGTTATCCGGATGCTGCGTTGGCCAGCCACCGGGAGTGGGTGGCCGCGGGCCGGCCAGCCCGGCGAACCCGTAGACCGGGCCATCGGCCGCTGATATGGCACGCCGGAGCAGGATCAGAGGGTGAGGCCGACCAGGACGGGCTCGCAGGCCAGCTCCACGCCGAGCACGTCGCGCACCCGGTCGCGGATCTCCCGGGCCAGGGCTACGATGTCGGCCGCCGTGGCACCGCCCGGGTTGACCAGGGCCAGCGTGTGCTTGGCCGAGATGCGGGCCCGGCCAGGTCCCGGGTCGCCCTTGCCGAATCCGGCCTGGCCGATCAGCCACGCGGCGGGCACTTTGACCTGGCCCGGGCCGGCCGGGAACTGCGGGATGGGCAGCTCCGCCCCGGGCCGCTGGGCCACGATCTTCTGCAGCGCGGCGAACTGGGCGTCGTCCAGGACCGGGTTGGTGAAGAACGAGCCGGCGCTGCGGCTGTCCGGGTCGGCCGGGTCGGCCACCATGCCCTTGCCCCGGCGCAACGCCAGCACGGCCGACCGCACCTCGCCGACCGGGGCCCGGCCACCGTCCGGCACGCCCAGTACCCGGGCCAGCTCGGCGTACCGGAGGGGCCCGGACAGCTCGCTGGGCCGCAGCCGGAACGTCACCCCGAGGACGATCCGCCGCCCGCTGCTGTCCCGCTTGAACATGCTGGTCCGGTAGCCGAACCCGCAGTCCGCGCCGCCCAGTTCGGCCACCTCGCCGGTGACCCGGTCGTACACCCGGACCCGGGTGATGAGCTCGGCTACTTCCTGGCCGTAGGCACCCACGTTCTGGATCGGGGTGGCCCCGGTCAGGCCGGGGATGCCGGACAGGCACTCCAGGCCGGCCAGTCCAGCCGCCACGCACGAGGCGACCACGCCGTCCCAGTCCTCGCCGGCCGCCACGGTCAGCCGCACCAGCCCGGTGCCGCCCGGTTCGGCCGCCTGGCTGATGCCCCCGGTGGCCACCTGGACCACGGTGCCGGGAAAACCGTCGTCCGCGATCACCAGGTTGCTGCCGCCGCCCAGCACGAGCAGCCGCTCCGCGCGCTCGTCCGCGTCCCGGATCGCGGTGATGAGCTCGGCGTCGGTAGTGGCCGGCACGAAACGCCGGGCCGGCCCACCCACCCCGAGTGTGGTGAGGCCAGCCAGCAGCACCTGCTCACGGACGGGTTGCATCGCAGTCATAGTAGCGACGCCGCGCCGGCCGGGGCGGACCGGCCGGAGCGGGGCGTTCGGCGGAAAGAAGTCAGGGCAGCCGGACTACGGCCCGGGCGCGGGTGAGCACCTTGGCCCCGGCGGAGCGCGCGGTCAGCGCCACCGCGACCCGGTTCCCGGCCAGCTTCTCCTCAACCGTGCCGGTCACTTCGATGGCCGCGCCGGTGTCGTCGTCGGGCACCACCACCGGAGTGGAGAACCGGACGCCGAACTCCGTCATCGCCCCCGGGTCGCCGGTCCAGTCGGTGACGAACCGGGCCGCCTGGGCCATGGTGAACATGCCGTGCGCGATGACATCCGGCAGGCCGACCGACCGGGCGATGCGCTCGTTCCAGTGGATCACGTTGAAGTCGCCGGACGCGCCGCAGTACTTGACCAGGCTGAGCCGGGTGACCGGGAAGCTGGCCGCGGGCAGCTCCTGCCCCGGCTCGACGTCGGCGTACTTGACCTGGCCGGCCATCAGCCCGCGCCCCGCTCGACGAGGGTGGAGAAGGCGGTGCACACGTGCTCGCCGCCCACCGTGCGCACGTCGGTGCGGGTGGTCATCAGCACGTTGCGGCCGACTTCGCGGATGCTCTCGATGGTGGACTCGGCGGTGACCACGTCACCGGCCCGCAGCGGCCGGGAGTATTCGAAGCGCTGCTCCCCGTGCACCACCATGGCGTAGTTGATGCCGAGCGCGGGGTCGGCGACCACCGAGCCGGACGAGGCCATGGTGACCACGATCGGGAACGTGGGCGGCGCGATGACATCCGGGTAACCCGCCGCCACGGCCGCGTCCCGGTCCCGGTAGACCGGGCTCGGGTCGCCGATGGCCGCGGCGAACTCGGCGATCTTTACCCGGCTGACCTCGTAAGGCTTCGTGGCCGGGAACGTCCGGCCGACGAAGTCCTGGTTGACGGGCACGCCCGGGGACTTAGCGAGTCTCGCGGTGCGGCCGGTGGCAGCGGCAGTTCGGGCAGTACTTCTTCAGCTCGAGCCGGTCCGGGTCGTTGCGCCGGTTCTTCTTGGTGATGTAGTTGCGGTGCTTGCACTCCTGGCAGGCCAGGGTGATCTTGGGCCTGACGTCGGTGGCAGCCACGATGGAGTGCCTTTCTCTGCTGGACGGTACGGACGGGTGGGCCTGGTAGCGGAGGCCGGACTTGAACCGGCGACACAGCGATTATGAGCCGCTTGCTCTGCCTGACTGAGCTACTCCGCCGCTGGGCTGGAAGCCCACACAGCTTACAGCGCCCGGGGCCAGTCCCGGGAATCGGTAACGCACCCCGGGCCCGGCGCATTCCTTTCCGGCCGCCGCGGGCCGCCAGCCTAGTTTAGATGATTAGGGCCTATCGTCATGGCTGAGGCGCCTGTGCCGGGATAGACGCGGTGGGTGAGCGCCAATCACTCCGGTCAGCCCGTGCCGGCCTCGGTGCCGCGGCGGCGCTCCGCGCGGAGCGGGGACAGCAGCCGTTCCAGCAGCAGCACCTCGGCGCGGCCGAACCGGCCGGCCAGGGCTTCGGTGCGGGCCCGGTCCCGGGCCACGGCCGCGTCCTGTTCGGCGGCCCGGAGCTGCTCGCGGAGCCTGGCGTTCTCCTCGGCCAGCCGGCGCTCCCTGGCCATCGCCCGGGCCAGCTCCCGCTCCAGGCCAGCCACGGTTTCCGCCGGAACGGTGTCGGCCAGGACGGTGTCGGCCAGGACGGTGTCGGCCAGGACGGTGTCCGTGCCGGCCGGCCCCGGCCCGCGGCCTGGACCCCGTTCTGGCCCGGCGAGCTGCCTGGCCACCTGGACCAGCAGCCGCCGGGCCAGTTCGTCATAGTCCAGGCCGGCCGCCCCGGCGGTCTGGTCCGGGCCGGCGCCATAGTCCGCCGGGCCCAGTTCCGCAGCTGCGGCGGGCACCGTCCAGATGCGCGCTGACCTGCTCTGGGAGCTGCGGGATGCGGCAGCCAGCGACTCGCTTCCGGCCGGCCGGGGCGCCGGGATGCCCACATCCGCTCCGGGCGCCACGGCCGGGGCGGCCGGCCCGCGGATGATCCGGTAAGTGCGCTTGCCGCGGATCTCACGCTGGATCAGGCCGGCCCGCTCCATGCCGGTGAGCAGCTGGGCGAACGCCACGCTGGACCCCGGGTAGCCGACCGCCGAGGCCAGCACGGTACTGGCCTTGCCGTTGTGATCGCTCACCTCGCCGGCCCGGGCCAGGTAGGCCATGATCCGGTCCCGGGTGCCGACGGCCCGCTTCCTGGTCCGGCCCTGCTCATCCCCCACACGCACACCCTTCTCGCCACAGTCATGCAGTTAACGTCCGGTAAAGGCAAATCATGCCCACCGTGCTACCCAGCCCGGAGCACACCGTGGGCTGGATCAAGGGGTGCGCTACCTCGCGCCGGCCAGCTTCGTGGCCGCCACGCTGATCCTGTCCTGTGGCGGCACCGGTGCGATCGGCGCCCGGTGGGATTCGGTCCTGGCCATGGTGATCGGCGCGGCCGCGTTCTGCCGGGGCGTCCGCGCGGGCGCCGCGTCGCCTCACCGCCTGCCCCGCCCCGGTCCCGGGGACGGGCCGGCCGGAGCCAGCCGTCCCCGGCCGGGCGGGGGGTTGATCAGCCGAGCGGGATCGTAGTGCCTTCCCCGTCCCAGGTCGCGGGGAAGGCGTTGCTGCTGACCTTGCCGATCGTGTCCAGCGGGGTGCCATTCGTCGGCGAGGTGACCATGGTGATGTTGTAGTTCCGGAAATTGGGGATGCCCTGGGCCGAGCTGACGCCGGCCACCCGCGTCTTGGCGGTCATGGTGGCGGTGCCGAAGTTGGCCAGCCTGGTCAGGAAGCAGTTCGTGCTGGAGGAGCACAGCTCGGGCCGCTCGATGATCCATTCCGCGGAGGCCCGCTGGCAGCTCGCGCAGGACGCGGTGTGGGTGGCGCTCTGGTGCGTGGTGAGGTCGGACACGGTCAGCGTGAACTTCCCGTTGCTGTAGCTGACCGACGTGTTGATCACGTCACCCGGGCTCACGCTGAACACGTTCACCGAGCCGGCCGGGTACATCTCGTACCACGCCTTGTACACCGGCTTGGTGTTGGTGGGGCCACCGCAGTGCGCGGCCGTACCGTCCTGCTCGACCGTGGTGTCGTTGCTGCTGTATCCGTCCATGCCGACCCAGTTGGAGGCCCACTCGTTGGGGTGATCCCCCGGGCAGGTGAGGGTGGGCTGCACGAACCGGCTCTGCGCATAGGTGAACTTCTTGGCCGAGGTGATGGCGTAGCCCGACCAGTTGATGCTGGCCTCAGCCTTGGAGAACGAACCGGTCCGGCCGGCGGTGTCGGCCGGCGTGACATGCCCCGGCGTGACGGCCGGCACGATCGGGCCGCCCGGCGACGCGATGCTGGCCGCCGCGTGCCGGACTGCGGCCCGGCCGCTGGCCGCTATCCCCGCGCTGGCGGCACCCGGCGCGATGGCCAGCCCCGCTGCGCACACCAGCGTGGCCGCCCCGAAGGCCGTGGCAAGGAACCGTCTCGACAGCATCGACTCTCCCCGTGAGGTGTTCTGGTATCCCCCAGCTTGCCCGGATTTCTGGTCACCGTCACAGGAAGCCGGGTTCCGGTTCCTTACAACTGAGCATCGGTCCTGCCGGGCGGGAGCCTTCGCCGGCCGGGCCGGCCCCGCTCGGCGCACTGACCGCCCCGGCCGCGTCATCCGCGCCATCCGGGGCGGTGCTGCGTTCGGTCAGGTAGTCGGCGGCCGCCACGGCCAGCACGACCACGGCCACGCACCCGCTCAGCGCGACCGCCGGGATGTGCGGCGCCACCACCCCGAGCAGGGCCAGGGCGGCCACCCCGGCGAGCCGCGCGGCGGACACCCGGCGCCACACCACCGCCTTGAACAACGTGTGCCCGATCAGGAACAGCGCCGTGCCGCCGAGCAGCATCACCGACACGGCCGTGGACCCGACTACACCAGGCCGGTCGAGCACGATCTGGTCGCCCGCCGCGATCACGATGATCCCGGCCACCATGACCGGGTGGATGAGGTGGTAGGCGCTGCGGCCCAGCCGCCCGGGGTCGGCGGACCGCGCGATGGCCTCGGCACCCGCGTCCGCGCTGCGGTGGAAGTACAGCCACCACAGCCCCACGCTGCCCACGAACGCGGCCAGGAACGCGGCCGCCTCCTGGCCGGTGACCGAGTGCAGCCGGGACAGCGTGGCCCCGGTCACCACGATCGACTCGCCCAGCGCGATCAGGATGAACGCCTGGCAGCGTTCGGCGAAGTGACCGCCCTCGATGGTCCAGTCCCGGGTCGTGGACCGGCCCAGGCCGGGCGTCCAGAACCCGGCCAGCCCGCCCACGATGTCCACCGCCACCGCGGCCAGCCAGAGCAGTTCCCTGGCCTGCCCGGCGGCCACACCACCCGCCACGGCCAGCGCGCCGCTGGCCACGCACCAGGCCAGGATGCGCTGGAAGTTACGCCGCAGCCGGTCACCGCGCAGCGCCCACACCGCAAACAGGCTGCGGCCGATCTGCATGACCGCATAGGCCAGGCCCACGGCCAGGCCCCGGCTGCCGAACGCGTCCGGCAGCGCGGCCGAGAAGACCAGGCTGACCAGGGCCAGCGCGAGCAGCATGACCCGGACCGGGATCCGCCCCGGGTCCAGCCAGTTGGTGACCCATGTGGTGTAGGCCCAGGCCAGCCAGACCATGGTGAGCAGCAGCAGCGCCTGCAGCGCACCGCCAGCCGACCGGTGGGCGATCAGGTAGTCCGAGAGCTGGGTGACCGCGAACACGTACACCAGGTCGAAGAACAGCTCCACGTTGGTGACCCGGGCCGCCCCGCCCGGGGACCGTCTCAGGTTCCGCGGCGGCCGGTCCCGGGTCACGGCTGACGGTAGTCCGTATTCCGGTCGACGCCCAGGTACACGTCCATGCCGACCGGCCGCCACCGCTCCTCGGCCAGGTGGCCGAGCAGGCCGGCCGTCCGGGCCAGCAGGGCGAAACCGCGGAGCAGCTCGACCGGCAGCCCCAGGTCGGCCAGGGCCGCGCCGCACGTGCCGGCCCCGTTCAGCGGCAGGGTGCGGCCGAGCACCTCCGGGTGGACCCGGCCGACCGCGGCCCACAGCCGCAGGTGCGGGCCGCGCTGCCCTTCCTCGTCCGCGATGCGGAACAGCACCGGGGTGCGCGGGTCGGTGACCTTGTGCACCGGGTGGCCGAGCCCGGGCACGAACTTCCCGGCCGCCCGGGCCTGCTGCACCGCGCGCCGCGCGATCTCGTCCCAGCCCGCGTCGTCGTCGTCCGCGGGCCGCCCGGGGCCGGCCCCGGCCAGCGCCGCGGCCAGGAACGCGCCGCAGTCCTCGGTCACGCCGAGGAACCGGGAGCCGCCGCCGAGCAGCCCGGCGGCCAGCGCGCCCTGCACCGAGTCGGGCGCGCTCAGGTAGGTGAGCCGGGCCGCGATCGCGGTCGGCGTGAAGCCGTGCTCGGCCAGCGCCACCAGCACCGCCTCGAACACCCGGACCTGCTGCCGGGTCGGGCGGCGCTGGGTGACCAGCCAGAACGCCAGTTCCCCGAACGACACCTGGCCCATCAGATCGGCAGCCAGGTCATGGCCGAGGACGGTGATCGTGTCAGCGTCCGAGTCACCCAGCGAGGTGGGATAAGCCGGGCTCGGGCGTTCGGTCATCTGGCGTCTCCTGTGTCCGGTAGGGGCTACGGGCGTGCGCCGCCGGGTGGCCCGGCCAGCCAGGAGCGGATCTGCGGGCCGTGCTCATCGAGCGCGGGGGGCGGCAGCGGGTAGTCGGGCGGGGTGGCGGACAGCGTGATGGGGTGCCGGATGCCGGGGATCCCGGCCGGCCCCGGCCCCGCGGTCACGATCGGCTCCAGGCCCAGCTCGGCCGCGGTGGCCACGCCACGGTCCACGGTGTTGATCGGGCCGCACGGGATGCCGGCCTCGGTGAGCAGCGCGGCCCACTCGGCCGAGGTGCGCGCGGCCAGCCGCCCGGCGAGCAGTGCGTGCAGCTCGGCCCGGTGTGCGGTCCGGCCGGCGTTCTGCGCGAACCGCGGGTCGCTGGCCAGGCCGGGCGCGCCGATCACCTCGCACAGCCGGCCGAACTGGCGGTCGTTGCCGACCGCGATGACCAGGTCGCCGTCGCGGGTGGGCAGCGGCTCGTACGGGGTGAGGCTGGGGTGGAAGTTGCCCATCCGCATCGGCACCACCCCGCCCGCAACGTACGCGCTGGACTGGTTGGCCATCCCGGACAGCGCCGAGGACAGCAGGTTGACCTCCACGTGCTGGCCCTCGCCGGTCTGCGACCGGTGCTCCAGCGCGGCCAGGATGCCCACCGTGGCGTGCAGCCCGGCCAGGATGTTGACCAGCGAGATACCGGCCCGCTGTGGCGGCCCGGCCGGGTCGCCGGTCAGGCTCATCAGGCCCGAGACGGCCTGCACCAGCACGTCATAGCCGGGCAGCGCTTTTCCCGCGCCGGCGCCGAAGCCGCTGACCGAGGCGTACACAATGGCCGGGTTCCGGGCCGCCGTGGCCGCGTAATCCAGACCGAACCGGGCCAGCCCGCCGGGCTTGAAGTTCTGCACCATGATGTCCGCGCGCCGGGTCAGCTCGTGCGCCGCCGCGCGCCCATCCTCGGTGGCCAGGTCCAGCACCACGGACCGCTTGTTCCGGTTGATGGCCAGGTAGTAGGTGGCTACCCCGTCCCGGGTGGGCGGCACCCAGCGCCGGGTGTCGTCACCGCCTGGGCTCTCCACCTTGATCACGTCAGCGCCCAGGTCGGCCAGCAGCATGGTGCAGTACGGGCCGGCCAGCACTCGCGCGAAGTCCGCTACCAGCAGCCCGGACAGTGGTCCGGGCCGGTCCTGCCCGGTGATCTGGGAACGCATTGGCTCATTTTGGCATTCTCCATCAGGCCGCCCTAGACAGGCGGTGGATTTCAGCTACGTAGCTGTCTGGCCATCATGCTGAGGTTCGCGGTTCGCAGGCCGGGCCGCCCCGTCGCCTCCCCGCGCAGTCACGGGCGTGCTCACAATGCGCACGCAATACCCGTTCCTGGGTTGGGGAAAGGACCAGGCGATAACGGGACATGCGCACACGTTATCGACACACGCCGACAAACCTGCCCGGGTCAGCTCCTGGTGGCGCGGATCTGCAGGCGGACGTAGTCCACCACCGGCCCGGGCAGCCGGCTGGCCACCGCGCGGACGAACGGGGCCCGCTGCTGCGGCGGCAGGTCGCGCAGGTGAGCGCCGAGCACCACGGTGGCCAGGTAGGCCTCGAACTGGCGGCCCGCATCCAGCCGGGCCGGGTCCGGCACCAGCCGGACGTCGATCGCGGTGAACCCGGCCGCGGCCAGCCGGTCCGCGGTCTCCGGCACCCCGGCGAAGTTCCAGATGCCGGTGCCGTCGCTGGCCCCGAGCTGGCTCAGCACGGCCACGATGCTGGCGATGTTGCCCGCCCCGCCCGCTTCGGCGGCGAACTGGCCGCCCGGCTTGAGCAGCGCCGCCACGGTGCGGAACACCTGCGCGTGGTCGGGCAGCCAGTGCAGCGTGGCCACGCTGAGCACGGCGTCCACCGGCGGGTGCCCGGCCAGCCCGGCGGGCGCGGCGTCACGCACGTCGGCCTGGACAATCTCCACCCGGTCCAGCTCGCCAGCCAGCCGGCTGCGGGTCTGGGCCAGCATCTGCTGTGACCCGTCGATGGCCAGCACCCGGCCCCGGGGCAGCACCTGGAGCAGCTGCTGGGCGTCCCGGCCGGTGCCGCAGCCGAGGTCCGCGACCGTCTCGTCCCCGGCCAGCTGCAGCCGGACGATGGTCTGCGGCCCCCATCGCTTATGCGGCAGCGGCAGCGCGTCATAACTCCGCGCGTCCCATTCGAGCAGTTCCATGCGGCAAGCTTAACCAGGTGTCTCACATCTTCGCGTTTTTTGTCTCGTATCATGAGACTTGCCGGCTTCGCCGCGGCGGCATTTGCACCTGGTTCCGGTACCGGCCCAAACTGGACGGGAACCGGCCCAGCTAACGAGCGAGGGGGTGGCCGTGAGCGAAGTTGACCGGCTCGAGGCGGCGGTTGGCGAGTGCCGCGAGATGATCCGCGAGGCCCATGCCGCCACCAAGGACCTGCGGGCCGCGGTGCGCGACGCCAAGCGGGAACTGCATGACCTGGCCCGGGATGAGGTGACGGCCCGGATCGAGGCCGAGGTCACCCGGCAGCTGACCGAACTGGGCGAGCGGACCAGCGCGGCCGTTACGGCGGCCACGCAGAAGGTGATCACCGAGTTTGACCGGTTCGGTGAGTCGCTGCTCGGCAAGGAGACGTACTGGCAGCGGGCCAGCGGCCGCCGGGCGGTCCCGCGCCCGGATACCGACGTGATCGCGCTCGACGTGCCGTCCGAGGACGACAGCGGTTAGCCAGCTGAGGTCATCCCGGGGCGGTTAGGCAGCCGGCGGGCCAGCAGGCGGCGCCGGTCGCCCCGGTCCGGGCCAGGCATGTCCTGCTGGGCGAGTACCGCGAAGCCGGCCGGCAGCAGCGTGGCGGGCTGCCCCGGGCCCAGGCACCAGGCCGGGTCGAGCGTGGGCCGGGCCCGCCGGGCGGCCAGCGTGAATGCCTCCCAGCCGAGCACGCCACCGGAGGTGACGGCCCCGGCCGCCACGGCGAACACGGCCGGGTCCCAGAAGCCGGTGCCCAGCACCAGGGCGTAGCCACCCGGGTCCGGCCGCCAGCTGGCCAGGTCGGCGTGCACCAGCGTGATCAGCCCGGCCAGCCCGCGCCGCCGGGCCTCCCGGCCGAGCAGGTCCAGTGCGACCCCGGACACGTCGACGGCGGTCACCCGCCGTCCCCGCGCGGCGGCCAGCAGCGCGCTGCCGGACGGCCCGCAGGCCAGGTCGGCGACCGGGCCGGCGGGCAGGTCCAGCGCCAGCGCCTGCTCCGCCACCGGGTGCGACCGGAACGCGGGCGCCGCCCCGGCCCACCTGGCGTCCCAGCGCACCTGATCCGGGTGCCCGCTCAGCTCATCCCGCGACTCCTCCACCCGCGCAGGCTAATCCCCCAGCCCGCCAGCCGCTGTGATCATGACTTTGGTGCCGTCCCAGCGGCACCAAAGTCATGATCACGAGTGATCCGGGCTGACCGCAGCGGATGGCGGATCCCGTAGCCCAACGGGTACCACGGGTCCACGGGCACCACGGGTACCACGGGTCCAGGGGCACCACGGGTCCACGGGCACCACGGGTCCGCGGGCCATCGGCCCACCAGCCCCACCGGCCACACCAGCACCGGCCACGGGCAGCCGGGACCGGCCCGATCCCACTGTTCACGGATCCGGTGCGGTAGCTGACCGTTTCGTCCCGATTCAAGCGGGCCGAGTACGTGAAGAGTGGCCAGCCGGGGGCCGGCCGCCCGGTGCTGCCCGTGCTGCCCGTGCTGACCGCCGACCGCGCCGACCGCGCCGACCGCGCTTACTTAGCCGAGGCTGTGTAGTACAGCACGTTGCTGCTCTGGTCGGTGGCGACGCACGAGTTCACCGCCACGCAGTCGAGCAGGCTCAGGCCGGCCGGGTCCACGCCGGACGGCGCCATCCAGTGGTCACCGCCGTAGCTGGCCACCCCGGCCCGGCCGGCTGCCAGGCAGGTGCCGACGGCCGGGCAGGACACGGCCGTGGCGGTGAAGCCGAGCGGTTGCACCGTCCACTGCCCGGCGGAGAACTGGGCCGCCTGCCCGGCCGAGTCCACAGCCATGCAGAACCCGGCGCTGGGGCAGGACACCGAGACCAGGTCGTGACCGTTGTCCACCGCGTCCGGCCCGCTCCACGCCGACCCGTCGTAGCTGTACACGTCGCCGCCCGCACCGACCGCCACACAGTCGGACGTGCTGGCGCAGGACACCGAGTTCAGCGCCTGGCCGCTGGGCGTGATGGTCTGCTGGGACCAGCCGGCCGACGGGCCGGCGTAGGTGAACGCCTGGCCGATGGAGTCCACGGCCAGGCAGAAGCCAGTGCGGGGGCAGGACAAGCTGGTCACCGTGCCGGACCCGGTGCCAATCGGCGCTGGGCTGCTCCAGCTGCCCTGGCTGAGCACGATCGACTCGCCCTGGGAGTCGATGGCTACACAGGACGCGGCGGACGGGCAGGAGATGGCGACCAGGCCGCCGGCCGGGTCAGTGGCCGCCACCGGCCAGTGCCCGGCGGGCCGCTGGGCCAGCACGGCACCTGCGCTGTCCGCCGCGTAGCACACCCCGGCCCGCACGCAGGCCAGGCCGGTGATGGTGATCCCGCTGGCCAGGCCGGGCGCGATCGGGACCGGCGTGGTCCACTGGGCCACCCCCTGGCTGGCCACGCCGGGCTGGCGGGGCCGGGCCGAGGTGCCGCCCGGCTGGGAGCCGGGCCGCCCCGAACCGCCGGGCTGGGCCAGGCCGGCCTGCGCCGCCGGGTGGCGGGAGTGCATGACCACGAGCGTGCCGGTGATGCCCGCGGCGCCGAGGACGGCCACCGCGACCAGCGCGAGCAGCATCCTGGCCCGGCTCGGCTTCCGGTAGCGCAGCTCGGCGAGCGCGCCGGCGCTCAGCAGCGGGCTGGGGCTGGTGGCCGGCCCGTCGTCATCCCACCCCGGGCCGTTCGCCCGGCCCTCGTCCCGGCCGGCCGCCAAGCCCGGCCCCCGGCCCTGGTCCCGGCCGGACGCCAAGCCCGGGCCCCGGCTCCGGTCCCGGCTGGCGGCCCGGCTCCGGTCCCGGCTGGCGGCCCGGCCCTGGTCCCCGCCGTCGCGACCACCCCCGTCCCCGCCGTCGGGACCACCCCCGTCCCCGCCGTCGGGACCACCCCCGTCCCGGCTGGCGGCCCGGCCCGGGTCCCGGCCGGGCCCGCCGGAGTCCTGGCCGCTGGTACCCGGCCAGGACGGGACGCGGCGGCCATTGTCCGGCCGGGGGGCGTCCGCGGCGGTGCCCGGGGGGACGGTCAGTGGGGCGCTGAGCATAACCGGGAAGCCGCCCCCCGGGGCAGGCGCAGGCTGGTCGCCCGGCGCGGCTCCCGTTAATGGGCCGGGCGGGAACGCCGGGAGACCGGATGCACCGCCCGGTTCCTCGCCCAGCGCCGCGATGTATTCGGCGAACGATCCGCTGGCGTAGTCCGAGACGTATTCGGTGCCGGACTGCCCGCCGTAGGGCCGGTCAGCGGGCGCGCCGCTCCGCAGGCTGGCCCCGCACGTCGTGCAGAACCCGGCCCCGGGGGCATTGGCATGCCCGTTTTCGCAGCTCCGCACGGGTTCCCGCCTTCGATCGCCGCATCGCCCACGCGGCTAACTTGCCGAATATTAGGGCACTTCCGTCCCACTTGGAGACGCCTTGCCCAAGGCGAAAGGTTTACCGGGAACCGAGCTGCCACAGCTCCGGATCGGCCCAGTGGCCGGTGATCACCGTGTCCGGGTCCTGCCCGCGCAGCGCGGCGAATCGCCCGGCCAGCAGCTGCAGCCGCACCGTCATCGGGAGCTGCGCCAGTACCGGCGACAGGCCGCCGTCCGGCCCGCTCAGCGCGGCGACCGGGATGCCCTCCGCGGCGGCCGCGGCACCGACCGCCACGGTCAGCCCGTCCGGGTCGGCCGCGGGCTCCAGCAGCAGCACCCCGTCGGCCGCGGTCAGCGGCACGGCCGAGCCGTGCAGGAACAGCTCGGAGTCGTAGCCCTCGGCCAGCATCCGGGCCCCCTCGCGGAGCTTGAGCGCGCCCTCCCGGGCGGTGATGCCCCACGGCCCGGGGCCGACGATGGCCAGGCTGCGGGCCGGGACTGGCACGGCGTCCACACCGGGCTCGGCCAGCACGGCGCTGATCTGGGCGGCGGCCAGCCGCAGCGCCTCCGGCGACCCGTCGGCGGAACCGGCCAGCCCGGCCAGCCGGGCCAGCACCGCGACCGCGGCCGTGTAGGACACCGTGTAGGTCTCGGCTTCTTCCCTGGGCACGGTGTGGATGGCATCCGGCCAGTCCACACCGGTCCCGGTGATGGACAGCACCGGGACCCCGGCGGCCAGCGCGGCAGAACGGGCCCGGATCGCGTAGGCCGTCTCCCCGGTATGCGTGATCACGATCAGCACGTCACCCGGCTGCGGGCCCGGGCCCCACCGGGCCCAGCTGGCGGCGGGGAACCACCGCGCGTCCAGGCCCGCCTGCCCGAGCAGCAGCGCACCCAGCTCGGCGGCGTGCTGGCTGGTGCCGGTCCCGGTCAGGATGACCCGGCGGGCCGCGGTCAGGGTGGCGGCCGGGCCGGCCAGGTCGAGCCCTGCGATCCGGTCCAGCACGCCAGGCTGCTGGCTGATCATGCGGTGCAGTGCGTTGTCCGTCATCCCGGCAGCGTAGTGCGCGGGCATCAGCGCAGCGGGCCGCGGGCCGTGGGCCGTGGGCCGGTCAGCCGAGCGTGAACGGGTCCCGGGTACCGCCGGTCAGCTCGACCCAGACCGCTTTGGTCTGGGTGTACTCATGCACCGCGTCGATGCCGTTCTCCCGGCCCAGCCCGCTCAGGCCGAAACCGCCGAACGGGACATCCGGCCCGACCACCCGGTAGGCGTTGATCCACACCGTGCCGGTCCGCAGCGCGTGGGCCACCCGGTGGCCGCGGTGGATGTCCTTGGTCCACACCGCCCCGGCCAGCCCGTACCGGGTGTCGTTGGCCAGCCGGACCGCCTCCTCCTCGGTGTCGAACGGGAGCACCGCGAGCACCGGGCCGAACACCTCCTCGCAGGCCACGGTCATGCTGGGAGTCACGTCGGTGAGCACGGTGGGCTGCACGAAGTAGCCGCCCAGCCGCTGCTCCGGCTGCCCGCCGGCCGCCACCGTGGCGCCCTCGCTGGCCGCCGACTCGAAGAACGACAGCACCTTCTGGTACTGCGGCCCGGTGGCCAGCGGGCCCATCTCGGTCGCCCCCGTCGGCCGGGTCACCGAGCTTGATGGCCCGCGCCCGGGCCACGATCCTGGCCACCAGCGCGTCGTGCACGCTGCGCTGCACGAGCAGCCGGGACCCGGCCATGCAGGTCTGCCCGGTGGCCGCGAACACCCCGGCCACCACCCCGTTACACGCCGCCTCCAGGTCGGCGTCCCCGAACACCACGTGCGCGGACTTGCCGCCGAGTTCGAGCAGCACGCCGGTGATGTTGGTGGCCGCGGCCTTGGCTACCTCGGCGCCGACTGCGGTCGAGCCGGTGAACGCGATCTTGTCCACCCCCGGGTGGGCGGCCAGCGCCTTGCCTACCGCCGGGCCGAACCCGGTCACCACGTTGAACACCCCGGGCGGGAACCCGGCCTCGGCCATCAGGCCGGCCAGCGCCACCGCGGACGCGGGCGAATAGTCGCTCGGCTTGGCCACCACCGTGCAGCCCGCGGCCAGCGCGGGCGCGAGCTTCCAGCAGAGCAGCAGCAGCGGCGAGTTCCACGGCACGATGGCCGCCACCACGCCGGCCGGCTCGCGCCGGGTGTAGACGAGGAAGTTCGGCTTGTCCACCGGGATGGTCGAGCCCTCCAGCTTGTCGGCCAGGCCGGCGAAGTAGTGGAACCAGTCCGGGATGGTGCCCAGCTGGCCGCGCATCTCGCGGAGCAGCTTCCCGGTGTCCCGGGTCTCGATCGCGGCCAGCTCGCCCGCGTCCCTGGCGATCAGGTCGGCCAGGCGGCGCATCAGCCGGGCCCGGCCGAAGCCGGTGAGCTGGCCCCACGGCCCGGCCAGCGCACGCCGGGCGGCGGCCACGGCCAGGTCCACGTCGGCCGCGTCACCGTCGGCCGCGGTGGCCCACGGCGCGCCGCGGAACGGGTCGATGCTCTGGTAGCTGCGCCCCGACACCGGTTCGGCCGGCTGGCCGTCGATGACCAGGGAGAAGTGCGGCAGGCCGGTGGCGGGCGAGCCGGTGAGCGGGCTGGTGGTCACGGACGTGCTCCCTTCGCTGGCAGGTCGGGCGGGCTGGCCGCGCCGGGGGTGGCGGCCGGGAAGCCGAGTTCGGCCCGGATGGCCGCGGTGTGCTGGCCGAGCGCGGGCACCGGGCCCATGGCCGCGTCCCGGCCGGGCGCGGTCACCGGGGGCAGCAGCGCGCGCAGCGGGCCGTGCGGGGTGTCCACGTCGCGCCACCGGTCCCGGGCCGCGAGCTGCGGGTGGGCGGCGAACTCGGCCGGGGTGCGCATCCGGGCGCTGGCGATGCCGGCCGCCTCGAGCCGGGCCTCGACTTCCGCGGCGGGCAGTTCGGCCAGCACGGCCGAGATGATCCCGGTCAGCTCGTCCCGGTGCACGACCCGGTCGGTGTTGGTGGCGAACCGCTCATCGTCGATCAGCTCCGGACGGCCCAGCACCTGCTCGCACAGCAGGGCCCACTCGCGGGCGTTCTGGATGCCGAGGAATACCTGGCTGCCACCGGCAGCGGGGTACGGGCCGTAGGGGTCGATGGACGCGTGCCGGGCGCCGGTCCGCGCCGCGGGCCGGTCCCCGTAGACGCTGTAGTAGTAGGGCTGGCTCATCCACTCGCCCAGCGCGTCCAGCATGGCGACCTGGAAGCTGCCGCCGCGGCCGGTCCGCTCCCGCTCGTATAGCGCGGTCAGCACGCCGGTGTAGGCGTACATGCCGGCCGCGATGTCGGCCACCGAGATGCCCGCCTTGGCCGGCTCATCCGGGGTGCCGGTCACCGACAGCAGCCCGGCCTCGCACTGCACCAGCAGGTCGTAGGCCTTCTTGCGCCGGTACGGGCCGTCCGGGCCGTACCCGGAGATCGAGCCGTAGATGAGCCGGGGATGCCGGGCGGTCAGCTCGGCGGCCCCGAACCCGGCCCGCTCGGCCGCGCCCGGGACCAGGTTCTGCACCAGCACGTCGGCCCGGTCAACGAGGGCGGCCAGCACCGCGCGGCCATCGGGCGACTTGAGGTCCAGCTCGATGGATTCCTTGCCCCGGTTCAGCCAGACGAAGTAGCTGGACTGGCCGCGGGCGGTCTGGTCGTAGTGCCGGGCGAAGTCGCCGCCGCCGGGCCGCTCCACCTTGATCACCCGGGCGCCCAGGTCAGCCAGCTGGCGGGTGGCGAACGGGGCGGCCACCGCCTGCTCCAGCGCGACCACGGTGATGCCGTCCAGCGGCCGCCCGCTCACCAGCGGCCGCCCGCGCCGGTCAGCAGCACTCATGGGGCGACCGAGTTGCGCTTGATGAGCTGGCTGGTGATGACGTTGCGCTGGATCTCGTTGGTGCCCTCGCCGACGATCATCAATGGCGCGTCCCTGAAGTAACGTTCCACGTCGAACTCCGTGGAGTAGCCATACCCACCGTGGACGCGGACCGCGTTCAGCGCGATCTCCATGGCCGTCTCAGAAGCGAACAGCTTGGCCATGCCCGCTTCCATGTCCGCGCGCTCACCTGACTCGTACCGGCGGGCGGCGTACAGCACCAGCTGGCGGGCGGCGGTCAGCTTGGTGACCATGTCAGCCAGGTAGTTGCCGACCGACTGGTGCTGCCAGATCGGCTTGCCGAAGCTCTCCCGCTGCTGCGCGTAGCGCAGCGCGTCTTCCAGTGCGGCCCGGCCCACCCCGACCGCGCGGGCGGCGACCTGGATCCGGCCGATCTCCAGGCCGCGCATCATCTGCGCGAACCCGTGGCCCTCGCGCCCGCCGAGCAGCGCGGCGGTGGGCACCCGGAAGCCGTCGAAGGCCAGCTCGCAGCTTTCCACCCCCTTGTAGCCGAGCTTGGGCAGGTCCCGGGACACGGTGAAGCCGGGGCCGGGCTCGGCCAGCAGGATGCTGATCCCGGTGTGCGCGGGCCGGGCCGCCGGATCCGTCTTGCACAGCAGCGCGATGAGCTGTGAATTCCGCGCGTTGCTGATCCACGTCTTGGCCCCGCTGACCACATACTGGGCCCCACCCACCTCCCCATCCCCCTTCACCCGGCGCGCGGTGGTGCGCATGGCCTGCAGGTCAGAGCCGCCACCCGGCTCGGTCAGCGCCATCGTGGCCCGGATCTCGCCGGTGGCCATGCCCGGCAGGTAGCGCTGTTTCTGCTCGTCCGTGCCGTAGTCCAGGAGCAGCTTGGCTACCACGGTGTGGCCGCCCATCGCGCCGGCCAGGCTCATCCAGCCGCGGGCCAGTTCCTCGGTCACCAGCGCGTAACACGGCGCGGTGACCCGGCCCGCGCCCCACGGTTCCGGGATGGCCAGGCCGAAGATGCCCAGCTCCTTCATCTGGCCGATGAGCTGGCCCGGGTAGCTGTTGCGGTGCTCGAGCTCGCGGGCGACCGGTTTGACGTCCCGGTCCACGAACTCGCGGACCAGGCGCACGATCGCGCGCTCGTCCTCGGTCAGCTCATCCATGGCATGTCCTTCCCGGCCCGGGCCGCCCATCGCGGATCAGCAGTACTCACGCAGCAGTTCCGCGGCGCTGGCCCAGGTCAGCGCGGCGGGATCGACCGGCAGCCCGGACACGCAGTCGGCCAGCTTGGCCCGGAGCTGAACGGGGGACGGCGGCCGCTGCGGCGAGCCAGGCGGGTACTGCTGGCTGACCTCGCTGACCGAGCCGCCCTCGACCAGCACCTCGGCCGTGAAGTCGCCGTCCAGCAGCCCGGTCCCGCCCCCGGCCAGCTCCGCTTCGACCCGCTCCGCCAGGCGCCGCGCCTCGGGCCGCTGCACGGCCGCGTCGGTGAAGCTGCCGAATCCCGGGTAGCGGTCCAGCAGCGCCGCGGCCACCCCGTACTCCAGGCTGAACTTGCCCTGCAGGCCGGTCTGCGGCCGGTGATGGATGAGCGGGGCCACGGTGGCGGCCGGGGTGCGGACCACGATGCCCCGCACGTCGGCGGCGGCCAGGCCGCCGGAGGCCAGTTCGGCCATGGCGCTGATCGGGCGCTGCAGCGCGTAGCAGCAGGGGTAGATCTTGATGGCCAGCCCGCCCGGGACCGCCGGGCCGGCCAGGTCGAGCCGGCCGGGATCACCGCCGACCAGGCCGAGCCACTGATCGAGCGCCGCCGGGTCGGCCCGGGCACCGGCCATGACCAGCCGGGCGGCCCGGATCCCGGCGTCGACCGCGAACCCGACCTGCAAGGCTTTGCCATCGGTACCGAACGCCCGTTGCACGCCACCGGCCCCCGGCACCGCGAGGGCCATGGCCGAAGCGATCTGGTCGGCGGCCAGGCCCAGTGCGACGCCCGCCGCGGCGGCGCTGGCCGGGGCACCGGCGGTGCACGTGGCGTGCCACCCGGCCGAGTAGTGCGGCCAGCCCAGCGCGGTGCCGAGCCGGGCCATCACCCCGGCGCCCGCCAGGTAAGCCCGGGCGCCGCCGTCCAGCGCCAGCGCGGCCGGCCCGCACACCGTGCTGATGTGCGTGGTGGATGGCATGTGCAGGTCGTCGAAGTCCAGTACGTGCGCGGCCACCGCCCAGCGCGGCCCCTCGGGCAGCTGGGCGGCCAGCCGGGTGACCGGGTGCGACCGCGCGGCCAGCGCCACCGCGACCGTGTCGGCCAGCGACCGCTCGGCCAGCCGCAGGTCCTCTTCGGCGGGCGTGAGGTCAGCGGCCCATTGCGCGAGCCGTTCCGCTACCGAGCCCGCTGCTGACCGCACCCTGCCGCCTCCCTGCGCCGTCCTGTGCTGAATCTAGACCTACCCCAGTCCGGGGCCGGTGCGCCGTCAGGGGCGGGCAAGGAAGAGGCCAGCAGGCCCGGGGGGTTGGGCCTGCTGGCCTCGGCTCTATTTCGCGGGTGGCTCTGGTCAGGCCAGCCCTTCCAGCCGGCCACAGAACGCCCGGTACCGCTGCAAGGCGGTCCGCAGGCCCTCGGTGTCCGTGTCGTTCTGCCAGAACGTGCGCAGGTCGGCCTGTTCCTGCTCCAGCCTGGCCACCAGCGACGCGGCCACCTCACCGGCCGCCGCGGCGGCCCGCTCGACCGCGCCGCGCGGGTCGTCCACGAACAGGGCCTGGATGCCCGGCCACTGCTGTTCGGCCAGCGCGGCCGCCGGGGTGGTGTCGGGGCGGTCATCGGCCAGCGTGCCGCCCGCCGCAGCGCCGGGCGCAGGCACGGTGCCCGGCCCGTTCGCGATGCCGGGCTCGTCCGCCACAACGGCGTCCTGCACGACGATTACCTCCCCGGCTTCGGCGGCCGCAGTTTCGGCGGCCGCAGTTTCGGCGGCCGCAGTTTCGGCTGCCCCAGTGTCGCCGGCCCAAACGTCGCCGGCCCCGGTTTCACGCGCCCCGGTTTCGCGGACCCCGGCCAGCCGGCCGTCCCTGGTCACCTGCTCGTCCTGGGCGACCTGGCGATCAGCCGCCACCGGGCTACCAGCAGGCACCGGGCTACCAGCAGGCACCGGGCTACCAGCAGGCACCGGGCTACCAGCGGCCGCCGGGTCATCCGCGCCGGCGCGATCGTCCGCAGGTACCGAACCGTCCAGGACTATCAGGTCGTCGTCGGCCACCGCGTCGTCCGGAACCGTGCTGCCGGCGGCCCGGGCGGGTCCCGGCCCGGTCCGGGTCGGCGGCACCGCCTGATCCAGGCTGGGGTCCGGGGTTACGTTCTGGCCCGCCGGGTCAGCGGGGTGCGCGTCCACCATGTCTTCTCGGCGCGAGGTCATCGCTCACCTCTCCTGTGGTTGCGAGGGGACCGGGTTACCGGACACGCTGCTGCCGGAAATCGGCTCGCCGGCGACCTCGTCACCGGCCGGGGCAGCGGCGGCCCGGTTCTCGCCGGCGGCGGGACTCTCCCGCACGTCCGTGACCGGCGGCTGGCCGTTGCCGAGTTGGTCGGCAACCGCCCGGGCCTGGCCGGCCGAGCTGCCGGGCTGGCCGAGCAGCTCGGTGAACAGCGCCCGGTAGTGGATCATCGCCTGACGCAGGTCCTCGGTGGACGCGGTCCCCCCGGCGGCGCGCTGGCTGATGTCGTGCGCGGCGCGGAAGTGGTCCAGCGTGGCGGCATGCTCGACCGACAGGTCGGCCACGATCTGATCGAATGCGTCGGTGGGGTAGCCGCGGTCGTCCATGACCGCCGTGACCAGCGTCTGCGCCCCGGTCACCGCGGCCTGCGGGGCGTCCACGAACTGCTCCTGCACCGCGGTCCATTCGGACGCGTACTGAGCGCGTGCGGTGGGGGTCAGCTCCTTGATATCTAGCTGGCGGACCCGGCGTTCCCGTTCGGCCAGCTCAGCCTCGGCTTCCCGCCGGCCGCGCTCGCTGACCGTGCGGTCGTATTCCGGCCCGAACCGTTCACGCAGCCGACGCCGGCGGTTGACCGCCGACAGGCCGATGAGCAGCGCGGCCACGACGAGAATCACCACGATGATCGCAATAATGGCCCCGGTTGACATTGTGGAACCTCCCTATTTACGGACAGCGCCCAACGAGTACCCGGGAGCCAGCCGCCAAACACGGCTACCAATCAGGGCGGGCTGGTGTTCCCGCACGGTCCCCGGGTAGTGGCGGCTCATGAGTACTACCAGTGCCAACGAAACCGAACGGAAGTACGAGGCCCAGCCCGGCCGGCCGATGCCACGGCTGGACAGCCTGCCGCAAGTGGCGGCCGCCTCAGCACCCCACGAAGAAGTGCTGGAAGCGGAATATTACGACACCGACGATCTGCGGCTGATCCGTAGCGGCAGCACGCTCCGCCGCCGCCGGGGTGGCAGCGATGCTGGCTGGCATCTGAAGCTGCCGCTGGGCGGCGACACCCGGCGCGAGATCAGACGGCCACTGGGCCGCGGCGGCCGCACCGTACCAGCTGAGCTGGCCCGGCTGGTCCGGGTCTACACCCGGGGCGCCGCGCTCCGGCCGGTGGCCCGGATCAACACCCGCCGCCACGTGCTGACGCTGGTCGACGCGGCGGGTGACTCGCTGGCCGAGATCGCGGCGGACGACGTCTCCGCCCAGACGCTCGGCCAGGAGACCACGATCTCCCAGTGGGGTGAGGTGGAGGTCGAGCTGACCGGCGGCCGCCCCGGGCTGCTCGACGACGCCGACGCGTGGCTGCGCCGCGAGGGGCTCCGGCCGTCATCCCGGACGGCCAAGCTCGAACGCGCCCTGGCCGACCAGCTGGCGGAGGCCGACCGGCGCACAGCCCGCAACGGCCAGCGGCAGGCCCCGGATGGTTCCGCGGGCGCGGTCGTGCTGGCGTTCCTGGACCAGCAGGTCGCCCGGCTGAAGGCCCTCGACCCGATGGTCCGGATGGACGAGCCCGACTCGGTCCACCAGATGCGGGTCACGGCCCGCCGGCTGCGCAGCACGCTGCAATCATTCGGCCAGGTCATCCCGAGGTCGCGGACCAGCCAGCTGACCGCCGAGCTGAAATGGCTCGGCATCGTGCTGGGTGCGGCCCGGGACGCGGAGGTGCTGGCGACCCGGCTGGAGCGCGACATCCGGGAGACGCCGCCGGAGCTGGTGCTCGGCCCGGTCATGGCCCGGGTCCAGGGGCACTTCGCCCCGGTGCGGGCGGCCGCGCGGAAAGCCGCGCTGGCGGCGCTGGACTCGGAGCGGTACTTCGCGCTGCTCGACGCCCTGGACGACCTTATTTCCGCGCCGCCGGTGACGGCCGCGGCCGCCCAGCCGGCCAGCAGCGTGCTGCCGGCCGAGGCCCGGCACACCTACCGGCGCACTGCTAACCGGATCCGGCGGGCCCAGCGCACCCGCCCCGGCCCGGACCGGGACGTCGCCTACCACGAGGCGCGCAAGGCGGCCAAGCGGGCCCGGTATGCCGGTGAGGCGGTCAGCCCGGCCATCGGCCAGCCGGCCCGGCGGTTCACCAGGCAGATGAAGCACGTGCAGACGGTGCTGGGCGACCATCAGGACGCCGTAGTGACCCGCGGCGTGGACCGGGAACTGGGCATCGGCGCCCATCTGGCCGGGGAGAACGCGTTCAGCTACGGCCTGCTGTACGAGCGCGAGTCCGAGCGGGCCGAACGGCTGAAGAAGCAGGCCAACCGCACCTGGCGGCACCGGGCCCGGCCGCATTTCCGCCGCTGGGCCAGCTGAGCTGGTTCCCGGCCGCGGGCGGGCTCGCGCCCGCGGCCGGGAACCCCGGGTCAGCGCTGGCCCGGGTCAGCAGCGTTAGCCGCGGGTTAGCGGTGCCGCCGCCGGAGCACCAGCCAGCCGGCCACCAGCACCGCGCCCGCACCCGCGGCCACCGCGACCGGCACCCGGTGCTGGCCGGCGGTGCGGGCGACCCGCCGCGCACCCTGCCGGACCGGGACCGGGGCCGCGTTCCAGGCCGCCGTGCCGGCCTGGGCCGCCCGGCCGGTGAGCTGGCTGGCGGCCGGCTGGCTCGTGCCGAGTACCGTCTTGCTGCTGGACAGCGCCGTCTCGCGGGCCTGCCCCGCCTTGCCGGTCACCCCGCTGGCCAGCTCGCCGGCCCGCCCGGCCAGCTCCTGCAGCCTGCCCTTGGCCTGCGCGGACACCTCGGCCGCGCGCTGCTGAGCCCGGGCCTTCACATCCACCCTGGCCGCCAGGGCCTCGACCGTGTCGCCGAGTTCGGCCCGGGTCCGGTTGATCTCATCCACCAGCGCCTGCAGGTCGTCCGGCCCGGCGTGGCCGGGCGCTGACGACCCGCCCCGGCTGCTGTCTGCTGCGCTCATCGGTGTGCCCTCTCCTTGATTTCCGTCACGTCAGCCCGGACGCTCGCCGCGGCCTGCTCCGGCACCGGCGGCGCGGCCCGGCCCAGCTGGCTCTTGCCGACCAGGGCCGACAGGCCGGCCACGGCCAGCAGCACGGCCCCGATGATCAGGGCGGCCAGCCAGGCCGGCACGACCAGGGCCAGCGCGATGATCGCCGCGGCCAGCAGGCAGCCCACCCCGTACAGTGCCAGCAGGCCACTGCCGCCGAACATCCCGGCTCCCCGGGCCAGCCGCCGGGCCTTGCCGGTCATCTCATATTCAGCGAGCTTCAGCTCGTCGTGGATCAGCCGGGACACCTGCTCGGTCAGGTTGCGGACCAGCTCCCCGGTTGACTCAGCCGAACTGGCCGGCGGCCGCACCGCCTGCGGCGTAGCGCTGTTATCCGCCATCACGTCCGCCCTCCTGGGATCAGGGGCCATGACTACCCCGGGACCGGGCGGCTAACCCGGCCAGGCGGGCCGGTAACCCGGCCCCGGCCGGCCGGACGGTCAGGACGCGGGCCGGGCCAGGCTGCCCGCCACCTTGTCCGCGATCAGCTCGAACGAGTGCATCCGGTCCCCGATGTCATACACCATCGTGGTCAGCATCAGCTCGTCGGCCTGGGTCCGCTCGAGCAGGCCGGCCAGCTGCTGCCGGACGGTTTCCGGCGAGCCCACCGCCTGGCCGGTGAACCGGTCCTGGGTGAACTCCCGCTCCCGCTCCGAGTAGGGGTACGCGGCTGCTTCCTCGGGGCTGGCCAGCGGCTGGGGCATGCCCGCCCGCAACCGGAGGAAGGACAGCGCGGCCGGCCCGGACAGCCACTGCGCGCGCTCGTCGGTGTCGGCGCAGATCGCGCTCACCGCGACCATCGCGTAGGGGTGCGGCAGCCACTCCGAGGGCCGGAAGTGCTGCCGGTACAGCGCCAGCGCGGGCACCGTGTTGGCCGCGCTGAAGTGATGCGCGAACGAGAACGGCAGCCCGAGCAGGCCGGCCAGCTGGGCGCTGTACCCGCTGGAGCCGAGCAGCCAGATCGCGGGCATGTCGCCCTGGCCCGGGGTCGCGGTGATGGGCGGCCGGGCGCCTTCCTCCCCGCCGAACAGGCCGCCCCCAGTGAACACCTGGCCGCGGAACAGCCCCATCAGGTCGGCCAGTTCCTGCGGGAAGGCCTCGGCCGACAGTCCTTCCATGGTGCGGCGCAGGGCCAGCGCGGTGCGCTGGTCGGTGCCCGGGGCCCGGCCGATGCCCAGGTCGATCCGGCCCGGGTGCAGCGCCTCCAGCGTGCCGAACTGCTCCGCCACCACCAGCGGGGCGTGGTTGGGCAGCATCACCCCGCCGGAGCCGACCCGGATGGTGCTGGTGGACGCGGCCAGGTGCGCGATCAGCACGGCGGGCGCGGAACTGGCGATGGCGGGCATGTTGTGGTGCTCGGCCACCCAGAACCGCTGGTAGCCGAGTTCTTCGGTGCGCCGGGCCAGGGCGGTGGTGTGCTGCAGCGCTTGTCCGGCGGTGGTACCCGCGGCTACCGGGGACAGATCGAGAACAGACAGCGGTACGTCGGTCACATAGCCGGCAACCCGGCAGCCGCCCGGTTTCTTCCGCCCCGCCGCTACAGCGGCGCCTTCCTGGTCAGCCAGTCCGCCTGCAAGATCTGCACCCCCCGGGTGATGGCGCCGATCCGGGCCACCTGGCCCGGCGCCGACCGCGACCAGATGCCGAGCGCGGTAGCGGACTGCATGAGCAGCCTGGTGCCGTCCGCGTTCCAGGCCAGCGGCTGCCAGCCGGCCGGCAGCGGCTGGCGCCGGCCGTCCGGGAACAGCAGCTCGGCTGCGTGCGCCGGGAAGGCCAGGGCCAGGGCGGGCGCCTGCTGACCCCAGGCCACCAGGGACGGGATGGCGTCGACCCCGGTGAGCAGCTGCCGTTCGGTACCGTCCCGGTAGATGATCACGCTCGGCTTGCGCTGCCCCGGCGGCCCGACCCAGCCTTCCACGGCGATCTGCCCGTGCGGCCCGAACACCGGGCCGGCCAGCGGGTCGTGCTGCCGGAGCAGCACGCTGCCGCGGCCGTTGAACGAGCGCCGGGTCCAGATCACGAAGCTCCGGCCGGTACGGCTGCCCTGCCTGGCCGGCGGGGTGACGTAACCGATCGTGCCGTCGTTCCGGATGTCCGGCGAGCTGCCCTGCAGCAGGGCCAGCCGGCCGCTGGTCTGCCGGAGCAGCGCGGGCCCATGGGGAGTCAGCCGGGCCAGGTCGTCGCCGCTGCTAGTGCCGTCGGCCACGATGATCCCGGCGCTGGACGCGTCGAACGCGTCGATGCCGGAGCCGCGCCGGTTATGGGTGAGCTGCCGCTCCCGGCCCCCCGCGGTCACCTCCCACACGTTCAGGCTGGCCAGCCCTTTCCCCGCGAGCAGGTAGAACACACCAGCGGGCAGGTTGCGCCGGGTGGCGGCGGGCAGCGGCTGGGCCACACCGGCCCGGGGCGGCGGCGAAGCGGGCGGCGGCGACGGAGTGGGCGACGTGGCCGGGCTGGGTGAGCCGGACCGGGCCGGTGGGGACGTGCGGGCCGGTGGGGACGTGCTGGCCGGGGCGGGCGACTGAACGCTCAGCGAGGCCACGCCACTGGAGCAGCCCGCCGCCACTGCGGCCAGTACACCGCCCCCCACCAGGGCGCTAATCCGTCTACCCACAACAGACCCGCGATCGATACAGAGGTGGACATTCCGGCGGCGCAGGCACCTCGGTTCCTGCTTGACCGGGGCGGAAACGGCGGGCAGACAGTGCCCAGCCGCTCCGGGATCGCTTAGTTACCTTGCCAAGGTTCCCTTCAGGACTGGCCGGACAGGGACGTTGCGGTCACGGCTGCCCTCCATTCCAGCTGGCCGGGCCGGCCTTTGCCCGGGCCGCGGCGGTGGCCCGCCGGGGCTGGTTGGCTGGATAGGACGACAACCTGACCGTACCCGCGCTTGACCCCAAGGTTACCGCCACCATACCAGCGGCACCGGCCCGTTCCGGGCCCGGCTAGCCCGGCCGGCCCGGTCACCGGCCGCAGCAGCGGGCCGGGCCGGATTTCTCTCCAGGTAACGGGCCAGCACCCGGTCTAGTGCCAGGCCGCGGCGCCTGGGCCCGTTACGACGCGGCCGCGCTGCCCGGCGTGGCCGTCTGCAGCGGGTAAGACGCCGTGGACGGCGGCACCGCGGACAGGTTCACGAACCGGCTGCCATCCGGCCCGGCCTGCACCGCCTCGCCGAGCGCGCTGCCCCTGACCAGCTTCTTGAAGGACAGGAACCACACCGTCCAGCCGTTATCCCAGGTCCCCCCGACCGGGCTGCCGGTGATCATGACCGGGTCGCCCGGGTTCTCCATCTGGTAATACGTCTGCGCGTCAGCGGGCGGCATGTTCACGCAGCCATGACTCACGTTGGTGAACCCCTGCTCCCCCACCGACCAGTACGCGTCGTGCAGGTAGTCACCGCTCCAGGTGATCCGGACCGACCAGGGCACCTCCAGGCTGTAGCCGGGGCCGGTCATCAGCACCGGGTTGGCCTTGTCGATGGTCAGGTAGGTGCCGTTCGGGGTGTTGTCGCCGGGCCGGCCGGTGCTGATCGGCCAGGTGTAGAGCAGGTGCCCGTCCCGGTACACGTGCATGTAGTGATTGGCCGTGCTGGCCGTGACGATCAGCGAGCCGCCGATGCGGAACGTCTGGGTCAGGTCCGCGGTGGCGTACATGCCGCGGGCGCCTTCCACCCCGTCCAGGTGCCCGTCGAAGCTCACCGTAGTGTGTGCCGGCCAGTAGCTCTGCGGCCGGAAGTACAGCGTCTTGTCGCCGTCCCAGTACCAGGCCCCGTACACCGGCTTCGAGCTGGTCACCTGCAGCGCCCGCTCCACCGCCGCGCGGCGGGTGATGGGCTGGCTGAAGTACAGGATGATCGGCATGCCGACGCCGAACGTCTGCTGGTAGCCCTCGTAAATCTCGGTGGTGAACGTATCGGCCGGGGTGAACGTGCGGAACGAGCTCGTGCTGCTGACCGTCTTACTGCCGCCCGGGCCGCCCGACGTGGCGGTCACCGTGTACCGCTGCCCGGCGTGCAGCGCCCAGGTGCTGTGCCAGGTGGCCCGCTTGCCCCCCGGGGCCGTGCTCAGCTGGCCGCTGACCGGCACCTGGTGATGGCCCGCGGTGACCTGCACGCTGCGGATCGGGCCGCCCGCCGAGGTGACCGTGATGGCCGCCGAGGTGCTGACGTTCCTGCTGCCGTCGGCCGGGGTGATGACCGGCGCGCTGGCCGCCCGGGCGGCCGGGCTGTGCCCGGCCGGGCGGTGGCTGGCACTGGCCGCCGGGTGGCCGCCGCTGGTGCACGCCGCGAGCAGCAGGCCGGCCGCGCCGGTGATGACCGCCAGCCCGCGCCCGCGGCGCTGGGCTGATTTCCCGATTCCCCACACGATGGGCCTCGCCGTGACGTGTTACCGCAGATCCGCGCCCCGCACCGGCAAAGCGGCGGCTCCGCGCCGGTTGATGTTCCCGCGCCATCCGCTGTTTACGGCGGAATTGTGCCCCTGTAGCCGGCCGGCGAAACGACGGCCGGTGCCCGGCCGGGTACGGTGAGCCGGTGACCCGGTGGGAGGAGATCCGAGCCGGCGCTGTCTGCTACGAGGACGGCGCTGTGCTGGTGCTGAACAAGCCAGCCGGGCTGGCTGTGATGGGCGAGCGGCACGAGACGGACCTGGTCCGGCTGGCCGCCGCTGCGGGCGAGACGCTGTACCCGGCGCACCGGATCGACAAGGTCACCTCGGGGGCCGTGCTGCTGGCCAAGGACCTGCGGCTGCACGGTGACCTGACCCGGCAGTTCAGCAAGCGCACGGTGGACAAGATGTACCTGGCCATCACCCGGTCGGCCGGGCTGCCCGGCCGGGGCACGATCGAGCTGCCGCTCAGCGTGGGGCGCAAGAACCGGGTCCGGATCGCGGCCAGCCGGGAGTCGATCACGCTCGACGCGGCGCGCGGCTGCTGGTTCCTCCCGCCCGGCGCGGAGTTCCAGGAAGTGCGCACCTACCCGTCGGTGACCACGTTCCTCCGGGTGTCCGGGGACGGTGAGCACACCCTGCTCGCGGTGCACCCGGTCACCGGGCGGCGGCACCAGATCCGGGTGCATCTGGCCTGGACCGGGCACCCGATCGAGGGCGACCCGCTGTTCAGCCGGGCGGGCGGGAAAGCAGCCAGCGGGACCGGGACGGGCGGTGCCGCCGTCCGGACCCTGCTGCATTCGTGGCGGCTCGGCTTCACCGCGGCCTGGGCTGGCGGCGCCCGGATCCGGGCCGAGGCACCGCCCGGGGCCGACTTCTGGGCGCCGCTCGGCGGCCCGCCGCCCGACCTGCCGGACTGGGACACGGCCCGCGCCGCCCTGGCCGTGGCCAGCCCGGCCGCGCTGCCTTAGCCGGGCGGCGGGCTCAGCGGCCGAGTACCACGCCCCCGTTCGGGGACAGCACCGGGCGGACCACCCGGCCCAGCTCGGCGGCCAGCCGCTGCACCGGCTCCGGCCGCCGTCCCGCGGCCAGCACCCGGCCGCCATCGGACACCAGCCGGCGGGTCACCGCCCGGCCAATGCCGCTGGCGGCCCCACTCACCACGATCATCGGCTCAGCACTCATCGGCTCACCCTAGACGGACCGCCATGCCGTCGTAGGCCGCGGGCAGGCCGGCGTCGGCCAGCCGGCTGAGCATGGCCGCGGACATGTGCGTGAGCAGGATCCGGTCCGCGTGCAGTTCACCCAGGTGGGCGTGCAGCGTCTGGTAGTCCAGGTGGTAGCGGACCGGCTGGTCGTAGGTATAGGCCTCGACGGCGAACAGGTCGGTGTCCCTGGCCGCCTCGGCCAGCGCCGGGGTCCACTGCGTATCGCCCGAGTACCCGACGCGCACCCCGCCCAGCTCGGCCTGCACGGCCAGCGGCGGCGCCCCGGAGGCGTGCTCGACCTGCCAGCCCCGGACCACCGCCCCGGCCAGCGGGGCCGGCGTCCCGTCGGTGGCCAGCTCGCTGACCCGGACCGGGAACCGGCGCTGAACCTGGCTGGAGCCGGGGAACAGGGTCTCCATAGCGGTGGCCAGCCGGGCCCGGGTCCCGGGTGGCCCGGCCACCAGCAGCGGCGCCGTGCGCCGGGAGAACTGGCCGTCCAGGATCAGGAACGGCAAGCCGCCGAAGTGGTCCCCGTGCAGGTGCGTGACCAGGACCGCGTCCACTTCACCCGGGTCCAGCCGCTGCGCCTTGAGCGCGGCCAGGCTGGTCGCGCCGCAATCGATCAGCAGCACCTGGCTGGCCCCGGCCAGCCGGATGCAAGTCTGCGCCCGGCCCCCGCTGCCGAACGCGTCGCCGCTGCCCACGAACCGCACGTCCATCCGGTTATCTTGCCCGGCCGGGCGCTGGCCGGGCGCCAGCCGGGCCCGCCGCGGGCCCGGCAATCCGGCCGCACACGTTTGCATTCAGGGCCCGGCCGCGGGTTATGCTCCCGTGCTATGCAGCCGCTCGACGTGACCAAACCCAACACGGCCCGGATGTACGACTACTGGCTGGGCGGCAAGGACAACTACGCAGCAGACCGGGACGCGGCCGAGGCGATCCGGCGGCAGCGGCCCAGCATCGCGCAGCAGGCCCTGGACAACAAGCGGTTCCAGACCCGGGCCATCGGCCACGTGGCCGCCCGCGGCGTCCGGCAGTTCCTGGACATCGGCTCCGGGCTGCCCACCTCACCGGTGCAGGCCGGCGGCGCCAAACCGCTCTGGCTGGCCACCCACCAGGCGGCCCGGGCGGTGATCCCGGACGCGATGGTGGCCTACGTGGACCACGACCCGGTGGCGGTGACCCATTCCCAGGCCCTGCTGGCCAGCGGCACCAGCCAGGTGGTGGCGGTGGCCGGGGACATGCGCGAACCAGAGAAGATCCTGGCCGACCCGGCCATCGCCGCCGCCGGGTTCAGCCTGGCCGAGCCGGCCTGCGTGGTGCTGTGCTGCGTGCTGCACTTCCTGGACGCGGCCACGGCCCGGGACGTGGTGGCCCGGTTCAGCCGGGCGCTGGCCCCCGGCTCGTACCTGATCATCTCGGTCGGATACGCCCCGGGCCAGGCCGGCGCACAGTTCGCCAGCACGTACAACGCCCAGGACGGCACCCGCATCTACGCCCATACCTGGGCCGAGATCACCGCCCTGTTCGACGGCCTGGACCCGGGGCCGGCCTCGTGGACGCGGCCAGCTGGCCCGCCGGGCCGCGGGACACCACCGCTGAGCCCACGTCCATGATCGCGGCCGGGGTAGCGCGCCGCGGCTGACGTCCTGCTGCCTAACGCCCGCGCCCAGCCGGGGCCGGCGGCTCCTCGCTGGCCGCCGGGAACGAGTCGAACAGGCGCTGCCGGTGCGCGGTGGCGGCGGCCTCGCCCCGGCTGCTCACACCCAGCTTGGCCAGGATGTTCGACACGTGCACGCTGGCCGTCTTGGCCGAGATGAACAGCTCGCTGGCGATGTCCCGGTTGCTCTGCCCGGCGGCGACCAGCCGGAGCACCTCGAACTCGCGCGCGGTCAGCCCCAGCCGGTCCGGCCCGGGGGCGGGGCCCAGGCCGTCGCCGGGACCGGCGCCGCCGCCGACCGGGATCCGGGCCCGCCGGGCCAGCACCGCGATCCGCTCACTCAGCGGCCCGGCGCCCAGGTCGTGGGCCAGGGTGGCGGCCCGGCGCAGCCGGGCCGCGCCGCCGTCCCGGTCACCCGCGGCCAGCGCGGCCTCGGCCGCCTGGTGCAGCGCGAGGGCCAGCGGGTAGGGCTGCCGCACCGTCTCCCAGGCGTGCACCGCGGCGTCCCAGGCGGCCTGGATGTCGCCGGGCGGCCGCTCGCCGCGCATCATCTCGGCCGCGAACGTGAGCCGGTGGGCGGGCTGGGCCAGCCCGGTCTCCGGCAGCTGGTCCGCCACCGCACGCAGCCGGCCGCGCAGCGCCGCGGCCCGCGCGGCCAGCGCCGGATCGCGTTCCGCGGCCGCGGCCGCCCGGGCCGCGGCGGCCAGCAGCGGCCACCCGTACCGGGCCGAGTGCCGCACCTCGAAGTGGTCCAGTGCGTCCCCGGCCACGGCCAGCGCCTGGGCGGGCCGGCCCTGGGCCGTGTCCAGCTCAGTTTCCAGCCGGGCCAGGGCCAGCTGGTGCTCGTCCTTGTACCGGGTGCCGTGCAGCGCGGCCCGGATCGCGGCCACCGACTCGGCGGCAGCGGCCAGCTCGCCCCGGGCCAGGGCGATGTCCCCGGACAGCCGCCACAGCGAGGACCGGAGCAGCGTGGGCGGCAGCAGCTGATCGGTGCGCTCGATGACCCCGGCCGCTTCGTCCCACCGGCCCAGCGACACCAGCGGCTCGGCCAGGTTGACGGCCAGGGTCACGCCGGATGTGCGGGCCAGCCCGTACTCAGCGGCGGTCCGGATCCCGTCCTGGGCCACCCCGGCCGCCTGCTCATGCAGGCCGAGGCCCTCCAGCAGGTCCGACTCGGTGATCACGGCCCGGAGCAGCGGCTGGTAGGCCTTGGCCCCGGCGGCCACCGTGCGGGCCTCGGCCAGCAGGGCCCGGATGGCCGGCAGGTCCTCGCCCAGGGACCGGGCGCAGGCCAGCGTGACGAGCGCAGCCGCCTCGGTGGCCGGGTCACCGGCCTGCCGGGCCACCGTGACCGCTTCCCGCGCACTGGCCAGGAAGTCGGCGTCGTCCCAGTGAACCCGGTGGTGGATGTCGTGGGCCAGGGCTTCCAGCACCCGGGCCCGGGCCGGGGTAGGCGGGTCGGCAGGCACCAGCCGGGCGGCCTCGCGCAGGTCGTCGGTGAAGCCGGCCCGGCCGAGCAGGTACGTAAGGTGGCCGCGGGCCTCGAACAGCAGCGCGGCGCGGACCGGTTCGGCGTCGACGTCCACCTCCCGCAGGCCCGCCTTGGCCAGCGCGATCCCGCGGTCGAACTCGCCCGCCAGCTCGGCCACCCGGACGGCGGTTTCGAGCACGGCCAGCCGGCTGCTGCCGATGCGCTGCCCGGCCCCGGGCACCTGGTCCCACAGTTCCAGCACCCGGGACAGCATCGCGAGCTGCTCGGCGTGGGCCAGCGCGTGGCCGGATTCCGCAGCCGCGGCCCACGCGCTGGCCAGCGCCCGCGCCGTGTCATGCGCGGCGTACCAGTGATGCGCCTGCTCGACCGCAGCCCGGCCGGGTGGCACCAGCGCCGGGTTGGCGTTGATCGCCTCGGCGAAGCGGCTGTGCAGCTGGGCGCCCTCGCCGGGCATCAGCTCCTCGCTCATCGCCTCGCGGATCAGCGCGTGCCGGAACACGAACCCGTCCTCATCGGTCAGCAGCACGTTGGCCGCCACGGCCGGCCGGAGCACCCGGGCCAGCCCGGCCAGGTCCAGCCCGGTGACGGCGGCCAGCAGCGCGTGGCCGGTCCGCTCGCCGGCCGCGCTGGCCACCCGGACCACGTCCTGGGTCTCCTCCGGCAGCCGCCGCACGCTGGCCACCAGCAGGTCACGCAGCGACTCGGGCAGCCCGGAGCCCAGCTCGCCCTGGCCGAGCAGCGCTTCGACGAACAGCGGGTTGCCCTCGGTGCGCCGGTATACCGCGTCGAGCAGGTCCGGCCCCGGCTGGTGGCCGAGCAGCCTGGTCACCAGCTGGCCGGTGTTCCGGCGGGACAGCCGGCCGAGTTCCATCCGGCGGACCCAGCTGATCCGGCCCAGCTCGGCCAGCAGCGGGCGGAGCGGATGGGTGCGGTGCAGTTCGTCGGACCGGTAGGTGACCACGATCAGCAGCCCGTCCAGCGCCCGCTGGTTGCGGATCAGGAACGCCAGCAGGTCCCGGGTGGACCGGTCGGCCCAGTGCGCGTCCTCGATGACCAGCAGCACCGGGCCGGTCTCGGCCAGCTGTTCGAGCAGGATGAGGACCTGCTCGAACAGCCGGGCCCGGGCCTCACCCGCGTCTTCCACCGCGGCCGGCTCACCGAACTCGGGCAGCAGCCGGGCCAGTTCGCGGGCCGCGCCGCCGGGCAGCAGGCCGGTCACGCCGGCCGTGCCGAGGTCCCGGACCAGCTCGCGGAGCACCGCGGTGAACGGGGCGAACGGCAGCCCGTCCGCGCCCAGTTCCAGGCAGCCACCGGACAGCACCCGGGTGCCGTCCCGGCGGCACCGGGCGGCGAAGTCGGTCAGCAGCCGGGACTTGCCGACCCCGGCCTCCCCGCCGACCAGCACGGTCACCGGGTGGCCACGGCCGGCCTCGGCCAGCGCGTCACGCAGCGTGCACAGCTGGCCGGACCGGCCGACCAGGACCGGGCTGGACACGCTCATCACCACATCTGCAAGCATGCCAGGCCGGCCGGCCGCGCTGGCCCGGCCGGCGGGCGTTACGGCCCGGCCACGGCCGAGCCGAACCGGATCAGGTTCCCGTCCGGGTCCAGGTGCGATCCCTCGCGGAGCCCGTACGGGGTGGGGCCCACCGGCCGGGTCTGCCCGCCGATGCCGGGCCGGGCCCACTCCGCGTACAGCGCGTCGGCGTCCAGTACGTACAGGTACGCGGCGCCCCGGTGCTGGTGCCCGGCGTCGTGGTCAGCGTGCGCAGCCAGGTGCAGCCCGGTGCCGTCCCGGCTGGCGAAGCCGTACTCGTCGCCGTTCTCGTAGGCCAGCGTGCCGAAGCCGAGCGCCGCGTAGTGGGCCAGCGCGGCGGCCAGGTCACGGACCGGGAAGATGGGGCTGAACTGGCGGAGCTGGCGGGCCGGCCGGCGCTGGCCGGCGCCGCTCTCCAGGCCGGTGACGTTGATCTCGGCCAGCGTGGCCAGCACCGTCCGCATGGCCTCGACCTGGGCGGCCGGGACCCGCTCGAGCAGCCGGTGATCGACGTCGTCCACGCCGTGCTGCACGGCGGCCACCACCTCCTGCCCGCGCCCGGTCAGCTCCAGGCTGATCCGGCGGCGGTCGCCGGGATCGGGGCCGCGGGTGAGGTAGCCGCGGCTGACCAGCGTGTCGATGAGCTGGCTCACGGCCTGCTTGCTGACCCCGAGGCCGGCCTGCAGGTCCGGCCGCGGGCCCCCGCTGGTGTCGATCCCGGCCAGGATGAATGCGCCGTTCCTGGGCAGGTCGTTGACGCCGATCGCGTGCAGCTGGGCGCGGATGGACTGGGCGTACGCGCCGCGGGCGGCGCGCATCAGGGTCGGGGTGGCGTATTCCACCGGGTCCGCATCAGCCATGCCCCGACGCTATAGACAAGATGCTTGATAGTCAAGCCTCTTTACTACCTGCCCGGGTGGGTCTAAGCCGACCAGTGAGGTGGGGGCCGGTCCATAGCGCACCATCCGGCGGCGGTCGAGGATCGTGTCATGACAGTGGTGGATCCCCTGGTCTCGGTAGACACGGTGACCAAGCGCTACCCGGGCGGCCAAGCCGCGCTGGATGAGGTGAGCCTGGCCGTGCGGCGCGGCGAGGCGGTCGCCGTGATGGGCCCGTCGGGCAGCGGCAAGTCCACCCTGCTGAACCTGATCGCCGGGCTGGACAAGCCGACCAGCGGCACGGTCACGGTGGCTGGCCGGCGGGTCGACGCGCTCGGCGAGACCGGGGTGGCCCGGTTCCGCCGCCACCAGGTCGGGATGATCTTCCAGTTCTTCAACCTGCTGGACGACCTGACCGTGACCGACAACGTGCTGCTGCCGGCCCAGCTGGCCGGCACCCCGCGCGGCCAGGCCCGGGCCCGCACGGCCAGCCTGCTGGCCCAGCTGGGCATCGCCCAGCACCGCAACGCCTACCCGGCCCGGCTGTCCGGCGGGGAGCGCCAGCGGGTCGCCATCGCCCGCGCCCTGGTCAACTCCCCCGCCCTGCTGCTGGCCGACGAGCCGACCGGGGCGCTGGACACGGCCACCGGCCAGGCCATCGGCCAGCTGCTGGCCGAGCTCAACGCGGCCGGGCAGACCCTGATCCTGGTCACGCACAGCCCGGACCTGGCCGCCCGGTACGCGGGCCGGGTGGTCCGGCTGGTCGACGGCCGGATCACCAGCGACGCGGCCGCCGGCGCCGCGGCCGGGGCCCGTCCGTGACCGCTCGGCCGGTGCTCCGGGCGGCGGCGGGCGGGATCACCCGGCGGCTGGTGCCGGCCTGGCCGGGCTGGGCATCGCCGCGGCCGGCGCGCTGCTGCCGGCCGGCTGGGCCGCCTCAGCCCGGGCGGCCAGCACACTGCACGCCGGATTACGCGCCGGGCCGGCTGGTGGCACGATAGGCCGGGCGGGCCGCACCCGCGCGGCCGCGGCGCAACCGGAGGGTGCCGATGACGGCCACACCAGGCTGGGACGACATGTACGCGCCGGGGAGCAGCCCGGCCCCCTGGGACATCGGCCGGCCGCAGCCGGCCTTCGTCCGGCTGGCCGAAGCGGGCCTGCTCACCGGGCGGCTGCTGGACGCCGGCTGCGGGACCGGCGAGCAGACGCTGCTGGCCGCGGAGCACGGCGCGGACGCGCTCGGGGTGGACATCTCGCCACGCGCCGTCGGGCTGGCCCGCGGCAAGGCGGCCGGGCGGGGGCTGGCGGCCCGCTTCGAGGTGGCCGACGCGCTGCACCTCGGGCAGCTCGGCCTGGCCTTCGACACCATCATCGACTGCGGGGTGTTCCACACGTTCGGCGACGGCGAGCGCGGCCAGTACGTGACCAGCCTGGCCGGCGTGCTCCGGCCGGGTGGCAGCTGCTACCTGATGTGCTTCAGCGAGCACCAGCCCGGCACGCTCGGCCCGCGCCGGGTGCGCCAGGACGAGCTGCGGGCCGCGTTCGCGGCCGGCTGGCACGTCAGCAGCATCACGGCCGCCCGGTTCGAGATCAATCGTGATTTCGGCGGCACCGCCGAGGCGTGGCTGGCTGCCATCCGCCGGGTCACAGCCCAGCCAGGAAACTGATCTTTTCCGGGGCGACCAGCGGCGCGCCCACGTCGAGCTGGATCTGGGCGTGCCGGGTCAGCGGGATGCCGGCCGGGTTGCCCAGGTAGACGTGCCCGTTGCAGAGCGCGGTCACCTTCCCGGTGGCCGGCCCGGCCCGGTCCGGGCCGAGCGGCTGGCCCCATTCGTTGAACAACTCGCCCAGCGTGTAGGAGCGCTGCACCGGCGACTCGATGTGGATGATGCCGTCAGCCGCGTGCGTGTGCAGCCAGTAGAAGCGGGTGCCGCTGTCGATGAACGTGCCGGCCGGCGTGCGCTGCCCCTGGGCCCCCGGGATGCCGATCCCGGCCGGCACCTGGCGGGCGGCGCCGTTCACGAAGATGGTCAGGTGGGCGTGGATGTGGAACAGCGTCTGCTCCGCGGTGTTGCAGCCGATCCCGTCCACCTGCTGCCCGGTGGCCTTGGTCGCCGTGCCGGTCAGCGGCGGGGCGGCCGGGATCGGCACCCCTCGGGTCCCAGCCGCCCGGCGGCCGGCGCGGCCTGGAGCCGGCCCAGCGTGCTCAGCGCGGCCAGCCGCAGCTGGGGTGGGCCGGCCGTGCTGCTGGCCAGCCCGGTCCCGCCACCGCCCAGGGTCGCGGCCAGCGTGATGCCCACCGCCACCACGATGACCAGCACCGCCGCGCCGATCCCGGCCAGCCAGGCCCGGCGTCACCACCGCCATGGTGGTGGTGGCCGCCGTGACCACGCTGCCCACCGCGACCGGCCCAGTGGGCCGGACGGCCAGCACCGTGCCGGGCGGCTGCCGCCCGGTGACCGCGCCGACCAGGTGCGGGCGCAGGCCGAGCTGGGCCAGCTGCTGGCGGGCCACCCGGGCCGGCCGCCCGATCAGCACGGCCGCGTCGACGGTCACGGTCCGGACGGCCGGCGTGCTGGCCGCAGCCGTGGGGTGCCGGGCCGCGGCGGCCGGGTGGGTGGCCGGATGGGTGGCGGCGGCCGGCGGCCAGCCCCGCGGCCACCTGGGCCAGCACGTCCATGGCGTCGGCCGGCGGCAGCGGCCCGGCAGCCAGCAGCCCGGCCAGCGACGGGCCGTCCACGAGCTCCAGGACCAGGAACGGCGGGCTGGCCGGGTCCGTCTCGGCGCAGTCGTAGACCTGGGCGATGCCCGGGTGGGACAGCGACCCGGCGTGCCGCGCCTCGGCCCGGAACCGGGCCATCGTGTCCGGCTGGGCAACATAGCGGGGCACAGGGTACCGCCCGGGCCAGCGGCCCACCGGGCCACTACCGAGAAGGCTGGTACGGGCCGCCACCGGCGGCGTCCACCGGCGGGACGGTGGTCTCACCGCGCAGCCAGCGCACCGCGGCCTGCAGGCCCTCGCCGTACTGCGGCGGCGGGTAGCGGCCCGGGTCAACCCGCAGCCCGCCCGGGCGGCCCTGCAGCACCACCCCGTCCGCGGCGGCCGCCTCGCAGGTCAGCTCGTACCGGCTGGGCGGCCCGGCGGCGAGGCGGCCGAGCGGCGAGGCCGTGCTCTCCCCCAGCACCCAGCCCAGCAGGTCGCGAACCCCGCGCAGCCAGGCCGCGTTCATCCAGTCAGGGTCCCAGCGCCAGGGGTGCCGGGCCGCCGCGGCGGTCAGCGGCTCGGGCAGGTCGAACGCCTTGAGGCCGAGCAGGGCCTGCTCGCGCACGCGGCGGATGTCCGCGTCGGTACGGGCGTAGCCGCCACGGGCACCGATCAGCCGCCCGCGGTCGCCGTCATCCACCGGGATCTCGTCGCTGGCGCCGGCCAGCCAGCTCAGCACGGCGCGGGTCTCCCGGAGCTGGTCGCGGAATTCGGCGGGCACCCCCGGGGGCGCGGTGGAACCCTCGGGTTCCGCGGCCGCCTCGGCCAGGATCTCGGCCCGGGACGGCGGGCAGCCCGGGGCCAGGGACAGCGTGATCGGGGACGGCCGGCTGCCGGTCAGCGCCCAGGTCCAGGCGAGCGCGGCCCGGCCGGCCGGGCCCACTTCGCGCAGGCTCTGCGCCAGCACAGCCTCGACCTGCTCGCGGGGCCGGGTGACGGCCGGGCTGAGCCGCGCCGGGAGATGAACGGCCACGGGACTACGGTACGGGGGCCGCGGACAGCATCAGCCGCCGGCCAGCGGACGGCCTCACCGGCGCGCCGGGCCGCCCGGCTCGCGGACCACGGTGCCCGGGTCCCGGTCCGCACGCAGGCCTTTGTACGACGCGGCCCGCATCCGGCCGGCCGAGGTCCAGCCGGCGAACTCGACCTCGGCCACCAGCACGGGCTGCACCCAGACCACGTTCCTGGCGTGCTCGGCCGGGATCGCGGTGCCGAACGGCGTGGCAGCCCGGCGCAGCGGGCCGAGCAGCCGGCCGAGCTGGTGCAAGGTGACGGCGGTGAACCCGGTGCCCACGTGCCCGGCGTACTCGAGCCCGGCCGTCCCGTGCACGCCGATCAGCAGCGAGCCGATCTGGCCGCTGCGCGCGCCCTCGCCCGGCTTCCAGCCGCCGATGACGACCTCCTGACGGTAGGTGTTCTTCACCTTCCGCCACGCCGCCGACCGGGTCCCCGGCTCGTAGCGGGAGTCCAGCCGCTTGGCCACCACGCCCTCCAGGCCGTGCTCCCCGGAGGCGGCCAGCACGTCGGCCCCCCGGTACCCGGTGAAGGCCGGCGGGACCTGCCAGTACGGGCCGGGCAGCCCCAGGCCCTCCAGCGCCGAACGCCGACTGGCGTACCCGGCCGCCAGCATCGGCTGGCCGTCCAGGCCGAGCACGTCGAACGCGAGATAGGTGACCGGCACGGCCGCGGCCAGCCGGGCCGCCCGGGCTGGTGAGGTCACGTGCATCCGCTGCTGGAGCAGCTCGAAGCTGGGCCGGCCGGCCGGGTCGAAGGCCACGATCTCCCCGTCCAGCACGGCCTGCGACCAGGGCCGCGGGCCGGGCAGCTGGTGCAGTTCCGGGTAGGCGCGGGTCATCTCCCGGCCCAGCCGGGACACCAGCCGCAGCTGGCTGTCCTGCACGTAGGCCAGGGCCCGGATGCCGTCCCACTTCAGCTCGTAGGCCCAGCCGGTCTCGTCATCCGCGGGCAGCGGCCCGGCACTGGCCAGCATGGGGCGCAGCCCGCCAGGCAGCCCGCCGGTCGCGTCGCTCACCCTGGTGGCATACCCCCGGGCCGGGGCCGGTGACCACGGCTGGCGCCGCACTCGGCCGCCCGGCGGAGCAGCACCGCGCGCTCCTGCTCGTTCCTGGTCAGCCCGGCGGCCCGGGCAAACTCGGCCCGTGCCTCCGCGGCCCGGCCCAGCTTGGCCAGCAAGTCACCGCGCACGCTGGGCAGCAGGTGGTAACGGCCCAGCTCGGGCTGGCTGGCCAGCGCGTCGGCCAGTTCCAGGCCGCGGGCCGGGCCGTAGGCCATGGCCACCGCGACCGCGCGGTTGAGCTCCACCACCGGGCCCGGCGCGACCGTGGCCAGCGTCTGGTACAGCGCCGCGATGCGCGGCCAGTCGGTATCCGCGGCCGACCCGGCCTGGGCGTGGCACACGGCGATGGCCGCCTGAACCACGTACGGCCCGGGCGGCCGGCCGAGCCGCTCGGCCCGCAGCAGCGCGGCGAAGCCACGCCGGATGAGCAGCCGATCCCACCGGCCCCGGTTCTGCTCCAGCAGCGGGATGGGCTCGCCCCCGGGCCGGCCCGGGCCCGCAGCCGGGACGACTGGATCTCCATCAGCGCGACCAGGCCGTGCACTTCGGGCTCGCCCGGGCTGAGCTCGGCCAGCATCCGGCCCAGCCGGAGGGCCTCGTAGCACAGTTCCGGCCGGGCCCAGTCCGGTCCGGCGGTGGCCGTATAGCCCTCGTTGAAGATCAGGTAGATGGCCTCCAGGACGGACGCCAGCCGGGCCGCCCGCTCCCCGGCCGCGGGTACCTCGAACGGGACCTGCTTGCGGGCCAGGGTCCGCTTGGCCCGGACGATCCGCTGGGCGATGGTGGGCTCGGCGGCCAGGTAGGCCCGGGCGATCTCATCGGTGGTCAGCCCGCCGAGCAGGCGCAGCGTCAGCGCCACCCGCGCCTCGGCGGACAGCACCGGGTGGCAGGCCACGAACATCAGCCGGAGCAGGTCGTCCTGGACCTCGCCGGCGTCCAGCGCGGCCCCGATCTCGGCTGGCCCGTCGAACACCGCCGCCTGCTGCTTGGCGTGCAGCTCGTGCCCGAGCTGGCCCAGGTGGTGCCGGAGCCGTTCGTTGCGGCGCAGCCGGTCGATGGCCCGGTGCCGGGCGGTGCTCATCAGCCACGCCCCCGGGCTGGGCGGGATGCCCGACTCGGGCCACTGGCTGAGCGCCGCGACCAGGGCGTCCTGGGCCAGGTCCTCGGCCAGGCTGAGGTCGCCGGTCAGCCGGGCCAGGCCGGCGATGATCCGGGCCGATTCGAGCCGCCACACCGCGTCGATGGCGCGGCGGGCTTCGGCTGCGGTCACCAGCCGATCAGATCACCGCCAGCCCGGGCCGGGCAAACACGGCGGGCCGGCCCAGCTTATTCCGGCCCGTAGACCTGCTGGATCGCGCCCGCGCCGTTGCGGGCGATCTGCCAGAACCGCTTGGCCAGCTCGATGGCCTCGTCCCTGGACCGCACGTTGACCAGGGCGAAACTGATGATGGCCTCCTTGGCCTCGGCGAACGGCCCGTCGGTCAGCGTGACCCGGCCGTCGGCGGCGGTTATCCGGGTGCCCGCCGGGTCGAGCCCACCGGTGGCCAGCAGCACGCCGTCCCGGGTCAGCTCCTCGACGAACTTGCCCATGTCGGTCATCATCTTCTCGTCCGGCGGGTCACCGGCCGTGGTCGTCATCAGGAACCGCATCTGGCTGTCTCCTTGTCTGGCCCGGGCCGGGCAGGCTGTCCGGCCGTCTGCTGATGCTTCGAACGGCGGGCCGCGGAATCGACACGGCCCGGGCATTATTTCCGGCCGCGGCTAGGTGAAGTCCCGCGGGTCGGGCAGCGCCGGGACCGGCGTGGCGGCCAGCCAGCGGAGCGCCTCGGCCAGCAGCTCGGCGTCGGTGACCGGCTGCGGCCCGGTGGCCCAGCTGCCCGGCGGCGGCTCCAGCTCGGCCAGGTCACCATGGATGACGGCCCGGCTGGCGCGCAGCGCGGCGATCCGCCGGGCCGTCTCCGCAGTGATCCAGTCCCGCTCGCTGGCCGGCACGAGCAGCCGCGGGCCGGGCCGGCCCGGGGCGGCCCGCAGCCGGGGCAGCAGGACGACGTTGACCAGGCGGCGCTGGGCCCGCCAGTCCATGACCCGGGCCGTGGCCAGGTTGAGCCGCCGGATCAGCTCGGCCTGCACCAGGTCCAGGGACTCGTTGGCCGCCTCCGGGCCGGGCTGCCAGCTGGTGACGTCCAGGCCGGTGGCGGCCGCGAACCGGGCCAGCAGCACCAGCCGGCCCCCGGCGGCGGCACGGTGATAACGTGGATCCGGGCCGCGGGCACGTGCCGCCGCCACCGCGCTACGATCAGCGCGGCGTCGCTGACCGGCGACCGGCTGGCCCGTTCGGCGGCCAGAAAGCCCGGCCAGCTGATGTCCGGATCGACCATCTTGATCTTCTCCTGCCACAGCGACGGCAGGATGGCGGCCAGGCTGCGCGCCATGACCACGACGTGCAGCCGGGCCGGGGCCAGTGCGGCGGCGATCCGGGCCACGTGCTCCGGGGTGGACCAGCCGAGGATCTCGCAGGACAGGATGACCGGCCCGGGGAAGCCCTGAATGCGGCCGCGCACCGCCGCCCAGGCCCCGGCCGCCTCTGGCAGCCCGAACCGCACGAACGCGCAGTCCTGCACGTCGTTACTGGCCAGGAACATCTCGTTGGGATGCTCAGCCGGGTGCAGGTAGCCCTGCCGGGCCAGGTCGCCGCGGTGCCGCCAGAGCAGGTCCTGGAGGAACGTGGACCCGGTCTTCACCGGGCCTACGTGCAGGTAGACCTCAGTCACGAGCCCGGGTCAGGAGGCCAGCGTGATCTCGAAGCAGGCACCCTCATCGTGCGCGATCCGGGCCTGCCCGGGCCGGCCGGTGATCCGCTCGCCGTCCACGGTGAAGCGGGCGATCAGGGTCACGATTCCTCCTCAGCTCCCGTCGGGCGCGTAGGAACCGTACCGCGCCGGGCCGTCCGGCACCTAGCTGGCCATGATCACCCCAGTGCTCCAGGCCGGGCCCGGTGAGCGCCTGGGCGCGGCGGATTCATCGCGCGTAGGCTGCCGTCAGGGAGGATGGCCATGGAGTACGAGCACATCCTGGTGGACCGGTCCGGGGACTTCGCCACCGTCACGATGAACCGGCCGCAGCGGCGCAACTCGCTGTCGCTGGAGCACATGCACGAGCTGATCCGGGCGTTCCGCGAGATCGGGGATGGTTCCGCACTAGGCGTGGTGCTGGCCGGGAATGGCCCGGTGTTCAGCTCCGGGCATGACCTGGCCCAGGTGGCCGACGCTGACCTGACGGCGGTCCGCTCGCTGCTGATGACCTGCACCGAGCTGATGACGGTCATCCAGCAGATCCCGCAGCCGGTGGTGGCCCGGGTGCACGGGCTGGCCACCGCGGCCGGCTGCCAGCTGGTGGCCAGCACCGACCTCGCGGTGGCCAGCGAGGACGCTGGGTTCGCCACGCCGGGCGGCAAGGGCGGCTGGTTCTGCCACACGCCGATGGTGGCGGTAGCCCGCAACGTGGGCCGGAAGCGGGCCATGGAGATGGCCCTGTCCGGCGATGTCATCGACGCGCCCACCGCGCTGGACTGGGGACTGGTCAACGCGGTCGTGCCGGCCGCGCAGCTGGACAGCGCGGTGCACGATCTGCTGGACCGGGTCACCCGGGGCTCGGCGGAGAGCAAGGGCATCGGCAAGCAGGCGCTGTACGCGCAGATCGACCTCGATCAGCCCAAGGCGTACGCCTACGCGATCGAGGTGATGGCGGCGACCAGCCAGCTGCCCGACGCCCGGGAGTGGACGCACGCATTTCTGGAGAAGCGCAAACCGCGCTGGCGCCGCGGCCGCCCGTAGCCGGGCCGTGAGCCGGCCGGTCAGCCGGTCAGCTGGCCTGGCGGTCAGAACTGGGCGGCCAGCCAGCCGTGCACCTCGCCGGCCCGGTTCTCGAGCAGGGTCAGGTGCCCGTCGTTGTCGAGCAGCCGGGCAGCCACGCCGGGGATGTGCGCGGCCAGCCACTCGCCGTGGCCGAACGGCACGAACAGGTCCTCCCGCCCGTGCATCAGCAGCACCGGGACCGATATCTGGGCCAGCTCGAAGCCCCACGGGCTGGCCATCGCCACCAGGTCCTCCCACCAGCCCTCGTCTCCCGGGGCCAGGCCGTCCTTGGTCGACCACACCAGGTACTCGGCCAGCTCGCCGGTGAGCACGGCCGCGTCGGTCGGGGTCAGCAGCGTCTCCAGGGTCTTGGCCACGTCGTCGGGAGTGGCGGCCAGCGACTCCGCGCGGTCCCGGGCCATCTTCTGCCGGGCCGCCTGCTGGTCGGTGAAGAACCGGCGGAAGTCGTCCGCGTTCTCCTGGCCCATGCCCGCGTACCAGTCCAGCCCGGCCGCGCCGTAGGGGGCGATCGAGGCCAGTGACGCGGCCGCCACGACCAGGTCAGGCAGCAGCGCCGCGCAGGCCAGCACGTGCGGGCCGCCGCCCGAGATGCCCCACATGGCCACCCGGTCCACGCCGAGCGCCGCGCAGATGGCGCGGGCATCGGCCGCGCAGTCGGCCATGGCCCGCCCCGGCTGCGGCGCTGACCCGCCGTAGCCGGGCCGGTCGTAGCTGATCAGCCGCAGCCCGTGGGCGGCCGCGTCGGCCGCCACCGGCGGGTACACGTGCCGCGAGTTGGGCGTGCCGTTGTGCACCAGCACCGGCCGGGCCGCGGGATCCCCGTATTCCTCGACGGCCAGCGTCCGGCCATCGGCGGTCGGCACGAACCGTGTCATGGCTGCCCCCTGGCTCCCGGCGGGCCGCGCCCGCCGCGCGCCCTGATGCCAACCTACGCGGGCCCGCCGCCTCGCGCCCGCGCATACTGGCGGCATGCCGCTGCGACTGCATCACATCGTGATCGACGCGCACGACCTGCCCGGGCTGGCCCGGTTCTGGACCCAGGCGCTGGGCTGGCGGGTGCTGTCCGAGCGGGACCGGGAGATCGTGATCGGGGCCGATGAGAACGCGCCGGCCGGCATCTGCTTCATGCCAGTGACCGATGTCAAGACGGTGAAGAACCGGGTGCACCTGGACCTGACCACCAGCGCCGCGGACCGGGACGCCGAGATCGGCCGGCTGCTGGCCCTGGGCGCGCGCCGGGTGGACATCGGGCAGACCGGCGCCGAGTCGTGGGTCGTGCTGGCCGACCCGGAGGGAAACGAGTTCTGCGTGGTGCGCCCGAAGCAGACGCTCATCCGCTGACCGCGGTCAGCCCGCGTCCGCGGCGGTCAGCCTGCGTCCGCGACCAGCCGGAAAGCCTGGGCCACGACCAGCGTGCCGTCGTGCACGGTGAATCCGGGGTCACCCAGGGCGTCACGCACCTCGGCGGAAGGCCAGAATTCCTCGTGACCCGGCAGCGGCTCGCCCTCGTGCTCGTAGTCGGCCACCAGGGCGGTCGTAGTGGTCTTCTCCCCGGCCAGGATCGCGGCGACCAGCTGGTCGCGCAACGGGCCGGGAAAGGCGAACTCGGCAGGCGGCAGGTCCTCAGCTGGTACGTCCCCGGCCGGCACAGCGGCCAGCCTAGTGACGTGCCCGCATTTCGGGCGGTAAAAAGGCGCTTGATGGGCTAGCGGACCCGCGGCCGCTGTTCCACTATGGCCAGGGGTGGTGGCGGCCCGGGCATTGGCCAGAGCCCGGGCCGGGGGAGGAGAATGTCATGCTGAATGCCTTTTATGGGGCTTTCTCACCGGCCTGTCTCGCGCTGCTCGGGCTGTGGGTGGTGGCGGTGCAGATCCGGATCGACGACTGGCTGGACAGCGCACCGCACCGGCGCCGCTCCTACGCTGTCGCGATGCATTTCGCGCTGCCCGGGATCATGAGCCTGCTGGCCCTGGTCGACCCGGCCGACCCGGTGTTCTGGCGGGTGTCCTTCGCGGTCATCGGGCTGGGCGGGGCGGTGCTGCTGGCCCTCGTCGGCGGGGTCCCGGTGCGCGGCCGGGCCGCCGGCGGCCTGTCTTCCTCCGACGGCCCGGCCGTGGTTGACCAGCTTGTCGTGGCCGAGTTCGGCACGGCGATCGCGCTGTTCCTGCTCATCGGCGTGCTGGCCGTGATCGGCGGGCGGGCCGAGTTGCGCGCCGAGGCGGTGCTGCTGACGCTGCTGGTGTTCCTCGGCTTCAACGTGGCCTGGCTGCTGCTGTTCGACAGCAGGCACACGGCCCAGTCCCGCCCGCCGGCCGCCGCCCAGTAAGCCGCTGCGGTAGGCCGCCAGGCCAGGCCGCCAGGCCAGGCCGCCAGGCCAGGCCGCCAGGCCAGGCCGCCGGATCAGGCCGCCAGCAGGGCCTGGATGTCGGCGATGGCCTGGCTGGTGTTGCGGAACAGCACCGCGTGCAGGCCGGCCCGCCGGGCCGCCGCGACGAACTCCGGCACGTCGTCGAGGAACACCATGTCGGCCGGCCCCACCCCGAGGCCATCGCAGGCCAGCTGGTAGATCCGCGGGTCAGGCTTGCACACGCCGGCTTCGTGGGAGTAGACGATGAGATCGGCCAGGTCGCTGAAACCGTAGCGCTGCTGCTCGCGGTGCCGGGCGCCGACGAAACTGTTGCTGATGATGGCGGTCCGGTAGCGCGGGCGCAGGCGGCTGAAGTAGGCGGCCAGTTCGGTGTTCAGCGTGCCGAGGTACTCGTCCCACAGATCGGCCAGGAAGGCGCGGGACTGGCTGGCGTCCAGGCCGAGCAGGCCGGCCATCCGCTGGCCGGCCTGCTGCTCGGAAATGGCGCCCACCGCCCCGGCCGCGGCCACCCCGGCCAGCCGCTCGGATAGCTCGCCCGGGCGCAGGCCGAGGGCAGGCTCCCAGCTGCGGGCCAGGCTGCCGGGCTGGGTGATCTCCAGGACGCCGCCGATGTCGAACGCGACTGCTGTGATGGTCATGACCCCCACGGTGCGGCTTCCCGCCGGGGCAAGGTCAAGCCGGCGTCCCGATGGGCGGCGCCCACCCCGGGCGGGGAATGAGGCAGAACGGGTGCCCGGCCGGGTCGGCGTAGACCGTCCCGTCACCGCCGGGGAGCGGCCGCGCGCCCAGGGCCAGCACCTGCGGGCCGGCCGCGGCCACGTCGTCCACCATGACGTCGAAGTGCATCTGCTGCGGCCAGGCCGGGTCCGGCCAGCGCGGCGGCCGGTAATCGGCGGCCCGCTGGAACGCGATGCCCGACGTGGTGTCGTTCACCGAGACGACCGCGAAGTCGTCCTGCTGCCAGGTCACCGGGAGGCCGAGCAGCGCGGAGTAGAACGCGGCCAGTTCCACCGGGTCGGGGCAGTCCACGATCACGTGGTGCAGGCGCCCGATCATGGCGCCATCATCGCAGCGCCGACGGGTGCAGCATCGGCCGGTAACCGGCCGCGATGACCGCCACCGTGGACGGCGGGGTGAGCACCTCGGCCCCGGCGGGCAGCGGGCCCCGGCTGGGGGCACGGTAACCCTGGAACGACCACGGCCGCAGCTGGCCGGCCAGCAGCAGCCCGGCCGTGCCGCGGACCCGGATCAGCACCCCGTCGGGCAGCTCGCCGGTGGGCGCGTGATGGGTGCGCTGCCGCCGGGCCCGGTCCACCCGTTCCCGGTGCAGGACCCGGTCCAGGTCGGGGGCCCGTGGCCGGCTGGGCAGCTGCCGGGCCGCGCGCCACGCGTCCGCGAAGCGGTCGAAGTCGGCGCGGCGGCAGTAGGCGCACGGCCGGTGCCCGGCGGCCAGCGCGGTCGCCTCGTCGAGGAAGAACAGCGCCGTCCACCGGCCGGGCGGCATCGGGTCGCGACGGCGCCCTTTCCAGTCCAGCACGCAGCAGATCCAGGCCGTGGTCCGCCACCGGCTGGTGCCGAGCTGGCCGTCCGGGCCGTGCAGGCAGCCACGGTTGCCCATGATCAGCCCGCGGGCCGGGTCGGCCACGATGGCCCCGGTGGGGGTGACCCGGTTCTGCAGCGGCATGTTCCCATCCTGCGCCCCGGGTCCGACAGACTGGCCAGGTGCCCGATCCGCCGTTCCGCCGTGACCTCTACCGCGGCGCCGCCGCGGACTACGACCGGTTCCGGCCGCCCTATCCCCGGGCGCTGATCGAAGACCTGGCCCGGCGGGCCGGCGCGGGCGGCGCCGGGCGGGTCATCGACCTGGGCTGCGGCACCGGCCAGATCAGCTTCGCCCTGCAGGACCGGTTCGCCGAAGTGTGGGCGGTGGACCAGGAACCGGACATGACCCGGGTCACCTGGGACAAGGCGGCCGCGGCCGGCCTGACCACCATCCGGGTGCTGACCTGCCCGGCCGAGCGGCTGGCCGCGCCGGGCCAGCAGGCTGACCTGGTGGCCATCGGGAACGCGTTCCACCGGATGCCGCGGGCGGCGGTGGCGGAACGCGCCTACCGCTGGCTGCGGCCCGGCGGGTTCCTGGCCCGGCTGTGGGGCGGATCGCCGTGGGACGGCCCGGCGCCCTGGCAGCAGGCCATGGCCGCGACCATGCGGCGGTGGCAGGCCCGGCTCGCGGCCGACCGGGTTCCGCCCGGGTATGACCAGGCCCGCCAGGAACGGCCGGATCAGGTCATCCTGCAGCAGGCCGGCTTCCGGCTGGCCGGCTCGTACCAGTTCCCGGTGCCCTGGGAGTGGACGCCGGGCGAGCTGGCCGGCGTCGTGTTCTCCACCTCGGTGCTGTCCCGCGCCGTGCTGGGCGGCCAGGCCGCGGCGTTCGCCGCCGAGCTGCACCGCGAACTCAGTGCGGCCGGGCCGCTGCAGCAGGATCTCCGGTTCGGCTACGACCCGGCTGACCGCCCGGCCTGACGCCGGCCTCGGAGGCGGCAGGTCAGGGCCGGCCCGCCGCAGCCGCCCCAAGGCGCCTGGCGCGCGTCACGGATCAGCCAAAGCCGGCCCGGTTACGGCCGAATGGTAGATGAACGAATGCCCCGGTTCATTGCCGTGACCTGGGCCGCGCGGGAAGATTCGAGCAAGGCGAGGCAGCCCGTGGGCAGGAGTGACGAGATGGCCGAGACGTCCCCGGTCCGCGCGTACAACAGCTGGTGGCAGGCCCGCTCCGACGCCTGGTTCCGGCTTGAGGAGGCGAGCGGGCAGCTGGCCAGCGCGTTCCCGACCGGGCAGCCGGCCGACGAGATGATCGGGACCGCCGAGGAGCTGCTCAACGACCTGGCACCGCTCGAGCGGTACTGGGCGTTCCCCGGGCCAGAGGTGTACCGGCGGGCCCGGGACCTGTTCGCGGCGGGCAGCTACACCCGGTTCGCGGCGCTGGTGGCCAGGATCAGCCGGGCCCTGGTCACCGAGTCCTACCGGGACGGCACCGGGTGGTCAGTCGGGGACGGTGACTCCGACGCGGCGGCCGGGCGCGCGGCCGCGCCCGGGGCGGCCGGGGCCCGGCCGTACTTCGAGGTGCTGGTGGTCGAGACGCTCACCCCGGCCCAGGAGCACGCGCTGCGCGAGGAGATGCGCAGCTGGCGGCGGCCGGGCGATCACTTCGTCTACGAGCTGGTCATCGTGGGCAGCGCCGAGGAGGCCATGCTGGCCGCGCGGCTGAACGCCAACCTGCAGGCCTGCGTGATCCGCCGCCGGTTCGTCCCGGCCGCCCCGCACGACCTGTCCAGCCTGGCCCAGTTCGCCGACGCCAGCATTGCCGCCGACCTGGCCGGCCAGTGCCCCGAGGAGCGCACCCAGACCCTGGCCCGCCAGCTGGCCGTGCTGCGGCCCGAGCTGGATCTGTACCTGATGACAGAGATCGGCGTCGAGGACATCGCCGGGCACCTGAGCCATCACTTCCGCCGGGTGTTCCACGCCAAGGAGGGCTCACTGGAGCTGCACCGGAGCATCCTGCTCGGGGTGGGCGCCCGGTACCGGACGCCGTTCTTCGAGGCGCTGCGGCACTACAGCCACCAGCCCACCGGGGTGTTCCACGCGCTGCCGATCTCCCAGGGAAAGTCGATCGTCAACTCGCACTGGATCAACGACATGGTCGGCTTCTACGGCCTGGATATCTTCCTGGCCGAGACGTCGGCCACCGGCGGCGGGCTCGACTCGTTGCTCGAGCCGACCGGCCCGCTGCGGCAGGCCCAGCAGCTCGCGGCCGAGACGTTCGGCGCGCGGCACACGTTCTTCGTGACCAACGGCACGTCCACGGCCAACAAGATCGTGGCCCAGGCGCTGATCGCCCCCGGCGACATCGTGCTGGTGGACCGGAACTGCCACCAGTCGCACCACTACGGGCTCATGCTGGCCGGCGCGCACGTGGTCTACCTGAACGCGTACCCGCTGCACGAGTACTCGATGTACGGCGCGGTGCCGGTGCGCGAGATCAAGTCCCAGCTGCTGGCGCTGCGGGCCGCGGGCAAGCTGGACCGGGTCAAGATGCTGATGCTGACCAACTGCACGTTCGACGGCATCGTCTACGACGTCGCCCGGGTCATGGGGGAATGCCTGGCCATCAAGCCCGACCTGGTGTTCCTGTGGGACGAGGCGTGGTTCGCGTTCGCCCGGTTCCACCCCGTCTACCGGCCCCGGACGGCCATGCGGGCGGCCCGCTCGCTCGCCCACCAGCTGCGCACCCCGGAGTACCGCCGCCGGTACGACGAGTACGCCGCCCAGGCCGGCGCCGGGGATGACGAATCGCTGCTGGCCCGCCCGCTGTTGCCGGACCCGGCCCGGGCCCGGGTCCGGGTGTACGCCACCCAGTCCACGCACAAGACCCTGACCTCGCTGCGCCAGGGCTCGATGATCCACGTGCACGACCAGGACTTCGCGCAGAAAGTGGCGGAGAGCTTCCACGAGGCCTACATGACGCACACGTCGACCTCGCCCAACTACCAGATCCTGGCCTCGCTGGACATCGGCCGCCGGCAGGCTGCGCTGGAGGGCTACGAGATGGTGGCCCGGCAGGTCGAGGGGGCGATGCGGCTGCGCGAGGCCATCGACACCCATCCGGTGCTGGCCAAGTACATGCACACACTGACCACCGCCGAGCTGATCCCGGCCGAGTTCCGGGCCTCCGGCCTGGACCGGCCGCTGGCCGACGGGCTGGCCAGCATGGCCACCGCGTGGGCCACCGACGAGTTCGTCCTGGACCCGTCCCGGATCACGCTGTACATCGGCCCGACCGGGATCGACGGCGCTACGTTCAAGCGTGAGCAGCTGATGGACAAGTTCGGCATCCAGATCAACAAGACTTCGCGCAACACCGTGCTGTTCATGACGAACATCGGCACCACCCGGAGCGCGGTGGCGTACCTCATCGAGGTGCTGGTCAAGATCGTCCGCGATCTGGAGGAGAACGAGGCCGAGATGAGCCCGGCCCAGCAGGCCGCGCAGGCCCGCGCGGTGCTCAAGCAGACCAGCCCGTGCGCGCCGCTGCCCGGCTTCAGCGGCTTTCACCCGGCGTTCCTGGACGGGGTGACCCCGGAAGGGGACGTGCGCCGGGCGTTCTTCCTGGCCTACGACGACAGCTACTGCGAGTACCTGCAGGCCGACGAGGTCGAGCAGCGGATGGACGCGGGCCAGCCGGTGGTCTCGGCCACGTTCGTCACGCCCTATCCCCCGGGCTTCCCGGTACTGGTGCCGGGCCAGCTGTTCAGCGCGGACGTCCTGGCCTTCATGCGCAGCCTGGACACCCCGGAGGTGCACGGCTACGACCGCCAGGCCGGCTACCGCGTGTACACCGGCAAGGCGCTGCAGATCGCCGCGGAGGGCCCGGCTAGCTGGTGGCGCGGGCGGGCGCCGTGCCGCTGGGCAGCGCGGGCTCGAAGCGGGCCGGCGCCGCGCAGTAGTCGCGTACCGCGGCCGCGAACCGGGCGGCGTGGAAGCCGTCCACGTACCGGTGGTCGAACGTGGCGGTCAGGGTCAGCATGGGGCGGGCCACGACCTGGCCTCCCACCACGACCGGTGCCGGGTGGACCGCGCCCACCAGGACCAGGACCGGGACCCGGTAATAGCAGGCCAGCGGCGAGTACGCGTGGCTGATGCCCCACATGCCGACCGAGGTGATCATGGCGCCGCCGAACGCCTGCCGCGGCATGCCGAACCGGCTCAGGTCGCGGTCGAGGTCGGAAGTGAGCCAGGCACCGGCCCGCAGCGCGGCGCGGAGCAGCCGCGGCGGCAGCCGGGACAGCAGGGCCTTGCCCCGGCCGAGGCCGGGATCGCGGCCCGCGTCGATGGCTGCGCACCGCTCGCTGAGCTCGCGCGCCACATCCACGGCCGGCTTGCGGTCGGCAGCGGTGACCTTGACCCCGGTCAGCTCCTGGCCGCCGCCGGACGTCACGATGAAGAACACGTCCACCGAGCCGCGGTCGTGGACCCGGCCGCGGGCGATCCGGACCCGTAGTTCCGGCACCTCGGCCAGCCCGTGCGCTACGGCCCGGCCCACCAGATGAGTGACAGTGAGGTGCACCCCGGTGGCGTCCCGGGCGTGGTCGATGTAGCTCAGCAGGGCAGCCGCGTCGAGTTCCAGGTCACCGTAGAACTGCGGGTCCATGGGCGGGCCCCAGGTCGCGCCGGCCAGCTTCCGCCAGCCGCGTACCCGTCGCGCCATGCCGCACCCCCTACCGGCCCGGCCTGGTCACGGCCTGGCGCAGCGCGGTTATCTGGCCCGGCACCGAGCACCCGCCGGGCGGCTCGATGACGGGCAGGCCGGGACGGCGCCGCCGGATGGCCGCGGCGAGGCCGAGCCCCGGGTCGAGCCCGTGCAGCACGGCATCGGCCCCGTCGAGCAGGGCACACCGCTGGCCGCGCAGCACCGGGCAGTCCCTGGCGGCCGCGCCCGGACCGGAGCAGTAGGCCACGTCGAAGCCAGCCTGCCCGAACCGGGAGAAGTCGGAGATGGCCAATGCCGGATGATCGTCTTCCACGAGGACCCGCGGCCGCCGGCCAGGCCGGCCGGGCGAGTACCAGGCCCGGGTGGGCACTCGCTGCTTCATGCCCCCTCCACAGTGCTCTCCCATCCAGTGCTCTCCCATCCAGTAGGCGCGCGCCGCAGCCGCCCAGGCAGGGCCGTTCGTCCCTGGTCCCGGCGCTGGAGGGCCCCAGCCGGGCGGGTTAGCGGGCCGCCGGGCGCGGCGTGGTGGCGGGCTCCGAGTGGTCCCAGTCGGACAGCAGCGTGCGGATCGCGGTGACCAGGGCGATGGGCTGGTCCAGCATCACGTGGTGGCCCGCCGCGGGGATCTCGATGACCGGGGCGATCCGGCCCAGCCGGTCGTACATGACCTCGCTCATCTGGGCTGACACCAGGCCGTACTCGGCCCGGAACAGGGCCACCCGGCAGTCCAGCCGGGTGAGCAGGGCCGGGACGAGCTGGTGCCGGGCGAAGATGCGCGGGTCGAACTTCCAGCTCCAGCCGCCCGGCACGTGGTGGACCGAGGTCGCCGCCACGTGCTCGGCGATGTACGGCAGCACCGGCTGGTCCGGGATGGGGCGGAACCGGGCCACGGCCGCCTCCCGGGTCGGGTACACGCGCAGCGGCCCGAACGCGCGCTGCTCGCGCGCAGCGCGCTCTTCCGGGGTGATGTCGCGCACCGGCGAGTCGATGGCCACCGCCCCGGCCAGCCGGGCCCCGTAGATACTGGCCGCCCGGAGCGTCACGAACCCGCCCATGCTGTGCCCGATCACCACCGGCGGCCCGGCCATCCCGGCGCCGGCCGCTACGGCCAGCACCTCCTCGGCCCACACGTCGAGCCGGTACACGTCCCGGCGGCCGCTGTCGCCGTGCCCGGACAGGTCGAGCGCGGCCACCCGGTGGCTGGCCGCCAGCAGCGGGGCGATGTGGTCCCACCAGCGGGCGTGGGCGGCACCGCCATGCACCAGCACGATGCCGGCCTGGCCACGCTGCCCCCAGGCCCGGTAGGTGATGGTCGCCCCGGCCACCTCGGCCGCGCCCAGCTCGGCCGCGGCGTCAAGAGCGGTGGTGAACCAGGACGGGGGCTGGACGGCGTCCACCGATACGAGCGAAGTCATGCCTAGCAGGGAACCAGATCCGGCGGCCAGCTGGCGAACCAGGGCGGCCAGCCGAGCCGGCGGGTCAGCGGATCCGGGCCAGCAGCAGGGTGAGATCGTCCTCGCCACGCTGCCGAAGCGCCTGGATGACCTCCTCGCACGCGCCGTCCAGGCTGCCGCCCGGCTTGGCCAGCGCAGCACCGAGTTCCTGGCGCAGCGCGTGCAGCCCGTCCTCGAGCGGCCGGGTGCGGCTCTCCACCAGGCCGTCGGTGTACAGCGCGAGCACCGCGCCGGGCGGCATGCCGATCCGCACCGCCTCGAACGACCCGGCGGCCAGGCCGAGCGGCAGCCCGGCGGGCAGCTCGGGCAGCTCGGTCCGGCCATCCGGCAGGGCCAGCACCGGCGGCGGGTGCCCGGCCCGGGCCAGCAGGCACGAGCTGGCCGCCGGGTCGAGCACCGCGCACAGACAGGTGGCGTACGGTGTGCCGGACATGGCCGCGGCCATCCGGTCCAGCCTGCGCAGCACCTCCTGCGGGGGCAGCTCCAGGTCGGCCAGGGCATGCGCGGCGGTGCGCAGCTGGACCATGACCGCGGCCGCCTCCGGTCCGTGACCCATCGCGTCACCCATGATCAGCGCGGTCCGGCCGCCGGGCAGCGCGACGATGTCGTGCCAGTCCCCGCCGACCATGCTGGTGCCGACGGGCAGGTACCGGGCCGCCACGTCCAGTCCTTCCGGCACCCGTGGCTCCGCGGGCACCAGGCCCTGCTGCAGCACAAACGCGACCCGCCGTTCCCGGTGGTACAGCCGGGCGTTGTCGATGCACACTGCGGCGTGCGCGGCCAGTTCCGCGGCCACCTCGGTGTCGGCCTGGTCGAAGCCCGGGGCGCCGACTACCCGGGCGAACGTGACGCAGCCCAGCACCACGCCCCGGGCGATGAGCGGCACGGACAGGAACGAGGTGTAGCTGGCGTCCGGCTCCCGGCCGCCGGGGCGGCGGGCCAGCCGGTCCGCGGTCTCCCGGTCCAGGTACCCGGTGACCACGGGGCTGCCGGACGTCATCGCGCGGTAGCTGGGTGAGCCCGCGCCGAACAGGAACGCCTCACCCGGGCGCAGCAGGTTGTCGGTCACGGCCGCGGGCTGGCCGGCCAGCCGGGCGGCCAGCCGCCGCACCACCGCGGTGGAACTCGCTACGTCCAGGATGGGCTCCTCGGCGGTGAGCAGCCGTTCCAGCACGAAGACCGCGGCCGCGCCGGCAAACCCGGGCACCACCACCTCGGTGACCTCACGCGCGGTCCGGGTCAGGTCCAGGGTGGTGCCGACCCGGGCCACCGCCTCGCGGAGCAGGTCGGGGTGGGGCGGCACGGCCCGCTGCGCGATGACCAGCGTGCCACCGCCCGGCCCGGCGAGGCGCTCGCAGTGCACGGCCAGCTGGCCGCCGCCGCAATCCGGGGTCAGCGTCACCACACCGGACCAGGGCCGCCGGCCGCCGCCTCGGCCAGCCCGTGCCGGACCCGCTCCTGGTGGTCGGCGCGGGCCAGCAGCAGCGGCCACACATCCCGTCCGGCCACGTCGCCGGCCGCGCGGCCGAACAGCTGCTCGGCCGTCACCGACCAGGACGCCACCGCGCCGGACCGATCCAGGGTGAACGCCGCGACCCCGGCCGGGTCAGCGGCCGGGCCGCCGTCCCCGGCTATCTGTGACCGCACTGCATCCGCACCAATCCTGGCCGCGCGCGCCGGGCGCGAAACCGCCTATTCCGGGCCTATTCGCCGCGGGTCCCCTACCCGCGGGCAGCACGGGTTCAGGCCGCCTTTGCCCATACCCTGCGATATCGTGCAACCACGAAATGTACCGTATTTCTGGTCACAATCCAGGCTTTGCCGCGCGCTTATAGCCCGTGTTCGGCTGCCCAGCCCGGGCCGCACCAGTCCAGGATAGGAGGCATGATGACCGACCTGCCCAGCTGGTCGCCTCCTGGGGTGGACACCCAGCGGGCCAACACCGCCCGGGTCTATGACTACCTGCTCGGCGGCAGCCACAATTTCCTGGCCGACCAGGACGCGGGCCGGGCCATCACCGCGGTCGACCCGGCCGCCCGGGTGTTCGCCCGGGCCAACCGGGCGTTCCTCGGCCGCGCGGTGCGCTTCCTGGCCGCGAACGGCATCACCCAGTTCCTGGACATCGGCTCGGGCATCCCGGCCGAGCGGAACGTGCACGAGGTGGCGCGGCAGGCCGCGCCCGGCGCCCGGGTGGCCTACGTGGACGTGGACCCGGTGGCGGTAGCGCACAGCCGGGCCATCGTGGCCGGCCAGCCGGACACCGCGGTCCTCGAGGCTGACCTACGCGACCCGGAGAAGATCCTGGCCAGCCCGGAGGTCACCCGGGTCATCGACTTCAGCCAGCCGGCCGGGCTGCTGCTGGTGGCGGTGCTGCACTTCATCGCCGCCGCCGAGGACCCGTGGCGGCTGGTCGGGGCCCTCCGCGACGCACTGGCCCCGGGCAGCTACCTCATCCTCGGCCAGGCCACCTGCGACGGCCGCACGGCGCGGAACAGGGCGTTCGAGAAGATGTACAACCGGAGCGTGGCGACGTCCATCCACCTCCGCTCGCGGCCCGAGATCGAGCGCTTCTTCGATGGTTTCCACGTGGTCAACCCGGGGGTGGTGTACGTCTCGCTGTGGCGGCCCGACTCACCGGCTGACGTGCCCGAGGATCCCAGCCGGTCCGGCAACCTGGTCGGCGTGGGCCGCTGGGACTGACGTCCCCCGGGTCCGGGCCACCGCGGGCGCGGTGTGAAGAATGAGGCCCATGACTGACACCACCTCCCCCTCGACCGAGACCGCCTGGCAGGCGTCAGGTACGTACACCGACATCCGCTACGAGACCACCAGCGACGGCATCGCCAAGATCACCATCTGCCGGCCGGAGGTGCACAACGCCTTCCGGCCGCAGACGCTGATAGAGCTGTCCGACGCGCTCACCGTGGCCCGTGAGGACGAGTCGGTCGGCGTCATCATCCTCACCGGCGAGGGCGGCAAGGCGTTCTGCTCGGGCGGTGACCAGCGGGTGCGCGGCGACACGGGCTACCAGGCCGACCCGAACTCCACCGGGCGGTTCCACGTCACCGACCTGCACGTCCAGATGCGCCGCTGCCCGAAGCCGATCGTGGCCATGGTGGCCGGCTGGGCCATCGGCGGCGGGCACGTGCTGCACGTGGTGTGCGACCTGACCATCGCCGCCGACAACGCCGTATTCGGCCAGGTCGGTCCCAGGGTCGGCTCGTTCGACGGCGGTTTCGGGGCCAGCTCGCTGGCTCAGCTGGTCGGCATGAAGAAGGCCAAGGAGATCTGGTTCCTGTGCCGCCGTTACGACGCCCAGGCGGCGCTGGACATGGGCCTGGTCAACCGGGTCGTCCCGCTGGCTGACCTGGAGCGGGAGACGGTGGCCTGGTGCCGGGAGATGCTCGCGCTGTCCCCGTTCGCGCTGCGCCTGATGAAGGCCAGCTTCCATGCCGCCGAGGACGGCTACGCGGGCATCCAGCAGCTGGCCCACGACGCCAACCTGATGTTCTACGGCACGGCCGAGGCGCGGGAGGGCCGGGAGGCGTTCAAGGCTAAGCGGGCGCCGGACTTCAGCCAGTTCCCGCGGCGGGCCTGACCACGCTCCCCGGCGGGGGCGGCGGGCGGCCGGCCGGGCGGCGGTCAGGCAGCCGGGCGGCGGTCAGGCGGCCGGGCGGCGGTCAGGCGGCCGACACGACGCCGGGCCAGGACAGCCAGGCCGGGTCGATCGTTACGGCGGGCAGCGGGGCCACCGCCGCGGCCCGGTCAGGGAACCTGGGCATCACCCGGTCCACGCCGGTAATGGTGAACGTGCGCAGCACGGCCCGGGAGCCAAGGACCAGCCGCAGCTCGCCGCCTTCGGCGACTGCCATTCGGTGCGCGCGGATCAGTACATGCAGGCCGGCCGAATCGCAGAATTGCGTGGCGGTCAGGTCCACCACGATGGTGGCGTGCCCGCGGGCGGCGGTTTCCGCCAGCACCTCCCGCAGCGACCCGGCGTTGCCCGCGTCGATTTCCCCGGGCGCGGCTATCACCGGCACCCCCCGGAGCATCGTCACCGGGCAACTGACGTGAACCATTGCGTGGACCTCCCAGCCGAGATCCGAATCGCCGAAAAGGCTTGCGCTAAGTACCTGGCAGTGCCGAGCCGAACCCCCGTGGCCCTGCCAGCATGTCTGAGCTTGCCAGTCTCTTGCGAGTATCGCCCGCTCTTCTGAATAAACGCTGAGAGTCCTGGTCAGGTTCCCTGGCTTAGCGGCGGGACCGGCGAGATGTGACACTGGGCAGATGGTGAACCAGGCCGACTTCGGCGAGCTGCTCAGCCTGCTCCGCGGGTTCGTCCGGCAGGAGGTGCTGCCGGCCGAGGCCGGCATCGACGAAACCGACGAGATCCCGGCCCGGCTCATCGCGCAGGCCAAGGAGATGGGCCTGTACGGCTACGCGCTGCCGGCCGAGTACGGCGGGCTGGGCCTGTCAGTAACGCAGCAGGTCCAGGTGGCCGTCGAGCTCGGCTACGCCAGCCCGGCGTTCCGCTCCCTGTTCGGCACGAACAACGGGATCGCCGGGCAGGTGCTGGTGTCGGCCGGCACCGAGCAGCAGCGCAAGCAGTGGCTGCCGCAGCTGGCGTCCGGCGAGGTGGTCGCGTCGTTCGCGCTGACCGAGCCAGATGCCGGGTCCGACCCGAGCCGGCTGGTGACCACGGCGCGGCCCGTACCGGGCGATGGTGAGGCGGGCTGGGTCATCGACGGTGTCAAGCGGTACATCACCAACGCGCCAGCGGCCGACATCTTCATGGTGTTCGCCCGCACCGACCCGGACGCCCCGGCGGGCAGGGGCATCGGGGTGTTCATCGTGCCGGCCCGCACGCCTGGGGTGGCGGTGGCCCCGCGCGATCACAAGATGGGCCAGGCCGGGGCGTGGACGGCCGACGTCGCGTTCACCGGTGCCCGGGTGCCCGCCGACGCCCTCGTCGGCCGGGCCGCCCAGGCCGGTTACCGGACGGCCATGCGCAGCCTGGCGCACGGGCGGCTGACCATCGCCGGAGTCTGTGTCGGGGTCGCGGCCCGGCTGATCGAGGAGAGCGTGAGCTACGCCAAGGAGCGCTCCCAGGGCGGCCACCCGATCGCCGATTACCAGCTCATCCAGGCCATGCTGGCCGACTCGCAGACCGAGTACCTGGCCGCCCGGGCGCTGGTGCTGGACGCCGCCGCGCAGTACGAGGCGGGCACCGACCGGCGGCTAGCCCCGTCGGCGGCCAAGTACTTCGCCAGCGAGGCGGTCGGCCGGATCGCGGACCGCGCGGTGCAGATCCACGGCGGCTCAGGCTACATCCGCGGCGTGCCGGCCGAACGGCTGTACCGCGACGTGCGGCTGTTCCGCATCTACGAGGGCACCAGCCAGATCCAGCAGCTGGTCATCGCCCGCGAGATGCTCAGGTAGCCGGGGCCGGCTGGCCAGCCGCGGCGGTCAGGGCTGGTGCAGCCTGGCCTGGAGCAGGCCCAGCTCGCCCGGGCCGAAGCCGTGCCCGGCCAGCCAGCGGGCGGCCCCGCCGTGCCGGGCGCTGAGCTGCTCCAGGAACGCGGACATCGTGACGGCCGGGGGCCGGTGCGCGGTGGCCGGGCTGGTGTCCACGTCACCCGCGTAGGTCGGGGACCGGCGCAGCCGGGCCAGCAGCGGCTCGAGGCGGTCGCCGGTGGCGGCATAGTCGGCGGCCACCGCGCCCGGCCGGACGCCGGCCGCGCTGAGCGCCAGCGCCACCACCACCCCGGTCCGGTCCTTGCCCGCCGCACAGTGCACCAGCGCCGCGCCGGGCGCGGTGGCCACCGCCCGCAGCGCGGCCACCACCTGATCCGGGCGGTCCTCCAGGTAGCCCAGGTAGTGCCCGGCCCGCGGGTCGGCTGGGTAGCGGGACCGGTCCGCCTCGTCCCGGGTCAGCAGCACGTCGGCCACCACGTCGGTGGCGCTGCCCTGTTCCGGCAGCACCGGGCAGTGCACATGCCGCACCCCGGCCACCACGTCCAGCGGCGCGGGGCCCTCGGCGCGCAGCTCGGCCGTGCTGCGCAGATCGACCACGGTGCTGACGCCGATGTCGCGGACCAGTCTGTCGATGTCAGCGGCCGACAGATCCTGCAGGTTGTCGCCGCGCAGCAGCCGCCCGGGCACCGTCTGGCCGCCGTCCTCGGTGGGCAGGCCACCCACGTCGCGAACGTTCACCGCACCATCGAGCCCGATCCACGCCATGCCTTCATTCTCGGCGAGCGCGCAGCAGCCACTGCCAGAGGGTCCGGCGCCGCGGCCGCACCACCACGTTGCCACCCCAGGCCGAGCCGGTCAGCTCCACCCGCAGCAGGACCGGCTGACCCGGGCTCCGGGCGGGCCGGAACTTGAGGCTGCCGCCGATCATCCTCACCCCGTCGGCATCCACCTCGACGCCGGGCCTGGTCACCAGGATCAGGTTGCCGCCGCCCACGGCCGCGTCGATCTGCAGCGTGGGCCCGGTGATCACGGCCTCGGTGAAGTCGAGCTTCACGTTGCCCCCCGTGGCGCGGATCTCTATCCGCCGGGGCACCACCCAGTTACCGACCCGGCGGGCGTTCCCGCCCATGGACTCGATCTCGACCAGGTCCTTGGGCTGCGCGGGCACCGCGCCGGGCGGGCCGGGTGCGGCGGGCAGGTCGGCGGTCAGCTGGGCCAGTTCGCCCGTGGTGCGCGCGGTCAGCGCCTGCTCCAGCCGGTCATCCAGCTCGCCCGCGGTCAGCCGCCCGTCACCAGCCGCGATCCGGATGATCTCGGCAGCGTGTTCCCGGTCCTGGTGCGAGGCGCGCAGCTCAGGCTGGCCCCCCGGGCCGGCGCCGCCGGCGGAGACTCTCCCGTCATGGGCACATCTTGTAAGCGCGGCCCGGACTGCGCAACACGGGGCGAACGGCAGGCTAGGCCGCCCGCCCGGGCGGGCTGTGACTGTGCCAGACGCGGCGGCCGTCCGGGCTGGTGGCAGTCGTTGTCCCGTCGGGATTCAGGCGCAGGACCCAGCCCCAGTGGTGGATGGCGATCAGATGATGGAACCGGCACAGCGGCACCAGGTTGTGCAGGGCGGTAACACCGCCCGCTGACCGGGGTACGAGGTGATGCACGTCGCACACGCTGGCCGGCTGGCAGCAGCCCGGGAAGGCGCAGTGCGGGTGGCGTACCGCCACCGCCCGGCGCAGGTGGACCGGGATGCTCTCGGTGCCCGCACCGACATCCAGCGGCAGGCTGACGGAGGTCAGCGGCCTGGCCCAGGACAGCGAGTGGCCGGCCAGCTGGGTGCGGAGCACCGCGGCCAGGCCGCCGGGCCCGGACACGCTGTCGATGGCCAGGCTGAGCAGGGCCCGGGCCAGCCGCCGCCGGCCCGCCGGGGTCAGCGGCCGGCGGTACGCCGCGGCGAATGTGCCGGTGAGCCGGCCCAGGGCCGCCGGGTCAACCTGCCCGGTGACGACCGGGATGAACGTCGCGTCACACAGCGCGGCCTGCGCCTCGGCGCCGGCCAGCCAGCCTGGCCGGGCCGGGCTGGTCCCGCCGTCCCCGGCCTGGCCGCGCACCCAGGCGCGTTCGGCGGCCGCGGCGCCGGGCATGTCCCGCAGCTCGGCCAGCCCGATGTGCACCTGGACCTGGGTGGGCTGGCCGCCGCGGGCAGGCAGCGCGCCGGTAGCGATGAGGCGGCGGCAGGCGTCTTCCAGTGCGTCGTGGCGGCGCTGCGCGGCGGTCCGCAGGTCCTCCGGCCCGGCCTTCTTGCCCAGCGCGTCCAGCACCGCGGACAGGGCGGCCGCGCAGCCCGGGGTGAGGTCGCCCTGAGCCCGGCCGGCGCCGCCGGCCGTGACGCCGAGGTAGAAGTACCGGTCGCCGAAACGGCCCGCGCCGTCGGTGTCCGGGCCGTGCGTCCGCTGGTAGATCGCCTCGGCCAGCCGGGCCAGGCCGGCCAGATCGGCACCGCCGGCCGCGGCCTGGCACAGGATCTGGTCGGCGTCTTCCCGCACGCTGCCAGGCAGCCGGTCGGTCCAGGCGCACAGCGCCCGGGCCCAGGACGCGGAGATCTCCCCCGCGGCCAGCGCGCGGCCGACCACGGGATGGGCGGCCAGCCGCCGCATCCAGGCCACCGCGCCGGCGGCCGCACCCCGGGTGACCCGGGTCTGCCAGCGCAGCCACACCCGGGCGGTGCCGTGCCCATCGGCTTCCGGGCCGCCACTGGCAGTGAACGCGGACAGCATGGCCGCCCGGGCCACGGTGTGCTTGGCCTCGGCGGCTTCCAGCGACTTCAGCGCCGCCGCCTGGCTGTCCGCCGGCAGGCCGGCCAGATCCGCGCTGTTCAGGTAGTCGAGCGCCTGGCCGAGCAGGTCCAGCGCGCTGTGCACACTGGACGGGCCGGGTAACCGGTCGCACACCGCGGATCACCTCCCACCCGGCAGAGCTCCTGGCCGGTGCCCTGACTCGAAGACTAGTTCGACTCTAGCCGGGCCCGCCGACAGTTCTCCGGCCGCGCGGCGGCCCGGCGTAGCATCGGATGATGGATTTCAGCCCGGAGCTGCGCGAGGGCGTGCTGAGCGGCGACATCACCGTCTCGTTCCGGCTGTGGCAGCGGCCGCGCGTGCGGCCGGGTGGCCGGTACCCGGTTGGCCCGGGGCAGATCGAGGTGGACGGCATCGAACTGGTGCCGTTCACGGCCATCACCCCGGCCGACGTCCGGCGGTCCGGGGAGCAGGACCTCGAGGCACTGCGCCGCCGGGCTGCCCACGCGGGCCCAGTCAGCGACGGCACGCTGCTCTACCGGGTGGAGTTCCACACCGTGGGCGGCACAGGAAGCTGAGCGCTCAGCCCGGGCGCGCCGGGTCCGGGCGATGGCGTCCGGAACGGACCGGGCCGGTGTTACCGTCGGCTGCGTGCCGGACACTGCCACCGCACCGGAACCGGCCGAGCCGCCGCTGGCCGGGCCGGAGCGTGCCATGCTGGCGGGCTGGCTGGAGTACCACCGCGCCACCCTGCTGGAGAAGTGCGGCGGCCTGGCCGACGCGCAGCGCAAGCGCCGCCCGGTCAGCACGTCGCTGATGTCACTGCACGGCCTGGTGCGCCACCTGTCCGACGTGGAACGCAACTGGTTCCAGCGCTGTATGCAGCGCAACCCGGCGCTGCCCGGCAGCTACTGGACGGACGCGGGTGAGGACGCCGCGTGGGGGCCGCTGGACGGCGCCGACTGGGCGGCCGACGTGGCCGGGTGGCAGGCGGAGTGCGCGCAGAGCCGGCGGACCGCAGCCGCACATGACCTCGACGGCACCGGGGCCGGCGTGCGCGGTGGCCGCCAGGTGGAATGCTCGCTGCGCTGGGTCTACCAGCACATGATCGAGGAGTACGCCCGGCATAACGGGCACGCCGACCTGATCAGGGAGCTGGTCGCCCCGCCGGGCGGCTGACAACGGCTACGGCGGCGGGTACTCGGCGGACAGCACCGACATGAGGATCATGTCCTGCCACCCGTCCGGGTACAGCTCGGCCTCCCGGCGGGTACCTTCCGGCTGGAACCCGCAGGCCAGGTAGCACCTGATGGCCCGGCGGTTGCGGGCCAGCACCTCGAGCTGGACGCGGTGCGCGCCGAGCTCGCCGAACGCCCAGGACAGCACCAGCCGGGTCACCTCGCGGCCCAGTCCCCGGCCGCGCAAGCTGGCCACGAACAACCCGACCGAGTAGGTGGCGCAGTGCTGATCGGGGTCCACCCGCAGCCGGGCGCTGCCGGTGCACCGGCCCGCGTGCTCGACAGCCCAGCTGTACTCGCCGGGCGGGGCCGGCCCATGGGGCGCGGTCAGCCGCTCCCGGGTGTGATAGCGGCGGCCGTCCCACTCCCGCCGCCACGATGAGCCGTAGCCGTCCTCTTCCTCCGGGTCGATGGGATGGCGCAGCCGGTCATCGGCATCCGAGTCGCGGAACCCGCGCAGGATGACCCGCCCGCCGCGCAGCGTGGGCAGCGGCGGCAGCGGCAGCCGGTCCGGCATGGTCACAGCTGCGCCCGCCGGTGCCGGAAGAGCCCGCGCCGCGGCCGGGCCCGGATATGCCCGCCGCCCACAGTGCCGGACAGCACGATGCGCAGCAGCACCGGCACGCCCGGGTCCTGCGGGACCCGGATCTTGACGCTGCCGCTGCTGCGCACGGCCACGTCGTCGGCGTTGACCTCGATACCCGGCCGGGTCAGCAGGGTCAGCGTGCCGCTGCGCACCTCGGCGTCGATGTGCAGCACCGGCTGCGTGATGACCGCCGCGGAGAAGTCGAGCCTGACGTGACCGTGGCCGACCTGCACCTCGATCCGGCGCGGCACCAGCCACCGGCCATCCCGGGTGGCGTTCCCGCCCTGGCGCTCGATCCGGATCACGTCCTTGGGCGGCCCGGCCCCGGCCCCGGCCCCGGCCGCACCGCCCGGCACAGGCAGATCCTGGCTCAGCGCGGCCAGCTCGCCGAGCGTCCGGGCGGTCAGCGCCCGCTCCAGCCGCTGGTCGAGTTCCCCGGCGGTCAGCCGGCCGTCACCCGCGGCCACCCGGAGCAGCTCGGCGACCCGGTCCCGGTCCTCGTGCGACGCGCGCAGCTCGGCGTCAGCCACGGATCTGCAGCGGCAGCGTGCGCGGCCCGCGGATCTGGCCCGCGGCCCAGGTCACGGCGCCGGGGTCGGCCAGGCTGAACACCGGGATCCGGTCCAGCCACACGTCCAGGGCCACCCGCAGCTCCATCCGGGCCAGGTGTGAGCCGAGGCACCGGTGGATGCCGAGGCCGAACGCGGCATGCCGGTTGACCTCGCGGTCGATGACGACCTCGCCGGCCCGGTCGAACTGGGCCGGGTCGCGGTTGGCGGCCGGGAAGGACAGCAGGATCCAGTCGTCGGCCTTCATGTCCACGCCCCGCCAGTTCAGGTCCCCGGTGACCAGCCGGGCCATGGTGACCGGCGCGTACGCGCGGAGCAGCTCTTCCATGGCCACCGGCAGCAGCCCGGGCTCGGCGACCAGCCGGGCCCGGTCCGCGGGGACGGCGGCCAGATGCCACAGCGACGCGCCGATCGCGCTCCACGTGGTGTCGATACCCGCGATGAGCAGCAGGGCCATCGTGCCGACCACGTGGTCCGGGTCGAGCTTGCGGCCGCCCAGCTCGGCGCTGAGCAGGTAGCTGGTGAGGTCGTCCCGCGGCCGTCCGAGGTGCTCGTCGACCTGGGCCACCAGGTAGTCGAACAGCCGGTTCACCCGCTCGATGCGCTCCTCCTCGGGCAGGTTGACGCCTTCCAGCAGGTCGGCCACGAACTCACGGAACTGCGGCCCGTCCTCGGGCGGGAAGCCCAGCATGTTCGCGATGACCCGGACCGGGATGTGCTGCGCGTAGTCGCGGGCCGCGTCCACCACGTCCTGGCCGTCCACCGCGTCGAGCAGCGCGTGGCAGAACGCCCGGGTGGCTGGTTCCTGCTGGCGGACCGCGGACCTGGTGAACGCGGGCAGCAGCAGCTTGCGCGCGTGGTGGTGGAACGGCGGGTCGGACGAGATGGGCGGCGAGCCGCCGGCCGGGGCCAGTTCCCGGGGCGGCCGGACGTTGCTCATGATGATGGCGCGGGAGGAGAAGTGCCCGGTGTCGTAGGCGATCGCCGCGACGTCGGCGTACCGGGTCGGCAGCCAGCCGCCGCCGAACCGCCGGGTGTGCGCGATCGGGCAGCGCTGCCGCAGCTCGTCCTGGATCGGGTACGGGTCGGCGGACCACTCCGGCTCGAGGTGGGAGAAGTCGGTCGCCCAGTCGGACACCGGGCCGGTGATGATCTCGCTGCGGGTGACCGGGAACGGGTCCTCGCCCGGCTCCCGGAAGTCCGGCCCGAACCGGTCGTCGACGGTCATGTCAGGTCTCCTCGAGGAGATCGATGGCCCGTTCCGGGCAGTTGGCCGCGGCCAGCCGGGCGGCCCGCTGCTGGCCGGGCGGGACGATGCCATCGCCGAGCACCTGGCCGTACCCCTCATCGTCGTCACCGAACAGTTCCGGGGCCCGGTCGTAGCAGCGGCCATGTCCCTGGCACCGGCCAGGGTCGATGTGCACCTTCACGCGCTGTTCCTATCTGTACCGGAAATTCCTGTCTGTACCGGAAATAACGGCCGCGGCTCAGGTTGCCCGGCGCAGCTCGCGGGCGATGACCATGCGCTGGATCTGGTTGGTGCCCTCGAAGATCTGCGGCACCTTGGCCTCACGCAGGTACCGCTCGACCGGGAACTCGCGGGTATACCCCACGCCGCCGAGCACCTGGACCGCGTCGGTGGTCACCTTCATGGCCATGTCGGTGGCGACCAGCTTGGCGATGCTGGCCTGGCGGCGGAACGGCAGCCCGCGGTCGCGGCGGCGGGCGGCCTCCAGATAGGTGGCCCGGGCCGACTCCACGCCCGCCGCCATGTCGGCCAGCAGGAACTCCAGGCCCTGGAAATCGATGATGGGCCGGCCGAACTGGGTGCGCCGCCGGGCATAACCGACCGCCTCGTCCAGCGCGGCCTGGGCCAGTCCGACCGCGCACGCCGCGATGCCCAGCCGCCCGGAGTTGAGCGCGTCGAGCGCGATCTTCAGCCCGTCGCCCTCGGCGCCCATCCGGCGGCTGGCCGGGACCCGGGCGGCATCCAGCCGGAGCTGGGCGGTGGGCGAGCCGGTCAGTCCCATCTTGTGCTCCAGCGGCCCTGGCTGCAGGCCTGGCGTGGCCGCGTCGGCCAGCAGGCAGCTGATGCCCCGGCGGCCGTCGTCGCTGGTGCGCACCATCAGGGCGTAGAAGTCAGCTACACCCGCATGGGTGATCCACGCCTTGGTCCCGGAGACGACATACACGTCGCCGTCGCGGACCGCACGGGTGCGCAGCGCGGCCGCATCCGACCCCGCGTCCGGCTCGGACAGCGCGTAGCCACCGAGCAGATCCCCGGCCAGCAACTCCGGCAGCAGCGCGTCCCGCTGCGCCTCAGTACCGGACGTGGCCAGCGGATAGCAGGACATGGTGTGCACCGAGAGGCCGACCGCGACCGTCATCCAGGCCGCCGCGAGTTCCTCCAGGACCTGCAGGTACACCTCGTAGCTGAGCGCGCTGCCGCCCCAGCGTTGCGGGTAGGGCAGGCCGAGCAGGCCGCTCTTGCCCAGCAGCCGGAACTTCTCCCGCGGGAACCGGCTGCCGGCCTCGTACTCGCCGGCCACCGGGGCCAGTTCCGCGGTGGCCAGCTCCCGGGTCTGCGCCAGCAGATCCACGGCTTGCGTACTGGGCAGCATCCGCTCGGCGGGCATGTCCGCCTCCCTCCACTCGGTCCCAGGCTATGCCGGCCCGTGCCGCCCAGCCAGCCGCCCAGCCAGCCGCCCAGCCGGGCGGCCAGCCAGGCGTGGCCCCGGGCCCCGGCTGACCCGCCCAGCCCGGCCGCTCACCACAGCCCGGGAACCAGGCGCTTGGTCCGCGTCCGGTAATCCGCGTACGGCCGGCCGAGGACGCGGGTGAGCACGGCTTCCTCGACGAAGATCCGGCGGGCGGTGACCGCGGCAGGCAGCACGACCAGCAGAGCCAGCGACAGCCAGTTGCCATCCGCCAGTCCCAGGCCGGTCGTGATCAGCAGGATCCCGGTGTAGGACGGGTGCCGCAGCCACCGGTACGGGCCACGGTCCACGACCTGCTGGCCGGGGTGGACCTCGACGGTCATCCGGAACGACCGGCCCAGCACCCGGATGGCCCAGATGCGCAGAGCCAGGCCGGACCACATGAGGAGCAGTCCCGCCGCGGTCAGCGGCCGGGACCCGAACTGCCAGGCCGGGTCATGCTGCAGCACCCCTTGCGCCACCCCGGCCAGCACCGCAGCCGTGATGATGACCAGGAAGTTCAGCACCAGGGTGCCGCGGTCCTGGGTCATCCGGCCGGTGCCGCGAACCCGGTCGCGGATCAGCATGCCGACCTCCAGGGCCAGCCAGGCCAGCGTCGTCAGGCCGACCAGCATCCCGATCACCTCATTCACCACGTTCGGCCAGGGCACGACCGACACTAGGCACGGCCGGCCCGGGATGCGCCGGCCCGCGGGCTGAACTCCGGCATGAGAAATACGCCGCGTCTGGTACCGGCCTCATACCGGCCGGGCCCGGTGGCCAGCTGCCCCAGGGACTCGGTGCGGCGCAGCCGTCAGCGGGCCGCGTAGCCGGTGGCCTTCTCGACCTCCATCCGGATGACCACGCGCACCGCCCCGGGCCGGTCCGGGCCGGGGTCCTGGCCGTCGTACTTCCAGGACAGCTGGGTATCGAGCTGACGGCCCGGGTCCGGGGCTATCGTGACCCGCCCGCGCAGCTCGACGTAGTTCTCCGGGTCAGCCGAGTCGATCACGCTGACGCTGACCCGCGGGTCGCGGACCATGTTGCGGTGCTTCACCCGCCCGGCCACCGTGGAGAACAGCAGATCGCCGCCGTCCCGGCCGACCCATACCACTGAGGTCTGCGGGCTGCCGTCGGGATTCAGGGTGGCCAGCACCGCGTAGTTCTTCCCATCGACCAGCCTGAGCGTCGCTTCGCTGAGCGGGATGGCCATGGCGGAACGCTAACAGCACGCCCGGCGGCCGGGGCCAGCCTGGGCGGTGACCAGCCCGGCCCGGGCGTTAGGCAGCCGGAATTTCGCGGGGCCGGGCACCGGCGCAGGCCCGAGAGCCGGCGGCTGGAAACGTGGCCCGGCGATGCCTTTCCGCGGCCGGGCGGGTCTACATAGACGGCTGGCCGCCCCGGCCAGCCACCCGGGGAGGGAGAGGCGATGCCGCCCAGCCTGCTGGCCTCCGCGATCGGCTACGCCGTGGGCAGCGTGGACGGCGTGTCGCCGGGCCTGCTGTCCCGGCCGACCCCGTGCCTGGGCTGGGACCTGGCGGCGCTGCTGCGGCACGCCAATGACTCGCTGGCCGCGCTGTGCGAAGGGATCGCCACCGGCTGCATCAGCCTGCCCGGGCCCGCCGGGCCGCCCTGGCCACCAGCCTGCTGGACATCATCCCGCTGGTGGTCACCGGGCCCGGGCCGGGCGGCCAGTTCGCCGCGCCGGTGCCGGTGCCCCGGCTGGCCAGCCCGAGCGACCGGCTGATCGCACGGCTCGGCCGCGATCCGCGCGGCACCGCCCCCAGCTGACCCTCCTGTATCAGAACGCAGACCACGGCCACCGACCAGTACGCGTTCTCGGTGTTCCCGTCGTTCAACAGCACCCCGTTCGCGATCCCGCCGAACGGCCCCGCGCCGCAGCTCAACGCGGCCGGGCCGGCGGAGCAGCTGACCGCGGCGGCGCTGGTGCCCCCAGTCCCGCCGTTCCCGGAGAACGATTGAGAAGGTCAGCCACCCGGGTGGGCAGGCGTTCATGCAGCTGCAGTACGCGCAGATGACAATCCTGAACTTCGGCATCCTCAACGCGCCCGCCCGGCGCGCCGATCCTGGGCTGGCCGCACATCTCGGTGGACACGCTCCGCAAGTCCTTCCTGTAACCGGCGGCTCAGCCGAACGTTACGGAGTAGGCCTGCACGCCGGGATCCAGGAACGTGATCTCGAACGTGCGCTCGGTGACCGGGCCGCGCTGCCGGATGAGCTGGTAGAGGCGCTGCCCGGTCACCGTGCCGGTGCCCTGGCCGTCCACGTCGAGGCCGTGGTCCGGGCCGGGTGGCTGCCCGTCGAGGAGCACCCGGAACCGGACCGGGGTGCCGGGCTGGGCGGGCCCCATGACCAGGTGCAGATCCCGGGCGTGGAACCGGTAGGCGATCCGCCCGATGGCCGCGTCCAGCGTGCTGGCCTGCCCGCCCACCGTCCAGTCGCCGGACAGCGCCCAGTGGTTGCGCCGCAGCCGCAGCGGCGCGGCATACCCGTGCCGCTCGCCCGGGACGATGCCGCCGGGCGAGGCGAAGTTCTCGGTCCGCTCATAGCCGGCGTAGTTCTCTGGCGACTCCAGCGAAGCCCAGTCGGCGGGCGCTTCGACGCCCTGCGGGTGAACCGACACCACGCTGCGGGCCGGGACGTCGGCTCCGCTGCCCGCCAGCAGCTGCTGGATGATCAGTTCCGACTGCTCGTACCCGCCCTCGCCGAACTGGTGATGCCGGATCCGGCCCTGCGGGTCGACGAAGTAGCAGGCCGGCCAGTACAGGTTCCCGAACGCATGCCAGATGGCGTAGTCGTTGTCGGTCGCCACCGGGTAGCCGACCTGCAGATCCTGCACGGCCCGGCGCACGTTGCCGGGGCGGCACTCGAACGCGAACTCGGGGGTGTGCACGCCGAGCACGATCAGCCCGTGGCCGGAGTACTTCCCGGCCCAGGCCCGGACCCAGGGCAGCGACCGGATCCAGTTGATGCAGGTGTAGGTGCAGAAGTCGACCAGGACGACGTGCCCGCGCAGCGTGGCCGGGGTCAGCGGCGGCGAATTCAGCCAGCCGGTGGCGCCGTCCAGCGAGGGAAGCTCACCCTCGACCGGCAGCGGGGCGGTGCGGGGCTCATCTGGCGCCTCCACGACCCCTCAGCATCTATCCGGGCCCAGCGGCGCACATCCTCAAGGCGGCTAATTCCGGCCTGAACGGCGGTAAACCGGCGCCAGCCGCGCACCGTCTAGTGACGGAGGGGACGCCGCACGAGGCGCGCGTCATCCCGATGGCAACCCGGGCAACAAGGAGAACACATACCCATGGCCGCCACGCTTCGCCAGACTCTGCTCGCTCCAGGGACAGAGCCGAAGGTCGCCGAGGACTGCTACCAGCTGATCGGGCAGGAGCTGTCGGACAAGTCCGGCGTGTCCGGGACCGCGGTCAAGCTCGCCTACAAGACGGTGAACACGTTCATGCCCGGCCACATCCGGTTCATGGTGGGGGACCTGATGCCAGACATGGTGGACCAGCTCGAGCCGTTCTGGGCCGACTTCACCACCTCGGGCGGCGCCGAGTTCGGCGACTACCTGACCAAGCGCGGCGACGAGGTGGCCGAGGCCCTGCTCCAGGTGACCGATGCCCAGGCGGCGAAGTCCGAACGGCCCACCATCGTCAAGGCCTACAAGAGCGTGCGCGGCAGCGCCGTCAAGCACGTCACGGCCGCGCTGCCCCGGCTCGGCGCGCTGGTGCAGAAGTACGCGGGGTGATCAGCAGCGGTAGCTGGCTGGGCCGGCTCTGTCAGCGGTAGCTGACAGAGCCGGCCCCAGCCGTTACGGCGTCAGCTCAGTTTCAGCGCCCCGGCCAGCTGCCGGTACCCGGGCATCGGGTCGGCGTCCGGCTCGGTGAGCAGCTGGATGGCCACGTGGTCGGCCCCGGCCGCCAGGTGCTGGCTGAGCTGCGCCGCGACCTGGTCCGCGGTGCCGTGCGCGACCAGCGCGTCGACCAGTGCGTCGCTGCCGTCACCGCTCAGGTCGGCGTCGGTCCAGCCCAGCCGGCGCAGGTTGCTGGTGTAGTTGATCAGGCCGAGATACGGGGTCTTGACCCGGGCCCGGCCCAGCGCCCGGGCCCGCGCCGGGTCGGCGTCGAGCACCGCCTTGTGCTCGGGGGCGAGCAGCGGGCCGGGGCCGAGGATCTCCCGGGCCAGCCGGGTGTGCGCGGGCGGCACCAGGTAGGGAATGGCCCCCGCGGTGGCGTCCCGGGCCAGCCGGAGCACCCGCGGGCCCAGCGCGGCCAGCACCAGTGCCTCCCGCGGCACGCCGCCGGCCAGCAGCGCGTCAACGTAGCTGGCCAGGCTGTCATAGGGACGCTGGTACTGCTGGGTCGCCTCGCGGTGCCCGGCGCCCACGCCGAGCACGAACCGGCCGGGGTAGCGGTCCTGCACCCGGGCGAACGAGCGGGCCACCTCGTCCGCGCTGTCCTTCCACATGTTCACGATGCTGGTCCCGACGGTCAGCGAGCTGGTGGCGCGGAGCAGCTCCTCGGCCTGGGCCAGGTCCCCGTCCGGGGAGCCGCCGAGCCACAGCGTGCCGTAGCCGCACTGCTGCAGGCCGGCCGCCAGCTCCGCCGTAACCTGGTAGCCGCCCCGCCAGATCCCGAACCGTCCAAGCTGATCCCGCAGCTGAGCCGTCACGCGCCTGGTTCCTTTCCGCTCGCGGTCATCATGGGCTGAACCCCGGCGGGCACGGCTGTGTTCCGCCGCCGGATCCGGCCGGCCCCTGTTTCAGCCGGATCCGGCGGCGGACCGGCCGGGCCTGGGCCCGGCCGGCGGCGGCCTGCTCAGCCGGGCGGCTGCGGCAGGCCGGTATCGATGTGCTCGAGCGCGGCGTGCAGCGGCCGCAGGTCAGCCTGGGCGATGGACTCCGGGCTGCGGTAGCCGAGCACGTGATCGTGCTGATTAGGGTCGGCAGGCGGGCTGCCGTGCGGCCCGGTCCCCTGGTGCGCGGCCCGCGCGGCCACGACGGCCTGGTCGGCGGCGGACATGTGGTGACCGGCGCGGGTGATGGCGGCGACCGCGGCCCGGTGCGCGCGGCGGCGGCGGACCTCGACCCGGTGCGGGATGACGTCGGCCTGCTCGGCCATCTCGTGCGCCTTGCCGAGCGGCCCGGCCAGCGCGGCCGACAGCGCGTTCAGCCGGGCCACCTCGTGCGAGCCGTCCAGGGCGTGCACGGCGACGACCAGGAGGTTGGCCAGCGCGCTCACCACAGCCAGGGCCAGCGCGATGACCAGGGCGGTGATCCAGGCCTGCGGCCCGAGGGCACCGAGCACCTCGGCTTGCATCCGGATGAACATCAGCGTGGCCAGCATCGCGATGCCGGCCACCGAGGCCCAGCAGGCCGCCCTGGTCAGGGCGTCCAGTTCACCGAACGCCACCGCGCCGGAATGATCCTTGTAGCCGCGCAGCCGGTGCCCGGCGAAGGCCAGGAACCCGTACGACAGCACGGTCACCATGGCCGCCAGCAACACCGCGAAGGCCAGGTTGGCGCCCAGTGGGCTGGCCCAGTCCACGTCGGTGATCCCGGAGAAGAAGTACAGCAGCAAGCAGAAGTCGACCAGCAGGACGAGGACCGGGATCCGGCCGATCCACCGCGGCAGCCGCTGGTGCTTGCGCGAGCCGCGGGCGGTCTCGTCCTCGATCTGGTGGCGCGCGGCCGCCTCGTCCCGCTGTACCTCGGCCACCGGGCGCTGCCCGCCGTCCGGGTGCCGGACCCGGTCCGCGCTGCGGTGGCTGGCCCGGGTGCGCAGCTCGGCCTGCCGGGCCCGCAGCTCATCGGTTCCGCTGGCGGCCCGCTCCAGGCGGCGCTGGGACCTGGCCAGCTCGGCGTCGGCACCGGCCTTGCCCACGGCCTGGACCACGGTCTCCCCGTGCGTATCCCGGTCCGGGTCGCGGCCCGGGCCGATGTGGTCGTCCTCGGCCAGCAGGGCGCTGACCAGCCGCCCGTGCGGGACCCGGCGGCGCCGGAGCAGCCGGCTGAACCGGCGCTGCACCAGGGCCCGGTGCCGCCGCCCGGCCCGGGTCAGCAGCACCGCCGCGGCCAGGTCCGGCGGGCCGTCGGCGAACGGGTCCTGCGGGAGTTCGCCCGGCGGGGCCGCCTGGGTGGTGGCGGACGGCGGGACGGCGAGGCCGCGGCCCGGATCGGCGGGCGGTCGCGGGTATTCGGGACTGCTCATTTCTGGCCTCCAGGGTTGAGCCGGTCAGGACACCGCGGGGTGCGGCATGAGGAGGATGACGACCCGGCGCAAGCCGGCGCAGATGGCCTCGTCGAGCTGGCCATCCCGGACGCAGGCGCGCACCGTCTGGCCGGCCGTGCCGAGGCCGGTCACCTGGGCGATCTGGCTGGGCGCCAGGCCCAGCGCGATCAGCCGGCTGCGGACCGCCAGCGCCCGGTCCCGGGACAGCGCGAGGTTGTAGGCCGCCGAGCCGCCATCGGGCGAGGCGTATCCGGTGATGGTGACGAGCTGGTGCCGGGCCTGGGCCCGGCCGGCCAGCGGGCGGAGGATGCCGTCCGCGCCGGCCAGCAGGCGGGCGCTGTTGAACGCGAACAGCTCGTCGGCGGGCACGGACAGGCCGGCCGCATGGTGCGGCCCGGCCACCGACGTGACCACGGGCACCGGCACCACCGGCACCGGCACGGCGCTGCGGGACGGCGGGTCGGGCCGGATGGTGTCATCGGTACCGCACGCGGCGGCGCCGGCCGCGTGGCAGATGGCCATCCAGTACGCGGTGAGCGTGCTGCGCTGCGGCAGCGGCAGCGCGGGCTGCCGCCCGGACACGTCGGCCAGCCCGGAGAAGTCCAGCCGCCAGCCGGCCAGCCGGGGCAGCAGGCCCCGCCGCCCGAGCTGGGCCGCCACCGCCCGCGGGCTGGCGTCCCAGCCGACGTCGCGCACGTTGAAGCCGCCCGCCGTGGACAGCCCAGAGGACAGGATCAGCAGCGTCCCGGGACGGGCGGTGACCCGTACCGCGGACCCGATCAGCTGCAGCAGGTCGAACGGCCCGGTCGCGGCCTCTGTGCGGAGCACCTGCTGCACCTGGTTCACGTTCTGGTTCAGCAGGTAGTCCCGGCGCGGCCCGTACTCGACCTGGCCGCCGGCCCGCAGCGGGGTGAGCTCCACCCGGGCCGGCTGCCCGGTGGCCGGGCTGACCACATAGGCCACGCCCCGGGTACTGGTGGCCCCGGCGTGGTAGAGCACCGCGCGGTCCGCGGCGGCCAGCACCGGGGCGGGTTCGTTGGCGGTGGCGCTGGGCAGCACCACCACCACCTCAGGCACCTGGCTGGGGGCCTGGCAGCCGGCCAGCAGCAGGGTCAGGGGCAGGGCCACGGCCAGCAGCAGCGACCCCGCCAGCCGACGGCAAGAACAGCCGATCATGCTTCCTCCCGGCAGGGAGTAGTGAACGCGGAGATGGCCCGGAGGTGTACGGGCGCTGACGGGTTCTCGGGCGGCGAATAAGGACGCCAGGCGCGGGGAGCCCGGAACGGGCCGGACCGGCGCGGTGACCGCCCGGACCCGGTGCTGGTTCAGTAGTCGGCTGGACTGGTCTGCTGGTTCCAGCATGACAACTGTCGGAGGTACCGTCAACTGTCAGGCAACTGTCGATACGATTGACAGACAGTTGACGGTGCTTGACAACACGCCTCGTTTTGCGGTAGCAACTTGTCGGCTACGCTGATCTTGCACGGGCAGCAGACGTTCCTGACCACCTAAGAAGGAAGATGTCCGAGCCACTCGATCCCATCGCGGCAGGTGTCGCATCCCTGCTCAAGAGCTTGCGGACACGCGCCGGGCTGCAGGCCGAGCGGCTGTCCGGCACCGAGCTCTCGCTGGACGCGCTGACCGCGCTTGACCAGGTCCGGGCGTTTATCGCCGCCGGTGAGACACCGGAGCAGGCCATCGTCCAGGCTGTCCGTGAGGCGGCCAGCTCGCTGCCGGTCAGGCTGATGATCGTGGCCGACGTGAGCCTGTCCCTCGAGCTGTGCCGGGATTCCGTGCCGGACGTGGCGGAACTCTACGCCCCCGATCTCGGCCGCCGCCGGAAGGCCCTGCTGGCCAGCTGGGACCGGCTGCACCCGGCCGAACCACCCGGCCAGGCCCCGTCGCCCCGGGCGCTCCGGCTCGAGGTGGAGGCCGAGGCGCTGGGCGCGCTGGCCGTGGCGCTCACCGAGACGGCCGGCCCGCTGCGGTCCGGGCCGGGCCCGGCGGGCCGCCCGGCCGCCCAGGCGGGCCGCCCGGCCGCCCCGGCGGGCCGCCCGCCGGCCGCACCGGCCCGCGGCGCCGCCCCGCTGCCGGCCGCGGAAAAGCGGCTGTTTGGCGCCGAGCTGCGCAAGGTGCTCCGGTCCCGCCGCCGGACCGTTGACGACGCCGCCCGCGCGCTGGACCTGAGCCCGGCGGAGATCGGGGAGTGGCAGGCTGGCCAGGGCTTCCCGTCCGGCGAGAAAGCCCGCGAGCTGGACGAATACCTCACCGCCCGGGGCTCGCTGTACGGGCTGGCCGAGGAGCTCCGCTCCAAGGCCATCCGGGCCACCCACGGCGCGGCGCCGCCCCGGCTGTCCGCCGCACCCGCCGCGACCCTGCTCCAGGTGTTCGACAACGTCGCCCGCGCGCTCCGCGGTTCGCTGACCCGGGACGCGGACGGCACGCCGCAAGGCTGGCCCCGGGACCTGCGCGGGCTCGGTTCCCGGGCCACCGACCTGTCCAGCGCGTTCGGCCTGCAGACCATGCTCCTGCTGGAGGGGTCGCTGGCCCTTGATCTGGTGCCGGTGGCCATCCGGCTCCGCGACGCAGCGTCGCCCACCGGCGGCTATGCGGCCATGACCCAGCGCGAGCCGCGGCCCGAGGGCACCGCGACCGTGCTGCAGACCCTGCACCGGATCGACGGCACGGCCCAGCTCGGCCATCAGCTCGAGACCATGCAGCGCAACATCGGCGAGCTCGAGCGGTCCCGCCCGTACATCCTGACCACGATGCTGGAAACCAGCCGCCAGCTCGATCCGGGCTCCGAGCTTACGGCCGCCCTGATCCGGGATCTGCTGGACGCCCGCCGTCCCTACGGGGACCTGTCACTATGGCCGGAGAAGGTCGAGGAGCTGCTGGTCTCCCCCGCCCCGTCGATCGCGCACACCGCGCGGGCGGTGCGGGTGCTAGCCCAGCTCGAGCAGCCCGGGCCCGAGGTGCAGACCGCCCTGGAGCAGGCCGCGGCCTGGCTGGCCGGGCAGCGCGACCTGGCCAACGTCAGCGAAATCATCGACCGGCCGCTCGAGGACGGCCGGATCGAGCAGCTGTACACCCGGCATTTCACCGCCGCCTGGGTCGTGAAAGCCCTGGTCTCGGTCGGCCTGTCGGCCAGCCACCCGGCGGTCAGCTCGGCCATGAACTGGATCTGGGGCAGTTACAACGAGCGGGCCGCATTGTGGAACTGGGCGAACGGCGATTTGCCGATCTGGATGACGTACGACGCCATCGACGCGCTGCGGCTGGCCGCGCTGGCCGCCACCACCCGCCGCGGCCGTCCTGTGGTGCTGTAGTGCCCGGCCCCGGGCACACTTCCGCGCGGCCTCCGGCAAACCAGCCGCGCCATGATCCACCAGCCGCTAATGTTCCGCGCATAAACGTCGGCACGGCGACCCCGCTGCCGCGGTCATGAGCACTTGACCTGGGGAGACGTGGGTAAGCTCCACGTGAGCCCCCTCGGCATCGGCGAGAGGGACGTCGTTGGACCGTGGCAGCCCGCCGGGCATCCCGGCGGTGGACTGGTGGGTGACCAGCCGCTGCAACCTGGCGTGCGATTTCTGTTACGGGCCAGCACCAGGCCACGATCCGGTCAGCCTGCGTGACGATATTCTGCGCAGTCTTAAAGATAGTTCTGCTCCGGTGATTACATTCTGCGGTGGCGAGCCGCTGCTGGTCCGTAAAGTCGATGAATACGCGGGCATCCTGCGCAGTGCCGGTAAGCGCACCGTGCTCAACACCAACGGCGCTTTCCTGGCCCGGCGGCTCGGCCAGGGTTTCAGCCTGCAGCACTTCGACGTGGTCGGGCTGTCCATCGACGGGTCCACGGCAGACGTCCACCGGGCCATGCGCGGCCCCAAAGCCAGCCTCGATGACGTCCTCGGCGCGGCCCGGCTGGTGGCTCAGCAGCCCGCTATCCGGCTGAAGATCGGCACTGTCCTCAGCGGGGTCAACCAGCACGACGTGCGCGGCCTGGCCGAGCTGGTCCGGGGCCTGCGCCCCCGCGTGTGGCGGCTGTACCAATACAGCCAGCGGGGCTGGCAAAATACCGGCCAGCAGCGGCACCGGCTGACCGAGGAAGACTTCCACCAGCTGGCCGACCTGGCCACCGAACTGGCCAGCCCGGTGCCGGTGGCCCGCTCGACCGAGACCCAGACGGCCGGCTGCCTGATCATCGACCCGGCGGGTACCGTGCTGCTGCCGACCGGCGCGGGCTACGACGAATGCGGTAACTGCCTCAAGGAGCCGCTCGACGACATCTGGGCCAGGATTCCCGGGCCGGCCACGATCACCGCCAACAAACGCTGGCTAACGGTTCTGGATAAATGACAGCCGATGTCCTTAAGCTAGTTACAGAATTCCCTGGGTTCCGACCGGACCAAGGAGGATTATCGTGCACGCCGCCGCGCCCAAACTGGTCCTGGTCGGGCATGTCGGGTGGGCCACGAATGAGACCGCGACTGGCACCCGGGTGTCGGTGGGCGGATCCGGTTACGCGGCCGCGTACGCCGCCGGCCTGGTGCTGCCGGACCAGGTCGGCCTGGCCGCGCAGGTGGGCCAGGACCTGGCGGCCCAGGGACTGCCGCGGCTTCGCGCCGACCGGGCCGGGGTGGCCGTCCTGCCCGGTGACTCGGCGGCCTTCCACATCACCGACCTCGGCAACGGGACCCGGTCGTTCCGGTCCCGGCTGGGGGTGGCCGCCACCCCCCGGTTCGGCACGTTCCCGGCCGCCTACCTCCAGGCCAGCCACGTGCACCTGGGCACCATGCCCCCCACCCAGCAGATCGCCTGGCTGGCGTTCCTGCGCGACCACGGCCTGCGGGCCCCGGTCTCGGTGGACGCGTTCGAGCATTTCGTGATCACCGAGCCTGCCGCCTCCCGCGAGGCCTGCGACCGGGCCGACCTGATCTTTATCAACGAGGCCGAGTACAGCGGGCTGTACCGGGACAACGAGATCCCCAAGGCGCCGACCATCCTGAAGCACGGGCCGCGCGGCGCGGACTTCATCTCCGACGGCATGAAGCACTACGCGTCGGCCACCCCCGCCGCGCACGTGGTGGACGGCACCGGCAGCCGGCGAGATCCTGGCCGGGGTGTACCTGGCGCTGCGCGCCCGGGGCCTGGCCGAGGACCGGGCGCTGGACTTCGCGGTGCGGGCGGCGACCAGTTCGGTCACCGAATACGGGGTGGACGGGCCCCGGCTGACCCTGGAACTGGCCGTCATCGCGGACCGGCTGGGTTAGCGCCGGCTGGGTTAGCGCCGGCTGGGGGGACGGCCTGGCCACCGGGCAGCGGCGCGATGCGGGCGCCCGCGGCCGGGGTGGCCCGCTCGATGGCGGGCCAGCCGTAATCCTGGTCCCGCTCGGCCCGCTCGGCTTTGCCACCGCCGCGCAGCCCGAACAGCCGCTTGGCCAGCAGCAGGTAGACCACGATCAGCACGTTGATGACCAGCGCGAGCAGCTTCAGCCAGGTGATGCTCTTGGTCAGCTCGTAGATCTCGTACGGCACGAACACCACGGTGGCCACGAACGTGAGGTACTCGGCCCAGCGACGGCCGAGCCACAGCCCCACCGCCTCGGTGCCCTCCAGCGCCGCGTACGCGGCCGCCCCGGCCGCGACCAGGTACAGGTTGCGGATGCTGACCGCGAACAGCCGCTGCAGGTCGTGCACGACGCCGTGCTGGCTGTTGTTGACCGGGCCGCCCAGCCCGCCCTGCAGGTCCTTGAGGATGGTAGTGAAGTCCGAATGCAGCATGGCCTTGTTGCTGGCAAACAGGAACAGGCCGGCCGACAGGGCGCTCAGCACCAGGAAGTGCAGCGCCCGGTCCAGGGCGATCAGCCGCAGCACGTAACGGTCCCGGAGCGGGCGGCCGCGCAGCGGCAGCACCACGTCGTCCCGGCGCGGCGGGTACTCGGCACCCGGCTGGCTGGGCGGGTTCAGCGGCAGCCACGAGTCGCAGCGCAGGCAGCGGTACCAGCGCAGCCCGTCCGCCTCGCGGGCGAACAGCGCGTCCTCATCGCGCAGCCGGGCGGCGTCGGTGCCGAGCAGCTCGTGGCCGTGCAGGCCGCAGTCGATCAGCTCGTACCGCAGCCTCGGCCGGTAGCGCCGCGGCCGCTCAGTGCCCGGCGGCGGCACTGTCCCCGCCGCTTCCTCGCCACTCATGGCTGAGGGTTACCCGGGTCCCGCCGGGCCTAACGGACCCGGGCGAACAGCCAGAACGCCGCGCCGGTGCCCGCGCCGTAGGCCAGGTGGGCGGTCAGGTCCTCGGTGAGGGTCTTGGCGTCGTACTCCCAGATCGGCTTGTACAGGCCGCCCTCGGGCAGTATCACGTAGCCGGTGGCCCAGACCACGGCCCCGAACGGCACGCCGTACCAGGGGTGCGGCCGGCGCAGCGAGCCGGCCAGCACACCGTAGGCCGCCCCGGCCGATGATCCGTACCCCCAGTGCATGATCGTGCTGATCAGCCACGCCCACCGGTCCGGCAGCTCGCGCTGGGTGAAGCCCTCCACCACCCGCCTGGCCACCTGCCCGGGGGCCGGGGCCTCGGCCCACGTCCCGACCGGCGCGAACTCCCACTCCAGCGGGGTGTCGGTGCCGCCGCCGCGGCGGTACCGCATATATTGCACCGCGTCCAGGCACACCGTGCCCACGGCCCCGGCCAGGACGCCGCCGGCTACTGCCGCCAGCGGGGTGAGCGGCTGCCAGCGGATCCCCATCGCGTCTCCTCAGTGTTTGGCCAGCCAGGCCATGGCCGCGGTGACCAGGGCCTGGGTACCGGTACGCAGGCAGGGCTGCATCGGGGGCAGGAACTTGGGCGAGTGGTTGGTCGGCAGGTCTTCGAGCTTTCCTTCCTTCTCCGCGGTGCGGTAAACCTGCCGGTCGGTGAAGCCGAGGGACCAGTACGTGTACGGGATGCCCAGCGCGTTGGGGATGTTGGGGAAGTCCTCGCTGACCGTCTGCGGCTCGATGCGCAGCGCGTTGTCGCCGAACTGCGCGCCGAACACGGCCGCCACCCGGTCCGTGGTGGCCGGGTCGTTGGTCATGACCGGGAAGCTGGCCAGCGTGTCGAAGTCAGGGTCACGGGGCGAGCCGGAGGCCGCGCATTCGGCGCGCACGATCTGCCGCACGGCGTCCAGCATCCGCTGCCGGACCGGCTCGGCGTAGCTGCGCAGGTTGAGCAGCAGCGTGGCGTGGTCCGGGATGAGGTTGCTCACCGTGCCGGCCTGGATGCCGCCGACGGTCAGCACCGCGGTGTCGCCCGGCGCGACCACCCGGGACACCACGGTCTGCAACCGGACGATGATCATGGCGGCGAGCACCACCGGGTCAATGGTGTGCTGTGGCATGGCGCCGTGCCCGCCCTTGCCGTAGACGGTGAGCCTGATGCTGTCCTCGGCGGTCATGAACGGCCCCGAGCAGGTGGCGACCGTCCCGGCGATACCGGGCAGCAGGTGCTGGGCCAGCGCCACGTCCGGCGCGGGGATCCGCTTGACCAGGTCGTCATCCACCATGGCCTGGGCGCCGTCCCCGGTCTCCTCGCCCGGCTGGAACAGGGCCAGCAGGGTCCCGCTCCACTGGCCCGGGTGCTCGGCCATCAGCTTGGCCGTGCCGACCAGGCAGGACATGTGCAGGTCGTGGCCGCACGCATGGGCCACCGGGACCTGGTGGCCGTTGGCGTCCTGGGTCGTCACCGTGCTGGCGTACGGCGCGCCGGTGTCCTCCTTGACCGGCAGCGCGTCCAGTTCGCAGCGCAGCAGCACGGCCGGGCCGCGGCCGTTGGCCAGGCTGCCCACCACCCCGGTGCCGCCGATGCCGTCGGCCACCGTGAACCCGTAGTCCCGCAGCTTCCCGGCCACCCGCTGGGCGGTGCGGTGCTCCTGGTGGGACAGTTCGGGATGCTGGTGCAGATCCTGGTAGTACGCCTCCTGGCCGGCCGCCAGGCCGTCATAGCCGGCCAGCACCTCATCAACTGTGGTCATGACCTCACTCCACGTCCAGATCCCGCAGGTTGGTCTTGGTCAGCTCGACGAGTTCCTTTCCGTCCCCGGACAGGATGGTCCGGGTCGCGTACAGCGTGAAGCCCTTGACCTCACCGTGGGTGAGCTTGGGCGGCAGGGACAGCTCGTAACGGTCAGTGTGCACGTCGACCAGGGCCGGCCCGTCGTGCGCGAACGCGTCCCGCAGCGCCTGCTCCAGATCGCCGGCCTTGTCCACCTGGACGCCGAACAGCCCTGCCGCCCGGGCCATCGCGGCGAAGTCGGGATTGTCCAGGTCGGTGCCGTAGGTGACGATCCCGGCCGCCTTCATCTCCAGCTCGACGAAGGCCAGCGCGCCGTTGTTGAACACCACCACCTTGACCGGCAGGTGCTGCTGGCGCAGCGTGATCAGCTCGCCGAGCAGCATGGCCACCCCGCCGTCCCCGGACAGCGAGACCACCTGCCGCTCGCGCTGAGTGGCCTGGACCCCGATGGCCTGCGGCAGCGCGTTGGCCATCGACCCGTGGTTGAACGAGCCGATGATCCGCCGCCGGCCGTTCATCCGCAGGTACCGCGCGGCCCAGATGCACGGTGAGCCGACATCCGCGGTGAACACCGCGTCGTCGGCCGCCAGCCGGTCGATGGTGGCCGCTACGAACTCCGGGTGCAGCGGCGAGCGGTCCTGGCCGCTCTCGGCCAGTTTATCCAGCCGCTTGCGGGCCCGCCGGTAGTGCGCCGTCATCCGGTGCAGATGGGCCTGGTCGGTCTTGCGGTTGAGCAGTGGCAGCAGCGCGTCCACGGTGTCGCGGACCGTGCCCACCAGTGGGACGTTGACCGGGACCCGGTGGCCGATCTGCTCGCCGCGCACGTTGACCTGGATCACCGGCACCCCGTCAGGGATGAACGCCCGGTACGGGAAGTCGGTGCCCAGCATGATCAGTGCGTCGCAGTGCTCCATGGCCCGGTACCCGGAGCTGAACCCGATCAGCCCGGTCATGCCCACGTCGAACGGGTTGTCGTACTCCACCGCGTCCTTGCCCCGGAACGCGTGCAGCACCGGCGCCTGCAGCGTGTCGGCCAGCGCGATGAGCTGGTCGTGCGCACCGGCGCAGCCCGCCCCGGCCAGGATCGTGACCCGGCTGGCCGTGTTCAGCACCCCGGCCGCGGCGGCCAGCGCCTCGTCGCCCGGCCGCACCACCGGCAGCGCGGCCCGCACCGCCGCCGCGCTGGCCCCGGACGGGACGTCGGCGAAGAACACGTCACCCGGGATGACCAGCACGGCCACCCCGCGGCGCTGCACCGCGGTGCGCAGCGCGATGTCCAGCATCCGGGGTAGCTGCTCCGGCACGCTGACCAGCTCACAGTAGACGCTGCACTCCTGGAACAGGTACTGCGGATGGGTCTCCTGGAAGTAGTCCGTGCCGATCTCGTCCCGCGGGATGTGCGACGCGATGGCCAGCACCGGGACCCGGCTGCGGTTCGCGTCGTACAGGCCGTTGATCAGGTGCAGGTTGCCCGGCCCGCAGCTGGCCGCGCACACCGCGAGCTGGCCGGTCAGCGCGGCCTCACCGGCGGCCGCGAACGCGGCCGCCTCCTCGTGCCGGACATGCTCCCAGGTCATCGAGCCGTCCCGGCGCAGCGCGTCGGTGAACCCGTTGACCGAGTCACCGGGGATGCCGTAGACCCGCTGCACCCCGGATGCGCGCAGCGTCGCCACGATCAGGTCAGCCACACTCGTTGCCATCGGCCCCGCCCTCCGGCTCAACGCCAGCCCAGCATGCGGCAGCCACGCGCACGCGCGGCTGAGCGTGCCGGCCCGGCCATGGACGTATGGTCACGAACCAGGCTAACAACGGCAGGCGCGGCGGCCTAGCCGGGTCACAGCCGCGGCCCGCGGCGGGTCACGGCCGCGGCCCGCGGCGGGCCGCCCCCGGGCCCGGCACGGGCCGGCGCAGGCCGTCGCGGCCGGCGGTGACGCGGCCGCGGAACCCCTGCCCGGCGCGCCCGGCCCAGTCCGCCGCACTGACCGCGCCGGGTTCGGCGGGCAGGTAGTGGGTCAGGATGAGCTCGCCGACCCCGGCCCTCTCGGCCACGCCGCCCACCTCGGTGACGTCGGTGTGCAGCCCGGCCATCCGGTCCAGGGCGGCGCCTGACCAGCCATGCCGGGCCAGGTAGCCCAGGTCGGCCACGCTGTGCACCAGGATGTCGGCCCCCTGGGCCAGCGCGATCAGGCTGTCGCTCACGGTGGTGTCACCGGAGAACACGACCGAGCCGTCCGCGGTGTCGAACCGGTAGGCCACGGCCGGCCTCGCGTGGCCGTGCATCACCGCGACCGCACTGACCCGGACGCCCTGGTCGTCGAGGACCACGGCCGGCGCCGCGGGGTGGCCGGGCACCCGGTCCGGGACGGTGATGTCGGTGGCCCGGACCAGCTGGCCCGGATCCGGCATGGCCGCGTCCAGCGGCATCACGTTGAGATGGTACGCGTAGCCAGCCAGCAGGTGCCCGACCAGGTCGCTGGTGCCAGGGTCGGGCAGTTCCGGGTGGATGATGGTCTGGCGGCGGAAGCCGTCCGCCGCGTCCGGCAGCGCGGCCGGGCGGCCGGGCCCGTAGACGTGGACGGGCGGCACCGGCCCGTCCGTGCTGACCCGGACCCCCCACGGGTACAGCAGCAGGCCAGTCAGGTCACCGGCGTGGTCCACGTGCAGGTGGGTGAGGAACACGGCCGCCAGGCGGGCGAAGTCGAGCCCGGCGTCGGCGTACCCGGATGGCGTGCCACGGCCGCAGTCGATCACGAACACCCGGCCGTCCACCACCAGCGCGGACGAGATCCCGGCCCGGCCGGCTACCGGCAGCGGCGCGCCCGCCGTGCCCAGCAGCAGCAGTTCGGTGGCCATGGGCACCATGCTGCCCCGCCGCCGCCCAGGGCACGATCCGGCCCCCCGGGATCGGCGGCCCGGCCGGCCAGCCGGGCTACGGTAACGCGCTGGCCGGTTCCGGTAATGCCGTCCGGGACACGGTGCGCGGCAGCCCGGAAAAGCTTGCGCCAATCGCGCAAACGGCGTCGCGGAACGGCCGTCAGTGGCTCTGTTCGTACTCCGCTACGACCGAAGCGGGGATACGCCCCCGCTCGCTTATCTGCCGTCCCTGTGCCTTTGCCCAGGCGCGAATCTCGGCCGTGCGGGCCCGGTCGGCCGCCCGGCGGCCGGGCCGCCGCTCCCGGCCGCCCGCCACCCGGCGGGCTTGATCCACGAACGGGTCCAGCTTGCTCCGGAGTTCCTTAGCGTGGGCCGCGCACACGTCAATCTGGTAAGCGGAGTTGCCGACGCCGAATGAGACCGTCTCCACCGCGTCGACATCACCGTTCTCGTGCAGGTCACACAGCAGCAGAACGCTGACTTGTTGTGCCATCCTGGCCCCCTCCCTCTTTGGCTGCGGAGCATACCAGGCAGGCCGCCCAGGTTCATTTAGCCCGGGTGTGTTTTACGCATTGCATCGGTGTGGTCACCAAATTTGCTTCGCGTCGCGCAGAACCAGGATTGCGCGGGAATTCTGTATACGTTCGTGCCGCCCGCCAGCGTGGCCCGGGGCGGCCCCGGCGAGGGATCGTCACTGCGGGCCCGGGTATATCCGTGCCGTGCGGAGGGATGCCTGATGGACATGCTGCTCGAGGACGCGTTCGTGGTCACCATGGGGACGGGTGCGGAGCCGGGGGGGCCGGGGTGGTCCCTGCTGGTCCGGGATGGCCGGATCGCCGCGGCCGGCCCGGCGGGCCAGGTCCGCGCGGCGGCCGGGCCGGACGCCGCCGTGGTCCGGCTGGACGGCGCGGCCGTGCTGCCCGGGCTGATCGACGCCCACTGCCACGTGTCCGACGTCGGTTACCTGGCCGCCGGGGCCGACTGCAGCCAGCCGTCCGCGCCGGACATCCCGGCCATCCAGGCCCGGCTGCGCGAGGCGGCTGGGCGGACGCCGCCCGGCTCGTGGGTGACCGGGTGCGGCTACGTGGAGTACAAGCTGCGTGAGGGGCGGCACCCGACCCGGGCCGACCTGGACGCGGCCGTGCCCGGCCGGCCGGCCGTGCTGTACCACACCTCGCTGCATGCCTGCGTGCTCAACTCGGCTGCGCTGCACGAAGCCGGGTTCACCGACGGGCAGCCCGACCCGCCCGGCGGCGCGTTCGGCCGGGACAGCGCCGGCCGGCTCGACGGCGTGCTGTACGAGGGGCCGATGTTCGCGCTGTTCGAGCGGAACTTCCGGACCGACCTGGCCCGGATGAGCGCGGCCCAGCGGGCCCGGCTGATCGAGCTGGCCGGCCAGCACTTCGCCGCGCTCGGCGTGACCGCGGCGTGTGATGCGGACGTGCGCCGGGACACGCTGACCGCGTTCGCCGAGGCGGACGACCGCGCCGCACTGCCGATGCGGATCTCCGGGCTGGTCGTGCACGACCAGGTGGACTGGCTGCTCGAATCGGGCCTGCGCGGCCGGCACTCGGCCCGGCTCACCGCCGGGGCGGTGAAGATCTGGGCCGACGGCGGGATGAGCAGCCGCACCGCGGCCATCCACGGCCGCTACCCGGTCCCGCCGTACGGCTCGGGCATCCTGTCCTTCTCCCGGGACGAGCTGACCGGGATGGTCGGTGACTTCGACGGCCGGGGCTTCCAGGTCTGCATCCACGCCCAGGGTGACCGGGCCATCGAGGCCGTGCTCGGCGCGTACGCCGCGGTGCTGCCCCCGGCCGGGGACGGCGGCCCGCGGAACCCGCGGCGGCACCGGATCGAGCACGCCGGGGCCATGTACCCGGCGCTGGCCGTCCGGGCGGCTGAACTCGGCATCGTGGTCGCCAGCCAGCCCGGCTTCCTGTCCGCGCTGGGCGACGGGTTCGCCGCGGCGTTCCCGGAGTCCAGCGACCAGCTGTACGCGTTCGCGTCGTGGCAGCGGGCCGGCATCACGGTGGCCGGGTCGTCCGACGCCCCGGTCATCACGGCCAGCCCGCTGGTCGGCATCCGGGATGCGGTGCTGCGCCGCACCGAGGCCGGCCGGGTGCTCGGCCCGGCCGAGCGGCTGCCCGCCCGGGACGCGCTGGCCATGTACACCCGGCAGGCGGCGTTCGCCATGCACCGCGAGGACGAGATCGGCTCGCTGGAGCCGGGCCAGCGGGCTGATTTCGTGGTGCTGGACGGGAACCCGCTGGACGCCGACCCGGAGCAGATCGCCGACATCCAGATCCTGGCCACCGTCCTCGGCGGCACACCCGTGTTCCAGTCCGCGGGCCTGTTCGCCGCGCTCGGGTGACCGGCGCGCTGTCCGGGCCAGCGCCTAGCCTGGCCGGTGCGGACGGTCCGCCCCGGGAGGGACACGATGGCCAACGAAGATGACGTGCGGCGGATCGCGCTGGCCCTGCCGCACGTGATGGAGATTGACTGCGACGGCTTCGACTTCCGGGTGGCCGGCCGGGGGTTCGTCTGGTCCTACCCGGAGCGCCAGCCGGGTCAGGGCCGGGTGCTGCGCACCGACATCGCGGTGCTGTTCGTCGGGGACGAGGCCGAGAAGCAGGCCCTGCTGCTCGGCGAGCCGCGGCTATTCTTCACCACCCGGGGCTACGACGGCTGGCCGCTGGTCATGCTGCGGCTGGCCGAGGTGGACGCCGGGCGGCTGCGCGAGCTGATCACCGACGCGTGGCGGATGCGCGCCCCGGCCACGCTGGCCGCCCAGTTCGGCGGGCCGCCGGAGGACGGCTACCGCCGGCCCGTCGCAGTGCCGGGTGAGGCCGGCCAGCACCTCCCGGGCCGCGCGCGCCCCGGAGCGCAGCGCGCCCTCCATCAGGCCGGCCCAGGCCCCGGCGGTGTGCTCGCCCGCGAAATGGATCCGGCCCACCGGGGCCGCGATGAGGTCGCCGTCGCCGGGGGCCACCGTAATGGTGTCCGCCGAGTACGACTCACCGGCCCACGGGTCGTCATTCCACGTGGTCAGCAGCGCGGCGGCGGGATCAGTGGCCAGCTCCGGGCGCAGCGCCGCCACCTCGGCCGCCCAGGTGGCGGGGCCATCCGCCACGGCCAGCGCGGCCAGCCCGGGCTCGGTGCCGGCGAACGCGTGCAGCACCGGCTGGATCTGCCCGGTCACGTCGGCCGCGGTCCAGGTCCAGAACCGGCCCGGCACGCTCTGCACGGCCGACGCCCCGGCCGGCCCGTTAACCGGCATATGCAGCTTGGCGTTATGCGCCAGCCCGCTGCGGGCCCAGGCGGCCCGCTGCCGGCCCGGGACGGGCGGCTGGATCGGCAGGCCGCGCAGCACGGCCATCGGGACGGCGATGATCGCGGCGTCCCCGGCTGCGACGCCGCCATCGGTACGCACCCGGACCCCGTGCCGGTCGTGCTCGACCGAGCGGACCGGGTGGCCCAGCCGGACCGCCGGGCCCAGCCGGGCGGCCAGGGCCCGGGCCACCTGCTGGTTGCCGCCCGCCACCCGCCACGTCGGCCGGCTGGTGAAGCCACTGGTGACGTCTCCGGCCGCGGCGGCGGCGAGCAGGCCGGCGCTGACCCCGTCGGTGGTCTCGATGCGGGACCGGTAGGCTGCCCGGGCGCCGGGCGGGCCGGGCCAGCCGGCTAGCACGCTGGCCAGGGACGTGCCCGGCGGGGCGGTGGCGGCCGCGCCGGCCACCCACGCGGCGCAGTCCGCCACCTGCGCGGCGGAAACTGGGTCCCCGCCGCGGGGTTCCCGCTCGTAGTAGGACATGGCCGTGCCGGCCAGCGCCAGGCCGGCGTCGTCCAGCAGGCCGCGCAGCACGTCGTAGCCGTCCAGGACGAACTCGGCGCCACGCTCGATCACGGTCCGCGGGTCGCCCGGGATGAGTTCCTGCGACCACACCCGGCCGCCGACCCGGTCCCGCGCCTCCAGCACCACCACGTCACAGCCATCCTGAGCCAGCCGCCACGCCGCCATCAGCCCGGCGAAGCCCGCCCCGGCCACCACGACCCGCATCTGAGCCTCCGATCCGCGGCTGCGCCGTCAGCCGTCAGTCTTGATCTTCTTCATGGTGAGGTGGGACGTCGTGCGCAGCACCCCGGGCAGGCCGATCAGCCTGCTGGTCAGGAAGCGGTCGTAGGCCGCGTGGCCGGCGACCGCGATGCGCAGGAAGTAGTCGGGCCGGCCGAACATCCGGCGCAGCTCGACGACCTCGTCGTAGCTGGCCACGGTGGCCTCGAAGTCGGCCACGGTGGCCAGGTCGGTGGCCCCGATCTCCACGTCGAGGATGACCTCGAGCCCGCGCCCCACGGCGGCCGGGTCGATCACGGCCCGGTACCCGGCGATCACGCCCGCGTCTTCCAGCCGCTTGACCCGGCGCAGGCGGCGCGGTGCTCGGCGTGCTCGTCCCGCTGCACCTGCCGGGGCTGGGCTTCACCCTGACCACGCTGTTCGCGGTGCTGGCCGTGGACGCGTTCCGGGCCCGGCGCGACATCCCGGTGCCCGCGCTGGCCCTGGCCTGCGTGCTGGCCGCGCTTCCTGTTCCCGGGCGAACTGCTGCCGGCCGCGCTCGTCCTGGTCACCGGCGGGCTGCTGGCCCAGTACCGCTACGCCAGGAAAAACACCGGGACCAGTCATGCCTGACCCGGCCTACCTGATCGGCGTGGTCGCCGTCTCGGCGGCGGTCACCTGGGCGCTGCGCGCCCTGCCGTTCACCGTCCTGGGACCGCTGCGGGCCAGCTCAGCGGTGGCCTGCCTGAGCGAGCGGATGCCGCTCGGCGTGCTGGTCATCCTGCTCGGCTACACGCTGCGCAACCTGCCGGTGGGCCATCCGGTCCAGGCGGTGCCGGCCGTGGCCGCCCTGGCCGCCACGGCTGGCCTGCAGCTGTGGCGGCGCAACGCCGTGCTCAGCGTGCTGGCCGGCACCGCGCTGCACGTGGTCCTGGCCAGCGCGCTGGCCAGCCACTGAACGCCAGCTGGCACCGCCCGGCCGGCGTCCGGTTAGGTCTCAGCCGCGGGCCGGCTCTTTGTCCACCGATGCCTGGTAGATCTGCTCGATCGACGACTCGAGCTGGGCGTTGAACTGCTCGTCGGTCTGGCTTTCGGTCAGCCCTTCGAGCAGCGCCCGCGAGAAGCTGGCGATCAGGGTGGGATCGCGGGCCAGCAGGGCGCAGGCCTCGTCGCGGCTGTAGCCGCCCGACAGCGCGACGACCCGCAGTACGCGCGAATCAGCCGCCAGCTCGCCGTACAGGCCGGGCCGGGTCGGGATGGTGATCTTGAGCATCACCGTGGCGTCCCTGGGCAGCGCCTCGACGTGCTTAACCAGGGCGTCGCGGAGCAGCGTCTCGGCCTGTTCCTTGTGCGGGCTGGAGATGCTGACTTCGGGCTCGAGGATCGGCACCAGGCCAGCGGCCCGGATGCGGCTCGCGTAGCCGAACTGCTGATCCACGATGGCCGCGATCCCGGCCTCGTTGGCATCCTTGATCACCGACCGCATCTTGGTGCCGAAGATCTGCTGCCGCAGCGCGCGGTCCAGCAGGTCATCGAGGGTGTCGATCGGCTTCATGAGCTGCACGCCGTCCTGCTCAGCGGCCAGCCCCTTGTCCACCTTGAGGATCGGCACCACGTTCTTCTCCTGCCACAGGTACCGCGCCGTGGGCAGGCCGTTGACGTCCCGTTCCATGGTCTGCTCGAACAAGATCGCCGCGAGAATGCGCGAGCCGTCAAACGCCGGGCTGGTCAGCACCCGGGTCCGCATGGCGTGCACCAGGTCGAACATCTCGGCCTCGGAGCTGTACCGATCCGGCCCGATGCCGTAATCGGCCAGCGCCTTGGGCGTGCTGCCGCCACTCTGGTCCAGGGCGGCGAAGAAACCACGCCCGGTCCCGATCTTCTCGAATTGAGTAGTGTTCACCTTCTGCATTGTGGCATCAGCCCAGCCGCGAGTGTGGCCGGCCCGGCCGGCCCGGTCGGGCCGGTGCAGGGCCGGTGCAGGGCGTCATGGAGCAAGCTCAGAGAAGAGGTCCGGCACGGTGACCGATGTCCTGGGGCCCGGCGAGGGCCATGCCCGGTTCACCGCACGGGGCAGCGTGATGTATTTCAAGGCGCTGGCCGAGCTGGACGACGGCGACCTGTCGCTGATGGAGCGCACGCTGCCGCCGGGCGGCCGCCGCCCGCCCGCGCACCGGCATACCAACTGCTCGGAGGCCTACTTCGTGCTCGACGGCCTGGTCTCGGTCACCGTCGGGGACCAGGACCTGGAGGTCGGCCCGGAGGGGTTCGTGCTGGTGCCGCGCGGCACCGGTCACACGTTCGGCAACGCCGGTGACGGCCCGGCCCGGCTGCTGGTCATCCACGCCCCGGCCATGGATGCCTATTTCGCCGCGCTGCACGAATTGTGGCACCGGGACCAGCCCCCGTCGCCCGATGAAGAACGCGGCCTGATGGCCCAGTTCGGCATGGAACGGGCCTGACCGGCCGGACCCGCGCGCTGGGCTACGCGGGGCCGGCCACCCCGATCAGGTTGCCCTCGGGGTCGGTGAAGTGGCCGACGACCAGGCCAGTCGGCGCCCGCTCCGGGCCCATCCGGCGCTTCCCGCCCAGGCTCTCCGCGCGCTGCAGCGCGGCCTCCACGCTGGGCACGCCGATGTAGAACAGCACGTGGGGGTCGTACCCGGCCCCCCCGCCCACGCCGCCCGGTATGCCGGTCCCGTCGCTGGCCGTGACCCGGTCCACGAACCCGTAACCGGCCGGATCGGACACCGCGGCCGCAACCGGCGCGCTGGTGTCGAACTCCCAGCCGAACAGGGCCCCGAAGTAGTCCCGGAGCCGGGCCGGATCCTTCCCGATGATCTCGAAGTGCACCACCGGCTGCGCCATGGTTACCCCTTTCCGCAGGCCGCCCGGCAGCCAGGGATGCCGGGCCCGCCAGTAGTGACGGCCGGGCGGACCGGAACTCACCGCCGCCGGGCTGGCCGGGACCGGTGAGAACCGGCCCGGCGGCCGGTCAAGGTAAGAGCACCGCACCAGGAACGGAGGCATGACATGAGCAGTGAGCCGCAGATGCAGGCCCGCGCCGCGCAGCACTACGCCGGGATCCCCGTGACGGTCAGCATGGACGGCATCGGCCCGGCCGTGGACCGCGGCTTCCCCGAGCTGTTCGGCTGGCTGGGCGGCCAGGGCATCGCGCCGGGCGGGCCGCCGTTCATCCGCTACCTGGTCGTCGATATGGCGGGCGAGCTGCAGATCGAGCTGGGCGTGCCGGTCAGCGCGCCGGTCACCGGCACCGACCGGATCCGGTCCGGGACCCTGCCCGCGGGCCGGTACGCGGTGCTGCGGCACACCGGCCCGTACGACGGCCTGGTGGCCAGCAACGCGGCGCTGCAAGCGTGGGCGGCTGAGCACGGGATCGAGTTCGACACCACCGGGGCGGCCTGGCGCGGCCGGGCCGAGCACTACCTGACCAACCCGGCCGAGGAGCCCGACCCGGCCAAGTGGGAGGTTGACGTCACGTACCTGACCACGCTTACCTAACGCCGCTTAGTTCCGGTCCACGGCCGCATCAATTATCGACCCCCGCTGTCGCCCGACAGCGGGGTTCTGGTGCCGGGGCGGGCACGGTGCCGCCGCTGCGCCAGTACTCTCCCCCGGCCCGGGACAGGAACTGCTCGTCTACGAGATACCGGCGCAACACCGCGTGGTCGGGGTAGATCGCGCCGAGGAACTGGCTGACCCGGGGTTCGGGATAGCGCACGCCGGGTTCGAACGCCTGGGCGATCACATCCAGCACCAGGCGCCGCCGGGCCTGCCTGGCCGGCATGGTCTCGATCCGGCCGCCACCGACGAACACCCGCAGCTGCGGGTTACCGGCCATCGCCTCGATGACGGCCGCGGGATCCAGTTCAGGCATGCCGCCATTCTCGCCCATAGCTGTCACAATCCGCCCGGCCGCGGGGTCAGCAGGCGGTAACCACCGAAGACGTTAAAGGAGATCACCATGGGTCCCCGCTTCAACTACCACGGCAACGAACTGGCGGCGAAGTTCGGGAAGTACATCAACTCCGCGGGCATGGTGGTGACCAATTCGGCGCTGCCGGCCACCACCCAGGAGCTAGTCAAGATCCGGGCCAGCCAGATCAACGGCTGCGCCGTGTGCACCGACATGCACACCAAGGACGCCGCGCACGCCGGGGAAACCGCGGTGCGGCTCAGCCTGGTAGCGGCCTGGCGGGAGGCCACGGTCTTCACCGAGGCCGAACGGGCCGCCCTGGAGCTCACCGAGCAGGGCACCCGCATCGCCGACGCGGCCGGCGGGGTCAGCGACGAGGTCTGGGACAATGCGGCCAAGCATTACGACGACGGCCAGCTCGCCGCGCTGGTGTCCCTCATCGCCCTGATCAACACGTACAACCGGCTGGGTGTCATCACCCGGCAGCCGGGCGGTGACTACCAGCCCGGCCAGTGGGGCTGACCGGCCGGCCCGGAGTCAGCCGGCCTGGTCCAGCCAGCCCTCGATGCTGCGGGCCAGGGTCGGCATCGGCAGCGAGCCGTGGTCCAGGACCGCGCCGTGGAACGCGGCCAGCGAGAACGCCGGGCCCAGCCGGTTCCGGGCCTGCTCCCGGATCCGGAGGATCTCGAGCTTGCCGGTGAGGTAGCACAGGGCCTGGCCCGGCATGACCACGTACCGGTCCACCTCGTCGGCCAGGAACTCCCGGGGCATGGGGACGTGCCCGGCCATGAAGTCGAGCGCCCGCTCGCGGCTCCAGCCGAACGCGTGGATGCCGGTGTCCACCACCAGCCGGGCGGCCCGCATCAGCGACGTGCTGACCGAGCCGAGCAGGCCGCGCTCGTCCGTGTACAGCCCGGCCTCCTCGGCCAGCTGCTCGGCGTACAGGCCCCAGCCCTCAGAAAACACCGGGAGGCTGCGCTGGCGCTGCAGGGCGGGCAGGCCGGCCAGCAGCTGGAGGCGGGACAGCTGCAGATGGTGCCCGGGCACCGCCTCGTGGAACGCCACCACGTCGATGTCCCATCCGGTCCCGGCGGTGGGCCGCTCGGTGTTGAACCAGAACGTCCCGGGCCGCCCGCCGTCGAGCCGGGGCGGGGTGTAGTGCGGCGCCGCGCCGCTCACCGCCACGACCTCCGGCATCGGCGTCACTTCGCACGGCGGCGGGAGGGGCGGCGGGAAGAACTCCCCGGCCCGTGCCTCGGCCCGGCGTACGGCGGCGGTGGCCTGGCGGATGGCCTCCTGCGGGGCACTCTTCCCGGCCGAGTCGCGCAGCGCGCCGAATACCTCGGCCAGCCCGGACAGCCCCAGGCTGGCGCCGAGCTTGACGGCCCGCGCCTCCAGCGCCTCGATCTGGTCGAGCCCGGTCTGGTGCAGTTCGCCCGCCGACAGCGGCAGGGTCGTGTAGATCCGGACCGCGCGGGCGTAGTCCTCCTCGCCGCCGGGCAGGTAGGCCAGCCCGGCCCGGTCTGATGGCCGGGCCCGCGGCAGCAATTCCCGGACCGTGGCGGCCCACCGGGCCAGCGCCGGGTGCACCACCTCCTCGGCCGCCGCCCGGCGTTCCTCTTCCCAGGCCGATGCCCGCGCCCAGCCCTGGGGCGGGCGGGGGGACAGCACCGGGCTGCTGCCCGGTGCGGCCAGGACGCCCTCGGCCCAGGTGATGGCCTGCCCGGCGAGGGGCGCCACGGGCAGCCGCCCGCGGCTGGCCCCGGACCGCAGCCGCTCGCCGAGCTGGTCCAGCCAGGTGCCGCTGCGCCGCAGCCGGGTCAGGTAGGCCTCGGCGGCGGCCGGGTCCACCAGCACCGTCCGGGCCGCCACGGCCAGGAACGTGGCCGGGCCGGAGTACGGCATCGCGGTGACCGTGTACTCCGGCTCGGCCAGATCGATGCCCGCCAGTTCCTGGGCCGCGGCCTGCTTCGTGCAGTTGACCGTGACGGCCTCGGCCGGGGTCAGCGGCCCGGCGGCCAGTTCGTCAGCTTCGCGGAGGAACCCAGCCGCCTCGGCCCGCCAGGCCTGCTGGCCCACGCTGCTCTCGTCCGGGACCAGATCGTCGTACCCGGGGATGCCGTACATGGTCGCGGCGAACGGGTTCTCGGCCAGCCACCGCTCGTGCATCCGGTCGGCCAGGTCACGTGCTGAGGTCATGCCACCGTCCCGGGTCGCTCATGATCTTCCGGCTGGGCCGCTGCGCCTGCCCTGCCGAAGCTTATGGCCCGGCCCCGTCAGTCGCCGCCCGGGGGCGCCAGCCGGACGGCGAAGTTGTAGCAGCCGTAGCCCACGTTGCGCACCTGCACGACGGTGACGCCGGGCCGGGCCAGCAGTTCCCGGATCACGGTCAGGGCGTGCCCGCCGTCGCGGGCCAGCACGCCGTCCGCGATCCGGCCCGAGGTGGCGTAGGCCCGCACCACATGCTGGCGGTGGCCCAGGGCGGGCGGGTACCGGTCCGGGGTGCGGTAGCCGCCGCACGGCTGCGCGTGGATGAACACCGGGCCACGCTCGGCGTAGCCGCCGCGGCCGCCGGGCGGGGTGTAGGCGATGAGGTACACCTCTTCACCGGGAGCGGTCTCGCGCAGGCAGCAGCGCAGCGGGCTGCCGCCGGTGGGGTCGGTCTGCACGGTCAGCCCCCGGAACGTGAGGAAAACGGACGCTGCCCGGCAGTCCAGATCATCGGAAGAGGAGAATCAGGACATGAGTATGCCCAGTTATGCCACTGCCGTGCTGGCCAAGGCCGAGGCGGGCGGCGTCCAGGGCGCTGAGCTGGCCGCGCTCGGCAGGCGCCTGCGGCAGCTGGGTGAGCGCCAGGCCGGATACCTGCCGGGCGACGTCCTGGAGCCGGTGCCGGACCTGCCCGGCCTGGACGAGCTGCCCGAGCCCGCACCCGGCCGGGCCCGGGCCGTGCTCGACCAGCTGGTGGTGGTCAAGCTCAACGGCGGCCTGGGCACGGGCATGGGCTTGTCCGGGCCGAAGTCACTGCTGGAGGTCAAGCCCGGCGCCCGCTTCCTGGACGTGCTGGCCACCCAGGTACTGGCCCTGCGCGAGCGGTACGGCGCCCGGCTGCCGCTCGTGCTGATGGACTCCGCCGCCACCCGCGATCCCTCGCTGGACGTGCTGCGCCACTATCACGGGCTGCCCGTGCCTGGCCTGCCGCCAGACTTTCTGCAGGGCCGCGAGCCCAAGCTCCGCGCGGCTGACCTGCAGCCGGTGCAGTGGCCGCCCGACCCGGAGCTGGAGTGGTGCCCGCCCGGGCACGGCGACATCTACACCGTGCTGGCGGCCTCCGGCACGCTGGACGCCCTGCTTGACGCCGGGCTGCGGTACGCGTTCGTATCCAACTCCGACAACCTCGGCGCGCTCGCTGACGCCCGGATCGCAGCCTGGCTGGCCGCCGAGCGGGTACCGTTCGCGCTGGAGATGGTGCGCGGCACGCCGGCCGACCGTAAGGGCGGCCACCTGGCCCGCTACCAGGGCCGGATGGTGCTGCGGGAGACGGCGCAGGTGCCCGACGGCGACACCTCGTTCACCGACGTCGAGCGCTGGCGCTGGTACAACACCAACAACATCTGGATCGACCTGCGCGCTCTCCGCGACCTGCAGGCCGCCGACCCGGCGGCACCGGCCCTGCCCTTGATCATCAACCGGGAACCCGTCAACCCGCGGGACCCGGCGAGCACCCCGGTGATCCAGCTCGAGTGGGCCATGGGCGCGGCGTTCGGCTCCATCCCCGGCGCCCGGGCCGTTCACGTCCCGCGCTCCCGGTTCGCCCCGGTGAAGACCACCGACGACCTGCTGGTCGTGCGTTCGGACGCCTACGAGCTCACCGGTGACGGGCAGATGAGGCGCGATTTCGATGGCCCTGGGCCGGTGGTCACCCTGGATAAGACCTTTTACAAGCTGCTGCCCGGCTTCGAGCAGCGGTTCCCGGCTGGGGCACCGTCGCTGCGCCGCTGCCGCCGGTTCGAGGTCGAGGGCGACGTCACGTTCGGCGCGGGCGTAGTGGCCGTGGGTGACGTGCGGGTGACCGGCCCGGCGCACGTCCCGGACAGAGCGGTGCTCGGCGGCTGAAGCCGGCCAAAAGATCGGATACGGGACGTTAGGCAACTGTTCATGGTGCGGCCAGCGGCCTAGGCTCGCCCGTGACGGCACAACTCCTGGACGCCGGCCACCGCGCCGTCCCGGCCGGGTGCGAGCGGGAAGGCGGATGCCGTGAGCCTGGTGCATGCAGTGGAGGTACCGCGAAGACCAGTTACCCAGCTGGAACCAGTCATCGGTCCGGAGCGGTACGGGCAGCTGGCCCAGGCCGCCGAGCAGGTCCGCCCCGCGCTGGCCGGGGGCACCATCTGGAACGTCAACTCGACCGCCACCGGTGGCGGGGTGGCCGAGATGCTGCAGGTCCTGGTCGGGTACGTCCAGGATCTGGACATCCCGATCGGCTGGCTGGTGATCACCGGCGACGCCAGGTTCTTCGCCATCACCAAGCGGCTGCACAACCAGATCCACGGCAGCGCGTCCGGTGCCCCGCTCGGCCCCGCGGACGCCAGTCACTACGCGCAGATGCTGGCCGCGAACGCGGTGGAGCTGACCGCCCTGATCCGGCCCGGCGATGTGGTCCTGCTGCACGACCCGCAGACCGCCGGGCTGGCCGCGCCGCTGGCCCGGGCCGGCGCCCGGGTGGTGTGGCGCTGCCACATCGGCGTGGACTGGGACAACGAGGTGACCCTGGCCGCATGGGAGTTCCTGCGGCCACACCTGGCCGCCGCGGAAGCGTTCGTGTTCTCGCGCCGCGGCTATGTCCCGTCCTGGATCCCGGCCGACAAGGCCTGGGTCATCCCGCCGTCGATCGACCCGTTCTCCCCGAAGAACCAGGAACTCGACGCCGGCGCGATGCAGGCCATCCTGACCCGGCTGGGCGTCCTGGACGGCGCCGGGCCGGCCTCGCCCGCACAGTTCGTGCGCCGCAACGGCGACGTGGGCACGGTCACCAGGCCAGCCGTGGTCGTCGGCGACAGCCGTCCCGGGCCCGATGACCGGGTGCTGGTCCAGGTCTCCCGCTGGGACCGGCTGAAGGACATGGCCGGGGTCATGCGCGGCTTCGCCGATCACGTCGTGCCTGACGGTGATGGGTACCTGATCCTGGTCGGGCCCTCAGTCAAGGATGTCAGCGACGACCCGGAAGGCGCCGCGGTGTACGGGGAGTGCCTGCTGGAATGGCACGACCTGCGGCCTGCGGCCCGGGCCCGGATCCTGCTGGTGACGCTGCCGCTGAATGACATCGACGAGAACGCGGCCATGGTCAACGCGTTGCAGCGGTATGCCACGGTCATCGCGCAGAAGAGCCTGGCCGAAGGGTTCGGGCTGACCGTGTCCGAGGGAATGTGGAAGGGCCGGCCGGTAATCGGCTCGGCGGTCGGCGGGATCATCGACCAGATCGGCGACGGCACCGGCGTGCTGCTGCGCGATCCCGCCGACCTGGCCGCGTTCGGTTCAGCCGCCTGCCTGCTGCTCAAGGACCATGACCAGGCGGCCCGGATGGGACAGGCCGCGCACGCCTACGTGCGTGACCAGTACGTCGGGGATGTGCACCTGCTGCGCTACGCCAGGCTGCTCGGCACCCTGATCGGCGAACGTTAGCGGCCCATAGGCTAGGGGCTTGACCGCTGCGATCCGCCGCTACCGGGACGGTGACCGGGCCGCCGTGTGACCTGGTCCCCGACATCGTGGCCGGGCCTTACCTGTTCCTGCAGCCGGAACACGCCTACGTGCTGGACAATGGCGACCGCGCGGTCGGCTACGTCATCGGCACGGCCAGCACCCCGGACTTCGTGGCCGGGTACCAGGACCGCTGGCTGCCCCGGCTCCGGGCCCGGTACCAGCCACTGTCCGGCCCGCCGGTGACCGAGGAGGAGCACCGCCTCGACGTGATGTTCCACCCGGAGCGCTGGCTGCTGCCCGAGCTGGCCGCACACCCCGCGCACCTGCACATCAACCTGCTGGCCGGCTACCGGGGGGCGGGCCACGGGCGGGAGCTGATCAGCACGTTCCTGGCCTCGGCGGCGGCCGCCGGGGCGGCGTCATGCTACCTCGCCGTCCGCCCGGCGAACGTGAACGCCAGGCGCTTCTACGCCCGGCTCGGCTGGCGCCCGGTCGGGGTCCGCGGCGCGGAGCCCGGGACCTACCTCGTCCACCCGACCGGCTAGCGGATGTATCACCTACATCCCACGCCAGGATGCTGATCAGACGGAGACCAGGTCGCACACGAAGATCAGGGTCTCGCCGGGCGCGATCGAGTTCCCGGCGCCGCGATCCCCGTAGGCCAGGCCCGGGGGGATGATCAGCTGCCGCCGGCCGCCGACCTTCATGCCCTGCACGCCCTGATCCCAGCCCGCGATGACCTGCCCGGTGCCCAGCCGGAACGACAGGGGTTCACCCCGGTCCCAGCTCGCGTCGAATTCCTCGCCCGTCGAGTAGGCGACCCCGACGTAGTGCACCTGCACGCTGTCACCCGGACTGGCTGCCGGGCCGTCGCCTTCCCAGATGTCGGTGATCTCCAGTTCGGCCGGTGGCTCGCCGCCGGGAAAGTCAACCTCGGGCTTGCCAGCAGTCATCCGCCAACCTCTTTCTGCCGTGTCTGTCCGGGCCGGCCAGGCCTGCGGTTGCCGCCAGCGGAGTCCCGGTGCACCTGGGGCAAGGTTATGCCGCTGCCGGGCCGCCCCGGACGGCAGCCGCTGATCTTCTGTGGCCCCGCCGTTGCCGGGGCCGAAACTGGTTCGTGTCAGCCATCCGGGAGAAATGACCGGAATAAGCACCCGGATTAAGGGAAGCCGCAATTTTAAAACGCGCCTGCGCGGGCAGCCGGCGTTAATACGGGCACCAGCGTAGCGCCCTTGCTACGGTAATCCAGCTGCCATTCCTGCGCCACCCGCACCGGTGGCATCCTGTGGTGCTGGGGTGAGAACGACCTCGGCCAGCTCGGCATCGGCAGCTACGCCAGCCAGAACCGGCCCCGGCAGGTCACCGGCTGCGCGCGGCCGGGGGTACCGTCAGCACCTGCCCACGGCTCCGCCCGGGTCACCCGCACCCGGATCAGCGGCGCACCGCACTAGGTGCCCGCGGCCAGGTCCTCCAGCCACTGCTGGCTGGCCCGGGCGACCCGGGGCGGCACGCCCAGCTCCTCGAGCAGTTCGCTGGCCGCAGCCATTTCGTGCGCGCGGCGGCGGGCGTGCTGGTAGCTGCCCTGCTCCAGCCGGGCCGCGGTGGCAGTGTCGGCGGCGGCCAGTTCGGCCGCGATGTGCTCGCGCAGCCAGCCGGCCTGGCCGGCCGCTTCCGCGGCGCGCAGCGCCTCGACCACCGCGGCCGCCATGCCCTTGTAGAACACGCTGCGCAGCAGCTTGCGGGTGGCGGCCGCGCCGGGCGGGCCGGGCAGCACCGCGACCGAGGCGCCGCAGCCGCCCAGCAGGCGGGCCACCTCGGCCGCGGCCGGCCCGGAGGCCAGCATGGGCGTGCGCAGCCCGCGCGGCGGCACCGGCGCCATGATGGCTACGTCGGCGAACGGCACCCCGGCCTGCCCGGCGAGGCCGGCCAGCCGCTGCTTCAGCCCGGCGGCCGCGGTGTTGGCGTCGGCGTACGCGGTGCGCGCCACCTGGCCGCCCGCCCCGGCCGTGCCGCCCGGGCCGCTCAGGCCGGCCAGCGCCTGGCGCAGCGCGTCCTCCGACTCGCCCGCGGTGGTCAGGCTGAGCACCAGGTCGGCGCCCCGGCAGGCGTCCGCGTCGTCCGCCGCGGGCTCGACACCCGGCGGGGCGGGCACCGCCGGGTCGAAGCCGCGGACCCGCGCTCCGGCCGCGGCCAGGTCCTGCGCGATCCGGCCGCCTGCCTCACCCAGGCCGAGCACCGCCACCGTGACCGGCGGCCCCGCCCCGGTCATCCGGGCGTTCCCGGCGGCGCAGCCGCGTGCACGGGCGGCGCGTCCACGGGCGGCGCGTCCACGGGCGGCGCGTCCACGGGCGGCGCGTCCACGGGCGGCGTGCCGTGGGTGTGGAACGTGTCGATGGTCTTCAGGCCCCACGCCTGGCCCTTGGCCCGCTCGGCCCGGGTCCACGAGATGGGCCGCCAGTCCGGGGCCAGCACCAGCCGGGCACCGGCGTTGCACAGCTCGATCCGGTTGCCGCCCGGCTCCCACACGTAGAGAAAGAACGTCTGCTGGATGGCGTGCTTGTGCGGGCCGGTCTCGATGTGGATCCCCGCCTCCAGCATCACGTCCGCCGCGCGCAGGATGTCCTCGCGCTGGTCGGTGGCGAACGCGACATGATGCAGGCGGCCGGGCCGACCCGGTCCAGTCGCTGGTGTACACGAGGTCGTAGCTCTTGTCGGCTACGTGGTACCAGACCGCCGACGGCACCCCATCATCCAGCACGATCTGCTCGGTCAGCTGGGCGCCGAGCACGCCGGGCACGAACCGGGCCACCGCCGGGATGTCCGCGGCCAGGTAGTTGACGTGGTCGAGCCGCCGGACGTTGGCACCCCGGCCGGGGAACGGCGCGGCCTGGTTCTTCAGCGCCGGGCGCTGCCCGTCAGGGGCCTGGTACCACTCGGTCTCCCAGTACAGCGCCAGCTCGTGGCCGTCGGTGTCGGTGAACAGATAGGCGGGCCCGATGCCCTGCTGCCCGTCGGTCCAGCCGATCCCGTGCCCGCTGGCCTCGATGGCCTGCACCCGGCGCTGCAGGGCGGCCGGGCTGGCGGCGCGCAGCCAGGTCCGGCCGATCCCGGACGTGGCGCTCTCCGTCACGCACACCGTGAACTGCTCGTAGTCGTCCCAGGCGTGCACGTAGGTCCGCGGGCCCTCGCGGGCCACCTCGGACAGGCCGAGCAGCCGGACGAAGAAGTCCACGGTCTGCTCGGGAACCGCGGTGCGCAGCTCCACCGCGCCGACGTGGGCAATGTCGCGGCACCGCCCGCCGGGCGGGACCGGCTGGCCGGCTGTCATAGCATCCTCACCTCCTGGCGCCGGCCGCACGCACGGCGCCTTCCGGGCCGGCCCGGGCCCGGCTGGCCTGGTCCGCGGGCAGGTCCCTGAGCGCGTCGATCACGCTGCTGATGTGGTCGCGCATGGCCGTGCCGGCCGCGGCCGGGTCGCGGGCCACGATGGCGGCGGCGATGCGCTCGTGCTGGCCGAGCGATACCGCCGGGCGGCCGGGCACCAGGGACAGCGCGAACTGGTGCCGGACCAGCTGGGCGCGCAGCCGCTCGATGATGGCGGTGGCGGTGCCGTGCCCGGCGATGGCCCGGATCAGGCCGTGCAGCCGGGCGTTGGCCTCGCTGTACCGGAGCAGTTCGGCCGCTGTCACCGCGTGGCGCATCTCCTGGATGATCCGCTCCAGCTCGGCCGCCTGGGCCGGGGTGACCCGCTCGGCGGCGCGCGCCGCGGTGAGGCCCTCGAGCAGCCGGCGCACCTCAGTGATCTCGATCGCCTCGTCCAGCGGGATGACCCGGACCCGGGCCCCCCGGTGCCGCTGCAGCTCCACCAGGCCCTCGCTGGCCAGCACCGGGATCGCGGCGCGGACCGCGAACCGGCTGCAGCCGAACCGCTCGCACAGGTCCACCTCGATCAGCCGCTGGCCGGCCGCGAACTCGCCGTCCAGGATGGCGTCCCGCAGCGCGTCGAGCACGGCTACGTCGTCGGTCACGGCGGCCCCTCCCCGGGCGGCGGCCCCTCCCCCGGCGGCTGCTCCCCCCGCCCGGCCCGCACGTAGCTGACCCCCAGCCGGTCCAGCACCGGCCGCAGGCCGTACCGGTCCAGGGCCAGCTCACCCCGGGCGAACGCGGCCCGGGACTCGTCCTCGCCCTGCTCCCGGCGGCGGCCCGCGGCCGCCACGTCGGCGGCCCGCGCCCGCGGAATACACGCCACCCCGTCGTCGTCGGCGACCACCGCGTCACCCGGGTGCACCACCACGCCGCCGATGACCACCGGCACGTTCACGCAGCCCGCGGTGGCCTTGAGCGTGCCCTGGGCGCTGATGTGCTGGGACCAGACCGGGAACGTGGCCTCGGTGATCGCGGCCACGTCGCGCACCCCGGTCGTGGTGACCAGGCCGGTCACGCCGCGGGCGGCCAGCGACGTGACGATCAGCTCGCCAATGAACCCGTCGCTGGACGGCGAAGTGGTAGTGACGACCAGCAGATCGCCCGGGCCGGCCTGCTCCACGGCCGCGTGCACCATGAGATTGTCACCCGGCCCGCACAGCACGGTGACCGCGGTGCCCGCGGCCCGGGCGCCGGCCCAGGCCGGCCGGAGCGTGCTGCCGAGCAGCCCAGATTTCCCGGCCGCCTCGTGCACTGTGGCCACCCCGAGCTGGCCGAGCTCGGCGACCACGGCCGGGTCGGCCCGCGGCGGGTCCACCACGATTACCGGCTTCATGCCAGCACCGCGCTCACCTGCGGGAAGACCCGCTGGTAGGCCTCGGCGTACCGGATCGACGCCGGGCCACCGTTGCGCACCGCCTGCACGGCCCGGCGCTGCGCCAGCTCGCTGTAGTAGCGGACCAGGTGCTGCTGGGAACCCATCGCGGCCATGGCCGCGGCCTTGCGGCTGAATACCGGGGTGATGTCAACCAGCACGTCCGGGCGGAATTCACACATCTCCGGCTGGTGCGGCTCGAACCGGAACACCGGCGGCGCGCCCAGCGGCGGATGAGCCGATTCCCGGCCCAGCGCCTGAGCGATGGCCCGGGCCCGCAGCGTCAGGTCAGCCGCCACCGGATGGTCGTAGTTGTACGGATCGGCCCGGGCGTGGGTGAGGATCACGCCCGGGGCGGTGGCCCGCATCAGCTCGGCCAGTTCCAGCAGCATCTCCTCGCTGGCCGGCAGCGGGTAGTCCCCCTTGTCCAGGAAGTGCATGACCGCGCCGAGCGCGTCCCCGGCCGCTTCCGCCTCCGCCTGGCGGATCTGCTTCACCTTGTCCAGCGTCATGCCAGGCTGCTGCCAGGCCCCGGGTGACTCGCCCCGCTCGCCGAACGACAGGCACACCACGTGCGCTTCGGCGCCCGCCTCCGTGGTCAGCGCGATGTATCCGGCCGCCCGCCAGACGAAGTCGGCCGCGTGCGCGCTGATCACCAGCAGCCGCCGGCCCGTGCCGGGCGGCTCCCCTCCGGTGGTCACCGCGCCGCGTCCCGCGGCTCCGGGCCGACCAGCCGCCGGCGGTTGGCGACGATCATGGTGGTGATCTCCTCGTGGATGAGCCCGGGCTGGCCGAGAGTCAGCTAATTTTGGCGACAATTTGTTGTGACGATGCGGGCCACGCTAGGGCGGCAGGCCCCGCCGGTCAAGCGCGACGTGCGCACCGGCAGGAGCGCGTGGCCTGGTCAGGCCCCTGGCTGGGCCGGTGTGGTGCATTTCCCAGCTACGTGAACATCCGCACCACATGGCCGCGGTCGCGGGTTCCTTCACCGGCTCCGACCCGGCGCCCACCCTGGCCGAGTTCGAGAAGCTGGCCGCCGCGCACGAGATCCACTACTTCGTGGCCAGTTCGTGGCCAGCGGCACCGGTGGCGGCGCGGGCGGCGGGTCCGGTTACGGGTCACAGATCACCGCCTGGGTCGAGCGGCACTTCACCGCCCGGACCGTGGGCGGAATGACGGTCTACGACCTGAGCACGGCCGCGGCCAGCGGCTAGCCAGCGCGCGGCGGCCCAGCCTGTCGTGATCATGACTTTGGTGTCGCTCTGACGGCACCAAAGTCATGATCACGATGCCGCCCGGGGCGCAATCCTAGGTTTCCCTTCCGCCGGGCCGCCACGCCGTAGGTTCGGGCAGCGCACCGCCACTCGGCTGCCCGGCGGCCAGCACCGGCTGGCGTTGGGCAGAAAGATCTTCTGGAGAAGCGACGTCGTCACCAGCAAGACCCCGGTGCTGGAGACGGCCAGTGCACTGGCCCAGCGGGTCGAGCAGGCGGCCCAGGTCACCGGCCTGGACCGGCTGGCACTCAGCCCGCAGGGCGGTTTCGCGTCGGTGGCCGAGGGCGGCGACCAGCTGACCGCCGCCGGGGAGTTCGCCGAGCTCCGGCTGCTGGCCGACGCGGCCCGGGCCGTCTGGGGCCAGGCCGGCTGACCGGGGAGCTGACTGGGAAGGCGGCGCAGCGGGCCGCTCACTGGAACGCGGCCCGGCGGGCCGCTGACCTGCGCCCCCCAGTGTTTCCCCCCGAGCCTGCCCGGTTCCCCCCGAGCCGCCGGCCATCGTGTCTGGAGTGGCGCGCTGACGAGGGCGGCGCGCCACACGGCTGTCCGGACGAGGGGGAGGACCTGCCCATGCCCGCCCTGACCACCATCATCGAACCCGACGAGTTCCTGGGCCTGTGCGCCATCGCCGACCTGGAGAAGGCGGCCAGCGGCGGCCAGGTCAATGTCACCCGCATCGCGAGAACGCTGATGCGCGGGGCGGTGTCGGCCCGGCTGGAGGAACTCGGCCTGCCCTGGGCGCCGTCCGCCGACGACGTGCAGCATCGGCTGGCCGGGCCCGGGCGGCCCGCCGCCGACCAGGCCGCCACGGCCGCCGCTGACCAGCCCGGCCCGGCGGGCCGCGAGCGGGCCAGGAAATACGGACTCAGCCTGCTGTTGGCCGTCGCCGCGCTGCTGCTCTGGGGTGGCTACATCCGCGGCTGGCAGTGGACCGGCTTCCAGGCCAACGAGCAGCTGTGGGACTGGCTGCGCCTGCTGCTGCTGCCGGTGGTCATCGGCACCCTGCCGTTGTGGATCAAGCATGGGCAGTACATCAGCCGGGCCAGGCACCTGCTGTTCGGCGTGGCCGCCGCGGCCTTCGCCGGGTTCGTGGCCGCGGGCTACCTGGTTCCGCTCAAGTGGACCGGTTTCTCCGGCAACACACTGTGGAACTGGTACGGGCTGCTGCTGCTCCCGGCGGCGGTGACCACGCTGCTGGCCTGGCCGTCGGCGGGCCGCCCGCTGCGCCGCCGCCACAAGACGGGCATCCTGGTCTGCATGGCCGCCTGGGCCGCCACCGTGTTCGGCGGCTACGTCCTGCACTGGGCCTGGACCGGCTACCAGGGGAACACGTTGTGGAACTGGCTGCAGTTGCTGCTGCTGCCCCTGCTGGTGCCGACCGTTCTGCTGCCAGCCGCCGGCAAGTGGTTCACCGGCCACGCTGCCGAGCGGGCCCAGGCAGCGGATGCGCCGGCTGCAGGTGCACCCGGTGCTCGTGCCGGTGCGCGTGCGGCCAGTGCGGGTGCGCCCAGTGCGGGTGCGCCCAGTGCGGGTGCGCCCAGTGCGGGTGCTCCCGGTGCGGGTGCTGGTGCGCCGGCCGGTGGCGCGCGGGATGCCGGTGCGGGTGCGCCGACTGGTGGCGGTGCCGATGCGCCGGCCAGTGACGCGCGGCCGGCCCGGCGCCGGCCCTGACCCGCTGAGCGTATTGACCCCACTGACCACGTGCGCCACACCAGCTCCAGCACCGGCCCAGCCAGGACCGGCCCGATCCCACTGTTCACGGATCCGGTGCAGTGGATGCCCGTTTCGTCCTGATTCAAGCGGGCCGGGCCCGTGAAGAGTGGCGCGGGTGGCCAGCCGAGCCCTCGCCGCGGGGCCCGCCGCGGGGCCCGGTCGGTGCGCCCGGGGCCGGTCGGCCCGCCTGGGGCGGGTGCGGGACTCCCGATATAGTGCGCTGATGATCCGCAACGTGGTGGTCGGCCGCCTCCGGCAGGCCGACGATCCCGCCCAGCGGGCGGCCGATGCCGCGCTGCTCCAGGAGGGCCTGGCCGGTATCGCCGCGCTCAGGTTCCCCGGGCTGCTCGCGATGAACGTGGGGTCCGACCTCGGGCTGCGCGACGGCGGCTGGAGCTTCGCGATCACCAACGACTGGCAGGACTCCGACGCCTACCGCGTGTACGACGCGGACGAAGAGCACAACCGGCTGCGCCGGGAGATCTTCGCCAAGATCTGTGCCGACATCGCCCGGGTCCAGTTCGAGGTCAAGGGCGAGTCTAAGTAGCGGCGCAGCCAGGTAATTCACGCGGGCTTGCGCTGGCCGGGAAGCCTGAAAACCGCTTACCGAGCGTTGCTGGTGGTAGGTTCCACTCGTGTCCGCGCCCGAGCTCCGCGCGCCGGGCCAGGCCGGGCCCGGGGTAGATCTGCCGCCGCCCGCAGGCCGCGGTGTGCGCGACGTGCTCGCCGATCTGTTCCCGGCGCCGGCTGAGCCAGCTCCGCGGGCTGGCCTGCCGCGCTGGGCGTTCATGCTGGTCCAGCTGGCCGTGGTCGCCCTCGGCGCGCTGGTTATGCTGGCCCGGTACAGCGGCCGGCCGGCCTGGGAGAGCGTCTGGGCCGAAGACCCGGGCATCTACCTGCCCTGGGCGCTCGCGCATCCCTGGCAGCTGCTGCAGTCCTACGGCGGGTACCTGCAGCTGGCCCCGCGCGTAATCGGCCAGCTGGCCGCGCTGGTGCCGATCAGGCAAGCCTCGGTCGTGTTCGCGGCCGGCGGCGCCCTGGTGGCCTCCGCGTGCGGGCTGTTCACCTACCACGCCAGCGCGGGCCAGGTCAGCTCGCGCTGGCTGCGCGCGCTGGTCGGCCTGTCCGTGGTGCTGCTGCCGGTGGCGCAGCTCGAGATCGCCGACAACGGCGTCAACACCATCTGGTACCTGCTCGCCGCCGTGTTCTGGGCCGCGCTGTGGCGGCCGCGGACCAGGTCCGGCGCGGTCATCGCCGCGGTGGTCGCGTTCGCTGGGGCCGCCTCGACCTCGCTCGGCCTGCTCTTCGTGCCGCTGTTCGCGGCCCGCTTGTACGTGCTGCCGCGGCGGCCGCGCGAGCAGGCCGCGACCATCGGCTGGGCGGTCGGCTGCGTGCTGCAGCTCGCCGTCATGGCGTCCAGCCACCTGTCCCGGCTGCACCCGCATAACCCGGTCAATGCGGTGCTGTACTACGCGCACGAGGTCCTGCTGCCCGCGCTGGGCTGGCATATTTCCTGGCACCTGCGCCACCTGCTGGGTGTGAACGGCGCTGCTGCGCTGGTGGGCGGCCTGATCCTGGTGGTGCTGGCCGCGGCCGTCATCACGCAGCCCGGGCGGCCCCGGGTGTTCGTGGTCACCGCCGTGCTCACCGGCCTCGTGTTCAGCGCGTTCACCTCGGCGTTCGCCTGGGGCGGCCCGGGCCAGCGGGTCACGGTCCGGGTGGAGCACGGCGCCCGGTACTCCACCGTGCCCATCCTGCTGCTCGACGCGGCGCTGATCGTGGCGGCCGACGCCTACGCGCGCCGCTGGTGGCCGCGGCCCAGGGCCGTGATCGCGGTCGCCGCGCTGGTCGCGGTCCTGGCGGCCGGCTGGGCCACCGACTTCCGGTACCCCGTGCGGCGCTACGCCGGACCCAGCTCCGCCTGGGCGCACACGGCCGACCACTGGCTCCGCTACTGCCGGCACCGCCCAGCCGGGACGATCACGGTCCACTTCACGGACTGGTGGGGCACCGGACGGTCCCAGCTGGCCACTACGTTCAGCTGCACCAGCCTGCGGCGCTGACCGGCTCGACACGCGGCCGCGCGCCGGTGCGGCCGGCCGCCCCGGCCATGGCCCCGGCCGCGCGGCCCGGCCGGTAGCAGACTGGTCAGGAATCGAGAAGCGCCGGCCGCCGCGCCCCGGTTAGCGTGACCGGCATGGCTTCCATCGAATCTGTCACCCTCGAAGTAGCTGACCCCACGGCCGCTGGCCGGTTCTACTCCGCCGCGTTCGGGCTGGACACCCAGCTGCGCCTGCGGGCCTCGGCGGCACCGACGAGCGGGTTCCGCTGGTTCACGCTGTCCCTCACGGTGACGCAGCCGGCCACCGTATCCGGCCTTATCAATTCCGCCCTCGACGCGGGCGCCACGGTCCTGAAACCGGTGGCCAAGTCGTTCTGGGGCTACGGTGGCGTCGTCCAGGCCCCGGACGGGACGATCTGGAAGATTGCCACCTCGGCCAAGAAGGACACCGGCCCGGCCAGCCGGCAGATCGACCAGATCGTGCTTCTGCTGGGCGCCGCGGATGTGGCGGCGAGCAAGCGGTTCTACCTGGACCACGGCCTCGCCGTGGCCAAGAGCTTCGGCCGCAAGTACGTCGAGTTCGCCACCCCGGCCAGCTCCGTCAAGCTGGCCCTGTACGGGCGCCGGGCCCTGGCCAAGGACGCCGGCGTCACCCCCGACGGCACCGGATCGCACCGGCTCACGATTGACAGCGATGCCGGGCCGTTCACCGACCCGGACGGGTTCGCGTGGGCGGCCGTCAGCTGACGTGGACCTGGTCGCCGGGCTGGATCCGGCCCGGGCTGATGACCCTGGCGTAGACGCCGGCGCAGGTCTGCACGCCGAAGCCGTCAACCGGGCCGCCGTGTTCAGCACGGATGCGCCGAGCTTCCGGAACGCCTCGCTGCGGTGGTGCCGGATCAGGTCCATGACCGCGGCAATAGCCACCACCACGGCGACGGCGGGGCCGGTTGCGGGATGCGGGCCGTGGTGGCCTCGATCCGTCCCGGTCGGCGTCTTCCCCGCGCAGCTCGAGCGCGCCCTGCTACAGCGGCCCGGCCACCAGCAGCCAGGCCCCGAGAAAGCCCACCCAGGCGATGCCCTGATTCATAACGGCCAGCCGGCCGGCCAGCCGACGCCCCGGATGGAGCTGGCCGTCAGCTGGCCGGCCCGCCGGTGGCCAGCCGCATCAGGTCGGTGTCGAGGTCGATGTCGGTCTCGGTGCCGCCCGCGCTGCCGAACTCGTGCTGGTAGCTGCGCCAGGACTCGTTCCTGACCTGGCTGGCGAAGCCGCTCTCCATGAGCGCCGTGAGCTCGAACGCGGCCCGGTCGATGCGCGTGTTCAGCGCCGGGTCGCTCCAGTCCTCGGGCGCGGCGAACAGCGAGGTGGGCACGGTCATGGTGCGCAGGTAGGCGAACAGCGGGCGCATCTGGTCGTCCGCGACCAGGGCGTGCCGGGCCGTGCCCGCGGTGGCGGCCAGCACCACCGGCTTGGCGATGAGCAGGTCGTTGTCCAGCACGTCGAAGAACGAGGTGAACAGGCCGCTCGGGCAGGCTTTGTAGACCGGGGTGCTGGCAATGATCCCGTCGGCTTCGCCCAGCGCGGTGCTGGCTTGCTGCAGCTTTGGCGTGACCAGCTGGGACACCAGCGCGGTGGAGATATCGGCCGAGATCTCGCGCAGCTCAATGACGCGGACCGCGACCCGGTGCCCGCGCTGGGCGGCCAGGGCGGTGACGCGGTCGGCCGTGCGGTCGGCCAGCAGCCGGGTCGAAGACGGGTCGCTGGTGCCAGCGCTGACCACCACGAGCCGGAATGGTTCGCCGTCCCGGCGGACGGGAGCGTTCATGAGCGGATGTCCTCGCTGTTCTCGTAACTGGGGGCGCCCGCCAGGACGGGCTGGCGGGCCAGTTTGAGGCAGATGGCCTCGAGCTCGCTGAGCTCGGCGGCGGACAGCCCGGCGGTCATGGCCTGGGCCACGCTGCGCGCGTGCCGCCGCCCGATCTGGCGCTGCCGGGCCCGGCCCGCCGCGGTGAGCGCCAGCCGGACGCCCCGCCCGTCGGCCGGGTCGGCCTGGCGCTGCACGAAGCCGCGCTCGGCCAGCCGGTCCACCAGGCGGGACAGGGCCGGCTGGCTGAGCAGCACGTGCCGGTTCAGCTCGCTGATCCGGACCGGTCCGGCGCATTTGGACAGCGTGTACAGCACGTCGTACTCGCGCATGGACAGGTCGGTCCAGATGTCCTCGGCCGCGAACTGCTTCATCAGCACCGCGTGCGCGGACAGCAGCGCCTCCCACGCGTCGTTGGCGGCGTGCCTGCGGTCGGCCATCACAGCTCCGGGTGCCCGGCCTGGGCGTCCGGCTCGGTGTCCTGGTACGGGGACGAGCCGGTGACGTTGTCGCCGCGGTTGGCGTTGGGCCGTGGCTGGCGGGCCTGCCGGCCGCCGTACTTGGCCGTGACCAGGCTGGCGTGCGTCGGCGCCCCGAGGGTCGCCGGGTCCTGGCGGGCGGCGATCTCCTGGCGCAGCACCGGCACGACCTCCTCACCGAGCAGGTCGAGCTGGTCCAGCACCGTCTTCAGCGGCAGGCCGGCGTGGTCCATCAGGAACAGCTGGCGCTGGTAGTCACCGAAGTGCTCGCGGAACGTCAGGGTCTTGTCGATGACTTCCTGCGGGCTGCCCACCGACAGCGGCGTCATGCTCATGAAGTCCTCCATCGACGGCCCGTGCCCATAGACCGGCGCCTCGTTGAAGTACGGCCGGAACTCCCGCTTGGCGTCCTGCGAGTTGCGCGCAATGAACGCCTGGCCGCCCAGGCCCACGATGGCCTGCTGTTCGGTGCCGTGCCCGTAATGCGCGTAACGCTGCCGGTAGAACTCGATCAGCCGCATGTAGTGCTCCTTCGGCCAGAAGATGTTGTTGGCGAAGAAGCCGTCCCCGTAGTACGCGGCCTGCTCGGCGATCTCGGGGGTGCGGATCGAGCCGTGCCACACGAACGGCGGCACGTTGTCCAGCGGCCGCGGGATCGACGTGAAGCCCTGCAGCGGCGTGCGGTACTTGCCCTGCCAGTCCACCACGTCCTCGCGCCACAGCCGGTGCAGCAGGTTGTAGTTCTCCAGGGCCAGCGGCAGGCCCTGCCGGATGTCCTGGCCGAACCACGGGTACACCGGGGCCGTGTTGCCGCGGCCGAGCATCAGGTCCATCCGGCCCTTGGACAGGTGCTGCAGCATCGCGTACTCCTCCGCGATGCGCACCGGGTCGTTCGTCGTGATCAGCGTGGTCGACGTGGTCACGATCAGCTTCCTGGTCGTGGCCGCGATGTAGGCCAGCAGGGTGGCCGGCGCGGACGAGAAGAACGGCGGGTTGTGATGCTCGCCGATCGCGAACACGTCCAGGCCCGCTTCCTCGGTCTTCTGCGCGATCCGGACGATCGCGTCAATCCGCTCCGCCTCGCTCGGCGTCTCCCCTGACACCGGGTCCCGGGTGATGTCACTGACCGAGAAGATCCCGAACTGCATGCCTGCTCCTTCACGACGCACCGGGAGAGCGGGGCTGGCCGCCCGTCCGTACCGGCGTTCAGATATATGCGTTTGCATGTATCTCTAACAGCGCCGCCGCCGGGGTATTCCGGATCCAGTTCCCGCTTGCATACTCATGCAATCAACGGCATAATTTTACGGGTGTCTAAGGTCATCACCTCCCTGCCCATCGGCAACCGGGTCGGCATCGCCTTCTCTGGCGGGCTCGACACCTCGGTCGCGGTCGGCTGGATGCGCGACAAGGGTGCGCTGCCCTGCACCTACACGGCCGACCTCGGGCAATACGACGAGGACGACATCGGCTCGCTGCCCGGGCGGGCCAAGCTGTACGGCGCCGAGATCGCCCGGCTGGTGGACTGCCGCGCCGCCCTGGTGGAAGAGGGGCTGGCCGCGCTGACCTGCGGCGCGTTCCACATCCGGTCCGGGGGCCGGTGCTACTTCAACACCACCCCGCTGGGCCGGGCCGTCACTGGCACGCTGCTGGTCCGGGCCATGCTCGAGGACGACGTGCAGATCTGGGGCGACGGCTCGACGTTCAAGGGCAACGACATTGAGCGGTTCTACCGCTACGGCCTGCTGGCCAACCCGAACCTGCGCATCTACAAGCCGTGGCTGGACGCGGCGTTCGTCAGCCAGCTCGGCGGCCGCCGGGAGATGAGCGCCTGGCTGCTCGACCACGACCTGCCGTACCGGGACAGCGCCGAGAAGGCCTACTCGACCGACGCGAACATCTGGGGGGCCACCCACGAGGCCAAGACGCTGGAGCACCTGGGCAACGGCGTCGAGACGGTCCAGCCGATCATGGGCGTGCGGTTCTGGGACCCGGCCGTCGAGATCGAGCCGGAGGACGTCACGATCGGCTTCGAGCGAGGCCGGCCGGTGACCATCAACGGGGCCGGGTTCGGCACGGCGGTCGACCTGGTCGTCGAGGCCAACACGATCGGGGGCCGGCACGGCCTGGGCATGTCCGACCAGATCGAGAACCGGATCATCGAGGCCAAGAGCCGGGGCATCTACGAGGCCCCGGGCATGGCGCTGCTGCACGCGGCCTACGAGCGGCTGATCAACGCGATCCACAACGAGGAGACGCTGGCCAGCTACCACACCCAGGGGCGCCGCCTGGGCCGGCTGATGTACGAGGGCCGCTGGCTCGACCCGCAGGCGCTGATGGTCCGCGAATCACTGCAGCGCTGGGTGGGCGCCGCGGTCACCGGCCAGGTCACGCTGCGGCTGCGCCGCGGCGAGGACTACTCGATCCTGGACACCACCGGCCCGGCGTTCAGCTACCACCCGGACAAGCTGTCCATGGAGCGCACCGAGGACTCAGCGTTCGGCCCGCTGGACCGGATCGGCCAGCTCACCATGCGCAACCTGGACATCGCCGACTCCCGGGCCAAGCTCGAGCAGTACGCCGGGCTGGGCATGGTCGGCACCGCGCATGCCGAGCTGATCGGCGCGGCGCCGCACACCGGCCTGGTCGGCGACATGCGGCGCGGCGGGGCCGAGGCCATCGCCTCCCGGGGCGAGGTGGACCACGAGGAGCTGCTCGACCGGGCCGCGATGGAGTCCGGCACCGACTGACCAGCGCGGCCGCCCTCCGGACAGGCCCTCCGCGGTGAGGCGGTCAGCCGTCTGAGCCGCGCGGGATGCCGAGCGTGGCCAGCAGGTCCTCGTGGAACTGGATCCACACGGTGTGGCAGGAGTCGGCCGTGAACAGCAGCGCGGCCTCGATCTGATCTACCTCGGCCCGGGCCGCCGGGAGCAGGGTGAGGGCGGCCAGCACGTCGTCCTCGCCGCTGCGCCCGGCGTGGCCCTGCCACAGGGCGAACTGGATCAGGTCGGCGGCCGCCGGTGGCTGCCGGCCGGCCAGCCACGGCATCCGGGGCAGCGACGCGGCGCCCGAGCCGAGCAGCCGCCGCCGCGCTGCCGCTTCGCTGGCCGCCTGCTCGTGGTCCGGGTCCTCGTGGTCCGGGTCCTCGTGGTCCGGGTCCTCGTGGTCCGGGTCCTCGTGGTCCGGGTCCGCATGAGCAGCCATGGCGGCACCGTAGGCCTTCAACAATTGTTGTCAACAAAATGTTGAAGGCGGCGCCGGGCGCGTGCTTACCTGCCCCGCCGGGCGCGTGGTTACCCGGCCGCGGCGACGGCCATGCCCGGGCCGGGCAGCACGTCGATGGTGTCCGCGTGCATCGGCTGGCCGCAGTGGGTGCAGCGCAGTTCGGCGGTGGTGATCTCGCCGCAGGCGTGGTGCCGGTACAGCACCGGAGGGCCGTCCGGCCCGGCCAGCCAGCGGTCGCCGAACCGGACCATGACCATCAGCAGATCGCACAGGTCGGTGCCCTTGCTGGTGAGTGCGTACTCGGAGCGGGGCGGCCGGGCCGAGTACTCGCGGCGTTCCAGCACCCCGCAGTTGACGAGCCACTTCAGCCGCTCGGTGAGCACCTTGCGGGAGATGCCGAGGTCACCCTGGATCTGGTCGAAGCGGCGGATGCCCACCATGATGTCGCGCAGAATGAGCGGCGACCACGGCTCGCCGACCAGGTCGAGGGTGCGCGCGATCGAGCAGGTCATATCGCCGAACTGGGTCCGCTGCATGAAGTCACCCTACCGCAAAGGGTTCCCTTAAGGAACTAACCGTGTTAGCGTCTGCCATGTCAGTTCCCTCAAGGAACTACCTCGGGAGGTAGTCATGAGCAGCGAACCCACCGGCCTCACCGGTCCCGCCGGCCCGCGGCAGGGCGACCTGGCCCTGCTGGGCACCGAGCTGGCCCAGCGCCTGCTGGCCGCGTCCATCCCGGCCCGGCTGGCCTACGTCGCGCTGGACGGCACGCCGCGGGTCGTGCCGACCTGGTTCCACTGGACCGGCCGCGACCTGGTGATGGCGACCTATGTCGCGGGTCCGCAGATCGGCATCCGGCACCCCGCGGCCCGGCTGGCCGCGCTGCGCGCCCGTCCCGACGTCGCAGTCACCATCGACACCGACACGTTCCCGCCGCAGTCACTGAGCCTGCGCGGCCGGGTAGAGATCAGCGAAGTCGGCGGGCTGGCGCCGGAGTACGCCACGGCGGCCCGGCGCTACCTCGGCGAGGAAGCCGCGGCGGCCATGCTGGCCAGCCTGGACCAGCCGGGTACCGTGCAGGCCCGGATCGTGCTCCGCCCGGCCTGGGCCGGGCTGCTCGACTTCGAGACCCGGCTGCCCAGCGTGCAGGGCGGGGTGCGGTGACGGCAGCCCGCGCCGGTAGCGTACCGGCATGGCCGCTACGGACAAGATCGAGGCGTTCCTGGCCGAGCCGCGCAACGTCGTGGTGGCGGGCATCCGCCGCGATGGGCGCCCACACCTGAGCCCCAACTGGTTCTACTGGGACGGTCGGGGGTTCTACGTCTCGACCACCCGGGACCGCGTGAAGTACGCGATCTTCCGCCGCGACCCGCGGGCCCAGCTGCTCGTCGATGATCCCGCTGGCTTCCGGGCCGTGCTGGTCCCGGCCACCGTCGAGATCCGCGAGGATCTCGAGGCGGAACTGCCCCGCTTCCGGGCCATCCGGGAAAAGCACGGGATGACCGTGCCGGACGACGAGGGGCACCTCCGGGCGCTGGCCGCGGAGAGCCGGGTCCTGCTGGCCATCACCCCCGACCAGCCGCCCACGGACTGGACGGCCTGGGGCCTGGACTGACCAGCCACCGGAAACGATTACGAAATAAATGCTCAACCTGCCACTACTCCTGACCAGCTTGCGGGCACCCTGGCCAGGTGACCACCTCGGATCCGTCCCGCGAGCCGATGCTGGACCGGGCCATGCCCGCCGACGCCGTGCCCGGCTCCACGATCCCCGAGGACAGCGAGGCCGAGATCCAGCTCCGCGACGGGAGCTGGGTCTGGGCTCAGGTCATCGGCCAGCGCCGGGACCGGCACGGCCGGTGGTGCGTCGGCCTGCGCTGGTACGCCTCGCCGTCGGTCGGCGGCCGGGAAGGCTGGTACCGGCTGGACCGGCGCTTCATCCGCCGGCCGAAAGAGGCATTATTGCCAGTTTCGCCATGCCCTGCGCCGCGCCGCCGGCCTGTACCAGCCCGGCACCAGTGACGGGTCGTGTGGCTGCTGGCGGGCGCGGCGGCGCGGTTGCCGTGGTGATCGGCGCCGTGCTCGCTGGGCGGTCACGTGGCCCGGCGGCGGACCAGCCAGACGGTCGCGGCGATGAGCAGGACCGACAGCGCGAGCAGCCAGCCGCCCTCGATCCACTGGAAAGGCCAGAACCGGCTGCCCGGCTGATAGCTGATCCACGCCGTGTAGCCGTGCTGGGTGAGGCACTGCGCGGGCGAGAGTCCGGAGGTCCCAATCCTGGGCGGGCAGAGCCGGGAGACGGCGTGGACTAGCTGGAGGCCGTGGGCACCGAACGCGAACTTGCCGCCCTTGGTGTACCACTGGCTCACGAGCCACGCGGAACCGGGCAGGTTCAGATTGCTGGTGTGCAGCGGTGTCATGTAGTGCTGGCGCAGGTACAGCGCGGTCGCGGCGGCGAGCCCGGCGTAGACGGCCAGGGTGGCGGCGATCGCGGGGACGGTCCGGCGGATGAGCATCCCGGCCAGGACGCCGATCGCGAAGGCGGCCAGCGTCCAGGCGGCGAACGCGACCTCGCCCAGGTCGAACACGCGGGTAGCGAAGGCGATCGTGTAGCCAGCGGCGAAGAACGGCTGGCTGAACCAGGAATACAGCACGCTGAACGCCGCGGCTGCGGCGGCCACCACCACCGCGAGCAGCACCAGCTTGGCGAGCGCCCAGCGCCACCGGCCGAAGCCCTGCGTCCAGGCGAACCGGAAGGTCCCGGTCTCCAGCTCACGGGCCAGCACCGGCGCCCCGGCGAACGCCCCGATCAGCGCCGGCACCGCCTGCAGAAAGACGCTGACGACAATCGCAGTCGGGCCGTATCTGCCGGTGAAGTTTATGGAGCAGCCGAGTGAGCTTGCCGGGTGGCAGGCGGCCGCGTACGCGTGGTGGATCTGCAGGCCGGCCAGCCACAGGTACACCGCGAACGCGCCGAGAAACACGGCCACGCCGGCCAGCGCGGCACGGTGCTGCCGCCAGGTGACCCAGGCCATCCGCCGCCACGGCACCGGCCGCAGGCGGGCGTCGTGCCCGGGATGGCCAGGCATGGTCAGGGCGGTCATTTCGTCACCTCCGACGGGTGGCCAGTTTCGAGCGGCAGAGTCCGGCCGCGGGCCGGCCCGGGCAGCGCGCCGGCGCCGGGCTCGCGCAGGTAGGCCATCGCGAGTTCCTCCAGGTCGACCGGGTGCGCCTCCCACCCCAGCGGGACCGGGTCGTCCGCGGTGGCCCGGACCAGCAGGTGGGCCTGAGCGTCGGCCCGGCGGACATGTACCACCGGCCGTTCGGTATATCTATCGGCCTCGGCGGCGGGGCCGGTCAGCAGGCGGTGGCTGGCGAGCAGGCCGGCGACCTCGCCGGCCACCTGGACCCGGCCCCGCGACAGCAGGATGAGGTAGTCGGCCACCCGCTCCAGCTCGGCCAGCACGTGCGAGGACAGCACCACCGACACCCCGTCGTCGGCCATCGCCGTCAGCACCGAGGCCATGAAGTCGTGCCGGGCGAGCGGGTCGAGCATCGCCACCGGCTCATCCAGCAGCAGTAGCCGCGGCCGGCGGGCCAGCGCCAGGGTCAGCGCGAGCTGCGCCTGCTGCCCGCCGGACAGCTTCCCGGCCCTGCGGTTCAGCGGGATGCCGAGCTCGGCCAGCCGGGTTTCCGCATAGGGCTGGTCGAAGCGGCGGTTCAGGTTGCGGGTCAGGTGCAGCATGTCCGCGGCCGAGAGGTTCTTATACAGCGGCGTGTCCTGGGCGACGAACGCGATGCCGTCCAGCGCGGCCGGGGACCCGGCTGGCTTGTCGCCCAGCACGGTGACGCCGCCCGCGCTTGGTTCGGCCAGGCCGACCGCCAGGTTCAGCAGCGTGGTCTTGCCCGCGCCGTTCGGGCCGACCAGCGCGGCCACGTGCCCGGCGGGGATCGCCAGCGTGCACTCGCGCAGCGCCCACGTGCTGCCGTACCGCTTGCCCAGGCCGCTGGTCTCGATGATGTTCATGTTCACGCGACGCCCTCCGTTCCGCCGTCGGCCGCGCCCCGGCGGCCCCGTGTGCCGCCGCGGCGCTCATAGAAATCCCGCAGGGCGCTGGTGAACAGCGCCACGATCCCGTCCTCGTCCAGGCCCGCCACGTCGGCGGTGGTCAGCCAGCCGAGCAGGGACTTGTGCAGCCCGGCGAGTTCTGGGAGAGCGACCTGGCTGAGCGTGGCCTGGATGAACGTGCCCTGGCCGGGCCGGCCGGCCGTCAGGCCCTTGGTCTCCAGCTCCTTGTAGGCCTTCAGCACCGTGTTCGGGTTGATGGCCAGCGAGGCGACCACGTCCCGGACCTTCGGCAGCTGGTCACCGGGCTTGAGGTAGCCCAGCCGCAGCGCGTGCTCCACCTGGTGCACAAGCTGCAGGTAGGTCGGCACCCCCGAGGCCACATCCAGGCGGAACTCGATCGGCGACGCGGCCCCGGCCCGCGCGGACGGGGCTGTATTCCGATCCCCGCCAGCACTCGGCGGGGAGACACCGACCGCCCGGTCCGCCCCGATCCCTTTATCTATATCCATAGGACAAACGATACAGTCACTGGCGCCGCCGTCAAGCGCGGCCCGCGGCAGACGCCAGTGAGCAGCCGGACGTCCAGTTCCGTACTGACGCAGCGGCGACCCTGACCAGAGGCGGCCGCATACCACGTCAGCGGACCGGGCCGGTTGCATCGACCGAGCCCGGCACTGGGCCGGAGCCCACTCAGCGTGACCAACGCCGGCCTGGCCAGCCAGGACGGGATAACACCCGGTTCGAATACTGGGTCTCGGCCAGTTGATGGTCCTTTATTGCCGGCGGAGCGCGCTACGATCGGTTACCGGCCTGCACGGCCCGCAGCGACTCGGCCGCCGTCAGGAGGGTGGCGCCGAGGAGCACGGCGTCTTTCAGCAGGTTCTCGCCCAGCACCGACAGCTGCGGTATCCCGCCCGGCCCCTCCCGCCACGCTTCCGGCGTCGTGACCAGGAAGCTGAGTGTACCGAGCAGCATCCCGGCGGCCCCGAAACTGCCCGCCGCCGAGGCCCGGGGCGCGACCGGCTTGGCCGCGATCAACGAGCCCAGGGTTATCCGCGCTACCCCGCTGAGTCTCGCGAGCTTCTGTGCGCCCAGCTTCGCGCAGCCGCGACGTCAGCGGGCTCGCGGTGACCAGCGGCTCTGCGTTCGCAACCTCGTAGCCGGTGAACTTGAGCGCCCCGATCCACACGAAGGCCGTCACCAGCCCGCCGCGCATGACCGAGAATCCGATGGAAGTCAGTCCGCTCACCGGTGTGTGCTGTGAGCCCATATTCTGCTCCTTGGCTGCTCGCCCCAAGATGGGCCGCGGTTACCCGGGTACCGGGTCCCAGCCGCGCAGATGCTTAACGGACTGCCGGTACTCCCACTCGATGGCGTCCTTGAGCAGGTGGGCCAGCCGCCCGCCGCTGGTGATGCCGGCGATGTCGGCGACCCCGCGGCGGGTCCCGACCGACACGACGAACCCCTTGTCGTGGAACGTGAACGTCTCCAGCGATCGGCCGTTCAGCTCGGCGTCCAGGTTGCGGGCCACCGTCTCCCCCTCTTCCAGCGCCACCTGCGCCAGCGGGGGCAGCACGTGCCCAGTGCGCGGATCGGTCACCGAGGCGAGGTCGCCGGCGACGTAGATCTCGGGGTGATCCAGCACGCGCAGGCACTGGTCGACCTTGACCCGGCCGTTGTGACCGGTCGGCAACGCTGAATCGGCCACCAGTTCGGGTGCTTTCACCCCACCCGCCCAGACGAACACGCCGCCCTCTATTAGCTGGCCGTCCTTGAGCCGGAAGCCTTCGTCGGTCGCGGCGGCGATCATCGCGTTCGTGCGGACCTGGACCCCGAGGTCAGCCAGGATGCTGATTGCCTTGTCGATCAGCTGCGGTGAGGAGCCGGCCAGAATGGTGGGACCCGCCTCGACCAGCACCACGGCGGGCCCGCCGGGCGCCAGGCCGTTGCCGCTGGCCATCTTGGGCAGGATCTCGGCCAGTTCCCCGGCCAGCTCGACCCCGGTGGCGCCGCCGCCGCCGACCACGACGGTCGCCAGGCGGTGCTGCTGCTCGGGATCGGTGGCCGCCGCGGCCGCGGTGAGCGTCTTGCTGACCGCTGCCCACACTCGCTCGGCGTCGCTGGCCGAGTACAGCGACAGCGTGCGCTGGGCCAGCCCGGGGATGGCGAAGTCGTTGGGCCGGCTGCCGAGCGCCAGCACCAGCCGCCCCCAGCCGACCGGCCCAGCCCCGGTGAGCAGCCGCCGGCCAGCCAGGTCGAAACCATTGACCTCGGTCTGCACGAAGTGGACCCGGGTGTCCAGCGTGCCCTGGAGCGGGATGCGCACCGCGTCGGCGGCGCGGGTGCCGCCCGCCACCCGCGGCAGCTCGGTGATCACCTGGTGGTAGTCGTGCCGGTCGATCAGGGTCAGCTCCACTTCAGGGTGGTTGCGCAGCTTGGCCGCCAGGCGCAAGGCCACGTGCAGCCCGGCATAGCCCGCACCAGCGATCACGATCTGACCGGTGCTCCCAGGCGCGGATGTGTTCGCGGCGTTCTCCATTCGTATTGCCCCCTTCCGGGAAGATGGCTCACCCCGCGTGATCGTCCCGGTCAGGCGGTTCGCCGCTCGCTTCCGCGCCGGCCTTGGACGTGCAGCCGATTGGCCGCCGTCACCGGCTGACCGGAGTGGAGACCGGACTGACGGCCACGCTTACTCGACGCTACGCCGGGCCCGGGCCCAATCAGCCGCTACCCCAGGCCGTCACGGCTGGCCCGACAGCCACCTGGCCGGCGTCGGCGGATAGGTAAGGAGAGTTTGTGCGGGCGCAGGACCGCCAGGATGCGACGAAGCCCCCTGGTCGCTGCAGACGTCCTTCTACTTCATAACGCGTCGCGGAACACCGTCCGCGACGCGATCAAGTGGCTTGTCCGAAGACCACAGTCAGTGCGGTGCATTTGTGGTCACGCGTGACCACAAATGCACCGCGCTAACGGGGATCGGCGCCTGGAGCGGCGTCTGGAGCGGCGTCTGGAGCGGCGTCCGGAGCGGCGTCCGGAGCGGCGGCTGAAGCGGCGCCAGCCAGGGCGGCCACCGCGAGGGGGCCGAGCGACGGGAGATCGTAACCGCCTTCCTGGACCAGCACGGTGGGGGCCAGGGCAGCGACCTGACGGCCCGCCGAACGGTAGCCGTCCGCGGTGACCTGGAGCGGGCTTTCCGGGTCGGTGGCCGCGGCGTCCAGGCCGAGCGACACCACCACGGCGTCCGGGCGCAGCGCGGCGGCCGCGGCGCACAGTTCGCCGACCGCGGCCAGCCAGCCCTCGTCGCCGGTGCCGGGCGGCAGCGGCAGGTTCCGGGTGAACCCGTGGCCCGGCCCGGTGCCCCGCTCCGCGGCGAACCCCGCGTAGTGCGGGAACCAGCCCGCGGCCGGGTCCACGTGCACCGAGCCGTACCACACGTCGGCCCGGTCATAGAAGATCATCTGGGTGCCGTTGCCGTGGTGCGCGTCGATGTCGAGGATGGCCACCCGGGCCGCCCCGGCGGCGCGGAGCGCCTGCGCGGCCACCGCGGCGTTGTTCAGATAGCAGGAGCCGCCGTACGCGCCGCGGGTCACGTGGTGCCCGGGCGGCCGGCACAGCGCGTACGCCACCGGGGCACCGGCGGCGACCAGGTCGGCCGCGGTCAGCGCGGCGTCCACCGCGCCGCGGATGGCGGCCCAGCTGCCCGGCCCGACCAGCGTCATCGTGTCGTAGCAGAACAGCCCGGCCCGGGCCGTCACCGCGGCCGGGGTGCGCGGCGGCAGCCCGGCCACCAGGCCCGGGGTGGGGAACACGTACGGCACCACCCGGTCCCGGCCGTATTCGGCGGGCAGCCCGGTGGCCACCCATTCGGCCCAGATGCCGGCCAGGTGGTCGACCAGGGCCGGGTCGTGCACCGCGCGCAGCACCGCGTCGTCATGCGGCCGGGCGGGGACCAGCGGGGCGCCCGCCGCGGTCAGCGCGTCACGCAGCGCCAGCGCCCGGCCCGGCACCTCGGTGCCCGGGTCGCGCACCCCCAGCCACACCTCACCACCAGGCTCGTGGCGCAGGCAGTCCGCACTCCAGACGACCGGGACGGGCAGGCTCACTGGGTGCTCCTCGGCGGGTGGCCAGGCGGCGGGTTACGATCGCGGGATGCCGCGCGTCACCGATCTTGGCATCACGGTCGGCCTGCTGCCACCGGGCCCGGCCGGGTCAGTGCTCGACGTGCCCGGGGCCGGCCTGGGCCACGCCACGGTGTGGCGGGACGAGCCCCCGCCGCCGGCCGGCCGCGGCATCGCCCGGACCGGGGTCACCGTGATCGACCCGGGCGGTGACCTGTTCGGCTCCCCGGTGCCGGCCGGCGGGGCCGTACTCAATGGGGCCGGCGAATGCACCGGGATGCTCGCCGCGCAGGAGTGGGGGCTGGCCGAGACCCCGGTGTTCCTCACCTCGACCATGCAGCTCGGCCGGGTCTACGACGCCGCGTGCGAGCTGCTGATCGCGGAACAGCCGCGGATCGGCGTCGACGACGTGATCATCCCGATCGTGGCCGAGTGCGACGACAGCTTCCTCAGCGAACCACGCCGGATGCAGGTCAGCCACCAGGACGTGCGGGACGCGCTGGCCGCGGCCCGCGCGTCCGCCGCGGGCACGGCCGGCCCAGCGGCCGAGGGCGCGGTCGGCGCGGGCACCGGGATGAGCTGCCTCGGCTACAAGGGCGGCATCGGCACCGCGTCCCGGGTGCTGCCCAGCGGGGCCACGGTCGGCGTGGTCACCATGACCAACTTCGGCGTCCGGGACCGGCTCACCGTGGCCGGGCTGCCCGCGGGCCGGCTGCTGCCCGAACCCGGGCCGGGACCGCCCGCGGCCCCCGGGCCGGGACAGCCTGCCGGGCCAGGACAGCCCGCGGCCCGGCCAGCCGGCTCGTGCATCGTGATCGTGCTGACCGACGGGCCGCTGGACAGCGCCGGCTGCCAGCGGCTGGCCCGCCGGGCCGGCCTGGGCCTGGCCCGGACGGGCAGCACCGGGCAGCACGCCAGCGGCGAGATCTTCCTGGCCCTGGCCACCGGGCTGCGCGCGCCACGCGGCCAGTCCCCGGCCGGGCCGCCGGTCACCGGGCGCGCGCTGGACGACTACTTCGCCGCGGTCACCGAGGCCACCGAGGAGGCGGTGCTGAACAGCCTGCTCCAGGCGGTGACCGTGACCGGCCGCGACGGCCACACCTCCTGCCAGCTGCCGGCCGCCGGGCTCCGCGCGCTGGCGGGCGGCATGCGGCAGGAAAGAGCGTTATGCAGAAAGAGGATGAGCAGCCACCGGTTCCGCCCGGCCCGCCGCCGGGCTGGGCCGGGGATGACGCCGACCCGTACGGCTGGATGCGCGACCCGGGCCTGCCCGCGCTGCACGGTTACCTGGCCGCCGAACGAGCCTGGTACGACCGCCGGACCGCGCCGCTGCGCGGGCTGCGCGAGGAGCTGTTCGGCGAGCTGGCCGGGCGGGTCCCGGCGGCGGAGGAGTCGGTCCGCTGGCGGCAGGACGGGTACTGGTACTTCACCCGGACGGACGCCGGGCAGGAATTCCCGCAGCTGTGCCGGGCCAGCGATGCGGCCGGCCCGGGCTCGGTGCTGCTCGACGAGAACGTGCTGCTGGCCGACCCGGCCGCCACTGGTGGCTACCTGGACCTCGGGGTCCGCGAGGTCAGCCCGGACGGGCAGCTGCTGGCCTACTCGGTCGACTTCACCGGTGAGGAGGTCTACCAGCTCCGCATCCGCGACCTGGCCACCGGGCAGGACCGGCCGGACCGGATCGGCCGGACCTACTACGGGCTGGCCTGGGCGGCCGACTCCCGGTCGCTGTGCTACGTGGTCACCGACGCGGCCTACCGCCCGTTCGAGGTGTGGCGGCACGAGCTGGGCACCCGCCCGGACCGGGACGTGCTGGTGTTCCGCGAGGACGACGAGCGGTTCGCGCTCACCGTCCGGGCCACCCGCAGCGGGCGGTTCCTGCTCATCGAGACCGAGTCCCGGGACACCACCGAGACGCTGATCATCCCAGCGGACGCGCCGGGCACACCGCCCGCCGTGCTGGAGCCCAGGCGGGCGGGCATCGAATACCGGGCCGACCACGCCGACGGCCCGGACGGCGGCCAGTTCTACCTGGTCACCAACGACGGCGCGGCCGAGTTCCGGCTGGCCCGCGCGCCCGCCGCGGCCCCGGGCCGGTCCAGCTGGACCGAGATCATCAGCGGAACGCCCGACACCCGGCTGGTCCGCTGCGACGTGTTCGGGCGGCACGTGGTGATCGAGCAGCGGCACGCCGCTGCGACCCAGCTGCGGGTGCTGGACCGCGGCTCCGGCGGCCAGCGGCTGGTGGCGGCGGACGGCCCGCACGTCACGCTGGCCCTGGCCGTCAACGAGGAGTACGCGGCCAGCGCGGTGACGGTGCGCACCGAGTCGCTGACCGACCCGCCGTCGTGGCACGACGTCGACCTGGATACCGGGCGCTGGGAGCTGCGCAAGCGGCAGAACGTGCCGGGCTACGACCCGGCCGGGTACGTCACCAGCCGGGTCAGCGCCACCGCCGCCGACGGCACCCGGGTCCCGGTGACCATCGCGTACCGGCGCGGGTTCCGCCGCGACGGGTCCGCGCCGTTCCTGCTCTACGGGTACGGGGCGTACGAGTCCTGCGAATGGCCCGAGTTCAGCGTGGCCACGCCCGGCCTGCTCGACCGGGGCTTCGGTTACGCGGTGGCGCACGTGCGGGGCGGCGGGGAGGGCGGCCGGCGGTGGTGGGAGGACGGCCGGCTGGACCGGAAGCGGAACACGTTCACCGACTTCATCGCGGCCGCCGACATGCTGGCCGGCGAGGGCTGGGCGGCCGGGGACCGGATCGTGAGCCGCGGCCTGTCGGCGGGCGGTCTGCTGCAGGGCGCGGTGTTCTCGATGGCGCCGCAGCGGTGGCGGGCGGTGGTAGCCGAGGTGCCGTTCGTGGACGTGCGTGACCAGCATGCTCGACCCCACCATCCCGCTCACCATCAATGAGTGGGACGAGTGGGGCGATCCGCGGGACCCGGCCATGCTGGCCTACCTGCGCTCGTACAGCCCATACGAGAACGTGCCGGCCGGCCCGCGGCCCGCCCTGCTGGTCACCGGCAGCCTGCACGATCCCCGGGTGCTGATCCGGGAGCCGGCCAAGTGGGTGGCCCGGCTCCGGGCCACCGGCACCGGAGCCGGGGCGGCCGATGGCGCGGGCGCCGGCGGTGCCGGTGCCGGGCCCGGCGAGCTGCTGTTCCGCGCCGAGCTCGGGGCCGCGGCGCATACCGGCCCGGCCGGCCGGTACGCGCGGTTGCGCTACGAGGCGGAGATCCTGTCCTTCATCGTGACCGCGGCATCGTGACCGCGGCATCGTGACCGCGGCATCGTGACCCGGCGCCGCGTGGCTGACCGCGCGGCCGGAGCCGATCACCGGCTCTGGTAGGACTACCTTCCTACCACGGCGCGTGGCGCGGCGGGCCTCAGCACCAGATCTCCCAGGTGCTCAAAGCGTGCGACATCGTCCCCGACGACCAGCACATCGGCCGGGCGGCGGGCGTGGCCTGCGCGGCGTCCGGCACCTCGGACGTGGCCGGCGCGATAGTGATCGCCACCGCCGTCCGGCACCAGGCTCCCGTGGTAACCAGCGACCCAGGCGACCTCGCGCACATCACGGACGGCATCGGCGTCAGAATCCGCCTCTACCCCGTCTGAGGCGGGGCCTGGGCAGGCCTGAGATGCACGCTGGACTGGTGTGACGTGCGCCGCGCAGCGGCGGGACCGTGGTTGGGTCTTTGGTCTCTGCGCCCAGCGAGCCGGGCCTGCCTACCCTCCGGACATGGGCACGACCAGCGAGCACCGGCTGTCCGACGGGCGCCACGTCGTGCTGCGCCCGGCCGGCCCGCCGGACGCCGCCGCCATCGCGCGGCTGTATGGCGAGCTGTCCCCCGGGTCGTTCCAGCGCCGGTTCCTCAGCGGGCGGCCCAAACCTGCCATCGTGGCCCGGCTGGCCGAGCTGGCCAGCGGTGGGTTCAGCCTGCTGGCCGCCCCGCCCGGCGACCCGGGCACGGTGGCGGGCGAGGCCAGGTACGTCCCCGCCGGGGGCGGCGTGGCGGAGCTGGCGCTGACCGTCCGGGACAGTTATCAGGGCGCCGGGCTGGGGCATCTGCTGCTGGACGGCCTGGCCCGGCAGGCCCGGCAGGACGGCCTGGGCCAGCTGCGCGCGGTGGTCCTGCTGGACAACGGCCCGATGCTGCACCTGCTGCAGCGGCACGGCTGCGCGCTGGCCGCCCCGAGCGACGACTACTGCGTGGCGTCCCTGGACATTGCCACCGACGGCGGTATGCCCGGCTGGCCGCCGGGCAGCGCGGGCCACCGGGTGCTGGTGGAGCGGCGCGGCTGGTTCGAGGATGCGCGGAACGAGGCGCTGCGGGCGGCGGGCTACGAGGTCCGGCAGTGCCCCGGGCCGCTCGAGCAGGCCGGCCGGCCGTGCCCGCTGCTCACCGCTGGCACGTGCCGTCTCGCCGAACAGGCCGACGTGATCGTGAGCGACCTCCCGGCCGGTGACCCCGAGTGCGTGGCCGTGCTGGCCGGGCACCAGCGGCGCTGGGCCGGCAAGCTGGCCGCCCCCCAGTGACCCGCCCGCAGTGACCCGCCCCTGACCTGGCCCCCATAACCGGCCCCCCGTGGCCGGCCCTGAGTTCCCCCCGGTCCCCCCGAGATTCCCCCTGAGCCGCCCGGCGATCCTGTGCTGCGGGCAGAGAGCCCAGACCTGCCTAGGGTCACAGGGAAAGGGATCGGTAATGAGGTCTATCACGGGGAAGGCCATGCGGCGGATTGCCACGGCCGGCGTTGCGTCGGGTGTGCTGGCCGCAGGCGCGCTGGCGCTCGGGGGAGCCGCCAGCGCCAGCACGGCGGGCGCCGCACACGGCGGCACCGGGTACCGCTTCACCACGCTTGACAACGCCAACGACGTGACGTTCAACCAGCTGCTCGGGATCAACGACCACGGCAAGATCGCGGGCTACTTCGGCTCCGGCGGGCAGGGCCACCCGAACAAGGGCTACCTGCTGCTGCCGCCGTACAGCCAGCAGAACTACATCAACGAGAACTTCCCGGGCTCGGTGCAGACCCAGGTCACCGGCCTGAACAACCACGGGGTCACGGTCGGCTTCTGGTCCAGCATGAACAACGCCAACATGGTCAACGACAACTCCGGCTTCGTCGACGTGCACGGCCACTTCCGCAACGCGGACTTCCCGACGCCAGCGCCGGCCAGCCCGCCGGTCGACCAGCTGCTCGGGGTGAACGACAACAACATCGCGGTCGGCTTCTACACCGACGCCAACGGCACCAACCACGGCTACCGGTTCAACATCGCGACCGGCCGGTTCCGGCCCATCGTGGACCCGAACGCCCCGACGGCCAGCCTGACCGCCGCGGCCATCAACGACATCGGCGACGTGGCCGGCGTCTACACCAACCCGGCCACCGGCAACACCGACGGGTTCCTGAAGTACCACGGGCACTTCACCGACCTGGCCGTCCCCGGCGCCTCGTCGACCATGGCGCTCGGCGTCAACAACTTCGGTGAGGTCGTGGGCGTGTACACGCCGAGCAGCAACTCCCAGGCCCTGAACGGGTTCACCTGGACGGCGCAGCGCGGCTTCCGGACGGTGGACGACCCGCACGGCATCGGCACCACCACGATCAACGGGGTCAACGACCACGGCCAGCTGGTCGGCTTCTACGTGGACAGCGCCGGCAACACCGACGGGTTCCTGGCCAGCCCGCAGCACTGAGCCAGCCGGCTCACCCAGTCACTGGCCGTCCCGCCGGGCCCGGACCCGGCGGGGCGGCCAGCTCCATGCCCGCTCCGGGCCTAGGTGAGTTCTTCTATCTGGTCCGAGAACGTGGCCATTTGGGCCACCAGCCGGTCGCCGAGCGTCGCGTCCACGATGCCGAGGTTCTCGACGATGAGCTGACCCCGCGCCACCATCAGGGCGAACTCGTCGGTGGCCCGGAGCCGGGCCAGCTTGTCCTGGTCGCCGCGGAGCAGGAAGAAGCCGCCGAGCTCCCCGCCGTGCGGGTGGAGCAGCACCGGCTCGAAGCTCTCGATCTCGCCGTCCTGCTGCAGCCGTGCGTAGTAGTCGAACGTCTCGTTGAATACTTTGAGCGCCTGCCGCTCGCGGCCCCGCACCGGAACCCCGAACCCGATGAACATGCCAGAATCGGCCATGACCTAACCCCCCGCTGGATGCCCGGCTGCGCGGGCACGCCCGGCGCGCCCCGCGCCCTTTGCCGAGAGCGTAGTCCTCCTTATTACGGAACGCCATGCCGTGCCAGCCGGCCCCGGCCGCCGCGCGGCCCGGCGGCCGGCCGCCCACGTCCGGCGTCAGCGGAGGTAGAACTCGCCCGCCTCGTACTCGGTGAATTCGCTGTCCGACACCACGTCGGCCATGCCCATGGCCTGGAACACCGGCAGCAGCTGCTCGGCCTGGAACCGGTCCTTGTCCGCCCGGGACCGCCAGATGCTCACCACGTGCAGCCCGCTGTCGTCCGAGCCGGCCGCCCAGCCGAGCAGGCCGTCGATGTCCTGCGGTGGCTTGTGCTGCGCGGAGACCGCGCGGAAGTCGTCGATGGTCCGCCCGCGGGTGTTGCTGATGTGGATGTACGCCATGTCGGTCTGCCTTTCCTGAGTTTGTGCTGACAGCCAGGACGCTACGGAAAGCGCGGCCGGCGGCCATCCGCGGAATCACTCACTGTGGTACTCATTCGCGGCCGGCCGGTACTCACGGACCCGGTTCCGCGGTGGACCAGGCCGCGATCTGGCTCCGGTTGCTGAACCCGAGTTTGGTCAGGATGTGCTGCACGTGGTTCTCGGCCGTCCGCTCAGAGACGTACAGGGCCGCCGCGATCTGCTTGTTGGTCATGCCGCGCGCGACCAGCCGGGCCACTTCCTGCTCCCGCGGGCTGAGTGGCCCGGCCGCGGCCCGGCTGCCGTTCAGCTCGGCCCGCAGCTGGCCGATCCGGGTGCTGAACGGCACCATGCCCAGGCGTTCCGCCTCGTCGGCCACACTGCCCAGGACGGCGAGCGCCCGGTCCCGGCCGGCCACCTGGAGGCGTTGGGCAAGAACGGCGGCCAGCTCAACGGACGCCTGCACGCGGTAGCCGCGTGCGCCATTCGCGGCGCAGCTCGCTATCGCTGTGTCCAGATCGGCCGCGGCCGCGTCCAGGCGGCCCAGCGCGGCGGCCGCCCGGCCGGTCTGCAGCTCGACCGGGCCCATGTAGACGCCCGCGCCGGCCCCGTTGGCCACGTGCTGCCCGCGGAACGGCTCGAACTGCGCGGCCAGGAACTCGATGTCCGCCGCCCGGCCCAGCCGGATCGCGACCAGCAGCCCGTGCCCCCAGCAGGACAGGCCCAGTGCCGGGGTGGGGGTCCAGGACCGGACCGGGCCGGCGTGCGCGTACGCCACCTCGGCCCCGGCCCGGTCGCCCTGGTCGAGGCAGATCAGCGCCTGGGTCAGCGCCGGGAAAACGGTGGCCACGCCGCGCGTGGTGTCCACCACATCGGGCTTGAACCGGTCCGGCAGGTGAGTGAACAGCTCGGCCAGGCCGGACTGGTCCGCCCCGGTGTGCATGGCCACCTGGCCCAGGATGACCGAGTACGCGCCGAACGCGACCGGGTGCCCCATGTCGCTGAATACCTTGAACGAATCGGCGGCCAGCCGCTTCGCCTCGCTGAACCGCCCGGTCGCTACGGCCAGCGTGGCGGCGCAGTTCGTCCAGTGCCAGGTCCCGATGGGGCCGGGGACCCGTTCCAGGCAGACGTCCAGATCGGCCAGCTCGCGCTGCACGCTTTTCAGCTGGCCGGTTTCGAAGAGCGTGTCGATCCGCCACAGCCGGGCCCACATCTCGGCCCACGCGCTGCCGGCCTGGTCCGCGGTGCCCAGCATCCGGTGCGCCAGCCTGGTCCGCTCGGCTACTCCCTCCGGGCCGCTGCAGGCCAGCTGGCGGGCCCGGAGCGCGTCCACCAGCGCGACCGGGTCGCCGGACGCCTCGGCCACGGCCAGCGCGTCCCGGCTGACCGTGCCCGCCCGCTGGTACTCCGCGCCGTAGACCAGGGCCTGCGCGTACCGGGACGAGACCCGGGCCCGCAGCCCGGCGGGCAGGATGCCGTCGGCCAGGGCCTGCTCGCAGACCCGGCCGAGCTCGGCGTCCCACTCGATCTCCCCGGTGCCTTCCATGACCAGCGCGACGGCGGCCAGGGTGAGCCGGTCCTGCCGCTGTTCGGCCCGCCGGGCCACCCGGCTCGCCGTCTCGTGCCAGCCGGGCAGGTCACCGCTGCGGAACAGCGCCGCGGCCAGCCCGAGTTCGAGCCGGTCCCGGTCCGCCTCGCTGATCTCCCCCGCCCCGGCGTCCAGCGCCTGCCGGTACAGCCGGGCCGCCTCCTCGAACGCCAGCGCGTCCGACGCGACGCCGGCCGCCGCTTCGCACGCCGCCACGGCCCGGGCCCGGTCCCCGGGCCAGGAGCCCGCCACCCGGTGCCGCGCGATCTCCGTGAGGTGCAGCCGCACCTCACCCTGGTACAGCCCTTCGATCGCGTCCGCCGCCGCGGTGTGCAGCCGCCGCTGGTCCGCGGTACTGAGCTGGGCGGCGACAGCGGAGCGGAGCAGCGCGTGCGCGAACCGGTGGTCGCCGGGCCGGCCACCGGGGACCAGGAAGCCGGCTGCCGCGCACTCATCGAGCGGGCCGAGCAGGCTGAGCACGGGGACGTCCAGCATCCTGGCCACCACCCCGGCCGAGAAACTCTGGCCGGTCACCGCGGCGGCCCGGAGCAGTTCCTGGGCCGGGCCCGGCAGCTGGGTCAGCCGGTACGCGGTCGCTTCGAGCACCCGTCCCGGCACCTCGCCCGGCACCTCGCCCGGCACCGTGTCCCGCTGCGCCGTGTCCCGCCGCTGGGCGAGCATGTGCGCCATTTCGCGGACCAGGAACGGGTTGCCGCCGGTTTCGGCGTGCACGTCCGCGGCCTGCTCCGGGGACGCGGCCAGGCCAGCCGCGCGCAGCAGCTCGCCGACCGGGCCGGCCGGCAGTCCGTGCAGCGCTATCCGTTCCGTGTTGGCGTCAGTAGCCAGCTGGAGCAGCGTCCGGCTGGCCGGGTGGCCGGGCCGCGGCGCGTCCCGGCACGTCGCGAACAGCAGGATGCGCGGGCCGCGCAACTGGCGCACCAGGTCGGCCAGCAGGACCAGGGATGCCTCGTCGGCCCACTGCAGGTCATCGAGCACGAGCAGCAGCCCGCTGGGCTCCGCGGCCCGGGTCAGGTGCTGGCGGACCGCGGCGAACAGCGCGAACCGCTGCGCGCTGCTAGCCTCGCCGTCACCCGGCAGCGCCGGGCCGCTGGCCGCGCGGGCCCACGGGCCGGTGCCGGCCCGCACGGCTGGCTCGTCCAGCGCCAGCCGCCACAGCCCGTACGGTGGGGAACTGTCCCGGTCGGCGGCCCGGGCCCATGCGGCCAGCACGCCCCGGGCAGCTGCTTCGGCAGTGATCTCCTCGGCCAGCCGGGTCTTGCCGATGCCCGGCTCGCCGGTGCACAGCACCAGCCGCCCGCGGCCCGCCAGTGCCTCGTCGAGCAGCAGCGCGACCCGAGCCAGTTCGCGGTCACGCCCGACCATCGGCCCAGCCGCCCCGCCCGGCACTCCCCCCACCGGGCCACCATAGCCACGGGCGGCCATCGCTGTGTAGACACGGGGCGTGCGGCTAAGCACCTACCAGCCCACCCCGTGCCACCACCGGGCGTTGCGGAATGGAATTGTGGTTGGAGTGGATATACCGCCGGACGCCCAGCTACCGCCCACGCCAGATGCCCCGATCCTGCTGGTCGTCGGCGACGATCTGGACGCGGGCGGCAGGGCCGAAGGCGAGCTCCGCAGGCGGTATGGGGCGGACTACCAGGTCATCAGCGCTGGATCCGCCGACGATCCGGCCCGCCTGCTGACCCAGCTCCGCGACGGCGGCCGGCCCGTCAGCATCGTGCTGGCCCACGAGTCGATGTCCGGGATGACCGGGACCGAGTTGCTGGCCCAGGTCCGCCAGCTCCACCCGGCGGCCAAGTGCCTGCTGCTGACCGAGTGGGGATACGGGCCCGCGCCGGAGGCGATCCTGCAGGCGATCACGCTGGGCCACATCGATGACTACGTGGCCAGGCCGGTGATGGTGCCGGACGAGCGGTTCCATCTGGCCGTCACCGAGCTGCTCGAGGACTGGGCCAGCTCGAACCGGCCCCGGTTCGAGGTCGTGCGGGTGGTGGGCGAGGAGTGGTCCGCCCGCTCCCACGAGATCCGGGATCTGCTGGACCGCAACGCGGTCCCGTTCGGCTTCTACCCGGTGGGCACCGAGCAGGGCCAGGCGCTGCTGCGCCAGGCCGGCCCCGCCGCCGCGCTGCCCGTGCTCCTGCTGTTCGACGGGCCGGTGCTGGCCAACCCCTCGAATACCGAGGTGGCGGCGGCGCTCGGGATGAAGACCAGGCCGGGCGCCGCCCGGTACGACGTGGCCGTGATCGGGGCCGGCCCGGCCGGCCTGGCGGCGGCCGTCTACGGGGCGTCCGAGGGGCTGGCCACGGTGGTGCTGGAGCCGGAGGCCATCGGCGGCCAGGCCGGGACGAGCTCGCGCATCCGCAACTACCTGGGCTTCCCGACCGGGGTGGGCGGCGGCGAGCTCGCGCTGCGCGCCTACACTCAGGCCTGGAATTTCGGCACCGAATACGTCTACGGGAATCCGGCGGCCGGCCTGCACGCCCAAGGGCAGGACCGGGTCATAACGCTCGCCGATGGGACTGAGCTGCGCAGCCGCGCGGTCGTCATCGCCACCGGCGTGTCCTACCGGCGGCTCGGCATCCCGTCGCTCGACGCGCTGACCGGCGCGGGCGTGTTCTACGGTGCGGCCACGACCGAGGCCACCGCGATGAAGGACCAGGAAGTGTTTGTGGTCGGTGGCGCGAACTCCGCCGGGCAGGCCGCGGTCCACCTGGCCCGGTACGCCGCCCGGGTGACGCTGCTGGTCCGGGGCCCGTCGCTGACCGAGAGCATGTCCGAGTACCTGATCAAGGAGATCACCGGCACAGCCAACATCGCCGTCCGGCCCAATACCGTCGTCACCGGCGGCGGCGGCGGAACCGGCCGCCTGGAGCGCCTGACCCTGCGGGACCGGCTGTCCGGTACGGCCGAGACCGTCCCGGCCGCGGCCGTCTTCGTGCTGATCGGCGCCGAACCGCGCACCCAGTGGCTGCCGGACAGCATCATCCGGGATCGGTGGGGCTTTGTGGTCACCGGGACCGACCTCATGGCCGATGGTCACCGCCGGACGGCTGGCCGCTCCCCCGCCCGCCCATGTTCCTGGAGACCAGCCTGCCGGGCGTCTTCGCCACCGGCGACGTCCGCGCCGGGTCGGTGAAACGGGTCGCGTCGGCGGTCGGCGAGGGCTCGATAGCCATCCGGCTCGTCCACGACTACCTGCGCGGCAGCTGACCCGGTCCAGCGCGGGGGGCGGCCGAAGCGGGGGGCCCGGCCGGGACGGGGGCCCTCCGAGGCTGGGCCGCTGGCCTGCTCGGGCCGGGACGCGGGTCAGCCCGTAGTCCAGGGCCGGAGTTTCTCCGGGTTGCGCACGGCCCAGATGTGCTTGATCCGGTCACCGGCGATGTCGATCGCGAACACCGTCACGATGACGCCGTCCTGCTGGGCCACCAGGCCGGGCTGGCCGTTGACGGTGCGTTCCAGGAACGTCATGGTGCTGGGCGCCCGGCTGGCGATTTCGACCCAGGCGCGCGCGATCTGCTCGCCGCCTTCGATCGGGTGCAGGAACGTAACCGCCAGGCCGCCGCCGTCGGCAACCGCGGTGGCATCGGGGTCGAGCAGGGCGATCAGGGCGTCGATGTCCTTGGCTTCCCAGGCCGCCTTGAACGCCCTGACGATGCCGGCCTGCCGGGCGGCCGGACTCGCGGGCGCCTGGGCCGCGCGGATGCGGCGGCGGGCCGAGGAGGCCAGCTGGCGGCACGCCGCCGGAGTCCGGCCGACAATCCCGGCCACCTCAGCAAACGGGTAGCGGAAGACATCGTGCAGGATGAACGCGACCCGCTCGGCCGGGGTCATCGATTCGAGCACGACGAGGAAGGCCATGCTGACCGACTCGTCCAGAGTGACCCGGTCGGCCGGGTCGGTGGTGCTGCCGCCGGGCCGCCCGGTGATCCACTCCGTTCGTTCGGGCAGCGGCTCGGGAATCCATTCGCCCACGTAGGTCTCCCGCCGGGCCCGGGCCGAGCCGAGCAGGTTGAGGCAGATGCGGCTGGCCACCGTGGTCAGCCAGGCGCCGGGCGATTCGATGGCGTCCTGCTGCGGCCGGGACATGGCGTACCAGCGGGCGTACGTCTCCTGGACGGCATCCTCGGCCTCGGCCAGGGAGCCGAGGAGACGGTACGTGAGGTTGATCAGCTGACGCCGCTCGCTCATGATCACGTCCAGGCCCGGACCGGGCCGGCCTGGACCTGAATCGGCCGCGTCTGGCCCGGATGGGGTGGTCATGGCCGGCCGGCTCCCTCGGTCGCGTTGCCCTCACCAGCTCGACAAAACAGCGCACCGGAATGTGAGGCTGGCGCGGCGCCTCACATTCCGGGCGGTTGCGTTGTCGTACTGCTCAGACGAGCACATCATCCAGCGAGCAGGAAGCTCGGTGACATCATGACAACTGACTTTCAGGCCATCGCTGACCGCGTCGAGATCGAGGCGCTGCGCGGCGAGTTCACCGACGCGGCCATGATGCGTGACCGCCGCCGCCTCGCCTCGCTGTTCACGCCGGACGGCGCGCTGCGGATGCCCAACATCCCCGCCGAGCAGGTCGGCCGGGAGGAGATCCGGGCCGGGGGCGAGCGGCTGCAGGCCCAGTGGGAGTTCTTCGTGCAGACCACCCACCCGGGCACGATCCAGCTGGACGGCGACACCGCGACCGGCCGGGCCTACATCCAGGAACTCGCCCGCGCCCGCGACGGCCGCCAGGGGCTGAACTACGCCGTCTACCACGACCGCTACCAGCGCACTAGCGACGGCTGGAAGTTCGCCGAGCGAGTTTACGAGGTCAGGTACCTCGACCCCACTCCGCTGGCCGGCTCGGCGCCCGGGCCAGCCGTCCCACCCACTCCCCAGGAGGCATCATGACGATCCCGATTCCGGCCACATCGTTCGCTGACCCGGCGCCCGCGGAGCGGCTGGAGCGGGCGGCCGCCGCGCTGGCGGCCCACGGTTTCATTGTCGAAATCCTCGACGACGCGGCCGCCGCGCGTGCCCGCATCAAAGACCTGATTCCCGAGGGCGCCAGCGTGTTCACCGGGGCCAGCGAGACCCTCCGCCTGTCCGGCATCGAGGACGACATCAGCACCAGCGGGCGGTACGACGCCGTCAAGACACGCGGCCAGGCCCTGGACCGTGTCAAGGATCTTCGCGAGATCTGGCGGCTGATGTCCACCCCGGATGTGATCGTGGGCAGCGTCCACGCGGTCACCGAAACCGGCTCCCTCGTGATCGCCTCGGCCAGCGGCAGCCAGCTGCCCGGTTATGCGGGCGGCGCCGCCCACGCGATCTGGATCGTCGGCGCGCAGAAGGTGGTGCCCGACCTGCCCACCGCGCTGCGCCGCGTCGAAGAGCACAGCCTTCCGCTGGAAAACGCCCGGGCCCAGGCGGCCTACGGGCAGCCTAGCGCCATCAACCGCCTGCTCATCCTCAACGCCGAACTCGAACCGGGGCGCGGCACCGTCCTGCTGCTCCGCGAAGCCATCGGATTTTGAAGTGCCTTGCGGATCCACCTGAAGGAGCGCGGCGACGCCCGCCTCCTCGTCCGGGAAGTCCGCGATGCAGACCAGGCCGTAGTCACCGACGGTCCATACGAGCTCCCGGACGCTGCCGCCGGACCTCTCGACGAGCTTGGTGAAGCCGGCCGCGCGCTGCGTTGTGCCGCGGAAGTTCTTGATGCCTTGCTCAGTCCAGGCCGCAGCTTTCGGCGTGAGCTGGGAACAGGGCGCGTCGTCAACCGTCGGCGACTGCCTTCTCGACAGCAGCGAAGCTGATCCGTTCCTGTTCCAGCCGGACGGACGGACCGCAGGCATCCGAGACGAGGTCGGTGTAGAGAGCGGACTCGGCCCCGTCCAGGCGGTCCAGCACCGCCGCGGCCGGGGACGGCTCGGTCGTCCAGTGGTCCCGGTGGTCCAGCAGGGTGGCGCGGTCCATGAGCATGGACCGGGCGTGCGGCAGGTAGTGCCGCAGCCGGTTCAGGATCGCGAACCCATGCGTGTCGATGTCGCCCCAGTAGACCAGGTCGAGACCGGCCAGCCAGCCCAGCGACTCCAGGACCGGCACGGCGTAGCCGCCGCCGAAGATCACCATCGCCGCGTCCGGGACCGGGAACGCCAGATAGGTGATCTCGTTCTCGATCACGTACGCCCGGCTCACCCCCGAGGGTGCCCCGGTGAACTCGCCGGCCCGCACCGACAGCTCGGAAAACCCCCGGTACCCCCCCGCCACCCGGAACCGGACGTAACCCGGCCGGCGCAGGAAGCCGTACCGCCCGGCGAAGTCGGGCGCACCGACCATGACCCTGGACGGGTCGAGCTGGGCGTCGAGCAGCTCCGTGAGCACACCCTTGTGCCGCTCGATGAACTTGGTGTCAACGCCGGGCGCATCGATCTGGCGCAGGTACATGCCGGGTGCCTGGCGCTGCTCGATCCAGCGGACGGTGGCCAGCAGCCGGTCCCAGTCATCCGCGAGCCGCAGCGCCCGCATCGGATGGCCGGTCAGCCACGGGACCAGGCGGGTGCCGCGCGCCGCCTCGATCAGCCCGGCCAAACGGCGCACGTCGGCACCCACCCGCAGCAGCGCCCAGGCATCGTCGTAGCTGTCCAGCCAGGCACGGGCCGGGATGCTGTTGGCGCCGAAGTGCCGGCCGCCGACCTGCTTGTACTCCACGCGCAGCGGCCCGCCCGCCGCAGCGGTGGCCCACTCGGCGGCCCACTGACGGACCTCAGCCAGCTGCTCACCGATAAGCCGGGCGGACGGGCCACGGATCGGGAGGCCGAGCGGCTCCCACTGCGCCCCGGCCGCGAACCGCCCCAGCAGCACCCCGGAGTCCCACTTCTTCCTGACCGAAGCGCGGACGTCGGCCGGCCGGGTCCACAAACCGGGCACGTCAGCTCCCGGCTGCGGGGACGAGGTCGCCGACCTCGATCTGCTGGGCGATCTGGTGCGCGGCCCGGCGGGCCTGGAAGTCGTCGATGGTCATCGTCTGCAGCCGCGAGTTGTTGCCCTGCGGGTTGTCCACGAAGCCCACCGCGGACACGTATGGCTCGATGACGTGGATCTTCTGCAGCGGGGTGACGATCAGCAGCTGCAGGCCGAGCCGGCCGAACAGCTCCAGCGCGAACCGGGTCGACTCGTCGGAGCCGCGGCCGAACGCCTCGTCGATAACCGCGAACCGGAACGTCCGGGACTTCGCCGCGCCCCACTCCAGCTTGAACTGGTAGGCCAGCGAAGCGGCCAGGATCGTGTAGGCGAGCTTCTCTTTCTGCCCGCCGGACTTGCCGCCGGAGTCGGCGTAGTGCTCGTATTCGGTGTCGTCCTCGCGGTACCGCTCCGAGGCGGCGAACGTGTACCAGTTCCGCACGTCGGTCACGAACCTGGTCCACCGCCGGTCCGCCTCGGTCAGCCCGTCGCGGCCGCGGAACCGCTCGATGATCCGGCTCACCTGCAGGAACTTCTGCTCCGAGTAGTGGTCGGAGTCCTCGCCGGACACCGCGTCGTCGGTGCACGCGCGCAGGTCGGCGCGGAAGTCACGGATGTCGCCGTGCGGGGACGTCAGCGGCTCCAGCCGGATGTAACGGCCCGGGTTGTAATCCACGTCCACCAGCGACGTGTTGATCGTGGCGATCCGCTGCCTGATCAGCTCGGCCTGCTTGTTCAGCTGGGACTGGAAGCCGGCGATGTCCCGGATCGTGTTCTGGTTCAGGTATGTCTTGAACTGCCGCCGGAACCGGGGCAGGTCGTCGCCGGTGAGCCGGCCGTGCAGCTCGCGGTACCCGTCGGCGGACTCGACCGAATCATCGAGCTCGGCGGTCTCCACCGGGTACTGCCGCCGGAACTCCCCCATGGCGGCGACGATCCTGTTGGACAGCCGGGCCAGCCGGTCGCCGCGCTTGGCGGCCAGCGCGCTGAACTCGGTTCCGGCCTCCGTCTCGGCCCGGTCGCAGGCCGCAGCGGTGGCCGGCACCGGCCGCCCCACCCCGGCCAGCACTTCCCCGATCACCGCGAACTGGTCCCGGGCCGGCCCGCACGCCTGCTCAGCCAGGATGTCCCGGACATCATGCATAACGCCCTCGGCGGCGTGCTGCCGGTTATCGAGCCCGCCGAGCTGCCCATCCAGCGTGCGCAACGCGCTTTCGTCGGTGGCGATCCGCTTCTTGACCTCATCAAGGTCGTGGGTGAGGCGGGCCAGTTCGGCCGAGGCGGCCTCGAGCTGGCGCTGCTCGGCCCGGAGTTCCTCGGCCCGGTTGACCATGGACTGCCAGTCGATCTCGGCGAACTCGCGTGTCTGGTCCAGCCCGGCGAGCACCTGGCCCCGCTCGACCGCGGCGTCCCGCGCCTGCTCGTGCTGCTGCTGCTCGGCCGCGACCTGGCCGAGGCGGCTGGCCAGCGCGGCGGCCTGGTCCAGCAGCGCGTCGAGCTTGCGCTGGTTGGACCAGCCGAGCACGTACCGGCTGCGGTCGTCGATGCGCCACCGGTCGTCCTTCTCGTGCCGCCCGCCGCTGCCCTTGACCTGCCCGGCCTTAGTGATCGCCCGGGGCATCCGGCGGAACTCCGCCATCGTCTCGACGCACTCGTGGTCGGCGCGCCGGCTGAGCTCGTGTTCCAGCCACCCGGCGAACGGCGTGTCCCTGACCACGAGCTTGGCAGCCAGCGTGCCCGGCCCGGGCTGGGGTGGCGCGGCCGTGACCCGCGCCGGGACGCGGTAGTACACCACCCGGTCTTTCAGCTGGTGGGCGTTAATCCAGTCGGACACGGCGGGATAGCACTCGTCGGGCACCAGCACTGACAGGGCGAAGCCATGCAGCAGCCGCTCCGCGGCACCCTCCCAGTCGGCCTCGCTGTCCCGCACCGCGATCAGCTCACCGGCGAACGGCAGCGCGTCCTCCCCCATGCCCAATTCGCGGCACAGTGCGGCGCGCAGCTCCAGCTGTCTCTTGGGGATGTTGGTCTTGTGCTCCCGCAGGCTGCGCAGCTCGGCGTTGACCTCGGCCGCCTCGTCCTGCAGCGCCTTGGCCCGAACCCCGGTCTCCATCAGCGCGTTCTGCTGATCGGTGAGATTCTGCTTGGCGGCGTCCCGGGCGGCGGCAATCTCGCGGCGCCGGACGGCGAACTGCTCGCCGGTTTCCACCGGGCTCAGGTTCGCGTCGGTCAGCAGCCCGGCGAACTGTTCCGCCTTGCCCATCCGGGCCTGGCACGCCTGGTCACACTCGGCTAGCTGCCGCTCGATCTCAGCGAGGCGGTTCCCGCCGTGCCCGGCCAGCTCGACCCGCAGACTCGTTTCCTGCTCGCGTAGCCGTCCGAGCGCGACGTCGAGCTCTTGGCGCTGAGCGTCCAGCTTGGCCCGCTCCGTAGCGATCCTGGTCAGCTCCCGCCCGGTCAGCCCAGCCTTGAGATCGGCGAAGTAATACCGCAGTGCCGCCCGCTGAGCATCGAGCGCCGCGATCTCGGCCCGGACCGCGTCGGCCGCGTCGCAGTCCTTGAGCAGCGGGGTCAGCGCGGCCAGCTGCGCCTCGGCCCGCCGCACCGCCTCGTGGGCCTTGGTCAGATCGTCGAAGTGGGCCACGATGCCGGCCACGGCGCCGGCCGCGTCGAACGGTTCCAGCATGTGGTCGCGGACGAAGTCGGTGAGGTTACCCACCGATTTCATCGACACCGTCTGGTGGAACAGCTCCATGGCCTGCTCCGACTCGATGCCCAGGCGGCGGCGGAAATCCTTGCCGTAGTCGGGGAACCCGTCATGCACCCGGACGCCGGGCGCGGCGCGCAGCCGCCGCCGCAGGGCCGACATGTCGGAGCCGAAGTCCGCGAAGTCCCCGGTCACCGACAGCGGCCGGTCGGCGGTCACGTAGAACCGGTCCGGCTGGCCCGCGTCCCCGGTCCGGAGCCAGAACACCTGGGCCAGGCTCACGGTCGCGTCGTAGCCGGGGTTGGTGAACACGCCGACCAGCACGCTGTACGCGGAGCCGTCCCGCAGCGCCACCGGCCTGGTCGCCCCGGTGACCTCGTTGCGCTCGGTCTTGTAGTAGCCGAGCACGTAGGAGCGCAGGCTCCGCTCCCGGGTGTCGGCCCCGGCCGCCTTGTTGTAGGAGATGCGCTGGGCGGGCAGCAGCAGCGTGGTCACCGCGTCCACGATGGTGGATTTCCCGGAGCCGATGTCGCCGGTGAGCAGCGCGTTCTGCCCGTCCAGGCCGAGCGACCAGACCCGGCCGCCGAACGTGCCCCAGTTGTACAGCTCCAGGCGGGCCAGCCGGAACCCGGTCACTGCTGCTCCTCGCCGGCCAGCAGCGCGGCGTACTCGGCCAGCCTGGTGTCGAAGTCGGCCAGCCACTGGCCGTCCACGAACGCCTTGAGGATGCGCCGCACCTCGTAGGTCTGCCCGGAGTTCTTCACGGGCCGCAGGAAACCGAGTTCAACCGCCTTGTTGACGTGCGCGTCGATCTGGTCGGTGAGCCTGGCCTCGTTGCTGGTCGCCGGCAGGAATACCCGGATCATCTCAGCCATCTGCTCGCGGGTCAGCATCAGCCGGGTGTCTGCGCCCTGGGCGTCGAACTCGGCCAGCTTCTTGCGCAGCAGCGCGAGCAGCAGGCTGACGTGGAAGGACAGCGCCCGGCGCGGGATCAGCCGGGGCAGCGGGTCGGTGTCGTCGGGATCGCTGGGGCGCTGGCGGAGGAACGCATAGCCTTCGGCCTCGTCGATGACGACCTGCAGGCCCAGCACGTCCACGTAGTCGCGGGCCTGCGGCTGCAGTTCGAGCAGGCTGCGCCACGCGTGGTCGTGCGTGTCGCGGTAGATGACACCCTTCATGAGCTGGGTGACGGCCAGCGGCAGATCTGGTTCGGCGGTCATCCGCTCCTCCTGGCGTAGGTGACCCGCGGCAGCGTGGCGGCGCGCTCCCGGCCGTCCGCGGCCGACCAGGTGATCTGGTCGCGGTGCTGTTCGTCGAAGACGATGGCGAACGCCTCGTCCCGCAGCGAGAGGTAGGTGACCAGCTCCGCGACGCCCTGCTGGAGCGGGTACCGGGCGACCAGCTCGGCCAGCCCGATCTGCGGCTGGCCGCGCAGCGCCTGGCGGACGCCGCCGCGCAGCGGCTCCGGGTCCACGTAGACCTGCTCGAACAGGGCCGCGGGGTCGGTCTCCTCGTCGGCGTCGCGGACCCCGTCGCTGGACAGCCGGGCCTTCTGCACCGGTGTGTACAGCGGGCGCTCCAGCGGCAGCCGGATGGCCGGCGAGGGCACGTCGAGCTCCATGGTGACGGGGACGTGCCCGGTTTCCCGCAGCTCCAGCGCGCGGCCTTCGATGCTGCGCAGGATGTCGATCACCCGGCGGTTCTCGAACCACACCTGGTCGTCCAGGAACCGGCGGAGCTGCTCGGAGAGCTGGCGGACTGTGGCCTGGGTGCGCTGGGCGGCATCCAGCCAGTCGTAGTGCACGTGCTGCAGCCTGCCGTCGCGCTCGGCGATCCCGGCCAGCGCGTGCACCCGGTCCAGCAGGGCGGACAGCTCCTCCTGGCGCGCCTGGGACAGCAGGAAGCCGTAGAACGCCTGGAACGACCGGCCCTGGTCCGAGCCGGCGATTGACTCCCGGCTGCCCAGCACGTCGTCCAGCAGCTCACCCTTGCCGCCATGCCAGCCGGCGATCTTCTCCCGGAGCTGCCGGTCGAGCCTGCGGAAGTTCTCCTCCACCTCACGGAAGTCGGCCAGCAGCTCCCGGGCCGTGCCCGCGAACTGCTGGTAGCGATCACGCACCGCGGTCTCGTCGAGCATGGGCAGCTCGCCGGCCTCGATCCGGGCTATCTGCCCGTCGATGACCTCCCGCTGGCGGCGCAGTTCGGCCAGCCGTTCCCCGGGATCGGGCTCAGTCCCGAACACAATCTGCCGCAGCAGTTCGATGATCACCTTCAGCCGCGACTCGGTGCCCACGAACTCGCGCTCACGCAGGCTGTCCAGCCACTGCAGCGCCTTCTCGACCGCGGGCGTGGCATCGTAGTGCGGCTCGTCGGTGCCGTCGGGGTAGTACTTGCGCAGCCAGCCCGCCCCGGGCGCGGCCCAGTCGTCGAGGTAGGCCCTGGCCGGCTTGGGGAACCTCAGGCCGGCCCGGGCGCTGTCCTGCTGGTTCAGCACATACAGCTCGTCGTCCAGGCGGCTGGCCAGCTCAGCCGCGGAGATGGACCGGACGTTGTCCGCGACGAACACCCGGTGCAGGAAGCTCAGCACGAGGGGCGCATTGTCGGCGCGGAGCAGCCGCCACGCCGGGCTGTTGTCGCGCAGCCACGCGACCTCGTCCACGCTTGACACGACCGACATCGTAGGCCCGCGCACCGACAATCCCCCGGCAGCACCGCGGACCGAAGCGGAAATACCGGGCCGGATTCCCCGCCGCCCCGGGCACTACGCGAGGCAGTACCTCGCCGCCACCGTGGAACCGCCCTACAGCCCCGCGGCCCCGGCGGTCAGCGAGACCTGCCCGATATCCGGGTGGCACGGGAACAGGAGCAGTTCGTCACAGCCCGCATCCGCGAACCGGGCCACCGTATCGGCGACTCGCTGCGGTGAGGTGAGGGCGCTGGCGGCGATCTGCCCGGCGAAGTCGCCCAGGAAGCTGTAGTAGTCGCCGAGGTACCGCTGGGCGTGCTCTGCCCCATCCTCCCCCAGGCTGATGTAGCCGAGGGCGGCCAGCCGGGGCTGTCCCTCCCGGCCCGCCTCCCGCCAGGCCCGCCTGGCCTGGTCCGCGCCGACGGCGAACGCTTCGGGACCGCCACCGCCCATGACCCAGCCCACGCCGAACTCGGTCATCCGCCGGAAGGCAGCGGCGGCGTTCCCGCCGAGCAGCAGCGGCGGCCCACCCGGTTGCACCGGGGCAGGCCCGATCGGCCCGGCAAAGCCGCGGGGCTGCTGCGCCCAGACCGCCCGCAGCTCGGCGAGCTGCAGATCGAAGTTCCGCCCCCGCTCGTGGAACGGCGATCCCGTCGCCTCGTAGTCGTCCGGACGCCCGCCCACGGCCATCCCCACCTGCAGGCGGCCGCCGGCGATGCTGTCCACCGTGGCCAGCTGCTTGGCCAGCAGCGCGCCATTGCCCCGGTAGGGGCCAATCAGGATGGCTGTCGTCAGCCTGATCTGCTCAGTCACCGCGGCGGCGGCGGCCAGGGTTGGCACCGTCTCCAGGTTGCCGTAGACGATGCGGTCGAGCGTTCCCAGGGACGAGAAGCCGGCCTGCTCGGCGGCCCTGGCCCAGTCCAGGATCAGCCGGCCGGGAATGCCCGGGATAGTGGACGGAAGACCGATGCCGATATCCATGGATCCTCTCTTCTCCTATCGTGCCAGGCGCCCAGCAGCGGTGCTGTCAGGCCGGTGTGCCGCGCTGCTCGGCAATGGAGTTACCACCGTCTATCACGAGGCATTGGCCGGTGACGTAGGAGGCACCGGGACTGGCCAGCCAGGCTATAGCCGAGGCGACCTCGCTGGGCGAAGCGCTGCGGCCCAACGGGGTGGCCAGCCCTTCGACCCGCTCCTGCTGAGTCTGGGATCCAGTGGCGATCCAGCCCGGGGCGACGGCATTGACGGTGACCTGGTGCCCGGCGGCCTCAATCGCGGCGGCGCGGGTGAGCCCGGCCAGCCCGGCTTTGGCCGCGGCATACGCCGCCTCCTCACGCATAGCCATGACTGGGCCGGTCACGCTGGCCACCATGATGACCCGTCCCCAGCCGCGGCTGGTCATGACGGGCAGAGCTGCCCTGGCGACCAGGAAGGCAGTGGTCAGGTTGCGGGTGAGCGAGGCCTGCCAGGCGGCCACGCTCAGCGACAGCGCTGTGCTGACCTACGCCGGCTCTCTTGGCGGCCACAGAGGTTGTTATCAGCCTGCACGCCACAATCTCTCGGCAACCTTCCAGGCTGCCCCAACCGGATCGCAACAGCCGGCGGCCATTCTCAGATCAGTAGCACCGAGAAGAGGAGCTAACGAAATGGTTCCCGGCAAACTCATCAAGTCCATCGCGGCCGGCGCCGCGGTCATCGCCGTCGGGGGCGCTTCCTACGGGATTGTCAGCGCAGCCTCCAGCAGCGCCTCGACCAGCAGCACCTCAGCCACTAGCGGCAGCCGCCCCGCTAACGGTCCGCGATCCGGCGGGGCGTCCAACGCGCGGTCCGGGCCGGCCGCAGGGGGATCAACCGGCACGGTCAGCAGCGTGACCACGTCGGGCTTCACCCTGACGACATCAGCCGGCCAGAAGGTCACCGTCCACGAGACGTCCAGTACGGCATACGAGAAAGGGACGAGCACCGCCTCGGCGAGCGCTGTCACCAGGGGCGAAAACGTCCTGGTCCTCGGGATGACCGACAGTACGACCATCACCGCCACGCAGATCATGGTCCAGCCGGCCGGTGGCAGCGGATCTGCCCCATCCTCGGCGGCCAGGGTGATCCCCTTCAATCGCGGTACCGCGACCGTCTCCAAGCAGGTCGGCCAGATCCCGGCGGACTACAGCCAGGGATCGGGGACGATCGTCAGCGGCACTACCGCCAGTAAGGCGACCGAAGCCGCGCTGGCCGCCTACCCGGGAGGCATCGTCGACCGTGTGGTGCAGCTGGGCAACGGCGAGTTCGAGGTCCACAACATTGGCGTCAACTGGCCACACCACGTCTTCGTCAACCAGGACTTCAAGGTCGTCGGCGCCGAGTAACCGCCGCACTAGGAAGGTGACGCCGGGAGTCCAGCCCCGTGGCAGCGCGTCAGCCGCTAGGCGCATTCTGCCCGGGCGGTGTGCCCAGCTGGCCGTTCTCCCGCTGGACGAGCTTCTCCAGCGGGGCGGTCGGCTCGAACGGGACGGCGGCCAGGAAGCCGGGCAGCCCGTTGCCGCGGTGCAGCCCAGCCCGGTTGTGCTGTTCGGCCAGCCCGTGCTGGACGAGCACCCGCTCCTGGTCCGTGGTGGCCTCGGTGAACGGCGCGCTCCACGGCCCGTGCCCCTCCAGCCGCCGCAGCAGGGCCAGTGGCAGCCACACGCCGTCCAGCGTGATGCCGTACTCCACGACCATGCGCGTCTCGACCGCGATCGCGGGGCCGCTCACTTCAGCCCGGCCGCCACCCGCCATCGCACCCTCCCCTGCCCGCAGGACCGTTTCTCGATCTTCCTTTATTACCGCGATCCCGGCAATGCTCCGGCCAGCATGACTGTCCCGGTCAGCCAGATCACCCGCCGCAGTCGCCCGGCACAGGTAGCCAGATACAGGAAGCCGCCCCCGGGTTGCTGGGGCCCGGGGGCGGCCTGGCTTTTCACATCGGCTTCGGCTACCCCCGGCCCCTCGCCTTCTTCCGGGCGGGCCCGACGATAACCAGCGATAGGGCCTTGCTGTCTACCCGGAAAGCGCCCATGGCGTGGACGAGTTACCGGTGGTCACGGTCTGGCCCATGATCGGACCGTTGTTGCGCACCCGCAGGTACAGGCCGGTCTTCACGTTCTGGAACGTATACGCCGTGGGCACACCCGAGAAGGTCCACTGCTGGCTGGAGAAGCCATTGCCGCTGTTCCCCACGGTCTCCATCGTCACGTCCGCGCCGCCGGCGGACCTGCTGCTCAGGGCCAGCCCCCCGTTCTCGAAGACGACCACCGCCCCCGACTCGCAGATCGTCCAGGTGGTCGAGCCGTTCGTGGTCGGCTTCAGGAACGCGGCCGCCCCCGGACTGGGCTTTCTTGGTGCCCCCAGGTAGTAGTTGACACCGCTCTTAGTGACACTGAAGAAGAACGCGCCGACATTCGTGCAGCTGGTGGCCGGCGGGCGGGCAGCAGTCGTGCCAGCGCTGGCTGCGCCGGCGGTGGTGAGGACGGTTCCCCCGGCGAGCAGGCCCCCCGCGAGGATGGAAATCAGACGTCGCATGACAGTTGTTCCCCCTTGTGGTCTTTCTCCGGGCTCTTTCCCGGCCACACTCACCCCTGCAGGCTGGCCAATGGCCATCCGGCGGTCTCAGCCATGGTCGCGGAGGTCAGCTGCTCTTTACTTGCACAGAGGAGGCCGATGACATCCAGATACATCAGCGGTCCGGGCTCTTCGCCTCATCCGCCAGCCGGGCAACCGTAGCTCGATACGGCACTGGATCAGCAGCCAGGTCCCAGCCCGGATGGCCGACCCAGCCCGGGTGGCAGCGGCCGCCGCCAGTGAGAGGCCTCTCCGTCCGCATAGCGGCCGGCCAGCAACCGCCGGAGTGCCTTGTCCAATTGGTCAGCCTGCCGCCTGGCCGGCCCGGACGTACCGGGGACCCGCGGTTCGATCGCTTCCGCAGCTGCCCGGTCTGCGGCGGTACCGGCATTCGTCGCGCCGGCCAGGCGTGCCACCACTGCGCTGGGACGGCCCGGATCACGGCTGTCCAGCCGCTGCTGGCGGTCAGCCCTGGTACGACACCGGCACACCCGAGGGAACACTGAGTATCCCGGCTCCGCGGGAACCCGCCGACGACCATTTCTGCTCGGCGAACCACCCCATGACGAATCTCCGCGCTGGCTGAGCGGATAACCCCCGAAGATCTGCTAGGGCAGGAAGGACATGCACCAGGAACGGGCGTTAAGCAAGAAAGGCGCTGGTGATCCAGGCGACCAGCTCGTCCTGTCGGCTGGTGAACCGGCTGGGCCCGGGCCTGGCCAACGGCCACAGTGACCGAACTGTGCCGTTTTGGGTCTTCCGGCGCGCGCTACTTGCGCGTAACTTTGCGTTCCGCTGCGTATCAACGAGCGGTCGCCGCGGTGCGGAGGAGTGCGATGAGGCACACGAGGAAGCTGACCGGAACAGCCATCGCGGCGGTGCTGCTGCTCGGCGGCGTCACGGCCAGCGCCGGGGCGGCCAGCGCCGCCCAGGCATGCGGCGGCAGCGGGTCGGTGAGCACGCAGAACGGCACGCTGGCCGACGGGGCGACGTACGAGATCCAGTGCCCGGCCGGCTCGTGGAACGGCACTCTTTTCCTGTACAGCCACGGGTACGTGGTGCCCGGGGCGGCCAACCCGGCCCAGGACGTAGGCGACCCGGTGACCGGGGCGTGGCTGCTGGGCCACGGCTACGCGCTGGCTGGCTCGTCGTACGCCACCACCGGCTGGGCCATCGCGTCCGCGCTGCCCGACCAGATCAGCACGCTCGACGCGTTCGACGCTGCGTACGGCAGGCCGTCCCGGACCATCGCGTGGGGGCATTCGCTCGGCGGCATCATCACCGCCGGGCTCATCCAGGACTACCCGTCGCGGTTCAGCGCGGCGATGCCGATGTGCGGGGTGCTGTCCGGCGGGGTGGCGACCTGGAACACCGCGCTCGACGCCGAGTTCGCGTTCAAGCAGCTCATCGACCCGTCGGTGCAGGTGGTCAACATCACCAACCCGGCGGCCAACCTGGCCCAGGCGGAGGCGGCGGCCGCGGCCGCGCAGCAAACCGCGGCGGGCCGGGCCCGGCTGGCGCTGGTGGCCGCGCTCGGCGACACCCCGGGCTGGTTCACCCCGCTGAGCCCGGAGCCGGCCGCCACCGACTACGCCGCGCAGGAAGCCAACCAGTTCGAGTGGGCGTCGCAGGTCACGTTCCCGTTCGTGTTCGACTTCCGGGCCAACCTGGAAGCAGACGCGGGCGGCAACCCGTCCTGGAACGTCGGGGTCAACTACTTCCGGGATCTGGCCAAGTCGGCTGACGACCAGGAAGTCGTCGCGCTGTACCAGACCGCGGGCCTCAACCTGGCCACCGACCTGCACACGCTGCAGAGCGCACCGCGGATCGCGCCCGACCCGCGCGCGGTGCTGTACCTGGCCCGGAACATCTCGTTCGACGGCCGGATCTCGGTGCCGGTGCTGACCATGCACACCACCGGCGACGGCCTGGTCGTGCCGGAGAACGAGCAGGCCTACCGCAGTGTGGTGGACCGGGCCGGGAACGGCGACCTGCTGCGCCAGGTGTTCGTGCACCGGGCCGGGCATTGCGCGTTCACCCCGGCCGAGACGGTCACCGCGGTGCAGGTGCTGCTCAACCGGCTTTCGACCGGGTCCTGGAACGTGCCGAGCCCGGACGCGATGAACGCCCAGGCGGCGGGGCTGGGGCCGGACTACAACATCTACTCGGTGAACGGGCAGGTCGAGGCGGCCCCACCCTCGTTCATCGCCTACCAGCCGGATGAGTACCTGCGGCCGTTCGACCTGCCATTCATCCAGCCGCGGGGCCGAGGGTGATCCGCAGGTGACGGGAGAACGGGGCTGAGCCTGGCTACTGCCTGGGCGGCCTGTGGTAAGGAACGGCGGGCCGACTGACTGGGCAGAGGCGGAGCAGGGCGTCCAGGCCGGCGAAGTCACCAGGGTTGGTCGTGAACAGCGGCAGGCCCTCGGCAATAGCGCTCGCGGCGATCATCAGGTCGGCGACTCTTAGCCGTGGCTTGCGCCCGGACGCAATCACCGCGGCTGTCACCCGCCCGAAGATGCGCGCTGCCTCGGCATCGAACGGTACCGGGTCGAATTCGCTCTCGGCGCGCTGCAGGATCTCCAGGCGGCGGGCTCGCTCGGCCTGCTCGTCATAGGCGTCCTGTTCACCGTTGCGGCGGACCCCGTGCGGCCCGGCCGACAGCTCCGCCAAAGTGATCGCGCTGATCGCCATTTCCCGGGGCAATTCAGCCGGGTCGATCCGCCGGCGCAAGATCAGGATGTTCGTGTCAAGCATGCCCTGCTGGGCCAGCTCAGTCGTCATAGGGACTGCTCGCCTTGCCGTCCACGGTGGCATCCTGGTCGGCCCGGAACGCCCCCAGGTCAACTTCGGGAGCGTTGCGCGACAGCGCGCTGAACTCCTCCCGGGAAACGAACCGGCGCCGCCTGCGGAGTGGGATCAGCTCGCCGATACGGTGACCATCCCGGGTGACCGTGAACGACTGTCCATGCTCGACGGCGTCCATGATCTCCCGCGACCTCGACCGCAGGTCGCGTTGCGTGATCTCAGGGTTGCCCACACCGACACTGTAGCACAAGGTGCTACCTGGTGCTACATACCGGCCACCCGCATGACGTCCCTGGTCATCAGCGGGCAGGTGGCCGGCGAGTGGACGGCGCAGTGGGTGGACTGAGCAGCTAAACACCTACCGGCGGCGGTGTGCCGCAGTGAGCGCCGTAGTGCCGATGTACCACATGTTGTCGGCGACGTTGATGGTGACGGCGGGGGGGACGATCTGGTCGATGCGGTCAAGCAGATCGGTGGACAGCTCGATCCCGTCGGCAGCCAGGTAGGCATCCAGGTGCTCCATGGTGCGCGGGCCGATGATCGCGGAGCTGACCGCAGGGTGCCGGATGACGAACGCGACCGCCATCTGGATGAGGGTGATCCCGGCCTCGTCGGCCAGCGCGCCGAGCGCGTCGGCGGCGACGAGCTTGGCCGCGTTCGACGGGCCGCTGGCGTCATAACGCCCTGGCCAGCGACGCAACCGCGCGGCGGAGCCTGGCCCGCTGACCTGCTGGCCCTTGCGGTATTTACCGGACAGCCAGCCGCCCGCCAGTGGGCTGTAGCTCATGACGCCCATGCCGTGCCGCTGGCAGGCCGGCAGCACGTCGTATTCGATGGCCCGGGTCAGCATGGAGTAGGGGGGCTGCTCGGTGCGGAACCGGCCGTGGCCGCGGCGATCGGCGACCCATTGCGCCTCGACGATCTCGGAGGCGGGGACCTTTGACGCGCCGAAGGACCGGATCTTGCCCGCCTGCACCAGGTCAGTCAGGGCACCGAGGGTCTCGTCGATATCGGTGTTCGGGTCGGGAACACCGACTTGGTAGAGGTCGATCCAGTCGGTCTGAAGCCGGCGCAGCGAGCCCTCGATCCCTTCGGTGATCCACCGGCGCGACGCTCCGCGGTGGTTGGGATCCTCGTCGAATGGCGGGCCGAACTTGACCCCGAGCACCACGTGCTCGCGCCGCCCGCCCGCCAGCGCCTGGCCGAGAATCTCTTCTGACTCGCCGGACGAGTAGCCATCGGCGGTGTCGATGAAATTGATCCCGGCGTCCAGTGCGCGGTGGATGATCTTGATGCACGCCTCATGATCGCGGTTGCCGAAGGCGCCGAACATCATCGCGCCCAGGCACATCTGGCTGACCGAGATGCCGGTCCGTCCCAGCGGGCGGTAGTCCATGCAGAAGCTCCTTGAGTCGATGCGAGTCAGTCGCCGCAGGTGGGTAAGATCAGATACGGCAGCAGGCGGATAGCCTGTCCACTTCACTCTAGCGACTAGCGGATAGCCTGTCCATTTGGATGGCCAATGACCACGGACCAGTTCCCCGCACCGGTGAGACGAGCCGACGCGGAGCGCAACCGCGACAAGATCCTCGCCGCCGCCCGGGCCGCGTTCGCCGACCCCGCGGCCGACATATCGATGGCCGAGATCTCGCGCCGCGCCGGGGTCGGCATGGCCACCCTGTACCGCAACTTCCCCGGACGCCGGGAGCTCCTCGAGGCCCTCTACACCGACGAGGTCAACGCCGTCTGCACGGCCGCTGAGACCGTCGGCGGCGAAACGCCCGGAGCGGTCCTCACCGGCTGGCTGCACCGGTTCTTCGCCTTCGCCACCAGCAAGCGCCACATCGCCGCCGAGCTGCTGGAGCACACCGACCGGAGCAACCCGATATTCGGCAACAACCGCAGCCGGGTGATCGCCGCCGGCCTGCCGCTCCTCGCCGCCGCGCAGCGCGCGCACGAGGTCCGCGACGATCTCACACTTGAGCAGATCCTCGACATGGTCATCGCGATCGCCACCATCCACGGCGAGACCCGCTACCTCGAACCAATCCTGCAGACCGCGCTGGACGGCCTTCGCTGCGAATTCGAGCCCGGTTACGAAGCGCCGTCTCCGGTAAGACGACGCTCTGGCTCGTTACCAGCCGGAAGCTAAATCTGGCCCACCCCGTTATGGAACGGCACCGGTGACCGTTCAGGCATTCTGAATGGCACCTGTCACTTGCACCTCGCCAGGCAACACCCGCGGCTGGATCGGCCCGTACCCCCCGCCAGCTGACAGCACCAATCTGATCCGTGGCCCAAGTTTCTTGGCCATGACCAATCCACAGGTGATTACGCGGCTCCACATCGTGGCCGGGCGGCTCAGCAGGCTCTACTCCGCGGCCGTCCACAGCGGCCCGGCCGCTGAAGCACCAGTAGTCCACAAGAACGCCGAGGTTATGCACCTTGTGATCCACAGGTGGCCAGGACTAACGTCCCGTATCCACGGGGGGTACCCGCGATGAAGCGCAGGCCTAATCACGCGCATCTCGGGAGGGTTGATGTTGTTATGCCAGTTCTGGTGGTGACCAGCGGCATGCCGGGTTTAAGAGGGCCAGGGATGCTGGCGCCGGCCTGACGATTTCCCAGTACGGCCTCGTGCTGGGAGCCGGCGCCAAAGAGGGTCGAACCTGGCTGGCCCTGAGAGAAGTGCACCGATCCAATCTGATCCCAGCTGAATTGGTTCAGCGCGGACGGCGAGCCACTCATCAGCCCCGACAGCCAGGTCCACCAGCCCCGCCGCCACAAAACCATCAGCCGCCCGGCCGCCCACAAACCACCAACCGCCCGGCTGGCAGTAAACCCACCACCAGCCGGCCGCCACTAAACGGAGGCGGCGGACCGCGGGAACAGCGGCCCGTGGTCCAGGTGCGGAAGCACATGCCGCGCGAACAGGTCGGCTTCGGCCGCGTGCGGATAGCCCGACAGGATGAACGCTTCCAGGCCGAGTTCCAGATAACCGTGCAATTTGGCCAGCACCTGGTCCGGGTCACCGACGATGGCGGCCCCGGCCCCGGACCGGGCCCGGCCGATACCGGTCCACAGGTTCGGCTCGGCATAGCCGTGCTGGTCGGCCGTGTCGCGAAGCTCGTTCTGCCGCCGGGTCCCGGCCGACGTGCTGTCCAGGGACCGGCGGCGGATCGCTTCGCCGGTGGCGTCGCCCAGCCGCGACACCAGCCGCTGCGCGGCGGCGCGCGCTTCCTGCTCGGTGGCCCGGACGATGACATGGGCCCGGTAGCCGAACCGGAGCGCCCGCCCATAGCGGGCCGCCCGGGCCCGCATGTCAGCCAGCACGGCCGCGACCCCGGCCATGGTGTCGGGCCACATCAGGTACACGTCGGCGGCCTGGGCCGCCACGTCGCGCGCCGCCTCGGACAGGCCGCCGAAATAGAACGGCGGGCAGCTGCCCCGGGCCGGCCGCAGCCGCGGCGGGTCCACCGCCGCGTCAAAGAACTCGCCGTGCAGTTCGGCCCGCGACCCGCTCAGCACGTCCCGCAGCACGTGCATGTACTCCAGCGTGCGGTGGTATCTCGGCCCGGACTCCAGCGCCTGCCCGGGCAGATCCGACGAGATGATGTTGACGGTGAGCCGGCCAGCCAGCATCTGGTCGATGGTGGCCAGCTGGCGGGCCAGCTGCGGTGGCCACATCTCCCCCATCCGCACGGCGACCAGCAACTGCATCCGCTGCAGCAGCGGGGCGATGCCGGCCGCGAACGCGATCGAGTCGATGCCCATCGTGTAACCCGACGGCAGCAGCAGGTTGTCGTAGCCGGCCTGCTCGGCGGCCAGCGCAATAGTGCGGCAGTGCTCCCAGCTCGACAGCAGCCGGCTGTCCGGCACGCCGAGGAACTCGTAGTCGTCGTCACACAGCGCGCTGAACCAGGAGACTTCACAGCCCATGCCCCCAGTATCTGGCCAGGACGGCCGCTCTGGGTCCCGGACCGTGCGGTGGTGCCGCTGATCCAGACCGGGCGCGGTTATGTCCCGTCCGGCTCAACGACGCGTTCCAGCAGGACCGCGAGCCGGCGGGTCTCGGCTCGGGTGAGCTGGCCGGTCATCGGCGACAGCGCGCGGGCGATCTGGCCCGCCCCGACGTCGGCCAGCTGCATTCCCCCGGCCGTGAGGAAGATGTTGACGGCGCGCCCGTCGGCCGGGTTGGGCGCCCGCTGCAGGAGACCCCGCTTCTCGGCCCGGTTGACCAGGCCGGAGACCGTCGATTTATCGAGCCCCAGATAGTCGGCCAGCTCACTTATCCTGGCCCGCCGGTCCCGCAGGATGGCCAGCACCCGGAGCTGGGTCAGCGACAGATCGTGCTCGGCGGCGACCCGGCTGAGCACGGCCATGGTGGCGAATGAGGCCCGGACCAGCGCGTCGATCAGCTGCTGGTCATCAGCGCGGGCCGGAGGCGCCGCCGGCCCGGGGAGCGTCATGCCAGCAATGCTACTTGCCTTAGGTGGTACTGCCAACTAAGTTAGTTGGCAAAACCATATAATTGAGCATTGTCCCGGCCTCCGGAGGCTGATCATGAAAGCCGCTGTCGTCACCGCTTTCGACGCCCCGCCCCGGTACCTCGACGTCCCCGACCCAGTAGCCCGCGGCCAGGACGAGGCCGTCGTGGAGGTGCTGGCCGCCGGGCTGCACCCCCGGGTTCGTTCCCAGGCGGACGGGTCGCACTACACCAGCACCAGCGCGCTCCCCCTCGTCCCCGGCGTCGACGCCGTGGTCCGTGACCCAGAGGGCCGGATCCGCTACGCCGTCCTGGACGGCACCACGCTCGGCACCATGGCCGAGCGCACAGTGATCGAGCTGGACCGCAGTGCCGTCCTGCCCGGCGGGACCGACCCGGTCCTGATGGCGGCGGCGATGAACCCGGCCATGTCGTCCTGGGTCGCCCTCCGCCAGCGCGTCGACTTCGGCCGCCAGCAGCGCGTGCTCGTGCTCGGGGCCACCGGGAACGCGGGGCGGATGGCGATCCAGGTGGCCAAGAGATTCGGTGCCGCCCAGGTCATCGCGGCCGGGCGCGACCAGGCCCGGCTGGCCAGGCTGGGCGCCCTCGGCGCGGACGAGACCTGCACATTCGATCAGCTCGCCACCGCCGCCGAGGTCGACGTGGTCATCGACTACGTCTGGGGCCAGCCCGCCGCCCGGGCGATGACCGGCCTGCTCACCGCCCGCCGTGACCGCAGCCGTCCGCTGACCTGGATCCAGATCGGCTCGGTGGCCGGCCCGGACGCCCCGGTTCCGTCGGCCGCGCTGCGCTCCGCGCGGCTGACCATCGTCGGCAGTGGCATCGGCTCGGTGCCCGGCCGCGACTTCGTGAAGGAGATCCCCCAGATTGCCGCCGCGGTCGCCGGCGGCGGCTTCGACGTCCGGGCCCGGGCCGTTCCCCTGGCCGACGTCGGGCAGGCCTGGACCGCCGCGGCGCACACGACGGACCGCATCGTCCTCGTCCCCTGACCATCCGCCCGCCCGTCACGGGGTCACCGACGCTACGGGCCCAGGCTCAGAGCGCGCTTATCCCAGCCTCCAGGAACCGGATGGCGGCATCGATGGCCCGCTCGCGGTCCGGGCCGGGCGGCGAGAACGAGATCTCGTCCACGATCGCGGCCACGGCCACGGCGGCCAGCCGTGGCCCGGGATCGCCGGGCTCGGCACCCGTCTCGCGGGCGATGAGCCTGGCGCCACCCTCGACCGACGACGCCATCCGCGCCGCCCGCAGCGCCCGCAGCTGGGGATTGGCCTCGAACATCCGCCGGGCCAGCTCGCGCAGCGCCATCTCGTCCGCCCGGTCGTCCAGGCTGTGCAGCCAGCGGCCCACCGCCGCCGGGTACGTCTCCCCCGGCGCACGATCGCGCAGGGCCTGGTCCAGCCCGCCGGCCGCTTCGCTGAACCGGGACAGCGCGATGTCCTGCTTGGCCGGGAAGTACATGGCCACGGTGCGCGGGGCGACCTCGGCCGCCGCCGCGATGTCGGCCACGGTGGTGGCGTCGTAGCCGCGTTCCGCGAACAGCTCGTACGCGGCGCGGATGATCGCTTCCCGGCGCCGGGCCTTGCCCCGCTCCCGGAGTCCTGTCTGGGTCATGCACCCATCATACATCCAGCTGCAAACTTGCATAAGACTGCAAACTTGCCTTAGACTGCAGACATGCTCCCGGCCACGAACGAAGAAGGCAGCGACATGAGCAGCACCGGACACACCCTCATCCCGGCCGCCGGGCACCCGGCCGGCCGCAGCACCCCGGCCGGCCTCAGCACCCCGGCGGACCGCAGCACCCCGGTCGCCACGCACCCGGCGGCCGGCTACTCACGCCGCTGGCTGATCCTGGCCGTGGTCGCGATCGCCCAGCTCATGGTGGTACTGGACGCGACGATCGTGAACATCGCGCTGCCCTCGGCGCAGCACGCACTGCACTTCAGCAACGACAGCCGGCAGTGGGTGATCACCGCGTACGCGCTGGCGTTCGGCAGCCTGCTGCTGCTCGGCGGGCGGCTGGCCGACCTGATCGGCCGCCAGACCACGTTCCTGATCGGCCTGGCCGGTTTCGCCGCCGCGTCGGCGGTCGGCGGGGCGGCGGGCAGCTTCACCGAACTGGTCGTGGCCCGGGCGTTCCAGGGCGCGTTCGGCGCGCTGCTGGCGCCGGCCGCGCTGTCGCTGCTCACCACCACGTTCAGCGGGTCGAAGGACCGCGGCCAGGCGTTCGGCATCTTCGGCGCGATCGCCAGCGCCGGCGGCGCGGTGGGCCTGCTGCTGGGCGGCGTGCTGACCGAGTACCTGAGCTGGCGCTGGTGCCTGTACGTCAACCTGATCTTCGCGGTGGTGGCGGCAGTCGGCGCGATCGCCCTGCTCCCGCGCCAGTCAGCCACCAGCCAGTCAGCCACCAGGCGGCCCCGGCTGGACCTGCCCGGCTTCGTGACCGAGGCGGCCGGCATGTTCGGCATCGTCTACGGCTTCTCCAACGCGGCCAGCCACGGCTGGCACACCCCGTCCACCTGGGGCTTCCTGGTGGCCGGCGCCGTCCTGCTGGCCGTCTTCGTGTGGTGGGAGACCCGCGCCGCGGAGCCGCTGCTGCCGCTGCGCCTGGTGCTGGACCGCAACCGGGCGGCAGCCTACCTGTCCATCCTGATCGCGGGGGCCGGCATGTTCGGCATCTTCCTGTTCCTGACCTACTACCTGCAGCAGACCCTGGGCTTCAGCCCGGTCGCCACGGGCGTGGCGTTCCTGCCCATGGTCGCGTGCATCATGCTGTTCGCCAACCTGGGCAACATCGTGCTGCTGCCGCGGATCGGCCCCCGGTGGCTGGTCGCCCCCGGGATGCTGGCCGCGGCGGCCGGCCTGGCCTGGCTGACCCGGATCGGGGTGGACTCCAGCTACCTGGCCAACGTGCTGCCGCCGCTGCTGGTCGCCGCCGCGGGCATCGGGTTCATCATCTCCCCGTCGATGAACACCGGCACGTCCGGCGTGGCCGCCTCCGACGCGGGCGTGGCGTCGGCCCTGGTCAACACCGGCCAGCAGGTCGGCGGGTCGATCGGCACCTCGCTGCTGAACACGCTGGCCGCCAGCGCCACCGCCGCCTACCTCACCGCCCACCTCGGCCCGCACACCGTGCTCGACGGGCACCCGGTGCCCGCGCTGGCCGGGCTGGCCGGGCTGCACGGCTACACCATCGCGTTCGGGTGGGCGGCGGCCATCTTCGCGGCCGGCGCCGTGCTCGCCGCCGTCCTGTTCCGCCCGGGCCCCCCGGTGGGGCCGAGCCAGCCGAGCTGAGCTGAGCTGAGCCGAGCCGAGCTCGCCCGGGCCCCGCGGCGCCCCCGCGCCACTGGGCCCGGGCGAGCTGACGCCACCCCCGGCCTGCCGGGTATCGTGCCAATTGTGCCGTTCAGTGCGGCCGGGGGGCGCGGGGAGCTGCTGGAGCGCGGGCGCGAGGTGGCGACACTGCGCTCCGGGCTCAGCCGGGCGTGCGCCGGGGACGGCACGGTGCTGCTGATCCAGGGGCCGCCTGGCCTGGGCAAGACCGCACTGCTCCGCGAGGCACACCACCAGGCCGGGCAGGCGCACCTCACCCCGCTGGCGGCGAGAGCGTCCGAGCTGGAGCAGCCGTTCGCGTTCGGCGTGGTCCGCCAGCTGCTCGAGCCGGTGGTCCGCAACGAGCCCGGTGACCGCACTGAGCTGTTCACCCGCGGGGCCGCCCTCGCCGCCCGGCTGTTCGAGGCCGACGAGCAGCCGCCACCGAGCACCGCGGTTGGCTTCGAGGCGCTGCACAGCCTGTACTGGCTGGTGGCCAACCTGGCCGGCCGGGGACCGCTGCTCGTGTCAGTGGACGACTGCCAGTGGGCCGACCGGGACTCGCTACGTTTCCTCGCCTACCTGGCCCAGCGCATCGACGGGCTCCCGGTCACCTTGCTGCTGGCCGGCCGGCCAGCCGACCCGCCCGCCACCGCCACCACCACCATCAGCGCCAGCACCAGCACCAGCACCAGCACTGAAACGGCTCACCTCTGGGCTCAGCTAGCCGCCAACCCGCAGGCCATCGCGATCTCCCCGCAGCCGCTGAGCGTGCCCGCGACCGTGGCCTGGACCCGGGACCAGCTGAGTCCCGAGGCAGACGAGGAGTTCTGCCGCGCGTGCCACAACGCCACCGGCGGCAACCCGCTGTTCCTCCGCGAGCTGCTGCGCACCCTCGACGCCGAAGGCGTCCTGCCGTCAGCCGCCGCAGCGACTGAGGTGGGCACGGTAGGACCAGCCGCGGTCCGGCGTTTCGTGCTGTATAGATTGGCCGCGCTGGGGACGGAAGCTGGCGAACTGGCGCGCGCCGTCGCAGTGCTGGGCGATGACTGCGACCTAACGCTCGCGGCGCAGGTGGCCGGCATCAGCCCAGACCGGGCCCGCGCGCCCGCGGATGGGCTGGTCCGGGCCGGCCTGTTCAGCGACCACGAGCGGCTGGGGTTCGTGCACCCCATCGTCCGGGCGGCGCTGTACGACGATCTTGCGCCCGGCGAGCGCCAGGCGCGGCACGCGGCGGCGGCCAGCACCCTGGCCGGGCAGGGCGCCCCAGCCGAACGCGTCACCGCCCACCTGCTGCTCACCACCCCGACCGGGGATCCGCAGCGGGTCGGCACGCTCCGGTCCGCCGCGGCCAGCGCCATCCGGCGCGGCGCCCCGCGGACAGCGGCAGCCCGGCTGCAGCGGGCCCTGGCCGAGTCCCCGCCAGAACAGGAACGCGCCGAGATCCTCACCGATCTGGGCCGGTGCGAGCTGGCCACGATGCAGTTCGAGGCGGCCGAGAACCATCTGCGCGCGGTGCTGGCCGCGGGCCGCCACGGCACCCCCACGGATCCCGGGAACAACGGCCCGGCCACCCGTGCAGGCCTGGGCACCCACGCCGGCCCGGCCACCCATGCGGGGCTGGGCACCCCCGCCGGCCTGGGCACCCGCGCCGACGCGGCCTCCCTGCTGGGCCGGTGCGCGATTGCATCGGGCGGGCGGTCGGCCCGGGCGGCCGCCGCCGCGCTGGCCGGGCTGGCCGCCGAGCTGCGGCCGCGGGAGCCGGATCGCTCGCTCCAGCTTGGCGCCGAACTCCTGATGGTGACCACTGCCGTCCCGGAACTGCGCGGCGATCTGGACAACCGGCTCGTGGCGTACGGCGCCCAGGCCCGCGGCCACCCGGGCTACGCGGCTATCGCGCGAATCGTCCGGGCCCAGGAACGGCTGCTCCGCGGCGGCCCGGCCGGGCCTGCGGTGGCCGAAGTCCAGGCCGCGCTCAGCACCGAGCTGCCGCCCGGCGTGCAGACCGACGCCGTGCTGCTGGCCCTGATGACGTTGCTCCTGGGCGAGCAGTACGACCTGGCCAGCCAGCTCCTGGACGTGGCGCTGGACCGGGCCCGCCGTGCGGGGCACGCGACGCGGGAAGGCCTCATTCTGGGCCAGCGCGCAGCCATCGCCCTGGCCCAGGGCTCGCTGCGCAGCGCCCAGGTCGAAGCGGAGACTGGCCTGCTGCTGGCCGGCGGGCAGCATTTCGCGGTGCTGCAGCTCATCGCGGTGGCGGTGACCGCGCACGTCGAGCACGGCGCGCTGGGCGAAGCGGAGGACCTGGCCAGCCAGGTCGCCCCGGCCACGATCGAAGAGGACCACATCTACGTGCCGAGGTTCCTGGTCGCCCGCGGGCAGCTGCGGATCGCCCAGGGCCGGCCTGAGGAAGGGGTCGCCGATCTGCTCTGGTGTGGCCGCCGGCTCGAAGCGGTGGGCCTGTCCTGGCCGGGTGACTGGCGGGCCGCGGCCGCCCCGGCGCTGGCCGGGCTGGGCCAGCATGAGCTGGCCACCGAGCTGGCCCAGGGACAGGTCGCGCTGGCCCGCCGGGTCGGCGCCCCCGGGGCGCTGGGCCTGGCCCTGCGCGCCGCGGCCCATACCGCCCGCGAAACCGGCGCCCGGGGCAGCCTGCTCCGCGAGGCGGTCGCGGTGCTGGAGCGCAGCGGGGCGCGGCTGGAACTGGCGCATGCACTCGCTGACCTCGGCACGTACCTGAGCCGCGCGAATCAGCGGGCCGCGGGCCGGAACGCGCTGCGCCAGGCGATCAAACTGGCTGTCGGGTGCGGGGCAGGCGCGCTGGCCGAACGCGCCCTGGCCGAACTGCACGCCGGGCCCGGCCGGCGGGCGCGGGCCGAGCTGACCGGTCCGGGCGCGCTGACCGCAGCCGAGTGGCGGGTGTGCCGGGAGGCGGCCGAGGGACGCACCAACCGGGAGCTGGCCCAGGCGCTGTTCGTCACGGAAAAGACCATCGAACGGCATCTGAGCAGCGCCTACGCCAAGCTCGGCATCCGGTCCCGGTTCCAGCTGGCCGCGGCCATCGGCGAGTAAGCCGGCGCTGCCCTAACACCGCGCCAGCCCCGCACCCGGCACGGTCCGCAAAACAGTAGGGATAACCCTCGGGGATCCCCGCTTGTGACCGGTTCTGCCCGCCAGGCACGTTGGCCAGAGGTTCCAACGCACGGAAAGAGCTGGTCATGACAGGTGCCCTGTACGGCCTGGCGCGGTTCTGCGCCCGGCACCGTTACCTCGTTCTCACCGCCTGGCTGATCGTCACGATCGTGCTGGTCGGGGTGTCCCACCGGCTGGGCGACAGCACGAGCGACAACCTGACGCTGCCCGGCACGGGCAGCCAGCAGGCGACCGACGCGCTGAGCAAGTCGTTCCCCGACCAGGCCAACGGGTCCAGCCCGATCGTGCTGCACGTCAGCCACGGCAAGCTGACCGACGACAAGTACGCCAGCGCGGTGAACCAGGCCGCGGCCGACGTGGCCAAGGCCCCGGATGTCGCCTCGGTGATCAACCCGCTGACTTCGCAGGGCGCTTCCGCGCTCAGCAAGGACCAGTCCACCGGCTACCTGTCGGTGACCACGTCGGTCGATCCCGGCTCACTGTCGGTGAACGACGCTCAGACGATCATCAACGCGGCGGCCAAACCGGCCCAGGCGGCCGGCATCCAGGTGGAGACCGGCGGCCAGCTGGGGCAGAAGGTGTCCAAACCGTCCACCGAGTCCAGCGAGCTGATCGGCATCCTGGCCGCCATGGTCATCCTGACCTACGTATTCGGCACCGTGGTGGCCATGCTGCTGCCGATCGTGACCGCGATCCTCGGGCTGGCCTCGACCTTGTCGGTCATCCAGATCCTCAGCCACGCGATCACCGTGTCCACCGTGGCACCCACCCTGGGCACGATGATCGGGCTCGGGGTCGGCATCGACTATGCCCTGTTCATCGTGACCCGGCACTTCCGCGGCCTGGCCGGCGGCCTGGACGTGCGGGAGTCACTGGCCCGCGCGGTGGCCACGTCGGGCGGCGCGGTGATCGTTCGCCGGCGGCACGGTCACCATCGCGCTGCTGTCGCTGGCGGTGGCCGGCATCCCGCTGGTCACCACGATGGGCCTGGCGGCCGCGGTCGCGGTGGTGGTCGCGGTGCTGGCCGCGCTCACCCTGCTGCCGGCCCTGCTCGCGATAACCGGTCTGCGGCTGAACGCCCTCCGGGTCCGGGGCCGTCACCCCGATCGCGGGGCCGCGCACCCGGGCCAGCCGGGCGCGTGGGCGCGGTGGGCGGCGGCCGTGGCGCGCCGCCCGGTGCTCGCCGGGCTGGCCGCGCTGGCCATCCTCATCCCGCTGGCCGCCCCGCTGCTGTCGCTGCACCTGGGGCAGAAGGATGTCGCGGCGCTGTCCGAGTCCACCACCGCGCGCCGGGCCTACGACCTGATCACCGACAACTTCGGGCCCGGGGTGAACGGGCCGCTGCTGATCGCGGTGTCGCTCGGCTCCCGCGCGCAGAGTTCCAGTGATCCGCGGTTGCAGACGCTGGAACAGGACGTCTCGAAGACGCACGGGGTCACGGCGGTCACCCCGGTCCAGCTCGACAAGGCCGGGACCACGGCCTACTTCAACGCCGTCGCCAGCACCGGCCCGGCCGAGCAGGCCACCGCCGATCTGGTTGGCACGCTGCGGTCCAGTGTCATCCCGGCGGCCGAGAAGGGCACGGACATGACGGCCTACGTGGGCGGCACCACGGCCGGCGACGTTGACCTGGCGTCTCAGATCTCGGCCAAGCTCCCGCTGCAGATAGCGGTGGTCATCGTGCTGAGCTTCCTGCTGCTGGTCCTGGCGTTCCGGACCGTCGTCGTCCCGATGCAGGCGGCGGTGATGAACGTGCTGTCGATCGGCGCCGCCTACGGCGTGCTGACCGCACTGTTCCAGTGGGGCTGGCTGCACGGCCTGATCGGCCTGGACGGCCCGGTGCCGATCGTGTCGTACGTGCCGCTGTTCATGTTCGCGATCCTGTTCGGGCTGTCCATGGACTATGAGGTGTTCCTGGTCAGCCAGATCGAGGAGCACGTGCACGAGGGCCAGGACAACAAGAGCTCGGTGGTCTCCGGGCTGATCACCAGCGGCCGGGTCATCACCGCGGCCGCCACCATCATGGTGTTCGTGTTCGGCAGCTTCGTGCTCAACGGCGATCCGACCGTCAAGCAGTTCGGCGTCGGGCTGGCCGTGGCGGTGATCCTGGATGCCACGATCGTCCGCTGCCTGCTGGTGCCCGCGCTGATGGTGCTGATGGGCCGGGCCAATTGGTACCTGCCCCGCTGGGCCGGCCGCCTGCTGCCGCACATCAGCATCGAGGGCGGCGAGTACTTCCAGGCCCGCGACCAGCGGGCCCAGCGCCGGGCGGCCCGGGAGACCGCGTACTCGGCCCAGCACTGACGCACCGCCGCACGGTCCGGGCCCCCGGGCCGCGCGGGCGTTAGGCAAAAGGAAGACCGTGTGATCCTGGCGGTCACTGGTAGGAGATCATCACCGGCTGCGGTGCCCGGGCCATGGTCTGCCCCGGGGTCAGCATCGGATGGTCCTTGGTGTAGAAGTTCTTCCAGCCGAAGAAGACGTGCCGGGGGGCGGCCGCGGTGACCGCCAGCCAGGTCTGCTGCTTGTCGGCCGGCGTGCCCTGGCCGTCCATGTGGATGACGATGGCCAGGTCGTCGTGCCGGGTGTCGATGCGGTGCTCGTGGCCGAGCATGGACAGCCGGAACTGGTGCAGCACCAGCAGCTTCTGCGGCAGATGGCGCCGCGCGGTGAGGGCGGCCAGCCAGTTGCTGACCGTGTTGACCTGGGCCGCGCTCACGCTGCCGATCTGCTGCAGCGGCCGCTGCCCGGGCTGCAGTTTCCACTCCGGGTCCAGGGCCAGCCCGACGTTGGGCCGGTCCAGGAACGGTGCGTAGAGCTTGGCCTGGCTGAGCAGGCTGGCCCGGCCGGCCTGCAGGTCGAGCACGACGTACAGCCCGGCGGCGGAGGCGCGCCGCACCCACGGCCGGAGCACCCGGACCGGGGTCTGGTAGGAGTAGCTGCCGTCCGGGCCCGGCGACCCTTCGGCCACGGTCGCGATGATCTCGAACGCGGGGATGACCGGGACGCTGCTCAGCCGCTGGTACCGGGCGGCCAGCTGCCTGGCCCGCGCGATGCTGGCGGGCAGGTCCTGCTGGCCCAGGGCCCCGAGCGACGGGGTGCCGGGATGGCCGTACAGCGCGACCAGCCGCCGCATCGGGAACAGCACCTGGCCGCCGCCGGGCAGCTGCACCCCGGTCTCGGCCACCGCCAGCCGCGCCTGCAGCAGGCCCACCGGCCCGAACCGGGCCCCCAGCGCGATCACCCGCCGCGGCCGGGCGGCGGCCAGGGCGCTGATTGCGGCCGGGTCGGCCCGCGGATCGAAGCCGTGCACCGTGATCACGTGCGCGCCCGCGGCCTGCGCGGTGGCGACAGCCGCCGCCACCGTCCCGGACGCCCCCCGGTGGACCAGCACCACCACCCGGCTGAGCGGCGGGAACGTGCTCGTGGGCGGCAGCGCGGCCGGGCGGGTCACGACCTGGGTGCCGGGCAGCTGCGCCGCGAGCGCCGCGCGGCGCACGCCCACGGCCAGCACGGCCCGGGGGTGCAGCGAACCGATCTCGGCCCGGGTCACCGTCCCGGCCCGGGTTCCGGTGGCCAGCAGCAGCGGCGCGTGGGCCCGCCCGGCCCAGGCGGCCGCGGCTGACACGCTGGCCGGACGGCCGGTCCCGGCCACCGCCACCACCGGCGCGGACGAGAACAGGGCGCGGGCCATCCCGGCGGCCAGCACGCCCGGCCCGCCGGCCAGCACCGACACTCCGGGCGCGGCCGGCTCGACCTGGGCTGTGAGGTGCGGGGCGGCCCGCACCGACGGCTGGGCGCCCGGGGCGGCCCGGGCGCAGGACGACGCACCCAGGGCGGTAGCCGACAGCACCACGGCCACGGCGGCCAGCGGCGGGACCCCGATCCGCCGCCCAGCTACCCGCACGGCAACCCATCCGACATAAGCAGCCCCAGTAACGGTGCACGCGTCCGCGCCGAACGCTACGCCGCCAACCCGGGATATTCGGGGCGCCACGCCCGAAACGGCAGCAAACGCGCTGGTAACCGCCTGGGTGCGGCCGGGCGTCGGCCGGCGGCGGCCGGGCGTCAGCCGGTGGCGGGCTTCGTTCCGGGCTGCCTGGTGCAGAGCGCGTCGAGGCGCTCGAGTGTCCTGGCCATGCTCTCGGCCCAGACGCTGCCGTTGTCCATCCCGATCCGCTCCTCTTCCGGGGCCCGGGAGCAGTCGTATATCTCGGTCACGATGGTGGCGTCCGGGCCGTCGGGGGTGAGCTGGTAGCTCCAGCGGTGTCCCCAGCGGTCCGCGGCGGAGCCGGACGCGCCCGAGTGGCCACGGCCGGCTTCGGGTTCCCAGCCGATGCGCCGGTCCGGCTCGAACTCGACGACGTGGTTGTTCATCTCGTAGTGGCCCAGCTCGGAGTAGTACATCTTCATCACGAAGATGTCCCCGGCGCCGGAGATGACGCCGGTGGACGCGGCCCCGCGCAGCATGCCGGAGCCATCGATCTCCAGGTGCCGGGCCGGGTTGGCCAGGATCTCGAATATGTCGTGCGCCGGGGCGCTGATCCGCCGGGACACGGTGACCGGCGGGGGGGTGGTGCCGTTCAACGAGGTGCCTCCTTCCTGGGCGGCGGCCGGATGGCCAGCGCGTCCCCCCCTGAAGATAAGACGGTTCCCCGCTGGCCGGCTCATCGCTGCGCTGGCCGGCCGATGATGGCTGCGGGGGCCACCGTGGCCTTGCTGCACCGACGGGCGCAGGATAGGGGGCGTGGGCACAGAGACGCTTGAGCCAGTGCACGGCCTGTTCCAGCGCCGGGTCGCGGGGGACGATGCGCTGCTCAGGCTGGCCAGGCTCCGCTTCGGCCAGCTTGGGCTGGGCGCCGAGGCGTACGCCGGCACGCCCGCCGAGCTGGACCATGTGCTGCGCTTCGTGCCACCGCACCCGTCCCTGCCTCTAGTCCACCTGGACCGTGGCGTCAACGTGCTGCATGAGCCGGGCCGCGCCGTCGTGGCCGAGTTCGCCCGCCGCTATGCGGGCCGGGTGGCCGGCCTGGTCGTCCACGACAAACGAGAGATGGCAGCGCAGACGGATCGGCTGCTGGCCGGGATGCGTGACCTCAACGCGCGCCTGGGCGAGCGGCCGGACGCTCCGCTGGTCTATCTCGAGTACGCCGCCGGCCTGGAGCCAGCCTGGTTCGTCGAGGTGGCGGAGCGGCTGCAAGACGCGGAGCGGATCAGCTGCTGCCTCGACGTCGGCCACATCGGGATAAGGCAAGCCTCGGCCAGCTTCGCCCGCCGTCATCCTGGTCTGAGCCTCGGGGACCTTGACCCAGGGGACGGCAGGCTGCCCGAGCTCGCCGCCGAGGTGCAGGACGCGGTGCGCAGCGCATTGCCGTGCGTGCTCGACATGACCCGCTCGATCGGCCGGCTCGGCAAGCAGCTCCATTTCCACCTGCATGATGGGCATCCCCTCACCCCAGGTCTCCATGATCACTTTACGTTCCTGACCCGGCTGCCGGTTCCCTTCGCCTACCAGGGCGCGCGGTCACTCAGCATGATGTACGGGCCGGGCGGCCTGGCATCCATCGTGCGGGCGGCGGTTGGGGCGCGCGGCCTGCCGGGAGTGTCCTTCACCCTGGAGATCCATCAGGTCGAAGGCCGGCTGCCCCTGGCCGATGCCGCCGGGCTGTTCTCGCACTGGCGGGATCTGACCAATGCCGAGCGGATGAACTACTGGCTCTCCGTGCTGGCAGAGAACGCGATACTCATGTCACAGTGCCTCACCGAACGTGCCCAGCTGCCGTCAGGCCGCTGAGCGTTCACCGGTGTCCGGGCGCTTCGAGGACGGCCCGGCGGGTCCCGCACCGCCCAGGCCGAGGTCGAGTTCCGCCTGACCGCCCGCCAGCCGCTGCCGGGCGGCGGCCTGCGGCGCCTCCCCCGTACGGCCGAGCCGATCCCGCTCCGGTGATAAAGCCAGGCCGCGGCCGGGCACGCCTCGGCAAGATAGCCGCCGATGCCCGATAGGGTGGCGTTGTGGTGGGCCACTATGGGAGCTTCTTCATCGCAAGCGCGGGCGCATCCGCTGCCATCTTGGGGTTGCTGGTCGTCGCCGTATCGGTCGTCAACGCGGATGACGCGAACCCCACAACTCGGGAGTTGCGAACTGTGTTGGCCGGGAGCGCGTTTGTTGCCCTGGTAGACATCTTCTTAGTCTCGATCGTGGCCTTGACCGGGGGCTCAGTCGTCTTCGCGCTATCAAGCCTGGCAATGGCAACCGTCGGCCTGCTGGCCACCAGACGGCTGATACCGAGGGCAAAGCGGGCTGGAAATTTCTCCCCCGGCTTTCGAGACAGAAAGCTGAATATCGCCTTCGCGTCGATTTCGGCTGGGGGCTACGCAGCACAGCTCGGCCTTGGCGTAGCGCTGCTGGCGAACACCCACAGTGCAGCACTGCAACGTGGTTTGGTCCTCGTCATTGTGGCTTTGTATTGCAGCGCCCTTGGCCGGGCATGGGTGGTCACCGGGATAACCCGGCGGGGATAAGGAGCTCCTGCGCGGGCGGGATCCGGAAAATGTGGATCGACTGATCCTTGGCCCGGCACCGGTGGTCCTGGTCCCGCTTGGCCTTGTCCGAGACCATGACCACCTGGTCCGGGGCTAGCCACGACACTCCTTCGGCCGTCCCGTAGAGGATGCTGCCATCAGCATCTCTCGGCAGCACGTAGCAGGTACCGGGCCCAGTGACCTCCCAGCGGGACGGCGCGAGGGTGCCCACCCACAGCGCCGATGAGACCTGGGAGACAACCGCGATCCGGTCGCCGTCCACCGAGATGCCGCTGTAATCCACGAACAGGACGGTTTCCGGCAGCCGGATCTTGCCCACCCGGTCCCAGTGGTGCCGGCCGCGCCGGAACACGTGAATCCGTCCCCCGCCGGGGATACGGCCCGCCGCCCCTCCCCTGCACCTGTTGCCCTCGCACAGGGCGAGCAGGTACGTCTGTCCGGCACGGTGCACGCAGGTCAGGCCCTCCAGCCCCTTGTTCGGCCGGTCGAGCGGGAAGTCGAGCCAGGCACAGCCGGCATAGCCGAAGTTGATGTCATACTCCTGCACCGCGGCCATGAACTTCGTGCGGCCCCGCGGCAGCGATTCGATCAGGGTATAGAACCGGCGGTTCCCCGGGTCATACGCGATGTCCTCGAAGCCACGGGGATGGCCCCGGTCCTGCTCGATCACGTGATTGGCGGCCGCCGCCGGGGAGAGTTCGGCGCCGACGCACGCGATATGCGGGATGTTGTCGAAGATGACGTAGCACAGCCCGTCCTTGGCCAGCACGCCGCTCGCTTCCAGCCTCGGGTCCAGCCTGCCGCCCAGGATGTCGGCGACTTTCGCTTCCCTGACCAGCTCAAGCTGCTGCATCGGGGCCTGGACGGCAGCCACCGTGCCTCCGCTGTCCCCGGTCACGGCAGCGGTTCCATGACGGCGGGGAAGGCAGCGCCGCTGGCGCCGCGCGGGGTGCTCTTGCGCAGCTCGGCCAGTTGCTGGCGCGCGCTGTCGCGCCGCATCCGGACGTAGTGGATGATGCCGTCGGCCTTTTCCTGCCCGTGCCGGAGCTCGTTCTGCTTGCAGCCGCTCAGGTACACCTCGTCGTTGCTGAACTGGCGGCCGGTGAACGGCTGGCCGTAGGGGGTGGCTGATTCGAGGTAGGCGGCCTGGTGAACGCGGCCCCACAGGCCGCCGTCGGAGTCGGGCATGATCTGCTCGCTGATAGCGTCCGGGTTGAACTGGCTGTCGAGCAGAAATTCCAGATGGTCCAGATAATACTGCCGGTAATCCCGGTTACGGAGCAGATTCTGCACCAGTGGTATACGTGATATAGCGTGTTCCCGCCAGTAATGGCGAGTATTACTGGGCCAGTCGATGATATCAGTATACTGCCATTTCGTGCCGAAGTAGTCGATGCCCAGGCAGTTGTCGTAATCCCACGGGATGAACGTGAAATACGGGGACTGCATGAAGTCGCCTGCGCCGCCCAGCCGCCCCGAGTTATAGAGGTAGTAGTTGGACGGGGTCGCGTAATAGTTGTCCCAGCTGCCCAGCAGCAGGTTGACACTCGCCCAGCGGAGGAAGGCGCGCACGTTCATGATGGCGTCAACTGACTCCCGGAATGCGTCGGTGCCGAACCGGCCGTCTCCGCCGGGGAGTCCCGTGCCGTTGATCGCCACGATGAATTTCGCCAGGTCATCGTAGGTGTTGGCGTCGTGGTCAGCCTCGTTGGTCTTGAGCCGGTAGGTGCGGTCGTCGCCGCCAGCCCGGAAGTACTGCCGCCCGCTGTCATCACCGTCGGGGCCGGCCCGGTGTTCCAGGGTCGCGCATCCTACGTCCCCGCAATAGGCCTTATAGAGGTTGCCGCGGTCATTATCGCCGAAGTGATCCTTCAGGAATCTCCGGTCAACCTGCTCGATCACGGAGAACAGGCCGTAGTAAGTTTCATCGAACGCGAGCTTCGCGTACGTGTGCCGCGCCGCGGGAACGCCAGCTTCCCGGAAGAGCCGCCAGGCAAGTGCCTCCCGCATCTGGGAGGGATCGTTGTACATCGACTTGAGATTGACACGCGTCATCCCGGCCAGGTGATTGCCGCCATGCCCGGTGTGCTCCAGGGTGATTTTCCACGACCGTTTAGGTGCGTGCAGAGTGCGGTTACCGCTGTTCTGCAGCGAGAAGGCCGTCGTGCTCAGCGCCAGCCCGCCGGGGCCGGGGCCGGGAATGTGCCGGGCATCGCCCGGGTCGGTAGGCCAGACATCCAGCCGGGCGCCGGGCGGCGCGGCCGCCTGGTGCGACAGCACACCGGGCTGCTGCGGGAAGCCGGTGATGTGGAACATGTACATCGCCGCGGCAAAGAACTCGTCCTTGACATGACCCGTGTCTGCTACCCCACTGGTCCCACCCATTGCGGCCCCCTTCGATGACCTGCTGACCGTGGGGGCAACGGGCGATCCCGGCGGCCAGCTGCCCCCACTCAGTCAGAGACACGCCCCGTCTTTCTGATACCCCCTATCTGGATGGGCCAGGCCGCCCTTCGGCCGCGCACTGCCCGGCTGGGCCGAAATGGCGCCGGGCAGCGCGGGGCCCGGGCTCAGGACGGCCGTCGGCGAAGTCCCAGGCCCGCAGCTCACCTGGCTCGAGGCGGATGAGGAGGTCGTCGCTGGCCGTGTCGGCATACGCGGCGCCGGCCTCCCGGCCAAGGTAGCGGGACGCGATCCGGCGCACCGCGTCGCGGGCTCCCGCGGTGACCAGCCGGGCCTGGCCGCGCACCTCGATTCCGCGGTACGGCGGGGAATGCTCACAGACCACGATGCTGGCCCGTGGGTCCCGCCGCAGCTGCCCCGCCTTCACGTTGCGGCTGCTGGTGACGACGCCGAATCCGCCGTCCCGCCATTCCTGCCACACCGGGGACAGCAGTACCGTGCCGTCGCGCCGGTACGTGGCCAGCACCGCGAGCAACGGGAGTTCGGCCAGGTCTCCAAGATCTTGCATGGTCAGGCCTCTGCGCATCCGGCCAGGTTAACCCGCGGTACTGGGGGCGGCCGGCCTCAGTCGGCGAGCAGCAGACGGTGCCAGGTGTCGGCGAGGAAGCGCTCGTAGCGCTGCGGGCTCCAGCCCCGCTGGCCGACCAGCAGCTGGTATAGCTCGGTGGCGTTGGTGGCCCAGACGATGTCGGCGGCCTGGCCGGGATCCAGGCGCAGCGGGTGGACGCTGGCCAGGTCGGCCACGAACCGGCGCATGTTCGCGGCCCGGCGCTCGGCGATCTGGTCCCACAGCTGGGCCAGTTCCGGCTCGGCGGGGGCGGCCTGCTGGATGATGCCGAGCACGAGCGCCAGGCGGGGCGCGATCGCCGTGACGGCCGCAGCGTAGATGGCGATCTTGGTGCCAGCGTCGGGAGTGGCCCGGATCGCCTGCACGTAGTCGCGCTGCTCGGCGGGGACGGCCTGGTCGGTGCCGGAGATCGCGGTCTCGATCAGCAGCCGGGCCAGTTCGGGTTTGCGGCCGGCCGAGGCGTACACCGTGTCCAGCGCCACCCCGGCCCGGCTGGCGATCGCAGCCATCGAGGTGGCGGCGTAGCCGCGCTCGCTGAACAGCCCGCGGGCGGCGTCCAGGACGGCCGCCCGGGTCCGGGCGGCGGCCTGACGGCGGGCGGTGGTGTCATAGCGCCTCTTGACGGGGCCGGGCATGGGGGTCACGATACACATATTGGCCCGAACATACTTCGGATCAATATCGGGGAGGGATCCGATGACCTACGCATATACCTACGACGTACCGATCAACGCCGAGATCTATGCCCGCATCAAGGACGGCCTGGGCCCCGAACGCCCACCCGGCCTGATCGCCCACCTGGCCTGGCACACCGAGTCCGGGCTCCGCTACGTCGACGTCTGGCAGTCCAGGGACGACCACCAGGCGTTCACCGGGAACCGGCTGCACCCAGTCGTGCACCAGATCCTGCAGGACACGCTTGGCTTCGTGCCACCCGAGCCGGCCCACACCATGCTCGACGTCATCGACGCCTGGACGGACAGGTACCCCGCCTGACGTCCAGCCACCCCCCGGCCGGCCCGCTGACCGTGCCACGGTGCGGCCTGGCCGGCCCGGCAGGCTCATCCGGTAGCGCCCAGGATCTCCAGGAGGTCGCGGAAGTCGGTGATGGTGTAGTCGGGCACGCAATCCCGGTACGCTTTCACGCCCTGATCGGAATCGAACATCACGGTCGCCAGGCCGGCCGCCCGCGCGCCGTAGATGTCACGGTGCATGTCGTTACCGACGTACAGCGTGTTCCCGGCCGCCACTCCCATCCCGTCGAGCGCGAACTGGAAGAGCCGCTGGTCGGGCTTGCGGTACCCGTGGTCGCCGGAAATGACGACCGGGTCGAAGTAGCCGAGCAGGCCGACCTGGTGCAGCTCGCCCCGCGCATACGTGCTCTGCGCGTCGGTGACGATCGCGAGCGGGTACCGTTCGCGCAGCACGTCGAGCACCTCGCAGACATACGGGTACAGGCCGAGCCGCCGGCGCGAGATGCCGCGGGCCATCTCGGCCAGGAATAGCGGCAGCTGCCGGAGCTTCGCGGCCGGCAGGGCGCGGGTGAAGCCCGTCCCGTGATCTTCGATGATGCTGCGCCAGATACCGACGGCGTCGAATTCGGGGTATTTCTCCGGGCTGGCCCGCAGCTGCTCCTTCATGATCCGGAAATAGAGATCACGGAGTTCGTGCCGGTGCAGGGCGATGCCCTGATAGGTGAGGAAGTGCCCCGCGGCGCGGAAGATCCGCTCCTCGTCGTCATCGGCCAGGATCCTGACCAGGGTGCCGTTCACGTCGAAGGCGACCGCGCGGATGTCCATGCTTCGCGTCAGTACCTCCCGCTCGGCCGGGCGTCGGCAACGAGTATAGGCCGCCAGGCCCGCCGCGGCGGATCCGAGGCAGTCAGGCGGCATGCAGCAGTCTCTTCGCCTGCCTCACCAGCCTCCGGCCGTAGTCCTGGCCGATGTAGCCGTTGCGCGCGACCCGCAGCAGGTTCAGCGCCATGTAATACGGCGCGCGGGCAGAAACCGATTCGAACGCCTGCTCACGGTCCGGGAAATGACAGCTGTATTCCCAGAGGAAGTGCCTGATGAACTGGTCCGCGCGGTGCCGGTCGCCGGAGTCGCGCATGAACGCGTGCTGGAGCTCGCCAGCGACCCGCCCGACGTCGAACATGCGGTCCCCGCGCTTCATCCGCTCCAGGTCGATCGCCGCGACGTCCATGTCGTGGCCGAACAGGAAGTTGGCCGGGGTGGCATCGCCGTGCAGCCAGACCTGCCGGTCCTGCCACATCTGGGGCCGCTGCCGCCAGCCGTCGCGCAGCCTGGACAGCTCGTCGATGTCCCGGTGCCCGATGCGGCGGGCCTTGCTGAGCCTGCCGACGAGCGTGTCAAAGTACCGGCACTCCGGGTCGAAATCCACCGTTGCCCCGTTGGCCGTCCGGTTGTGCTGGGTGGCGAGGAAGTAGGCCAGGGCCGTCAGCCGCCAGTACAGGTGCGCGTCGTCACGGCACAGCGTCGCCCGCGCGATCGCGTGGCTGAATTCCTCGCCGGGATAGTACTCGACGGCCAGCACGCCGTTTATATCGCGGCTAAGCCCGAGCGGGCGGATGACGTGGTGTGGCGAGCCGACCAGGTTGTAGCGGCGCAGCGTCTGAAGGCCTTCGTACTCCTGGCGGGCCATCCAGGCCGCCCTGTCCAGATCCGTTCCGAACCGCGGACCGTAGAACTTGCAGATGACCTTGGCCCCGCTGAACTTCTCCTCGTAGGCGTAGACCTCGTTGCTCCCAGACAGCCGGAACACACGGAACGCCAGGCACGGTTCGCGCACCTCCAGGCGATCGCGCATGATCCGGCTGAGAAAGCCATGGAGCGGGTCCTCACCCGCGACGTAGCCAACATATTTCCCGTTCATCAGAGCCTTCCCCCGCGCTGAGCGCAAACGACAGCGTTCGAGCAGCGCGCCATACCGTCCCCCGGTGCGCGGTGCCCGTCACTTGCCATTCACCGCGCCTTTACCGGGATGGAGACCTTTAGCCCGCTCCTGATACATCCCGGCGCCCGGCGGCGGGCTGGGCGGGGCGGCGGGATCAGGTCTACGGTGGTCGTGACAGGGGGTGCCTGATGGAGAGCGGGGAAACGGGGCAGGTAGTCTTCCCGCTGTCCGCCGATGGGCGGCGGAGCACGTCCGCGCTGGGCCGGGCGGTGGTGGCGGACGCGCTGCGCCCAGTGGACCCGGTGGGCGCTCGTGGCGCCGAGCAGGAGACCAGCTGGCGTTCGGGCTACCTGCCCCATTTCCGCCGTCTCGTCGAGGCCGGGCTGCCGTCTAGGACCGCCGCGCTCTCGATTGCCCGTGATGGGGCGGCGTCGCTGCACGCCCGGATGCAGGTCACCGGGCCGGGCGGCACGGAGACAGGCCTGGATGCCCTGCTGTCGGCACCTGCGCAGGCCTCGTTCGGCACGCTGAGCGTGCCGGGCACCGGGCCGCCGGAGACCGAGCTGTCGCTGCCCTACCACGGCGAACGGCTGTCCGGTGCGGCGCTGGCCGGCCGGCTGGACGCATGGGTTACGGGCGGCATCATCGAGCCTTCGTGCGCCGAAGCCGTGCGGGAGGTCGCGGCGCATCCGCAGTGGCTGGGCCTGCCCGGCCAGACGGTGATCGCTCTGGGCGCGGGCGCCGAGGTGGGCCCGCTGGAGGTGCTGCTCCGCTGGGGCGCCCGGGTGGTGGGCGTTGACCTGCGGAGCCCAGCCGTCTGGGCGCGGGTGCTGGGCATGGCCCGGCGCGGTGCCGGCACCCTCCTGGTGCCGGTCGACCCTGACGCGGCACTAGCCGCCGGCAGCGACGACCAGGCCATCGCGCAGCGGGCCGGCCTGGACCTGGCGCGGGAGATCCCGGCCGCGGCCGACTGGCTGGCCGGCCTGGACGGCCCGCTCGTGCTCGGCAACTACGTCTACGCGGACGGCGCCGCGAACGTGACCGTGTGCGCCGCGGCCGACGCGCTCACCGCGCGGCTGCAGGCCGCCCGCCGCGACGTGACGCTGGCCTTCCTGGCCACACCGACCGACGTCTACGCGGTCCCGGCCGACGCGGTCGCCCAGTCCGCCCGGGCCTATGCGGCCCGGTCCAGCGCTGCGAAACTGGCCGGCCGGCCACTGCGCACCCTGTCCCGCGGGCGGCTCCTGCGCCGGGCCTACCTGCCCGGCGCGGACCCTGGTATCAACGACAGCCTGGTCGCCCAGCAAGGCCCCAACTACGCCCTGGCCAAACGCCTGCAGCGGTGGCGGGCCATGCTGGCGCGGGAGGCCGGGACAACTGTCTCCCTGCACGTCGCCCCGCCGACCCGGACCCGGTCAGTGGTGAAGAACCGGGTGCTGGCGGCCGCCTACGCCGGAGCGCACCGATTCGGGGCCGAGGTGTTCGAGCCCGCCACCACGAGGATGCTGATGGCGGCCCTGCTCGTGCACGACCTGAACACCGCCCCACCAGCACACCAGCACCCGTGGCAGGACGAGGCGTACGCCGCCGCACCTGGCGGGCTGTGGCGTATTGCCTACGCGCCGCGCAGCGCGCTGGGCCTCGCCGCGGTGCTCGGCTATGCGGCGTCACGCTCCTGACCGGGTCGCTCTCTTCCCGGGGCACCCGATTTCCCGGGGGCACGCGGTCCACGGCTGCTGAGCTGCACCTCGCCTATTAGCGGACGGGTTCTGGTGGCGGCCAGTCGCCAGGCAGCTCGCCCAGCCGCCGCGCGTAGTCGGCCGGGTCGGGCTGGCGGTGTTCATTGAGGGCCCGGTAGACGTCTTCAGTGATCAGCGAGGCGATCATGTGCATGATGTTGTGCCAGTCATAACCGAGCCCGCCCAGGCGCTGGACCGTCTGCCATGTCTCGGGCGGGTCGTCAGCCAGCAACTGGTTCGCCACCACCTGGTGCATGGCCACATGCAGCCTCGGGTTGACGGGCTCGCCATCGAGAATTACCTCGTCATCACCCTGCAGCGCATCGGCGAACTCCGGGTGCTGCGCCTCGATCAGCAACCCGCGCTCATCCTCATCGCCCGGGTCCAGCAGTTCGAGGTCGAGCCCCCGGTAGGTCCCGTGCGCCGGGGGAAGTGCCCACGAGCGCCGGTCGCCGGGCTCAGGCTCCTCGAACCAGCAGTCCGTTATGCCTTCCCCGTACTCAGGGGAGTTTTCACTGGCTGCCGATGTGACCCGGCGCGGCCCGGCCTGGCGCGCCGCTGGCCGCCTAGGCTGCTGGCGACGGCCACGGCCAGGCGGGCGGCCACGGCTTCGTGGGCTCATCCCGCAATCATCTCAGCGTTGCCCGGACAAGTCAGGCAGTAGCCCACGGGCAGATATCGGTGCGCGCTACGGCCAGCGGTCGCCTGGCGTGAGAGCGCCGGGCGTTAATACTGCAACGGCACTTACATGATCCGTGAAGGACGATTGAGTGCATGATGGCGACCTTATCGCTGCCGAGCTGGACCAGGTGCACGAGCGGAGCCGCGGCAGGCGCAGGCGATGATCAGCCGGGCGATCGCGGCTGGGGTGCCGTTCGCATGGTTCACCGCGGATGAGACCTACGGGCAGGCCAAGTACCTGCAGGCCTGGCTGGAGAGCCGGGACGTGTCCTATGTGATGGCCATCCGGTGCAGCGACACGCTGACCATGCCCGCCGGTGAGCAGCGGGCCGACGCGCTGATCGCCGCCGCGCCGGCCCGCCGCTCCCTCAGCGACCGGGTCGAGATCGCCTATTACGCCTGCTACGGGGCCCCGCCGGTCCAGCACCGCGGACCTGGCCTGGATCGCGGGAAGCCGCTGGCACGTTGAAATCCGCAGGCTCCTGATCAGCCTGATCCAGCGGAACGCACCCGATCCCGCGGACGTCTGATTCTGGTCCCGCTGGCGCCGGCGACGTCAGTACCAGGCCCGGCTCTGCCACTACCGGCGCCGCGGCTACGGACTCACCTGAGCCTGCAGCTGCACTTTGTCAGGGAACCCGGCGCGGTGGCGGGGGGTGAGAACGGCCGCGTCACGCCCAGCTGGTGATCTGCGGCCTCGTTGAGAGGGTGCGGCGGCGAAAGGTAACGTTCCCGGAACGGTCCGGGCGTAGCGTGGCGCACATGGCAGAGGTGCAGCCAGCGGCCGGGCAGGGGCCGATGACGACGAGAGTCACGGCCTGCCGCTTCCGCCTGAGGTCTCCGGCCAGGGCTACGGCTATGACCCTGGGCGTCTTGGTACTCGTGCTGCTTGCCGCCTACCTACCGCTGTGCGCGGCCGCCCGCCAGCTCACGGCCAGCGAGGTGGTGGCGGACTCATCGGCGCTGGTGATCGCCGTGGCCTGCGCGGGAGTCGGCCTGGTGGTCGCCTGGCATCAGCCGCGCAACCTGCTCGGCTGGCTGTTCCTCGGCATCGCGGCGTGTTTCGTGCTCAGTATCGACAGCGAGCGTTACGCGGTGGCCGACTACCGCCTCAGGCACGGAACGTGGCCGCTGGGCCCGGCGTCGCTGCTCCTTGACGCCCTGTGGGCCCCGGCCATCGTGGCGTTCGCGCTGGTTGTCCTGCTGTTCCCGGATGGCCGCACCGGGTCGCGCCGCTGGTCGCGGGTGCTGTGGGCCTATCTTGGCGTCGGTGCTGCGTGGCCGCTCAGTATCTATGCGGTGACGGTCGGCGCCATCGCCGGGCACAGCATCCACATCCTGCCCAGCGGCGACCTGTCCGTCGTCGACGTCCCCACCGGGAATGCTGCCTGGCTGTCCACGGCTCAGGCAGTGGTCGTGCCGCTTCTGGTGGTGTTCTGGCTGGTGTTCGTAGGGCGGCAGGCGCTCAGCTGGCGGGGGGCGGGCGGTGAGCGGCGGCAGCAGCTGAAGTGGCTGATGAGCGGAGCCGCGATCTGCGTCGCGGGTGGCAGCGCCGCCGTCTTGATCGCGTCTCTCGATCCGCACATGTCGGCCGCGGCGCAGGCTGCGGCCAACCTGCTCGGCTTTGCGGTCGCCGCGCTGCCTGTGGGCATCGGGGTGGGGATCTTGAAGTACCGGCTCTATGAGATCGACCGGATCATCAGCCGCACCCTGGCGTATGCGCTGGTGACAGGCCTGCTAGTCGGCGTGTACGCGGGACTGGTACTGCTGGCGACCCACGTGCTGGCGCTGGCATCGCCGGTGGCGGTGGCCGCGTCGACCCTGGTGGCGGCGGCGTTGTTCAGCCCGTTGCGGCGACGGGTACAGCGAGTCGTGGACCGCCGGTTCAACCGGGCCCGCTACGACGCGGACAAGACCGTGGCCGCCTTCGCGGCCCGGCTGAAGGACGCCGTTGACCTGGACGCGGTACGAGATGATCTGTCCGGTGTCGTGCATCATGCCCTGGAACCCGCCCACGTATCGCTGTGGATCAGCCATCGCGCCTGAGACTGGCTATCGCAAACTCCACCGTCCCCGTCAGGCCCGGCCGGGGGCCGACACCACCCAAACCAGCTTCTCCCAGATCAGCCGCTATCCCGGCCTCTTCACAACGTGCGGGCCACAATACTAAGTGCCGTTGCAGTATTAATCGCCGTTCGGGGCGGCGGGTGGGTCATCGGGCCTGTGGTTCGTCCCGTGCCCGAAAGATCGTTCTGTGCTTCGCCCACGTCTTTTGCATGGCGGCCTGGTTCAGAGCTAGGGCGGGCTGGCCAGGGTACGCAGTGCGTCTCAGCTTTCCCCGGATGGCTGACCCGGGCATTCCTGGTCGCTGATCAGCTCGGCGGCCACCCGGCGCCGGGCCTGGCCTGCGGCGTCCCGCGGGCAGGCCGTCGGAGCGGTCCGGGTGCGGATGCATCAGCTGGCGGTGACGCTGCCCGGTGGTACGGTCGGCGACATTACGGGCCGGAACAAGGGAGGGTAACGATGACCGCACCGCTGCAGGTGATGGCCTTGAGCTTCAGCCGCGACGCTGGTGCCGAGGACCGGATCCTGGCCGAGGTGGATCGTCTGCGCGGCCGGGGCGTTCTCCGCCTGCTGGACATGCTGTTCGTGGCCAAAAGCCCGGACGGCGCCATCGAACAGCTGGCGGTCGGCAATGACGAGGACTTCGGATCGCTCCTGGCGGCGGTCGTTCCCCTAGCGGACGGCGGGCCGGCCAGGCCGGCACCAGCCGGCGCCCCGGCAGGCTTTGACCCGGCCGATGCGCGGGCCCTGGCCGATTCTCTCCAGCCGGGGACCGCTGTGGCCTTCCTGCTCGTCGAGCACCACTGGGCCGCCCAACTGTTCGACGCCATCGCCGAGACCGGCGGCACGCTGATCGGTGAGGGCTTCCTGACCTCCGAGACCGGCCTGGTGGTAGGAGCCGAGGTCGCCGCCATGGAGGAGGCGTCGGAGGTGATCGCCCAGGCCCAGGCCGATGAGGCCGACGCCTTGCTCGCCGCGGTAGCAGCCAGGGCCGAAGCGGCCGAGGCGGTCGCCGAGTCAGAGCAGATCCAGTCGGCCGCTGCCGCAGCCGCCGTCCGCGCGCTGATCACTGCCGGACTGGTGGAGGACGCAGCCGCCCACGAGGCCGTCACCGCCCTGACCGCCGCCGGCCTGATCGTGGCCGCCGCGGACCAGGCCACCGCGGATGCGGTAGCCGAAGACGCCGCCACCATACAAGCCGGCGATGAGGTGGCGGCCGCGCATCTGGCCGAGTCCCTGGCGGTCATCGGCGCGGCTGACGAGGTGGCCGCCGAAGCGGCCGGCGAAGCCGGGGCAAGGGTCAGGGCGGCGTCGATTACCATGGCCGAGGCCCAGGTGCTGCGCTACCTCCCCAAACCACTTCCCTTCTCCGTGATCGCCGACAAGCTGGGCATCTCCCGGTCGGCAGCCAAAGAGCGAGCATCACGCCTGTATAACAGGCTCGGCGTCCATACCCGGGACGAGGCGGTCACCAGAGCCCGCTCCCTGGGCCTCATCCGCGGCGAGTAGTTGTTAGTCGCGATGCCGGCTATCCGCCGGCCTGGCGTGCATGACCATGCAGGACCTCCCGACAGCGAGAACGTCCTCATCTGTAGCCGCATGTAGTCCGTCTTGGCCTCTCGTACCAGCACGGAGGGGTGGCTCGGTCAGGGCGATAGAACCAGCATGCTCGCTTGGCAGGCCTTGGTCCTCGGACGCAATCTCGCCTGGGAATCCTCACGGTCAGGAACCCGGGGCGTTGACATGCCCGGATGACGCCCGCAGCGTATCGGTCAGCAATGCGGCCAGCGCCTCGAGCTGTACGTCGGCCGACGAGGAGATCTCTTGGTCCGACCCGTCCAGCGCCCGGGCGGCGAGCCCTGCCTTGCTGTCGATCAGCCCGGCGATCCGGGCGTCGATGGTCTGCGCGGCGATGATGCGCCACGCGGTCACCGGCTCGGCCTGCCCGATGCGGTGGCTGCGGTCGATGGCCTGGGTCTGCTCTGCGTCGGTCCAGGACAGCTCGGCCAGCACGATGTTTGAGGCGACCTGCAGATTCAGGCCCACGCCAGCTGCGGTCAGCGAGCACACCGCGACCGCGACGTCCGGGTCGTTCACGAAGGCTTCGACGTTCGCCTGTCGCGCTGTGGGCGTCTGGCCGCCGCGGATCGACGAGAAGCGCACCCCCTGCCGGGCGAAGAGGGCTTCGGCGGCGTCCATCACGTTGACGTGCTTGGCGAAGAAGACGACCTTGCCGGCGCTGCGGGCCAGCTGAGCCGCATAGTCCGCGGCCAGTTCGGCCTTCGCCTGGCCGATGCGCCGCATCATGGTGAACACGTTCTCGCCGGACTGCGCGCCCATCGCCTCCTTCAGCTCCGAGCGGGCCACCCGGCGGACGAGGTCGTGGTCGATGCCCTCGGCGCCGGCGTCGGAGGACCGGTTCGCGAGCGCGGTCTTATACCGCGCCACCATCCGGCCAGCGAGGTCCTGTTCTGCCGCCCGGATCGACCGGCCGGCCCGTTCACTCAGCTCAACGGGGAGGTCAGCGATACGGCGGGCGGGGATGTCGGCGGCCACGTCGAGCTTGCACCGGCGCACGATGCCCAGGTCGATCACGCACTGGCGCGCCGCGGCGTAGAAGCTTCGGTCGGCGGGCGTCAGGCCGGTGTCCTCAAGCGCGTCCATCAGCTCGTCGAGGGGCTTGCTGTTGTCGATCCAGCCGAGGAACTGCCAGATCGCCCGGAAGTCCTCGATGTCGTTGATCAGCGGGGTGCCGGTCAGCGCCATCAGCAGGGGCCGGTCCGTACGGGACCTGATGCGGTCGGAGAGCGCGAGAACGTTCTGCGAGCGCTGCGAGGTCTTGTTCTTCATGAAGTGAGCCTCGTCCACGACCATGCCGCGGAAGCCGAAGTCACCGAGCCAGCCCATGTGGCGGTCGAGAATCTCGTAGTTGAGCACGACGATATCGGCGAATCCGTCGACAGCCTCGCCGTCGCCCTGCACCACGGTGGCCGCGCGGTCGGGAGCCCAGCGGGCCGCCTCACGGGCCCAGTTGGTCTTGACGACGTTCGGCACGACGACGAGCAGCGGGTAGGCGTTCGCTGCCTGCGCGGCGAGCAGCGCCTGGGCCGTCTTACCCAGGCCCGGCTCATCGGCGAGCAGGAACGTCCGGCGGCCGGCAGCCGCCGCGGCGACCAGCTGCCCCTGGTGCGGCATCAGTTCCAGGCCCGCCGGGGTGAACCGTGCCGTCGGCGCCGGGAGCGCCATGCACGCCGGGGCTCCCCCGCCGGCCCGCTCGAAGGAGCTCAGCAGCGGGCCGAGCAGCTCCCAGCCGGCCAGGCGGCGCGGACGGGAGGTGCTCTGCGCAACGGCGGAGAAGTCGGGAGCGAGAAAGGGGTTCGCCAGTTGCCGGGAGACCACCGACAGCGGCACGACCCGCCGCTCCGAGCCGCCGGAAGCTGTAGCGGTCTGCGGAGGCGCGATCTCTTCGGGCGCCGCCTCGATGCCGAGGTCCCGCAGCATCTCCCGCTTGAGCGACCGGGCCCCGTCGGAAACGCCGGAGCCCTCGGCGAGCAGCGCCAGTAGCCCGGCATCCTGGACGGCGGTCGTCGCGAGGATGGCCGCGACGCCGTCCAGGCGCTTGAGCTGCTCGGCCCGATGACTGTCGCTTCCAGCCGCCTCCCGGACACGGGCGCGCTCGTCCCGCAGCAGCAGGGCGGCGGCCTGGAACTTCGTGCGCACGGCAGGCGTCACGCGGCCGCTCCGGGCAGCCGCCTCGACCTCACGGACGGTGCGGGCAAGCACCGGGACGACATCGCCGCGGTGGTGGACGCGTCGCTGCTTGCGCTGGGCGCTACGGCGGGCGCCCGTCTGGCGCTGGCCTGGTCGAGCCACAAACCTCTCCTCTGGAATGCCGGGACACGGTGGCCACGGCGGCATGCCGCACCGTCCCGCAGCCGGGGCGATGAACGTCCCGGGCACAGGGCCTGATGCTCGAATGCCAAGCCGGCTTGCGGATCTCCGACGATCGACGCAGGCAGGCACCGGCAGGCCAGTTACACTAACCCAGAGCCGCCGGTGGGCGGACTGCTGACCCCGGCACGGAAAATCGTTGTCGGACAACCGGCTCGGTTCTGGCCTACCACTCATGTCAACGCGTGCGAGAGCGCATAATTCCCGGCCCACTGTGGGTGAACGTCCTCAAGTAGCCGCCAGGTGTGACCGGGTTGTCCCGGAGCCAGCAGGGCAGGCTGGTTAGTGGCTGGTGCTCGGTGGTCTGCGCACTGCCCGGCGGCTGCGCCCGCGGCCCGCGGCCGTACCCCAGGCATGGGCACAGAACCGCGGGCCCATGACAGCGGTCCGGCATCCCGGGACAGGGAGAGACGTGATGGGCCGGACGCTACGGATGAGCCTTCTCGGTGTGATCAGTCAAGGCAGAATCTCGACGTACCCGTCGGTTCCGTGCACCCGGATCCGCTGCCCATCGGGGATCAGCCGGGTGGCATCTACCACACCGACGACGGCCGGCAAGCCGTACTCCCGTGCGATCACTGCGCCATGGGTCATCAGGCCTCCCACCTCCGTGACCAGGCCCGTGATGGCCACGAACAGCGGCGTCCAGCTGGGGTCCGTGTAGGCCGTGACCAGGATGTCGCCCGCTTCGAGATCGGCCTGCGCCATATCCACGATGACGCGGGCCCGCCCTTCGATGACCCCGGCGGAGACCGGTAGGCCGACCAGGGCACCGGTCGGCACGTCGTCGCGTCGGTACGCACCGGTGATGACCTCGCCGTCCGATGTGAGAACCCGGGGCGGCATGAGCGCTTGATACGACCTGAAAGCGTCCTTGCGCCAGCGGATGAGCTGGTCATCCACGTGGTTCGTGCGCGCGACGTCGTGGAGCTCTGGGAACCTCAGGTAGAAGATGTCTTCCTTCTCACGAAGCACGTGGGCCTGCACGAGGCGCTCGGCCTCTTTCAGCAGGGCTTGCTTGTACACGAAGTAGCGGCTGACCATGCCGTACTTCGGGTACTCCCGGTACCCGATGAAGGTCCGCACCCGGTCGATCATCCGCTTGGCCTCCGCGGACTTCCGCTCCCCGTCCGGCAGGGCCCGCAAGCGCTCCAGGACGTCCCGCTCCTTCGCCCATGCCTCCTGCCGCCCTTGCTCGAAGCGCCGCGCGCCGGCGCCCGGCTCGAAGTTCTTGATGTGGCCGAGGATCACGGGCACGAGCGTGGCGGGGCGCTCGCTCCAACGCGGCCGCGTGATGTCGATCTCGCCGACGCAGCGCATGCCGTACTTTTCGAGCCACGCCTCGATGGCGTCTCGCGCTTCCCGCCCGCCCGAGAGCTTGGCCAGCTCGCCCAGGAAACCCTCGTCCTCGACGTGCTGCAGAAACGCCACCACGTCCGGATGCGGGCGGATCACGTCCGCGACATCCAAGAGCGCCAGCCCCATCTCCGACGTGACGTTATGGGGAACGGACTGCGTGAGAGTGTCCGCCGCGTTCTTCTCGCCCAGCCACGCCTGCAGCTGATCGTTGAGCCACCACGCGGCCTCCATCGCCGACATGAACATCTGATGGCTCTGCGGATCGAACAGGATCCGCTTCAGCTCCTGGATGTCCGCCTGGATGAAGTCGAGCAGCGCCTCTCCGGACTTCGTCCGGATGTCGCGTTCCGAGGCGGCGATTGATGCCTGGCTGCGCCCGATCAGCTCGGTGACGACGGCCGGATCGGTCTCGATCGGAGCTGGCGCGCCGCCAAACAGTGGCCCAGCGGAACCCTCGTCAGGGAGCGGCCGGATGAAGCCGTCGCGCTCGAGGATGGTCTGCAGCGCGTCCCCGGTCAGCGGATCGGATCTCCCCAGGGCCTCCAGGAGGCCGGCGCGGCTCGCTGGCGAGGCCAGCCTTTGGGTGACGTTGACGAACAGGCGGCCGCCGGCCTCGGCCATGGGCGCGGGGGTCGTCATCTGCCAGAAGGACAGCCCGAGGGGCTTCATGGGGTCGGTCATCATCTGCTGATGACCGACGGAGACATAGACGTGCTTCTCCCGGCCGCCGGACCCGGGGATGGGGAACAGCGTGGTGATCGGCCGGCTCTGGACGATCTGGAAGCCATCACCGACCAGGCACCATTCGATGTCCTGCGGACGGCCGAAGTGCGCTTCGATCCGCCGACCGAGCCGCGCGAGCCGTACAACCTGCGCATCTGTCAACGCCGGCTGCTCCTGCCGCTGCGGGTCGATCGCCTGTTCCTGCGTCCCGCCAGCCGGCCAGGCGTGAACCGCACGCTGCTTGGCGGCGATCGTCCTGGCGACGACCTCGCCGTCGCGCACCCTGAAGACATCCGGGTTCACCAGGCCGGAGACCAGGGCCTCACCGAGTCCGAAGCTGGCCTCCACGGAGGCGACCTTCCGGTTGCCCGTGACGGGGTCGGCCGTGAACAGGATGCCGGCCGCATCCGGGAAGACCATCTGCTGCACGACCACGGCCATGTGGACCTTCCGGTGGTCGAAGCCGTTCCGCAGGCGATAGGTCACGGCCCGCTCGCTGAACAGCGACGCCCAGCACCGGCTGACGTGCTGAAGGATCGCCGCCGGCCCCACGACGTTCAGGTACGTGTCCTGCTGGCCAGCGAAGGAGGCCGTCGGCAGGTCCTCTGCCGTCGCGCTGGACCGGACTGCGCAGGCGGCTCGCTCGCCGAGCTGGGCCAGAGCGCGGGTGATCGCCGCCGCGAGATCGCCCGGGATGGCGATCCCTTCGATGGTCTGGCGGATCTCCGCGCTGAGCGTGCGGATCGCCTCCCGGTTGTCCGGGTTCAGGCGCGACAGCTCGTCGAGCCGATCGTCGACCGAGGGCGCTTCCGCCATGATCCGCCGGAAGGCGCCCGTCGTCACGCAAAAGCCAGCCGGCACGCGGATGCCGTCGATCCGCGATAGCGCTCCCAGGTGCGCGCCCTTGCCGCCAACGACCGCGACCTGCATCTCGTCAACCTCTTGAAGACCCAACACGTGCTGCTCGCTCACCGCGATACCTCCGAGGCAGCCGGGCTCCGTTGGACTGCACTGGCTGATCGCATCACCGGCGCCTCCAGCTGCGTGCCCCATAGGCCGGCAACAACACACGCACGTCGTGCCCCATGTCTTCGTCCGTTCTTGGTCCGGCCGCCGATTCTGCAGCACGACCCGGGTCTTGCCGCAAGCCCCCCAGTCCGCTATACGTTGAAAGTGGCAAGGAGTGAGATCTCCTTGCCTTTGTCGGCGGCGGTAAGGCGATCACCGCCATCACACCAGGTCACGCGTCATGCATCGCACGGGCCGAGTTCATCAGCATCACAGCTGGACAACGCTGGGAGTCGCGCCGGCCGTAAGGCGGCTCTTGGGTCGTCCGCTCGGCGCCCCGCCGACATCAGCGCCCTCACGTAGCCGGTACCAGCCAGCGACTAGGCCCAGGCCCACCGCGGTTGTGGGTGCTGGCCCATGGCGCGCCACCCCGGCGTGCGGCCAGGATTGTCGCTAGGTCAAGGCCGTCCGCTACCGGAGTCGGTGGCGGTCCACCGGGATGATCTGCCTGTGTCAGGGGACGACGAGTGTACGAAGGCGCGGTTGGCCAGCAACGGTCCGCCGGGGCGGGGACCGCCCGATTCATGGTTCCGTCCGTTGCTGCTCTGGTCCAGGTCAGCGGGGTGACGAAACGGTACGTTTCGGGCGGGGCTGCTGCCCTGGATCAGGTCAGCCTGGATGTGGCGGCGGGCGAGGCAGTGGCGGTGATGGGCCCATCGGGCAGCGGGAAGTCCACGCTGCTGAACATGATCGCCGGGCTGGACAAGCCCACCACCGGCACCGTCACCGTGGGTGGGGAGCGGATTGACAGGCTTAGCGAGACGAAGACGGCGAGGTACCGGCGTAGCCAGGTCGGGATGATCTTCCAGTTCTTCAACCTGCTGGAGGACCTGACCGTGGCCGACAACGTGCTGCTGCCCGCGCAGCTGGCCGGGATGCGCCGCTCGAAGGCCGGTGCCCGGGTTCAGCGGCTGCTGACCCAGCTGAACATCGATCGTTACCGGGACAGCTACCCGGGCAGGCTCTCCGGCGGCGAACGGCAGCGGGTGGCCATTGCCCGGGCGCTGGTCAATGACCCGGCGGTGCTGCTGGCCGATGAGCCGACCGGGGCGGTGGACACCGCGACGGGGGAGGAGATCGGCCAGCTGCTGCTGGACCTCAACGAGGCTGGGCAGACTCTCGTGCTGGTCACGCACAGTCCCGAGCTCGCAGCGCGCTATGCCAGGCGCGTCATCAGGCTCGTCAACGGCCGGATCACGAGTGATGCGGCTGTGGCGAGCTTGCCGTGAGCGCCGGGGCCGTCCTGCGGGCTGCCTCGGGCGGCCTCATCCGCCGCCGGGTGCAGACGATCGTCGTGTTCGTCGTGCTCGCGGCCTCCAGCGCGGCGGGCATTCTCGGGCTCACGCTGCTCACGCACGCGAACGAGCTGTTCATGAACGCAGTCTCGAATCAGCGGGGCGCAGACGCGGCGGTCTTCGTGAACTCGGCGCGGGTCACCGACGCTGAGCTCGCGGCGACTCGCCGGATGAACGAGGTGACGAAGGCCGCGGGTCCCTACCCGGCAGCGACGCTCTCCGCCGAAGCTGGCGGCATGACCTTCCCGGGCCTGACCGTCGAAGGCCGCACGGCACGCACCGGGGCTCTCGATGACCTGACGCTGAACGGGGGCCGGTGGCCGACGCGGCCGGGCCAGATCGCGCTTGCCGTCTACGCGCCCGTCCGGGCGAGCATCGGAAGCAAGATCACCATCACGAGCCTGCCGGGGAAACCGCGGCTGACCGTCGTCGGCTACGCCGGGTCGGTGGTCCGGGACGAGGACGCCTGGGTGGTGCCAAGCGAGATCACCGCCTTGCGCAAGGCCGGGGCGGCGCGGTCGGAGGAGATGCTGTACGACTTCACCAGCGCCGGGTCTGGCCCGCAGATAGCCGCGGATGTCTCCGCGCTGAAGGCCGTCCTGCCGGCCGGGGCTGTCTCCGGGTACGTGTCCTGGCTCAGCTCGACCGACCAGACCGGTTCGGAGCAGGGCATCAACACGCCGTTCGTGGTGGCGTTCGCCATCATGGCCCTGGTCCTGTCGGTGCTCATCGTGGCGAACGTGGTCAGCGGAGCCGTGGTCGCTGGGTACCGGCGGATCGGAGTGCTCAAGAGCATCGGGTTCACGCCAGCCCAGGTGGCCGCCGCCTACATTGCCCAGGTGGGTGTGCCCACGCTTCTCGGCTGCGCCTGCGGCGCGGTTCTCGGGAATTACTGGGTGGCGCCGTTCCTGGGCAAGTCAGGAGGGTTGTTCAGGGTCGGCCAGCAGGGAGTCCCGTCGTGGATCAACGTGGCGGTGCCGCTGGGATTGTGCGGGCTCGTCGGGCTGTCCGCTTTGCTGCCGGCGCTGCGCGCGGGGCGGATGAGCGCGGTAGCCGCCATCGCGACCGGGCAGGCGCCACGGCAGGGAGGCGGCTACGCGGCGCACCGGGTGCTCGGCAGGCTGCGGCTGCCCCGTCCGGTGACGATCGGCCTGGCCGCTCCGTTCGCCCGCCCGGGCCGTTCGGCTGCGACCGCGGCGGCCATCCTTTTCGGAGTCACCGCGGTCGCGCTGGCGGTAGGCCTGGACTCCTCGCTGGCGAAGGTGGCCTCGGTCGCAAGCCAGGGCCAGGGCCAGGTGCAGGTGGACCCCGGCCGCAGCCAGTTCTCCGCGGGGCCGGGAGCCGCGCTCACTACCAGCCAGGACCGGAAGATCGAAGCCACACTCGGCGCACAGGCGGGAACGCTCCGGTATGTGGCCGAGGCCGATCTCGGCCCCGGGCAGCAACCCACCGTGGACGTGCCGGGCCTGCAGCCGTCGTCGTCGTGGGCTGACTTCGCCTCATCGGTTAACGTCACCGCCTACGACGGCGACTCCGCATGGCTCGGGTGGCCCATGGTGAGCGGTAGCTGGTACCACAAGGCAGGCGAGGTGGACGTCGATGCCGCCTTCCTCAGCACGACCGGATTGTCTGTCGGCGACACGATCCGCATGACCGTCGATGGCCGGGCGACCACCGTCCGCATCGTCGGCGAGGTGTTCGCCTTCGGGCCGCCACTGCTGCTGACCAGCTGGCAGACGCTGGGCGGCGCGGCCACGGGGCTCGCCGCCGATCAGTACGACATTGGCCTTCGGCCGGGAGCCAGTCCGCAGGCCTATGTTGCGGCGCTCAACGGTGATCTCGGATCCCGCTACGCCGTGTTCGGGCCGCAGCGCGGGGGGCCCGGCGGAGGGCCGCTCGGCCTTGCCGACCTGTCGCTGATCCGCCTGCTCACGCTGATGCTGGCCGTGCTCGCCGGGCTTGGCGTCCTGAACTCCCTGCTGATGGTGACCCGCGAGCGCGTGTACGACCTCGGGATATTCAAGGCGGTCGGGATGACACCGCGGCAGACGCTCGCCATGGTCGTGTGCTGGGTGGTCGTTCCCGCCATCGTCGCGGGCGTGATCGGCATCCCGGCCGCGATCATCGCGCACTACTTCACCATGCAGGGCATCGGCAGCGTTGAGGGTACCGGGATGACCGCGAGCCTGGTGAACATCTACGGCCCGGCAGAACTCGTGCTGTTCGTCTTCGCCGGGCTCGCCATTGCGGCCATCGGCGCCCTGCTGCCCGCAGGCTGGGCCGCAGGGTCAAGGACCACAATGGCGCTGCGATCGGAATAGCCTCCCGGTGCCCAGAACCCGGCCGGCCGCCGCTGCGGCAGCGATGCCTTCCCCGGGGGAGATCTCGCGGCTTGCGCGGCGGTGGCGGGGGTGGCCCGCCGCGGCGCGGCGTAGGCTCGTCGCGCACGATGTGGTCCATGGCGGGGTCGCCGTGCGCGTGGCTTCTGGCCGGTGCTCCGCGAGGAAGGCGCGCAAGGTGGGCGAGGTGGGCAGCGAAGGTAGGCAAGGGGCTGGCGGAGGTCCGGATGACATTGCCGTCAGCGGCGCGGAGCGCGCGTCCTTTGACACGGGCGTGGCCCATATCGCACGGGTGTACGACTACTGGCTGGGCGGTAAGGACAACTTTGCCGCCGACCGGGCGGCCGCCGAGCAGGCGATCGCCGCCTACCCGGACATCGTCTTCTCGGTCCGCGCCAACCGGGCCTTCCTCGCCCGCGCGGTGCGCTACCTGGCCGGCGAGGCGGGCATCAGGCAGTTCCTGGACATCGGCACGGGCATCCCGGCCACCAGCAACACCCACGAGGTCGCCCAGTCCGTGGCACCCGAAAGCCGGGTGGTGTACGTGGACAACGACCCGATCGTGCTCGCCCACGCCCGCGCGCTGCTGACCAGCGGCCCGCATGGGGTCACCAGCTACCTGGACGCCGACCTGCGCGACACCGGGCGGGTGCTGACCGCCGCGGCCGGGACGCTGGACTTCTCCCGCCCGGTGGCCGTCACGCTCATGGCGGTCCTGCAGCACATAGACAATGCCGAGAACCCCTACGCCATCGTGGCGGCGCTGCTCGACGCCCTGCCCCCGGGCAGCCACCTGGCACTGTCGCACCCAGCTGCGGACATCGAAGCCGAGGCGCAGGGCAAGCTCGCCGAACGGCTGAACCAGTCGATGGCGGAGAAGGTGACCCTGCGCGACCGGGCTCAGACCCGATTCCGCGAATAGCGCGGCGAGCCTCGTAAATGATCTTGATGGGTCAGGATTCCGGGTGCTGGCCATGGTGACAGCCCGGGGATCGGCGCCGGGTTCGCGGGGTGGCACGTTCTGCGGGTCAGGGCTGGTCTGCCGGGGGTAAGGACTGGGAGCGGGGGGCTCTGGGTGCGGGTCAGGCCGGTGCTGGCAGTTGCCGCAGCCGGGTGAGGACCTCGGGAAGCAGGTAGTGGCCAGGCGGGAGCCGCAGCACCAGGTGGCGGGCGTGGCGGGTCAGCCGTGCCGGGACGGCGATCAGCCGCCACCGCAGGGTGGCGATCATGGCCTTGCCGCCGCGCACCCCGTGTCCTGCCAGGATGTCCTCGCCGGCGGTGATCGCGGTGAGCTGGTGCAGCCAGGCGGCCATGTTCGCGGCGAGCAGCGCCCCCTGCATCCAGGCCATGTTCACCTGGGGGTATCCGCTGGGGAGGTGCCGCAGGGCGGCACCAAGCTTGCTGTCGCGGAAGATGTTTTCGATGGTGGTGCGGTGACGGTACCAGTGCTCGGCGGCGACCGCCTTGCCCGGCGCGGACACGTCCAGGTTGGTCACGATGAACGAGTAGGCGTAGATCGCGCCTGCCCGGGCGAGCTCAGGGATCGGCAGGGCCCGCTGACCGGGGTGCAGGGTACGGCGGCGCCGCGAGCGGGGATCGGCGGAGACCTGCTCCGGGTCGAGGCGGGCCCGGCGGATCAGCAGCCGGGTATTGGCCGGCCACCAGTCTGGGCCGTAGTCCGCCACGGCGACCTGGGCGTGCTCCATCCCGATCGCGTCATGCCAGGCGTCTTCGCTGAGGCCGGCGAGCAGCCGCCACAGCGGGGCGATCCGCCTGGCCCCGATCGCGAAGCTGATGTGCTCGTCATGGGCGGCGCGGGCCAGCGCCCCGGCGAAGTACCCGGCATCGGCCCGCAGGCCCACGCTGCCCGATGCCCGCACCGCCGCCGGCAGGCAGGCCAGCGCCCGGCGCAGCAAGGCCGGCGCGGTAGCCCGCGGGTCATCGGTGCCCGATCCCAGGTCAGCTGCCAGCACGATCTCGGTCTCGGCCCAGGAGGCCACGTGCGGGCGGCCTGCCCGCTGCCCCTGGTGGTTACAGGCCACGCCGCGTTTCTTGCGGCCGTAGACCTCCACGTCGGTGGCATCCAGGTCGATCGTGACCGGGCCCCCGGCCAGGGCCGCCGCCCGCTGCGGCGGCAGCAGCGACAGCATCCGCCCGGTCACCGCCGCCAGGCCGGCCTCCACCGCTAGCCACTGGGCGGGAGTAACCCGCCGGGCCAGGCCCGCCGCAGTCGTAGACGCCAGCCCCGGCACCGGCGTTATCTGCTGCCCGGCCACATCAGCGCGCTGACGGTCCAGGCCCACCAGGAAGTCCTCCCCGGCCAGCTGCGCCGCCGCGATCCCCGCCACCAGCTCCCCGGCACTGAAACCACGATCCCGCTGCTTGATAGGCCCGGTCGCGGCGTCGATCGCCTCGATCACCCCCAGCCGGCTGCACAGCTCGCTGACTGCCGTCAGGCCCGCGTTCGCCGTCAGCGACCGATCCGCCGCGCCGATCCGCGCCTGCCGACGCTTCCCTGCTCCGCCGCGTATCCTGCTCACCAGATAGGTGCCCCTCCGCTTGAGATGATCATTTCTTCGCAGCGATCATCATCCCAGGTCAGAGCGGCACCTATCGGCATCTACGCGCACGTGTAACTGGCTTATTCGCGGATTCGGGTCAGATCGCGCGTTTCTTCGATGGGCTGGAAATGGTCGAGCCGGGGCTGGTGCGGGTCCCGCAATGGCGTCCCGCATCGGAACTCGAGGCCAGGAGCCCGGCCGGGCTGTGGGGCGGCGTAGGCCGCAAGAACTAAGACACCACGAAGAACATCGCCATATCCCGGCGCCCGGGCGAGCCTGGGATGCCCCATTTCAGTATGAAGCGCCGCCAGCCGCGATCCAGTTCGCCCGGGAGAACGGCATCCCGCTTGGCGGGTCTGATCAAGCGGCGCACAGGATCGGTATGCGGTCTGCGGCCCGATCCGGCTCATGTGATAGCCCGGCGGATGCCTGCCGATCGGTCATCCGTGACCTGTGGTCGCTACCTGGGGCGGAAAGTGATTGGCGCTGGATCCTTCCCCAGGGTCAACTGCTGGCAGGCCAGCATCAGCATTTCCGCCATTTCCATTTTTTCGGATGACGTGACTCGTTTGCCGCGCGTTTGGCATTCGGCCTGATAGAGGTGGCCAAGGGCGCTGATCGCAGCGACGGGGTCGCTCTCGCACGCCGCCACGGACAGTTTCTTCGCGTTCTCTCGCAAGTATCTCCGCCGCGAGGTGCGGCCCCAGGCCACCGCTGACTCGGATGCGGACCGCTTCAGCTCGTCGACGTATCGCATTACCCGGATGGCCCTGATGAAGGCTTCGCAGCCCTGCTCGTGATCCTCTTGCCGAGGCTGGCCTCTGGTTTTCGTGTGGTGAAGCGGCCCACCGCACCGGGAGCAACGTATCAGTCGGATCGTCCCGGTACGTCCCCCCGGTGGTAGTGGTGCCGGCCACGAGTACCCCATGATCAAGCCACCGCCTCTGCCAGAGACCCTTTGACCACGAGGATAGAGCCTGGGTCAGGTTCTGCGCTGCATGGCTTGCCTTCCAGGGCGTAGTTGATGCGTACCGTGCCCGCGGGGCTACGAGCACGAAGACCGTCTGCGCCTTCCTCAACAGCAGCGGTGGGACGCTGATGGTCGGTGTGGCGGACACGGGAGAACCGAAAGGCCTGAGGATGATCCGCAAGATTTCCGGTCGTCAAGGGTGGCCCCGCCCAGATCGGCAAATCTGGCGCTAACAAATCCCGCTGTCAGGTGCGCCCGGGTTCTTTGAGCGGTTTGCTCCGGATCCGCCGCCGCCAACGGATGATTTCTATAATTGGTGGCGTGGCTGGCGTCGGCGGTCCGGACTGCCCGCCGCTGGCGACGTTCAGGCATGTTCATCCTTTTGCTCACCCCGAGTTCTGCAGCCGCATTTGCTGCAGTGACCAAAGCCCGCCGCGGCTACGGCGCGCCCGTCCTGACACGGTCCCCTTACCGTTGCCGGGCCGGCCTGAAACCGCTCGAACCGGCCATCCCGGGAGCCGCCAGCAGGATCTCGCCAGCAGCGGGCACGGTCATAACCGGGAAGCCAACTTCAGATGAATCCAGCGGGCCACAGCGTAAGTCCGGTGCGGGCCCCGCCGCGGAACTGGACGTTCTGCGCGTGCGCGCACAGCGCATCAAACGCGACATCAGCCCAGGTTCCCCGGTGGGCAGTTAGGATCCCGTCATGAAGCGCGCGATCGATGTCGGGCTGTTCGATGAGCTGGCCGACCCGCGGGTGGCGGCCCGGCTGGCCGCCCGGGCCGAGGAGCGTGGCTGGGACGGCTTCTTCGTCTGGGATCACATCGCCTACCGGGCGCCGGTGCGGGCCGTGGCCGACCCGTGGGTGGCCCTGGCCGCAGTGGCCTGTGCCACATCCCGGGTGCGGATCGGCGCGCTGGTCACGCCGCTATCCCGGCGCCGGGTGCACAAGGTAGCCCGGGAGACCGCCACGCTGGACCTGCTCAGCTCCGGCCGGCTCATTTTCGGGGCCGGGCTCGGCAGTACGCGGAACAACGAGCTGGAGCCGTTCGGGGAAGTGACCGACCCCCGCGAGCGTGCCCGGCTGCTCGATCAGGGCCTGGACAACCTGGCCGGTTACTGGGCCGGAGAGTTCGAGCCCGTCCCGGTGCAGCGGCCCAGGCCCCCGGTGTGGGTGGCGGGGCAATGGCCGAACCGGCGGCCAGTGCGCCGGGCGCTGCGCTGGGACGGGCTGTTCCCCATCGGCCTGCCCGGCCCTGGGGCACTGGCCGAACTGGCCGCCGAGATCCGCGAAGCCCGTCCCGACGGTGGCCCCTTCGACCTGGTCACCGAGCTTCCCCCGGACACCGACCTCGGATCATGGGAGCAGGCCGGCCTGACCTGGGCACTCACCTACTTCGGCGCCCAGCCCACTGAGGCGGAGGTCCGGGCCGTGATCGACGCCGGCCCGGACTGACCCGCCGTTCGTGCTGGGCATCCGGCCGGCGTGACTACGCAGCCGGCTGCTGGCGCACCTGGCCGGCGTGATCGACGACCGGGAGTGTCAGACCAGCCGGAACAGGGCCGTCGCGTTGCCGGAAGCGATCTTAGAGCGGCCTGAGAGGCCGGGGATAGCGTCGAAGAAGCGCTCGATCGCCGCCGCGCCGGGCCGGTGGAACGGGTAGTCGGTGGAGAACAGCACCCGGTCGGCACCGGTGAAGTCGAGGGCGTGCCGCAGCAAGCGCTCCTGCAGCATCCCGCTGCTGGTGATGTGGATGTTGGCCGTGACGTAGTCCGACACCCGGCGTTCCAGGTGCTTCGCGATCCCGGACAGGCTGTCAGCCCGGTCCATCCAGAACAGCAGCATCTCGCCCCAGTGACCGAGCACGAGCTGAAGATCGGGGTGGCGGTCGAATGTGCCGCGCAGGATCAGCCGCAGCGCGGACAGGCCCGCATCCATGTGCCAGCCCCAGCCGAAAGTCGCCAGGCCGAGATCGATCAGCGGATCCAGGCCCCGGTAGGCGGCATCGCGCAGCTCGTTCGAGGGGATCTGCGGGTGGATGAAGATCGGCTGGCGCAAGCGGGCCGCGGTAGCGAACAGGTCGTCGTAGCCGGGATCATCCAGCGTGCGGGTACCCGTCCTTCCGTGGACCATCGCGCCGACGTGACCGAGCCGTGTGGCGCACCGTTCGAGTTCCGCGGCCGCAGCCTGCGGATCGCTGGTCGGCAGGGTCGCGAACGCGCGGAACCGGGCCGGGTGCGCGCGGACGGCGTCAGCGGCTTCGTCGTTGGCATCCCGGGCCAGCGTGATGGCCTCCCGGGCGGGGAGTGCCTGGGTGGCGGGCGTGACGACCGACAAGATCGAGACGTCGATCCCGGCGGCATCCATGGCCTCGATGCGGCCCTGGCCGATGTCCTCGAGCCGGGCCTGGTTGTCGCCCATGGTGTTGAAGGCGACGCTTTCGTCTCGCGCCCCGCCCGACAGCCGGTCGAGCGCGTCGCGGATATTGACGCTGTTCCAGTGCTCTTCGATCGCGATGATCTTCACGTCAATGCCCTCCAGGCCATCAGTAGCGGACCAGCAGTAGCGTGTGCGGGTTGTCGGCGCATACCGAGGCCTATGACGGCAATTTTCGGTACGGCGCCCATTGCGTTGTTACGCCTTTCCCGATTTCCGGCCGGGCGGCCTACCAGCCCCACCGGCCTTACCGGCCCCACCGGCCCCACCAGCCCCACCAGCATCACCGGATCCACCGCGATCACCGGGCTCACCGGGATCAACCCCGGCCCCCCCGGTAAGAGCCGCACGGACCCAGTCCAGGGACCGTTCCCGGTAGAGCCCGTAATGGTAGAAGTGCAGGCTCTCCGCACCGGCCAGGCGCACGTTATGCACGTTCTCCCGCAGGGCGGCCGCTGACTGGCAGTCCGGATGGCCGGGCCGGAGGACCGCGCCCACCGCGCCCACCGTCCCGGCGGCTCCGGGGGCTCCGGCGGCTCCGGCGGCCCGGTTGTAACAGGCGACCTCCGCGCCGAGGTGACCGGGATCCCGGCCGTATGCGGTGACCTCCATGCGGGCGCCGCAGCCCAGAATGCCTGGCACGTCGATGCCGTAAATCCAGCCCTGCCGGGCCGCTAGTTCCGGCGCCGCCTGGCCAGTGGCGAACGCCGCCGCCGCGCCGGTCACGTCGAGAAAGTGCAGGGGCACGCCGCCCGCCTCGGCGGCCTGCCTGGCCGACCGCACCAGCGAGGTGACCCGGCTCGTGCGCGCCTGGAGGTACCCGGTCAGGTCTACGCCGAGAGCGCCAGCGAGGCTGTCCGGGGTTGCCGCCACCTCAGCCGGGGCCGGCGAGCGGAGCTGGGCGTCCAGCCAGCCGCGGACGGCAGCCCGGATCCCGCCCGCATCGAGGTCATGCTCGACGGCGTCAGCACGGCAGTGCTCGCAGAAGCACAGGCCAAGCAGGAACTTGGTGGCCTCGTCCAGTGGCTCCAGGTAGCGCTCGTGATGGTAGCCGTGCAAGAGCGTGGGGAAGTGCAGGCTTTCCACGCGGATGGCGGCGAGCGGGTACCGGGCCAGGTCACCCAGGAGGGCAACCACATAGTGCCGCACGTCCGGGTTGCCCGGGCAAAGGTCAGTGCGCAGCAGGTCCCCGAACGCGTTCTGCACCGACAGCGCCGGATCCTCGAAACCAAGCCGGTCGTTGTGCAGGGCGACCACCCAGGCGCTGACCCGGGTGCCGCGGTCCGCCGCCTCGCGGCACACCAGCGCGAACGTATCCTGCTGGCCGGCCGGGCGATGGGCGCGGGGCCGCACCCGTCCGTACCGGCTCTCATCCGGGCGGAAGTAGACCACTCCAGGCGGCAGGAATTTCACCCGGCCGTTCCGGCGGTGCGGAAAGACGTCCCGGGCGCTGTGGTATGCGGCCGCCACCGTCACGTCGCTCACGCCCGAGCGGGCGGCGATCCTGTCGAGCGTGGCGCCGACTCCGGCGTCGGACAGGTCGTCCAGGAAGCAGAACCAGGAGGTCTCGCGCAGCGGGGCCAGCGGCTCCCGGCCGGTAGCGGCGATGCTGGGCCGGGTCATGGCCCGCGTCCCGCGGCCCAGTCATCGCCCAGCATGTCCGCGATCATCAGCGGGTTCCCGGCCAGCAGTCCGCCATCAACGACGAGGACCGAGCCGGTTACCCAGCTGGCGGCGTCGGAGCAGAGGAAGACAACGCTTGGCGCCACGTCCTCTGGAGTGCCGATCCTGCCGAGCGGATACCACTTCCCCAGTCGATCGAGGGTTCCCGGCCGGGCGGCCTCGCGCTGGTCCCAGGCCGGGGTCCGCATGGTACCGGGAGCGATCATGTTGACCCGGATCCCCTGTGGCCCATACCGGACGGCCAGGGCCCGGGTCAGCGACACGAGGCCTGCCTTGGCCGCGCTGTACGCTTCGTTCCCGTACGAGGCGAACGCGTTCACCGAGCCGATGTTGCAGATGACGCCCCGGTGCCGCTCGACCATGGCCGGCAGAACAGCACGGCTGCACAAATATGCCGACCGCAGCGTGCCCGCTACGTCCGAGTCCCAGACATCCTCAGGCCCCGCCATGACGTCGTCGTGGGCAACGGCCGCATTGTTAATGAGAACGTCGACGCGTCCGTGCTGGCCGAGCACGTCTGCCGCCAGCGCCCGGACCTCAGCGGCCTGGGAGACGTCGGCCTCGACGGCGGTGGCGCACAGGCCGCGCTGCTGGAGTGAGCTCGCTACCTGCTCCGCCGATGGCGCAGCGATGTCCGCCACCACAACGCATGCCCCCCGCTCGGCGAACGCACCCGCGATCACGGCGCCCAGCCCGGATCCCCCGCCCGTTACGATGACCACTTGCTGATCGCTAGCCATCACTCTTCATCCCCGGTGCCTTCGCCCGTCCCCGCGCGCCCCGCCGGGCGCCCTCCCGAGCGCCCCGCAGAGCGCCCTTCCGAGCGCCCCGCAGAGCGCCCCGCCGAGCGGGCCAGCCTGGGCATGAACCCGCTTGCCGAGCCGAGCTGGGCCACCCGGGGCTGTCTGAGCGCCGACATCAAGTCCGACTCAACCTGGGTCTCCGCCGCGGTCCGCTGCACCCAGGGCGGCGGGGGCTCCGGCGCCGAGGCGGCCAGCGGGACCCCGCCGACCAGCGTCAGGGTGTTCCGCAGCAGGCGGTCGGCGACCCGGGCGGCCAGGTCCACGTCGTAGAACGCGAACTCGCCCGGGGTCAGCTGGAACAGGCTCAGGTCGGCTACCCGTCCCACCTGCAGCGACCCGATCTCGTGCCCGAGCCCGAGCGCCTGCGCCGGTGCGGCGGTGGTGGCCAGCACCACGTCCGCCAATGACATGCCCACGGCCAGGAACTTGGACATGCACGTCGGGAGATCGAACATCGGGCCGCGGATGCTCAGCTGATGGATATCCGTGGAGATCACGTGCGGCAGGCCGGCCACCCTGACGATCGCTTCGGCCACGGTGAACGAGAACGCCCCGTACCCATGCCCGACGTCGAACACGACACCACGGTCAAGCGCGGCGCGGACGCACGGCTGCAGGGCCCCCCGGTGGTCGAGCAGGCCCATGTTCCCGGGCGTCGTGCAGTGCGTGACGATGTCACCCTCCGACAGCGCCTGCAGCACGTCCGCCAGTGCGGGGGGGCCGTCACCGATGTGGACCATGACGGGCTTGGCCAGCGCGCGGGCGGCGCCCACCGCCCGCCGCAGCGGCTCTGTCCCGTGGCGGCCGACATTGTGCCGGTCGATCCGCACCTTGACCCCGGCCACGAAACTTCCGGCTTGGCCGGCGATCTGCTCGCACATCGCCGGGTCGCACAGTTCCAGTTGCCGGAGTTCGCCCGTCGGGCCGGTCAGCCCGATGGCGGAGATGTTGATGAACGCGTAGCTGTGCACCGGGCAGCTGCGCGACCGTTGCCGGAGGCCCCGGAAGTTGTAGGCCCCGGCGGAACCGGCATCCACCCAGGTCGTAACGCCCGTTCGCCAGGCCACTTCGGCCGGGTCGATCCCCCAGAACGTAGCCTCCGGGTAGATGTGGGTATGCAGGTCCACGAGTCCCGGCAGGAGGTACTGCCCGTCCGCGTCGATGACGGCCCGCGCCATCTCCGGCGCAATGGCCGGCTCGATCGCAGCCACCCGGCCATTACGCACGGCCAGATCCTGCTGACCGGCTATACCAGCGCCCGGGTCCAGCACCTCCGCGCCCCTGATCAGCAGGTCGTAGTAACTCATTACCTCGCCAGTGTCTTCGGTACCGCAGCGGCCGGCCGCGATACATCCCGCCAGGCGGACCGTACCAAGGTGGCTTCAGAACGGGTCGATGCAGCATGGGGCGAGGGGAGCCGACAGGGCGGTCGCAGCCGCCTCCAGCGCCCCCCTGGTCCGCTCCTCCAGGCCGCCGGACAGGGCCAGGCTGGCCAGGCTGGTTCCGCCCAGATAGCTGGCCCCGAGGTGGGCTGCGGTCACCCGCAGGTCAGCCGGCGCCGTGGTGGGATCGCAGCACGCCCCGGTGGCGTCAGCAGCCAGCCGGTACGTTCTGGCGTTGTCCGGAAGCACGTCGTCTTGCACCTCGAGCACGACGTCGATATCCCGTGCGTAGCTCCTGGCCCGGAGGGCGGCCGGCACATCGACGAGCCGGATCCAGAGGTTGTCGGTCAGCTGCGCCTGCCACCGCCGGCTATCGCGCAACGTCCATATTCCCGGGTCATCCACCGGGATGATCGGGGCGACCGCCGAGGCCATCATGTTCGACCGAGAGAAGATGGTCCCAGAGCGAAGCGAGCGCGCGAGCCGTCTGAGCGCATACCTCAAGCACCACCGTCACGCCGCCCGGCACCTGCCCGGGTGGCCGCTGCGGCCGGGTGGTGTAAAGGGCGTAGCCATCGGCCTGCTGTTCGCAAACGACGGCCGCCTCGTCGGCGCCGGGACGGTGCTGGACGCACCGACCGGGCGCGCTGCGATACTGGCTGGGGCCCGGTTTCTGGTTTCCCCGGCGGTCATTCCGGAAGTGATTGTTACCGGGCATCGTTATGGCGTGCCCGTGCTTCCCGGAGCGCAGACACCCATCGAGATCCAGCGGGCTCTGGAGGCCGGAAGCGACATGGTCAAGGTGTTCCCAGCGAGTCAGCTTGGCCCCGGGTTCATATCAGCCGTGCGGGCCGCGCTGCCCCAGGCGCCGCTGGTCCCGACGGGCGGTATCACCGCTGGCCATGCGGCCAGCTGGCTGACCGCCGGGGCGGTAGCGGTAGGGGTTGGCGGTTCGCTGACTTCGGGCGGCCCGGCGCAGGCTAGCGAGCGCGCGGCCGAGCTTCTCGCGGCCCTCGATAACGTCCGGTTGGGAGAAACGCCATGAACCCAGCACGCATTGCCCTCGTCACCGGAGGGGCCAGCGGGATCGGCCGGGCCGCCGCCACCCGCCTGAGCCAGGACGGCGTCACCGTGGTAACCCTGGACATCGCCGATGGGGCCGACCTGACCGTGGACATTACCGACGCCGGAGGCGTCCGGGCGGCCGCAGCGGAAGTCGGGCCAATCGACATCCTGGTGAACTCCGCGGGCATCGTGGGCCCGGCCGGCCCGCTGTGGGAGATCCCGCTGGACGGCTGGGAGCAGACCTTTGCCGTTAACGTGCACGGCACGTTCAATACCTGCCAGGCTTTCGTGCCCGGTATGCGGGCACGCGGCTGGGGGCGTGTCGTCAACATGGCCAGCATGGCGGGTAAAGACGGAAACCCGAACATGTCGGCCTACTCCGCCTCAAAAGCCGCCGTCATCGCGCTGACCAAGTCACTCGGCAAGGAACTGGCCACCAGCGGCGTGCTCGTCAACGCGATCGCGCCGGCCGTAATCGAGACGCCCATGAATGCGGCTACCGCCCCCGCCGCGCTGAGCCACATCACCAGCCTCATCCCGATGCACCGCGTCGGCCAGCCACCCGAGGTAGCCGAGCTCATCGCGTGGCTGGCCTCAGACAAGGTCAGCTTCTCCACCGGTGCCGTGTACGACATGAGCGGCGGCCGCGCCACCTACTGATTTCCGCCCTGGATGTTCGTGACCTTGGGCTCTGCCCGCTGAGGTAACCGGGTGGCAGCGTGGCGGTGATCGGTGCCCGGCCGGAAGGGTCAGTTACCCTGGCCCGGGCCGGGGCCTGGGCCAGGCAGGGGAGGCAGCGGCCAGTGAGCGATCAGCCGTTCCGCACGATCATTGAGCCGTTCCGCATTCATTCCGTGGAACCGATGCGGCAGACCACCCAGGCGGAGCGGGCGGCCCTGCTGGCCGCCGCTGGATACAACCTGTTCCGGTTGCGGGCCGAGGACGTGCTGATCGACCTGCTGACCGATTCGGGTACCGGGGCGATGTCATCGGCGCAGTGGGCTGGGATTCAGCTGGGCAACGAGGCCTACGCCGGTTCCCCCTCGTTCGACCGGTTCCGCGACGCGGTGACAAGCCTGTTCCCGTTCCGGCATGTGCTGCCCACCCACCAGGGCCGGGCCGCTGAGAAGATCCTGTTCACCGTGGCCGGGGGGCCGGGCCGGGTGGTGCCCAACAACACCCACTTCGATACCACCCGCGCCAATATCGAGTTCACCGGCGCGCAGGCCGTGGACCTGCCCATCCCGGAGGGTCGCCAGCCCGCGCTGCGGCATCCGTTCAAGGGGAACATGGACGTCGCGGCGCTCGGGCGGCTGCTGGCCGAGCAGGCCTCGGCGGTTCCGCTGGTCATGCTGACCGTGACCAACAACTCCGGCGGCGGCCAGCCGGTGAGCCTGGCCAACATCCAGGCCGTCCGGGAGGTCTGTGACCGCTATGGCAAGCCGCTGTTCCTGGACGCGTGCCGGTTCGCCGAGAACGCGTGGTTCATCAAGACCCGCGAGCCCGGCTACGCCAGCGTCCCGGTCACCGCCATCGTCCGGCAGATGGCCGGGCTGGCGGACGGGATGACCATGTCGGCCAAGAAAGACCCGCTGGCTAACATCGGCGGCTGGCTGGCCCTCAACGACGACAGCCTGGCCGAGCAGTGCCGCAACCTGGAGATCCTCACCGAGGGCTTCCCGACCTACGGCGGGCTGGCCGGCCGGGACCTGGAGGCGATCGCGCAGGGTCTGCACGAGTGCACCGACGATGACTACCTGCGCTACCGGGTGCGCTCCATCGCGTATCTCGGCGAGGCGCTCGAAGCCGCGGGAGTACCGGTTGTGGTCCCCTTCGGGGGGCACGCCGTTTTCATCGACGCGCGGGCCCTGCTGGCCCACCTGCATCCTCTCCAGTACCCCGGCCAGGCGCTGGCCTGCGCGCTGTATGAGGAAGGCGGGATACGTGCCTGCGAGATCGGGACCGTGATGTTCGGCACGCGCCCCGACGGCACCGAGTCCCCCGCCGCGATGGACCTGGTCCGCCTGGCCATCCCCCGCCGCACCTACACCCAGAGCCACATCGACTACGTCATCGAAGTCGCCACCCGCACCGCCAGCCGGGCGGCCAAACTCCCCGGCCTGCGCATCGTCTCCCAGCCCAGCCAGCTACGCCACTTCACCGCCCGGTTCGAGCCGCTGCCCTAACCGCAGGTGACAGCAGGCCGCCCGCCCCGGGTGATGGCCCGGGCGGCCAGCGAGCTGGGCGTCCCATCCGCAGGGCGAGCCGCGGGACCAGGGGGGCCAAGGTGCGCTGGCGTAGTGCGCCACGCCAGACACCAGCGCCATAGGCCATGTCGTCCAGGCGCCGGATCACCAGGAAAACGAGGGGGTTCAGGTTCGGACCTCGCCGCCGGTAGTCGATCAGCCCCTCGATCGCGGCGCAGCCGACCAGCACGTGCCGGGCCCGCCGGCTCAGCAAGGCCACGAGTGCGGCCACCGGCCAGTAATGCCTGGTCGTGCAGCCGGTCAGTTGTTCTGCGCTGCCGCGCACGGCCGCCAGCGTCAGCAGCGTGCCAGCCCGCACGGGGGTGTCCGCGTCCGGTATCCGGCGGATCAGGCGTAGCGCTGCACAGGCCGTCAGGGCCGCGGCCACACCGGCCGGGGCCGGCCGCCCGCGGAGCACCAGCGCACACACGGCGACCGACCAGGCAGGCGCGTTCAGTGGCGGCACCTGGCCGGGGTGCCGCAAGGCCAGTCCCGCCGCCCCGGACCCGTAGCTGGCTCGCTGCGCGAGCCAGCTGCGAAGGCCGGCCCGGTGCAGATGGCCCACCCGGGAGCTGGGCAGGTAGCGCATTCTCCAGCCGGCCCGGTGCAGCCGCAGGCAGAGGTCCACGTCCTCGCCGGTCCGCAGGTCCGGGCTGAATCCGGCCCCGACAGCTGCCCTGCGGACCACCAGGGCCGCGCCCGGGACGTAGGCCAGCGCGGACCGCGGAACGACCGGACCCGCGCGCCCGCCCATATCCAGCGGCGACCGGACGTCCTCGTACCGGTCGAGCCAGCCCGGCTGAGCGGTGGGTATGCCGACCACCCGGGGTGCGGCCAGCGCCAGGGCGGGATCGGTGAACTGTGCTAGCAGCGGGCTCAGCCAGCCAGCTGCTGGCCGCAGGTCGGAGTCGCAGAAGGCGATGTACCCGGTCGTGGCGTGGCGCAGCCCGGTGTTGCGGGCCGCCGCGGGTCCCTGGTTGCGCGGATGTGCGAGCAGGGTGGCGCCGTGCCGGCGGGTCACCGCGGCCACCGCGGCAGGGTTGACCGAACCGTCGTCCACCACCAGCACCGGAACGCCCGCTGTCTCCGGGTCGGCGCGCAGTGCGGTCAGCAGCCGGTGCAGCAGGTGCACCCGGTCCCGGGCCGGGATCACGATCGTGAGGTCATGAACGGGCTGGGCCGCAGGGCGTGGCAGCGCCACGCCGGTATCGATCAGCTGCCGGGCCAGGGCGGCCGTCGCCGCGCCCGCGACGGTGAACTGGCCGGGCCCGAGCAGCCGGGTCGCCGGCGCGCTGAGCCGCAGCAGCCTGGGGGGTGAGCCGCCGAGCATCAGCCGGCCGTCGCGGGAGCGGTGCACGTCGTCGGCGAGTTCGACGGTGAAGCCGTCCGGCAGCGTAGTGTCCAGCGGCCCGGCGAGCTCAGCGAACTCGGCGAGCGGGGCGGCGTCGGGCCGCCGCGGTTTCCGCATCACCCCGTGTCATCCGCGGCGAGATAGCCATGGCGGCGCAGGTAGCCGAGCAGTTCACCGGCGGCCTGATCCGGGGACAGCGGCCCGAGCACCGTGGGCGGGGTGCGCTGGACGAGCGCGCCGGTCAGGTCCAGGGTCCGGCGCAGCGCGGTGCCAGTCGGGCCGGGAAGCTCGCGCGGCCGCGGCCGGTACGGGTGGGCGGCGAGCACCCGGATCCGGCGCACCGCGGTGGCGGCGGGCGTGCGAGCGACCGTGATCACGGCGTTCGCGCTGTCCAGTGTCGCGGCCAGCCCGGCCCGGCGCAGCCGGACGCCGGCCGCCTCGACCGACACCACGGCGGGCGGCCGCACCATCAGTACCTCGCGGCGGCCGCCGTCGAGCCGGCGGTGCACACGCAGCGCATGGTCATCGCCGGGCTCCAGCAGCACAGCGCCCAGCGCCTGCGCCGCCCCCAGGGACGCGGCCAGGAACGCGGGAAACGAACCAGTGGCCCGGTCGGCCGCGCGGTCGCCGCACAGCACCAGGTCTGGCACCCCGCAGTGCTGGCGCAGGGCCGTGGCCAGCGCGACGGCGGATTCCTGCTCGCCGCCGACCAGGCCGGCCGGGCGAGGGGCCGCCGTCCAGCTGGCCGGCTCAACGCGCAGTCCGTGTGCGGCGCCCGCCGCCAGCGCGTCCCGCAGCATCGCCTCGGCCTCGGCCGGGCCGACGGTGGCTGCCACCACCGGGGCGTCCCACCGCTCCCCCAGGCGCAGCGCGTGCTCCAGGGCCGCGAGTTCCGACCGGTTCGGCCCGCGGTCGCGGCGGTCGGCGCTCACCGCCCCGGTGAGCGGGTTGACCTCGGTCTCGCGCCAGGACCAGCCGAGCGCCGCGACGATCACCGTCATGCTTGGTTATCCTTTCCGGAACACGACGCCGTCGCCGCCCGCCGGGTAGGCCCAGGTGATGGCTCCGGCGCGATTGCACACCTGATAGCAGGTCCCGCATTCGAAGCACTGCTCGTAATTGAAGAGGATGCCGCCGTCCGTCGTCGGCACGAACAGGTTGGCCGGGCAGGCATGCACGCACTCCTGGGTCGTGCACGAGCGGCATACGTCGGAGTTGACCGATATGTGGGCCCGTTCCCCGACCCGGAACTCGACGCTCGCCATCCTTTCGTCGAAGGACACCTCGGCATACGTCATCTGCTGTGCTCCCTCATCGATAGGCGCGGAGCGCCTGCCACCCGTCATGGGCCAGGGACCGCATCCGGACCTGGTTGACGCGGACGGCGCGAAGGAACTCCCTGGCCATGCCAAGTTTGGGCTGCGGGTTGGTGACGGTGAACACTTGCTCGACGAAGTCGCAGGCCAGCCTGGGGTACTCCCGCTGCATCCGGTCGGCGAGCACGATGTCGGCTGCGTTACGCAGCCGCTTGTGGTCGGCGAGCACGAAGCTTGACTCCAGCCGGCGGCGATAGCCGGCCAGTCCGCGGGCGGAGGTGTCGCCGGCCGCGATCGCCTCGGCGGCGGTCTGGCCGGCGGCCAGCCCGGCCCCGATGGCGAAGTTGACGCCTTCCAGCCACAGCCCGGCGGCCAGGCACATGGAAGCGGCGTCGCCGGCCACCAGCATGCCGTCGATGGCCAGCCGCGGCATGGCCCGGTAACCGCCCTCGGGGATCAGGTGGGCCGAGTACTCCTTCAGTTCCGCGCCCCGCAGGTACGGTGCGATGGCCGGGTGCGCCTTGACGCCGGCGACAAGCTCCTCAGGCCGGGTCCGCGACTCGGCCAGCCCCTCGAGCCCTACCACGACACCCACGCTGACCGTGTCAAGATTGGTGTAGAGGAAGCCGCCACCGGGGATCCCGCTGGTGCAGCCAACCATCTCGATGTCCAGGCCCTGGTCGCCGGTCAGGCCGAATCGCTCGTCTATCACCTCGCGTGGCAGCGCCAGCGTCTCCTTGACCCCCAGCGTGGTGTGGGCCGGGTTGGCGCGCGGCAGCAGCCCGGCCTCCTTGGCCAGGAATGAGTTCACGCCGTCGCAGGCGATCACGATCTGGGCCCGGATGTCGCCGCCCGGACGGTCGGTGCGCACCCCGGCGATCCGCCCGGCGGAGTCCCGCAGCAGGCTCGTCGCCACCGTCGAGGTGACCAGCCGGGCGCCGGCCGCGACTGCCTTGCTGGCCAGCCAGGAGTCGAAGTCGGCCCGGTACGTGGTCATCCCGTTGTAGGGCGGGCAGTCCCAGGCGCTGGTGCGGTAGTCGACGGTCAGCGCCTGCGTCGGCGTCATCAGCATGGTGGAGCGGCGGGTCACCCAGCGCTGTACCGGCACTTCCCGCCACCACTGCGGCACGACCCCGTCCAGGATCCGCCCGTATACCACGCCGCCGTAGACATTCTTCGCGCCGGGGAAGGCCCCGCGCTCCACCAAGACCACATCGCGGCCTGCCCGGGCCAGCTCCAGGGCCGCCGCCGATCCAGCGGGGCCAGCGCCGACGACCACTACGTTGACGGTCATCACGTCATCGGGCATGGTCTGCCCCTGCCGGGTCGGTTTTCCCATCGGGCCGGGCCATCGCCCCGGGCCGGGCCATCGGCTCAGCCCGGCCGGCCACGGCCAGGCCGAGCCGGCCAGCCAGCTCGGCGAGCACGGCGGGGGCGTCGGCGACGATGCCGAGATCGGCCATCGCCGTCATCGGGCAGGACGGGTCGGTGTTGATGCTCACCACATGCTCGGGCGCGCCCAGGCCGCCGACATGCTGGGCGGCGCCGGAAATGCCGAACGCGATGTACAGCTCCGGGGTCACGGCCACGCCGGTGGTGCCAATCTGCCGGTCGTAGCTCATCCAGCCCGCGTCGGTAACCACCCTGGTCGCGCCCGCGCTCGCCTCCAGTGCGGAGCCGACCTCGGCCAGCAGCCGCATCGCGGCCGCCCCGTCGGCCCCGGCCGGCACCAGGCCGGCGCCACCGCCCACGATCCGGCGGGCCTCGGCCAGGTCCGCCGTGCTCGGCTCGGGCTGCAGTACCTCGACGCTCTCGGCGTCCCAGACGGCTCCGGCCGCGCCCAGCGCCAGCACGCTCACCTCAGCCGAGGCCACCGGCTCCGGCTGGCCACGGCTGCCCGGCCGCAATGTCACCACGACCGGCCCGTCCAGCCCGACCCGCACGGACAGCCGGTCATCGAGCCTGGTCACCTCGACCTCGTCGGGCGCACAGCGGACTGCTCCGGCCAGCAGCCCGCGGCCCAGGGCCACGGCCAGCCTGGGCGCGAGATCGCGGCCGTCCGGTGACTCGGGCAGCAGCACCATGTGCACGCCCGACAAGACCGGCGCCAGGACGCTGGCCGCGGCGCCCGGGGCGACGGACGGCCGCTCGGCCAGCCACACCCGGCTCGCCGACTCCAGCCGGCTGGCCGCCTCCCGGGTCCCCGACCCCAGCACCAGCGCGGCCCCGCCCGCCTCGGCCACCGTCTCGTCCGCTCCGCCCGGCAGCTCGCCGTCACGCACCACGATGACGGCCAGGGCCGCCAGGTCAGCCGGCATGGTCATAGCGCCACCGCCACCCGGTGTCCCTCGATGACAGCGGCGTGCGCCCGCCGCGGCGTGACGCAGTCGCCGACCCGGTGCACCTCGAACGGCGCGCCCTGCAGCTGCTGCCACAAGGTGTCTTCCGGTGCCTGATGGACTGCGCACACCACCCAGTCGCACTGCCGCTGCGCGGACTGGCCGGTCGGGTGGTGCAGCAGCGTCAGGGTTACGCCGCCAGCGTGGGCAGCTGCGCCGTCATCGGTGGCGGCCGCGCCGATCACCACCAGGTCGGTGGCCTGGCGGATTCCCTTGGCATGTGCGCGAACATTGAAGGTCTCCATGTCGAGGGTGATGCCGAGATCCTGGCCGACGACCATTCCCGCCGTGATGATCTCCACCGCGCAGCCCCGGTCAGCGAGCAGTTCGGCCACGCTGGTGGCCTGGTGGAAGCCGAGGTCATCGACCACCACCACGTCCCCTTCCGGCTCGGCACGGCCTTCCAGCACGTCGCGGACGTCCACCACCCGCGGATGCCCGCCAGCCCAGTACGGTGGCTGCGGCCGGGCCCCGGTGGCCAGCACCACGGCGTCCGGCGCCTGGTCGCGCAGCGATTCCGCCGTGGCCAGCACGCCGGTTTTGATCTCCGCCCCATAGCGCTGGCATTCGGCCGCCAGGTTGCGCACAACGTCGAGGAACTCGGCGCGGGACGGCACCGTCGCGGCCGCGGCCACCTGCCCGCCCGTGCGCGGCTGGCGCTCCTGCAGCGTTACCCGGTGACCGCGCTGGGCGGCCGTGGCGGCCGCCTGCAACCCGGCGGGCCCGCCCCCGACTACGATCACCCGCCGGCCTGGCCGGCGCGGCGGCGGGAGGGGGACGGCCTCCCGGCCGGTGCGCGGGTTCTCGATGCAGCCCAGCCACCGGTTCAGGCCCATCCGGCCGACGCATTCCTGGTTGCAGGACAAGCAGGTGCGGATGTGGGTGGCGTGCCCCGCGCGGGCCTTGGCCGCGAAGTCCGGGTCGGCGATCTGGCCGCGCACCACGCCGACCAGGTCGCAATGCCCCGCGGCCAGCGCGCGCTCAGCCTGGATCGGGTCCTTGATCCGGCCCACCCCGATCACCGGCAGCTTGACCGCCCGGCGCATCGCGTTGGCGATGTACAGCGCGTACCCGGGCGGGATGCTCATGGACGCCTCGATCATGAACAGCGTCGCGGTGGCCACGCCGATCGAGGTGTTGATGTAGTCGACCTGGCCGGTGGCCTCTACCATCCTGGCCACCTCGACCGCCTCGGCCAGCGTGCTCCCGCCCTCGATCAGCTCGTCACCACAGATCCGCACGCCGAGCGCGCGGCCGGGCCCGATCGCCTCGCGCACGGCATCGACGATCTCCAGCAGGATCCTGGCCCTGGCCGGCAGCGTGCCGCCGTAGCTGTCGGTGCGCTTGTTCGTCGCTGGCGACAGGAACCCGCGCACGATGGAGGAGTGCGAGCACTGCAGCTCCACGCCGTCGAAGCCGCCCTCCGCGCAGTGCCCGGCGACGGTGCCGTAGCCTGCCACGATCTCGGCGATCTCATGCCGCTCCACGGCCTTGGGGACCTCGCGGAACATCGGGTCCGGCACCGGGCTTGGCGCCCATACCGGCAGCCGGGAGAACATCGACGATGCCTGGCCGCCATTGTGGTTCAGCTGGGCGAAGATCGGCACGTCGTGCGCGTGCGCCGCCGCGGTCATCTGCCGATAGCCGGGGATGACCGCCCGGTGGAAGCCATGGATCAGCTTCTCGTACGGCCAGTCCGTGCGGTGGGTGGAGTGCTCCTCGGTGATGATCAGCCCGACGCCGCCCGCCGCGCGGGCCGCGTAGTAGTCGGCGTGCTGCTGGGTGGGCAGGCCGTCCTCGGCGAAGTTGGTCAGGTGCGCGGAGAACACGATCCGGTTGCGCACCACCAGCGGGCCGATCCGCAGCGGCGAGAACAGGTACCGGTACCGGCCCGCCCCGCTCACCGGCCGCCTCCGGCCAGGGTCAGTGTCCGGCCAGCGGACGGGCCAGGCTGGTCACCGGCCACGCCGATGGCCAGCGCGGCGCGGCGTGCCTCGAGCACTGCCTCGAGCACCGTCCGGGGCGCCACGCAGTCGCCGGCCCGCGGGGTGCCGGGCCGGCGCAGGTACAGGGTTTCCTCCGGCAGCCGGTGCCCGCAGTGCACCACGAACGCGCAGTCCACCGTGCGCTGCTCGCCCGTCCACCGGTCCTCGAGCAGCACGTGGTCGGCGGCGACGGCACGGAGCAGGCTGCGCAGCTCGCGAAGCACGCCCAGCCGCTGCAGCCGTGAGTTGGCCTCGGCGAGGTCCCCGGTGAGGGCCAGCTCGGTGCCGGCGATCTGGTCCTGGGTGACGATCGACGTGGGCCGGCCGTTCGCCGCCAGCAGCTCGGCGACACCGACCCCGGCTGGCCCGCCGACCGGGTCGAACACCACCGCCCGCCCGGCCGGCAGCCGGTCAAGCGCACCCGAGCTCAGCTCGCTGAGCAGGTCGGCCGCCTCCAGCACGCAGCCGCCCGCGGCGATGAGGTAGTCGCGCGGGCCGGGTACCGAGCCGGTGGCCAGCACCACGTGCCCGCCCCCAGCCCGCACGTCGTCCACTTCGGACGCGCTGACCTCGTGGTCCAGTGACACCGTCACGTCCAGCCGGTGCAGCTCCCGGCGCCACCAGTCCACGGCCACGGCCAGCCGCTGCCGGCCGTGGACCAGCGCCGCCGTGGTCAGCATCCCGCCCAGCGCCGGCCCGCGCTCGGCCAGCCGCACCGGGTGCCCGCGCTCGGCCAGCACCCTGGCCGCCTCCATCCCGGCCGGGCCGCCGCCGACCACCAGCACCGGGGCCGGGGGCAGGTCCAGGCCCGCGGTGCCGTCGTCATCGAGCTCATGGCCACTGCTGGGCTCGGTCACGCAGGTGATGACCGGGTTCCGGTTGTCGCGGACCATGCAGGCCTGGTTGCACAGCAGGCAGGGGCGGATCCGGTCCGGTTCGCCGTTGCGCTGCCGCACGACCAGGTCAGGATCGGTAATCTGGGCCCGTGTCATCTCGGCCAGGTCGGCGGCCCCGTCGTCCAGCGCCCACTGCGCCTGCCCGGCGTCCACCACGCTGCCCTGCAGGACCACCGGGACGGCGCCGGCCACCGCGGCCCGGACCTGGCGGCACAGCTCGATGCCAAACCCCGGCTCAGTATGCAGATCGGGCCGGGTGGCCGGCACGGAGTAGATCGACCCGCGTACCACGACCAGATAGTCCACCTGCCCAGCCAGCCGTACCGCCTGCTCAGCGGCCATTTCCGGGGTCACCCCAGCCCACGGGGCCAGTTCGTCGCAGCACAGCCGCAGCCCGAGCACCGGCCCCGTGCCGAGCGCCGTCCGCACCGCGCGCAGCACGCGCTCGGTCAGCAGCAGCCGGTCCTGGCCGTAGTCGTCGCTGCGCTGGTTGGTCAGCCCAGACTGGAACTGGCGCAGCAGCGAGTACTGGCCGGCGTTGATCTCAACCCCGTCCAGCCCGGATCCGGCCGCCACGGCGGCCGCGGCAGCGAAGCCCCCGACCAGCGTGTCGATCTCCGCGCCCGCCATCTCCATGGGCAGCTCGCGTGATCCCGCGTCGGGTACCCGGGACGGTGCCCACAGCGCGGACTGGGAGAACGCCGAGGAGCCCTGCATCCCGGCGTGCCCCAGCCCGGCCAGCACCAGTGCGCCGTGTGGCCGGCAGGCCGCGACGGCCCGGGCCCAGCCCGGCCCGCACGCGGCCGCCAGCGGTGCGCGCTCATAGGGCCAGTCCGAGGGGTGCACGCTCGCGGTCTCGGTCACGATGACGCCGCTGCCCCCCGCCGCCCGCCGGGCGTAGTAGGCGACGTGCCGCGGCGAGATCTCCCGGTGCCGGCCGAGGTTGGTCTCGTGCGGCCCGAACATCACCCGGCACGGCGCGCGCCGCGGCCCGAGGTCAATGGGCTCGGTCAGGGTGGTGCTCACGCCGGGACCGCCAGCGGGCTGGAGTCGCAGAGCTTCGCCGGGGCAGGCAGGGCCGGCATGCCCAGCGGCACGGCCTGGCCCCGGTGGGAGTGATCCTTCCCGGGCCGCGGCAGGCCGCCGCTTTCCGGGCCCGGAAGCGCGCTGCTGCCGTGTCCCTTGACGCACTCCGGATCGGGCCCGTCCAGCGGCAGGCCGGTGAAAAACTTGGCTGCCATGCACCCGCCCTGGCAGGAGTCGTAAGCCGAGCAGGACCGGCACGCCCCACCTGAGCTTTCGGTACGCAGCCGGGCGAACAGCGGCGCGGAGCGCCACACCTCGGCGAATCCGCCCGGTGCGCGCACCGTGCCGGCCATGAACGTTTCGTGGATGGCGAACGGGCAGGCGTAGACATCCCCGACCGGGTCGATCAGGCAGACCACCCGGCCGGCGCCGCAGAGGTTCAGTCCTGGCAGCGAAGTGCCACCCAGCGCGTTGAGGTGAAAGAAGGAGTCACCGGTCAGCACCCGGTCACCGTGATCGACGAGCCAGCCGTAGATCTCCCGCTGCTGCTGGTCGGTCGGGTGCAGGTCGGGCCAGACGTCTGCCCCGCGGCCGGATGGACGCAGCCGGGTGATCCTCAGCTGGGCGCCGAACCGGTCGGCGAGCGCGGCGAACTCATCCAGCTGGGGAACGTTGTGCCGGGTCATCACCACGGAGATCTTGAAGTTCCGGAAGCCTGCCCCGGCCAGGTTCTCCATCGCGCGCAGCGCCATGTCGTAGGATCCGGGCCCGCGCACTGCGTCATTGACCTGCCTGGTCGCGCCGTCCAGTGAAATCTGCACGTCTACGTAGTCGGTGGCGGCCAGGCGCTGCGCGCGCCCAGCGTCGAGCCGCAGCCCATTGGTGGAGAATTTCACGCCGACCTGGTTGGCCACCGCGTAGTCCAGCAGCTCCCAGAAGTCGGGCCGCACGGTGGGCTCGCCACCGCCGACGTTGACGTAGAAGACCTGCATGGCCCGCAGCTCGTCGATCACTGACCGCATCTCGCCGGTGGTCAGCTCGTCGGGGTCGCGCCGGCCCGAGGAGGACAGGCAATGCGCGCACGACAGGTTGCAGGCGTACGTCCATTCCCAGGTCAGGCAGATCGGCGCGGCGAGGCCGCCCTTGAATTGCTCCACCAGGGCGGGTACGCGCTCGGTATGCGCCGGTGGGCTGCTGGTTGTCATCACGTCAGTCCGCTCCGGTCTCGCTGGGCACGATCACGTCGGCCGCGGCCAGCGCGGCCAGCGCCCGCAGGCAGGCGCCGCGCCGCCGGCCGGGCACGGCGGCCACCGCGTCGGACACGCACCGGTGGGAGCCCAGCCCGCGCACCAGCTCGACGAGCTCTGGCGCCTTCAGGAACGACAGCCGCCGGGTGCCGAAGTGGTAGACGAGCGCCCCGAACGGCTCCGGGCGCAGCGCGACATCAGGGTTGAGCCGGTAGGCCCGGGCGGGCTGGAATGGTGCGGGCATGGCGATGGCCGGGCGGCTAGTAGACGCCGCACATTCCATCGATCGAGACCTCCTCGACTAGCACCTCCTCGGCCAGCACCTCCTCGGCCAGCAGCTCCCCGGTGAGGCCGGCTTCGCCCGTGCCGCGGCCGGGTTCGCCGGTCGCGTGGGCGCCGGGCGATGCCGTGCAGGCCGGGGACATTTCGGCTCGGGTGTCCTGCTGCATGCGAATCCTCCTGCGATGGGCTGCGACGACACCCCGGCGGCCCGGCCGTTGGCGCCTGATGCTGGTGACCGTATGGTGCCGGACGGGCGGTGTCGCCATGCTTCCGGCTGTCATCGGCCCGTCCGGTCGGACAGGTACCCGGGCCCGCTGGCCCCGGGCGGCCCGCCCGGCCGTCCGATCGGGCAGGTGCGCTCCTGCCCGTCCGGGCCGAACGCGGTCGCTGCCGGGCGGGATCAGCGCGCGCGGGTTCCGTTTCGTGGCGGGCCTCCTTAGCCTCGCGGCAACGGTGCTCTCGCTGGCCCGGTAGGGCCGACTGACGGGGGGTCATCATGCACGGCGGCCGGGAGCACGACCCACACCCGAGAGGAGCCCGCGCGCCATGCAGGTTGACGAACTGCTCAAGCCCTTCCCGATCAAGGAGTTCCACCCGTTCCCCCGGGCCATGCTTGGCCCGGGTGCGCACGAGATGATCGGGCCGGAGGCGAAGAAGCTGGGGTTCAGGAAGATCCTGGTCATGACCACCGGCCTGCGGGGCAGCGACACTGTCCACAAGATCAACGAGTCGCTGAGGTATCACGGCCTCGAGACCGTCGTCTACGACAAGGTCGAGTCCAATCCCAAGGACTACAACGTGATGGACGCCGTCGCGATGTACCAGGAGAACAAGTGCGACTCGTTTGTCTCGATCGGCGGTGGCTCGTCCCACGACGCGTGCAAAGGCGCCCGGATCTCGGTGGCGCACGACGGGCGCAGCGTCAACGAGTTCGAAGGGTTCAACAAGTCGGAGAACCCGAAGAATCCGCCGCACATCGCCGTCTCCACCACGGCGGGCACCGGCTCGGAGACGTCCTGGGCCTATGTGATCACTGACACCACCACTGACCCGGATCACCCGCACAAGTACGTAGCGTTCGACGACGCCTGCGTGACCAGCCTGGCCGTGGACGACCCGGTGCTGTACTACGACTGCCCGCTGGACTACACGGCGCAATGCGGGTTCGACGTGCTCGCGCACGCCTCCGAGCCGTATGTGTCCCGGCTGAACTTCCCGCCGTCGCTGGGGAACGCGCTCTACGCCATCAAGCTGACCTCGGAGAACCTCCGCGCGGCAGTGTGGAACGGCCAGGACCTGCCCGGCCGCGAGGGCATGATGTACGCCCAGTACATCGCCGCGCAGGCGTTCAATTCCGGCGGGCTGGGCATTGTGCACTCCATCTCGCATGCGGTCAGCGCGTTCTATGACCTCCACCACGGGCTGAACAACGCGATCGCCCTGCCGCGGGTATGGGCGTTCAATATGCCGGTGGCTTACCAGCGATTCGCCGATATCGCCGATCAGCTGGGCGTGGACACTCATGGCATGACGGCCGTGCAGGCCGCCGAGGCGGCGCTGGCCGCGGCCATCCGGCTGCTGCGGGACGTAGGCATCCCGGAGAAGTTCACCGATGTGACCCAGGACAGCTACTCCAAGAACCGGCTCGGCCAGGGGCCGACGAAGTTCTACGAGAACGCCAAGACGGTCAGCGGCGATGCCGCCGACGTTGACCGGATCACCAGGCACGTGCTCGGCGACGCCTGCACCCCGGGCAACCCTAAGGAGTGCACGTTCGAGACGGTCCACCCGGTGGTCGAGCACTGCATGAACGGTGACCTGGATGAGTTGCTCAGCTGAAACCAGCGGCGGGCGGTAACCCCGGCCCGGACGAACCGGAGGACGCGTGCCCCAGGCGACCGATGATGCCAGTACGTTCCGGTCGATCGACGACGTCGTCAGCCGGTTCGCCGCGGCCGGGTACATCACTGACCGGCGGCTGGCCACCACGGTTTTCCTGGTCACGCAGCTCAACAAGCCCGTCCTGCTGGAAGGCCCGGCCGGGGTGGGCAAGACCGAACTGGCCAAGACGCTCGCGACCGTGACCGGCCGCCGGCTGCTCCGGCTGCAATGCTATGAGGGACAGGACGAGACCCGGGCCCTCTATGAATGGGACTACGGCAAGCAGCTGCTGTACACCCAGATGCTGCGGGAGAAGCTCAACGACATCATCGCTGACGCCCCGGACATCCCCGCGGCGGTAGCCCGGATCGAGGCCCACGACGGCGTGTTCTTCTCTGACCACTTCCTGGTCGCCCGCCCCCTGCTGGACGCGATCCGCGGCGAGCAGCCAGCCGTGCTGCTGATCGACGAGGTGGACCGGGCCGACGAGGGCCTGGAGGCAGTGTTCCTCGAGTGCCTCGGCGAGTTTCAGGTGTCCGTGCCCGAGATCGGCACCTACACGGCGAAGACACCGCCCTACGTGGTGCTCACCTCGAACAACACCAGGGATCTGTCAGCCGCGCTCAAGCGCCGCTGCCTGCACCTGTTCCTCGACTACCCGGATGTGGAGCGGGAGCTGGAGATCGTGCGGTCCAAGCAGACCGGGCTGCCCGAGGCCGCGGCGCGGCAGCTGGTCCAGGTGGTGCGCGGGCTGCGGGAGCTGCCGCTGCGCAAGAGCCCCAGCATCTCCGAGACCATCGACTGGGCCCGCACGCTGACCGTGCTCGGCGTTGACGAGCTCGACGCGAGCGTGCTGGCTGACACCGCCAACATCGTGCTGAAGTACGAGCGGGACATGCAGCGCGCGGTCGAGGTGCTGCCCCGGCTGGTTGACCCGAACCGCGAGCTGCCCGCGGCCGGGCATGCCCATGAGCGCGGCGGGGAGCACGATCATGACCACGGGCCGGCCCACGAACACGGGCCGGCCAGGGACGAGCCGCCCGGCGGCCAGGCCGTCCCAGCGGCCATGGACCGGCCGGGCCGCCGCGCCGCATCCGGTCCGGGCCCGGGCGGCCGGTCGTTCGCGGCGTTCACCCGGCGACGGCCTGGCTGAACGGAGCGGAGCGGTGGTAAGCAGCCTGCACCGGTTCGTCCGGTTGCTGCGGCTGTTCGGCGTCCGCGTGTCGGTAGCCGAGGCTGCCGACGCGATGCTGGCGGCCGCCCAGCCCGGTGTGCTGGCCGGCCGGGACACGCTGCGGGCGGCGCTGCGCGTGACGCTGATCAAGGACCGGCGCGACGACGAGCTGTTCGACGAGCTGTTCACGGCGTTCTTCTCGCTGCGCCCGGTGCTCGCCCCGGGCAGTGGGCACGGGCCCAGCCACGAGCACGACGACCTGGCCGACACCGGCGAGCTGGAGTCGTTCACGGTGTCGCCGGAGCCATCCGATGTCCCGCAGCAGGGACACAGTCATGGCAAGCCGGCCGACATCAGGGACTTCTTCCGCCAGGAGGACCTCGCCCAGCAGTACAACCTGCACCAGGAGGCGAACAAGATCGACCTGGCCTCGGTGACCGACGAGATCGTGCTGTCCAAGGACACTGCGGACGGCGCACGCGAGGCTGGCGCGTCGGTGCAGCTGGACACCGAGCGGCTGCACAACCCGGGCCTGCCGGGCCAGCTCGCCCCGGCGGCCGGGCACCGCATCGACACCGCGCTGACGGTGGCGCAGCAGGAGGTACTGCTCGGCTGGCTGGACGCAGCCGGCGAGGACGCTGACGAGCAGGCGCTGGAGCTGCTGCGCCGGCAGCTGGCCGGCGTCATCGCGGATCTGCCCGAACTGCTGCGGCGCTACCTGGACCGGCTGGCCGGGGCGATGGTGGAGACACGGATCGGCGACCGCGCGCGGACCGAGTCCGTGGACGAGCGGGAGCGGGCCGACCTCGAGGAGGCGTTGCGCCGGATGGCCCGCCAGCTGCGCGGCGCCCCGGCCAGCCGGCCGCGCAACACGGCCCGCGGCCGGGTGAACCCGGGCCGCACCATGCGCAAGAACATGCGCTACGACGGCGTCCCGTTCCAGCCGGTCACGACCAGCCGGGCCGCCGACAAGCCCAAGCTGCTGCTGCTGACCGACGTGTCGCTGTCGGTGCGCACCACCGCGCGCTTCACGCTGCACCTGGTCTACGGCATGCAGTCGCTGTTCACGCAGGCTCGCTCGTTCGCGTTCGTCGACGCGCCAGTCGAGATCACCGAGCTGTTCGCTGAGCACCCGCTGGAACGGGCGCTCGGGCTGGTATTCGACGGCCTGCCCGCGGGCGGGCTGCTCGACGTGGACGCCAGCTCGGATTACGGCGCGACGTTCACCCAGCTGCTGTCCGAGCACTCCGCCGCCCTGGACCGCCGCACCACGCTCATCGTGCTCGGCGATGGGCGCGGCAACGGCAACCACGCCCAGCTGGACACGTTCGAGGAGATCACCCGCCGGGTCCGCGAGACGATCTGGCTGACCCCGGAGCCCCGGTACTCCTGGGCGCTCGGGGCGTGCGACCTGCCGCGCTACGCAGAATTCTGCGACCGCGTCCAGGTGGTCGCCGATCTCACCGGGCTGCAGCGCGCCGCCCAGCAGATATCGGCGGAGGCGTCTGGGCGATGAGCGACCCGAACCTGATCCCGTCGCTCCCGCAGACCATTGACCCGTTCGCGCCCTGCCGCCCGGGCCGCTACGACGACTACCTCGTCAGTGTGCTCCACGCCGAGCCGCCCCGGGCCGGCGCCGTGGATCCCGGTCCGGTGGTCCGCACCGAGCATTTCTGCCTGACCGAACGCCATCGTGGCCGGATCGAGGTATGCCACTGGCTGCGCCCCGACCAGCTCGACAACGACGTAGCCGGGCTGCTCGCCGGCGAGCTGTTCGCGCCGGGCTGGCTGTCGGGGGCGGAGGTCTTCGAGCGGGTATTCACCGGCGTTGTCCGGTCGTGCATTGATGACCCACTGCTGGCCTGGGGCACGTTCTATGGCAACACCCTGGCCCGGATCCGGCAGTGCTGGCGGGCACCGGACACGGCGAACGGCGCTGAGCAGACGACCATCAGCGGGTTCGCCCCGGTGTATGCGCACGCGCTGCAGCTGATCCCGGCCGGCCAGGTGCTCGACATCGGCTCCTGCTACGGCTTCCTCCCGCTGCTGCTGGCCGAGCGGCCGGCCAGCACGGTGACCGCGTCCGACCTGTCCAGCGGCAGCATGTGCCTGCTCAAGGCGGTGGCCGCGGCCCGCGGGCTGCAAGTCAGCACCCTGGTGTGTGATGCGGCCCGGATCCCGGTGCCCGATGGCTGGGCCGATACGGTCAGCCTCATCCATCTCCTGGAGCACGTGAGCCCCGACCGTGGCGGCGCCGTGATCAGCGAGGCGGCCCGTGTCGCCCGCCATCAGGTGGTGGTCGCCGTGCCGGTCGAGGAGGAGCCCGACGCCCCGTACGGTCATGTCCGTACCTTTGACCTGCGCCAGCTCGGTGAGCTGGGTGACCGCGCGGGCCATCCCCATTCGGTGCACGAACATCACGGCGGCTGGCTGGTCCTCGACGTCGGATAGGCCAGCCTGGGACCCTGCCTCAGGAAGAGGTCAGGTTGAGCCCGCTCTTCGTCGCCCGGTAGACCGCCTCCGCACGGCTGGCCGCATCGAGCTTGCGCATGATGTTGCGGACATGGAACTTCACCGTGGTCTCAGATAGATACAGCTCCGCGGCGATGCCCCTGTTGCTCAGGCCGTTCGCGACCAGGCGCAGCACGCTCAGCTCTCTCTCGGTCAGCGGTGAGCGTGCCTGCGGGGCGTGGATCGACCGCATCATGGCCGCCGCCGACCGGGAGTCGAACGCGCTCCCGTTCTGGGCCACCAGGCGGATGGCCCGCACCAGTTCCTGCGTGTCCACATCCTTGACCACATAGCCGCACGCCCCGTGCTGAATGGCGCTGACCACCAGCGCGTCGTCCACGAACGTGGAGAGCACCAGAACCCCGAGCCCCGGATACTGCCTGGTCAGCTGAGCGCACAAGGCCAGCCCGTCGTCGTCGGATGCGGGCGACAGCTTCATGTCCAGCAGCACGATCATCGGGCGGGCCCGCTGCACGACGGCCAATGCCTCGCCCGCCGAGCTGGCCTCGCCGACGACTTCCAGGTCGGGTTCGCGTTCCAGCAGCGAGCGCAGGCCCTGGCGGAGAATCGCGTGATCGTCGATGAGCACGATCGTGACCGGGGCCCCGCCGTCCGGCCGCTTCCCGGCCGGCGGCAGCTCAGGCATCGCCACCGCCTCCCGGCACAGCCGGCCCGCGGCCGGCCTGCCCTGGCTGGGCCAGCGGCAGCGGGATGTCCAGCCGCAGCAGCACACCACCTGACCGGGAGCGGCGGATGGACTGGGCCCCGCCGAGTTCCTCCGCCCGGTCCAGCATGTTGGCCAGCCCGCGGTGCAGCCCCGACACGTCCCCCCCGCTGGACAGCCGCAGGGCGCGGCGTAGCTGGGCTGGGTCGCCGGTCCCGTTGTCGGACACGCTGATGGCCACCGCATCGTCCAGGTAACGCAGCCGGACCAGCGCCCGGGTGGCCTTGCCATGCGTGACCGCGTTGAACAGTGCCTCCCCGGTCCACTGCAGCATCGACTGCTCGACTTCAGCAGGCAGCATGACCGGGCTTCCGTGCAGCATCACCTTCACCTGCATCCCGCCGGGCCGGTGCACGGCGCACAGCCGCCGCAGCAGCACCGGCAGCGGGCCGGGCGGCTCGTTGGCCGCCTGGTGCAGCGCGTAGATCGCGGCCCGCAGCTGCTCAGCCACGTGCCCGGTGAGGTCTCGGGCGGGGAGCAGGCGCTCGGCGATCCGCCCGGCCGGCCCGCCCATGCTTTCCAGCTCGGCCCGGCATACCTCAATGGTCATGCCGATGGACAGCACGGACTGGGTCACGCTGTCGTGCAGTTCGCGCGCCATCCGGTGCCGCTCGTCGTCGAGCGCCTGCCGCTGCAGCGCCGCGAAGAGCCGTTGCTGCGTCTCGGCCAGCTCGGCGCTGCGCGCGGCCAGATCCCTGGCGTGCTGCGTGGTCGCGTCGTAGAGCTGCTCGCTGCGGCCACGGAGCTGGGTGGTCGCGTGGAAGAGGAACGAGTTGTGCAACGCCACGGCGGCCTGGTTGGCCAGCACCCGCAACAGGGCGCGATCGGTGGCGGCCACCTCCAGCCCGCTGCCCGGCCGCGCTGCGATCCCGCCGACCGGCTCGTCGTCCAGGGTCATCGATACCCGTACCCAGCCCTGGCCACTGTCCGGTGACTCAACCTCCCAGGGACGGCCGCGCAGCACGGCCAGGTGCTCCCGCACGTCGGCCGCCAGCCTGCTCTCGTCATCGATCAGCTCGCCGCCGGTCACCGCGAGAAACCGCGGGCTCGCGGCAGGCAGTACGCCGTCAGCCACCACGAACAGCAGCCATTCGGCCTGCAGGTGGGCGGTTGCCGTCCGCACCACCCACTCGACCAGCGTCCGGGGGCCGGCTGCCGTGCGCACCAGCGCACGGGAGATGCCGTCCAGCGCCCGCACGGCGTCCTCGAGGCGCTCGGCTGAGCGCACGTACTCGGAGTAGAACGAGCGCTTGCCAGAGCGAAGGCCGGTCAGCACCTCCAGGTCGGGGCCCGGACGTGGATCGCCTTCTGATTCGGTCACCGGCGCTCCCTTCACAAGGCCGCCCGGAAGATCGCCTCGATGTCGGGTGCGTCCGCTTCCCGGGGGTTGGTGGACAGGCAGGCATCCTGCAAGGTGGTCCGGGCCAGCCGGGGCAGCACGGCCTCGGTGACGCCCAGCGCGGTCAGCCCCCTCGGCACCCCCACCTCGTCGGCCAGTTCACGGACCCGGTCGGCCAGGCTCAGGGCCACCTCCTGGGCCGGCACGCCCTCGGTGCTGATCCCGGCGGCCTCAGCCAGCGGGACGAACCGCTCGGGCCAGGTCTCGGCGTTGAACCTGATGACGTGGGGCAGCAGCACACCATTCACCGTCCCGTGCGGGGCGTCCAGCAGCCCACCGACCTGGTGGCTCATCGCGTGCGTCGCGCCCAGGATCGCATTAGTGAACGCCATGCCCGCCTCCAGCGACCCCTGGGCCATAGCCAGGCGCAGGCTGGATTCCTTCGGCCGCAGCTGAGTGGGCAGCAGGTTGCGGGTGACGAGCTCGACGGCATGCAGCGCATGCCGGTCGGTCAGCAGGTTGTGCGCACGGGACACGAACGCCTCGATCGCATGCGTCAGCGCATCCAGCCCGCTGGCCGCGTTGAGCCAGTCCGGCATGGTGGTCAAGAGACGCGGATCGACCACTGAGATGTCCGGGACCAGCGTCCGGCTGATGATAGTGATCTTGATGCGGGCCGCGGTGTCGGTGACGACCGCGAACTGCGACACGTCCGCACCGGTCCCAGACGTGGACGGCACCATCACGGTGGGCGGGATCGGGCGCACGACCTTGTCCACCCCCCCGAAGCCGAGAATCCGGCCCCCGTTGCCGGACAGGATGGCTACCCCCTTGGCCGCGTCGATGCACGAGCCGCCGCCCAGCCCCACGATCACGTCGCTGCCGCTCTCGATGTACCGCTGGAAGGCCGCTTCTATCTCGTGGTCCTTGGGGTTGGGCGTCACGTCATGCCACACCGCCGGGCTCAGCCCACCGTCCCGCAAGTAGCCGATAGCCTCATCCGCCCAGCCTGTCTCGATCAACCCGGGGTCGGTGACCAGGAACGGCCGGCGCGCGCCAAGGCGCGCCGCGCAGTGACCGAGTTCCGCCAGCGCGCCAGGCCCGAAAACGATCTCGGGAGCATGGAACTTCGCCAGCCGGACGGGGCGGTTGGTGCCCCGTGCCTCAGCACGCCGGGAGCGGGCCGGCTGGCCGGTGGCCTCTTCCCGGCGCGTGTTAGCACCCGGCCAGTCGCTCTTTACCATTTCTTCAAGATTTTCCGGTGGAAGGGGCACTGGAACTCCTGCCCGTTTTGCGGCTGTCACCCACGTTACGCCCCTATCCCGAATCTGGGATGCCGGCATTTTCCGGCCGGGGACGCCGGGGTGACCGGGTAGTCCCGGCACCGTCCTCCTGAGCGCACGGCCCGTCCGGTTGGGTAGGTGCCGTGGCCCGTGACCGGCTGGAGAATGAGCATGTCAAATACGCCTCGACCTGCGGGCCGTGGCCCCGCGCGGTGATTACGGGCTGACCGCAATAGGGTGGCCCGCCTGCTCCGTGCTATCGAGGAGATGAGCATTCATGACAATGACCTTGGACCGGAGCGTCGAAGACTTCCTCGGCGCGCCGCGGCAGCTGTTCATCGACGGGCAGTGGGCTGACTCGGCGTCCGGCCGGACGTTCGAGACCCCCAACCCGGCGACCGGCGAGACCCTGGCCCGGGTGGCCGAAGGGGAAGCCGAGGACATCGACCGGGCTGTGAAGGCGGCCCGCCGGGCGTTCGAGGATGGCCCGTGGGGCAGGATGACCCCGTCCGAGCGGGGCCGGATCATCTGGCGGATCGGTGATCTCATCTATGAGCACCTGGACGAACTGGCCCAGCTCGAGTCGCTGGACAACGGGAAACCGTTCGCCGTGGCCCAGGCGGCCGACGTGCCGCTGGCCGCGGATCTTTTCCAGTACATGGCCGGCTGGGCGACCAAGATCGAGGGCAACACGATCAGCATCTCGGTGCCCTACATGCCGGGCGCCAACTGGCACTCGTACACGCTGCGCGAGCCGGTCGGCGTGGTCGGCCAGATCATCCCGTGGAACTTCCCGCTGCTGATGGCGGCGTGGAAGCTCGGCCCGGCCCTGGCCACCGGGAACTGCGTGGTGCTCAAGCCGGCCGAGCAGACCCCGCTGACCGCGCTGCGGCTGGCCGGGCTGATGGCCGAGGCCGGCGTGCCGGACGGCGTGGTCAACGTGGTGTCCGGCTTCGGCGAGACCGCAGGCGCGGCGCTGGCGGCCCACCACGACGTGGACAAGATCGCGTTCACCGGCTCCACCGAAGTCGGCCGGCTGATCGCCAATGCGGCGACGGGGAACCTGAAGAAGGTGAGCCTGGAGCTCGGTGGCAAGAGCCCCAACGTCGTCTTCGACGACGCCGACTCCAGTGCGATCGAGGGCGCGGCCAACGCGATCTTCTTCAACCACGGGCAGTGCTGCGTCGCCGGGTCGCGCCTGTATGTCCAGCAAGGCCGCTTTGACGAGGTGGTCGACGGCGTGGCCGAGATCGCCAAGTCGATCAAGCTCGGCCCCGGCATGGAGCCGGGCACGCAGATGGGCCCGCTGGTCTCCGATGAGCAGCTGCGGCGGGTGACCGGCTACGTCGACTCCGGTATCGCGGAAGGCGCCACCGCCTTGTCCGGCGGCGGCCGCCACGGGAATCGCGGCTACTTCGTCGAGCCCACGGTGCTGACCAATACGCACCCGGAGATGACGGTCGTGCGTGAGGAGATCTTCGGGCCGGTCGTGGTCGCGGCACCGTTCAGCGACCTGGACGACGTCGCCGCCGCCGCAAACGACACCCCGTACGGCCTCGGTGCGGGCATCTGGACCAAGGACATCTCCAAGGCCCACGCCCTGGCCAAGAAGATCAAGGCCGGCAGCGTCTGGATCAACTGCTACAACGTGTTCGACGCGGCGCTGCCGTTCGGCGGGTACAAGCAGTCCGGCTGGGGCCGCGAGATGGGCCACGAGGTGCTCGAGGCCTACACGGAGGTCAAGGCGGTCACCACCCTCCTGTAACACGGCCCGCTCACGCCGGGGGCGATAGGCCGGTGCGCGCCGCATGCGCGGGGTGCGGCGCGCACCGGCCTGCGGGCTGACGGGCGTGCCGGCTGGTCCCTGCGGCATGCGACTGAAAGACAGGAAAGGCGAGACAATGGCGGAAAGCCAGTAGTCGCAGGGTTCCGGGGCGCAGGTGTCCGAGGCGCAGATCGCGGAGCACTGGCGCGAGGAGGAGTACATCCAGCCTCCACGCTGGACACGAGCAATGCGCCGTTCTGGAAATGGCTTACCGGCGGCAAGGCGAACGCCTCGTATAACTGCGTGGACCGGCATGCGGAGGCCAGCCCGGACAAGACGGCGATCATCTTCGTGCCGGAGCCGGAGTCCGGCGGCCAGGTGGAGATCAGCTATTCCGAGCTGCTCCGTCAGGTGAACGAGTTCGCCGCGATGCTGCGCGGCCCGCTTGGCCTGAAGACCGGCGACCGATCATTCCGAGGTCGGCCAGGGCGAGGCGGCCATCACCGACACCTGGTGGCAGACCGAGAACGGCGGCTTCCTGGGCAGCACGCTACCCGGCCTGCAGCCGATGAAGCCGGGCAGCTGCGGCCCCGGCGTCCTCGGGATCTACCCCATCGTCTACGACGAGGACGGCAACGAGGTACCGGACGGCAAGGCGGGCAACATCTGCATCCGCAATCCGTGGCCGGGCACCGGCTGGGCACCAAGGAGATCGAGTCGGCCGCGATGACCGTCCCGGAGGTCGCCGAGGCGGCCGCGGTGCCGGTGATCGACGACATCCGTGGCCGCGTCGTAGAGGTGTACGTCTCGCTGAAGCCCGGTTTCGAGCCGGGCAAGGAGCTGGAGCGCAAGGTCAGCGCGGCGATCGACACCGGGATCGGCAAGATCGCCCGGCCGCGGAACGTCTGGATCGTGCCGGACATGCCCAAGACCAGGTCCGGGAAGATCATGCGCCGGGTCATCGCGTCGATCTCCAACTTCGCCGACGTCGGGGGTGTCACCACGCTGGCCAACCCCGAGATCGTCGACAGCATCCGGCACCACGTGCAGAGCGCCAAGGTGGCCAGCGACGACGTGCCGCGCGGCCTGACCGAAGCCGAGTACGAGGAGATCAAGAAATTCGGCGGTGAGTAGCCAGCAGGCGATCGCCCCGGCGGCGCAGGCCATCGAGCACGGTGACGCGGGCGAACCGAGCCGATGACGGGATACGCCGGACCGGGCGGGGCGTTGGTCCTTGTGAAGATGTGAAGACCGCTGCGAGAGTGGGAAAGCTCTCGATGACCGGGCGCTCTCACCTGGCCCCGCCCTTCTTCTCACGATTCAGGACAGGATCCCGCCGATGACCACCTCTGACACCACCGCCGCCACCGCCGCCGCGCTATCCCCAGAGGGCAAGCTCATCGGCCGGGTCGCCCTCGTCACCGGGGGCACCCGCGGCATCGGCGCCGCGATCTCCCAGAGCCTGGCCCGCCAGGGGGCGACGATCGCCGCCGGCTACGGCGGCAACCTGGCCCGGGCCGAGGCTTTCGCCGACGAATTCCGCTCCGCGCACGTCGACGACGGCGTCAAGATCACGCTGCACCAGGGTGACGTCGCCTCCGGCGACGACTGCCGCCGCGTGGTCAGCGAGGTCATCGAGCAGCACGGGCGGCTCGACATTCTCATCAACAATGCGGGCATCACGAGCGACAGCACGATCGCCAACATGACCGACGACAGCTGGAACCAGGTGCTGTCCGTGAACCTCTCCGGTGCCTTCTACCTTTCCCAGGCCGCGCTGGCGCACATGCTCGGGCGCGGCACGGGCCGCATCATCAATGTCTCGTCTGTGATCGGAGAGATGGGCAGCATCGGCCAGGCCAACTACGCGGCGTCGAAGTCAGGTATCTTCGGCCTGACCAAGGCGTTTGCGCGTGAGGCAATGTTCCAGCTCGGCCGCTCGGGAAAGCTGAGCGGCAACAGGATCAGCGTCACAGTCAACTCGGTCACCCCCGGCTACGTCGCCACCGAGATGCTCGAGGGGGTGCCGGAGAAAGTTCTTGACAAGATCAGGTCCCAGATCCCGATGGGCCGGGTCGCGGAGCCGGAAGAGGTGGCCCGTGTTGTCCACTTCCTCGCCGCCGACGCGGCCGGCTATATCACCGGCCAGGTCTGGGGAGTCAACGGCGGCCTGGACATGTAGCGCAGGCAGGAGCCAGCGGAGCCAGCCGGTGCACTCGGTAGCGGCGGGACGGGAGCGTACCCTTCCGCCGTGGAGATCATCGAGGGTGCGGGACGTGGCGGCCGCCTGTCGCGACGGCGAACGACTGGATGAAGCACCTTAGGTGGCGGACCTGGCGGTGGGGACCTACTGCGTTCCGGCTGGCGGGCTGGCTGTGCGTGCGAGGACCAGCCGGGCCTTCGGGCTGCCGTCCGCGCGCCGGCCCAGAGCCGTCAGGGGGAGGGTAGTCACGGTGAACCCGGATGCGGTCAGGTCGTTGCGGACCGCGGATAGTGGGCAGGTGCGGTAGTACATGACGAACGGGGGACGCCACACGGCGTTGCGGACCCGCATGGCCAGATCGAATCCGGCCAGCGCCCAGTACCAGCCGGAGGCGATGGGCAGCGGCGCGCCGACCGGGAAGGCGAAAACCCCGCCCGGCCGCAGCGCGCGGTACACCCCGGCGAACAGCGCGGGCCGTTCGGCGGGCAGAAAATGCCCGAGCGCCCCGAAGCTGACCGCCAGGCCGAACGCCCCGGCGAAGGGCAGGGCCCGGACGTCGGCCCGTACCCAGGCGGCGTCCCGGTGCGCACGGCGCGCCTCCGTGAGCATGCCAGCGCTGAAGTCGACGCCCGTGACCGGCCCCTGGCACACGGATCCGAGGACCCGCATGCCCGCGCCGGTGCCGCAGCACACGTCCAGTCCCCGGCCGAACGGGCCGAGCGGCTGCAACGCGGCGGTGGTCGCGTCAAGCACACTATCGGGGCTGCGGAACGGCGTGTGGTCGAACTTGGGGGCCAGCAGGTCGTAACCGCCCTCGACCGAGGACAGCGCCTGCCTCGCCAGTTCACGCATAGACGGGCCTTCAGGCGAGAACATCGGCCAAGGGTACTTCCCCGCTGCCAAACAGGCCATCAGCCCCGGGTCCACCTGCCGCACCAAAGGGGTATAAGAGCAGGCGGAACATCGGGAATGGCCAATGTGTCGAAGCAGCCCGACTATCATGCAAGAGCGAGCGTTGGCAAGCCAGGCGCAGAACGCCCGATCTGCATGTCTCGACAGTGATCCTCGCCGAGCCCGGCAATATACAGGGAACGTCCGTAGCCGAGATCCGCGCTTGGTCAGCCGTGCTGTCTGTCAGCGAGTTCGCCGGCGGCCGGGCCCGTGCGTGCGAGTGTGTCGGCGCGGCGTATCGCGTCGGGCAGCCGGTGCTGTCCGGCCATGTGCCGCACCAGGTCCGCTGCTTCGTCCCGGGGCATCCCGGCCGCGGTGACGAACAACGGGCGCACTGAGGTCCCGCGCAGCACCGGCACGGCATGAGTGGCCGTGCGGAAGGCGGTCTTGGCCACGCCGATGACCGCGATGCCGAACGCAGCGTGCGCGTGCGCACCCAGGCCGGGCCGGCCGCCGGGGTCAAGGTCGGCGTAACCGTTGACCACCAGCAGGCTCAGCCCGCTCAGCCCGCCCACAACCGCGCGGATCGGCGGGAGTTCACGCCGATAGAACTCACCAGGCCGGTACGGCAGCACCTCGGCCAGGAATTCAGTGCGTTCAGCCACTACCTTCGAGAAGCGGGCATCGGTGGCCACCACCGCCGCGGCCCGCGCACCCCCCGAACCCAGGTAGTGCACGTCCACGGCCACGAACGCGCGGCCACCCGTTCCCATGTCCTGAGCTTGCCTGACCTGACGACGGTAGCCAACCGGGGGACGCGGACACCCGGCCGGAGGAACACGGCCAGAATGCTACGAATCGTGACCATTCTCGGGCGGCCAGGCGCACATATCCGCCTCATGCGCCGTCGGCCAAACTCGAAGAGGCCGCGAGCGCCGTCTCACCACGCTCGCCGGCGACGTGCCGGTTGGCCGGACGCCGGCGCCACCTACGGACAGATCCACAACGCGCTCAAGAACGCCGGCGCCGCCGGCCTGAACATCCACGCCACCAGTGCCTACGGCGACTTTTTATGCGAACGATGAGGGCGGCCGATCACAGGCGAAAGTCTGAGACTAGGATTTGCCGCCATGCGTGTGCTGGTGACCGGTGCGTTCGGGTTTATCGGCACCGCCGTGACCGAGCGCCTGGCCCTGGCTGGGCATGAGGTGGTGGCCCTCACGCACCGGGCACCGGACGCGCCGGTGCCAGCGTCGCCGGTCAGCCAGATCATCCACGCCGATGTACACGATGTTGACGGTGTCCGGCGGGCAGTGCGCGGCGTGGACGCGGTCTGTCACCTGGCCGCCCTGGCCCGGGTCCGTGAATCCTTCGCTCGTCCCGACGAGTACTGGCAGGTTAATGCAGTCGGCACAGAAAACCTGGTGCGCGCACTGGCGGCGGAGGCCGCGACGGGCGGGCGGCCAGCACGATTCGTGCATGCGTCCACTCACGCGGTCTATGGCGTTCCGCCGCGCGGGCCGATCAGCGAGGATGCCCCGCTGTCGCCATCGAGTCCTTATGGCCGGTCCAAGGTGGCCGCCGAAGAGTCGGTGGCCACCTCTGTCTCGGACACCCACACTCTCGGGGCTGTGTGCTTGCGGACATTCAACGTTGCCGGCGCCGCCGGCGGCCGAACCGACATGGACCAGACCCGCATCATTCCGCAAGCGTTGGCGGTAGCAGCAGGCCGGGTACCCGCTCTGGAAGTCAACGGCGACGGCGGTGCCGTCCGCGACTTCGTCCATGTCGCTGATGTGGCATCCGCATATCTGCTGGCACTGGCAGGCTGCCAGCCGGGTACCTGCGCGGTTTACAACGTCGGCGCGACTGCGGCCAGCGTGCTTGATGTCGTCACGGTTGCCGAGCAGATCACCGGCCGGTCAATCCCGGTGCGGCACAATTCACCCGTGCCCGAGCCCCGGGCGCTCATAGCCGACACCACGACTATCCGCCGTGACCTCTCGTGGGCGCCGCGCCACTCGTCGCTGGACCAGATCATCGGTGAGGCATGGGAGATCTTCCGCCTGCCGTAGCCATACTGGCAACCTCTAGTGCGGCTGAGGCAGCTCTGGCTGTGAGCCCGGGCGAGCGCGGCCGCCGCCTAGCCCGGCCGATGCTCCCTTCCATCCCTAACCTACATCTTTCCATCTTTCGTGATCATGGCTGCCTAGCTGGGGCGGCGGCCTTTTTCCTTAGCTGGACAGCGAGGCGCGCTTGTGATTGCAAGGCACGCCAGCTTCGCTCCCATTGCCCGTCACGCGGCGTGGCGAACGCGAGCCTGCGGAGCAGCCCAGCCAGCGACTGCTCCACCTCGCGGTCGAAGGCCGCCCGCGACCGCTCCGACTCATACGAGATCGCATCCACCCAGTCGGCCGGACCCCAGATGCACACATCGAGGCACGGCTGTGCGGCATCAATACCCCCGCAGTCCTGGCAGCGCCAGACGATCACGGTCTTGGCCGGGGAAAGCAGCTCATCATCGCGGCGCCCGGCTGCGGGCCCAGAGCGTCGCAGCACCGAACGCGCCGACTGCTGAAGCGCTGCGTACGCGGCCCGCCACTCCCCCGGGCTGGGTTCTGTGCGCGCCAGTTCCCCGACGACAGCCCAGAGCCCCCCGATGCGAACACGGCAAGCCGCCGCGGCCGCCGTTAGCTCGTCGTAGTCGCCACCCTTAACGAGCTCGAGCCTGCGCTCGGAACAGGCCCCCTCACAGCTCTCATACTGCCTCATCGCTCCGCAGCCGATGCAGCCCGGGATCGACAGGCGACGGGACGGCTCCACGAAGTCAATATACGTTCGGTGCAAGTGGCCGGCACCTGGCCAAATGCCGGGCCTGGCGCATTCCTGTCCCGGCTGGCCAGGTCATCGGGCCCGGCCGCCGGGCGGAGTTCGGGCGGCAGAACATGCGGTGAGCCGAACCCGAGGAAGCCGCCGCCCGGCGGCCGTAGTCACCGGTGCAGGCACTGGTGGGGCCAGTGCCGGTCGTAGTGATCGGCGTTCTGGCGCAAGATCGATCGCAGGTGCTGTTCGCCACCTTCTCGCCGACCGCGGCTGTCCTCACCGCCCAGGATGCGGCCTGATCCAGCGGGCTCCCTATGTTCTGCTGCGATCTTGCTATCCGCACGCGGCGGCCGATGTCTGACCGACGCCTCGTCTGTACCGATTGTTGCCGCTGGTGGGACGATGGGAGTGCTGCGGGTTCACCGTGGCGCGGGGTTGGCGTTGTCGATGGGGGTCCACATGCTGGAAGACCTTGACCCGGCCGAGACCCGCGAGTGGGTGGATGCGCTTGATTCGGTGATGGCGTTCGAGGGCGCCGACCGTGCGTTCTTCCTGCTCGACGAGGTGATCGAGGAGGCCCGGCGGAAGGGCGCGCCGGTCCCGTACAGCGCCACCACGCCGTACCTGAACACCATCCCCCCCGATATCGAAGACCGGCTGGACCCGCGCGAGCTGGCCATCGACCATCGCATCCGGTCGCTGATCCGGTGGAACGCGCTGGCGATCGTCCTGCGCGCAAACAAGGAGTCCTCCGAGCTGGGCGGGCATATTGCCAGCTTCCAGTCCGCGGCGACCCTCTACGATGTCGGCTTCCAGCACTTTTTTCACGCCCCAGACGACCACCACGGCGGTGACCTGCTGTTCATCCAGGGCCACTCCTCGCCGGGCATCTACGCCCGCTCGTTCGTCGAGGGGCGGCTCACCGAGGATCAGCTGACGAAGTTCCGGATGGAGGTGGACGGCGGCGGGCTCGCGTCCTACCCGCACCCGTGGCTGATGCCGGACTACTGGCAGATGCCGACGGTGTCGATGGGCCTCGGCCCGATCATGGCGATCTATCAGGCCCGTTTCCTCAAGTACCTGGCCAGCCGCGGCCTGGCGGATACCTCGAAGCGCAAGGTCTGGGCCTTCGTCGGCGACGGCGAGACCGACGAGCCGGAGTCGCTGGGCGCCATCTCGATGGCCAGCCGGGAGAAGCTGGACAACCTCATTTTCGTGATCAACTGTAACCTGCAGCGCCTCGACGGCCCGGTCCGCGGCAACGGCAAGATCATCCAGGAGCTGGAGGGCATCTTCCGGGGAGCGGGCTGGAACGTGATCAAGACCGTGTGGGGCAGCGGCTGGGATCCGCTCATCGCCCGTGACTCCACCGGCCTGTTGCTCAAGCGGATGGAGGAATGCGTTGACGGCGAGTACCAGGACTTCAAGTCCAAGGACGGCGCGTACGTCCGGGAGAAGTTCTTCGGCAAGTACCCGGAGCTGCTCGAGATGGTCGCCGGCATGACTGACGACGAGGTATGGGCACTCAACCGCGGCGGTCACGACCCCAGTAAGATCTACGCCGCCTACTCGGCGGCCGTGCGAACTGTCGGCCGGCCCACTGTCATCCTCGCCAAGACCGTCAAGGGTTATGGCATGGGGGAGTCTGGCGAGGGCCAGAACATAACCCACCAGCAGAAGCACATGGCCGACGCCGCGCTGACGCAGTTCCGTGACCGATTCAGTCTTCCCCTCACTGACGAGCAGCTGGCCGAGATGCCGTTTCTGCGTTTCCCCGACGACAGCCCGGAGATGGCATACCTGCGGGAGCGGCGCACCGCCCTCGGCGGCGCCCTGCCAGCCCGCCGGAGCCGGTCGACGGAGTCGCTGCCGGTGCCCGAGCTCAGCGCCTTCGGCGGCCAGCTGGCCGGCACGCCGGGCCGCGAAATCTCCACGACCATGGCGTTCGTACGAATCCTCAACACGCTGCTGCGCGATAAGAAGATCGGCAAGCGAGTGGTCCCGATCGTCGCGGACGAGTCCCGGACGTTCGGGATGGAGGGCATGTTCCGCCAGTTCGGCATCTACAGCCAGGCCGGGCAGCTGTACCAGCCCGAGGACGCCAACCAGCTCATGTTCTACCGTGAGGCACCGGATGGCCAGATGCTCCAGGAGGGCATCAACGAGGCCGGCGCGATGTCATCCTGGATCGCCGCGGCCACGGCGTACAGCACGAGCAACGTACCGATGATCCCGTTCTACATCTTCTACTCGATGTTCGGCTTCCAGCGGGTCATGGACCTGGCCTGGGCGGCCGGTGACTGCCGGGCCCGCGGCTTCCTGCTCGGCGGGACATCCGGCCGGACCACGCTCAACGGCGAAGGGCTGCAGCATGAGGATGGGCACAGCCACGTGCTCTCCGCGGTGATCCCCAACTGCGTCTCCTACGACCCCACGTACTCCTACGAGGTGGCCGTCATCATCCAGGACGGCCTACGGCGGATGTTCACCGAGCAGGAGGACGTCTACTACTACATCACCCTGATGAACGAGAACTACGAGCACCCGGCGCTGCCCGAGGGCGCCGAGACCGGGATCCTCAAGGGGATGTACCTGCTCCGGGAAGGCACAGCAGCCGACGGCCACCGCCGGGCGGCCGGCAGTAAGGGCAGGGCGGCCGGCAGCAAAAGCAGGGCGGCCGCCGGAAAAGGCAGGGCGGCCAGCAGCGCGGCAGGCGGTCCGCGGGTCCAGCTGCTGGGCAGCGGCACCATCCTGCGGGAGGTCCTCGCCGCCGCCGACCTGCTGGCCGCCGACTACGGCGTCATCGCGGATGTGTGGAGCGCGCCGAGCTTCACCGAGCTGCGGCGCGATGGTCTGGCGGCCGAGCGATGGAACATGCTGCACCCGACGGAGCCGCAGCGGCGCAGCTACGTCGAGATCTGCCTCACTGACCGGCCGGGTCCGGTGGTCGCCGCGACCGACTACGTCAAGTCCTTCGCCGACCAGATCCGGCCTTTCGTCCGGCAGCGCTACCGGGTCCTGGGCACCGATGGCTTCGGCCGGTCGGACTACCGCCGGAACTTGCGCCGCTTCTTCGAGGTCGACCGGCACTATGTCGCCCTCGCCTCCCTGGCCTCGCTCGCTGAGGACGGGACAATCCCAACCGCCACGGTCGCTGATGCGATCTCGCGGTACGGAATCGATACTCACAAGCCGGATCCGACCACCCTATGAGCTAGCGCCACAACGCCAAACGGCCAAGCTGCCGGCATCGCCGCCAAGGGGAGCAACTGTGCCCACTGCAACTGAAGTCAGCGTTCCCGACCTCGGTGACTTCACCGACGTGCCGGTCATTGAGATCCATGTCGCGGCCGGCGATGTTGTCAGCGAGGAGGATCCGCTGATCACGCTGGAGTCTGACAAGGCGACCATGGATATCCCCTCGCCCGCCGCCGGCACCGTCCGCGAGCTCCGGATCGGCGTCGGCGACCGGGTCGAAAAGGGCTCCCTCATCCTCCTTCTGGATACCGGCGGCGCACTCACCCAGCCGCCGTCACTGACCGATCAGCAGGAGCGGCCGGCCCAGGAGACCGCCGGCCCGGTCGCGGCAGCGCAGCAGCCCGCCCGCCGCTCCGCTGACGCGGTCCCGCCGCCGGCAGAGACCATCGCGCCGGTGACCGCAGTCGGGATCGGGCCGCCGGCCGACTTCGACGCCGTGCACGCCGGTCCGGGCGTGCGCCGGCTGGCCCGCGAGCTCGGCGTTGACCTCACCGCCGTGTCCGGGACCGGCCCGAAGGGCCGCATCACCAAGGAAGACCTGCTCGCAGGTGTTCGCGAGCCGGTTGCCCCGGCGACAGCTGCCACGCCCAGCGCGCCAGCTGCGGGCATCCCGGAGATCCCGGCGCAGGACTTCTCGAAGTTCGGCCCGGTGGAGATCCGGCCGCTGTCGCGCATTCAGCGGCTGTCCGGCCCGCAGCTGCACCGGTCGTGGCTCAACATCCCGCACGTCACCCACAACGACGAGGCGGACATCACCGACCTCGACGCCTACCGCAGGGAACTCGACACTCTCGCCAAAACCGAGGGCTACCGGGTGACGTTGCTGGCCTTCCTGATGAAGGCATCAGTCTCGGGGCTCCGGGAGTTCCCCAAGTTCAACAGCTCGCTGACGGCGGAGAAGGACGCGCTGATCTACAAGAGCTACTACCACGTCGGCGTCGCGGTGGACACTCCGGACGGCCTGGTCGTCCCGGTGATCCGCGACGTTGACCGCAAGGGCATCCGGGAAATAAGCCAGGAGCTCGGGGTGGTCTCGGCGAAGGCCCGAGACGGCAAGCTCGGCATGGCCGATCTGCAGGGCGGCTGCTTCACCATCTCCAGTCTCGGCGGCATCGGCGGCACCGGCTTCACGCCGATCATCAATGCTCCGGAGGTGGCGCTCCTCGGCGTGGTGCGCTCCAAGATGGCCCCTGTCTGGGACGGGACGGCGTTCGTGCCGCGACTGATGCTGCCGCTGTCGCTTTCCTACGATCACCGGGTCATCGACGGTGCACTGGCCGCCCGTTTCGCCCGGCACCTATGCCACCTGCTCGAAGACATCCGCCGGCTCGTGCTCTGACCTCCCCGACCCGGTGACGTCTCAGCAGCCACCTTCGATCCTTGGAGCCTGACGTGGACATTCGAATCCCGGATATCGGCGACTTCCGGGACGTGCCCGTCATCGAAGTGCACGTGGCCCCCGGCGGCGTCGTGGCGGCCGAGGACCCGGTCATCACGCTTGAGTCCGACAAAGCGACGATGGACATTCCCGCACCGGCCGCCGGCACTGTCGGTGAGGTCACCGTCCGCGTCGGCGATCGCGTCCGCGAGGGTGATCTCATCATGCGGCTCGAGGACGAGCCAGCCTCAGGCGGCCCGGCCGGCCCGGCGCGGGAGCGGATTACCGGCGACGCCGCCCCGGTACCGGTTGACCCGCCCGCTTACGGCTCACAAAGCGGTGTGTACGAGGTGATAGAGGTCGCGGTTCCCGACATCGGCGATTTCGCCGACGTACCGGTCATCGAGGTGCATGTCGGCGCGGGAGACGAGGTGGCTACCGAGGATCCGCTCATCACGCTCGAGTCCGACAAGGCGACGATGGATATCCCGGCACCAGTGGCCGGAACCGTCGCCGGCGTCCGGATAGCTGTGGGTGATCGCGTCTCCGCCGGTCACATCATCATGGACCTGCGGACAGGCGAGAAGCTCGAGCCGGAGTCGGCAGCTCCAGCCGCTCCGGCTGCGAGCGCCGCCCGCGCGCCCGCGCCCGCTCGCGGGCCGGGAAGGGCACAAGGCGAGGTCACCGCGGAAGTGCTCGTCCTCGGTGCCGGGCCGGGCGGCTACTCGGCGGCATTCCGGGCTGCTGACCTCGGCAAAAAGGTGGTGATGGTGGACCGCTGGCCGACACTCGGCGGGGTCTGCCTCAATGTCGGCTGCATCCCGTCCAAGGCTCTCCTGCACACCGCCAAAGTCATCGCCGAGACCAAGGAGATGAGCGAACACGGCGTCGTGTTCAGCACGCCTGGGATCGACGTCGACAAGCTGCGGGCGTGGAAGGACGGCGTGGTCCGGCGGCTCACCGGCGGTCTTGCCGGCCTGGCCAAGCAGCGCAAGGTCACGACGATCCGGGGCTACGGCCGGTTTACTTCGCCACACCAGCTGCAGGTCGAGCTCGCCGAGGGCGGCACCACGACCGTCGCCTTCGAGCAGGCAATCATCGCGGCGGGCTCCGAGCCGCTGACGCTGCCGTTTATCCCGCACGGCGACCCGCGGGTGCTCGACTCCACTGGTGCGCTGCAACTCGATGGCGTACCGCAGCGGCTGCTCGTGCTGGGCGGCGGCATCATCGGCCTGGAAATGGCGACTGTCTACCACGAGCTCGGCGCGAAGGTCACGATCGCCGAGCTGATGGACCAGCTCATTCCCGGCGCAGACAAGGACCTGGTCAACCCGCTCGCCAAGCGGGTCACCAGGCAGTACGAGAACATTTACCTCAAGACGAAGGTGACGGACGTCCAGGCTCGGCCCGAGGGCCTCGCCGTGTCTTTCGACGGCCCGAAGGCACCGGCAACCGACACTTTCGACAGGATCCTCGTCGCCGTGGGCCGTCGGCCCAATGGCACGCTGATCGGTGCCGAGAACGCGGGCGTCGCGGTCGACGACCGTGGCTTCATCCCGGTCGACAAGCAGCTGCGGACTAACGTGACGCATATCTTCGCCATCGGTGACGTCATAGGTCAGCCGATGCTGGCGCACAAGGCCATGCACGAGGGGAAAGTCGCCGCTGAAGTGACAGCCGGCAAGAACAGTTTCTTCGACGCCCGGGTGATCCCCTCAGTCGCCTACACCGATCCCGAGGTCGCCTGGGCCGGGATGACCGAGAACGAGGCGAAGGCGGCCGGCGTCACATACGGCAAGGGTGTCTTCCCCTGGGCAGCCAGCGGCCGCTCCCTCTCGCTCGGCCGTGACGAGGGCATGACGAAGCTGCTATTCGATGAGACGACCGGCCGTGTCATCGGCTGCGGCATCGTCGGGCCGTCCGCTGGCGAGCTCATCGCCGAGGCAGCGCTGGCGATCGAGATGGGCGCCGACGCGGCCGACATCGGCTTGACGGTCCACCCGCACCCGACGCTGTCGGAGACGATCGGAATGGCCGCAGAGGCGTTCGAAGGCACGATCACCGACCTTTACCTCCCAAAACGGAGATAGCCGACAGGGCCTCGTATCAGGCCGCCCGTACGGGGACTTCGATGTGCTTGGTGGCCCGGCCTGGAGGTTATCGCCGCCGCGCTTGCGCGCCGGTCGGCGCCTAACACTGCCGCAGCGCGCCTTGGCCGGCACGGCAGGAACCGGCCGGGAGGCGGCAGAGGCGACCTCGGCGAGGCTCTTGGCACGCTCGATCTGGTAGATCCGGTAGGTGTCCTAGGGCACCATGGACCTTCACTCCCCTTCCTGGCATCGCCTGCTGACGTTGCCCTGAACGATGGGACTGACCGGCGACCGGTAACTCATCGGCCAAGCGGCGGGTGAGTTTGACGCCGGGCCGGGCCGCTTAAGGGCGCTTTGACGTGGTACATTGAGAAAAGTCACTCCTTAGGAGCGACGCCTCGCCTGGGCAGGACGACCACTTTGGATTCTCGCCCCACGCAGACCCGACGCCTCTTCTGAGCATTTCTCACGTGCCAGGAGGTACCGGGATGAGTATTGTGCTGATTATCGTCATAGTTTTGCTGCTCTTCGCAGTTTTGAACTTCGCGGTCAAGGCGCGCACGGGATCTTTCCTGATAACTCCATTCTGGTGGCGTGACAAAAACGGCCAGGACACATCTGGCGAGGCCGGGGGCCTGTGACGTCGCGCATAGCCCAGCATTATGCGGAGCTTGCTGCGCTGGCGGGGCGCCAGGATCACGGCGCCCGCTGCCGCTTGCCGTTGACTCGAGGGGCGTGCACAAGTCCTTCCGCTCGGTGCAGGCCGTGCGGGGAGTTGCGCTGACCGTCGGCTCCGGAGAGGTGATGGCCTTGCTCGGCCCCAACGGCGCCGGGAAGACGTGAACGATCGACATGATCCTGGGCCTGTCCCACCCGGATGCCGGTGCGGTCGAGGTCTACGGGATGGCGCCGCGGCAGGCGGTCCGCGGGGGGCTGGTCTCCGCGGTCATGCAGGCGGGGGGTTTACTCAAGGACCTCACGGTGGCTGAGATGGCTCAGTACACCGCCGCCCCTGCCCGCCTGGGCGCACCGGGCGGACCGCCTCAGCGACCTGGCCAACCAGCTCACCAACACGACACGCCGGTGGTCCCATGCTGCTGGCAGGCGACACCCGCTCCCCCCACCTCGCTCTCCGCTCCCTGCGCGCCGGGTGCCGTCTGACCTCAAGACATTCGCGATGACCAGGCACGCTTGCACGTACTGGCGTTCGGTACGGGCACCTCAGGACAGTCATCCGGCCGCCCGGGACAACGACGGCAGGGTCACTTTTGCTTGACAAATCAAGCAAAAGTGCTTACTGTAGAAAGCAGAGGATGAAAACGGAACAGACAGACCCTAAGGAGAAGAAATGACTGAGACCCGTAGCATCGGCCAGGAGATCCAGGCAGATTTCCTTGGCGCGGTCAACAAGAGCGAGGATGCACTGGTCGACGTGACCAAGCGCTGGGCCAAGGCAGTCCAGTCGGTCACGCCATCCATCCCGATGCCCGACCTGCCCTACAGCGACAAGATGCCCAAGCCCGAGGAGTTCGTGGCCAGCACCTATCACTTCGCCGAGGAGCTGATCAGCTCACAGCGCAAGTTCGCGGAGAGCCTGCTCGAGGCCATCAAGCCGCTGCTTGAGGCCTGGAACGGCGCGGCAGCCAAGAAGGGCGCCACCAAGTAGCACCCCCATGCGCGGCGAGCCCGGGAATCCCCGGCCCGCCGCGCATTTGCATGTTCAGCCTGAGCTACTCGCCAGACTGGCGGCCTTTGCTCATGCCCGGGCTTTGGCACCGCTCTCAACCGCAGGTGCCCCTCTTGCGTGCCCCCACGGAATCGAATTCTCACCACGGAGCTCCGGCGGGTTCCCCAACCGCAGGTATGACGCCTGATCAGCCAGGACACGGGCACAGACCAGCGCCCACAGGCCTCGGATAGTAGGCCGTCCCGCCAGGGCCGGCCCAGCGGCGGCCGACGGAGCCGGACGCGCCGGCGGCGAGTACTGTCACCTCGACCACCCGGCCTGCTCGGCTTCGGCGACCAGATCGTCCCCCATGAGCCGGGCCCCCACGGCGCTCGCGATCCACGGCGTGGCGCCAGCTCCGGCGAGGGCGAGCGGGGCTCGCTGGGCGAGCGCGGCGAGCTTTGGCTGCAGCGGCTCAAGGGTCCCCGGGACGGTGGCGGCGAGGACGACGAGATCAGGCTGCGTGGCGTCAACGGCCCGCTCCAGCTCCTCGACCGGGATGCTGGCCCCCAGATAGTCGATTCTCCACCCGTTGCGATTCAGCACGATGCCGAAAATCAGGAGCGCCATATCGTGCAGCTCCCCCGGTGGGCAGGCAAGTACGGCGCGCGGCCCATGCCCGCTCCCCCAGCCACGGGCCAGCCCCGCGAGCCGGCCACGGATGATGTTGCTGGCGAAGTGCTCCTGGGCCACGCTGGCCGTCCCACGCTGCCAGCGCTCGCCCAGCTCGGCGAGGTAGGGGAGGACGACGTCCCGCAGCACGGTGATCAGCGACAGGTCAGAAACAAGACGGTCCAGTACGGCTTGCGCGGCCGGCTCGTCGAAGGCGTCGAGGGCATCGCGCAGTGCCACGGAGAGCTCCCTCACCGTGGACGCGGCTACCGGCGGCTCGGCGGGCCGGGCAACGTCCACACTGGCGCTGCCGTTCTCGCGAAGCACAGCACGCGCCGCCTCGGCGGCGGACAGCCCGCTGGCTAGGTGAGCCTGCATCCGGCGGACCCGCGATTCGTCCGCTGCGGAGTAGAGCCGGAAACCGCCTGCTGAGCGCACCGGCTGGAGCAGGCCGTAGCGGTTCTCCCAGGCCCGGAGCACGTGGTCGCTTACCCCGAGACGCCGACTCAGCTCACCGATGCGTAGCAGCGGGCGATCCTCGGAGGCTTCCATGAAGATCACTATACAGAGCTTCGACAGACATTTGACACTTCATCTGGATACGCTTAATCTCAGCTTATACAGAATCTAGACGAAATCTGGACAGTGGACTCTGACGCTCCCGGTACGACGACCGCCCCAGTACCCGCCCACGAGAGCTGCGCCCCAGGCGCCGCCGATTCCCCGCGACCGTCTGTGGCCGTGATCGGCGCGGGAGTCTCCGGGCTGACCGCCGCCTACCTGCTCTCCCGCACCCATGACGTCACCCTCTTCGAAGCCGAGAGTCGGCTCGGCGGTCACGCGCACACCCATGACGTCACGGACTCATATGGCCGACAGCACGCCATCGACAGCGGGTTCATCGTCCACAACGACGTGACCTACCCCTGGCTGCGCAAGCTTTTCAGCGAGCTGAACGTGCAGGTGCGCCCCACCGAGATGAGCATGAGTGTTCGCTGCGATGGGTGCGGCCTGGAGTATGCCGGCGGCCGCGGCCTGCGCGGCGTATTCGCCCAGCCACGCCGCCTCATCGACCCGCGGTTCGCCCGGATGCTGTGGCAAGTCGCCCGGTTCCACCGGCGTGCACTGGCCTTCCTGCGCACGAGCGAGGACGAGGATCTCACGACCTACGGCGAGTTCCTGGCGCACGAGGGGTTCAGCGGCCACTTCATCGCTCATTACGCCGTTCCGGTCGTCTCGTGCGTATGGTCCGCCGGGCGCGAAACCACGCTGGCCTACCCGGCGCGCTACCTCTTCCGGTTCCTCGGCAACCACGGCCTGCTGCGGGTCGCCGGGTCACCTCGGTGGTACAGCATCGTCGGCGGGTCCCGGACCTACGTCGAACGGCTCGCCGGGCAGCTACCGGATATCCGCGCGGCCCATGCCGTCACTGACGTCACCAGGCGCACAGATGGCGTCGAGGTCCGGGACGTCACAGGGCGGGTCACCCGTGTGGACCGTGTTGTGATCGCGACGCACGCCGACCAGGCCCTCGGCCTGCTCGCTGACCCGAGCGACGCGGAGGTCGCCACCCTCAAGCAGTTCGGCTACTCGGCCAACGAGACGGTTCTGCACACCGACAGCTCGGTCCTTCCGCAGGCACGGAACGCCCGGGCGTCGTGGAACTACCGGATGACAACCTGCGACCGGCCCGACCAGCCCGTCCTGGTGACTTACTGGATGAACCGGCTCCAGGGGCACCAGTCGCCGGAGGCATTCCTCGTCACGCTCAACGACCGCGAGCGACTCGATCCGCGCTCCGTCGCCGCGGTCATGGACTATGAGCACCCGGTCTACACGCCCGGGGCGGTCCGGGCGCAGTCGCGGCTCGGCAGCCTGGCCACGGACCGCACGGTGTATGCCGGGGCCTACCACGGCTGGGGTTTCCACGAGGACGGCTGCCGCTCCGGTGTGCAGGCCGCCCGGCATTTCGGGGTGACCTGGTGAGCGCCGGCCCCCTGATGACCGTCGCGGAGACGACCGGACCGGCCCGCGAACTGATCCAGTTGCCCGCGCTGCCAGCGCTGGTCGTCGGCCAGGTCATGCACCGGCGCCCAGGACCAGTCCGCCATGCCTTCCGGCACCGGATCTACCTGTGGCTCATCGACCTCGACTCAGTCCCCAGGCAGCCCGGATACCTCAGGCCGTTCGCGCACTTCAGCAGCGAGGATCACCTCGGTGCCCCGCACCTGACGATCAAGGCCAACATCGAGAACTACCTGGCGCTCAACGGCATCGACCTCGGTGACCGAGGCCGGGTCCTCATGCTCGGTAGCGCCCGCGTCCTGGGCCACGTCTTCAACCCGCTGTCGGTCTTCTGGTGCTACCACAGCAGCGGGCGGCTCGCCTGCATCGTCGCGGAGGTCCACAACACCTACCGGGAGCGGCACGCCTATCTCCTGCACCCCGACGAGGCGGGGATCGCCGTGACGGGCAAGGACTTCCACGTCTCCCCGTTCTTCGACGTCACCGGCACGTACGGGCTGCGCTTCACCCTCACGCCGGAGCGGGTGTCCACGACCGTGACGCTGCGCCGCGAGGGCGCTGTCGTGTTCTCGGCGGCCTTCCGGGGCCGGCCAGAACACGCCACCCGCCGGGCCCTGGCCCGGCTGCTCATCCGCCAGCCCCTGATGACCCAGCGGGTTTCGGCCCTGATCCGGGTGCACGGCGTCTGGCTCTGGCTGCGTGGCCTGCCCATCCGCTCGCACCCGAACCACATCCGTCAGGCAGGTATCTGAACATGACCATCTCCACCCCTATCGGCTGGCCCGCGCTCACCAAACGCCCGCGGGCGCCCATGCGCGCTACCATCGCCCGGATCATCTTCGAGCGCGCCGTGGCCAAGGTACCCATCCGGGTCACCTATCCCGACGGCCGGACACTCGGAGGGGGATCGCCGGCGTCGCCTCAGTTCGAGGTCGTCCGCCCCGCCGCGTTCTTCGCCCGGCTGGGCCGGGACGCGAAGATCGGATTCGGTGAGGCCTACACGGCCGGGGACTGGCGGGCCGGGCCTGGCACCGACCTGGCCGACCTGCTGACACCCTTCGCCTCGCGGGTGACCACACTGATCCCGGCACCCCTGCAGCGGCTGCGTGCCCTCGTCGACAGACGCGTCCCAGCGAGCCAGGAGAATACCCTCGACGGCTCGCGAGCCAACATCGCCGCCCATTACGACCTCAGCAACGACCTCTTCGCCGCCTTCCTGGACCCGACGATGAGCTACTCGAGTGCCTGGTTCGACGACAGCAGCCCGATCGCGTCGGCGAACCGGCTCGAGGAGGCGCAGCTGCGCAAGATCGACGGCATCCTCGACCTCGCGGGTGTCCAGGCAGGCAGCCGGGTGCTGGAAATCGGATCGGGCTGGGGGTCGCTGGCCATCCGCGCCGCCCAGCGCGGTGCCCGCGTCACGGCGATCACCCTCTCCCACGAGCAGATGCGGCTGGCCCGCGAGCGGGTGGCAGCCGCCGGGCTCTCCGGGCTCATCGAGGTGCGCGTGCAGGACTACCGCGAGGTCAACGGCGAGTACGACGCCATCGTCAGTGTCGAGATGATCGAGGCCGTCGGGGAGGCCTACTGGCCCGCCTACTTCGCCACCCTTGACCGGCTCCTTGCTCCCGGTGGCAGGATCGGCCTCCAGGCCATCACCATGGCCCACGACCGCTTTCTCGCCACCCGGCGCAGTTTCAGCTGGATCCAGAAGCACATCTTCCCCGGCGGCATCATCCCGTCTCTGCAAGCGGTCGACGACGTCCTCGCGGCCCACACCACGCTGCGCGTGGCGCGGCAGCACGAGCTGCGGCCGCACTACGCCCGCACCCTGCGCCTGTGGCGGGAACGCTTCCTTGACCAGTGGCCCCACCTGCACGCCCAGGGCTTCGATGAGCCCTTCCGCCGTAAGTGGGAGTTCTACCTCGCCTACAGCGAAGCCGGCTTCCGCAGCGGCTACCTCGGGGTCAGCCAGCTTCAGATGACCCGGGTGCCGGCATGACGCTGGATGGCAAGATTGCCTGGGTCATCGGCGGGTCCAGCGGAATCGGCGCCGCCGTGGCCCGCGAACTCCTGCGCCGTGGCGCGACCGTCGCGGTCTCTGCCCGCCGCAGGCAGCAGCTCCAGGACGTTGCCCGCGGGGACATGCTCATCCTCCCCGCCGACGTCACCGATGCCACCTCCGTCGCAGCCGCTGCAGCACAAGTCCGGGAGGAGCTGGGCCCGATCGACCTCGCCGTGCTGTCCGCGGGCTACTGGAAGCAGATGGATCCAGGCGACTGGGACACCGACGTCTTCGACCGCCACATCCGGGTCAATCTCACCGGCATGAGCAACTCCATCGCGGCGATCCTGCCCGCGATGCTGGAGCGGCGGAGCGGAACCATAGCCGGCATCGCCTCCGTAGCCGGCTACCGCGGGCTCGCTGGCGCCGAGGCCTATGGAGCGACCAAGGCCGCCCAGATCAACCTGCTCGAGTCGCTGCGCGCGCACATCGCCCGGACCGGGGTGCACGTGACGACCATCAGCCCCGGTTTCGTCCGCACCGACCTCACCGCCGGCAACCCCTTCCCCATGCCGTTCATCATCGATGCCGGCCAAGCCGCACGGTCCATCTGCAACGGCCTTGAGCGCGACCGCACCGAGATCGTCTTCCCCGCGCGGATGGCCCTGCTGATGAAGACCGCACGCCTCGTCCCCGCCCGCGCCTGGACGGCGCTGTGGGCCCGCACCTCAATCGCCTGACCCGCACCGCCCCGACCAACCAGGAAGAAGCTAAGGACGCCATGAGAGTGCAGAAGACCGTGGTCGTCAACAAGCCGCTGGACGCGGTATTCGGCTACCTCTCCGACTTCACCACAACCACCGAGTGGGACCCGGGCACCGTGGTCACCGTGAACCACCACGGCGACGGAGGAATCGGCACCACCTACCTCAACACCTCGAGGTTCCTCGGCCGGGAGACCCAGCTGACATACATCGTCCGAGACTTCATCCCCGGTAAGCGCATTCAACTCCGCGGCGAGAACAAGACGGTCATCGCCCTCGACACCATGAGCTTCCGCAGCGTCGATGCCACCACCGAGGTGACCTACACAGCCGAATTCACCTTCAAAGGCGCATCCCGTCTCCTCGCCCCCTTGCTCAGGCCCGCCTTCGAGCGACTCGGCACCGAAGCAGAGACCGGCATGCACAAAGCGCTCAGCCAACTCTGACCAACCGCAATGCCACCCGACCTCCACCAAGGGGCGCCCGGCATACGCTCAGCTAATGGTGGGGGTGTCGTTTCCGCAGCTGGCTGCGCGTGATCTCGACGGGCGCGAGGTGGCACCCCCGGCCGCCCTGCCCGGTGAGCGGAACGTAGTCCTCATCGCCTACCGGCGCGCTCAGGCCTCGGGAGACGCCCGTAGCCGAATAGAAGACATCCTCCGATGCGCGATGAGCGGGGCTCCCGCGCCAGACTCTCGTTGTGCCTTCGCCGCGATAGCCGCCGGGCTTACCCGTCGCCAGGCAGCAGCCCTGGAACTGCGCGCGGCTAGGCCGTGACCTCGTTGTAGATCTCGAACCCGGTCTCCTCGGGAGGGGCAGTGAAGCCACCGGCGATTCCCTGCGCCATACGGGGCATGAGGATGCCATCGCGGAACCGCTCCCAGCCCTCCCGCGAGTCATGCACTGCGATGATCGTCCAGCCGCCGGCCGATGGGCCCGCGGCATGGAACAGCTGCCCTTCAGGCAGTCCTCCGCCCTCCGGATGTACTGCCGCTATCGATGCTTCGTACTGTTCCTTGGTGCCACCAGCGAACTTATGGACCACGCCATACGCCATGCGGTTCCCCCCGATCCCCATTAGCCCGACCCGCGAGCGCCTCCCCAGACGATCTCCAGGCGGATATCCTGCGGACTTTACGCCGTCGCCGTCGATCATGTCGAGTCACGATCACGGCCTGGCGCCTGGTCTCCCGGGATCTCGCCCCTCCCGGGCGGCCGGATCCGGTCGGCGTCACCGTTCAGCACCAGCGGGGTACGTCAATGCCCGGCAGCATCGGCAGTTGCTTTCGCGGGCTGTGACCTTAGTTCTCCGGGCTCCGAGCAAGAGATTGCTGTCGCCACGGCTAGGGCACAAGCCGCCAGGTCATCACAGCCACGCCCTCAGCAGCCACATCCGTAGCCGCGATGAGGTACGTCAACAACCGAATGTCTGCAGCGGTCGCAGCTGGGAGGAGTGCGAGCACTCCGTCAGGTCAGTATCCTGCTTGACGATCGCGATGCCTGCGCGCCAGCGTCTAGTGCCGAGCGCGGAGCGTGACCGATCGTCAGTGACCTCCGCGCAAGTATCCGCCGTTCATGAGCGGCCACCGGGCGCAGAGTTGCTGCGGTCATGACCGCGCATAGCGAATGATCTGAATGCTCGGTGGCCTCCGGCTCGACCGCGACCGCGGTATCCGCGCCTGGCCGCCGGGTTTGGCCGATCATGACCGCCCCGGGGTCAGGCGACGGCAGCGATCAGGCCGGACCCGGTCTTCGGAGAGCCAGGTCGAGGGCCTTCTCGAGGCTGAGTGCCATGCCCTGGGCGTAGGCGCGCTCCAACTGCTCGTCGCCCAGGTGCGCACGCGCTTGGTCGAGGCTGTCTTGGCGGCGGCGCGTGTCGAACTCCTCCCACGGAATGCTCATCCGGTCCTGAAGCGCCTGCGCGGCGCCGTGCAGCGTAGCCGCCCGGTCCCAGTCGCCTGCATCGCCGGCCAGGCACGCCATGTAAAGGGCGGCGCCGGCTATGCCTTTGCTGTCCCCGGTCCGGCGGCCGTTCCGCACGGCGGCCTCGAGCATGGACCGGGCGCCGTCGAGGTCTCCCTCCGCGCGCAAGACCAGGCCCATGATCGCCATCACGATCATGTCTTGGTAGCCGATCTGCTGGCCGGCTTGCGCCGCGGCTTCCAGGTGAGCCCGGGCGGCGGGGATATCCCCAGTGTCCAGGGCAGCGCAGCCGGCGTTGCTGTGCAGGGCGGAGTTAGTGAGATGGTCGCCGGATCGTTCGGTGCAGGCGATCGCTTCGGCGAACAATTGCCTGGACCTGGCCGGGTCGATGGTCAGGAGATACAGGAGCAAGCTCCTGGCCAGCAGGACGTCGTCGCCGAGCCTGCGGGCGCGCTCGACAGCCTCCTGCCCGAAAGGGCGCCCTATGTCCGGCTCGCCGGCCCAGAAATATGCGTCGCACAGTGCCGCAAGGGACCTGATGAGCAGCCGGTCGTCGCCCAGCTGCCGTGCGACCTGGACCGCCTGTTCAGCAAGGTGCCGCGCCGTGGCGATGTCAATCCAGCAAGCGGCCCACGTGGCGGTGACCAGCGCTGCGGCGAACAGCGCGGGGTCCGCGCGGGCGTCGGGCCGCCGGAGCACCGGCACGAGCAGCCCGAAGGCCTCCTGCAGCCGGGAACGGGCCCTCCAGTAGCGGTCGAGCGCCACGCCCAGGCGCAGCACCAGCGCGGTCCCGTCCGGACGGTCGGCCGCATGCCCGGCGGCGCGCCGCATGTTGGGCTGATCGGCGTCCAGCCGGGCCAGCCAGCTGCCCTGCTCCGGCCCGGTCAGGTGAGCAGCGGCCTCCCCGGCGACGGCCAGGAAATGCGCGCAGTGCATCCGCGCGACCGTCGCCGCCTCTTGGCCGCCGGCCTCGGCCAGCCGCTCAGCGGCGAACAGCCGGATCGTCTCCAGCAGCCGGTACCGCAAGGCCATTGAGGTCGGCTCGGCCACGACCAGGCTCTTGTCCACCAGCGACCCGAGCAGGCCGGACACATCGAGAGGGTCGATGTCGCCGAACCCGCACACCGCCTCGGCGGCGTCCAGGTCGAAGCTGCCGCCGAACACCGGCAGGCGCCCCAGCAGCACCCGCTCGGCGGCAGTCAGCAGCGAGTAGGACCAGCCGACCGTCGCCCGCAGCGTCTGCTGCCGTTCCAGCGCGGTGCGGCTGCCCCCGGTCAGCAGCCGGAACCGCTGATCCAGCCGGTCATGCAGCTCAGCCAGCGACATCGACCGCAGCCGGGCCGCGGCCAGCTCGATGGCCAGCGGCATCCCGTCCAACCGCCGGCACACCGACACCGCCAGCGGCCCGCCCTCCTCATCAACGGGCAAGGCGATGCCCTGCGCCCGAGCGCGCTCTGCCAACAGCGCCACCGCATCAGAAGACCCGGGCGTTCCGGAGCCGGGATCGCCGGGCCCGGGCAGCGACAGCGACGGCACCCGGTAGATGGTCTCCCCGCCGATGCCCAGCGGCTCGCGGCTGGTGGCCAGCAGATGCACCCGCGGGCAGCGCCGCACGATCGCCTCCGCGGCCTTGGCGCAGCCGCCGATCAGATGCTCGCAGTTGTCCAGCACGATCAGCACGTCCTGCGGCGCCAGGGCATCCAGCAGGACCTCCAGCACCGGTCGGCCCGGGTTGACGGCCAGCTGCAGCGCCTGCGAGATGGCCGCCGCCACCGCGTCCTGGTCGGTGACCGTGGCCAGCTCCGCCAGCCACACCCCATCCCCGGACCCATCCAGCAGCTCGGCGGCCACCTGCAGCCCCAGCCTCGTCTTGCCGGCGCCGCCAGCCCCGGTCAAGGTGACCAGGCGAGCGGATTCCACCAGCGCCCGGACCTCAGAGACCTCCCGCTCCCGGCCGATGAACGTCGACAGCTGGGTGGGCAGATTGTTCGGCAGCGCCGGGCTGCCCAGCGAGCGCAACGGCGGGAACTCCGCTTGCAGACCCGCCGCGCGCAGCTGGAAGATCCGCTCAGGGCGGCCCAGGTCCTTCAGCCGATGGCTGCCCAGATCGGCCAGCGCCGCGCCCGGCAGCAGCCAGTCGCGCACCAGCACCGCCGCCGCCTCCGACACCAGCACCTGGCCTCCCCAGGCCACGGCAGCCACCCGAGCGGCCCGGTGAACCTCCAGCCCCACCAGCCCACTAGCCGTCCTCGCCGCTTCACCGCAATGCACACCCATCCGCACCCGCACCTGCTCCCCGCCCGGCCACGCATGGGCGTCAATCGCCAGCTGCGTCTCCAGCACCGCCGCCATGCACGCCCGTGGCGAGGAGAACACCGCGAAGAACGCATCCCCCTGCGTGTCCACCTCCCTACCCTCATGCGCGGCCAGCGCCGACCGGATCAGTGCGTGATGACCGGCCAGCATGCGCGCGTAATCGTGTTCTCCCAGCCGCCCGAGCAGCGCCGTCGAGCCCTCAATGTCGGTGAACAAGAACGTGAGGGTCTCCACGGCCACAGCCTAGAAGGCCGGCCAGGCGGCGGCAGCTGCCAGCTGGCACGCGCCATCACGCCAGACCGCACACCCGGAAGGCTTACCGCTGCTGACCCGCCGCTGCCACTCGGCACGGGCCCGCCCGATCGCTGACGCTTCCCGACGCCAGAACGAGAAGTTCGGGGCGGCCCTGCGTCGGGCGCCCGAGGCGGGATCGCCACGCCCGAATCGGCGATCCGGCGCGAAGGAGCTATCGGGGCACCCGTCACGGGCAGTAGTTTGCGCAGCGCACCGCCTGGCGAGCGATATCCGCCGTTAGGTATTCGCGGCGGGTGCTCTGGACCAGCCTCCGGTGATGTGCCGAGCCGGATGTTCTGCGCGTGGCCGGTGGCGGCGCGGGTTCTTCCCCCGCCGGGTCGCCAGGCTGGATGCCAACAGTCTTTCGCCGGCGAGCCTGCATGGTCCGGCAAAGCATGATTACAACCACTGGTTGAGAACAAGGCTTCTTGCGTCTGTGAAATCTCGGGCGTTGATGGAGGACCCTGGCATGGCGCGGCGTATGCGGGACAAGGATTTTCGTGATGACCAGTGGGCGCGCCGCTATACCGGCAACGTGGAGCTGATCAACCGGTTCATTGATGAGCTCGGTGCGAAAGACGACGCCGGCCACCCTCCGTATATCCCTCCGATGTGCGGAGGAGTCGATGCGCTGGCGTTGAGTATCTCCCGGGATCCGGGCCCCAAGGCTGGCGGGACCAAGGGCAGCGGTTTTCTCTCGATCGAGAACGACGACCCCAGCGCCGAGCGGATGGGGCAGTTCCTCGATGAAGCCGGAATCGACTACGCGGAGGTCGTCCCGTGGAACGCCTACCCGTGGTACATCAACAGCGACCCCACCACCGACCAGTTACTGGCAGGTGTTCAGCCTCTCCGTGACTTGATGGGCCTCGTGCCCCGCCTGCGCGTGATGCTCGTGCACGGCACCGCGGCGGACAAGGGCTGGAAGCTTTTCCTGCGAGAGAACCTCGACCTGATTGAGCGGCGAGGCATCGTCTGGCTGTCGACCTATCACACGAGTCGGCAGGGCTGCTGCTTCCGATCGCGATGCAGATCAGGTCGTTCTGTCGCGCGACCATCCTCCGGTCCGCTCGCCCTCTTCTGCTGAGCGGATTATTCCAATCGAGTGGTAGTCATGTCAGATCTCCATTGATCCGAACGGACCTCCCGGCCTGCGTCCGGGCGCCTGGTACCGGGCGCGGGCTGGCGCGTGCGGGCCTGCACGCAGGCCGGGGCCCGGTGGCGGCCACCGCGGCGGGTGCCGCCACCGGGTCGTGGGCCTTACTCGTCGGCGATGATCGAGCCGACCCGGTCGCCCAGGCCGGGATCCCGCCTGACCAGCCAGATCGAGTAGATGATGGACACCACGACGAGGCCCAGCCCCACCCACGGGAACCAGTCGTACGGCTGGAGCGGCGGCGACGGGTTGAACAGGTAGTAGATGGGGATGCCGACCACGGCTACGCCGAGGGCCGGCAGCACGACGTGCTTGACCGGGCTGAACTCGGCCGGCCGGTACTTGCGGTAGTAGAACGGCAGCGCCACGTTGGCCGCGAGGTACACGAACAGGATCAGGATCGTGCCCATCGTGCTGGCCTCGAAGAAGAAGTTCAGCGCGCTCAGGCTATCGCCGTGCCCGCCGATCCAGTGGCCGAGCGCCCAGCCCAGGGTGATGACCCCGGCGATGCCGACGAAGGCGATGATGGCGTTGACCGGCGTCCGGCGGGCCGGGTGGACCCGGCCGATCCAGCGCGGCAGCAGGCCCTCGCGCCCGGCGTTGAAGATCAGCCGGCACTGGGAGTTCACCGCGGCGATGAGCACGCCGAGGGTGGAGGTCAGCCCGGCCAGGTACGCGATGAAGGCCAGCCAGGCCGCCACGCTGTGGGCGACGGCGATGAACGGGATGAGGGGGGCCGTGAGCGCCGCGGCGTTGTAGTGGAAGCCGGTGACCGTGGCGTAGGCCAGCAGTAGGTACGTGAAAGCCATCAGGGCGATCGACAGGAACACGGCCCGGGGCACGTTGCGCCGGGGGTTAATGGTCTCCTCGGCCAGCGCTGCCGAGTTCTCCCAGCCGATGAACAGGTAGATGGCCAGCGGGAAGGCGACGCCCAGGCCGCTGAAACCGTTGAGGACGTGGCTGGGCTGGAACGGCACGCCGCTGAGGTGGCCGCCGTTCTTGATCAGCACGGCGATCGCCACGACGAGCAGCACCGTCAGCTCGAAGGCGAAGAACAAGCCGGCCAGCCTGGTCGACACGGCCACGCCGCGGAACATCATGAACATGGCGCCGGCGGTGAAGAGGGCGGAGAAGATGATCCAGGGGATGCTCACGTTGAAGTAGAACTGCAGCATGATCGACAGGAACCCGCCGGAGATGACCAGGACACCCGCGATCGCGATGATGTAGCCGGCCCCGGCCACCAGCGCGGTGGTCACCGCGCTGGTGCCGCCGAACGTCTTGCCCACGAAGGTGATGAACCCGCCGGTCGACGGGTGCGCCCGGGAGAACTCCGACAGCGTGTTGCCGAGCAGGGCGATGGCGACGGCAGCGACGAGCACGACCAGCGGCGAGGCGAGGCCGGCCAAGAGCACGATCCCCGCGAAGCCGAAGTAGAAGCTGTAGGCCGGGCCGATGTTCGCCATCGTCGAGGCGGAGATGTCGATCAGGCCCAGAGCCCCGCGGTGCAACCGCTCGGCGGATTCTGGCGCCTTCGTCTCGCTGAACGGGACGTGTTCCGCTTCGCTCATATGCTCACTCCCCTGGCAGGCTCCTAGTTAGGACCTATTTAGTACGTTTACTACGGATCATGCTCGTGACCGGGTAAACGGTCAACATCGCCGCAGGTCTCCCACATGATGAGCAGGTGGCCGCGCTGACCCGGGCGTGAAGCTCGGGGCGGCTGGCGGGGATCACCGGACCGTTCGGGAAAATAGAGAATTTTCTTGTGGAACCACGGCGGGAGTTGAATCCAGTGACGGCCGAGGTGTCAGCACCGGACGAGGACGCCGACTTCCCGAACATCCCCCACCCCTACGCCAGGCAGACCGGGGGGCTGGCCCTGGACGCAGCCGGTGTCACCGGTCGTCAGACAGAACCGGTTCCGGAAGGGTGCCGGCGTTGTGCTCCAGGAGCCGCCACCGGCCGTACCGGACGCCGAGCACCGACCACGAGCAGTTGGCCAGCGGGCCCAGCACGCCGAACAGCTCCTCCAGCATGCCGAGCAGCCGCGACATGCCCAGCCGCAGCGCGGCGCCGTAACTGACCACCACGGCGAGGCCGTCCGGGTCGGCGACCTGCTCGGCCACGGCCGTGGCGGTGCGCCGCAACGCGGCGGCGACCCGGTCGGCGACCGCGGCCGTCGGCTCGCCGTCGGGCGGCATCCAGGTCGCGTGCTCGGCCGGATACCGCTCGCGGATCTCGGCGTCGTTCAGGCCTTCCCAAGAGCCGCCGTGGCGCTCGCGCAGGTCCTTGTCGAGGATCACGTCAAGGCCGGTCAGGCTGGCCAGGGCCGCCGCGGCGCTCGCGGCGCGGCTCAGGTCGCAGGAGACGATCATGTCCGGGCGCAGCCCGGCGAGCAGCCTCGCGGCGCGCTCGGCCTGCGCTGACGCGTCCCGCGGCCGAGGAATTACGCTTCGCTTCTGGCCGGATGCCGTGGACCCTGCCCGGAAGGAGGTGTGATCGGCGTCTCGTACGAGGCTCAGGCGGCGTTCCGTTCGATCCCGTACAGCCGACCTGGGCACGGCCGGTTGCCTGCAAGTTACTGACTGGACGGCGCGACACCGGATGGCGCGCCCGGATGGCCTAACTAATGGGTGCCGGGATGGCCTAAACGATCTGTGAGGCTTGGTGTGGCCCCGGAACCTGGGCTGGTGCCAGGATCGGTACCGGTGATCTTGGGTTGACCCCCAAACGATCTGGCCGCCCCCCGTGTGGGACCCAAGGCGGCGCTGACGCCTGAGCGCAAAGAACCGCAAATAATCGGCGATCCGGCGCGAGGCACTACCTCCCGCCGTCACGGACTGTAGTCTGCGCTGCCCGCCGCCTCGCGAACGATCTCCGCCGTTCTGGGCGGCAGCATAAGTCGTTGGCCTGGCTTTCCGGGCCGCACCTAAACGAATATTCTGGTGCAGCCCACAGCGATTCTGCGTGCCCAGATTGATGCGCTCGGACTGGTGTTTGCTGGCATTTGGGTCCTGCGGTAGTCGTGATAGGCGAATTGCTCAGTTCATCCAGGTGCCGCGCTTGGTGACCTGGATTTCCGCGGCCGGAGCCGTGGCCGGGGCGAGGCTAGCTGGTGATGTCACACCCGCCCGGGCTTGACGGTGGCAGAGCTGGCACAAGCCAGCCTTATACGGGTTTGCTCATCCACACCGAGACGTGGGCGGGCTCCAGGGTTTCCTGCACGACACCGGCCAGGTCGCCGCGGACCGAGTCCAGGTCAACGGTGTCCTGCAAGCGGGCTGCGAACGCGGCTGCGATCCGGTCCGAGTCGTACCGGGCCCGGTTGAACCGCCGGTCCACCGCCCGCTGCACCCGCCGCCGCAGCGGGTTGAACAGCGCCGCTGCGGCCAGTGTCGAGGCGGCCACCGCCACTGGCGTGGTGATCGAGACCACCCGGGTCGCCAGCAGCACGATCCCCGCATACACCCCCACCAGCAGTCCAGTCACGACCGCATACGCCAGCGCCCGGGAGATGATCCGGTCGATGTCGAACAGCCGGTACCTCAAGATGGCCACGCCCATGGAGACGGGAAGTCCGAGCAGGCCCAGACCCGCGATGTCCCCCGTCACGCCGAGAATCCCGTGCCTGCCCGACAGCACGGCGGCGAGGGGAATGGCAACGGCGGCCAGAGCCGAGCCGCCGGCCAGCCACTTCAGCTGCTGGCGGCGTACCCCAGACGAGTGCCGGTAGCTGAGCACCTGGGCAGCCACCGCACCCAGCCAGCAGATGGCCAGCACCGGCAGGAACACGGCCTCGATCACGCCCCACCACGCCGCGGTGCCGGTGGGGTGGGAAAGGGTCAGCAGGTTCCCACTGGCGTCCACACGAACGTGATGACTGGCGATCGCGCCCACCGAGGCGATGAACGCCCCGCCTATCCACAGCACCGCCACGGCAATGTAGACCCGCAGGACCCACCGCCAGCGCGGTGACGGCGGCTGGCCATCGGGAAAGAGCAGGACGGCCAGCCCGGCCAGCGCAATCGTGGGCGCCCAGCCGGGCTGTGCGAGCACTGCCACCCAGCCCAGTGGCAGGCTGCCATGGCGGAGCCGGTAGTCGGCCACCGTATAGAAGCTGGCGTCCTGGCTGAGCGCGCCGAGGATCGCCCCAGCCAGGAAGATCCAGCCGAGCGGGTTGCCCGGCTTGCGCCAGGCCACGATGAAGCCCACCGCCCCGAAAGCAGCCGAGAACCATACCGGAGTGGAGCCGCCGCTAGAGTTCACGCTCTGGTGCGCAAGGTGAGCCAGGGGCACATTGGCGATGATCAAAGCCAGCAGCACGCCGAGGGCTAGTGCGATTACCAGTGACCTAAGCCGGAAACGGCGCGCCGTGCCAGCCATGGTCTCCGGTGCCTGCGCGCCTGCTGGCTGCGGCTTTACCACCGAACCAACGCTACGCGTGGAGCGTTCCGGGAACGTTACGGGTCAGCACGGAGCCCTCAGCTACACCCCCATCACCAGCTCGGCTCGATTGACCAGTACACCGAACAGACAATATGAGTGTCTTCGCGCCGCGGCTGGACCTGGGCGGCGCATACCGAGTCGTCGGTATGCGCCGCCGGCTGCGGCAACTTCGGCCCGGGCATTTTGCGGACACGCTCACTCAGCTGGCCGGGAGCATGCCAGGAAGACTTCGGCTGGTAGTAGTGTCCCCATAGGCGGGCTTGTACTCTGGCGCTTCTAGCGCCATAATGGCGCCATGACGAGCATCCAGATCAAGGACGTGCCTGAGCGGACGCACGCGATCCTCCGCCAGCGTGCGGCCGCCGCTCACAAATCCCTCCAGGAGTACCTGCGGGCCCGGCTGATCGAGGAGGCAGAGCAGCCGACCCTGGAGGAGGTCCTCGATCGCGCGGGTGGACGATCGGGCGGATCGGTCCCGCTCAAGGACGCCGTGGCTGCCGTGCGCGACGACCGTGATCGTCGCTGACGCCAGCGTCCTGGTCGTCGCCCTGGCCGATGACGGTCCCGACGGCGACCAGGCCCGGGCCCGACTCCGCGGCGAGCGTCTTACCGTGCCCGAACTGGCCGACCTGGAGGTCGCCTCGGTCCTGAGGCGGCAGATGAGGGCAGGGCTTCTCGACGCCCGGCGCGCCCGACTCGCACTAGAGGACCTGGCCGCACTGCCCGCCAGACGGGCTCCGCACCGGCCCCTGCTGCGCCGGTGCTGGGAACTACGGGACAACCTGACCATCTACGATGCGGCCTATATAGCACTCGCTGAAGCCATGAACACCACCCTGCTCACCGGCGACCAGAAACTCGCAGGAGTCCCCGGACCACAATGCCCCATCAAGATCTTCCAGCCCGCACCCTGAACACTCAGGAAGCCGCCGATCACCGCGAACCGTGACCGCCGTCAGCCAGCACCGGCGCCTAATCCCCCAGCCTCCCGGCGACCCGGCATCCTCATTCGCAGCCAGGGCAGGCCGATCGTCGGCTCGGCGCGCCCAGCACTCAACACGTGAGCGAGAGCCGGCCAGCACAGAACGCGCCTGCTCCGCAATCTAGACCTCGCGGGCTAGGTCGAGCATCAGCCGGGTGAGCCGGATGCGCCGCGCAAACAGTGCAACCCTGTCATCGGTCGGTTCTGCGCTGCTGAGCTGCTCGGCGGGGATCGCGCACAACGCGGAGCGCGCTGCGAGCGAGCCGATATACCCGGTGCGGACGTGAGCCGGGTCGACCTTGTAATCTTCGCTGGCCAGTCCGTCGAGATAGGCGGGGAAGATCTCTGCGTCGATAGCCGGGAGCTGCGACAAGTCGGTGTCTCGGGCATGGGCCAAGCCGACCAGCAGCTGACCGAGGTCGAACCCCACCGGTAGCAGCGTGCCAAAGCCCCAGTCGATAACTGCGATCGTGCCGGGTTCGTCCTCGGGGAGCAGCAGGTTCTGCGGGCTCGCATCGCCGTGCGCGTGGGTCTGTGGCAGCTCGTCGAGCATGTCGAGCAGCTGCGGCAGCCGTTCGCCGAGCGCCAGCATGTCAGCTGGCAGCGCCGGGTCGGCAGCCTGCCCGAGTGCCGCCTGCAGAACGGGGTGGTGCCAGATCTCGTCCGCGCGCAGCGCGGGCAGCACGCCCGAGATGACCCGGCGGCTGGTGTAGAACCGCAGCGCCGACGCTCGGTTGCGCGCGACCTCCGGCAGCGCCTTGTTGACCACCGCGCCTGCGCGGCGCCTGGCGGCGAGCTGGCCGAGCAGCCTGGCGGCGAGGCGGTAGTCGGCCAGCTCCCAGCTGCCGGGCCGTTCGCGGATGAACTCCCACCACAGGCCCATGTGGTCGTCGTCGGGCCTGGTCACGTGATACAGGACCGGCATGCGCATCCCGTCGGGCAGCACGGACTCGATGCCGGCCTGATGAATGTCCAGCTCGTAGTGCCAGGGGTAGTAGCTGACGAACTCAGCCCGGCTCGCCTCGTCGGGCAGGTGGCTCAGCATCGGCCACAGCCGCGTGTGCCTGACCAGCTTCACGAAGAGCGCGCAGGCGGGCTCTCCGTCGCTGGTGACTTCGACCCGCCATAGGCCAGCCGTCACCGGCGAGCCCCAGTCGTAGGCGATCGGCGCCAGGTGGGCGACGGGCCGCGCGACCGGCGATCCCGCGGCTGCGGTCGCCATCGCGGCAAGCTCGGCGGGCGTGACCGCGGCGAGCTGGAACAGGTCCTGCGGCTGGGCGCTCGCGTGTGACATCGAACCCTCCGGCAGCTGGTAAGGTAACCTGTCTAGTCTTACTATAGTAAGGTAGCCTTATGACCGAGCGCAAGCCGTTGCACGATGACGGGCTGCCCGATCATCTCGCGCGCTGGCTGGAGGCTGTCAGCAAGCGGCTGCACGCTGAGCTAGGCGCACGTGGCATGCGTGACTTTCCCGGCCTGCGCGGCAGTCACCGGCGCATCCTGCAGATGATTCCACCGCAGGGAATGAGGATCACCGACCTTGCGCTGCTGGCGGGCATGACGAAACAGGCGCTTGGCGAGTTCGTGGACGGGCTCGAGGGGTCCGGGTTTGTTTCGAGTCGGCGAGATCCAGCCGATGGCCGCGTCAGGCTGGTGACCCGGACCCCGCAGGGTGATCAGGCGGCAGCCGCAGCGCAGCGGGCGCTTGAGGACGTCGAGCGAGCATGGCGCAAGGAGATTGGGGCCACGCACTACGACGTCATGAAGCAGGCCCTGCGGGTGCTCGGCAGGGACAGTTTCGCCCGACCTTGACAGTCACTGTCAACCGCTGTCCAGGTTGCCGCGGCCCGGGCCGGGTCGGTGGCTTGCCGGGTGTCGGCCAGGTAAGGCGGTCGATGGCGGGGCTGCAGTAGAAGGCGCAGTTGCGGGTGGCGGCGGGCGGCCGTCACCTCCGCGGCCCCCTGGGTGACACTGGCCAACCTGAACAACATCGGCTGCCTGTCTGCCCGGATAACCAACTACCAGTACAACCCCTTCCGTCCCGCTAGGCTTTTGCCACTCAAATGCCACTCAAATGCCACTCGCCTGAAGGAGGTACTCGGTTTCATGCTCGAAAACGCTCACAACCTGGAGCCCCTTACGGAATCGAACCGTAGACCTTCTCCTTACCCTGAACCCCCGCCGTATTCAGTTACCGCAGGCAGGGCGCCTGACCTGCTGCATTGCGAGCCCAGGCCAGCGCCGACAAGCGCCGGATGTGCCCTCGCGAGCGCCATTTGCCACTCAATCTGCCATTCACTTTGATCTTGTTCCGACAAAGTAACCGTCACCGAGACGACCCTTTGAAAATAGGATCGATCGAAGGCCAGCGAAGCCCGGCACGTTCACGGTCACCGTCTCAGTCTCAGCGGTACTGCTTCAAGTCGTTTACGCAGACCTGCGCGGAAACTGGCGGACCGGCCCATTCCAGCCCCGCCGCCCTCGCCAGCCCGGCCTGCCCGCTGCCCGATCTCGTCACCAACGCCGAGTGCTGCCGCTGGAGCCGCCGACGGCACGATACCGAAGGGGCAGCCCGGCGCGCTGCGCGCCACCACTCCCCTGATCGCCGCCATGCCCCCGCCCACGTCGCCCGCCAGGTAGCGCGCTTCGTAGCCATCCTCCGGCTGAACCACGCGACCGTGACCGAGACCGTCACCGACTCCCTCACCGCGCTCGCTGCCGACCCGGCCGCCAGCCGCCGCCGTACACCACGGCACATCAGGCCGGCCTGCGCAGGCCGCCTCCCGCAGCCACCGGCGCCGCTGGCCACGACTCCCCGTACAGCATGCAGCAGGCCATCGGGCACGCGGCAACCAGCACGCCGCCTCTCACCCGGGATCAAGCCAGCCAGAACCGACCAGTCGCGGTGACCGGGCGGTGAAGCCCGTCAGCTAAGTCGGATGTGCCGGCGGTAGAGTCGGGCGCGCCGAACGCGTCGCCCAGGCCGGTGAGGTCAACGGAGAGCCGTGCCTGCCCGGGCGTATGGTCCAGGAACGGGCGCATCGCTTCGAGGGCGGTGAGGATTTCGCGGCCGACCTGCTGTGCGGAACGCATCCCATCCACGGAAACCAGGATTCCGCGGTCGCGGTACCACGAGACGATGGGGGATGTCACTTCATGGTAGAGGGCAAGGCGCTGGGCAATGATGTCTGTGGTGTCGTCGGAGCGATGCTCGAGCGCAGCTCGCGCGAGCAGCCGGCGCATGAGTTCCTCATCATCGGCCTGCAGGTGCAACGCCACGTCCGCGGTCATCCCGAGTTCGCGGCCTATCAGGTAGACCGCCCGGGCTTGGTGCATGTTCCGCGGGATTCCGTCTAGGACAAACGCCCCTCCTGCCGCCTTGGCGGCGATCAGCTCCTCCCGCAGCATGTCGAGGACGACCTGGTCGGGCACGAGTTCGCCGCGGTCGAGATACTCCTGCACGGCTAGGCCGAGTGCGGTCCGCCGCGCTACGTGGTCGCGCAGCAGTTCACCGGTCGCTATGTGGGGGATGTCGAAATGCGTGGCGATCAGTGCGCCCTGAGTTCCCTTGCCCGCGCCCGGGGGCGCGATCATCAGTATTCGCATGCTCAGCTCCTCACGTCATCATCCCGCGCCCGACGTGGCGGCAGCCATCCGCGCCGATCAGCAGCTTAGCGAGGAACAGAAGAGTGCCCTGATCGCCGTGCATCAGAGCATGCTGCGCCCCCGCTAGCGTTCTTCCCGCGGGATAGGCCAGATGGAACGTTCTGGCGTCCAGAGAGAGCACCGCCCGACCTTGCGGGATCATGGTTATCCCCGGCGCGGCTTACTCGTAACAGTGTCTACATGCCCGCACTTCATGAACCAGGCCGACCGCGACCGGGTGGCAGGCGCTGCCCGCATGCTTGTGAGCTTGCTGGCGGGTCCGGCCGTCTTGCGGGCGCTCATCGCCAGGCCGACCTCACCCAGGCCGGCTATGTCGGCAACGGCCAGGAAGCTGGCCGGGGAACGCTAATTCACGGGAACTGCTGCTGGCTCGTTGCGCCGCCGCCACTCCTGAAGCTACCATCCATACGGATGGTAAGGAGATGTCCAGGAGATGGTGGACGGATGGCTCCGGGTGAGAGCGAGAAGACCGAGAAGATCACTATTAACCTGGGACTGGTGGACCTCGGGCAGATCGATCTGCTGGTCCAGGAAGGCTTCTACACCAACCGCACTGATTTCATCCGCACGGCTATTCGCAGCCAGCTCGCCACGCGGGGCGAGGCACTCGACCAGACAGCGGCCCGGCGCACCCTCACCCTGGGCAGCTGCCACTACACCCGGCGCGATCTGGAGGAGATCCGCGACGCCGGGCAGATGATCCACATCCGGGTGCTCGGGCTGGCGAGCATCGCCGCCGATGTCTCCCCCCAGCTGGCCCTGGCCACGATCGCCTCGGTAGAGGTACTCGGCGCCTTCCGGGCCCCCACCCCAGTGAAGGCCGCCCTCGCGGCTCGCACCACCTAAGCCGCCGCGATCCCAACGGCTGACCGAACCGCCGGTCCCGCAACATACCGGCCGTGCGGCCAGGAGACCAGCGAAGGCACCGACGAGAAGGGATACCGCCATGGACGCACGGCAGATGGCGGCGATGGCTGAGGCCACCCGCCTGACCCGCCAGGGCCGCCTCCTCGAGGCAACCGCGCTGATCCAGCAAACATTGGCCAGCCCGGCAGTGACACGGCGGGCGCCGGATGCGCCGCGTGCCGAGCAGGAGACCGGTGCGGTGCCTGGCCGCTCCCCCGACCCCCCGCCCGCGCGGCCCGCCCGCGAGGAGACACAACTGAGGCGAGTCCATTCCGGCTGGATTCCCCGCCACCGCACTCTTCCCGGCCGAGGCGCACCGGGTCTCCGCCGCCCGCACCGGCCCGCGGCCTCGGCCGTGAAGCCACCAGCGGGCCGGTTTGACGCCTTCTCCTACACCAACGCGGCCGGCACCCGCGCCTACCGGCTCTACGTCCCCACCAGCGGCACCGGCGGCACCGGCGGCCCCCTGCCCCTGATCGTGATGCTGCACGGCGGCACTCAAGACGCCGCGGCCTTCGCCGCTGCCACCGGCATGAACGACCTCGCCGAGCGTGAGACATTCCTCGTCGCCTACCCTGAACAGGCCCGCTCGGCGAACGCGGGCCGCTACTGGAACTGGTTTGCCCCCGGTCATCAGTGCCGGGACGCCGGTGAACCATCGCTGATCGCCGGGATTACCAGCCAGGTCATGGACCGCTACGGCGCAGATGCCGCCCGGGTGCATGTGGCCGGATTCTCCGCCGGGGGCGCGATGGCCGCGGTGATGGCCGCGGTCTACCCCGATCTTTACGCCGCCGTCGGCGTGCACTCCGGGCTGGCCTACGCGGCCGCCGGTGACCTGGCCTCCGCGTTCGCGGCGATGAGGCAGGGCCCGTCACACGCGGCCCGGCCCCCGGCGCGCCCGCTGCCGATGATCGTCTTCCATGGTGACCGGGATGCGATCGTGGCTCCCTCCAACGCCGCAGGCCTCATCGGCCACGTCCTGGCGGCGGCAAGCCCGGACCGGCGCCCGGATACCCTGCCCACCGCGGTGACCCGCGGGCAGGTGCCCGGCGGGCATGCCTACACCCGCACCTGTTACCAGGACCCCGCAGGCGCGGCCCTGGCCGAGTGCTGGACCATCCACCAGGCCGGACATGCCTGGTCCGGTGGCCTCCCGCACGGGTCCTACACCGACCCCCACGGGCCGGACGCCAGCGCCGAGTTCATCCGCTTCTTCGACGAGCACCCCGCCACCCCGCCACCCCGCTGACCGAAACCGGCCCGGACCGCCCCAGAACATGCACGCGGTGGCTGGCCTGGTCCTCTCGACCGGTATGTGGCCGCATGATTCGGCGGCGTGTCCGGCGGCAACCCTGCAGGCGCGGACGCACAGCTCGGGTCGCGCATGAACGCCTGCCGGTGCACCGCGGGTACCGGCCCGGCTGGCTCCGTGGATCACCGGCTGGCTCCGGGGATCAGGTGAGGGTGACGCCGCCGTCGACCACGATGGTCTGCCCGGTGACGTAGCTGGCCGCGTCGCTCGCGAGCCAGACCAGGGTGGCTGCGAGATGGCGTGGGTCACCCGGCTTGCCTGCCAGGATCCTGGCGGCCATGGCTTCGAGGTAGCCGGGCTGGTACTGGCCGCTCATCTCCGACTCGAAGAAACCGGGGGCGATGGCGTTGACCCGGATGCCCTTGCGGCCGGTCCACTGCTGGGCCAGGTCGCGGGTCAGCCCGATCAGCCCGGCCTTGCTCGCCGAGTAGGCAGCCTGCGGCAGCCCGGCGGTGGTCAGCCCGAGCACACTGCTGATGTTGATGATCGAACTGCCCGGCTGCATGACCTTGCCGCAGGCCTGGGCCATCCAGTAGCTGCCGTTCAGGTTGATGTCGATGACCTGGCGGAACTGCTCCGGCGTCTCCCGGCTGGCGGGCACGGCCGTAGCGATCCCCGCGTTGTTGACCAGAATGTCGATGCGCCCGAACTCGGCCATGGCGGCCGCGGCGGCCCGCTGGCAATCCTCCGGCTTGGCCACGTCGGTTGGCACCGTCAGAGCGCGCCGCCCGGCCTCCTCCACCAGGCCCGCCGTCTCCGCCAGCCGGGCCACCCGGCGGGCCGCCAGCACGACGTCCGCGCCTGCTTCGGCGAGCGCCTGCGCGAAAGCCACCCCGAGGCCCGAGGACGCGCCGGTGACCAGCGCCACCCGGCCGTCGAGCTGGAACAGATCCGTGATCCCCATGGCCGCGTCGTCCCTTCCACCCACGGCCCTGAACGCGCCACGGGCCGTCGCCGCACCCTACCGCGCGCGGCGGCTGAACTGACGGCGCATCGAAGTCGCGGAGGGGCGTGTCTGGCTGCTCCACCACGGCGTCGCATGCTTCGCGGGAGGGCTGTCCGAGCCGGAGCAGAAGATCCTCAGCACGGATGCTTGAACGGCGCTGGCGGCGGAACGGATCACGTCGATCACCAGGTTCGGGTGGGAGAGCATGGGCACGTGGCTGCTGTCGGCCGCGTAGTGGCGGCGCCCATCCGTTCGGCGCAGGAGCGCTCCAGGTCGGACTGGACGGTGCGGTCGTTGTTGTTGGCCACGATGTACCAGCTCGGCTTCGATCGCCAGGCGGTGCCGTCGAGCTTCTGGTTGAACAGGTCCGCGTCCGGCGCGCCCTGGGCCGCCTGGCCTGACCACGCCGGGTGCCTACGGTACAGCGCGATGGCGGCCGTATTGTGCGCGAATACCTCCAGGCAGAGCTTGTGCAGCCCAGGGCTGCCCGCCCAGCCGATCGCCGCGGCCGCCAGCGCCGAACCGGCCCCGCGCCCGCGCCAGCCGCGGCCGGCGAGCATCCAGCTCGCCGAAGCCGTGCCGGCTGACCTCCTCCCGACCAGCCGGCCCGGGCACCCAGTGGCGGCAACCGGTACCTGGCCTCTCCTGCCACTCCGACCGGTTCCCGGCGGGTCGCCGGGATCCGCACATCATCCGCGGCCGGAAGCAGCGATGTGCCAGCACTGTTGGTCCAGGACGGTCTCAGACCCGAATCCGCGAGTAGCGCGCGGAGCTGATCTTCAGGGGTGTTTCTGATCTTCGCGGGTGCTTTTTCCGGTGTGGGGGCAGGTTGGATGCCCGGGTGTCGCGCCGGGTTCGCGGGTTCCAGGTTCCGGGCGGGGCTGTGGGGCCGGTGGTCAGGGCATCGCGGGCAGGGCGCGCAGGCGGGCGAGGACCTCGGCAAGCAGTCCGTGGCCGGGTGGTAGCCGCAGGATCAGCTGGCCGGCGTGGCGTATCAGCCGCGCGGGGACGGCGATGAGCCGGCGGCGCAGGGTGGTGATCATGGCTTTGCCGCCGCGGGTGCCGTGGCCGGCCAGGATCGTCTCGCCCCGGGCGGCGGCGGTGAGCTGGTGCAGCCAGGCGGCCATGCTGGCGGCGAGCAGTGCGCCCCACATCCAGGCGGTATTGACCTGGGGATATCCGGACGGGAGGTGCCGGAGGGCGGCTCCGTGCTTTCCATCGCGGAAGATGTTCTCGATGGTGGTGCGGTGCCTATACCAGTGCTCGGCCGCCGCAGCCTTATCCGGCGTGGTCACGTCCAGGTTCGTCAGGATGAAGCTGTAGCCGTAGATGGCATCCGCCCCGGCGAGCTCGGGAATCGGCAGGGCCCGCTGGCCGGGGTGCAGGGTGCGGCGCCGCCGCGACCGCGGGTCGGCGGAGACCTGCTCCGGTGCCAGCCGGGCCCGGCGGATCAGCAGGAAGGTGTTCGCCGGCCACCAGTCCGGCCGGTAATCAGCGACGGCGACCTGGGCATTGTCCATGTCAATCGCGTCGCGCCAGTCCTCTTCGGCGATGCCATCCAGCAGCCGCCAGAGCGGCGCGATCCGCCGGGCGCCGATCGCGAAGCAGATGTGCTCGTCGTGCGCGGCGCGGGCCACCTGCCCGGCGAAGTAGCCGGCGTCGGCGCGCAGCGCCACTCGCCTCCCTTCCCGGGCCCGCTGCGGCAGGCAGGCCAGCGCGCGGCGCATCAAGTCCGCCGCGCTGGCGCGCGGGTCATCAGTCCCGGTACCCAGGTCGGCGGCCAGCACGATCTCGGTCTCGGCCCAGGCCGCCACGTGCGGGCGGCCCACTCGCTGGCCCTGGTGGTTATAGGCGATACCGCGCTTCTTGCGGCCATACACCTCCACATCGGTGGCATCCAGGTCGATGGTGACCGGGCCCTCGCTCAGCGTGGCGGCGCGCTGCGCGGGCAGCAGCGCCAGCATCCGCTGCGTCACCGCCGCGACACCGCGTTCTGCTGCCTTCCACTGCTCGCCAGTGATCCGGCGGGCAATGCCCGCGGCGGTGGTCGAGCTCAGCCCCGGCACCGGCGTGATCCGCTGACCGGCCACATCAGCGCGCTGGCGGTCCAGCCCGGCCAGGAAGTCTTCCCCGGCCAGCTGCGCCACCGCGATCCCGGCCAGTAACTGCCCGGCCCCATGGCCGCGGTCCCGCTGCTTGACCGGGCCGATCGCCTGATCCAGCGCCTCGATCACGCCCAGCCGGTCACACAACTCGCTGACCGCCGCCATCCCCCCGTTCGGGGTCAGCGCCGCATCCGGCGCGCCGATCCGCGCCTGCCCGCGCTTCCGCTTCCTGCCGCGTATCCTGGCCACCAGATAGGTGCCTTCCCTGCTGAGATGATCGTCACATAGCAATGATCATCATCCCAGCTCAGGGCGGCACCTATCGGCATTTACAGGGCCGTGTCACCGGCTAACTCGCGGATTCGGGTCAGATGAGGATCAGGTAAATGCTATATACGATGAGCCAGAGCCCCAGGATCAAGCTTCCCCATATGATCACCTGGTCGGTGTGGGTGTTAATCCAGGCCCTGGACTTGACCAGGAACGCCTGGCTCTTGCTGGGCTTAAAACCGGCGTAGATTTCCATAGCAAGGTAGGACGCGGAGGCCAGAACGCAGAACAGGAACAGCGCGAGGTAGCTTCCAGCGCTGGACAGTTTGGCCTCCACGACAGTGGCAGCGCCCGCGCTGATCAGAACCCACGGCTGGAGGGCGGGCGCGAGGCTCATGGCGAACCACGGGGACATGTTGTCCACGTGCGCCTGCCATTTCGGTGGCTTCTTCGGCGTCTTCGGCCGCCCCATCCTCCGGCGCTGCCGGATCGCAATCGCGACGAGGACGATCCCGAAAGCGATCTTCACCGCCAAGTCTGCGAGTGAGGGTGCCGTGTCCGGCTTGGGGGGATTGTTGCCAGTGGCCAGCACCGTGACCGTGACCACGATCGCAAGGGATACCAGCCACCCGAACACGAATGCCGCGCCTTTTCGCACGCCGCGCTTGGCGGGCAGCACGATGAGGAAAGCCGTCAACGGCAGCGGGTCGAGCGCTATAGCCAGGCCGATCAGGACAAGGTCAAGCACCACGGCCGTCCCTCCCCTCTTGCCCTCGTGGAAGCAATCCTTACGTGTTCGCCTCAACGCGCATAGTCGGCAGATCGTTCTTGGCTCCCCGCCAGCCGGCCACGGTTGCCCGCTGAGTCACCGTTTCGCTGGATGCTGGCCAGCGCGGGAAGGAGGGGCCTGCCGGGAAGACGGCCGGGGCGGCGCATCACGGTGCCGGTGACTGCGCCGCGGGTGCCGCCCCTGAACTTGGCGATTCCGTGGCCTCGACTGGCTGGCGCGGGATGAGGACGGCAAGGATCAAGCCGATCAGCGTGATCACGAGCATGATGATGAGGGCGACAGCGAACGGCTTCCCCTTGGGCAGCGTGACGGCCACCAGGACCGAGCCGACCAGGGCGGTGCCCAGCGATGATCCCAGGTTGGAGACGCTGCGGGACAGGCCGGAGATCTCACCCTGATCGGCATCGGGGAAGCTGGACTGGACCACGTTGACCGACGAGGTCAGCATGACCCCAACCCCGGCGCCGAACAGCAGCAGCCCCGGTATCCACCGCCAGATGCCCGCGTGCGCGCGGACCAGGACGAGCAGCAAGATCATGCCGGCCGCGGTGGCCAGGAAGCCGGCGATGATCAGCCACCGCTGCGGATGCCGCCGGGCGAACCTGTCCGCGCCGGCGGAAGCGGCCAGGATCCCGATGGTGGCCGGGGTGAGCATCAGCCCGGTCTGGATCGCGTTGTAGCCGTTGACTTCCTGCAGGTAGACCGAGACCGTGAAGAACGACCCCTGCAGAATCAGCCACTGGATGGTCTGGGTGCCCAGCCCCAGGTTGGCGATCTTGTTACGGAACAGCCGCAGTGGCAGCAGCACATCCCGCCCCTTGTGCTCGGCGGAGCGGATGTGCAGGAAGAACCACAGCAGGAACAGCGCGCCAATAGCCACGAACAGCCACACCGGGGATATCGAGCCCTTGGGGATCACCACCGTGTTGCCGATTGAGAAGTCCTCCCGCGAGATCAGGAAGCCGTAGGTCCGCGACTGCAGCAGCCCGAGCACCACGAAGAACAGGCCCGCCGCGGACAGGACCGCGCCGGTCAGGTCGAACCGCGGCTTGGGACCGGGCCGGGCCGGGTCGGCGATCCGGCGGGCGAGGACGGCGATCCAGGCCACCACCAGGACCTGCAGGCCGAACGACGCCCGCCAGCTGATCGCGCTGGTCACCAGGCCGCCGATCAGCGGCCCCGCCGCGGCACCCAGCCCGCCTGCGCCGCTGACCACCCCGAAGTAGCGGGCCCGCGATTTGACGTCCGGGAAGGTGACGGTCACCAGGATGTAGATGGGCGGGATCATCAGCGCGGAGCCCACGCCCTCCAGCAGCGAGTACCCGACGATCAGCAGCGGCAGCCCCATCGAGAGCGCTGCCAGCAGTCCCCCGACACCATAGACAGCCAGGCCGATGATGAAGCACCGCTTGCGCCCCCAGATGTCGGTCAGCTTGCTGCCCGGGATCATCAGCGCCGCCATGGTCAGCGTGAACAGTGTGATGGCCGTCTGCACGCCCGCCACGCTGGTGCCGAGGTCCTTGGCGATCGCGCTGATCGCCACGTTCATGTTCGTCGCCGCATAACTGGCGATGAACTGGGCCAGCGCCAGCGGCAGGATCATCGCCCGGGCCGCGGCGCCCGCTTTGGACTCTGTCGTGTCAGTCATCGGCCTGTCACCCTCGCCGGGGCAGGCCGCCGGTGCTGGCGGTCGAGGTGCTTCTCATCTGCGGTCACGCCCGCCACGACCGGGTACGGCCCCGGATATGGCGGAGGCGGCGGTGCCATGCCCCGGACGGCCAATTCCTGGTTGATGTCGATGACCCGCTATGCGGTCACGTTGGAACGGCTGCCGTAGACGCACAGCGCGTACAGCGCGACCATGTCCACCGCAATGATGGTCAGAGACCAGAACGGGTAGCCCGGGATGAAGAAGAACTGTCCCAAGGCATTGAGCCCGACCACCGCCACGCCGAACCAGCGGGCGACCTGGTTGCCGGTCAGCACCCCGACTCCGGCCAGGATTTGCAGCACGCCGAAGATGAGCGCGATCCACCCCCAGGTGCGCAAGTCGCCGACCACGTAGTGCGCGTTGGCGATGAACACGTGCGACCTGGCCACCGCCGAGATACCGTCCAGCAGGTTGAACAAGCCCAGCACCATCAGCAGGACCGACGCCAAGATGAGCAGGCCGTGGCCTTGTATGCGGTGCCCGCCGGTGCCGCTGGACGGCTTGACAGTTGCCGATGTCATGGTGGCCTCCTATGCCGTACCGCCCGGCGCTCACCCTGATGGTCCGGCGGGGCTGCGCGGTAATCATGTTTCGCATGGCCTGGGGCGTCCTCACCCCTCAGAGGGTGATTTCAGCGCCCCCTCCCGGCCAGCGCCCCTGACCGCGAAAACCCGGCCCAGGGCGGCGAAACGGCCGGGGCGCCTGGCCCGGAGGAAGGCGGCGGCAACGGCGCCCAGGGCGAGCCAGCCGAACGCCGTGAACGGCAGCAGGTCCGCCGGCCGGTGCACTTGCGGATGCAGGATCCCCCACAGCGGAAACGTGAACATGATGGCGGCCGCGGCGGGCACCAGCAGGTGCCGCCAGATCCGGAACTCGCCGCGGAACTCGGTGCGGAACGCGCGGATGACCCCGATGTTCAGGGCGAGGTAGACGAGCACCACAGCCAGCCCACCGGCCCCGGCCAGATATCCGAACGCCGCCGCGCCGCCAGTCAGGTACGTCAACGGCAGCCCGAGCAGCAGCGCGAGCAGGGCGATACACCCAATCGCTGTCACCGGGGTGCGGCGGCTGGACAGCCGGGCGAATGCCCCGGGCAGCGCTCGTTCGCGGCCCATGGCGAACAGGACCCGGATGGTCACGTTGAGCGCGGCTACGACGAAGCCCAGACCGGTGAGCACGATCACCACCTGGATGGCCCACAGCGCCGACGGCGACCAGTAATGGCTGGTGAGATAGCCGAGCGGGTTTCGCTGCGCGACCATGCTGGGGATTCCGCTCCGGCCGGCGCCGAACATCTCGGCGACCACCACGAGGAGATAGAAAAGTCCCGTGGCGGCAACGACACCGAAGATACCGGCCGGGATGCAGCGGCGGCTGTGCCGTGCCTCCTCGCCGAGCGTGGCGGCGGCCTCGAAGCCGGCGAACGCGGTGATGCCATAGATCATCGCGTTGGTGATGTCGGACAGCTGACCGTGCGGCGACGACGCCGGGGAGACAACCGCGGCCGAAAAATGCGCTGGAGCGGCCTTGACCAGCACCGTGATGGCCAGTGCCGCGATCACCGCCACCTCCCCCGCGACCAGAACCAGATCGACGGCGGAGGAGGTTCCGATCCCCAGGTAAGCGACCAGCACGACGGCCGTGAGAATGACCAGGAACAGCACCCAGCTACTCACTGCCCGGTGCAGGGTACCGGCCATCAGCTGCGATGCGTAAGCACTGGTCAGCGAGATCCCAGCGGGCACGTACAGCGCGTAAGCGAAGATCATCATCCAGCCGGTCAGGAACCCGCCGGTCCGGCCCAGCCCGCGGCTGTTGTAGGTGTACAGCGAGCCCGCCGAAGGCAGCCGCCGGGCGAATTCCGCGACGCTGCTCGCGCAGCACAGGGACGCGGCGAACGCGATCAGCACGACTAGCGGAGACGCGAACCCGGCGTACGACACCACGAGGACCAGCCCAGCTACCACCGCACCGGCCGGGGCCACGTTGCTGGCACCGAACGCGATGACCCGGGCCGGCCCGACGGCCCCCCGGGCCAGGCCCTGAGACAGCTGGCCACTGGTGGCCCGGTGCCGCGCTCCCGCCCGGCTCGGCGTGCTCACGGATCCGCACTCCTCCGTGGCTGTGAGGGCGTCCCGGCCTGCTCGGCTGAGCCCGGGTGCCCCGGCGGGCCGGTCTCGGCCCAGCTGGCCCCGGTTTCAGCCCGGAACGCGGCGACCGCGGCCCCGACCGTGGGGAAGAAATGGCGCGGGTCGATGGTGCGGGTGAGCCCGTAGCGCTCGATTTTCTCCCGGACCGGGTCTTTGAGCTCGGCGAACACCAGGCTGATGCCGCTTGTGTTCAGCTCCTGGTCCAGGCCGGTCAGCACATCGGCGGCGGTGGTGTCCACGTCGGTCACCGGCTCGGCGGCGATCAGGATCCACTGGGGCGGTGGGTCGGTGGCGGCCAGGCGCCTGATCTGGTCGCGGAAGGTCGTGGCGTTGGCGAAGAACAGCGGTGCGTCGAACCGGTAGATGACCAGGCCGGGCAGGTGCTCAGCGTCAGGATGAGTGTGCACGTCGTGGTAGCCGGCCAGCCCCTCGACCCGGCCGAGCTCGGTGTCATAGGGCCACCAGGCCCGGCGGAACACGTTGAGGATGGACAGCGCGACGGCGATCGCGATCCCGGGCAGCACGCCGAGCAGCGCGACGCCCAGGAACGCGGTGACCGACAGCAGGAACTCCGCTTTGCGCTGCCGCCATAGCCGTGTTGTCCCGGGGATGTCGGCCAGGGACAGCGAGGCGGTGATCACCACGGCGGCCAGCGCGGGCTGCGGCAGGTTCCGGAACAGGCCCGGCACCAGCACGATCATGAGGATGATCAGCGCGGCCCCGATAACCCCGGTCAGCTGGGTCTTCGCGCCAGATCGCTCCGCTACCGCGGTGCGCGACCCGCTGGTGCTGACCGGGAAGCCCTGGAACAGCCCGGCGGCCAGGTTGGCCACGCCGATGCCGATCATCTCCTGGTTGCCGCGGATCTCCTGCCCGGTGCGGGCCGCGAACGCCGAGGCGGTGGAGATGGTGTCGGCCAGCGAAACAAGCGCGATGCCCAACGCCCCTGCGAACAGCGGCCCCAGGTCGGACGCGCGGACGTGCGGGATGGTCAACGGCGGGAAGCCTTTGGGCAGCACCCCAACCAGGCTGACGCCGTGATCGGCCAGGCTGAACACCGACGTCGCGGCGATGGCCGCCACCACCATGATCAGCACCGCCGGGACCTTGGGCAGCCAGCGCTGCAGCACCACGATGACCACGATCCCGGCCATCCCGACCGCCGCTGCGGCAGCCACCGCTTTGCCGTCGGCCAGCCCCCTGATGAACGCGGCCGTCTCGCTGATCAGGCCCTCGGCGTCGGTCTTGAACCCGAACAGCTTCGGCAGCTGGCCGACCAGGATGGTCAGCGCCAGGCCATTCATATAGCCGATCATCGTCGGCTTGGAGATCAGGTCGGCGATGAAGCCCAGCTTCGCCACCGCCGCCACGATCATGATCGCCGCCACCATGATGGCGAGCAGCGAGGCCAGCGCGACCGCCCGCTTGGCGTCCCCGTTAGCGGCGATGAGCGGCAGGATGGTGGCCGCGATCATCGGGCCGAGCGAGGAATCCGGGCCCAGGACGAGGATCCGCGACGGGCCGAACACCGCATACCCGAGCAGGCACAAGATGGACGTGTACAGGCCAGTGATTGGCGGCAGCCCGGCCAGTTCCGCGTACGCCATGCCCTGCGGGACGAGCAGCGTGGTCAGCACGACCCCGGCGACCACGTCCCTGCCCAGCCACTCGCGCCGGTAGGACGAGACCGCCTGCAAACCCGGCACCACCCGGAACAAGGACAGCTCACCCCAGCCGTGGTCGGACGCCACGGCCGTAGTGTCCCGCCCGGGGCGGCCCCGGCGCATCACCCGCGCAGGGGTGAAAGCCGGGTGCCGGGCCCGGCGTTCTGGGTGAGATCAGTTACGGTGTGGGTGGCGGCGCCACGAGGTGCAAGTCGATCACGTCGAGGCGGAGCCCGTTGAGCCGCTCCACCAGCCCCCACAGGGCGGCCTGATCGGGTACCTCAGCCCGCAAAGTGGTCGTACCGGACCCTACGGTGACCTCGCAATCGTCGAATTCCGCGCGGACCGCGGCACCTGCCTGGCCCACGAAAGTGATCTCATACGTTCGTGGTTGCACAGAGTTAGGTCTCACTGTCGCTGGTTGCATGTCCCAGCCATCGTGCCTGGTGACGGCGGCAGCGTCATCACCCACCCGAGGGTGACCAGGCCGACGCGCCCGCTACCGTCCCTTTACTTTTGATTTAATCCAGCGTGAGTGATGTGGCATCCCGGAGCGTGCGCCACGCTGGGTATAGCAGATGTACCGACCCTGGGCGAACCGCCCCGGGAAGTGAGGAAGAGAACAGGACAAATGCCTCGGCAGAGGGCTCCACGGAACAGCGCGGCACTTCACCAGGCGCGGGGTTTCGCGCGGACGAAGTTCCGGCCGACAACGCTGCCCAGCACGCTGGTCGCCAGACCCCTGCTGCATGACCGGCTGACCTCGGGGGCAGGCAAGCGGCTGACTGCCGTGGTCGGCTCCGCTGGGTCCGGCAAGAGCGTGCTGCTGTCAAGCTGGGCGGCAACCAGGCCGCCTGGTGTCACCTCCTGGCTCTCCTGCGACCAGGCCGACGCGGACCCGGTCCGCTTCTGGTCGGCCTTCATCGAGGCCCCCCGGGCGGTGGTGCCAGAGTTCGGTGCCGATGCCGCCGACCTGCTCGCCCTGGACAGCGCCATGTCGGCCGACGTGACCGCCTTGCTGGCCAACGACGCCATGAAGCTGCCCGAAGGCATGGCCATCATCGTGGACGACTTCCAGGCCGCCGCCACCGCCGTGTCGGGCGACATGACCGACCTGGTCGAGAGCTGGCCGGCCGAGAACGCCCAGCTGGTGCTGGCCAGCCGCAACGACCCTCCGGTCCGGCTGCACCGGCTGCGGCTGGCCGGCGAGCTGTGCGAGCTGCGCGATCATGACCTCTCCCTGTCGCTGGCCGAGACCGGTGGCCTGCTGGCCAACTTCGGCGTCGAGATGACCGCTGCTGAGCTGGCCCTGCTGCACCAGCGCAGCGAAGGCTGGGCCGCCGCCGTGCAGATGGCGGCGCTGTCCTTGCGCGCCACCGATGACCCGGCCCGGGTGACCCGGGCGCTGGATGTCCGCAGCCACCTGATCTCGGAGTACTTCATCGCCGAGGTGCTCAACCAGCAGCCGCCCGAGCTGGCCCAGTTCCTGCTGGACACGTCCATCCTCGGCGAGCTGACCGCCGGCTCGTGCGCCGCGGTCAGCGAGCGGCCGGACCCCGCGGCGATGCTGCGCGAGATCGACGCGGCCAACCTGTTCCTGGTGCCGCTCGATGACGAGCGGACGAGCTTCCGGTACCACCATCTGGTGCGTCAGGTGCTGCGGGCCGAACTGCGGGCCCGGGATCCGGCCCGCGAGCGGGCCCTGCACCTGCGGGCCGGCGAATGGTTCGAAGCCGCCGGTGACACCCGGCGGGCCACCCGCCATTTCGTGGCCGCGCGGCAGTCCGACCGGGCGCTGGCCCTGCTCCAGGACCGGGTGGTACCCGACTTCCTGCGCGACCCCGTCGCGCCGAGCCCGCTGGACGTGAGCATGATCGACGCGGCGCTGCTGGCGGACGCCCCGGAGCGGATGCTCGGGCTGGCCGCCGACCTGCTGCTGTCCGGTGATGCTGGCGCGCGGCGGCGCATACCTCGACGCGATCGAGCACGCCCAGCCACCGATCCCGCCCGGGTCGCGGCTGGCCGCCCGGTTCGCGATCATGCGGGCCTTCCACTACGCGCAGACCGGCCAGCTGACCGAAGCCGTGACCGCGGCACAGAGCACCGCGCAAGCCATCCAGGAACAGGCCCAGCTCAGCGACGAGTGGCGCGTGGCGATCCCGCTGATCCTGCTCCGCGTCTATCCATGCCTGGACGACTTCGCCGCGGTGGAACGCGAAGCCGCTGCCGCGCTGGCCCAGCCCGAGCCTGCCCGAGCCGACCCGGCTGATCCTGGTGCCCAGCGCCCGGGCGCTGGCCTGGTTCCTGGCCGGCCGCCTGACCGATGCCACTGAGGCGGCCACGGCCGCGCACTGGGAAGCCCAGCGGCTGGGCTTCGACCGGCACTTCTTCACCGTGGATTACCTGCGCGTACTGGCCGGCCTCGCGCTGGAGCGGCGGGACCTGATGCCGCGGAGCGGCTGGCCGAGCGGGCGCTGGCGATAACCGAGGCCGGACGGCCCATCTTCGAGTTCCTCACACTGCTCGACCGGGCCCGGATCTGGGCCGCTCGCAGGCAGACCCGCGAAGGCGCTGGCGACGGTGGCAGCGGCGCGGCGGGCGTGGCCGAGCCCAGCGCCGCGCTGTGGGCGCAGGCGGACGAACTCGAGGCCCAGATACGCCTGGCGCTCGGTGACGCGCAAGCAGCCGGCGAACTGGCGGCCGGGGTGCCGGCCACCCGTCGCACCTGCTGCTGGCCCGGATCGCACTGGCCGCGGGCAACCATCAGGCCGCGCACGAGCACCTCCAGTCGCCGGTGCTGGGCAGCCTGACGACCCGGGACCCGCTGGTCCGGCAGATACTGCTGGCGGCGGCGGCCATCGAGCGCGGCGACCCGACCGCCGACGGCATCCTGGGCGGTGCCCTGCACCGGGCCCGGCGCGGCGGCTTCGTGAACACACTCGTCAGCACCGCGCCTCAGGTGACCGGCTACCTGGTCGAGCACGCGACGCGGATGCGGTCCGATCCGTACCTGGAACGGGTGATCGCCGCGGCGCTCGACGTGCGGGCTGCCCAGCCGGACAGCCCCCCGGTCACCATACGATCGCCGAGCCGCTGACCGCCGCCGAGCTGCGCATCCTGAAGCTCCTGCCGACCAGCACGTACTTGCAGATCGCGGCCACCCTGTACATATCGCGGAACACCGTGAAGACGCAGCTCCGGTCCATCTACCAGAAGCTCGGCGTGGCGTCCCGTTCGGAAGCCATTGAGCGGGCGGTGGACCTGCGCCTGCTCTGAGCCCTTCCGGTCCATATCACCCCTGGAAGGGTGTTGACGCTGATGCGGGACCCAGGCAGCCTGGCCCCATGACGGGTCAGGTTGACGTTTCCGGAAAGGCCCCGGCCCGGCCGGCCGGGCGGCCGGGTCTGACGGGCCGCATCAGTTCGGCCTGCCGGGCAGCAACACCGTGGCCGGCTGGGAAATCATGGAGGCACCGGCATAACCAGCGGGCTTGTGGCCACTCTCGGCCAGGCAGATCAACACCAGGAGAAAGGAAACATGCATGGCAACCCTGATCGCCATTGGCTACCCGGACGAGGCGACCGCGACGGCAGCGGCCGACGAGGCGCGCCGGCTGGCCCAGGACCTGATCATCCAGCCGGACGCGATCGCGGTCATCGTCCGCGACAAGGACGGCAGCTACCACGTAAACACCACCCATCACGCGGTCGGCGCGGGGGCCACCTGGGGGATGTTCTGGGGATTCCTGTTCGGGCTGCTGTTCTTCATCCCGGTCTTCGGCCTGGCCATCGGGGCCGGGATGGGCGCGCTGATGGGCAAGATCACCAAGACCAGCATCGACAAGCAGTTCCAGGAGCAGGTCCGTGGCATGCTCCAGCCGGGCACCTCGGCGCTGTTCCTGATGGTGGAGAAGGTCACGCCGGACAAGGCCGTTGAGGCGATGAGCAGGTACGGCGGCACGGTGCTTAAGACCTCGCTGTCCAAGGACGACGAGAAGGAACTCCAGGAAGCACTGCACGGGACGGGGGCCGCCGAGGGGACTGGATGAGCCCGCACGATGAAGAAGATGAAGCGCAAGGAGTACGAGCGCCAGATGCGGGGCCTGCATGGCGAGCTGGTTGCCATGCAGGAGTGGGTCAAGGCGTCCGGGGCCAAGATCTGCGTCGTGTTCGAGGGCCGGGACACCGCCGGCAAAGGGGGCACGATCAGGCGGATCACCGAACGGGTCAGCCCGCGGGTGTTCCGGGTGGTCGCGCTGCCTGCGCCGACCGAGCGCGAGAAGTCGGAAATGTACCTGCAGCGGTACGTCGCGCACTTCCCGGCGGCCGGCGAGGTCGTGATCTTCGACCGGAGCTGGTACAACCGGGCGGGCGTGGAACGGGTCATGGGCTTCTGCACGCCGGAGGAGACCGAGCGGTTCCTCGGGCTGGTGCCCGGGGTGGAGAAGGCCATGACCGACTCGGGGATCCTGCTGCTGAAGTACTGGCTCGAGGTCAGCGCGGACGAGCAGACCCGGCGGCTGGAGAGCCGCGTCACGACCCGCGGAAGGTCTGGAAGCTGTCTGACCTGGACCTGAAGTCCTACAGCCGGTGGTACGACTACTCCCGGGCCAGGGACGCGATGTTCGCCGCCACGGACACGGATTGGGCGCCGTGGTACGTCGCGCACAGCGACAGCAAGCGACGCGCCCGGCTCAACATCATTAGCCACCTGCTCAGCCAGGTCCCCTATAAGCCGCTCACGACGCACGATGTCACGCTGCCCAAGCGGCAGCGCCCCGGCGGCTACGCAGAGCCGGACCTGGGGTTCCGGTACATCCCGGCACCGTTCTGAAGGAGGGACATGACAACAAGGTCCCGCCGGGTCATCCGCCGCAGGATGATGCCGCCAGCCCGGAGCGGTGATCGATTACCGGAGGGCCTGGCCAAGACCAGCGGCCGAGCGTGCCGCACTGACTGGAGGGGAAACCATGA
>CAWICB010000001.1:0-595529 GCA_963834515.1 uncultured Actinomycetes bacterium | reverse complement strand
GGCTGGCACCGGAGCAGGTCTCCGCCGACCCGCGGTCGCGGCGGCGCCGCACCCTGCACCCCGGCCAGCGGGCCCTGCCGATTCCCGAGCTCGCCGGGGCGGATGCCATCTACGGCTACAGCTTCATCCTGACGAACCTGGACGTGACCACGCCGGATAAGGCTGCGGCGGCCGAGCACTGGTATAGGCACCGCACCACCATCGAGAACATCTTCCGCGATGGAAAGCACGGAGCCGCCCTCCGGCACCTCCCGTCCGGATATCCCCAGGTCAATACCGCCTGGATGTGGGGCGCACTGCTCGCCGCCAGCATGGCCGCCTGGCTGCACCAGCTCACCGCCGCCGCCCGGGGCGAGACGATCCTGGCCGGCCACGGCACCCGCGGCGGCAAAGCCATGATCACCACCCTGCGCCGCCGGCTCATCGCCGTCCCCGCGCGGCTGATACGCCACGCCGGCCAGCTGATCCTGCGGCTACCACCCGGCCACGGACTGCTTGCCGAGGTCCTCGCCCGCCTGCGCGCCCTGCCCGCGATGCCCTGACCACCGGCCCCACAGCCCCGCCCGGAACCTGGAACCCGCGAACCCGGCGCGACACCCGGGCATCCAACCTGCCCCCACACCGGAAAAAGCACCCGCGAAGATCAGAAACACCCCTGAAGATCAGCTCCGCGCGCTACTCGCGGATTCGGGTCAGATTCCCCGCTGCGGTGCCCAATGGGCCGAACGGAGCCGATTCTGCAGGGCTGTGAGCTGGCACGCAGCACAATGCTCACATTGTTACTTATCGGCCAGCCTGTCGCACAAACCCCGATCAAGCCCCGGCACCCTGGAAGATCTAGTACTGCTCTTAGGCAAGTGCCCGGATATGGGTCGAGTAGGCCCCAACGCCGTTTTTGCGACAGGCTGAAGCAGGCAAGCGGGGCGAAGACCAGTCACTCTGACGCCCCCATCAAGGTCCCGCAAAGCCCGTACAAGTATTCACTGCCACTCATCGGCGAACGACCGGATCTGCCGCATTGCGTTCGCTGGAGGTGATCTTGTGCCCAGAAGGATCCTGGTCGAATAGGCGTTTAGGGGCCGTTCGTCCTATCGCTGCCAGGGTGCCGCCTTCCGGACCGCTGACGGCTCATGGCTGGTCAAGGCCGGACCGCCTGCCATCCGGCCTGAACCGGATCTTGCGGCGAGATGCCGGTCAGGTCCAGGAGCGGCTCGGCTTCGGGCTCGGGCAGCGACGCAGCACTGGCGGCTGGCGCAGGCTTGGGCCGGCGCGGTTTCCCGGCGCCCGCTCCCCCGCCCCGGCCGCGGTAGACGAGCAGGCCGTTGACGGGATCGGGCACGGCGTCCAGGGCCGCACGCACGGCCGGCAGGCTGCGGAACGCCTGCCATTGCTCCTCGGCCTCGAAGAGCACCTCAAAGACCACGCCCCAGCTACCGGCGTGCCAGGACCCGTCTACGGCGCCGTTGGTCAGCGCGGCCTCGATCAAGGCGGAGTCGTGCTGCTCCTGCCACCGGAAAGCCGAGAACTCACCGTGCAGCACCTCGATCGACCACCACTCGGCCATGACTAAGACGATACGTCTGCCCCGGGATCTCGCGCGGCTGCACCTGACGCCAGCCCGCTGCGACAAAGGGCCAGCGGGAGGAACAGGCCGAACTCTCGCGCATGCCGAATAGCGGACACTGCCGCCTCGTATAGCTATGCGCTGATCCGTATATTCGGGCGGCCGCGACGACAGTGACTCGGAACCGTTTTCCTTGGTCAGGCCACGCCTAACGCCGAGTCTGTACTCGTCGCACACGGTTCCCAAGCGCGGCAGTCCGGCGCGCATATTGATCGTTTCTGCGCTCTCGCGGGTATTACCCGTCGGCGGCCAGACCAGTTTGGCGGAGGCGAACTCTGAAATCGCTATGGTCGTTCGTCAGCCGTGGTCAGCCCTAGCCGCTGATTGAGCTGATCCAGGCTCGGCGAGCCCGGCAGGACGGCGGCCAGCTGCAGCGCCAGCGGGATGCAATCTAGCCGCCGCGCAGGTCCAGGGCCTCCGCCGCATTGCCGACGCGGACGGCCTCCAGCCTGTCGGCGGTGAACAGCGACAGCAGGCGCTGCTGGCGGGCCAGCAAGATCGAGTACAGGTACCGGACGCTGTCACCGCGGGCGCTGAACCGGAGAGCAGCGCCGCTCAGCGCCGCCCGCCTGGAGCAGGGCGAGGTGATGCTCACTGGCTTTGGGCAGCCGGCGTTCAACGATGAACAGGCTCGCCGGTGCCGGGCGGGCGACCGCGACCGCCGCCGCGCCCTGATCTGGCTAGCTCATCCGGGCCTCGGATCTGCCCTGAAATTGCCGGTTGCCCGCCAGCATGCCCGCCAGCGGTGAAGCCCGGCATCGTGGCCGGCTCGTAGCGTGACTCGTAGGCGGCAAGGCCTGGGCATGCGGTGACGACCGCGGTGCCGGGCAGAATCGCCAGAGGCCAGCCTGAATCGTCACGATTTGCTGCCGTTCCGGGTCCGTCGGGCCCGCGCTCGGAACGTGAACAAGGAGGGCCCCAGTACCGATTCACGTGCTGCCACGGATGTCGCTGTTCTGATGGCCCGTTATCGTCGGCTCAAGGCTGATCAGCGGTACCGGCTGCCGGGCACAGCTCGCCCTGTTCCCTAGGTGATGCCCTGCCGGTACGGCATCGCTGATGGCGACCGATCCGGTCCTCGGCGACCCGAAAGGACAGCCCCATGATTGCTGTTGACCATCTCACCAAGCGGTACGGGACCGTCGCCGTCGTCGACGGCCTCGGCTTCGAGGTCCGGCAGCCGAACGGTCTGGCCATCGCGAGGAGAGCGGTGGTGTTAGCCGGCAGGTGTGGCACCGGTGACGACAGGTACAGCCGGAGGGTCGGCTCCCGCGGCCGCCGTGGGCCGGGCTGGCCGGGCGCGGACGCTGGGCAGGTGGCTGGCCCTGTGGTGGTCCCAGGCCCCGGACGGCCGGACGTACCAGCGCAGACGAGCCGACGCGCCGATGGCCGCCGCCGGGCTCGGCGTGCTGGTCGTGTGCGGGGTGCTGGTCGCGAACCGGACGGTCCTGGGCACGGATGTGGCCGTGTTCCGCCGGGTCAATCACTGGCCGGGTGGCTGTATCCGCCGATGTGGACGGTCCAGTTGTCGGGAGTGATCGGGGCTCTTCCCCTGGTGGCGGCCGCGGCCGCGCTGTTGAGGCGGCTGCGGCTGGCGGCCGCGACCCTGCTGAAGGTCTGGCTGGAGGCGGTGGCCAAGATGGTCGTGCAGCGTGACCGGCCAGCGGAAACCCTGCCGGATGTGATCTTGCGCGGCCAGTCCGCGGCCCACGGGCTGAGCTGTCCCTCCGGTCATGCCATGGTGATCTTCGCGATCACCGCGCTGGTGGCCCCTACTTCAAAGGCTGGTGAAAGGTCCTGCCTTGGGCGCTGGCCGCCGCGGTCTGCCTGTCACGGGTGTACCTCGGGGCGCACTTCCCCGTGGACGTCGCCGCGGGGGCGGGCCTGGGCCTGTTCATCGGGAGCGCGCTGAACCTGGTATTCGGCGTGCCCAGCGCCAGCACCGCCGGCGCCAGCGGATAACGGTGAGATGGTCCCGCGCACGTCTACGCCGGAGACATCGCCGCCCGCGCCCTCGCCAGCCGGCTCGCGATGTGTCATCCTCGCTGTGGGCACAGGGGGAATCGGTACCGAAACGGCCTCGGCCGGCCCGTCTGGCTGCCCTGCGTGGCCTACGCTCAACCCATGATGCGGCCCGCGAGCAAGCATGAACGTGCCCTTCCGGCCATGCTGGCCGCTCCCGGCGTCCAGCTTGGCTTCGGCCTGGCTGCCCTGCTGGCCACCGCCGGTGCCGTGCGCCACGACCGCGTGGGCCCACGGGAAGTCAGGGCATTCCGCGCAGTCAACGGCCTGCCCGATTCGGTCTACCTGCCCGCCTGGGCCGTCATGCAGCTGGGCGCGTTCGGTGCCATCCCGGCGTCGGCCGCGGCGGCCTGGCTGGCCGGAGACGGGGAGCTGGCAGCCCGCCTCCTGATCGGCGGCACTGGCACCTGGGCGCTGGCCAAAGCGGTCAAGCGGATAGTGCGGCGGCCCCGGCCGGTGACCCTGCTTCCGGGCATCCGCCGTCGCGGCCGCGACGCCAGCGGCCTCGGATACCTGTCCGGGCACGCGGGCGTGGCCGTCGTCCTTGGCGTGGCTGCCCTGCCCCGTCTCGGCCCGGGCGGCCGCGCCCTCACCCTGACCGCCATCCCCCTGGTGGGACTGAGCCGTGTCTACGTCGGCGCCCATTTTCCGCTCGACATCGCAGGCGGGGCGGCACTGGGCCTCGCCGTTAACGCCGCGGCAGGCACCGCGGTCAGGAGGTACTCCACCCGGCATCGTGGCTAACTCGCAGACCAGCCCGTAGCCGCGGTACGTGGGTCGCAGAGCGATGCTCGCTCATGCAGGTCGGCTTCATCCACCTATCCGTTGGCAGGGCCCGCGGCCTCCGTACCGACCGCGGCCAGCTGCTGAATTGCGTGCCGGGATCCGTGAATACCCGCCCGTCCCCGCTTGTGCTGAGCAGCTCGCGCACCCGTAAGCCGGACACGCTGAGCCGCCTGGGCATCGCGGGCGGCGCCGTTTATGACGCGCTGGTGGCGCTGGCCGCCAAGGAGCACGGGGCAGCCCTCGCGACCCGGGACGCGCGGGCACGCGGCACCTATGACGCAGTCGGCGTCGCGGTGATCGTCGTAACCTGACCGGACCGACGGTCTGCCGCAGGAACGCCTTGCGGATCTCGGTGACCGCGATGATCGACAGTGCCACGGCTGCGCAGAGGAGCCACTGATCTACGTCGAGCGCGGTGGTCTTCAGGATCGCCTGGCACGGCGCCAGGACGGTTGCCATGACGAGCAGGAAAAGGGAGGCCCCGGTCGTCACGATGCACGTCCGGTCGGCGAACGTGCTGAGGGAGAACACCGAGTCCCGCCGGTCCCTCGACTCGAGCGAGAAGAACAGGTTAAACATTGAGAACACGACCACGCCCATGGTCCGCGCGATGGCGAGCGTGTGCGCCTGTTCCGCCCAGCTGACCACGCTCAGCGTGCCGATCGCCATCACCAGCCCGACCGAGACGAGCCAGGCGAGGACCCCTCCGGTCAGGATCGGCTGGCTGGGTGGCCGGGGTCGGCGTTCCATCAGCCCTTCGACAGGCCTGCTGTACCCGAGCCCGATGGACTGGATCGTGACGGTGGTGAAGGCCACCCACAAGACCTGCAGCGGAAGGAGCGGCTCGCCGTGGGCGATGTCGAAGATGCTGGCGCCAAGGAAGGTGATGATGAAGCCGAACATGCATCCCATCTCGAACCGGATGTACCGGACCAGGTTGTCATACAGCCCGCGGCCGATTTCCACCGCTTTGGTGATCGTGGAGAAGTTGTCGTCGGTCAGAACCATCACCGCGGCTTGCTTGGCCACCTCGGTCCCGGTGCCCATCGCGATCCCGATGTCGGCCTTCTTCAGCGCGGGCGCGTCGTTGACGCCGTCGCCGGTCATGGCGACGATCTGGCCTTCGCGCTTGAGCAGGTCCACCAGGCGGACCTTGTGCTCTGGAGTGACGCGGGCGATCACGCCGACATCGGCGATCGCCTCCATCGCCTCGTCATCGGTCATCGCGCCGAACTCCGCCCCGCTGATGACCTTGCCATCGATGCCAAGCTGGCGGGCGATCGCGGCCGCGGTAACCGCGTGATCACCGGTGATCATGCGGACCTCGATCCCGGCGGACTTCGCCTGCCCGACCGATGCTTTGGCACCGGGCCGCGGCGGGTCGACGATTCCGACGAGAGCCAGCAGTTCCAGATCGGTCACGAGCGGGAGCAGGTCAGCCCCCGGATCGAAGGCCGCCGGGTCGAAATCCCTGCGTGCGGTTGCGATGACCCGCAGGCCCTCTTCCGCGAACCGGTGGTTATCGGCCAGGTACCGCTCGCGGAGACGGCCGTCGAGCGGAACCGGGCCGGCGTCCGGGTCCAGCACCGTGGCGGCCCGGGCCAGGAGCTGATCGGGCGCCCCCTTCACGAAGCAGCGGATCACCGCCTTCCCCGATTCATCGGTCATCTTGTGGAACGTCGCCATGAGCTTGTACTCGGCGTCGAAGGGGAGCTCGGCGATTCTCGGGTGTACCTGCCTGGTCAGAGACGGCGTCGATGCCGCCTTTCGCGGCCAGCGCGACCAGGGCTCCCTCGGTCGGGTCGCCGATCAGCTCGCCGTCGCTGAGCACCGCGTCGGAGGCCAGGACCATCGGCATCAGGAACTGGTCCAGCGGGATCTCCGCCTGTCCGGCGACGCGGTTGATGCGCCCGTGGGTCGAGTAGCCCTTTCCCTCGACCGCATAGCGGTGCCCGGCGATGACCATCTGGACCGCGGTCATCTGGTTCAGCGTGAGCGTCCCGGTCTTGTCCGTGTTGATCGCGGACGTAGACCCCAGGGTCTCGGTCGAAGGGAGCTGCTTCATGATGGCGCCGACCTTGACCAGAGCCCGGGTGCCCCACGCCAGGATCGTCGTCACCACCATGGGCAACTGCACCGGGACCGCCGCGATGGCGAAGGCGACCGCGGCGGGCAACACCGCGTTGAAGGTATAGCCGCGAGACAGGTTCACGGCCATCGACGCGATCAGCGCGACACCCGCGACCAGCAGGAGCTGCTTTGAGAGCCGGTCGAGCTGGCGGGTGAGCGGGGTCTTGACCGTCGGCTGCGCCTGGAGCATTCCCGAGATGTGGCCGACTTCGGTCGCCATCCCGGTCGCGGTGACCACGAACTCGCCCGTCCCGCGGGTGACAGAGGTGTTCATGTACACCATGTCGGTCCGGTCGCCCAGCGGCATGTCGGCTTCCCCGACCGGGGCCGTGCCCTTCGAGACCGGCAGGCTCTCCCCGGTCAGCTCGGACTCGGCGACCTCCAGCGTGGCCACCCGGAGCAGCCTGCCGTCAGCCGGAACGACGTCACCCGCCTCGATCGAGACGACATCGCCGGGGACCAGCTGTGCAGCGGGGATCTCCGCCTCCTGGCCATCGCGCCGCACCCGGGCGGTCACGATCAACCTCCGCTGGAGCACGGCGACCGCGCTCTCAGCCCCGCCCTCCTGCTGCAGGCCGAGAACCGCGTTAGCCAGGGTCAGCAGAATCAGCAGAAGGCCGGTTCCCAGCTGCCTGAGGGGGAAGAGGCTGAGGAGGCCGACCACTAGCAAGACGATCTGCATGGGGTCGGAGTACTGGCGGATGAACGCGCGCCAGCGAGGCTCTGCCCTGCCTGCGGCGAGCGTGTTGGGGCCGAACCGGCCGGCCCGCGACGCCGCCTCCGCCGAGCTCAGGCCGTGCCGCGGGTCTGCCTCCTCGGCTCGCAGCACCTCCTCGGCGCTAAGCGTGTGCCACGCGGCCTCTGGGGCCAGCGCCTGGCGCTCCGCCCCGGGCACATCGACCAGTCTGGCCTGCACGGGACACCCCCCTTCCCGGCGAGCTACGACCGAGACGATCCGAACCCCGCCGCCGACGTCGGAGCAGTCGGGGGAGGGGAGGTCCTCGATGCGGTCCGGATTCCTGCTGGTCATCGCCTGTCCTCAGCGCGGTGGGCCGGGGGAACGCCCGCGAGGTACTGCGTCCCGGCGGCCCGCTGCAGCCTGTTCTGCCGCCGCTGGAACTGGTCGGCTACCAGCGCGGTGACCAGGGCGCAGGAGGTGCCGAGCAGGATCCCGGCGGTGGCGTCGGAGAGCCAGTGGGCAGCGAGGTAGGCGCGGGAGAGCCCCATCACGATCGAGAACGCCACCGCGGCCGCGCCCCACCAGGCGCGCCGCCTGCCCGGTGGGACCAGGGCGATGACCGCCGCGACGACGGTGACCGACGCGGCGATCGCGTGTCCGGACGGGAACGACGCGCCGCTGGTGGCGACCAGCGACCCGGGCGGCCTGGCCCGGTCATAGATTCCTTTCAGCGAGCCGATCAGCACCTCCGACAGCACGATGGCGGACGCGAACGCGGCCAGATGCCACCACCGGCGGCGCAGGGCCAGGAACCCGGCCAGGGCGATCCGCACCGGCAGCGTGACGTACACCAGCCCGAGGACGTTGAAGACCTTGGCGATCGCCGTCAGCGCGGGCGCCCGTCCGGAGATCATCAGCCGCAGCCACGCATCGTCTACCCGCTGGATGCGGGCCAGCGCACCGTGGTCCGCGGCTAGGGCGAACACCACGGCCGTGACCGCCACTACTCCGGCGGTGAGGAGAGCGGCCTGCCGGGGGCGGGCGAGCAGCGCGTCCTCCTGCGGCCGGGCTGTGGCCGGCCGGGTCATCCCGGGCATGCGGCACCTCGCCCGCACAGGGCCAGGCCCTCGGTGCGGCGGACATAGCCGACCAGTTCCGAGCGGGGCATGAACGCCACCGCGCTGTCCACAGTGGTGGTCGCGACCGGGGACGCGCCGGGCGCAAGGACGAACTGGTAGGTCGCACAGCCGCCGGGGAAGGTGTAGTAGCGAATGCCGGAGTACGCAGGGACCCGGCTCGGCGGGCGCTCGAACCGGCGCGTGCCGGGCTGGTCGGAGGGGATCTGCTGAGCGCCCGAGGTGTCGCAGGTGGCGGTCAGGGTGATCGTCACCGTCTGCGCGGCCCTGCGGGAGCGGAGTCCAGCACGAAGCTGGCCTTCCCGCTGGCGATGTCCGTGCCGCCAACGCTCCAGCCCGCCGGGAGCGCGGCGATGCAGGGCAGCAAGGCAGCGGTCGGGACGGCCTGGGCGCTGAGGATCATCGAATGGCCGGTGCCGCAGCTGGGGGCGTAGGCGCCCAGATTTCTGGCCGCCGGGAAGAAGGCATTCCCTGTTTCGAACACGGCGGCGGTGATGACGGCGAGCATCGCGGCCGCCAGGGCGACCCGCCGGATGTTCCAGCGTTGCAGCGCGATCGGCGGCCGCTGCGGGGCGAGGGCGCGGAATTCGCCGAGCAGGTCGCGCGGGTGCCGTTTCATGAAGGCGCGCAGCTGGGTCGGGCTGGCGACCCCGCGGGTGGCGGCGAATGCTTCGGCGAGCTCGGCTTCGGTGAAGTACGCCAGCGCCCGCCGGTAGACCCGCTGCGGGTCGGTGCGCACGGCCAGGACGAGCATCATGTTGCCCAGGTCGACCGCCTGCCGCCATGGTGACGGGCGCACCTGGACGAAGGCCACGTCGATCAGCAGCAGCTCCCCGGAGCGGACCATCAGGTTGCCTGGTTTGATGTCGCGGTGGGCGATCCCGGCGTCCCACAGCGTGCGGATCAGCTGCAGTCCCTGGTCGATCACCGTGTCGTCGACGTCGGCTTCGCCGATTTCGACGGCGCCGGTATGGAATTCGGTGACCAGCATGTACTCGCGCTCGGGCGTGATCTCCACGATGCCGTACGGCCGGGCCGTGCGGACCCCGATGTCCTGCAGCAGGCGCAGGGCATAGTCCTCGTACTCGACCAGGCGCCGCACGGTCTGGAAGGGGTGCTCGTCCTCCAGGGAGCCGTACAGGATGGTCCGCCACAGCTTGTACCAGCGGTCGGCGCGGACGTGGCCCTTGGTGTAGAGCTTGGCGAACACGAACTCCTCCGGGCTGCCTTCGACTCGCAGCCGCAACGGCGTGGAGCCGGCGGAGGACTCCAGGCCGACCGGCTTGATCTCGGTCACCGTGAGCCCGAGCTGGTCACGCACGGCCTGGCGGATCGCCTGCCCCCGCCGGCCGGTCACATCCACGTGCGCGGTGTTGCCGCGCCGGTAGGCGACGGGGAACGCCTCGTTCGGGGTGAAGTACCGGAACGCGGTGACCGCGATCGCCACGGCGAACGCCACGGCAGAGCAGGGCATCCCGTGATCGACACCCAGGTACAGGCGAGCCAGACAGAACACGGCGACCACGACGGCCACCGCCGCCTTGGCGTAGGTGCGGGGGCGGCCCGGCACGGCCAGGCAGTAGACGGCGCCCATCAAGAAGATCGTCAGGACCGCCGCCGATCCAGACACCCCGGAGTACCCGCCCCAGCTGCCGATGATCGTTACGCCGTACGGGCGTGGCCTGGACAGCCCGAAGTAGATCGATGTCCCGGCAATCTCCAGGAACAACACGCTTCCCAGGAACACCAGCAAGTGCCGCCAGCGGCGGAACGCCATCGTCAGGGCGACCACCGACAGGCCGAGCGCGGTGGCCCCCCAGCCGGAGCCCGCCCCGTTGATCCCGTTGGCCACATCGGTCAGCCACGGCGTCCGTATCCCGGCCAGGAGACGCAGCACCCACGTGCTTGCCCGGTCATCGATCCGGAGCCACGGCGTGTGCTGGGACGCCAGGAACGCGCCGGCGAGCGCCACGGCCCCAAGGATCAGCCACGCTGTTGTGCTGATGGTGATAGGGTGCGGCAGCGGCGGCGGCGCACCGGTCGGGCGGCGCTGACGACGGTCCTTATGGACGGCCGGGCCCGGCGGCAAGCTGGCCGGGCCGTTCCCGGCGGCCACGGGCCTGATGTCGTCACTCAACGTGCGTCACCCCCGCCGAGATCAGCCCATGTGCGCGCAGCCAGCTGCCGGCCACCGCTATGAGCACCGTGCGCGATTTCATACGTACTCCAGGGTCTGGTAGACCGATCCGGCCAGGTCGGCTATGTCATCGTTGCCGGTCGCGCTGTTGACCGCCAGCGCGATGATCATGCCGGAGCGGGGAAGTAGTAGTGCACGACCCGGTAGCCGAAGGTCTCGCCCTCGTAATCCCAGATCGTTCCGGTCTGCCGGGTGGTCTGCTGCGTGACGCCGAGCCCGTAGCCGGACGGGTCCGCGAGGGTGGTGCGGGGGATGGGTTTGCCGGTGGTCTCGGATACCAGGGATTCGAGCTGGTGCTGCTGGCGGGGCGGCAGGAGCTGTCCGGAGTAGAGGGCGCGGTCCCATTTGGTCATGTCGGCCAGTGAGCTGACGATGCCGCCGGCGCCCCTGGAGCCAGGTCAGGGCAAGCGGGGGCATGGCCTGGCCGAGCAGTGGCGGCGGGATGCCGGCCTGGTAGAGGTACCCGGCGGGCATCGCGGCCGCGTCGGACGGCGGGCAGGTGTAGGGCGCCTGGCAGGTGGCGCGCAGCCGCAGCGGGTCGATGATCCGCCGGGTGAGCTGGCTGGCGTAGGAGTCGCCGGTGACCTTCTCGATGATCATCTGGGCCAGGATGTAATCGGTGTTGGTGTACTGGTATCCGGCCGGGCCGAGGGGCAGGCCGGTGACGTAGGAGACCAGCTGGGCGGCGGTGAAGCGGGCGGAAAGATTTGCCGCGAGCGCGGTGAGGAAGGCAGGCTGGCTGGCGTAGTCGGGGATGCGGCTGGTCATGTCGAGCAGCTGGCGGATGGTGATGTGCCGCCAGGCCGGATACTGGGGCAGCCATTTGCCGATCGGGTCATTGATGGAGAGCCTGCCCTCGGCTTCGAGCTGGAGCAGGATCACCGCGGTGAAGGCCTTGGAGTTGCTGCCGATCTGCCACAAGGCGCTGGGCGATACCGGCGGCCCGCCGTCGTAGCGGGTGGTCCCCTCGGCCAGGCCGATGGGCGGCCAGCGGCCGGCGAAGGTGACCCGCAGCGAAACCGCGGAGATGTGCTCGGCCGTCCGCCGGGCCGTCAGGTAATCGCTGAGGTCGCGGCGCAGTGCCTCGCCCGCAGCGTGGTGCCGGCCTGGCGCGGCGGGGCGGGCGAGGCGCTGGCCGAGCTGGCGGAGGCCAGCGCACCTGCGCTGAGCAGGGCGCAGGCGGCCGCGGCAGCGGTGAGCCGGCCGCGGGTACTCCTGTGTGCGGTGCGCGGGATGACAGATCTCATGGCAGCTCCTCGGGCCTGATGCGGGCGGCGGGACAGGTGACATTCAGTGACGGGCCCTTCTGATCAGGGCTGCGGCGCCGTTGAGACGCTGCGGGCGGGTTTGGCGGCAGGCTGCACGTTGCATGCAGCCGGGGGGCGGCTGCCTGCCAGATCCGGGGCCAGTACCAGGGGCCTGCTTTGCCACCAGCCGACCCCGCGAGCGCGGCCGGCAGGACAGTGCTGTGCGCCAGGTTGTACAGGCGCCCGGCGGGGCCACCGAGGTAGCCTGCCGCGAGCACGTCGGGAACCAGGATGACGACGGGAACCAGCTACCAGGGCTGGCCGGTGGCCGAGAAGGCGATCAGGGAGCCGGCCAGCAGCACCGCGGCTTTCCAGGCGGGAGCCGGTGAGAATCAGGCCAGCACCGGCTTGAGCGCCATCGGCCGCAGGACGGCCTGCGCGTCGCTGACGAGCAAGCCCCGATGATCGCTGACGAAGAGCGGGCCAGATGAGGGCAGCTGCTGCCATATGCCACCTCGGCTTCGCTGCGCGCTAGGCGCCACCGAGGTCCAGAGCAGCCGGGAGGAATCTGAAATCTCGTCTACACGCAGATAAACGAGCACACCTTCTTAATCCGGACGCTACGCCCCATCCGTCGGGGAGACAAGGTAGCGGGGAGGCGATTGCGTGACCAGCGGCGGAGCGGCGCTGCCAGCTCTCGGCGTGAACTTCTCACGGCGTGCCGCCACTGCTTACATGCCCACCGCTCGGTACTGGCTGGGCCGTGCCGGGGGTGCGCTCGAGGCCGTCGAGGATCAGGTCGAGCCCGAACTCGTACTCGTTGCCGTAGTCGTAGCCGGGCTGCAGGACGTGCTTGAGTGTCAGCTCGGTGAGGTGGGGGTACTCGTCGGGAGTGAACCGCGTCATGATCGTGCGCGCCAGGTCGGCTGTTTGCTCCCCGGTGTCGAACGGCAGGCTCGCTTCCTGCAGCGCGAAGCCGTAGATGTAGCTGTCCAGGACGGAGAACGCGTGTGCCGCCAGCGGTACCGGGAAGCCGGCCTCGCGGAGGCACCCGATGACAGCGTCGTGGTGCCGCAGTGTTGCGGGGCCGGGTGTGCTGCGCGACTCCATCAGGTCGATCGCCCAGCGGTGGCGCGACAATGCCTGGCGGGCGGAGACCGCCCTGCCGCGCATGGCCGTCTTCCAGTCGGCTCCGCGCGGGGGCAGGCCGATCTCGCTGAAGACGAGGTCGATCATGCTGTCCAGGAGATCGCCCTTGCTGGCCACATGCTTGTACAGCGACATCGCCTCGACCCCGAGGGCCTCGCCGAGCTTGCGCATGGTGAGCGATCTGATGCCGTGCTCGTCGGCGAAGGCTACGGCGGCGAGCAGCACTCGTTCCCGGCTCAGCGGGGATCCGGGCTGTGTCGCGGGTCTGGCCGGTCGCGCCATTCCTGCGCGTTCTCCTGTCACCGGCTTGACAAAGCTTACGACGTAAGCCACACGACACCATCGAGACTAGGGCGACAGCGACGTGCTGGGCAGGGCCTTGGCGAGTGCCTTCATGAACGGCCGCAGCAGCGGGACCATAAGCTTCGCCAGCGGCGAAGGATCCTCGGCGGCGCACGCCGTGCGCACCAGGCCGGGGTGCCGGACGGTGGCGGTGACGCCGATGTCTTCCAGGCGGCGGGCCAGCTCGTAGGTGAACATCACGTTGGCCAGCTTCGACTGGCTGTAAGCGCGCTGCCCGGAATAGTCTCGCTCGCCCTGCAGATCATCGAAGTCGATGCGGCCCCCGGCGTGGGCGCCGGAGGAGACGGTGACGATCCGGGCTGGTGCGCTCGCGGTGAGCCGGTCGAGCAGCAGGCTGGTCAGCAAGAACGGCGCGAGGTGGTTGAGCGCGAAGGTTCGCTTCAGTCTGTCGGCGGTGAGGTGCCTGGTGGCCCAGAACCCGCCCACGTTGTTGACCAGCACATCCAGCTGCGGGTAGGTGGTAAGGACCGCGGCGGCCAGCTTGCGGACCTGGGCCTGGCAGGACATGTCGGCGGCAGAGGGGTCACCGCGGGGTTGCCGGATTCGCGGGCGATCTGGCCGGCGGCGTCCTGGGGACGCGCTTGATCCCGGCCGGTGATGCCGACGCGGGCGCCGAGCGCGGCCGGGCCGCTGGCGGTGGCCCTGCCGGTGCCGCCCGTGACCAGTGCGGTCTTGCCGGCCATCGGGCCGGGGGAGTTCTCAGTCATTGGGGCAGTCCCTTCGTGTGAGCTGCCACCGTGACCACTGGCTGGCCGGGTGGTAGCCGGCCAGCCAGGGGTCACGCTGCCGCGCGGGGGTTCTCCTAGGCGGCTTTGACGTCCCGGTGCCGGGCACTGCCCGCGCGAACGGGCCCAGGGCGGGCCCGGCTCCCAGCGGAAAAGCCCCGGACGATCAGCAAGAGCGGGAACAAAAGCTCGAACAGGCCACCAGGGGCGAGGAACACGATTCCGGCGGGGGACACGTGCCAGCCGATGTCGGCGATCCCGAGCAGATTGCCGACAACCCCGGCCAGGAGCAACGCGTAGCCGGCGATGCCCAGTCGGCCACTAATTAAAGTGCACCTTTGGCGCGGGAGGCGCCGACCCGCCCGGGTGATCGCCCTGACGTCACCTTGCCGGGCCCGGCCACCCGCCAGGCCGGGCTCAGCCGGCCAGCGCGATCACCAGGTAGGCGGTGGCGATGACCAGTGTGAGCAGGGCGGCCGCTGTGTCCTTGCCGCTGTCCCCGGCCCGCCGGTGGGCGGCCAGGGCACCGATGAGCAGGGCGGCCATCCCGGCCGCGGCAGCCACACCGATCGGGTGCCACCACAGCCCGGCCAGGACTCCCATGGCGGCGGCCAGCTCGGCCACGCCGATGAGCCGGTAGCGGCTCCAGGGGATGCCGAAGTGCCGGGCCGACTCCTGCATCTTCGGGTGGGCCAGTAGCTTGGCGCTGGCCGGGGTGAGGCAGGCGATGGCCAGAAGGGCCGAGAGAGCAGCGAACATGGCAGTCTCCAAGATCAGGGGCCGGGCGGGACGGCCAGGCCAGGAAGGGGAGGGGGGACAGTGATTTCGGGCTGATTAGGAACGGCGGGCCGGGGCTGACCGGGAACGGTGGTCCTGGGCTGGCCGGGGACGGCGGTCCCGGGCGGCCCTGGCTGGACGGTCCAGGGCAGCCTGGGCAGCCCGCGGCCGGGCGTTACGGCGGCGACCACCCGGTCGGGCCGCACGACCACGGCCAGCGCCGGGTCGGCGGTGAGGGCGTGCCGAACAGCGAGCGGCTCGCCACCGGCGAGGCGGGCCTCGGTCCACCCAGCACCGGCCCGGGCGGCCCCGCGGTCCGCTAGGCCCGGCCCGCTGTCCGCCTGGGCGGCGTCTCCCTCGCTCGCCTGGACGTGCCTGCCATCCGACCGCGCGGCACCGTCCCCGCCGTCCGCACCGGATCCGGTGCTGATCCGGATCAGGAGCAAGCCGTGCCGCCGGCACAGGTTCACCAGGGCGGCCTCGGGCCGCCGCGCGATGAGCACGGCGGTCCGCCCGGCGAGGAGCGTGTCCAGCCGGACCGGTGCGCCGTCACCCACACGTACCAGCGGGTTGGGGATCAGGCCGCCGACACACGTCGCGGGGGTGCGGCGGGCCAGCCACCGCCGGGAAGCCGGATGCAAGGCGCCGGTCTTCAGCCGGGGTGTCGCGGTGGCGGCCATGGCGTCGCGGAGGCGGGCGCTGCGGACGGCGGCGGCCAGGGCGACCCGGCGGACGGCGGCCGCCCGGTCCTGGCCGCCGGTCATCGCCCAGCCGATCCTGACGGCCTTCTTCACCATGGCCCGGGCGTGTGGCCGGCGCTCGGCGTCGTAGCTGGCGAGCAGGTCCTCGCCGGCCTGGCCGGTAAGCACATGCGCGATCTTCCAGGCCAGGTTGTCGGCGTCGCGCAGTCCGGCTCCCAGGCCCTGGCCGATGAACGGTGGGGTGAGGTGGGCGGCATCGCCGAGCAGGAAGACCCGCCCGGCCTGGAAGCGGTCAGCCAGCCGGGCGCGGAAGGTGTAGCTGGCGCTGCGGATGATCTCCAGCCCAGCCACGTCACCGCGCCCGGTCCACGGCCGCAGCAGGGCGCCGAGGGCCTGCGGGGTGATCAGGCCGGCCTCGTCCTCGCCGTCGCGCAGCTGGAACTCCCAGCGGTAGCGGTCGCCGGTGACCTGCATGAAGGTAGCGGCCCGGGCCGGGTCGCAGACCTGCTCCACGCCGTCCCAGGTGTCCAGGCCGGCCGGGACCCGGATGTCGACCACTAGCCAGCGCTCGGTGAACCCGAGATCCTTCATGGTGATCCCGGCCAGGTCCCGGATGGTACTGCCCGCGCCGTCGCAGCCGAGGACCAGGCATCCGGTGAACGTGCGCACCGCCTCGTCCGACCCCAGCCGCGCGGCCACCTGGACCGGGGCGGCGGCCAGCGGCCCGGGCGCGACGTTAAGCTCAACGACCTCGGCCCCACGGTGGAAACTGATGAGCGGATGCTGGGCCACCCGGGCGAGCAGAAGTTCCTCCAGGTGGGGCTGGTGGAACATGTTGGCTTGCGGGTAGCCGTGCACGCCTGTCTGCTCCCGGCCGAATTCGGCCATCACCCGGTGCCGGGCATCCAGCAGCCGTAGCCCGCCGCACGGCCGGGACCGGGCCAGGAAGCCGTCACTGACGCCGGCCCGGTGTAGGATCCGGGCCACCTCGTCGTCCAGGTGCACCGCGCGGGGCAGCGGGTGCGGCTGGAGATGCCGTTCCAGCAGGGTGACCGGGATGCCGGAGTCGGCCAGCAGCAGGGCGGCGGCCGCGCCGACCGGCCCGGCGCCGACCACGAGGACGGGCTGGGCGGTGCGGGAGGGCACCTCAGCGCCAGGGTGCTTACCCTGCATGGCGGTACTCACTTTCTTGCGGGGCGTCCGCGGTGCTCCCGGCCACCTGCGGCCGACTGCGGACGGCGAAGGCGTATCCGGCCAGGGCGGCCTGCACCTGGCCGGAATCGGCGCCGGTCACGGTGACGACCAGCTGGCCGTTCTCGTGCTCCGCCGTGATCTTGAGGCCGGAGTCCAGGCCGGCGCCGGCCAGGGTCTCGGCGGCGGCGCGCGCGGCAGCGTCTGCGGCCAGTGCGGGCTTGTAGTGCTTGCCGACCGCGGTGACCGGGATGGCCGGGATGGGGTAGATCCGTTTCGGCCGGGCGGCGCGCTCATCGATGGCGGTGGCGGCCCAGGCCAGCAGCTCGTCCTCATCGAACTGGCCAGGCTCGGCGGGGACGACGTACGCGACCGGCACTTCACCCGAATGCGGGTCCGGGGAGCCGACGGCTGCGGCGGCAGCGACGGCGCGATGGCGTAGCAGGGCTTCCTCGATCACGCGGGGGTCGATGTTGTGCCCGCCCCGGATGATGAGGTCCTTGGCCCGGCCGGTGAGGTAGACGAACCCGTCCGCATCCACCTTCCCGAGGTCCCCGGTGTCCAGCCAGCCGTCATGGACGGTGTCGCCGCGGCTCACGCGCGGGCCGCCGGGCCCGGGATCGGTGAGGTACCCGGCGAATACGGCCGGCCCGCCGATGGCCAGCACCCCGGTCTCGCCCGGCGCGCAGCCGGCCCACGACCCGTCATCCCCGATGCGGACGGCTTTCACCTGCTGGCCGGGCAGGGCCCGGCCCACGGATCCGGTCCGCTCCTCGCCGGGCCGGGTCCAGGTGCTGGCGCAGGTCGCCTCGGTCAGCCCGTAGCCTTCCAGCAGGCGTACCCCGGTGCGCCGGGCGAAGCCCTCGCGCACCGCGGACGGCAGCGGCGAGGCGCCCACGATAGGCAGGCGCAGTGAGCCGATGTCGGCGTCCACCGGGAGCCGGGCCAGCATGCCGTAGACAGTGGGGACGGCCGACATCGCAGCGATCTGGTAATGCTCGACGATCTTCCAGAACCGCTCGTAAAGAGCCGGGTCGCGGTAGCCGCCCGGGCCGGGCCACACCACGCGGGCCCCGCCGAACATGGGCGCGATGCCGGTGACGATCAGGGCGTTGACGTGGAATAGCGGCAGCCCGCCCAGCATGGCCTCGCCCGGGGCCAGGCCGCTGCTCTCGGCGATTCCCCGGCCGCAGGCCAGCTGGTTGGCGTGGGTGTGCGCGGCGATCTTCGGCGCCCCGGTGGTACCCCCCGTGTGCACGAACGCGGCCAGATCCCCCGCCACGGGCGGGCTCGCCCCGGTGAGGCTGCCGCGCGGCTGCCCGGCGATCAGGTCATCCAGGTAGGCGGCGGGCACGTCGCCGTAGGCGGCCAGGGCGGGCGGGCGGCCGGTGGCGCCGTCGGGCCGCACCGCGAGGATGGCGTTCATCCTCGCCTCCCGGGCGACGGTGACGAGCCGCCGCCAGAGCTGCGGGTCCAGCTCGGGTCCGGCCGCGACGAGGATCCGTGACCCGGTGCGGCGGATGAGCTCGGCGATCCGCTCGCTGCTCAGGGCGGGGTTGACCGGGGCGGCGATCCCGGCCGCCTGCGCGGCCAGGGTCGCGGCGAAGAGCATCGAGGTGTTGGGGCCGCACAGGGTGACCGCGTCCGGCCGCCGCACCCCCAGGCTGGCCAGGCCGTTGGCAATCTGCGTCACGGTGCCGGCCAGATCGGCGAAGGTCCGGGTCAGGCAGGAGGTGTAGGCGGCCGGGTCCGGGATCCAGTGGGTGGCGATGCCCTCCGGCCAGGCGCGGGCGGCGTCGAGCAGCAGCTGGTAGGTCGACTCTGGCCCGGGCAGGACTTGTGGCGTGGTAGTCATGGCGTCTTCCCAACAACGGTGTTGCGCTGGGTGCCCAGATCGAGCTCCCCATCAACGGTGGCGATGCTGGCGGTGATCACGTCACCGTCACGCAGGTAGCGGGGGTTGGCGGCCTGCCGGCTGAAGAACAGCTGCCACTTCGTGGCGGGCGGCAGCAGACCGGCCAGCTTCTCCACCGCCTTGGCCGGGGCCTTGAGGGCGGTGCCGCCGGGCGTGCCGGTCAGCAGCAGGTCCCCCGGCGCGAGCGGCTGGAACCGGGACAGCAGGGTTAGCGCCTGGGCGGGCCGGACGATCATGTCGGCGGCGAACGCGTCCTGCCGCATCTCGCCGTTGACCGACAGGGTGAGCCGCAGCGAGCTGAGCTGGGCCAGGCCGGCCGCATCGACCAGGGTCAGCCACGGGCCGGCCGGGGTGAACGTGGGGTAGGACTTGGCCTCGTAGAACTGGGTCCTGGTGAGCTGGATCTGCCGGGCGCTGACGTCGTTGGCGACTACCAGCGCGGCCACGTAGCGGGGCAGGGTGGCGTCGGTCACTGTGGTGCCGACAGGCAGATCGGCGCCGATGACCAGGCCCAGCTCAACCTCGTAGTCGAGGAACCCGATGCCGTCCGGGCGGATGATGTCCCCGGCCGGGCCGGTCAGCGAGTGCGACGTCTTACGGAAGAACGCCGGCGGGACCGTATCCGGGTTCATGCCCGAGTCGATCGCATGCGACCGGTAGTTCACCGCCTGGGCCACGATCCGGGCGGGGGCAGTCACCGGGCTGAGCAGGTCCAGGGACCCGGCCGGGACCGCCTCGTGCGGCTCGGCTGCCGCTCCTAGCCGCGCCGTTTCGACCGCGGTGTCCAGGGCGCCCCGGTCGGCCAGCAAGGCCGCGGTGGTCGGCGCCGTCAGGCCAAGCCGGACCAGGCCGGCCGTGGTGACCAGCCACCAGCCCTCCGCGGTGCGGGCCAGGCGGGCGCTCATGAGCTCATCGCCTTGATCAGCCCGCGCACGGCGGCGAGGTCGATCTCGTTGCCCTTCTCCCGCAGCGCCTTGATCGCGGCCAGCACGGTGGCCGGGTCGCGGGCGCCGGTGAACTCCGCGGTCGCCTTCGGTCCCCACTGGGCCAGGCCGCTGGCCGACAGCGGGGCCCAGCCGGGCGGCACCGAGGAGTCGAACACGTCCCCGTCGGCGTAATGCTCGAACATCAGCCGGTCGGTGTCGCGCCAGTAGTCGAAGATCTGGCTGCCCTGGATGTGCCAGGCCGATGCCCCAGGCGTGCCGGTAGCCCCGATCGCGCAGATAGGCCCCGCTGGCGGCGACCTCGTCCAGGTCGGTGAGCTGGTAGGCCGAGTGCACGTAGCCGGTGTGCGGGCCGAGCAGCATGGCCAGAGTGTGATGGTCGGTGGGAACGGTGCCCTGGTCACAGCGGATGAACGCCATCACCGGGCCGCGCTCGCGCTGCCCGTCCAGGTAGAGGAAGTCGCTGACGATCAGCCCGAGCGTGTCCAGGTACCAGTCCAGCGCGGCGCGGAACCGGGTGGTGCCGAGCACCACGTGCCCCAGCCGCTCGATCTCCGCGGCCCGCCGCACCGGCCGCTGCGTGGCGTTGACCCGCACCAGCGCCGGCCCGAAGTTCAGCGGCAGCGGCGCCCGCCCGGGCAGCGCCGGCAGGTCCGGGACGCCGTGCACGACCCGCACCGGGATCCCGCTCGGGTCGCGCAGCGCGACGACGTGGCCGCCCCAGTGCGCGGTGACCGTCCCGCCGGTGCCGCGGGCCAGCCGGTCCAGGTCATCCCGGGCGGCGGCCTGGAAGGCGGCTCCGGTGAACCGGGGCCGCGGGCCGCGGCGCACAGCCAGGCACGGCGCCGTTGCCTGCCGGCCACGCAGCACCAGCAGGTCCGGCATCCGGTCGGCCACGGTGAAGCCGAAGTCGGTCAGGAACCGCTCGGCCGCGTCCAGGTCCGGCTTCTCGAACTCCAGCCACGCCAGCCCCGCCACCTTGATCAGCGGATTGCGTGACCGCCCCGGGTGCTCCCCGGGCAGCGCCCCAGCCTCGCTATGCAGGGAACGATGCGGATCCCCGATCTGGCCCGCGCGGCCCGGGGCCTCCGTCCGGCTGTCCTGTGCCATCGCTACTGACTCCTTCGCCTCTCGGTCCTTCTGTCACGACTCATCAGTTATGTAATAGATAATCAGTTATGATCCGGCCTGTGTCAAGAGCTGATGATGAAGTCGGATACAGGCTGAGCGAGCACCTGTTCGTTGGGGTGGCCACTCGCGCTCAGCCGCCCGGGCCTGGTGGCCGCCTGGCCCTGCTGGCCACCGGTCCGGGCGCGCTGATGCTGTCCGCTCGGCGGTGCCAGCCGCGTAGGAAGGTGCCCTGACGGTCAGCCGGTGATCTGGAGTTCGTCGCGGACGTCGATGACCCCATAGGCCATCCACGCGGCTCCGAGCACTGCGTCGTGTTCGGCCCAGGTGCGGACATGGCCGGTCAGCGTGATGACGTTGTCTTTGGTGTCGGCGGTCACGTCGCTGCCGTCCGGGACCAGCGCCGAGCGGTCCAGCGCCTCCTGGACGTGCAGGTCGACGTCGACCGGATCGATGCCGTAGCTGATTTCGATGTCGTTGAAGACGTTGCGGACGCCCGTCAGCCCGGCCACCGCCTCCGCGGCGGCGGTGCGCTCCGTGCCGTAGGCCACGACGCCGGTCAAGGTGACGTTGCCGTCCTCGGCGATCGCCTCCACGCTGTCGGGCACGGTGACGTTCGCGGTGAGGGCGTTGTTGGCCGCGGTGGTCAGCTTCGGGTCATCGCGGTAGCTGCTGTCCGGCAGCACCACCTCGAGGTTGTTGTCCACGGTTTTCACCCCGGCGACCCGCCGCGCGGCGGCTGAGGCCTGCAGGTATTGCGGGAAGCTCGGCACCGTGCCGGTGAGGTTCACGTTCCCGCCGATGTTCATGACGGTGATGTCCGAGGAGTCGACCCTCGGGTCGAAGCGGAGCTCGTTTTCGACCGCTACGCGGACGTCCTTGGCCTTACCCATCTGACTGAATCCTTTCCCTGGGTTGCTCTTTCCTGGGCATCGTGTACAGGCACTTGGCGCGTTCGAATCCATGGATTGCCTAGCCTTGTCGGGCCACTCCGCCGGCCCTGTATCAGCTGGCGTCTGCCGATGGACCGACGCCATGGCCAGCAGGGTGTTCGCCTTCCCGGTGGGGTCATGACCGGGGACTAACGCAGGGCTCCCGGCCTGCGCCTAGCTGAGCAAGACTGCCGCCGCCACCGCCCGAGGACACGGACTAGGTGATTCATGGATGCCATGGGGACCCGCCCGTCCATAGCGTCTTCCGCGGTGGCATAGCCCGTCCTCAGGCCGGGCTGAGGCTTTAGGAAGGAGGTACCGGTAACTGATGAACAGCTGCAGGCGGACGTCGCCGCCGAACTCTTCTGGGACCCGAAGGTTGGCCGCGAGGCGATTGCCGTATCGGCGGACGCTGGTACCGTCACGCTGCGCGGCGCTGTAGCCAGTTTCCGCGCGAAGCGCGAGGCGGGAAAGGCCGCCTGCCGGGTATACGGGGTCACCCGGATCCACAACGAGCTGGATGTACGGCTGCTGGACGGCAGTAAGCGCGACGACGCTGAGTTGCGTGGCGACGTCCTGCAGGCACTGATGTTTCCGGCGCAACGCCAGCCTGGACGCGGACCGGCTTTCCGTCGATACCACGGCATGCGGGCAGGTGACCCTCGTGGGCACGGTGAGCTCGTGGGCCGAGCACGACGAGGCGGTGGCCGCCGCCTGGTCCGCCCCGGGGGTCACCGCGGTCGATGACCGGATCGTGGTGGCGAACTGAAGACGGGCAGGGGGCAGGCTGCCGCATTCCGGCCCGCTTCCTCACCAGCCATCGGAACGTTCATCATCACTATTGACATGAATCATCAGTTTTGTGATACTCGATCAAAGGTAAGAGCTGCCAAGCCGGTGCGGTCCGGCGCCCCGGGACCTCCTGGACGCCGGCAGCGGCCGCCGGCCTCGGACGCCGGGCAGGCGCAGCCGTTCACGCGCTGGGCCCAGCCGAGGCAAGCACCGTGGGTGCCCAGAGCAGCGGAGCCAGCGAAAGGAACGCTGTCATGTTCAAGTCACTCAGTACGTCCCTGATCGTGCGTGGCGTCCTCGCCGTCGCCGTCGGGATCATTGCGCTGGCCTGGCCTCAGGTCACGGTCCTGGCGCTGGTCATCCTGTTCGCGGTGTACGCGTTCATGGCGGCGGGCCTGCAGGCCGTGCGGGCGTTCAGCAGCCGCACCGCCGGGCCGGTGGCCGGGCATCTGCTGCTCGGGCTGGTCGACCTGGCGGCCGGCGTGATCGCGCTGGCCTGGCCGGGGCCGACCGCGCTGGTCCTGGTGCTGATCGTCGCCAGCTGGGCGGTCGTCGCCGGCGGGTTCGAGATCGCGGCCGCTTTCGGCCGCGGCGAGCCGGCCGGGACGCGGGCCCTGTTCATTCTGGGCGGCCTGGTCTCCATCGCGTTCGGCGTGGTGCTGTTCGGCCGCCCCGGCGTCGGCGCGGTCACCCTCGCGCTGCTGTTCGGCCTGTTCAACCTGATCTACGGCGGCTGGGCGGTCGTACAGGGCATCGAGCTGCGGCACACCCAGCACACCCTGCAAAGCCCCGTGCGGGAGCCGCACCCGGCCTGAACCAGGCTTGGCCCCCGGCCAGGTTCACCGTCAGGTAGTTCTCCAGCAGGGCCCTGCTGGAGAACTACTGTGCGCTAGGCCATGCCAGCGCCGCCAACCGCGTCGCACGTCGCCGGGCAGAAACGGCAATCATCCGCTGGCCGGGCGGGCGGTGCCCCCACGCTCCGCCATGGCCAGGTGTTCCCGATGAGAGGCCTGGCCATCCGATGCGCGAGGATTCCATCAGGTACAATCAACTTTGGCATGAACTATCAGAGATGATGATGCGTAGTAGAGATGCGGTGCTGGGCTCGCCCGGCGAGCATCGGCCGCGCTGGCTATCACCAGGGAGCCTGGCCGCTAGCGTGCTACGTGGAACGGCGGGAGGAGCGGTGATGGCAGAGACGGTACCGGCGGTCAGCACGCCGAAGGCGACGCGGCTGGACCGGCGTAAGGCCCGGACCCGGCAGGCCCTCATCGACGCTGCGGTGCGGCTGATCGCCGAGGGCCGCGGGGACCGGGCGAGCATTCAGGAGATCACCGAGACGGCCGACATCGGCTTCGGGTCGTTCTATAACCACTTCGACAGCAAGGACCAGTTGTTCCAGACCGCCTCCGAAGAGGTGCTGGAACGCTGGGGGCAGATGATCGACCGCGCCGTGGCCGGCATCAGCGACCCGGCGGAGCTGTTTGCCGTGGGGATAAGGATCTCCGGGCGGCTCGGCTGGACCCATCCTGACATCGCCGGGTTCCTCACCGGGGCCGGCCTGGACGCCCTGGACGTCCCGGGCGGCCTGGCGCCGCGCGCCCTGCGTGATATCCAGGCTGGGCAGGCTGCGGGCCGGTTCACTGTTCCGGATGCCGAGATCGCGCTCAGCGCCGTAGCCGGTGGCCTGCTCGGGCTGTTGCGTTTGCGCCAGCGGCACCCCGAGCGCGTCGATAAGGAGGTTTCCGTGGACCAGCTTGCTGAGGCCGTGCTGCGCCTGCTCGGGGTCCCCGCACCCGAAGCCGCCCGCCTCGCCGTCCTGCCGCTCCCCCCCACTGACGCCTGGTAGCTGGCGCGATGGAACCGGCCGGGCGGCAGCTGTCGCGTTATGGCTGGCGGCCCGCGGAGCCGCCGCGCCGGCCGGTGTTGTTCGTCAACCCCCGGTCGGGTGGCGGCAAGGCTGCCCGCGGCGGGGTTGCCGAGCGGGCGCGGGCGAACGGGATCGAGGTGGTCATCCTTACCCCGGGCCTGGACCTGGCGGCGCTGGCCCGTGAAGCTGTCGCGGGCGGCGCGGACGCGGTCGGGGTGGCCGGGGGCGACGGGTCGCTGGCGGTCGTGGCCGCCGCGGCCGCCGCGCATGGCATTCCCTTTGTGTGCGTTCCGGCTGGGACGCGCAACCACTTCGCGCTCGACGTGGGTGTGGACCGGCACGATGTGACCGGCGCTCTGGACGCGTTCACCGACGGGGTCGAACGCCGGATCGACGTGGCAGAGGTGAATGGCCGGACGTTCCTCAACAACGTCTCGCTTGGGATCTACGGTGATGCGGTCCGCAGCCGTCCTATCGTGATGCCAAGGTGCGTACGCTTCTGGAGACCGCGGCTGAAGTGATGGGCCCGGGCGTGGAGGCGCCCGCGCTGTGCCTGGTTGACGACCTGGAGCATCGCCATCCCGCCGTCGTCCTCGTATCCAACAATCCCTACGCGATTGACCGCCCGTTGTTCCGCGGCACCCGCCCGACACTCAGCGGAGGCCACCTCGGGATCATCGTCCTCGACGCACCCGGCGATAGCCCGCTCGCACCCGGGCGAGCCTGGACCGCGCCGCGGCTGGAGGTGAGTGTCCCGGCAACGGTGCACGCCGGTGTTGATGGGGAGGCGGTGGACCTCAGCCCGCCGGTGCGGTTCACTATCCGGCCCGCCGCGTTGCGGGTCCGGATCTCCCCGCGCCACCCGGGCGCTTCGCCATCAGCACGTCTCCCCCTCCCCGGGCACCCGCCTCGCGAGCGGCAATCTCATGAGGGTGAGGGGACGGCATAGGTGACAAGATCCGGCCCGTCCTGCCCGGCGAGGGCGCGGACAAGCTGTGCCCGGCTGGTGATGTCCAGCTTGCGGAACACCTTCACCAGGTGATACTCGACCGTGTGCGTGCTGAGGAACAGCTGGGCGGCTATCTCCTTGTTCGAGGCGCCTTCGCTGGCCAGCCGCGCGATCTGTGCCTCTTGGGCGGTGAGCACGCCGCGGGAGCCCAGGGTTCGCTTGGGCACGCGTTCGCCGGTGGCGCGCAGCTCGGACCGGGCCCGGTCGGCGAACGCGTCCATGCCCATCGCGTCGAACATGCCGAAGGCGGTGCGGAGCTGGTCGCGGGCATCCCGGCGGCGCCGCCGGCGGCGCAGCCACTCGCCGTAGAGCAGCTGCGTCCGGGCCAGCTGGGGAGTGATCCGGCAGCGCTGCAGGTGCTCGATGGCCAGCTGGTACTCGGGCTCGGCGCAGTCGTCCGCGGCGAGCAGGGCGCGGCAGCGGGCCAGCTCACCGAGGGCGTAGTCGGTCCCGCTGGCCAGCGCACGGGGCGAGAATGCCTGCAGTACCGCGGCTGCGGCCTGCCGGTCTCCGCAGCGGACCGCCGCCTCAACCAAGTCCACTTCGGAATCCCTGGTCGTTACCAGCTCGTCCGCGAAGGCCCCGAGCCCGTGCCGTAGCGCTGGCTCGTAGTTGCCCAGGCTGAGTTCCAGCACGGCCAGCGCGCCGTGGGCCACGCGCATCGTGAGCGCGTCGCCCTTGTCAGCGCAGCTGCGCAGGACCTGAGCGCCGGCCGTGCGGGCGGCTGCTTCCCGCCCGCGCCAGGCGAGAACTTGCAGTTCGGCGTCGTCGAGGGCATTGAGCTGCACGCGGTCACCGGTCGCCAGGCCCAGCGCCCGTCCCTCGGTCACGGCGGCCTCCGCGTCCTCGAGGCGGCCCTCAGCCACGTCGTCGAACGCGCGGAACGTGAGGGCCAGCAGCAGGGCTGTGACCGCTCCCCGCTCCCGCGCCTGCGCCACCCACCGGCGATTGAGATCGTGCCAGGCCACGTCGTCGTAGAGCGTCAAGGCGGCGAAGCAGACGACCATGAAGATCGCCAGGATGTCGTCCGGGATCGGCTCGTCACCGGTCAGTGTGCCAAGGGCCCGTCGAAGAAGCCGGACGCCGGACTCGTCGTGATGGCCGGCCAGGGCCGCGAGGCCATCGAGGAGGAGGTCACCGACAGTCGCTGGTGAGCCTTCCAGCCTGGGCGCGGCGTGGGCCGCTCGCAGCGCTTCGGCCATCCCGACGCCGAAGCGCCCGGCCCGGTGTGCGGTCCAGACCGCCTGGAGCAGGGTATCCCGGGCCAGCCGCCTGTCGTGCGGTGCGATCATCCCAGCCGCGTCGAGCAGGATCGCGGGCGTCTTAGGCGGGTCTCCCGTTGCGTCGGCGATCAGGCCCTCGAGCCGCCGGGCCTTCCCGGCGGCCAGCGGGTCGGCAAGATCAGGCATCGCCTGTTCCAGCAGTACCCGCGCCGCCGCTGGCTCGCCGGCCAGATGCATCGCCCGGGCGGCCTCCAGCCTTCGCCGCGCCCGGCGGCCTCTGTCTGGCGTGAGCTCGGCCGACCGCTCCAGGAACGCGGCGTCGCTGGCCCAGCCGCCGCGGCTGCGGGCACGGTCAGCCGACCGTTCGAGCTGGGCCGCGACCTGCTCGTCTAGGCCGGTCGCGGCTTCCGCGAGATGCCACGCCCGGCGGTCAGGATCGCGCGCGGGGTCGATGACAGCGGCCAGCGCCTGGTGCGCGCGCCTGCGTTCCGGAGCCGGCGCGGCGTGATATGCCGCCGAACGCATCATAGGGTGACGGAACTGGACCCTGGGCGCGAGTGCTAGCAGCCGTTCGGCGCCGGGAACCACCGCGGCTTCCGGGTTGATTCCCAGCTGTTCGGCTGCCCGCCAGGTCAGCGACGTATCCCCGGACGTTTCCGCCGCCGCCACCAGCAGCAGCGTCCGGGCGTTATGCGGCAGGGCCCGGACCCGGGAGAGAAACAGCTGCTCCAGGCGGCCCCCGGAGCGCAGCGGCCCAGTCAGCGAAGCCGCGCCCGAGAGCTCCTCAGGTGCCAGCTCACCAGCGAACTCAAGCACCGCCAGCGGGTTACCGGCCGCCTCCGCCACGATCCGCCGGGCTACCCGCTGATCTAGCGCCTGGCCCATAGCGGCGGCCAGCAGCTCATGCGCGGCCTCGTCCGACAAGCGGCCGATCCTCCATTCCGGGAGCCCTTCGAACCCCGCCGCATGCGGCTCTCCGTCCCGGATTGCGAACAGCATCCCCACCCGGTCGGCGAGCAGCCGGCGCGCGACGAAACCGAGCACGGGGACCGAAGCCCGGTCCAGCCACTGGGCATCGTCGATCACGCACAGAACCGGCCGCTCCACCGCGGCCTCGGTGATGAGCGTGAGCGTCGCCAGGCCAACCAGAAACCGATCCGGCACCACCCGGGCGGCCAGCCCGAACACCGCGCCCAGCGCCTCCCGCTGCGGCGCGGGCAGGTTCCCCAGCCCGCCGCCGAACGGCATCAGCAGCTGATGCAGCCCTGCGAAGCCGAGTTCCATCTCCGACTCCACCCCGGCCGCCCGGGCCACCTGCATATCCGAGGCGCTCTGCACCGCATGCTCCAGCAGAGCGGTCTTGCCGATGCCCGCCTCTCCCCGCAACACCAGGACACCGCTCAACCCGTTCCGTACGCCTGCGAGCAGGCGCTCAAGCTCACGGCACTCCTGCTCCCTCTCCAGCAACATCGTGAACTCATCCCGGTCCTCAGACTGCCCTAGCCGTCAGGTAACCATCTCAACGACCTGCAGCGGTAGGGACATTTATCCGTAACGAATGCTTCGTGGCGTCGCAGGCCACGGTCGGCCGCCATGCCGCAGGTCAAGCCCTTCGGCCCGGACGTGTTCGGCTAGCAGATGCCCGGCCCGGACTCTACGCCGACCGGCATGCGCGCGCCCGGGCGTCAGCCCCGTCCCCGGGTTAGCCGTCCGCCCGGCGGTCGAGCCGCTCGTTCAGGGTGAGGGCGGCGTTGATCAGCGCGAGGTGGGTGAAGGCCTGGGGGAAGTTGCCAAGCTGCTCCCCGGTCAGGCTGATCTCCTCGGAATAGAGCCCGAGGTGGTTGGCGTAGGTGAGCATCTTCTCGAAGACGAGCACGGCCTGGTCCAGCGCCGGCCCGGGCCAGCGCATCCACATACCAGAAGGTGCACAGCGAGAACGTGCCCTCCGAGCCGCGCAGCCCATCCGGCGAGGCCTCCGGGTTGTAGCGGTAGACCAGGCTGTCCGAGACCAGTTCGGTGTCCATTGCGTCGAGGGTGGACAGCCACCTCCGGTCTCGTGGCGTGACGAAGCCCACCTGCACCATCCGCAGCAGCGCGGCATCCAGGACCTGGGTGTCGTAGTGCTGCACGAAGGCGCGGCGCTGCCCGTTCCACCCCCGGTCCATGACCTGCCGGTAGATCCGGTCCCGTTCGGTCGTCCATCTGGCCAGGTCACCGGGCAGGCTGTGGTCCGCGGCCATCCGGACCGCCCGGTCGAGCGCGGTCCACGAGTTGATCCGGCCGTAGACGAAGTCCTGGCGGCCGCCACGGGTTTCCCAGATGCCCTCCTCGGCCTGGTCCCAGTGCTCGCACAGCCATCCGAGCGTGCGGGCCAGGTGCGTCCAGCCGTCATAGTCGATCTCGATGCTGTCATTGCGGTCGGCGGCATAGATGGCGCTCAGCGCCTCACCGTAGATGTCGAGCTGCAGCTGGTCGGCCGCCCCGTTACCGATGCGCACCGGTGCCGAGCCGCGGTAGCCCCTGAAGTGACCGAGTACCTCCTCGGTGAGGTCGGGCGAACCGTCCACCCGGTACATGATCTTCAACGGGCCCGAGCTGTCGCCTGCCTGCTCCTGCACCCGGTCCTGCAGCCAATCCACGAAGGCCCGGGCCTCATCGACGTAGCCCAGGCCGAGCAGGGCGGACACGGACAACGACCCGTCGCGGATCCAGGTGTACCGGTAGTCCCAGTTCCGCTCGCCGCCGATCTGTTCCGGCAGGCCCGCTGTGGGCGCCGCTACCGGCGCCCCGGATGGGGCGTAGGTCAGCAGCTTGAGGGTCATCGCGGACCGGTCCACCTGCTCCCGCCACCGGCCCCGGTAGCTGGACCGGCCCAACCAGCGGCGCCAGAACGCGACCGTATCCTCAAACATCGACTGGACCTCGGCCGGCTCGAGCCGGCGCGGCGGCCCGGCCGCCGCGGTCTCCAGCATCACCGCGCCGACCTGGCCGGCTTGCACCGTCCCCGACGCCTGGATGGCATCCCCATGCGGGCCCCGCACCCGGACGCCCGCCGGATCCAACATGAACGTCCCCGCGACGCGCATCGTGAGCTGCCGCTCTCCGGCCCGGAACACCGCCCCGCCGTCGGTCAAATCGAGCACGTGGTCGGCCCGCCCATAGTCGAACCCCGGCGCGCACTCGAACACGTAGCGCATCTGGCCGCGAACCACTCGCGCGATCCGGACCAGCCGATGATTGTCCGCTCGCCCCCCGCCGTCCGGCAGCGGCATGAAATCGCAGACCTCCCCCACCCCGCCGGGTGTCATGAACCGGGTGATCAGCACGGCGCTACCGGGGAAGTACAGTTGCTTGGAGACGTACCCGGGCTCAGCGGGCGCGAGCCGGAACCTGCCGCCACGCTCGGGGTCGAGCAGCGAGGCGAACACGCTGGGCGAGTCGAAACGCGGGCTGCAGAACCAGTCGATCTCCCCGTCGGTTGTCACCAGCGCCGCTGTGTGCAGGTCACCGATCAGCCCGTGATCGGCGATCAGCGGATAGGTGTCCACACGCCGCTCCCTCCTGGGAGGCGAGAAGCGGCTCTGGCCTGCGTGACCGTCGCAGGCCGCCCGCCACGGCCGCCCCGCCATGAGCCGAGCCGGCTGGACTCAACCGCTGACTCCCCGGCCATCCGTTCCGTCTCGGCTCCCCGCCCCGACGTTCCGAAACTTGTGCCTAAGCTGAGCGTATCCTCCCCTGACGCCTCGCCGCGGGGGGGCGGGGCACGTGAAGGACAGCAACCAGCCCGCGGGGCTGAAGACTTGCCTGCCGCGGTCCGTGCAGGCTGGCTACGAGCTGGACCATCACGGGAGCGTACCGAAGCGCTGGGCAGCCGGCGCCAGAGCAGCGCCGTGACGCGCAGCGCTACCCCGACGTGACCCGGCCGGCCGCGCGGCTCCTCGGCCTTGCGCACCCGGTAGTGCACCGTGTTCTTGTGCAGGTGCAGCGTTGTTGTGCAGGGGTGCAGCCGCGCCGCAGCCTGCACATAGCTGCCGTCGCAGTCCAGGAATACCCGTACCATCTCCCGGAGTTGCCGGGCGGCTTGATCGTCGATGATGGCGGCGCCGAGCACCTGGGCGATCCAGCTCTGCAGGTCATCCAACCGCTCGGTGAGCAACGCCGCGATGGCGACGTCGTCGAACGCGACTACGGTGAGGCCCGGGTTTCGGCTCTTTCTACAACCACCTTCGACAGCAAGTTCGAGCTGTTCGCGACCGTTTCCGCGGAGGTCATGGTGCGCTGGGGCCAGATGATCGACCGGTCCAGCGCGGGTGAACCCGCCTGGCTGATCACGGCTGCACAGGCACGATCAGCTCGCGACCGCGGTAGAATCCCTCGTGCTCGCTCAGGACGTAGGGAGCCATCGCCGCACGCCGACGCGTTTCCTCCCACGACGCCCGCCATGTTTCCCATGACTCCCGGGAGACCCACGACGACACGGCGATGATCTCCTGCTCGTCGTCAGACCAGTAGGCGTACGCATGCAGCATGCCGTCGGGATGACGCTCGGGTCGCCAGGTGCGCTTGAAATCAGCCAGCGCGCCTGGCTTGATCCGGCGTGTTGTCATCCAGACAAAGTTGTCTTCCATCACGGCCTCCCCCAGACTGGCGCGGGATGGCCGCCGCCGACCCGGCCGACGGCAGACCCTGGGATTTCTTACCGATTATTCCTGGCGCCGGGTCAGCAAGGCAGAGACAGATCCGGACGCGGCCGTCACTCGGCCAAGATCGGCAGCCGCGAGAACTACCGGCCTGGTGGACTACCGGCGTCGCCGCCGCCGAGCGCCGTCGCGGCCGAGAATGATCCACCGGCGGGGGCCTCCTGTAGCCCAGCCGAGGCACTCGCCGGTACGCGACAGGCCTAAAGGCGCCTGGCCGCAGTAAGGCCGGTGACCGTTACCGTGGCGACCGGCCGGGCCGACTGAACGCAACCGGCCGGACCAGCCGCCCCAGCTGGCGCATCAGCCGGGGCCCGGCTGGGATCTCATCCAGGGGCGGCCGGTAGTGCACGAACGCGTAACCCAGCCGCCGTGCCAGCAGGCCGTCGGTGGCGATCTGGTCGCCTACCACTACCCCTGGCCGGGGAAAGCCCTGGTACGGCGCTATCCGCATCGGCTTGCCGGCCGACGCCAGGTACACCACATGCACGCCCGCGCTGCCAGGGACAGCCTGCGGGTGGCGCATTGAGTTCGTGGCAAAGCACACCACCTGCACCTCCGGCAACTGGCGTGTCCGCAGCACGAGCAGCGCGACGCCCCGCTCCAGCGCGTCCTGACCGCTGTCCCAGTATGCGACCAGCGGCTCTACGTCGAAGATGACTGTGCGTGCCGAAAGCTCCTCGACACGACTGAGCGCCGCCTCAAGCCCCGCAACGCGCTCGTAACCGGCTCGCACAAGCCCACTTCAGCACAACAACACGCCCGCGGCCAGCCGCCGCCATCACGTCGCCGTCTCAAGATCACCGATCTGGGAGAGTCGGGGTCTGGCGCGGTTTCTGCAGGTGGCGGCTCGTATCCAGTCCCCGTCCGTCAAGTCTGGCCGCGGATGTCGGCCTGCCGGCCGGGACGCCAGGCTACCTGAGGCGCCGCACCGCCGCTCCCGGCTAGTCCCGCCCGGGAGAGGCTACGCAGGCGTGAAAACTGGTTCGGGTTGCCCGCCGACTCCGGTGCTCTTCTCCGGACTGAGGCAGGGCGCGGGCCGGGATGTCCACGGCGTGGGCGCCCGCCGGCTGCCTACTGCAGCCTTTCGCAAGCTGCCAGACTATGTTCATGTGGGCCGAGCCGAGCGTTACGGGCGTATCACCTGGTGATCGTGGCAGCGCTCGTGCCCAGGTCAAAGCTGGTCGCGTGGTTCACAATGGCCAGCGTCTTGCCGGTGGGCAACTGAACTGAGCTGATAGCAATGCCGACCCGACCCACGAGGCACAGCAAGGGGGCGACAAGCCCACGACAGCCGGCGGAACCCGGCAAGGCCGCCTCCGCCGCCGGGCATCACCCGCTGACCTGGAAGCTGTTGCTCCGCCATGCTGTCGTCGTCGGCGTCGCCGGCCTGGTCATCTATCTGCTGCTGCCTAAGCTGACCCGGGTGCTGGCTTCGTGGCCGCACCTCACCGGCCTTGCTCCGGCCTGGATGGTGCTGGCACTGGCCGCGGAGGTGGCCTCGTTCGCCTGCTACTTCGGCCTCCAGCGCCTCGCGCTGCGAACCAGCGCGTGGTTCGCGGTCGTGACGGCAGGGCTGACGGGGAACACCGTCAGCGGCGTCCTGCCCGGCGGGTCCGCGGCTGGCGCAGCCCTCCAGTTCGAGATGCTGTCAGCCGCAGGGCTGGACCCCGACAGTACTGCCGGCGGTCTTGCAGCCATCTCGCTCATCAATGTGGCCGCCCTGCTCGCGCTGCCGCTGCTGGCCCTGCCAGCTATGCTCGCTGGCATCGCGGCCCGGCCCGGACTCGTACACGCCGGTCTTGTCGGCATTGGCGGGTTTGTGCTGCTCGCCGCTGCTGGGGCCGTCATCCTGCACGCGGATTGGCCGCTGCGCGGCCTCGGGCGCGCCGCTCAGAGCCTGCACAATCACGTGTTTGCTCGCCACCGTCAGCCGCTGACCGGGCTGGACAAGCGCTTCCTAGACGACCGGGACTCGGTCCGGGAGGTCCTGGGGCGTCAATGGCGCCAGGCGCTGCTGCTGACCGCAGGCCGGATTGGCTTCGACTTCGGCTGCCTGCTCTGCGCCCTGCGCGCAACCGGCGCTCACCCTCAGCCATCGCTTACGCTGCTGGCCTATGCGGCCGCCAACGTCGTCGCCTTCATCCCCCTGACGCCCGGCGGCCTTGGCATCGTGGAAGCCAGCCTCGCCAGCCTGCTCGTCCTCGCGGGCGTGCCCAGCAGTTCGGCCTTCGTAGCTACCCTGGCGTACCGCCTGGTCTCCTACTGGCTGCCGGTCCTGGCCGGCGGGCCAGCCTACCTGCTGTTCCGTCATCGCTACGGAGCGGCATGGCGGCGCTCGTCAGCGCATCACGCCGACGACTAGGTAGGTCCCCTGATTTCGGTGCAGCCGCCGAGGCGGCTGCGCGCGATAATGATGGTGGGGCGTCGCGCCGATGCCCTGCAGGACGCGGGTGACGATCAGGACCGCCGCCGTCGGCGCGAACCCGGAGGCGGCGGAGGCCAGCGCGAACCAGACGGCAGCCAACATCGGCTTCGGCTCCTTCTACAACCACTTCGACAGCAAGGACGAGCTGTTCGCGACGGCTTCCACGGAGGTCATAAAGCGCTGGGCTCGTGTCCGCGTTACGGGTGGGTGGTGAAGACGTGCGTCGGGGTGGCAGCAGTGCAGGTCGTGTACCCCTCCCGGTGGGGGTTGCGGGAGTTCCCCGGAGTTGCTGTGGGCCGGGCTTCCCCCGGGGAAGCCCGGCCCACAGCTGGTTGAGCCGGTAACTGGGTCGTGCCGTCTCCTTTCGCGGATGGTGTGGGCAGGTGCGCTGCGCTGACCGGTGTCACGGCTGCCGGGAGTGAGCTTGGCGGTGGCCCTGGCTGCCGGGCGCGGCTTGTCAGGCCGGAGGTGAGCGCTGGTGGCCGTGGCCCGGCGCGGCATGAGGCGAGGTCAGGACGACCGGAAGACGGCCTGGCCACGGCCCGGGGGGCAGCCACCAGGGACCGGGACGTGGCGGGACCCGGGGCGGCGAGAGCGGGGGCCGCGCGGGGGGCTCGCTGAAGGAGGCCGCGATCAGCGCATCGAACTCCTCCCGCAGCCACTGCGGGTCGGCGCAGATCACGTCCGCGAACGCGGTGTCCGCGTCACAGATGGCCAGGCCCATGCCGATCACTCTCCGGGAACCTGCGGTAGCGTCACCAGGTCAATGACCGATACACTTTTTATATAGCGCCGACTGCAGGAAACTGTCAAGAGCTGTTACAGGTGCGGGTCCGCGCCCGGGGATCAGGAGGCGCCCGCGATGACCGCCCGGCTCGATGACCTCGACTACCCGGCCTATACCACGGGCCGGGCCGCCGAGGTCCTGGGCGTCCGGCAGGCGTTCCTGCGTGCCCTGGACGCCGCGGGCGCGGTGAGCCCGCAGCGGACGGCGGGCGGGCGCCGCCGCTACACCCGCCGTCAGCTCGTCTTGGCTGCGCGGATCAGGGAGCTGTTCGACCAGGGCCACACGCTGGCCGCCACGCTGCGCATCCTGGCGCTGGAAGATGACCTGGCCGCCGAGCGTGCGGTGACTGCCCGCCTGCGCGAACGGCTCGCCGGCCAGGACCGGCGGGACGGGAGCTAATCCGGGCGGGGCCCCGGCTGCGTCCCGCTGCCGGTGGGCGGGCGGCCCCGCGGTGTCCGGGTCCGCGGCGCGGGGCTGCGCGGTCGCCGGCCAGTGCCCGCAGGCGGGCCAGCTCGGCCTGCAGCTGGCGGGTCTCCTCCTGTAGCTGCAGGACCCGGCGAATGCCGGCCAGGTTCAGACCGTCTGCGGTCAGCGCGCAGATCTGCTGCAGCCGGTCGATGTCCCGGCGGGAGTAGCGGCGGGTCTCGCCCGCGCTGCGGGCCGGGCCGAGCAGCCCTTCCCGTTCGTAGATCCGCAGCGTCTGCGGGTGCAGCCCGGCCAGCTCGGCGGCCACCGAGATGCTGAACAGGCCCCGGTCCAGGTCCGCCCACCTGGTGTTCACCACAGCTGGTCCCAGTCCCGGGCGAGATAGCGCAGGGCCAGTCCGGCCAGTACGGCGAGCCTGATCTCCTCCTCGTCCCGCCGGCCCGGCGCCGGCGCCCGGTGCGGGCCTTCCACCCGGACTGGCCCCGCCCACAGCGACGGCGGACCGGGCCTCCGCGCCGCCGGCGTCCCGGCGGCCGGGCCCGGCCGCCGGGACGCGGAGCGCGGGGTTTGCTCGCGGGCGAGCGCCTGGTCATAGGCGGCGCGGCGGGCCGGGTTGCCGAGCACGTGCCAGGCCCCGGCCAGGGCGCGGAACCGGCCCGGCGCGGCGGCATCGCCCGGCCGCGAATCAGGGTGCTCGGCCCGCGCCCGGCGCCGCCAGGCCTGCGCGATGTCCGCCCGGGAGGCCTCGTGGGGAACCCCCAGCAGCTGGTACAGATCCAGGCCCGGGCCGCCGGGATCCGCAGCGGCCATGACCGTCACCCTCCCTTCGCCGACACGGACAACGCGATCTTGCCCCCAGTATGCCGCATGACAAAATCTCAGTCGAGTCTTGTCAGATAACTCTCCGTCATGCTACATAGATGCCGTGAGCGTGACAGGACAACCGGCACTGGCAAAGGAGGCACCCATCATGCTCATGCGCACCGACCCGTTCCGCGATCTGGACCGGCTCACCCAGCAGATGCTCGGCACCGCCGCCCGTCCCGCCGCGATGCCGATGGACGCCTACCGGCACGGCGACAGCTTCTACATCCACTTCGACCTGCCCGGCATCAACCCTGAGTCCATCGACCTGACCGTCGAGCAGAACGTGCTGACCGTCCGCGCCGAACGCGCCCCGATGAAAGCCGACGGCGCCGAGATGATCGTCGCCGAGCGGCCCTACGGCACCTTCACCCGCCAGGTCTTCCTCGGCGAGACCCTCGACGCCGACAAGATCACCGCGGACTACGCCGCCGGCGTGCTGACCCTGACTATCCCGGTCCACGAGGCGGCCAAACCCCGCAACATCCAGGTCACCAGCAGCGACCACAAGCACGCCGTCACCGCGTAGTCTCTGGCCGGGCATCCTGGCATGGGCCGCCGCCCGCAGGCGGCCCATGCCAGGACTACTGGACACACAGGGAACTCAGGCACAGCTTCGTCTCGGTCATGTCCCAGGCCGACATGGCCACCGAGGAGATCGCGCGCCTGGTGGGACACAGCAACTCAAGAACCACTGAGGTCGTTTACCGCCATGAGCTACGACCAGTGATCCGTTCAGGTGCCGAGATCATGAACAAGATCTTCAATACAGCCCCAGCGACGAATGAACTGGCTGCCCGGGAAGCCCGGTAATCATGCCGTCAATCAGTTGACGTGCACCGGCCATCCCCCCGCTGTGCGGCGGCTGCGAGCGTCTCAGCAACCGCGCAAACTCGCAGATCACGTCATTGTGGTGCGCTGGGGTCGTACGCTCATGCCGAATAGCGGGTGTTCCGTCTGCGCATAGTCATACGTTGACTCGCATGTGTTCGCGGCCGAAGACGATCAGCGGCTCAGCACCGTTTCCCGCCGCTTCAGCGCAACGCCGAGTATTTGTGAAGCTCAACTGCAAGGTGACCGCATTTCTAACCAGAGATCGTCCAGATATGGGACCGCAGGCACTGTCAAGCCTTGTCAATGATCCGCAGTACTGTACGCGGCTTGCCACGTAGCAGTTGGTCCCGGAGGCCGGGGCCAAGCGAATGACTCGTCCCCTCGTGGGGGCGAGCCGTGCGTAGGATCGTCAGGCTGGCGGCACGCCGAGTGCACCCTCGAACCTGGGCACAGCTGTAGAACCGTCCAACAAGCGCAAATCTCAATAACGGGCTGCGGTCGATCCGAGAGCCTGACGCTGCACTGGCGGACACCGACGTGCCCGTAATAGATTCTCGTACCATGTTATTGTCGCCCTGTCCGAATACTCCCCTTTTTTCCTAATGTCGTATATGCGAAGAACTTCCAGGTGCGCTGTCCGTGATCATGACGACGCCCTCGCTACGGTGATGGAACTACATCCGGCGACGCTGGTGGGAGACGTGCAACCTTTCGCCGCAGCTTGGGGATGCGATTCAGAGACTATGATGACCGCCATCATTACGCTCTCGCAACGCCTTGCTGATGCGTCGCCAGACCTTAACAACCTGGTATTCGCCACCAACGCACACTCAGCCACTGACGGACTTCTCTGTCAAAAAGCGCCTCGCGTTATGGTTGTCAGTGCTGCCCGCAAACCATGGCGAACGGATTACCTGGCTGAAATGTCACAGCCCGTCGTCGTCCTCGGAGATCAAATCCTCACCGACAGATTGCTAGCCCGCCACGTTCGTGGCCTATTTCTGCATTGGCAATCAAGCAGACCGATTTCTTGGTGGCCGCGAGTGCAGGCAATGATTGGAGGATTGTTCACAAGGCTCAGGTTCTCCCCGATTCTTCTCCTCGACTCTCCCGTTGGGAAGGTCCGATAGTGATAGGCGATCGAAAGTCACCTCATGGTGACTCTAGACAACGGCTAGACATCCTTCTCGCGGACTATCAGGCCTGTCGGGAAGACGAGCGAGTGCAGCTTGCCACTGTCACCGCGGTCATAGGCGTCCTGGTAACCTTGATTGGCCTAATGGCGGCGGCGGTCACCCAGACCTGCGAGTTCTCAGCTTCAAAGGCGTGTATCCAGACTCCAGATTATCTGCTTGCCCTCTCTCCGATGATACCAATCGCGCTACTTGCTTATGCGATCTACTTTTTGGTGGTCGGTACGCTTCGTACCTATTACATGCGGGGCTTGGAAAGCGAACTACGAAACTACGCTCAAGATCCAATCACCAGCCTCGGGGACGTGATGCCTGGGTCTTACATAGGAATAGTGCAGGAAGTAACCAGCCTCCGGCGCGGGCGTGCAGTATATCGCTTGATCGTATCCCTCATACTATTGATTGTGATCTTGATATTCGGTGGCTTTACCGCATATGTAGCTGCCCACCTCAGTCCCATCTATCAGGTGGCCATGAGTGCGGTATATGGTGGCATAGCAATATTGTTCGTGTGGCAAGTAGCCCAGGCAAGTCTGGGCGGACGTTCTTTCTTCACGCGCGCGGCTCAAGATTTCATAACAAACCAGCCGGGAACAGCACTCCCGGTGGTACGCCCCGGAAAGGACTCAGGCACCCGCTGGGAAGGCCGATCCCTCATCTCGTACTTGGTCTTCCCTCGCCCCGAGGACTGGATTAAATGGCTCATCGCGCCAGGCGTCTTTTTGGCGGTAGCGTGGTCATTTGACAGCCTCAGCCGATGGCGAATATTCATCGAACTATGGCTTATTCTCGAATATCTGATATACGGAGCCCGGTATCAATGGAACGATATCCGTGGCATCGCTGAGGACTCATTGCACAGCGAAAGTAAGGCGCGAGGCCGCCTTCCCACCCCAGTCGGCCACGCTCGCAGAAACGTTCTGATCAGCCTCGCCGTGGCAGTCGCCAGGTTGATGATCGCCCTAATTCTCGCACAGGTACTCGGCCTGCTCAGGCCTGTCCTGATACTAATTGCAGCAGTATTCTCCATCGCCGTCGTATACGAAGGACTACGTTCTCTTCGGCCATCGCACACTTTGACGCGCCCCACTATTTCGGTAGTTACTATTTGGTGTGCAGTCGGGCTAGGCTATGGCGTACGCTCTGGATTGGGCTTGATAGCGGGCGGTCTTTCGTTGATGAGCTCGCTAGCCTGGATTGGCATATCGTGCTTTGTTGCCTTTGGCATCATGTTTGTTCTGTTGACCTGGGTACTGGAGGCCACCAGCTACCTGTATTATAGGGAAAGCGATGGGGTGGGCGTGGGGCGGCGGAAGCCAGGGATAACGCTCAGACCACATCTAACAGCGCTGCTTCCTTATGTGTCAATTGACCTTCAGGAACGATCCTACGATGCCTACTGCGACACCTACAATTATGAGGAAGATGGAAGCGCGTGTCCTGTTCTCCTTGAACGCAGACACGTGGCGACTCCTTGGAACCTGGCACTGGGCGTGAGCGCTGCTCTAGGTGGTGCTCTAGGCGTGCGCCTTTCGCATGCAGGCCCCGGCTACCTGCCAGACGTCGTAGCGGTATCAGCCAGCATTGCTGCTGCTTGTCTTCTGGCGTATTGTAAGTCACAACAAACGCGGTTTATGGTTTCGGGCCTTACCGCCGTTGCTCTTATAGCCATAGGCATTGCCTTTGGTCAATGGCCATTTGTTTTTTTGACTGGAATTCCATGGCTGACTATCGCCGCCACCTATGTCATGTTTAGAGGGTCTTCTTACAAGGACCTGAAGGAATTCGGGCCCAATCTCCTTAAAGTGATCTCGTCTGTCAGAGTTGTTCTGAAGATTGGCCCGGGCCTCCTGCGCGTTATCCTCGGAAAGAGCGCGTGGCGCGACGCAGGATTCGGGCAAAGCAGAGGGCCTGAAGTTCAGTTCTGGCAGCAATTCCCGTAGCGAAGGTTACTGCAACAGTTACGGCACAGCGCTGAAACAATTGCGGCACCGCGTGGGCGAAATGGCTTAACGGGAAATTTGATCCGTACAGGAGCACAGCAGCGGATCAGGCTCGCGTACCGTAACCTCGAGATTCACGACAAACGGGAGTGGGTTCTCGTGTTGCATTCAACCTAGATTCTCGGACTGGAGCTAACGCCGGTCGCATAGCATGCAGCCCACGGTATGGACTGTTGCTTAGGGTCACAAAACACCCTGTTCTGCATTTGACGCCACCCAGCCTCGCGCATCATGCACAGCGAACAGAACGAGTCCTCTTTGCTGTTGTTGTCAAGCGGCTGGCCGGGTTCTCTTCGAAACCGGCTTCGACCTGCGGGTGCTCTTGGCGTGGGCTGCGGGTCGTATGGTGGTGTCAGGCCCGGGAGTGGCTTGTCCGAAGAGCTGGCGTTCGGGGTGTGAGCCGGCCGCGCTGGAGTCAGAGTCGTTCCCTGGTTGCCCTCCCGGGCTCTTTTGGCTGGCTTTCGCGGCTTGGCGGGCGTCGGCCTGGAGACGGGTGTAGATGGCGTCGCTGATTCGCCGTTTCAGGGATCGCAGTGCGTCTTTGCGGGTTCTTCCTTCGGCGATCTTCTTGTCGTAATAGGCGCGGCCGGGGCTGTGCTTGTGACGGATCTGGGTGATCGCGGCCATGTGGATCGCGTGGTTGATCCGGCGGTTGCCGCGCAGGGACAGGCGGTGGGCCTTCCGGTTCCCCGAGGACACCCCGGCGGGGGCGGTGCCGTTATAGGCGGCGAAGTGATGGCGGCTGGGGAACCGGGCAGCGTCGCTGGCGTCGCCGATGATGGTCCCGGCGTTGACGGGGCCGATGCCGGAGACTTCGGTGAGGGTGGTGCGCGAGGTTCTGACCGCGGCGGCCAGCTTCTTCCTGGCGTCCCGCAGCTGGGCGTCACGGTGGCGCAGGCCGGCGAGGAACTGTGCGGCGAGTTCGGCCCGGGCTAGCGCGATGGCGCCGGAGGGGTCAGCTCGCCCGGGGATCCTGGTGGCGTGGCCGCGGAGAGTTCTTCCGGGTGGCCGCCGGGGATCAGCTCGCAGAGCACGGCGTGGAGCCGGCAGACGACCAGGTTGCGGTTGCGGGCCAGGTCACGGTGCCTCTTGGACCAGACCTTCAGGACCGCCGCGTGGTCATCGGCGGCCACCTCACGGTTGTTCTTGGACCGCAGCGCCGCGACCGCGACGGATAGGACGTCGTCCGGGTCGTTCTTGTTCGTGTCGCCGGCCTGCAGCAGCCGGACCCGGGCGGCCAGCTTGGGCTGCACGTCCACGCTCGCAGCTCAGATCGACCGCCTCGACGGTGAGGTGCGGGCACGGGCCAAGGCCGGCCCACGGGTCGGGATACTGACCGCACTGCCGGGCGTCGGGGAGTTCACCGCACTGGTGATGCTCGCCGAGATCGGCGATATCACCCGGTTCGGAAGTGCCCGCAAGCTGGCCAGCTGGGCGGGGCTGACCCCGACCGTCCGCGGCTCGGACCTGACCGTCCGGCACGGGCACATTTCCAAACAAGGCTCGGCGTGGCTGCGCTGGGTCCTCAACCAGGCGGCCCAGACCGCCAGGCGCTCCCCGGAATTCTCCGCCACCTACGCCGCCATCGCCAACCGCCGCGGGAAGAAGATCGCCACCATCGCGATCGCCCGCAAGCTGCTGACCCGCGCCTATCACCTGCTACTCGCCGACGCCCAGGCACCATCTGCAGCATGCCTGCCCGCCGGCCCGAGGGGTGATCAAGCCCCGGGTGCGCCCGCCCCTGCGGCATGAGCCGGCCGCCAGGCCGCGATCGATCTCATGACTGAGCAGCCCGGTCCCCGGACACATGGTCATGGCACCGCCCGCATGCCGGCGCGGCGCCGAATGGGTGCTTGCGAGACCACTCCGCCAGCCACACCCGGGGACAAACACAACCCCTCATAAGTCCAGCACGAACCGGGACCCTTCCCCGCCAGCCGATGATCGTCCGCCGCTCGTCGACGTCCAGCTCGTTCGTCCTCGCCGCTGCGCGGCTGCGGGCGCCTCCATCTGGACTCCTCCCGCACGGCGGCGTAAACCGGCAGCCGCGAGGAAGATTCCCGGAGAATAGTCACGCCAGCCTGGCGACACCAGACGAGTCACCGGGGCAAACCCTTACGCCCTCTTGACAGAGGTGGCTCTCATGGGTGCCGCTGTCGGTAGCACTCGGCCTGACCCAGACCTCCAGACCTCGCGTCCTGCAATCCGTCGCTGGTTTGCCGGTCAGGGCGGGTTTTCGGGCCCTGCGGGGCGCGTGCCCTTCAAGACGTAGTCAAAGTAGCGTTCGGCGATGCCACCGCCGCTCCACTCGGCCCGCAGACGGGTCCGCCGCTCAGCCCGGCGCAATGCCGACAGCAGTGACCGGTTAAGATCCCGCGCACTGGGACCGATCATCGTCGTGTCGATGTGAAAGCCGTCAGAGGTCTTGGTGATGCCCCGGCTCACGATTTGGCGCAGGACCGGTTCAATGGCCGGAAGATCGTCGGAACTCACGTCCGCCACCAGGTGAAACTCTGATTCTGCCATGGGCATCATCCTTGTGGTCGCCAGCTACGACAGCTATATGATCCCAACGGATGCAATCGCGCCTAGCCCGGATGCTCGCTCATGCCGCGTTGAGGTACGTCGCTCGCTCACGAGCCTGCGACAGGCGCCACGTGGTGCCGGGCACGGAATGCCCAGCTGGCGAATATGTACGACGTTGCGGACGGTCGCTACGGCCGACGCCCACTTGGTCCACGGCCTGACGTGGATCATGGAGCGTGTCTGTCACTTGGCGACCCGCGCGCAAGCAGCCGCCGATCTGGGCGGCTAGTAGCTCGAGGTCGTGACCCCGGCGACCCGGCCGCTTCCTTCACCACCGCGCCCGCTCCGCAGATCTCGACCGGCCTGCCAGGAGGCAGAGCGGCCGGGTCTGCCAGGCGGATCACATCGGGTGCCAGGACTGCGTGCAGCCCCGTGATGTCGCCGCGGGGCGAGGCCGACGGGAAAGCATGGGCGAGCCGCCGTTGCGGGCCTGATTCCGCTCGCTGCTGGCTCCGTTCTCCGGCAGCCTTCTGCCGGGCGCGGCGACATCGGACGGCGCCCTCCGCTAATCCCGGTCTATCTCCCGGCGCCAGGCAGGCTCGATGACGCAGAATTGTCAGCGGGCGAATTCAGCTGCCGCCGACACCGCGCTGCTGGCTCAGCCTTTGCTGCCACCAGGTGGCATGGAGCTGATCCCGGCCAGGAACGGGCGGGACAGCAGGTCCAGAATCTGGATCGGCCACCGCCACCATACCCAGGGATCGCACGCAAGCTGCTCATAAACCAGGGCAACACTGTGTGGCGCCCCGTCCTCCCAGATGGCCTCGGCTCCGACGCCGAGAACAGGCCAGCCAGAGGGCAAAACGGCAAAACCAGCACGGACCCGCGACCTGGTGGCGGCGGTGAACTGGCCATGCCCCACTGTTGTCGTGGGCCCTTGATAGCTGCCATCCGCGCTGTTGAGATTGGCGCCAACGCTCACCTGAGCAGCCACGCCCGGACGGTGGGAGGTGACGGTCACGGTGACCTCGTCGGCGGTAAAGCCCGCCAGAGGCAGCGTGGCCTGGCACTGCTGCGTGACGGCGATCGTTATGCCCTCACCTGCCGCCTGCTGGCGCGCGCCAGCGTGGGGGGTCCCGGCGGGATCGGCCCGCATGCTGCGCCACATTCCTGGTATATCCATATCCGTCATCTCCCCTCCCACCTTGTCACCAAGCCCGCGACGTCCTCCGCCTCCTGACAGCAGGTGTCTCGGCATCCGGCACCCGCCGCAGCTGACACCATCTGTCCAGCACCGGGATCCAGACCGTGCTGTGCAACGTGCGGGCGCCCCGCATGAACGCGATTGCCGAACGCTGGATCGGGGACGCGCTGCGAGTTCCAGGATCGCGCTCTCATCTGGGGGGCAGCAGCCCTGGGCGGATGGTATGCCGCCCGCAAGCCGGAGGCGAGCTGGTGGCGTAGCTTACTGCTGTCATAGCGCCACCTCTCCGGGCAACGATCCGCGTACCGGAGCCGCCGGGGTCTGGAGCAGCCAACGCGCCATCATCTGCACGCTCACACCAGACAAATGTCCTATGAACAAGATAAGACCTACTTCCGGTGGCAGCAATAGTGCGATCGTCACCGCTCTGGGCGGCCGACGTCGGGCCCGGTGATACCAAGGTGGAGGGGAGGGGACTCGCTGCTGACCTTCTCCAGGGAGTGCTCCCACACCCGGTCGGGCCAGTGATAACGGACGGTGCCCTCGGCAGGCCGGTACTCGGCGGTGTAAAGCGTTCCGAAACCCTCACGGAAACGGCTGGCGTACAGGGGGGAGCTCAGGCACGCGGCGACGACGTCAGCCACGCCGGCACCGCCCGCCACCAGCTCCTCGAGCCGTTCGGCTCGCTGCACGGTGCGGATTGTCGTGGCGTACGGCTCCCATTCCACTATTCCCTGATGGTTGGTCGTCACTGCCCGGTCGGTGACGCGGGCCGGACGGTCGGGGGCGACGTACACCGTAGCCCAGCCTCCGGCGCGGTCCAGCACAGTCACGTTATAGGACATGTGCACCGGCACCCTGCAGAGCACATCCACCGCCTCATCAACAGTTCCGCAGACCTCCAGCACGTAGCGGATCACTAGCGGAATGCCGAAGCCGTCTCCGACCTGCGGTCGGCCCCCGAACGTCAGCGACACGGCCAGCCCGTCATCGTTGACCCCGTCGAGCAGGCCCCACAGACAATCCAGCATGCCGAGCACCCTGCGGCCCATGTACGCCGTCCTGGCGACCACGGCGTCAAAGAGGCGGTAATCCCAGTCATAGTTGCGGATCAGCGCCGGGCCGCCCGGAAGGACCACGGCCTGAGAGCAGCCGGTGAGAAACGGCGGCGGATTCCACAAGGCCAGCGCTGACCCGGCCTCCGACTCGCCCGGCAGCATCGCCGTCAGACGCTCCCACGTAGGCTCTAGTTCCGGCATGTGCTCCTGCAGCTGCGCTCTGGCATCAGAGATCGGCGGGCGGCCGTGCGGGTCGTCACGCCACCAGCGACGGAACGCGGGCCAGGTCGCTGCCAGGTGCTCGCGGATCCGGTTGCCGGGCTGGTCTTCCTCCATCGCCCGCAGGGTAAGGCTGACCGCATCAGCTCGCGGCGGTCCGGCCCACGCAGGACTGGCCGTCTGGCCTGGCGCCCAGTTCGTTGACGCGACGCGCTGCAGCCAGCCGCGCCAGTCCGACCAGTTGACGCCTTCAACCCACCGCTGCCACCCCTGCCAGTCTGACGGCGCACTCACGCGCTCACGCTCTACGGGATCTTTCGCCACGGCATTCTCCGCTGTCAGCACTCGGCAAGCAGGTCTGGCACCCGCCGAATCAGTGCTGCAGCTACCCCCAGCCAGGGCTTTCAGTCCCCGGGTGCAGGGCTGGACGCCATCTTCTGGACAGAGCCGAGCAGGACAGCACAGCGTCGAGTCGCGATGCCGATCCGTGCCCTCTGCCCATGATTCCTTCGGACAAGACGGAAAGACCGGACGGACGGGCATTCGACGTGACGCAGGCTGGGCGGCCACAACGAGGCCAACTCTCAGGCTTTCTCGCGTATGTCACCTGGTACGGCTAGGCATTGCAGCAAGGGGCCAGCACCGCGCCGCCTCCAGGGCCGGCCAGAACGGGCCGGCAGAGGCGAGCGCCCGGGCCGCCAGGTATCACCCTGATTGAGGGTGGCATCGACGTGGCTGGGCGGTGACAGCTCCAGGAGGGCTGCGAAGAACGGCAGCAAGCCGAGCCGCTTGGGCGATCCCCAGAAGCTGAACCCGACCAGGCCGCCTGGCCGGACCACCCGGCAGGCCTCGCGCAGTGCGTCCTCACATCCCTTCCAGATCCCGTTGAAACTCGTCGCCACGTCGAACTGGTCATCGCCGAACGGCAGCGCGAACATGTTGCCGACCCGGAAGTCCGCCCCGGCGTGCGTGCCCGCGCGATCGCGATCAGTGCCTCGGAGGCATCCAGTCCAGCGACGCTGGCCCCGCGGTCGGCCGCGACGCTGGCCGCGTATCCGGAGCCGCAGGCGATGTCGAGCAGCCGCGTCCCCGGCCACCTCATCGGCCTCGCCTCCGCAGGGCGTTCAGGTCAGCCTTGGTGAACTTCCATTCAAAACTTGGTGAACTTCCATTCAAAAGAGGGGTGACGGCTGTACCTGCCGCCGGAGTTAACCCAGGACCTCTTCCCAGAACAGGAGACGTTCCACGCGCCCACACCCTTCTGTAACCCCAACCACTAGAGATCTTTTAGAAAGACTTATGAGCGGGCTGTCAGCTCGCCGAGTGCGGGGGTGAGGAGTAGCGCGCCACGGTAAAAGCGATGATGAGCGGAACGTCGAGCGCGAAGATCACGAGCATCACCACCAGCAGGAACAGCGGAGCGCCCCGGGTGTGATCATGGATGAACGCGAAGCCGATCATCCCGGCCGAGATGACGTAGGCCAGCAGGGCCCACCGGAAGACCAAGAAGAACCGTTCCCATGCGAACATTTGCAGCCTGGACAGGAGGTAGGCGCTCGTGAGTAGCAGCGCTGCGCTGACGACCGCGAGAGCGGTCGGCACGCCGAGAGGCGGTCGGCGAGGGGCATATGACGCCAAGAGGATCCCGCCGATGACCACCAAGGCCAGGGAGCAGATGGTCAGTTCGGCTACCGGTGGAAAGCGCCGCTGGGCCGTCGGCGCGACCGTGGCCAGCTCGCTGCTCATTGGGTCGCCACCCTGGTCATGATGATGAGGGTCGCGACTTGCATCAAGCCGGTGATCCCGGCGGTATAGAGGAATCGCCTCATCAACAGGGCGATGACCGCCCCGTCCGGCCTCGATTTGCGCATCTCCACGAGGACGGCGATGTTGGCTGGTTCAAGCACGCCGAGCGCGATCACTGCCATCACCCCGACGACGCAATAGGAGACGATCAGCCAGGCGTGGTTCGGGTTGGAGGGCGCGAGGTTCCCCTCTTTCAGCGCCAGCTGGAACCCGGCGGCGAGCGTCATCAGGACCAAGGTAGGCATGAGGAGGACCATCTTGGGCATGAACCGCGCCGCGAACTCCGCTCGTGCCGCGATGGACAACCGGCCCAGGATCGGCCCGATGATCAGCCCGACGAACAGATCGATCGCCGTCCACAGCGCGCCGCCTACGACATGACAGAAGGTAAGGGCCCACAGCCAGTTGCCTGCGATGGAAACGATGACGAACACGACGACCGCAGCCACGATCGGCAGCCCCTTAAGAGGGACCACCTGGACTTGGGATGGAGGCGGGCCTGGCGCAGCCGCGACGTTCCCTGCCTGCGTACGTCCGGTGTCGGTCATGGCCCCCCAGAACCCTTTGGCCAAGGCTAGCGCCATGTTGGTGATCACTCCAGTGGCCACGAGCGGTCTGCGCTCTTCGCCCGAAGGGCTTGAGCGACCCCGTCGCTGGTCCTTATAGCCGGGTGATCGTGGTTGTGCCCGTGGCCGTGGTGGTGTAGCTGGTCTTCGGTGGCGGGTCGGCCCTAACGGACCGGATCGGCCAGCATCCAACACCCGGGCGGTCGTTGCCACATGGACCGGAGCCACCGGTTCTACCGGGACGTGCTGGGCCTGGCCGTCTACCGGGAATTCGGCCCGCCGACTTCACCCAGCATCGTGTTCTTCCCCCTGGGGACTGACCGAGATGTGGATCGAGGACCCCGACGGCGTCCGGATCGTCCTCGTCGAAGTCCCCAGCGACCACCCACTCCGCCGCGACCCACGATGATCCTCGCGGGCCACATGACCCAAATATCCGCACTATGTGCGGTCGATTCAGCCGCCCGCCTCAACGGAGGTCAGATGAGTGTGCCGGCCTTCCGGTTAGCGGCCGGTGAAGCGGGCCTCGCGCCGCTCGGTGAAGCTGCGTAGCCCCTCAGCCGCGTCCTGGCTGCGCAGGATCCCGGGTAGCAGGGATGCGATGTGCTCGCGCGCCGCGTCCGGTCCCTGGCTCCTTCCGATGCGCGCGTTGGCTAGCGTGCCCTGCACCCCGAGGGGTGCCTGCCGGGCGATCAGCTGGGCCAGTTCCCGCGCCCGCCCGGTGTGCGACCCGGCCGGCACGACTTCCTGGACCAGCCCGATCCGCAGCGCCTCGGCGGCGCCGAATTCCTCGGCGGTGAGCAGGAAGCGCATCGCGTTGCCCCAGCCGAGCTGCGCGGGCGCACGGAACGTGGCGCCGCCGAACGGCATGATCCCGCGGCCGATCTCCAGCTGGCGGAAGCGCACGTCATCGGCGGCGACCACGATATCGGCGGCCAGGGCGAGCTCAATGGACAGCGTGTAAGCGATGCCATTGACCGCCAGCACGACCGGCTTGGGCACCGGCTCACCCCAGACCGCGAACGGGTCGAAGCGGTGCGAGCCGGCAATCGCGCCGGGACCAGACCCGGCCACCGCCGGACCGACCTCGGCCAGGTCCAGGCCCGCCGAGAAGTGATCGCCGTGCGCGAAGAGCACGCCCGCGCGGAACTCATCGTCGGTGCCGAGAATCTCGTACGCAGCACCCAGCGCCTCGATCGTCGCGAGGTCGAAGGCGTTCCGCTTCGCCGGGCGGTTGACCCCGATGAGCAGCACATATCCATCGCGCTCGACAGTGATTGGCTCGGTCAACATCGCTCCCAGGCGGCCGCGGGGTCTCGGTCCCCCCGACTCTACGGACTGCCGCCGGGCCAGCCCAGGCCTACCATGCAAACCATCCGGTTGGCCCGGGCCACGACATCCGCTCATCATGGACACTCGAACGATTGTCATCGCGGCTGTGAGCGGACATCACACCATGACGATGGGGCCCCGGCGGTGTTCGGTTCGCTGGTCCTGCTGGGCCGCAGCCCGGCGCCAAGGACGCGGAAATCATGGTCCGGCGTCATGAGGTGATGCTCCGCCGCCAGGCGGCCCGGCCTACGTGTACTGCCCTGACAGGTTGGGGACGCGGCTTGCTTGGCGGGTGGCCGCCGAGTGCGTGGCCCCGGTGGTGATTGTAGGTGTGCAGCCAGGGCCAGAAGGCGAGCTGGCCTGCTGGCAGCAGCAGCCAGGCGTGGCCCGGGTGGCCGCGGCAGCCGCCGCGGCGACGTTCGCTGTCCACGCCGTTCGCGACGCCATCTACCTCAACCCCGGTCACGGCGGCGAGGAGCCGGCCGCCCAGTTGAGGTCGGCAGCATCGGACAGCTGATCACCTCGGCAGCGAGCGGCCCGGTGATCAGGCCGCACGTTCGCGGGCGGCCGCCGGCCGGGGTGGCCGGGGCCGGGCTACCGCTGAGCACGGCCTCGGCTGTCCGATCGTCACGGCGTGATCGCGATAGCATCCGGGCCGACCCCGACCTTGATCGCCTTGAGCGCGGTGTTGGTGGCGGTCCGGATCGGGGTCACCGTGCCCGAGTCGGCGTTGGCGACGTAGGCGGTTTTCCCGTTCGACGTGATCGCGATGGCGAAGGGGCTCACCCCGACCTTGATCGCCTCGCCGGCCTTGTTGGTAGCGGTGTTGATCGGGGTCACGCCCGAGCCCGTGGCGACGTAGGCGGTCACCTTGGGAGCTAGCCTCGCCCCGGAAGCGGGTGAGCCGGCGGTGCCGGCCGCGCCGGCCGGGGTCAGGGCGGCGGCGGGTAAGGCAAACCCGCGTTCACAGGTTGTGGCAGGACGGGCGGGTAGTGTCGTGCTGGTGGACGGCATCCATGACCTGGGCGGCATGCAGGGTTTCGGGGCGGTGGTTCATTCGCCGACGGAGCCGGCCTTTCACGACCGGTGGGAGGCGGTGGCCCGGGCGCTCCTGGCGGTGGCCGCGGGCGCGGTCGGGGCGAGCGGGGGTGAGTTCCGGCATTCGATCGAGCGGATGGAGCTTCATCGAGGAGGTCACCCGCCGTTACGAGCTGGAGATAGGCCCGATGAACGGGGCGAAGGTCGTGGCCCGGGCCTGGGCCGACCCGCAGTACAAGCAGCGCCTGGTGGCTGAGGGCACCGCTGCCATCGCCGAGCTTGGCTTCGGCGGGCCGGAGGGCGGCCACATGGTGGTCGTGGAGAACACTGCGGCCATCCACAACGTCATCGTGTGCACGCTGTGCTCGTGCTACCCGTGGCCGGTACTGGGGCTGCCGCCGGCGTGGTACAAGGACCCCCCGTACCGGGCCCGGATGGTCCGGGAACCCCGGACGCTGCTGGCCGAGATGGGCTGCCACCTCCCAGAGGATGCCGAGATCCGGGTGTGGGACTCCTCCGCCGAGGTCCGCTATCTCGTCCTGCCCCAGCGCCCGCCGGAGACTGAGGGCATGACCGAGCTGGAGCTGGCCGGGCTGGTCACCCGGGACTCGATGATCGGCGTGGCTCGCCTGTGAGCCGGCAGCTGAGCCTGTCGGACCCGGACCTGCCCCGGCGGAACGGGGAGCTGGCCTTCGACGCCCCGTGGCAGAGCAGGGTGTTCGCGCTCGCGGCCGCGGTCGTCGATCACGCGTTCGGCGGCGACAGGGAACCATTCCGGCAGCAGCTCATCAACGCCATCGCCGCCGAGCCCGGCCGCCCCTACTGGGAAAGCTGGACCGCCGCGCTTGAGGCGCTGGCCGAGACCCTGCCCGAACCGCCCACGGACTGACGAACGCGACTGGGCGTGCAATAGCGGAAGCGTGCCGGATCCGCCGATCTGGGCGCCTTATGAAAGCGGCTGTCCACGGTCGTGGCCGCGCATAACGGACATTCTTGCAGCGCCCAGAGGGCGCTGTGGGATGGCTGCGCTTAGCTTTGGCGCTGCAGGATGATGGTCTGGCGCGGTGGGGGAAGAGCGGCAAGCCCGCGGCAGCAGCGTCGGGATGCTGGCTGGGAACTGGGCCGTTAGGCCCGCCTTCAAGCCCGGCCGGTCCAGCTACTCCTGGCCTGAGGGGGCCGCGAGGCCGGTGCGCTGGGGGGGCTGAACCAGCGAGTGCCAGCTCATCTTGTATGTGAAGCGGTGGCATGGAAGGTCCAGATGGCGTCGCCGGGTCCGGGTGTGCAGTTGTTCTTGTAGTCGGCCGTCACGAGTATGTCGGTGAATCCGGCTTCCGCCAGCAGGCCCTCGAATTCGTGCGGGTTCCAGTGCTGCAATCGGAATGTCTGCAGTTCCGTCATGCGCAGGGTTCCGTCCTGCCATTTGTCGTAGCGGAGGAGGCGGGTCGTCTGGTTAGCGGCCGGGTCGTGTTCGATATTCATGGTCTGGAGCGTCCACAGATGGGAATCGCGCCGCCAGTAGCGCATCGGCTCGTGCTTGGCCCCGGGCCGGGGCACCGGAACATCGACGAACAGCTGGCCTCCCGGAACGAGCGAGTCACGAAAGCACGTCAGGGCTTGCAGCGCCGCCTTCCGCCCGTTGAGCAGCGCGATCGATCCGGCCGGGATGATCACCGCCTCATAGGCCGCCAGATGTACGAAGATTGTCATGTCGGCCTCGCGCAGGACTGGATCAAGGCCGCGGTCACGGCAGTGCCGACGGCAGACCGCAAGCATCTCCGCCGAGCTATCTAGGCCATCTACCTCATGACCTGCCTCAAGGAGCGGGATAAGGATCCGGCCCGTTCCGGTTGCCGGTTCCAGGATACGTCCGCTGACTTTGGCGAGCAGGCACGTGTAATACTCCACGTCCCCGAAGGAACGCCCGATGGGCTTCTCGAGGTCGTACACCTCGGTAGCCAGCGCGCCGTTCTCCCAGCTCATCAGCCGCCTCCACGCAGCCAGATAACCACGGCATCGGACCTGCACTCCTGGTGTTGTTTTCCTTTACCCCCCGCGATCTTTGCTCTCGCGATCTGGCGTGACCGCCTTCACACATGGCCGGCGAATGCGATGAAAGCCAGCGCGGCGCAAACAAGCACGATCCACAGGATCGCGAAGACGGCCGTCTTCGTCTTTGGCTGGAGCCGCTTCACGGTTTCTCCATTCACGGTGCGGAACATCTCTTTCGCCCTCTCATATTCGACGCGACGCTGTCACGGGTTGCTCGCCGGGTCCATGCGGGCGGCCTCCACCGCCCCTGCCGGGACCATGCGGCAAGCCGGTTACTGAGACGGTAGGAGCAGAGCCACCAGAAGGAATCCGGTGTTTCCACATGAAGGTGCGGCGGCCGAGTGAACGGGCAGCCGGCCCGCGGCCAGCGGCCGGCATGCCCGGCCGGGCCGGATGTCCTCAGGACTGCGGCCCGGCCGGTCCCCGGCGGGTCATGGCCGCGCCGAGTTCGGCCCGCGAGGACACGCCGAGCTTGCGGTAGACGCGGGCAAGGTTAGCTTCCACGGTCCGGGAACTCAGGAACAACGCCGCGGCGACCTGCCGGTTTGTGTGGCCGGACGCGGCCAGGACGGCGACGCGCTCCTCGGTCGCGCTCAGCTCGAGCGGCGCCGGCGGGCGAAGCCCGATGCGGGAAAGCTCCGAGCGAGCGCGCCCCGCCCACGTCGGGGCGGGCAGGGACTCGAAGATGCCCAGGGCATCGTCCAGGTACTGCCTGGCGACCCGCTTGCGCTTAGCTCTGCGCTGCACCTGCCCGCTGACCAGCAGGGTGCGCGCATGCTCGAAGGGCATCGCCAGGTGCTGGTGGTGGCTCAGCGCTTCATCCAGCGCCAGGACAGCGCCGGAGATATCGCCCCGGGCGGCCAGCAGCAGCGCCCGGCAGCGAGCCGCGGTGGCCAGGGTCCACAGCCGCCCAGTGGCGCGGCCCTGCCGCTCAAGCCACGTCAGGAGCACTTCCGCCCGGTCGAGGTCGCCCAGGCCAATCACGATCTCGACGTGGTTGGCGTGGAAACGCCAGGCGGCTGGTTCGGCCAGGCCGATCCGGCCGGCGAGGCCGACAGCGGCGGACAAGCTCGCCTCGGCTGCCCCGAGATTCCCGGCCGACAGTTCCGCGAAACCAAGCACACCGTGCAACATCATGGCGGCCCAGTCATCCCCGGCTGCGCTGGCGACGGACAGGCCTTCGCCAGCTGCCGCCCGGGCCACGTCGATGCGTCCCATGTGCGCGTCGATAAGCGCCCGCGCGTAGAAGGTCGTCACCCGCCAGACACGGTGATCGACTTGCTCGCTCGCCTCCCAGCTTCGTGAAGCGTAGCTTTCGGCTGTCAGCCAGTTCCCCGCCCAGCACTCCAGGTCGGCCAGGTGAGCCAGCAGGTTGGGCAGCGAGCTCTCGTCACCCTCCTCCTGGGCGGCTTGAACTGCCCGCTGCAGCAGGCGCCGGGCCTCATCGAAGCGATCGGCGCGTACCAGGCACAACCCAAGGATGGTCAACGCGCGCTCCTCAACCGCGGACGGCTCGCGCTGCGGCTCAGGCTCCACGACCCTGTGATCGGCACGCTCGAAGCCAAGGCCGCTGCCCAGCATGAAATCGGCGTACTGCTTCTCACCTCGCGCCTGCCTGGCCAGCCCCTGATCGCCTGCCTGCCGTGCCAGCGCGAGGCCCGCCTCCGCGTGCCGGAGGCAATAGCGCAGGTCAACACCGCACGTCCTCGCGAGGCTGATATGGATACGAGCCTGCAGGACTTGGTCCGCGGAGGCCTCGGCGAGCGCCTCATCAAGGACCGGCACCGCCACCAGATCCCCCGCGTCATGCAGCAGGAGCCTGGCCAGGACCAGCAGTGTTTCCGCCCGCTCACCGCCGCCCGGCATGTCCTGCGCCAGTGCCTCAAGGCCATGCCGCGCCCGGGCCGTGTCACCAGCCAGGAACAAGTACTCGGCGGCGTCCAGACGACGCCGCCGCCTGGCCGGTGCCAGTTCGACTGGGGTACGGGCGACCGCGAGCTCAGCCAGTTCCGCCGCGGCGCCCGGAGCGCCACGCGCGGCCGCCGCCCGCGCCGCCCTGGCCAGATCAGCGGCAGCCTGCTCGTCGGGTCCCTCTGCGGACAAGGCCCGATGCCTGGCTCGTTCCTCCGCATTCGGGGTGATGAGGCTCAGCTTGCGATGGGCCTGCCGGCGCCGCCAGGGCGCGACTCGGGAGTAGATCGCCGAGGCAAGCAGGGGGTGGGTGAACCGGACCCTGGCGCCCTCGATCTCCACGACACCCTCGGCGGCGGCCGCCTGCAGGGCCGGCCACGCCGCTGGCCCGTTCGCCCGTTCCAGCATCGAGATCGTCGGTGACCGCAGGCACGACGCCGCCAGCAGGACATCTTGGACATCCGCCGGGAGCGCCGCGACCCGGGAACTCAGAACCCCATGCAGGCCAGCAGGCACCGGAAGCGGTTCCCCCGGCATCAGGTCCGTTTCCATCCGGCCCAGCGCCCTGGCCAGCTCCAGACCATAGAACAGATTCCCGCCCGAAGCCTCGAACAGCCGGCGGATGGTGAGCCGGGAAAGCCGGTCACCAGCCGATGCCCGGATCGCCGCCTCGTAATCGGCTGGCGCCAGCGGACCGATCGGCAGGTGCCCGACGTGCCCTGCCGCCAAGCCCGCTCCAGCCGAAGACGCCGGCTGCCCGTCCGCCCCGACCCGGACCGACGCCAGCAGCCCGACCGGCTCCTTCCCCAGACGCCGCAGGGCGTAGCCGAGCGTCATCGAACTCGGCCGATCAAGCCACTGAAGGTCATCGATGGCGATAACCACAGGGCTGTGCGCGGCCAGGAGGCGCATTACCCCCAGGAAAGCAGCACAGACGGCCCTGTGCTCCAGCGGGCTGCCCTCCGGATCTTTCAACAGCAGCGCTACTTGCAGAGCGTTCTGCTGAGGCGCAGGCAGCTCGGCGAGCACCCGCTCGATGACCCCGTCCATCAGATCACCAAGCGCCGCGAACGAGAGCTTCGCCTCCGATTCAGTCGGACGGGTCGACAAGACCAGGTACGAGCGCGCGGCCGCGTCGGCTACCCCGGCCATCCACACCGTCGTCTTGCCGATCCCGGCTTCTCCCTCAAGCAGGAGCCCAGACGGCCCCGACGGCAACCCATCCAGGAAAGCAGCCACCGCGCCGAGCTCGCGACTGCGCCCGAACGCACCGCAGGCCTCAGGCATGGCCGCCCCCTCAGGCAAGTCACTGGAAATAGTATGGACGGCCGGCCCGAGGGCATCGCGCCTCGCTGGCCCCGAATCTTCGGTGAAGCGCCAATCGCGCCAGCGTCCCCATGATCAAGCCGCTGGCCCTAACGTGATCGCTGCCTACCGCTGTGTGAGCATCCAGATCCGGCTGATCTGGGCGAACTGAACCCTACGAAAGTCAACCACGTGACCAGTTCATAGTCGGCAGGAAAGTGACGGTGGGACGCCCTGTACAACGCTGCGTAATCATCCCAAGCCTCGAGCGGGGCGCACAGTGCCGCCGTTATAACAAGCCCGGGTTTGGCCGTCTTCGCTTTGGCCGCCGGCGGCTGTTTTGTGTGCCTTTTCCTGCGTGGTGAACATCCGTGAACCCCGCGGAGCCTCCCGCGAGACCTGCCTGGACACGGCCCTACGCGCCTAACCAGAACCAGATGATCTGCGCGCCGCTGCCCGGACTCCAACCCGCACCTGCCTGGGCAAATACTCGGCAGGGAGGATGCACGTGGTCCCGGCCTATCTACGGGTCGGCTGCGCCTACCGCTCGTATTCACCGGACTGGCGGCAAGGGCTCCGGCACGGTGCGAGCCGCGCGGCGGTGCGCCGCCCAGCCATCGGCGGCGAGGACCTGGCATCGACAGCGTCAAAGCCCTGGGGGGAGCTACCTGGCGGCCGGCGCCTGGCCACGTGCCGTGCGCCGCGCCTGGTTCCTCACGTGGCGCAGCGGGACGCCGACCGGCGCGCAGGGCCGTGCCACGGCGCAACCCCGCGCCTGAACAACGCAGCGCACCAGGCAGGCCGAGCGCCGCACCAACACCCGCGGGCCCGGGCGCCGAGCCCAGCCGTCAGCAACGCGCGGTCCTGGCCGGCACGCTCGGCTCCTGAGAGCGGATCGGGACCGCCAGGACGGCCAGTGCGGCCCGGGCCAAACTTGAAACCCAGGGCACGTCAGGCCCCGATTCACAGGCCACGGCATGGCTCATGCTTTCGTCGAGCCTAATCCAGAACCTGTTCCCCAGACGGGAACCGCTGTACCGGCCCTACTGTGGGCGAACTCCCAGGTCACGAGTACCTGCCTTGTGCGGCATTTGCCACTCAAATGCCACTCAATCGAAGAGGGTACTCGGTTCCATATTCGAAAAGCATTCATGACCTGGAGCCCCCTTACGGAATCGAACCGTAGACCTTCTCCTTACCATCTGAAATCCCCCAGGTTCACTGGTCCGTAGGCGCACCCCGCAGGCTGCCGGCAAACGCTGATCCAGATCTTGCCCCGGCCTGCGGCATCTACGACCGCTCCGGTCATCGCGTCCACAGCCGGGCAGTGGCCGCTGCGGGTCTCTGCCGTACCAGCGGCAGGTCCCCGCCCGCGCCGGGCCTGCCATTGCGGCCCGGCCCGTGGGCTGCATGCCGGCCAGCCACGTCCACTCCGACGGTCAAGACACGGTCAGACGATCTTTCTCATCTCGCCCACCCCAGGGCCCGAAATCCACGCTGAGCAGGCGCTTCCCTACCGCCTGGAAGAATTTGAACCAGTGCCCTTATCTGCACGTCACAGGAAGTCACCGGCGGCAGGCCAGGAGTCTCGCCGAGCCGAAGGACACCGCGGAACAGGCAGGGCCACAGAGTCAGGGGGACCTAATCGCCGGAGAGCGCCCAGCACGGGTACGCCCTGATCTGCCGATGACCGAGTGTTGCCTGGATGCATGCTTATACGTAGCCCAGCATGATTACTCGTCACAGAGTCGGCCGCCTCGGCCGGGCGAAAGTCCGGCCGTAGGTGCATGAACCGTCCACATCCTCCCTGCCGATTCGGCACGTCGGACAGCGTGTATGGGCTGGACGGAGAGGAGGGAGCAGATCTTTAGTTACTCAGCATTGTCCTGCGTGCCGCGCTACCTAAAGATGTTCGGCCGCCACCTTGGGAGTGCCCTGACCGGCTGCGGCGGCGGACAGGCTCCTAGGGCGCACCGGCCGGGCGCTTGGTGCTGCGGCCAGGAGGGTCGCTTCGATGTTGGGCCAGGGCATGCCTGGTGGCAGCAGGATGGTGACGATGTCGGCCGCGTGATCCCAGGGCTGGAGTTGCTCGCGGACCTGATCGCAGTTTCCGTAGGCGGCGAGCTGGTCGAGGATGACCTGGGCGCTGGGTGGAATGGTCCCTCCTCGTGGGCTGGGGCGCGGGTTCGCGGCGATGATCGCTTGGACCTCGGCGGCATAGCCCTGGCCGGACATGGACCGGGCGTAGACCTCGCCCATCGCGCCCAGGTACCAGGCGGTGCAGGCTGCGGCGATGTCGCGGGCCGCGCCGGCGTTCTCGTCAGCGGCGGTGATGGGCCCGGCCGCCACCGTGAGGGGTCGCGCGTTCGGGGCGGCGGCGTCGCGCAGCTGCTTGAGCTGGGCCGCCCAGCCGGGGAGGCGGTCCCGGGCCACCAGCGCAGGGATCCAGCCGTCGCCGAGTTCGGCGGCGACCCGGGTGGTGTGATGGCCCAGCGCGGCGACCCAGATGGGCAGGTCGGGGGCGGGCGGCTGGCCTAGGCGCAGCGGGCGCGCGGCCGGGGCCTGGCCGAGCTGGGCGGGCTGCCCGGCCAGCAGCGCACGGACCTTGGTCACGGCGTCGCGCAGCTTGGCGGCGGGGTGCTCGAATGCGGTGTCGTGGAACCCCTCCGCCAGCGCTTTGGTGCTGGTGCCCAGGCCCAGCAGGTAACGCCCGCCGCAGACCTGGTACAGAGTGGCGGCGGTCATCGCTAGCGTGGCCGGGGTGCGTCCCCAGACCGACAGGACGCCAGAGAGAAGGTGAATCCTGGCAGTGCGCAGCGCGATCTCGGTCAGCACCGGGGTCGAGTCCAGTCCCCAGCCCTCGGGCACCGCGAAGATCTCATACCCCAGCTCGTCGGCGAGCACCGCGGTCCGGACGATGACATCCCGCCGGGTCTCCATCGGCGTGAGCCCGACGCCGCGCCGTCGCGAGGTCACGACGCTCCCTCAGCGGCCAACGCCAGAACCGGGCGCGGCATGGTCAGCCACACGGCCCTGGCCGCGGCGAGCACCTGGCCGCCGGGCCCGAGCAGCGCCGCCCCGGCGGTGAGCTTGCGCCCGTCACGCCCGCCCGGCCAGGCGATCACCCGGTACTGGTCGTCGGCCACAGGCAGCACCGCCAGGCTGGCCGTCATCTGGCCGAGCAGGATCGCAGTGTCCTGGGCCAGGTCGGCGTCCTCAGCCGCGGCGATCCCGCTGGGACAATCCAGCGCCGCCCAGACCACCTCCGGCCGGACCCTCCCGCTGGCGTCGGTGACCGAGGGATCCGGTGTCCACGGCGCCGCCCACAGCGGCCTGCAAGCCACAGGTCCGGGGAAGATCCGCAGCCCGTCCCCTAGCTGGCGGTCCGTCCCGCAGACGAAGCAGGCAGGGAAGACCGGATCGGAGTAGTAGCGCGCGCGGCCGGCCGCCGCGCGAGCTTCCGCCATTGAGACCGGGCCCGGTATCTCCAGCGCCGGGCTGCCCGGCGAGGAGGTCGCCTCGGCTATCAGGGTGCGGCCGTGGTGGATGCGGACCGAGCTTTCGCCGCCCCGGTCCACGGCCATGGGCGTGGCCAGCGGAGGTGGCCGGCGCAGCGTGACTGTCACCTGGCCATCGAGGTACGCGGCGATGCGTCCGCAGACGTAGCCGCCGTTGCCGCTGCCCGGGGGGCCGCAGAAGCGGGACGGGATAGTCAGCGCGGGCATCGCGGCCGGCTGCGGGCGCTCGGCGGCCGCCAGAGGGCGGGTCGGCCTGGTGGCGTGTGTCATACCTCGACGCTAAGACCGCCCGGCCTGGGGCGGCTATCGGGTGAACTACCGGCAATTTTCCCGTTCCCTCCGGCCGGGGCGGCCGTCCCCCGTGAATGCGTCGGGTGAACTACCGAGCCGCTCAGGTGCGGAGCCGGTGCTCGGTCACCCACGCCGCGATCTGGGCCCGCGAGTGCACCTGCAGCTTGCGCCGGATGTTCTCCACGTGCGCCTCAGCGGTCCGCGGCGCGACCGACAGCCGCCGGGCGATGGCCTGGTTGGTCAGCCCCTCGGCGACCAGCCCGGCTACCTCGAGCTCACGGCCGGTCAGCCGCGGCCCCGCGATCGCGGGCTCGCACAAGAAGCCGAGCAACGCATCCAGGACCGTCGGCCAGTCGCCGTGGTAGAACAGGTGGCTCGAACCAGGCAGCGGGATCAGCGTCGCCCCCGGGATCAGCGCGGCGACCTCCCGCCCCAGCTCGAACCTGGTGCCCTTGTCTGCCTCGCGGTGCAGCACCGCCGTGTGCGCCCGGATCGCCGGGAGCAGGGCCCTGATGTCGGTGGCGTAGTAGACGTCGAGCAGCCGGGCGGCCACCGCGGCCGAGGCGCTGGCCCGCTGAAACCGGGTGAATGCCTCCAGCTCCTCGACGGTGGGGTCGGTGACGAAGGCCCCGGCCAGCGCCTTCAGCCCCAGGCCCCAGTGGGCCCGCACCAGCGCCACGACCGAGTCCCGGACCTCGGCAGGCGCCAGATCGCTGCCGCTGGCGCACATCCCGTATAGCACCAGCGCGTTGACCCGGTCCGGGTACCGCGCCGCGATCGCGGCGGCCAGCTGACCGCCCTGCGAGGCCCCGAACAGGCCGAAACGGTCGGCGCCCACCGCGTCGGCCACCGCCAGCGCTGCGGCCACCTGCCCATCGAACGACAGATCTATCCCGTCCCTGTCGGACAGGCCGCACCCGGGCCTGTCGTATCGGATCACGGTGAATCGCCCCGCCAGCCGCTCGACGAAGCTGCCAAAGGCAAACAGCTCCAGCTGCCCGCGCAGATGGGAAACCCAGCCCGAGTCGAACAACAGCGGTGGCCCAGCGCCCGACGTCGAGTACGCGACGCGCCCCGCAGGCGTGCTGCAGTACATGATCCTCGGCCTCACCGGTCCAGGGTGACACCCCCAGCCGGCGCAGTAAAGGAGCAGCAAAGCACAGGCACCACGATGACGATCCCGGCGCTGCAGCAGCCGATCGCCCTCACGCGCCGGCCAGCAACCGCCCGAAACGCCCAGTTCGGTGCGGCGCCGCCCGGCATGGCCGACGAGCGAAGCGCCGTGCCCTAACGGCGGCTACGTGCGCGCCGTCATCAAGAGGACTCTCGCGCCGTCGGCAACGGCGAACGGCGACCTGCCTGCATGCTTATGCGCTGGCCGCCGGAGCGAAACGCACGCTCATGCCGTTGCGACACGAGGTCGCACCTTGCGAGGGAACTCGCGGATTGGAGGGCCGATCATGTCGGTCGCGTAGTTCTGGGCGCGTGCTCACGCCCGGCCCCGCCCTGACGTGCGCCGCCGGTAACGGCGGGGTGTGAAGCTCAGGGGAAAGCCCGAGGGTTCCCGTCCCATCCGGGGATTACAGGCGAGGGGCAGGCCGGACGGGTGAATCGCGTGAACCTCCGTTGATGCCCCGTGATGCGTAGCCCCGCTGGTGGGATGCAGGTGTGGGGTGCAGGGACTGGCCGCTGCGATGCGGCAGGCGCTGGCCGGGCACGGCATCCGGTCAGGGAGAGCACCGCCGTCCCCGGGGTAGAGGAGGCACCCAGCCCGGCCGTATCTCCAAGGTGCGGAACGTGGAAACCCCGTACGGGTCCGGGCGCATGGCCCGGTAAGCCGACCGTAAGGAAGGCCCAGCTCCCGTGCGGGAACAGGATGACCCGGCAAGCGAATGCCGGCAGCCGAAAGGCAGCAGGAAACCGGGATGTGGTGGCTGGCCCTCCGCTGGCCGTCCTGGATAACTGGCCGGATACCGGGCTGCTGCCCGGGCCTGAAAGGGCGCTGACGCGGGTCAGGTGAGCCCGTGAGGAATGACGATGGCAAAGACGCTGGAACCGAAGGGCAAGTTAGGCGCCACGAGTGTGGTGAACGGACCGGAGGACGGGCCCTGGTGCTGGGAGAGCGTGAGCTGGCTCCCGGCTGAGGAGAACGTACGGCGGCTGCGGCAGCCGATCTTCACGGCGTCGCAGGCGGGGGACCTGAAACGGGTCCGCAACCTGCAGAAGCTGATGCTCCGGTCCCGCTCGAACACGCTGGTCAGCGTGCGGCGGGTCACGGAACTCAACGCTGGCCGCATGACCGCGGGTATCGACGGGAAGGTGGCGCTAACCCCGCAGGCTAAGGGTGACCTGGCCGGCTGGGTGCAGCACCGGGCCGGACCGTGGGTGGCCCGCCCGGTCAGGCGGGTGTATATCCCCAAGCGGGGTGCTGCTGGGAAGCGGCGCCCCCTCGGTATCCCGGTGATCGCCGACAGGGCGCTGCAAGCCGTGACGGCGAACGCGCTGGAACCGGAGTGGGAAGCACGGTTCGAGCCGAAGTCATATGGCTTCCGGCCCGGCCGGGGCTGCCATGACGCGATCGAGGCCATCTTCCAGGCGGGCAAGGGCGGCGGCGGTGCCGCCCCGCGCCGGCCCTGGGTACTCGACGCGGACCTGGCGGCGGCGTCCGGCCGGATCGGCCATGATCATCTCCTCAGCCAGCCCGGCACATTCCCGGCCAGGGAACTGATCGCCGGATGGCTGCGGGCTGGCGTGGTTGAGGAAGGCCGGCTCACCCCGGCCGGGGAGGGAACTCCCCAGGGCGGGGTGATCAGCCCGCTGCTGCTGAACGTGGCCCTGCACGGGATGGAGAGTGCCGCCGGGGTCCGCTACCAGCGCGGCGGCAGCGATGCCGCACTCGCCGCAGCGGGCTCCCCGGTGCTGGTCAGGTACGCCGACGACCTCGTCGCCTTCTGCCACACCAGGCAGCAAGCCGAGCAGGTCAAGGCCCGGCTCGCCGCATGGCTGGCGCCCAGGGGCCTGGCCTTCAACGAGGACAAGACGCGCATCGTCACCCTCGATGAAGGCTTCGACTTCCTGGGTTTCAACGTCCGCCGCTACCACGGCAAGCTGCTGATCAAGCCCAGTCCAAGGCGGCCATCAAGCGGATCCGGGAACGGCTGCGCACCGAAATGCGGTCCCTGCGCGGGGCCAATGCGCAGGCGGTCATCGCCCGGCTCAACCCCATCATCCGGGGCTGGGCCGCCTACTACCAGACAGCGGTGTCCAGCGAGGTATTCGCCGCGCTGGATCACTACCTGTGGAAGCTCACCTGCAAGTGGGCCAAGCATAGCCACCCGAACAAGCCGATCCGGTGGATCGTCCGCCGCTGCTTCGGCAAGTTCTGCACGTCCCGGCAAGACCAGTGGGTATTCGGCGACCGCGCCAGCGGCGCCTACATGCTCCGGTTCGCCTGGACGAAAATCGTCAGGCACCAGATGGTCCGGGGCAACTCGCCCACCGACGACCCCGCCCTGGCCAGCTACTGGGCCGACCGGCGGCGCAGGGGAATACCCCGGCCGATGGGCATCGCCAGCTTGCGGCTTCTGGAGTCCCAGCGCGGCCGCTGCCCATCGTGCGGGGAACTACTCCTCGACGCCGACCGCCCGCCGCAAAGCCCGCACGAGTGGGAACAATGGCTGACGGTAACCCGCAAAGCGATGACCCGCAACGCGATCATCGCCCAACGCGGACGGCACGCCCGGCGAGGCTAAACTCCGCCTCCTGCACGCTCATTGCCAGCGGCAACACGCCAAAGGCACAGGCCCGGCACTTCTGCCCGCCAGCGAGCCCACGGGGCTTGCTTGAGCCGGATGCATGAAAATCGTGCACGTCCAGTTCTGAGGGGGGCCGGGCACAGCAATGCGCCCGGCCTACCCGGCCTGTCCGCGTGGGACCTGATTGCCGTCCAGCAACTCCTCGGGCACGCCAAGCTCGAGACCACCGCGGTCTCCGCCAGAGCGGGTCCCGGACGGGCGCTCCTGACCGCTGTGCGGGCCACGAGCGGGTGGTGACCATGAGCGCGATGACGCCGACGTTCATCCGGATGAGTGTCGGGCCTGCTCCAGGTTCGACTGGTGGGGGCCGGAGAGCCACTCTCGACCCAGACGCGCGTCGACCGGTTCCTCTCCTCGCCGCAGCGCCTCGATGTAGGCATGATCGGCAGCAAGGCGGGCCGCCACCTCGGGACCCTCGGCAACGGCCCCGTGGCCGGGGACCAGGACATCGACGTGCCTGGCAGCCTCACCCAGCCGGTCGAGTGCCGTCTCATAGGCGCCCACCTGATCGGGGCGGCGAGGGTCGAGGAGCGGGATCAAGGCGAGGGTCGAGGAGCGGGATCAAGACGTCGGAGAGCATGTCCCCGGCGAGCAGGACGCCACGGTCCGCGAGGAGGACCGCGGCGTGGCCGATCGCGTGCGCCTGATGCTCAACGATCTCGCCCGGCACGGGCCCGCCGTCCGCGGGCAGCGGGGTGACGAGTCCGAACAGCTCGAGAGGGATGCCCGACGCGCTCTCCGCCGCCATCCTCGTCCCCCGCTCCCGGGCATCACTGGCAGCGTGGGCGCCAGCGGGGGTGGCGTAGCGCGGCACGTCGCCGAACCGGAAATGCCAGAGCGGGTGGTCCCAGTGGGGATGGGTGGAGAACCCGGCGACCACCGGAATGCCGAGCCGGTCCACGTCATCGGCGAGCTGGTTCAGATCGGAACCATCGATGCCGGGATCGACCAGGATCAACCCACCCACCCCGCGCACCACGATGGCATTGCTCCAGACCCACTCGCTCTGCCGGACCCAGACGCCGTCGGCCACCTGATGCAGCATCGGTTCACTTTGCCAGGTGTCTCCGCCCGCCGCGAGGGCCCACGCCCGCCGGGTCCGGTCCCGGGACCGGCGGGGCGTCCCCGAAACACCCCTCTATGCCGATGAGCGGTCGGTGCACCAGCGCATTCTTATGCACAGGTCAGCATGAGCGATCGTTGTTCCTCGCCCCCGCCAGAGATACCCGGCCAGCGCGTGACCCCGGTCCCCGGAGCGGCCAGATCGCCGAATCTGAACCTGACGTTGACGGCATCTTCTTTGTGTACAAGCAGCGCAGATCATCCAGGTCTGTGCGTGCGACACTTGTCAAGGAGACCCTTGCGAGCGATCCGTCGCAGCAGTGCCGAACCGTCGCCGCCGGGCTGCGGGTGATGTAGTCATCGGGCGCCATTTCCCCGCCGAGGATCAGGCAGTGATTCCGCGGCGCTGGGGTACCGTCATCGCTGCGGTTGTCAGGGGGAATGGGGTTGCGCGGCAGGTGCGATGAAGCACTGCCTGTGGCAGTGTTTTGGCCATGAGCGCCAGCGTGGTGAGCCCGGTCTTCATCGGCCGCAAGCACGAGATGGCGTCGCTGGCCGCGCCGCTGCGGCAGGCCGAGGGCGGCGGGTCTGCGGTCGTGCTGATCGGCGGGGAAGCTGGGGTCGGCAAGACCCGCTTGGTCGGTGAGCTGGCGGCGCTGGGGTCGGCGGCCGGGTTCTGCGTGCTGACCGGGCAGTGCATCGAGCTGGGGGCGGAAGGGCTGCCGCTGGCCCCGTTGGTGGATGCCCTGCGGGCGCTGGCCCGCATGACGCCGGCCGACGAGCTGGGCGAACTGCTCGGCCCGGCGGGGCCGGGGCTGGCCCGGCTGCTTCCCGAACTTGGGCCGGTAGCCGCCGCCCCGGCTGCCGGCGAGGGCCTTCAGGCAGGACAGTTGCTAGAGCTGGTGCTGGGCCTGCTGGGGCGGCTGAGCGCGGCCCGGCCGGTGATGTTCGTCATCGAGGACCTGCACTGGGCCGACCCGTCCACCCTGGATCTGGCCGCGTTCCTTGTCAGGGCGCTGCGGGCGGTCCCGGTGCTGCTGGTGATCACCTACCGCTCCGATGAGCTGCACCGGCGGCATCCGCTGCGTCCGCTGCTGACCGGCTGGGAACGGGTCCGGTCGGTGGATCACATCGAGCTGCGCAGGTTCGGCCGCGGTGAGGTCGCGGCCCAGCTCGCGGCCATCCTCGACAGTGAACCGTCCCCGGCCTTGGCGGAGGAGGTGTTCGACCGGTCGGGCGGCAACGCCTACTTGGTCGAGGAGATCGCCGGGGTGGTCAGGGACGGCGGGGATCCGGGTGATCTGCCGCCGTCGCTGCGGGATGTGCTGCTGAGCCGGGTCGATGCGGTCAGCCCGGCCGCCCAGCGGCTGCTGCGTATTGCCTCGGTCGCCGGGCGGGTGGTGCCCGACCGGCTGCTGGCGGAGGTCGCCGGGATGGGAGAGGCGGAGCTGTTCGCGGCGCTGCGCGAGACGGTGGACAACCACCTGCTGCTGGTGGATCACACCGGGCATAGCTACGCGTTCCGGCACGCGCTGACCCGGGACGCGGTCTACGACGACATGCTGCCCGGGGAGCGGGGAGGCCTGCACGCCGCCTACGCGGAGGCGCTGGAGCGGGACCGGGCGCTGGCCGGCGACGCCGCGGCCGTGCCCGCGTTGTTGGCCTATCACTGGTATGCCGCGCTCGATCTGCCCCGGGCACTGCCGGCCACGATCGAGGCGGCCACCAACGCCACGGCCTCCTACGCGCCGGCCGAGGCGCTGCGCCACCTGGAACGGGCGGTGGAGATGTGGCCCCGGGTAGCGGACGCCGGGCAGGGCACCGGGATGGATCTGGTGGAGGTGAACCGGCTGGCCGCCGAGGCCGCCTACCGGTCGGGGGCGCTGGCCCGGGCGCTGTCTTTGCTGGAGGCGGCGCTGGCCGGCCTGCCGCCGGGTTTCGACCCGGTTCGGCGGGCGCTGCTGCTGGAGCAGCGCGGGCAGGTGCTGCGAGATGCGAGCCGCCCGGCCGAGTCGGTGACGGCTCTGGAGCAGGCGCTGGCGCTGCTGCCCGCGGGACATGGCACCCGGGTGCATGCGGTAGTGCTGACCGCGCTGGCCCGGTCGCTGATGCATGTAGGCGATATGCAGGCCGCGGAGGACATGGCCCGGCGGGCGGTGGCCGCTGCCCGCGCCGCCGGGGCAAAGGACGTGGAAGCCGAGGCCGTTACCACACTCGGAGGGGCCAGCACCTATCTGCGCCCCGGCGAGGCCGGCCTGGAGTCCTTCAGGGAGGGCCTGCGGCTAGCACTCGGCATCGACGCCCCGATGACCGCCCTGACGTGCTATGTCAACCTGTCAGACGTGCTGGCGTTCCTGGGGCGGCATGAAGAGGCCATTCAGACCGCAGCCGAAGGGCTGGACCTGGCGGGACGGCTGGGGCTGACCCGGTCAGAGGGCCCGTACCTGATGAGCAACCAGGCTGATCCGCTGCTGCGGCTAGGCCGGTGGGCGGAGGCAGAACGGGTGCTCACCGAGGGGCTGGCCGTCATCCCCGAAGGGGCAGTTGCGGGTTACGTGGAGATCCAGCGGGCGGAACTAGCCGCCATGCGTGGCCGGCTCGGTGAGGCGGCAGCCGCGTTGCGGAGCGCCCGCCGGGTGCTAGGTGACACCGCCGACCTGCAGTTCGTGCAGCCGATACATTACGTCGGGGCGCTGATCGCGCTCGGGCGCGGAGACAGCGCCGGCGCGCGGGAGGAGGTCGCCGGCGGGCTGGCGCACGGATCCACCTCCTGGGGGTCGCGGTACGCCTGGCCGCTGCTGTGGCTGGGAACGAAGACAGAAGCCGACGAGACGACGCTGGCCCGGGACCGGCGGGAGGGCATCCCCGCAGCCACCGGCGGCAGCGCGGCGAACTGGCGGCCCTGGCCGAAGACACGCCGACGCCCACCCCGGCCAGCCGTGGCTACCAGGCGCTGACGGCCGCCGAGCGGGCGCGGGCGGCCGGCACCGATGACCCCGCCCTGTGGGCGGCGGCCGTCGCCGCGTGGCGGACCGCGCGCGAGCCCTACCCGCTGGCCTATGCGCTACTACGGCTGGCCGAGGCGCAGATTGCCGCCGATGACCGCGACGCCGCGGCCGCCGCCGTCCAGGAGGCCTACGCGACCGCGGACCGGCTCGGCGCCGAGCCGCTCGCCGCCGACGCCGCCGGCCTGGCCCGCCGGGCCCGCCTCAGGCTGGTGCCCGCGGCGCCCGGCGCCGGGCCGGCGCGGTCGGCCGGGCACGCAGCGGCCGACGAACTGGCCCGGTTCGGGCTCACCGACCGCGAACGCGAAGTACTCGCGCTGGTGGCCGCGGGCCGGTCCAACCCCGAGATCGCTCGCGCCCTGTTCATCAGCGCCAAGACCGCCAGCGTGCACGTCTCCAACATCATGGCCAAGCTGGGCGTCAGCCGACGGGTGGAAGCCGCCGCCATCGCGCACCGCCTTGGAGCCGCCGACCGGGCCTGAGCCGACGGCGCGACGTAAGGCGGGTGGCCGGGAATCTAAGGAACCGCCCGCCCGGGAAGGGGGCAATCGCCCGATCCGTGCGTCGCGGCCTTACCGGCATCCTCGGGATAAGTCACCAGACCACACCCCGAGGAGATCACGATGCACCCCTACATCCAGCAAAAGCTCACCGACACCCGGATCGCCGAGATGCGCAGCGAGGCCGAGTGTTACCGGATCGCACGGGCGGCCCGGCGCGCGCGTCGCGCGACCCAGCGGCCCGCCACCCAGCCGATCGCCGATCCCGGCTCCGTGCTTCGCCAGGTCCTCTCGGCACTGCTCACCACTTACGGCCAGCGCCGGCAGCCCGGCACGGCTGCCGCGCAGGCGCCGCAAAGCCTGCGTCCGTGAGGGCAGGCGACAGTGGAATCAATTCCGCACCCGGTAAAGGGGACAGCCGTGAACCTGCACAACCCGCCGGCCCTGGCCATCTGGCCGCCCAGAAGGCGAACGCTCCTGGATGCGCAGGCCGGTCAAGACAGCACTCCGGCTGTCACGCTGAGCCTGCTCAGCGATCACTCCCGGGCCGGCGCCTGCGCCGCGGGGCGTGCCCGACCGCTCCTGCTGCTATGGCCGGTCGGCCGGCGGCGGGTCGCGGGCGTGGCCCTGTCCGCTGCGGGCTGCGCGGGGATCTGGGCAGCGGTCATCGCCGCCGGCCCGCTAAGCCGCGGCGCGGCCGTGCAGGTTCTCTTCGCCGCCGCCATGATCATCGGCGCCCTGAGCGAGAGCCTGCTCTCCCCGGCCGTGCCGGTGACCACCGGTGACCGGGCCCGGCCTGGCGCGGCAGGCCGCCGCAAGAGGCTCATTACCTGTGCTCTGGTCGCCGGCTGCCTGCTCGGTCCGGCTGCCGGCGGGGCAGTGCTCGGCGCTGGCTGGGGCACCAGTCTGCTCACTGCCTTGGCAGTGGCGTGTGCCCTTGTCGGCATCGCCGCCCAGCGCCCGCCCGTCATCTGGCATCGGTCGCACCGATCACCCCCATCGGCGCGGCTGCCTGTCTCGCCGATCTCGGCCGCGCAGGCCGATCCGATCGGAGGCTGTGCGCCCCCGGTCGGAAGGTGATATCAGCACCCGAGCAGCGCGCCGCCGTTGACCTGGATTACTTGGCCGGCCATGAAGGAAGCGGCCGGCGAGACCAGGTTTGCCACTAATCCGGCCATATCAGCCGGGCGGCCGGCGCGGCCTACCAGGGTCTGCGCGACAAGACGGCGGGAGCGCTCCTCCCCCAAGTCATTAGGAGCGTTACGTGAACGCATTGCATGGGATGGCCGGGGTGTGGGGGGCGCGGACGGCTGCTGGCCCGGCTGGCGGTAATGCTGCCGCAGGCCAACAACAGGGCCATCAGCCGAATACGTCTGGGCTAGCCGCGACGAACACCGTTCCTCTGGCGCCCCGGCGAGCACCAGGGGACAGTCGCGGCCGCAGCCAAGCCAGGTGGGGATGATCCACAGCCTCCCGCGGGCTCGGCGCCCGGCGGTACCGCTCCGATCACCCTGATCTGTATGCGCACCAGTGACCGTCTGAGCGTCCGACTGTCCGCGCAGATCGGCGGCTCGCGTTCGCGCTGAGGTCGCAGTACGTCACCGCCGCGTGGTTATCGGAATGACCTGGCTGCAGGCAGCTCCGCCCGGCGGCTGTCGCTGCTGGGCGGAGCTTTCCATCCGGCAGGCGTTACCGGGCGGCGCCAGCGACGTAGGCCGCGACGATGTAGGCGGCGTGCCGGTCCAGGCTGCCTCGGGCCCGGTCATACCTCATCGTGGTTCGCGGATCCGCATGGGAGGCGGCCTCTTGGACGTCGCGCAGCGGCACTCCGGCATCAAGCGCGGCGGTAATAAATGCATGCCGAAGCGTGTGCGGGGTGACGGCTTTGGTGATCCCGGCGCGGCGGGCGACCTTGCGGACGAGCCGCCCGGCACCGTGCCGGTCTATCCGCCGTCCGTCTGCGGCCAGGAACACCGGCCCGTCGGTGCGCCTGCCGATGGCCAGGTCGATGGCCCGGGCAGTGCGCGGCGCCAGCGGGATCGTGACGACCTTGCCGCCCTTGCGGGTGATGGTCAAGCGTCCGGTGTTCGCGCTCCAGGCCCAGATGCTCGATGTCGGCGCCGGTCGCTTCGGAGACCCGCAGGCCGTTCAAGGCCAGCAAGGAGATAAGCGCGTGCTCCACAGGCGAGCCGAGCCCGGCGGCCACCAGCAGCGCGCCGAGCTCGTTACGGTCCAGCGCGACCGCATGAGACTCGTAGTCGACCCGCGGCCGCCGGACATGGGCGGTGGGCGAGTGATCGAGGAGTTCTTCTTCGACGGCGTACTTGTAGAACCCGGCGATGGTAGATAGGCGCCGGGTGACCGTGGCGCGGGCTCGGCCGTTGGCTTCGAGTTGCCGGGCGAAGCTTTCGATGTCGGCGCGGCGCACCGAGAACAGCGACAGGGAACGGCTGCGACACCAGCCAGTGAACTGGCGCAGGTCCAAGGCGTAGGCCTCGCGGGTCAGGCCGCGGTACCCGGCCAGGTAGCCGGCGAGGGCGAGCCGTTCGGGATCGGTGAAGGCAGGCTGGATCGTGGCGAGCGCGGTGGATGGGGCGGCAGTGGACATCGGGCACCTCCCGGCCAAGCTGGAACCCGGGAAGCTGGGCCAGTCCCGGCCCCAGCGGTTCAACGGAAATCCAACGTAAGCTGTCTGGCCAGGTCACGCTATGTCGACAACAAACGAGCGGCATGGCGCAGCAATCCGCGCGAGCAACACTCCATACCGCCGAATCTGCGTTTCACAGATGTTTCCAAGTGAGGCGTGGAGACGTGAGCCGAATTCCCTGCTCTGTACCTGCAAGGCTAACCTTCAGCCGTCCCACTGCGTGGGCTTGCCTCGACCTCCTGACCCCCTCGTCGGAGGGCTCACTCGTCTTCACCCTCCCGTGGAAGACTCAGGCTGGTGAGAATCAAGGGAGTCACCTACGACGTCGGGCGGGTGCTGGGAGAGAACTGGCGTCCTGTATTCGAGCCGGAGGTCGTTCGACGTGAGCTCACCATTATCAAGGACGATCTTCATTGCAACGCCGTGCGGATCTGTGGCCTGGACATCTCGCGGCTTGAGAACGCAGCGGGGTTGGCTCTCGAGTTGGACCTCGATGTCTGGCTCTCTCCCGAACTTTGGAACAAGAGCCCCGAGCGAACCTTGAGATACACCGTGGACGCTGCGCGTATGGCCGAGGACCTCCTCCGGCGCTGGCCGGGGAAGGTCGTTTTTTGCATCGGATCGGAACTGACCCTGTTCATGCGCGGGATCCTCCCCGGTCGGTCGCTCGTGATGAGAGTCCGAAGAATGCGGAAGAGACCCAGCCGTGCGGCAGGGTCACCCGCCCTGACGGACTACCTCACCCAGGCGACAGGCGAAGTTCGCCGTGTGTTCTCGGGGCCTGTTACCTATGCATCGCTTGTCTGGGAGTCGGTCGACTGGAGTCGGTTCGATTTCGTCGGTGTCGACCACTACCGCGACAGCAGAGTCAAAGAACGTTACGTTGACATGCTCCAGCCGTCTCTCGACACGGGCAAGCCTGTGGTTGTGACTGAGTTCGGGATGCGAACTTATGTTGGTGCCGATACGTCGGGCACGCTGGGATTCGGGATCGTGCACATCCCTTCGATGGTGCTGCACAAGCTGCCAATCGTCGGTCGGTTCGTCCAAACTCGTCTGAAGGGCACTCCGGTAAGGGACGAGGAGCTCCAGGCCCGCGAGATCGTAGAGACCCTGGAGGTTCTCGACGTCGCCGGCGTTACCGGGGCATTCGTACATACTTTCGTCGACTACCAAGCGCCCACGAACCCAGTCCCAAAGTATGACCTCGATATCTCATCAATGAGCCTGGTGAAACTCTTGAAGAACGGCCGAAGCGCTGCCTATCCCGATCTTCCTTGGGAACCGAAACAAGCGTTTCGAGCAGTCGCCGACTACTACGCGGAGCGGTAATCACCGAGGGTGGCAACCGGACAGGTGTCCGCGGGAGCTTCGGCAGCGCCGGACCGCCGAATCGGCGCTACCCCTAGGTACATCAGCCGGACGTTGATGTCTCCTACCGATCCACCGGTTCTGTGCCGCTCTGGCATGGTGCTGCTCATGGGTGATCGGGGGCCTGGCGTCCCTGTGCCAGGCACAAACCCGTCCGGACTTTACGTGGCGCTCATCAGGTCCGGTTCGTGGGATCGCCCTTGGCTGGGGCAGGGCGGGTCTCGGTGCGGCTGGCTGCTTCGCCGGTGCTGAGGGCGGCGATGAGTTTGATCATCGCGTCGAGCGAGGCCTCCAGCGGCTTGGTGTCGCGCTGGATCTGAGCGAGAAGCAGCCCGCCTTGCAGCGCCGCGAGTGTCGCTAGGGCGAGTTCGCCCGGGTCGGCGCCGGGGGTGAGGCGGCCGAGTCTGTGCATCTCCCGCAGGCCGGACCGGATCGTGCCCTCCCAGCGCCGGAAGCCCGTCGCGACGGCAGCCCTGGCCTCAGGCTCGGTCTCCGCGGTCTGGCTGCCGAGCGACCCGATCGGGCAGCCGCCACGGCAGCCGAGCTCGCGCTGGTGCTGAACGACGAAGTCGCGCCAGGCGCGCAAGCCGTTCAGGCTGCTGAGGTCGAACTGCTCCTGGTTGCCGACGATCGTACCGGCCTGGTGGTCGATCACGGCCCGGACGAGAGCGGGCTTGTCGTCGAAGTAGTGATAGAGCTGCGAACTGCTGACGTCCGCGGCGGCCCGCACGTCCTCGATCGTGGTCTGGGCGACGCCGCGCTCGAAGATCAGCTCGGCCGCGGCGCCGATTATCCGCTGGCGGGTCCGCTGACCCTTGTGAGTCAGCCCGCGCGTTGCCGGCGCGGCCGCGGCGCCATCGGCATCTGGGCTCATGCGTAGATCCTAATCAAACTGGATTTGACATTCCAGTTTGCCGCCCAGCATTATGGATCACACAATCCATTCTGCCTAATAGGGGAAACGATAGCCATGAGATTGCACGGGAAGACCGCCCTCGTCACCGGCGCCACCTCGGGCATCGGCCGCGCCATCGCTGCGCGGCTCGCCGCCGACGGCGCCGAAGTGATTGCCACCGGCCGCGACGAGGCAGGGGGGAAGGAGGTGGTCGCCGCGATCGAGTCGGCTGGGGGCCATGCTCGGTTCATCCACGCTGACCTGGAGAATCTTGCGGACGTCAAGCGGCTGGCCGACGCCGCTCGCGACGTTGACATCCTAGTCAACAATGCCGGGGCGTCCTCGGGCGGTCCGACGGATCAGACCAGCGAGGATGCGTTCGATCTCGTCTTCGACGTCAACGTCAAAGCGCCGTTCTTCCTGGCTGCCGCGATCGCGCCCCGGATGGCCGCCAGAGGCGGTGGCGCGATCATCAACATCTCGACGATGGCCGCCGCCATCGGCATGAACGGGCTGGCCGCCTACGGCGCCTCCAGGGCGGCCATCGACTCCCTCACCAAGGCCTGGACGGCGGAGTACGGCCCTCGCGGCGTCCGGGTCAACGCGGTCGCGCCCGGGCCAACACGCACGCCCGCCAGCGCGGCGATGGGAGACATGTTCGACGCCCTGACCGCAACCCTCCCCGCCGGACGTGCCGCGGATCCCAGCGAGATCGCCGCGGCAGTCAGCTTCCTCGCATCCGACGACGCCAGCTTCGTCTACGGGACGATCCTGCCGGCCGACGGCGGACGCGTCGCCGTCTGAAGCGGCCCGGTACCCCCGGTCAAGGAGAAGAACTGTGACAGATATGACCGCAACCATCGCCGATCAGGTGGCCGAGATGAGGGCCACTCCCCGGCGCCCTCTCCCCGCCGACGTCGCGGCGGCGTTCGGACGGTGGGTCGCTCAGCTCACCGCCGCCGGCGTGCCCGCCGGCGCGGCGAGGCCCGGGACCATGCTTTCCGACGCGCCGATGCTCGATGCCCACGGCGCCGCCACATCACTGCGAGCCGCGACCGCCGCCCGGCCAGCGGTGATCGTGTTCTACCGCGGTGCCTGGTGCCCGTACTGCAACCTGACGCTCCGGGCCTACCAGGACCAGCTATATCCAGCCCTCACCGAGCGGGGCATAGCCCTGATCGCAGTCAGCCCGCAGAAGGCCGATGGCTCACTGACCGCACAAGAAAAAAATGACCTCCAGTTCCCAGTCCTCAGTGACGCGGGCAACGCTCTCGCCAGCCAGCTCGGCATCCTGCTGCCGGCCAGAACCCGGGAACTGCGCGCCGCGCAGGAAAAGCTAGGCACTGACCTGCACGCTGTCAACGCGGACGGCACCGAGAACCTGCCGATGCCCACCGTCGTCCTCATCGACGCCGAGATGACGATCCGCTGGATCGACATCCACCCCGACTACACCACGCGCACCGAGGTCACCGACATCCTCGCCGCCGCGGATACAGTCTTCAGCTAACAGCCGTTCGTCCCGAAGGGCCGATACGCAGCGCGGATACGCAAAGCGCTCAGCGACAGAACGCTCGGCGTCCGGACGAACCCCGGACCAGGCGAGCATCCGGTTCCTGCCGATCCGCTCGCTCACAGATGTCTTTTCGGACCGAATCCATCATCCGATCCTGAGCCAGCAGGCAGCTACCAGAGTTCCGCCGAAAGGCCAGATCACGGATTGGAACTCGCGGCTCGCTGCGGGACTGCGCTCCAGAACCGGCAAGCGAGCCCAGCAAATCGAAACTGTCAAGTCACAACGGATAACGCCCAGAACAACCATTTCGGCGCTCGTCCTAGCCGACATCGTCCCACCCAGTTCCGGATACAGATCGGCGGGTCGGCGCGCGGTTATCAAGAGTTCTGCACACCATTTGTAGCCCTGGCCACGGCCGAGCAGGCAGGCGGCCAGGCCGTATCTTTATGCACAGCCGCTCGATCCCATGAACGTACTGTTCTGCCGCGAGTCGCGCGGCAAGGACAGCACCAACGCGCCCGTCGGCAGTGTGGCAGTCATCCGATCTGGCCGGAAGTCGCGCTTGGCCCGACCCTGCGGCGCGCTGGAGGTCTCGTGCGTCATCTGGATGAGATGATCGAGCGGTGAGAGGTAAGCGGTGAGCAGGGCATGATCAGCGGCGTCCACCATTTGGGACTGACGGTCCGTGACGTTGACGCGAGCGCGGCCTGGTATGAGGAAGTGCTCGGTTTCCGGCGGGCCGGGGAGTACACGGCGCCCGGCGGGGCGCGCCGCAAGGTGTTTCTCCGGCACGACGGCCTGCACGCTCGCCTGGGGCTCACGCAGCACCGGCACGGCAGCCAGGACGCATTCGACGAGACGCGGGCCGGCCTGGATCACCTGGCGTTCACTGTCACCGACCGCGCGGAACTCGACGCCTGGGCGGTACGGCTGGCGGACGCCGCAGTCGTCCATTCCCCGGTCACGGCGGCGAACTCCATACCGGGTGCCGCCGTGCTCGTCTTCCGCGACCCGGACAACATTCAGCTTGAGTTGTTCGCCGAGCCACCGTCCTAACGCTGGCAACCCGGGGCGCGTCCCTGCGGGACGCCGCTGAGTCATGACACGTATGCTAATTAAGAGGTGCCAATCTCCAGCCCGCTCGCTCCGTTCGCGGCTCACTCTTCGACCCGTTGAGGCGGGAGGCTGAGTCGACCGCATCTGCCGCATTGAGGTACTTGCCCACGAGTGCCGCGAGCCGAGCCAACCTGCGGGCCCGCGGACTCAACCAGTAGCACCGAGAGCCCGGGCATCTGCACTGGTTGCTGCGTCTGCGCAACCAGCCTGACGCCGACCGCAGAGCGTGGTCGACACTCCAGTGGCAAGCGCGCGAATAGCCGCCGATATGGTGCTCTGAGTCCTGGTCGGTCTGACTGACGGTTGTGCCGCACCGAACCGGTCGTTTTGGCGCCGCGATCCGCGCCGAGGCCTGGCCAGCTGTCCGTGGATCTGTCCGTTGTTCGGCATTTGGCGGTCATGGCCGTCAGCGGTGGTGGGCAGTCCCGTGGCGGTGGCGCTGTGCGGGTCTGGCGCCACCGCCGACGGGCTGGGCAGTGAAATCTGGCTAGCCGGGTATGACGGAGACGGTGTTGTCGCCGTTGCTGATGTAGGCGGTGCGGGCGGCGGGGTCGACGGTGATGTTGCCTGGGTAGTTGCCGACCGCGACCTTCGGATGGGCCCGGCCGGAGCCGGTGGTGTGGGTGCCGTTGCAGGTGGCGCCATTGATCACGCTCACGCTGGTGTCTTCGATGTTCGCCGCGTAGACGGCATTGGTTGCGGGGTCGATGGCCACGCTGAGGGCGCCGAAGCCGGCCGGGGCCGTGGTGGGGGTCTGGCCGCAGCCGGTGTGGTTGGTGCCGTTGCAGGTGGCGCCGTTGATCACCGAGACGGTGCTGTGGTGCTCGCCGTCGGCGATGTTGGTGGTGTAGATGGTGTCGGTGGCCTGGTCGACCGCGATCCCCCAGGGGTTGAATCCAGCCTTGACAGTGACCGGGGTCTGGCCGCAGCCGGTGGTTGTGGCCGCGTCGCAGGTGGCGCCATTGATCACGTGCACGCTGTCGCCGCCGAACGGGACGGTGTTGGTGATCACGTTGGTGGCGTAAACGGTGTTGGTGACCTGGTTGACGGCGAGGCTGAGGGCGGAGTTTCCGCCCGCTGAGTCGCCGACTTTCAGCACCGCTGGCGCCTGGCCGCACCCAGTGGTGTGGGTGGCGTTGCAGGTGGCGGCGTTGAACACCGAGATCAGGTTCGGGCCGCTGCTGGTGAGGGTGGCCACGTAGAGGGTGCCGGTCGCGGTGTCGACGGCGACACCGTCGGGGTTCCCGCCGGGCGCCTGGAGGGTGGCGAGGCCTCCGCAGCCGCCCACGCTGGTGGTGTTGCAGGTGGCGGCGTTGATCACCGAGACGGTGCCGGAGCTGCCGTTGCCGGCGTTGGCGACGTAGACGGTGTGCGTCTGGCCGTCCACCGCGACCGCCTTCGGGTTGGTACCGACAGTGACCATGGGCGGGGTGGCGGCGCAGCCGGACAGGTGGCTGGCGTTGCAGCTGGCGGTGTCGATCATCGCAACGGTGTTGCTGCCGGAGGTGAGGTAGGCGGTGTGGACGGCCGGGTCGGCGGCGCCCGCCCCGGCGGCGATGGCCATCGCCGGCGCGGGGTGGCGGCACCCGGAGGTGGTTTGCGCGTTGCACTGGGAGGCGTCGATGACCGACAGGTCGTTGTCGACCTCGCTGGCGGTGTACAGGGTCTGCGTTTGGCTATCAAGGATCACGGACTCGGGGTCGGTCCCGGTGTGGATCGTCGGCGGATGCAGGGTCGCGCATCCTGCCAGGTGGCTGCCGTTACAGGCGTTCGTATCGACCACGATCAGCGCGTCGTCCTTCTGGAAGGAGACGTACACGCTGTGCAGCGGGCCATCGACCGCCACGTACAGGGCATGGTCGATACCCACATTCGGGAGCGGGGTGACGGTGCCGGGCTTTTGGGTGGCGCAGCCGGCCAGGTCGCTAGCGTCGCAGTGGCGCAGGTCGAACGCCGAGATCGTGTTGTCATAGTTAGCCGTGTACAACGTGTCGTTGGCCGGGTCGAGTTCGGCGGCGTTGGGCCGGCCGGGTCGCCGGCCAGCCGGCCGATCGTGCTGCACCCAGTTTGCGTGGTGGCGTTGCAGGTGTCCGCGTTGAAAGCAGCCCAGCCGTTGTGCGCGCCGATGGTGGTCACGTACACCGTGTGGGTTGCCGGGTTCACGGTCACGTCATCCGGCGCTGCCCGCACGTTGACTGTTGGAGGCGGGGTGGCCGGGCAGGCGGCCAGATCGGTGGCGTTGCAGGTGGAGCTGTCGATCATCGAGACGGTGGTGCTGTTCCCGGGTGATCCGCCCAGCGCCGGGGCGCCGTAATTCGTGACGTACACGGTGTGGTTGGCTGGGTCGTCGGCCAGGGTGAGCGGCTGCAATCCGACGGGGACCGCGGCGGGTGTCTGCCCGCAGCCAGAGGTGTCGGTTGCGTTGCAGGTGGCGCCGTTGAACACCGAGACGGTGTTGGCGCGGACGTTGGCCACATACACCGTGTCGGTCTTCACATCGATCGCGATCCCGCCGGGCAGGTCGCTGGCCCCTCTGGTCCCGACCGTGATCGTCGGCCACGGTCCTCTACAGTGCGACACGTCTTGTGCGTTGCAGCGGCGCGCGTCGATGACCGACACCGTGTCACCACCCGCGTTGGGGCCGTTGTCGTTGTAGCCGTTGGCGACGTAGATGGTGTGCGTGACCGGGTCCATCGCGAGGAAGGACGGGCCATTCCCGGCCGGTACCGACCCGACCAGCGCCGACCCGAAACCAGACGGCGCTGGGGAGGGCTGAGCGGACGTGAGGAGACGATCCAGCCGGGTCGCGCTCCTGGTTTGCGTGCCTGCCCGGGCGGCGAGTCGAGCCGGCGATTGCTGCGGATATCGCGAACGCGAAGACTACCGCAAGCGTGGCGAACGCCCGCCGCTTTACGACTCCCCGGCCGTTGAACAGGAATCGATTCATTTCTGTGCTCCCGTCCTTCATGTCTGGCTGTGCAGCGGTGCCAGTGCTTATGAATGGACGGTAGGGACTAGTGCTGATCAGGTCATCAGTGCGTGCACTGAATTGCTCTGGGGAAAGCGATCCGGACCGCAATCGTTCTCACGCGTCCGGTTCGCTGGCGGGCATTTCAAGCGAGCGGGACTTCGGCGAGTATGCGCGTTGGCCCGCCGGGCGGGCTGCTGACGGTCAGCCTTCCCCCTGCTACCTCGACCCGGTCGGCGAGCCCTCGCAGGCCACCGGTGCGGCGTATCAGCTGGTCGCCGCGGTCCGCGCCGCTGGCTTGGTCATTGAGCACGTGGCGGCGCAGGCACGGTTGCTCGCCGAGCTTGCCGAACTCGCCGCGTCCCGGCAACGGATCATCGAGGCAGGAGACGCCGAGCGGCAACGACTGGAACGTGACCTTCACGATGGCGCGCAACAGCGGCTGATCGCCTTGCAGGTCGCGCTGCAGATGGCAGGCCACGCCGCGCGGCCTGAGGAGACCGCCAGTTACATCGCGGCGCGACAGGCGGTCGGCGTCGCCCTCGGGCAACTTCGCGACATCGCCCATGGAATCCACCCCGCCGCCTTGACCGACGGCGGCCTCCAGGTGGGCCTGCGCACCCTTGCCGAAACAAGCCCGGTCCCGCTGGTGATCAACGGACGTGACCTGCGCCGGTATCCCGCAGCGGCCGAAGCAGCCGCATACCGCCTGATCGCCGACGCAGTGCGGATAGCCGGCCAGGCCCCCGGCCGGGAGGCCATGACGGTTACCACCGGCGGCTCCAGCGGCCGGCTGTGTCTCCGGCTCAGCACCGCAGGCCTGGACCGGGACGCCGCAGAGCAGATCCTCGCCGGGGCGCGGGACCGAATCGTGGCGCTGAACGGGTCGGTCACGCTGACGACCGCGCGTGGCGAGATGATCATCGAGGCGGCGATTCCATGCGCGTCGTGATCGCCGAAGACATGGCGCTGCTGCGGGAAGGCCTCACCCGGCTGCTCACCGACGCTGGATTCGACATTGCCGGGGGCGCCAGAGACCTGCCTGGCCTGCTTGCCCTAGTCGATGCGACCGCCCCAGACGTTGCACTCATCGATATCAAGATGCCGCCCACACATACCGACGAAGGACTGCAGGCGGCCACCATCATCCGCCAGCGTCACCCCGCTACCGCAGTGCTGCTGCTGTCAAGCTACCTAGAGTCCCGCTACGCATCCTCGCTGCTCGAAAGCCACCCAGCCAGCTCTGGATACCTGCTGAAAGAACGCGTCTACGACCCGGCCGTCCTGGCAGAAGCACTGAAGCGGGTATGCGCAGGCGAGTGCGTCATCGACCCCGCCATCGTCAGCCAATTGCTGGGCCGCAGCCGGGTACGAGGACCCCTCGACGAGCTCACCGAGCGGGAGCGGGAAATCCTCGCCCTGATGGCCGAAGGCCACTCAAACCACTCGATCTGCGAACGGCTCGTCATCTCCCCCCGCACGGTCGAGTCACACGTGCGCAGCGTCTTCATAAAACTCGGCATCGCCGAATCACCCGACAACAGCCGCCGCGTGCTCGCCGTGCTCGCCTTCCTCCAGGCCTGACCAGACCACCACAACACCACGCCGCAACCCGCAGCGCCCCGCCAGGACCGGTGCCGGGAGGAGGCGGCGGATACGGTGCGTCTCTAGCCAGAAACGCAGCCGACCCGCACTGCGCGGCCGGCTGCCAGGCAAGTTGTGCCGCTCAGTAGTCCGTGATCTTGTGCATGACGTTCTGGACGTGAACCGCCACCGCGATGATCATTGCGCCCGCAATGCAGGGACGGGAACATCGCTGCACAGAACCGGAAGATATGGTTCGCCCGTCCCAGGCAGGTTCTCCCGCCTCGACAGCCGCAAATAATCGGCGATCCGGCGCCGGGCCAGCTGCCAAACGAGTCACGCTCCGCTACCGGCCCTGGTCTACGGCCAAAGCGGGGCCTGTTCACCGGATGGTGGCTGCGCAGCCGGGGTGGCCGTGCTTCTCGAGGTACCGCTGGTGGTAGTCCTCGGCCGGGTAGAACGCGGACGCCGGGGTGATCTGAGTAACGATGTGCCGTCTCAGCGAGTGCTGCTCGGTGTCGCGTGATGCGATCGCGGCTTCCATCTGGCTCGCGTCATGGTAGAAGATCGCCGAGCGGTACTGGCTGCCGAAGTCGAAGCCCTGGCGGTTGCGGGTAGTCGGGTTATGGATCCGCCAGAACGTCTCGAGCAGTTCCGGGTAGCTGACCTGGGCCGGGTCGAACCACACCTCGACCGCCTCGGCGTGGCCGGTGCGGTGCCGGCAGACCCGTTCGTAGGTGGGGTCCGCGACGTGGCCGCCGGTGTAGCCCACAGCGGTCTGCAACACGCCGTGGATCTGGCGGAAGGCCGCCTCCACACCCCAGAAGCATCCTGCGGCGAATGTGGCGCGCTCGGTTCCGTCTGGTCCGTGTCCCTCGAACGGCGGCGCCGGCACTGGGTCGGTGTTGCGGTTCCTGAGCTTAATCACGTGATAACCCCTTCGAACTCTTGTGCCAACACGAAGCCAGCGCCAGGGATTCCTCGCGCGCGCCACGGGGGCGATGCCGCCCCCGGCAGGCTCAAGGCCGCGCAGGGCATCAGGGGACAATAGCCAGGGGACGCTGGCCGCGAGTCGGCCAGCGGCGGCAAGCCGGGGCAGTTGGCAGCCCCGGTGATCGGGGGTGCGTGTGATGCGATCGGAACAGCCAAGCGGCCTGGCCGGCGTACTTGATGATCACCTGGCAGCGGAGTTCACCACCAGGGACGTGGACGCCACGATGGCCACGATGACCGGCGACCCGTACCTCAATCACGTCCCGGTCCTCACCGGCGGGATCGGGCGAGAGGAGGTACGCCGGTTCTACGAGCAGGTCTTCATCGGCCACTGGCCAGCCGACACCACGATGGAGCGGATCTCCCGGACCGTCGGCACCCACCAGGTTATCGACGAGCTGGTGCTGTCCTTCACCCACGACATCACCATGGACCACCTGCTTCCCGGCGTGCCGCCCACCGGCAAGCGGGTACGCCTGGCGGTGTGCGTGGTGGCCGGCTTCCGCGACGGCAAGCTATCTCACGAGCACATCTACTGGGACCAGGCCTGCCTACTGGTCCAGGTCGGGCTGCTGAACCCCGCGGGCCTGCCCGTCACCGGAGCCGAGCAGGCCGAAAAGCTGCTCAGCCCGCGCACCATCCCCGCCAACGAACTGCTCGGCCCGCACTGGCACAGTCGGTTAACACCATGCCGCCACCGCCCGCGCCAAAGGCCATATCTGAACGATCTGTACGCAGCCAGCAACACGGCCGATGCAGCCAGCAGCCACACAAAGTCGGCGATCTGCGCCGCTGGCTAGCTCGGATCGCTCGCCGCCGTAACACTGCGTTACAGACAGCAACCATGACTGCATCTCTCCGAGCTGCTGTTCGGCTCCAGCCGGTGGTGCTAGTCAGATGCGCACCGGGAACAGGACGATGCGGAGGGCCGTGAACCCTCCTGATGGGCGTGCGGGTGACCGAGCCGACCCCAGCGACCCGGCGAACCCCGTGCCCGAGGCAGGCACGACCCCGGCTGTTCAACAACAGCCTTCACCTCGCCGGACCGGCGTGTCATCGAGAGCCAGTCCGTGAGGCTGAGTGCCAACTCTCTACACTCTCTACGCCCAGAACGACGGTCAACTGACGGTCAGGTGATCTTGAAGGCCATCTCAGACTGATCAGAAGAACCGCCTGACCTGCCACTTTGCGGAGCCCCCTTACGGAATCGAACCGTAGACCTTCTCCTTACCATGGAGACGCTCTGCCGACTGAGCTAAGGGGGCAAGTCTTCAGTTGTCTGGCCTGGGGCTTTGCGCCCCGGGGGGGTTACTCCGGCCGTGCACGACCGGTCACCCGGTCATTCAGCGCCCAACCTGGCCTTGTAGAGAAGGCGACGTTAGCCGCTCTGGCCGTTGGAGAGCTTACCGCACCCCTGGGACTCCAGGCGTCTCCACCTCCGGGGCATCCACCCTGGCTCCCCGCACCATCCGGGCCATGCCCTCCACGGTGCGAGGGTGCCGTGCCGGACCTCGGCACCCTCCGCGCGCTCTTCACTGCTCAGGCCCTGGCCTCGACGATCTCGAACTTGTTGCCGTCCGGGTCCTTGAACTCGAACATGGGCGGGACTCCTGGCCACCGGAGCAGGTCCCCGACCTCGATGCCCCGTTGCCGCATGGCCGTGTGCTCGGTTTCGGCGTCAGGAACCAGGAACCGGATCCCGGTGTCGGCGCCGGTGTCAGGCTTCGCGATCAGCGCCACCGACGTGGCCGCGCCCGGGGCCGCCACCGTGACCCAGCGGAAGCTCTCCCCCATCCGCACGTCGAGCCGCTTCTCGAAGCCGAGCGTGCCGACGAAGAACTCCACCGCCTTGTCCTGGTCGCGGACCGGGATTCCCACGGTGCCGATGTCGGTGATGGTGGTCTGGGACATGGTGATCTCCTTGCGCCGCTGGATGAACTGGATGAATGTGAATCGGTGCCACTGCTGCTGGTGTGAATCGGTTACCGCTGCTGCTCATGCAAGTCGGTTACCGCTGCTGCTGGTACATGAGCGACCCGGGGGTGGTCAGCGTCTGCCCGGTTTCGAGCCACGTCTTCAGTCCGGAAAGGATCATCGGCCACCCGCCGTACAGTTCGGCTGGCGCGTCAGGTGGCAGCTGATCGTGGACCACCGTCAGGCGGCAGGAGTCGCCCACCGGCTCGATTTCCCATGTCACCCGTGAGGTGCCAGCCCGCTCGGCGTCGGGACCCCACAGCGCGCGCATGGTCTGCACGAGCCGGGTCGGCCGCTCGACGACCAGGTTCTCCCCTTCGATCAGCGGCCGCTCCGCTGCCGGATGACCGAGCCGGTAGGCCGAACCATTAGTCCAGTCCGATTCGATCGACGCACCGAACTGGTACTTGGCCCGGATCGCTGGATCGGTGATCGCCTCCCATAGCCGCTCGGGCGTGGTGCGGATGTAGATCTCGAAGACCTTCTCCATCTGCTCCTCCAGTTCGCGCTTCAGGCCGACGAGCCCGGCAGCCCACGGCTCGGTGTATTTGCTGACCCACCGGTCGTGGACCAGGCGGATCGGGACCGGGTTGAGGTAGTGCAGCTTCTCGCGGCCCTGCCGCCTGCTCACGACGAGCCCGGCGTCCTCCAGGATCTTCAGGTGCTTGGCCACGGCGATGCGCGTCATGTCGTGCCGCGCCGTGAGGGACACGAGCGTCTGACCATCGCGGGCGAACAGCTCATCGAGGAGCGCCCGTCGGGTCGGGTCGGCCAGTGCCCGGAACACAAGGTCCACGCCATCCACAATAGGAAACCATTTGGTTTCCTGTCAAGCTCGTGCTACTGGCTTCCTGTCCAGCCCGGGCTCCCCCAACGCCACCCTCCAAGCACGCCATCGGCAAGCGGGGGCGAGCCAGCTTCCCGGCCCGAGACGCTCACACCGCCACCTGCCCCACCGGGCCCTGCCCCACCGCCACCTGCCCCCGGTGATCACTTCTGAGCGTCGATTCCGGGCATGTCATCCTCAACGGCCCGCCGGACATGGGACCATCACCAAGTGGACAGACAGGCGGAGGCTCGCACACTCGTCACGGAGCTGTTGGCCGCCGCCGGGGCAGGCCGGTCTGGTAGCGGAAAATGCATCTTGAACGGCACCAGTCGGGCCAGCGCGTGTCCCGTCCCTTTGGCCCTCCCAACGAGCCAGCTGGCCTCCCAACGAGCCCTCTGGCCCCCATAACGAGCCAGCTGGCCCCTCAACGAGCCCTCTGGCCCCCATAACGAGCCAGCTGGCCTTGTCAACGAGCCAGCTGGCCGCCGCACGGCAGCTGACCCGCCACCGTCGCCACCGGCACAACCCTGTTCTCCGCCGTGCCATATGTGGCGCCGGAAGCATCCCCGCAAAGTAATCCGAAACGAACGCATAGGAGGGGTTTGATGTCATTAGTGCACCGGTCCGCCATACTCGCCGGTGGGGCCTCGTGCGCGGCTGTGCTGGCCGGACTGGTGATTGCCGGCACGCCGACGGCGTCCGCGCAGTCGCTCACCAAGGCCACGACCGCTGCGGCGTCCGCGTCAACACCGCCGCCAATTGTTCCGCGCCCGCCGCTCGGGAAGGCGAAGCCATCCGGGCAGAAAGCGGATCTCGCCCCGGCCGCCGGTACCGCCACCAGCACCGCCGGCACTAGCACCGGGACCGGCAGCGGCACGACGTCACCCTGGACACCGCTGAAGAACCCGCCGCCGTTCGGGACGCCCGGCACGATGCTGCTGGAGAGCAACGGAACCGTGCTCGTGCACGACGAACCGGACAACAACACCACCGGCGGCACCACCGCGTGGTACAAGCTCACGCCGGACTCGAACGGCAGCTACATCGACGGGACGTGGAGCAAGATCGCGTCGATGCCGGCCGGGTACACCCCCCTGTATTTCGCGTCGGCGATCCTGCCCGACGGGCGCATGATCGTCGAAGGCGGCGAATACATCGGGGAAAATGCGGTGTGGTCCAACCGGGGAGCGATCTACAACCCGGTGACCAACACCTGGGCTTCCGTCGCACCGCCACGTGGCTGGACGAACATAGGGGACGCGGCCAGCGATGTGCTGCCCAACGGCACCTTCATGCTCCAGCAGCCGTGCCAGACCTGCATCAATAATCCTGATCTCACCGTCGATGATGCGTTGCTCAATGCGAAGACCATGACGTGGACGGTGATCCCGGGCACAGGCAAGAACGATCCGAACGACGAAGAGGGCTGGACCCTGGAGCCGAACGGCCAGTTGCTGACCGTCGATACCTGGATACCCGCGGCGACCCAGCTCTTCAACCCACGCACCGAGATCTGGTCGTTCGCGGGAAACACGGCCACGAACGGCAATCCGGTCAACCCATTCCCGGTCGTCGAGATTGGGCCGCAGGTCGAGATGCCGGGCGGCAATACGTTCGTGGTCGGGGCCGGCACGAGCACGCAAGAGCCGCCCACCGCGTGCACCACGGACGCGGCGACGCAGACCGCGCTGTACAACTACAAGGCCGGGGCACCGGGCACGTGGACCGCGGGGCCGGAAATCCCGGCTATCGGCGGTGAGCAGTTCGACAGCACCGATGGGCCTGGGTCGGTACTGCCGGATGGGAACGTGCTGTTCGACGCGAGCGCGTGCGTGTACAACACGCCGACGCACTTCTTCGTCTACAACGCGGGCTCGGGCACGATCACCCAGATCCCGGACGTGCCCAACGCGCCGAACGACTCCTCGTACTACACGAAGATGCTGGCCCTGCCGAACGGGCAGGTGCTGTTCAACGACGGCAGCAGCCAGATGGAGGTCTATACGGCCGGCGGGACGCCCAAGGCGTCATGGCAGCCTTCGATCACATCCCTGAGTTCTACCGCGCTGGCCCCAGGGGGCAGCTACTCCCTGTCCGGCAAGCAGCTCGCCGGTCTGGACCCGGGGGCCACCTACGGTGATGACGTCCAGGACAACACCAACTTCCCCCTGGTACGGATCACCAACAACGCTACCGGCGTGGTGACCTACGCCCGGACCAGCGGCTGGACCTCGGTATCGGTCGCCCCCGGCACCAGTTCCTCGACCAGGTTCACCCTCCCGCCGGGCACGCCGGCGGGTAAGAGCACGCTGGTCGTGGTGGCCAACGGAATCGCCTCACCGCCTTCGGTGGTGACCGTCTCCTGACGGCCAGCTGAGCGGTCGTTCCGCGCGAACGACGCAGCTAGTGGCCAGGCCCGTCCCGAACGCCCCGGGCGTCTGGGACGGGCCTGGCGCTTGCCTGCCGGGATGCTCAGCCACGCTCCCCCACCGCGCGGAACGCGCCCAGCACGGCTGGCCACGCCCGCGACAAAGGGTCGATCACGTCGAAGTGACCGCCACCGGGCAGCACATCCAGCTGCACCGCATCGCCCGCCGCCCGGGCCCGCTCCGCGAACTCACGGCTCATCGCGAACGGCACCCGGTTGTCCGCCGTGCCGTGCACGACCTGCACCGGCACCCCCAGCGGAACCAGCCCGGCCGGATCGGCGGCCGCATACCGCTCCGGCCACCGGCCGGGCCCACCGCCCATCAGATCCCCGGCCGCATCCCCATCCAGCCCTAGCTGGTAGCACACGGCCAGCTCACTGACCGGTGCCAGCGCCACCACCCCGGCCACGCCAGTGTCATCAGCCCCACCAGCCACATACCACGGGCTGCCCGGATCGAGCCGGTGCCGCCCGGCCGCCCACAACGCCAGGTGCCCACCGGCCGAGTGCCCGGCCAGCACCACCCGCCACCCCGCTCCAGCGCCCGGCCTCCGGTGATCTGGCCACCCGTCACCAGCGTCCTCCACAGCCGAGCGCACCAGCCCAGGCAGCATGTCCACCGCCGCCGCGACGTCGTCGAACGTGCCCGGCCACCCGCCGCTTGACGACCCGCCCGTCCGGCGGAACTCCGGAGTGCACACCACGAAACGTTCCGCCGCCAGCGCGGCACTCAGCGGCCCCAGATGGGCCCGGCTGAAAGCCGCCCGCCAGAACCCGCCATGCAGCAGCAGCACCAGCACCGGCGCCTGGCGCCCGTCACGCGCCCCCCGGACCCCGTCTCGCACAGCCCCCCACCCGGGCGGAAACCGCAGGTCAGCCACCTGTTCTGGTCCCGGCCCGTAGCGCAGCACCTGATCCGGCGGCGGGGCGGGCCGGGTCAGCACGTCGCGCGGATCAGCAGCCGACATACCTATATTCCTGTCCGCAACTCCTACCGGGGAACCGGTTTGCCGCCCGGTGCGTCAGACGTAGGTGTCGAACGCGGACAGCAGGGAATGGTGATCGCGCACGCGCACGCGATCGGGCAATACGACAGGCGAGGTCCTGACGACGATGACCATGGCTAACAGAGTGCAGCCATGAGATCAGCCCGACCTGCAGCGACAGCGCTTGGCGCGGTGGCCAGCGCAGCCATCGTGTCGTCTGGCCTGGCCGCCGGGCTGCTGGGCGCGGCCAGCCCGGCCCACGCCGCGATCACCACGTCCGCCGCCCGTGACGCCGCCGCGCCCAGCGCGTGCGGCCAGCCGCCTGCCACTGCCGCCGCCGCGCGCCTGGTCCCCACTGGGCAGGCCGTGCTGAACCTGGACGCCGCGTTCCAGCCGGCCAGCAAGCCCAAGCCCAAGGCCAAAGCCAAGGCGGCCAGCACGGCCAAGGCGACCAGCAGCGCCACCCCGTCCGCACAGGCCAGCGCGACCAGCAAGGCCACTCCTACGGCCAGCCCGAGCGCCAAGGCCACAACGGCCAGCCCGTCGCCCAGCACCTCGACCAGCGACCCGGCCCCGTCCAGCACGGCGACCGGTGACCCGGCCCCGTCCAGCACCAAGTCGGCCACCCCGAGCGCCAGCCCCAGCACCAGCAAGAGCTCGGACCCCACGCCGACTCCCACGCCCACCACGAGCCGCTCCGGGTCGCCCACCCCGACCCCGACGCCGAGCCCGACACCGACCAAGCCCAAGGTCCAGCTCTGCCTCGAGGTGCAGCCGATCACCAGCAAGTCCAGCCTGCACCCGGGCGACAGCGCCAGTTACGCGGTCTGGGTCTGGCCGGCCGGCGGAGCGGCCAGCGGGGCCAGCGTGACGATCAGCGCCCAGGCAGGCGGCAAGCCGGCCACGCCCAAGTTCACCGTCTGCCCCTCGGCCAGTGGCCGCACCTGCACAGTAGGCGGGATCGCCAAGGGCGCCGCGGACGAACTGCAGGCCAAGGTGCCAGTGCCGTCCAGCGTGGCCGCGGGCAAGCAGGCCGTGCTGTCCGCCACGGCCAAGTCCAGCGACGCGGCCGCCCCGCCGCCCGCGTCGGGCGCGGTCACTATCACGGCCAAGCCGACCGCGAGCAGCTCGCCGACGCCCACGCCGACGCCGACCACCAGCACCGTCGCCCCCACCGGCGTGGGCGCCACGCTGCCGGCCGGGATCCTGCCCACCGTCCCGGGCTACATCGAGCCGCAGACCACGCTCCCCCAGCTGCCCAACCCGGAAAGCTCACCGGGCGGCCTCTTCCCCACCGTCTCGCCCGGCCCCAGTGTCAGCCCGAGCCCTTACTCCGCTACTTTGCCCAACGCCCGTGACCTCCGGGTCACCGACGCCGCCGCGTCGTTCCCATTCAGTACTCGACTGGTGGGTGGTGAGATCGTCGGTCTGGCCGTGCTCGCGGCCGCCATCGCGATCGGCATCGCCCGGTTCTCGCTGCGCAGGCCGCGGCCGCAGCACGGCAAGGACCCGAGCTGACTACTTAGCGGTCCGCTCCACCATTGGCCGCATCGCGCGCATCTCGGTGGCCAGCCTGGTCGCGTTCATGGTCAGCGAGGCCACCACGCCGAACGTGTCGTTGTCCGCCCAGGTGCACAACGCGACGCTGCCAGGCACACTGGCCTGCGCGTTGACGCACGCCGCGGAACCGCCTAGCGAGCCGGGGCTGGTCACGAACGAGCCCTTGGACTGCTGGGTGAAGCTGGAGATGAAGCCGCTGGCCGAGACACCGGACAGGTTCCCGGCGATGAACAGGATCATCTCCGGTGACGAGCCGGTGCTGTCCTCGTAGACGGCCGACACCACGTGGCTGGCCTGGCCCGCGCTCTTGGCGATCACCTGACGCTGCAACGCGGCCGCGTTGGCCTGCTTCTCCAGTTGCGGGCGCCGGACGTAGGCGCCGATCTGGTCCGGGGTGACGAGGACGTGCGCCGGCCCGCGGCCACCGAAAGCGCCGAGCACATCCGCGGCGCCCACCGCGGCCAGCACCACCGCGAGGCCCGCCGCCACCATGATCATCCGCCGGGACCGGCGGCGCCCCGGCCGCCGCCCCGCGCGGCTGGGCCCAGCGGACCGGGCGGCCCGGTCCGCTGTCCGCCGGGGCTCAGTGCTGGCCCGGGCGGCCGGGCGGGCGGTACGCTCGCCGGTGTCCAGCGCCGCCTGGGGCCCGCTGTCGGCCCAGTAACCGGGCGGGTCATCCACCGCCAGTTGCGCGCGGGCGGGCTCGATCGTGCGGATGGCGCCGCCCGGGGCCTGGTCCGGCCTGGCGCCCGGCCGCCGACCAGCGGCGCTGCGAGCGGACGGTTTCATCTCGACCGTGGTCTTGTAGCGGAGCCGGGGACCGGAGTGGGCCGGCTGCGCGGGACCGATACCGGCCGGCTGCGCGGGGCCCGTGCGGGCCGGCTGCGCGGAACCGATACCGGCCGGCTGCGCGGGGCCCGTGCGGGCCGGCTGCGCGGGACCGATACCGGCCGGCTGCGCGGAACCGAAGCCGGCCGGCCGCGCGAGAGTCGTGCGGGCCGGCTGCGCGGGACCGGGCCCAGCCGCCCCAGCCTGGCCGAGCGCATCGGCCGGCCTGGCCGGCCACGGCGCGGCGGGCCCATCCTGCGCGGGCTCCGTGGCCGGCCGGTGCCGGCGGCCGCGCAGGCCGCCCGGGCCCGGATCGCCCGGCTGCGGCCCGCGGGGCCCTGGCCCCGCACCGTTCGGCCCGGTGACTGCGCCCGGGGGCAGAACCTCCGGCGCCCGGCCCAGCCGTGGCGGGGCGCCCCGGTCCGGGCCGGCTGGGGACCTGGTTCCGCGATACGCGTCCGGCCCGGGCACCTGATCGTCGGGGTAGCGGCCGCGGCCCGGCCGGTTAGCCGGCGCCGCGTACCGGCCCGGCCCGGGCCGGCCCGGGTCGTCGTCCCGCCCGGGCCGGCGCGCCTGGTCCCGGCCCCCGGCCAGGCCTGGGCCGCCGCCAGGCCGGGCATCCCGGCCCGGCCCGCGCTCCGGGCTCGCGCCACGTCCAGCATCCTGGTCCCTGGCCCTGGCCGGGTCTGGGCCGGCGCTACGCCCGGCATCCCGGTCCCGGCCACGCGCCGGCCCGGGCTCGCCGTCGAGCGTGGCGTCCGGCTCTTCGCCCCGCTTGGCGCCGCGCCGGCCGAACAACCCGCGCCCCCGGCCCGGCCCCGGCCCCCGCCAGGCGCGTCCGGTTCCGTGGCCCGGCCCGGCGCCGGCCGTCCGCCGTCGTCGGGCAGCAGGCCCGGCTCGCGGTTCGGGGCTTCAGCCCGGCCCGCTGCCCAGTCCTCAGCATCCCGGTCGGCCCCGCGCCGGCCGGATCGGCCGTGCCTGGTCCGCCCGGGTTCTGCTGGCTCCCGCTCCAGGGTGCCGGGAATGACCCGGCCCCGCCGTCCCGGCCCATCCGGGCCAGCTGAGTCCGGCCCGGGCCCGGCCGGATCGGCCACCACCGCGCGTCCCGACGGCACGGCCGTGCCGGCCCGCCCCGGGGCGTCCCGGTCAGCCGGTTGGGCCGGAGCGGACCGGCGCGGCGCGGCGGCCGCGCCCGGCGAGCCGTTCGGCCGGTAATCCCGCCCTGGTGGCACGGCGGCTGGCCGCCCAGCCGACGGACCCGCCGGGTAACCGAGCCCGGCTGGCCCAGGGGCCACCGTCCCGCGCTGCGCCGTCTCCGGGAAACCCTGACCGCCTGGGGCCACTGCCCCGCGCCGCCCCGCCTCCGGGTAACCCTGGCTGCCCGGTGCATAGCCCACGGCATCCCGGCCAGCCGCGGAGCCGCCGGCCCCCGGGGCTGGGTACCCCGTCCCGTTCGCTCCGGGGGCGGCGGGCCGGCGGCGCGGGTCCGCGCGGCCGGCCCCGGGCGCCGGGTAGCCGGTCCCGCTCGGTCCCGGTTCTGCCGGGCCGTCCCCGGAGCCCGGGTATCCCTGGCCGCCGCGGTGGCCGCCGCCCGGGCTGGCGGTTCGGCCCGGTGGGTCCGCGGGCGGGCCGGGGTGAGCACGACGGCCTGCGCGTTCGGGATAAAGGTCTCGGGTTTCGGGGGGAGCACCGGGCGGCTTGCGCCGGGCGCCCACCCGGTGCCCGCGCTCGTCCTCGGGCGGCGCCCACGCGTAGCCGCGGGCCAGGGCGTCGTCCTGGCCCGGGCCGGCTGGCCGCTGTCCCCGGCCGGGACGGGTGGGTACCGGCGGGCCTGGCGCGCCGCCATCCGGCTGCCCGGGCGGGGGCCGGCGGCCGACGCGGCGAGGTACTGGCCGGCGGCCGGGTCCGGCGCGGGCGGCGCATCGGGATAAGCGGGGTAAGCACGCGACCGCCGCGGGTATTGCGGCTCGCGCGAGCTTCCGTCGCTCATAGTCCCCCATCCTGGCGCTGGCGCGATCTTGTCAGACCGGGAAGTCACCCCATCATGGGGCATCGGCGCGGCGGCCACCACCGGATCTGGCGTGCTCACCAACGGACGGCGGCACCGGAGGTGACCAGCCGGTAGGGAAGATCCGGGCCGAACCGCAGCTTCGGCCCCTGGAGACCTCATCAGCGCGGTGAGAAAGTGGTCATCGGTGACCACAAATGCACCGCACTGATCGCTAGAGCACAACTCAGCCGAATCGGCCACCGCTGCCCCCTTGACGGGCCAGCGGCCAAGTCGGACGATGTCAGTATCCTGACGACGGTATACAATGTTAGGAAGTGCCACGTGTATCACGAGCTCACGGTCTGGTCCCGCGGCATCATCATGGACAAGGAGGCTCGTGACGTCTCCTCGTGCATCGCGGCCACGGCGCGCGCCCTCGGCTACTACGCCGACAACGTCAGCGACTACGTGGACGACCCGGACCGGACCAACTGCCTGGTCCGCCGGTACGCGCGGTTCGGTGACTCGCCCATCGTGGACCGGTTCGTGTACGAGAACCCCCGCCCGGACTGGGTCGTGCTGGTCGAAGAGACGATCATCAAGGCGGTCAACTTCCTGCGCGGCACGCCGGACGGCACCGGTGTGCTGGTCGTCAATTCCGCCCGCGACCCCGAGTACCTGCTGAAGTTCCTGCCCGGCTCGATGCGGGCCAAGCTGGCCAAGTTCGTCGTCGTGGACGCGGTCGGGCTGGCCGAGCAGCGCGGCAGCAGCCCGTGGATGTTCGTCCGGGACCTGGGTGAACTGGCCTACGACCGGATGTCCACCGAGGGCGCCGAGGAACGGCTGGCCATCGGGATGGGCATCGCCGCGCCCCTGATCGGCGCGCTGGTCGCGGCCACCGGCGAACTGCCGGCCGACAGCGTGGCCGAGCAGGTGGCCGACCGGGACGCGATGTTCCGCGGCGTCGAGAAGCACCACGTCATCGAGTTCAGCCCGGCCCAGGCGACCAGCCCGGCCCAGGCGACCAGCCCGGCCCAGGCGACCAGCCCGGCCCAGGCGACCAGCCCGGCCCAGGCGACCAGCCCCGCCCAGGCGACCAGCCCGGCCCAGGCGACCAGCCCCGCCCAGGCGACCAGCCCCGCCCAGGCGACCACCCTCTGACCCGCGCCCGCGCCCGAGCGAGGAGGCCCCATGTCCGTACGCGGCACCCGGATCCCGCCGCACCTGCAACTGCCGATCGCCGGCGTGACGCCGCCACCCACCGAGAAAGAGGGGCAGCGGCTGTTCCCGACCGGCAACTTCCGGTTCTTCCGGCCGGTTTACAAGGACAAGATGCCGCCGTGCAACAACGCGTGCCCGACCGGCGAGCAGATCCAGAAGTACCTGGACTACGTGAAGCACGAGCGGTACCTCGACGGCTACCTGACGATCATGGAAGACAACCCGATGCCGTCGGTGACCGGCCGGGTCTGCTACCACCCGTGCGAAACGGCGTGCAACCGGGCGCAGCACGACGAGCCGATCGGCATCCGCAGCGTGGAGCGGTTCCTCGGCGACTACGGGCTGAACCTGCCCGAGAACCCCATCCTGGGCACGCTGCCCCCGCTTAACGGCACCACGATCGCGATCGTCGGCTCCGGGCCGGCCGGCCTGGCCGCCGCGTACCATCTCAGACGGCGCGGCTACCCGAGCGTGATCTTCGAGGCGCTGGGCAAGCCGGGCGGCATGCTCCGGGCCGGCATCCCGCACTGGCACCTGCCCGAGGAGATCCTGGACGCGGAGATAGCCAAGCTGCTCAGCCTGGGCGGCATCGAGATCCGCACCAGTACCCGGGCCGGCGTGGACATCTCCTGGGACGAGCTGCGCAACTACCCCGCCGCGTTCCTCGCCCTCGGCCAGGACGTCGGCCGCCGGCTGCCGGTCGAGGGCATCGAGTCCCGCGGGGTCACCGGCGGCCTGGAGTTCCTCCGCGAGGCCGGGCTGAGCCGGCCGGTCAAGGTGGGCCGCGAGGTGCTGGTCATCGGCGGCGGCAACACCGCGTCGGACACCGCGCGGTCGGCCATCCGGCTGGGCGGCGGCGCGGCCACCATCGTGTCGCTGGAGTCCGCGGATGAACTGGCCATCGTCCCCGAGGACCTGGCCCAGGCCCGGGACGAGGGCGTGCTGTTCGCGCCGGGCACGGCGCTGGTCCGGGTGCTGGCCGATCACGGGCACGTCACCGGGGCCGTGCTCAGCGACGCCCGGCTGGCCAGGGACGACAGCGGCGCGGTGCGCCCGGAGCTCATCCCGGGCACCGAGCGTGAGGTCAGCTGCGACACCGTGTTCGTGGCCATCGGCCAGGTCCAGCAGCTGGACTGGCTGCCCGGGCACCTGGCCGACAGCAGCGGGGTGATCACCGCGGACGAGCACGGCCGGGTCGAGGGCCACGTGTTCGTCGGCGGCGACGTGCTGCGCGGCCCGTCGATGGTGGTGGACGCGCTGGGTGACGGCAAGCGGGCGGCCCGGGACATCGACCGGCTGCTGACCAACCAGGCGCTGGCCAGCGACCCGGAGCCGGCCATCATGCCCTACGAGGGACTGAACACGGCCTACTTCCGGCCCGCCCCGCGCATCGAGGCCCCGCTCTCCCCGGCCGGCGAGCGGCGGCTCAGCCAGCAGGCCGAGGTGACCCTGGCCTACAGCCGGGAGCAGGCGGTGGCCGAGGCCGACCGGTGCATGAGCTGCGGCGTGTGCAACGGCTGCGACAACTGCTACCTCGTCTGCCCGGACGTCAGCGTGCTGCGCGACGCGCGGGAGAACGGGCACTACTCGATCCGCACCACCTACTGCAAGGGCTGCCTGGTCTGCGTGCAGGAATGCCCGACCGGCTGCCTGGAGAAGGTACCGGAGATGGACTTCGACGACCCGGCCGACGTGACCCGGATGGAGACCGCGTTCGCCCCGTACGACGGCGCGCATGCCGAGCAGTCAGCGTTCACCAAGCGGCTCATCGAGGAGACCATTGCCGAGTACGACGCCACCCGCCGGCAGGCGGTGCCGCCCAGCGGATCGGCCAACGGCCAAACCACACCGCTTCCTAACGCCAGTCCGGAGGTGATCTGATGACCACGGTCGGAGTCGAAGGTGGCCGGAGTCAGGAGCCGGCCTACGGGCCGGGCCTGCGCACCCCGGCCGGCGAGCAGCGGCTGGCCGAGCTGGCCGGCACCCGGAAGCGGCTGAACGGCTGCGCGGCCGCGGCCTACGCGGCGCTGTACGCCAACGTCGACGTGATCACCGCGTACGCGATCCGGCCGTACACCGCGATCATGATGAACCTGGCCCAGTTCATCGCGGATGGGCTGCTGGACGCGGAGTACATCCACGCCGACGGCGAGCACGCGCAGCTGTCCGCGGCGTTCGGCGCCGGGTCCTGCGGGGCGCGGGCGTTCACCGGGTCGTCCGGGGTGGGCGTGACGTACGCGTACGAGATGTACTCGATCATCTCCGGGGCACGGATCCCGATCCAGATGTCGATCGCCGACCGCACCCTGGACCCGCCGGGCGACTTCGGCTCCGAGCACACCGACGCGCTGTGCACCCGGGACATGGGCTGGCTGATGGGCTGGGCCGCCACCCCGCAGGAGGAGTTCGACAAGAGCCTGCTGGCCTACGCGATCGGCGAGGATCCCCGGGTGCTGCTGCCGCAGATGGTGGTGCAGGACGGCTACTTCGTCTCGCACATCGCCGGCCAGGTGGAGATGCCGTCGGTGGGCCAGGTGGACACGTTCCTGCCGCCGTACCGGCTGCCGTTCCCGCTCGACCCGCGGCAGCCGGTGTCGCACGGCCCGCAGATCCACCCGTCCCAGGGGCCGCCGCTGCAGCTGGAGCGCGCCCGGGCCATGGAGGACGCGATCCCGGTCATCCGGGAGAAGACGGACGAGTTCGCCCGGGTGTTCGGCCGCCAGTACCCGCACTTCGTGGAGGAGTACCGGCTGGAGGACGCGGACATCGCGCTGGTCATCTCCGGCGGTCACTCGGTCACCTGCCGGGCCGCGGTCAACCGGCTGCGCGAGCAGGGCATCAAGGTCGGCATGGCCCGGCTGCTGTGGATCAGGCCGTTCCCCAGTGACGATCTGCGCCACGCGCTGCGGGGGGTGCAGGCCGTCGGGGTGGTGGAGACCAACCTCGGCCTCGGCGGCCCCACCTACGGCGGCATCCTGGCCCCGGACGTGTCCGGCGCCCTGTACCAGGCTGAGCACCGCCCGCTGCTGACCTCGTTCATGGCCGGCCTGGGCGGCGAGACCGTGCCCACGGCCGAGTTCGAGTGGATGGCGGCCAAGCTGGCCCAGGCCGTCGAGCGCGGCCACGTCGAGAAGGCGGCCCACTGGGCCGGGTTCGAGGACTGAGGAGCTGTTGATGGCGCACGAAGTGATCCGCCAGCACCTGCCCCTGCTGGACGAGGGCGGCCGCGGCGACGCGCTGGACGACCACGAGGGCCGGGACCGGCACTACCTGCCCGACGTGCCCGGCGAGGACCCGTACCAGGCCGGCCACCGGACCTGCGCGGGCTGCGGGCCGGCCATTGAGTACCGCTGGGTGCTCAAGGCGGCCGGCCAGGACACCGTGGTGGCCGGGCCGACCGGCTGCATGTACGTGGCCAACTCCACCTACCTGTGCACCCCGTACACGGTGCCGTGGGCACACACGCCGATCGCCAGCGGCGGCTCGTTCACGTCGGGCATGGCCGCCGGGTACGAGGCGATGATCCGCAAGGGGCGGCACCCCGGCCCGTACCCGAACATCATCGTGATGGCCGGTGACGGCAGCGCGGCCGACATCGGGCTCGGCTCGATCTCCGGTGCGCTGTACCGCAACCACGACGCGCTGTTCATCTGCTACGACAACGAGTGCTACGCCAACACCGGCATCCAGGTGTCGCCGACCACGCCGTATGCCGGGCTGACCACGTTCACCCCGTTCGGCAAGGCGAACCCGGCGGGCAAGCAGCTGCCGCCCAAGAACCTGGCCCGGATGATGGCCGAGGGCCACCCGCACGCCTACGTGGCCACCACCACGGTCGGCTACCCGGTGGACCTGATGAACAAGACCCGCAAGGGGCTGAACCGGCACGGGGCGGCGTTCATGCACTGCTTCACGCCGTGCCAGAAGGGCTGGGTGTACCAGACGTCGATGACGGTCGAGCTGGGCCGCCGGGTGGTCGAGGCTGGCCTGTTCCCGGTGTGGGAGTACGACCCGGACCGCCGGGAGTACCACTACTTCCACCCGCCGGTGCAGCGCCCGGTCACTGACTACCTGGCCATGCAGGGCCGGTTCGGGCACATGCTGCCCGAACATGTCGCGGCCACGCAGCGGGCAGCCAACCTGAACTGGCAGGACATCGGCATGGATGTGCCGGCCGAGCTGCGCGAGGGCGAGGACCCGGCGCGGCATGCCCGGCTCAGGGAGGAGACCTACTCGATGCCGCTGAACCGCGGAGTGGGTGCTTGACGGCCCATGACTGAGCACTGGCAGATCACCTTCGATCACGGTCACCAGCAGCGGTACCTGCCGGACCGGCAGGCGGTGCTGCGCTACGTGCTGGCCATCGGGCCAAGCTCCGCGTCCCCGCGGTTCGAGGTGTTCACTGAGACGGCGCCGGTCCGGCTGGCCGACGGCTCGCCGGGCGGGCGCAGCTACTCGTTAGTAGAGGTCATTGACCTCGCCGTGGCCGGCGAGCGGGAGCGGCTGACCGCTGAACTGGCCGCCCTGTCCGGCCCGGGTGGCCCGGGCGGGCCGGGTGACCCGGGCGGCCCAGGTGGCCCGGGCGGGCCGGGTGACCCAGGCGGCCCAGGCAGCACGGGCAGCACGGGTGGCCCGGGTAGTACGGGCGGCACGCCATGACCGGGCCCGACGGCCAGGTCACGCCGGGGCCCGGCGCGCGGATCATCCCGCTGCTGCCCGGCGTGTCCCGGGCATCGGCCAGCCGCCGTGCCGAACTCAAGGTGGCCGTCCTCCAGGTGGTCAGCCACCTGGTGCTGGCGGCCGTGCCCGCGGACCGTCGCTCGCCCCTGTTCGACCAGGCCGCCGAGCTGCTCGACGAGGCCGGCTGGGGGCTCGACGAGCTGTACCTGGCGGCCACCGACCCGCCCGCGCGCAGCGCCCTGTTCCGGGCGCTGGGACTGGAGACCTAGAGGACCGGAGTCGCTGACCTCGGCCCGGACCGGGAGGCAGACATGGCGGACCAAGGACGATACCGCCCCGCGGGATCGCGCGGCCCGCCCCGCGGGCGGGACCAAGGGCGCCGCGCGGACCGTAGCCACAACCCGGCGCGACGCCCCTGACCTTTCGCGGCTGATCTTCCCGGTCACCACCGGGAACGATCTCGCCGTGATCGTTACCAACCTCGACGTGGCCGCTCCCATTCCGGGATGCCGGCCCTCGCCGCATAGCAGCCCACAGCGTCTTCTGCGAGAGGTATCGGTGGCGACCGATGAGCGCAACAGCAGGAACAGCCAACTACCAGATAGTCACGAATGACACCGGCCGGGTCTTCCGGGTCGGTGAAACGCCCCGGGACGTCCTCGGCCACGGCCGGTGGGTCCCCATCATGGCCGCCTGGCTGGCCATGTGCCTGGCCGGCCTGCTCGAGTACACCTGGGGCGCGCTGAACGGGTCGCTGGCCGCCGTGCACCACTGGGGCCGGCCCCGGTCTTCTGGGCCTTCTCGTTCTTCGTCATCTTCGAGTCGTTCGTGCAGATAGGCACGGGCATGCTGCGCAACCGCGGCATCCTCAGCGTGCGCTGGGCCACGATCATCGGCGGCATCATCTGCGGCGTCGTGGGGTACGGCATCCTGGCCGAGTCGACGTCGATCTGGCAGGCCTACGTGGGGTACGCGGTGCTCGGCGGCATCGGCTCCGGGGCGGTGTACTCGAGCTGCATCAACATCGTGGCCAAGTGGTACCCGGAGAAGAAGGGCTGGCGGACCGGGTTCGTCAACGGCGGCTGGGCCTACGGCGCGGTGCCGTTCATCTTCGCGATCGGCGCGGCCAGCAGCGGCGGCGGCGCGATCACCATGAGCGCGTCCACGCTGAAGACCTACATCTGGATCCAGGCCGGGATCATGACGTTCGGCATCGTGCTGGCCGGGATCTTCCTCAAGGATCCGCCGAAGAACTGGTGGCCGAAAGAGATCGACCCGCTCAACTGGCACAAGCACAGCACCCGCGACCTGCGCAACAACCCGCCCGCGCTGCGGCACTACGGGCTCGGGGAGATGTGGCGCACGCCGCAGGCCAAGTGGGTCGGCATCCAGTACGCGCTGTATATCGGCTGCTCGCTGTTCGGGGTGGCGTATTACTACTCGTTCGCCGAGGCGATGAAACTGGGCACAGCCGCGGCGGTGGTCGGTTTCGCCGGGTTCTCCCTGGCCGACGGCATCTGCCGGCCGATCTACGGCTACATCTCCGAGTTCATCGGCCGCCGCCGGACAATGATCTACGCGTACTCGCTCAACGTGGTGTTCCAGTTGCTTGCGCTCTGGTTCGGCGAACTGCATAACGCCCCGCTGTTCGTGGTGTGCGCGGTGATCTCCGGCGGGCTGTCCGGCGCCAACTTCCCGATGACCGCGGCCATGGTGGCGGACTACTGGGGTGAAACCAACAACGCGGTTAACTACGGCTCGATCTACGCGTTCAAGGCCCTCGGCGGCAGCTTCGCCGGCGGCGTCGCGGCGCTGATCATGACGGGGACGCTGTACGGCTCGGCCACGTTCGACTGGCCGTTCGGCTTCTTCTTCGGCGCCGCGCTCGGGGCGCTGGCCGCGGTGACCGTGACGTTCTTCTGCAAGCGGCCTACCGTGCAGCAGATGGAGCAGGCGGTGCGGTCCTCGTCCGACAAGGAGGCGGAGCGGGCCCGCCCGGCCGTGGCCTGAGCGGCCAGCTGCCGTAGCGTGCTGGTGGCAGGCCCGTGGCCACAGGCCTGCCACCGGCGGATCCCGGGAAGGAGCCCGGCATGGCTGGCGGCTACCCGTATGAGCTCAAGCTCCCGCTCGCGCCCTACCGGTTCGAGTGGCGGGACGAGCCCGCCGTGGCCGCGGAGAAGCGGACTGGCCACGGGTACGCCGAGGAGCGGTACACCCACGCCGACGGCACGGTCACCATCATCCGCGAGTACCAGGCCGACGGCTCGTACCACATCATGTCGGACCGGGCCGAGATCGAGCTGATCGACAACGCGGGCAACCCGTACGCGCCGGACCCGGTCAGCGTGGTCCGGCTCCCCTGACCCGGCCGGCGTGGCCGCCGGGTGGCTCGTGATACGCGGACCGGGTGCGCTCGGTGTGCTTGCGGGCGATCTCGGCCGCCTGGTCTTCGTCCCGGGCCTGCACCGCGTCGATCAGCTCCCGGTGCTCGGCCCACGATTCGTGCCCGCGGGCCGGCGCCACCTGCCGGTAGTACCAGCGAACCCGCCTGCTTACGATGCCGGCCAGGTCGGCCAGCACGGCGTTGCCCGCTACCCGGGCCAGCTCGGCGTGGAACTGGTTGTTGGCCGCCACCACGCGCTCGGTCTCACCGGATTCGACGGCCGCCTCGCCCTCATGCCAGATGGCCCGCAGCCGCGCCACCGCCCCGGGGCTGGCCGCCCGGGCGGCCAGCCGGGCCGTCTGCATCTCCAGCAGTTCCCGGACGTCGAGCAGCTCGTCGACCTCATGGTCGGTGGGCACATGGACGAACGCGCCCTGGTTGGGCCGCAGGTCCACCCAGCCTTCCGCCTCCAGCCGGTGCAGCGCCTCGCGGACCGGCTGGCGGCTCACCCCGAGCTGCCGGGCCAGCTCGGTTTCCACCAGGTGCTGCCCGGGCCCCAGCCGCCCGCCGACCACCAGCTCGACCAGCGCCTCGTACACCGACTGGCGCAGCGGCACGGGCCGGGCCACCGGGCTGATGAACGCGGGCACCCCCGCTGGCTTCGCGTCCGCCGTCACACCGCTCTCCCCATGCCGACTGCATTTAGCATATCGGCTGCTGTATCCAAAATACGGGCTGACCCGGCGCATCGGTGGGCCCTACCCCGTCAACAAGCGCAGGCCCGGACCTGACTGGGGTCAGGTCCGGGCCTCGTTCAGGCCGACCCGGTCTGAACGCTCCGGCGGCGGAGGCCTCACCATCTGGCTAAGCAGCCCTACCGCTGGTTGTCCCTGCACGCACAGGATGTGCGTGGCCGAAAGCACCTGGTCAATCTGCACGCTGGAGTGCACGGTCCAGATAGCCGGTCCAGCCGATTGAGTGAGTGGACCAGGCGCGCAATATTACTGGTGTGGTCGCTGTTGCTGGGTAGCTCCTCGGGCGGGCGTTGGTGGGGCGGGAAAGCGCTCGCTGGCTGCGGGAGCCCCGGAGCTCCGCTGACACGTCAGGACGCGGGGCGGTATGGGCTCAGTCAGTCCAGCATGATCGACGAGTGGGCGGCGGAGTCCAGCATGATCCGCGAGTGGGCGGCGGAGTCCAGCATGATCCGCGAGTGCGTGATCGAGTCCAGCATGATCCGCGAGTGGGTAGTCGAGTCCAGCATGATCCGCGAGTGGCTGGTGACTGCCACAGCAGATGCAGCAGGCACAGCGGTCACATTGGTGGTCGCCACTGCTATTCCGGATAGGAGTGGAGCGGCCACCCCGGCAGTTAAGACAATTTTTTGGGCAAGGGTCCGTGCAATTTGCATGGCCACTCCCTATACTGCTATTGGGACTGGAGATCCCGTGGTTACTAAGTAGGGGCTGGCCAGCCTCCGGGACACCGGTGCGAGTGATATACCCGTCCGGTTTATCCGTCATGCACGCGAGCATGAAAAAACCACGCTGTTTAGTAGACGGGTCGCTAATTAGTAGACGGGTCGCAAACTTGTCTGTCGCCGCTAACCCGGACTGGGACGCCACAACCAGCCGTTCGCCGTCCTCGACATTGGACGGCCTGTTGATCGGCCGCGACGGCGAAGTAGCCGTGCTTGCTCGCTGCGTGCGCGAGGTTGCCGCAGGTCAGGGCCGGGCTGTGCTCATCGAAGGCGAGCCGGGAATCGGCAAGTCAGCACTCGTCCGTGCCGCCTGCGCACAAGCAACTCAGCTGAATTGCCAGGTGTTCTGGGGCGCGGGTGATGAGCTGGGGCAGACGTTACCCCTGTCACCCTTCCTGGATGGATTGCGGACCCGGGAGCCCATTCCTGGTCCCCGGCGAGAAACGATCATAGCGCTACTTCGCGGCGAACTCGGCGCAGGACGTGGTGAGGACGTGACCGCCGCCCTGGCCGAACAATTGCTCGCGCTGGTCGACGAATTGAGCGCCGCGCAGCCCACCGTTCTGGTGATCGATGATCTCCAGTGGGCGGATCAGGCCAGCGTCGGCCTGTGGGAACGGCTGGCCCGGTCGGCGCAGCACCGGCCGCTACTGCTGATCGGCACCATGCGCCCGATTCCGCAGCGGGAAGATCTGCTCGCGCTCCGGCACACCGCCGAACTGACCGCGCGACTGCAGCTCGACAGCCTGGCCGAGACAGAGGTGACGGAACTGGTCGCGGCGCTGGCCGGCGGCAAGCCGGCCGGTGAGCTGCTCCGGCTGGCGGACGGGGCGGCGGGTAACCCGCTGTACCTCACCGAACTGGTCGACGCGCTGGCCCGCAGCGCCAGCCTCACCATCACCGACGCGGGAAGCGTCGAACTGACCAATGACCTGGCCCCGGATTCGCTGTCCGCAGCGATAGCCGACCGGCTGTGCTTCGTGCCGGGCTGGGTGCGGCAGGTACTGCGGGCCGCCGCCCTGCTCGGCGTGGACTTGGTCGTGTCTGACCTGGCCATCGTCCTGGGCCGGAGCGTCGTCGACCTGGTTCCGGCGGTCGACGAGGCCTGTGCGGCCGGCATCCTGGTCGAGTCGGGCACCGGCCTGGGATTCCGGCATCCACTGATCCGGACTGCCCTGTATGAGGAAATACCCTCATCGGTCCGGGCCGCGTGGCACCGTGAGGCAGCGCGCGCGCTGGCCGAAGCGGGTGCGCCCGCCGACCGGGTGGCCCGGCAGCTGCTCGCGGCCGACGGCGGCTCGGCCGACACCGAGCCGATGGACGAGTGGATCCTGCGCTGGCTGATCCGGACCGCGCCGTTGCTGGTCGGCCAGGCCCCCCGGGCCGCGGCGGAACTGCTCAGCCAGGCCGCCACCCGATCCCCCGCTGGTTCGCCCCGGCATGACAGCCTCATCTGCCGGTTCGCTGAGGCGCTGTACCGGGTCGGCGACGCAACCGAAGCCGAGCGGGTGGCCAGCCGCGCGCTGGCCGACGTCGTCGAGCCCGATCTGCACGTAGACCTGCACTGGACGCTGGCGCAATGCCGTACGCTCGCGGGCCGGTTCAACGAATCGCTGGCCGAGCTGGAGCAGGCCCTGGCCCACCCGGAGGTTTCCGGCTGGCACCGGGCCCGGCTGCTAGTGCTGACTGCGCGGGCACATCGCCAGCTCGGGCACGTAGAGAAGGCGGGCCAGGTTGCCTCCGCGGCACTCGCGGAAGCGACGGCGGCGGACGATAACTGGGCCATCGGCTGGGCCTTGCACGTGTCCACGATGGTGACCGTGATGCAGGGCCGGGTGGCTGACGCGCTGCCCCTGTTCGACCGGGCGCTCACGGTGACCCAGGCCGACCCCGCGCTGACCGACCTGCGGCTGCTGCTCCAGCTCAACAAGGCCCTGACGCTGGGCGGGCTGGACCAGTACGACGGCGCGTTCACCGCCGCCCGGCAGGCCCAGCAACTGGCCGCCCGGGTCGGCTTGGCCGTCCGTGCCGCGCAGGCCCATTGCTGCCTGGGCGAACTGCTGTTCAACGTCGGCCACTGGGATGACGCGATGGCCGAGGTGAACGCTCTTCAGGAGAGCGCCAAGGATCCCGGGGTGGCCTGCTCCGATCATGGCGTTGCCGCGGTGATCTCGTTCCACCGCGGCGAGACCGCCGCGGCACGATCGCATCTGGCCGCCGCGGCCCCGGATGCCAAGCGGATCGGGAACCGCGTGGTTGGCACGCTCGCGCTGGCCCGCAGCCTTGAGTACGAGCAAGCAGGCGACCTGGCCCGGGCGCTCGCCGTACTGACCGGGTTCGCCGACAACGCGGAGGAACTCGACCAGATCGAGGGCCTGCTGGCCGATGGAGTCCGGCTGGCCACCAGGATCGGCGACTGGAACGTGGCCGCCGCGCTCGCTGACCGGGCCGAGGCACTGGCGGAAGACACGGCCATCATGCGCCGGCGAGCCACCGCGTCGTATTGCCGCGGCCTGCTGGACCGCGACGCTGGCCGGCTGCTCCAGGCGGCCGACCGCTACCGCGGCGCGCGCCGGCCGCTGCTCGGTGCGCAGGCACTGGAGGCCGCAGCCGGGATCTTCCTGGACCAGGGCGACCGTGAGGCGGCCCGGAAGGCCTTCACTTGCTCACTCGATCTCTACGGGTCACTCGGCGCGGCCCGTGACGTGGCCCGGCTGCAGGCCCGGTTCCGCGCGCACGGAATCCGCCGCGCGCCGCGGGTGAAGCACCGCAAGGCCCGCTGCGGCTGGGACAGCCTGACCCCCACCGAGGTCAGGATCACTGACCTGGTGGCCCAGGGACTGTCCAACCCGCAGATCGCCGAGAAGCTGTTCCTGTCCCGGCGGACGGTGGGCACCCATGTGTCGCACATCTTGAGCAAGCTCGACGTCAAGTCGCGGATCGACATCGCCCGCGAGGCGGGCAGCCGCCAGGCGGCCAGCTGAGCGCTCCCGGGCCGGCGGTGCTCAATCGTGATCAGCAGTAGGGCCACTATTCACGCGCCCGGCCCGCTCGAATCAGGAGGAAACGGGCATCCACTGCGCCGGATCCGTGAAATGTGGGGCTGGGGCCGGTCTGGGATCGGGCCGGTCTGGGATCGGGCCGGGCCTGGCACCGGTGCTGGTGCGGGTGTGCTGACACCGGGCTGGCCCAGGGTCAGCAACGGGTTAGCCCAGGGCGTGTCCCGGGACACGCCCTGGGTGCTTCCCCCGACCCCGGTCAGCCCTCGGGCGCCAGGGTGAAGAAGACTGCCTTCCCGGTCACTGTCTGCCGCCAGCCCCAGCTCGTGCACAGGCTGGCCAGCAGCAGCAGGCCACGCCCGGCCTCCGCGTCGCACGGCGCGTCCACCAGCACCGGCCCGGACCGCGACTTGTCGTGCACTTCCACCCGGAGCTGGCCGAGCGCCCAGCTGACCACGAGCTGGATGCCGTCGTGATCGAGATTGCCGTGCTTGATGGCGTTGGTGACCAGCTCACTGGCGAGCAGGGCCGCGGTGTCACCGTCGACCGGCAGCTCCCAGGCCCCGATGATGGCGCAGATGTGACGGCGGGCTTGCGCCGCGGCCGCCGGGCCAGCGATCAGCGAGATGCGGTACGGGCGCTGCACTGCGGTTCGGACCGGCGCCACCATGGTCATCGCCATTCCTCAGCGGTCCTGGCCGGGCCAGTACCAGAAGTGCAGGTTCCGCCGGGCGTTGACGACCAGCAGCAGGTCGTCGTCCGGGCCGCCCCGGGCGGGCCCCGCGCCGGCGCGTCCGCCACGCCGGCCGGCGCAGCCGCCGGGTCCTCGCCCGCCAACTCGGACCGCGACGCATCGCGCACTTCCACACAGAACTTCCGGTCCACCCAGCTGATCATGAGCTCAACCACCGCATCCGGGTCGCAGGAGATGACATCCGCCACCAGTTCGCTGGTGAGCAGCGCCGCGGTGTAGGCATCGAGGGGCACGTCCCACGCGTGGATGATCGCCCACACGTACCGGCGCGCCGCCATCGTGCCCGCCGCGCCCGCAGGCAGCGAGATTCGGTGCGGACGCTGCCCCGTGGCGGGTACCCGCGTCATGACTTCCATCTCGTCCCCTGTCCAGGCCAGCTCGGGTCAGGTACCGGCATGTGCTGTCGTGCATGCATCCCACGGTGGCCGGCCGCCCGCGCTGAGACATCGGTCGGGTGACGTATCTCGCAAATCCGGCTTCCCGCCCGCCAGGCCAGGTTGCGGTACCCCGCGCTTCCGCTGGGCAGGCTGATTGGGCACGATGGGCCAATGACAACCACGGTGCGGGGCGTCATCGCCCCAGGCAAAGGTGCCAAAGTCGAGCTGACCACGATCGTGGTGCCGGATCCCGGGCCGGGCGAGGCGCTGGTCCGGGTGCAGGCGTGCGGCGTCTGCCATACCGACCTGCACTATCGCGAAGGCGGTATCGGGAACGACTTCCCCTACCTGCTCGGCCATGAGGCGGCCGGGGTGGTGGAAGCGGTCGGCGGCGACGTCACGTCGGTGGCGCCCGGCGACTTCGTCGTCCTGAACTGGCGCGCAGTCTGCGGCGAGTGCCGGGCGTGCCGCCGTGGCCGGCCCTGGTACTGCTTCAATACGCATAACGCCACGCAGACAGATGACGCTGGAAGACGGCACCGCGCTGTCCCCAGCCCTGGGGATCGGCGCGTTTGCCGAGAAGACACTCGTCGCCGCCGGCCAGTGCACCAAGGTGGACCCGGCCGCCAAGCCGGAGGTGGCGGGCCTGCTCGGCTGCGGGGTGATGGCCGGCCTGGGCGCGGCCATCAACACCGCGCCGGTCACCCGGGGCGACTCGGTGGCCGTAATCGGCTGCGGCGGGGTGGGCGACGCCGCCATCCTCGGCGCGGTGCTGAACGGCGCGCGGCGGATCATCGCGGTGGACATCGACCCGCGGAAGCTGGAGTGGGCCAGGCAGTTCGGCGCCACGCACGTGATCAACTCACGCGAGTCCGACCCGGTCCAGGGCATCCGGGCGCTGACCGGCGGGAACGGCGCGGACGTGGTCATCGAGGCGATCGGCCGCCCGGAGACCTACCAGCAGGCGTTCTACGGCCGCGACCTGGCCGGCACGGTGGTCCTGGTCGGGGTGCCGACGCCGGACATGCGTATCGACCTGCCGCTGCTGGACGTGTTCGGCCGCGGCGGCGCGCTCAAGTCGTCCTGGTACGGCGATTGCCTGCCGGAACGGGACTTCCCGGTACTCATCGACCTGTACCTGCAGGGCCGCCTGCCGCTGGACCGGTTCGTCTCGGAGACCATCCCGCTGGACGGGGTCGAGGAGGCGTTCGCCAAGATGGAGCGCGGCGAGGTGCTGCGCAGCGTGGTGACGCTGGGATGACGGCCCGCATCGAGAAGGTCGTCACCTCGGGCACGTTCTCGCTGGACGGGCAGGACTTCGACGTCGACAACAACGTGTGGCTGGTCGGTGACGACCGGGCGGTGCTGGTCATCGACGCGGCGCACGACCCGGCCGCGATCCTGGATGCGGTAGGCGGCCGGCGGCTGTCGGCCATCGTCTGCACACACGGGCACAACGACCACATCAACGCCGCGCCGCAGGTCGCCGGGGCCAAGGGCGCGCCGGTGCTGCTGCACCCGGCCGACCAGGTGCTCTGGCGGATGATCTACCCGGACACGGTGCCGGACGGTGACCTGACCGACGAGGAAGTCATCGAGATCGCCGCCACCCCGCTGCGGGTGCTGCACACGCCGGGTCACTCGCCGGGCAGCGTGTGCCTGTACGCGCCGGCACTGCGCGCCGTGTTCTCCGGGGACACCCTGTTCCGCGGCGGCCCGGGCGCCACCGGCCGGTCCTACTCCGATCACGGCACGATCATCAAGTCCATCCAGGGCCGGCTGCTGGACCTGCCGCCGGAGACCGTGGTGCACACCGGGCACGGCGAGGACACCACGATCGGCGCCGAGGCCGCTCAGTTCAGCACGTGACGCCGGAGCAGGGCGGGCTGGCCCGGATCGCGATGTGGTCCGGGCCGCGCACGGTGTCCACCGCGCTGATGCGGTCCTGGGAGAACCGCCCGGACACCGTGGTCGTGGACGAGCCGCTGTACGCGTTCTACCTGGACCGCACCGGGCTCGACCATCCCGGCCGGGAGCAGGTCATGGCCAGCCAGCCGACCAGCTGGCGGGAGGTGATCCGGCAGCTCACCGACGGCCCGCTGCCGCCCGGCCGGCCGGTGTGCTACGCCAAGCACATGACCCACCACCTGCTGCCGGAGGTGGACCGGGACGCGCTGGCCCCGCTCCGGCACGCGTTCCTGATCCGGGACCCGGCCGAGCTGCTGGCGTCCTACGCCCGGGTGCGGGCCACCCCGGCCCTGGACGATCTCGGCCTCTGGCAGCAGGCGGAGATCTTCGTCCGGTTCGGCGGCCCGGTGATCGACGCCCGTGACCTGCTGGACCGGCCGGAGGCCATCCTCCGGGCGCTGTGCGCCGCGCTCGGCGTGCCGTTCTGCGAGCGGATGCTGGCCTGGCCCGCCGGCCCGCGGGACACCGACGGGGTGTGGGCCCCGTACTGGTACGGGTCGGTGTGCCGGTCCACCGGGTTCGGCCAGTACCAGCCACCCAGCCGGCCGCTGCCGGGACCGCTCCGTGCGCTGGCCGAGCAGTGCCGGCCGTACTACGAACGGCTGCACGCCTGCCGCCTGACGGGAGACCCCACCTGATGCTCCAGACGTTCGACGAGCGGAACCGTGACCTCATCGTCAACGTCGGCGGCCAGCTGGCCCACCGCGACGACGCCGGGTGAGCCCGTTCGACTCCGCGGTGCAGGGCGGTGACGCGGTGTGGGAGGGGCTGCGGCTCTACCAGGGCCGGATCTTCCGGCTGGCCGAGCACCTGGCCCGGCTGCGCCAGTCCGCGGCTGCGCTGGCCTTCACCGGGGTGCCCACGGACGAGCAGATCACCGGGCAGATCCGCCGCACGCTGCAGGCCAATGGGATGACCGATGAGGTGCATATCCGGCTCACGCTGAGCCGCGGTGTCAAGATCACCAGTGGCATGGACCCGCGGCTGAACCAGTCCGGGCCGACCCTGATCGTGCTGGCCGAGCACAAGCCGCCCGTCTATGACCAGTCCGGGCTGGCCCTGATCACGTCCAGCGTGCGGCGGCCGCCGCCGGACGTGCTCGACCCCAAGATCCACCACAACAACCTGCTGCCGTCCATCCTGGCCAAGATCGAGGCCAACGTGGCCGGCGCGGACGACGCGGTGATGCTGGACACCCGGGGCTTCGTGGCCGAGACCAACGCCACCCACCTGTTCCTGGTCACCGGCGGCCAGCTCGGCACCCCGGGCACGGCCGCCTGCCCGGAAGGCATCACCCGGGCCGCGGTGCTGGACCTGGCGGCCGGGGCGGGCATCGGGTGCCGGATCGGCGACTACAGCCTGACCCAGTGCTACGCGGCGGACGAGCTGTTCGTGACCGGCACCATGGGCGGCCTGGCCCCGGTGACCTCGCTGGACGGACGGGTCATCGGGGCTGGCGCCCCCGGCCCGGTGACCGGCCAGCTGACCGCACTGTTCACCGAGCTGACCGCCAGCGGCGGCACCCAGGTCATCTGACAGAAACCGAGTACGGCCAGGGCGGACGGGGAAAATGCCCGTTATGACGAAGGCGCCAGACATCCCATCCACGCTGCTGGCCGGCGGTGTGGCCATGCCGATGGTCGGGTTCGGCACCTGGCAGCTGCGCGGCTCGGCCGGCTACGAGGCGATCCTGGCCGCCCTCCAGGCGGGCTACCGGCACATCGATACCGCCACCATGTACGGGAACGAGGCCGAGGTCGGGCACGCGCTGCGGGACAGCGGGCTGGACCGGCGGCAGGTGTTCCTCACCACCAAGCTGCCGCCCGGCAAAGCAGGCCGGGAGCGGCAGACGCTGTGCGCCAGCCTGCGCGCGCTGGGCACCGACTACGTCGACCTGTGGCTGGTGCACTGGCCGCCCGCGGCCCGGGCCCTGGTGCCGATGTGGAGCGAGTTCCTGACCCTGCGCGAGGCGGGCATGACCCGGGCCGTCGGGGTGAGCAACTTCAGCATCGCGCAGATCGACCGGGTGACCGGCTCGACCGGGGCCGCCCCGGCGGTCAACCAGATCCCGTGGAGCCCGGCCCGCTTCGAGGCGGCCCGGCTGGCGGCCAGCCGGGAACGGCAGGTGGTGATCTGAGGGCTACAGCCCGCTCAAGGGCACCAACCTGGCCGACCCGGTGCTGGCCGATATCGCGGCCCGGTACCGGGTGACGCCGGCCCAGGTCGTGCTGCGCTGGCATATCGAGCACGGCATCCCGGTCATCCCGAAGTCGGCCCATCCGGACCGGATCAAGGAGAACATCGACGTGCTCGGCTTCGCGCTCAGCCCGGACGAGGTGGCCAGCATCGACAGCCTGCCCGGGCGCTGAGCTCCCCGCTACGCGGAGTGACCCGCCGCGGTGAGGAACTCCCGCACTTCGCCGGGCGTGGTCAGCCTGATGAACCTGAGATGCGCCTGGCCGGGATCGACCATGGCCCGCAGGTACCGGTCCCGGTAGACGTGATGCCGGGTCCAGGCCCAGGCGATGATGGACCGCTCCGGGTCCAGATGCAGGAAGTTGGACCACGGCTCGATGTTGCCGTTCCACAGCTCGGCCCGGCGGGCCGCCCGGCGGATGGTCCGCCCGGCCACCTGGCGCATCACCTGCCATCGCGGCAGGTCCAGCCAGACCACGCTGTCCGCGCGGGACCAGACCAGGTCGCGCACCGCGCGGTAGTTCCCGTCCACCACCCACCGCGGCGCCGCGGTGAACTCGGCGACCCGGGCGCGGAACTCCTGCTCCGGCAGCGGCACCCAGCCCGGCTGGTGGAAGAGTGAGTCCAGCTCCAGATGTGGCGCGCCGGTCAGCCGGGCCAGCTCGGCGGCGATCGTAGTCTTGCCCGAGCCACTGTTCCCGACCACGGACACGCGCTGCATGGCCAGCAGTATGCCCAACCTGGTCACCAGCTGTGAATGTGCGGGGCGTTGGCGCCAGGATGCCCGGACCAGGGCCGCCCGGCTGGCAGGATGGCAGACGTGACCGCCACCTCACCTGGCCAGCTGTGGCACGAGGCCATCTCCGCCGAGCCGCTGCCGCCGCGGCTGCTCGTGCTGGCCTGCTGCGCGGCCGCGCTGATCCTGGTCGCGTCCCGGCGGGCCTGGCCGGTGACCAGGACCGTGGTCACCATCGCGCACGAGGGCGGTCATGCGCTGGTCGCGCTGGCCGTGGGCCGCCGCCTGGAAGGGGTGCGGGTGCACCGCAGCACGGCCGGGCTCACCGTATCGGCCGGCCACGCCTCGGGCCCGGGCATCGTGGCCACCGCGGCCGCCGGGTACCTGGCCCCGCCGCTGCTCGGGCTGGGCACCGCGGCCCTGCTGGCCAGCGGGCACCTGGTCGCCGCGCTGCTGCTCACGCCTGCTGCTGCTGGGCGGCCTGGTGTTCCTGGTCCGCAACGCCTACGGGCTGCTGGCCGTGTTCGCCGTGGCCGCCGCGGTGGCGTTCGTGCTGTGGCGCGGTGGCCCGCTGCTGCAGGCCGCGTTCGGCTATGCGATGGCCTGGTTCCTGCTGCTCGGCGGGGTCCGGCCCGTGCTGGAGCTGCAGCGGTCGCGGCGCCGCGGCCGGGCCGCGCGGTCCGACGCGGACCAGCTGGCCCGGCTCACCGGGCTGCCGGCCGGCGCCTGGATCGTGGTCTTCGCCGTGGTGTCGCTGGGCGCGCTGGCGGTCAGCGCGTGCTGGCTCGTGTTCTGACCGGGGCCACGCGGGGTACGCGGCGGGCGGGCCTGATGTACTGGCCCGGGCGGCGCCGCCGCCCGCCAGCCCATACTCGAGCCAGCTGATCGGGAATCTATATATTTCGCCGGGCAGTCCAAGGCCGCCCCAGGTCAGCCACTATGTTCCGGCGTTCCGCGACGACCTGGAAGGGATCTCAGCGATGGCAGACGAGCATCACCACCACGACCCGACGTTCTACCGCACACCGCGGGATGCCGCCGAGGCACCGCCGGAGAAGCTCGCCTACGTCGCGGCGTTCTCCCGGCCCGCCGACCAGCCGGATGCGATCGCGGTGCTGGACGTGGACCCGGACTCGGCCCGGTACGGCTCGGTGATCGGGTTCACCGAACTGCCCACGCTGGGTGACGAGCTGCACCACTTCGGCTGGAACGCCTGCTCCAGCGCGCTGCACCCGGGTGGCGGGCATGACCACGGTGGCCGCCGCTACCTGGTCGTGCCGGGCATCCGCTCGTCCCGGGTGCACATCCTGGACACCGAGCCCGACCCGGCCGCCCCCACCGTGGTCAAGACCATCGACGGGGACGAGTTCGGCAAGGTGGCCGGGTACTCCCGGCCGCACACCGTGCACTGCGGCCCGGGCGCGGTGTTCATGTCCTGCCTGGGTGGTTACGGGGAGGAAGGCCCTGGCGGGATCGCCCTGCTCGACCAGAACACGTTCGACGTGCTCGGCCCCTGGGAGGCCGACCGGGGCGACCAGTTCTTCGCCTACGACGTGTGGTGGCACGTGATGGCCGACGTGGCCATCACGTCGGAGTGGGGCACCCCGGGCATGATCGAGGACGGGGTCGTGCCGGAACTGCTGCTCGGCCGCAAGTACGGTCACCGGCTGCACTTCTGGGACATGAAGGCCCGCAAGCACATCCAGACCGTCGACCTCGGCGACCAGCACCAGATGGTGCTCGAGCTGCGGCCCGCACACGACCCGACCAAGAAGTACGGCTTCGTCGGCGTCGTGGTCAGCGTGGAGGACCTGTCCGCCTCGGTCTGGATGTGGCACGAGGACAACGGCGAGTGGGCCGCCACCAAGGTGATCACCATCCCGGCCGAGCCCGCCCCCGCCGAGCCAGCTGCCGCCGCTGCTGCAGGGCTTCGGCGCGGTGCCGCCGCTGGTCACCGACATCAACCTGTCCGTGGACGACCAGTACCTGTACGTGTCGTGCTGGGGCACCGGCGAGCTCAAGCAGTACGACGTCAGCGACCCGCTGCACCCGGTGGAGACCGGCTCGGTCCGGATCGGCGGCATCATCGGCCGAGTCGCCCACCCGTCCCGGCCGGGCCAGCCGCTGAGCGGCGGCCCGCAGATGGTCGAGGTGAGCCGGGACGGCCAGCGGGTGTACTTCACCAACTCGCTGTACGGGGCGTGGGACGAGCAGTTCTACCCGGACGGGGTGGGTGCCTGGATGGCCAAGCTGGACGTCGCGCCCGGCGGCGGCCTGACGTTCGACGAGCGGTTCTTCCCGGAGGGTGGCGCGTGGCACGGGCGGCGCACCCACCAGGTGCGGCTGCAGGGCGGTGACGCGTCCAGCGACTCGTACTGCTTCCCGTCCGAGCCGTAGCGGGTTCCCCGGGCGGCGGTGCGCTTCCCCCGGGCCCGGGCTGAGCCTGCGGCGCCGGCGCGCGGGCAGCACCGGCCTGCCCACGGGGCGGTGTGACCACGTACCTGGCCAGTGACGGCGCGGCCGGGACCGCGGCCAGGATCACCAGAGCCGGCCGCCTCAGCCGACCGGCACCGGCGCATCGTCCTCGGTCATCAGCCGCTCCGCGGTGCGGGCCGCGGTCCGCCGCGCCCACGGGCCGCTGGTCAGCAGCCCGAGGCCGAGCACGGCCAGCCCGCACCCGGTGATGATCCACCAGCCGACGTGGCTGGCCGCCGGGAAGCCGGTGCGCAGCGAGCCGGCCAGCACGGTGATCACCGCGGAACCCACCACGGCCACGCCCAGTGACTGGCCCACCTGGCGGCTGGTGGACGCGATGGCCGCCGCCACCCCAGCCTGGGTGCGCGGCATGCCGGACACCGCGGTGTTCGTGATCGGCGCGTTGACCAGCCCGAACCCGATACCGAAGATGACGTAGGAGGCCAGCAGCCAGCCGACCGGGGTGTGCGCGGTCAGGCCGGTCAGCATGGCCGCGCCCGCGGTCAGGCACAGGCCGGCCGCCAGCAGCGGCACCCGGGGGCCGCGGTAGCTGATGATCCGCCCGGATATCGGCGCGGCGATCACCGTGACCGCGGCCAGCGGCAGCGTCAGCAGCCCAGCGTGCAGCGCCGAATAACCGCGGGCGTCCTGCAGGTAGAGCGTGTTCAGGAACAGGAAGCCGCCCAGCGCGGCGAACGCGCTGACCGCGATGAGGGTAGCCCCGGAGAACGGGGCGCTGCGGAAGAACCGCAGGTCGATCAGCGGCTCATCGCGCCGCGGCTCGACGATGAGGAATGTCACCAGCGCGGCCGCGGAGGTGGCGAAGCAGCCGATGATCTCCGGGGAGCCCCAGCCGTGCCGGGGCCCCTCGATGATGCCGTAGACCAGCGTGGCCAGGATCACGATCACCAGCACCTGGCCGACCGGGTCGATGCGCCGCGGGTGCGGCGCCCTGGACTCCGGCACGAACAGTGCGGTGAGCACGATCGCGGCCACCCCGATCGGGATGTTGACCCAGAAGATCCCGCGCCAGCCCACCGCGGCGATCAGCAGCCCGCCGACCACCGGGCCGAGGGCCAGGCTGACCCCGACCGCCGCCCCCCAGACCCCGATGGCCCGGGCCCGTTCGGCCCGGTCGGTGAATGTGTTGACGATGATCGACATGGCCACCGGGTTGAGCATCGAGCCACCGACCGCCTGCACGATGCGGAACACCACCAGCCAGTCCAGGCTGGGGGCCAGGCTGCACAGCAGCGAGCCGATGGTGAACGTGGCCAGCCCGGCCTGGAACGTGCTGCGCCGGCCGACCCGGTCGGCGGTCGACCCGGCCAGCACCAGCAGGCTGGCCAGCACCAGGGTGTAGGCATCCATCACCCACTGCAGCCCGGACACCGGCGCGTGCAGCTCCCGCTGGATCGACGGCAGCGCCACGTTGACGATCGTGTTGTCCAGGCCGACGATAACCAGGCTCATGCAGCAGATGACCAGGATCAGGTACCGGCGGCGGCGACTCGGTTGCGGCACAGCTCCCTCAACGTTTCGAAAGGGCGTGTACTTGCGAAAATACAACTAAGCTTCTGAGGGCACGAACAACCGGCTGGCGTTCGGTATGCCTGGCCCCGGCCGGGAGCGCGGACCTCAGCCGGGCCGCCGTGGCCAGCCAGCGGTTACGGTTGCGCTGACCGCGCGGCCAGCGGCCGGTTCCCGGCCATACCCTCAGCTGGGGCAAGTAAAGTGCCACGAGCAGCCGGTGTGTGCTGCCCGGCCGAGTCACAGCCGCCCCACCCATATCTGGATGACCGCGATGCGAATGCCACTGACCGCAGGGCGCTCCGCCGCTGCGGGCGATGCGGGTGATTCCGCTGCCAGCGGCGGGGCTGAGCTGACCCGGCCCGGCAGCCGGGCGCTGGCCGCCGGGCTGCGGCGGCACTGGCTGATCTCGGTACTGCTGCTGGCCGGCCTGGTGCTGCGGGTGCTGGCCGAGATCGCCTACCGGCCCGCGCTGCTCTACATCGACAGCCTCAAGTACCTGTACGGCGCCTGGCCGGGCAACGACCCGATGGGCTACAACGTGGTCCTCAAGGGGCTGCTGCTGGCCGGGAACCTGGAGTCGGTGGCCGCCATCCAGCACCTGCTGGGGCTGGCCATGGGGCTGACCCTGTACCTGGTGCTGGGCCGCCGCGGCGTGCCGCGCTGGCTGGCCGCGCTGGCCGCGGCGCCGGTGCTGCTGGACAGCTACCAGGTGCAGATCGAGCAGACCATCATGCCCGACGTGTGGTTCGAGGCCTGCATCGTGGCCGGGCTGGCCCTGCTGCTCTGGCGGCCCCGGCCCGGGCCACGGCTGATCGTGGCCGGCGGGCTGCTGCTCGGGCTCAGCGCGCCGTTCGCCCAGGTGGGCCAGATCCTGATCCTGCCCGCCCTGCTGTTCGTGCTGATCGTGGTCCGCGGCTGGCGGCGCAAGCTGGTCCAGGGTGCCGCGCTGTGCGTCGCGTTCGCCATCCCCATCGTTGGCTTCTCGATGCGCGAGTACGTGGTCAACGGGCACTTCTCCCTGGCCCCGGCGGCGGGCAACACCATCTACGGGCGGCTGGCGTACAGCGCCGACTGCGCCACGCTGAAGCTGCCCAGCTACGAGCGCGCGCTCTGCCCGCCGCGGGCGCTGGCCCTCCGGCTCGGCCCGGACGGGCTGGTGCACAACCCGGCTTCGCCGGATAAGACGTATGTGGCCCCGCCAGGCAAGACGCACGCCCAGATGACCGACAACTTCGACCATCAGGTACTGGTCCAGCAGCCGCTCCGGGTGGTGGCAGGCATCCTGGGCGACTCGGTCAAGCTGTTCGCGGTGCCGCGGCGCACCAGCCCCGGCGACACCCCGATCTCCCGCTGGCAGTTCCAGACCGGCTATCCCACCTACGGCACGAGCATCTTCCTGGCCCATGACGGCACGATCAAGGTCGGCCTGCACTACGCGGCCAGCGGCGGCCCCACGGTGGTCCAGACGCTCACCCCGTCCTGGGGCGGGCAGGCCCAGGTGGCCCGGCCGCTGGCCTCGTTCCTGCGCAGTTATCAGCTCGGCGGCGGCTACACGCCCGGGCCGCTGCTGGCCCTGGCGGCCGTGTTCGGCCTGATCGGCAGCCTGGGTGTGCTGCGCCGCCGCCGGCCGGTGCCGGACGGGTCCATGCCCGACGTGCAGCGCCAGCTGTCGCTGGCCTGCCTGCTGGTGTCCGGCACTGCGGTGGCCGTGCTGCTCGCCTCGGACGCTTTCGAGTTCTCCTGGCGCTACCAGCTGCCCGCGCTGGTCACCCTGCCGCCGGCCGGGGCGCTGGGTATCGCCCTGGTCATCGCGGCGCTGCGGCGCAACCGGCCAGTGGTGGCGGAAGCCGGGCCCAGCGGGCCGCGGGCGGTGGACGCGCAGGCGGTAGGCGCGCAGGCCGTGAGCGCGCAGGCCGTGAGCGCGCAGGCCGGTGGGGACCCCCGGCCCGGGGAGGCCCAGCCCGGGGAGGCCCAGCCCGGGGAGGCCCGGCCCGGGAAGGCCCGGCCCGGGGAGGCCCGGCCCGGGGAGGCCCAGCCGGGGGAGACCCGGCCCGGGGAGGCCCGGCCCGGGGAGGCCCGGCCCGGGGAGGCCCAGCCGGGGGATGCCCGGCCCGAGCCCGGGGAGGCCGGGCCCAGGGAAGCTGGGCCCGGGGGAAGTCAGCTCAACGGAGCCCAGCCTGGCGCGCCCCCGGCCCACCAGCAGGACGACGGCCCCCAGGTCCGCAAGTAGGCCCGGGCCCCGGCTCACGGCCGGCCCGCTGCTGATCTGTGGACCAGGCTGTGGACGTCGCGGTGGATAGCCAGGGGTGCCAGGGGATAACCGTGTTCCCGTTGTGGAGAAGATGTGGACGGCGGGAAATTCTGCAAAATAGTTGGGTACGCCTCTTGCGCTTCCCCCGCGCTCAGGAGTAGAAATTCTCTCACCACCGAACGTGGAGATCAGCAGGAAATCCGCATCCTGGTCAGTACGGGTAACCGCGCTTTCCAGGAAATGTGGAGAGGCTGGGTAACCAGTTCTCCGGATTGATTTCTTACTCAGGTGGGAAACGGCCTTTGCGGCTAATGGAAGCCGAGAAATCGGCAGCCGCGGACGCGCTGGCCAAGTGGGGCCCCTCCAACTCATACTTGGAGGGGCCCCACGCTTTTGCGCCCACATCTGGATGGCGCCCGGATCAGATGGCCAGCCGAACGCTGTTACCGGACCGAGGAGGACGTCGGGGCTCCATCGTGCTTGAGGGGCTCCGTTGTACCGCCCAAACTGCGGCGGCCTTGGCCCAACGCCCCTGCCGCGGCGGCCACTCGGGCACTCCGCACGTATCCGGCCCGCGAAAACCGGGATAAAACGGGCACCTACCGCGCCGCAGCCGTGAAGAGTGGGCATCGGGGCGGTCCGGCTGGCCCGGTGCCGGTGCTGGTGTGGCCAGCGGGATCAGTGGGGCCAGTGGGATCGGTTCCAGCGGACCACTACGGGCGGGAGGGAGCGGCCCGGCGGGCGGCAGCGGCCGGCGGGCGGCAGCCCGGGCCGCGGCCCGGGCTGCTGGCCAGGTCGCTAAGAGCGGTCAGGCCCGGAAGCCCCGGCGCCGGTGTCCTCCGACCACGTCCCACCATGCTCCCGGGCGTACCGCTGCTGCTTCCGCGGCGAGTCGGCGAACTGCGGGTACAGATCTTCAGCCCGCCGGTCGCTCCGGCGGGCCGCAGCCCGGGTCCGCGCGCCGACCAGCTGGAAGAACGCGTAGCCGGCGAACAGCATGAGCGCCGCGATAACGATGTCTATCCACATGCCACATCACCTCATCCCAGCCAGGCGGCGGGCCAGGCTGGCATACCGCCCAGGCCCGAGCTGACCGGCCAGCTGGCCAGCAGCCGCGCTATCCGGCCACCCGGGCGCCCTATCCCGCTACCCGGCTGCGACCCGGCAAACGTGACCCGCCCCAGCTGTACGCCAGGTCCTGTGGACCAGACTGTGGACACGGCGGTGGACAGCCACTCTCGCCGGGGGATAAGGACCGGACTCCTGTGGAAGTCATGTGGACAGCCAAAGAATCTTGAAATTGTTGACGGCAAGCCCTTGTGCGGCGCCGTTCAGCGGAGTAGAAATTCACTCACCGCCGGAGCGGAAGTCTTCTGAGGGGGAAACTCCAGGGAAGGCGGGGGAAACCCCAGAGCCCTGGGAAAGCCGGGTAACCGGTATTTCCTGCGGCACCGTCCAGCCAAAGCGGCGGGCCGTTAGCACGAGGTAGCTGAGCAATCAGCAGGCCAAGAGCGAAACGGCAGGCTGCGGAACGCCAGGCAGTCGAGCAATCGGTGGCCGACGCGAAGTGGCCGGGATGAGGCCCCTCCAACTCATACTTGGAGGGGCCTCATTCTTTTGCCTGCGCATTCAGCCCGTACGCCGTTCAGCCCTACTGTGTTCAGCCCATACAAGGTTCTGCCCGGGCCGGCCCGGGGCGCAGCCGCGGCGGCTCAGCTCAGGTCGCGGCGGCGGAAAGCGATCAGCCCAGCCGCGGTCAGCCCGGCCGCCACCACGGTGAGCCAGATCAGCGGGGTGGCCGTGAACGCCCCGCCGGGCAGCCTCGGCACATGCGTGAACGGCGCCAGGTCCAGCAGCCAGCCTGACAGCCGCAGCGAGGGCCCGAGCAGGGTGATCAGCCCGGCCACGGCCAGCGCGGTCCAGGCGGCTGGCACGATGACCCGCGGCGCCAGGCCGAACAGGGCCACCGCCACCCCGGCCAGCACCCAGGCCGCCGGAACCTGAGCCAGCCCCGCGCCCAGCTGCCGGGTCACTTCCGTGCCTACCGACCCGGTGCGCGCTCCGTAGCCCAGCCCGCTGCACAGCCCGGCCACCGCCATCAGCACCGCGATGCCGCCCATGGCCAGCACCACCTCGGCCGCCGCCCAGCTCGTCCGGCTGACCGGGCCGGCCAGCATCGACTCGGCCCGGTGCTCGGCCTCGTCACTGCGCAACCGCAGCACAGCCGCCACTCCGAACGCTGCGGCGATGACGCTGAGCAGCGCGAACTCGATGGCCAGATAGGCGTTGACCAGCCCGGCATGGCCGCCCATCCGGAGGATGTCAGCCCGGGCCTGCGGGCTGCTGTTCAGCGTGGCGCCGATGCCCTTGGCCGCGGCGCCCAGCACCACTGCGGATACCACGAATCCGGCCAGCCAGCCGGCCACGCCGACCCGCTGCAGCCGCCAGACCAGGGTGAGCGGGCTGCGCAGCCAGCCCGCCGCATCCACCCGGCCCGGCCGGGCCGGGACCAGTCCGGCGGCCAGATCCCGGTGGCCCGCCAGCACTGCCGCGGCACCGGCCAGCAGCACGGCCGCCACGGCGCACAGGGCCAGCAGCCACCAGCGCGGGCCCGCGTACGGCTGGACCCGCTCGACCCAGCCCAGCGGGGACACCCAGCTCAGCCAGGACAGCCGGGGGGCCGGGTCGCCCACCGCGCGGAGCAGGTAGGCCAGGCCGAGCACGGCGCTGGCCAGCCCGCGGGCGGTCCGGGCGCTCTCGGTCAGCTGGGCACACACCGCGGCCACCCCGGCGAACATGCAGCCGGCCAGCGCGGTGGCCGCGCCCAGCGCCACCGAGCCGGACACCGGCAGCCCGAACAGCAGCTGCACGACCGCGATGAGCAGCCCTACGACCAGGCACGCACCGGCCGTCACGGCCAGCGCGGCGGTCAGCGCGGCGTACCGGCCGACGGCCGTGGCGCCGACCAGTTCCAGCCGCCCCGCCTCCTCGTCCGCCCGGGTGTGCCGGATCACCGCGAAGATGCCCAGCAGCGCCGCGCCCACCGCCACGAACAGCCCGGCCTTCCAGATGATCAGCGCGCCCAGCGAGTCGCCATACACCGGCCCGCTGAGCGTCACGAACGACGGGTTGTTCTGGATGCTGTGTGCCAGCGAGGCCCGCTGAGCGGCCGAGGCGAACAGGTGGCGGTAGCTGTACGCGGTGCTGGCCATGGTGCCGACCAGCGCGTACATCCAGATGACCAGGAAGATCCGGTCCCGGCGTAGCGCGAACCCGGCCAGCTCGCGGGTGCCGGCCAGCAGATGCGAGCCGCCTCGCAGGTTCCGCTCCCCACCCAGCGCGACCGCGCTCATCTGCTGTGCGCCTCCGGCTGGCTGGGCGCCCCCAGGCCGGCTGGCGCGTCCGTGTAATGCCGCAGGAACAGCTCCTCCAGCGTCGGCGGCTGGCTGACCAGGCTGCGCACTCCCGCGTCCGCCAGCCGCTTGAGCAGCTCGTCCAGCGCGCTGTTGTCCGCCTGGCAGCTCACCCGGGTCCCCTCGATGTCCAGGCCGTGCAGGCCGGGCAGGCCCTCGAGCCCCTGCGGCGGCCGAGTCAGCTCGGCGCGCACCGAGGTGCGGGACAGGTGCCGCAGGTCGGCCAGGGCCCCAGAGTCCACCGTGCGGCCCGCCCGGATGATCGTCACCCGGTCACACAGCGCCTCCACCTCGGACAGGATGTGGCTGGACAGCAGCACGGTCCGGCCGGCCTGCCGCTCCTCCTCCACGCACTCCCGGAACACCGCCTCCATCAGCGGGTCCAGGCCAGCCGTGGGCTCGTCCAGGATGAGCAGTTCGGCCCCGGCGGCCAGCGCCGCGATCAGCGCCACCTTCTGCCGGTTGCCCTTGGAGTAGGCCCGGCTCTTCTTGGCCGGGTCCAGCTCGAACTTCTCCAACAGCACGGCCTTGCGCTTCACGTCCAGCCCGCCGTGCAGCCGCCCGAGCAGGTCGATGACCTCGCCGCCGGACAGGTTCGGCCACAGCGTGACGTCCCCGGGCACGTAGGCCAGCCGCCGGTGCAGGGTGACCGCCTCGGGCCACGGGTCCCCGCCGAGCAGCCGGGCGGTCCCCGAGTCGGCCCGGATCAGCCCGAGCAGGACCCGGATCGTCGTGGTCTTGCCCGCCCCGTTGGGCCCCAGGAAGCCGTGCACCTCGCCCGCTGTAACGTGCAGGTCCAGCCCGTCCAGCGCCTGAGTCCGGCCGAACGCCTTGCGCAGGCCGGTCACCTCGATCACCGCGCTCATACGTCCACTCTAGTCAAATTCACGAATTTATGAAAATAATGTATCGAGTAAACTAGAGACGTCCGGCCGAGAACGCGGCGGCACTCAGTCGTGATCACGGCACTAGCCAGCCGTGACCTGGCACCAGCCAGCTGTGATCATGACTTTGGTGTCGTTCTGACGACACCAAAGTCATGATCACGAGGCTGGCCCGGGTGATACGGCCGGGCACGGCAGCGGACCAGGGCCCAGAACGGCCGCGGGCCGGAGCGGGCCCGGGCCCAGAACGGGACAGGGCCAGAACGGACTGGGGCCGGAAGGGGACAGCCAGTGACCGGACAGCCGGCCGCGGCCCACGGGCCGCGGGACGAGCAGGCGGTGCGCCAGTTCATCGAGCGGTTTGCCGCCGTGCTCTCCCAGGCCGGCATCCCGCTCATGCCGGCCCGGGTGTTCGTGGCCCTGCTGACCGCCGACGCACCCCGGCTGACCGCGGATGACATCGCCAGCATCCTCCGGGTCAGCCCGGCCGCGGTGTCCGGGGCGGTGCGTTACCTGCTCCCGCTCGGCCTGGTCAGCCGGGAGACCGAGCCCGGCTCCCGGCGCTACTGGTACCGGACGCCGCGAGACGTCTGGCACGAGGTGGTCCGGCTCCGCGACCAGATGATGATGCGCTGGTCACAGACCCTGCGGGACGGCCTGGACCTGTTCGGCCCGGACAGCCCGGCGGGCCAGCGGATGAACGAGTCGATCATGTATTTCGACTTCGTGCAGAAGGAACTGCCGATGGTGCTCAGCCGGTGGGAGGAGTACCGCGACGCGCACTCGGGCTGACCCCGGCACCCAGATCCGGCGGCCAGATCTTCTTCGCTAGCCTGGCCGTATGCCCGACGATGAGACCTATGACCGGCCGCCGGCCCGGACGACAGCGGTGTCGAGTATGAGTACGGCGGCGGCACCGGCGATTTCGAGCGCGGCGAATACAACCCAGGCGAAGATGGCCTGGAGGACACCGACTTCGAGGACGACGGGGTGCTGGACTCCTCCGACACCCTGGAGGATCCCCAAGACCCCTACGAGGACCCGCTGGACACCGGCATCCTGCCCGCCGACCGGTGGTCGGCCGGGGAGCGCTTCGGCACCACGCTGGACGAGGAACGGGAAGGCGAGTCACTCGACCAGCTGCTGGCCGAAGAGGAACCGGACAAAGACCCGTACGCCGAAGCTGCCGCCGAGGGCGAGCTGCCCCGGGAGGGACCGGACCCGTCCGACGAGCCCCAGCCGCGGGCCGGGCGGCTGGTGGCCGAGAACGAGGGGATAGGCCCCGACACCGAGCCGGACCTGGTGGCCGAGGACGTGGGCATCGACGCGGGCGCCGCGTCGGCTGAGGAAGCCGCGGTGCACGTGACCGACGAGGACGAGGACGACATGGCGGGCGGCCCAGAGGGCTAGCCCGCGGCCCCGCAGCAGCAGAACTGAAGACGGAGGACCCCGAGCTGGCGGCGACAGAGAACCCGGGCATGACGGAGCCCCAGCCTTCTCTGCTGTCCGGGCGGACGACGTGGGCGCGGCACCGGGAAACCCAGCTGCGCCAGTTCCTGCGTACCGAGACCGGCAGCGCCGCGGTGCTGCTGGCTGCCACCGTGGCCGCGCTGATCTGGGCCAACGCCAGCATCGCCGGCTACGACTCGTTCTGGGCCACCACGCTGTCCATCCGGGTGGGCAGCACCGGCTTGGCCATGGACCTGCACGGCTGGGTGAACTCCGGGCTGATGACGTTCTTCTTCCTGGTCATGGGCCTTGAGGCCCGGCGCGAGTTCGACATGGGCGAGCTGCGCGAGCGGCGCCGGCTGACGCTGCCGGTACTGGCCGGCCTGGGCGGGATGATCGTGCCGGTCGGCATCTTCCTGGCCTTCAATGCCCGGCACCCGGCCACCGCGCACGGCTGGGGCATCGCGATGTCCACCGACAGCGCGTTCGCCCTGGGCATGCTGGCCCTGGTCGGCCGCGGGCTGCCCGACCGGGTGCACACGTACCTGCTCACGTTCTCGGTGGTGGACGACCTGACCGCGCTCGTCGTGATCGCGGTTTTCTACACCCACGGGGTGCGGCTGGACGCGCTGCTGGCCGGGATCGGCATCCTGGCCGTGGCGGCCGGGCTGCGGATCATCGCGGACATCCGGTTCGGCGCCGCCTATTTCCTGCTCGGCCTGGCCGCCTGGGTGGCGTTCCAGAAGTCGGGCGTGGACCCGGTGGTGGTCGGCCTGCTGATGGGTTTGCTCAGTTACGCGTCGCCGCCCGCGCGCGGCGACCTGGAGCGGGCGACCGACCTGTTCCGGCTGTTCCGCGAGCAGCCGACGCCCGAGCTGGCCCAGTCGGTCCGGGAAGGGGTGCGCACCGCGATCTCGCCCAACGAGCGGCTGCAGCAGCTGTTCCACCCGTGGAGCAGCTATCTCATCGTGCCCCTGTTCGCGCTGGCCAACGCGGGTGTGGCCATCAGCACCGGGCTGCTCAGCACGGCCTTCACCGCCCCGCTCACGCTGGGCATCCTGGTCGGCTACGTGGTAGGCAAGCCGCTCGGCACGGCCGGTACCGCATGGCTGGTCACCCGGGTCAGCCGCGGCCGGATCCAGCCGCCGGTCGGCTGGGCGGCGGTGCTGGGCGCGGGCACCATCGCCGGGATCGGCTTCACCGTGTCCCTGCTGATCGCGGCGCTGGCTTTCCACGGCACCCTGCTGGCCGAAGCCAAGCTGGGCATCCTGTCCGCCGCGCTGTGCTCATCCGCCGTGACCTGGCTGGTGTTCAAGGCCACCAGGCGGCTGCCCAAACGGCTGAAGATCCGGGCCATCCTGGGCACCGCCGAGCAGGTCACCGACCTGGCCGTGCCGGTTGACCCGGAGCGCGACCACATCCGCGGGCCGATGAGGGCACCGGTCACCCTGGTGGAGTACGGCGACTTCGAGTGCCCCTACTGCGGCCTGGCCGAACCGGTCGTCCGGGACCTGCTGGCCGACACCGGCGACCTGCGCTTCGTGTTCCGCCACCTGCCGCTGACCGATGTGCATGAGCACGCCCAGCTGGCCGCGGAGGGCGCCGAGGCGGCCGGCCGCCAGGGGGCGTTCTGGCCTATGCATGACATGCTGATGGAGCACCAGGGCGCGCTCACCAAGCGCGACCTGCTCCGGTACGCGGCCGAGCTTGGCCTTGATCAGGCCCGGTTCGCCGCCGACCTGCGCAGCCACGCAGGAGCGGCCCATGTCGCCGAGGACGTGGACTCGGCCGACCTGTCCGGTGTGTCCGGCACGCCCACCTTCTTCGTCAACGGCAAGCGGCACTACGGCGCCTACGACATCGGCGCGCTGACCGAGGCGGTCCGGTCCGCCCGGGCGCGCGCCCTCATCGCAACCTGAGGAGGCCGGCCGATGGGCCTGGTCAAGACGGTGGGCCTGGTGCTGCATCCGGGCCGGAACTGCGACTCGGCGATGTTCACCATCCTGAAGTGGGCCAGCGAGCGCAAGGTGACCGTGCTCGGGCTGCAGGGCGAGGCCGACCGGATCCCCACCCAGGTTGAGGAGGTCCTCCCGGAAGACCTGGCCAAACGGGCCGATCTGATGGTCAGCCTGGGCGGGGACGGCACCATGCTGCGCGCCATGCGGCTGTCGGCCGGCTCGCGGCCGCCGGTACTCGGCGTCAACGTGGGCAAGCTGGGCTTCCTGGCCGAGATCGACCCGCCCGAGATGGCTGACGCGCTGGGCGCGATCGACGAGCACCGCTTCACCGTGGAGCCCCGGTCCGCGGTGTGCGCCGAGTTCCAGGGTCAGCAGACCATCGCGTTCAACGACGTGGACCTGGCCCGGATACCCGGCCTCAGCTCGTCCGCGGTGATCGAGCTGACCGTGGAAGGGCACCCGTTCGTCCGCTACGCGGCGGACGCGCTGATCGTGGCCACCCCGACCGGATCCACCGCGTACAGCTTCTCGGCGGGCGGCCCGATCGTGTCGCCCAACGTCGAGGGGCTGCTGGTCACGCCGGCCTCGCCGCACTCGGCCTACAACCGTGCGCTGTTCCTGAACGCCGACGAGCATCTCACCCTGACCGTGCTGCCGACCAGCGGGGAACTGGCCGTGGAAGCGGACGGCAGGGTGGTCGGGCACGTCCACCCGGGCGACGTGGTCGAGCTGAGCACGGTGCCCGATGCGGCCAACGTGGTCCGGCTCGGCCGGACCACGTTCTACCAGCGCGCCCAGCGCAAGCTCCGGCTGACCGGCTCGGCCGAGGCGTACTGAGCCAGCCCGCCGCAAACCGCGGAACCCGGCCCGCAGGCGGTACCGTGGGCACAAAGATCGGCGGCCGCGGGATGGATGGCCGGCCATTCTTGGTTGTCATCCAGTAAGCGGCAGGCGCGACACCGCTGGAAGGGCTGTGATCGTGGTGCGAGATCCGGGAGACCTCTACGAGGTGAGCCCTGACGCGCCGGAACTGGACGGGGTAGTGATGCTGCACTACCTCGACGGCTTCATCGACGCCGGGGCAGCGGGCAAACTGCTGTCCGCCCACCTGCTCGGCACGCTGGAGCACCAGGTGATCGCCCGGTTCGACGTGGACCGGCTGATCGACTACCGGTCACGCCGCCCGCCGATGATCTACGCCCGGGACCGCTGGGAGCACTACGAGACGCCCGAGCTCGTCGTGCACCTGGTCACGGACACCGCCGGCAGCCAGTTCCTGCTGCTCAACGGCCCGGAACCGGACCTGGAGTGGGAGCGCTTCACCCAGGCCGTGCGGGACGTGGCGGCCCGGATGGGGGTGCGGATGGCGATCGGCTATCACGGCATCCCGATGGGCGCCCCGCACACCCGCCCGCTGGGCGTGACCGCGCACGCCACCACACCCGGCCTGACCACCGGGTACCCGCCGCTGGTGGACCGGCTGCAGGTGCCGGGCAGCGTCGGTGCGCTGCTCGAGATGCGCTTCGGCGAAGAGGACCGGGCCGCGCTCGGTTTCGCCGTGCACGTGCCGCACTACCTGGCCCAGGCCGCCTACCCGGCGGCCGCGGTGACCCTGCTCGGCTCGGTGGCCCGGGCCAGCGGCCTGCAGCTGCCCGAGGAGGCGCTGCGCGAGGCGGCCCGGGAAACCGATGAGGAGATCCGCCGCCAGGTGGAGGGCTCGGAGGAGATCCTGGAGGTCGTGCAGGCGCTGGAGCGGCAGTACGACTCGTTCGCCGAGGGGGCCGTGCGGGAGGGCGGCCTGCTCGCCGACGGCTCGGAGCGGATGCCCACCGCCGACGAGCTGGGCGCCCAGTTCGAGCAGTTCCTGGCCGAACAGCAGGGCCGGGCCGACTCGTCAGACTCCTGACCCGGCCCCGGGGCGGCTCAGGACACTTCGCGCAGCTTGCCGGTGGCCACGTCGAAGACGAACCCGCGGACCGAGTCCTTGTGCGGGATGAACGGGCTGGCCTGGATCCGGTTGATGGACTGCCGCACGTCCTCGTCCAGGTCGCTGAACGCCTCGGCCGCCCACTCGGGCTTGATCCCGGTCTCGGCCTGGATACTGGCCTTGAAATCGTCGTCGGTGAACGTGAGCATCCCGCACTCGGTGTGGTGAATGAGGATGATCTCGCGGGTGCCGAGCAGCCGCTGGCTGATGGCCAGCGAGCGGATCTCGTCGTCGGTGACCACGCCGCCCGCGTTGCGGATGACGTGCGCCTCGCCTTCGCCCAGGCCCAGGATGGCGTACACGTTGAGCCGGGCATCCATGCAGGCCACCACGGCCAGCTGCCGGGACGGCGGGAGCGGCAGCAGGCCACCGAACGACGCCGCGTACGTGTCGTTGTTGGCCAGCAGCTCATCGGTAGCGGTCATGGCGCCAGTCCTCCTCGGTTCTGGCCGCGCTGAGCGGCACTGCTCATTATTTCCCCGTAGGGCACGTACTCATCTTCTGTATCAAACCGGCCCGCTGTTACCCCGAACGGGCCAGCATTCCCCCCGGCCGGGCCAGAAAATAGATAATTCCGATTGAGATAGTACGGTATGGGAGGTGGCCGGGGCCATAGCCACGGCCGCCGCCGACGGCGCCCAGGCCAGGCCCGCCACCCGGCGCGTTACCCGCCCCGCACCCCCGATACCGAGATCATTAGACTGAGCACCGAGGTACGGGACGTCGGGGGGGAATGCGGCGATGAGCCGGTCAACTGCACGCGAGTGCCTCGCCCCGGGGACCGTGGTCGCGCCGGGCGAGGTACTGGTAGCCACCGAGATCGGCGACCCCGCGCGCGGGCTGCTGCCCTGCCCGGCCGCGCCGCTGGTCGGCGGGCTGCTGCACCGCCGCGGCATCCGGGTCCGGTACGCCCCCGTCCCGCAGTCCGGCGACGCCGCGCAGTTCGACGACGGCGCGGCCCTGTTCGTCACCACCGCGCTGCACGGGGACGGCACCGCCACCGCGATCGGCGCGGCCGCGGACCAGGTGGACGGCGTGGCCATGGCCGCGGCCCGCGGCGCGGTCGAGGAGTGGGCCGCGGTGACCGCGAGCCGGCGGCTGCTCAGCGCGGTCAGCCCGTGGTGCCCGGGCGCGCGGCGCGCCCTGGACCAGGCCCGGCAGGCCGCGGCCCGCGGCCCGGTGCACGTCCTCGGCCAGCTGATGGCGGCCCCGCAGGATTGCGCTGACCTGGAAAAGGCCGGTGCCGTCTGCGCCGCTTCCCTGTCTGATGTGCCGAACGCCGGCACGGTGCTGATCCCCGCCCACGGTGCGCCGCCGGACGTGCGTGCCCAAGCCGCGGAACGCGGCCTCGACGTCATCGACACGACCTGCCCGCTGGTGGCGGGCATCCAGGCGGAGTGCCACCGGTTCGCCGAGCGCGGCGACCAGGTCGTGCTCATTGGCCAGTCCGGGCTGGCCGTGCTGCCCGCGGTGCTGGGCGAGGCGCCCGGCCACGCGATCCTGGCCGAGACCCGGGCCGGCGCAGGCGCGGTCCAGGTGTCCGACCCGCGCCGGGTGTCCTACCTGCTCATGCCAGGCGTGCCGGTGGAAGACACCGCGGTGGCCACCGGCGCGCTGCGATCCCGGTTCCCGGCCCTGCGCGGGCCCAACCCGGACGGGTTCTGCTATGCCGCCTCCGACCGGGCCGAGACCGTGCGCACCATGGCCTCCACCTGCGCGATGGTCCTCGTGCTGGGCAGCGAGGACGACCCGGACACCCGGCAGCTGGCCGGGCTGGCCCGGTCCAGCCACGCCAAGGCCAACGTGATCGGCGCGGTCACCGACATCGTGCCGTCCTGGCTGGCCGGCGCGGGCTCGGTCGGCCTGGCCGAATCCACGGTCGCGCCGCCCGGCCTGGCCGCGGACGTGGCCGAGGCGCTGTCCGGGCTCGGGCCGCTCAGCGTGACCCGGCGGGTGGTGCACACCGAGGTGACCGGCCGGCCCGCGGACTGGTGAGGCGCCCCGGGCCTCTGCCATTGTTGCCTCATGCTGTTTCCCACCTCGCTCGTTGGCAGTTACCCGCAGCCCGGCTGGCTCATCGACCGGGACCGGCTCCGGCACCGCTTCCCGCCCCGGGTCCGGGCCACGGAGCTGTGGCGGGTCGCCCCGGAGTACCTGGCCGAGGCCCAGAACGACGCCACCGAACTGGCCATCCGGGCCCAGGAACGGGCTGGCCTGGACATCATCACCGACGGCGAGATCCGCCGGGAGAGCTACTCCAACCGGTTCGCCACCGCGCTGGACGGGGTGGACATCGACAACCCCGGCACCGCGCTGGACCGCAGCGGGCACCCGAACCCGGTGCCCCGGATCACCGGGCCGATCCGGCGGCGGCACCCGGTCGAGACAGAGGACCTGCGGTTCCTGCGTGGCTGCACCAGCAAGACCATCAAGATCACGGTGCCCGGCCCGTTCACCATGGCCCAGCAGGCGCAGAACGACTACTACAGCAGCACCGAAGACCTGGCCCTGGGCTACGCCGAAGCGGTGCACGAGGAGATCGCGGACCTGTTCGCGGCGGGCGCGGACATCGTCCAGCTCGACGAGCCCTATCTGCAGGCGCGGCCGGAGGAGGCCAAGAAGTACGGCGTCAAGGTGATCAACCGGGCGCTGGACGGGGTCACCGGCCGCACCGCGGTGCACCTGTGCTTCGGCTACGCGGCCATCATCCACGACCGCCCGTCGGGTTACTCGTTCCTGCCTGAGCTGGCCGACTGCGCCTGCGACATGGTGTCCATCGAGACCGCGCAGTCCGGCCTGGACTGCTCGGTGCTGTCCGCCCTGGACGGCAAGACGGTCATCCTGGGCGTGCTCAACCTGGGCGACGAGAACGTGGAGAACCCGGCCGAGATCGTGGCGCGGGTCCGCCGGGCGCTGCCCTACGTGCCCGCCGAGCGGCTCGTGCTGGCGCCCGACTGCGGGATGAAGTACCTGCCCCGGCAGTCGGCGTTCGGCAAGCTGGTGTCGCTGCGGATGGCCGCGGCCCTGCTCCGGGCGGACGCCAGTGTGTCCGCTAAGCCGCCAACAGCGGCCCGCTGATCGAGCCGGCCAGGCCGCCGGCCGGCCCGGGTTACAGGGCCAGGTGGTAGGTGACGGCGATGCTGAGGCCGCCGGGGTTCACGTCCAGGACCGCGGTGGAGAACAGCCCGGCCCCCGCCGCCCGCACCGTGATGCGCACGCTCTGCCCGGCGGCCAGCGACCCCGACGCCCGGCTCAGCGTGATGTCCTGCAGCAGCGCCACGGGCACGGTGATGTGGTAGCCGCTGACTGGGCGCCCAGGGCGGTGAGAGTCAGCGTGCCGGCCCACGAGCCGCCCGGCGACAGCCCGAGGCCCAGCTGGCTGGGTGACACGGACAGCGTGCCGGTTACCGCGGCCGCGGCGGATGGCGATGACCGGGCGGTGCTGGCCACGGCGGCCGGGGTGGCGCTGGCCGGTGCGCGGCTGGCCGGTGCGCGGCTGGCCGCCGGACGGCTGCTTTCTGGCTGGCCCCGGCCGGCCAGCGCGGCGCTGCCGGGCGACGGGACCCGCGGGCCGGCGGTCCGGCCCGCCGCCGGGGGCTGGGCCGGCCCGGTGACCGAGGGGCCGGGCCGCGCGCCGGGCGCGGCCCCCGGCCCCTGGCCTGGATGATGGTTCAGCAGGCCGCCCGCCAGCAGCGCCCCGCCGACGATGGCCGCACCGCCCGCCGCCGTCCCGGCCCACAGCTGCGGGCCGGGCAGCCGGATGGGGCCGGGCAGCCGGATCGGGCCGGGCAGCCGGATCGGGCCCGGCGGGCTCAGCGGCCGGGGGAAGCCAGCCGGCCCGAGCGGGCCGGCCCGCTGGCCGATGGCCAGCCGCCGGGCCACCGCGGCCGGTGCGGAATCGGCCACCAGGCTGAGCACCTGATGCCGCAGCGCGGCGGGCAGCACCGCGACCGGCAGCAACTCCAGCAGCGTGTCCGGGGCGAGCTCGCGGCGCCGCCGGGCCCCGCAGACAGCGCAGTGCCGGGTGTGCCGGCTGACCCGCTTGCGGAACAGCACGGTGAGCTGGCCGTCCCAGCCGGCCGTGAGCCCGGCCAGTCCCGGGCACGCCTGCTGCCCGGACCGGGCTACCAGCAACACGCCCAGCGCCGCCTCGAAGTGCCCGCGGGCCCGGGACGCCATGGCGTGGGCCTGGTTGCGCGGCACCCCCAGCGTGTCGGCCAGGTCCGCGCCGGTCAGCTCGTGCCCCCGGGGGCCTTCGTCAGTGGGTCCATGCCGCGTCCCCTCCTCACGACGGCGCGGGGTTACGCCGTCGGTAGTAGGAGCCGGCGCCGCGGCCCGCGCCAACGCTTTCCGCTGGGATTTCTGCCCCGCCCCAGCGCTGGTCTACATGCTGGCCACCGTGCCCCGGCCGGCTCAGCCGGGCGGCCTGGCCATGGGCGGCTCAGCCGGCCCGGCCGTGCACTTCCCGGTGCTAGCCCTGATCCTGGCCCAGTTCATGGTGGCCTACGTTGATGTGGACCGCCGACCGGCTGCCCGCCCTGGCCCCGGTGCGCGCCTGGCGGCCCGCGCCGGCTGCGGTCCCGGCTCTGGCCAGCCCCGCTCTGGCCAGCCCCGCTCTGCCCAGCCCGGCCACCGGAAGCCAGGGCAGCGCCGGCCAGTGCCGTCCCGGCGCCGGCCCGGCCGGGCCGCAGCCGGCCCGCCGCCCGCCGCTGACGCTCCGGCTGGCCTCCTGCTGCAACATCGTGATGGGCCTGGTCATGGCGTACATGCTGATCGTCAGCCTGTAGCCGCGGCCGCCCGGTAGCGGTCCAGCGCGGCCAGCCGGGCCGTCTTATGGTCCACGATCGGAGCAGGGTAGTCCGGGCCGATCCGGCAGCCCGCCCGCTGCTGTTCCTCGGGCGGCATCCGCCACGGCTCGGCCAGGTAGCTGTCCGGCACCCGGGCCAGCTCGGGCAGGTAGGCGCGCACGTACCGGCCGTCCGGGTCGAACCGCTGCTGCTGCAGCACCGGGTTGTAGATGCGCCGGAACGCGGGCTGCGGGTTGACCCCGACCGACGCGATCCACTGCCAGTTGCCGTTGTTGCTGGCCTGGTCCCCGTCCAGCAGCAGGCGCATGAACCAGGCCTCGCCGCGCCGCCAGTCGATGCCCAGGTCCTTGGTCAGGAACGAGCCGGCCAGGAGCCGGACCCGGTTGTGCATCCAGCCTTCCCGGCGCAGCTGCCGCATGCCCGCGTCGACGAGCGGGAAGCCGGTCCGGCCCTCAGTCCAGGCGGTGAACTCCGCCTCGTCGCCCGGCCAGTCCAGCGTGCCGCGGTACCGGGGCTGGAACTCCTGCCGTGAGTTGCCCGGGTGATGCACCAGCACGTGCTGGTAAAAGTCCCGCCAGCAGAGCTGCCGCCGCAGTGCCGCTTCACCCGCAGCGTCCGCCCGGCTCCCGCGGTGCAGCTGATCCTCTACGGCGCGCGGGGACAGGCAGCCGAACCGCAGGTACGGGGACAGCCGGGACGAGGCGTCTGCCCCGGCCTGGTCGCGGCCGGAGTCGTAGTCCCGGACCGGCCCGTCCAGGAACGCGGCCAGCCGGGCCAGCCCGGCGCGCTCCCCACCCGGGGCGGGCTCAGCCACCTCCTGGCGCAGGCCCAGGCTGGCCAGCGACGGGACCCGGCCGTGCCTGGTCCGCGTGGGCATGCTGATCTGCTCCGGGGCATCCAGCACCGGCCGCCGCCTGACGCCCTGCCAGGTGCGGTAGAAGGGGGTGAACACGGTGTACGGCCGGCCCTGCCCGGTCTGGATGGCGCGCACGTCATCCACCACGCTGACCCCGGGGTGCGCCCGCCCGGTCACCCCGGCCCGCTCCAGCGCGGCCCGTACCCGGCGGCCCCGGCCGGCCTCGTACGGGCCCGGGTCGGCGGTCAGGTGGACTTCGCTGGCCCCGGTCTCCCCGGCCAGCGCGGGCAGTTCCCGCTCCGGCGCCCCGTGCCGGATGACCAGCCGGGCTCCCCGCGCCGCGAGCTGCCCATCGAGGTCGGCCAGGCATTCCAGCAGGAACATGGTGCGCGGCCCGGACGCATGCCGCCCGTGCAGCAGCCGGTCGTCCAGGCAGAACACCGGCACGATCTGCCCGTGCCCGGCCAGGGCGGCGCACAGCGCCGGGTGATCGTGCAGCCGGAGATCGCGGCGGAACCAGACCAGAGCCACCATGGCCGACGATGCTACCCAGCTCCGCGCCATTTACCCGTTCTGACCAGCCGTTTTGGCGGGCTGGTCAGCCGCCGGGCAGGTCCAGGTCCACCACCACCGGGGCGTGGTCGGACGGGCCCTTGCCTTTGCGGGCTTCCCGGTCGATGTACGCGTCCGTGACCGCGGCGGCCAGCGGCGAGCTGGCCAGCACCAGGTCGATGCGCATGCCCATGCCCTTGTGGAACATGCCGGCCCGGTAGTCCCAGTAGGTGAACGACTCGCCTTTCAGCGCCCGGGCCGGCAGGTCGGTGAGGCCGAGGGCCAGCACGCCGGCCAGGGCGGCCCGCTCCTGGGGGGTGACGTGGGTGGAGCCCACGAACGCGGCCGGGTCCCACACGTCGGCGTCGGTGGGCGCGATGTTGAAGTCGCCGCACACCGCCAGCCGCGGCTCGCCCGCCGCGGCGCCGGGCGCGCCCCCGGCCAGTTCCGGCCGCAGCGCGCCGCGCAGCGCGGCCAGCCAGTTCAGCTTGTAGGCCAGGTGCGGGCTGTCCAGCGCCCGGCCGTTCGGCACGTACACCGACCACACCCGGCAGCCCGCGCAGGTGGCCGAGATGGCCCGGGCCTCGGGGCCGGGGAAGCCGGGCTCGCCGGGGAAGCCGCGGTGCACGTCGTCCAGGCCGGCCCGGGACAGGATGGCCACCCCGTTCCACCGGCCGGTGCCGTACAGCGCGGCCTGGTAGCCCAGCTCGCCGACCTCGGCCGCCGGGAAGCCGCTGTCCGGCACCTTGGTCTCCTGCAGGCAGAGCACGTCCGGCCGGGCCTCGTCCAGCCAGCCCAGCAGCCGGGGCAGCCGGGCCTGCACCGAGTTCACGTTCCAGGTGGCCAGCCGCACGTCCCCGCTCCCGTTCCGTCAGGCGTTGGCGTGCAGGGCGGCGTTCAGCGTGCTGCCCTGCCCGGACCGTTCGGTGACCCGGACCGCACCGGTCTGCGAGTCGCGCAGCCAGAGCAGGCCGGGCCGGCCGGACAGCTCCCGCGCCCGGATCACCCGCCCGTCCGGCAGCGCCACCTTGGTCCCCGCGGTCACGTACAGGCCCGCCTCGACCACGCAGTCGTCGCCGAGCGAGATGCCGAGGCCGGCGTTCGCGCCGATCAGGCAGCGCTCGCCGACCGAGATCGTCTCCTTGCCGCCGCCGGACAGCGTGCCCATGATGGACGCCCCGCCGCCCACGTCGGATCCGTCACCGACCACTACGCCGGCCGAGATCCGGCCCTCCACCATGGAGCTGCCCAGGGTGCCCGCGTTGTAGTTGACGAACCCCTCGTGCATGACCGTCGTGCCCTCGGCCAGGTGCGCGCCGAGCCGGACCCGGTCCGCGTCGCCTATCCGCACCCCGGTGGGCAGCACGTAGTCCGCCATCCGCGGGAACTTGTCCACTCCGTACACGGTGACCGGGCCGCGGCGGCGCAGCCGCAGCCGGGTGGCCTCGAACCCGGGCACCGGGCATGGGCCGTGGTTTGTCCACACCACGTTGGCCAGCAGGCCGAAGACGCCATCCAGGCTGATGCTGCGCGGCCGGACCAGGCGGCTGGACAGCAGGTGCAGCCGCAGGTACACGTCGTGCGCGCCGGCCGGGGCGGCGGCCAGCTGGCCGATCGTGGTGCGCACCGCGATGACCTCCACCCCACGGTCCGCGTCGGGCCCGAGCAGGCTGAGCACCTCCGGCCCGATGGCCTCGGCCGCCTCGGCCACCGACAGCCGGGTGGTGCCGCCGGCCTGCGCCGCGGGGATCAGCTGCGGCGCCGGGAACCAGGTGTCCAGCACGGTGCCGCCGGCCACGGTGGCCAGCCCGGAGCCCTGGGCCCCGGCCAGCGCGGGATCGAAGTCAGCCTCAGTCACGGCCCACATCGTAGCCGCCGGGCGGTCACTGCCCCGGAACCTGCCCAGCCACCGGCCACCCCGGCCTGGCGGGGGCCGGAGCGCGCCCGGGACGGCCTGCGTTCGCTGGCCGGTAACGTTCCCGGAACGGTCCCCGGCGTACAGTTCGCTGCATGAGCGGGGTTGACCCGGCGGCCCGGCCGCGATGACCTCGGCGGACGCGGCCCACCGCCGGCTGTGTCAGGGGGTCTCGAAGTGGTAGCCCTCAGCCAGCAGCCGGGGCAGCACGATGCGCAGCGCCCGCACTGTCTCGGCCCGGTTGCCGCCGCCGTCGTGCTCCAGGATGATCGATCCAGGCTGGGTGGTCTTCATGATGGTGCGCACTATGTGCTGGACTCCGGGCCGGGCCCAGTCCCGCGGGTCGACGGACCAGTCCACCGGGATCATCCGCATGTGCTCGCACAGCCGCAGCACGGTGGGCGACCACGCCCCGTAGGGAGCACGGAACAGGCCCGGATGCACGCCGGTGGCGGCGTGGATCGCGTGGCTGGCCAGGGTGAGTTCGCTGTGCACGCGACGCGGCCGCAGGCCGGCCAGGTCGGCGTGCGTCCAGGTGTGGTTGGCGATCCGGTGGCCCGCCTCGGCCACCGTCCGGGCCAGCCGCGGGTAGGCGGCGACGTGCAGGCCGATCATGGAGAACGTCGCGGTGACCCGGTAGGTATGCAGCACCTCCAGCACCTGCGGGGTGTACGCCGGATCGGGGCCGTCGTCGATAGTCAGCGCAATCGCCTTGTCGGCGTCGTCGATGTAGTAGAGCGGCCGGTCCAATGGGTAGCGGGGGGCGCGGTCCGCGGCCAGCGTGCGGTGCGCGGCCAGTTCGCGATGGGCCGGCATTTCGCCCGGTGCGGTCAGCCCATGCTGGCCGGGCGCACGCTCCTCCGGCCCGTCCAGCAAGTGCGGGGCCACCGCAGCGGTCAGCGTCAGGCCGCCGATGGCCAGCAGCAGCCGCCGCCGGCGGGCCGCGTACACAGCGGCGGGAGTGCCCTGGGGGGATTTACGATCCGGCATAGCGCACCCCGGCGTGTTGGTGTGCCTGATTGCGGCACATCCGGACCCAATCAAACTGGGTGAGTCATCTGTGTCAGCGTGCCGGAATTGCCCGGTGGAACGAAGCAAATCCGGCGGCGTGTCGCCGCCGGCATGAACCACTGACGCACGGCGCCCGGCCCGGTGGTCGCGGTGGCGTGCCGCAAAGCTGCGGGCCGGGCCGCAGCCGGGCCACTCTTCACGCGCCCGGTCCGCGAAAACCGGGATAAAACGGGCACCTACTGCACCACAGCCGTGAAGAGTGAGGATCGGGCCGGTCCGGGCTGCCCCGGCCCGGTGCTGGTGTGATCTGTAGGACAACTGGAATCAATGGGGTCTGCGCTGCGCGGCCGGTAACCGGGCCAGACCGGGGCTGCTGAGGCCCGGGAGGACGGTCAGTCGCCGAGTTCGGCGCGGCGGCGGGTGACGAACTCTTCCAGCTCGGCCCGGATCGCGCCGTCCAGCGGCGGGGGCTGGTACCCGGCCAGCGTCTTGGCGCAGATCTCGCTGGCCCGGGCCGTGGTGTCCTTGCCGCCCAGCTTGAGCCACCGCTCGTAGTTGGCGGTCGAGGACAGCAGCGGCCGGTAGAAGCACTCCCGGAACCGCTCCATGGTGTGCGCGGCGCCGAGGAAGTGCCCGCCGTGGCCGACTTCCTCATGCGCGCCGAAGGCCAGCGACGCCTCGTCGATCTCCAGCGGGGTGAACTCCACCCGCAGCATGCGCAGCAGCTCGATGTCGATGATGAACTTCTCGTAGCAGCTGACCAGGCCGCCCTCCAGCCAGCCGGCCGCGTGCATGACGAAGTTGGTGCCGGCCAGGAACGTCGGCAGCAGCGTCATCAGCGCCTCGTAGGCGGCCTGCGCGTCAGCGGTCTGGCTGGAGTTCAGCCCGCCGCCGGTGCGGAACGGCAGCCCGAAGTGCCGGGCCAGCTGCCCGGTGCAGAGCAGCCCGATGGCCGACTCCGGGGTGCCGAAGCTGGGCGACCCGGACTGCATGTCGATGTTGGACAGGAACGAGCCGAAGATGACCGGGCAGCCGGGCCGGATCAGCTGGGCCAGCGCGATGCCGGACAGCGCCTCGGCCAGCTGCTGCACCAGCGCGGCCGGGATGGACACCGGGGACATCGCGCCCATCAGCAGGAACGGCGTCAGCACCACCGGCTGGCGGGCCGCGCAGTACTCGAACTGGGCGTCCAGCATCCGGTCGTCCCAGCGCAGCGGCGAGTTGCAGTTGATCAGCGAGACGGTGGCGGGCGTCCGCTCAATCGCCTCGCGGCCCTTCGCCGCCCCCTGCCCGCCGCCGAACAGGATCTCGGTCATCTTGATCGTGTCCGCCGCGTTCGGCCCGGACACCACGTTGCCCATGTAGATCTTGTCGGTCAGCGTCTGCAGGGCGTAGATCATGTCCAGGTGCCGGGAGTCGAGCGGTGCGTCGTTCGGCTCGCAGATCACTCCCCCGGCCGAATCCAGCTCGCCGAACGACTGGGACAGCATGCACAGACGGCGGAAGTCGTCCAGCGTGGCGTCCCGCCGGACGTCCCCCTCGCGGACGAACGGCGACCCGTAGACCGGGCCGAACACCATGTCGTCGCCGCCGATGTGCACGTTGTGGGCTGGGTTACGGGCCTGCAGGCCGAACTCCCGCGGTGCCTTGGCCACCTGCGCCAGCACGAATTCCGGGTCCAGGAAGACGACCTCGCCATCCACCTTCTGGCCGGCCTGGCGGAACAGCTCCACCGCCTCCGGCTTGGCGAACTGGACGCCGATCTCCGAGACGATCCGCCGCCAGCCCTTGTCCAGCACGCCGATCGCGTCCGGGGACAGGATCTCGTAGCGCGGCATCGTGTTGCGGAACATCGCCACCTCGTTCCCGTCTTGACCCTCTGCCAGGCCACTCCGTAACATCACATCGTAGAACAGAGTTCCGTAACATGGAACTTAGGGCCGCAGACCGGGCAGGGGCAAGTTCAGATGCAGGCAAGGACCGCAACCGTGACCGCTACCGGCGGGCCACGGTAGTGGCCACCCCGACCGGAACCCAGGCCGTGGACCGGGCGGCGCGGCTGGTCACCGAGGTGGTGCACGCGGCCGACTCGGTCACGTTCACTGAGCTGGCCGCGGCCACCGGGCTGGCCAAGAGCACCACGTCACGGCTGCTCGACGCGCTGGAGCGGGGCGGCCTGGTGCGGCGGACCGCGGACGGCCGGTTCTCCCCCGGCGACGTGTTCGTCCGGTACGCGTGGCGGGGCGGGGCCGAGGCCGGGCTGACCGAGGTGGCCCGGCCGTTCCTGGACCGGCTCGGCGAGGAGACCGGCGAGACGGTGAACCTGGGCGTGGCCCACGGTGGCATGGTCGAGCAGATCGCCCAGGTGGACAGCCAGTACCTGATCGGCGGGACCAACTGGCTCGGCCGGCCGGTGCCGGTGCACTGCGCGGCGCTGGGCAAGGTGCTGCTCGCCTACGGTGCGGCCGAGCTGCCCCCGGGCCGCCTGGCCGCCCGCACCAAGCGGACCATCACCAGCCGGGCCGCACTCGACGGCGACCTGCGCGGAGTGCGCCAGCGCGGCTACGCGATCACCGACGAGGAGCTGGAGCCCGGCCTGGTCGCGGTGGCGGCCCCGGTGTTCCGGGATGGCGCGGTCGTGGTGGCCGCGCTGTCGGTGTCCGCGCCGGCCTGCCGCCTCACCCCGGCCCGGCTGCCCGGGGTGGCCGGGGCCTGCGTCCGCGAGGCGGCCGGGCTGTCCGCCGCGCTCGGCCACCGGGCCACCGAGCATGGGCCCACCGAGCGCGGGCCCACCGAGCACGGGCCCACCGAGCACGGGCCCATCAGCCACGGGCCCACCCACATCAACCGCAACCCCAGGACTACGAAGGAAGGTGCCGCGTGACCCAGGAAGAGCTGCTCCGCCAGCTGTACGACTTCACACTGGTCGGCAACGGGCCCGAGGTGCTCAGCCTGACCCACCAGGGCCTCGACATGGGCCTGGGCCCGGAGATCCTGCTCTACGAGGCGCTGATCCCGTCACTGGAAGAGGTGGGCGCCCGGTTCGAGCGCGGTGACTTCTTCGTGCCGGAGATGCTGATCGCGGGCAAGGCCATGGCCGGGGCGCTGGAGATCCTCCGGCCGCTGCTGGCCGAGACCGGGGCCGAGTCGATCGGCACCATCGTGATGGGCACGGTCAAGGGCGACGTGCACGACATCGGCAAGAACCTGGTCAACATCATGTTCGAGGGCGCCGGGTTCCAGGTCATCGACCTCGGCGTGCAGGTCGCGCCGGAGAAGTTCGTGGCCGCGATCACCGAGCACAAGCCGGACATCGTCGGGTTCTCCGCGTTCCTGACCACGACCATGCCGATGTTCAAGGCCAACATCAACGCACTGCAGAAGGCCGGCCTGCGCGACCAGGTGATCGTGATGGTCGGCGGCGCGCCGGTCACCCAGGAGTACGCCGACGTGGTCGGCGCGGACGGCTACGCCTCCGACGCGTCGGCCGCCGTGGTCCGGGCCAAGGAGCTCCTCCGGCAGCGCCGTGCGATGACCCCCGCCTAAGCATTTCTGTGGCCACGGGAGGCGCCCCCGGAGGGGGGTCTCGCGGGGCCACTCATCCCGGGGGGCTCCGGGGGTCGTCCCCCGGACTAGCACAGGAAGGCCAGCATGGAGACGGTACTCAGGTCGGCCAGCAAAGAGGTCGTGATCAGCCCTGAGCGGGCGTTCTGCATCATCGGGGAACGGATCAACCCGACCAGCCGGAAGATCTTCCAGGAACAGCTGCGCCGCGGTGACCTGTCCCGGATCGAGATCGACGTGGCCCAGCAGGTGGCCGGCGGGGCCATGGTGCTGGACGTCAACATGGGCGCGCCGCTGGCCGACGAGAAAGAGCTGATGGTGGCCGCGGTCAAGCTGATCCAGGGGCTGACCGACCTGCCGCTGTGCATCGACTCCTCGATCATCGAGGTGCTGGATGCCGGGCTGGCCACCTACCAGGGCAAGGCGCTGGTCAACTCGGTGACGGCCGAGGACGAGCGGCTGGACGCGATCCTGCCGCTGGTCAGGAAGTACGGCGCGGCGGTCATCGCGCTGCCCAACGACGAGGAGGAGATCCCGGACCAGCCGGCCCGCCGGGTCGAGCTGGCCCGCAAGATCATCGACACCGCGACCGGCCGGTTCGGCATCCCGGTCGAGGACATCGTGATCGACCCGCTGGCCATGCCGGTCGGCGCGGACACGTCGGTGGTGGTCAAGACGATGGAGACCATCGCGCTGCTCCGCGAGGAGTTCGGGGTGAACACCACGCTGGGCGCGTCCAACGTGTCGTTCGGCATGCCGGACCGGCACACGCTCGGTGCGGCGTTCCTGCCCATGGCCATCCACAGCGGGCTGACCAGCGCCATCCTGGACGCCCGGTCGCCGCAGATCGTCCGCTCGGTGCAGGCCGCCGACCTGCTGCTGGACCGGGACCCGTGGGGCGCGGCGTGGATCGCCGCGCACCGGGCCCAGCAGGCCGCCCAGGCCCAGGCTGCCCAGGCCCAGGCCGCGCAGGCCCAGCCGTGACGTTGCCAGTCACCGAGGACACCGGCGGCCTGGCCGCCGGGCCGGTCCGGGTCGACCTGGTCTACGAGCCCGCCGGGCGCCGGGTCCGGGTGCCCGCCGGGGTCACCCTGTTCGACGCGGCCAGCTGGAACGGCATCGCCATCGACTCCACCTGCGGCGGCCACGGCACGTGCAAGAAGTGCAAGGTCCGGGTGCTGGACGGCGCCGCACCGCCGACCGCCCTGGACGAACGGGCGTTCAGCATCGATGAACTGCGCGACGGCTGGCGGCTGGCCTGCCGGGCGCAGGCCGCCGGGGACACCACCATCCACGTGCCGCCGCTGGTCACCCGGCCCAAGGCGGCCACCGTCGGGGTGGGCCGGCAGGTCATCCTGCGGCCTGCGGTGCAGAAGCGCTACCTGGAACTGGACGAGCCCACGCTGGCCGACCAGCGCAGCGACCTGGAGCGGCTGCTGGCCGGGGTGGACGACCTCGAACTGCGCGCCGACCTGCACGCGCTGCGCGCCATCGGCCCGGCGCTGCGGGCCGCGGACTACAAGGTCACCGCGGTGATCGTGGACGACGTGCTGATCGACGTGCAGCCCGGGGACACCACCGGCCGGCTGTTCGGCCTCGCGTTCGACCTGGGCACCACGACCGTGGTGGCCACGCTGCTCGACCTGGCCACCGGGACGCCGGCCGCGGTGGCCTCGGCGCTGAACGCGCAGCAGCCGTTCGGCGCCGACGTGATCACCCGGATCAGCGCCACCATGCTGGACCCGGCCACGCTCGGCCGGCTGCACCGCCCTGGCCCACCAGACGCTGGCCGAGCTGGCCGCCGAGGTGTGCGCGGAGGCCGGCGTCGACCCGGCCGAGGTGTACGAGATCGCGCTGGCCGGCAACGCCACCATGACGCACATCGCGCTGGGCATCGACCCGGAGCCGCTCGGCGTGGCCCCGTTCATCCTGGCCACCCGGCTGCTGCCCGAGGTGCTGGCGGCTGACCTCGGGGTGACCGCGCACCCGCGGGCCCGCGCCGTGGTGTTCCCGCCGTTCGGCGCGTACGTGGGCGGCGATATCACGGCCGGCCTGCTCGCCTCGGGCATGGACCGGGACCAGCGCACCCGGCTGTTCATCGACATCGGCACCAACTGCGAGATCGTGCTCGGCAGCCGGGACTGGCTGCTGGCCACGGCCGCGCCGGCCGGCCCGGCGTTCGAGGGCGCCGCGATCCGGTGCGGGATGCGCGCCGCGGACGGCGCCATCGAGGTGGTCACGATGACCCCGGACACGCTGGACCTCAAGGTCATCGGGGACGCCGAGGCCGGCCTGTGCGGCTCCGGCCTGGTGGACGCGGTGACCGGCCTGGTCCGGCTGGGCCTGCTCGACTCCTCCGGCCGGTTCGTGCCCGAGGCCGAGGCGGCCGGCCTGGCCCCCGGCCTGGCCCCGCGGCTCACCCAGCTCGGCGCCGAGCGGGTGTTCGTGCTGCACTGGCTGGGCCAGCCGGGGGACGTGTCCCGGTCGGTGTACCTGTCCCAGCGCGACGTGCGCGAGCTGCAGTTCGCCAAGGCGGCTATCGCCACCGGCTGGCACATCCTGCTCGAGGAGGCCGGCCTGCAGCCCGGCGACATCCAGCAGGTGCTGCTGGCCGGGTCGTTCGGCAGCTACCTGTCGCCGGCCAACGCGATCCGGCTCGGCCTGGTGCCCGCGGTCGGCGTGCTGCGCGTGGTCAGCGCGGGCAACGTGGCCGGCGAGGGGGCCAAGATGGCCCTGCTCAGCGTGCGTGAACGGGCCGGCGGCCTGGCCCTGCTGGAGGAGGTGAAATATGTCGAGCTCTCCGACCGCGCCGATTTCAACGACCGCTTCATCGACCAGCTCGCCTTCCCTGCCTAACGCCAGTACCCAACCGGAGCCGCCCGCCCCGCGCGGAGCTCGCCCGGGCCGGACACCGCCGGCCGCGGTGGTGATCGCGTGCGGCGCGCTCGGCGGCCCGATCCGGGACATCGCCCGGCGCCGCCGGTGGCCGGTCGAGCTGCACAGCCTGCCGTCGCTGCTGCACAACCACCCCAGCCGGATCACGCCGGAGGTCGAGCGGCTTGCCGTGGCCGCGCACCGCCGCGGCCTGCCCGCCGCCGTGGCCTACGCGGACTGCGGCACGTACGGGGCGCTGGACGGGCTGTGCGCCCGGCTCGGCCTGCGGCGGCTGCCCGGGTTGCACTGCTACGACCTGCTGGCCGGGCCGTCCCGGGTGGCTTCGCTGTTCGCCAGCGAGCCGGGCACGTACGTGCTGACCGACTTCCTGGTCCGCTCGTTCCGCCGGTCGGTGCTGGCCGAACTGGGCCTGGACCGGCATCCCGGGCTGTGGCCGGACTACTTCGGCCACTACCGGCGGGTGGTCTGGCTGGCCCAGCAGCCCGACCCGGCGCTGGCCGCCGAGGCGGCGGCGGTGGCGGCGATGTTCGGCCTGCCGCTGACCGTGATCGACACCGGCACGGCCCGCCTGGAACGCGAGCTGGAGGCGCTGCTGGGCAGCATCCCGCACGTGCGGGCCGGAACCGCTGCTGCCACGTCGGTTCCGGCGCACACGTGCCCGTCCGGGGAGACAGAGCGGTGCGCGGCAGGCTAGCGGGTGTGGCGCCGCTGCTGGCCCACCCGCGTTACGAGGTGTTCCCGGCCGCCCCGGTCGAGGGCCAGGTGACCGAGTGGGTGCCGCGCGGCATGGCGGTCACGGTCACCGCGTCGCCGTCCAAGGGCCTGGCCGCCACGCTCGACCTGACCGAGCGGCTGGCCGGGCACGGTTACCAGGTGGTGCCGCACGTCTCGGCCCGGCTGGTCCGCGACGACGCTCATCTCCGCGACATCGTGGCCCGGCTGACCGCGTGCGGGGTGGACGACATCTTCGTGCCGGCGGGCGACGCCGATCCCCCGGCCGGCCCGTTCCACAGCGCGCTGTCGCTGCTCACCCGGCTCACTGAGATGGGCCGGCCGTTCGCCCGGGTCGGTATCACCGGGTACCCGGAGTCGCACCCGCACATCGACGACGACATCACCATCCAGGCCATGTGGGATAAGCGGCACCATTCTTCGTACATCGTCAGCAACCTGTGCTTCGACCCGGCCGTGCTGCGCAAGTGGATCAGCCGGATCAGGGCCCGGGGCGTCACCCTGCCGTTGTATGTGGGTCTCGCCGGGCCAGTGGAGCGGGCCAAACTGCTGCGCATGGCGGCCCGGGCCGGGGTAGCCGAATCGGCCCGGTTCCTGGCTGGGCACAAGGAATGGTTCGTCCGGCTCGGCACCCCGGGCGGCTACCGGCCGGAACGGCTGCTGGACCGGACCGCGGGCACGCTCGCCGACCCGGCCTCGGCCGTGGCCGGGCTGCACCTGTTTACCTTCAACCAGGTCAGGCAGACCGAGGAGTGGCGGCGCGGCCTGCTGGACCGGCTGGCCGGGCCGGGTCCCCGCGACGTGGCCATATGACCCAGCGTGATGCCATTTACCGGCTGCCATTACGGAGCGTGGCAAATGGCGAGACTTACTGTACTAAGCGAACCCCGCCAAATTTCGGGCACACCGTCATAGGCTGTGCACTGCAACTTCGTCGCGGAGTTGTCGTGCCCCACCCGCTCGTGCAGTACTAGCGATCTTCGAAGCATCGTCCGGACCTGCGACGGGAGCATTCCGTGACCAGGTATTCAGCAGCACCCATGCCGTCCGGCTCCGGGGAGGCAACGCGGTGGGCCGCCTAGTCGAGTGGCCGTTGCGCTGTGGCCCGGTCCCGCCGCTGGCCGACGGGCACAGCCCCCGGCCGGAGACCGGGCTCGGGCTGGTCGGCAAGCTGGCCCCGGGTGACACGCTGGTCCTGACCCCGGCCGGCGCCCCGGGCTCAGCGCAGTTCCCCGAGTTCGGTGGCAGCGGCAAGACCCAGCTGGCCGCGGTCCTGGCGCACGGCCTGTGGGACAACCGGTCCGTGGACCTGCTCGTCTGGGTGACCGCGGCCAGCCGGGACGCCATCCTGACCGGCTACGCCACCGCGCTGGCCGACCTGGGCGCAGCCGACCCCGATGACGACCTGCTGGCCAGCGCGCAGCGCTTCCTGGCCTGGCTGTCCGGCACCGAGCGGCGCTGGCTGGTCGTGCTCGACGACCTGGCCGACCCGGCTGACCTGGACGGGCTGTGGCCGGAGGGCACCGACGGGCGGGTGGTGGTCACCGCCCGGCAGGAGAACTCGCTGGACGTGCCGAACCGGCGGGTCGTCCAGGTCGGCTCCTACACCATGCGGGAGGCCCTGGCCTACGTGACCGCCCGGCTGAGCACCGACCCGGGCCAGCGCACCGAAGCGCTCGACCTGGCCACCGACGTCGGCTGCCAGCCGCTGGCGCTGTCGCAGGCGACCGCCGCGATGATCTGCACCGGGGCCAGCTGCCGGGACTACCGGGGCTGGTTCCACGACCGGCGGCGGCGGCTGGCGCCCCCGCTGTCCGGCACCGAGCCGGGCGCCGTCGAGGTGACCTGGTCGCTGGCCATGGACCTGGCCGACCAGATCGCGCCGGCTGGGTTCGCCCGGCCGATGCTGGCGCTGGCCGCGCTGCTGGACCCGGCCGGCATCCCGGGTGTGGTGTTCACCAGCCAGGCGGCATGCGGGTACATGACCGGGCACCCGGCCATGCCCGGTGACCCGGCCCAGGCCCGGGCGGCGGTGCACAACCTGGCCCGGGCTGGCCTGGTCGTCATCAACCCGGCCAGCACCACCCGGACCGTCCAGGTGCACCCGCTGATCCAGGCCATGACCAGGAAGGTCATCCCCGAGGCTGAGTTCGAGCGGGCGGCGCGGTCCGCCGCGGACGCGCTCTACCAGGCGTGGCCCGGGCCCGATGTGCCACCCCGGCTGGCCCAGGCGCTCCGCGACTGCACGGCCTGGCTGCGCGACTGCACCGGGGACCTGCTGTGGGCCCCGGAGGCCCATCCGGTGCTGCTGCGCGCCGGGGAGAGCCTGTCCACCGGGGAGATCAGCGGCCCGGCCATCGCGTACTGGATGTCCATGCTGGACACCGCGGCCCGGGTGCTCGGCTCCGGGCACGCCCAGACGCTGCGCTGCCGGGACGGCCTGGGCGCGGCCTACGAAGCCGCGGACCGGCTCGATGACGCCATCGAGGTGTACGAGCGCACGCTGGCCGAGCGGCAGCGGGCGCTGGGCAACGACCACCCGGACACCCTGAGCTCCTGCGCTCACCTGGGGCGGGTCTACGCGGCCGCGGGCCGGCACGACGCGGCGCTGCCGATGTACGAGCGGGTGGTCGCGGACCGGGAGTGGGTACTCGGCGCCCGGCATCCAGAGACACTGGCCGCACGCGGTGACCTGGCCGGCGCCTACCTGGCCGCGGGCCACCCGGAGCAGGCCCTGCCGGTCTACGAGCAGACCCTGGCCGACCTGGAGCGGGGGCTGGGCGCGGCGCATCCGGACACGCTCAACGCCCGGGCCGGCCTGGCCCATGCGTACCAGACGGCGGGCCAGCTCAAGCAGGCCGGGCCGGCGTTCGAGCGGGCCCTGGCCGAGCGGGAGAAAGCCCAGGGCCCGGACCACCCGGACACCATCGGCGCCCGGGCCGACCTGGCCTATGCCTACCGGAACGCGGGCCGGATGAAGCACGCGCTGCCGCAGTACGAGCGGGTGGTCGCCGACCGGGAGCGGGTGCTGGGTACCTACCACCCGGACACGCTGACCGCCCGGGGCAACCTGGCCAACGCCTACCTGGCCGCCCGGCGGCTCAAGGACGCGCTCCCGGTCTACGAGCGGACGCTGGCCGACCGGGAGATGGCCCAGGGCGCCGACGACGTGGACACGCTGACGGCGCGGGGCAACCTGGCCAACGCCTACCATTCGGCCGGGCGGCTCAAGGACGCGCTGCCGCTCTACGAGCAGACACTGGCCGACTGTGAGCGGGTGCTGGGCCCGACCCACCAGGCCACGCTGACGTCGCGGGCCAACCTGGGATCCATCTACCACGCCGCGCTGCGGCTGACCGAGGCGATCAGCGTATTCGAGCGCACCCTGGCCGACTGCGAGGAGGCGCTGGGCCCGGACCACCCGCTGACCGAGGCCGTGCGGGAAAACCTCGAAGCCGCGAATAGAACGTGACTTGTCCAGGGGGACGACCCCCGGAACCCCCCGCTCGCCGCTGCGCGCCGAACGCCGTGCTAGCCCGGGGGGACGACCCCCGGAACCCCCCGCTCGCCGCTGCGCGCCGAACGCCGTGCTAGCCCGGGGGGACGACCCCCGGAACCCCCCGCTCGCCGCTGCGCGCCGAACGCCGTGCTAGCCCGGGGGGACGACCCCCCGGAACCCCCCGCTCGCCGCTGCGCGCCGAACGCCGTGCTAGCCCGGGGGGACGACCCCCGGAACCCCCCGCTCGCCGCTGCGCGCCGAACGCCGTGCTAGCCCGGGGGGACGACCCCCCGGAACCCCCGCTCGCCGCTGCGCGCCGAACGCCGTGCTAGCCCGGGGGGACGACCCCCCGGAACCCCCCGCTCGCCGCTGCACGCCGAACGCCGTGCTAGCCCGGGGGGACGACCCCCCGGAACCCCCCGCTCGCCGCTGCGCGCCGAACGCCGTGCTAGCCCGGGGGGACGACCCCCCGGAACCCCCGCTCGCCGCTGCGCGCCGAACGCCGTGCTAGCCCGGGGGGACGACCCCCCGGAACCCCCCGCTCGCCGCTGCGCGCCGAACGCCGGCTCGGCGAGCACCCGCCTTCGGCGGGCCCCGCCTCGCCGGCGCCCTGCCGCACCCGCCCCTGACGTCCGCGTGATCAACCTCTCTCCTTGATCGCCGCCACCAGCGCGGGGATGACCTCGGCCAGGTCACCGATGACCGCGTAATCGGCGCGGGACAGGATGGGCGCGCCCGGGTCAGTGTTGACGGCCACGATGTGCTTGGCACTGGCACAGCCCGCCATGTGCTGGATCGCCCCGCTGATCCCGCAGGCCAGGTACAGCTCTGGGGTGATCTTGGTCCCGGTCTGGCCGACCTGCTGGGTGTGTGGCCGCCAGCCCTCGCTGGTGACCACCCGGGACACGCCGACCACCCCGCCGAGCAGGCCAGCCAGTTCCTCGAGCGGCGCGAACCCGTCCGGGCCGCCGACCCCGCGCCCGCCGCCGACCACGACCCGGGCGGTGGCCAGCGACGCCCCGCCGCCCTGGGCCGCCGAGATCTCGGCCCGGACCAGCAGGTCGGCCGGGGCCAGGTCCGGCTCGTGCACGTGCACCTCCGGCCCGGCCACCGGAACCTCAGCCGGGACCGGCAGCACCGCGTCGGTAGCCACGGTGAGCAGCGCGGGCAAGCCGTCCAGGATGGCGTCCTCGATCAGCAGCCCGGCCCATCGCTGCCGGGCCACGGCCAGCGTGCCGTCGGCCGCGGTCTCGGCGGAGATACAGTTCGCGGCCATCGGCTGGCCGGTCAGCGCGCCGAGATGGGCGAGCACCTCCTGGCCACGCTCGGTGCCGGCCGCCACGACCGCGCTGGCCACGGTCACGCTGGCCAGCCCTTCCAGCGTCCGCGCCCACGCCTGGGGGGCATACCCGGCCAGGGCCGCAGGCTCGATGACGTACGCCTCGGTGACGCCGTAATCGCCCAGCAGGCCGGCCGGCACCCGGCCGGCCGCGCCGAACAGCACCGCGCACAGGCCCGCACCGGAGCCGGCCAGGCGGCGCGCGAACGTCAGCGCCCGCAGCGATGCGTCGGTGAGGCCGTCCGCATCCAGTTCCACCAGGCACAGAATGCTCATCACAGCACCCCGAGTTCCTCGAGCACCCGGACCAGGGCCGGCACCGCGTCGGCCCCGGCACCCAGGACGGCGGCCTGCTGGTGCCGCGTCTCAGGCACCCGGAGCCGCTGCTTGCGCAGGCCTTCGGGCTGCCAGGCCGGCTGGTACTCCTCGATGACGGCCCGCTTAGCCCGCAGCCGGCCCGGCAAGGACGGGTAGCGGGGCAGGTTGATGCCTTCCTTCACACTGATCACCGCGGGCAGCGGCAGCTCGTACGTCTCCTGGCCATCCTGGTACTCCCGGGCCGCCCGGGCCCGGCCCGGGGTGACCTCCAGGTGCTTGATCCCGGTCACGGACGGCCAGCCCAGCGCGTGCGCCACCCGCACACCCACCTGGTAGTCACCGGTGTCCGCCGCCTCATTGCCCATCAGCAGCAGGTCATAGCCCGGGCCGTCCGCGGCGTGCCGCCGGGCCTCAGCCACGATGGCGGCCGCCGTCCCGGCCGGGCCCCACTCCCGGCCGCCCGCGTCCAGCAGCACGGCCCGGTGCGCGCCCAGGGCCAGCGCGTCGCGCAACTGCCCAGCCGCCTCGGGCGGGCCGAGGGTGAGCACCGAGACCTGGCCGCCGAGCCGCTCGGTGATCTGGACCGCCTCTTCCACCGCGCACTCCTCGTGCGGGCTGATCGCGAACCCGGACATCCGGGTGTCCACGTCCTGCCCGTCCGGGGTGACCACGATCCGGCCGCCGACCTGCGGCACGCGCTTGACGCAGACGCCGATCTCCATCCCGGTCAGCTCCGGATCCGCGTGTTGTCCGGGTCGAACAGCGGGGTGGCGCCGGCCACGGCCACGGTCACCGGGTAGGTGTCACCGAAGCACTCCACCTGGAGCTGGGTCCCGGCCACGGCCTCGGCCGGCGGCAGGTAGGCCAGCAGCACGTGCTGGCCCACCGACGGGCCGGAGCCCGCGCTGGTCACGTACGACGGCCGTCCCTGGGCGTCCACCAGCCGGTCCGCGGCCGCGGACAGCACCGGCTCGCCGCCCAGCATGTACCGCGCCTCCCCGCCGCCGCTGGGGTGGTGGTCGTCCACGGTCAGCGTGCACAGCACCGCGGCGGGCGGCTCGGCGCGCTGGGCCAGGTAGGCCGTCTTGCCGATGAACTCCTGCTGCTTCACCCGGGGCCGGGTCATCCCGGCCTCGACCAGGGTGTAGTCGGCGGTCAGCTCATTGCCCATGGCCCGGTAGCCCTTTTCCAGCCGCCCGGTGGTGCCGTACACCCCGATACCGACCGGGACCAGCCCCTGCGGGGTGCCCGCGTCCCACAGCGTGTCCCACAGCCGGGCGCCCTGCTCCATCGGCACGTGCAGCTCCCAGCCGAGCTCGCCCACGTAGGAGATCCGGGAGGCGAGCACGGTGAGGCCGGCGATCTCGATCTCCCGGCAGGTGCCGAACGGGAATCCCTGATGGCTCATGTCGTCAGCGGTGACCGACTGCAGCACGTCGCGGGCCCGCGGGCCCCACAGCCCCAGCGTGGCCTGGGCCGAGGTGAGGTCGGCCAGCGCGGCGGTGCCCGCGTCGGGCAGGTGGTCGGCGAACCACTTGAGGTCGGACATCCCGGTCGCGCCGCCGGTCACGACCCGGAACCGCCGCGCGCCGAGCCGCATGATGGTCAGGTCGGCCTTGAACCCGCCCCGCTCGTCCAGCAGCGACGTGTAGACCACCCGGCCGGGCTGGACGTCGAGCTGCGCCACGGCCAGCGACTGGACCACGTCCAGCGCGGCCGGGCCGGTGACATCGAAGATGGCGAACGCGGACAGGTCGACCAGCCCGCAGGAGTCGCGCATGGCCAGGTGCTCGGCGTTGATGATGGGTGACCACCAGCGCGCGTCCCACTCGCTGTCCCGGGGCAGGAGCCGCCCGGCATACCGCTCCAGCAGTCCTTCGTTGGCCGCGTACCAGTGCGGCCGCTCCCAGCCGGCCGTCTCGAAGAACACCGCGCCCAGGTCGCGCTCGCGCTGGTAGGCCGGGCTGACCCGGCACGGCCGGCCGGACTCCCACTGCTCGGCCGGGTGCACGATGCCGTACATCTTGTTGAAGCCCTCGCGGGCCCGGGCCCGGACCAGCCCGGTGGTCCGCTGGGCCGGGTAGAACCGGGCGATGTTGGCCTCGTCCACGTCGACCGTGGGTACCTGGCCGGACATCCACTCGGCCACCACGCGGCCGACGCCGGGGCCCTCCTTGATCCAGCTAGCCGCGGCCGACCACAGCCCGGCCACCTCGGGAGTCTCGCCCAGCACCGGATGACCGTCCGGGGTCATCGAGATCAGCCCGTTGATGGCGTAGCGGATGCCGGCCCGCTCGTCACCGAGCAGCTCGGGCATCAGCTCCAGCGCCTCGGCCAGTTGCGGGTCGAAGTCGTCCTGGGTGAACGGCAGCTCGGTCGGGGACAGCGCGGATTCCTCGATGGACGGGATGTCATCCGGGCTGACGATGATCGGCCGGTGCGCGTAGGAGCCGACCTCCATGTCGCCGCCGTGCTGCCGCTCGTACATGTTGGTGTCCACGTCACGGACGATCGGGTAGGAGATCTCGCCGGGCGACCCGGCGAACAGCGGGATCGGGCCGACGCTGATCATCTGGTGCACGATCGGGGTCAGCGGGATCCGGGCGCCGGCCATCCGGGCCAGCCGCGGGCTCCATACCCCGCAGCAGATCACGCACATCCCGGTCTGGATGTCCCCGGCGCTGGTCCGCACCGAGGTGATCCGCGGCCGGCCGCGCGGGTCCGTCCCGGCCGTCTCGATGCCCAGCACCTCGGCCCCGGCCAGCACCCGCAGCGCACCGGACTGCTGCGCCTCCTCGCGCATCAGCGTGCCGGCCCGCAGCGAGTCGACCACCCCCACGGTCGGGAAGTGCGCGCCGCCCAGGATCACCGACTCGTCCAGGTAGGGCACCAGCTTGCGCACCTCGGCGGGCGAGATGACCTGGGCCGGGATGCCCCACGCGGTGGCCGCCGAGCAGCGGCGGCGCAACTCGGCCATCCGGGCCGGGGTGCGGGCCACCTCGATGCCCCCGCTCTGCGTGAACACCCCGAGGGCCTGGTACTGCTCGGTGCTGTCCCTGGTCAGCTCCATCATCATCTTCGAGTACTCGATCGGGAAGATGAAGTTGGAGGCGTGCCCGGTGGACCCGCCCGGGTTCGGCATCGGGCCCTTGTCCACCAGGACCAGGTCACGCCAGCCGAGCCGGGCCAGGTGGCAGGCCAGGCTGTTGCCGACGATCCCGGCGCCGATGATGACGGCGCTGGCCCGGTCCGGTGTGTCAGTCATGCCGCTGATCCTCGCTGCTCATGCCGCTTAGTATCCGACTGATATATCAGTTGGTAGACTAGGGGGCGTGGATTCCACGGTCAAGCCGCAGCAGCGCCCCGGGCCGGACGGCAGCGGGCCTGGCCCCCGCTCCCTGGCCGACGTGGCCTACCAGGAGATCCAGGACCGGCTGGTCAGGCTGGACATCCGGCCGGGCGCGCCGATCAACGAGGAAGACCTGTGCCTGCGGCTGGGGCTGGGCCGGACCCCGGTCCGGGAGGCGCTCAAACGGCTGGAATACGAACGGCTGGTGGTCGCCTACCCGCGGCGCGGCACGTTCGCGACCGAGATCAACGTCACCGACCTGACGCACATCTCCGAGGTCCGTGAGGTGATCGAGCCCGCCGCGGCGGCCCGGGCGGCCCGGCACGCCACCCCGGCCGACCGGGCCACGTTCCAGGCGCTGGCCGGCCAGCTGGCCGCCGCGCCGGGACACGGCGGCTCGCCGGGTGAGCTGCTGACCCTGGACGTGCGGATCCACCGGGCCATCTACGCCGCGACCCACAATCCCTATCTCGAGGACACCCTGATCCGCTACGGCAACCTGGCCACCCGTATCTGGTGCCTGTTCCTGGACCGGCTGGCGGACATGGCGGCGCACGTCGGGGAGCACCGCGAGCTGCTGCGGGTGCTGGCCGACGGCGATGCCGGGCAGGCGGCAGACATTGCCCGGCGGCACGTGACCGAGTTCGACACGGCGATCCGCGCGGTCATCTAGCGCCGGAAGCCGCTGGGGCCGCCCGGACCTCGTCCGGGCGGCCCCAGCGGCGTGGCCTGCGCCGCGTTACTCGACCGGGATCTCCTTGTTGATCAGGCCCAGGTCGATGCCCTGCCGGCTGCGCACGATCCGGGCCACCACGTAGACCACGATGGCCAGCACGTACATCGCGCCCATGAAGATCAGCGAGTCGTGGCTGTTCACGAAGTACAGATCGTTGCTAAGCCATTCAACGAGGTTGAAGACGAGCAGCCCGATCGTGATGACCCCGGCCACCGGGACGATCGGCACGCCGAGGACCTTGATCCGGCTGGCCGGCGAGGCACGCCACAGGTCCGGTTTCAGCCACGGCAGGAGCACCACCGCGATCGCGCTGAACAGATACGTCACGGCGATGACCAGCGTGGCGTCCAGCGTGTAGGTGCGGAACGTCGACGAGTACGCGTACACCGCGGCCAGGACGACCGCCGGCAGCAGCATCAGGATCAGCGAGTAGAACGGGACCTTCCGCTTCTCGGACACCTCGGCCGCCCGGTCCGGCAGCACCCGGTCGAACGCGGCCGCGAAGATGACCCGGGTCGAGGACAGGAACAGCGTGCCGACCCAGCCGAAGAACCACAGGCTGAGGACCAGGATCAGGATGACCTGGAACGCGGTGTTGTGCACCAGCCAGCCGGCGAACATGAACGGGTACGGCCAGATGCCAAACTGCGGCGTGAGGTTGTAGTCCAGCGAGTTCAGGTTCTGGTAGAAGCCCCAGCCCACCGTCTTCGCGATCAGCAGCAGGAAGATAACCGTCAGGATGACGGTCATCCACAGGCCGGCGAACATGCCGGTGAACACCCGGCGGAAGTCACTCGCCCCGCGGATCTCGCCATAGAGCGTCGATCCCCAGTTCGGCCACAGCAGGAAGAACATAAAGGCCGGCACGAGCAGCATGGTTGGCCCGAGCGGGCCGAACCCGAACGGCGAGGTGGTGTAGCCCGCCTTAGCCGCCGCGTGGTTGGTCGCCGCGTAGGCATTGTGCACCCCGAACAGCTTGTCGCCGTACAGGTTGAACGAGTGGATGAAGTCCGCGTGCGAGTTGAACAGCAGCAGGAGCACCACGACGGCGAACCCGATCATGCCGCCCACGAAAGCGTATTTCTGGATCCGGGCGTAGCCCGCCATGCCCAGGGAGACGAGCAGGCCGGCGATTACGATCGTGATCAGCGTGACGATGAAGATCCCGTTCTTGGTGCCGAACCACGCGGCCCCGCCCGCGGGCCAGGTCCACTTGAGCGTGGCCCAGAGCGGCTCGAACAGTTGGACCGACAGGATGTTCCCGTAGATCGGGGCCCACAGCCACAGGATGAACCACCAGCCGGTGGCCGCCATCACGAAGCCGAGGCCGCTGCCCAGGATCCGGCTCTGCCAGACGTAGTCACCACCGGCCCGCGGGATGGTGACGATCAGCCCGGCGTACGCGATCACCAGGAAGGACACCCAGACGCCCGAGATAAGCGTGGCCGTGATGAACTGCCCCTTGGGGAACGCCGGGCCCGCGAACGTGAACTCATAGAGGCCGAGCGTGACGAAGTTCGTGGCCAGGCAGGCATAGATGATCGAGTCGCGGACGGACCAGCCGCGGACCAGGCCGGTGGCTTTGCGCAAGAAGAGTGTGGGCGTCTCGCCACCAATTGCGTCAGTTGCCATGCTCATCTCCCAGTTGGGGGCTTTTGGGCAAGCTTATTGCCATCCGACGATAAATGTTGGTGAAACTCAGCCGTTCACCAGAAGGTACTTGGTGACCTTCCCCTTCTTTGGATTCAGCTCGAGTACCGCGCCCTGCAAGACGCCATCGCCGTAAACGCTGCCCGGATTGATGGCCAGTGTGCGGCCCATCTTCTTGATGCCGCGGCTCTCGTGAATGTGGCCGTGCACCGACAGCATCGGCTGGTAGCTGTTAATCGCGTCACGGACCGCGGTCGAGCCGACCGGCTTCATCACCGCGCCGCCGTGCATAGGCCGCAGCGTGTCGTCGAGTGCGGGGGCCTCATCCAGCCCGGTCCCGTACGGCGGCGCGTGGAAATTGAAGATGGCCCGCTCCATGTCCGGAATCTGGCTGACCACCGCGTCGATCTTTTCCTTGAGCTGCTCTTCCGGGGCTTCCCGGAATGTGTCCCACGGGGTCGGGTTGGTCCAGCCCATCGAGACCAGGTGGAACCCGTCCAGGTCGAGCGACTTGGCCTCGCCGAAGGTGACACAGGGCGACGCCTCGATGATGTCGTCGATCTCCCAGATGTCGTCGTTACCGCCATTGAGGATGCACGGGATCTGGCCGCCCTTGAGCTTCCCGTCGGCCATGTCCATCCAGCGGTCCAGCGAGTGGGTCATCTCCTGGCTGAACCGGCGGTCCACCGCGCCCTCTTCGTCGCTGAGGTTCCGCAGTTCGTCCGGGGTGACCACGGCCGGGTAGGAGCCCTTGTTGCGGATCTGCTTCTGGACCTCCTCCAGTTCCGCCTGGGTGTCCATCCGGATGCTCTCGCCCCGGACCACGGCCTGCCAGTACCCGTTGTGCGCCACGATCGGCACCATCACCTTGCCGGTGACGTCACCGCCCAGCACGACCAGGTCGGCCTTGTAGAACGCAGCCGAGTTCAGGAACTTCCGCCAGCACACCTCTGAGCCGTGAATATCTGTCGCGAAGAAGACCCTCACGTGTCCACCTGTGCCTTCCTCCGCGCAGCTGCTCCGCCGGGTTCGCCGTGGGCCGGTACGCGCAGGTTCCGGGCGTCTTGCGCAACTCCCGCGCGTACTGTGCAACGTCTAGCATCCGGCTGAAACCGCCGTCAAGCCGGACAGAGCGAATTAACACCGCACCGTGACCGGCCGGCCTGGCGGGACCGGCCCGTTACTCCTAGTGCGCGACTTCCTCAGGCAGCTCATACCAGCGGACCCCGTCGCCCACCTTGGCCCGCAGCTTCCACTTCATCCCCTTCGGGGCGGCCTCGGCGACCTCGCGCAGCTGCCGGGCCTGGGCCAGTGGATCGTAGGTGTGCGGCGTCGGGGAGGCCAGCCCGGGGCTGTCCGCCAGCAGCGCGGGCAGTTTGTCCAGGTTCCCGGTGACGGTCCGCCACCAGCCCCAGTCCGCGCCCAGCACCTTGCTGAAGCGCTCGGTATCGATGGCCGGCGGGGCTTCCGGACCGACCGGGAGGCAGGACAGCAACTGGACGATGTCCCGGGCGTCCTTCTCGTTGAGCTCGATGATCTGCAGCTTGGACAGCAGCACGTCGACCGAGTCCACGGTGAACGGCAGCCGCCCGAAGGCCGGCCGGAAGTCCAGCGTGTGGCACATGGTCAGCCGGTCGACCATGACGTCGATGGGCCGGCCAGACGGCGCGTTGAAGTACATCTGCCGGTCGCCGTTGAGGTTGTTGAACCGGCGGTCCGGCTCGCAGCCGTTGTCGTCCAGCCAGGCAGCCACGTCTTTCCGGCCCTTGGCCAGGCAGGCGAAGTCGATGTCCTGATCGCGGCGCAGCCGCGGCGGGTAGTCCGGGCACAGCACCCGGACCGCGAGGCCACCGAGGAGTTTCAGGCCCAGCCCCGCGGCGGCGGCGGCTTGGGCCAGGCTGAGCGCCTCAGTCAGCGGGTCCTGCGGCGATCCGGGTACTGGCGCATCGGCGGGTTGGGCCATGCCGGGCCTGCTCTCATCCTGGGCGAAGCCCGCCCGGCGCGGCGGGCCCGCACAATTCCCGATAAGTCGGTAGCGAGTATGCCACGAACACCAGGAGCGCCAGTTGACGCACAACCGGCAAATTGGTCATTCTTGGTTGCGTGTCCACGAATGTGGTTGCGGGCAGCGCAACCTATCACTCGGCGGAGCGTGTGCTGACACTGCTCGCGAGCTTCGAGGACGGGCGGCCGGAACTTAGTGTGACAGAGATCGCCGAGGCGCTGGGGGTGCACAAGTCGACCGCGTCACGATTGGCCGCCACTCTGGAGCGGACCGGCTTCCTGGCCCGCTCGGGGAAGCGGTACCGGCTCGGCGTGGAGATTATCCGGCTGGGCAGCGTGGCGCTGCGCAGCGCCGACATCGTGGCCCGGCTGCAGCCGGCCATGGCGAAGCTGTCCCAGCTGACCGGGGAGACCATCAACCTGGCCGTGCCGGCCGGGGCGGACATCCTGAACGTGGCCGAGGTGCCGAGCGGCTACATCCTGAACAGCTCCGGCGGCTGGATCGGGCGCCGGACCAAGCCGCATGCGGTGGCCAACGGCAAGGTGCTGCTCGCGTTCGGCGCCATCCCGATGCCGGGACGGCTGGACCAGTTCACCGAGCACACGATCTGCTCGGTGCCGGCGCTGGAGGCGCAACTGGCCGAGATCCGCCGGGACGGCTACGGCACGGCCGTGGCAGAACTGGAAGATGGCCTGGTCGCGGTGGCCGCGCCGGTGTTCGGCCCGGGCGGCGGCTGCGTGGCCGCGCTGTCCATCTCCGGCCCGGCCTGCCGGATGCCACCGGAGAAACTCGCCGAGCTCGGCCGGCTCTGCGCTGCCTGCTAAGGGGGACACGCGGTGGATGAGTACCTGCTCTGCATCGGCGGTCAGTGGCGGCCCGGCCGGTCCGCCGCCGCCCCGGCGGTCAGCCCGGCGTCCGGCGAGACGTTCGGCACGGTGGCCAGCGCGGACCCGGCGGACGTGGACGACGCGGTCCGCGCGGCCACCGCGGCCTGGCCGGCCTGGGCGGCCAGCTCGGCGTTCGAGCGTGCGTCCTGGTGCGAGCGGGTCGCGGCGGCCATCGCCGGGCGGCGGGACGACCTGGCCCGGGTGCTCACCCTGGACCAGGGCAAGCCGCTGGCCGCCGAGGCGTACGACGAGGTCGACGAGCTGGCCGGGTACTTCCGGATGGCGGCCGCGGACGTGCGGCGGCTGGACGGCGCGTTCCCGCCGTCCACCTCGGCCGGCCGCCGGGTCATCACGGCCCGGGTCCCGCTCGGCGTGGTCGGCGTGATCAGCCCGTGGAACTGGCCGTACACCATGGGCGCCGAGCTGTTCGCACCCGCGCTGGCCGCGGGCAACGCGGTGGTCTGGGTGCCGTCGCCGACCACGTCGGCGTGCTGCGCGGTGCTGGCCGAGATCATCGCCGGGACCGGCGTCCCGGACGGGGTGTTCAGCTTCGTGCCCGGTCCGGGGCCGGTCGCCGGGGATGCGCTGGCCGGGCACCCGGGGGTGGCGGCGGTCGGCTTCATCGGGTCGGTGGCCACCGGCAGGCTGGTGGCCGGCCGGGCCGCGGGCAAGACGCAGCTGCTCGAGCTGGGCGGTAACGGCCCGATGGTGATCCTGGACGACGCGGACCTGGACCTGGCCGCCAGGGCCGCGCTGGAGGCCGCGTACCTGTGCGCCGGGCAGAGCTGCACGGCCGGCGAACGGTTCCTGGTGCACGCCGCGGTCCGGGCCGAGTTCACCGAGCGGGTGGTGGCGGCCACCCAGCAGCGGGTCCGGCTGGGCGACCCGTTCGACCCGCGGACCACCATGGGGCCGCTGAACAACGAGGCCACCGCGGCCAAGTTCGACCGGCACGTGGCCGACGCGGTCAGCCGCGGTGCCAAGCTGCGCTGCGGCGGGCGCCGGGCCGCGGGCTTCCCAACCAGCCTGTACGCCGAGCCCACCGTGCTGGACGGGGTGACCGCGGACATGGCCATCGCCACCGAGGAGTCGTTCGGGCCGGTGGTGCCGGTCATCGAGGTGGCCTCGGCCGAGGAGGCGCTGGCCGCGACCAACGGGTCGCCGTTCGGGCTGACCGCGGCGGTGTTCACCGGCGATCTGGAGCGCGGCCTGGCCTTCGCCGAGCAGGCCCGGGCCGGCTGGGTCAACGTGAACAGCTCCACCAACCTGTGGGAGTCACACCTGCCGTTCGGCGGCCGGTCCGGCTCGGTCAGCGGCCGGGGCCGGGTCGGCGGCCGGTTCGCCATGGAGACGTTCACCGAGCCCAAGACGATTCTGTACCCTGCCCCGCGATTCAGCGGCTAACGGGGCAGCCGAGGACGGCTGCGTCGTGATCATCTGGCCTGGCTGTGCTCTGCTGATCATGTAGCGGCTGCTGTACCCGGCGTGGCGGAGTGGGCGCGGCCGCGGGTCGGCCCCCAGTCGGTGCGGCGGCGCCGCATCATCGTGGGCACATGGGCGGCCGGATACGTGATCTTGCTCCTCGTGCAGGCTGCGATCAGTGGCTCGGTCAGCCCCCGGACGCTCGCGTTCGTGGCCTTCGCCGGTCCCGTGCTGCTGGCCGGGCTGACCTGTATCCTCGCCGCCGCCCTCGGACGGAACTGGCCCGCGCTCGGTCTTGGCGCCTGGCTGGTGATCGCCGGGGCCAGCTGCGCAGGGCTGGCACCCGCGACCATCCTGGCGGTCTGCTCGCTGGCTGGCGGCGGGGCATTCCTGCTCATGGCGGTCACCGTCAAGTCAGGCAGCGGCGTCACCGCCCGGGCCACCGTCAGCCTCAGCCGGCCAGGCCGCCAAGCCCTGGACGCTTACACAGCGGTCTTGCGGCAGTTGCTGGATTCAGCCAGCAGCAACGGGACCAGCCCGCACTAACTGGGCCCGGCCAGCCCGGGCTGGATCAAGCCGCCGGGCTGGATGAGCGCCAGGTGCGCTGCTAGCTCTGCCAGGCGAACGCGAGCGGGGTCAGCGAGGTCAGGTCGATGGCCGGCTCGACCGTGGAGTAGGACTGCACGTTGTCCTGGAACACGGCCTGGTGCCCGTTGTAGGCGGCGTACGGCACGTCGCCGGGCGCGTTGGCGTTGCACCGGCGCATGTTGGGCACTGTCCCGGTGGCGGCGAACGAGTTCGGCCCCTCCACAGCCGCCCCAGCCAGCACCGGCGGCTGCCCGTCGTGCGACCCGGCCAGGTTGGCCACCTGGTGCTGCATGCAGTCCGGGAACACGGTGCCGTCTCCCACGATGAGCGAGACACCCCAGGCGTTGCCGCCCAGGATGTCGTCCAGCCAGTGCTGGGCCCAGCCCGCGAAGACCGGGCGGCCGGTCAGCGCGTCGTACTCGTCGGCCATCACGGTCAGCCCGGCGCCGTGCGTGGTGGTGTCCCACTGGTCCCAGGCGAAGCCGAACCGGAACGGGTCGCTGGCTGCGACGCCGATGCCCTTCTCGATCTGCCCGCGCAGGTTGCCGAGCAGCTGGGCCCGGGTCACGGCCAGACCGCTGACGTGCTGGGCGCGCAGCGCCAGGTCGAGTTCGTAGTCGGCCAGCGCGCTCACGTCGTACAGGTTCAGCGTGTCGGACAGCGCCTGCTTGCTGTGGATCCAGGCACTGGCCCAGCTGGCCGCGTCGCGCAGGTAGGCCGTGTCCGGGCGGCCCGCCTCGCGCCGCGCGATGGCCAGCTCGGTGGCGCCCAGCATCATGTCGTCTTTCCAGCTCGTCTCCGGGTAGAAGTCCCACGGCAGCGTGGTCAGCAGCTGGCCCTTCCAGTGCGTGCTGGCCAGCGAGTAGACGGTCTGCGCCTCGCGCAGGCAGCGGCCCGCGTAGCCCGGGTCGGCGTGCCGGAACACCTGGTAGCAGAGCGCGAAGTCGGCGGTTAGCCGGCCGGCCAGGTTGGGGCTGATCGGCGAGCCGGGCCGGCCAGCCCGGAACACCGGCGGATGCCGGATGTAGACGTACCGCGGGTTGCTGCCCATGTAGTGGTCGTCCGCCTGGGGCAGCCGCCAGATGTCGTGGTCGCCGAAGTAGTAATTGTTGGCTTCGCCGGTGCCCACCTGGTAGTAGAGCGTCCTGGTGCGCTGGTCCCACATCCGCTGCAGGAAGTCCAGCCCGAACCGGGCCTCGCCGGTGAAGCTGGTGCCCGCGCCCTGGCCCATCCGGGCCGGGAAGGACGCGATGCCCTGCAGCAGGATGGCCTCGGTGTAGCTGGTGGTCTCCACGAAGTGCAGGTAGTCCCCGGCATCGAACCAGCCGCCGGAGGCGTTGATCCGCACCCCGGTGGCGTACCTGGCCAGGCTGCCTTTGAAGTTGCCGTTCTCGTTGACCGGCGGCGACCGGTAGGTCATCGCGTCGGTGTCGTTCAGGCCGCCCGGCGCGGTCCGCAGCGCGGTGTGGATGAAGTCCGGGCCGTCCCGCTCGTTCTGGTAGAAGTACAGCGCGTTGGCCAGCGGCCTCGCGTACAGTTCGGCGGCCGGCCCGACCGGGAACCACGGCGACGCGGCCGACGGGTCGCTGAGGATGCCGACCCGGTACGTGCCGGGGGCGCGCACCCCGGAGAACTGGGCCGCCCACACCCAGCCGTAGCGCTTGCTCCAGGCCCCGAGGTCCTGCCGGGCCAGCCCGGACGCCACGACCGCGCAGGACCCGGCCCGGACCACCACCCAGTGCAGCGGGCTGGCCGGCTTCGCGCCGGTCATGATCTCGGCCTGCTTCACCGCGCCGGCCGGGTAGCCGACCTGGTCCACCCGGATCGCGGCGGCGGGCGCCCCGGCGGGCACCCGGTGCGAGCCGGTGGTCAGCACTGAGCTGGGCGCGGGCTGGTGGCAGATCTTCTGCACCGGTGACCCGCCGGACGCCGCCGCGCTGGCCGGGCCAGCGGCCACACACAGCGCCGCGGCCAGGCTGGCCGCGGCGGCCACGACCGCAGAAACCCGGAGACGATCATTCATCGGCTCAGGCTAGGCCCGGGATAGCTTGCGTCACAATGCCCCCAGCACGGGAGTTTTGTACCCTGATCAGTCGCGGGCGACCACTTGCAGGGTGGCCAGGCTCGGGTCGGCCGCGTAGGCGATCCGGCCGCCGTCGGCGAGGGTCGCGCGCAGCGCGTCGAGCGCCGCGGCGGTGATCACCTCGCCGGGGGCGAGCACCGGGACACCCGGCGGGTAGGGCGCCACCAGTTCGGCCGAGACCCGGCCGACCGCAGCCGGCGCAGCGAGCGTTGTGTGCGGCAGAAAGAACGCCTGCCGGGGCGGGATGGCCAGCTCGGGGGTGACCAGCCAGGCGGCGGCGGGCAGCGGGCGCCGCGGCGGGCCAGCGTGCCGCCGGACCGCGGCCAGCAGGGTGCCGGTGAAGCGGGCCACGGTGCCCTCGTCGTCGGCCAGTGTGACGATCGGGATGATCGTGTCGCGGTCGGCCATCTCCACCGGCATCCCGGCCGCGATCAGGTCGGCCTCGACCGCGTTGCCGTGCGCGCCGGTGCCGGCCAGCAGCACGACCAGCTTGGCCGGCTCGACCCCGGGCCCGTCCAGCACGTCCAGGCCGGGTTCGGCGCGGATCCGCTGCCGGGCCGTGGCCACCGCGGCCAGCAGCCGCCCGCACAGCTCGGCGCCGTCCCGGGCCAGCAGCGCCCGCGCCGCGTCGATGCTGGCCATGATGGCGCCCGCCGGGCTGGTGGTGTGCGTGGCGTCGAACGCCCGGTCCAGCCGGGCCGGGTCCAGCCGGGCGGCCCGGGCCAGCACCAGCGCGCCCTGGGTGTACGCGGGCAGCGCCTTGTGCGCGCTGGTCACCATGGCATCCGCGCCCGCGGCCAGCGCGTGCGGCGGCAGGCCGGGGTGGAAACCGAGATGCGCGGCCCAGGCCGCGTCCACCAGCAGCGGCACCCCGGCCCGGTGCGCCGCGGCCGCGTGCCCGGCCAGGTCGCCCATGGTGCCCACGTAGGACGGGTCGCCGAGGAACACCGCGCAGGCATCCGGGTGCCGGGCCAGCGCCGCCTCCACCGCGGCCACCGGGACCGGCCCGGGCAGCCCGGTCGCCGGGTCCACCTCGGGCAGCACCCACACCGGGTCGAGCCCGGCCAGCACGAGGCCGAGCAGCAGCGAGCGGTGCAGCGCCCGGGTGACCACGATCGGCTGCCCGGGCTGCCCGGCGGCCAGCGCCAGCGCCTGGTTGCCGTGGGTCGAGCCGGCCACCGAGAACCGGCACCAGTCCGCGCCCCACAGCTGCGCCGCGCGCCGCTCCCCCTCGGCCAGCAGGACGTCGGCATGCTTGATGGTGTCCAGCCCGCCGTACAGCGGCGCGTCGCCCGCGACCACGGTCCCGGTCAGGTTCGTCCGCTGCTTGTGCCCGGGCACGCTCATCGGCGTCAGTTTGCCGGCCCGGGCCTGCGCGGTGATCCCGAGCCAGGCGTCGAGCAGGGGCGCGTCGCCGCGCAGCCGCCGCGGGTCCCCGGGGTCCCCCGTGCCGTCCATCCGCCGGATATTACGCCGCCGGGGCCGGGGTGCCGGGCTGGTGGCGGTAGAACTCCACGTTCTCGGCCGGCAGCGGGGTGTTGCCCAGGATCAGGTCGGCGGCCTTCTCCGCGGTCATCATCACCGGCGCGTAGATGTTGCCGTTGGTGATGTACGGCATCACCGACGCGTCCACGATGCGCAGCCCGTCCAGGCTGTGCACCCGCATGCTGGCCGGGTCGACCACGGCCATGTTGCCGGTGCCCATCTTGCAGGTGCAGGACGGGTGCAGCGCGGTCTCCGCGTCGCGGCGCACCCAGTCCAGGATCTGCTCCGCCGAGGACACCTCCGGGCCCGGGGACAGCTCCCCAGCGTTGAACTCGCCGAACGCGGGCTGGTTCAGGATGTCCCGGGTGACCCGGATGGCCTCGGCCCATTCCTTCCGGTCGGTGGGCGTGGACAGGTAGTTGAACCGGAGCGCCGGGTGCACCTCGGGGTCGCGGGACGTGATCCGGACCGAGCCGCGGGAGTCGGAGTACATCGGGCCGACGTGCACCTGGTAGCCGTGCCCGCCCGCGGGCGACGAGCCGTCGTAGCGGATTGCGATGGGCAGGAAGTGGTACATCAGGTTCGGGTAGGCCACCTCGTCGTTGCTGCGGATGAACCCGCCGCCTTCGAAGTGGTTGGTCGCCCCGGGGCCGGAGCGCAGGAACAGCCACTTGGCGCCGACCGCCGGCCGGTTGCGCAGCTTCAGCGCCGGGGCCACCGAGACCGGCAGCTTGGATCCGTACTGCACGTAGACCTCGAGATGGTCCTGCAAGTTCTCGCCCACCCCGGGCAGGTCGGCCACCACGTGGATGCCCAGCCCGCGGAGCAGGTCCGCGCCGCCCACCCCGGACAGCTGGAGCAGCTGCGGGGTGTTGATGGCGCCGCCGCACAGGATGATCTCGCCGCCGCGGACCAGCCGGGCCGGGCCGCCGTGGCCCACCCCGCCCAGCCGGTACTCCACGCCGACCGCCCGGCGGCCCTCGAAAATGACCTTGGTCACGAAGGCCCGGCAGGTCACCTCCAGGTTGCGCCGGTTCATCACCGGGTGCAGGTAGGCGCCCGCCGCGCTCAGCCGGCGGCCCCGCGAGATGTTGCGGTCGAACGCCGCGAAGCCCTCCTGGCGGTAGCCGTTGACATCCTGGGTCAGCGGGTACCCGGCCTGCTGCACGGCCTGGAAGAACGCCTGGAACAGCGGGCTGGTGGCCGGGCCGCGCTCCAGGATCAGCGGCCCGTCGCCGCCGCGGAACTCGTCCGCGCCGGCCAGGCAGGTCTCCATCTTCTTGAAGTACGGCAGGCAGTGTGCGTAGTCCCAGCCGGCCATCCCCGGGTCGGCCGCCCAGCGCTCGTAGTCCAGCGGGTTGCCGCGCTGGAAGATCATGCCGTTGATGCTGCTCGACCCGCCGAGCACCTTGCCCCGGGCGTGGTAGACCCGCCGGTTGTTCAGGTCCGGCTCGGGCTCTGATTCGTAGCCCCAGTCGTAGAACCGGTTGCCGATCGGGAACGTGAGCGCGGCCGGCATGTGGATGTACACGTCCCACGGGTAGTCCGGCCGGCCAGCCTCCAGCACCAGCACCCGGGTCCGCGGGTCGGCGGACAGCCGGTTGCCGAGGGCACTGCCGGCGCTGCCGCCGCCGACGATGATGAAGTCGTACTCCGCTGGTGCCATCGGCCCTCCTCGGCGCCCGCCCGCGCGGGCAGCAGATTCGTACCATAACGGGATCCGGGCCCCGCGGCCGGCCTGACCGTGGCGCCGCGCACCGCCGGGTACCCTGCCCAGGTGGTGATGCCTGAGCACGAGCCCGATCCCGCCGCGGCTGGCCCGCCCCCGCACCCGGGGGCCACCGCCTACCGGCAGGCCCAGTTCCGGGTGCCGCCTGGCGGCACCGAGCTGCTGCTGATCCGGCACGGCGAGTCGCAGGCCGCGTACATGGAAGAGCCGTTCCCGCTGGTGGATGGGCACGCCGACCCGGAACTGGCGGCCCAGGGCCGGGCCCAGGCCGAGCTGCTCGCCGAGCGGCTGGCCAAGACCCGGATCGACGCCATCTACGTCACCTCACTGCGCCGGACCGCGCAGACCGCGGCGCCGCTGGCCCGCCGGCTCGGCCTGGCCGCGCAGGTGGAACCGGACCTGCGCGAGGTCAACCTGGGCGAGTGGGAGGCCGGGGTGTTCCGCCAGAAGGTGGCGGAGAACCATCCGCTGGCCGAGCGGATGTGGGCCGAAGAACGCTGGGACGTCATCCCGGGCGCCGAGCCCGCCGGGCAGTTCGCGGCCCGGATCGAGCGGGCCATCAGCCGGATCGCGGCGGCCCACCCGGACCAGCGGGTCGCGGCCGTGGTGCACGGCGGGGTGATCGCCCAGGCCATGGCGCTGGCCACCGGGTCCCGCCCGTTCGCGTTCCTGGGCGCGGACAACGGGTCTATTTCCCGGCTGGTCATCACCCCGCAGCGCTGGGTGCTGCGCGGCTTCAACGACACCGCCCACCTGGAGCAGTGACCCGGCCCACCGTGGGCGCGTTCTAGGGCAGCTGGAGCTGGCCGAAGAAGTCGCGGATGTCGGCGGCCAGCCGGGCTGGGACCTCCAATCCGGAGAAGTGCCCGCCGCGGTCGAACTCGGTCCAGTGCACGATGTCGTAGTCCCGTTCGGCCAGCGGCCGGACGGACTGGAGGATGTCGTAGGGCAGGACGACCACCCCGACCGGCACCGGGCAGGGCACCATCCCGCGCGGTGATTCGCTGGCCAGGCGGGCCGAGGAGCCCGCGGTGGCGGTGAACCAGTAGATCGAGACGTCAGCCAGGATCTGGTCGAGGGCGATGGTGGAGCGGGGATCGGCCCACTCGGTGAACTTCTCGGCCATCCAGGCGAGCAGTCCGGCCGGTGAGTCAGTCAGGGCGTAGGAAATCGTCTGCGGCCTGGTGGCGTGCAACGCCTGGTAGGCGGGCTGGTGCGTCTGGAGCTGCCTGATCCTGGCCAGGCGGGCCTGGTCGCCCGGGGCCAGCGAGGGTTCGTCGGCGCCGGGCGGCGGGGTGACCAGATAGGTGAGGTGCACCCCGATGACGTGCGCGGGCGCGGCGGCTCCCAGAGCGCGGGAGATGCCGGAGCCCCAGTCGCCGCCGTGTGCCCCGTAGCGCTGGTAACCGAGCCGGTTCATCAGGACGGCCCAGGCGCGGGCGACGCGGTGGATGTCCCAGCCCTTCGACTGTGTGGGGCCGGAGAAGCCGAAGCCGGGAATGGACGGGATGACCAGGTGGAAGTCGGCCGACAGGGGTCCGATCACGTCGAGGAACTCCAGGACCGAACCGGGCCAGCCGTGCGTGAGGACAAGTGGCAGCGCGCCGGGGTTAGCCGACCTGACGTGCAGGAAGTGGACATTCTGGCCGTCGATCTCGGTGGTGTACTGCGGGTACCGGTTGAGCGCGGCCTCTTGAGCGCGCCAGTCGAACTTCTCCCGCCAGTAGGTGGCCAGCTCACGCATCCGCTCCAGCGGTATACCGAGGTCCCAGCCGACGCCGGGCAGCTCGTCGGGCCAGCGGACGCGGTCCAGCCGGTCGTGTAGGTCGTCCAGGTCGGCCTGCGGGATCTCGACGCGGAAAGGCGTGATCTCGGACATGTGATACCTCCCTGATCATGACGTTAGAGGCACTAACGTTAGTCGTACTAACGGAAGCTACACTGTTAGTCCGACTAACGCAAGGGGTAGGATCGGGCCCATGGAAGGCGGGCACAGCCCTGACGAGGCGAACGCACCCGAGCGGCTGCGGGCACTGCCCAGCCGCCTGCTCAACCTGGCCGCCGGCTACGCGCAGCGGCAGGTGGGAGAGAGGCTGGCGACCCTGGACTCGCGCAAGTGGCACTACGCCACTCTTGCGGCACTGGAGGAGTTCGGCCCGGACAGCCAGTCAGGGCTCAGCGACCGAACCGGCATCTACCGCAGCGACCTGGTGGCCACCATCAACGAGCTCACCGCGCGGGGGCTCGTCGTACGAGCCCCCGACCCGGCCGACCGCCGCCGCAACGCCATCACCATCACCGACGGGGGCCGCCGCCACCTGAAACACCTCGACGTACTGATAGCAGACGCGCAGGCAGAGTTCCTCGCCCCCCTGTCAGAGGCCGACCGGGCGGAACTCACCCGCATCCTCAAACTCATCGTCGGGCATCACTCAAGGCTCTGAGAGGCTGGCGGGACCGCGGCGATGCACGATCTGGTCGTGGCTGCCCGCCACGAGCATGGTCCTACGCGGAGACGGCGCCAGCGGCCAGCGCGGCCTTGCCCTGGACCACGTGGTTGACCAGTTCGCCGATGCCGGAGATGGCGATCCGGATCTCGTCGCCCGCGCGCAGCGTGAACGGCAGGTCCGGGACCAGGCTGGTTCCGGTGGACAGCAGCACGCCGCCCGGGAACTCGTCCTCGCGGAACAGGAACCGGGCCAGCTCGGTCACGGTCCGGCGCAGCCCCCGCGTGCTGGCCTGGCCGGTCCAGGCGGCGGAGCCGTCCCGGCTGATCGTCATGTCCATGGTCAGGTCGTAGGGGTCCGGCACTTCCCAGGCGGGCCGGATCCACGGGCCGGCCGCGCAGCCGCCCAGGTAGATCTTGGCCTGCGGCAGGTAGAGCGGGTTCTCCCCCTCGATCGACCGGGAACTCAGGTCGTTGCAGATCGTGTAGCCGACTGGCTCGCCGGCCGAGTTGAGCACGGCGGCCAGTTCCGGCTCGGGCACGTTCACCGCCGAGTCGGCGCGCACGCTGACCAGTGCGCCCGGGCCGGCCACCCGCCAGGCCGCCGACTTGAAGAACAGCTCCGGCCGGGGCGCGTCGTACACGCGCTCATAGATGTCAGCCGAGTCGGCGCTCTCCTGCACCCGGGCGTGCCGGGACCGCTCGTAGGTGACCCCGGCCGCCCACACCTCGGTCTGGCCGTCCAGCGGCGCGAGCAGGCTGGCCGGGTCGAACCGGACCGGCCCGAACGGCGGGTCCCCGGCCGCCTGGCCGGTGCACAGCTCGCGCACCGCCAGCTCCGGCAGGGCCAGCAGGTCAGCCATGGTGCCGATCCCGGGCAGCCCCCTGACCTGGCCGCCGTCCAGCACGCCGACTCGCGGCACACCGCCCGCGGCGCGGAACCTGATCAGCTGCACCTGCCGTCTCCCTCCGCCAGCCCCGGCCCGCCCGGCCCGGCCCGCCAGACCCCGGCCCGGCGGCCAGCCTACGGCCTGCTGCCCGGCGGCCGCCCGGCCGCGTCCGGCGGCGGCGCACCCGCATCCGGCCCCGGCGCAGCTACGTCCGGCGGCGCCGCACCCGCGTCCGGCGGCGGATCAGACCCCGGCCCGCGGGCCGGGTCCGGGCCGGCCCCGGCCCGGGCCGCCTCGGCCCGGCCCGCCTCGGCCCGGCCCGCCCCGCCCCGCCGGAACCGGCGCCGCCGCACCGTGTAGTACCCGAGCAGCGCCAGCACCACGACGGCGAACACCAGCAGCCGGGTGCCGCTGTACCGGACCGGTTCCAGGCTGTACCGGCTCACCGACACCGTCCCGTCCGAGCCGATGGCCAGGCCGAAACTGAGCGCGGTGGCGTCGCGGGGCACGGCGGGCGTGCTCCACGACGCCTGGGCCCAGGTGCTGGCCGCGGGCTGGGCCGGGCTGGATGCCCAGTAGACCCAGCTGCCCTGCATGGTCCGGTAGTACAGGTCGAACCGGACCGGCCGGCTGGACTGGTACCACTCGCTCACCGTGTAGCTGCGGCTGGCGCTGATACCAGGCGCGCACTGGCCCAGGTCCAGCGTGGGCAGCAGCTTGGCGTCCCCCGACTGCCACCCGGTCATCCGGATGGCTTCCGCGCCCGCGCCGCCCGGGCCGCCCGCCGGGTGGTAGCTGAACGAGGCCGTGTTGCTGCCGTACCGGGCGGTCTGGAAGCAGGCGGGCACGCCGCCCGGGCCGCGGATGGACAGCGCGGCGTTGCTGACCCCGGGGCCGCCGATGGGCGGCGGCACCGGGCCGGGCACGGCCGGCCGGACCGGGCCGCCGGCCACCTGGTGCACGGTGCGCACGGTGATCCCGTGGCCAGCCTGGCCGGCCAGCCAGGCCAGCACGCTGCTCAGCTCGGGCTTGGTGACGCCCAGGGCACAACCGCGGGCGCACACGTCGTGGATGTTGAAGATGATCCAGCCGCCGCCGTGCCGCTGCGCCCCGGTCACGATCGACTCGAACGTGGCCGGCGTCCACCGGGTGCCGACCGAGGCCACCTCGATCGGCGCCCGGAGCAGGTACGGGTTGCGCGGCGGGATGGTCTCGGCCCAGGCGCAGAACTGGCACAGCCCGGCGCCACGCAACTCCCCGGCGCCGAGCCCGGTGTTGTACCCGCACCGCCGGACCAGGTCCTGCAGGGCCGGGCTGACCGCCGCGAACGGGTACGCGAAGTCGGTCACCCGCAGGCCCCACCGGGTCAGGGTGACCCGGTCCTGGCAGATCTCCCGCTGCGCCTCGGCGCTGGGCAGCGGGGTCAGCGGCACGTGCTGCACGGACAGCCCGCCGACCTCGTCGCCCGCCGCGGCCAGCGTGTGCAGGTCGTCCAGGGTCAGGTACGGGGAGCCGGCGCAGCCGGGATCGGTGGCCGGCACGCAGATCAGCCCGGACGGCACGTAGTAGGTGGCGTGCATGTGGTACTGGCGGAAGATGGGCAGCGCCCCCATCTGGTTCGCGAAGCCGCCCCCCCAGGTGAAGCTGACCACGGTGCGGGCCGGGTGCTGGGCGGCGCGCTGGGCGGGCTGGCTGGCCGCGGCGGCGGCGGCCAGGGTGCCGGCCGGGCTGGCGGCCACACTGGCGGCAGCGCCCAGCCCGAGCAGCAGGCCGGCCGCGAGCACAGCCGCCCCGCCGCGGGCATAGCGCTGCCACGCCCCCCGTACCGCCACGTTTGGCACCTTCCGGATGACCTGGGCGATAGCCATCATGCGTCGTTTGTTTTGCCCCACGGCAAACATTAACTGGTCCGGAACAATCCACCCGGCAGCGCGGCGGCTGGTTTCGATCGCATACGCTCCGGAGATAACACTCCGGCAATTATCAGCCGGGCTGGTGGGGGCGTGATGTCCAGCTGGTTCTCCACGAACATTGTGCAGACGGGGCGGCTGCCGCTGTTCTGCTTCTTTGTCGCGTTCGTGGCTGGCTTCGGGTTCATCCGGCTGTCCGTCCGGATGATCCGGGCCAAGGTCCGCTGGTGGCCGGGCAACGTCACCCCCGGCACCCTGCATGTGCACCACATGGTGTTCGGCGTGGTGTTCATGCTGGTCGGCGGCGTGACCGGCATCGTGGCGCCGGGCGGGTCGCTGAACTGGCGGGCCGGCGCGGCCGCCCTGTTCGGGCTGGGGGCCGCGCTGGTCCTCGACGAGTTCGCGCTGATCCTGCATCTCAAGGACGTGTACTGGAGCAGTGACGGCCGGCTGTCGGTGGAAGCGGTGTTCGTGGCGGGCGGCATCACCGTGCTGCTGCTGCTCGGCGTCGTCCCGTCGGTCGTGCCCAGCCCCACCAACCGGAGCATGGGCACCGCAGAAGCGGTCATTGGCCTGGTCATCAGCGTGCTGTTCACGTTCGGCCTGGCCGCGGTCACGCTGCTCAAGGGCAAGATCTGGACCGGGCTGTTCGGCCTGTTCCTGTTCCCGCTGCTCATCGTGGGCGCGATCCGGCTGGCCCGGCCCGGCTCGCCGTGGGCCCGCTGGCGGTACCACAACAAGCCACGCAAGCGGGCCCGCGCCGCGCGCCGGGAACGGCGGTTCCGCCAGCCGGTGGTGCGGATCCGGGTGCGCTTCGAGGATTTCGTGTCCGGCCTGCAGGAGCGGGCGGATGCGCACCCGGTCCGGCGGGCCGAGAAAACCGACGCGAAATAATTTGCCTAACGCCACGAAGTGCTACCGGAGCACGGCCTGCGTCTGAGTTACCTGGGCGGCCATCCGGCCGGCCGAATCGGCCAGGTCGGTCTGCACCACGATCACGGCCCGCCCGGTGTGCAGCGGCCGGGTCACCCCGGTGACCACCCCGTCCCGCACGCTGCGCAGGAACACCGTGGCCGAACTGATGGTCGCGGTGCGCGCGCCGGGCGGCAGGTTCAGCTGGGCGCAGACCCCGCCCAGGCTGTCGGCCAGCGCCATCAGCACCCCGCCGTGCAGCAGCCCGCCCGCCGTGCACAGCCGCTCCGCCCAGGCCAGGTGGCCGCGGACCTCGGTCGCGTCGGCGGCGTCCAGTTCGACACCGAGCGTGGCCGCGAACGGCATGAGCCGCAGCAGGCTGTCGTCCGTCACGGCGGATACGGTACTCCGGCGCGGTGGAACAGGACCGCGGGCGGTGGTGTTTTAGCTGCTGAAGTCATGACTGAGAAGAACATTGCGAAATGCGTGACCTGCGGGACGGAACTGCATCCCGAGCGGGCCAGGAAATACAACTACTGCATGTCGCCGGAGTGCCAGGCGAAGAACCTCAAGGGCCTGACCATGGTGGCCGTGGGGGTGAACAAGTCGGCCGAGCAGTACCTGCTGCTCGACGACGAGACCAAGACGGACCTGGCCGAGGGTAAGTACCACGACCAGCGCCGCGGCACGTTCGGCCGCACCGCGCCGGCCCCGGCCCCGGCCCGGCCAGCCAAGCCAGCGGACGCGAAGCCGGCCGCGGCCCAGCCTGGGCCGGACCGGGCCGCCCCGCCGCGGCGCGCGGCCCCGGCCCGCCCGGCCGGGCCGCGGGTGCCCGGCACCCCGTCGCAGCGCAGGCTGGCTGTGCTCTACAACCAGCAGGGGCTGCGCCCGGACGAGATCGCCCGCAAGCTCGGGCTGACCCGGTACGAGGTGACCCAGATCATCCTGGCCGCGCGGAGCCAGGGCAAGCTCTGACCAGCCGGGTCAGTCGAACTCGGCCCGCACGCCGAGCAGCCGGACCGGCCGCCGCCGGGTGAACCGGTCCAGCGCCTCCAGCGCGGCCCGCTCGATGGCGGCCGGGTCCGCGGTCGGGCCGCCCAGCGTGCGGGCATGGGTGCCGGTCTGGAACGGGGCGTAGCGCACCTTGACCACCACCCGGACCGCGGGCCGGCCCTCCTCGGCGACGTCCCCGGCCACCACGTGCGCCAGCCGGGTCACCTCGGCGCGCACTTCGGCCCAGTCCGCGATGTCCTGCTGGTAGGTGACCTCCCGGCCGCGGGACCGGGCCAGGTACGGGTCGCTGGACACCGGGGAGTGCGAGATGCCCCGGGCGACCAGGATCAGCCACGGCCCGGCCGCCGGGCCGAACTCGGCGGCCAGCACGGCCGGGTCGGCGGCGGCCAGCTCGCGCACCGTGCCGATGCCGAGCCCGGCCAGCCGCCGTGCGGTCTTGGCCCCGATCCCCCACAGCGCGTCGGTGGGCCGGCCGCCCAGCACGTCGAACCAGGTCTGGCTGGTCAGCCGGAACACCCCGCGCGGCTTGCCGAACCCGGTGGCCAGCTTGGCCTGCAGTTTGTTCTGGCCGATGCCGACCGAGGCGTGCAGCCCGGTCCCGGCGTGGATCCGGGCCGCGATGTCCCGGGCCACCTGCTCCGGGTCGGCCGCCGGCACGGCCAGGAACGCCTCGTCCCAGCCCAGCACCTCGGTCGTCCACCCGGTGTCCCGGAGGATCGCCATCACCACGGCCGAGGCCGCCTCGTAGGCCTCCTTGTCCACGGGCAGGAACACGCAGTCCGGGCAGCGCCGGGCGGCCGTCCGCAGCGGCAGGCCGGAATGCACCCCGTGCTGGCGGGCCTCATACGACGCGGTGCTGACCACGCCCCGCTTGGCCGGGTCCCCGTCCCCGCCGACCACCACCGGGCGGCCGCGCAGCTCGGGGTGGCGCAGTACCTCGACGGCCGCGATGAACTGGTCCAGGTCGACGTGCAGCACCCAGGGCCTGGCCGCCTCGTTCCCGTCCCCGTTCCTCACGCCCGATGGCCTCCCCAGCGGCACCAGGAGTCATGCCGGGGCCGCCGGTACGGGAAGAAAAGAAAACCGCCTAGAGTTCTGTCCTAGACGGTTTAAACAATGCGGCCTACGCAGCAAGAATATGGCGCATTATAAAGAAAGGGAGGCCGCTTGTCAAACGGAGATGCCGGCCATGAGCAGGGCTACATCTCTATGCTCTATGGCCGGCTAGACGACCTCCGCGACCGGGCGTCCGGCCGGCTGTCCGAGGTGCTGCTGGATACCGGGGGCACGCCTGCGGCCAGGTCAGAGCGCGATGCTTTCGTGGAGATGTACTCGCGGCGGATCACCCAGCTCGACGCAGCGGAAAACGGGCTGTGCTTTGGCCGGCTGGATCTGTCCGAAGGTGACCGCCGTTATATAGGCCGGATCGGCATTCTCGACGACACCGACGATTACCAGGCCCTGCTGGTGGACTGGCGGGCACCCGCGGCGCGCCCGTTCTACATCGCGACCGCCTTTTCCCCGGAGGGCGTGCTGCGCCGCCGTCACATCCGGACCCGGCAGCGCACGGTGACCGGGGTGGACGACGAGGTGCTCGACTACGGCGACGGCGCGGTCCCGGACGGGCAGGCCGGCCACGCCGGGCTGACCGGGGAAGCGGCGCTGATCGCGGCGCTGTCGGCCACCCGGACCGGCCGGATGACCGACATCGTGGAGACCATCCAGGCTGAGCAGGACATGATCATCCGCTCGCCGCACAACGGGGTGACCGTGGTGCAGGGCGCGCCCGGCACCGGCAAGACCGCGGTGGCCCTGCACCGGGCCGCCTACCTGCTGTACACCTACCGCGAGCAGCTGTCCCGGCGTGGCGTGCTGATCGTCGGGCCGAACCGGACGTTCCTGCAGTACATCAGGCACGTCCTGCCATCGCTGGGCGAGACCGGCGTGGTGATGTCCACCATCGCCGGCCTCTACCCGGGGATCAGCGCCCGGCGGCCCGAAACACCCCAGGTGGCCGAGATCAAGGGGCGCCAGGAGATGGCGACGGTGCTGGCCACGGCGGTCCGGAACCGGCAGGAACTGCCCGACGAGCCGGTGCAGATCCCGTTCGAGCGGGAGATCCTGCGGCTGGACCGGAAGGCCGTGCAGCGCGCCCGGGAACGGGCCCGGCGGTCCCGCCGGCCGCACAACCAGGCCCGGCCGATCTTCGTCCAGGAGATCCTGGACGCCCTGGTCCAGCAGGTCACCCGCAAGTTCACCGCCGGGCTGCGGGAGACCGACCAGCTGGTGGCCGAGATCCTCGGCGAAGAAGCGCCGGCCGTGGACAGCAGCGTGCTGGGCCCCGCCGACACCGAGGACATCCGGGCCGAACTGCGCCAGGACGCCCGGGTCCGGGCCGCGATCACCCGGCTGTGGCCGGTGCTGACGCCGCAGCAGCTGCTCGACGACCTGTTCGACTCGCCCCGCCGGATGGCCGCCGCCGCGCCCCGGCTGACCAGGGAGGAACGCGCGCTGCTGAGCCGCGACCCGGACGGCGGGTGGACCCCGGCTGACGTGCCGCTGCTGGACGAGGCGGCGGAGCTGCTCGGCGAGGACGACCGGGCCGCGCGGCGCCGGGCCAGGCGGGAACGCGAGCGGGAGATCGCGTACGCCCAGGGGGTGCTGGACATCGTCTCCCGCGACCTGGAAGACGACCCGGAAATCCTGATGGCCTACGACCTGATCAACGCCGACCGGCTGGCCGGGCGGCATGAGGAACTGAGCTACCTGACCACCGCGGAGCGGGCCGCCGCCGACCGGACCTGGGCGTTCGGGCACATCGTGGTGGACGAGGCGCAGGAGCTGTCCGAGATGGCCTGGCGGATGCTGATGCGCCGCTGCCCCAACCGGTCGATGACCATCGCCGGGGATATCGCCCAGGCCACCAGCCTGTCCAGCACCTCGTCCTGGGAGCGGGTGCTGGCCCCGCACCTGGGCACCCGGTGGCGGCTGGACCGGCTGACCATCAACTACCGGACCCCGGCCGAGATCATGGCCGTGGCCGCCGACGTGCTGTCTGAGATCGACGACAAGCTGGAGATCCCGACGTCGGTGCGGGAGACCGGCACGGTGCCGTGGCACCGCGAGGTGCCGGCCGGTGACCTGGCCACGGCGGTGGCCGCCGCGGTGTCGGCCGAGACCGCGGCGGTGGCGGGCGGGAACGTGGCCGTGATCGCCCCGGCCACGCTGGTCGACGAGATCAACGACGCGGTCGGCAGCGGCCCGCTGGACGGCAGCGGCGCCGACGGCCCGGACCTGGACGACATGGTGGTCGTGCTGACGGTCAGCCAGGCCAAGGGGCTGGAGTTCGACTCGGTGCTGATCGCCGACCCGGCGCAGATCCTGGCCGATGCACCGGAGCACGGCCTGAGCGAGCTGTACGTGGCGCTGACCAGGGCCACCCAGCGGCTGGGCGTGCTGCATCCCGGCCCGCTGCCCGGGGTACTGCACCGACTCGAACCGCAGTGAGCACGGGGCCCGCGGCCGGCCGGGACCCCGGGCCGGGGCGCCAGCCTTCGGCTGGCCGGCCGCGGAGATCCGCCGGGTCAGCCACCAGGTGGCCGGCCTGGTGGCCGACTACCTGACCAGCCTGCCGGACGGCCCGGTCTACCAGCCGCCGCCCCACGACCTGGCCCGGGCCTGGCGCCAGGCACCGTGGCCCGGGCCGGGCGAGGCGGCGGACGCGCTGCTAGCCGAGTTCGCGGCGCACATCGCGCCCTACCCGTTGGGCAACGGCCACCCGCGGTTCGCGGCCTGGGTCAACTCGCCGCCGCACCCGCTGGGCGTGCTGGCCGAAGCCCTGGCCGCCGCGATGAACCCCAGCGTGGCCGGTGGCAACCACGCCGCCGTCCACCTGGAACACCAGGTCGTCCGCTGGTTCGCCGGGCTGCTTGGCTGGCCCGCGGGTTACTCCGGCCAGCTGGTCAGCGGAGGGTCGGCGGCCACGCTGACCGCGCTCGCGGTGGCCCGGCACCGGGCCGCGGGCCGGGCTGGCCTGGACGACCGGGCCGACGGGGTGCAGGCAGGCGCGGGCCGCTTCGTGCTGTACGCGGGCACCGAGACGCACAGCTGCGTGGCCAAGGCAGCCGAGCTGCTCGGCATCGGCTCGGCGCACATCCGCGTCGTGCCCTCGGACAGCCGGCGGCGGATGCGGCCCGCCGACCTGGACCGGCTGGCTCACGCCGACCTGGCCGCCGGGAATATCGCCGTAGCCGTGGTGGCCACCGCCGGGACGGTGAACACCGGGGCGGTGGACCCGCTCGGCGACATCGCCGCCGTGTGCGCCCGGCATGGCCTGTGGCTGCACGTGGACGCCGCGTACGGCGGGCCGCCCATCCTGCTGCTGCCGGGGTACGCGGCCGCCCGCGCCGCGCTGGCCCGGGCGGACAGCGTCGCGGTCGAACGCGCATAAGTGGCTGTACGCCCCGGTGGACGCCGGCCTACTGCTGGTCCGCCGCGGTGCCGCCGCGCGGGACACGTTCAGCCTGGTGCCGCCGTACCTGCGCACCGACGGGGACCCGGACGGCCCGGGCGGGCCGCCGTGGTTCGCCGAGTACGGGCTGGAGCAGACCCGCCCGTTCCGCGCACTCAAGGTCTGGTTGCAGCTCCGCCACCTCGGCCGGTCCGGCTACCGGGAGCTGATCTCGCGCGACCTCGCCCGGGCCACCCAGCTGCGCCGGGCGCTGGCCCGCTCCGCCGACTTCGAGGTGCTGGCCAGCGGGCTCAGCGTGGTGTGCTTCCGGCACCGGCCCGCGGGCTTGTCCGGGCCGGCCCTGGACGCGCATAACCAGGCCGTGCTGCGGGCCGTCCAGCTCGGCGGCCGGGCGTTCCTGGCCGGCACCCAGGTCGATGACCGGTTCGCGCTCCGCGCCTGCATCGTCAACCCCGGCCTGACCGGCGCCGACGTCAACGCCATGATCGGCGACATCCGGGCCAGGGCGGCCGCCCCCGGAGCGTTATTCAAGACCGGCTAGCGAGTGCAGGCCCGGCGGGCCTGCACGAGCGGTCGGTGCAGATTAAGACGCCGGGTAGCGGTGACAGTTGATTTGAATAACGGGACTCTTGCATAAGCACTGCCGTCAGCGGTGGCCCAGGAACCGGCTGATGGCCTGGACCGCCCGGCCGAAGTCGGTGCCGAACGGGTTCTCCTGGACCACGTAGGTCCAGGTCGCGCTCGGCCGTTTCAGGCCGGCCCCGGCCAGGTCCGCCCCGGCCGGGGTGATCTCCGCGGCCTGGAAGGCGGCCGCGGTCCGCGCCCCGACGTCCGCGGTGAACCGGCTGAACAGCTGGGTCAGCTCCCGGTTGAACTCCTGGACCGGGTTGAGGGACCCGCCGAACGGGTTCGCGCTGTGCCCGAGCGCGCGCAGGTGGATGCCCTCGCGCAGGCCGGCCGCCTGGGCCAGGTGCTCCGACCACGCCTGATCCAGGCAGTACAGGCCGATTTGCCGGGCCGCCCCGGCCAGCACGTCCGCCGGCACCCCCGCGGCGCGCAGCCCGGCGACCCGCCCCGGGCTGGACGCCTCAAGCTCGTCGAGCGCGGCGCCGGTGCGCAGCACCTGGTCGCGGTGCTCCAGCACGGCGCGCCGCTGGTCCTCGATGAGCACGTTGTACCGCCAGGTGTCCCGGTGGATCTGCAGCGCGGTGCCCTCGGCCACCCGCTGCGCGTGGCCTACCACCCAGTGCGCCTTGGCGTCCGACACCAGGCCGTCCGCGGCGGCCCCGGCCGGCCGCGCCGCATCCGGCGCACACGTGGTGATCAGCTCATCGTCCAGGCTGAGGAAGAACACCGAGCCGCCCGGGTCACCCTGGCGGCCGGACCGGCCACGCAGCTGGTCGTCCAGCCGGCTGCTGGCGTGCCGGCCCATCCCGACGACCAGCAGCCCGCCCAGCGCGGCCACCTGGCCGCGGTCACCGGACGTGCCGCCCAGCCGGATGTCGGTGCCCCGCCCGGCCATCTGGGTGGACACGGTGATCGCACCCGCCGCCCCGGCCTCGGCCACGATCGCGGCTTCCTCGGCGTCGTTCTTGGCGTTCAGCACCACGCAGGGCAGCCCGGCCAGCACCAGCCGGGCGCCCAGCCGCTCGGACTCCGCGACGTCCAGCGTGCCGAGCAGCACCGGGCGGCCGGTGCGGTGGGCCTCGTCCACCGCCCGCACCACCGCCTCTTCCTTCTCGGTGGCGGTGGAGTACAGCCGGTCCGGCTCGTCGTCCCGGATGCACGGCCGGTTCGGCGGGATGACGGCGACCTCCAGCCCGTAGAACTCACGGAACTGCTCGCCCACGGCGACCGCGGTGCCGGTCATCCCGCACACCGACGGGTAGCGGCGGACCAGGGCCTGGATGGTGATGCTGTCCAGGATCTCGCCGCTCTCGGTGGCGTGCAGCCCCTCCTTGGCCTCCACCGCCGCCTGCAGCCCGTCCGGCCAGCGCTGCCGCCGGGCGACCCGGCCGCGGGACGCGCTGACCAGCTGGATCCGGCCGTCCCGGACGATGTAGTCAACGTCCCGCTGGAGCAGCGCCTGGGCGTGCAGCGCCACGTTGAGCCGGGTCAGCACGTCCAGGTTGGCCGCGGCGTACAGGTTGATGCCGCCCAGCGCCTGCTCGGCCAGCCGGGCGCCCGCGTCGGTCAGGAAGACGTTGCGCCGTTCGTCGTCCACCTCGTAATGCAGCCGGGGCAGCAGCCGGGCGGCGATCTGGGCCACGTCCGCCACCGGGTCGGTGCCACCCACCGCGCCCGCCAGCACCAGCGGGATCAGCGCCTCGTCGACCAGCACCGAGTCGGCCTCGTCGACCAGCAGCACGTCCGGGCCGGCCGTGACCAGGTCGGCCGGCGCGGCGGCCAGCCGGTCCCGCAGCACGTCGAAGCCGATCTCGTTGGCGGACGCGTAGCAGACGTCGGCCGCGTAGGCCTGCCGCCGCTGCTCCGGCAGGCTGGCCTGGCCGATCCAGCTGACCGTCACGCCGAGCAGGTCGTAGACCGGGCGCATCCACTCCGCGTCCCGGCGGGCCAGGTAGTCGTTGACCGACATCACGTGCACCTGGTGCCCGCGGCGCACGTAACCGGCCGCGGCCAGCGCCCCGGACAGCGTCTTGCCCTCGCCGGTGGCCATCTCGGCGACCTGGCCGGACAGCAGGGCCAGCGTGCCGAGCAGCTGGACGTCGAACGGCCGCTCGGCCAGCCCGCGGCGGGCCGCCTCCCGGCCGGCCGCGCAGATCCCGGCGTCGTCCGTGCTGCGCCGGGCGGCGGCGGTGAGCTCCGCGTCGGTCAGCCCTTGCAGCGCCGCTTCCCGGCCGGCGATGTCCGGCAGCAGCGCCTGGTAGCCGGCCAGGCTGGCCGACCCGGGCTGCTGCAGGAAGCGCCGCACCCGGGCGCGCAGCCCGCTCACCGGCGCCGCCCACGGCGGCCAGGACGTGTCATGCTCCTGACTCTAGGGCGGGTTGCGCAGTCAGCCGGCCAGCGCGGGCCCGGCCGCCCGCAGGCTGGCGTGATGCCCGGCCTCGGCCGGGCCAGTCCCGGCCGGGCCGGTCTCGGCATGGGTCAGCGCGCCGGCGATGGCCGCACCGAGCGCCCGGGCCACCGGGGGCGGGAACGCGTTGCCGACCTGCCGGTAGGCGGCTGTCTTGCGGCCCGCGAACTCCCACCAGTCCGGGAAGCCCTGCAGCCGGGCCACCATCCGGACGGTCAGCTTGGGTGGCTGGCTGGCCGGGACGGACGGCCCGGGCGGCTCGTCGGCGATGCCGAGCCCGTTCACGCCGAGCGCCTTCCACGCCTCGCGGGCCCGGGTCGGGCCCAGGTCCGGGCCGCCGTGCTTCTTGCTGCCGCCCACGATCGTCGGTGCGATCCCGCTGGCCCGGGCCGCCCAGCCGGCCGCGCCCGGCCAGCCCCCGGCCGCCATCAGGTCGGCCAGCAGCCCGCCCACCGTGGGGGGCGCCTGGGCTGACGGGGCGGGCCAGCGGAACGAGGCCGCCCACGGCGGCCTGATCGCGACCAGCACGAATCGCGGGCGCAGCTGCGGCACCCCGTGCTCGCTGGCCTGCACCACATCCCACCAGGTCTGGAAGCCCAGATCGTGCAGCCGGCCCAGGACCTGGCTCCGGTAGGAGCCGAACCGGCTGGCGGCCAGGCCGCGGACGTTCTCCAGCAGCACGGCCCGGGGCCGGGCCTCCTCGATCAGCCGCAGCGCCTGCGGGAACAGGTCCCGCTCGTCGCCCGCCCCGAGCTGCTTGCCCGCGATGGAGAACGGCGGGCAGGGCACCCCGCCGGCCAGCAGGTCGATCCCGGTGTAGGCGCGCCCGTCCATGTTGGCCACATCGTCCTGGCTGACCTTCCACTCCGCGCCCCGGTTGCGGCGCAGCGTCTCGCAGGCGTCGGCGTCCAGTTCCACCACGGCCTCATGGGCGAACCCGGCCAGCTCCAGGCCCAGCGCCTGCCCGCCGGCCCCGGCGCAGATCTCCACGGAGGTCAGCTCGCCCATGGTTTCTCCCTCCTGCGGTTCTCCTGGCCCCTGATTGTGCCCGCAGCCGGCGACAGTTCGCCTGTCCCACGCCGTCACCAGGAGGCCAGCGTCTCCACCAGCAGCTCATAACTGAGCACCCGGCGCTGGCCGGTCACCTCGTGCCAGGCGTCGGCCTGCTCGGAGTTCGCGTTCGCGGTCACGCTGGCCGCCATCGCGTCGTACGCGATGTGATATACCGCGTCCACCTCGCCGGTCCCCCGGGCGATGGACGCCAGCCGGCTGGGCAGCGGTTCCGCGGTCACCGTGACCAGATGCGGCTGGCGGCCCCGGCGGTGCCGGATCATCTGCAGGCACTCGTGCCGGATGTTCTGCACCCGGTCCGACCGGATCGTCCACTTGCAGGACACCGCGGCGTGCAGCGCGGGCAGCCCGGAGGCGGTCCGCACCCGGGCCAGCGACACGGTCACATCCGGCTTGATCAGGTAGTCGGTGCCCACCGTGACCCGCAGCTCCGGGTTCTGCCGGACCAGCCGGTCCAGCTCGGACAGATGCGCGTACTGATCAAACCGGGTGAGCACGGCACCGCGCTCGATCCGCCAGCCGCGCTCCGGGTCGTGCCGCTGCAGGAACCAGCCCAGGTGGTCGCAGACCGCCTGCTCCAGTGGCCCGCCCGGATCCCGGGGCACGTCGGAGACGGTATCCCGGGGCACGGCCAGGTGGTCGAGCACACCGGCCGCGATGCGCACCGACTCCGGGCTGTCCACGTCGGCTGCGTTCGGCACCAGCGGCCAGCCCAGCCGGTTGGCCTTGGCCGCGGGCTTCCAGCCGAGCAGAGTGGTGGCGAACGGCGCTGTCACGGGTCTCACTCTGGCACGTACCGTGAGCGTCTGAGCAGCACCGTGCAGGTGCCGCGCCCGACCGAGGAGGATCAAGTGCCGCTGGAGCATGAAGAACTGGACGTCGAGCTGCCCGATGGCACGCTGCGGGTGCTCCGCTGGGGCCACGGCGGCCGGCCCGCGCTGGCCGTGCACGGCATCACCGCCTCCGCGATGAGCTGGCAGGCGGTGGCCCGGGAGATGCCCGCCGGCTGGTCGCTGTTCGCCGTGGACCTGCGCGGCCGCGGGCACAGCGCGGACCTGCCCGGCCCGTACGGCTTCGACCACCACGTGGCCGACCTGGTCGCGGCCACCGGCGCGCTGGGCCTGGACCGCCCGGTGCTGGCCGGCCACTCGCTCGGCGCGTTCGCCGCACTGCTGGCCGCGGCCCGGCACCCGGACCAGTTCGGCGGCCTGCTGCTGGTGGACGGCGGGCTGCCGCTGCCGGTGCCCATTCCCGAGGCGGACCTGGACGCGCTGCTGGATGCGAGCCTGGGGCCCGCCCTGGCCCGGCTGCAGGAAACGTACCCGAGCGTCGAGGCGTACTTCAGCTTCTGGCGGGCCCACCCGGCGCTCAAGGACGCCTGGAACGCTGACATCGAGGACTACCTGCGGTATGACCTGACCGGCCCCGAGGGCGCGTTGCGATCACGGGTGGTCGAGGCGGCGGCCCGCGCGGACGGCCGCGAACTGCTCGGCGGCAGCGAGCGGTTCGGCGCCGCGCTGCGTGCGCTGCCCTGGCCCGTCAGGCTGCTCACCGCGCCGGCCGGGCTGTTCGGCGAGCCGCCCGGCCTGCAGCCACCCCAGCTGTGCGAGGCCTGGACCGCGCAGCTGCCGCTGCTCACCGCCGAGAGCCTGCCCGGGTGCAACCACTACACGATGGTCCTGGTGCCCGCCCACGCGGCCACGGTGGCCACCCGGATCACCCAGGCGGCCACGGCTTGACCTTGCCCCAGGGGCAAGCCGCGGCATCGAGGCACCCGGGCGAAGGGCCCGGGAATCAGGAGGGCGGTGCCGGGATGCTGACCATCGGGGAATTCGCCCGGGCGTCCCGGCTGTCGGCCAAGGCGCTGCGGCTGTACGACGAGCTGGGCCTGCTGCCGCCGGCCCGGGTGGACCCGGCGTCCGGGTACCGGTTCTACCGCCCGGACCAGCTGGAGCGGGCCCGGCTGGTGGCCTGGCTGCGCCGGCTCGGCATGCCGCTGGCCCGGATCCGGGTGGTGTGCGACCTGCCGCCCCGGGCGGCGGCGGCCGAGGTGGCCGCGTTCTGGGCCCAGGCCGAAGCGGACCTGGCCAGCCGGCGTGACCTGGCCGCGTTCCTGACCAGCTATCTGACCGGGAAGGACACGGCAATGCCAGAATCAGGGACCGGCCTGGCCATCCGCTACGCGGCGGGCTCGGACATCGGCCGGCACCGCCCAGCCAACCAGGACGCGGCCTACGCCAGCGCCCGGCTGCTGGCCGTGGCCGACGGCATGGGCGGCGGCGGCGAGCTGGCCAGCGCGGCCGCCATCGATGCGCTGAAGCCGCTGGAGGCCGGCCTGCCCGCCGGCGACCTGCTCAACGCGCTGGCCGACGCGGTCGCCGACGCGGATACGGCGGTGCACGGCATCACCGCGGCCGGCCCGGACCAGGCGGGCAGCGGGACCACGCTGACCGCGCTGCTCTGGTCCGGCTCCCAGCTCGGCCTGGTGCACATCGGGGACACCCGGGCCTACCTGCTGCGCGGCGGCGAGCTGTTCCAGATCACCCACGACCACACGGTGGTCCAGTCGCTGATCGACGAGGGGCGGCTCACCCCTGAGGAAGCCGTTTCGCACCCAGAACGCTCGCTGCTGCTGCGCGCGCTGGACGGGGCCGGCGTAACGGCCGACCTGTCGCTGCACGACGCTCAGGCTGGCGACCGGTACCTGCTCTGCTCGGACGGGCTGACCAGCGTGGTCCCGGCGGCCCGGATCCACCAGGTGCTGCGCACCGCAGCGGGCCCGGAACAGGTGGTCGGGGAGCTGATCGGGCTGGCCAATTCGGCCGGCGGCCCGGACAACATCGCCTGCGTGACCGCCGACGTGGTCGCGGCCACCTGACGCCTGGCCGGAGCCGCCCGGCACCCCGCCGATCCACCGGCAGCCGGCCGATCGCGCTCCTGGGATTCCCGCCCGACCAGGCACCCGCCGAACCCGATTAGGCTGGTCACCGTGCCGATAACACGTGTCCTGCTGCTGGAGAACATTCATCCCGACGCCACCGCCCGCCTGGCCAAGGACGGCTACCAGGTGGAAACGGCGGCCCGGGCGCTGGACGAGAGCGAGCTGATCGCCGCGCTCGGTGACGTGCACGTGCTCGGCATCCGGTCCGGCACCCACGTCACTGAGCGGGTGCTGGCCGCCGCGCCGGACCTGCTGGCCGTGGGGGCGTTCTGCATCGGGGTGAACCAGATCGACCTGGCCGCCGCGTCCCGGCGCGGCATCGCGGTGTTCAATGCGCCGTTCTCCAACACCCGCAGCGTCGTCGAGCTAGCCGTGGCCGAGATCATCGCGCTGACCCGGCGGCTGACCGACAAGAACGCCCAGATGCACGACGGCACCTGGGACAAGTCGGCGGCAGGCAGCCACGAGGTGCGCGGGCGGCGGCTGGGCATCGTCGGGTACGGCAACATCGGCGGCCAGCTGTCGGTGCTGGCCGAGAACCTCGGCATGACCGTGTTCTTCTATGACACCGCGGACAAGCTGGCCCTGGGCAACGCGCGCCGCTGCGGCACGCTGGAAGAGCTGCTGGAGATCTCCGACGTCGTCACGCTGCACGTGGATGGCCGCCCGGGCAACAGCGGGCTGTTCGGCGAGGCGGAGTTCGCCGCGATGCGGCCGGGCAGCATGTTCCTCAACCTGTCCCGCGGCTTCGTGGTCGATCACGCGGCGCTGCGGCGGCACATCGAGTCCGGGCACCTGGCCGGGGCGGCGGTCGACGTGTTCCCGCAGGAGCCGCGGGCCCGCGGCGAGGAGTTCCGCTCCGAGCTGCGCGGCCTGCCGAACGTGATCCTGACCCCGCACGTCGGCGGCTCGACCGAGGAGGCGCAGCAGGACATCGGTGAGTTCGTGGCCGGGAAACTGCACGACTACCTGAGCTCCGGCACGACCTCGCTGAGCGTCAACCTGCCGCCGGTCGCGCTGCCGCACACCCCGGGCACGCACCGGCTGGTGCACCTGCACCGCAACGTCCCTGGCGTGCTGGCCGGCATCAACCAGCTGCTGGCCGAGCACGGCGCCAACATCGAGGGCCAGCTGCTCGGCACCCGGGACGAGCTCGGCTACGTGCTCACCGACATTGGCACCGAGTACCCGGACGACATGCTGGCCCGGCTGCGGGACCTGGACGTCACCATCCGGCTGCGCACCACCCGCCCGGCCTGACCGCCGCGGCCTGCCCGCGGCGGGCCAAACCAGGGCTAAGCCTGGGCTAAGCCACGGCCGCGCTGGCGGGCTGGGGTTCGGGCCGCTCGGCGTCCACCCGGCCGAGATGGCTTTCCAGCCGCCACAGCATCTCCAGGTGCTCGTTCACCCAGAGCACCATCAGGGCGTCCCGCGCCTGCCCGGGCTGACCGCTGGCGATCTCCTGGCGGGTGCACTCCAGCAAGCGGCTGCGTACGGCCGGGTCGCGCCGCTGCGGCGGCGGGACCGAGGTTCCGTGGGCGATGGAGTCGCCCAGGGTGACGAACCACGCCCGGATCGACTGCACTTCCTCATCGAGTTGGCCCGCGCAGGGCTCGGGCCCGCTGCTGACGAGGGCCAGCCCGCCCGCGCCGTCCGCCCCAGCCGCGCCGTCCGCCCCGGCCGGGCTGTCCGGCGGGACGGCCACCGGGTGTGAGGCAAGTTCCTGCAGCCCGGCCAGGGAGCGGCCGGCCCGGAGCAGCCGGGCGGTCCCGGCCACCATCCGCGCGGCCCGGTCCGGGTCTACTGAGCTGGCCGACCGTTCGGCCAGAAACTGGCTGTACGAGTCGTCCACCCGGACCACCGCCGCCTCGGCGGCCTGCGCGGCCTGCCGCAGGTCGTTCCCGCCGTCCAGTCCGATGACCTGGTCCACCATGGCGGCCACGTAGTCGGCCGTGCGGGAGTACGCCTCAGCCAGGTTGTCCCGAACCAGGGCGGCGGCGCCGCGCGGCCAGAACACCAGGCCCACCCCGAGACTGATGGCGAACCCGATCGCCACGTCCTCGATCCGGACGATGCCCACCTTCCAGCCGATCGGCTGGATGATGTTGAACAGGATAAGGACGACCACGGTGAACGCGGCCTGGCCGGCCGCGAACGAGATGACCCGGGGCGCGTACCCGGCGATCAGCACGGCCACCGGGAGGAACGCCCACAGCACGGTGGTGTTGCCATGCACCGGGATCAGGATCGCGGCCCCGATCAGGATGCCGACCGCGGTACCGATCAGGGCGGACAGCACTGACCGGCCTGTGCCCAGGGCATTGGAGCGCAGCACCGACAGGGTGCCCAGCACGACCCAGAACGAGTGCTGCAGGCCAGTCTGCTGGGCGATGAACACCGCCACGGCCAGGCCGACCGCGCCACGGACGCTGTTGCGGAACCACACCGACCGCACTCCCGACCGGGCCACCCCAAGGTCGGTGGCCGCGCTGACCCCGGAACGGAGCCAGCCCCGCGAGCCAGCCAGACCCTGACTAGCGGCGGCCCGCAGGCGCGACGGCCGCCAGACCGGAGGCGCGCTGGCCGCCTCCGCATAACCCGCGATCTGCCGGGTGGTGTAGGCGATGGCGTGGATCGTGAACGAGCGGCCGAGCATCGCCTGCAGCGACGCCTCGTCCGGCAGCTCGGGCGCGGTGGAGATCCGCTCGGCCAGGATCTGCGCGGCGGCATCCTGGGCGTGTTCCAGCTGGCCCGTCAGCTCATCGGCGGACGGCTGCCCCGGCACGTTGCCGGCGGCCTTGTCCCCGGCCAGCTGGGCCGCGCTGGCCTGCAGCACCCGGGCCACCTTTTGCAGCGTGACCGTATTCTCGGCGGCGCACAGTTCCCCGGCCGAAGAGCGGGCCAGCGCGGCCAGCGACTCGCACAGCCAGCCCACCTCGTCGATCAGGGTACTGAGGGCGACAGCGGGGCCGGTCGGCCCGGTAAGACGACGCGGCGTGCCGGTCAGCCGCTTGCGCAGTGCATCCACGGTCTTCCGGGCCGCATCCGCCCGGGCCGCGACCGCGGGCGGGTCGAGGCACAGCGCGCCGGCCAGCTCGGCCAGCCGCTGGCAGGCCCGCGCCGCGTCGGCGCGCAGCGTACTGCCGGCCCGCGGCGGCCACAGCAGCATCACCGCGCACGTCCCGGCCGCCGCGGCCAGCGCCCAGCCAGCCAGCCGGTCCGGGATGGCCGAGGCCGGGGCGGGGACCGCGACCGACAGCACGAACGCGAGTATCGCCGCGGTGGTCCCGGCCGCGAAGTAGCCGTTGATCATGCCGGAGAGCAGGATGGCGAAGCCCACGACCAGCATGGCCCCGGCGGCCAGCCAGGCGTTGCCCGAGCAGAGCGTGCCCACTGTGACCAGCCCCAGGCCAACCACGCCCAGGGTCAGGTAGGCGGCGAGACGGCTCCGGGGCGGCCCGGAGAAGCTGGCCAGCACCAGCATCGCGAACGAGCCGAACGCCGCGAACAGCGCGGTCTGCGGAATGGCGATCACGTTGCTGGCCAGCGCGAACATGGCGGGCATCACGATGGCAGCCCGGGCCGCGCTCTTCAGCGAGGTCAGGCCGGGATCGGAAATCAGCGGCCGAGGCAGGGTGAGCCACCGCCGGGCCATCGTCATCCGCCACCCAGGATCCGTCCGAAGCTGACCGTGACGATGGTATACCGGCGCCCCGGTCTGGCCCGATATGCTCCCGTTGGTAGGTCGGCGACTACGCAAGGTCTGGAGTACGGGTGACTACGGGCCAAGGGCCGCGGAGGCACGTCTCGGGATTTGACCAGGCCGCCCGGGTCGACGCCCGGCACCCGCATTCGGCCCGCATCTACGACTACTGGTTAGGCGGTAAGGACAACTTCGCCGCCGACCGGGACGCGGCCGAGGAAGCGATCTCCGTTAACCCCGGGATCGTGGCCGACGCCCAGGCCAACCGGGCGTTCCTGGCCCGGTCGGTCCGGTACCTGGCCGCCGGGTGCGGCATCGGCCAGTTCCTGGACATCGGCACCGGGCTGCCGGGCGCCAGTAACACCCACGAGGTGGCACAGTCCGCCGATCCGGCCGCCCGGGTGGTGTACGTGGACAACGACCCGGTCGTGCTGACTCATGCCCGGGCGCTGCTCACCAGCGGTCCGGAAGGCAGTTGCGACTACGTGTACGCCGACCTGCGGGATCAGGCGGCCATCCTGGAGGCGGCCGGGCGCACCCTGGACCTGCACCGCCCGGTAGCCGTGCTGCTGCTGATGATCCTGCACCTGATCCCGGAGGCGGACGGCCCGCACGCCGTGCTGACCTCGCTGCTGGAGGCGGTGCCCAGCGGCAGCTACCTGGTCCTGTCCCACCCGGCCAGCGACATCCGCCCGGCCGCGGCGACCGAGATGACCCGGCGGATAAACCAGCGGCTGAGCGGGACCAAGGCCACGCTGCGCGATCACGCCGAGATCACCAGGTTCTTCGCCGGGCTGGAACTGGTTGAGCCCGGAGTCGTGCAGCCCCAGCGGTGGCACCCCGACCCCGCCGAGGCCGGGCCCGGCCGAGGTGACCGCGTGGTGCGGCGTGGCCCGCAAGCCCTGATCAGGTCCGCAGGTACGAGGCGCCGTTCAGGTCGAGGATGCTGCCGCTGGCCCATTCAGCCTGCGCGGAGGCCAGGTAGAGCACGGCCGCGGCGATCTCGCCCGGCGTGGCCACCCGGCCGAACGGGCTCTGCCCCCGGATACCGTCGCCCCGCGGCCCGGCCAGGCTGTCCGCGGCCATGTCGGTGTCCACGAAGCCGGGCGCCACGGTGGCGACCGCGATCCGGTGCGGGGCCAGGGCCCGGGCCAGCGACTGGCCGAACGCGTTCAGCCCGGCCTTGCTGGCCCCGTAGGCGGGCTGCCCGGGCTCGCCGCGGAACGCGCCCCGGGATGACACGTTGACGATCCGGCCGCCGCCGCGCGGGATCATGTGCTGCACCGCGCACCAGGTCACGTTGGCCGCGCCGGTCAGGTTGACGGCCAGAGTCTGCTGCCAGGCCGCCTGCCACTCCTCGTAGGACACCCCGGTGATCGGGTGCGGGGTGAAGACGCCCGCGTTGTTCACCAGCACGTCCAGGCCGCCGAGCGCACCGGCCGCCTGGTCCACCATCTGGCGCACCGCGGCCGGGTCGGCCAGGTCGGCCTGGACGGCGGTGTGCCCGCCACCCGGCAGGCTGGCCACCAGGTCCGTGGCCGGGCCGGCCGACCGGCTGTAGTGCACCGCCACCCGGTCGCCCTGGGCCGCGAACGCCTCGGCCACCGCCCGGCCGATGCCCCGCCCGGCGCCGGTCACCAGCACTGCCCGCCCATCCATCCGCGCCGCCTTTCCGCCCGCCAACATGAGCGCCGCCATGAGCGCGCTGCATTATGCCTCGCCGGTGGAGGCATATTGCACCGCGCTGACGCCGGGAGACGGCAGAATGCGCGGATGACGACGGCCGCACCCGACGAGCACTGCATCTTCTGCGCGATTCTCGCTGGCCGGCAGCCGGCCAGCTTCGTGTACACCGGCGACGACGTGGTCGCGTTCCTGGACATCCGGCCACTGACCAGGGGCCACCTGCTGGTCATCCCGCGGGCGCACGCGGACCGGCTGGAAACGCTCGACCCCGCCGCCGGGGCCCGGATGTTCACCGTGGCGCAGCAGCTGGCCGTGCGGCTGCGCCGGTCGGGGTTCTGCGAGGGAACCGACCTGTTCCTGGCCGACGGGGCGGTGGCCGGGCAGGAAGTGTTCCACGTGCATCTGCACGTGATCCCGCGGACCCAGGGCGACGGCTTCGGGCTCCGGGCCAGGCGGCCGCGCCGGGCGCCGGCCCGGGACGAACTGGAGGCCACGGCCGGCGCGATCCGCGAGGTGACCGGCCCGCTGCCGCGCTGATCAGCGGCTGGCCCGGCCGGTGGGACGCGGGCCGGCGCCCAGCCGCCCAGGTTTGACCCCAGCCGTCCAGGTAACCTGGAGGCGATGCCGCCGATCAGAGGGGTTGCAGGCCGCGTGGAAAACTCGGGCCCGCCGACTGATCAGGACGCTGGTGCGGACGCCGCAAACAGCGGGGCTGCACCACGTCAGCCCGGCCAGTACAGCTTGGTCGTGGCCGCCAGCCGGCTGCCGGTCGACCGCACCGAGGGGCCGGACGGGAAACCCGAATGGCGGGCCAGCCCCGGCGGCCTGGTCACCGCGCTGGAACCGGTGATGAGCGCCGCCGAGGGGGCCTGGATCGGCTGGCCCGGGTCCCCCGGCGAGCCGCCGGAACCGTTCGACACCAACGGCATGCACCTGGTCAGCGTGGGGCTGTCCGCGGCCGAGGTGCGGGATTACTACGAGGGCTTCTGCAACGCCACGCTGTGGCCGCTCTATCACGACGTGATCGCGCAGCCCGAGTTCCACCGGGAGTGGTGGGACGCCTACGTACGGGTCAACCGCCGGTACGCGGAGGCGGTCGCCGACGAGGCCGCCGGGGGTGCCACCGTGTGGGTGCACGACTACCAGCTCCAGCTGGTGCCCGGGATGCTGCGCTCGCTGCGCAGCGACGTGCGGATCGGGCATTTCACCCACATCCCGTTCCCCGGCTACGAGATCTTCGCCCAGCTGCCGTGGCGCAAGCAGATCGTGCAGGGCCTGCTCGGCGCCGACTTGCTCGGCTTCCAGCGGTCGGGCGACGCGACCAACTTCCTGCGCGCCTGCCGGCGCAGCGCCGGGCTGACCACGCACGGATCGTATGTCTGGGTGCCGGACACCCCGGTGGCCGACGACACCAGCCGCCGCCGGCGGCTGACCGCCCGGCGGGGCACCGGGGGCCGCAGCGTCCGCGCCGCGGCGTTCCCGATCTCGATCGACACCAGGGGCTTCGGTGAGATCGCCGAGCGTCCCGAGGTCCAGGCCCGGGCCCAGGAGATCCGTGAGGCGCTGGGCAAGCCGGAGACTGTGCTGCTCGGCGTGGACCGGCTGGATTACACCAAGGGCATCCTGCACCGGCTGAAGGCGTACGGCGAAGTGCTGAACGAGGGCAAGCTCAGCCCGCCTGGGGCGGTGCTGGTCCAGGTGGCCAGCCCCAGCCGGGAACGCGTAGAGCACTACCGGCGGCTGCGCGACGAGGTCGAGGGCACGGTCGGCCGGATCAACGGCGAGTTCGCGGAGGTCGGCAGCCCACCGGTGCACTACCTGCATCAGTCCTACCCGCGGGAGGAGATGGCCGCGCTCTACCTGGCCGCGGACGTGATGCTGGTGACCCCGCTCCGCGACGGGATGAACCTGGTGGCCAAGGAGTTCGTCGCCTGCCGCCACGATGAGACCGGGGCGCTGGTGCTCAGCGAGTTCACCGGGGCCGCGGACGAGCTGACTGGCGCGTTTATCGTCAACCCGCACGACATCGAGGGGCTCAAGGAGGCCATCGTGCGGGCGGCGTCCATCTCCCCGGCCGAGGCGCGGCGCCGGATGCGCTCGATGCGCCGCCGGGTGCTGGAGAACGACGTGGCGCACTGGGCCGAGACCTACCTGCGCGCGCTGGGCCAGGTTCCGGTGCACGCGTCCGGTGGCCCGCCGCCCGAGGAGCACGCGCACGAGTCCGCCGCAGACGGCTCCGCCCGGGCTTCGTGACCAGCCTGCGCAGCCAACTTGGCCAGCGAACCGCATGTCGTGCGATTACGCTGAGTCCGGACACTTAACGCATCCGGCAGAAATAGCCTGGGGACACCGATGACGGGCACGGCGTGGGCGCGACTATCCGGCCTGGACGGCTACCGGATCACCCAGATTGCGCGCCCGGCAGGCTATGGCCGCGGCGCGGACGTGCGGCGCGCCCAGCGTGCCGCCAGCCTGACCGCCGCCTTTCACGGCGCGGCCAGCGGAGGCAGCGCCGGAGGCACGATCGCGCTCGGCTGGGTGCGGACCACCCCCGGCCGTCCGGTGCACGTTCTGGTGGCCGGATCGGCGGTGCGCGCCGAGGAGAGCCCAGCCACGCCGGCCGCGGGCGAGGTGCCGCTGGCCTTACCCACCGGGGCCCGGGGCACCGTCGTGCCGCCCGGCGGGCTGGCCGCCGCGATGGCCGGGCTGCCGTGCTGGACGGCGATCGCCGGGATCGCCGACGGCCTGCTGGCCGAGGCGGCGGGCCCGGCCCCGCCGCCGCCGGTGTCGCTGGACGAAGGGCTGCTGACCGCGTGGCGCGGCCCGTTCGGCTGGCTGCTGCTGGCCGACCCGCTGACTCCGGCTGAGGCCGGGAAGCTCGCCGCTGAGGTGGCCGACCGGCAGCGGCTAACGGCCGGCCTGGCCGAACGCGACCCGGGCAAAGCAGTGGACAGCCGGCGGCTCGCCCTCCGGCACACCGAACTGCGGGCCGGCCTGTCGGCTGGGCTGTGGCGGCTGCACCTGCTGGCCGGCGCGGCCGATCCGGAAGCGGCCGCGCAGGTCGGCGGGCTGCTCTGCGCGTGCGCCGATACCAGCGGCCTGCCCTACACGCTGGCTCCTGCTGGCTGCCGGACGGGAACGCTCCCCGACTTGCTCGATACTCCGTACCCACAACCCGGGACCGGCGCGGAGGCCATGTTCCCGGTCTGCGGCAGCACCGCGCTGCTGGCCGCGCTGGCCCAGGTGCCGGAGAGCGAGGTGCCCGGCGTCCGGCTGGTGCTCCGCCCGGACTTCGACGTCACCGTGGAGCAGCCGGCCGCCCACGATGGCTGCGCGCCGGTTTCGCTCCGGGTGGGCACGGTGCTGGACCGCAACGGGGTCCCGGCTGGGGACCTCGCGCTGCCAGCCGCGTCACTGAACCGGCACGTGTTCGTGTGCGGCGCGACCGGCGCCGGCAAATCGCAAACCGTGCGGGCTCTGCTGGAGGCCGCGTCAGCGGCTCGGCTGCCCTGGCTCGTCGTCGAGCCGGCCAAGAGTGAGTACCGGCTGATGAGCGTTCGGCTAACTGGGGTTGAAGTGGTGCGGATCCGGCCCGGGGAGGCGGATCAGGTCGCGGCGGGAATCAATCCGCTGGAGCCCGCGGCCGGGCCGGACGGGCGGCGGTTCCCGCTGCAGACGCATGCGGACCTGGTGCGGGCGCTGTTCCTGGCCTCGTTCGCGGCCGACGAGCCGTTCCCGCAGGTGCTGTCGGCGGCGGTGACGCGGGTGTACGAGCAGGCGGGCTGGGACCTGGCCCTCGGCGAGCCGGCCACCCCGGGCGTCCGGCCGGGATACCCGGCGCTCGGTGACCTGCAGACAGCCGCCGAGCGGGTGGTGACCGAAGTCGGGTACGGGCGGGAGATCACCGACAACGTGCGCGGGTTCATCCGGGTGCGGCTGTCCAGCCTGCGGCTCGGTACCACGGGGCGGTTCTTCGAGGGCGGGCACCCGATCGACTTCGGGCGGCTGCTGGACCGGAACGTGGTGTTCGAGATCGAGGACGTCGGGGACGACCGGGACAAGGCGTTCCTGATGGGGACGGTGCTGATCCAGCTGACCGAGCAGCTGCGGCTGCGGGCGCGTTCTGATGGTGGGGGCACCGGGGCGGCGGCGGGACTGCGGCACCTGGCGGTGTTCGAGGAAGCGCACCGGCTGCTGCGGCGGCCAGACGCCGGGGCCGGCGGGAGCGGGGCCGCAGCGCACGCGGTGGAGATGTTCGCCGGGCTGCTGGCCGAGATCCGGGCCTACGGCGAGGGCCTGGTCATCGCCGAGCAGATCCCGGCCAAGCTGATTCCCGACGTGATCAAGAACACCGCGGTCAAGATCGTGCACCGGCTGCCCGCGGCCGACGACCGGGACACGGTCGGGGCGACCATGAACCTGACCGACGCGCAGTCGCGGTACCTGGTGACGCTGCCGCCCGGGCAGGCCGCCGTATTCGCCGACGGGATGGACTTCCCGGTGCTGGCCCAGATGCCGGACGGCACTTCACGCGAAACGGCTGGTGGCGGGGGGACAGGGGCCCCTGACGCGGTGGTTTCGCGGCGGTCGGGCACGTGTGGGGCTGACTGCCGTTCTGCGCCATGCACACTCCGGGACATGCGGACGGCCCAGCGGGTGCTGGAAGAAGTACCCGGGCTGGTGCTGTGGGCGGAACTGGCCGTGCTGGCCCACCTGACCGGCTGGCTGATGCCGGTGCCCGTGGCGGGGAGTGACCTGGCGTCGCGGCTGGCCGGGCTGGCGGGGGCGGGGGGTCCTGGGTCGCTGGCGGGTCCTGGGTCGCTGGCGGGTCCTGGGTCGCTGGCGGGTCCTGGGTCGCTGGCGGGTGCGGCGGGGTCTGGGGCGCTGGCCGGTGCGGGGCGGCCCGAGGGCTCAGGCCGGCTGCTCGATTGCGCGGTGTCGCACGCGGTGGACGCGGCGGTCGCGTGCCGGATTCCGGCGAGTTCGGCGCGGGTCAGCCCCGGGGCGCTGGCCAGGCACGTAGCGGCCGCCTTGCGCCGGTGGATCGCGGACCGGGGCATAGAGTGCTCGTTCCCCGAGCCGCGGTGGCTGGCGCCCGCGTTCCGGTGGGCGCTGATCCTCGACGACCTGAAGACGCTGGACCGGCACACGCCAGGCGCCCGACGGCACCCGCAGTCCGCCGCTTTCGAGCGCTCCGGTGGCCGGTCCATCCCCGGCGAGACATGTGCCCGGCAGATCGGCATCGTGCAGCGCTGGTACGACGCCGACCAGCGGGACCCGGAGCGGGTGCGGCGCGTGGCTTTCGGCACCGCGGACCCGTCCGCTGTGGAGCGGGCCGTGGGGGCACGGGCCGGGGACGAAGACTGGGAGCAACGGCTGTCCGGGGCGCTCGACGAGTTCCACGACTGCCGCTGGCCACTCGATTACCTGCGGGCCACATCAGGCAGCGGGAGGTGACGCATGGACGCAGACCAGTTCCGCGACAGCGACGACGAGCCGAACCGGGCGGGCGATGATGCCCAGCCCGGAGAGCCCGGACCAGAAAAACGGCTCGCGGAGTCGGTGGAGTCGGTGGAGAGCGGCGAGACCGATGCCGCCGAACAAGCCGAAGCCCGCACCCGTCAAGAACACGCCGACCGTCTCCCATCGCCGGATGAGGAATCGCTGTTAGACAGAGATCCGCCGGATCTCGACCTTGAGGAACGGGCTGGGCCAGAAGAAGGTAAGCCCGGGGCGCCGGAGCGGGTAGCGGAACAGCCAGCCGAACGACCTGAGCGGCAGCAAGAGCAGCCACGCGCAGCCGACGCCTCGGCAGAACCCGACGATGAGCCACCCAGCACTGAGGACGCGGCCAGAGAACTAGCCGAACCTAAAGACTTCACAGGGTCGGCCAAACCAGCCGGCAGAAGCAATGAGACCGAGGAAGTATCCGGCGACTCCACCACAGGACAGAGCCTCGGGCGCGAGCTCGGACCAGAACTCCGATCCACAATGCGCGCCTGAGAACGAGTCCGAAACGCCAGTATCCGACCCACCGGACGGCCCTCCATCCGACAACTCACCCGTCTACCAAGACAATGAATGCACTCGCCCGCTAACGGACAAGGAGTGGGCAGAGCACCTACTTGAAGTGCGCAACGGTCTTGATAATGCGCGTCGTGAGGGACTGGAGACGCATCGCTTCTACACCATTGATCCCGACGGACGACAATGGAATACAGATCGTAACCGTCTCCAGAGTGCGCTCGTAAATGATATGTATTCAGTAGCGCGAGACGTGCCTTGCGCCCGACAAGCAGTCATTGCAGGAGGACTCGGCGGGGCAGGTAAAACCACAGTGCTTAACGAATACGCTGGCATCGATCTATCACAGTATCTAGTGATCAATCCGGATAACATCAAGGCAGAGATGGCACACCGAGGCATGCTTCCTCGAGTAGAAGGCTTGTCTCCCATGGAGGCCGCCGATCTTGCTCATGAAGAATCTTCCTACCTTGCCAAGCGTCTGGCACTCGCGCATCTATGGCTGACGGAAAGAACATCATCTGGGACATCACCATGTCCATCGAGAAGATTCACTAAGGAGCGCATTAACAACCTGCGCTCTGCCGGACTACGGCTACATAGAGGGAACATTCGTGGACATTTCCGATCGAGGTGAGCATCGAGCGAGTTGCGGCCAGACATCGCGAAGGACATGACAAATATCGAGCCGGCGAAGGTTTAGGCGGAAGATTGGTTCCGCGAAAAGGTGTCCCAAGACCAGAAAGACCCAGAATGGGGAAGCCAGAATAGGAGAACCTTCGAGACCATAAAGCACAACTTAGACAGGTGGTCCATCTACGACAACTCGGTGGACAGACGCGCACCGCAACTCATAGAGTCGGGCGGTCAGAACAAGAAAGAGACGACTGGCCCAGGAGGAGCTCTTTATGAAGAGCGAAATAACTAACATGATTGATGCCCTGCGGAGCGGCAAGATGAGCCTGGACGAAGTGGCTCAGCGATTTCGCCAACGTTCATGGCCGCGCACAGCTAGGAACGAACCACAGAGCTATTTGAGATGGCGGCTGCTGCACAGCAAGATCCGGAACCATACATCCCTGGAACATTCGATGATGTTGTTGCAGCCTACGATCAAGGCAGACTTACCGACGAGGAGTACACGATTTTGTCCGAAGCCGTCGCTGAATCAAAGCGGGCCGAGGATCGCAGAAACAGCTAGCCATCATCGCCAATTGAAGGCTACTGCGCCACACAAGAAGCCGCTCCCGACGGGGGACCGCCTTGGGTGGTGGCGCCGGGCGGCGCGCACAGGGTCGCCCGGCGCCACGTCTCAGCAAGCGCCGTCATTGTTCCAGGCGCCCGGCGCTCCACCAAGAACTTCGTCGTAGTTCCCTGCTCGGCAGTCGACCGATCGCCGACGTAGGACACAACATCACCCGAGACGTACGCCACGTTCGATACCCACGAAGCCGCCGAGCATCCACCCAACGTGCCCGGCGAGGTGGGGGGTCGGCGAAGACGAGGGCGATGTGATGGGAGCGGGCGAGGGCGGTGCCGGGCTTGGCGAGGCCACCGACGGGTGTCGGCGAACGCCACTGTGCAGGCGGTGTAGTCCACAGGTTCTGCGGCACACTGCTGCACTCACTGGACGTCACGTCGTTGTTGTCGGACGGGGTTGCATTGCCGGTCGCGATTGACCGACCAAAACTTGAACCTGCTCCTCCTGGAAGTCTCCGCGAAGCCCAGCACGGTCGGGAAATCGCTCCGACAAAGTACTCCCGGTGTGGGCCCGGCCGTTCATGCCCGAGAAGCTCTCGTGCACATACGCCCGGGACCTGCTCCAGCCGAAGGTACTCATCAGCGAGTTGAAGTCTGCGACGCGGTGACCGCGATGCTCCCGCACTGAAGTCGCCGTCGAACGGCTCGCGGCCAGTAGCACCGGATCTCCGCGCACTTAGCACGTGTTCGGTGCGCAAGATTCGGGACAAATCGCCCGGATACCGGTACCGGATCCGTGCTAAGTCAAGGTGATCACGGGGCGGAGCCGGCCGGGCGGCGGTGGCGTCCCGGCCGGGCCGCGGTGGCGTCCCGGCTGGGCCGCGGTGGCGTCGTGATCAGCAGTGGCGTCCTGGTGAGGCGGTTGCTTCACCCCAGCTGAAGTGTCAGTGGATAGCGGTGCCGAACAGGTGCCCGACGCCGTACGTGAAGGCCAGGCCGAGTGCTCCGCCGATGATCACCCGCAGCACGGCGCGGCGGACGTTGCTGCCGCCCAGGCGGGCGCTGAGCGCGCCAGTCAGGCCGAGAGCGATCAGGACGGCGGCGAAGGTAACCGGGACCCGCAGGCTGGCCGGCGGCAGCAGGATGGCCAGCACCGGCAGCAGGGCACCGGACGTGAACGACAGCGCCGAAGCGACGGCGGCCTGGACCGGGCTGGGGATGTCAGCCGGGTCGATGTGCAGTTCGGCATCCAGATGAGCGGACAGGGCGCCGCGTGCGGTCAGTTCGGTGGCCACCGTGCGGGCGGTGGCCACGGACAGGCCCTTGGCCTCGTACAGCGCGGTCAGCTCGGTGAATTCGGCGTCCGGGCTGTCCGCGAGTTCGCGTTTCTCCTGTTTTATCTGGGCGCGCTCGCTGTCGCGCTGGCTCGACACCGACACGTACTCGCCCAGCGCCATCGACACGGCCCCGGCAACCAGTCCGGCCAGCCCAGCAGTGAAGATAGGGCCGCGGGCCGTGGTGGCCCCGGCCACCCCGATGACGATACCGGCCACCGACACGATCCCGTCGTTGGCGCCCAGCACGGCGGCCCGCAGCCAGTTCAGCCGTCCCGCGGTACCGCCAGAATGCGGCTCCCGGGAGTGAGTGGGCCGCCCGCTCGCGGCGGCCTCCACCTGAGCGGCGGAGGGCATGACCTCGTCAGCGCTCATGCTTCCACAAGTACTGCACGGTCAGCCGACACGCCAGGTGCCGCTGGCGCGTTGACCGTTCCTTAACTGCGGTATACGAAGTGAGCGCTAACCCGGGCCGGCCGTGGCGGTAGCGGACGTGAGCAGGAGCTCGCCGATCTCGCGGGCCCGGGCCGCCGCGGCCAGATCGCCTTCCTGAGCGGACATGGTGGCGCCCTTCATCAGCAGGTGCCACTGCCGGGCGAAACCATTGGGGTCGCCAACGCCGGCCGCCGCGGCCAGCCGGGACAGGAAGCCACGAATATTGGCCAGGTGCGCTACAGCGGCCTGGTGCACCGGATGGGCCCGGTCGCTGATCTCGATCATGGTGGTGAGGAACGAGCAGCCGGCGAAGTCCGGCTGGCTGAACCATTCCCCGAGCGCATCGAAGACCGCCAGCAGCTGTTCCTGCGGGGTGTCCGCGCGGCGCTGGATCTCGGCCTCCAGCCAGCCGTGCGTCCAGAGTTCCTCGCGGCGGCGCAGGAAGTCGATGATCAGGTCGTCCTTGGACGGGAAATTCCGGTACAGCGTCATCTTGGCCGTGCCGGCCCGCTCGATGACGGCGTTGACGCCCACCGACCGGACGCCGGCCCGGCAGAAGAGTTCGTAGGCAGCCCGGGCCACCCGTTCGCGCCCGGTGCCCGGTTCCGGTTCTTCCGCCATGATCATCGCTCCCGCGGCGAGGGTAGGGATCAGCTCAGGGAATCGCGCCCGGTTGGGAGACCGCGATGGCCCCGTTACGTTGCCGCGCGATCTCCCGGCCAGACCCGGCTCCGCGGGAGGGCACGTCACCGGAGGGCAGACCGACCTCGTCCTGCCTCCGTGGCCGAGGTGACCTGGTATCTGACTGAGCATAAGGTCTCCCGGCCGGGCTGGCGCACTCCTCACCGGGCTGGCGCACTCCACACCGGGCTGGCCGGACTGGACACCCGGCCGTAGCGGCCCCACCAGCAACAGCCATAACCTGGCCAGCGAAAATGGTGGCAGCCAGCGGGAGGCGCAATGACCCTGCGTGTGGTGGCGCTGGACGACTATCAGGGGCTGGTGGCGGATTACGGGCTGGACGGCCAGCCGTCCGGCGCACAGTGGACCGCCGTCCGCGAGCACCTGGCCGGGGACGACCTGGTGGCCGCGCTGGCCGGGGCCGGCGTGGTGGTGGCCATGCGCGAGCGGACCCGTTTCGACCGGGCCCTGTTCAGCAGGCTGCCCGAGCTGAGGCTGCTGGTCACCACTGGCCGGGCCAACGCCGCCATCGACCTGCGGGCGGCCGCCGAGCACGGCGTGACGGTGTCGGCCACCGGCGGCCCGCGCACCGCCAGTACGGCCGAGCTGACCTGGGGGCTGATCTTGTCGCTGGCCCGGCATCTGCCTGCGGAAACGGCCGCGGTCCGGGACGGAGGCTGGCAGCACACCGTCGGCATGGACCTGATGGGCGCGACGCTCGGCCTGGCCGGGCTGGGCCGGATCGGCCACCAGATGGCCCGGATCGCCCACGCGTTCGAGATGGACGTGATCGCGTGGAGCGAGCACCTCGACCCGGCAATCGCCGCGGACGCGGGCGTCCGCGCCGTCAGCCAGGCCGACCTGTTCACGTCCGCCGACGTGGTCAGCATCCACCTGGTGCTGTCCGGCCGGACCAGGAACCTGGTCACCGAACGCGAGCTCAGCAGCATGAAGCCAACCGCATACCTGGTCAACACATCGCGCGGGCCGATCGTCGAGCGCGCCGCACTCCTCCGCGCGCTGCACGAGGGCTGGATCGCGGGCGCGGGCCTGGACGTCTACGACAGCGAGCCACTCCCACCCGACGATCCTTTGCGTAACGCCCCCCGCACCGTACTGACCCCGCACATCGGTTACGTGACCGCGCGCACCATGCGGACCTGGTACGCCGACGCGGTGGACAGCATCGCGGCCTGGCAGCGCGGGGCACCGGTCCGGGTGCTGACAGCCGGCTGACCGGCGCCGTCAGCGGCCCGGCCGCCGGCTGTCAGCGCGCTGTCCGGGACCTGTCAGCGCGGCCCGGCACAGTGGACGCGTACCCAGCAGCCGATGACAGGACATGACAGATGACGGACATGATCGAGGCCGAAGGGCTGGTCAAGCGCTTCGGCCAGACCAAGGCGCTGCGCGGGGTCGATCTGCGAGCCGGGCGTGGCACCGTGCTCGCCCTGCTCGGCCCGAACGGTGCGGGCAAGACCACCGCGGTCCGGATGCTGGCCACGCTGCTCCAGCCGGACGCCGGCCAGGCCCGGATCTGCGGCTACGACGTGGTCACCGAGGCCGTGCAGGTACGCCAGCTGATCGCGCTGACCGGCCAGTTCGCCTCGGTGGACGAGGAACTGACCGGCACCGAGAACATGGTGATGATCGGCCGGCTGCTCGGCCTGCGCCGGGCCGAGGCCCGCCGCCGGGCGGCCGGCCTGCTGGAGCAGTTCGAGCTGGCCGGCGCGGCCGGGCGGGCGGCCAAGACCTACTCCGGCGGCATGCGGCGCCGCCTCGACCTGGCCGCCAGCCTGGTCGGCGAGCCGCAGGTGCTGTTCCTGGACGAGCCCACCACCGGGCTGGACCCGCGGGCCCGCAGCCAGGTGTGGGACACCATCCGCGGCATCGTGGCCGGCGGTGCGACCGTGCTGCTCACCACGCAGTACCTGGAGGAGGCCGACGAGCTGGCCGACCAGATCGCGGTCATCGACCACGGCCGGCTGGTCGCGGAGGGCACGCCGGCCGAGCTGAAGTCGCGGACCGGCGGCCAGACCCTGATGGTGCGGGCCGCCGACCAGGAGCGGACCGCGGAGCTGGCCACGATCGTGGCCCAGGTGACCGGGGCGGCCCCGGAGGTCGTCAGCGACATCGGCCTGGTCACCGCGCCGGCCAGCGACCCGGCGCTGCTCCTGGCCGTGGTCCGGCGGCTGGACGAGGCGGGCCTGCTGGCCGCCGAACTCGCGTTCCGGCTGCCCAGCCTGGACGAGGTCTTCTTCACCCTGACCGGCCACCTGGCCGACGACATCACCGACGACGAAGGGAGGGCGGCATGACCACCCTGGACGTACCCGCCACGGCCGCACCGGCCCGCGAGCCGGCCCCGCTGCGCCGCCGCATCGGCGCCCGGCAGGGCATCGCCAACGCGCTGACCCTGGCCTGGCGCAACGTAACCCAGCTCAAGCACTCCCCGGAGAAGCTGCTCGACGTGACGCTGATGCCGATCGTCTTCCTGGTGCTGTTCCTCTACGTGTTCGGCGGCGCGGTGGCCGGCAGCACGCACGCCTACCTGGAGCTGCTGCTGCCCGGGCTGGTCGCGCAGATAGCGATGTTCGCCACTATGGGCCTGGGCACGGCGCTGTGCGAGGACATCCACCAGGGCGTGTTCGACCGGTTCCGCAGCCTGCCCATCGCCAGGTCCTCGCCGCTGGTCGGCGCCGTGCTCGGCGACACGGTCCGTTTCTGCGTGGCGATGGCCGTGCTGATCGGGTTCGGCTCGGTGCTCGGCTTCCGGTTCCACACTGGGATGCTCCCGGCCCTGGCCGCGTTCCTCCTGGTCTACGTGTTCTACCTGGCCTTCTGCTGGATCTCGGTGCTGATCGGCCTGATCGCGCCAGGGCCGGAAACCGTGCAGGGGATCTCGTTCATCTTCATGATGCCGCTGGTGTTCGGCAGCAGCATCCTGATGCCGAACACGGCCACCCTGCCGGGCTGGCTGCAGGGTTGGGTCAAGGTCAACCCGGTCACCTCGCTGGCCGATTCGGTGCGCGGGCTGACCGTGGGCGGCCCGGTGGCCACGCACGTGCTGTACGCGCTGGCCTGGGCGGCCGCCATCGTGCTGGTGGCCTTCCCGCTGGCCATGCGGATGTACCGCCGCCGGGTCTGACCCCCGGCGCGCCGCCTGGCCCGCCGCCCGCACCTACGTAGCGGTGCCGGGGCGGGTCAGGCCGCGGTCAGCGCGGCCAGGTCGGCCCGGGCCAGGCGCTGGCCCTGGGCGTAGGCGGCGCTGAAGCCGTCCGCGCCGAGCGCGGCCGACGACAGCGCGGTGACCCGGCGCACCTCGAGGCTGGCCGCGTCCCGGAAGCCGTGCAGGGTGTGCGCGAGACCGAGCAGTTCCGCGGCCCGGTGGTGCTGGCCCCGGGCCGCGGCCAGCGCGGCGCAGCCTTCGGCCACCAGGGCCGCCACCGGATGGTTGGGCAGGAACACGTCTTCATGCTCGCCGACCGTGCTGACCGCCTGCGCGTGCCAGCCGGCCGCCGAGGCCAGGTCGCCCTGCTGCTCATCGAGGCAGCCGAGCTTGCTGTAGGCGGTCGCCGCGATGGACATCATCCCGGGCCGCCCCGGGTGCGCCTCGGCGGCGGCCACCGCCTGCCGGACCAGCTCCCGGGCCCGGTCCGGCTCGCCGAGCTGCCGGGCCAGCTCAGCCAGTTCCAGGTACCCGGACGCCGCCTCGTCCCGCTCGCCGATCCGCTCCGCTATGTACACCCCGCGCTCCAGGTCGGCCCGGGCCGCGTCGGTGTCGCCCTGCCGGGCCCGCGCCTGGCCCAGCTTGATCAGCATCATGTCGGCGAAGTTGCCGTGCAGCCCGCTGGCGGCCAGCGCGCGGGCCTCCTCCAGCAGCCGCACCGCCGCATCGGGATCGTCGCGGGCCAGGGCTACGTCAGCCAGGCCAGCCAGGCTCACGACCAGCCCCCACCGGTCGCCGATGGCGGTGAAGCCCGCGTGGCTCTGGGCCAGGTCGGCGGCGGCCTGACCGAGCTGCCCAGCGTTCATGGCCAGGTGCCCGGCCGCGGCCAGCCCGGCGGCGCGGACCCACGGATCCGCGCGGTCGTCCAGCATGCGCAGCTCGCTGAGCCCCCGCTCGGTATCCCCGCCGAAGAACGCCAGCATCGGCGTGGCCAGCCGCAGCAGCGAGTGCTGAGTATCCGGCCCGGCTACCGCGACCGCGGTGCGCAACGTGTCCATCAGCAGGCCAGGGGTGGCCTCGGTGGTGTTCGCGACCAGGGTCAGAGCGGCCAGCACGTGACAGACGGCATACGCGTCGGCCAGACCGGGTGGCGCCTGATCCCCGGCCAGGTCGCGCACCTCGGTCGCCCACTCGCCCGCTTCGGTCTCGTAGTCGCGCATCAGCCAGAACCAGGTCAGTGCGGCCACGAACCGGAGCGCCGCGGGCACGTCGCGGACACCGGCCGCGTACCGCAGCGCGGCCACGAAGTTGTCGTGCTCGGCGGACAGCCGGGCCAGCCAGTCCAGCTGGTCCGGGCCGCGCAGCTTGGGCTCGGCCCGCTCCGCGAGGGCGAGGAAGTACTGCGCGTGCCCGGCCTGTACCTGGTCCTGCTCCCCCGACTCGGCCAGCCGTTCCGCCGCGTAGGCCCGGACGGTCTCGAGCAGGTGATAGCGGACGTCGGTCTCACCGGCCGCGGTGACCAGCGACTTGTCCACCAAAGCGGCGACCAGGTCGATGATCTGCGTGCCATCCCCGGCCAGGGCGCAGATGTGCTCGGCCGCGTCCGGCGATGCGCCGCCGCTGAACACGGACAGCCGGCGCAGCACGGTGCGCTCGTCGTCGCCGAGCAGGTCCCAGCTCCAGTCCACGATGGCGCGCAGCGTCTGGTGCTGGGGCAGCGCGGTCCGGCTGCCCGACCGCAGCAGCCCGAACCGGTCATCGAGCCGCGCCGCCACCTGCGCCGCGGTGAGCGAGCGCAGCCGGGCCGCAGCCAGCTCGATGGCCAGCGGATTGCCGTCCAGCGCGCGGCAGATCCGGACCACCGGGCCGATGGTGTCCGGATCAACGGTGAACCCGGGCCGGACCGCGCCCGCACGCTCGGTGAGCAGCCGGACCGCCCCGTACTCCATGGCCTCGCTGGCCGTGACGTCCGGCGGCGGCAGCGGGAGCGCGGGCACCGGGCAGAGCGTCTCACCGATCACGCCGAGCGGTTCCCGGCTGGTGGCCAGGATGCGCACGCCCGGGGCGGCGGCCAGTACCCGCCCGGCCAGTTCGGCCACCGCGGCGATCAGGTGCTCGCAGTTGTCCAGCACGAGCACGAGCTGCCGGCTGGCCACGGCCTCGGCCAGCCGGTCCAGCGGCGGCAGCACGGTGATCCAGACCGTGTCAGCGGCCCGGGTGGCCTCCGGCACGCCGAGCGCGGCCAGCACCGCCTGCGGCACGTCCATCGCGTCCCGCACCGGGGCCAGCGGGACGAACCAGGCCCCGTCTGGCGCCTGGCCGCCCAGCCGCGCGGCGGCCTCGACGGCCAGCCGGGTCTTGCCGGTGCCGCCCGGCCCGGTCAGCGTGACCAGGCGGGCCTCGTCGAGCAGCTTGCCCACCCGGTTCAGTTCCTCGTCCCGGCCCACGAAGCTGGTCAGCTGCGCCGGAAGGTGGCCGGTGTTAGCCCTGGGGCTGTCCAGGCCAGCCGTAGCCTGCGCCGGCGAGGCGGGGCCCGCCGCAGGCGGGTGCTCGCCGAGTCGGCGTTCGGCGCGCAGCGGCGAGCGGGGGGTCCAGGGGGGTCGCCCCCCCGGATCAATACTGCGTTCGGCGCGCAGCGGCGAGCGGGGGGTTCCGGGGGGTCGCCCCCCCGGGATAGCACCGCGCAAGATGGCCAGGTGGACCTCCGACAATGCGGGCGACGGGTCCACGCCGAGCTGGTCGGCGAGCAGTTCCCGGGTCTCCTGGTACACGGCCAGTGCGTCACCCTGCCGGCCGGCCAGGTACAGCACCCGCATGAGCTGGCCGCGCAGCCGCTCCCGCAGCGGGTGCGCGGCGGCCAGTTCCTCCAGTTCGGGGGCCAGTTCCGCACCCCGGCCCAGGGCCAGGTCGGCCTCGACCCGGTCTTCGGTGGCGGCCAGCCGGAGTTCTTCCAGCCGGGCCACCGGGCCAGCCGCGAACGGCGCGTCCGGCACGTCGGCTAGCGCCGGGCCGCGCCACAGGCCCAGCGCATCGCGCAGCACCGCCGCACCCTGCTCTGCGTCCCCGGCAGCCAGCGCGGCCCGGGCCACGCCGACCAGCCGGTCAAACTCGGCCGCGTCCACCTCACCCGGCGACACGGCCAGCGCGTAACCGCCCGCCCGGTGCTGCACGAAGCCCGGCCCGGCCGCATGCCGCAGCCGGGAGACCAGGGCCTGGAGCGCGTTGCCCGTATCGGCCGGGCCGTCGCCGGGCCACAGATCCCCGGACAGGCGTTCGGCGGAAATGGTGTGGCCCGGGTCCAGGGCGAGCCGGATCACCAGCGCGCGCAGCCGCGGGCCGCCCAGTCCAACGGGCTGCCCGGCGTCGCCGCGCACCTCCAGCGGGCCGAGAATGCCAATGCGCACCCGTCCATTGTCCCCGGTCCCGGCCAGTGCGTGGGGCTACCAGGGCAGCACGCCGTCCCGCCTGCCGTCACCGGCGGCCCACAGGTGGCCCCAGAGCTGGCCGGTCGGCCCGCCGGCGGGCAGCGTGGCCAGGTGCACGCAGACCTCGGCGCCCTGCCCGGCGGTGCGGAACCCGCTGTTCCCGTTGAGGTCGGTCGCGCAGTAGCCGGGGTTGGCCGCGTTCACCTTGACTGGGGTGCCGGCCAGTTCCTTGGCGTACATGGCCGTCACCATGTTCAGCGCGGCCTTGGACGCCGGGTAGGGCACCGACGCCATCGGCCACAGCGGGCTGTCCGGGTTCATCATCGACGCGATCGAGCCGACCTCGCTGGACACGTTCACGATCCGGGCCGCCGGGGCGCGGCGGAGCAGCGGCAGCATGGCGTTGGTCACCGTGACCACGCCGAACACGTTGGTCTCGAAAACCTCGCGCAGCGTGCCGGCCGTGGTCTGGCTGGGCGCACCGCGGCCGTCGCCACGGGCGATCCCGGCGTTGTTGACCAGGATGTCGAGCTGGCCGTACTCGGCTTCGATCCAGGCCGCGGCCCGGGCCGCCGACGTCCCGTCGGTCACATCGAGCGGCACGTACCGGGCGCCGGCCGCGCCCTCGTCGTGCAGGGCGCGTTCGGCCGCAACGCCCCGCCGCTCGTCCCGGGCGCCGAGCAGCGCGGTCACGCCGCGCTGGCTGAGCAGCCGGGCGGTGGCGAAGCCGATCCCCTTGTTGGCACCGGTGATCAATGCGGTAGTCGTCATGCGGCCAGCCTGCCCCGGGCAGCCCGGATGCGGGAGAGACCAGCCCAGGCTGGGATCGGCGGTACCACCCTGCGCCGCCCGGCCGGGGGCGCGGATGAGGCACGCTGGTGCCATGGACGAGCTCGTGGGCGGCGGGGCTGGCAGGCCGGGTATCCGGCGGGACGAGCTGGCCGGGTTCCTGCGCGGCCGGCGGTCCCGGCTGCGGCCCGGCGACGTCGGGCTGCCCGGCGGCGGGCGGCGGCGCACCCCGGGCCTGCGCCGGCAGGAGGTCGCCGAGCTGGCCGGGATGTCCGTCGACTACTACATCCGGCTGGAGCAGGGCCGCGGCCCGCACCCGTCGGACCAGATCCTGGCCGCGCTGGCCCGCGCGCTGATGCTGACCCGGGACGAGCGGGACTACCTGTTCCGCATCGCCGGGATGAGCCCGCCGCCGGCCGCCAGCCCAGCGCGGGAACTGGCCCCGGCCACCCGGCACCTGCTGGGCAGCCTGGACGCCGTGCCCGCCTACGTGCTGGACGCCCGGTACGACGTGCTGGCCTGGAACCAGCTGGCCACGTTCTTCATCGGCGACCTGTCCGCGTTCCCGGCGGCGGACCGGAACATCCTGCGCTGGATGTTCCGCCAGCCCGGCGACGACCCGCGGTGGAGTGACGCGGACACGCTGGCGTTCGCCCGCGGGTCGGTCGCCGACCTGCGCGCCGCCTGCGCCCGCTACCCGGGTGACCGGCGCATCGGGGAACTGGTCACCGAGCTGCTGGGCAGTTCGCCGCGGTTCGCCGCGATGTGGGCCGAGCAGCAGGTGGCGGTTCGCCGCCCGGTCCGTAAGCAGGTCATCCACCCGGAAGCCGGCCCGCTGGAGTTCGACTGCCACGTGCTGCCCATCCCGGACACCGATCAGCGGCTGGTCATCTACTCGGCCGAGCCCGGGTCGGCGACCTGGGCCGCGTTCCGCGAGCTCGGCCAGCGCGCCCGTAGTCAGCTGGCCGGTGGCCAGTCGGCCGGTGGCCAGCCGGCCGGCGATCAGCGCGCCGGTAGCGAGCGCGCCGGCGGCCGGCGCGCAGGCGCCAGCGCGCCGGGTGGCCAGGCCTTTTCTCCTGACCGCGAATCCGCTGGAGCGGACGGCCTGGCCGGGCCAGACTGCGGGGCAGGGGCCCGGGACCGGGCCCGGGAGGGAGCGGCCGATGCGGGTCGCGGTACTGGCTGACATCCACGGCAACCTGCCCGCGCTGGACGCGGTACTGCGCGACGTCGAGGCGGCCGGGGTGGACGCCGTGGTGCTGGACGGCGACCTCGCCGACGGCCCGATGCCCGGGCAGACCCTGGACCGGCTGGCCGGCCTGGGCGACCGGGCGGTCTGGGTGCGCGGCAACAGCGACCGGTCGCTGGCCGAGGCGTTCGACGGCACGTTCCAGCCCAGCGGCCTGGCCACGAACGCCTCCGCCGAGTACTACGCGTGGTGCGCGGCGCGGATCACCCGGTCCGGGCGGGATCTGCTGGCCGGCCTGCCACTGACCGTCTCGCTCGACATCGACGGGCTGGGTGCGGTGGCGTTCTGCCATGGCACGGCCCGGGACGACAACGAGTTCATCCTGGTAGACAGCCCGGTCGGGCACTACCAGGCAGCGTTCGCCGCGGTGTCCGAGCAGACCGTGGTGGTCGGGCACACACACATGCCATTCGACCGGCTGGCCGCCGGGCGGCGGGTCGTCAACCCCGGCTCGGTCGGGCTCGGCTACGGCCACCCGGGCGCGAGCTGGGCCCTGCTCGGCCCGGACGTGGTGCTGCGCCGGACGCTGTACGACACCGAGGCAGCCGCGGCCGCGCTGGAGGCCGCCGCCGCCGACCTGCCAGACATCGGCTTCCTGGCCGGCAACGTGCGGTCCAGCGCCAGCGACGCCGACGCACTGGCCGCGTTCAGCGAAACAGCCCGGCAGCAGGCCGCGGCCCGGCACTGACCAGGAGGCCGGTGCCCGGCTGGGGCCGGGGTGCTGAGCTGGGGCCAGTGCTGGACCGGGCTGGTGCCCGGCTGGGGCCGCGGCGCGGAATCATCGCCGCGGCCGGGGAGTTCTCCCCGGTATGGCTAAAGGGCACACGATCACTACGACCCAGGGCCACGCGCACGTCGTGGTCACGCTGGACGGCACCAAGCTGGCCGAGTCGGCCCGGCCGGTGCTGCTGGACGAGACCGGCCTGCCGACCCGGTACTACCTGCCGCGCGAGGACGTGCGCACCGACCTGCTGCGGCCGACCGACAGCCACACCACCTGCCCGTTCAAGGGCGAGGCGTCCTACTGGTCGGCCGACGTCGGCGGCGAGCAGCACGACGACCTGGTGTGGAGCTACGAGTCGCCGATCCCGCAGGCGGCGGAGATCGCCGGGCTGATGTGCTTCTACCCGGACCGGGTCCAGCTGACCGTGGACGGCGAACCGCGCTGACGTGTCCCGCCAGGCCCGGCGCCCGGAACGCGGTGCATTTGTGGTCACCAGTGACCACAAATGCACCGCGCTGACGTGCTCCCGCCCGCCGCAGCGCTAGCCGTAGCGCTCGGGCAGGCCGATCCGGACGTCGACGCCAGGTGAGTAGTGCACCAGCGGCTCGCCCCGCGGCGCGGGCAGCCCGGCCGCGGTGACCAGGCTGTCCCGGACCGACAGCGCCTGGGCCCGGTACAGCGGCCAGGGCCGGTGCTCGGCCCGGGCGAAGAACCGGCGGCGGCCGGCCACGCTGAACAGCACCCACCGGGCGGTCAGGAAGTGGTCCCGGTCGCCGAGTTCGGCGGGCTGGTAGGCGGCACCGATGCGGACCCGCACGTCGCTGTGGGCGTCCCGCGGGCCGGGCAGCCGCCGGCGGCAGTGGTATGACACGTCGCGGCCGTCCCTGGCCAGCCGCATCGCGGACCAGAAGTAGGGCAGCCGGTAGCCGGCCCGGGCCACCGCGACCGCCCCGGCCCGGGCCGCGTCCAGGGACAGGAACCAGATTCCGGCCCGCCCTTCGTGGTCCCGGACGTACGTGCGCACGTTGGTCTCGCAGAAGTTGGACACCCACGGTGCGCCATGCCCGGCTCCGGTGCGGACCCGCATGAAGAACGGGACCAGACCGATCCAGGCCGCGCCGTCGAACAGGTCCGCTTGCAGGCCGCTGGGCAGCAGGCGCTGCACCGCGGCGGGCTCGTAGGCCCAGTGCAGGAAGGTGAGCCGCTCCCAGCCCTGCCGCATGACCGGCCGGTCCACGGTGAACGGGCACACCGGGGACAGCGCGGCGTCCTCGCCCGTAGCCGCATCTGCCGATGGCACGTTCTCATCATCCCGCGCCGCCCGCACATCCCGCGCCGGAGACCGGCGCCGCATCCCAGTCGGTCTCGGCGTACGAGGGCGAGCGCATGGCACGCCGCGATCGCGGCCTCGACCAGGTACCGGTCCAAGTGGCCCGAGGACCGGCGCAACGCGGCGCTCCCGGCAGGGACGACTGGGACCCCTCGGATGGACAGCTCAGCGGCGGGCCCGGGCAAATTCCAGCGCTTCCCGGGCCAGCGGGAGCCAGGGCAGCCCGGATTCCGGGTCCAGGCTGAACCACTCCTTCATCGGAGTGCCCTTGTTGGCGTCGAACCGCACCCCGTCGCCGTCGGCGACCAGTGCGTCGACCCGGGCCGCCGGGAGCTTCACGACCAGCCGGCCGCGGACCAGCATCGCGAAGATCTTCTTCTCCCAGCGCAGCGCACTGCGGCCGAAGCCGCTCCCCCCGCTGGGCGGGGTCACGCCCGGGTACCCGAGCAGCCCACCGACCAGATCCTCGAAGCGCTCCTCTGGAGCCCCGAGCTCGGCTGTCACACGGCCAGGCTAAGCCGCACCACCGGCAACACGGTGGCGGGACCAGGCTTCGGTCAGTACTCCGTGCTCGACTCTGAAGATCCTAGGTCAGGGGCGGTGCCAGAACACTGAGGTAATCTCAGCGATTTCATTTTATGTAGCCATGCTCGAAATGGGTTGGGACGAGGGCGGCACGGGCGATGTCGCCGATCTTGCCGGGGCTGGCGGTGACGTGCTGGAGGGTGCGCCAGCGGCCGGTGAGCAGAGCAAACCCGCGTTCGCCCAGGCAGCGCCGCGAACGGGGCAACGCGTTACGGGTGCGGGTACTGATATCGAGTTATCGCCCGCTGGGTGGCTGCTTGACCGGAATCTGGATGCCGATGCCGGCGCCTTCGTATCCGGGGTCAGCCAGGGCGGGCAGTCCCGATGCCGCGGCAGGATAAAGCGCCGGAAGTGCGTGGACGCGGGCGGCGGTGAGTTCGTGCACGGATCCCGGCTCCACCCCGGAGACCCACAGCGGAAACCCGTCCGGAGCAATGACCGCCTGGATGTTGCCTCCGTGGGAGTGGGCCTTACCGGAGTACCACATGTCGATGAGCTCGCCCTGGACGCCGAGAGTCTTCTCCCGGCACCGGTCTGCTGGGATGACCGTGCCGTCCAGGATCACGTGCGGAAAGCCCTCGGCCCTGGCCCGGGTCAGCGCTTGGCTCAGATCCGGTGCCTGGCCGGCGAGCACCGGACGGGCAAGACCGGCCGGACGCGGCACCACGATCAGACCCCGTCAGGGGCCGGGCTTCAGCAGAAGCTGGGCGAGGGATGCGGTGAGCCACGCCTCGCTCTCGTCGAAGGTCCAGCCGGCGCGCTGGGTGAGCTGCCGCCAGCTGGCCGGCGACGTCATCATGGAGAACACGGCGGCGGCCTGTTCCGGCGTGGTGCCGGTCCGCAAGGCGCTAAGTGCCTGCAGGCGCTGGACGATTGCGCTGGCGCCGAGCTCGTGCCGGCGCATCCCGTCGGCGACCGCGGTAGCGGCACCTGGTTCGGCGAGCTCGGCCGAGATCAGCACCTGGATGAGATCCCCGCAGCGTTCGTTCAGCTGGCGGGTGAGATGGATTCCGTTGGCGATCAGCCGGGGCGGGTCGGTTTCCGCGAAGACGTCGGCGGCGAGCTGCGCCACGCCGGCCTCCTCATCGATGAGGTCGTTGAGGGCCAGGACCAGCGCGGCCTTGGAGCCGACGCTGGAGTAGATGGTCTGCACCGCCACGCCTGACTCCTCGGCGATCTGCTGCAGGGACGTGGCGGCGTAGCCGTGCTCGGCGAACAGCTGCCGGGCAGCCCGCAAGATCTCGCGGCGGGTCTCTGCCGCGGCCACCTCGCGCCTGGTGGGGCGTCTCCCGCTCATCTGATTGACACTCTGGTCATTTCAATGACACTATCTTCAGTAGATGATGATTCTAGTCAGTGGGCTTCTATTCTAGCAGGGAGTAAGGCATGAGCGTCAGGACAGTCCTCGGCAGCCAGAACCGGACCCAGGCCACACAGGCCGCCGCCCTCGACCGCCTGGCGGGAACAGGCGGCCTGGTATTCGTGGCCATCCTGGTCGTGCAGAACATCATCCGGGCCGGCGCTCCGGGTTTTGACGCCGCGCCTGCCCAGGTCAGCGCCTACTTCCTGGACCACCGCGCCGCCGCCCTCGTGCCGCTCGGCCTGTTCCCGCTCGGCCTGCTCGCCCTCTTCCCGTTCGCGGTCGGGGTGCGGGCCAGGGCCCAGCAGGAGGAGAGCCGCTGGTGGGCAAGCGTGGGAGTACTGGGTGCGGCGACCATCGCCGCCCTGTTCGCCGTCGTGACCATCACCGAGATCGTGCTGACCGCGAGGGCGGCGCAGCTGGCTTCCTCCACGGCCGTCGTCCAGGCGCTCTGGACGCTGCACGCGGCGGCCTTCGGCCTGGACCTGGCAGCCATCGGGGTCACGCTCCTGGGACTCAGCCGGGCGGCCGCATCAGTTCCCCTCATCCCCACCTGGCTCGCGATTGCTGCCCTGCCAGGAGCGGCCTGCCTGCTTACCGCAGCCGTGTTCACCGTCGCCCTCGCCGATGGCGGTCCCTGGCTCGCGCTCGGCCTCGCCGGGTTCGTCGTCTGGGTCGTATTCGCCATCACCGCCAGCGTCTCGCTGCTGCGAGGGCGGCAGATCCCGTGAGGGGCAACCGGTCGAAACCCGACCTTACCCTGGTCAACCTGATTCACCAGTCGCTCCGGGCCGACGCGCAACGCCTGCCTGCCGCCGTTACCGCCCTCGACCCCGGTGACCGGCCCGGCCGGCTACCGGGCATCCGGGCCTTCTTCGACCAATACCGCGCCCAGCTCGCCACGCATCACGACCACGAGGACGAACTGTTCTTCCCCGCCCTGCAGGCCCGGGTCGGAGCCGACAAGATGCACCTGAACGCGCTGGCCGGCCAGCATGAGGCGCTGGACGCCGCTCTGCACGCCGCCTGCGACGCGCTGGCCGCGCTAGCCGACCCCGCAGGCGGCTTCACCGCTGACCGCGCCCGGGCGGCCGGCGCCCTGTCCGTGATGGCGGAACTGCTCGCCGCTCACCTCAGCCTGGAGGAAGAAACCGCGCTGCCCCTTACCGAATCGGAAATGCCCGCCGCGGAATACAACAAACTCGAGGCCAAGGCGCGCAAGGCAACCCCCCGGCCGCAGGCACAGTTCATGATCCCATGGATCATCGCCCACTCCACCGCCGATCAGCAGAAAGCCCTGTACAGGTCGGCTCCCCCCACCCGCCTCCTCTACTGGCTCAACCGGCGCCGCTACCGCCACCTGGACCAGGCGCTCACTCACTCCGCATCGCAGCCGGCCGCAGCATCCCCGTCCCGGCCAGCCTGACCAGCGCACCGTCCCAGAGCCTGAACCAGCCCGCCAAGCTGGGCAGCGCGGCTGGCACCCGGATTCCGCCACCCAACCAGCCAGGCCGGCCCAGGCCGGTCCGGATCGCCTGCACCCCCAGGCACCACCGCCACGGGCCCGTCGGGACCAACCCGGAACCCAGCACCCAAAGTAACCGGGCAGCGACATGACCCAGGTTTAATTCAACGCCCGATAAAGAGATAAAGACCGGTAGTCCGGACCTGTTTCGTTGAGATCATCTCACTGTATGAGATTCGTGGGTTGCAGCCAAGAACGTGCCTACTAGACAGCCCATTAAAAGCTGCGCGTAGAGGCGGGAGTCATCTAACTTCCTCCAACGCAGAATAATGCCCTGCGTAAGTGAGAAGGCCTGAGAGCTTGCGCTGAGGGAAGAAAGCAGCGAATAATTTCATCCCTTGTACCCATCGAGTTTTTCCGTGCGTTCCGTCTGGGCTGGCATGAGCTGCCGCTCGATATTTCCAACAATCATTCCGACCACATAGCCGGACTGTTCATCCACTCATTTGGTTACCCAGCTTGGGCTGGATGAGCAGACGGTGGTCCTAGCTAGGGGGCCTGGCGGCCGGTTTGGCGTACGCCGTGTTCCTTGCGCCGCAACTCAAGGCGGACATGACTCGCGGAAGCTGCTATGGCCACCGCTATCGCCCAGAGGACGGCGATGATGAGAAGAACTTGTGACTGATCCTTGGCGAGGACGCCACCCGCGCTCGACGCGACCATCATGGAGGGCACACCGGTGACGAAGATGCCGATCGCAACACCAGTTAGTAGCGTACGGCGGCTATTCGACTGTGCTGACTGTACAGGCTGCTCGCGGGGCACAGGTCCGAGGCGTGCGTTGACACGTGCGGTGATTTCCTGGTCGACTCGCTCCAGGAAGGACTCGATCACTGCGTCGCCGTATTCGGGGCCAAGCTCCTTGTGCGCCGCCGCAGCGGCGCGGATCTCCTGTGGAGAAAGCGGCGATGTGCTCATGGGTGAGTCCTCCCGTATAGCCATGGCCAGGCCCCCACAAGACAAGATACAGCTGGGAGTCAGAGCTGGCCAGCATCGGGAGGTTCGCCGCGCCCATTTCGGGCTTGGCCTCTGGCTGGCCCCCGCCGTCGCCTCGGGCGGTCTTGACCTGCGGATCTTGATGGTTCCGCACTGGTCTTTCATTTTCGCCCGGCGGATCGCCAGCCTGCGGACCGCGCCGCATGGGAGGCGGTCGAGATGGGGCCTGAGCCGGCTATGGACAGCCCGGCGCCGGGTTCCTGCCCTGGCTGCGCTAGCTAGCCCGAGTCTCAGTCCGGGGAACAGAAGGTGACCTCGGGGTTGCGTGGCGACGGCTGGTCCAGCAGGGCCTGCGGCGTGCTACGCAGGTGCTGGTCGAAGAAGGCCCGGACGTAGGCGCGGGTGATGTCCAGGGACCGGGATCCGGGGAGGCCGGCGCCGATGTCGATGCCGATCTGATCGGCCAGCAGCGCGAGGTCGGTGAACGAGGCATGCACGGCACCGGCAACCAGGAGCCACCGCTTCCACCCGGTCAGCAGTTTCCAGTCGCGCTCCCAGGTGGTCACCGCGCCTCCGCTTCCCGGGGTGTAGTTAGATTTCTTGCCCAGGAACAGAAACGGCCGTGGCAGACCGTGGCCCGGGATCGGGGCGGCAGTGGCGCCGTCCATGTCGATGCCGGCGCGGATGCGGGAGTCGGCCAGCATGGCGGCGATGACGGCCGCGCCACCGGCCGAGTGGCCGGCCATCGCGATGCGGGACGGGTCGATCAGCGCAGCGCCCGGCCATGCCCGGTGCGTACCGGTCAGTTCGCCGAGTACGAAAGAGACATCGGCTGCCCGGCCTGCTGCCATCTTCTCCTGGAACCCTGTGCTGCGCTGGCGTGCCTGGCGGGCGAGGCAGGTGGTGACCCGCCCGTCGGGAAAGGCCGTGGCGAAGCTCTCGTACGTGTGATCAATTCCGGTCACGACGTAGCCGTGGCTGGCCAGGTCCTCGGCCAGCGCGGTGAGCGCGCTGCGGGAGTTGGTGAAGCCAGGTGAGAGCACGACGAGGGGGAGGGCGCGCTGACGCCCCGCTGGTGTGGCGTCGGTGACCGCGTTGGTCCGGACCGTACTCAGCGCGTCCCGCGGGACGCCGCTGAGGCCCCTGCTGGTGAGCTGGAGTTCGGACTCCGCCGGCGTCATGTACCGGGCCCGGCGCCCGTCCGAGGGCGTCGCCGGATACCAGAGTGAGACCATCAGCTCCCGTGCGCTTACCCCCGCGGCCCAGGGATCGGGACGGGAGACGTCTTTCAGGCACAAGGACGTGGTACCGACCGGGCACGGACCGGTCGGCTCAGGCACGTACGGCGTGTGCCGCTGCCCGGTCCGCGCGTCACCGGCGTTTGCGGAAGTTCCCATGCCGCCAATCATCACCGCCCGGCCCACCGCCCGCACTACCCGGAAGGCCCGGCCTTCGGGCCACGGTCATCCACACGGTGATGGCAGCGGGCTGGCCCAGCGCCGACCAGATCGTCCACCCGGGGGCCGGAAGCTTCACGACCTCGTCCCGGCGCCAGGCGTCCTCGGCCGCCGCGCGACCGGTTGCTGCGTCGTCAGGCACCAGGCCCGGCTAAAGGCCGGCACCGACACGCGCGGGGGCACCGGGCGCCGGGACGCCGGATGACGGACACTGGAGCATGCGCTATCTGGCAACTGACACCACCAAGCGGATATCCAAGATCGGACTTGGCACCTGGCAGTTCGGTGCCAAGGAATGGGGCTACGGCGACGCGTACGCGGCGCAGGAGGCGCACGCCATCGTCCGCCGGGCCCTCGAACTGGGGGTCACGCTGTTCGACACGGCCGAGATCTACGGTTTCGGGCGCAGCGAACGGATCCTCGGCCAGGCCCTGGGCGAGGATCTGCCCTCGGTGTTCGTCGCGACCAAGATCCTTCCGGTGCTGCCGCTGGCCCCAGTCGTTGAGCAGCGCGCCGTGGCCAGTGCCAACCGGCTCGGCGCCCGGCACCTGGATCTCTACCAGGTGCACCAGCCCAACCCGGTGGTCCGGGACACGCCGACGATGCGCGGCATGCACGCGCTGCAGCGCGTGGGGCTGGTCGGCGAGGTTGGGGTGAGCAACTACTCGCTGGACCGCTGGCGGGCCGCCGAGGCCGCGCTGGGCAGCCGGGTGCTGAGCAACCAGGTCCCGTACAGCCTGGTGGACCGGGACCCGGAGCGCGAGCTGCTGCCCTACGCGGAGGTCCAGGACCGGGTGATCATCGCGTACAGCCCGCTGGCCCAGGGCCTGCTGTCCGGCCGGTACGACGCGGGCCACCGGCCAGCCAACCGGGTCCGCGGCGCGAACCCGCTGTTCCTCCCGGAGAACCTGGACCGGGCCAGCAGCCTGATCAGCACGCTCCGCGAGGTGGCCGACGCGCACTCGGCCAGCCCGGCGCAGATCGCGCTGGCCTGGGTGATCCGCAGCCCGGCGGTGACCGCCATCCCGGGCGCGTCCAGCGTCGAGCAGCTGGAGAGCAATGTGGCCGCGGCCGACATCGACCTCACCGACGGGGAACACGGCGCGCTGCGGGCGGCTGCGGAGCAATTCCAGCCGGTCACCGGGCGGGCCGCCACGCCGAAGCTGCTGCGCGCCCGGTTCAGCCGCTGAATTAGCGGGCGTTAAGCAAGCTAACCCCGGCCGATGAACGGCATGGCCGTGGCCGTCAGCGTGAGGAACTGCACGTTGGCGTCGAGCGGCAGGCCGGCCATGTAGAGCACGGCCTCGGCGACATGCCGGGGATCGAACGTGGGCTCAGCGGCCAGTGAGCCATCAGCCTGCCGCACGCCCTCGCTCATGACCCGGGTCATCTCAGTGGCCGCGTTGCCGATGTCGATCTGGCCGCAGGCGATGCCGAACCGCCGCCCGTCCAGGGAGATCGACTTGGTCAGGCCGGTCAGCGCGTGCTTGGTGGCGGTGTAGGCGGCGCTGCCCGGCCGCGGCACGTGCGCCGAGATCGAGCCGTTGTTGATGATCCGGCCGCCCCGGGGATCCTGGGCCTTCATCATCCGCACCGCCTGCTGGGCGCAGAGGAACGCCCCGGTCAGGTTGGTGTCCACCGCCTGTCGCCAGTCCGCGACCGAGATCTCGTCCACCGCGCCCGCCGGGCCGAAGATGCCCGCGTTGTTGACCAGCAGGTTGACCCGGCCCCACCGGTTGCCGGCCGCCGCGAACAGCGCCGCCACCGAGTCGGGCTTGGTGACGTCGGTCAGCACCGGCACCGCCGCCCCGGCGGCCGGGGCCACGGTCTCCTGCAGCGCCGCCCACCGGCGGCCGGCCGCGGCGACCTGCCAGCCGGCCGCCAGCAGGGCGCGGGCGATGGACCGGCCCAGCCCGGATCCCGCACCGGTGACCACGGCTACCCCGGTCTCTGCCATCAGGCCTCCTCGGTCCAAGCCGGCAAAGGTAGTTCTGCGTCAGGGGCGGCAGGCGTAGATACAGTTCTGCGGCCGCGGTGAGTCGAGCAGCTCGACCTGGCCGAAGCCCGCCTGGGCGAGCATCTGGCTGGCTCGTTCCGTGCCCCACATGGCGCCGAGCCCGGCGCCGCAGCCAGCCAGCGACACCGGGACGCAGTACAGCAGGCTGATCGCGTAGCACAGCGCGGCCAGCGGGTTCCCTACGTTGACCGCCAGGTCGCTGCTGAACTTCGCGTCCACCATGAGGAACAACCCACCGGGCGCGAGCGCGGCCCGGACCCGGCGCAGCACCTGCTGGGGCGACTGCTGGTCGTGCACCGCGTCGAACGCGGTGATCAGGTCGAACCGGGGCCGGGCCGGCAGCGTGGCCGCGTCCCCCGCGGCGAACGCGGCGTTGCCCAGGCTGAGCCGGGCCCGCTCGGCCCCGGCGGCCACGAGCACCTGGCGGTCGATGTCCAGGCCCAGGAACCGGGAGGCGGGGAACGCCCGGGCGGCCACGGTGACCGCGTGCCCGGTCCCGCAGCCGACATCGAGCACCGTGATGCCGGCCGCCAGCCGGGCCAGCAGCCCGGGTACCGCACCGAGGAAGCCGGGCACGAGCTGCTCGTCGTAGATCCGGCGCCAGGTGTCACCGGGCTGGGCGCCCGCGGCGGCGAAGTGCGGCGCGAAGGCCGCGGGCAGCAGCCCGCCGCCCCCGGCGAAGCAGCGTTCCAGGTCAGGGAGCGCGCCGCCGAGCGCGCGCAGCATCGCGGCCACGGGCGCGATGTTGGACGCACCGTCCCCGGTCAGGAAGCAGGCGTGTTCCGGCGGCAGCACGTACTCGGCGGTGGCCGGGTCGTAGCTGACCAGCCCGCCAGTGACCATGGCGCCGAGCCATTCCCGGACGTACCGCTCGGACAGCCCGGCCCGCGCGGCCAGGCCCGTGCTGGTGGCCGGGCCGCGGGCCGCCGCCTCGAACAGGCCGGTCCGGTAGCCGACGCTGATCAGCATGGTCAGTGCGCCGCCGGTCAGGGTGCCCAGCATCCGGGCGGCGAACGCGTCCCGCTTACCGCTGTCCACCGGGTCATCGTCTCACCGCGCCGTCCCGGCCGGGGCGGCACCGGAGGGCGGTCACACCCTAGGCTGGACGGTGAGCCGTCCGAGCAGAGGAGGCCGTCATGGCCGACGCCACAGCAGGACCGGAGAGCCCCGGGACCGCACCGGAGCCAGAACCGGAGAGCCCGGGGGACGAACCGGGACCGGGCAGTCCCGAGGACGAGATCAGGCAGAAGTTCCGGGCGGCACTGGACCGCAAGCGCGGCCACCAGGCCGAGCACAACGCCGGGCAGGCCGGCCGGGGTGGCGGCAAGGTCCAGGGCGCGCACGGGCCGGCCCAGAGCAAGCGCTCGTTCCGGCGCAAGAGCGGTGGCTGAGCCACAGCCAGCCGGTCGCGATCGGCAGGCCGGGTGCGATCGGCCGGCCGCTCCGGATCAGCCGTCCGGGCCCGATCAGCCGTCCGGGCCCGATCAGCCAGCGGGCCCAGCCGGCTACCGGGGCCGCGCCGGTGACCGGCCGGCTGACCCGCAGGCCCGGCGGCGCCGCCCGGCTGCGTGACCTGCTCGACGCGGGCGGGACCATCCTGGCCCCGGGTGCGTTCGACCCGCTGGCCGCCCGGCTGGTGGAGGAGGCCGGGTTCCCGGCCGTGTACATGACCGGGTTCGGCACGTCGGCGGCCCTGCTCGGCCGGCCGGATGTCGGGCTGCTCACGATGACCGAGATGGTGGGAAACGCCGGCCGGATCGCGGACTGCGTGGACATCCCGGTGATCGCTGACGCGGACACCGGCTACGGCAACCCGCTCAACGTGATCCGCACCATCGCGGCCTACGAGGCGGCCGGGGTCGCCGCGGTGCACATCGAGGACCAGGTGGCCCCCAAGAAGTGCGGGCACATGGACGGCAAGCTGGTCATCCCGGCCGAGGAGATGGCGCAGAAGATCCGGGCCGCGGCCGACGCCAGGGCCCAGCCGGAATTCGTGATCATCGCCCGGACCGACGCCCGGGCTGTGGAGGGCCTGGCGGCGGCGCTGGACCGGGCCCGGCTGTACCGGGCCGCGGGCGCGGACGCCCTGTTCATCGAGGCGCTGGTATCCGAGGAGGAGGCGGCCGAGGCCGCCCGGGCCTTCCCGGATGTGCCGCTGCTGTTCAACTGGGCGGAGGGCGGCAAGACCCCGCCGCTCAGCCTGGGCCGGCTGCGCCAGCTCGGCTACCGGATCGTCATCTTCCCGATCAGCACGCTGCTCGCGGCCACCGCCGCCATGCGCCGGATCCTGCGCGAGATCGCCACTGCGGGCACCCCCGCGGCCGCCCTGCCTGGACTGCCGTCGTTCGGCGAGTTCTGCGACTTCATCGGGCTGCCGGATGTGCGTGCGGCCGAACAGCGGTACGCCGCCACGGGTACGCTGCCGCGGCCTCCCGGCTGAGCCCGCCCGGTTCGCCACGCCGGCCGCCGGGCAGCCCGCTGCCGGGCGGCAGCACGGTCATCAGCGCGGTGTCGGCGGTGAGGATCTGCAGCCGCAGCCGGCGCAGGCCCGGGCCCGGCTCCAGGCCGCAGGTCCCGGCGCCCGGCTGGCGGGCCGCGGTGAACTGGGCCAGCGCGTCGGCCGGCCGCCCGGACCGGTACAGCGCCATCATGAGCTGGCCCAGGAACCGCTCGCGCTGCGGGTGAGCCCGGGTCAGGCCGGCCAGCTCGGGCACGGTCTCGTGGTGCCGGCCCATGGCCAGCAGCACCTCGATGCGCTCCTCGAGCAGGGTCAGCCGGAGCTCACCGGCCCGGTCCCGCTCCGCGGCCGCCCACGGGCCGGGCACCCCGGCCAGTACGACATCCCGGTACAGGCTCAGCGCCCCGTCCAGCTGCCGGGCCGCGCGGCCCAGATCGCCGGCCGCACAGGCCCGCCGGGCCTGGGCCACGTGCTGGTCGAGCCGGCCGGTATCCAGCGCGGCCGGGCTCAGCCGGAGCAGGTAGCCGGGCCCGCTGGCCGCCAGCACCTGCCCCGGTGCGCGGCGCGGGCGGCACGGCTCCAGGGCCTGGCGCAGCCCGGCCAGGTGAGCGCGCAGCCGGCCCGGCGCGCGGGGCGGCGGCTCACCCCAGACCCCGGCGATGAGCTCGCGGCCCCGGACCGGGTGCCCGGCCCGGGCGGCCAGCATGCCGAGCACGGCATGCCGGCGCGGGCCGCCGATGCGCAGTTCCCGGCCGTCCCGCCAGGCCCGTACCGGGCCAAGCAGCTCCACCCGTAACGTCCCGCCGTCCCCGCTCACCCGTGGTCGCTCCCCTGCCTGGCCAGATCCCAGCGCGCAGTGCGGTGGGCCCGCCGCAGCGGGCATCCCGCCGGCAACAGGCCACAGGCCTGCGGGCGGATGCACCGCATCCGCCCGCAAACCCGCTCCCATCAACAACACGTGCCCCAGGGCCCGCAGGTTCATGGCCGTTCCGGGTGATCCGGGCCAAGCCGGCGGTAACGTCAGCCGGGCCGTGGCCAGTCGATCCTGGCCCACACCACCCAGCCCGTCCGCGCGCAGCCGGCCACGCCGGACTCGCTGGCCAGCGCGCCGATGATGTCCAGCCCGTGCGGCCGGCCGTCCCGCTCCACCTCACCCCACACGCCGCCCCCGTCAGCGACCTCGAGCCACACGTAATCACCGTCGTGCACCTCGGCGCGCACGGTGAAGACCGCATCCAGCAGCCCGCTGGCGGAGTGGGTGACGCAGTTGCCGGCCAGTTCCGACACGCACAGCACCGCGTCGTCGGCGACCGGGCAGCCGGCCAGCAGCCCGCGCACGAACCGGCGCGCCTCGGCGACCTGCTCCGGCCGCGCCGGGAATGCCCGCTCGTGCGCCCCGATCACGTCGCCCACCGCGGCGGCCCCCTGGGTAACGCCGGGTGTCATGCTTCCTCCCCAAAGATCGCTTCTGGTCCTTTCCCTGCTCAGCTGGCGCTTTCGCAAACATGCCCGGTATGCCGCGGCCTGGGCTGGGCAGTCTGCTTAGCTTGACGGCGAAGGAGGATCAGGCAGTGCAAACCGCGTTTGTGCTCGGCGGCGGCGGCGTGCTCGGCGCGCACGAGGTGGGCATGCTGCGGGCGCTGGATCAGGCCGGGGTACGCCCCGATGTGGTGGTGGGCACGTCCGTGGGCGCGATCAACGGCGCGTTCGTGGCCGCTGACCCGGCGGGCGCCGCCGGGCGGCTGGCCGGGCTGTGGCAGGGCGACGCGCTGCGCCTGGCGTTCCGCGAGACGCTGTGGGGCCGGGCTGTCCGGCTGGTCCGCTCCGGCACCCACCTGCACTCGATCGAGCCGCTCCGGCACATGCTGGAGCACGCGTTCCCGGGCACCGCCTTCGCCGATCTGCCGGTGCCGTTCCACTGCGTGGCGGCCAGCATCGAGGGGGCCTGCGCGCGCTGGTTCAGCACCGGGCCCCTGGTTCCTGCCGTGCTGGCGTCCTGCGCCGTGCCCGGGCTGCTGCCCCCGGTGCAGGTGGACGGCAGTCACTACTTCGACGGCGGCCTGGTCGATTCGATCCCGGTCGGCCGGGCCGTGGCGCTCGGCGCCCGCACCGTGTACGTGCTGCACGTGGGCCGGATCGAGCGCCCGCTCACGGTGCCCCGCCGCCCGTGGGAGGTCGGCCTGGTGGCGTTCGAGATCGCCCGCCGGCACCGGTTCCACGACGAGATGTCCGCGCTGCCCGCGGGCGTGCAGGTGCATGTGCTGCCGTCCGGCGCGGACCCCCGGCCGCCCGATCTGTCCCAGCTCCGGTACCGCGACCGGGCTAAGGTCGGGCTGCGGATGGAACGCGCCTATCAGGCCTCCGCGAGCTACCTCGCCCAGCTCGCCGGGCAGTGAGCCCGCCGGCCAGCGGGCCAGGCCGTGAGCTGGGCAGGAAGCCGGGCGGGCGCTGCGCGTTCCCCGGGCAGAGGAGGAGCCGGTCATGCTGCCCCCCAGGCTGGTCCGCCGGCTGGTGCTGGCGCCGCTGGCCATCGTGGTCGCCGCCGCGATGGTCGTGCTGTTCCCGCCGCTCGCCGTGGCGGCCTTGCTGCTCGGCGCGCTGGGCCGGTCCCGGCCGCACCGGATGCGGGCCCTGCGGCTGCTCACCTTCGCGCTCGTCTGGCTGATGGCCGAGACGGCCACCCTGTTCATGTGCCTGGGCCTGTGGCTGGCCAGCGGCTTCGGCGGCCGGCTGCACACCGAGCCCTACCAGAGCCGGCACTACGGCATCATGCAGTGGTACCTGGACCGGCTCTATGCCGCCGCGGCAGGCACGCTCGGCCTGCGTGTCGAGGTGGACGAGCCGCCGCTGACGCCGGCCGAGCAGGCGGCCCGGCTGGCCCATCCGGTCATCGTGCTCAGCCGCCACGCCGGGCCCGGTGATTCGCTGCTGCTCGTGCACCAGCTGCTGACCGTGTACCGCCGGCGGCCCCGGGTGGTGATGAAAGCCGCGCTCCAGCTCGACCCCAGCGTGGACGTGGTGGCCAACCGGGTGCCGAACGTGTTCATCCAGGGCCGCCTGACCGGTGAGCACCTGTTCGTGGCCCAGATCAGCCGGCTGGCCAGCGGCCTCGACCAGGCCGGCGCGCTGGTCCTGTTCCCGGAAGGCGGCAACTGGACCCCAGGCCGGTGGCGGCGCGGCATCCGGCGGCTGGACCGGATGGGCCGCGGCGACCTGGCCGAGCGGGCCCGTGGCATGCCCCACCTGCTGCCGCCGCGGGCCGGCGGGGCGCTGTCGGCCATCGCCGCCTGCCCCACCGCCGACGTGATCTTCGTAGCGCACGCCGGGCTGGACACGCTGGTCAGCGTGGCCGACGTCTGGCACAGCCTGCCGATCGGCCACGTGGTGCGGGCGCGCTGGTGGCGGGTGCCCGCGGCCGAGGTACCACGCACGGCCGGCCAGGACGCGCAGGTCCGCTGGCTCTACGACTGGTGGCAGCGCATCGACGACTGGATCTCTGACCACAGCACCGGGCCCGGCCCCGGCGGCCGGCCCGGCCCCGGCGGCCAGGCCGGGGTGGCCCCCGGCGCGAGCACCGCCGGGCCGGGCCCTGATCCGGACATCGCCGGGCCAGCCCCGGGCACAACCTAGGCATCCCGCGCGTCACCCGCCCCGGGGGAGGCGCGACCATCCGGCGGTCCGCACGATGGGGAGGGCAGGCTCAGCTAGATCCGGGGCGGAGGGCGCCGATGCCTGAGGGGCTGGATCCGGTCGAGACCGGCCGGAAGCTGCACGAGCACGCGCAGGAAGGCGAGTCAGCCAGTCGGCGCGACGCCAGCAAGGCCGAGGAACGTCATTCCCGGATCCTGCAGAGCGGCGAGGCCATCCTGCTCGCGCTGGTCACGATCGCCGCCGCCTGGGCCGGCTACGCCGCCGCGAAATGGGGCACCGCTTCCCGGGTGGAGATCGCCCAGTCGTCCACGCTGCGCAACCTGGCCACCCGCGACGACCTCGAGGCGCTGTCGCTGCGCAACTTCGACGCCTCCACGTTCAACGCGTGGTTCGTCGCGTTCACCCTGAACAGCCCGCAGAAAGAAGCGATCGCCGAGCGCCGGTTCCGGCCCGCGTTCCGGGTCGCGTTCAACGCCTGGATGGCGACCGACCCGCTGCACAACCCGCATGCCCCGCCCGGGCCGACCTACATGCCGCAGTACAAAATCCCCGCGCAGACCCAGGCCAACGCGCTGGACAACCAGGCCAACGCCAAGTTCAACGAGGGCAACAACGCTGCGCAGATCGGCGATGACTACGTCCGGATCACCGTGTTCCTGGCCGCCGTGCTGTTCCTGGTCGGCATCGGCAGCTCATTCAAGCTGCACCAGATCCGGTACGCGCTGATCACGTTCGGCACCGCGCTGCTCATCCTGGCCCTGGTGCTGATCTTCCACGAGCCGGGGCCGCCCGCCTGAGGCCACCGAGCTGAGGCGACCACCCAGCCGGGGCCACCCCGGCCGCGCGGCGCCGCGGAATGAACTGGCCCACCGCACTGTTATGCGATACAGTCGCGGTAGGCGATGCTTTTCCGCCTTATGGTGCGCGTGCCGCGCGGCCCCTTTTCCTAGCTCCGTCTCTCCCCGGGACATCACCGGGCTGACGTCGAGCGATTACCACGGATCCGGCGTTCAGCGCTGGTCCGGGAATTTACCGGCCGCTCTCCCACGTGCACATTTCCGCAGCGCCGTTACGGCGCTTTCCTGGCGTGCCCAAAACCGGCCGCCCCTCGAAGGGAATTGCCCTCATGACAACCACACTCACCAAGAAGCCGGCGGCCCGGCAGCAGCCGGCCGCCGCACCCCAGCCCCGGGCCACAACTCAGCCCGGAGCCGCAACCCAGCCCGGAGCCGCAACCCGGCCCCAGCCGGCGGCCGGGGAACCCGGCCCCGCCGTCCCGGTGGCCGGCCTGCTCGACATCACCGACGGCACCGCGTTCGTCCGCCAGGACGGTTACCAGCGCGGTCCCGGCGATGTCTACGTCCCGGCCGCCCTGATCAAGCAGCACGGCCTGCGCAAGGGCGACCACCTGGAGGGGACGGCCCGGCCGCCCCGGCAGGGCAAGACGCGGGACAAGTACCCCGGGCTGACCCACGTCACCGCGGTCAACGGCAGCGACCCACGGCAGGCCACCGCGCGGCCCGAGTTCACCGCGCTGACCCCGCTGCACCCGCAGGAACGGCTCCGCCTGGAATCCCCCGGCGGCTCCCCCACCGCCCGGATCATCGACCTGGTCACCCCGATCGGCAAGGGCCAGCGCGGGCTGATCGTGTCCCCGCCCAAGGCCGGCAAGACCATGGTGCTGCAGGCCATCGCGGCCGCGGTCGCGGCCAACCACCCCGAAGTGCACCTGATGGTGGTGCTCGTCGGGGAACGGCCGGAAGAAGTCACCGACCTGCGCCGCACGGTGCGCGGCGAGGTCATCTACTCCACGTTCGACCAGCCCGCCGAGGAGCACATCGCCGTGGCCGAGCTAGCCATCGAGCGGGCCAAGCGGCTGGTCGAGCAGGGCCGCGACGTGGTCGTGCTGCTTGACTCGATCACCCGGCTTGGCCGGGCCTACAACCTGGCCGCCCCGTCCAGCAGCCGCATCCTGGCCGGCGGGGTCGCGGTCGGCGCGCTCTACCCGCCCCGCAAGCTCCTCGGCGCCGCGCGCAACGTCGAGCACGGCGGCTCGCTGACCCTGCTGTGCACCGCGCTGGTGGACACCGGGTCGCGGATGGACGACGTGTTCTTCGAGGAGTTCAAGGGCACCGGCAACATGGAACTGCGGCTGCGCCGCGACCTGGCCGAGAAGCGCATCTTCCCGGCCGTGGACGTGGCCCCGTCCAGCACCCGCCGCGACGACCTGCTGATGACGGCCGAGGAGCACGAGGTCACTGCCCGGCTGCGCCGGGTGCTCTCCGAACTGGACCCGCAGCGGGCCATCGAGCTGCTGCTGGACCGGGCGCGCAGCACCAGCTCCAACGCCGAGTTCCTGAGCCAGATTTTGCGTAACGCCTGAGCAGTGGCCGGTGCGCGCCCCGGCTGGCCCGGTCAGCCCGAGGGCGGGTACAAGACGCCGACCGCCAGCCCGCCCGGAGCCACGGTGAGCGGGGTGTCGTAATGCGGCGGCCCGCCTTTAGCCGGCGCGGACAGGGTCACGGTCACGTGCTGCCCGGCGGCCAGCGAGCCGGACGCGGGCGAGATGCTCAGCTCGCTGGCCGGCACCGCGTCGGTGATGCTGAACTTCACCGGCCCGCCCGCCGCGGTCAGCGTGAACGACCCGGTATAGCGGCCGCCCGCGGCCGCCTGGCTGAGTTTCACCTGCGTGGCGGACGACGTCAGGGTGCCGTGCGGCGTGGGTGACGGTGACGCCGACCGGCTGCGGGACGGACTCGGCGTAGCGCTCCGCGACGGGGACGGGCTGGGAGTGGGGCTCCGCGCTACCGACGGGCTCGGCGTCGCGCTCCGCGCTGCGGACGGGCTCGGCGTGGGCCGCCGCGCTACCGACGGGCTCGGTGTGGCGGCCGGCTGGCTGCCGCCGGGGGCCGCGGAGCGCGCGGCCGGCCCGCCGTGCTTGCGCCCCCGGCCCGGGCTGGCCGGGCCGGGGGCCGCCAGCGGGCCACCAGCCAGGCGGCCGCCGCCCGGGGTGGCGGCCAGCGCGGCGGGCGACGGCTCGCCGTGGTGGTGCAGCAGGTCGGCCGCGAATACCGCGCCGCCACCGAGCATCACCAGGGCCAGCGCGGCCGCCCCGGTCAGCAGGGCAGCCCGGGACGGCCCGGGACGGGCCGCGATGAGCAGGCCGGCTGGCTCCGGGAAGCCGTCTGGGCGCATCGGCCCGGCCCACTGCAGCACCAGGTCCCGGTGCGCGGTGGCGGCCGCACCCGGGTCGGCGGCCAGCCGGAACAGCTCGCGGCGCAGGCCGATCGGCAGCAGCGCCACCGGGAGCGGGCTGAGCAGCGCGGCCGGGCTGAGCTCGCGGCGCTTCCGTTCGCCGCACGTCCCGCAGCGCTCGATGTGCCGGTTCAGCCGCTTGCGCAACAGCACGGTGAGCTCACCGTCCCAGCCCGCCAGCAGGCTGGCCAGCTCGGGGCAGGCCTGCTGCCCGGTCCGGGCCACCAGCAGGGTGCCCAGCGCCGTCTCGAACTGGGTGCGGGCCCGGGACGCCAGCGCATGGGCCTGGTTGCGCGGCACGCCGAGCACAGCGGCCAGGTCGGCCCCGTCCAGATCGTGCCGCAGGTTCAGCTCGATGATCTCCCGCTCGCCGGGGTTCAGCCCGCCGAGCGCCGACTGGACGAGCCGGCGCAGCTCGGCCTGTTCCGCGCCCGCGGCCACGTCCGGCGCGTCATCGGCCAGTTCGGTGGCCTCGTCCAGCGGCGTGGCCGGGGCCCGCCCGCGCAGCCGCCGGTGGCATTCGTTCCGGGCCACCGCGTACAGCCACGGGCGCAGCCGGTCCGGGTCGCGCAGGCCGACCAGTTTGGCGGCCGCGATGATGAACGTGTCCTGGACCGCGTCGGCGGCGTCGGACGGCTCGCCGAGCATGGTGCAGCAGTATGCGTGCAGCGCGCGGGCGTACCGGTCGTATGCCGCGGCGAGACCGGTGGCCTGGCCGGCCACGATGGCCGCCACGATCTCGCAGTCCTGCATCCGCTCACCGTAGAGGGCCGGCCCTTCGCGCGGCCCGGACATGCCGGAAACGCTGCTATTGGCCGGCTCAAACCGCAGGTAGCCGGGCCGTTGCCGGGCGAAAAGGATTGGCCAGCCGGAACTGAATGGCGGTACAGTCCGACCGGGAGGCCGCGGCTTGGCCGCAGCGGCGCGGCGATGCAGGCAGGTGGTGTGAGCACGGCATGAGCCCGGTATGACCAGTGCCCCGCCCGCCGCGACCCGGCCCAGGCTGTCCCCCCGGCTCCGCCTGCTCGTCGTCTTCCTGTGCGCGCTGGTGCTGGTGGACACGGTGTTTTTCACCGCGCTCACGCCGCTGCTGCCCTACTACAAGCAGCTGGCCGGGCTGTCCAAGACCGGGGCCGGCGTCCTGGTCGCCGCGTACCCGTTCGGCACGCTGATCGGCGCGCTGCCTGGCGGCCTGCTCACCGCGCGGCTCGGCGACCGGGTGGTGGCGGTGCTCGGGCTGGCCCTGATGAGCGTGGCCACGCTGGTCTTCGGCTTCGCGTCGGCCGCGGCCGTGCTGGACGCGGCCCGGTTCGTGCAGGGCGTGGCGGGCGCGTGCACCTGGGCGGCCGCGATGGCCTGGATGGCCACCGCGGCCCCGGCTGAGCGGCGCGGCGAGCTGCTCGGCATCGCGCTCGGCGCGGCCGTGGTCGGCGCGCTGTTCGGCCCGGTCGTCGGCGTGGTGGCCGGGCAGGTGGGCACCGGGCCGGCCTTCGCAGCGGCCGCGGTGGCCGGCGCCATCCTCATCGTGGCCGCGTTTTTCATGCCCGGGCCAGCACCGCCGGAGCCGCAGGGCCTGCGCGCGGCGCTGCCCGCGGTGGCCAACCCCCAGGTGGCCGCGGGCCTGTGGCTGACCATGCTGGCCGGCCTGGCGTTCGGCGTGGTCGACGTGCTGGCCCCGCTCCGGCTGGCCCAGCTCGGCGCGGGCACGCTGCTCATCGGGGCCACGTTCCTGATGTCCGCGGCCATCGAGTCGGGGCTGTCACCGCTGGCCGGGCGGCTGTCCGACCGGCGCGGCGCGCTGCTGCCGCTGTCCCTGTCGCTGGTCGCCGCGGTGCTGGTCAGCCTGCTCGTGCCGGTGCTGGCGCCGGTTGGCTGGCTGGTGGCCGTGCTGGTCGTCGGCATGCCCGCCTACGGCACGCTGTTCACCCCGTCGTCCGCGCTGCTCAGTGATGCCGCGCACGGCCTGGGCCTGAACCAGGGGCTGGCCTTCGGGCTGGCCAACCTGGCCTGGGCGAGCGGCCAGACGATCGGCGCGGCGGCGAGCGGCGCGCTGGCTCAGGCCACCTCGGACCTGGTGCCGTTCGCCCTGCTGGCCGCCGTCTGCCTGGGCACGCTGGTCGTGCTGCGCACCCAGGCCCGCCGGATCTCAGGCCGCTAGCCGGGCGAAGAACTCGCGGATGTCGGCCACCAGCACGTCGGTGGCCTCATGGGCCGCATAGTGCCCGGCCGCGTCGGCCGGCCCGCCCCCCGGCGCGGCCGGGCCGTAGGCGTGCCAGCTGACAATGTTGCTGTGGTCCCGCTCGGCGAACCGCCGGATCGACTGGAAGTCCCCGCCGAACATGGCCAGCCCGGTGGGCACCGTAGTCGGGCCGGATGGTTCCCCGTCGGTGTGCGCGTCCTCGTAGTAGAACCGGATGGCCGACGCCGAGGTGCCGGTCAGCCAGTAGATGGCCACGTTGGCCAGCACGAAGTCGCGGTCCAGGCTCTCCCCCAGCAGCTGCGCGTTCCAGGCCAGCAGGCCGGACGGTGAGTCGGCCAGCGCGAAGGCGAGCGTCTGCGGCTGCTGGCTGTGCAGCGCGTTGAACGAGAACTTGTGGTCGTAGAACCACTGCAGGTGAGCCAGCGCGGCCTGGTCTTCCTCGCTGAGCCCGGCGAACTCGGCCGGGTCGCCGGACGGGAATGAGAACAGCTGGGTGACGTGCACCCCGATGACGTGCCCGGGGTCGATCCGGCCCACCTCCGGGGAGATCATCGAGCCCGCGTCGTTGCCGACCAGGCCGTACCGCGAGTAGCCGAGGCGGTGCATCAGCTCGGCCCAGGCCCGCGCGGTGCGCTGCGTGCCCCAGCCCGGGCTGTGCGTCGGCCCGGAGAAGCCGAACCCGGGCAGCGACGGGATGACCAGGTGGAACGCGGGCGCGGCCGGGTCGGCCGGTTCGGTCAGCGGGGCGATCACGTCCAGGTACTCGATCACCGAGCCGGGCCAGCCGTGGCTAAGCAGCAGCGGGGTGGCGTCCGGCCGCGGCGAGCGGACGTGCAGGAAGTGGATCCGCTGGCCGTCGATGCCGGTGACAAACTGGGGATAGGAGTTCAGCCGGGCCTCGACCGCACGCCAGTCGAAGCCGTCCAGCCAGTACCGGGCCAGGTCCTGGACCCGGGCGTTCGTCATGCCGTGCTGCCCATCGGCGCCGGGCAGCTCGTCCGGCCACAGCGCGCGGCGCAGCCGCCCGGCCAGGTCGTCCAGCGCGGCCTGCGGGATCTCGACGCGGAACGGGCAGATCGCGGTGTCGGTCATAGCCTCTCCTCCAGCAGGTGCCTGGCGCACTGCTTCCGGAACGGAATGCTTCATTCCCTTACCCTATCAGAGCGGAACAGTCCGTTCCAGTGGTATGGTCGGTCTATGGCTGAGAACTCTGCGGGCACCGCCGGGCCGCCCCGGCCTGGCCCGGCGCACGACGGGCCGGCCCAGTCCCCCGTCCCGCTGCCCGGCCGGCGTGGGCAGGCGCTGCGCAACGACACGGTGATCCTGGACGCGGCCCGGACCGTATTCCTCAGCGACCCCAAGGCGCCGGTGGCCGCGGTGGCCGAGCAGGCCGGGGTGGGGATCAGCGCGCTGTACCGCCGCTACCCCAGCAAAGAAGACCTGCTGCGGCGGCTCTGTCATGACGGGCTGCGCCGGTTCATCGCCGAGGCCGAGGCCGCCGCGGCCAGCCCGGACCCGGGGCGGGCCCTGGCCGGCTTCCTGGAGCGGGTGGTGGACGCCGACGTGCACTCCCTCACCGTGCACCTGGCCGGGACGTTCACCCCGACCCCGGACATGCACGAGGACGCGCGGCGCGCCAATGAGCTGGCCGCAGCACTGGTCCGGCGGGCCCAGGCGGCCGGGCAGCTGCGCGGCGACGTGGTACCGGACGACCTCGGGCTGATCCTGGAGGGCTGCGCCTCGGTCCGGGTCCCCGACCCGGCCCGGACGAGCGAACTGCGGCGGCGCTACCTGCGGCTGCAGCTCGACGGCCTGGCCGCGGGCACCGGCCGGGACCCGCTGCCCGGGCCGCCGCCGCGCGGCGACCTCAACTGGCGCTGGCGCCCGGCCTGAGCCCCGCCGGCCTGAGCGGCGCCCGGCCTGAGCCCCGCCCGGCCTGAGCCCCGCCCGGCCTGAGCCCCGCCCGGCCTGAGCCCCGCCCGGCCTGAGCCCCGCCCGGCCTGAGCCCCGCCCGGCCTGAGCCCCGCCCGGCCTGAGCCCCGCCCGGCCTGAGCCGCGTCCGGCCGGCGCGCACTGGGGTTGCGGCGGCGGCCCGGCCGGGCGACTATCGTGCCAGCAGGTCAGCAGGGAGACGATGGGCGACGGATGGCTGGCACGGGCCGGCGCGGACCCGCGGCAGCGGGCCCGTGAGATCGGCCACGCCCACAGCACGTTCCTGACCGGCCGTGAGCTCACCGCGCTGACCACCGGCCTGCGCGACGTGGTGGCCGAGTCCTGGCGGCGCTCCGCCGACGCCCAGGTCGATCCGGACACTGACCCACCGGTCACGCTGACCGGCCCGGACCTGGCCAGCTACCGGGCCGGGCACCCGCTGGCCACGGCCGTGCAGGTGCTCAGGGACCTGATGAGCGGCACCGCGGAGGACGGTCAGCACCTGTGGGCGGTGTCCGACACGGCTGGCCGGCTGCTCTGGGTGGAAGGGCACCGCAGCGCCCGCGACCGGGCCGCCCGGATGAACTTCGTCGAAGGCGCGCTGTGGGACGAGGAGCACGCGGGCACCAACGCGCCGGGTACCGCGCTGGCCGTCGACCACGAGGTGCAGATCTTCGCCACCGAGCACTTCCGGCACACCGTGCAGGCCTGGACCTGCGCGGCCGCCCCCATCCACGATCCGGTGACCGGCCAGGTCCTCGGGGCTATCGACGTGACCGGCGGGGACGTGGTCGCCCATCCGCACAGCCTGGCCCTGGTCCGGGCGGCGGCCCAGATCGCCGAGGCCCGGCTGGCCGAGGCCCGGCTCGGCGGCCGGGCCGGGTCGGGCCAGCTGTGGCTGCCCCCGGCGCAGTCCCGGGCGGCGGCGTGGCTGGACCTGCCGCACCTGGACGCCCTGGGCCGCAGCGAGGCCGTGCTGCGGGCCGGCGGCCGGGACATCCAGCTCAACCGGCGGCACAGCGAGATCGTCTTCCTGCTCGCGGCCAGCCCGCCGGGGCTGACCGGCGAGCAGCTGTCCACGGCGCTGTACGACGACCTGGCCAGCCAGACCACGCTCCGGGTCGAGCTGACCCGGCTCCGCCGCGTCATCGGCGGCCTGCTCCGCTCCCGGCCCTACCGGCTGGCCAGCCCGGTGTCCGCCGACTACCTGGACGTCAAGGCCGCTCTGCAGCGCGGCGACGTGGCCGGCGCGGTGGCCCGCTACGCCGGGCCGCTGCTGCCCCGGTCCGAGGCGCCCGCCGTGCGGGAACAGCGGCAGTGGCTGGACACGCTGCTGCGGTCCGCGGTGCTGGCCTCGGCCGACCCGGCGCTGCTGCAGTCCTGGACCGAGCGGTTCGGCTTCGAGGACCTGGAGCCGTGGGAGCGGCTGGCCGCCGTGCTGCCGGCCGGCTCGGGCCGCCGGGCCGCGGTGCTGGCCCGGGTCCGCCAGCTCCGGGCCGATTACGGGCTGGCCTGACGGCCGCGGCCGGCCTGGTCATGCAACGTTGACGTAACGTCCGCGGAGTTACGGTCTGCCTCCATACGGGCCGCCCGGTGTGGGGCGGCTGGATGACCGCTGGAGGTCAGCACCATGACCCAATACGCCGCACCGGGGCAGCCCGGCGCCCAGATGAACTACCAGCCGCGCTATGACCACTGGATCGGCGGCGAATACCTGCCGCCCGCCCAGGGCCGCTACTTCGAGAACCCGTCACCGGTCACCGGGCAGGCGTTCTGCGAGGTGGCCCGGGGCACCGCCGAGGACGTGGAGCGTGCCCTGGATGCGGCGCACGGCGCGGCGCCGGCCTGGGGACGCACTTCGGCCGCCGAGCGGGCCGGGCTGCTGAACAAGATCGCCGACCGGATGGAGGCCAACCTGCCCGCCCTGGCCGTGGCCGAGACGTGGGAGAACGGCAAGCCCATCCGGGAGACGCTGGCCGCCGACATCCCGCTGGCCATCGACCACTTCCGCTACTTCGCCGGGGCGCTCCGGGCCCAGGAGGGCAGCCTGGCCGAGATCGACGACGACACCGTGGCCTACCACTTCCACGAGCCGCTGGGCGTCGTCGCCCAGATCATCCCGTGGAACTTCCCGATCCTGATGGCGGTGTGGAAGCTGGCGCCCGCACTGGCGGCCGGCAACGCCGTGGTGCTCAAGCCCGCCGAGCAGACCCCGGTCTCCATCCACTACCTGCTCAGCCTGGTCGGCGACCTGCTGCCGGCCGGCGTGCTGAACGTGGTCAACGGGTTCGGCGTGGAGGCGGGCAAGCCGCTGGCGTCCAGCCCCCGGGTGGCCAAGATCGCGTTCACCGGCGAGACCACCACCGGGCGGCTGATCATGCAGTACGCCAGCGAGAACATCAAGCCGGTCACGCTGGAGCTGGGCGGGAAGAGCCCGAACCTGTTCTTCGACGACGTGTCGGCCAGCAACGATGAGTTCTACGACAAGGCGCTGGAGGGCTTCACCATGTTCGCCCTCAACCAGGGCGAAGTGTGCACCTGCCCGTCCCGCGCGCTCATCCAGCAGGGGCACTACCAGGAGTTCCTGGCGGCGGCGGTGGCCCGCACCGAGAAGATCGTGGCGGGCAGCCCGCTGGACACCGGCACGATGATCGGCGCGCAGGCGTCCAACGACCAGCTGGAGAAAATCCTCTCCTACATCGACATCGGCCAGCAGGAGGGCGCCAAGGTGCTCACCGGCGGGCACCGCGCCGAGCTGGGCGGCGAGCTGGCCGGCGGCTACTACATGCAGCCCACCGTGTTCCAGGGCGACAACTCGATGCGCATCTTCCAGGAGGAGATCTTCGGCCCGGTGGTCTCGGTGACCTCGTTCGCCGACTTCGACGACGCCATCAAGATCGCCAACGACACGCTGTACGGGCTGGGCGCAGGCGTGTGGACCCGGGACGTGAACACCGCGTACCGGGCCGGCCGGGCCATCCAGGCCGGCCGGGTCTGGACGAACAGCTACCACGCCTACCCGGCACACGCCGCGTTCGGTGGGTACAAGGGCTCCGGCATCGGCCGGGAGACCCACAAGATGATGCTGGAGCACTACCAGCAGACCAAGAACCTGCTGGTCAGCTACTCGCCCAAGGCGCTGGGCTTCTTCTAGATGAGCTCGCGCGTGGACATCACCCCCGCGGCGGCCGGCCTGCTCCGGTCGCTGCGGGGCACACACGGGCCGCTGATGTTCCATCAGTCCGGCGGGTGCTGCGACGGCAGCGCCCCGATGTGCTACCCGGAAGGCGAGTTCCGCACCGGCGCCTCGGACGTGCTGCTGGCCGAGCTCACCGTGCCCGGGGTGGCCGAGCCGGTCACGTTCTGGATGTCCAAGGACCAGTTCGAGCGGTGGCGGCACACCCACCTCACGGTGGACGTGGTACCCGGCCGGGGCAGCGGCTTCTCCCTGGAGGCCCCCGAGGGCGTCCGCTTCCTGATCCGCTCCCGGCTGCTCACCCCGGAGGAGAACGCCGCCCTCAACCCGTGACCGCTACGAGTTAGCGCGGTGCATTTGTGGTCTCCGCTGACCACAAATGCACCGCGCTGATGGGAAAGCGGCTAAGCCGGGGGCGGCTAAGCCGCGAGAGCGGCTACCCGCTGGTCCCGTCACCGGAGGCGGCCAGCCGGCTGGCCAGCAGCTCGGCCAGGTGCACCCCGCGCACCCCGGCCAGCTGGAGGGCCTGGGTCCGGCAGGAGAACCCGTCAGCCAGGTACACGGCACCCGCCGGGGCGTCGCGCAGGGCCGGCAGCAGCGCGGCCCCGGCCACCGCGACCGACACCTCGTAGTGGCCGCGTTCCATGCCGAAGTTGCCGGCCAGCCCGCAGCACCCGGCCAGGGTGCGCACGGTGGCCCCGGCCCGGGTCAGCAGCGCCTGGTCGGCGTCGTAGCCCATGACCGAGTAGTGGTGGCAGTGCGGCTGGGCGATGATCTCCAGCCCGGCCAGGCTGGGCAGCGCCCAGTCCGGCCCCGGCCCGTCCGGCGGCGGCGCGGTGAGCAGCTCGGCCAGCGTCCGAGTGGCAGCGGCCAGCGCCACCGCGCGCGGGTCGCCAGGGAACAGGCCGGCCAGGTCGGAGCGGAGCACCGCGGTGCAGGACGGCTCCAGGCCGAGGATCGGCGTGCCCGCCGCGGCGTGCGGGCCGAGGACGTCCAGCAGCCGGCCCAGCCGCCGCCGCGCGCCGTCCAGCTGCCCGGTGCTGATCCAGGTCAGCCCGCAGCACGCGGACGGGCCGGGGATGATCACCTGGTACCCGGCCGACCTCAGCACCGCCATCGCGGCCGCCGCCACCCCGGGGTCGAAACTGTCGCTGAACGAGTCGGCCCACAGCACCACCGCGCGGCCCGGGCCCGGCCCGGCCGCCCGCACCGCGCCCCGCGCGGCCGCTGAGCGGCGGAACGGCACGGCCGCGAACCGCGGGATGGCCCGGCGCCGGTCCAGGCCGCCCGCGGTGAGCACCGCGGCCCGCACCGGGCCCGCACCCAGCACCGCGTTGACCAGCCCGGGCGCGACGGCGGCCCACCGGGACCAGCGCGGCAGCCAGCCCAGCGCGTAGTGCGAGCGGGGTCGCAGCCGCCGCCGGTAGGCCCGGTGGCTGACCTCCGCCTTGTACTGGGCCATGTCCACCCCGGCCGGGCAGTCGGTGGAACACGCCTTGCAGGACAGGCACAGGTCCAGCGCCTCGCGCACCTCCGGCGAGCGCCAGCCGTCGGTCACCAGCCGCCCGGCGGCCATCTCCTGCAGCACCCGGGCCCGGCCCCGGGTGGAATCCTTCTCGTCCCGGGTGGCCAGGTACGACGGGCACATGAAACCGCCCGATGCGGCGGAGCTGGCCCGGCATTTGCCCACCCCGACGCAACGGTGCACGGCCGTGGTGAAGTCCCCGCCGTCCTCGCCGAACCCGAAGCCGCCCGCCCGGGGCAGCGGCGCCGCGCCGGGCCGGCGCAGATCCGCGTCCACCGGCCGGGGCCGGACCAGCACCCCCGGATTGAGCACGTCCGCCGGATCCAGCAACTGCTTGAAGTTACCGAACGCCCGCACCGCCGACTCGGAGTACATCACGGGCAGGAGCTCGCTGCGGGCCCGGCCGTCGCCGTGTTCCCCGGACAGTGACCCGCCGTACGCGGTGACCAGGTGCGCGGCGTCGGTCAGGAACCGGCGCAGCAGGCCGGCCCCGCTCGGCTCGTCCAGCGGGAAGTCGATCCGGACGTGCACGCAGCCGTCGCCGAAGTGCCCGTACAGCAGGCCGTCCAGCTGGTAGGAGTCGAGCAGGGCGCGGAACTCGCGCAGGTAGCCGCCCAGCCGCTCGGGCGGCACGGCGGCATCCTCCCAGCCCGGCCAGGCCTGCTGGTTGCCCGGGGTGCGGCCGCCCAGCCCGGCGCCGTCCTCGCGGACCCGCCACAGCGCGGCCGCCTCCGGCCCGGCCGGCAGCACCAGGGACGCAACCGCCCCGGCGTCCGCGGCCATGGTCTCGGCCAGCGCCACCGCCGCGGCGGGCGACTCGCCGCCGACCTGCACCATCAGCCAGGCGTCACCGGCGGGCAGGCCGGGCACCCGGGCCGGGCCCTTGCGGCGGCGCACCACGTCGATCAGCCGGGCGTCCAGGCCCTCCAGGGCGAGCGGCCGGTGCCCGAGGACCGCGGGCACCGCGTCGGCCGCGGTGAACACGTCCGGGTAGCCCAGCACGGCCAGCGCGTAGGCCGGTGGCACCGGGACCAGCCGGACGGTCGCGCCGAGCATGGTGACCACGGTGCCCTCGGTGCCGGCCAGCGCCTTGGCCAGGTCAGCGCCGCGCTCCGGGAGCAGGTGCTCCAGCGAGTAGCCGGATACCTGGCGGCGCAGCCGGCCGAACTCGGTGCGCAGCAGCTTCAGGTTCGCGGCGACCAGGGCGTCCAGGCCAGGCACCGGGCCAAGGCCGCGGCCCGCGGTGAACCGCCGCCCGGTGCCGTCCAGCACGTCCAGTTCCAGCACGTTGTCCGCGGTCCGGCCGTAGGCCAGCGCGTGCGCGCCGCACGCGTTGTTGCCGATCATCCCGCCCAGGGTGGCCCGGGACCAGGTGGACGGCTCCGGGCCAAAGCGCAGCCCGTGCGGCCGGGCGGCGTCCTGCAGGCTGGCCAGGATGACCCCGGGCTCGACCCGGGCCGTCCCGGCCACTGGGTCAACGTCCAGGATGCGGTTCAGGTGCCGGGAGGTGTCCAGGACGATGCCGGGGCCGACCGCGTTGCCCGCGATCGAGGTGCCGGCGCCGCGGGTGGTGAGCGGCGTCCCGGTGCGCCGGGCCACCTCGGCCGCGGCCAGCATGTCCTCGGTGTCCCGCGGGAACACGACCACCCCGGGCACGACCCGGTAGTTGGAGGCATCGCTGGAGTACTCGGCCCGGCGGCGGGCGGAATCGTCCACCCCGCCCTTGACCACGGCCCGCAGCGCCCGGGCGGTATCGGCTGGGTTCACGACTGCAATCCTGCCGTGGCCCGGTGCGTGCGCCGGTCAGCGCCCCGGGGCCACGCGGCCCGGCCGGGGCTGGACGGCGCCATGATGCCGGGGCAGCTGGTCATCGACGTGGTCGGCCTGCTGGAAGGAAACGGCCTCCAGGTGGGGCTGGACGGCGGTTGGGGGTGGACGCCCTGGCCGGCCGCCCGACCAGGGCGCACCAGGACCTGGGCCTGGCCACCCGGCTGGCCGAGGCCGGGGCGGTGACCAGGCTGCTGGCCGGGCTCGGCAACCAGGTCTCCGAGGACGGGATGCCGGCCCGGCTCGACCTGCGGGACGCCGCCGGCCACCGGATCGGCCTGCACCCGCTGGTCGTGGATGAGCTGGGTAATGGTCACCAGCGGCTGCAGGACGGCACGTCCGGCAGCTACACGGCCGGCGGGCTGCGCGGCCGCGGGCGGCTTAGTAACCGCCCGGTCCGCTGCCTCAGCCGTGAGCTGCAGCTGCGCTTCCACACCGGGTACCCACCGGACGACAACGACCGGCACGGCATCCGGCTGCTCCGGGAACTCGGCGGTTAGCGGCGCCAGCGCCAGCTGCTGCCCACCCCGGACAGGTGCAGGGCCAGGCAGGCCAGGCCGAGCAGCATCAGGCTGGTCACGCTGAAGAGAGCGTTGCTCACGGCCACGCCGGCCGCGTTGATGATGAAGGCAATGGCGAACAGAACGGCGGCGATGAAACCCAGCATGGGTCATCCTCCTGTTTAGCTGGGCGGCTGAAAGGTACGTCGCAATGCGGCCCCGCAGATACCCGAGACCGCCGGATTAAACCATGGAATGGCGCACATCATCGGCGGGCCGGCGGGCATTCTGGGAGCGTGGCACCGATCGCACCGCCGCCGCGCTGGGCCTGGTTCGGCGCGGCCGTGATCCTGGGCATGGTGACCCTGACCGTGGTGCTGGCCCGGGGCCGGGCCAGCCCGGGCAGCGTCGCGGTGTCGGTCAGCGCCGCGTCAGTGTCCACCGTGGTGTTCCAGGGCCCGCCTGGCCAGCTGTCCATCACCGGGGAGCCCGGCCGCGGCCAGCAGGTCACGCTGACCGGCCAGCTGCACTGGCAGCCCGGCCACCGGGCCGCGGTCGCCACCGGGCCGCGCCAGGCCGGGCACGTGCTCCGGCTCGGCTACCGGTGTGCGGCCGGCAGCCCGTGCACCGGCAACCTCCGGCTGGTGCTGCCCGAGCGCACGGCGATCGTGCTGGACCAGCGCCGGCCACGTGACCGCGTTCCGGCTGGCCGGGCGGGTGCGCATCACCGGCCGCAGCGTCGACATCAGCGCGACCGGGCTGCGCTCGCCGGCGCTGGCCGCGGTCATCACCTCCGGCCATCTGGACGCCACGTTCGCCAGCCCGCCCCGCCAGCTGGCCGTGACGCTGCTGTCCGCCCAGGCCACCGTGCGGCTGCCGCGCGGGTCCGTCTACCGGCTCCGCCAGCAGGTCAGCTCGGGCTACCTGGACGCGGGCGTGGCGCAGTCGGCCACCGCCAGCCGGACCATCAGCGTCCACGTCACGTCGGGCGAGCTCAGCCTGCTGACCGGGTAGCCCGGCGGGCCAGCCAGTCGCCGAACTCAGTGGCCACGATGCGCTCGTCGTGCACGCCGGCCGCCGCGGCCGAGGCCAGCCAGACGATCGGCGGCCCCATGACCGCCGGGTCGATCGGGGTGAACTGGGCCGGGCGGTCCGGGGCGGCCGGCAGCATGCCGGTATCGGTGGCGCCGCTGGGGAGAAGGATGTTGACCGTGACCGGAGTACCGCGCAGGTCAGCGGCCATGATCCGGGACAGCGCCTCGGCGCCGGCCCGGGACGGCCCGTAGGGCACGAACCCGCGCCGGTTCATGGTGGCGTGGTTCATTGAGATGTTCACGATGCGCCCGGACCCGGCGGCCAGCATCCGCGGGGTGATCTCCCGGGTCATCAGGAAATAGCCGGTCAGGTTCACGTCCATTACGGCCCGGAACGTGCCCGGGGGCACGGCCCAGAATCCCCGCGGCTGGACCATGAACCGGGGGTTGACCGTGCGCATGCCCAGCCCGGCGTTGTTGACCAGCAGGTCGAGGCGGCCGAGCCGGGACCACACCTGATCGGCCGCCCGGGCCACCGACGCCTCGTCACCGGCGTCGGCTGCGATCCCGGCCGCGCCCGGCCAGCGCGCGGCGGCCGCCGCGGCCCGCTCCGCCGACCGGCTGGTGATCACGACCGTGGCGCCCGCCGCGGCCAGCGCGCCGGCCATGGCCCGGCCGAGCCCGCTGGTCCCGCCGGTGACCAGAGCCCGGACCCCATCCAGTTCAGTGCGGCCAGTACGGCCTGGGCTGGTAGTCATCGCTGTCCCTCGGTTGTCCGCGCGCGGCCCGGGCCGAGTGGGCGGGGCCGGGCGTTCAGATGGAAAAGTCTTGTTCGTACCAGACGCCGGAGCTGGCCGGGTGGGGCGGGGCCGCGGCGGGGGCGGCGCCGTTCACCGCGGCCTCCAGTATCTCGATGCGGTCGTGCAGCGCGCGGAGGCTGACGCCGACCACGTCGGGCAGCAGCACGTGGTCCAGGTCGGCCGGGGCCGACGCGCCGCGGGCCTGCCGGCGGTGCACGACCTGGCCGGGCACGCCGACCACGACCGAGTCCGGCGGGACCGGCCTGACCACCACCGCGTTGGCGCCGATCCGGCTGCCGGGGCCGATGGTGACCGGGCCGAGGACCTTCGCGCCGGCCCCGATCGTCACCCGGTCGCCGACGGTGGGGTGCCGTTTGCCCCGGTCCAGGCTGGTGCCGCCCAGCGTGACGCCGTGGTAAATGGTCACGTCCGCGCCCACCTCAGCCGTCTCCCCGATGACCACCCCGGTGGCGTGGTCGATGAACAGCCCGGGCCCGAGGACCGCGGCCGGGTGGATGTCCACCCCGGTGAGCAGCCGGGTCACCGCCGAGCAGAGCCGGGCCAGCAGGGTCCGGCCGTGCCGCCACAGCCAGTGGCTGACCCGGTGCCCCCAGATGGCGTGGATGCCGGGGTAGCACAGCACGAGTTCCGCGGTACTGCGCGCGGCCGGGTCGCGGTCCCGGGCCGCCCGCAGGTCGGTGCGCAGCGCGGTGAGCACGGCTAGTCCCCCAGGCCGGCGAACAGCGGGGTGCTGAGGTAGCGCTCGCCGAAATCCGGGACGACCACGACGATCAGCTGGCCCGCGTGCTCCGGCCGGTGCGCGAGCGAGACGGCCGCCCACACCGCCGCGCCGGCCGAGATGCCGACCAGCAGCCCTTCCTCACGAGCCAGCCGGCGGGCCATGCCGAACGCGTCGTCGTTGCCCACCGGGACGATCTCGTCGACCACGCTGGCGTCGTAGACATCCGGCACGAACCCGGCGCCGATGCCCTGGATCGGGTGCGGGCCCTTCGGCCCGCCCTCCAGGACCGGGGACGCGGCCGGCTCGACGGCGATCATCCGTACTGACGGCTTACGCTCCTTGATGACCTCGCCGACCCCGGAGATGGTTCCGCCGGTGCCCACGCCGGCCACGAAGATGTCCAGTGTGCCGTCGGTGTCCCGCCAGATCTCCTCGGCTGTGGTGGCCCGGTGGATGGCCGGGTTGGCCGGGTTCTCGAACTGTTGCGGGACGAAGTAGCGCGGGTCGTCTTTGGCCATGTCCTCGGCCTGGGCGATGGCACCGGGCATTCCGTCCGGCCCCGGGGTGAGGATCAGCTCGGCGCCGAGCGCGCGGAGCAGCATCCGCCGTTCCCGGCTCATCGTCTCCGGCATGGTCAGCACGCAGCGGTAGCCGCGCGCCGCGCACACCATGGCCAGCGCGATACCGGTGTTCCCGCTGGTCGGTTCCAGGACGATGGTGTCCGGCCGGAGCAGGCCGTCCCGCTCGGCCGCGTCGAGCATGGCCACCCCGATGCGGTCCTTGACGCTATTGGCCGGGTTGAAGAACTCCAGCTTGGCCACGACCTGTGCGGCCGCCCCGTCGGTCACCCGGCGCAGCCGGACCAGCGGCGTGTTCCCGATCAGTTCCGTGACATCCGCGGCGATCCGCATCGTGTGTGCCCCTTCCCCGGCCCGGTCCGCGCCCGGCCTGCCCAGGTCATTCCAGGCCGGTTAGTACCAGTTTCTCCCCTGCCCGCGCCGGGGCGGCGGCGGCCACCCGGGAACCGGGACCCAAGGGCCAGCCGGGAACCGGGACCTAAGACTGTCCGGCCAGGCCCATTGCCCCTTAACCGTCCCTTCCCGCGCCATTTCGATGAAGGGCACAGCCGCGGCCGGCAGCCGGGGCAAACGCTGAGCCCGCGGCGGTTGGCGGCCGTGCCGTAGTAAGCCCCAGCCGGGTCCCGGATGACCTCCCCCCCGGGGCCTGGCTGGCCGGGGGGCAGGCTGCCGGCCGGGGTTCAGGCCGCCGGGGGGTTCAGGCCGCCGGGGGGTTCAGGCCGCCGGGGGGTTCAGGCCGCCGCCGGGCGTTCCGCCGGCTCTGGCGCGGCGGGCACGGCGTGCTCCTCGTGCACGTACCGCTTGCCGCGCAGCAGCGAGGCCACGGCCGCGATCAGGCACGCCGCGATGGCGAAGTCGAACGCGATGTCCAGGCCGTTCGAGAACGACGGCGCGATCAGGGCCGGGAAGAAGCTGCGCCCGGTCAGGTAGGCCACGTGGCTGGCGGGCAGCCGGCTGAGCGAGTGGCCGAGCAGGGTCTGCACCGGGTTGTAGCCGAGCAGCGCGGCGAACATGACCGAGACCGGCGGCAGCGCCGCGACCCGGGCCGCGGCGGCGCGCGGCACGCCCTGGGCGATCAGGCCGTGGCTCAGCGCGGCGGGCAGCGACGAGGCCAGGCCCAGGATGATCAGTGTGAAGAAGATGCCGATGGACAGCACCATGGCCGAGTTCTGGAACGTGGCGCTCATCCCGGCGCCGACCCCGCGGCTCTCCCGGGGCAGGCTGTTCATGATGCCGGCCCGGTTCGGCGAGGCGAACAGGCCCATGCCGAGCCCGTTGAGCAGCAGGATCAGTGCGAACTCCCAGTACGTGAAGTTGATCGGCAGCAGTTCCAGGAGCAGGAACGAGAGCGCCGCGACGATCATCCCGCCGGTGGCGAACGGCCGGGCCCCGAACCGGTCGGACAGCCAGCCGGACACCGGCCCGGCGGTCAGGAAGCCGGCCGTCAGCGGCACCATGAAGATGCCCGCCCACAGCGGGGTCTGGCTGAACGCGTAACCGTGCCGGGGCAGGTAGATGCCCTGCAGCCAGATGATCAGCACGAACATCAGGCCGCCCCGGCCCAGGCTGGACAGCAGGCTGGCCAGGTTCCCGGCCGTGAAGGCCCGGATCCGGAACAGCGGCAGCCGGAACATCGGCTCGGGCACCCGGGTCTCCACGAAGCAGAAGATCACCAGCGTGGCGATCCCGCCGATAATGGCCGTGAGCACGAACGGGCTGGTCCAGCCCATCGTGTGCCCGCCGTAGGGCTGGATACCGTAGGTGATCCCGACCAGCACCGCGATCAGGCCGATGGCGAACGTCACGTTGCCCCACCAGTCCAGCTTGGCGGGCCGCCGGACGCCTAGCTCGCGGAGCTTCAGGTAGGCCCAGAACGTGCCGAACACGCCGAACGGGACCGAGACCAAGAAGACCAGCCGCCAGTCCACCGGCCCGAGCAGCCCGCCCAGGATGAGCCCGATGAACGAGCCCGCGATGGCCGCGACCTGGTTCAGCCCGAGGGCCAGCCCGCGCTGGTTGGCCGGGAACGCGTCGGTCAGCAGCGCGCTGGAGTTGGCCATCAGCATGGCCCCGCCGATGCCTTGCAGGACGCGCATGACGATGATCCACAATGCGGCAGGCGTCCCGTGTAGCCAGGTCACCGCCAGCAGCACCGAGAACAGGCTGAACACGGCGAAGCCGAGGTTGTAGATGCGGACCCGGCCGACCATGTCGCCGAGCCGGCCGAAGCTGACCACCAGCACCGCGGTGACGACCAGGTACCCCATGATCATCCAGAGCAGCAGGCTGGTGTTGCCCGGCTGCAGCGGGTTCACGCCAATGCCGCGGAAGATGTCCGGCAGCGCGATCAGCATGATCGAGGCGTTGATGGTCGCCATCAGCACGCCGAGCGTGGTGTTGGACAGCGCCATCCACTTGTAGTGGCGGCCCGGCGGGCGGTGCGCCCGGCGCTGCGGTGCCGCCTCACGCTGGGCTGGGGCTGGCTTGGCCGGGGCGGCCTGGACCCGGGCCGGGGCGGACTTGGCTAGCTCAGACGAGCCCCGCATGGACTCCCTTTCCTGGCGGTGCGCCCGGCGTGGCCTGACGGGTACTGGGTTGCCGCGCCCGGGCAGCACACCACCCCAAATATAGTTGCTTAACCCAAACTAACGTCATGGGCGACAACAGCGCAACGCGGCCGGATAATCCCGGTCCCAGGCCGGTGTCCCGGTCCCAGGCCGGTGTCCCGGGCCCGGCCGGTGTCCCGGCCCCGGTGTCCCCCGGTCCGGCGGCCCTATCTCTGGCCGCTACCCGCGACCGGCCCGTTAACCAGCCCTGAGTGCGTCGGGGACGTTGCTCTAGGTACCGCTGTGACCCGTGTCACCTGCCCGCCGGGCACCAGCCCGGCGTGCGGTGCGCTTTGCCACATATCTGGGAACAAGTCACCGCACAGCTAGACACGGACCAGGTCGGCGAAGAGGCGGTCGAGTTCGGCGGCCGGATTGGTGGTCAGGCCGCTGTGCACTGGGCTGGGCTGCACGATCGTGCTGCGCGGGGCGGTCAGCCAGCGGAACCGCACCCCGGGTGGCTCCTCGGCTGGCCGGCCGGTGTGGCAGTCCTCGCCCACGGCGGACAGCGCGGCCTGCACGGCGGCCACATCGGCGCCGGGATCCAGCGCCCGGAGCCGTCCGGTGTCCAGCTCGATCCGGCAGCCGAGGAACTGGTGCCGCTGTGAGTACAGGATGACGCCGGCGTTGATGGCCTCGCCCCGCTCGACCCGCGGCACGACCCGGATCAGGCATACTCGAACGGCTCGGCGCCAAGCGCTGCGGCGGCTGGGTCGGTGCTCATCACCGGATCACCTCCAGCACCTGCGGAACGCGCCGCAGCAGATGACTGACATAGTCCCCGGGCCGGCCGTCGCCGAGCCAGTCAGCCGGCACCAGCCCGACGACGTCCTCGAGCAGCGCGCCGGTGATCAGCGGCGCGAGCGCCTGATGCGCCTCGCCCAGCCGGGTCGCGGCCAGGCGCAGCACGTGATCCCGCGCGTCGAACGGGGCCACCGGGTTGGCGGCCGGCCAGTTGTGCTGGAAGTACAGCGCCGAGCCGTGGTCGATCAGCCAGATGCCGCCGTGCCAGACGAGCAGGTTCGGGTTGCGCCAGGTCCGGTCCACGTTCTGGATCAGCGCGTCGAACCAGAGGACGCGGCTGGCGAAGCCGGCGTCGGCCCGCCAGCCCGCCGGGTCGAAACCGGCCGAGCCGGGCAGGAAGTCCACGGCCACGTTCTGCCCGCTGCTCGCCCGGAGCAGGTCCTGGATCTCCGGGTCGGGCTCGGTGCTGGCGATCCGCGGGTCCAGGTAGGCCAGCGCCAGCTCGGGCGTGCGCAGCCCGAGGCGGCGGGCCAGCTCACCGCCGATGATCTCGGCGGCCAGCGCCTTGGCGCCCTGCCCCGCACCGCGGAACTCGAGCACGTACGTGCCCAGGTTGTCCGCCTCGACCAGCGCGGGCAGCGACCCGCCCTCGCGCAGCGGCGTGACGTAGCGAATCACGCTTACCTGCTCCAGCACGCCGGCCAGGCTATCGGCCGCCGCCCGGGAAACAGGGCGGACACCAGCGCGGCGGGCAGCCCGGGACGCGCCCGGTTCAGGACCGGGCATCTCGGCTGTGCAGCTCGGTTTCGAGCAGGTCCATGGCCTTGAGGAAGGCGGCCTGCTCACTGGGCGAGAGCTTGTCCAGGACGCGGGCCAGCGGCTTGGCCGCGCCGTCCAGCCACTCCCCAATCAGCGCCGCCTGGGCCGGGATGACCTGGACGATCGTGCGCCTCCGGTCGGCCGGGTCGGGGTGGCGCTCGATGAAGCCCGCACGGTCCAGATCGGCGAGCACCCCGCTGACGGTGGGCAGGGTCAGGCCGAGCCCGGAGGCCAGCTCGCCAACGCTGACCGGGCCGCCGAGGAGCTGCTCGAGCGCGGCGACGTGCCGCGGGCTGAGTGGCGCCGTCGCGGGCGGCGCGGCGCCATCCTGCCAGCGCCGCATCCCCCTGCTCACCCGGCGGAACGCCTGCATGAGGCGCAGGCACATCACGGAGTGCTGCGGGGCCGTTTCCTCCGCCATGGCCCTCCCCTGCACGCACCCAGCCCAGCTTGACACTCCCGGGCCGCAGTATATATGGTTCCCGCATCAAAATAGTTTTGATTCTCAAACCAAATTGGCAGGAGCATGGGATGGCACCGTCGGGACAGCTGACCTCGTCGGCACTACAGGCGCTGCTGCAGGACGGCCAGCTGGCCGGATCCTGGACGCTGGACGCGGCCCGGACCGAGGTCCGGCTCAAGACCAGGCATACCTGGGGGCTCCGCCCGCTGTATGGCGTCTTCCGTCAGGTCTCGGGGAACGGTACGGTGACGCCGGCCGGGGAGGTCAGCGGCGTGCTGACCGTGGCGGCCGGGTCGATCGACACGAAGAACTCGCGGCGGGACAAGCACCTGCGCTCGGCCGACTTCTTCGACATCACCACCCACCCGGACATCACGTTCGCCGTCGATGGTGTCGGCCCGGCCGGCGATGGTGTCCTGGTCACGGGCCGCCTCACCGTCCGCGGCCGCACCCGTCCGGCATCGTTCGACGCCAAGGTCTCCGGCGCCGATGGCGAAATGTGGCTGGACGGCGAACTCCAGGTCAACCGGGCGGACTACGGCCTGACCTGGAACTGGCTGGGCATAGCGGCGATGGACAACACGATCATCGTGCACGCCGTGTTCACCCGTCAGTAGGCCAGCGACGGCTAAGCCCATGCCCGGTGTGCTTCCCGCGCCCGGTGCTGGCTACGGCGTGAACGGGCAGGCTGGATCCTCGCCGAGCGGGTCACCCGTCGCCGCGTAGGCGCGGGCCCGTGACCCGCCGCACAGATCCGCATACTGGCACTCGCCGCAGCGGCCGGTGAACCGGGCCGCCCGGATGTCGCGCAGCAGCGGGTCGCCGGTGTAGATGTCGCGCAGCGGCCGGTCCCGGATGCTGCCCAGGCCGAGCGGCAGGAACCCGGCCGGGTAGACCTGGCCGTCGTGCGCGATGAACAGGATGCCCTTGCCGTCCCGGGTCGGCGCGGTGTGCGCGCTGGGCAGCTTGCGGCCCGGGCCGAGCAGCTGGCCGAGCCGCTGGGCCAGATCGCGGTACAGCGCGCTGTCCGGTGCCAGACGCCCAGACCGGCGGTCCGCCACCACCCGGCGGAAGAACGGGGCCTCAACCGTGCGCACCACGAACCCGTGCCGCGACGCGTCGTACAGGAAGTGGCAGACGTCCTCGTGCTGCGCCGGGGAGATGGCCCCGGTGTCCACCCCGCGGCCGACGTGCACCAGGAAGAACACCTCCCACATGTGCGTGCCGGTGGCCGCGATCAGCCCGGCGATGTCGGCCAGCTCGGTCACGTTGCGGCTCATCACCGTGGTGTTGACCTGCACGGTGACCCCGGCCGCGACCAGCGACCGGATGGCCTGCACGGTCTGGGTGAAGTGCCCGCCGATACCGCGCACGCCGTCATGCGTGCTGGCGCACGCGCCGTCCAGGCTGACCGACACGGCCCGGGCCCCGCAGCCCGCGATCCGGTCGATCATGGCCGGGGTGAGCCGCGGGGTGACCGACGGGGACAGGCAGACTGGCACGCCCAGCGACACTGCGTAGTCCACCAGGGCGAACAGGTCGGGCCGGAGCAGGCAGTCGCCGCCGGTGAGCACCAGGATGGGGTACGGCCGCCCGAATCCGGCCACCTGATCGATGAGGCCGCGGCCTTCGGCGGAGCCGAGCTCGCCGGGCGGTGGCTGAGTGGTCGCGCTGGCCCGGCAGTGCCGGCAGGCCAGCAGGCAGGCCCGGGTGGTCTCCCAGAACACCAGCATGGGCCGCTGGCCGAAGTCCACCGGGGTCCGTGATCGGCCTGGGAACGCCAGCCGGGCCGGGGTTCCCGGTGCGCTGATGGTCAGGGCTGGGGTGGTCATAGCAGGCACTGCCTCTCCGTGGCATCGCCGCGCGTCGGGCGCTGACGTCAGCCTCCCCGGGAGCCAGCTCCCTGTCCCAGGGGCCTAGGTCCCCCGCCCCGGCTGCGAAGGGCCCACCCGGCACCGGCCTATCTCCCCGGGCGCCACGAAGCCGCAGCCTGGATTATCTTGGCCAAGACGAGGACTATGGCCGGCAGCGGGTATGCGCTATGCGGATGCCGGAAGCGCCTGCGGCCTCGGCGGTTAGGCGGACCTGCCTGGTCATGCCGGGCCGCGGGCCGGCTGGCTGGCCGGTGCGCACGCTGGCGTGGCCGCCATCCGGCCGACACCGGAGCGCCGCTGTGCCAGCTCATGTCACCCCGCGCCTGCCGCACCCGCAGGAGCTCGCTTGGGCAATACAGCCGTTGGCGCGGGTCGGCGCATGAGCTGTGACCGCACGACGGGGCCGGTGCCTCCCGGTACCGGGGCTCACCGAGCTCATCCTTCCGCTGGGCGGACGGCTTCGTTCGCCCTGGCGTCCGGAGGCAGACCCAGGCCACGCCGGTTAGCCCGATCTTCTTGATCCAAAGTAGGTCCATCACCGCACTCCCGCCGTTCCTGGCTACTTCTCTTCGAATATACGTTCGCATCTCGGGGAAAACAAGGTCAGAATTTCGAAGTACACGTTTGAGCTGGTCTTACCGGCTGCCCATGGCCTAGCCGGTATAGCCCGCGCAGCGGCGGGGACAGCACACCCTGCCGTGAGGACTCACTAGCGGGCGGGGCGCAACGCTCAGAATCGGCGCAGCAAGGCGACGACCCGGCCCAAGATGCTGGCCTCATCGCCAGGTATCGGCGGATAGCCCGGGTTGTAGGGCACCAGCCAGGAATGCCCGCCGGAGCGGCTGAGCGCTTTTACGGTCGCCTCACCGTCGGTGAGCGCGGCCACGATGTCCCCATCCTCCGCGTCCGGCTGTGCGCGGACCACGACCCAGTCGCCATCCGTGATGCCGGCGTTGATCATGGAGTCGCCGGCGACTGTCAGCAGAAAGAGGGTTCCGTCACCAACAATCTGCTTGGGCAGCGGGAACACGTCCTCGATGGATTGCTCGGCCAGGATCGGGTCCCCGGCCGCGATCCGGCCCACGACCGGGACGTGGGCCGCCGGGGCGACGGCATCCGTGATCTCGTCGTGGTCCTGCTCCCCATCGGGCCGGACGGCCAGATAGCCCGGCCACCGGATCCCCAGCGTGCGCGCCTGGCCTGCGTCACGTCGCACGTACCCCTTGCTCTCCAGCGTGGAGAGCTGGTGCGAGACGCCAGACACGCTGTTCAGGCCTACCTCGGCCGCGATCTCCCGCATCGACGGCGGGTAACCGCGACGCTGCACGGAGTCCCTGATGACGTGCAGCACCCTTCGCTGCCGCCAGGTCAGGACATGATCGGGATCGGGCTGATCCGGCAACTCTGCGACCACCGGCGGGACGCTGCCCCTTGGTTTCCGTCCTGGCCTCCCTCTGGGCCTGGCCCCGGCCAGGGGCGGCACCTCGCGCGGCGGCCGCGCGCTGGCCGCCTGATCCTGCCCCGGTTCAGTCCCCCGCCCCGCGCCGGAGCCCGCTGCCTGCGCCGCCACGTTCTCGACGAGGTCCAGTGACAGCCCAAGCGCCCCGGCGTAGCGGGTCAGGGTGGAGAGCTGGGCGTCGTGCCGCCCGGATTCAAGCCGCGCCACGGCGGACTGTGATGTGCGCATCAGCCTGGCCATACCTGCCTGCGACAGGCCCGCCGCCGCCCGCTGGGTGATCAGCCGGGTGATCAGTTCCGGTTTGCCAGCCGCCGCGTCTGGCCGGCCAGCCGGCCCTAGATCCGCGCCGGCGGCACTGGGAGCGGGATGAGCCGTCACCTCAGTCCGCTCCCGGCCACTTTGCCGGAGGCATCGAACATAGGCCCGAGGCTGCCCACTGGCGCCACGATAGCACATTCGCTATTACCCCTCTGACGGGGGCCGATGACGCGCCGGCACCATCCGCTCAGCCGGGCGCCGAACCGACGCGGGCATCGGCCAGCACCCAGCCGGGACCTTCGACACCAGCGGGGCCCTCCGCTGCGGCCAGTGCGCCAGCGCGCTGGCCGCAGCCTGCCAGTGCAGCTCGCCGCCCCCGCCTGCGCGGCGGCCAGGGCCCAGTGCGTGCCGGTGGATGACGGATCGCCGGTCGGGACGGCACAGTGGGGGCAGAACCAGCACAGCGACTGGAGGCACATCGGTGACCACATCGCAGCAGACCAGGCCGGCCGGGCATCCGCTCGACCCGCTGACGGCCGGCGAGTTCCGGCGGGTGGCGGGCATCCTGCGGCGCGACCGCGGGGTCGGCCCGCGGTGGCGGTTCGCCTCGATTGAGCTGCGGGAACCGGACAAGGACACGCTGCGCGCGGCGGAACCGGGCACCGCGCTGCCCCGGGAGGCGCTGGCCGTCTGCTGGGACCGGGACACCGGCCACGCCTACCGCGCGGTGCTGTCGCTGGCCAGCGGCAGCGTGCTGAGCTGGACCCGGCTGTCCGGCCAGCAGCCGAACATCACCGTCAACGAATGGCACGAGTGCGACGACATGCTGCGCGGCGATCCTCGGCTGGCCGCGGCGCTGGCCCAGCGCGGGATCACCGACCTGTCCCGGATCCTGACCGACCTGTGGGCCTACCCGGCCGTCACCATCCCGCCGCGGTACCGCGGGCTGCGGCTGGGCTGGGCCGACGTGTGGTACCGGGGCAGCGAGCAGGGCAGCCCGTACGCCCATCACCTCAGCGGGCTGCACCCGATCGTGGACCTGAACCGGATGGCCCTGCTGGAGGTCGAGGACGGCGGCGGCTCCGCGACCTCGCCCGGGCTGCCCCAGGTGATGGGCGAGTACCTGCCCAAGCTGATCCCCCAGCCGCTGCGGCACGTCGCGCCGCTGGAGATCAGCCAGCCGGCTGGCGTGTCGTTCAGTCTCGACGGGCACTCGCTGACCTGGCAGAACTGGGAGATGCGGCTCGGCTTCAACTACCGCGAGGGGCTGGTCCTGCACTCGGTCGGGTTCCGCGACGCGGGCCGGCTGCGGCCCGTGGCGCACCGGCTCTCGTTCGCCGAGATGGTGGTGCCGTACCGGGACGCGACGGTGGATCACTACCGGCGCACCGCGTTCGACATCGGCGAGTGGGGCCTCGGTTTCATGACCACCTCGCTGCAACTCGGCTGCGACTGCCTGGGCGAGATCACCTACCTGGACGCCGTGGTGCATGACTCGGCCGGTGAGCCGCAGGCCATCCCGCACGCCATCTGCATCCACGAGGAAGACAACGGCGTGCTGTGGAAGCACGTGGACCACCAGTTCGGCGCCGAGGTCCGGCGGGCCCGCCGCCTCGTGGTGTCGTTCCACGTCACCGTGGCCAACTACGAATACCTGGTGTACTGGCGCTTCTACCAGGACGGCAACATCGAGTGCGAGGTCCGGGCCACCGGCATCATGGTCACCTCGAACTTCCCGGCCGGCCAGCAGCCGCCGTACGGGACGCTGGTCGACGAGCGCACCTACGCGCCGTTCCACCAGCACTTCATCGTGGCCCGGCTGGATCTGGACGTGGACGGGCCGGACAACACCGTGTACGCGGTGGACTCGGCACCGTCCCGGGCCAGCGAGGACGATCCGTACCAGCTCGGCCTGGTGCTGCGGCAGACGCCACTGCGATCCGAGACCGAGGGGCAGCAGGACTACGACTGGCGGACCCAGCGCAGCTGGAAAGTGGTCAACGACGCCGTCCGCAACGGGCTGGGCACGCCGGTCGGCTACAAACTGGTGCCGGGCGGGTGCTTCCCGGCCATGCTCGACGCTGACTCCCCGGTGCTGGGACGGGCCCGGGCCATCGGGCACACGCTGTGGGTCACCCCGTACCACCCGGACGAGCGGTGGCCGTGCGGCGAGTTCCCGACGTTCGCCACGGCCGACGCCGGGCTGGGCGCGTGGACGGCGCAGAACCGGCCCATCGAGAACACCGACGTGGTGCTGTGGTACGTGTTCGGCATCCATCACCTGACCCGGCCCGAGGACTGGCCGATCATGCCGGTGGACACGGTTTCGTTCTGGCTCAAGCCGTCCGGGTTCTTCGACCGCAACCCCGCGCTCGACGTGCCGCCGGACAGCGCCTGCCACCAGGGCCAGCCGTAAGGATTCCGTGACCCTGGCCCAGCCAGCCGGTGAATCCCCCGGGAGTAGCCTGGACCGATGCTCCGACCAGGCCGGGCCAGGCTGCTCGCGGCGGCCGCGGTTCTCTCGGTGACCGGGGCCGGGTGGGCTGCCACCGCCGCGGCGGCCAGCCCGGTGGCCGGCCCCGCTGCCACCTCCTGGACCGTGTACCACGGCAACCCGGCGGGCTCGGGAGCCGGCCCGCTGCCCGGCGCGGTGGACACCAGTGCCCCGGCCTGGACTTCGCCCGCGCTCGACGGGCAGCTGTACGGCGAGCCGCTGGTGTCCGGCCACCGGGTCTTCGTGGCCACCGAGAACGACACCGTGTACGCGCTGTCGGCCGGCAGCGGGGCGGTGATCTGGTCCAGGCACCTGGCCACCCCGGTCCCCGCGTCGTCGCTGCCCTGCGGGGACATCAGGCCCACCGCCGGGATCACCGGCACCCCGGTCATCGACCCGTCCCGCGGGGAGATCTTCGTGGTGGCCGACGAGCTGGTGAACGGGAAGCCCGCGCACGTGCTGGCCGGTCTCAGCACCAGCACCGGCACGGTGCTGATGACCCAGCACGTGGACCCGCCTGGCGCGGACACGGCCGCGCTGCTGCAGCGCACCGGGCTGACCCTGGACGCCGGGCGGGTGATCTTCGGCTTCGGCGGCAACGACGGGGACTGCTCGGTGTACCGCGGCCGGGTGGTGTCGGTGCCGGAGACCGGCGGCACGCCCGCGATGTTCACCGTGGACTCGGCCCCCGGCCAGCGGCAGGGCGCGGTCTGGATGGGCGGGGCGGCACCGGCCGTGGACAGCCATGGCAACGTGTGGGTCAGCGTGGGCAACGGCTCGGTGTACAACCCGGCCCGCGGCTATGACGACAGCGACTCGGCGCTCGAGCTGACCCCGCTGATGCACCTCGAGCAGTACTTCGCGCCCACGTCCTGGGCCGCGGACAACGCCTCGGACCGGGACATGTCCACTGAGCCCGCGCTGCTGCCGGACGGCCAGGTTGTGCTGGCCGGGAAGTCCCGGGTTGTCTACCTGCTGAACGGTGCGCACCTGGGCGGCATCGGCGGCCAGCAGGCCAAGCTCGGCCCGGTCTGCGCGGCCGACATCGACGGCGGCATGGCGACCGTGGGCAGCACCGTCTACCTGCCGTGCCTCAGCGGCATCACGGCAGTCAGCGCGGCGGCGTCGCCGCCTGGGCTGCGGCTGCTGTGGACATCCAGCATCGGTGGCGGCCCGCCGGTCGTGGCCGCTGGCCTGGTCTGGACGATCAGCCGTGACGGCACGCTGGCCGGCATCGACCCGGCCACCGGCCGGCTCGTGCAGCAAGCGTCCATCGGGGCGCCAGCCAATCATTTCCCCACCCCGGGCGTGGGTGACGGCCTGCTGCTGGCCCCGTCCGCGGATCAGGTCGTGGCGTTCGGCACGGCCGGCGGCAGCGGGTCGCACCCGGCCACCCCGGGCGGCACCGCCCGGCCGGGCACGGCCAGCGCCCGGCCCAGCACGGCCAGCAGCCCGGCGGCCGCAAGCCCGGGCGGCACACCGCCCGCTGCCATCGGCGGCATCGCCGCTGGCGTGCTGGTGCTGGCGGGCGGCGCGGGCTGGCTCATCTGGCGCCGCCGGTCCGGCCAGGCCGGCGGCCCCGGCGGCCCCGGCGGCCCCGGCGGCCCCGGCGGCCCCGGCGGCAGAAGCTAGCCGCAATGCCGCCGACTTGAGTGCCGGCCCGCTCTCGTCAACGGCAGCACGGCGCAGACCCATCGATCTCAGCGTTCCCGTCAGCCACACCAGCAGCGGCGCCGGGCAGCCCAGACCGGCCCGAATCCCACTTTTCACGGCTGCGGTGCAGTAGCTGCCCCTTTCGTCCCGGTCTGAGCGGGCCGGGCACGTGAAGAGTGGCCGCCTGCCGCCGGGCCGCAACGCCGGGCTGGCGCGGGCCCGCGGCCCGCGGGGAGCGCGGGGAGCGCGGCCCGCGGGGGAGCGCGCGGGGAGGGACTACAGGTCGTCTTCGCGGAAACCGGGCCCATCCCGGGGGATGGGGTCGCTCTCCTCGATGGCCTCGACATCCTCTTCGGCCGCTTCGCGGAACTCCTCGATGTGGCGGGACTGCTTCGGCCGGGGCCGGTAGGCCAGCCGCTGGCTGCGCCGGCCGACGAACGCCACCAGGATCAGCAAGGCCACGATGACCAGGACGAAGATCGTGATCGCGTCGCCCCACGTGAACGCGGACGACGATGAGGCCGTGGCGGCGACCTGGGCGCTGATCAGGTTGACCCCGGCGGACATCGGCTGCCTCCAGACCTGCCCAGCCCGGCCCCCGGCAGAACCGTCTGGGCTGGCGCTATCCAGTGTAGATCGGCGTTCCGGTTCAGCCGAGGACCGCGGACGCCAGCCGCTGCCCGTCGCCGCACAGCCAGACGGCCAGCTGATCGGCGGCCTGCCCGGTGACCAGCTGGGGGGCGTGGCCGGGCAGCACCGGCCGGTGGTACTCCAGTTCGGCGCGGGCCGGGCACCAGTCCAGCCCGGCCAGCACGTCCTCGACCGCGGCCCAGTGAATGCTGTTGTTGACGTGCCCCGCGGTGTCGAAGTCACTGGCCCGCAGCGGCCACGGCCGGCCCGTGGCGCCGTCCGGCGGGCCGGGGTGGGACAGCCGCGCGGACACCCGGCGGCCGCCGGTGGAGGGCCCATACACCCGGTGGAACGTGTCCCCGAGTGGCACCGGGCGGCCGTCCGCGGCGTCGATGGCCACCCAGACCGCGGTCGCCTGGACCACGTCCCCGGCCGGCCCGGCCAGCGTGGTGGTCCGCTCGGCCCAGCGCGGCCCGGTGGCCGAGCAGAACGTGCGCAGCTGGACCTCCTCCCGGTGCACCGGGTAGCCGCGCACCGCGACCGCGGTCCGCCGGACCAGCCAGGTGTACCGCCCGGCCCAGTCTGCGTCGGCCAGGTCATCCTCGGCCGCCTGCTGCAGGTAGCGGGCCAGCGCGTCGAACCGGAGGCGGCCCGCCGGGGTGACGTCCACGCTGCGCACCACCCGCGACGTGCGGAACAGCCGGCCCTCCTGCGGGTCGGCGGTGAAGGCCGGCCCGGCACCGGTCACGGCGGGCTGGGACATGAGTGCAGGGTACGTGCCGAACCGGGGATTACGGGCCTGGCCCGCGGCGGCCGCAGGCCGCCACCGGAACAGGACGGGCTAATCTCGCGGAAGAGGGACGAGACTGACGAGGAGCCAGTATGACGCAGGCGAACAGCGCGGATATCGGCGTGACCGGCCTGGCCGTGATGGGCCGCAACCTGGCCCGCAACCTGGCCCGGCACGGGCACGTGGTGGCGCTGCACAACCGGTCGCCGGAACGCACCCGCAGCCTGGTGGCCGAGCATGGCGATGAGGGCACGTTCCTGCCGTCCGAGTCGATGAAGGAGTTCGTGGCCAGCCTGAGCCAGCCCCGGGCCATCATCGTCATGGTCAAGGCCGGCCAGCCGACCGACGCGGTCATCGACGAGCTGGTCCCGCTGCTGGACGAGGGCGACATCGTCATCGACTGCGGCAACGCGCACTACATGGACACCCGGCGGCGGGAGGCCGCGCTGCGCGAGCACGGCCTGCACTTCGTCGGCTGCGGCGTGTCCGGCGGCGAGGAAGGCGCGCTGCGCGGCCCGAGCATCATGCCCGGCGGCTCACCGGAGTCCTACGCCAAGCTCGGCCCGATCTTCGAGTCGATCGCGGCCCAGGTGGACGGCACGCCGTGCTGCACGCACGTGGGCCCGGACGGGGCCGGCCACTTCGTCAAGATGGTGCACAACGGCATCGAATACGCGGACATGCAGCTCATCGCGGAGGCCTACGACCTGCTCCGGGCCGGCCTGGGCGCGCCTGCCCCGCGGATCGCTGAGATCTTCCGCACCTGGAACGAAGGGGACCTGGACTCGTTCCTGATCCAGATCACCGCCGAGGTGCTGGCGCACACCGACGCCGGGACCGGCCGGCCGTTCGTGGACATCGTGCTCGACCAGGCCGAGCAGAAGGGCACCGGCCGGTGGACCGTGCAGAGCGCGCTGGACCTCGGCATCCCGATCACCGGCATTGCCGAGGCCACGTTCGCCCGGTCACTGTCCGGGCACGCGGACCAGCGGCAGGCGGCCCGGGAGGCGTTCGGCACCGGGGTGGCCGCGCTGGACATCAGCGACACCGGCAGTTTCGTGGATGACGTACGGCGCGCGCTGTACGCGTCCAAGGTGGTTGCGTACGCGCAGGGCTTCGACCAGATCGCCGCGGGCAGCGCGGAGTATGGCTGGGACATCGACCGGGGCGCGATGGCGACCATCTGGCGCGGCGGCTGCATCATCCGGGCCCGGTTCCTGGACCGGATCCGGGCCGCCTACGACGAGAACCCGGGGCTGCCCAGCCTGCTGGTCGCGCCGTACTTCGCGGCCGCGGTGCGGGACGGGGTGGGCAGCTGGCGCCGGGTGGTGGCGCGCGCCGCCACGGCCGGCATCCCGTCCCCGGCGTTCTCCTCGTCGCTGGCCTACTACGACGGGCTGCGCGCGGCCCGGCTGCCCGCGTCGCTGATCCAGGGCCTGCGGGACAACTTCGGCGCGCACACCTACCACCGGGTGGACAAGCCGGGCACGTTCCACACCGAGTGGGCGGGAGACGGCCAGGAGCACCCGGCCTGAGCCAGAAAGCTGAGATCAAGAATTAGCAACGGCTTCGCCGGGGATCGCGGCCCACTTGCCCGCGCAGCACGACATCGCTCGTATCCTGTCGGGCGTGCCTTCTCCGGTTACCCGTCCCCGCCGCCTGCCAGGCCGCCGCCTGCAGCTCCCGGCCCTGCTGGGCGGCGGCCTGCTGGCCGTAGCCCTGGCCGGCTGCAGCATGTTCACCCCGGCCAGCCAGCACACGGTCGCGCTCAAGGCGGGCACCAAGTCGCAGCCGGCCTCGCCCACGCCCAGCCCGACGCCGAGCCCCAAGCCCAAGCACTGCGCCAAGATCGCGCCCGGGTTCTCCTGCGAGATGCGGGACCGGATCCACGCCGTGCAGAAGTACCTGCGGGGCGTGCCCGGCTCGATCGGCATCGTGCTGGACGACCGGGCCACCGGGGCGGTGTGGCGGGACGCCAACGCCACGGTGGACTACCCGGCCGCGTCGACCATGAAGCTGGCCATGATGACCGACATCCTGCTCCGGGCCCAGGCCGGCAGCATCACGCTGACCCCGGCCGACCAGCAGGAGATGTTCCAGGCCCTGTACACCAGCAACGACGACGACGCCAACGACCTGTGGGACCAGTTCGAGGATGGCAGCTTCCTGCAGCGCATCCAGACGTTCGGCATGAGCAGCGCGACGTTCACCTCCTCCGTGCCGAACTGGGGCTTCATGTACTGCTCGGCCCAGGACCTGGACAACCTGATGAACTACGTGCTGAACGACGCCCCGGCCAGCGTGCGTAACTACCTGGTCTACCGGCTGCAGCACGTCAGCGCGATCGACCAGCAGTGGGGGGTGTGGGGCGCCGGGCCGGAGAACCGGCCGGGCAACAAGGACGGCTGGGAGTTCGACCCGCCGTGGATCACCAACACGGTCGGCTTCGCCGGGCCGCACCAGGAATACACGCTGGCCATCATGTACAGCCTCGAGGGCTACGGGGACGCGGATGACGTCGGGTTCAACTACGGCATCAACACGCTGACCCAGGTCGCGTCGCTCCTGTTCCAGGGGCACCACACCGCCCAGCCGGCCGCGCAGGCCTCGGCGGTACCCTGACCGGATGACCGGTCCGGCCGCGTTCGCGGACCCTAGCGCGCTGCGTGACTGCTGGCACCCGGTGGCGTTCGGCGCCGAACTGGCCGGCCAGCCGGTGCACGCCGACCTGCTCGGCGAGCCCCTGGTGCTGTGGCGCGGCGCCACCGGCCAGCCCCGGGCCAGCCAGGACCTGTGCGTGCACCGCGGCACCGCGCTGTCGCTGGGCTGGGTCCGCGGGGACGAGCTGGTCTGCCCGTATCACGGCTGGCGGTACGGCGCCGACGGCCGCTGCGTCGCCATCCCGCAGCTGGCCGACCCGGCCCGGGTGCCGGCCCGGGCCCGGGTGCCGGCGTTCCGCTGCCAGGAACGGTACGGCCTGATCTGGGTGGCCCTGGACGAGCCCCGCTGGCCGCTGCCCGAGGTGCCGGAGCTGGAGAACGGCCAGTGGGCCGTGCTGACCGCGGGCCCGTACCGGTGGGCCTGCGACGCGGCCCGGCAGGTGGAGAACTTCACCGACTTCGGGCACTTCCCATGGGTGCACCCGGGGCTGCTCGGCGACCCGGACCGGCCGGTGGTGCCGCGGCACGAGGTGCGCACCGAGCAGCACGTGCTGCACTACACGATCACCCGGCCCGAGGCGCCGAACAGTGACGACTTCCCGGTGTTCGGCAACGAGCAGGCCGGGCCGCCGCAGCGGGTCAGCCGGTATGAGCTGCACCTGCCGTACACCATCGTGCTGCGGCTGGGCTGGGGCGGTGAGCGCGGCATGGTGTACTTCTTCGCGTCCCAGCCGGCCGGGACCGAGCAGTGCGCGGGCTACGTGGTGATCGGCCGGAACTACAACCTGGACCAGCCGGACCAGGTGCTGCAGGAGTTCGAGGACACCATCTTCGGCCAGGACCAGGTGGTGGTGGAGTCGCAGCGGCCGGACCGGGTGCCGTTTGACCTGGCCGCCGAGCTGCACCTCAAGTTCGACGCGGTGGCGGTCGCGTACCGCAAGGCCATGCGGGAGAGCGGGCTCACCCGGTCATGACGCGGCGCGCTGCCCCGGCCCGGTCAGCTCCATCTCGGCCGGGGCGCAGTCGCAGCCCACGTCCACACAGGAAATCACGAACAGGTGCAGGTCAGCCGACAGCCCGCAGTCCTGGCTGTCCGAGCAGTCAGCGGCGCCGTCGCAGTGCTCGATCGCGGTGCCATGGCAGTGCTCCAGGTCCTGGCGGCACTCCGGGCAGGTTCCGGTGATCATGGCTGGGTCGGGCATCTCGGCTACCTCCGAGACTGGCCTATCACCCGGGACCGACATCAGGCCGCGCGACAGGCCGGCCAGCGGGCAGATGGCTAGGAAATCTTCCGCGGCCGCCGCCTGGCCGGGGCGGCCGACCGGGCGGGCGAGGCCGCCTTAGCGGGCGAGCCGGCCTGCGCGGGCGCAGCCGCCCGGGCGGGCGCGGCCGCGATGGCCCCGATGAGCTCCGGCTTGGACATCCTGGACCGGCCGGGGATGTCCAGCTCAGCCGCCCGGGCCAGCAGGTCGGCCCTGGACAGGCCGTCCAGCTCAGCCGCCCCGGCCGGCGCCGCCTTCCGGGACCGGCCCCGGCCCGGCGACGGCGGCCCGGCGGGCTGGGCACCGCGCCCACCTGACCCGGCGCGCCCACCTGACCCGGCGCGGCCACCTGACCCGGCGCGCCCACCTGGCCCGGCGCCCCCGCCTGACCCGGCGCGCCCACCTGACCCGGCGCGCCCACCTGACCCGGCGCGCCCACCTGACCCGGCGCGCCCCCTGCGGCGGGCTTGGCTGACCCGGCCCCACCGTCCTCCTCCATCCGGGCCAGCGAGCCTTCCAGCGCGGCCATCAGGTCGATCACGTTGGACTTGGGCCGCTCGGCCTCGAAGACCACCGCCTGGCCCTCCCGCTTCTGGTCGATCAGCTCCAGGACCCGGGCCCGGTACGTGTTGTGGTAGTCCTCCGGCTGCCACGGCACGGTCAGCGACTCGACCAGCTTCTTGGCCACGTCGAGTTCCCGGCCCTGGAAGCTGACGTCCTGGGGCAGGCTGTCCAGTTCCTCGCTTGGTGTCCGGATTTCGTCGGCGAAGTACATCGTCTCCAGGATCAGCACGTCAGCCCCGGGCCGGACGGCGACCAGGTGCTCCTTGTCCCGCAGCACCATGGTGGCGATGCCCACTTTGCCGGTTTCGCCCATCGCCTGCCGGAGCAGCGCGTAGGCCCGGTCCGCGCCCTTGCCCCGGGGCGCCAGGTAGTACGTGGTCCGGAAGTGCACCGGGTCGATCTCGTCCAGGTCGATGAAGTCGCTGATCTCGATGGTCTCCGACTTGCCGGGCGCCGCTTCCTTGAGCTCGTCCCGGGTGATCACCACGTACTCTCCGCCGCCCAGGTCGTAGCCGCTGACGATGTCGCTGGTCGCGACCTCTTCCCCGGTGACCTCGTCGACCTTCTTGTACCGGATCCGGTGCGAGGTGCCCTTGTGCAGCTGGTTGAAGTGGATCGTCTGGTCGGCGGTGGCCGGGTACAGCCCCACCGGGACACTGACCAGCCCGAAGCTCAGGAATCCCGACCAGATGGAACGCGCCATGCTCTGTCTCCCAGTCCCGCTGCGCCGCGGCTGGCTGCCCAGCCGCACCCCCGCCTGCGCGCCGTTGATCTTGATTCTATGCAACGGCTGTGCCCGGGCCCGACCTGACCGCCCGTATAACGCGAGGTCAGCAGCCTGAACGCCCGCTAGCGCCCAGCGGGACTGGGCGGTGCACGGTCTACCGCGGGGGCTCGCGGTAACGGCGCTCCTCGTACACCTCGGTGCCACCGGGGCGGGTCGCCGCCCGGCGGCGGCGGGTGGTCAGGAGTGCCAGCGAGATGATCAGTCCGAGGATCCCGGCGATCATCAGGATCAGGCCGATGAGCTGGACGTTGATGTAGGCGGGTGACCAGCTGATGGCAAACCGGAGGATGGCGCCGATCACGATGAGCGCGATGCTGCCGCCGACGGTCATGGCCACTACCTCCTGAGCCGGGCCGGTCGTGGCCCGGGCACGCTGGTTGCCTGGCCGGCTGGGGCCGGCCAGGCCTCTCCTCGTTCTGTTTCCCCGCAGACCGCGCGGCACACGCCGGCCCGCCCGTGACTTCCCAGGCCGGACTGGACCCGGCCGCCGCCCGCTACCCGGCCAGTCGGAGTACCCGGGCCGCGTTGTCCTTCAGGATCAGCGGCCGGACCTGCGGCTTAACGTCCAGGGCCGCGAAATCCGCCAGCCACCGGTCCGGAGTTATCACCGGGAAGTCCGACCCGAACAGCACCTTGCTGCGCAGCAGCGAGTTGGCCATGCGCACCAGCTGGGGCGGGAAGTACCGCGGCGACCAGCCGGACAGGTCGATGAAGACATTCGCCTTGTGCGTCGCCATCGCGATCGCTGTCTCGTGCCAGGGGATCGACGCGTGGGCCAGGATCACGGTCAGCCCGGGAAAGTCGGCCGCCACGTCGTCGAGCAGGATCGGGTCCGACACCCCCAGCTTGATCCCCCGGCCGCCGGGCAGCCCGGCCCCGATGCCCGTCTGGCCAGTGTGGAACAGCGCCGGGACCCCCATCTCCTGCACCGCCTCATACAGCGGGTAGTAGGCGTGGTCGTCCGGGCGGAACGCCTGCAAGCTGGGGTGGAACTTGAACCCGCGCACGCCGTGCTGCTGCACCAGCCTGCGCGCCCGGCGCACCGCGGCGTCGCCGGCCAGCGGATCGACCGAGCCGAACGGGATCAGTATGTCCGCATGTTCGGCGGCCACATCAGCGATCTCCTCGCTGCTCGGCGGCGTCTGGCCCAGTGCCGTCCCCGCGTCGACCGTGAACACCACCGCCCCGATGCTGCGCTCCCGGTAATAGGCCGCCACGTCGTGGACGGTCGGCACCCGGGGCTGGCCGCCGCGGAAATAAGCCGCCGAAGCATCCAGCAGCTCCTGGTCGAGGGCGGTGCGGCCGTGGGCATCGGCCTCGACATGAACATGCACATCGAGCGCGGTCAGGTTGTCCAGGCTGGCCGGGCTGTCCACGGGATACTCCTCTCGGTCAGTTGCGGCCCACGACCGGTCAGGAGCGGAGCAGGTCGACGACGCGGGGCAGATGGTGCATGTCGGTGCTGACCGAGAACGTGGTCAGCACGGTGTCCCGCCACCTCGGCAGCTCGTCGATGATCTTGGGCCACGGGCCGATCAGCGCCACGTCCTCCACCAGCCGGGTGGGCACCGCGGCGATGGCCCCGGCCCGGTCGCCGGCCAGGTAGCGGTCCTGGATGACCTTGGCCTGGTCCGGGTAGCCCATCCGGACGAAGACCTCGTGGTGGAAGTTGACCCCGCGAGCGCCCATCCCGCCGATGTACAGCGCGAGCGCGGGCCGGAGCTGGTCGGCGGCGCGCTCCACGTCGTCGTCCACGATGATCCGCATCGGGCCGCCGACCACGTCGAACGTGTCCGCCGTGTGCCGGGCGCCCGGCCGGGCGAACCCGTCGGCCAGCGCGCCAGCGTAGAAGTCGTTCATGGCCGGGGAGAAGAAGAGCGCGTTCCAGCCGTCGGCGATCTCACCCGCCAGGGCTACGTTCTTCGGGCCCTCCGCGCCCAGGTAGACCGGGATCTCGGTGCGCAGCGGGTGCAGGATCGAGCGCAGCGGCTTGCCCAGCCCGGTCCCGCCCGGCAGCGGCAGCTGGTAGTGCTGGCCCTGGTACTCGATGGGCTCGCGCCGCGCGATGACGGCCCGGACGATCTCGATGTACTCCCGGGTCCGCTGCAGCGGACGCGGGTAGGGCTGGCCGTACCAGCCCTCGACCACCTGCGGGTTGCTGGTCCCGACACCGACCAGAATCCGGCCAGCAGACAGGTGATCCATGGTCATCGCGGTCATGGCCAGCGTGGCCGGCGGCCGGGCGGATAGCTGCGACACCGCGGTGCCCAGCTTGATCCGGGCCGTCTGCGATCCCCACCAGGCCAGCGGGGTCCAGGCGTCACTGCCGTACGCTTCCGCGGTCCAGATCTGGTCGATGCCGAGCCGGTCGGCCGTGGCAAACAGCTCGGCCGCGTCCGCGGGCGGCCCGGCACTCCAGTACCCGACGGTGGTCGCAATCCGCATGGCGCGATCCTCGCAGCTTTGTTCCGGGGGGACGACCCCCTGGACCCCCCGATCGCCGCTTCGCGCCGACCGCCGGCTCGGCGAGCACCCGCCTTCGGCGGGCCCCGCCTCGCCGCCGCGCACAGACCTTCAGCTGAGGTCGCGGACTACTTCTGCGGTCAGCTCGGTGAGGCTGCCGAGTACCACCCCGGCCAGGCCGAGCGCCTCGTCACCGGGTGGGTACCGAGGGCGCGGGACGGCGATGACCTGGCAGCCCGCCGAGGCGGCCGAGCGCAGCCCGTTGGCCGAGTCCTCCACCGCGGCGCACCGCGCGGCGGGCTGGCCGAGCTTGGCCGCGACCGCGAGGTAGATGTCCGGGGCCGGCTTGCCGGCCTTGACCTGCTCGGTGGACATGGCGACGGCGAAGTACGGCCGGAGGGCACTGGCGTTAAGCACCGTGTCGATCAGCGACAACGGTGCGGAGCTGGCCAGGCCGAGCGGCCAGTGCGCGGACAGGCGCTCGACGGCCTGCACCGCGCCGGGCAGCAGCGGCAGGTGCGCGCGGTACCGGGCCGCCATCCGGCTGGTGACCACCGTGGCCACCTGGTCCGGCGGGAGCTGGACGCCGAGCCCGCGGCTCAGGTAGCTGGCCCACTCCCCGGTGCTCATGCCCATCAGCCGCTGCTGCGTGTCGGCGGCCCACTGCCCGCCGAACTCGGCCACCACCTGGCGGCGGACCTCCTCCCACACCGGCTCGGAGTCGATCAGCACGCCGTCCAGGTCGAAGATGACTGCCTCGATCATGCCCCCACCCTGCCCACCCCGCGGCCGCCCGGCAAGGCGCGCCGGGCTCACCGGGCGTGCCGGGGTCAGCCGTCCAGGCCGAACGCGCGGAGCAGTGCGGACTTGGACCGGGCCCCGACGACCTGGTGGACGACCTCGCCGCCGCGGTACAGGTTCAGCGTCGGCGCGAGCATGATCCCGTAGCGCGACACGGTGTGCGGGTTCTCGTCGATGTTGACCTTGACCACGTCGACCTGGCCCGCCAGGTCGGCCGCGAGCGCGTCCAGGACCGGCGCGAGCTGGCGGCACGGCGGGCACCACTCGGCCCAGAACTCCACCAGGACCGGCCGGGGCTGGCCCAGCACGGCGGCCGCGAACGTCTCGTCGGTGGCGGCGCGCACCACGCCATTGCTCAGCTCGGCGCTCATCGGGTCAGATCCTCCTGGGGCCGGTGACGTGCAGCGCCACACAGTCGTCGCTGTCGCCGTGCTCGCACACCTGGACCAGGCGGCGGAGCCGGCCCTGCAGCTGGGCCAGTTCCTGCATCCGGGCCGCGTTGGCGGCCAGCTTCAGCTCGGCGGCCCGGACGATCTCCGCCGTGGACCGGGCCTGGGCCGGGCCGAGCAGGTCCCGGATCTCGCCCAGGCTGAAGCCGAGCGCCCGGGCCCGGCGGATGAAGGCCAGCCGCCACCGGTCGTCCTCGGAGTACTCGCGGAATCCGGACCGGCCGCGGTCGGGCGCGGCCAGCAGGCCGCGCCGCTGGTAGAACCGCACCGTCTCGACGCCGACCCCTCCGGCGGCGGCGAATTTGCCGATCGTCAAGCCAGCCATGGTGGCGACGCTAACAGCCGTACCGTGGTACGCAGTCAAGCCCCGGCTGGGCTAACCCCTGGACCGGGGCCACCCGCTCGGCGGCCTGGGTGATGTTGCGCACCATCCCGCCGAACACGACGCCGTGGAACGGCGCGATGGACCGCCAGTACGCGTGCCCGGCCAGGCCGCGCGGCTGGAAGATGGCCCGCTGCCGGTAGCGCGTCTGGCCGGCCTGGTCGCGGTCCACGGACAGCTCGAGCCAGGCCAGGCCGGGCAGCTTCATCTCGGCGCGCAGCCGCAGCAGCGAGCCCGGGGTGATGGCCTCGACCCGCCAGAAGTCCAGCGCGTCGCCCGGCCGCAGGTGGCGCGGGTCGCGGCGGCCGCGGCGCAGCCCGACCCCGCCGGCCAGCCGGTCGAGCAGGCCCCGCACCGCCCACGCGGCCGGGAATGAGTACCAGCCGGTCGCGCCGCCGATGCCCTCGATGACCCGCCACACGTCCGCGGGTGTGGCGTGCACCACGCTGCTCCGCTCGTCCACGAACAGCGACCCGCCGGCCCAGGACGGGTCGCTGGGCAGCGGGTCGCTCGGCGCGCCGGGCGGGCCGGCCGAGGACCAGCTGGTGGACACGTCACCTTCCCGGGTGTGCCGCAGGGCCAGCGCGATGGCCTCGTCGATCGGCAGCAGCCCGCCGGGCGGGTCGGGCACGTACGCCGCGATGTCGTGCTCCGCGCAGACCACCTCGTTGCGCAGCGACTCGACCAGCGGCCTGGCCAGCCCGCCGGGGACCGGGGTGACCAGGCCGACCCACAGCGAGGACAGCCGCGGGGTGAGCAGCGGAACGGCGACCAGCACCCGCGGCGGCAGGCCGGCCACGGCCGCGTACCGGCGCATCATCTCGGCGTACGTCAGCACGTCCGGGCCGCCGATGTCGAAGCGCCGGCTCACGTCCGCGGGCAGCGCCGCGCAGCCGGCCAGATAGCGCAGTACGTCACGGACGGCGATGGGCTGGATCCGGGTCTCCACCCAGCGCGGCGTGACCATGACCGGCAGCCGCTCGGTCAGGTAACGGAGCATCTCGAACGACGCCGACCCGCTGCCGATGATCACCGCGGCCTGCAGCGCGGCCGTGGGCACCCCGCTGCGCAGCAGGATCTCCCCCACCTCACCGCGGGACCGCAGGTGCGGTGACAGCTCGCCGGGCGGCCCGGACACGATGCCGCCCAGGTAGACGATCCGGCCCACCCCGGCCTGCCGGGCCACGTCCGCGAACACCTGGGCGGCGTCCCGGTCCCGCTGCTCGAACGTGACCCCGGTGCCCAGCGAGTGGATCAGGTAGTAGGCCACGTCCACGCCGTCCAGCGCGCGCCGCACCGCGCCCGCGTTGGCCGCGTCCGCCGCCGCGACCTCGACGTCCGCCGACCACGGCCGGTCGCCCAGCTTGCCAGGATCACGGGCCATGCACCGGACGGTGTGCCCGGCCGCGAGCAGTTCCGGGACCAGCCGTCCCCCGATATAGCCGGATGCCCCGGTGACCAGGCAGCGCAGTGGTGCGGACATCATCCAAGTCTGTCATCCGGGCCGCCGCCCCCCGTGCACCGGATCCGGGCCGGCCTCGCTGGTCACTGACTGGCCGCTGCTGCGCCCGATAGCCGGAGTTCACCGGATAGCCGGCCAGCCTGGGGTTGCACAGCGGGGCAAACGGGGCAGGGTGGTTCAGGCAGAGCAAAGTGCACGCACCGGGGAGGGAGTGGCATGGCAAAGGTTACCGTCGGCCGGGAGAACAGTACCGACATCGAGATCTACTACGAGGATCACGGGACCGGTCAGCCGGTCCTGCTCATCCACGGGTACCCGCTGAACGGGGCATCCTGGGAGCGGCAGGCCCGCGTCCTGCTGGACGAGGGGTACCGGGTCATCACGTACGACCGGCGCGGCTTCGGCCAGTCCAGCCAGGCCACCACCGGCTACGACTACGACACGTTCGCGGCCGACCTGCACACCCTGATCCAGTACCTGGACCTGCACGACCTGGTGCTGGGCGGGTTCTCCATGGGCACCGGGGAGGTGACCCGCTACATCGGCACATACGGCTCGAGCCGGATCCGCAAGGCGGTGCTGATAGGCGCGATCCCGCCCTACCTGCTCAAGACGCCGGACAACCCCGAGGGGGTGGACCAGTCCGTGTTCGACGGCATCAAGGAGGCCGTGGTCAAGGACCGGCCCGCCTACTTCAAGGACTTCCTGGACAACTTCTACAACGTGGACGTGCTCCGCGCAGAAGGCCGGATCAGCGACCAGGCGTGGCAGAACTCGTTCAACGTGGCGGTCGCCGCGTCCTGGTACGCGGCCTATGCGTGCGTGGACACCTGGCTCACCGACTTCCGGGCCGACCTGCCCAAGCTCGACGTCCCGGTACTGCTCATCCACGGCGACCAGGACCGGATCCTGCCCTACCCGTTCAACGGCGGCCCGGTTGCCCGGGCTGATCAAGGACCTCAAGTTCGTGACCGTGCACGGCGGCCCGCACAACGTGGGCTGGACCTACCCCGAGGTGGTCAACCCGGCCCTGCTCGAGTTCCTCGCGGCCCGCTGACCCCCGGGCGGTGGCCGGCCCGCCCTGCCCGCCCGGCCACCGCCGCCCAGCAGGCTTTCTTGGCCTAACTCCGCGCGGCGGCCAGTGCCTCCCGGCTGGCCCGGCGGCCCGGGAATAACGACCCACCGGGGCAATGTTGCGCTCAGTGTAATATTCTTGCGAGTGCAAGTTTAGATGGCACGCAAACTTGTAGTGAGCGCACAATGACACTGGCTAGTACCACCGAGACCGGGGAGCCGCGGGCCTCGCTCCGCGAGCGCAAGAAGCTGGCCACCCGCCGGTCGCTCCGCCGGGTGGCGCTGGACCTGGTCGCCCAGCGCGGCTTCGCGCACGTCACCGTCGAGGACATCGCAGAGGCGGCCGACGTTTCGCCGAGGACGTTCTTCAACTACTTCCCGTCCAAGGAAGCCGCGCTGTTCGGCGCCGACCCGGACCGGGCCGCGTCGCTGCGCGAGCGGCTGGTGCGGACGGCGCCTGGTGCGCCCGGCCCTGGAGGCGCTGCGCATCGTGATCACCGAGGACGCCCAGGCGGTCGCGGACGAGCTCCGCGAACTGGGCGGCGAGCCGGTGGACTGGCTGCGCCGGATGAAGGAGGCCCGCGCCGACGCCCACCTGCGGGCCGCGCACGCGGCCCAGATGGCTCTGGTCGAGCGGGCCGCGGCCGAGGGACTGGCCGAGCGGCTGGGCGCCGACCCGGATCAGGACCCGTACCCGGCGCTGCTGGCCGCTTCGGCGGTCAGCGTGTTCCGGGCCAGCATCTCGTTCTGGGCCGGCTCCGGCGGCACGGTGCCGCTCACCACACTCGTCGACCTGGCCTTCCGCGCGGTCGCCGACGGGCTGCCAGAAGACTGCGCGCTGCGTCTCGTCAGTGCCAGCCCCGGGGGGCGACCCCCCAAGACCCCCCCGCAGCGGACCGCGGCGGACAGAAAGGACAACCACTGATGGCTTCCGCCACTCCCGCGCCCGCCGCCGGCCCGCCGGCCGCTGCGGCCGGCACTGGCAACGGCGCCCTGCCCGGGCTGGGCCGCCGCCGTGTCCTGTTCATCATCGGCGCGCTCATGCTCGGCATGCTGCTCGCCGCGCTCGACCAGACGATCGTGTCCACCGCGCTGCCAACCATCGTTGGCGACCTCAAGGGCGGTTCGCACATCGCCTGGGTCATCACCGCATACCTGCTGGCCACCACGGTGTCCACCCCGCTATGGGGCAAGCTGGGCGACCAGTACGGCCGGAAGATCTTCTTCCAGGCGGCGATCGTCATCTTCGTGGCCGGCTCGATCCTGTCCGGCATCAGCACGTCCATGATCGAGCTGATCGCGTTCCGCGCCGTCCAGGGCCTGGGCGCGGGCGGCCTGATGGTCGGCGCCCAGGCCATCGTGGGTGACGTGGTCTCACCCCGGGAGCGGGGCCGGTACGTCGGGCTGTTCGGCGCCGTCTTCGGCGTGGCCAGCGTGATCGGCCCGCTGCTGGGCGGGGTGTTCGTGGACGACCTGTCCTGGCGCTGGATCTTCTACATCAACGTGCCGATCGGCATCATCGCGCTGCTGGTCGTGGCCAGCCAGGTGCCAGGTCACCTGGCCCGGGTGCACCACGTGATCGACTACTTGGGGTTCGTGGTGCTGTCCCTCGCCGCCACCTCGCTGATCCTGCTGACCAGCCTCGGCGGTACCACGTACCCGTGGCGGTCCGCCCCGATCTACATCCTCGGCGTGGCCGGCGTGCTGCTGATCGGGCTGTTCGTGGTCGTCGAGCGGAGGGCCGTGGAGCCGGTCCTGCCCCTGCACCTGTTCCGGCTGCGCACGTTCTGGGTGACCAGCCTGGTCGGATTCATCGTCGGCTTCGCGATGTTCGGCGCGATCACCTACCTGCCGGCGTTCTTCCAGGTGGTGCGCGGCATCTCGCCGACCATCTCCGGGGTGTACCTGCTGCCGCTGATGGCCGGGCTGCTGGTGACGTCGATCGGCTCCGGCCAGATCATCTCGCGGACCGGCAGGTACCGGTTCTTCCCGATCGCCGGGACAGCGCTGATGACCATCGGGCTGTACCTGCTCTCGCTGATGGGCGTGGGCTCGTCCACCCTGCAGGACGCGCTGTACATGCTGGTCCTCGGCATGGGCATCGGTGGCGTGATGCAGGTGCTGGTGATCATCGTGCAGAACGGCGTGCCGCACAGCGAACTGGGTGTGGCCACGTCCGGGGCCACGTTCTTCCGCTCCATCGGCGGCTCGTTCGGCACCGCCATCTTCGGTGCGATCTTTGCCAACGTGCTGGTCGGCAACCTGGCCAAGCACCTGCACGGGGTCTCCATCCCGGCCGGCTTCAGCGCCTCGGACGCCACCCCGGCGCTGCTCAAGCAGCTGCCCGCGGTGGTGCACCAGGGCTTCGTGGCCGGCTACGCCGAGTCGATCCAGACCGTGTTCCTGGTTGCCGTCCCGATCGCCGGGCTGGCCTTCCTGGCCTCCTGGCTGATCCCGCAGGTCGAGCTGAAGACGTGGCCGGAGCCCGGCGTGGGCACGCCCGAGGCCGACCTGCCGGTGTCCAGCGCGACCGTGACCGGGTCGGCGCTGGCCGACGCGGCGGACGTGGACCCGGCCACCCCGCAGCCGGCCATCACCCAGGAAAGCCTGGATCCGCAGGACGCCACCCGCACCGATCCCTGACCGGCTGGCTCACCCGCGCACTGAGGGGGAGGGTTCCACGGAACCCTCCCCCTCGTGCGTCCGCGCTGCTGGGCACGAGCCAGGCGGGTGGCACGTTGGACCTAATACTGATCAGGGACGGTGACGGAGATGCCCGGTTGGCCAGCCGCTGTGGCGGCGGACCGGGCCGCGCTGCCCGCTCCGGACGGGCCGCTTGTCCCGCCCCGTCTGGCCAGCGTCTTCCGGCTGGCCGCGCACCTGGCCGCCTGGATACCGTTCGCGATCGGCGCGGTACGTTCGGTCCAGGGCGACTCGCCGGTTATCGCCGATGGCGCGGCCATTGCGCTCCGCTCCTGGGATGTGCTGACTCCCTACGGCCCCCTGGTCGGGCAGGCCACCCAGCTGCACAACGGCGCGTTCGATCCCGGGCCGCTGCAGTACTGGCTGCTCGCCATCCCGGTGCACATCGACCCGCGGGCCGGGGTGGTGTGGGGCGCGGCGCTGTGGTGCATGGTCGCGGCCTCGCTCGCGATCGAGGCCACCTGGTCGGTGTTCGGCGCGTTCGGCGGCGTGCTGGCCAGCGGGATCATCGTCGGCACGGTGGCCTGGCAGCCCCTGGTCGCGGCGGAGCCGTACTGGAACCCATGGCTCGGCGTGGTGTTCTTCCTGGCCGCGCTGGCCGCGGGCCTGGCTGTGCTGGGCGGCCGGCGCCGCTGGTGGCCGGTGCTCGTGCTCGCCGCGTCGGTGGCCGCGCAGGCTCACCTGATGTTCACGCTGGCCTCGGCCGCTCTTGTGCTGGTGGCATTGGTGGCCGGGCTGGCGGACACCATCCGGGCCCGGGCCGGGTACGGCTGGGCGGTGGCCGGGCTGGTGGCGGGCACGGCCTGCTGGGTCGCCCCGTTGATCCAGCAGTTCACCAGCCACCACGGCAACCTCAGCCTGCTGACCGCCAGCGTGGGTGCGGGGCACCCGGCCGGCCCCGCATTCGGGCTGAAGGCGCTCACCGCGTCAGCCCTGCCGCCCCCAGTCTGGTGGCAGCCGTGGCTGCCGCTCCGCGACCAGGGCATCGCGACCGCGATCGGCGCCGCCAGGCCGGGGTTCGGCGTGGCCGTGCTGGCTGTCACCGCCGCCGTGCTGGCTGTCGCGATCTGGCCGCTGCGATCCCGCCGGCTGGCCGCCCTGGCCGCGGTCAGCGTGCTGGCCAGCGGCGCGGTCCTGGCCACGTACTCGAATATCCCGCTGCACGACATCGGTCACCGTGATCAGAATTACCTGCTGATCGTCCTGCTCCCGGTGGGCGTGCTCGCCTGGCTGGCCACCGGCGCAGCGGCTGTGCTGGCCGGACGGCGGGTGGCCGGACTGCGGGTGGCCGGACGGGGGGTGGCCGGGCGGCGGGAAGCCGGCGAGGCCCGCTCACCGCCCGGCCCCAGCCGGCGCGCGGCTCCCCCGGCCTGGCAGCCGGATCAGCAGCGCGCTGGGGCGTCCGCGTCCTCGGCGTGGCCGCCATCGCACTGATCGGCCTGGGATCGTGGCTGGCGGTGGCCCAGCAAGCGCGGGCGTGGGCCGCCGCGACCGCGGCCCGGAACGTGACCGCCACCCGGCTGGCCGCGCAGCGCATCGAGCAGCTGCTGCCCCGCCAGCGGCTGGAGCTGTCGGTGGCGACGGACGGGGTTTACGACCGGGACGTCACTCTCGGCCTCGCCTGGGCGCTGCGCGCCGCCGGATATGAGCCCGCCGTGGATCACCGCGCCGCGCGGTATCTGGGCCCTCGGTACCTGTTCGCCGGCCGGCCGATGCCGCACGTGACCGTGCTGCTGCGGCACCGGGCGATCGTTGTCCGGCTCACCCCCAGCAGCGCGGCCGGGGTGCCCCAGGCCGGCCCGGTGCGTGGCCAACGGCACGAGTTGACGGTGTGCGGCGCCGGCCAGGCGGCGGCGATGTGCCCAGGCCAGTAACGGCCGCTGGCCACTCGCCCCCGGATGAAGGGTTCCCCATCCCGCTCCGGATGCTCGCCGCCACCCGCGGCAGCACGATCAGCGACTCGACGGCGTGGGCCTGATCGCGGGTCACGTCTGGGACACCATCGGCGCGCTCTCGGCCGGCTGGCTGGCCGGGCTCATCCTGCGCGAGGGCAAGGCGCCACTGGACGTTGGCCCGCGGCCGAACTAGATCGGGATGACCCCGGTGCGATCGCCGGCCAGCTCATCGGGAAGCACGCCGCCGGGGTGACCGGCCGCTCCGGCTGGGGCTAGCCGCCCAGATGGGCCGCGGCCAGCCGCTTCGGCACCACCATGCACCACGCGTCGGTGACGAACTCGCGCATCTCAGCCACGCTGAGCGTGGCCATCCGGGCGTTGATCCACTGGTACCGCGCATCGCTGGCCCGGGCCAGCAGGAACCGGTCCGGCTCGGCCGCGATCAGCGCGGCCCGCTCATCCCGGGGGAAGCCGAAGCCCAGGATCGCCTCGTCCCGGGACAGCGCAGCGTACACGATCCGGCCGACCCGGAACTTGACCCGGTCGTGGATCAGGTGCTCCTCGGTGCGGGGCAGCGACAGCGCCACCTGCCGCACGTCTGCCGTGGTGACCATGGCCCGATTGTCTGGCCTGGTGCTGACAGTCCTGCGCCCGGCCACCGTGGGTGGCCGGGCGCAGGCTGGTAGGGGTGTGGTTACTTGAGCGTCACCGGGCCGCTCGCGTTGATCACCTGGTGGTAGGCGGCCGGCGGCCTGGACTCCGAGCACTTGCCGCCAGAGCGCGCCGCGACGGCCAGGATGCTGAGCCGGTAGGTGCCGTGGCCACTGATCCCGGCGTACTTCCCGGTCCCCCCGGTGATCTGGTAGGTGCCGTGCTGGTCGATGGTGAGCAGGCAGGTCTTCGGGTTGACGGACTGCTGCGTCTTGCCGCTGCTGGCGTGATGGATCCGCAGCGTGCCGTTCGAGAACACGAACGTGTCCATGTTGTGCGCCTGCTGATGGTCCACGGCCGCGCCGGTGAACACGCCGTAGGCGATGACGCTGGCCGTCGACGACGTGCCGTTGGTGGTCATGGCCTGGAAGTGCTCGGTCCCGGTGGTGCCCGCGGCATGAGTGCTGGCGCCGGCGATCCCGGCGCCCGCCACGGCAGCGGTCGCAGCGGCCGCGACAAACGTCGCGGCGATGGTCTTGCGCATGACTAGGTTCCCCCTCAGGTGCATGCCTGGCCAGCCTGGTCGCCGCGGCTGCGGCGGGCCGGCCAGCAGTTTCGCCGACCACGCTGCCGGAAACGGCTTCCGTGCACATCGTCAGCAATGCGTATTCGGGGCGGCGGGAATTGACTACGCGGCTGTGCCCGGCCACCGCGGTGGTGGCCGGGCACAGTTGGACCGGAGCTGGTTACGGCAGGCTGACCGGCCCAGTTGCGTTGATCACCTGGTGGAACGCGGCGGGCGGCTTGGACTGCGAGCACTTGCCGCCGGAGCGCTGCGCGATGGCCAGGATGTCCAGCGCGTACCGCCCGTGACCAGAGATCCCGGCGTACTTGCCGGTGCCGCCGGTGAGCTGGTAAGTGCCGTGCTGGTCGACGGTGAGCAGGCACGTCTTCGGGTTGAACGACTGTGGGCCGGTGCCGCCTGAGTGCTTCACCCGGACCGTCCCGTTCGGGAATGCGAACGTGGCCGTGTTGTGCGCCTGCTCGGTGTCCACCCCGGGCGCCGTGAACACGCCGCGGGCGATGAGGCTGGCGTGCGGGCTGGTTCCCGACGTGCTCATCATCTGGAACGATTCGGTGCCGGTGGTGGCTCCCCCGTGGGTACTGGCCAGGGCGATGCCGGCCCCGCTCACAGCCGTGGCCGCAGCCGCCACGACGAGGGTGGTGATGATGGTCTTGCGCATGACTGGTTCCCCCTGAGATTGGTGCGGCCGGCCCCCGGCCGCAGCTGTCATGCCAGCAGCGTGCGGTAACGGGCATCGCCGCACATCGGCAGCGATACGTATTCAGGGCGGCGGGAATTGACTACGGCGGTCGACACCGGCCGGTAAACCCCGGACACTTTGCATGTGGCAAGGTCGGCGCCGATCGTGGGGCGGATTGCCGAGCGCCAGGTGCTGTCGGCCGCCGTGGCTCGCGCGGCCGCGGGCCAGGCCCAGTTGTTGCTGATCACCGGGCCGTCCGGGATCGGCAAAACCAGGCTGGTCGAGGAGCTGAGCCAGCAGGCGCGCTCGGCTGGCGCCCAGGTCCGCTGCGGCGAGTCCGCGCCGCTGGCCGGCGCCGCCCTGGCCTACGGGCCGTTCGCCGCCGCCCTGGGCGAGCAGGCCGGCTGGCTGCTGGACGACGGCGCGGCCGGGGACATGCTCGCCGCCCGGCACCGCCTGTTCGTCCGCCTGCTCGGGCTGCTCCGCGAGCTCGCCACCCGCGCGCCGCTGATCCTCGTGCTGGAGGACCTGCACTGGGCGGACGACTCGTCCCGGGAACTGCTGGCCTTCCTGGCCGTCCGGTTGCACCAGGCCCCGGTGCTGCTGGCCGCCACGCTGCGCGACGAGGACCTGGACCCCGGGACGCGCCGCTGGCTGGCCGAGCTGGAACGCCGGCCTGGCGTGACCCGGCTCCGGCTCACCGGCCTGTCCGACGCCGAGATGTCCGAACTGGTCACCCGGCTGCTGCCGGATGGCAGCCGCGCCGACCGGCTGGCCGCGGTGGTGTCCGCCGCGGGCGGCAACCCGCTGTACGCCCAGGAACTGGCCGTGGCCGACACGGCGGGGCCGCCGCCCTCGATCGCCGACGCTGTGCTGGCCCGCGCGGCCAGCCTCCCCGAGCAAGCCCGGGCCCTGCTCGACCAGGTCTGCGTGGCCGACGGCGGGATGTCACACGCACTGCTCGCCGCGACGCTTCCGGTCGATGAGCAGCAGCTGCTCACGGCGGCGCGGCAGGCCGTGGCATCCGGGCTGATTGGCCCGGCCGGCGACGGCTACGCGTTCCGGCACGGCCTGATCAGGCAGGCGCTGTATGAGGGGCTGCTGCCCGGTGAACGGCAGCTGCTGCACCGGGCGCTGGCCACCGCGCTGGCCGGGCGCACGGACGTGAGCCCGGGAATGCTGGCCCAGCACTGGCAGCGGGCGGGCTGCCCGGACCGGGCCGCCCCGGCGGCCGTGGCCGCCGCCCGCCAGGCCGTCTCGGCCCGCGCCTACCCCGAGGCCGCCCGCCACTACGCGCTGGCCATCGACCTGGCGGCATGGCTACCCGGCCTGGGCGCGGGCCTGCTCGAGGAGGCCGCCCAGGCGGCCAGCTGGGCCGGGGATCCGGAACGCGCCGCGGACTGGACCGCGGCCGGGCTGGCCCGGGCCAGCCCGGCCGACCCGGCCGACCGGGCCCGGCTGCTGGAACGGCTCGGCCGGTACCGCTGGGAGGCGGGCGACCCGCATGCCGCGGCGGCAGCCAGCGAGCAGGCGGTGGCGCTCATCCCGGCTGGGCCGCCGTCCGCGCTGCGCGCCCGCGCGCTGGCCGCGCTGGCCACTCACCGGATGCTGCTCGGCGAGCTCGACGCGGCCCAGCCCGAAGCGGAGCGGGCCATCCAGCAGGCCGAGCAGGCCGGCGCGCCCGCCGAGCAGGCACACGCCCTGGCCACGCTGGGCATCATCGTGGCCCAGCGCGGCGGCCTGGACGCCGGCCTGGCCGCGCTCCGGACGGCTGACCGCCTGGCCCAGGCCAGCGGCAGCATCGAGGACATTGTGCGGGCCGCGGCCAATCACATGTACCTGCTGTGCACGGCGGGCCGGTTCACGGAGGCGCTGGCCGTGGCCCGGGCCGGCCGCAAGCGGCCCGGGCCCTGGACGCCCCGCCCTCACTGACCTCGGTGCTGGACAACAACACCGCCGCGGTGCTGGTCGCGACCGGACGGTGGGCGGAGGCGGGCCAGCTGCTGGCCGAACTGGCCGGTGAGTCCACGGCCTACGTGCAGTACCTGGACCTGCTCCGGCTGGAGCTGGCCGTAGGCCTCGGCGACGCGGAGTGGGCCGATTCGCTGGCCGCCGGGCTGGAAAAGGCGCCCGAGGATCCCCGGCTCACCGGCCCGCTCCGGGCGTGCCTGGCCGAGCAGGCGCTGCACGCCGGTGACCTGGCTGCCGCGGCCGGCCAGGTGCTGGATGGGCTGGCCGCCCTGGCCGGCGCGGACCTGGCCGAAGACGAGATCCGGCTGCTGGCCGCCGGGGCCGGGACCGCGGCCGGCCTGGCCGCCCTGCCCGGCGTGGCGCGGCCCAGCGACCTGGCCGAGCTCTGGGCGCCGGCCGCCGGCACGTTCGGGGCCCGGGCCCACGCCATTGTGGCCGCCGACGGGGGCCGCCTGGCCCGCGATAGCCGCGTTCGCGCTGCTCGAAGCGGCCGAGGAGGCCCGCAGCCACGGCCGCGACACCCGGGAAACGTGGCGCGGCGTGGCCGGCGCGTGGCAGGCCGCCAGCCAGCCGTACCGCGAGGCCTACGCGCGCCTGCGCGAGGCGGACGCGGCGGCCCGGGCCGGGCGTCGCGGCCAGGCCACCCGGGCGCTGGCCGCGGGCCAGGCCCTGGCCGCGGACCTTCCTTCGGCCCCGCTGCTCCGGCTGGCGGGCGACCTGGCCCGGCGGACCCGGCTGGCCAGCCCGCCCCGCCCGGCCAGCCAGCCGGCGGGCGGGGCGGCCCGGTTCGATCTCACGGCGCGCGAATCGGACGTGCTGGCGCTGCTCATCCAGGGTGACAGCAACCGCCAGATCGCGCGGGCGCTGTTCATCAGCGAGCGGACCGTAGCCGTGCATGTCTCCCGGATCCTTGGCAAACTGGGCGTGCGGAACCGCACCGAGGCAGCGACCGTCGGCGCCCGGCTGGGGCTGGCCCAGCCCTCCCCGCAGGCCCGGCCCGGCCCGCCGGAACACCCACTGGCACGACCCGAGGAGGAGCGGCATGAGCGCGGAACTGCAGATTGGGATTGACCCCACCGTCTGGACGTTCGACCCGGCCGGCTTCGACGAGGTGGCCACGGCGCAGGAGCACCCCGCTCCGTTCACCATCGACGTGACCGCCCCCATGGTGGGCCGGCTCATCATCAACCCACGGGCGGCCGGGAAGGTGGTACTGAACCAGCCGATCAGCCCGCGCGGCTGGAACCCCAGTGGCGGCGGGATAGGCACCGCGCCGCTGCTGTACCTTCCGTCGGTCAGCGGGCCTTCCGTCACCAGCCCCGGCTACCTGCTCGCGGCCAAGTACGAGGTGCCTGTTCTGGAGCGGGACATCGAGGCCGCGATGAGCGCCGGCACCATGCTCACCCTGGACCTGGAGCCTGGCCCGCCGGATAAGGGCGTGGTGGTGCTCAGCGGCGGCGCCCTGGCGTTCGCCGTGCTGTGCCGCGCGGTGGCCTGACCGGCCGGTGAGCACCGGCTGCGGCCGTTTAAGTAACGACTGCGGCCGTTAGTTAACCGCCTTTCCCGGCTATACCTCTAGCTATAGTCGAGAATAACGCGGCGGGCTATACAGCCCACTTTTCTTGGCGGCGCTATAGACATCTCCGGGTCGATGCCTATATTTGGACGGAGCTTTCTAGGGAATTCACCGACCACCGCCCGGCAGGAAGTGGGACCCAGCCATGACCGTTAACCCGTACATCGTGCTGGGCAGCGCGGTGGTCGGCTTGCTGGTCGGGCTGACCGGGGCGGGCGGCGGCGCGCTGATGACGCCGATGCTGATCCTGCTGTTCGGGGTCAAGCCCTCGGCCGCCATCTCCAGTGACCTGGTCGCCGCGGTGCTGATGCGTCCCGTAGGGGCGGCCGTCCACCTGCGCAAGGGCACCGTCAACCTGCGCCTGGTCGGCTGGATGGTGATCGGCTCCGTGCCGGCCGCGTTCCTCGGCGCCTACCTGCTGCACCGGCTCGGCGGCAGCTCGGCCCAGCAGAAACACGTCGAGGTCGCGCTCGGTGCGGCACTGCTGGTCGGCGCGGCCGCGATGGTGTTCCGCTACATCCTGGACCGCAGGTCAGGCACTGAGCGCACCGGCACCGTGCACAAGATCACCATCCGCCCGCTGCCGACCGTGCTGATCGGCGTGATCGGCGGGGTCATCGTAGGAATGACGTCAGTCGGTTCCGGATCGCTGATGATCGTGCTGCTGCTCTTCCTCTACCCGCTGCTCAGCGCGGGCCAGCTGGTCGGCACCGACCTGACCCAGGCCGTCCCGCTGACCCTGGCCGCGGCGCTAGGTGCGCTGATCTTCGGCACAGTCCAGTTCGGGGTGACCGCATCGATCGTGATCGGCAGCGTGCCGGCCGTGCTGATCGGCTCGTTCCTGTCGTCCCGGGCCCCGGACCGGTACATCCGGCCCATCATCACGTTCGTCATCTTCGCGTCCGGGCTCAAATACGTCGGGGTGGGCACGACCACGCTGGGCTGGGTCCTGTGCGTGGTGGCGCTCGGCGGCGGGGCATACTGGCTGGTCCGCGCGCAGCCGTGGCGCAACGGCCGCCAGCCTGCGGTGCCGACCGGCTCGGCCGGGGGCGCGCCGCCTGGCCGCGGGAGCAGCGCGGATACCAGCGCGGCGGGCAGCGGCGGGGACGCGGCCAGGGCAGGCACGCGGGCCGCCACAACCGCGGCCGAGCCCGACCGTCGGCCACGGGCCGGCTGACACCCGCGCGGCGTGGCCCACCCGCCACGGAACGCGCGCCCCGGCCGGCCTGGCGGGCCGGGCTGAGCCGCCCCGCCGCTGGCTCAGCGCGCTGAGCGGGCTGACCGGCCAGCCCAGCGGGAGCCGCCGGTTTTGTCGGACCTGGCCCGTACCCTGTCCGGCAGCTCCCCCAGCCCAGCGGCAGATCTTGGCGGCCCGGCATCATCCCAGCTCAGCGCGGAAGTCACGGCCGGCGCCCCAGATTCGAACGCGTGTTCTAGGCAAACCGTCTTCCCAGTTCCATCGTACTTATGTTCTAATACCTTCATGCCTGAGGTCGCTCGCGCTGCTGGATCACTGCCCCGGGCCGCCACCATCGCGGTGGCGGCCGCGGGCCAGGCCGGCTTCCCCCACACGGGGCCGACAGGCTTTCGGATGACCTGGCATGAGCCACCCCCGGCCCTTCCCGCTTCGCCGCCCCCAGGGTGCCCGCAACCGCACCAGCTGCTCACCAGACGCCGCGCAGGCAGGCTTCATGCCGGTCATCAGGATCTGAATCCGCCTGATCCACAGCGCACGCCAGGGGTGAGACCGTGAGCACCTACTTCGAGGACATAATCCGGCTCAAGACCGAGCACCTCGCCGACCTCAGGAAAACGACCGCAGAAGTCGAACAGGAAATATCCGACGCGCGCGATTCACTGCAGCGGGAATTCCCGCGGCCGGGGCCGGGCCGGGCCGGCGAACCCGGTTATGGCACCGACGCGTGCCAGTGCGATCAGTGCCAGCCCACGGCGCGGGTGCCGAGCCCGCGGGCCGCGTATGTGGCCCCCCGGCCCGAATTCGGGTTCGCGCCGGGCGGGGCGGACGCCCGCCAGCCCGATCAATTCGACGTTGGCCGGTATGAGGCCGATCTGGCCCGGCCCGGCCCGGACGAGGCAGACGAGGCGCCGGATGCGGACCGCACCACCGTGCTCATCAACCGGGGGCGCCCGAGCGCGCAGCGCCGGAGCATCCCGGTCAGCCGGAAGACGGTCATCGGCGCCGCGGCGGTGGCCACGCTGCTCGGCGTGATCATCCTGCTGGTGACGTCCAGCGGCGGTGCATCCTGGCCGGGCAGCGTGGCGCGAGTGCAAGATGAGATCGCGAGGGCGTGTGAGAACCCCAACGTGATGTCCGAGCCAGGCCAGGTCAACTTCGCCTGCGCCAAGGGCACCCGGCAGATCCTGTGGGTCTTCTCGCTCATCACCAGCAACGACAACCCGAACTTCGCCGACACCAAGAGCGGGCGGCAGGGTCTGGAGCCGATCACGCCCGGACAGGGCGGGCAGGTCGCAGCGGCGCTGAACCTGCACCACCCTTATGACCCGGCCGACCCGATGGACAGCATCCAGGTCGCGGCGCGCGCCATCAACGACATCATCGGCGGCGTGACGGTGACCAACACGAATGGCGCGCCGGTGGTGCAGCCCGGCCTGGAGGGCAGCTCGGCGAACTGCGTCCGGTACACCGGGTCGGCGGCGCTCGACGCGCGGCAGGGTTACCCGGACGTGTGCGCGAGGCCGCTCACGCCGGATGGCCAAGTGGCGCTGGTGCGTGACGTGTACCTCAAGTGGGTGGTGGGCGCCCCGGCCGTGGCGGCCCAGGACGCGGCGGTCCTGTTCCAGAACGCCAAGGATCCCGGCAGCCCGAAGGTCCGGCACATCCTGGCCCACCTGCCGGCCGCCGCCCTCTCGCCCTGACCGGGGCGATCACCCCTCCGGTGCCCCGGCCACGCGGACCTGCGTCCGCGCCCGCGCCGTGCGGGCTGCTTCAACACCATCAGTAAGGAGGTGAAATCGTTGCCGCGCGCCAGCTCGCCGTGGTGGCAGCAGGCCACCGCGCTGGTCAGCCTCAGCGCTGGCGGCGCCATCACGGGTTTCTCGTTCGTGCCGCGGACGGCGGTGGATTTCTCGTCGCCCACCAGCCTGCCCATCAACCTGCTGGCGCTGCAGCACTCCACCAGGCAGGCCCCGGCCAGCGACGCCACCCTGCGTACCGCCATCGTCAACGTGGCCGAGCACTACCTGCAGCTGGCCCAGCACAACACACCGGCCGAGATGGAGGCGATGATCTGGCAGCAGGACAGCATCGATCATGCCGACCACGGGCCGTCCTGCGCCGCGTTCGCCAGCCTGACGCTGGAGCTGGCGGCCAAGGTGGTGGGCCAGCAGAGCTGGGTGACCGGCGGCAGCTCCTACCCCTGGCCGCTGCACAGCTGGGCCGACGTCCGGGTTGACCCGAACCCATCCTCGCCGGGCGTCATGTCGGTCCTGCAGGACGCGGAGACGCAGCACCGCTGGCACCCGCTCGGTGATGGCTACCAGCCGCAGCCCGGCGACTGGGTGCTGTTCGACCAGCACGTCGAAGTGGTCACGTCGGACGCGAACGGCGTGCTGCACACGATCGGCGGCGACTCACTGCCGAACTTCTCGGTTAACGCGCACCAGTACCCGGCGCCGCTGTCGGCCCAGGGCGTGGCCGGCTTCGTCAACAACGGCTCGCTGCAGCAGGCCGGCTCCGGTGCGGCCAGCGCGGCCCGCCCTGGACCCGGCCCGGCGCACCGCGCAGCTGCCCGGGCCGGGCCGGCCACCGGGGCCGGGCAGGCCGCCATCCCGGGGTCCGCACCCGCGGCGGCTGGTGCCGCGGGCGGACCGGCGCACCGGGGCGCGGGCCAGGCGGCAGGCAGCGGCCCCGCTGCCCAGACCGACGCGGCCACTGGGCTGGCCGCCATTCCGGGCTCGGGCCAGGTACCCGCCCCGCGGCCGCCCAGTCATCATGCGCCCGCCGCGGTGACTGCCCTGGCCGGCGCCGCCGCCATCCCCGGCGCTACCGGCCCCGGCACGGCCGAGCACGGGCACCACCGTGACCCTGGGGCCGGCTCAGGCGTGCTGACCGATCAGACCGCCGCGCCGGGCGGCACGGCCATCCCGGGCCTGGACGCTACCGGCCGCCCCGGGCCCGCGGCCCCGCGCCGGCCAGCGGCCAGCCCCGGCCACCATCAGGTCCCGGCTAGCGCGGCCCCGGCAGACGAGGCGTCCGCACAGAAGGCGTTCATTGACTCGGTGGTCCCGGGCGCTATCGCGTCGCAGCGCACCTACGGGGTTCCGGCCGCGGTCACGATCGCGCAGGCCATCGACGAGTCGAACTGGGGCCAGAGCCTGCTGGCCAGCCAGGACTACAACCTGTTCGGCATGAAGGGGACCGGCCCGGCCGGGACCGACTCGCTGCCCACCCAGGAGTATGAGAACGGCCAGTGGGTCAGCACCACTGCCCCGTTCCGCGTCTACCATAACTTCGCCGAGAGCATCGCCGACCACGGGCAGCTGCTGGCTGACAGCGGCTACTACCAGCAGGCCATGGCGGTCCGTTCGGCGCCTAACGCGTTCGCCAACGCGCTCACTGGGGTCTATGCCACCGACCCGCAGTACGGCGCACAACTGATCAGCCTGATGCGGCAGTACAACCTGTACCAGTACGACGCGCCCGCCCCGGCTCCGCCAGCGCACAGCCCGGCGCCAGCGCACAGCCCGGCTGCAGCGCACAGCCCGGCGCCCGCAGCCAGCCATCCGGCCTCGCCCGCGCCTACCCCGCCCGCCACCCGCACCGGCAGCGCGCCGGGCACAGCCAGTCCGCCGGCCACCGCCACGCCCACAGCCACGGCCACGGCCACGCCGCAGGCCACCGCCACGCCGTCAGCCACCGCCACGCCGCCGGCCCCGGCCACCAGCAGGCCACCGCGGTCGCGGTCAGCCAGCCCGAGCAGCACGCCCTCCGCCTCGGCCACCACGGGCGCGGCGGGCGGCAGGTCCGCTGGGACGCACCGTCCCGGGCCGGGCCGGCCCGTCACGCCGGCCCGGTCCAGCCGCACCGCGCCACCCGTCCCGGGCCGGGCGGCGCGCCGGTCCCCGGCCAGGCCTCGATCCCGGGCGTGGCGGCCACTCCGCCACCCACCCGGCCCGGCACGAGCACACCAGCTGCGCCGCCGCGGCCGGCCCAGCCCACGCCGAGCGCGTCGGTCCGCGCCGACCGGCGGCCCGGCCCGCACGGCCGCGCCACCACCCCAGCGCCGCAGCACGCGGTGCTCACCGCGGCAGAGCTGCCGCCCACCCGGCCCGGCACCCGCACACCGGGCACGACGTCGCGGCCAGCCCAGCCCGCGCCGGGCGCGTCAGTCCGCGCCGGCCGCGGGCCCGGCCCGCACGCCCGCGCCACCACCCCAGCGCCGCAGCACGCGGTTCTCACCGCGGCAGAACTGCCGCCGCGTGACCGCCAGCCCGGGCCGGCCGCGAGCAGCCGCCGGGCCTGGTCCACACTGCGCCGGTACCGGCCGGAGATCCCGGGGTCGGTGCACACCGCGTTCCTGACCTCGGCCAAGATGCCGCTGCGCCGGGACGAACCGCTGTACCGCGACGTGGCCACGCACGCCGACATCCCGTGGAAGGTGCTGGCCGCGGCGGACTGGATGCAGTGCGAGGCCCGCTCCGGCTACTCGCCGGTGCACGGCGAGAAGCTGGGCACGGTCAACCTGGACGGGACCAGCTACGCCACCCGCTCGGCGGCCCTCGAGCAGTGCGCCGACGACCTGCGTGACATGGCCTGGTGGGTATACCGGGTCGACCTGACCGAGCGGCGGCCGCTGACGGTGACTGATCTGGCCAACGTGTTCGCCGCGTTCCGCTGGGGCCGGCTGCTGGTGGTGCACCGGACGTCGGCCCTGGAGTTCCCCTACTCGGTGGCGGGCCTGACCACGGCCCACCTGCACATGCGGTGGCCGAGGATCGCCGAGCCGGACGCGCCCGACAAGCCCGGCGCCCGGTTCCGGCGCCCGTTCGGGGCCGTGCCGATCGTGCTCGGCCTCGGTTACCCGGCCGTGGTCTAGGCCATGCCCCCTGCCCGCAGCCAGCCCAGGAAAAGGTGACTCGCATGTTCCGCTCGCTGCTCTTCCCGGCCGGGCCACCGCCCGGGCTCCGGCCCGCCCGCCCGGGCCAGGCCCGGTACCAGGAGGCGGATCCGGCCACCGTCCCGCCGCCGGTCGCCGGTCACTGGCCCAGCCGGCCCAGCCGGCCCGGCCCGCCCGGGCCGCCGCGGCCGCGGCGGCTGGGGATGCGCCGCTCGGTCAAGTGGGCGGTGATCCTGGCGGCGACGGCGTTCATCTTCCGCCGGGCCATCGCGTCCCTGGTGCTAACCGCACTGGCCGCGTCCCTGCACTTCGTGGGCCTGAACGTGCACCTGCCCAGCGTGAAGTTCGGCTGGCCGTGGCAGGCCATCACGGCCGGCACCACGACCAACACCGACCTCGGCCCGTGGGTGCTGCAGAAGATCGAGGGCATCTCCCGGCCCGCCCTGGGCCAGGCCAACTTCACGTTCGTGTTCACGCACAAGGTGTCCAAGAGCATCGGCATCTGGCCGTGCTGGTACGCCAGCACGTTCTATGCCGTGGGCCACGCCGCTGCCACCGTCAACCTCAACCCCGGGCCGGCCTGGTGGACCCCAGCCGCGGGCCATTACCGGTTGCAGGTGCTGAGCAGGCCGCGGGGCGGGCAGCCGGGGCAGGTGACGGTCACGATGGTGCTGCCCGCCCCGCAGCTGCCCCGGTCCGCGCATGACGTCACGATCGACAACATCCCGTCCAAGCCGCTGGCCACCCAGCACAGCTGGACCTATCCCGGCTTCGGCTGCGGTGTACTGCTCCGGCCGCAGTTCTCCCCGGCCGTGCTGTACGCGCAGGCCCAGCAGATCGCGTACTACAAATCAACCCACGCGCCGCAGGTGACCCGGCCGCTGCTGCGCAGCGCCGAGACCGAGGCCACCCAGACCATCCGGGACAGCTTCGTCCAGCCGACGGTCAATGCGTTCGGCTACACGCTGAAGCAGTTCACGCTGCACTGGTCAGGCGCACCCTGAATGGCATGGCCACCGGCCGTGGTATCGCGATGGGAGTCGCGGCCCGGCCGGGCGCCTCCCCGCCCACCAGGTGCCCCGCCGATGGGCAGTGCGCGCGACATGGGGCCCACCTGACACTATCCGCTCAGAATGCCTGGACTGTCTGGTCAGTCAGGGTCTACGTTTGGGCTGCGGTTGAAGAACCCAGCGGGGGCCATGCGCCTGCGCGGCTCGCGTCCCGACCCCCCGGGCGCGAAATGCGGCACGGCGGCAGCCCACACCGGCTCGGCGCCGGGCCTTCCGTGGGTTCCTGCCCGGTGCGCCTGTCCGCAGGATGGTGCCGCCAGGTGGACGCGGCCCGCGCCGTGCCGCCGTGCGTGTCCCCCCCACGCCGGCGCGGGCCGCGCAACCGTCCCGGGTGCGGCGCTGCCAGCGACGCAACCTGCTGGCAGCTCCGGGACCCCCCACCGCGTGTGTCCGGGGCTGCCAGCAGGTACCAGTTACTCTGCGCCTGCCATCGACTGTTGCGCTATCGGCATTTTTGCTTACCCTGATGCGGTGACCGGGGCCGGATCATGACCCAGGAAAGCCGGTTGCTGCATCAGCTCAGCAACGGGCTAGCCGAGCTGTACCTGCCGGGCGGCGACTTCGCCAGCCGCGTGATCAGTCTCGTGTCCAGCCTGGTTCCCGCCGAATCGTGCTCGTACAACCACCTGTCCGGCCCGGTCGCGGTGGCCTGGCAGATCGACCCGGCCGGCGCGCTGGATTTCCCGGATGCCGGGCGGCTGTTCCAGGAGTATGTGCACGAGCACCCGCTGCTGCGTCACTACGAGATGACCGGCGACCTCTCCGCCCGGCGGATCTCCGACGTGGCCAGCGACCGCCAGTTCCGCGCGCTCGGCCTGTACCACGAGTTCTACCGGCCGGCCCAGGTGAACTGTCAGCTGGTGGTGAGCATCCCGGCCCCGGACGGCGGCATGATCAGCGTGGCGCTGAACCGGTACGGCCGGGATTTCTCCGACCAGCAGCGCGAGGTGATCGACCTGGTCCGCCCGCACCTCAGCCAGGCCGCCGCCCTGGCCATGCTGCTCAGCCGGCCGGTGCCCGATACCCCTCGCGACGCCACGGGCCGGCTGCTGCTGACCGCACGGCAGACCCGCATCCTGCAGCTGGTCGGGGCGGGGAACTCCGACCGGGCCGTGGCGCGCGCGCTCGGGCTGAGCGTGCGCACCGTGCACACTCACCTGCAGCACATTTACCGCGCGCTCGGCGTCAGCTCCCGCACCGAAGCGATCGCCCACGTCAGGGCCCTGTCCATGGCCGGCACCCGGGACTGGGCCGGCTGATACTCCGCCATTCTGGGCCATACTGGTGGGTATGCCGCACCGGCCGGACGACCGTCATCGGCCGCCGCTGCGGCAGCGGGTTCGACTCGGGGATGGCCGAACTGCTGCTCGATGCGGACCGGCCCCGCGCGTGGGTGCTGCTGGTGGACGATGTCCCGCAGTCACACGTGGACCTCGGCCATCCCGAGTACCTGGACTTCGAGTACATGCGGCGGATCGGCCACGTGGCCGACCTGGCCGCACCGCCCGGCCAGCCGCTGCGCGTGCTGCATCTGGGCGCGGGCGCGCTCACCCTGGCCCGCTACGTGGCGGCTAGCCGGCCCGGGTCCAGCCAGCTGGCGGCCGAGTCCGATGGCGCACTGGTGGCCTTGGTGCGCCAGTGGCTGCCGCTGGACCAGCCGCCCCGCCGGGCGGGCGCCGGGCGGGGCAGTGCGGGCCGGGTGCGCATCCGGGTGGCCGATGCGCGCGCCGTCCTGGACCAGGTGCCGGCCGGGTCGTTCGACCTCGTGGTGGCGGACCTGTTCACCGGCGCCCGGACCCCGGCCCACCTGACCACGGCGGAGTTCGCCGCCGCGGCGTCCCGTGCGCTCGGCCCGGCCGGCTGCTACGTGGCCAATGTCGGCGACGGCCCGCCGCTGGCCTACGCGCGGGCCCAGGTGGCGACGCTCCGCTCGGTGTTCCCCGAGGTGTGCCTGATCGCCGATCCGGCCGTGCTGCGTGGCCGCCGGTTCGGCAACCTGGTACTCGCGGCGGCCCGCCATGAGCTCCCGGTGGCCGGCCTGACCCGGCGGGCGGCCGGCGACCCGTTCCCCGGCCGGCTGGTCCACGGCGCCGCGCTGAACCGCTTCACGGCAGGCGCGAAACCGGTCACCGACGCGCAGGCCCAGCCGTCACCGGCCCCGCCGCCCGGCGTGTTCGCTGGCCGCCCCTGAGCCCCGGCCGGCGCTGAACCCCGGCCAGCGCTGAGCACCGGCCGGCGCTGAACCCCGGCCAGCGCTGAGCACCGGCCAGCCCTGAGCAGCGGCCGCGCCGGTCAGCCGTGAATCACCCTGGTGTGATGGCAGAAGTGCACCCGTTCCGGGGCCGTCCGGTGGATCCGGCCGAGCGATTCCCGCCAGCTCACCGGGTCGCTGGCCTGCCCGGGCAGCAGCTCGCCCACGGCCGGTTCGGTGTACACCCGCGGCGTGTAGGCGGCGTCCCCGATCAGCAGGTCGCCCGCGCCGTCGCCGGCCCGGGAACCCACCAGCACGCACTGGTGCCCCACCGTGTGCCCCGGGGTGGCCAGCACGGACAGGCCGGGCAGGATCTCGGTATCCCCGTCCAGCAGCTCGAACCGGGTATTGCCGAAGCCGAGCCAGTCATACAGCTCACGCGACTCCCGCTCGGCCCGGGCCAGCTCGGCGCGCTGCACGTAGCAGGCGGCGTGCGGGAAGACGGCGTTCTGCCCGCAGTGGTCGAAGTGCAGGTGCGTGTTGATGACCAGGCCGATGTCACCTGGGGTCATGTCCAGCCCGGCCAGCGCGCTGGCCACCGAGCGGTTGACCACCCGCCAGTCGTCCAGCCATTCCTGCGGGCCACCCACGCCGGTGTCCACCAGCACCGCGCCGCCGGGGTGGGTGACCACGAAGCCATGCACCGGCCACTCCAGGCCATCCACCCCGCGCAGGCTGGCCAGGTGCAGCCGCTTGACCTCCAGCATGCCGCGGTTATATCACCCACGGCCGGCCGTGGGCTGACCGCCGGGCGGGCGCCGACCGCCGGCCGGGCGCTGACCGCCGGTCCGCCGCGTGACGCACAGCAGGTACTCCTCCCGGTTCAGCGGGCTGGGGCCGGACCGCGGCCGGGCCGGAACCCGGCCGCGCACCGGCTGGTAGTGGCTGAACGTGCAGTCCAGCACGCCCTCGCCGCGGGTCAGCGCAGGCAGCTGCTGGGCCAGCTGGTGCACCCGGGCGGCCGGGATGTCCCCCTCGATCAGGCACGAGGAACCGTGCGGCTGGGGTGTCCCGGGCGCCGCGTGCAGCCGGGCCAGCAGGGGCAGCACCTGCCCCGGGGTGTCGGCCGGGATGTCCAGGCTGAACCGGTGAACGGGCTCGTACACCTGGGTGCCGGCCTGGCGCAGCGCGGCCATCAGGACCAGCGGGGTCAGGTGCCGGAAGTCCGCGGCCGACGTGGACCACTTGCTCCAGCCGTACGGGGGCGGCGGCGTGTAGCCGGATCGGGTCAGGGTGACCACGGCGTCGGTGACCAGCCAGCCGGACAGCCCCTCGCGCAGCGTGTCCCGCACGGTCTCCTCGACCGCGTTGCGGAACGCGGCCGGCAGCGCACCGGGCTCGATGCCCAGCTGGAACCGCACTCCCGACCCGGGCGGCGCCGGATCGATACGCAGCCCGGCCGTGGCGCGGAACGGGTTGGCGGCATCGCTCATGAACTCGGCGGCCGCGCCGGTGCCGGACGGCCGCTCGATGCACAGCGTGGCGGACTCGCGGAACCCGGCCTCGACGCCGAAGTCAGCCGCCAGCGTGGCCTGGATGACCTCTTTCTGCACCTCGCCGTACAGCGAGACGAGGATCTCCTGGCGGATGTTGTCCTGCCGCACGTTGATCAGCGGGTCCTGCTCGGCCAGCAGGCCGAGCGCGGCGCGCAGCGCGCCCTTGTCCGCCGCCCGGCGCGGCACGACCACGGTTTCCAGCGTCGGCGGTGCGAAGCAGTGGCCCGCACCGGCCGCGGCCGGGACCGGCCCATCCGCACCGCCCAGCGCGTCGCCGACCTGCACGCCGTCCAGGCCGCGCAGCTGGCCGATCTGCCCGGCGGCCAGCTGGTCCGCGGGCCCGGCGGGCCCGCGGTCGAACACGCTGATCGCGGTGACCTTGCCCTGGCCCACCGGGCCGAACCGGAGCCGTTCCCGGGCCCGCACCGTCCCGGAGAACATCCGGACGTACGCGATCTTCTCCCCGGCCGGGCCACGCTCGATCTTGAACACGGCGCCGGCCGCCGGGCCGCCGGCGGCCCCCCCGGCGCGGGGCAGCAGGTCCCGGACGCCGTCGGTCAGGGCCGCGACGCCGGCCCCGGTGATGGCTGACCCGAAGAACACCGGGTGCACGAGCCCCTGCCTGGCCTGGGCGGCCAGCGCCGCGCGCAGCTGCGGGTAGGGCAGCGGGCCCTGGTCCTCGACCAGCGCGGCCAGCAGGTCGTCGTCGTGGTCGGCCAGCATCTCGGCCAGCCCGGCGGTGAAGCGGGTGTCCGCCGCACCGTACCGGGTGATCCGGGCAGCCGGGGTGCCCTCGGCGTACACCGCGGCCATCGGGACGGCGGCCGGGGTCAGCCGGGCCCGGATCTCCCGCAGCACGCGCTGGCTGTCCGCGCCGGCCCGGTCGATCTTGTTCACGAACAGCAGCGCCGGGATGCCCAGCCGCTGCAGGGTGCGCATCAGCACCCGGGTCTGGGCCTGCACGCCCTCGACCGCGGAGATCACCAGCACCGCCCCGTCGAGCACGCTGAGCACCCGCTCGACCTCGGCCATGAAGTCCGGGTGGCCGGGAGTGTCGATCAGGTTGACCGTGAGGTCCCTGGCGCCAAACGACACCACCGCGGACTTGATCGTGATACCGCGCTGCCGTTCCAGGGCCAGCGTGTCGGTCTGGGTGCTGCCGTGGTCGACGCGGCCGATCTCGCCGATGACCCCGGCCGCGAACAGCAGCCGTTCAGTCAGGCTGGTCTTACCTGCGTCAACGTGGGCCAGGATGCCCAAATTCAGTGCGCTCACTACGCGTTATGTCCTCTGCCTGGGCGACTATGGCCTGCGGGATGGACACAAACGCTGCGCGCACGGCACTCTCTCCTGGTCGGTGGACGGGTCTCCCCGGAGTACAGCAAACCCCGGCCAGCCCAGGCAACTGATTTACCGGCCCGATCTCATCAGCGCGGTGCGTTTGTGGTCAGGGGTAACCGAAAATGCACCGCGCTGATGCCTGGCTCCTAGAGAGCACCCCCGTTGGCCGGGGCGGGACCGGAGCGGGCCGCCAGCTCGCGCTGGATCAGCGCGACCAGGTCGGGGTGAGCGCTCAGGCCCCACAGCACTCCGGCCGGGACGCCGAGCTGCCGGGCCGCCTCGGCCACCGCGGGCTGGCTCATGCCCAGCGCCCGGGCCAGCGTCTCGTCGCGCCGGTAGCGCGGCGGCAGGTCGTCGAGGGACAGCTCGGCCGGGACGCGGAACCGCCCGTCCGGCCCGGGCAGCCAGGCTTCCCGGGCGGCCGCCGCGCCGAGCACCGAGTGCACCGTCTCGCGGCCGGCGTCCCGGAACCCGTCGTGCACAGACGTCTCCACCACCCCGGCGACCAGGTCCCGGTGCGGCACGAGCAGCATGTTCCACACGTACTCCGACCGGGCCGCCGCCGGGTGGCGCAGCGCGTGGTCCAGCCCGTCCAGCTCGGCCGCCGGGTCGAACCCGTCCACGCCGCGCTCGTGCCGGGCGAACTCATCCACCGTCACCACGTAGCCGAGCGCGTCCGCCGCCCGGGCCCGCAGCCGCACCTCCGGCTGCACCCCCATATCCCGCAGCTGCACCAGCCACGGCCCGTACCAGTCGGCCGCGAACCAGGCGCCCGGGTTCCCGCCGAAGTACGCCTCCAGCTCCCGGCTGCGCTGGTACAGGCCACCCGGGACCATCAGCTGCGTAACGCCCGTGGCGGCGTTCTCGCCGACCAGGAACGCGGTCTGCTGGAGCTGGCCGAGCAGCCGGGCCCGGCTGCCCGCGGGCGCCTCGTCCAGCGCCCGCATGATGGCTTCCAGGTCGGCGGCGTGCTGAACCGAGTCCAGCTGAGCCACGTCCAGGCCGTCGTAGCGGGGCAGGATGCCGTCCAGCACCCCGGCCACCAGATCCGGCTCGGCCAGGCCCAGCCCGGCCAGGAAGTGCCGGGCCGCGGGCACGCTGGCCACCGCCCGCCGCACGGTGCGCAGCCCGGGGCCAGCCGGGCCGGGCAGGTAGACGGCCGGCTGGCCGGCCGGCCCGAACGCCGCCACCTGGCGGCCGTCCTCCAGCCGGATGATCGGCTTGTCCCGGGCCGGCCCGGCCGCCTGGCTCAGCGTCGGGTAACCGTCCAGGAACGCGTACAGCCGGGCGATCCACTCGTCGGGCTGGGCGGCCAGGAACTCGCCGTCCAGCCGCGCGGCGAAGCCGGCCGGGGTGAGCACCTGGACGCCGGCTTCGTGGCTGAGGTAATGCCACAGCAGCGGGGTCCCGGTCTCGGTGATGGCCCCGTCGGCGAACCATAGCGGCGAGCCGGTCCCGGCCAGCTGGCCGAGCTGGCCCGGGCCGAGCAGGCCGTGGAGCCCGGCAGCGCCGCACAGCCGCAGGTCCCGCGCGGCATGGTGCCCGCCGTCCGCGGCCGGGATGAGCTCGGCCCCGGCCAGGGCCCCGCGCACCGCGTCGAACAGCGGCCGGAACATCGAGCCGGGCTGCCACCGGGCCGCGTCCAGCGGCAGCGCCTGGAGGGCCGCCACGGTGAGCAGCCCGCTGGCCCGCAGGTCCGGCAGCACCCCGGTGAGCAGGATGGCCGTCTCCCCGACCAGCGCCTGGTTGGCCGGGTCATGCTCGGGCACATTGTCGCGGGCGGGCGTTGTGCGATATGGGCCCTGAACCAGGAAGCCGAGAGAGGTCTCTTTCTCGGTCGGGAAGTAGACCACGAGCGGGGATCTGGGCTGGGCCACGACCTGGCCCGCGCGGACCTGGACGGCGATCTCGACCTGGCGGCCGGCGTGGCCCAGGTGGTCCAGCGGGCGGGACCAGACCAGCCAGTCCTCGGTGCGCCCGTCCTTGGCCAGCGTGACCTGGCGGCGCGCGCCAGCGCCCGGGCCGGTGCGGCGCTCGATGACCGAGCCAGCCAGGCCGGCCCCGCCGACCCGGATCCGCGCGATGTTCCGCAGGAACAGCAGGATGCCCGGGTCGAGCGCGGCCAGCGCGGCGGAAATCTCGGCCGCCGCGACGTCCGCGGGCACGCTGTCGTGATCGAACGGGAACACGAACACGGTGCCCGGCCCGGCGTCGTCCAGCGGGTCCACCGCGGCCGGCCGGACGTAACTGTCGATCCGGAAGTGCTCGCCGCCGCTGTGGATCCGCGGCGTGCGGGTGTACGCGTAGACGGCCTTGAACCCGATGCCGAACTGGCCGATCTTGGTCAGGTCGCCGGACTTGTCCGACCTGGCCACCCCGCAGATGGCGCGGACGTCGGCCTCGGTGAACGGCCGCCCGTCGTGCCGGACCTCCAGCTGGCCGCCGGACAGCTCGAACGACAGGCCGGTCGCCCCGGCGTCCTCGGCGTTCTGGATCAGCTCGTAGAGGAAGTGGGTGCGCTCGCTGTACAGGTGCCCCAGCAGGTCGAGCACGGCCGTGTCCCAGCCGTACCGGGCGATGTTCTCGTCCCGGATCTGCGCGTAATCGGCTGGCACCGGCAGCTCCTCCCTGGGCCGCCCCAGGCTAGCCGAGCAGCGCCCGCGCCGGGCCGCCGATCTCCCCCAGGCAGGCCGGCCGGCAGCTGGCCGGCCTGGTCGCGGACCGCCGTGTCGTCCCCGGTCACTCCGCCGTCCCAGGGCGGACCGTGTGGATGAGCCAGATGTTGGGCTCCCAGTAGTCCCCGGTGCCGGCCTCCCGGTCGATGTGCACCGTGGCCAGCCCGGCCGGGAACACGTAGTCCCCGGTCTCCGGGAACCGCATCCCGGTCCACGACTCCCAGTCCGCGGCCGAGCCGGTGATGTGCATCGATCGGGGCAGGGCCGGCCCGAGCCGCGCACCCATGCCGGTATGCACCCGGACCCACGGGTCGAACGGCGTGCCGTCGTCGCGGACCCAGCGGGCATACCGCTCGATCGGGATGGTCGGGTAGCGCTCCTTGCGGTTGGGCCGGACCGGGGCGATCAGGGCGCCCAGGCCGGCTTCCCGGGCCAGCCCGGCCATGCCCCGCAGCAGCACCCCGGACAGCCGGCGGCCCTGATGGCGCGGCGGGATCTCGGCCGCCAGCGCGCACACCGCGCCGGGCTGGCCGCCCGCGGACCGCAGCGCGAAGCCGCCCGCGACGGCCGCGTCGATGCCCGGCCCGAGCCCCGCGTCGGTGCCGTCCCAGGCCACCGGGATGGTGTGCCCTTCGGCCAGCACCTCCCCGGAATCGCTGTCCTGGAGCACGAACTGCCACTCCGGGAACACCTCGTAGAGCTGGTTCCAGTATTTGTTGAGCTCGTCGCCGTGCAGGTTGTACTCCGGCCAGACCTCACCGGACAGGTCCTCGATCTGCGCCCACAGGCCCGGCTGATCGCGGTAGCGCACCACTCGAACGGTCATGCCCCCGAGTATCGTCCGCGGGGTAGCCGTACGAAGAGGTGAGCCGATGTACTTCCAGCACTCCGGCGAGATCTGGCGGGACTTCCCGGACCTGGTGCCCGGCGTCCTGTTCGCCAGCGGCATCACGGCCGACCTGCCGGTCCCGCCGCGCGCGGCCGAGTTCACCGCGGCCGCCGCGGCCCGGCTGGCCGGGGCGACCGAGAGCGAACTGCCGGAGATCCAGGCCTGGCGGCGCGCGTTCGCCCGGATGGGGCTCAAGCCGACCCAGTACCGGTGCGCGTCGGAGTCGCTGCTCCGCCGGTTCCGCAAGGAAGGGGCACTGCCCCGGCTGCACCCGCTGGTCAACCTGTGCAACGCCGCGTCCATCGCGTTCGCCATCCCGGTGGCCGCGTTCGACGTGGCCAAGGTGAGCGGCGGCCTGACCGTGCGGTACGCGGACGGCGACGAGAAATACGTGACGTTGTCCGGCGAGGTAGAGCACCCAGCCGCCAGTGAGGTGATCTTCGCCGACGAGGCCGGCCAGGCGCACGCCCGCCGCTGGACGAACCGGCAGAGCGGCCTGTCGGCCGTGTCGCCCGGCACGGCCGGCGTGCTGATCGTGGCCGAGGCGCTGCACGGCTCGGCGGCCACCGACGTACCTGGGCTGATGGCGGCCCTCGCGGCGGAACTGGGCGCGGTGTGCGCTGTGCCGGCCCCGCCCGCCGTGCTGGACCCGGCCGCGCCGCGCTTCGCGTTCGGCGACGTCCAGTGATCAGCCTGGACCGGGACGGCAACGTCTGGATCCTGCGCATGGCGGCCGGCGAGAACCGGTTCAACCAGGACTGGCTGGACGCGGTCAATGCCGCGCTGGACCAGGTGGAGGCGGCCGCCGGGCCGGCCGCGCTGGTCAGCACGGGCCACGGGAAGTTCTACACCAACGGGCTGGACCTGGACTGGCTGGCCGGGCACCCGGACGCGGCCGGGTTCCTGGCCGCGGTGAACCGGCTCAGCGCCCGGCTGCTCACCCTGCCCCGGCCGGCCGTGGCCGCGGTCAACGGGCACGCGTTCGGGGCCGGTGCCGTGCTGGCCATCGCGCACGACGTCGTGGTCATGCGCGCGGACCGGGGCTACTGGTGCATGCCCGAGGCGGACCTCGGCCTGCCGGTCACGCCCCCGATGTACGCCGTGCTCGGGGCCAAGCTGCCCCGGCGCGCCGCCCAGGAGGCCATCCTCACCGGCCGCCGCTACGGCGGGGCGGACGCCGCCGCGGCCGGGATCGTGCAGCACGCCGTGCCCGAGGACCAGGTACTGCCGCGGGCCGTCGAACTCGCCGCGGGGCTGGCCGCCAAGGACCACCGGACGCTGGCCGCGCACAAGCGGCTGCTGTTCGGCGCGGCGGCGCAGGCCTGCCACGGCTGACCGGCCCCCGCGTCACGAGCTCGGCAGGTAGCTGCCGGTGCAGACGTTCTCGTAGTGCCGGGCGCTGAACGACTGGTGCTCGCCGGGGAAGTACCACTCGACGGCCTGGTACATCAGCTTCCCGCCGCACGTGCCCAGCCGGAACGCGATCACGGTGGCCGGCTTCTGGGTGCCGGTGGCGACGGTCTGGTTAGGGCCGACCCATTCGGCCATGCCGTGCCCGATGGCCTGGGCGCCGCCCCAGGACGTCCAGTGGATGTGCTGCACCAGGCCGGTGGGGTCGCCGCCGTTGAAGATCTTCGGCGGCTCGGCCTGGCCGAATCCCTGGCCCTGGGCGAATACCCCGGCCAGCTGGCCGAGCACCGGTGCCGGGGTGGCCGGGGTGGCCGCGCTGGCCGCGGTGGCCGGGGGCTGGCTGGACGCCGTGGCGACCGCGGACGCCGTGGGCGTGCTGGGCGCAGCGGCCGGGGTGCCCGCTGGGGTGCTGGCCGGGGCGGCCGGGCTGGTGGCGGTCTTGCTGGCGCTGGTGGCGGTCTTGCTGGCGCTGGCGGCCGGCTGCGACGGGGCCGCCGAGCAGCCGGTGATCGCCGCGGCGGCTGCGGCGGTTACGGCGGCTGCCGCCGCGGCCGTGCGGGCGGTGGCCCAGGGGGCGGGGCGCGGGGCGGTGGTGGCGTGGTTCATGTCATGCTCCCTTTCGCGGCGCTTGTGTGGACACACCGTTGAGTCCCGGGCCGGGCCAGCGCCAACAACTTTCACCCATAGAGACGCCGATCCGGCCCATCCGGATATGTCAGATCAGCAGCCTGGCTGGCGGCCGGCGGGCCACCAGGCCCGGCCGGGTGTACCGGGCCGCCGGGTGTCGTTGGCCGGGCTGGCCAGCCGGCGGCCCGCTGCCGGTCACCCGGGGCTGGCAGGCTGCCGCTGATGTTTGCCACCCGGCAGGTGCGGGCGGACAGGAGGGCAGCCCGGGGCGAGCGGTTCGGTGCCGTGATGGCCGCCGCCGTCCGGATGCTCCCGTTCGGCCTGAGCCGGGTCGTGCCACCACGGCTGCTTGGCCTGGCGGCCATCAGCTCGGTGACGTTCCCTGTCGACCTGGCCCTGCTCACCGCGGCCCGCAGCGGGCTGCACTGGCCGCTGCCGGCCAGCATCACGGTGGCCTACCTGCTCGCCTCGGGGCTCGGTTACCTGCTGAACCGGTCGCTGAACTTCCGGTCCCACGCCGCAGTCGGCCCGCAGCTGGCGCGGTACCTGGCCGTCCTGGTGGTCAACTACGTCGTCTGCATCCTCGGCGTGACCACCGGGCTGGCCGCGCTGGGCGTGAACTACCAGCTGGCCCGGACCGCGGCCAGCGGGTGCGAGACGGCGTACATGTACGCCGCGATGCGCTGGATCGTGTTCCGCGACGCGCCGCCCGCCGACCCGGGCGGCCGGACCTAGCGTCTGAGTACGGCCGCCTACGGCACGGGTCAGGCAGGCTATCGAAGTGCTCAGGGAACGTGGGCCAGCCGAGCCGGTTCACGGCCCGGGACGTTCGTTAAGCCTGTGGCTTAGCTCATGGTTTGAGTGGCTAAGGCATGAACTACCGCCGGGTAACGTACTTGCGGGACGGCCCGGTGGCCCGCGATGGGGTTTCCCCCGAACCCTCCGCGTGATTACCAGTCCTACCGGGCCGTCCCGTCACGCAAGATCATACCCAAGGGTACAAAAGCGCAGGTCGGCCCGTCGTTCGGGCCGCTTGCCCGCGACCGGCAGAGCAGTGCGGCATCGGCCGGGCCGGCTGACTAGTAGTACCCCTTCTGCCCGTCGAGCAGTTCCCGGATGGTGTCCAGGTGACCGGCGTGCCGCGCGGTCTCCTCCAGCATGTGGATCACCATCCAGCGCAGCGTCGCGCCGCCCTCGGGGTAATCGGTGTTCCGCCCGGTGTCATCCAGCGAGTGGGCGGCGATGATCTCATCCGAGATGGCGCACTGGACCGCGTACCCATCCAGCAGCCGGGCCAGCGGGGTGCCGTCCACCATCATCTCGGCGTCCTCGGGACCCTCGAACCCGGGCCCGGCCCCGGGACGGCCCAGGAACAGCACCTCGAACCAGAGCTGCTCGGCCCAGCGCAGGTGGGACACCACACCGGCCACGGTCATCAGTGGCGAGGGCGGCAGCACGGACCGGTGCGCGTCCACTTCGGACAGCCCCTCGCACTTCAGCTGCACGACCGCGCGCTGCACGCCGTACCAGCCCATGAGCTGGGCCCGCTCGCCGGCCACGAACGGCGGCCGGTCACGCGGCGGCGTCATGACTGCGGCCTGGTCGCGGCGGCGATGAGGTGATTGCTGAAGCCGAGCAGGGCCGGCTCGGTCTCGGTGGCCCGCGCGGCGAACAGGATGTCCTCGCGCCGCCGCGGGTCGGCCCATTCCCGGCGCAGCGGCCAGCCGGGGCCCTCGACCCCGTACACGGCCGGGTCGGTGAAACCAGCCTGCTGGATCTCCCGGCCCAGCCCCTCCGGGGTGTGCAGGAACGCCGTGGTGAAGAACTCCGGCCGGCCCACCGGATCGGGGTTGCGATGCTGGCCGTCGGCCAGGTCCCGGGCCACGATCGGCGCGAACACCGGGTCGTCCAGCCAGCCTGCATACAGCCCGTCGAGCAGCGAGGCGTACCGGCCGACCGCCATGGCCAGCAGCCGGCCGCCGGGCCGCAGCACCCGCCGGGCTTCAGCCAGGGCCAGCCGGCGGTCTCCCGGCTCGGTCAGGTGATAGAGCGGCCCGAACAGCAGCACCGCGTCCTGCGATTCCCCGGGCGCAGGCAGCTCCCGCGCGTCACCGGTGGTGGTGGTGAACGCGGTGCCCGGATCGTGGCCCGCAACCTCGCGGGCCTGCTGTACGTGCAGTGCCACCGGGTTGACCAGGTGGACCTGATAGCCGCGGCGGGCCAGCGGGGCGGCGTACGTGCCCGGGCCGCCGCCGACGTCCAGCACCGGGCCGGGCGGGGGTGGCAGCAGCCGCTCCAGCAGCTCCATCGCCCGGACGAACTCCAGCGACGGCCGGCCGCCGGGAAACAGCCGGCCCCGCTCGTAGCCGGTGCCGTAGTGACTCTCGATGGCCGGGTCGATCACAACTCCAGAGTGCCGCGAACGCTGCCCCGTGGCCACCCGGTTTCGGCCGCCCCACCGCTAACCCGGCGGGGCGGTCAGCTGCCCGATCGTGCAGATCACCTGCCCGGTCCGGGGGCAAGCCCACACCGCCCGGCCGTCCCGCACCACGGCGGACAGCGGGTGGATGCGCGGATGGTCCGGGCAGGCCGGCCAGTTGGTCGGCCTGCCGACCGCGCACAGCTCCTCGGCCGCCCACTCCTGGACCTGGTCGGCCACGGAAGCGACCCGGTCCGGCAGCGGCTCGCCGGCCATCGCGGACACGCCCTGTCCGGTGCCGTCCGGGCTGCGCAGCCACGCGGTCACCTGCCCCGGGAAGACTGACCACTCGGCGTCGCGGACATCGGGACACACTGAGCCGGAGCTGGCCAGGTCGCGCAGCACCGGGGTGAGCGCTTCGGCCAGGGCACGGTCCATGACCTCCTCCACCGCCGGGGCACTACCGCGCGCCGGGCGCGTCCAGGCCCAGCCGGCGTTGTTCGATGATGAGGCAGCGGTCCTCCACGTAGCGCAGCCCGGCCCGGGTGGCGATAGCCCGCGCCTCGGCCGAGGCGATGCCGAGCTGCAGCCACAAGGCGGTGGCACCGGCCGCCACCGCCTGCCGGGCGATGTCCGGGGCCTGCCCGGACGGCCGGAACACGTTGAGCAGGCCGGCCGGCCCGGGGACGTCATGCAGCGTCCGGTACACCGGCTCGCCGAGGATCGTGTCCGCGTGCGGGTTGACCGGGACGATGCGCCACCCGTGCCGCTGCATGTGCGCGGGGACGTAGTGCGCGGCCTTGGCCGGGGACCGGCTCGCGCCCACCACGGTGATGCTGTCGTAGCTGGCCAGAATGCGCTCCACCAGGGCATCGGTACCGCTCACCAGCCCACCGTACTGTCCGCCCCGGCCCGCCGGTTATCGTGTGCCCATGGCCCAGCGATTGGTCACCGAACGCCTTGTCCTGCGGCCCTGGACTCCCGATGACGCCGAACCGGCGCTGGCTGCGTACGGCAGTGGCGACGTCTCGCGGTGGCTGGCCCCGGAAATGGACACCGTCCCGGACCTGGGCGCGATGCGCCTGGTTCTGCAGCAGTGGGTGGCCGAGGATGCCCGGCTGCTGACCCCGGCCGGGCGGTGGGCCATCGAACTGCGCGCGGACAGCACCCTGATCGGCGGGGCGACGCTGCTGCCGCTGACCCCGGACGACGAGTTCGAGATCGGCTGGCAGCTGAGCCCGGCCGCGTGGGGTAACGGCTACGCCGCGGAGACCGGGCTGGCGCTGGCCCGGTGGGCCTTCGACCAGGGCATCGAGCAGGTCATCGCGGTCGTCCGGCCGGCCAACAAGCGGGCCGAGGCCATGGTCCGCCGCCTGGGCATGGAATGGGTCGGGGAGACCGAGAAATACCACAACCTGCGGCTGCAGGTGTTCCGGCTGCGCCCCGGGGACCTCAACCCGTTCTGACCACGCAACGTATAGTTGCTGGCACGCAGGGCGCTTGGGTACTCGCACGCAGCGGCTGGGTAACGGCGCCCGCGGTCATGGGGTTCGGCGCCGGGGTGCGCCGCCCGGGGTGCGTCGTCGGGGGTGCGCCGGCCATGCCAGTCGATCAGGGCCCAGGCGCGGAACGCCTGTCCCGCGAGGATGTGCGCATCCTGGCCCTGGAGGACGAGACCGTGGCCGGGCACACCGGCAAGGTCATCGTGCTGCACGGCGTCCTCGACGCCGGCCAGCTCCAGGCAGCCATCGCCAGGCGGCTGCATCGCGCGCCCCGGCTGAGCCTGCGGCTGGCCTCGATCGACGGCGCACCCTGGTGGGTGCCGGCCCCGGACCTGGACCTGGCCTACCACGTGACGGAATCCGGCCCGGCCGGGGCGGCCGATGACGCCGCGTTCCGGGCCGCCGTGGCCGGCATCTTCGCCCAGCACCTGGACCGGTCGCGGCCGCTGTGGCGGATCGACGTGCTGCCCGGGCTGGCCGGCGGCCGCAGCGCGCTCGTCTGGCGCATTCACCATGCGCTGGCCGATGGGATGACGGCCATGCGGATGGCCAGCGCGGTGCTGTGGGATGAGGGTGGGGTTACCGCGCTGCCGGCCGCCCGCCCGCACCGCCCGCCGGCTGCCCAGCCGGCGGTGGCGGCGCTCATCCACTCGGCGGGCTGATGTCCGCCGCGCGGGAGGCGCCGCAGCCGTGGCTGCGCTCCCCGTTCGACGGGCACATCGACGCGCGCCGGTCGGTGGCGTTCACCACGACCGGGCTCGACGACCTGCGGCACGTGTCGCGGGCCTCGGCCGGGGCCACCGTCAACGACGCGGTACTGACCGTGGTGGCCGGCGGGCTGCGCCGCTGGCTCGAGGCCCACCATGGCCACCTCGGGCCGGTCCGGGTGAAGGTACCGGTGAGCCTGCACGGCGCACCGCCCGGCGATGGCCAGGATGCCGCCGGGGTGGGTAACCGGGACTCGTTCTTCTGCGTCGATCTGCCACTCGGGCCGCGTGATCCGCTGGCCCGGCTGGCCGTCATCCAGCACGCCACCAGGGTCCGCAAGCGGGGCCACGACGCCCAGCACCTCGATGCGCTGATGCGCGAGCTGGCCCACGTACCGCGGCTCAGCCACTTCGCCGAGCGCGCACTGTCGCATGCCCGGTCGTTCGCGCTCAACGTGTCCAACGTGCCCGGTCCCGGCCAGCCCGTCCAGGTGCTCGGGCGGCCGGTCCAGGCCATGTACTCGCTGGCCGAGATCGGTGCGCACCACGCGCTGCGCATCGCGGTCGTGTCGCTGGCCGGCACGCTCAACTTCGGGCTGGTCGCCGACCCGACCCTGGTCAGCGACGTCGGCCAGCTCGCGGCCGGCCTGCAGGCCGAAGCGGCCGCGCTGGCCGACTGCCTGCCGCCCGGCTGACCGGGGCTCCCCCGGCTGACCGGGCCCTCCCCGGGGGCGGTGCAGGATGGGGCGCATGCGCGATCCCCGGGATTGCGGTCAGCTGGCCGACGTGCTGGCCGCCGCGGCGGCGGGCCGCTTCCCGCCGCCGGATGGCGGCGTCACGATCGTGCCCGCACCCACGCCACGCGACTCGGGCGTGCTCGGGTTCACCGCGCACGCGGTCATCTTCGCCGACGCCGGCCCGGCCTGGGTGACCGCCCGGCTGCCCGCCGGGGATCTGGCCGCGCCGCTGAGCCCGGCGTTCCTGCAGGCGCTGTGCGAGCATACCGGCCGGGAGATGCACACGATCGACCTGCTGGCCACCGCGCCGGCCCGCCCCGGGCGGCCGGCCATCGCGCTGACCGCGGAGCCGGGCCGGAACCACCCCCGGGTGGCCCGGGCGCTGCGCTACCGCGACAACGTGCTCGTGTGGCGCGCGGACGGAGGGGTGATACTGCTCGGCCGGGGCATCGCCGGCCGGTGGGAGGTCTCGATCGAGGTCGATCCAGACCGGCGGGGCCACGGGCTGGGCCGCACCCTGGCCACCGCGGCGCGCCACCTGCGGCCGGCCGGCACCCCGCTGTGGGCGCAGATCTCCCCGGCCAACGCGGCCAGCGTCCGCGCGTTCCTGGCCGCCGGGTTCAGCCCGGTCGGCGCCGAAGCGCACCTGGTCCCGCCGGGCCTGTGACCGCCGGGCGGCTGGGCTCAGCCGTCCTCGAAGAACTCCCACTGGATGTTGTCTGGGTCGCGGAAGCTGACCAGCACGTACCCGAGCGGATCACGGTGCAGGTCAGCGGGCACCCCCGCGGTGCGCAGCGCGTCCGTCAGCCGGGTCACCTCGTCCCGGGTGGCGGCCACCGCGATGTGGTCCAGGCCCACCCGCGCCTCGGTGAACCGGTCCCCGGCCGGGGTGCCGGGCAGCAGCGGGTGCAGCACCAGCCGGGCCGGGCCGGCGCCGAACCGCAGCCGCAGCTTCTCCCCGGCGAAGTCCTGGTCCACGGTGAAGCCGAGCACGCCCGCGTAGAACGCCCGGGCCCGGTCCAGGTCGGTGACCCGCAACGTGATGTGGTGATAGCCCGCCGGCATCAGCTGGCCCGGCTGGTGATCCGCAGGTAGTAGCCGTCCGGGTCGAGGATGCGGAAGTCCCGCAGCCCCCACGATCGGTCCTGGAGATCCTCGTCCAGCGGCCAGCCCGCGGCCAGCACCCGGTCGCGCTCGGCGACGACGTCATCGACTTCCAGGACCAGCTCGACGCCGGCCGGCGGCCGCCGGGCGGCACGGGCGTTGGGCAGCGTGGTCTGAACCGCCCCGACGCGGACCGCGCCGCGGCGCAGCGCGACATAGTCCTCGGCGCGGCGGTCGTCGGTGAGCTGGAAGCCGAGGGCCCGCTGGTAGAAGCCGACCGTGACGTCCAGATCCGCAGGGAAGATCTCGAACCGGAGGGTCATGTCCATAACCGGATGCTGGCACACCAGGCCGGCCGGCAACGTAGCCGCCGTGGCCCGCCAGCCGCCAAAATCCAATAGCGCGGTGCATTTGGGGCCGCGGGTAGCCACAAATGCACCGCGCTCATAATTTCCCGGGACTCGCGGACGCAGCCGGCGTCCGGATACCGTGACCCAGTAGTCAGCTCTGAGTGGCGCGGCTGCCCGGCCCGATATCGAATGCTGTCGGGGAAGTGCGGCTCACCCGGCCAGCTGGCTGACGGCCAGGAACTTCTCGATCATGGCATTCACCTGGGCCGGCACTTCGAGCTGGTTGAAGTGACCGGCTCCGACCGTCTGCCCGATCATGATCCGCGGGCAGGCCCGGCGCAGGTCGGCCGCGGCATTGGCCGGGTGCGCCGAGCCGATCGACAGCACCGGCACGGTGGCCCGGCTGAGCACGCTCACCCCGTCGAACTCCCCCATGGCCTGGATGATGTCAGCCGCGATCCCCGGCGGCCCGGCCGGGAACCCGGCGATGATCTCGTCCCGGCGTACCGTGTCGGTGGGCAGGAACAACCCCTGGGCGAACTTGGTGCGCCACGACCGGTCCGCGTCCGCGCGGACCGCGCCGGCGGAGTCCCGGAAGTAGGCCTTGGCCCGCTCGTTGGTGATCGGCGCCGGGTCCACCATGACCAGCGCGCTCAGCGCGCCGGGCCGGGCCGCACCGGACAGCCCGATCAGGGCGCCCAGGCTGTGACCGACCAGCACCGGGCGGTCCAGCCCGGCCGCCGCCGCGACGGCGAGCACGTCATCGGCCAGCACATCCACGCTGTACCGGCCGGACCCGGGCGTGGGCTGGCCGCTCTCGCCGTGCCCGCGCAGGTCCAGGGCCAGCACGGCATGCCCCCGGGCGAAGAACTCGGACTGCGGGGCCAGGTACGACCGGTCACCGCCCCAGCCGTGCACGAGGACCATCGGCGGCTCGCCGCGGCCGGTGACGTCGTAGGCCAGGCTGACGCCGGGCACGTCTGCGAACTCGGTCATGCTCCCTGGTATACCGGGCCGGTCAGCTGACACGCCGGGCCGGCCGCCGCCAGCGCGGCCCCGGCCGCAGCGGCCAGGGACAACCGGCAGGGATAAATCAGCCGGCCGCCGAGTACCCGATCAGGGCGGTCACGTAGACCTGCTCGGTGAACCGGGTAGCGCCCCCGGTCGCGTCCCGGATGTGCGCGGCGAACGCCTCCCGGCGATCGGGTGGCGGCAGCAGCTGCGGGGGCATGGCCGAGTACAGGCCGCCGATCAGCTGGCCGAAATCCAGGTCGCTGGCGTAGCCGATCGATTGCTGGTGCACACCGGCGAACCCGGTGGCGATCAGCCCGGCCTGGTAGGCCTGCCGGGCGGCACCGTCGGTACCGCAGCACGACTCCAGCCGGACGCCGAGCCACTGCTCCAGCGCCCGGCGCACGTCCCGCGACCAGGCCACCGGCTGCTGCCACAGCGGTGTCCCGTTGGCGATGATGGCCAGGGCGCCGCCGGGCCGCAGCACCTCGCGGGCCGCGGTGAACAGATCCGGGGCGGATGTGAGGTGGATCGCGTTGGCGATCGTCACCGCGGCCAGCGCGGGCCCGCCCAGCAGCGTGCCCAGCGCGGGAAGGTCGGCGGCGCCGCCCAGCACCCAGGTCACGTTGGTCACGTCCTGCTCGGTGGCCGCCTGCCGGGCCAGCGCGAGCATGTCCGGTTCGGGGTCCAGCCCGGCCACCGCGCGGACCTGCCGGGCCAGCGGGATCGTCAGCTGGCCCGTGCCACAGCCGACATCGGCCAGCACATCCGCGGGCCCGAGCCGCAGCGCCCGGGCCAGCAGCCCGGTGAAGGCCGGCGGGTAGCCGCGCCGGAACCGCGCGTAGAACGCCGCGGTCTCACCACCGAATTGGCCTGCCATCTGGCCAGCGTCGCCGCTGCTGGGCCGCCTTGGCCAGCCGGTTCCGCTGACAGCGTGACCGTGGCGGAGAAGGCACACCAGGCGCAGCTGAGCCACTATTCACGCGGCTGGCTGGCCCGGGAAAACCGGGATGAAACAGGCCACCTACTGCAGCACAGCCGTGGAGAGCGGGGATCGGGCGGTCCGGGCTGGTTCTCAGCGGGTCACCAGGCGGAACGGGTGACCGTCCGGGTCACGGCAGACCCGCCACGAGACCGGCTCGCCGCCCGGGCCTGGCCGGGGCGATACGTGCCTGGCCGTGTACGCCCCGCCCAGCGCGACGACCCGCTGCTGGGCCGCGTCGAGGTCGCTGACCAGCACGTCGAAGTGCACCCCCCGGCCCGCGCTGGGCAACGGGCCCGCGCTGGGCAACGGGCCCGCGCCGGACCGAGGGGCCGCGCCGGACCGAGGGGCCGCGCCGGTTCCGGGCCCGCTGCCCTGGAACGACAGCCGCTGCCCGTGCGGCGGTGGTTCCAGCGTCACCCAGCCCGGATACCACTCCACCGGCGTCCCGCCGAGCAGCGCCGCCCAGAACCGGGCCAGCCGGTGCGGGTCGGGCGTGTCCAGCACGATCTCCCGGATCCAGCCGATCACCTGATCGTTCCCGCGCACCCGCCCATGATGGCTGACCCACGGCCGGCCCGCCCAGCCGGCCAGCCCGCGGCCTGTGCCCGGGTAGGCATTTACCAACCCCCGATCTGGGGAGGCCTGCCCATGGTGCCCGCCCCGCGCCCGGATCACCATGAATGCCATGGACATCGCGCGTAACGCCCGCCCCGGCCGGCTGCACCCGGCCGGCCGGGGCATGCTGCTCCCACTGGCCATGATCGTGTGCAGCCTGTTCTGGGGCGTCCGCCCATGGACGGTGCTGGTGATCCCGGTCGCGGCGGCCATCGCGCTGCTCGCGCCGTGCCTGGCCGGCGGTCTGGCCGCGATCGCCCTGATCGGCTTCGCCTCGTGCGCGTTCGCGCTGTCCATGCGGGCCAGCACGCTGCCACCGGGGTCGCCGGCGGCGGCCGGCTACCCGCTGCACCACGTGCTGTTCGGGACCGGGTTCCCGCACGCCGTCGATCTCACCGCCGGGCTGGTCATGCTGGCCTGCGGGGTGTGGCTGGTGCCGCGCACGATCGGGCCCTCGGGGCTGGCCCGGCGGAACCGTGAGCTGATCGGCCGGGTCCGGCGGCTGACCGTGGCCCGGGTGGAAGCGGTGGACTCCGCGGCCGCAGAACTGCGCCGGGTGGAACGGGACCTGCATGACGGCGCACAGGCCCGGCTCATCGCGCTGGGCATCTCGCTCCGCGCCACTGAGCGGCTGATCAGGACCGACCCGGACGCCGCGGTGGCCCTGGTGGCCGAGGCGCGGGACAACTCGGCGCGGGCGCTGGCCGACCTGCGCGCGCTGGTCAACGGGATCAATCCCCCGGTGCTGGCCGAGCGTGGCCTGGGTGACGCGCTCCGCGCGCTGGCCCTGGATTCCCCGGTGGCCACCACGGCCGACACCGACCTGCCGTGGCGGCTGCCCGCACCGGTCGCGGCGGCCGCCTATTTCGCGGTGGCGGAGGCGCTGGCCAACGCGGCCAAGCACGCCGCGGCGCGTGGCGTGCACATCAGGGCGGCGCACACCGGCGGCACGCTGCGGATCGAGGTCAGCGACGACGGCGCGGGCGGCGCCGACCCGGCCCGGGGCAGTGGGTTGCGCGGCATCGAGCGGCGGCTGGGTACATTCGACGGCGTGCTGGCGGTCAGCAGCCCGCCGGGCGGCCCGACCATCGTCGTCATCGAGGTGCCGTGCGCGTTGTCATCGCCGAAGACCTATTCCTGCTGAGGGAGGGGCTGGCCAGCCTGCTCAAGGAGCATGGCTTCGAGGTGGCCGCGGCGGTCGGCGACGGCCCGTCCCTGCTGGCGGCGCTGACCGGGCAGCGGCCCGACGTGGCGATCGTCGACGTCCGGCTGCCGCCGGCCTTCACCGACGAGGGACTGCGGGCCGCGCTGGAGGCCCGGCGCCAGGTGCCCGGCCTGCCCATCCTCATCCTGTCCACGCACGTCGAGCAGCTGTACGCCCGTGAGCTGCTGGCCGATCAGGCGGGCGGGGTCGGCTACCTGCTCAAGGACCGGGTCTTCACCGACGAGCAGTTCACTGACGCGATCCGCACGGTGGCCCGGGGCGGCACGATCATGGATCCGGAGGTCGTCGCGAAGCTGCTGGCCCGGCGGTCCAACCAGACCCCGGTGACCCGGCTCACCGCCCGGGAGCGTGAGGTGCTGGCCCTGATGGCCGGGGGCCGCTCCAACAGCGCCATCGCGCAGCGGCTGGTCATTTCGGAGAAGGCGGTCAGCAAGCACTGCACCAGCATCTTCGCCAAGCTCGACCTGCCGCCGTCCGCGGACGACAACCGCCGGGTGCTGGCCGTGCTGGCCTACCTGGACCGGTGACGGGCAGCTGGCCTGGACCGCTGGCTGGGGCCAGGGGCCTGGGGCCTGGACCGGTGGCCACAGCGGCCCCGGGCGACGCGCCGAACAGGCCAGATTGACCGCCGTGGCCATAGTTACCAGCGATGATGGACAGAGTAGGCCCAGTATCTGATGACGCACCCCGGGGATGCACGTCCGCTTCCCGGGGCACTGATAAGGGTGACGAAGCGGGCATGACGGGCCGCGTTCCGCAGCCCAGGGCGGCGCGTGGACCGGATGGCGGTGGAGGCACGGCGGTGAGCATCGGCGAAGCCCTGGCGGAGGCGCGCGACCAGGCCGGTCTCAGCGTCGACCAGGTCAGCGAGCAGACCCGGATCAGGCCAGTCATCATCCGGGGCATCGAGGCCGACGACTATTCGGTGTGCGGCGGCGACTTCTACGCCCGCGGGCATATCCGCAGCATCGCCCAGGCCGTCGGGACTGACCCCGGGCCGCTGATCCAGGAATACGACGAGGACCACCGGGCCACCGGCCCGATCGCGGCGACCGGCCTCGACGAACTGGTGGCCAGGTCCCGGCCGCCCGAGCGTCCCCGGCTGAACCCGGTCCTGCTGCTCGCCGCGGCGGCCGTGATCGTGCTTGGCGGGGCCGGATACTACCTCGCGTTCGGCCGTGGGCACGGCCGGGCCGCGCCTCCCCAGGCGGCCGCGTCCAGCCCGGCGGCCCAGGCCAGCACGGCCGCCGGGCCCGGCGTGCCCCGATCGGCGCGGTCCGGGCACGCCATGGTGGTCCGGCTGACCGCGAGCCGCGGCACCTGGGTGGTGTTCACCACCCCGGACGGGGGCTACCTGTCCCGGTCCTACGCCGCGGCCGGCGCGCCCATCAGCTGGACGCTGCACCGGGCCGTGCACATCAAGCTGTCCGACCCGGGTGCCGTCCGGATGACCGTGAACGGGAAGAACGCGCTGCCTGCCCGGCCCGCCGCGGGCCCGGTCACGCTGAGCCTCGGGCCGGGCCGCCCGGTCACCGTGGCCGCCGCCCCGGTCCCGGCCTCGTCGCCGGGCGCCCCGGCGCCCGGTTCCGCGGCACCGGCGGCGTCCGGGCTGCAGAACCTCACCCCAGCGGGCATCACCTCGTTCGGCGCGTTCGGCGGGCCCGGCGACAACCCGCAGAACGCGAGGCTGGCCGCCGACGGCAACCCCAACACGGCCTGGCAGAGCGACTGGTACACCACACCGCGGTTCGGCAATCTGTACCCCGGGACGGGCCTGATCCTGAACATGGGCCGCCAGGTCACGGTGGACAAGGTCCGGGTGCGGATCGGCGCCGCCCCGGGCGCGCGGTTCCAGATCCGCGTCGGGTCCGCCCGTGACCTGGCTGGCCTGCCGGTGGTGGCGCATTCGGCCGGCCCCGGCGGCATCATCCGGCTGCGGCTGGCCAGTCCGGCGCAGGGGCGTTATGTGCTGGTGTGGTTTACCAGCCTGCCGCCCGACCCGGCGGGCACCTTCCAGGTGCGGGTGTTCAACGTGGTGGTGCGGGGCCACGGGTAGCGTGCGCTATGGGCCGGCTCGGCCCGGACGCGCCGCCGCCGGTGCTCAGGCGCCGAGGCTGGTGCTCAGGCGACCCGGCGCCAGCCCAGCTCGCCGACCTTCCAGCGGGCGATCGCCTTGTGCTCACTGACCACCTTGACTTCGCGGAGCCGGTGGCCGTGCTCGTGCATGACCTGTTCGGCCCGGGCCATTCCGTCGAGCGGCGAAGGCTGCGGGATCTGCCGCTTGACGCCAGACTGCTCGATAAGGATCAGATTGGCCGGCCGGGCTCGCCGGGGGGCAGCGTGGTGTTCACTCACGTCAGCTACGACTCCGGTTAGTACTGCGATATTCCCCCGGCTGCGGCGGCGCGCACCCCATTCACATTGGCCCAGGCCACTCTCAGCTGCGGCAACGCGCCTCCCCGGGCCGTTGAAGTTCGTACCATTCACTAACGCCGGGGCGGTGGCTGCCGTCCGCGGTAGCCCGCGGGACGTCCGTAGCATGCGCATGTGCGAAGCGAGGCCGCAGACGTCGATAGCCACCTGGCCCCGGTGCCGGAGGGGCGGCGTGTGGTGCTGAGCGAACTGCGCCATACGTGCCGTGCACTGCTGACGGGCTTCGCTGAGTCCATGAGATACGGGATGCCTGCCTACAGCCGCGACGGTGTCACCGCGGTCGCCTGAGCCAGCCAGCAGCGGTACATCTCCTTGTATGTGTGCATGCCGATGTCCTCAGCGCCCACCGGAGCCAGCTGGCCGACCTGGACGTTGGTAAGGGATGCATCCGGTACGGCAGTCCCGCTGCGGTCGACTTCACCGTTATCCGGGCGATACTTACCGCCTATCCGGGCGATACTTACCGCCGTCGCAGCAAGCCACGGCCCGGTCTGCTGAACGGCCGGCCGCCAGCAGGATCCCGGACCGTAAGCTGGCCGGCTGATAATTAGCCAAAGTGACCCCAGTGCGTGGCGATGATGAGCAGCACGCCCGCGAGCGCGAGCGCGATACCTGCGACGATCGTCCGGCCAGTGGTAAACCTGAGCTTCGGTATTTGCGCCGCGGCGAGCCAGATCCCAGCGAACAAGATGAGCAGGAAGCCGATTTCGGCCAGCCGCCGGCCGGTGTGCTGCGCCATAGCGAGATAGAGCATGCCTGGCATCCTTTCCGCCCGCTCCACCCGTGTCGAGACCTGACGTAATGCCACTTGGCTAAGTTGATCATGACTGTGGCTGACAGGCTGACCAGCTTGATAGTGGGTGGCCCTGATAGCGGGTACCGGTGTCGCGGCGGCCGTTTGACTCGGTGCGCACCCGGACGCCGGGCCGCTCCTGGCCTGGGCCTGGCCGATTCTGCGATGTCGTTCCGCCCGCCCTGACTTGACGTAGCTGATAACACATGCCTATCATAGTGATATCAGTTTTGCGAGCCTGAGGAGGGCTCCATGGAAGCTTCAACCGGCAGTGGTTTTCTTACCTGGATCCACCGCAAAACCCCACCACGCATGAACACTTACACGGCGTACAGCATCGGAAGCTTCGTCGCCTGGGGGGTGATCGGGGCGATTCTCGCCGCCACCGAAAAGAAAGTGACCCTGGGCTATATCTTCGCGATCTTCTTCGGATGGTGCATCGGGTGGGCCTCTGCCACGATCGGCCGAGCCGTCTATCCGCCTCCGAAGAAGGTGTACCTGACCGGGGACCCACGGCAATCGTGACGGCAACGGGAGCAAGCGCCGCCGCGCTGGGACTGAGTAGCACAGGAGGGAAGCGAGGTGGTGGCCATTGCGGCCGCCACCGCTTCCTGCGCTCGGTCGCTGGCGCTCCCTGCGGTCCGGGCTGAAGTCGCCGAGCAATATGCGGCGCGTCAGCGCTCTGACGGCGTATGGGTCCAGGCCGCCGCGTGGCTTGCCACCGCCCGCGGCTGCTGACCAGGGGCTGGCCCGGAGCTTCCCCCGCCCCTGATCGGGCCGGGATCAAGGGGGCCGGTGGCTCAGCTGCCGGCCAGGACGGCCGCCGTTGTGATCGCCGACGCCGAGCAGCCGGATGGCCGGATCCTGGCTGGGCCGCCGGCCAGCACGATTCTCACCACCGGCGGCTCGGCCACGCTGCGGGCGGCTAGCACCCCGTGCGGCCCGATCTGACCGACCGCCACGATGTTGGCCCCGGGGTCCAGCTGGCTCAGGCTGGCGCTGGCCTTCGCCACGACCTTGGTCGAGCTCGAGGTGGTCACCTGGACCCGGGCTGGCACTGTCGGGAACAGGCTCTGCGTGATCACGGTGAAGCTGCCGTCATGCGCGTCCACGACCGTGCCCGTCGCGACGGGCAGGCCGAGCGCTCCCCTGGGCATGAGCTTGCGCAGCTGGTGCGGGACCAGGGAGCCGAAGGGCGGCAGCTGGTGCAGGACCGAGGGGCCGAAGGGCGGCAGCTGGGGTGCGACCGAGGGGCCGAAAGACGACGGGGCGGGCAGCGCCGCCTCGATGCCCACCTGGGCCGCGGCGAGCCGTCCACCGGACCAGGTTCCCTGCACGACCACATGCGAGCCGTCGGTGATGTCGCTGACGTTTCCGCTCACCGGGCGGGTTATCACCGTCGACGGGGACGTGGCCACGGTTACCGGCTGAGCTCGCCAGGACCTGTCCTGGTGGTCCTGGTCACTGGCGGGCTGGAGGATCAGCCGCGTACCGCTGACCTGCTCGAGGGTTCCCGCGGTGATGTACTTCCCCGGGCATCCGTGCACGGCGGTCAGGCCGGCCGCCATGGCCAGCCGGGAGCTCGCGCCACCCCCGGCGGCTGGGCCCAGCCGGGAGCTCGCGCCACCCCCGGCGGCTGGGCCCGGCCGGGGGCCCGGGCCACCCTGGGTGGCGGCCAGGCCGTAGCCGGTTCCGGCCGCCACCAGGGCCGCCGCCGCAGCTGCTGCGGGCACCAGGGTGCTGCGCGCCCGCCGGGCTGAGTGCGCTGGTGCAGCGATCGTCGCCGCGACCAGCCGGGCGCGGGCCGCCTCGCGCATCCGGGGCGCATCCGGCGGTGGCGGCGGCTGAAGCTGTCGGAACAGTGCGATCTCATCCACGGTGGGTCTCCTGCTTCTGTGGCGTGGCAGAGCTTCCTGGGCCGGGGAGCGCGGTCTCGCCCAGGGCCCGGCGGGTCCGCGCCCGGATGCGGTGCAGCCGCGATTTGACCGCGCTGACCGACACGCCCAGCGCCTGCGCCGATTCCTCGTAGGTCAGGTCAGTCCAGGCCACCAGGAGCAGCAGCTCGCGATCCTGGCGCGGCAGCCCAGACAGCACTGCGGACAGCCGCGGCCGTAGCTGCTCGGCCGTGACCCGGTCAGCCACGCGATCGCCGAAATCGGCGGTGACCGTCTCGGCCTGGACACGGCTGAGAGCCTGTCGGTAGCGGCGCTCAGCCCGCCGGTGCTTACCGATCTGGCGGATGGCGATGCCGTACAGCCATGGCCGGGCGTTCTCCCGTGACCGGTCATACCTGCTCCGGGCGCGGAAGGCGGCCAGGAATGTCTCGGCCGTCACATCTTCAGCCAGATCGCCGCCCAGCCGGGCACTGGCGTAGCGCAGGATGTCGTCGCCGTACCGGCCGAAGATCTCCCCGAAACGGCCCGGGTCGCGGACCGAAGCCGCGACGATGTCCGCGTCGCTCAGCCGCCCGCCACCAGCGGGACCGGCCCGCTCCCCGTCACCGGCGGGCGTGCCCGGCCCGGCCTGACCACTCTTACCGGGCCGCCCGGTAAGCACGGCTCACATCCATGCATAGGCTGCCTCTCCCGGCCGCGCGAGTTCGCTCACCCCTTGTTACCCGCAACGCCGCAACGAGTTGCGGCAGCTGCCACCCCGGCCCGGCGACTGCGGCAGCGGGCCATCCGCAGCGTCCGCACGGCCGGGACCGGATCACACCGCGGTCCCGGCGTGCGGCAGTATCAGCCCCATGACCGAACTCACCGATGTGTCCGGCGCCTTCGGCTACGGCGACTCGATCCTCGCTGGTGAGCGGGTGCGGCTGCGCGGCGTGCGCGACGGCGATCTGGCTACGCTCGCGAAGTGGGACATGGATCCCGGGCGGATGGCCACGCTGTCGCACTGGGTGGCGCCGCCGTCAGAGGCGGCCGCGAAGGAGCGCATCGTGAGGTGGAGCGCGAACGACAGCGGTGGCCTCGGCTTCGCCATCGAGACGCTCGAGGATCCGCCGGTGCTGGCCGGCCACATCGGGTTGTGGGGGGCACACCCCAAAGACCGGTGCGCGACGCTCGGGATCGCACTCGGCCGTGAGTACATCGGCCGCGGTTATGGGTCCGATGCGATGCGCGTCATCGTCGACTACGCGTTCCGCGAGCTGGGCCTGCACCGCCTTCAGCTCAGCGTGGCCCCGTTCAACCCGGCCGGGATCCGCGCCTACGAGAAGGCGGGGTTCGTTGCGGAGGGCCGCCACCGCGAGTCGGTGCTGCACGACGGGCACTGGTACGACGAGGTGCTGATGTCCATTCTCGACCACGAGTGGGCGGCCCGCCGGTCAGCTGGCGCGGGCGGGGCCGGCGCGCGGCCCCCGGGCCGCAGGAGCACCGGGTGAGGAGAGCAGGCCATGCGGGTAGTTGTCCGCGGGAGACCGCGAGTTGCCGCTGTGGCTCACCTGATCGGGCGCAGCGGGCACGCGTCTCTTCGTCCCGGAGCCAACTTCCGACCCGCCGCAGACCAGGGTTGCCGAGCAGCGCGGCGACAGCACGAACCCGGCAGTCCCCGCGACCGGCTAAGCGGCAGCATCTCTGATGCGGGAGGCGGGCTTGACAGGTTCCGGGCCAGCGCGTTACTAATTTCAGCTTAGTAGCCGGTACTGAATAAGCGAGGTGCTGAGTGCACGGCAAGTTCGATGATCTCGGCCGGTTCGCCGACCCGTCGGCGCTGATCTTGACCAGCCTGGCCGACGGCCCCAAGCATGGTTACGCGATCATGACCGACATCGCCGCTTTCAGCGGGGTCGGCATGGAGCCGGGCACCTTGTACGGGGCGCTGTCCCGGCTGGAGCGCCGGGGCTGGATCCGGCCGCTGGCCGCCGACGAGCGCCGCCGCCCGTACGAGATCACCGCCGCCGGCCAGCAGGTCCTGGCCGAGCAGTTGCATTCCATGCAGCAGATCGTGCGTACCGGCTGCCAGCGCATCGCCACCGGCTGAGCTCCGATGAAGCCCGCCCTGGCTGACCGGCTGTGCCGCGCCCTGGTCGGCTGCTATCCGCGCCGCTGGAAGCAGCGTTACGCCGAGGAAATGCTCGACGTTCTCGACCAGTATCCCGCAGGACCGCGAACCGTGCTCAGCCTGGCCGGCGCCGCCCTGACCACCCACCTGGAGCCCGGCTACCGGAGGGAGATCCGCCTCATACCCCGCCTGAGCAAGAACGCCAAGCTAGCCGTCGTCATGTCTGTCGCCGTGCCCGCCGTCCTCGTGGCGCCCGTGGCCCTGCCCATCATCGCCCAGAACATCGGCGAAAGCAGCTGGCACCTGTCAAACGGCGGCGCGGTGGGGCCGGTCGCGTTCTCGGGCGACCGGCGCATCTTGGCCGGCGCCGCAGACGGCGCGCCCTGGTCCGGCACCAGCATCCTGTGGGATGTCACCAACCAGGCTCGGCCGCGGCGGTTGGCGGAGTTCGAGGGCGGCAACCCCACTACGATCTCGCCGGACGGCCGCACCGTGGCCACGATCGCGTTTGGTGGCCAGCCGGTCCTGTGGAACGTGACCCGCCCACGCCACCCGGCCCGGTTGGCCGTGCTGTCGGCCGGCTTCGCCGGCAGCCTATGGGGCGAGGCCTTCTCCCCCAGCGGCAGCCTCCTGGCCACCGCCTCCACCAGCGAGCTGGCCCTGTGGAACGTGGCCGACCCAGCCCGGCCCCGCCTGCTGCGCACCCTCGCTGCCCCGGTCCAGACCGGCAACCCAGGCAACTTCGATCTCGGCGACGGAGACCTCGTGTTCTCCCCGGACGGCCACGTCCTGGCCAGCGCGTTCGGCACCGACCAGATCGCCCTGTGGGACGTGACTCACCCGGCCCATGCGACCCGCATCGCCACCCTGCGCGGCCGCCCTGGCGACTACTTCACCGCTCTCGCGTTCTCGCCCCAGGCCAACCTGCTGGCCGGCGTGACTTTCCACGGCAACGTGCTGGTGTTCCGCCTGGCCGGCCCAGGCCACCCGGTCCGCGTCACCACCCTCCCCCTCCTGGCCAGCGCCCGGTTCCCCGGCGGAGCGGGCGGACCGGTCAACCCGTGCACGCCTGGCTGCGCAACCGCCGCCTACGCAATCGGCTTCACCCCAGACGGCCATGCCCTGACGGTCGTGATCGACCGTACCGAGGCGTTTCCCAGCACGGCGGATCGCGACACGGTATACACCTGGCAGGTAGCCAGCTCCGGCGCTCTCTCCGACCTCACAACCGTGTACCGCAACGTCAGCGACTCCCAGCCGACCCTGGCCCCAGGCGACCGCCTCGTGGCCGACGGCTCCGAGCTAGGCGGCAAAGTACACCTGTGGACCCTGCCCTGACCTGACGCCCGCCAGCTGATGACGCTAACTTAGGCCGGCGGCCTATGCTCGCGCCATGCATCTCGGCCTGGTCGCGGTCGTGGTCAGCGAGTACGACCCGGCGATCAGATTCTTCGTGGACAGCATGGGCTTCGAGCTGGTTGAGGACTCCCCAGCGCTGACAAATGATGGGCGCGCCAAACGGTGGGTGGTGGTCCGCCCGCCCGGTGCCGTGACCGGCCTGCTGCTGGCGCGGGCTGACGGGGAAGATCAGGCTGCGGCCGTCGGCCGGCAGGCGGCCGGCCGGGTGGCTTTCTTTCTGCACGTGGCGGATTTCGGGGCCAGCTATGCCCGGATGACCGCGGCGGGCGTTGAGTTCGTGTCAGCACCGCGCAGCGAGCCTTATGGCCAGGTCGCCGTGTTCCTCGACATCGCGGGCAATAAATGGGACCTGATCGGCCCGGCGCGGCAAGGCTGACACCAGCGGGGCACCGGATCTCCCTCCATTACCGGCGCCCCGTGCTGCCTACAGGTCAGCACGGATTTTACGCAACGCCAGTTGCATGTCAGTGGCCGTGGCGAAGCGGTCAGCGCTGGTGGGCGCGCATGCGGTGATGAGGAACCCGGCCAGCTCAGGGTGGAGATCACCGCGAATCGTCCGCGGGTCGATCACGGGCTCGCCGATCATGGGCATCGCATTCGGGAACGGGTGATGCCCGTTGCACAGCAACTGGTACAGCAGCACGCCGACGGCGAACAGATCGGTTGAGACGTCCCAGCGCGTGAGGCCGGCATCGGGTGGCTGATACGGCGGTGTGCCGGACTGGGTATGCACCAGGTCGCCGACCCGGGAGGCGATGTTGAAATCAAGCAGTTTCGCTCCGCTGCGGGTAAGTATCACGTTGAGCGGTTTGATGTCGCGGTGGACCACTCCCCGTTCCCTCAGCTCCATCCACTCGTGCGATTCGGCTTCCGGCAGATCGCCTTCGTGGCGTTTAGCGTCCAGCTGCTTGAGACGCGCTGAATCGGGATGAAAGGCGACCAGCGCGTCCAGCAGATCGAGGGCGACGTCCACTGCCTCCCGGTCGCGAAGATGCTTCTTTCCGGTGGCAAACTCCTCGAGCGACTCCCCGTCAATGAACTCGGTGATGAGATACCAGTCGCCGGCCGTGGTCTTGCCGGCCCAGAAGACCTCGATCACGTTGGGATGATGAATCTTCCGGAGTGCGCTGATCTCGCGGCGCACCGCCGCATAGCCAGCCGCGCTGTCGAAGAGCTTGAGGGCCCGTTCCTCGCCCTCAACGTCATCTCGCACCCGGTAGACCTTTGAAAAGCCGCCCCGCCCCACTACGCCCAGAATCTCGAAACGGCCCTCGAGAACGTCACCGATGGCGTAGTCCACAGCCTTGGCCCCGGCCGAGGACCACACCTCGGCCGGGTCGGGTTCCGGAAGCGCCTGGCTGCCGCTCGAGGGCGGGCCGGCCGGCTGGCCAGGAAGATCGTTATGTTCCGGGGATGTGGGCCGGCTGGTACGCGTCCCCCCGGGTTCAGCGGAGCCGGCCGGCACGTGCCGGATCCCCCCAATGGTGTGCACCAGGCACGGATGCAGGACGTACGTGCCTACGTCCGGCGGGACGTGGAACTCCTCCACGTCGCCCATGGAGTAGAACCGGCGCCGCCCGGTCTCGTCGACATATCCGAGCAAGCCGTTCTGCCACAGCACCGAGGCGAGGTCGGTGGTCTGCCCGAAGTGCAGATCGGCCACTTCCTGCAGCGCCTCGAGATCGCCCCGCGAGAACCGGTCTACGCCGATCATCCGGACGAAGGAGCGAAGATCCTCCTGGACGCCGCTGATGTAGGCCTGGGTGCTGGTGAACAATTCGGAGTACTCGTGCAGCGCGGCGTTCTCTGGCATCAGGTCCGACGAGATCTGGTTGGCGCACTGGGCGAGCTGGGAGTCGCCGAACCGTTTGGCGCAGCGCTGGACCACGGCCTGCAGTACGGCCGGCGGCAGGCCGTCCTCGCCCGCCTGCTTCTGCCGCAGCACCTCCTCGCTGAGCTCATTGCCGAGCGAGATGATGTCGCGCGGGATCAGCCTGGTGTGGCTGAGCAGGTAGTCCTCGATCGTTTCGTCGCCCTCGGGTCCCCGCCACTGGCCGTTGACCCCCAGCCAGTCGCGGATCGTGGGCGGACCCGCGTCGGGGCGCCGCATCAGCAGTGACGGCGGCAGCCGCCGCAGCTTTTGCTGAAGCAGATAGAGCAGCGAGCCACGGTCCCAGGTCAGGACGCGGATGTGCGGTTCGTTGTAGTACCGCGGCGCATGTTCTGACCGGTACACCGACGACATGACGATGTCGCGGATGCAGACCACGACATGCAGGCGGCCGCCCAGCCTGGGGTCGCGGAGCAGTCGCATGACCTGGTAGAACAGCCCTTCCTGGCACTTCAGCCAGTACATCGGGGCGTGGCCGAACTCCTCGTCCACCGCGTCGAGGTAGAAGTAGATCGGCTTGCACTGGCCGACCACCTCACCGAGCAGATCCTCCAGGTCGTCCCAGAGCGGATCGTCGAGGTAGGCCGACAGCTGATGGGCGGTCTGCCGCTGGTTAATGATGTCCCGGACCTCGCTGTAGATCGACCGGGGCCGGCGGAAGTCGCCGAGCAGTTTCGCGTACGAGTGCTCGATCTCGTGAGCCTGCTCATCGCGCAGCTGCTGACGCAGCTCGGGACGGCGCAGCAGGTGCGAGACCAGCGAGCGCATGATGGCGCGCTCCCAGATCTGCATCCACTTCTCGACCAGGACCCGGTCCGAGAACCACTGGCACGCCTTCACCACGACTTCGGTCTTGGGCAGGCTCTGCTGCGGCACAGTGGCGTAGACGGAGTCCTGATGGGCCTGGAAATCCTGCAGGCGCCGCAGGTAGACCGTCTTGCCCGCGCCGAGCTTCCCCACGATGACCCGCACCATGGAGTCGTTGGCCCGGGTCGCGAGGTGGCCAAAGGCCGGATCGCCGCCGAAGTCGACGAACTCGCTGATGACATCCTCGATGTCGGCTCGTGACCCGTCCGGATTGCCAAACGGCCCTACGGGGTCGAGCCGGCGCCGCCTACTGGCCATTTTCTCCCCCAAACCGGATCGTAGCCCGCCCACCGGAGAAAGGGCCAGCAGAGCATCAGCGCCGGATAAGGTCAGCTAACCGCATGAAACGGGTGCCCGGCCCTGGTTCGCGGTAAGCGCTGGCCCCGGCCCGGCGCCGCCGTCGGAGCCGTGCCCTCCCGGGCTGGCACTCACACAGAACTCACAGCGGGCTCGCACGGCCCGCGAACAGCGTCGCTCTAAGAGCCTGCTTGAGAACTCAGGCGGCTCGTGGCTGGGCGGTGGCTGATTGCCGGGCGAGGCGGCGGGTCATGACGATGATCATGGCCCAGTGGACGTAGGTCTGGTGGCGGGCGGGCAGCCGTTCGTAGTCGCGGACGGTGCGGCGGTGGCGGGTGATCCACGACAAGGTCCGCTCTACCACCCACCTGCGGGGCAGGACCTTGAAGGTGTGCAGGTCATCGGGCCTTTTCACGATCTGGAGGGTGATGCGCAGGCGGGTCTTGGCCCAGGTGACCAGCTTGCCCGCGTAGCCGCCATCCGCCCAGGTGAGCTGGATGGAGGGGAAGGCGCGGCGCAGGTTCCACAGCAGCGGTTTCGCGGCGTCGCGGTCCTGGACGGACGCGGCGGTGACCAGCATCATCAGCAGTAAGCCGCCGGTGTCGACGGCGATGTGGCGCTTGGTCCCGTTGATCTTCTTCCCGGCGTCGTAGCCACGGCGGGCACGCGCGATCATCTCCGAGCCCTTCACCGACTGGGAATCGATGATCGCCGCGGTCGGTGCCGGGCTCCGGCCGGCCGCGGCGCGGACCCGGCCGCGCAGGTCATCATGCATCCGGGCGGTGGAGCCGTCCGCCTCCCACTTGCCAGCCCACCAGTACACCGTCCCGGCGGGCGGGAAGTCGGCGGGCAGCGCCCGCCACACCGGCCCGTTATGGGTGAGGTAGCGGATCGCATCGGCGATGTCGCGCATGCACCAGCTGGCGGGACGGCCGCCGCGCCCGGCCAGCCACGCCGGGGGCGGCAGCGACGGCTCGCAGACCGCCCATTCCGCTGCGGTCATGTCTGAGGGGTAGCGGCGGGCGCGGGTGCTGCGGGAGGCCCCGCCGGGGCAGCACCGGCACGCCACCGCGCCGGCGACCGGGGCCGGGTGGACACGCTCATCGGCGGCAGGGTAGAACGGCACGCAAGGCTCCTGGCATCGCGCTGGATTCGACACCCAAGCGATTACCAGGAGCCTCTTGCGTCACATCAGCGACACGCCGCGCCACGTCCAGGAAGATCCGGATGCGTCCGGCCTGCGGCAGGCAGGTTCTCAAGCAGGCTCTAAGGTGCCACTCGTGAGCGGAACTTCGACGACCTCGCCGGCCTGGCCGCGAGTCGCCCAGCCGCCGCCGGGCACGGGTCGCGGCGCGCACCCGGCTGGACTTCTGGTTCGACGCGATCATCCTGGCCGGCTACACGGTTGCCTACAGCTACGGGTGGACCGGGGTGGTCATCCACGAGTGGCTTGGCATCGGGCTCGGCATCGCGCTGCTGCTGCACCTCACGCTGCACTGGGACTGGGTCGTCCGCACCACCCGGCGGCTGCTGCGCCCCCGCGGCCAGGACAAGCTGATCTGGCTGGTCAACCTCGCGCTGCTGTTCGCCATGACGCTATGCATAGCGTCCGGCATCGCGATCTCGCGGGTCGCGCTCCCCGAGCTCGGGATCTATACCATGCAGAGCCCGTTCTGGTTCCGGCTGCACGCGCTCACGGCGGAGGTTACGGTCGGCCTCGTCCCCATTCACGTGGCCCTGCGCTGGAGATGGATCGCCGGAGTCGGCCGGCGCCTGCTGGCGTGGCGCCCGGGACGGCAGCCGCGATGAAGTTTCTCCGGCAGTTCGCCGCCGTCGCGGTGGTCGTCGCGGCCGTGGTAGCCGGCGGGCTGGCCTGGAACCGCCTCGCACCGGCTCTCCCGGGTGAAGGCCCGGCCGCTGACGGCATCGCCGTGCGGGGCCACCTGGTCAAGGTCCTGCCACCGGGTGGCAAACCGCCCCCGGGCGGGAAGCTTCCCCCCGGTGGCCAGGTACCGCCCGGCGGCCGGCCCGGGATCATGCTGAACAGCGGATCCGGGATACCCAGCCTGCTCCCCGGCGACCTGCTCGAGGCCGTAAATCTGGACGTGCTGCGGCACACTGCCCTGCTGGAGGCGGCCGTGATCGCCGGTGTGGTCATCGCCGACGCCGGCTACCGGAGGCTGCGCCGGGCCCGGCGCGCGCGAGCCAGCCCAGCACCGCCCGGCACGACCGATACCAGCTGAACGTTCCGGCTGGCCCGCGGCCCGCGCAGCTCCGGGTCACCGCGCAGGCCGCACGGCCGCCGCCGTAGCCTTGGCTCGTGTACGAGCACGACCCAGCCGAGGTGACCGACCTGGGCTGGGAGGAGTTCATCCTCCGCCAGTGGGAGTCGATCTTCGTCGGCTACCGAACCTGGACCGGGTTGCGCACGCTGGGCCGCCGCTGGAGCGACTTGATCGAAGCGGGCCTGGGCTGCTCGCCGGAAGTGGCCAACGAACTGGTCAGCGCAACCGTCATCCGTGGCCAGGATCGCCAGCTGGAAAGCACGGCCGATCCGGCAGCGGTCGTCGCCGGAATGACCGAGGCGCTGGCCAGCATCCCAGCCGCGCTGGCTGACCTGCCCGGCCTGAGCCCAGCGGCCATCGGCACACTGCTCACCCGGCATGACCGGCTGCTCAGCTTCCTCAAGGCCCAGGCCGCCCCAGGCGGCTGAAGCCTGGCCCGGACGAGCCTTTCCGTACCCGGGCCCACCGGTACCGGCGGCACGGGTAGCGTGCCGGCGTGGACGCGAGACAGCGCCGGGGAATCCGGCTGGTGAAGGAGTACCGGGTATGACCGACCGCGCCATGGTGCGACGGTGGCTGGCGGATTATGAGGCCGCCTGGCGCACGTCCGGCACCGCGGGCCTGGCCGGCCTGTTCAGCCACGACGCCAGCTACCTTCAGTCCCCCTACGAACCGCCGGTCACCGGCCTGCCCGCGATCGAGCGGATGTGGGACGCCGAGCGAGAGGGGCCGGACGAGGTCTTCTCGCTGGCCACCGACATCCTGGCCGTGGACGGGGGCACGGCGGTGATCCGCGCCGAAGTCCATTACGGGAACCCACCCGGCCAGGAATACCGGGACCTATGGGTTATCAGGCTGGACGACGACGGCCGGTGCAGCTGGTTTGAGGAGTGGCCATACTGGCCCGGACGCCCCTTCTCGGCGCGCGGCGATCAGACGTAGGCCGGTCCCCGTTCAGCGCCCTGCTAGGCGGCGACGGCGGGGGGACGCGGGGCGCGGCGCAGCCATTGCCAGAACGTGCGTCGCGGCCGGCGGGGCGGATCGGGCGGCCCGGCGGTGATGCCTGCGCCGTGGACCGAGCCTGCGATCTCGACGCGCAGCTGGACGGGGACGCCAGGGCCAGGCGGCTCGGGCAGCGTGACGCTCCCGCCGTGCTGTGATATGTCACCGGCCTCCACCACGATGCCCGGCCTGGTGATCAGCCTGAGCCCCCCGCCTCTCACCTCGGCGGTGATGCGCAGCAGCGGCTGCGTGATCACCGCGTTGGTGAAGTCCAGCGTCACGCCGCCGCCTCTCACCTTGACGTCCAGTTCCTTCGGCACTACCCACCGGCCATCCCGGAGGGCGCTGCTGCCGTGGACGTAGATCCGTACCAGATCCTTCGGCGTGGCGCTCACCGCGCCCGCGCCGGGCGGCACGACAGCGGCGCCCGGCGTGGCCGGCAGGTCGGCAGTCAGGGCCGCGAGCTCGGCGTAGGTCCTGGCCGTCAGCGCGCGTTCCAGGCGGTCGTCCAGTTCTTCCGCGGAGAGCCGGCCGTCCCCGGCCGCCACCCGCAGCAATTCCACCACCTGATCCCGGTCCGCGTGTGAGGCGCGGAGTTCCTGGCCCGCGACGGTGGCAGGCAGCTCACTCTGGCCGCCGCTGCTGGATTGCGGGTCCGCCATGCCCAAACCCTAAGCCAACGCGCCGCGGAGAGCATCCAGAAGAGCCTCCCGCGGTGCGGAACCCGGGCTCATCGGAGTGCGTGACCCCGGGGTGCCTGGCGCGCCGCGGTACGCGCCCGCCGCGGTACGCGCCGCCGCGGCACGGGCCCGCCGCGGCCTACCGCTGCTGCTCGGTGGGGCGGATGAGCATCTCGTTGACCGCGACGTGCCGGGGGCGGGTGACGATGTAACTGATGGCGTCCGCGATGTCGGTGGCCTCCATCCGCTGGCCGAACTGGTTCCTGATGGCCTCCAGCACCTCGGGCCGGTTGTGGCCGGCCAGCTCGGTCGCGGTGGCGCCCGGCTCGACCACGGACACCCGCACGTACTGCCCGGCCAGTTCCTGGCGCAGCGACTCGCTGAACGCGCCCACGCCGAACTTGGTCAGCGCGTAGACCCCGTTGCCGGTCCGGGCGAACCGGCCCGCCACCGAGCTGAGGTTCACCATGTCGGCGACCTGGCGCGGGCCGTCGGTGGCGGCGCGCCGCAGGTGAGGCAGTGCGGCGTGCGCGCAGTACAGCAGGCCCAGCACGTTGAGCTCGACCATCTGCTGCCACTCGGCCAGCGGCGCCCCGGCCGCCGGGCCGAGCAGCATGACCCCGGCGTTGTTGACCAGCGTGTCCAGCCGGCCCAGCTCGGCGGCCGTGCGCTCGACCGCGGCCGCGGCCTGGGCCTGGTCGGTGACGTCACACTCCAGCACCAGCGCGGTACCGCCCTGGCCCCGGATCTCCCCGGCCAGCTCCTCGAGCCGGTCCCGCCGCCGCGCGGCCAGGGCCACCGCCGCCCCCTGGCCAGCCAGCGCGGCGGCCGTGGCCGCGCCGATGCCACTCGACGCGCCGGTCACCAGCGCGACCGTGCCCTCCAGTACCGGCTTCACCTGACGCTCACCACTCTCACTCGTGAACCGCCCCGCTGCGGTACCACAACTATCAGCCCGCCCGGCGGCCCCGCTTCGCTACCCGCCCGCTGACCCAGCCGCAGTGCGGCTGGCTGCCCGGGCGGCTCAGACCCGCTCGGCCAGCAGAAAGCCCTGCGGGGAACCCTCCTCGCCCGCGGCGGGACGGCCGGCCCAGAATCTGGTCGCGAAACCGGCGTCGGTCACCCGGCGTTCCATCTCGTCCGGCGACAGCCAGTAGACGTCGAACTCGACGCCCAGGTTGGTGCTGCGGCCCGCCCGCCGGACCTGGCTGTCGCCGGCCTTGAACGCAGTCACCAGGTAGCCGCCCGGCCGGACCACGCGAGCCAGCTCGCTGAAGGCGGCCGGCCTGTCACCGGGGGCGAGGAACATCAGCGAGTACCAGCCGACCAGGCCGGCCAGCGAGGCGTCCCCGAACGGCAGGTCCCGCACGTCGGCCACGCCGAAATCGAAGCCCGGGTGGTCCCGCCGGGCCACCCGGATCATCTCGGGTGAGAGGTCGATCCCGTGTGGCGTGAGGCCCCGCGCGGCCAGGTAGGGCTCGAGCCGCCCCGTCCCGCAGCCGACGTCCCCGACGTCGGTGCCGAGGCCTGCGGCACGGGTCAGATCGCAGAACAGGCCGAGGACCGCCTGCTCGACGGGCATGTGGTCCAGAGCATGGGCCAGGCGGTCAGCGTAAAACCCGGCCAGAACGTCGTGCGCCGACCTCAGCTCTTCTGTCTTGGCGTCCATCCCGGGACCATAGTTGGCTACGGTGAGTTGTCGCAGCAGGCCGGCCGCATCGGGCGTCCCGGCGGGAAAGGTGACCATGAACGACACCGGTGTCACCCGGGTCGCCGTCTACATCGACTTCGACAACATCGTGATCTCGCGCTACGAGCAGGTTCATGGCCGGGCCCAGTTCCAGCGCGACAAGGTGCGCGCCTTCTCCGGGGCCGACAAGCCCGCTGACCCCGATCTCGCGGAGAAGGTCCGCCGCGCCACGGTGGACGTCGGCGCGGTGATCGACTTCGCCTCATCGTTCGGCACCCTGGTGCTCACCCGCGCCTACGCAGACTGGTCAGCGCCGGTGAACGCCGACTACCGGGGCCAGCTGGTGAGCCGCGCCGTGGATCTGGTCCAGCTGTTCCCGGCCGCCGCCTACGCCAAGAACGGCGCTGACATCAGGCTGGCCGTGGATGCGGTGGAGGATATGTTCCGGCTTCCGGACCTGACTCATGTGGTGATCGTGGCCGGGGACTCCGATTACATCCCGCTCGCCCAGCGGTGCAGGCGCCTGGGCCGGTACGTGGTGGGGGTCGGGGTGGCCGGGTTGACCAGCCGGGCGCTCGCTGCGGCGTGCGACGAGCTCGTGACCTACGACGCGCTGCCCGGCGTTGAGCCGATCGACGCCCCGCCGCCGCCCGGCGGCCCGGTGGCCGGTACGGAGACGGAAGCCGAGGAGCCCGCTTCAACCTCACCTGCGCGGGGGTCGCGCCGGGCCAGGCGGCCCGCGGCCGCGGTCATCGACGAGGCGGACGCCGACGCCGAAGACCCCCAGGAGGCGGCGACCCGGCTGCTGGAACGGGCCCTGCGGCTGGGCCAGGAAAAGGACGACGCGGACTGGCTGCACAGCTCCGCGGTGAAGAACCAGATGCGGCGCATGGACCCGTCGTTCAGCGAGCGGGCTCTCGGCTACCGGTCCTTCTCTGATTTCGTGAAATCACGGGCCGCCGTGGCCGAGCTCGATGAGACCAACCCGGCGCGGCTCATCCGGCTCAGCCCGGCCCGGGCGCAGCGCTAGCGGCCCGATACATTCGTCGGGGGAACGGCAGGGTGGTCACGGGAGAAACCATGGCTGAGCCAGTGGTCTTGATCAACACGTTCGAGGTTCCTGGCCAGGATGCGGAGACGTTCATCGCGGCCTGGCAGCAGGCTCGTGACTATCTGGAGTCACAGCCCGGCTACCTGGATACCGCGCTGCACCAGGCGATCACCCCCGGTGCCGACTTTCAGTTCGTGAACGTCGCCCACTGGCAGACGGCCGGCGACTTCAGCGCGGCCATCCAGAGTCCCGGTTTCCGGCTGGCCGCGGCGGCCCTGGCCGGCTACCGGTCGCATCCCGCGCTGTACCGGACCGTCCGCACCTAACGGCGCGCAGCGCGGCGGTCGATGAACCAGCCCGCGACGGCCGTCGCACTCGTCGCCGCCGCGCCGAGCAGGCTGACCGGCACGCCACCCACCCGTGCTACCGGGTGTGGCGGGTCATCCACCGTGGTGCCACGGACCAGGGCGGCCGGGAAGAACGGCGCCCAGTAAGCCAGCGGAACCGCGGCCGCGAAGAACCGGGCCGCAGGCTGGTCGTCCCGGCCTGTCCACACCGACCAGATATTGGCCGACGCGAGCGTGGTCGTCATGGCCAGCGCGGTCACCCCGTGGAAGCGGGCATGCCCGGGCCAGTCCGGGTTGAAGATGTGGCTGTCATTCCAGTCGGCGGCCAGCGGCGCCAGCACCGTGATCGCGTTGGCCACCGTGAGCAGGCTCCTGCCGAGCACGCGGTCACCATGCCCTGTGGGTGTCATCTGCCGCCTCCTGACCGGCCGGGCGGGCTGGCTTCCCACGCTACCGGTCGCCCGGGCGGCGGCGCGGGCGGCCGGTCACCGCGCGGCGGTCAGCGGCTGGATTGGCCCGGCCACCCCGGCGTGGTCAGCCGCGGGATTGGCCCGGCCATCCCGGCGTGGTCAGCGCCGGAATGACCGGCCCATGTCCCGGCCCGCGTCCTTCAGCTGCTCCCCGGCCTGCTTGACGTTCCCGCCGATCCGGTCGGCCACCCCGGTCATCCGCATCCGGCGATTGCCCGTAGCCCGGCCCAGCTTCTGCTTGGCGCGGCCGCGGGCGATCTGGGACCGGTTCCTGACCTTGTTGAGAAAGCTCATCGCGTCCTCCACCGGGACAGCCGCCTCAGGACGGCCCTGGCGCGGCACTCCAGCACAGCGACTACTACTGCCCGGCAGGCCCTGGGTCATTCAGGGAACGGCCAGCCACGCAGCGGGCTCACGGGTGATGCCGAGCCGGCGCTCAGGTCCGGGCGGTGCACTGGACCCGCAGGTGAGCCGCAGCCGCGGCCGGAGCCCGCAGGAAGAAGGCACGGCGATGTTCTGGTACGGACCTCAGCTGGGCGGCTGGGGCTGGGCGGCGGGGCTCGGCTCCCTGGTGTTCTGGGCGCTGCTGGCCGTGGCCGTGGTGGCCCTCATCCGCTCGTTCACCCGCGGCGACCAGCGGCGGCCCCCCGCCCACCAGGGCTACGCCACCGGCCCAGGCCCGTACGGGCCGCCCGGAGCGGCCCCCGGCGCGGGGCCCGGGCACCCGGCTCCGGAGCAGATCCTGGCCGAGCGGTTCGCCCGCGGCGAGATCGACGAGGACGAGTTCCATCAGCGGATGACCGTGCTCCGCGCTGAGGCTCCGCACCCCGGCCCGGCCGGCCCGCCCTACTGACCCGGCCCGCGGCCACTGACCCGGCCCACCCGCCACTGACCCGGCCCACCAGAGCCGGCCTCAGTTGCCCGGCCGGGCGGGCCGGGCCGGCCGGGCGGGCAGCCCGGCTACGGAGCCGAGCCCCCGCCGCACCCAGCTGGCCAGTGCGCCGTCGGCCGCGTAGTCGGCGGGCTGGACACAGATGAAGCCGGACAGCGCCCGGCCGGCCAGCACCATCGGCTGCACGTGCGGCTCGCTGAGGGCCTGTTCGCGGCCCGCCGCGCCGACCCGCACCATCAGCGCCCGGCCCGTCACGCCGCAGCACATGTGGCCGCTGACCAGGAACGACAGGCCGCCGCCCACCATCTTCCGCTCGGCCACGTCGGCCCGGTCAGCCAGCACGCGCCGTACCTGCTCGGCGACCGCGGGGTCATAGCTCACCGATCGGGCCCTCCGTTCCTTGCTCCAGCCATGGTCCTATGCTCCGGGTATGGGACAGATCCGGGTCGGCACCGCGTCCTGGACGGACCGGACCCTGATCGACTCGGGCTGGTACCCGCCGGAAGCGGATACCCCGGAGCGGCGGCTGCGCTTCTACGCCCGCCAGTTTCCCCTGGTCGAGGTGGATGCCACCTACTACGCGCTGCCCGCCGAACAGACCGCCACCACGTGGGCGGCCCGCACCCCAGCCGGATTCACGTTCAATGTGAAGGCGTTCAGCCTGTTCACCCAGCACCCGACCCGGGTCGGTGCGCTGCCCACCGACCTCCGGCCGGCCGCCGAGCAGACCGGCAAGGACCGGATCTACCTCAGGGACATCGACCCGGCCGTCGCCGACCAGGCCTGGGACCGGTTCCTGGCCGCACTCGAGCCGCTGCACCAGGCCGGCAAACTCGGCGCGATCCTGCTCCAGTTCCCGCTCTGGTTCCCCATCTCCCGGGCCAACAAGGCCTACATCGTGGCCTGCGCCGAGCGGGTGGCACCGCGCCGGGTGTGCGTGGAGTTCCGCAACCGGACCTGGATGACGGAGGACAACCAGGCCGAGACGCTCGATTTCCTGACCACTCACCAGCTGCCTTATGTCTGCGTGGACATGCCGCAGGGCTATCGGGACTCGATCCCGCCGGTGACCGCCGCCACCACGGCCGGCCTGGCCGTGGTCCGCATGCACGGCCACTCGGACAAGTGGACCAGCCGGGACATCCACGAGCGGTTCGGCTACCGGTACCACGAGCGCGAACTCGAAGAGTGGGCACCCAGAATCCGCAGCCTGGCCGCGGACACCGAGACCACCCACGTCCTGTTCAACAACTGCTACCGGGACTACGCCCAGACCAACGCCCGGCAACTCGCCGACCTGCTGAAAGTCTGACCGCCCCGAGCTATCACCCGGCCAGCCCTGGCGCGCCGCCGGCCAGCCAGGGCAGGATCAGCTCAGCAGCGGGCGGCGAAGGCCGCCCGCGGAGGAGGCAATCACCATGCCAGTGGTGCAGGCGAACGGCATTGACGTCTACTACGAGGTGCAGGGCGAGGGCGAGCCGCTCGTGCTGATTCCCTACCTGGCAGCCGACCAGGCCTGCTACGCGTTCCAGGTCGCGGACTACGCCAAGGACTTCACCTGCTACACGGTGGACCTGCGCGGGGCCGGCCTGTCCGATAAGCCGGAGGGGACGTATACCACCGAGCTGCTGGCCGACGACGTGGCCGGGTTCATGACCGCGGCCGGGCTGGATCAGGCGCACATCTGGGGCCTGTCGCTGGGCGCGGCCGCCGGGATGTGGCTGGCCGCGAAGTACCCGGCCCGGGTCACGTCGCTGTCGCTGCACAGCGCCTGGACGGCCACCGACCCGTTCCTGACCGCGGTCGTCGAAGGCTGGCGCATCATAGCCGAGGCCCTGGGCAGCGTCACCGACATGGTGATCAAGGGGATCTTCCCGTGGTGCTTCACCCCCGAGCTGTACGCGGCGCGGCCGGATTACATCGACTCGCTGGCCGACTTCGTCCGCAGCCGGCCGATGCCGCCGGTGGACGCGCTCCTCCGCCAGTCGCAGGCCGTGCTCAGCCACGACGCCCGCGACGTGCTGAGCTCGATCCAGGCCCCGACCCTGGTCACGTTCGGCCGGCACGACATGGTCACGTCGACCCGGTTCGCCGGGCCGCTGATCGAGGGCATCCCGCACGCCGAGCTGACCGTGTTCGAGGACTGCGCGCACGCCCCGATCTATGAGAATGTCGAGGACTTCAACCAGCGCACCCTGGAGTTCCTGCGCCGCCACGCGGCGGAACGCTGACCGGGATCACCGCTCGGCGAAGACGGCCAGCGCGACCTGGTAACTGTCGAACGCCCGGGCGGCGCCGGCGTACGCCTCCAGGTGGATGAACAGCTCGACCAGTTCTTCTTTGGTCACGCCGGAGTTCAGCGCGATCCGCAGCTGCCCGCGCAGCGGCTCGTGGGTGCCCAGCGTGGCCGCGATGGCCACCGACACCAGCGCCCGGCTGCGCGTGTCGAGCCCGTCCCGCGACCATGAGTCACCGAACGCATGCATGGTGGCGAGCCGCCGGAAGTCCGCCCCGGCCGCTGGCTCCCCCTCGCCGAGCGGGAGCACCAGCGGCTGGCCGAGCAGCCGCTCCGCGGTGCCCAGTGCTTTCTGGTAGCCGTCCTGGTCAGTCATGGCGTCATGCTGCCACGCCGGGCAGAACTATCTGCCTTGAGGATGTGGGTTCGTGGCCACCCCGTCAGGCTCGGGTTATGCGGCAGACAGGGTTGGCGGCACCCGGCATAGCCGGGCAGGCCTTGCCGGGCAGGCCGGGGGACCTGACCGACCGGCAGCTGATGGTGCGGGTCACGAGCCCACTGGCCCGCTGCGCCGGCGGCAGCGCGGAGGCCGACGAGTGGTTCCCGGTCGCCACCAGGTGGACCCGGGCCCGGGCCGAGGCCGCGCGGGCGCTGGCGTTGTGCGAAAGATGCCCGGTCCGCGCTGACTGCCTGGAGCTGTCCATGCGGCAGTGGAACGCCGCCGGCCGGTACGGCGTCTGGGGCGGCCTGCTGGAGATCGAGCGGGCGGCCATCCGCAAACAATGGCTGGGCGGCGTCAGCGTCACCCGGCTGCTCGCTGCCCGGCAGCAGGACTGCGTTCCGTACGAGACCCCGCCATGACCAGGGCTCCCGTTCGGTCCGGCCCGGGGAGGTGACCGGGACTCCTCCCCCAGGCCGGCCGCCCAGGGGCCGGTTCCCCCGGGACCGGCCCCTGGGCGCCCAGTCAGCGGGCGGCTAGGCCAGCGCGGCCAGCAGGTCCCGGCAGGCCCGCTCGCAGCGCCGGCACGCTTCGGCGCAGAGCCGGCAGTGCGGGTGCATCGCGGCGTGGTGCTCGCATTCGTCCCCGCAGCTCCGGCAGCTGGCCGCGCACGCCTCGAGCAGCGGCCGGACCACGGCCGGGTCCTCCGTTGCCTGGCGGCTGATCACCGCGGCGGTGGCGGTGCAGATGCCGGCGCAATCCAGGCACAACCGGATGCACGTGACCATGTCAGCCAGATTGGGCTCGCTCAGGTCCGCGCTGACATCGGCGGTGCAGGCCTGGCTGCAGTCGGTGAGCGCATCAATGACCGTGGCCAGCAGGTCCGCGCTGGCGCGGTAGGTGCGCGGATAGGTGTCCAGCAGCTGCCGGGCATAACTCATGGCGTCTCCTTAGCCGGCCCTGCCACCACCGTAGGCAGGTCCGGCCTGGCGCCGGGCACCGCACCCCCGGCAGCCGCCCGGCCGTGGGCCGGCCCCCCCGTTGCGATGGAGCCCGGCTCGGGCACCATGGAGGAGAACCGAGGAGAGGAACGCAGCCGCTATGAGCCCAGTGTCCCGCGGCTTCCACGGCCGCCGCCGAGAGACGCCTGAGCAGGCCGGCCGGGTACCGCCCGGCCAGTACGTGACCACTGACTTCCCGGTGCTGTCGGCCGGGCCCACGCCGCACACCCCGCTCGGGGACTGGACGTTCTCGATCCGGCGCGGCCGCGACGTAACCCGGTCCTGGAGCTGGGCCGAGATCCAGGCCCTGCCCGCCGAGACGATCACCGTGGATATCCACTGCGTGACCCGCTGGTCCAAGCTGGACACCATGTGGACGGGCGTGTCCATGGACACCCTGCTGGGCCAGGTCGAGCACGACGCCGGGTACGTGCTGGCCTTCTCCGACGGCGGGTACACCACCAACCTGCCGATCGCGGACGTGTCGGACGGCAAGGCCTGGCTGGCGTTCAGCTATGACGGCGGGCCGCTGCCCGCCGAGCATGGCGGCCCGGCCCGGCTCCTGGTGCCGCACCTGTACTTCTGGAAGAGTGCCAAGTGGGTGCGGGGCCTGGAGCTGCTCGATCGCGATGAGCCCGGCTTCTGGGAGACCTACGGCTACAACATGTACGGGGACCCATGGCGGGAACAGCGGTACGCGGGCGACTGACCTGGCAGACCGCCACGGTCAGCTCGCTGACCCGGGAGACGCCCTCGGTGTGCACCATCGGCCTGGACGTGCCGCACTGGGGCGGCCACCAGGCCGGCCAGCACCTGGATGTCCGGCTCACCGCGGACGATGGCTACCAGGCCGAGCGGGAGTACTCGATCGCCTCGGCGCCGGGCGAGCCGGTCGCGATCACGGTCGAGCGGCTCGACGACGGTGAAGTGTCGCCCTACCTGACCGACGACCTGCGCCCCGGCGATGAGCTGGAAATCCGCGGCCCGGTCGGCGGCTATTTCGTCTGGGAGGCCAGCCCGCAGGACCGCCCGCTGCTGCTGGTGGCGGGCGGATCGGGGATCGTGCCGCTGCGGGCCATCCTGCGGCACCGGCAGCGCACGGGCAGTACCGTGCCCACCCGGCTGCTGTACTCGGCCCGCAGCCTGGCCGACGTGATCTACCGGGACGAGCTTGGCCAGTACCACGACGGGGTGCAGGTGACCTACACGCTGACCCGCAGCCAGCCGCCCGGCTGGACCGGTCACACCGGCCGGGTGGACGCGGCGCTGCTGGCCGGGGTGGCCTGGCCGGCCAGCCAGGATCCGGTGGCCTACGTGTGCGGGCCGACCAACTTCGTGGAGGCGGCCGCGGCCGGCCTGATCGGGCTCAGCTACCCGGACCAGCGGGTCAAGACCGAGCGGTTCGGCGGGACGGGAGGACCATGATGGATGCCCTGGACGGGAACGCGATCGCCGGGCTGCTGCACGAGGTGTTCGGCACCGAGATGACGGCCGCGGCCGGCACCTGCGCGGTGTGCGGCGCGACCCGGCCGGTCGCGGAGACGTACGTATACGTGCAGGCCCCCGGCACGGTGATGCGCTGCCGCTCGTGCAGCAGCCTGCTCATGGTCATCACTGAGGTCAGGGGCGTGAAGTGCGTCGACCTGCGCGGGCTGGCCGCGCTCGACACCGCCCCGGCCGGCTGACCGAGCTGGCCGGCTGACCGTCCCGGCCGGCTGACCGTCCCGGCCGGCTGACCGAGCTGGCCGGCTGACCGTCCCGGCCGGCTGGCCGCGATCACCCGGCCGGGATCACGCCCAGCGCCTGCTCCACGGCCTCGAACAGGCCTTCCAGCGGGACCTTGCCGTCGATCCGGATGCCGTTAACGTAGAACTTGGGCGTGGCGTTCACCCCGCTCTGGATGCCTTCCCGCACGTCCCGCTCGATCCGGCTGGCGTAGCTGTTGCCCTCTATCTCGTTCTGGAACCGGCCCACGTCCAGGCCCAGCTGATCGGCGTAGCCGAGCAGCGAGTCGAGGTCGAGGCGGGCCCCGTCCCGCAGCAGCAGGTCGTACATCTCCCAGAACTTACCCTGGGCCGCGGCCGCCTCGGCCGCCTCGGCCGCCTGCTCGGCGTGCGGGTGCAGTTGCGGGATCGGGAAATTACGGAACACCAGCCGGATCCGCCCTGGGTACTCATCCAGCAGCCGGTGCACGTCCCGGGCCGCGCCCCGGCAGAACGGGCACTCATAGTCGCCGTATTCGATGATCGTCACGGCCGCGCCGGCCGGCCCGAGCACATGGTCGCTGGCTGTCACCTCGGGTACCGAAATCTCGTCCACCTGGCCACCTTGCCGTCCGTCTGCGGTTCGCCGTCACCGCAGTCAACCAGTAATGCCCGAGCCGCGGAACCAGCCCGGACGGGGAAGGTGATGCCCCTGGGACGGCGGCGAACGATCGGGGCCGGCCCAGGGCCGGCCCGGTGGCACCGGCCGCGATCGCCGGAGTTATGGTCTGCTTTGAGTGGTAGTGGCTAGGCAGCTATGAATGCTGGGGATGCGCCAGGCCCCCGGGCGTGTGGCGCTTTCGCCAGGAACCATGGCCAACCGCCCAGGCTAGCGGGGACAGCAATGGCCGGGAGCTCCGTGGTGAGAGCCCGGCCGGCCAAGCCGGCCGGCCAGCTAGGCATGCACGGGCGCCAGGCCGAATGGCAGCTCGTCCGTGACCTGCTCCGGCACGCTCAGCGGGGCCTCGGCGGTGTGCTGCTGGTGGACGGCGAGGCCGGCATCGGCAAAACCATGCTGCTCCGGGAGTCGGCCCGTGAGGCGGCGGGCCAGGGTTTCTCGCTGGCCGCGGGGCGCGGCGATCAGCTCGGGCGGCATGTCCCGTTCTTCACCCTGCTCGCGGCCCTGCACCAGCCGCTCGGTACTGGCGGCGCAGACCGCCAGCCCGGGCCGCCGGACCGCACCGCCGGGCGGATCGGCCAGCTGCAGGCTCACCTGGAGCAGCGGGCTGCGGCCGGCCCCGTCCTGGTCAGCCTGGATGACCTGCAGTGGGCCAGCCCGGCCACCCTGCGAGCGCTGCGGGTGCTGCCCCGGGAGCTGGCCGGCTACCCGGTGGCCTGGCTGCTGGCGGCGACCAGCAGCCGCCAGCACAAGGGCGCGGGCGTGCTGTTCCGGGCGCTGGAGAGCGAAGGAGCCAGCTGGGTCACGCTCGCCCCGCTGAGCGACGACGCCGTGCTCGGTGTGCTCACCGACGCGTTCGGCGCCCCGCCGGACCGCAGCCTGCTGGCCCTGGCCAGCAAGGCGGCCGGGCAGCCGGCTCTGCTCAGCGAGCTGGTGCACGGCCTGGCTGAGGAGAACGCGGTCCAGGTCAGGGACACCCTGGCCCGGCTGGTCTCGACCCGGCTGCCGCAGCGGATCCAGTACCTGGCCCGGCGGCGGCTCGATGGCCTCAGCCAGCCGGCCCAGCAGCTGCTGGAGACGGCGGCCGTGCTGGGCCGGTCGTTCCTGCTCGAGGACGCCACCGAGATGCTCGGCATGACCCCGGCCACGCTGCTGCCCACGGTCGAGGAGACGATGGACGCCGGGCTGCTGGTCACGGCCGATGATCTGCTGTCGTTCCGGCACGACCTCATGTGGCGGGCGATCAGCAACCTGATCCCGGGACCGGCCCGCAAGGCGATGCACCGCCAGTTCGGCGAGATCCTGCTGAACCGCGGCGGCTCGGCGCTGTCCGCCGCCGCCCATCTGCTGGAGGCCGCGCATACCAGCGACCCGGCCACGCTGGCCGGGCTGGACCGGGCCGCCGCCGAAACGCTGCCATCCTCGCCACAGACCGCGGCCCGGCTCGCGCTCCGGGCCCTGGAGCTCACCTCCCCCACCGAACCGGGGACCGTGCCCCGCTCGGTGGCCGCGGCCGAGGCACTCACCGCAGCTGGCCAGCTCCAGCAGGCCGCCCGGATCGTGCATGACACGCTGGCCCAGCCGCTGCCGGCCATCCCGGAAGCCCGGCTGCGCTGCGCCCTGTCGTGCATCCAGTCGGCCACCGGCCAGGCCGGGCAGGCCGCGGCCGAGGCCCGGGCCGCGCTCGCCCCCGCCTGGCTGCCCGGCACGCTCCGCGGCCAGATGCTGACCGTCCAGCTCCAGGCCGTGGTGGGACTGCGCGACAAGGAGGCCGCCGGTCACCTGGCGGCCGGCATCCTGGCCGACCCCGGCGGGCACGATGGCTTCGTGGTCGCGGCGGCCCACGTGGCCCGGGCGATGATCAGCTGGGACGCGGGCCAGCTCGGTGAGACACTGGACCGGCTCCGGGACGCGGCCCGGCACGGCACCGGGATCTCCCCGGATGGCCGGCACTTCCAGCCAATGCTCTCACTCGCCACCTGCCTGGTGGATCTGCGCCGGTTCGACGAGGCCGAGACGGTGATCCGGGCCGCCGACAACGTCACGCTGCGCGGCATCCCGGCCGAAGCGGTCCCGGCCCTGCTCCGGGCCCGCGTCAGGCTGGCCCAGGGCCGCCTCGGCGATGCCGCCGCCGAGGCGGAGGCCGCCCTGGCCACCGCCGCCGCGCTCGCGGCGCACGGCTACACCTCGGTGGCCGAGTCCATCCTCAGCGTGATCGCGCTGCGCCGCGGCGACCTGGCCGCCGCGGCCGGCCATCTGGCCCGCCGCACGGCCCGGATGCCGCATTTCGCGGCCTGCTACGCCCGGACGGACTGCACCATCACCGCGGCCATGATCGCCGAAGCCCGGGACGGCCCGGCCGCTGTGCTCAGCCAGGTCCGCGAGATCTGCGCCGCGCTCCCATCCGACCGCGGCCTGCTGTCCGGCCAGCCCACCGCCCCAGCCTGGCTGGTCCGCACCGCGCTGGACGCGGGCGACCGCGGGCTGGCCGCGCGGGCCGCCGCCCTGACCAGCACCCTGGCCGCGGAGAATCCGGCCAGCCGGCCAGCCGCGGTGGCGGCCGCGCACAGCCTGGGCCTGCTGGAGCGGGATCCGGCCGGGCTGGCCCACGCGGCCGCCCAGCACGACGACCCGTGGGCCCGCGCGTCGGCCGCCGAGGATCTCGGCGTGCTGCTGGCCCGGCAGGGCAACGCGGCCCGGGCGGTGCACTACATGAACGAGGCGCTCGACGGGTACGGCGGGACCGGGGCCAGCGCGGACATGGCCCGGATCCGGCGGCGGCTGCGCCGGCTGGGTGTGCGCCGCCGGCACTGGGCGTCCGCGGCGGAGCGGCCCGCGGCCGGGTGGGAGAGCCTCACCCAGACCGAGCGGGCCGCGTCCGAACTCGTTGCCCAGGGGCTGAACAACCGGCAGGTGGCCGACCGGATGTACGTGAGCGCGCACACCATCGCGTTCCACCTGCGCCAGGTGTTCCGCAAGCTGAATATCGGCTCCCGCGTCGAACTGGCCCGGATCGTGCTGGAGCAGACCCAGCAGTCCGAGCCCGGCTGACCCGCGGCCAGGCGACCCGCCCTACAGGTACTCCCGGTTCCGCATCCAGACCAGCGTGGCCCAGCCCCAGATGGGCGGCAGGTACGACGTGAACAGGCGCTGGATGAATACCGCGGCGGTGGCGTCGGCCTCGGAGACGCCAGCCGCGGTGAGGCCGAGGATCAGGCCCGCTTCCACCACGCCCATGCCGCCCGGCGACGGCGAGATGCCGCCGATCATCCCGGCCAGCGTGATGACCACGATCAGGATGGGCAGCCGGAGATGGTCGTCGAACGCGCGCAGCGACACGGACAGCGCCATGGCCACGGCCAGCTCCTGCGCGAACGAGCCGCCGACCAGCAGCACCAGCTTCCGCGGTGAGCTGGCCACCTGCCGGAGGTTGCCCCACACGTCCCGCAGCTTGGGCCGCAGCGCGTCGGCCGCCCGGCGGCGCAGCCGCGGCACGGCCAACGCCAGCCCGATCACCAGGCCGGCCAGCAGCACGACGGCCAGGATGATCCAGACCAGCTTCGAATCGCCGCCGGATTCGGGGGCCAGGTCGAGGTCGAGGGAGCCCCAGGCGAACGGCAGGGACGCCACGAACAGCACTCCCATGGCGATCCAGCTGGACGTGGCCATGATGGCCCCGGAGCTGAGCGCCACCGACGCGTCGTAGCCCTGCTGCTGGAAGAAGCGCACCCGGGTGGCGAACACGGCCGCCGTCCCGCCGGCCAGCGCGCTGAACGAGTTGGCGAACTCCACCGCCACCACCCGGCCGAACGGGAGCACGCCGGAGACGCTGCCGATGCCCTCCACAGCCGACGCCACGAACGCCGCCTGGGCCAGCACGAAGGCCAGCGCGACCCACAGCCAGTTGGCCCCGATCACCGTGTCGAACGACTTGGACACATCGATGAGCACGCCGATCAGGGCCCAGCCGCCGATCAGCGTGCCGGCCAGCATGATCAGGGTCGGCCAGCTCACCCGGCGCGGCTCCACCAGCTTGGGCACGTCGATCGAGGCGGCCTGGGCCGCCCGCTGCCGGACCTCGTCGAGCAGCTTGCCCCGGCCGCGCAGGTCCCGGCTCAGCGCCGGGTCGAGCCCGGCCTTGTGCAGGTGCTGCAGGGCCGCGCCGAGCACGTCCGGGTCCAGCGCGCGCGCCGCGGCGGCACCGGCCCGCCCGGCGCCGGCCGCCACGGCCATGGCCGCGATGGCGCCGGCCAGGTCCCGGTCGAGCTGGTAATCCGTGGCGTGCGAGACAGCGTTGCGGAAGTCGGTCAGCACCACGTCGCCTGTGTCCCGGCCGACCAGGATCACGTCGCCGCTGATGGCCCCGTGCGCGATCCGGGCCCGGCGCATGGCCAGCATCTGCCGGCAGACGTCGTCGAGGGTGGCGTCGGCCACGCCGGCCGGGTCGGCGCCGGACAGCATCGTCCCGGGCGGCACGCGGCCGGCCAGCAGCGCGTCGCTGGCCGGCCCGGCCGTGCCCGCCTCGGCGATGTCCGGCACCGAGACCCCGGCCTGGCCCGCGCGCAGCGTGAGGTACGCCTCGTGCTCGACCTGCTGCAGCCGGGTCACGGTGAGGCTCGGCCCGGAGTCACGGTAGAACAGGAACCGGCCGGTCTTGGCCAGCAGCCGGGCGTCCGCCGCGTCCCGGCCGTACACCGAGATCAGCAGCCACTGGCCGGCCGCGGCCGCCGGGCTGGTCTCGGTGGCCCAATACTTGGCCACCCCCCAGGCCTGCCGGGGCAGCGCCCGCACGCCGGCCGCGCCGATGCCGAGCTTGCCGAGCAGCCGCTGCACGTCCGCGGCCGAGGGCAGGCCGAGCGGGGAGCCGAACACCAGCCGGACGGTCAGGGCCGCCGCCCAGCCCACCGCCATGCTGCCGAGCACGTTGAGCGGCAGCCCGTGCCCGCCGACCGCCGCGGCCAGCGTGACCAGCCCGATGAACACCTCAATGAGCCGCTGCAGGCCGCGGGCCAGGTAGGGCAGCGCAGCCACGGCGACCGCGATGAACAGCGCGATCTGCAGCACCGGGAAGCTCAGGTGGTAGCCGTGGATCGCGACCCCGCTGGGCCGGCCGCCGTTGCGGCCGAGCAGCAGGATGAGGATCCCGCTCAGCGCCGCCGCGCCGGCCGCGGCCAGCGCGATGTCGCGGGCCAGCATCCAGCGCCGCGCGATCAGGGCCAGCACCAGCAGGGCCGCCGTCACGCCGTACGAGCCCAGGTCGTAGACCACCGTGACCAGCCAGGTGATGCTCCACGGCGGCGGGTGCAGGACCTGGACGATGGCCCGGTCGATGCGTGAGTTGTACCGGATGATGAGCAGGCAGCAGACCAGGGCCAGGATGGCGGCGGCCAGCCGGGCGCCGTCCGAGCCGCGGCGGCGGCGCTGGCCGTCCCCGGCTGGCGCGAACACGGCCGCGCGCCAGCCGCCCAGCACCGGCTGGGCCGGGGCGCCGGTGCTCAGCACCGGGTCCTTAGCCTGTGACCGCGCCTGCAACGGATTCACCTACCGGTTAGCTGAGCGCCCTGGCCAGCCAAGCCTGTCACGCCACCGGTCCGGGCGCCATCATCCGCGGTGGGGGAGGATGGCCCGGTGAGCTTCGAGTTCGCCACCGCCGGCCGCATCCTGGCCGGCCCGGGCCGGTCGGCGGAACTTCCCGCCGTGCTGGCCGGCCTCGGCCGCCGGGTGCTGGTCTGCACCGGCGCGCGCCCTGCCCGGCTTAACGCCCTGCTCGCCGGGCTGGGGCTGCCCACTGCGCGGTTCCCGGTGGCCGGTGAGCCCACCGTGGACGTGGCCCGGGCGGCCGTCGCCGCCGCGCGGGAGCACGGCGCCGACGTGATCGCGGCCATCGGCGGCGGCAGCGTGATCGACACGGCCAAGGCCGCGGCCATGCTGCTGGGCAACGGCGGCGACCCGCTGGACTACCTGGAGGTGGTTGGGGACGGCCGGCCGGTCAGCCGGCCGGCGGTGCCGTGCGTGGCCGTGCCGACCACGGCCGGCACCGGCGCCGAGGTCACGGCCAACGCGGTGCTGGCCGTCCCGGAGCGGCGGGTCAAGGCCAGCCTGCGCAGCCCGCTGATGCTGCCCCGGGTCGCGCTGGTCGATCCGGACCTGACGCTGTCCTGCCCGCCGCCGGTCACCGCGGCCAGCGGGCTGGACGCGCTCACCCAGTGCCTGGAGCCGTTTGTGTCGGTGCGGGCCAACCCGCTGACCGACGGGCTGGCCCGGGAGGGGCTGCGCCGCGCCGCGGCCGGGCTGCGGGCCGCCTACGCCGACGGCACCAATCGGGCGGCCCGGTCGGACATGGCCATGTGCAGCCTGCTCGGCGGGCTGGCCCTGGCCAACGCCAAGCTCGGCGCGGTGCACGGCCTGGCCGGCGTGATTGGCGGTACGGCCGGCGTACCGCACGGCTTCGCCTGCGCGGCCGTGCTGCCCGCGGTCATCGAGGCCAACGTGCGGGCGCTGCGGTCCGCGCCGGACGGCGGCCCAGCGCTGGACCGGTACGCCGAGGCGGCCGGGCTGCTGACCGGTCAGCCCGGCGCGCCGGTCGCGGACGGCCTGGCCTGGATCCGGGAAACGCTGCGCCTGCTGGCCGTGCCCGGCCTGGGCACGTTCGGCATCGGGGCGGAGCAGGCGGCCGGGATCGCCGCCGCCGCGGCCCGGTCCAGCAGCATGGCGGGCAATCCGGTCCCGCTCACCGACGCCGACCTGGCCGCCATCGTGCTGCACTCGCTGTAAGCAGGCGTGGGTGATAACGCTGCCGCTGACTACCGATCGCACTTTTCACGAGTTCGGTGCAATAGATGCCCGTTTTGTCCCGGTCCCAGCGGGCCGGGCGCGTGAAAAGTGCTCGTCAGAGCGCGCCCTGCCCGGGGGTGCCGGCCGGGTGGGGGCGCAGGACCTGGACGTCGAGGTCGCCCTCGGTGCGGCCGGCCAGGGCCTGGTTGAGCTCGGCCAGCGCCGGGCCCCGGGCGTGCTCGGCCAGCGCCTCCGCACTGGCCCACTTCTCGATCATGACCAGCCGGTCGTCGCCTTCGTGCAGCGCATACAGCAGGCAGCCGTCGTCGTGGGCGTGCACGGCGGCGATGGTCTTCTCCAGGGCGGCGATCACGTCAGCCCGGTACTCGGGCCGGGGACGGATGGTGGCTACCACGACAACCTCGGTCACGGCGGATGTCCCTTCGTTCGGGTCAGCTAGTGACTATCGCACTCAGCGCCGGGGCGACGCCGGTGTAGCCGCGGAGCCGGCGCAGCCGTGCGGCGGCCGCCACGGTGGGCGCCGCGCATCGAGCCGGACACGTCGGCCAGCAGCACCACGCTGCGCCGGGTCCGCACCCGCTCCCGGACCACGATGTCGTCCTCCTCGGGGACGGGATGCTCGACCAGCTGGTTGATGGTGCGGTCCAGGTCGATGTCGTCCGACCCGAGGTCAGAGAGTTTTCGCACTGAGTGCCATTTCATGGCATGCTCGGTCTTAAGCAGCAGAGAGGTGGTAGCGGCAGTGCCCACGCCAGAGGCGCCAGGCCCAGCTCGGGCGCAGGCGGATCACCACGCGTGCCGACCTCGAGCACGTGGCGTTCGAGCTGTTCGAGCGGCAGGGGTTCGAGGGTACGACCGTCGATGACATCGCGAGCGCGGCGGGCATCGGGCGGCGGACGTTCTTCCGGTACTTCGCGTCCAAGAACGACGTGCCGTGGGGCAACTTCGCAGCCGAACTGGACCGGATGCGGGCCTGGCTGGCCGCGTGCCCGGCCGGCACCCCGCTGATGGACGCGGTCCGGCTGGCCGTGGTGGATTTCAACACGGTGCCGCCGCAGGACGAGGTGTGGCACCGCCGCCGGATGCGGCTGATCCTCGAAGTCCCGCTGCTGCTGGCTCACTCCATGCTGCGCTTCGCCGAGTGGCGGCAGGTCATCGCCGACTTCGTGGCCGAGCGGACCGGCGAGCCGGCCTGCGCGCTGCTCCCGCAGACCATCGCCTACGCCAGCCTGGGCGTGGCCATCGCGGCCTACGAGCAGTGGCTGCACACCGACGGTGAGCTGACCACGCTGCTGGACGCGGCCATGCGCGGCCTGGCCGCGGCGTTCGCGGACGACCAGCTGTGACGGGACGGGGCTGAGTAATGGCCAGCACGAGACAGTGGTTCGAGTCGGTCGCCGAGGCACAGCGCCGGGCCCGGCGGCGGCTGCCCCGGTCGGTGTACATGGCCCTGGTCGCCGGGGCCGAGGCCGGGGTGACGATGGACGACAACGTCGCCGCGTTCTCCGAGCTGCGTTTCCGGCCGCACGTGGCCGACCTGCCCGCCGCCCGTGAGCTGGCCACCACGGTGATGGGCCAGCAGGTGAGCCTGCCGGTGCTGCTCTCCCCCACCGGGGTGCAGGCCGTGCACCCCGACGGCGAGGTCGCGGTGGCCCGGGCCGCGGCGGCGGCCGGGACGGCCATGGGCCTGTCCTCGTTCGCCTCCAAGCCGGTCGAGGATGTCGGCCAGGCCACCGGCAAGCTGCTGTTCCAGAGCTACTGGGTGGGCACCCGGGACGAGATCCTGGCCCGGGCCGAGCGGGCCCGCGCCGCGGGCGCCACGGGCCTGATCCTGACCCTGGACTGGGTGTTCGACTCCCGCCGGGACTGGGGCAGCCCGTGGATCCCGGAGCACCTCAACCTGGAAGCCATGGTGCGGCACATCCCGCAGGTCGTGGTGCGGCCCGCGTACCTGGCCCGGTGGCTGCGCAGCGGCTCGCTGCCTGAACTGGGCGTGCCCAACCTGGGCGGCCGCGGCGGGCCGGTGCCGAGCTTCTTCGGCGCGTACGGCCAGTGGATGGGCTCGGCCCCGCCGACCTGGGCCGACCTGGCCTGGCTGCGCGAGCAATGGGCTGGGCCGTTCATGATCAAGGGCATCACCCGGCCCGACGACGCGCGGCGCGCGGCGGACATCGGCGCCACCGCCATCTCGGTGTCCAACCACGGCGGCAACAACCTGGACTCCACCCCGGCCACCATCCGCTGCCTGCCGGCCGTGGCCGAGGCGGTGGGCGACCAGATCGAGGTGCTGCTGGACGGCGGCGTCCGCCGGGGCAGCGACGTGGTCAAGGCGCTGGCCCTGGGCGCCCGGGCGGTGATGGTCGGCCGGGCCTACCTGTGGGGCATGGCCGCCAGCGGCGAGCGCGGCGTGAGCAACGTGCTGGAGATCCTCCGCCAGGGCATCAGCGAGACACTGTACGGGCTGGGCAAGGCGTCCGTGCACGACGTGACCCGGGACGACGTGATCGTGCCGGACGGCTTCACCCTGGACCACAAGCTCTGACCTGGGCAGCGCCGGCCGCACCCGCTGGCCGGGCCGGGCTTCGGCCATGATGGGAACGTCATGACCGGGAACGGGGAACCGCGCGGCGGCCCGGCCGGCCTGCCGCCGTCGCGCCGGGACAAGCGGTTCTACTTCGTGCTGATGACGATCTGCATCGGCCTGTTCGTGCTGTCCTGGGCGGTGGTGGACCGGTACTCAACCGTGGCCGCCATCGTGATCTCGGCGGTGGCCCTGGTCATCCCGCCGTTCGCCGCCATCATCGCCAACGCGGCCAGCGCCGCTGACCGGCGCCGCCGGTAACCGCCGGACCGCCTGAACAGGTGCATCCGGACCCAAATAGGTACATCCGATCGGTATACTAGACTTTTCCCCGGCCGCCTGGCAGTCTGGGCGCCATGCCCGGCTACAACCCGGCCCTGCAGAAGGCACGTCTGGCCGACGTGCAGGCTGACGTGCACGGCCTCATCTCCAAGAAGACCGCGGAACTGGACGGCGTGGCCGTCACCGAGGTCACGTTCGCACCCGGCGCGAGATGGTCGAACGACCTCAAGCCCTACGCCGGGACCGACCTGTGCGAGCTGCCGCACGTGGCGCTGGTCACGTCGGGGACGCTGCGGGTCGTGCTGAAAGACGGCTCGGCGGAGGATTACTCGGCCGGCGACGTGATGCTGCTGCCCCCCGGCCATGACGCGTGGACTGTCGGCGATCAGGCCTGCACGTTCGTCGAGTTCTCCCGCGGCAACGATTACTACTCCTAGCGCGGCTTCCCGTGCCACGGCGGGCGATGCGCCAGCCGGCGGCCGGATGGCGCGCCGGGCGTTAGGCACGGAGATGAGTTAGCAGCGCGCTGAGGTTGGTTATGAACGCCTCGGCCTGGCTGTCGTCGAGCTGGCGCAGGAAGGCCAGCACCGGCTCGGCGTTGCGGCGGCGCATCTCGGCCACGGCCGGCCGGGCCGTTTCGGACAGTGAGACCAGGATCCGGCGCCGGTCCCGCCCGTCGTGCGCGCGGTCGGCCAGCCCGGCCTTGGCCAGCTCCCCCACCACCAGGCTGGCGTGCGCGACGGTCATCCCGGCCCGCTGAGCGAGCTCGGAGACGCTGAGCGGCCCGCTGATGGCCAGTGTGATCAGCACGCCGACGTGGCGCTGGCCGAGCTGGCCGGCCCCGCGGAGCAGTTCCGGGATCTCGCCCGCCCGGCGCTGGTAGGCCAGCACCAGCTGTGGCAGCAGCGGCGCCAGCCGGACGGCGTACGGCTCCAAATTATTCAAGTGCTCTTGACTTTCTACTCGACTTGAGTAAGTGTAGCTGGTGTGGCGGCGGCCGTGCGGGCACCGCCCAGGCCGCGGAACGGAGCGCGCGATGAAGATGCTGCCAGGCCGGGTGGCCGTGGTCACCGGCAGTTCGCGGGGTATCGGCCAGGCCATCGCGCGCGAGTTCGCGCGGCAGGGCGCGGCGGTGGCCGTGCACGGCCGCGACTCCGGCGCGGTGGCCAGCGAGGTGAGCGCGATCCGCGCGGACGGCGGCACCGCGCTCGGGGTGACCGGCGACGTGACCAGCTTCGCGGACATCGAGGCGCTCCGGCAGCAGGCCGAGGACGGCCTCGGCCCGGTCAACATCCTGGTCGCCAACGCGGGCGCCAGCCTGGCCCGGCCCGCGGCGCTGGAGGACATCCCGGAAGCGGCGTGGCGGGCCACCGTAGACGCCAATCTGCTGGCCACGTTCCTGACCCTGAAGAGCTTCCTGCCCGGCATGAAAGCACGCGGCCGCGGTGCCATCCTCACCATGGCCTCGTCGGCGGGCCGCCGGGCCGACGCCCGGGCACCGATCCCCTACGGCGCAGCCAAGGCCGGCATTGTGCTGCTGACCCAGGACGTGGCCGCACAGGCCGGCCCGGATGGGGTCCGGGTCAACTGCATCGCGCCGGAGACCATCATGACCGCTGGCAACCAGGCCCGGATCCCGGCCGCGCAGCAGGCCACGATGGCCAGCTTCCATCCGCTTCAGCGGCTCGGCACCCCGGTCGACGTGGCCCACGCCGCGGTGTTCCTGGCCTCCGACTCGGCCGCCTGGATCACCGGCCTGGTCATCGACGTCACCGGCGGCGCGGTGATGATCTGACCCCCGGGGGGAAAACCGGGGCCGGTCCGGGCACTCCCGGCGGGTGTGCGGCGTTGGCCGGGTGTGCGGCGCTGGCCCGGTGCGTGGGCGTGCGTCCGGCCAGGATCGAGGTGAGCCCGGGGTGACCGTGTCACTGGTGGTCTGCGGTGTGCTGGTGCTCGTGATGATCGGCATCTCGCTGTACGGGGCTACGCACCTGCCGCCGGACGTGCGCATCCCCATCCACTACGGCCTGGGGACGTACAACAACTTCGTGTCCCGGAACGTGGGCCTGGTCATGTGGCCGGCCGCCGGGGCGCTGATCTTCGCGATCTTCGCTGGCGTCCAGGCGGGCGCGATCAAGCCGAACCATCCTGGCGGCCCGACCCCGGTTATCATCCCGGCCGTCCTGGCGCTCGTCGTAGCCGCCCAGTTCGGCGCGATCCGGGCCGCCCGGGACAGCGGCGCTGGCCGGGACAGCGGCGCCGGGCGCCCGGGAGTGTGACCGCCACCGCTTCGCCCGGGCGTGTGACCGCCACCGCTTCGCCCGGGCGCGTGACCGCCGCCGCTTCGCCCGGGCGCGTGACCGCCGCCGCTTCGCCCGGGAGTGTGACCGCCGCCGCTTCGCCCGGGCGCGTGACCGCCGCCGCTTCGCCCGGGAGTGTGACCGCCACCGCTTCGCCCGGGAGTGTGACCGCCGCCGCTTCGCCCGGGAGTGTGACCGCCGCCGCTTCGCCCGGGATCCTGATCCGGCGGGTGCGGACGGCCGTTACCGCAACGGGCTGAACGCCGCCCGGATCTCGGCCGAGAACAGCCCGGGTTCCTCCCAGGCGGCGAAGTGGCCGCCCCGGTCGGCCTCGTGGAAGTAGGTCACGTTGGGGTACGACTTCTCGACCCAGCTGCGTGGGGTGCGCCAGATTTCGCCGGGGAACGTGGTGAACCCGACCGGGAGCTTGACGTCCGGGCGCGGCTGCCCGGCCGCATGAGCTGCCGCCTGCGCGTCCTCCCAGTACGTCCGGGCCGCCGAGGCGCCCGTGCCGGTCAGCCAGTACAGCGTGATGTTGTCCAGGATGTGGTCCCGGGTCAGGCCGCCGGACGGCTGCCCGCCGGCGAAAGCGCGGGAGATCTTGTAGTAGCTGTCGGTGTCGTGGTCGAGCATCCAGGCCGCCAGGGCGACGGGTGAATCCAGCAGGGCGTAGCCGATCGTCTGCGGCCGGGTGTTCTGCTCGATGAGGTAGCCGTTGCCGCTCGTCCGGAACGTGGCGATCGCGTCGAGCGCTTCGCGTTCCGCCGCGGACGGGTGCGCCGACGGGTAGCCGCCGGCCAGTCCCGCCAGGAGCAGGTTCAGGTGGATGCCGAGCAGCCCGCCAGGCGCCTGGCGACCCATCGCGTCGGTGACGGCGGCCCCCACGTCGCCGCCCTGGGCGACGTAGCGGGTGTAGCCGAGGCGGCGCATCAGCTCCGCCCAGGCCCCGGCGATGCGGCCGACGTTCCACCCGGCCTCGGCCGGCTCGGCAGAGAAGCCGTAGCCGGGCAGCGACGGCAGCACCAGGTCGAACGCGTCCTCGGCGCGGCCGCCGTGCGCGGCCGGGTCGGTCAGCGGGCCGATGACCCCGAGCATTTCGATGACCGAGCCGGGCCAGCCGTGCGTGATGATCAGGGGCAGCGCGTCCTGGTGCCGCGACCTGACGTGGATGAAGTGGATATCCACCCGGTCGATTTCGGTCGTGAACTGCGGCAGCGCGTTCAGCTTCGCCTCGCACGCGCGCCAGTCGTAGTCCGCCGCCCAGTAGCGGGCGAGCTCCTGGATCGTCGCCAGCTGCACGCCTTGTGACCGGTCTGCCACGAGTTCCCTGGTCGGCCAGCGCGTCGCGGCAACCTGCCGCCGGAGGCCGTCGATTGCTTCGCCGGCCATCTCGATCCGGAACGGACGGATGTCAGGTTCGCTGGGCACAGGTTTTCACCGCTCCGGGATGGCTGACGAGGGACGGTAAGGCTGGTACTGGCTCACGATTGCAGGTGGCGCCGGTGCGTCGCACCCGTGACATCCCCTGGCCCGTACCCTGGTCCGTGTCCAGCCGCCATCGGGCGTGGCGCGGCAGCCACGGAGCGGCCGGCCCCGGCCCCGTTCTTGACCGGCGACTGGAGTGTGCTGTGCTAGTGGCATGGCTGGTCAATCCACATCAGGATTCAACGCGCTGCCGGAAGACTGGGCGTCCGACCCCGTCCTCCTGGCCGGGCTGACGGTGGGCGACGACGACGAACACGACGACCCCGTGCTGCGCTGGCCGGACGGCCGGGTGGTCGACACGTGGCGCGAGGATTACCCGTGCGCGGAGAAGATGACCCGGGACGAGTATGAGTATCTCAAGCGCCCCCTGCAGATCGAGCTGGTCAAGCTGCAGAACTGGGTCAAGTCCACCGGCGAGCGGATCGTGATCGTGTTCGAGGGCCGCGACGCGGCCGGCAAGGGCGGCACGATCAAGCGGTTCACCGAGCACCTGAACCCGCGCGGGTCCACGGTGGTCGCGCTGACCAAGCCGAGCGAGCGGGAACGGACACAGTGGTATTTCCAGCGTTACGTTCCGCATCTGCCTGCGGCGGGCGAGATCGTGATGTTTGACCGCTCCTGGTACAACCGGGCCGGGGTGGAACGGGTGATGGGCTTCTGCACGGACGCGGAGTACTGGGAGTTCATGCGGGAGGCGCCGGAGTTCGAGCGCATGCTGGTCCGCTCCGGCCTGCACCTGACGAAGTTCTGGTTCTCGGTCACGCCGTCCGAGCAGCGCACCCGGTTCATCATCCGCCGGATCGACCCGGTCCGGCAGTGGAAGCTGAGCCCGATGGACGTCGAGTCGCTGGACAAGTGGGACGCCTACACCGACGCCAAGGAGGCGATGTTCCACTACACCGACAGCGAGCACGCGCCGTGGATCGTGATCAAGAGCAACGACAAGAAGCGGGGCCGGCTCGAGGCCATCAAGCACGTGCTGCGGAAGTTCGACTACGACGGCAAGGACGAGGCGGCCATCGGGGAACCAGACAAGGCGCTCATCGGGCCGCCGTCAGTGCTGTCCGAGCACAACCCCGATCTCTCCTACCCGAGCCTGTAGACGGCGACGTACCGGACGCTCATTGTGCCGCCCGGGGTGGTTGAGCTCACTGGCGCGCGGCATCCGCAGACCGCGTCCGGGTAGGCCCCGCCCAGCGCCAGGTCGAGGATGATGGCCAGACCGTGGTCGAACGCGGTACGCCAGGCCGGCGCACCCACCCGGGACTCGCCGACGCTGAAGAACTGGTGACCGTCGAGGTACCAGCGAATCTGCTGGTGGGCGGCGTCACGGCGGTCAACCACCACTGCGTAGGTGTGGTAGCCCTGCTGGCAGCCCGGGCAGGGCCGCAGCCCGCTGCCCAGGCCATGATGCTCGTGGCACGGGCCGAACGTGCCATCCCGGTTGCGCTGGGTCAGATTCCCGCAGTGCACCGCGCCGGAGTGCTCATCGAGCCCGTTGACGTCCTCCAGGATGTCGATCTCCCCGTGCGCCGGCCAGCTCCCCCGCCCGAGCAGCCAGAACGCTGGCCAGTAGCCGGTGCCACCGGCCGGGCCGGGCTGCCTGATGGAAGCGACAACCATCATCTCGCCGCCCGCTGGCGCGCCGAACGTGCGGCGGGTCCGGATGCGGCCCGACGTCCACGAAGGGCCGTGGCCGGCCGCGGTGATATCCAGGTCACCGCGGCCGTCGAGATGAACGTTGACCCGGGACCTGGTCATCGTCTCGATCTCGCCGTTGCCGAAGATGCCGTGGCCGGTCTGGTAGGCCCAGATCCGCTCGCTGATCCCGGCTCCGGCCGGGCCGGTGAATGAGTCCGACCAGACCCGTATCCAGCCTGCCCTGCTGCCCGGCGTGCTGCCTGCCCTGCTGCCCGGCGTGGTCCGGGTCACGCCCAGGACGATCCCGGTTAGCGCGAGCCCGGTTAGCGCGAGGAGCAAGGCGAGCGCTACGGCCAGCACCCGCCGCCTGCGCCGGGCACGGAGCCCGCCGCCGGCTGCGCGCGGTGACAGCGCAACTCGCTCATCCTTCACGTCACGCTCCGCACCCGGCCGAATCGTCACCTTGGTCGCATAACCACGGCGCGCCGCCCGGGTTCGGCGGCTGACTAACGAGACTATGGCGTTAAGTACGAGCTAGGGCGGCTAGCCGGGCCGTGGCGCAGGCGGCGTGCGCGGCAGTCAGGTCCTCGGGGCAGGGTCCGCGGGGCAGGCCATGCTGACGCCGCCCGGCTGGGGAGCCGGGATGGGGGGAGCATGGTGAGGTCCGTGCCGCGGGAGCGGTCACGCCGGAGCGTCGGACTCCTGCTCGCAACCGTGGCCGGGGTGGCCGTGCTGGTCATCGGTATCCTGCTCCCCGCCTACGCCGGCCAGGCGAGCACCAGGGGCGGCCACCCGGCCGGGCCGGCTGGTCTTGACGGGCTGGCTGGTCTTGACCGGCTGGCTGGTCTTTAACGGGCTGGCTGGTCTGGACGGGCTGGCTGGGCCGCTGTCGCCGCCGGCCGGTGGGTTGCGCCCGGGCACCACGCTGACCCCGGTGGCCGCGTCGGTCATCTCCCGCCCCACGCCGGTCAAGGGTACTGACGGCCGCTACCACCTGGCTTATGAGCTGCTGCTCACCAACCTGGCCTCGCGGCGGACCCGCATCGGCCGGATCGAGGTGACCAGCGCCCGCACGCATAAGGTCTTGCTGAGCCTGACTGGGCGGGCGCTGGCAGCGGACATGAACCCGATCGGCAGCCCGGCCGGTGTGCCCGCGGGGCACCACCATGGCCAGTTCCGCGGAATGGGTGGTCTGGCTGGACGTCCAGTTGCCTGCCCTGGCGGACGTGCCTGCGACGCTGGTCCAGCGTGCCACCGGGACCATCCTGGCCGCGCCGCGGGCCAAATCATTCCGGTTCGCTGACGTGGTGGCCCGGGTGCCGGTCAGGCAGACCGCGCCGGTCGTGCTGAGCCCGCCGGTCGGCGCGGGCGTGTGGTACGCCAGCGAAGGCTGCTGCCGCGATGACACGCACCATCGCCGGGGGCTGGTCGCGGTGAACGGCCAGCTGATGGTGCCACAGCGGTTCGCCATCGACTGGTTCAAGCTGGACGCCCGGCACCGCGCCTGGGTCGGGAACCCGCACCAGCTCACCAGCTATCTCAGCTTCCGGCAGCCGGTGTTCGCCGCGGCGGGCGGTGTGGTGGTCGGCGTGCAGAACGGGCTGCCGAATAACCGGCCACCCGAGCCACCGCCGATCCCGCCGATCGCCGACACGGTCGGCAACAGCGGGAACTCCACCACGCCGCACCTGCACTTCCAGATCATGACCCAGCCGACGTTCTTCCCACCGACAGCAGGCCGTATGTGTTCCGGCACTTCGACCTGATCGGCCAGGTCGCTAAGCGGATCTGGGATGACAACCTCGGCCTCCAGCCCACCGGGGTGCTTCCGTTCGCCCCGGCCCGCCGGCCGGGCAGCCGGGTCGATGAACTACCCCTGGACCGCAACGTGGTGCGGTTTCCCTAGCCCTAACGGTTCCCTAGCCCTAACGGGCTGGCCAACGGCCGGTGTGGCCCGCATGCCGCCCCGGACCGGGCTCAGGAACTGGCCCGCAGCCGGACCCGGTCCGGGGTGAGCTCAGCGATCGAACGGACGCCCAGCAGCTGCATGGTCTGGCGTAGTTCGGCCGACAGGATGTCGAGGGCCCGGCCGACACCGGCCTCGCCCCCGGCCATCAGCCCGTAAAGGTAGGCCCGGCCGATCAGCACGCTGGTCGCCCCCAGGCACAGCGCCGCCGCCACGTCCCCGCCGGACAGCACGCCGCCATCCACATACACTTCAGCCCGCCCGCCGACCGCCTGCACAACGGCCGGCAGCTCGTCCAGCGGGGCTGGTGACCGGTCAAGCTGGCGCCCGCCGTGGTTACTGACCACGATGGCGTCCGCACCAGCAGCGACCGCTTCGCACGCGTCCTCGGGATTCAGAACGCCCTTCACGATCAGCTTGCCGGGCCAGATCTCGCGCAGCCAGGCGACATCCCGGACCGTGGCCGACGGGTCGAACAGGCCACCCACCTCGGCCATCGTGCCACTCCATCTTTCCAGCGAGGCCATGCTGAGCGGGGCGGTGGTGATGAGGTTGAGCCACCATCGGGGCCGGGTGGCCCCGTTAGGGAAACTACGCAGCCGCAGCCTGGGCGGGATGGTCAGCCCACTGCGCACGTCTCGCAGCCGCAGGCCCGCCACCGGCGTGTCCACGGTGAGAACCAGCGCCTCGTACCCGCACTCCGCGGCGAGTTCCACCATCTCCTGGCTGGGTTTTCGATCGCGGCACAGATACAGCTGAAACCACTGGCGGTCGCCGGGCACCTCCGCGGCGAGGTCACTTATCGACGTCGTCCCGAAGCTGGACAGCGTGTAAGGGATCCCGGCGCTGCGCGCCGCCCGCGCCGCGGCCACCTCACCTTCGTGGTGCATCATCCGGGTAAACCCGGTGGGAGCAAGCACGATCGGCAGGGCTGACCGCTGGCCCAGGATTAAGGTCGACGGGTCCACCGTGGATACGTCGCGCAGCACGCTCGGCCTGAATTCGACCCGCTGGTAGGCCTGCCAGTTGCGGGCCAGGGAGATCTCGTCACCGGCGCCCCCGTCGGTGTAGTCGAACACTCTTCGCGGCGTCCGCCGGAACGCGATCGCACGCAGGTCGGCCACCGTAGCCGCGGCCGCGAGGCGGCGCCGGGTCCCGCTGAGCACCACCGGCTGGGGACGAAGCAGCGGAGCCACCGCGTGCCACGTGGGTAGCTGCCGCCGCGAGTGGCTGACCGTCACGATCCTCGCCTCCGTCCGGGCAGATGACCTGGTCTTGGTGGTGCCAGTGGGCTGGCGGCACCCGCGGTTTAACAGCCTTTGAAGGTTCTGAACAATTCGCGGACATTACGGTACAGGCAGGGCCCCCAAATAGGGGCGCGAAATTCATTTTGGTCACACCGGCCCGCCGGCGGGCCACGGCCCGGGCCGCGTCACGAGCGTGCGGCCGGCCGGTGGCCGCGAAGCCGGCCTGCCCGCCAGGTTCGGGAACCCGGTGGCCAGGTTGCGCGCGGTGGCCATGCTCCGAGCCCGGCGTCGCCCCCGAGCCCATTGCCGCCCACGACGGCCATGAGACGAGTCCCGCCGTCCCGGGACGCCCAGGGCGGTAGGCTGCACCCTAGTCACCGTCGTCCGGTTCATGCCCCTTCCCACCCATGTCGCGGGCCCGACACCATGGGAGCTGTCTTGAGGCGCCGCGCGTTTCTCACCGCAGCCGCCGGGCTAGGCGCGGCTGGGCTGGCCGCAATGGGACTAGGCATCGCCGAAATCACGTCGGGCGGCCCCCGCTACACGTTCGCGGACGATTTCGACGGGCCGGCCGGGAGCGCCCCGGACCCATCGAAATGGACGTATGACCTGGGCGGTGGCGGCTGGGGTAACGACGAGCTGGAAATATACACCTCGTCCCGGGAGAACAGTTTCCTGGACGGGAACGGGAACCTGGTGATCCGCGCCACCAGGACCCTCGGGCAGGGGACCGCGATATACCATAGTGCGCGGCTTAAAACACTCGGGAAATTCAGTCAGTACCATGGCACGTTCGAGGCCCGTATCAAACTCGATCCGCAGCAAGGCACCTGGCCCGCCTGGTGGATGATGGGCGCCAATATTGGCACGGTCGGCTGGCCGAAATGCGGCGAGGTTGACATGCTGGAAAACTTCGGGGGCGACGCCGACGTAGTCACCTCCATTCACTCACCCAACGGCACAGGCGCCGGCACGTATACGAAGCGCGGCACGACCGCTGTGAATAACACCTGGCACACCTGGCGCGTGCACTGGGGCCCGGCTGGCTTCACTTTCTTCAAGGATGGCATGCGGTACCTGGGCGTTGCCCCCAGCCGCCTCCCCAACTGGCCCTTCAGCTCAGGGGTGCCCATGTTCATGCTCCTCGACCTGGCCATCGGCGGAGCGGCCGGCTCACCAGCCAGCACCAGGTTTCCTGTTCAACATGCTGGTGGACTACGTCCGGGTCTGGTAGCGCAGCCGCCGCCACCGCATGCAGCCGACCCGCACCTGTACCGCCCGGCACCCTGACGTACGCCACCGGCCAGAGCCCAGGATAAAATCTTGGTAATCCCGTAAACCTGTCATCCGCCGCGTGCGTTGACCTACTGAAATCGAAGTGCACTAAGCTGGCGCACCCGATGATTCGCAGCTTCAGGAATCATCCGGCGGGGGGTTGGATGAGGAGCATTGATTCATTGTCACGTCCAGTAGGCTTGGCCAGCGAAAGACAGCCGCGTTTTTCAGATCGAGCCGCCCGGAATTTTGAACTTGCGGCTCGGCGGGCCGTGCCGCCCTGGGCGCGGCAGGTCGCAGTGAAGCTGCTCCCACCTCCCCCGGTGCTCCGCCAGGGGATCCATCCAGACCCAGCTGACCCTACCGCCCCACCCTTGGATCCGCGCAGCTGGTCGAAGGCGCACCAGCAGGCATTCGCCAGTGCGGAGATGGAGCTGTTCCGGGCCTGCCTCAGTCTGCCCGGTGCACCCGACGTGCGGGCCGCAGTTCTCGACGACCTGAGCAGCTATTCCGGACTGCCGCCCGGGGAGTGCGTTGAGCGGTGCCGGAACTGGGAATCGTGGAGCGTCGAGGAATGGCTCGCCGCAGATCGGCCTGGCACCGACCAGCTTACCGCCTTTTACCGGGCGACCGAATCGTGGGCGTTCGACCTCATCTGGTACGCCTATCTGCAGACAGAGGGCTACGGCTATCCAACCAGCGTGCTCGCGCTCCGCGCCATTGCTGCCCGGGAAAACGGCCGGTCGCATCTTGATTTTGGCTCCGGCGCCGGGGTGACCAGTCAGCTGTTCGCCCGGGCCGGGTACGAGACCACCCTGGCTGACATTTCAACGTCACTGCTGGACTTTGCCCGTCACCGGCTGTCACGCCGGGGCGAGACGGCCCGGTTCATCGACCTCAATGAGGAGCAGCTCGAAACCGGCCGGTACGACGTCATCACCGCACTCGACACGCTTGTTCACGTCCCTGATCTGACCGATGTGGTGGCCGGCCTGCACCGGGCGCTCCGGCCGGGAGGGTGGCTGGTGACGAACTTCGATGTGCGTCCCCCGTCGCTGGAAAATGCCTGGCACCTCTACGAAGATGACCTCGATCTCCGAGCGACCGTGCACCGCGCGGGATTCGTGCCGTCCGGCCGCTTCGGACGGTACGTGGCCTATCGCCGCGTAGACCCCTCAGACACAGCTCAGGGGTTCCGGGTACTGCTCGATCAGCTCGTCCTCACCAGCCGCCCCCGCCGTTTCATCCGCCGCCAGAACCGGCGGCTGGCGGCCGCGCTCTGGCAGACGGCCGGGTAACCTGCCGCGGAGGCAAGGTCCAGGCGCCTGTCGTCAAGCGGGACGCTGTTGCGTCGGTGGACCGGATCACCGGCCGGCCGGGATGGCCAGGTTCTCCTTGATCATCTGGGGTGGGATGGTGGCGTCGTCGAACCAGCGGCCGCCGAAGGGGCGTTTGACGGGGATGATCTGGTCGCTGGAGTAGGCCAGGATTTTGCGGTTGTAGGCGCGTACCTCGTCGCGCAGGGCGGGGGGGAGTTTGCCGTCGAGGTCGAGGGCTCGTTCCATTTCGGCCAGTAGCTGGCGGGTCTGGGCGATGGTGGTGAGGATGGCCTGGCAGAACGCGGCGGGCAGGACGCCGTGTTCGCCTTTGATTTCGACCAGCCGGGCGATGGCCTCGTAGGAGACGTCCTGCAGCTGGCGGCGGTCCAGCCACTGGGTCTGGTAGTTGAGCCGGCGGTGCCACAGCGGTTCGGTCATGGCCTGGCGGTGTTCTTCGAGGGTGTGGTGGAAGATACGGTAGCCATGCTGCTGCGGCTGTTCGAAGAACCGGCAGCCCGGGTCGAGGAAGGGCACCATGGGGCAGATCAGCGGCAGCGCGGCCCAGCCGCCGAACTTGCGGATCAGCCGCTCACAGTAGGCCACGGTGTCCATGACCGACTGGCGGTCCTGGTAGGGCATGCCGATGAAGAACCAGACCATGACCCCTTTCACCCCGGCGTCCAGGGCCCGCGGGATCCAGTCCTCCATCTGCGCCATGGTGTAGGTGCCCCGCCCGGCCGCCGCGCTGATCTTCGGGTCATGCGATTCGGGGGACAGCATGATGTAGGCCGCTGTGGACTGGCCCATCTTGGCCAGCGTGTCGGGCGGGGTCAGGTGGAACTGCTCGAACGACACGCTGGCGTAGCCGCATTCCTTCACGGCGTCCAGGTAGGCGTGCATCCGGGTCTTGTTCTCCGAATAGCACTGCAGCGCGTAGATGGAGGTGCGTTTCGCCGCCTCCCCCATGGTCCGCAGCTCTTCGAGGACCAGGTTGTTGTCCTTCTGGATCAGCGTCTTGTGCACGCCCATGATGTTGCGGTACGCGAACCGGGACCCGCCGCACCAGCCGCAATCATGCGCGCACCCGGTGTTGGGCAGCGTCATGATCAGCTTGGACACCGACGGGTCCGCCGCCGGTGTGTCCCGGTAATACGACCAGTCATTGCGCGCGTCGTTGTACCGCGCCGCCGGCCGGTGCGTGAACCCGGTCTCCGCCACCTGCCCGCCGCTCTTGTACAGCAGGTTCGGGATGGAACAGAAGTCCCGGCTGCCCCGCCGGACCCGGCCGACCAGCTCCGTCAGCGGCTCAAGGGTGTCGTAACCCTGCACGACCACATCCACCGCCGGGTAGGTGATCAGCTCACGGGCGTAATAGGTCGCCGAGATCCCGCCGAACACCGTCACCGCGCCGGGATGCTCCTCCTTCAGCACCCGGGCCAGCTCGATAGCACCATTACATTGCGTCATCCAGTGCAGGTCAAAGCCGAACACCGGGGCGTCGAGCTGGCCGAGCAGCCGCCGGACATCCAGCTCCGGGTGCATCAGCATCAGCGACGCGACGTTCACGATCTTCGTGTCGAGCCCGTGCTCAGCCAGCCGCTGCTTGATCGAGAACCAGCCAATCGGGTACATCTCATACACCGACGTGACATTGACGCTGTCGCTGTCACTCAAATACGCGAACAGCATGTCATCACGGTCCCGGAAGTCATACACACTGGGCGCGTGCAGCAAAAACAGGTCAGCCCCGAGCCGGGACGCTGTCTGGTGATTCATCATGCAGAAAACTCCCGGGTGGAAGGTCCGGCCCCGCGGCCGCTGATGTGTCCCGCTGCCGGGGGATCAGCCCAAGATCGGCCAGATCGCCCGTTTTCGCCCAGAATTCCCAATGGGCCGGGCTGCGCTGGATGGCGGCGCTCACCTCGGCGGCGCACCGCTCGAATACGGCCGTGATTTTTCCCGCCGCCGGCACCGGCGCGGAGATCTCCAGCACCTGGTGGTAATAGTCGGCCGCGCGATACGGGAACGCCATGAGCAGCGGCGCACCGGTTACCTGGGCGAGCGCCACCGCCCCCGGCAGCAGCCCGGCCCGGCGGCCGAGGAAGGGCACCTGGACGGCCCGGGCCCGGTCGCTGTCCAGCGGCGGCGCGTCGATCGAGATCGTCACCACCTCGTTGGCCCGCAGCGCGGCAGCCGCCAGCGCCGCGACCTCGGGCCGGCCCGGCCACGGCTCGATGTTCGGCCGCTGCCGGTGGCGCCGCACCGGCCTGAGGTACAGGTCCCACAGCCGCCGCTCGGCGGATGAAATGTCGGGTGCGTACTTGTACCACCAGCGCCCGATGGTGGTGACCGGGAAACCGCTGGCGTGCAGCACCGAGAAAGCGCTGCTATGGGAGCCGAAGTGGCCGGTGCAAATGATGGCTCCCTTGCCCGCGGCCAGCGCGGCCTCCACGTGTTCCCGGCCGCGGATCTCGACCAGCCGCCGCAGCGGCTCCGCCTGGTGCCGCAGCCGCTTCAGGTCGACCACCTCACAGGAGGCGAGGCGGAACCAGTCCCGGGTTATCTGCTGCGCCGCCGCCGGGCTGACCTCGTCCCCGAGCACCAGCCGCAAGTTGTGGGCCATCTCGGCGCGCTTCCCGGCCTGGGACCAGAAGAACCAGTCGCCCCGCCAGCATGCCATGCGATAGCCGAGGCCGGGCGGCAGGCGCCCCAGGACCGGCGCCGCTGCCCACCAGTAGACCACGTGGTCTAGGTTGCGCAGCAGCTTTCTCCCGCGGCTTTCAGTCATGCACAGCCCCCTGCTTCCCGGGCTCCCGGGCGCGGAGGTAGGCGCAGATAGTGTCCACGCTGGAGAAGTTCTCGGGGAGCAGGTCCGCGTCGCCCATTGAGGTCCCGAACCGCTCTTCCAGGAAGACCACCAGCCGGAGCAGGCTCAGCGAGTCCAGGATGCCGGTGTCCAGCAGTGACGTATCGTTCGCCAGCGGCAGCAGCGCCGGGTCCTGGACGAGTTCCCGGCTGATGTAATCGTTGATGACCGTCTCCACTTTGAGCTACTTCCTTCCACGTGTGCCTGCTAGCGGTTGTTCCGCCCGAGATCTCCGGCCGGCTCCAGTTCGGGCTGCTCCCGGGCCAGGCTGGTGCGGTCGACCTTGCCGGTCGAGGTTTTGGGCAGCGTTTCGCGGAATTCGATGACGTCTGGCACCATGTAGCTGGGTAGCCACTGCCGGCAGTGGTCCAGGACCTGCTCCCGGTTCAGCGGGCTGGCTGGGTCGGTGGTGATGACTGCGCGCAGGCGGCTGCCGAGCAGTTCGTCAGGCACCGGCAGCACGGCTGCTTCCCGTACTGCCGGGTGCCGGTACAGGCCGGCTTCCACTTCGCCCAGCTCCACCCGGTAGCCGCGGATCTTCACCATGGTGTCCCGGCGGCCGAGGTAGGCGTAGTTGCCTGCCTCGTCCAGGGTGACCAGGTCACCGGTCCGGTATACGAGCTCGCCGCCGTGGGTGCCGAACGGGTGGCGGACCAGCACGTCGCGGGTCTTGGCCGGCTGGCCCCAGTAGCCGCGCATGAGCGAGGGGCCGCGCACGTACAGCTCTCCGGCCTGGCCGGGCCGGGTCACCCGGTGGCCCTCGTCGGTGACCGCGAACACCTCGGTGTTGGCGCAGGCCTGCCCGATCGGCACCGGCCCGGCACCGGCTCCGCCCGCGGGCACCTCGAACGCGGTGCACACGTTCGTCTCGGTCGGCCCGTACCAGTTGAGGTAGCGCGGGTGCGGCAGCTCGGTCATCAGCCGGGCGAGGTGCCTGGGCGGGAACACCTCCCCGGCGAAGATCACCGTCCGCAGGCCCGGCAGGCCGGACTGCCCCAGCTTCCCGTAGCAGGCGAGCAGGGTGAGCACCGAGGGAACGGAGTACCAGACGCTGACCCGCTCGGCGTCCAGCCACCCGGTGATCCGCACCGGGAACGTGGCCGTCCCCTCGGGCAGCACGGCCACGCAGGCGGCGGCCCGGCAGCTGGCGAAGACGTCGAACACCGACAGGTCGAAATGCAGCGGGGCGGGGCTGCACACCCGGTCCTGCTCCCTGAGCCCCGCCGCGGCTGCCGCCCACTCGACGAACGTGAGCGAGTTACGGTGGGAGATCATCACCCCCTTCGGGGTGCCAGTTGACCCGGACGTGTACAGGATGTAGGCCAGGTCGGTCTCGATCGCCCGGCCCGCCGCCAGCGGCCCGGCCGGCTCCCCGGCCACCGCTGACGGCTGGATGATCGTGCTCACCAGCGCGGCCGCCTGCGGCACCCGCGCGTCGTCGGCCACGATCACGGCGGCGCCGCTGTCCCGCACGATGTGGCTCAGCCGGGCGGCGGGTGCCTTCGGGTCGAGCGGCACGTAGCAGGCCCCCGCCTTCAGCACCCCGTAGACGGCCACGATGGCCGCCGCTGACTTGGGCGCGAGGATCCCCACCCGGTCGCCGGGGGCCACGCCCTGGCCCAGCAGCGCCCGGGCCACCTGGTTGCTCAGCCGGTCCAGCTCCTGATAGGTAAGCAGGCCGTCCCCGGCCGCCACCGCTGGCCGGCCCGGCTGCCGCGCCGCCGCCTCGGTCAGCAGCTGCTGCAACAGGTACGCCATGACGCTTCCCTCCTGATTGCCCCGGGCGCAATGCCCGGCCGGCCCGGGTGGCTCATAGCCCGAGCATCCCGGCCAGCACCACCCGCTGGATCTCCGAGGTTCCGGAGTAGATGGTGCTGGCCACCGCATCGCGCAGGTCCCGCTCGATGCCCGCGTCTTTCAGGTAGCCCCACGCGCCGTGGATCTGGATCGCGTCCTGGGACGACCGCACGAACGCCTCGCTGGTGAACAGCTTGGCCGCGGCCGCCTCAGCCGGCGCCGACCTGCCCTGCTGCTTGAGCCACGCCACCCGGTAGATCAGCGACCGGGCCGCCTCCAGCCGCACATACATGTCGGCCAGCTTGCCCGACACCCCCTGGAACTTGCCGATGGGCTGGCCGAACTGCTCCCGCGACCGCGCATAAGCCACACACGCCTCCAGCTGCCGCCGCATCGCCCCCACCACGCTGGCGAACAGGCAACTGCGTTCCCACTCCATGGACGAGCTGAAGATGGCCATCCCCGCCCCCTCCGGCCCCAGCCGGCTCGCCGCCGGCACCAGGCAGCCATCCAGCGTGATCTCACCCATCGGCGAAGTCCGCAGGCCCATCTTCGCGAAACTGCTGCTCACCACCAGCCCCGGCGTCCCGGCCTCCACCAAAAACGCCGACAGCCCAGCCAGCCCCGGCCGGCCCGCGACGGCAGCATAAACCAGCAGCACATCCGCCACCGGCGCGTTCGTGATGTACTGCTTAACCCCCTTCAGCAGGTAACCCTCCCCGCACCGCTCAGCCCGGGTCTGCATATGCAGCGCATCAGAACCAGAACCCGGCTCCGTCATCCCATGCGCACCGATCAGATCCCCCGACACCATCCCCGGCAGGTACGCCCGCTGCTGCGCCGCGCTGCCAAACATCAGCAACGGCAGCTGCACACTCCACATCTGCGCATTAAGCGAAAACAACAGCCCATTATCCCGGCACCCATACCCCAGCGCCTCCATCACCAGCGCCGTAGTAACGATGTCGCTGCCCGCCCCACCCAGCCCAGCCGGGACCGGCAGACCCTGGACCCCGAACTTGGCACACGCCAGCCACGCCTCACGCGGGAACTCCCCCGCATCCTCGTGCTGGGCCAGATCCCGGTTAAGCTCCCGCCGGGCGAAGTCGACCGCCGCCTCGGTCAGCTCCCGCTGCTCGGCGCTCAGTGAGAAATCCATGCCGTCCCCCTGCCCGCAAGCCTGGTCTCCCGGCCAGTTGTGGCTGGAACCCGCCATGCTCCCCCAAGCCGGGGCATGGCGGCGGCCCCCCGGAGCCTCACCGCCGGACGCCAGCCAGGCCCGTAGCCAGAGTCCCTCCGTCGCGAGCCGTGGAACGACAGGCATCGCGCCGGAATCTGGGTTGCCACCGCTTCCCGCCAGTCACAACTTCCTCCTAGGTACCGGCCATACGTGGACAAGACGCTGACATGCCATGAGGGGTTTACTCTGCGCGAGCCTGGCCTGAAGTCACGACGTGCGACCGGGAAGCCGATCGTCACTCCGAGCCACACCCCCTGGCCGACCTCATAGGGCGTCCAGGACGTTTTGATATCCACCGCCAGTGACGCAAGGCAGACCATGTTGCCAGGAACTTACCGCTAACTGGACGGCTGGGAGGTCAGCTAGCAGGAAGTTAACTCTGGAAAGCCGACCAGCCATGACCCAAGATTCAGTAAACCCCGGGTATGCGGAAGGCCTCTCTCATGGATGGAAGAGGCCCTGATCTGCGATTTTACGGCGGGGCAGGCTGGTATGTGAAGACCGGGGCTACCCGGCGCCTGGTCGCGGCGCATCGACGGCGAGCACCGCCTCGTCTGCCTCCCCCTCGGGTTCGGCGGTCAGCCCACCATCAGCAGGCCCGCGAAGAGCAGGGGCAGGACTTACTTCTGGCAGGGTCTTTTCGGGACTTATGGCATCTGTGTGCAGGTGCCCTATAAGCGCATGCTCGCCACAATCAACCACATACTTGTGGGGGGATCAGATGGCTTCCATCGACCATGACAGTCGGCCCGCAGCAGCTAGTGCACCCGCACCGGCACCTGCGGTTCCTGCGACAGCCACCGGAGTGGTGTGGGGGAACTCCGCACCACTCGCCCTGGCCGGCTTCGCGACTACCACCTTCATGCTCAGCATGATCAATGCCAACGTGGTCAACTTCGGTACCCTGCCCGTGGTCTTCGGCGTCGCTTTCGCCTTCGGCGGGCTGACCCAGCTGATCGCCGGGGTGATCCAGCTGCGCATGGGCAACACGTTCGGCGGCATGCTGTTCACCGGGTACGGCGCATTCTGGCTGTCCCTGTTCGCCATCGCCGAGTTCTTCCTCAAGGCCGTCCCGGTGACCCAGGTAGGTCACGCGCTCGGCCTGTTCCTGTTCGCCTTCGGTATCTTCACCGTCGTCATGCTGGCCGCTTCGCTACGCACTAGCGTCGCGGTGATCACGACGCTGACGCTGCTGGGCGTCGCCATCTTCCTGCTGGGCGCCGGCAACTACACGGCGGCCGTGCCCACCCCAGCGGCGTCCGGGCTCATCAGGGCCGGCGGCTGGGTCGGCCTGGTGGTGGCGGCAGGCGCGTTCTACCTGTCCCTCGCCGAGGTGTGTGAGGCTACTTATGGCCGCGCGATCCTGCCGCTCGGCCTGCTGGCCAAGAAGCCGAACGAGTCGCTGGGAGAAGAGTAGGCGCGAGGGCGCCTGAACCGCAGTTACCTGGTACGGACGGTGAGGAGAGAGCAGCCATGGGCCGTTACGCGGAAGCGTTCCAGCAGAGCCTTACCGACCCGGACCGCTTCTGGGGCGCGGCAGCCGACGGGATCGACTGGTATCGCGCACCGACGGTGGTGCTGGACAGGACCAACCCGCCGTTTTACCGCTGGTTCGCCGACGGCTTGCTGAACACCTGCTTCAACGCGGTGGACCGGCATGTACGCGATGGCCGTGGCGACCAGGCGGCGCTGATCTACGACAGCCCGGTGACCGGCACCAGCCGCACCTTCACCTACCGCGAACTGCTGGATCAGGTGGAGCGGTTCGCCGGCGTCCTGCGCAGCCTCGGCACGGACGCCGGTGACCGCGTGGTGATCTACATGCCGATGATCCCCGAGGCCGTGGTCGCGATGCTCGCCTGCGCCCGGATCGGCGCCGTGCACTCGGTCGTGTTCGGCGGCTTCGCCGCGCCCGAACTGGCGGCCCGCATCGACGATGCGGCACCTAAGGTCGTCGTGACGGCGTCCTGCGGCATAGAGGTCAGCCGGGTGCTGGAGTACAAGCCGATCCTGGACAAGGCGATCGAGCTGGCCTCGGCCAAGCCGAGCCGGTGCGTGATTCTGCAGCGGCCGCAGGCTGTGGCGACGCTGACCGAGGGCCGTGACCTGGACTGGCAGCAGGCGATAGCGGCCGCCGAGCCCGCCGCCTGCGTCCCGGTCGCGGCCACCGACCCGCTTTACATCCTGTACACGTCCGGCACGACCGCGAAGCCGAAGGGCGTGGTCCGCGACAACGGCGGCCACGCCGTCGTGCTGCGCTGGAGCATGGACAACATCTACGACATCAAGCCCGGCGAGGTGTTCTGGGCCGCGTCCGATATCGGCTGGGTGGTCGGGCATTCCTACATCGTCTACGCGCCGCTGCTGGCGGGCTGCACCACGGTGCTATACGAGGGCAAGCCAGTCGGCACCCCGGACCCCGGAGCATTCTGGCGGGTAATCGCTGAGCACAAAGTCAAGGCGTTGTTCACCGCGCCCACTGCGTTCCGCGCCATCAAGAAGGAAGACCCGGCCGGTCACTTCGCCACGAAGTACGACCTGTCGCACTTCCAGTACCTGTTCCTGGCCGGCGAGCGGCTCGATCCGGAAACCTACCGGTGGGCGGGCGAACTGCTCGACGTCCCGGTAATCGACCACTGGTGGCAGACCGAGACCGGCTGGCCAATCGCGGCCGACCTGATGGGCCTTGACCCGCTGCCCACTAAGCCGGGCTCGCCGAGCGTGCCGGTACCCGGCTACGACTTGCACGTGGTCGACGCGGTCACCGGCACCGACGTCCCGTCCGGCAGCACCGGGGAGATCGTGCTCCGGCTGCCGCTGCCGCCGGGCTGCCTGACCACCCTGTGGGGAGATGACCAGCGGTTCATCGACTCCTACCTCGTCCAGCATCCCGGCTTCTACATCACCGGGGACGGGGGATTCCGTGACGAGGAAGGCTACCTCTATGTGATGGGCCGCACTGACGACGTCATCAACGTCGCCGGGCACCGGCTTTCCACCGGGGAGATGGAGGAGATACTCGCCAGCCATCCGGCCGTGGCTGAATGCGCGGTCATTGGGGTCAATGACTCACTCAAAGGCCAGATCCCACGCGGGTTCGTGGTGCTCAAAGCTGGTATCGAAACCGACCCCGACGTGCTGAGCGCCGAGCTTGTCCGCCTGGTCCGGACCCGGATCGGCGCCGTCGCCGCGCTGCGCCGGGTCGACGTCATAGCGGGATTGCCGAAGACCCGTTCGGGAAAGATTCTGCGCAAGACCATGCGCGGTATCGCCGACGGCAACAATGACGAGTCTGTGCCCTCCACTATCGACGACCCGGCCACCCTCGATGCGCTGCGACCGGTCTTGCGGAGCCACAGCTGACAAAGGCACCGTAGAACTATCGCCCGCCGGGCCTTAACCTCAATCCACCGCGCAAATAGTGGCCGGGTGCGGCGCGTCGACGCGAAAGGTGCCCCTTGACCAGGGACGATGGGAGTTGCTGACGCTTCCATCACCTGGTTCGAAGGAGCACCTGTCAAGTGCGATTGTTGCATGAGCTGGCCAGGATCCACGCGTCGTTTGATGACCCGAATCTCGTGTCGCGGGCGGGCCTGGTGCCGGTGATGGCGCTGGCCCAGCGGGCGGGCCTGGCCACGCTGGCCGGTGAGCAGGTGGCCATCGCTGACCGGTGCGGGGTGAACCCGCACCTGAAGGTGGGCTGCCTGGTGGCCGGCATGATCGCGGGGGCGGACAGCATCGATGACATGGATCTGCTGCGGCACGGGGCGATGCCGGCGCTGTTTGGCGGGGTCCGGGCACCGTCCACGCTGGGTTCGTTCCTGCGCGCCTTCACCTGGGGGAACGTGCTCCAGCTGCAGAAGGTGCACCGGGAGTTCCTGGGTGAGCTGGCCCGCCGCGCCCCGCTGCTGCCCGGGGCGGACGTGCTCGCGTTCATCGATATCGACTCGATGCAAAAGCGGGTCTATGGGCACAAGAAGCAGGGTGCAGCCTTCGGCCATACCAAGATTCAGGGCAAGAGCCTGCTGGTGCGGGGCCTGAACGCGCTGGCCGCCACCATCAGCACGCCGCTGGCCGCCCCGCTGATCGCCGCCACCCGGCTGCGCGGCGGCAACGCGAACTCCGCCCGGGGTGCCGCGTCGCTGGCCACCGAAGCGGTCACCACGGCCCGCGCTACCGGGTGCACCGGGAGGCTGGTGGTGCGGGCCGACTCGGCGTTCTACTCCGCCGCGTTCACCGGCGCCGTCCGCCGGGCCGGGGCGTTCTTCTCGGTCACCGTGCAGATGAACCCGCACGTGCGGGCTGCCATCGCCGCCATCGGCGAGGACGCCTGGAGGCCCATCAAATATCCCCGGGCCATCTGGGATGACCAGCTGCGCTGCTGGGTCTCTGACGCCCAGGTCGCCGAAGTCCCGTATACCGCCTTCACCTCGAAGAAAGGGCAGGCGATCACCGCCCGGCTGATCGTCCGACGGGTCAAAGACTTCAACCGCCAGGCCGGGCAAGGCCAGGGTGAGCTGTTCGGCATCTGGCGCTACCACGCCGTATTCACCGATTCCCCGTTCGCGACCATCCAGGCCGAGGAGCACCACCGCGACCACGCCCAGGCAGAACAGGTATTCGCGGACTGGACCGACGGCCCGCTGGCTCATCTGCCCTCCGGGTCATTCCCGGCGAACGCGGCCTGGGTTGCCCTCGCAGCCATAGCGCACAACCTGCTGCGCGCCGCCGGGTCCCTGGCCAGTCTCGCCTGCGCCAAAGCCCGCGGCGCCACCTTGCGCCGCGACCTCATCGACGTCGCCGCCCGGACCGCCCGCCATGGCCGCGGCCACCTCACCCTGCACCTGCCCGAAGGCTGGCACCGCCAGATCCAATGGATGAACCTCTTCGAAGCCGCCTGCGGCCCGCCCGCCGCCGCGGCCTGACCAGCCCAGACCCGGTCACCACGACCCTGCGGGCCCCAGCGGCCACCCGGCAAACCGCCAGCCAGCCTCCCCGGGCAAGGACCTGTGGACGAGCCGCAGAAACGTAAGCGGCAGGAAAGCCACGCCCGCCACCACCATCAAGACCGCACCAGCCGGTCCGCCGACAGAACGCCGTCACCTAAATTCGGGCGGTGGATCGAGGCTTAATCAGAGCGCGGCCGGTGAGGCAAGCGACAACAGGACGCCCGCGGATCGCTCGTCGATCTCGCCCAGCCCCCGGGCTGCTTCCAGGCGCACCGCGTCATCGACGCCATCATCGACCGCGACGCAGCAGTCAGCGTCGCCCGTCCGGCGGCGATGCGGGCCGGGTCAGGTAGCGCTGCACCGACGGGGCAACGGCAGCCACTACGTCATCAGCCGGCAGCGAGGCCAGCGGCTCGAAGCGCAGGATGTACCGGCACAGGGCCAGGCCGAGCAGTTGTGCCGCGATGAGCGTGCCGCGCTCGGCGGCCCGCTCATGGCCCAGGGCGGCGATCGGCTCGGTGACCAGCTGGCCGAGTATGGCCTGAAGCTGTCCGGCGACGGTCTCGCTGGTGACTCCCGTTCGTACCAGGGCGATCAGCTCGTCGTCGCGGAGGGGGTCCTCCCAGCGGCTGATGAAGTGCCGCACCAGCAGCTCACCCCGGCGGCTGGCCGGCACCGAGCGCAGGTCGGGGACGTCCAGGTCCATGGTGACGGCGGCCGTGAACAACCCGGCCTTGGACCGGAAGTAGCGCATGACCATCGAGGCGTCGACACCGGCCTGCGCGGCCACGGCGCGGATGGTGGTCTGCTCGTATCCCCGTGCGGCGAACGTTGCCCGGGCCGCATCGAGGATGGCCCGGCGGGTGCCCTCGGAGCGCGGCCCGCCGGTCCCGAGCGCCGGGCCAGCCTGACTTGCGGCCGTTATCGCCGCACGGCTGCTATCCATCACGGTGTCCTAGCTTATCCTTCGCCAACGCACGTTGGCCAACACTTGTTGACAGTGATTATAATTGAGCCTTAGTGTTGTGCCAACACCCGTTGGCATCTCAGGGAGGACGCAGGTGGCGGCAAGGCGCCCAGGTCACGCCCGCAGGTATCCGGCCCAGTACCGGGCGCTCGCGGGCTTCATCGTGGCCAGCGCAGCCTTCGCCGCGATCTTCGTTGCGCTGACCCTCAGTGCCTTTCATGCGCCGAGACCGCACGACCTTCCGGTCGGCATCGTGGGCCAGGCCGCGGTAACCCGCCGGGTCGAGCATGCCCTGGACAGCGCGGTCCCGGGAGCTTTCGGCTGGCGCAGCTACCCCAGCGGGACCGGCGCGCGGACTGGGATCGAGCAGCGTGAGGTCGACGGCGCGCTGGTCGCGTCTGGCCCTGACCTGCGGCTGCTTATAGCCCAGGGCGGCGGTACCGGTCCGGCCCAGGTTCTGACCCAGGCCTTCGGGATTGTGGCCGCCCGGTCCGGACGTCACCTGGTGGTGGCCGACGTGGTACCGCCGCTGCCCGGCGACACTGAGGCGCTGTCGTCGTTCTTCGTCGTCCTGGCCGTGCTGATCCCGAGCCTGGCCGCGGGCTCAGGATCGGCGCTGGCCTTCCGCCGGGCCCGGCCCGCGCTGGCCGTCGCCGCGCCGGTGGCCGTGGCCGTCGTCATCGGGGTGGTATCGGCGGCGGTCGCGGATGGCATCGCCGGGCTGGGCAACTACGCCACGATCGCCGGCGTTGTCGCGCTGTTCTCGCTGGCCGTGGCCGCCCCCACCGCAGTACTGGCACGGATCTGGCCGCCGCTGGTCACGGTGGCCGTGCTGGTGTTCATCGTGTTCGGGATCCCGGTCAGCGGCGGGCCGGCCAACCTGGCCAGCTTCGGCCCGGCCTTCCTGCGTGTTCTGGATCCTGTCCTGCCGCTAGGTGTCGCGGCCAGCGTCGTCCGCAACGTGGTCTACTTCGGCGGGAATGCCACCGCCCTGCACCTGTGGGTGCTGACCGCCTGGGCGCTGGCGGGCGTGGCCGGCCTGATCGCGGTGACCACACTGCGGCGCCCTGCCCCGGCACTGACCGGGCCCCTCGTGCCGCCAGTTGTCGCGGCCGGTCCTGGACCCGCGCTGCCTGACCGCGCTGTCGCCCCGGGCTCCCCGGGTGCCGGCCCTGCCCGGCCCGCCCGGCCCGTCACCCTGGTCGTCGGCTTCGACAACTCCGAGCCCGCACGGCGGGCGCTCGTCTGGAGCACGGACCTCCTCAGGGCCCGCCCCGGCACTCTGCACGTCGTCTATGCCGATCATGTGCTCATCGACAGCGACCTGTCCGGCTTCGCCCACAGCGAGATGGAAGAGGACCGCGATGAGAAGGCCGCCGGCGTGGCTGAGGCCGCCGGGGAGATCGCCGCCGCGGCAGGCGTGCCGTACACGTTCGAACGCCGCCAGGGATCACCAGCCGACGCGATCCTGTCCGCAGCCAGCATCCAGGATGCCGCAGAGCCCGCCAGCACACCCGTCATCGTGACCGGCCGCTCGCATCATGCTGCGCACCAGATCATCGGCTCAGTCCCAGTCCAGCTGCTGCACCAATCGCCCTACCCGGTGCTCACCATCTCATGATCGCCCGAGCTCTGCGTTACTGTCCTGGTCCCTTCGTTGCGGTCTGCGCCACCACGCTTCGCTTAGCGACCCGTTAATAAGCGTGATTCCGGGCCTGCGGTTCCTGCATCTTCCCATCGCCGTAGCTGCCACTTCTGGCGCTATCTCGTCGCCTGGGGCGACATGGGCGCGGGCGACCAGCATCAGCTTGTGCGCGACGCGCCCGTGATGGCCGGGGCTGCGCGGCGACGCTGATGCTCTATGCGGCCGGGCGGCCGACGTTGCTCCGTAGCCGAACGGTAACAATTTGCTATGAGATCTGCAAAGTGCCGCCTGCCCGTCTCATTTCGCATTATGCTACATGCAAATTGCGTCATCTGGGCGTCAGAGGGTCAGAGGACACCAGTAGGGCCAACGGGACCGACTGCGACATTGCCCGGCAGTTTTGCGGCATTATGTCCGCTTGTGCGTAGTTTGTGCCGTCGTACGCCTGTGTCAACTGGCCTGCAGTGCCGGCGGTAAGGAAGCAAGGTCGTTGGACATAGCTCGCCTCAAAGAAAGCTTCGCGCGCATCGCCATGCACGGTGACGAAGTGCCGTTGCACTTCTATGCCGATCTATTTCTGAAGCACCCGGAAACCAAGGATATGTTCCCCGTCTCTATGCAGGCACAGCGCGGCCATCTTGTCGATGCGCTGGTGAAGATCGTAGCCAGTGTTGATCGCCTTGACGAGCTGACGCTGTTCTTGCGCGACTTGGGGCGCGATCACCGGAAGTTCGGTGCCCTGACGGGTCATTACGGCGCAGTGGGCGCAAGCCTCTTAGCTACTTTCGAGCATTTCAGTGGAGATGCCTGGACACCAGAACTTGCGGCGGACTGGGCAAGCGCTTACGAGCTGGTCGCAAGCGTCATGGTCGATTCGGCGCAGGAGGATGAGAAGCGGAACCCCGCGTTCTGGAGCGGCACGATTGTTTCGGTGGAACGTAAGGCATTTGACGTCACAGTGCTCACTGTTCGGACAGAGCCGCGCCTTGAGTACCTTCCCGGGCAGTCGGTAGCCGTCCAGTCGGCTCGCCGTCCTGCCCTCTGGCGCTACTACTCCATTGCGAACGCGCCGCGGGCTGACGGGCTCATCGATCTCCACGTCCGGCTGATTGATGGCGGGGCGGTGAGCCTAGCGCTGACGGCCGGTTCCGCGGTCGGCGATCAACTCAGACTTGGGCCGCCAGTCGGGGCTCTCCGCCTGGATACGGCGTCACGCCGGGAGGTCCTCCTCGTCGCTGGCAGCACCGGCCTGGCGCCGCTGAAAGCGATCCTGGAACAGATTGCCTGCCTGCATCCGCCGCCGCTGGTGCACCTATTCTTCGGCGCAAGGGAGGCGGATGGCCTGTACGACTTGCCTGCGCTGGACAAGCTGGCCGCTGAGTATCCATGGCTGACGGTGATACCGGCCGTATCAGCTGGCCGGTTCTACGCAGGTGAAATCGGGACGCTAGCTGACGTGGTGATGCGCAAGGGCACCTGGACGGGCCACGACGTCTACGTAGCAGGGCCAAGCGAGATGGTTCGGGAGACAGTTTCTCGGCTGGCAGGCGCAGGTACGCCACCCGAGCATATTCACCTTGAGGACTTCGGCTGGAGAGACCGATGACCAGCAGCGATGCCTGGTATGACCAGGACCAGAGACTGATGCCCGACGGAGTGCTCTCTGTCACGTTTCCGCTCACGCGCTGGGGTAGGCACGGCTACGAGGAAGAGCCGGTGCGAGCGTTCCTGAACGAAGTCCATGGCGAATTAGTCCATCTCATCAACGAGCGTGCTTCGCTCTGGCAGGAAGTACAGCGACTCCGCCGGAGGATTCTCGGCGACGAGAGCAGCAGCGGTAACGGTCACGATGCCGTGCTTTTCGGGAAAGACGACGCTCACGCCCACGCTGTGCGGATCCTTTCGACGGCACAGCTCACTGCCGACCGCTACGTGGCTGATGCACAGGCGTACAGCGGCCGCCTGACCGAAGAAGCGCGCAATCGCCGCGACGAGATCCTCACTCAGACACAGCAACACGCCGACATGCTTCTCGAAGAAGCCCGCGCGCGGGCCCGGGAGGCCGCCGTGGAGGCGATGAACCGGGAGACCCTGCCACCGCAAAACGACCATGAGCGGCGCGCTGTCGAAGGTGAAGTTGCCTATCTGCGCACGTTTAGTGAGGTCTACCGGCAGCATCTTAAGATCTACACAGAGTCGATCCAGAGAATGCTTGATGACTGGGACCGCAAAGAGCGCACGACAATGCTGCCGCCAGGACCGGCTGTCGGCCTGGAGGCCCCTAACCTGAACGGCTAGACGGCGCAGATAACTCAATCACGTCATTACCGTGCTAGTTGGAGGAAAATCTATACCAAGGTCGTAACTTTTCTAAACAGCGCTTGTTAATCTCGAACTAAGGGGCCTGATTATGACTACAGAAGTAAGCCTCTATGACAGACTCGGCGGATCTGCAGCCATCCGGCCAGTAACCGAGGCCTTCTATCAGAAAGTGCTGGCAGACGAGTCACTCGCGCCATACTTCGCATTCGTTAACATGGATCGCCTGATTGCCATGCAAACGTCATTCCTTACCATGGCACTGGGCGGCCCGAATAACTACAGCGGCCGAAGCATCCGGGATGCGCACGCGAACCTGCGCGATCTGAACGATGAGCATTTCAACAAAGTCGTATCTCATCTGGCTCAGACTCTGAAGGAATTCGGGGTATCGGACCATGACATCGGGGCCGTCGGCGCAATCGCCGAAAGCGTCCGAGGTGACGTGCTTAACCACTGAGCGGAAGACCGCAGTCCGGCCAACAGGCCCCGCGGCCTTTTGTTGCTAGGCGGGTCGAGTTCGACGCGACCGACAATGGGGGTACCGGGGCATGGCTGCGTATGCCGGGGCCGTTGCGTGTCGCTGGCCGCGCACGCATTGTTGGCGCCTCCGGGGTTAGCCTGTGACCATGCTGATCATCCCGGGCGCTGAGGTCGATGAGGGACGCCTGGCCGACATCTGCGACCGGTACGGATATCGCCTGGCAACAGCCCGCACGGCTGAGGAACCGGGCGGCCTCCCGCCGAGGGCTGGCGCGCCGGTCCAGACCTGACGCGGGTCAGGCAGCTCCGCCAGGTATCAACCGCCTGCTGTGACCAGGGCCTCGTCACCGACAGCGGCCCGTACCCGCAGCCGCGCCTGGTGCAGGCGGCTCTTGAAGGCGGCCTGGCTGACACCGGCGATTTCAGCGGCCTCCAGTGTGGAGAGGCCCTCGACATCGCGCAGCACGATCGCGGTCCGCAGCGCGGGCGGCAGCTCAGCCAGCGCCTTGCTGAGGTTCAGGCGCAGCTCGCTGTTCTCGGCCTGCCGGGAGGGGTCATCAGTGCCGGAAGCGGGCAGCTGCAGTTCTTGCGCCCCGATCGAGATGCCCGCTGGCCGCCGGGCCTTCTTTTCCAGCGCCCGGTTGGCCTCGTTGACCGCGATCCGGTAGAGCCAGGTGAAGTAGCTGGACCGGCCTTGGAACCGGGTAATGCCCTGCCAGGCGCGCAGCATGACTTCCTGGGCCGCGTCCTCCGCTTCGCCACGATCACCGAGCAGCCGCAGCAGCAGCATGAACAGACGGTCGGCGTACCGGCCGGACAGTTCCTCGAAGGCGGCAACGTCCCCGGCCTGGGCCCGGGCCAGCAAGCTCGCCTCCGTGGCCGCATCCGGCGCCGACTTGAAATCGGTGACCGAGGCGTCCGTGGCACGCCGGCCGGGCAGCGGCCGCATCACACGTTATGAGGCGAAGCCGATCCGCCGGCTCCGGCCAGACGGGCCCGGTCGAAGATCGTGGCAGGCGCGCGGACTCCGGCCCGGCCGTCAAGAGCCTGGACCGCGTATACCAGGGCCCGCATCGCGCGGATGCCGCGCCCGCAGTCAGCACAATTCCGCGCATGGCGATCTAGGCGGCGACGGGCGCGGGGACGCAAGTCTCCCTCGATGTAGTGCGAGAGGTGCTGCTGCGCCCACTGGTGGTCATCGGTGTGGCCGGCCATGACCATCGCATCTCCTATCGCGGCTCAGGGCTGGGGCCGCTGTACTCACGCTAGCGGACCAGCCCTGACGGGCGAACTGCCCGCTGCAGCCGCGGGCCTGGCTGGGCTAAGCCGTCTGGTCTTCGCCCTGCTCCTCATTCCCCGCCGCGGGCTCGAAGGCCAGCGAGCAGGAATTGATGCAGTACCTGTCGCCGGTCCGAGTCGGCCCGTCGTTGAAGACGTGGCCGAGGTGGCCACCGCAGCGACGGCAGACGACCTCGGTGCGGCGCATGAACAGGCTGTTGTCCGGCCGCAGCTCAACGGCTTCGGCGACGGCGGGCTCGTCGAAGCTCGGCCATCCGGTACCTGAATCGAATTTGGCGTCCGAGCGGAACAACACGCTGCCACACCCGGCGCACCGGTAGGAACCATCTTCGTGATTGTGGACGTACGTGCCAGTAAACGGCCGCTCAGTGTGAGCCTGCCGCAGCACGCTGTACTGCAGCGGCGTCAACTCCTGGCGCCACTGCTCGTCCGGCTTGCGGATCTCGCGGGTTGACTCCGCCTCCGCGCTGATACGGGCCTTGCGCATGTTGATTCCTCTCTCTCGCCCATCACCCGGTTAGACCCGCGCTCCGGCAAAACGGTTTTCGGGTCTGCAACCAGGCAAGCCATCGCGGCCGCAGTAAGCCAGGGTTCGCGCCGCGAAAAGCCGGTTGGGCTGCCTGGTACCAGTTACGTACTCGCCGGGGTGATCGCAGCAGATCCAAGATGACGACCGGTTCGGCTGCGCAGCTTGACCAGGCAGGCGGCCCACGCGCCTGGCCGCCGGGCGCGTTCCGGCGATGGCGCGGAGTCAGGGTGAGCGGCGCCTTTCGTGAAAGCGGTGGTCCCGGATGATCAGCCGCTCAAGCTCCGCGTGCTCGGCGGCGGTGATGGCCACCGGGGAGGCGTTCAGCAGGCTGAGGATCTGCCGGACGGACGTGAAGATGTGCACGGTCGGGCGGGTGCAGCTGGTCAGTTGGGCCCGTGGGTGGATGAGCACAACGATGCGCTCGACTGCGCCCGGGTGATGGCGCGAGCCCAGGAAGCCCTCAAGCTGGCTGGCGGGCTCGTTGAGCTGAACACTAGGGGACCGTCCCCGGCCGTCGGCCATCTCGCGCCGGGGCTCCACCAGGTTGCCGTACCGGTCGTATTTGGTGGACCACCACTGGTCGCCATGGCAGTTGACCCGCGCGTTCTGGTTCTTGACCTCGACGGCGAACAGCCCGCGAGGGCCCAGCAGCAGGTTATCGATCTCGCCACGCCGGTTGCGATAGCCGCGGAACAGGGTCCACTCGTCACCAAGCACCTGGCCAAGTTCGTCGGCGACCAGCAGTTCCCCGGCCGCCCCGGCGGCCCAGCGCTCCTCTTCATCCGTCGGCGGGCTCACCGGCCGACGGGCGTCCCGGACCTGCCGCTGGGCCCGGCGCACGGCGAAGACGCCGCGCAGCCACCCGGCCCAGCGCCGCGCAGCCCAGGCTTCATCCCGCGCCGCGCGGGCTCGGCCCACGCGCTCACGGTGCACGGCCAGCACATCCTCATACGCCCGCTGCGCCTCGCGGTCAGCGGCAGCACGCCGCTGCTGCGCTTCCCGGCGCATGGTGCCCGGATGGTCTGACAACGACACGATCCGCATCATTGACCACGGTCCTGCCCGGCGCTCATGGCTGCGGGCTGGCACCGCCGTCGCCGGCCCGCCCCGCGGGGGCATTGGCGCCCAGGTGGTTCAGCCGGGAGCGGATGGCTGAGGGCTGGCGGCCGAACGTGTCGGCCAGCGCGGCCACATCATGACCGGCCTGGTGGGCGGCGAGGAGCGCCGCGTCGGACTCAGCAGTCCAGGGCAGGTAGGCGTTCGGGTACTGGCGGCGTATCTCGGCCACCCGGTAGGCCTGCCCTGGTGCCGGTGACGGCTGGGATATATCACGTCCACGCAGCGCTTCCGCGAGACGGTCAATCGCCACGGCTACGGCTAACAGGGCCTCGGTCTGGGCCACGCGGGCCAGCACGGCCGGGTCGCCGCCACCGCTTCCGCTCAGCGCCTGGCCCGCGTGACGACGTGCCGCGAGCGCGTGGCCAGGTTCCTCCATAGCACCAGGCTACGCCGTGGCTTGGGTGTTTGCGGGTCCGGCTTGGCGTGCTCGATGCACAACCAAAGTGCTGACAGCAATGTGACCGACGCGGTGTTCATCCTCGGGATCGTATTGGGCAGTCTCGCCGGCGCGCTAATGGCTACCTTGCAGAGTCTTCTTGAGAAGCTTCAGAAGAAAGCAGGGCTTCAGGATCGGGGAGGTAGCGCCAGGCGAGGCCGGCGAGCAGGCGGCGGATCTCCGGTAACGTCTAGCCGATCATGCCCGCGCCGCTGGCGGCGGGTCCCCTTTTGCGGCCCGGTCGGCGTCGGCCCAGAAGTATCATCCGAGGAGCTTTCTTCGACAGTGCAATACCTTGCGACTACAATGTAGTCATGAGCAAACGCGCGGCAACGCCCGTCCGGTTCGATACCGCGGTGGCTGAACGGCTGTCGTCCTTCGTCGCCGCCAACCCTGGGATGTCCATCTCTTCGGCGGCCAACCGGCTGGTGGATGAGGCACTGCGCGTGGGCGAGCATCCTGGCATCGTGTTCCGCCCAGGGCCAACTGGCCGCCGGGCGGCCCTGGCGGGCGGCCCTGACGTCTGGGAGGCCGTCCGGGCGGTCAAGTCAGCCCGCGTATCCGGTCCGGACCTAGCCGAGGACGAACTGCTCAGCCTGATAGCCGAGAACACCGGGCTGCCAGTGCGCTCGCTCCGCATCGCCATCCGTTACTGGGCCTCCTATCCCGACGAGATAGACGCCGAGATTACAACGGCCGAAGCAGCCGAGGCAGCCGCCGAAGACGCCTGGCGGCGGGAACGCGAACTGCTCGCCGGGTGACCTGATGACCGCCCTGCTGCTCGATGAGATGCTCTCCGGCGTCATCGCCGAGCAATTGCGCGCCAAAGGCCACGATGTCCTCGCCGTTGTAGCAGACCCGGCCCTTGTCGGCCTGGCCGACGATCAGATCCTGGCGCATGCCACCGCAACGGGACGTGCCCTGGTCACGGTGAACATCAAGGACTTTATTCCTCTTGATGCCCGGTACCGCACCGCTAGCCAGGCCCATGGCGGGCTGGTCCTCGTCTCAGCGAAAACCTTCCCCCAAGACCGGGGCTTCGTCGCCGCCGTCACCAGTGCGCTGTCTGCCCTGCTCGATCAGCCCCGAACCATCCAGCCAGGGCAGGTCTGCTTCCTCGCCCGGCGGTAATGGCCTGGTTCCCCGGGGCCTGGTTCCAATCTGCGCTCATGGACGATAGGAGTTAGCGGAGTCGACTCGGCCTGGTGGGCGCCGCACGACTCGACCGCACATGGCAGCGCCAAGATGTGCCCTTGGCCCACGTGTCATACCACATCCGCCAGGCCGCGGCAGTCGGCGGTTCTGGCGTGTCCAGGTACCCCACGGGTACTGGCGCAGTCTCATCCTGCTGCCGCCGCTCCGCCATGAAGATCAAGAGGCCTCCGGATTGAGCAGGGCGATTCAGTCCGAGGCTCCTGACCGGCGGGAGCGCCCAGTGTAGTAAAGGATGTCCCTGTGGGCGCGTTTGACGATATCGCGTGCTTCGATTTCGGCCTGGTCGGTGTTGGATTCGCGGATGGCGGTGAGTACCCGTGCGTGCGCGGGAAGAGTGCGCCGGTGGCGGGTCTTGGAGATGGTGTGGATCTTGCGTTGTGCCTGCAGGGCGACGGCCAGTACCGATGGCAGGTGGATCAGCAGCCGCTCCACCGTGCACCGCGCCACCTCAATCCCATCACGGCGCAACTGCAGCCATACCTTCCGCGCCCCATACAGCCCGCAGCCCTTCCTGCGGTTTTCCCATACACGCATGATGTCCTCTTCCAGCTGCTCATCCCGGACCTCACGCAGCGACGGCTGCCGCTCACGCTTCTTCACCGCGTAATACGTGGAGACCGGGAATTCCAGGACCGCGCCGACCGGCTCCACACCGAACCGGCCACGATGTGAATCAATGAACCCGACTAGCGCGGAAGCCTGGGGTCGAGTTCGCGGGCGAAATACGCATTCGCCGCCTTCAAGATCTCATTAGCCCGCCGCAGCTCGCGGTTCTCCCGCTCCAGTTCCGCGATCCGCTTCTGATCTTCGGTCGTGGTACCCGGCCGCGAGCCGCTGTTGACCTCAGCCTGCCTGACCCAGCCACGCAACGCCTCGGGATGAACACCCAGCTGACGGCCCACCCGGGCCAGCTCGCCGTGGCCCTTGCCGTCCCGGGCACGGATCTCCAGAACCATCTTCACCGCGCGTTCGCGCAGCTCATCGGGGTACTTCCGCTGTGCAGGCATGACTCTGCATCCTTCCAGGGATCAGAGCCTCCAAGATCTCCGGGGCGGTCCACAGGTGATCGATCACATGGTCGTTAACCCGGCTAATGAGCCGCCGAACGCTTAATACGGGACTGTGCAGCGAACGGTGTTTCCGGCCCGACACGCCGGGCTGAGATCCGGCGGGATGGGCACTGTGAGTGATGACATCAGATGCTGTGAATCCACACAAGAGGGACGAGAGTGACGGGCGGCAGCTGTCGCCAGAGCAGGCCGCCGCGGCGGCGATGGTGGCCGAGGCCCGGCAGCGGGGCCTGGAGCTGACCGGGCCTGATGGGCTGCTGAAGCTATTCACCAGGAATGTGCTGGAAACGGCCCTGAACGAGGAGATCACTGAGCACCTGGGGCATGAGAAGAATCAGGCGGCGCCGGAACGCCGGTCAGCGAATGTGCGCAACGGCGTCCGCTCCAAGACGGTCATCTCCGATGCGGCAGGTGAAGTCCGCATCGATGTTCCCCGCGACCGCGAGGGGACTTTCGAACCGCAGATCGTGAAGAAGAGGCAGCGCCGGCTCACCGAGGTGGACGAGATTGTGCTGTCGCTGTATGCGAAAGGACTGACCACGGGAGAGATCTCGGCGCATTTCGCTGAGATCTACGGGGCGTCTATTTCCAGGGAAACCGTGTCGCGGATCACCGAGAAAGTCGTGGCCGAGATGCAGGAATGGGCCAGCAGGCCGCTGGATGCGGTTTATGTGGCGGTCTTCATCGACGCCATCGTGGTCAAGGTCAGGGACGGCCAGGTGGCCAACCGGCCTGTCTACGCCGCCATAGGCGTCACCGTCAACGGCCGCAAGGACGTGCTGGGCCTGTGGGCCGGGACCGGCGGTGAGGGCGCCAGGTTCTGGATGAGCGTGCTCACCGACCTGAAGAACCGTGGGGTGCGGGATGTGTTCTTCCTGGTGTGCGACGGGCTGAAAGGCCTGCCGGAAGTGGTGGGGAATGTGTGGCCGCTCGCCATCGTCCAGACATGCATTATCCATCTCATCAGGAATACGTTCCGGCTCACTTCCCGCAGGGACGCTGATGCGATCAAGCGGGATATCAGGCCTATCTATACCGCGCCTAATGTGGATGCGGCGTCCGCGGCGCTGGACGAGCTGGAAGAGAAGTGGGGTGATAAATATGGTGCGATGATCCGGCTGTGGCGCAACGCGTGGAACGAATTCATCCCGTTCCTCGACTACGATACCGAGATCAGGAAGGTGATCTGCTCCACGAACGCGATCGAATCCCTGAACGCCCGCTACCGCCGCGCGGTCCGGGCCCGCGGCCACTTTCCCAGCGAGCAGGCCGCACTGAAATGCCTGTATCTTGTGACCCGCAGCCTGGACCCGACCGGGACAGGCCGCACCCGGTGGACGATGCGCTGGAAACCCGTGATCAACGCCTTCGCCATCACGTTCGGTGACCGCTGGCCGGCCGCCGAGACCTACTAACCAGCCAACGCCGGAAACACCGTTCGTGAGATAGACCCCTTAATACCCGGGTGATCCGTGTCGTTCGCGGCTGTCCGCGGTGCGGGCGGTGACCTTCGATTTGAAGGCGTTCTTCGCGGTGACCGGGCAAGACCCGGGGGGCTGACCGCGACGGTGGTGGTGGCTGCCCGGAGATCGGTGGTGGGACCCTTCCTGTCGGCTGGTGGAATCCGGCGCACAATGACGGGCATGGGACAAGCCTGCGCTGCGGCCCGCGGGGCTGATTCCTGTTGGCTGTGGCGTTCTACTGGCGGCGGCGACGCACCAGCGCTCCTGGCGCGCGGTGGTGGCGGTTGCGTGATCGGCGGGCTGCTCGGCGCGGTGGCGCTGGGCGTCGCTGCCGTCGTCGTCATCGGGGCCTGGCCGGCCGTCCAAGCCGCGCGCGTTCGGCCCGCGGTGATCCTGCGAAGGGATTAGGCCATGGCGGCTGTGCTCCGAACCCTGCGATACGACGTGAGGTCGCGGTGGCGGCCGCTGCTCAGCCTGGCGCTGCTGCTCGGCCTTGTCGGCGGGGCCGTGCTTGCCTGCGCGGCCGGTGCCCGGCGCACCGACACCGCGTACGGCAGGCTGCTGACGTGGGCACACGCGAGCCAGGTGCAGATCGTCTATGGGGGTGGTGCCGGAGCGTACTACCACGCGGTGGCCAGTCTGCCTGGCGTCGAGTCCGCGGGCGAAGTTGTCTACGACGACGCTGTGCTGCCGACCGCGCACGGACTCTCGTCGCAAGAGGTGAACGTTTTCTCGAGCCCTGACAACTCCGTCGGTGTGCGGACCGACCGGGTCAAGATCCTGGCCGGCCGGATGTGGCGCGCGGCGGACCCACATGCCGTGATGGTCGATCAGCAACTCGCTGACCGGTATCACCTGCGGCCCGGCAGCACGTTCCGGCTCGCGATCATCCCGCAGTCCCCGGTCACCGCGAACGCCGAGCTGGGCAAGGCGGTCGTGCTCTCCACTACGGTCACGGCCGTCGTAGCCTTTGACGACCAGATCGTGCCGGCGACCGCCTTGACCGCGATGCCGCAGGTACTGCTCAGTCCGCCGTTCGCGCGCACAGCGCTCTCGGCCAGCGCCAGCTACGGCACCGAACTGGCCGTGGCGCTGAAGCCGGGTGCCAGCGTGCAGAAGTTCGACGCGGCTGCGACGGCACTCGCCGCACCGAGTACGAGCGGCACCGGTACCGGCGGGGTGTACATCACCGACGTCAGCGACCAGCAGGCCGCAACCCAGCGGGCGATCCGGCCGCAGGCGGTGGCCCTGGGCGCGTTCGCGGCGCTGGCCGGGCTGCTTCTGCTCGCCGTGGCGGCACAGCTGCTCAGCAGGCAGCTCGTCCTGGACGCCCGGGATTTCCCCGTGCTGCGCTCGCTGGGCATGGCGCCAGGCCAGCTGGCCAGTCTGTCACTGGCACGGACCGCCATCGTCACAACGACCGGGGGTCTGCTGGCTGTCGTCGTGGCCGTTGCCGCCTCGCCGCTCACGCCGATCGGCCCGGCCCGGATCGCCGAGCCGCACCCTGGGCTAGCGGTTAACGTCGCTGTCCTCGGCGCCGGCCTGGGCGCCATCATGCTCCTGCCGCTAGCCGTCGTGCTGCCCGCCGTGTGGCGCGTGTCCGCGAAGTCTCCTGCCTCCTGGCCCGCATCCGAGCCGGCGGCGCCCGAGCGCTTGTCGCGCACCGCCGCGGCGCTGGGCGCGGGCGGCTCGGTCAATAGGCGCATCGGCGTCCGGATGGCGTTGCAGCCGGGGCGCGGCCGGACGGCGGTACCGGTCCGCAGTGCTCTGATCGGCACCGCGATCGCCGTCGCTGCGACGGTCGCGGCGCTGGTCTTCGGGTCCAGCCTCGGGCACCTGCTCGGCACGCCCGCCCAGTACGGCCTGGACTGGCAGCAGGACCTCGATTTCAGCTTCGGCGGCGTCAGCCAGCCAATCGTCGCCAGGATCGCGTCGATCCAGCCGGGCCTCACCGGGTACGCGGCCGGGAACTACGGCCAGCTCAGCATCAACGGCACCGTCGTGCCGGCGATTGGGGTCAACGCGTTTCGCGGCGCAGGTTACGTTACGATACTGTCCGGGCACGCGCCGATGGCGCCGGATGAGATCGCCCTCGGCGCGGAGACGCTGAGGGAACTGCACCTCCGGGTCGGTCAGCGGATCCGCGTGCGGGCGTCAGCCCTCACCGGCTCGGCCTTCACCGCCAAGCGGCCGGGGATGATGACGATCGTCGGCGTCGCGGTCCTTGCCGCGTTCGGACAGGGCTCGCTCGTCGCCACCGACCTGGGCAGCGGCGCCGTCGTGCAGGCGAACGTGCTCTCAGTGGCCGACCCGCAGACCGGCTGCAGCCATGATTGCTTCAACTTCGTGCTGGCACGTTATCGTCCCGGCACGAGCCCTCGAGCCGAGGTCGCAAACCTCACCGCAGCGACGAGACTGATCGGCTGCCCGCCGCAAGTGTGTCAGGTGATCTCCGACCAGAAGCCGAGCGACGTTCGTAACTACACGGCCGTCAGGGACACGCCACTTGTCCTCGGCGTCGTGCTCGCCCTGCTAGCGGCCGGCACCCTGGCGCACGTGCTGGTAACCAGCGTACAGCGCCGCGGGCGGGACCTTGCGGTGCTGAAAGTGCTCGGCATGGGCAGGCCGCAGCTCCTCAGCGTGGTGCTGTGGCAGGCGTGCGCCATCAGCGCGGTTGCGCTCGCCGCCGGCTTGCCCGCCGGCGCGCTCGCGGGCCGATGGGCCTGGACGCTGTTCGCCGTGTCGGCCGGAGTACCCGCTGACCCGGTCGTGTCCGTGCTCGAGCTACTTGCAGTCATCCCGGCAACGGTGGCGGTGGCCTGCCTCGTAGCGGCCATTCCCGGTCAGGCGGCAGCGCGAGTCCGCCCGGCCCCCGCGCTGCGCGCGGAGTAGCCGCGTCAGGCTCGATCCGCCGCCCGTGCATTGGCGCCTGCACTACCGGTCCTCCTGCCGCCCGCGGGGCGCCGTCATCGGGCCCTCCCGCCGGGAGTGCCCGGTGAGTACCGGCGCTGCAGGGCTAGCTGATGGCGGAACTGGCTGAGCGCTGACCACTGAGCGAGTGTGGGCGACCCACCGTCGCGGGCATCGCTGCGGCTGGCCCGGTCGTTGCCGGCCGAAGGTCAGGCCCCGCTCGCTGGGGAGCTGCCCGTTGGGGCGGGCCACGGCGGCTGGCTGCGGCGTCCGGCGCCGCCCGGCAGCTCCCGCCAGCCGAACGCCAGGTACGCCAGCCTGTGATCAGCGTCTTAGGGCGGGGAACTGCCGGTGCTGGTGCCCGCCGCCGCGGGCCTATTCGTGCAGGCGGTTACCTCGCGTCCGCTGACCGGTCACTGGCCGGTACGCCCGTCGATACACTGGCGCAGCAGGTCGGCATGTCCGGCGTGCCGGGCACACTCCTCGATCACGTGGACAAGCACGTCTCGTCCTCGCGCTGGTACAGCCGGGGCCCGGCCGTGCGGCCTTGCAGCACGCGCTGGAACCAGTGATTCTCCACCTGGGCCAGGTGACGGACCAACCCGAGCAGGCTCAAGGCGCTGGGCGGCACTGAGCGCCGGGCGAGCTCGCTGGCGTCCAGCCCCTCGCACTTCATCTCGATGGTCAGCCGGTAATTGCCCAGGTACTCCCGGTAGGTCGCCTTTTCACCGATGGGATTGCCGTACGAGCGGGGGTCATCTTCGGGGGCGGTCCACATGTCGCTCATAAGCCAACCCAATCCCACGGCGGCCCGGAGCAAAACCCTATGCAGCGGTCCGCCCCTCCTGAGCCGCCCACCGCCAGGGAAGCCGCCCGGCCGAAGCCCACACACCGACCTAGCAGAACAGCGCCGTGCCCAGGACAACCGCCTATGGCTGGGTCACAATGTTGACGATCCGGCCAGGGACGATCACTACCCGGGTCACCGGTGCGCTCCCGATGTGGCGGGAGTATTCCGGGTGGCTGGCCATCGCTCCAGCGATCTCTTCCTTCCCGGCACCGGCTGGGACCTCCACCCGGAAGCGGGTCTTTCCGTCGATCTGGACCGGCAGTGTGACCACCTTCTGGGCCGCCAGGGACTCATCGAACTGCGGGAATGGCTCATAGGCCAGCGACGCAGCGTGACCGATCCTGGACCAGAGCTCTTCGGCGATATGTGGTGCGAACGGGGCCACCATGAGCACCAGCGGCTCGGCCAGTTCTCGCGGGAGTCCGCCCGCTGCCGCGGCCAGCTTGGCCGCGTGGGTGTTGAGTTCCATCACGCGGGCGATCGCGGTGTTGAACCGCAGTTGCTGCAAGTCCCCCCGGACGACCTTGACCGTGTGGTGCAGCAACCGGGCGGTCTCGTCGCCGAGCGGCTGGTCGTGCACCCGCGGCGCGCCGGAGTCCTCGTCGATGATGGTGCGCCACAGCCGCTGCAGGAACCGGTAGACGCCGACGATGTCATTGGTCCGCCAGGGCCGGTCAGTATCCAATGGCCCCATCGCCATTTCATACAGGCGTAGCGTGTCGGCGCCGTAGGTGGCGTAGATGTCATCTGGGCTGATGCCGTTCTTCAGGCTCTTGCCCATCTTCCCCGCGCGGGAGGTCACCGGCTGGCTCTGGTAGTGCGGCGGCCCGTCCGGTGCCATCACGACCTCGGCGGCCGGCACGTACATGCCACGCGCGTCGAGATAGGCATCCGCCAGGATGTACCCCTGGTTGACCAGGCGCCGGAACGGCTCCCTGGTAGAGACGTGCCCCAGGTCGTACAGCACCTTGTGCCAGAACCGGGCGTAGAGCAGATGCAGCACCGCGTGCTCGACGCCCCCCACGTACAGGTTGACCCCGCCCTCGCCCGGTGCTGCGTCCGGGGGCACCATCCAGTACCGCTCAACCGCCGGGTCCACCAGCCGGACGGAGTTGGCCGGGTCAAGGTAGCGCAGGTAGTACCAGCAGGACCCGGCCCATTGGGGCATGGTGTTGAGTTCGCGGCGGTACCGTTTCGGGCCGTCGCCCAGGTCGAGTTCGGGCTCGGCCCATTCTGCCGCGCGAGCCAGCGGCGGCACCGGGTCGCCCGACGCGGCCGCCTGGGGCTGTGGCCGGAAGTCCGCCATATCGGGCAGCGTCACTGGCAGCGATTCCTCGGGCAGCGCAATGGGCAGTCCATGCTCGTCATACACGATCGGGAAGGGCTCACCCCAGTAGCGCTGCCGCGAGAACAGCCAGTCGCGCAGCCGGTAGGAACGCTGGCGCTGGCCACTGCCGGCCGATTCCAGCCAGCCGATGGCGGCCGCGATCCCGGCTTGCCTGCCGAGGCCGGCATAGTCGAGCCCGGGCACGCCTAGGTCGAGGTAGCTGCCCTCACCGGCGAACGCCTCCGGCCATGTGCTCGCGGGGCTGCCGGGTGGCAGGCCACGTCCGGTAAACCATTCCGGAGGCGGCTGCAGGACCGCCCGGACCGGCAGCCCGAACCGGTGGGCGAATTCCCGGTCCCGCTGATCATGCGCGGGCACCGCCATGATCGCGCCCGACCCGTAGGCCATGAGCACATAATCGGCGATGAACACGGGAATGGGTTCGCCGGTCATGGGGTTGATCACATGCGAGCCAGTAAAGACGCCGGTCGTGTCATAGGTTTCATCGGAGCGCTGCCGGTCACTGAGCCGCGCTACCCGGTCCCGGTAGGCACGGACGGCGGCCTGCGGGGCCTGGGCCCCCGCCTCCGGATACCGCCAGCCCGCCGGGGTGCCTTCGCCCCAGGCCGCGGCTGTCAACTCGTCCGCCATCGGATGCTCGGGGGCCAGCACCAGGTAGGTGGCGCCCGGCAGGGTGTCGGGCCGGGTGGTGAACGCGCGAATCACCCCGCCAGCTGAGCCCACCACGCGGAAGTCGATACTGGCGCCGTCGCTAGGGCCGATCCAGTTCCGCTGCATGATCTTGATCGGCTCGGGCCAGTCGAGGCGGTCCAGGTCGCGGATGAGCCGCTCCGCGTAAACGGTGAGCCGCAGCATCCACTGGCGAAGCGGCCGCCGGTACACAGGGTAGTTGCCGATGTCGCTGCGCCCGTCCACAGTAATTTCTTCGTCGGCCAGCACCGTGCCCAGCCCGGGACACCAGTTGACCAGCTCCTCGCAGGTAGCGGGCGTAAACGTCGGTGGCGATATAGCCGAGCGGATGACCCACGTGCAAGCCGGAGCCGCTCGGGTAGGGGAACATGTCCATGATCACGAACTTCGGGCGGTCCGCAACCTGGCCAAAACCGGCCGCCAGCGGCCCGACCGGGTTCGGGGTGCCGAACGTCCCGGCCGCCTCCCAATGGTCCTGCCAGCGCAGCTCGATCTCGTTCGCCAGCCGTGCGCCGTAGCGGAACCGAGGCTGGTCGCCCACACCGGCAGCCCCGCTACTAGCCATATCCACTCCCGGCCACATCCACCACGCTGTACGGAACGGTCAGCGCTCCGTCGCGTGGTCCTGCCACGCCAACAAAAAACCCCTCACACAGGAGGGGCCGCCACGCTGACTGAAGTGTCAGCGTGGCGATTCGAGAAGCAGCCCAGCCGCTCGCATGGGATCTAGCGTAGCGCAGGCCCGCCCAGACAGCCCGGCGGCCGCCGCTGATCGCCGGGCCGTCTGACAGGCCCGCGCCGAAAGCCCTGATCTGCATCCATAACGGGCAACAGGGTCAGGCTTCAACCGCCGCGCAGATCGGCGGCAATGCGCGCGTCCCAGTTGACCTTCCGCTTATCCTCTGTAACGGCCAGCACAGTTACCGCGAAGACCAGGCCCAATCCCGCGGCCGGTACACAGCGCCGCTAGCGACGGCGGCGGTTGACAGGCCCGGGTGTCGCTGCGGTCGCCGTCATCAGTTATGGCAGATCCCAACGGCTAACGCAGCGCCTGGCATTGATTCCGGCTACAGCCAGCAGTCGAGCCAACCATGCCACAGGCGACATGTCCGGATGTCGTGATCTGGTTCTTGTTCCCGGCGGCCAAGTGTTCACCCCCGCACCAGCGAGCTGAACGCGGCAAGAGAATACGTTCGTCGGAGCGTCGGATCCAGCCGCCAGGTGACCCCGGTCCATTGAGCGGACCACGGCGGGACGAATCTCCGCGGCCAGGCCTAGCGGTTGCGCCGTATCCAGCTTCGCCAGCCAGTCGGTTCCGGCTGCCAGGGATAGGCAGTGTCGATGCCATTCTTCTTGACGAACGCCTGTGGGATTACGGGCGAGTGCTGGGCGACGTCGTCCATGTGTCCTTCCAGTGCGTCGATGTCCGTGGCGACCTCGCCGTCTGGATCGGGCTCAGCGAGCCTGGCCAGGAGTTTCTCGGCGCTGCTGACGATCGGCGCCCAGCGCGCGCCAGCCTGCCGGTTCTCCTCAGCGCGCTCGCCGTAACGCAGGGAGCGATTGATGCCAGCGAGCACGGCAGCCAGGAGAGCGATCACCCCGAAGACGACTCGAGCTGGCTTCGGCGCCGTCGTAGACAGCGTGGCAAAGATTCCTGACCCGGTGGCCGCTGAAAGGATGACAACGGCCAGGGAGAGCGCCTGGTTGCGGCGGAGATAGCTCGCCGCTATCTGGTAATGGGCAGCCTCGCTGCGTCTGGCCCGCGTGCCCCAAAGGTTGACGAGATCATTCGCATCCATGCGCGGCATTCTGCCATCATCCGCCCATCCATCGCCGGGCCACCGCGCCACCATCTTGCTGACCCAGCTTGGCTGCTCAACCGGCCCCAAACACGGCAATTTAGTGGGCGCGGGCTGCGGCAGGTGCCAGCCGGCCGCGCTGGCATGACGCCGACCAGATCGATGGCGGCGGCTTTGTTCATCTGGTTGGATCGTGGCGAGACGTTCAAGCCGGCGATTACGTCTCAACTTTGATGTATCGAAATCTCATTGTCTCGGGGGCCGGGCCGTAGTGGCGCTTCATGACGATGATCCGTTGTGGGAGAAGGCGATCACCTTGAGCGGTGCGGTCATCGTTGCCTCCTTGTTCCGGCCCGTAATGCCGCCGACGGTACCACCGAGGGGCATCACCGCTAGCCGGTGCATCCGCACCTGTCCGGGCAGGAACTGGGTCAGTCTCCGGAACTCGCTGTACCGCCCAGCGCGCGCTGATATGCGGCTTGGCCGCGATGGTTCCCGGTGACCCGCCCCCGGAAGCCTTCTCCTCTCCAGCATGGTCATGACGTTCACCGTCACGCCCCAGGACGGCGGGCCCCTGGTGCGGATCTCCACCACCTGGGAAGGTACGGGCGGGATCGGTGGCCTCCTTGAGCGGCTGTTCGCCCCGCGGGTAATGCGCGGCATGCATGGGGACGAGCCGGAGCCGCTCGACGCCTACGCTCGTGCATACCGCGATACCTGAACCCGGCAGTCCTCAGACGCCTGTGCCCTTCCAGCAGCCAACGTTCAGTTAGGCGTGCAGAGGCGGCATGAGCGGGCGTGTCATCGAGCGGCGCAGCTGTGGTGCGCTATAGGAGGATAGGCACATGCTGGTCGTTCATGTTCATGTTCATGTTCACCGCGAGCGGGTCCAGGATTTCCTGGCGGCCACACTGGTCAATGCCCAGGCATCGGTGGCAGAGCCAGGTGTACTGCGCTTTGACGTCATCCAGGATCAGGATGATCCGGCCCATATCGTCCTGGTGGAGGTCTACCGCGACGAGGCCGCCTCAGCTGCGCATAAGCTGACTCCCCACTATGCGGCGTGGCGTGACCGTGTGGCGGAGATGATGGCCGAGCCGCGGGCATCAGCCAAGTTCTCTGTTCTATTCCCCGCGAGTAGCGAGAGCTGGGCGACCGGCTCACCATGAGGATGATCTTCGAGTTGGCCACTTGCTGCTTGCCATCTGAACGCGCGGCCAGCCACCCTAACTCACTGTCCGCGGCCAGCCGGGCGACCGCGACTGCGTCGAGGAGCTCCTGAAAGGCCTCCCGGGTCAGGTCGGCGGCAGCGCCGAAGTGGCCCGCCAGGCGCACACCTTTGGGCAGGTACTCGTTCGGGGAGAAGTCCCGCACCGTCCACTGGTTGGAGAGGTTGCCGCTGAAGCAGGCCGTGCCGTGCACGCGCACGGCGCGCAGAGTATCGGGCAGGGTCGGCGTGCCGACGCGATCAAGGGCGGCGTCAACGCCGTCCGGGTACAGTTCGCGCACGGCGGGCGCGACCTCGCCGGTGTCGAGCAGGGGGTGGTCAACGCCGTGTTCGTGCAGCAATGCGAGGCGGTCAGCCCGCCGGGTAGTGGACAGCACCGTGGCGCCGTGCCAGGTGGCCAGCGCGGCGGCGGCCAGGCCCACGGAGCAGGTGCCGCCGCGGATCAGCACGGATTGACCGGGCTTCAGGTCCAGGCCGGTGGTGAACGAGCCATAGGCGGTCTGCACCATCTCGGGCAGGCCGCCCAGCACCTCCCAGGGAGGCCGGCGCCGAGGGGGATGACCTGGGACAGCCATCGCAACCACGGTGACCATGCGACCACTGGGTGAACCAGTCGGTCAGACCTGAGACTCGGATCCGTTGGCACAGGCTCTTGCCGTGGTGCGCGCACCGGCCAGCGCTCCCGTTCCCTGCCGGTCTCCCCTGCCCACATCCGGCAGGTGCGGCCCACGGCAGGTGCGGCCCGATCCCGCGGCCCGATCCCGCGGACACACCACGGACAAACGATCAAAGGGGCCTGACCGCCGCTCTGGCGATCAGGCCCTGACCTGCACTCACTTGGTAGCGGGGGCAGATTTGAACCGCGACCTCTGGGTTATGAGCCAAGCCGGCACCGTTCAACCCTGATCGGTAGCGCCCGGCACTGACCGCCCCAACGAAACGCTCCGTTCTCGTGGTGCCCTGGCCACATGGCATGTGCGAACGCACCGCAGCCGCGTGTCGCAGGCCGGTCAGGCGCGCAGACAGTCTCCGGGTTTAGCCTGGGATCATGCTGATGATCGCGGGGTCAGAGGTCGATGAAAAGCGCTTGGCCGACATCTGCGACAGGTACGGGATTGCCAAGCTCGAGGTCTTCGGCTCCCAGGCCCGCGGGGCCGCCCGCCCCGACAGCGATATCGACGTTCTCTACACACTCCGCCCCGGTCGCAAACTGGGCTGGGAGATCGAGCAGCTCGCCGACGAGCTCACCGAACTGCTTGGCCGCAAGGTTGATCTCATCTCCCTGCGTTCACTGCACCCGCTTCTGCAGCCATCGGTCCTAGCCGAAGCCCAGCCCCTTTATGCAGCGTGACATCCTCCTGCTGACCGAGATGATCGACGCGCGCCGCCGGGCGGCGTTGACCGCCCTGGTGATCCTGGCCTGGGCGCACCGCCTCCGGCGGCGATCTCATCCAGTGTGCGCCAGACGGTCGGCACCGAGGCCACCAGCCCGAACAGTTCGGCCTGGTCGGTCATGACCCGGAAATCGCTGATCACCTCGGCGCCATCCGCGACCGCGCACGCCAGGTCGGCCAGCACCCGGCCGCGGTCATGGATCAGCAGCCTGTCCGAGGCCAGGGCTCTCGAAAGTCCCGCTGTCAGCCCGGTCCTGTCCGACAGCGCCCGCAGCAGCACCACCCCGGCATGCGACACGATCCCAGTGCCGCCAGCAGTAACTTCCAGTCCCTTCAACCAGCGGGTAGTCTTCACTCGGCAAGTGCTCCTCGAATTGGGTGGGATAAGGACCTCAGCAATCCCTATCGTCCCAGTTCAGGATCAGTTCAGGAGCACTTTTCTGTGTCGGCGCGCTGCCTCAGCCGTCAACCCCGATGAAAAGCCAGGGTTAGTGCGCACCCGCCGGGCTACTTGATGAGGCGAGGGCGTCGCGGAGGTCGGGCGGGAGCGGGTCTTCTGCGGTGAGGATGTGGCGGCCGACGCGGATCTGGACAGTGCGGTAGCGGCGAGCCGTGCGGACGAGGAGCAAATGAGATCGGTTCTTCAGTCAGCCCGCTCCTTATTCTGTCATGATGATCATTCAGAAAGTTTCCTCAGCCGCCGTGGGTGACTCTTCCATCCCAGCTCCCGTTATTCAGCTGATCGCGAGCACATACAAGAGCCTCATCCGGCGACCGGTGGATATGAGAACAACTCCAATATTTACGACTAAACCAGCTTCCTACTCCAATGTATCCTACAAAAAGCATCGGGGGTGGTAGCTGCTGTGCGTGTACGGAGCTGTCGGCAGGAAACGGTTGCCGGTGATCGGCAGGAACCGGTTGCCGGCGAAGGGAGGGGGCGGGACGCTTGGGTTTGGTCCTCCTGTACCGCAGGTAAATACCGCCGAGAATGAACGCGATGGCGAGGGCGAACGCGACGGACGCGGACGTCGAATTGGGCGGGCTTCCAGGCGAAGACCCCAACTCCGCAATGCCTCCGACAATGCAAAACAGGCCGACGACAATGCAGGCCCAGAACCCCCAGCTTGCCCGCACCCGCCCCGGCGGCTGCGCAGCTGGCTGTCCACGAGCGGCCTTCTTGTCGGCCGTGGCCTTGTTGTCGGCCGCTTGCATTTGGGGGCACCAATGCGGCACCCCGGGGAGCCACTGCTGGCCACAGTACGGACAACTCGGCGGCATCTCATCCTCCCTCGGCAACAGCGAGCCTGATCTGGCCGGTCGATCGCCAACCGGGGATGCTTTCCGTGTACTTCGAACCTGTTATCGCGTACATAAGTTAACCATCAGGCGGCTAGCCCTGACGATTCACGCTGATCGGGTGCTGGCCTGCGGGGTTCCCCTGAAAGCGTGGACACATCAGTTGGGCTGATCTTGCCTTTGGTCCCGCTTCTGATAGCTGCCATGTAACCGCCGGAGCGCAGGCGGTGTCCAGGTGGAGGCCCCGCAGGCCCGTCAGGGCCGCGGAGGAACGACCTGGACGCCGCCGAGCACCGGCCGATACTGAGCAGCGGAAAAGCGGGAGCCATGTCAGGCCGCCTCCCCGGCCTGGAGTGCTCTCTCGTAGTTCACCGGGGACATCATCGCCAGCGCGGAGTGCCGGCGATGCCGGTTGTAATCGCCGGTCCAGGCCGCGACCCGGGCCCGCGCCTGCGCCCTGGTGGTGAAGTGTTCCAGCGCGCGCAGCCCGGACTCCAGGGTGGAATGCCAGGATTCGATGACCGCGTTGTCCAGGCACGAGCCGGGCCGGCCCATCGACTGGCGGATGCCCAGCCGGGCGCAGGCCGCCTTCCCCGGTGGGGACCTCGGTGCCATCCCCGTACCACTTCTGGTTGACCTGTGCCGCGGGGAAGTCCCTCTTGACCAGGTCCGGTGCCCGCCAGCGGCCCTTCCCCGGCCGGGTCGTACCCTTGCGCTTCTTCTTCCGCCGGGCCGCCAGGTGCAGCTCACGCATCAAGGCGGCGACGGTGTTCTCGCTCACCCGCCAGCCCGCATCCCGCAGATCAGCGATGATCCGCGGGGAACCGTACTTGCCCTCATGCGCAGCGAACAGCCGCGTGATCGTCCAGCGAGCCGGTCGTGGTCCTGGGCATCATGCTTAAGGGCGGTAAGCCGATCACCGCGAGCTCCCTGTTCGCCTTCGCCAAGATCGCGCTGCTCCACACCGAGACGGTGCTGGCCGGAATGGGCGTCCGGCTGGAAATTGTCTCGATTTGCGCACGCACCCCTCCAGCTTGGCCACGCCACCAGCGGCGGCAGCAGTTTTCGCTGGGCGTCGGGCACCCGCCCGTCCGGCTGTGATCTATGCCAGCCACGCCGCCGTTCTGACCCTGACTTCCTTCTTGACCCAGTCGACCGTGGGCGTGTCGTCCGGCTGCCCAGCGGCGACCGCAGGTTAGGCCGGATCGACAGTGGCCACCACAACCGGGGGTCCGGGCATCAGCACATCACCCGGTCGGCCAGGCGAGTCCGACATCCCGCTCCCCTGCACTCGCCCACCCCATCATCGCGGGCCAATCTGTGCGGCGCAGTGACGCCCGCAGACGCGCAGTGACGGCCGCAGTGCGGCCCCTGTCAAGTTCCGGTACCTGGGCGACATCGGAGTTCCGGTACCTGCCTGACATCCCGGCCGGGGAGTTCCGGTAGCTAGCTGACATAGCCGATGGCGGAGTTCTTGCGGCGGGCGCGGCCTTTAGGGTTGGCGAAGGCGCCGAGTTCGCGGGAGCGGTCGTGGCGGATCGGGTGGACCCGCAGGACCTGGCCGTCTTTGGACAGCTGGACCGACCCGGCGACGATGGTCACGTCGATGAAGGTGCGGGCCCACATCCGCCCGGCACGGTAGGTGGTCCCGGCGAAGGTGACCGTGCCGTGGGCGTCGGCCAGCCGGGTGACAGTCAGCCCGGCGGTGGCATCCCGGGCCCGGCGGGCCACCCGGGCCCGCGGCGCGCGGTCGGCCTGGTCTTCACGCAGCCGCTGGGCGTGGGTGGCGACCACCACGCCGCGGTGGCAGATGTCCACCAGGCCACCGGCCACCACGACCTCGACCGGCTCACCGGCGTAGGTCGCGCCGACGTTGTAGCCGAACCCGCCCAGGGAGATCTTCCCGGCCGCGTTCACCCACCGCGACACCCCGGCCGGGCGCGTGCTGGCCGGCCGGGCCGGTGCTGGCTGCGGCTCGGTGGCGGTGGTGTCAGCAGCCAGGGACCGGTCCGCCAACTGGAACCGCTCGATCGGTGGCCGGCCGCCACAGGACTGGTGCGGCCGGGCCGTGTTGTACTCGGCCACCCAGGTATCCAGGGCGGCCTGCAGGTCCGTGATGGTCATGAAGGTGCGGTCAGTGCGGGTGAAAAACTCCGCCCGCATCGTCTTGGTAGGGTCGGCTGAGCGGCGAGGTGCCAGCCTGGGCTGGTCCTTTTCCGCTCAGCCTCCCTCCAAACCGGACGGACCCGTTTCCAGGTATCCGGCTTTCCAGTGATTACTGCGTAAGCGGTGTGGCGGGGTGCCCGTGGATCAGGTCGTGGCAGCCGTCGCAGACCACGAGGGTCTTGCGGCGGATCGTGGCCATGACCTTGGCCCATCGGGGTTGCGGCTGGCCGGGCTGGCTGAGGTCGGCGAGCGCCCGGACGTGGTGAACCTGGATGCCGTCCGTTCGCGCGCAGATCTCGCATCTGCCCGTGAGTAGCCGGGTGACCAGCTGTCTGTTCGGGTAGACGGGCCCGGTGTGCTGGCGGTCGGTGAGGACCGCGTTCTTCTGCCGCTTGAGCGGGATACCGCCGAACCAGGCGACCAGTGACTTCCCGCCCTCGCGCTCGATCCTGGCCTCGAATCGCGTGCGCAGCCCGTGCGGTGTCGCGACTTTGGCCCGGTGGCGGGCCGCCATTTTTGACACGGTCGAGCGGTGCTTGCGGGCCAGGGTCTTGAGCATGGAGGTTTCCATGACCCAGCGCAGCCGGTGCAGCCGGAAGACGTCTCCGGCGAGCAGGTAGTACTGAACGATGCCCCGGTACTCGGCCCCGAATCTGGCCACGATGTTGTAGTCGGAGTCGTTGACCATCGGGTTCCGGCACGCGGGTTTGCCGCGTGACAAGTACGGGGCGGACTTGGCTTTAACCACGGACGCCGGAACGTGCAGGACCACCGTCCCATTCAGCGACCGGCGGTTGCGCTTGTCGGTCACCGACGGCCTTCTGGTCCTGTGCGCACGGCTGGCGACCGAGATCTCGTAGCCGAGGAACCTGGCCCGCTGGGTGCGGGCATGGGTGATCAGCGTCTTTTCCGGCGACAGTTCCAGCCTGAGATCCTCACGCAGGAACGCCGCCAGCCGGTGCTTGATCTCCTCAGCTTCGGCCTTGGGCCCGGCGAACCCGAGCAGGGTGTCGTCGGCATACCGGCAGTAGCGCAGCCTGCGGTAGCCAGGATCACGAGGGTCCTGGCTGGGAAGGCTGTGCAGCCGCCGGTAAAGCGACCGCACTTCACCGCGGTCGCCTTTCCGGCGGGCTCTGGCGATCGCGTGTTCCACCTTGCGGTACTCCGGGTTGCTGGCCCGGAGCCTGCCCCGGGTGTATTCCGGGATCAGGACCGTCTCGACAAAGACATCCAGCTTGTGCAGGTAGATGTTGGAGAGCACGGGCGAGGCGATCCCGCCCTGGGGAACCCCGCTCAGCGTGGCTCCCCATCTCCAGTCCTCCAGGTATCCGGCTGTCAGCATGTGACGCACCAGCCGCAAGAACCGGTTGTCGTGGATTCTTTCCGACAACGCCCCGATCATCACATCATGATCGAAACTGCCGAAGCAGTCGGCGATGTCTCCTTCGACGAACCAGGTCGTCCCGGTCCAGGTATTGGCCACCTCCCGCAGCGCGGTGTGGCAGCCCCGGCCTGGCCGGAACCCGTGTGACCGGCCGGAGAACACCGGCTCGTAGTACGCCTCCAGCAGCAGGCGGACCACTTCCCCGGCGAGCTTGTCCGGCCAGGTAGGCATGCCCAGCGGGCGCGTCTTCCCGTTCTTCTTCGGGATGTGCACCCTGCGGACGGGCCGGAACCGGTAGCGCTCGTGGCGCATCGCCTCGATAATCCGGCTGATCTTCCGCATGGACATGCCGTCTGCGGTTTCCTGCGTGGTCCCGGGTGTCATCGCGCCCTTGTTGGCATAGATCCGCCCGTAGGCCAGCAGATACAACTGCGGGTTGAACATCTGCCGATACAGTTCCTCGCACGGCAGGCCGCGCCTGCCACGCTCACGCAGGACACCCAGCACCGTTTCGGCGTTCTGCATTACGCATACCTCCCGGTCTTCAGATGTCCGGTCACCTGGCCCCCTTCGCCCTGCAGGCGGCTTTCCCGCCCTCCCTGGCCGGGCGTGACTCCGGCGACTACTACGGGGCCTCCGTCGCCCTGGGGCTCGCGCCCGGCAGGCGATCCCACGTTCGTCCCTGTCGTACGTGGCAGCGTGATTTAGGCGTCCCACTCATCTCCTTGAATGCCCTCACTGGGCATCGCTCCTGGTCCCGGAGGTTGCGCAGACGCTCTTCCACACACGTCGCAGGGCCGGCGCCGGTTTCAGGTGTCGTTCCGGCGGATGTGAACTTCCATCTTCTGGAGACTGGGATTCAGGCAATCAAGCTTTCGCCATGTCACGCGGGTCCCCCAGAGCACCGTCCCTGACACCTGGACCCGGCCTCTGGTTAGCTGGCATGCTCTGGTCCCCTTCACCTTTCGGATCCAGGTAAGCCATCAGACCCAGGAACCTCCCTCCGAGTTCCTCCCGGCTATGCCGGGGATACGACAGCGCGCATCGTGGCGCACTGCACCCGCTCGATCTTCCCGGTCGTGGTCGGCGAGTACGGCGCGGTGAGAATGTGGCGGATGCCGTTATCGGTGCAGATCCGGTCGAACATGACCGGACCCGGGCCTTGCCCGAACCGCGCCGTGAACACCTTCCCGTTGTCCGTGAGGATCTGCTCCGGGATGCCGTGCTGGTGCAGGGCTTCGGCCAGGGCCTGGCACACTGGCCGGGCAGTGGCCCGCAGCACCGCTTTGGCGCACACGACGAACCGGGAATGGTCATCGATCCCGGTGACAATCTTCACTTCCTGCCCGCCGGCCAGGAACACCCGGCCCATGACGTCCATCTGCCACAGCTCCATCGCCCGGCCCCGCTCCCAGCGCCGGTAATCCTCCCGCCGCCGCCTGCGCTTCCTGGCCTCCACCAGCCCGTGGCGGACCAGCGCCCGGTACACCGACGACCGGCCCGGCAGCGGTTCCCTGCCTTCACGTTCCAGCTCCCAGCGGATCCGCGAAGGCCCCCACGACGGGTGCAACCGCCGCATCCACAGCACCCGCGCCTCGATCGCCGGCGGCATCTGATGCGGGCAGCTCTCCGGCCGCGAGGACCGGTCCGTCAGGGCGCCCATGCCGCCCTGACTGGCATACCGGGTCAGCCACTCATGCACCGTCTGCCGCGCCACCCCATACCGGCGGGCGACGTCCGTCACCGGCGTTCCGTCTTCCAGGACTTCCAGCACCGCCCGGTACCGCTGTTCCACGACACCCAGCTCCACCAGCACACCCAGCCCCCTCCCAGCTGCGATCAGCCTTGTTGATCACAGCCAAACGCCAGGAATGCGGAAAAACCGGAAACCAGTTCGGAGTGTCGCCCAGGAACCGGAACCACTGTCAGCCAGCTACCGGAACCGCGTCCGCAAACTGTCGCCTAGGAGCCGGAATCAATGTGTCCATGATCAGCCGGAACCGCACAGGGCTCTCGGGTCCCATCCCGCCAACGCACCACCAACGGATGATCAAAAAGGCCTGACCGCCTCTCAGCGATCAGGCCCTTGACCTGCACTTACTTGGTAGCGGGGGCGGGATTTGAACCCGCGACCTCTGGGTTATGAGCCCAGCGAGCTACCGAACTGCTCCACCCCGCGTCGGTGTTCCTTAACTGTATGGGCTTCCGCGGGCGGAGGCAAATCAGCACCCGCCGCGCCGCTAACCGCAGGTCAGTCCCCAGCGGCGCTGCTCAGCGGCGCTGGTCAGGCGCCCGGCGTCGAGATACCCGGGGCCAGCATCCACAGCGAATACGAGATCTGCCACGGCGTGCTGGGCGGCTGGGTCAGGTTGTGCGGGTCCTGCGTCGTGTTCAGCCTGAGCACCTGGCGTGGGGTGGCCCGGAACCGGGCCAGCTCGGCGGCCCGGGTGGCGATCAGCACCGGCTCCCGGCCGTGGGTCTCGATCGACCGCAGCACCGCCTGCACCTCGGCGGTGGACGCCGATGCCATGATCGCGGCAGGCACCTTGCACAGCCCTCTGATCACCTGGGCGAACTCGTCGGCAGCCGGCCGGTCAACGATCACGACTGACATCTGCGAGCTCATCGTCCCGCACAGTTGCTGGACGGCCGCGCCCTGCCCGGCACCGGTCCGGTGCGCACCCATCCCGGTCAGCGTGATCAGGGTCGAGTGCTTCGCACCGGACTTGCCCAGGCTGATCCCCAGCGTGGTGACCGCGGTCGGCACGGCCAGGGCCACCACGAAGCACGTAGCGGCCAGCGCGATCGCGCCCAGCCCGGCCCCGCGTTCCCGGGCCCGGCGATCCAGCCACGCCGCGACCCAGATCGAGCAGAGCACGAAGCCGGGCAGGGCCAGCGGCACCAGCACGCGGCTGGCCCAGGGCTGGTCGGGCACGGTGTCCGGGGCCCAGAGCACGGTGACTGTGCCCCAGCCGAAGATCACCAGCGGCAGCGCCCAGGCCCGGACCGTCCGGTCGTCGTCGTCCTGCCAGCAGAGCAACCCGCGCACGCAGCGGCGGGTGAGCAGCGCCGCACCGAACGCACCCAGCAGCAGCGCCGGGACCCCGACGTACCAGATGACCCAGTACATGCTGTCTTCGGCGTAGGACCGGGTCGGCTGCACCGGCAGGCCGAGCAGCCGCTGCAGCGCGGCCACGTAGCCAGCCGTGGCCGCCCCGGGGTTCCAGTGCGCGGTCTGCACGGCCGGCCGGATCAGGAAGCCGATCACCGCGGCGGCCACCAGCACGGCCGCCGCTTCTGGCAGCCACCACCGGGCGGCGGCGGTCATGCCGGCCCGGGCCCGGCTGCGCGCGGCCGGCCAGGCCGCGGCGAGCAGTACGGCGATAACCGTCACCCCGCCCACTACGGCCGCGATCACGCTGGTCGGCCGCACCGCGAAGCCCGGGGCAGCCAGGTAGCCGGGCGCGGCCAGGTGCCCTGCGGCCAGGCCGCAGCCCATCCCGGCCAGGACGCCGATGCCGAACGGAACCACCACCGGCCAGGCGCGCGATCACGGCGGCGCCGAGGAACGGGATGACGGGAATCAGCAGCGGCAGTGCATCCAGTGACACCACCGAGGTCATGGCGAGCGCCAGCCCGCCCAGGGCCGCGGCGGTCGTCCGCGGCGGCAGCCAGTCCGGCCAGCGCAGCCAGCCGGGCGGACTGGACAGCCAGCTCCGGCCCCGCGGGCTGGTCAGCGAGTCCACCACCAGGCACAGCCCGCCGAACAGCAGTATCTGCAGCAGCGGCTGGCTGAACGCGGACCGGCTGGTGTACTGCTCGGGCAGGCTGAGGCCGAGGATCAGCGCGGCCGGCGGGGCCCACTGCGGGCCAACCAGCCGGCCAGCCAGGCCGCCGAACGCGACCAGGGCCAGCGCCCCGAGTACCGGGCTGACCAGCGCGGCTGCGGGCATGCCATGGATCCACCAGCCGGCGGCCAGGAAAATCGCCAGACCCGGCATGAACTGCGGGGCCAGTCCGCCGCCGTGCGCAGCGGACCCCGGGCCGGTCACGCCGAACCCGGCACTGGCGAACGTCAGCCCGGGATGGGCCCCGCCGAACGCGGCCAGCGACGGGGCGATGGGCAGCGAGCCGTGCTGGGCCATCCAGTAGCTCAGCTGAAAAGCCGCCCCGGGGTCGCGCAGCACGATGACCTGCGGTGAGTTCAGCAGGATCTGCCAGGCTCCGAAACCAGCCGCTACTGCGAGCGTGCCCACCAGGCCGAACCAGCCGGCCCAGGCCCGCACCGGCCTGCCTTTACCGCCCGCCAGCACGGGAACCAGCCGCCAGCCGGGAACCCGGTGCGTCACCGCGGCGATCATGATGACGGCCAGCGGAACCGCGATCAGCAGCAGGGGCGCGGGCCGGAACCGGCCGGCCAGCAGCAGGATCACCCCGGGCAGCAGCCAGGCCAGCACGAGCAGCACAGGGAGCGCGGTGATCTGGGCAAAACTGCGCCCAGCGATGGATACCCGGCGCGTCTGCCGGATTGCGGGCGCAGGATCACGACCGCTGCTCTCGGCTACCTCTCCCGCCGGACGGGCATCCCGGACCACGCATCCACTCTAAGCGGAAGCACCCTGACCGTAGCGGAACCGGGGGCTGACCGATTCATCCCATTGCGCCACACGCCGTGGCCGGGCACGGGACAATAGGCCGCACACCCCCGCCTAACGATGACCTACTCCACGAGGAGCGATGACCCGCTACGCAGATGTGGACCAGCCCGGGGGACCAGCAGCGCAGCCGGGATACACCGTGCCCGGGCCGCGTTCGGCCGGGATGACGGCATCGGGGGATCTCGGCCAGCACGGTGACACCGGCTGGCAGCTGGCCAGTCACCTGCACGGCCCAGGCGAACGGGACAGCACCGGCCCGGGCGCCGCAGCCGCCGCCGGGCCGCCGCCGCAGCCACCCAGGACTCTCCGGTCGCGCGTCCGGCACCCCGGCCGGCGCGGGCTGCTCGGCGCCGTCGCCGTCGTGGCCATGGTGGCCGTGGTCGGCACCTCGCTGGTGGCCTACGCGCAGTACCGCAGCGTGCTCGGCAGCATCCACCGGGAGACGGTCACCGCCGCCATGCTCGGCCACCGGCCGCCGGACACGGCCGGCCTGAACATCCTGATCATCGGGTCGGACTCGCGGTCCGGGCTGGGCAGCAAGTTCGGGGCTGGCATCGTGGGCTCCCGCTCGGACACCTCGATGCTGCTGCACATCGCGCCCGGCCACACCCGGGCCGACATCATCAGCTTCCCGCGGGATTCGATGGTGCCCATCCTGTCCTGCTCCAATGATGGCCAGGGCCATACCGGCCAGACCGCCCAGCCCGGGCAGCTAGAGCGGCTTAACGCCACGTTCTCCGCGGGGGGTGCGCCCTGCCTCTGGAAGACGCTGGAGCAGGAAACCGGGATCCGTATCCAGCACTTCGTCGAAGTGAACTTCGCCGGCTTCCAGTCGATCGTCAATGACGTGGGCGGCGTCGCGGTCTGCCTGCCGTTCGCCATCAGCAACGCCCAGTCCAGGCTGCACCTGTCGGCCGGGAAGCACGTGGTCAACGGGGCGCAGGCGCTGGCCTTCGTCCGGCTGCGCGAGGACATCGGCCAGGGCTCGGACATCCAGCGCATCCAGCGCCAGCAGTACTTCCTGGCCGCGGTCATGCAGAAGCTCAAGGCCACCGGCCTGCTCGGCCAGCCGAGCCGGGTCTTCGCGGTGGTGCGCGACGTGGCCAAGTCGCTGACCACCGACAGTGGCCTGGACCTGACCACGATGCTGCGCATCGCCACCAGCATGAAAAGCCTGAGTTCCAGTTCCGTCCAGTTCATCACGGTCCCGGTGGTGCCCTATGCGGGCGACCCGCAGGCCGAGCTGTCCTGGGCCCAGCCGCAGGCTGGCCGCCTGTTCCAGGCCATCGAGGCGGACCGCACACTGCCCAGGGCGGCCAAGGGCAGGACGGCCAGGACGGCCAGGGTGCCCACGGTCAGCCCGGCCCGGGTCAGCGTCCAGGTGCTCAACGGGTCCGGGGTCAACGGCATAGCGGGCAACACGGCCGCGGCCCTGACCGCCAAGGGCTTCAAGGTGACCGGGACCGGCCCGGCCCCGGACTACGCGTTCACCAGCAATGTGATCGAGTACTCCTCGGCCGCCCAGCTGCCCGGCGTGAACACGCTCAAGGCGCTGCTGCGCCCGGTCACGGTGAAACAGAACTCCGCCCTGGGCAGCGGCTCGCTCACACTCATCCTGGGCTCCAGCTTCCAGGGGCTGGCCACGGGCTCAGCGGGCGGCGCCCCGGGCACGAAGCCGCCCGCACAGAAGCTCGGCAACCTGGCCAAGAACTACGGCGGCATCACGGCGAGCACCAACATCTGCTCCGACTCCGCCGCGTTCGCCGGCCCGGACACCCCGCTCCCCGGCGGCTGACGCCCACGTCCGCCGCGGCTAACCCTGCCTCCGCATCAGCGCGGTGCATTTGTGGCGACCGGCGGCCACAAATGCACCGCACTGAGCCCGGCCCGGGCTAGGCCGGGCTGGGCTGGGTGACGTCGTTGGACGATGACCGGCCGGGGCCGTCACCGGCCAGCCGGGCCGAACGGCCGCGGCGCCGGCTGAGCTGGACGATTTCCAGCCAGGCCCACAGCCCCAGCGGGTACATGAAGTAGCCGAACCGCGTCGCCGGGGCCAGGGTGAACATCAGCACCAGGCCGATGATGAGCCGCCAGGTGGCGGCGGGGACGGTCCGCGGCGGCCGGACGACCAGCGACACCAGCACGCCCAGCCCGGCCAGGCAGAGCAGCGACACGGCGATCAGGTGCCCGGTGGGCCCGGTATCGGCGAGCACATGCCCGGGCAGCGGGCTGGCCGCCTGCGACTTGACGCTGGCCAGGCCGAGCGGGAAGAGAATGGTGTTGTCCACCAGGGCGTGCGCGCCGAGCGCGGCCACCGGCACGATGATGGCGCACGCCACCACCACAGCGGTGGCCACCAGCTGGGCCGCGGCCCGGCGGCCGTCCCGGACCAGCACCATGGTCCCGGCCACGACCAGCGCGGGCCATGCGGTCGCCTTGGTGGCGGCCGCGATACCCAGCACTGCCCCGGCCAGCACAGTCCGGGGATGCCGCCAGAGCAGGGCCAGGCCCAGGCATATCAGGGCCAGCACCGGCACATCGGTGCCGCCCACGGCCAGCGAGAAGGCGATCACCGGGGTGGCCGTAACCAGCAGCGTCCAGCGCACCACGTCCCGGGCGCCCGCGACGGCCAGTGCCGCCGCGAAGATCACGACGAAGCCCACGCAGAACCACACCCGGGGGTCAGTGAGCAGGCCCGGCCCGAACAGCGCCCGCGGGATGCCGAACACGGCCATCACCGGCAGGTACGGGTTATAGACGTTGGGATCGTGGGCGGCCCGGACCACCGCCTCGCTCAGGTACGGCGAGCCGTGGTGCACCATCAGCCGGGCACCCCGGGCGATCACCCCGACCTCGGGCTGCCACCGGCCCTGCTCGGCCAGCACGGAGAGCGGGGCGACCAGCGCCCCGCCCACCCCGAAGATCAGCGCGAGATCCACGCCCCGGGCTGATCGCCAGGCCAGCACGGCCACCGCAGCCAGCAGGTAGGCCCCAGCGGCGAACAATCCCCAGAGCCGGTGCAGGTCATCGCTGCTGAACGCGCCCATGCCGACGGCGAACACCGCGCATGCGGCGAACAGTGCCGCTAGCCAGCGACGCGGGATGGCAACCGGCGACTGCCATCCGCGGTCCGGCTCAAAGCGGCGCAGCGGCGCTTGCCTGAGCTGGAGCATAGAGACACCCCTCCACCGGCGATCCTAGCCGTTAACCCCCCAGACGCCGCGATGGCACCTCCAGAACCAGCCTGGCACCGGCTCCGGAACCGCCCCGCGACCGCCCCCGGAACCGCCCAGGCGACCGGCCCCGGAACGGGCTAGCTGCGGACGGCCAGGTCCCGGGCGGCCGGGCCGCCCGCGATGCGCCGCCGGGCCAGATACCAGCCAGGAAGCGCACTGCCGCAGAGCAGCCAGGCCAGGTAGGCCGCCAGCGCCAGGTACCCCACCATGCCCAGCCCAACCATGGCGCTGAACCCGGCCACCAGCATCCGTCCCTCCCAGCCCAGGCTGCCCCGCGGGCCACCCGGAGTGATCGGGTGCCAGGCCTGGTAGGCCACGTCCAGCTGGCGCAGCGAGACCAGGCCGATCAGGCCGAACGTGACCGGGCCGGGGACCCCGACGGCGAAGCCGAGCGCAGCCAGGTAAACGTACTGGCCAGCCTGGATGATGACCGGGGCCAGCCAGTCCAGCGGCCCGTTGTGCGGGTGCGCCGAGCCGGGCGCGGCCAGCAGCATGGCCGCCACCGGCGTGAGCAGCACCAGCCCGTCCAGGCTGCCCAGGCCCAGGGCGGCCAGCAGCACGGTGGCGGTCAGCCCGGCTACCGCCGGTGGCAGCGGGACCAGCTGGCCGTGCACCACCGCCCCGGCGAACCGGGCCAGCGGCCCGTCATCCCGGCAGGCCGCCACTCCCCCGGCCACACGGCCGGCCACGCCGCCGCCGGCGGCCTGCTGCCGCGGCCGGTACGGGCCGGCCACCAGCGACCAGGCCAGCGCGACCGCGGCACAGCAGGTCGCGGCCAGCAGGGCGGTCCGGTTGCCGTAGTAAGCCGCGGCGCCCGTGATGACCAGGGCCCGGACCCAGGCCGGCCCAGCCAGCAGGCCGCCGATCAGCACGCCAGCCCGGTGTCCCCGCGGATCCGCCGGGACGCCCGGCGCGTCCTGCTCCCGCTGCCGCACCGGCTGGCCGGGCACCGGCTGGCCAGGCACCGGCTGGCCAGGCACGGGCTGGCCGGGCACGGGCTGGCCGGGCACCAGCTGGCCGGGCACCGGGCGGGCAGGCTCCGGCCCGGCCGGGACCGTCCGGCACAGCCTGGTCACCTTGCGCAGCGCGAGGAGCATCGCCGCCCCGGTGGCCAGCTTCCAGGCCAGCACCGGGCTGCCCGCCGCGCCGACCGCCAGCCCGGCGTACACGGCCAGCTCACCCGCCCAGGCGCAGGTCACTGCCAGCCAGCCCGCGAACGCGGCATTGGCTGCCGAGGGGAGGTCCGCCGCAGCCGTGTTCTCCCCGGGCCAGCCCGCCTTGGCGGATCCGGGGGGCCGCGCGAACGGGCTGACATGGCCGCCGATCCGCCGGGCCAGGTAGCCACCGCCCAGCGCCGCGCCCCCGGCCAGCGCGGTGGCCGGCTTCCCGGCGCTGAACCACACCGCGGCGCACAGGTAGCAGCCCAGCTCGATCCCGGTCAGCGAGTTACGGGCCAGCGCACGACGGGCAGCCCAGATCGCCATCCGGCGCGGCAGCACCACCACGGCCGTGCTTACCGTCATCGGCGCTCCCGGGTCCTGGCGAGCCGTGCAGCGGGGCAGTCCCCCTGGCCAGCGGAGCATGCCGCGGGTGAGGCGGGGCACGCCGCAGGCATGTTCCCGCCGAGCCCGTGCTCGGCGCGGAGCAGCGACCGGGGGCTCCAGGGGGGTCGTCCCCCCGGACGAGGGAGTATTACCCGGATAGGACAGGCCATACCATCCGCCCGGACAGGTTGCTGGGCCGACTGGGGATCCGGGTACAGTCCGCTCATGCGGACAGTGGCGGTCGTGCTCGGCGCTGGCTCCGGGCTGCGGTTCGGCACGGCCATCCCCAAGCAGCTGCTGCCACTGGCCGGCCGGGCCCTGCTGGAGCATTCCGTGGCCGCGTTCGAGCAGGCCCCCGGGGTGGACGAGATCCTGGTCGTGATGGCGCCCGGGCACACCGAGCAGGTCCGTGACCTGCTCGCGGCCCAGGGATACGGCAAGCTGACCGGGGTCATCGAAGGCGGCCTGACCCGGCCTGAGTCGACCCGGCGGGCCATCGCGGCGCTCGGCCGCGGCGAGTGCGACGTGCTCTTCCACGACGCGGCCCGCCCGCTGCTCGACCAGCCGACGATCGCCGGGTGCCTCCGCGCGCTCCGCGACCACCGGGCGGTGGGCGTGGCGGTGCCCACCGCCGACACGATCGTGGTGGTCCAGGACGGCATTATGACCAGCATGCCGCATCGCGACACGCTGCGCCGCTGCCAGACGCCGCAAGGCTTCCGGCTGTCCGTGATCCGCCGGGCGCACGAGCTGGCCCTGGCCGACCCGGGCTACGCCGACCTGGCCGCCACCGACGACTGCGGCGTGGTCATGCGCTACCTGCCTGACGTGCCGGTGGCCGTGGTGCCGGGCAGCGAGCGCAACATCAAGATCACGTACCCGCACGACCTGAACGTGGCGGAAGTGCTGATCACCAGCGGCGACGTCACCATCACGGCCGACGGGCGCTGACCGCCTGCTTGATCAGCGTCTGGCCGAAGTCCCAGATCAGCCCGCTGCCCCGGCTGGCGTCCTCCATCACGTCCTGGAAACTGTCGCGGAACAGCTCCACCTCGGCATCGCCGATGATCAGCGGCGGGAGGAGCTTGATCGCCTCGATGTGGTCCCCCGGGACCTGGGTGAGGATCCGGTGCCGGTCGAACAGCGCGGCGACCACCATCTGCGCGAACAGCCCCACCCGCGCGGCCTGCAGCGCCTTCCAGGCCGCCCGCGGCCGGATGCCCCGCGGGCGGCCGAACTCCAGGCCGATCATCAGCCCGCGGCCGCGCACCTCGGTGAGCATCTCGTACTTGTCCACCAGCAACTGCAAGGCATCGCTCAACGCCGCTCCGGTGCGCTCGGCGTTGCCCACCAGATCCTCGTCGTCGATCACGGACAGCGCCGCCAGGCCAGCCGCCATAGCCGCGGCATTGGAGCCGAACGTTGAGTCGTGGACCAGCACCCGGTCCATCGACGAGTAGACCTTCTGGAAGATCCAGTCCTTGGCCAGCGTGGCGCCGACCGGGACGAACCCGCCCGACAGCGCCTTGGCCACGGTGACGATGTCCGGCTGCACATCCTCGTGCTGGTAGCCGAAGAAGCGCCCGGTGCGGCCGAGCCCGGTCTGCACCTCGTCACAGATCAGCAGGGCGCCGTGTTCGTGCAGCAGGCTGGCCGCCGCGGGCAGGAACCCGGGCGGGACCACGTGCACGCCCTTGCCCTGGATCGGCTCGATGAGCAGCGCGGCCACGTCACCCTTGCGCAGCTCGGCGGCCAGCGCGTCCAGATCCCCGAACGGGATCATGGTGTCCGGCAGCAGCGGGGCGAAGCCGCTGCGGAACTCCGCCGCGCCGTTCACCGACAGCGACCCGGTGGTGAGCCCGTGGAACGCGTGGTCGCAGTAGATGATCCGGCCCCGCCCGGTGGCGTACCGGGCGAATTTCAGCGCCGCCTCGACCGCCTCGGTGCCGCTGTTGCCGAAGTACACCCGGTCCAGCCCGGGGGCTTTGGCCAGCAGCCGCTCAGCGAGCAGGCCGGGCAGCAGCGCGCAGTCGAACTGGACCAGATCGGCCAGCCCGGCGTCCAGCATCTGGTGCAGGGCCTTGATCACCACCGGGTGGTTGCGCCCGACCCCGAACACGCCGAACCCGGCCAGGAAGTCGGCGTACCGGTGACCGTCGGCGTCATACAGGTAGGCGCCTTCCGCGCGCTCGTACGTCCGGTCGAAGCCGATGGCGTGCAGCGTCCGGGACAGCTGGGGGTTCAGGTACTGCTCCGCGAGGGCGTAGCCGTCCCCGTGCCGGGTCGCGAGGAGGTCCGCCAAGTCGAAAGCCATGGGGACAAGTGTGCCGACTCGCCCCGGCCGCTGGCTAGCCGGGGCGGACCGGCGTCGTGACCTACAGGCCAGAGTCCTCCAGCATCTCGGTGACCAGCGCCGCAATCGGGGACCGCTCGGAGCGGACCAGGGTCACGTGGGCGAACAGCGGGTGGCCCTTGAGCTTCTCGATGACCGCGACTACGCCGTCGTGCCAGGCCGACCCGCAAGTTGTCGCGCTGCGCGATGTCGTGGGTGAGCACCACCCGTGAGCCCGAGCCGATCCGGGACAGCACGGTGAGCAGCACGCTCTGCTCCAGGGACTGGGCCTCGTCGACGATCACAAACGAGTCGTGCAGCGACCGGCCCCGGATGTGGGTCAGCGGCAGCACCTCGAACATGTCCCGGGCCAGCACCTCGTCGATCACGTCCTGCGAGGTGACCGCGGACAGCGTGTCATAGACCGCCTGGGCCCACGGGTTCATCTTGTCTGCCTCGGAACCGGGCAGGTAGCCGAGTTCCTGGCCGCCGACCGCGTACAGCGGGCGGAACACCACCACCTTGCGGTGCTGCCGCCGCTCCATCGCGGCCTCCAGGCCCGCGCACAGGGCCAGCGCCGACTTGCCGGTGCCGGCCCGGCCGCCCAGCGAGACGATCCCGACGTCCGGGTCGAGCAGCAGGTCCAGGGCGACCCGCTGTTCCGCGCTGCGCCCATGCAGGCCGAACGCCTCCCGGTCGCCGCGAACCAGCCGGACCGACTTGTCCGGCAGCACCCGGCCGAGCGCACTGCAGCTGCCCTGGCCCCCGGCCACCAGCACCAGCCCGGTGTGGCAGGGCAAGTCACGGGCGGCCTCGCAGTCCAGCTTGCCGGTGTCGTACAGCTCCTGGATGTCCGCCGCGGTCACGTCCAGCTCGGTCATCCCGGTCCAGCCGGAGTCCTGCGGCAGCTCGGCCCGGTACTCCTGGGCGGTCAGCCCGATGGAGGCAGCCTTAACCCGCAGCGGCAGGTCCTTGCTGACCAGCACCACGTCGTCGCCTTCAGCAGCCAGGCTGCGCGCCACCGACAGGATCCGGGTGTCATTGTCGCCGAGCCGGAACCCCGGGGGAAGCACCGTGGGGTCGCTGTGGTTCAGCTCGACGCGGACCGTGCCGCCCTGGTCACCGATGGGCAGGTCGGCATCCAGCCGGCCGTACTCGATCCGCAGGTCATCCAGGTGCCGGAGCGCCTGCCGGGCGAAATACCCTAGCTCAGGATGATGCCGCTTGGCCTCAAGCTCGGTGATGACCACGATGGGCAGGATCACCCGGTGCTCGGCGAACCGGCTGATGGCCGCCGGATCGGCGAGCAGGACGCTGGTGTCCAGCACGTAGCTGAACCGCCTGGTCCCGGGCTGAGCCGGGGCCGCGTCGTCGGTGCTGGCAGCGCTGGGCCGCGGAGTGCGGCGGGCAGAAGAACTGGCCACTCGTTCTCCCCTGGGCGCCGTGAATGGCGCCGAACTCGGACACAGAAGTGTCTTCGGGACCGGGACCTGCCCTCGAGGGGCCGGGTCCCGGCCCTTCGCTCGTCTCGCCTGCGTGCGCCGGCACGAAGCTCGAGTATGTCGAGGGCCTTCCCAGGGTGGGCGGCTAGGCACCGCCCGCCTGACATCGAAGGTACCCGCAGCGGGCGGTCCCCGGAAGACCCACCCGGGGTGTCGCGTACCACGCGACACCGAGGTTTAATGGCGGCAGTTCCGCATCCGGGCGTTAGGCAGCAGGGTGTTCAGGAACCAAACCTGCGCTGCCGCGCGGAATAGGAACGGAGCGCGCGGAGGAAGTCAACCCGGCGGAAGTCGGGCCAGTACGCGTCGCAGAAGTAGAACTCCGAGTGCGCGCTCTGCCAGAGCAGGAAACCACCCAGGCGCTGCTCCCCCGAGGTCCTGATGACCAGGTCCGGGTCGGGCTGCCCGGCGGTGTACAGGTGCTCGGCGATGTGCTCCACGTCGAGGATCTCGGCCAGTTCCTCGATCGTGGTGCCCCGGGTCGCGTGGTCCTGCAGCAGCGACCGGACCGCGTCGGCGATCTCGCGGCGGCCGCCGTACCCAATGGCCACGTTGACCAGCAGGCCGGGGTTGTGCGCCGTGGCCTCGCCGGCCTCCTTGAGCTCGTAGGCCGTTTCCGCGGGCAGCAGGTCGAGCGCGCCCACCGGCTTCACGTGCCAGCCCGCAGTGGCCAGGTCGCGGACCGTGCTCTCGATGATCTTCAGCAGCGGGGCCAGCTCGCTGGCCGGGCGGGCCAGGTTGTCGGTGGACAGCAGCCAGAGCGTGACCACCTCGACCCCGGCCTGGCGGCACCAGCCCAGCAGCTCGAAGATGTGCTCGGCACCCTTCTGGTGGCCGTCGCTGACGTCGGTGAAGCCCGCCAGCCGGGCCCACCGGCGGTTGCCGTCCAGGATCACGCCGACGTGCCGGGGGACATCGTGCCGGGACAGGGATGCTTCCAGCCTGCGCTCGTAGACGCGGTAGACGAGGTCGCGAATTCCCATCCGAACCCTCTTCCGCCGCTGATCGCTGATCAAGGAATGGCCTGCCCATACCAAGGATGTCACCAATCAGGACGGGCTCGGGACATGTCCCCGGGGTTCAGCGTGTCAGCGGCAGCCGGTCAGCGGCCCAGCGAACGGGTGCACCAGGCGGCGCAGTGGCCGTCACAACGGGTGTCATGCCGTGCGGCACCGGCGGCGGGCAACCGGAAAAGCTGCCCGCCCGCGGCGTGCTGGCCGGCCGTGTTTTTGCCCAGCGTTTACGCCCATGCGCCATTGCGCATGCCTTGGCTCAGCCTGGCGCGCCTTCGCTTCAGCCTGGCGCGCGTAGCCCGGGCGCCTTCGCTTCAGCCTGGCGCGGGCCTTCACCTATCCCCCCGCGCGCCTCCGGTCACGCCTGCGGGCCCTCGGCCCGGACCTCCTCGACCCGGCGCAGCGCGTCGCGCAGCTGGCCCAGCCAGGATTCCTCGTGCTCGCCGACCAGCCGCACGCACCAGGCCAGCGCGTCACTGCGGCTGCGCGCCACGCCCGCGTCGACCAGGGTGTCCAGCACCCGGCGCTCGGACTGCCGCAGCCGGGTCATCACCGGCACCGACAGCGACGTGAACATCACCTTGCGGCCACCGCAGATCACGCCCCAGGAGACCTTCCGGCCGAACCGCTGCTCGGCCTCCCGGGCGATCTCGATCCGGTGGTCGCGGGTCTGCTCACGGAACCGCCGGGCCCGCGCCTCCGCGGCGGCCGCGCGGGCGGCCGGCGGCGCGTCGCCCGGGAGGCCCAGGTCATCCACCGGGCCGACCACGGTGATCTCTTCCCGGTCCGCCACGATGTCCGGCGTCCCGGTGAACCAGCCGTCCGGCAGCTGGCCGATGAACCATCTGCGCAGCTGTTCGCCGGATCCGGCGTCCGCGCCGGACTCCTCGTTAGCCACGTAATGATGTAATCACGCTTGCGTGATCAAGGCAAGCAACTCCTGTTACCTGGCACCCCACGCGTCCCGCCCCCTGGGACCCTGTGTCCGCCGAGGGCATCTTTTCACGGGCCCGGTCCGCACAAACCAGGATAAAACGGGCACCTATCGCACCAGATCCGTGAAGAGATGCCCTGGCCAGCCCTGGCCGACTCCGGACCGGGCCGGGGCGGGGGCTGATGTGTCCCACGGGACCAGTGGGATCAACGGGATCTGGCCCCCGGGGCAGGGGCCGGGAGACAGTGCGCGGCGATGAGGTCCGGCCCGCGGCCTGCCGCCCAGTCCGCGGCCTGCGGCCCGGCCTGCGGCCCGGCCTGCGGCCCGGCCCGGCCCGGCGCCCGGCCAACGGCCGCCGGCCGCTGGCTGCCGGCGAGGGAGTTCAGCCGACCGGGTTGGCGGCCACCTGGGCCGCGATGGCCGGATCCACCTGGACCGCGCCAGCGAATTCGCTGCCCAGCCAGACCGGCACGATCTGCACGTCCTGACCCGGCTGCGGCGCCTGGATCTCGAGGCCCTTGCCGAGGTAGATGGCCACGTGCGAGACATAGTCGGGCGCGGTCGGGTCGGTGTGGTAGAAGAGCAGGTCGCCGGGCTGCAACTGGCTCAGCGGCACGGCCGGGCCGGTCCGGGCCTGGTCCGCGGCGACCCGCGGCATGACCACGCCGGCCTGGGCGAAGGACCACTGCACCAGCCCGGAGCAGTCGAACGAGCTAGGCCCGGCCGCACCCCATACGTACGGCATCCCGACCCGGCTGACCGCCGCCTTGAGCATGGCGATCAGCTCGGCCATGCTGAGCGTGCTGCCCGGCTGGCCGGACGGCACGGTGCCGCTGCCCGCCGTGCCCCCGGACGCACCGGCCCCGGACGCCCCGGCCGAAGCCGCGACCCCGGCGGACGCCCCGACCGCGCCGGCCGCCGCTGGGCGGCCGGTGACTGCGGTGCTGACCAGCGGCTGGACCAGCGCACCGCGCGGCATCCGCGCCTTGATCTTGCGCACCAGCGAGGCGATCTGCGCGTGCGGCGCGCTGATCATGATGGCGTTGCCGACCGGGAAGCCAAGCGACCGCGCCACCTGAGCTGAGACGACGGCATCCACCCCGCCGATGCCCACAGTGCCGAACCCGCCCACCCGCAGTGACTCCAGCCGCCGCCCGGATACCCGCACGGTGCCGCCCAGCGGCAGCTTGTCCTGCTGCCCCATGGTGTAGGAGACGGCGATGCCACCCGCGGCGACGTTCTGCCACAACTGGCTGGAGCGCGCGGTCGGGCCGGCCGCGAAGTCGCGGAACGTGGACGGGTCCACCCCGAGCATGGCCACGAACTTGCCGTTGACCTGGATCCGGGCCGCGTCCACCGCCCGGGCCGCCTGCACCCCGGGCAGCCGGGCCACCCTGGACGCGGCGCTGGCCGGCAGCGCCGAGTGGGACACGACCAGGATGTCGACGCTCATCAGCTTGCCTACCGGCGCGACGTCGGCCCGGCGCGCGGCCGCCGTAACGACCACGGTGGGCGTCGTGCCGCGGGACTGCAGCAGGCTGCTGCCCGTGCTGCCCGTCGCGGCCGCCTGAGCGCCGCCCGGGATCACGTGCACGCCGCGGGCCTGCCGGGTGGCCGCCTGCGCGGCGGGCAGCCCGGCCGCCATCCCGGTGCCGAGCAGGGCCACGGCGGCCACCGCGGCCGGGCCGGCGGGCCGGGCCAGCGCGTGCCGGCCGAAGGCCAGCGCAGGCCGGGCGAAGGCCCGCGCGAGCACCGGCAAAGAAGTCACGAGACCAGCTATACCCCAGCCGCGCGGCGCATACCAGGGGTCCCGGAACCGCCGTAGGTCAGCGCCCGGGTGGCTCCGGGCAGGCCAGGCCGGCGGTTGCGCACTGCGGCCCGGGCCGGATATTTCGGCTGAAAATTACCCATTGTTTCCCGCCGCGGCGTCCAGCGCGGCGCGCAGTGCGGCCGGCTCGGTGACCGGGGCCAGGCAGGTGAAGTTGCGGCAGACGTACGCGGCCGGCCTGCCGTTGACCAGCCCGCGCCCGGCCAGGAGCCCGATCCCGCCCGGCGCTTCACTCCCGTCCGGACCGCCCGGCCCGTCCGGACCGCCCGGCTCGCCCGGCCCGTCGCTCCGGCCTGGACCGCCCTGCTCGCCCGGACCGCCCGGACCGCCCGGCCCGCCTGACCCGGCCGCGGCGAAGCCCAGGCCGGACCCGAGCGCGACCACCGCGCCCGGCGGGGCGGCGTGCAGCGCGGTCCGGTGCAGTTCCACCGTCCCGGCCGCGCCGGGCGGCCCGACCACGGCGATCTCGGCCGGCCCGGACAGCACCGCCTCGGCCACGGCCAGGCCCCAGCCAGCCGCGATCGGGAACCGGCTGGCGATCGGGCCAAGCACCCCGAGCGCGGCCACGGCCGCGTCGCGATGCCGCTCCGAGCCGGTCAGCGCGGCGTAGCTGAGCAGCGCGCCGGCCGCGGCGAACGCCCCGGACGGGGTAGGCCCGTCGGCCGGGTCGGCCGGGCGGTAGACGAGCGCCTCGCCGTCGTCGGCGGTGTCGAAGAAGCCGCCCGCCCCGTCCGCGAACCGGTCCAGGGCGGTGTCCAGCAGCTGCCCGGCCAGCGTGACCCAGCGGGCCTCGCCGGTCACCCCGGACAGCGCGAGGAACCCCTCGGCCACGCACGCGTAGTCCTCCAGCACCCCGGCGCTGGACCCGGCCACGCCGTCGCGGGAGGTCCGGGCCAGCCGCCCGCCGGCCAGGTGCACCCGGGCCAGCAGCCCGGCCGCGTCCCGGGCGGCGGCCACGAACGCAGCCTCGCCGAGCAGCAGCCCGGTCTCGGCCAGGGCCGCGATGGCCAGCCCGTTCCACGCCGCGACCACCTTGTCGTCCCGGCCCGGCCGGACCCGCTGCCCGCGCCGGGCCAGCAGCGCCCCGCGCACCCGGGCCAGCCGTTCCGTGTCGCTGGGGTCCGTACGCCGCTGCAGCACCGAGCGGCCATGCTCGAAAGTCCCAGAAGCCGTGACGCCGAACGCCCCTGCCGCCCACTCGCCGTCGGCCGCCCCTAGTGCGTCGGTGAGCTCGGCCGGGGTCCACGTATAGAAGAGGCCTTCGGCCCCGTCGCTGTCCGCATCCAGCGCGGCGGCCAGGCCGCCTTCCGGGGTGCCCAGCTCGGCCAGCATCCACTGGCACGTCTCAGTGGCCACCCGGCGGGCCAGCGCCGACCCGGTACGCCGCCACAGGTGGGTGTACACCCGGGCCAGCAGGGCGTTGTCGTAGAGCATCTTCTCGAAGTGCGGGACGACCCAGCCGGCGTCCGTCGAGTAGCGCGCGAACCCGCCGGCCAGCTGGTCGTACAGGCCGCCGCGGGCCATCGCCTCAGCGGTCCCCTCGGTCATCTGGCGGGCCTGGCCCGCGCCCGGGCCGCCCCGTTCGGCGTGCCGGAGCAGGAACTCCAGCACCGTGGACGGCGGGAACTTGGGCGCGCCGCCGAAACCGCCACCGGCCGCGTCGTACTCGCCGGCCAGCGACAGTACGGCCTGGTCGCACGTCCCGGCCAGCGCGGCCTGGCCCGGGGCGCCTGCACCGCGCAGCGGCGTGGCCCGCTCGGCCAGCGCCTCAGCGATGCCGGCGGCCTGGGTGGTCACGTTGGCCCGGTCCTCCCGCCAGGCCTGGGCCACGCCGGCCACCAGGCGCTGGAAGTAGTCGCGGGGGAAGTAGGTGCCGCAGAAGAACGGCTCCCGGTCCGGGGTCAGGAACACGGTCATCGGCCAGCCGCCCTGGCCGGTCATGGCCTGGGTGGCGGTCATGTAGACCGCGTCCACGTCCGGCCGCTCCTCGCGGTCCACCTTGATCGCCACCAGGCTGTCGTTTATCAGCGCGGCGGTCTGCGGGTCCTCGAACGACTCGTGCGCCATAACGTGGCACCAGTGACAGGCCGAGTACCCGACCGAGAGCAGCACGGGCACATCGCGGGCCCGCGCCTCGGCGAACGCCTCGTCGCCCCACGGCCACCAGTCCACCGGGTTGCCCGCGTGCTGCAGCAGGTAGGGGCTGGTGGCGTTCTTCAGTCGATCGGCCATGTGCCCATCTTCGGCCCTACGGTGGTCCCGCCTGTACCCGGGCGGGCCCACCCCGGGCGATTCGCCGCCTAACAGTTGCGCAGCGCGGGCGACTGGTTCAGCACCTGGGCCCGGGGCGAGATGAATTGCTGGTAGACGGGGCCGAGATCGCCGGGCCGGAATGCAGCCACCCGGTGGCAGTTCTGGAACGCGAGCCGGACGACGAAGTGACGCTCCAGGCTGCCCCGGATCGAGTCGCTGGCCAGGGCACGCAGCAACTGCCCACGCTCGGCCTCGCTCGGCGGCGGGATCTGGTTGTCGGCGAATGCGCTGCCGTCCCGGTCCAGGTCCGCGGCGAGACCGGCGATGACCTGATACGCGTACGGCAGCGAGGCGCGGACGGTCTCGACGAGCGCGCCGTCGCTGATCTCGCCGCCCCGGGCCTGTTCCAGCAGCTCCGGTGACACGTTGAGCGACATGATGAGCCTCCTTCAGAGTGAGAGAACACGAACCGCAGCCGGCCCGGCTGGCTGGCTGGCAATGGTTTTCATTTTCAGACCGTAGTGTCCGGGCCAGCATGGCGGCTGTCAACCCCGGCTCGCGTTGCAAGCGGAAGTCATAACGGTTATCATTTTCATCAATGCCGGGCTGGTTCGCGGCGGCCCGGATACCCCCGGGGTCGTTCAGCCCCCGAGCCCCGGTATGCACCAGCCCTGACCAGCGCCTGAAACGGGATCGCCATGAGTCTTCGTCAGCCTGCCGCTTGCACGGCCCTGCTCGCCGCCACCGCCCTGCTCGGATCCGCCTGCTCAAGCGGCGTGGGATCCACCACCGCGGCCGACACGAGCGGCACTATCGTGGCGGTCGGGGCCGAGAACGAGTACGCCAACGTGATCAGCCAGATCGGCGGCAAGTACGTGCACGTGACCGCCATCGAGAGCAACCCCAACACCGACCCGCACACGTTCGAGGCCAGCGCGAGCGTGGCCCAGCAGGTCAGTAGCGCCAGCCTCGTGGTGCAGAACGGCATCGGCTACGACTCCTACATGAACAAGATCGAGGCCGCGTCGCCGAACGCCCACCGTAAGGTCATCGACGTGCAGCACCTGCTCGGCCTGCCGGACAGCACGCCCAACCCGCACCTGTGGTACAAGCCGTCCACCATGCCCGCGGTGGCCCGGGCGGTCGCCGCCGACCTGGCCAGCCTGCAGCCCGCACACGCGGCCTACTTCCGGGCCCGGGCGGCCGCGTTCGACAAGTCACTGCAGCCCTGGTACCAGGCGATGGCCACGTTCAAGGCCGCCTACCCGAACACCCCGGTGGCCGTCACCGAACCGGTGGGCGACTACATGCTGCAGGCGGCCGGCACCCGTATTCTCACCCCGTTCGGCCTGCAGGCCGACATCATGAACGGCGTGGATCTGTCACCGCAGTACGTGTCGCTCGAAGACAGCCTGTTCGCCCAGCACAGGGTCAAGGTGTTCCTGTACAACCAGCAGGTGACCGACGCCGTGACCGCGTCGTTCCTGGCTGCCGCGCACAAGTACGGCATCCCGGTGGTCGGCGTGTACGAGACCATGCCGGTGCCGGGATACGACTACCAGTCCTGGATGCTGGCCGAGGTGCACGCGCTGCAGCGGGCGGTGGCCGACAAGGCGTCCACCGAGAGGCTCGGGTCATGACCAGCCAGCCCCCGGCCAGCAGCCCGGACGACGTGCTCACCGTCGAGCACCTGGACGTCCGGCTGTCCGGCCGCCAGATCCTGCAGGACGTCACGTTCTCCATTCGCCACGGCGAGTTCACCGGCCTGATCGGCTCCAACGGGGCGGGCAAGACCACCCTGCTCCGGGTGATCCTCGGCCTGCAGGCCCCGACGTCGGGCACCGTGCGCGTGCCGGGCCAGGCCCGGTCCCGGCGCGGCGGGCTGATCGGCTACGTGCCGCAGAAGATCGTGCTCGACCCGGACATGCCGCTGCGCGCCCGTGACCTGGTCGGCCTGGGGCTGGACGGGCACCGGCTCGGCCTCCCGCTGCCCTCGGCCAGCCGGCGCGCGCTGATCGACGAGATGCTGGCGGCGGTGGACGCGGAGCGGGTTCGCCGACGCCCGGGTCGGCAACCTGTCCGGTGGCGAGCAGCAGCGGGTGATGATCGCGCACGCGCTGATCAGCCGGCCCCGGCTGCTGCTGCTCGACGAGCCGCTGGCCAACCTGGACATCGCCAGCGAGCAGGACGTGGTCGGCCGTGCTCGGCCAGGTGGCCCGGGAGCAGCAGATCGCGGTGCTGATCTCGGCGCACGACATGAACCCGCTGCTGCCGGTGATGGACCGGATCGTCTACCTGGCCGCGGGCCGGGCGGCCAGCGGCACCACCGAGGAGGTGGTCCGCACCGACGTGCTCAGCGAGCTGTACGGCCAGCACGTGGACGTGATCCGGGTGCACGACCGGATCCTCGTGGTCGCCGGGCGCGGAGATGGGCTGACCGGGTGGACGCCGCATCCGCCGCGATCCCGGTCGTCCGCACGGCGAGCGTGTAACGTCGGTGCACCTGCTTCACTTGATCGTCGAGCCGGGCTTCTTCGCCAGCGCCCCGGTGCGCGTCGGCGCTGATCGCCGGCGGAATCGTGGCCGTGGTGTCCGGTATCGTCGGGTCGTTCGCGGTGATCCGCGGCCAGTCCTACGCCGGCCACGCGCTGGCGGACATCAGCGTCACCGGCGGCTCAGCCTCGTTCCTGGTCGGCATCAGCCCGCTGTGGGGCTTCGTCGGCGTCGGCGTGCTGGCCGCCGGGGTGATGGACATGATCGGGGTGCAGCGGCCCCGCGGCCGGGACCTGGCCACTGGGATCGTCCGCGGCGCGGGCCTGGGCCTGGGCGCGCTGTTCCTGTACTGGGACACCACGCACACCAGCACGACGGGTGCCACGATCACCATCCTGTTCGGCTCCCTGTTCACCATCACCAGTTCGCTGATCCCGGTGATCGCGTTGTTCAGCGCGCTCGCGCTGGGCATCGTGCTGGTGCTGTACCGCCCGCTGCTGCTCAGCTCGGTCGCACCCGATCTGGCCGCGGCACGCGGGACCAGCGTCCGCCTGGTCGGTGCGGCGTGCCTGGTCGCGATCGCGCTCACCGTCTCGCTGTCGGCCATGACCATCGGCGCCATCCTGAGCACCGCGCTGCTGATCGGGCCGGCCGCGACCGGGATGCGGCTCACCAGCCGGCCCGGGCTGGCCATGGTCTGGGCCGCGCTCATCGGCCTGGCCGCCACCTGGCTCGGCGTGCTGCTCGCCTACGACAGCTTCTACTGGCCGCCGCACCAGCAGGGCTGGCCGGTCAGCTTCTTCGTGGTCAGCCTGATCTTCGTGTTCTACCTGCTCACCCCGCGGCCCCCGCGACGGGGGCCGGGCTGATGGCCATGTTCTCCGGGTTCATGGCCAGCACCTGGGTGGTGGCCAGCATCGTCGCCGTGGTCGCCGGGGTGATCGGCTTCTTCGTCGTACTGCGCGGCGCGGCCTTCGTCGCGGACGCTGTGCCGCAGGGCGCGTTCACCGGGGCAGCCGCGGCCAGCCTGCTCGGCATCAACACGCTCATCGGGCTGGTCGTGGCCGCGCTGGCCGGCGCGCTCGGCATCGGCTGGCTCGGCCGCCGCGGCCGCCGCGACGTGGCCACCGCGCTGGCCCTGGTCGTCATGCTCGGGCTGGGGGCGCTGTTCCTCAGCTTCAGCAGCGAGTACGCACCGGAGATCTACTCCCTGCTGTTTGGTGAGGTGCTCGGGGTCAGCGCCACCGAGATAGCACCAGTCGCCATCCTGGGCGGGCTGTGCGTGCTGGCCACCCTGGCCGTGTTCCGGCCGCTGCTGCTCTCCTCGGTGATGCCCGAACTGGCCGAGGCGCGCGGGGTGCGGGCCGGGCGGATGGAGCTCATCTTCCTGATCGTGGTGGCCCTGGCCACCAGCATGACGCTGCCGGTGACCGGCGCGCTGCTGATCTTCAGCCTGATGATCGGGCCGCCCGCCGCGGCCCGGTCGGTCACCGACCGGCCGCTGCCCGCCATGCTGCTGTCCGTGCTGATCGCGCTGGCCACGGTGTGGGCCTCGATCGCGGCCGCCTACCAGACCAACTGGCCGGTCGGCTTCTTCGTCGGCGCTTTCGGCGCGGTCTGCTACGCGGCCGGCCGCGGCTGGGCGGCACTGCGCCGGGCCCGGTCCGTGCCATCCGCCCCTGGGCGCGCGGCCCGAGAAGCCGGGGCGCCGGCTGCTAATGTGCGGTTGTGATGGCGGTCCCTGCTAAGCGCCCGGAGGGCGGTACCCGGGTCCGCGGGACGCGGCAGGCGGAGGCACTGTCCGCGGTGCTCAGCGGGCTACCCGGATTCTGCAGCGCGCAGCAGATCCACGCTGAGCTGCGGCAGCGCGGCGAGCACATCGGGCTGACCACCGTGTACCGGCACCTGCAGGTGCTGAGCGAGGACGGCCGCGTCGACACGATCCGGGACGCCAGCGGCGAGACCCTCTACCGCCGGTGCGAGACCGACGCGCACCACCACCACCTGATCTGCCGGTCCTGCGGGACCAGCGTCGAGGTCGAGGGCCGGGCCGTGGAGCGGTGGGCCGAGCAGGTCGCGGCCGAGGCCGGCTTCACCGCGGTGGACCACACGGTCGAGCTGTTCGGCCTCTGCCCCGCCTGCGCTCCCCGCGCCTGACCCCACGCGAGGACCAGGTTTCGAGGCTGCCCGTGGGGCCTCAGGCCGGCGTCCGTGGGTGTGCCCGCAGGCGTAAGCGTGCCCAGACGGAACTGCCTACCGAGGCGTCTCGGGCCGTACGGCGCGAGACCCGAAGACCCCTGCCAGCCAGCGGGTACACCCACGGACGCCGGCCCACGGGCGGAGGAAGATCACGGTTGGGGGCAGCACGGTTAGCGGGGTGATGGGGGTTGGAGGATGGCGAGGGCTAGGCGGACCAGGTCGGCGTTGCCGGTGACCGGCTGGCCGGCCGGGCCGGTGGTGGTGTCTTCCAGGCCGATCCGGGTGGCCAGGCCGAGCTGGCCGGCCAGCACGATCAGTGGCCAGCAGCCGCTCTCCTCGCCGTGCAGCAGCAGCGGGTCGGCGCGCCGCGTGGATGACTGCACGCTGCGCACGATCTCGAGGCCCTGGGCGGCGGCGGTAGCGGCCGGCGCGCCGGTCACTTCCACCATCACGCGCAGCAGTGGCGGCAGGCCGGCGGTGGACGCCAGTACGCTGGCGTCGGCGACCGACCAGACCCCGGCCTCGATCCCGATCCCGGCGCGGGCCAGGGTCCGGGCTACCTCGGCCCAGCCGTCCTCGCAGACGTTGACCGAGGCGAAGTCGGGCCGCTCCGCGGCGGCCAGGGCGGCCCAGCCTGCCACCCCGGCCTGCCGGGCGGCCGGGTCGCCACCGGTGATCCACAGCCCGGTGGACACGCCGACCGGGGTACCGGGGCAAGCCTGACGTACCGCGGCCACAGCCGCGCCGACATCAGCCGCGCGGACCGACTCGGCCCCGTCCGGACCGCGGGCGTGCAAGTGAACCGCTTCCGCCCCGGCGGCCACGGCCGCGGCCGCGTCGCGGGCCAGCTCGGCCGGGGTGACCGGCACGGCGGGATGCCCGGCACGGTTCCGCTTCCCGTTGAGGCAGGCCTTGAGCGCCCGTATCGGCTTCGGTGCGGCGTCCATCCGGCCATGCTCGCAGCTGGCCCGGCCAGCTGCCTACCTCCCCCTGGCGGTCAGGCCACCAGGGGGAGAACGGCGCGTTCAGCCGGCCAGCCTGGCCAGATTCAGCAGGTAGGTGCCGCCGGCCCCGGTGGACTCGTCCCGGACCGTCACCAGTGCCTGGCCGTGCCCGAGCCGGATGTGCGCGTAGACCGTGTCGCCGGTAGCCACGTCGAGGCTGATGCCCTGGCGCTGCGCCTGCTGAGGGTACACCCGGAACCACAGGTAGTAGTGGTGCCGGCCGGCCGCGGCTGAGCCCGCCTCGACCTTAGGGGCGGTGGCCGACGACCCCGGCCCGAGGGCCAGCCCGGCCGTGGCGCCTGCGGTGTGCCGGAACCCCCGGCGTACCCGCCAGGTGCCGTACGTGTCGAGGAAACTGTTCCGGGCCGTGGCCGCACCGGCCGGCCCGGACGCGGCCAGCGGGGCCACGCCGGACGGGCTCGTGTCACCGATGATGGACTGCGCGGTGCCGTCACCGATGATGCTGGTGTCGCCGATGATGCTGTCCCCGATGATGCTGTCGTCGCCGATGACGCTGATGGAATCCCCGATGATGCTGTCCGCCCTGACCAGGCCGGCGTCGCCGATGACGCTGGTGTCGCCGATGATGCTCACGTCGCCGGTGACGGCCATCGGCGCGACGCCCGGTGCGGCGGTGGTCAGCACGCAGCGGGATGGGGCGGCGGGCACCCGGCCGGTGACGAACCGCCTCCAGCTGACCCGCTCGGCCCGCCCGGACGGCCGGGCCGGCAGCCCGTTGGCTATCAGTTCCGGCTGGGTCGCCGTGAGCGGGTTGAAGCCGGCCGGCCGCGTGACGCTGACCGCCTTGATGCCGCCCCCGCAATTGACGACGGACCGGGCGCCGACGGCGGAATCCGGGGTACGGGCCGCTGCCGCCAGGGCAGGAGCGGTGAGCACGACCTGGCTGACGACCAACCCGGCAAGCGCTATCGGCCAGCTTGGCCTGCGCCTGCGTGGCACACGCATTAAACCGGTGCCGATCATCAGCGACCTCCTCGGGCCATGCGCACCATCGGCGGTGCACGCGGCGTCAAACAGCGCGACTGCAGGGCGGGGGGCTACCGTCATGGCCGGTCAAGTGGAGCATACCGAGTGATCAGCCAGGTCAAAGGCTATACGCCAGACATGTCGTGAGCTATGCCCGTAGCACCATGCCTGGTGCGGCCTGTCCCGAGCCTGCCGCACCGCGCTCGCCTGGATACGCAGCGCAGGCATGCGCCGCGATACCGCCCGGAGTACAGCCCGCTGACCAGCTAGTTCAGCCACCGGGCCGCGCTGCGCACCAGCGCCGGGCACGGGCCGCCGCCCGGCGGCCGGCCGGGCCGCGCGCGCTGGACTGCGCCGGGCCGGCGCGAAGCGCCCGGCTGGGCCGGGGAGGCGCGAAGCGCCCGGCTGGGCCGCAGCCAGCTGGCACCGGTCGGCGGCGTGGAGTCGGTGCGAGATGATCCAGCATCTGTCAGTGTTCGACTACGCCGCGCCGCCGGCACGGCGGAGGACCGGCCGACCGAATGGACCGACCACTTGCCCGAGCACTTCACCGCGCCCGCCCCGGCCGGGGGGACGGGCCGTCATGATCGTTGACGCGCATCATCATCTCTGGGATCCGGGTGCCCGCCGGCACGCCTGGCTGGATGCGCTGCCGCAGCTGCGCCGGCCGTTCGGCATCCGGGAGTTCGGCCAGCTGGCCGGGCAGAACTCGGTCACGGCCAGTGTGCTGGTGCAGGTGCTGGCTGCGGCCACCGAAACGGAGGAGTTCCTGGCCCTGGCCGGCCGCACGCCGCTGGTGGCCGGGGTGGTCGGCTGGGCCGACCTGACCGACCCGGGGATCGGCGACGAGCTGGCCCGGCTCCGTGAGCTGCCGGGCGGTGACCGGCTGGTGGGCATCCGGCACCTGGTGCAGGACGAGCCCGACCCGGACTGGCTGGGCCGCCCGGAGGTGCGCCGCGGGCTGCGCGCGGTCGGCGACGCCGGGCTGGCCTACGACGTGCTGATCCGGCCCGGGCAGCTGCCCGCGGCCATCGCGCTGGCCCGCGACCTCGGCCAGGTCCGGTTCGTGCTGGACCACGGGGCCAAGCCGGATATCGCCCACGGCCAGCGCGAGCCGTGGTCAAGCCTGATCGGCGAGCTGGCCGCCGCGGCCAACGTCAGCTGCAAGCTGTCCGGGCTGGTCACTGAGGCAGGGCCGGGCTGGGAGCCGGCCCAGATCACCCCGTACGCCAACCGGCTGCTGGACTGCTTCGGGCCGGGGCGGCTGATGTTCGGCTCGGACTGGCCGGTGTGCACCCTGGCCGCTGGCTACCCGGACGTGCTGCGGCTGGCCGTTACGGTGCTGGCCGGACGGCTCAGCCCGGCCGAGCTGACCGGCGTGCTGGCCGGCAACGCGGCCCACTGCTACCGGCTGTGCCTGCCGCCGCAGGACTTACCGCACGGCGGCCAGCCACTGCTGGACCGAGGCGACGTGCACCGTGGACCATGACCTGGCCACCACGGGATCGTGCGAGCTCAGCGCGCCGAGGATGGCGCGGTGCTCGGCCAGCGTCCGCTGCGCCGCACCGGCCTGGGTCAGCCCGCGCCACACCCGGGCCCGGGAGGTCGGCCCGGACAGCGAGTCCAGCAGCGAGCAGAGCACGCTGTTCCCGGAGCAGGCCGAGACCCGGCGGTGGAACTCCAGGTCGTTGGCGACCAGGTCCTCCACCTGGGGATGATCGCCCAGGCTGTCCAGCAGCACGCGCAGCGCGTCGACTTCGGCCGGGGTGATCCGCTCCGCCGCCATGGCCGTGGCCTCTGGCTCCAGGATCCGGCGCACCTGCAGGAATTCCAGCACGGCGGTCTCGAGGTGGAAGTCCACGATGAAGCTGAGCGCCTCGAGCAGCAGCGGCGGCTCCAGGCTGGTCACGTACGTGCCGTCACCGCGCCGCACGTCGAGAATGTTGACCAGCGACAGTGCCTTGACTGCCTCGCGCAGCGAGCTCCGGGACAGGCCCAGCTCAGCGGCCAGGTCGGCTTCCCGGGGCAGCCGGTCCCCGGCCCGCAGCGTGCCGGAGACGATCATCGCCTTGATCTTCTCGATGGCCTCGTCCGTCAGCGCCACGGCAGCCCTCCGTACCCGGCCTGCTCACTGCGCTGCTGCCCCAGGCCCTGGCCACCGACATCCGCGCACATCCGATGTTTACCGGCACTATCCCACCGGGCGGCGCGGCATCCCACCGTGCGGCGCGGGCCAGATTGGTGCAAGCTGGACCAGTGGTCCTGCTTTTCCTGCTGTGCGGCATCCTGGCCGGGTTCGCCGCCTACCGCTTCGGGGCGGCCCGTGCCTCGATGCGGCAGCTCAACACGGCCAAGCGCGCCGTACCTAACGCCAGGAAGACCGCATGGCGGCACACCGGGGTGAGCGTGCTGTTCATCGGCGGGGTGATCCTGCTGCTCTACGTGGCCGGGCGGCTCGGCGGCTGATCCGGCTGTCTGCCCGCCCAAGGGCTCGCCGCGCAAGCTGGCCATGGAGTCCGCCCGGTTCCTCGGCCTGCCGCTGCGGACCCGGGCCAACGTCACCGACATCGCTGATGCGGTCTGCCAGGTCCTCATCGACGCCCGCACCGACCTGGTCCTGGTCGATGAGATCCACAACCTCAACCACGGCACCCCCGCCGGGGAGGATCTCTCGGATCACCTGAAGTGCTTCACCGAGCACCTGCCCGCGACCTTCATCTACGCCGGGATCGACGTGGAGCGCTGCGGTGTTGATCACCGGCACCCGCGGCCGCCAGCTCGCCGGGCGCTGTGAGCTGATCTGCACCGGCGCGTTCCCCTACCGCCAGGAATGGGCCCAGCTGATCGCGGCCCTGGAAGCCACCTTGCGGCTGCACCATCACGAGCCCGGCCCACTGCCCGCCCAGTCCAAGTATCTGCACCAGCGCACCGGCGGCATGATCGGCAGCCTGACCCACCTGAACCGCGGCGCGGCGATCCGCGCCATCCTGGACGGCCAGGAGGCGATCACCCGCCCGCTGCTGGACAGCGTGCGCATCGACCACGCCGCCGAGTCGGCCACCCGCCGCGCCAGCAGCACCCGGTGACCCCTCAACCCGGCCCGGCTGGCCCGCTTCGCCGACTGGGCCAGCACGCTGCCGCCCCGGCCGCTGCCCCGCACCGTCACCCCGATCCCCGGCGAGTACTACCTGGACTGCATCAGCCGGCTCGGCGACGCCAACCACCTGGAACTCCTGGAACTCACCGGCGGCCTGGACGACCCCGCCACGGTCACTCTGGACCCCGGCCAGCGGAAACAGCACTGGCAGGACCGTCTCGCGGCTGCGGCCGGCCAGCCGCTGGCCCGGATCGCCCGGCTCTGCTGGGACGACGCCGGCCTCTACCTGCGCGACCCCAGCAGGTTCGGCCAGCTGCTGCGTCCGGCCTGCCGCCGCTGCACAGCCCGCCGCGGCATCACCGGCCCATCGCCTGCCTGCCCCCGCACCAGACCGTCTGCCGCCGCCACCGGCTCTGGACCTGCCCCTCCGCCCGCACCCACGCCGCCCAGCTCGACGTCGGCCCGTTCCCAGAGATCCTCAAGGCGCAGCGCCGCCACCTCGCCCAGCTGCACCGCCACCCGTGGCAGGATGTCGAGGCCACCATCAGCACCGCCACCCAGGCCATCTACCAGGCCCTCCGCGGCGGCACCTGGATCCCGGGCCAACGGCAGCGCCTGCGCCAGCTCGCCCCGCCACCCGGGAACAGGCCCTGGCCGCCGTGCTCAGCGGCAGACCTGGCGGGCCAGACGACGGCCCCGGCCACTCCGCCGTCGAGATCGCCATATACCCCGATGTCGTCTGGCTCGCCGCGCGCAGCCTCCGGGAATACAGCGCCCCGCCGTGACGCACCCGGCGGCCTTCGTTCGTGAGTTTTGGGATCTGGCCCAATTTCATGATGGATACGGCTGCGGGCCGTTGGTGAGCGCTGGACGGTGAGACCCCGGAACCACCCGCGGGTGCCGTGGCAGCGGATTTCATCGATCGCGTCCTGAGCGGCACCTCGGCGGCAGCCCGGCCTCCGCGTCCGGCGGCGCGTCATTACTTGACCAGACGGGTGACGGCGTAATAGCCTATGTTTCATGGCTTACACGTGTTATACGCGTAAGGATTTCAGGTCAGGAAGGGGACATGGCGAAGCCTGGGACCATGCGTGCCGAGAAGCACATCAGGTCGCTTTTTCCTGACGACGTCATCAGCCGGGTCCAGGTGCTGGAGTACGGGGACGACCCGGCGGTAGAGCCGGGAGACGTCGCGGTCCGGGTCTTCCTTCACCGGCCGGACCAGCCGGAGGGCGAGGAAGCGGACGAGGAAATCGTCGGTTCTTTCGAGAAAGCCAACCGCGAGCGCCTCAGGAAGCTGAACGACGAACTGCCCCGCGTCATCGCGTGGGTGGAGTTCCAGGCTGACAATCCAGAGGAGACGGAGAAGCGCCGCCGTCATGTCCTGAAGATCGGCCGCGGGGGCCGGGCCGCTAAGCCACTCGATGACGCGGCAGAGGAACTCACCCCGGTCATGACGCGGCTCGGGCCTGCCGACCTGGCGACCGTGGACACGCTGATCACCGCGGGGATCGCGGGCAGCCGCGCGGAGGTGCTGCGCTGGGCGGTGGGCCGCATCCGTGAGAACCCGGCCTACGCGCAGCTGCAAAACCGGGTGCGTGAGATCAGCGAGCTTAAAGCCCGGTTCTGACTGGGCCCAGCTGACCCGCAGGGACCAGGTGACCCTGACGGCAGGGTGAATAAGGAGGCGGCCGTGGAACCGGCGACGACAGATCGCATCCAGCGGATGATCGATGCTGAGGCGGCGGAGCGTTTCCCCCCGGACGCGGTACCGCAGCTCATGCTGCTGCACTACGGGGACCATCCGGTGATCGAGCCGGGAGAACTGTACCTGCTGGTCATCCTCGGCCAGGATGGCGCGACGCGGGACGCCTGGACGGCAGAACACTTCGACCGGCTGGAGGACCTCCGCGCGCAGCGGCTTCCCGAGGTCAAGGGGTTCATGGTCACCACCGACGTCCGCGACAGCGCTGGCCTTCCCCCCACGAGGATCATGCAGCCGGTCGGCATCTCCCTGCTCGACCCGGAAGAGGACGAGATCGCGCGCGGCGTCACCCAGGTGCCGGGGGCTCTCCTCGGGCCCGCGGACCTGGCGACGCTGGACGCGCTGATCGCTGCGGGCATCGCGGCCAGCCGCGCGGAGGGCGCGCGCTGGGCCCTGGCCCGCATCCGCGAGCAGCCGGCCTACGCGCGGCCCAGCGAGCGGGCGCGCGGGCCTGGCGAGCCCCGGGCGCAGGCAGGCCTGGACCGGGCCGTGCTAGACCAGCTGCAAACCAGGCTCGGTGAGCAGGTGAGGGAGCATTTCCCCGACGGCGGGGTGCAGCGGGTCGCGCTGCTGCAGCACGGCGACGACCCGTCGGTCGAGCCGGGAGACCTGCTGGCCCGCGTATTCATCGAAGAGGCCGAGGAAGCCCCGTCCCACCGGGCCTGGCACCGGGACCACGAGACGATGATCGGCGAACTTCAGCGCGAGCTCGCAGAGCAGCTTCCCGGCGCCGGCCACCTGGAGTTCTGGTTCGGCGAGAACGGCCGCCAGGGCAAGGTCAGGCACCGGCTCGGTTCCCCGCCCGACGATCCAGCCAGAAGCGAGCAGGATCTCACCCCGGCTGACATCAGGCTCGGACCCGCGGACCTGGAGATGCTGGACGAGCTGATCACCACGGGCACCGCAGTCAGCCGGGCAGAAGCCGTCAGCTGGGTCCTGGCCCGGATCCGCGAACGGCCCGCCTACGCCAGGCTCAGCGAGCGGGCACGAGAGCTGGACGAGCTCAAAGCCCGCTTCTGACCCCTGCACACCGGCAGGCTGACGCTCCGGGCGTCGTTACCATCACGAAATTAGGCTCTGGCGCGGATTCCGTGGTCAGTGTTATCCGGGATGGAGGATGACGCGTTTGCGGAGCAGGGCGAAGCTGGCGCGGCCGTACATCTGCCGCTTGAGCATTTTGATCTTGGTGACGGTGCCTTCGACGGCGGCGGAGCTGTAGGGCAGGGTGAGCCCGGCGGTGACGGCGTCCTGGTCGCGGCGGATGCCGTTGGCGAAGGAGCGTAGTTCGGGCAGGTCGCTGGTCTCGGCCTGGGTGAGCCAGCCCTCCAGTTCCTGCTCGCCCTGGCGCCGGGCCATGATCTCGGCGAAGCTGCGGACGCAGGCGGCCAGGACGGCCAGGTGGGGGCAGTGGTCCTGGAGGCCGGCGAACTGGGCCTGTTCCTCATCGCTGAGGGCGGTGGGGCGGGTTAGCAGCCAGCGGGTGATCTGGCGGGTGGCGGGGATCACTGGGCCCGGGGGCGGCGCGGCCGTCATCGCGCGGAATGGCCGCACGTAACGCTGCACTGCCTGCACGCTGCCCTGCCAGCCCTTGGCCTGCAGTTCGGCGTGCAGGACGGTGGCGCTGGTGATGCCCTCATTCCAGCGCTGGCGTAAGAACGGCTTGTACCGGTCGATCTTGGTCTGCCGGGTGGTGGCCTTGACTAGCAGTTCTTCTGCGCTGGCGGCGGCTGCGAACCGGTGCACGGTGCCGCGGCTCAGGCCCAGGATGCGGGCGGCCTCGCGTTCGGAGTGCCCGGCAGCCAGCAGGCCGTGGACAGCGGCGTGGCGGCTGCGGGTGCGGGTCACCAGGCGCCGGTCCCGGCCGCAGACATCACGCAGGCCCTCCGGCTCAGATGCCGGCGCAGGCAACCCGGGAGCCGGGGGCGCCTCCCCGGAAAGCCCCGGCGTGCTGCTGGCGCTGGCGGGACGCGTGAGGCAGCCGCGGTGGGCGGCGACCGCCTTCTCGACGTATTCGCCCAGGTTGTGCCAGACATGCCAGCGATCAGCCACCTGGATCGCCTCCGGTGCGCCCCCGCGCGCGCCTTCGGCGTAATTGCCGGCCCGGTCGCGGCAGATCACCTGCGCGCCCGGGTGAGCGGCCAGCCACGCCTCCAGCGTCCCGGCCTCACGGTCAGCCAGCATCTCCACAGGCTTGCCCGTGACCACGTCAACCAGCACGGTGCCATAGATCCGCCCCTTCCGCAGGGCGAAGTCATCCACGCCGGTCACCACCGGCGCCGTGCTCCGGCACGGTTCGGGCAGGGCGGCGACCAGGGCCAGCAGCGTAGTGCGGTGCACCGGGATGCCCAGCACCCCAGCCAGCCGGGCCCCGGCCCGGCCCGCCAGCACCAGCCCGATCTGCGCCAGTAACGCCAGCAGCGGCATACTGCGCCGCCGGTACCTGCCGGTCAGCCCCGCCACCTGCTCAGCGAAGGTGACCGCCGGGCAGCCCGGGTTACGGCACAAGAACCGGCGCACCGCCAGGCGGATCAGCACCGGCCGGCCGCCAGCCGGGCCGTCCTGCACCGTGCGCAGGTAGCCGCTATGCACCCGCGAGGACCAGGATCCGCAGGCCGGGCACTCCGCACCCGCCGACCGGGACCGCGCCTCGATTACCACCCCGTCATCGCCGCAACTGACCCGCTCTATTTCCAGGCCATCCAGATGAGGGGCAAACCAGGAGCACAGCTCCCGGGCATCACACCCAGCAACAGCAGCAGGGGAAGGCAGCCCAACGGCCACCGTGGCACACTGAGACACCAGCGAGGCTCCTCAGGACGCGAGTGATCTTGGCCGATCCCACGTCCTACCGGGGCCTCGCCCTATGTCAGCTGTGGCACACCGCCAGCCACCAAATCGTGATCTTCACCATCCCAGCAGGCAAACAGCAGCCCCCAGCGGAACCTGTCAACCTGTATGAGGCGCCGGTGGGGACTGTGCAGCGAACGGTGTTTCCGGCCCGACACGCCGGGCTGAGATCCGGCGGGATGGGCACTGTGAGTGATGACATCAGATGCTGTGAACGAGCACAAAAGTGACGAGAGTGACGGGCGGCAGCTGTCACCAGAGCAGGCCGCCGCGGCGGCGATGGTGGCCGAGGCCCGGCAGCGGGGCCTGGAGCTGACCGGGCCTGATGGGCTGCTGAAGCTATTCACCAGGAATGTGCTGGAAACGGCCCTGAACGAGGAGATCACTGAGCACCTGGGGCATGAGAAGAATCAGGCGGCGCCGGAACGCCGGTCAGCGAATGTGCGCAACGGCGTCCGCTCCAAGACGGTCATCTCCGATGCGGCAGGTGAAGTCCGCATCGATGTTCCCCGCGACCGCGAGGGGACTTTCGAACCGCAGATCGTGAAGAAGAGACAGCGCCGGCTCACCGAGGTGGACGAGATTGTGCTGTCGCTGTATGCGAAAGGACTGACCACGGGAGAGATCTCGGCGCATTTCGCTGAGATCTACGGGGCGTCTATTTCCAGGGAAACCGTGTCGCGGATCACCGAGAAAGTCGTGGCCGAGATGCAGGAATGGGCCAGCAGGCCGCTGGATGCGGTTTATGTGGCGGTCTTCATCGACGCCATCGTGGTCAAGGTCAGGGACGGCCAGGTGGCCAACCGGCCTGTCTACGCCGCCATAGGCGTCACCGTTAACGGCCGCAAGGACGTGCTGGGCCTGTGGGCCGGGACCGGCGGTGAGGGCGCCAGGTTCTGGATGAGCGTGCTCACCGACCTGAAGAACCGTGGGGTGCGGGATGTGTTCTTCCTGGTGTGCGACGGGCTGAAAGGCCTGCCGGAAGTGGTGGGGAATGTGTGGCCGCTCGCCATCGTCCAGACATGCATTATCCATCTCATCAGGAATACGTTCCGGCTCACTTCCCGCAGGGACGCTGATGCGATCAAGCGGGATATCAGGCCTATCTATACCGCGCCTAATGTGGATGCGGCGTCCGCGGCGCTGGACGAGCTGGAAGAGAAGTGGGGTGATAAATATGGTGCGATGATCCGGCTGTGGCGCAACGCGTGGAACGAATTCATCCCGTTCCTCGACTACGATACCGAGATCAGGAAGGTGATCTGCTCCACGAACGCGATCGAATCCCTGAACGCCCGCTACCGCCGCGCGGTCCGGGCCCGCGGCCACTTTCCCAGCGAGCAGGCCGCACTGAAATGCCTGTATCTTGTGACCCGCAGCCTGGACCCGACCGGGACAGGCCGCACCCGGTGGACGATGCGCTGGAAACCCGTGATCAACGCCTTCGCCATCACGTTCGGTGACCGCTGGCCGGCCGCCGAGACCTACTAACCAGCCAACGCCGGAAACACCGTTCGTGAGATAGACCCCGCCGGTGTGTGGTTGTTACTGAGTGGCGGCTTCCTTGTGGGGTGGGTTGATCCAGGAGGTGGCTGGCAGGGCTGGGGGCGCGGGGGGCTTGTTGACGAAGCGTTCGGGATGCTGGTGGTAGGCGGTGGTCAGGACGCTGGCCCGGGCGGCCTGGACGGCTCCGGCTGTGCCGTGGTGGATGTCGGCGGCGGTGTGCAGGCCCACGCCCGAGTGCCGGTGCTGTGTGTTGTACCAGGGGAAGAACGCCTGGCAGTGTTCCCGGGAGGCCTCGATCGAGCTGAAGCGGCCGGGGAACCCGGGCCGGTATTTGAGGGTCTTGAACTGCGCCTCGGAATACGGGTTGTCGTTACTGACGTGAGGGCGGGAATGTGACTGGATGACGCCCAGGTCGGCGAGCAGGAACGCTACCGGCTTGGAGGTCATCGAGCTGCCGCGGTCGGCGTGGATGGTGAGCTGCCCGCGGCCGATGTGCTGCTTGGCCGCGGTCGCGGCGATCAGCTTCTCCGCCAGCGTGGCGGACTCGCGGGTGGCGACCATCCAGCCGACGGCGTACCGGGAGTAGATGTCCAGGATTACGTAGAGGTAGTAGTACGTCCATTTCGCGGGTCCGTGCAGCTTCGTGATGTCCCACGACCAGACCTGGTTCGGCCTGGTGGCCATCAGCTCGGGTTTGATCGCGGCGGGGTGCACAGCCTGCGAGCGCCGCTCGCGGGTCTCGCCGGCCTGCCGGAGCAGCCGGTAGAAGGTGGACAGCGACCCGAGGTAGGTTCCCTCGTCCAGCAGGGTGGCCCAGACCTCGGCCGGGGCAGTGTCAGCGAATCGCTCCGCGTGCAGCGCGCCGAAGATCGCCGCCCGCTCGGCCGGTGACAGCGCCCGTGGCTGCACACGGTCGCGCTGCGGCACGGCCGGCCGCTGCAATGGTGCCGGGCTGGCCCGGTGCCGCCGGTACCAGCTGGCCTGCGCAACGCCTGATGCCGCGCACGCCGCCCGTGTGCCGATCCGGGGGGCGAGCAGGGCGATGGCCTGGTCGGTCACGAACTCGACCCGTCGGTGGTGTCCGCGCCCTCGGAGATCGTCTCCAAGAGCGCCTGAAGTTTTGACTGGACATCCACCACGAAGCGGGCCTTAGCCAGCTCCTGCTCCAGCTTGGCCTTCTCCTTGCGCAGCCGGGTGATCTGCGCGTCCCGCGGATCAGCCGCCGGACGGCCGCGAGGCCGCGCTGGCCCGGCCAGCGCGCCAGCATCACGCGCCCGCCGCCACTCGATCACGTGACTGGAATACAGGCCCTCCCGGCGCAGCACAGCGCCCTTCTCACCCGTCGGCGCCGCGTCATACTCGGCCACCACATCCAGCTTGTACTGCGCGGTGAACGTCCGCCGGCGGGCCTTCTCAGGCACCTCCGGATCCGGGCGCTCCTGCCGCTCGCTGGCCATCTGCCCAGCATCGCCGGCCACCAGGGCACGGTCGAGCACGGTCATGGTCATCTCGGGAACTTGTCTCCATCCCCGCCCTCGGAAAGATCAGTGGTTACTGAGAGGCGAGTTGCCTCACGACAGCTTGGCAGAGAGGGCAGGCCCAACCGTCACCCTCACGACCACTCACGGAATCCGCGCCAGAGCCCGAAATTAGGGCCAGATCCCACATCACACGAACAAAATCAACCGGCCGCGCCCCTTGGCGAAATGGCTCAGATCCAATGGCAAAGGACACTGGCCGGGCGTTCAGAACACCGAGCCCGCTGGCCACTTGCCCACGCTGAACGTGGGGTGCCAGAAGCTGAGCGGCCAGAAGAAGATGGAGATGAAGTACTGCACCCAGCTGTGCAGCGCGGCCAGGTTGAACGCCGCGTGGGGTATGTGCGGCGACGCTGTGTTCACGAACACGCCGATCAGGACGTAGACCACGATGACCAGGCCCCTGACGCTGAACAGGGCCTTTACATAATCCACCGCAGCTCACTTCCTCCCGCGGATACTGGAACTGCGCTACGGCCGGTCTCCTCCATCACCCGGAACGCCACCTCCCACCTGCAGCAGGATAGTTCGCTCTGGGCTGTCCGCCACGCTGACACCCCGGGCGGGCGCAGACCGGGCCAGGATGTCGGCGGGACCTGATAGCAAGGAAGGCATGGCTGCCCCTACCGCTGACCAGGCCGGCCAGGCCGACGGTGCCACCGACGGCCTGCGCGACGAGGCGGAGCGCTGCCTGCGCGCGCTGGCCGGCGAGTCGGCCCGGCTGCGCGCGGACCAGTGGACCGCGATCGAGGCGCTGGCCGGTGGCCGCCGCCGGGCGCTGGTCGTGCAGCGCACCGGCTGGGGGAAGTCCGCGGTCTACTTCGTGGCCACCGCGCTGCTCCGGGCCCGAGGCGCGGGACCGGCCGTGATCGTCTCGCCGCTGCTCGCGCTGATGCGCAACCAGATCGACGCGGCGGCCCGGGCCGGCCTGCACGCCCGCACGGTGAACTCGGCCAACGTCACCGAGTGGGACGAGATCTACGCGGAGATCACGGCCGGGACGGTGGACGTGCTGCTGGTCAGCCCGGAACGGCTGAACAACCCGCAGTTCCGGGACCTGGTGCTGCCCCGGCTGGCGGCCACCGCCGGGCTGCTGGTGGTGGACGAGGCGCACTGCATCTCGGACTGGGGCCATGATTTCCGCCCCGACTACCGGCGGCTGCGCAGCCTGCTGGCCGGGCTGCCACCCGGGGTGCCGGTGCTGGCCACCACGGCCACCGCCAATGCCCGGGTCACCCGGGACGTGGCCGAGCAGCTGGCCAGCGGCGCGGATGGCGAGGTGCTGGTGCTGCGCGGCCCACTGGACCGGGAGAGCCTGCGGCTGGCCGTGGTCCGGCTGGCCACCGCGCAGCAGCGGCTCGGCTGGCTGGACGGGCACCTGGCCGAGCTGCCCGGCTCGGGCATCATCTACGCACTCACCGTGGCCGCGGCCCAGGAGACGGCCGCTTTCTTGCGGGACCGCGGCCACCAGGTCGCGCCCTACACCGGCCGCGACGAGCAGGCCCAGCGGCTGGACGCGGAGCGGGCGCTGCTGGCCGGGGAGCTCAAGGCCCTGGTCGCGACCAGCGCGCTCGGCATGGGCTTCGACAAGCCGGACTTGGGCTTCGTGGTGCACCTGGGCGCCCCGCAGTCGCCGGTCGCGTACTACCAGCAAATCGGCCGGGCGGGGCGGGCGGTGCCCCGGGCCGAGGTGATCTTGCTGCCCGGCCCCGAGGACCGGGACATCTGGAACTACTTCGCCTCACTGGCCTTCCCGCCGGAGCCGGTCGTCCGGGCCACCCTGGCCGCGCTGGGCGCGGCTGGCCGCCCGCTGTCGGCCAGCGCGCTGGAAACCCAGGTTGACCTGAGCCGGGCCCGGCTGGAGATGATGCTCAAGGTGCTGGACGTGGACGGCGCGGTGCACCGGGTCAGCGGTGGCTGGACCGCGACCGGGGAGCCGTGGGCCTACGACGCGGACCGCTACGCCCGGGTGGCCGCCGAGCGGCAGCGCGAGCAGCAGGCCATGCTCAGTTACCTCGGCACCAGCCAGTGCCGGATGGAGTACCTCCGGCAGCAGCTGGACGACCCGGCGGCCGCCCCGTGCGGCCGGTGCGACAACTGCACCGGGCACCCCTGGCCGGCTGAGGTGCCCGCGGCCGGCACCGCGGCGGCGCAGGCCCGGCTGCTCCGGCCCGGGCTCGACGTCACCCCGCGCCGGATGTGGCCGCCAGGCATGCCAGCCCTGGGGGTCGGGGTCTCCGGCAAGATCGCCCCCGAGCTGTCGGCCGGCACCGGCCGGGCCCTCGGCCGCCTGACCGGGCTCGGCTGGGGCGTGCGGCTGCGCGCCGTGCTGAGTGGCAGCGCACCGGAGGGAGTTGAGCAAGAAGAGGACGCCGGGCCGGACCAGGCGGTGCCGGACGATCTGGTAGCCGCCCTGGTGCAGGTCCTCGCGGCGTGGGACTGGGCGCAGCGGCCGGCCGGGGTGGTCAGCCTGCCCAGCCAGAGCAGGCCGCGGCTGGTCGGCAGCCTGGCCGAGCGGATCGCCGGGATCGGGCGGCTGCCGCTGCTCGGCTCGCTCGGCTACGCGGGCCGCGGGCCCGGGCCGCGGCAGTTCAACAGCCCGCAGCGGCTGCAGGCGGTGTGGCGCGAGCTGGTGCTGCCTGACCCGGTCCGGGCGGCGGTGGCCGGCCTGGCCGGCCCGGTGCTGGTCATCGACGACCGGATCGAGACCGGGTGGACCATGACGGTGGCCGCCAAGCTGCTCCGCGAGGCCGGGGCGCCGGCCGTGCTGCCGCTCGCGCTGGCCGTCAGTGCTGGCTAACCACGGGGCTGGCTAACCACGGGGCCGCTGACGGCCGGCTCCGGGGCAGGCTGACCGGTGCGTTCCTCGCGGATGCCGAACCGGCCGTATACCCGGGCCAGCGGGCCGGGCGCCCACCAGTTCAGCCGGCCGAGCAGCCGCATGGTGGCCGGTACCAGCAGGACCCGGACGATCGTGGCGTCTACGATCAGCGCGACGATCATGCCCACGCCGAGCAGCTTGATGAACGTGATGCCGGACGCGGAGAACGCGCCCACCACCACGACCAGCATCAGGGCCAGGCTGGTGATGAGGCCGCCGGTGCGCTGCAGCCCGCTGGCGATGGCCGCGGTGTTGTCGCCGGTGACGTCGCCGGTGACGTCGTAGCGCTCGCGGATCCGGGACAGCAGGAACACTTCGTAGTCCATGGACAGGCCGAACACGATGGCCAGCAGCAGGATGGGCATGGCCGGGTCGATGGTGCCGGTCGGGGTGAACCGGAGCAGCCCGGACAGGTGCCCCTCCTGGAAGATCCAGACGATGACGCCGAACGTGGCCGACAGCGACGCCACGTTCATCACGATGGCCTTGACCGGCAGCACCACCGAGCCGAAGGCCAGGAACAGCAGCACGAACGTGGCCAGGCAGATGACCAGCGCCATCCACGGCAGGATGTGGCTCAGGCTGGCCAGCTCGTCCACCAGCTGCGCAGTCACGCCGCCCACGTAGACGTGACTGCCAGCTGGGGCCGGCACGGCGCGCACCGCGGTGACCAGCTGCCGCGCCGCGACCGAGGAGGGATCCACGGCGTACCGCAGATCCAGCCGGGCGGCGTCCCCGCGCAGCCCGGTGACCTGCACGGCCGAGATACCGGGGACATGGGCCAGGCGCTGTACGTAGGAAGCCAGCGCGGCGTGCCCGGCCGGGGCCAGGACCGGGCCATCCAGCCGGGCCAGCACCTCGATGGGGCTGGCCGGGTTGCCGGGGAAGTCCCGGTTCAGCGCCTCGGTGACGACCCGGGCCGGGGCGCCCGCAGGCAGCGACCGCGCGTCGGTGCCACCCCAGGTGATGTGCCGGAACGGGGCGGCCAGAGCGAGCAGCGCGGCCACGATGACGACCACGTAGACCACCGGCCGGCGCATCACACTGCGGGCCAGCCGGTACCAGCCGCCGCTCTGCTCGGCCCGGGCCGGGCCGCCCGCGGCGCGGCGCACCCGGAGCGCGTTGACCCGGGGGCCGAGCACGGCCAGCAGGGCGGGCAGCACGGTAAGCGCGGCCAGCATGTTGACCAGGACGGTGGCCACCCCGCCGTAGCCCATCGAGCGCAGGAACGTCTCGGGGAAGAGCATCAGGCTGGCCAGCGCCACGGCCACGGTGATCCCGGACACGGTCACGGTGCGGCCAGCCGTGGCCACCGTGCGGGCCACCGCATCCTCGGTCGTGGGCTGCCGGTGCAGTTCCTCCCGGAACCGGCTGACCATGAACAGGCCGTAGTCGATGGCCAGGCCGAGGCCGAGGATGGTGGTGATGTTGATCGAGTAGATGGACACGCCGGTGACCAGCGTGAGCAGGCGCAGGGCGGCGAACGAGCCGAGAATGCCGAGGCCGCCGATGGCCAGCGGCAGGCTGGCCGCGGCCAGGCTGCCGAAGATCACCAGCAGCAGGATGAGCAGCACCGGCAGCGAGATGGCCTCGGCCCGGCCGATGTCCGCCTTGACCTCCTTGTTGATCGCGGCGTACGTCGGGACCTGCCCGCCGACCTGGCTGGCCAGCCCGGGAGCGGCCAGCTTGCCCTGGATGGTGGCGTACGTGTTCAGCCGGGCCGAGTCGGATCCGCCCGCCAGCTGCAGAGCGACATAGGTAGCGTGGCCGCCCGAGCCGGCGAACTGGGCCGAACCGGTATTCCAGTACGTGGCAGCGGACGGCACGTCGGCCCTGGGCAGGCTGGCCAAGGTCCGGGTCACCGCGTCCCGGAACGCGGCGTCATGCACGGTCAGGCGTCGGCTGGTGTAGAGGACGACCACGTCGGCGGTGTTCCGGCCGAACGTCCGGGCGGCCAGGTCGCTCTCCTGCTGGCTCTGGCTGCCCGGCGCACTGAACCCGCCGCCCGACTGGAGCGCGCCGAACACGCCGGTCCCCCAGACGGCCGCGGCCACCACAACCAGGGCGGCGAGGGCCAGCACCAGCCGCCGCCGTGCGTACATCAGGCGTCCCCATGACTCGAACATCGGGCCCCTCCACCGCCTACACTGCTATCAGGAATCACCCTGGTAAACACCGTAAACTGCTAATAGCGTTAACGTTGCATATGGTGTTTACTACTGTCAAGGCTGTTTACCTGATGGCAACCCGGATCACAGCGGGCTCTCAGCAAGGCCCCGGTCAGGAGGCGCATCCATGGTCGAGACGCTGAGCCGGCGCGACCGCGTCCGGGCTGAGACGACCGTGGAGATCAAGCAGACGGCCCGGAAGATCCTGGTCGAGCAGGGCCCGGACGCGGTCACGCTGCGCGCCATCGCGCGCGAGATGGGCATGACCGCGCCAGCGCTCTACCGCTACTTCGGCAGCCACGAGGACCTGATCAAGCACGTGGTCGGGGACATCTTCAGCGAGATCGGGGCTGGCATCGAGGCGGCCATCCAGGCCGCCGGTCCCGGCATGGCCGAGAAGATGATCGCCGCGTGCCGCGAGTTCCGCCGCTGGGGCCTGGCCCACCAGGCCGAGTTCGGGCTGCTGTTCGGCACGCCGCTGCCGACCCTCGAAGCCCTGCACGAAAACCTGGATGTGGTCGCCGAGTGCGCCGGGAAGTTCAGCGCCGTGTTCTTCACGCTGTTCTACGAGCTGTGGCGCAAGCAGCCGTTCCCGGTGCCGGCCGACGACGAGATCGACCCCGGCCTGCGCGAGCAGCTGGCCCGGTACCGGGAAGGCCTGGGCGTGGACCTGCCGCTCGGCGCCGGGCTGATCTTCCTGCGCTGCTGGGTCCGGCTGTACGGGATGGTCAGCCTGGAGGTGTTCGGCCACCTGCACTTCGCACTGGCGGACGCCGAGCCGATGTTCGAGATCACGCTCGGCGAGCTGGCCGGCCTGGTCGGCCTGGAGTACCCGCCCGCCAGTGCGGCCGGGCTGACGGGCTGCGGTCAGGCGGCCGGCTGACGGGCTGCGGTCAGGCGGCGGGTTGACGGGCTGCGCAGGCGGGTGGACGGCTGCGGTCAGCTGGCCGCGCTGGCCGCTTCCAGGCCGGCGATCAGCAGGCCGAGACCGAACTCGAAGCGCTCGTCGCTGTCAGCCCCGGCCATGTCGGGCGCGATCGACGCCAGGACCGGGTAGCGGCCCGCGGGCAGCGCGGCGTAGAACGCGTGCACCTCGGCGAAGTACCGGTCGAGCTCGGCCGGGTCCGCGCGGCTGGCCCGGTACACGCCGGCCTCGTAGGCGCAGGCCGACACCCACAGGGTGAGCTGGTCGAAGCCCAGCGCGATGACCCGGTCGGACAGGCCGCCCGCCCGGAGCACCCCGACCAGGCATTCGGCCGCGGCCAGGGTCTGCGGGGAGGTGGGGACCCGGGCCAGCCCGGCTAGCGCGGCGTCGCTATGCGCGGCCAGGATGTCCCGCAGGTCACGCAGCATCCGGTGCAGCTGTTCCCGCCACCGGGCCGGGTCCGGGTCTTCGAGCGGCACCTGGCCGACGAGCGCGTCGAAGACCAGCTCGAGCAGCTCCTCCTTGCCGGACACGTGAGCGTAGAGCGACGCCACCCCGGTGCCCAGGTGCTCGGCCACCCGGCGCATGGACAGGCCGGCCACCCCCGTCTCGTCGAGCACTTCGATCGCCGCCGTGACGATCCCGTCCACGGTCAGCGTGGGCCGGCGCCCGCCAGGTCCCTTGCGCCGGGGCACCCGGCGGGGCGCCCCGGGCAGCACCTCGGGCGGGCCAGCCGCAGCGGGCGGGCCCGCACTCCGGGGCTGGCCCAGCGTCCCAGGCGGCGCGGCCGCCCCGGGCTGGCCCGGTGCCCCGGGCTGGCCCGGTGCCCCGGGCTGGCCCGGTGCCCCAGGCTGGCCCGGTGCCCCAGGCTGGCCCAGCGCCCCCGGCGGGGCGGCCGCCCCGGGCTGGCCCGGCGTCTCAGGCGTTCCCGGCACCCCGGCCGGCCGATCGCTCCTTGACGTGCTCACCCCAGCAGTGTAGAACATTGTTCGTAATCCATTGACGAACAATGTTCGGAACGATGATCCAATCTAGAGGGGTACTCATGGACCAGGTCATCGATCAGGCCGCTGCGCAGGTGGCGGGCCCACCGCCCGGGCCGGGAACGGGCCGGGGGCCGGTTAGTCATCCGCACCGCTGGGCGGTCCTCGCGCTGGTCCTGGCGGCCGAGTGCATGGACCTGCTGGACGGCACGATCGTCAACGTCGCTGCCCCGGCCATCCGGACCGGGCTGCGGGCCAGCAGTACCGCCCTGGAGTGGATCATCGGTGGTTATGCGCTGGCGTTCGCCGTCGGCCTCATCGCCGGGGCCCGGCTGGGCGACCGCTACGGGCGTAAGCGGCTGTTCATCCTCGGCGCGCTGGGCTTCGTGACTGCTTCGCTGGCATCTGCCTGCGCGGTCAGCCCCGGCATGCTGATCGGCTGCCGGCTGGCCCAGGGGGCGGCGGCGGCGCTGCTCATCCCGCAGGGCCTCGGCATCATCCGTGACGTGTTCGCCCCGGCCGACCAGGGCTCGGCGTTCGCGGTCTTCGGGCCCGTCATCGGGTTGTCCGCGGTGCTCGGGCCGATCATTGGCGGGATCCTGGTGGACGCCAATGCGTTCGGCACGGGCTGGCGGCTGATCTTCCTGGTGAATCTGCCCCTCGGGCTGGCCGCCGCACTGGGCGCCACCCGGCTCATGCCTGAGTCCCGGTCCGGGCGCCCGGCCCGTCTCGACGGCGTCGGTATCCTGCTCGGCGCGGTTGCCATGGCCCTGCTCATCTACCCGCTCATCCAGGGGCGCCAGGCCGGCTGGCCAGCCTGGGCGTACGCCATGATGGCCGGCAGCGTAGCCGTGTTCGCCCTGCTGGCCGCCTGGATCCGCCGCCAGGGCCGCCGGCGGCGGGCCACGCTCGTGGAGACCAGTGTGTTCCGGCACCGCGGGTACAGCGCTGGCCTGGCCGCCATCGTCGTCTTCTTCGGGGGCATGACCGGGACCTTGCTGGCGTTCAGCCTGTACTTCCAGTTTGGCGAGCATTTCTCCGCTATCCGGGCCGGGCTGACGCTCGCCCCGTTCGCGGCTGGCTCGGCCGTGGGCGCGGTGCTGGCCGCCACCGTCGTCGTGCCACGGCTCGGCCGCGCCGCCCTGCAGGTCGCGGCAGTGATCATCGCGGCCGGCACGGTCTGGACGTACCTCATCATCACCCGCGACAGGCTCGTCACCAGCTCGGCGGCGCTGATCCCGGCCCAGCTGGTCCTGGGCGCGGGCATCGGCATGCTGATCTCGCCGCTGTTCGACTTCATCCTGGCCTCGGTGGCCGATCACGAAGTCGGCTCGGCGTCCGGAGTGCTCAACACATGCCAGCAGCTCGCCGGGGCCATTGGCGTGGCGGTGATCGGCACGGTGTTCTTCGGCACGCTGCGCCACTCCGGCTACGTCACCGCAATCGGCCACTGCCTGCTGATCGAGCTGGCCAGCGCCCCGCTGCTGATCCTGCTCGCCCAGCTGCTGCCTCGCTGGCCGCGCCCGGGCGAGGATTCACCCGCAACCGCGACCGAGCCCGCGACCGAGCCCGCGACCGCGACCGCGACCGCGACCGCGACCGCGACCGAGCCTGCGACCGAGCCTGCAACCGCGACCGAGCCCGCGACCACGGCTGACGTCCGCACGACCACCGGGGTCCGAGCGACCACTGACGCCCGCACGGCCACCGAGGCCCCGGCCACCACTGACGTCCGCACGGCCGCTCGGGCTGGGCTGACCGCTGGCCGCTAACCGGCCAGAACGGCAAGACGGCCGCCAGCCCGGAACCCGTACCCGGCCGGCGGCCGCTTCCGCATCCGGCTCCCCGTCTTGGTCAGCTGTGCCCGGCGACGGGGTGCGGGACGTACAGCTCCTCAAGCTGGCCCATCTCGTCCGCGCTCAGCTCCAGCTGCTCGGCGGCCAGCGCGTCCTGGAGGTGCTGGGCCTTGGTGGCGCCCACGATCGGCGCGGTCACCCCAGGCCGGTGCAGCAGCCAGGCCAGCCCGATCTGGGCGGGCGGCACGCCCCGGTTCGCCGCGACCTCGGCCGCGCGGTCCGCGACGTCGTAGTCCTCGGTCATCGTGTACAGGGCGTCGCCGAATGCGTCGGTGTTCGCCCGGGTCGTGTGCTTGCCGCCGTCGCGGGTCCGGTTGCCGGCCAGCAGGCCGCGGGCCAGCGGGCTCCACGGGATCACCCCGACGCCCTGATCGATGCACTGCGGGATCATCTCCCGCTCCTCCTCGCGGTAGACCAGGTTGTAGTAGTCCTGCATGGACACGAACCGGGTCCAGCCGTGCGCGTCCGCGGTGTACTGCGCCTTGGCGAACTGCCAGCCGAACATGCTGCTCGCACCGATGTACCGGGCCTTGCCCGCCCTGACCACGTCGTGCAGCGCGGCCATCGTCTCCTCGATCGGCGTGCGCGGGTCCCAGCGGTGGATCTGGTACAGGTCCACATAGTCCATGTCCAGCCGCTCCAGTGAGGCGTCGATCGACGCCATGATGTGCTTGCGGGACAGGCCGCGGCCGTTCTCACCCGGCATGGTGGCCCCGTGCACCTTGGTCGCCACGACCACTTCCTCGCGGCTGAATATCTTGCCCAGCAGCCGGCCGGTGGCGACTTCGCTGGCGCCCGCCGAGTAGACATCCGCGGTGTCGTAGAAGTTGACCCCGCCTTCCGCGGCGGCCCGGACGATCGGCTCGGCCGCGTCCTCGTCCAGTACCCAGGGCCGTTCGCTGTTGTTGCCGTAGCTCATCATGCCGAGGCAGATGCGTGACACGCGCAGCCCAGTCGCACCGAGATTGACATATTCCATGACAAGACCTCTCACGCAGTCAGATGTTTCTACCGTACCGAGGCGCAGGAAAGACGGTCAGCCGCTCCCCGGCCGTTCCCGGCCGGCCGGCTGGCCAGCCCTGGCCGCCACGTGCTGGTCCTGGCCGGCCCGGCTGCTGGTGCCGGCCGAGTGGCGCAGCAGCGGCCGGCTGACCAGGGCGACCGCGGTCACCAGCACCGCGGCGAAACCAGTCACCGCGGTACGGGCGGACAGCAGCTGGGTGGCTACCCCGAGCGCGACCACCGGCACGGCCAGGCCGAGGTAGGCGGCCAGGAACAGCCCGGCCAGCGCCTCGCCGCGGCCACCTGGCGGGGCGATGCCCAGCACCGTGGACACGCTGCCCTTGAACAGCGCCCCCGCCCCGCTCCCGGCCAGTACCCCGCCGGCCAGCAGCAGGGCCAGGCTGGCCGCCCAGACCGCGGCGGTGAGCAGGGCCAGGCCGAGGACCAGCCCAGCGATCCCGAAGATCAGCTGATGGCGATGCCCGGTCCGGCCGAGCACGGCCTGGGCCGCCGCCGCCGCGCCGAACACCGCGAACGTGGCCGTCCCGGCCAGGGCGTGCGACGGGTCGTGCAGGGTGCCTGCGATGAAACCCGGGGCCAGCGACGTGAACAGGCCGAACAACGCGAACCCGGCGGCCGCGGCGGCTCCGGCCGCGTAGAACAGTGGCCGCTGCTGAGCCGGGACCGAGATCCGCTGCGGGCGGTAGCGGGGCCGGGCCGGCGGGCGCTGCACCGTCTCCGGCACCAGCGCCAGGCCAGCCAGCCCGACCAGCAGGAGCACCTCGAACACCAGGTAGGGCACCTGGAGCGGGTCGCCCGCGTACTGGGCCAGGAACCCGGAGACCAGCGGCCCGAGGCCGAGGCCGCCCAGGTTGGCCGCGGTGGCGGTGATCTCGGCCCGGCGCCGCGGCCGCCCGCCGTGGCCGGCCGCGTCCAGCTCACTCAGGTACGCGGTGGCGGTCGCGGTCATCAGGCCGATGCTGACCCCCGAGATCACCCGGGCGATGAGCAGGCCGGGCACGGCCGTCCAGGTCAGGAAGATCACCCCGGACGCCAGGTTGACGGCCACCGACGCGGCCGCCATCCGGCGCCGCCCCATCCAGTCGGACAGGTGCCCAGCCAGGAACAGGCTGGCCAGCACGCCCACCGCGTACGCCGCGAAGATCACGGTGACCATCAGCGGCCCGAACCCGTCCCGCGCGGCGTACAGCACGTACAGCGGCGCGGGCACGGTGGAGAACGCCATCGTCATCAGGAAGACGAAGCCGGCCAGCCAGAACCCGGCTCGGTACCCGCCGGGCCGGCGGCCCCCGGCCGGCGGCCGGGACGGGCCGCTCCATCGTTGCTGGCCGGGCGGGTCAGCAGCTCGATCGCTGTCATGTCCAAAGCTCCTTCGATGTGCTTTCCTCTTCAGCCTGGCCGCGATCGGTGATCAATGCAAACGACAACTATTGCTCACCGGCATCTCTACAAGAGATAATGAACAGATGGAGCTCCGGCATTTGCAGCTCTTCGTCACGGTGGCCGAGGAGCTGTCGTTCACCAAGGCCGCGCGCAGGCTGCACGTGGTCCAGTCCGGTGTGTCCAGCGCGATTCAGGGCCTGGAACGGGAGCTGGGCGCGGTGCTGTTCGACCGGGACCGGCACCGGGTGGCGCTGACCGACGCCGGCCAGGCGCTGCTTCCTGAAGCCCGGGCCACGCTGGCCGCGGCGCAGGCCGCGCAGGACGCGGTAGCCCAGGCCCGGGCCGGGCTGCGGGGCACGCTCACCGTCGGCACCCTGACCTCCACGGGCGGCATCGACCTGCCCGCGCTGCTCGGCCGGTTCCATGACTCGCACCCGGGTGTCGCCGTGCACCTGCGGCAGTCGGCCACCGGCTCGGCCGGCCTGGCCCGCATGGTGATCGCGGGTGAGCTGGACCTGGCCCTGGTCGGCCTGCCCGGCCAGCCCCCGGCTGGCCTGCGGCTGCACCCGCTGAGCGAGGAGCGGCTGGTGCTGCTGTGCGCCGCCCGGCACCCGCTGGCCAGGCAACGGGCGGTGCGGCTGGAGGAGCTGGCCGACGAGACGTTCGTGGACTTCCCGCCGGGCTGGGGAAACCGGACCGTGTCCGACCGTGCGTTCGCCGCCGCCGGCCTGGACCGCCAGGTGCCGTTCGAGGTGGCCGACTACGGCTCGGCCGCGGCCCTGGTCCGGTACGGCCTGGGTGTCGCGTTCATGCCCGTCTCGGCCGCCCGCGAATACCCCGATCTGCAGATCGTCGAGCTGGCCAGGCCCGATCTGACGTGGCGGTTGTCGGTGGCCACGCCGACGGCCCGCCGGCCATCCGCCGCCGCGCGCGCCTTCCTGGCCGAGCTCATCCCGGGCCGGGCCCGGCCCGGCGGCCAGCCTGGCCAGCCGGCCGCGCCCGCTGGCCGCTAGCGGACCGGGCGGCCGGCTCAGATGTCCAGGTCCTCGATGGCCGGCTGGTGCGCCGCGCCGGTGCTGGCCAGCCGCTCGTAGAACTCGGCCGGCAGCCTGTCGCGCAGCGCCTCGATCGAGTCGGCCACCTCGAGGATCACCTCGCCCGGCACGAAGCCCCAGCTCCGCTCGCCGACGCCGAGCATGGTCCGCCAGTTCAGCAGGTCGCGGACCCAGTTGTCGGAGGTGGTAGACGAAGTCCGTTCATCGGACCGGTCCACGTGCAGCACGAACCGGCCGCGCTGGGTCCGGTACACCCGGAACCGCTCCGCGCGGCTGCCGGCGATCCGCTCCCACTCGCCGAGCAGCACGCCGGAGAACCGCTGCTTGCGCCGGACGCCGCCGTGCCCCACCGCCACGGTGATCTCCTCGTAGCCCACCTGGCGCCCCTCCTCCGCCTCGACGTAGCGGCGCAGTGCCGCGGCGATGGCCGCCGACAGGTTCCCGCCCGCCAGCTCCTGGGCTCGCTGGTAGAGCTCCAGGTCGCCGTCGGAGACATAGATGGTCTTGTTCGGCATCCCGGCATCGTAACCTTCCGCGCCGCCATCACTATACGTACAAACATACATATAACACAACGCCCGGCTGGCCCAGCTGACGGCCCGCATCAGCACGGCCGATAACGCTGCGCGGAAATCATGATCACCAGTCCGGCATGCGCGCCCGGCGGAGCGTGTTGCGGCAACTGGACAGAGCGGACTACTGAGGGAGCCTCAGATGCGCACCAGGACCATCGGCGGGATCACCGTCAGTGCCATCGGCCTCGGCGGCATGCCGATGTCGATCGAGGGACGGCCGGACGAGAAGCGGTCCATCGCCACCATTCACGCCGCGCTCGACGCGGGCGTCACGTTCATCGACACGGCCGACGCGTATCACCTGGAGCCCGGCGAGACCGGGCACAACGAGCGGCTTATCGCCAAGGCCCTGGCCAGCTATGGCGGGGACACCAGCGAGGTGCTGGTGGCCACGAAGGGTGGCCACCTGCGCCCCGGCGACGGGTCGTGGACGGTGGACGGCTCCCCCGCCCACCTCCGGGAAGCGGCCGAGGCGTCGCTCAAGGCGCTCGGCGTGGACACGATCGGCCTCTACCAGTTCCACCGGCCCGACCCGGCAGTGCCCTACGAGGAGTCCATCGGCGCGCTGAAGGACCTGCTGGACGCGGGGAAGATCCGGCTGGCCGGCATCTCGAACGCGACCGTGAGCCAGATCGATATCGCGGAGTCGATCCTCGGCCCGGGCCAGCTGGCCAGCGTGCAGAACCAGTTCTCCCCCGCGTTCCGGTCCAGCGAGGAGGAACTGCGGCACTGCGCCGACCTGGGTGTCGCGTTTCTGCCCTGGAGCCCGCTCGGCGGCATCGGCCGGGCCGGCCAGCTGGGCCGCAGGCACGCCGCCTTCCAGGGGGTGGCCGGGGCGCACGGCGTCTCGCCGCAGCAGGTCACGCTGGCCTGGATGCTGGCCCTGGCCCCGGTGGTTATCCCGATCCCGGGCGCGAGCCGGCCCGAGTCCATCACCGACTCGGCGAAGGCGGCCGGCCTGCAGCTCACCGGCGCCGAGGTGGCCCGGCTCAGCGCCGACTGACCCGGCCCCTCCCACCGGCAGCGGCGCGCATTCCGTACCTCCTCTAGTACGTCGGCTGATATATTGACCGCCGTACTAGAGGAGGCTGCATGCCAGTGGGCAGGGAAAGCCGGGATGACCCGGGCGGGCCGGACGTCCTGCGCCGGGCCGGGGACGCGTCGGTGCTGATCCTGACCAGCCTGGCCGACGGGCCCAAGCACGGTTACGCGCTGATCCAGGACATCAAGGGGTTCGCCGGCCTGCAACTGGGTCCGGGCACGCTTTACGGCGCGCTCGACCGGCTGGAGCGGCTGGGCCTGGCCGAGGCGCTGCCCACCGATGAGCGGCGGCATCCCTACCAGATCACGGCGACCGGGGCGGCCGCGCTCCGGGCGCACCTCGATTCGCTGGAGCGGGTCAGCGCGGTCGGCCGGCTCCGGCTCCGGCTGGGCGGGATCTGATGTCCGGCCCGCATGCGGACCGGCTGACCGGCATCGCACTGCGCTGCTATCCGCAGCCGTGGCGGCGGCGGCACGGCGCCGAAGCCGCCGAGCTGGCCGTGCTGCTGATCCGGGACGGCACCCCAGCCCGGTCGATCGCGTGGAGCTACCTCCAGGGCGCGGCCCGGGAGCGGCTGACCCCGAAGCCGGGCCACCGGCTGGCCGCGGCGGCGGCCGTCCTGCTGGCCGCGGCCTGCTCGCTGGGTGTCCCGCTGGGCCTGCTGTCCGCGTCCGCGCCGGCCAGCGCGTCCAGCGCGGGCCGCCCAGCCAGCCCGTCCAGCGCAGCCCACGCGCCCAGCGCGGCCCGCGCACCCGCGCCCCGGCCAGCCAGCCCGGCCCGGCCGGCCACCCCGGCCAGCCCCGCCCGGCCGGCCACCCCGGCCGCACGGCTGCCCTGCGACCTGGCCCGCCCGGCGGGTCCGCCAGCCCTGCCCACGCTGAACCGCCGGCCGCCCAGCCGGTGGGCGTGGCCCCCAGCCCTTCGCCCGGCGGATGTTCATGGCCAGCACTGCTGACCAGCCCGGCCACGCGGGGCCGGGCCAGCCGGACGGGACCGCGGCCGGCGGCCAGCCACCGCGTACCGCGTCGCGGGCCGCGCGGCGCGGCCGTGTCCTGGCCGAGGCGGCGGTCGCCCTGGCCGTTGCCGTGTCGCTGGCCCTGGGCGTCCGGGCGTTCGCCTTCCAGACGTTCTGGGTCCCCACCTCGTCCATGGTGCCGACGCTGCAGCCATATGACCGGATCCTGGTGCTGAAGGCGTTCTTCAACTGGCATGACCTGCACCAGGGCGACATCGTGGTGTTCTCCCGGCCGCCCCGGGATCACTGCGGCGGGGACGGCGATCTGGTCAAGCGGGTCATCGCGCTGCCGGGCCAGAACATCTACTCGTCCGGCAACACCATCTACGTAAACGGGCGGCCCCTGGCCGAGCCGTACCTGCCGCGGGCCGACCCGCTCGGCCCGCCGATCCCGGGCGCCAGCCGGCTGCACCCGTTCCACGTGCCAGCCGGGGAGTTCTACATGATGGGCGACAACCGGCAGGTGTCCTGCGACAGCCGGTACTGGGGCCCGATCAAGGGCAGCAGCATAGTCGGCCGGGTGGTGCTGCTCTGGTGGCGGGACGGCCACCCCGACCTGCATGCGTTCTGAGCCGTCAGGCTACATAGGGCGGAGTGCCTGAGTCGTTGGTCATCGGGCGCCCGGCCGTGGCCCAGCCCTGCATGCCGTCACTGACATTCAGCGCGTCCCAGCCGGCTCCGGCCAGCGCGTGTGCCGCCCGGTTCGACCGGGCCCCGCTCCGGCAGATCAGGTACACCGGGCCGTCCTGCGGGATCTCGGTGTACCGGGCGCCGAGGTCACCCAGCGGGATGTGCGTCGCGCCCGGCGCGTGGCCCGCCGCCCATTCCTCCGGTTCCCTGACATCCACCAGCCGGGCGTCGGCCGGCACGTCGGCCGCGGGCACCTGGGCGGGCACTTTCTGCCCGGCGCCCGGGTCCGTGGTCATCCTGAACTCCGGTTCATTGCTGGCACCCTCCCCGCTGCGCTGCTGCCAATCAGCTCATTGTGGCCTGCTGGACACGATGATGCAGGTCAATCTGGCCCCAACCGCTCATCAGGCACCTGCTCGTCCAGGCCCAGCGGTGCATCCTGGCCGGCCAGCCGAGTGTAGGCCGGGCCGAGCAGTTCAGCCAGCCTGGTGCCGCGGATCTGCACGTCCGGCGGCTCGGCCGAGCGGAGCAGCAGATCGGCGGGCACGGGCGGGGCGGACTGGGCCGCGCGCAGCCGGGCCCGGCTCATCCCCGGCGCCCAGAACCGGTCCAGGCACTGGGCCAGCGGCGCGGCGGCCGGGACCGCGTCCAGCGCACCCGGGCCGGGCCGCACCGCGGCGGGCCCCGCCCCGCCCCCGCCGGTGGGCGGCCGGCGCAGCGCGGCCAGCAGGTCGGCCCGGTCCTTGCCCCGCCAGGCCAGCATGCCGAACGGGTCGTCGTCGAACCGCTCGGCCAGCACGTAGCACACCGCGGCCAGATGCTTGCACGGCACACCCCAGTCCGGGCAGGAGCAGAACAGGTCGAGGTCCCGGGCCGACCGCGGGAACAGCGGGGTGCCGCAGTCCGCGAACACCTGCTCGATCTCGTGCGGCATCTCCCCGGCCAGCAGTTTGGCCCGGAACAGCGCCTGCCCGCGGAGTTCACCGATGACCCGCCGCCACTGCGCGGTGGTCAGCGGCAGCACCCCGATCCGCACCTGGTAGGGCACCGGCCGGGAGCCCTGCACCCGGGCCCGCACCACGCCCTGCCCGAGCTCGAACTCCAGCACCTGGCCGCGCCGGGCATAGTTCCGCCCGCGGGCCAGCCGGCCGCTCATCCCGAACGACTCGAGCACCCCGACGAACCGCCGCGACCACCACTGCTCGCCGATCGTGCCGCGCTTGCTGCGCGCCCTGATACCGCCCTCGACCTGGATCGGCGGGCGCGCCTCGTGCCACCACCCGGTGTCCCGCTCGCTCACTCCGACACCGCCTCGGGGGACAGCGCCAGCACCTGGCGCAGGTCAGTGGTGGACAGCTCGGTGAGCCAGCTCTCCCCGGTGCCGACGATCCGCTCGGCCAGCGCCTTCTTCTCCTCGATCATCGAGTCGATGCGCTCCTCCAGGGTGCCCACGCAGACGAACTTCCGCACCTGGACATCCTTACGCTGCCCGATACGGAACGCCCGGTCGGTGGCCTGATCCTCGACGGCGGGATTCCACCACCGGTCGAAGTGAATGACGTGATTGGCCCCGGTCAGATTCAGCCCGGTGCCGCCGGCTTTGAGCGAGAGCAGGAACACGGCCGGCTCGGCCAGCGACTGGAAGCCGGCCACCATGGCGTCCCGGGCCTTCTTGGCCGTGCCACCGTGCAGGTAGAGCACCGGGCAGCCGAGCCGGGCGGCCAGGTAGGGCTGCAGCACCCGGCCGAACTCGGCGTACTGGGTGAAGCAGAGCGCCCGGTCCCCGGCGGCCACGATCTCGTCGCAGATCTCCTCGAGCCGGGCCAGCTTGCCGGACCGGCCGGGCAGCCGCGACCCGTCGCCGAGCAGATGCGCCGGATGGTTGCAGACCTGCTTGAGCTTGGCCATGGTGGCCAGCACCAGGCCGCGGCGCTCGATGTCCTGCTCGGCCGACTCGATCCGGGCCAGCATGTCGGCCACGGTGGCCTGGTACAGCGACGCCTGCTCCGGGGTGAGGTTGCACCACACCTTCATCTCGATCTTGTCCGGCAGGTCGGAGATGATCGACCGGTCGGTCTTGACCCGGCGCAAGATGAACGGGCTGGTCAGCCGTTTCAGCCGGTCGGCCGCCTCCTCGTCGCCGTGCCGTTCGACCGGCACCGCGAAGCTGGTCCGGAACTTCTCCGCCGTGCCGAGCAGCCCCGGGCTGGTGAACTCCATGATCGACCACAGCTCGCCGAGCCGGTTCTCCACCGGGGTCCCGGTCAGCGCGAGCCGCGAGGTGGCAGGCAGGCTGCGTACCGCCCGGGCCTGCCGGGTGCCCGCGTTCTTGATGTTCTGCGCCTCGTCGCAGACCACCCGCTGCCAGCCGATCCCGGCCAGCTCGTCCCGGTCCCGGGCCGCGATGGCGTACGTGGTGATGACCAGGTCCGCGGTGTACAGCGCGTCCCGCAGCTGCGCCCCGGACAGCCGGTCCGACCCGTGGTGCACATGCACCACCAGCCCCGGCGTGAACCGCTCCGCTTCCTTTTCCCAGTTCCCGACCACTGACATCGGGCACACCAGCAGCGTCGGCCCGGTCTGCGCGCCGGTGTCCTTCTCGTGGGCGAGCAGCGACAGCGTGGCCGGGCTCTTCCCAGTGCCCATGTCGTCCGCGAGGATCCCGCCGAGGCCGAGGCTGCTGAGGAACGACAGCCAGGCCAGGCCCCGTTCCTGGTACGGGCGCAGCTTGCCGTGGAAGGAGGCAGGGGTGGCCAGCGGGGTCAGGCTTTGCTCCGTCTGGCCGGAGAGCAGGTCACCGAGCCAGCCGTCGGCGTCCACCGCCGTGACTGGCAGCTCCTCGTCCGGGCCGCGCAATCCGGCCAGCAGCACGTCACCGGCGGGCATCTTGCCGGAGCGATCGCTCTCCAGGAACTTCAGCGCGGCCTTGAGGTTGCGCTCGTCCAGCTCCACCCACTGGCCGCGGATCCGGACCAGCGGGATCTTCAGCCGGGCCAGCTCAGCCAGCTCGCCCGGGTCCAGGGTGGTGTCGCCCACGGCCAGGTCGTAGCGGAACTGGACCAGGTCGCGCAGCCCGAACCCGTTTCCGCTGCCGGCACTGCCGTCCGCCCCGGTGCTGGCGGTGCGGGTGCGGGAGGTGAGCTTCAGGCCGAGCCGGGTCTTGCGGGCCCAGTCCGGCAGCAGCACGCCGAACCCCGCCCCGGCCAGCATCGGGCCGGTCCCGGTCAGGAAGCGGAACGCGCCGGCCGTATCCAGCTCGACGTCGGCTGGTGCGGGCGCGCGCAGCGCGGCGTCCAGCTCGCCGAACAGCCGGGTGGCCGCCCCGAGCCCGGCCAGGAGTTCCTCATCTGGGTGCGTGATGCCGCCCGGTGACCAGCCCCCGGTGCCCGCCCACACGTCACCGGCGGGCAGCATCAGGCTCGGATCCTCCGTGGACTGCAGAGCGAACTCGACTCGCCACGGCATGGCCTGCCCACCGGCCGGTTCGGCCGACACCGGTTCCGCCGACGCCGGCTCGGCGGCCGCAGCGGGCGCCGATTCCGCCGACGCCGGCTCGGCCGGCGCCGGCTCGGCGGCGGCAGCGGTCTGGTCAGCCCCGGCCGCCGGCTCGACCAGCCGGAAACAGGTGCGCACCGGCCCAGCCGGCGCCCCGGCCGCGGCCCGCCACTCGGCCAGCGCGGTGGCCAGCGCGGCCGCCGTCTCGCCGCCGGCCGCGTCCACCATGACGTGCGGGTCCGGGCCGGCCAGCGCGGCGGCCCAGCGCTCGGTCACCGGGACGTGGGCCAGCGGCGACCCCGGCGCGGCGGGAGAAGCGCCCAGCCCGGCAGCCCGGCGGCCAGCCGGGCCCGGGCCGCCGCGTCGGTCAGCCCGGCCAGCGCCGCGTCCAGGATCGGGGCTGGTGGCTCACCGCCGGGCTGGGCGGCACGGCACAGCGGCGGCATGGCGTCGGCGAACTCGGCCGCCCGCCGCGCATCATGCCCGGTCAGCACCGGATACCAGCGGGCCGCCCAGGCGCCGTCCGGGTGGTCTGCTCCCCCGGCCGGCCCCCTGACCTGGCTGTCGCCGGGCGGGACCAGGGCGGGCAGCACCCGGCCCCGGCTGGCCAGGTCATCAGCGAACCAGGCCACCGCGGCCCAGTACGCCACCGACCCCCCGGGCACCAGCTCGCCGGCGGCCGCGAGTTCCCCGGCCCGCTCCCCGGCGGCCCCGGTGGCCTGCGCGGCCACCGCAGCCAGTGCCGCACCCGGCGCCGCCAGCCGGTCGAGCGCGGCCAGCACGCCGAGGGCGGCGGCGGGCTCGATGGCCAGCGCCGGCACCCGCCAGCAGCCGAGCGCCGCCCATCGCGCCCGGCTGGCGGCGTCCGCCGCGGCAGCCGGCCTGATCAGTTCCGGCGCGGCCTGCGGGCCGTCCGGGGCGGACGGCAGCCAGACGGCCAGCTCGTCCGCGGCCGCTTGCCCGGCCGCGTCAGCTGCGACGCCACCCAGGCTGGCCAGCGCCGCGGCGATTGTTTCCTGGCCGGCCGCGAACGGGTGCGGCCGGGGTGCCCGGGACCGCCGCGCGGGCGGCGGCCCATCCACCGGCTCGGCGATGCGCGCAGGCAGCCGCGCGTCCTCGGCCCACAGGCAGAGCGCGCCGCGCGCCCAGATCCCGTGGAATACCAGCATGTCCAGCGCTCCTCGTGACCCGGGCGGCCAGGCACCCAGCCGCCTGCCCCGTCCCGGTCACGCTAGCAACCCCCCGCGACACTTCCGGCCCCATCGCCGTGAGCCGCCGCGTTAGCGCGGTGAGAATGTGGTCACCGGAGACCACATTCTCACCGCGCTGATGGAAAAGCGGGTTCAGGCGGCCAGGTGCGCCGCCTGAACGAGTACCTGCTCGCCGCGGTGGATGAGCGCCTGGGCCTGCCCGCCGTGCACCAGCTGGCCGCCGAACGCGGCCCCGTCCAGCACGGCCCGGATCTGCCCGGCTACGCTGTCCCGGGCCGCGCCCAGCTGCTGGAGCTGGTTTTCGATCGTGTTGTAGGTCGCGTCGCCTGGGGACTTGCTGGCCAGCGCGCGGGTGGAGGCCCGCAGCGTGTCCAGCCCGAAGCTGCCCACGGCCGCCTCGAGCTGGGTGTACACCTGCCCCAGCCGGAGCAGCGCGCCGCGGTCGGCCCGCAGCGCTGGCGGCAGGTCGGCCGGGTTGAGCAGCTCGACCAGTACCCGCCCGTCCGGGGTGTAGTCGTCGTGCAGGCCGAGCAGCTCCATCATGGTGGGCTGGATGTTGGTGTGGTCGGACCAGGTGGAGTCGTCCACGCCCAGGTGCGCCACCCCGGGCCCCACCATGCCGAGCCAGGTGGTGTTGATCCGCGACGCGACGTCACCGTGGTTCCACGCGTCGGTGCCAGCTGGCTCGGTGACGCACGACTTGCCGCAGCTGGCCGGGCCGCTGCTGAGCCAGAAGTTGTCGTTGGCGAACAGGACCAGCGACGGGGTCCGCTTCGGGTCCGCGGTGACCATGTGCAGCAGCTTGAGCTCGACCGGGTCGGCCAGGTAGTTGGTCAGCCTGACCTGCTTCCCGCTGACCAGGTTGAGCTCCTTGAGCTGGGCCGCGGCCTGCTCCAGGGCCCGCACGGGCGCGGCCGCGCGGGCCGGCTGCCCGTGCACGTAGAGGGCGGGCGCGGAGTCCGCCTCCACGTCGAACGGGGTGTGCACACCCACCGCGCCGAGCATGCCGGTCAGGTTGCCGTTGACCTCGCCGATCTTGCTGTAATGGCAGGCCACGGTGACCCCCGTTGCACCCGGCTGGCGTCGGCGCGCTGCCCACGAAGTGGCCACCCTCGTCGGCGGTGACCACGAACAGCGTGTTGGCCTTGGTGATCCCGTGCGCGGCCAGCTGGCGGAAGAACGTACCGAACGCCGCGTTCTCCTCGCGGAGCTGCTTCTCGTATCCGGGCTGGCCGGGCCCGAACGGGTCGCCGGTGGCCCATGAGTCGTGCAGGTCACTCAGGTAGGTGTCGGTCACCGGGATGCCGTGCAGCTGCATGTCCAGCGTGTAGGCGAGCGCGTTCGGCCCGGTCATCCCGTCGTAGCCGGGGAAGCCGATGTCGCCGCTGGAGTCCTTGATGACCGTGCCGTCCAGGTTGCGCACCGGGCCGGACGGGCTGATCACCGGCTGGATGAACTTGCTGCCGTGCAGCGCCTGGTAGCCGGAGTAGCCGCCGGGCTCGTCGGGCAGCACGTCGGGCCGGCCGCCGCGCGCGCACACCGCGGAGCCCGGCGCGCAGTGCACCGCGAGGCCCATGAAGTCGGCCGCCGCCTTGTTCTGCAGCTCGGGGTTCTCGGCCTCCTTAGCCTCGGGCGAGTTCGCGCCGAACACGTGCGGCACGTCCGGCAGCGTGTTCTCCCAGTTCGGTGTCCGCGCCGGCCACCGTGCCGAAGTCGCAGCCGGCCCGGGTGTAGGGGACCCAGGGGGCCGGGGTGTTCTGCCCGGCCGCGTCGATCAGGGTCGGGGTGCTGTCGCCGACCGGCCTGCTGGCCAGCCCGGTGTCGTAGTCCACGATCGGGTCGGTCCAGTAGGCGAACGACCCGGCCTCATCGGTCGTGCCGTCCGGCTTGTAGTAGTTGTACTCGTTGGCGACCGGGATGCCCTGGTCGCTGCCGTACAGGCCGGTCTCCGACGTGACGATGTCGTCCACGGTGTGCGCGATCAGCAGCGTGTGCTCGTGGGTGACCAGCGTCCCGTTCCCGGTCAGGAAGTGCAGCAGGCTGGGCAGCTGCTCCAGGTCGCTGGGCACGTTCGGGTCATCCCGCATGTAGTGCACGTTGTCGAACTGCATGTAGATGACGTGCTTGATGGTGTCGCCCGGGGTGCCCGGGTGGCCGAGCACACAGCCGGCGGCCGGCCACCGGACGCCGATGCCGGCGTGGCCGGGGCGGCCGCCCAGGCCACGGCCGCCGGGCCGAGGGGCATCAGGCCGAGGGATACCGTCGCGAGAGATACCGCTGTCAGGCCGGCCGTAACGGCGGGCCGCGATCTGCTGGCCGCACGGAGCGGCCCGTGATTCTCGCTGTCATGCACGGCAGCCAAGCCCGCCCGGATAACTTCCACATGAAGAGCACTCTGCGGCTGGGTAAACGTCACTGGGCACCCGGGGGCTTTCCAGACTGGGAGAATGCCGATCATGGCCGATGACACGGCACCTGGCCCGGCGCAGCTGCTCGCCCGGGCCCGGGAGCTGGCCGCCAGCGTGCTCGCACCCGCCGCCGCGGCCGTTGACGCCAGCCAGCGCATCCCACCCGCGCACCTGGATCTGCTCGCCGCCGGCGGGTTCTACGGGCTGGCCGGCCCGCGGGCGGCAGGAGGCCTCGACCTGCCGTTCAGCGACGCCTGCCGGGTCGTCGAGACGCTGGCCGGAGGCTGCCTGTCCACCACGTTCGTCTGGACGCAGCACCACAGTGTGGTCCGCGCGGTGGCGGCCTCGGACACCCCCGGGCTGCGCGCCGAGCTGCTCGGGCCGCTGTGCCGCGGCGAACGGCGGGCCGGCGTGGCCCTGGCCGGCACCCTGCCCGGGCCGCCCCGGCTGCGGGCCCGCGCGGTGCCCGGCGGTTACCGGCTGGACGGCAGCTCGCCCTGGGTCACCGGCTGGGGGCTGACCGACACGCTCTACGTGGCCGCCCGGGACGAGCAGGACAGGGTCGTCTGGGCGGTGCTGGACGTGCCAGGCTGAGCGGACGCTGTCCGCCGAGCCGGTGCAGATGGTGGCGGTGATGGCCAGCCGTACCGCGGTGCTGCGGTTCGACCAGCACTTCGTGCCGGCCAGCCGGGTTACGGGCACGCTCCCGCTGGCCGAATGGCAGCTCCGTGACGCGGCGGGCCTGCGGCTGAACGGCTCGCTGGCCCTCGGCCTGGCCGCCCGCTGCGGCCAGCTGATCGGCCCGGGTCCGCTGGATGAGCAGCTCACCGCGTGCCGCACCAGGCTGGACAGGGCGGATCCCGGCGCCATGCCCGCGGCCCGGGCGGCCGCCTGTGAGCTGGCCATGCGCGCCGCCGCAGCCCTGGTCGTGACCCAGGGCGCGACCGCGGTCCTGGCCGGCCAGGACGCGCAGCGGCTGGCCCGGGAGGCGCTGTTCCTGCTCGTGTTCGGCTCCCGGCCTACCATCAAGCGGGCCCTGGCCGGATTGCTGGCCGGAGACGGCGCGGGAGGAGCAGCATGGCGGAACCAGTGATCGTGCGGGACGCCGAGCCGGCTGAGTTCGCGGCCATTGGCGAGCTGCGGGTGGCCGCCTACCAGGCCGACGGCTTCCTGTCCGATGCGTCCAACTACGGGGAGACGCTGCGCACCCTGGGCACCGACGGGACCGGGCAGATCCTCAGCGCGGTAGCGGCCGGGCGGCTGCTCGGCACGGTCATGCTGCAACTGCCGCCGCACGCCGGGCAGGTCGTCCGCGGCCTGGACGAGGCGGAAGTCAGGGCGCTGGCCGTGGCGCCGGAAGCGCAGGGCCGCGGGGTGGGCCGGGCGCTGCTGCGCGCGGTCACTGAGCGTGCCGCGCGCTGCGGGGTGCGGCATCTCGTGCTGAGCACCCAGTCCAGCATGGATGCGGCACGGCATCTCTACACGGCGGCCGGTTTCGGCCGGCTGCCGGACCGGGACTGGTCCCCGGTGCCGGGGTTCACGCTGCTGGCTTACGGCTTGCCGCTGGGACCGGGGGGCGGGGAAACGGGCTGAGCGTTACCGCTCGCTGCTGCCGCCGGGGGGCGCGGCCGCTTGGCCACGCTAGCCCGGATGCGCGGGTCAGGGGAGATCTTCTTTAGCTGCTTGTTCATGGACCGGAACAGGAAGTACACGGCCAGGCCCATGCCCGCCACGACCAGGAACCCGAGCAGGCCCGGGGTGACCTGGCTGGCCACGCTGGAACTCGACGCCGCCAGCAGCGTCACAAGCACACCCTCTCCCGCACCCCGGCGAACAGGTCGTCCTCGGGGAGCTCCGCGTCAACTACCGATCTAGCTAGATGGTAGTCCTCGGTCGGCCAGGCGGCACGCTGCACCTCCACCGGGCAGGCGAACCACGAGCTCTGCGGGTCGATCTGGGTGGCGTGGGCCAGCAGGGCCTGATCCCGGACCGGGAAGTACTCGCCGCACGGCACCCGGGTGGTGATCTCGTAATCGCGGCGGTCCGCGGCGCGGTCCTCCCAGTGCTCGAACCACTCGGCGTACGGGGATTCCAGGCCGCGGCGCAGCATCTCCTCGTGCAGCGCGGTGAACCGGTCCTTGTGGAACGTGGCGAAGTAGTACAGCTTGAGCGGCTGCCACGGGTCACCGGCGCCGGGATAGCGGTCCGGGTCGGCGGCGGCCTCGAACGCCTCCACCGCGACCTCGTGCGTCTTGATGTGATCCGGGTGCGGGTAGCCGCCCTGCTCGTCGTAGGTCAGGATCACGTGCGGCCGGAACTCACGGACCGCGCGGACCAGCGGTTCCGCGGCCGCGGTGAGCGGCTGCAGCGCGAAGCACCCGTCAGGCAGCGGGGGCAGCGGGTCGCCCTCCGGCAGCCCGGAGTCGGTGAAGCCGAGGAACTCCTGGTGCACACCGAGGATCTCGCGGGCCCGGGCCATCTCCTCGCGCCGGATCCGCGGCAGGTTGGCCCGGACATCGGGCCGGTCCATCGCCTGGTTGAGGATGTCCCCGCGCTCGCCGCCGGTCAGCGTGGCCACCAGCACCTGCGCGCCCTCCCGCGCATAGCGGGCCATGGTCGCGGCACCCTTGCTGGACTCGTCGTCTGGGTGCGCGTGCACGGCCATCAGCCGCAGCGGCGCGGGCTCCGCGGAACTGGGAGCGGCGGGGTCAGTCAGGTCGGCAGGCACGCGAAATTCCCTTCGGCACCATCAGGTAATAGTAAAAACAGGACGGCGGGCGGCTGGAGTACCTCGCCGGCAGAACGAACATTGTGCAGGACAACGCGCTGGCAGTGGGACGACATTCCCGTATCCTGGCCGACTTGAGGCTCATCCGGGGCGACGTACTTGTCAGGGCTTGTTAGCTTAGAAGGATTACCCCCGAGGAGCCGCGTACGGCTCAGGCGGATGCTTCTATCCGCACCGCAGGCAAGGAGTACCCGTGACCGAGACTCGCAGTGACAGCCTCACCTGGCTCACCCAGGAGGCGTATGACCGGCTCAAGTCGGAGTTGGATCACCTCTCGGGGCCGGGGCGTGTCGACATCGCGAAGAAGATCGAGGCCGCCCGGGACGAGGGTGACCTGCGTGAGAATGGCGGCTACCACGCCGCCAAGGAGGAGCAGGGCAAGATCGAGGGCCGGATCATCCAGCTCCAGCACATCCTGCAGCACGCCCGTGTCGGGGAGCCGCCCCGCGCCGATGGGGTGGTGGGCCCGGGGATGACGGTGACCATCCGGTTCGCGGGTGACGACGATGAGGTCACGTTCCTGCTGGCATCCCGGGAAGAGAGCGGCGCGCCGATCGACGTGTACTCGCCGCGCTCCCCGCTGGGCTCGGCCATCAACGGGAAGAAGATCGGCGAGACGGCCAGCTACACGCTGCCCAACGGCCGCGCGGCCAGCGTCGAGATCCTGGAGGCGGTCCCCTACGTCGGCGGCTAGCCGGGCCGGAACTGTCCAGCGCGGCGCGTGGTGCCAGCCGGCCCACGCGCCGCGCTGATTCTTGCCGCGCGCTGGCTGGCCGGGCGGTAGCTAGCCCTGGGCCGGGCCGGCCGCGCTGGCCTGGCGGATCTCCCCGGCCAGCGCGCCGGCCCGGGCCAGCGCGGCGGCCGCGCCCGGCTCGTCGCCCGCGGCCCGGCGCAGCCAGGCCCGTTTGGACCAGGCGTAGGTGTCGCCCTCACGCACCGACAGCCGCTCGCTGACCAGGGCCGCGGCCAGGTCTAGCCGCCCGGCCCGGATGGCCGCCTCGAGCAGGGTGCGCTCCACCGCGTCGCGCTGCGCGTGGCTGCCGCCGAACGTGTGCACCTGGGCCCGGACCGGCAGCAGCTCGCTGAGCACCCGGCCGTACTCGCCCCGGCCGAAGTGCACCAGGCTGCGGCAGACCGGCAGGCCGACCTGGGCCGTCATGGCCCAGCCGGTCGTGCCCGGGTCGCCGTGCGCGGCCACCCCGGCCTGCGCGGTGACGACCTGCCCGGCCCGGTCCAGTTCGCCGTTCCCGATGAACGCCATCACGGCGTGCATGTCGTTGAACGGGTAATAGCCGGGGGCCAGCAGCTGGCCCCAGGCCGCCGCGAGCGGTGACCAGCGGTCCCCGACCGCGGTGCCCTCCAGGTGCAGCCGCCACAGCAGGGCGGTCGCGTCGAGCAGTTCCAGCGCGACGTCGGCCGACCCGTCGTGGTGCAGCATCCGGTCGTAGACGGCCAGCGCGCCCGCCGTGTCCCCGCCCTGCAGCAGGTACAGCGCGTAGTGCCACGAGTTGTGCACGTTGAGGAAGTTGCCCACCGTCCAGCCGGCCTCGCGGCGGCGCAGGTAGCGGACTCCGTCCGGGATCCGCCCCGCCATCTCGTACGTGTGCACCACGGCGTGGATGCCCCACACGTCGTCCGGGTTCTGCTCGACGGCGCGCTGGCCGGCCTCTTCCGACTGCTGGTAGAGGTTGCATTCCTCCAGGCCAAACGCGTACATCCCATGCACGAAGCCGGCCTGCGGGTGACCGTCCGGCCAGCCGTCCAGGGCCCGGCCAATCCGGTCCCGGAGGCTGACCGCGTTCCCGGTGAAGAAGTCGATCTGGTGACCGGCGAACAGGGCCAGCAGGTCACGCGGGTAGCTTACGGTAATCTCGCTGAGCACCTCGCCCGCACCCAGCATGTCCCCGGCTGCCCAGCGGGTGGCGGCGGCCAGGTGGGCCCGCTCCCGCGGCAGCAGCACCGCCCGGCCGGCCCGCAGGCCGTCCAGCGCGGCCCGGGCGTCGGCGACCGCGCCCTCCTCGGTTGACATCAGCGCCAGGTAGGCGGCGAACACCGCGGCCATGGCGCAGCCCGGGTCGGCCGCCACCGCGGTCCCGGCCGCGTCCACCACCTCGGGCTGGAACCGGATCAGGTGGTCCAGAGCGTGGTCGTAGGCGGCCACGGCCGCGGCCGAGCCGGTGAGGTGCAGGCCTCGCGCGTCAGCAGTCATGTCAGCCCCTTGGCTGGCATGGTAACTAACCGACGAGTTCCGGGGCCGCGGGCTGGTCGGCCGGGGCCCGGCCGCGCAGCGGCACCTCCTTGAGGAACCAGGTCAGCAGGAAGGCCAGCGCGGTGGCCGGGATGGCCCACAGGAAGACACCCTGCACGGCGTGCGCCACGGCATAGAACACATCGTGCTGGATGGCCGGCGGCAGGGACCTGACCGTGGCCGGGTTGAACTGGCCGCCGCTGGTGGCGATGTGCACGTGCGGTGCGGCCGCGGTCAGCGCGTCCTGCAGCCGCCGGGCGAAGATGGCGCCGAACGCCGCCACCCCGATGGACCCGCCGATCTGCTGGAAGAACAGACGCGAGCTGCTGGCCACACCTATGTCCCTGGGCTCGACGCTGTTCTGCGCGAGCAGCGTGGTGAGCTGCATCAGGAAGCCCATGCCGAGACCGAGCACGAGCATGAACAGCGCCGAGGTGACCCGGCTGGTGTTCACCCCGAGCAGGGACAGCAGGTACATGCCGGTGGTCATGCCGGCCGCGCCCAGGATGGGCAGCGCCCGGTACCGGCCGGTCCGGGTGGTCACCTGCCCGGAGATCAGCGACGTGATCATCACGCCGACCATCATCGGGGTGAGCAGCAGCCCGCTGACCGTGGGCGAGGCGCCCTGCACGGTCTGCTGGTACAGCGGCAGGAACGTGATCGCGCCGAACATGGCCAGCCCGGCCAGGAAGCTCAGCGCGGACACCAGGGTGAAGTTGCGGCTGCGGAAGATGTGCAGCGGCAGGATGGGCTCGGCGGCCCGGCTCTCGATCCAGAGGAACGCCACTACCGCCAGCACGGCCACCACGCCCAGCCCGACGATCTGCGGGGAAAGCCACGCGTACTGGGTGCCGCCCCAGGTGGCGCCGAGCACGACCGCGGTCGCGGCCACCGCGAGCACGGCCGCCCCCGGGTAGTCCACCCGGTGCTGGACGTGGCGCTTGGGCAGCTTGAGGGTGGCAGCCAGGTAGGCCAGCGCGACGCCGCCGATCGGCAGGTTGATGTAGAAGATCCAGCGCCAGGAGAAGCTCTCGGTGATCCAGCCACCGAGCAGCGGGCCGCCGATGGTGGCGATCATCATCACGGCCATGATGTAGCCCATGTACTGGCCCCGTTCCCGGGGCGAGACCAGGTCGCCGATGATCGCGATGGCGCTGACCATCAGGCCGCCGGCGCCCAGCCCCTGGATGGCCCGGAACGTGATCAGCATGGCCATGGACTGGGACAGCCCGGCCAGCGCGGAGCCGGCCAGGAAGATCACGATGGCCGTCATGAACAGCTTCTTGCGGCCGTACATGTCGCCGAGCTTCCCGTACAGCGGGGTGGTGATTGTGGAGGCCAGCACGTACGCGGTGACCACCCAGGACAGGTGGGCCACGCCGCCCAGGTCGCCGACGATGCGGGGCAGCGCGGTGCCCACGATGAGCTGGTCCAGCATGGCGAGCATGATGGCCAGCAGCAGCCCGGGCAGCACGACCAGGATCTCGCGGCGCATCCCGAGGCCGACGTCAGCGGCCGTCCCGCTCCCCGGTGCGCCCGGCGCAGCAGCAGCCTGAGCGTCTGCCATGAGAACTCCCCGTGGATAACTTACTTGCCGACCGGCTAGTATGACAATCGCTAGGCTAAGATGCTTGCTAACCGGGCGTCAAGTAAGTTTAGCGGGAGGCAGGCGGGCGGGAATGCGGGACCACGATGGACGACGGCGCGGCTGAGCTCGCGGCCAGCGGCACGGCCGACCCCGCGGCCAGCGGCACGGCCGACCCCGCGGCCAGCGGCACGGCCGACCCCGCGGCCAGCGGCAGCCGGCCGGGCCGGCCAGCTGGCCCGCGGCCGCGCGGGGACACCCGGGAGCGGATCCAGTCCGTGGCCCTGGAGCTCTTCGCCGAGCAGGGCTACGAGAAGACTTCGCTGCGCGAGATCGCCGGGCGCCTCGGGGTGACCAAGGCCGCCCTGTACTACCACTTCAAGTCCAAAGAGGACATCGTCCGCAGTTTCACCGAAGACTACGTGCACGAACTGGACGCACTGATCGCCTGGGGCAGCGGCCAGCCGCTCACCGCGGGCAGCCGGGCGCTGCTGCTGGCCCGGTACAGCGACATCGTCAGCCACCGCATCGGGGTGATGCGCTTCCTGGAGCACAACCAGGCCGCGATCGACCAGCTGATGACCGAGCACGGCGGCCAGGACCGCAAGAAGCTGTTCCGCAAGCAGTTCCTCGCGCTGCGCAACCTGCTGACGCCGCCAGGCGCGCCGCTGCGCGACCGGGTCCGGGCCACGATGGCCATCGCCTCGGTCGGCCTGGGCTGCATGCTCTATCACAGCGAAGTGTCCGACCCGGCCGAGCTGGACCAGGTCATCCTCGACCTGGCCTGTGAGCTGGCCGACGTCCCGGCCCCGCCCCGGGCCGGCTAGCGCGGGCCAGCGCTGCCCGCCGCGACGGCCCGGACCAGCGGCAGCACCCGGTACGGCAGCGGGGTGGCCAGCGCGATCACCGTGGAGGCCCGCACCACCCCGGCCACGTCCACGATGGCGTCGATGACCCGCTGCAGGTCCGCGTTGGTCCGGGCCACCACCCGGCACAGCATGTCCCCGGCCCCGGTGATGGTGTGCGCCTCCAGCACCTCGGGGATGGCGGCCAGCCGCCCGGCCACCGGGTCGTGCCCGCCCGCCTGGCGGATCTCCAGGGTGACGAACGCCGTGACGCCGTGGCCCAGCGCGACCGGGTCCACGTCCGGGCCGTACCCGGTCACCACGCCGGTGGCCTGCAGCCGGTCCAGCCGGGCCTGCACCGTGCCGCGGGCCACGTCGAGCCGCCGGGACGCCTCCAGCACGCCCACCCGCGGGTCGGCCGCCAGCAGGTCGATCAGCCGCGCATCCAGGTCGTCGATCGTCATCGCGTTGGCCTCGCCGGCATCAGGTCAGGGTGTACAGCTACCCCCCGGTATCGCGTTAAGTATTGTACATATTGACTAGCAAATAAAGTCAGGGTTGCGCATCTTGTCCCACTGGACGGAGCATCAGCTCATGGAGCACTCGCAGACTGACGAATTCCCGGTCACTGGCACTGACGAATTCCCGGTCACTGGCATGGACGCGGTCGTCTTCGCCGTGGGCAACGCCCGGCAGGCGGCGCACTACTACTCGACGGCGTTCGGCATGCGCTGCGTCGGCTACCGCGGGCCGGAGACCGGCTGCCGCGACGAGGTGAGTTACGTGCTGGAGTCCGGCCGGGCCCGGTTCGTGTTCCGCGGCCCGGTGCGGCCAGGCACCGAGCTGGCCCGGCACGTGGCCGAGCACGGCGACGGCGTCATCGACCTGGCCCTCGGCGTGCACTCGGCTGAGGCGGCCTACAGCTACGCCACCTCGCGCGGCGCGGATGGCCTCGCCGAGCCGCACCTGGCCGAGGACGAGCAGGGCAAGGTGGTGCTGGCCGCCATCGCGACCTACGGGGACACCCGGCACACGCTGGTCGAGCGGGCCGGCTACAGCGGCCCCTACCTGCCCGGCTATGTCGCCGCCGAGCCGCTCGTGGCGCCCAGGGAGCGGCCGTTCTTCATCGAGATCGACCACTGCGTGGGCAACGTCGAGCTGGGCCGGATGGACGAGTGGGTCGGCTTCTACCAGCGGGTGATGGGCTTCACCAACATGAAGGAGTTCGTCGGCGACGACATCGCCACCGAGTACTCCGCGCTGATGAGCAAGGTGGTCGCGGACGGCTCGCGCACCGTCAAGTTCCCGATCAACGAGCCGGCCGCCGGCAAGAAGAAGTCACAGATCGACGAGTACCTGGAGTTCTACGGCGGTCCCGGGGTCCAGCACATCGCGCTGGCCTGTGACGACATCGTGGCCACGGTGCGCGGCATGCGGGCCGCCGGGGTCAGCTTCCTGACCACGCCGGACAGCTACTACGACACGCTCGGCGACTGGGCGGGCGAGACGCACATCGGCGTGCACATCCTGCGCGAGCTGGGCATCCTGGTCGACCGGGACGAGGACGGCTACCTGCTGCAGATCTTCACCAAGCCAGTCCAGGACCGGCCGACGGTGTTCTTCGAGCTGATCGAGCGGCACGGCTCGGAGGGCTTCGGCAAGGGCAACTTCAAGGCCCTGTTCGAGGCCATCGAGCGGGAGCAGGCCCGGCGCGGCAACCTCTGACCGGGCCCGCTGACCCGGCCCGCTGACCCGGGGCCGCTGACCGGGCCGGGCGGTCAGTTCTGGGTGCCATAGCGCAGCGGGCTGACCAGCATCATGTCCCGGAGCCGCGCCATGAGATCCGCCGTGTCCGGGCAGTGGGGGCAGGCCAGGCAGGCCAGGCAGGCGCGGCCGCCGATGCAGAACGGGCAGGTCACCACCGGCCGGATCCCGCCGCACGGGCCGCAGTGCCGGTGGTCACCAGCCCTGATGCCACGGCAGCTCACCAGGCGGTCCCGGCCTGGTCCGGCATAAAACGCATAGCGGGCAAACTAGCGGACACACCGGGCCCCAGGCCGCCATGATCAACCGATTGGTGCTGCTGGGGCAACAGCGATCAGTTGATCACGAACTGACGCACGTACTGACGAGCGAAGTCATGCGCGAGCTGAGCAGCCAAGTGATGCGCGAGCTGGACAGCGAAGTCATGCGCGAGCTGAGCAGCCAAGTGATGCGCGAGCTGGACAGCGAAGTCATGCGCGAGCTGAGCAGCCAAGTGATGCGCGAGCTGAGCAGCCATCCCCCCGGCCCGGTTCAGCGGAACATCAGCTGGTAGCCGGCCTTGCGCAGCTCACTGATCACCTCGTCGCAGTGCGCCGGGCCGCGCGTCTCGACCTGGAGCAGCACCTCCACCTCGCCGACCTGGAGCCGGGGCGTGCTCCGCTCGTGCATCACGTCGAGCACGTTGGCGCCCAGGCCGGCCACCGCGGCCAGCAGAGTGGCCAGCGCGCCCGGCCGGTCCGGGATGCGGCAGCGGAACGTGAGGTACCGGCCCGCGGCGGCCAGCCCGTGCCGGAGCACCTTGGACAGCAGCAGCGGGTCGATGTTGCCACCGGACAGCACCGCGACCACCGGCGGCTCGAACATGCCCGCGTACTCCAGCAGGCCGGCCACCCCGGCCGCGCCGGCCGGCTCGACGACCTGCTTGGCCCGCTCCAGGCAGAGCACCAGGGCCCGGGACAGGCTCTCCTCGGAGACCGTAACCACCCGGTCCGCGTACGCCGAGATGATGGCGAACGGGATGTCCCCCGGCTGGCACACCGCGATGCCGTCGGCCATGGTCGCTGCGGCCGCCACCCGGACCGGGTGCCCGGCGGCCAGCGACGCCGGGTAGCCCGCCACCGCCTCGGCCTGCACCCCGATCACCTCGATGGCCGGGTCGGCGTTCTTGACCGCCACCGTGATCCCGGCGGCCAGCCCGCCGCCGCCGACCGGAACGGCGATCGTCCGCACCTGCGGGCACTGCTCCAGGATCTCCAGGCCCAGGGTGCCCTGGCCGGCCACGATGTCCGGGTGGTCGAACGGGTGGATGAGCACCGCCGACCGCTCCGCCGCGTACTGCCGGGCGTACTCCAGCGCGTCGTCCACCGTCTGGCCGTGGAAGATGACGTCGGCCCCGTAGCCCCGGGTGGCCGCGATCTTGGGCAGCGGCGCGCCCTCCGGCATGATCACGGTGGCCTTGACGCCGAGGATCTCGGCCGCGAAGGCCACCCCCTGGGCGTGGTTGCCAGCGCTGGCCGCCACCACCCCGTTAGCCCGCTCGGCCTCGCTCAGCCGGGAGATCCGCAGGTACCCGCCGCGGGCCTTGAACGACCCGGTCCGCTGCAGGTTCTCGCACTTGAGGAACACCGGCCCACCGAGCCGCTCGGACAGCACCCGGGAGTGCAGCAGCGGGGTGGGCGGCAGCACGTCGCGGAGTACCTCGCGGGCGGCGGCTACGTCGGCCGCGCCCACGGGGGAGGAGATCGTTGTCATGCCTGAAGTCTCGCACCTGCGGGCAACGCGGCCAGCCCGAGACGCGGACCGGGTGCTGCCGGATGCGGCGGACATGCGAAGCGCTCGGTGGCACGACGTAAGGTCGAACTGTGCAGTCATACAACCAGACTCCCCAAGCTGACCCCGTCCCGCCCCGGCCGAGCGCGGCAACCCTGGGCGAACTGCGCGCTACCGGGCACCGTTACGAGACCGTCAAAGAAGAGTTGCGCCGCAACCTGCTGACCCGGATGCGGTCGGGCGAGAACCGGTTTCCGGGCATCGTCGGGTTCGACCAGACCGTGCTGCCGCACGTGGAGCGGGCCATGCTGGCCGGGCACGACACGATCTTGCTCGGCGAGCGGGGCCAGGGTAAGACGCGGCTGATCCGCACGCTGCCCGTGCTGCTCGACGAGTGGAGCCCGGCCGTGGCCGGCTGCGAGATCAACGACCACCCGTACCAGCCGGTCTGCGCGCGCTGCCAGCGGCTGTCCGCCGAGCTGGGCGACGGCCTGCCCATCGTCTGGCGGCACCGCACCGAGCGCTACGGCGAGAAGCTGGCCACGCCGGACACCAGCGTGGGTGACCTGATCGGCGACATCGACCCGGTGAAGGTGGCCGAGGGGCGGACGCTGGGTGACCCGGAGACCATCCACTTCGGCCTGGTGCCGCGGACCAACCGGGGCATCTTCTGCCTCAACGAGCTGCCCGACCTGGCCGAGCGGATCCAGGTCGCGCTGCTCAACGTGCTGGAGGAACGGGACATCGGGGTGCGCGGCTACGCGCTGCGGCTGCCACTGGACCTGGTCCTGGTGGCCAGTGCCAACCCGGAGGACTACACCAACCGGGGCCGGATCATCACCCCGCTGAAGGACCGGTTCGGCGCCGAAATCCGCACCCACTACCCACTGACCCTGGACGACGAGCTGGCGCTGACCGAGCAGGAGTCGCTGATCGCCTGGGACGGCGCCGAGCCCGGCGCCGTCCTGCCCGAGCACCTGGTCGAGGTCATCGCTCGGTTCACCCGGCTGGTCCGGGCCTCGCCCGCGGTGGACGCCCGGTCCGGCGTGTCGGCCCGGTTCGCGATCGCGGCCGCCGAGTCGGTGGCCGCGTCCGCGGTGCGCCGGGCCGCGCTCACCGGGGAGGCCCAGCCGGTGGCCCGGATCTGTGACCTGCCGCCGATCGTGGGCAGCCTGCGCGGCAAGGTGGAGTTCGAGGTCAGCGAGGAAGGCCGGGAGACCGAGGTGCTGGAGCACCTGCTCCGCCGGGCCGTGGCGGAGACGTTCCGGTCCCGGCTGGGCAGCGCCGACCTGAGTGGGGTGCTGGCCACATTCGAGGGCGGCGGCTCGGTGGAAACCGGCGACATGGTCCCCGCGGATGCGCTGCTGAACCGGATCGGCGAGGTCCCCGGCCTGGCCCGGATCATGGACCGGCTGGGTATGGATGGCGGCGAGTCGTTCGGTGAGGCCGCCGCGGCGCTGGAGTTCGCCCTGGAGGGGCTGTACCTGATGCGGCGGCTGTCCAAGGATGTGATCGACGGCAGTGCCGTGTACCGGACCTGACCATCCAGCGCACCTGACCATCGAGCGCACCTGACCGCCTTGCGCAGCTGAGAGGTGACCCGCACCCGTGAGTGGTTACCGGTACGGCGAGTACCGCGACGGGCCCGACCCGCTGGCCCCGCCGTTCGACGCCCGCGGCGCCCTGGACGAGCTGGGCGACGCGGTGCTGGACGGGGCGGACCCGTCCAGCGCCCTGCGTGACCTGCTGCGCCGCGGCGTGAACGACCGCCGCGGCCTGGACGACCTGCTCCGCCGGGTCCGTGAGCGGCAGCAGGAGATCCGCAGCCGGGGCCGCCTGGACGGCATGCTGGAGCAGGCCCGGGCGCTGCTGGACACGGCCATCGGCCAGGAGCGCGCCGAGCTGTTCCCCGACCCCAGCGATGAGGCCCGGCTGCGCGAGGACGAGCTGGACGCGCTGCCGTCCGACACCGCGCAGGCTATCCGCAGGCTGGCCGACTACAACTGGCGCAGCCCGGCCGCCCGGGACACGTTCGAGCAGCTCAAGGAGCTGCTCCGGTCCGAGGTGCTGGACAGCCAGTTCCGCGGCATGAAGGAGGTGCTGCAGCAGCCCGACCCGGAGGCCATGCAGCGGGTCAAGGACATGATGGCCGGGCTGAACTCCATGCTGGAGCGGGACGCCCGCGGCGAGCACACGCAGGCCGACTTCGACGAGTTCATGGACCGCTACGGGGACATGTTCCCGGACAACCCCAGGGACCTCGAGGAGCTGGTGGACTCGCTGGTCCGCCGGGCCACGGCGGCGCAGCGGCTGCTCGGCTCGCTGACCGAGGACCAGCGCGACGAGCTGGCCGCGCTGATGGAGCAGGCCATGCAGGACGCCGGCCTGGCGGCGGAGATGGCCCGGCTGTCCGATCAGCTGCGCGCCCGGCGGCCGGAGATGGACATGATGGCGCAATGGCCGGGCGACCCGATGACCGGCGACCAGCCGCTCGGCCTGAGCGACGCCACCACCGCCCTGGCCGACCTGGCCGACCTGGCTGACCTGGAGGCCGAGCTGCGCCAGGACTACCCGGGCGCCCGGCTGGACGATATCGACGAGGCGGCCATCCGGCGCGCCCTGGGCCGCCAGGCCGTGGACGACATGGAGGCGCTCCGGCAGACCGAGCGCGAGCTGGAGCGCCAGGGCTACCTGCAGCGCAACGCCGGCCAGCTGGAACTCACCCCCAAGGCGGTGCGGCGGCTGGGCGAGACCGCGTTGCGCCGGGTGTTCGCCGATCTGCCGGACGGCGGCTACGGCGACCACGAGCAGCGGGACGCCGGCCAGGCCGGCGAGTACACCGGTGCCACCAGGCGCTGGCAGTTCGGCGACGAGCAGGCCATCGACGCGCCCGCCACGGTGCGCAACGCGCTGCTCCGCGACGCTGCCGCGTTCCGGCCCCGGCCCGGCCAGGACCCGGACCGCAGTGATCCCAAGCACTGGGAGGGCACCCCGCCCCGGGTCCGGCTGACCGGGGAGGACTTCGAGGTCGGCGAGACGCAGCGGCGGGCCTCGGCCGCGGTGTGCCTGCTGGTCGACCTGTCCTACTCGATGGCGTTGCGCGGCACCTGGGGCGCGGCCAAGCAGACCGCGCTGGCCCTGCACGCCCTGGTCCGCAGCCGGTTCCCGCAGGACTCCATCCAGGTCATCGGGTTCTCCAACTACGCCAGGGAACTGCGCGAGACCGACCTGGCCGGGCTGGGCTGGGACATGGTGCAGGGCACCAACCTGCATCACGCGCTGGTGCTGGCCGGCCGCTACCTGGACCGGCGCCCGGAACACGATCCGGTGGTGCTGATCGTGACCGACGGGGAGCCGACCGCGCACCTGCGCCGGGACGGGCAGTCCTGGTTCGACTGGCCGCCCGCGCCGGAGACGATCCAGCTGACCCTGGCCGAGGTGGACAAGATGACCCGGCGGCATGCCTCGCTGAACGTGTTCATGCTGGCCGAGGACGAGCGGCTGACCGACTTCGTGAACGAGGTCGCCCGCCGGAACGGCGGCCGGGTGCTCCGCGCGGTACCGGAACGGCTCGGCGAGTTCGTGGTCCGTGACTTCCTGCGCACCCGGCGGGAGTCCCGCCGCTAGGTAATAGGCGCGCCAATAACACGTCCCGGAACGTCCGGTACATCACCCCTAGGGATACGGGGGATAGATTTTGCTTTACGGCTTTTGCGACCCTCCCGCAGCGCCCACCCGGCCGTAGTAGCGTGCGGCAGTTACCGCATCGGTGGGCCAAACGCGCGGCAGCCGGATTTGGCCCGCATCTCTCTAGGAGGCCTACGTGAGCGCTGTGACCGAATCAGGGCCAAAGACGTCGGGCAGGAAGCCCGCGGTGCTGATTCTCTGGATCCTCGCGGCCCTGTTCCTGCTCCTGGCGATCATGTGGCTGGCCGTGCCAGCCAAGGACCTGCCCGGCGTAATCGGCCACATCCGGAATGGCGGCACCGGCAAGCACGACCTGCGGATGGCCATCGCGTTCGTGATCGCCATCGCCTGCGGGATCGGCGCCTGGTTCGTCAGCCGGGGCGGCAAGAAGACCGCTACCGCCTGACCTGGCTGCCGCGGCCGTCCCGGAGCGGCCCCCGCCACTGGGCCGGGGACCGCTCCGGGACGTGCGCTTACCTCTAGGATCAGGGCATGTCTTTCACCGAGCGGCTGTGGGTGTGGCTGCACGTTGCGTTCGTCATTTTCACCATTGGCCCGGTCACCATCGCGACCATGTCAACACCGCGTTACATCCGGGCCGGCAACATCGGCGTGCTCCGCTACCTGTCCCGGATGACCCGGATTTTCGGCGCAGCCTCGCTCGGCGTTCTGCTTTTCGGCATCATCGCAGGCCAGTCCCTGCACGATATGGCCCAGGCGTGGATCACCGCGTCGCTGACGCTGTTCGTGGTCGCGGTGGTCCTGCTGCTGCTGATCATCCGTGATCAGGGCCGGGCCATCGGCGCGCTGGAAGCCGCCCAGGCGCCCTCGCTCCCGCCCCCGGCCCGGCCTCCGCCCCCCGCCGAGGCCGGGGTCCCGGTCCCGGCCGGAACCGAGGCCGCGGCCGGAACCGGGGCCCGCACCGGGACCGGGGCCGCGGCCGAGCCCACCGCCGCCGACGTGGAACCCGCCCCCGCCGAGCCCGCGCCGGGGTCCGCCCCGGCCGCCACCAGCCAGGCCTCGGCCGCGCACCTGGCCAGCGTGGAGCGTGGCCGGATCGCGTCCATGGCCGGCGTGGTCAGCCTGATCTGGCTGGTCATCCTGGTGCTGATGATCTGGAACACCTAGCCCAGCGCCTGGCGCAGATCCTCCAGCAGGTCCTCGGCCGTCTCGATGCCGACCGACAGCCGGACCAGGTCACCGGGCACCTCCAGCGGTGACCCGGCCGCCGAGGCGTGTGTCATCCGGCCCGGGTGCTCGATCAGTGACTCCACCCCGCCCAGCGACTCACCCAGGGTGAACAACTCGGTCCGCCCGCACACCGCCACGGCCGCCGCCTCGCCGTCCCGCAGCCGGAACGACACCATGCCGCCGAACCCGCGCATCTGCTTGGCCGCCACCTCGTGCCCTGGGTGCCCGGGCAGGCCGGGATACAGCACTGCGCGCACCGCCGGGTGCGCGGCCAGCATGTCCGCCACCCGGGCCGCGTTCTCGGTGTGCCGGTCCATCCGGACGGCCAGGGTCTTGATCCCGCGCAACGTCAGCCACGCGTCGAACGGCCCGGCCACGGCGCCGGTGGCGTTCTGCAGGAAACCGACCTGTTCTTCGAGCGGGCCGCGCGCGCCCGCCGCGCCGGGTGCGGTGACCAGCGCGCCGCCGATCACGTCGGAGTGGCCGCCGAGGTACTTGGTGGTGGAGTGCACCACCGCGTCCGCGCCCAGCGCCAGCGGCTGCTGCAGGTACGGCGAGGCGAACGTGTTGTCCACCACCAGCAGCGCGCCCGCGTCGTGGGCCAGCTGGGCCAGCGCGCCGATGTCCGCGATGGACAGCAGCGGGTTGGTCGGCGTCTCGGCCCAGAGCAGCCGGGCCGGGCGCTCGGACAGCGCGTCCCGCACCGCCCGGGGGTCGGACAGCCGGACCGGCCGGTAGCTGATCCCCCAGCCCGCCAGCACCCGCGCCATCAGCCGGAACGTTCCGCCGTAGGCGTCGTCCGGGATCAGCACGTGATCGCCCGGCTGGCACGCCGCGCGGAGCAGGCAGTCCTCGGCCGCCAGCCCGGACGCGAACGCGAACCCCCGCACGCCGCCCTCCAGCGCGGCCAGGCACTCCTCCAGCGCCCGCCGGGTCGGGTTGGCCGACCGCGAGTATTCGTAGCCCTCGCGCAGCCCGCCCACCCCGTCCTGCTTGTAGGTGGACACCTGGTAGATGGGCGGGACCACGGCCCCGGTCCGCGGGTCGGGCTCCTGCCCGGCGTGGATGGCCCGGGTCTCGAATCCGCTGTCCGACGTCACCACTGCCCCTTCTGCTGCTTAACGCCCGCGCCTGCCCACTGCCCGTCAGCCTGCTGCTCAGGCACTGGCCAGGAAGCCGAGCACGTCCTGCGGGGTGATCATGCCAGCCGGCTTGCCGTCCACCAGAACCAGGGCCGCGCCGGCCCGCTCCAGCGGGCCGAGCACCTGGCTGAGCGGCTCACCCGAGCCGACCATGGGCAGCGGCGCCGACATGTGGCTCTCCAGTGCGTCCTGCGGCCGGGCCCGGCCGGAGAGCAGGGCGTCGAGCAGGTCGCGTTCCACGATCGAGCCGACCACCTCGGCCACCATGACCGGGGGCTCTTCCTTCATCACCGGCAGCTGGGACACGTTGTACTCGCGGAGCAGGTCGATGGCGGCGGCCACCGTCTCCTCGGGATGCGCGTGCACGAACTCGGGCAGCCCGGGCCGCTTCCTGGCCAGCACGTCGGCGACCTTCGGCTCGGTGGTCGCTGAGGTGAGGAAGCCGTAGTCGGCCATCCACTCGTCGTTGAAGATCTTGGACAGGTAGCCGCGCCCGGTGTCCGGCACCAGCACCACGATCACGTCGCCGTCGGCCGCGCGGCCGGCCACGCGCAGCGCGGCCACCACGGCCAGCCCGCCCGACCCCCCGGTGAGCAGCGCCTCCTCGCGGGCCAGCCGCCGGGTCATCAGGAACGACTCGGCGTCGCTGACCGCGATCACCTCGTCGCACACGGCCGGATCGTAGTTGACCGGCCAGATATCCTCGCCGACCCCCTCGACCAGGTACGGCCGGCCGGTGCCGCCCGAGTACACCGAGCCTTCCGGGTCGGCGCCGATGACCCGCACCCGGCCGCCAGACACCTCCTTGAGGTACCGGCCGGTGCCGGTGATCGTGCCGCCGGTGCCGATGCCCGCCACGAAGTGGGTGATCCGGCCGTCGGTCTGGGCCCAGAGCTCCGGGCCGGTGGAGTGGTAGTGCGAGGCCGGGTTCTCCGGGTTGGCGTACTGGTCAGGCTTCCAGCCGCCCGGGGTCTGGCTGGCCAGCCGGGTGGACACCGAGTAATAGGAGTCCGGGTGCTCGGGCGGGACCGAGCCCGGGCAGACCACCACCTCGGCGCCGTACGCGCGGAGCACGCTGATCTTGTCCGCACCGACCTTGTCCGGGCACACGAACACGCACCGGTAGCCCTTCTGCACGGCCACGATGGCCAGCCCGACCCCGGTGTTGCCGGACGTCGGCTCGATGATCGTGCCGCCGGGCGGCAGCGCGCCGGACGCTTCCGCCGCCTCCACCATGCGCAGCGCGATCCGGTCCTTGACCGACCCGCCCGGGTTGAAGTACTCGACCTTGGCCAGCACGGCCGGCCGGTGGCCGCCGCCCACATCCCTGGTCACCGCGCGCAGCCGGAGCAGCGGGGTGTTCCCGACCAGTTCGATCAGGGATTCATGCACTTGCATCGTGGTCACCTCGGCCGATCTGACCCGCACTGATCATTGACGCTATCCCACCCGGGCCGGGTTGCGGCCCAGGTGGGGCGGCGGCCACCGCGCACCGCACCGGCGACCCGGGCGCAGCCGGCCGGTCCCCAACCATGGGACCGCTGACCCTACCCCACCCGGCTGCGGCCAGGGATTATAGGGCAGGAAGTGTCGTAAGCTACTGATCAGTAATTAGCGTAAGCGAGGGAGCATGCCATGCCCGAGGCCGTTATTGTCGCCACCGCCCGGTCCCCGATCGGCCGGGCCTTCAAGGGGTCGCTGACCTCGATCCGCCCGGACGACCTGACCGGCCAGCTGATCACGGCCGCGCTGGCCAAGGTCCCGCAGCTCAGCCCGGACGACATCGACGACCTGATGCTCGGCTGCGGTCTGCCCGGCGGCGAGCAGGGCTTCAACCTGGCCCGGGTAGTGGCCGTGCTGCTCGGCTACGACAAGCTGCCCGGCACCACGATCACCCGGTACTGCTCCTCGTCCCTGCAGACCACCCGGATGGCCTTCCACGCCATCAAGGCGGGCGAGGGTGACGTGTTCATCTCGGCCGGTGTCGAGTGCGTCAGCCGGTTCACCAAGGGCAGCAGCGACAGCCTGCCGGACACGCACAACCCCGCGTTCGCCGACGCGGAGGCCCGGTCCACGCAGTACGCCAAGGCTGGCCCCCCGGCCTGGCACGACCCGCGCCAGGACGGGGCCATCCCGGACGTCTACATCGCAATGGGCCTGACCGCGGAGAACCTGGCCCAGGTGCGTGGGGTGACCCGGGCCGAGCAGGACGAGTTCGGCGTCCGGTCCCAGAACATGGCCGAGAAGGCGCTGGCCAACGGGTTCTGGCAGCGTGACATCACCCCGGTTACGCTGCCCGACGGGACCGTAGTGAGCACCGACGACGGCCCGCGGCCGGGCACCACCCTGGAGAAGGTGGCCGGGCTGAAGCCGGTGTTCCGCCCGGACGGCACGGTCACCGCGGGCAACTGCTGCCCGCTCAACGACGGAGCGGCCGCGGTCGTGGTCATGAGCGACGTCAAAGCGGCCGAGCTGGGCATCACCCCGCTGGCCCGGGTCGTGTCTACCGGGGTGACCGGCCTGTCCCCCGAGATCATGGGCCTGGGGCCGGTCGAGGCCTCCCGCCAGGCGCTCAGCCGGGCCGGGATGACGATCGACGACATCGACCTGGTGGAGATCAACGAGGCGTTCGCCGCCCAGGTCATCCCGTCCTACCGCGATCTCGGCATCGACATCGACAAGCTCAACGTGAACGGCGGGGCGATCGCGATCGGCCACCCGTTCGGCATGACCGGCGCCCGGATCACCTCCACGCTGCTGAACGGTCTGGCTTTCCACGACAAGACGTTCGGCCTGGAAGCCATGTGCGTGGGCGGCGGCCAGGGTATGGCCATGGTCCTGGAACGGCTCGGCTGAGCAGGTTCCCGCTGCCCGCGGTGGCCCCGGTCTGACCGGGCCCGCGGCGGGCTGCGGCGCTGACTCCGGCGGGCAACGCGTTCGTTACTGGGCACCATCCGGAACATTGCGGATGGATAACGCCAGGGGGTTGTCAGCGGCCTGCCGGTGGTGCAGTCTCATCTGCAAGAGCAGTACTCCCCTGGAGGTGGCCATGTCCCTAATTCACTCTCCGGAGATGCACAAGAACATCCTCGCCCGGATCCCGTCGGTGACCGGGCGTGAGCTCCGGGAGTGGTTCATGAGTCTCGAATCCGGGCCGCCGTTCTCGCGCTGCGAAGAGCGTGCACACTGGCTATCCGACGAGCATGGCCTGTCCCATGGTTACGCAGCCGCGATCGTGCACGAGTACGAAGTCCGCCGCCGCCTGAGACTGAACACCGCCTGACCTATGGATCTGGAGCAGGCCCGGGCGTTCCTGCGCGCGAACCACCGGGCCGTGCTGGCCACTGCCCGCGCGGACGGGCGTCCCCAGCTTTCCCCGGTGGCTTGTGGCGTGGACGACGCCGGGCGGGTCATCATCAGCACCCGCGAGACCGCGGTCAAGATCAGGAACCTGCGCCGTCAGCCGGCCACCTCGCTGTGCGTGTTCACCGACGCGTTCTTCGGCGCCTGGGTCCAGGTCGACGGCACGGCCGAGATCATCTCGCTGCCCGCGGCCATGGACCTCCTGATTGACTACTACCGGCGGATCTCCGGCGAGCACCCGGACTGGGACGACTACCGGGCCGCCATGGTGCGCGACGAGCGCTGCGTCGTCCGGATCACCATCACCCGGGCCGGCCCCGACATCAGCGGCTAACCCGCCCCACCGCCCCGCCGGCTCCCTCCCCTCCGGCCCCCCGCCTGCTGCCCGCACTGGCCCTACTGCCCCACTGGCCCCCCGGTCCACAGCTGACCTGGGCCCGCCAGGTCCACTTATCGGCCGCAGCCACATTTCACGGATCCGGTCCGCCCATACCGGTATAAAGCGGACATCTTGTGCGCCTGCCGCGTGAAAGGTCCGCGATGGGAGTGGGGTAGCCGGGGACCGGCAGGGACTGGCGGGCCGGGCTGGGCGGACTGTGGTGCTGGTGTGGCTGACGGGGCTAATGAGGTCAGGGGCGGGCGGGCCGCCAGCGCGGGAAACGGGCAGCTGCGGCCAAACCTGATTCGGGGCGAGTTGCTGACGGCGCGACCACTGTTCCTGGGCAACAACCGTCCTGCTCAAACAGTGTTTCGCCGGTTTGTGTTTGACCGGCGATTTAGCTACGAAGATGATCAGTAAGAGCCGGGAATGGCGGCTTAGCGCGGCGCCAGCCTGGATAGCCGTCCGTCGTGCGGTAGGCGAACGGCAGAAATTCCTTACCGCCATCCTGACCTGCAGCGCATCGCTGCAGGTCAAAGCGGGTTTAGCAACGGTGCCCCCGGTCGGAGTCGAACCGACACTGGGGACCCTTTTAGGGGGCCGGCCTCTTCCCTTGGGCTACGGGGGCTGGGTAATAATACCCCGGGGAGACAGTGAGACTCTCCGGCAGCCGAATTGATACAAATGTTTCGGCCGTGGGCACTTATCTATTTTCACTAGCGATCTGAATGCAAAGAGTAACCATTTCGATTACGTGTGCCGCTGATTGCTCACGCAGAGTAACCAGATGACTGATCCCCGCCCCCGGTCAGCCGTTCACCCCAGCGGCTGACCGGGCTTGCCGGAAGACCGCATCCAGCATGCCAGGAGTGACCCGTCCAGTGAATGTGTTCTGCTGACTCGGGTGATAACAGCCGATAACGGTGAGCGACCCATCGGGTCCCTCCACCCGGGTCTCCGCCCCGTGCCCGAAGGCTGGCCGCGGCCTGGGCACGGTGATCCCGGCCGCACCCAGTGCGGGCCAGAGCGCCTGCCAGGCGAACGCGCCCAGGCAGACAATGGCGCGCAGGTCGCCGGCCAGGAACCGGATCTCCTCGGCCAGCCATGGCCGGCACGTGTCCCGTTCGGCCACGGTCGGCTTGTTGGCGGGTGGCGCGCAGCGCACCGCCGCGACCATCCTGGTGTGCAGCAGCCGCTGCCCGTCGCCGGCCCGGATGCTGGTCGGCTGGGTGGCCAGCCCGCACCGGTACAGTGACGCGAACAGCACATCCCCGCTGCGGTCACCGGTGAAAACCCGGCCGGTCCGGTTGCCACCGTGCGCCGCCGGGGCCAGTCCGAGGATCAGGATGCGCGGCTGATCGCTGCCCCAGCCGGCGATCGGCCGGCCCCAGTACGGCTCGGCGGCGTGCGCCCGGCGCTTGACCCGGGCCACCTCTTCCCGCCACGCCACCAGCCGCGGGCAGGCCCGGCACACCGACTCGCGGGCCACGAGTTCGGCCAGCCGGCCCGCGCCGGCCGCGAGCGTGCGGACCTGAGCCGGGTCGTGCGCCACCGGGGTGGCCGGGGTGGCCGGGTCATCCGGCCAGCCCGTCCCGGGCCGGACCGGCCCGTCCGGGACGACCGCTGGCCCGTCCGGGACGACCGCTGGCCCGTCCGGGCCGGTCACCGGCCCACCGCCAGTGACCAGGCCATACCGTCCAGGATGTCGTGCTCGCTGACCAGCACCTCGGTGAAGCCGAACCGGCGCATCACGTGGTCCAGCACCAGGGCGCCGCCGCCGATCACGTCCGCCCGGCCTGGGTGCATGACGCCGAGCGCGGCCCGCTGCGCGCGGGTCTGGCTCAGCAGCCGCCGGGTCTGCGCGGCGACCTGGGCGGCCGGCACCCGGGCGTGGTGAATGCGGGCCGGGTCGTACTCGGCCAGGCCGAGGGCCAGGGCCGCCACCGTGGTCACCGACCCGGCCAGGCCGACCAGCGTCCGGGCCGAGGCGGCCGGCAGGGCCGCGGCCACCTGGTCCAGGGCCGCCTCGATGTCCACCGCCGCCGCCGCTGTCTCGGCCGGCGCGGGCGGATCGCCGTGCAGGTGCCGCTCGGTCAGCCGGACGCAGCCGATGTCCACCGACAGCGCGCTGATCCCGGGCCTCCCCGGCGCCGCCCCGCCGGCCTGCGGGCGGTCACCGAGCACGAATTCGGTCGAGCCGCCGCCGATGTCCACCACCAGGTACGGGGCACCCGGCGCGGCAGCCCCGGACCGGCCCGGGCCGGCCGCCCCGGCCAGCTCAGCCGTGGCGCCGGTGAACGACAGGCACGCCTCGTCCTGGCCGCTGAGCACCTCCGGCACCACGCCGAGCACGCCGGCCACCCCGCGGACGAAGTCGGCCGCGTTGGCCGCGTCCCGGGTGGCGCTGGTGGCCACCATCCGCACCGCGTCGGCCGATGCCGCCTCGATGATCTTGGCGTACCCGGCCAGCGCGCGCAGCGTGCGGTCCAGCGCCTCCGGGGCCAGCCGGCCGGTAGCGTCCACGCCCTGGCCCAGCCGGACGATCTCCATCCGGCGGTCCACGTCGGTGAGCCGTCCCGCCGCCGGGTCGACGTCGGCCACCAGCAGGCGCAGCGAGTTGGTCCCGCAGTCGACGACCGCAACCCGGGTCACCTGGCCGGCCGTCACGGCACGCACCGGCCCCGCGACCACCATTCGCCGGCCGCGTCCAGCGCCGCGCGGCCCAGCGGGTTGGCGCCGGGCACGGCCAGTTCGTGCGCGGCCAGCGCGTGCAGGCACTTGACCCGGCCTGGCATGCCGCCGGCGCTCTGCGTGCCCGCCGGCAGCGGCTCCAGGCCGCCCGCGACGGCCGCCGCGTCCCGGCGGGCCAGGTAGTCCTGGTGCGCCGCCTGCTGGGCGGCGCGCAGCCCCGGCTCAGTGGCCAGCCGCTGCTCCATGTCGCGCATCATCCCGGCCGATTCGAGCCGGCTCAGCGCGGCCGCGGCGCGCGGGCACGTCAGGTAGAACAGCGTCGGGAACGGCGCGCCGTTGGCCAGCCGGGGTGCCGTCTCGACCACGTCGGGCAGCCCGCACGGGCAGCGGTGCGCCACCCTGCGCAGCGCCCGCGGCGGCCGGCCGAGCTGCAACTCGACTAGCTTTGCGTCTCCGGGGCGCTGAGACCCGCCGACTTCCCTCGCCGCTTGCTGCTCGTTCCTCGCTCCAGGCTGCTCAGTCCAGCCGGCGGCACCCCCCGTTAGCGCCGGGGCGGCGCGCCGCTGCGGCGCGTCCCCTTCGGGCGCGGGCGCGGTCACCGGGACGTGGGCTGGCGGTCGGCCTGCCGGACCGACGACCAGAGCCGCTCGTACCATGGGGTGCGGGCCGCTGCGGCCGCCCGCCCCCGCCCGGCCGGCTGCCCGCCGATGATCACGTAGCAGGTCTGCCCCGGCATGCAGTAGTGCAGCCGGTCCCGGGCCTGCTGCTCGATGTAGGCCGGGTCGTTCAGCTGCCCGGCCTCGGCCCGCAGCCGGGCCAGCTGGGCTGAGGTTTGCGCGCTCTGCGCCACCAGCTGGTCGATCTGCCGCCGCTGGGCGATGTACTCCCGCACCGGGTAGGCCAGGCTCAGCGCGATCGCGCACAGCACCACGGCCAGCACCGCCGCCCGGCTGGTGAACCGGGCTCGTTCCGCCGGCGGCGGCGGCGCCGGCGCGGGCTGGGACGCTGGCTGCGGGCCGGGCATCAGTCAGCCGGGGCCCACCGCGGGAAGGCGCTGGCACCGGCGTAGACGGCCGCGTCGTCGAGCATCTCCTCGATGCGCATGAGCTGGTTGTACTTGGCCACCCGCTCGCCGCGGGCGGGCGCGCCCGACTTGATCTGCCCGGCGTTGACCGCGACCGACAGGTCGGAGATCGTGGTGTCGTCCGTCTCGCCGGACCGGTGGCTGATCATGCAGGCGAAGCCGCTGCGCTGGGCCAGCGACACCGCGTCCAGCGTTTCGGTGATCGAGCCGATCTGGTTCACTTTGACCAGCAGCGCGTTAGCCGAGCGTTCGGCGATGCCGCGGCGGATCCGCTCCGGGTTGGTGACGAAGATGTCGTCTCCCACGATCTGGACCCGGTCCCCGAGTGCCGCGGTGAGGGCCTGCCAGCCGGCCCAGTCCTCCTCGTACAGCGGGTCCTCCAGCGACACGATCGGGTACGCGTCCAGCCATTCGGTGTAGATCTGGATCATCGCGGCCGCGTCCTTCGGGTCGCCCTCGAACCGGTAACCCCCGTCGGCGTAGAACTCGTTGGCCGCGGAGTCGATGGCCAGCGCCACATCGAGGCCCGGGGTGAGCCCCGCCTTCCCGATCGCCTCGACGATCAGGTCCAGCGCGGCCCGGTTGTGCGCCAGGTCAGGGGCGAAACCACCCTCGTCGCCCACCCCGGTGTTCAGCCCGTGCTGCTTGAGCACCGACTTCAGCGCGTGGTAGGTCTCCGCGCCCCACTGCACGGCCTCGGTGAACGAGGCCGCGCCGATCGGGGCGATCATGAACTCCTGGATGTCCACGCTGTTGTCCGCGTGCGCCCCGCCGTTCAGGATGTTCATCGCTGGCACCGGCAGCACGTGCGCGTTCGGGCCGCCCAGGTAGCGGAACAGCGGCAGGCCCGCCGACTCGGCCGCCGCCTTGGCCACCGCCATGCTCACCGCGGTGATGGCGTTCGCGCCGAGCCGCGACTTGTCCGGGGTGCGGTCCAGGTCGATCATGGCCTGGTCGACCAGGCGCTGGTCATCCGCGTCGAACCCGAGCAGCTCGGGCTGGATCTCGTCGATGATGCCCTGGACGGCCCTGGTCACTGCCTTGCCGCCGTACTCCTCGCCGCCGTCGCGCAGCTCCACCGCTTCGGACGCGCCGGTGGAGGCACCACTCGGGGCGGCCGCCCGGCCCAGCGAGCCGTCGTCGAGAGCGACCTCGACCTCCAGGGTGGGGTTTCCGCGGGAATCCAGAATCTGCCTGGCGTGCACCGCCTCGATCGAGGCCACGACGACTCCTGAAAGCTCGGCTGACATGTCCATATTGGAGCCTAGTGGAGTCCGCGCCGGGCCGCGCACCGGCCACGCCGACGGGTGCTAGCCGGGCCCGCTGGCCCGGTTCGCCGTCTCCCAGGCGCGCACCCGGTCCCGGTAGCGGCGGGCCGCCCCGCGCAGCTCGAGCTCGGGATCGAGGCCGGCCGCCCGGGCCCGGGCCACCAGCTCGAACAGCTCGTCACCCAGCCCGTCCCCGGCCCCGTCCGCGGTGGCCAGGTCCGCGGGCACCCCGGCCCGCCCGGCCCGCCGCTGCAGCTGGGCGGCCAGCGCCAGGGCGGGCTGGCCGAACGGCACCCCGTCCAGCGCGGACCCGGGTGAGCCGGTGGCCGATTCGCGCTCCGCCGCCTTGATCGCGTCCCAGTTGCGCTTCACGTCCTCCGCGCCGGACACGTCCACGCCGGCGAACACGTGCGGGTGCCGCCGGACCAGCTTGGTCACGATGCCGTCGGCCACGTCGTCCACCGTGAAGCCGGTTTCGTCGGACCGCTCGGCGGCCACCCGGGCATGGAACATGACCTGGAGCAGCACGTCGCCGAGTTCCTCGCGCAGCGCGGCCCGGTCACCGCTCTCCAGCGCGTCCAGCGCCTCGTAGGACTCCTCGATCAGGTACGGGGCGAGTGACTCGTGGGTCTGCTTGGCGTCCCACGGGCACTTCCGGCGCAGCGTGTCCATGACCGAGACCAGGGTCAGCAGCTCGCTGCCCGGCAGCCCGGTGGAGCCGTACAGCAGCTCCACCGCGGTGTCCGGCGGGCCGTCACGGCCGCCCAGCTCGTCCGCCAGCGCGACCGGTCCCGGCGGGACGTCGGCCGGGCGCCCGGGCGGGTCGTGCGGGCACAGCCAGACGCTGTCGCCGTCATCCGGCCCGGCCAGCACGGCCGCGGTGAGCAGCCGGGCCAGCACGGCCGCGCCGCCCGCCCCGGCCAGGCGGCCGGCCTCGCCGGCCCGCTGGCCCCGGCCGTGCCGGGCAGCAGCCGCCAGCGCACCCCCGCCTCGTCCAGCGCGGGCAGCAGCGGGTCGCCCGCTGACCCGGCCAGCACCTGGGCCGCCTCCTGCAGCACCCGCCAGGCCGGCCAGCTGAGCAGGCCGGCCCGGACCGCCGGCGCGGTCACCAGCAGGACGAGCCGCCGCATCAGCAGTGCGGGGTGAGCTGCGGGGCGGCCGTCCCGGTCGGCGACGGCGACGGGACGCCGGGCAGCGCGGACAGCTTGTCCGGCGCCGCGACCACGGCGATAGCCCGGTAATCGAGCGCCCCGTACTGCGGGTTGACGTGGATGCCCAGGGTCTTGGCCGCGACACACTGCGACGTGTCGAACTGGCTGCTCAGCGTCTCCAGCGCGGGGGTGGCCGTGGGCAGCTTCCCGCCGTCCAGCCGGTTCAGGATCGCGTCCTGGATGGCCACGTACCGGCCCAGCTCGCTGATCTGGTCCGGCGGTACCCCGTTGGCCACGGCCAGGTCGGTCACCGTGACCCCGCTCTGCCTGGCCTGCGCGGAGATGGACGCGAGTGCGTGCTGCACCTGGGTCTGGCCCACGGTGATGCCGTACCGCTGGGCCATCTGCTCCCGGACCCGGAACCGGAGCAGCCAGCTGAGCACCTCCTGCGGCATCTGCGACGCGGCGAACTGGAGCTGGATCCTGGCCTTGTGCGCCTGGTAGGCCTGGTTAAGGTTGCTCACCTCGGCGGCCAGGCTGGCGGACGAGATCCGCTGGTCGTTGGTGACCGCCGCCGCACCGAGCTGGACGGACCCGCAGGCGGACAGCGCGAGCACCGCGGCCAGCGCCGCGGCGGTCAGGGTGATCGGGGTGCGGAGCACGGCGGCGTCCCTTTCTCCTCTATCCGGTTCCCTCGTCGGCGGGCACCGGTGCATCCGGTTCCAGCACCGCCCCGATGAGCCCGGCGCACCAGGCCAGCAGCTCAACGTCCCGGAGCAGCGGGGCACCGGGCGGTGCGGGCCGGCCGGCGGGCGCCACCCTGGGCACCGGTATGAGCATGCTACGCACGGTCGGCTTGAGCACGGTTTTCGGGTACAGCCGCTGCACCCGGACCTGCCGGGAGTCGGGCAGCTGCACCGGGGAGAACCGGATGAACGTGCCTTGCTGGACGATGTCGGTCAGCCCGGCCCGGCGGGCCTGGAACCGCAGCCGCGCCACCGCCAGCAGGTTGTCCACCGGCTCCGGCGGCGGGCCGTACCGGTCGGCGAGCTCGTCCCGCACCTCGGCCACGTCCTCGGCCGAGTCGATGGCCGCGACCCGGGTGTACGCCTCCAGGCGGAGCCGCTCGCCGGGCACGTAGTCGTGCGGGATGTGCGCGTTGACCGGCAGTTCCACCCGGACCTCGGGCCGCTCCGCGGGCCCGTCACCCTTGAGCTCGGTGACCGCCTCGCCGATCATCCGCACGTACAGGTCGAAGCCGACCCCGGCGATGTGCCCGGACTGCTCGCCGCCGAGCAGGTTGCCCGCGCCGCGTATCTCCAGGTCCTTGAGCGCCACGTACATGCCCGCGCCCGCCTCGGTGTGCTGCGCGATGGTGGCCAGCCGCTCGTGCGCGGTCTCGGTCAGCGGCGTCTCCGGCGGGAACAGGAAGTAGGCGTAGCCCCGCTCGGCGCTCCGGCCGACGCGGCCGCGCAACTGGTGCAGCTGCGGCAGCCCGTAGCTGTCCGCCCGGTCCACGATCAGCGTGTTCGCGTTGGGGATGTCCAGCCCGGACTCGATGATCGTGGTCGCCACGAGCACGTCGAACTTGCGGTCCACGAAGTCGCTCATCACGTTTTCCAGCACGTGCTCGTTCATCTGGCCGTGGCCGACCGCGATCCGCGCCTCGGGCACCAGCTCGGCCAGCCGGGCCGCCACCCGGTTGATCGAGCTGACCCGGTTGTGCACGAAGAACACCTGGCCGTCGCGGAGCAGCTCCCGCCGGATGGCCGCGGCGATCTGCTTCTCGTCGTACGGGCCGACCAGAGTGAGCACCGGGTGGCGTTCTTCTGGCGGGGTGAGGATGGTGGACATCTCCCGGATCCCGGCGATGCCCATCTCCAGCGTGCGCGGAATCGGGGTGGCCGACATGGCCAGCACGTCCACCTCGGTGCGCAGCCGTTTCAGGTACTCCTTGTGCTCCACCCCGAAGCGCTGCTCCTCGTCCAGGACGACCAGGCCGAGCCGGGCGAACCGGGTGTCCGGGGACAGCAGCCGGTGGGTGCCGACCACCACGTCCACCTTGCCCTCGGACATCTCCTCCCGGACCTGCGCGGCCTCGGCGTCGCTCTGGAACCGGGACAGCATCCGGACCGTCACCGGGAACGGCGCGAACCGCTCGCTGAACGTGGCGAAATGCTGCTGGGCCAGCAGCGTGGTCGGCACCAGCACGGCCACCTGACTGCCGTCCTGGACCGCCTTGAACGCCGCCCGGACCGCGATCTCGGTCTTGCCGTAGCCGACGTCACCGCAGATCAGCCGGTCCATCGGCACCGGCCGTTCCATGTCCCGCTTGACCTCGTTGATGGCGCCCAGCTGGTCCGGCGTCTCGATGTACGGGAACGCGTCCTCCAGTTCCCGCTGCCACGGGGTGTCCGCGCCGAACGCATGCCCCGGTGAGGCCATCCGCGCCGAGTACAGCCGGATCAGCTCGGCCGCGATCTGCCGGACCGCCTTGCGCGCCCGGCCCTTGGTCCGGGCCCAGTCCGCGCCGCCCAGCCGGTGCAGGCTGGGCTGCTCACCGCCGACGTACCGGGTGACCTGGTCGAGCTGGTCGGTCGGCACGTACAGCCGGTCCGGCGGCTGGCCGCGCTTGCCCGGCGCGTACTCGATGACCACGTACTCGCGGACCGCACCCTGCACACTCCGGCTGGTCATCTCGACGTACCGGCCCACGCCGTGCTGCTCGTGGACCACGTAGTCGCCCGCGGTGAGCTGCAGCGGGTCGATGCCGCCGCGCCGCCGGGCCGGCATCCGCAGTTCCTTGCTGGCCGTCCGCTGCCCGGCCAGGTCGGCCTCGGTGAGCACGGCCAGCCGCAGCGGCGCCCAGACGAAACCGTGCTGCAGCAGCCCGGTGCTCACGTACGGCACGGCCGGCTCGGGCGGCTGGTCGAGGTCGCCGAGCCGGGCGCCCAGCCCTTCGCCACGGAGCATCTCGGCCAGCCGCTGGGCCGGCCCGTGCCCCTCGGTGACCAGCGCGACCCGCCACCCATCGGCCAGCCACTGGCGCACGTCGGCGACGGCGCGCCCGGTATCGCCGCGATAGCCCGGCGCCGGCGCCGCACCGATGCTGAACTCCAGTCTGTCCGCCCCGCTCTCGGTCACATCCGGGAGTTCACCTGGCTGGGCGTCTGTGCTGTCGAACGGGGTGATGGTCCACCAGCCGATGCCGAGGTCGCGGGCGGCGGTGCGCACCGCGGCCAGCGGCTGGAACGCTGCCGCCCCCAGGTCGACCGGGGCCTGCCCGCCCGCGGCCGCGTTCACCCAGGACGCGTCGAGGAATTCCTGGCTGGTCCGGACCAGGTCGGCCGCCCGGCCCCGGATCCGCTCCGGGTCGCAGGCCACCACCAGGCCGCCCGGCGGCACGTGGTCCAGCAGCAGTTCCATCCGGTCGGCCAGCACCGGGGCGAATGCCTCCATGCCCTCGACGGCGATGCCGTCGGCCAGCTGGCCCAGGATCTCGGCCAGGCCGGGATGGTCGGCGGCCAGCTGCCGGGCCCGGCCGCGGACTGCCGGGGTGAGCAGCAGCTCGCGGCACGGCGGGGCCCACAGGGTCTCGGTGGCGTGCAGGCTGCGCTGGTCGGCCACCCGGAAGTAGCGGATCTCCTCGACGCTGTCGCCCCAGAACTCCACCCGCAGCGGGTGCTCCTCGGTGGGCGGGAACACGTCCAGGAGGCCGCCGCGCACCGCGATCTCGCCGCGGTGCTCGACCAGGTCGGTGCGGACGTAGCCGATGTCCACCAGCCGGGTGATGGTCTGCTCGAAGTCGGCGTCGCGGCCGGCCCGCAGCGCCACCGGTTCCAGGTCGCCGAGCCCGCTGACCATCGGCTGGAGCAGGCTGCGCACCGGGGCGACCAGCACCGTCACCGGCCCGGCCTGCGGGCTGGCCGGGTCCGGGTGGGCCAGCCGGCGCAGCACGGCCAGCCGCCGGCCGGACGTGTCCGACCGCGGCGAGATCCGCTCGTGCGGCAGTGTTTCCCAGGCCGGGAAGCAGGCCACCGTGCCCGGCGGCAGCAGCGAGCCGAGCGCGCTGGTCAGGTCCTCGGCCTCGCGCGCGGTGGCCGTAACGGCCAGCACGAACCGGCCCGGCCCGCCGCCATCCTGATCCGGCGCGCCGGACGGCGCGCCAGCCGCGTCAAAGGTAGCGAGCGCGGCGGTCAGGAACGGCCGCAGCGCGGGCGGCGCGACGAGGTCAGCGGCTACATCACCCTGGCTCAGCGCATGCCGCAGCCCGGGGTCCTCGGCTATCACGCTGAGCAGTCCGGCGAGGCTCATGGTGTCCTTGATCAGCCCGTATTCCCGCACGGGAGGCAGCACGAAAGGCCCGCACTGGGGGGCAGCGGGCTACCCGGAACCAGAAGCGGGATACCTCTAGCTTAGGGGTCCCGGCCGGCTGCTCGGCACGCCCGTCCCCCGGGACCGGGCAGGCCGGCGAAATAGGCGGTCTTGGAACCGTGACTATCCGCAGGCAGAGGGCTAGTTTAGGGGTTTGTGACATCGGTGAGCGGTGTTCCGGGGGGCGGCACTGGCCACTCATCGCGCTCGCGCGGGGGCCAGCCAGCCGCCCACCCGGAAGCCCCAGCAGCCCGCGCGCAGCCGGCCCAGCGCCAGCCGGCGCCGCCGGATACCACGGCGGAGACCAGCCTGTTCACCAAGTGGGCGCAGGGCTATGTGGCCGAGCGCTTCGGCCAGCAGGTGGCCGTGCTGCTGGCCGGCGCGGTCACCGCGGCCGGGGATCTCGGCCTGGGCGGACTGCGGGACAGCGGCGCCGATATCAGCGTGACCGAGGTGGACGATGACCAGCCGGCCACCCAGGCCGCGCTGGCCGCGCACCCCGACCTGAGCCGGTGCACGCTCGGTGACCTGCGCACCATCCCGCTGCCGCAGCGGTCCTACGACATCGTGCTGTGCACCTTGCTGCTGGACCGCATCGAGCATGCCGAACTGGTGCTGGACCGGCTGACCGGTGCGGTCAAGCCGGGTGGCCTGCTGCTGCTGCAAATCCGGGACCGCGACTCCGCGGCCGGCTTCCTGGACCGGGTGCTGCCCGGCTGGCTGCGCGGGGCGATCTGGCGGCGGCACCGGCCGGGCCGCCCCGGTCCGCACCCGGCCGTGTACGAGCGGCTCGCCTCGGTGCGCGGCATCCAGTCCTATGCCCTGCTCCGCGGCCTGGTCATCGCGGAGCGCCAGCCGCTCGGCGGGCTGGCCGGCGGGCTGGCCCCGGCCCCCCGCGGGTACCTGGCCGCGCAGCAAGCGCTGGCCGGGCTGTCCGGGCACCGGCTGACCGCCGACCATGAGGAGTTCCTCTACGTGCTGCGCAAGCCAGAGAACCGGTTCGCCCGCATCCTCTGATGTAGCCTCTGGGTGGCCCGGCCGCGGACGGCCGGGCAGCCACGGGCTGGATGGAGCGGGAACGTGACGGCTGACACGGCAGCGGGACTCCCCCCGGAACTTGCCGGGCTTCCCGCCCTGACCCTGGACGACGGGCCGCTGGGCGAGCTGGAGCTGCTGCTCACCGGGGCCTTCGCACCGCTGCGCGGCTACCTGGCCCCGGCCGAGGTGGCGTCGGTCAGCGCGCACGGCACGCTGCCGGATGGCACCCCGTGGCCGGTACCGGTCACCCTGGACGTGCCGGCCGGCAGCATCAAGCCCGACGCGGCCCGGCTGCTGCTGCAAGACCCGGAGGGCACCCCGCTGGCCGTCCTGGACATCGCCGACCGGGTCCCGGTCGGCGCCGAGGACGGGCCGCGGCTGATCCGGCTGAGCGGCCCGGTGACCGCGCTCCGCCCGGCTGAGCACGGGCCGTTCCGTGAGCTGCGCCGGCCCCCGGCGGAGGTACGCGCGGAACTCGCGGGCATCCCGGTGCTCGGCTACGTTACCGACGGCCCGCTGTACGGCCGGCAGATCGGCCAGCTCCGGCACGCGGCCAGCCAGCTGAAGGCCCGGGTGCTGCTGCTCCCCCAGGTCGCCGGGCCGGCCGGCATCGTGCTGCGGCCGGACGCGCTGGTCCGCACGGTGCGGGCCGCCGCCCGCAGCCTGCCGCCGGGCACCCTGGTCATCCCGGTCCCGCTGCCGCCCATCCAGGCCAGCCCGGCCGACACCCTGGCCCTGCGGGCCCGGGTCGCGGCGGCCTACGGCGCGACCCACCTGCTGGCCGACGCGCCGGCCGGCCCGGCCGCGCTGGACTCCGGCCGGGTCCGGCCCGCACCGGTCATCCCGGTGATCTCCCCGGGCGACTGGGCCTACGACCCCACGGCCGAGGTGTGGCGCCCGCTGGCCCTCATCGAGCCGGGCACCGAACGCGCCGACCTGGCCACCGGCGAACTCGACGACCTGCTCGACCGGGGCGAGGAAATACCGGCCTGGTTCACTCCCCCGGCGGTCACCGCGGAGCTGCGCCGGGCCCGGCCGCCGCGCAGCGAGCGCGGGCTGGTCATCTTCTTTACCGGGCTGTCCGGGTCGGGCAAGTCCACCCTGGCCCGGGCGCTGCGCGACGCGCTGAGCGAGCGCGGCGACCGGACCGTGTCGCTGCTCGACGGTGACCTGATCCGCGCGCTGCTGTCGGCCGGGCTGACGTTCTCCCGCGCCGACCGGGACCTGAACATCGCCCGGATCGGGTTCGTGGCCACCGAGATCGCCCGGCACGGCGGCATCGCCATCTGCGCCCCCATCGCGCCGTACGCGCAGGCCCGCCATGACGTGCGGCGCGCGGTCCAGGAAGTGGGCGACTTCCTGCTCGTCTACGTGGCCACCCCGGCCGAGGTGTGCGAGGCCCGGGACCGCAAGGGGCTGTACGCCAAGGCCCGGGCCGGCCTGATCGAGCACTTCACCGGGGTCTCCGACCCGTACGAGGAGCCAGCCGACGCGGACCTGGTCATCGACACCTCGGTGCTGAGCCGTCAGGAAGCCCTGGACGCCGTGCTGCGCCTGCTGGTCACCGGCGGCTGGCTGCCCCCAGCAGCCCGCTGACACCTCGCCGGTCTACCCGGTGCGTTCTGCCCAGCGGCGTGGACTTTGGCACCGCCCAGCGGAGCGTCAGCGGGGTGGGCCTCGTCAGCGGGGTGGGTCGGCGGCGGGACTGGGCTCGGGCACGTCGTCGTCCTCGGCCCGGGTGCCCGCGTCCAGCCGGGAGCGGAACTCGCCGACCTTGCCGCGGGCCCCGGCCAGCCGCGCGGACAGCGCCCCGGACATCCTGTCCCGCTGCCGGGACAGCAGCACGTAGCTGGCGATGCCGCTGGCCAGCAGGGCCACGCCGAGCAGCAGCAGGCCCCGGGCCCCGGCCAGGTACAGCAGCCCGGTGGCCGCTACGAACAGCAGCAGCCGGGCCGTGGTGTAAGCGAGCGCGGATCGCATAGCAGGGCCAGCCTACCCAGGAACGCCCACCGGGGCGTCACTCAGGATGGACAGCAGCAGGGCCGGGTCGATGTTGCCGCCGGACAGCACCGCTACCGTGCTCGCCGCGGCCGGCAGTGCGGGCCGGCGGAACAGGCACGCGGCCACCGCGACCGCGCCGCCCGGTTCCGCGATGAGCCGCGCCTCCAGGGCCAGCCTGCGCACCGCGGCGCGGATCTCGTCCTCGGAGACGGTGACGATGTCGTCCACCAGCTCCAGCAGGTGCCGCATGGGCAGCGCGCCGACCTGGTCGACGCGGAGCGCGTCGGCGATGGTCCGGTGCGTGGCGCCGGGCGGCCAGGCCACCTGGTGGCCTTCGCGCAGCGAGTCACGGGCGTCCGCGGCCAGCTCGGGCTCGACGCCGATGATGGCCGCCTCCGGGCGCAGTGCGCGGACCGCGGCGGCCACACCGGAGATCAGCCCGCCGCCGCCCACCGGCACCACGACCAGATCCACCCCCGGGTTGTCGGCGGCGATCTCCAGGCCGACGGTGCCCTGCCCGGCGATCACCCGGCGGTCGTCGAACGGCGGGATGGACACCGCGCCGCGCTGCGCGGCCAGGTCGCGGGTGGCGGCCAGCCGGGCGGCCAGGGTGGGGGCCGAGATGACGATCTCCGCACCGAGCGCGCGGATGGCTGCCACCTTGACCGGGGCGGCGTCCTCGGGCACCACCACCACGGCGGGCATGCCGAGCAGGGCCGCCGCGTAGGCCACGGCCAGGCCGTGGTTGCCGCTGGAGTGGGCGACCACGCCGCGCTCCCGCGCGGGGGCGGGCAGCGCGTTCATCGCCGCGTAGGCGCCACGCAGCTTGAACGCACCGGTCGGCTGCAGCGACTCCGGCTTGACCAGCAGAGCCGGTTCCGCGCCGGGAAACGGCACCAGCGGGGTGCGTACCGCCACACCCGCCAGGGCCGCCGCGGCGGCCCTGATCTCCTGGATCGACACGAGCGATTGCACCTGCACACCCTATGGCCGCCCGGTGGCCGGCCCGGACCCGGCCACCCGCATCCGGCCCACCTCAGGGCCCGGGACCGGCGGCCCGGGACCGGCGGCCCGGCGCCGGGCATCCGCACCCAGCTGCCCGTCCCGCGGCCCGGGCCACCCCGCACACTCCCTAGATCACCAACCGGCAGCTTTTTACCGAATCTAAGGAGAAAATCGGCGTTTGTCGCCACACTTGGGGCACGCCTAGAGGGATGGGCCCGGTTGGGCTGCTCAGGAGGGGACCAGAGGGTGGACGGCAACAATGAGCGCCTCCTGACGCCGGGGGAGGTAGCCGCCCTTTTCCGGGTCGATCCGAAGACCGTGACGCGGTGGGCCGCGTCCGGCCGGATCAGCAGTATCCGGACACCGGGCGGGCACCGCCGGTTCCGCGAGTCCGAGGTGCGTGCGCTGCTCCGCGGTGACTCAGCCGCGGGCCAAGAGGATCACGCCGGGTAGCCCGTGCCGCGCGGTCAGGACCGCCCGCCGCGCTTCCCGTCCCGGTCCGGGCCGCCCTGGCCCTGGCTGGCCAGGAACTCCGCGAACTGCCGCTGCAGCGCGGCGTCCCCGTCCTGCCACCGGCGCTGCCGTTCCTCGAGCTGCTGCTCGGTAATGGCGTGCGCGGACAGCCGTGCGTAATCCGCGTCCTCCGGGCCAATCTCCACGTACGCGTCGCCCATCAGCTGTCCCCCCTCAGCCAGGGCCGACTCGGGAACCAGGAGGTTCCCATTGGGCAGCTGGATGACGAACATTACCGATCACTCTAAAGGCCGTAGCGGACGTTGAAGTACAGCATGACATCAAGAGCGACCCTGGTGTTGCCGCCCAGCATGTCCACCAGCGCCGGACGCTGCTGTGAGGCGATGGCCGCGAACGCGTCGGCGAAGAACTCGCGGCGGCCCAGATCCCCGGGCTGCCGGTGGAAGTCGCTGACCAGCGCGTCGTGGCAGCGCTGGTAGAGCTGGCGGAACGGCGCCGAGTCGGACTGCCACCGGCCGTCCACCCGGTCGATATCGTCCAGCGCATGCCCCACCTCGTGGCACATCACGTCGGGTGCGGCTGACGGCCGCGAGCCCACGATGATTTTCCGCTGGCCGTACGCGCCCGCGCAGGCGTCCCAGGTGGCCCGGCCGGAGGGCAGCGGGACGCCGCGCAGCCGGGCCATGTCATCCAGCTCCGGGACGCCGCCCTCCCCCACGTGGATGGCGTCCAGCCCGGCGGCCAGGATCTGCTTGATGACCTGGGGCAGCCCGGCCAGCCGGCTGACCGCCTTGACCACTGGGGCGGACGGCACCACGCTGGCGTGCCACTCGCGGTGCAGCACGTGTTCCAGCGGCCCGCAGTCGGCCATGCCCTCGGCCGCCCGGCGGGCATGCGCGACCTCGTACCAGGGCAGCCGGGCCGCGTCTGGTTCGGCCTGCCGCCGGGCCCGCGGCGGGGTGGCCGCCTTGTCCGCCGCGGCCAGCCGGCCCGGGGCCGGCCGGATGGCCGCCCGGGCCTGCCCGGCACCGGCCGTAGCGGCCCGGGCCTGGCCGGCGGCTGGCGGCCCGGCACCCGGCTGGGCCGGGCCGGCACCGGGCTCCGCCGCCCGCCCGGCGCGGCGCGGCACCCGGCGCGGCAGCTCGCCGGGTGGTGACTCCGGCGCTGCCGGATCGGCCGGGGACCCGGTGGCCGTACCGGGCGGGGCGGCGGTGCCCACCGGGGTGGCGGGGCGGAACGCGAACTCGCGGCGGTGACGGCCGGACCCGGCTGGGCTGGGTGCGCTGCCGGTGCCCGGCGACCCGGTCCGTGCCGGGTCGCCGGGCGACCCGGTCCGTGCCGGGTCGCGGGATCGCGAGCCGCGCGGCCCGCGCCGGATGTACCGGCGGACGCGATCGAAAAGCCGCAGCCGCATATTCCGCACTCCCAGCGATCGCGTGCCAGGGTGCCAGAGTATGCCGAAACGCGGCTAACGTCACCTGTTGTCACTGACTGTTACCCGTTACGGAACCGCTTCGGTGCCGAAACACTCGCCGCATTCCCCGACGAACCGGCCGCGGCTGGGGCTAGGCTCTCGCGCATGTGGCTGGTCGGCGCGCTCGTTGTGCTGCTCGCACTGGGTTTCTGGGCCGCCTGGTCGAGGCGGCCACGGCGGCTGGCCCGCCCCGCGGGCTCGGCCGCGGACGCCGCGTTCCGCAGGCACCCCGCTGGCCGTGCGCGGTACGCCAGCATGGATGACCACACCTCGCCCGGGCGGCCGGTGGCCTCGGCCGACTGGCCGGCCCCGCGGGGCCCGGACGATGACCCCGGCTTCCTGGCCGAACTGGACCGGGCCATCCGTGGCGACGGCGACCCGGACCCGGAGGACGGCGGCTAGGAGGACGGCGGCTAGCTCAGCCCGGCGTAGGAGTGCAGGCCGGTGATGAACAGGCTCACGCCCAGCAGGTTGAACAGCAGGCAGCCGAACCCGACCAGTTGGATGTAGGCGGCCCGGCGGCCGCGCCACCCGGCCGTGACCCGGGCGTGCAGGAAGCACGCGTACACCACCCAGGTGATGAAGGCCCAGGTCTCGGTGGGGTCCCAGCCCCAGTACCGGCCCCACGCCTCGTCGGCCCAGATCGCGCCGGCCATGATGCCGAACGTCCAGAGCGGGAACGCGAACACCACCGTCCGGTAGGCGAACTGGTCGAGCCGTTCCGGGCTGGGCAGCAACCGGAACACCTCGCCGTTGCGCACCGGCAGCCCGGCCGCGGCCCGCCTGCTGTGCCGGTCGGCGAACAGGTACACCACGGCGAGCACGGCGGCCACCACGTAGGTCCCGGTGGCCAGCGTCATCGCGGTGACGTGGATGGCCAGCCAGTACGAGTTGAGCGCGGGCACCAGCGGGCCGGCCGGCGTGTAGATGACGGTCTGGGCCAGCCCGATGATGATCACGATCGGGGCCATGAAGAACAGGCCGAGCCGGAACGGCCGGTACCGGATGATCAGCCCGAGGAAGAACAGCACCGCCACGCAGGTCACCGCGATGACGAACTCGTACATGTCGCCCCACGGCACCCGGTGCACGGCCAGCCCGCGGGTGACCACCCCGGCGACGTGCGCGAGCACGCCCAGCACGGTCAGGCTGAGCCCGGCCCGGACCCACAAGCTCGCGTCCCGCAGCCCGGGCCGGGCCGGGCCGGTGGCGGCCGCGGGCCCGGCCGTGCCGCCGCCGGACGTACCGGCGGCCGCCGTACCGCCGCCGGCCGTACCGCCGACCGCCGTACCGGCGCTGGCCGGGGCGCTGGCACCCGGGGCGCTGGCGCCGGCGCCGGCTGCGCTGGCCGCCGCCGGGCCCGCCGCGCTGCCGCCGCCCGCACCGGCCGCACCGGCCGTGACCAGCTCCGGCGCTTCGGCCCGGGCCGGCTCGGCCGGGGTGCGCCGCCCGAACGCGAAGTCGGCGGCGAACGCCAGCACGGCCAGGAAGTAGAGCACGAGGGTGACCATCAGGAAGTGGTCACTGAGGTGGGACAGCCCCTGGTTGACGGCCATCAGTCGGTTTTCCCCTCGCTTGTCTCGCCTGCGTACGCGGCCCGCAGCTCTCCGGCCAGCCGGGCGAACTCCTCGTCGAACCCGCCCGCCGGGTCGGACCGGGCCAGGCCGCCCACGTCCACCACGGTGTGGCCGCCGGGGCCCGGGTAGGCCCGGACGAACATCCGGCGGCGCCGGACGAAGAAGGACAGCAGCAGCCCGGCCAGCGCGGCCAGTCCCGCGATCAGGGCGGGCACCTGCCCTGGGTCGTAGGTGATGGCCAGGCTGGCCCACTGCCGGTACCCGGTGAAGGTCAGCGTGCCGGCGCCGCCGGGCAGCCTGATCGACTGGCCGGGAGCCAGCGGGCGCGGCGCTACTGGCAGCTCGGTCAGCCCGGCCGTATTGAGCTGGTACACCGACTGTGACGGCCCGCTGTTCATGCCCAGGTTGCCCTTATACGAGATCAGGCTCACCCGGGGATTGAGCGGGGCCGGGAACACCGACTCCAGCGTGCCCCCGGCGTCCACCGCGGTGGGCAGGAACACGCCCGCGAAGCCGAGCTGGTCGGGCTGGGCGTCCGGGACCTTGACCACGCCCTCGGAGGTCAGGCCGGCCGTGTTCACCGCGATGAACGGCACCGGCTGGTCGAAGACCACCTTGCCGGTCCCGTCGGTGACCCTGAACACCGGTGCGTACCCGTGGCCGATCAGGTACACCTTCACGCCGTCCACGTTCAGCGGGTGGTTCACCCGCAGGTCGTAACGCTGGCTGCGCGCGCCGGGCTGCGCCGAGTAGCTCAGGTACGCGTTGAACGAGGACGGCTGGCCGCGCAGCTGGCCGGACCGGACATAGCTGGCCTGGAACCGGTTCAGCGTGATGGTGAACGGCTGCAGGTCGGCCGAGGACACTAGCCGCCCGGGGTGGAACACGTCGAGCGCGGTCACCGTGTTGGCGAACGACGAGCCGGAGACCAGCAGCCGGTTCGCCTTGTAGCCGAACATGCCGCCCAGCGCGACCGCCCCGAGCAGCGCCGAGCAGGGCCAGGTGGAACAGCAGGTTGCCGAGCTCGCGCCGGTACCCCTTTTCGGCCGACACCCAGCCGTCGCCGGTGCGCAGCCGGAACTTGCGCCGCCTGCAGCACCGCCACGGCGGCCACCAGCGCGGCCGCGGGGTCCTGCCCGGTCTCGTGCCGCACCGACTGCGGCATCCGGGCCACGTTGCGCGGGGCAGGCGGCGGCAGCGCCCGGGCCGAGCGGGCCAGCCGGTACGCGCGGGGCACCACGCAGCCCGCCAGCGACAGGAACAGCAGCAGGTAGATGGCGGCGAACCACGGCGCCGCGAACACGTTGAACAGGGACAGCCGGGCCAGCCACGGGGCCAGCCCGGGATGGGAGACGTAGTACTGCTGCACGGCCGCCGGGTCGATGCCCTGCTGCGGCAGCAGCGAGCCGGGCACGCTGGCCACGGCCAGCAGGAACAGCAGGATCAGCGCGGTGCGCATCGAGGTCAGCTGGCGCCAGCCCCAGCGCAGCCAGCCCGCCGCGCCGTAGGCCGGGCTGGGCTGCGGCGCGTCGGTCCCCGGGGCCGCCTGCTGGCCAGCCTCGGCCACGCCGGTCCCGGTCATCCGGGAAGTCTCGGTCATCGGGGCTCTGCCACCACCCGCTGGATCAGGCTCTTCAGCCCGTCATACGTCACACCGCCGATCACCCGCGCGGCGATCCGGCCGCTGCGGGATATCACCAGTGTGGTGGGGATCCCGGCCGGCGGCACCGTGTCCCGGAAATCGAGGGCCAGGTTGTCGCTGGGGTCGTTCAGGCTCGGGTAGCCGATCCGGAAGTCGCTCATGAACGCCTGGGCGCTGGCCGGGCTGTCCCGGATGTCGATGCCGAGGAAGCGGACACCGGACGGGGTGAAGCTGGCGGGCCAGCTGGGCCAGGCCGGGCGCCTCCTCCCGGCACGGCGTGCACCACGACCCCCAGAAGTTCAGCACCACCACGTGGCCGCGGTAGGCGGCCAGGCTGAGCCTGCCGCCGCCGACCAGCGGGCCGCTCACCGCCGGGGCGACCGGCCCGGCCCCGCCCGGTACAGCGTGGTCCCCGGGCTGCCGGACACGAAGCTCTGGCCGTTGCTGGCCGGGGTGTTCGCGGCGATCGCGCCGCCCGCGCAGCCGGATACGGCCAGCGCCGAGGTGGCGGCGAGCAGCGGCCAGCCGCGCGGCCCGGCCCGGCCGGGTGACCCAGGACGGCGTGCGGGGCGGACGGGACACAGGGAAGGCTCCTACAGCAGTAGTACCGCGCCCCATTGTGCCCGATGAGGCCGGCCCGGCTGACAGCGGGCCGGCCTGGCGGTCACGCACCCGCGGTCTGCGGGCGGGCGTGCCCGGCCGGCTCGGCGTAGCCGACCCCGGTGATCTTGTCCCCGGTGTAGCTGAAGCTGGTCACGCTGGCCAGTGCACACTGCCGGTGCGCCGGGTTGTGCCACAGATGCCTGCCCTCGGCCGCCCGCCGGGCGACCCAGATCGGCAGCTGGTGGCTGACGCAGCACCGCCTCGTGCCCGCGCGCGGCCCGGGCGGCGTCGGTCATCGCGGCCCGCATCCGGGCCGCGACCTGCGTGTACGGCTCGCCCCAGGACGGCCGGAACGGGTCGTACAGGTACCGCCAGTTGGCCGGGTTGCGCAGCGCCCCGGAGCCGACGCCGACCGTGGTGCCCTCGAACACGTTGGCCGGCTCGATCAGCCGCTCGTCGGTCACTACATCGAGCCCGAACTGCGCGGCCAGCGGGGCGGCGGTCTCCAGCGCCCGGTCCAGCGGCGACGAGCGGAGCACCGTCACGTCCCGGCCGGCCAGGAAGGCCGCCGCGGCCTTGGCCATCAGGCGGCCCTCTTCGGACAGATGGAAGTCGGGCAGCCGGCCGTACAGCACGCCACTCGGGTTGTACACCTCGCCGTGCCGCAGCAGGTGCAGCACGGTGCTGCGGACCAGGGTTGTCTGTCATGGCGGCCACAGCCTACCGGGGCGCCCCGCTCCGCCTGCCGCGGCCCGGCGCAGGACCGGCGCACCGGCCAGCAGGTAAGCTGCGGGCAGCTTGTGGTTGCGCCTAGGGTTCCGTGCCTCGCCCGCGCCCGGTCGCCCGGGCGGCCGCGCAGGCCACTCAACAGGGCGGGGCAGGCTGGACCGAGCGGCGCCAGGCGGCTGGTTCCCCCGCGGCCCACACCTGACGGGATAGAAACCTCGAGGGCTCTCGTTCGCCATGCCCGGGCCGGTCCCGGGCCCGGACCTGGGAGCCGCCCCGTGAGCGCCACCGCTCTGGCCCTGATCCTGGTCGCCGCCGTCGCGCACGCGACCTGGAACCTGTTCAGCAAGCAGGCCTCGGCGGCCGGCGCGGCGTCGTTCGTCTGGCTGATGTCGCTGACCGCGGCCGTGCTGTACGCCCCGGTCGTGCTGATCAGCGTGCTGGTCAGCCCGCCCCGGCTGACCGCGCTGGGCTGGGTGTTCCTGCTCGGCACCGGGCTGCTGCAGGCCGGCTACTTCCTGTTCCTGCAGTCCGGGTACCGGCTCGGTGACCTGTCCCTGGTCTACCCGGTGGGCCGCGGCAGCGGCGCCCTGCTCGCCGCGCTGGCCGGTATCGTCCTGCTCGGCGAGCACCCGGGCCCGGCCGGCCTGGCTGGGATCGGGCTCGTGGTGGCGGGCGTTCTGCTGCTGGGGGCGCCTGGTGGGCGCGGCCGGGCAGCCGGGCACCCAGCGCCACGGGCGCTGGCCTTCGCGCTCGTCACCGGCCTGTTCATCGCGTCGTACACGCTGTGGGACAAGTACGCGGTGAGCACGCTGCAGGTGCCGCCGCTGCTCCAGGGGTACGCCGCGATGCCGGTGATGGCCCTGGTGCTGGCCCCGTTCGCGCTCCGCCAGCGGGCGCGGACCGGGCTGGTCTGGCAGTCGCTGGCGGCGCCAGGTGGCGGGCGCCGCGGTGCTGGCCCCGCTGGCCTACATCCTGGTGCTGATCGCGCTGAGCTTCACCGCGGTCAGCGCGGTCGCCCCGGCCCGCGAGGTCAGCGTGCTGGCCGGGGTGCTGCTCGGCCGGCGGATGCTCGGCGAGGGGCAGCCTGGCCCGCCGCCTGGCCGCGGCCGGCGCGATCGCGGCCGGCATCATCTGCATCGCGGTCGGCTAGCTCCCCGGTGATCCCGCCCGGCGGCGGCGCTCAGCCGAGCGCGGCGGCCGCGGCGCGGGCGGCGGCGGGCAGTGCGGCGGCGACCCGCTGCACCGCCTCGTCATCGTGCGCGGCGGACACGAACCACGCCTCGAACGGCGACGGCGGCAGGTACACCCCCTGCTCCAGCATGGCGTGGAAGAACGCGGCGTACGCCGCGGCGGACTGGCCCCGGGCCTCACCAAAGTCGCGGACCGCCTGGTCGGAGCCCAGGAAGACGGAGAACAGATTGCCGCCCTCCTGGAGCCGGAACGGCACCCCGGCCGCGCCCAGCGCGTCGCTGGCCAGCTTGGCGATGGTGGCCGCGACCTCGTCCAGCCGCGCGTACACCTCCGGGGTGCTGGCCCGCAGCGTGGCCAGCCCGGCCGCGGTGGCCAGCGGGTTACCGGACAGCGTGCCGGCCTGGTACACCGGGCCGGTCGGGGCCAGCCGGTCCATGATCTCGGCCCGGCCGCCGAACGCGGCCGCGGGCAGCCCGCCGCCCATCACCTTGCCGTAGGTGGTCAGGTCGCCGGCCACTCCTTCGCGGCCGTACCAGCCGGATGCGGTGACCCGGAACCCGGTCAGCACCTCGTCCATCACGAGCAGCGCACCGTGCTCCCGGCACAGCTCGGCGAGCAGGTCGTTGAAGCCGGCTGCGGGCGGCACCACGCCCATGTTGGCCGGGCACGCCTCGGTGATCACGCAGGCGATCCTGGCCCCGTGCTCGACGAACGCCTGGCGTACCGAGAGCGCGTCGTTGTACGGCAGCACCAGCGTGTCCGCGGCCGCCGCCCCGGTCACCCCGGGCGAGTCGGGCAGCCCGAACGTGGCCACCCCCGAGCCCGCCGCGGCCAGCAGCGCGTCCACGTGGCCGTGGTAGCAGCCGGCGAACTTGACCACCACCCGGCGGCCGGTGAACGCCCGGGCCAGCCGGACCGCGGTCATGGTCGCCTCGGTGCCCGAGTTGACCAGCCGGACCTTCTCCACCGGGGTGCGCGCCACGATCTCCTCGGCCAGTTCCACCTCGCCAGCCGTGGCCGTGCCGAACGACGTGCCCTTGACCGCGGCCGCGCGCACCGCCTCGGTCACTGCCGGGTACGCGTGGCCGAGGATCATCGGCCCCCAGGAACAGACCAGGTCCACGTAGCGGCGGCCGTCGGCGTCGGTGAGGTACGGGCCGCGGCCGGAGTCCATGAACACCGGTACCCCGCCCACCGCCCCGAACGCCCGGACCGGGGAGTTCACACCGCCGGGGATGACCGCGCAGGCACGGCTGAACAACTCGCCGGATCGGCCCGTGCTCGTCACCTAGACAGCCTCCTCTTCGCACGCGTCGGCCAGGAACTCGAGCAGCCGCAGGGCATCGGGCAGCAGGCCCGGGCCGTCCGGCGGTGGCGGGATGAGCCACCGCGCCGGGGTGCCGAACTGGTCGCGGGACGGCGGGGCCAGCACGAAGCTGTCCCGGCAGTGCCAGCGCAGCGCGGCCACCTCACCCACGTCCTCCGGGGCGCAGTCCAGGTGACAGGACCACCACTCGTCCTCGTCGTCCGGGGCCCCCCGGGTGGCCACGAAGAACAGCGCCCGGCCGGCGCCGGCCGCCACCGGCCCGGTCGGCACGGCGGCCTGCTGCAGCGCGTCCAGCGCCGCGGTGCCCGCCGAGGCGGGCACGTCCAGCACGTCGAACACCCGCCCGGTGGGCAGCACGATGTTGGCCTCGGGGTGGCCGGCCCAGCGCTGCCGGACCGTGCCCGGCTCGCAGCTGGCCAGCAGCTGCCAGGCCGCGGACATCGGGTGCGCGGCGGGCGCCGGGCAGCCGACCCGGTCGCAGGAGCAGGCCCGGCCGGCGGCCGGGCCGGGTGAGTACGCGCCCAGGCAGAGCGGCCAGCCCAGCCGCGCGTACCGGGCGGCGGCCGCGGCCAGCCGCCCGCTGTCCCGGCGGCGGCTGCGGCGTAGTACCGGTGCGACCATCAGGCTCCGCTCTCCGCGTCGGCAGTGTTAGCGCTCTCCCTTACTGATGATGGCGGACCGGACACGCTGCGCGCAGGCCGGCACCCCGGCCGAGGCCGACATGTTGCCGAACGGAAACTCCCCACCCGCCTCTGTGTCCCCCCCCCGGCTGCCTTCAGATGACTCTGTTCCCAGGCCGTTTCCCGGCGTTGTTCCCAGGCCGTTTCCCGGCGTTCCCAGGCCGTTCCCCGGCCGTCAGCGCAGCCGCCGGGCCAGCTCGGCCGCCCAGTAGGTGAGGATGATGCTGGCCCCGGCGCGGCGGATCCCGGTCACCGTCTCGGTGATGACCCGGTCCCGGTCCAGCCAGCCGTTCGCCGCCGCCGCTTCCACCATGGCGTACTCGCCGCTCACCTGATACGCGGCCACCGGCACCTGGACGTTCGCCGCCACCTCGGCGATCACGTCGAGATAGGGCAGCGCGGGCTTGACCATGACAATGTCCGCGCCCTCGGCCACATCGAGCAGGACTTCGCGCAGCGCGTCGCCCGCCCCGGGATCCTGCTGGTAGGAGGCCCGGTCACCGAACTGCGGCGCGCACTCGGCCGCGTCACGGAACGGCCCGTAGAACGCCGAGGCGTACTTGGCCGAATAGGCGCAGATCGCCACCTCGGGGTAGCCGCCCCGGTCCAGGGCAGCCCGGATCGCGGCCACCTGCCCGTCCATCATCCCGCTCGGCGCCACCACATGCGCGCCCGCCGCGGCCTGCGCCACGGCGATCGAGGCGTACCGCTCCAGCGTGGCGTCGTTGTCCACCTCGCCCGCGGGGGTGAGCAGGCCGCAGTGGCCGTGGTCGGTGTACTCGTCCAGGCACAGGTCGGCCATCAGCACGGTGCCGTCACCCACCTCGGCGGCCAGGTCGCCGAGGGCCAGGTTGAGGATCCCGCCCGGCTCGTCGGCCGCCGAGCCGCGGGCGTCCTTGCGGGCCGGGACGCCGAACAGGACCAGCCCGCCCACCCCGGCCTCGGTGGCCTCTACGGCCGCCTTGCGCAGGCTGTCCCGGGTGTGCTGGACCACGCCAGGCATGGACGCCACCGGCTGCGGCTCGCTGATCCCCTCCTTGACGAACATCGGCAGCAGCAGGTCCGACGGCTGCACGCTGGTCTGCGCGACCAGGCGGCGCAGCGCGGCGGTGCGGCGCAGCCGCCGGGGCCGCGCGGCCGGGAAGCCGGCTGCCGTCACCGCAGCCGCCGCCGGGCGCCACGGCGCCGCTCGCTGGGCTTGCGTAGCGGCTCACCGGCCTCGACGGCCGCCTGGCGGGCCGCGGCCGCGTGCTCGGCCAGCGCGTCGACCAGCGCGGTGGCCGACGGCCGCGGGGCCCTGACGTCCACCCGGAGGCCGAATTCCGCCGCCGTCTGGGCCGTCTGCGGCCCGATCACCGCGATCACCGTGACCGCGTGCGGCTTGCCCGCTATGCCGATCAGGTTCCGCACCGTGGAGGACGAGGTGAACAGCACCGCGTCGAACCCGCCACCCTTGATCGCCTCGCGGGTTGGCGCGGGCGGTGGCGCGGCCCGCACCGTGCGGTAGGCGGTCACGTCCTCCGCCTCCCAGCCCAGGTCAGTAAGCCGGGAAACCAGCGTCTCGGTGGCGATGTCGGCGCGCGGCAGCAGTACCCGGTTGATCGGGTCGAGCGCGCTGTCGTAGGGCTGCCAGGCCGCGGCCAGCCCTTCCCCGGACTGGTCGCCCTCGGGGATCAGGTCCGGCTTGATGCCGAACGCGAGCAGCGCCTTCCCGGTCTGCTCGCCGACCGCGGCCACCTTGACGCCCGCGAACGCGCGCGCGTCGAGCCCGTACTCCTCCAGCTTCTCGCGTACCGCCTTGACCGCGTTGGCCGAGGTGAACGCGACCCACTGGTAGCGCCCGGTGACCAGGCCCTTGACCGCGCGTTCCATCTGCTGCGGGGTGCGCGGCGGCTCGACCGCGATGGTCGGCACCTCCTCGGGCACCGCGCCGTAGGCGCGCAGCCGCTGGGACACCGAGCCGGCCTGCTCCTTGGTCCGCGGGACCAGCACCCGCCAGCCGAACAGCGGCTTGGTCTCGAACCAGGACAGCTCCCGGTGCGCCGCGGCGGCCTCGCCCACCACGCCCACCGCGGGCCCGGTCTCGGTGAGCAGGTTCACCCCGGCCGCCTTGAGGTCCGCGGTCACCGAGCCCAGCGCGCAGCTCACCGTCAGCTGCTCGGTCGTGGTCCCGCACCACGTGATGGTGAACGGGGTGCGCTCCGGCCAGCCCGCCGCGACCAGCATCTTGGCCAGGTCGGCCGGGCCGGCCTCGGCGCCCAGGATGACCAGGCTGCGCGGCAGGGCCGCGTCACCGGACAGCCGGCTGACGTCCGCGGCCTCGATGACCCGGATGTCGCCGCCCGAGTCCGAGGTCAGCGGGATCCCGGCGTAAGCGGGCACGGCCGTGGCGGCGGGCATGCCCGGCACGATCTCGAACCGGACCCGGGCCCTGGCGCACGCCGCCACGTGACCGGCGGCCGGGCCGAACAGCAGCGGGTCGCCGCGGTAGGCGGCCACCGCCAGCCGGCCGGCCTGGGCCGCGCCGATCAGCAGCTCTGGCTCCTGGCCCAGCTCGGCCACGTCGTGAATATCCGCGTCCGCGGGCAGCAGGTGGCGGAGCTGCTCGATGCACTCCGGGCTGCCGGCCACCAGGTCGGCGCGGTCCAGCAGGTCGGCGGCCCGGACGGTGAGCAGGTCGGGGCTCCCGGGGCCGGTGCCCACGAAGGCGACCAGCCCGGGCTGGCCGGCGTGTCCGGTGCTGCCGCCGTGCGCGGTGTTCTGTCGTGCTGTCTGACTCATGCATCGTCCCCATTGCTGAGGTATTCGGAAGACGGGGCCAGGAACCGCGCCGCGCCCTGGCGGAGCAGTTCGGCCGCCACATCGCCGCCGAGGCGGGCCGCCTCGGCCGCGGGGGCACTGGCACTGCCCCGTACCGCTGATTCCCCGTCGACCGCCGCGATTACCGCCGTGAGGTGCAGCGACTCTGTTCCGGCAGCATACGCGCCGACCGGCGCGCTGCACCCGGCCTGCAGCGCGGCCAGCACGGCGCGTTCCGCGGTGACCGCCGCCCGGCTGACCGGATCGTCCACCGCGGACAGCAATCCGGCCAGCGGCGTGCCGGCCCGGCATTCCACCGCGAGCGCGCCCTGCCCGGGCGCGGGCAGCATCTCCTCCGGCTCGAACAGCTGGGTCACCGCGTCCATCCGGCCGATCCGGGCCAGCCCGGCGCAGGCCAGCAGCACGGCGTCCAGCTCGCCGGACGTGACCTTGCCCAGCCGGGTGCCCGCGTTGCCACGGACCGGCACCGGCCGCACGTCCGGCCGGAGCAGCCGGAGCTGGGCCGCCCGGCGCGGCGACCCGGTGCCGATCCGGGCGCCCGGCGGCAGGTCCGCGAACTTGGCCCCGTCCCGGCCGATCAGCGCGTCCCGGGGGTCGTCCCGGCTGGGCACCGCGGCCAGGGCCAGCCCGGGCACCGGCCCGACCGGCAGGTCCTTCAGCGAGTGCACGGCCAGGTCGATGTCCCCGGCCAGCAGGCTTTCCCGCAGCGCGCTGACGAACACGCCGGTGCCGCCGATCTGGGCCAGCTCGGCCCGGGTGACGTCACCGAACGTGGTCACCCCGACCAGTTCGACCCCGGCCCCGGTCCGCTCGGTGATGAGCCGGGCCACGTGACCGGACTGGGCCATGGCCATCGGGCTCTTCCGGGTGCCCAGGCGCAGCGCCGGCTGGGTCATGTCTCGTCCTCTGCGGTCATTCCGGGGTCTCCGGTGCCTGTCTCCACGCCGGTCTCCACGCGGTCTCCACGCTGGTCTCCACGGTGCCGGGGTCCGCCACCGTCACCGCGTTGACCACCGCGGGGTCCAGGTCGAACAGGACCCGGAGCGCGTCCTCGTAGGAATCGCCGCCCGGGGAACCAGCCAGCTCCTTGACCCGCACCGTGGGCGCGTGCAGCAGCTTGTCCACTACCCGCCGCATGGCCCGTTCGACCTCATTCAGCATGCCATGATCGGCGGTGCGCAGCCGCCCTTCCAGCCGGGCCAGTTCGGCGTCCACCACCGTGGCCGCCTTGGCCCGCAGCGCGACCACGGTCGGTGCGACCCGGGCCGCGTGCATCGCGGACACCCGGCCGGCGAACTCCTCGGTGACGATGGCCCGGACCGCCGCGATGTCGCTGTCCCGGGTGACGGCCCGGGATTCGCCGCCCTCGCTGAGCGAGTCCAGGCTGACCACGTGCACGCCCGGCAGCTGGCCGGCCGCCGGGTCCACGTCCCGCGGCAGGGCCAGGTCGAGCAGCACCAGCGGCCGGCTGGGGCTGGTCCCGGTGGCGGCGGCGGTGGCCGCGCGCAGCCGCAGCGCGCTGGCCACTACCTCGGCGCTGATCACCACGCCGGTGGCCCCGGTGCACGAGATGACCAGGTCGGCCCCGGCCAGCGCCCCGGCCAGGTCGGCCAGGTCAGCGGTGCTCCCGGCGACCACCGCGGCCAGCTTCCCGGCCCGGTCCGCGGTGCGGTTGGCCACCACGATGTGCGCCGCGCCCAGCTTGGCCGCGATGGTGGCGGCCAGCGAGCTCATCGAGCCGGCCCCGACCACCAGCACGGTCCGCCCGGCCAGGCGGCCCGGGGCCTGGCCGGGGGCCGCCGGGCCCAGCCGGTCCAGCGCGGCCGTGATGCCCACGCTGACCAGGTTCGCCCCGGCCCGGTCGATCCGGGTCTCGGCGTGCGCCCGCTTGGCGGTGCGCAGCGCGAGGGTACCGACCTCACTCAGCCCGCGGCTCAGCGTCCGCTGTTCCCGGGCGGCGCCCAGGGCCTGCCTGACCTGGCCGAGGATCTGGCTCTCGCCCACCACCATGGAGTCCAGCCCGCAGGCCACCGCGAGCAGGTGCTGTACCGCCCGGTCCTCGTAGTGCACGTACAGGTGCGGGGTCAGCTCGCCGAGCGGGATGCCGGAGTGCTGGGCCAGCAGGTCGGTGATGGACGACACCCCGCCGTGGAACTTGTCCACCTCGGCGTACACCTCGGCCCGGTTGCAGGTGGATACCACGAACGCGCCGGCCACGTTCGGTGCCTGCGACACGTCCCGGAGCAGCTTGCCCAGGGCGTCCCCGCTGACCACCGCCCGCTCCAGGATGCCGAGCGAGGCGCTCTTGTGGCTCAGGCCAACCACCAGCACGCTCATGGGCTAACCGCCTCTGCACCCTGGGGAACGCGCACCACCGACCTCCGCTGGGCGTGGAAGGCGAGGATCTGCAATTCGATCGACAGGTCGACCTTACGCACGTCTACGCCATTGGGCACATTGAGCACAACCGGCGCGAAGTTGAGGATGCTGGTCACCCCGGCCGCGACCAGCCGGTCGCAGACCGGCTGGGCCGTGCCGGCCGGGGTGGCAATGACCCCGATGGAGACCCGGTGCCGGGCCACCACGTCCTCCATCCGGCTCACGTCCAGCACGCCGTGCCCGGCGATCTCGGTGCCGATCACGCCGGGGTCGCTGTCCAGCACCGCGGCGATGCGGAAGCCGCGGGAGGCGAAGCCACCGTAGTTGGCCAGCGCCCGGCCCAGGTTCCCGGCGCCGACGATGACGACCGGCCAGTCCTGGGTCAGGCCCAGCTCACGGGACACCTGGTAGACGAGGTACTCCACGTCATAACCGACGCCCCGGGTGCCGTAGGAGCCCAGGTGGGACAGGTCCTTGCGCAGCTTGGCCGAGTTCACCCCGGCCGCGGCCGCTAGTTCCTCACTGGACACGGTGGGGATGTCCTGCTCGGCGAACGCGTACAGGACCCTCAGGTACACGGGGAGGCGCGCGATGGTCGCCTCCGGGATGCCCGGGCTTCCGTTCGCAGACACTGAACGGCGTGACATGCGCCGACGCTCCTGAGGGATCGACCTGCGGGCATGGCGGGCGGCCCAGGTGCCCGCGCGGGACTGCGCTTTCCAAGGTACGCCCTTGTGAACGCATGCACAAAGTCGGGTCTCCGGGCGCCGGTGCCGCCGGGTGGCCCGGTCACCGGGTCAGCGCGCTGCGCAGCCGGTCTTCGCTGACGTGCCAGAAGTCGTGCTGCACCCCGTCGATCAGGGTGACCGGGATCTTGTCCCAGTAGTCCCGGAGGTCGGCCTCCGACTGGGTGATGTCCCGTTCGTCCCACGGCATGCCGAGGTCGGCGGCAACCCGGGCGATCACCGCGCGGGCGTCGTCGCACAGATGGCAGCCGGGCCGGGACAGCAGCGTGACCCGGTGCCCCGCCGCGGTTTCGGCACCCGCCGCGGTCACGGCACCCGCCCGGCCCGCGGCACCGGCGCCAGCCCGGGGGCCGGTCCCGGCCGCGCGGCCAGCGAGGACACCTTGGCCTCCCGGACGCCCAGCTCGATCACGTTGGTGGCTAGCACCAGCGGGCGCAGCCGGGCATCGAAGTCGGTGACGTAGGGCTGGAGCTGGTGCTCGTCGTAGGCGGCCCGGTCCCGGTACACCTGGTACAGGATGCGCTGCAACGGCGCGGACGGGACGCCGTGCACCACGAACACCAGGGTGTCCGGCTCCGTGGTCCGCACCTGCTCGAGCACCGTGCTGGCCAGCCGGTCGAATTCGGCCGCCCCGGATTCCAGCAGCGTGTAGATGGCGATCTGGCCGTACAGCCGCCCGGTGTCCAGCGTGGGGCCGGCCCGTGCGGCAGCGCCGAGCGCGGCGTCGCTGAGCGCGGCCAGCTGCATGCCCGTCTCCGGCTCACCAGGCAGGCTGCCCGGGACCGCCCCGGCCGCCCCGGCCGGCGGACGGCCCGGACGGCCGGTGTCCCGGTAGAGCGCGTCGAACGCGCCGGTCACCGGCTCGGCGTCCGGGTCGATACCCTGCGCCGCGAAGCCACGGGAGTCGTCCTGGGCGGCGAGACCGGGCGAGTCACCGGGCCCGCCGGGACCGCGGGCCGCGCGCTGCGCCGGGAACTCCTGGGAGTCGAAGCCGGGCGCGGCGAACCCGGCGGACTCGAACCCGGCTGACTCGAAGCCGACTGACTCGAAGCCGGCTGAGTCGAAGCCGGCTGAGTCGTAGCCGGCTGAGTCGTAGCCGGCTGAGTCGTAGCCGGGCCCGGCAAAGCCCTGCGCCGGGTACCCGCCGGAGCCGGCGAACTGGTCGTCCGGGTAGCCGGAGTAGGCACCGGAGCCGGCGTAGCGGCCGCCGTACTGGGCCATCGAGTCGGCCCCGCGGTAACCGGCGGTGCCGGGCTGGGGCCAGTCCTGGCCGCCGCCACCCTTGGCCGGCGACGTGCGCAGTCCGGCCAGCCGGATCCGGGCCGCCCGGTCGCCGGCCAGCCAGGCGGCGGCGGCCGCGACCAGCGACAGCGCGGCGTAGGCCGAGTTCACCGGCAGGTTGACCAGCAGCCCCTGGGTGGCCAGCGCGGCCACCGCGGCGGCGCCGAGGACCAGCAGCACCGGCCGCCAGCCGGGCTCGCGCCGACTGCGCAGCCCGGCCAGCGCCAGCGAGACCAGGATGCTGACCAGGATCAGCACCGCAACCAGGGCCAGCAGGCCGAGTGGCAGCACCTGGTAGTGTGCCCGGGCCAGCGGCCAGGCGTTCGTGAACGGCTGGTCGCTCAGCACGTCGGTGGCCAGGATCACGCCCGCCACCACGAACAGGCCGCTCAGGCACAGCCGGGCGGCGAACCGGGCGACCGGGCCCCGGGCGGCCGTCTCGGCCATCCCCCAGGCCAGCGCGAGCGGGGCGATCAGGGCCAGCCCGAGCTGTGCGGCGCGGAACGTGGCCTGCCCGAAGCCGCGGTGGTACCCGGCCGCCTGGGCGGCCAGCCCGGCGGCGGTCCCGGCCAGCGCCAGCACCCAGGCGATCAGGTCCGCCCGGGGAGCCTGGGCGCACCGCCGGATGAGCAGGGCCAGGCCCGCGAGGGCGGCCAGCGTCCCGGCCGCCGCGACGAGGAACGAAATAGACATTGGGACCATGGTGCACGACCAGAGGCCGTCGTGCGGACCAGATGGCTGACCAGCTCAGCCGGGGCGGCCCGGGCTTTGTACACTCGGCAGGCATGAGGCAGCTGCTGGACCAGCTTCCCGGCGGCGCCCGCCCCCTGCGGCTGCCCAGGTCCAGCCGGCAGCGCGCGGAGCTGGCCGGGGCCGCTTCGGCGGCGGTGGCCACGGTCGACCAGGAGCCGCCGCAGCCGGATCCGACGGCGGGCGCGTTCTTCGATGTGGACAACACGCTGATCCGCGGCGCGTCCATCTACTACTTCGCCCGCGGCCTGGCCGCGCGGAACATGTTCGGCCCGCGTGACCTGGCCCGGATGGCCTGGGGGCAGGTGTATTTCCGGCTCCGCGGCGCGGAGAGCCGGGACCACATCGACGCGGCGCGGGAAGCCGCGCTCACGTTCGTGGCCGGGCACAAGGTGGCCGACATCGTCAGCCTGAGCGGGGAGATCTTCGACGAGACCATGGCCGACCGGGTCTGGGCCGGCACCCGCGAGCTGGCCCTGGGCCACCTGCGCGCGGGCCAGCGGGTGTGGCTGGTCACCGCGACCCCGGTGGAGCTGGCCACGGTCATCTCACAGCGGCTCGGGCTGACCGGGGCGCTGGGCACAGTGGCCGAGTCGGTGGACGGCGTGTACACCGGCCGGCTGGTCGGCGGGCTGCTGCACGGCGAGGCCAAGGCGGCCGCGGTGGCCGCGCTGGCCGGGCGGGAGGGCCTGGACCTGGCCCGCTGCTCGGCCTACAGCGACTCCGCCAACGACCTGCCCATGCTGCGCCTGGTCGGCCACCCGAGCGCGGTCAACCCGGACGCCGGGCTGCGCGCCGAGGCGCGGCGCAACGAGTGGCCGGTATACGACTTCCGGTCGGGCCGGAAGGCGACCCTCATCGCGCTGCCCACCGCCGCCGCCACCGGGGCCGTGATCGGCGGCGTCGCCGCGGGCTTCGCGCTGCGCCGCCGGCACCAGCGCAGCACCAGCGGCTGACCAGGGCCGGGACCAGAACCAGGGCCAGGGCCAGAACCAGGGCCAGGGCAGGACCAGAACCAGAGGCCACAGCCAGAACCAAGGGCCAGCCTCTAGCCGAACGCGCAGCCGGGCTAGCCGAACGCCGGGCCGCGCTCGGCCAGCAGCTCATCGAGCTTGCGCTGCACCACGTCGCGGACCGCGGCGGCCAGGTCAGCGACCGCGGCCTGGTCCCGCCACGCGCCCACCGGGTAGCCCGTGGTTGGCACCGGCGGGCAGAACTCGATGATCCACTGAGAGGGCAGCGGCACCGCGCCGACCACGCCCAGCCACGGGAACAGCGGGGTGACCGGGAAGTAGGGCAGGTGCAGGACCCGGGCCAGCGGCTTGGCGTTGGCCACCATCGGGTAGATCTCCTCGGCGCCGACGATGGCACACGGGATGATGGGCACCCGGGCGCGCAGCGCGGACACCGCGAACCCGCCACGGCCGAACCGGCGCAGCTGGTACCGGTCGCGGAACGGCTTGCCGATGCCCTTGAACCCCTCGGGGAACACGCCGACCAGCTCACCGTCGAGCAGCAGCCGGTGGGCGTTGGCCGGGCAGGCCCGGATGTGCCCGGACCGGCGGGCCAGATAGGACAGCCCCGGCACCTCGTAGACCAGGTCCGCGCCGAGCAGCCGCAGGTTGCGGTGCGCCGGGTGCTCGTCGTGCACGCCGGTCTGCAGCATGATCGCGTCCAGCGGCAGCACGCCGGAGTGGTTGGCCACCACCAGCGCCGGGCCGGCCGACGGCACGTACTCCAGGCCCTGCATCCGGACCCGGAACCACTGCTCGTACAGCCGCCGGGCCACCGGCATGAGCAGCCGGGAGTTGAACTCCGGGTCGAAGCCGAACTCGTCGACCTCTCCCCCGCCGGTCACCTGGCGCCGGGCGAAGTCGGCCGCGCCGGCCAGCCGGTGCCGCCACGAGCCGTTCCCGCTGGCCGGGCCATCCGGGTCCACTAGCCCTGCCTCTTCCGACCACCGCCGTGGCGCCGGGCCGGCGCCCTGGCCGCTGCCCCGGCCGAGCGCGACGTCGGGCCGGAACGCGCTGCTAGCCCGGGGCGGCGACCCCCCGGACCCCCCGGATCCAGCGGTCGCCACATCGCGCCGGGCGGCGGCAGGCCGCCGCGACTGCCTGGGTCCCCCGAACTGTGCCAACCGTGCCCCCCCGGACTGCGGCTACTTCTTGTTGCGCCGCTGCACGCGCGTCTTGCGGAGCAGCTTGCGGTGCTTCTTCTTAGCCATCCGCTTACGGCGCTTCTTGATGACGGAGCCCACGAAATCACCCTCACTCGGGATTGAGGCAACAAGGCGTACGACGTTTTCGCCCGATGCCGGTCGGCTGGGCACACGCCAACCACACAGGCTACCCACCCCGCCGCCATCCCGGTGCAGTGCCCCGGTGGCGACATCAACTCGCGGCTACGAACGAGCCCTTCAGGTACCGGTTGACGGCCTGCTCAGGGACACGGAAAGAGCGGCCGACCCGGATCGCCTCTAGCTCACCCGAATGCACGAGCCGGTAGACGGTCATCTTGGAGACGCGCATGATCGAGGCCACTTCGGCCACGGTCAGGAACTTGACGTCGCTCAGCGGTGTTTCGCCTGCAGCCATCTTTTCTTTTCCCTCTTCCGCGCGGAGCCGAGTGCGCCTGGCCGGATTCAGCGCATCAGTCACCTCCGTCCCCAGCGTAAGTCCTGTACGGAAAAGGGCAACCCCGCCGCTAAGCCCATCCCAGGTCACAGTCCCGGCGAAACCGGACCCTGCCCAGGTCACAGGCCGGGGAAAAGTCCGTGGCTGGGAAACACAGCACTGCGCGTGGCCATCACCGCCCGGTCCACCGGGTCGGCCGGGTCGTAGCCACCGCCAAACCGGGCGAACCCGGCCCCGGCCCCGTCCGTCATCCGCTCCGGCGCGTCCACTCCGGTCCGGGACAGCGCGTACTCACGCCACTGCGCGGGAATCAGCGCGGCCGGGTCGACCGGCCGCCCGGCCGCCTCGGCCAGCAGGTGGGTCCAGGTCCGCGGCACCACGTGGACCAGCTCGTACCCGCCGCCGCCGGTGAGCAGCCAGCGCCCGCCGGCCGTCTCGTGCGCCAGCTGGTGCAGCTGGTGGTGCGCGGATCGCTGGGCGTCGATAGTCAGCTCCAGGTGGGCCAGCGGGTCCAGCCGGTGGGTGTCACAGCCGTGCTGGCTGACCAGGATGTCCGGGCGGAACTGGCGCAGCAGCGGCGGTACCACCGCGTCGAACGCGCGCAGCCAGCCGGCGTCCCCGGTCCCGGCGGGCAGCGCCACGTTGACCGCCTGCCCGTCGGCGTGCGGGCCGCCGGTCTCGCTGGGCAGCCCGGTCCCCGGGAACAGGGTCATCGGGTGCTCGTGCAGGCTGATCGTGAGCACCCGCGGGTCGTCGTAGAACGCGGCCTGCACCCCGTCGCCGTGGTGCACGTCGATGTCCACGTAGGCGATCCGCGGCACGCCCGCGTCGAGCAGCCAGCGGATCGCGATGGCCGGGTCGTTGTACACGCAGAACCCGCTGGCGCTCGCGCGCATGGCGTGGTGCAGCCCGCCGGCCGGGCTGGCCCCGTGCTGGGCCCGGCCCTCGTGCACCGCGGCCGCGGCGGCCAGCGTCGCGCCGGCGACCAGCGCCGACGCGTCATGCATGCCGGGGAAGACCGGGTCGTCCATGGTGCCCAGGCCGAACAAGGGGTCGGGCGCGCCCAGCCGGACCGCGTCGATGTACCGCGCGTCGTGCACCAGCTCGAGCTGCCGCTGGCTGGCTGGCTCCGCCGCGGCCACCACCACCCCGTCGCCGTCCAGCACGCCGAACGCCTGGGCCAGCGCCATGGTCAGCTCCACCCGGACCGGGGCCAGCGGATGGCCCGGGCCGAAGTCGTAACTGGCCAGCCGGTCATCCCAGGCCACGTGCAGCGTGCAGGTCATCCGCTGCCCAGCTCCTGTCCACGGTCCCGGGCCGCCTCGATCGCGGCCAGGATGGCGGCCCGGACCCCGTGCCGTTCCAGCTCGCGGATGGCCGCGATCGTGGTCCCGCCGGGCGATGTCACCGCTTCGCGCAGGATGACCGGATGCTCGCCGGTCTCGCGGAGCATGGTGGCCGCGCCGTAGACCGCCTGGATGACCATTTCCAGCGCCGTGCCGCGCGGCATGCCGAGCAGGATCCCGGCGTCCACCATGGCCTCGACCAGGAAGTAGACGTAGGCCGGGCCGCTGCCGGACAGCGCCGTGGCCGCGTCCTGCTGTGACTCGGGGATACGCAGCACCTTGCCCACCGGGCGGAGCAGTTCCTCGGCCCGGGCCAGGTGCTCCGGCCGGGCAAACGCCCCGGCCGAGATGACGCTCATCGCCTCGTCCACCAGGACCGGCGTGTTCGACATGACCCGGACCACCGGGACGTCCACACCCAGCCGACGCTCGATGAAGCTGGTGGTGATGCCGGCTGCGACCGAGATGACCAGCTTGTCCGCGGGCACGTGGGGTGCGATCTCATCCAGCATCGCGGGCATGTCCTGCGGCTTGACCGTGATGATCAGCGTGTCGGCGCGCTTGGCCGCCTCCGCCGCGGTCAGGATCGTGACGCCATAGGCGGTACGCAGCTGTCCGGCCCGCTCCGGCCGGCGGACCACCGCCACCACCCCGGACGGCGGCCGCCCGGCGCGGAGCAGCCCGGAGATGAGCGCCTCCCCCATCTTGCCCGCCCCGAAGATACCGATCATGGCGCGGTCACCGGGCCGACACGAGCGACCGGAGGAAGAACGACACGTTGGCCGGCCGTTCGGCCAGCCGGCGGACCAGGTAGCGGTACCAGTCGCTGCCGTAGGGCAGGTACACCCGGACCTGCGCGCCGCTGCTGGCCAGCCGGCGCTGCTCGGCCGGGCGGACCCCGTACAGCATCTGGTACTCGAAGCTCTCCGGCGGCCGGGCGGCCAGCGCCGCCTGCGCCGCGGCGATCTGGATCAGCCGCCGGTCGTGGGTGGCCAGCATCGGGTAGCCGGGCCCGTTCATCAGCACCCGGAGCGCCCGCGCGTAACTGCGGTCCACATCGTGCCGGGCCGGGTAGGCAACGCTGTCCGGTGCGTCATAGGCGCCCTTGCACAGCCGGACCCGGGACCCGGGCGCGGTCAGCGCCGCGCAGTCCGCGACCGACCGGCGCAGCTGGGCCTGGATCACGCAGCCCAGATCGGGATAGTCCTGGCGCAGCTCGGCCACGATGCGCAACGTGGCGTCCACCCGGGTGTGCTCCTCCATGTCCACGGTCACCGTGGTGCCGGCGCTGCGGGCGGCCGCGCAGATCCGGGCGATGTTCTCGGTGGCGGTCTTGGCCCCGTGCTCGGCCAGGCCGAGGCCGACCGCGGTGGGCTTGACCGAGACCTCGGCGCGGCCACCCTGGGCCAGCCCGGCCGCGGCCAGCTGGCCGAGCAGCCCGGTGTACTCGGCCGTCACAGCGGCCGCCTGATCCGGGTCCCCGGTGTGCTCGCCCAGGTGGTCCAGGGACACCAGCAGCCCACTGGCCAGCAGGTCCCGGGTCACCGCAATGGCCTGGTCCTGGCTCTCCCCGGCCACGTACCGGGCCACCACGTCGCGGGTGAGCGGGGCCGAGGTAACCAGTTTCCGCGTCCGGTCACTGCCCGACGCGGCCAGCAGCATGCGCCGCAGCACGATCCGCACCTCCAGTTCTAGCGCAGCAGCCCTGGCCGGCGCTTCAGCGTGACCTTGACGTTCGCCCCCGCGTCGGGCGGTACCACGATCTCCTGAGCGGCCGGCAGGCCGCCCGCGAGCAACGTGGCGCCGGCCGGCGTCGACCGCTTGACCAGCGCGAGGCCGATCGGCCCGAGTTCGTAATGCCGTGCGGCTGAGCCTACAAACCCGACCACCGCCTCGTCATGCCGCACCTCGTCGCCGTGCCCGGGCAGCCTGTCCTCGCTGCCGTCCAGGTGCAGGAACACCAGCCGGCGCGGGGGGTGGCCCAGGTTGTGCACCCGGGCCACCGTCTCCTGGCCGCGGTAGCAGCCCTTGTCCAGGTGCACCGCCGACTCGATCCAGCCGACCTCGTGCGGGATCGTCCGGTGGTCGGTGTCCAGCCCGAACCGCGGGCGGTGCGCCGCGATCCGCAGCGCCTCGTAGGCGTCCAGGCCGGCCAGCGCCAGCCCCCGGTCCCGCAGCTGCGCCGCCGCGGCTCCGAGCCGGTCCCGGGGCACGAGAACGTCGATACCGAACGCCCCGTGGATGACCGCGGCCACGTCGTCTGGCAGCGGGCCGTCGGCGCCGGGTCCCATGAGGGTGAGCACCGCATACTGGTCGCTGACGTCCTGGGGGTCGACCCGGAGCATGAACCGCATCGACTCCAGGAAGGCCAGCAGGCCGGCCGCGGTGCCCGGCTCCACGTGCAGCCAAGTGGCGGTGCCGTCGTCGGTCAGCGTGAGGTGGTGCTCGATGTGCCCGTTCGGGCTCAGGATCAGCGCCTCGGCCGCGGCGCCCGGTGCGAGCTGGTCCAGGTGCTGGGTGGTCAGGCTGTGCAGCCAGCTGAGCCGGTCCGGGCCGGTGATCCGCAGCACCCCCCGGTTGGACCGGTCCACCAGGCCCGCCCCCCGGTCGAGGGCGCGCTGCTCGGCGTACGGGTCCCCGTAGTGCGCGGGTACCCCAGCATCGAGGCCGCGGGCGGGCACGGCACCATCGGTTTTCAGTAGCGGACTGTCCATACCTGCCAGGCTATTCGCCGGGCCGGCAATCCGCGCAGCGGCCGAACACGGTCAGGTGCCCGACGTCGGTCTCGAAACCATGCTTGGCCGCCAGCGCGGTGACCAGCGGGCTCACTTCCTCCGGTCCGATCTGGGTGATCCGGCCGCACTCCGAGCAGACCAGGTGCACGTGCTCGGCCTCGGCGGCCAGGTGGTACCGGGGCGCCCCGTGCCCGAGGTGGGTGTGCGTGACCAGGCCGAGCTGCTCCAGCAGTTCGAGGGCCCGGTAGATGGTGGAGATGTTCACGCCGCGGGCGGTCTGCTGCACCGTGGCGCAGATCTCCTCGGGTGTGCCGTGCTCCAGCTGGGTGACCGCCTCCAGTACCAGCTGGCGCTGCGGGGTGACGCGGTACCCGCGCGCCCGCAGCTCCTTGTCCCAGGCCTGCGCCATGCGCCGAGAGTAACCCGTCAGCGGGCCGCTGCGGCCCGTCCGGGCGGCGGATAACCGAGTTGCCTGGCCTCAGCGACTGACATAGCCTTTCGGCAACGCGGGAAAGGAGGTGGTCCAACAGCATGAGTAGCAGTCGGACTCGCGAGGTGGCTGTCCGCTAGCCGCCGTCCCGCCGACGCACCGGTGTGTGCTCTGACCACTGGTGCGGTCACCGGCTCGCGCCTCGCGCGCGGCGGCCGGCGAATATCGGCAGACACCGGACCCCCGGGCTGACTGGTCTGTCCAACCAGTCCCCGCGTTGCTTATCGTGAGCAGCCGGGAGCCGCCCGGGGGTTTTAATATGGCCTGGCTGCGGCACGGGTGATGACGCCGATCTGGGCCCGGCCGCCAGCAGGTATCAGACTCGGCCGGGGAGCCGCGTCGTGACCTCCTGGACCAGCCACGTGTTGCCGTCGGGATCATTGAAGGAGCAGAACGACCCGTAGCTCGTGCGCTCGGGGTCGCGGCCGGGTTGCCGTGCCCCCGGGGGGAACGGCGGGCCGTGCCACACCTCACTCGCGTCAACGCCACGGCCGACGAGTTCGTCGTGGGCCGCTACGATGTCGCAGACGGTCAGCCCCCCCTCGGCCGAGCCAGGCGCGGCCGCCGTGAGTCCGGTGCCGAACGTGATCGAGCACCCGGAGCCTGGGGGCGTGAACTGGACGATGCGAAGGCCCTCTAGCGGCGCGACGTCGTCGTCGAACCTCCAGCCCAGGCGCTGGTAGAACTGCTTGGACCGGTCGACATCGGACACGGGGATGATGTCGATCTCGAGGTGCATGTCGACGTGATTACTGCCTGCTCCGGTAGAGCCCATGTCCGCCTCCTTGAGCGCTTCCTGCAGCTCGCTGGTGATCTCGTCGGTCGTGGCATCCACAGCACGCTTCACGACTCTGGCCGCACCAGAAAATGCCTGGTCGAGTCCCTTTTCGCAGCGCGGCCTCGACAGTCTCGTACGCCGCGGCGTAGACCACCAGGGCTTTTTTCTCAGCCATGGGGCTTCCTTCCGTGGCCGGCGCCCGCGCTGCGGGACGAGCTTCCTACGACGATCACCACGGTCCGGTTAGGCGTTAACGTCCCGGGAGCCGACGGCGGAGGCGGAGTCCGGCGCGGGTGCGGCCCCGGCATCGCCGGTGCGGCTAGCGGTCGGCGACCCAGACACCGGCTGGCCACGCTTGCGCCGTCGGCATGAACCGACACCTCGCTAGATGCCTCACAACTTGCCCGTCCCGTGACTCCGCGTCGCGTCCAGTCAAAGCTTGCGAAAGGCCACCCGCCTGACCTGGGATACTGTAAAGCCCGGCTGCCCGAACCTATTTCGCTTAGATCACCTCAACGTCCTTCGCATGCCACCGGGTGCCGCGTAGATTGGCGGCAGGAAATGTTGCGCCCTCCCATTCCCGGGCAGAAAAGGACAATTGATGCGGACGCTCGAGCGGGGCTGCGCGGCGGCCGTAGCCGCCCTTTCCGTAGTGCTCACGGTGAGCGCCTTCACTGTGCCCCGGCCGGCCGCCATGCGCGGCCCGGCCACCCCCGGCGGCCCGATGGTGGCCGCTCCCCGGCCGTTGGCTGGCGAGGCGGGGCGCGCCGCAGGCGTGTTCTCGCCGAGGCGGCGATCCCGGGGGGTCCGGGGGGTCGCCCCCCTGGGTCAGCACCGCCCGCCCGGCGCGGCCCGCGACTCCATCGACTCGTACAACTGGGCCGGTTACGCGGCGGCCCGGACGGGCACGGCGTTCCGCTCCGTGCAGGCCGCGTTCTTCGTGCCGTACGTGGACTGCCGCGCGACGCCGGGCGCATCCTCCTCGCACTGGGTGGGCCTGGACGGGCTGGGCAGCGCCAGCGTCGAGCAGATTGGCGTGGCCGCCGGATGCGCCGGTTCCAGGCCGCAATACTATGCCTGGTACGAAATGTACCCTGAAACGGTCAGGCTGGTTTTCCGGGTGCATCCGGGTAATGCCATCCAGGCCAGCGTTCGCTTTGCCCCGGCCGAGCGGAAATTTGTGCTGAATTTGCGCGACCTATCCACTGGGCGGCAACTGCGCCGGGCGCTGCGCTGCGCCGCGCAGGCCTGCCTGCGGTCGTCCGCCGAGGTGATCAGCGAGGCGCCGTCCAGCGTGGCCGGGAGGATTCTGCGGCTGGCCGACTACCGCGCGGCCGGCTTCTCCGCGGTGGCCGTCGGCACCGCCCGGCACCAGAGCGGGCTGCGCAGCCGGTGGTGGCGGACCTACCGGATCGTCGGCGTGGGCCACAGCAGCCACCAGGTCATCCAGCAGCCGAGCGCGCTGTACCAGGGACGGGCGTTCGGTACCTACTGGTTTCGCGAGCGCTGAGCCGGGGCGGTGCTACGGCGGCCCGGTGGCGCAGGCCTCGCCGGCCCGCTTGAGCTGCGCGGACAGGTGCGGCTGCAGCGGCTGGCCGAAGGCCGCCATGTCGTAGGCCCAGCCCAGGTCGGCGCCGATCAGCCCGTACAGCCGGTGGCCGGCGGTGACCTCCTTGGCCGTGCTGGTCCGGGCGACCACGTCCGTGCTCATCTCGATCTTGGTGCCGGTGATCTCGCCGACGTAGATCTCGGCGATCCCGGTCGGGTGGGCCAGCACGACCTCGATCTGGCCGTCCGGCTGGGGCCGCCAGTAGCCGGTCTCGGTGGCCGCCGGCCGGATCAGGTTGCCGTCCTCGTCCAGCAGCCAGGTCCGGCTGGCGTAGCTCAGGAACGGCTTGCCGTTGTGGCTGAACGTGACCTCCTGGCCGAACCGGAAGCTCTCGATGGTGGGGTACCCGCCGACCCCAGCGCCCTCCCAGCGGCCGAGCAGGAAGCGCACCGGCTCCAGCGCGGGATGGGGCTCCGGCGGTTCCGGCAGGCCCGGCGGTGGGCTAGGCATCGGACCGCTCCCCGGCCGCGGGCCCGTCCCGCCGGGTGGTCCGCAGCAACCGGAGTGCGAGCAGCGCGCACAAGATGGCTACCAGCCCGAATGCGCCCACCAGGAGCAGACCGCTGACGGTTCCCGACATGACCGGCCTCCCTCCCGACTCCAGCAGTGTACGGACGCCGGCCGGCCGCGGCGGCGACCGCCATGCCGGCCGCGGCGGGTCGCGTTAAAGTGCGACCATGAGCGCGCGCAGCCTCGTTATCAAGATCACCGCCGGCAAGGACGACCCGGAACGCTGCAACCAGGCTTTCAACGTGGCCGCGGCGGCAGTGGCCAGCGGCATCACCACCTCATTGTGGCTGACCGGGGAAGCGTCCTGGTTCGCGCTGCCTGGCCGCGCGGACGATTTCAGCCTGCCGCACGCGCCGGCCCTGTCCGGCCTGCTGGCTAGCGTGCTGGCGGCGGGGACGGTGACGCTGTGCACCCAGTGCGCGGCCCGGCGGGACATTTCCGCCCCGGACACCATCGACGGGGTGCGCATCGCGGGCGCGGCCACGTTCGTCGCTGAGGTGTGTGCGGACGGCGCCCAGGCGCTGGTGTACTGAGCTCCGGGGCTGGCCGGGACCCGCGGGCCGCCGGCCTGTTCCGGGCCCGGGCGGCTAGCCAGTCACCGCGGCCAGGCGCTGGTCACGGAACCGGCTGGTCCACTCCTCCTGGGCTGGGTCCAGCCGGGGCAGCGGCCCGGCAGCCCAGCCGAGCAGCAGGTCAGCCAGGCCCGGGTTGCGCACCAGGGCGGGGCCGTGCAGGTAGGTGCCCAGCACCCGGCCCGCGTAGGCGCCCTCGGTGCCGTCCCCGTTGCCCACACCCACCGAGACCCGGGCCAGCGGCCGGGCCTGCGGCCCCACGTGAGTTACGCCCTGATGGTTCTCGAACCCGGTCAGCGTGGGCACGTCCAGCGCCGGGTCGACGTCGGCCAGGATCTCGCCCACGCCGCGCCGCTCGCCCCGGCCACTGCGGATGTCCAGGATCTCCAGGCCGCGCACTGGCTGGCCTTCTTCGCCGCCGAACTCCCCGCCGACCAGCTGATAGCCGGCACACACGGCGAACACCACGGCACCGTGCTGCGCCACGGCGGCCAGGCCACCGTCCTGCCGCAGCCGCCGGGCAGCCAGCACCTGGGGCAGGTCCTCGCCGCCGCCAAGCAGGTAGATGTCCCCCTGCCGGGGCACGGCCTGATCCGAGTTGACCAGGATCGACTCCACGCCGATGCCCCGCAGCCGGGCCCGGCGTTCCAGGACCAGCAGGTTGCCGCGGTCGCCGTACGTGCTGAGCAGGTCCGGGTACACCCAGACCAGACGGAGGGTGCTCGCCCCGCGGGCGTGCGTGCCGCGCCGGCCGCTGCCCGCGCTACCGGGGCGGCCCGGATCGCCCGGATCGCCCGCGTGCCGCCGGCCCGCGTCACCCGCGCGGCCCGCGTCGCCTGCGCCGCCCCGGTCCCAGCCTGGTTCTGTGCCCATCCTCAAGCCCCGCCTCTCAGGCCGCGCGGCCGACCGCCGTCCGGATCTGCTGGAATGCCGTGTAGTTGGCGATCACGTCGAGGGTCCCGCCCGGGCGGACCCGGCTGACCGCGTCGTCGATCCCGTCGACCAGCTGGAACGGCACGCCGTCGGCCTCCAGCCGGACGGCCAGGTCCAGGCCGCGCTCGCCGGCCACGAACACCGGGCGGCCGTCTACCACCCGGTAGTCCACGTCCCACAGCCAGGAGGTGTCCCGGCCGTCCGGGACCTGTGCGTTGACGGCCAGCAGCACCGGCACCGGTGCGGGCTCCAGCACGTCGAACGCCTCCAGCCAGCCGGCCGGGTTCTTGGCCAGCAGCAGCCGGACCTGGCGGCCCTGCCGCTGCACCTGGGTGTACCGGCCGGCCACCGAAGCCACCGAGCGCATCTTCTGCAGCGCGGCGGCCGGGGGGACGCCGAACACCTCGGCCACGGCCAGCGCCACCACGGCGTTGGACCGGTTGGCCCGGCCGGGCAGGGCCAGGTTGAGTTCGGTCACCCCGCCGGTGGAGTCGATGACCTGGGATCCCTCCAGCACCCAGCGGGCCGCCGGCAGGCTGAACCCGCATTCCCCGCAGCGCCAGCCCATGTCGTCCCGGCGCAGGTGCGAGCCGCACTGCGGGCAGCACCAGGAGTCCTCGTGCCAGCGCTGCCCGGCCGCCACCCAGGTCACCCGGGCCGCGCCCATGGCCGCCCAGGCGATCAGCGGATCGTCCGCGTTAGCCACCACCCGGCACCACGGCGCCTGCTGGAACGCGTCCCGCCAGCGCCGGGCCACCAGCCAGATCTCCGCGGCCCGGTCCATCTGGTCCCGGCTCAGGTTCAGCAGCGTGACCACCCGGGCCTTGGTCGCCTGGATTACCGCGGGCAGGTACTTCTCGTCCACTTCCAGCACCGCGTATGGGGCCTCGGGCGCCTGGCCCAGGGCGGCGGCCAGGCCCGCCTCCATGTTGGCGCCGAACGCGTTCGAGGCGATGTCCTGGCCCAGCGCGCTGAGCGCCGCGGTGATCAGCCGGGTCGTGGTGGTCTTGCCGTTGGTCCCGGTGACCAGGACAATCTGCCGGTCCGCGGCGAGCAGCGCGAGCAGGCCCGGCTCCACCCGCAGGCCGATGACCCCGCCGATGACGGACCCGTCGCCGCGGCCCGCAAGCCGCGACATCCGGCCTGCGGCGCCGCCCAGCGTGGTCGCCACGCGGGCCCGGATCGGAAGCTTGCCCATGGCCGACGATGCTATCCGGCTCAGGTGCCCTGCAGGCATTTGTCCCGCCGTCCCGTCCCGCTGCCCGCGGTCCGGTACTGCTGCCCCGCGGTCCGGTACCGCTGCCCCGCGGTCCGGTACCGCGAACGGCACGCCCGGAGCCCATCCGGAGCCCACCGGGAGCCCACGGGACGGCTTGACAGCAGCGGGCCAGCCCGCGCATGGTTAACCCACTGTTTTCATAACGGGGTGGTTATGGATGTGGAGCACCGGCTCAGCACCGTGTTCGGCGCGCTCGCCGACCCGACCCGGCGGGCGATCCTGGCCCGGCTGACCGCCGGGGACGCGACCGTCGCGGAACTGGCCGCCCCATTCAGCGTGACCCAGCCAGCCATTTCCCGGCACCTCAAGGTGCTGGAGCAGGCCGGGCTCATCTCCCGCCGCCGCCGGGCCACCGCCCGGCTCAGTCATCTCGAAGCGCAGCCACTGGAGGACGCGACCCGGTGGCTGGCCAGCTATCAGGCCTACTGGCAGGAGAGTCACGACCGGCTCGCTGAATTGCTGGCCCGGCTGCGCGCTGAGGCGGACGGTCCTGGCGGGCAGGACGGTCCCGCCGGGCAGGACCGCGTCAGCGGCCCCGGCCACCCCGCGGGGCAGGACCGCGTCAGCGGCCCCGGCCACCACGCCGGGCAGTAGGCACGGCAGGCCGCATTTACGGCATGCAGGGTGCACTGCATTTGACAAGGGAGGACGCCTGATCATGGCGGAGACACACATCGATGCGCCCGCCGGGCTGCCCCAGATCGTGATCACGAGAGGGTTCCGCGCACGACGCGAGCTGGTGTTCCGCGCGCACACCGACCCAGAACTGCTGGTCCAGTGGCTGGGCCCACGTCAGGTGCGGATGACCGTGCACCGGCTCGACCCGCGCGACGGTGGATGCTGGCGCTATACCCACCAGATGCCGGACGGATCGGCGCACACGTTCCACGGTGTGTACCACGGAACCCCGTCCGCTGACGCCGGCATCGTGCAGACCCTGGAGTACCAGCGGGCGCCGGGCCATGTCTGCCTGAACACCATCACGTTCGAGGAGCGGGACGGCATCACCACGCTGCGCCAGAACACCGTGTTCCAGTCGGTGGCCGACCGGGACGGCTACGTCGAATCCGGGATGGAGTACGGCGTGACTGATTCCATGGACCGGCTGGCCGACCTCGTCGGCCGGCTGGCCGCGGTCCGATGACCGTGGCTGGCGGGCAGGCGGGGCTGCTGGCCGGCCGGCAGGCCGTGATCTACGGCGGCGGCGGCACGATCGGTGGCGCGGTGGCCCGGGCGTTCGCTGCCCACGGCGCGGCCGTCCACCTGGCCGGCCGGACCAGTGGCCCGCTCGACCGGGTCGCCACCGGGATCCGGGCGGCCGGCGGCACTGCGGCCACGGCCGTGCTCGACGCGCTCGATGAGCGGGCCGTGGACGAGCACGCCGATGCGGTGGCCACCGCCGCGGGCCGCCTGGACATCTCGGTGAACCTCATCTCACACCAGGTCAAGCAGGGCACCCCGCTAACCGGGATGACCGCCGAGGACGTAGCGCGGCCGGTGCGCATCGCACTGCGGTCCACGTTCCTCACCAGCCGGGCCGCTGCCCGGCACATGACCAGGCAGCGGTCCGGGGTGATCCTCATGTTCGGCGGGTACGGCGACCCGGTGCCCGGGGTCGGCGGGCTGCAGATCGCGTTCGGCGCTGTCGAGGCGCTGCGCCGGGCGCTGGCCTGTGAACTGGGGCCGTCCGGCATCCGGGTGCTCACGCTGCAGACCGGCGGCATACCCGAGTCGCTGCCCGCTGATTTCCCGGGCCGCCAGGCCCTCGCCGACGGCATCGGGAACCGGACCATGCTGCGCCGGGCCGCGACCCTGGCCGACGTTGGCAACGCGGCCGTGCTGGCCGCCTCCGAGCTGGCCCGCAGCATGACCGCGACCCAGCTCAACATCACCTGCGGCGCCATGGTGGACTGATGGGCGGTTTCCGAGACCAGTGCGGCCGGTGGTACCCACTCAGCGGATCTCATATTTGGATAGCGGCTGGGCAGGCTGGGCCTGGAACAAGACGCTGTCCATCACGGACTCGCGGTTCGCGGTCAGTCCCGCTGACGCGGTCCGCCCGTTCGATCGTGATCAGGTCGCCCTCGACGGCGTACATGATCCGGTACCGGCCAGTGCGCAGCCGGAGCATCTCTCCCCACCGGAACGACTCGGCCGGGTAAGGATCGGCGGCCAGGGCATCTAATGCGGCTAAGAGCCCGCATGCCGCTGGCGTCATCCAGGAACCGGGAGGCTGTCGTGACCGCCCTGGGCGACCACTCGACTCTCATTCGCCGTCACCGAGCAGCAGTCTGCGCGCCTGTTCATGCGGGATAGCCCCGGGCCGCCCGGCCGCTGACCACTCCCGGTACTCCTCCACGGCCGCGGCAGTCTCTGCGTCCTCGCGTTCTTGCGGGGACGCCAGCTGTTCCAGTGCCCGCAGCCGCCGGTACTCAGGCATAGGAACCACAACAGCGGCTTCCCCGCCCAGATGAATCACTTCGTGCATGCCCAGAGACCCAGCAGGCTGCGCGGTCATGAGGCCACGGTACCTGCCCCGGCTGACAGTCCCATGGCGATACGCCGCAGCACCCGCAGGCGCACAGATCGCCCAAATTCCGGGCCGCCAGGCCCTCGCCGACGGCATCAGGAACCGGACCATGCTGCGCCGGGCCGCGACCCTGGGCGACGTCGGCAACGCGGCCGTGCTGGCCGCTTCCGAGCTGGCCCGCAGCATGACCGCGACCGAGCTCAACATCACCTGCGGCGCGGTGGTGGACTGATGGCCGGGCCTCCCCGGACCGGCTCGGTTAACCAAGTGGGCCAGTCACCGGCTCTCATATCGGGTACCGGGCGGGGGTTGTGGTGTAGCGGCGGCCCGCGGGCGTGGTCGTGATGAACGTACCGGGAACCGGCTGAGTGACCGTCCAGCCCGTTGCTTGCTTGATCCGGTGGTGGCAACGGCAGCGCGGACCGAGGTTGCACAGGCAGGTCGGGCCGCCCTGCTGATACGGGATGGTGTGGTCGAGGTCGCACCGGCTGGCTGGATACCGACAGCCGGGTTGGGTGCAGGTGGAGTTGCGGATCGTCGTCAGGTGAGCCAGCCGCCTGGCTGGCCGGTAGCCGGGGCTGGCCCAGGTGTGGTCACACGGGCTACCGACCATGGGCACCGGGTCGAGCGCGGCAAGCCACCCGGTAATGCCCAGTTCGAGCCGCTCATCGGGCGGAGGCGATCCACTACCTCGCTGGGGAGCGCCGACCGCCGGGGCTGACCCGGCTCGAGGTGACGGTCCAGCGCCTCGCCCGGGCGGGCCGGTGCTCCCGGGCGGCCCGGTGCTCCCGGGCGGGCCGGTGCTCCCGGGCGGGCCGCTGTTCCCGGACGCCCACCTGCGAGGAGATCCGGGACTGGCGCGGGCACAACCATGGGCGAGCGGACGCCCCGCCGAATCGGTGAGGGTCAGGCACCATCGAGTGGCTGGGTGCCTGGCTAGCATGGCGGCCACGACCCGGGAGTCGTCGGCGTCCACCGGACCGAATCCAGCCACCAGACCTGGGGATTGCGCCCAGCCCAGCCAGGTCGCCAACGGAAGCGTCAGATTCACCGACCCAGCTAGAGTCGGCGTCCCGAGGTCACCTAACCCGGGACAGTCAGCCCCGGAGGTAGCCGGATCGGAATTGCCAGTCCGTGCCGTGGTGGTGGATCCGCGGGCGGCGGGGAGCAGGATGTCCAGGCGCTGGCCAGTGAGCAGGGTCAGGTAAGCACGCGCCCGCAGCTGACCCAATGTGCCCTCCGCGCCATGCGTCCTTAACCAGCGGGCTGCCGCGGACAGGTGCTTATCGGCGGCCAGCGCAAACGCGGGAGGCAGATCCCGGCCGGCCAGCGCACAAGTGCCGGCTGGCTCGGACCACAGCTCCACCCGGGCCTGCTGCTGCGCGTCTTCCTTACGCCGCCGGACTGCATCAGGGTCCAGGAACAGGACGTACATGCGGACTGCAGCGCGCAGCTGCCCGGTTGTCTGGCCCGGCGCGTCGCGGATTACTACGGCGGCGACCGCGGCGGCCCCCACATCGTCCAGGGCAGCCGTCTCGGTGGCAATCACTGCGGCCTTCTGCTGGTCAATCCTCCCGCAGGACAGCGCAGCGATTACACCGGGAAGCCGGATCACACCGCGGGCCAAGTCCTGCAGGTGGGCGGCTGCGTTCCGGGTCAGCGTCAGCGCCGCGCCAACCTCCGCATCCACGTGCTCCCCGGGAGCGGCATCGTCCAGCCCTCCGGCCTGACCCTGGCGCCGGGCAACCAGGTCCGCCACCGCGGTCAGTTCAAGTGCCGCGGCACGGGAAGCCAGCCGCCGCGCCGCACGCAGCACACCGATGAGCTCATCGTCGGACAGGGCGTCCAGGCCGTTTTGCCAGACCTCATCGGCGAGCTTGGCCAGCTGCGGGCCCGGGGCCATCACGTCTGCAGCTCCCCCGGAAGCAAACCCCTGGCCAGGCCGGTCTTCGCGGCCAGGCTGGGGCAGCTCTGATGACGACGGCGGTCCGTCGGTCACGAGAGTCACCTCCCTCGCTCAGCATCGCTGCACACTATCGATGCTACGGGCGACTACCGACAATATGGATGCGCCCTAAACGATCATAAGTGCGAAAAAGTCATTCTCAGTGCTGGTCTACGTCATCGGACTGACTGCCGTATGCGTTCAGAAGAAGCTCAGAAGCTGCACACACGGCTGGAAGAAGCCCGGGAGGCAACCTGAAGGCATAAGAAATCCGGCGGGGCCCCCGCCGGAGAGCAGATAAGGAGTGATCCCGTGACCGCCCTCGTCCTGGCCAACTTCCCCCTTGCCTTCCTGATCTTCGCTGCGATGATCGGCATCCCGCTGTGGCTGACGTTCAGGCGCCCGGACAAGGCCCCGCAATACAGCGCGGCTGCGTCCAGCACCAAGACCGTCCCCGCGTACCGGACGGCTAGCCCCGCGAATGCCCGCCAGCACGTTGCCGCGCACACCGCGGTGCCCGGGCGGGTGCACGCTACCCCGCGACGTACCGTTCGCCGCCACGAGACGGCCGACCAGCGCGATCGTGTCCCGGCCTGACCGGTTCGGTCGGCTGCGCCCGGCCCAGGTCCGCCCAGGGCGCGACGGCCCGGCAACCCGCTCCGGTACCACCTCTGCGGAGCACGACAACTGGACAAGACCCAGCGCGGCGGGAGTCACGGTGACTCCCGCCGTGTCCGCGTTTAAGGGCCCCAGCCCGTGGGAGTCCCCAGCCCGTGAGCGACCTCACCCCCGCAGCGGGCCGGTCAGCCCGGGTCCGGCCAGCGGTCCAGTGGCTCGGGCAGCGGCTCCAAGGTCAGCGGCCCGCGGTCGTCCGGCTCGCGGTCGTCCGGCCCGCGGTCGTCCGGCTCGCGGTCGTCCGGCTCGCCGTCGTCCGGCTCGCCGTCGTCCAGCCTGCCGGGTAGCGCCGCAGTGAAGTCGCCGCGGTTCGGCGGCACCGGCCCCGCCCAGGACGGCTCAGCGGCAGGCGGCAGCGCGGCCTGGCCGAATGTTCGCGGCGGCGCCCACACCCCCGGGTCGTCCGCCCGCTCCCACCCAGCGCCGTCCTGGCTGGCTCCTGGCCATGCCGGGGCCGGCCGAGCATCCGGAACCACTGGCGTCTCCGCGGGCCCGGCCGGCTCCTGGCCAGGTCGCCGTACCGCCTGGCCGGCCCGCGCCTGACCAGCCGGCGCCTGCCCGGCCCGCCGCGCCGCCTGCGCCGCCTGCCCGGCCCGCCGCGCCGCCTGCCCGGCCGGCCGCGCCGCCTGGCCGGTCCGCCATGCCGTCTGGCCGGTCCGCCGCGCCGCCTGGATGTCCTCATCGAGCGTGCTCAGCGTCGCAGTGGGCAGCCCCAGGATGCCGGGGTTGGCGTCGGCCAGCACCACCCGCCGTCCGGCCGGCCCGGCGTAACTGACGATCACCGCGCTGGGCGGAAGCTGCTGCAGTTCATGCTGCTCGACCAGGAATTCCCGGGACCGCTGGCTGGACCGGGCCAGTGAGCTGTTCGCCCCCACGGCCAGCGCGGTCTGCACGCCCCACGCCGTCCCCCGGTTGATCCCCTCGGTCAGCGAGACCGAGTCGCTGGTCCCGGCCGAGTAGCTGGTCTCGCCGTGCGCCGACGCGGTCCGCGCCGCGAACGCGGACAGCCCAGCCCAGCTCCGGCCGTGCCCGCCGCTCTGCCCGCTGGTCTGGCTGGCCGACCGGGACACCGCGGCGGTGGACGCCGCGCCGACCGTGCTGGTATACGCCTGCCCGGCGGTGTCCGTGACCGAACTCCCCACCGTGTCGGTGAGCTGCGCCACCACAAACCGGTGCTCGGTGCCGATCTGCTCGCTGGCCGCCCGGGCGTCGTCGGCATTGCCCAGCCGCATGAACGCGACCGCCGCATTGCCCCGGCCCAGCCGCGCCCTGGTGTGCGGCGGAAGTGTCCGGTAGGCCAGCACCAGGCCAGTGCCGGCCGTCTCGCACGCGGCGCTCAGCCGGTCCAGCACCGCGTCGCACAGTGTCTCGGCCCCACTGACCAGCACAGTGTGCTGCCACCGCGGTCCCGGCGCCCGCGGCCCGCGGAGCAGGCAGGTCAGCGCGCCGGCCAGGTAGCTGCCGAGCACCTGGCCGCCGGCCAGGCCGGCCGCAGCACCCACCGCCACTACCCGCAGCCGGCTCGGCGGCAGCGGGACCGGGGACGAGCCGAGATCGGCCAGCGTGCGCAGCCGGGCCTCCAGGGCCAGCGCCCGTTCCACGACCCGGTCCGCCGCCGCCCGCCCGTACAGCCCGGCGATCGCCTCGGCCTGGGCCTCGCTGATCAGGCCCGCCCTGATGTCCTCCCGCTGGTCACCGGCCTGGGCCAGCACGCGCAGGCCGGCCAGCAGCTCGCCGGGGCTGGGCTGATCGCCGAGGATCGTGGCCACGCGCTCCAGGATGGCGGTGTCCTGGGCCAGCCCGGACGGGTCCGGCGGGGTGGCCGGGTCACCGCCTGCCGACGCGGCCACGGCCAGCACGTCGGCCAGAGCGTGACGGGGCAGGCCCCGGCCCAGCTCCAGCCGGGGCAGGTCGGCGGGCAGCACCCAGACCAGCGGGTCGGTGCCGGTGCCGCGGGCAATGGCCAGCAGGTCCTGGGCCGCCGCGCCGTCGGCCAGGTCGAGCACGGTGACCTCGCCGCCCGCGGCCAGCCGCAGCCCGGCCAGCATGGTCAGCAGGGCCGACCAGCCGGCCAGCGTGCCGCCGGCCACATCCACCCGGTCGATCTCAGCGGGCAGCGCCACCCCATGCCAGTGTGCCTGGGCCTGGAACGCCTGCCCGCGGGCCTGCCAGTTGCGGAACGCGAGCGCATGCTCCTGCTGCCAGCCCTGCAGCCGGCCCTGCTGGACCGCGCGGGCCCGCGCCACCCGCTGCTCCTCCCGGTCCACCCGGGCGTGCAGGTCCAGGCGGCCACGCCACACGCCGCGGGCACACCAGGCGGCCAGCAGCAGGCAGCCGGTGAGGCCCACCGCAGTCAGCGCGGGCCTGAGCACGCCGAGCATGCCCAGCCCGGCGGTCAGCCCGGCCAGCCCCAGACTCGCCCTGCCGCCGAGGCGCAGCGGCAGGCTGAGCCGCCGTTCCTCACGCTGCTGCGCGGCCAGCCAGCCCGGGTTGACCTGCTCCGGCCCGGGTGGCACCGGGCGCGGCGGCGGCGCGCCCGGGTGCGGGTGCACCAGGGCGTACTCCCAGCCCAGGTAGATCCGGCGGGCATCGGGCGCGGGCCCGGTCACCGCACTCCCCCGGTCACGAACCGGCAGAACCGGCAGGCCGTCCGGGGCTGGCTGCCCGGCCCGTCCCGGACGGCCAGCACGAACTGGCCGGGCCCGGCCGGCCCGGGCAGGCCCAGCTGGCCGGCCAGCTCCGGCTCCTGGACGACCAGCACATCAGCCAGCGGCGCGAGCTGCTCAGCTGGGCCGGCCGACGCGGCGCCCAGCACGGTGGCCAGCCCGGCCTGGCGGCCCGTGCGGAGCAGGCCGTCCAGTACCGGGCCGGCCAGTCCACCGGCGCGGGTGAACCAGGCCAGCCCGTCCCCGCCAATCCGGTACCGCGCCGACTCGGCGAACACGGCCGTGACATCTAGCGCGGCCAGCCTGGCCATCATCCACGCAGCCCGGGCTGGCTGCGGCGGGCCCAGGGAGAACAGCACCACCGCCCGGTCGCGCAGCACCGCGGCCAGGCTGATCTGGTCCTGGCCGGGCTGGGCCGGGCGCAGCCAGCGGCCCAGCGGCGACGCGCGCAGCCCGGCCAGCTCAGCGGCCAGGAACGCGCCCGCGGCCGGGTCCGCGTCGAGCAGGCTGGCCGACACCAGGACCCGTTCGGCCAGCCGCGTGCGGCGCGGGTGATACGGCGGCACCTGGCCCAGCCGGGCCCGCAGCGCGCCCGGGCTGAGCAGGGACACCACGTCATCCAGCACCGGAACCCGCGGGCCGGCGGGCGCGGCGGCCGCCACCGCCAGCAGGTCGGTCAGGTAGGCCGTGCCCGTCCGCCGGACCGGGCCGGGCACCGCCGTCCAGTCGATCATGCCCAGCAGCAGGGCGGCCTGCCGGGCCCGGGGGCTGCCGCGCCACGGCTCGTAACAGCTCTGGCCGGCCGACCCGAGCACATGCAGCGGCGCGCCGGTGCCCGCGCACACCGCGCCCAGCGCAGCGGCCAGGCCCGGGGTGCCCGGCCAGGTCCACCACGAACACCGGCTTGCGGCGCCGGATGGCCGCGTGCACGAACTGGAATCCGGCCGCGGCCACGTCGCCCGCGGCCGTCCCGGCCACCAGCACGCCGCCTTCCGCCGCGCGCCAGGGCACCTCGGCGGGCCGCCCGGCCGGCCAGTCCACGCCGAGCACCGCACCCGCCCGCCCGGCCACCCCACCATGCCTAACGCTCCATATCGCGTACTGCCGCCTGGCCAGCGCGACGGGGCCCGGGCGGGCTGGCGGTAACGCGGCCCCGGCCGCATGCAGCCAGCGCAGCCAGGAGGCCACCGCCGCCTCGGCCGTCGCGGCCAGCAGGGCCAGCGGTGCCTGCCTGGGCAGCCAGCGGGCCAGCCCGGCGTAGGCCGGGCCGAGGTGCCGCAGCCGGGCCGGGCTGGCGGCCGCCCCGGCCAGGTAACCGAGGACCTGGCGGGGGCCTTCGGTGAACCCGGCCAGCGCGGCCCGGGGACCGGTCGCCAGCAGCCAGGCCAGGCCGACCAGGGCGGGCACGGCCAGCCATCCCGGGCGCCACCGGGTGGCCCGGCCGGCCAGGCCTAACCCGGCCGCCAGTACCAGGGTGAGCTGGGCCAGCAGTAAGTGCGTCACGATCCCGAGCACGGTCAGCGCCGCGACGGCCTCACCGCGTCGCGGGGTGTCCCTCGGGATCAGGTACCGGGGCCGCCGCGGCTCGCGGTCTACTACGTAGGGTGCTGAAGTCGTTACAGGAGCACGCATCTCGGGTCAAGGTTGCCAGTCCTGCACCGCGAGTGTCCAGGATCCGGGCGGACCCTCCGGGCTGACCGTGGGGGCCGGGATGCCCGGCGACTCGACCACGATCCGGAACAGGTCGGGCCGCAGCACGGCCACGGTCAGCGCGATCACCTTGCGCCGGGCGGCGTCCTCGAACCGGACCGTCACAGTGGCGGCCGGTTCGCCGGGCGCGAGCCGCAGCGTGCGCGCCACCGACGGCGCGGGCGGGGCGAAGTCGACCTGGAAGGCGCACGGGCGGCCGTAGTGCGGCGGCGGCCCGGTAGGCGAGCCGGCCGCGGCGAACTCGCTGACCAGCGCCTCCAGCTGGGGGGGCAGGTAGCTCACCGAGAACGCGGCGGGCTCGCCGCCCACCGTCCACACGCAGCGGATGCCGAGCAGTTCCTCGCCGGGCGGCGCGCCCAGCGCGCGGGCTACGTCCTCGGCCGCCCGCCGCTTGGCGATCGTGCGGCTCTTGCAGACCAGCTCGCCGCCCATCGGGTCGACCTGGGTGGCGAAGCCGGGCACGCCCTCGAGGGCGACCCGGTACTCCGCCGGGCTGGCCCGGAACACCTGCCCGTCCGGCAGCTTGGTCAGCAGGTGCCGGGCGGCCAGCAGGTCGATGGCCGCCTCGACTTCCGCGGTGGTCACGTTGTAGCGGCGGGCCAGCGCGGTCAGCCGGGGCAGCCGCCAGCCCGGCTCATGATGCAGCAGCGCGGCGGCCATCCGGTCGGCGAGCACGCTCGCGGAGAGCGGCCGGTCGGCAGCGAGCGCCCGGCCGTCCCTCTCTCCGCGGAGTTCCGTCATTCCGCATGTCGCCGGGACATCGCGACCACTACCCGGCCCAGCACGATGACGATGAGGACCAGGACGAACAGCAGCAGGGCTGCGTCGTAGGCCAGGTACTGCTGCGCCTGGTACGGCGATGCGTAGTACGTCCAGACCGGATAGGTGAGGAACGCGACCGGCGAGTTGGTGACGTGCCTGGTCGGGTCGAAGAAGGACCAGCCCGCGGTGAGCAGCAGCGGCGCGGTCTCGCTGATCGAGATCGCGATCGCGACCAGCAGGCCGGTGACGATCCCCGGCAGCGCCGACTTCAGCACGATCCTGCGCAGCGTCCAGGTGACCGGCAGGCCGAGCGCCTCGGCGCCTTCCCGGTAGGAGCTCGGCACCTGGGACAGCGACGTTTCCGTGGCCTTGGTCAGGTACGGGATGACGATCACCGAGAGCACGAGCACCGCGGGCAGCAGGCCGAAGCCCATGTGCAAGCCGATCACCAGCGCGATGAAACCGACGTAGCCCATCACGATCGACGGGATCCCGGCCAGTACCTCGTAGCCGCCGCGCAGCAGACCACGGTGCCGGCCGGTGGCGAACTCGGCCAGGTACAGGCCGGTGAGCACGCTGACGCCGCCACCGATGATCACCACGCCCAGCGTGATGTACAGCGTGCCCAGGATGGCCTGCTTCAGGCCGCCGCCGGTGCCCGTGGTGTTCGTGGTGAGCACGCTCCACTGCCAGTGCGGCACGGCCCGGACGATGATGCCGCCTGCCAGCCACACCAGCGGCACGACGATCGCGGCCAGGCCCACGAAGCAGAGGGCCCAGAAGACCGCATTCCAGATTTTCCTGCTCACCGGCACGTGCGGCAGGCCGGCCGTGTGCCGGTAGCCGCCCACGGTCGGGCCGGTCGGCGGCGCCGCGGGCGAGGTACTGCCCAGGCTGCCCAGGCTGCTCATGGCTTCACAGCCCCCTTCCGACCGGCAGCGCGGTCCCGGACACGCGGCGGACCAGCAACCGGGCCACCACGTTGGTCGCGAGCGTGATGATCAGCAGCACCAGGGCCAGTTCAGCGTAGGTACGCACGCCCAGCTGGTCGGTGATCACGGTGTCGAGATTCTGCACGATGTTGGCCGCGATCGTGATCATGGCTGCGTACAGGTTGGTGGCCACCGTGCCGAGGGCGACGCCGCAGACCATGGCCACGGCGATCGTCTCGCCCAGCGCCCGGGCCATGCCGAGTACCACCGCGCCGATCAGGCCCCGACCCAGGGCAGCGTGACCTTGCGGGCCGTCTCGGCGTCGGACATGCCGAGCGCCGATGCGCCTTCACGGGGCAGGATGGGCACCCCGCGGATCAGGTCACGGGAGGTGGAGGCGGTGATCGGGATCACCATGACGGCCAGCACCAGGCCGGAGACCAGCAGTCCCTGGCCGTGCCCGACGTTGCCCTGGAAGAACGGGATCGGGATGTGGGTCAGCGCCGGGGCGATGTACTTGGCGATGAACGGCCCGAACGTCAGCACTCCCCATAGGCCGATCACGACGCTCGGGATGCCGGCCAGCAGTTCCAGGAAGCCCCCGATCACGCTGGCCAGCCGCCGGGGCAGCCGTTCGACCACCACCAGCGCCGCGCCGATCGACACCGGCACGGCGATGATCAGCGCGATCAGCGAGGTCTCCAGCGTGCCGACGATCTGCGGTACCGCCCCGTATTCCTGGCCCGAGATGTAGGTGATGCCGTGCGAGGTGACCGATTTGCCGTACTGGTTGCCGGTATTCCAGACGCTCTTGGTGAAGAAGTCCAACCCGTTGATCTGGATCGCGGGCCATGCCTTGACGAACAGGATCACCAGGATGAAGCCCAGCATCAGCGTGGGGATCCAGGCCCCCCCGAAGCCGAGCCAGCGGATGAAGTGACCGCCACCCCACCAGCGCCGGAAAGCGGAGTCCCCCGGGCGGGGGGGCGGCTGGGCCGCCCCCCCTTCCGGTACCGCAGGTGTGGCTGCCATGACTAGCTGATCTTGGCGATCAGGTTCTTGGCAATGGCCAGCACGTTCGACGGCAGCGCGACAAAGTTGACTGGAGTCAGGTACTTGGCGCTGCTACCGGTGGTGATTCCCCAGGTGAGGAAGTTCTTCACCGCAGTGGCCTCCGCCGAGCTGGGCTGCGTCGTCTTCACGACCGCGTACTCGTAGTTGATGATCGGGTAGCCGGCCGTGCCGTTGATCAGCGACTGGGCCCCGGACGCCGGGGTCTTGCCGGAGAACGTCGCCAGCGCCTGGGTGATCGTCGAGGTGGTGGCCGACACGAATTTCCCGCTCTTGTTGGCCAGCGCCGCCGTGCCGAGCCCGTCCTTCGCGACCTCCGTCGCGTAGCTGACGCCGATGTAGGCGATGCAGCCCTTGATGCCCGCGCAGCCCTTGACCATGCCGCCGCTGCCGGTCTCCGCCGTGGCCCCGGGCACCGACGGCCAGGTCACGGTCGTCCCGACGTTGGACGCCTTCCACACGCTTGGGTCCTGGGCGTTCATGTAGGAGGTGGTCAGGAACGTGCTGCCCGAACTGTCCGCGCGGTGCAGCGTGACGATCGTGGTGCTGGGCAGCGTCACGCCCTTGTTGAGCGCGGCGATGGCCGAGTCGTTCCATTTCGTGATCTTGCCGCTGTAGATCTCGGCCAGCACGGTGCCGTTGAGATTAAGCGGCGCCTTGAGCCCGGGCAGGTTGTAGTTGATGTTGATCGCGGCCACCGACACCGGGATGTTGAGCAGTCCCGGGTACTGGCTGGTGTCGGCCGGCGAGAGATAGGCGTCGGACCCGCCGATGTTCACCGTGCCGGCCGCCGCGTCAGCGATGCCGGTGCCTGACCCGGTACCCGAGGTGGTGATGAGAATCTTGGGGTTGGACGCCCCGTATGCCACCTGCCACGAGCTGATGAGCGGGAGCAGCAGCGTGCTGCCGGTCTCGCTGACCGTGGTGCTCCCGCTGGATGACTTGGCCGCCGACGAGGAGGCCGTCGAGGAACTCGACGGCGTTGAGGGGGAACTGCTACAGGCAGCCAGCAAGGCGACTGGGGCCAGTGCGGCCGCAGCAAACGCCAGGCGAATAGGTTTGCCCACCGAGGGTTGCTCCTTTACTCACCGCATGCCAGGCATGCGCCCAATTACAATATGCACGCATTCACGTGCGTTCTGTTACCAGGCACGGCGGGCGTGCATGGTCCCTCCTAGCACGCTGGCGCGTGCGTTGTGCTCCGCGCGCTGCCGCGCGGTCCCCCCCGGCGAGTGACTGCTCGCTCCCCGGGAGGAAGCCTGTGCTCAGCCGAAGCGCCCGGTCACGTAGCGCGCCGTCTCCTCCTCGACCGGGTTCTCGAAGATCTGCTTGGTCTCGCCGTGCTCGACTAGGCGTCCCTTGTTGAGGAAGACCGTGCTGTCCGACACCCGGCGGGCCTGGGCCAGGTTGTGCGTCACGATGATCACGGTCAGGTCGGGCACCAGGGTCCGGACCAGCGCCTCGATCGACTCGGTGGCCATCGGGTCCAGTGACGAGGTCGGCTCGTCGAGCAGCAGCACGTCCGGGTCCACGGCCAGCGTGCGGGCCAGGCAGAGCAGCTGCTGCTGGCCGCCGGAGAGCCGGAACGGGGAGTCTTTGAGCCGCGCCGAGACCGCGTCCCACAGGCCCACTTCCCGCAGCCGCCGCTCGGCGATCTCTTTGAGCTGGGCCCCCTTGGCCATCTTGTGCGCCTTGACCCCGGCCACCACGTTGTCGAAGATCGACATCGGGAACGGGTTGGGGCGCTGGAACAGCATGCCCACCTTGCGCCGTAGCGCCATCAGCTCGACGTGCGCGCCCCAGATGCTGCTCCCGTCGAGCAGCACGTCCCCCTGGTGCCCATAGCCGGTGACCTTGTCGTTCAGCCGGTTGATGGTACGCAGCAACGTGCTCTTGCCCGAGCCGGTCGGCCCCAGGATCGCGGTTACCAGGCCACCGCCGAACGGTATCTGCAGGTCGGACAGCACCGCCCGCTGGCCGAAGCTCAGCGTCAGGTTGACGCAGTTGACCACCGACTCCCCGCTGGCGGCCGGTGCCGCCTCCCCGGTGACCTGGCCGGTTACCTGGCCCGTCTGGGTGGCGGTCACTGCCTGTGGCTGCGAACCAGCCGGGTCTGGCGTAGGTCCGCTTGAACCAGCCTCGATTGACACGATGAGCCCCGCCCTTAACTGCCGTGATTGTCCGGCCAGGCAGCCACCGCCTGCCCTGGCCCCCTATTGATAGGGCGCAAAGGTGACATGCAGGTGAACGGGAGGGGAAGAGAAACCTGACGAGCAGATGAACATGGACATATGAAGCGGGGCGGGTGGATCAATCCACCCGCCCCGCTAGCACGCCAAAATGAACGTCAGACGCTGACCTCGACCGCGGTGATCTGGCCGTAGCCGGCGGTCACCGTCTGGTCGGACCGCACCCCGCCGGGGGCCAGCACCCGCACCGTCCAGGTGCCCGGCGCGGCGAAGAAGCGGAACCCGCCGTCGGCGCCCAGCGGCACCTCGGCCACGAACTCGCCGCCGTCGTTGAGCAGCCGGGCGTACCCGGTCTGCACGGCGGCGCCGGCCCGGGTCACATGGCCCTGCACGACCGCCTGGTTACCGGCGTCGGCCGGCAGCGCGGCGCCCCCGGCCGGGGCGCCGCAGCCGTCGCTGCCCGGTGCCCCGGTCACTGGCCATCACCCAGCTCGATCGGCACGCCCACCAGCGAGCCGTACTCGGTCCAGGAGCCGTCGTAGTTCTTCACATTCGGCTGCTCGAGCAGCTCGTGCAGCACGAACCAGGTGTGCGCGGACCGCTCGCCGATCCGGCAGTAGGCGATGGTGTCCTTGCTGAAGTCCACCCCGGCCTCGTCCCGGTACAGCGCGCGCAGCTCGCCGTCGGACTTGAACGTCCCGTCGTCGTTGGCCGCCTTGGACCAGGGCACGTTCTTCGCGGTCGGGATGTGCCCGGCCCGCTGGGCCTGCTCCTGGGGCAGGTGGGCCGGGGCCAGCAGGCGGCCAGCGAATTCGTCCGGCGACCGCACGTCGATCAGGTTGCGCTTGCCGATCGCGGCCAGCACCTCGTCCCGCATGGCCCGGATGGCGGCATCCTGCTCGGTCGCCGCGTACTTGGTGGCGGCCCGCTCGGGGACGTCCTTGACCAGCTCGCGCGAGTCGAGCTCCCACTTCTTGCGGCCGCCGTCGAGCAGCTTCACGTTCTGGTGCCCGTACAGCCGGAAGTACCAGTACGCGTAGGCGGCGAACCAGTTGTTGTTCCCGCCGTACAGGACGATCGTGTCGTCATTGGAAATCCCGCGCCCGGACAGCAGCGCCTCGAAACCTGCCTGGTCCACGAAGTCGCGGCGAACCGGGTCCTGCAGGTCCTTCTTCCAGTCGATCTTGATGGCACCGGCGATGTGCCCGGTGTCGTAAGCACTGGTGTCCTCGTCCACCTCGACCAGGACCACCCCCGGGTCGGCCTCGTGGGCCTCCACCCAATCTGCGTCCACCAGGACGTCAGAGCGGCTCATGCAGCAACCTCCTCGTCAGAGTCCGGCGTGGCCGTCTGCGGCCGCGACGGCCGGACTCGCTGGATTAGCACGTACATCTCACAGCCCAGGCAGAACCCGAAGGCTGCGTTGAGGAACGCGGCGGCGAGCGCCGCCGCTGCCGCGGCCATGCCCAGCGGGACCACGCCCGCCGCGTACCCGATCACCCCGATGATGGCGAAGACCAGGCCCACTCCCTGCGCGAACCGCGGCGGCGCCTCGGCCTCCAGTTCGGCGGGCGGCCCCAGCCGGGGCCGGACCAGCCACCGGTAGATGAAGCCGTAGGGCGAGTAGCGCAGCCCGAACACCGCGCCGATGCCGAACACTACCGCCTGCGCGGCCAGCAGCCAGACGCTGCCGGTGATCAGCACGATGGCCAGCACGATCACGGTCAGCGCGGCGTTGAAGCGCTGGCCCCTGGGATCGACGTTCACGAGCAGCACCTCACCCTAGACGTGGACTAGCGGGACCCGCTGGTGCCCCGGGTGACGGCCTGCGTCACCAGTCAAGCTGGGCTCAGCCAGCCGGCTACGGGCACGGCGTGCCCGGACACAGCGCGGCCGCGACGTGGCAGTAGTCGACGACCCGCCGCCGGGTCAGCAGCGGGCGGAACCAGCCGCCGCCTGCCCGGTCATCCGGGACGGCCTGGGAAAGCACGCCCCCGATCGTATGCCCCGGTGACAGCCCTGTCACTTCCCACCCGATTAGTAGGGTATTATCCCTCATCCGGCCGCGCCAAGAGCGGCCAGGACCTCGTCTTTGCGCATCGCACCGCTGCCCCGCCGGGTGACCCGGCCGTCCGGGCCGAGCACGAACACGGTCGGGGTGCGCCGCACGTCCAGCAGCCGGACCAGGTCCAGCCGCTCCGCGGCGTCCACCTCCACGTGCGTGACGCCGTCCAGGCCGCGGGCCACCTCGCCCAGCACCTGACGGGTGGCCCGGCACGGGGCGCAGAACTCGGAGGAGAACTGGAGCAGCGTGGCCCGGCCACCCAGCGGCTGGCCCAGCTGATCGGGGCTGAGCCGCACCGGCCGGGGCTGGGTCAGCTTCCCGTCCCGGCGGCGCCGGGCCACCCCGAAGGCCGACGCGGCCGCGAGCACCACCACACAGACCAGGATCCCGGCTGTCACGGGGGCTACAGCGTGCCAGCGGCCAGTCCCATTCCCGGCCTAGTGCACCGGGACGGTAACCAGGACCCGGCCGCCCGAGACGATCTCGAAGCTGCGCACGCTGTCCAGCATCACCGACGACGCACCCGGGTACCAGGTGGTGCCCTCGTCGTAACTGGTCGTCCAGCTCCCGGCCACCATGGTGTGGCCCGCCGTGTCGGTGACCACCAGGCTGCAGCGCACGTACGCCGGCAGCCCGTGCACCCGGGTGTCCAGTGCCGTGCCCCAGTCCTTGGCCGTGTACCGGATCGTGGCCGAGACGTGGGTGACCCGGTTGCTGGCCGTCACCGACTTGAACTGCGCGACGGCCACCGGCGCGGCCGCGGGCGGGTTGAGTGCGCTCCACGTCGCGGCCCCGGCCGCCCCCGCGATCACCACCACTGCCGCCGCGGCGGCCAGGCCACGCCAGCGCCGGGCCTGCCGGGCCCGCGAGGTGCGGGCCAGCAGCGAGTTCAGCACCTGGTCGGAAGGTATGTCGTCGGCCAGCTCGCCGTCCGGCTCGTCGGCCAGCTGCTGCGCCTCGCCGACCGGGATCCGGCGCAGCAGGGCCGGCAGCCCGGCCAGGCCGGCCAGTTCCTCGCGGCACTCCGGGCACGTGCTCAGGTGGCTGTCCACCAGGGCGCGCTCCGCAGGATCGATCGCGCCCAGCACGTATACCCCGAGGGCGTGCCGGACTTCGCGGCAGTCCGCCGAGCCGGTCATGGCGCGAGCCCCCGTTCCTCGAGCGCCAGTTTGAGTGCCTTGAGCGCGTAGAAGGTGCGTGATTTCACAGTGCCGCCCGGGATACCCAGTTCGGCAGCGGCCTCGGCCACAGAACGGCCGAGGTAGTACGTCTGCACGAGCACCTGCCGGTGCTCTGGCCGGAGGTCACTCAGGGCGTCGGCCACCGCCCACGATTCGAGCACGCGATCCGCCTCGTCGGCAACAGGTACCAGTTCGAGCGCTGCCTCGCCAACCTCGCGGGGCCGGGCGTTGCGTGCCCGGTGCGAGTCCACCGCGAGGTTTCTCGCCACTGCGAACAGCCACGGTCGGGCTGGCCGCTCGGCGATAGCCTCGGGGTGCCGCCAGGCCCGGAGCAGCGTCTCCTGCACGATATCTTCTGCCCGTTGCCGGTCGCCGCTAGTCAGCCGGAGCGCATAACGCAGCAGCGGAGCCGCGTGCTCCGCGTACAGCGCGCGGACGAGATCTTCGTCACAAGCCCCTCCCCTGGGCTCGCGGCCCCTGGATGCCCCGGTGGTGTGCCACACCCAGGTAACGGCTGCCCCGGCCCCCGGGTTCACCGGTACCGGCACGGTTTCGCACGGGTTACCCGTCCGCTTACCCGTCCGCGGGGCTCAGCCGCCGGCGAACGGAGGCAGCACCTCGACCACGGCCGACTCGGCGAGCAGCACGGAATCGGGTGCCCGGCTGCCCACCGGAGAGCCATCGACCAGGAAGGACGACCGGGCTAGCACCGCCCGCAGCTGGACCGCACGGTCCCGCCCGGCCAGCGCCGCGGTGAGCGCGTCACCCAGGGTGTCCGCGCTGATCGTCTCCTCGGCGACCCCGGCCGCCTGCTTCGCCGCGGCCCAGTAGCGCAGTGTCACTGTGGCCATGTCCGCTATCCTCGCTCACATCGGATCCGGGCAGTGCCGCCGGCGGGTCCTTGTGTCCATCGATGGGTAGTTTTCTCCTACCGGAGAACACAGGGCGGAGGTGGCAGCACGTGAGTGATCTGCTGCTGCTCACCGGAGCCCTGGAGCCCGCCGCGGAGATACTGCCGTCGCTCGGCCTGCTGCTGCATACGGTACGCGTCGGGCCGGCCGAACTGGCCGCGCTGGCCGATACGCCACCCGCGGATGCCATTCTGGTCGACGCCCGGCGCGACCTGGCCCAGGCCAGGAGCTTGTGCGTGCTGCTGCGCACGGCGGGCCTGGAGGCCCCCGTGCTGGCCGTGGTGACCGAAGGCGGCCTGGCCGCGGTCACCGCCGAGTGGGGCGCCGACGACGTGGTGCTGCACACGGCCGGCCCGGCCGAGGTGGAAGCCAGGCTGCGGCTGGCCATCGGCCGCAAGGCCAGCCGTGGCCCCGGCCGCCCCGGACGAGATCCGGTCCGGCGACCTGGCCATCGACGAGGCCACCTACACGGCGCGGCTGCGGGCCCGGGCCCTGGACCTTACGTTCAAGGAATTTGAGCTGCTGAAGTTCCTGGCCCAGCACCCGGGGCGGGTGTTCACCCGGGCCCATCTGCTCCAGGAGGTCTGGGGATACGACTACTTCGGCGGCACCCGCACGGTGGACGTGCACGTTCGCCGGCTGCGCGCCAAGCTGGGCGCTGAGCACGAGGCGCTGATCGGCACGGTCCGCAACGTCGGGTACCGCTTCGTGCCCGCCAAGAACAGCGATGAGGCCCGGGCACCCCGGCCGGCCCGCGCCCCGGGCGGCGAGCCCGCCACCGAGGCCGACGCCCCGGCGGCCAGCGGCCAGTCTGCGGCCCGGCCCAAGAAGGCGCCGGCCGAACGGCGCCGATGACACCCGACATCGAAGTCACCGGCCCGCTGCCCGAACCGGCCGCCGCCGCGGTGCTGGACCTGGTCAGCGCGGCCACTGGCACCGATTCGGTCAGCCCGCTGTCGGAGCACACCCGGCTGCACATCCGCTACGGCGGCGACCCGCAGGCCCGCGACCTGCTGCTGCGCAGCGGCGGTGAACTGGCCGGGTACGCGCACCTGGACCGCACCGACCCGGCCGAGGACCCGAGCGGCGAACTGGTCATCCACCCGGCGTACCGGCGCCAGGGCCTGGGCCTGGCGCTGACCCGGGCGGTGCTGGCCGAGGCGGCGCCGGGCCCGCTCCGCCTCTGGGCCCACGGCGACCTGCCCGCGGCCAGCGCACTGGCTGGCCGGGCCGGGTTTGACCGGGTCCGCGCGCTGTGGACGATGCGCCGCTCCCTGGACGCCGCGCTGGACCCGCCGCGCTTCCCGGACGGCGTCACGCTGCGCACGTTCCGCACCGGCCAGGACGAGCAGGCCTGGCTGGAACTCAACCGGACGGCTTTTGCCAGCCACCCGGAGCAGGGCGCGTGGACGCTGGCCGACCTGGCCGTGCGGGAACGGGAACCATGGTTCGACCCGGCCGGCTTCTTCCTGGCCGAGCGTTCCGGCCGGCTGGCCGGGTTCCACTGGACGAAGATCCACAAGGCGGGACCGGGCAGTTCCCCGCCGGCCGGCCAGCCGATCGGCGAGGTGTACGTAGTCGGGGTGGATCCCGGCGAGCGTGGTTCCGGGCTGGGCCGGGCGCTCACCCTGGAAGGGCTGCGCTATCTGCGGTCCCGTGGGCTGGCCGAAGTCATGCTGTACGTGGACGAGGCGAATCCCCCGGCTATCCGGCTCTATGAATCGCTCGGCTTTGCGCACTGGCACACCGACGTTATGTACCGCCACCCCTGACCGCCCCGGCGGGCTCGGTCAGTCGGCCGCGCTGCTGGCTACCGCGGAAATGCCCAGCACCTCATCGAGTTCCGCCGCGGTCAGTGGCCGGTCGCACACGGCCACAGCGCTGAGTACCTCGGCGTACAGTTCGATCTCATCGAGCGCGACGCGGTCGGGGACGCGAAGATCGAGATGCTCGCGCAACGCGCCCACCTCCATCGCCAAGCTGATTTGCGGAAGCCTGGCCACAAGGCTACGACGCGGCCCTATGCCCCCGCATGACCCATCAGGGTCATTTCTGGACCACCCTCAAGTGGGATTTTACCCATAACCCCAGTAACAATTCCAAGAAGCTGGGGACGCTGAGTCTGTCGGTACGATATTGGACTCATCCGGCTGATGCCCCGCAAGTGACTCATGTGATGCCATGTCGCCGGTGGCCGTGCCGCCCGGCGGCTCATCCGGAATGGCCGGGAAAGTCCCGCCAGTCCGCTGCCCGGTGCACCGCCGCCCGGGCCACGTAGCGCTCCGCGGTGCTGGCGAACGTGGCCCGGTCTGCGTCGGTCAGTTCCCGGACCACCCGGCCGGGCACCCCGGCCACCAGGACACCGGCCGGGACCTGCTGGCCCGGCCGGATCACGGTGCCCGCCGCCACCAGCGTGCCCGCCCCGATCCTGGCCCGGCCCAGCACGATCGCCCCGATGCCGATCAGCGCGCCGTCGTCGACCTGCGCGCCATGCACCGTGGCCCGGTGGCCCAGGCTGACCCGCTCGCCCAGCACCACCGGCTCGCCCGGGTCCACGTGCAGGCAGCACTGGTCCTGGATGTTGCACTCGGCACCGACCACGATCTCGTCGTCATCGGCGCGCAGCACCGACCCGTACCAGACACTGGCCGACCGCCGCACCGTAACCCGGCCCACGATGACGGTCCCGGGCGCGATCCACGCCTCCGGGTGAATGTCCGGCACCCGGTCACCGAGCGCGCCGATGCGGGCCATCAGCATCTCCTCCTCCGGCCGGGAGTCAGCTAATCCCGGCAAAACGGGATACTCGTTCGTTTCGGTTGCGCGCGAGGGAGCTTACGGACAAGAGTCTTGCCCGTCCACACCTGCTGTCCCAGACTTACCTTGCGTCCTTCCGCTGCCCTCTCAGGCAAGCCCCGCCTGCGCTGCGGCGCCCGGCCGGGTAGTAGCCTGGCTTGACCCACCTGACGGGTGACTCCTTATGACTGAGCACAGCGACCTTATCCCTGACCTCGACTCCGAGGACGCGTTCGAAGTCCAGATGCGCGGCTACAGCCGGCGCCAGGTCAACGAGTTCGTGGCCCGGGCCCGCAGCGAGAAGCGCGATTACGAGGAACGGCTGTCCCGCGCCCTGGACGACGTCGAGCGGCTCCGTTCCGAGGTGGCCACGGCCCGGCAGCGGGAGCTGGAAGACAAGCCCGCGCACCAGGAACTGAGCGAGCGGATGGCGCAGATCCTCAAGCTCGCCGACGACGAGGCCAGGGCGCAGAAAGCACGTGCCCTGGACGACATCACCAGGCAGCGGAACGAGGCTAAGCAGGAGATCGAGCGGCAGAAGGCCGAGGCGCGGGAACAGACCGAGCGGATGCTGGCCGCTGCGCAGGAGCAGGCCGAGAACACCATCGCCACCGCGCGGGCCGAGTCCGAGAAGGCCCGCAGCACGGCCCGCAGCGAGGCCGAGCGCACGATCAGCGACGCGCAGAAGAAGTCGGAGAGCGCGGTCGCGGCCGCCCAGGCCCAGGCCAAGCAGATGCTGGACGAGGCGACCGCCCGGGCTACCGCCATCCACGACGGCGCCGAGCGCCGGCTGAACCTGCTGGTGGCCCGGCACACCGAGACGGTCCGCCGTCTCACCGAGGTCCGCGACGTGGTGACCAACCTGGTGGCCGGCGAAGCCGCCCGCGGCTCGCTGGAGGAAGAGGTCGCCCGGTCGGTGGCCAGCGCCGTGTCCGGCGGCGGTAACGGCGCCAGCACCCCGGGCTCCCGGCCGGGCCCGCTGGCTGAGGGCCGGCCCGGCCCGGCCCCGGCCGCCCCGGCCCGCCCGGCTCAGCCGGCTACCAACGGCGGCACGTCTCCCGCGCCCGGGAACACCGGCCCGGCCCGCACGCCCAGCCATCGCGGCAATCCGGTCCCCGGCGAGCAGGCCGCCGCGGCCAGCCCGGCCAGCCGCCCGGACGAGCCCGCCCGCCCGGCAACCAAGCCCATCCGGACCAGCCCGGCCCCCGGCCCCGCCCGGACCAGCACCGACCCCGACCGCACCGCCGACTGACCACCCGACCCCACCAGCACCCCGTGGTAGATCAACCGGCCGTATGACGTTGGCTGATCTGATTCTCCTGATGCTGATGTGACTAGTGGTGATGTAACCAGCGCGCGGGCCCGGTTATGCGGTGCTTTGGGGTGGCTATATGGGAACAACGCACCGCACTGGGCGAACGTGACCAGGCGGGGTGCCCGTGCGGTGGGCCAGGGCGTAAGCGTGATCCTGAGCGTGCCTACGGCGGGTGCGCGTGCCGTGGGCCAGGGCGTAAGCGTGGCGGCGGGCGGTGGGGACGGAGGCGCCTCGGGCCGTACGGATGTGAGCCGGAAGTGGTCCCCGGCCAGCCCAGGCCCGCGGCACGCGCACCCGCCCGCGCCTAACCCCCCGCCAGCGCGTCCAGCCGCCGCAGGATGACGCCTTCCCGCAGTGCCCACGGGCAGATGAACAGTTCCTCCAGCCCGAACAGGTCCATGGCCGCATCGGCCACGACCGCCCCGGCGGCCAGCTGCGGCGCCCGGCCCCGGGACACCCCGGGCAGCTGCGCCCGCTCGGCCACGGTCATCAGCGGCAGCTTCTCGGCCAGCTTGGTCAGGTCGGAGTGGGTCAGCCGGCGCCGGACGTAGAACCCCTCGCTGGACGGCGCGGCCCCGGAGATCCGGGCCAGCTGCCGGAACGTCTTCGACGTGGCCACCGCGCGGTCCGGCTGCCCGTCCCGCATCACCTGCCCGGCGTGGCGGCCGAGCTCGGCCCGCACGTACTTGCGCAGCTTGCGCACTTCGCCCGCGGAAGCCGGGTCGCTGCTGAACCAGTCCCGGGTCAGCCGGCTGGCCCCGAGCGGCAGCGAGATGGCCACGTCCGGCTCCTCGTCCACCCCGCCCGCGATTTCCAGTGAGCCGCCGCCGATGTCCAGCATCAGCACCTTGCCCGAGGACCAGCCGAACCAGCGCCGGACGGCCAGAAACGTCAGCCGGGCCTCATCCCGCCCGGACAGCACCTGGATGTGCGCGCCAGTGTCGTCCCGGATCTCACTCAGCACCTCATCGGCGTTGGCCGCCTCCCGGACCGCGGACGTGGCGAACGCCAGCAGGTCCTCCACGCCCTTGTCCTCGGCGATCAGCAGTGCCTCGCGGACGAACGCACGCAGCTGCTCGGCCCCCTCATCGGACAGCCGGCTGCCGTCTTCCAGGTGGTCACCAAGCCGCAGTTCGGCCTTGTGTGAGTAGACCGGAGTCGGCCGCGCACCGCGGTACGCGTCGACGACCAGGAAGTGCACAGTATTCGAGCCCACGTCCAGGACACCGAGTCGCATACATTGACGCTACTGTCCCGGTGCGACTGTCAGCACCATGACGTGCATTACAACAGGAGGTACGCGATGGCCAAGACCGCGGGCCGGGTCCGGATCGAAACGGGCCATAAGCGGGTGCGCGCGTACCTGGGCAGCGAACTGGTTGCGGACACCAGGCAGCCGGCCCTGGTCTGGGAATGGCCGTACTTCCCGGTCTACTACTTCCCGGCCGCCGACGTGCGGGCCAAGCTGGCCCCGACCGGGGAGACGGAGCACTCGCCGAGCCGCGGTGACGCGGAGATCTGCGACGTGGTGCTGCCCGGGGCGACCGCGGCGCGGGCCGCGAAACGCTACCCAGACTCGCCGCTCGACGAGCTGCGCACGCTGGTCCGGCTGGACTGGGACGCCATGACCGAATGGTTCGAGGAGGACGAGCCGGTCTACACCCACCCGCGGGACCCGTACTCCCGGGTGGACATCCTGGCCAGCTCCCGGCACGTCCGGGTCGAGGTGGACGGGGTGACGGTGGCTGACTCCCGGCAGCCGCGCATCCTGTTCGAGACCGGCCTGCCGCCGCGCTACTACGTGCCGCTGACCGACGTCCGGATGGACCTGCTCCGCCCGTCCGCCACCCAGTCGCACTGCCCGTACAAGGGCACCGCCGCCTACTGGTCGGTGGACACCGGTACCGGCCTGCACCAGGACATCGTGTGGATCTACCGCACCCCGCTGCCGGAAAGCCAGAAGATCGCCGGGCTGGCCTGCTTCTACGACGAGAAGGTTGACGTCTTCCTGGACGGCGAGCAGCAGTCCCGCCCCCGCACCCACTTCAGCTGATGAACGCCCGGGCCGCGGCACGGCCGGTCGTCACCACCGGGGTGCCCATCGACTGCGTCAACGCGGCGGCCGCGGGCAGCCCACGGTTCGGCACCGAGCTGTCCCCGGGCGCACTGCGTGAGGCCGGGCTGCCCACGGCGGCTGGCGCGGCCGACGGCGGTGATCTGGACGTCCGGCTGGTCGGCCGGGACCGCGACCCGGCCACCGGCGTGCTGGGCTGGCCGTCCGTACTGGCCACCACCCAGGCGGTCCGGGCCCACGTCCGGGACCAGGTGGCGGCCGGCCAGCTGCCGTTCCTGATCGGCGGCTGCTGCACGCTGCTGCCCGGCGCGCTCAGCGGGGCCCGGGACGCGCTGGGCCGGGTGGGGCTCGGCTACCTCGACGGCCACCTCGACCTCTACGACGGCCAGACATCGGAGACCGGCGAGCCCGCCGACATGGGGATGTCGGTCATCACCGGCCGCGGGCCGGCCGCCTGGTCCGCGTCGATCGGCGCGCCCCTGGTCACCCGGCCCGAACTCGTGCTGCTGGGCCCCAGGGACCGCGACGAGGCAGCTGAATATGGGAGCGTTATGCCGGAGGAGGCGGGACTGGATACGGAACTCAGCCCGGCCATCCTGCGGGACCGGGGGCTGGCCGAGGCCGGCCGGGCGGCCCGTGACCAGCTCAGCGCGACTGCCGGGCGGTACTGGGTGCACCTCGACGTGGACGTGCTGGACGAGCTGGCCTTCCCGGCCACCGACTACCTGATGCCCGGCGGGCTGACCCTGGCCGAGCTGGGTGAGCTGATCTGGCCGCTGCTGGCCAGCCCGGCGCTGGCCGGGGTGTCGCTGGCCTGCTACAACCCGCAGAAGGACCCCGGCGGCCAGGGCGCCGCCGCGCTGGTGGGCCTGTTCTCCGGACTGGGCTGATTGCCGGCTGGGCTGATTCGCCGGGCCGGGCTCAGCCGGCGTCCAGCTCCTCGATCCGGGCCGTGCTCGGCGGCCGGCGCTGGGCCAGCGCGCGGGCCGCGTCCTCGGCGCCGCGCAGCGCCCGGAGCAGGTTGCCGCCAGCCAGCCGGGCGCAGTCGTCCTCGGTCCAGCCCCGGCCGAGCAGTTCGGCGAGCAGCGCCGGGTAGCAGGACACGTCGGTCAGGCCGTCCGGCAGCCGGTCCGTCCCGTCGAAGTCGCCGCCCAGCCCGACGTGCTCGATCCCGGCCACGTCGCGGACGTGCTCGACGTGGTCGGCGACCTGGGCCAGGGTGGCCGTGGGCCGGGGGTCGGCCGCCGCGCGCTCCCGGCCGAGCCGCTCGCGGGCGGTGATGTCCCGTGGGTCCAGCCCTTGCTCCCGCATGTCGGTGGTGAGCCTGCGGTCCCAGGCCGCGCAGTCCGCCGAGACGAACTCGGGCACAAACGTGACCATGCACACCCCGCCGTTGCCGGGCAGCCGGGCCAGGATGCCGTCGGGCACGTTGCGCGGATGGTCGCACAGCGCGCGGGCGCTGGAGTGCGAGAAGATGACCGGCGCCTCAGCCACGTCCAGCGCGTCGCGCATCGTGGTCGCGGCCACGTGCGACAGGTCGACGAGCATGCCGAGCCGCTGCATCTCGCCGACCACCGCCCGGCCGAACGCGGTCAGCCCGCCCGCCTCAGGCTCGTCGGTGGCCGAGTCGGCCCACGGCACGTTGTTGTTGTGGGTCAGGGTGAGGTAGCGGACGCCCAGCGCGTACAGGGTGCGCAGCACACCCATCGAGGACGCGATGGAATGACCGCCCTCGGCGCCGATCAGCGACGCCACCCGGCCGGCCGCGAAGATGCGCGGCACGTCGGCCGCGGTCACGGCCAGCTCGAGCTGGCCCGGGTAGCGCCGGATCATCCGGTGCACCAGGTCGATCTGCTCCAGCGTGGTGCCGACCGCGGTCTCCCCGGCCAGGCTGGCCGGCACGTAGACCGACCAGAACTGGGCGCCGAGCCCGCCGGCGGCCATCCGCGGCAGGTCGGTGTGCGTGAAGCTGACCGGTCCGGCCAGATCCACCCTGGCCAGGCCCATGTCCCCGGCGTCGCGCAGCGCCCAGGGCAGGTCGTTGTGCCCGTCGATGAGCGGGACGCGGCTGAGCAGCTTGCGGGCCCGCTGGCCGGGCTCGGGCCCGGTCATGGCAGGGACAGCACGGCCGCGCCGTGCACGCGTTCTTCGGCCAGGTCGGTCAGGGCCTGCTGAGCCTGGTCGAACGGGTACGGAGTGGTCGTCACCTTGATCTTGATCCGTTCGGCGATGGTGAGGAACTCGGTCGCGTCGTTCCGGGTGTTCGACGTGACGCTGCGCAGCTGGCGCTCCTGGAACAGGTGCTGGTCATAGTTCAGCGGCGGGATGTCGGTCAGGTAGATGCCGGCGATGGACAGCGTGCCACCCCGGTCCAGCGCGGCCATCGCGGGCGGGACCAGCGTGCCGACCGGGGCGAACAGGATGGCCGAGTCCAGCTTGACCGGCGGCGGGTCGAACGAGTCCTGCACCGACGCGGCGCCCAGCGACCGGGCCAGCTCGCGGGCCGCCTGGCCGCGGGTGAACACGTGCACGGCGGCGCCCTCGGCCATCGCGACCTGGGCGGCCAGGTGGGCCGAGCCGCCGAAGCCCCAGATACCGAGCGTGCCGCCGGGTGGCACCGCGGCCCGGCGGAGCGCGCGGTAGCCAATGATGCCGGCGCACAGCAGCGGGGCCAGTTCGGCGTCGCTGAACCCGTCCGGGAGCCGGTGCGCGAACGCTTCCGCGACCAGCATGTACTCGGCGTACCCGCCGGGGAAATCCCAGCCGGTATAGACCGAGGCTGGGCACAGGTTCTCCTGGCCCCGGCGGCAGAACTGGCACGACCCGTCGGTGCCGCCCAGCCACGCCGCGCCTGCCCGGTCGCCGGCCCGGAACCTGGTCGTGCCCGGCCCGGCCGCCACCACCTCGGCCACCACCTCGTGGCCAGGGGTCATGTCCGGGTGCTTAGGCGGCAGGTCGCCCTCGGCCAGGTGCAGGTCGGTGCGGCACACCCCGCAGCACCGGATCTGCAGCAGCAGCTGGCCGGGGCCCGGCTCCGGGACCGGCCGCTCGGTGAGCTGCAGCGGCCCCGTGGCCATCGGCCCGGGCTTATGAACCACCCACGCGCGCATGGTCCTACCGTATGGCTCCCGGCCCGCCGGATGGCTCCTGGCCCGGGCCGGTCAGGCCCGGGCCAGGCCGGTCAGCCCGGCCGGGGCGGTCGGGCCGGCGGGGCGGTCGGCAGGCGGGGCGGCGGGGCCGGTCGGGCAGGCGGGGCCGGTCAGTCCAGCTCAGCCGGATGGGTCATCCGCGGTATTGTCACCAATGTAATAATCGTGCAAGCGAAAGACCCCGGGTACCCTGGCAGGATGGAACCAGGTCAGGCCGCGCAGTTGGCTGCTAGCGAGCGCTGTCTGGCCGCTGATCCACTGGCCGCCCCGCCGGTGCCGCCGGCCCTGGCCAGCCTGCCGGAGGCCGACCGCCGCCTGGCCCTGGTCGCCGAGACGGCCCGGTTCGCCACCGCGTTCCTGCGCTGGACCGAGGCGCGGACCGGGGACGGGCTGCCGTACACCAGGCTCCGGCTGCTCCAGACGCTGCACTGCGACGGCCCTGCGATCATGCGCAACCTCGGGGACCAGCTCGGGGTCAGCCCGCGGAACATGACCGCCATGGTGGACGCGCTGGAGGACGTGGATCTGGTCCGGCGCCGGCCGCATCCGACCGACCGCCGGGCCACCCTGGTCGAGCTGACCGCCAGCGGGCAGCGTGAGGCCGAGCAGGTGCTGGGCCCGCGGCTCGAGGCCATGGCGGGACTGTTCGAGGGGTTCTCGGCCGCCGAGCAGGAGGCGTTCGGCGACGCGCTGCGCCGGCTGGCCGAGGCCATGCGCAGCCAGCCAGGCGGGTGCCGGGCGGACTGACGGCCGCCGGTTACCGGCTCTTACGAGGTTCTTACCGTCTGTGCTCAGACCGCTTTGACCTGCGTAATCGCGGTTACCGTCGAGTTATGGCCGGGACCAGCGGACCTCGGCAGCGCGCTGCCAGCCTGCGCCGCGCTGTCCACACCCGCGGGGCGGCGCGCCGCCAGCGAATGGTCCGCAGACGGCAGGCATTCACCGCCTCGGCGGCGGCGGAACGGCGCCGGGCGGCCGCCCTGGCCCGCCGCGCCGCGGACACCACCCGGGACGCCGCCCGGCACCCGGCCGCCCATCCGCCGCCCGGCCCGTTCCGGCCCGGCACCTGGCGCAGCCCGCTGCGCGGCCTGTGGCTCACCTCGGTGCTGGCCGTGATCCTGCTGCCCGGGCTGACCATCCTGGCCGTGACCGGGCTGCTGTCCTACGCCGCTTATGACCCGCTGCTGCCCGGCAACGACACGACTCCCGGTGCGGGCCTGCTGCACTTCTACCTGTTCTCCTGGCCCACCCACCCGTCCTGGCTGTACCGGGTGGACCAGGGCGTGCACATCACGCTCGGCCTGGCCCTGCTGCCCGTGGTGCTGATGAAGCTGTGGTCGGTGCTGCCCCGGCTGTTCGCCTGGCCCCCGGTCCGCTCGCTGGCCCAGATCCTGGAGCGGGTCAGCCTGATCATGGTGGTCGGCGGGGTGCTGTTCGAATTCGCCACCGGCATCCTGAACATCCAGAACTTCTACGTCTTCCCGTTCTCGTTCTACACCGCCCACCTGTACGGGGCCTGGGTGTTCATCGCGGGGCTGGTCATCCACGTGACGCTGAAGTTCCCGCGGATGGTGCGCGGGCTGCGGTCGCGCCGCCTGCGCACGGGAACTGCGCACCCCACTGGCCGGGACGCAGCCGGAGGAACCTGACGAGGCCGGCCTGCGGGCCGCGCCCGGCCCGCCGCGCCGACCATCTCCAGGCGCGGTCTGCTGGCCGCGGTCGGTGGCGCGTCGCTGACCCTGGCCGGGCTGGTCGTCGGGCAATCGATCGGCGGGCTGGCCCGGCGCACCTCGCTGTTCGGGCCGCGCGGGCTGTCCGCGACCGCGCCGCACTACCTGCCGGTCAACCGGACCGCCGCGTCCATCGGCCTGACCGCCCGGGAAGTCGGTCCGGCCTACCGGCTGACCCTGGTCGGGGAACGCACCGTCGTGCTGACCCGCGAGCAGTTGCTCGGCCTGCCCCAGCAGGCGGTGGAACTACCGATCGCCTGCGTGGAGGGCTGGTCGTACTCGGCGCGGTGGACCGGGGTTCGGCTGAGTGACCTGGCCCGGCTGACCGGGCGGCCACAGCCGGCCGGAGCCGTGGTGGAGTCGATCGAGCAGGTCGGGTCGTTCCGCGCCGCGATCCTCTCGGCGGGCCAGGTGGCTGATCCGCAGTCGCTGCTCGCGGTCACGCTGAACGGGCATGTGCTGCCGTGGGACCACGGCTACCCGGCCCGGACGATCATCCCGAACGCCCCCGGGGTGCACAACACCAAGTGGGTCAGCAAGATCACCTTCCTGAAGCAGGTGTGAGCAGGGTGGCTTCGTCGCCGGATCGGGCCGCCCGGGGCAGCCGGGCCGCGACTGCGACTGCGGCCGCGGCCAGCTGGGTCCGCCGCTGGTACGGGGCCAGCCCGCTGCACCTGCTGGCCCTGCTGGCGGCGTTCGCACTGGCCGGTTACGCGGTGCGGGCGGTGATCATGGCTGGGCAGTGGACCGGCTTCGCCGTGTGGTTCGCGGTCGCCATCATCGGCCACGATCTGCTGCTGTTCCCGCTCTACTCGCTGGCCGACCTGTCGCTGCGGCACCTGCTGCCGGGTGGCTCGCACGGCCGCCTGCCCGCTGCGCCGCCCGCCGCGCGCGGGCCGTTCGAGGCGGCCCGGCCGGCCGCCGCCGCACCGGGCATCGCCCCACCGGGCATGGCCCCGCTAGCCGTCACCCGACCAGTCGCGGCCCGGGCGGCTGCCGCGCAGCCGGCCACGGTTGCCCCGGCCTGGCCGCCGCTGCTCAACTACGTGCGGATCCCGGTGATCTTCTCACTGCTGCTGCTGCTGACGTTCTTCCCGATGATCCTGGGCTTGTCGCAGCCGGAACTGCACCGGGCGAGCGGGCTCGGCACCGGGCCCTATCTGTGGCGCTGGCTGGGCGTTACCGGGGTCATGTTCACCATCTCAGCGGGGAGCTACGCGCTGCGGACCCGGCGCATCGCCCACCGCACCCGATAGGCCAGGCGTGCCCGGCGGCGGCAGCGTGCCGGTCTGACGCGAACTGGCCAGTTCCTGTCTGCTCGCTTGCTGCTGGTGACGCCAGAACGGATGGCTGCCCGCGTAGAAGCACAGGCCCAGCCAGAAGGCCAGGGAGAGCAGCGCCACGATGGGGACGACGACGGCTACCAAGTTTGGGTCTGATCCGACCATTGTCCTGCACCCCTGTCCGGAGCTTCTCTGTTACCTCCAGAGTGCGCTCCGTACCCTTGCCGGCGGTACCCCACAAGCAGCTAGTCCATCGCCGGGCTTATGGCGTCGCGGCCTGCTCGGCGGCCGGGGTGGTGGACCCGATCGGCTTGCTGAACACCGATACCGGCTGGGCGGCGGGCACCGGCTGGGCCGCGGCCGCCGAGGCGGGCACCGGCTGAGTGACCGGAACCGGGACCGGCCGGACAATACCCCGGCCGCGACCCCGGCCGCGCCGCCAGCGGATCAGGCTGACCAGCACAACCACGGCCAGCGCGGCGGCCATACCCGGCCCGCTCGATGGCCGCCACCGGCACCTGCACCCCGGGCAGCGGGTTCCCGACCGCGAAGTACTTGACCATCGCGAAGCGAGCCACTCGGCCCGGCCGTCGAACGCGACCAGCATGACCAGCAGCATCGTGTACCACGGGAACGGCGGCGTGGTGACGGCCAGCGCGGCCGCGGTCATCACCAGCGCACCGCGCCACGGCCGGTCCGGGTCGGTGCGCCAGCAGCACGAGCAGGCCGGTCACCGCGAGGACACGAAGGCCGCGGTCAGCAGGCCCAGCTTCCCCGGCACCAGCATGCCGAGCAGCAGGAACCTGGTGCCGTTGTTGTAGCCCTCCTGCTGCAGGTAGCCGGGCAGGAAACCGATCACCCGGCTGCCCACGGCCAGCACGTGCGGCAGGTAAACGATCACCGTGGCGAAGAGGCCGGCCGCGGCCAGCGCGTACCAGCGGCGGCGGGCCACCGCGGGCACGACCAGCACCGGGGTGACCTTGGTCCAGATGGCCAGGGCGAGCAGCGTGCCGCCGGCCAGCGACCGGCGCATCCGGCCCGGCCGGGCCAGCACGAGCAGCGCGGCCGCGGTGAGGACCGCGGCCAGCACGTCCACGTGCGCGTTGTTGCCCGCCTCCAGGGCCACCGTCGGGCACCAGGCCCAGAGCACGGCCAGCCGCCGGTCCACCCCGACCCGGCCCAGCCTGAGCAGCCGTACAGGCGCAGGTGAGCGGAGCGCGCAGAGGCCGCGGCCGCCTGGATCGGGGTGGTCCCGCTGCCCGCCGGGGAGAGCAAGTGGACGGCGAAGAAGTAGGCCTCCGCCACCGGCGGGTAGATCGTGTGCACGATCGGCCGGTTGATCAGGGTGCAGCCCGGCGTGGCCAGCCCGTGCGGCGAGTCGTACAGCTGGGTGCCGGGTGACACGCACTGCTGGTGACGTGGTGCAGCCAGAGGAACGGGTCGCGGAGGAGAGCGAGCTGGGGCGCGGCCGGCGCGTACGGTACGGGTCGATGCCCGCGGCCTGGACCCGGCCGTCCCAGATATAGCGGTACAGGTCGTCGCTGCCCTGCGGCCCGGCGGACAGCGCCGCCAGCTGCACGCGATGCCGCCGAGCACGATCAGGGCCACGCCCAGCGGACCGGCAGGCGGCAGCACCAGCAGGCGCCCGGCCGCGAAGACGGCCCACGCCGCAACCGCCAGCGGGGTCGTGCCGATCACCGCGGTGACCGGCGGTCCGGGTGCACGTGAGGAAGACCAGCGCCATGAGCAGTGCCGCGACAGCCAGCGCCGCGCCGCGGCCTTCGCCGCCAAACCAGTCATACCGCTCACGGTGTCAGTCAGCCGAGCGCTACGGGCCAGTTACGGACTGGTCGTATCATCGTCGGTCATCCGGGTCGATCCCCCGGAACAGGCCGGGACAGGGCGGCGAACCAGCGGCCGGCGTCGGTCCACACCTCGGTCACCGCCAGGCCGGCGCGCAGGCCCAGCTCGCTGATCTGGTCGGCGCCGATGGACGCCCACGGGAACCAGGAGCTGCACTGGCCCTGGTGGCTCAGCCGGACCATGTCCTGTGGCCAGCGGCGCGCCGGGCGGCTCCACCTCGACCAGCGCCTGGCCGAGCGGCTTGAGCAGCTCAGCCACCCGGCTGAGCAGGGCATCCGGGTCGCCGCCGATGCCGATGTTGCCGTCGGCCAGCAGCACCCGTGCCCACCGGCCGGTGCCCGGGCACCGTCGCGAACACGTCCCGGTGCAGCGCCAGCGCGCCGCATGACCGGGCCAGCTGCACCGCCGACGGGGTGATGTCGATGCCGAGCGCCGGCACGCCCCGCTCGGCCAGCGCCACGGTCGAGCCGGCCAGGCCCGGACCCGACGTCCAGGGTGTGTCCCTCGCAGCGGTCCAGGATGGACAGGTCGCCGGGGATGACGTGCAGCCAGTCGTCGATCCGCAGCGGGGTACGGCGGCCGTCCGCGTACTCGATCTCCGGCCGCGCGAGGCCAGCAAGAGCATCTTCATACAGCTCACCGAGCACGCGGTCCCCTCCTTCCGCTTCGTCCGGGCAGCGCACCCGGTGGTCCAGGGTCACCGGGCAGCGCGCCCGGTGGCCGCCGCGCCCGGCAGCGCACCGGGCGCAGTCACGGCGGCGACGAGCATAACCGCGGTCGGCCCGAAACGACCCTTACGGACCTATGACGGATCTGCGCCGGTCAGCGGCACAAGGCCGGGCCGCCGTTTACCTTGGAGGAGTGAACACCAACCCCGACCGGCCAGGCCGGATCATCGTGGTCGACGATGACGCCACCCTGGCCGATGTCGTCGGGCGTTACCTGACGCGCGATGGGCACCATGTGGAATGTGTCGGCGACGGCTACGAGGCGCTGCGCCGGGTCGCCGCCGAGCCGCCGGACCTGGTGGTCCTTGACCTGATGCTGCCCGGCATCGACGGCCTGGAAGTCTGCCGCAGGCTGCGGGCACAATGGCCGATCCCGGTCGTGATGCTGACTGCGCTGGGCGAGGAGACGGACCGGGTGGTCGGCTTCGAGACCGGCGCCGACGACTATGTCACGAAGCCGTTCAGCCCGCGCGAGCTGGCGCTGCGGGTACGGTCCGTGCTGCGCCGGGCGCGGGGCGGCGGGCTGCCCGACCCGCCCGCGCTGGGCGTGATCAAGGACGGCAACCTGGTGGTGGACCTCGGCGCGCACTCGGTGATGCTCGGCGAGAGCACGCTCGCGCTGACCTCACGGGAGTACGACCTGCTGGTGTTCCTGATGCGGCGGCCCCGGCAGGCGTTCAGCCGGGACCAGCTGCTGGCGCACGTCTGGGGCTGGACGTTCGGTGACACCTCCACCGTCACCGTGCACATCCGGCGGCTGCGGGAAAAGATCGAGCCCGACCCCACCTCACCGCGCCGGATCGTCACGGTCTGGGGCGTGGGCTACCGCTATGAACCAGGAGAAGCATGACTGGCATCGACTGGCCGACCCTCCTGCAGGCAGCCGAAGACGTCGCCGGGGTCGCGCTGGCCTCGGCCGCGGCCGGGCTGCTCATCGTCCGCCTGCTGGCCAGGCGGTCCATGGCCACGCTGCTGTTCGTGGTGGCGGCCGTGGTCATCGTCAGCTCGGCCGTCGGGGTCGGCATCGTGGCCCACCAGATGCTGGTCATGCAGCAGGACGTGAACGTCGTGGTGGTCGTGGTAACGCTGGCCGCGCTGGCCGGGCTGGCCGTGGCGCTCATTCTCGGCCGCCAGGTCACCCGGGCCAGCCGGGTGCTGCTGAACGCGGTGCGGGACGTGGGCAGCATCGGCTATTACGAGCCGCCCAAGGCGCGGCTGGCCGTCGAGTTCGAGACGCTGTCCGACGAGCTGGCCGCAGCGCACGAGAAGATCGCCGAATCGCGGACCCGGGAGCGGGCGCTGGAAGCCAGCCGCCGGGAACTGGTCGCCTGGGTCAGTCATGACCTGCGCACTCCGCTGGCCGGGCTGCGCGCGATGGCCGAAGCGCTGGAAGACGGGGTGGTGGTCGACTTCGAGACCGTCACCACGTACCACACCCAGATCCGCCGGGAGGCGGACCGGCTGTCCGCGATGATCGACGACTTGTTCGAGCTGGCCCGGATCCACGCCGGGGCGCTCCGGCTGTCCCGCCGCCTGGTCGGCCTGGACGACCTGGTGGCCGAGGCGCTGGCCAGCACCGAGCCGCTGGCCCGGGCCAAGGGCGTCCGGCTGCGCGGTTCCTCCGTGCGCGGCCTGCCGGTGCTGGTGGACGCGGACGAGTTCGGCCGCGCGCTGCGCAACCTGGTGACCAACGCGATCCGGCACACCCCGTCCGAGGGGCTGGTCGAGGTGCAGGGCGACGTGCACCGCGGGATGGCCTGCGTCAGCGTAGTGGATGCCTGCGGCGGAATCCCCGAGGAGGCGCTGCCCCGGGTGTTCGACGTGGCGTTCCGGGCCGAGACGGCACGGACCCCGGGCCCGGACAACAACGCTGGCCTGGGGCTGAGCATCGCCCGGGGCATCGTGGAGGCGCACGCCGGGCAGATCGCGGTGCAGAACATGGCCCGCGGCTGCCAGTTCGTAATCCGGCTGCCGCTGGCCCGCTCCGACGCGCCGGCCCAGATGGCACCGGTGACCGGCCCGCCCCCCCGCCTGCTGACCAACGGCCAGGGCCTCAACTAGCCCCGTCAGCTACCCCGGGCGGCGTTAGCGCGGTGCATTTGTGGTCACGGATGACCACAAATGCACCGCGCTGATCTGTACACAGTGAGCAGTCCGGGCCACCGCCGCTCAGGCGGGTCGCTCAGGCGGGTCGCTCCGGGCCACCGCCGCTCAGGCGGGCCGCTCAGCGGGCCGCTCAGCGGGCCGCTCAGGCGGGCCGCTCAGGCGGCCAGGCCGCCACCGCCGCTCGGGCGGGGGTCGCTCAGGCGGGCCGCTCAGGCGGCCAGGCCGCCATCGGTCACCGGGCGGCCCGCCGGGCGGCGCAGCGGCGCCTGGGCGAACTCGGCCATCCCGGCGCCGAACGGGGTCTCGGCCCGGAATCCCAGCCCGGAGTCGGCGGCCGCCGCGGCCGGGGACGCCACCACGTGCCGCACGTCGCCGAGCCGGTACTGGCCGGTCACCTCGGGGGCCGGGCCGCCGAATGCGCCGGCCAGCGCGCCCGCCATCTCGCCGACCGTGTGCGGCTCGCCGCTGGCCACGTTGAACGGGCACAGCGTGCCGGGCAGGCCGGCCCGCAACGCGGCCAGGTTGGCCCGGGCCACGTCGCGGACATGCACGAAGTCACGCCGCTGCTGGCCATCCTCGTAGACCTGTGGCGGCCGGCCCGCCTCCAGCGCGGACCGGAAGATGGCCGCCACGCCGGAGTAGGGCGTGTCGCGGGGCATCCGCGGCCCGTACACGTTGTGGTAGCGCAACGCCACCGCGGACCCGCCGGTCAGCCGGGCCCACGTCGCGGCCAGGTGCTCCTGGGCCAGCTTGCTGGCCGCGTAGGCGTTGCGCGGGTCGAGCGGTGCGTCCTCGCCGATCGTGGCCGTGGCCAGCGGCTGCGCGCAGTGCGGGCAGCGCGGCTCGAAGCGGCCGGCCGACAAGTCGTCCTCGCTGCGCGGCGCGGGCCGTACCCGGCCGTGCGCCGCGCAGTCATAGGCGCCCTCGCCGTAGACCACCATGGACGAGGCCAGCACCAGCCGGGGCACCCCGGCCCGCCCCATCGCTTCGAGCAGCACCGCCGTGCCGGTCACGTTCACGTCCGAATAGGCGGACAGGTCGCTGAGGTCCACGCCCAGGCCGACCAGCGCGGCCTGGTGGCACACCACGTCGGCGCCGGCCACGGCCCGGCGCACCGCGTCCGGGTCGCGGACGTCACCTACGGCCAGGTCGAAGTCGCGGGGCAGGTAGTCGGGACGGCCGTTGTGCACGGCTGGGGTGAGCGAGTCCAGGCCCTGGACCTCATGGCCGGCCGCCCGCAGAACGTCGACTGCGTGGGAGCCGATGAAACCCGCGGCCCCCGTCACCAGAATGCGCATGACAGCAGCGAATCACGCCGCCCACCTGGGCTCCTACGGTGCGCGACGATACGTCACAGCTCCGTAAGGGTCGATCAGCCCGGTTCCGGGTTAGCGTCGGGGACCATGAGGATCGATGTCATCCTGCCCTGCCTGAACGAGGAAGCCGCGCTGCCCTGGGTGCTGTCCCGGATCCCGGCCGGCTTCCACCCGATCGTGGCCGACAACGGGTCCACCGACCGTTCGGCCAGCATCGCGGCCGCGCACCGGGCCACCGTCATCCCGGTGCCGCAGCGCGGGTTCGGCGCGGCCTGTCACGCCGGGCTGCAGGCCGCCACCAGCGAGGTCGTCTGCGTCATGGACGCGGACGCCTCGCTCGATCCGGGCCACCTGCCGCAGGTCACCGGCCCGGTGCTGGCCGGGCAGGCCGACCTGGTGCTGGGCCGCCGGATGACCCGCCGGCTGGGCGACTGGCCGGTGCACGCCCGGCTGGCCAACAAGGTCCTCGCCGCCGAGCTGCGCCACCGCACCGGAGTCCGGCTGCGCGACCTCGGGCCGATGCGCTGTGCCCGGCGCACCGAACTGCTCCGGCTGGGGCTCAGCGACCGGCGCTTCGGCTACCCGCTGGAGATGGTGATGGCCGCGGCCACCGCCGATTGGAGGATCCACGAGGTGGACATCCCGTATCTGCCGCGGTCCGGCCGGTCCAAGGTGACCGGCACGCTGTCCGGCACTGTGCGGACCGTGCGTGACATGCGCCGGGTGCTGGCCGCATGACCGCGCCCAGCGCCAGGAACGCGCTCAACGCCCAGCTCATCGTGCTGGCCAAGGCCCCGGTGCCGGGCAAGGTGAAGACCAGGCTGACCCCGCCGTTCACCCCGCACGAGGCGGCCATGCTGGCCGAGGCGGCGCTGGCCGACACGCTCGAGGCCGGCGCCACCGCGTCGTTCAGCAGGCACGTCCTGGCCCTGGCCGACCAGTGGGCCACCCCCGGCGCGCTGCGCGCCGAACTGCCCGGGCGGTTCGAGGTGGTCCCGCAGCGCGGCGACGGGCTCGACGAGCGGATCGCGGCGGCGTTCGACGACGCCTATGCCCAGCGCAGCGTGCCGGTGGTGCTGATCGGGATGGACACCCCGCAGGTCACCCCGGGGCTGCTGGAGACGGTGGCCCAGCCACTGACGGCCGGCGACGCGGACGCGGTATTCGGCCCGGCCGCGGACGGCGGCTTCTGGCTGCTCGGCCTGCGCCAGCCGGACGCGAAGCTGATCCACGGTGTGCCGATGTCGGCGGACCACACCGGCCGGGTCCAGCTCGGCCGGCTGCGCGCGGCGGGCCTGCGCATCCGCCAGGTCCCGGAGCTCATCGACGTGGACACGGCCGAGGACGCGGTCCAGGTGGCCCGCCAGGCGCCGGGCAGCCGGTTCGCCGCCACCCTGGGTTTGCTGCACCCGCGGCCCCGCCCGGAGATGGTCAGTTCCGGGCGGCATCACCAGCCCGCCCCGGCACCGGCTGCTGCGGTCGGCTGACCCGGGCGCGGTCAGCGGCCATCAGCCGGTAGCACAGCTCCACCAGCAGCAGGCCGACCAGCGCCTCCAGCACGCCCTCGCCGATCCCCCGGGCCACGAGCGCGACCAGGATGCCGGCCCGGCCTTCCGGGTCCGGCAGCACGGATTCGAGCCCGCTGGCCAGCAGCACCGGCAGCGTCCCGATCAGCGCGACCTTCCAGAAGTGCGGGCGGACCAGGTGGGCGCTGCGCCGCAGCCCGGCCAGCGGCCGCCGGTGCTCGATCTCGATGACCGGCCCGACCACGGCCAGCAGGTTGAGTGCGACCAGCCCCGGGATGATCAGGGCCACGAACCCGATCACCACGATCAGCGCCACCAGCAGGTCGGCGGCGATCAGCGCGGCCCAGGGCAGCGTGCGCAGCACGTCACGGATCCGGGCCTGGCCCCCGTGGTGTTCCGCGCCGACCAGCCGGCTGAGGAACCCGGACAGGAACACCGCGCCGAGCAGGCTCACCCCGGACGAGCCCAGCCCGCCCAGCAACGCCACCGGCAGCCCGGCGTGCCCGGTCAGGTGATCGAAAGCGATCTCCACCCCGGTGACGGCCACGCTGACCGCGATCGCGACCAGCAGGATCTGCCCGGCATGCTGCCGCCCGGTCCGCAGCACGGCCGCGGCGATGGGCCTGGCCGACAGGGCTGGGCGCGGGTGCCCCCGCTCACGGCGCGCCGTCATGGCACGCCACGCTACGTGAGAACACGCAGGCTGAACGCTACCGGGTGGACACTGACCCCCGGCCGGAGGGGAGTGTCCCCGCGGACAGCCCTAGTCCGTCCGGGTGGGGAGCTCGGTCAGCAGGTCGGCTGAGGTTTCCATGCCGGCTTTCCAGACGGAGCGGGCGATGATTTTGGTGACGTCGGCGCGGTGGGCGTACTGGCCGGCGATCTGGGTGCCTTCTTCGAGGAGGCCTTCGGACAAGGTGGTGGGCTGCAGGCCGAGGGCCAGGAACTGGTCGTTGCGGACGGCCAGGTCGTTCTCGTCGGCTTCGCGGCGCGGGTTGGGCAGGTAGGCGATCTCCACGCCCATCACGTCGCCGACCATTTTGGCCAGGTCCAGGACGCGGTGGGTTTCGGTGATCTGGTTCAGTACCCGGGGCCGGTCCCCGGCGTCGGGGGGGTTGGTGATGGCCAGCTCGATGCACCGCACGGTGTCGCGGATGTGGATGAACGCGCGGGTCTGCCCGCCGGTGCCGTGCACGGTCAGCGGGTGGCCGATCGCGGCCTGCATCAGGAACCGGTTCAGCACGGTGCCGTAGTCCCCGTCATAATCGAAGCGGTTGATCAGCCGCTCATCGCGGCACGTCTGGCTGGTCTGGGTGCCCCACACGATGCCCTGGTGCAGGTCGGTGATCCGCAGCCCGTCGTTCTTGGCGTAAAACGCGAACATCAGCTGATCCAGCGTCTTGGTCATGTGATACACGCTGCCCGGGTTGGCCGGGTGCAGGATCTCCCGCTCCAGCTCCCCATCAGGGGTCGGCACCTTCACCGTCAGGTACCCCTCCGGGATCGGCGCCGACCCCGACCACCCATACCCATACACCCCCATCGTGCCCAGATGCGCCAGCGCCGCATCCACCCCCGTCTCGACCAGCGCGGTCAGCAGGTTATGCGTAGCCCGCACATTGTTATCCACCGTGTACCGCTTGGTCGTGGCCGTCCGCATCGAATACGGCGCCGCCCGCTGCTCCGCGAAATGCACGATCGCATCCGGGGCCAGCTCACCCAGCACCGCCACCAGCCGGTCATACTCCCGAGCCAGATCCAGGCTGATGAACCCGACCCGCCGCCCCGACACCTCACCCCAGGCCCTGATCCGCTCATGCACCGGCCGGATCGGGGTCAGCGACCCCACCTCCAGATCCACATCAATCTTCCGCCGGCTCAGATTGTCGATAATGGTCACCTCATGACCACGATCCGACAGATACAGCGAGGTCGGCCAGCCGCAGAACCCATCGCCACCAAGAACCAGGACGCGCATTCCGACTCCCATCACCTTCCGCGATTGCACAGACACCCTCGGCACCGCCGAGGGTGCGAGGCACGGACCATGCCGGGCTGCGTTGCCAACCCGGCAGGCCGTCCCGTGGCCGGCAGTTTACCCACCGACCCTTAAAGCGCCACCTGTCCTTGATTAAGGCGGTCTGTGCTTAGTTAGCTGAGTGGTCGCCAACCCGTCAGCGCGAGCATCTTAGCCACGCACCGGCCACAGCACCAGCCAGCCGCGGATTCCTTTGCCTCAGCGGTCCGCGTCCACCACCTCGGCTCCCGGCGCGTCACGCTGAACTGCTGCGATGCCGTTCTCTACCCCGCTCCGGCTGGTGTAGCCCTCGCCGCCAGTAGCGATGATCTGCCCGTTCCCCGACTTCATCCGCCACCGGTACTCGCCCCTGGCGTCCTTGTACACCTCGAATTTCGCCGCCACGATTAGCCCCCTATCTCACCGTGCGGATTGGCCCACCGACTTTGGGTGATGTACCCGGCGACGTGCTGTTTCATCCGCTTTATCTGCGCCGGGCCAGTGAGAAGACTCACACCCGGTGGGCCGGCCTGCGCGTAACGTAACCGGGCGGAAACAAAACGCCGTGAAACTGGGCCGATAGGACCGCGCTAGACCCGGCCAGGCTGCGACTCCACCCGGCCGGGCCGGCCGCGGCGCCTCACTTCCGGGCGGCCAGATGCGGGATGGGCGTGGTCCGGTTGCCCACGATCCGGTTGCCGGTGCCCCGGTTCAGCACCGGCCGGCCGGTGTTGGGCAGGGCATGGCCGAACCGGCCCAGGCCGATGTAGTTGCTGATCACCACGTTCCGCCGGGTGTGGGCCAGCAGGGTGACCCCGTTGCCGGTGTTGCCGCTGATCAGGTTGGCCGGCCGCAGCCGGGGGTCACCGATCAGGTTCCGGTACGCGGAGCCGTTGACCAGCACCCCGCCACCCTGGTTGCCGAGCGCCTTGGTGCCGGGCACGCCGGTGCCGATGAAACTGCTGAACACCTGGTTGTTGTGCGCCTTCCCGGTGATGGCCACCCCGTACCCGCGGTTGCCGGAGAACGTGTTCTGCGGGATCACCGAGCGCAGCGAGCCGCCGATCACGTTGCCGTGCGCGGTGCCGTCGATGAGCAGGCCGTTCTGGCCGTTGGGCAGCACGGCGTTGCCCTTGGTGGTCAGCCCGGCGATGTCCGGCACCACGGTCACCCCGGACGCGTTGCCGCCCAGCTCGATGCCGTTCTCCGTGTTCCCGGAGAACACATTGGTCCGGACCAGGTTGTCCCCGCCGGTCGAGGTGATCAGCAGGCCGTCCCGGCCGTTGGGCGCGGCGCCCTTGAACGCGAGCAGCCCGCCGAACGTGTTGAACGTGGTGAACCCGTGCACGGTGCCGGTTACCTCGATGCCGTTCCGCCCGTTGCCCGCGGACACGTTGCCCAGCGGGATGACCCCGCCGACCTGCGTGTCCCCCGAGGACCCATCGACCAGGATGCCGTTGCGCCGGTTGCCCACCAGCGCCGTATTGTCCGCGCCGGTGCCGAAGAAGTTGCCCTGCACGGTGACCTGGTCGGTGCTGGTCACCCGCAGCCCGTTGCGCCCGTTTCCGCTGATCACGTTGTAGTAGACGAACGGGTTGTTGACGAACTTGCAGCCGGTCAGCGAGTTGCCCAGGCCGGCCCGGTCGAGCCACACCCCGTCCCCGGTGTTGCCCAGCGCCGCATCCCCATCGGGAGTGGTGCCGATGAAGTTCCCGTTCAGCGAGTTGCGCCGGGCACCCGCGGTGATCAGCACGCCGGTGCCGGTGTTGCCCGAGATCAGGTTGCCCAGCGGCGGCACCACGAAGACCGGCGGCACCGTGCCCTTGCTGCCGGTCGGGTTGTTGGCCTGCCCGGTGGCCGGGTTCACGTAGGCGGTGCCACCGATCTCGTTGGCCGCGGCCCCAGCACTGAGCACGATGCCGCCGCCCCGGTTGCCGCTGGCAGCGGTGCCGGCCGGGCTGGTGCCGATGCGGTTGGCCACCACGGTGTTGTGTGACGAGCCGGCCAGCACGATGCCGGGGCCATCGTTGCCGGAGATCACGTTGCCGGCCACCCGTGCCCGCCGTCCCGGGTTCAGCCCGATCCGGTTGCCCGTGGAGGTGGCGGTGGCGAACACGCCGGCGCCGTGATTGCCGTCCGCCCGGCCGGCCAGGTTCAGCCCGATGTAGTCACGGTCCAGCGTGAGATGACTGGCGGCCAGCGTCACCCCACTCCCCCGGGCGCCGTCCACCGCCACGCCGAGCAGCCACGACCGGCCCGAGCCGGGCGCGAACACCAGGCCCAGGTGACGCCGGCAGTCGATGGCCACGACCGGCGGCCCGCCCCGGCGATAGCCCGGTGCCGAGGTGGCGTCGATCGATACCCGGCGGCGCACCGCGGGCAGGGCGCTGGCCAGTGAGATCCGGCCGCGGACCGCGAACACTATCCGCGTGACCGAATGCGGTGCCCGCGCGTTGACCGTGGTCAGCGCGGCCCGCAGTGAGCCCGGCCCGGCGCTGGCCAGGGTCCGCACGGTCAGGGTCCGGGCCACGGCGGCCACTGCCCCGGTGCCAGGCCGCACCGCCGCGGCCGCCGGGACGGCCAGCCCGGCCGACACGGCCACCGCCACCCACCCCGTCCCGGCGGCGCAGGCCAGCGCCCGGGGCCGGGGCCGCCCATCCCGGCAAAGCCGCTCATGCCGGAAATTCCGGAGCCTGCCTGCAGTGCCCACAATGACCTGCCTTCATATCTTGCGGCGCTGACCAATAATGGCTTCCTATCCCGGTTTATCCCGGGATCAGCGCAGGTCAGCGCCGCTGAGCTAGCGTTTCTGGATAAAGGTCCTGAACTTCAGCAAGTATGCGCGGCGAGGCTGCGTTATAAACACCAGTGGCGTTATGCGGAAGCGGCCAGAACGGCGCAGAGCCGGGCGAGCGCACCGGTGAACGCGTGCGCCGGGGGCGTGCCGTAGCCGAGGACCAGGGCGGGCGCGCGGGAATGGCCGGGCGCGCAGTACCCGGCGAGCCCGTCCAGGGCCAGGCCGCGCCGGGCCGCCCGGGCCACCAGGTCGTCCTCCGCGCCGCCGGGCGGCAGGTCGAGCAACGCGTGCAGGCCGGCCGCGATGCCGCTGACGCGGACCTGCGGGACCTGCTGGCGCAGCTCGGCCACCAGCCGGTCGCGGCGCTGCCGGTAGGCCAGCCGGGCCCGGCGCACCTGCCGGTCGTACTGGCCCGAGCCGATGAACTCGGCCAGCGTGAGCTGGTCGAACGCGCTGCCCTGGCGATCGGCCCGGGCCCGGGCCGCGGCCACGTCGGCGGCCAGCTGACCGGGCAGGGCCAGCCAGCCCAGGCGCAGCCCGGGGGCCAGGCTCTTGCTGGCCGACCCGGCGTAGACCACGTGTTCCGGCGCCAGCGCCTGGATGGCGCCCACCGGCTGCCGGTCGTAGCGGAACTCGCCGTCGTAGTCGTCCTCGATGATCACGCCCCCGGTGTCCCGGGCCCAGCCGACGATGCCGGTCCGCCGCTGCGGGGCCAGCACCGCGCCGACCGGGAACTGGTGCGCTGGAGTGAGCAGCACGGCGCCGGCCGCGCTCCCGGCCAGCCGGTCCACTGCCGCCCCGGCCCCGTCCACCGGGAGCAGGTCCAGGGCCAGTCCGCTGGCCTGCGCCAGTTCCCGGTGCGACGGCTGGCTGCAGGCCTCCACGGCCAGCGTGGTCACCCCGCGCGCCCGCAGTACGTGGCTGAGCAGGGCCAGCCCCTGGGTGAAGCCCGCGCAGATCACGATGTGCTCCGGGCTGGCCCGGACACCGCGGGCGCGGGCCAGGTAGCCGGCCAGCGCGAGGCGCAGTTCCGGCCGGCCACGCGGGTCGGCGTAGCCGAGCGCCGCCGCGGGTGCGGCCTGCAGCGCCCGGCGGCCCGCGGCCAGCCAGGCCGGGCGGGGGAACAGGGACAGGTCAGGCGAGCCGGGGCGCAGGTCGTAACGCGGCGGGCGGGATGGTACGGGGGCAGGCCGCGCCACGCTGGCCCGGGCCCGGCTGGCCCGGGCGGTGACGGGCTCGGCAGTGGCGGAACGGGCGGTGACGGGCTCGGTGATGGCCGGGCGGTCAGCCACCGCGGTGCCGGAGCCGCGCCGGGCGGTCAGCCAGCCCTCCGCGACCAGCTGCGCGTACGCCTCGGCCACCGTGTTGCGGGCCAGGCCAAGGTCGGCGGCCAGCACCCGGGAAGACGGCAGCCGGGTACCGGGGGCGAGCCGGCCGGTCCGGGCCGCGTCCCGCAAGGCGGTCTCCAGACGGGCCCGTACCCGGCCCCGCGTGGGCTCCCCAGGCCGGCCAGGGCGCAGCTCGAGGTGCAGATCCAGGCCAGAAGTGGCCCACGTTTCAGACATCAAAGTGGACCATATCAATGGGCCGATCGGCACGTAGGTTGGCCGTATGACGACGACCACAGAAACCACCGACCACGCCGCGACCGCTATCCGGCTCGACTTCGACTCGCACGCCGCCGGGTTCGCCCGCGCGATGGGTCACCTCGACCACGCGGCGACCAAGGAACTCGACCGGGCCGGGATCGACGCCAAGCTGCGCGAGCTGATCCGGGTCCGGGCCTCGCAGCTCAACGGCTGCGCCTACTGCATCGACATGCACACCAAGGACGCCCGGGCGGTGGGGGAGACCGAACAGCGGCTGTACAGCTTGCCGGCCTGGGCGGAAACGCCGTACTTCACCCGCCGGGAGCGAGCCGCGCTGGCCTTCACCGAGGCCGTCACGCTGCTGGCCGCCGACCACGTCCCGGCCCAGGCCTACGCCGCGGTGGCCGCCGAGTTCAGCCCGGGCGAGGTCGCCGCGCTGCTCAGCCTGATCGTGACCATCAACGCCTGGAACACGATCGGGGTCACCGCACGCTGCTGGGAACCCGGCTCCTACCAGCCCTGACCCGGCCACAGCGGCCGGCCGACGCGGCCGCCCGCTCACAGCGTGAACGAGGTCCCGGCCGTGCTGCTCATCGAGGAGCCGGGCTGCGGGTCAGCCAGCGCCCGGATCGCGGTCACGCTGTACCAGAGCGTGAAGAGGGCGACTCCGGCCAGCGCAGCGGCCGCGAACCCGCGCCCCACGATGCTGGCATCGGACAGCCCGACCATCAGCACGGCGACCAGGCCCAGTTCTGCGCCGACGCCGAACACCGTGACCAGGGCGGCCAGGATGACCATGCCCAGCGTGCCGATCAGCGAGCTGCTGCCCTGCGGCCAGCGGAAGTAGCGGCGGTGCTCAGACACCTCGTATGGCGAGCAGTGCGGCGACGTGACCCTCGTGCCGGCCGGGAGCGTGACCTGGGCGATACCGTTCATGGTGAGCTTGGCGCCGACGGGCAGCACGGCCCGCACCGGGAGCGGCAGCGTCGCCTCGGCCGCCTGCTGGCCGTGCGGGGCAGCCACGTCGCTCCCGGCGATGGTCAGCACGTCACCCTCAGCCACAGGCTTGATCTCCACGAGGGCGTCGCCGGGCACGAAGAAGTCGGATCCGGACGGCACCGTGATCCCATTCGCGCGGACGGTGAGCGTGCTGCCCGGCGGGACCTGGATCGAGTGCCCGTCCTGGACCTGCGTGGCCTGCGGACCGGGCAGGTTCAGCGAGCGGACGCTCGCTCCCCACGGCGCCGCGATAACCGCGCCGGACGGGGCCTGGATCTCCGCGGCCGGACCGTACCTGAGCTCAGCGAACAGGACACTGCCTGAGTTGGTCAGCGTAGCCGGGCACGGGCCGGGGATCTGGACCTTGGTATCTACCGGCGGCCCAGCCGGGCCCCCGGCGGGCGGCGGGCCCGGAGCGCGCACCAGCGCCTTGGTGCCGCCGCAGAGCGTAACGGCGAGCCCCTCCCGGGGCACCGTGACGGTAGGCGCGATCCGGCCCGCGGCACCATCGGGTAGCGCGGCCTGGACATCCTCGGCCAGCGCTACCAGCGCGCTGCCCGGCCGGCCCGGGTGACCGGGCACGCCGTCCAGCGCCACCGCAAGGCCTGCGGGCAGAACGACCTCTGTGCCGGACGGGAATCGGCACACCGGACCGTCGGCCAGGACGACGTGGAGTGGCTGCGGCGGGTCGGCCCGGGCGGCCACTGGCACGGCATCGGCCGCTGTGACCAGGTGAGCCCGGGTCAGCCTGCACAGCTGCGCCTTGGCCCCGGACGGCAGCTGGACCCCGGCGCGCTCAGCGAGTTCTATCGCCGTGCCACTGGGGAGCCGGGCGCTGGCCGTGACAGCCAGCGGTATCGGGTGGCTGGCTTGTGGGACGGCCTCGGCGGCCAGCAGGCTCAGCTGGGTACCGGGGAACAGGACGCCCGGCCGGCCGTCGGACAGGATGACCTGGGTCGGATCCGGCAGAGCCACAGCCACCGCATCCAGCGCCGCACCGGGGAACGAGAGGGTGGCCTCGTCAGGGATCCCGGGGTAACGGCGCACCCAGCGGGCGTAGCGGAGCGCGACCACCAGCGGGGCGGCGGTGACGATTGCCGCGGCCAGGCCGTTCAGGATCAGGAAGCGGTCCAGCAGTACGCCGGGGAACAGCGTGTCGGTCGCTGAAATGAGTCCCAGCGCGGTGGTCAGCGCCGTGCCCAGCACCGCGAGGTTGGTGACCCAGCTGTCACCAACCGTCCAGGCGCCGGTGGCCACGACCAGGTGCCGCCAAAAGTCACCGACGACCGGCCATCGTGGCCGGAACGGCCATTGTCGGCACCCGTTCCGGTCAAAGACCCGGACCAGGAACAACGCCAGGACGAGCAGCACAGCGGCCATGGCCGCGCCGGCGATGGCCGGGATACCCAGGTAGTAGAACAACGTAACGTGGCGCAGTACGGTCAGCGCGGCCGAGGACGACCCGTCGAGCACCAGAGTGGCGCCCGACGGGACGCGCCGCAATCCGCTGAACGCCAGCTGTACCGCACAGGAGCGAGCCCGAGCCGGCGGGGTTCCAGCCGCCGGGCCGCGCGGGCCGGGGGCGACCCGGGTCACTTTGGTGACGGTGACGTTCGCGGCTGGCGTGACCTGCAGCGCGTAGTCCCGCTTGGACTGCGGGCAGTTCCCATCGGCCCCGGTGACCAGCACCGTGGTATGCCAGGTTCCCCCAGCGCCCTGGATAAGCACTGGGGCCGGGACATTTGCTGCCAGGGTGGGCAGGGCCGGGAGGCCGGCCACCCGGGCGTGATGATGAGCCGCCGGGCCGCCAGCGGCCAGCGCCGGATAGGCCGCTGGGCCGAGGCCGAGCAGAACGGCCGCCAGGAACGGCGCTACCCCCCGCAGGCTCATGCTCCCACCCCGGTCAATCGCCTAGCCGCCTAATGGTAGCGGGCCATGGACGGCCCGGTAGAACTCGTTGACGCCACGAATCAGTGCGGTGTATTTGCGGTCACCCGTGACCGCAAATACACCGCACTGATTGGGTACGGGGCGGTCAGCTGGTCGGGAAGCGCGGTCAGGCGCCGGGCACAGCAGCACCCGGCACCGGGCTGGCAGCACCCGGGTCCGGAGTAGCCGCGAGCTGCCCGCCCAGGCAGCGCAGGCCCTACCCGGGGGCGGGGACGAGGTAGGAGTCCAGGTGGGCGTCCAGGGCCTGGAGCCCGGCGTGGTCGGCCGGGGCGGCCCGGAAGCCGATGTAGCCATCCGGCCGGATCAGTGCCGCCCCGTCCCCGGCCAGCCCCGCCCGCCGCGGGTCACCGGTGGCCTCGGTCACCGTCAGCACCCCGGCCCACCGGCGGCGCAGCCGCCGCACATCCTCGGCCGGCACGGCCCCGAACGTGAGCAGTACGTGCTCCGTCCCGGCCAGCGAGATGCGGTCGGGGTAGCGGTCCCCGGGCGCCGGCCCGGGCTGCGCCGGGCCCCCCGGCCGGACGTGCTCACCGGTCAGCGGGCTGCCGGCGTACGAGACGTCGAGCATGCACCGGGACCGGACCAGCGCCGCCGCCGCGTCCGGGTCGGGCGGGCCCGGGAAGGACCCGGCCCGGGCCGCCGCCACCGCCGCCTGGGCCAGCTCGTGCACCCGGTCGGATACCTGGAGGACGTGCTGGTCCGCGGCGGTGCGCTCGATAGCGAAACTGTCCAGCAGCGCCGGCCGGGCCCGGCCGCGCTGCTCCAGCGCCAGCTTCCAGGCCAGGTTGCTGGCGTCGTGCAGCCCGGAGTTCAGCCCTTCGCCGCCGAACGGGCTGGACAGGTGGCCCGCGTCGCCGAGCAGGAAGCGCCGCTGGTCGGCCAGGTGCGGGGCCAGCCTGCGGTGCATCCGGAACATGGCCGACCAGCCCACGTCTGCTACCTGGAGGGCGTCAGCCGGGATGCGGTGACCGATCGCGGCGGCCACCGCCCCGGGGGCGGAACCGCCGGCCAGCGCGCCGATCTCGGCCTGGTCCAGGTCGCCGACGAACGTGAGCCAGCGCCCGCCGGGCAGTGGCGCCAGCAGCACGTAGCCCTCCGGGGTGGCGATCAGCGCCCCGCCGTCGCGCGGCAGCGCGCAGCGCACCGCCAGCTCAGCGACCAGCGCGGTGCCCGGGTAGGTGGAGCCCGGCAGGTCCTCGTGCATCGAATGCCGGGTCGTGCTGTGCGCCCCGCCGGCCCCGATCACCCACGGCACCTCGGTGTGCTCGGTCTGGCCGTCGGAGTCTTCCAGCTCGACGTCCACATGGTCGCTGGCCTCGGCCAGGGACACCACGGTCACGCCGCGCTGCACGGTGCCGCCGAGCTCGGCCAGCCGGCGGCCAGCAGCTGCTCGGTCCGCCACTGCGGCAGGCAGCACTGGAACTCCCACCGGCAGCCCGCGCCCGCGAACGGCAGCTCCGCGACACAGCTGAGCTTGCGGTCGAAGACCCGGGCGAAGCCGAGATGTACCGAGCTGGCCAGCACCTGGTCCAGCAGCCCGGCCTGGTACAGGATCTCCAGGGTGGCCGGCTGCAGCGCGGTGGCCCGGGCCTGCCGGTGCGGACGCGGCTGGCGCTCCACGACGCGGCTGGTCACGCCGTGTCGCGCCAGCTCCACGGCGGAAAATAGCCCCGAAGGCCCCGCGCCGACCACCAGTACGGCCGGCCCGGCCGACTCCCCCACGGTGCTCAGCGTAACAACGGCCGGGCCGTCTTACACTGGCTGGCCCGCTGCGGGCTGGCTGGGGCAATCATCCGGCGAGGGTGAGCCCAGCGTGCGGCGCCCCGGCCCATCCTTGGCCGTATGGGTGACAGCCTCGACGTGATCATGGCCGCCTGCCCGCCGGACCAGGCCGCCGGCCAGGGCGCCGCCGGGTGAGGGCCGCCCCGCCGTTCCATTTGCTGGCCAAGCCGACTGGCGCGGTGTGCAACCTGGATTGCAGCTACTGCTTCTTCCTGTCCAAGGAGATGCTGTACCCGGGCAGCCGGTTCCGGATGGCTGACGAACTGCTGGACGCCTACCTGCGGCAGCTCATTGAGGCGCACGCGGGCGCGCCGGAGGTCGCGGTGGCCTGGCAGGGCGGCGAGCCGACCATGATGGGGCTGGGCTTCTTCCGCCGGTCGGTGGAACTGGCCGAGACGTACCGGCAGCCCGGGCAGCGGATCAGCTACACGATCCAGACCAACGGCACCCTGCTCGACGACGAGTGGGCCGCGTTTTTCGCCGAGCACGGCTTTCTGGTCGGCCTGTCCATCGACGGCCCAGCGGACATCCACGACACCTACCGGGTGAACAAGGCCGGCAAGGGCAGCTTCGATCAGGTGATGGCCGGGCTGGCCGCGCTGCGCCGGCATGACGTGGAGTGGAACGCGCTGACCACGGTGCACACGGCCAACTCGGGCCGCGGCCGGGAGGTCTACGCGTTCCTGCGCGATGCGTGCGGCGCACGGTTCATGCAGTTCATCCCCATCGTCGAGCGGGCCACCCCGGAAACCCTCCCGCTGGCCAACGCGGGCTGGGGCAGCCGGGCCACCGGCCGGCCGCTGTACCTGCAGCACGGCAACCTTGTTACCGAACGCTCGGTGCGGCCTGACGGGTATGGCCGCTTCCTGATCGACGTCTTCGAGGACTGGGTGCGGCGGGACATCGGCGAGGTGTACGTGCAGATGTTCGACGTCGCGCTGGCCAACTGGTACGGCGAGCCGCCCGGGATGTGTGTGCACTCAGAGACGTGCGGGCTCGCGCTGGCCCTGGAGCACACCGGCGACGTGTACTCCTGCGACCACTTCGTGGAGCCCGGGTACCGGCTGGGCAACATCCGGGACACCCATTTGGTGGATCTGGTCCTGTCGCCCCGGCAGCAGGAGTTCGGCGCCGCCAAGCGGGACACGCTGCCCCGGTACTGCCTGGACTGCGACGTCCGGTTCGCCTGCCACGGCGGCTGCCCCAAGGACCGCTTCGCCACCACCCCGGACGGCGACCCCGGCCTGCACTACCTGTGCCCGAGCTATCAGGCGTTCTTCCGGCATATCCGGCCCGCCATGGACGCCATGTGCGGGCTGCTCCGGGCGGGCCGCGCGCCGTCCGAGCTGGCCGGCCGGTACGCGGCCGGGGATGCCCGGCGCGGCCGCAACGACCCGTGCCCGTGCGGGTCAGGCCGCAAGTGGAAGCGCTGCCACCAGCTGCCGCCTGGCCCGCCCAGCTGACTACTCGCGGGCCAGCATGGCGGCGGCCTCCCGCTCCAGGTCGATGTAGGGCTGGCCGCTGACGTCGATCGCGACCCGCTTGATCACCCCGCCGGTGAACCGGTACGGGCGCTCCCCCGGGTAGTCGTCGGTCACGGCCGCGCCGCCGTCCCGGCCTACGCACAGGCCCTCGCCGGCCAGCTCGAAGTAGCCAGGCTGGTTCTTGATCCGGCCCTCCCCGACCTTTACTTCTCCGTGGTAGAGGGACAGCGTCCCGGTGGAAACCCCGGGCGGGTCCTCGCCGTCTTTGTCGAAGGACGCCGACAGGATCAGGTTCTCCCCGGTGGGCAGCTCTTCGGTGGCCACCACCTTCTGCTCGAACAGGCCGACGAAGTTGTACACGTAATGCAGCCGGTTGTCCTTCACGTATAGCGCGTGCCCGCCGAACCGCGCCCCGTGGGCGAAGATCACTCCCTCGGCGCCCGGAGCCGGGATGTCGACCTGGGCACCGATCGTGTACGAGCGGTTGTGGATGTTGACCGCCTGCTGCTCGGGAACGTCCGCGGTGTCCGGGTAGTAGATGTACCGGTCGCGGGGGCTGGCCAGCAGCGGGCGTGGCGTGCTGAGCACCTCCAGCGGCGTCCGGTCATCCAGCGGGAACGCGCCGTTGGCCCCGGCTTCGGCGTACCACAGGTTCACCATCTCGTGCAGCTTGCCCGGGTGCTCGGCGGCCAGGTTGCGGGTTTCCGCGCGGTCCACGTCGGTGTGGTAGAGCTCCCAGGTGTCGTCGCTGAAGTGGCTCCAGCCGCTGATCGTCGGGTGGGTGGTGACCGCCTTCCAGCCGTCATGCCAGACCGCCCGCGAGCCAAGCATCGAATAGAACTGGGTCTGGCGGGCCGACGGGGCGGATGGGTCATCGACGCTGTACCGCATGCTCACGCCGTCGAACCGGCTCTGCTGGTAGCCCTTGATCTCGTCCGGCGGGGTGACGCCGAGCAGGTCCAGGATGGTCGGCACGATGTCCACGGCATGGTGGTATTGGTGGCGTATCTCGCCCCCGTGGCCGAGCTTCGAGGGCCAGGCGATGATGCACGGATCGCTGGTACCGCCGTTGAACTCATAGCGTTTCCACATCTTGAACGGGGTGTTGAACGCCATGGCCCAGCCGGTCGGGTAGTGGTTGTAGGTCTTCGGGCCGCCCAGCTCGTCGATCATGGCCAGGTTGGACTGCAGGTCGTCGGGGATGCCGTTGAACAGCTTGTTCTCGTTGACCGAGCCGTCCGGGCCGCCCTCGCCGCTGGCCCCGTTGTCCGAGACCAGCACCACGATGGTGTTGTCCCGCTGCCCGGATTCCTCCAGGTAGTCCAGCAGCCGCCCGATGTGGTGGTCGGCGTGCGACAGGAACCCGGCGTACACCTCCGCCATCCGGCAGTACAGCCGCTTCTCGTCAGCGGACAGCGAGTCCCACGGCCTGGTGTAGTCCACGGCCGGGAACGGCTTGCCGTCCGGGCCGGTCCGGTCGGCCACGGTGCCAATGGGGTTGATCGGGGGGAGTTCGGTGTCGGCCGGGACGATACCCAGTTCCTTCTGCCGGGCCAGGGTCTGCTCCCGTATCGCCTCGTAGCCCATGTCGAACTTCCCGGCATACCGCTCGATCCAGTCCCGTGGCACCTGGTGCGGGGCGTGCGCCGCGCCCGGCGCGTAGTACAGGAAGAACGGCTTGTCCGGCGCGATCACCTTGGCGTCCTTGATGAACTCCAGCGCCTTGTCGGTGATGTCGTCGGTGAAGTGATAGCCCTCCTCCGGCGACTTCGGCTGATCGACCGGGTGGTTGTCGTAGACCAGCTCCGGATACCACTGGTTGGTCTCGGCCCCCAGGAAGCCGTAGAACCGCTCGAAGCCGCGGCCGGTGGGCCAGTTCCGCCGGGTCGAGGCCAGGTTCATCTCCACCGTGGGGCACAGGTGCCACTTCCCGACGATGTAGGTGTTCCAGCCACGCTCGCCGAGGATCTCCGAGATCATGCCGTTCTGCGCCGGGATGGTGCCGCTCCCGTTGGGGAACCCGGCGGCCGCCTCGGTGATGCAGGCCATCGAGTTGCGGGTGTGGTTGCGCCCGGTCAGCAGGCAGGACCGGGTGGGCGAGCACAGCGCGGTGGTGTGCCACTGCGTGTAGCGCACCCCCTCCCGGGCGATCCGGTCGATGTTCGGCGTCTCGATCGGGCCGCCGTAACTGCTCATGGCCGAGAAACCCACATCATCCAGGACGATGTAGACCACGCTGGGCGCCCCGTCCGGCGCCTTCGGCGCCTCGAACGGTGTCCAGTCCGGCACCGAGTCCCGGATGTTGACGTTGATCGTGCCCTTGAACGGCTCGCTCACCGCTGCGCCCCCTCTGCTGGCCGCGCGTCCCCCGCGCGGCATCGGATGCAGCATCAGGCACCACCGGTGGCCCGTGCATCATTCCCCGGGGGTGGTTCCCATCCGGGTGATCACCCGCCGCCGGGCTGTGTTAGGCATGGTTCATGAGTGACATCGTGCTGTTTCATTCCGTGCTGGGGCTGCGGGCCGGGGTGCTGGAAGCAGCGGACCGGCTGCGCGCGGCGGGCCACACCGTGCATACCCCGGACTACTACGACGGCCGGACGTTCGACGAGTACCCGCCGGCGTTCGCGTGGCTCGAATCGATCGGCGGCATCCCGGACGTGATCGCCCGGTGCTCGGCGGCCGCCGGCGACCTCCCCCAGAACCTGGTGTACGCCGGGTTCTCGCTCGGCGGCGTGCCCGCCGAACTGCTGGCCGCGACCCGGGCCGGCGCTCAGGGCCTGATCCTGCTGCACGCCGCGATCCCGCTGGACGGCTTCGATGTGCCCGGATGGCCCCCTGCCGTCCCGGTTCAGGTCCATTTCGCCACCGGCGACCCGTACCGGGACAAGGCCGAGCTCGACTCGTTCGCCGCGTCGGTGCGGGCCTCGGGTGCGCCCTACGAGCAGTTCGACTACCCGGGCCGCGGGCACCTGTTCACCGACCGGACACTGCCGGCCGAATACGACGAGCAGTCCGCGGACCTGCTGTTCTCCCGGGTGCTGGCCTTCCTCGACCGGATCGGCGGCGGCCAGCCCTGAGGGCACCATGCGCGAACTGCGGATGGTTCATTCGGCCGACCTCGATGACCGCACCAGGCTGGCCATCCGGCAGTTGATGGCCGGGGCGTTCGGCAAAATCTCGGAGGATACCTACCAGAACGTGCTGGGCGGCGTGCACGCGCTGCTAGCCGAGGACGGGGAGCTGATCGGGCACGCCAGCGTGGTGCAGCGGCGGATGCTGCACGGCGGGGGGCGCTGCGCACCGGGTATATCGAGGGCATCGCGGTGCGCGCGGACCGGCGCCGCCGCGGGCGCGGCGCGGCGATGATGGCCGAACTGGAGCGGATCGTGCGGTCCGGGTACCAGCTCGGGCGCGCTCGGGGCCAGCGACGACGGCGCCCGGCTCTACACGTCGCGGGGCTGGCAGCGGTGGCGCGGGCCGGTCGCAGCGCTCACCCCGGGCGGAATCCGGCCCACCCCGGACCAGGACGGCGCCATCTACGTACTGCCGGTAGCCATCCCGGTTGACCTGTCAGCTGAGCTGGTCTGCGACTGGCGGCCCGGCTCGCTGCGGTAGCCGGACCGGAGGTCAGGCGGTTAGCCACGCGATGGCCTGGTCCCGCCGGGCCAGCGGGAAGCGCTTGATCTGGCCGGGCGCCATGGTGCCGAACAACGTGGTCATCTGGTCCATCCAGTGAATGTCGGTGACCAGCGCGATACGCTGCCACGCCCGCAAGTGCCCGGTGCCCACCTTGAGGTCCTCCCAGAGGGCGCCGCCGGACATCCCGCTGAACTCCGGCACGACGACCAGGAACCTGACCACGCCACTGGCCACGGCCCGGTTCAGGGCCGGCCCCACGACATCGCGGTAGTCCTCGGCGGTGAGCTGGCCGCTCGCCTCGAGACCAATGACCCCGCTGGGCAGGCCACCGAGCTCTTTGATCATCGACGCTCCTGGTAAGCCTTTTGCACGGGGCGGTCAGTAGGCCCGGCCGAAGATCAGCCGTTTCCCGTAGGCGGAGGGCAGATCGCACCGGATGCACCGGCCTGTCCCGGCCGGGCCCTCGGCGGGGATACAGCGCGGGGTGGCCGAGGTCGCGGCCTTGATGTCGTCTTCGCACTCCGGGGTGCCGCAGTGGAACGCCACTGCCCAGCCGGCCTGCACCGCCGCGGCGAACTCCGCCCACGAGTCCACCGTGCGGGTATGGGCGTCCCTGAACTCGGTAGCCCGGTGCAGCAGCAGGCGGTGGAACGCGGCCAGCTCGGCGGGCAGCCGGTCGGGCGCCGTGTCGAGTGGCACCGGTGTCTTGCCCTCGCCGAGCCGGGTCGACATCAGCGCGGAGCCGCCGGCCAGATCGCGGGGGCCGAGTTCCAGCCGGATCGGGACGCCGCGCATCTCCCAGTCGTTGAACTTGAAGCCGGGCGAAACGTGGGGCCGGTCATCGATGTGCGTGCGGATGCCCGCGTGGCGCAGCCGCCGGCCAGCTCCTGGGCCGGCGGGAGCACCTGCCCGGCCTGGTCGCCGCGGCCGATCGGGACGATCACGACCTGGTAAGGAGCCAGCCGGGGCGGCAGCACGAGCCCCTTGTCGTCGCCGTGCGTCATGATCACGCCGCCCAGCATCCGCGAGCTCATGCCCCACGACGTGGTGTGGCAGTACTCGAGCTCACCGCTCTCGGCGGTGTACTGGATGCCGAACGCCGTGGCGAAGTTGGTGCCCATGTAGTGCGACGTGCCCGACTGCAGCGCCCGCCCGTCACGCATCATGCCCTCGACGGTGAACGTCCGCTGGGCGCCGGGGAACCGCTCCCCCGCGGTCTTCTCGCCCGCCACCACGGGCATGGCGGCTATCTCACGCGCCACGTCGGTGTAGAGGCCGAGCGCGAGCATGGTCTCCCGGAGAGCGTCGGCCGCACCGGCATGGGCGGTGTGCCCCTCCTGCCACAGGAACTCGGTGCTGCGCAGCAGCATCCGCGGCCGCATCTCCCAGCGGACGATGTTGGCCCACTGGTTGAGCAGCAACGGCAGGTCCCGGTGCGAGCTGACCCACTTGGCCATCATCTCGCCGATGATCGTCTCCGACGTGGGCCGGACGACCAGCGGCTCGTCGAGTTCCTTGCCGCCCGCGTGGGTGACCACCGCGAGCTCGGGGGCGAACCCCTCCACGTGCTCGGCCTCGCGCTCCAGGTAGCTCTGCGGGATCAGCAGCGGGAAGTAGGCGTTGACGTGACCGGTCTCTTTGATCCGCCGGTCGATGTCGGCCTGCAGCAGCTCCCACATCCGGTACCCATACGGGCGGATGACCATCGTCCCGCGGACCGGCCCCCGGTTGACCAGCTCGGCCTTGAAGACCACTTCGTTGTACCAGGCGGAAAAGTCCTCGCTCTGCGGGGTCACTCCGCGTTCATCGCGCGCCACATGCCGAGGCTATGGCACCCGGCCCACTGGCATCTTGTGGTTTTCCGCCGGCCGCCTTCGCCGGCCGCGCACTGGTCAGGAACCGAGAAGCGCCAGTCACCGGGCCGCACCTAGCATGAGGATCATCGCCCTCAAGAGTCGCAGCGGAGGAATCGGCCATGACGGACGCGAAGAATCCGGCTAATAGCACCACCGCGAACCGGAAGACGTCCGGCGCTTTCACGGCCGAGGAACGAGCCGCGATGAAGGACCGCGCCCAGGAGGTGAAGGCGGCGCGGCGGCGCGGATCGCGCCCGGCCAAGGCGGACGGGGAGAGCGAAGTGCTGGCCAAGATCGCCGAAATGCCGGAAGCGGATCGCGCTCTGGCCGAACGGCTGCATGCCCTGATCAAGGCGAGCGCACCGGATCTATCGGCGAGAACCTGGTACGGGATGCCCGCGTACGCCAAGGACGGCAAGATCGTCTGCTTCTTCCAGCCCGCGCAGAAGTTCAAGACGAGGTACGCCACGCTCGGCTTCAGTGACCAGGCGAACCTCGATGACGGGGCCATGTGGCCCGTTACGTTCGCGCTGACCGAGCTGACCGCCGACGACGAAGCGAGGATCGGCGCGCTGGTCAAGAAGGCAGTGAGCTGAGGACCGAACGAGCTGAAGACCAAGGCGTGGCGGGCAGCTGATAACCCGTACGGGGCAGCTGATAACCATCGCCTAGCGGCTTACCTAACGCCGTCCAGAACTTCCGCCATCGCGCATCGGCCGATGCGGCCAGGCACCGGATTGCCTGCTGAATAGGCGGCAGCCATCAACCCCAGATACATTGCCCAGCCCCGGCCTGCGCCCAGGCCGAGATTGTCGGTGCCTGTGCCTAGGCTCAGGGCCATGGCGGATAACAGGTTGTCGGTGGGCGACCGTGAGCTGTTCCTGGCCGAGCCGCACATCGCGGCTTTGTCGGTGTCAGCCGCCCCGGGCCGCGGGCCGCTGACGTTGCCGATCTGGTACCAGTACGAACCCGGCGGGGAGGCGTGGGTGCTCACCGAGGCCGAGTCCTGGAAGGCCCGCCTGATCGGCGCAGCCGGACGGTTCACGCTGATGGTTGACCGGGTCACGCCAACTGTCCGGTACGTATCGGTCGAGGGGCCGGTCACGCACACCGTTCCGGGAACCGATGAGCTGTTGCGGGAGATCACCGAGCGCTATCTGCCGCCGGAGAAGGTCCCGGCCTACCTCGATTTCGCCCAGGCGGAGCTGGGCAAGCAGATCGCAATCTACCTGCGCCCGGAGCGATGGCTGACGGCGGATCTCGGGCCGGGCTGAACTTCGCCGCGCGGAGCAGCTTGGCTGCGAGTTACGTAGCTGGCTCCAACCGGCAGTCTGCCCCCGTTCGGAGCGCGGGTTGAGACCGCAGCTGAGATGACGACCTTCCGGCCATAGGCTGAGGCGATTCGGGGTGAAAGCCCTTAATCGGGATGAACTTCTCATTTTTGCCGGCTGGCGCAATGGCCGATTGACATAGGCTCCGCAGATCACCCTTGCCAGTATCAAAGAACAGCGGCTAAAGTGAGCGTCCTTACCAGGCACTAAGATCATATGCGGACTTGCGGCAGAGAAGGAGTGCACCTGTGGATGATAAGCCGGAGACTCAGATAGAGGTGCGGCACGACGGTGATGTGCAGTTCCACGGCGCGATTCCCGATGACCTGGACAGGGTTGTCAGTGTGCCGCAGGCGTTCGACAACCAATGGGTACCTGACAGCCTGCTGAAAAAGGCAACGAGCGGCCGCAGGCGGTTAACAGATGACCAGCTGGAACAACAGCGGATGAAATATGTCCGCCAAGAATACCTGCGGTCGCTAGTTAATACTGGCCAGGTGGTAATTAATCGGGCTTTCCTGTATAACAATCCCGCCATCTATCGCGATTACGCGAAATCGGGTCAGGATCGCAATGATTTCAAAAAGCTCCTTACAGATGCGGTGATCGTGCCATACTTGTATGCTGAGCCATCTCCCGCTACACCACCGCATAACTTTACTCGCCGTGATGCCGGATGGGAAGGATGGCGCCAGGTAATCACGGAGTCAGCCCCAACCTGCCTGCGCTTGTCCTGGGAGAGCGACCACGAGAATGAGGCGCAGGCGAGACGCCTCCTCGCGGCACCTTCAGCTCAGTTCATTGAAAATATCAGCTACCTGGAGACACCACTGCTGGCCGCTGACTTTGGCCTGTCAGTTGAGGAAGGCTCTGCTCTCGCTGATCGGCTAAGGCAGGTAGCGGCCTGGGCGCATCGCCGCTCCGAGGCTGGGGAGCGGCTCAACCGAGAAGATGCCTACAAGGCCTTCGTTGTCCAAGATGACACGAATCCGAGCGACCGTCAGTACGCCGCTGACCGCGAAAAGCCGTTTGCCTCGGAGATCAAGCAACTACTCGATCTCCGTTATAATGCCAATCTGGCCGATGCGCTTGGCTCGTACCTGCTAAGCCCGGAGGATTCGTTGCGCCGCCGGGCACTGCAAGAATGGCAAGGAGATCGCCGGAGTGGGCGGATTTCCGATGCACACCAGCTCATCGACGTAGTTGCCAACCTGAACTTTGATCAGATCACGGAGGTGCTCGGCGCACTTGCCACCTTCGAACAGCTGACTCTGGGCGGGATAATCGAGTTGCGGGCATCCCCTGCCTGGCAGCACTACCATGCCGTCCTGCGGAGATTCCTGGCCCAGCAGTCACTGGAGGCATTCGGCAATGCCGAGTACGGAGCCGAGGCGGTCGCTCTTGCTTACCGGCAGGTAATAAAAGAGGCCGGCGAAATCGTCATCCGGTACAGGCGGGACGATATTCAGCGACGATGGGATCCGGTTGTCGAGCTCACTGTAGAATTCGCAGGCTCTCTCCTATCGATACTGTACAACCCAACCGGGACTGGCGGAAATGTGTATAAGGTGGTTCGACCTCTTGCGACCGGGGTTGCTACCCGGTCAGCGAAGGCCGTGTTCCATCTGGTAATAGGCCGGGTAACCCGCTCCAGTGGTCAATCGACCATAGACAATAGTTTGAGGGTCCTGGACACGAGACTGGATCGCGGAAGGCGAGACTGGGACGAATTTATTCAGGCGCTGGATCGATCAGGATTCCGGGACGATCAGTCGGTGGATGACTCAGAGACTGTGGCGGCAATGGAAAAGGGCGCAGAGTCGTGATGGACGCGGATGCTGCGCTCGCCGCCTACAACGAATACGCAGCGCAGCATGGTGATCTGTTCAAGAATTCGCCCGGTACGGCGTTTGAAATAGTATTCGACCCTGACATCCAACGGAGACTGGGCGCGGGCATCGTATACCGGGATGATTATTATCTGCTGCTCCGGGACGCAGTGCAGTTCCGGGATGGGTCCGTGGGGTCATATATACGCTTGATACATGCGGCAGGGAGCGGTGGGGCAGCGGTTCTCCCACTCGTTGATGGCAAGCTTGTCTTGATCCATCACCAGCGGCACGCTACGCGCAGCTCACACTGGGAAGTCCCGCGCGGCTTTGGACGCCCTGGTGAAGACCCACTGGAGACTGCCCGACGTGAGGTAGCGGAAGAGCTAGGCGTGACTAATCCTGACCTTCGCAAGCTTGGCAGCGTCCATTCTGATACTGGAGCTTCAAACGGGCACACCATGCTTTACCTTGCACTCATTGATAAGGTGGGGCAGCTCGAATCGGATGAAGGTATCGATGGCGTGTGCCAAGTTACCCCGGAGGATTTTGATTCCATGCTGCGGGCTGGCGAGATTACCGATTCATTTACATTGGCGGCTGTACTGCAGGCGCGGGTACGAGGTCTCTTCCGATAAGCCAGCCGGCCCGCCTCCACGGCCAGCCTGCCTAACCCGGCTGACCGAGGCGAGCAGCGATGGCCGGGGCGCCTCGGTCAGCCACGCCTCGGCGCGTGGCAGCTCGTCCTTGGCGCCGTCCTCCCCTAGCTTGCGGAACACCGGGTCCAGCCCGGCCGAGACGCGGGAATCCTCGTGACAGCGGGCGTCATGTCAACGCGAACGGCGCCGGCACCGCCGCTCAGACGTGTAGCGTCTAGAAGTTCCCCGCCGCTTCTTTCTCCGCTAGGCGCAAGTCGGCGTCGACCATCATCGTGACCAACTCCTCGAACCGGACAGTGGGCTTCCAGCCCAGCGTGGTTCGCGCCTTTGAGTAGTCTCCGCACAGATCGAGGACGTCCAGCGGGCGGAAGAGGCGTGGATCCTGCACTACGTACCGTCGCCAGTCGTGGATGCCGACCTTGGAGAAGGCCAGCTCGACGAATTCCGTGACGGAGTGTGATTCGCCAGTGGCGACCACGAAGTCGTCTGGCTCGGGGTGCTGCAGCGTAAGCCACATTGCCTCGACGTAATCGCCAGCGAAGCCCCAGTCCCGGCGCGACTCGATGTTCCCGAGCGCGAGTTTGTCCTGCAGGCCCAGGGATATGCGGGCGACCGCCGTGCTTACCTTGCGGGTAACGAAGTTCTGGCCTCGCCTGGGCGACTCGTGGTTGAAGCAGATGTTCGTCGCCGCGAACATGCCGTAGGCTTCGCGATACATGCGAGCCCCGTGATGCGCCATTACCTTGGCGATCGCATACGGACTACGTGGATGAAGAATAGTGGTCTCGGAGTACGGGAGCGGGCCAGAGTGACCGAACATTTCGCTGCTTGACGCCTGGAAGAACTTGACGGCTGGGGCACCTGACTGCCAGATCTTGAGAGCTTCCAGCATGTTCAGGGGACCGAAACCCGTGACGTCCAAAGTCGCCTTTGGCTCTATAAATGACAGGTCGACCGCCGATTGCGAGCCAAGGTTGTATACCTCATCCGGTTGCACTTCTTCGCATGCACGGATCAGGGAAGTGACATCAGTAAGGTTTCCACGAACCAGTTGGACGAATGGCATCTCGCGGGCCACACGCGAATCGTCTGTTCGCGCGTCGTGCACCAGGCCAAATACCTCGTAGTTTTTACCGTTCAGGAAGTCCGCGAGATATCGGCCATCCTGGCCACGAATTCCCGTTATTAGCGCTCGGGGCACGCACCTATCCCCTTAATGCTTGAGTGGACATTACGTTGAGCTTGTCCTGCTGGTCGGGCTGGATTCGATGGCCGATTGTACTGTATTCGCTGGCGAATGAGTCAACGGGGGTGGAGCGTGATCAGACGTGGCCGTCCTGGTGGCCAAGATGTAGTGCTTGGGAAGCGATGCAGATGCCACGATCGAGGAAGCGGTTGAGGCCGGCTGCGGATGTCAGTGAGTGAGTGCCCACCACTCGACCCCAAGACGTGGGGCTGGACGTCTAAGCCGGTCAAAACAGCCATCGCGACGTTGAATCGCCCGGTGAGTTCGCAGACTCAGCGGTCCTGCTCGTCGGACTACACCGGTCGCGCCCGGTGGTGCCCCGATCGTCGTGATCGCGGACTGGTCGAGGTGGAGGTCAACAGGGTCCGTGCGGTCCGGCTGCATGACGCGAGTCACCCGGCGGCCACTACTCTCCTGCCGCTGGGCATCCCGGAACGAGCTGTGCTCGACGTTAACCTAAGGCCGACCCTAAAGGATGTTCGGCCAGGAGTATCGCCTGGTCAGAGATGGTGGCCAGAGACGGGATCGAACCGCCGGCCGTCGCTTTCAGGAGGCTTGCCTAGTCCAGGTGAGTCCTCGATAGGCCGTCTGACCAGGCCATTCGAGGTGCTGGCTGCCTTGGGTCCAGGATCAACCCCACGTGTCCGCAGCCGTCGTTAGCACGGCGTGCAGGCTCGTGGCCGCGTTCGAAGTGCCACCGTGGCGCATCAAGTGCTGAACGTCTGCGTCTCAGTACTGAACGTCTGCGTCGCGGTTGATGTCCATCAGGTGATGGCAGACTTCGTGGGCATCGCGGCGGATGATCTCAACCGCTCCGAGGGCGCCGAACTGGGGATGGTGGACCTGGATGTGAGCTCGTGCCACAGCGGCGGTCTTGGCCCACTCTCGCGCCGCTGACTGCAACATGATCAGCCCGACGGCTGGGGACAGACGATGGTAGCGCCGCGCCTCGGCGAGGGTGTTCTCGTCCCAGCAGGCAATTCCGCGGTCAGGATCGTCGGTGAGGGTCAGCAGCCGCTCGGTGCCGATCCGCAAGACATCCACCAGGTGCCACACGTACATGGAGGCAGACCAGCGATCGCCAGTACGTTGCGTAGGGTCGTTATCAGGGTGACGGCCGCAGCTGCGGCATCGGGGACTTCAGCTACCAGTTCGATGGCAGTCTGGCGAGTCAGCTCCCAGTTGAAGCCGCACTCTGCGCAGACCGGGCTATCTGGTTGCCACCTCATGGCGGGACGCTATCTGATCTGCTCGCTGGATGCGGCTGGCCGCCGTACGGGTACCTGGCCGAAGACCAGCGATTTGGCAGACCATCACCGAGTCAGCGGCGCCACCCATCGTGGCCTGCGTGATGCGGCCGCCCAGGTATCCGATCACACGCCATCCCACGCATGTCCCACGCTCACTGTGTCTGTGTTGGCCTCTTCGTCCCGAAGCCAGCGCGCGATGTGGCCCTAACTTTTCCTGGACCGTCTGCCTTTCAGGCCATTCCGGAGTCTGGATTAGCCGAGGCCGCCTGGCCCAGATATTCCGGGTGTCGGCCGTATCGGCGGCTTGGGATCGGGTGCCGCTGGCCCGGGCGCTGGGGAAATGGGTGGCTGTGGCCCAGTCTGCTCAGCGGGTGCCGCTGGCCCGGGCGACGGTGTCGGCAGCTGGGAAGCGGGTCCCGCAGGCCGGAGTGTGTGTGTCGGGTGCGATACCGGCCGGAATGGCGGCTCGTCTATGCTGCCAGCGAGGAGGCCGTCGAACACCTTAGTAACTCCGCCAGCAACTGCTTGCTGGAACTCGGTGTTAGCCAGGTGTTTGACACTGGCTATAACCAGCGGATGGATGCCCGCGACACTACCAATTATTATGCCTATGACATCGATTATCTGAGTAGTGCCCTGAACATCGCGCGCGACCGGAGCGGTAACGACATTGGCCCCTATGGCTCCTAGTGCCCCAGCCAGCGCCGGCGGTACGCCCAGTGGGGTGGCAGCCCTCTCGATCGGCCGTTCTACCAGGCCTTGCAGCCATTGCTGTGAGCGATCAAGTGCATTACTAACTGCGGCCGGGTCGAGCAGGCCCTGTATTTCCCACCGATACGTTACCGGCCCAACGATTCCACTGCCCAAACGGGAGGCAACGTACTCTGCCGTTGCCTCGACAAGCCTCTCCCTCTCAGCGTGCCCGGGGTGCGTTTCAGCTGATATCTGGCGGATTTCAGCAAGTTCCCGATCGGATTCTGGACTGCTAGGTCTTCTCTCAAATTTTTGCTCGATCACCAGACGGCCCGGCTGCCCGACCCCGAGATAGCGGACTCGTACGGCAATGACTTCGCTGACAGATTCCGGTCTCTCCGTCTCACGGTTGCGCGGCCAGTTCAGAGGCTCAGGAAGCCTGTCAGATCCAAACATCTCCTGGACGATCGTCCGCCGATCAAAACCTTGCTCCTTCGTATCCTGCCTGGAGACACGCCCCGGTGATCGCGGGGCGAAACGCATCGTCAAACGGTGCGGTGTCCCAGCCTGCGACACCGCCTGGTCACCGAGTCCAAGCACGCGCCACTCGATACCGTCCAGTCCAGGCCCAATGCGGGCCGCAGTAACCTGCAGCGCCAACTCGACCGGCTCCAGCCGGAAACCCGACTCCCCTTGCTGAACCTGCAAGGACGCACGACTGAGTACACGAGCTAACGAGTCGATGGCCTGCGCCAGCTCCAGTCCGCCTTCAACCTGAGGTGTCACCGCTCACCACCAAATGCACTGGCGAATTCCCGGGCACCCCTCTCCGCGGTCACGCGGCACTGCAGAACCGCCCAGGCCCGTGTCCATACCCAGTCATGACAAGCCACATGCAGGTGGCTTGGTGATCTCCGGCTCCAGATTTCATCCGGCACCGATGAGGTGGTTGTCCGACCGCGGCGGCATCCGGATGACCTTTCACAGCGAGCATCAACCGTTGGAAGCCCACGGCCGCGCGCTCGAAGCCGCCGGGCTGCTGATCGAGGCGATGCTGGGTGTACTTGTGCGGCCAAAGCGGCCAGCGGGCTACCCCTGCACAGATCCCGGCGCGTTGTGTGGGCGGCAGCCGCTGGCGGGGCCCGGTGCCGGGCTGGGCCAGCCTTTGATGTCGATCTGGCGAGCCTGGGCCTGCGTCGCCTGCGGCGAGCGAACCGCCGGGATGCCATCAGCCAGCTGGGCGTCGCCCTTCTTACCGTCCGCGGCTTACCCTCGCCCTCTCGTTGCCGTGCAGCTCGACCTGACGTCGTCGCGCTTCATCCCGCAACCCGGCCACACCGGTGGTGATGAGCGTAGCGGTCCTTGGGCCCGTCGCTGAGTGCGAGCAGCACCAAGACGCCTGATTCAGCGAACCGGCCAGGCACGAGGCAGGCAGCCCTGGAAGAGATCCATTGCCGTGCTGCGCTCGCCTAACTACCATGTTCTTGGCCGGCCATTACTTCCAGTGACCGGAATTGGTCCTTAGTTCTGTACCGGGATGGCGTCGGCCTCGTAGGCCGCGGGTGAACCACGCCTCGCTGAGGGGGAAATCATGGAACTGGCAGCAAATTTTGTGTTCCAGCCACTGGACAACGACGAGGGTGCGGCCGCCCCGCCCGCGGCCGCAGCGGATCAGGGGCTGGGCCCGCTCGCTGGCCTTGCCGGCAGCTGGAGCGGGCAGGGCTTCAATGCCATCTGGCGGCCACACAGAGGCGCCTCCGACCATTTTCTCGAGCTGAACGTGACCAGCGACCAGATCGACCTGGAGGTCATCAACGGGCAGATCCCGAACCGCGGCCTGGTCACGGCCCAGATCTTCATGCACGGGCTGACGTACCTGCAGCAGATCTCCGATGCCAACGTGGAGGTCAACGGGGCCCTAGCCGGGTTGCATATTGAGCCGGGTGTCTGGATCAACGTCCCCCTCACTACTGACCCGCGCGAGCCCAGCACTATCGTCCGGATGGCTTCCATCCCGCACGGCACGACGATCCTGGTCCAGGGGACCGCCACGACCGCAGCCGGAGGGCCCTCGATCCCGGCTGCCAGCATCACCCCGTTCAGCATCGGTAATCGTAAGCAGCCGGTCGACTTCGACGAGCAGCACCTGAACAAGAGCACGCCGTTCCGGACGTCCGGGGTCGGGCTGACCGGCATCACCCAGGCCATGCTCGACAACCCCAACAGCGTGCTGACCACGAATCAGCCGAAGGTCACCACGACGACCATGCTGCACGTGTTGACCACCGCGGGCACCATCGTGGGTGGCGGAACAGCGAACACAGCCTTTCTCGTCGGCACCAAGGACGGCCCGAACGCCGACGCCGCGCACGTCGCCGCGACGTTCTGGCTGCAGACCCTAGATGGCGACACCGAGCCCAAGCGGCTGCAGTACTCGCAGACTGTGCTGCTGAACTTCGCCAGCCTGAGCTGGCCGCATACCACAGTGGCGACGTTGACGAGAGCCTGAGACGAGCCCGCCAGCCTGCTACGTTCTGCCCCGGTCATGACCGACCGCGGCTGAGCAGTCCCGCCGGGGCGCTCCACGGACGGTCCGCATGAGCAGGCCACAGGACGTGCCGGACATCATGGCGTCCACGGTCATCCCCGTGTATCCGCGCCTGTTAGCAGAGCGTTAGCAACGGCCCAGCCAGCTATCCGGTCACCCAGAAGGCATCCAGCGCATCCTGGTCAGAGTAGTGTCCGCGCACTTCTGCGATGCGGCCGTGCTCCAGCCGCATGAGCTGGCAGCCTGTGATGTCCAGGCGCCGCCCCTGGTACGAGGCCGTCGCATGCTGCACCGCCACGATGAACTCTTGCCCGACCGCGACGTCAAGCAACTCGGCCTGGAAGGTATGCCCAGACAATGGCCCGAGTTTGGCCAGGAAGTCGTCACTAATCGCGGGCCAGCCGTGATGGTCGCCAGCGATCGGGCTCTTGCCCGGCAGATGCCACACCGCACCGGGGGCGAAGCAGGACTCCAGGGTGGCGGCATCCCGCGCGGCCAGCGCCTGGTAGAAGCGCCGCACCGTCTCAACATCAGCGCTAGTGACCGTCATGGTTGGGCTCCGATCGGCTGCTTGCTGTCATCCGCTCGCGGGACACGGCCAGTATCATCCTGCACCTGCTGAAACGGTTCGACCGCCTCGGTGTGAACTCCTTGCACAACGGTCGTTAGCGGTCACGGGACGCAGGCCAACGGTCTACGGGCGGTTCAGCGGACGCTTGTGGGCGACTTGGTTGCTGCATCTGCCGCTGCATCCACCCAGGTGTCGAAGCCTCCGTACGAGGTGGCTTCGCCATCATGCGGACTGTCCCATCGGATCAAAAGCTTGAGCGGGACGGGTCCGCAGGGGTTCACGGGTGTTCGCGCCGCAGGTCAGATCGCATGCGCATACTCCGGTGAACCGAGTTGGACGGCAGTGAACTGCAACCCAGATTGCAACCATGGCTCTTGTGTTTACGGCTGTGGTGCCACGCGTGTACTGGCATCATGCACCGTCTATCCGCTCCAAGGGGGACCCGCCCGGCTGATGGCGCGTTCCCACCCCGCCGACAGCCGGACCTGGATGCTGTCACCTATTCGGCGTGCTCCGTGGCTGCGTCTTGTCCGCCCGGGGCCAGGCGCGGGATCATCGTTGCGGGCCTGGCGAGAGGAGCGCAATGGGTGACAGCGACTCGGGCTACCAGTTCGGCACCGGCATCGGTGAAGAGGAGCTGGCCCGCCTTGAGGCTCAGGGCGCAGCGATAGCCCCGGCGACCCGGATGATCTTCGCCGAGGCAGGCATCCGGCCCGGTATGCGGGTGCTGGATCTAGGCTGCGGTGCCGGGGACGTGACGTTCGTGGCCGCCGATCTGGTGGGACCCGATGGCTCCGTGGTCGGCGTCGACCGCTCGCCGGATGCGCTGGCCCGGGCTCGGCTGCGGGCAGAACAACGCGGCCTGGCCCAGGTGCAGTTCGTGGAGGGCGACATCCACGACCCGACGCCGGGCGGGCCGTTCGACGCAATCGTCGAGCGGCTGGTCCTGATGTGGGTTCCGGACCCGGCCGCGGTCTTGCGGCGGCAGGCCACGGTGCTGCGCCCTGGCGGCCTGGTCGTCCCGATAGAAGCGGATCTCTCCGTGATCCGGTCGCTGCCAGAGACTGCGTTTATGACCCAGGTCAAGTCCTGGCTGGTCGAAGCGTTCGCCAAGGCCGGGCTATCCATGCTTGGCCCCCGGCTGTGGGCCATTGTCGAAGAGGCCGGCCTGCACCCGCTGGGGATGATCGGGGTCCAGCCGCACTTCGGACCCGGCGACGAGGTCGGCCTCGCCTTCCTAATGGAGTCCATGCGAGTCGCCGAGCCGCTGATCGTGGGCACCGGAGTGGCCACCGCCGAGGAGATCGGCATGGAGACGTTTGAGCAACGGCTGAGGGACGAAGGGGAAAGGATCCACCCGCTGGTAGGCGCTCCTTACATGCTGCTCAGCGCGTGGGCGGCAACCGGCCAGGAGTAACGCTGGCGACCTGCTCACCTGGGCAGCTTTTGGTCTCCTTTCTCCCGGACCCCGCCAATCCTGTGCGAGCGGACTGCGAGTCGAGAGTCGGTGAACCCGAAACGCGCCGTCGGCGACCACACGAACGCCCTGGTGGCGCCATCCCGCAGTCGGACAACAGGTCGCCGCGAAGGCGCACCGCCCAGTACCGGCTGTATGCCGCGTGAGCCCAGCTGATCTGTGGCCAGTGGCCGCCCGGCTTGGCCATGCAGACCCGGCCGTGACTGTGTGCGTTTACTCGCACGCGCTGCGCGAACATGCTCTCCCGGCGTCGGAGATGTCTTCGCCCAGGCTATGAAGCCCAGGCCATGAAGGCTGCTGTTAGCAAATCCGTTAGCAAGCCAGGGCAGCAGCTTTGATCAAGGCAGAGTTCCCGCTGGTCAAACTGGTGGTCAGGGGCGGGGTCGAACCGCCGACCTTCCGCTTTTCAGGTGTAGCAGACGGCCAGGTCCTGGGCTACTGCCAGCGCGTGGACGGTTGCCGAGGTGTGCTCATGGTAGTGGCTGGTGCCCATCGTTGCCGTCACGGTTGCCGTCAGCCCCCAGGCCATCTGATTGGGCACGGCACGATCCGGGGGGCTATACCACGAGTTTGGTGACAGCGGCCTCTTCGTCCCGAAGGCAGAGCAACACGCGCATGGCCTCGGCCCGTACCGCGTGTATCGGCTGGCCACTTTCCACTGCAGTCCGCCAGCGTCCGTCCAAGACCGGGTGTTGTCACTCAGTTCGTCACTCAGACCGGCGGCGACCATGTGCGGCAGCTAACCCTCAGATCCCCGGCTCTGGTGTTGTCCGGCCGGGCCTGGGCCGCAGTCACCAGCTTGCCGGGGCCGTCCCAGCGGCGAGGGCGTCGCCGGCGCCGTGGCCGCGACCCGGCAATGGCGACCGGGGAAGACGACGCCTTCGTGCCGCTTCGGCGGCGTGACCGTGACCGGGCGCCGGGAGCTCCCCGCCTGCCCCGGCTGATGGCGGGCGCCGGGACGCCTGACCGCCCGCGCCGGGTGCTGGCCGCCGCGGTCGCTGTCCGCCGAAACGCTTGTCCTGCCGGGAATTTTGCATCCGCTTTACAGCCACGATCGCAACGAGCAAGTAGACGAGGGTGCTCATCACGACCAGTTTGTGAGCGAAGGTCACGGGGTTGCCCTCCATGTTCCTGTGGATGGACAACGCCAGCGGCCACGTGGCTGCATAAAGCACGGTTGCCGCGGTGAGCACCGCGCCGCGCCGCAGAACTCGCGCCTTGCCCTGCGCCCCGGCGGGCTGGGACGGCTGGGCCGCGGTCAGCCCCGCGGGGAGGTCCGCGGTGACTACGGCCAGCTCCGCGTAGGTCCGCGACGCGAGCGTCTGGTCCACCCGCTGGTCAAACTCGTCCTTGCCCAGCATGCCCTGCACGAACGCAACCTTAAGGGTGCCGATCACCTGCTCCCGGTCGGCGTGCGACGCCCGCAGGTGACCACGGTCTCCTTCCCCAGCTGCCATCTCGCCTCCCGCCCTGCCATTCCCGGCACCTCCCCCGAGCACGATACGCAAAGTGTAGCGTGGCTGATCTTCAGCCCGGCATCCTCCGATCTCCTCATCCGTAGTGATCTGCACTCGCACGCGCTACCTGCTCACTTCCCGGCTGGCCTGCAGAGATGCTGTTCACTGGTGCGCGCGGTAGGCGGCCACGTTGAGCGTCGTTGTGCGGCCAAAAAGCGGCCAGACCGCCTGCATGCGTTGCACAGGGCGGTAGTGGAGGGAGGGGGGATGGGTGAGGCGGCGCCGAAACAGGCGAGTGAGAGGAACAGTCCGAGCCTGAAGGGCTGAACCGGCTGAGCACGATCCTTCCGTCACGCCGGGCACGATCAGGCCGTCCCTGCCCGCAGTCATCCGCTGGCGCCCGGACAATTCCCGCCGCGAGCTGGATCGGCCCCGATGCGCAGCATTCCGGCCAGCATTGCCAAATTGAGCCGTTCTTAGCTTGTCGTTTAACCTGCGCGTTCGCTTCGTGCCTTGAGTGTGGGTTCTCTCTTCGTTGTTTTCCCTACGTCGTGGCGGGTGGCTGGGCGGCGGTTCTTCGATCCGGGTGGCCGTCCGGGTCCGGGTTTGCCGGGTTTCGGCGCACCGGCCAGGCGGGGCAGGGCCTGGTGGATGTTCCGGAACCCCCGGCGGACCCGGGCCGGGGTCAGCCGGCCGGGCGGGGCGGGCCGTTCCCAGGGCAGTCGCAGGTCCGCAGCCAGCGGCCGGGCGAGGCGGAGCTGGGCATGGCAGGTGATGATGATCCAGGTCCACCGGTCCGCGGCTGCCGGGTCACGGAGTTTCGGGGCGGTCCAGCCCAGGACCTGCTTGAACATTCTGAAGGTGTGCTCCAGGTCGAAACGGCGGAGGAACGCCTGCCACAGGCGGTCCACGTCAGCGGGCGGGGCGCCGGTGAGTGAGCACCACAGCCACACCGGCTTGGGAGCCCGGTCACCGGGCAGGTGGTCCACCTGGAGACGGATCAGCGTCCCTTCGATGACAGGCAGCGGCCCGTCATGGTCCAGCCAGGCGGAGCGGTGGGTCAGCCGGGGGTGCAGCCGGTCCCAGGCCCGCGCCACTGCGGTGCCATACCGGGTAGTCGCCGTGGTGGTCATCACGGCTGGGTCCGGCCAGGTGACCGGATCCGCCAGGGCGAACTCGCGGCCGTGGCGGGGTGGCCGGCCGTTGGTGCCAGGCTGGCGGCCCGGGACGGGGAAGTGCAGCACCCGGTCGGAGCGCAGCCGGCCCAGCAGCCCGGCGGGCAGGTCAGCGAGCTGGTGAGCCAGCCGCATCGGGTCATAGCCCGCATCGAAGATCACCAGGATCGGCGGGTCCCCCTGGCGCCAGTGCCCGGCGGCGATCAGCCGGGTGATCACCTCACGGACCTGTGTGGCGGTCACCTCGGCCTCATCGTCATCGGGGCCCAGGCGGATGGCATCCAGCACCGCCGTCCAGGAGGTGCGGCCTGGCTCCAGGGCCGCGACCACCGAGTATGGCCAGCCCGGGATCATCTGCGCCTGCCCCTTGCCCCGCCCATAGACGTGGCAGAACAGCCGGCCCGGGCTGGTGGCGGCACCGGGCCGCAGCCAGTTGCTGACATCCACGGCCAGCATCAGCCGCCCATCCGCCGCCCGCGGTAACGGCAGCCCGGCGAGCGACCGGCGCAGCCGGGCAATATCGATCCGGCCGCAGTTCACCGCGTCATACAAGGCGCCGTGGCCACGCCGGTGCCCCGGCGCCAGCGACAAGCCGGCCAGGGACCGGACCGGCCCGTCCGTGCACAGCACCGCGTCCGTGAGCTCTGACAGCTCATCGGCGCGGGCGGTCAGGCTGGAATGGAAGTCGCGGCGGAACCGCGCCAGCACGGCGCGTGCGAGTGGCCCGCCACCGGCGTCCTCTGGCAAGCTGTTCATCACGGCCTTCGATCGTGATCATGCTTCTCTGGCGAGAACACATGATCATGCGGAGGCCGTACTCACGCACCGCGACACGCCGGGACACTCCGGCAGAAGGTATGCGAAACGCCCAGGTCACAGCCGGGCAGGTTAAAGAACAAGCTGAGGAATTGCGCCGGGAGGTCGGCCGGGCTGGGAAGTCCCCGAAAGTGGTGCCCGGGGCGGCGTATGGCTGGTACTGGGCAGCTGACACGCTGGCGGCAGCGGGCGCCGAGGTGCACCTGGCCCACCCGCTGGGGGTGAAGGCGTTCAGCTACCGCAGGGTCAAGAACGACGTGCGTGACGCCGCCGATCTTGCTGACCTGCTGCGGATGGGCCGGCTGGCGGAGGCGTGGATCGCGCCGCCGGAGGGGTGCGGGAACTGCGGGAGCTGACCCGTTACCGGCACAAGCTGGTGCACCTGCGGGCCAGCTGCCAAGACCAGGTCCACGCCGTGCTGGCTAAGCTCGGCGTCCCGGTGGCCTGCACCGGCATCTTCGGGGTGGCCGGGTCGGCGTGGCTGGACGGCGTGGGGCTGCCCCAGCCTTATGCCGGGAAGGTCACCTCGCTGCGGCAGCTGACCGGCGAGCTGACTGCCGGGATCACCGTGCTCAGTGAGGTGATCGCGGACCTCCTCGCCGGTGACCGCGGCGCCCAGGTGATCCAGCAGCTGCCCGGCACCGGCCCGGTCCTCGCTGCGGTCATCACCGCCGGGACCGGTGACGTGACCCGGTTCCGCAATGCGGGGCAGCTGTGCTCATGGGCCGGGCTGGCACCCCGGCACCGCGAATCTGACATCAAGGTCGCCCGCAAGCGGGCACCCGCGGACCCGGCAGCCGGCGCTGTCAAAGCCGGCATCATCGCCCGCCGCGGGAAAGAAGCCCGCAACATCGCCAAGGCCGCCGCCGCCCGCCGGCTCCTCACCCTGATCTTCTACGGCCTGCGCGACGGGCAGATCCGCTGCCTGCACAGATCTCCCGCTAGCCCGCCGGCGGCACAGCCGCCAGCGCGGGCGGCATGAACAGCTCTTCCTGGCCAGCGGCCAGGCGCGAGGCCGCGTCCTGTGTCTGCCCCGCCGCCCTCACCCGGCAGCGCGGGCGTCCCCTTGATTGACCCCGCCTGACCGCCCCCTCTGACGCGGACCCGCCCCATGCGGCCCGGCCCCCGGCCGGGGACACGCGAAGGGATGACTGCAGCCAGCGGCACTGCCCGCACCGCGGGACCCACCATGGGGACGGGACCACAACAACCGGATATGCCCCGCACGGTCCCGGCTCCGGTCTCCCCGCCGCCAGATCATCGCGCACCCGGCCAGTCGCCTCAAGGACGCCTGCGGCGCCGCCCCGGCGGCCGGGCTTACGCCCGGTCCCTGACCCGCCCGGGCCAGCCGCCACGGACATGGCAGCTACCAGGGAAACAGGAGACCCCAGTCACGCACGCCCGAAAGCCGCCAGCACCGCCGCAAAACCCCCCTTTGACACGGCACCACACCTTCAGGGATGACACAGCGTCCGCTCATCAGGGGTGGGCAGCTATGAGGAAGACGGGGGCGGACCAGGAATGGCTGATGGCTGTTCTGTCGCTCCGGCAGTATTTAGAGCCTGCTTGAGAACCTGCCTGCCGCAGGCCGGACGCATCCGGATCTTCCTGGACGTGGCGCGGCGTGTCGCTGATGTGACGCAAGAGGCTCCTGGTAATCGCTTGGGTGTCGAATCCAGCGCGATGCCAGGAGCCTTGCGTGCCGTTCTACCCTGCCGCCGATGAGCGTGTCCACCCGGCCCCGGTCGCCGGCGCGGTGGCGTGCCGGTGCTGCCCCGGCGGGGCCTCCCGCAGCACCCGCGCCCGCCGCTACCCCTCAGACATGACCGCAGCGGAATGGGCGGTCTGCGAGCCGTCGCTGCCGCCCCCGGCGTGGCTGGCCGGGCGCGGCGGCCGTCCCGCCAGCTGGTGCATGCGCGACATCGCCGATGCGATCCGCTACCTCACCCATAACGGGCCGGTGTGGCGGGCGCTGCCCGCCGACTTCCCGCCCGCCGGGACGGTGTACTGGTGGGCTGGCAAGTGGGAGGCGGACGGCTCCACCGCCCGGATGCATGATGACCTGCGCGGCCGGGTCCGCGCCGCGGCCGGCCGGAGCCCGGCACCGACCGCGGCGATCATCGATTCCCAGTCGGTGAAGGGCTCGGAGATGATCGCGCGTGCCCGCCGTGGCTACGACGCCGGGAAGAAGATCAACGGGACCAAGCGCCACATCGCCGTCGACACCGGCGGCTTACTGCTGATGATGCTGGTCACCGCCGCGTCCGTCCAGGACCGCGACGCCGCGAAACCGCTGCTGTGGAACCTGCGCCGCGCCTTCCCCTCCATCCAGCTCACCTGGGCGGATGGCGGCTACGCGGGCAAGCTGGTCACCTGGGCCAAGACCCGCCTGCGCATCACCCTCCAGATCGTGAAAAGGCCCGATGACCTGCACACCTTCAAGGTCCTGCCCCGCAGGTGGGTGGTAGAGCGGACCTTGTCGTGGATCACCCGCCACCGCCGCACCGTCCGCGACTACGAACGGCTGCCCGCCCGCCACCAGACCTACGTCCACTGGGCCATGATCATCGTCATGACCCGCCGCCTCGCCCGGCAATCAGCCACCGCCCAGCCACGAGCCGCCTGAGTTCTCAAGCAGGCTCTTAGGGTTTAACCGCTAGCTGCTGGCCTTGCGGACGATCCGCCGGACGACCCAGAGTCCGCTCGTGCACCCTCACGGCCGCTGGGATCATCACTCAGTGATGGGGATGCGGCCAAGCCCTTTCGGATCAGCTCCGCCAGGGGCTGTCCGCTCCGGCGGACGGCAGCGGCGGTCGCGCCGTCCAGGTAGACGCTGGTCTTCTTTGGTGCGATCTCGGCATCAGGAGCGAGTAGGGATAGCGCTTCGATGTGCGTGTTCGTTTCGCCGACCAGCGCCCCGTAAGGAGAGAGCGCTGCCCACTTGTCCTGGCGCGCATCCAGCCTGACGGTGTACCCCACGAACTTGCGGTTGTGCCAGATCACGTGAACTCTGGCAGGCCGTTCGCTCCCGACTGGGACGCGCTTGATTTCGTGCGGCTGCGGCGTCATAGGCATGTCTGCTCCTGGCTTCTGGCTTGCCTCATCCACCAGGTATACCGTAAGTGGCGGTATACCTGCAACATCGGCTCCTCGCTCGTCCTCTGGATAGGCGCCGATGATCTTGCCGAGGAAGGTCGCCGTCGAGGTCGGCCGTCCAGCTTTTGCAGCTGCGACACTGGACGCGCGCCTCGGCCGGGCGGCGCGGCGGGAATGGTTGGCGCCCGCGTGCGATCCGCGTGCGATTAGGTGCGGCTCACAGGGGCCAAGAGGGGACCTGCCGGTCACTCACCGGCACGGATCACGAGGGCCGGTCATACGTGTTTGCCCAGCTCAGGGGCGGTAGAAGTGTGGTGGTCAGGGGCGGGGTCGAACCGCCGACCTTCCGCTTTTCAGGATTAAGGATCGCCGTGCAGGACGGGTCATGACGGTCTGCGGGGTGGTTCTGTTCGTGAGAACCGACCGCAGTTGTTCGTGAGTTTTGACCGCACCCCTGTCTGGGGGAAGTTGTTGTTCGTGAGTTTTGACCGCACCGGAGGGCTTGCGGTGAGACGGTAGATGCGCTTGGGGACCAAGGAGTGTCCTCATGCCGCCTGCGTCGAAGGTCGAGCTGTACGCGGCGATCCGCCGGGATGTCCGGGCGGGGATGTCGGCTCGCGCGATCGAGCGCAAGCACGGGGTGGGCAGGCGGACGATCGTGAAGGCGATGTCGTCGGCGTGGCCCGGGCCGCGTAAGGGCCTGCCGCCGAGGCCCTCGAAGCTGGACCCGTTCAAGCCGGTCATCGACGAGATCCTGAAAGCGGACCTTGATGCGCCGCGCAAGCAGCGGCATACCGTCACGCGGATCTGGCACCGGCTGATGGACGAGCACCAGATGGCGGACGTGTCCTATCCCGTGGTCCGTGCCTATGTCGCCGGGCGCAAGCCGCAGATCCGGGTGGAGGCCGGCCGCGGCCCGGCTGAAGTCTTCGTGCCGCAGTCACATCGTCCGGGGGATGAGGCGGAAGTTGACTTCGGCGAGGTCGTGGTCCGGCTGGCCGGGGCGGATGTCGGGTGCTTCTTGTTCTGCTTGCGGCTGTCGTTTTCGGGGAAGGCGGTGCACCGGGTCTCGCTGTCGGGCGGGCAGGAGGCCTTCTTCGAGGGTCACGAGCACGCGTTCCGGGTGCTGGGCGGGGTGCCGGCCGGGAAGATCCGCTACGACAACCTCAAGTCCGCCGTCGCGCAGGTCATCGGGTTCAGCCGGTCCCGGGTGGAGACCGACCGGTGGACCGCGTTCCGCTCCCACTGGGGCCTGGATGCCTTCTACTGCCAGCCCGGCATCGCCGGCGCTCATGAGAAAGGCGGGGTGGAGGGGCAGATCGGCTGGTTCCGCCGCAACCACCTGGTCCCCGTCCCGGACGTGCCGTCAGTTCAGGCGCTCAACGCGATGATCGACGAATGGGATGCCGCCGACGAGGCCCGGCGGATCGGCGGCCGGGCGCGGACGGTCGGGGAGTTCTTTGCGGTCGAGCGGCCGCTGCTGGCGCCGTTGCCGGCCGAGCCGTTCGAGACCGGCCGCTGGTTCACCCCGGCAGTAGACAGGTTCGCCCAGGTCACGGTCCGCACCAATAAGTACTCGGTGCCGGTAAGGCTGATCGGCCGCCGGGTCCGGGTCCTGCTGCACGCTTCGGACCTGGTCATCTACGACGGGCACGCCCAGGTCGCCCGGCACGAGCGGCTGCCCGGCAAGTCCGGCGTGAGGCTGGACCTGGACCACTACCTGGAAGCGCTGGTCCGCAAGCCCGGCGCGCTGCCCGGGGCGACCGCCCTGGAGCAGGCCCGCGCCGCCGGGAAGTTCACCCCCGTCCACGACGCCTGGTGGGCCGCCGCCCGCAAGGCCCACGGCGACGCCGCCGGCACCCGGGCGCTGGTCGGGGTCCTGCTGCTGCACCGCCACATGGACGGCGAGCACGTCGTGACCGGGCTGGCCGCCGCGCTGCGGGCCGGGGCGCTTACCGCTGACGCGGTCGCGCTCGAGGCACGCAAGGCCGCCGACGAGGCCGACGGCCAGCCCGCCCCGGACACGGCGCTGGCCGGCCCGTCGGCGGTCACGTCCCTGACCGCCCGCCGCCTGGACAAGCTGCCGCCCGATGCCCGGCCGCTGCCATCGGTCGCCGCCTACGACCAGCTGCTCCGCCGCCACCGCACCGCACAGGAAGGACCCCCGCCATGACCGCCAAGCCCCGCCGCGGACTGACCGAACAGGCCGCCGACGCCGCCGTCAACCAGGCCTGCCGGATGCTGCGGCTGCCCACGGTCCGCACCCAGTTCCCCGACCTGGCCGAGGCCGCCGCCCGCGAGCAGATGTCCTACCGCGGGTTCCTCGCCGAGCTGCTCATGGCCGAGTGCGACGACCGCGCCCGCCGCCGCGCCGAACGGCGGATCAAGGCCGCCGGGTTCCCCCGCGAGAAATCACTGCGCGGCTTCGACTTCGACGCCAACCCCAGCATCGACCCCGCCGTCATCAACACCCTCGCCACCTGCGACTGGGTCAGGAAAGGACTGCCGCTCTGCCTGATCGGCGACTCCGGCACCGGCAAGTCCCACCTGCTCATCGCCCTGGGCACCGAAGCCGCCATGGCCGGCTACCGGGTCCGCTACACGCTGGCCACCAAGCTCGTCAACGAGCTCGTGGAGGCGGCCGACGACCGGCAGCTCACCAAGACCATCAACCGCTACGGCCGCGTCAACCTACTCTGCGTCAACGAGCTCGGCTACATGGAACTCGACCGGCGCGGCGCCGAGCTCCTCTTCCAGGTGCTGACGGAGCGGGAAGAAAAGGCAAGCGTTGCCATCGCCTCCAACGAGAGCTTCAGCGGCTGGACCAAGACCTTCACCGACCCCCGGCTCTGCGCCGCCATCGTCAACCGCCTCACCTTCGGCGGCAACATCATCGAGACCGGCACCGACTCCTACCGCCTTGCCCAGACCCGCGCCGCCCAGCAGAACTAACCCCGGCACCGCCATGCCCCGCACCTGCATCGACACCGCCGACGCCATCGAGCTCGCCGGGATCCTCCAGCTCATCGCCCGCTGGCTCGCCGCCGACCCCGCCACGCTCGCCCCATCGTTCCTGGCCTACATCGGCCACCCCGCCTACGGCCTGGACACACTCCGCGCCGACCTGGACCGCTTCATCTTCCTCCTCGGCGGCAACGACGGCGAGTTCCTGCTCAGCCAAGACCCGCCCTGACCCTCCCAGCCACCCGCAGTGCGGTCACTTCTCACGAACAAAAACAACCCGCCCGGCCGCCAAGTGCGGTCAGAACTCGCGAACAACCGCGGTCAAAACTCACGAACGAAACCACAGCATCACGCACGTCGTTCTTGACGCCAGTGTACCTGGTATGCTGAGACTGCCTTCACCCCCAGCGGGGCCGTGACAGGCCTTCGCACGCTTCTGGCGCCGCGCTGCCGACCAGCGTGTCGGAACTGCCCAGGTGCTCAGCCATACGCCGCCCCGGGCACCACTTTCGGGGACTTCCCGGGTCTATCTCACGAACGGTGTTTCCGGCGTTGGCTGGTTAGTAGGTCTCGGCGGCCGGCCAGCGGTCACCGAACGTGATGGCGAAGGCGTTGATCACGGGTTTCCAGCGCATCGTCCACCGGGTGCGGCCTGTCCCGGTCGGGTCCAGGCTGCGGGTCACAAGATACAGGCATTTCAGTGCGGCCTGCTCGCTGGGAAAGTGGCCGCGGGCCCGGACCGCGCGGCGGTAGCGGGCGTTCAGGGATTCGATCGCGTTCGTGGAGCAGATCACCTTCCTGATCTCGGTATCGTAGTCGAGGAACGGGATGAATTCGTTCCACGCGTTGCGCCACAGCCGGATCATCGCACCATATTTATCACCCCACTTCTCTTCCAGCTCGTCCAGCGCCGCGGACGCCGCATCCACATTAGGCGCGGTATAGATAGGCCTGATATCCCGCTTGATCGCATCAGCGTCCCTGCGGGAAGTGAGCCGGAACGTATTCCTGATGAGATGGATAATGCATGTCTGGACGATGGCGAGCGGCCACACATTCCCCACCACTTCCGGCAGGCCTTTCAGCCCGTCGCACACCAGGAAGAACACATCCCGCACCCCACGGTTCTTCAGGTCGGTGAGCACGCTCATCCAGAACCTGGCGCCCTCACCGCCGGTCCCGGCCCACAGGCCCAGCACGTCCTTGCGGCCGTCGACGGTGACGCCTATGGCGGCGTAGACAGGCCGGTTGGCCACCTGGCCGTCCCTGACCTTGACCACGATGGCGTCGATGAAGACCGCCACATAAACCGCATCCAGCGGCCTGCTGGCCCATTCCTGCATCTCGGCCACGACTTTCTCGGTGATCCGCGACACGGTTTCCCTGGAAATAGACGCCCCGTAGATCTCAGCGAAATGCGCCGAGATCTCTCCCGTGGTCAGTCCTTTCGCATACAGCGACAGCACAATCTCGTCCACCTCGGTGAGCCGGCGCTGTCTCTTCTTCACGATCTGCGGTTCGAAAGTCCCCTCGCGGTCGCGGGGAACATCGATGCGGACTTCACCTGCCGCATCGGAGATGACCGTCTTGGAGCGGACGCCGTTGCGCACATTCGCTGACCGGCGTTCCGGCGCCGCCTGATTCTTCTCATGCCCCAGGTGCTCAGTGATCTCCTCGTTCAGGGCCGTTTCCAGCACATTCCTGGTGAATAGCTTCAGCAGCCCATCAGGCCCGGTCAGCTCCAGGCCCCGCTGCCGGGCCTCGGCCACCATCGCCGCCGCGGCGGCCTGCTCTGGCGACAGCCGCCGCCCGTCACTCTCGTCACTTTTGTGCTCGTTCACAGCATCTGATGTCATCACTCACAGTGCCCATCCCGCCGGATCTCAGCCCGGCGTGTCGGGCCGGAAACACCGTTCGCTGCACAGCCTGCGCAGAGATAGCGTCACGCGCGGTGATGGAAGTATTCAGAGAAAACGCGCGTGGAACCGCCGATAGGAGCGCCTACTGGATCATTCCTCGGCGGGTCTGCCATCGTACGGATCAGGATGTTCTGCGCTGTGCGCTGGCTTGCCGCGGCCTTAGGACGACGTCAAACTGACGGAGCTGCAGGGACAACGGCGTGGCCCGCATCATGGCATCGCGGGCGGCGCAGGTAATGCGCCCTTTCCACTGGCCCATGGCGCCAGTATTCCGCGCTATCAGCGTCGTCGTGGCGGCGTTGCGCCACCTGCGCTGCTGGTATTCGCGCAGGGCCGCTCGAGTGTCACGTGAGGCTGCGAGGCAGGTAGCCAGCGTGGTTGCGTTGACGATCGCCTGGCATGCCCCCTGGGCGAGGTCCGGGGTCATTGGGTGGATGGCGTCGCCGGCCAGCGCCACCCGTCCCCGGCCCCAGGTCCGGGTCGGCCACCGGTCGTAGATGTCGTTCCTGATCAGTGTGGTCTCCGGGGTCGCTTCGATAATGGCGGGTATGGGATCGTGCCAGCCATCGAAGAGCTCACGCAAGCGCGCTGCGGTGTCGCCGTCGTCCGTCCCTCCCGCCGCGGCATTCCACATCGCGTACCAGATGATCCGTTCGCCGCTAGTGGGGCCAAAGCCGAAGCGCGCGCCCCGGCCCCAGGTCTCGGTACCTTCGCCGGGAAGCGGGACCGATCCCGCCGGTGTAAGCGACCGCACCGCGGTGTAGCCGCGGTAGCGCAGCGGCGCAGGCCCGAACAGCGTGCCCCGCACGACCGAGTGCGCCCCGTCGGCGCCGACCAGGACATCAGCCTGCACCTCCTGCCCGTCGGCAAAGTGTGCGATCACCGCTTGGCCGCTGTCCTCAAAGGTGGTGCAGCGGGCACCCAGGTGGATGACCGTGGGGTCGAGCTCGGCGGCCAGCAGCTGTTGCAACTCGGCTCGGTGGACGAGCACGAACCCGGTCCCCCACCGCTTGGCCATCAGCCCCTCTGTGATGTACATCAGCCAGCTGCCATCGGGCCGCCTGATACCCTGCCTGGCAACTGTCACTGCCAGCTGTGCCACCTTGGCGGACAACCCGATCGGCTCGAAGGCTGCCATGGCGTTCGGCCACAGACCCACCCCGGCCCCGACTTCTTCGAGCGCAGGTGCTTGCTCATAGACCTCGGCGGCCAAGCCACGGCGGCCCAGCGCGACGGCGGCCGTCAACCCCGCGATCCCGCCGCCGATGATGGCAATCCTCGGTCCCATGCTCGCCACATCCTCCCCTCGATGAACCGCCCCGGCAGGCGGCCAGACATACCAGGGCCCCGAGCCCTCAGGCGTGGCTGGCCAGTGCGTGCCACGGTCACCTTGGAAGATGCATGCTCCATCTTCCAAGACCAGGCGATCCCGGACCTCCCAGCATCCTAGAAAGGCAACCGGTAGGCAATCGTTACGGTCAGAACGCTGCACCATAGTGCCGACCATGGCCACCTGGCCATCCTCAGGGATGATGGGCCAAAGAGCGAAGCACAGCACAGACAGCGACTCGTCCTGTTCCTGGTGAGCCTCACCCAGGAAAAGGACCGTCTATCTGCACGTCGCCCACCATCCCCGCAGTCATACAATCACCAGCGCCTATTCGCTCCACGAATGGCTTGACAACCATAGGAGCGTGGTTCTGGCTGAGGAAGCGACGGCCGAATCCACTCGCCACAACTCACCCACAGTGATTGCGCTTCGCGCCGATCGTCCGCTTGAAATAAATGAGACTAAAATGAGACTAAAAGCGTTACTGCTCGCACAGCGGCAATCACTGAGCGCACGCTTGCGCAGGTGAGAAGGAGTGGTCAGGGGCGGGGTCGAACCGCCGACCTTCC